>CAVRCN010000001.1:0-210520 GCA_963719575.1 uncultured Acidobacteriaceae bacterium
CCGAATCCAGCGGGCGTGATCGCGGGAGAGTCCGCCGGCGGGAACGACGCAATGGACATGGGGATGAAGTTGGAGTTTCTGGTTCCAGGTGTGAAGCACGCTGAAGAAGCCGATCTCGGCTCCGAGATGGGCGGGATGGCGCGCGACTTCTATCAGGGTTTCTGCGCTGGCCCGAAGCAGCAAACCGTAGATGAGTTTCCTGTTCTGGAGAGCTAATGCAGCCAGTTGCGGCGGCAGCGTGAAGACGACGTGCACGTAGGGCGTGGGCAGCAGTTCACGACGACGCGCCGCGATCCAGCGTTCCCGCGCCCCGGTCTGACACTTCGGGCAGTGCCGGTTGCGACACGAGTTGTAGGAGATGGTGGCACGATGTCCGCAACTGGTGCACTCATCGATATGGCCGCCGAGAGCGGCGGTGCGACAGCGCGCGATGGCCAGCAGGACTTTAAGGTGGGTCCAGCGGAGCCACGAACGATTCCTCTCGATGAAGTCTGTACCTGCGCTGCGAATGATGTCGGCCACCTCTAACCGTGGCCGACTCATTTACTCCTCCTCGAATGACCTGCCTTTCTTCAGCATCAGCGCGTCCAGCGGACTGGGGGTGGCATGCAGGTGCCGTTGCGAGAGGTGGAGATAGCGAGCAGTTTCTTTCAGATCGTGATGGCCTAACAGGATCTGGATGGTGTGCAGGTCGGCACCGGCTTCGAGCAAGTGGGTGGCGAAGCAATGGCGGAGCATGTGGGGATAGATCCGTTTCTTAATCCCGGCGCGGCGGGCGGCTTCGACGCAGGCGTGGTAGGGCGTCTTGTCATCCATGGGGTGATCACCACTGTGCCAGCGATTACCGGGAAATAACCAGACGGATTTTTTGCGCAAGCGTCGCCAGTGAGCGCGTAGTTCCTCGAGCAGGACGGGGCTGAGCATGACGTTGCGGTCTTGGTGACCCTTGCCGTCCTGAATGTGCACGACCATGCGTCGGCTATCGATGTCGCTGACCTTGAGGCGCGTGAGCTCGGTGCGGCGCACGCCGGTGCCGTAGAGGGTCATCAAAATGGTGCGATAGAAGGGAGTTGGCGCGGCATCGATGAGCTGTGCTACTTCTTCCTGACTGAGAATGGTGGGCAGGCGATAGCGCTTCTTGGGATAGGGAGTATCGGCAATGCTCCAGGGCCTCTTGAGCGTCTGGATGTAGAGGAAGCGCAGGGCGCAGAGATGGTTGGTTACCGAACCGGGAGTCAGTTTGTGCACGGTAAAGAGTTGCGCTTGGTACTCGCGGATGTGTCGCGGTCCCAGGCGATCGGGCGAGGAGTGGAAGTGCTGGGCGAACCGCTCGATGAAACGAATGTAACGTCGTGTGGTAGCTTCAGAGTAATGACGTCGCTGGAGTTCCTCCAGCATCATTTTGCGTAGATGGGTCACAGGGACCTCCTTGTGACCCACAATTATCTGAGCCGAAAATCAGGACTGCCGACATCACCTACGCGGCAGCGTCCGCCGCGCCAGCGGCTTCGTTCTGACGGGCTAATCAGACGTTACCCGCTGTTGTGATTCCGACAAGCATGCCGGGCTTCGGCTTGTTAGACAACTTCTAGACCCTTGCATGTGACGGAGGAACGATTACTCGCAGCGCGGCGCGGTGGACACTGAGTTCGACGGGAGTGCGGCAGACATACTCACCGTCGGCGTAGAGGTCGAGCGGGTGCTCGGTCTCGAGGCGGAGATAGGCGGCGGAGAAGTAGTCGACTTCGCGGATTCTTAAATGGCGTCCGTAATAGACGGTGGGGAACATGCAGGCCAGCTTGAGGGGATTGACGCTGCCGATGATGCAGACGTCGAGAAGGCCGTCGTCCATTTGGGCGCGGGGGGCGATTTTCATGCCTCCGCCGTAGGTGGGCGTGTTGGCGAAGGCGGCGAGGAGGGTGGGCTGGGATTTTTTTATTTGCCAGTTCACTTCCGGCTCGTGTGGAAGAACAGCAGGTCCCTCCACTGCGCTTCCCATTCCCTGCGGGAATGGGAAGCTCCGGTCGGGATGACAGCCTTCGGTGGCTGGCGTGAGAATCTTCATGGGGAACGGGGCGAACTGGAACATGGTGGGAGCGAGGGCGAGGGCGTAGCCGCCGTGTCCGCGGAGCCAGCGCGGGAGATGGTTGGCGCGGCGGGCGACTTCGGCGTCGAGGCCGACTCCGGCCACGCTACAAAAGTAGCGAGTGGCGAGAACTGGGTCGCGAGCGGGATCGGTCGGGGTGGTGGCTGCGGAAGGGGCCGCGCTTGCGGCTTCGAGCGGGGTGATTACACCTAGATCAATCGCGCGCGCATTACTTTTTTCGGCGCAGTAGAGGCGCCACGCCGCCAGCGAGTCGCGCACGGTGCGCAGGCCGAGGGCGCGGGCGAAGTCGTTGCCGCTTCCGGTGGGGACGATCAGGACGGGTAATCCTAATTTTACGAGTTGGCTCAGATGGCGTTGGATGGTGCCGTCGCCGCCGAAGAGCAGGATGGCGTCGGATTGATCGAAGGCTGAGGGCATGCCGATGCGCCAGGTGTTTTCGGGAGACTCGACACCTTCGAGAGACTCGCCATCCTGAAAAGGCTTGAGGTGGTGAGGGGAACATCCCAGGCCGAAGATGGCGGCGGCGCGCATGTGCGGGAGGGTAGCAGAAATTCCACGACGGAGACACGAGGCACGGAGGAAAACACTCCGGCGTTCTGATCTGCAGAAACACAATGGGGTGAGAGTTACTTGTGGGGTAGGGATCCTTCGACTCCGCAGAGCGATTCGCGAAGCGAATCGTTCTGCTGCGCTCAGGATGACAGGGATTCCTAAGGGATCAAACGCACCTTCGTCATGCGGCGGCCGACACGCAGTACGACCGGGTGATCTAACGGCATTTCCGCGATGAAGTTGCTTTCGCCGATCGTCTCGCCGTCAATGGCTACCGCCCCACCCCTCAGCTTTCCGCCAGCCTCGCTGTTTGAGTTAGCAAGCCCCGCGTGCCGGATGAGCTTGTCGAGGCGTACGATGTGTCGCCTGCCGGGGTTCACTCCTCGACAGATCCCAACCGAAGCACCGTGGTGGCCGCCATCGGGATCAACCCCGACATCGGCCAAGCGGACATCAACAAGCTCTAACTCGTCCGGCACATCATTCTTTTGGAACTGCTTTGCCCAATCCTCTGCCGCTTTTGACGCTGCCTCAGCTGAATGAAAATCCGCCACGATCCTCGACGCCAACTCTTTCTTTGCTTGCATGGGGTGCGTTTCGCGTTTCATCTTGTCGATGTCGGCTAATTGCACATCCGTCAGCAGTTCGTAGTAGCGCCACATCATTTCGTCGGAGATGCTCATTAGTTTGCCGTACATTTCGAGCGGGGGCTCGTGGATGCCGATGGCGTTGTTTAGCGACTTTGACATTTTTTGTACGCCGTCGAGGCCTTCGAGGATGGGTGTCGTCAGGACGACCTGCGATTCCTGGCCGTAGGCGCGCTGCAGGTCGCGGCCTACCTGCAGATTGAATCTTTGGTCGGTGCCGCCGAGTTCGACGTCGGCTTCGAGGGCTACGGAGTCGTAGCCTTGCACCAGCGGGTAGAGCAACTCGTGCACGGAGATCGGTTTCTCTTCCTGGAAGCGTTTGTGGAAGTCTTCGCGCTCCAGCAATTGCGAGACGGTGTATTTGGCCATTAGGCGGACGAAGTCGTCGGCGGTGAATGCGCCCATCCAGCGACGGTTGAAGTCGATGACGGTCTTTTGCGGATCGAGAATTTTGAAGACTTGCGTTTTGTAGGTTTCGGCGTTCTGTTCGATCTGTTCGCGTGTGAGCGGAGGACGCGTGACGGAGCGGCCGGTGGGATCTCCGATCATGCCGGTGAAATCGCCGATTAGAAAAATCGCGGTGTGGCCGAGATCCTGAAAATGTTTGAGCTTGCGCAGGACTACGGTGTGGCCGAGATGGAGGTCGGGAGCGGTCGGGTCCATGCCGAGCTTTACGCGCAGGGGCTTGCCGGTGGCGCGGGATTTCTCGAGCTTGGCGCGGAGCTCGGATTCGCGGATGATTTCTGCGGCGCCTTTTCTTAAATAGGTGAGTTGGTCGTCGACGGGAGGGAAAGTGGACACTGGGTCATTATAAGAAAGAATTGCAGATTTGAGATTTCAGATTGCAGATTTTAAACCCTTCGCTGTACGCAGGGAGGCTACGAAGATTGAGACTAGCTCGTTTGCTTCTCGCAGCAGCGGGGCGGTCTTGTCGGGCTGTGCCACGCCGCTTTCGATTAGGAGCTCCAGCCAGAATAGGGTTTCGTCTGCTTCTTCAAGGACAATTCCTAGCTTCGAAACGAAATCTGCGGTGGACCGCGCTCGGCAGACCGCGCGATAGTTCGCTCCTACGGAAGTGGCAGAACGTAGGAGTTGTCGAGTAATGACAGTGCTGGCCTGGCTACGAGGAAGGTCCTGGCACAGGCGAATTGCCATGAGCGCGAAGCCCTTGGTGCGGCTCTGCAATTCGTCGGAAGTAGTTGAACCAGCCACGACCAAATCTGAAATCTAGAATCTGCAATCTGAAATGTACTCAGATTGCGCCGCGTTTGGATGTGACATCCGTCACAAGCCGTCTCCCGATAACTGTGGGTTTCCCTACCAGAACGATGTTGATGGCTTCGGTGTAGGCGATGTGTTCCTGCTCCAGGATTCTTGCGGCTAGGGTGTGCTCGTTGTCGGTGTCGAGGACGGGGACGGTTTTCTGAATAATGATCGCGCCGTGGTCGAGTTCTTCGTCTACGAAGTGCACGGTGCAGCCGGTGACTTTTACGCCGTAGGCGAAGGCTTGCTCCTGGGCTTCGAGGCCGGGGAATGCGGGGAGCAGCGAGGGATGGATGTTGAGAATGCGGTGGGGGAACTGCTGCACGAACCAGGGGGAGAGCAGGCGCATGTATCCGGCGAGGCAGATGAGATCGACGTTGTGTTGTTTTAGCGCGGCGACTACTTCGCGGTCGTGGTCTTCGCGGGGCTTGCCTTTTGACGGGATGACCACGGCGTTCAGGCTGCGTTCTCGGGCTATTGCGATTCCCGGGGCGTCGGGCTTGTTCGAAATTACTACGACGATTTTTGCGTTGGGGATGCGGCCGGCTGTGATGCTATCGGCGATGGCGACGAAGTTCGAACCGCGTCCGGAGAGGAGGATGGCTAGGGAATGCATGGGTGATTGAAAATCAGTGGTCAGGGGTCAGTGGTTAGGGGTCGGTGTCATCGATCATCTTCTTTTTTTCAGCTGTACAGGACTTTGCGTTCGCCTTTTATGATGCGGCCTATGGTGTAGGCTTTTTCGCCTACGCGTTCCAGCACGGTTTGGGTTTTTTTGAATTTAGCCGAGGGGACTACTAATAGCATTCCGAGGCCCATGTTGAAGGTGCGGAGCATTTCGTCTTGCGGGACATTTCCCAGTTCCTGGAGATGCTCGAAGATGGGCTGCACGGGCCAGGAGCCGAGTTCGATTACGGCTGCGGTTCCGCGCGGGAGCACGCGCGGGAGATTTTCGGTGATGCCGCCGCCGGTGATGTGGGCCAGAGCCGAGACGCACTGCGCGTCCAGCATTTTCTTGAGCGACGGCCAGTAACTTTTGTGGGTGCGCATCAGCTCGTTGCCGACTTTATTTTTGATTTCGTTGACGTAGGTTTCGGGGGAATAGCGGGCGACTTCGAACAGGAGTTTGCGGGCGAGGGAATATCCGTTGGTGTGCAGGCCGTTGGAGGGCAGGCCGAGAACGATGTCGCCGATCTGCACGTCTTTGCCGGTGATAATTTTCTCGCGCTCGACTACGCCTACGATGAAGCCGGCCAGGTCATATTCTCCGTCGGGATAGAAGCCGGGCATTTCGGCGGTCTCGCCGCCGATCAGGGCGCATCCGTTGTGCTTGCAGGCGTCGGCCAGGCCTTCGACAACTTTTTCTGCGATCGCTGGGTCGAGAGTGCCGGTAGCCAGGTAGTCCATGAAAAACAATGGGGCCGCGCCCTGCACCAGAATGTCGTTGACGCAGTGGTTGACCAGGTCTCCGCCGATGGTGGAGTGCAGTCCCATCTCGAAAGCGACTTTCAACTTGGTGCCGACGCCGTCTACGCTCGAGACCAGGACTGGGTCCAGGTATTTGACTTTATCGATCGCGAAGAGGCCGCCGAAGCCTCCGATTTCGCTGAGTACGCCGCGGGTGAAAGTTTTGTGGGCTAGATACTTGATGCGCTGCTTGGTGCGGTTGGCGCGGCTGATGTCCACGCCAGCGTCGGCGTAGGTGATGGGCGCAGGAGTGGACGTGGAGGGAGGTTTAGCCACGGTCTATTCTTTCGTCGATCTCGCAATCTTGCGTGTGGGGTTAGGGCCGGTGCCGGTTGAAGCAGTTGCAACTCCTAAGGACCGTCATTGTAGCACGTTCAAAACGGGTGAAATGGCCCGCTTGCGACACTTACATTCTCAGTCGTGCCAGCTTATGGAGTCATGGGCTGACCGTGAAGGAAACGGCGTTTGAGTCGTTACCACCGCACGTGGATGATGTGGTTGTGGGGCCGGTTCCTCCGATGGTGCTAGTCGTGCCACCGGTTGGGGGATTGAGCACAAGAACCTGCAACGTTCCGGGCTGCGCAATGTCGGAAGCGGGGATCGTAGCCACCACCTGATGCCTGGTCACAAGGCTCGGCGTCAAATCGGAGCCGTTAAAGTTCACCACCGAGTCACTGCTAAAGTTATTACCGTTGATGGTCAATACGAACGGGCTGCCGCCAGCGGATGTGCTGCTGGGTGAGATCGAAGTGACAGATGGAGCAGTCGGGCAGGAGCAAGACACGGCCGTTGCCAGCGCGGTCACGAGCACGCACAAAAGGGACGATCTGGCCGCGGCCCGAGTCATGCGACTCGTCGTGCCTTCGCAGAGGACAGGCACGCCGCCACCTCACGGAGGACCTGCTCGTAGTCAGCGGCTATGGCCCGCTCCACATGAATACGAGCGCCTTTTACGCCTGCTTCTTGCGCCAACCTCTTGAACTCAGTCTGAAGAAAGACTTCCAACTGCTGCGGTGTCAAGACGGCGATGGGAATAGTAGCGGACTGGCCGGTCCCGGTCTCGATCCTGACGCAGTATGGGGATTCGGACGGTTGCGTTTGCGGATTCATGCGACACACCCCTTTATGCAGCGATAAATTATGGAGCGACGAAAGTGGCGGGCAAAGATTCTGGTATTTTAGCGCGTCCCGCCGATCCCGTGCGCGAATGAGGGGATTAGTTGGGGCACATCGTCAACCTGGGGAGAAAATCGCAATCAGATTGACGGGGTTTGATGCATGCCGGGGCGGAACCTACACCTCACCCGTATCCGCGGGCGCGCACGCTCGTTCGTGACTGCCGGGCCGGACTAGCGGGAGATGAAGTCCGAGAAGAAGTAAGCAATCACTCCGAACAGCGCCAGGCCGGAAACGCCGTAGGCGGTGAGAACCCAGGCGCCGCGGCCTTCATGCCTGCGGATCGAGGTGGTAGAGGTCGACGACTGGTCGGTGGATAAGACGACAGGGGCCCGATCTTCCATGCAAAAACCTCCAGCGGAAGAATCGTGGCGCAAGAACATTATGCGTCACGCCTGCCCCGCTTCATGGCGAGGCAAGACTAGCTGGGGGCGATTTTACTCCCGTTTTGGGGCGGCGGATGGGAAAATATTAAAGGGATCACATCACGGCAGGGCTGGTATTCTCATAATGAGAAGAACTCGAAGCGCCGGACCTGCATCTTAACCTAAGATAGGGTCGAAGATTACCTTGGGGTTACTTCGGAACAGCCGGCAGGATGCTGGCGCCATACATTCGGGTAGTGTCTTTTCTGTGTAATTTCCTCTGGGGAGCTCCGCTTGCGCCGGGCGGCAGCTTGGGATACAAACGGGCGCAGGACTAATCACCACTTATGCGTAATCTTTTCTTAGGGTTCGTTGTTGCCTGCGCCCTCGCGGTAACCGCAGGTTCGCAGCAGTCCAGCCAGCCGGTGCTCAAATCCACGGCCACGGTCGAGGGAAAGGCCCTACTTCCCGCCAAGGACGCGAGAAATGGAACACCCGCCGACTACTCGCAGGAAGCGTTTGTCATCGAGAAGCTGCAGAACTATTACCGGTTCGAGGCGGACGGCACGGGGCGCAAGGAATCGATTGCGCGCATCCGGGTGCAGAGCGAGGCGGGGGTGCAGCAGTGGGGCCAGCTGCAACTGGGCTACAACTCGGCCAACGAGAGCATGGAGATTGCCTACGTCCGCGTGATCAAGGCGGATGGCAGCGTAGTGAAGGCCGGACCTGACGACATCCAGGATCTGAGCGCGCCGGTGGAACATGAGGCGCCGGTCTATACCGATTACCGGCAGAAGCATGTGACGGTTCCGGGGCTGCGGCCGGGGGAAGTGCTGGAGTATGACCTGGTGACGACGGTGCACACGGCGCTGGCTCCGGGGCAGTTCTGGACGGAGTATGAATTCGATAAGAACGACATCGTTCTTGATGAAGGCTTCGACCTGGATGTGCCGTCGGGGCGGCCGCTGGAGCTCAAGAGCAAGCCGGGCATGGATCCGAAGATTACCGACGCCAACGGACGGCGCGTCTACCACTGGACCAGCTCTCACCTCGAACGCGAAGACGATAAAGACAAGGACGATAAAGACAAAAAGAAGAAGCGGAAAAAACCGGAGGATGAACATCCCGACATTCAGTTGACTACGTTCGCCACCTGGGAGCAGATCGGCCGCTGGTACGCGGAGCTGGAAAAAGACCGGCGGGTTCCGTCGCCGGAAGTTCGGGCCAAGGCTGAGGAACTGACCAAAGGGCTGAGCAGCGATCTCGACAAGACGGAAGCTCTTTACGATTATGTGGCCAAGAATTTCCGCTATGTGAGCTTGTCGCTGGGGGTGGGCCGCTACCAGCCGCACTTCGCCGGCGACGTGCTGCATAACCAGTATGGAGATTGCAAAGACAAGCACACGCTGCTGGCGTCGTTGCTTGAAGCCGAGGGTTTGCACGCCGACTCGGTGCTGATCAACTCCAGCCGCAAGCTGGATCCGGACGTGCCTTCGCCGTCGCAGTTTGATCATGTCATCACCATGATGCCGGCGGGTTCGGAAAAAGGCGTGGACGGAGAAGTCTGGATGGACACCACGGCCGAAGTGGCGCCCTTCCGACTGCTCTCGTACTCGCTGCGGAAGAAGCAGGCGCTGGTGATTCCGCCGGTGGATGCGCATTCGCCGATCGCGCCGCATCTGGAAGAAACTCCGGCGGATACGCCGATGCCGGACACGGAGATTTCGGAGATTGACGGCAAGATCAACCAGATCGGCAAACTGGAAGCGCATGTGCACTACGTGTTTCGCGGCGACGAAGAGTTAATGCTGCGCTCGGTGTTCCGCCGCGTCCCGCAGGCAAATTGGCAGCGGGTGGTGGAGAACGTGAATGCCGGCATTGGCGGCGACATTACGAATCTGAAGGTGAGCGATCCGGCGGCGACGCGGGAGCCGTTTACTTTGTCTTACGACGTGTCGCGGGTGAACTTTCTGGATTGGTCGAAGAAGAAAACGGAAATGATTCTTCCGCTTTCGAGTTTCAGCCTGCCGGATGTGGACGAAGACGATACGGATGCGGACGCGGAGCCTTTGAAGCTGGGTCCCAAGGCGGAATATACCTACAAGATCAAGCTGGAGCTGCCGGCTAAATATTCCGCGCAGGCGCCGCTGCCGTTTTCGTTGAAGCGCGACTATGCGGACTATCAGGCGACGTACCAAGTCGAGGGAAATGTCTTTACGGCAGGGCGGAAACTCACGCTGCGTGAGAGCGAACTGCCGGCGTCGCGCGCTCCGGACTATGCGTCGTTCCGGCGGGCGGTGAACGCCGACCTGGGGCAACAGCTCTCGATCGAGAACACGGTTGCGGGAACGCCCACGCCTCCGGCTGACATGAAGGCAGACGACCTGGTGGAGAGTGGCCGCGACGCGATGAACAGCGGCGACCTCACGATGGCGATTGAAGTCCTGAAGCGCGCCACCGAGATTGAGCCTAAGAACAAGATGGCCTGGAATCTTCTCGGCATGTCTTACATGGGTCTGCGGCAGGACGACGCCGCGGTCGCGGCCCTGCAGAAGCAGATTGAAATTAATCCGTACGACGAATACGCCTACAACAATCTGGGGCGGGTCTACTGGCAGGATCGTAAATACGACGACGCGGTTACGGCGTTTCACAAGCAGCTGGAAATCAATCCGCTGGATAAGTTTGCGCACTCCAACCTGGGCGCGATGTATGCCGAGTGGCACAAATATGACTTAGCCGTTCCGGAACTGGAGAAGGCCGCGTCGTTAACCCCGGACAGCGCTGAGCTGCAGGTGAGCCTGGGCGATGCGTATTTGAACCTTGGCCAGGATGACAAAGCGCTGGCGGCATTCGACCACGCGGTGGAGTTGGCGGCGACGCCGCTGGTGTGGAACAACATTGCATATCAGCTTTCGCTGAAGAAGGCGCATCTGGATCGCGCGCAGCAGTATGCGGAATCGGCGGTGTCGGCGACGGCGGCGGCGCTGCGCAATATTTCGCTGGACCGGGTTACGCAGCAGGAGTTGCCGCTGGTCTCTTCGCTGGTTGCCTATTGGGACACGCTGGGTTGGGTTCATTTCGCCGAAGGCGACCTTAACACGGCCGAGAAGTACGTTTCTGCCGCGTGGGAATTGGGCCATCACGGTGAAGTGGGCGACCATCTCGGGCAAATTTATGAAAAGGAAGGCCACAAAGACCGCGCGCTGCGCACCTATGCTTTATCGCTGAACGGACTGCGGCCCACGCCGGAAACGCGCGACCGGCTCTCGGCGCTGGCGGGCGGTGGGGCGGAGGCAGACACCGCGGTGGCGAAATACAAAGAGGAACTGGAGCGGCTCCGTACTATCGACCTCGGCAAGGTGGCGAAGATCACGGGGAACGCGGATTTTTTTGTGCTGCTCGGCGGCGGCGCGGGTTCGGCCGCGAAAGTGGAGAGCATCAAATTTCTGAGTGGGGAAGAAAAGCTGAAGCCGGTTGCCGAGGCGCTGCGGACGGCTGACTTCCACCTGACCTTTCCGGACGACACGCCGGTGAAGGTTCTGCGGCGGGGGACGCTTTCGTGTTCTGCGAGTACGGGGAAGTGTTCGTTCTTGCTGACGCTGCCGGATGATGTGCGGACGGTGGATTAGGGTTCTACTGACGGTGCTCTGGCTATGAGGGCTTTTCAGACCGGCCTTCAAGCCGCGAGACCAATTTGTCGAATAGCGCCGGCAGTTTGGCTAAAGGATACCGATCCCCTTCGGTACGCCGGTGCGGGGAAAGCATTTCGATGAGACCAAGTCGCGATTCCACGTCATATTCCCCCAACGATTCGTCGAGCATCCAGTAACCAATTTGCTTCCAGTCGACATCCTCCTCCCGAAAACCGGGAATAAACAGATAGATGCCAGCGATCTTGCCGTTATCAAGCAATGAGAACTGAACGTCGCTCGGATCGACGCGCTTCCCCGCGATCTCTACGATACCGACGCTTGTGCGACGCGGACGGAACGCGGTCACCCGCCATCGAGCAAGGGCGGGCGCGGCATCCACCAGGGAAATGGCAGCGGGAAAGGCCGATCTTATGCCGCCGGCACTGACGACAAACTCTCTTCTCGCCTCCCGCGGGGCAAATTCAAAGGTGAGATCTCGATGAACCCTCTGAAGCGCAGTTGCGAGTTGGTCGAAGATTCTTTCCCGTTCAGTCTCGCACTCAGGATCGAATTTAAACAGATCTCCTTCTCTTTGAATGAACCAACGCCAAAACTCTTCTTGAGCAGTTGTCTTAGTCATTTTTGAATCTCGTGTTCGTCCGGGAGTACTCGGGTCTCGTGCCACGCCGTTGCCTGCTCATAGGCATGAGCCAGGCGCAGCACCAAATCCTCCCGCCAGTGTGGGCCTGCGATCTGCAGGCCGATTGGCAATCCACTTTTCGTGAATCCGCAGGGGACCGAGATGGCGGGCAATCCCCAGACATTGAAGGGGCGCGTGTTGCGCAGCAGCTTTAGCTCGGCGGGGCGCAGGTTGTCGGGATTCGCTTTGAGGTCGGCGATTAACGGCGCGGGCGTGGGAGTGGTGGGCGTGACCAGCAGATCGACATTTGCGAAGGTGTCGCTGATTGTGCGGCGGGCCTGCTCCAGTTCGCGGCGGCGCTGAATGTAGTCTGCTGCGGAGATCTCCGCTCCTGCCAGAATTCGGCGTAACGTTTCCGGCTGATAGAGTTTCGGCGTCTCGGCGGCGTTCTGTTTGTGGTAGGCGTAGGCCTCGGCCATTTGCAGGGTGCGGTCGGTCGGCACATCGAGCTTAACTTCTCTTACTTCTGCGACCAGCGTTTTGATTACGGCCAGCGCTTGTTCGACTGCCGCGGCTACTTCGGCGTCGAGGTCTTCATAGAAATAATTTCGGGGCACGCCCACGCGGAGAGACTTCGCGCCTTCGCGCAGCGGAAAGATATAGTCTGCCACGGGAACGTCTTGAGTTGTGATGTCGGCGGCATCGTAGCCGGCGATTGCCTGCAGCACGATGGCGGCGTCGGCTACGGTGGCGGTGAAGGGGCCGATGTGATCGAGCGACAGAGCGAGAGGAATTACGCCGCGGCTGGAAACGCGGCCGTAGGTGGGCTTGAGGCCGACGCATCCGCACAGGGACGCGGGCTCGCGGATGGAGCCGGCAGTGTCGGTTCCGATGGCGGCGTAACAAAGCCCGGCGGCCACGGCCGCGGCTGATCCGCCCGAAGAGCCTCCGGCAATGTGCGCGGGGTTCCGGGGATTGTGGACGTCGCCGAAATAGCTGACCAGGGAACTGCCGCCGTAGGCGAATTCGTGCAGATTATTCTTGCCAACGATAATTGCGCCTGCCTGTTTCAGGCGGCGGACGACTTCGGCATCTTCTGTGGGGATGCGACCTTTGTGGCGTTCAGACGCGGCGGTGGTGAGCATGCCTGCGGTGTCGATCAGGTCTTTCAGTGCGATGGGAATTCCGTGGAGGGGGCCGCGCCAGTCTCCGCGGGCGATTTCGGCTTCGGCTGTGCGCGCTGCGGCGAGGGCTGACTCGGTGGTCACGGTGATGAAGGCATTCAGGGCGGGATTCTGCTTTTCGATGCGCTGCAGGGACGCCTGGGTGAGTTCGAGTGGTGAAATTTTCTTGTGCTTCAACAGCGGTGCGAGTTCGAGGATGGTTTGGGGGATCATGGAGTGATGGACGCGATCATTGTAGAGGAAGCGTTGTCGAGGGAACGGTGTCGAGTGCCAACGGCTCCAAAACGGCTCATGCTGCGCGTATCGAGGCGGCCCCCTCCGGCGCTGATGCCGCTTCAGTCCATCGTAAGGTCCCTCACCGGGCCTTTGGCCCGGTGAGGGATGACATCACCTTCTGAGGCATCATCTTCCGATGACATCTTTTCGAGATAGGGGCGCGGCGCCCCGGCGATTCCGCGTTTGACCTTGCGGAAAGTCCTATAATCTCCGAGGAGTTCCAACATCATGGCTGAACTGACGATCGCGCCGGTGGCAACGCATGGGTTTTATCTGGACGGCAAGTGGGTGGAAGACGGCGACGTCGTCGAGGTGCGCGCGCCTTACGATGGCAGCGTAATCGCGCGGGTGGTGCAGGGCCGGCGCGAGCATGCGGAGGCTGCGATTGCTGCGGCCGTCAAAGCGTTTGGCACTACGCGGCGGTTGCCGGCATTCGAGCGGCAGCGGGTGTTGCGGCAGATTTCCGCGGGGATTTCTGAGCGCAAAGAAGAATTTTCCCGCACGCTGGCGCTTGAGGCCGGCAAGCCCATCAAGGCGGCGCGGCAGGAGGTGGAGCGCGCCATTTTCACTTTCAACGTTGGAGCTGAGGAGAGCACACGTATTTACGGAGAATTTCTGCCGCTCGACTGGCAGGAATTTACTGCGGGGCGCTGGGGCATTGTGCGCCGCTTTCCGCTGGGGCCGGTGGCGGGGATTACGCCGTTTAATTTTCCGCTTAATCTTGTTGCGCATAAAGTTGCGCCTGCGATTGCGGCGGGATGTTCCATGGTGCTGAAGCCGGCGCCGCAGACTCCGCTCTGCTCGCTGCTTTTGGCGGAGTGTGTGCAGCAGGCGGGTTGGCCTGACGGCGGATTTAATGTGCTGCCGCTTTCGAATGAGGATGCTGGTCTGCTGGTCACCGACGACCGGATCAAGCTCATCAGCTTTACTGGAAGCGTGCCTGTGGGATGGAATATCAAGCGCCGCGCCGGCAAGAAAAAAGTGGTGCTCGAGCTGGGCGGGAATGCCGCGGTCATCGTGCACAGCGATGCCGATCTCGCTTACGCCGCGGATCGTTGCGTCGCTGGAGGATTTGGCTATGCCGGGCAGACTTGCATTTCCGTGCAGCGCATTTTGGTGGAGCACTCCGTTTATGGCAAGTTCACCGATCTGCTGGTCGAAGGCGTGAAAAAACTCAAGTCCGGGGATCCTCTCGACGAGTCGACTGACGTGGGGCCTGTGATCCGTGAGTCGGACGCCGTCCGTACCACGGCCTGGATTGAAGAGGCCGTGCGCTCGGGAGCGCGCCTGTTGTGCGGCGGCGGACGCAAAGGTCTGGTCGTTGAGCCCACGGTTCTCACCGGGACTCGGCCTGATATGAAGGTGAATTGCCAGGAAGTTTTTGGCCCGGTTGTGACCCTTGAGCCTTACAACACTTTCGACGACGCGCTGCGCCAGGTGAATCATTCGTCTTTTGGCCTGCAGGCCGGCTTGTTCACGCGCGATGCGAAGCTGTTATTCCAGGCGTATGAGGAACTGGAAGTTGGGGGATTGATTGCCGGAGACGTTCCGTCGTTCCGCATTGACCAGATGCCTTACGGTGGGGTCAAGGATTCCGGGTTGGGCCGCGAAGGCCTGCGCTACGCGATTGAAGAGATGACGGAACCGAAACTTCTGGTGATGAATCTTCACTAGCATGCGACAGACCCACTTCTCGCGCAAAGACCGCGCGAGAAATGGGGCACCCGCCTTTAACTCGGAACGAAAGCGCATTGTTTGGCGCGAAATTCTCCTCTCGCGAAAAATTTGAAAACTGCGCGACAAAATTCTGCGAAGTATTTATAATTCCGTGTTTCTCACACTCATGTCCGGAATTCTGTGGGGTTCCGGATTCACTGGCTAACAAGCTTCACGCAACCGGGGCGCGAAACCAGGCAGGTCCGTCGGGGTCTCATCAACTAGTTTTTCACAGAAGATGCCGCAGATTTTTCATCGCAGCACGAACACCATGTCCCGCGCCACCATCTTTGGCGCGGTGTTCGTGGTTGCGGCCTTGAGTTGGATGGCGATGGAGGTCCAGCGCTCTCCTTACGTTACCTATGCCGGCGTCCGAAAGCCGCAGCCGGTGCCGTTCAGCCATCAGCACCACGTCAGCGGACTGGGGATTGATTGCCGCTACTGCCACACTTCGGTGGAAACGTCGAGCTTCGCGGGTATTCCGCCAACCAAGACGTGCATGAACTGCCACTCCCAGATTTGGACCAACGCCCAGTTGCTGGAGCCGGTGCGGGCGAGCTACAAGAGCGGTGAATCGCTGAAATGGACGCGGGTGAACCAGCTTCCTGATTTCGTCTATTTCAATCACAGCATTCATATCACCAAGGGAGTCGGATGCAACACCTGCCACGGCCCGGTGGATAAAATGCCGTTGATGTACCAGCAGGAATCGCTGCAAATGGAGTGGTGCCTGGGTTGCCACCGCGCGCCGGAAAAAAATCTGCGGCCGCGGGAACAGGTTTTCAATATGCGGTATTTGCAGCCGACCACGGCGCATCCGGTGGCCATGGATGGGCAGAATTATACCGATCAGGATGAACTGGGCGCGGCGCTGGTGAAGAAGTACAACGTGCGCAGCGTGAAAGATATTACGAGCTGCAGCACGTGTCATCGATGAGCATGAGAGTTGAACTATGAAAACTTGTCATCGTGAGCGGAGAATTTGCTTCGCGGAGCGAAGCAAATTCGGAGTCGAAGGAACCCGCGATAGCGTGCGCTATTTCGATGGATGCAGGGCGTTCTCGCGCAGACTTCGGCAGCATCGGGAGGATCCCCGGACGAGGCGTCGCAAGGTTCAAGGAACACGGGGTCCTTCGACTGCGCGGGAGTTCGCTTTGCGAACTCCCGCTCCGCTCAGGATGACAGTTCTTGGTGGTGCAAAATAATGTGCGGGAAATCATGAAGAGCGAAGAGCGAAAGAACGGGGAGCAAAAGACCCGCGTGAAGCTCGAAGATGTTTGTCCAAGCACGAAGGGCAAGCTCGAACTCGCATCCGTGCGCGCGCGGATTGATATTGCGACTGCGCACGATGACGCCGAAAAGACTGGGCCGGAATACTGGCGCAGCCTTGAGGAGCTGGCGGGCAGCGAGGATTTTCAGGATGCGCTGCACCGGGAGTTCCCCAAGGGCGCTTCCGAGTGGGTGGATTCGGTTTCGCGGCGCGGATTTCTTAAGGTGATGGGGGCGTCGCTGGGACTGGCCGGAATGACCGGATGCGTCAAGCTCCCGCTCGAGCCTATCGTTCCCTACGTGCGCCAGCCGGAAGGGGTGATTCCAGGCCGGCCCATGTTTTACGCCACGGCGTGCACGCTCGGCGGATACGCCAGCCCGCTGCTGGTGGAAAGCCATCTTGGCCGTCCTACGAAGGTCGAGGGCAATGACCTGCATCCTGCTTCGCTGGGCGGCACCGACATTTTTGCTCAGGCTTCGCTTCTCGGTCTCTACGATCCCGACCGTTCGCAGAGCGTGATGTCGATGGGCGATCAACGCTCGTGGCAGGCATTTCTCAGCGCGATCCGCGGGCCGCTTAGCGCGCAGAAAGCGCTGAAAGGCGCGGGCATTCGCATTCTTACGACGACCATTTCGTCGCCCACGCTCGCCGACCAGCTGCGGAATTTCCTGAAAATTTATCCGCAGGCTAAGTGGCACGTCTACGAGCCGGTGAATCGCGACAACGTGCTCGAAGGCGCGAAGATGGCGTTCGGCCAGCCGGTCGAGACGCGCTACGATTTCTCGAAGGCGGACGTGATCCTTTCGCTCGACGCCGATTTTCTCTACGCGGGATTCCCCGGCAACACCCGCTACATTCGCGATTTCGCCAAGCGGCGCAATCCGGATAGTGGCAACATGAACAGGCTGTATGTGATCGAGAGCACGCCGACGACGACGGGGGCGAAGGCGGATCACCGGCTTCCGGTACGGGCGGCTGATATAGAAAAACTCTTCGGTCGCCTCGTTGAGGGGGGGCATTTTCTGCGCGAGGTGGGAAGCCGGAACTCCGGTCTGCCCGAAGATCAACACCAGTTCATGGCCGCTGTCCAAGAGGAGCTTGGCGGTCATCAGGGAACGAGTTTGGTTATCGTCGGCGATCACCAACCGCCGAGCTTGCACGCCCTCGCTTGCGCAATTAACAGTAATCTCGGCAATGTCGGTAAGACTGTTTTCTACAGCGACCCGGTCGATGCGAACCCAGTCAATCAGACCGAATCGCTCAAGGATCTCGTCGCAGACATGAATGGCGGCAAGGTCGATCTGCTCATCATCCTCGGCGGCAATCCCGCGTACGACACCCCCGCGGACCTGAACTTCGCTGACGCTCTGAAGAACAGCAAGATTCCTCTGCGCGTACATCATGGCCTCTATCAGAATGAAACCGCAGAGCTTTGTCAGTGGCATGTCAACGCGACGCATGAACTCGAAGCCTGGGGCGATGCCCGTGCTTATGACGGCACGGTCAGCATCATTCAACCGCTGATCGCGCCCCTTTACGGCGGTAAGAGCTCATTGGAATTTGTGGCTCTGCTCGCGGGACAAGCCGATTCCACCGGATACGATTTGACGCGCGCGTACTGGCAGAAGCAGCACGCCGGCGCCGATTTCGAACAATTCTGGCGCAAGTCGCTGCATGACGGCTGGATCGAGGGAACGGCGTTCGCGCCGAAATCGCTGAGTGCAAAGGCCGCCGCCGCCGCCGCCCCATTCTCCGCAAAGATGCCGGAGGGCATGTTCTACACCATCACGACTGAGCCGGCAGGGATCGAGCTCAACATCCGCCGCGACCCTACCATCTACGACGGGCAATTCTCCAACAACGGCTGGCTTCAGGAACTGCCTAAGCCGATGACCAAGCTTACCTGGGACAACGCCATCCTCATCGGCCCCGCGATGGGCGAGCGTTTGGGAGTCAAGACCATCGACCTCGTCGAACTTGAGCTCAACGGGAAAAAAGTTACCGGCCCGGTCTGGATTCAGGTCGGGCATCCCGACAATTCGGTCACCGTATTTTTAGGTTACGGCCGCAAGCGCGCCGGCCGCGTCGGAACTGCGCAGGGCTTTGATGCCTATCCTCTGCGCACCAGCGCCGCGCCGTGGATCGCCACCGGCGTGACCATCCGCAAGACTGGCGAGAAATATGTGCTCGCGTCCACGCAAGGCTACCAGTCGATGGACACGCCCAATGGCGATCATCGTCCGCTGGTGCGCGAGACCAAACTTGAGGAATATCGCAAAGAGCCCAACTTCGCGAAAGAGGACGAGGTTCCGAAAGAGCTCACGCTTTACACGCCCTATCCCTACGACAAAGAGGATTATGCCTGGGGCATGGCGATCGACTTGAACTCCTGCGTGGGCTGCAACAACTGCATGCTGGCCTGCCAGTCGGAGAACAACATTGCCGTGGTCGGCAAAGAGCAATGCGCCATCGGCCGCCACATGCACTGGATCCGCATTGACACCTACTATCAGTATCCGGACCAGGAAGCTCGCGACCGCGACAATCCGAAAGCATTTTTCCAGCCCGTGCCGTGCATGCAGTGCGAGAACGCGCCCTGCGAAGTGGTTTGCCCGGTGGGCGCCACCGTCCACTCGACCGAAGGCCTCAACGACATGACCTACAACCGCTGCGTGGGCACGCGCTATTGTTCGAACAACTGCCCTTATAAAGTGCGGCGGTTTAATTTTCTGCTGTTCCAGGACTGGGAGACGCCGCAGTACAAGATGATGCGCAATCCCGACGTCAGCGTGCGCAGCCGCGGCGTGATGGAAAAATGCACCTACTGCGTGCAGCGCATCAACGAGCGCCGCATCGACGTGGAGACGGCATCCGTGCGCGAAGAAAAGAAAATTCTGATCGGCGACGAATTGCAAACCGCCTGCCAGCAGTCGTGTCCGGCGGGAGCGATCATCTTCGGGAACATTAACGATCCGAACAGCAAAGTTTCAAAACTGAAAGCGCAGTCGCGTAATTACAGTTTGCTGGGCGAGTTGAACACGCGGCCGCGGACGACTTATTTGGCTGAGGTGCGCAACCCGAATCCGGAACTGAAGGGGTGACGGAGGAAGACGGAAGGGCGCAAGCGAAGAGCCCACTTCTCGCAAAGGACGCGAGAAATGGGGCACCCTGCGGAATCTTGAGTTGACACCGCCGACTTAAAGCATGGACGAGCAATACAACGCGACGAATGCCGACCGGGCCCCGGTCATTGAGCCGGGCTACACCTTCGGCACGGTCACGGAAAAAATCAGCGCGATCGTGCTGACTCGTCCGGCCTCGAACGGATGGTTCATCGGTTTCGGCGTCGCCTTTCTGTTAACCCAGATGATGCTGTTCGCGATCGGCTACCTCTTCCTGAGGGGCATCGGAATCTGGGGCGACACAATCCCCATCGGCTGGGGCTTCGCCATCGTCAATTTCGTTTGGTGGATCGGCATCGGCCACGCCGGAACCTTGATTTCCGCCATCCTGTTATTGCTGCGCCAGTCGTGGCGCAATTCCATTAACCGATTCGCCGAGGCGATGACGCTATTCGCGGTCGCCTGCGCCGGAATCTTTCCCGCGATTCACGTGGGCCGTCCATGGCTCGCTTACTGGCTCTTTCCTTATCCCAACACGATGGGGGTGTGGCCGCAATTCCGCAGCCCGCTCATGTGGGACGTATTCGCGGTCTCGACTTACGCCACGATTTCGGCCCTGTTCTGGTTCATCGGTTTGATTCCTGACCTGGGGACTTTGCGCGACCGCACTGACAATAAAGCACTGAAAATTGTCTACGGCATGTTCTCCATGGGCTGGCGCGGATCCGCACGGCACTGGCACCGTTACGAAACTGCTTACCTGTTGCTTGCTGGCCTGGCGACGCCTTTGGTGCTTTCTGTGCACACGGTGGTGAGTTTCGATTTCGCGATCGGTATTGTTCCGGGATGGCATACCACGATCTTCCCGCCCTACTTCGTGGCCGGCGCTATCTATTCCGGCTTTGCCATGGTGTTGATGCTGGCCATTCCCATCCGCAAGATTTACGGCCTGGAAGATTTCATCACCGAACGGCATCTGCAGAATTCGGCGAAAGTGATGCTCGCTACTGGACTCATCGTCGCTTACGGTTACGGCATTGAAGCCTTCATGGGTTGGTACAGCGGCGATCGCTATGATGCATTCACGCTGTGGAACCGCCTCCACGGGCCCTATGCCATTCCCTACTATATGCTGCTGGCCTGCAATATCTTTATTCCGCAGACATTGTGGATTCGCAAGCTGCGCACCAGCCCGGTCGCACTGTTCATCATCTCCGGCGTGATTCTTGTCGGCATGTGGCTGGAGCGCTTCATTATCGTGGTCGTCAGCCTGAGCCGCGATTTCCTTACGTCGTCCTGGGGCAGGTATTACCCCACGCGCTGGGACTGGATGACCTACATCGGCACCATCGGCATGTTCCTGGCCGCCATGTTCCTGTTCCTGCGAATCCTGCCGGCGATTTCGATTTTTGAAATGCGTACGCTGCTGCCGGAAGCGGAGGTCAAAGAGTGATGGCGGGCGCGGTGTCGAGGCTCATGGTGTCGAGGTTCCTAATATGAAGCGCGATCCCATCTACGGCATCATGGCGGAATTCGATTCCGCGCAGGCGCTCATCGACGCCGCCAAGCATACGTACGAGGCCGGCTACAAAAAGATCGACGCCTACAGCCCGTTCCCCATCGAGGGTCTCGCGGAAGAAATCGGATTCCATCACGATGAAGTGCCTCTGGTTGTGCTCATCGGCGGCATCATCGGCGGCGTGTCCGGATACCTGATGCAGTACTGGATGTCCGCCGTCGACTACCCGGTCAACGTGGGCGGCAAACCCTACCACTCCTGGCCTGCGTTCATCGTGATCACGTTCGAGATGACGATTCTTTTCGCCGGAATCTCGGCGGTGTTTGGCATGCTGGCGTTGAACGGCCTGCCCATGCCTTATCACCCGGTGTTCAACGTGCCGCGCTTCGCCTTGGCGTCAAAGGATCGTTTTTTCCTGATCGTGTTTTCTTCCGACAAGAAATACGACGCTAGCGGCACGCGCAAGTTTCTGGAAGAGCTCAACCCGCGCTCGGTTTCGGAGGTGCCCAGCTAACATGCGGCGGCTCCTCAAATCCGTGAAAGCCGCGAACCTGGGCTGTGGCAATGTCCATGTGGGGATGGGCACCCCCGCCCGTCCGGTCGAGCGAAGCTCGACAGCGCTTTCCTTTGCAGTTGTGCTGGTCTTGCTCACCGTTACCTCCGCGTGCCGGCTCGACATGCAGGTGCAGCCGCGCGTGAATCCTCTGGCCAAGAGCGACTTTTTCTCCGACCAGCGCTCGGCTCGCCCTCCGGTGGAAGGCACGGTGGCGCGCGGACAGTTGCACGAAGACACTTATTTCTACACCGGAAAAATTGGCAACACTCCCGGTGACTACATGCCTTTTCCCGTGACCAGAGAAGTTCTCGACCGCGGGCGCGAACGCTACAACATTTTCTGCGCGCCCTGTCACTCCCGCCTCGGAGATGGCAACGGCTTCGTCCCCTCGCGCGGATTCGCCCGCAAGCCGCCGTCGTATCACATTCCGCGGCTGCAGAAAGCTCCCGTCGGATATTTCTATGACGTAATCACCGAGGGTTTCGGCATCATGCCCGACTATTCCTCGCAGATTCCTCCGCGCGACCGGTGGAGCATTGTGGCCTATGTTCGCGCTCTGCAGTTAAGCCAGAACGCGACCATGGCAGACGTTCCTGCCGGACAAAGTGTTCCATCGGTGCCGCCGAAATTCGGTGAGCCGGGAAATGGCGCGACGCTTCCGGTGGTTGTACCCGCAAGCCATGCCACATCCGAAGAACAAGAAGAGCAAAAGGAAAAACCGGAGATGCCGGAGAAGGAAGAAGCGAAATGAGCGCGGCGACTGCAACCCATCTCGACCTGACGGCCCCACCGGTGACGAAGACTATCTCGCAGCGGTCGCTGATCGTCGGTGTCGTATTCGGAGTCGTCGCCGTGGTCCTGGCTTTCAGCCAGCCCCAGCAGTTCTATCGCGCCTACCTGCTCGGCTTCATGTTGTGGCTGGGCGTGGCGCTGGGTTCGATGGCGATTCTGATGATTCGTCACCTCACCGGCGGCGGCTGGGGTATGGTGATTCGCCGCATCCTGGGCGCCGCCATGCGCACGGTGCCGCTGTTGGCATTGTTATTCATTCCCGTCATTCTGGGAATCCACAAGTTATACATCTGGGCGCAGCCTCTCGACCAAATCGCGGACAAACATCTGCGCGATCATCTCGTAGACATCACCAAGACCTATCTGACGACCAACGGTTTCATCGGCCGCGCAATTTTCTATTTCGCCATCTGGAACCTGCTCTCCTTCCTGCTGTCGAAGTGGTCCAAGGAAACCGACCGCGCTGGCGCACCCGACAATACCGGACGCTTCAAAGCCGTGGCCGGGCCTGGCCTCATCCTTTACGGATTCACGATTTCTTTTGCCTCTATCGACTGGGTCATGTCGCTCGACCCCAGTTGGATCTCCACCATCTTCGGACTGGTCGTCCTCATCGGCCAGGTGCTTTCCGCCATGTGCTTCGCGGTCGTCGTGGAGCGCATCCTTTTCGACTACAAGCCCATGTCGGAGATGCTGAAACCCGACTTCGTCCACGACCACGGGAAGTGGATACTCACGTTCATCATGGTCTGGGCCTATTTCAACTTTTCGCAATGGCTCATCATCTGGGCCGGCAACCTGCCTGCGGAAATCACGTTTTATATGACGCGACTGCACGGCGGTTGGGGATCCGTCGGCCTGTTTCTTGTGCTGTTCCACTTCGCCATCCCGTTCGCGATTCTGCTCTCGCGGCCTTTCAAGCGCGACATTCGCAAGCTGGTGTGGCTGGCGGTCTGGATGCTGTTGATGGGCTACGTCGATATGTTCTGGATCATCGAGCCAAATTTTTCGAAGACTTTGAACGTGACTCTGGCCGATATCGTCGTGCCCATCGCCATCGGCGGTTTCTGGCTATCTTACTTTTTCTATAACCTGGGCGCGCTGCCTCTGCTTCCGGCCTACGATCCGTCGGCCGGGGAAGTACTGGAGCCTGCGCATCGCGCCTGAGCGGAGCAGTCCGAAGTGGAGAACATGAGCAGTGAAATTATGAGCACCGACGGCAAACCGAATAACAACCCGTACGGGCACGGCGGCTTCGAACACGAAGACCTCAGTGCGGCGGGAGTGCTCTATTTCATCGTCGGGGTAGGGGCGCTTTGCTTAGTTGCCTTCTTGATGATCGGCGGTTTCTACAAACTCCTGGACGAGCGTGCTGGAAAAGAGCAGCCCGCAGTGAGTCCTCTGGCGACAAATGTGCCCAAGGACACGCGCGATCTGCCGGAAGGCTACAAGGATTACCTGAAAGATAATTTCCCGGCGCCGCGACTGGAGATTGATGAGCGGACGGAACTGAACGACGACCGCATCGCGGAAGAAGAGAAACTCAACAGCTACGGCTATGTCGACGACAATCACGTCACGGTGCGAATCCCTATCGAGCGTGCCATGGATCTGATCGCGCAACGCGGCTTGCCCGTGCGCTCGCAAGTTGCTGCGCCGGGCGCGGAAATGCACGACACGGCCAAGCCGAAAACGAAAACAAAAACGAAGAAGGGAAGTTCGCAGTGAGGCATCTCCGGGGTTGCAATTCGATTGCTGTGGCGCGAGTTGGTCGAATCACGTTTGCCGTCATGCTGCTGTCGTCGTTCGCGTTCGGGCAGATGATGTCGAAGGGCATCATTTCGCCTCCAGCCAACGTGCGTCCACCTACGCTTCAGAACGTGGGCATCGAGCAGCATCTCGACGGCCAGGTCCCGCCTGATCTCACGTTCCGCGACGAAACTGGAAAAACCGTGAAGCTCGGCGACTACTTCGGACGCAAGCCCATCATCCTCGATCTCGCCTATTACAACTGCACCATGCTATGCGGCGAAGTTCTCCTTGGACTGACCGGCGCGATGAAAATGGTGAGTTTCAACGCTGGCGACGACTATGACGTGATCATCGTCAGCTTTGATCCGAAAGACACGCCCGAGTCAGCCGCCGCGAAAAAGAAAGAGTACGTCCAGCGCTACGGCCGCCCCGGCGCCGAGCAGGGCTGGCATTTTCTGACCGGACAGCCGGACGCGATCAATGCGCTGACCAAGGCGGTGGGCTTCCAGTATCAATACGATCCCAGCATCAACCAGTACGCACACGCCACAGCGATAATGGTGCTCACGCCGCAGGGAAAGATTTCCCGTTACTTCTATGGCGTGGATTTTCCGCCGAAAGATTTGCGCCTGGGATTGGTTGAGGCTTCGCACGACAAGATCGGCGGCCCGGTAGATGCGATCTTGCTTTACTGCTATCACTACGATCCGGCGACCGGAAAATACGGCGCGATCGTGAGCAACATTCTGCGGCTGGGAGGGGCGCTCACGATTTTAATTTTGGGCATCATGTTTTTTATTCTGTTCCGCATGGGGCCGGCGAGTGCGGCAAGGCGAGCAGGACCGGAGCATTTGGGCAAGGCATAACGGCAGGGCTTAACGAAAAGGGCTTAAGGCGATATGTTCGATAATCTTCCATTGTGGCCGGAGCGGGCCTCGTCCATGGCCGGCCAGGTCGACGCGATCTACATCTTCATGCTCGTAGTGTGCGGGTTGGTCGCGCTTCTTGTATTTACCTGTCTGTTGTACTTCGCCGCCCGCTATCGCAGCCGCCCCGGTGTACAGGCGGAGCAGATCGATGGTTCCACGCCGCTGGAACTGACCTGGTCGATTATTCCGCTCTGCGTTTTCATGGTTTTCTTCGCCTGGGGAGCGCTCGTTTTCTTCAAGCAGCGCACGCCTCCGCGCGACGCCACGGAAGTTTACGTGGTTGCGAAACAGTGGATGTGGAAGTTGGAACACGCCGAGGGCCAGCGCGAAATCAACGAACTCCACGTGCCCGTGGGCCGCGACGTCAAGCTGATCATGACTTCGCAGGACGTGATTCACAGCTTCTATGTGCCCGCGTTCCGCATGAAGCAGGATGTGCTGCCCGGCCGCTACACCGTGGCCTGGTTCCGCGCCACCAAGCCAGGAACCTATCATCTGTTCTGCGCCGAATATTGCGGCACGCAGCACTCGGGCATGATCGGCTCGATCGTAGTGATGGAACCTGCACAGTATGAAGCGTGGATGAGCGGCGGTCCCGCCGGCCCGCTTTCCGTGACCGGAGAAAAGATTTTCGCCGAGCTCGGTTGTTCCACTTGCCATCGGAGCGACGCTCAGGGGCGAGGACCTAATCTCCATGGAGTATTCGGCAACCCCGTCGCTTTGGCGGACGGACGGACCCTGGTCGCGGATGAGAACTACATCCGCGAATGCATCCTCGATCCCGGCGCGAAAAGAGTGAAAGGATTCCAGCCGATCATGCCTACATTTCAGGGCCTGGTCAGCGAGGAGCAGGTGAACGCGTTGGTGGCTTACGTGAAGTCACTGTCTCCTACAAGAGCGCCCGTGGGAACGAGCGCCAGCACGGCAACTCCCGAGACTAAAGCAAAGAGTCAGGTGGAATAAGATGGCTACCGCGGTCGCACAACCCGTTGAACGCGAGAATTACCTGAACAAGCATTACGGCGCCCTCTCGTGGCTGTTCACCACGGACCACAAGCGCATCGCGCTGCTTTATCTGGGGTCCATCACTTTTTTCTTTTTCATCGGCGGCTTCTTCGCGCTGCTCATCCGCCTCGAGTTGCTCACTCCGGTTGGCGACCTGGTGCAGGCTGACACTTACAACAAGCTCTTCACCATGCACGGCATGGTGATGGTCTTCTTCTTTCTGATTCCATCGATCCCGGCCGTGCTGGGAAATTTCCTGGTGCCGCTGATGATTGGCGCCAAGGATCTCGCCTTCCCGCGCGTGAATCTACTCAGCTGGTATCTCTACATCATCGGCGGCGCGATCATGCTGCACTGCATGCTGACCGGCGGCGTCGATACCGGTTGGACTTTCTACACGCCGTTCAGCACGGCCTACACGAACACGAAAATCGTCGAAGCGGGCATTGCAATTTTCATTGTCGGATTTTCTTCCATCCTTACCGGACTAAATTTTGTGGTCACCATCCACCGCATGCGCGCTCCGGGCATGACCTGGTCGCGCCTGCCTCTGTTCATCTGGGCTCACTACGCCACCAGCATCGTGCAGCTTCTTGGCACTCCCGTAGTGGCCATCACGATTGTTCTGGTTGCGGCCGAACGCCTGCTCCACCTCGGAATCTTCGATCCCAAGCTGGGCGGCGATCCTCTTTTATTTCAGCATCTCTTCTGGTTTTACTCCCACCCTGCCGTCTACATCATGATTCTGCCCTCGATGGGAGTGGTCACCGAGATCATCGCCTGTTACTCGCGCAAGCGCATCTTCGGCTACAAGTTCGTGGCGCTGTCGTCGATCGGGATCGCTGTTCTTGGTTTTCTGGTTTGGGCGCACCATATGTTCGTCGCAGGAATTTCCGTCTACGCCGCGCTGGTGTTTTCCCTGTTGAGCTACGCGGTCGGCGTTCCCTCTGCGGTCAAAGTCTTCAACTGGACTGCGACCATGTACAAGGGCTCCATCCACTACGATGCGCCCATGCTCTACGCTTTCGGCTTCCTCGGACTGTTCACTATTGGCGGCCTCACCGGCCTGTTCCTCGCCTGCCTGGGAATTGATCCCCACGTCACCGATACTTATTTCGTGGTTGCGCATTTCCACTACATCATGGTCGGAGGCGCAGTCATGGGCTATCTCGGCGGTATGCATTTCTGGTGGCCGAAGATTTCCGGACGCCTCTATCCCGAAGGCTGGGCCAAACTCGCGGCACTGATCGTCTTCATCGGTTTCAATCTAACATTTTTCCCGCAGTTCATTCTCGGCTACGTCGGCATGCCACGCCGCTACTACCAGTATCCCGGAGAGTTCCAGGTGCTGAATGTCCTGTCGACGGCCGGCGCGACGGTTCTCGGCATCGGTTATCTGCTGCCCATGGTTTATTTTCTGTGGTCAATGCGTTACGGTAAGCCCGCTCCCGACAATCCCTGGAACGCCGCCGGCCTCGAATGGATGACGCCATCTCCACCGACGACGTTCAATTTCGACGAGACGCCGGTCGTGACCTGGGAAGCTTACAACTACGAACAGCTGGGCGACTTCCCTTCGGAACGGGAGGCTCGAGGTGCCTGATCAAGCCGCAGCCGCTGTTCACGCTGAAGCCCATGCGGAAGGCCACAACCCCGCCCTGCTGCACCACTTCGCCGAGCCGGAGCAGCAGCGCGACGCCGCCACCCTGGGCATGTGGGTTTTTCTCGCCACCGAAGTCATGTTCTTCGGCGGCTTGTTCTGCGCCTATCTGATTTATCGTCTCAAGTATTTCGGCGACTTCGGCGCAGCCAGCTCAACTCTGAACACCGCGCTCGGCGCCACCAACACCGCCGTCCTGATCTGCAGCAGCTTGACCGTGGTGCTCGCGGTCTGGGCTGCGAAGACCGCCCAACGGACTCTTCTGATCACCAGCCTCATCCTCACGCTGATTCTCGGCTTCGCCTTCCTCGGCATCAAGGGCATCGAATACCGCGACAAGTTTGTCGAGCACCATGTGCCGGGCCCGTCGTTCAGCTTTGAGAACGAGCCCATCCCTGGCCATCCCGGTCAGTTCGCCAACCCGAACCACGCGCAGATTTATTTCGCGCTCTATTTCATCATGACCGGGCTGCACGCTGTGCACATGATCGTCGGCATCGGCATTTTCCTGTGGCTTCTCGCGTTAGCCTGGAAGCGACGCTTGACGCCCGAATACTACACGCCCGTCGAAATCGGCGGCCTGTACTGGCATTTCGTCGATATCATCTGGATTTACCTGTTTCCGTTGCTTTACCTGATCGACAAACACAAGTGAGGCAAGCATGTCCGCACACTCAACCTCGTCGCCGCTAAAAACCTACTTCGCCATTTGGGCGACGCTCCTGGTTGCCACCTACGCTACGTATCGGGTCGCCTTCGTCGATCTCGGCCCCTTCAACGCCGCGGTTGCCCTCATCATCGCCACCATCAAGGCGACGCTGGTGGCTCTGTTTTTCATGCACGTCTGGGGATCCAGCGACAAGATGATCAAGGTGGTCGTGATTGCCGCGCTCTTCTTTCTCATGCTTCTGCTCTCTCTTTCCATGGCCGATTTCGGCACCCGGGCCTGGAGTTAGGAGTCGGTTGCCCTGCGCAGCATTAAACCCGCCATTCCGGGCAAGTCTGCGGTATACTCGCGCCCATCCTTGTGCGATCCTCGAACGGATCTTGGCAATCCGATCTTGTTCAATCTGGTGAGGTGACTTATGGCATTCTGCAATTCCTGTGGCGTCAGTCTCGATCCGGGGACCAAATTCTGTAACAAGTGTGGCGCAGCGGTTTCCTCTGCCCCGGGGGCCGGTGTGGTTGCCGCTCCGGCGGCCCCGGCTCCCACTCAAGGGGGCGGCAGCGGTGTTCTCAAGGTCATCCTCATCGTCGTGGGAGTGTTTGTCATCCTGGGAGTGCTGGCCGTATCCACGGTGGCGTTCATCGGCTGGCGGGTGGCGCGCAACCTGCACGTCAAGCAGGATGGTAACCATGTCAAGATCGAGTCTCCGTTCGGCAGCGTTGAGACCCCGCAGAACCCGGAAGAAATTGCTCGCAACCTGGGTGTGGATGTCTATCCCGGCGCCCAGGCCGTGAAGAACGGCGCCGCTACCGCGACCTTCGCCGGCATTCACACGGCCTCCGCCACTTTCAAGAGCAGCGATTCCGTGGACCAGGTTACCGCCTTCTACAAGGCGAAGTTTCCTAATGCCATGGTCTCCACTTCGGATCAGAATCGATGCACCATTATTGCGCAAGACCAGAAGAACATGACCACCATCAACATTCAGGCCGACGACGGTCAGACGAAAATCCAGATCACGCACGTCAGCCACCCAGGTGGTGCGATGGGCTCCGGGGCCACGTCGAACTGAGATTTTGAGGTCGTTTTGGATGAAGACTGATAAGTGAAGGCCCAAAACGCCGGCCTGCCGAAGCCCGAATTTCCCTTCCCATGCCAGACCGATTCGTAGAGCTTGCCCAAGCCTCAAGGTCATCGCAAGTCGACGCCGCGGGGCTCGAGGCAGCACTGCGCGCCCAGATTCGCGGCGGATCTCCTGGCGACATTCGGTTCGACGCCGGCGCGCGTGCCCTTTATGCGACGGACGGCTCCAACTATCGCCAGGTTCCCATCGGCGTGGTTCTTCCCCGCGACGTCGACGACGTTCTCGCCACGGTTTCCCTCTGCCGCCAGTTCGGAGCGCCGTTGCTCTGCCGCGGCGGAGGCACGTCTTTGGCCGGCCAGTGCTGCAACGTTGCCGTCGTCCTCGATTTCACCAGGTACATGTCGCGGATTCTCGAGATCGATCCCGTCCGCCGCATCGCTCGCGTGCAGCCCGGTGTCGTCCTCGACAATCTTCGCAACGTCGCCGAAAAACATCACCTCACTTTCGGCCCCGACCCCGCCAGTCACGAGCGCTGCACCCTCGGCGGCATGATCGGCAATAACTCGTGCGGCGTGCATTCCGTCATGGCCGGCAAAACCGACGACAACATCGAGGAACTTGAAATCCTCACCTACGACGGCGTCCGTTTGAAGGTCGGCCAGAACGTCATCCACGATCACATGGGAGCCGGCGGCCCGGAATCATCGGGCCTCGGCGACTCCGATCGCGCCACTCAACTCCGCGAATCGCTAAAACAAATCGCCGCCCAATACGGCGACCTCATCCGCCAGAAATTCCCCAACATCCCGCGCCGCGTCTCCGGCTACAACCTGAACTACCTGCTGCCGGAGAATGGCTTTCACATCGCCCGCGCCCTCGTCGGCTCGGAAGGAACTTGCGCCACCGTGCTCGAAGCCACCTGTCGCCTGGTTGAGAGCCCTCCCGAGCGCGTGCTGCTCGTCGTCTCCTATCCCGACATTTTCCAGTGCGCCGACCATATCCCCGAAATCATGGCCCTCAAGCCCATCGGTCTCGAGGGCTTCGACGATCTGCTTGTCGGCTACACCCGGGCAAAAGGAATCAACTCCGATGGTCTCTCGCTTCTGCCCGAAGGCGGCGGATGGCTCATGGTGGAGTTCGGAGCCTCAACCGCGCCCGAAGCCGAGGCCCAGGCCCGCGCACTGATGAAAACTCTGTCTCGCACCACCAGCCCGCCCAACTTCCGTCTGTTCACCGACAAGCAGCAAGCGAAGCGTATCTGGGAAGTTCGCGAGGCCAGCCTGGGTGTGACCTCGCACGTCCCCGGCGAGCCGCTTTATTGGGAAGGTTGGGAAGATGCCGCCGTCGCGCCGGAAAACCTGGGCAGCTATCTCCGCGATCTGCGCAAGCTGATGGCTGCATTCGGCTACAAAGGCTCGCTCTACGGACATTTCGGCCACGCCTGCGTGCACACTCGCATCAACTTCGATCTGCAATCGAAACAGGGCATCGCGAACTTCCGCAGGTTTGTCGAAGAGGCTGCCGACCTCGTCGTCAGCTACGGCGGCTCGCTCTCCGGGGAGCACGGCGACGGACAATCGCGCGCCGAGCTGCTTCCCAAGATGTTTGGCCCGGAGCTGATGCAAGCCTTTCGCGAATTCAAGTCCGCATGGGATCCGGATTGGAAGATGAACCCCGGCAAACTGATTGGTTTACCTGGAAAGACGCCTTACAAGCTCGACGAAAATCTGCGCCTCGGCGCCAGTTACGCGCCCTGGGAACCCGAAACTCACTTTCAATTTCCTGCCGATCACGGCAGTCTGGCGCAGGCGTCGCTGCGCTGTGTGGGCGTAGGAAAATGCCGCCGCGACGAGGGCGGCGTGATGTGCCCCAGCTACCGCGCCACGCGCGAAGAAGAACACTCCACCCGCGGCCGCGCCCATCTGCTCTGGGAGATGACGCAAGGAGAAGTAATCCGTGACGGTTGGCGAAGCGAAGAAGTGAAAGAGTCGCTCGACCTGTGCCTGGCCTGCAAAGGCTGCAAAAGCGACTGCCCGGTGGGAGTCGACGTCGCCACATACAAAGCCGAATTTCTTTCGCATTACTACGAAGGCCGCGTGCGTCCCCTCAACGCCTACGCGTTCGGCAACATCGATTTCTGGGCGCGCCTGGCTTCGAACGCCCCGGGCCTCGCGAACCTCACCACGCAACTGCCGGTTCTGCGAGACTTAGCCAAGTTCGTGGCAGGAATTCCCGCGCAGCGCAAAATTCCGCCCTTCGCGCCCCGCAGCTTCAAGAGCTCCTGGTTCGAAGGCAGAGCGAGCGGGAGGGCCACGAACGGGAACGGCACGGCTTTAGCCGTGCGGTATCGCGCCCAATCGACGCGAGCTTTAGCCCCTGAGGACCGCTCTCCAGTTCTCCTCTGGCCCGATACTTTCAACAACTATTTCCTGCCGTCCACTGCCATGGCTGCCGCCGACGTCCTCGAAGCCGCCGGTTTTCAGGTGATTGTCCCCCGCGCCAACCTGTGCTGCGGCCGCCCGCTCTACGACTTCGGCATGCTCGACCGCGCCGAGGCGTTGCTGCTGCGGATTCTCGACGAACTTTCCCCCGAAATCGAAGCCGGAGTCCCCGTCGTCGGCCTCGAACCCAGCTGCGTCGCCGTCTTCCGCGACGAACTGCTCAACCTGTTTCCCCACGACCAGCGAGCCCAGGCCCTGGCCAGCCAGACTTATCTTCTCAGCGAATTCCTGGAAACTCACGCCCCAGATTTCAAACTGCCCCGCTTCGAGCGCACCGCCCTGCTCCACGGACACTGCCATCACAAGTCGATCCAGAAGATGACCGCCGAAGAGTCCATCCTGCGCCGCCTCGGCGTCGACTTCCGCCAGCCCGCCCCCGGATGCTGCGGCATGGCCGGCTCTTTCGGCTTCGAGCGCGACAAATACGACGTTTCCATGGCCATCGGCGAACTGGAACTCCACCCCGCCGTCCGCAGCGCGCCCGCCGACTGCCTGATCATCGCCGACGGCTTCAGCTGCCGCGAGCAGATCGCCCAGGGCACGGATCGCCACGCCCTGCACCTGGCCGAAGTCCTGCAAATGGCGCTGGAACAGGACGAAGACGACAAACAGTCTGCGGAAAACGCTGCCAGAATCGGCGAACCCTCCGTCCGGCAAGCCTCTGGACCCTATCCCGAATCTTCCCTGGTCCTCAAACGCCAAAACGAGGTCCAAGCCTCAATGAAGCGGGCTGGGCTGGGTTTAGGAGCCCTCGCCGCCGGTGCTTTCCTGTTATGGAAAATACGCATAAGTTATTGATTACAAATAGCTTAACTAAAGTCCATAGCTTTCCGCTAACCCATCCCTCTCGCCAGATCACCCGGTTTCTGGGACAATAGAACTCTCGCCGCTAGCTGGCGCGGGTCTCAATCCGCCGCTGGAATCTTAGAACTGGAAAAGCCTCATGGAACGCGAACGCATAGCCTCCGTCAACAACGACGCCATTAACGACACCATCGTCGACGTACGCCTCGATTCGTCCCAAGGCCGGGCCAGCCAGCCGTACGCCTCCCAGTCCCATGTCAGTCAGGCCCCGACGCCGCTCTACGGGTCTGCCCTGGTCCTGATCCAGTTTGATGTTTGCGAGGAGATTCGCCTCGACGACTTGCGCAAGATCCTTGGCGCCCGGACGGTCGATGCCAGCTTCAAGCACCATTCCCCCGGCTACGTTCGCTACCAGCGCCCCCCGGTTGAGGAGACGATCGAGCCCCTGATCCTCGAAACCGGTGAACGCCTCGACGGACAAATCAAGTATTACGACTACGGCGTGGTCAGCCTGGTGTTCGAGTTGCCGTTCTCCGGCGATTGGGACGACCTGGTGCAGCTCTCCTGCCGCTGGACGTCGGATTCGAACTTCGAGAACCTGGCTTCGCGCATCGTCAAAGAAAAGCTGAAGCTCGCGGCTCCGGCGTTGGTCAAGCCCTACACCGCCGAATGGCTGCAGGAAGACTATTTCATCTTCCACGTGCGCGAGATAGCCGGCTCACCCTCCGCCACCGACCTGCTCGCATCGCAGGCCGACCGCATCGCCCAGGTCGTGCGCGGCGAAACCGCCATGCTTTCCGAGGGCGAGAAGCAGGAAATTCTCCAGTCCCGCATTTCTTACTATCCTAACGACCTCGCGGTGATTGGCTGGAACGCCGCGTTTATTTACGACACTCCAACCGGCGCCGAAACCGCTATCCAGTTGCTGCAATACGCCAACTCGCAGCTGCTCGAGTTCCGCCACTACGACGAGCTCCTGACCAAGGAACTCGAAGGCGTCTACGACTTCCTCGATGCCGGAGGCACCGGCCTGTGGTCGCGCTGGCGCACTGCCCGCGCCGCCGGCAAGCTGCACACCGTGCTGCTCGACGTCAGCGAACTCACCGAGCGCGCCGACAATGCCATCAAGTTCCTCAGCGATATGTTTTCCGCTCGCCTCTACAAGCTGGCGGCGCAAAAAGTCGGCGTGCCCGACTACAAAGATCTGGTGAAGGAAAAGCTGAAAACCGCCGAAGATCTCTACCGTTTCATGGTGGACCAATTCAACCAGAGCCGCGCCTTCGTGCTCGAGCTGATGGTGGTCGTCATCCTGATCATCGAGCTGATCTACTTCTTCCGCGGCAAACCGATCTAGCGAAATCTACATACGCTCCCGCAGCCCCTTCGTGGTTAAATTGAGCCACGAGGGAATCCCATGCGAGGACTGAAAGAAAAGCGAATCCTGATCACCGGGGGCGCCAGCGGAATTGGCGCGGCCACGGCGGCCCGATTCCTGGAGGAAGGCGCGCGTGTCTGCGTGCTCGACCGCGACGCTCAGGGATGTGACCACATCCGCCGCGAGTTGCCGGGTCTGGCGGAGGCCATTATCGCCAACGTCACCGACCTCATGCAGGTCGAAGCCGCATTCGCCGAGGCCGTCCGCTTGATGGATGGGGTCGACGTGATCATCAACAATGCCGGCATCAGCATCCGCCATAAGTTTCTCGACATCACTCCTGAAGAGTGGGAAAAGGTCCTCTCCGTCAATCTCACCGGCGTGTTTTATATGGCGCAGACCGCTGCCCGCCACATGTGGGAACGCGGCACTGGCGCGATTCTGCAGACAGCATCTACCAACGGACTCGTGGGCCAGCCTTTCTATGCCGATTACAACGCCACCAAGGCTGGCGTGATTGCGCTCACCAAGACCATGGCGGTGGAACTCGCGCCTAAGGTGCGCGTCTGCGCCGTGGCGCCGGGATACGTGCTCACGCCCATGCAGCGCGCCGAATACAGCGATGCGATGCTCCAGGAAGTGAATCGCAAGATTCCGCTGCGGCGCCACGCGGAGCCGGCGGAAATTGCGGCGCTGTTCGCTTATCTCGCGTCGGACGACGCTGCCTACGTGACGGGGCAGGTGATCACGATCGACGGCGGGGAGACCGCCGGCGGATTGGCGAGCCGTTAAGATGCGGCGCACGCGAACGAAGTCGCGTCGCGAGCAAGGGCGCTCAGATGCCATGCCGCGGAGCACGCAACCCAAAGCCACACTCTTTCTCGGCGGAGGCCGCATCACCGGCGCGCTGATCGCGGGATTGCGCTTGGCGGGATACGACGGTCGCATCGTCGTGCACGATCACAATCCAGAAAAGCTGCGAGAGCTTCGCCGCGAGTCTGGTATTGAAACCGCCGTTGATTTGAAATCGGCAGTCGCGCAGGCGGAGGTGCTGATCGTTGCGGTGCGTCCGCTTTCGGTTGCCGAACTGCTGAACGAAGTCGCTCTCTCTGGCATCATAAGAAAACCAATCCTGGCGGTCAGCCTCGCCGCGGGAATCCCGATCAAGAAGTTGTGCGTGCGACTCGGCGCTCCCGTGCAGTGGACGCGGGCCATGCCCAGCCCGGTTTGCCGCATTGGGCGCGGCTTGACGGCTGTGGCTTTCGATCGTCAAGTTTCGAAACAAGGTCGCGATCGCATTCGCGAATTGTTTGCGCTTGTTGGGCCAGTTCTGGAAATTCCGGAAAATCGTTTCGACATTTTTACTGCAACCTTCTCGCCCAGCCAGGGCTATCACGCTTTGGCGGTGCTGGCCAAGGCCGCTAAGAGCGCCGGCCTCGGCCGCGATACGGCTCTCTACGCCGCCGCGCACGCACTCGCGGACTCCCTCTCTTATTGGCGGCAGAGCGGAGAAGATCTGGATGTCCTGCTGGGGGAAGCGGCCACGCCGGGTGGGACCGCAGCCGCGACCATGGCCGCCATGGATAGCGCCGGCTACGCGCGGGCCGTTGCCCGGGGCTTGAGGGCCGGAGTGGAGCGGAGCCGAAGGAACGCCCGCTAATTTCAGGACGGTGGTTTCGGCCGCTGGCTTCGCTGATTGACGCGCGATCAAAATGAACAGACCACAACTCGTGCAGCAGAAATCCCCGGCCTTCGAACCCCGCGAAGACCGGGGCAGCCTCAGTTAGTGTGGCGCCGGCAGCCGAGGACGGGCGGCCCAGCCCCGAGACGGAATTAAACTTATTTTCATGGCATTCCCGCTTTTGCTCACGCTTCCCAAGTTACTTTTGTCACTGCCGGAGAACCTTACGGCATCTGAGAATCCGGTTTCCGACCTGTCAGAATAGAGTTCGGGAACCCGCAGCGTGCGCTGTTTCGGCCAGCCCTGAACTGCACGCGGCGAAAGCATGAATATGGAAGTACAGACACCCAAAGCACTGCGACGCAGCACGCGCATCCGCGTGGAGATTCCCGTCGCGGTTACGAGTCTGGACCGGGTTCGTCCTTTCGCAGAAAAGTGTGTAGCGATTCTGGTCAGCGCGCAGGGATGCGGACTGCGCAGCCCGCGCGCCTTGCCCGCCGAAACTCCCATCATGATTGGCGATCTGCCCGGTGGTGGAAGCGTGACCGCGCGCGTGGCCAGCTGCCTGCCGCTGGGTAGCGATGGTAAATATTTTCTGATCGGCGCGGCGCTCTATACGCACGGAAATTTCTGGGGAGTTGCCGACCCGCCCGAGGACTGGAACGTGGCCGCACCGCGCGATCCGGCGCTGGGCAGCGCTTCAGCGGCGGCCGGTGCGCCGTCTCTCAACCCACCACGCGGGAACTTGCCAACCGCCAGCGCGCCGTCCGCTGGAAAAAAGGCCTGGCCTTACAACCTCTTCACGACCAGCACTGAGGCGCATTCGAGCCGCAAGTAGCCAGCCAACAACTTGGCGAAGTCAGGCGAAAGCAAAATCCTTCCCACCGAATTGCGAGCAGCTTCGCGAAGGGCGTGGGGCTTCCGTAATCTCGCCCATCGGCAATGCTCTGCCATACTGGGCGAGATATATGTCCGAAACACCAGAATCCACGCCCGCAAACGTACCTCCAGAAACGCAGGCCTCGCAGCAGCCCGAGCTGTGCTTCGGGGAGATCGAGACGCAAAACGAAATGCAGCTCGAAATGCGTTTCGAGACGGAAGAATCGCGGACCGAAACACCGAACGAGACGCCGCTTCAGACGCAGAACGGAACGCGAGTTGAAACGCGAGTTGAAACTCCAGTCGAGCTGCAGCCGGTCGCACTGCAGAATGAAGCGACGATCGAACTGCAGGACGAAACGCCCGTTCTAACGCAAATCGAAACGCCGGTCGCGTTGCAGAGCGAAACTCGGATTGAGAAACAGATCGAAACGCCGATCGTAATGCAAGCTGAAGCCCCGGTCGAAACCCAAACGGAAGCGCGAGTTGAGATACAGAACGAAAAAGCACCCGAGACGCCGGCGGTGACGCGTCCCGAGCCGCAGGCCGTGACGCTGAATGACCGTCCCTTTCGCGTGAAACTGCGGGGTTCGGTGCTGGTACTGATCCGGCTGCCCAACAAACGGCAGTTACGGGCCGCACTGCATCAGCTTTCGACCACCGGCGGCGTCATCAACTTGGAAAAGCCGCTCGATGAAAAGATCGAAGTGGAGCTGATTTTTCACATCGACCGGTCCACTATCCGCGGCAAGGCGCAGATGCTGTTTCCCATGTGGGCGACGCAAGGATGGATGCAGCCCTTCCGCTTCGTCGAATTAGCGGACACCGATCGCAACGCTCTGCAGGAAAATTTGCAATCGTTTATCGGCAACCTGGCCAAGGGCGCTTCCGCCGCCAGCTAGAAGTTATCCCAACTGCATTTCCTTGCACAGATACATCCAGCGTCGATGCGACAGTCAAAAGCAGCGGGCAAGAGTGCCCGCTCCACACAGGCCTCTCCACATAAGCTGCCGCTCATAGTTACTCTGGTTACCTCCGCATTCCATCCGGTTGGAATATGATCCGAGCAGGGATCACGATGAAGAAACTCAGTTTTGTAGTTTCGCTGACTAACAACGAGAACGACTACCAGCAGGAGCAGGCTGCGGCTGCGGAGAAAGCCGCGCGCCGCCTGGGCGTGGATGTGAAAATCATCCAGGCCGATAACGACTCCCTCAAACAGAGCCAGCAACTGCTGGACATCATTCAAAACACAACCGGTCCGCGGCCGGACGCGATTATTTTCGAGCCCGCCGGTGGGACGGCGTTCCCGCAGGTGGCGCGCGCCGCCGCAGCCGCAGGCATCGGCTGGGTCATCCTGAACCATGAGGTGGATTACGTTAGCCAGCTGCGCAAAGCCTATCGTATTCCCGTGTTTTCCATCAGCTCTGACCACGTGGAAGTAGGCCGAATTCAGGGTAAGCAGTTTGCCGCGTTGCTGCCCGAGGGTGGTTCGGTTCTGTACATTGAAGGTCCGGCGGCGAGTTCCGCGGCCAAGGATCGAACCCGCGGAATGAATGAAACCAAACCGGCCAACATTCAAGCGAAAGTGATGCGCGCGAACTGGACCGAAGAGAGCTCTTATCGCACGGTGAGTTCCTGGCTGCGCCTGCGCACCTCGCATGAGATGCATATTGAACTCGTGGGCGCACAAGATGACAGCATGGCCATGGGCGCGAGAAAAGCATTTGCCGAGCTGGCAACTGGAGACCGCGAGCGTTGGCTGAAAATGCCGTTCACCGGTTGCGACGGCATGCCCAAGACAGGGCAGGCCTGGGTACGAAGCGGGGAGTTGGCTGCCACGATCTTTATCCGTCCGAATACGGACCTTGCCCTGGAGATGCTGACCGAAGCCATCCGCAACGGATCGCCGCTGCCAGAGCAGCATCTGACGATTCCGGAATCGGTTCCGGCTCTCCCGGAGATTACGCCCCGCGGGGCAAAGTCGAGCGCGGCCAAACAGCGTTCCGCCAGCGTCTGAATCGCAACCGCGTCTGAATCCCGATCTGACTGCTGATCTGCGGCCCTGCTTGCGCCCGATACTTCGTTCTTCATCGTTCGGGCGTCCCAGGAAAATCTCCCGGTCAAAGACAAATTCCTTGGTCTTGAGGAATTTCCGCTGAATCCTATTCAGCCTAGTGGTCCAGATATCGTGCGTATAAGATCGCCCTTCCTCAGCTCTCGGAAACGTGTAAAATGAGCGGCCAATTTGGAGCATGTCCGGCCGTGACAACCCAAGGGTACGGTCCAGCACTCGGACCGAAGGTCAATGGAGGCGGGAATGGCGAGTACTGCGCAAGTAGCAGGAACTGGGAATGCAGAGTACAGCATTTGGCGCGTGATCATGGCCTCGTCGGTCGGCACCATGATCGAGTGGTACGACTTCTACATTTTCGGCAGTCTGACTGCCATCCTGGCGCTAAAGTTTTATCCTCCCGGCAACGACACGTTCGCCTACCTGGCATACCTTGCGACTTTCGCCGTCGGCTTTCTGGTGCGGCCTTTCGGCGCACTCTTCTTCGGCCGCATCGGCGACCTGGTCGGGCGCAAGTATGCCTTTATCGTGACGCTCTCCATCATGGGCTTTTCGACCTTCGTCATCGGCCTGTTGCCGTCTTACGCGACGGCGGGCTGGTTCGCGCCGGTCGTGCTGCTGTTGATCCGAGTTTTACAGGGACTGGCGTTGGGCGGAGAATACGGCGGTGCTGCGGTCTACGTCGGCGAGCATGTCCCCGACAGCCAGCGCGGCTTCTACACCAGCTTCATCCAGATCACGGCCACGCTGGGACTTTTCGTTTCGCTGATCGTCATTCTGGTCACCCAGAACTCTATGTCGAAAGAAGACTTTGCTTCTTACGGCTGGCGCATCCCATTCCTGGTCTCCATCATTTTGGTGCTGATCTCGCTCTACATCCGGCTGAAGATGAAGGAATCACCCATCTTCGCCGAACTCAAGGCCACGGGCATGACCTCCACGCAACCGCTGAAGGATGCCTTCACCAAGTGGCCGAATCTCAAGAACGTTTTGATTTCGCTTTTCGGAGCGACCGCGGGACAGGGAGTGATCTGGTATACCGGGCAGTTCTATGCTTTGTTCTACATGCAGACCGTCCTGAAAGTGAATGTCAAGACTGCCAACATCGTGGTCGCGATCGCACTGCTGTGCGGGATGCCGTTCTTCACAGTAGTGGGCGCGCTTTCCGACCAGATCGGCCGAAAGAAGCTCATGATGGCCGGTTGCCTGCTCGCAGTACTCACCTACATCCCGATCTACAAGGCCATGGAGCGAGCTGCGGGGAATAACGTGGTCACGGTCAAGTCCTCCCGCAACAAAGTGACAGGAGCGATCGCGCTCACGGCCATGACCACAGATGCCACTGGCGCCTACATTCCTGCCAAGGAAGCTCCTGATCCCAACCGCACCATGCTGGTTTTTCTGGTATTTATTCAGGTTCTCTACGTATGCCTGATTTACGGGCCCATTGCCGCTTATCTGATCGAGGCTTTCCCGGCGAAAATCCGCTACACCTCGCTCTCCCTGCCGTATCACATCGGGAACGGCGTGTTTGGCGGATTGCTGCCCTTGATCGGCCTCTCCCTGGTCGCGGCCACGGGCAATATTTATGCCGGCCTTTACTACCCGATGATCGTGGCCGGCATGACGTTTATCGTCGGAAGCCTGCTGCTGCGCGAAACCAAGGGCGTGCGCATCTGGGATGAAGCTGGAGGACGGGCCCCAGCGTCGGAATAGTTTGTCATCCAGAGCGAAGCGAAAGCCTGCCCTGAGCGAAAGTCGAAGGGGATCCCTAACAGCGCTACCGATGACGTCGTCTAAGGCTTTGTCTCTAAATCTGATAATCAATGTCTTCCATGATCCTCTGCAGCGACGCCGAAAGCGGCTCGTGCTGCGGAGAGCCCGAGCCCTCGAGTTGCTGCACGCGCTCGCGCAGCTTGCTTACTTCGGTTGCCACCGCTGCCAGCGCCTCGGAAAGCGGATCGTTGATCTGCTTGGGATCGATGATTACCACGCGTTCCCCGTCGCGGAAAATGATGTGGCCGGGAACTCCTACCACGGTGGAATTTTCCGGCACGCTGCGCAGCACCACGGAACCCGCGCCAATCCTGCAGTTGCGGCCGACGGTGATGTTGCCGAGAACTTTCGCGCCATCCCCGATCACCACGTCGTCTTCAATCGTAGGATGCCGCTTGCCGCGCTCCTTGCCGGTACCGCCAAGAGTCACGCCCTGATACAGCGTCACGTCGTTCCCCACGACTGCGGTTTCGCCAATGACCACTCCCATCCCATGATCGATGAACAACCGCCGCCCGATCTCTGCCCCGGGATGAATCTCAATCCCCGTCAGAAAGCGAACCACCTGCGAAAGCCAGCGCCCGAGAAGCAGGAAGCCGTGCCTCCAGAACCAGTGCGTGACCCGGTAACCCCACACCGCGTGCAGTCCCGCGTAACACAAGAACACTTCCAGGCGCGACCTGGCTGCGGGATCGAGCACCACCACGTTGTTGACGTCTTCACGAATTAAAGCCAGCAGCCCAGGCATGAGTTCAGATTGCAGCTCAGATCGTAGCTAGAGTGAAGTTCAGATAGGAAGCGTGGCCGTCGGAAGCTGCAATGCCCGGTTCCGCAATTCCTCGAACAGAATACTACTCACGTAGCGCTCGCCGAACGAAGGAATGATCACGACCACGAGTTTTCCTTTGTTCTCCGGCCGGCGCGCCACCTGCAAAGCCGCAACCACCGCCGCTCCGGAGGATATGCCCACCAGCAGGCCTTCCTCGAGCGGCAACCGCCGCGCCATCGTGATCGCCTCATCGTTCGTGACGGTGATGACCTCGTCGATCAAATCCCGCCGCAGAATCCTGGGCACGAAGCCGGGGCCAAGTCCCTGAATCTTATGCGGCGCGGGTTTCCCCCCGGAGAGCACCGGACTCTCTGCCGGTTCCACGGCCACGGCTTTGAAAGATGGCTTTTTCGGCTTGATGTATTCGCTTACGCCGGTGATGGTCCCGCCCGTGCCCACGCCCGAAACCAGAAAGTCGACCTTCCCGTCGGTGTCTTCCCAAATTTCCGGTCCGGTGGTCTCGCGATGAATCTTCGGATTGTCGGCGTTGTCGAACTGCTGCAGCATGAAACCATTGGGAGTGCCAGCCAGAATTTCTTCCGCCTTCACGACCGCACCTTTCATGCCCTTGGGACCGGGCGTGAGCACGAGCTCCGCGCCGAAAGCCAGCAGCAGAACCCGCCGCTCCAGGCTCATGGTCTCAGGCATGGTTAGAATCAGCCGGTAGCCCTTCACCGCCGCCACAAACGCCAGGCCAATGCCAGTGTTCCCGCTGGTCGGCTCAACCAGCACGGTTTTGCCGGGATGAATTTTTCCCGCACGTTCCGCTTCCACGATCATGCTGACCCCGATGCGGTCTTTCACGCTGGCCAGCGGATTCTGGCTCTCCATTTTTGCGACGACCTCGGCCACGCAACCCGCGGTGACTTTATTCAGCCGCATCAGCGGGGTATGACCAATCAGTTCTGTAACATCTTTTGCGATTTTCATGATGCTTCCTCTGGCTTCAAAAAATTTGCGCGTGCACTACAAACAATCAAGACGGACGAAAGTCTACGAAGCTTGCCAAGATACTATAGCTTGCTCCAAGGACGATTTTGTCTATCGCTTCGTTCCTCTCTTCACCCTTGTTCTGCGCCCTTGCAAAAAGCGCTATCGTCCCGGGCGGCGAATGCGCTATATCATTGGGGCAACGTGGCTTGCGGTGCTAGGCTAGTCGTTGCGATCTGGTCGTCGCGATATGGAACGTTCGTTGATCTGGCTCGAAGGCGAAGAGAATGGCTGGTCCTGCTCGAATTGTCGATGGAGATATCCCATCCCCACACTGCTCAGCGGCGAAGAAGCGATGGGCGCCTACGACCGCTTAGCTGCCGCGAAGTTTCGCGACCACAAGTGTGAAGCCGAGCCCACCTTTGCCGCGGCTAAGAAAGACGTAAAGCCGCCCACCGACAACACCTTCGCAGACCGCGCGCAAGTGCTGATAAAACGCGGCTACAAACCGAAAGTCGCGGTAGAACTGGTGCTGCAGGAAATCGACATGGAGTTCGGACACAAGCCCGCCCTCATGGAAAAAGCGCGCACCGATGCCGAAGATTTTCTTCGCCGAGTAAGCAAGGGGCTGATCTGAAAACGCGTGATTGTTTCTTGCAAAAACTAGGAATGTCCCGTCTGTCCCCAGATGGATTCGGATTCCACTCAGAATATTGCCGCAGCAGCTCAAGATAGGCGAGGCGGTCGGCGTCGCCGGACAGAATGACTTGCCGGGCGTTTCCTCGCTGGGTAACATGATGGGGAACGTCAACCACGACCACGCGAGCGAAGCGTGCCATGGACAGAAAATATCAGAAGGGACTCCATTCGTGGCAGAACTTCCGCTTCATTTCTGCACCGGCACTCGACCCCAGTCCCGCAATGGGCGCGGGGAAATGGGGAACGTCCCGTCTGTCCCCGGATTCCAGGGAGGGGAAAGCCGACCTGTCGAAGATCCAGCTTGAGTCCGTGATCGTCTGGGTCGCGAAGCAGAAGTTCTCGCCCCCGGCAAAAGAGAATAAGAACTGACCCGCCCGGATGACGGCGCGAGAGGGTTCATGCGAACTATTTCGGCAAATCGGACCCAGTTCCGCAATCGCGGAACATGGTCCGGGGAGGAAACTCATGAGACACCCAGGGATGAAATCAGGACTCCGGTTGGCGCTGCTGCTGATCGCGTTGTGCGCCGCTTCGACCTTGCACGCACAGGCGCCGGTATACACCCACGCGAATCTCACCGTTTGCAACAAGGGAACTGTCGGTGTCGCCGTGGTCGTCGCCGAGCGGTCCCTGGCCATCAATTTTATGGAAGTCTTGCATGTCGATGGATGGGTTGTCGTCGACCCTGGCGCTTGCCAGCAGGTCTACCATGAAACAGAGAATGGGAATGTCGAAAGAGCACAACCAGCCTACATTGGATTCGGCTTCAGGGATGCGCAGCACCGCTTTGTCACGGGAACGGTTGATCCGGTGCCTGATTTTGGCCGTTTATTGGTTGAGAAGATTTTGACCAAGCCGGACTACAAATTCTGCGTCAGCGTCAGCAACAACAGGGTGTTCTATAACATCAAGGACGCCGCCTTCTACCATACCGAAGACCCGACCAACAACAATTGCGCGGGGTTTCATCCCGCTCGCGTCGCCAGCGTTGCCAACGATGGACCGTTTTTCTCACTCGCCGCAGCACTCTACTTCCAGCCTGTTACCGGCAGTTGCTACCAGACCGACTGTAGCGACAGCGACCGCGACTATTTTCTGAACGTCGCGCCGGGGCGCAACGACGGGGACGGGAATCTCCATGCCTCGCTTGGCAGTCCGAGCGGCGCCACCGTCGAGCCGGCGGACCCCGCCAGGGGGCTCGCCGATCTTCTGACCGCCGTCGAGGAAGTACAGTTGCAGCAGGCGCGGAATCAACAAGCCGCCAGAGAAGAAGCGCAGAAGCAAACCAAAGCGGCCGCCGCCGCAGGCGTCCGCGACGCGCAGGTGCCGGCACAAATCGTCAAACGCGAGGAGGAGGACAACCGCCAGAGATGGGCCGGGTCGCGGCAATCTCCCGCTTCTTACGATCCGCGGTGGATGGGGCAGAACATCGTAGTCGTCGGCACGGTGTCGCGGGTCGAAATCGCCCCCGGCGGCAGCCCGCAGTGGGTGACGATATATTTCAAGGAATCGCCCGGCGCCGCCTTCGTCGTCTGCTCGCCGTATCCCGACCTGTTCCAGGAGAAGGTCGGGCTGGACCTCTCCGTCATGGTCGGCAAAACAATGGAAGCGGCCGGGCAGGTCGAGTCGCCCTACTGCGGACACAAAGTGCCCAAGGGCAGCATCAGGGTCGTCGAGTCGACGCAGTGGCAGTTGCACTGATAAGGGTGCGCCGCTTTCGGACGCGCATTGAAGAATATCGTTCAACAGGAAATGCAGGGGGATTTATGAACCGGCTTACCAGATTTCTGGCGGCTACATTCCTGTCGGCGGCCATGCTTCTTCCGGGTGTGGCGCAGGCGATGGAAATACAACAGTTCGATAAAATGGCAAATGATGATCAGGCTGAATATGTGGGGGAGCTGATACAGGGTGCCGAAAAAGTTTTGACGGATGAGGGTAGACCGGATCTGGCTACGCAGGTCAGTCATCTTTTTACGACGAATGCGCCGGATGGCAATATTTCAATTGGCATGAGCCAGTTTATGCTGACTTTGGCGAAGGCTCGTCTTGCAGATGCGCAGAGAGCTGAAAAAGATCCTACTGCGCATCGGCTTGAGGTTGAAGATGCAATGGCTGTTGTGTTGAAAAAGAATGGTATTGAACTGCCGCAGAGCTTCTTCACCGTCAACAAGAATTTCAAGCCTAAGCACGCGCCTCGGGCGAAGCAGAGCTAGATAAGAAGAATTGGGAACAAATGCGGGGACAGACGGGACATTCCCCATTGTTTGTTTCAGTTCTAGCCTTCATGTTCTGCGGATTGCAGATGCTGGCGTAGCCGATAAAGCCTTCGTACAATGCGATCACGCATGATGCGCTCGCCAGCCAAGACCGAAGCGCGCACTAGCGCCGGCGCTGCCAGCGCTCGACTGCCACTGTCGTCCCTGCTTTCGCAGGTGCTGGTGGCCTTCACCATCGAGTTCGACAACGAGGCTGAGCGGCAGATGCCGCATCGGACTACCAGACACTCTTCGACGAAGCAATCCTCGCCCGTCGGCTCTCTGCACGCGCCCTGGCTGGTGTCTCTGGCAATGTGGTCAAACTGCATGCAGTTCGTCGGCGAGCAGGGAATTCGCGTTGGCGACCTCGAGAGCCTCGCCCGCACGAAGACGAACTTGGACGGCATGGTGCGGTGGGGATACATCGTCGTCGAGCCGGATGCGGCGCACTCCGACGCAAAGCTCCGCCGGGCAAAGTCGCCAAACTCCGACTGGTTGATTCGCGCTACTCCCGCCGGCCGGAAGGCTCAGGAAATATGGCGGCCGCTATTTGGCGTCATCGAGCAGCGCTGGCAGGAGCGGTTCGGCAAGGTCGAGATCGCTCAGCTTCGGGAATCGCTGTGGGCGGTGATCAGTCAGCTTGACGCCAGTCTGCCCGACCGTCTTCCGGACTGTCTCCCAATTCTGGAGTATGGCCTGTTTAGCAGAGGCCGCGATCAAAATCGGCAGGCGCCCGCAGCCACTGTTGCCGCCGTGTCTGAGCTCCCCCTGCCTGCACTCCTCTCAAAAGTTCTGCTGGCGATTGCCATCGAATTCGAGCGCGACTCGGAGGTTTCGCTGGCGATCAGCGCCAACGTCCTGCGGCTCGTCGGCGAGGAAGCTGTGCGCGTGCGCGATCTTCCGCGCCTGGCAGGAGTGTCGAAGGAGGCGATCGCGGTTTCGCTGAATTTTCTCCAGAAGCGCGGCTACGCAGCTGTCAAATCGGAATCGTCCGCTAGCCGGGTAAAAGTGCTGACGCTCACCCCAAAGGGACGGCGCGCCCAGGACGCATACCCTCAGAGGCTGCGAGCCATCGAGGAACGATGGCAGACGCGCCTGGGCGACGACACGCTTCGCACCCTGCGGGAGTCGCTGGAGCGATTTGTGGGCGAGCCCACGCAGGCCTCGCCCTTGTTTCGCGGGCTGGAGCCCCATCCGGACGGCTGGCGCGCTTCAGTCCCCAGGCCCGCGCGCCTTCCACACTACCCCATGGTCCTGCACCGCGGCGGGTTCCCCGACGGCAGCTGATTGTCGATCCGGAGCCTCATGAGACATGCCACGCCATGGTGGCAGTTTTCCACAATCGTTGTCCCCCAAGCTAGCTCGTTGAATCGGGAAGAGATAGCCGATCGACCGTTTCAGCGTTGCATGAGGGACCTTCCCAAGGTACTGGATTTGGGTTACTGAAGTTTCCACAAAACTCTCCAAATCATTGTTTCTAAATACGTTAGCTGGTATTACTGGGTATTCCGGAGTCTCCGGGGACACAACTGTGCTTTCAAGCGTAACTGATAGCGCTAAGGGTATGCCGAGCCGCGTCCACACGTGGCGAGGCACGCCTTCGCTCGGCAAACTCTTCATCGGAATTGTCGTGGCTGGCGGCACGGCCACCCTGCTTTACGGCGCTATCCACCAGAGCAGCAAGAACATCGCCGAGTTCATCTGCTACCTGGGAATCGCGATTCTTGCCTCCCGCCTGAAAGTGACTTTGCCGGGCATCACCGGCACACTGTCAGTGAATTTCCTGTTCATCCTGGTCGGTGTGCTCGAGCTGAGTTTCTCGGAGACGCTGATTCTGGGTGCAGTCTCCATCCTGGCGCAAACCCTTTATCCTGAGCGTCCTAACGCCCTGCAGGTGACGTTCAACGTGTGCGCCGGGGCGATTTCGACGGCGCTTACCTACGTGGTGTATGACCATCCCTGGAGCAACTTGCTGGTTGGCAACAAGCCGCTGTTGCTGGGCGTTGCAGCGTCGGTCTACTTTGTGGCCAACGCCGGTTCAATCGCCACCATGATCTCGATCACGGAGCGGCGGCCGCTCAAGAAGCTGCTGGTCGACTGCTATTTCTGGTCGTTCCCTTACTACATTGTGGGCGCGGGCATCGCGGGCACCATCGCGTGGCTTGATCGCATATTCAACTGGGAGAGTTCGCTGCTGATGGTGCCGGTGGTCTATTTGATCTACCGGTCGTACCGTCTCTACCTGGGCAAGCTTGAGGATGAAAAGGTCCACGTCGAGGAAATCGCGAACCTTCATCTCCGGACCATCGAGGCGCTGGCCCTGGCCATCGAAGCCAAAGACCAGACCACGCACGAGCACCTGCAGCGGGTGCGTGTCTATGCCATCGAAGTAGCCAAGGAAATGGGAGTGGCCGGGTCGGAACTGGAAGCGCTGCACGCGGCGTCGCTGCTGCACGACATCGGCAAGCTGGCTGTGCCCGAACACATCATCTCGAAGCCGGGACGGCTCACGCCGGAAGAATTCGAGAAGATGAAGATTCATACCCTGGTGGGCGCCGAGATTCTGGAACGCGTCCGTTTTCCGTATCCGGTGGTGCCCATCGTGCGCGCTCACCACGAGAAGTGGGACGGAAGCGGCTACCCGATGGGATTAAAGGGCGCGGAGATCCCCATTGGAGCGCGGATTCTTTCTGCGGTGGATTATCTCGACGCGCTGGCTTCCGATCGCCAGTACCGTCGCGCTCTGCCATTGCATGACGTGATGCAGAAGCTGGCCGCGGAATCGGGCAAGTCGTTCGATCCAAAGGTAGTTGCGGTTCTGCAGAAGCGCTACCAGCATCTGGAACGGCTGGCGGTGGCCAAATCGGCGCAGGATATGAACGCGCCGCTCTCGACGGCCATCAAAATCGAGCGCGGAGAAGCTCCCGCCGCCGGATTCGAAAATGCCACCGCGCCCGAGTACGTTGGAAAGGAGACGACCTTTCTTTCGTCCATTGCGGCGGCGCGGCAGGAGGCTCAGTCGCTGTTCGAGTTGAGCCAGGATATGGGCGCGTCGCTTTCCCTGGGCGAGACGTTGTCGGTGTTTTCGGTGAAGCTGAAGCCGATGGTGCCTTACGATGCCATCGCGATTTATGTGCAGCGCGACAATGAACTGGTGCCGGAGTACGTGAACGGCGATAACTACCGCCTTTTCAATTCGTTGCGCATCCCTCTGGGGCAGGGGCTCTCAGGATGGGTGGCGCAGAACAAGAAGCCGATCGTGAACGGAAATCCTTCCGTCGAGCCGGGATACTTGAACGATCCCAGCAAGTTCAGCACGCTGCGTTCGGCCCTGGCGGTTCCTCTCGAAGGCGTGTCGGGCGTGATCGGGGTGCTCGCGCTTTATCGCGCCGAGCGCGACGCATTCACTTCCGACAACCTGCGCATTCTGCTGGCGGTGAGCAGCAAGATGGCGCTGTCGATCGAAAACGCTCTTAAATATCAGCAGGCGGAAAATTCGGCGACCACCGACTACCTCACGGGATTGCCCAACGCGCGGTCGCTGTTCCTGCAGCTGGAGCGGGAACTGGCGCGCTGCAAGCGCGATAATTCTTCGCTGACCGTGATGGTCTCCGATATGGACGGGTTCAAGCAGATCAACGACCGCTTCGGGCACCTGGAAGGGAACCGCGTGCTGCGGCTCTTTGCCCAGGCGTTGAAAGAGAGTTGCCGCGAGTATGACTACGTGGCGCGCATGGGCGGTGACGAATTTGTGGTGATCGCTCCCGGCCTGCCCACCGAAGCGGCTTCCAAGAAAGCGCAACAGCTTCGCGTTCTGGCCAAGCAGGCAGGCTTCGATGTATGCGGCGAGGAAATTCTGTCGGTGAGCCTGGGGCAGGCGGTGTATCCCGACGACGGGGAGGATGCCGAGAAACTTCTCGCGCAAGCCGACCGCCGCATGTACGTGGAGAAACAGAAGCAGCTTTCCTACAAAGATCGCCGCCTGCATCCACGTTTGAAGTGCCGGGTCACGATCGAATTGAAGTCCGAAACCCGGGAAACTCCCTTGTACGCCAATCTCACCGACGTCAGCATTGGCGGCTGCTTTGTGGAAACCAGCAATATTCTTTCTCCGGGAACCAACCTGATTCTCAGCTTCTCGATGGAAGATGGCACGCTGACAGCAGAAGGAGTGGTGGCGCGAATCGACCCTGGCGTGGGGGTTGCCGTGCAGTTCAAGGAAACCAACCGCGAAGGCCGCGAGAAGATGCTGAAGATTCTCGAATACGTGCAGAAGACGACCACGTTTTACAACAACCGCTATTTCGAAGGGCTGCTGAAGCGCTGAGTATTGTCCGAAGAACTCGATGCCGCTTGAACCGCGCCTCCTGCACACTTAAACTTAAGACATGCACGTTCACTCTCACGGCGGGAGCGGCACGACCAAGGTGCTGAAGATTTCCCTGGCCGTGACGCTGGCCTACATCGCGCTGCTGGTAGTGGCGGGAATCCGCGCCCACTCGCTGGCATTGCTTTCCGAGGCGGGACACAATCTTTCCGACTTTCTCGCGCTGCTGCTTTCGCTGGTCGCGGTCTATTTGCAGTCGCGCCCGGCCAGCCCGACTAAAACCTATGGCTACCATCGCGCCGGAGTGCTGGCCGCACTGGTGAACGCCACGTCGCTGGTTGCAGTTTCGTTTTTTATCTTTTACGAGGCCTTCCGGCGATTGCAGCATCCCGAGCACGTGCAGGCTGCGGTGATGATGTGGGTTGCGGGCGCGGGCGTGGTGATGAATGGCGTGATCGCATTGATGCTGTACCGGTCGGCCCGGGGTTCCGGAGGCAACGTCAACATCCGCAGTGCGCTGTTGCACGAAGTCGGCGACACGCTTTCGACTGCCGCGGTAATCGTAGGCGGCTGGGCCATTCTGGTGACCGGAAATTATTGGATTGATTCCGCGCTGTCGTTCGGAATCGGCGCGTTGATTCTTTGGTCAGGCTACGGGATTGTCCGCGAGACGTTGAACATTCTGCTCGAAGGCACGCCCCGCGGCGTGAAGCTCGAACTGGTCGAGACCGCCATCCGTTCCATCGACGGCGTCAACGACGTGCACGATCTGCACTGCTGGAGCATCGGATCGGAGACACGCGCGCTTTCCTGCCACATCGCGATTGCCGATATCCCGCCCTCGGCGAGCGAACGCATCCTGCGCGACGTGAAGGACTGTCTGCACCACAGCTTCCGCATCGACCATACGACGATTCAGTTTGAGCATGTGGTATGCGAAGTGGCGCATGGATGCGTGATTCCGGTCGGAGAGAGCGAAGAGGAACACCACCACAGCCATTGAGGGTCGGGTCTTGACGTTCGAACTTTTGTCGGTGAAGGAATTTCACTGTCTCTGTTTTTCGTAAATCTCCCGGGCTCGTTCAATCGTGTCTGCCTCTTCTGGCGATTTATCTGGCCTTAAACGCACGATGCGCGGGAAGCGCAGGGCGTATCCGCTTTCGTGGCGCTCCGACTGCATCATGTTGTTGAACGCTACTTCCAGCACGACCTTCGGCTCGACCACGCGGCGGAAGCCTTGATCTTCGATGGTGTGTTCCAGAAACCACTGCGTCATTTCCGCGATCTCGGCGTCGGTCAATCCTGAATACGCTTTGCCGATGTTTACCAGCTTGCCTTGATCCCGATCCCACACCGCGAAAGTGTAGTCGCTGAGCACGCCGACGCGTTTGCCGTGGCCGTATTCGACCGCGGTTACGACCACGTCGAGCGTGGCCAGTTCGCGCTTCATCTTCAGCCACGACTTCCCGCGCTTGCCGGGGGTGTAAGGCGAGCTCAGATCTTTGATCATCAGGCCTTCGTTGCCCCGCGCCTGCGCCGCGGCGAAGAGTGCTTCCAGGTCTTCCGGCGTGGCTGCGCGGAATGCCGGGGCACGGATGACGGCAGCCTGCGCCCCGTTTACGGGATCTTCGGCGGCGAAGGCCAAAGTGCCTTGCGTGGCTTTTCTTCTTGTCTCAGTGTCTCCGTGGCTTTCACTTTTTCGTTTTGCGATGAGCAACTGGTCTAGAATCCGCGCCCGCTCGCACAGCGGACGATGGATCAGCAACTCGCCACCTGCATACAGGACATCGAAAACCAGGTAGGCGACTGGAATCTCGCGCAGCATCTTCTCGCTTACTTTCTTTCGTCCGAGGCGCTGCTGCAGGATGCTGAAGGGGCGGGCTTGGCCGGCATGTCCGGCTTGCTCGGAGGGCGATGGACTCTGCGTCTCCGCTTGCGCGGGACGAGCCTTCTCGGTCTCCTCGGCTTTGTGGTCACGGCGAAGGCCGGCGGCTGGCGCTGCCGTGGCGGGCAAAAGTGCCGGCCCTACACTTTCACGTTCGCTATAGCTCCAGGCTACTATTTCGCCGTCCAGAATCGCATTCTGCGGCAGGCCCGCTAGCGCGGCTGGCAGCTCCGGGAACGACTCTGTGATCTCATCCCGCGTGCGCGAGAAAAACTTTACCTCGCCATCGGAGACGTGAGCTTGCGCCCGGATACCGTCGTACTTGTCTTCTACCGCTGCTTCGGCAAAATAGCTCAGGCCCTCCTCGGCCGATTCGATCGGACTCGCGAGCATGAACCCCAAGGGATGAAAAATTCGCATTTTCGCTTCTGCCAGCTTGCTTTGCGCCGCCAGTCGCACGGTTTCGCCGATATCGCCGAGCAGCATGTTCGCGCGCTGCACTTCTTTCAACGCAGCGTCTTTCATCACACCGTCTTTCATCGCACCGGCCAACTCACCAGCGCGCGTTCCGGCGTATGCCTTCGCGATTGCTTCCTCGACCAGGCTTTCCTTCAGGCCGATCCGCAAATCTCCGGTCATGATTTTCACGATGTACTTGGCTTCGAGAGGCGTCGCCCGCGCGAGCAGATCGCGCACCAGCGCGGCTTTCGCTGCGGGCCCGCGGGTTGCTGCGATCTGTCGAAAAGTTGCGGCCACTTCGAGAATTCTCGATCCCTGTCCTGGTCGCTCGGGAAGAATTTCTCCGGCGACCGAGCCCAGATCTCCGTGCTTGCGGTACGACGCGGTCAGCGCCGATTCCGACTGCCCGGACAATTCCGCGACCACGCGCCACAACAGCCTTCCACCGAACTGCAGCGTGGTTTCTTCCCACGCGGGAAATGGCCGTCCTGAGAGGAATATGGCCGACACCGCGGCCTCGTCTATGGTGCGCGACTTCAGATATTCGGCGACCAGCGCGATCTTCTGCAGTTTCTTGGTGGTGGCGGCGATTGCCTCCGCGGTTTCGGCAAATTTGCGCATAACCTTCAAAGCATAGACGAAAAAATGACGAGATTCTGGCCGAGAGGCGGGCTGGCTGGGCGGGAGCGCTGGATAAAACGGCTGTATATCCGTTACTTAGAGGCGGTTGCAGTACGTTACTTACGAAGCCGAATCTAACTCTATGATAATCTGTAAGTTGACGCTTGGGCGGCATCTGGAGCATCTAACAATCGTGCGTTCATTACGAAATTATCTGCGTTTTCTCGCCGCGGTGCAGCTGTTGCCGGCGCTTGAAGGTGGCGAGGAAACTCTCGTCGGCGGCCAGGCTGTGCTTGAGGGCGTGATGATGCGGTCACCGCACGCGTGGGCGATCGCTTGCCGCAAGCCGTCGGGCGAAGTAGTGACCATGAGCGAGCCGCTGGAGCGGGCTTCGGAAAAACACAAGTGGATGGCTTGGCCCGTTGTGCGCGGCGTCATGACGCTGGGCTATGCGATGGGGCTCGGCTATCGCGCTCTGCGTTTCTCGGCGAACGTTGCGATCGAAGATGTGATGCAGAGCGATGTGGTGCAGGGCGAAGGGTCGACGACGAGCCGCAAGGAGACAAGCGCGCAGACTTCATCTGAGGCCGGCTCTGAAAGCAAATCCCAGACCCGCGAAAAGGCAGCCAGCATCAGCGGTTGGCTGGCCGCGGTTAATATCGTGATCTCTCTTGCCTTCTTTATCTTCATGTACAAATACATACCGCTGGTGGCGGCGACCGAGCTGAAGAAGATTGATCCTGCGCTGGGCGGCCAGATCATGTTCAATCTGGTGGACGGCGTGATCCGGTTGATTTTGTTTCTGTTGTTTATCTGGGGAGTTTCGCTGTGGAGTGATATTCGGCGCGTGTACCAGTATCATGGCGCCGAGCATAAGACCGTCTACGCCTTCGAAAACGGCGACCCGCTCACGACCGCCGCGGTGCAGAAATATTCGACGTTCCATCCGCGGTGCGGCACCAGCTTTTTGATGACGGTGATGTTGATCTCGATCGGGTTTTACATGCTGATCCCGGTTACCACTTTTTGGGCACGCTTTGGTGTGCGCATCGCTTTGCTGCCCGTGATCGCTGGCGTCTCCTACGAGATTATCCGCTTTGCCGCTAAACATCGCGGCTCACTCTTCGCCTTGATTACCGCGCCGGGACTGTGGTTGCAGCGGATTACCACAAAGCCTCCGTCTGACAAGATGGCGCAATGCGCCATCACGGCGCTCGACCAGGCCATGGCGCTCGAAAAGGAACGCGGCGGCGAATTGGTAATTGCCTAGCTAGGAACGTCCTTGGCCGTCCGTCGTTGGTCGTTGGCCAGAGCTTTAAATCTCCTCTTGGTCATCCGTCACATACAGCCGGTGGTTGATAGGGCTAACCTGGGCCCCGGAGGTATCACCATGTCTACATCGTCTTTTCGAGATCTAAGAGTTTGGCAAGAAGCGATGAGGCTAACCGCTGAGATCTACAAGGCCACGGTCGCATTTCCGAGGCACGAACTCTACGGACTGAGCCAGCAGATTCGGGGGGCTGCGGTGTCCGTGCCCAGCAACATTGCCGAGGGCAAAGGTCACCGCTCTGACAAGGAGTTTGTTCACTTCTTGCTCCACGCCCGGGGGTCGCTTTTGGAACTGCAAACGCAGGTATTGATCGCTGAGGAATTACAATACATTCGAAAGGAAGAAGGTATTCGTCTATTAAAGTTGGCCGAAGGGGTAGGCCGGGCTTTAAGCGGCCTGATCAACTCGATGAGCGAAAAAGCCGCGTGAAGCGGAAAGCGAACGACCAACGACGAACGACCAACGACGATGTTTGAACGACTGGACCAAATCGAAGCGCGTTATGACGAACTGACCAACGCTCTGGCGTCGCCGGATATTGTGAACGATTCGGCGAGATACCAGAAGACTGCCAAGGCGCACGCTGAAATTGCGACGATCGTCGAGAGATATCGCGAATACAAGGACCTGACGAAGGGTATAGCTGAAAGTAAAGCGATGCTCGCGGACGAAAAAGACGCTGAGATGCGGGCCTATGCGCAGGAGGAACTGGATAAACTGGAAGCGCGCGTGGGCGGAGTGGAAGAAGAACTCAAGGTTCTGCTGCTGCCAAAGGATCCGAACGACGAGAAGAACGTGATTCTCGAAATCCGAGCGGGGACTGGCGGAGACGAGGCCACGCTCTTTGCCGCCGAGATTTTCCGCATGTATACGCGCTACGCGGAGACCCAGCGCTGGAAGGTGGAAGTGCTTTCCTCTTCGGAATCGTCGGCGGGCGGATTGAAGGAAGTGATCGCCATCATTGAAGGTAATCGCGTTTTCTCCTATCTCAAGTACGAGAGCGGCGTACACCGGGTGCAGCGCGTGCCCGCGACCGAGCAGCAGGGTCGCGTGCACACCTCGGCCGTTACGGTCGCCGTGTTGCCCGAAGCGGAAGATGTGGATATCAAGATCGAAGCCAAAGATCTGCGCATCGATACGTTCTGCTCTTCGGGGCCTGGGGGACAGTCGGTGAATACCACTTACTCAGCGGTGCGCATCACGCACATTCCCACGAACACGGTGGTGAGTTGCCAGGACGAAAAATCGCAGATCAAGAACCGCGAAAAAGGGATGCGCGTGCTGCGCTCGCGACTTTACGAAATTGAAATGGAAAAGCAGCAACAGGCGCTGGCAAAGGAACGCAAGGCCATGGTCGGATCCGGCGACCGCAGCGAGAAAATCCGTACGTATAACTTTCCACAAAACCGGCTTACCGATCACCGCATCGGATTCACCATCCATCAACTGGAATCTGTAATGGATGGCAAACTTCAGCCTTTGATCGAGGCGCTGGTGACGCATTACCAGGCGGAGAAACTGAAGCAGGAAGCGGGCAGCGCGGTATAGAGGCTGCCAACGAAATCAATCTTGAGCCGTCTGTTGATCGAGGAGCGAACATGCCTCACCTGCACTCGACACTCTCCGAGGTGCTCGCCGATCGCTACACGCAGAATGCTGCTCGCGTCCGCGAGCTGGCTGTGTCGCTGAACAACGCCCAGTTCTGGCGGAAGCCTTTTCCGTTCGGGAATAGCTATGGCCACCTGGTGCTGCACCTTACCGGCAACTTGAACTACTACATTGGAGCGCAGATTGCGAAGACGGGCTACGTCCGCGACCGCCCGCGCGAGTTCAACGATCCGAACCCTCCGTCGAAAGAAGAAGCTTTGAAGCGGCTTGACGATGCGGTTGCGTTGGTGCTGGCAACTGTGCGTGCGCACTCGGCGGAGGATTGGTTTGCGGAATACTCAGGCGTAGGCGCAACTGCGCGCAATCGTCTCGACATGATCATGCAATGTGCCGCGCACATGCAGCACCACATTGGGCAGATGATCTATTTGGGGTATGAATGGGGTAGGCAGGCGAAATCGGAGAAATAACAGTCAGATGCCGGCGTACCAGGCATAGCCTCCTTCGGGAGACGCGGAGCCCAGACCCTTGCCGAAACCTTTGAGGCTGTCGGTGACCGTTAGATGGGTAATGTATTTCACGCTCTTGTAGCCGAGTTGCCGGGGGACGCGCAGGCGAAGCGGCCCGCCGCTGGCCACGGGGAGTTTATCGCCATTCATCCCGTAGGTGAGAAAAGTCTGTGGATGCAAGGCATCGGCCATGTCGATGCTTTCCCACCAGTCGGGATCGATTGAGAAGTAGACCACGTATCTGGCTTGGGGGTGGACTCCCACGGCGTTCAGGATTTGGAAGAGCGGCACGCCGATCCACTCGGCAATGTATGACCAGCCCTCTTCACATTGCACCATAGTGATCTGGCTCTCAGACGGGTAGCTCTTGAGCTGGTCCAGCGAAAACGAGGCGGGCCGGGCGACCATGCCGGTGACGGTGAGCCGCCAGTCAGCGAATCCTCCGGCTTGAAGGCGTTTGAAGGCGTCACTCGGGGGCGCGATTTCGTTCGCGAATGGAGGCTTCGAGATCATGCTCCGGGGGAACTCGCGAGCTAACGAGTGCCTCGTGAGCAGGCGCTGGGAAGCGTAAGTCAGGGTTTCACCGAGGCCGTAGATTCCGCCGTGATCGGGCGGGATTAGCCCATACCTTTGCGCAAGGCGCGCGGCCACGCCCAGGCCGGCGGCTCCCGCCGTGGCCGCCAGTCCGGTGGTGATCAGTTTGCGGCGTGATAGTTTGCTCATGGGCGCTCCATAGTTGCACGTGCGCGAGGGGTAGCAGCGCGGCCCGTGATCATCGCTCGCATGCGGCTCCTGAATCCGGCAAGCCAAACCATCCCAACGTGGATCAGAAGGAATAACACGAGAGCCAAGGAGACGAAGAAGTGAAGCGTGCGCGCCGATTGCTGGCCACCGAGCACATTGACGGCTGCTGGAATTGCAGAAACAAACGCCGGAGACATCGCAAGGCCGGTCCAGATGACAAGGGGAAACAGGACAAAGATCACAAACAGGTAGGTGATCCGCTGCAGGGTGTTATACGACCAGGCTTCTTCTTCACGCGGCCGCTCGAAGCGCAAGTGGCCGAGGATCGCGGTCGAGAACGCCCGCCACGACAGATCGGCTTTACCCGGGAGCAGATTTTTCCGAAAATGTCCGTTAAGCATGCCGAAGATTGCATACAGCAAGCCGGTGATGACCAGCACCCAGGCGGATTGGAAGTGGAGATAGCGGCTCCAGCCGTTCTGGTCTGGGAGGACGTACCCATAGCCGCTCGGCACCAAATTCCTGGAGGCTGGGATCGGCAGCTTGAACAATGTTGGAGTCAAGTCGTTGCCGGTTTCGCCCCAATAGAAGCGCGGGTGGGAGATCACAATTTCCGCACCGCTGACGAGGAGGGCAAAAAAGCACAGGGTGGTGATCCAGTGAGAGACGCGGACCAGGGCAGAGTGCCGCGGGGCAACCGCCTCAGTCAGAACGGCGGTTGGGACGGCCGACGCGGCAGTTGGGATGCAAGCGGACTCGCCCACCCGGAATGGTACCACGTGGAATGCGGGTATGACATCCACGAGTCTGCCCGGCCGCTGTACTAGCGAAAGAGGATTGTCATTGGTGCCCGAGCGCGGACACCTGGTCGCAACGGGTTTGGTTGGTTTTTTGAAGTGATTGAAAGTAGAAATTTGTGGCAGCCGGACCTGTAAGCCGAATTCTGTCCGCGGGATTGCGCCCGCTGGACGGTCATTCCTCTGGGCCGCGCATCGCTGCGCGGCTCTAGCGACCTACCCGAAGGTTTGACGCACCGAGCCGGCACGTGTCCGAAGCAAGCTCCGGACTTCCTCCCTATTTGGTCTTGCTCCGTGTGGGGTTTGCCCTGCCCGCGACATTACTGCTGCGGCGGTGCGCTCTTACCGCACCTTTTCACCCTTACCCTGGCGTTGCCGCCGAGGCGGTATGTTTTCTGTGGCACTTTCCGTCGACCGGGCTTGAACCCGGCCTCCCGGACGTTATCCGGCACACCGCTCTGTGGAGTTCGGACTTTCCTCTCCTCGCGCCCGAAAGCGCGGGAAGCGACCGTCCGGTCCAGCTGCCAACTTAGTCATTATAACCTCGGCTTCCGGCATCTGGAGTCCGGCATCCGGCTTTCGGGCCTAACATAACACTTAGTCCTGGGATCGCTTTCTGACCGCATAGGTGGAGCTGGACTGATAAACTTAACCCCGGAAGCCCGACGGCGGAAGCCGATTTGCATGAACACCCTCGAAGCCATTCGCATTGCGTTGCAGTCGCTGTGGGCGAACAAGCTGCGCTCGGTGCTGACGCTGCTCGGCGTGGTGATCGGCGTGGCTGCGGTGATCGCCGTGGTGACTTTCGTTTCCGGGATCAACGATTACGTGGCGCATAAGATTTTCAATCTGGGGGCTGACGTTTTCATCGTCTCCAAGATGTCTACCGTGGAAACCAATGCGGAGCATTTTCTGGCGGCCGAGAAGCGCAAGAATCTGATTCTGGAAGACTATCAGGCGGTTGCGGATGCCTGCCGCGATTGCGAGTGCGTGGGTGCGGTGCTGCGGGGCACTGGCAAGGTAAAGCACGGAGAGCAGTCGATCAGCGACACGACGATTCAGGGAATTACGCCTTCAATGGCGACGATTCTCGACACGGATCTGACTTCTGGCCGCATGTTGAACGAAACGGATATGAACAACCGCACGCCGGTGGCGGTTGTCGGCACGGATATCGTGGAGCACCTGATGGCCGGCGTGGACCCGATCGGGCAGGAAATCCGCATTGACGGCTCGACCTACCAGGTGATCGGAGTCGGCAAGAAAAAGGGCAAGACGCTGGGGCAGAGCGCCGACAACTACGCGCTGATTCCCATCACTGTGTTTCTGAAACAATACGGGGCGCACAGCAACAGTATCGGAATTTGGGGCAAGGCGCTGGCTACCGGAGTGCCGCTCAATGAGGCCATCGACGAGGCTCGCGTGGCGCTGCGCTCGCGCCGGCATGATCGTCCCGGTGAGGATGACAGTTTTGAAATTGAAACCAATGCCAGCCTGCTGGGGATCTGGTCTGGGCTGAGTAATACATTTTTTATGGCGACCATCGGGATTGCCGGGGTTTCGCTGGTGGTGGGCGGGATTGTGATTATGAATATCATGCTGGTGTCGGTCACCGAGCGCACCCGCGAAATCGGCATCCGCAAAGCGCTGGGTGCGCGGCGAGAGGACGTGCTCCTGCAATTCCTGATCGAATCGGTCACGTTGGCGGTGGTGGGAGGCGCGCTGGGAGTACTATGCGGAGCTAGTGTGGCCACGCTGGTCACATTGGCCATCGGAATGCCTTCTTCCATTAAGCTCTGGGCCGTGGCGTCGGGGTTGCTGGTGGCGGCTTGCGTGGGAGTGTTTTTCGGCGTTTATCCCGCGCGGCAGGCGGCGCGGCTGGATCCGATTGTGGCGCTGCGGTTTGAGATGTGAGCTCATGATTCGCAAAGATGAATTCGGCGAGATTGTGCAGATGGCGACGGATACGTTGCGCGGCAATAAGCTGCGCTCGTCGCTGACGGTGCTGGGCGTGGTGATTGGAGTTGCGGTGGTCATCGGCGTCTCTTCCATTGGGCGCGGCCTCGACGAGAATGTCCGCGATCTGGTGGCGAGCATCGGTTCGAACGTGATTTTCGTATTCCACCTGGACTTCTTTACATTTGGCCGCATGACCGACGAAATGCGCATGCGCAAGGAACTTACATATGACGATGCGCTGGCGATGCGTGACCTGCCGCACGTCAAAGCGGTGTCGGCAGGTTTGCGCCTGTTTCGCCCAGAACTTGGAGTTGGCACCTACGCGGTCAAGTATCAGGACAAGAAAGTGAAGAACACCATCCTGGAAGGAGACATGGCATCGGCCAAGGACGTGTTCGACTTGCCGATGGCCACCGGCCGCTGGTTCAGCGACTTTGACGACGAGCACCACTCGCCGGTGGTGGTGGTCTGCTACGAGACGCAACACGAACTGTTTGGCGATCAGGATCCGCTTGGCAAAGAGATCAACATCGAGGGCCGATTGTTTCGGGTGATTGGAACCGTGGCGAAGATCAAGTCGGTGTTTGGCGGAGGCAAAGACCCGAACGACAATCGCGTCATCATGCCGCTCAAGACTTTCAAGACTCTGCATCCGGAAATGAAGCAGCACATAATCAGCGTGAAGGCCACTTCGCACGACGATATGCCAAAGGCGATGGACGAGATTCGGGAATTGCTGCGGCGCCGGCGGAAAGTTGCGTTCGATAAGCCGGATAACTTTGCAATTATGACCTCCGATTCGATTTCGGACGTATGGAACCAGCTTACAGGCGCTCTGTTTGTCGGTATGTTTGCGATCTCAAGTGTGGCTCTGATCGTGGGCGGTGTGGGCGTGATGAACATCATGCTGGTCAGCGTAACCGAGAGGACGCGCGAGATTGGAGTGCGCAAAGCGATCGGCGCCCGCAAGCGCGATATCCTTCTGCAGTTCACGCTGGAAGCGATCATACTGACGGCCGTCGGAGGAATCATCGGCATCCTTGTGGGCGCCCTGGTCGTCTGGGTGATTCCCATGGTCTGGCCGTCGCTGCCAGCGCGCATGTCCATGTTTTGGGTCTCGTTTGGCTTCAGCTCCGCTGCGGGAGTCGGGCTGGTCTTCGGTATTTATCCGGCATGGAAAGCGGCGAACCTCGATCCCATTGAGGCGCTGCGGTACGAGTAGGGTCGTCCCCGCGGATGCATGAGTCATTCCATTTCATGATTCATTCTCTCTTCAGGCTTGCCCAGGTGGTTGCGGCTCTCGGCGCGATTTGCAGTTCGGCCTACTATCTTCTTTGTTTTTGGAGCGCGTCTGCGTTTTGGCGGCAGCGGCGAGCGGCCGCCAACGAGGCGCTGCCCGCGCAGGGTTTGCCTCCTGTTTCCATTCTGAAGCCGCTCAAGGGCACGGACCCGGAAATCGCTCAGAGTTTTCGCAGCCATTGTGTGCAGGACTATCCGGAGTACGAAATTATTTTCGGAGTCAGTGATCCCAACGACCCCGCAGTCGCCAGCGTGCGGCAGTTGCAGAGCGAGTTCCCGGCGCTGAACATCCGGTTGATCGTCTGTCGCAAAACTCTGGGAGAGAATGTGAAAGTCAGCAATCTGGCGCAGATGCTGGCGGAGGCGCGCTATCAACACCTGCTGGTTAATGACAGCGATATCCGCGTGGAGGGTGACTATCTGGGCCGAGTGATGGCGCCGCTGGCGAATCTAAAGGTTGGAATGGTGACGTGCCTGTACCGGGGGGTGGCTGCGGCAACGCTCGGCTCGCGGATCGAATCGCTGGGAATCAGCACTGATTTCTGCGCGGGCGTGCTCGCCGCGCGCCAACTGGAGGGCGGCCTCAAGTTTGGGTTGGGGTCGACGATGGCCTTCCGACGCAGCGACCTGGAAAAAATTGGAGGGTTCGAAGCGTTTGCGGATTATCTGGCCGATGACTACGAATTGGGGCGGCGAATTGCCGATCTCGGTCTTGAGGTGAGGCTTTCCGACGTGGTTGTTGAAACGAATCTTCCAGCCTATCGGATACCGGAGTTTCTGTCGCACCAGTTGCGGTGGGCGCGGGGCGTGCGAGATTCGCGCAGCGGGGGCTACTTCGGTTTGGTACTTACGTATGGCCTGTTGTGGTCTTGTGCGGTAGTGGCTGCATCGCGGGGAGCGCTCTGGGCTTGGGTTTTGGCGGGAACTACTTTGGTCTTGCGCGCGGCTGTGGCGCTCGTGGTGGGCAAGAGCGTGCTGCGCGACCGGCAACTGCTCAAGCAACTCTGGCTGCTTCCGTTGCGGGATCTGGTCGGGGTTGGGGTCTGGGTGGCGAGCCTGGCCGGACATACTGTGAGCTGGCGAGGAGACCGGTTTGAGTTGAAGAATGGGAAGCTGATCCGAGTTGATGCCTAGCAGGGGTGCTCCGTTCCAGACGAAACTCTTGCTCTGTTCTGGATTCGTGTTCGTGGATAGCGTGGACGGGCAAGAGTGCCCGTCCTACACGAGCGGCTGTGTTTACTTGTTCGCTGGCGGCGACGGAATTAATTCGAATCGGCCGTCGCGGTAAAGGCGGTAGCGGTGTCCGCGCCACAAGATTGTGTTCCCGAAGAATCCCGCGATCCAGAAACAGAAAGTCATTAGATCCTCCATCGGTAACAGCAGGAAATTGATGCTGGAATGCAGCACACGGTTAGAAACCACATAGGCCGCCAAAGCGCGAACCAGAAATGCCGCGGGCAACAGCGGCCACCACGTAGGCGCTGCCAAACAAGTTAGGATCGCCAATGGCAACGGCATGGTGAATAGCTGTCCGACATATCCTGCCGGGCGGGAGCGGCGGGTGCTGCGCGCCCAGCGCAGGCGGTGCGCTGCATTCTGCTGAAATGAAGCACTCCCGATGTGATGCTCCACTACATAGGTGGAAAGGATGACGCCATGTGCGGCTTCGGCGGCGAATTTTCCCATTACGAAATCTTCGGCAAGGTAGTCCTTGAATCGGTCGAATCCTCCAATCGACTCCAAGGCGCGCCGCCGGGCCACGATCGTGGGACCGACGGCGAAGTGCACTCCCTCGACCATCCGGGCCACGAGGGCGCTTGCCCAAAAATGCGTGTTCATGCCCGTGGCTTCAAGGCGTGACCAGAAGCTGGGGCCAGGGACGGCGCGGTACGGACATGTTGCGACTCCAAGTTTTGGATCCTGAAACTCGGCGGCTGTTGTTCGCAGCAGATGTGGCGTAACTCGAATGTCGCTGTCGCTCATCACCACCAGATCGTGGGCGGCGGCATGCAACATTTGATTCAGGCTGTAAACCTTGGCGTTAGGGTAGGGCGGCTCGCCGGTGAACAGCAGCCGCGACGGAACCTGGAGATATTCGCGCTGCAAACGGGTCACGACTTCTACGGCGGGATCGGTTCCGTCCCGCACCGCAAATAAGATTTCGAAAGCGGGGTAATCCTGCTCGAAGAAGGTGCGCAGGTTTGATTCCAGGTCCAGGTCAAGGCCGGCCAGTGGCTTAAGAATGCTGATCGGCTCGGAACTGAGCAACTCGGCATGTTGGATCGCGAGATAGCGCTGCGCCGCCACCATCGACAGCAGCGAGTAGACAATGGCCGCGGAAAGGATAAGGATCAGCGTGGTGGCCAAAGTCTGTTTCGAGACTTGAAGCAAGTCGTGATGAAGCATGCTGAGTGCACACATCGACAAGGCGCACATCAGGTTGTGGGCGCAGACATAGCTTTCAGGATTTGCACGTAATTATAGGGTAGGGACGGCCTTTCCCACCAAGGACACAAAGCGACACGAACGAAATCCCAACAGCCGAAATTGCGAGGTCGTATTACGACATCCTGATTACGACATCATGGGTGACTGAGGTTGGTTCAACATGGAGCGGACCCTGCCGCACAGCTGCTTCAGGGTGAAGGGTTTTTGTAAGAGATTCATTTCGAGATCTACCACCTTGTGGTCGGTTAGAGTTTTCCCAGCGTAGCCGGAGACGAACAACACTTTGCTTTCGGGGCGGCGGATTCGTAGTTCTTTGGCGAGTTGGCCGCCACTCATATTGGGCATGACCACGTCGCTGACGACCAGATGGATGGTGGATCCGTAACCCTTGGCGATAGCGAGAGCGTCCAATCCGTCTTTGGCTTCGAGCACGGTGTAGCCGCGCAGGCGCAGAAACTCGGACACGGCGCGCCGCACGGCGTTCTCATCTTCCACGAGCAGGATGGTCTCCGAACCGTCCAGCGGATACTCAGCCAGGCTTACGGGCGCTTCGAGAGATGCTCCGCTGGCGGCCACTGAGGGCAGGTAGATCTTGAAAACGGTGCCCACTCCGGACTCGCTGTAGGCCCAGATGAAGCCGCGGTTTTGTTTCACGATCCCGTAAACCGTGGCGAGTCCCAGGCCAGTGCCCTCGCCGGAGGGTTTGGTGGTGTAGAAGGGTTCGAAGATATGTGGAAGGTGATCCGGCGAGATGCCGGCGCCCGTGTCGGTCACAGAAATGAGCGTGTAGTGCCCGGTGGGAATGACAGCCTGTTTGCAATGGATGTAGTTGTCGTCGAGTTGCACGTCGGAGGTTTCGATGGTGAGATGCCCGCCCTGGGGCATGGCGTCGCGGGCATTGGCGGCCAGGTTCAGGAGAATCTGCTCGATTTGAATGGGATCGATGCGCACCCGGTTCAAGCCCGCTGGGGCGAAGGTCAATTCAATATCTTCGCCGATCAACCGGCGCAACGGCTGGGTGATTTCGGCGATCACGCGGTCGAGGTCCACGACTCGCAAAGCCTGCGGCTGTTTACGGCTGAAGGCCAGCAATTGCCGCGTTAACTGTGTCGCGCGGCGGGCGGCGGAAAGAATTTCCTGGAGCTTGCTCTCGAGGTCGGTTCCTGGCGTAACCGAATCGAGGGCGAGTTCGGAATAGCTGGTGATGATGGTCAGCAGGTTGTTGAAATCGTGGGCTACCCCGCCTGCGAGGCGACCGATCGAATCCATTTTTTGTGCTTGCAACAGATGGGCTTCCAGGCGGAGGCGTTCGGTGAGGTCCCGTCCGTTGGAGATAAAGTGCGTGACGGTTCCCGCCGCGTCCAGCACCGGACTGATGCTTTGCTCCACACAAAACAGTTCCCCATTTTTCTTGCGATTCACCAGAATGCCGCGAAAAACATTGCCCGCGAGGACGGTCTTCCAAAGTTCCTGATAAACCTCGGGACCGTGCTCCCCCGACTTGAGGATGCGAGGGGTCTTGCCGATCGCGTCCTGCCGCGGGTGGCCGGTGAGGGTTTCAAATGCGGGATTGACATACTGAATGACGCCTTCACGATCTGTGATCATGACCGTGTCTGCGGATTTTTCGACTGCGAGAGAAAGCTTCCGCAATGTATCGTGCGCCGATAGATTATCTTGTTGCATGGCGTGCAATGCCAGCGCACAGCGGATGGTGCGAACCAGGTTGACCCCATTCAACTCCGATTTTCCCATGCAATTCCAGACGCCTGATCCGATGATCTCGGCAACCGTTCTCTCGTTGGCATCCTCGGCGAGGAGAATAAAGGGGACCGACGAGCCTCCGTTGAGAAACTGGGAAAGAAGTTCGACCGCGGCAGCATCCTTGGTTGCATACTCGAAAAGCACAAGACCGTAGGCCTTTCGCTGCAACATTATTTTCGCTTCGTCCAGAGAAGTGGCGTGATCCAGTTCCGCCGAGAAGGTATCTTTGTTGCGGCTGAGGATCTCGCGGATAAGAAAAAAGTCTTCTTCCTGGTTTCCCACCAATAAGACGGTCAGAGGCGCAGGGGAGAGCGCAGATGCTGCCACCGTCAACACGGGTGCGGCCATATTAGTTTCATCGGAAGGCGATGGCCAAAGGTTGACCGGTGTATCAGCAAGTTAGGACGGAGCCAGAATTTCCCATCCAATTCGGGAAGCGGTCCGATTTGGAGACAAGGGAAGGTCGAGCCCACTTGACTCGAGTGTGCAGAAACGGGCTGTGGCCTGGTTTCCGGAAGCTCATTACTTTCGTTAACCAAACTCCAGGTCGGGCGTCTAACCAAGCGAACCGCCGGGCGAATCCCCACGATCGAGGCTTTGTCTAAAAGCAAAGTAAGGGGAACGCCGGGATTGAATTTTGCGTATAGATAAATGAGGGCGGCCCTGCCCGCTCGGAGCGCTAAGTGTGTCGATGTTCGTCTTTGTTATGGGGGTCATATGCTGAACGAGCAGAAGGGAAACGGTGTGACCAGGTCTGTTCTTAAATACGGGGACGGGCACGTGCAGGAAGTAGTGCGGCAGGCGCATGAAGAACTGCGCCAGTTGCTGCAACAGCGTGCGGATGTGATGCGGCGCATCGGCACAGTCAAGCAAACGATAACGGGTCTGGCGAATCTTTTCGGAGACGGCGTGTTGAGCGAAGAGTTGCTCGAACTAGTGGATCGAAAGAGCAACGGGCGCCAGCCGGGCTTCACCAAGGCGTGCCGCAGGATTCTGATGGAGGCTGGGCGGGCCTTGAGCGCGCGCGACGTGTGCGACGAGATTCGGAAGAAATTGCCGCCCATGCTGACGCGGCATAAGGATCCGGTGGCGTCGGTGACCACGGTGCTGAACCGGCTGGTCGACTATGGTGAAGCGGAGGCGGTGGTGCTTAGCAACGGACGCCGAGCCTGGCGCTGGATTGCCGATGCAGCTTCGCCGATGAAAGAAAACATCGCAGGCTCGGTGGCGACATTGGGCTGAGTCACTTGAAGTGGAAATGATTTGGAATGGAGACATGCACGCTCGAGGCCGCGCGCCGCGAGCGTGATTCTTTTTGCATCCACCAGTCTCCTGCCGGCTATTTTCACCACAGCCGAGCGACAGATTTCCCGTAGCTGCTCGGCTGCGGCTCCTGGCGCGGATTTCGGGGGTAGTCTCGATCCGTTCTCACGGGTACTTCGGTAACTCGAACCTGTAACCCTACAGATATATCCTAGGTTTGACTCACTCCGGACCGCCTGGGGAATGTGAAGGGCGCGTTGGGAACGAGGCTGGAAAAGCAATGTCCACAAAGATCGGTCACTTCGAGATTCTAAGCGAGCTCGCGAAATCCGCGACTGGGGCGGTTTACAAGGCCAATGACCCCGAGAGCGGGCAAACGGTTGCGCTCAAGGCGATTCAATTAGGCGCCTTCGGAGAAAAAGCGGCAGCCTTGCAGCAGGCCCTGACGGAAGAGGCAGAAAGCACCAAGAGCCTCACCAGTCCGAACATCACGCCCATCTTCGGCGCGGGCGAGATGGATGGCCAGTTCTGCATCGCCATGGAATATGTGCAGGGCAACAGCATCGCAACCATGCTTGCTCGAAAAGAGGGGTTCTCTATCTGGGACCTGCTCGATATCGGCAGGCAGGTGTGCAGCGGCCTGGATCAAGCTCACGGCGCGCAAGTCCACCACCACAGCCTGGAGCCTGCGAAGATCATGTGCGCCTGGGACGGCAGCATCAAGATTCTGAGTATGGGTGCGTCCAGCGTCGGGAAATTCGTTTCGGACATGCCAGGAGAAACGCCCTCGATTTTGCATTACATGTCGCCCGAGCAGGTATTGGGCGACAAGATCGATGGCCGCTCCAACCTGTTCAGCCTGGGGGCAATGTTCTACGAGATGGTGACGGATCGCAAGGCTTTTGAGGGCGTAGATGTGGAGTCTGTTCGCCAGCGCATTCTGGACAGCACCCCTATCGCTCCCGTGAAGGTGAATGCGAAGCTCCATCCGCTGCTCAGTGACCTCATCATGAAGGCGTTGTCGAAGGATCCTGCAGAGCGTTATCAGAACGGCAGGGAGTTGCTGGACAGTCTGGAAAAATGTAAGGAATCGAAGCCGCAGGCGGCGAATAAGCTGGCGCCCAAGCCTCTGGCTGCGGTGGTGAAACCATCGGCAGCGGCAAAGGCTGTTTCGACGGCACCCGCGGCTCCGGCGCGTCCGGCTGTGCCCGCGCCTCCGGTTACTCCGCGTGTTGCTCCACCGGTCGCGAAGCCGGCTGAGAAATTTGTTGTGCCCGCTGCCCCCGCTCCTCGGGTTCAGGCTAAGCGGCAAGACCCAGGTTCGATTCCCGCTAAGGCAGCGTCATCTCCCGCGCCGAAGGCGGCCGCGGCTGCGGCTGCCGGATGGGGAACGAACTCGCCCGCGAGTTCCACAGCGTCGGGATTCGAGAATTCGATCGACTTGTCCGCGTCCGAGCCGGCGATAAGTTTTGAGGCTGCAGAGCAGGAGTCACCTTACATGTCCTCGGCGGTGGCCGAGCCTCCTGCGTTTGAGCCTCCGAAGCTCGCGGTTGATCCAATGATGGCCGAAGAAGCGCCGGCTCAGTCAACCTCTACCAGCTTCTCCGAGATCTCCGAATTACCTCCGCTCAAGGAGGTGATTATCAAGTCCGAGGCTCCGCCACCGCCGTCGGTTCCAATGGCAGCCCCGGTCCATACCCAGTTTGAGGGTCATGCGGACGAAGACGATAAGCCGAAGGTAAATCCGCGTGAAGTTGCGCAAAAGGCCATCAAAGAGGTCAAAAACGTCCCTCCGCAGTTGCTTCTTTATTCGATCTTAGGTGCGGTTGCTCTGATTCTGATCGTCACAATCTGGCTTTGGTCGCGTCTTGGCAGCGGCGATGACGATTCCGGATCTGCTCGGCCTAGCGCTCCAGTAACGGAAGCACAGCCTGCATCCGACCAGTCAGAACCCGTGGCGCAAAGTACGCCCCAGAGCGCGCCCCAAAGCGCGCCAGAAACTCATGCGGCTGTTGTAGCAGCGCCGCGAGCCCGAGCTGCAGAGCCGGAGCGTGAGATGTCGCGCTCGGCCAAAGCTCGAAACAGCAAGAAGAAAGTCGCAGCTCCCGTTGTCGTGCCCGGCCAGATAACTGTGGATTCCACTCCGCAGGGAGCGCAGGTGCAACTGGATGGCGCAACCGACCCGACGTGGGTGACCCCGTTAGCCGTGTCCAGCCTTGATCCGGGGCCGCACTCCATTACGGTAAGCAAGAGCGGGTATGTCACCGATTCACGCACGATCAAGGTGGTTTCTGGCAGCAAGTCTTCGGTGGTCATCCATCTCAATCAGCTGACGGCAACGCTTTCCGTGACCAGCAACCCGCCCGGTGCCAACATATATGTTGACGGCCGGGACATGGGCAAACTTACGCCTGCGCAAGTGAGCGTGAACAAAGGCCAGCACGTAGTACTGATTCGCAAAATGGGATACATCGATGAAACCGCATCGGCCCAGTTTGCCTTAGGACAGACCGTAGCACTGTCACCCACATTGCGTGCCATGGGGAACGTGGACAATATCCGGACCGTCGGAAAAATGAAAAAGCTGTTTGGCGGAAACGGCGGCCAGCCCGGCCAGGGAACCCTCAGTATTCGAACTCAGCCAAAGGGAGCGCAAGTCGCAGTGAACCAGCACATGCTGGAAAAAGGATCTCCGGTGGAGGTGCTGCTCGATCCGGGAAATTATGTGATCGATATTACCCTGAGCGGTTACGCTCCCATCAGCAAGGTGGTTACGGTGGATAAGGGCGGCAAGGCTGTGTTAGACGAGACCATGCAGCCACAGTAACCGCGTGCGATGCCAGCATCTCCGGTTCGGTTTTTTGATCCGCGTCACGCCTGAATCTTTCCCGAGTACACGGCCATTCCCACGACTGCGTCGATCCCCATCGCATCGAGCGTGTCGATTTCCCGTTGTGTGGTGATTCCGCCGGCGACTACCAGGTGGCGGGTGGTAGCGCTCTGGAGGGCTTGAACCGGTTCCATGGGCATGCCGCGCATAAGCCCTTCCGTTTCGATGTTGGTATATAGAAAAGTTTCGCAAAAAGGTTCTAGTGTGCGAACCATATCGAGGGACGTCACCTCGGTCTGTTTGCGCCAGCCGTTGACGGCGACTCGTCCTTTTCTGGAATCGATGGCGAACACCAGCGGCGCAGTGCCGAGGGCCTCCGCCAGGTCGCGCGCGGTCTGTGCGTCAATCTCTCCCCGCTTTAGTAACGCCGAGCCGAGAATCACCTTGCGCGCGCCGGCATGAAGAAGATCCCGCGCGGACTTTACGTCGCGAATGCCGCCTCCAACCTGGCAATTCAGCCGTTGCAGGATCGGCTGCATCAAGGCGCGGTTGTCGCCCGTACCGCGGGCCGCGTCAAGGTCGATGAGCTGCACCAGCGGATATTTCGAAAAGCGCTCGATCCAATAGTCAAAATCCGAAAACTCCAACTTCTTTTCTTCGCCCTGCGCAAGTTGGACGATCTTGCCTCCCATCAAGTCGATTGAAGGAATCAGCATGGCCACCTCACGGGAACGTTCGCGGCGCGCAGTTCGCGCTTCAAATGCTCGATGCTCTCGATGTGAAAGTGGAAGATGGAAGCGGCCAGAGCGGCGTCTGCCTGGCCTTCGCCGAAGACTTCTACGAAATGGCCGACCGAACCTGCTCCGCCAGAGGCAATGACGGGAATTGAGACCGCCTGCGCTACGGCGCGGACTAATTCGCAATCGAAGCCAGCCCGGGTGCCGTCCCGGTCCATCGAAGTTAGCAAGATCTCGCCTGCCCCGCGAGCTTCGGATTCGCGCGCCCATTGAATTACATCGCGGCCGCTGGGCACGCGCCCGCCATTCACGAATACTTCGAAGCTTGAATTTCTTCGTTTCGCATCGATCGCAACTACGACGGCTTGCGAGCCGAAGCGCATGGCGACCTCCGTGATCAGTTCCGGCTGGTGCACAGCTGCTGAATTGATTGCAATCTTGTCGGCGCCAGCATCGAAAACAGCGGCAGCGTCGGCAACTGTTCGGATTCCCCCGCCGACCGCAAGCGGCACGAATAAGCTGCGTGCGGCCCGCGAAACCGCTTCCAGCATCGTCTGGCGATGGTCGCTGGTAGCCGTGATATCGAGCAGGACGATTTCGTCCGCACCGTCGCGGGCATGAGCGTCCGCGCACTCCGCGGGGTCGCCCGCGTCGCGAAGATTCTTGAACCGGACTCCTTTCACCACGCGCCCTCCCGTGACGTCGAGACAGGCGATGATGCGCTTGGTCAACACTCAGACCTCACAAAAAGCCTTAAGAATGAGAAGCCCTGCCGCACCCGACTTCTCGGGGTGGAACTGCACTCCAAAAATGTTGTCGCGCTCTACGGCAGCAGAAAACGGCAGGCCGTAATCAGTGGTCGCGGAAGTTGCCGGGGTCACGGGTGCATAAAAGGAATGCGTGAAGTACACGAACGGGTCCGAAGGCAGAAGGCAAAGCAACCTGGATTTCGCAGGCCGCGATTTCCCTGGTCCCGATTCTCTATGCTCCGAATGCCCGGACTTCAACGCCGCGGGCAAGGAAAGACTGTTCCAGCCGACATGCGGCGACTTCACTTTTGCGGGAAACTGCCGGCATCGCCCCGAAAATAATGTCGCGCCGGGAAGGTCTGGAGCTTCTTCGCTGCCGTCGAACAACCACTGCATCCCGAGACAAATTCCGAGAAACGGTTTGCCGGCGAGGATGCCTTTCAGCAAAGCTTCGCGAAGGCCTGCAGAATTGAGCGCCGATAAAGCGGAAAAGTGGCCGACGCCAGGCAAAACAATCTTGTCAGCAGCGTCGACGGTCGAGGACTGGCCAGCAATCGCAACCTCCGCGCCAAGATGATAGAACGCCTTTTTTACTGAACTCAAATTGCCCGCGCCGTAGTCGACAATCGCGATCATAAGAGCCCCTTGGTGCTGGGCAGCATGCGGCCTAACTGCTTGTCGCGGGAACAAGCTACGCGCAAGGCGCGCGCAAAGGCCTTGAAGAGCGCCTCAATCTTGTGATGACTCGAACGGCCGTAGAGCACGCGCACATGTACATTGGCGCGGGCTCCCCGTGCGAAGCCTTCGAAGAAGTCGTGCACGAGCTCAGCTTGCAAATCGCCCACGCGAACCGCGCGGACTTTCGTTTCCACCACTGCCACTGCGCGGCCGCCGAAATCTACGGCGGCGAGTCCCAGGGTCTCGTCCATGGGCATCAGGAAGTAGCCCGCCCTCAGGATGCCGCGCCGGTCGCCCAGTGCGCGGTCAAAAGCCTCGCCGAGCGCAATGCCGGCGTCCTCTACAGCGTGGTGCTGGTCAACGTCCAGGTCTCCGCGCGCGGCGAGCTTCAGATTGAAACCGCCATGCCGCGTGAAGAGTTCCAGCATGTGATCCAAAAAACGAATCCCGGTTGAGACCTCGTATTTCCCCCGGCCCTCGATGGTGAGATCAATGCGAATTTCGGTCTCCGCTGTTTTGCGGTGAATGCTGGCCCGCCTCACGCGCGTACCTCCCGGCGCAGACCGAGGTCTTCGACTACGCTGCGCAGCGCTGCGACCAGAGCCTGAGTATGTTCACCCGACCCAACTGTGAGGCGGACCGCGCCTTCGCAACCTGGGTCCGAATCGCGATCGCGAACCAGGATTCCTCGTTCGCGCAAAGAGCGCACGAATTCTTTGTGGAGCGAGCCGATACGCACCAGCACAAAATTGCCCCGGCTAGGCCAGTAACGCAATCCCAATTTGCCGAGTTCCTGCTCGAGCAACCCGCGGTTGCGGCGTACCTCGGCAGCGTAGTGATCGACATAAGCTGTGTCCTGAAGAGCTTCCGGGAGAACCGCCAGGGCGACCGCGTTCACGTTGTAAGGTGACGCAACCCGGCGTACCATCGCCATCTGCTGCCGTTCGCCCACGAGCATGCCAATCCTCAGTCCGGCTAAGCCATAAGCCTTCGAGAAAGTGCGTGCCACAAAGAGGTTGGGCGGGCGCTCACGACGCGTGAGCAACGTCTGACCGTGAAACTCAAAATACGCTTCATCCACGAGGAGTGCAGCTTTCGGCGCGGCCTCCGAAATCTGAAGCAGTAAATTCTCCGGGACCGCGGCCCCAGTCGGGTTATTCGGATTCGCGACCGCGATGAGCCGGGTGCGAGTGTTAATCGTTGCCAGCAGTGCCTCCGCGGGAAATGCGAAATTGACCTCGCTGCGAACTTCAATGACCTGTGCGCCTTCGGCCTGCGCAAACAGTGAATACATCGCGAACGTGGGCACCACGATGATCGCTTCGTCTCCCGCTTCGAGGTAGGTCGAACAAAGGAGATGAATCGCTTCATCCACGCCATTGGTGAGCAGGAGTTGTCCGGCGTCCAATCCCAGAAAGCGCGCCACTTCGCCTTCGACCGGCTCACGGTCTGGGTAGCGAGCGAGAGCTTCCGCATCCAGCGCACGCATGCGCGCCAACACACGCGGTGAGCAACCGACTGTGTTTTCGTTGAAATCAAGCCGCAGTCCCTGCCGCCCAGCAAGAGGAGGATGATAGGACTGCAGTTTCTGCACTGCCGCGCGAGCTTCAAGCATGAAAGAGCCTCACCCTTAGCGATTCGGCATGTCCGTGCAAGCCTTCCGCCCCGGCAAGAGCAATCGCCGCGGGTGCGATTTGCCGAATGCCTTCCTTGTTGACGCTCTGGCAAGCGATGATCTGAACAAAGTCAAGCACACTCAACCCGCCCCGAACACGGGCCTGCGCTGCGGTCGGAAGCACATGGTTTGGTCCTGATACATAGTCGCCCGCGGCCTGCGGTGAAAACTCGTTCAGAAAAACCGAACCTGCGTTCTGTACAGCGGGCACAAGCGCCGCCGGCAGCGTCAGGTGTTCCGGCGCGATTCGGCTGACGATCTCCATGGCCTCGTCGAGCGATGCCACGAGCAGAATTGCACCGCGGCGAGTCAGCGACTTGCGCGCGATCGGGTTTGCACGCGTGCGCATTTGCACTTCTTGTTGCACCTTCTTCGCCAGACCGCGATTCGGCGTGACAAGAATGCACAACGCGTCAGGATCATGCTCGCCCTGTGCCACAAGGTCTGACGCAATACAGGCCGGATCTCCGTTTTCGCTAATCACGACTGCTTCCGTGGGGCCCGCGAGAAACTCGATAGCGCAGTCGAAAGCGACAAGTTTCTTGGCAGCGGTTACGTAGCGATTTCCCGGGCCGACGATTTTTGCTACCCGCGCGATGCTCTCTGTCCCATAGGCGAGCGCGGAGATCGCTTGTGCGCCGCCGACGCGATAAAACTCGGACACATTCAGGAAGCCTGCCGCTGCGAGCGTAACCGTGGCGGGTTTCGGCGAGACGACTCGAATCTTCCGCACGCCCGCAACCTGCGCCGGGATCACCGTCATCAGCAAAGTGGAAGGCAAAGGATAGCGGCCGCCGGGCACATAGCAACCCACCGATTCCAGCGGGCGAACTAGTTGGCCGACGCACACGCCGGGCTGGATTTCGTGTTGCCATTCCTGCGGTCTTTGCCACCCGCAGTAACGACGAATATTGGCCGCTGCCTGACGGATTGCATTTTGCAGGTCCGGCGACGTTTGTTGCCATGCTTTCTGTAGCTCTTGTTCGGGAACTCGCAGCGGCTCGTTCTTGCCCAAACCATCCCATCGCGTGGCGTAGCGGCGCAAGGCGCGGTCTCCGTTCTTGCGAACGTCATGCACGAGACGCTTCGCCACAGGTTCTACTTCCGCGAAGTCCGTCGCGGCTCGCTGCTCTAGAGCGCGCACGAAACGGTTTCGACGTGTCCCTTCGAGTATGCGCATCACATCACCACCTTGTTCAGCGGATACTCGACGATCCCCTGCGCGTTCGCTTGCTTCAGCTTGGGGATCAAAGTCCATGCGGTTTGCTCTTCGATAATTGTGTTGACCGCAACCCATTCGCCATCGGCCAAGGGCGCGACTGTCGGGTTCTTCAGGGCAGGAAGCAGGCTTAGCACCGCCGCCAAATCGGGCTTGCGCACATTCAGCATCAAGCCGACTCGCCCATGGGCCGCCATGGCGCCGCAAAGCATCACTGCCAGATTTTCAATCTTCTGTCGACCCGCGGGATCAGCCCACGCCGTCTTGTTGGCGATCAACTGCGTGTTGGACTCGAGCACCGTCTCGATGATCCGGAGATGATTGGCGCGCAACGAACTGCCGGTCTCGGTGACTTCGACAATGGCGTCGGCCAGCAACGGCGGTTTGACCTCGGTTGCGCCCCAGGAAAACTCCACTCGCACGCCGATGTTCCGGCTCGCGAAGTAATTCCGGGTGAAGCTGACCAATTCAGTCGCAACGATGCGGCCCTCAAGGTCTTCGGGTTTGTGGAATGCGGAATCTTCCGGAACCGCCAGCACCCACTTGACCTTACCCATGCTCTGCTTGGCATAAATCAAGTTGGTGACCGCGACCACTTCGAGGCCGCTCTCGAGGACCCAGTCGAGTCCGGTCAAGCCCGCATCGAGCGCTCCGTGTTCAACATAGCGCGCCATCTCCTGCGCGCGGATGAGCAGGCATTCAATCTCGGGATCGTCGGTCGCGGCGAAATAAGATCGTGCGTTGGTGTAAACGCGCAGTCCGGCACGCGTGAACAGACTCAGCGTCGCTTCCTGTAGACTGCCTTTCGGGATGCCGAGACGAAGTTTCATAGCCGCGCCCTCGCGGGCAACGCTGCTGCGTTCGCGCCCAGCGGCAATTGTTCCGTGAAGCAGGATCGAGTTCCCGTGTGGCAGACCTTGCCTTCTCCCAGCACGCGGACCTTGAATAGTACCGTGTCGCGGTCGCAATCCGTCCACGCGTCAACGACCTGAAGGTAGTTCCCCGAAGTCTCTCCTTTAGTCCATAAATTCTGGCGAGTCCGGCTGTAGAAGGTGACCAATCCACTGCGCAGAGTGGCGTCAAGGGCTTCCTGGTTCAGGAAGCCGAGCATCAGCAGTTCTCCCGAAGCTGCATCCTGAACAACTGCGGGCACCAAGCCCTGCATTTTGTCGAAATCGATTTTCATCGAAAGCGCTCCTGCCTCAAAATGACCTTTCATCCGAGACTGTAAATGTTCAGCAAAAGAAAAAAGCCCGCCGATGCGAAGTTCGCGTCAGCGGGCTCGGATTCTATAAGTGCTAAACTCTATCCGCGCTCCTTCGCCGACACGCTCGTCGCATGATGATAGTGGCGGTGATGATGGCGATGGACCAGCGAAGTCATTCCAAGGAAATGCTAGGCGACAGAGGCGCGAGTGTCAATCGCTATCTCTTGTCCCTGGGTTGGGGTCGCGCTGCGCATTGCTCGTGACGGACACACAACAACTGTTGCGGTCGATAAGTGCTTGATTCCACAAGGAGAGTAAGTGCCCGCCAACCGCTAAAGCGATTTTTGTGATTCTTTCAATCAAAAATATTCATCCAAGCGGTTACGTTCGTTCGTTGACGGTTCCAGAGTCAGCGGCCTAGAATGACAATGGTCATGTCTACCAGCCAGAATCCTAGCCAGATGTGTATGTGCATTTGTTGTTGTTGCGCATGCGTGCGTTCTGGCGCGGGGAGGCTGCGGACCTAAGAGTTTCTTCTTAATACCGGCACTTATACCCACCGCCAGAGCAACCTGGCGGTGGGTTTTTTATTGGTGGCAATTTTCTATGACAAATACAGCCGCAGTGAAGGAAACGAAAGCCCAGCGCGTAGAGCGCCTAAAGCGGGCGAAGAATCCCTGGGAAGGACTGGAGGAGATTCGCAGTTTTGCGCGCCAGGGCTTCGACGCGATTCCTCCCGAATGGATCGGCACTTATTTCCGGTGGTGGGGCGTTTACACGCAGGGAGACGGAGCGGGCGTAACCGGTGGCAAGAACGGCGAAGGAAAGGCGCTGCCATGCTTCATGGTGCGGATTCGCATCCCCAACGGCCAGTTGCGCTCGCAACAACTGCGCACCATTGCCGATCTTACCCAGCGCTATGCGAAAGGAATTGCCGACCTCACCGTTCGGCAAAATATTCAGCTGCACTGGGTCACCATCGAGACGCTTCCTGAATTGCTGGAGAAACTCTGGAAGGTCGACCTGAACACAACCGGTGCTTGCGGCGATGTTGCGCGCAATGTGACCGGTTGTCCGGTTGCGGGACTCGACGATGACGAAATCTGCGACGCGTCTCCGCTCGCGATCGAAGCGTCGCGCATGCTGGCGGGCAATTCCGAGTTTTACAATCTCCCGCGCAAATTCAAGATTTCAATCACCGGCTGCAGGGTTTGGTGCCCTTATCCGGAGATCAACGATGTTGGCCTGACTGCGAATACTCGCGTCGTCGGCGGGAAACCGGAAGTAGGCTTTTCGCTGCGCGTTGCCGGCGGACTCTCTACGGAGCCTTACCTGGGCGCACGCCTCAATGCATTTGTGCGCTGGAACCAGGTACTGCCCGTGATCCGTGGAATTGCCGAGTTGTTCCGCGATTCGGATGTGCTGCGCGAACATCGTGAGCGCGCGCGCCTGAAGTTCTTGTTTCTGCGCCACGGATGGACCGCGGAAACCTTCCTGAAAGATCTGGAACGCCGGATTGGATTTCAACTCGATCCCGCCGAACCGGAACACGCACCCGCCGACGTTTACCGCGACCACATCGGCATTCATGCGCAAAGGCAAGCGGGCTACTGCTATGTAGGAGCGAGCGTTTTGGGCGGCCGTATTACATCTGACCAGATGCGCACGGCGGCCGATCTCGCTGATCGTTTCGCCGGCGGAGAACTGCGCACCACGAACATGCAGAATCTAATTGTGGTGAATGTTCCCGTGATCAACGCAAGCACCTTGGCTCAGGAACTCGAAGCTATCGGGCTGCGCGTCGGCGCTTCGGTATTCGCTCGTGGGACGATTGCCTGCAGTGGCACAGAGTTTTGCAAACTCGCAATCACTGAAACGAAAAGCTTCTCGCGCTGGCTGGTGGGTGAACTGGACGAACGTTTGCCCGGTTTCGATCAGCATTTGAAGTTGCATGTGACCGGATGCCCCAACAGTTGTGGCCAACACTGGATTGCCGACATCGGCATTGAGGGAAAGAAGATCAAGGTACAAGACCAGATGGTCGACGCTTATTACTTCTGCGTGGGCGGCGCGCTGGGATTGCATCAAGCCACGGCTCGCCCCATCGGATACCGCTGCCTCGCGACCGCCGTTCCAGAGGCGATTGAGCGCTTGCTGCGGCAGTACCTTGCGCAGCGTAGCGACGGAGAAAACCTACGTCAGTTCTTCGCGCGGCACAGTGATACGGAATTACGTCAGTGCCTGGCGGGAGAGCTTGTGGATACAGTGCCCCGTGACATTCCTGCCGGGCTCGTGCCACAAGGAATTGAACTTTGACACAAGCGCTGGAGGAAATCGCGGGTTAGGAATTCGACCGGGAAGTCCGGTTGAGAAAACTGGGTGAAAACAAAATGAGCAGCTTGTTTCCAATGTTTCTTAAGCTCGCAGGCCGGCAGGTCCTGGTGGTCGGGGCCGGTAAGGTTGGCGAGGGCAAGATCGCTGGAATTCTCGACACCGGCGCGCGCATTCGCGTGGTTGCCCGCGAATCCACTGATGCCGTCCGCGAGTGGGCGCGCGCCGGGCAAATTGAATTGGAGGTGCGTTCTTTTTCCGCCCAGGATCTCGACGGCGCGTTTATTGCAGTTGTCGCGACGGCGTCGCGGGACCTGAACGAGTTTATCTACCGGGAAGCTCAGTTGCGGGGAGTGCTCTGCAATGTGGTCGATGTGCCGGAGTTCTGCGATTTCTTTTACCCCGCCGTGGTGCGCCGCGGCGATCTGCAAATCGCGATTTCAACCTCCGGGCAGAGTCCTTCGCTGGCCCAGAAGCTTCGGCAGCAGCTCGAACAACAATTTGGACCGGGATACGCGGCTTGGGTTGCGGAACTGGGCGAGACGAGAAGGCTGGTACAGGCGAGTGATCTTGCTCCCGAACGCAAGCGGGAGTTGCTGCATTCGCTAGCGAGCAGGGAAGCGCTGGAAGCGGCGCTGGCCGAAACTTCAGCGCTGGTTGCAACCAAAGGAGAGATGGCATGAAGGGGAAAGTCTATTTGGTAGGCGCAGGGCCCGGAGATCCGGAGTTGCTGACGCTGAAGGCGTTGCGTCTGCTGCGAACTGCCGATGCTGTGCTGCACGACAACTTGGTGGCGCCTGAGATCCTGAAGTTGGTGTCGGCGGCAGCGAAAATCCACAATGTGGGCAAGCGCTGTGGTCAGAGAAAGATCAGACAGGAAGAAATCAATTTCCTTCTAGTAGAGCTGGCAGCCTCAGGACTACAGGTGGTTCGGTTGAAGAGCGGCGATCCGCTGATCTTTGGGCGCGCAGGGGAAGAGATTGAAGCGCTGCGCAAAGCCGGTATTCCTTGCGAGATCGTTCCCGGCGTGACGTCGGCTCTGGGCGCGGCGGCAGCGGCGCAGATTCCGCTCACCCATCGCGCCGCTTCGCATGCTCTGGTGTTGATCACAGGTCATCAAGCGTTCGACAGCAATCCCGCAGATTGGAGCAAGTTCGTAGGCAGCGGCGCTACGCTTGCAATCTACATGCCCGGTAAAGATTACCCGCAGGTCGCGAATCGGCTGGTGTCCGCGGGGCTCGACCGCGGGACTCCGTGCGCGATCATTTCGCGTGCTACGACCCAGCATCAGCAAGTTCATCGCACAACTATCGCTGAGCTGCCAAGCGCTCCTCGGCTGGCTGCACCGACATTGCTTGTTGTGGGTGAGGTCATACGTCTTGCCGATCCAGCCGAGTTGTTGGAGACATCCACGATTGCGAGCCTGACATCCAGCCGTGAGTTTACCGGAGCACATGTTGTTTCTCGAAGTAAAAGCCTGAGCGCCGACGAGGAGTCCATCCTGTGAAAGAGCAAATCGCAGAATTGCAATTCAAAGCGGCGGCTTGGGGTCCCGATCAAACTCTCGCATGGGCATTCGAGACCTTCGGAAGGCGGGTGGCGATCTCATCTGCGTTCGGCGCCGAAGGCATGGTGTTGATAGATCTGGCTTCGCGCGTGCACAAAGATTTTCGACTTTTCACGGTGGATACGGACTTCCTCTTTCCTGAGACCTACGCTTTGATGGACAAGATCGAGCAGCGGTACGGAATCGCGGTCGAGAAGGTGTATTCCCTGCTCTCTCCCGAAGAGCAGGAGCGCACTCATGGCGCAGCGCTTTGGAGTCACGATCCTGACCGATGCTGCAATCTGCGAAAAGTCGAACCCCTGCGACGCAAGCTGAACGAACTGGATGCGTGGATCACCAGCATTCGCCGTGATCAGACGGCGGCGCGTGCGGGCGCCAGCAGGATCGAGTGGGACGACAAGTTCGGTCTGGCGAAGATCAACCCCATTGTCGACTGGACGTCAAAGCAAGTCTGGCGCTACATCCAGCAGCACGAACTGCCTTACAATGCGCTGCACGACCAGAGCTATCCCAGCATCGGCTGCACGCATTGCACGAGCCCGGTGAGACCTGGGGAAGATCCGCGTGCTGGCCGCTGGCCGGGGTTTGCGAAGACCGAATGCGGTCTTCACATCATCGCACCGGCGTCACCTTCGCCGGTAAACGAGGCCTGAGGGACAGGGGTCCCACGAGCGTCTAACCAGCTTCCCTGATTCTGCTCATGACTTGACCGTCTTCGACGCCGCATCCCAAGTCACTGGCTTCTTGCGGAAATAGGATTCGTTCGCCATGTGGCAGGCGATGGCGGCGTGATTGCCAAAAACTGCATCCTCGACCACCGGCTTGCGGGACTTTACCGACTGAAAGAAATTATGCAAGTGTGGACGCATGTCATCCCAGTCGTGGCCGTGGTAGAAAGTGTCATCGTGCATCGGCTCTTTTCCCAGTGGAGGGTCATGTTCCGCGTGCCATTGCTTGAAGTATTCGTCCCTTAGTTTGGCAGGAAATGAATTTGCGTAGTAACTCGGGTCCAGATCGACTCCGGCCTGAGGCGATTGGCGAAGATCGAATTCGCCGGCATCGAGAATTCCCTTCGGCCCCATGAAGCGCGCGAGTTCCGGGGTTTCCGTTCCCAGTCCCAGACGAACGTAAACCGGAACGCCGTGATAGTCGAAGAGCACCACGTGCAGATCGGGCATGTCGCGGCCGTCGGGCCAGCGGAAAATGCCGCCCATGGCTGTCGCCGAGCGCGGCGCTTCGTTCCATCCCAGCGTGACCAGCATGCCGCTGATCAGGTGGACCATGAGATCTCCGGCTACGCCTGTGCCGTAGTTGCGCCAGCAGCGCCAGCGCGCGAAGCGATACTTGTTGAACGGAATCTTCGGTGCGTCATTGAGCCACGTGTCCCAGTCAAGCGTCTCCGTAGAAAGATCGGGTGGTGGGGGATACTCCCACGCGCCCGTGGGATCGTTGCGGCCGAGCGTGAGCTCGATCATCGAGACCTCGCCAATCGCGCCGTGGCCGCCATCATAAAGCTCGCGAGCCTGGGCGCAGAGCACGGAACTGACGCGCTGGGAGCCGATCTGCACGACCCGATTATTTTTCTGCGCTGCCTCCACCATGGCGAATCCATCGGCCACGGTGTGCGACATCGGTTTCTCGCAATAAATGTCTTTGCCCGCATTACAGGCATCCACGACCACGCGCCTGTGCCAATGGTCAGGGACAGCGGCCACGATGCAGTCGATATCCTTCCGGTCCAGCAATTCCTGATAATGTCGAGTGGTGGGCAAACTGGGGTTGCCCGTGATTTCCTTCGCCAGCGTGTGGCGGCCGTCGTACAAATCAGCCGCCGCTACGCATTCGATTCCAGGAATCGTGATTGCGCCGCCGAGCAATCCGGAACCCTGCATCCCAACGCCGATCATTCCAAAACGAACGCGGTCGCTCGCCGCCACGGCTTGCGGCAAGCCGGCGAGTGGATGCGCGTTCAGCAGGACGGTCTTGGAAAACAGTGCGCTTCCGGCAACGGCGGCAGTTCCGCCTTGCAGGAAAGCGCGGCGCGACAGATTCTTCTTCATGAGAATTCCTCCGATATGAGTTGACTGCGCACGGCCCTCCCAACCCTTAGAACGGTGCTACTTCTTCAATGGTTTAATGGCCACTTCTTTGAAAAATACGATGTCGTTGTCGCTGTGATTCTGCAACCCCATGTAGCCGAAATTCGGACGTGGTCCACGTTGCGGCTCGAAGTCGAACTTTCTATCCGGCACGGGATCGCCATCGCGATAGTCCGTGATCTTCACGCCGTTGAGCATTACGATCGTGCGCGAGCCGTCGAGTGTGATCTCCATCGTGTTCCACTCAGGGCCAGGCTTCCACGCTTTAGCCAGGGGCTTGGTCAGCGAGTAAATCATGCCGGTCGAGTGATACTCATCCTCACTCGGGGTCGACCTTTCCGGATGATTGTCGATCTGCACTTCGAAGCCGTAGTGTACGGGCATCCATTCTTCGCGAGGTTCCAGCGGAATGCGAATGAAGACTCCGGAGTTGTCGTTCTCGTCGCGCATCTTGTAGACGACATGAATGATACAGTCGCCGATCTTTCCGCCGGTCCAGTAGAGCAGTCCCATGCCACCATGAGTGCGGATCAAGCCGTCTTCCACCGTGTCTCCGCCGGGCCCAACGTGCTTCCATCCTGTCAGATCCTTGCCGTCGAAAAGTTGCCGCCACTGGTTGGGATCGCCTGTGCAGGCGTTGTGATCCCCTTCGGCTGCAAAACCGGATGCTACAAAACAAAAGAGCAGAAATATCGAAACCGTTATGCGTTTCAGCATCGGAATCTCCTGCACGCTTCCTTGCTATCTTGAGAGCCACACTAATCTACTCGCACCTGAGGCCGCGAGGCAATGGGAGGCAAGCAGAAACTGTCACCGCGGCAACCTTCAGGCGAGACCGCCGCCGTCGACCACCAAGCAGGCCCCAGTGACCCAATTCGACATATCGCTAGCAAGAAAGAGAACGGCCTTCGCCACATCTTCGGCCGTGCCGATTCGTCGCAACGGGCGATCCGCGGCTTCTTTCATGAAGTTGCCTGGTTCGTCGCCAAGCTGCGCGCATTCGCTTCGCAACATCGGCGTATCAACGTCGCCCGGACAAATGCAGTTCACTCGGATGTTGTTTTTGCCATAGTCGATCGCCATCGAGCGCGTGAGGTTGAGGACTCCGGCTTTAGCGGCGCAGTAGGCAGCGGCCGTCGGTCCGCCCTTCAGCGACCATCCCGAGCCGGTGTTGATGATTCGGCCCTCGCCGTTACGAATCATGTGAGGAATGACTTCCCGCGAGATCAGATAAACGCTCTTCAGGGTAACGTCCAGAACCAAAGCCCATTCTTCTTCGGGAAGTTCCGTGACGCTCTTGCGAATAGTGATTCCTGCGTTGTTGCAGAGAATGCTTATCTTGCCGAACGTTTCTATTGTGGTTCGCACTGCGCGGACGCAGTCTTGCGCCAAACGCACATCGCAACGAAGGAAGATAGCTTTTCTGTTTTGTCTGCAAATCTCCGAGACGGTTTCGGCTCCTCCCCGGGCGTCGATGTCCAGAACCGCAACGGACGCTCCCATTTGCGAAAGCAAGAGCGCGATCCCGCGGCCAATGCCGGACGCGGCGCCGGTCACCATCGCCACCTGACCATCCAATGACAGCAGCTGCTCCGCACTCTGGGCGATTGAAGTCATTGCCATCTTGGAGTCTAAACGCTGGAGTTCAGCGCCCTCTCTGCCGCCGTCAGCGTGAAATCTATGTCGTCGTCACTGTGCGCGAGCGTGACGATCGAATGTAGCGTTGCCGAGGGTGTTGTGTAAACTCCGAGCTCGAACAGTTTGAAGACGAACTGCTGGTACGCCTTTCTGTCCACATGCTGGCAGAACTCGCGATAATCCCTGATCGCGGCACGCTCCGTAAACATGATTTGAAACATGGGACCTACGCGCTGCACGATCGCAGGAATCGTTTTTCGCTGGAAGAGATCGGTGAGTCCGCCGCAGAGTCGGTCGGCAATCTTCCAGGTGTGTGCGAAGGCCGCACAATTATTTTCCGTGAGCTTGCGCAAACTGGCACGCGCCGCATGCATTCCGATGCGTGAACCGTTGTGCGTGCCATAGTGCAGAACCCCGCCCCAGGAGAGCGCCTCCATGACCGCAGCTCGCCCAGCGAAGGCTGCGACTGGAAGTCCGCACCCCAGCGCCTTGCCAAGCGTCACAAGGTCGGGCGACAGTTTGTAATATTCCTGACAGCCGCCGGGCGCGATCCGAAAGCCGGTTACGGTCTCGTCGAGAATGAAAAGAATACCGTTCTGTTGCGCGAGCTTCTGCAAGCCCAGAAGATATCCCTCCGCGGGCGGGATCACGCCCATGTTGGCCATGATGCCTTCGGTGATGAGGGCGGCAATCTGACCCGGATGATTGTCGATAGCGCGCTGCAACGCCGGTAGATCGTTCCACGGAACCACAATCGTGTCGTCGAGTGCGTGCCGGTTCAAGCCCGAACTATCGGGTATCTTGATGGGATCGTTGCGATGCCCAACCGCTGCCGGCGGCAGCGGATTCGAACTCACCATCAGGTCGTCATACCATCCGTGATAGTGGCCCTCGAACTTCAAGATCTTCGGCCGGCCGGTATATCCCCGCGCTAAGCGGATCGCGGCCATCACTGCCTCAGTGCCGGTGTTGGCGAACCGTATCCGTTCGGCATTAGGTATCAGACTGCGCAGCATCTCCGCGACTTCAATTTCGATTTCGGTGGCCGTGGCGAAGTGCGCTCCCGTCACCGCAGCTTCCGCAATCGCGCGGGCCACGTCAGGGTCTGCATGTCCCAGGGGAAGAGCCCCAAACCCCATCATCCAATCGACGTATTCGTTGCCGTCGGCGTCCCATATCCGCGAACCGCTTCCACGCTGCATGAAAAGAGGGTACTCGCCGTAATTGGCCGGTCCGCGCGACGACGAACTGCTCCCCTCGATCAGCAGCCCGAGCGTGCGCCGATAAAGCTGCTTCGATTTTTCCGAACGAGAAGCCACTCCGTATCTCCTTGATCGCTACGCCCGAGGCGCGCAACTCTGCGACGCCGGCCCCCGCCTTTGTCTACGAAGATTTTCGTTGACACTACGAAGCTCTTCGTAGTAAGGTGCTTCGCTATGAGGAAGTCGCCACTGAAACCGACCGCATCCGAACTCGAAATCCTCCATGTGCTCTGGTCGCGCGGGCCCTCCACCGTGCGCGAAGTCTATGCCGCGCTGAATGAGAAACGACCCCTAGGGTACACCAGCGTACTAAAGCTTCTCCAGATTATGACGGCGAAAGGTACGGTGCGGCGGCGAGACGAAACCCAGAGGGCGCACGTCTATGAAGCATGCCTGCCGGCGGAGCAAACCAAACGACAGTTCGCCGGCGATGTGCTGCAGCGGGTATTTGAGGGATCAGCAAGCCAGCTCATGATGCATGCCCTGGCCGGGCGGCGGGCTTCTCGGGAAGAGATCGACGAGTTGCGGCGCTTGCTGGATGAATACGAAAGGAACCGGCGATGATGAACATTCTGACGAGTTGGCTTTCCCCGAGTCTCATGCATGCCGTGGCTTGGACTCTGCTTCATTTTCTGTGGCAGGGGGCCGCTCTGGCGGCGCTGGCTGCGGCCGCCATGGCTTTCTGCAGCCGTGCTTCCGCGCGCTACGCGATCGCCCTGAGTGTGTTGGTGCTGATGCTCGCCGCACCGGTCGCTACTCTGATTATTTTCAGCCAAAAACAATCGGCTGCTGACAGTGGAAGGGTTGGAAACGAAAGATCGCGTTTATCCGTCGCCTTCGCTGTGAGCGGCGCCGCGGGAGTCGTCGATTCGCTTGCGCCTGAAGTTCGTCATAGCGTGTCGTCCTGGGATTTGTTTCCTTGGCTGGTGGAAGCATGGCTCGCGGGAGTGGCTTTCTTCAGCCTGCGCTCGGCTGGCGGATTTCTGCTACTGGAGCGGCAGCGCCGCAAACTGTCCACGAATGTGAACGCCCGCGTGCTCGAAATGTGCGAAACGCTGCAACGCCGCCTCGGCCTGAAGTGGGCGATCCGTTACTGCGAAGGGGAAGGACTGCAGGCTCCGGCGGTGATTGGCTGGTTTCGTCCGGTTGTGTTTCTGCCGCTGCGTGCCCTCACTGGTCTTTCTCAGGAGCAGCTCGAATTAGTTGTGGCGCATGAACTCGCCCACATTCAGCGGCTCGATCCCTTCGTGAACGTTTTTCAGGTCGTGGTGGAAGCGCTGCTGTTCTACCATCCCGCTGTGTGGTGGTTGAATCGGCGCATTCGCGCCGAGCGCGAGCACTGCTGTGATGATGTCGCAATCTCTCTCTGCGGTAACGCCGTCGAGTACGCGCGCGCCCTCACCCTGATGGAAGAGTGGCGGAGCGTGCCAGTTCTTGCCATGGCCGTCAACCGTGGTCCACTCACGGAGCGCATTCTCCGCGTGCTTGGGTTAAGAACTCTGGGTGCCGGAATGCGCGGGATCGGAATCACGGGCAGCGTAGTTTGCCTCACGGCGGCTCTGGTCGCCGGAAACGCTCTCGTCGGGATTGCCCACGCACGACCCGTTATTTCGGGAGCGGCATTCTCGCCTCACGCGTCGGCAGAGCCTGAGGGCCCGCATGCACAAAAACCTTCCCCGGCCCGCTCAGCGAGCAGCGCGCAACCAGCGGCTACCGCAGATTCCGCCACCACGGCCACTTCCTACATCGATGCCATGAAAGCTGCGGGCATGGGCGATCTCACGATCGACGAACTCGTGGCCATGAAGATTCAAGGCGTTGCGCCCGAGTATGTCCGCGAACTTCACGAGCAGGGACTGCATCCCGATGCCGATACTCTTGTCGCCTTCCGCGTGCAAAACGTTACGGCCGCATATATCCAGGAGTTGCGCGGGCTAGGGTTCAATCCTGACCCGGACGAAATCATTGCCCTCAAGGTACAGAATGTGAATGCCGATTACGTTCGAGGTCTGAAAGAAGCCGGCATTCAACCCAACGCGGACGAGGTCATTGCCCTGAAAGTGCAGGGTGTGACTCCGGCTTACATCAAGGAACTTCGTGCCGCAGGTTTGAACCCCGATGCCGATCAGGTTATCGCCATGAAAGTCCAGGGCATCACACCTGCCTACATACACGATCTTCATGAACTAGGTCTGAAGCCGGATGGCGACGACCTGGTGGGCATGAAAGTTCAGGGCGTCAGTCCTGAATATGTGCGGGAGATTCAGGCGACAGGCCTCAAGCCCGGCGGCGACGACTTGATCGCGATGCGAGTGCAGGGCGTGACGGCGGAGTACATCAAGGCTCTGCAAGCGGCCGGGTTCAAAATTAATGTCGACGATGTGGTCTCCGCCAAAGTGCAGGACATTACTCCCGAGTTCATCGAGAAGGTACGCCAGCACGGGTTCAAGGACCTCGACCTGGACAAGCTTATCGAACTGAAACGCATGAATATTCTGGAACCTCACGCAGACATTTAGAGGTGACGATTTTATGAGACTCCGCCAGACACTCTGTTTTCTCGTATTCGGATTCTGCGTGGTTTTCGGAGCACTCGCAAACCGCGCAGCCGAGACCCGTAGCGGCGACTGGACCCTCGGCAAGTCCGAGGAACCCGGCAAGGTCGACTTTTCGCTGATCGAGCGACACCACGGCGGGATGTCGAGTCACCAGTCCGACTGGCCAGCCAACGCGTTTCAGGGCGTGGACTTCTCCAAGTCCGGACGCCAGGATGTGCACTTCACCATTTCTCGCGATGCGGGCAAAATCGACTGCGAGGGGTTTCTCAGCGACGGAGAAGGAGCTGGCATTTTCCATTTTCAGGCTGACCCGAACTACCCGCACGAAATGCAGGGCCTCGGTTTCCCCGTGGACGACGAGAAGCAATTCAGCATGGCGGTGCAGGATGTAAGTCTGGAGTTTGCGAGGCAAATGAAGAACGAACACCTCACCGATCTCGACACCGACAAGCTGATTGCATTCCGCATCTTCAACGTGAATGCGCAGTTGATCGAAGACCTGCGGGCGTCAGGATTGAAGATTTCCGATAGCGACAAACTGGTGGCCTTCCGCATTCACGGCGTAACCCCGCAGATGGTTCGCAGTCTGCACCAGGCTGGCTACTCACCGGACGAAGATACGCTGATCGCGATGAGGATCCACGGCGCAACTGCGGAGTGGATGGATGACCTGAAGAAGCGCGGTTACGACCACATCGACCTGCAGCAGCTGATCGCATTCCGCATTCATGGGGTTACGCCGGAGTTCATCGATAAGCTGCAAGGGCTGGGGTATACCCATCCTGAACCCGACCAGTTGATCGCGATGCGGATTCACAACGTGACGCCGGAATACATCGCCGGGCTACGCACTCGCGGCATGGAAAAGCTGACTATCGACCAACTGGTAAGCCTCCGCATTCACGGTATCGACTAGGCCCTTTCCGGAGCAACGGAATCCCAAGATTAAGTAAAAAAGCCGCCTCGTGGCGGCTTTTGCGAACTCATACTTAAGAGATTAGTGTGCGAATGCAATGTTCAACCCGGTGGTGAAGATAACGTCGTTCTTCTTCGCCGTGGAGGGCGGGTTGGTTACGTAGATGTCTGCGAGCTGGTTCTGCCATCCCAGCCACTTGCTGATCTTGGTGACGGTTCCAAAGTTAAAGGTGCCACGGTACTGGCTGGTATCGTTCAGGTCGGGATAGAAGTACAGCTTCTGGGTCAGCACCGTGCTGGCGCCCAGCTTTTGCGTCAACTCTTCGCCCAAGGTGAGTGCGGCGAACTTGTCCGTCTTGCCATATGAAGTGAAGGTCGGTGGCGTGGTCGGCGGCGCTACCGGAGGGCCGTTCGAGTAGGTCTCGTGCGTATAGTTTCCGCCCGCAAAAAAATCGAGTACAGTTTTGCCCGTCTTGATCGCGTGGAGTCCGAAACCACCGTCATACACGGCGCGCAGATCCAGTTCCTGCAGTTGATTGCTCATGAAGTCCGTGCCGACAAAAGCAAACATGCGGGCATTGATGTTGCGGTCGTAGCGCAGCAGACCTTCCACCAAGTTGGCAATCGTGGCCGGTGAAGCTCCCGGCGTATTGTTCTCGGTATAAACCGAACTTGCAGACAACGTGATTTTGTCGTGGATCGTGGGATGAGCAGCATTGAATGCCAGGGCCAGGTTCTCCGTGTCGCTGTTTCCGCGTGCCAAAGAGAAGCCTATGTTGGCTCCGCCCGTCCATCCCTGCCTCAATGTCGGATGCTGCGACTTGTCATAAGCCGTCTGCTCCGCATCGTTGCGGATCACAGTAACGTCGTCCCTGGGCACCTCGACGGTGCCACTCGTCTTGGTCGCGATCTCCAGTTTTCCGTCACTGGTCCTAACCGTACCGACGGCGGTCTTTCCGCCCTTCAGATCGACGTGCAACTCCTGGTCGGTGGTGATTTGGTCGATCGCCGCAAACTGGATGGTCACGTCTCCCGCAAACTCGGTGTGCAACACCACCGTCTTGCCATCTGACTTCACAATCTTCCCGGTCAGATGGTCACCGTTTTTCAAAGTGATCTGGTCCGCCAGCATCAGGGCCGACGACATCAGCATGAACACAACGACGCACTGCATCTTACGCAACACAGATGACCCTCCAGGGATAAGAGATAAGGTCGGTAACGATCAAAATCGTAGCGATCTGAATTCGAGACGAAGCAACGGGGCCCGGGTTCGCTGAGTATTCAGCGAACGGAAAAAGCTCAATAAGCTGACGAAAGTGGCAGACACTGCCAGAGGACGCTGCTCGGGCTTCCGTCGGCGCAAACGCGCGCCGAAAACTCACGACGGGAACCCCCTACGCGGGAACCCAGTCAGCTCTTGGTTTCGGGTTTCTTGCTCTGATCGGTGGAAGCCTGCGTGGGCGGTTGATCCTTCATGCCATCTTTCAGGGCACGGATCCCCTCACCCAGACCTTTTCCGAGTTCAGGCAGTTTCTTCGGGCCGAACACCAGCAGGGCGATGAAAAAAATCACCAGCAGGTGCATCGGTTGAAATAGACCTTCTAACATTTCGGAGCCTCCAGCAACACACCTTACAGCCTACGGAAGGTTGCGGGGGAAGTCAATGCAATGCCGTAGCCAGGAGTTTTGCGCACGGGGCTCGATTGCCCGCAAGACCCTGTGCCAGTTCGGTTTAGCGTCTTCCAGGAGGCCGCTCCGGTTAGCTTCTCGCGAGCGTTGTCAACCACTAGTTACCTCCGTGACCTTACCCACAACGATGCCGGCAGGCTATGTTTTGGAAGGCTGTTTCGGTAGGCACTTCTCGCAAACGGCGCGACCAGCAGGCCAATCGCAGTGTTAGGGAGTCCGGTGAAACTCAAGTTTGTGGTGCCTATTGCTTTCCTGAGTCTGGTAGCTCTGTGCGCTGCCGATTCCGCTAACGTCAAGCCGCTCAGCAGTAAGCCGCTCACGACCACTGAACTTGTGGCCTGGCTGGCTGGAGGTGTTTCCAACCGCCGTCTAGTTCGACTAGTTGGCGAACGCGGACTGACCACCGCTCCGGGAAAAGACGAACTGCGCCAGTTGCAGGTGGCTGGGGCCGATGAGAATCTTCTTCGGGTTCTTGGTTCTGTTAAAAGTTCCTCTACCACCGCGACTCCTCCAATTCCGCCGGCTCTGCAAAAAGCCGCGACAGCCGCGGCCCAGCAGAATTATCACGAAGCGGAATTGCAATTGCGAGAAGCTTTGCGCGGCGATCCGCAGAACAGCGCCCTGCACTTCGCCCTCAGCACGATGCTTCGTCAGCAGGATCAATGGGACGATGCCTTCGATGAGATCACGCTCTCGCTACAACTGAAGCCCGATTTTCCCGAAAACCATGGCAGCTTGTCTTACATTTTTTATCGCATGGATGACGGCCAAAACGCGGTCGCCGAAGCGCGCACCGCATTGAGCATGGACCCGGAGAACTCCGAGGCCTATCAGTACCTGGGATTAGGTTTTTATTCCAGTGGAGAATATAGCGCCGCAGTCCACGCGTTTGCGCAGTCTCTGCTGCGCGATCCGGAGAATGCCGACAGTTACTACGATATGGGCATTGCCCTGCACGCCGCCGGCAACTTGCCGGCCGCGTTGGCAGCCTACGAGCGGGCCATCGGCCTTCGTCCGGACTTCTGGGAGGCGCATTCCAATTTAGCTTTGACCCTCCACGAAGAGGGAAAACTTGATGAAGCGGTGGCGGAGTATCGCGAGGCTAAGAAATTGGCTCCGGGAGAAGCCTCCGTCCGCAACAATCTGGGCAATACCTATTGCGATCAGGGCAAGTTCGATGAGGCGATCACCGAACTGCGCGAACTTTACAAGGAACACCCGGAATGGCAAGAGGGACACGGCTGTTTGGCTAGCGCGCTCATGGCGAAAAAAGACTATGAGGGTGCGGTTGCAGAACTGCAGTTGGCGTTGCAACAGAATCCATCGGGCGCCACCGAGCACCGCGTTCTGGGCCAGGCTCTTCTGCTGGATGGCAAGCCGGAAGAGGCTTTGCGCGAATTTCGCCTGGCGGTTTCCCTCAACCCTGATTCCGACGTGGCCCATCATTACCTCGGAACGGTCCTGTTCGAGCAGCAGCAGTTGCAGGCCGCGGAGAAAGAATTTCGTGAAGCGCTGCGGCTGAAGCCCTCCGCCGACAACCACTTCTCGCTGGCTGCGTGCCTGATGAGTCTGGACCGCTACGAAGAGGCTCTTTCCGAGTTGGACCTGGCTGCGCGTCTCGATCCCGAACGCACTCTTTACCGCGCTCGCCGCGAAGAACTTCTTAAGCTGATGAAAGCCACGAACAGCGCCCGGTAGAGAATCGCCGGCCGCGTACGAGTCGGACGTGTCCCACAGGCCAGTACCTCCGTGTGTACTGCTGGTGTTTCGGGCTGGCCTACAATCCGCCTACACTAAGAGAGATTTTCCGGAGATTCAGGATGGAAGCAATGAGGTCCCAGCACGCAGCCGTTGGAGCGCGTCCACAACATGGAGTTGGGCGTGGGAATGATGCCAGTGGCCTCAATTCCGCAGCGTTGAGCAACGGGGCTGCCGGGGTTGTGGTCAAGTCCTCCGCGTACGGACTGCCCTGCGCCACCTGTCACCTCTACTACCCAGCCGATCTCGACGCTTGTCCAACGTGCCAGAGCAAAGACCGTGTCGACCCGGTCATGCGAATCGCAGCCGGCCAAGTATCCCAGAGCAGCACCGAGACTGCGCCTCCTCGCAAGGAGGATGTTGTACAAACTGGCAAAGGCCCAAAACAAGCTGGCGCCGACCCCGACCTCGAGCGGGAACAGTTTCTTCGTGAATTCAAATCTGAACTGGTTGCGGTGCATGCGGAGGCCACCAACGCGCCCGCGTACACCTGCAAACTCGAGCACAACCATACTGCTGGATCGCAGCCCGCCGAAATTTGCCAGGCCTGTCATGAACGCCTGCAGAGCCGCCTGGACGTTTGCGAGGCAGCGTTGCACATGGACCTGAAAGAAGCCGCGCAGATTATTTATGATGCAGTGTGGGCTGATCCTTCCGACCCCAGCAAGACGTACCGCAACGCTGCCAGCGCCTTGCTTACCGAGTTGCGCAAGCGTGCAGGCATGAATGCTGTGCGTGGCCCGTTCCATCCGATGGCCCACTAAAATCCGCGCTCCCGAACTTTGCCGAAGTCCAGCCGCTAACGGGGCGCCGGCGTAGGCGCCGTCATCAGGCTCACAAACATTTTGTAAAACTTCTCGGTGTTCAGATCCACCTGGATTTCGACCGCCTGCGTCTCCAGTTTCGGTTTGTCTTTGTCGCTCCAGGTCAGAGTGTTGCCGTATCCCGCACCTTTATCGAGGTCCACGCCCATATAGCGAATCTCGCTCTTCGTAATCAAGGAGGGGTCAATCCATGCGGCGGCCGCAAGTTCGTCCCACATGATGTCAGCGCCGGGCCAAAACTGGGCAAAGTGGGCCAAATAATGTGCGAGCGGCGTGCCGCTGGCTTCGATCTCTTTGATCATGGCGGGAGTCAGATGCGTCTTGATGGAAATATCCGTGGGTGTGCAGACAACTTTTTTCCAGGGCTCACGGAGTACGATCTGCGCCGCCTCCGGATCAAACCAAAAGTTGAATTCGTGGCGCGGATTGCTGGCAAACTCCGGGTTGTCGGTACGCGGATTTAGACTTCCGCCCATGAACACAAGTTCCTGCACCAGTTCCGCAAACTGCGGATCGATCGTGACCGCGAGCGCCAGGTTCGTCATGGGGCCGCCCTCGTAGACAGTCACCTCGTGAGGATATTCATGCACCATCCGGATCAGAAAATGAGCCGCGTCTTCGTCCGCGGGCTTGGTTTTGGGCTTGCCCTCGGGAAGTTCTGGCACTACAAAAGGCTCATGCCACCAGCGGTCATCCCACGCGCCCGCGTAGGCGACTTTTCCATAACGCTGTTGCCACAACTGGGCTTCTTCACGGCTGCGAACGAGGGGGAAAACCGCTCCGGGCACAACCGGAATGTCAGTGCGGCCAATAATTTCGAGCAAGCGCAGCGTATGCGCCACCTCTTCATCCCGCCACTGATCTCCACTCACCACCGTGATCCCCAGCACCTCCACCTGCGGCGATTGAATCAGTACCAGCAGCGTTTGCATGTTGCTGCCACCAGGTCCGGAACAGTCTTCGTTGATGATGACTTTGCGACGTGGCCGGGTCGACCCGAACGAACGCCCAAGGAAAGCCACCAATAAGAACACCAGTGCGAGTTTCCAACAGCGCCGCCTCATTAGTTCCTCCGCAGATTTTTCGACCGCAAACTTAAAGGCAGACCGGGTGAGTACCCCGTCTGCCCCGCGTAAAACAACACTAACTCAGCTAGCCCTAGAAAATAAGCTTCAGGGCGAACTGAATGAATCGAGGATCGTTCAGGGTCGTATTTACCACGCCGAAGCTGGAGGGGCTATCTACGTCCTGCATGGCGCTGGCGCTGGAGCCGGGCAGGAAGAAGTGCGCGTGGTTGAACAGATTGAAGAACTCGGCCCGGAATTGCAGACTCATGCCTTCGCGGAAAGACAACGGAAAGTCCTTGATTGCCGAGAAGTCTGTGTTTACGAAGCGCGGCCCGTAGAGAGGCGCGCGGGATGCATCCCCGAGTTCCCCGGCCGGAGCGTCCATGAAGGCACAAGGATTGAACCAGTGAGAAAGCGTGTGTACTTCGGAAGGGGCGGCGCAGGTGGGATTGGCTGCGACCGGTCCGGGCGTGTTGGGATTGCCAACTTCATTGGGCCGGTTCAGGCTATTGCCGTTCCACGAGAAGTTGACTCCCGACCCGCTGAAGTTGCCGTTATTGCTGGCCACTACAAAGAGCGGGAAGCCGGACGTGGCCTTCTCAATCACGTTCAAATGCCAGTTTCCTAGAAATGCGTTCGCGGCCCCGCCCCAGGCGCTACCAAAGTGCTTGCCCTTGCCAAAGGGCAAATCGTAGAGCACGCTCGCCGTGAGTTGGTTGTTGAGGTTGATCTGAGACAGGCCCCAGTCCAGTTTGTTGGCCCCAGGCAACGGCCAGTACATTGCGCCCGGCAGCGTGCCAAGACCATCCGGGAACCCGGAGTCAAAGGTGCGGGAATACGTATAACTCACAAGCGCGTAGAGGCCGTGCCGCGCGTTCTTTTCCGCCTTGGCCTGAATGGAATCGTAGCGGGCCCGGCCAATGTCGTTGTTATTGGCAACCGTGGTGAACTCGCCGTAGGGCGCGATGAACGCGGCACCGCCGGGGCCGCAGCCGAGGGTGTATCCCGGGACAACGCCGCCGCATGCCCCTGGAGAGCCCACATTTTGGTTCAGGCCGTCGACCAGGATGTGGGTACTTCGTGATCCTGCATACCCGACGGTCAGCACGACCTCACCGGGCAGCTGATGTTCGACATTGAGATTAAATTGCTGCACCATGCCTTGTTTGAAATTCAGGTTTTGTGACTGAATCGTCCCTGTAAAACTGGCAGGAGCAGGAGGTGCTTCGTAGGGCAGCAGGTTGGACTGCAGGAGAGAACGTTCAAGCCCGCAGTTCAACGTAGTGTTGCCAAGGGGGCATGGGTTACTGGGGTAGTTATTGAAATTGTCGATTTCCGCATAATAGGGAGGATTCTGCCAGGTTCCCTGTGCACCCTGGCTCCATGCCGAATCGTGGAAGATGGCATAGCCAGCGCGAATCGCGGTGTTCTGGCTTCCCATCGGCTTCCATGCCAACCCTATGCGCGGTTCCAAGGCGGTCTTATCGAACTGGACGCCCACGTTCCCGCCTGTGCGTACGCAGCCCGTACAACCGCTCAAGGGTCCCGTGACCAGATACTGCCCAGTCGCATAGTCAAAGTTTGCCTGCCGGCCTTCGGCTTCGGTGATAGGCGTGGTCAGCGACCAGGCAAAGCCCAGATTAAGAGTGAGGTTACTGGTGACGCGCCAGTCGTCCTGCACGTAAGGCCGATACATCTTCCAGCGACGGCCGGTCGTCGCGCCTAAGAAAGTCTGATCGTGAATCGAGCCGTAGAGTTGGCCCAGGAGCAAGTCAGCACTCGCGTCGCCCGTGTACGTACCGAACACCAGGAAGTAGCCATCCCCGAAACCGTTGGTGAGTACGTTCATCTGATTGGCGCGAATTCCACCACCAACACGGATATTGTGTTTGCCGCGAATCATCGTCAGAGAATCAGAAACAGAAAAGACGTTGGTGCCGCCCTGGAAGGGCGAAAAGCCTCGGTCACCGACCGACCAGTAGTTCGTCAGCTGGGTTGAACTCAGACCGCAACCTACACAGTCTTTGGTTGACTGGTTAAGACTGGCAGGATATCCAGTGATGCCATCGCATTGTGCCCCGAGATCGGCGCCTTGAATCCCAAGCTTCGCGGCCTCGCAGGTCCCGGTGCCAAAAGACAGGATGTGATTGAATATCCGATTAAATCCCCCGTTAAATTGGTTGATAGTTCGATCCGAAAAAATGTGGGTCTCCGAAATCGCCACGTTGCGCCCGTGGTTGGTGATGTTCTGCGTGCTGGCAAAGGCGCCTTGTTCGGCGAAGCCCGGCGAACCGCCGGGAACGAACGACACCGCTTGATCGTAGCTAAACCGTGCAAAGACAGAATCTCTACTCGAGAAGTTGTGGTCCAAGCGGATATCAAACTCGCCTTCGTTGAGCTTTCGCACGGGCACGTTGGTGTAGTTGAAGCCCAACTCTTCGTTGCTCGCATTGCTCTGAGGATAAAGATCGAGTAGCTGCTGACCCGTGGTGTCGATCAGGGCCGGCGGAACGTAATTGCAGGCAGTGCCCATGGCTTGGCCACCGTGTCCGTTGATCGGTTCCGGGGTCGGTGTCGCCAACGTTTCCGTTCCTGGCACGCATTGGAAGTTGACGGGATCGCCGGCAGTTGCATACGGATTCGTGAGCAGCGCCATTCCGGTGCCGAATGGACCCGCGCGGTAGTCCCCGCTTGCCATCGCCTGCGTCGGAATCAGCCCCGTAAACGGTATCCCGTGCCGCTGCCTTTTAGCTTGGTAATCGAGGAAGAAAAACGTCTTGTCCTTCTGGATCGGCCCACCCAGTGCGCCGCCGAACTGGTTGAGGTTGAACTGTTGCTTCGGGGTGGCCTCGCCGAAAGAATAAGTGCTGGCGTCAAGCTTGGTGTTGCGGAAGAACTCGAACAGCGAACCGTGGAACTTGTTCGACCCCGACTTCGTGGTCACCAGAACAGTCGGACCCGCGCGCGTGCCGTACTCCGCCGAGTAGTTGTAGGTGAGAACTTTGAATTCCTGGATGGCGTCAATCGAAGGCAGAATCGCGATGCCGCCGGCGGTTAGCTCGTTGTTGTCGTTGCCGTCGAGCAGCCAGTCGGTGCTCTGGGCCCGCGATCCACCAACCGAAAGCGAGAATGTGCCGCGCGCTGAGACTTCGCTGCTGGGGCCGCCGTTGAAGAAGCTGTTCGGGTTGGTTTCCTGAGTAACGCCCGGAGTCAACGTCGCCAGTTGCACAAAGTCGCGGCCGTTCAAAGGAAGTTCGGCGACTTGCTCGGAAGTAATGACCTGGCCAAGCGTGGGGTTCGTTGTCTGTACTGCTACTTCAGTGGCATTCACTTCTACGGCGGTCGTGACCGACGCAGGCGCCACGGTGAAATCCAGTTCACGATGCTCATCGATCTGCAGCCGCACGTCTTTCTGCTCCGCGGGTCCGAAACCCTGTGCCTCTACTCGAATTGTGTAAAACGCGACGGGCAGCAAGGGGATCAGATAGTGTCCGGAGTCGTCGGTCTTCGCCTCGCGCGAGATGCCCGTCCCTTGCGAAGTAGCCTTCACAGTTGCCCCCGACACCACCGCGCCAGCTTTGTCAGAAACCGTGCCGGAAAAACTTCCGGTTGCCTGGCCGTACAGGAGTGGACAGAGAGAGAAGCTCAGAAAACAGCAACCACCGACGAGCAGCGCCTTCTTGTTCAGCATTCGAACCCCTTTCGGCGGGCCTCAACCGAACGAAAAGTTTCCCCTGCTCTTGAAAGTTGAAAGCCTCAGCCGTAGAAGGGCCTTATAAATGGGCTGCTATTCCGAAGTCAAGATTTTTCGCCTGTAGATAGAGACTACTCGCCGCGATCTTTTTGTATCGACGCATGCAAGATTTGCGGTTGACATATTCGGAACTGGCGGATTCGTCGACGCACATGCGGTCAACGCCAAGCGCAGCGCCCAGTTCCACTTCATATCGTGATCAGCCACTGGAGTTGCTTGGGTTGAGATGAATTCAAACGGAACCGGTCCCGGATTGGGATTTCCATTCTGCGTCGAAACGCTGGCGATCATAAAAGGACTTCTGTGTTCCTACACCCGTGGTCGAGAGTCCCGCGTATAAATTGGCGCGCCGCACTGCCTCTTGTTCCGCTATGCCTTCTGCAAGGAACACGGCAAAGCTGCCGATGAAGGCATCGCCCGCACCCGTGCTGTCGATACTTTTCACAGGAAACGCGGACACGTGTTCACTGCTCTCGCGGCTCGCGAGAAGGGAACCCTTCGCACCGAGCGTGATGATGACGCGTCGAATGCCTTCAGCCACAAGTTTGCCGGCGCACTGTTTCGCGTCCTCGAGGTTGTGCACGGTGATTCCAGTGATCGTCTCAGCCTCGCTTTCGTTAGGTACGAAGTAGTCGAGGTTCGCCAATGCCGGCAGGTCAACCGGTTGTGCCGGCGCGGGATTCACGATGCACCGAACGCCGTGTTTTCGCGCGAACGCGACCGTGTAATAAACAGTCTCGAGCGGAATCTCAAACTGCAGCACGATGCAGTCGGCGGCTTTCAGTGTTTCCGCAGCGGCGTCCACATCGGCCGGCCTCAGCGCGTCATTCGCTCCTTTGACCACCAGGATGCGGTTTTGTCCAGTGGGATCGACAAAGATCGGAGCGACGCCACTCGATAGTCCCTCAACTTGCTTGACATGCGTTACATCAATACCAAGCTTTTTGAAATTCTCAATCGTGGCCGGTCCGAACAGGTCGCTGCCCACGCGTGCCACCATGAATACTTCCGCGCCGCACAACCGCGCCGCCACCGCCTGGTTCGCGCCCTTGCCGCCGAATCCGAGGTCGAACTTCTGTCCGAAGATGGTTTCGCCCGGCTTAGGGAACCGGTCCGTGAAAGTCGTCAGATCAACGTTGGCACTGCCAATCACCGCGATGCGAGGCCGTTTTGCCATAGTGTTTCGTGCAGGAGATCTTCGTGCAGAATCTTCGCACAAAAAGAGCGTCAGGAACGCCGAGTCTATTAAGCGAGTCGAATCGTGTCAACGGCAGATTTCTGGGTCGCAACAGGCCGCTCCGGGCGGAGATCGTCGAGCCATCCACGAAGTGCCCATCGCCTTTATCCTTGACACGATTTCGGTTGCGACGCTAGGCTACCTCGCTGCTTCGGTACTGAAGACAAACCCGAAGACAGATAGATTCGCCCCGCCCGTTGCGGACTCGCAAGCTGCCCAAAGGAGCCATCATGTTTACTCCACACAGTCTCCAAATTGCACTCCTCATGATGGCCACCAGCGCCATCTGTTGGGGTTCGTGGGCGAATACCTACAAAGGCGTCAAGAATTATCGCTTCGAGCTTTTCTACTGGGACTATGCGATCGGTATCTTCCTGGTCTCTTTGATTCTGGCGCTGACCATGGGAAGCGCCGGGCACGATTCCACGAGCTTCCTGAACAACGTTCACTCTGCAGACACCTCGAACATTGTGAACGCATTGATCGGCGGAGCTCTGTTCAACCTGGCTAATCTTTTGCTGGTTGCTGCAATTGACATGGCGGGACTGGCCGTTGCGTTTCCCATTTCCATCGGCATCGCGCTGGTGGTCGGGGTAGTTTTGAGTTATGCGTTGCAGCCGAAAGGGAACGCGATATTCCTGGCGCTCGGTGTTGCGTGTGCTTTCATTGCGGTGGTTTTGGACGGCAAGGCCTATGGCAGTTTGGCCGCTGCCGGACGTTCCGTCTCGAAAAAAAGTATCGTCACGTGCGTGGTCTCGGGAGTCTTGATGGGCTTGTGGGCTCCGTTTATGACGCACGCAATGACTCGCGGTAATTCGCTGGGACCGTACAGCGCTGCGGTGTTCCTGACGTTCGGTGCACTGCTCTCCTGTTTTATCTGGAATGTTTACTTTATGAAACATCCGCTGGTGGGTGAACCGGTGAGCTTCGGTGGATTTTTCCGTGGGCCGGCATCGGGACATTTGCTTGGTTTGTTCGGTGGATTCATCTGGGGCACGGGAACGGTTTTCAATCTGGTCGCGGCGAACCTCACGGGAGTGGCGATTTCTTATGCCATCGGCCAGTCTGCACCCATGGTCGCGGCGCTCTGGGGAATTCTCGCGTGGAAAGAATTTGCAAACTCGGGTCCGCGCGCCAAGTTGTACCTGACGCTTATGTTTATTTTTTACGCCTTAGCAATCTTCCTGATAGTGCGGGCGAACGGCTAGAGCTGTTAACAGAGGGTAGAACAGCGGGCAAACTAGGAATACTTCACTGAACGTGCGGAATCATTTTCCTTTTATCCGGCTGACAAACAACTGTAAGAAGCGATCTGCATCCGATGCTACGCACACTCTCGCGTTCGGCTTTAGATAGTAGTAGCCCTCGATCACGTAGTGGTCCCCGTGCAGCACGTTCTTTTCATTCGCTCCCATGCGATTGGCTACGGTTTCTCCGCGCGTGAATTCGCCCCTGGTTTCGACGTCGACGTGCATCTCTTTCAGCGTCACCAGAGTCGGATCGACGACTGTTCCTACCGCCAGAGGGTCATACATGGCCGCGCCGGGGTATCCATTTTTCTCGGCGCGCGATAGATAGAACTCACCCAACTGAGTCACGAAATCGTTTTCCGGGCCGTGCGTGGACTGAAGTTGCGCGAGTTGCTTGCGCGTCATCAATGTCCGCTCGCCGATGTCGGATCCGACCATGGTCACGATCCAGCCCGCGTTAAACACGATTGCCGCCGCCTCCGGATCGTTATAAATGTTGGCCTCGGCGGCCCCGTTTACGTTTCCTCCACTGATCGATCCACCCATGATGACGATGTCTTTCACCAAGGTCGCGATCGAGGGATCCTTGGAAACCGCGAGCGCGATGTTGGTCAGTGGGCCGACGGGGATGAGAGTGATCTCATGTGGATATTTATGGACCAGTTCAATGATGAGGTCGGGTCCAAACCGCGGATCGGCCTTGCACTTGGCTTGTGGCAACTCGATGTTGGCCAGCCCATTCTGTCCATGCCAATACTCCGCCGTGATCAACTTCTGATTCAGGGGATGCTGTGCTCCCCCCGCAACTGCAACGTCGCATCGCCCCGCGAGTGAAACGAGCTTCAGCGCATTCTCCAGGCCTTGAGCGGCTACCACGTTCCCCGGCACGACCGTCAGCGCCTCAACTTTGATCTCCGGCGAATTCAGGGCGAGCAAAATCGCCAGCGCGTCGTCGGTGCCCGGGTCGGTGTCGATGATTACGCGCCGGGGAGACGGCTGAGCGGATGCGACTGTCGCAAGCATAAGAACAGCGGATAAAGCGACTACGAAAGTTAACCAGTATCGTTTCACCTAAGGAATCCTTTCCAGATCGCCGCAGCGCCAAGTAGCCGAGAGAGTAGCTCTAGCTCGGAACCGAAGCTGGGCAAAAAGCGTCCAGATCTATAGAAGCATGCCCGCGATCGAGGCCGACATCAGGTTCGCCATGGTTCCAGCCAACATAGCGCGGATGCCGAGGCGCGCCAGTTCGCCTTTCTTGTTTGGCGCTAACGCTCCAATCCCGCCTATCTGAATTCCAATCGAACTCAGATTCGCGAATCCGCACAGAGCGAAGGTCGCGATGGTGAACGAACGCGGATCGAGCGCCGCTTTCATTGGGCCAAGCAGCGAAAATGCCACCAGTTCGTTGAGCACCATACGGGTGCCCAGCAGATTGCCGATAACCCGGCAATCGTGCCACGGCACGCCAATCACCCAGGCCACGGGAGCGAAGACGGCGCCGAAGATCGTTTCCAGACTTGAAGGGCACCACGCGATCCAGTGGTGTATGCCGCCAAGAATGCCGTTCACAAGTGCGATGAGAGCCAGAAAGGAAATCAGCATCGCGGCGATGTTCAGGGCCATATGCAGGCCGTCGGTGGTTCCGCGTGCGACCGCGCCCAGCAAGTTTTCCTGTTTTTCGGCGCTTTCTTCGTCTTCGCTCATCACCACGCGGCCAGCGGTTTTCGGTTGCTCCGTTTCCGGCACCAGCATCTTCGCCATGAGCAGAGTGCCGGGCGCAGTCATAATCACTGCGCTGAGCAAGTGCTTCGGCTCAATTCCGAAGGCAATGTATGCCGCCATGATTCCGCCTGAAACATGCGCCATGCCACTCGTCATGACCGTCATCAATTCGGAATGAGTCAGATCAGCGAGAAACGGCTTGATCGTAACAGGCGCCTCTGTTTGTCCCATGAAGATACTCGCCGCTACATTCAGCGATTCCGCCCCGCTCGCCCCCATCACTCGCGTCATCACCCATGCGGCGATTTTGATAATGAACTGCATGATTCCATAGTGATAAAGCACCGCAAAAAAAGCGGTGATGAAGATGATCGTGGGTAACACCTGAAAAGCAAAATAGAAGCCGAGATGCGACCCCTGCTTCCCAAGATCGCCGAAGACGAACTCTGAGCCGGCGAAGGCGTAGTTCAGGAAGCGATTGACCACATTGCCCGCTGCCTGAAATGCACGGCGGCCTGCGTCGATTCGCAACACACAAACGGCAAACGCAAATTGCAGACCCAGGCCCCACGCGACCGTCTTCAGGCGAATGGCGCGCCGGTTGGTGGAGAAAGCAAAAGCCAAGCCGAGCATCGTCAACAGCCCGAGAATTCCCGTGAAGCGTCCCATTCAGTTTTCTCCTGGCTCCTCGATCACTTCCCGATAACCTGATGAATCAGCGGCCTTTTTTCAGTCGGTGGGGAATCGCTGATCCGGCAGCTCTCCCCCAGCAATTGTTGGGCGCGCGAAACCCGCGTTTCGGAATTGTAGTAGATCGTGGCGAGCGGTTCTTCGGCGGCAACAGGATCGCCGACTTTCTTATGCAGCACGATACCCACCGCCGGATCGACCGAATCTTCCTTGCGCTCGCGTCCGCCCCCGAGAATCACACAGGCGGTGCCGATCTGTTCGCATTGCAGAGATGAGATGTATCCATTCTTCGCGCACAAAACTTGCCGCGAGCGCCCGGCTTGCGGCAAGCCTTTCGGATCGTCGATCACTCGCGGATCTCCACCCTGCAGTTCCACCATTTTGCGAAATCGGTCAAGAGCTTGCCCTGATGCAAGCAATTTCGCGCTTTCTTGTTTTCCTTCTGCGACCGTCTTCGAAATTCCACCCAGATGCAGCATCCATCCTGCCAGCTCCAGACAGAGCTCCCGCAAATCCTGTGGCCCGTCGCCTCGCAGAATGTCCACCACCTCGACCACTTCAAGCGCATTGCCAATCATATTTCCCAGCGGCTGGTCCATGTCCGTGATCAGCGCGACCGTTCGTTTGCTCATGCGCTCGCCCGTTTCCACCATGAGTTCAGCCAGGAACGCCGCATCTTGTTCGCTCTTCATAAACGCTCCGGAACCGGTCTTCACGTCGAGTACCAGCGCGTCAATTCCTTCAGCCAGCTTCTTGCTCATGATGGAAGCGCAAATCAGATAAGGACTTTCCACCGTCCCAGTCACATCGCGCAGCGCGTAGAGCTTCCGGTCAGCCGGGGCGATCTCGGCGGTCTGCCCAATCATGGCGCAGCCGCACGTCTCGAGCACACGGCGGAATTCCGGCACTGGCAGATTCACATTGAACCCGGGGATCGCCTCTAGTTTGTCGAGAGTGCCTCCGGTGTGCCCAAGTCCGCGTCCACTGATCATCGGAACCGTCACGCCTGCGACGGCCGCAAGCGGAGCCAGTGCAAGGGAAGTCTTGTCGCCCACTCCTCCCGTGGAATGTTTGTCTACCTTTTTTGCCGTCATCGCCGAAAGGTCCAACACTTCGCCCGAGCGCAGCATCGCGTCGGTCAATACGGCGGTCTCTGCCCGCGACATGCCCCGCAACACCACCGCCATCAACCACGCAGAGACTTGATAATCGGGAATTGCACCCTGCGTATAGGACGCAATCAACGACTCGATTTCGAATCGCGACAACTCACCCCCGTCTCGCTTCTTGCGGATTACGTCGACTGCGCGGAATGTCTGAGTGCAAACTGCAGATTGACTCACTGGAGGCGAAATCCTTCCGGAAGAAGTTCGGTGATGTGGGCTTGTTTCGGGCCGCGAGCGCCCTGGAAGAACACCATCGCGTCGGGGCCGAACTCATAGATGACTTGGCGGCAGGCTCCGCAAGGAGAGCACGCCACGCCGTGGTCGTTGGTTACGGCGACCGCGCGAATCTCAATCTTCGGCCCCAACTTTGCTACTGCAGAAAAAATTGCCGTCCGCTCGGCACAGTTGGTCATCCCATAAGAAGCGTTTTCCACGTTGCAGCCGGAGAAGATTTTTCCGTCCGCCAACAGGATCGCGGAGCCCACGCGAAAGTTGGAGTAGGGCGCGTGAGCGTTCTTCATGGCTTTCTGCGCGGCGCGCTCCAACTGCTTGCGAGTCGCTGCGGCGAGAGTTTTCGTAGGCATGACCGTTTCTTCGGACTAGATAATTAGGACCGCTTAAATTGTGCGTCATTGTAAACCCTGCCCCTGTAGCCGCATGGCATTTTTGCCGACAGTCGCGCAAAAGCCGGGTCAATTTCCGTTCGGAGGGCCCCATTTCGCGAAGCCTGCCGTACAATTACAACCTGAGCGAAGCGCGTGCGCATCATGAACTCCGCGCTCTTGAGGTAAAGTCGTCAATGTCTGTGGATCACCAACTTCCCACGACGACCCGCGAATCTAAGCATGGATTGCGCGGCGAAGGCACCGACCTCTCCGCAGGCACGATCGCATTGATTTCAGGACGCTCCCTTCAGTCCAACTCCGGGATCCCTCTTGATCTGCATTGGGTGCGGGAAATGCAAGCCAACACCAGTGCCATCGAACGCCGAGTCCAGTCGCAAGTCGCGCGCCGATCGGTCAAGAAAGAATGGCAGGCCGCCTGGCTTCTCCGCGCCATCACCTGCATGGATTTGACCACGCTTGCCGGTGACGATACCGATGACCGCGTGCGCCGCCTCTGCGCGAAGGCCCGGAGACCCGTGCAGAGCGATCTGGTGCGCAAGTTGGGCATCGAAGAACTCGAAGTAAAAGTCGCAGCCGTGTGCGTCTATCACAGCTTCATCGAAACCGCTCTGCATGCTCTGGAGGGAAGTGGGGTGCGCGTTGCCGCCGTTTCCACCGGCTTTCCGGCGGGCCTCTCGCCGCTGGCGGAGCGCGTCGCGGAAATTCGCCGCTCCGTGGAAGCGGGCGCGCACGAGATCGATGTCGTGATTACGCGCGGCTATGTCTTCGGTGGCCGGTGGCAGGCGCTCTACGACGAGGTCGCAGCTTTCAAGCAAGCGTGCGGAAACGCACACATGAAGGTGATTCTTGGCACCGGCGACCTGCTCACATTACGCAACGTAGCGCGAGCCAGTATGGTCGCTATGATGGCCGGAGCCGATTTCATCAAAACTTCGACCGGCAAAGAATCAACCAACGCCACTTTGCCCGTGGGGCTGGTCATGACGCGTGCCATTCGCGAATACGCGCTGCAAACTGGGATGGGCGTGGGCTTCAAAGCGGCCGGCGGACTTCGAACCGCTAAGCAATCCACGGACTGGCTCGCCATGATGAAAGAGGAACTCGGTTCAGCGTGGACGCGCTCGGAACTGTTTCGCTTTGGCGCCAGCAGCTTGCTGGGGGATATCGAGCGTCAACTGGAACATCATGCAACCGGGCGGTATTCCGCGGAATATCGTCATCCGATTGCTTGACGAGATAAGCTCAACTGCGTGTGGTCTCATGGACGACCGAAGAATCAAGCTGAACCGAATGAGCATCGCCGAAAAATTCCTGACCATGGAGTACGGTCCCGCTCCTGAGGATCCTAAAGAGGCGCAAAGCTGGCTGGACCGCCATAGCCGACGCTTTGCGCACTTCATCAACGGAGCGTGGCAGGCGCCAGCCGCCGGCGAATATTTCGACACACTCGATCCGTCTACCGGAGAAAAGCTGGCTTCCATTGCTCTGGGTTCTGCAGCGGACGTCGATGCGGCCGTGCAGTCTGCACGCGTGGCCTCGCCGAAGTGGCGTGCGCTTACTCCCCACGCCCGGGCCCGCTATCTCTATGCGCTGGCCCGCTTAGTGCAGAAACATTCGCGCCTGCTCGCCGTTCTCGAAACCATCGACAACGGCAAGCCCATCCGCGAGAGTCGCGACATTGATATTCCTCTGGTCGCTCGGCACTTTTATCACCACGCGGGCTGGGCGCAACTACTCCAGCAGGAGTTTCCCGAACACGAGGCTTGCGGCGTGGTGGGGCAAATTATTCCCTGGAATTTTCCGCTACTCATGGCGGCATGGAAGATTGCACCGGCCCTGGCCACGGGCAACACGGTCGTTTTGAAGCCCGCTGAGTTTACTCCGCTCACCGCGCTTGCCTTCGCCGAGCTTTGCCAGGAGGCCGGATTGCCCGCCGGCGTCGTCAACATCGTCACGGGCGATGGCTCCACCGGCGAAGCGTTGGTTAAACATCCGGATGTCGACAAGATTGCGTTCACCGGTTCCACGGAAGTTGGCCGCACGATCCGCGCCGCCACCGCTGCCAGCCACAAACGCCTTTCACTCGAACTGGGAGGAAAATCCCCCTTCATTGTTTTCGACGACGCCGACCTCGACAGCGCAGTCGAAGGTCTTGTGGACGGAATCTGGTTCAACCAGGGACAAGTCTGTTGCGCTGGCTCGCGCCTGCTGATGCAGGAGAGCATTGCCGAAGTCTTGCTCGGCAAGATTCGCGAACGCATGGGCACGTTGCGCATGGGCGCGCCCCTCGATAAAGCCATCGACATCGGCGCCATCGTGGCGCGGGTCCAACTGGAACGTATCCAACGCTTGGTGGAGCAAGGCGTTGCCGAAGGTGCAACCTGCTGGCAGCCCGAGGTCACGCTGCCGGCGCGCGGATTTTTTTATCCCCCGACCCTCCTCACCAATGTGCATCCCACATCCGTCGTCGCCCAGGAAGAAATCTTCGGCCCCGTCCTGGCGACCATGACGTTCCGCACCCCGCGCGAAGCCGTGGAACTCGCGAATAATACTGTCTACGGCCTCGCCTCCTGCGTGTGGAGCGAGAACATCAACGTCGCTTTGCACGTGGCCGCCCAACTCAAGGCTGGCGTCGTATGGGTGAACTGCACGAACTTGTTCGACGCGTCGTGTGGATTCGGCGGCTACCGCGAGAGCGGCTACGGCCGCGAAGGCGGCGGCGAGGGGCTGCTGGAATATCTGGAGCCGTCGTGGTTCAAGAATGCGGCGAAGTTGCCGGCTGTACACCCGCCCGCAATCATAGAAGTGGAAGATGAGACGCAACCCAGCACTCCTGCTATCGACCGCACGGTAAAGCTCTACATCGGCGGCAAGCAGGCGCGGCCGGATTCTGGTTATAGCTTGGAGGTTCGTTCGCCTGACGGGCACTTGCTCGGCGAGGCTCCGCTTGGCAATCGCAAAGATATTCGCAACGCGGTGGAGGCCGCGCGTAAGGCCGAAGCATGGAGCAAGGCCACGGCGCACAACCGCGCCCAGGTTCTGTTCTACTGCGCGGAAAATCTTTCGCAGCGCAGCGACGAAATTATTCGCCGTCTCACCGCTGTTGTCGGTGAAAAGCAAGCTGCTGCAGAAGTTGATCTCGGCGTGCAACGCATTTTCTCTTACGCGGCGTGGGCTGACAAGTTCGATGGCGCCGTCCACAATCCGCCGTTTCGCAATATTGCCATCGCCATGAACGAGCCCATCGGAACCGTCGGCGTCATCTGTCCCAGGGAAGCGCCGCTGCTCGGTTTTCTGTCGCTCGCAATGCCGCTTCTCGCCGTTGGGAACACCGTGATCGCAGTTCCTTCCGAAGCCTACCCGCTCATCACCGCTGACCTGTACCAACTCTTCGACACCAGCGATCTGCCCGGCGGCGCGGTCAATATTGTGACTGGCTACACTTCGCAACTGCTGAAAGTTCTCGCCGAGCACGACGATGTGGACGCCATCTGGTGCTTCGCCGACGAAGCCAGCGCCACCGCGGCCAAAGCCCTGTCCACGGGAAATCTAAAACAGGTCTGGACCAACGAAGGCCGCGAGATCGACTGGTTCGATTCCAAACTCGCCGAGGGACGCTGGTTCCTCGAACACGCCACGCAAGTCAAGAACATCTGGGTTCCTTACGGCGAATAACCTCGCCGTTCAGTAAATCGATTTTCTTGACGTTAGGCCGGCCGGATGCCGATTGCTTTTGTCCCCGCATGGGTCTAGCATGTTGGCGGTTCTTATCGTCCGTAGGGTTGTCCTTCCCGATCACCCCCGGCATCTCGCTCGTGACAGTGTCTGATTGATTTTGTTTGACGAAGGAGGTTGTATGGGTATCGCACTTTCCCCGCAAATTCACCCGCAGGTCGCGGATTTCATCGATAAACCCCTGAAGATCTTGATCAACGGCCAATGGGTCAACGCTGCTTCCGGCAAAACTTTTCCTACGTATAATCCCGCCACGGGCGAAATCCTCGCGCAAGTCGCGGAGGGCGACCGTGAAGATATTGAGCGGGCGGTCAAGGCCGCGCGCAAAGCTTTTGACAACGGACCGTGGCGGCAACTTACCGCGGCCGAGCGTGGCCGCCTCATCTGGAAGCTCGCCGATCTCATCGAGACTCACACCGAGGAACTCGGCTATCTCGAAAGCCTCGACAACGGCAAACCACTCGCGGTCGCCAAGGCTGCCGACGTTCCGCTCGCTGCCGATCTTTTCCGCTACATGGCTGGCTGGGCCACCAAGATCGAAGGCAACACAATTCCGTTGTCCGTGCCTTACACGCCGGGCGCAAAGTATCTCGCTTACACATTGCGTGAGCCGGTCGGAGTCGTGGGTCAGGTAATTCCCTGGAATTTCCCTCTGCTGATGGCCGCGTGGAAGCTGGGGCCAGCGCTGGCCACGGGTTGCACCGTAGTCCTCAAACCTGCTGAGCAGACCCCGCTCTCGGCTCTGCGTCTCGGCGAACTCATCATGGAAGCTGGGTTCCCCGACGGCGTCGTCAACATTGTCCCCGGCTATGGCGAAACTGCCGGCGCCGCTCTCGCCGCACACCCCGACGTCGACAAGATCGCGTTCACCGGATCCACGGAAGTCGGAAAACTGATCGTTCATGCCGCTGCCGGTAACCTGAAGAAGGTCTCGCTGGAACTGGGAGGCAAATCCCCCAACGTTGTTTTCAAGGATGCCGACATCGACGCCGCAATCGCCGGTTCCGCCAGCGCAATTTTCTTCAATCACGGCCAGTGCTGCTGCGCTGGCTCGCGGTTATACATCGAGAAACCGGTCTATGATCGCGTTGTGGAAGGAGTCGCCGAGAACGCGAAGAAGATTCGCGTCGGCTCGGGCCTGGATCCACAAACGCAAATGGGACCGCTGGTTTCCGAGGAACAGATGAACCGCGTTTGCGGATATCTCGAAGCCGGATTTACCGAGGGTGCCACTGCCATCGCCGGCGGCCACAAGTCGGGCGACAAAGGCTACTTTGTCGAGCCCACGGTCCTGGTGAACACTCGCGAAAATATGAAAGTCGTGCAGGAAGAAATCTTCGGACCAGTCGTCACGGCCATGCCGTTCGACAATCCGGAAGAAATTCTGCCCCGCGCCAACGACAGCGCCTACGGTTTGGCCGCTGCCGTCTGGACGCGCGACATCAGCAAGGCTCATCGCATGGCCGAACAGTTGCGTGCCGGGACGGTGTGGATTAACTGCTACAACATCTTCGACGCAGCCCTACCCTTCGGTGGCTACAAGCAATCAGGATGGGGACGCGAAATGGGCCACGATGTTCTCAATCTCTACACGCAGACCAAGGCAATTTGCGCCCGGTTGGCGTAGGAGATTGGCGTCACAGGTCGGATTGCTAACCAACTAAGCTCAAGCAAAACTGAGAAGGACGGCAGTTTCCGCCGTCCTTCTCAGTTACCCAAGAAAAAAGCAAAGCCCAACGCGAATCATTTCTCCATCAGCAGGACCTTCTCCGCATCGTCGACCTCGGTCAGCTTCACTTCGATCACTTCGTTCATGGTCGTCTGCACGTTGCGCCCCACGAAGCTCGCCTCCACTGGGATCTCTCGATGTCCGCGGTCAATCAGAACGCACAACTGCACCCTTCGCGGACGCCCATGAGAAAAAAGTGCATCCAGCGCCGCGCGCGTGGTGCGGCCGGTGAATAGAACGTCATCCACCAGCACAATGTTCTTATCCTCAATCGAAAAGCCAATTTCCTCTTCCTTGACCACCGGCTTGGGCCCCAGTGTCGATAAATCGTCGCGATAGAAAGTAATATCCAGCGTGCCCACCGGCACCTTGGCATTTTCGATGCGAGTTATGATTCTGCCCAGGCGCTCAGCGATCGGAACGCCCCGTCGCCGAATCCCGACCAACCCTAACGCCTCCACCCCACCATTTTTTTCAACGATCTCGTAGGCGAGCCGCACCAGCGTACGCTCGATCTCGGAGGGCGACATCAACTGCGCCTTCTGTCGAAGACCTGTTTTTCCAGGCTTACTCTTTGCGTTCATTGTGGGAGACGCCTCGTAGAATTTCTTTGCTCGCACCGGGCCGCAATCTGCCGCGCTTAGAGACCGGCTTCTCAATGTATTCAACAGGGGGTTGAAGGTCAAGCGCTCACTGGCGGAAAGTAGCCACAAGGAGATCGCCCAGTACAAGAACGTTCAGAAGAACCATTAAAATTGCAGAGCTACGTGTTCTTGGTGTTATCGACAGGTTCAACAGTTGCCATGAATTCCTCGACCCTGCTCAGGCTCTGTTCCGGCGATTCGGTCTTGACGATCCGTGCCAGCGTGCTGTCATCCTCATGGACGGACATCAGACTGACTTCCGATGGAGTTTTGCTTGCCGCGTCCGTTGGTAGTATCCCGACGCCGACATTCCGTCCCAATCCCTTCGCTCGATAGAGCGCAGCATCGGCCAGCGCAATCACTTCTTCGGCACAGATGGCTTCGTAAGCCCCGCGGCACCAGGGATACGGCGCCCAACCCACGGAGCAGGTCTTCCTCACCTTGATTCCATATCCCAGATCGAACGGTTCCCATGCCATGATTTCCAGAATACGGCTGCAGAACGCCGGCGTTCCCGACGGGTCCGTCGATCGACTCATGATGAGAAATTCTTCCCCGCCCCAACGCACCAGCACATCCGACTTGCGCACCACCCGCGAGAGTCGTTCCGCGACCAGCGACAATAGCCGGTCCCCGGCGGGATGGCCATGCCGGTCGTTCACTTCCTTAAAGAAGTCTACGTCCACCATGATGAACACCAGGTCGCGATGGTCCACTTTTCGTATGTCTCCCCCGCGAGCACGCTGGTAATTTCGCAAAACCTGGCCCGCCTCCGCAGTGAGGATCTCCTCAAGATATCGGCGATTCCAGACTCCAGTCAGCGGATCGGTGAATGAAATCTGCTGCAGTTCAAGATTCTTGCGTTGCAGTTCCAGGCCATGCCAGCGCAGCGAGTGTTCCTTGTTCTCGAGTTCGTCCTTCAGAATGCACATCTCATCCAGGTTTTGCCGCGACAGTCGAAGCAGGCTGAGCAATTCCTGATCGAGCAGATGCTGCTTCAGGAAAACCAACCCTCCCATCAGCACCATCACCGCCACCGTCAACAACAATCGGAAGGTGCGCACGCGCTGCGGCGCGTTCCCGCCGAATTGAGCCCAGGCCACCATCAGCGGTGTAAAAAAAACAGCCGCCATCGCCAGCCGGGTTTTCCAGATGCCGTGGCCTTGCCCCGCCACTCCCCGCAGCGAGCCGTCGTCCGAATCCCCGCGCGCTACGAATCCAATTGCTGCAAACCACGCCATCGCCGCCACCAGCGGAACGTCATACAGGCTGCCCGTGTAGTAAACGTGCGCATCAATCGCCCGGCTGGCCAGGTACGATCCGGTGCAGTACAGCACAGCGGCTCCGAACAGTTGCGCGTAGAGTCCGCGCCATGCGCCCGCGCTCCGCCGCCACACCAAAATCAAACCGGCGAACAATACCAGGTGTTCTCCAAGGTAGAGCACGTCAAAGCTGCGGCCGTATTCAGCTTCGACCGGGTACACATATTGCCAGGGGATGACGATAAAAAGATAAAGATAAAGCCACCACGTGAACAGCATAAGCAAATCAAGAGAGCCCATGCGGACCGCTCGGTCGTCTTCCTGAAAATGCGGCAGCACCGCAACCGCCGCCATCATGGGCACGATGTGCAGAAACAACACCACATCCCCCACAAACGGGTTGGGCGCTTCCTGCCGCAGGAAAACTTCGAAATAAGTCCACAGCACCTGCGAACCGAACCACATGGCGCAACCTAGCCCCATCAATCCCCAAAACAGTCGGGACTTGGTGTTGCCGCGCCGCACGTTGGAAAGCATTCCAATCGTTGCGCCCAACAAAAGAAAACACTGGGTTAGATCGCCGAAGGCCGTGAGCCCAGACCCGCGATGACTAAGAAAAGAAACGAGACTGTGAAGACACACCACTCCGCACACGATCGCGGTCCACCTCCGGGCGTGCTGGAGCGGAGAAATCCCCACGATTAGAATTGTATGTTTATTGAAGTCGCTGGAATTGTTACTGAGGTAACCTGAACAACAACCGGGGAATTCCCCGGGTCACCCTTTCAGCAGGCTCGCCGAGAATCGCCGCACAAATTCATAAACATCCTGATATGAGTTATATAGCGGGACCGGCGCCACTCGCAGAATGTCCGGCTCGCGCCAGTCGGCAATCACTCCGGCGCCAGCCAGTTCCTCACAAAACGCCTTTCTTTTGTCAGGAATCCGTATCGAAATCTGAGCTGCTCGCCGCTCCGATTCGCGCGGAGTTATGATCGAAAACTTCGACGAGGCGATTCCTTCCAGCAGGAATTCCAGATAGCCCGTGAGCGCCACGCTCTTGGCTCGTAGCCGCTCCATCCCAGCCTCGTGAAAAATCTCCATCGACGCGCGCAGCGGGGCCAACGCCAAAATCGGCGGATTGCTCAACTGCCACCCTTCGGCTCCCGCCAACGGCTGGAACTCGGGCCCCATTTCGAATCGTATTTTTTCTTCGTGACCCCACCATCCCTCATAGCGCGGCAGTTCCCACGCCCGGGCGTGCCGTTCATGCACGAAACATCCGCCCACGCACCCCGGACCTCCATTCAGATATTTATAGCTGCACCATGCCGCGAAGTCCGGCCCCCATTCGTGGAGTCTCAGCGGCAAGTTCCCGGCCGCGTGCGCGAGATCGAAACCCACCACGCATCCTCGCGCGTGGCCGCTCGCGGTAATTCTCTGCATATCAAACGCCTGGCCCGTTGCGTAATTCACACCGCCAAGCAGAATCAGTGCAATCGCATCGCCTTCGCGCTCAATCAACTCCTCCGCATCTTCGTCACGAACGCAGAATTCCCCGGGGCGCGGCGTCAGTTCGATCAGGGCCGATGAGGGATCGTATCCATGAACTTTGATTTGCGATTTCACTGCGTACTGATCCGACGGGAACGCTCCCCGTTCCACCACAATCTTGTGCCGCTGCCGGGTAGGCCGGTAAAACGACACCATCATCAGGTGCAGGTTGACCGTCAGAGAGTTCATCACTACAACTTCTTGCGGCTGCGCTCCGACGAGCGCGGCCGTCTGCTCGGTCAGTAGCCGGTGGTAAGGCATCCAAGGATTTCGCGCGTGAAAATGGCCCTCCACTCCGAACTCGGCCCAGTCTTGTAACTCTTGTTCGATGTAGTCTCTTGCTTTCTTCGGTTGCAAACCAAGGGAGTGTCCGCACAAATAAATGCATTCTTCGCCGCTCGCGGATTTCGGGAGCAAGAAGCGATCGCGGAAGCTCGCGAGCGGATCGTCCGCATCCATCCTGGCCGCGAACGCGGCTCCAGTCTCATATCGCGGAACAGTCACGAAACCTGCTCCAGGGGCGTGAGATCTCGCCGAATTGAGCGGTCAGCAAGGCCCCAGTCCAGGTCCTCGACCCGGTTGATCAGATCGCACAACTCTGAAAGCATGCGGTCCTGAATCATGCCTCGACTCAATGCGATCGAGTAGGGTATTCGGTGGAACGTCACCATCGCATACTTGGGCACGAACAGATGCGGATATTTCGCCGCCAGCGCCAGCTCCACCTTTTTACGAAAGAGGAATCGCGGATCGCCCACCCGATCGCGCATCTCCACAAAATTCTCCACGGCCATGTCCGCGATCGCATCGGTGTTGATTTTTCTCGCCTCTTCAAACTCCTGAAAAATCCGAGACCAATCTGCTCCGTGCCGGTCCAACAGTTCCATCAGACAAGTGCAGTCTTCAAATCCGCAATTGATCCCCTGCCCGAAAAAGGGAACGATCGCATGTGCCGCATCGCCCAGCATCAGAGCCTTCCCCTTCGAGTGCCATGGCGAGCACTTGATTGTGACCATAGCTCCCGTCGGGTTCCTGAAATAATTGTCAGCGAGGTGTGGCATCAAGGTCAACGCATCCGGAAACCGCGATTGAAAAAATTCGAGCACATCGGAAGCCGTGGCCAGACCGGCAAAGCTGTCCGCTCCTTCAAACGGCAGAAACAAGATACAAGCAAAGCTGCCATCTATATTCGGCAGCGCGATCAGCATGTAATTCCCGCGCGGCCAGATATGCAGCGCGTTTCTCTCCAGAAGATGTTTCCCCTCCGGCCCGGCCGGAATCGTCAACTCCTTGTATCCGTAGTCGAGGTACTGCTGCGAAAAATTGAAGCGGTTCTGCTTCAGCATTTCCGCACGCAGCGCCGAAGCCGAGCCATCACAACCGATCGTCACGCCGGATTCGAGAGTCGTCTCCTCCCCCGTTTGTTCGTCGCGCAGGCGAACCGCGCCGGTCTTCAAATCGACCCCTATGCAGCGCTTTTGAAAGTGAATCGTCGTACCTTCTGCCTCCGCCGCAGAAATGAGCGCCATGTTCAACTCAGCTCGCGAAATCGAATAGATAACTTCGCTCGCGTCCTTCCCATACGGCTGAAACGTGAGATCTCCCGCCACGGAATGGATCATCCGCCCCCGCATTGAGATGATGTTGTTTTGCATCGCGGGCCACAGCCCCGCCTGCGTGAGGCCGTGAATTCCCCGCGTCGACAAAGCCAGATTGATCGACCGCCCGGCGCTCATGGGGACGAGTCGCATGTCCACCCTGCGCTCGTAGATTTCAACTCGAAAGCCACGCCTCGCCAGAAGAATCGCCAGCAGCGGACCGTTCAAGCCCGCGCCGATTAGTGTGATTGTTTCGGGCTGCCCCTTCATGCGGAGATAACTCTTAGATAAGCAACTTGCCGGACTGAGTTGCGCACATCGCGCAGTCACTTCATCAGTAAAGTTCTCGCTTCCCATAGCTCAGGGAAGAATTTCTTTTCCAGTGTAAGCTTCAAATACGAAGCGCCCGCGCTCCCTCCGGTCCCCATATTGACTCCGATTGTCCGCTCGACCAGTTGGATGTGGCGCAACCTCCAGCTCACTACCAGTTCATCAAACTCCGTCAGCCGTTCGCACACGTCAATCCAGTCGCGATGGTGCCGATCATCCTGATAGAGAGATTGCACAGCACGGGCTCTCGCATCAAACCGCTCGCGCTCGGTGGCGCCTTCGGGTGGGGTCACCAGCTTGCCCAAAACTCGTAAGGCTTCAAAGAAAACGGAATGCAGCGACGGCTCACGCAGCCTGCGCTCGAGCTGCGCGTGAGCCTCCGGCGTCGGCTTGTGATAGCGCAACATCTTTTCGTCTTTCAATCCGCACAGAAACTCAAGCTCGCGAAACTGCTCAGATTGAAATCCACTGGCCGGTTCCAGCTTGTCGCGAAATGCCAGAAAATGTGTGGGCAGCATGGTTTCGAGAATCGTGAACTGCTCCACCAGCACGCGCGTGATCTCCGTGCACCGTCGCAGTAGCCGCGCCGCCTCGTAAACTTCATCCCGCGAAGCCGGATGTACTCCTGCAGCCTGCAGATTCGAGACCACCGCGTCCAGGTCGTGCAACAGTTCCTTGAACCACAGTTCATAGGTCTGGTGCACCACGATGAACAGCAACTCATCGTGATGCTGCGGCGAAGATTGCGGCCGCTGCAGCTCCAGCAATTCCGGAATCTTCAAGTAAGAACTGTAAGTAAGCTGCTCGCTGGTTGGGTGGGTCATTTCCCCGGCCGTTGATGCAGCGCCAGTCTCTCTCGTTCGGAATGACTCGCCCTCAAGCCCCAGAAACCGAAGCGCGTTCTCGCCTAACAATTTCTCCTTCGCTTGCCGCGAAAGTTGGCTCCCACGAATCAGCGCACCCACGCTTTCTTCTCCGAGCGGAAACGGGTAATCGGAGCCCAGCATCACCTGATCCGCTCCCATCGTCGCCACCAGAAATTGCAGCGCGTGCCGATCGAAAACGGCGGAGTCTACAAAAAACCGATTCAGATAATGGCTCGGCGGAAACTCGCAAGCGCCGTGCGCCACGGGATGGTGATGCCACGCATTCTCCAGCCGTCCCAGCAGAAATGCGAAGCTCCCTCCGCCATGCGCAAAACAAATTTGCAGAGACGTCGGCAGCTTATCGAACGCCCCACTCAGAATCAGCGCCACCACGGCGAGCTGCGTCTCCGCCGGCATGCCCACCGTCCACGGCATCATATATTTCGGCATGCGTTCCTGGCCCATCATGTCCCAGGGATGAACCAGCACAGCCGCGCCTTCATCCGCGCAATGATGCAGAAACGTCACAATCCCCGGATCGTCCAGATTCTTGTCGCCAACATGGTTTCCGATCTGCACCCCCAGATGACCTGCCTTCATGCAGCGGCTGAGTTCCGCGCAAGCCGCGTCAATATCCTGCAACGGAACCTGACACAGCGATTTCAATCTGCCCTTACCGCGACTGCAAAGGTCTAGCGCCGCGTCATTAAAAAACCGCGCGCAGTCCAGCGCATGCTCCACCGGACGGTCATAAGCAAACAGCACCGGCGTCGCGGAAATCACTTGCATCTCCACGCCGTCGCGGTCCATTTCTTTCAACCGCACTTCCGGATCCCAGCATGCGGAATAAATATGCCGAAAGAAGCGGTCGCCTACCATGATGTCGGCTTTGCCCGGCTCAGTATGTTTGATCCAAGGCCAGTTCGATGTACCGTAGCGCTCAGCCAGGTCCGGCCATGCGGCAGGAAAAAAATGATTGTGAATGTCGATGACCATCTACTGTTTGCCCGGATGCACCGTGCCGCAGTGCTTGCACTTGCGCAGGTTCTCGTTGCCGTAGAACTGTTCGAATAACGGCGGCAAATCCCGAACCAGGCTCCTCAGCTTCACCTCCGCACGATGCACCAGCTGATGGCAATTCGGGCAATACCACTCAAAACCGTCGAGCGCGCCCTCTGGACGCGGCATCTCCACCACCACCCCAATGCTGCCAGTCACACGCTGGGGTGAGTGACGCGTATGTTTGGGTAGCAGGAAGACCTCGCCCTCCTTGATGGGAATTTCAATCGGCGCCTGCCCAGGTTTTTCCATGACGCGAACAGAAATGTTTCCCTTCAGCTGGTAGAAAAATTCTTCTGTTGGATCGTCGTGGTAATCGCGCCGCTGGTTCGGTCCTCCCACGACGGTGACCATCATCTCGCCGTCTTCCCATACCTGCGCATTGCCCACCGGAGGTTTGAACTTGTCTTTATTCTCTTCGATCCATGCCTGAAAGTTGAAAGCCTTCATGCTTCGTATGGACGGCATAGCTCCTCCTATTTCAACGGCTTGTAAGCCAGAGCTCGAATTTCAATCAGCAAATGCGGATGTGGTAACTGGTGCACCGCCACCGTAGTTCGCGCCGGACCATCGTGTTCAAAATATTCACCGTACACATCGTTGTATCCGCCGAAATCGTTCATGTTCACAAGATAAGTGGAAATCTCCACCAGGTCGTCAAGTTGCGCGCCCGCGCTTTGCAAAATGTCTCGAATGTTTTCGATCACAGTGCGCGTCTGCGCCCGGATGTCGAGTTGAGCAGTGCCAAGTTCGTCCACATTCGCCCCGTCGATGGAGTTGTCCGCGCGCCGGGCGCTGGTTCCAGACACAATTAAAAAGTCGCCAGCCCGCTTGATGTGCGGGTACTTTCCTCGCGGCGCAGCCTTCCCTTTTACAACTTCGCTCCCCGTCTTGCTCCTGTCGGTCTTGCTCATTGCACCCATGCTCCAGTTCCCGTGTTTCGTCGTAACACCGAGCGCAACGGCAGCGGATCCTAAAGCCGCACACAAATATTGTTCAGCTCGGAATAGAAATTCAGCGAATGAATTCCGCCTTCTCGTCCAATCCCCGAAAGTCCTACTCCGCCAAAAGGAGTCCGCAAATCGCGAAGGAACCAGCAATTTACCCAGGTGATGCCCACGTTCATCTGCTGCGCGATCGTGTGCCCGCGCTTCAAGTTGGTCGTCCACACCGAAGCCGCCAACCCATACTTCGTGTCGTTGGCCATAGCCACGGCTTCATCTTCCGAATCGAACGGCGCGATGTGGCACACGGGCCCGAAAATTTCTTCCTTCACGCAGCGGGCTGATTCCGCCAGCCCAGTATAGATCGTCGGTTGAACGTAGAAGCCTTTGTCGCGCGCGTCACCAAACTCGGGAACGCCGCCGCCCGTAACCACCGTCGCGCCTTCTTCCCGCGCCAAACGGTAGTATCCCAACATCTTGTCGCGATGTTGCGCCGAAATTAACGGACCCAGGTTTGTGCCCTCTTCCATGGGCCAGCCCGCTTTCAGTTTTTCTGCTTTCAGTTTCAGCGCATCGACAAATCGTTCAAACATCGCGCGCTCCACGTAAACCCGCTCCGCGCACAAGCAAACTTGTCCCGTGTTTAGGAACACTGCGTCGGCCAATCCGCGAACCGTCTCCTCGAAATCGCAATCCGCGAATACGATGGCGGCGTTCTTTCCGCCCAGTTCAAATGACACTGGCTTCACGGTTGGGGACACAGCTTTCATGATGGCCGCGCCCGTCCGCGATTCTCCCGTGAACGTGACCGCATTCACATCCGGGTGCTGCGTCAGAAATTCTCCCGCAGAGTCAGGCCCAAAGCCGTGCACCACGTTGTAAACGCCGTTCGGAATTCCAGCCTCTTGCATGGCTTCCGCCAGCAGAGTTGCGGTTGCCGGAGTTTCCTCGGAAGGCTTTACCACCACCGCGTTTCCGCAGGCCAGCGCCGGCGCGACTTTCCAGGTCAGTAACAGTAGCGGCAGGTTCCACGGGGTGATAATCCCGACCACACCCAGAGGCTTGCGCACCGCGTAGTTCAATGCGCTGCGCCCGTCGGGAGTTTCCGTCTGAAACGATTCGATCCCCGCCATCTTGATCGCGTCGGCGAATACTCGGAAGTTTGCCGCCGCGCGCGGAACGTCAAGCTTCGCAGCCAGTGCGATCGGCTTTCCTGTATCCGCCACTTCGGCCTTCAGAAAGGAATCGAACCGCGCCTCAATCGCGTTCGCAACTTTGTGCAATCGCGCCGCACGCTCACGCACCCCAAGGCGTCCCCACTCCCCGCGTAAGGCTTTGCGGGCGGCTTGCACCGCGTCGTCCACCAGGTTCTTATCTGCTTCGGTCACTTCCCCAATGACGCTGCCGTCGGCGGGATTCACGTCCGCGAATTCGCACTTGCCGCGCACAAACTGTCCGTCGATGTAGTTTTGGATTGACTTCACGAATCACACAAGGGCCGCGCCAACGGAATGACCTCACTGCCATTCCCGAAGATTTCCATTCCCGCGCCGAATCGTAGCAGGGGAAATACGGCCGCGCAATGTCGGGAAATTCTCAACCGCGCGCTTGCAGATACCGTCGCAAAGCATCCTGCCATGTGGGGAGGTTGATTCCAAATTTCTGCAGACTTCCAGGAGAAAGAACCGAATACGCCGGGCGCGGCGCGGGGCGCGCCATCTGTGCGCTGCTCACCGGCCGTACTTCGGTTTGAAGTCCGCTGCCCTGCACGATCTCGCGCGCAAACTCAAACCACGTACAGTTCCCGCTGTTGGTTGCGTGCACGATTCCGCTCGCATTCGCACGGCACAATTGAATGATCGCGTTGGCGAGATCCGCAGCGTAAGTAGGACAGCCGCGCTGATCGTTCACCACATCAAGCGATGGGCGGGTCGCGGCCAGCTTCAGGATCGTGTCGGGAAAACATTTTCCACCCATACCAAATAACCAAGACGTACGCGCGATGCAGCAGTCGGGCATCGCATCGAGCAAGCCCAGTTCAGCTTCAGCTTTCGATCGTCCGTAAACGCTCTGCGGATTCCGCGGGTCATCGGTTTCATAAGGCACCGTTTTTCGCCCATCGAAGACATAATCAGAGCTAAGGAACAGGAGCCGCGCCCCGGCTTCTTTCGCCGCGCGTGCAACGTTGATCGCTCCATCGCGATTCACTGAAAACGCCCGGTCTGGATTACTTTCGCAGCCATCCACATCGGTGTAAGCGGCCGCGAGCACAATCCAATCCGGCCGCATCGCTTTCACGACCTCGCGTACCTTCTGCAGATCCCGAATATCTGCGTCGCGCGAGCCCAGTCCGCTGACTTCATCCCCACTCCAGGCGCGCAGCAGCGCCTTGCCCAGAAGCCCAGTGCTGCCAAGAATTATGACTTTCATTTTGTAAATCCGTTATGAGTGTGCGTTGTAAAAGTTAGTCGCGGGTTCCCGCCAGCTAGTCGAAGGTTTCGGCGTCGCACAGAGCAACGCCGCGCTGATCTTTGGCGGACACGATTGGCTCGCCGTCCAGTTCCCAGTCAATGTTTAATTGCGGATCGTTCCAAATCACCGTGCGCTCACGGGCCGGAGCGTAAAAGTCAGTCGCTTTGTAGAGCACCTGCGCGTGCTCGGACTTCACGCAAAATCCGTGGGCGAACCCCGACGGAATCCACAGCATGCGCTTGTTCTCGGCCGACAGCCGCACCGCCTCCCATCGCCCAAACGACGGCGAACTCCGGCGCAGATCCACGGCCACATCCAGAATTTCTCCCTCCACCACGCGCACCAGTTTTCCCTGCGCCTGCTTCACCTGATAATGCAGTCCCCGCAACACGTTGCGGCGGGAACTGGAATGATTGTCCTGCACGAAACCTTCCAGAATCCCCGCTTCCGCCATGGTCTGCTGGTTGTAGCTCTCGAAGAAAAATCCCCGCTCGTCGCCGAACACTCGCGGTTCCAGAACGAATACTCCCGGCAGGGAAGTTGGAATTTTCTTGATCGCATCCATAGTGGCAGGAATCGCGGCGAGCTCACGCAGATTCATTTCCTCAAAATACTTTCTCCCGCAACATCTGCAGCAGATAGGCTCCGTAGCTGTTGTTCTTCATCGAATTCCCAATCTTCTCCACCTGCTCCGCCGTGATGTAGCCCGAGCGGTACGCGATCTCCTCCGGACACGCCACCATCAAACCCTGCCTCTTCTCGATGGCCTGAATATAGAGCGAAGCCTCCAGCAGCGATTCGTGCGTGCCCGTATCGAGCCACGCCATGCCGCGCCCCAGCACCACCACTTCCAGATCGCCTTTCTCCAGGTAAGCTTTGTTGACGTCGGTGATCTCCAGTTCTCCGCGCGCGCTCGGCTTCAGCGACTTGGCAACCTTCACCACCTGGTTGTCATAAAAATAAAGTCCGGTAACGGCATAGCGTGACTTGGGATGTTTCGGTTTCTCCTCGATACTCAGCGCCTTCCCGTTGCCATCAAATTCCACCACTCCATAGCGCTCCGGATCATGCACTCCGTAAGCGAACACCCGCGCTCCACGCTCCATCCGCGCGGCCTCGCGCAAGTCCTTCGCAAAATCATGCCCATAAAAAATATTGTCGCCCAGGATCAACGCGCACGCAGTGCCGTCAAGAAACGACTCGCCCAACAAAAACGCCTGCGCGATTCCCTCCGGTTTCGCCTGCACCTGATATTGCAAGTGGATCCCATACTGACTTCCGTCTCCCAACAGAGTTTTGAATTTCGGAATATCCTCCGGCGTCGAAATCACCAGGATCTCTCGAATCCCCGCCAGCATCAGCGTGCACAGCGGGTAATACACCATCGGCTTGTTGTAAACCGGCAACAGGCTTTTTCCCATAGCGTGCGTCACCGGATAAAGACGCGTACCCGATCCGCCCGCCAGAATAATGCCCTTGTGATGCACGCTGGTTTTCATGATTCAGTTTTTCGAGTTCATCTCGGTCGCGTTCACGCGGAGTGATTCAACCCGACTGATTCAGACGATGGATTCAAACCGAGTACTGCGTCGAAATCCACTGCCGGTAGCTTCCGCTGGTCACGTCCTTCACCCACTCCTCATGCTCAAGATACCAGCGAATCGTTTTGCGAATTCCGGTTTCAAGCGTCTCTTTCGGACGCCAACCCAGTTCGCGCTCGATCTTTCGCGCGTCCATCGCATAGCGCCGGTCGTGTCCGGGACGATCCTTCACAAACGTAATCAGTTCTCGTCGCGACCCTCCCGCCCGCGGCGCCATTTCATCCACAATGTCGCAGACCGCGCGCACGATTTCCAGGTTGGGTTTCTCATTCCACCCGCCGACGTTGTACGTCTCTCCGGGAGTTCCTCGCGCCAGCACCAACGCAATCGCTTCGCAATGGTCCGCCACGTAAATCCAGTCCCGAACATTCTGACCGTCGCCGTACACCGGCAACGTCTTGCCGTCGCGCGCGTTCAAAATCATCAGGGGGATCAGCTTCTCCGGAAACTGAAACCTTCCGTAATTATTGGAGCAGTTGGTCGTGAGAGTCGGCAGCCCGTAAGTGTGGTGATAGGCCCGCACCAGGTGATCGGACGCAGCCTTCGACGCCGAGTAAGGACTGTTCGGTGCATACGCCGTGGTCTCGGAAAAAGGTGGATCATGCGGACCCAGCGATCCGTAAACTTCGTCGGTGGAAACATGCAGAAACCGGAAGCGCTTGCTCTCGTCGCCGCTCAGATCCGTCCAATAGGCGCGCACTTCTTCCAGCAGAGCGAACGTTCCATCCACATTCGTGCGAATAAAATCGTCGGGTCCGCGGATCGACCGGTCAACGTGGCTTTCCGCCGCGAAATGCACAATGGCAGATGGTTGATGCTTCTCCAGCAACCCCCGAACCAGCCCGCGGTCGCCAATATCGCCGTGCACAAATTCATAATGGCGATCCGTCGCGATTCCCTCCAGATTGCGCAGGTTCCCAGCGTAGGTGAGTTTGTCGAGATTGACCAGCGAACTGGCCGAGTTCGCTTCCAGTTGCTGCAGGATGAAATTGGACCCGATGAATCCCGCCCCGCCAGTGACCAGGATGACATTTTGCATGAATTATTAATTGTAATAAAAAAGGACGGGCTTAGCCCGTCCAGATCAAGAAAGCATTTTATCTTTCCGCTAAACTGCCCGGTCCAAGTGTCTTCGAGTTCGCCCCCTAGCCAACTCGCCGCTCGGCTGCTTTTCCCGGATCCTCCGCGCGACGGCTCGGTTTCTTCGCCACCTTCGCCTGCTCCCAACCCAGCACCTGGAAGTAAGCCCGCTCAATCTCCTCGGCAACATTCGGCCACAGATAATGCTCAAGAATCCGCGCCTTTGCCGCGCGTCCCGCGGCCTCGCGCACTACCGGATTGGCAATCAGGAAGCTCAACCGGTCGGCCAGATCGCCGGCATCTCCTCGCCGAAAAGTGTATCCCGCGTCCATCACGACTTCGCGATTCTCCGGGACGTCACTGGCCACCACGCATAGTCCCGCGCCCATCGCATCGAGCAGCGCAAGCGATAAGCCTTCCATCTCCGACGGCAAAGCGAACACCATGGCATTCGTCAGCAACTCATCGAGCGACTCACCCGAGACCCAATCCAGAATCTTGATCTGATCGCTGGCATGAGTCCGCAACTCGCGGCTGTAATCGTCGCAGTAACTCGACGCCCCCGCCAGCACCAGTTTCACGTCGGTCCTCAGCCGCTCGTAGGCTTCCACCAGCAAATGGCATCCCTTCTCCGGCGAAAACCTTCCCAGAAACAGAATGTATTTTCCCGGCGTCAACCCCCAGTCAAAAATCTTTCGCGGCTCGCGTTTTCTCCGCAACGTTGCCCCATTCGGCACATAGAAGGAATCCACGCCGTGCTCCTCCCGGTAGTGCTCGTGCAAAGTCTTCGACACCACCATGGTTCCATTCGGCAAACTCACCGATGCCCGCTCGCCCAGCCGTAACACGAAAGATGCCAGCCGTCCCCATTTCCCTCGTTGCCAATCGAGTCCTTGCACTGTGACCACCGTCTTCTTCCCGAACCATCGCGGAACCCCGGAGAACAGCGCCGGCCCCAGCGTGTGATAGTGCACCATGTCATAATTCTGGGTCAGCGCGTGAGCCGTGCTCAGCGCCGTATGCACCAGGGTTTCCAGATGTTTCGATCGTATCGTCGGTAAGCGAACCACCCTCATGCCCAGGAACTTTTTAAGCGGCGGCGTGAAATAGTTGCGGCAATACACCGTGACTTCATGTCCCATCTCCGCCAGCCGGCCGCCCACTTCTTCGTAGTAACTCTCGATGCCACTGTATTTCGAAACCACCCCGCGCCCGCCGATGAACGCCACGCGCAAAGGCCGCTTCGGAGCCCCTGCGACAACCTCCACGGGAACCGGCGATCCGGCCGGGCTCCGCAAAAACCCCCGGCGCCCCGCACCCTTCGAGCTAACCTCTGCGGGTTTCGTCGCCGTAAGCTCCTCATACATCCCGCACATAGCCCGATAGTGCGACTCCGGCGTGTACTGCTTCTTCACCATTTGCCAGCCCGCTAGCCCCATTCTCGTCGCCGGCTCCGGTTGGGAGAGCGACACAATTGCCGCCGTCAGCCGCTCCACATCGCCCACCGGATACAACAGTCCAGTCTCGTCCTCCCGCACCAGCTCCCGCCTCGATCCCAGATCCGAAGCCACCACCGCCCGTGCCCGAGCATACGATTCGAGGATGCTCTTACCCAACGTTTCGTAGGCGTGCGACGGCAGCACCGTGAAGCGTGACCGCGCGATCAGCGCATCCAGTTCCGCACCCCGGACATGTCCGACAAATTCCACGTTATTTAGGCCCAGGGTTTCAGCCAGTGCCTGTAACTCGCCGCGCTCGGGACCATCGCCCGCCACCACCAGCCGAAGTTCGGGCAATCGCTTCATTGCTCGCAACAGGTCACTCACGCCTTTCTCCGCGGACAATCTTCCGAAATAAAGTAACGGAGCATTTTTTTCCAACGGCGATTCAGCCGTGGCCGCAGCGACCTGAAAATGCGGCAGCACTCTGAATTTCCCCGTGTCCCACTTGTGTTCGGCGAACTTGTTGCGCACAAACTGGCTGGGCGCAAGAAAAAGGTCCACACACTTTTCATACGTCCCCAGCCCTCGCTGAACGTAAGCCTCCGTCATCAGCGCCGTCCGGGCCCCCAGCCCGGGATAGCAATCCGAGCCCAGCACGCGCCAAAATGCTCCCCCGCGGCAGTCTTCACAAGCTTCCCCTTGGCGCACCAGGTTGTAGCTGGGACACAAGAGCTTGAAATCGTTGATGTGGTACACCACCGGAACGCCTTGCGACTTGAGTTCCCAGAGAATCGACGGCGAGAGATGGTGATAAATGTTCCGAACATGCGCTACGTCGGGATGGAACTCGTTGATCATGGCCCGCATCCGCAGTCGCGCTTCCTGCGAATAGACCGCGTGGGCCGCCAGCCGCACCTTTTCAGTCAGCCCCCCGCGCTGATTGAATTCAATATGCGGAACAAAATTGTGATCGTAGGGAGTGGTCTCGCCCCGCGCGTCGGCCATCGAAAACAGCGCCACCTCGTGGCCTTGCGTTCGCATCAGCTCCATCAGCTCAAACAGGTAAACTTCGGTGCCGCTGAAGGGATAGTTATATTTGTTGCAGTAGAGGATCCTCATGGGATGAGTTCTCACGCCGTCCGGCGACTTGCTCCAGAATGTTGTCGCTCCGGAAGAATTTGCTTATGAAAAATTTGCTCCAGAAAAACGTCGCCGAACAATTCCAGATTCTTGTTGCGGTTGAAGTGAAGGCGAACCTGCTCCCTCGCCCGCAGACGCACGTGGTCAAGACTCACCCAGTCAGGTTGGTTCGCGCCAGGAATTCCCGGAGAATCGCCCGCCGATCCGCGGCCCGGGACCAGCGTACCCAGCCAGAGAATCCTCGCCACAAAGTCCTCCACGGATCCCGGCTCGTAAAGGAATCCCGTCTGCCCCGCGACCACCAACTCAGGAATCCCCGTAATCGCCGGCGCCAGCACGATCTTTCCCCGCGCCATCGCCTCCATCAGCACCAGCGGAATGCCCTCGCTTCGGCTGGTCAGCACCACCACGTCCGCCCTCTGATACAGCGAGTCCTGCCGCTCGTGAGGGATGTGGCCGAGCAGACGCACTCTCTCTTCCAGTTCGTATTCCTGAATCAGCCGTTCCAGGTTGCGCCGCTCCGGACCCTCGCCCGCAATTTCGCACTGAAACTCCAGCCCTCGCTGCCGAAGCTGAACGCACGCGCGCAGAAGAAACGCGTGATCCTTCACCGCATGCAACCGTCCCACCGCGAGCAGGTGAAGCCGCGAATCCACCTTCGAATCGCTGAGACTCCGTACGATTGACGACCGGACTGCAACGTCGACCCCCAGCCGGGCCACAATCACCCTTCCTGCTTCGATGGTCGAATAATGCTCAAGAATGTAGCGCCGGTTATATTCCGAAATCGTGATACAGAATCGGCAGTTCTTCAGCTTGGTATCGAGATAAGCCGCCCCTGTCAGCAGATCCGATCCGTGCACCGTCATGCTGTAGCTCACGTTCAGCAGCCGCGCCGCCACCATCGCGATCCACGCGCCAAAGTATCCATGGTGCACATGAATATGCTGCACATGAATATGCTGCACATGAATATGGTGCGCATGAATATGGTGCGCATGAACATGCTGCACATGAATATGCTGGCCGTCGACGCGCTCCACTTCCCGGTTCTGTAGTCGCAGCGCGTAGCAAGCCCCCAGCCACGTGTGCAACAGCGCCTTCCCTCGCTGCAAAAGAGTTTCCTGCCCTTGCAGAATCACACGGTGCAGCAGGTCCGCAATTCGCCGCCACCGCCGCAAGCATAACCACGCCGCCCTCAGCATCACAGCGATTGGGACCGGCTGTAAAACTACCGTTTCCGTATCCACAGACTCCGAATCACCCTCCGCCGCACAGCTCAAACGCCCGCGCTCGTCCGGCCTTCGCACACTCCCCGCAATCACCTCGACTCCGCGGCGTCGCAATTCTTCAATCTCGTCCACCACATAAGGCTCAACCGGGGAGGGGAATTGATTCGCGAGATAAGCGACGGTTGTCATGCCTGCACCCGCGCTTCCACCGACGCTCTCCTCTGCTGCGCCGCTAGCATCCCCGCCAGAGTGAATAGAAGTCCATTCACGAACTGGTAGTTCATCACCACCAGCGCGGCATTCACCCAATACACCGCCAGAAGGATTGGCCACAGCAGGTGGAACTGCCGGTCGAGAAAGCCGCTCCGCTCCCGGCGAGGAATCGAGCCTCGCCCCAGCCGCCAGATCTCCCACATCAGCCACACATAAAGCGCTAACCCCGCCACGCCGTGCTCCACAAGTAATTCGAGATAAGTATTGTGGGGATAGAGCACCTTCTCCTTGTATCCGCTGACGTGGCGCGCCAGTTCGACCGGCATCTGGTTGATGCCCCATCCCGTCAACGGACGTTCCAAAAACATCTGCCAACCCCCGGCATAAACCGCCTCGCGGAAATCCACCGGCCCTCTTTCTTCAAAGCGTTCCGCAATCGTGCTTTCCAGATCGGGATTGCACAGCACCCAAAGCACACCCGCGCTCCCCACCAGCGCCAGCGCAACCGCAGCCCGCCACCAACCCCCGCTCCGGAAGCGCACGATCACCACCAGAATCGTCCCCACAAATGAAAGCCACACTGCCCGCGTCATCGTGGCCAAAACTGCGACTGGTACTGACGCCAGCAGCAGCCAGGCTTTCAGCCCGCGAATTCGTCCGCGCCGGAACGCGTGCCATGCCAGCAGCCCCAGCATGTTGAGCGAAACTCCATTGGCTACAGCTTGCAGCAACGGCCCGCGCGCGCGGTCGGCGTGGTGACCCAGGCTCGGGTCCAGAATGAAGCTCGGAAAAATCAGTTCCTTCGCTCCCACCAGAAATGCGATCGCCGTGAAACTCAAATAGGCCAGCACCGCGAGCGCGAATATCTCGAACTGCCGCAGCGACCGTTCCTCCTGAAATACCAGCCTGGCCAAGTGAAACAGCGTGAACGGCACCAGGAACTTCGCCGCCAGCAGAGACCAAGTCTCGTTATCAAACGGCTGTCCCGCGACACTTGCCACCGCCAACAGCGTGAGCCCAGCCATGGGCCACGAAGCTCGCTCCATGACAAACAGGCGCTGCCGCAGTACAACCGCCCGCGCCACCACGCCCGCCACCAGAAGCCCGAATGCCACGCGGTCAATCGCATAAAACTGCACATCCGGATGCCGCAACAGCATGGCAGCCAGCGCCGCCAGAAACAGTATGGAAGGCGCAGCCATCAGCACTTGCAAAGGCTTCAGCAAAGCCGCAACCAAAGGCGCTCCTGCGCCGGCCGCCCACTTGCCCCGAGTTCCTTCCCGCACCGAAACGGCGTCCATCAATCTCCACTTCCCTCGATGCACGCACGGAATGTCCGAAAAAGAATCCGGAAATCCTGCGCCAGGCTCCACGTCTGGATGTACTCCCGGTCCAAATCCATTCCTCGTTCAAAAGAAGGATCCCGCCGCGCCGTTACCTGCCAAAGTCCCGTGATCCCCGGTGTCACGTCGAGCCGTGCCAGGTGTTCAATCTCGTACCCCGCAAAATCGTCCAACGGATGCGGACGCGGGCCCACCAGACTCATCTCCCCCTTCAGCACATTCCAGAGCTGTGGCAGTTCGTCCAGACTGTAGCGCCGTAGGATGTGCCCCAGCTTCGTAATCCGCGGATCGCCGCTGATCTTGAAGATCGGCCCCAACCTTTGGTTCTGCCGCCGCAAACTCAGCTTCAAGTCCTCCGCGTTGCTCACCATCGTCCGGAACTTATAGCAACGAAAGAGTCTGCCCTTGTGCCCAGCCCGCTGCGCCGCGTAAAGTGCGGGCCCCTTCGAGCCGATTTTGATAAGTCCCGCGATCAACCCCAGAAGTGGACTCAGGATCACCAGCGCAACCGCCGCCCCCGCCGCGTCGAAAATCCGCTTTACAAAGAGTCCAACGGACGGCGAGGGCTCCTGGTGCAGACAAATCGCCGGCAGATCGCCGAAGCGCTCCACATCGCTTCCTTCTGGCCGGCATCCGAAGAGATCTGGCACCAGCTTCACGTCCAGCCGAAGAGCCCGCGATTCCTGCACAACTCGTTGAATCAAATCACGGTTACGCGGTGCGGCCAGAATCACTTCATCCACAAATCCGGTGCGCGCCAGCCGCGCCAGGCTGCTGACCCGCCCGATCACCCGGTTTCCCATCGGCAGCTCGTCATCCAGGAACCCGCACACCACGCGGCCGGTTTCGGAGTGTGCTTCCACCTCTGCGGCGATCCGGCGCCCCACCGGTCCGGCGCCGATAATGAGGACATTCCTCACTTGCCGTGCCGGCTCGGCCGTAAGTCGCGCCTTGCGATGGCCGGCTCGCCTCCAGCCCACCAGGATCGCGAAGTGCAATGCCCCCGCTGCGCAAATCTCGCCGCACGAAATAGCCGAAGCCGCCAGCAGCCACGCCGCGACACACAGAATGGCCGTCGCCCAGAACGCAGACTTGCCCAACGCCGCGGCTTCCCGGCGCAAATCTCCGCTCCAGGAATACATCCCCTCGGAATAGCCGAGTAATGTGATCAGCGCCGCGTGCAGCAAAGCGATCCCCAGCACTTGATGCCGAACCGCCCCGCCCGCCGCGTGCTCAAACGCTCGCGAGTGCGAGAAGATGCGGCCGAACTGAAGGAAAATCGCCACCACCAGCAGCCAGTTCACGGTGATCAGCGCAAAGTCCGCCGCCATCGCGCCCAGCCAATTTCGCGCCCAGAGCTTTTTCACGGCTTCCGGCAGCAGCCCGGCAAGAAAGTTCTCCAGAAACGACGCCTCCGGCGAAGGTGCCCGCACCGTCTCTGCCAACGCCTGAAAGCCAGCCCCCACCTGCATAACGGCCTTTTTCTTCGTTACCGGGAAGACGCCCGCTGCTCCAGGAATCAACCGCGCAGCCCAATCGCCAGCCTGGGGACGCCGCGGAGTTGGATTTAGATGGGGAGAAGACATTTCAAACCGGCCCTAAGTCATTCGCGTGGTTGCGCAGTGCATAAACCCTGTGTTCTCTGTGTCTTCTGTGGTGAGTTCCTGGTTTTGATCTCGATCTGTCGTCACAGGCGCCGGTAAATTCCCTCCGGAATCGGAAACCTGCGCTCCGCCAGAATTGTTCCCAGCAGATGGGTTTGCGTCGACTTCAGCGTCTCCTGAATCCGGTGGACGGTGGCGCGGCGCGTTCCGTGCGCCGTCAGCACCAGAATCATCCCGTCCGCCACCTGCGCCGCGATTGCAGAGTCGCTGGATTCCCCCGCCGCCGGGCCTTCCAATATCGAATACTCAAACTCCCGCCGGAAATCACAGAGCCGCGAGTACCACGCCGCGCTGCCGGTCATTTCCCCCCGCGCATTTCCAACGCCTCTCGCCAAATCCCCCGCCGCATCTCTTCGCCGCAGGCCGGGAGTCATCCACAAATTGCCGTACACTCGCGTCGCCAGGGCACTCCGCTTTGGATTATCCGGAACCTGACCGTCGCTGCTCGACAGACCAGTCGGCAAACCAGCCGAACCCGAGGCATCGCCAGCCACTACCACAACGCTGGCCGACGTTTCCTGCGAAAGAACTTCTCCCACCTGGAGGCAAATATCAGAAACATCCGTCCGCGACTCGGCGGCGCTGATCACCACCTGCCTCATCCGAGCGGTGGCCTGCGAGAAAAATATCCGCTGCACCAGCCCGCGCAATTGCTCGCGCGCAAAGCCGTCCGGATTCCAGATCCATTTCCCGGCCGCCGCCTCGGGCCCTGGTTGAAGTGGACTGGCCCGATCCGGCTCAGGACGACCATCCCCCTGCGTCTTCTCTTCCGCTGATAGAGCGACAGACGAGGGTGTCCGGGTCGTCACGATTTCCGAAGATTGCAAAATTTCAAGGCTCATAGCTTCATCCTTTCTTTCATTCCGTTCCTTACACCAGAAACCGCTTCTCCGCCGTTTTTCGCGGCAGCGACGCCAGCACCGGAGTCCCCAGATACGCCAGCACTTCGTCGGGCGTGCGGAAAGCCGGGTCCAGATGATCGGACGCAAACGCCGCCGCCGTCCCTGTGACCCCACCCGCCACCAGCCCAGCCGCCAGCACTACCCAGGCCGACCATAGCGGCAGCGCCGCCACTACCGGCTGCTCGGCAATCGCAACATTCACAATGCCGCGCTCATCCAGCGCATCGCCCATGCGCGCTTCTTCGCGTTTCTTTACGTAGAGCAGATAGTTTTCCTCTGCCGCTTTTTCCGTGCTGGTAAGGTCGTCCTGCATAATCGCGTCCTCCCCCATTTGCTGCGCCCGGTTCTGGTATGCAGCCACCTGCGCGGCCGTCGCCCCGGCTTTCGCCTCAAGTCCTTCCAGCCCCACTTGCTCGTGCTGCAATTCGCTCTTTGCCCACTCGTAGTTCTTGTCTTTGTCCGTGGTCTCATCGCGCAGCGGATTCGCCGCCTCCACCGCAATCGCCGCCTTGGTCTCTGCGATTTTCTCGTCGGCTTCCTTCACCAGCCGGTGAGTGGGCTCGAACTTGGTCAGCAATTCGGTGCGCTTCAACTCCTGGTCCAGCAGCCGCGCCTTCAACGACCCCACCAGTTCCGGATTGTCAGCGGTTCTCACCTGCGTAGTTGTGCGCTCGGCGAGCGTGGCCAGTTGTTTCTTCAATTCCTGAACGCGCTGTCGAGTCTCCGCGATGGATATCTCCGTTTGCCGCTGGCTGGCGTCTTCGTCGCTCAGCTTTACCAGATCCAGATCGCGCTGCCGGGACGCAACCACCACGCTGTGACTCTCCGTGAACTGGAGAAGGTTTTGTTCCGCGTCTTCCAGTTGCCGCCGCGACTCGACCGTTTGCTGCTCAAAGAAACGGAGCTCGCCCGTAGGCCGGTGCACCTCTTTGTGCTTCTCGATGTAGACCTGAGCCAGCGTCTGCAGCACTTTCGCCCCTTGCGCCGGATCAGCCGACGAATACTTCACCGCGATCAGGTTGGTCTTCTTCACCGATTCAATTTCCAGTTTCTTGCCCAGCCGGCGGGCTGCCCGCTCCACGCGCGCGGCCTGTCCTTCTCCCGGCCTCAGGAAACGCGTCCAGTCGGGCTTCGCCAAACCGCTGACCTCTACCACCTTACGCATCACTTCGTCGTCTTTCAGCAGCTCCACTTCGGAATTCAATTCTTCCTCGGTAATGGTGAGCCGGGTGAGGTCCACGGGAGCGTTCTCCTGCGCCGTAACCGGAGTGTCCGCCCGTTCGCGCCCCACCAGAACCTGCATGCGGGTTTGATACCGCGCTCCCGCTACCAAATAGAAAACCGCTGCCGCCAGCACCAAGCCCATCCCGCACATGAACACCCTGCGCTGGCGGAACAGGACCATCGCCACCTCGCGCGCCGTCGGTGTCGGCGACGGCAACGAAGGTGCCCTCTGCAACTCGGCGCGAATTCCGTGCTCGTCGTTACTGTCCATGCGATTCAATCCAATTTCAGATTGCAGATTTCAGATTTAAGATTTTTCAATCTGCAATCTGCAATGCCCTGCCCATCGGATGACTCTCAAAACTGCGTCGGGCTCAGGTACATGCCCATCGTCGGCCGGGTCACGAAACGTTCGATCTTCGAGATGAAGTTCTGGGGCACATACACCAGATCTCCGGGTCGCAGGTGAACATCCTCCCGCAAATTTTTCTCCTTGAGCATTTTCTTCAGGTCCACCACGCGCGTTTCGACCAGGTCGTCACTCACCCGCCGGAACACAATCACCTGCGAGTGCTTTGCCGCCGGCGCCAGCCCGCCGGCAATGGCCACGGCTTCCGCCACGGTGGTGTCGGAACGCAATTCATATTTCCCGGGATGCCCCACCTGGCCGCCCACAATGAAGTAAGGGTGCTCAAAGTCCTTTAGCGCCACACCCACCTCCGGATCATGCAGATATCCCCGGTACGCCTGCTGCACTGCTTCCCTGAACTCAGGAATGGTTAAGCCCTGCGCATAAACCGTGCCCGCGTCCTTCAAGGCGACGTAGCCATCGGGCTGTAAAGTGAGGGTCTGGTTGAATTCGGGCGCGAGCGTGAAACTCACGCCCACGGTGTCGCTGGGATGTAGCCGGTAAAGCGGACGGCGCTCCCCGAGCAAGGGGTTTCCCAGTCCGTCCGCTTTTCCGGTTTTTGCGGCGGTGGTCGCACAGCTCCCCGTTCCTGCTCCGGTTAAACAGGACTGGGAAGTCTCCTTATCTCCGCCCAGAGACTTTTCTCCCTGCGCGAAGGCCGCCAGGCAACATTGCAGCACCAGCAGCGCGGCTGCTGTGAAACGGACGAATTGGAAAAGGCGCTTCATGCTGATTGTCGGCCGTTTGGCTGCGCCCCAACTTCGTTTGCTCACAGTTTCCGCACCTGGCATTTCTCCTGTGTTCGCAAACTAACTCGTCGCCACCGCAGCCACAAGACATGGGAAGTGGTGTCTACTAAAGAGGACGTTGCCCCGAATCAGGAATGGTGCGTAACCCCAGCATTTGTAGACATTCGTCCGCAGAGGCCGCTCCGCGGTCAAGTCGCGAAGCGCAGGCTCGGCCTACCCACAAAAGTAGACTTGCATGTTTGCCATCTCACACAATTGATCGCCTCTGACCCTCGATGCCTCTCCAGGAAATTACCGCCTCTCGCGATTGCAAGAGCGCAGAATCCCCGCGCTTTAAGCGCCCCCGCGTTGCACGCGACCATCCCGTTACCGGCCGTTCTTCGCCTTCTCCGCAACCCCAGTTCTCCACAGCCAGAGCCGCCCAACCCGCGAATTCAGTGCACCGAACGCTGTATTCCCATTTCGGCAACAGGCACGAAATATACCTGTGCATGTCCTTGTGATTGCCGCTCGCGCCTCCCTACAATCGCTGCAACATGGAACGCAGTTGGGAGACCCGGTATGAGTTCACCATCCGCCGCCGCGGACGTCCTGTGCGTCCTGGTTGCGGACTCCAATCGCATGCAGGCGCGTTTGCTCACCAATGCTTTGCGCCGCCGCCCGGAGTTCCGCATCGCCACTTGCCGGATGGAGACCGAATCCATTCTCCAAAGTGTTGCCGCTGGCCCAATCCAGGTGGCCCTGTTCGCGCTGAGCCCTTCCGACAGCCTGGCAGTCAATATGGCCACGCTCCGCCGCTTTCACTTTTCTCATCCTGAAGTGGTGAAGGTGTTGCTCTCCGAGGCCACGGACCGGGAACTCGTGGTCAGCGCGTTTCGCTGCGGCGTCCGCGGCATTTTTTGCATCACCGACGCCAGCCTGCGCTCGCTGTGCAAATGTATTCAGCGCGTCGCCATCGGCCAGATCTGGGCGGATTCCGAGCAGCTCAGTTTTCTGATCGACCTGATTGTGGAGGCTCCGGCCTTGCGCGTGCTCAATTCCCAGGGAGATCCGCTTCTTACTCCGCGCGAGGAGCAGGTGGTCGCGCTGGTGGTTGAAGGCTTGCCTAACCGTCCTATCGCCGTCGAGCTCAACCTCAGCGAACACACCGTAAAGAAATATCTTTTCCGGATCTTCGAGAAGCTGGGCATCTCCAGCCGTGTGGAGTTAGTCCTCTACGCCGTCAACCACGGCGACCCCCGCCACGAAGAGTGAAACACCGGTGAGATTTTCTTTGCGCCCTTCGCGGCCGTTCTTTGCGATCTTCGCGGTTAAAAGCTTTTAAAGCCTTTAACCGCCAAGGCCGCAAAGCAAAATCTGAAATCTGAAATCTGAAATTGCCCGCGGCGTACGGGACGACGGGTCGGCAGGACATTTCAGATTGCAGATTTCAGATTGCAGATTGAATCATCCAACAGACCTATGGGGCTCCCAGCCCGCTGTGGATTTGAAAGCTCTCGCCCCGCACTGTATAACTGCTCCCAACGGAATTCCATTGCCTGCCGCCGCTTCCAACCCGTTGCCCGAAGCCAAGTCCCGCCGACCAGCCATCCTGGCGGCCGGATTGCTGCTGCTGGCGCTGGCCCTGGTGGTGATCTACACCGGACGGGGAGCGTTTCGCAGTCCCATCGCGCTGGTGGTGGTCGCGGCGATCGGGCTGGCCGCTCTGTTGTTACAGCTGCGACTGCGGCAGGATCTGCCAGCCTCGGTGCGGGCTCCGTTATGGCTCAACGCTCTGGGAGTGATCTCCGCTATCGCGGCGGTGGTCGCCAACGTCTTCCACCTCAGCTTCGCTTTTCTGCTGGTGACCGCTTTGGGAGCAGTGGTCTGCTTTGCCATCAGCGGCATCATCGTCCTCGATGCGCTGCGCAGGCCCCGCCCCGCGGCAAAGTAGAACCGTTCTCAGTTGCCGGTTGTCAGTTGTCAGATAAAACCTAAAGCCCTCGTCATCCCGACGGGCCGCTGGCGATTTCAGATTGCAGATTTTAGATTTATGATTTTCCATCTGCAATCTGAGATCTACAATCTGAAATGTCCTGCTGGCTTATTCACGCCTCCAGCGTTATCAACAACTTAGCGCTAAGTGATTGAAAACAGGTCGGGGCTTGATGGCGCATTCTGAGGAATTCTTAATCGTGGTCGTCTGCCAGGATGCCATTTGCCGAAGCGCTGACGACTCCAGCATCGACGATCGACCAAGGGGACAACCCGAAGTCCGTTTCAGAAACTCGCGGCCTCAGAATCGCCTCCCAGCAAAACGCGTTTTCATTGGAATCAACGACTTAGCCGCAAGTTGTTGATAACGCTCGCGGACGAATCGAGCAGGACAATTTCAGATTGTAGATTTCAGATTGCAGATTGAAAATCACAAATCTAAAATCTGCAATCTGAAATCGCCGGGAGTTGGCAGCTCACTAAAGCTTGAACTCCACCGCGACGGTGGTTTCCACCACGGCTGGTTTTCCCTGCACGCGGTAGGGTTCAAACTTCCACCAGCGCAGCGCTTCCATCGCGGCCTGCGCCAGAACGTCGGGACCGTTCAGGGCGCGCGTCTCGAGCACCGAGCCATCGCGGCCTACTACTACATCGAGCACGATGACGCCTTGCAGTTTTTCCTGGCGCGCGGCCGCGGGATATTCCGGGTCGACTTTGTGGACCAGCAATTTCTGCATCTCCTCGGCGGGAACCTGAACCGCAGGAACCACGAGCCCGCTAGCGTCGCCCTTGGCCGCATGGTTCGGCAACCCGGACTCCAGTTCTTCCCAGCCGCGATTCCAGCGCCACCAGAAAGCGGCCCCGAGAATTGCGATCACGATCAGCAGGGCAATCCACGCGCCGCGCCGCTTCTTCCCTGGCTCGCCCGGTCCGCCTGGTCCGCTTGGCCCGCGCGGGCCGGAGGCTTCCGGTTTTTCACGCTCGCTGCCCTTGCCGGCGACGCGGGTTGTCTTGGTCGGTCCCGGCGTGGTTAATCCCGGCTCCGGCTCGGCTGCGGCCTTGGACAGTTCGGCCCAGTCGCGAATGGCTGCCTGCTGTGTGGCGGACAGTCCCACGAACTCCAGCCCGCAGCGCAGGTGATCCTGATAACGCACCAGCGCGCGGGCTCGCAAGGGCTCTTGTGCGGTGGGCAGGTGCACTTCCACTCCGACCGTTTCGCCGGGAATCATTTCGCCCGCCAGCACCGCTCCGAGCCCGCGCTCGCACAAATTCAGCGAGCGTCCCGGCACCGTGTCGGGAATGCCGGAGCGCAGCATGGTCACATCCAGCGGCGCCTGCACTCCGAAGCGCGGCATGCGCCGGCGCGACGGCTTGTCCCAGCTCCGGGCTTGTGCCTCTGCTGCCATCTTTAGCGCCTTTGAAAAGCAGTGACTAGTGGCTGGTGGCTTTTCGCAGCTCTACGATCTCATTTCCTTTCGCAAACAGCACCACGCTCGCCATACCGATGAACAGGCCGTGCTCCACCACTCCCGGCATGTCGCTGAGTTTCCTGGCCAGGCCATCCACGTCGTCGATCTCTCCGAAGCGGCAGTCGAGGATGTGATTGTTCTCGTCGGTTAAGAAAGGCTTGCCGTCCGTGCCCAGCCTCAAGTCAACCTGCGCACCCAGCGCGGCGATTTTTTTCGCGACCAAATCCTCGGCGAACTTGATGACTTCCACCGGCAAAGGAAACTTTCCCAGGCGCTTCACTTGCTTCGAGGCATCGGCCACAATCACCAGCTGCCGCGTGCCCGAAGCTACGATCTTTTCCCGCAGCAGCGCTCCGCCGCCGCCTTTGATCAGGCGCAACTCCGGATCGACTTCATCGGCGCCGTCGACGGTGACGGCGATGTCCTGGCATTCGTCGAGCGTAGTCAGCGGAATGCCCAGGCTCTGGGCCAGATCGTGCGAGCGCACGGAAGTTGGAATGCCTCGCACCTTCAGTCCATTCTTAACGCGCTCGCCCAGCAGCTTGATGAAGTGAGTCGCGGTCGTGCCCGTACCCAGGCCGACGACCTGGCCATCCTGCACGAACCGCAAGCTGGCCCGCGCTGCGGCCTCTTTTTCCTGATCGTTTTTTCCTACGTCGTTCGACATGATCTGCGAAAGGCTCCTACTCCCCAGGCCTTTTAACTCAGAAGCGGTACGATTTTCTTAGCGAACTTTGCGGATCCCCTTTGCGATCTTTGCGGTCAAAGGCTTAAAGCTTTTAACCGCAAAGGACGCAAAGAACAGCCGCAAAGGTCGCTAAGCGAACCGGTGAATCTCGGCTTCTGGCTCAGGTGCAATCTGAAATCTGAAATCTGAAATCTGAAATCTACAATCGGCTTACCCCAGGCTCTGCTGCGTGTAAATCAAATATGCCGCCAGCGCCAGCCCGAACAAAACTATCAGCAAGGTCACCAGGTCTACCACGAATCCGGCGGGCGCGAACGTCCCGGCGTCCAACTGGGTTCGGACTCTGCGATAGCGCATCAGTCCGGCCACGGCCATGGCCACGCCCGCGACAATCGAAATCGCCCCCAGCCACACCGAAAGCCCCGCGGTGCGCACTGGATGACCCGTGAGCGCGGTCAACTGATGCATGGCGAGCGAGAAGCGACCGATGGCGAAGCCGAATACGACGATCGCCGCGGCCGTGCGGATCCATGCCAGGAACGTGCGCTCGTTCGCCAGATGGTCGCGGGCCAGGTTGGAGTTCTCCACTACGACGCCTCCGGTGACGGCACTATGATGCGATTTCAGATTTCAGATTTCAGATTGAAACCCCAGGACGCTTCGCGTTCAATCTGAAATCTGCAATCTGCAATCTGCATTCTGAAATCTGCTTCTGCATTCGATTATTCCACAGCCTTTTCCATCAGCGGGCCGGCTCCGGCGAGATTCTTGATCAGGTCTTCGGGCACGCCGTGTCGTTCTTTGAGATATTCCGGGGCGTTGTAGGTGAGCCAGACTTTGCCAGTCTCGTCCTCGGCAACCAGCGCCTTCATGGGCAGGTCGATGGCGAGGCTGGGCGCGGCGACCATCAGCGGCGTTCCACCTTTCGGGCTGCCGAAGATCAGAACCTTCGTGGGGCGCATCTTGAGGCCGACCTTCGCAGCTTCTCCGCTGTGGTCGATGAGAGCGAACACCTGCAAGCCTTTGGCGGCAAAAGTGGATTGCAGCCGCTGCACGGTTTCGTCGACAGAATAGCTGCTGGGAACTTGAACCAGACCGTTTTTCTGTTCCATACCCTGTCACCTCACCTGTCTCGAATCACGCCGCTTCGGGGGCAGTTTATATCTTTCGGGGTTGAAAAAGGGAGCTGAAGGGCCAAATTTGCACGCGGCGATGGTTGCCCACCTTCCGGCAAAGAAGGCGAGGAATGGAGCGCCACGATTGTGGGATGCTTTGCGGCCTTGCGGTCACGGGCTTCTGAAGCTTTTTAACCGCGGAGAGCGCGGAGAACTGCCGCAGAGGGCGCTGGGAAAATCGAAAAGCGGCAGGGCTTCCGCGGATGGTTCCACATGCTGTGCAAGCTTTTTAACCTGCGCGTCACAGTGGATTTCTGATTCCCGCTTGTTTGCTGCGTATTCGGCGAAATACCTCTCTCCCAGGGCCGGCAGGCGGCTCGAACTGTGGATTTTTCTTGATGCACTATTCATCTCGGCGTCACCGCCGTGTAACCGTCCAGCGGCTAACTTACCTCCTGCAGTGCCTGCACATCGGTTCTCGCACAATCCGCTTTTGCATCTCTGAGGAGGAACTCCATGTCTTCGCCTTCGTCCAGTTTCCTGGTGAAAGCCAGGCAGCACGCTGCGGTTGGAATGAGCCTGTTTGCGCTTATCGCCAACCTCGGAGCATTCACCCCCATCGCCGCCGCACAGACTCCCGCGACTGCCGTCACACCGATACAGCATGTCATCGTGATCATCGGTGAGAACCGGACCTTCGATCACGTCTACGCGACTTTTAAACCGAAGAAGGGACAGACCGTTGCCAACCTGCTCTCCCGAGGCATCGTGAACGCCGATGGCACGCCGGGCATCAACTACGAGCTTTCCGCGCAGTACAGCGCCGTGGATAGCGGTGCTTTCGAAATTTCTCCCGGCAGCAAAGCGGCGTATTACAACATTCCGGCGCCCGAAACTGCCAGCGCTCCCACAGCCGCGAGCGACACCAGCCCTGCTCCCTTTGTAACTTTGTCATTGGCCAAGCTGGCGGAACCGGGATTGTTACCTTCCTACAACAAATACCTGCTCACCGGGGCGACGGGCCTGGCGCATAACATTCCGGACACGCGCATTCCCAACGTCAACAGTTTGGGTTCCGGGGTGTTTCAGCTCACTTCCGCCACGCTGCCTTATGACGCTTATGCGGCCAGCCCGGTGCACCGCTTTTACCAGATGTGGCAGCAGACTGATTGCAGCGTAGACACGGCAACGTCGAGCAATCCCAGCGGTTGCCTGAACGATCTGTTTTCCTGGGTGGAAACCACGATTGGAGCGGGAAGCAACGGGAATCCGCAGCCTGCGACCCTCAACACCGGGGAAGGATCCACGGCGCTGGCGTTCTTCAACGTCCAGAAAGGCGACGCTCCTTACTTCAAGCAGCTGGCCCAGCAGTACACGATTAGCGATAACTTCCATCAATCCGTGGAGGGTGGAACCGGAGCCAACCACATTATGTTCGGTTACGCGGATGCAATCGCCTACAGCGATGGTAAGGGCAATCTCGCGACGCCGCCCACCAATCAGATTGAAAATCCGGATCCCCAGGCCTCAACCAACAATTACTACGATCAGGATGGCTACTCGGGAGGCAGCTACAGCAATTGCAATGACTTGAGTCAACCCGGCGTTCCTGCCGTAGTGAACTATCTGCAGTCGCTGACGCCGCCCATTGCGCCTAATTGCGCCTCCGGAGCCTATTACCTGCTCAACAACTACAACCCCGGGTATGTGGGCGACGGAACCCTGGACAGCCAATACACGCCGTTCACGATTCCTCCCACGGCCCAGAAACACATTGGAGATTCGTTGTCGGCGGCGGGATTGTCGTACACCTACTTCGGAGAAGGCTGGGATCTCTACACGGCCGACCCGACCGGCGCGAATCCTTACGACCGCTATTGCGCTATCTGCAACCCGTTCCAGTACGCGTCTGACGTGATGAGCGTCCCGGCACAACGCGAGGCGCACATCCAGGATACGAGGTCTCTGTATGAGGATCTCGTCGATGGGAATTTGCCTGCGGTTTCGATCGTGAAGCCCAGCGGATTCACCGACGGCCATCCCTCGTCCTCGAAGCTGGATCTGTTTGAGGGCTTCGTGAAGAACATCGTCACCAAGCTGCAGGCTAATCCGACGTTGTGGGCGAGCACGGCTGTGTTCATCACTTTCGACGAAGGCGGCGGCTATTACGACTCCGGCTACATCCAGCCGCTGGACTTCTTCGGCGACGGAACGCGGATTCCGCTGGTCATCGTTTCGCCGTACTCGACTGGCGGCGTGGTCAATCACAGCTACGGGGACCATGTTTCGATCATCAAGTTCATCGATCGAAACTGGGGCCTGCCGCCGATCACCAGCCGCAGCCGGGACAACTATCCCAACCCAACCACCAAACCGGGCAATCCCTATGTGCCGACCAACAGCCCTGCGATCGACGATTTGTTCGACGCTTTTAATTTCGGGAACTGACGTTGAGTAACTGAAGTTAGAAGTTAAAGACTAAAAGCCAAAGCTGGACGCGCCGGTGGTGTCCCACTTCTCGCAAAGAACGCGAGAAATGGGGCACCCGGGCGCGTGCTGGCGCGCACAGGAGGAAAGAATGAAGAAGAATCGATCGGGGTATTTTTGCTTACTGTTTTTTGTGGTGCTGTTCGGCTTTGCCGCCCGGGGCGAGACGGCGAAGCCGGTGAGCGTCAGCGGGAAATGGCAAATTTCGTGGGAGGCTCGGCTGGGTACGGCGCGAGGCACGGTGCAGTTGGAACAGGACGAGTCAAAACTCACCGGGAGCTACCAGGGACAGCTGGGCACTCCTAAAGTCTCGGGGACGATTGAGGGCAGGAACCTCAGCTTCACGCTGGATTTTCAGGGGGCCCATCCCTTCAGCCTGATTTTCAGGGGAGTGGTGGATGGCGACAAGATGGCGGGGAAGTTTGAAATCAGTGGGGTGGAGGGCGGCTACGATCAGCACGGGGAGAACGTTCGTCCCAGCAATTACACGTGGAGCGCGGTTCGCCAGCCGTGAGGTCGTGCAGCGACGGACGCATCGGGAGCCTGCCCTGAGCCGGGTCGAAGGGTCCGCCTGTGGATTTCTTTTCACATGACTTTCATGTTGGGTTAACGCTGCCGCAATGCTCACGCCGCAGAGTAGCGCGATTGGTTTTCCGTCGTTCCGTCGTGCATCGTTCCGTGGTTCAGCTGTTCCATCAGTTTCCTCAGGAGGAAGAACGCAATGTCACCTCAAAGTTTCCTGGCCAGTGCCAGGCAGCATCTTGCTGTTGGCGTGAGCTTGTTCGCGCTTATCGCCAACTTGGGAGCCCCGGTTCCAGCCGCCGCTCAAAATCCTAAGACGGCTACACCCATCAAGCACGTCATTGTGATCATTGGCGAAAATCGCAGCTTCGATCACGTCTATGCCACCTACAAGCCCAAGCCCGGGGAGACGGTTTCGAATCTTCTCTCCAAGGGAATCGTCAATGCGGATGGAACGCCCGGTCCCAATTATGCGCTGTCGGCGCAGTACAGCGCGGTGGATAGCACTACGGTTGGGGCAGGCACCTACGCCATCAGCCCTCCGGAAAAGACTCTTTATAGCAACAATCCGCCGGTGGTGGCCGGCGGCCCCGCGAACCCATACATTCCCACCCTGGCTTTGGCCAAGCTGATTGAACCGGGGCAGCTGTTTCCCAGCTACTACGTCGACCTGACCATTGGCGGCACGGGACTTGCCCCCTATGCGGAAGCGGACACTCGTATTCCCGATGTGTTCAGCCTGCCGGAGGGCGCATTCCAGCTGACCTCTCCCACGCTGACCTACAACGACTATGCCAATAGCCCAGTGCACCGTTTTTACCAGATGTGGCAGCAGACCGATTGCAGCGCGGCCACGGCTACGGCCGATAACCCGAGCGGCTGTCTGAGCGACTTGTTCCCCTGGGTCGAAGTCACCATCGGCTGCGGCAGCGACACTTGCTCGACCGGCACGCTCAACCCGCCAACCGACTGGCTGGGCACCGGTGAGGGCTCTACTGCCATGGAGTTTTTCAACATGCACAAAGGCGATGCTCCTTACATGAAGAAGCTGGCCGACGACTACACGCTGAGCGACAACTTCCATCAATCGGTGATGGGCGGGACCATGGCAAACCACATCGAGTTCGGGTTTGCCGATTCCATCTGGTATAGCGACGGGAACGGGAACGCTCTGACCCCGCCCGCTCAACAGATCGAAAACCCGAACCCGCAACCTGGAACCAATAACTGGTACGACTCGGATGGATACGGAGCCAGCAACGGGAGTGGCGGCGGAAGCTACGTCAATTGCGCCGATCTGGGCCAACCCGGCGTGCCTGCCATCGTGAACTACCTGGAGTCGCTGCCGCGTCCGGTCGCCCCGAATTGCGATGCCGGACACTACTACATCCTGAACAACTACAACCCGGGCTTCAACGGTGACGGATCTTCGTCGCTATCGATCTCCCCGTTCACTCTCCCCGGGTCGTCGGTGCGCCACATTGGCGATGCGCTGAATGACAAGGGCGTTTCCTGGAAATACTACGGAGACGGCTGGAACGTGTTCCTGTCGGATCCAACCCTCGCCAACCCGCTGGACACCTACTGCAACATCTGCAACCCGTTCAACTACGCCACCGACATCATGACCAACGCCACGCTCCGCACGGAGCACATCCAGGACTCGCAGAATATTTACGAAGACATCAAGGCGAACGACCTGCCGGCCGTGTCGATCGTGAAGCCGGGCTGGCCTTCGGATGGTCATCCGGCGTCTTCGAAGCTGGAAGTGTTCGAAGGGTTCGTGAAGAACATCGTGACCGCAGTGCAGGCTAACCCGGAAGTGTGGGCCAGCACCGCGATCTTCATTACCTTCGATGAAGGCGGGGGCTACTGGGATTCCGGCTACATCCAACCCGTCGACTTCTTCGGAGACGGCACCCGCATTCCGTTGCTGATCGTTTCGCCGTACACCGTGGGCGGACATGTCAACCACTCCTACGGGGACCACGTTTCGATCACGAAGTTCATCGAGCGGAATTTCGGCCTGGGCCCGCTGACGGCCCGCAGCCGCGATAACCTGCCAAACCCGAAAGTGTCGAAGAGCAATCCCTATGTGCCGATCAACAGCCCGGCCATTGACGACTTGTTCGACGTTTTTAACTTTCACCAGTAAGGCGCACCAGTAAGGCGCACCAGTACGGCGTAGTTCGGCGCCAGCCGGATTGCGAAGCACGATTCAGCCGGCCAGGGAGATCTTCCCTGGCCGGGTTTCTTATGAGGCGACCTTGGTTTGCTTTGCGACCTTCGCGGCTTTTCTTCGCGCGCTTTGCGGTTAAAGGCTTTTAGGGTTCTTCAGCTGACGAGGTTAAAGCTTTTAACCGCTAAGGTCGCAAAGAAAGGCCGCGAAGGTCGCGAAGAAACGCGGATAGAAAGTTGTTTAACTCCAGCCTTGCGCACTCATGGAACTTTGCAGGCTGTCATTTTTAACCGGATTTTCACATTGATGAGGCTCGCTGCATGAAATCATTGCAGTAACGCGGGCGGGAGTTCCCACCTTTTGAATCCAGCGCCAAAACAGTCATCCGGAGAATGTCCTTGGGCTTGAGTCGACGCGATTTGCTGCGAATGGGTTTATGTGCCGGCGCAGGCCTGGTGGCCGGGGAGCGGAGACTCTCCGCGCAGCAGGCGAGCGCGAGGGTTGGGATGAATCCGGGCATGAAGATGGGGCCGGCGTCGCATGCCGGGGCGATTCCTGAGTTTCATGAAGCGGAACCGGCCGGGGTGCTGGCCAGCTATGTGACGCCGCTGTCGATTCCTCCGGTCTTGCGTCCCAATGCCGGCGGTCAGGCGGTCCCGGCACGGCTCGTGCCGTTCGAGCACAAAGCGCATCGCGACCTTCCCGCTGCCACCATGTGGGGATACAACGCCATGTGGCCCGGTCCCACGTTTGAGGTGCGCCGAGGTGAGCCGCTTTTCGTGAAATGGTTGAATCAGCTCCCTACGCGGCACTTTCTTCCCGTGGACCCCACAATCCACGGCGCGGAGGAGGGCGTGCCGCAAGTCCGCACCGTGACCCACGTGCACGGCGCGCAGGTTCTGCCCGATAGTGACGGATATCCCGACGCATGGGTCACTTCCGACGGCAAGGCTGGAGCGGTCGCCGCCGCCGACCCTGCTCACTATCCCAATGACCAGGCTGCCACCACGCTGTGGTATCACGACCACGCGCTGGGGATTACGCGGCTTAATGTTTATGCCGGGCTGGCGGGCTGCTACCTGATTCGCGATGCGGAGGAGGATGCTCTCAACCTGCCCAGCGGCGCCTACGAAATTCCGCTGCTGATTCAGGACCGCAAATTTGGAGTGGACGGATCGATACTCTATCCTCCGCCGAAGAACGGCACGCACCCCATGTGGATGCAGGAATTTTTCGGCGACATGATCTGCGTTAACGGCAAGGCTGCGCCTTTTCTGGAAGTGGAGCCGCGCAAGTACCGTTTTCGGCTGATCAACGGTTCGAACTCGCGTTTTTATCACCTGACGCTGGTTCCCGCCGATGGCGCGGGCAAGCGCAATGGCGGGCCGGCGGATGCTCCTCCGTTTCGGCAGATCGGCAGCGATGGAGGACTGCTCCCGGCGCCGCTCAGCACGCACTATTTGATTTTCTCGCCCGGCGAGCGCTTCGATCTGGTCATCGACTTCTCGGAATTTCAGGGGCAGAACTTTGCGCTCGTCAACGATGCGCCGGCACCCTACGCGCGCGGCGGCGAGATTGTCCCCTCCGACGTAATGCTTTTCAAAGTGACCAAGCCGCTCGCAGGTAAGGACACGAGTTCGCTTCCCGATACGCTCGTGCCGTGGATCCCGCTCAACCCGGCCCACGCGGTGCGGGAACGAACGCTGGCTCTCACCGAGATGGACCGGCCTTCCGACGGCTACACCATGATCGGACTGCTGGGGCAGAAACACTGGGACGACCCCATCACGGAAGATCCCAAGGCGGGCTCGATGGAAATCTGGTCGTTTGCGAATGCGACCGGGGACGTGCATCCCATGCACCTGCATCTGGTGCAGTTTCAGGTGCTGAACCGCCAAGCGTTCGATGTCAAGACCTACATGCAGACCGGGAAGATGATCCACGCCGGCATCCCGATGCCGCCGGAATCAAACGAGCGGCCGGCCTGGAAAGATACGATCAAGACTTATGCCGGATATATCACCCGGGTCATTGCGAAGTTCGATCTGCCGGCGGGAACGCCGGTGAGACCCGGCGACGAATTCCGCTACGTGTGGCATTGCCACGTGCTGGAACACGAAGACAACGAAATGATGCGGCCATATAAGATTGTCGGGTAGAGGCCGATGACGCGGGGCTTTCGTGCGGTTTGCTTTGCGTCCTTTGCGAAACCTTAGCGTTCTTTGCGGTTAAGAGCTTTTAGAGCCTTTAACCGCAAAGAGCGCAAAGAAAAGCCGCAAAGGTCGCGAAGAAATTTGCAGCCTACCAGTCTCCCCAGTGTGAAGGCGTGGCTTGCTGGAATTTCAGTTTCCATTCTCCGGCGCGCTTCACCCAAAGCGAAGTGAAATGCTGGTAGCGCGGGGGCGGGCCTTCATCTTCCGAAGGGGGAACCTGCAGGACCACGTCATAGGTGACGATGGCGGTGGAGTCGCCTTCGGTGACAACTTTGAAATTGTAGGGCCTGATGTCGAGGCCGCCGTCGCCCAGCATTTCAATCGTCTCTTCGCGGTCGGCGACTTCGCCGTCGAATCCCACGAAGAAATAATCGTCGGTGAAGGTGCGCTTCAGGAAGGCGGGATCGCCTTTCTTCACCGCGGCCAGAAAATTTTTCTCGGAGTTGAGCACGGTTTGCTCGAGCGGGGTTAAGGGCTTGGTTGGGGTGGTTGCGGCTTCGGCGCTGCCAGCACTGGCCAGGCCCAGCAACACCAGGGACGCTACGATAGTTAACAATAAGGAGTGCTCGCGATTCATCAGTTCCTCCCGCCGCCTAAACGATACCGCAGGTCTAACCCCAGTTGTCATCCTGAGCGAAGCATTTGCTATCGCGGAGCGAAAGCAAATGCGTAGTCGAAGGACCCCATGTTACTCAATCCCTTATCCGGCCTCCCGGGGAGTTTCTCTCACGCGCTCGTTGTGCTGCCGTTAACACAGGTCGTAAGCAGAATAAGAACGCCTTGACGCATCTGTTAAAGCGCCGGCGTTCTCGGGGTCCTTCGACTCCGCAAGCCGGTTCGCTTTGCGAACCGTCTTGCTACGCTCAGGATGACAGACTTGATAAGGCGTCGGACTCTTACTCGCTTGATCCCTGAATCTTCTGCGCCAGATCTCCCCGCGGAACTGAAACCTGCTCGCCGGTCGCCAGATTTTTCAAGGCGAAGGCGTCCGCTTTTACTTCGTTCTCGCCCACGATCAGGATGTATTTTGCTCCGGCTTTGGTCGCGGTCTCGAATGATTTTTTCAAGCGGAAGGTTTCATCTCCCAGTTCGACGACCAGATCGTGACAACGCAATTCCCGCGCCAGGCGGGCGGCTTCCGCGTTCATGCCCGTGCCCAGAGGGGCGATGTAGACGTCCGGCTTGCGCAAGACGCTCTCGGCCGTGGACTTTTCCTGCAGCGACATCACCAGCCGGTCTTCGCCGATGGCAAAGCCAATGCCCGGAGCCGGCGGTCCGCCGAGCGCTTCGGAAAGGCCGTCATAACGACCGCCGCCGAGGATCGCGTTTTGCGCTCCCAGCGCTCCGTGGGTGAACTCGAATGCGGTGCGGGTGTAGTAATCGAGGCCGCGGACCAGCCGGTCGTTGATGTGAAACTCGACTCCGACCGACTTCAGAATTTGTTGCACCGCTTCGAAGTGCTTGCGCGAATCTTCGCCGAGGAACTGGCTGATGCGCGGCAGGGTCTCGATGATCGGCTGATCCTCGGCCACTTTGCAATCGAACACGCGCAGGGGATTGGTCACCGCGCGGCGCTGGCAATCGGCGCACATTTTATCTTTGACCGGATCTAGGGCTGCGCGCAGAGCCTCGTTGAATTTCACGCGGTCGGCGGGCGTGCCGACTGAATTTAGTTCAAGATTCCAGTCCGTGATGCCCAGGCGGTCGAGCAGTGTGGCCAGCATCTCGAGCAGTTCGGCGTCGCGTGCGGGCGACTCGCTTCCGGCTGACGCGGGGCCGATGATTTCTGCATCGATCTGGTAGAACTGCCGATAGCGGCCTTTCTGCGGGCGCTCGCGGCGGAACATGGGGCCGATGCAATAGAGCTTGTTCAGTCCTCGGTCACCGAGCTTGTGCTCGATATAGGCGCGCACTATGCCTGCCGTGGCCTCGGGGCGCAGGGTGAGAGATTGTCCCTTATCGCTTTCGGCGCGCCCGCGATCTTCCCACGTGTACATTTCTTTGCTGACGATGTCGGTCTCTTCGCCGACGCCGCGCGCGAATAATTCCGTCGACTCGAAAATCGGCGTGCGAATTTCCTGGAAGTTGTAGGCGCGGAAGACGTCGCGCACCACCGACTCCACGTGGTTCCACAGCGCCGTTTCCGGCGGCAGCAGATCGCGCGTTCCTCGGACTGCTTTGATCATTCTTTTTCCTATCCTTACGTCATCCTGAGCGGAGACTTGTCTTTCGCGAAGCGAAAGACAAGTCGCAGTCGAAGGATCCCTTGTAGCTTAACTGAACCCGCTCTTTGCCGGGTCTCCACCACTCCTTCGGACGAACCACCAAGCCTTGAAGAGGGGCCCCTCACGACCGGCCTCGCGTACGCTGGTGGGGATCCTTCGACTTCGCGACACGGTGCGCTTAGCGCACCGTGTCGCTACGCCCAGGATGACAAATCAAATAAACTACCCGGCGCTCTCGCTTTTACTGACGGCTGATGGCTGACGGATGTGAGCTTTCTTTCAAATACTCTTCTTTATAAGCTAAATAATTCCGCGCGTAGCGCAGGATCGTTTCCTGATCGCGCTCGTCCAGTTTGCGGCGGAATTTTCCGGGAGAGCCCATCCACAGCGAGCCGGGCTCGACTACCGTCTTCTCAGGGATCAGGGTGCCGGCGGCGATGATCGATCCGGCGCCGATCTTTGCGCCGTTCAGGATAATCGAGCCCATGCCGATCAGGCAGCGGTCTTCGATTGTGCAACCGTGCAGGGTGACCGAGTGTCCCACGGTGACGTACTCGCCGAGATAGACACCCCATTTTTCTTTCATTCCATGGAGCACGCTGTTGTCCTGCACGTTGGAATGCGCGCCAATGCGGATTTCGTGGACGTCGCCGCGCACCACGGCATTCATCCACACGGAGGCGTGCTCCCCCAGCACCACGTCGCCGATGATTTGCGCCGACGCATCGACGTAGCAGGTGGCGGGGATCGTGGGGGTGATGCCTTTGTAGGACCGAATCATCGAGAGTGACGGTGTCGACGCGGTTTATCAAGGAACGCCTTTCGCGAGCCGACTGCGAAAAGCATGATGCATGATTTCAGCTTCATTTGCGAGTCCGCCACACCGAGATGATGGGCGCGAGGATAAACCACACAAGCACCGCAACGACCCCGTCGGAAACGCTACGGTGACGGTAGGCGAAGACGAGATCGACAACACCCACCGAAACCTCGGTACACAAAAGCAGTGCGCGCATATGTTTTTGCACATGCTCGCGTGCCGCGTTGCGGCCGGCCGTGTAGCTTACTTTCAGTTCATCACCCTTATTCACGTTAGTTCCTGATCTTCAGCGATCTGCCCGCGCCGCAACTAGCTGGCCGCTGCTAATGCCCAGATGTTGCCGCAAAATGTTCAGCATGCGCCGCAACGGCTCGGCTGCGCCCCAGAGCAACTGATCGCCTACGGTAAACGCGCCCAGGTATTCCGGTCCCATCTTCAATTTATGCAGCCGGCCGATGGCCACGTCCAAAGTTCCAGAGACAGCCGTGGGCGTCAGGTCACGCAGCGTTGCTTCTTTGTTGTTGGGGACCACGCGCACCCATTCGTTGGTGCCGGCGAGAATCTTCTCGATTTCCGGCAGCGGTACGTCGCGCTTTAGTTTAATGACCAGTCCCTGGCTGTGACAGCGCATCGTGCCGACACGGACGCAGATTCCATCGACCACCACCGGCGGATTGAGGCCCATGATCTTGTTGGTTTCTGCCATGCCCTTCCATTCCTCGCGGGTCTGGCCGCCGGGCATCTCTTTATCAACCCACGCCAGCAAGCTGCCCGCCAGCGGAGCGCCGAATTCTTCGGTGGGCAGGGATGCCGAGCGCTGCGCTTCGATCACCATGCGATCCACTGCAAGCGCGTTTTCCGACGGCGATTTGCGCACCGGGTCGACGAGGCATTCCATCTGCTTGACCAGTTCCAACATCTTGGCTGCGCCCGCGCCGGACGCCGCCTGGTAGGTCATGGTACTGATCCAGTCGACCAGCTCGGTTTGCAGAAGTCCGGCCACGGCCATCAGCATCAGGCTGACGGTGCAGTTGCCGCCGATATAGTTTCGCAATCCGCGCGCGAGACCTTGCTCGATTACGCCGGCGTTCACCGGATCGAGAATGATGACCGCGTCATCGGCCATGCGCAGCGTGGAGGCGGCATCAATCCAGTAGCCGCTCCAGCCGATCTTGCGCAGAGGCGCGAAGACTTCCGTCGTATAGTCGCCGCCCTGGCAGCTGATGAGCACTTCACAAGCTGCGAGGCGCTTCAGGTCGCGGGCATCATGCAGGATCGCGCCCGCGCCGGCTTCTTCCGGCGCCGCTCCGCCCACGTTTGACGTGGAAAAGAAAACGGGCTCCAGGCCGGCGAAGTCGCCCTCCTCGCGCATGCGCTGCATGAGGACGCTGCCGACCATCCCTCTCCAACCTATGAATCCGACCCGGAACATAGCCTATGAGCACCCCTTTACAGTTTACTAGAGGCCGCGTGATTCCCACAGCGGGAATGTCTGCAAAAATGCTGTGCCTCGTCACAGCTTTCTAAGTGCGCCGCGTGCTATACAGAATGCGGTTTCCCACTGCACGGCTTCCGGTGAGCTGTGCGGAACGACCTCCGAGCTATTCGACTGAAGGTGAATGCCTATGTCGCGCGGCTCGCATGCTGTTGGCGTTGGTTGGCTGGTTTTACGCCGGTTCGTTGCAGCGTTATTTGTTGCCGGGGTTTTTATGCTCGCCGGCGCGGCTTGCGCGCAGGACGCGGCAACCGGCTCCCTGCGCGGAGCTGTGGTTGATCCCTCTGGCGGCCGCGTCGCCGCGGCCAGCATCGTCGCGGTTAACATAGCGACCGGGCTACGCTACTCTGCGACCAGCGACGCCGAGGGTCGATTTGCTTTCGATCTGCTCCCTCCGGGCGATTACTCCGCGCGCGCCACGGCCAAGGGTATGTCTCCACAGGTTACTCCGCAGCTGCATGTGGACGTCGGCGGCATCGCCGATCTCGAATTTCGGCTCACCATTGCGGGCGCTCAGGAGAGCGTTACCGTGTCAGACGCGCCGGCTCTGGTCGACACCCAGACCAGCGCGGTTTCCACCGTTCTCGATGAACGCGCGCTCGCCGATATCCCGCTGAACGGGCGCCGCTTTTCCGACCTCGCGCTGCTTTCGCCGGGAGTCACACAAGACCCGCGCAGCCTGACTTCTTCCACCAATGGCGATCTTTCGTTCGGAGGCATTCGCGGATTCCAGAACAGTTTTCTGGTCGATGGCGGCGATTTTAACAACGGATTCTTCTCTCAGGCTCGCGGACTTTACCGCGCTCCCTATCCGGTTTCGACGGAAGTGGTGCAGGAGTTTCGCGTTTCTTCGAACACCTATGGAGTGGAGCTCGGACGCGCGGGCGGAGCTGTGATCAATGTGGTCACCAAGTCGGGATCGAATCACTTCCACGGCACGCTGTTTGATTTTTTTCGCGACAGCTCGTTCGGCGGCGCCAGCGAGCCATTTCTTTCTTTCAACCCGCACGACCAGCAGGAGCAATTCGGCGCGACCTTCGGAGGCCCGCTCAAAGCCAACAAAGCCTTCTTCTTCGCCGGATTTGATCAGCACATTTACCAGAATCCCGACGTGGTGGAATTTCTCAACGGTGGCTTTCAAGTGGTTCCGCAACCCGGCAGCGGACCTTACTCGCCCGGCGACTACGAACTCACCGATCAGGATCTGGTTTTCGCCGCCGCATCCCATCTGACTTCGCTGTCTGGAACTTATCCTGCGTCGCAGATCGGGAACGCCTCCTACGGCAAGCTCGACATCAATCTCACTCCGCGGCACCAACTCACGCTGCGAGTGAATATGTCCCGCTACTGGGGATCGAACAACGTCTTCCTTGATCCCTCCAGCCCGGTGAGCTACGACTCCATCAGCGACAACGGGCAGCAGACCGTCTTGACCGAAACTGGCTCGGTTGCGCTGACCAGCGGCCTGTCGCCGCGCCTGATCAGCCATCTCCGCGCCCAGTTTTCCCAGGACCTGCAGCAGTCTTACAGCAATACCTCAGATACGCTGGTCAAGATTCCCAACATCATCGACGGCATCGGCCGGTCAGATCTTCTGCCGCGGGCCACGCGGGAACACCGCCTGCATCTTGCGGAAACCGTGAGCTTCGACAGCGGCCGCCATGCCTGGAAGTTCGGCGGAGATACTCTGCGCACCTGGACTTACGATTTCTTCCCCTCGCAGCAAAGCGGCGAGTATCTTTTTTATCCCATCAAAGTCGATCCCACTTCTTTTCAGCCGATGGAGGGGGGGCTGGAGCTCACGCCCCTGCGCGCTTACGCGCATGAGATTCCCCACTATTACATTCAGAATTTTGGCAACGCGGTTTCGCATCCCGACAGCAACGACTATGCCGCGTTCCTGCAGGATACGATCCGCGTCACCGATCATTTAGCGCTCAACCTGGGGGTGCGCTGGGACTTGCAGACTTTCTCCACCGCCGGGCTGATTTCGAACCCGCTGTTTCCGCCGTCGGGCAAAGTTCCGTATCAGCCTTACAACTTCGCTCCACGCGGCGGATTTGCCTACTCCTTCGGCAGGCAGCATCCGCTGGTGGTGCGCGCGGGATATGGCATTTTCTATGTCCGCATTCCGCAGATTTACAGTTCCGTGGTGGCCACAGAAAACGGCATCACAGACGCGCAGGTGTTTCTCAATAACAGCGACTATTACAACCGGCAGGCATTTCCCACCTATCCCAACCCGCTGGTGAGCTGCTCGCTGACTGCGGCTTCGTGCGCGCTGCCTTCCGGATTCACTCAGGGCGTCACCAACGATGTCTCCGCGTTCGCGCCCAATTTCGGGACCCCGCGCGTGCAGCAGGGAAGCCTCACGCTGGAAAAAGAATTCGCCGGCGGCACCACCGTGGCGGTTTCCTATCTTTACGTCCACGGCGAACATCTTATCCGCGCGCTCGATGTGAACCTGCCACCGCCGGTGCCGCTCACCTATCCCATCTTCAATTCCACCGGGTCGACTTTCGCGAACGGCTTCTACACCGTCGATTCCTTCGCGACCTGGCAGTTCAGCCGAACTCTCGATTGTCCGTTTCCTCCCTGCATCAATCCGCTCGGTCGTCCCATTGCGCAGCTGGGCTCCATTGACGAATTTCAGAGCGCGGCGTCCAGCGTCTACAACGGCGGCACTGTTTCCATCAACCGCCGCATGGCGCGCGGCGCCTATCTTCGCCTCTCCTACACTTTCGCCAAGGCCATTGACGATGGCCAGGACGCCCTGGTTGCGGGGCAACCCGCGACCGTACAGGATTCCTACAACCCCACGGCCGAGCGCGGCCCCAGCGTCACCGACCAGCGCCATCGTCTGGTCGCGGCCGTGGCCGTGGAACCGCATCCTTTTCACCGCGACCACCAGTTCCTGGGCCACGCCTTCAACGACTGGAAATTTTCCACTCTAGTTACCGCCGGCAGCGGACGCCCCTTCAACGCCACGGTGGACGGCGATCCCAACCAGGACGGCAACGACCTCAACGATCGTCTTCCTGGCTACCGCCGCAACGCCTTCACCGGACCCGACTACGCCAGCACCGATCTCCGCGTCACGCGCAGGCTGCGCCTGGGCGAGCGCTGCAAACTCGAACTGATCGGCGAGTCGTTCAACCTGCTCAACCGCGACAACCAGCGGGTGGAGATCACCTCGAACGGCATGGTGGTGAGCGCTACCACTTTTACGCAATACGGCACCACGGTAGGCAATGCTTCGTATCCTGCCTATTATCAGCAGCCTGGCAACTTCCTGAAGCCCAATGCCGCTTATGCTCCGCGCAGGATTGAGGTGGCGATGAAACTTATTTTCTAGGCGCCTGCGCCGCGACTTGAATCGCGGAGTGGTGCATGAGGGACACTAAGCGCAAGACAAGATCCGGCCATCTGGTGTAAAACAGACGAGATACGGGCGTCTGGAGGAAGCGATGATGAAGAAGCTGGTCGGATTACTCGCGTTCTGCGTTCTGTTTTCTCTCTCGGCATTTGCTCAACACGCTGCGGTTCACGGTGTTGGCGGTGGAGTGGCCCACATCCCGGCGCACGGTCCGGCTCCGGCGCGTACACCCCATCCGGTTACGCCGGGCCAGCACTTTAACGACAAAGCGGGACATCCCAACGCTCCTCACGTTCATAACAACGGCAAGTGGATCGGACACGACACTGGCCGCGGCGACGTCAACTACCACCTCGATCATCCCTGGGAGCATGGATACTTTACCGGCGGCTTCGGCCGCGGTCATGTCTGGCATCTGGGCGGCGGCGGCCCAAACCTGTTCTGGTTCGGCGGCTTCGGTTTCAGCGTAGCCCCTTACGATATCGGCTACTGCGGCGACTGGCTGTGGGATAGCGACGATATCGTGATTTACGAAGATCCCGACCACGATGGCTGGTACCTGGCCTACAACGTCAGGCTCGGCACCTACGTGCACGTCATGTACATGGGGCCGCACTAGCTCGGCTGGGCAGCGCTCCGATGGAGGATCTGGGCTTCGGGCTCCAGCTTTCGGGCTCCAGCTTTCGGGCTCCAGCTTTCGGGCTTCAAAAGCCTTTGCTTGGCGGAAGCCTGATAGCCGAAGCCCGAAGCCTGATGGGGGGAGGACACCCTCAAAATGACGCCCATATTCCCAACTTGAATCGTTTCAGGGCCTATATGCAAGGAATTTCATCATCCTCCTCTTGACTTACGGTCAAATCCTTGTAATAACTATCCGGTCCCACAGGACGAGTTTGGGGGTGTGTCAGTTTGGCGGAAGTTCGACTGCAGGAGGGCGAGTCTCTCGAGAACGCTCTACGTCGCTTCAAGCGCAAGGTGCAACAGGAAGACATTATCAAGGAGGTCAAGCGCCACTCCTTTTACCTGAAGCCCGGCGAGAAAAAGCGCGTGAAAGCCGCGCTGGCTCGTAAGCGCGCTCGTAAAAAAACACGCAAAGAACAGGACTGAAGCAGTGAGAGGGCCGCTCCTTCCCCGGGGCGGCTCTGCTCGATTTGGCCCCCACCAGGTCGAGTCGCCGCAGAAATGTTCTTCCGCTAACGGCACCGCGTACCAGCGGCAAATCTGTATCCGCGCACTCTCCTCGGTGCGCGGTGGGCCGAGTCCAAGGGTAATTGAGGGGGATGTAAACAACCTGCGATCTCTCTGCCACGGCAGCTTCCTCCCATGCTCTGGCTGGCGGGAGCGGGCTGAAGGGAGCCATCCTCGATGGAATTTCAGGACAAGGTACTGAAGTGTATCGACTGCGGCGCCGATTTTGTTTTTACCGCCGGGGAACAGTTGTTTTTTCACGACAAACAATTCAAGAACGAACCCAAGCGCTGCAAAGCCTGCAAGTCCAAGCGCGTGGCCGTGCTCGGCGCGCCTCCACCTCCGGGACAGAACTTCCATTACTCCAAGGTCGAGACTCGCGCCACGTGCTCCCAGTGCGGCAAGGAAACCACCGTGCCCTTCCGTCCCACGCAGGGCCGCCCGGTATTTTGCCGGGAGTGTTTCCAGTCGCGGAGAACCGCCGCCTCGGCTTGACATCCCACTCCACCCCCCTCGGCTGCTGAAGGCGTAGGCCGCCAGCGCGCGCCGGGGTGTGCCCGGCGCGCGTTCGGAGTCGCGGCGGCTTGCGGGAAGAAAAACAGTTCACCACAGAGGCACAGAGACACAGAGAAAACCGGGGCTTCGACAAATCGATGCTTGTTGGCATTACCCGTTGTTGTGGTTTCTCCGTGACTCTGTGTCTCTATGGTGAAAAACGTTTTGTGCAGGCCGAGGGCCGGAAGCCGATTGCCGAGATGCGCTACCATGGACCACGTGCCCGCCTTCCACGTAGAAAATTTCGGCTGTCGTGCCACCCAGGCGGATGGCGCTGCGCTGGAGCGCCAGTTCGAGGAGCGCGGGCTGGCTCGTGCCTCCGCCGCCGAGGCCGACGTGGTCGTTCTTAACACCTGCACGGTGACAGCCGCCGCCGACCAGGATGCCCGCGCCGCAATCCGCCGCGTGCAGCGCCAGAATCCCAACGCGAAAATTATCGTCACCGGATGCTACGCCCAGCGTGCCCCGGAAGAAATTGCAGCCCTGCCCGGCGTGACCTGCGTGGTTGGAAACTCGCACAAACACCAACTCGCTGAGATTACGCTGCCAGTTCTCATGCAGTCGCAGGTGTCGACGGAGGGTCGGGAGCTCAGCCGGGAACTGACTCGGAGCGGGAATCGCGAATCCGATTTTGGGTGGCGCAGCGTTTCCAGCGCTTCGACTGAGACCGCCAAATCGGCCGCGGCTTCAGCCGCTGAGGTTTCATCCTTCGTCCCGCTCGCCAGCCTCGCATCCAAAAGCCGCGTGCCGGAAGCCGAAAGCCGCATCTTCGTCTCCGATATTTTCGCTCATACCGAGCTACTCGCCGCTCCCGTCTTCGATCTCGTCGGCGATGCTCATCAGGCGGAGCGTACCCGCCCCAACCTCAAAGTGCAGGACGGATGCGACAACCGCTGTTCGTTCTGCGTCATCCCGTACGTGCGCGGACAGAGCCGGTCGTTACCGTTGCCGCAAATCCTGCGTGAAGTGAATGCCCTGGTCGAAGCAGGCTATCGCGAGGTGGTGGTCAGCGGCATCAATCTCGGCCGCTGGGGACGGGATTTCCCTGTCAGCCATCAGCCACCAGCAGTCCGTGAGAACGGCCAACGACCAACGACTAACGACCAACGACTGTGCTTTGAGGATTTACTCTGCGCCATCCTAGCCGAAACTTCTGTCGAGAAACTTCGCATCTCCTCCGTCGAGCCCATGGACTGGACGGACGAACTCATCGCGCTCGTGGCCGAGTCGCCGCGCATCGCTAAGCATGCGCACGTGCCTCTGCAGTCCGGCAGCGACGCCGTGCTGCGCCGCATGCATCGCAAATATCGTCCCTGGCATTATCGCGAGAAGATCGAGAAGATCCGCGCCGCCATGCCGGTAGCCGCTATCGGCGCCGACGTGATGGTCGGATTCCCCGGCGAAACCGATGCCGAATTCGAAGCTACGCGCCGCCTGATCGACGATTTGCCGTTCACCTATCTGCACGTGTTCACCTACTCCGCCCGCCCCGGCACTCCCGCCGCGGACATGACGAGCCAGGTCCCGGTTCACGTGGCCCGCGAGCGTAGCCGTATTCTGCGCGACCTCGCCGACGAGAAGAAGCTGGCCTTCATGCGGAACTTCGTCGGCAAACCGTTAGATGCCATCACCCTCAGAACGTGTGGCGCGGGCACTCATGCCCGCGAGGGCAGCGGCACGAACGATTGCGAGCGCGGGGGGTGCCCGCAAGAAGTCGCCATCTTCACTGAAGCCCTGACCGACAACTATCTGAAGCTGCATCTCAAGGGACACCACGAGCCGAACCGCTGGCTGCGGGCCATTGTCGAGCAGGTGGAGGACGGAGCTCTCGTCGCCGTTCGAGAATCGGCGCGAGAATCGGCGATCTCAGCCGCCTAGTCCGCTCATTCATCCTCTGCCTATTTCTTGGTCTTCACCGCGATCGCCGCGATTTCAATGTGCGCGTTATTTACCAGGGCAGCCGCTTGAATCGTAGCGCGCGCCGGCTTCGGATCAGGCATGAAGCTTTTGTAAACCGAGTTCATGTCCCCGAATTCATGAATGTCCGCCAGGTAGACGGTGACGCTGACAATATCTTTCACCTCGAAGCCCGCGGCTTTCGCGACCTTCTCGATGTTCGCCAGCGCCGCCTTGGTCTCGGGGCCAATTCCTCCGGCGACCAGTTTGTCGGAAGCATCCGTGCCTTCCTGTCCCGCAATGTAGAGGGTGTTGCCGGCGAGAATCGCGTCGCTAAAGGGCAAGCCGCGAGTGGAAGACAGGTTGATGGCCTTGCGCTGTTGCGCGTAGCCAGTCTGCCATGCCGGAACAATGGTAAGCGCCAGTCCAGCGGCCAATAGAACAAAACTGAAAATTCCAACGCACCGTTTCATTTCTCGTTCTCCTTCATGCATTCGAGTGGTAGGCTCTTCCACGCACGAAAAACCGTGGCAGAGTCCGCGCTCATGTATACCGCGAGGAGGACGAAATGGACAACTGTCCCGCGCGGTCTGGGTACGAACGGGACTCGCAACTGCTGACCGTTTTGATTCTGAGTCTCGAAGCAATTAATCTCTGAGCCATGGCGAAATTGAACGTCAAACCGAAACAAGGTTGTGCGTGGGACCTGGTGAGCCTCGGCGAGGTCATGTTGCGGCTCGATCCCGGCGACCAGCGAATTTCCACGACCCGCAATTTTCGCGTGTGGGAAGGCGGCGGGGAATACAACGTGGCCCGCGGCCTGAAGCGCTGCTTTGGATTGGACACCACGGTGGTCACCGCCCTCGCCGATAATCCCGTGGGGCGCCTGGTAGAAGACTTGATGTTGCAGGGCGGTGTCAGCCAGAAATATGTTCGCTGGGTGCCGTTCGACGGAGTCGGCCGGGCTGTGCGCAACGGCCTTAACTTTACCGAAAGAGGCTTCGGCATTCGCGCGGCGTTGGGCTGCTCCGATCGCGGGCATACCGCCGTTTCACAGATGAAGCCCGGGGAAATCGACTGGGCGCAGATTTTTTCGAAAGATGGGGCGCGCTGGTTCCACACCGGCGGAATATTCTGCGCGCTTTCGGAATCCACCCCGCTGGTTGCGCTCGAGGCTATGGAGGCAGCGAAGCGGGCGGGCGCGATCGTTTCCTATGACTTGAATTATCGCGCGTCGTTGTGGAAATCGATCGGCGGCAAAACGCGGGCACAGGAAATTAACCGGCGGCTTGCCCCGCTGGTGGATGTGATGCTGGGCAACGAAGAAGACTTTACCGCCGCGCTGGGCTTCGAGGTCGCCGGACTCGACGAACAGCATTCCAAACTCGATCCCTCCAACTTTCAGCAGATGATCACAAAGGTCGTGAAAGAGTTTCCGAATATGGCGGTGATTGCCACAACTCTGCGCAACGCGAAAACGGCGACGCTGAACGATTGGGGAGCGATGTGCCATTACGACGGCCGCTTCTACCAGGCTCCGGTTCGCGAGAATCTCGAGATTTACGACCGCGTCGGCGGCGGCGATTCTTTCGCGTCGGGATTGATTTATGGGTTTCTCTCGGCGAAGGATCCCCAGTGGGCGGTTGAATGCGGCGCAGCGCATGGCGCGCTCGCGATGACGACGCCGGGCGACACGACCATGGCGACCATGGCCGAAGTGCTGCAGGCAATGAAGTCACAGACGGCGCGCATTGAGCGTTGAGAATACTGAGGAACTGCGGGACGAACATGGACGAAATAATTCGCAGAATTGGAGAAATCGGCATTATTCCCGTCGTGCGGGCCGCGTCGGTCGAGGAGGCTACGGCGGCCGTCGAAGCCGTCTGCGCGGGCGGAATTCCGGTCGTCGAAATCACCATGACCGTTCCCAACGCGGTTTCGGTGATTCGCAGCGTGGCGCAGCAGCTCGGCAGCAACGTGCTTATCGGAGCCGGCACGGTCACCTCGGCGGAGCAAGCCGAACTGTGTATTCGCGCGGGCGCGAAATTTCTGGTGAGTCCGGGGCTGTCGCTCGCGGTCCTGTCGGTGGCGCAGGCCTGCGCAACTCTCGCGATCCCGGGCGCGCTGACTCCAACGGAACTGATGGCCGCGCTCGATCACGGAGCGAAGCTGGTCAAGATTTTTCCGTGCGGGAATGTGGGCGGAGCAAAATATTTGAAATCGTTGCGCGGACCATTTCCAAATGTGTCGCTGATTCCCACCGGCGGAGTCAACGCCGGCAACGCCGCAGAATTTATTGCCGCCGGGGCATTCGCTCTCGGCGTGGGCGCGGATCTGGTGGATGTCGCCGCGCTGCGCGCGGGGCATCCGGAGAAAATCACGCAGTCTGCTCGCGAGTTGGTTCAGGCCGTGGCGGCGGCACGCGCAAAATAATTCGCCGCGCTTATTGCGCGCTCACCGATTTACAGCGCTGGCCAAAACGCCGCCGTCCACCGGCAGAATGGTTCCGGTGACAAAGCTGGCAGCGTCGGAGGCGAGGAAGACCGCGGCGCCCACCAGTTCTTCAAGCTCGCCGAAGCGGTTCATCGGCGTCCGCATCAGCACCTCTTCCCCGCGCGGAGTGCCGACGAGAAATTTCTCGCTCAACGGAGTGCGGAAATATCCAGGCGCAATCGCATTCACGCAGATTCCGTGCCGCGCCCACTCGATGGCCAGTGATTTCGTCAGCGACGCGAGTCCAGCCTTGCTGGCGCTGTAGGCCGCTACTTCGTAGAGCGCCAGGAACGATCCCATGGACGCGATATTGATGATGCGGCCGTAGCGCCGCTCGATCATGTGGCGTCCGAAAACCTGGCAGGCGCGCAGAGTGCCGGTCAGATTCGTATCCATCAGGCGGTTCCAGTCGGCTTCGGAAAAATCCAGCGTCGGAGCCTTCTTGCTGACGCCGGCCGCGCTCACCAGAATGTCGACCTTGCTGAATTTCTGGACCGTTGCCTCCAGCACTTTCTCCAGCGATGCGCGGTCGGCTACGTCACAGCTCACGCGCAGCGAGTGCCGTCCGAGCGACTCGATGTGGTCCGCGACTTCATTGACAAGATCCAGTCGCCGCGCGCTGGGCACGACGTCGGCGCCGGCCTCAGCCAATCCGATCGCGAGCGCGCGGCCGATTCCCGAACTGCCTCCAATCACCACCGCCACATTGCCGCTAAGGTCCAGGCCTTTGTATCCCATGAAGTCCTCAGATCAAACAGAATTTAGAACGAACAAAATCTGGATCGAACGAAATTAAATCGGATGCTGTTTTCACAATCGCGGCGGCTACCAGTTGAACATGGTGCCATCCAGTTTTCGGTTGACCGGCAGATATGCGCGCTCGTAAGAATATTGTCCCGCCAGTTTTTCGTCGTAGTCGACGCCCAGCCCCGGAGCATCTCCCGGATGCAAGAATCCATCCTTGAAGAAATATGCGTGCGGAAACACTTCATCGGTCTGGGGCGAATGCCGCATGTATTCCTGGATTCCGAAATTATTCACCGAGATATCGAAATGCAGCGCCGCCGCCATCGCCACCGGCGAAAGATCGGTGGCTCCGTGGCAGCCGGTGCGCACGTGATATATCTCCGCCAGTGCCGCGATTTTTTTCAGATGCGTGATCCCTCCGCCGTGAACCACCGTCATGCGGATGTAGTCGATCAGTTGCTCGGTGATGAGAATGTGAGCATCCCAGACTGTGTTGAAAACTTCGCCGACCGCGAGCGGAGTAGTGGTGTGACGCCGAATCAGGCGGAAACCCTCCTGCAGCTCCGCGGCCACCGGATCCTCCAGCCAGAACAGATGATACGGCTCCAGCTCTTTTCCCAGTCGCGCCGCTTCGATGGGAGTAAGACGGTGATGAACATCGTGAAGCAAATGAAGATCATCACCGTGCTTCACTCGCAGCGCCTCGAACAGCCTGGGAACATGCAGCAAATATTTCTCCGTCGACCACGTGTTCTCCGGCGGCAATCCCTTTTCCGCCGGCTCGTAGAACAATTTGTCTCCGGCGACTCCATACGTTGACGGCAAGCCCGGAATCCCGCTCTGCGCGCGCACTGCGAGATAACCGAGGTCCTTGTATTTCCCAACCGCATCCACGGTTTCTGCGATGTCGCGCCCGTTGGCGTGCCCGTAGACCATTACGCCTGTTCGACTTTTTCCGCCCAGCAAATTGTAGACCGGAGTGTTAAGCGCCTTGCCCTTAATATCCCACAGCGCCATGTCGACCGCCGCGACCGCTGTCATGGTCACGGGACCGCGCCGCCAATACGCACCGCGGTAAAGGTATTGCCATAAATCTTCTGTCTGGAATGGATCGCGACCAAGAATGCAGGGGAGCACATGCTCGGTCAGATAAGATGCAACCGCCAGCTCGCGGCCGTTCAACGTGGCATCTCCTAAACCGAAGACGCCTTCGTCGGTAAGAATCTTCAGCGTTACGAAATTTCTTCCCGGGCAACTGACCAGCACTTTGGCATCGATGATCTTCACGGATCTCCTCAACGATTTCCGACAAACACCGTACCGCTGAGTGTACCGAAAGTTTCAGATGCGGCGCACGAGTCCCTGATTCGTGGCCTCGGTATTACGCACCAGCAGCAGCACCAGAATCATCCCCACCAGCGGAAGCAGGCCTGCGACAATGATGATCGGGTCGAACGAATGCGTCCCGGTGGCCTTGCGGGCGTCGGAAAAATAACCGATAAGTTTGAAGGCGATGATGGTTCCGATGCCCGTGCCGGTGCCGCCTAATCCGCTAACCGAGGCGACCGATTCGCTGTTGAAAAGGTCCGAGGGCAGCACGTTCGCCATGGTGGTGAAACTCGCGTAGGTGAACGTGGTGATCGCGAAAAGCAACGCGATCAAATACAGCTTGGTCGTGAAGATCGTCGGGATGATCATGGTCATGCCGATTGCGCCAAAAATAATCAGCGCCTTGCGGGCTTTGCCCAGCGGCCATCCGTGTTTGATCAGCGCGCCGGAGACGCCCCCGGCGATAAAGCTGCCCACATCGGCGGCGATAAACGGAATCCACACTGCGATCAATCCGCTCTTCAGGGCAATGCCCTTCGCCACCAGGTAGATTGGAAACCATTCCGTGATGAAGAAGAACACCGGATCGGTGAACGCCTTCGCAACGATTGTTCCCCAAGTCTGCGGGAGCTTCAACAGCTCCCACCATCGTGGACGAATCCTGCCCGGCTGCGCATCGTCCGATTCCCGCTTGTCGGCGACGATCATTTCCAACTCGCCTTGACTGATGCGTGGATGCTGCTCGGGCGAATAGTAAAGCCATCGCCACGCGATCAACCATAAAAACCCGAGCGCGCCAGGAATCATGAATGCCGGGCGCCATCCCCAGCGGAAATAAATTGACAGCACAATGAAAGGCGCGATCGCGCCGCCGATCGACGAGCCTGTGTCAAAACATGCGGTAGCCAGTGCACGTTCGCGTTTCGGGAACCACTCCGCGACCGCCTTGGTGGCTGCCGGCCAATTCGCCGACTCTCCCGCGCCCAGAAAAAATCGAAACGTGGCAAAGCTGACAAAGCCGCGGGCCAGCGACGTGAGCATGGAGACGATGGAATACCAAATCACAGTCAGCGTCAGGCCGCGCCGCGTGCCGATGCGGTCCATCAGTCGTCCGAACACAGTTTGTCCAATCGAATACGCAACCCGAAAGGCGATCGCGATATTGGCGTAGTCCGAGTTGGTCCAGTGATATTGGAGTTTGAGAAACGGAGCGAGCAGCGAGAGCGTTTGCCGGTCGAGATAATTGATAACCGTGGAAGCGAAAAGCAAGCCGGCGATCCACCAGCGTAATGAAGAGATCGGCTTTCCGGTGGAGGCCATGCGTTGACTTTGCACCAGCGCGCTATGAGTTGACCATCACCTGCGATTCGTTGTCGAGCATATTCCGCATCGCAGGGCTCAACAGCGCAGCCGAGTCTCGATCAAGGTAAACCGTGGCGTTGGGATGCGTGCGCAAAATCGACGCCGGCGCCAGAGGACTGATCGGGCCCTCGAGACACGCCTTCACCGCTTGCGCCTTGCGCGATTCCGGCACCACCGCAAGAAGCTCCTTCGCTTTAAGAATCTGCCGCACCGACATCGAGATGGCTTGCTTTGGCACCTTCGAAATATCGGCGAACCAGCCTTCTCCAACCTGCTGGCGGCGGCAGGCTTCATCAAGTTCCACGACGATGTAGGGATCTTCCGTTTCGAAATCTGCGGGGGGATCGTTGAACGCGATGTGCCCGTTCTCGCCAATGCCCAGAAATGCGACATCGATGGGCGACGATGCGAGTTGTTTCCCCACGCGGCGTATCACTTCGGCGGGGTCGGGAGCGTCGCCCTCGAGCAAGTGATAATTGACGATCCCTGCTTTTCCCATCAGTTGCTCCAACAGTATTTTGCGAAAACTTGCGGGATGGGTGATGGGCAATCCAATGTATTCGTCGAGATGGAACGCTTCCACCTTCGCCCACGCGATGCCGTCAGCCTTGGTTAGCGCGTTCAGAAATGCAAGTTGCGACGTGCCGGTCGCGGCGATGATCCGGGCCTGGCCCTTGGCCGTGATCGCCCGGCGAATCGCCGCCGCTGCCTGTTCGGCCGCGGCTTGTCCCAAAGATTCTCGACTATTGAATACCTTGACTAGCATGCAGATTAATCCCTGCCTTCCGACGAGAATTTGTAATGCTGCGGAGTCGGCAAATTATACAGAATATAGTGACGATGAGCGCGCAGACGTGCGCCAGGCTTCTGCATGCAAGAATTTCATTCGGTGAAAACGACCGTGGAAGCATTACCGCCGATTTCGAATCCGGTTAACGCACGTTGACAGAATCCCGAGTTTCCGCCGGAACGTAGTTCACCGCCGCGGTGCGCTCCAGTTTGTCCCAGGCAAACTTGCGGCCTTCGAGCGCGCGCTTCAGCGTCTTGAACAGAACAATCGAGAACAACTGCCGGTAAGCAAACCGCTGCAACCACACCTGGCTGAGCAGCCAGATATCTTCTTTGTCGTCGGGGCGGCGGCGCTCCAGTGCAAAGGCGATGGCCGACGCCAAAAAGTCGATCACCAGAAACGCGAAGAAAAACGCGACCAGCTTGTGGAAGTCCGCCGGGTCGGTGGAGTCAGGGTGGAAATGTTTCTGGACGTAATACCAGATCGTGCCCACGGCAAACATAATGTCGATGAGCGGCGAAACCAGCGGCAGCAGAATCTGGAAGATCACAATGTTCGGCAGCGCGACCCACCCCAGCACCCCTTTGCGGGCGAACACTACGCGATGCTTAAACACCGCCTGCAGAATACCGAACGACCAGCGGAAACGCTGGCGCATCAGGCCATTGGCGTTGGTCGGCGCCTCGGTGAAGGCCAGCGCCATGTCTTCGTATTCCACGCGATAGCCGCGGCGGAGCAGCGCCATAGTGAGGTCGGCATCCTCCGCGACGGTGTCGACATGGTAGCCGCCCGCCTCGCGCACCGCCGAAACCCGCCACGCTCCAATGGCTCCGGGCACCACGCTCACCGCACCCAACACGTCGAGCGCGCGCCGCTCAAAATTCTGGCTGGTGATGTATTCCAGGGCCTGCCAGCGCGTCCACAAATTTACCCGGTTGCCGACTTTGGCATTGCCCGCCATCGCACCGACCTTGGGATTGATAAAGTGCGGCACCAGTCGCGAAATGGCATCCGGCGCGATGATGGTATCGGCGTCGATGCCCACGAACAGTTCGGCATCGCCAATGTGCTCGATGCCGTAATTGAGAGCTGAAGCCTTGCCGGAGTTCGGCTTGGCAAGGATGAGAACGGTGCCCTGCGCTTCCTCCTCCGCAAATGCGGTGTGTGCCACCTCGAGCGTGTGATCCTTGGATCCGTCATCGATCACAATCACGCGCAGGTTGGGATAATCCGAGTTCAGCACAGCCCGCACCGTGCGCTCAATCACCTTTTCCTCGTTGTAAGCCGGGATCAGGACCGCGACTTTCGGCCTGTACGATGCAACCACCGCCGGTTGCCCCAGAATTTTCTCCCGCACGCGATCGTAAACCGCCGCGGTTCCAATAAAGAGCAAGCGTCCGGTCATCAGCAAATCGCCCAGAAAGAATATCCACGTGATTCCGGTAACCGCTGCATCGAAAAGCCAGAAGCCCAGCCGGTCGAGGCGAGCGAGCCAGAGTTCGCCGGTGGGCAAGGGAGGCATCACGTCTGCCCGGGTCTTGCCAATCAACTGGTAGACCGGAACCACGGTCAATCCGCGAGCGCGAATGCCGTCAATAATCATGGGCAGCGCGCGCACGGTTTCCGCGCGGTTGCCGCCGCCATCGTGCAGCAGCACAATGTTGCCGCAGCGCAGGTCTTCCGGGCGGCACGGCGGCAGATGTGCCATCACGTAAGCGGTGATCTGCTCGGCCGACCTATGGGGAGTCTCCCAGTCGTCAGGATCAATGCGATTCCCCACGGTGATGTAGCCCAGATCCTGGGCGAGTTCGAGGGGCCGCACCTGGTCGGCGGTGTCAGGCTCCTCGTCGATCGCGTAAGGGGGGCGCAGCAGCGTGGTGCGGATTCCCATCAGGCTGCCGAACAGCCGCTCCGTGAGATTCAACTCGAGCTTCAGGTGGGCTGTCGAAATATTGCTGACGTCAGGATGCGTAAACGTGTGGTTGCCAATGGCATTGCCTTCGCGATAGATGCGTTTCGCCAGCCCCGAGAATTTGTCAGCCTGGATGCCGATCAGAAAAAACGTTGCCGTCGCACCCTTGCGTTTAAGCTCATCGAGAATCCTGGGAGTCCAGTCCGGGTCTGGCCCATCGTCGAACGTAATCACCACCTGGTCCGGGCTGTAGCCGTAGCGCGACACGCGATAGGGCTCGGGCAGAGTCTGGAAAACTTCGTCCGTAATCAGTTTGCTGTCAGGGTCGATCGTGAGCTCGCGGGTGCCATGGGTCGGGCGTGCTTCGATGCGCAGAATCTCGCCCTGGCCCTCCATGTCCACATCCTGCCCCGGTGGAACATCGCGCAGTTTATCCGTCGCAGTGGGATCGCCGGGCACGTCCCACACCCGCCACAGCGTCCGGTCCTCGCCTCCCAGCCGCCACAGGGCAAACGTCTGGATGCCAAGATTTTGCGCGGCTCGCATTTGATTCAAGGCCGTAACTCCGTCGAGGAACCAAATATCGTGACGCACGCTGCGCTCGTCGAGGTAGCTGAAGCGCGGATTCATGGCATCGTCGTCGAAGGTGACGTCGACCTCCGAATCGCGCGCCGCCAGCCAGGCATCTTGAGGAGTGACCGAAGCGTCTTTTTCTCCTTGCGGCAGGATCCCATTTTTCGGTTTCAACGCCCAGTCATAGCCATAATTCGCGATGGCACAAATGATTTTTTCTTTCGGAATGACTTTTTCGGCCGAGGCCAGGTTCTGCACGAACCAGTCCTGCGAGGCCACCGGTCCCGGCTCGGCGCCGGGATAGTGCTCGTCGTAATTCATCAGCACCACGCCATCGGCGGCGGCCGCAACTTTCGCGTAATCGAAGCCATTGTTTCGTGGGGGCACGGAAACGTAGAGCTTCATCCCGCGCCCGTGCAGATCCGAGGCCAACTCCTGCAGCAAGGCCACGTAGCCCGCCTGGCCGCTCTCGGGGAAAGCTTCAAAGTCCACCATGAGCCCGCGAAAGCGGTCTGAGGAAAGGAAGCGCGAGATTTGCTGGCGAAACGAAAGCCGCGCCGCCGGGTTGTTGAGGAACTCGGTGATCCCTCCCACCCAGTTCATTCCGTCGAAATTGTTGACCATGGGGAAGACTTCCATGTTCGCGTCTTCCGTCTTGAGGAAAGGCATCACCCGGTCGTCAACGGACCGAACCTGGTCGCCCTGCACCACGTCGAAGAATTTGTTGGTCTGGTCGTCGACGCCCTGCACCCGGCCGTCCGGCGTGAGTACGTGCAGCCATTCGGGATAGAGAATGTCGATCTGGCGGGCGAAGTCGCGGAGAGATGAAAAACTGGCCGCGTCCCACGGCACGTAGAACGCCGCGCGGATGCCTTCCTCCTGGTTGAGCTTGACCTGGGAGGGAGCCAGCTTGGATTTGCGGTGCGTGCGGTTGGCCAGCTTGCGCTGGCGTTCGCGCGCTTTTGCCTTCTCGCTTTCTTTAAGCGCCTTGAAGGCTCGCTTCTGCGGAGAAAGCAGAAGTTCGGGTAGCGGCTCCCCGCGCAACGCCGTGTAGACAAAGAAGATGACGAGCAGCGACAGAGCGACCCCAAAAGCGTCGAAAGCGCGCCGCAGCCGCTTCCAGCGAGCGCGTCGCGGATCATAAAAGACAGACTCAGCCATGAGATCGCAAACTTCATCGTATGCCGCGCGCGCTGGACGGTCAATTCCGGGCGCGCAATCGAAAGTGCAGGAAGCAGCAATGAGGCAGCGAATCACTAGGCAGATTGGAGGAAGAAGATTAGAAACGAATTAAGGCGTTGGCAGCTTTGGATCGAATAATGCATATTCCAGCGCCCGTCTCTGCGGCAAACGCGCTATATTCGCTCGGTGCGTCACCTGGTGCGGAAGCATCCGTGGTTTTTTCTGGGGGCAAGCCTGGTCGCGATGGGCCTGCGCCTGTATTTTGTTTTCCGCTTTCCGGCGGTGGTCGACGATTCCCACTTCTACGCCAACATTGCCGAAAACTGGCTGCAGCATGGCGTTTACGCGGTCACCGACTCCGGCCAAATTGTGCCGACGCTCTCCCGCCTGCCCGGATATCCCGCCTTTCTGGCTGCGATCTTCGCCATCTTCGGAATTGGAAATTTTCGCGCCGTGCTGCTCATCCAGGTGCTGGTCGACCTGGGAACCTGCTTCCTGATCGCAGACGGCGCGCGCCGCCTGTTGTCCGACCGCGCGGCAAAAACGGCTTTCCTGTTTGCGGCAGCCTGCCCCTTCCTGGCCAACTACGCCGCAGCTGCGCTCACCGAGTGTCTGGAAATATTTTTTACCGCGCTCGCCCTGGACCTGGCCCTTTCGGGGCTGCGAGGCAACACCAGCGGTCCCGACCTGCACCCTGCAGCTTTCCCATCCAACTATGGCAGCTGGTTCGGTTGCGGACTGGCCATCGGCGGCGCGATCCTGCTTCGCCCCGATGGCGGAATCCTGCTGGCGGCGATCGGCGGATATTTGCTGATCCTGCTATTCCGCTGCTACGCCCCCACGAAGCCGAAGCCGAAGCCGAAGCCCGAAGGCCGAAGCCCGAAGCCAGTTTTTCTTCCCATCCTGCGGGCCGGTCTGCTTCTGGGCCTGGGAGCGGCGATCCCGCTCATCCCCTGGACTATCCGTAACCTGCACACGCTCCACCGCTTTCAGCCCCTCGCGCCTCGCTACGCCACCGATTCCGATGAACTGGTCATGACCGGGTTCAACCGCTGGGTCAAGACCTGGATGGCCGAATATGTCTCGGTCGAGGAAATCTATTGGAACGTCCCCGGCGACCCCATCGACCTCTCGCGCCTGCCCAACCGCGCCTTCGATTCCGAGCAGCAGCGGCAGCAAACCGCCGCGCTCGTTGCGGACTACAACCGTGGGCAGGATAACGATCGGGATATGACCCCCGAACTGGATGCGCGGTTCGCAGCCCTCGCCGCCGCGCGCGTCAAGGCTGCGCCGCTTCGCTATTACGTCTGGCTGCCGGCCGCGCGCATCGCCGACATGTGGTTGCGTCCCCGCACGGAGTTGCTTCCGCCCGATGCGCGCTGGTGGGAGTTCAATGACGAATGGCGACCCGTGGTCACAGTGCTTGGCTTTGGCCTGCTGAACCTGCTTTATGTGGGCATGGCCGCCGCCGGATGGTTTCGCATCCGCGAATATTTCGGCATCGGCCTATTGGTTTTATTTCTAGTACTCCGCTCCGTGTTTCTGGGAACGCTGGAAAATCCGGAGACTCGTTACACGCTCGAATGTTATCCAGCAGTGATTATTCTTGCTGCTTCCATGTTACGGTAGGCCGTTACAATCTTCCGCTTTCCGTACACAGACTCCCAGAATACGGATTCAGAGCCGCCCGCAAACTCCAAAACATTGAAAATAAAGCTTGCACACGGTGGCCGCCCAGTTGCAAAATAGGCCCCCATCAGGTCCCCAGGGTCACCCTGCAGTGTCCAAATCTCCTGGGCAAACACAACTTGAGATGTATGCCCCTGCGGCTAAAGGAGCTTCCCCCATGCGTTATGGTTCACGTGTAGTGACTGTATTGTCAGGGCTTGGATGCTTTCTGATTTTGAGCATGTCGGCCTTCGCGCAGTCTGCCACCAGTTCGCTGCGCGGAACCATCGCGGACTCCAAGGGCTTAGTCGTCGCCGGAGCCACGGCCACTCTCAGTAATGCCGCCACGGGCTTCTCGCGCAGCACCACCACCAATGACCAGGGAGTCTACCAGTTCCTGCAGATTCCGCCGGCCAGCTACGTCCTGACCGTGACTGCGGCCGGCTTCGCCACCACGAAACGGGAGAATGTGGTTCTGGAGGTCAGCACCCCCGCCACGGTGAACTTGACCCTGCAGGTGCAAGGCGGTTCGGTGATCGTCGATGTGAGCGGGGAAGCGCCCATGGTCAACACCGTCGATGCCAGCCTCGGCAATAGCTTCAATGCGCGCCAGCTGACGGATCTGCCGTCGGAAGGCCGCGATCCCGTTTCCATTCTGAGCTTGCAGCCGGGCGTCACTTATATCGGCAGCACCAGCAACGATCAGCAGATGTCTGACAGCCGCGGCGGCGCGGTCAACGGCGCCCGCAGCGACCAGACCAACATCACGCTCGACGGGTTGGACGACAACGACCAGCTGGAAGGCTTTGCCTTTGAAGGGGCCATGCGCACCACGCTCGACTCTTTGCAGGAGTTTCGCGTCACCACCGGCAACTACGACGCCGGTTCCGGCCGCTCCTCGGGCGCGCAAGTCAACCTGGTCACCAAGAGCGGCACCAATGCGGTCCATGGCTCGTTCTACGAATACTATCGCCCCAACTTCACGGTCGCCAACGACTGGTTCAACAAGCAATCGGAATTGGCGAACAACGAACCAAACGTCCCGGGATTCATCCTGCGCAACACTTTTGGCGCTACGCTTGGCGGACCCATCAAGAAAGACCGCCTCTTCTTCTTCATGGCCTATGAAGGCCAGCGCACTTCGGACGCGACCCAGCAAACCCGTGAGGTCCCGACCCCGAGCCTGACGGAAGGATATTTGAAGTATCTGTGCGACCCGAGCAACGATCCTAATTGCAGCACCACCAACTCGACCATAAACGTCGTACCCGGTGGCGACGCCTTCGCCGGATTCAACGTTGTCACTCTTAGCCCCGATCAGGTTGCCGCACTGGACCAGGGCTGCATGGGCAACGGAACCTGTCCTGTTACTCCGGGTAATCTTTGGGGGGGCCGGGGCCGAATGGGCTGATCACCAACATCGGCGGCGCCAATCCCAGCGCCTTATTCACGAACTATCCTCTGCCCAATTCCAGCAGCGAAGGCGATCTGCTCAACACGGCGGCTTATACGTTCCCGGCTCCGGATCCGGTCAAGCACGATACGTACATCGTCAAGCTTGACTACAAACTCAACGCCAGCGGCAGCCACGCGCTGTTTGTGCGCGCCAATCTTCAGAATGACCACGAGAAGCAGCCGCCGCAGTTTCCCGGCCAGCCTCCCTTCGACTTCGTCACCAACAACAGCAAAGGAATCGCCGCCGGCTATACCGCCTTGATCACCAACAACGTGATTAACAATTTGCGTTACGCGTTCATCCGCCAGGGTCTGGGAACCGGGGGCATCAATAGCCAGGACTTTGTTACTTTCCGGGGCCTCGACGATACCCAGGGTCTGGGCAGTCAGACCATCCTGACCAACGTCCCCGTGCACAATATCGTCGACGACGTATCCTGGACCAAGGGCACGCACACCATTCAATTCGGCACCAACTGGCGGGTCATCCACAACAATCGTCAATCCAACGCGGACAATATTTCCGTTGCTCAGACAAATCTTTATTGGCTCAACCCATCGTTCATCGCCAATGAAGGAATCAGCCTCGACCCGTCGATCATGGACGCCACCAGCGGTGGTCTCTATCCTGATGTGGCCTCCAGCTTTGGCACCTCCTACAGCTTCGCCGCCATGGACGTGGCCGGAATCCTGAGTGAGACCTTCACCCAGGCCAACCAGAACCGGTATGGCCAGCAGATTCCCAATGGCCAACTGGTGCAGCGCCACTTCCAGAACTATGAAGGCGAGTTGTACTTGCAGGATAAGTGGAACGTCACGCCCAGCTTGGTGCTCACCTACGGGGCCCGCTATTCTCTGCTGCAGCCGCCTTTCGAGAGCAAGGGCAATCAGGTTTCTCCGACGGCGGACATGGATCAGTGGTTTAAGACCCGAGGTCAACAGGCGGATTTGGGACATGTAATCCAGCCCGATTTGACGTTCGGACTTTCCGGGCAAGCCAACGGCGGCAAGCCTTACTGGGCCTGGGATTACAAAAACATCGCCCCGCGGCTGGCCATCGCCTATTCTCCGCACGCCGCGAGCGGTTTCTGGCATATGCTGTTCGGCGACGCTGGCAAGAGCTCCATCCGCGCCGGTTACGGCTTTTACTTCGACCATTTCGGCGAAGGCGTGGTCAACACTTTCGACCGGAACGGGTCCTGGGGGTTGACTTCCACCTTCAGCAATCCTGCCGGCGTTTCCACGGTGGACAACTCACCTCGCTACACTGGTCTTCTTGGCTTGGCTAATTTGCCTCCCGGAGAAATCTCACCTTCACCCAGCGGTTTTCCCTATGCGCCGCCAAACAATCCCAACACCTACGGCCTGGCTATCGCTTGGGGCATCGACGATCACCTGAGGACGCCTTACTCGGAAGTGGCTGATTTCTCCATCACCCGCGAATTCAAGCACAACTTCGTTTTGGAAACGACCTACACCGGCCGTTTCGCGCGCCACCTGCTGCAGGAAGTGGATCTGGCTCAACCGCTCAACCTGGTGGACCCCAAGAGCGGCATGAACTATTTCCAGGCCGCGCAGCTATTCGCGAAAGCATCGCAGAACGGCGCACCGGGATCGAATGCCGGCCTTTCGGAGAGCGACCCCAGCGTAACCAGCATTCCTTATTGGCAAGACATGTTTCCGCAAGCGGCCGGACCGGGGGGTGAGTTTGGCTGCACTCCTGGTATTCCGGCGAATCCCACTGCAACTCAAAATATGTATGACCTCTACCAGTGCTTCGCCGGAAATGAAACCACTGCGGAAGAAATCGCAGACGTTTTCTGCTTCCCCGCATGCGCTGGCAACGGCCCCGGAGGCACCTATTACGGTCCGGGCACCCCCTATCAGTATTACCAGGACCAGTTCTCTTCGCTCTACGCCTGGCAAACCCGCAGCAACAGCAACTACAACGCCCTGCAAGTGACCCTGCGTCACGCCATGAGCGCCGGATTGCAGTTCGACCTGAACTACGTGTATTCCAAATCCATAGACATAAGTTCGAACGCCGAACGGGTGAATGGATTCGAAGCCGCCGGCGGCGTTGCCTATAACAATCAGGCCATCAACGCATGGTCTCCAGATTTATGGCGCGCAGTTTCGGACTTCGATACCACCCACCAGATGAACTTCAACACCATCTGGGATCTTCCCTACGGCAAGGGCCGGCGCTGGAGCTCCTCGAATGGCTTCATGAATTCCGTGTTCGGCGGATGGGGGTTGAGCGCCTTGGGTCGCTGGACCAGCGGTTTCCCCTTCACCGTCTCATCGGGTACCGGCTGGGCGACCAATTTTGAACTGGAAGGCTCGTCTGTCCTCATTGGACCGAAACCGAAGACCGGCGTCTATATCGACTCCAGCGGCAATCCCAACGTCTTCAAGAACGCGCAGAACATCCAGTGCATTTGCCCCTACGCTCCAGATCCTTCCAACGGACCGATTCTGTTCCGCGATACCCTCCCGGGCGAAGCGGGCCAGCGCAACATCTTCCGCGGCCCCGGCTTTTTCGACATTGATGGCGGCCTCAACAAGACTTGGGCCTTCAGCGAAAGCCGGATGATTCGGTTTTCCTGGGAAGTCTTCAACGTAACCAACTCAGTTCGGTTTGACGCCGCCAACGCCGTGGATAACGAGGACCTCGTGGATATCACCGGGTTCGGCAAGTTCCAGCGCACGCTCACCACCCCCCGCGTGATGCAGTTCTCCATGCGGTTTGCATTCTGAGGACCGGAGCGAACTTTCCGAGGCGGGATTCAGAGGACGATTTTAGACAACTCTGCGAGAAACGCGGCTTCGGGCTTCGGCTATCGGGCTTAGGCGGCACTGCGCGCCGAAAATGATTTGCTGTCGCTTGATGGCCGTTCAAGCTTCGGACCCGAGGATTTGGGGAACGACATCAGAAGCTGAAGCCCGACCGCAGAAGCCCGAAGCCCGCCTCGGTTTCTGAGCGGAAGCGAGCGTGGCCTACCCCAGCGGAGAGTCGCTCATGCGGAAGCGCGTCCGGACGTGCTCCGAGATGAGTTCGATGGCCGGGCGGTTCTTCACCGGATCAGAATGGGCCAGGTATTTCATGGCCTCCACCAGCAGGCGCTGGCCATCCACGTAGCGCGGGTCGGAGGTGCGCTCGCGGCGCTTGTTACCCAGCCGGGGAGGAACCGTAATCGTAAGAACTCTAGCCATGAAGGAACCCGTGAGTTGGACCAGTGAGTTCGAGCAGCAAGTTCGACCACAAGCCTGTGGGGTCAGTATAGCGCCCCACTTGCAGTTTTCAGCACACCTTCTTGCTCTTTGTATTCAATGACTTAGCCGCGCGGTGAGATGATTTGCGTCTTGCTCGTGGTCTTTAGACGAAAAACCTCGTCGGGAATCTTCTCGTTCACTCGAATCGAGGAGTACTTGGCCAGTTTGTAGTTTCCGCCCGGCTCAAAGAATTGCTGCTGCACCGAGATGCCGCGATCCAGGTCAATCCAGAGCAGGATTCGTGCGAAAGTATTGCGCACTCGTTCCGATTTGGGAATCAATTGGAGTTTAGCCGTGGCCACACCTTCGATCGTCTCCGTACCCTCATAAGTTACGTCGAAGGACTTGGCGAGATCCTGGCCGCTGCCTCCGAACCCCAAGACCAGGTAAGCCTCAACTTCGGAGCGGTTCTTGCCAACGTCGTAGACCGTGACCTGGTCCACCCTGGGCAAGTACCTCTGGACCTTTCCCTGGCTGAACAGTACAAATTGCGGCTCTGGTCTTAACTTGTCACGACTGGTGCCGGCCATTTTGATCTCCGCCTTCATCTCGACATCTTTTCCCACCCGGCGGTAGTAGATTATGCCCGTCTCCACGTCATCGACTTCATCGATCACTTTTTCGTAACGGTCCCACTCAAAGTTCGCCTGCGTGGTGTTGAACTTGGCGGCGGCAGCGTCCATCGATTTGTACACAGTTTCGAGAGTGACCGGGCCTGCGGGCGCCTGCTGCGATGAGGCCCTGTAGCCGGAAAGCACGTGCATGACGAACAACATCGGAAACGCGAGGCAGAAGAGTTTCATCGGGAGGTCCTTTGCCCTCACATTCGCAGCGCGGCAGAAGCCGTTGCTGCCGTTGCCGCTGCACTGATTGCCGCTGCTTATTGTCGTTGCACCAGAACTTTGTAGCTTTGGACGCGCCCCTTGCCATCCTTCACTGCGTCGTACTGCACGATCGAGACTCCGCCGGAGATGGGTTCGATAATCTTCAGCAACTGGTCACGCACGGAGCGGTCGTCGCCGGGAGAAACCGCGCTGGCTTCAATCTGATACAGCAGGTGGCCCTGGGCATCGGGCGTGACCACCACGTCGGTAGGATGCGGAGTTCGCGCGATGGGTTTATCGTTGAAGTTGATCACGCGCGGCGAAAAGAAAATGAAAATCAGGATCAGCGTGACCATGATGTCGTAGTGCAGCGTCCCCCGCTCATACTGCCACAGGACATATCCGCGAATTGTGCGCCAGATGGAATTCATCGGCCGGGACGCCGGGTTGATCGCGCTCGCGCTGCTTTCAGCTCTCTGCAAGTCTAGTGACCCTTCCTTCTCTTGGCAATGTGGAAGCAGCTAGAAGCTCTTCTTCACAATCCGCTCCGCCCCAATATATGGCCGCAGCGCTTCTGGAATCACCACACTCCCATCGGCTTGCTGGTAGTTCTCCACAATCGCCACCCACGTCCGCCCCACCGCCAATCCGCTGCCATTCAACGTGTGGACGAATTCAGTCTTATTCTTACCCTCAGGCCGGTAGCGAATATTCGCCCGCCGCGCCTGGTACGCTTCAAAATTCGAGCACGAAGAAATCTCCCGGAACAATTGCTGCCCCGGCAGCCAGACTTCAATATCGTAAGTCTTCGCCGCCGCCGCCCCCATGTCGCCCGTGCACAGCGCCATCACCCGGTAGTGCAAACCCAGTTTCTGCAAAACCTCTTCCGCGTCACGCGTAAGCTTCTCATGCTCGTCATAGGAATTCTCCGGCCGCGAAAATTTCACCAGCTCCACTTTCTGAAATTGATGCTGGCGGATAATCCCGCGGACATCTTTCCCATACGACCCGGCTTCGCTGCGAAAGCACGGAGTATATGCGGTGAGTGAAACCGGCAGCCGCGCGGAATCCAGAACTTCGTCACGATAAAGATTCGTGACCGGAACTTCCGCCGTAGGAATGAGCCAAAACTCGCGTTCGTAAGAGAGATCCGACCATGGAACAACTTTTTCCTCGTCGCCTTCTATCGGTATCGTCGGAAGAACCTCTGCGGTCCGGTGGTCAATATCGACCGATAGAACGTTAAAAGCGCGATCAAAGCCCTCGACCAGGACCATCTCACCCGGAACGGGGGGATGCCCGGGATTCTTTTCCCAACGGCCCGTCGGCACGCGAAATAAATCCGCCGCAAATTTCGGCAGTTGTCCCGTCCCATACATCGATTCGGAATTGACCAGATACGGCGGCAGAACCTCAATGTAGCCGTGTTCGCGCGTGTGCAGGTCGAGCATAAAGTTCGCCAGCGCCCGCTCAAGTTTTGCGCCCAGATCCCAGTAAACGGCGAAGCGCGCGCCGGTCAGCTTGACCGCACGCTCCAGGTCAAGCACGCCCAGCTGCTCGCCCAGTTCCCAATGCGGCTTGGGAGTGAAATCAAGCTTCGGCGGCGAACCCCAGCGCCGCACTTCCACGTTTTCTTCCGCGCTGTGGCCGATCGGCGCGCTCGCATGCGGCACGTTAGGAATGCCCGCGAGAATATCCCGCAGGCGTGCATCCAGATCCGTAGCAGCTTTTTCCAGACTCTGAATTTGCTCGCGCAGTTCCTTGGTTTGCGCCATGGCCGCGCTGGCGTCCTGGCCGGCCTTCTTGGCTTTGGCAATTTCTTCCGAGGCCTTGTTGCGCTGCGCCTTCATGGTTTCCGCGGCCGAGATCGCATGTCGCCGCTGCGTGTCGACCTCGCGGAAATCCCTGAGCACGGCAGCAGGATCCATGCCGCGCTGGCGCAGCTTCTCTTCCACCAACGGCAAGTTGTCGCGAACAAAATTCAGATCAAGCATGGCTTCAAATCACGGTTCAGATGAAGAGAATCAACTACTTTATCGGAAACAGGCCAGAGAATCTACGTCAAGCCGATCTGCGATTCCAGCCTTACCGTGTGGCCCCTGTGTACTCTGTGATGAACGAATTTAGGCCACTTCCACGCCGACGCAGCGCTGGCACGTTCCCGCAGCGAATGCGACAATGACTTCGCGACACTGATCTCGAGACACTGATCTCGAGACACTGATCTCGCGACACGATCTCCAGCCATGACCTCCAGCCATGACCACGCCCCTATGAAAGTGAGCACATTTCGCCGCCTCCTCGCGCTTGCACTCGTACTAACCGCCCTGACGCAATTGTCCCCCGGGCAGTCCGCTCCCGCGATCCAGGCGCGCCCGCCCGAGTACACGTTCAAGCTGGTGCATGTCTTTCCTCACGACCCGGCCGCCTTTACCCAAGGCCTCGCCTACCGCGACGGATTCCTCTACGAAGGCACCGGCCTCAACGGACAATCCTCGCTGCGCAAGGTGAACCTTGAAACTGGAGCAGTCGTTCAGCGCGTCGACCTGGCGTCAGATTTTTTTGGCGAGGGAATTACTCTTCTCAGAAACGAAGTCGTGCAGCTCACCTGGAAGTTACAAACCGGATTTATCTACAACCTGAGCGACTTCAAATTGCTGCGCACCTTCTCGTACCCCGGCGAAGGCTGGGGACTCGCCACCAATGGCCGCGACTTTTTCATGAGCGACGGAACCGCTCAGATCCGCGTTCTGGACGGCGACACTCTCGCAGAAAAGCGCCGCATAAAAGTCCACGACGGTGACAAGCCCGTCGGCCAGTTGAACGAACTGGAATTCGTCGAGGGACAGATTTTCGCCAACGTGTGGCAAACCAATCGCATCGCTCGCATCTCTCCGCAAAGCGGCAAGGTGGTTGGCTGGATTGACCTCACCGGTCTCTTGCCTCCGGTCTATCACCTCGAGTCAGGCGCCGTGCTCAACGGAATCGCCTACGATCCAGATCGCAAGCGTCTGTTTGTCACCGGAAAATTGTGGCCCAGCATCTTCCAGATCCAACTCGTCCTGAAACCTGCCAAATAGAACATCGAGCGAACCGTGCATATCGAGTCTCATTCCGCCTTTGGCGTATTCCCCGCGCCTGTGTAAACTAATTTCGCAATGCGATTCTCCCCCAGATCTATCGGTCTGCGTCTTCTTCTGGCGTTGGCCGGGCTAACCGCGGCGGCCCTGATGGCCGTCCTGTTCCTTCCCACCGCGGCCTTTGCCTCGGCTTACAACGGACGCCCCAAACTGGTCGTGGTCATTGTGATCGACCAGTTTCGCGGCGACTATCTAGAGCGCTACCGCGATCAATTCGGCGACTCCGGTTTCCGCCTCTTCCTCGACCGCGGCGCCTATTTCACAGATTGCAACTACGACTACGCGAACACCCGCACCGCCCCGGGACACGCCACGCTGTTTACCGGTGCCTATTCGAACGGACACGGCATTGTCGCCAACGAATGGTGGGACCTGAAAAAGAAACGCATGGTCACGTCGGTCGAAGATGACGCGACGAAAATTCTCGGCATCCCGGGAGAGAAAGACGGAGCGTCTCCCCACAATCTGATGGCCGATACGCTCGGCGATGAGTTGAAGCTGGCCACGCAAGGAAAATCCCGCGTCTTCGGTATTTCGCTGAAAGACCGCGCAGCCGTGCTGCCGGCGGGGTTCAGCGGCGACGCCGCTTACTGGATCGACCCCAGGAGCGGCGCCTGGATCACCTCCACGTACTACCGCAGCGACTTGCCCAAGTGGGTGCAGGATTTCGATTCCAGCGACCGCGCCGCGAAATATTGGGATCGCGACTGGAGAGATTCGCAGGGAGTTGTGCTGCGCTCCACGGCGCACCGCAAGGCGAAAGACGGCTCGGACGCCGGCTTCTACGAGGTGATCGGCCACACCGCCTTCGCTAACGAATATGAATTCGAGTTTGCCAAGGAATTAATGGTCTACGAAAACGTAGGACGCGGCCCGGCGACGGACTTGCTGTCCATCAGCCTTTCGGCCAACGACATTCTCGGCCACGAAGTGGGACCAGACTCCCCGGAAATGCAGACCATGGCGCTCGATCTGGATCGCGAGCTGGCCGATTTTTTCAATTTTCTCGGGCATCAAATTGGCTTGGCCAATGTCTGGATTGCACTCTCCGCCGATCACGGAGTTTCCACGCTGCCCGATGCCGCGAAGAAGCTGCGCATTCCCGCGGCGAATCTCGATTCGCATGAAATCGAGGCGCAAGTCAACAACGCAATCACCGCTAAGTTTTCTCCGGGCCATCCCGGCGCCTATGTGAAGCTCGATTATCCAATGGCCTGGCTCGATCCGGATTCGTTCGCGGCAGCGCACGTGAAAGAGCACGACGCGGAAGCAGCCGTGGGCGAAGCCATGAAACAGGCCGGCCTGCGCGACTTTTACACCAAGTCGCAGTTGGCCCAAGGCGAAGTCCCCGACACTGCCCTCGGCCACAAGTTTTTGAACAGTTACTCACCCGCCGGAAGTTGGTACGTGATGGGAGTTCCCGCGCCCTACACCGTAGGCACGCTCAAAGGCACGGACCACGCAACCCCCTACACCTACGACACGCACGTGCCGCTGGCGTTCTACGGATTGCCGTTTCAGCCCGGAGCCTACCGAACGCACGCCGAGCCCGTGGATCTGGCAGTCACGTTCGCGTCGCTGCTGGGCATCAACGCGCCCACGCACGCGGTCGGGCGCGTGTTGATCGAAGCTTTGGCGCCGCACCGTAATGTAAATTCTGACCACGTCGAAAATCCGCCGGGGGGAAGCCAGCCGGGGGTAAGCCAACCATGACGGCCGCGTCGAACTCCTCCTCCCACTCGAATTCCACGCCCGATCTCAACGTCAGCGTCGCCGGCATTCCACTCAAGAATCCGGTGATCGCCGCCAGCGGAACTTTCGGCTATGGAGTCGAGTTCGAGGATGTTGTCCACCTCAGCAAGCTGGGCGGCTTCGTGGTAAAGGGATTATCGCGAGAGCCCATGATCGGCAATCCGCCGCCCCGCCTGTGGGAGACGGCCGCGGGCATGCTTAACGCTATCGGCCTGCAGAACATCGGAGCGCCGGCCTTCCTGCAGGAAAAACTACCGCACTTGCGCCAGCTCAAAAACGTGGTGATCCTAGCCAATGTGTTTGGCTACACACGTGAAGATTACGAAACCGCCATCCACATTCTCAACGACGGCGAAGGAATCGCCGCCTACGAACTGAACGTTTCCTGCCCCAACACGGCGCATGGGGGATTGCAGTTCGGCAGCGACCCTCGCTCGCTCGATGAAGTTGTCACCACGGCAAAACGTGTGGCGAAGCGGCCGCTGATCGTCAAGCTTTCTCCCAACGTCACCAGCATCGCCCAGATGGCCTACGTAGCGCAGGAAGCCGGGGCAGACGCGCTCTCGCTGGTGAATACCTTCGTGGCCATGGCCATCGACGCCGAAACTCGCAAGCCGCGCATCGCCAACGTCACCGCCGGACTTTCCGGTCCCGCCATCAAGCCCATCGCGCTCCGCATGGTTTATGACGCTGCTCACGCGGTGAAGATCCCGGTGATCGGCATGGGCGGAATTTCCACCGCCTCCGATATCATCGAGTTCATGCTGGCAGGCGCGACCGCGGTGCAGATCGGCACCGCCAGTTACTGGGACCCCTGCGCCACCGAAAAGATCGTCGACGAACTGCAGGAGTGGTGCGTCGAGCACGAAGTTGCCCGCATCGCGGATCTCACCGGCGGCCTGCTGCTGGAGTGAATCAGACCCTTACGTTCTGTCATTTTGAGCGAAGCGAAGAATCCCTAACGCCACCAGCGGCGTCTGAGGGCGCCGCCTCGCCTTCGTATCTCGCGCGACCCTACCTCCACACCGCCAGAATCGCTCCCATCACCACATAACAAACCAGCTGATAGCCAGTATTAATGGCATAAAGCTTCGCCGGTTGCCGGCTGAACAGCGCGTTAGTAAGTTGCACGGTAGTGACAAATCCCAGCCACACCGCCAGCGCGACCTTGATTCCATAGATCGGCGAGTGGACCGACGAAATCAGAATAATCTTAGCCAGTACCGTCGCGCTCAGCAGGCTCGCGATCAGCGCAAAGGCATAGGTTGGTCCCGCGCTCTTCTGCATCTCCGCGATTTTCGCCTTGTCGTTCGGATCGTAGCCCATCAGCTTCATCCACGGATTCGCAAACAGCAATGGCGAATACCACACGAAGCCGACGACCATGGTCGCCAGCGCACACACCAGTACCGCCCACACATTCAATCCCATTACGTGCATGGAAATCCTCCCTCAACTCATGGCTTGAGCTGCTCTTGCGTATTGATTTCGGTCAGCGGATTCGAGGGGAGGTCTCGCGAACGCTTCCGCTATCGGCCGTGAGTGTACCAGATCGACCCGGGCGATTTGTAATTTCGCCCCTCGCCCCACACTGCGTGGGTGGTTCCCTGGTTGTCGATAGCGATCGTGAAATAGTCGCCAAACGGAAAGCGGAATCCGTTAGGAAGGACGTAGTCGTCGTCGCGCGCCGTACCAGAGCCCTGTCCGGAGAGTTGCGCCTCCGCGGACCAGGTGGCGCCGCCGTTGGTCGAACCGCGATAGAAAGTATTCCACACCGGTTGATGACGGATCTCTCGAGTTCGCGGATCGTTCACGCTCGCGTCCGACACGCGGGTATCCATCCACGCGATTCGGATATCGCCGGCCGCGCCTGCCACAATCGCAGGAAAGCAGCTTTCCACGCCGTCGCCTGCAGTAGAGACATTCGCCTTCGGCGACCATCCTGTCCCGTCAGTGGTGGAGGAAGAAAAGTAAATGTGTTCCGCTCCGCCATTCGTCCGTCCTGCATTCCACAGCGAGTAAACCGTCCCGGCCGCGTCCGAAGCTAACGCCACCTGGGCGCCCAGATAGCCGGTTTCGCAAGCCTGCGCTTCACAATCCGGAGGCGCGCCGGAAACGTCGAGCAGACTGGTACCCCACGTCTTGCCCCCGTCCGCCGAGCGGCTGACGTAGATATTGACGGAATGGTTCGACATGTCGTGCCGGGCATAAGCGGTCCAGCCGAAATAGACCGCGCCATTGGGGTCCACCGTGGCGCCACCCGCCAGAGATGCTCCCTCTTCGGCGCCCGAATTCAACTCGACCCGGTTGAACAGTTCCCCGTAATCATGCGAGGCCGCAACAAAAAACTCTTCTTCGTGGTTGAATCCCACGTAAACATCCCGGCCCCGCACCGTGAGCACCGGCTTGTCGGCATCCTCTTCGCCGCGCTCGGCCACCGACATCGACCAGGTGCGCCCGAAGTCAATCGACCGCGCCACCACAATATCGCGCTTCTTATTTTGCAGCCACGAAGCGTAGACAGTCTGCCGGTCGACGGGATCCACTACGATCTGCGGATCGAATTCCCCCGTCGCCAAAGGAAGCAGCGGCCGCGAAGGCTGCCACGTCATTCCATTGTCATCGCTGATCAGCAGCGCAATCGCCGGCACCGTGCAGTTCGCGCAGCTGGGCACAGCCCCGTATTGCGGGTAGAGGATGTAAATGTGTCCGTGGCCGTCGGCGGCCATCGCGGGCTCCCACTGATCGCCGGTGGTGTAGCCCACGCGCCGCTGCGGCGTGAATACACCCGCGGCCAACACAGTCTGCACGGTGGCCAGAAGCAGCAGGCAGAAAACAGCAGTATTCCGCGCAGTCCTGGCACGATCGCTTGGCGAAACCACAGAACTACTCCCGGGGAGAGATCGGAACCTGCATGGGACTTTATCGTGACTCTCAAGCCAGCGTCAATTGGCTGTTTGGGCAACCACCTTCGTAGTTCTCGAAAGCCCGTTCTGGAAAGCATCAAATCCCGCACGAAAGCATCTGAACTCGGGCCACTGCGCCCTGCCCACTGCTCTTCGCGTGACTTTCTCGCCGTTTCGTCATCTAATAAAAGCAGATATAAAAGAGGAGTCGCGATTCACCCGGCAGATTCCTCCGGCAAACAGGAGCGATTTCAATGGCGAAAGCAATCTTTGCAGCAGGCTGTTTCTGGGGAGTGGAAGCCACCTTCCGGCAGATTCCCGGCGTAATCTCTACTCGCGTCGGCTACACCGGCGGCCACACCGATCGTCCAACCTATAAAGACGTGTGCACGGACGGCACCGGCCACGCCGAAGCCGTCGAAGTGGAATTCGATCCCGCGAAAGTCCGCTACGAAGATTTGCTGAAAGTGTTCTGGGAGAATCACGATCCCACCCAGCTCAACCGCCAGGGCCCGGATTGGGGCGCGCAATACCGTTCCGCCATATTCTTCGAATCGCCCCAGCAGCAAGCAGCTGCAGTGGCTTCAAAAGAAGCGCTGGAAAAATCCCATCGCTACTCCAAGCCCATCGTCACCCAGATCGCCCCCGCGGTCACCTTTCATCCCGCCGAGGAGTATCACCAGCAATATCTGGAAAAGCGCGGCCAGGCCAGTTGCCACATCAAGGCATAACGCACTGGCATGGTGAATCTGTCGGACAGAAAACATACGCCTAAAGGATCGTGCGGCTCACGGCAACGTGCTGAGCGTGAAGCGTAGCGCTGCCGTGGAAGAGCGGCGCTTCAGCGCCGCGTTCAGGTGTTCTTGGGAATTGGGGCTTTAGCCCCAATGTCCGCGTTCTCAAAACTTGCTACTGCATAGACTTCGTCTCCAGCCCCGTACGCACCCGCAGAAAGATCTCAAACGACACAGGATGCACTCCATAAGCGGCATCCAGCACCGCCCGCTTGGAATAAAAAATCACATCCCCGCCTAATCCAAGCTGCCACGCTCGCGTCTGCACCAGATCGCGCACGCCCCCGAACGTATACGCCCCGATGCGGTAAGCCGGATGCGTCGCGGCTTGCGGAAAAAGTTCGTCCTTATCGACCAGTTCCATCCGCGTGAACACATAATCGCGCCGCAAGAAATTCAGCGTCGACTCCAGCAGATACCCATTCAGGATCGTATTAGTCGCGATCTTCTGCACTCGTCCCCAGACCGCCGCACTGGCCCAGTTGCCTCCCGCAATCGGCCGGTTGTACTCCACCGACGCCGTCTGCCGCCACTGGCTCCCCGGTTCGAGCGCCTCGGGATGTTCCAGCCGTCCAACGCTGTATTGCGCTGTCCAGTCGCGCGTGGGCGCAATGCTGACGCGTCCCGACCACGAATCGAGCGCCGCCGGCTGGATGCTCCAGCGCTCTTCATTCGGCTCCCGCCCGTTGAAGGCGCAAGCCTCCAGCTTCACGCGCTCAATCTTGAGTCCTGTGGTCACCACGCCAAAGCTGGTGTGCGTCGAATCCTGCAAATGATGGCTGAGCGGCGCCATCGGCAGCTCTGCGGCCGAAGTACGATGGATATAAGTCACAGGCCCGAGCGCCGGTTCTGCCGAAGGGCCGCCGTAAAGCTCCCACGAGAATTTCTCGCCGAGCGGCAGCGTGTAGAGCAACGAAAGCTCGGCGAACACATTATGCGGATGCTGGTGGTCCACCAGCGGCTCACCGTGATAGGTCTCGCCCGTCTGAAAAAGTTCCGGGAAGCCGGGATGCGGAGAAGTCAGCGACTCCGCGGAAAACATCTGCCGGAATAGAATTGTCCCCGAACCGAGGGCATGCTGCTCCATCAGCATCCCCCAGTTCACCGACTCCGCCTTGCCCTCGCCGCGCGGCCCGCCCTGCTGGTTGTAGTCGGTGAAAATCACGCCGTGCGCCATCAGTTCCCAGCCGCCGCGCATCACCATCCACTCATGCGCCGGCACCGAAGCCGGTTCCCACGCCGTCCCCGACCCCGCATGCGGCGATGGCAGCGTGGAAACTTTCTGCTGTTCCATTTTCATGGAACCCATAGGCCTTCCACCCATCTGCATTCCGCTCACGGAATCATTTGAATCCTGCCCAGCCGCAAGCGTGGACAGCACGGAGAAATAAACGAACCACAAGATAGCCCTGCGCAAGCCGGCTCCTTTCTCGAAGACGCACGAAAGCAGACACACCGTGAGATTTCCTTCGTGTCCCTTCGTGCCCTTCGTGGTGAATGTTCTTAAGCCTGAAGGAGAAGAAAACGCCCCAGGCTAGATCCGTAGCGAGAAGCTACCAGGCGGGCTGCCGAAAGGTGAAATCAGAACGATAGACAAAAAATGTACCGCTGCTAACAAAGAGAATTGTCCCGCACCACTAGCGTCCCCTACGTGTGCCAACACCTGCAGGAACGAGAACGGAGCGAACGGAATCGCCGCGTGATGTCCGGCGACGCAGCATTGGTAGCTGCGAGGGGCTGGAGGGATTGTCGCGGGAACAACCGGCAGGGGCGGAGAAGCCAGGCTTTCGGAACGATGACATCCCGCCGGAGGCGCGGGCTGCGAAGCGAGATCTGCGAAAGGTTCCTGGAGGAGAAGCACGGGAAGCGCCGCGTCCATCGCGCTCCCGGCCCTCACCCCCAGCAGCAAAACCGCCACAGTGCGGAATACGAAAGTGCGGAATACGACAGGACGGAACGCGGCCTTGCGAGAAAACTTCTGCCTCATGACACTACGTCCCGGTAATCTTGATGCGAATCTCTTCTGGCAGCCGCTGCCGAATCTCTTCCGGCAACCGGTCGTGCACCCTCCGCGCACCTTCCTTGGCGGCATCGAGCACGGTCACCGGCGCGGGGGTCGCCACCGCCACTCCCAGCCAGATCAGCGCAGAAAGCGCGAAGCCCGCCAGTGCCGCCAGTTCCAGCCACAGCGCATGGCTCGGCTTGAAGTGCCGGATCACTCCAAACGCCAGCAGAAACACGAAGGCGGAAACCGAAGCCAGCGCAATCAGTCCTACGTCAATGATTCTATGAATTTGCTGCCGGCCGCGGCAGTGCTCGCAGGCCGCGAAATGGCTTTCATAGTCGCCGCGCATCTCCGGCGCCAGCCCGGAGATGTCATACCTCCAGCCCGCCAGAATTTTCCCAACGATCGGATCAATGCACTGCTGACTCATGGGGGGAGTACAAGCCAAGCCTAACTACAGGCCGCCGCTACAACACGACCGGCGCCAGTGCCTCGGTCTGCGACGCCAACAACACACGGTTCTGAAAAAGACCGCCCCGGCTGGCCAGCGCTTTTTCCGCTTCTCTCCGGGCTATCTCCGGATGGTTATTCTGCTCAGAAAGATGCGCCAGCACTACAAACGCTGCATTATTATCATAGTCGTTCGTCAGGAAATCCGCGAGGGCATCATTCGAGAGATGCCCCACCCGGCTCATCACCCGCTGCTTCACCGACCACGGATAAGGCCCCACCCGCAGCATTTCCAGATCGTGATTCGATTCCATCACCAGCACATCGCACCCGCGCAGATGATCGCGTACGCTGACCGGCAAATAGCCCAGGTCGGTGGCAATCCCAATCTTGATGCCCTCGGCGCGAAACGTGAACCCCACTGGATCGGCCGCGTCGTGCGGAATGGTGAACGGCTTCACCGCAATGTCGCCCACCTGGAAGCCGTGACCCGACTCAAAGCGCTCCAGTTTTTCCAGCTGCGGTTTTTCTCCGCGGGCATCGCGCACCGCCCGTGCCCACGCCTGGTGTGTTGCCCCCGTCATAAACACTGGGATGCGCAGCCGCTTGGCCAGAGTTGCTAAACCATAAACATGATCGGAATGTTCATGCGTAATCAGAATCGCAGATAACTCATGCGGATCTTCCCCCAGCGTCTTCAGCCGCTTGCAGGTCTCGCGGCAGGAAATGCCGGCATCGACCAGAATCTTCGTACAGGCGCTGGCCACCACCGCCGAATTTCCCCGGCTCCCGCTCGCCAGCATCGACACGCTTACACTCATACCCGCAGCATACTCGCGCACCCTGTGGAATCAGAAGTAACTTTTTAGCCAGCCCATACCTTCGGCTTCCGCCTTTCGGGCTTCCGGTTTCGGGTGGATCGTCTCGACAAGCAAGCTCGACCCGGAATCCCAAAGCCGAGAGCCGGAAGCCGGAAGCCGGCTCATTTCCCCTGCCACAGATTATCAATCACCCCGCGCATCAGCGACCCGCCATAAGCCCCCGCAATCCCCGGCAGAAACGCCAGAAACGCGCCATACACCTGCGCCCGCGTCGGTTTCACCGTGAGCACCACGAACGCCACAAACTCCGTCAGCGGAACCAGCCCTCCCACCACCACCACCCACCGCCACGGCCACCGCGGACGCAGCGTCCCCAGCAGCATGCACGAAGCCAGCACCAGCAGCGCCGTAAACAGCAAGTCGTCCACCGTGACGTCGGCCCATCCCGTGCCCATGCCGCAAATCACCGCCAGCACATAGAACCACGCATCGCGGCTTCCCGTAGTCGTCATCCGAAGCACTCAGCGATCGGCACTCAGCACTCAAGTTTTGCAGCCTGGAAGCGCTCGAACAATCTGAAATCCGCAATCTGAAATCTGAAATCTGCCTTCTGCAATCTGACTTCTGACTTCTCACTTCTGCATTCTGACTTTCCCCATCACCAATACTTATAAAACCCCCGCCCGCTCTTCCTCCCCAGCCACCCCGCATCCACCATCTTGACCAGCAGCGGACACGGCCGGTACTTGGGATCGCCCAGCCCCTCCTGCAGCACCCGCATGATGTCGAGGCAAACGTCGAGCCCGATAAAATCCGCCAGCGTCAGCGGCCCCATGGGGTGCGCCATCCCCAGCTTGAACACTTCATCGACCGCCTCCGCCGTGGCCACGCCTTCCATCACCGCGAACATGGCCTCATTCAGCAGCGGCATCAGCACGCGGTTGGAGACAAATCCCGGCGCGTCGTTGATATCCACCGGAGTTTTTTCCAGCTTCACCGCCAGCTCGCGCACTGTAGAAAACGTCTCCTGCGACGTAGCCAGCCCGCGAATCACCTCCACCAGCTTCATCACCGGCACCGGATTGAAAAAGTGCATCCCAATCACTTTCTCCGGCCGCTTGGTGAGCGCCGCGAGTTTCGTAATCGAAATCGACGAAGTATTCGAGGCCAGAATCACCTCCGGACGGGCTACCCGGTCCAGATCGCGAAAAATCTCTGCCTTGATCTCGAACTTCTCGGTCGCCGCCTCCACAATGAAGTCGCACTCGGCAAGCTTGGCGCGGTCGGTCACGGGTGTGATCCGCTTCAGGGCTGCCGCATTGTCCTCGGCCGGAAGTTTGTCCTTCGATGCTTCACGGTGGAGATTAATTCTGATGGTATCGAGCGCGCGGACGAGAAAGTGTTCTTCCACATCGCACAAAACCACCGCAAACCCTCTGCGGGCAAACACATGGGCAATACCGTTGCCCATGGTGCCGGCACCCACCACTCCTGCACGTTGGATATCCATGGCTCCGCCTCGATGAAAACGTTCGAGTCTATCATCCGGCGTCGTATTCTAGACGGGTTTCGGCGCCCAACCTCCTGATGGCGCGAGGTGTAAAATATCCTGGCAGCCCTTATACCTCTCGGTTTCGAAAAGGAACTCCCGATGGCCACTCTAGAACTCCCCGTCCGGCCGCGTACATCTTCATCCGCTCAATCGCATCCAGGCCCCTTCATCAACGAGCCTTTCTACGATTTCCGCCACGAAGACAATGCGCGCAAGATGCGCTCCGCCATCGAACGCGTCCGCGGACAGCTGGGCCGCGAGTACGACCTCATCATCGGCGGCAAGCGCGTCAAGACCACCGACAAAATCAAGTCGCTGAATCCGTCGCGCCCGTCGCAGATTGTCGGCATCCATCAGAAGGCGGGCAAGGAGCATGTCGAGCCGGCGATGAGCGCCGCGCTAAAAGCGTTCGAATCCTGGAGCCGCACCACCGTGCAGGAACGCGCCAGCCTGCTGTTCCACACCGCCGACCTCATGCGCCAGCGCAAAATGGACTACATGGCCTGGCTGGTTTTCGAGGTCAGCAAGAACTGGGCCGAGGCCGATGCCGATATTTCCGAAACCATCGACTTCCTCGAGTTCTACGCGCGCGAAGCTCTGCGCCTGGCCAAAGCCGAAACTCCCGTGCAGTTGCCCGGCGAACGCGATTCCCTAATCTATATTCCGCTCGGCGTGGGCGCGGTGATTCCTCCGTGGAATTTTCCCTGCGCCATCATGGCCGGCATGACGGTAGCTTCCATCGTCAGCGGCAACACCGTGATCTTGAAACCGTCGAGCGATTCGCCCACCATCGCCGCCAAGTTCATCGAACTGCTCGAAGAAGCGGGAATCCCCGAAGGCGTAGTGAACTTCTGCCCCGGCGCCGGCGCGAGCTTTGGCGATGCCATTGTCGCTCATCCAAAAACGCGTTACGTCGCTTTCACTGGCTCTCGCGAAGTTGGTCTCCACATCAACAAAACCGCCGCCACGCAAGCTCCCGGCCAGCTCTGGATCAAGCGCACGGTACTCGAAATGGGCGGCAAAGACGCCATCATCGTCGACGCCGATGCCGACATCGACTCCGCCGTCGAAGGCGTCGCGCAGGCGGCTTTCGGATTTCAGGGGCAAAAATGTTCGGCATGTTCCCGCGCAATTGTCGACGAGCGCGTCTACGACAAATTCCTCGAGCAACTGAAAGCCCGCGTGGAAAAAATCACCATCGGCGATCCCGCCGAAAACACGAACATGGGCGCGGTCATCAACGAAGGCTCGATGAACACGATTCTCGAATATATCGCGCAGGGGAAAAAAGACGGCCGCGTTATCACCGGCGGCGAACGCGCCACAGCAGCTGGCGAAGGCTACTACATTCAACCCACCGTAATCGCCGACATTCCCGCCAGATCAAAACTCGAGCAGGAAGAAATTTTCGGGCCCGTGCTGGCCGTCATCAAAGCTCACGGCTTCGACCACGCCATGGAAATCGCCAACGACACCGAGTTCGGCCTCACCGGCGCTGTTTACACCAAGTCGCGCGACAAAATCGACCGCGCCGTCCGCGACTTCCACGTAGGCAATCTTTACATCAACCGCAAATGCACGGGAGCGATGGTGGGCGCGCACCCCTTCGGCGGATTCAACATGTCCGGCACCGATTCCAAGTCCGGCGGCCCCGACTACCTGTACCTGTTCACCCAAGCAAAAGTGGTAGGGGAAAAAATCTAGGTGCCAGGGGAAGTGAACCGAGCTAAGCCCGCGCCTTATGCTCCGCCCAGTGGGGAAGGCTTATCCCCGAAAAGCGTTTGCAGGCATCGAGGAGTTTCTCCTGCCGGTCGATGTCCCGCGTGGCTGGCTTCGGCGCACGAAGCTTCATGTGATAAAAGTACTCGCCAGTGACCGTCGCCCCGGGGGCGTCGCTCACCGCGAGCCAGACCTGAGTGCGGCGCCCAGCATCCAGATCATCGGGCGCGCCGGCGCCTCCCATCTTGGTCGCCACCCAACCGGGCTCGAGGGCATTCGAGAGAACATCCGGCCAATGGCGCGCGATGGCAAATGCTATAAGCACGTCGTGCAGCTTGGTATCTGAGTAAGCCTGCTGACCTTGCCAGGGACGGTGCTCCCACGCGAGATCCTTCAGGCTTGCATCGCCGCTCTGATGCAGACCGGAACTCAGGTAGACCAGTCGCTTCGGCTTCTGTATCAGTGCTGTCAGAATGTACGGTGCGAGCGTGTTGACAGCGAATAGATGCGGCAAACCATCTTCCGTTGCGATGCGGCGAGGCTCTCTGTAGCCGATTCCCGCATTGTGGATCACCGCATCGAAGGGGCCGAGTGCATTCACATCTTCGGCCACTTTGCGAGTCTGTGTGATGCTTGTCAGATCGCCGATGACCGCTGTTTCCGCTCCCGGAACAGCGGACAGCGCCTCCTGCCCGCGCTGTTCGGTGCGGGCATGCAAAACTACGCTATGTCCCTGCTTGACCAGGAGCTGTGCCGCCATTCGACCAAGCCCATCGGAAGAACCAGTGATGAATACACGCGCCATGTTTTCCTTCTTTTTTCGCTCTCTTTAATTCTTGCTCTCTCTCAGCGCCAGCCCGCAGTTTTCAGCGGCCGAAATCGGGCAGCGGATTCCGCTCCAGGAACTGCCGCTGGTGCCAATAGGGATATATCGGTGTAACGTCGCTCGCAGCATCGAGCTTCGCGATCTGTTCGCCGGACAAGTTCCACTCCACCGCGCCTAGATTTTGCCGTAACTGTTCTTCATTGCGAGCTCCGAAGATCACCGTCGAAATCGAGGGCCGCTGCACCAGCCAGTTGAGCGCCACTTGGGTCACGCTCTTACCCGTCTCCTTCGCAACTTCGAGAAGCGCGTCGACCACTTTGAATAAATATTCATCGCCCACCTGCGGTCCCATGTCGGCAGTCTTGTGCAGCCGGCTTCCCGCGGGCAGCGGCTGTCCGCGCCGGATTTTTCCCGTCAGCCGGCCCCAGCCCAGCGGACTCCACACCAGCGCTCCCACTCCCTGATCCACAGCCAGCGGCATCAACTCCCATTCGTACTCTCTGCCAATCAGCGAGTAATAAACCTGGTGGCCCACGTAGCGCGCCCAGCCATACTTGTCCGCAACGTCGAGCGACTTCATCAAATGCCATCCAGAAAAATTGGAGCACGCGATGTAGCGCACCTTCCCGCTGACGATCAAATTGTTCAGCGTGCTGAGAACTTCTTCAACCGGAGTGAGCGCATCAAAACCGTGCAGATGATAAATGTCGATGTAGTCGGTCCCCAGCCGTCGCAAGCTTGCTTCACAAGCGCGAATCAGGTGATGGCGGGACGATCCCAAGTCGTTCGGGCCCGGCCCCATGCGGAACGTTGCCTTCGTAGAGATGAGAACATCTGCGCGGCGGCCGGCAACGGCCTTCCCCAGCACCGTTTCGGAAAGACCGTCGGAATAAATATCCGCGGTGTCGAAAAGGTTGACGCCTGCCTCCATGCAGATGTCGACGAGGCGCGTGGCCTCGGCAACGTCCGTCGCGCCCCAGGCGCGGAAGAACTCGTTTCCTCCACCAAATGTTCCCGTGCCAAAACTCAACACCGGCACTTTCAATCCAGAGCGTCCCAGCGTTCGAAATTCCATCATCACTAGATGCGGCTAACATCAAGAACGATGCGCATCGGAGAGGGAGGAAAAGGGCAGCCGAGCTGCGCTCGGCGGACGGGCAAGAGTGCCCGTCCCCACACGAGCAAAAACTAAAGGCCGCCTGCACGGCGGCCTTGATCCCCTCAAAATTCACACAACTTACGGCGTAACCCCCGCTGGCGGCTGTGGCACAGTTCCCGCCGCGGTTGCGGCCGCGGCCTCGTTCAGAATCCTGTGGTGGATGGTGAACAGCGCCAGCTCCAGCCGGTCCGACACGCCGATTTTGTCATAGACGTTGCGCAGATAATTCTTGATGACCTGCTCGGTGGTCCCCAGCTGCGAAGCGATTTCTTTGTTCTTGTATCCCTGCACGATCAGGGCAACAATCCGCAGCTCTTTTGCCGTGAGCCGGTCGCGCACCCGCAACCCGACCATATCGTTTTCAGTGAGCTCGCTGGGCACGGCCACGTCCTGCACCCAGGTTTCGTTGCGCGCCACTTTGCGCACGCAATCTACCAGCGCCGCGCTGGTCACGTTGCGATAGACCACGCCATGCGCCCCGTTCGCCATGTGGCGTTGCGCGCTCTCGCCGGTATCGGCCAGCACCACCACGCGAGTCTTGGCGCGATTTGCGCCCTGCACAATCGCCGCAAAGTCATTGTGGAATCCCGCCGCCACCACCAGAACCGCGGCCCGGAACTTGTCCAGGGCCATGAACATCTGTTCAGGAGTTTGCGCCTGGGCCACAATGCGCATCTCATCTTCCACGGCCAGCACCTTGGCGATGCCCGCCCGAAAAATCGCCTGATTATCCGCCAGAATCAGTTTGAGCATGTTGATCAGCGCTCCAAAAATTTAGCTCCGGACGAACTCATACGAGTCGATCACGCAGGCCACGCCGCGGCCTTCTCCGCCTTCTCCAGTTTCGTCGGCGCGCACCACACGTCCCTTGCACTGGATCTTGACGTTTTCCGTCCCACCCGTCATTTCGGGCGACAGCGTGATCTCAAATTCCACGGGAGAACCAATGCTCAGCGAAGCATCGGCGCGAATAAAGACGCCGGCCGCGCTCAGGTTCCCGGTAACTCCCTTTGCGTCTCCGCTGGTCTCCTGGTGAATCTTGATCGGCAATTCCAGGGGAAACCTTTTCCCGGTCCGCGCTTCTTCGGACACAGTTCCTCCTCTGTACGGGCCTGGTCTGTAATGTTCAGCGGACGATACCAACGCCGTCAAACCAAGCTCCTGGCGGGCAGAAACCCGCTCTCCTGCTCAGTGGCGGTTATATCACGGATGTTACCCATATAAAAGCCTGATAACGCATTAGTTAACGGTAGCAACTAGATTCCCCCCCAATGTCGCCGTGTCGGAGATCCCAGACAAACCCTGTCATCCCGGCCGTAGCGGAGCTAAGCGAGCGAAGTGGAGGGACCTGCTTTTTTACGACCGTCGCGGGCTTCCTGACTTCCGGCGGGAAGTAGATTCCTCCTGCCTCGCTTCGCTCGCGCGTCGGAATGACAAGAGGTTGGGGTCATCTCACCCCCGCCCCGGTGGACTCCGCCGGCTAACGTGTTTCAACGTGTCCAGCACAAAGGCGCGAGCGATGCCTTGCACTTCCTGCCGGACGCGGTCCATGTCGATATCCACATTCCGCCGGCCTCGACTTCCTTTCTTGAGACCTGAGCGGGTCGTTGGAGCCGGGAGGGGCGACGTTTGTTTTATGGCGTTGACCACGGCGCGGGCAGCCTGCTCCGCCGTGATGTGCGGCACCGATGCCGGCGGACGCGGCGGGGGCAGCGCCGGGCTGGCCGGAGCCACGCTGCCGGAGTCATGGCCATTCCCGCTCACTGCAGTGGCGGCGGCTGCTGACGTAAGGTCCCTCCCCTTCGCTCTGCTCGGGTCCGGGATGACATGCTTAGTAGCAACATTCTTATCGGCCGCGATAACCACGGGAACCGGCACGGGACTCTTGTCCGCCAACGCGCGACCATCCAGAGTGCTGCTCTTATTCGTCAACGCGTCGTTAGCTTTGCGCGCGGCTTCCAGCTTGGCCTCGCGTTGGGCTTCGCGACGTTCTTCCTCGGCGCCTTCGCGCATCAGGCGCTGGGCTTCGGCTTCGAACTCAGCCCGGAGGCGGGCATTTTCTTTTTCCGCAGCTCGCTTCGCGGCGGCCGCCCGGGCCCGTTCCTGGGCGGCTTCCGTAGCTTTTTCTTCCTCCGTCAATTCCGGATCGGGGAAATCTTCTTCGTACCACTGCTTGCCGCCAATGCCCGTCTGGTCGACGGTGTTTCGGTCGATGACCACGTGCTGGATGTCGAGTGGCTCGAAGCGCACGTAGCGCAGATTGAAGCTGGCAGTCTGCAACGCGTAGAGCAGCAGCCCGGCGTTCCGCGCATCGATCTGCCCGGCGGCCAGCAGCCGCATGATCTGCATCAGCGACACCTGGATGGAATTAGCGTCCTCCAGCACCGGCAGGATCAGCGTGCCGCGCCCCCGCCGCGCGCGATCACGGCTGATGCTGATGCGCTCCTCCTGAAACCGCTTGTGAAAGAAACAGAACCGGTTGCGTCGCAGCGCAGGCGACCCGCACTGCGTTCCATCAACTTTGAGATGCTGGCACCGTGGCGCATTCGAATACAGCGGCATAGTAAGCTCCTACCCCCTCCCCCCTGGTCTATTGCAATCAGAGAGTTGGCGGGATTTTGTGAAAAAATCCTAGGGCTGCAACAAGTTAGGGGCAAAATATTGATTCGCAACGAGTTATGGATGCGGGGAAGCATTTTGTTGGGACTATGAGGCGAGTATTGGATAGTGCGGAGCTACGGTCAAGGTTAGGTGAACATTGAGGTAGCGCAAGCTGTGGAAATCGAGAGCAGCGGTGCCAAGAGCAGCGGTGCTAAGGGATTTCCACCCCGGCCTCCAAAACGTCCTGTCATCCCGAATCGCGCCAAAGGCGCGAAGAGGGACCTTACGTCGGCTGCGACCCAGCACTGACGTGGACAGGATCGCCGACGAAGCCTCACCCTTACGCCTTTGCACGAGTAGGGCGGACACTCTTGTCCGCCGCTTTTGACTTTGCTCTGGCTAGGGGGCGGCGAGAATCCCGGGCCGGACGCGATCGTGGAATCCCACCCTTGCAAAGAACGCAAGGATGGGGCACCCGCAAAGAATCCATCGCGGAGAAACTCATTTCTGACCTAGAAAAGAAAGTCGTCTCCTTCGACGAGGCGGGCAAGATAGACATGGCAAGCCTCGTGCGGGCCTCCCTAATGATGCCGGGAGTGGCGCGCCTGCTCGGAATCGGGGAGGCGATTTTGCCCACGCAGGCGCCAAAATGGCTGATGTTCTCATACCTCCGCATGGCACATCTTGTTCACACCGGCGCGGTCTGTGACGGGCTTGGCCTACAGGCGGCCAAGATCCCCTTCGGAGGCGAAAAGCTAGCCAGCGCCGCATTTGGCGTGCAGCCTGCGGCGGAACTAGCCGACCAGTACGCCAGCTATGTGCTGTCTGAGAGGTTTGACTCCAATCTTGGAGCGGCCCTCGTTTCCCAACCCGGCCTTCTACAGAATATCCTCCGGTTCGAAAGACACCGGAGGGGGAGGCATTCCGCGCCGAAGTGCGCGACCAACTGCTTGCGGACGAGGCGAGCGAGTTCTCGGCCTCTGTCAACGCGGGACTCGCGAGGAATATTCTCTTGGGTGCCCTGCAGAGAGCGAGAGATAGGTTCTCCTCCCTATTGACCGAAAAGATCACGGTCGTTCCTGTCCCCGCGGTGTGGACAAGCGCTCTCCAGTCGGACGACACGACACGACTCTGGCGCGCCAGGTCCCGGTCGGTTCTCTTGGATTTGGCGAAACAGCGCGGTGTTTCAAAGGACGACCCGTGCCTCTGCGGGTCGGGCGACAAACTGCGCCTCTGCTGCCTGCTGCCGTTGAGGGATTAATACTCCACGAGTCGTCGCCCGGGAAAGCTCAGGATCGGAAGCAATCCCCGAATTCTGCAACCGAACCGCGCGTGGTACCGTCTCAATGAGAGGTTCTTTCCCAGGAGCTATTCATGTTCGGTTCAATGCATTCATTCTTCTTTCCCGCGAAGCGTCCGCGTCGTCTTATCGCGCAGGTTGCTGCGCTGGTGCTGGCCTCAAGTTCGTGGGTGTCGGCTCAGAAGCCGGACGATTCGACTCCCACCGTAAATCCAGCCGCGAATCGCGCTACGACTTCTCTCACCAGGCCTGCGGAGGGAGAGTCGAAGGCGAGTGCAGAGGACTCGATGCGGACGCTGGCGCAGTTCAACGATGCGCTCGAGAGCCTGGCGGCGCGGGTTTCTCCAGCAGTGGTGCAGATTCTGGTTACGGGATATGGTCCGCTGCGCGAGGAGGATCGGGCGCAGACGGCGTTGATTGTGCGCCAGCACGCGGTGGGCTCGGGAGTGATTGTCGACTCGAATGGCTACATCATGACCAACGCGCACGTGGTGGAAGGCGCGCAGCGGATTCGTGTGGCTCTGCCGCTGCCCATGAACGACTCCCGCCAGGTGCCGGAGGGCAAGCGGCGCATTCTGGAGGCGCGGCTGCTGGGCATACACAAGGAAACCGACCTGGCGCTGCTGAAAGTCGACGACACGGATTTGCCGACGCTGTCGCTGGTGAGCCAGCAGCGTCCGCGGGTGGGGCAGCTGGTGTTTGCGATTGGCAGTCCGGAAGGCTTGCAGAATTCGGTGACTATGGGAGTGATCAGCGCGCTGGCGCGGCAGCCCGATCCCACCAAGCCGATTACTTATATTCAGACCGACGCGCCTATCAATCCGGGCAACAGCGGCGGGCCGCTGGTGGATATGAACGGAGCGGTGGTAGGGATCAATACTTTTATTTTGTCGCAGGGCGGCGGCAGCGAAGGGCTGGGATTTTCGATTCCGGCGCGGGTGGTGGATTTTGTGTATCACAGCCTGCGCAAGTATGGGCACGTGCATCGGGTGGAGATTGGCGCGGTGGCGCAGGAGATTACGCCCACGCTGGCCGACGGTCTGCACCTGCCGCGGCGCTGGGGCGTGATAGTGGTCGACGTGAAGCCCGGCGGGCCGGCCGCGTCTGCGGGGTTGAAAATTCAGGATATTGTTCTTTTTGCCGACGACCGGCGCATTGAAACTTTACCGTCGCTGACTTCGGCGCTGTATCTGCATCGCGTGGATAAGGTATTGAAGCTGGAAATTTTGCGAGGCAGCGAGAAGAAGACTCTGTACATTCCGGCGATTGAGCATCACGACCAGATCGACCAGTTGCTCGATGCGGTCAATCCGGAGAATAGCCTGATCTCGCGCCTCGGCATTCTGGGCGTGGACCTGACGCCAGAACTGCGCGGCCAGTTGGGATCATTGCGGCTGCCCTCGGGGGTGATCGTTGTGGGCCGCGCCGCTGATTTGATTCTGCCCGACACGGGGCTGCAGGCGGGCGACTTGATTCATCAGCTGAATACTACTTCGATTGATTCCATGGATGAGCTGCGAGCGGCGGTGCGTGAGCTTAGGACCGGCGACCCGGTGGTGCTGCAGGTGGAACGCGATGGAGGGTTGATGTATTTGAGCTTTGAGATGGAGTAGCGGGATCGTGGTGGGAAGGAAGCGAGTGTGCTCGTGGCGAGAGAAAAGCAGATTCCTCGCTTCGCTCGGAATGACAACCCTTAAGGTGGTGGTCAGCGCGGGCGGATCTCAGAACGCGCTGCCGCCGCCTCCGCCGAAGCCGCCGCCGGAGAAGCCGCCACCGCCGCCGAAGCCTCCACCACCGCCGAAGCCGGAGCCGGTGGAAGCTGCGCGTGGGGCGGAGACGAAGACCTGGTGCATGTCGGTGGTCATGCTCTGCATGGAACTGGAAAAGAAGATGGGATTGAAAACCATGCCTGGCGCGTATCCAGGACCGACGTACCAGCTCGGAGGATCTTTCACGATGCCGGCGAAGGCCTGGGCCCAATGGTGCTCCACGCCGAGGGCCATGGCGTAGGGAAGAAACTTTTCGAAGGTGGTGGGCGGCATCACTTTGAGGCGCTCGGCGTCCACGCGATTCATGAATTCCTGGAAGCCGAGGACGGCGATGTGGGTGCGGGCGCCGGCGACGGTCTTGGCGGTCATGACGCGGGCGAACAACCACCAGATGAGCACGGCGAGGGGCACGCACACGACCAGCAGCAGTGCGGAGCTGAAAAAGTTGGCCCAGCCGAGGTATTGCAGAAGCGCAAACGCAACCAGAATTGCGAAGGCGGCGCCGATGCTGTAACCGTTCGCGGAATCGGGATCGAGCAGGTAGATGCCTTTGCGTTTCAGCGCCGACATAATGTCTGCGCGGATGATGGGGACTGCGGTGTAGAAGCGATTTTTCAGGCTGGAGAGGCTGGTTTCAGTTCCTGCTGCGAAGATATTCTCGAGCATCACGCTTTCGTGCGGAGCGAGATCGGTCCATTGCTCGCGCGGCTTCAGCAGATGGAAAACGTAATCTTTGTGGGTGAATACGAGACCCTTCTCGGCCGTCTCTTCGATCTTGATGTAGCCGCGCACGGCTAGATCGACCATGGTCGATGTAATGTCGCGGGGGTGGATTTTGTCGTCGAGCAAGGTTCCGCACTCGGCGGGAGAGACGCCTTTGGGCGGTTCGTACATGGGAGCCACTGACATACCGGGATCGGGATCGCGGCCTTTGAACCACCAGAGCGAGAACATGACGGCCAGAGTCACCAGCGGGAAAAAGACAATCGGGTTGCCGCCGATGAACCAGAAAAATCTCGTCAGCGCGCTGGGCTGATGGAGAATCCCTTTGGGGATGTAGACGTCGATGGTCATGCCGCCGCGCATGGGCAGGCGGCTGGTGGTTTCGAAGGTCGCGATGGAGCCCTCGACCGTGGCTGTGGCGGCGTGTTCGGTGGAGCCGTAGACGCCGGTGAAGGCCTGGGCCTGGAGAGAGCCCGCGGCGGTGGCAGGGAAGGTGACGATGGCGGAAGCGTGATCGATGGGGACGGGCCAGTCATTTCCTGTGACGTTCCAGTAGAACTCGTCGTAGGCATCGAAGAAACGCGTGCCGTTGCGGACGTTGTAGACGATCTCCACGCTTCGGGTGGCGTCGACGGCATCGGGGAGATAAATTTTCAGGTCGCGATTGCCGCTGGATGTGGAGGAATCGTACTTGAGGTTGCCGCCGACGCCGTCGGTGACGCTGGTGACGTTGATGAACAGCTCGTAGTTGGTGTGATTCGGGCCGGGATATTCGATGGGCAGGATGCGGTGAATGCCGTGCCACTCGCCGACGAAGGTCAGGGTGATGTGCTCGGTGACCACGGCGCTGCCGTCGGGGTTGACGGTGATGGTGTCCTGAAAATCGGTAATGCGCCAGCTTTTGGCGAAGAGTGGAGAGGTGAGGGCGAGGACGATCGCGACCAGGCGAATGATTCGCGGGAGACGGCGCCGAATCGGGCTTCGGGCTTCCGCAATCGGGCTTCGGCTTTGGGGCTTCCGCATTGACGGTTTAGAACTTTACGGCTACTGGCTCGCGGTCGGTTTCGCTGGTCTCGAAGAACTGACGAGCCTGGAAGCCGAACATGCCGGCCAGAATGTTGGTGGGGAAGACCTGAATTTTCGTGTTCAGGTCGCGCACCACGGCGTTGTAGTAGCGGCGCGCGTTCTGGATGGAATCTTCCGTCTGGCTCAGCGATTCTTGCAGTTGCGTGAACTGCTCGGATGCTTTGAGCTCCGGGTAGTTTTCGGCGACGGCGAACAGACTCTTCAACGCGCCGGTGAGCTGATTCTCGGCCACTGCTTTGTCGTTGGGCGAAGTGGCCTGCATGGCCTGGGAACGAAACTTGGCGATGTTTTCGAACGTGTCCTTTTCGTGGGTCGCGTAGCCTTTGACGGTTTCAACCAGATTGGGGATCAGGTCGTGACGCCGCTTGAGCTGCACGTCGATGTCGGACCAGGCCGAATCGCAGCGCACCCGCAGCTGGACCAGGCCGTTGTACATGCTGATCAGTACAACGGCGATCACAACCAGGATGACCAGGAAGATGATGCCACTCATGTGTCTCTCCCGGACTTGGAATGGAATTCCATCGGACGTTAACACAGAATGGGAGAATGGCAAAATCGGCGGCCCGGTTCGGTGAGGGTGGGAAGGAAAACCATTCACCACCAAGGGCGCGAAGTATCACGAAAGGATTTCCTGGGTGGGTTGCGTCTGCACGGCTTCGGGCGCGGCTTGGTGGCGGTAGAGGCCCAGAAACAGCTGGAATGCTGATAGGGATTCCTCGCTTCGCTCGGAATGACAGATCTAAAGAATGAATTAGCGTTGCGGGGCGAAGTAGCCTTTGCGGGAACGGACTTGCAGGTCTTTTTTCAGGGTGGAGACTTCGATGGAGCGGTAGCGGCCGTCGGTTTCGAAATCGGCGGGCTTGTAGGAGACGACGTATTGGCTGCGGAGTTCGTCTTCAATGGCGGCGAAGGAGTGGGTCACGTCCTTCATTTTGAACGGGAAGAAGGCGCGTCCGCCGGTGGCAGAGGCAAGCTGTTCGAGAACGTTGTCGCCGCGCAGAACCAGGCCGCTGTCGTCGGTGGAGATGGCGTAGATAATCACTTCGGCGCGCTGCGCCATCTCGATGGCTTGCGCGCGCGTGACTTCGCTCTGGTTATCTTCTCCGTCGCTGACTACCACAATCGCTTTGCGGACGGGATGATCGGGACGGTCTTTGAGGAATTTTTCTTTGCTGATGCGATAAATCGCGTCGTAGAGAGCGGTGCCTCCGCCATCGTGCAACTTGTGAACGCCGACGGAGAGCAACTGCACATTGTCGGTGAAGTCCTGCGCTATCTGGCTCTGACTGTTGAAACCGACGATGAAGGCGCGGTCAAAGCCGGCGCGGATGGTGTGCTGCAGGAAACTGGTGGCGGCGCTCTGCTCGAAATCGAACCGGCTGTTCACCGAACCGCTTACGTCGATCAGCAAGCCGAGATCAAGAGGCAGATCGGTTTCGCGACGGAAGTTGAAGATGGCCTGGGGTGGTTTGTGGTCGTCGAGAATGGTGAAGTCGGACTGCGTCAGGTCGCGGACAAACTTGCCGTGCTTGTCGGTCGCGATAAAGAGAAGGTTGACTTCGTCGACGCGCTTGTGCAGCGTGACGATGCCGGTTTGAGGATCGTCCGTGCCAGCGGACACGGATGCAAAATAAGAAACTTTGGGCGCGGCGGACGCATCTGCACCGGTGGCAGACTGGGCTTGGGAGCGGGTGACCCCAGCCGAAACGGCCAGGAGAAGCGCCACCAACCGAAAGACGAGATGCGTGTACTTCATGCCCTTAGCATCCAATTTTTTCACTCATGCCCGGCCAAAAACGCGGCCATCCAGCAGATAAACGGTCTTTCCCGACTAAATATGTGCACGTCACGTGCCGAACTCGGCGTCTGGCGGGGCGATATCTCATTGACTTTAGGGGTACGCGGCGCAGAAGCCAAGTTACAAAAGGAGCACACGTTTGGTCATAACACGACGCACAGCAAGACACCCAGCAGATTCTGGCATTTGCGTGAGCTGCGCCCCCGAAGAGATGACCACGCGTGCACTCGCGAATTTTTTTGGGCTTCCTGCCGGGTTTAAGATGATAGCTTGCGGTTTGGTGTCTATATGGTTTGCGATTTATATGAAATTTCTCGGAGGGAATACATGAGGAGGGTGATGGGATGTTTCCTGGTGCTGTTACTGGCGGCGTCGGCGCTTGCGGCGGACGAAAATGACCAGCGGGAAGAAGATCGCGTGAAAGACGCGGGCGTGGTGATGAAGGAAATCCTGAATATTCCCGACGACATTCCGCTAGACCTGCTGGACAAGGCCGAATGCGTGGTGGTGCTGCCTTCGGTGAAGAAAGGAGCGTTCGGGGTGGGTGCGAGCTACGGACGCGGCGTCATGATTTGCCGCGGCGGCCCGCACTACACAGAAAAGTGGGGACCTCCGGCGCTCTACGCGCTGGAAGGCGCGAGCATTGGTTTCCAGGTGGGCGGGCAGGCGACCGATTTCGTGTTGCTGGTGATGAATCCCAAGGGCGCGGAGTCGTTGCTGTACAGCAAAGTGAAGCTTGGGGCGGATGCATCTGCTGCCGCCGGTCCGAAGGGACGAACGGCTGAGGGCGCGACCGACATTGTGATGGACGCGGAGATTCTCTCCTACTCCAGAAATAAAGGATTGTTTGCGGGAATTTCTTTGGAAGGATCCACTTTGCGTTCCGACGGCGGCGCTAACGAAAAACTTTACGGGAAGAAGTTGAGCGCCAAAGAAATCATTCGCGAAGGGAAAGTCGGCATTCCGGCGTGCGCGCAGGAGTTGGTGTCTCTGCTGGATGCAAAGTCTCCAATCAATAAGTCGGATCCGAAGTCGCTGGAATAGAGTGGAACTGGAGACTGCGTGAATCCTGTGGACGTGATCCTGTGACGAGAAATGCGGATGAGCCGGCGCGCTGCCACTGGGCGCGGGGTAACGAACTCACGATTCGTTATCACGATGAAGAATGGGGGGTGCCGATGCATGACGACCGCACGCTGTTCGAGTTTCTTATTCTGGAAGGGGCGCAGGCTGGGTTGAGCTGGGACACGATTCTCAAGAAGCGGGAAAACTATCGCGCGGCGTTCGATCAGTTTGATCCGCGGCGGGTTGCGGCTTATGATCGCCGCAAAATGCAGCGGCTGCTGAAGGATTCGGGCATTGTTCGCAACCGGCTGAAGATTAGTTCGGCGGTTGGGAATGCGAAGGCTTTCCTTCGCGTGGCCGAGGAGTTTGGCAGTTTTGACCGCTACATTTGGCGCTTTGTGGGCGGAGAGCCGCGGATAAATTCACGGAAGTCGCCACGGCAGGTTCCGGCGAAGAGTGCGGAATCGGACGCGATGAGTAAAGACCTAAAAGCGCGCGGCTTTAATTTTGTCGGGTCCACGATCTGCTATGCGTTCATGCAGGCGGTCGGTATGGTGAATGACCATCTGGTGGAATGCTTTCGATATGGGGCGGTTGGTGGCCGCGGAGGAAAGTGATTCGCGCTTACTGCGCGGCGGTTTTTGTGGCGGCTGCTTCCGGAATTGTAATCTTCACGGAATCGGGCTGCGTCCAGACTTCCTTTCCGTTGGTTAACTCGAGCCGATTCATGGTGATGTTCAGCCGCCCGTGGTCCACCTCCACGAGAAGGTAGTGATAGTTGATTCCTTTGCTCTGGAAGGGATCGTCCGGGGCGCGGTGGATGGGATAGGCGTGCGCCGCGCCGCCTCCGGAAACGAAGTAGGTGACTCCGCCGTGCTGGTGGCGCTCGTAGTTGTGCACGTGGCCGGAGAAGACGATGAAACGCACGCGGGATTTTTCCTGAAGAGCTTTTTCTTGGCGAGCTTCGAGCATTTTCGCCAGCTGCTTTTCCTGCGAGCGGGCGGAGTGACCGTTCCCAATCATCATTCCGTCGGAGGATGTGTAGGGCGGATGATGCAGCATGAGGAAAACAAAATCTACGTCCGCCGGAATGTTGTCCAGTTTTTTGGCCAGCCACTCGCCCTGCGGTCCGGACAACTCGTCCAAGGAACTGTCGAGCACCAGCGTGAGGGTATTGGCGGCGCGTACTGAGTAATAGCGGCTGTTCTTGAGGTCGGGGAAGCGCTGGAAATAATTGCTCAGCGCAATTTTTTCGTTCTTGCGCACGTCGTGATTGCCCAGGGTGGGGTAGACAGGGATATTTTTCTCGCGCCAGACGCTGGTCTCGCTGTCCCAGACCTTCCAGTCGTCGGCGTCGTCGCCGTTGAAAACGAGATCGCCGGTGAAGCAGATGAACGCGGGATTGGCTGCGGCGACGGCGCGGACCAGCGCAAGGCGTACCGGAGGGTTAGCGGCGTCGGTATCCCTGGGATCGTGGAAGCGGCTATCGCCATAGGCGACGAAGCGGAATGGCACGCTCACGTTAAGCTGCAAATCGGTGGTGGCGGTTTGCATGATTGAGGTCTTAGTGCAGCTGGTGGTGATCAGGATCGCCGCAAGGCTGGCGAGCGACAAAGTACGGGCGAAGGATCGGCTTTTGGTTTTCATACGATTCATTTGGCGGGCAGCCCAGCCCGCGGCTGTATTTTCCCACGATCGGTTTCTCCCGGCCAGTTTCCGAGCGATCAACGCCGCCCGCTGACAGGATTCTGCGGTGGACAAGAAAGCGGATCTGCGATCAGATCCATTGCTACGTCTCGCTGGCGGCGGAGTCGTGACGGTTTCAAGCACTCGATGTCCGATCAAGGTTGGATTTAGGCGGCTGGCATCCAGTAAGACGGCAGCGAGCCGGGATGGCGGAACTGGCAGACGCAGCGGACTCAAAAGCGGAAGCCACTTATCATCTAAGTATAAGTAAATAAGCAAGATAATTGCCTGACGGCAGACGCATCGGATTTTTATAGCTTAAATGCTTGAGGATATTGGGTATCCCAGACGGCACAAATTCGCGGACTCTCATTCATGCCGTAAGCCCGACCCAAGCCTAGCTAGAAGCCATGATTCATCGGTGAAGGCAAGGTGTTTATCAGGAGTCATCACGACGACGGTCTCTCGCCGACAATGAGAGCATAAGCCTGTTTTCTTCAATTGGGAACGCCTGGTCAGGCCGCCCATTCATCGAATCGGCGCATAATCTCCATGAGTTTGTATCCCACCAGAATGACAGAGCCCCACAGTATGAAGGGGACGCCATAGAGTAGGAGATGCTTGCGCGAGCGGGCTAACTCAAAAACCCGCATCTTCACGATGGCGTATACGTTCGCTGAGAGATAAGCAACCGCCAAACAGCTCACCACTAAGTTATGCATTTCGTTTTTCCTCCTTTTACCGCGGGAGTTCCGCGCCAATCGTAAAGCTGGTGCCGAACACCATGTTTCCTCTTGGGCGGAGCGAGCAGTGGCGACGACCGAGCCGCCGCCACTGCCTTCGCTCTTGCTTAAAGTGCGCAGCTGTATGCGAGTCGTTGAAGACCGTCCTCGATGTCAGCACCTTCCCGGACGGTTAGAGTTGAGACCATCCTCCGTCGACCGGAAGTTCGGCGCCGTTCGTGTAGGTCGCGTCGAACCCAAGGAACAGGACGGCCTTCGCGACTTCCTCCAACGTCCCGAAGCGTTTCATCGGGACAATACCGGACATCTTCTCCTTGATCTGCGCAACCGCGTTTTTATCGGCAAACACTTTGCCGAGGATCGGCGTGTCGATGGGACCGGGCGTCACCGCGTTGACGCGAATTTCCCGAGGAAGCAACTCGACGGCGAGCGTCCGAGCGAATGATCGCAGCGCAGCTTTGGCGGCTCCATATGCGGCCTGGCCGGGCAATCCCTTGACGTTGGCGACGGAGGTCGTGAGGACGACAGCGCCGCCCCGGTTGATCAGTGGCGAGAGCTTCTGGACCGCGAAAAACGGTCCCTTGGCGTTCAGGTTGAACATCTCGTCGTAGATGGCCGAGGTCACGTTCTCGATAGGCGTTGGAATGCTGAAGCCGGCGCTGACGGAGAGCAGGTCGAAGGTGTCGAATTCGGACTTCACGCGAGAGGCGAGGGCTTCGATGTCCGTCAACGAACGCGCGTCGCTCGCAGCGACGATGGCGTGCTGGCCAATCTCCTTCTGGGCCGAATCCAGGCCGGCCTTCGAGAGACCCGTCACCAGTACACGCGCGCCCCCATCGATGAGCATCTTCGCCGTCGCAAGCCCCATGCCGCTCGTCCCGCCGATAATCACCACCTTCTTACCTTCGTACCGTCCCATGTGTGTTCTCCTCGCGAGGTTAGGGTTGCTTTGCTTATTTTGAACTGTTTGGTGCGATAATAGACGCGGTGGCAGTGGTCAAGGACTTTTTGAACTATTTATTTCAAAATAGCGTAAGACCCCGTGGACGAGCACGCGCTTGAGATGCTGGGGAAGAGAAATCGACGCCAGACACCTTGACGACGGCCTGCCACGCGGCTTCTTGTCTGGCGCGATCGTGGAGGTGTCGGCGACGCTGCGCCTCAATTGGGCCTGTGAACTTCCCTTGAGCCGAGGCGAAGAATTGCCCCGAGACGTCGGTTCCGAGCGCCTAATTTATGAAATGGTGAATTGCCTCGTTGGCGTTATCTTGAAATGAAGTATTTTTCAAATCAGTAAAAAAGGTGCTCTGGTCCACCATGTCCCCTGATAACTTACCCTCTTTACTGGCATAAAATACGCCGCTTTTATACCGCTCATCCGAAATGGCATCTACAAAGCGTTTTGCGCCTACGTCCAGCGTATGCACCATTTCACCCATCAATGGGAACACAATAGGCATCATCACGTACTTCAACATAAACCGCATTGGCGGGGGAAGACTGTCTGGCGCCTGAGTTCCTTTTGTATTTCCTGGGCTCACAACAACAAACTTGAACTTAGGATATTTTCTTGCCATGGATAACGTCCACATGGTTTCCGCATACTTGACATATGCGTATGCTTGCAATGCATTGAACTTCTTACCAAAATATGATCCATCAAGAATAGCAGCAAACTCATCTACAGAAGAAGTCCTCATTGAAACTGGTTTTACTCCGAGCATCTTTACGCCTGGAACAGCTTCCGCACTGACTGATAGAACTGTTTTCCTTAACTTGTCCCGTTTGATCAATTCCTCCACCAGAATTACATTGCCTAAAATATTCGTAGCAGCTAATTGATTCATGCCGGAAGGTGTAGATTTCGCAGCCGTTTTTCCAATTACTCCACCCGCATTTAAAACGATTGCATCAATAGGTTCTTTTATTTCTTCTCCTGCCTTTCTTACGGAATTGGCATCCGTAACATCCCCAATAATAATTTCAAAAATCTTTTTCCCCGTTTTCTCCTCAAGGTCTTTCTTTGCTGCCTGTGCTCTCGCTCGATTTCTGCAAAAAAGAATTACCTTCTTTGTTTCTTTTTTCAATGCTAACTGTCGGGCAGTCTCTTTCCCAAGCCCAGCATTTGCTCCGGTTATTAATATAGTCTCGGTGACTAGAGCGATCGAATGTTCCATGGGCGTCTCCGTGGCAAAGGGTGAAGGCCGGGTCGTGAGGTCCCCACGAGGCCAGAGCCGACTTGTTAATTTAGAACTATTCAGTTATATAATTGGTGCGACGACCATTGTCAAGGAGTTTTGAACCACATGATTCAAAATACAGCTAGGCCGCGGGGGCGACCGCGCAGCTTTGACGAGACGGGGGCGCTGGAAAAGGCGACTCAGGTGTTCTGGTCGAAAGGCTACGACGGAGTGACGATCGACGATCTCGTCGCCGGGATGGGCGTGGGACGGCCGAGCCTGTATGCCGTCTTCGGGGACAAGCGGGCGATATTCTTGCGCGTCCTTAGGGCGTACGCAGAACGGAAGGGGGCAGCAGCCGCGAAGGCACTCCTCTCGCCACAGAGTCTTCGCGACTCGATCGCGGACTTTCTGAGGTACGCCGTCGAAAGTGCGACCGAGAAAGGGTCCGCCCGGGGCTGCCTTATGATGTGCGTCGCGCCGCTTGTGAACGACGCTGAGGTTCAGCGGTTCCTGCAGAGCGCGGTCGCGGGCGGCGTGGCGCTGGTGGAGCGCCGTTTCCGGGACGGGATCACTGCCGGAGAAATCCCTTCCGACTTTCCTGTGGCCGTGCGCGCGATCCAAGTCACGGATTTTGCTCGTGCCCTGACCATGCGTGCGCAGATAGGCACGCCGCGCAAGACGCTCCTCAAAGAGGCTGAGGAAGCGGCCGACCTGGTGCTACTGCCGCGCCTGAAGGCCATCGGCAAGCAGAAGCTATAACTTTCTCTGGGGTTGTGCCTGACCTGCCTGACCAGACTCTCGTGGTCGAGCAAACGATCGCACCGCTTTGGGCGGGCGCTAAGGCCGTTCCGCGATTGCCGAAGAGAGCAATCACGAAGCGATCCGGCCGATCGAATGCCTCAAAGCGACACTAGCTTCTGTCTACTTTTCTGGTGTCACGGCGGGCCGGCAAGCTGGAGACTTTGAGAGAAGGTAAGCTCAAGGCTGATCGTGGTCTGCTTCAGTCGATTTTGGATCCTTCAAACCACGTCTGAGGTATTCACCAGGATTAGCCCCGACAACTCGCTTGAACGCCTTACTGAACGCAGCGTCGGATTCGTAACCGACCAACCGAGCGACTTCTGGGAGCTTTTTGTCACGCCGTTCAAGTAGCTGTATCGCCTTCTGCATCCGCCACTCGGTTACGTATTCCAGCGGCGTTTGTCCGAGTAGCTCTTTGAAACGTGCTGCGAATGCGGAGCGAGACATGCCCGCCGCATCGGCCAGGGATTCGACCGTCCAGGGCGTATTCACTCTGTCGTGAATGGCACTCAGAGCCGCGCCTATTTGAGGATCGAAAATTGCACGAAGCCATCCTTTGTCGCGTTCCGGCCCCGACGCGATATGCGCCCGGAGTACCTGGATAAACAGAACCTCGGCCAGCCGACTGGCGACGACTTCAGATCCCGGCGCCTGTTCTTCCATCTCTGACGCGAGCGCCTGCACTGTGGTGTGAAGAGCAAGCGTGCGTGCCTGATCGGCCTTCATCAAAATGAAGTTCGGCAATAACTGAGTGATCGGCCTCAGGCTGGCGCGATCGAAACTCAAGGATCCACAGACGATTGTCGTCGGTGCGCCCCCGCCGCCACAAAGAGCGACATTGCCGTTGGCCTTGGCCCCGATCTCGCGGAAGCTCCACTTCGGACGTGTTCGCGGGCTGTCGCGCAAAACAATCGAAGTCCCCTTAGCCAGTAAAAAGCAATCACCACCGGTGAGGGGAATCGGCTCCGGAATCCCTTCCACACTCAGCCAGCAGTTGCCGCGCGAAAGCATGGCGAAGTGCGCCAAATCTGTGGGTGAAATCTTTTTGTCGGAAGGCGTGACTTTTTCTTCGGTCTGGTTTTCCTGTTTTATGCCCCACGGGGCTGTGGCTTCGAGCCTGTGCAGACCAAAAGCGGTTACGTGCATCGTTCTGAAGATGTCTGTTATCGAATCCAACTTAGCCTCTATCGTTTGGACGAATGGACAAAATATTAGGACTCCTGAGCAGTTCTCGTCCACCACTGAAGAATCTACTCTACTGTACCGCATGCTACACATCTACCGAAGGGAGCAATTATGGGAAAGCTTGAAGGAAAAGTTGCAGTTGTCACGGGTGGCTCGAGCGGCATGGCGCTGGCGAGCGCCATGCGCTTCGTTGAAGAAGGCGCCTACGTTTTCATCACGGGCAGGAGGCAGGAGCAGCTCGATGAGGCCGTAAAGCTGATCGGCCGAAACGTGACCGGCGTGCGCGGTGACGCGGCAAATCTCGACGACCTCGACCGTCTGTTCGATACGGTCAAGCGGGAAAAGGGCAAGATCAACGTCCTGTTCGCGAGCGCTGGCAGGGGCGACGCCTTACCACTGGGCGAGATTACCGAGCAACACTTCGATGCGACCTTCGGCCTGAATACGCGCGGAACTCTGTTTACGGTTCAGAAGGCATTGCCGCTGTTCAACGATGGCGGATCGATCATCATGACCGGATCCGTTGCTTCGGTGAAGGGTTTTCCCGGATTCGGCGTGTATGCGGCGAGTAAGGCGGCATTGCGCTCCTTTGCGCGCACGTGGCTCAACGAACTGAAGGGCAGAAATATCCGGGTGAACGTGCTAGGCCCGGGGCCGATCGCCACACCGATGCAGGAACAAGTTCTCACCAAGGAAGCGAAGGAGATGTTCGAATCCCTAATCCCGCGGGGAAAGATGGGTCAACCTGAGGAAATCGCGACGGTCGCGCTGTTTCTTGCTTCCGACGATTCGAGCTTCGTGAACGGGGTGGAGTTGAATGTCGACGGCGGCTTCTCGGCCATCTGAAGTCGGCGGTTGGGATGAATATCAACATGGATCGGAGAAAACTATGAGCTATGCAATCGTAGGATTCGGAAAGATAGGTCAGGCCCTCGCCCACGCGTTCGCCCGTAAAAACATCGACGTGACCGTTGCGAGCCGCCGGCCGCCCGAGGAGTTGACACCGCAGGCTCGGGCGATTGGACCTACGATCGTCGCCAGGTCGCTGCAGGATGCACTCGAGGCCGACACCATCATCCTGGCGGTCCCGTTCGGGGAACATCGTGAGGTTGCGAAGGCCATGCCGAGCTGGAATGGCAAGACGGTCATCGACGCGATGAACTCGTTTGGAGTTCTCCCTGAAGAGCTGGACGGTCTCTCGTCCTCCGCCTTCGTTGCGAAGTCCTTCACCGGCGCTAAGCTCGTGAAAGGTTTCAATCACCTGGTTGCAGCCATTTTGGCTACCGACCCGGTCGTCGAGGGCGGCCACCGGGTCGTCTTTCTGTCGAGCGACGACGAGGACGCGACCGCTCCCGTGGCGGATTTGGCCAAACAACTCGGGTTCGCACCCGTCAAGCTGGGAAAGCTCAACGAGGGTGGCGCGCTGGTGCACGCACGCGGCCGCACTTGGGGTCAGCTCATCTTCCAGGATTTGTTCAAGAAGCAGCAGTATCAATCTACGACCGTGCGATTTGGCCCGAAGAAGGATGGTCCGAAACGTCGGATTAGATCGAACGCACTTGATGTAGAGGAAAAGGAGAGATTTCAATGAGCACCGAAAAGAATGTCCAGATGCACCAGACCACAGCCGCGCGTTCGGGAACGACCTGCGGCACGCTCCGGATGAAAAAACGCCGCTCTTGGCGCCGCTCGGCAATAAGCTCACAGACCCAGGTCGTCCACTTCGCGTGAAATCAAAGGTAGCAGCTCTTAATGAAGTGGTAGAATTTCCTGCGGGTGCTTTCTTATGGCTTGGCAATGGACTCTTAGCTCGAGAATCGACGGCAAAGCGTTTCCCGGGCAAAATGACAATGAACTGTGGAAATCGGCGAAAACCGACACACTTTCTTACACGGTTGCACATTCGTCATTTTGGGTGAGACGAGAACATGGTCATGAACTGGTAGTGAAATCAGGCACTTGCAAGTAGAGCCGGGATGGCGGAACTGGCAGAC
>CAVRCN010000002.1:0-142565 GCA_963719575.1 uncultured Acidobacteriaceae bacterium
TATTACCGCAGCGGCAGATCAAATTCATAGGCATCGCTACGGGTGCGTTCGTAGTAACATTTTGTTGCCGTCTTGCCTTCAATCGAATGGGCTCAATGATGATTTTCCGTTCTTCGCAGAAACTGGCTTTTCGAGTCAGGCTAGACTTGCTTCGCCATCTGCAGACCCTTTCAGCGGAGTATCACAGTGGCGCGAAAGTGGGACACGTTCTTTATCGTCTGGAGCAGGACGTAGATCAAGTTGCCGGACTGCTCGTTGATTTTCTCGCTTTCCTCGTCCGGACTGCACTCGCGACCGGACTCATCCTGGTTGTGATGGTAGCGCTGAATTTACGCCTCACGTGCGTGGCTCTCGGGGTTCTTCCCATTTTGATGATTCTTCATGCCCGGTACCGCTCGCGGCTGCAATTGTGCTCAGAGCTTGCACAAGAGAGTGCCACGGAGAGAAGCAGCTTCCTTCAGGAGCATCTTTCCGGCATTGTGCAAATCCAGCTACTTGGTCGCGAATTGAGGGAAGCTCGCAAATTCGCACGGTTGGCGCGAACTGCAATGCAGATGCAAGTAAAACGCAGATCGACCGAATTAGTCTTTGTTTTTCTGCTCTTGTTGCTCGTTGAGACCGGAAGTGTCGCAATACTTGGCTACGGATCATACTTGGCAATTTGTGGTGCCTTGAGTATCGGGGGCCTGGTTGCGTTCTACACCTACGTTTCGCGTCTGTTTGGGTCTGTTGGCGGCGCAGTCGACATCTACTCCGGAGTACAGCGTGCTCGGGTCAGCGTCCGCCGTATTCTCCAGATCGAGGAAACGGAGGCTGCCATCGTGGACCGCCCGGGAGCGCATTCGCTTTCTCCTACCACCCGAGGTGATCTGCGACTGAATGGGGTGAAGTTCGGATATCGGTCGGGTAAAGCTGTGCTGGACGGGGTCAGTTTGAATGTGAACGCCGGCGAGAAGATTGCGCTGATGGGACTCAGCGGAAGTGGGAAAAGCACGATAATGAAGCTGGTTACCCGGCTCTACGATGTTTGGGGCGGTGAGATACTCGTGGATGGAGTCGACATCAGAGATGTCAGCCTTAAGGGCCTGAGATCCACCGTTGCGCTAGTTCCTCAGGATCCAATCCTTTTTGATGCGACGCTGCGCGAGAATCTTCTTTATGGCAACCCCAAAGCGACTGAAATACAGCTTGACGAAGCCGTTACTCTAGCGCAGCTTCGGAGCACGATCGAAAGACTTCCACAGGGCTGGAATCAGGTGGTTGGCGCCCGAGGCGACCGACTATCGGGCGGTGAGCGACAGCGTGTAGCACTGGCCCGGGCGATTCTGCAGCGCCCCCGCATCCTCATTCTCGATGAGGCCACCTCGGCATTGGATGTGGAAACGGAGAATCATCTTCTTGAAGCACTGAAGAGTTTCGTTGCGGATAGAACCCTCATCGTCATTTCTCACCGGCTTCCCGCGGCGCTCTGGCCTAATCGGATTTTAGTCATGCACAACGGCCGAATAACCGAGGAAAAAAGTTGCTGCAGTTTCAGTCGATCAACAAACCTCTTTCATCGGTTGTGGAAGGATCCGCGCAGCACTTAGAACTCAAAAAAGTCGCGAACCCGGATCCTCGAATTGCCAGCGTTGGTGATGGGCTGCGCGAGAATAGAATGTGTGCTTCGTGAGGATGGAGCGAGGACACGGTAAACATGTTTGAGGACCTGCGTTACAGCCTGCGAGTGCTTGCGAGGAGCCCGAGACCTTGGTGGCGGTAGTGGGCTTGGCCTTGGGAATTGGTGCGAACAGCGCCATTTTCACCGTAATGAACGCGGTTCTGCTTCGCCCTCTTCCGTATAAGGAAGCGGAGCAGTTGGTTCTTTTGTGGCAACTCAACAGGCACAACGGAGACCACGAAATTAAGCTTACTGCTCCTGATTACATCGACTGGAAGGAACAGAACAGCGTCTTTCTGGATATCGCAGCGTTTAATGCGAACTCTGGCCTTGGGCTGAACCTTAGCGGGGCGGGTCACCCCGCCGAATTTCTGCAACGTCGGTTACGGGTAACCTCTTTTCAGTTCTGGGCGTCACGCCAGCTTTGGGCCGGTCATTCCTCCCGGATGAGGAGCGCCCAGGTTCCGCTCCGTTTGCATTCTCAGCGATGGTCTTTGGAGGCGGCGATTTGGCTCCGATCCGAAAATCCTCGGGAAGGCACTCACGCTTAACGGCGAGATCTGGACCGTAGTTGGCGTCATGCCGGCGGGTTTCCGCTTCCCACAGAGTGTCGATCTATGGGTGCCTGCAATGGTTCGGTCGACTGCAAGGACGAAGCACACCCAACACTATCTTGGGGTCATAGCACGGCTTAAGCCGGGCTGTCTCTTGATCATGCACAAGCCGAATTGGATGCACTTGCCCGTCGGATGGAATTGCAATATCCGGAGACCACGCGGGCCTGGAATCAGGCTTGTCCCCTTACGTACGCAGATAACGGGGAACATCCGTCCAGCCCTTTTGGTTCTTTTCGGAGCGACCGCTTTTGTTTTGCTCATCGCTTGCACAAACCTCGCCAATCTGTTGCTCGTACGAGCCACTGTACGTCAGGCGGAAATGTCGTTGCGCCTCGCCTTAGGTGCTTCACGGACGCGACTAGTCCGACAGCTGCTCACCGAGAGCGCGCTGCTGGGACTGTTAGGCGGCATTTTGGGATTAATCCTGGCCTTCGCGGGGACGCGCCTTCTCCTTAATCATAGCCCCAGCAACTTTCCCCGGACGAACGAGATCGCCGTCGACGGCCGAGTGCTCGCATTTACTCTAGGCCTGTCGGTCTTCACAGCGGTTGTCTTCGGCGTGGTGCCTGCGCTCCAGGCTTCAAACTGGATCTAATCAGAACACTCAAGGTGGGCGGCAGCGGATTCGCCATGGGACATGGCTGGCAGCGCCTCCGCCTCCTACTCGTAGCTTGCGAGATGGCTCTGGCCTTGGTGTTGCTGATTGGTGCAAGCCTGATGATCAGGAGCTTCTTTCGTCTTCAGGAAGTGAATATCGGGCTCGATCCGCTAAACGTATTAACCATGAATACGACTCTCACCGTTGATAGATATCCGGCGCCCCGCCAGATCACTTTCTATCGGGACGTTGTAGAACGAATCGGTGCTCTACCTGGGGTTACGTCCGTCGGCGCGATTGATAATCTTCCTCTGGGCGGGAGTGATGTCCACAGCTTCGGCATTGTGGGGCGCTCTGCTTGGGACCCCGGCGATGAACTCTCAGGTGAATTCAGCGTTGTAACGCCGCAGTACTTCCACGCAATAGGCATTCCTCTTACAAAGGTCGCTACTTTACTGACGGTGACGGCGGTAAGACCCCCAGGGTCGCGATCATCAATGACGCGGTTGCCAGCCGTTACTGGCCGCAGGAAGATCCCCTCGGCAAGCACATCACAATCGACTTCGAACAAGAGCCACGAGAAATCGTGGGTGTGGTAGGAAACGTAAGGCACCTGGGGCTTGACCAACAGGAACCGCTGCAGGTGTACATACCACAACCTCAAATCGGCGGAGCAGCGATGTATTTGGTTGTTCGCACCACTTCGGAGCCGCTGAACCTAGCGCCATCTGTGCGCGCGGCGGTCGAAGCGGTCGATAACGATCAGCCGGTTTACGATATTCAGACGATGGAGCAACGTCTCTCAGATTCAGTGTCGCCCAGACGTTTTAATATGCTTCTCTTAGCAATATTTGCCGCGATAGCACTCGTCCTTGCGGGCGGGGGCACCTATGGTGTCATGTCTTATTATGTTACTCAACAGACTCATGATATCGGCATTCGCATGGCAATGGGTGCTGACCGGGTCAAGGTGCTCACGTTTGTGGTAGGAAAAGGTCTCGTTATTTTACTCTGCGCATTGGCGATTGGCGTAGCTGCTGCCTTTGTGTTTTCCCGCGTCATGTCCGGCTTACTCTTCGGCATTAGTAGTGTCGACCTTACCAGCATACTCGGCGCTTCGTTCCTGTTGACAACGGTGGGGCTTTTGGCCTGCTACATTCCCGCGCGCCGGGCTTCGAGAGTTGACCCTATGGTTGCCTTACGTGATGAGTAGACGACCCCAAACCCGCGAACGCTTGGGAAACTTCTGTAGACGCTGCGGCAAACCGAGCTCTCACAGTTTCCATGACTTTGGACTTTCTCACGGTCCGCAAGGACGATGCGCTAATCAGGAGCATCCAATGGACATTTTATTTTTCTCCCGAGGACGCGGTAAAGGACATGCCATCCCTGACGCAGCCATCATGGAGTCGGTTCGGAATCTCGACGACAGGATCGGTTGGCAATTCGTATCCTACGGAACCGGCGCATCCACGCTGGCGGAGTTGGGCCATTCAGTGAGGGATCTGCAATTGCCCGACGACAACCCCTTCCACGAGACATTAATTCGAGCTTGCGAGGTCATCTCTGAATGTTCTCCCGGTTTAGTTGTATCCCATGAAAATTGCGGCGGTGCTTGCCGCAAGAATATTTGGAATCCCCGCAATATTTCTTACGGATTGGTTTGGTACTGAGAATCACATCATCATGCAGACCTTGACCTATGCCGAGAGCGTAATCTTCTTGGGAGAACGTGGAAGCTTCGATGAACCCTCCTACCTAACAGGCAAGGTGACTTATGTTGGTCCCGTTGTTCGAAACTTCAAGTACCACAAGAATGACCGCGATCGCGCCCGACAGGAATTAGGTATACCCAATGACTGCACAGTGGTGGCAGTTTTGCCCGGAGGATGGGCGAACGAGCAAAGGGCCCCCATCGTGGACCTGTTGCTACCTGCATTTCAGGCATTGCCTCGGGCCAGCAAGCTGTTGTGTTGGGTTGCCGGCGACGATCTCGAATTTCTTTCCAACCGCACCAGAGACATGCAGAATGTTCTCGTTCTCAAGAAACTGTGGCCCATCGAACAGCTCATGGTTGCGAGCGATCTGGTGATTACTAAGGGAAACCGGATAACCATCATGGAAACATCCTCCTTAGGGCTGCCATCTATTTCCCTCTCTCACGGGCTGAACCCGGTCGAAGAGTTTATTGTCCCGCGAATCAAGAGCAACTTGCCTCTTCGGGTCAAAGGAATCGACAGCGAATTTCTTGCGAGATGTATGGACAACGTAATTGATCCGTGTGGAGGGAGCCTCGAACCAGGTCTCAGTGTTCCTGGATTTAACCTGGTCGCGGAAATCTTAGCCAGCAGAGTCGAAAAGAGCCATCTATCGTCCAAGGAGTGTGCCGACAAGAGCGCCGTCTCCAGCCATCCAATGTCAGCCGCTTAGATGCCAGTAGCAAGAGTTTACTTTTTCGAAGGTTGATGACCGCTGGATGCGAAACGAGAGTCGGGGCGCGCGCCAGAGCGGCCATGGGATCGCCCTGCGCTAGTGGATGCAGGAAAAGGCGAGTTGATTCTTCTAGGAGAGCTGTGACGAGCATTCCAAGGGACGAATCCGGCCATGCCTGAGCAGATTACGGTCGTTATTACGTCATGTGGCAGACTTGACTTGCTGGAACGCACGATTTCCAGCTTCCTCAGTTACAATTCGTATCCCATTGTCAGTTATGTCATAGTCGAAGACTCCGGTGATCTACATGTGGCGTCACTTCTGCGCGAGCGGTACGGTGGGTCTTTTAACATTCTGTTTAACGAACAGCACCTCGGGCAAATCGCCAGCATCGACCGTGCGTACGCTACTGTTGCTACGCCGTATATTTTTCACTGTGAAGACGACTGGTTGTTTCACCGCTCGCGGTTCTTAGAGGAATCGCTATCTGTCCTTGGCACGGATCCGCAAATCGCGACTGTTTCCCTGCGCGATCTGTGGGATACAAACGGTCATCCGCCTGAGCGGCCGCGATACCTGACACCCGATGGTGTGTGTTTTCGGCATATGTCTCGCCACTACCTTTCCCCGAGGGGTTTCATTTGGCGCGGATTTTCTTTTAATCCCGGGCTGCGAAGGACAGCCGATTATCAGAGACTTGGCTCTTATGCTGTGGTGCTGAAGGAGCGCGGGATGGCCAGTTGCTTCGAGGGCTTGCCCCAGGAATCAGCAATTGGCGAATGCTACCATCAGCTAGGCTATTATGCCGCGATTCTAGAACAAGGAGCCGTCGAACACATCGGATACGGCCGCCACGTTTCCACACAGACGCCGCCGCGGACTCCCAGTTTTTTGTTTCGGCCGCTTTCCGAGACAGTGGTCACAGCAACGGCTACAGCCAGTCAGCTGCAGGAAATGAGTGCAAAGATCGCGGAATCCAAGAAACCGTTAACTTGCGCACCACCCCGCACTCCTCTGTTCGCTTTCACAACTGACGAGAGAGGTCACTTGGTGGGTGCATTGCTGGGCTTCACTCATGTTAACGTCTTACATATTTCTGTTATGTGGGTTGCCGACTGCCCCACTCAGGATAAGACATTGGCTGAACTATTTTCAAAAACAGAAGCAGAAGCAATCCGCCGTGGGTGTAATGAGGCGTTCGCCACCGCCGTTCGCCCAGAATGCATCGGCATGCTTAACCAATTCGGATACACATCAGTTTCGGAACTCTCCAATATGAGAGGCGAGCCCCCAAGAGCCTTCTTACGTAAACGTCTTCCAGACGATAGCGAACGGGCGTCATGAACATCTGAGCCTTCCCATTGCGTCTCTAACTGCTATGGCGTGAACGCAAGAGGAGCTCCGAATCGGGCGCACGAGCGGCGCGTTCTTGAACCCGTGATTTCAATCCACGATTGCCATGTCTCTAACGACTTGTCAAAGCACTTAGGCGGCCACCCAGAGTCACGTAAGTCGTTCAAACTACAGCATAAACCCGCCCTGAAAAAGCTACGTCAGAGCTTCCATGCGCTCCGGTCTGTCGTGGCCTTAGTTTTTCACGTAATCGAAGCAGAGCGCCTTTCCTGGTACCGCAAGGAACTGCACCGGATTTTGCACCGACTGCCTGCATCCGGGGCTTACTGGCGTCTACTGGCCGTTCCGAGGGACGTTAGCGGAAGTGATTGAGGCGAAAGGTAGAAGGTTTATTATCAGAAGCTTGTAGAGAATTTCTAAAGCGATACGGGCAGATGGTGTGTCTGCCAGTTCCACCACTTCCGCACTTGGGTAAATTACCTGTACTCAATAGCTTAGCAACTTCGTCTTCTGAGGGTATTTCCAATTGCGCCGGATTTTGCCGCGACTTCGTGCGCTTGACGTGCCCTGTTCGCAGCTAAATCCGTGTGCCTTGATGTTATCGCGTCCGGGGACATCCTGCAACGCAGTGGGGTCCGTTTAGTCTCGTCCACAGGTAAAAGTATGACGCAAAGGCAATCGTTACCCGTTCAAACCGCGGGAGTGGATTGCATTCCGATCTATGGCTACCGGCTGCCGCGCAATCGGCGATATCGCCCGATCAATCTGTTGGTCGAGCTATCGTGCTTGAGTTGTGGCTCCGCGGGACTCTGTAGCTCGGGAATGATGCGCTGTGCCAGCACTTTGCCGAGTTCCACTCCCCACTGGTCGAAGGAGTCGATGTTCCAGACGGCGCCCTGCGTGAAAACACTGTGCTCATAGAGCGCTACCAGCGAACCCACCGCTCGCGGCGTCAGTTTTTCAACCAGGATCAGGTTGGTTGGCCGGTTGCCTTCAAGAACGCGGAAGGGAACTTGAAAATCAGGAACGTGCTCAGCTTTCACCTCTTCCGCCGTCTTTCCGAAAGCCAGCGCTTCGGCCTGCGCGAATAGATTCGCCATCAGAAAGTCGTGATGATCTTTAAAGTCACTGAGCGGCTGGCAGAATCCGATCAGGTCGCAGGGGATAAGCTTAGTACCTTGATGAATGAGCTGGTAAAACGAGTGCTGCCCGTCGGTTCCGGGTTCACCCCAGATGATGGGCCCGGTCTGGTAGCTCACGGGCTGCCGGTCGAGATCCACGTGCTTGCCGTTGCTTTCCATCTGCAGTTGTTGCAGGTAAGCCGGGAAGCGCTTGAGATTGTCCGAGTACGGCATGATGCCGATGGTTTGCGCTCCGAAAAAATTGTTGTACCAGACAGTAAGCAGGCCCATGAGCAGTGGAAGATTCTTCTCCGGCGGCGCGTTGCGGAAGTGCTCGTCCACGTCGCGAAATCCGGCGAGCATCTCTTCGAACCCCTTCGGGCCGATCGCGATCATGGTGGAAAGTCCGATCGCCGAATCCATCGAATAGCGTCCTCCCACCCAGTCCCAGAATCCGAACATGTTGGCGGTATCGATTCCGAACTTGGCGACGCCTTCCGCGTTGGTTGAGACTGCGACGAAGTGCTTGGCAACAGCCGCATCGCTTTTGAGTGCATCCACGACCCAGCGGCGCGCGGTGGCGGCGTTGGTCATGGTTTCCAGCGTGGTGAAGGTTTTTGAAGATAGAACGAATAAAGTTTCCGCCGGATCAAGGTCGTGTGTGGCTTCAAGGAACGCGGCGCCATCTACATTCGCCACAAAGCGGAATTTCATGGCGCGGTCGGTAAACGTACGCAGCGCGTCGTAAGCCATCTCGGGCCCCAGGTAGGAGCCGCCGATGCCGACGTTGATCACGTTCTTGATGGCCCTACCAGTGTGTCCCTTCCACTCTCCGCTGCGCACGCGGTTGGAGAATGCGGCCATCTTATCCAGCACCGCGTGTACTTCGGGAACCACATCGACACCGTCCACCTTGATCTGCGTGCCTTTTGGAGCGCGCAGGGCAACGTGGAGCACCGCCCGGTTTTCCGTGATGTTGATCTTCTCGCCGCGAAACATGGCGTCGCGACGCTCCGCCACACCACGCTCTTTCGCCAGTTGAAGCAGCAGCCGAAGGGTTTCATCGGTAATTCGGTTCTTCGAGTAGTCCAGGTAAAGGCCGGCGCCCTCGGCGACCAATCGCTCGCCGCGGCCGGGATCATCGGCGAACAACTGCCGCAGTTGCACTTCCTTGATCTTGTCGTAATGCGCCTGCAGCGCATGCCACGACGGCGCATCGGTCAGTCGCTGGGTCATCGCCGGCTCCTTTTCATTTTTCTTCAGCTTTTTCGATTGTCCCACAGATCCATCTTCGGTGATGAGTTGGCCAGCCTCATGCCTTCCCGGCCGGAATCAGCAATCGAGCCCCATCCATGCCCTCTGCTGCAGATATTATTGCCCAGCGCGAAGACTCATGAAAGTTCGCCTTCCGGGAGTTTGCCCTCGCGAATGCATTATTCCGGTCGCCTCGGGAGGTTTTTCGAGTGACCGCTGAAGTGTTCCATTCTGCACAGTATTTCCCACAAAATTGAGCGAATCTTAATACAGATCCCAAGAGGAGAATATGGCGAAAACCGCAGTTGGTTTGTTTGAGAATTCGGCACTGGTCGATGACGTTGTTCGCGATCTCGAGGCCAACGGTTTCCTTCCCAAGGATCGTCCGTGTTTTAGGCGAGCCGCGGGAGATGGCGGGCAGCGGCCTCATGAGCACTCCACACACGGATTTTGAAGTGGGATTGATTCGTGATCTCACGGTGTTCGGGGTCGTCGAAGCGGACGCGGAAGATTACGTCCAGGGAGTGCGGCGCGGCGGAGTGATGGTTTTCGCCACCGGCTTAGGCGACAAGGCGGAGGCGGCGGCCCAGATTATGAACCGCCACGGAGCTGTGGAAGTCGAAAAGATCAACGCCTCGCAGCCGGACCTTCCGACCGCGGACCACGGTGAGACGCCTCCTGTCCGGGAACTTTCGGTGCAGACGGGAAGGTTCCGCTCGCCAGGCTCTGGCGCTCGTTTGTTCGTGTGGTAACTCTTCCCGCGAAACACAACCGGGCTGGGAATTATCCGTCAAGCTGTGCAGGTGCGCAGGAGGTCTAGAAATTATGAATATTTTCGGACGTGTTGGAGAATTCTCTCGGAGTGGATTGGCCAGACAGAGTTTAATTCCCGTTTTGTCTTCGGTTTTGCTGTTTGCGGTTGGCCCGCAAAGGTTACTGGCCTATCAGGACGCGCCAGGTCCCGAGTCACAAAATCCGCCGCAGGCGCAGGACCAGCAAGCGCCGGACGCGCAGGCTCCGCCCTATACACAACAGACCGCTGAGCAGTTGCAGCAGCTGGTAGCGCCGATTGCGCTGTATCCGGATTCGCTGGTGGCGCAGATTCTAGCCGCGTCCACTTTTCCCGAGCAGGTTGTTGAAGCCGATCGCTGGGTGCAGGCGCATCCTGATTTGAAAGGCGATGCTCTGGGTCAGGCTGTGGACCAGCAACCCTGGGACCCGAGCGTGAAAGCGCTCGCTGCATTTCCATCTGTGCTGGGAAATATGGACAAGAACCTTTCCTGGGCATCGTCACTGGGGGATGCATATTACAACCAGCAAGAGGATGTGATGAATGCCGTCCAGGTGATGCGCCGGAGAGCGCAGGAAGCAGGCAATCTCAAGAGCACGCCGCAGCAAACCGTGGCCACGCAGGACTCTGACATCAGCATTGCGCCGGCCGACCCGGATGAGGTTTACATCCCCGCGTACGATCCGTGGATGGTTTATGGAGGACCGGTAATGGCGTGGCCGGGATGGTACCCGTATCCTGGAATCTGGTTTGGTGGCCCGTATTTGAATTTTGGAATGGGCTTCGGAATCGGCTGGTACGGTGGTTTTGGATGGGGCTGGAATCACTGGGGATTCAACTGGCGCGGCGGATACGGACTGTACGGCGGCGGCAGGTACTACTCTCGCAGCAATACTTTTTACAACCGCAGCAACTACTACCGGGGTGGAGGCGAGCGAGGTGTAGCCAGGAACGTGCAGCGTGGAGCCAGCGGCAACCGCGGCGGATTTAACGGCGAGCGTGGTGGAGCGAACGCTCGTGCCGGCGCAACTAGCAGACCTTTCAACGGAAACAGGCAGGCGGCACGAGGCTACGCTGCGCCCCGCGGACAGAGCGGCGTTCGTTCGGGAGCGTTCAGCGGCTACCAGCGCGGCGGGCAGGCCCGGAGTTCATCGTCACGCGGGAGCGCCAGCATGGGCGCGCGTGGCGGAGGCGGAGGCGGATTTCATGGTGGGGGCGGAGGCGGCGGAGGATCTCACGGCGGGGGCGGGCGCCGGTGATCGAGAGCTCGTTCTGTTCCTGGGAGTTAGCAAAATCTTGAAACGGAGAGAATCTGTATGCGGCGAACCAAGCTGAACCTCGATAGATTTCAGTGCGCGAATTTTCCGAAGCTAGCCGCGATCACGATCCTTTTGGCGGCGTGCGCTTCCACGCGTTCCATGGCCCAGCAACCGGGCCAGACGACATTCTCGTCCTCGGCGGACGCAGCCACCGCAATGGTCACGGCTGCCCAAAATAACGATGCAAAAGTGCTGCTCGATATTCTCGGACCTGACGGAAAACAGATCATCTCGTCGGGAGATGAAGCCGAGGACGCGCAGAACCGCGCTAATTTTGTGCAGAAATATCAGGAGATGCACCGTCTGGTGAAAGAACCGGATGGCACCACGACCTTATATATCGGCGCGGAGAATTGGCCCACGCCCATACCACTTGTGAACAAGGGCCATTCGTGGTATTTCGACACCGAGGCCGGCAAGCAGGAGATTTTGTACAGGCGAATTGGCGAAAATGAACAATCGACCATTCGCGTTTGCCAGGAACTCGTGGCAGCGCAAAAGGAATTCCACACTGCGCAGCACGACGAGTACGCCCAGACCATCTTCAGCGATGAAGGGCAGCACAATGGCCTTTACTGGAAGGCGGCGCCTGGCGAACCGTTAAGCCCCATCGGGCCCCTTGTAGCAGCGGCGATGGCGAAGGGCCACGACAAGAACCGGGACGGTGCGCCGATTCCGTATCGCGGCTACTACTACCTGATCCTCACTCGTCAGGGAAAAGATGGTGCGGGCGGGGCGAAAAAGTATATCGTCCACGGCAAAATGACCGGCGGTTTCGCTTTTGTCGCGTATCCCGCGGAATACAGGTCGTCTGGCGTGATGACCTTCATCGTTAACGAAGACGGCGTCGTGTATGAGCGGGATCTCGGTAAGAAGACCGAGTCTCTCGCCAACTCCATGAAGGAATATAACCCCAGCTCAAGTTGGCAAGAGGCTGAGGCGCAGCAGTCGGAAACTGCTGGCGACCAGCCAAGCAAGTGAGCGGTATAGGAAACCTGGCTGGCTAGAAATTCTCCTACACGTTTACCGGAAGCGTATCTCTGCCCTCCGGCATTGTCCCGATTCGCGAGCGTTTACCGCCTAAGAGACGAAGTATCACGAAGGGGTTCACTTTCACGGGCTTTCCTTCCTGTCACGCCGTTTCCTTCGCGGTTCAGGATTTCTCTCGTCCATCGTCATAAACGCTAACCCTCTGCAAAAGCCTCGGAGTTGGCAGAATGGCGCGTCCGCTCGCAGGCCTGGCAGCGCCTTTCAATCAGGTAAAATTCCAAAATACGCGCCGCATCGGCGGCTGCGGTCAGTCGTGACCACCAACGATTCCATCCGCGAGATCGTCCATCACTATGAAGACGCCGATGAAGCCTCGCGCCTGCGTACCGGATGGTTTCAACTCGAGCACGCCCGCACGCAGGAGCTGATCCTGCGCCATTTGCCGTCTGCACCGGTCACCGTGATCGATGCCGGTGGCGGAGCTGGCGCTTACGCCTGCTGGCTCGCCTCGCTGGGGCACAAGGTCCACCTGATCGATCCGGTGACGAAACATGTGGAGCAAGCGCGGGCGGCGTCAGCCCGCCAGCCAACACATCCCCTGGCTTCCGCCGAAGTCGGCGATGCCCGCTGGCTGCCGCACGCCGATGCCACCGCAGATGCCGTCCTGCTGCTCGGCCCTCTCTATCACCTGACAGATCGCGACGACCGTCTCGCCGCTCTCCGCGAAGCCCATCGCGTGCTTCGTCCCGGCGGCTTGGCTTGGGGAGCGGCCATCAGCCACTTCGCCTCGCTGTTCGATTCGCTGGCTCATGGTTTTTTCGACGATCCCGCGTTCGCTCCGATTCTCGCCCGTGATCTCCAAGAAGGCCAGCACCGCAATCCCACGGACAATCCAATTTATTTCACGGATGCGTTCCTTCACCGCCCCGGCGAACTGTCGCAGGACTTTCTCGGCGCGGGCTTCCGGCTGGTGGAGTTGGTCGCCATCGAAGGCCCCGGATGGCTCGCCCGCGATTTCGACCGCATCTGGGCCGATCCCGCGCAACGCGAACGCATGCTCGCAGCTGTAAGAAAAGTAGAACGCGAACCGTCCGTGCTCGGCGCTACTTCCCACATCATGGCGATTGGAAGGAAGTAAATGCGGAAGTAAACCTTCAGTACTTCACAATCGCCGCGAATGATTTCGCATCCAGTGACGCTCCGCCGACCAGCGCCCCGTCAATCTCCTCCTGCGCCATCAGCGTCGCAGCATTTTCTGGCTTCACCGATCCACCATAAAGAATCCGCAACTTGCCGGCAAACTCTTCTCCAAAAACCTCCGTGGCCTCACGCCGGATGACCGCATGAGCCTCCGCTGCAATTTCCGGAGTGGCCGTCTTTCCCGTGCCAATCGCCCAGACCGGCTCATAGGCCACGACGAGCTTCGTCGCTTTCTTTGCCGAAATCGCGTGAAACGCCCGCACGCATTGCCGCCGCAGTACGTCGTCCGTCAATCCCGCCTCGCGCTCTTCCAGCACTTCTCCTACGCAGCAGATCGGCGTAAGCCCGGCTTCCAGCGCGCCTTTCAAGCGCAAGTTTACGGTATCGTCCGTCTCGCCAAAATACTGCCGACGCTCGGAGTGCCCGATGATGACGTGCTTCACACCCAGCGCGAGCAACATCACGGCTGAAATCTCGCCGGTAAACGCTCCTTCTTCCTTCCAGTGAACATTTTGAGCGCCAATGGCGACGTTCGATCCGTTCGCTGCCTCCATCGCGTCCGCCAGATCGATATACGGAGGGCACACCACAATTTCATCTCGCACATGCCCCGCCACCAGCGGCAAAAAATCGCGAAAAAAGTCGCGAGTCTGGTGAGGTGTCTTATACATCTTCCAGTTGGCGGCAATTACTTTTGTTCTAGGCATATTCTGCTATCCAGACCTCGTAGGGATCGCCCGATGCAGGAATCTTCAAGCCCAGAGCTAAGGAGCTAAGGGCCAAAAGCTACTTCTTATCCGTCAGCGCCTCAACTCCCGGCAGCTTCTTTCCTTCCAGAAATTCCAGCGACGCGCCGCCTCCGGTCGAGATGTGCGTGATCTTCTCGGCCACTCCCGCCGCATGCGCTGCGGCCACCGAATCGCCGCCGCCCACAATCGAAATCGCTCCTACATTTTCCGCCACAGCGTGCGCGATCTTGAATGTGCCTTTGGAAAACCCCGGGACCTCGAACACTCCCATCGGCCCGTTCCACAAGATCGTGCGCGCGCGCGAAATTTCTTCCGAGAACAGTTCGATCGTCTTGGGGCCGATGTCCAGCGCCATTTTGTCCGCAGGAATCGACTGGCCTTCACCGATCTGCTGCACCACCGCATTGATCTCCGGCTTGCTCGCAACCACATGATCCACCGGCAACAGGAATTTCAAATTTCGCTTTTTCGCTTCGTCCAGCAACTCCAGCGCCAGTTCGACCTTGTCCGCCTCCAGCAGCGACTTCCCAATCTCCTTCCCCTGCGCCTTGAGAAACGTATACGCCATCCCGCCGCCGATGATCAGCGAATCCACTTTCTTCATCAGGTTCTGAATCACGCCGATCTTGTCACTCACCTTGGCCCCGCCCAGAATCGCCACAAACGGTTCTTCGGGATGCTCCAGCGTCTTGCCCAGATACTTCAGTTCTTTCTCCATCAGCAACCCGGCCGCGGATTTCTGCACGAACTTCGTAATGCCTACCGTCGACGCGTGAGCCCGATGCGCCGAGCCAAACGCATCATTCACGTAGTAAGGCGCGAGCGCCGCGAGTTGCTTCGCGAAGTTCTCGTCATTCGCTTCTTCTTCCGCGTGAAAACGCAAATTTTCCAGCAGGAGCGTTTGCCCCATCTCCAGCTGCGTCGCTACTTCTTCCGCCTCCGGTCCCACACAATCGGGACAGAAGCCCACGTTCTCGCCCCGCGCCAGTTCTTTATCGAGCAGCATGCGCAACCGCTCCGCCACCGGCTTCAGGCTCATCTTAGGATTAGGCTTGCCCTTCGGCCGTCCCAGGTGTGACGCGAGAATCAATCGCGCTCCATGCCGCAGCGCGTACTCAATGGTCGGCAACGTCTCGCGAATGCGGGTATCGTCCATCACCCGCCCATCTTCGAGCGGCACATTAAAATCGACCCGCATGAATATACGGTTTCCGCTGAGCGGAAGATCACGAATGGAAAGTTTGGACATTGGCTGGTTGTCCTTTGGAAGGCAGAATTAGGATGCGGGTGGTCCATCCTAACGTCGCGCACTTTGCGACGTTAGGATGGGGTCCGCGAATTCTTACAGGCCCTTACCCGCAATGTAATGGATCAAGTCCCGCACGCGGCAGGAGTATCCCCACTCATTGTCATACCAGGAGATCACCTTCACGCAATTGCCGCCGACTACCAGGGTCATGGGCGCATCCACAATCGACGACCGTGAGTCGCCCTTGAAATCCGACGACACCAGTTCGTGCTCCTCGAAACCCAGATAGCCCTTCAGCGGCCCCGACTCCGACGCTTTCTTCAGCGCCGCGTTCACTTCTTCCTTGGTCGTCTTTTTCTCTACCCAAACGACCAGATCAACCACCGAAACGTTCGGTGTAGGCACGCGCATGGCGAAGCCGTCCAACTTTCCAGACAGTTCCGGAATCACCAGCTTCAGCGCCTTGGCCGCGCCGGTGGATGTGGGAATCATATTAATCGCCGCCGCCCGCGCCCGCCGCAAATCCTTATGCGGAAAATCCAGAATCACCTGATCGTTGGTGTAGGAATGAATCGTCGTCATGGTTCCGCTGACGATTTTGAATTCGTCCTGCAGTACTTTGGCCACCGGAGCCAGGCAGTTCGTGGTGCACGACGCGTTCGAAATAATGTGATGCTTCGCCCCGTCGTATTTCTCGTGGTTCACTCCCAGCACGACGGTGATGTCTTCATTCTTCGCCGGAGCCGAAATGATCACCTTCTTCACGGTTCCGCGCAAATGCTTTTTCGCATCGTTCGCATCGGTGAAGTGTCCCGTGGATTCGATTACCACCTGCGCTCCCACCGACTCCCACGGCAGCGCGCCCGGATCTCTTTCTTTGAACACCTTAATAGTCTTGCCATCCACCGTGATGCTGTCCGGCCCGGCAGAAATCTGGTTTGGCAGGTTACCCAGAATCGAATCGTATTTCAGCAGATGCGCCAGCGTCTTCGGATCAGTCAGATCATTCACCGCCACGAATTCCAGGCCTGGATCCTTCAGCGCGGTACGAAAAACATTGCGCCCGATTCGTCCAAAACCGTTAATGCCAACTTTGATTGCCATAATTCCTCCGTTGAATATGATTGCCGATTCTTGCTCAGTACGACAGCAGCCTTAGAGTCCGCACGACCCCGAACTACAAACAAATTATGTTAGCAGGGAATTGGAACCGCCGTAAATCACCGCGTGACCATCTGCAGCCGAAGTGTTTCCCGTCAGGGGATTGTGCGCGGGATCACTGACATCGGCGCACGGAAGCGAATCGAATGTCGCCGCCCAGTCGATCTCACTCAAAGCTCAATTCCAAATACGTATCCGTGCGTACCCAGACCAGCGGCAGCCGCGCCAACCAGTATTTGCGATTGATAGCTTGCCGCGCCCGCGCATGTTCCTCCGGCGGCAACACCCGCGCGGTCGCCGCGAACTCCGCCCCGGTAACTTTTCCCAGAATCGTGCACGGCGCAACTTTCACCTGCGGATTATTCCGGATCCGCTTCGTCTTCCCCATATCGCTCCGCGTCATCACGTAAAGCTTTTCGTCCACTTCGCCGAACCAAACCGGCGTCGCCACGCCCACGCCGTTTTTTCGAAACGTAGTAAGCGAAATATATTTCTGCCCGCGAATGGAATCCGGAATCTGGCCAGCCATTCCGTAATTGTAACCGGGAAGCCCAATCGCGGGACGGCTGCCTGCCCTGAGCCAAGCCGAAGGGTGGTTACGAATTCAGGACGCGCGCACCATTGCTCCCGTTGCTGCAGATGTGTTACAAGCCTGACATGCGTAAATGGATGCGCGATCGTTTTCAGCGCCGCAAGAAAAAACCCGCCGAGTCGTCTGACCAGCCGGCTCCTCCGCCTCTGCAGCCCGCCTATTTCGACGCCGAACAATCGCCCGCCGCCCCCGACGCCGAAAAAGAAAGCAGCCGGGAACCCGCCCCTTCCGCCGCCCACGAGTCTGAGCCTCAACCGGAATCCAGGCCACGCCGCGCACGTACCGTTCGTGCTGCTGCCGCTCCGCCCGCCGATGCTCCGTCTGAAGACGCCACGTCCGCAGACACCTCATCCCCCGATGTTTCCTACCAAGTCCCTCACGCCATCGACCCTCCGGCCCCCGGCGAAACCGCGCCGCGCGCTCGTGGCCGCCGCCGACGTGGTGGGCGCGGTCGAAGCGGAGGCCGCGGCCGCGAACAAGCTGTCGCTCAAGCTTTCACCCCCAAAGGCATCACACCATCAATCCCGCCAGGAACGGATGACACTCCAGAACTCGCCGAGCCTGCGGCCGCTGCTGCGCCTCCACCGCCACAGCCGGTGAGGCAGGCCGCCGGCACCGCTATGCAGCGCGCACCCAAAGGCATCGTAGTACTCGCGATCGGCCTGCCCGGTTCTGGCAAAAGTTCCTGGTTCAAACGCCACAACGTTGCTCCACTCTCGAGCGACATGATTCGTTCGCTGCTCTTCGACGACGTGCGCGAGCAGCGCTTTCAGGATCTTGTTTTCTCCAATCTGCGTTCCATGCTCAAAGCCCGCCTCATCGCCAAGCGTCCCATGAATTACGTCGACGCCACCAACCTCACACCGCAGGAGCGCCAGCACTGGATCAAACTCGCCAAAGATTACAACTACGAAGTTCATGCCATCTTCTTCGACGTGCCCCTCGAAGTCTGCATCGAGCGCCATCAGCGCCGCGACCGCGTTGTTCCCGAGGACGTCATGCGCCGCATGGCCGCCAAACTCAAAGCTCCCACCTTCGAGGAAGGCTTCGCGAAAATCACCGTGGTGCGAGTCAAGAAGAAAGACGACAGCGTCGCCGCAGAATAGTGTCGTGTTCGGAAGCGCGGCATGACTGGCATATCGAAACCTTCCGAACCAGTTCATAGCCTTTGCGTCCGCTGCGGCTTTTCCTTCGCGTCCTCTGCGGTTTAAATCTTTTGCTGCCCCGTTCCCCTGCTCCAGAGTCCTCTCTTCCACAAGTGTGCAAACAATTGCTCTTCACCCGCAAATACCTCCTGTAAACCGCGTTCCACGCCCCTCCACATTTGGCACGGAGTTTGCTTCTACCCTTGGTAGAGGCGTGGTAACACGCCATAGTCACTTCCGGTAACTTCTCTCGCGGGACGTCAAAACTTCGAGAGCTGAGGACTTTATAAAATGAAAATGACCCTGTGTGTGATCTTCCTGATTTGCGCCACTGCAGCCTTTGCGCAGAATGCTCCCGTGCTGAACAACCAGCCCAGCGAAACTCAGATTGCCGACCATGTGATGCACGCCTCTCAGCACGACATGGCTCAGTCCCAGAGTCTCCTGGAGCATTCCGACTATTCCTATGCCCAGGGCGAGCGTCCGCTCTGGGAGTTCGGTCCTGTCGGACCGCCTCCAGTGCCGCTCGGCGATCTTGCCCGCGCCGCCCGCAAAGCGCACGCGCTCGACAAGAAGGCCCAGGTCATTTGGGAAAAATAGTTCGGCCGAGAAAAATATTTCGGTAGGCCTGCGGGCGCCGGGTTGACCCTAAATCTTCCCCCGCCCCGCGCTGTTGATGTGGTTAGGAAAGTCGACGCCTCCTTCTTGATTTCTGCGAACTAGCTTTTCCCAGTGTCCGCTGTGTCCCCTGTGGTGATGAATCTACGCGGCCCCAGATGACAGGACAGTCCCACCCTGCATAAAATGCTCCCATGAGGAAAACCTGGGCGGCGGGAATCGTAGCGGCGGGCGTGGTGCTGGCAACGCTGGCAATAACACCAGTGGCAGCAGCGCAGCAGGATGAAGAAGGTCCCACCTCGTTCTTGAGTTTCCAGGTGCTGAAAGACGACAACGGCAAACCAGTGCGCAGCGCCAGCGTCATCATGCATCCGGTCGGCGGAAATGGAAAACAAGGCAAGGGCGGCATGGAACTGAAGACCGACGCGGAAGGGAAGTCGAGCTTCGACGGCATCCCCTACGGAAAACTGCGCGTCCAGGTCCTCGCTCCCGGATATCAAACCTACGGCGAAGACTTCGACATCAACAAGCCGAAGATGGATTTCACCATCAAACTGAAGCGCCCGCAGAGTCAGTATTCGATTTACGGCAACGCCAGCAAGGACTCCAGCACGCCGAAGCAAGACGCTCCGCCCCCGGACAAGAAGGATCAAAAGCCGAACTAGGAACTCAGATTAGATGATCGAGTCCTCTGTGTCCTCTGTGGTGTAAGCTTTTGCCGGTTGCTGAATCAGCTTCCAGGCTGAGAAAGCGCAAGCGGAAACCTATGGACTACTTATTGAAAACGGAACCGTCAGTGTATTCATTTGCTCAACTGGAGCGCGAGAAGACCACCATCTGGGACGGAGTATCGAATCCCGTAGCCTTGAAGAATCTGCGCGCCATGAAGCCCGGCGAGCGCCTGGTCATCTACCACACCGGCGACGAAAAAAGCGCGGTGGGCACGGCCAGCGTGGTTTCAGTCGACGCCACCGACCCGAAGAATCCGCAAGTGAAGATCAAGGCCGGGAAGCCCATTGCGAAACCCGTAACGCTGGCTGAAGTAAAAGCTCACGAGCTCTTCGCCGAATCTCCGCTGGTGCGCCAGGGCAGGCTGAGCGTAGTCCCGCTGACAGAGGCCCAATACAAATTCCTGGCCGGCGAGTGACTTTGTCGTCATGCAGTGGCACAGATCCGCAAAGATTGTCATCCTGAGCGCAGCGAGACGGTCCGCGAAGCGAACCGTCCCGCGGAGTCGAAGGACCCCTAACTCCATCCGTCGGCACAGGCGCGCAAAGGAGTTCTCTCAGGGGCGCCGACGGTGTGGCCGATGCATCGATGTGTTGTTTTGAAGCTAATTGCAAGCGGCTAACGCCCTGCAACCATCGTCCGCCATCTCTCCTACGAAGGATGCGCATCCCGCCGGATCAGCGCCGAATCCAAAAAGAATCCCAGCCCCAGTGTGAAAGGGATCGCCCCAAACGCGGCCGCGACCCAGGCATCCGGCTCGACCCGCGCAATCAAAGAAAATGTGATGGTATATCCCACCGCCGCTGCGATCAGTAAAATGCCGGACCGCCGGGACCGCGCAGCTTCCGCAAGTTCCGGTTCCATGGGGACGCTTACTCCCCGGCTGATCGCGGCCAGCCTCTCCTCGGTGCGCAGCTTGCGCACGCGATAAAAACTGTACATTCCCAACACTGCCGTGGGCATCCCGAAAATCATGATGACTGCCACCAGACCCGTGAGTCCGTCCATGGTATTTCTCCTTCCAGTTGCGCCGTGGGCGCGCGTCCTGAATGCTGTCAGAGAAGAATACGCAGGGCGCCGCAGGATAGTTCCCGCGAAACCGCCTGCCCATCCCCATCCCACCAATCTCTATCCACACCAATCTCTATTCAAACCAATCCTCATCCCACCATATCCATCCATCTTCAGCCAACCCATGCACCCCGCGACGCTTCCAAGCGGTGTAGAGTAGTGCCTGGGGCTGTGCCGGGTCACCTTACGGGAGACTCCATGAGATTCAAGCGTTGCACGAGAACGCGGGCCGCCTCAGCCATGGCAGCCTGCCTGGCTCTGTTCGTTGTCACTCCGGTCGCCCGAGCTCAGGAAACCAAGGAAAAAGTAACCATCAATGACGTGGACCGCACCTACCTGGTGCGCCTGCCGCGTGGTTACGACGCCAAGCAGAAATATCCCGTGGTGATCCTGCTGCACGGCATGAATCAGGATACCGACGACATGGAACGCCTGACCCGCTTCGCCGAATTGGCGGATAAAGATGGCATCATGGCCGTTTACCCCAGCGCGCTGCACGGACGCTGGAACGTGGGAGTCCGTCCGCCCGTGCAACAGCCCATGATGCGGAGCCCGGGACGCGGCCGCCGTGGCGGCGGCGGCGGCTATCCCGGCGGCGGTGGTGGAGGCTATCCCGGCGGTGGTGGTGGATACCCCGGGGGCGGAGGATACCCGGGTGGCGGTCAGTCGGGTGGACAGGGACGCGATGAAGCCAGGTCCGAGCCCGCAGATGACGTCGATTTCCTGAATCAGATGCTCGACCAGATGGCATTGAAGTTTTCAGTCGACCAGGCCCGCATCTACGCCACGGGACTCTCAGAAGGCGGCCTCATGGCCATGAAAGTTGGATGCTCCATGGCCGACCGCATCGCCGCCATTGCCCCCGTGGGCGCTGCCATGCCGAAGACCATGATCTGCTTGCCCTCGCGTCCGTTGCCGGTGGTGATGATCAACGGCACCTCCGACCCGGTCGTCCCTTACGGCGGCGGCACCGAACACAACCTTCGGTTACCAGTCATCTCCGTCGAGGACAGCGCGAAAGCGTGGGCCAAGATGGATCGCTGTGCCGAAAAGCCAACCCAAACCAAGCTCCCGGCTCACGAAAAAGGCGACATGGAGATCAAAGTCGAAACCTTCGCCGATTGCCAGCAGGGCGCGCAGGTCGTCTCCTACAGCGTGAAAGGCGCGGGCAACACCTGGCCCGGCGGCGAACAATACGAAGTAGAAAAAGAAGTTGGGAAAACCAGCCCCGACCCCAACGCCAACGAAACTATCTGGAGTTTCCTGTCGACCAAAAAGATCGAAGTAAAAGCCGAGACGGATAAGCCCGCGCCCGATAAGGGCAGTGCCGATACCAGCACTCCGAAGTGAGCAGAGCCAGTCTTTCGGTTCTCCGTCGCGGCTGGCTCGCCGTCAATTTGGCGTTGTCATTCCGAACAAGCGTTCTTTGCGCAGAGAGGAATCTGGGCGAGCCGCGCGAAGCGTCGCGTTTTTGGCGACGCATTAATCGCGCGTTTGGCTCGCTTCCTTATCGCTGGCGGCCAGTATCCACCGCCGCGTCAGCCCCGCGCATCCATCATCCCCCGCAGCCGTTCCTTCACCGCGACCCACTCCGCCGCCAAAATCGAAAACCGCATCGAGTCTCGAGCAATAAAGTCCGCCGCCATCCGATGCGCCCGCAAAGTCCCCTCGAACTTCCCGCCAATCCGTTCCAGCGCCGCGCGCGAACGCTGGTTGCGCGCATCCGTGTGAAAACACACCCGCAACACCTGCCAAGTTTCAAACGCATACGTCAGCATGAGCAGCTTTGCCTCAGTATTCGCCGCAGTGCGGATCGCCGAGCGCGTCAGCCACGTATAACCAATCTCGCATGCGTCCGGAAACTGTCGCCCGTGCCGCGCGTGCCCCGAAGGCCACGCCCATCGCTCGATGTTCCAGAAGCGCGTCGATCCAATCACCGCACCATCGCTCGCTCGAACAATCGCAAACGGCACCGCGCTGCCGGCATCGCGCCAGGCCAAAGCCGTATCGACATAAGTGGTAGCGGCTGCCTTACCTTGCGGAACAGGACTCCACCGATACAGCGCAGGGTCACCTGCCGCGGCAACCACCAGTCCCTCGACGTGCGCATGCTCCAGCGGTTCCAGACGAACCTGGTTCCCCGGCAGCACAAAAACTTCGGTCGCCATAACTCCAAGTATGCATTGAATCCGCACCCGCTCAGATAATAAAAAACATTGCCACGGATTTTCACCGATCACCACGGACAAACCAAAGCTCTTGCTCCAATCCGTAAAGATCCGTGAAATCCGTGGCAAAGTTGGGTCTATCACTAGCCACTAGTCACTGCCCTTGGCATCGCCTACAACGAGCGCAGGAAGTTCAGCAGATCCTGCACCTGGGAGGCCTTCAGCGTGTTGAATTTGTGGATCACGCCGACGGCCTCCGATCCACCGCTGCTGTGCGATTGAATGGCCTGGATCAGATCGGTCGTGCGGCCATCGTGAAGAAAGAACAGCCGCTGTCCCAGTCCCCATAGTGGCGCCGTCCGGAATTGCATGGGCCCCGCCGCCCCCTGGTGGATGCCATCCGACAATCCCGTTCCCATGTTGTGCAGCGCAAAATCGGAATACGGATTGTAGGTGACATTCGACATGCCGGTGAACGGGGAAGCACCCGTGGTGAGTGTCGGGGAGTGGCATAGATTGCATCCGATCGTGCTGAACACCGTGGCCCCGTTCAGAATCGATGGAGTGGACGGGGCAGGAGTCGCGGGCGCAGAGAGGCGAATGAATGCCGCGAAGTTCATGACGTCCGACGCCATCTCCGATGCCGTGCCGACCGTTGTCCCGAAGTTGGAACTGCTGGAGTTCTGGTTCAGGATGTTGGTGGCATCTTCCGGCGACCCGTTAAACACGCAGCCCGTCACTGCGCTGCGCTCGTTGGGAAAGTTTTCGCTGGAAACTCCTTGCTCCACGTTGTAAGCCTCTCCCGCAAAAATCAGCAGCGACTTGTTCTGCGCCTTCCAGCCGAAACGAGTGATCGTTCCGTCGTTGGCGCTGGTGTTGAAAACGCCTTTGATCTTAAGCGCCGCTCTGGCCGAAGCGGTCGCCGCAAGATTGGCTTGCAAAGTGGCGTCAGGCGTGGCTTCCACCAGGCCCAGCCCAAACAGCGGCGTCGGGATGCGGAAAATCACATTGTTGGCAGTGAGAGCGTCCGCGAAGTCCGGCTGCGCCAGCGTGCAGCCCACTGCGTCGGAACGACCCGCAATTGTGTAGAGGTTGTGAACTCCACCGTCCAGGGCGCCGGTAGAAGTCGTGATGAAGCGGGCTTCGCGCACCGGACCGCTCGCGACAATAAATGCGGGAACCGTGTTCGTCGCAGAATCGAGCGTAGCCAGCGCCACCTGTGGATTGGCGATCGGGTTCTGCGGGCTGCTCAGCCCCGGGCTGCTCCCGCCAATCGTGGGCTGCGCATGGCACTGGGCGCAGCTGTTCCCGTTGAACGCCGGCCCCAGCCCCGAACCGGTTTCGCCAGGGATGCCTCCGGAAACTGAATCTATTTCCTGAAAACGCAGTTGCGCCTGATTGAAGAAGCTCTGCTCATTCGCGTTAAGCGTAGAGTAAAAACTTCCCGCCGCCGCCGGACCAGGGCGCGGTCCGGGATCGTCTTGCGCGTGCAGCGGCGGGATGCTGATTGCCGCGAACGCGAAAAGAGAAAGCGTAAGAGTAAGAGAAACGGTAGCCATCAAATTTCGACACTTCATCTTGTACCTCCGCATTGTGCACTTCCGTGCAGGGGGATAGACACACTTCCAGCTCAGTCTTTTTCTTGGTGACGTGCAGCGCGGGGTTGGGCCTCGCTGTTCAGCTCAAGCTACGGACCGGCGGCAATCTCCGGTACCGTGCCTGCCGCGAACGGAACAGCACTGTGGGAGCGGTATCCCACCAGGGGTTGTCTTTTCTCAGGCGAGAAAAGAGGATTCAAACATTGGCGGAACTCTAGGCTGGATGCGGTTTCCGGTCAAGTGTTCGGAAGTACATTCCGAGGTGAGAAAACGGCCTCGCGGAAGGCCGTCTAGCTGTCTCATGAACGTGGGCCATCCGGCCATCTCGCAAATGGGATCGGCAAGGCACGAGTTCACTCGTGCCGGTTAAGCAGTTGAAAACTGTTCGCGCGCTTTAGCGCCTCAGTTCTCACTCCAGATTGGCGTGAGCCGTAGGGTAATACTTCGAGATCATGCGTCCGGTCATCAGCCCGCCTTCGTATTCCGGAATGATGACTTCGTCGGCTCCGGAATTCCGCATGGCCTGCGCATACCGTGCTTGCCCCGCGCGCGTAATGATGCGCGCCTTTGGGTTGAGCGACTTCGCAGTGACCGTGATGTACAAATTATCGGCGTCATTATCGATTACGATGCAAACCCCGCGCGCGTACTCGATGCCGGCGGCCTGCAGAATGTCGTGCCGCTTCGCGTCGCCCTGAATGATCAAAATCTTCTCCTTCAGCAGCTCGCGGCAAATGCCCTCGTTGGTTTCGATGAGCACAAACGGAATCTTCAGGCGCGAAATCTGGTCCACCACGGTGCGCCCGACCTGCCCATACCCGCAAATGATGAAGTGATCGCGCAGTCTTTCAACGCTGACGTCGTTGACCATGGCTCTCCAGGCCTCCACACCCTGGCGGTTGAAAATGGTGACCAGCACTCGTTCCGCGATCCAGATCTGGAAAGCGAAAACCCCGAGATACACAAAGATGGCAAAAAACTTCGTGGCGTCGCGGACTTTGCTGGCCTCAATGGCGTGCGGATGAATCATCCAGAACAGCGCATCCTGCCAGCGCACGCCCTCCAGGTGTCGATACACCAGCACACACATCAGGCTGAAGCCGAGGAATACGGCCAGCGGCAGCAACAGCCGTCGCAGGAACAATAGAGCGATCCGCACCATGGGGGAAGCGATACTATCGCAAGTAGTACGCGGCGCACAATGGAAATGCAGCTCTTAACAGGCACGCGGAAAATCGATTTGCTAAATCTGCTTTGTCGATTCCCACTCCATCAGGAAAGTTTTCGCAACTCGCGCCGCAAAATTTTCCCCGACGCCGTCTTCGGCACGGCGTCCACAAAGCGAACTTCTCGCGGCTGCTTATAATGCGTGAGCCGGTCGGCAACAAATGCGCACAATTCCTCCTCCAGCTTCTTGCACCCGATAAAGCCCTCGCGCAGCGCCACGAATGCTACCGGAACTTCTCCTGCAACCGCGTCAGCCCGGCCCACCACGCCGCACTCACGCACCGCGGGATGCTCCAGCACCACTGCCTCCACTTCCGCCGGCGCAACCGGAAACCCTTTGTACTTGATCATCTCTTTCCGCCGGTCGACCACGCGAAAAAAACCTTCCTCATCGCGCGTGACAATATCTCCCGACCAGAACCACCCATCGCGCAGCACCGCCGCCGTAGCTTCCGGCTCTTTCCAATAACCAAGCATGAACTGCGGCCCGCGCATCACCAGTTCACCGGGTTCGCCGGCGGGAACTTCAACCGATGCATCGGAACTGGCCGGAAAATCACTCTCTCCCTGCCCCACCACCCGGCACTCAGTCAGCGCCACCGGATGCCCGATCGAATCCGGTCGATAGAGCTCCGCATCGAGATAGCCGACATGCGTCAGCGGCGATGCCTCCGTCATTCCGTAACCCTGGCAAACCGGAATGCCCGTGAGCCCGGTAAACCGCCGCGGCAGTTCCGGCGGCAGCGGCGCGGCTCCGCACTTCACCCATCCCAGTTTGTGATCACCCGGAAACTGTCCCGCCTCCGCGGCCTGGCAAAGTGCAATCATTGCCGGCGGCACCATCGGCATCATGGTGACGCCTTCCTCGATCAGCAGCGAAAACAATTGCTGCACATGAAACCGCGGCATCAGCACAGTCGTCGCCCCAATGATCAGCGCCGGATTCAGCACCACGTTGAGGCCATAAATGTGATACAGCGGCAGAAAACAAAGAATGCAATCGTCGCCTTTCATGTGCACAGAATTCGGTCCCAGCAGTTGATACACGTTGGCGACCAGGTTGTAATGCGACAGCATCACGCCCTTGGGCAGTCCCGTGGTGCCGCTCGAATAAGGCAGCGCGCCCAGCGCCGCAGTGCTGGGCTCCTCCGGCCCGCTAAGCGCGACCGTCGCGCCTTTCAGAAGGTTCGCAAAATCCTCCGCCCCCGCCGCCGATCGGCGAGTCGTGTACACCCGTCGCAGATTAGGCAATCCCTCCAGGTTGATCCCATCAATGTTAGGCCCATCAGTAATTAAAAAGACCGCGCCGGAATTTTCCAGTTGATAGCGAACTTCGCGTTCGCGATAAGTCGGATTCAGCAGCGTCGGAATTCCTCCGGCCAGCGTGATCGCATGATAAGCAATGCAAAACTCCCACGAGTTCGGAAGAAAAATCGCAACAATCTCTCCGCCCTTCATCCCCGCCGCAACCAGGCCGTGGGCAAGGCATTCCACGGCCTCGCCATATTCCGCATAGCTCAAGCGCCGCCCGCAGGAGGCATCCACCACCGCCGTCTTCCCGGCATATCGGCGGCACGACTCAAGAATCAAATCATGAAGAAAAAGATTGGAGGGGTCCGCGTAAAGTTGGGTGCGCAGCATGGCCGCGACCGATTGTATCGGAACCCACAGTGTTTATGTGGGGACAGCCGCCCCTTCGACTTCGCTCAGGCCAGGCCCTCGGCTGTCCGTCGAGCGAAGCTCGACTCTTTCCTCGTCCCGCTAGCAAACTTGATTTTGGGTGGCGCAGCGCCTTCCGCGCTGCAATAGACGTTTTCTTTTCGAGAGGCTTTAGCCTCTGGTGTGATCACTTCACAAACAGTACTGCCCTAGCTCGCCAGCTTCCGCAGAAACTCCTGCTCGTCCATGCGGTACTTAAACGCCTTGCGGCCGTCGATGAAGATCACAGGAACTTCGTCGTTGAACTGCCGGCGAAGCTCGAAATCGGAATCCACGTCGATCTCGCGCCACGTGAAACCGCCACGGCGCGAGAGTTTCGTAAGGCTTTCCTTCACCACCTCGCACAGATGGCATCCCTTCCGCGAATAAACCACCACGTTGCGGGCATCCGGCATGCACGGATTCTAGCGCGTCCCATTTCAGGTTTCCAGTCCAGATCCACCCACAAGCGCCCCGCGGGAGAACTGGAAGGGAATCCGCGGCGAGCACCCTTTGTCATCCCAAACGTCCGCGTTTTCCATCACGGCAGACGAGCCTCTCCTGAGCGAAGCCGAAGCAATCTCAGTCTCTACCGGAGCGGAGCGTCAGCCATAGCAGTTCGGGCCACAGACCCTCGCCCCGCGCCGGCGAGCTGCGAGCCCGCCCGAAGTTTTTCGAACCGCTCCGGCCGCACGCACGCCCGTCACCTCCGCCGCCGCTGCACTCCCCACTGACAATCCCCTCATTTCCTTGTGGTATAGTTCTCTCGCCTCGTATCACATTCGGGCGGGGATGTGTGATCCCTAGGGGTTACCGCGACCGGGGTTGCCTTCCAGAGCGATCTTGTCGCCGGCAGTGCAGCCGCGAGAAAACACCCGCCGTAATCTGCGGCCCAAGCTGCAGCGTGAACAAAAAGGAGAATGTCCGCTATGAAGAAGATTATCGTGATCTGTCTTGCGTTCTGTTTCGTGCTCGCCCTCTCGGCCATGGCCTTCGATGACATGGGCAAGAGCATGACCGTCAACGGGTGGGTGACAGACAGTAAGTGCGGAGCCAAAGGCGCCAGCGCCGGCGCTGAGGCCTGCACCAAAAAGTGCCTGGCTGCGGGTGCGAAGGTGGTCATCGTCACTGACAAAGACCAGAAGGTTCTGATGGTCGATAACCCCGGCGCGCTCAAGGGGCATGAGGGACATCACATCGCCGCCACCGGCGAAGTGAAAGGTGATTCCATCCACGTAGACAGCATGAAAATGCTCTGAGCAATTTCGATCCGGATCGAATGGGGCGGCCGGAGAAGGTCGCCCTTTTGTTTTGCTCGTATGGTTTTGACTGCGCGGCCTTAACTACGGGGTTTTGACTATTGGGGACGGGCACTCTTGCCCGTCCGGCGAGCGCAGCTCGCCTTCTTTGCCGGCAGCTTCCTGTCTCCCTCGCCCTACCTCACTACCCCTTCAACCGGCGAGCTCGCCGTGGCATACAACTTCCTCGCCATCCGCCCCGCCAGATAAGCCTGCCGTCCCGCGATCACGCCATGATGCATCGCCTCCGCCATCAACACCGGATCCTGCGCGCCGGCGATCCCGGTATTCATCAGCACCGCATCCGCCCCAAGTTCCATCGCCAGCGCCGCATCGGAAGCCGTCCCCACTCCCGCATCCACAATCAGCGGCACCCCGGTAATCATCTCGCGCAGAATGCGGATATGCGCCTGATTCTGAATCCCCATGCCACTGCCGATGGGCGCCCCGAGCGGCATCACCGTAGCCGCGCCCGCTTCAATCAGCCGCTTGGCAAACACAATGTCATCAGACGTATAGGGAAGAACCGTAAACCCTTCCTTCACCAGCACCCGCGTAGCTTCGAGCGTGGCCTGCACATCCGGATAAAGCGTCGCCTGGTCTCCAATCACTTCCAGCTTTACCCAATCGGAGAGCCCCACCTCGCGCCCCAGCCGCGCCGCGCGAATTGCTTCGTCGGCCGTGTAGCATCCAGCCGTATTCGGCAGCAGAAAATATTTCTTCGCGTCGATGTAGTCCAGCAGCGATTCCTTGCTGCGATCCAAATTCACGCGCCGCACCGCGACCGTCACCATCTCCGCGCCGCTGGCCTCGAGCGCCCGCGCCGTTTCCTGAAACGACTTATATTTGCCCGTGCCCACAATCAGCCGCGAGCGAAAGGACCGTCCCGCAATCACCATTGCATCCGACATGGGAATCATTGTAATGAAAACGCCGCCCGCCAGCACGCCCTTGCTCGTGTAGGACGGACACTCTTGTCCGTCGCTTTGACTCTGATTTTGCATGTCAACCCAAGTGGCCCAGAGCCGCCCAGAGCCGTCCGAAGCTGCCCGAAACCCCTGTCATCCCGAACCGAGCCAAAGGCTCGGTGAGGGACCCTACGTCCGCATCCCCATCAACCGCAGTCGACGGGCGCCGTTTCTCCGTCGCCAGCGAGTCCTCGGTTCAAAGTTCCTTGCGTGAGACGAGAACTGGGAATTCTCTTTCCGAACCGACCCCGTCAGATCGAGTCCGTATTCGCCAGCCCATGGAACAGCATGCAGGAAGGAATATAAAAGTGCATCCACCACTGCGCCGCCCAAACCGGATTGCTCGTGAACTCCCTGTAGTGCGGGTGGCTCACCCATCGCTTCTGAAACAGAGGCATGATCCTGGGTGATTGATGAATACACCGCGCCAGGTAGGCCAGCCTGGTCTCTTTGGGCAGAAACGCCGGCGAAGAGTCCGTGACGATCGCCAGGTCCCCCGGCGCGTTCGCCATCGTCGTCTTCCCATCCCGAATCCCCACCGGCGATTTGATATTAGTAAATGTCAGTGCCATAAGCAGTGGATACTATAACGGCCGTGCCGAACCCGCGCAACGCGCCAGAGGTCTTCGATTGTGACTCGATTTAAGGGAGCGCACTTGCGGATTCACCGACCGATTGAGGTGGAGCACCTGCGGATTCACGACCGATGTCATCCCGCAGGAGCGCGCCCAGCGCTCCGGAGAGCCTGCCCTGAGCGAAGTCGAAGGGGACCTTACGAACCCCAGACATCGGTTGTACGGATGCGAGGGACGCCAGCACTGCAGGAAGCTCCGCACTCCTCGCCATCAGCGGCATCAGCCGGCAAGAATGGCCGCCTCCCATATTCCGATTCAGGGTGCGGCCGCCACAGCCTGCAGGATCTGATTGATCATCGCCGTGAGCTCGAGCTCACCCACCTTGCTGAAGTCCGTAGGGAACGACAGCGTCCGCCGATACGTTCCGCCGCTCACGGTGACCATCTGCAAATCACCCGCAGTCTTAAAAGACACGGTAACGTCCACGGGCACCAGCTTCGCCGAGTGGACGCGGTGGTAGCGAGGTGCTGCGAACTTCGAGTGGTCCAATGCGATCTCCTGCTTTATCGCCGCCGTGGTGTAGTCGGAATAGTCGTACCAGGTGGCGCAGTAATAACGGTTCGACCCTTCGGTCATGAACATCGCGAGTAGCGTTCCGGAGCCGGAAACCGCAACGGAGAACTTGTCTGACGATCGATGAGCCATAAAAACTCCCCTTGAACCTGGACGAAAGCGTCTGCGGAAGCCCGAGCACGTCCTGCCAGGCGGCCACGGAAGTATGAAACTTATATATCAACCGTGAACAGCTGTAAAACATGCAAACGTATTCAAGATTGTGTGGGACGGTTTGTGTGGGGACGGGCAAGAGTGCCCGTCCCACACCATCAAAGCGATCTACGGCGCGCTCGCCGCCTCCGCCTGTGCGTAAAGCTCATCAATCTTCTCGCGGTAGCGATCTTCAATCACCCGACGGCGCAGTTTCATCGTCGGCGTCAACGCTCCGTTTTCAGCAGTGAATTCCTCGGCGACCAGCATCACCCGCTTCAGCTTCTCAAAACGCGCCAGATTCTGATTGGTGCCCTCGACAACCTGCTCATAAAGCTCCTGCACCTTGGAATCGGCGACCAGCTCGCCGCGCGACGAAAACTCAATGCCGTTGGTGCGGGCCCATTCTTCCAGCAGCGGAAAATTGGGTGAGATGATGACCGCGGCGAATTTGCGCTTGTCGCCCACGATCGCCGCAGTCCCGATCAGAGCATTCAGCTTGAGCGAATTCTCGATGGGCTGGGGTGCAATGAACTTTCCGCCAGAAGTCTTGATCAGATCTTTCTTGCGGTCGGTGACGGAAAGATATCCATCGGCGTCGATGTTGCCGATGTCTCCGGTCTTGAACCAGCCGTCGTTTATTCGTCCATCAACGAAAGCGTTCTGCGTTTCCTCCGGACGATTCCAATAACCTTTGAAAATCGAAGGCCCGCGCACCAGAATCTCTCCATCCTCAGCAATTCGCACCTCGAGATTGGGAAGAATCTTGCCCACCGTCCCGATGCGATGGTTGATCGGCGAGTTCACCGCGATCACTGGCGAAGTCTCAGTGAGCCCGTAACCTTCATGAATGCGGATGCCGGCCGCCGCGTACCACTCGGCCAGTTCGCGTCCCAGCGGCGCGCCGCCGGAAATGAATGTCCTTACCTGTCCGCCCATGCCTTCGCGGATTTTTGAGAACACGAGCTTGTTGGCCAGCTTCCAGGCGCGCGACGTGGGAGTGCGGCCGGCCAGAATGTCGGGCTTGTTCTCGACGCCGACGGAAAGCGCCCAGTCGTACATGGCTCTCCTGGCAAACCGGCCGGCCTTGCGCTCTGCTTGCGCGTAAATTTTTTCGTAGACGCGCGGAACCGCGACAAACGTAGTCGGACGCACCTCCAGCAACGCCGTGGCCAGTTGCTCCATGAACGGAACATAGGCCAGCGTCACGCCGTGGTAGATCATGGAAAAATCCACATGGCGTGCCGTGATATGACAGAGCGGCAGAAACGAAATGCTGATCTGCCCCGGCTGAATGTCGAACCCGAGCAGCGAGCAGGAAATATTGGACGCGATGTTGCCGTGTGTGAGCATCGCGCCCTTGGACGCTCCCGTCGTGCCCGAGGTGTAGACGATGGTCGCCAGATCGTCGGGGCCAATGGCGCGAGCCTGCGCTTCGAGCTTGGCGTCGAACTCGGCCTCGAATTTGTTTTCGGACTCTGAATCACGGCCAGATGCGACTGGCCGCTCCAGCGCGTCCATCATGACGACGCTCGCCGTCGAGCCGGATGCGCCGCCTGCGAGCTCGACGCGGTCCAACTCGACCCGATCCATGACCACGACCTTCTCAACCTTCGTCTCGGAAACAATCGAAAGAACCTTGCGCAGATGAACGTCAGACGAAACAAAAATCACGCGGCAGCCCGCGTCGTTCAGGAGAAACGCAGTCTGCTCGGCCGTGAGCGTGGTGTAAAGCGGAACTGTGACGGCGCCGAGCAGCAACGTTGCCATGTCCGCGGCCGGCCACTCCGGCCGGTTCTCGCTGAGGATGGCTACGCGGTCGCCCTTGCCGATGCCCCACTCCTGCAAGGCCTGAGCCGCGCGAAGCGTAGATCGGGCAAACTCCTGGGAAGACACGGGCAGCCATACGCCGCCTTGGCGATACAGCATGGCCCGTTCGAGTTTGCGCTCGACCGCGGTGAAGAAAATATCGTTGAGAGTGGCAAGGCTCATGGCAACGTGGAAACCATTCCTTCATCGCAGCGGATCAGAGATCGCAGCCCGTCGCGGAATTGGTTCCGATCAGCAATGTACTGGTTTCCGCACAGGTTCGGCAACGTGAAACGTTTCGCGCTGCAAGAGCCTTGAATGGGCAAAGGGTTCGGGACGGGCGCGCCTTCAGCCGTGCCGTGACACTGCAGAGACGATGAGGGCTTCAGCCCCTGAGGTCGCGCTCCTCTCCAAACCGTCGAAGGTCTTGGTTTTGGCGCAGCGCTTCCAGCGCTGCGATAAGTGCTTTGTTTCTGGAATCGGCTTTAGCCGCTGAGGTACTCGCCGGTTTCCGACTGCCGAGGGAGCAGCAGGACTTTGCCAGGAGTAAATCCTAAGTTGTTGATTCTGCGCGGATCACACGTAAGTTGTTGATTCCTCGTGAGCCGTCCAGCATTAGCTTAAAGCTAACTTCCTCGCAGGAGGCGATTCTGTGCAGGTTTAATCGCCGGACGATGGTCAGGTCGTCCCGGTCACTCAAACGCGTTCTGCGGGCTTCCAAACGCAATTACGGGCCATTCTGCGCGGCTGGATGGGCGCCTTTTTCGGGGGTTAAAATACCGCACTCAACAGAATCAACGACTTCCACGAAGGCTCAATCACTTAGCCGCAAGCGAAACCGAAATCAGCTGTCAGCCATCAGCCATCAGCCGTCAGCGCTCAAGACCCAGCCAGGCGGCCTCGTTTAAGAATCAGCAACTTCCACCCAGCCTCAACAACTTAGCCGCGCTCGCCTTGAAGGCTGACATCCGGAACCGAGAACTGAGAACCGAGAACCCGCCGGAAACTAAAGCGTCTCTATCGGGTTTGCAGATAATGTGGTTAAGATTGAGGCATCCAGAGAATTCTTTGCTTGGGGGCGCAGGATTTTATGAAAGCACAACGGCAGCGGTGGGCTTGGATACTTCTCTTAGCGGGCTTCGCACTTTGCGTGCAATCGGCGATTGCGGCGAGAGCGCAGCAACAAGATGATCCGCAAGAGCAGCAGGGCCAACCAGATCAGCAGGACGATCAGGATCCTCCGGGGCGGGTGGCGCGGCTGAATTTTGCGCAGGGGTCGGTTTCGTTTCAGCCGGCGGGCGAAGGCGATTGGGTCGCGGCGGTGCTGAATCGTCCCATGGTGACGGGCGACAACCTGTGGGCGGATGAGGATTCGCGGGCAGAAGTGCACATTGGCTCGGCGGCGCTGCGCCTGGGCGCGCAAACTGGAATTACGTTTCTCGACATCACCGACAACGCCACGCAGATTCGCTTGGCGCAGGGCTCGCTGCTGGTGCGGGTGCGGCATGTGGATGACGACGACGCTTACGAGATCGATACGCCGAACCTGGCGTTCAATGTGGTGCAGCCCGGGGAATACCGGATTGATGTGAGCGCCGACGGCAACCAGACCGTGATTACGATCTTCCACGGACGCGGGCGGGCTACGGGCGGAGGTCTTTCTTATAACGCGCTCGCGGGGCAAGCGGCGACGTTTACCGGGTCCGACACGCTTGACTATGACATCGGTCAGGTTTCCGATCAGGACGATTTTGATCAGTGGGCGTTTCAGCGGGATGCGCGCGAAGATGACGCGGATTCGGCGAACTACGTTTCGCGCGAGATGACGGGCTACGAAGATCTCGACGATTCCGGCGACTGGAGCTACGTGGCCGGCTACGGCGAGTGCTGGAGGCCGCGAGCCGTGGCCGTGGGCTGGGCTCCGTATCGTTTTGGACATTGGGTTTGGGTGGGACCGTGGGGATGGACCTGGGTAGAAAATGAGCCGTGGGGATTTGCTCCGTTCCACTATGGACGCTGGGCGTTCGTGAACGGAGGATGGTTCTGGGTTCCGGGACCGGTGGTGGTGCGGCCGGTGTGGGCTCCTGCGCTGGTTGCGTTTGTGGGCGGCGGAGCGGGATTCCGTTTCTCCGCTGGAGTTGGCGTGGGATGGTTTCCGCTGGGGCCGGGAGAAGTTTTTCTGCCCGGCTATCGCGTGAGCCGCAACTATGTGAACAACGTGAACATCACTAATACTTCGGTGAACGTCACTCACGTGACCAATGTGTACAACACCGTCGTGATTAACAAGACGGCCGTGAATGAAGTGTACGCGAACCAGCGCGTGAGCGGCGGAGTCACGGTGGTATCGCGCGATGCGTTTGTGAATGCGCGTCCGGTGGCGCAGAACATGATGCGGGTGGAACCGAGAGAACTGGCGGCGGCATCGGTTTCTCATCTGGTTGCGGTGGAGCCGGTGCGGCAGAGCGTGATTGGGGCGGGACGTCCAGTGGCGGTTCGTCCGCCAGCGGCGGTGATCAGCCGGTCGGTGGTGGCGCAGAGGACTCCGCCTCCGGCTCCGCGTCCGATCGAGCAGAGGCAGATGCAGGCCGGCGGACACTTGAATCAGCAACCGCTGAACCAGAAGCCGCTGGTGCGTCAGGAGCCGGCGGCGCGGGCTTACCAGCCGGGGCAGGCCGCGCAACCGGCCTCGCGGCCGGCGCAGTCGTCACAACCGGCTGAGGGATTCCATTCTTTCGGACAGCCTCAGGTGAAGCAGACGCAGGCGGCGCCGCGAGTGTATGAGCAGCAGGGAACGCCGCCGGCGGAAGATCGGAACGCGCCGCAGACTCGCGCGGCGCAACCTGTGCCACGCACTGCGGGGGCGCCGGTGCAGTCGCATCCGCTGGTGCGGCCAGCGCCGCCGGTGCAGGAGCGCAGTCCGCAGCAGGAGCAGCAGCAGGCGCAGAAGTTCAGCACATGGCAGCAGCAGAGACCGGCTCCGGCGCCTGCGGCGCAACCGAGGCAGAGCTCGCGGCCTCCGGCACCGGCACCTGCGCCGAAAGAGGAGAAGCCGGCGAAGAAGTGAGTCGTGGTGTTTGATTGCTGCTAGCGTGGCAGGTAGTGCCCCAGTTTTGCGGCAGCAGGGAAGAGGCTGTCGAGCGAAGGAGATGTCATCCCGAACGCGCCGAAGGCGGGTGAGGGACCTTACGTCCGATGGCAGAGTCGCTGATGCAAAACGGGACCGCCACCGGCACATGGCCAGTGCGACAGCCGCTGCCGGCGTTTATGCCGCTGCATGCGCATCGTAAGGTCCCTCACCGGGCCTTTGGCCCCGTTCGGGATGACATCCTATTTCACTCGAGCGGACAGCCGAGGGCCTGCGTTGAGCGAAGTCGATGGAGCGGCCCTTTCCCACATGAGCATCCTCCGAGCTGAGAACTAGACTGAAGCCGATGGACGAAAGATGAACGAAAGCAAGCGTGCCACGATCAACTGGATGGATGTGCTGTGGCTGGCGCTGCTCGCCGTGCTCGCCGTGCTGCCGCCGGTGCGGGAGATTCACAAGCAGCTGATTCTGCTGGCGTTTGGGGTGGTGCAACTGGGAGAGGGGTGGTTTCTTTCGCGGGTGCCGCGGCGGGGGGGAGCTTACGTTGTTCTGATCAAGATTGGCCTGGCGACACTGCTGATCGATCATTCGATCGCGCTCTCGGGTGAGCCGAGTATCAACAGCAGCTACTGGCCTATCTATTTTCTGCCGGTGGTTACGGCGGCGGAATATTTTGGACCTCTGGCCACACTGTTGTGGACAGCGCTGGCTTCGGCGGCCTACTGTTCGTATCTTTATCCGGCGCTTGAGGAATATGAGATCACGGCGGACAGTTACGGGCTGCTGGCGATCCGCATTCTGTTTTTCTTTCTGGCGGCGATGGTGGTGAACCGGTTTGTGGTGGAGAACCGGCGGCAGACGCGGCGCTATCAGGAACTAGCTGAGACTCTGGCCGAGACCAACCGGCGGCTCGAACTGGCGCAGGAGGAAGCGCGGCGCTCGGAACGGCTGGCGGCTTTGGGACAGCTTTCCGCCGGGCTGGCGCATGAGATTCGCAATCCGCTGGGTGTAATCAAAGGATCCGCGGAGATGCTGACGCAGAAGCTGGGGCAATCGAATCCCCTGGCGACGGAGTTGGCGGGATATATTTCAAGCGAGACGAACCGGCTGAGCGCGCTGGTCACGCGGTTTCTGGATTTTGCGCGGCCGCTGCATGCGGAACTGACGCGGCAGAGCATCACGACTGTGCTGGACCGAGCTTTGAATGACGTGGCGATTTTGTGGAAGGGCGCGGCGGTGCGCGTGGAGCGCGAGTATGAGGCGAATCTTCCGCAAGTGCCGCTGGATGAGAATTTGGCGGAGCAGGCGTTTGTGAACATTGTGCAGAATGCGTATGACGCCATGGGCAATGGGAATGGCAAGGTGAGCGGCGATAGGAGCGGTGTGTTGCGGGTGAGTGTGAAAAAGTCGCTGAGTGGCGGGCGCGACGGGATCGAAGTGCGAATCGAGGATACGGGGCCGGGGATTCCGGCGGCGTTGCGGGAGCAGATTTTTAATCCGTTTGTGACTACGAAGAAAACCGGCGTGGGGCTGGGGCTTTCGATTGTGTCGAAGATTATGGATGGGCATCGGGGGTCGATTCGGATCGAGAGTGGGGCGGGCGGGGCTTGCTTTGTTTTGTTTTTTCCGGCGGTGGTGGAAGAGGTTGCGGGGAGGGACGCGGCGCAGATGGTGGTGTCGTGAGATTTGTGAGTTATTCGCGAGATCGATGATTGATTGCGGCCGTTTTAGAACCGAGGCTGTGGTGAAAAATTCCTCATGAGCCGCTGGGAGTGCGGTGGTTATAGGGGTTCCTCGCTTCGCTCGGAATGACAGGGCTAAACGTAACGGATTAAATATATAGAGATAAGCGATGCCGGCGATTTTGATTGTTGAAGATGAGGCGAAGATGCGGCGGCTGCTCGAGTTGAATCTTGGGGAGGATGGGTTCACTACGTTTTCTGCCGGGGACGCCGAGAGCGGGTTGAAGTTGCTGCGGGAGAATCCGGTTGATTTGGTGCTGACTGATTTGAAGCTGCCGGGGATGAATGGGTTGGAATTTTTGCAGGCGGTGAAGCGGCAGAATGCGGCGCTGCCGGTGGTGGTGATGACGGCGTTTGGAACCGTGGAGACGGCGGTGGAGGCGATGAAGGCCGGGGCCAGCGACTATGTGCTGAAACCATTTTCGCTGGCCGAGATGCGGATGGTGGTGCATAAGGAACTGGACGTCCGGAATTTGCGCGAGGAAAACCGGTCGCTGCGCGAGGCGCTGGGGAAACGGTATGCGCATCCGAATATTGTGGCGCGGAGCGCGAAGATGCAGGAGACGCTGGCTACCGTGGAGCGGGTGGCGCCGACGAATGCTACCGTGCTGCTGGGCGGGGAAAGCGGCGTGGGCAAGGATTTAATCGCGCGCGCGATTCACGAGAAGTCGCGGCGGGCGACGGGGCCGTTTGTGAAGATCAACAGTACGGCGATTCCGGAGAATTTGCTGGAGAGCGAATTGTTTGGCTATGAGAAGGGAGCGTTTACCGGGGCGGCGGCCAGCAAGCCGGGAAAATTTGAGCTCGCGGATAAGGGGACGCTTTTTTTGGACGAGATCGGCGATGTGCCTCCGGCGACGCAGGTGAAATTGTTGCGGGTGCTGCAGGAGCGCGAGTTTGAGCGGCTGGGCGGGACGAAGACCATCAAGGTGGATGTGCGGCTGGTGGCGGCGACCAATCGCAATCTGCGTGCGGCGCTGGAGCAGGGAACGTTTCGCGAAGATCTTTATTACCGGTTGAATGTTGTGCCTATCGATATTGCGCCGCTGCGCGAGCGCAAGGAAGATATTCCGGAGCTGGTGAATTTATTTGTGTCGCGGTTTGCGGGGGATTCGGGCAAGCCGGTGGAAGGAATTTCGCCGGAGGCGATGAAGGTTCTGGTGAATTATCACTGGCCGGGGAATGTGCGCGAGTTGCAGAACATTATTGAGCGGGCGTGCGCGCTGGCGAAGGGAACGACGATCGAGGCGGCGGATATTCATCTGGATTCGCATCCGGCGAAGAGCGCGGATGCGGGGAATCATTTTCTGCCGGCGGGGATGACCCTGGAGCAGTGGGAAGATGAAATGATTCAGGAGGCGCTGCGGCGGGCGCACGGGAACAAGAGCCAGGCGGCGCGGTTGCTGGGACTCTCGCGGAACGCGCTGCGGTATCGGCTGTCGAAGATTGGGATTGCGGATGAGGGGGAGAAGGACGGGTAGGTGTGACAGTCCCGAATCGGAACGATTCCAAGGAGGAAATGAGGAATACTTTCAACAGGAGGGCGCGGGGTAACTACAATCGTTGCGACGGACAAAGCGTCTGGGGAGTGTTGCCAGTGGGTACTGGGCGCTGTCCTTCAAACAGTCGAGTAGCTTTGTCAGCCACTAGGGTTCGAATCCCTCACTCTCCGCCGGTCACTCGACTACTTGAAATCGCTTGACAACTCTGCGGTTGGAGTTATCCTAGAGCTGAAGGACAGCGTCCAGTACTTGTTTCTTGACCGTAGCCCCGACTGACTATCGGGGCTTTCGTGTTTTTGGGGTGAACATCCATGAATCTTCAGCGTGATATTATGTGTTCATGGCGAACACACGGAGTGCGACGCTTAGTATACGGCTGAAGCCGGAGGTTAAGAAGCGGCTGGCTAAGCTGGCGAAGGTTTCCGGGCGGAGTTCGAACTTTCTTATTTCCGACGCGGTGGAATCTTATGTGGCGGACCAGGAGAGAATGCTGGGAGAAATCCGCCAGGCGGATCGGCAGGTGAAGTCCGGGCATTATGTTGCGCATGACGACATGAAGGCGTGGCTGCTTTCGTGGGGGACGGACCATGAGTTGCCGCCGCCGAAGTGCGCTTGCGGCCGGCAACATGATGACGAGGGGCTGTGCCGGTAGAGATTGTCTGGTCTCCGCTGGCGCGCGCGCGGTTGCGGGAGACATGGGCTTATGTGGCCCAGGACAAGCCTGACGCGGTGGCGAAGTTGGCGACGCGGATCGTTTCGCTGGTAGAGGCTTTGCGGGAGCATCCGTATCTGGGCCGGGCTGGAAGCGAGCCGGGAGTTCGGGAGTTAGTGGTGGGAGGGACTCCGTATTTGATTTTTTATCGGGTGCAGGGCCGGCGGGTGGCGATCAATGCCATTTGGCACGCGGCGCAGGTTAGGTAGCGGAGGCAAAAACCAGTCGAGCTTCGCTCGATGGACAGGCGAGGGCGGCTCTCCCCACTTGAGTATCTCTAGAACTGCTGGTTGTTGATGCTGGAGACGAAATCCCCACTTCTCGCAAAAGACGCGAGAAATGGGGCACCCGGGTTTCCTTCGTGAATTGAGTGGGGGTGTCCGCGCGGCTTGGATTGGCTTTTGGGTGGTTGGCTGAAAACCACCACATCGGCTGAGGTCGGCCAAGAGGAACAGAATCTGCACGCTGCTGCTCCTCGACTCACCGTCTATTTCGCTGAAAATAATACACTTAGAGGATCGATCATTGCCATGCTTTGGCATGGCAGTTGCTTTTCGTTGTTTGGGGTATTCAGGCACCACGCGATTGGCGGAGATTGGATTATGAAAAATCGATTCTTGGCGAGTTTTGCAATCTTAGCTTTGATATTTGCGGGAGTTTTGTGCGTCAGTGCTTGGGCGCAGACTACGGATGAGGGGAACGGGCCGTCGGAGCAGCCGAGCGCGCCGATGGAAGTTGGGCAGCAGCAGGGAGCGCAGAATCCGCAGGCGGGTCCGCCGCCGCAACCTGGTGCGCCGCCTCCGGGAGCCCCGCAGGCGGGGCCGATGGGGGATGCGGAGCCGGGTGGGCCTTCGGGTGAGGGACCGGCGGCGAATGATCACGGGGTGGCGCGCATCAGCATGATTCATGGAGCGGTGTCGACGCAGCGTGGGGATTCTGGCGACTGGTCGGCGGCAATATTGAATCAACCGGTGGTGGGCGGCGACAAGATTTCGACGGGCGACGGCGGGCGGGCGGAATTGCAGCTCGACTTCGCCAACATTCTTCGGTTGGGGTCGAACTCCAAGGCCATCATCGCGAACCTGACGAAGGAGAAGATTCAGATTCAGGTTGGGCAGGGCATCGCGAATTTCACGGAGTTCAAAGAGAGCGAGACGGAGCCGGAGATTGATACGCCGAATGTGGCGGTGCATCCCGCGCACAACGACGGCGTGTTCCGCATTGAAGTGCGGCCGGATGGCGACACGCTGGTGATCGTGCGCAAGGGTGAGGCGCAGATTTCTACGCCGAAAGGAATTGCGGACGTGCATCAGGGAGAAATGGCGACGGTGCGCGGCAACGTGGATGACGCGCAATATAAGATTTCTCCCGCGCCGGAGGCGGATAGCTGGGATCGCTGGAATAGCGATCGCGATCACATGATCCGGGACGCGCAATCGTGGAAGCACACGGACCGTTACTACACGGGGTCGGAGGATCTGGATGCGAACGGCACATGGGAAAGCGCTCCGGATTACGGTGAGGTTTGGGTTCCGAACGAGCCCGAGGGTTGGGTTCCTTATCGCGATGGAAACTGGGTTTGGGAACCTTACTACGGATGGACCTGGGTAGGGTATGAGCCGTGGGGCTGGGCGCCTTATCACTACGGGCGCTGGATGATGTATGGCGGATCGTGGGCCTGGTGGCCGGGACCGGTGTGGGGCGGAGGGTTTTACCGTCCGTTCTGGGCGCCGGCGTATGTGTCGTTCTATGGCTGGGGCGGGGGTTTTGGATTTGGGTTTGGCTGGGGCGGCTGGGGCGGATTTGGATGGCTGCCGATTGGTCCTTGCGACTATTTTCATCCGTGGTGGGGCGGCTATGGCGGGCGCTTCGGCCTGGTGGGGCGCGGCGGGTTCGGGCGCTATGGCGGATTCGCACCGCTGCACGCGGGAACGCGCTACTCGAATGTGGCGCACATCAACGATGCGCGCATTGGCCGAGCGATGTCGACGGTGAGTGCCGGCCGCTTCGGAGCGGGGCGGGTGACTGCGTCGGCAGCTACGCACGAGCAACTCAGTGGCGCGCGCATGATGGCGGGGAATCTTCCGGTGGTGCCATCGCGGGCAAGCTTGTCGGCGAGTGGACGGGCGGCGGCGCCTTCGACCATTCGCGGAGGGGCTCAGAGCTTCTACGGGACGCATAGCACGGCGCGGACGGAATCGTTCCAGCGGCAGACGGCACAACTGCGGCAGTCGATGCAGCAGAACCATGTGTCTTCCGTGCAGGCCGGACGCGGGATGAGTGGGTCTGGTTTCGGCGCAGGGCGCGGCGCTGGCACGACGGCGAGAGCCGGTGCGGGTGCGAGTTCGGGTGGCCGAGACTTGGGTGGGCGAGGGATGAATAGCGAGGCAAACCGGAGTGCTGGGGAAAACAGATCATTCACTTCGGAGGCGAATGGGGGCACGCGCTCGACGGAAGCGGAAACGCAGCGCGGCTCCAGTGCGGCTGAAAATGGTGATCGCAGTGGGTTCCGCCCGTTCACGCCGCCTTCGCGCAGCGAGATGGGGGGAGCTTCGGGCAGGAGCGGAGGTGAGAGCGGCAGTTACTGGAGTCGCTCGGCGCCGAGTTCGTCGGCGTACCAGGGCCGCAGCTATGGGGAGGGCTACGGGCGAGGATACTCTCGTCCGCAACTGAACATGCGGCAGCCGATTGTGCAGCCGCGATCTTCGGGCGGATATCGCGCGCCGGGCTACGGTGGTGGTTACCGCGCCCCGAGTTATGGTGGTGGTGCGCGGAGTGCGCCGAGTTACGGTGGCGGGTCCCGCGGTGCGCCGAGCTATGGCGGTGGCGGGCGTGCGTCGGGCGGAGGTGGAGGACACTCTGGTGGGGGTGGTGGAGGACACTCTGGTGGGGGTGGTCACCGGTAAGAGTTTTGTTGAGGGTGCCGGCGAAAAGCCCCACTTCTCGCAAAGGACGCGAGAAATGGGGCACCCGGGGCTGTGATAGATGCGGGTTGTTGTAAACGAAGTGAAGGTCAGAGGCGAGAAGGGGCGTGCTAATGGGCACGCCCCTTCTCTTTGCTCGTAGGGACGTTCCGAACTCGCAGGGACGTTCCGACGGAGAGTGCGCTTTGGTGGGGCGGCAATTAGGATTGCTGCAAACGGGAGCGTTTTCAACGTAAACGCTGTGACGGATCCCGGCGGCGCTTATGCCTCTTCGCGCGCATCGTAGGGTCCCTCACCGCGCTTTTGGCACGATTCGGGATGACATCGATTTTATAGAAGTACTTAGGGGCGGGCGTAGGCGGGGTTGTCGGGGTTGGGGTTGTCGTAATCGCGGCCGTATTTGTTTTTGTGGGCTACTTCGAGATTGGATTCGGTGAGGGTGAGGGTGCCGAGAGAAGTGTCTCCGGGTGCGACTGTGATTTCGCGGGTTACGGTGCGCAGGTTCTCGGGCGGGACCGACGTGTGGAAGACCTGAAGCTCGTAGCGGCCGGCAGGAACGTTCGGGATTGTGATTTCGCCGCGCACGTTCGAGATCGCGTAGTAAGGAGTGTTCAGGGCGATGATCACGGCGCTCATCTGGGCGTGGATGTTGCAAAAGATGTAAGAGATGCCGGGCTTGTCGAACTGCACGAAACGGGTGGTGCCGCTTTCGTAGAGTCCGAGGTCGAAGCGCTTGCCTTCAAAAAGCGAGAACACGTTGTGAAAAAAAGGATCGCGGTTGGGAAATTCCACTTTGCCGCCGACCGGGATGACAAGAAGAGAAGGATGGAAGCTTTTGTTCTTCTGCACCAGCTGGGGAATCTTCGACGGATCCTGGCGTGGGGGTTCGACGGTCGCTCCGCCGACGGGATTCAGCCAGACCACGGCTTGCGATGCGTCTTTTAAGCGGCGGCCATTGCGGAGCATCTCTATGTGCGCTTGCAGAGCGGATTGCTGGGCCCCCGCGAGAGCCGGGATCAATACTAGTAGGCTCAACATCCATTGGCACCGGCTTCGGCATCGGCGATGGGAGAAGGCGCGCATGTTCAGAATAATATCTTCAGAATAATATTCCCATGGCCAGGTTGAGCTGGTTGGTGACGCTGCTATCACTATAGACGGGGAAGCTGCGCAGGCGTCTCAGCTCAGCGGAGAATAACAGGTCGGAGCGCGGACGATAGACGGCGTTGGCGAGCGCTCCGCGATTGCGTCCGAGGATAGTGATGAAGTTGTTGGCGTCGGTAGCGAAGCCGCGGATGTCGCTGGAGAAGGCGTTGTCGTCGGCGAAGACGCCGTTCAGTTCCAGCTTGGGCGTGATCTGCAGCTTGAGTTGAGTCCAGCCTCCGGCGGAGTCGAGGCCGCGAATGCTCGTTGTGTAGTAGGCCGGATTTCCGCCGAAGAGAACGGCGCGGCCGATGCCTGCGCCGAGGGATCCCGCTCCGCGGCCGCGATAGAACTCTCCGGAGAGAGTGAGGCGGCGAACGATGGGGATCTGCCAGTCGGCCATGCCGGCCCAGGCGTCGACGTAGCGATCCCACGACCAATCCTGGCGGCCGTAGTAGCCGGCCACGCCCAAGGTCAAAGGATGGTCAAACGCAGGGCGAGACCACGCGGTGCGAATTGCATAGGCGGGCTGACCGGAGCGTTCGCCGGCCTGCGCGGTGCGAGAATACTGGCTGGTGGGCGGCTCCCAATCGAGATTGTCCATGATGCCGCCTGCTACCGTGAACGTCTGCCGGTCGGAAAGATCGAAGCGATGCTCGACGCGCAGCTGCGGAGTCCAGCCCCAGAGATTTCCGGCGTAGGCAAAGGCGGGCGTCGAGAGCGATGCAAAAGAAGTGGGAGACAACGGCGAGATGAAAAGGGAATCCTGGCCGGCAATCACGGAGGTGTGTTGCCAGTCGAGGCGCACGCTGGCGGTCTGCAGGCGCGCGATGCCGAAGTCGACGCCATTGGGAGTGGAGGGGAAGCCTCCGGAAAAATCAAGTTGCACATTGGCTGAACTCCTGGCGCCGGCCAACGTGGGACCGAAAACTTCTACTCCAATTTCGGTTTGCCGCAAGGTGGCGCCGAAGCTGGCTTGGGAAGCGCCCGGGTCGGGGGGAACAGCGAAGTTCGGGAAGTCGAGGTTGTCGGAGGCTCCGACATTGCGGAAGGCGTTCATCAGCACGATGCCGGAAAGGCGGGCGCGGTATTTGGAGGCGGTTTCGACTTTGGTCTGGTATTGTTCGTCAATTTTCGAGCCCAGCAGGGAGGTGGACTCTTCGAGTTTTTGAATTCGTTCCTCGAGTGGGGTGGCAGAAGCGGGAGGAACATTTTCGGTGGAGGTTTGCACTTGGCCGCTTGCGGCGGCGGGAGCGGCTTGCGGCGGTACGGATGCGAGTGAGGTTGTGTCGGAGGGACGAGGGCTTGCGGCCGCCGCCGTTTTTTCCAGCAGGGTGCGAGTGTCCTTTAGTTCCTGGCGCAGTTCGTGCATCTCGACGCGCGACTGGGCATTGTCGGTGCGCATCTCTTCGACCAGGGAGCGGAGCTGGCGGACTTGCTCCTGTAAATCGCGCAGGGCTGAATTGCGCGCTGCGCTCGCGTCGGGCGAAGCAGGGTCAGAGGCGGGCGCGGTTTGCGCCGCGGCAAACGTACTGGAGAGAACGAATGCTACAAGAAAAGCTCCACGAACTGCAGGGGTCCAAAGGCTTTTCACACCTACCTCCCGCGATGAATACAAATTTCGAACTTGATGTTACTGGAGCGAGTGTCCGGATGCGGAAATGGAATCTGGGTCATCGGAGTCCCGCTTGGCCGGTACGAAAGACGGTACACGGCTGGGATCAGTTGCGCCGAGAGTTTCGCGCGAGCGCCCGGGCAGCAGGATCCTGAAAACCGTGCGGGCGTTGGGCGTGCGTTCTACCAGAATCTCGCCGCGGTGATCCTGCACGATTTTCTGGACCACGGCCAGGCCCAGGCCGGTTCCGTTCTCTTTGCCGAAACTTACAAAGGGATGGAACAGCTTGTCGCGGATCGAGTCGGCCACTCCCGGGCCGTTGTCGGAAACCTCGATCACGATTGCGCCGGCATTTTCGGTGACCACAACTTCAACTCTGCCACCCAAGGCAGGGGAAGCTTCGCAGGCGTTCAGCAGCAAATTGTATAACGCGCGCTCCAGCTTGCGGGAGTCGAACCACCCCGAGCAAAGTCCATTGCAGCGCACTTCGATAGAGCTGTCATGATGCCTTGGATGTAGGCGGACGGCCTGCACGGCGCGCTGCACCGAGTCACACGCGTTGTTGTAGGCGGGGCTCAGGGATTCGCGGGTGCGGGCAAACTCCAGCAGGGAATCGATGAGATCGGTCATGAGATTCACGCCGGTTTGAACTTCCTGATAAAGCTCCTCGCGCTGCGCCGGGGTCAAGTGACTGTCGCAGAGAAACTCGGAGTTGGCGACGATGGCGGCGAGGGAATGGCGGAGATCGTGGGAAATCGAGCTGGCCATACGGCCGATGGTGGCAAGCTGTTCGGCTTCGAGAAGATCGCGCTGACTTTTCAGGAGGCTGGCGCGCATGCGCTCGAAGACGCGGGTGAGGTCGGCGACTTCGTCTCCGCCGCGGGAGTCGAGAGGGTGATGGAAATCGCCGCGCTCGAGGGCGCGTACGCCTTCGACCAGATCGGCGAGCGGACGGGTGAAAGTGTGAGAAATGAAGAAAATGAGGGCGCTGCCGATGAGGATGGCGGCAAGGCCCAGCAGCAACAGCAGGCGATTCAGTTGATTCAGGAACTTCGCCGCCTGGTCGTAGGAACCCAGCACACACAGGCGAACCGGAACGGCTTGCTGGCCGGAAAGCTCCAGCGAAGTGCCGAGGAAGTGCTCGTTGCCGACGTCGATATCCCGCGGCTCGGACTGCGCCGGGGCGGTGAGCAAATCCTGCAGACCTCGGCTCTGGGTCTGCGAGGAAGTTAAAGTTGTGGCGACAACTTCGTCTCCGAAGGAGAAAGCAACCTGGCTGGCGGCAACTTTCGCAACGTCCTGGGCCAGGCGGTTATCGATCTCATAGCCGACGATCAGAAAACCGAAAAGGTGACCATCGACTTTGGAGCCAAAATAAATCGGCTGCAGAAAAACTTGGTAAAGATGATGAGCGCCGTACCACCAGTGACTCTGGCTTTCTTCGTCGAGCGACTGGTGGAAGAATTGGTCGGCAGCCTCGCGGGTGAATCCGGCCGTTCTGGTGTGGAGGGCGACGACCTTGCCGCTCCGGTCGACGAGGACGAAGAGGTCTCCGCCGGCAATCTGCCAAACGTCCTGGGATGCGTCCTGAATGGTGACCGGGTCGCGGCTGGTCATGATGGAGCGCGTGATCGGGAGGTCGGCGAGCAATTCCGCGGAGCGCGTCAGCATGAGTTCGCGTTGGCGCTGAAAAATTCCGAACGTGCCAACCGAGTTGCGCAGGTTTACCGCGATTTCCTGGCGAATATTGCTCTGCACGCTGCGCCGTACCAGGAGCAGGCTGGTAGTGGTGAGGCCGGCTGTGATCAGCAGCATGGAGAGCAGGAAGCGCGTGCGCAAGCGAGGGCGCGACACAAGCGCAACGCCCGACTCAGCGGGGCGCGGGCCGGTTGCGGATTCCGTAGTGGATGTCAAGAGAGTCAGCGAACGAACTTGTATCCCATGCCGTGCACGGTGCGGAAGTGCACGGGACTGGATGGGTCTCTCTCCAGCTTTTGCCGGAGCTTGAGAATGTGGTTGTCGACGGTGCGGGTCGAGGGATAGTTTTGATAGCCCCACACCTCATTAAGCAGCTCGTCGCGGGAAATGACGCGATCGGAATTCTGCACCAGGAATTGAAAAGTTTTGAATTCCTGGGCGGTGAGGATCACGGGCTGGCCGTCGCGTTTGACTTCTATTTTTTTGAAGTCGGCCGAGATGCCGTCGAAATTGACCACGTCGACGCTGGCGGTGCGCGCGGTGTGCCGGAGGGCGGCGCGCACTCGGGCCAGCAATTCGCGAGGGCTGAACGGTTTGGTGACGTAATCATCGGCACCGAGCTCGAGCAGCAAGACTTTGTCGGAGACGTCCCCGGCGGCGCTGAGAACGAGAATGGGTAGCGTGGGCGCTTGCGCCTTGACCGCTTTGCAAACTTCGTTGCCGGAAAGTTTTGGCAGGCGGAGATCGAGCACGATGGCGGCGGGACGAGAAGACTGAAAACTTTCGAGTGCCGACTTTCCGTCAGCGCAGACCTCAACCGCGAAGCCCTCGGTCTCGAATAAACGCTTCAGGGCTTTCTGAACGGCGGGATCGTCCTCCACAACCAGGATTCGGCCAGCGGGACGCGGGCTTGCAGGGTGCGGGGCGGATCTGGTCGTTTCCAGTGGCATGGCAAGGTGACCCATCGTGAACCATCCATCTCCGCGGGCCGCATTCTCGCTGCTCGGCAAGCCCGCCGGACCTCAGATACAACCTGAAGCTTACAACGATTTTCACCGCTGGGCACGGTGGGTCCGCGTGGTTTGACAATTATTTTACATTTCTGTGGTAGGGCGCGGCGGGGTCGCGACGACTGCGGCCCTCGGTTTGCTGCGCGAGGATGTTTGCAGGCCGATGGCTGAAGGCGCCGATAGGCAGGGCGAATTTCTTTGCGGCCTTCGCGGCTTTTCTTTGAGATCTTTGCGGTTAAAGGCTTTAAGAGCTTTTAACCGCAAAGGACGCGAAGGAAATCCGCAAAGGTCGCAAAGCAAAAACTTCTTGTCGTAGAATTGCGCGGTCTTGGTAGATGCTTCCAAACTTGACGAGTTGGTGGTGGTGCTGGTTCGGCCGCGTAATCCTCTTAACATCGGCGCGGTTGCGCGGGCCATGAGTAATTTCGGGGTGCGGCGGTTGCGCGTGGTGAACCCGTATGAGGTTGCGTTTCGGGATGCGCGGTCGGCGGTGGGGGCGGCCGAGTTGCTTTCGAACGCGGAAGAATTTTCGAACGTGGCTGAGGCCATTGCTGACTGCGGATTGATCGTGGGAACGACGGCGGTTCACCGGCGGGTATTGCAGAATCCGTTGCGGCGACTGGACGAAGACGGCGGAAGGGTGATTCGGGAAGAGCTTTCGTCGGGGCGCGTGGCTTTACTTTTTGGGTCGGAAAAAGTTGGCCTATCGACCGCGGACTTCACTCATTGCCATTGGCTGCTGCACGTGCCGACTGCGCAGGACCACATCTCGATGAACCTGGGGCAGGCGGTAGCGGTGTGCCTTTACGAGATCGCGCGAAGCGTGAATGGCGAGCGGCCGGCGGAGGAAATGCAGCGAGCCTCGGCTGGAGAAGTTGAGCTGATTACTTCCATCCTGCTCGACGCGTTGCGGGTCAGTGGTTATGTGAAGCCGGGGACTGAAATGGTGATGGAAGAAAAGGCTCGGCGGCTGGTTCGGCGGATGAATCTGCAATCCGGCGAGGCCACGGTTTGGCTCGGGATGCTGCGGCAGATCGCGTGGAAGTTGGGAATAAAGTAAATCGGGGCCGTGGGTACGGTCATGCTTCCGATGGTGGTTGAGCTCTAGTGATGTTCACGCGATGCGAACGCTTTTGTCGAAGTCTTGGCATACTCGAAGAGCAGAGTCCACGTGCTTGGAGTTGGTTGACCGTTCACTTGAGGCGCGGCGAACTCCCAGTGTTGTGAGGCCTTCAACGCGAGATTTGCAAAATACTTGCTTGGTCCGGGAGTGGTCAGCGTTGCGTTCGCGACTTTTCCGGAGGCATCTACCTGGACGCGTACCTTGACCTTGATTCTTCCAGTGATGGTATTGCTCGCGCTGCGCGGCACGTCGGGGATGACCTGGCGGAGCACTTCCCCTTGAGATGCAAGAATGGGTTTTGGACTGGCAGCCGGCTGCGCGTTCGTAGTAGCTGGCTGCGGCGCGGTCGCAGGAGCAACCGAAGGTGTCGACTGTTCGGACGGAGTCGTGCGCTGCGTTGCAGGGGAAACGCCTTCCGGGGCCAGAAGTTTCTGGCCAACGATCACCAGCACGGCCACCAACGCGAGCGCGACCGGGACAGCGATACGCCACTGGAAACTGTTCGACGTTTTGGGAGACTCAGGCGCGCTCACAGGCGGCGCCGGCGTCGGCTGCTGGGGTGGGCGCCAGGCTTTTATGTCGGCGATGGTGCAGCGTTGCTTTATGTGACGATGCAGAGATTCGCGGGCGATGCTGCGGAACGGTTCTGGAATTGTTTCGGGAACGACGGGATCTTTTTGTTCTGTTTGTTCTTTGGCGCGGAGTGCAGGGGGATTCTGCGTGAGTACTGCTACCAGTGTAACGCCGAGAGACCAAACATCGATGGCGGGAAATATTTCGCCGTTGGCGACTTCGGGTGCGTCGTAGATGGTGAGAGACGCGGGCTTCTCGTCCGACTCGCCCCGCGAAGAAATCCCGTCCGTGGAAAGTTTCAGCTGATCGGCCACCGCCAGAATGTTCGAAGGGCGGATGCGGCTGTGCACGAGGCCTTTGCTGTGAAGGTAGGAGAGCGCGTCGAGCAGGGGAGGGAGCATGTCTCCCACTTCGGCGGGCGTGAGGGGGCGCTGCGGAATTATCTGCGAGAGATCTTCCTCGGCATATTCCATGACGAGGTATAAAAGCGGCGTTCCGTCGAAGCGGCAGCGCCCCATCTCGAACAAACGAATCAGGTGCGGGTGAGATAATTTTGCGGCCACAGCCCAGCGGGAAAGTTGGCGGTCCGAGTTGAGCGTGGCTGCGATCAGTTTGATGACGGCCTTTTGTGATCCGCCGAGGTCGGTGAGAAATACGGCGCTGTGGCCGGAACCGCCCAGCCAGCGGCGAAGGGGAAATTTGCCGTCGACGGTGCGGCCTTCCCAGGTTTTCCATGCCTCCGTATTGTTCATTTGCTCTTGCCCCGTGTTCTTGCCCAGTGGTTCTGGCCCGCGAATCGTATTCTATTCCAGCGTCACGTTCCGCCGTTATGACGAAAGCCCCGGAACCGTCCTGACGGGGAGGACCTGCCGCGGAAGGGTCAACCTGCGCAAGTCATTCAGCGCGCAGCGTGAAGAAAAAGACCGACCCTCGTCCTACCTGGCTGCGAACTCCGATAGTTCCACCGTGAAGTTCCATGATAGCCTTGGCGATGGCCAGGCCCATTCCGGTGCCCTGGATGCTGGAGCGCTGGCTGCGTCCGCGATAAAACTTTTCGAAGATCATGTCCTGTTCAATGTCGTCGATACCCGGACCGTGGTCGGCGACGCTGGTTACTACCTCGCCGCCGAGCCGGAGTTCGGCGACGACATGGATCGGCGTGCCGGGCGGAGAATATTTGCTGGCATTTTCGAGGAGATGCACCAGCACTTCCGAAATGCGTTCTACGTCCATTCTTATCGGCGGCAGGTTGTCGGGGATTTTAACGTCCACCGCATGACCTTGCAGGGCGGCCCGGGATTGTTGCATGGCCATGTCGATGGCGTCGCGAATGGGATGCTGCTCAAAATGGAATTCGAGTTGGTGGGAGTCGAGCTGCGCGACCTCGGCGGCTTCTCCGACCAGGCGGTTGAGGCGGTCGCTCTCTTCGTTGATTACGGTGAGCAGGTCGGCGCGTTGCGATTTATCCAGTTGCGGCTTGTCCAGTTGCGTTTGATCGGTTCGCAGCTTGTCGCTTTGAACATCGGCGAGCAGCGTTTCGGCCGAGGCTTTGATGGCGGTGAGCGGCGTGCGGAATTCGTGGGTCACTGAGTCCAGCAGGATGGAGCGCAGGCGGTCGCTCTCGCGCGCGGCTTCGGTGCGGGTGAGGGTTTCGACAGTGTTTGCGCGTTCAATCGCGATCGCCGCCAGGCTGCCGATGGCCTCGAGCGTTTCGCGGGATAGATCGCAACCCGCGAGGCCGATGGCTCCCACGGAGCGAACGCCCATCCGCAACGGCATGTAGCAGATGCGGTGCTCGCGGTCGAGCACAGGCTCGCCGCGGCTGCTGATGGCCTTTAATTGTTCGACGGGGAACAGAGATTGGCTCGCGGGATCGAAGAAATAAGATTCCTGTTTTCCTTCCACGAACATGGCCGCGCCCGTCACACCGAAGCAATCGACGATGTATTTTGGAATGGTGTTGAGAAGTCCAAACACGTTGTCGCTGACCAGCAACTGCTGGCTGAAGGCGTAAAGGCGTTCCACCTCACTGCGCCGCTGATTCGATTCCGCGGCCTCGCGGCGTGCCCTCTCGGAAAGCTCACTGGCTACCACTGCCGTGAATAAAAACGCGAAGAGCGCAACCCAGTTTTGCGGATCGGCGATCGTAAACTGATAGAGAGGGGGCAGAAAAAAATAGTTGTAGCCGACTGTCGCCAGGATCGCGACGAAGATGGCGTAGCGAAGGCCCCAAATCGCAGAGACGACGAGAACGATGAGCAAGAAGGTGAAACCCACAGTAGTGGGATTCACGTGCAGCCATTTGGAGTAAACCAGGATGACCACCGACACGATTGCCGCGGAAGCCGCAAAGCGTAATATCTGATAGAGTGTCGGTCGTTTCACAGTGAGCCGATTCTAGCTGATTCGCGAATCGGTTCGTCACAAGGAAATACTTCTGATGCCCAAGACGCCGGAGCAATGGTTGGAAGAAGCAGTCCCGAAAAAAGAGCGTGGCATATTCAAGCTTTTCCTGGGATATGCGCCTGGCGTGGGCAAAACTTACAACATGCTGAGCGAAGGGATCCGCCGCAGCAGCCGCGGTGAAGACGTAGTAATCGGGATGATTGAAACCCACGGGCGCAAGGGGGTCATCGAACTGTCGTCGAAACTGGAAACCGTGCCGCGACGAAACATTGAGTACAAGGGCACGCAGTTCGAAGAAATGGACGTGGATGCGATTCTTGCGCGGAAGCCCGCGGTGGTGTTGGTGGATGAGTTGGCCCACACCAACATTGAAGGGAGCAAGCATAACAAGCGCTACGAAGATGTGATGGATTTGCTGGACGCCCAGATCGATGTGCTCTCGACCATGAACGTGCAGCACATTGAGAGTCTCATGCCCACGGTGCAGAACATTACTGGGGTGCGCGTGCGGGAGACGGTGCCGGACTGGGTGTTGCAGAGGGTGACGGAAATTGTTCTGGCCGATTTGACTCCCGAGGCGCTGCAGACGCGCATGCGGCGCGGCGACATTTATCCGCTGGATCGCGCGGATCGGGCGCTGGACAACTTCTTCCGGCCGGGCAATCTGATTGCCCTGCGAGAACTGGCGTTGCAGCAGGTGACGCGAGCGGTGGACCGCAGCCTTGAGACTTATTTGGAAAAGGAGGGTGCGGGACGCAGTGTTGGAGTTCGCGAGCGCATTGGAGTCGGGATCAGTTCGAGTCCGGCCGCGCAATATCTGATTGCGCGAGCGGCGCGCATGTCGCAGCGCATTGATGCCGACCTGTTCGTGATTTACGTGGATATCGGCGCGGATGACGACCCGCAGGATCAGCGCTCACTGGCTCAGAACGTACAGTTTGCGGAGAATCTGGGGGCGCAGGTGGTGCGCACCAAGGGCAAACGCGTGGCCGAAGAAGTGGCCAAGGTGGTGCGCGAGAAGCACATTACGCAGGTGGTGTTTGGCAGGTCGGCGCAGACGGGATGGCGGCGCTATCTCTATCTTTCTGTGATTCACAAATTTCTGCGGGACGCGCCTCCGGTGGACGTCCACATCGTGACGCAGGAAGTGAAGTGAGCGCCGCGATGAACGGGCCGGCGGGCAAGGGCAACATTCTGGTGGTGGACGACGAGCCGCAGATCACGCGCGTTCTGAAAACCACTCTTTCCAGTCAGGGCTACGGCGTGCGCACCGCCTCGGACGGGGACGAGGCATTGCAGATGCTGAAGGAGTGGACTCCCGACCTGGTGATTACCGATTTGCGCATGCCGAACCTGGGCGGGTTGGAACTGTGCCGGCAGATTCGGGCCAAGTCGCGCATTCCGATCATCGTGCTTTCGGTGAAGGGGGAAGAGCGCATCAAGGTGGAGGCGCTGGATGCGGGCGCTGACGATTACGTCACCAAGCCCTTCGGCGTTCATGAACTTCTGGCGCGGGTACGGGCTACGCTCCGCCGCGCCGCGGCGCCCGAGCAGCCGGAATCGCCTCTGATCGAGGCGGGAGACTTCCGCATCGACATCGCTACCCGCTCGGTGCGAGTTCGAGACCGCGAAGTGCATCTCACGCCCAAAGAGTTTGATTTGCTGATCTATTTGGCGAGGCATGCGGGAAAAGTTTTGACTCATCGCAACTTGCTCGCGGCGATATGGGGCGGAAACAGTGTGGAGCAGCCGGAATACCTGCGCGTTTTCGTCGGCCACTTGCGGAGAAAACTCGAGCCAGACGAGGCGACTCCTCGCTATATCCTCACCGAGCCCTGGGTGGGATATCGATTTGAACCTGGGGAGTGAGGCGGCTCTTGCGGCATAGATTCTTCCTTTCTAATTTCGCCGCTCAACTCACTTGTCTGCGAATCCATGACCATTTGCTCCGGCTGCTGATAGGCCATCTTCATACTTGAAGTGAGGGCTTCAACTTTACGATTTTTTTATGAACCTTTTATTTGCGCTTTATGGCGCACCAGATCCAATGGGTACGGAGAAGTCGAGTCGCGATGAGGTGCATTTGCCATGTGGTTCATCCTGACGGCGATTTGCGCGGTAGGGGTTTCGTTTTACCTGCGGTATCTTGTCGCCCTGTGCAAGGAATTCCGCTTCACGCGGATTTGCTATCTTGTCTGCATGGAACCGAAGGCTCACGAGGGATTGATGAGTGAGGCGGCGCACGGGGAAACAGTATCTCGGCGAGCCGCATGAAAGTCGCAGGCGAGATGCCACCACCGCGAGCAATGGAATCAGATTGAAAATTAGATCGCCGTGAAATCAACAGCACCAAGAGAAGGAGTTTTAGAGGCCATGTCGTTTCAAGATGTATCCGCGGAACAGCTGGCAGAGCTTTTCCACCACTATCATCAGGCGCTGGGGCCGGACTTCGGATGTGCCGGCAAGCCGATCCGCGCGACGTGGCAAGAAGTGTCGCCGCAGGAAAAGAGCCGCATGGTCGCTGCCGCGCGCCTGACTTTGCTGGAACTTGATTCGACCCATGCAGGGCCGACAGACAGCAAGCGTGAGAGCTCCAGCAAGTATTTTGCCCCGGCCGGCGAAGCGGAATGGGGCTGCTAGGCTCAGCTCACGACAATCCGCGAAGAACAATCTTTACGACTTTTTTACGCACTCTTTATGGGGGCTTTACGGGAACTTGTGTGCAATAAACGGTGCGGGACGAGTGTACGCAAGAAGATCAGGAGAGTTGTTATGGACGATCTGTTGTGGGTAGCAGTGACGATCGCGTTTTTTGCGCTGTCCATTGGGTATGTGCACTTTTGTGATCGAGTGAAGTGAGGGAGCCATTATGGGCGCGGAATCGGTGATTATGCTGGTTGTGAGCGGGCTGACTATGGTGTACCTGATCTACGCTCTGCTGCGTCCCGAGAAGTTCTGATGGGGCGATCGCAACGAGGCGTCCAGTGGGGCAAGCTTAACGGGACAGATCTGAAATGACAGCGAACGGGTGGTTTCAAATTCTGGTGTTTCTCGCGCTGATCCTGGCCGTGACCAAGCCCATGGGCGTGTTCATGGCGCGGGTGTTCAGCCACGAGCGGACGTTTCTGGATCCGGTGATGCGTCCGGTCGAGCGCTTGCTCTACCGGGTCACGGGTGTCGATGAAACACACGAGATGCGCTGGACCGAGTATGCGATTTCGATGTTGCTGTTCAGCGCGGTCTCGATGTTGCTGTTGTATTTGATCGAGCGCGTGCAGGGATTCTTACCGCTTAATCCGCAGAAGTTCGGGGCGGTGACGCCAACTCATCTTGCGTTTAACACGGCCGCGTCGTTTACCACGAATACGAACTGGCAGGAATATGCGGGTGAAACCACGATGAGCTATTTCACCCAGATGGCTGGACTGGCTTATCACAACTTCATCTCCGCTGCTACGGGCATTGCGCTCGCGATCGCATTCATACGCGGCATTGCGCGGCGGCAGATGGAGACCATCGGGAACTTCTGGGTCGACATGGTTCGCAGCTGTCTTTGGGTGCTCTTGCCGTTTTGTGTGGTGGGAGCATTGCTGCTGGTGTCGCAGGGTGTGGTGCAGAACCTAAGGCCTTACGACAAAGCGACGCTGGTCGAGCCGCAGCAGGTTCAAAGGGTTGGCGCGGATGGGAAACCAGTCGCCGGTCCGGATGGCAAGTCAGTGATGGACACGGTGACGGAACAGACCATCGCTCAAGGGCCGGTGGCATCGCAGGAAATTATTAAGGAATGGGGCACAAACGGCGGCGGTTTTTTTAACGCGAACAGTTCGCATCCATTTGAGAATCCCACACCGTTCACGAATTTGATCGAACTGTTTTCGATATTTGCGATCTCCGCGGGACTTACTTACGCGCTCGGCCGAATGACGGGGTCGCAGGCCCACGGATGGGCGGTGTGGTCAGCCATGGCGATCTTGTTTCTGTCTGGCGTCAGCGCGGCTTATTGGGCTGAGGCGCGCGGGAATCCTCTGTTGGCGGGCGCCGATCAGCATGTGACAGCGCTGCAGCCCGGCGGAAATATGGAAGGAAAAGAAGTTCGGTTTGGCATCGCCAATTCCGCTTTGTTCGCGACCGTCACCACCGACGCCAGTTGCGGCGCGATTATCGGCTGGCACGATTCGTTCACGCCGCTCGGCGGCATGGTTCCTCTGGTCAACATCATGCTGAGCGAGGTGATCTTCGGAGGAGTGGGTGCGGGACTCTACGGCATGCTGATTTACGTGGTGCTGGCGGTATTCATCGCCGGATTGATGGTGGGCCGTACGCCGGAATATTTAGGCAAGAAGATCGAAGCTTATGACGTGAAGATGGCAATGCTGGTGGCTCTGATATTTCCTTTGCTGATCTTAGTCTTTGCGGCGATCTCGAGCGTCAAAGGCTTCGGAACCTCGGCAATTGAGAACGCCGGGCCGCATGGATTGACTGAAATCTTGTACGCGTTCGTGTCGGGAGCCGGCAATAACGGCTCGGCATTCGGCGGTCTGAGCGCAAACACGCTCTGGTACAACACGACCATCGGAATCACCATGCTGGCCGGCCGCTTCCTGATGATCATCCCGATGCTGGGGATCGCGGGCAGTCTCGCGCGCAAGAAATATGTGCCTCCCTCTGTCGGAACTTTTCCCGTGACCACGCCACTTTTTACGTTGCTTCTGATCGGCGTGATCATCATTGTGGGCGCGCTCACGTTTTTTCCGGCACTGAGTCTTGGCCCGATTCTGGAGCACCTGCTCATGGGCGCTGGGAAGGTGTTCTGATTCCATGGCGACGAAAAGCAGAGCGGTGTGGGAGTGGAAGATTGTCCGGCGCGCCATTGTGGATGCGCTCGTGAAGCTGAATCCGCAGAAGATGATGGGCAACCCCGTCATGTTCGTGGTGGAGATTGGCAGCGTGATCACCACCGTGCTGCTGTTCAAGGGCGGCACGGATTTCAAGTTCAACCTGCAGATCACTTTGTGGCTGTGGTTCACCGTGCTGTTTGCAAATTTTGCCGAGGCCATGGCCGAAGGCCGCGGCAAGGCGCAGGCTGACACGCTGCGCAAAGCTCGATCCGAAACTGTCGCTAATCGGATTCTGGGTAAGGACCAGATCGAAAAAATTCCCAGCTCAAAGTTGCGGCTGGGGGATCTGGTGCTGGTTTCCGCAGGTGAACTCATCCCCTCCGATGGTGAGATCATAGAGGGAGTGGCGTCGGTGGACGAGTCGGCGATTACGGGAGAGTCGGCGCCCGTGATCCGTGAGGCGGGTGGAGATCGCTCGGCGGTCACCGGCGGCACACGCGTTCTCTCCGATCAGATCAAGTGCAAGATTACGGCAAACCCGGGCGAAACCTTTCTTGACCGCATGATCGCGCTGGTCGAAGGAGCGGAACGGCAGAAAACGCCCAACGAGATTGCGCTCAACATTCTTCTTGCTGGATTGACCATTATCTTTCTGTTGGCGGTGGTTACGCTGCAACCGTTCGCCATCTATTCGGGTTCGCCGCAGACAGTATTCGTTCTGGTTTCGCTTTTAGTCTGCCTGATACCAACGACGATTGGCGGACTGCTCTCGGCGATCGGCATCGCCGGGATGGATCGCCTGGTGCAGCACAACGTGCTGGCAATGTCGGGACGAGCGGTGGAAGCGGCTGGGGATGTGAACACACTGTTGCTCGACAAGACCGGCACGATCACACTCGGCAATCGTCAAGCTGCACAATTTATTCCCGCCCCGGGCGTGAGCGAAAAAGAATTAGCCGACGCGGCGCAACTTTCTTCGCTGGCCGATGAAACTCCCGAAGGGCGCTCGATTGTTGTGCTCGCGAAAGAGAAATATGGATTGCGGGGCAGAGAACTCAGTTCACACGATGCGCGTTTCGTTCCGTTTACCGCACAGACTCGCATGTCGGGCGTGGACCTGAACGGATTCGAAATCCGCAAGGGGGCCGCTGAGTCCATTCAAAATTATATTTCTCAAAATGGCGGGCAAATGCCGGCGGAGGTGAAGGCCGCCGTGGAGCAGATCGCTCGCTCGGGCGGAACGCCGCTCGTTGTCGCGGAAAAAACTCGCGGCGCATTGGGCGTGATCGAGCTCAAGGACGTGGTCAAAGGAGGAATGACGGAACGCTTCAACCACCTGCGGGCAATGGGAATCCGTACGGTGATGATTACGGGCGACAACCCTCTGACCGCCGCTGCGATCGCGCGGGAAGCTGGTGTGGATGACTTCTTGGCGCAGGCCACGCCGAAAGACAAGATGGACCTGATCCGGCGCGAGCAGGCCGAAGGCAAGCTGGTCGCGATGACCGGCGATGGCACCAACGACGCACCGGCCCTGGCCCAGGCCGACGTGGGCGTCGCGATGAACACCGGGACGCAGGCCGCGAAAGAAGCCGGGAACATGGTGGATCTGGATTCGAATCCGACCAAGCTCATTGAGATCGTGCAGATTGGCAAACAGTTGCTGATGACGCGCGGATCGCTGACCACGTTTTCGATTGCGAACGACGTGGCCAAATACTTTGCCATTATCCCCGCCATGTTCGCGGGGACGTTTCCTGTGTTGAATGCGCTCAACATTATGCATCTGCGAACGCCGGAGTCGGCGGTGCTTTCTGCCGTGATTTTTAATGCACTCATTATTATTGCGTTGATTCCGCTCGCATTGCGCGGCGTGAAATACCGCCCCATGGGCGCGGCGGCGTTGTTGCGTCGCAATCTTTGGATTTACGGCGTAGGCGGAGTAATCATCCCATTCATTGGAATCAAACTGATCGACATGATGATTACCGGGGTCGGGCTGGCGTAAGGAGGCTTGCATGAAAAAAAATCTCATTACCGCAATCCTGATGACGTTGGCCACCACGGTTCTGCTGGGAATTATCTATCCGCTCGTGCTAACGGGGCTGGCGCAACTTTTGTTTCCGCAGAAAGCAAACGGACAGCTGATTGAGGCCAACGGAAAACTGGTGGGTTCGAAGATCATCGGCCAGGCCTTTTCTGGTCCGTCGTACTTTCACTCGCGGCCGTCTGCCGCAGGCTACGGCTATCAGGCGGACAATTCCAACGGAACGCAACTGGGGCCCACCAATCACCAGTTGACAGACCGCGTGAAGGCCGACGCGGCTGCTCTACAAGCGGAAAATCCAAACACACCGGTTCCAATCGACCTCGTTACTACTTCCGCTTCGGGTCTTGATCCCGACATTACTCCGGCAGCGGCCGCGTTTCAGGTGCCGCGTGTGGCCAAGGCACGAGGCATTAGCGAAGACGAACTGCGAAACCTCGTAGCCCAACATACGCAAGGCCGCCAGTTTGGGTTTCTCGGCGAGGCGCGCGTCAATGTGCTGATGCTGAATCTCGAGCTCGACAGCCGATTTCCGAAAGCTAAACCTTAATTGAAACTGTCGTCCGCAACTGGCCGTGTCCAGGGGCGGCTGTACTCTCAGAGAAACACCTGCGTGTGCGTCGCAGATCCAATCCCGCCGCATTGACGCGGATTTCACTTGCAAGCTATAGTGCAGGCTCGCGCCGCCATCTGCAATGAGTCGATCAGCGGCAGACCCGCGTTTCGATCAACATGTGCTTCACAGGGATATCCCGATGAACCGCGCCCAACGCCGTGTGGCGTCGCCGCGCGTGGTCTGCATCGCAGACCTCCGGCCCATCGCTTACAGGCAGCTGCCGAAGTCGGTTTTCGATTATCTGGACGGCGGCGCCGAAGGCGAAGTAACGCTTCGTGAAAATTGCCGGGTGTTCGACGACGTGACCTTCCGGCCGCGTCATGCTGTTGCGGTCTCCGCTTGCGACCTACACACGCGCGTGCTCGGCTTCGATCTTTCGCTGCCGTTCATGCTGGCTCCGGTCGGGTACAGCCGGCTGATGCATCCCGGCGGCGAAGTGACTGCTGCTCGCGCTGCCGGCAATGCTGGTACGGCTTTTATTCTTTCGACCATCTCCGGGCACAAGCTGGAAGACGTGAAGGCAGGCTCTTCTGGTCCGGTCTTCTACCAGCTTTATCTCATGGGCGGACGCGCCGCGGCGGAAGCTGGCATCGCAAGAGCGCGCGCAGCTGGATTCTCGGCGTTGGTGGTCACCATCGACACGCCAGTGGCCGGAATCCGCGAACGCGATTTTCGAAACGGCATGAAGGAACTGCTCAGCGGCGGCCCACTGCAGAAAATTCCGTATCTTCCGCAAATCCTTTCGCGTCCCGGTTGGCTTACGCGCTATCTACTCGATGGTGGCCTGCCCACGCTTGCGAATGTCGTTGTTCCCGGCAAAGGTCCACTGCCGCTCGTCGACGTCAGCGCCGCACTGGCCGAGTCCACCGTGACTTGGGCCGACCTGCGCTGGATTCGCGAATCGTGGCAGGGGCCGATCGTGGTGAAGGGAGTGCTCACCGGGGACGATGCGCGTCGTGCGATTGACGAAGGCGCTGCGGCAATCTCGGTGTCGAATCATGGCGGCCGGCAGCTGGATTGCGTTCCGGCGTCTTTGCGTGCGCTGCCGGAAGTGGTCAAGGCCGTCCATGGCCAGATCGAAGTATGGATGGATGGCGGCATTCGCCGCGGCACCGACATCATCAAAGCGATCTGCCTCGGCGCCAATGCCGTGTTGTGCGGGCGCGCTTATGCCTACGGATTGGCCGCCGCGGGGGAAGCTGGCGTGAACCGCGCCATCGAGATCCTGCGCACCGATCTGGATCGGACGCTCAAGCTGCTCGGTTGCCCGTCGATCTCTGCGCTGGATCGTTCTTACGTGAATGTTCCTAAAAGTTGGGAAAGCTGATTCTGGCGTCGGAAAAGTTGTTTCGCTCGCTGTGTGCGTGAGCGAGTGAACCCGCACAGTTGTAACTCCTGGTGCTTCAGACTCCGTTCGCGGGGAGGCTGTCATGCAGTGGACACAGATCTACGATCCCGTCGGCCACTGGTGGCTTTCCACGTTGATCGCCGCCTTGCCGATCATCGTGCTGTTCAGCCTGCTGGCTGGATTCAAAGTGAAGCCCCACTGGTGCGCGATGGCCGGAGCTCTGACCGCAATCACGGTCGCCATCGTATTCTTCAAGATGCCGCTGGCGCTGGCCGCGATGAGCTTCGGCTACGGCGTCGCATTCGGTTTGCTGAAGATTGCATGGATCGTTCTGGCCGCTGTGTATCTCTACGACATTTCCGTCGAGACGGGCCAGTTCGAAATCATGAAAGAGTCAGTCGCGGGCATCACGCCGGACCGCCGGCTGCAGGTTCTGCTGGTGGCGTTTTGCTTCGGAGCGTTCATTGAAGGTGCCGCGGGTTTCGGCGCGCCGGTTGCGATCGCAGGCGCGTTCATGATCGGACTCGGCTTCAAGCCGTTTCACGCCGCCGCGCTGAATCTCATCGCCAACACCGCGCCGGTGGCGTGGGGCGCAATCGGCACTCCGGTGCACGCGCTGGCGGCGGTAACCGCGCTCCCGGAATCTGATCTTAGCGCCATGATCGGGCGTATCCTTCCGTTCACTGCGGTGATCGTTCCTTTTTGGCTGGTGCGCACGATGGTGGGGTGGAAGGAGACGTTCGAGGTTCTTCCTCCCATTCTGGTGGTGGGCTTATCGTTTTCCCTCACGCAATTCTTCTGGTCGAACTACGTGGACAGCAATCTGGTGGACATTATGGGAGGCGTGGTCTCGATTACAGCGGTGGTCACGTTTCTCAGATTCTGGAAGCCGAAACGAATCTGGCGATTCGATTACGACGACAAGGCACCGGCGCTTCCGCCGCCCACCGGAACAACCAGCGACCAGATGGGCGGCGAGTGGGCTGCCGAGAAGTTTGATGGTTACATCAAAGCGCACAACTACACCTCGGGGCAAGTCTTGAAAGCGTGGATGCCTTTTGCGGTTTTGTCGCTCTTCGTTTTCCTCTGGGGATTGCCTTCGATCAAGCTGGCCATGAACCAAGCGACCACGCCGGCGTTTCGAGTTGTTCTTCCGGATGGCAAAGTAAGGCCGGGCGCGCCCGGGTGGGATGTCCCTTACCTGCACAACGCCGTGTATCGTGCCGCGCCGGTTGTGACGAAACCCACGCCTGAGGCTGCACGCTATGATTTCAACTGGCTCTCCGCGACGGGAACGGCATGTTTTCTTGCCGCCGTTGCGTCCGGGCTGCTGCTTGGTTTGGGCCCGTTGCGGTTGCTGAAAATCTTTGGCAAAACTCTGGTGCGGATGCGTCTGGCCATGGTGGCGATCTCTTTCATGCTGGGCCTGGGCTATGTGACTCGCTATTCGGGTCTGGACGCCGTGCTGGGCCTGGCTTTTACGCGCACGGGATGGCTCTATCCTTTCTTCGGCACTTTCCTGGGATGGCTTGGCGTAGCTCTCACCGGAAGCGACACATCATCGAACGCGCTCTTCGGAAGTTTGCAACGCATTACGTCGCAGCAGCTTGGGATCGATCCCATTCTGATGTGCGCGGCCAACAGCGCCGGCGGGGTGATGGGGAAAATGGTAGACGCTCAATCCATTACGATTGCGACGGCGGCCACTGAACAGGTTGGCAATGAAGGCGTTATTTTCCGCTTCGTAGTATGGCATTCGGTGGCGCTTGGGGCGATCGTGGGGATTATCGTTTTGCTTTACGCCTACGTGTTCCAGTCCTTCGTGCCGCACGGGCTGCATTTTGTGAAGTGAGTACGATCGGAGCCTTCCGCAAATCACTCCGGCGCCAATCAATGGGAAAAGTGCTAATAGAAGTCTGCGTCGATTCGGTGGCCTCGGCTCGTGCCGCGGAGCGCGGCGGGGCTGGGCGCATCGAGCTATGCAGCGACTTGCTGGAAGGCGGTGTAACGCCCAGCGCTGGCCTCATCGAGTCAGTGCGGGAAACAATAAAAATTGGCCTGCACGTGATGATCCGGCCGCGCGGCGGCGACTTCTGTTATGGCGATGGAGAATTCGAAGTCATGCGACGTGACATCATCAACGCGAAACAGCAGGGCGCGGACGGAGTCGTCTTCGGAATCCTGGACATGGATGGTCGCGTAGAAGTTGACCGCACGCGCCGGTTGATTGAACTGTCGCGGCCACTGAGTGTGACGTTCCACCGCGCTTTTGATATGTCGGCCGACCTATTTCGCGCGCTCGAAGATGTTTGCTCCGCCGGAGCAGACCGAATCCTGACGTCGGGCGGACAGCAGACTTCAGTGCTCGGATGCGAGATGATCACCCGGCTGATTTCGCTGGCCGATGGCAAGATTATCATCATGCCTGGCAGCGGCATTAACGAACACAACGCGGCCAGCCTTATCCAGGAGACCGGCGCGCGGGAAATTCATGTGGGGCTGCGCAGCTCAATCTCGAGCGCGATGCGCTACCAGAATCTGCATGTGAGTATGGGTGCGGCGAGAGGCGGCGAATACGTTCGGTTCGGCGTTCTGGAAGAGAGTGTGCGGAATCTGCATCGCGCGCTCGCAAACCTGTAGACGGCTTTGCACAGCCGATGATGTCCGGCAGCCTGTCCGCATTTCATGCAAGAGGGCGCGCCGGACTCTGCTATATTGGCCTCTTTCGGAGGTCTCTTCTATGTCTCGGATCGTGCGCTGCGGGCTGATTCAGGCTCATAACGTTCTGGGCAGCAACCACTCCCTGCCGGAAATAAAAAAGGCGATGATCGACAAGCATCGCAAGTTGATCGCCGAAGCCGCGCGGAAAAAAGTGCAAGTGCTGTGCCTGCAGGAACTTTTTTATGGTCCTTACTTCTGTGCAGAGCAGGATATCCGCTGGTATGAACTTACCGAGCGCGTACCTGAAGGCCCCACCACGAAGTTGATGCAGCAGCTTGCCGCGAAGCATCGCATGGTGATCGTCGTTCCGGTGTACGAAGAACAGATGCCCGGTCTGTATTTCAATACTGCTGCCGTGATCGATGCCGACGGCCGCTACCTGGGAAAATATCGCAAGCACCACATTCCGCATGTGCATCCTGGATTTTGGGAGAAATTTTATTTCACGCCGGGAGATATGGGATATCCCGTGTTCACCACGAAGTACGCGCGCGTGGGCGTGTATATCTGTTATGACCGTCATTTTCCGGAAGGAGCGCGCGTGCTCGGTCTCAACGGGGCGGAGATCGTTTTCAATCCATCGGCGACGGTGGCGGGGCTGTCGGAATATTTGTGGGAATTGGAGCAGCCCGCGCATGCCGCGGCAAACGGCTATTTCGTGGGCGCGATCAACCGCGTAGGCACGGAAAAACCCTGGAACATCGGCGAATTTTACGGCAAGAGCTACTTCTGCAATCCGCGCGGCAAGATTTTTGCCCAGGCCAGCCGCGATAAAGACGAAGTACTCGCCGCCGACCTCGACCTTGACATGATTCAGGAAGTGAGAAAAGTCTGGCAGTTCTTTCGCGACCGCCGTCCCGAGACTTACGGCCCACTGACCGCGCAAACCGGAGAGTCGGCGGCAGACTGATCTGCGAACCACTTCGCCGCGGCCACTACAAATGACGACGAGCGCACGACAGTCGCAGCAATCTCGAATCGAATCCAGCCCGCTCTATAACCCCGACCTCGCGCCCGCAACCAGCGAGCGCCGCACCTGGGGCACCTACAACTTTGCCGCGTTGTGGGTGTCGATGTCGGTCAACATCCTTACTTATATGCTGGCCGCGAGCCTGATCCAGGGAGGAATGAACTGGAAACAGGCGGTGGTGACGGTTTTTCTCGGCAACAGCATCGTGCTGATTCCGATGCTGCTGAATTCGCATCCCGGCGCGCGCTACGGAGTGCCGTTTCCAGTTTTGGCGCGGGCGTCGTTTGGAGTGTTAGGAGCGAATGTGGCCGCGGTATTGCGCGCGCTGGTCGCGTGCGGTTGGTTCGGAATTCAGACCTGGATCGGCGGAGAGGCGATCAGCACTCTGATCGGCGTGTTGGCTCCGGGCTGGGCGCATTTTGCAAATAGCACCGCGATTTGTTTTCTGGCTTTCTGGCTCATCAACCTGGCGGTGATTTTGAAGGGCATCGAATATATTCGCTTCCTGCAGGGAATCAGTGCGCCGATTCTTCTGGGTGTGGGCCTGCTTCTGCTGGCATGGGCATACCATGCCGCGGGCGGTTTCGGCCCCATGCTGGCGGCGCCCTCGCGATTTACGAGTTTTTCGGAGTTCCTCAAATTCCTGGTTCCGGCGCTGAACGCGACGGTCGGCTTCTGGGCGACGGTCTCGCTCAATATTCCGGATTTCACGCGCTTTGCGCGCAGCCAGCGGCAGCAGGTCATCGGGCAGGCGCTTGGCCTGCCCACCACGATGACGCTTTATTCGTTGATCGGAATCCTCGTGACTTCAGCGACGGTGGTCATTTATGGAACCGCGATCTGGGACCCGGTGCAATTGCTCAGCCGCTTCCATTCGCCGCTCGCGGTCGTGATCTCTTTGCTCGCGATTCTGCTGGCCACTCTAAATGTGAACATCGGCGCCAATGTGGTTTCTCCGGCCAACGATTTTTCCAACCTGTGGCCGCGCAAAATAAGTTTTCGCACAGGTGGTGTGATCACCTGCTTCGTGGGTGTTGCCATGATGCCGTGGAAGTTGCTGGCGAGCTACGGAACCTTCATCTTTGGATGGCTCGGCGGCTACGCGGCATTCCTGGGTCCGGTGGCGGGCATCATGATTTGCGATTATTTCGTGATCCGCAGGCGCGTATTGATCGTCGACGATCTCTACCTGCGCGGTGGAATCTACGAATACTCGCGCGGCTTCAACTGGCTTGCGGTGATCGCGCTCGCGACTGGTGCGGCAACTGCGCTGGTGGGGCTGGTGATTCCGTCGCTGCGGCCGCTCTATGACTATTCGTGGTTCGTGGGCTTCGCCGTGGCGTTCGCGGTTTACTACTCGCTGATGAAGCTGCGCGGAAACGCAACGGTTCTGCAGCCGGAAAGGTCTTTGTAGTCTTGCAGGATTCGCCCGGCGGCGTTCCTAAGCTTCCTGTGTCTTGAACGAAGGCAATATTTCTTTCCGGTACGTTTCCAGCGTACCTTCCTCCTCGCCGCACATTAGATAAATATTGAATTGCGTCACTCCCACGCTCGCCAGCTTGCGAAGCTTTTCGCGGTGAGCTTCCACCGGCCCAACCAGGCAGAAGCGGTCGATCACTTCATCAGACACGAACTTCGAGTGGTCGCTATCGACCTCGCAATGTTCCTGATAATCGTAGTGGCCCCTGTTGCTGATGTAGGAAGTCAGCGCCGGCGGCAGTTCTTCCGGCTTGTAGCGTGAGACAAGATCCACCACGTGGTTCGAAACCAGCGCCGGGAACCAGCGCACGTGCTCCCGAGCGACCTTCAAATCATCGGAGACCCACACCGGCGCCGCTGACATGATTTCAATCGTGCTCGGATCACGTCCCGCTGACTCAGCGCCTTTCTTCACGAATCCCAGACACCACTCAATCAGATCGGGATCGGCAAATTGCAGGATCACGCCGTCGGCAACTCGGCCCGCCGATTCCAAAACCTTCGGCCCATATCCGGCGATCCAGGCGGGAGGCGAACCGGTCGCCCACGAAATTCGCGTGGGCTGCCCCTCATACTCGATCTCGCGCCCGGCAGTGAGATCGCGAAAAGTCTTCACTGCCTGCTCAAGCTGTGACCACGACACCGGCTTTTTCCCAAGAACGCGCCGCGAACTGTCACCGCGACCGATGCCCAACTGCATCCGTCCCTGCGAAATCAGATTCAGCGTGGCAAACAGGCTCGCTGTAACCGTCAGGTCGCGCACCGCCGGATTTGTCACGCAGGTGCCAAGGCGCATCTGCGTTGTGTTCGTGGCCATCAGCGTGAGCAGAGGATAAGGTTCCAGCCACAACACATGCGAGTCAAAGACCCAGCCGTATTCAAAGCCAGCAGCCTCGGCCTGGCGTGTGAGCGCGACGATGCGCTCCACCGGCATGTCAGGCTTGATCGTGAAACCAAATTTCACCTTGCCTCCTTGCTCGTCGTTCATTCCCAAGTGCGATTCCGGAATCATCGGCAGCGGAATCAACACCAGAGGTCCGGCAGTTTAGCATAAAATGCATTCTCTACGGCCAGGAGGGAAAGCGTCATGGGTTTTGACACCATCATCGCCAACGGGCGTGTGGTCACCGCGACCGACACATTTACCGGCGATGTTGCCATCACGAACGGCAGGATCGAGGCCACCGGAAACAGGTTGCCGCGCGAAAACGCCGGAAAGATTATCGACGCGGCCGGAAGATATGTTTTTCCCGGCGGCATTGACGTGCACACCCACCTCGATATGCCGTTCGGAGGAACCACCAGCGCGGACGATTTCGAAACCGGAACGCGGGCCGCGGCCTTCGGAGGCACCACCTGCCTGATCGATTTTGCCATTCAATACAAGGGTCAGACGCTGCGGACCGCGTTCGACGCCTGGATGCAAAAGGCTTCCACGCGCGCAGTCGCCGATTATTCTTTCCACTGCATCATCACCGATCTCGCCGACGCACAGCTTGAAGAAATGAACGCGCTGGTTCGTGAGGGCGTGACCAGCTTCAAGCTGTTCATGGCTTACCCCGGCGTTTTCATGCTCGACGATGGCAGCATTTTCAAAGCATTCCAGGCCACTGCCAAGAATGGCGGACTCGTCTGCATGCACGCCGAAAATGGAAACGCCATCGACGTCATCGTGCAACAGGCTTTGGCGGAAGGGAAGAGAGCTCCGAAGTATCACGCCCTCACGCGTCCCACCACAGCGGAAGCGGAAGCAACGTCGCGGGCTATCGCGCTGGCCGAAATGGCCGGAGCGCCGGTCTATATCGTGCACCTAAGTTGCAATGATGCTTTAGAGAAAGTGCGCGAGGCGCGCGATCGCGGCCTTCCCGTGTATGCCGAGACTTGTCCACAATATTTATACCTGTCGCTGGAAAATATGGACGTGCCCGGTTTCGAAGGCGCGAAATATGTTTTCACTCCGCCACTGCGCGAGAAATGGCATCAGGAAAAATTGTGGCAAGGGTTGACGCGCGATCACCTGCAGGTGGTTTCCACCGATCACTGCCCGTTCTGCTTCAAGGAGCAAAAAGAAATGGGGATCGGCGATTTCACGAAGATTCCCAACGGCGGGCCCGGAGTGGAACACAGGATGAGCCTGATTTATTCCGGCGGCGTCGCCGGTGGCCGCTTCAGCGTCAACCGGTTTGTAGAGCTGGTTTCAACGACCCCCGCGAAACTTTTCGGACTCTATCCACGTAAAGGAACGATCGCGGTGGGCAGCGACGCCGATCTCGTAATCTTCGACCCCAACCGCAAGCACACGATCAGCGCCAAGTCGCATCACATGCGCGTGGACTACTCCATGTTCGAGGGAATCGAAGTCACCGGGATGCCTGACGTAGTGCTCTCACGCGGGCGCGTGATCGTAGAGGCTGATAAGTTTTTCGGGCGACCCGGAGCGGGCGAGTTTCTCAAGCGATCGACCTACACTCAACCTTAGCTCGCGCCACTCTGCGATAAGACTACGGCGCCAGCTCCAGCTCAATCTTCTTTCCTTCGCGATCCAGTTTCGTAATACGAAAGCTGCGAACTTGCCCGGACTGCAGGGCCTCGGGCTTCGATTTCGTGTTGCTCTCTCCGCCCTTCCAGCGATTCTGCAGCATGGAACTGAGCGACGAGAGATCTGCCTTTCCTGTGGACGTTTTCTCTTCCGCTACGGGAGCTTGACCCGAAATGTGGCACGTGCCCTGAATTCCTTCTCCCAGTTCCACACGCGCCAGCCGGTCCACCACTTCAATCACCCGGCCCGAAACGACGTCTTTTTCGTGGTGTTCGGCCATGTACTCGTCGATGCTGGTCGGAACCAGTTGCTTGATCCCCAACCGCAGCCGCCGTTTTACGGCGTCAACCTCGAGCACCTGCGCTTTCACCGTTTGCCCAACCTTCAGCACGTCTCCGGGATGTTGAATGCGTTTCTCGGCGCTCAAGTCGCTGATGTGAATCATGCCTTCGACGCCCTCGGCGAGCTGAACAAAAGCGCCAAACTTCGTGAGGCTGAGCACCGGCCCTTCAATCACCGATCCCACAGCGAACTGTTGCGCCGCGGTTGCCCAGGGATCGCCCAGCGCCTGCTTGAGTCCCAAAGAAATACGGCGCTCGCCCATGCTGACCGCCAGAATCACAGCCTCCACGGTGTCGCCGGGCTTTACGATCTCCGAGACGCTTCTCACCTTCCTGGTCCATGACATCTCCGAGATATGGATGAGGCCTTCAATCCCCGGCTCCAATTCCACAAACGCGCCGAAGTCGGCAACGCGCGTGACGGTGCCGCGCACGCGTTCTCCCGCCACATACTTTCCGGCCGCGGCATCCCAGGGATGCGGCTGAAGCTGCTTCATGCCGATCGAAATGCGCTTCTTGTCGGAATCAACTTTTAGAACCACAGCGTCGATCTCTTGCCCCACGGAGAGCACATCGGCTGGTTTGCTCACGCGCTGCCAGGAAATGTCAGAAACGTGCAGCAGGGCATCGACTCCGCCCATGTCAACGAACGCGCCATAGTCCATCAGGCTGCGGACGGTTCCATGCACCGGCTCGCTCTCTTTCATTGCCGAATAGCGGCGCTCTTTGGTGGAGCGTTCTTCCTCTTCCGCGATGGCGCGGTGATCCACAACTACATCTTCTTCGGTGACATCCAACTTCGTAATGCGGCAGCGGATCTCCTGCCCGACCAGCTTCTCCATCTGCGCCGCATCGCGTGCTCCGCTTCGCGAGGCCGGCAGAAAAGCGCGAACTCCTACATCAACACTCAGCCCGCCCTTGACCACGCCCGTGACGGTGCCCACGATCGTCGATTTCTCGGCGAATGCTTTTTCCAGCGACTCCCAGTCGGTGGGACGCACCACTTTGCCGCGGGAAAGCTCGTAATAGCCCTCCGGACCACGGCCTTTGATATTGACCAGGAACTTGTCACCCGGCTTTACTTTTTCGCCGGCGTCGAGGAATGTCGCCAGCGGCAGTATGCCCTCGCTCTTGAAGCCGATATCGAGGAAGACCGTATCGGAAGATACCGCGATCACCGTGCCTTCCCGACCTCGGCCGGCGTCACTACCCTTGCGGTGGCTCTGTTCATACTGTGAAAAAATCGCGCCGAACGATTCTTCGACCGGCTGCTTCGGCTGGACTTCGTTGGTATGGACTTCGTTGGGTTGAGCTTCCGGAGCGCTTGCTTTTGGCATGAAAGTTACCGCAGCCTCATTCAGGAGAGATTGCAATCAGAATAACACTGCGGCGCCCGTCGGCGTTGCGTGGACTACCGGGCTATCGCCCGCCATGATCACTTGATTCATCAAACTTTAACCTGCCGTTAACATTGCCCAGTCTTTTCCAGTGCCATAATTTTCCGCTTGCATTCAGCATTTTCTGGAGTTGCCGCCAAAATGATGCGCGCGATTTCTGCGATCGTCCTGTTGGGCTTATTCGCCGTGCTGGTGAGTTGTTCGGGCAGCAAGTCGGCCACGGGAAACCCGGCTACGCCCAGCGTCGCCGGGACCTGGGAGTTCCTCGCCGTCTCCGGCAACGGCGGAGGCACCACCGGAATTGAAGTTGCCTTGCAGGAGGGAACAGTTCTGGTCGATGGCATGAATGAGCCCAGCGGAAATGTCTCAGCCACGGGAGTCAATCAGATCACCTTCGTCTGCATCGATTCGACCACCGGCGATCTCACCTCGTTCGGCGGAAACTGCATCGGGCAGTCCGGGATTTGTTCCAGCGTGGGAGCGAACAGCCTGGTTGGCACTGCGGACTCCATTGGAGGTGCGTTCAACTTTACCTATACCGAGAACGGCAACGTGTTCACCGTGACCGGAATGCTCGGTTCCGACGGCCAGAGCCTGGTGAATGGAACTTACGCGGAGCAAACCGGCAGCGGCTGCACGGACGCCGGCTCGGTCACGGGCCTGCTGGTGCCCAAGCTGACGGGAACCTACACCGGACAAATGACTTTGCCGGACGGCACGGCCGACAGCGTCACCGCAACCTTGAGCGTGAGCTCAGACAACCTCACGGTCGGTATCGTCGGAACCGTCCCCGAGGTTACCAACTTCAACCTGACGGGACCCGTCACCGGGAACGCTTTCGCGCTGCAGGGCCAGTTCAACGGCCAACCGGTTACTTATAACGGCTACCATGAAGTCACTCACAACCTTCCATCCGTGTATTTTGTGAATTCCACCAACAGCGCAAACCCCGCCTACGCCGGAACCTTGACCCTGCAGCAGCAGTAAGACATTTCAGATTTCAGATTTAAGATTTCAGATCTGAACCCAGAATCTCATTCCTTTCAATCTGCAATCCAAAATCAACAATCTGAAATGGCCTTCAAGAATTTAATCTGCCGTTAACATTCGTGTGATATTGGTGTAACCCGCTCAAGCTAATAATTGTGCCGGACCAATTGTGCCGGACCATCCGCTACCCTTTTTCCGGGGAATCTTTCGCGAGGATACTTTCATGCTCCGTTTTCTGCGCACCACGTTCATGCTCGGCCTGCTGCTTCTGGTCGGGGTCTCCTCGGCAGTAGCCAATTCCAACCTGTCGGCGGAGCTCCTGGACTTTGCCGGGCTGCAGAACCTGCAGCCGGTCGGCAACACGTACAGCGGGGTTGCCTTCTCGTCGAACATTCTGGTGCTGCGGGCGGTGGGGCGAAACGGCAGCGGAGCGTTTGCGCCGGATCCCACGGGCACCCCAATTATTTTCATCAACGGAGTGACTGGCTCGCCGGCGACGGGCATCATCAACGTTTCGGCCGGCTTCAACACCGGAATCCAGTTTTATTTCTCTGCCGGGTTTAATGAAACTGTCACGGTGTGGAGCGGCTACAACGGCGCGGGTACGATCCTGGCGACATTGGCTCTTTCTCCCAACAATCTTCCGTGCACTGGTTTTCCCAGCTACTGCAACTGGACATCGGCCAGCCTCGGTTTTTCCGGGACGGCGAAGTCCGTTACTTTTTCAGGACCCGCAAACGGACTCGGGATCGCGGACATCACGCTGAACTCCACGAGCTCGGCTATTCCCGAACCTTCTTCGATCTACTTGCTGGCAACTGGGCTGGGGGCGATGGGCTTCGGCGGTATTCGCCGCTTCTGGAAGTAAGGATTCGACAACGGCGCGGGCTCTACTCTTTCGTTTCAATGACTTATCTGTAAGCTATTGAAAACAACCGCATCTCAAATGCGGGCATTGTTCCGGGCCGGAGCGATGTGCTTTGTTTTCATTGTGGAAATCTCTAACTTGCTGAAAACAAGCGAAGGGAAGTGGCGGTTCCCACGCCCCGGCAGCGGGCGAGGCTGCGCGCAGGATGGCTCTGGGGCGCACAGAATCGAGCTGTGATCGCGTTTGGTTCGTCAGGTCGACTCCAAGTATGGTTACTGGGATGGGCGGGCTTAAATCGCTTCTAAACGCGAAATCGCCGTAAGTGGTTGAAAATGTCTGTAACTTGTTGCAATTATCTGGAAGCTATTGAAAAGATTGAAAAGGCTCACGAGCCTAGCCGCATCGGTGGCACTGGCCGACCAAGGGCCGGCCGCTGGCGCGGCCGTGGCGGGCAAGAGTGCCCGCCCTACATTTTTCTTTCTACTGTTCTGCCACTACAACTGACGGATGCAGGTTGGTGGGTGATTCGTCGATGTAGAATACCGCGCTGCCGTTTGTGACTGACACCACTCCGCCACCGAACGAGCCGGTGCCGTTGGAGTTGATCGTGTAAGAGCCGCTGAGAGATTGGTTGGGCATCAGAAGATAGCAGAGAGTTTGCGAAACGCAGAACAGAGCTGGATTTCCATAGCTCATGTCCTGAATGAATGGCAGAGAAGTGCCGGGAGTCTGCCCGAGACTTCCGGTCGTTGAGTTGCTCCCGCTGGGGCTGGCGTACACATCGCCCTCGACGTTCGGCGTCAGCGCATCCTGACTTTCTGCAGTTCCGTAGGTAAAGTTTCCCGACACATAGAGGTTGATGAAGGGTGGGGGCGGAGCCAGCGTCGGAGTCTGGAATTCCAGGATGCCGTCCTGCGCAGTGCTGTCCGTTCCGACCAGGAATCCGGTGACGCACGCTGCAGGAGCGCTGCAGTTGGTGCGGGACAAGTTTGCCGCGGCGGGGATGACGTAAGCGATGAAGGGATGGGCCCCGAGATTCTGACCTTGCGCGGCCACGAACACGGCCCGCCCGGAGTTTGGATCCACGCTATAGGACCCGGAGATTGCGGTCGTGGCCAGCGTTCCGGCTTGGTCTTCGTACTCTGTGCCGGAGACGGCGCTCACCCCGTCGAAGCTGAGGGCTCCGATGCTCACGTCCGGGCCGCTCGATGTGAGCCCGCCAATCCGGAAGATGTGGCTGTTCTCGAGCGACGCGTTGGTAAACGAAGCGGCAGTAGTGATGGCCTCGCCACCGATGATCGGTTGGCTTGCGCTGAGCGGATCGGTGGACGCGATGAGCGCCTCGGTGCTGCTGACCATGTAGAGAGCCTGGTCGAGACCGATCGCGCCGCTGTTCAAGCTCAGGTTCGCCGTCCAGCGCCCATTGGAGGTCCCATAGGTGGCGTCGATGGAATATTTTCCCGTTCCGCCCGTCAATTGAGACGCAAGCGTGCCCGCGTCGTCGATGTCGCTGGCGACCGACGTGATATTGCCTGAGTTGGCGCTGAGAGACCCCGCCATGGCGTAGTGTTGCTTTGCTGCGTCGCCGCCGCTAAGGCCGAATGCGTAGGTCCCAGTCAATCCGCCGGAGAAACTGGATGTGTCTTGCGCGCGCAATATTCCAGAAGCGCGCGTTCCCTGGCCGCTATTGTCGTCAAACTCGATGATGTGCCCCGTGGTATAGGTTCCGGCCGCCTGGCTGGTTGCGGTGACGCCGCAGGCCTGGTTGCTGGTGGAAGTCACTCCGTTCACGTTGAAGTGGTTCGTGCAACCACCCAGAGTGAAAGCAAAAGTGGTGGTTCCAGCGGAGACGCCGTTGTTGGCCAGATACAGCGTCATGCAACCGCGGCTGTAGTCGGGAGTGACTCCAGCGTTTAGCGTGGCTGATTCCGTGCCGACCACGTACCAACTCTGCTGGGCTTGCGTATTTTGAATCGTCAGGTATTGATGTCCGCCGGCACCGCCGCGGGTTACATCTTCCACTCCGCCAGTTACGTTGCCGTTGCCGTCCAGGATGACGCTTCCCGCGATGACCACTGGTCCATTGCTATCAAAGCCGTGCAGCAGAAAGGCGATCGGCCCCTGGAGGTACGAATTAGGTAGAACGGAATTAATGCTCGGGGCTTGATTGGCTTGCGAACAGGAGACCAGCGGGAAATCCGACATGTTGGCCAGGCTCACGTAACTCGCTGCGGGATAAGGCTGCTGGCTGTCGTAGACCTGAAACTGCGTGTAGTAGCAGCCGGAATTCGTGCCGCCAATGCATCCGTTCTGCGCATTTTCTGCGCCAGCAGTGGGCTGGCCCGAGATCACTGCGTAATTCGATGACGAAATCGAAGGGCAATTGAAATTCGGCGGCGTTAGAGAATTCAATTCCAGACCCGGAGGAAGTGTGGAAGCTGGCACTCCGTTCGCCGGACTCTGACACCAGAAGTAAGGCGGCTGGCCTCCCGATGAAACCAGCGCCGTGGGAGGATAAGGCACGCCTTGATCTCCATTTTGCGGGTCGTTGTAGGAGGCGGGATAGTTGGGAACCTGAACTTTGAGGGCCTGCGGTAACACCACTACATTCAATATTACTTGTGCACACGGTGAAGGCTGAACGGTGGGATCGCAGTTGGCCGTCGCGGTTGAGTCCGCGACCGTGAGCGTGAAGGTGGAGCAACCGGACGAAATTGGTTTGCCCTGGATCACCGCGTCCAGCTGGCTGGTATTTTTGTCGACGGCAGTACCGAGCGAGAGCCCGTTGGGAAGGGAACTCGCGCCGGATGCGATTTGCCACGTATAAGGCGGCACACCGCCCATCGCGGTGATGGGGCCGACGGTCGCCAAGGCTCCGGCCTGCGCTATCCCGTTGGCGCCAGTTGGCCCGTTGCTCGGCGGCAGGATCAAAGTTCCTGCGGGAGGGCAGCACGTGCTGACTCCCACCGCGCATCCTGGTCCAGCATTCGGACCGTAGGAATAGCTGGCGGCATTTGTAATTGCGACGGGGGAAACCACAACGATGAGCAGCTCCGCGGACTGGTTTGCGGAGTCCGTGGCTACAATCGCATCCTGAAAAGTCGGGGTGTTGGGGCAAGGCTCCGGCGAAGACGCCGGAGTGGGTGCGACATAGACGACGGTGGTTCCCGTTTCCTGGCTCAACGTTCCGGCAGGCGTGCCTTTCCCGCACGCGCTTATCAGGCTCCAGGTGACGGTTTGGCTTACCGTGACACTCAGCGTCTGGCCGAGTTCGATCGTAGTGGTCGCGTTTGGCGACGTGAATCGAAGCCCGCTCTGCCCGCCGCCAGCGTTCGAATGAGAACTCGAGCAGCTTGCCGCCAGCCAGCACAACCACAGGCAAATGCACAGGAAACATCGATTGGAACGCGTGACCACCAAACCCTCCCTGGGAAAAACTTCTCAACTGCGCTGAAGAAAAACGCCTGGCTCTACGAATACGGAAGTCACGGACGCGAAGAATTATTCCCGTTCTGCGCGGGCTTGCCGTCGGCCACCGAAACCCCGGGCCCGGTAGACTTGCCCGATCCCTGCACTCTGGCCTTGATCCACACGAATAATTTTCCCTGGCCTTCTGTGCCGGTGAGGTCGGATGCGGACTCGAAGCGCAAGAACTCGGCCTGTTTCGGAGCGGCAGCCTTGATGCTTTCCTTGCACTCGATCGGAGTGGAAGTATTTTGCCGCACTTGCAGCACTCGAATCGGTATTTTCAGATCAGGCAGCCATTTAACCGGGTCCAGCGCGGCGACCTTCTTCAGAAACTCGGGCTTGATATAGTCAGCGTGGTCGGGATCGTCCTGAACGCGCGACGATTTCGCCAGAAAATCCGGCCAGTCGCCCCAGGGCTCAAGCGCGTCCACGGCCTTGATGCGCGGGTCGGCGGCCGCGGCCAGGATGGCGATGGCGCCTCCCGAGCCTTCCCCGAACATTCCGATGCGATTCATATCAACGTCGCCGCGCTGGGTGAGATAGTCGAGGATGAATTTCACATCGTGCACGGTGCTGCCGATGGACTCCTGCAACTCGCTGACAAACCACTGCTTCATGGGACGGTCATGAAAGCGATGTCCGCTGAGCGCTGAGACAAATCCCACCGCGGCGACGCCGCCACTGGTCACGCGTTCCGCCCAGCCGTCGAGCTTGAAACGATCCGTATCCTGATTGTCGCCGTAGAGGTAGAGCACGGCCGGCGGCTGCTTCACGCCCTTGGGAAGGATGATCCACAAGTCGATGGGGTCACCTGGGCGCCACTTCACTTGCACTAAGGTCCGTGTAAAGGTTTCTTTTTCTTCGGTGAGCGCCACCAGCGGTTGTTCGGGCTGCAGCTTGCTGGCTCCGATGGCTAGCGAACTCCAATCTTCCTGAATGGTTTCGTACAGCGGCCGCAGGGTTTTTGGATCGAGCCCCGGCGGCAACGAGGGTTTGGCCGAGTCTGGCGCCGTTTGTTGAGCAAAAACGCTGGCGGCGATCGAGAACACAACGATGGCTTGGAGCACAAACGAAAAAAGACTGTCCATGAATGAATTACGGGACTGCATCGAACCTCCCGATCAGTTGTGGCACAATTTGGAATTTCTTTGCGTCCTTTGCGGCCTTTCTTCGCGTCCTTTGCGGTTAGCGTCTGTTGCTTTCCCCCCAAGAACAAAAGCCTTTAACCGCAAAGTTCGCAAAGGAGAAGCCGCAAAGTACGCGAAGAAATTCGAACAGAGCCACTTCCTCCCGACTGAAAAGATTGCAAGTCGCTTCTGAACGTGCTTCCACAAACATGTTCTACAAAAAAGCGACCGGGGAAGCGAGGGGCAGGTCGCACCCTCGTTTTCCCCAGCCGTGCAAAACGGACCAATACTTCACCCTACTGGTGCAGGCCGTAAATTTCGGTCGGATAGGTGCGGCCATTGATGACGGCACCGCCGAAATCAGCGTTGAAGTCGACATCAGACTGCACGGTAAGAACCGAGCCGCCCACGTCACCGCCGAGATCGACCAGGCAAGTCTTGCTGCCGGATGTTCCGCCGGTGATGTTGACGCCGGTAAACACGCCGGCACAAGCCGTGTGCCCGTTGTCCGGTTTGATCGTTGACTGTTCATAATGCGAGCGGAACACGCCCAGGTTCAAGTCGCCCGACGGCAGAGTTCCGCCTTGGGTGTAGGGCAGTCCGGTGATGGAGTGGAGGAAGGGAACGAAGTCCGAGAGTTGCTCGGCCGAGCCCGGAGCCGCTTCCAGCTGGGCGTAGGCGAGCACGTTGATGACGCCTTCCGGAGTCTGTTGAGTCGTACCCACATTGTCGAAGGTCACGAGACGCAGCAACGACCAGATCGGATATGTGCCGTCGTAAACGTGGGTGAAAGGAATCTGTTCGCAGGGAAAGCCGTATCCTGCAACTTTTTGGATCAGTCCGCATTGCGGGAAGTTGTAAGGGCCGTTGGGATTCGGATTAGGGTCGAGGGCGCCGCCCTGGGTCGCGAAGAGAGGATCGATGCCGTCCACCGTCAGATAGTGGCCTGCGTAGGTGGAGCAGGTGACGTCGCCGCTGGTTCCGGTACCGGAGCAGCCCGAGGCGCCTGGCTTAAGGTTGCTGTAGCCCCAGAAGGTGTAGCCGATCCCGTCGACGACCTGGCTGCCGCCGGTGTTGTCCTGACCGAGGGTGGCCGCGACTTCTTCGCCGGTTCCAATCGCGCGAAGACGGAGGCCCTTGGCGGTGCCGGTGCCGCAGGTGCTGGTGTGAACCAGGAGCGGATCGCCGCATTCCGCGGTGCCGTCCGGAGCCACAGACGATGTGCCGGGGCAACCACTTCCAGTATTGAAGTTGAACGCCGGACCGTCGGCGCCCAGAGTTGCGCCCAGGTTGCCGCGCAGGTCGATTTCCTGGCTACTTTCGACGTCGCTGATCCAGGTGAGGTCGCTGATTGTTGACTGCTTAATGGCGGTAGCTGCGCCGCCAGTCAAGTCACGAACCGCGTTGAACTCAAACGTATTGTAGGTGCCGGAGAGCGGTTCACGAATGATTGCCTGGATGGGCTGACCTGAGCCTGCGACGGTGCCGCCGTAAGCGGCCGGAGTGGGCGTGGTGGCCAGAAGATCGCCGGTGCAGGAATCTGTACCGTCGAAGACATGAGCCAGCACCTTGCGGTTGATGTTCTTGTGCAGGTAGCTGCCGTCGCCTTGCGTGGCTCCGAAGCCGTTGTTGGTTGCGTCGGCGTTATTCACAAAGACCAGTTCGGGCGATGCTCCGATGCTCAGAGTTGTATAGCCCGGAACCGCTGCGGCGGTGTAAGGATCAGTTTTCAGCGAGAAGTTGTTGGGATAAAACACTGCCTTCTTGGCGAAGGAATCGTAGATCGGGCAGCCTACCGTCTTGGTTCCCGTGCCCGTTGATCCGCAGGCCGCCTGGTTGTAGCCAAGGCCAGCCATGCCGTTGGTGGTGTTGTAGGAACTGAGCGCACGGGTAGTGGCGTAGAGTCCATCCTCAGGGCGAATGTCGGTGTGGGCGACGTTGAAGTAGCAGTAGGCGGTTTTTGAGCCGGGCGTGCCTTTCTGTCCGCAATAGGCCGGCGGCAGGTTCTGCTTGGTGCCGGTCTTGGTCGGCAGAGGCGCCGTGACCAGGAAAGTTTGAATTGGAATGGGGAGCGGAGTGGCGGTGGGAACGTCGGCCAGCCCGAAAATCACATTGCCGCCGCTGTTCGCTTGTTCCCAGCTGCCCGCGCCGGTGGAGTGGCCGTAGCAATTGGCCTCGGTCCCGACGAAGCCGGTTGCAACCTTGCCGTAGCAGAAGAAGTCTTTGTTGCCTTGCACCGAATCCGCCTGGTAGCCGACGTACACGTTGCAAGTGGCGCTGCTGTCGTAAAACACCCAAATCTTGAGACCGGTGTCAATCGTGTTTACCGCAGTTCGCGCGTCGATGACCTGGGCGGCAGCGTTGCTCCAGATGTTGGTGGGCGCGGTATAGCCGGCGACGTGCTGGATGGCGTCGTTCGCGCCGAAACCGAGGGTTTGGAATTCGCCCGACGATCCGATTCCGACGTAGTGAACGTTAATTCCGCTGCTACAGGGCACTGCAAAGCTGGCAGTCGCGAGGAGCAGTGTCGCCACTAGCGACAGGGTCCCGACGATAAGCTTTTTTTTCGTCATCTCATATCTCCTTTTGAGTCTCTCTAGAATCTGTCGTTCGAATTGTTCTCGGAAGTGAATGCAAGTCCTGGGGCGCCAGCAAAACGCCTTCAACAAGCACACTGCGAAACCAGCAATGCAAATTTCCGGCGCAGTAATTACGGCTCTGGTGCGGGATAACTATCCCCGAAGCTTGTTACCGCACTATGACGAAAAAATTAACGGTGGGTTAATTCTTGGCTGGCGAACGATAAACGTCGGTGCAAAAGCTGGCCTTAAACGCTGCATGTTTGCAACGATTTTTCAAATTCTGTTTCTGGTCGTTCGCTACCGGGAGCCCGACCGGCCGATCTTGCCTGGGGGTGGTGTCACCGGAAATTAATCTGGCCTTCATTGGGGTGTAACAATCCGCCATTACCCTTAGCGGTCATCTGCGCGTCGTGCGGTCCACGGCAAAGTTTGGGGCGTGTCTTCAGTATGTCTTGGGTGTTCACGATCTCCCTGGAGGGTGAGCTTTGAGATTTCCCCGCGTTCTTGCGTGCTGGCTTGCGCTGGTTGTTGTATTTGGCTGTGTTGCCAGCGCCGAGGGCAGGGCGTCCGGAACTCCGTTGCCCAGGCTGCAGGGCAAGGGCGCTTCGCTCAACGGGGTGGTGATGGACCCGAATGCGAAGCCCATACCCAACGCCACGGTCGTGCTTAGCGGCAAGGACGGCGAAAAAACCGTTACCGCGAACGAAAAAGGCGAGTACAGCTTCGGCGGGCTGGCCACCGGCGATTACAAACTCAAGGCGAGCGCACCGGGCTTCCAGCCGTTTGAAACGGACGTAAGCCTGATCGGCAGCACGAGTTTGGAAATTGATCCGCCGCTGGTGCCGATGCCGGTGGGCCGGGCGCCCGCGACCGCCCCGGCAGTGAGCCCCGCAGCAGTGCCGGGGGAAACGCCGTCCGCAGTTCAGCCGGAAGCCGGGAGTCAACCGCAGCCCCCTGCGGCTGCGCCGGCGCCAGCCGAGCCCGCGCAAACCACCGCGGCAGCTCCGCAGAGTTTCTCGGTTTCTGCGCAAAAAGGCAAAGCCGCGCTCTACGGCATTGTGACGGACCAATCCGGCGCCGTGATACCAAACGGCACGGCCACGGCGACCGGGAAGACTGGAACGCCAGTCACCGCGACGGCGAATGCGCGCGGGCAATTCGTGCTGAATTTGCCTCCGGGGCAATACAAGCTGAGCGTCGCGGCTCCGGGTTTCGCGCCTTTCGAAACCACTGACGTGACCCTGGCGGCGGAGCAGGCCATCGAGATCGACGCCACGCTGCAACCTCCTAGTTCTAAGACGGAAATCAATGTTGAGGCCGGCGGCGCGGCGCAGATCCAGACGGAGAATGCACAGGTCGAGGGCACGATCACGCAGAAAGAAGTGTTGCAGACGGGACTGAACGGACGCAACTTCACGCAGCTGATCGCGCTCGCGCCGGGAGTGAGCAATCAAACCGGACAGGATGAAGCGCTGGTGGGAGTAAAGGGCAGTGTCAAATACAGCGTCAATGGCGGGCGCGTCGAGTACAACAACTTCGACGTGGACGGATCCGATGTGCTCAACGCCGGACTGAATGGCGCCGAAAGCACGCTGATGGTTTATCCCAGTCTTGATGCGATCTCCGAAGTAAAAGTGCTCACTTCGAATTACGGGGCGCAATACGGCCGCAGTGCGTCGGGTACGGTGCTGGTGACTACCAAGTCGGGGACGCAGGATTTCCACGGTGGTGTGTATGACTTTGTTCGGAATGAGTTCTTCAACGCGCGCAACTATTTTGATCAAACCGCCAAGGCTCCGCTCTATCGCAGGCAGGATTTCGGCGGAACGCTGGGCGGACCGCTTTACATTCCGGGCGGGTTCAATACGAAGAAGGACAAAACATTTTTCTTCTGGTCGGAGGAATTCCGGCTGGAGAAGACTCCGCAGGAATTCAACCAGGCCGTGCCCACTCTGGCCGAACGAACGCTGATTACCGGGGCAGGCCTGAACGTGAACAGCTGTGCAATTGGAACCATGTGCGCGAATTTTTCGGACGTTTGCCCGCCGCCCGGCACCCATACCATTGACCGCAGCTTGTATCCCGACTGCCCGAGCGTTGCGGGACAGCCACAACTGTTTGTTCCGGTTTCTGCCACGAGCCAACAGATTCTCAGCACGGGAGTAGTTCCGCTGCCAAATTCCCAGACCGGTTGCAACTTCAACCTGCCGACGAGCAGCGGCACCAATATTCCTTGTTACGCCGCCGTAATTTCGCCATCCACGTACTGGCGCGAGGAGTTGGCCCGACTGGACCATAACTTCACGCAGAATATGCGGCTGTCATTCCGTTACATTCACGACTCCTGGGATACCACCGTCGCCACTCCCGAATGGGGATATGTCCAGAACAGTTTCCCGACGGTGCAGAACAAGCTGAATGGTCCGGGCACGAGTATGGTGGCGCGCCTCACCAGTACGATCACGCCCAAGCTGCTGAATGAATTCGTGATCAGTTATGTCGACGCGCACATCACTCTCAGCAATATCGCCGGCCCGGGAGCGAGCCTGACGAATCAGGTGGTTCCCGCATGCACCCCGGTGTCGAATCCTCCCGCAGATTGCATGAACTACATCTTCCCCAATGGTGCCGGAGGGAAACCACCGGGAGTTGTGATCGCGGGAACCAACGCGCAATTTGGCGGCAACGGCTTCACCGTGGACCCCTCCTATGCGCCGTGGGAGCACACCAATCCGACTTACAGCCTGGGAGACGATCTTGGAATCAACTTCGGACGCCACACTGTGCACGTTGGTGTTCAGTTGGTGGATGCGCAACGGAGCGAGACCAACGGCGCCATCGGATCGGCGACCGGCGACTTGCAGGGCCTGCTCACTTTCAGTAACCAGAACAGCATCACCACGGGAAATGCCTTCGCCGATTTCCTGTTCTCTTCGAACCAAACCGGGGCGTCCTATATCAAGAGCTATCAACAGGATAGTGCCCAACTCAAGTACTACAACAATTACTGGATCACAGAACCCTACGTGCAAGACGACTGGCACGTGAGCCAGCGCTTGACCGTGAATGCAGGTTTGCGCATGAGTTTGTTTGGCAACTTCCACGAAAAGAATCTGAACGCCTGGAATTGGGAAGCAAGTAAATATGACCCGAGCGTTGCCGCGGGACTGACCATTCCGGCCATCATCACCGGTCCGGGCGGATACATTGCCGAGAACAACCATTTCCTCACGCCGATCCCCTTCGACCCGACCAACTTGAGTTATAGCAACTTGCCGCCGGTCATCACCAACGGTTTAGTGCAATGCGGGAAGAACGGCGTCCCCGCGAGTTGCATGAGCAACCACACCTTCAATCCGGCTCCGCGCATCGGGTTTGCCTGGGATCCGCGTGGGGATGGGAAGACTTCCATTCGCGGCGGCTACGGAGTTTTCTTCGAGCACGGAACTCCGAAAGAAGCCAACACGGGCTCACTCGAAGGCGGCGCTCCGCTGGTGCTCACGATGACCGCGCCGTTTCCGGGGCCTTTTGCTTATTCAAGCATCGGCTTGGGAGGACCGAATTCGAGTCCGCTCGCGTTCCCGCCAGATGTGACTTCCATTCCTACGAAAGCGATCTGGCCTTACGTGCAACAGTGGAGCCTCAGTGTGCAGCGCCAGTTGCCGAAAGATACGGTGGCCACAGTGGCCTACGTGGGCAGCAAAGGAACCCATCTCAGCGCTGAGCTGCAAGTGAACCAGTTGCCGACGCCGCCTACCGGGCCGGACACCGGCATTAACCTGAACGGGAATCCTTATGTTGCGGGCGATCCGGTTGAAGTGGCTCGCGATTGCAGCACGTTCCAACCTGGCCTCGGCTTCGTCGCCGGAGCACAGGGGATTGTTGTGACCCCGCAGGAACCGGCTTATGCCAATTTAGTGGCGGCGTGTTACGGGACTACTGACCCGAGCAACGGAGTTCTCAACACTTCCATCCCTGATCCTGGAAATATGCGTCCTTACTTTGGATTCCGCAGGATTCTATCGCTGCAGAATATTGCCGACTCGCAATATCACGCGCTGCAAACCACGCTGCGGCGGACACGGGGACCGGTGACTGTGGGTGTTTCCTACACCTACAGCCACTCGTTCGACGATTCTTCCGATCGCTCCGACTCTTCCTTTGTGAATTCGGCGAATATCCGGTCGAGTTGGGCCAGTTCAAATTTCGACCAGCGACATCTGTTCAATCTTAATTACGTTTACGATTTGCCAAAGCTGGGCAGCGGTTTCAAACGGATGGTCAGCTATGGCAAGCCTGAGGAAGGAACAGATCAGCCGGCTCCAGGGAGTTCGGGCGACTCCGGACTCCTGCGCGCTTTGTTCGATGGATGGGAGCTTTCAGGCATTACGGTTTTTCAGTCGGGAACTCCTTTCAGCGTGATTAACGGCGGCAGCAACAATCTTGGAATTTCGGTTCTGGATAATGCCGGCATCGCCAACGGCGCGGGAACTGGATCCTACCCGGACGTAGTTGCCAGCCCCCGCAGCGCTCTGCCGGTTGGGATCCAGAAGTTTACGCCGCAGAGCATTGGCCCCCTGTTGTTTAACCCCGCGGCTTTCTCGGCTCCACAGGGTCTGACGTTTGGCAACGCGGGGCGAAATTTCCTGAACAATCCACACCGCTTGAACTTTGACATGTCGATATTCAAGAACTTCAAAGTCACCGAGGGCAGCGTGCTCGAGTTTCGTGCCGAAGCGTTCAACGTTTTCAACCACACGGAATTTCGAATCTTCAATCCGAACATTGGGAACGCGGCGCAGAACACCATCAGCTGCTACGGAGGCGGCACTGGCGGGCTTCCGTTTACAGCGGCGGGCGGGTTAACGCCCTCGGCGCTGACTACCGGCAACCCGAATGGTGCTCCCGGTAACGTGGATTGCACGACGGGAAGCTCATTCCTGCGGCCGATTGACGCACACCGTCCGCGGACGATTCAGCTGGGATTGAAGTACAGCTTTTGAGTGGAGATCAGCGCTGTGACCCGGACCGGAGACAGATCGCATGCCACTGGCGGCGAAAGACGCCAGGATCGCGGCTACGTTCTGCTCGGATTACTCTTGATGGTGTCGGTTCTGATGATTGCCGCCGCCGTGGTTGCGCCCAACCTGGCCTTCCAGATTAAACGCGACCGCGAAGAAGAACTGGTTCATCGGGGCGTGCAGTACACGCGGGCAATCCGCAGCTACGCGAAGAGAACTGGCCGCTATCCGGTCCGTGCCGAAGATCTTCTGGGCGGTCCGGATCAGCGCTTTATTCGCAAACTCTACAAAGACCCGATGACGGGCCGGGACTTTAAGTTTCTCCATTTGGACGACGTGCAGCCGGGGCCCGCAAACCTCAACTCTTCGGCCGTTCAAGCTGGCGCGAATGATGACGGAAGTTTGTCTGCGGGAACGGCTCCAACTCTACCTTCTTCCGACGATCGCTCTTTTGACGGTCCTGCTCAGGATTCCTCGGGCGCAGGCAGCCAAAACAGTGTCCGGCCGAATGCCCGCGCCACTGGGGGCACAGCGTTCGGCGCATCCTCAAGTGCTGGGATGACCGAAAACCAGCCGGGAAGGTTGATTTTCGGGGTTGTCAGCACGAGCAAGGCGCGCAGCATTCGTGAGTTCAATCACAAAGATCACTACAGCGACTGGCTTTTCTTCTACGATCCCAGAAGCGACCGTGGCTATGAAATAAAAGGTCCGACCTCGCTGACTCCACAAGTCTTTCCGGCTCACGCCTCTGGCCAAACTCAGCCGGGTGGACCGGGCCAGCAAACGCCGCAGCAGACATTCCCGCAAACGGCGCCGCAACAACCGCAGGATGCCCCGCTATCGCAATAGGGCGAAGGCGTCGTTTGGTCAACCGTTCAATGGCTGTCCTGGCCGATGCCGGCCAAGGCTTTTTGCGCCTCGACGAACTTGGGGTTGAGCTTCAAAGCCGCCTCATAGGACTGCCGCGCTTCAGGAATCATTCCAGCTGCCTGCTGAAGCTGCCCCAGCTGTAGATAAGCGCCGGGAGTGGGATGGGCGGCAGCGGCCGTCGAAAGTTCCCGGGCGCGCTTCGCCATACCCAACTTGCCCAGATCCAGAAGAATAACTTCATTGTCAGGTTCCATTTTCTGGGCCTCGCGGAAGTACTGCTCAGAGGCGGCGTAATCTCCGAGCTGTTGGTAGGCGGCTCCGAGATCGATGAAGGATTTCGCTACGAGATGCGGATCCTGGGTCAGCGAAAGCACGGTTTGATATTGCTCGATCGCCTCCCGCAGTTGCCCGTGTTCGTGCATATCCGCTCCGAGATTGAGATGGCTGATGGCGTCGTTGGGATTGATGCGGACTGCATTCTTGAAGTGGACTAAGGCTTCGTCCAAATGGCGCTGGCCGGTGGCTTCGTAGTTTTCGACGAGAAGCGCGGACCCGACATAATCTTCGGCCATGTAATTATCTTTCGTGACCTGGAGAGCATGCGTCCACAAGTCGCGACTGCTGCGCCAGTATCCGATTTGCCGCCACGTCAAGAGTGAGAGCGCCACAATAATCACGACAGCGCCAACGCGAAGCAATCGAACGTCGATCCGGTGCTTCTCGGCCAGGTCGGCGACGCCCCAAACCGCCATCACGAAGATTCCGATCAACGGAAGATAGGCATAGCGATCCGCCATGGCCTGGTCACCGACCTGTACCAGGCCGATCATCGGTACCAGAGTACCGAGAAACCAGAGCCATCCCACTGGAAGATAAGTGCGGGCTCGCTTGCCCCAGGTCCATGCCGTAACGGCGACCAGGAACAAAGCGCACAGCACGAACTGCCACACCGGAAGCCGGTACCCCTCATATGGATAAAACGATGCAAGGCCTACAGGCCAGAAGGCGTTAAAGATGTACGTCGAATAGGCGTAGCAGGCGTTCGCCAGCCGTACGAACAGTGGCACATGTTCATTGGTTGCGACCGCGGCTTTTTGCGCGAATAGGGTCACTGCGCTGCTGGCGGCCGACAAGAGCACTAGCGGGAGCTTCTCCAGGACCAGTCTGCCGAACCCCACGCGGGGAACAGGAAATACCTCAGATGCCGTTTGCAGGGATGAAACCCGTCCGAGCGGCCAGAAATCCAACAGCAGCAGGGCGAAAGGAAGCGTAACTGCCATTGGCTTCGCGGCCAGCGCCAGAATGAACAAACCAACCACGGCGAGATAGCGCCCCAGGCGCGGTCGCCGGGCATACCAGCCATAAGCGGCGAACGTGAGCAAAATAAAAAACATGCAAAGCACAGTTTTTCGCTCGGCAATCCATGCAACGCTTTCTACGTTGATGGGATGCAGTGCGAAGAGAGCGGCCACCAGCAAACGCTTAAAGATTGATCCTGTCACACGGGCCAGGAGCAGGAAGAGCAACACCACATTGCATACGTGAAGCAGGACGCTGGTGAGATGGTGACCTTTCGGATTTAATCCGAAGAGTTGGCAATCCGCTGCGTGGGAGAGCCAAGTGAGCGGATGCCAATTCGTGGCGTCGGTAGAAGTGAGGGCCCAGCGCAACGTAGCCAGCGTAAGGCCTTGCTGCACGCGGGAGTTTTCGACCACATATCCCTGATCGTCATAATTCACGAAGGGGTTGGTGAGGGCCCTGGAGTAGACGATGAAGGTGACAGCAGCAAGCAGAAGGCAAAGCGTTGCATAGACCTTGGCGCGAGGCTGAGAGCTCTGTGGCGGAGCCAGAGCGACGGCGGGACCTTTCGCTGCAACCTTGGGGGCATCCTGCTTTTGGACGTTGGGACGCACTCTTGCCCGCGGTGGTTTGCTGTGTTTCGTGTTGACGGGCATCGTGGCCTCTGGAAGGCGAACCATCAGGGTAACGGAGAATTGCGGTCTGCAGAAGACTTGCTCCCTGCCATTTGCAGAGATTTAACCTGGCAGTAACAAGCGCGAAACAATCGCTGCCCGGTTTTCCACCCACTGATCCCCAACTGATACGCGACGGTGGACAGTTCCTGTCTCGGACGCTGGAGGGCAGCGGATCGCTCCGAATCCCGCACCGGCGGCGGCTTTGCCCTTGACACTGTGGAGCGCAAAGCTGAGAATGGCTGGCGGTTCACCGGCTGCCTCCCCCTTACAAGCCGGTTTCAATCCAGGCATTGATCCTTATGCGAGTGCGTAACGTTGAACCCCTGAGCGGGCAAAACTCGCTCCGGATTCGGCCAGCCACTCTTGCGAACACTCGGATGTGAACATTCAGAAAAACGGAGAAAGCGAAGAATGAAGACCGCGGTGCGTGGTGGTTTTGTGGTTGTGGGATTGCTGATTGGCATCGTATTGGGGTCGCAATCATTGGCTGCGCAGTCGTTTAGCTTTCCGGTCGGAAGCTTCTCGTCGGCGAATGTCTGCACAAACAGCAGCAGTCCCGCGTCAAGCTGCCAGGTACTGACGAATGGCTCTCCCAATCAGCCAACTCTTACTACCGGCGGCGGTCTGCGGTTGACGACCGCGAATACAAATCAGCATGGTTCCGCCTGGTTCAACCTGCAGCAGCCACTCTCCACGGGATTCACAACGGCGTTCCAGTTTAAAATCTCCAGCACGAATTCCTGCTACGGCTGTGCGTTTCCCGCCGACGGTATGGCGCTGGTCATCCAGAATGATCCGGCAGGTACAGGCGCGCTCGGTTACACCGGGGACGGCCAAAACATGTCTTACGGCAACAATGATGTTTCCACGGCGAGCGGCCGTGGGAACGCCATTACCAACAGCCTTGCCATCGAACTCGATACCTTTCAGAACACCAACTACAGCGATCCCAACGGCAACCACATCGCGGTGCAAAGCTGCGGGCCCAACAACGCCAGCACACTTACGCCGAACAGCGCGGATCACGACTATATGTGCCCGGACGGAAATCTCGCGAAGCTGGCGCTGCAAACCTTGCCTTCCGGCATGTCCTTGTCCGATGGAAACATCCACACCATTACTGTGAACTATCTGCCGCCGGGGACCTGCACCAGCGGGTGCAACAATTTCTCTGTCTACGTGGACAGCACACTGATCCTGCAGGCGACGTTGAACATTGCCACGCAGCTGAACCTGACAGGCAACGGAAGCGCCTACCTGGGTTTTACTGCCGCGACTGGTTCTCTGGTTGAAAACAATGACATCGTCAGTTGGTCCTTCAGTTCGTTGCCGCTGGCGCCGATCACCATTAACCAGCCGCTGCAGACGACTACAACGACCTTCAACTACACCCCGACGTTATCCGCGATAACGGATTATTCCCAGAGCGGATTGGGAACTGGCGCGTTCTCCGGCGTATTCATGCAGGGAACGGTTCAGACGATCACGGATCAGCAATTCTCTGATCTGGTGACGAACACTCCGTTTCAGGGAAGTACCTGTCAGCACCAGGACACGGGTTCCGGCAACTACGCGTGTGTGGTTACTACGGATTTGTGCACGACTTCGGCGAGCGGAACCCCGAGCGGAGCTAACTGCCCGAACACCGGGACGAACGCTCTGATCAACGTCTCGAACACGTACAATCTCGATCCATCGCAAAAGCCGATCATCGCTCCGGGCTACATCATGGGCAAGGATGCGGCGCTCAGCTGTGGCGCCAGTGGAGACAATACCTGCAAGGGGCTGGTAAACATTTTCACCGGCATAAGCGGTGACGCGGCAACCAGCGGCGGGCGCACCAACAACTTCAATTCCACTCTGATTCCGATTCTCGGCGCGGTTCAGCCGAGCACAGCTGCCAGCACGGCTCCGGCACTGAACAGCGGTTGGACGAATGGAAGTGTGACCCTGAATTTCAACAGCACAGAGATTGTGCCGGGTAACAATACGAATCCGCCGGCTTCTTTGCCGGCGATCTCCAGTATCAGTTACAGCGCCACGGGAGCGAATCTCCCAACCCCGCCTACGGGAGCGCTCTCTGGAACCAGCGGATCGATCGTCATTCCGGCCGTGTCGCAGGGAGCGACGGTGGTGACATTCTTCGCCACAGACAGCGCGGGTACCGTCGAAAACATCACCAGCAATAGCGGCGGTCAGGTGAACAGCGCCTATCCCACGATTACGATCCAGGTCGATACGATTCCACCCACGGTGAGTTGCACCCCGCCCGCTCCCGCGTGGCAGATGACTGACTTCATCGTTCCCTGTACCGCGAGCGACAACGCGGGTGGCTCGGGCTTGGTTGGCCCAGCTTCGTTTAACGTTACGACGAATGTCCCCGTTGGAACCGAAACGAACAGTGCCTCGATCGCGGCCGTCACGGTGCAGGATGTTGCCGGCAACACCTCCGCTCCTCAAGGTCCTTTTGGTCCGTTTGAAGTGGATAAGAAAGCGCCGGTGATCATGGGCCCGACGATTTCGCCCGCGTCGCCACTGTTCGGCCAATCGGTGACTGCAAACTATAGCTGCACGGATGGAGGCTCCGGCGTTGTGCTCTGCGGACCATCCGGCACCGCGAATATTCCCGCGACCGGCAACACCGGTTCGCTCAGCAGTGCAGTCAGCGGTTCCGTGGGATCGCACACCTTCACGGTTTCTGCGCAGGATGCAGTCGGCAACCAGAGCGCGCCCAGCTCCGTGACCTACACCGTGGGGCAGGCTACACCCACGCTCACTTGGTCGACGCCCGCCGCAATCACTTACGGGACTGCGCTGAGCGCGATACAACTCGATGCGACGGCCAGCGTGGCAGGCGCGTTTACGTATACGCCGGCAGCTGGAATTTTGCTGACTGCGGGGACGCACACACTATCGGTGACTTTCACGCCGACCGACAGCGCCGACTACACCACCGCGACGGCTACCGTGCTTCTGGTTGTGAACCAGGCGGCGCCGACCATCTCCTGGGCAACTCCCGCTCCGATCACCTACGGGACGGCCTTAAGCGCATTGCAGCTCAACGCTGTGTCCAACGTGGCAGGCGGCTTTATGTACAATCCTGCGGCGGGTACGGTGTTGAACGCGGGCGCGCAGATTTTGTCGGCAACTTTCACGCCTGCCGACACCGTCGACTACTCCACGGCGGTCGCGACCGTGACTTTGACGGTGAACAGGGCTGCCTCAGTGATCTCCTGGGCCACGCCTGCGCCGATCACCTACGGGACAGCGCTGAGCTCGACTCAGCTCGATGCAACCGCCAACGTGCCGGGAGCGTTTGTGTACACGCCCCCGGCAGGCACCGTGTTGCCGGCGGGGAGCCAAACGCTGGCGGTGACCTTCACTCCGGCCAATTCTGTGGGCTACAACTCGGCGACCGCGCAGGTAACGCTGCTGGTGACCCAGCCCGCGATCGGCCTCTCACCGAGCAGCTTGAAGTTCGGGAATGTGAAGTTCGGGAACCTGGTGTTCCTGTTAGAAACTGTCTCCAATCCCGGCAGCACGGCGTTGAAGATCACGGGTGTCTCCATCAAGCCAGGATCAGGATCAGATCTGTATGAATTCGGATTCCTGAGCTTGTGCGGCGAATATTTAAATCCTGGCAAGAGCTGCGACATCGTGGTCAGTTTCTACGCCGACGCTCTCGGGGTGCACAATGCGAATCTGCTGGTTACCGACAACGCTGCGGGAAGCCCGCAGCAGATTCCGATAATCGCCAATGTGGTGAAGAAGTAGGGCCGCCTCCGGCGGCAAGAAGACACGACAGCGGTGCTCAGCTCTGGGTCGAACTAGGAAGCTGCGAACTGGGAAGCGCCAGCGTAGATGGGCTTCAGATCGTAGCGTTCGATGATGTGCTCCGCACCCTGCTCTTTGCGGATCTCATCGAGCAGGTTGCGCGCCTCACGGTATTGCGCCGCGGCTTCCCCTGTGCCTCCGGAAAGTCGCAGCGAAGTTCCTAGCAGGTAATGAATCCGGGCGCTCTCCAGGCGCAACCCCAGTTTTTCGCTCGTGGTCAGGCTGCGCTGGAGCTCCTGGCGTGCGCGCGAATAATCTTTGTCCTTGATCATGGCCTCGCCGAGCATCACCGAGCAGGCGACGGAAACATATTTAATTCCTTGAGCATCAGCCTGCTGCACAAGACTTCGCAGATCGTTAATCGTAGAGTGAGAGATCGTAGAGTGAGGGCTTCCCTCAGCGATCGCGACTTTCGCCAAGTTCACTCTCGAGTTCAGAAGCGCGTCTTTGTCCGATGCATGTCCCGCTAAACGCAGCGCCTGCTGATAAAAACCTTTGGCCGACTTGAGGTCGCCCTGGTAGAACTGGACATCGCCCTGCGTGTTCAAGACGGCGGCCTGAAGTGAATCGTTCTTAAAGTCACGACCCAGCCCTTGCGATTCTTCCAGCGGTTTTCCTGATTCGCTTCCTCGTCCTGCCTGTGCGAGTGCATCTGCAAGGTCGTTCAACGCATCGGCGGTCACGCTGCTGCGGTCGCCCAGAGCCTGAAATGCCTTGACCGCATCCTGCAACGCATCCACGGCCGGTCCTAATCGCCCTTGATGCTCAAAAATCAAGCCCATACTATGGGAGACGACTGCCGCACCGTGGTTGTCGCCGCCCTTGCGATACAAATCGAGGCTTCGCATGTAGGAAGTCATCGCCTGATCGTACTGTCCCAGCGTGCCGTAAGCGCTTCCCAGGTGTTGCAGCGTTTCGGCGATGTCGCCCGGCACGTTCAGCTTTTCTCGAATCTGCAGGGCCTGTTGCAAATAGGTAAGACCATCCTCGGTCTCGCCTTTTTGCAAATAGGTGGTGCCGATGTTGCTCAAGCAAAGGGCCTGGTAGGTCTCGTCACCGGCGTCGCGTTGAATCTGCAGCGACTCTTTGAACATCTGCAGCGCTTTGTCGGGCAGGCCGCGCTCAAGGTAGAGGTCGCCGAGATCGATGAGCGTGTCGCCTGCATCTTTCTTCGCGCCAATTTCCTGGCGGATCTTGAGCGCGTCGTGGTATGCCGACATAGCGGCATCCGGTTTCCCGAGCGAGAGTTGCACCTGCGCGATTTCCGCCAGGCTGGCTGCGACTCCCCGTTGTTGCCCCAGTCGCTGGTTGATCGCCATCGAGTCTTCGTAATTGCGCAAGGCCTCGGCCGGCTTGTTCATCAATTTGTAGGCAATGCCCGTGGCTTGCAGAATGAGCGCCTGCTGCTCCTGGTTGTCCAGGTCGATCGCGAGATGCCGTGCCTGATCGAGCGGATCCAGTCCCTTCTGCGGATTGCCCGCTTTAATCTCCACTCGTCCCATGGAAAGCAGCGCGTCGAGATTCTTGCCATCGGCTCGCAGCACGTTCGCATAATAGGAACGTGCTTTGTCCAGATCGCCCGCGTCTTCGTAAAGGCTCCCTAATGCGAATTGCACATCCAGGTTATCGGGAAAACTCTTGGCCAGATTTTCGTAGGCGGCGATCGCTTTCTGGTTGTCCTTGGTAACCCGCGCCAGGCTGGCTTCGATGAAGTACCGCTGTGCCAGGGGAAGATTCTGGCTCAAATCAACGGCGCGACGCGCCGACTGCTCGGCTTCTGCGTCGTGTCCGAGTGCGGAATAAGCTTCGCCCAGCCGCGAATAGGCAACGGCGAATTGGGGGTCCTCTTTTGTGGCAGCCTCAAGCTGCTTCTCGGCGTCGAGATTGTTTCCCTGGCGCAATAACTGCAGACCCTGGTTGTAATCACGCAGAGCGTCGACGGACGTCGAGGTCGGCTTGAAGGATTGTGCCTGTAGTTCCTTCACGAGGTCTGACGACAAAGACAGGTTTTGGCGGATCATTCCTGCCAAGCGGTCTACCGCCGCGGACAGATCCTGTTGATTGGCCGCCTCAACCTGTACTGGGATGGTCCGGTTGTGTCTGCGATCCTGCAGCGTAGCGTCGATGCGAATCTGATCGCCTAGCTTCGTGTATTGTCCCCAAACCAGAGTGTCGGCATTGGCGAATTCGGCAACCCGGCCGAGAGTGGAGGAATCGACCACCGAATTCGGAGTGATCCGCAGATCGTGAAAAACCTGCTGCACGCGGTCGGAAGAGACGGCTCGAAGATGCGTGGATTGACCAACATCCGTGCTCAACATGTCGGCAAGACTCGGGCCCAGCCAGTCCCAGGACTGGTCACCCGACGCGTTGTGGAAGGGAATCACTGCCAACGAAAGTGCGGGGGCAGCAGCAGTTTTCCTGGCCGACGAAAACAGAACGCCGCGAAACGCGTAGCTGACAATCGCCAGCACGACGACTGTGGCAAGCCCGGTCAGCAGCGGCCAATGAATGGTCCGCGCCCAGGGCTCGACGGCCGGTTGGAAGCCCAGCGTTGCTGCCGCACGATTGCTCTGCCAGGCTTCTAGGTCCCGCAGCAACTCGGCGGCGCTCGCGTAGCGCAACTGGGGATCGCGCTCCAGGCACTTACTCACGACATTGCTCAATGGCCGTGGAATCGTCCCATCATGATCGGAAACTGGAACCGCCCGTTCCTGCGTGCGCCGGATCAAGCTGGCGACGACGCTCTCCGCCTTAAACGGCGTCACGCCGGTCAATAGCTCATAGAGAATCAAGCCAAGAGTGAAAAGATCGGAGCGCTGGTCCAACTCCTTGGCCAGCGCCTGCTCCGGCGACATGTACTCCATGGTCCCAACCAAAGCTCCGGTCTGGGTCATGCCTTCGCCGGCCACTGTGCGCGCCAGGCCGAAATCCATTAGCAGAATCCGGCCGGTTTGGTCGCGCATAATATTTTGCGGCTTCAGATCCCGGTGGATCACTCCCACGCTGTGGGTAGCTTCGAGCGCCCGGCAGATTTGCTGGGTGATTTCCACTGCCTCTTCCGGGGAAAACTTCTTCTTCTCATGGATGAGGGTGCGCAAATCCTGGCCCTCGACGAACTCCATAGTGATGAACTTCACGCCATCGGCGTCGCCCAGGTCATAAATACGGATTACATTCTTGTGCGTGACCTGGTGGGCCAGCAGCAGCTCTTGCTTGAATCGCGCCAGGATCGAAGAATTGGCAGCCAGTTCCGGCCGGATCAGCTTGAGGGCCACTGGACGATCCAGCTCCCGGTCCATGGCCTTGTAGACTGCACCCATCCCGCCTTCGCCCAGGAGTTGCAGGATTTCATAGCGGCCGCCCAGCACGTCGCCGGGCTGCAGAGCCGGGGCCACGATCCGAGGACGTGCGGGTGCGGGGCTAGGAGAACGAGGCGGCGGAGTCGGGACGGCGAACGGCGCATTCCCGTCGACCAGGGTGGCATCGGGATCAGAGGGCGCTTGCGGAAATTCGATTAAAGTTGCGTCGAGATCGGACGGAAGGTCGGAACCGGAACTATCACCTTTCGCAGGAACGCCAACGCCCGGCGAGTTTGTCGACTTCGCCCGATCCTGAGGATCAAACCGCGGATTCCTGTTTTGCATCTGTCGCCCGACTTGGAGCCCAAGGCCGAAAGCCCCAACGCGCGTCGAATTGAAAACGCAAGCGTCCAAAGTATATACCGCTTACCTCGGGCAACGGATGAATCCAGGGGATGAATCCAACAGCTGAATGTTGTGGACGCTTACCACGCGCTGAACCACCGTTGGACGTGCATAAGCAGGACGTTCGTAAGCAATGGGATAACAAGATGACCCGGGGTTATGAGTTTGATCGTCATTTTCGACCCGGAAGGTCCCACCGGTTGACAGCCTCCCCGCTCTCAGCTGAGAGTATTCTGTGGTCGCAGTGGCGTTGGCTCCGTCGAAGCACGCGCTCGCGGGTCGCGAGAGCAAAGGATGATCCTGGGTCAACACATCGTGGATAAGCCGGTCTCCGGTAAACTAGGTCTGGGAAAAATGGAGAGGCTCAATACCAAGTTGCATCGGGCGAGCGTAGCCCCGCTGTTTCTCATGGCGACGTTCGTCCTGTTCGCCACCCTCCCGCCTGTCCTTCCAGCCCGCGAGAAGGACAAGCTGCCCTACGGTGAGGGATTGATCGTGAACGTCCCTTTTACCGAGGCGGAAGTGGAGCAGGTCGTACAAGACGTGGCCCAGAACGGCATCATCCGCGGCACCAAGGAATACAACAAAGACGAGTACGTCAGCGGAGCCAATCCCGCCGATTCCACGCACGCATTTCCGCCCTGGACTGGAGGCGGCAAGGTTTTCTATAAGGTCAGGCTGCAAGCGCTCGACCCGCGGAATTTTAAAGATGCCGGCGATGTCGGGACGCTGGCTGTGCGCTACGTCCTTCAGCCTCAAGGTAACAAGAACACCGTGTTGCGTATCGACGCGGTCTTCGTCGAGGAGTTCCGCCACACGGTGCACGCTTCGAACGGCTCGGTAGAAAGCAGCGAATACAAGGACATCAAAGATCACCTCGACGCCATCGAGCTCATGAAGCAGCAGACAGTCGAAGCGGAAAAGGAACGTCAGAATCAGCTGTCCAAGAAGCTGCCTCAACCCAAGCAGCTTCAACCAACGAACAGCGGCAGTGAGCAAACGGCTACACCTTCTGCTCACGCACCGGGATCTGTACCAGCGACGGCTGAGATCTCATCGTCGCGGGCCGCTCCGACGGCCGGGGTTGCGAGTGACGCACCCAGCCACGAGGCGCAGGTTGCGAGCCAAACGCAGCCAGCAGGCTCCGCGGTTCAATCTGCTACGGGAAGCAGCGTCTCAAGTCAAAGCGTTTCGAGCCAAACCGTTTCAACTCAGAGCGTGTCAGGCGAGGCTGCGCCCGGTGTGACCCTGGAGAAACATGTGCACGATCTGCGGCAACAGGTGGAGCGGCTGGTGAAATCGCCAGGCGCACCGCTCAAGTCCGCGCCTTTCCACACCGCGAGCACCTTGAGCGCGCTGACGACTGGCACCGAAGTTCTGATCCTGATCTCGACTCCATACTGGTACGGCGTGGAGACGCGAGATGGCCAGCATGGCTGGATTTTCCGCGACTCGCTGGAGGCACTGCCATGAAGCGGGAATCCATGGTGTTGCGACGCGAGGTGTGCAGGCAATGGCGTCGAGGATTTATTTGTATGTTCTTGGGAATAGCGGTTCTAACCCTGCTCGTCGAACGCGGCAAAGCGCAGGGCGGCGGTTATGAGCGGAATTTCACGGCGTCTAAAGCAACCGTCGAAAAGGCCTTGAAAGACATGTCATCCTCCCTGGCGGGCCGCCTTCCGGTTCTGGATGGGTTCGCCCTTCCGGGCGATCGACCGCTTGACCGCTACCAGCGAGGCTATTTCCAGTCCACGGTTCATGTGAGCGCTACGGCCAATGGAGGATCGGTCGTGCATGTGAGCACCAAGGTGACTGCTTGGTACCCGGATCCCATTCCCTCACGATCTGGATATCAGTTGCTAATTTCCAATGGCCGGCTTGAAGCGGACCTGCTCGATGAGTTGGCAGAGGATCTCGGCAAGAACGCGGCAGGGGGATCGGCAGCAACGGCAGCATCGACGGCGGCAGCCCCTGCGGCGGCAACATCAACAACCGCAACGAATTCTCCTGTCGCTGCGGCATCCATACCTAGCACTCCACCGCCAGCCGTCTCTGCGCCGCGTCCCTCCTCCCCAAAGCCAATCGTTCAGTCTCCGCCTGCGGAATCCGCGCCCCCTGCACCAGTGCCACGATTGCCGGACACGGGCGGAACATTTCCCTCATCGATGGCGCAGGGTCTCGCTGCCCGAACGGCGGATGTTCCCGCAGTGCCGACCCCGGCGCCGGCTGGCGACCCAGAGTTGAAGGCCGAGGCGGAGAACCTCGAGGAAATCCTCAAGAACCAGGCGCACCCAAAGAATCTTGTAGCTGTGAAAAAATCAGGTACGCCTGTGGTCGATGCCCCGAGTTTAAAGGCGAAGACTTTGTTTCTGGCCAGTGAACACGATGAGTTCGAGATGCTCGACTTCAACGCGGACTGGGTTCACGTGCGGGTTTCCGGTTTATCCCGAGGATGGGTGTGGCGCGACAACCTCGAAATGCCGGATGAGATTCCCGACGTGGATGCAAAACCCGGTGCAGCGCCCGCGGCCGCGGACTTGTTCCATGTGGTCCGCGAAGAGACTTCGACGTTCCCCGGTGATTGGGGACCCCTGCGAGGCAAGAGCGTAAGAATCTTATCGGTCGAGAAGATCGACGAGAATGCGAAGAACAGCACTTCCCAGCAAAAGCTGGGGTTCGCAAAATCCCTGCTCGAGCAAAGTTATGCGGATCTTGCCAAGAGCTCGGCAACCCTCGGAGGAATCGTCTTGATTTTCGATTCCGCGGATGGCGGGATGATCGCGGTCACGCTGCCGGTTCTTCAGCAGTGGAAGGCGGGAACCCTGTCAGACGCTGCGTTGTGGCACCAGAGTTTCTTTGATCCGCCGGAGACCTTCGGCGTTTCGGCGGGTTCTTCCGCCAGTCAATAGGCGAGGCTCGGGCGCTGAGTCCAAAGTGCCATGCGCGCATCTGTGTAGGCATGGCAACCCCGACGGAAATCAACCTCTCTGACGCCATCGCACTTCTCACTCGCACTCCTGCAACCCTGAATGCACAGTTGCGCGGCCTGCCGAACATCTGGGTGCGCCGCAATGAAGGACGCAACGAGCACGGAAAAGATACCTGGAGCGCGTTCGACATTGTGGGCCATCTGATCGTTGGCGAGCGCACTGACTGGATGCCGAGAGTGCGCGTGATATTGCAGCACGGAGACGCGCGGGCGTTTCATCCCTTTGACCGCTTTGCGCAGTTGAAAGAGGGACAAGACAAATCGCTGGAGCAGCTTCTGGACGATTTCGTTCGCCTGCGCGGGCAGAGTCTAACAGCGCTGCAGGCATTGAATTTACAGCCGGAAGACTTGAAGCGGAGAGGGAAGCATCCAGCGCTGGGAGTAGTGACGCTATCGGAGCTGCTGGCCACGTGGGTGGTTCACGACCTAACGCATTTGCATCAGCTATCCCGCGTGATGGCGCACCAGTATCGAGACGCGGTGGGTCCGTGGAGCGCCTATCTGGGTGTGCTGCAGTGCGCCGGTCACAGTGCTCCGTAGGAAACTGAGCGCCGTCGCCCCGCAGCGCTAATCTGTTGGTGGCGCGGAGGCGCGAGTTGCCTTTTGCCAGCGGTAAAAAAATGGAATGCCGGCGATGATCACGGCCAGCCCCAGCGTAGATCGCACTGGGCGCACCATCCACAAGTTGATGGTCAGCGCGAGCGCAGCAAATAAGAAAATGAGCGGTGTCCAGGGATAACCCCACGCGCGGTAAGGCCGGGTAAGGTTGGGCTCGATCCTGCGCAAGCGAAGAAGCGCGATCGCGGTCAGCGCGAAAAAAATCCAGACCGAAAACACAAAGAGCGAATAAAGCTCTTCAAACGTGCCAGTCAACGCGAGCAGCGCCGCCACCGAACCGAGGAAAATCAACGCGCCGCTGGGTGTGTGAAATGTCGGTTGAATCCGCGTGGCAAATTGAAAGAATACGCCGTCGCGCGCCATTGCATAGGGAATGCGCGCCCCGGTCATCACCACCACATGGAGCGCTCCCAGCGCCGAGATGGCCATGGCGATGGTGAGCCAGATCGCTCCACGAGACCCGGCGAATGAGCGCACTACATCGGATGCGACGTGCGGGGACGAAGCGATCTGGGCGAAAGTCAAAGTGTGGAAATACACAACGTTCACCGACAGGTAGAGGCCGCCAACCGTGAGCAGTCCCAGAATAATTGCCAGAGGAATGTTCTTCTGCGGGTGCAATACTTCCTCGCCTAAGTCGCCGAGGTCATTGAAACCGTTGTAGGCCCACATCGCAGGAACGAGGGCGGTGAGCACGGCGCCGATGGTTGCCCAGTGCAGTATTCCCGAAGCCAACGGCGCGACCGCTGGGGCAGCGTCAAGCACACTGTGTTTTCCGAAGACAACGCCGGCGACCACAATCATCACGATCGTCCCGACTTTCAGGCACGTCAGCAGTACCTGGATTCCGCCGCCCGTCCGCACATTCAGGTAATTGATGGCGGTCACCGCCACCACCACCAGCGCCGCAAGCGGCTGTGCCAGCGTGAAGGTGAAGTCGTAACTTCCGAGATGGCCGCTGAAGAGCGGCATGCTCACAACAGGAAACAGGAATCCCATCAATCGAAGAAATCCCGCTCCAAGTCCCGCCATGGCCACCGGCCGATCAAGAAACGAACTCATCCAGCCAAAAAGAAATCCCCAGAGCGGACCAAGACCCCGGCTGAGGTAGACATAAGGGCCGCCAGCCTTGGGGAATGCCGCGCCCAGTTCGGCATAGCAGAACGCGCCGCACAGCACGATCAGGCCGCCGACGATCCACGCCGCAAAAACCAGGGCGACCGAGCCCGCGGCGCGGGCCATGTCGCTGCTGACAAGAAAAATTCCCGTACCGATGGTGTCGCCAATGACAATCGCGCTGGCGGCCCACAGACCTAAGCCGCGAACCAGATCCGGACGGGTATGACTTGGACCGGTATGACTTGCCTCGATATGATCTGCCAGATGGGCCCTCTCGCGCACTTGAAGGTTCAGCGAGACTACTCTTGGCGATGAGGGTCGTCAACCGGCGGGTGCTCGCGCTATCATCGAGGCCGTGAAGGCTATGCAAAATATGCTTAGCGAATTTGGTTGGGACGAGACCTATCGCATTTCTGATGTCGAAAACGTGCTCACTCCTGCTTTGGTGATGTATCCAGATGTGATCGCTTCGAACATCGAGCAGACCTTGAAGTTACTGGGCGGCGACGCGGACCGGTGGCGCGTGCACATTAAAACCGCGAAGCTCGGTTTCACGCTGCGCATGATGGTCGAGCGGAGAATTCGCAATTTCAAATGCGCCACAACGCTCGAACTGCTGGTGGCCTGCCGCAGCGGCGCGGCTGATGTTCTCTTGGCCTATCCGGTGATGGGCGCAAATGCGCGCCGGGCGCGGGAGATCGCGCAACAGTTTCCCGAAGTGCGCATTTCCGTGCTGGCTGAAAATGACGAGCAGCTGCGGCAATGGCGCGGCAGCAAGGTGGGAGTTTTCCTCGATATAAATCCGGGCATGAATCGCACCGGGATCGAGCAGAATCAGACCGCCAAAATTCTGGGGCTGGCGCAAGCGATCGCCGATGCCGGCCTGGAGTTCCGCGGGCTGCATTACTATGACGGTCAATACGGCGGTGTACCAGAGAGTGAACGGTCCAAGGCGGCGCATCGCGGTTATGATCGCTTACTTGAAATTGTGAGCGAGCTTGAGCGGTCTGGAATGAACGTTCCAGAGGTCATCACTTCAGGAACGCCGACGTTCCCCTCCTCGCTGAGCTACGAGGGGTTTCGCCGGGGAAAGTTTCTTCACCGCGTTTCGCCGGGAACCGTAGTTTATTGTGACGCCACCAGTCTGGAACAGCTTCCGAAGGAATACGGCTACCGTCCGGCGGCGCTGGTAGTTACGCGCGTGGTGAGCGCTCCGCACGCTGGCATCATCACCTGCGATGCCGGGCACAAGGCGGTGTCTGCAGACGCCGGGGTTCCGACGTGCGTGGTAGTCGGACACCCGGAGCTTACGCCGCTTTCGCCGAGCGAAGAGCATCTGCCGCTCGCGGTGAAAGAGGGAATGGTGGGTTCGCGGGTCGGCGAAACGCTGTATCTGATTCCGCGGCACGTTTGCCCCACGGTGAACAATTTCGATTGTGCGCTGCTGGTACGCGACGGCGAGGTCGAGTCGGTGGAAGCCGTTTCAGCGCGCGGGCGTGAGGCGCCGCTGCTGGCCGCGGCAGATAGGACGCTTTTCGTTCGGAGTTAAAGCGCTGCGCAGGGGGCTGTAACGGATCACACTTCACTGGTCACTAGAAAGCTGGGACCAAAGTCGAAAGCCCCACTTCTCGCAAAAGAGGCGAGAAATGGGGCACCCGCGTCCCGGGCTACCTCTTGTTTCTTCGCGTACCTGACTTCTTCTTTTTCGTCACACTTGGCGTCTTTCTCTTTTTTCCCGCGATGTAGGCGATGCAATCGATTTCGATCAGCATTCCGGGGGCATGGCCGAGATTGCTGCCCACCGTAGTGCGAGCGGGATAAGGCTTTGAGAATCTCTGCGCGTAGACGGCGTTATAGCGGGCGAAAAGACCCGTGTCGGCAAGATGGACCGTAACTTTGACCACGTCGTGAAGGGAAGCGCCGTCAGCCTCGAGAACGGCGGAGATGTTGTCGATGGTCTGCTCGGTCTGCTGTTCGATGGTATCGCCAACCAGCTTTCCCGTGGTGGCGTCGATGGGGCCGGTGCCGGTGACGAAGATGAAATCTCCGGCGCGCCATCCCTGGGAGTAAGCGCCCTGCGGAGGAGCTCCGCGCTTGCTTTGAATTTCGTACTTACCCATGTTCGTGACTCCGAAGTACTCAAGCCGCGGTTTTCGCCGTCGGAACAAACTTGCCGCCGTGGTTGTAGGCCAGGTTCCCGATGTGGCCGGCACGCGCGGCGGCGACGCCGGTCTCCACCGGCGCGTTCGGCTCTTTGCGAGTCTTGAGGCACTCGAAGAAATTTTGCATATGGGTGATCGTGCCATCGAGCACGCTGCGGGAGGTGAGCGCGGGATTCTTCTCCCCTTCCTCTTCAACGCGTTCGCGATAGACGCTGATGCCGCTGCGATCGATCTTCAAAGTCGCCTCCGTCCCGTGAAACTCGAGCCCACCGCCGTCGATGGAGGAACTCATCATGCCCTCATAGACCACATCGAACCCGGGATAGCGGAACGCCGCCTGGATAGTGTCGGGACAATCCCACTGTTCGAAAATATATTTGTCCCCCAGCATCAGGGCTTCAGCGGGCTGGTCTACTTTCATGGCCCAGTGCACCACATCGATCCAGTGAGTGAATAGATCGGTCATGGCGCCGCCGCCAAAATTCCAGAACCAGCGCCAGTGATTATATTTTTCGTCGGTGAAAGGCTGGTCCGGAGCCGATCCGAGCCAGAGCTTCCAATCGAGCGCCTGGGTGTCGATGGGCTTGGGCGCCCAGTCGCGGTGATAGTTCTGCCACCAGTAGGTTCGCACCTGCGTGACGCGTCCCAGGCTGCCTCCCTGAATCAAATCGACGGCATCGCGAAAGTGCGTCCAGCTGCGCTGCTGCATGCCGCACTGCAGAATCCGTTTGCCGGAACGAACCGCGCGGGTGAGCGTGGCGCCTTCCTCAAGGGTGTGGGTGACGGGCTTTTCCAAATACACGTCCTTGCCCGCGGCCAACGCATCGACTGCCATCCGCACGTGCCAGTGATCCGGCGATGCAATAATCACCGCATCGACGTCCTTATCAAGCACTTCACGATAATCCAGATGGGTAGTGGCGATGCCCTTGGAACGTTCTTTGACGGCATCGCGATGCGGCGCATAGACGTCGCTGACGGCCGCGATCTGGTAAGGGGCGACTTTGTCCGCAGCATCGAGCAGGCTCCGCATGCGGCCGCCGGCGCCGATGATTCCGATACGAAGCGTATCGTTTGCACCCAGCACTCGAGTCGAGGCAAGAGCGGTAAGTCCGCTGGCAATAAGGAAGCTGCGGCGATTCAGCATATTGGTCTCCCCCGGTCGGTTAGTTCGAGTTAACTCATCTAATAGAGCGGTCGTCTCGGAAATTCATTCCGTGAGCGGAAGCGCCCACGCAAACATCACACCGCCGCTGCTGGTCAGCAAGTATTGGCGCCCATCGAGTTCGTACGTGATCGGAGAACTCTGGATTTCCGCGCCCGACCCCGCGTGCCAAAGAGTTTTCCCGTCGCTCGAATCAAGCGCCAGAAAGTTGCCGTGACCATCGCCGGTGAAGGTGAGTCCCGAATCTGTCGTCAGCACTCCCGCGCCAGATTCTGGCCCGAGTTCGTGGCTCCAACGAATCTTGCCAGTCTGATAATCGATGGCTTCGATCACGCCTTTGCCCCAAACGCCGTAATCCGCGCCCGCCCAGCCGTAGGCTCCATCGGCCGGCTTGGCGAAATAAATGCCATAGCTGGGGTGAGCGTCGACGATGAACAATCCGTTCTTTGTGTCAAAGCTCGGAGAACGGTAGTTGGTCATGCCACCTTCGTCGGGTGAGAGCAACCGTCCATCGGGCGCGGGTTCCTTGGCGGGATTGGGAATAGGACTGCCGTGCGCGTCCACTCCGAGCGACCAGTTCACAGGCCCGAAGGGAACCGTCAGAAGATTTTTCCCGTTGGTGCGATCGAGAACAAAGAAGTACCCGTTGCGCGAAGCCTGCATCAGCATCTTCTTCGGTTCGCCATGGAAATCGCCGTCGACCTGCACCGGAACCTGCACCGCATCCCAGTCGTGCGTATCATGCGGAGAAGCCTGGAACGACCACACCAGCTTGCCGGTATCCGGATTCAGCGCCACCAGAGTGCAGGTGTAGAGATCATCGCCCGGCCGCGTGGTGCCGTTGAGCACGGGAGTCGGGTTCCCCGTTCCCCAATAAACCAGATTGAGTTCGGGATCATAAGTGCCAGTGATCCACGTCATTCCTCCCGTGGTCTGGTGCGGAGTTCCGGCTGGAGGCGTGCTATTCCACTGCCATTGTGTTTCTCCCGTCTCCGGATCAATCGACCGGATGTAGCCGGTGAGATTATCAAGATCTCCGGAAACGCCCACCAGCACGTGGTCTCCCACGGTGAGCGGAGCCATGGTCGTCCAATAGCCCTTGTCGACGTCGGCAACAATCACGTCCCAGCGCACCTTCCCGTCTTTTGCATTAAGCGATACAAGGTGGGCATCGGGAGACAAAAAATAAAGATACTCCTTGTACATCGCCACGCCGCGATGCCCGATGTGGTCGCCTTTGTCCTTCGGGTGGTTGTAATGCCAGATCTGGTGGCCGGAGCGCGCATCGATCGCCCAGATGTTGTCCGGAACCGTGAAATACAAAATGCCGTTGACCAGCAGCGGCGAGGACTTGATCTCCGCGGGCTGCTCGGTTTGGAAGGCCCAGGCCAGCGAAAGATTCTTCACGTTCTGCGGCGTGATTTGCGTGAGGGCGCTATGGCGTCTGCCGGAATAGTCGCCGTGATAACTGGGCCAACTATCAACCGGTGGGTGCAAAAGCATCTGCGCATCCACGCCCTGCGCCAGCATCATGCCAGGCGATGCCATCGCGGCCATCATCAGTGTGCCCGCGGCAAGCAGAAATGAAGCCTTCAGAACATTCATAGCGATTGAAAATCCCTCCGACCCAGTCGAGATAGACCCATGCGCCTAACGCAAAGTCTGCAAGTAAGCCATCAGATTGTGGATGTCGTCATCCGTGTATTTACTCAACAGATCGACATGAGCATCGACCGGCGCGTCCAGCTTGTATTGCACATCGCTCGTCCGCCAGGACCGGTACACGCCGGTAGCATCCCTGAGTGCGATCGTAAACTCATCACGGTATGCCAGGGTTCCGGTGATCGCCTGGCCGGAAGCCAGCGTCACCGTGACTCTGGATTTCGCGCGCCAGGGATACAACATCTGCTCCTCGAGCTGGAGGCCCTTATAACGCGACGCGATCCCGGCAAGGTCGCCAGTCGGCGAGTGGCAGGTTGCGCATCCCCCCGCGCCCTCGAAGTACTGCTTGCCCGCTTCGGCGTTCCCGGTTTGCAGATCGGAGACGTCCACCCCCTTGCGTCCGCCCTTTTGCGCGAGCGCGATGTTCCGTTGCGTGTGAATAAATGCGGCCAGGCCGGCAATTTGCTGGGTAGAGAGTTCGAAATGCGGCATGCCTTTTTCGGGGCGTCCACTGCGCACAACGGTGCCGATCTTGTTTCCACCCACATCGGCGGCCACGAGCTTGGAGCGCGTGAGATCGGGCCCGGTTTCTCCGCCGCCTGCATCGCGGCCATGACAAAATGAGCAATCTTTGCGGAAGAGCGCGCTCCCACTCTCTACCAGAGCGGCCGGATAGGATTTGCTTACGGGCGCAGCGCTTTTTCTGATTGTTCCGGAAGCTGGTGCCGTATGCTTTGGAGTTGGCGTCTGCGCCGAGGAAACGGCGAGGCACGCCGCGAACAGAAGCGCCAAGCGTAGACTCCGACGCAAGACTGAACGAAGACCTTTCATCCCCTGGATATTCCTCCCGATTTTATTTGGCGCTATCTTCTCTCTTCGTTTCTTTCGAACACGCGAAAGCGTCTCTGGGCTTTAGATAAATGCTCACGGCCGCGGATGAGACGCCGTGCTGCCTTCCGTCATGCCCAGCGCCCACTTGATCGCTTCAAAATACATCTTGCGAATGTCCGGGTCAGCCCAGGCCTCTTCCGTGTGGCCGAGGGTCGAATAAAAAACGCGCCCCTTGCCGTACATCTTGGCCCAGGCCACAGCGAAATCATGATCCGTTCTGTGAACCCGCGGATTATTTGCATAGTTGAGCTTCGTGGGGTCGAGACTGAGCAGCACGTTGACCTTGTCGCGCGACCATTCTTTAGGCTGGTAGATCTCGTCATACTTCACGAATGCTTTCGGAAAGTGACGGACCGCTGGGAAGCTCGGGTCTTCATTGATAATCGGCGCGTTGAACGTGGACCACGGATGCTGGTCGAACCAGCCGCCGATCATCTCGCCATACTCCGGCCATTTGTAATTGGTGTCGAGCGCGGCGTGAACGCCAACAAATCCCTTGCCGTCGTCCTTGATGAAGGCGAGCATGTCTTTCTTCTGGCTGTCGTCCAGGTCGAGCTCGCCGGTGGTGCTCACAAAAACCAGGGCGTCGAAATAATCCAGATTCTTGGCGTTTCGTTCCAGAGTCTTCTTCGTGATCAGTTCAGTATCGGTCCGCAGCGTGGCATCCCACAGACCGCTGTCGTGACCCATATTGTAAATCGCGGCCATGGCCGCGGAAATCGAATCGTGCTCGAATCCCTTGGTTTGGCTGATCACCAGAATGTGTTTGAGATGAATTTGTTTGGCATGCGGCGGGGGTGGGACCGAAGGATTCACCGCCGCATCCTGGGAAAGAGCGACGCCTGCGAGGATCAGCAAGAACAGAATGAGGAACTGAGCGTGTCGAGTGTGGCGCAAGGGACTTCCTCTTTTCGCTAAGATGCCTTCGGACGATAAGGTAACACAATCGTTTATCCTCATGAGGCCCGGCAGTGACTTGATTTGAGCCTGCGCACCTACGGATTCGCCCAACGATGTCATCCCGCAGGAGCTGCGCCAAGCGCTCCGGAGAGCCTGCCCTGAGCGAAGTCGAAGGGGACCTTACGAAACTCAGCCATCGGTTGTACCGATGCAAGGAACGCTGGCACTGCAGGAAGCACCGGCATTCCCATCCGCGGCATCAACACCGTCGGCCGGCGTAAGGTTCCTCGCCCGGCTGTCGCCGCGCTCAGAATGACATCGGGCTGGATTGCCGATGCGGCCCGGTTGACAATTCGCGCTCACCGCCCTACCTTTCTTGAGCGTTGGAGGAAACAAAAAGCCTTATGCGCATCGGTGTCTTTACTCCGCTGCTGTCGCAACTTCCGCTGGCCGCGGTTCTCAAGAAACTCACCGCACTGAAAATCAATACGGTCGAACTCTCCACTGGAAACTATCCGGGCGACGCGCACTGCAAGCTCTCGATGCTGGAGAATGCCGCCGCCCTCGGGGAGTTTCAGAAGATTCTGGCCGATCAAGGCGTGAGTATCAGCGCCTTGAGCTGTCATGGCAACGCGCTGCATCCTGACAAAGCTCACGCGCAGCACGACCGCGAGGTGAGCCGCAAAACCATTCTGCTCGCCGACAAACTCGGCATCTCCGTGGTTGTCGACTTCTCCGGATGCCCCGGCGATTCGCCCCATGCCACAGCTCCGAATTGGGTGACCTGTCCCTGGCCTCCGGATTATCTGAAGGTGCTCGACTGGCAATGGAGCGAAGTCGTCACTCCCTATTGGATCGAGCACGCGAAATTCGCCGCCGATCACGGCGTGAAGATCGCCATCGAAATGCATCCCGGATTCGTCGTCTACAGCCCGGAGACCATGCTCAAGCTGCGTTCGATAGCCGGGCCCAACGTTGGTTGCAACTTCGATCCCAGCCATCTTTTCTGGCAGAGCATCGATCCCATCGCCGCCGTCCGCGTACTCGAAGGCGCAATTTTCCATGTCCACGCTAAAGACACGCAACTCTACGCGGCCAACCTTCCGCGCACCGGCGTACTCGACACCAAGCCTTACACGCAAGAGCGCGATCGCAGCTGGATTTTCCGCACCTGCGGCTACGGTCACGGCGCCGAGTGGTGGAGCGAATTGATTTCGACGCTGCGCATGTTCGGCTACGATTACGTCCTCTCCATCGAACACGAAGACAGTCTGTTGTCGCCGGAAGAGGGATTGACCAAGGCCGCCACCTTCCTCAACAGCATCGTCATCCGTGAGCAACCCACCGCCGCCTGGTGGACGTAACGCATGCGCTGAAGCTGCAAAAGACGAGAAGAGAACTTGAAGATGAAACCAATCAGAACAGCGATTTTCGGTACCGGCTTCATGGGCCGCGTGCATCTTGAAGCCGTGCGCCGAGTGGAATCCGTCGAAGCCGCGGCCATCGTGGGCAGAAACATCGAGGCAGCCCGACGCTTGGGCGCGGGCTTCTCCATCTCAACGATTGCCGACGACTATCACGAAATCCTCCGCGATCCCGCGATCGATGCCGTCCACGTCTGCACGCCCAACGCGCAGCACTTTCCCATGGCCAAGGATGCGCTGCAAGCCGGCAAGCATGTGCTCTGCGAAAAGCCACTGGCCACGAGCGTTGCAGAGGGCGAAGAGCTTGTCTCTCTCGCCGCACAGAAAGGCCTGCGCAACTGCGTCTGCCACAATCTGCGCTACTACCCCATGGTGCAGCAGATGCGCGCGATGCGCGAGGCCGGAGATCTGGGAGAAATCCTCGTCGTGCAAGGCACATATTCGCAGGACTGGCTGCTCTACGACACAGACTGGAACTGGCGCGTCGAAACCAAAGCCGGCGGCCCTTCGCGCTGCATGGCCGATATCGGCTCGCACTGGTTCGATATGGCGGAGCACGTCACGGGACTGCGCCTGACCTCCCTCTGTGCCGATCTGCAAACCTTCCACGGAACGCGCAAGCAGCCGAAGCACTCAGTGGAAACTTTCGCCAATAAGCTGCTCGGCCCGGAAGATTACATTGAGACGCCTATCGATACGGAAGATTTCGGCGCTGTAATCTTCCGCATGGGGAAACGCACGCGCGGCGCCATGACGGCCAGCCAGGTCTCCGCCGGACGCAAGAACGGACTCAGCATCGAAATCTACGGCACAAAATCTTCGGTAGCCTGGAATCAGGAGCGTCCCGACGAACTCTGGTCCGGTCATCGCGATGTAGCCAATCAGATTTTTGTGAAGGATCCCTCTCTGCTGAAGCCCGCCGCGCGCGCCTTCTCCGATCTTCCCGGCGGCCACAGCGAAGGTTACGACGACACTTTTAAGCAAGTCTTCCGGCGCTTCTATGCCTCAATCGCCGCACCCGGCGGCGTGCCCGAGTATCCGCAGTTCGTCGATGGTCTTCGCCAACTCAAAATCCTCGACGCCGTGCTGCAGAGCCACCGCACGCGAACGTGGATCGATGTTCCGCCGTTTGAAGCCAGCAAATGAAGTGACCTGATCAGCAACTCGTAGCAGTCGACATCAATGTGCAGCCCCGCCGATGTAGTTGCCGTAGCCCACAATCACCGTCGAACTCACAAGCACCAGCAGGCTGAATGCCACCAGCAGCCTGGTTCTGCCGCCCGCGCCCTTCCATTCATTCAAGGCGATGCCCCACAGCGTGCTGAAGATGATGATGCTGGCCATGTGCAGAGTCCAGCTGGAAAACTTATAGCGTCCCATCTGCGTCTCGCCCATAGTGTAAAAGAAAAATTGCATATACCAGGTTGTCCCCGCGAGCGCCGAAAACAAATAGTTGGCAAGCATCGGGGCCCTGATGCCCGCGTCCGGGGCGACGGCCACAGCGACAGCCATCTCCTCCGCGGGAGCATCGGTGACCGTTTCCAGAATGTGCTCCCCGCTACGCGAAGGAATTGTGCCGCGAATTACGGAGTCGAAGTATTGGTAACCAGTGCGGTTGCGAATGTTCAGAATGATGCACCAAACAAAATTAGTAGTGAAGCCGCCGGCGAGCACCACTACCAGCACCGGAAGTCCCTGCCACAACACCGGTGTGCCATGCTGAACCGTGATGGCCTTAATGGGATCGCCCGCCGCGAGTCCGTAAGCGAAGCAAGCGCTCATCACCCCGGAAAATGTGGCAACGAGCAATCCCTTCTTCAAATCAAATTCCTTGATCGAGGCGCGCTTCTGCTCAGTCGACATCTCGCGTTCTTTGGATACTCCGGCCGCGCCCGCGAACGCGATCCCAAGAAGACAAACGGCAACACCGCCAAGAATCACCAGACCGGAGTGGGTCCCGAGCACCTCAGACGCGAAGACGCCCCGAAAAATCGGAGGCATCAACGTGCCGAATGCCGCTGTATAGCCCAGAGCCACCGCCATCCCCAGCGACATTCCGAGATATCGCATCGTAAGGCCGAAGGTGAGCCCGCCGAGTCCCCACAAAACCCCAAACACATACACCCAGAAAAGGCTGCTGGCAGGGGCCTCATGAAGCACGCGCATCAGATCGTGCGACATCGTCAGCGCCAGTATCCACGGAGCAATGATCCAACTGAAGAATCCGCCCACCAGCCAATACGTTTCCCATGCCCAGTTCTTCACCCCGCGGTAGGGAACGTAGAAGCTCGCCGAAGCAAGCCCGCCGAGCCAGTGAAAAAACACTCCCAATGCTGGATTCATGGAATCCTCAAATTGGCATTACAGTTTTTCGCGCTCGGCCCGCAACGCGCAGCAGACGCCCGGCACACTTGTTCGCTGTTTCTCAACGCTGAAAGGCCTCGGGGAGCCCGCCGTCGACGGGAATGATGTGCCCGCTCGTCTTCGCACTTAAGTCGCCGGCCAGCCACACAATCGCCGCCGCACAATCCTGCGGGAGGATGGGTTGTTTCGTCAGCGTGCGTTGCGCATAAAAATCGGCAAGTTTGGCGCGTAGTTCCTCAGTCGACTCCGACTCCGCGAATGCGATCTCGTATTTTTCAAGAGACTGCATCACCCGGTCGCGCGGGAACATGCTGGAACCTGCGACGACGGTCGCGGGCGCAATCCCGTTCACCCGCACCTGCGGGCCGAGTTTGATCGAGAGCTCGCGAATCAAATGGTTGAGAGCCGTCTTGCTGGTGTCGTAAGCCTCGCTCCCTTTCTTGGGCACGACAGCATTGGCAGAACTGGTCAGCACCATGGCTGCAGGCAGGCCCTGATCTTTGAATATCCACTCCGTTTGCCGCGCAGACAGATAGTTTCCGGTGACGTTGACCAGAAATGTTTGTGCCCATTGCGAATCAGCGAGCTCGCCGTCGGCTCCGGGCACGGGATAGACCGCAGCGGTATTGACGACAATATCCACGCCGCCAAATTGAGAAATCGCGAAATTCGCCGCCTCCGCAATCGATGCAGCTGAACTGATGTCGACACGAGCGTGCGCAACAAATTCGGCAGACGCGATCGCGCCGACTTCATCGGCAACTTTCCCGGCGCCTTGCAGATCAAAATCCGCTACGACAATATGAGCACCTTTTCGCGCTAGCGACAAAGCCACTTCGCGGCCGATTCCACTCGCGCCACCGATGATCAGAGCAATCTTCCGGCTGAATTCTGATTCCGCGGGCATGCGTTGCAGCTTGGCATCTTCCAGAGCCCAGTACTCGATGCGGAACGCCTCCGATCTCGGCAGCGCCACATAATTATGGAACTGCGTAAACTCCCGCGACTGTTCGCCCTTCCGAGCCTGCGGTAAGGGATCAGAGACCTCCCCATCTTCCAGGGCGTTCGCCCCGGCCATGACGTGAATGGCATTGATGAAGAACTCCGTCGTGATTCGCGCTTCTTTTTTATTCTTGCCGAAGCCGAACAGCCCCAGTCCCGGAACCACGACGACGGACGGGTTGGAATCCCGCAGCTTCGGTGAATCGCTGGTCGCCCAGGCATCGTAATAGTTCTTGTATGCAGCCCGATACTGGACAACCTCAGTGTGGATACTTTCTTTCAGAACAATGACATTCTCTTTTGCAGGATCCCACGGAAGAAAGAGAGGACAAACCCGCGTTCTCAAAAAATGATCCGGACAACTCGTGCCGAGTGCGCTTAACTCTTTGGCCCACTTCGACCCGGCGAAAGTCAGAGCATCTTCATCGTCAGCATAATGAGCAATCACACGGCGATTCGAAGATACCGCTCCCCGAAGCGCGGGCAGTATCTGCATCGCGACGTTCCTGCGATCCTGCGAGGGTCCGTGCGTGACTCCTCCGAACAACTCTTTCTTCGACCGATGCTTCAAGATGAATTCGCCCATCTGGTCGATGGTGTGAATACTGTTCAAATAACAATCGCGCTGCGTAGTTCCCCACGTAAACAAGCCGTGGCCGCCCAGAATCAACCCGTCCACTCCAGGATTATCCTTGACCGCCCGTTCAATCATGAGCGCCAGTTCGAATCCCGGACGCTGCCAGGGAAGCCATACGATCTTGCGATCAAATTGTTTATTGAACTCCTCCAGCTTCCGTCTTCCGTTCGCGCTTGCGGCCAGAGCAATGGCCCAATCAGGATGCAAATGATCCACATGAGCAAAAGGAAGGAACGCATGCAGAGGAGTGTCAATCGACGCCGCTACGCGATTCTCGCCAAACGCCGAGAGCGGATAGTACCGGACCATCTCATCTTCGTGCTCTTCGCCGCGGTACAGTTCCTTGAGTTGCTCCAGTCGATCGAGATAGAGCAGCGCAAATCCACCTTCGGTAATGGACCCCAGATCTCCCCCGCTCCCCTTTACCGCCAACACGCGTACTGGCCGGCCGGTAAACGGATCGGAAAGTTCCAGCTTCGAACTGGTATTTCCGCCGCCGAAATTGGTGATACGTAAGTCGGCGCCCAATAAGTTTGAGCGATAGCGCAACAACCCCACCTGGTTCCCGGCCAGCTTCTGAGCTTCAGCTTCGTTCCACAAATCCTTCAGGTGAGTCGTCGCTCTGATCTCAGGCATAGATGCTCCCGCAATCTTGCTCGAATCGCTCCGCATGCTGATCCCACTTGTCAGTTTCAAGCGGATCGAACACCGCAGTTGGAAAAGACCGATCCACAATGGCGCGCACTTCCTGGAGCGACGCCGCCTCACCGGTCGCAAGAATCTGTATCGCAACGTTCCCCAGCGCCGTGGCCTCGGCAGGACCGGCCAGCACTCGTCTTCCCGTAGCGTCCGCCGTCAACTGGTTCAGCAGCCGATTCTTTGATCCCCCGCCGATAACGCGAATCAGATCAACACGCTTTCCGGTCACTTGTTCCAGATTGCGAAGAATCATCCGATACTTGAATGCGAGGCTCTCAAGAACGGCTCGCACATATGCGCCCGGCTTTCGCGGAACCGGCTGATGAGTCCGTGTGCAGAATCCGTCAATAGCTGCGAGCATATCAGTCGGATGCAAAAACGATTCATCATCCGGATCGACGAGATGACGGAACGATGTCTCTTGCGCCGCGAGTCCTGTCAGTTCACGGTAGTCATAAGAATGCCCCTGCGCCGCCCAGGATTGCCGGCAGCCCTGCACCATCCACAGTCCCATCACATTCTTCAGCAGCCTCGTAGTTCCGTTGACTCCGCCTTCGTTGGTAAAGTTCAGCCGCAACGTATCGGGCGTAATAACCGGGGAATCAAGTTCAGTCCCCACCAGCGACCAGGTTCCAGAACTGAGAAAAGCTGTGCCATCGCGAGCCGATATCGCCGCGACCGCCGAACCCGTGTCGTGACACGCCGGAGCAATCACCGTCGTGCCTGCAAGAGACGTGTGTCCCGCGATCTCCGGCAGAAGCGTCCCAAGAATCGATCCCGGCTCGACAATCGGCGCCGGCAGATAAGACGGAAGCTGCAGCCGCTCCATCAGGCCCCTCGCCCATGTGCGCTTGATAGGATCCACCATCTGAGTTGTCGTCGCATTAGTAAATTCGCAGACTGCATTTCCGGTGAGCCAGTAGTTGAACAAATCCGGAATCGTAATCAGTTGTTTCGCCGCCGCAATCACCTTGGGCGTTTCCCGCTGCGCAGCAAAAAGCTGATACAGAGTGTTGATCGGCATAAACTGGATGCCGGTCGCCCGGTAGATCTCCTCCTTGGCAACCTTCCCCAGCACTGCTTCCATGACGCCTTCGGTCCGCCGATCTCGGTAGTGGTAAGGATTCTCAAGCAACTCTCCGCGCTCGCCCAGCAGCGCATAATCCACGCCCCACGCGTCAACCCCGATCCCTGCCAGTTCCACTTCTTCCACGCGCGCGAGAGCCTTTCGCACTTCCACCCAGAGTCGAGCCACATCCCAACGAAGAGTCCCGTCGCATTCGACCGGTTGGTTCGGGAATCGATGCACCTCCTCGGTCGTGAGAATCCCCGACTCAAGATGCGCCAAAACCGCCCGCCCACTTTCCGCGCCAAAGTCGAACGCCAGATAAGGTTTCGAGTGCGGGCTTTTAGGCATAACGCTTTTAAGCATAGGAAGAAACGCTTCGCAAATTCCGGGCCGCGCGTTCTTTCGTGATCCGTTCGAGGTACCCGCTCTGCCGAAACGCCTCCATCGGATTCTTCGGCAGACCCTTCGACTCCCGCCATTCCCGGATCGCAGGCCGAACGTCGGTGGCGAATGCATCTTGCAACAAAGACTCGGCCCGCATCAAATCGCAATTTGTCTGCGCCGCCGCAAGTTCTCGCTCGTCCACCAGCGCCGCCTTCGCGAAAAGTTCCTGCGCAACGGTGACGGTTTGGATCATAGCCTCGATCTTTCCCTTGAGATTATGACTCTGGTCAATCATGTACGCGATATCCGCCTTCTTCCCGGTTTCCCACTCGAAATAACGGATCTCGTGAAAGATGCGAAACACCTGATACGGATCGATCGATCCCATGGTCAAATCGTCATCGGCGTATCTGCGATCGTTAAAATGAAATCCTCCGAGCATCTCCTCCGACAAAAGCCAGGCAACGATCTGCTCAATGTTCTGCGCCGCGTAGTGATGTCCAGTATCCACCAGAACTCGCGCCTGCGGCCCCGCCGCACGCGCCAACAACATAGCCATGCCCCAATCGGCAATGTCTGTGTGGTAAAACGCAGGCTCAAATGGTTTGTACTCAATCAGAAGCCGCTGCCCCGCAGACAACTCACCATGCGACTCCTTCAGCAACTCTGTGAACCATTTCTTGCGTTGCCGGATGTTCGCCGTCCCCGGATAATTCGAACCATCCGCAAACCACATGGAAATATCTCTGCTGTCCAGCCGCCGCGCGATCTCAATGCTCTCCTTAGTATGCTCAAGCGCACGCCGTCGAATCGCCGCATCAGGATTCCCGAAGGACCCATACTTATATTCCTGATCCTGGAACAGGTTGGGGTTGATCGAACCCGGCCGCACTCGATAACGTTCCGAAAACTTCTTAATGTCATCTGCACTGTCGACACCGTCAGGAAAATCCCACAAGACATGCAAAGCCACAGTAGGGCAAACCCCGGTAAGCAGATGAACCTGCCCCGCGTCGCTGAACTTCTCCTCCGTAGTGGTAGCCGCTGCCGGCTGAACAAATTTTCCGAATCGCGTCCCAGTATTGGCAAACCCCCACGACGGCAGTTCAATGCGAAATGTCTCGAGCGCATCAAATATCGTTTTACTCTGAAGCGCATTCATCAGCGACCTCTTTTCGGCAACTCGGCAACGAAAGTTACAATCCTTCTCTCATCAAGTCACGAAGTTCTTGGCGGGAACCTGTAGTGCCGCATTGTAGAACGAACAGCCCCGCACAGTGACGCCCCGGCCCCGGACATAAGTTATATAAATATAGGTCGGTTGATCCGTACAATTGCCAGGGTTCGCTTCAGGAGGACCACGTGCAGCGTTTCACCTCACTGAGTGTCGTCATCGCAATTCTCATTCTCGCGTCAGCCGCTTTCGCCAAGCCGGTTCACCTGCGTTGCGAATACCTGGAGAACCCTCTGGGCATTGACACCGCCGTTCCTCACCTGTCCTGGCAGAGCGACAATCCCGAGCGCAACTGGCGACAGTCGGCCTATGAAGTCGTGGTGGCCAGTGATGACGCGAGTTTGCGAGCCGGCAAAGCCGACATCTGGGACAGCGGCAAAGTCGATTCAGCAGAATCGGTAGGAATTGCCTATGCGGGTCCGCCGTTGGAATCGCAGCGGCGATACTACTGGAAAGTTCGCGTGTGGGATCCAGCAGGGCAAATCTCGGAGTCCATCGAAACCGCATGGTGGGAAATGGGTCTTCTCCGCGCGACAGACTGGAAAGCAAAGTGGATTCACTGGAAAAATCCCGAGGATGACGCCGACCGCAAAGGAATTCGCTGGATCTGGCTCCCAGGTCAGGATGCGCTAGCGGTCCCACCGCAAACGGCAGCCAGGTTTCGCCTCACCCTCAAGCTCCCTGAGAAACCAAGAGACGCCGTCCTGCTACTCGCCACCCGCGGAGACTTCGTCGCCACCGTAAACGGTCATGAAGTGGATGCCAAAAGACGATGGACCACCTTCGACCGCAGGGATATTTCCGATCAGCTGGTCATGGGCCAGAACACAATTGAAATCACCGTCACCGCTCCCCCGTCGGGGCCAAACGGCGCGCCGAAAACGACAGCCGCGCTGGCAGCCCTGGTGAAAATCACGCGCGCGAATGGCTCGATACTGCGCTTCCCAACGAATCAACGCTGGAAGTCGAGCCTCGAAAAAACGACGAGCCTCGAAAAAACGAATTGGCATTCTGCCCACGTCGTCGCGGAATTAACCGACAACCAACTGGGAGATCCCGGAGAACTCCCGCAGCCCGCCGCCTACCTTCGCCGAACGCTCACCATATCGAAGACCGTGCGAACCGCCAGACTCTACGTAACCGCTCTCGGCAGCTACCGCGCCTTCGTGAACGGCAGCCAGGTTGGAGCCAACGTCCTCACGCCCGAGTTCACCGACTATCGCAAACGCGTCGTCTATCAGGTCTACGATGTGACCAGCTCGCTGGTCAACGGTAACAACGTAATCAGCGCCGTGCTCGGTAACGGCTGGTATGGCAGCGGTCTCACCTGGATTGGAATGCATTTCTTTCCTCCTCCGAACCGCTTCATCGCGCAACTCGAACTGGCCTACACCGACGGCACTCACGAGACCGTCGTGACCGACGAATCCTGGAAGGCGGCTGCTTCACCCATTCTTCAATCAACCATCTACGGCGGGGAAGAGTACGACGCGCGCCTCGAGCAGCCGGGATGGCAGAACGCCGCTTTCAATGACTCGGCATGGAAGCACGCCCAGGCGGCGACCGCGCCGTCCATCGCCGTGTCCGCCGAGAAAACGCACCCCGCGCGGGTGATCGCCACCTTGGACCCGAAACATGTGACGCCCTCAGCCAACGGAACCTACATCTTCGACATGGGCCAGAACATGGTGGGATGGGCCACGCTCAAAGTGAAAGGCCCCGCGGGTACCAAGGTCCAACTACGCTTCGCCGAGATTCTGAATCCAGACGGCACCATCTACACCGCAAATCTGCGAAATGCCGACGCCACCGACGTTTATATTTTGCGCGGCGGCAAGGATGAAAGTGACGAGGAAACTTTCGCTCCCCATTTCACCTTCCACGGCTTCCGCTACGTCGAGATGACCGGCTATCCCGGAACCCCGCCGCTCGACGCGATTCAAGGAGATGTTGTCAGCAGCGTGAGCCGCGATCCCGTGGCCACGCTCGCGACCTCCAGCGACCTGGTCAATCGCATGTGGTCGATCGGCATCTGGGGTCAGCGCGGAAATTTTTTGAGCATCCCCACGGACTGTCCCCAGCGCGACGAGCGTCTCGGCTGGATGGGAGATGCAGAAGTCTTCTGGCGAACCGGAAGCTACAACTTCGACATCGCCGCGTTCTCACAAAAATTCATCCAGGACATCGTCGACGCGCAAACTCGCCAGGGCGCATTTACGAATGTCTCTCCCAACGTGCTTCCTTCGAGTGCTGACGAAACCGCCAACGAAAAAGAAGCTCCTTCCCCAGCGATCGACGATAGCGATCGCACCGGCGCACCCGGCTGGGGCGATGCCGGCGTCATCGTCCCCTGGACCACATGGCTGCAATACGGCGACAAAGCGATCATTGAACAAAACTGGGACGCAATGCAGCGCTGGATGGATTTCATCCAAACCCGCAATCCCGACTTCCTGCGCACCAAAGCACTTGGCCCCGACTACGCAGACTGGCTCGCGCCCGACGGAAATACCAACAAAGCTCTCCTCGCGACCGCGTACTGGTCCCTCATTGCAAACATGATGTCGCAAATGGCGCACGCTCTTGGCAAGGATGCCGACGCCAAGCGCTACGACGATGTCGTGCAAAGCATTCGCGCAGCATTCCAGAAGGCCTACATCAAAGACAACGGGGAAGTTGGAACCGGAACGCAAACTTCCTACGTGGTCGCGCTCTACACCAAGATGGCGCCCGAAAGTCTCGAGCCGCTGCTGGTCGACAAACTCGTCAAAGATATCGAAGCTCGCAACTGGCACCTGTCCACTGGATTCCTCGGCACGCCATTCCTGCTTTTCACGCTAGCCGATCACGGCCGCTCCGATGTGGCTTATCGCCTGCTGCTGAACGATACCTACCCATCCTGGGGTTACATGCTCTCGAAAGGCGCCACCACCTGGTGGGAGCGCTGGAATGGAGACACCGGCGATCCCTCCATGAACTCCTACAACCACTACGCCTTCGGTTCGGTCATCGCCTGGGTCTACCGTTACGCCGCCGGCATTGACACGTTGCCGAATTCTCCGGGCTTCAAAGAAATCGTCATCCGCCCGCATCTCGATTCGCGCATGACCTCCGCGCGTGCAGAATATGACTCGATCTACGGCAAGATCATCAGCGACTGGAAGGGAACCGACGCGGGCCCGTTTTCTCTAAGCGTCACCATCCCGCCGAACACCTCGGCAAAAATTTTCCTCCCCGCAATCTCTGGAGCACGACTTACAGAAGATGGGAATCCAGTAGACGCCCAGCCGGAACGCGGATCATATGTCGTGACAGTTGGCTCAGGTTCCTACAAATTCGACGTGAAGTAATTCAGCCGCAGGAGCGACGACTATCTCAAGGCGATCACACCTCCACGCCTTGCCGACGCGCAAGCCCCAGAAACCGCTCGGGCGCGACGGAAAAACAGCAGATTATTGTGTTGGTCTATGTATTCGCTATAACCATCTGCAGCGACAGAAGTTACTATCGGTGCTCCAGTCTCTTGATGACGATTTGCCAACAATTAGTGACAAAATAGGCCTTCTTTTGTTACTTCCGTTCACTTCAAAACCAAATTAAGCTAATGGATTGAACAAGATGGACGATATTATCCGAGCGTGGAGTGCACCAGACTTGCGCACGCATTCGGCTTCCTGCTGCTGGTGACAGGAGCTCTTTGCGCCCAGGAATACAGTTTCCGCACCTTCGGTAACGCCGAAGGTCTCAACAACCTTGCGGTGCGCCAGGTCTACCAGGACCGTGGCGGCTTCATTTGGGTGAGCACGGAAAATGGCCTCTTCCGCTACGACGGAGATCGTTTTGAGGCCTTTGGACCGGCGCAGGGCATTCCAATCTCTTCCGTCGCCGCATTCGGCCAAGCTCCGGACGGGTCTCTCCTGGCTGGAGGAGCCTTTGGACTCTATCACTTGCGCGGCAACACCTTCGAGAAACTTTCCGTCAGTTTCAACACAGTCAGTCCATTACAGGGCATCCAGTCGGATGGCAAAGGGCACACCTACCTCGGCACCGACTCGGGTCTAATCGAACTGTATTCCGAACCCGGACACGATGGGTTCTCCGAGCGCAAATTTCCTCAAACGCCGGGAACTTCGACGCTATCGGTTGATGGCGTTCTGGCGGACGGTGACATCCTCTGGTACGGCTGCGGACACGAACTCTGCCGCATGGACGGTGGTCAAACTCGCGTGTTTGGGCGAGAGAGTGGGCTTCCGGATAATGCCTTGATGGTGATTCGCAAGGATCGCGAAGGCTATCTTTGGGTGCGAACCAGGAATCATGGGGTGTTTGTGCTGCCTGCGGGCCAAACCGAGTTCCGAAGCCCCCCATCGTCACTGCCAACTAACGTGATCGGCATTCCCGGCATTGATGCGGACGGACGGATTCTGCTGCCGTCTCCCGATGGGTTGCTGATTCAGGACGGGAAAGGCTGGCAGAAGATTGACCGCTCTGTCGGTCTGCGCGGAGCGGTCTATTCGGTTTTCGAGGACCGGCAGCACTCACTCTGGATCGGAATGGCGGGTCGAGGACTTACCCTGTGGCGGGGCTACCACGAGTGGGTGAGTTACTCAAGCGCCAGCGGTTTGGCGAGCGATATCGTGTACGAGATCCAACCGCAGGCCGATGGGACGCTTTGGGTCGGGACTGAGGGAGGGTTGTTGCGCGGGCAGCGCCTGCACTCTGGCATTCGATGGAATAAGGTCAAGGGACTGGATGGGTTCCCGGTTCACAGCGTGCGCATGGCTCCCAACGGGGATCGTCCCGAGGGTCATAATGAAGTTCATCCTGATGAAGATCGTTCCAATGAAGATCTGTGGATCGGCACCGAAGCCAACGGGGTAGCCCGCTTTCATCCACGAACCGGCACCGTGGAATGGTTTGGCGAGGCACAGGGTCTCCTGGGCAAGTCCGCGTATACGTTGCGCTTCGATCGTGAGCAAAGGCTCTGGGCGGCGACGGAAGTGGGGCTCTTCCTGGCCAGCGCCCCGTATCACAAGTTTTCACGGGTCGCCGGATTGCCGTCCACACGGTTCTGGGCAATCGCTGAGGGAAGCGACGGCAGCATGTGGGCTGGTGGGGCCGATGGGCTTTTTGTTAACGCCAACGGGCACTGGCAGAATTTCACCCGCGCCAGCGGCTTAAGCGATCAGGAAATTCTCTCGCTGGGCGCGGGCACGAATGGGGAGATGTGGATCGGGTACCGCTTCGGGGGTGGGATCGACCGTGTGCATCTGGGGCTGAACGGCTTGGCAATTGAGAAAAGCATCCAGAGACCCGGCACCGACGGGCTCGTCTATTTTCTGCAACTCGACGCATCGGGTCGAATGTGGGCGGGCAGCGAGCGCGGCGTGGATATGTGGAACGGTTCCCGCTGGAGCCACTACGACACCAGCGACGGCCTGGCCTGGAACGACTGCGACCTGAACGGGTTCGCCCAGGAACCCGACGGCACCATCTGGATCGGAACCAGCGGGGGACTTTCTCAATTCAAGCCGCGTCCTCGCCTCTCGCCGGAAGTGCCGATCGAAGTTGTTTTCACCAAGCTGGTGATGGGAAGAACGGATGTTTCCGGGCAGAGCAATCCATCGTTCAGCGTCCATGCCAACGCGCTTGTCGCACGATACTCCGCGCTGAATGTTTCGAACGAAAATCGGATTCTGTTTCGCTACCGGCTCGAAGGTTCGAATACAACGTGGACCGAGACCACGCAACGAGAACTACAGTTTGCCGAACTCGCGCCCGGAGCCTATCGGCTGGAGGTAGAAGCGCAGGACGGCGATGGCGTGTGGAGCGAGCACGGGACGGAGTTCGCCTTCAGAATCCTGACTCCGTGGTACGCATCCTGGTGGTTTATCGGAATCTGCGGTCTCGCGCCCGTGCTGGTCGCGGGAGTTGTGATCCATTTGCGCATCGTGAGCGGGCACCGACGGGAGCGTGAACTGCAGCAACTAAAGGCGGCCCATGACGAGATCAGGAATCTTGCGTTCTTTGATCCGTTAACCAGTTTGCCCAACCGCCGCCTCTTACTGGACCGGTTGCGGCAGACCTTGGCCGCCAGCATCCGGAGCAACCGCAAGCGGGCGCTGCTGTTTGTGGATCTCGATGACTTCAAGACATTGAACGACACGCTTGGCCACCACATTGGCGATCTGCTGCTGCAGGAAGTGGCCCGGCGCATTGTCGCCAGCATCCGCGAAACCGATACAGTCGCGCGATTGGGCGGAGACGAGTTTGTGGTTTTGCTGCAAGACCTCAGCGAAACGCCGGAGGATGCCGCGGCTCAGGCAAAAACTGTCGGAGAAAAAATTCTTGCCGCCATTCACGAACCGTATTTGCTCGACGGCCGCGAATGTCGCAGCAGTTCCAGCATCGGGATCACCGTATACGGGAATCCTCAGGACAGCACCAACGAAGTTTTGCAGCAGGCGGATATTGCGATGTATCAGGCGAAGGCGGCGGGGCGCAATACTTTGCATTTCTTCGCGCCGGCCTTGCAGGCTGCGGTCAATGCGCGCGCAGCGATGGAGGAAGATCTCCGCCAGGCGATAAAGACGAACGATTTCCGGCTGTACTATCAGCCGCAAGTGGATCGCGGAATCCTGATCGGCGCCGAGGCTCTGGTGCGCTGGAAGCATCCGAAGCGCGGCTTTTTGTCACCCGATGAGTTCATTCCGCTGGCCGAGCAGACGGGGCTGATCCTGTCGTTGGGAGACTGGGTGCTGGAAACCGCTTGCAAGCAGATCGCGGCCTGGGGTCTCCGGAAGAATACGGCTCATCTGACGGTGGCGGTGAATATCAGCGCGCGCCAGTTGCTCAATCCGGACTTCGTGCAGAATGTGTTGTCGACACTGGATCGCACCGGAGCGAATCCGCAAAATCTGAAGCTGGAACTCACCGAGAGCATGTTTGTGGAGGATCTTGAGGACGTTGTCACCAAGATGAGGGTGCTCAAGTCGCACGGCTTGAGATTCTCTCTGGACGATTTTGGCATGGGGTATTCGTCGCTGGCTTACCTGCGGCGGCTGCCGCTGGATCAGTTGAAGATCGACCAGGAATTTGTCCGGGACATTCTGGTGGACGCCAGCAGCAGCGCCATTGCACAGAGCATTATTTCATTGAGCCGGGCCATGGGCTTGTCGGTGATTGCCGAGGGCGTGGAAACGGAAGAACAGCGAGAGTTCCTTGCCCGCTTGGGTTGCCATTCGTTCCAGGGGTTCCTGTTCAGCGCGGCCCTGCCCGTGGAGCAGTTCCAAGTTTTGTTGACCAGTCTGGCGGAGAACGCTCCGCCTGCTCGCCCGTAGGACCTCTCATCACAACTAAGCGCGTTCCTGGGTTTCGGCTCGCTACTTGCGCGAATTAAAAGACTTTAACCGCAGAGTTCGCAAAGAAAGGCCGCAGAGTACGCGAAGAAATTCCAATCGGCCACTGCTTCGGGAGGTGATTCGTTGACTCGCAGATGCCGTCTTCGTAAGATGAAGCGTCGCAAGAGGCAGCAGTTCCCGTGACTCAGTTAAACACGATCGCCGAAATTGCGATCGCCAAAATATGATCGGGCAAACCATTTCGCACTACCGCATCGTCGAGAAGCTCGGCGGGGGCGGCATGGGCGTCGTTTACAAGGCGGAAGACATCAAGCTGGGGCGTTTCGTCGCTCTCAAGTTTCTTCCCGAAGAAGTTGCCTCCAATCCCCAGGCTCTGGAGCGGTTTCAGCGCGAGGCCCGCGCGGCCTCCGCACTGAACCATCCGAACATCTGCACCATCCACGAGATCGACGAGCAAAATGGGCAGGCCTTCATCGTGATGGAATATCTCGATGGCCTCACCCTGAAGCACCGCATAGCGGGCCAGCCTTTGGAGAACGAACTGCTGTTGCAACTGGCGATCGAGATTGCGGATGCGCTCGATGCCGCCCATGCCGAAGGCATTATCCATCGCGACATTAAGCCCGCCAATATTTTCGTGACCAAGCGGGGCCATGCAAAAATTCTTGACTTCGGTCTGGCCAAGCTGGTTCCGGCGCGGGTGAGTGCGGATGCCGATGCCGCCATGAACCGGCCCACCGCGGTCAGCGATGCGTTTCTGACCAGCCCGGGAACCGCCGTGGGCACCATCGCCTACATGTCGCCCGAGCAGGCCCGGGGCAAGGAGTTGGACACGCGCACCGATTTATTCTCCTTCGGCGCTGTGCTCTATGAAATGGCGACTGGCGCGGTTCCGTTTCGCGGAGATACTTCGGCGATTATTTTTGAGGGGATTCTGAATCGCACGCCGATCCCGTTGATCCGCTTGAATCCAAACGTTCCTGCGCGGCTGGAAGAAATTATCGGGAAGGCGCTCGAAAAAGATCGCGACTTGCGTTATCAGCACGCTTCCGAGATGCGCGGCGACTTGAAGCGATTGCAGCGCGACAGCGGCTCGGGGCGCAGCGCCGCAATTCCGGAAACTCTCCCTGCCGCGGAAACTCAGACGCCGGCGTCCGGGTCGGGCATTGCGGCGTCCGCCAGTGGCGCGTCGGTTGCCGCGTCCGCAGCCAGCGGCAGCAGTTCCAGCGTTACGGCTGTTGCGCGGGAGCATCGTGTTGGAACCATCGTGGTGGCTGTTGTTGCACTGGGGCTGATCGCGGCGGCGGGCTTTGGCCTGTATACGTTTCTTGGTCGTTCCGGTTCCGTGCCTTTTCAAAATTTCACCATCACCCAGGTCACGAACACGGGCAAAGCCGAGTTAGCCGCGATCTCGCCTGACGGAAAATACATCCTGCATGTGCAGAACGACAACGGGATGGAAAGCCTGTGGCTGCGCAACATTCCCACGGGCAGCGATACGCAGACGGTTCCGCCTGCGGCGTCTATTTACCGGCACCTGGTGTTTTCTCCCGACGGAAATTATGTGTACTTCGAGAAGGCGGTGAACCACCAGCTCTCGGAATTCGATTTTTACCGCGCGCCGGTGCTGGGAGGCGTTCCGAAGCTGGTGGCTCGGGACGTCGACACCAACATTACTTTCTCTCCGGACGCGCGGCGCATCGCTTACATTCGCGCCAATGACCCGGAGCCGGGGAAGTATCGGCTGCTCACGGCCAACGAAGATGGCAGCGATGAAAACGTGTTGCTGATTGCACCGCCTACGCGAGGGGCAGATCCGCGGCACATCAGCTGGTCGCCGGACGGCAAGCGGATCGCCTACTCTTATGATTCTTCGGGAGAGGCGCTCAGCTATGTAGAGAGCTTCGATCCCGAGAGCAAAAAAGTTGCCACCCTGGCCAGCCTCAAAGACGATGACGTCTATGACCTGAAGTGGTTGCCGGGCGGGCGCTGGCTGCTTACAATTTTTTCGGCCAAGGGAGCAAATTTTGAACGGGCGCAAATCGGAGTGCTGTCGGATAAAGGCGTGCTTCAGCCGATTACTCGCGACACCAATCGTTATGCGACGTTGACGGTTTCCGCCGACGGAAAGAGCGCATCCAGCGTGCAACTGAAAACCACGCACACGCTGGCGATTCTTAGTGGCGACATCTCGGGCGACCTCTCGGGGAAGAGTTCCGCGGAACCGGCGGTGTTGTCGCAGGTGGCGGATCCACGATTGCTGGATTGGACTCCGGATGGAAAATTGCTGGTGGCCGACGGCGCCGGCGTCACGCGGATGGATGCGGACGGGCAGAATTCCTCCGCGGTGGTGGGCGATGCGAACGCAACTTTGTGGGGCTTTTCCTCGTGCGGAAGCCGCTATGTAATGCTGACATGGTGGTTCCATGCGGGCTCTTCGAAAGTGACAATCTGGCGCGCCAGCGCCGATGGCGCTGCGCCCGTACAACTGACTTCCGGAGGGTACGACTCAAATCCTGTCTGTTCGCCGGATGGCAAGTGGGTGTATTACATCGACCATGTCGGCTTGTCGACGCTGAGGCGGGTTCCCGTGGACGGAGGAAAGGCGGAAGCGGTGCCGGGCACCGCAATTCCGGGGCAGTTCGCGATCAGCTCCATCAGCTTCGTTTCGGCGGATGGAAAGTCCGTGGGCTATGTCGCGGAGGTCGCGGACCCGGTTACGCATGACGCTCGCGACCGGTTCGCCATCGCGAGCGTGGACGGAACTGCGCCTCTGCGCCTTCTCGAACTCGACCCGCGATTTGCCGAAAACTATGTCTTAAGCCCTGCCGCACAACTCGTGCCCAATGCCAACGCGCTGGCGTACAAGATCAGTGAAAACGGAACGGACAATCTCTGGCTGCAGCCCCTCGACGGTTCCCCCGGGCACCAGTTCACCCATTTCACTTCCGAGAAGATTACCGACTTCCACTGGTCGCCGGATGGAAAGAAGCTCGCCGTCGTGCGCGAGCACGACGTTGCCGACGTCGTCCTGCTGCACGAAGGCAATCAGTAATTTCCCAACCGGCGCACAGGAGCGAAACTTCTTTTTCGGACAGGACCGGAGCGGCTGTAAGCATCGAAAGCGAGAATCGATCGCCATGAATCTGACACGTAGAGACTTCGCCAGGCTGAGCGCGCTCGGCCTGGCAGCCCAGTTTGTCCCGAAGCTGCATGCCGAGACCTCGGCCCCGCGGAAGACCGGATACTGCATCATCGGGCTGGGGCGCATCGCCGGTCACTTCATGCCCGCGGTGCGCAACACCACCACCTGCCAGATCACGGGGCTGGTAAGCGGACATCGTGATAAGGCGGAGCGGATCGCGGCCGAGTACGGCGTTCCCGCGAGCTCCATTTACAACTACGAAAACTTCGACGAGATCGCGCACAACCCGGCCATCGATGCGGTCTATGTGGCGCTGCCCAACTCGATGCACGCCGAGTACACGATCCGCGCGGCCAAGGCCGGCAAACACGTGCTTTGCGAGAAGCCGATGTCGACCAATGTGGCCGACGCCGAGGCGATGATTGCGGCCTGCAAGGCGGCCCGGGTCAAGCTGATGATTGCCTATCGCTGCCACTACGAGCCCACCAACCTGAAAGCGATCCAGCTCATCCGCACGGGCGCGCTGGGCCAGGTGCAGGCCATCGAGAGCACTTTCGGCTTCAACATTGCCCCCGGCGAGTGGCGGCTCAACAAGAAGCTCGCCGGCGGCGGGCCGCTCTTTGATGTGGGCATCTACTCCCTCAACGCATGCCGCTACCTGACCGGCGAAGAACCGGAGCACATCGCGGCCTTTGCCTCGGTCATCGACCACGACGGACGCTTCAACGAAGTGGAGGAAAATGATTCCTGGACGATGAAGTTTCCCTCCGGCATCTTAGCCAGTTGCAACACGACCTACGGCGCCGACATGGAAGGTTTCTACCGCGTCCATGGATCGAAAGGCTGGCTCGAAGTGGATTCGGCCTTCGTCTATGAAGGACTGCGGCTGCGCGCCGATTATGCAGGCGTGCAACTGGACGAACTCAACCCGGCGCGCGACCCTTCACAATTCCAGGCCGAAGCCGAGCACTTTTCCCATTGCATCCAAAACGGGCTGGAGCCGCAATCGCCGGGCGAAGAAGGTCTGCGCGACATGCGCTACATCACACAGATTTACCGCTCGGCGGGAATTGCAATTTAACAGATGCGTTCCGCTTCTCCCGATGTTTGGCTAGATCCGTTTGGTCGATCCGAGGAACGGCAGAATCAGAAGTCGTAACGGAGGGACTTGGTCAGCGAGTTGGCGTGAAAGTAGCGGGGCGCGGCCGGGCCGACAAACGAACCTTCGCCGTACTGGTAATAATTCCAGCCTGTGTTGTAGGCCAGCTTATGGCCAATATCAATGCTCAGGTTCGCCACTGGCTGCTGGTAGTTGTACTGCAACGAGCCCAGAAGCTGCAGAACGTTAAATTGCGGGACGTTGCCGTCAACGCTGGTGATGCTGTAGGCCACGCTAACGGATCTTTTTAGAACTCGTAGTGCACTCTAATGGTTACGTTGTTTGCATGGAAGTTCCGAGGAGCGGTGAACCCGTAGGCCGGACCGCTCATCGCTGTATTTGGCAGCGTGCTGCAGGGCACGACCGGAGCAGGCATAGTCGGCAACGGAAGAGCGCTGGAGGGATTGCAATACTGTGCTCCCGAAGGACCACCCTCGCCGTAGCCGAAGTAGTTATACTCGGCCTTCCAGATCAGATTCTTCGCCATCGCATAGGAGAGATTCACAAAAGGCGACAGGTAGGTAGAGACCAGCGATCCGTTCACATCGCGCGGATCGTTGAAAAAGCGGCTGCCGTTGACCGAGCTTATTCGGTAGCCAATGTTGCCGTGGAATTTTTCGATTGGCGAAAGAGCCAAGGCCACTGACACGTACTGCGTTGGAGCGTTCATGAAGTCCTTAGCCGGACCAAAAGTATAAGCAGTCCCCGCCACGCGGGGAGTTGGAGACGGGCAGGCCGTGCCGGTGGGCGTCGCGGCGCCCGGTATGGTGGGGCTTGCGGCCGTGCCCAGGAAGCAGATATTGGTCGCCGTGTACACGTCGCTGTAGGCATAGCCGATGTCGAACCCGTAGTGCTCGTTCGGCATCAAGTCGGCGTTCAAACTCAAGATGCGGCTATGATCGACATGCTGGAGCGGGCCATCAACAGACGCTGTCCCTGTATTGTTCGTATTGTTGTGGCGCTCGAGGTCGTTGTACGCGCCGGAGAACGTCGCCCAGGTCTTCGGCCGGTAAGTGGTGTGAATTCTGTAATGCTGAAGCTCGCGGGGTGCGACCGGGGTGAGGACATTGTCGGCGTACAGAACCTCGACCGAAGCGTTGATTTTCCAGTTGTTCGCCGGCTGCATAGCGACGCCGAAGGTTCCGCCGTTCTCGTTGATGGTGTAGTTGGAGATACCGGTCAGGGGTCCCGTGGTGTTCGCGGCGCCTTCGCCGATAGTGTGCTTCCGGTAGTGATAGGTGAGCGTGAACATGATGCGATCCGTAAGGTCGTAGGCCGCTGTGAGGTTGTTCGTGATGAACTTCAGACCGAAGAAATCAAACAGCGGCATAGCGACGGCTGGACTGCCTTCAAAACTGGAAGTTGCCATCCCCGTGACCGGGTTAATCGGAGTATTGATCACCGTGGTGGTTAACGCCGTGCTGTTGATATTCGGGGTTGCGGAAGTCACGGTGGTTAGACTCGTAATGTTGGCCACTCCCGGCTGGTGCACATTCGAGTAGTCGATCTGCTCGGAGATGCTGAGCTTTTTCAGCGCCTGCCAGCTGAAGCCGTAGTCCAAGGCGATCGCCTCCCGGTGGGCGCTGGCGTCGCCGGCATACGTGATTTCGCGGCTCGTTCCCGCCAGACCCTGGAAGTCGTCGTAGTAGTTCGGCAGGCTCGTGTTCGCGTAGGTGTAGCGCACGTTCCCGTTCATCGTAACGTCCTTGATGCTGGAGCTTTGAAACCGGAAGATTTCGGTCGGGAAGATTTCGCGGGTGGGCTGGGAACGCGAATAGCTGGTAATCACATTACACGCCGGATCGACGATGGGCAGGCCGTTCGGACTCTGCGCCGGGGAAATTGGGGCAGGTCCAACGCCGGCGTTACAGGTGATGCCAACCGGCTTGTTGATCGGATTGTCGTAGTTCTGGAGGACTGCGACCCTGTATCCATCCGCTTCCTGCAGGTTGAAATACTGGGGCGCCATGCTGAAATTGGAATCGCCCTCGTAGTGAGTGACCTGCTCTTCATAGGTCAACCGGGTCCGCGATACGGGCTTCCACTCGACCGATCCCGTCCAGTCATCCGTGCTGTTGCGCTGATACTCCTGGAGCAGCAGGTCGTAGGCGCCGGCAACCTGATAACCGCTGGGCGTCAGGCTCGGACCCTGGAAGACGTTCTGCGAGTAGCCGACGCGGAAGGTCACCTTCGACAGCGGAAGCAGTGTAAGGTTTGTGTCCGTCATGCGGCGCACCGAGTTGTTCAAAAACGGCGACTGCGTCACTTGCGGCCACGCGTAGGAACCCGTCGGCGCCAAGGTGGGACCGATTGGAATTGACTGGCCGGGCGGAAGGTTCGGATTGCCCAGCAGGTTGTAGTCGAAGTACTGGCGGTCACGGCGGAACAAGCCGGAGAACTCGTAGAGCTTGCCCTTGGAAAAGTCCAGCTTGGCAACGTTGTACGGATCGCCGCCGAGCCCGCTGGTAAAGGCCTTCAAGTGATCGACGAGGGTGTGCTTCGTGTTCGGCAGCGCGCGCAGCTCATAGCTCTCGCCCAGTATGCGCGGACCGGACTGCTGGTTGACCAGAGTGTCGTACATGGCGCCGCTGCCGTCGATATTGGCCACATGTCCGCCCAGATCGATAGACTCATGAAGCGTGTAGCCTTCCGGAGCGGCCTGGTGAGACACAAATATTGGAACCTGCGCGACGGCAGTGCCCGCCGTCAAGCCCAAGATGGCTGCGGCCATGCCCCCGACAATGCAGCGGGCCGCCGCGAGAGAATGCTTTTCAATCAACCGCCGGGAAATCCATCCTGGGTTCATCGTTGAAACCCTCACTTGAAAAACATTGCTCGTCGAGACCTTCAATCCCTACGCGCAATCGACACCCGGCCGCGCCTCCGCAATTCTCTGGGCGCGTTGCAATCGATGACTCCTACCTGAGGAACGCCGCATTCATGTTCGAGCCATGAATATTGGTATGGCAGTTCGTACAAGTTATGGTTTCCGACGACCCCGCGCCCATTCCGTGAACATTGTTGTTAGCTACGCCGCTGTGGCACTGGTTACAGAGCGGGGCGATAGCCGGCATGTTCAGCAGGCGGGCATTCTGGGAACCGTGCGGAGTGTGGCATCCCAAACACCCCTCGGCTTTGACCGCGACGTGTTCATAGACGAACGGCCCGCGCGTCTCGGTGTGGCACTTGGTGCAGATCGCGTTCTGGTCGGCCGTGGACTTCAGGTTGTTGGCTCCGAAGGTGCCGTGCACGTCGTGGCAATCGCTGCACACGATCAAGCCTTCGTTCACCTTGTGGTGGAACGGCATATTGAACGCCGACTTAGCGTCGGAGTGGCACTGGAAGCAGAGCGTAGGCTGCGCAACCTTCAGCAGATTTTCTTCTTCCTTGCTCTGATGAACGCTGTGGCAGTTGATGCAGCCGACCTTCGCCCTGGCGTGGGGCGAGCGGTCAAAGTTCGGGTGCGCGTCCGCGTGACAGGTCAGGCACCGGGCGTCAACCTCTTTGGCCGAGTGCTTCGCGGGATTGAATATCTTGGTTATGTCGCCGCCACCCGCCACGTGGTCCGCGCCGGGACCGTGGCAGCCTTCGCAACCCTGGTGCGCCGGTTCCTTGTTTAGCGTGGTCTTCCAGTGCGGCGTCTTCTCCCAGTTGTTGTAAATCTCTTCGTGGCAGGTTTTGCAGGTCTCGGCGCCAACGTACTTCGAAGCCTCGGGGGAGGGCGTAGTGGCCACGGCTGCCGCGGCGGGTGGAAGACTCTTACCTGCGGCCGGCGGATTCGCCTGACCCGAGGCAAAAGCGACGACCACCAAAAGAAATAAGATCGACGAAAGCAACTCGTCGTGCCAGGCACGCTGGTGGGGAGGGCGGCGGTTCGCGGCGGTCATTAGAATTTGGATCAGAATTTGGATCAGAAGTCGGATCGAAAATCTGTACCGAAAGATGAAAAGTTACCGCGATGCACGAGGCCGAGCTGACCAATATTGCACACTTTCGAAAATATGGAGAGAAGTGCATTACGCGATGAACGCCCGGCAGGGCTCGGAAAGATCCTCAATCTCTGGATGATTGTCCCAAATGGGAACTCTCGAATTTATCGCTGGTAAAGCTGGATGGCCAATGCAGAAAAAAGGCCGAACCCGTGAGTCCAGCCCTGAAACGTGCACGTCTGAGTAAGAATGGACAACATTTGCGGTCGTGAGGGTCCGAACGTCGGATTCCCGACACTAACCCATGACCCCCGGTGCAGCTTTCTAGCTTGAGACCACGCTACCTCGTTAGCAACTTGCACTACTGGTCAATTCGGTACATCTCCCGAAATGGAACTGAGCCATACTTGTCTTAGCAAATTCTCATCATTCTTGATTCCTGCATTCTTTTAAAAAAGGCGGCACTGCATGGCTCCAACCGAACAGCCCATTTCGCCCCGAGTCCTGCTCGTCGATGACGACGATGGGGTGCGCGCCATGATGAATGCCATGCTGGAACGCAAAGGATTTGAGGTCGTTGCAGCCGCGAGTGTCACAGAAGCTCTGCGGCATATTGCAACCGAGAATTTCGACGTGCTCATCACCGACCTGCACATGCCGGATCCCGGGGATGGATTTACGGTGGTTACGGCGATGCGCCATTCGCAACCGAACGCTCTTACTTTGCTGGTCAGCGGCTATCCTGACGTGCAGAGCGCCATGGCCGCGATCCTTCTGGAAGCGGACGAAATCATCGTAAAACCGTTTGATGTCGGAAAACTCGCCGAACTCGTCCGCACCAAGCTGGCTACTCGCAAGCCTGCGGCCCGTGCGGACAAGCAGCGAGTTGGAGTGATCCTCGAGCGCTGCCTGCCCGGCATCGTGGAAGCCTGGCTGGTGCGTGCGAAACAAAGTAAGGAACTGAGCTGGCTTCCGCTGAGCGACCACGAGCGCACTGGGCACCTCCCCAGACTCGTGGAAGATCTGGCTCTTCGCCTGAGCCAGGCCAGCGCGTCCGCCACTAAGGAAATGGTTGCCGGCGATTCCCCATCGGCCACCGCCCACGGCGAGTTGCGCTATCTGCAGGGCTACACTCCCGCCATGCTGGTGCACGAATCGCGAATACTCCAGGTGACGATCTTTGGGACGCTGCAGAGCAATATGAACCACCTGGATTTCAGCCTGCTGCTGCCCGACGTGATGACCATCGCAGATGAAGTGGACTCTCAGTTGACCCAGTCGATGGACAGCTACATGAAAGTCATGCGCCAGACAGCCGCGTAACGGGCTTCCCGTAATTCTAGTTCCCCGCGATCGTTTGAAACGCCGCGCTGTTCCTGCATTCCCGCAATCGTTGCGAGAGTGATCACTCTTGCTCAGAAGAGCGGTAGCGTCCCTGTTACGCTCGAATCCCGCAGGTAAGAAATCAGGAACTAAAGAAATCGCGAGGGATGAACCATGACAACCGCTGAACTCGACCAGCCGATTACACACGCCGAATCACTAGCTGGCGGCACCAACATGAAGGCCCTGGTCTACCACGGTCCGGGCAAGTTCGCCTGGGAGAGCAAGCCGCGCCCCACGATTCAGGAACCGGGCGATGCTATCGTGCGCGTCACGACCTCCACCATTTGTGGAACCGATCTCCACATTCTGAAGGGAGATCTGCCCGCCGTGACCGATGGCCGCATTCTTGGCCACGAAGGCATCGGCATCGTCGAGCAGGTCGGACCCGGCGTCTCCGAGTTTCACGTTGGGGACAAGGTCATCATCTCGTGCGTCACTGCGTGCCTCAAGTGCGACTTCTGCAAGCGAAGCATGTATTCCCACTGCCGGCACGGCGGCTGGATTCTCGGCTACACCCTCGACGGAACTCAGGCTGAGTACGTGCGCATCCCTCAAGCCGATGGCAGCCTCTACCATTTCCCGGCCGGCGCTGATGAAGAAGCCATGGTCATGCTCAGCGATATTTTGCCCACTGGCTTTGAGTGCGGCGTCCTGAACGGGCGAGTGAAACCGGGGGACACAGTCGCCATCGTGGGCGCGGGGCCTGTCGGGCTCGCGGTTCTGCTGACGGCGCAATTCTATTCGCCGGCGGCGATCTTCATGATCGACCTCGACGACAAGCGCCTCGCGGTCGCCAAGAAGTTCGGCGCGACGAGTCTCATCAACAGCTCGGACGGACACGCCGCCCAGCAGGTGATGGAACTTACGGAAGGTGCCGGCGTTGACGTGGCCATCGAGGCCGTCGGGCTTCCAGCGACATTCGATATCTGCCAGGCGATGGTCGCGGCCGGCGGACGGATCGCGAACGTTGGGGTCCACGGCAAGCCGGTAGAACTGCACATGGAAAAACTCTGGGACCGCAATATTTCGCTCACCACGCGGCTCGTGGACACGGTCACTACACCGATGCTGCTGAAAGTGGTGCGTTCGGGCAAACTGCAGCCGAACAAGCTGGTAACTCACCGCTTCGCCATGGACGATATTCTGAAAGCATATGACACGTTCGGCAACGCGGCCAAAGAGGGCGCTCTTAAGGTGGCTCTCACCAATCACGCTCGCTGAGGAGTGTGTGATAGCGCTCGCCCAAACCGAGCGCATTCTCCAACCAGACTGAGCAATAGGGACCAGTTTTCCTTTCCGCGCGCTGCCATAGTTCGGAGTGCAAGTTCAGAGTGCAAGTTCAGAGTGCAAATTCAAAGTGCAAATTCAAAGTGCAGATTCAAAGTGTAAGTTCGTTCAATAATTTGAGAATTACGGCGAAGGCGCCGAGGAGACTGGAATCATGTCTAGGGAAAATTCAGTGGTCGCGGTTTATCAGACTCATGCAGACGCGGATCGAGCGGTCAAAGAACTTCAGCGCGGCGGAGTCGATATGCACAAGCTGTCGATCGTCGGCAAGGGCTACCACACCGATGAGCAGGTGGTGGGCTACTACAACGCCGGCGACCGCATGAAGTACTGGGGCAAAGTGGGTGCGTTCTGGGGAGGTTTTTGGGGACTGTTGTTCGGCTCTGCTCTGTTCATCATTCCGGGTCTCGGCCCAATCCTGGTGGCCGGACCGCTGGTGGCGTGGATTGTGGCAGGGCTCGAAGGCGCGGTGGAAGTCGGCGCACTCGGCGCTCTGGGAGCCGGCCTCTACAGCATTGGAATCCCGAAGGACAGCGTCGTAAAATATGAGACAGCGCTTAAGACCGATCAGTTCGTGGTGATCGCCCATGGCACGGCTGCGGAAGTGGCCAAGGCGAAGGAGATCATCGACAGCACGAATCCCGCTCACTGCACACTGCATACCACGGAAGCAGTAGCGGCATAGCCAAGGCGGATTGGTGAAGGCCTGGTTGCGAAGAAGTGCCAGAGAGCCACTACACCAGTTTCAGGCCGGGCGTGGCTTTTTAGTTTTTTCGAGTCATCAACACCAATTCCAACTGGGAGCGAGGTTATGCGTAAGACGAATAAACGAGAGCGGGATGAACTTGCAACGACTTCGGCGGGGCAGTCTGGCGACATTCAGCAACTGCCGAATGAGGCCAATGCCGATTCCGAGAGTGTGACGGAATTACTGGAAGAGGGCAATGCCTTCGAGGCCGAGGCCATAGCTGGCGTGGAGAACGCCAAGGATCCAGACGTAGCCGAGGTGACCACGCACGAGGTCCCGGAGGACGACGTCCCCCAGGAGTATCTGGATAATGACAATTGACAATGACAATTGACAACGGCTAACGGCGACGATCGAGCCGGAAACTTGAGCAGATCCCGCAAAGGAGCACTCCATGTCAAAGACTTGGGAGCATTACCATCACGCTGCCCGCGATCACGAGAAGGCAGCCTACCATTTCAACGAGGCGGCAAAATACAACCAGGCCGAGGAGCGTGAAAAAGCTGCGCACCATGCCTACCTTGCTCATGGACACAGTCAGAGGGCCATTCATCACGCAGCCGAAGCCGCAAAACTTCACGCTGAGCTGCACGACCAACAGCCAGCAACCGCTGCGGAGCAGGAAGTCAAGAAGAAGAGCGCTGCTTCGTTCCGGGATGAAGCATCCGTCAAGACAGCAGAAAGAAGCTGACAAAAATGGAAGTCCTCAGATATCGCTATATTGCCCCACTGCTATTGCTGGCTGCGCTCACGGGCTGCACTCAGCAACCAAGCTCGACCGACCTGAAGGAACAAACCGCGCAAGCCACGGCGGACGTGAAGCGCGATGCCCAGGAAGTGGTCGCGGGGATACGCGAAGGCTGGAGCCAGGACAAGCCTCTCGATTTGAACATCGCGACCAAAGAACAGTTGCTGACCCTGCCGGGCGTGACCGTGGCACAAGCCGGCCGCGTAATTGCCGGGCGTCCCTATAGCGAACCCCACGAAATGGTCACGCGGCACATCATGCCAAAAACCGAGTATGACAAAATTTCAGACCGGATTACCGCCAAGAAATAGCGTCCCCCTGCGCCCCGCAGTACTGGGGTGGGGCACAGCTCATGCGGCGACGGACGCCTCGTCCGTCCCGGTCCGAGCATAGCTCGACCGGAACCTTCCCAAAAAGTTGGCATCCGTTATCGAAGTTCCGCACGGAGTTGGACTAATTTACGGAACACTTTTTCAATCTGCCCGGTCTCTTCGCAACTTCGCCGGTTTTTCTGAGAGAAGGCTGGTTCACTCTCACACAGCCGTCATCATCCCATTTCACTTCCGCGTCATCCTCATTCGATCGCTGGACCGTGCCGAATTCTCCATTCGGCTTGCCGAAGTCCCCTAAGCCTTCCACACGATCTCCGCGAATCAATTCCTGGCCGCTGGTAGGGAGTTGGGCGAGCGGAGGTCTTCGAGCACGGTCGGAATCAGGAGTCGCGCCGCGGTGTGACAATGGCGGTTGAGAAACCTTAGGCAACCTGAGCATCGATTTACGTGTGATACGGGGCATATTCCACTATTTCTTTCTTGGGGGCCAAACATGAGGCGCCTGCGCGGAGCCCGAAGCATTGCCCCGAACGCGACGGTTCATTTCTTCGGTACAGGCAGCATACAGCTTCGAAACAACGCGCGACTGCTCCATACTGCACAGTTCTGAGAATTAACTTGTTAATTGCCAAATCTGTGGCCGGAGGGTGGGACAACTACGCCTGAGCAAGGCAACCCAGGCTCCACTATTCTCATCGAAACCGCGCCTATTCGTCGAAAGACTCGCTCTCGAAGCGCGTTGTCAAAAGCGGTCGAGAAGCAGGCAAGAGCGGTCAAAGAGCAGTCAAAGAGCAGTCTTAAAGAATGTGCGGCCCAATGTTCAAACGCTATACCCTGGTTTGCTGTCTAGGTTTGATATCCCTCGTTCTTTCCAGTTGTGGCGGAACCGCGAGCAGCCCCCCACCGCCGGGTTCGTTTCAACTCAGCGTCCAGGCCACCGGTGCTGGCGGAGGAACGATCAGCAGCAATCCTGCAGGCATCACCTGCGGTCAATCCTGCAGCGCCAGCTTCGCCAGCGGGACCCAGGTAACTCTCACCGCGACCGCCGCCGCGAACTCTTCTTTCGCCGGATGGTCTGGGGGCTGTAGCGGCAGCAAGTCAACCTGCTCGGTGACGCTCAGCGCGAGCCAGCAGGTCACTGCCAGCTTTAGCGCAATTCAAAGCGCAGTCGTGCTCACGGTGAGCGTGGCGGGCACCGGCTCAGGTACGGTCGCCAGCAGCCCCGGCGGAATTAGTTGTGCCCCAACCTGCAGCGCCAGCTTTGCCTCCGGAAGTTCCGTAACACTCACCGAGACTGCGGCCGCGAACTCTGCTTTCGCCGGATGGTCCGGGGGCTGCAGCGGCAGCAACTCAACCTGCATGCTGACCCTGAGCGCGCACCAGCAGGTCACCGCCAGCTTTACTGCAATTCAAAACGCAGTTGTGCTCACCGTGACCCTGGCTGGAACCGGCACGGGTACGGTCGCCAGCAGTCCTTCCGGAATTAATTGTGCCCCGACCTGCGGCGCCAGCTTCACTCCCGGAACTTCCGTCACGCTCACGGAAACTCCCGCCGCGAACGCAACTTTCGCGGGCTGGACCGGGGCCGGCTGCAGCGGAAACAATTCCACTTGCGGATTCACTTTGAATACGAGTCAGCCGGTGACTGCAACTTTCAACACCAACCCAAGCATCGCCTTGCTCGGTCACATCATTTTCCTGGCGCAGGAGAATCGCTCGTTCGATCACTACTTTGGCGCAATGCGGCAATACTGGGCCCAGAATGGCTATCCCGACCAATCGTTCGACGGCCTGCCCCAGTTCAATCCCGTCTCAGGCGCGGCCCCGCTTCTGGGGCCGGCCCCAACCAATCCCGGTTGCGATCCCAGCGCGCCCCCGCCCGGTGATTGCGTCTTTGATACCAATAACCCGATTACGTCGTATCACCTGAATACCCAGTGCATTGAAAATCCGAGCCCGTCCTGGAACGAGGCTCATGTGGATTGGGATTTTGGCGACCAGGTGGGCCAGTATCCTGCCACTATGAACGGCTTCGTCTGGGCTGCCGGGCACGACGCCCGGGCCGACTCGTTCTACGACGTTGATGGCATTCGAGCGATGGGTTACTACGATGGCAGCGACCTGAACTACTACTATTTCATGGCATCGAATTTCGCCACCTCGGACCGCTGGTTCAACCCGGCAATGACGCGCACCCAACCAAACCGCGCCTATCTAGTCGCAGGTACATCCCAGGGATATGCCTATCCCAGCGCTACTGACCTCGAAGACACAGCCCTGATGACCGCTCCCACCATCTATCAGGAACTTCAAACCGCCGGCATTACCTGGAAGATTTACGTGGATCCTGTGGGAAGCCCTTGCACCGGTCCGCCGTACGATCCAGCCTGCCTGCTCACCTTGAGCTCCTTGCAGTATTTTCAATGGGGCCAGACCATCCCCACTTTGTATCCGCAGAACATCGCTCCGATCTCGCAGTACTTCACCGACCTGAAGAACGGAACATTGCCCCAGGTCGCACAGATCGAACCCGCCTATGACGCCGGTTTCGACGAGCATCCCTCCAACACCGATGCCTCGCCGAACAATATCCAACGGGGCGCCACTTATGTCTCCTCGCTCATCAATGGACTCATGGCGAGTTCCTCCTGGAGCAATTCGGCTTTCATCCTCACCTACGACGAATTCGGAGGCCTCTACGATCACGTTTCACCGCAGCCGGCGGTGAGCCCGGATGGCATCGCGCCCGTCGATCTGCTTCCCGAGGATGTTTGCACGGGCGTGACCGGGCCGACTTGCAACTTCGTCTACACCGGTTACCGCATTCCCCTGATCGTAGTCTCGCCCTACACCAGGAAGAACTACGTTTCGCACAACGTGGCCGATTTGACCGCGATTCTCAAGTTCATTGAAACTCGCTTCAACGTGCCCGCTCTAACCGCGCGGGACGCCGCCCAAATCGACATGACCGAGTTCTTCGATTTCACCAACCCGGTTTGGATGACTCCTCCAACCCCGCCCGTCCAGGCTACGAACGGCGCGTGCTATGTGAATCAGTTGCCTTAGCGTGGGCGCGATACTGCCCACGTGACGAGTCAACGCCATACAAATCAATGCCATGCAGATCAACATGAAGACGAACGACAACCATCACAACCGTAACCGCGGCGCAGAGCGGCCCCCTGGGTTCGCCGCTGCGTTCCAGCGATGGTGCGGCAGAATCACGCTGCTTGGCCTATGCTTCTTCCTGGCTCTGGTAACCCTGACAGCAGAAGCTCAAACCACATCGTCAGTCCCCGCTCCCGCAAACGCAGCCAGCGTCGCACAACCCGCGCCAGCATCCGAGGCTGCGCCTGTGCCGCAGCAATCGGCCGCGCAGCCGCCGGCGGACGATGCCGCCCTCTTCGTGTTCAAGAAGCGAGTGCAGGAAGTGGTCTTGCATGCGATCGTCGTCGACGACCAGCGCCGCCTGGTCACCAATCTCGACCGCCCGGCATTCACCGCATTTGAAGACGGAGTGCCCCAGGCGACCACCGCATTTCACCGCGACGACGTTCCGGTGGCGCTGGGCATCGTCATCGACAACTCCGGCTCCATGCGCGAAAAGCGCGACAAGGTGAATCAGGCCGTGCTGAATCTGATTCGAGCCAGCAATCCCAAAGACGAAACCTTCGTCGTCAATTTCAGTCAGGATTCCTACCTCGACCAGGACTTCACCTCGAACGTCGGCCTGCTCCAGCAAGCTTTGCAGAAAGTTTCCACCAAAGGCAGCACCGCGCTCTATGACGCCATCGTGGCTTCCGCAATCCATTTGAAGAACGATCACCGCGTGGAGAGAAAAATTCTGCTGGTCATCACCGACGGCCGCGACAACGCCAGCCAGCAAACCTTAGCCGAGGCCATGCGCCACTTACAGGGAGAGAACGGTCCCACGCTCTACGCCATCGGCCTGCTCGGCGACGAACTGAAGCCGTCCGACAGCGGAGCCCTGAAGAGTCTCGCGGAAGTCACCGGCGGCGTAGCCTATTTCCCGAAAAATCTGGACGAAGTTGAAGACATCGCCCGCACCGTGGCCCGCGATATCCACAGCCAGTACACCATCGCCTACACACCCACCAACCACAGTCACAATGCGAAGTACCGCGTGATCGAAGTCAAAGCCCAGGCCCGCGGCTACCACAACCTAACCGTCCGCACCAGAACCGGCTACTTCCCAGGCCAAGCTCTCCGCTGAGCCAGCCTGGAGATCTTGAAGCTAAGTCCACGCGACCGTAAACAGAAAATGTCCCCGTTTGACACCGCTTCGCCCCGCGCCTAGCATCAACCTTGGAGCAAGCCACGCCCTCTTACTCCTTCAGGTTCCCTGAACTAAGTCAGCCCATCTGAAGTTCCCCCCTCTTAGCGTCTCCAAAACAAGAAGCAGGCGAAGGAGTCCGCATGCGCAACCAATGGCGATGTGCGTGGGTAGTTGCCGCAGCAATTCAACTGGCAAGTGTCGCAGTCGCGCAGCAAGTTCAAACAGAATCCGGCGCACTCTCCGGTACACGCGAAAATGGAATCACCATCTACAAAGGCGTTCCTTTTGCCGCGCCTCCGCTCGGCGATTTGCGCTGGCGTCCACCCGAACGCGTCGCGCCCTGGACTGGCACGCGCAAAGCGGATGCATTCGCTCCCGCCTGCATGCAACTAGGAGTCTCCATGCCCGGCGAAGCGCCGCCGGCCGTCAGTGAAGATTGCCTCTACCTCAACCTCTGGACGCCGGCCAGCGGCAAGCCCGCGCCCGAGCGACTCCCCGTGTTTGTCTGGATTTACGGCGGCGGCTACAACAACGGATCAGCCTCCATGCCGCTGTATTGGGGCGACCAGCTCGCGCGCAAAGGCGTCATCGTCGTCACCATCGCCTATCGCCTCGGCCCGCTCGGTTTTCTTGCGCATCCCGAGCTCACGCGCGAGACTCCGCACCAATCGTCCGGAAACTACGGCCTCATGGACCAGATCGCGGCGCTGCAATGGATTCAGCGCAACATCTCCAACTTCGGTGGCGACCCAAAGAACGTAACCATCGCCGGCCAATCTGCCGGAGCCATGTCGGTGAGCATGCTGATGGCATCGCCGCAGGCGAAAGGATTATTCCAGCGCGCCATCGGAGAAAGCGGCGGCCTGTTTGAGCCGCTCCAGCTCGCGCCAAAATATCTTTTGGCGAACGCCGAACACGATGGCGAAAAATATGCCGTCTCGCTGGGCGTAACTTCGCTGGGCGCGGCTTCGCTCCAGGAACTTCGCCGCTTGCCCGCAGCGGCTTTGCTCAAAGGCACCGCCGGGGACGTCAGCCATCCCGTGATCGATCCCTACATTCTTCCCGCGTCTCCCTACGCCGCATTCTCTGCCGGCCGCCAGAATGATGTCCCGCTGCTGATCGGTTCCAACGCCGACGAAGCGCGCTCGCTCGTCGATGTCAGCAAAGTGAAGGCTTCCACTTTCAACGCCGATCTCGAGCACAGCTTCGGCCCGCTGCCGCCCGCGCTGGTCGCGGCCTATCCCTACACCACCGACGCGGAGGCGCAGCAAGCCCGCCTCGATCTCGAACGCGATCTCCGCTTCGGCTGGGACATGTGGGCCTGGGCCCGCTTGCAATCCGCAACCGGAAAGAGCCCGGTCTACTATTACTTGTTCCGCCAGCAACCCCCGTTCCCCGCCGGCTCCGTCTACGCCGGATGGGGCGCCAGCCACTACGCTGAGCTCTGGTACGTCTTCGACCATCTCGACCAATCCCCCTGGCGCTGGAGCGCCGCCGATCGCAAAGTGGCCGACGAAATATCCACCTACTGGGTCAACTTCGCGAGAACCGGCAATCCCAACGGTCCCGGTCTTCCCACATGGCCGCCCTTCACCATGGCCGACAACAAAGTTCTCTACCTCGGCGACCCCATCACCGTCGGCGGAGTGGCAAACATCAAAACCCTGACCATCTTCGACTCCGTCTACACCACAGTGCGAGGCTCTCCCTTCGCCACCCGCTGACGTTCGCCTGGCCGGCAGCATAAGCCTCACCGGCCAGGTCCGAATAAACTTCTCCGAGAGATTGTTCTAGCTCCATAAACCCAACAAAGATGTCATCCCGAACAGGGCCGAAGGCCCGGTGAGGGACCCTACGATCCCGTAAAGCGGCATAGGCGCAGGCGGGCACCGTCATGAACGCGTGCAGCGGTGTCGGTCCCGCCGGCAGCAGAAATACTGCCGCCAGTCGTAAGGTCCCTCACCCGCCTTCAGCGGGTTCGGCATGACAGCACCCAACAGCTCCATACGACCCAACAGCTCGATACGACCTGAGAGATCGATAAATCCAACGAAGATGTCATCTCAAACGAGGCCGAAGGCCCGGTGCCTTGGTATACTTCGCCTCGTCTCAACCAGAACACATCACGGAGAAAACCGTTGCGCCCAACCTATCTGCTTCTCACCGCCATCCTGCTGACAATCCCCGCCACCGCCCAACAACCCGCTCCCCCTCCGCAGCCCGCGCCCAAGCCGCTCTTCACCCTCCAGGAAGTAATGATCCCCGTGCGCGACGGAGTCCATCTCCAAACCGTAATCCTCACTCCCGTCACCCAGCCTGGCGATAACCCCGCCCCGCTCCCCATCCTCTTCCGCCGCACGCCCTACGGCGTTCCCGAAAAGCCGCCCGAGCAAATGCCGCCCTTCATGAAGGAACTCGCGCAGGACGGTTACATCTTCGTCATCCAAAATCTCCGCGGACGTTTCAAATCCGAAGGCGTCTTCAATCTCTCCTCCTGGGTTGACCCCACCGATCCCAAAGCTACCAACGAAACCACCGACGCCTACGACTCCATCGAATGGCTCGTGAAAAATGTCCCCAACAACAACGGCAACGTCGGCATCTTCGGCGTTTCCTACGACGGCCTCACCGCCGCGCTCACACTGCTCCACCCGCATCCCGCGCTGAAAGCCATCAGCGAACAAGCCTCGCCCGTCGATCAATGGATGAATGACGACGACCACCGCTATGGCGCCCTGCGCGAGAGTTACGACTTTGAATATGCGGTGATGGAGCAGGCCGACAAAAACAAGAATACTTACTTCACCTTCGAGACTTACGACAC
>CAVRCN010000003.1:0-398216 GCA_963719575.1 uncultured Acidobacteriaceae bacterium
CGCGGAGCCCGCCGCGGCCGCAAACGTCGCCGAGCCCTTGGAATCAGTGGAGGAATCGGAGGATAACTCGGCTGACGAATCTGATGCCGTGCCTCAACTCGCGTCTGCGAATGCCGACGATGCCGAACCTTCCGAGCCTGGCGAGATCGAAAAATCTGCCGCCGTGCAGGAAGATTGACTAACTAAGATTGACCGCGCCGATGACGATCATCGCCCGCCGAAAGCCGTCATAACCATGCCCACCGAGCGCCTGCAAAAAATTATCGCCGCTGCCGGAGTCGCCTCCCGGCGCAAAGCCGAACAATTAATTTCCGCAGGCCTTGTGCAAGTCAACGGACAGACAGTCACCGAACTTGGCAGCAAGGCCGACCCCGACACCGACCACATCCGCGTCAACGGCAAGCTCCTCCACGGCGCGCAGCGCCACATCTATCTGCTGCTGAACAAGCCCAAGGGATTCGTCACCACCATGAGCGATCCCGAGAAGCGCCCCACCGTAATGGACCTTATGCACGGCGTCAAAGGACGCGTCTACCCCGTCGGCCGCCTCGACTACGCCAGCGAAGGTTTGCTGCTCATGACCAACGATGGCGAACTCGCCCATCGCCTGATGAAAGCCGCGTCCCATGTCCCAAAAACCTACGTTGTAAAAGTTGCCGGCACTCCCAAAGAAGAAGCAATCGCAAAACTGCGCGCCGGCGTCAACATCGCCACCGACGACCGCAAGCGCGTGAAAACCGGCCCGGCCCTGGTTCGCATCGTAAAAGAAGCCACCAATCCCTGGTATGAAATCACGCTGGTGGAGGGACGCAATCGCCAGATCCGCCGCATGTTCGAAGTAGTCGGCCATCACGTGGAGAAAATCAAGCGCGTGCGTTACGGTCCGCTCACCCTCGACGTTCCTCCCGGCAAGTTTCGCTCCCTCACGCTGAAGGAAGTGGAGCGCCTGAAAGCAGTCTCCGCCGCGAAGCCGGCACCCGCGAAACGCGTGCCTCGTGACGCGAGAGCATGAATCGCGAACACGAGTCGCGGAAACGATGAACCGATTTTATGATCTAGTCTCCCCGGGAGCGCGCGAACTCAGCCGCTCCTCACCTCCGCGGCCGCGCCTGCAACCAAGTCAGCAATCGCAGTCTTCGCTCATTCGCCTCGATTCCAACGAGAATCCTCTCGGCCCGTCCCCGCTCGCAATCGCCGCCATTCGTTCCGCCCAGTCGAATGTGAACTTATATCCCGACGACTGCAGCGAATTGCGCCGCAAACTCGCCGCGCACTACGGCGTTCAAGAAGAACAAACACTGGTCACCGCCGGCTCAACCGGATTGCTGAGCCTCCTGTGCCAAACGCTGCTCGCCCCCGGCCTCAATGCCGTCACCAGCGAACGTTCCTTCGTGGTCTACTCGCAGATCGTGCGCGCCGCCGGAGCGCAATTGATCGAAGCTCCCATGCGCGAAGACACGTTCGATCTGGCCGCGATTCTCGATGCGATCAATGCCCACACGCGACTCGTATTCCTGGCGAATCCTAACAACCCCACCGGCACCATGCTCGAAGCGTCGGAAGTAGAAAAATTTCTGGCGCAAGTTCCCGGTCACGTAATCGTGGCGCTCGATGAAGCCTATTACGAATATGCAGCCCACTTCGCTTCCCTGCGCAGTGTGGGGCATCCGCGGTCGCTGGATTACGTGCGGCAAGACGCCGCGGTGGTGGTGCTCCGCACTTTTTCCAAAGTACACGGACTCGCAGGCCTGCGCGTGGGCTATGGATTTGGCCCCGCCGAATTGCTCACCTATTGCGCCCAGATGCGCAACACCTATTCAGTGGCGTCGGTAGCGGAAGCCGCAGCGCTGGCCGCCATGGGCGATCAAAACCACATCGACCGCACGCTGCACCTCAACGCCGATCAGGCGCAAGTCCTCACCAACGGCCTATCGATCCTCGGCTACCGCGTAATTCAGACGTGGGCAAATTTTCTGTATTGCGATGTGGGTAAAGATGTGCGGGAAGATGCTCTGCACTTTGCGACCCGCCTGCAAGCCGAAGGCGTAGTCATTCGCCCGCTCGCGCCCTGGGGCGCGCCGCACTCCATTCGCGTGAGTATTGGAACCGCCGAGCAGAACCAGTTTTTTCTGGAAGCAGTCCGCCGAATGCGCGCCTAGCCTCCAACCGCGCTAGAGCCCGACCACCGCCATCCGCGCGGCCCCGTACAAACCCGCGTCGCTTCCCAGCAGAGCCCGCGTCACAATCGTCTTCCGTCCGCTGATCACGTGCGCAACGGAGCGTGAGTCCCCGCCCGACGCCGCCTCGGGTTCGGTCGCCGCATAGATCAACGACCGTTCCCGCAGTTCGTCGAACATCGTGGGAGCAAACGCATCCCACGCGCTGGAAACTCCGCCGCCGATCACATACATTTCCAGATTCAAGCTGTTCACCATGCCCGCCAGCAACATGCCGAGCGCCTTGCCGAACCGCCGGAAAATGCGCCGCGCATCTTCGTCGCCTTGCATCGCGAGGTTGTAAACCGACTTCGCTCCAAACTCCGCGTCCGTCGCAGCTTTCGCCAGCCCCGGCGCCGCGCCGCTCGCCATCGCCTCACGCGCCATGCGAACCACCGCCGTGGCCGAGGCGTAACGCTCGGCGCATCCGTGGCTGCCGCATCCGCAAGGCACGCCTTCCGGTTCAACGGGCACATGTCCAAACTCGCCCGCCATCCCGTTCATGCCGTGAAATATTTTCCCATTGAGCACAATGGCGCCGCCAATCCCGGTGCCCAGCGTGAGCATCGCCATGTTCGGAACGTCGCGCGCCGCCCCCAGCCACTGCTCGCCCAGCGCGGCCATGTTGCCGTCGTTGTCCAGAAAAAAGTGCGTCCCCAGCCGTCGCTCGATCTCTTCCCGTACCGGATATCCTGACCAGCCGGGAAGGTTTGCAGATTTGCTCACCGTCCCCGCCTCCAGATCAATGATGCCGGGAATTCCGGCGCCCACCCCAAGAAACGATCCGCCCCCGCGATATTTTCCCGAGAGCCGAACGATTGCATCGCACATTTCGCTCACCACGTGATCGGGCCCCGACGCCAGGTTGGTTCCAAGCGTAACTTTCTCCAGCATCTGCCCGTCGATGCCGACGGCCGCAATGCGCAGGTTGGTCCCCCCGAGATCGACCGCAATGGAAAAATCAGCCATGGCTGAGAAAGACTACCAGAACCGCGGAGTTCAAATCATTGTTGATTGCAGATTGAAGATTGTTGATTGAAGATTGAAGATCGTTGATTGAAAACTGAAGAGCGCAGGGTTAAGGCTTTCAATCTGAAATCAGAAATCTGAAATCTGCAATCGCCTTTTCACTTCTGGCACTTCGGGCAGTAATGACTGCTTCTCCCCGCCAGCACCACTCTCTTGATCGGAGTCTTGCAAACCAGGCAAGGCTCGCCCTCGCGCCCATACACGCGGTGCTGCAGCTGAAAAAAACCTTCTTCCCCATCCGCATCCACGTAATCGGAAATCGACGATCCGCCCAGCGCAATCGCCTCGCGCAAAACTTCTTTCACCGAGAGGAAGAGCTTATGCAATTGTTCGCGAGTAATCGTCGACGCCCGCCGCCGCGGCCGAATGCCCGCTCGAAACAGAGACTCGTCCGCATAGATGTTGCCCACTCCCCGCAGCAGTTTCTGGTTCAGCAGCGCGCTCTTGATCGGCGTCCTGCGCCCGCGGAAGAGCTTGATAAAGTCATCCAGCTCAACCTCGAGCGGCTCCAAGCCTCCCGCGTCGAACTCACCACTCCGCACAACGCTCAGCCGCCCAAAGCGCCGCGGATCCACAAACCGCAATTCCCTCCCCGATTCCAAACGGACGATAGCGTGCGTATGCTTGGCCACATCCTCGTGCGGCAGGCATATCTGCAACCGCCCACTCATCCCAAGATGCACAATCCACAGCGCCGCGTCTGTAGCAAACGCTCGTGTAGGGCGGGCACTCTTGCCCGCCAATGCCAGCGCCATTGATGGCGTCTCAGCGTTGCCCCCACCACGCGCCGCTTTCCGCTTCCGCCCCTCAGCCGACGACACCCGAGCCAAGCCCGCCGAAGAGACCGCCCGCTCCGCACCATCCCGTTCCAGATCGAAAACAATGTGCTTCCCCATGCGCCGCACCCCGGCAATCCTACTGTGCTCGAGCGCAGCCACAATCTCCCCGGCAGGAGACTTCAGCGGTTCCGGTTTCTCGCCCAGCCACACCGACAGCACTACGTCGCCAGTAATTCGCTTGGCCAGTCCTCGCGCAATGGTTTCGACTTCAGGAAGCTCAGGCATTCAGAGCACAAGTTTACCGTAGTGACGAAGTGGGAATGCCGTTTCGTGGAGAGCAGAAGCCGATCGTCACGTGACCACGCCGCAATCTTAGCGACCCGCCGGCCCGCAATGCGGACGAGCGAGATCTGCGGTCTCAAGCTGGCGCACCTGGATATAAAAAACCGACAGGTAGAGATGAACCGCTTCGCGGGTGAGCGCACCGTCTTGAGTGTAAATCAGCGCCCCAGCGGCGTACCCAGTTCCGGAAGGTTCGGCGAAACCGAGCCCTTCAAATATTCCGCCTCCAGCGCCGCGTAGTCGCGAAACGGATTGTACTCCGTGTTCGTAAAGGTATGTGCCGCCAGCATCGCCAGGTATTCGTGTCGCAAGAAATACTTCAGCGCCTGCAGCAGAAAGTAGTTGTCGGTCAGAAAATCATAGATTTCCTTTTTCTCGGCAGGCGCCTGCGTCTTATAGTCGAGGGTCAGAGGTCGCTTCGCCTGAGACATGTAGATGTCTTCAATCTGGTGAGCGAGAACTTCCTCGCTGGTTATGGTGAACGATGCAACGTCGGTGCGGTAGTCAACGTTCATGGGATAGAACTTGTTGTATGAGTACCGGTAGGCGTGCACCAGTTCATGGAGCAGCGTATCGTCCCCGAGATCCGGATGGAAGAGAATTACCGTATCACCCGAACCAACTCCTCGAGCCACGCTCCCATCCTTTTGTATGTCATAGTTCAGCGGCCCCGTCAGCGCACAAGTGCATTGCTTCAGTTCCTTATCCGATTTTGGAACGATCCAGACCGTAGTGTTCTTGTTGATCAGCCCCAGCACCATTCGCCCCACCGGATTGCCCTCGATCTTTCGCAGGCAATTGCACACCGTCTGCTCGTACGCTTCGAGCTCCTGTTTATAAAGGTAATTTGTTATCGTTAAATCAGAAGACGTATTGACCTTGATGTCAAGCTGCCTCTCCTCCTCGTATCGCCCCGCCCGGTGAAACTCGTCTTCATTATGTTGGTAACGCAATCGGGTATGCAGGTTGTAATTGACCTTGATCGGATATGCCCCAAACTTCCGCACTGTGCCCTCCCAACCGCCCGCCTTGTGGAATCTCTCTATGCCCCCTACACTGCGCGACGGTTAAATCGATGATCTAGCTGCAAAAAGACCTGAGTATTCTAGATCCCTCGAGGCCTAAATAGAAGAGGATCGAGGCGCGGCAGGCCCGCCCTGAGCTAGGCCGAAGGCCCGGGGATTTCGGCTGCCGACCGCCGAGCTTTTGACTTCGCTTCCCGCCCAGGGAAAGCAGAAACCAGCCTCGGCCCACTTGCACCATTCCCGCTGCATGTGAATCAACCAGGTTCTCCACAGTTTACCAACAGCTTCGCAGTTGCGTTCGCCGCGCGATTTGCGGATAATTACGCGGAGCGTCCCTGCGCTCCGCAGCCGCATCGCAAGGACGTTGCAGGACACTGTGTATAGCCGAACCGATCTACTCAGAATTCTTCACATCAGCCCGCGCCAGTTGGCGAACTGGGAGCGAGCGGGCCTGGTAGCGTCTTCCGAAGCGTATTCATTTTCCGATCTCCTCGAAATCAAAAAAGTGCGCGACCTCTGCGCCATGAGCGTGCGCCCCGCCGTCATCCGCGAGTCGCTCGAGGCCATGCGCAAGCGCGTCGCCGGCGTGGAAAATCCTCTGCAGGAATCGGGAGCGTCTTCCACCAACAATCACCGCGTAGCCTTCCGTCACGAAGGCAAACTGCTGGAGCCCATCGCCGGCCAGTTCGTAATGGATTTCTCCAGCCTCTCCACCCGCGAAAAAATCATCACCAGCACGCCCGTCCGAAGATCCGATCCGCATCCCCGCGAAGACGAAGCTGCCGGCTGGTTCGCCCGCGGCATCGCGCTCGAAGAAGATCCCAACACCCAGACCGAAGCCATCGCCGCCTACCAGCGCGTGCTCGATATCGAACCGCTCCACGCCGCCGCCCACATCAACCTGGGCACGCTCTACTACAACCGCCAGGATTTCAACCTCGCGGAAAAGCATTACCGCTCCGCCCTCGAAGCCGATCCGCGCTACGCCCTGGCCTACTTCGACCTGGGCAACGTGCTCGACGAAACCGGACGCGTTCACGAAGCCATCCAGACCTACAAAACCGCGCTACAGCTGGCTCCCACTTACGCCGACGCGCATTACAATCTGGCCTTGGCCTTCGAAAAACTCCGCGAGCCCCGCAAGGCGCTCAAACACTGGCAAGCCTACGTCAAGCTCGACACCGCCGGCCCATGGTCCGTCCACGCCCGCACCCAGATCCAGCGCATCCTGCAAGCCGACGGCCTGAAGCTGGTCTACAAACGCGGCTAGATAAGGGACGTGCACAGTGGAGAAGTGTTCCTGCAGGAACATTCTGTACTGCCGGTTTTGTATGTACAGCTAAGGCCCTGTCCCGTTGGGGTTTACGGCCGAGCTTTCCCGGACTTTCGCCAAATGTTCAGCGCGTCCAGGCCTCTGATCTCGCTGGGATTGGTAACAAAATGGGTGCCGAGTGAGTTTTACGCCACTCGATCTCGAAACGAAATCTCCGTCCATCCCTCATCCACGCGCACTGGACCAGCTTCACCCAGCAGATAGAACCGGTAGCTGCTCCAGCGCCATCGCTCGGGGAACTCGACGAGCCCGCGTTTCACCGGATTCCGATGCATGTACCTCAGTTTTTCTACCCGCTTCTTCGTCGTCCAAACATTGAAATCGTAGAAGCGCGCCTGCCAGAACTCGCGCCGCAGCGCCGCGTCGCGGAATAAGTCGCGTTGCCGTGGGTCCACTCGTTTTTTCTTCGGCAACCTGGCGCGGGCGGTGCGCTGCTTCAACACCTGCATCACGGTCGAGGGAGTTCCGACTTCCGGTTCCGTCAACAGCAGGTGGATGTGTTCTGGCATGACAACGTAGCCCACGACCACGAAGCGATAGCGTTGGCGTACCTGTTCCAGAATCGCCAGGAAGCGGTCGCAGCTGCGCGGGGCGCGCAGAAAAGGCAATCGCCCATGGCACGAGCAGGTAATAAAGTGCAGGTGATGGGCGCCGTAGGTGCGATGCAAGCCGCTGGGCATGACCAACGAAATGGTACAAGCAGCATCGCCGCCCGCCCTTGCAAAAAATGCAAGGACGGGGCACCCACCGTTCCGGAACGGGAAAGAACAGTTGGAAAGGACCGGCCACGCACCCCAGGCTTTTGATTCCGCCATGGATCGCAGCACAGTGGGTGCCCCATCCTTTCGCGTCCTCTGCGAAAGGGTGGGCAGCACAGACCTCGACCGCGAAATCTAAACCCCAAGAGTTAAGAGTCCGAGATTCCCACCCTTGCAAACTACGCAAGAGCCTGCCCTGAGCGGAGTCGAAGGGATGGGGCACCCTCGTTCCGGATCGGGAAAGAAGACGGAAAGGCTGAGCCAGGCGCCCCAGGCTTTTGATTCCGCCATGGATCGCAGCACAGTGGGTGCCCCATCCTTTCGCGTCCTCTGCGAAAGGGTGGGCAACACGAACCCCGACCGCGAAATCTAAACCCCAAGAGTTAAGAGTCCGAGATTCCCACCCTTGCAAACTACGCAAGAGCCTGCCCTGAGCGGAGTCGAAGGGATGGGGCACCCTCGTTCGTGGTGGCGCGATAGAAAGGCTGGGCCACCCGCCGTTTCCTCGCTGGGTAACATGATGGGGAACGTCAACCACGACCACGCGAGCGAAGCGTGCCATTGATAGAAAATATCAGAAGGGACTCCATTCGTGGCAGAACTTCCGCTTCATTTCTGCACCGGCACTCGACCCCAGTCCCGCAATGGGCGCGGGGAAATGGGGAACGTCCCGTCTGTCCCCGGATTTCCCCTACGAAACGACGTACACCTACAGCAGCAGTGGCTATAGTGATTGCGGGTCGGGCGGGTGTAGTGCCCTCAACCTTGTGTTTCCCACGCTAGTCACAAACGCGACCACCGGATTGACTATTCAGTTTACGTGGGATGCCACGGGCGGAGTGAAGCTAACCGAAGTTGGCCCAAACGGTGTGACGAACCCGACGAACCAGAAGACTATTTACGGCTACGATAACAACTGCGGCAGTGCTGCTGACCCGTTCTGGCGCGTTGGTTCGGTGACGGACCCTGTCGGCAACGAGCTGTGCGTCAATTATCTCGACTCGTCGAACGAAATGCAGAGCCTATTTAGTTTTAACTCGGGCAACTCGGTCGTCAACAGCACGCTCACGGTGGGACGGCTACGGCCGCACGACCAATGTGCAGACGCAACAAGGGCCTTCCTCCAGCAACTACGATACGGTCAGTAAAAGCTATTCTTGGCCCGCCACCGGAACCGGGGCAACGTATTATCAAGAGTTTACGTCTACGCCATGCACCGCTTCTTCGGGAGCGTCTTGCACCACCGGAATAACCACGCTTCACGGGGTTCAAAATCCCACGTACACCGTAACAGTGACCTGCCCCCCTCAATCCGCACAAAGCTGAGTATGATTTGTGCGAAAGAAAGGGGAAGAGAGTATGTCGAAGAGCAGGCACACGGAGGCGCAGATGATCGGGGCGCTGAAGCAAGTGGAGGCAGGACGGAAGGTGGAAGACGTGGCACGCGAAGTAGGGGTGTCGAAGCACACGATCTACGCCTGGAAGGCGAAGTACGGCGGGATGGACGTGAGCCAGGCGCAGGAGGCCAAGCAACTGCGTGACGAGAACACGAAGCTGCGGAAGCTGGTGGCGGATCTGAGTCTGGACAAGGAAGCGCTGCAGTCGGTGATCCGAAAAAACGGCTGGAGCTCGTAGCCCTGAAGGCGGCTGTCGAGCAAGTGCGCGGGGAGTATGCCTTCAGCCAGCGGCGAGCGTGCGGGCTGGTGACGATGGCGGTGTCGAGCTATCGCTACCAGACGAGGCGCGACGATGAGCCGCTGCGGGCGCGGCTGGTGGAGTTGGCGCGGGAGAAACCGCGCTTCGGCTATCGGCGGCTGCAGGTTTTGCTGGGCCGCGCGGGAGAGCATGTGAACCACAAGCGGGTGCATCGAGTGTATCGGGAGGCGGGGCTGATGATCCGGCGGAAGAAACGGAAGCATTGCGTACGCGAGGGAAAGCCGCTACTGGCGCGGACTTCGGCGAACCAGGAGTGGGCGCTGGATTTTGTGCACGATGCGGTGGAGTGCGGGCGGGCGATCCGGGTGCTGAGCGTAGTGGATGCGTACACGCGCGAGTGTCTGGCGTTGGAAGTGGACACGAGCTTTGCCAGCCGCAGAGTGACGCGGGTGTTGGACGCGATCGTGGCCAAGCGCGGACTGCCGCAAGCGATTCGCTGCGACAACGGGCCGGAGTTGACCAGTCGGCATTTTCTGGCGTGGTGCGTGGAACGGCAGATCGAGTTGCTGCACATTCAACCGGGCAGGCCGACGCAGAACGCGCGGGTGGAGAGTTTTCACGGAAGATTTCGAGATGAGTGCTTGACGGTGAGCTGGTTTCAGAACCTGTTCGACGCGCGGCGCAAGATCGCGGCGTGGAAAATCGAGTATAACGAAGAACGTCCGCACAGCAGCCTGGGATACCGCACGCCGAAAGAATTTGCGGCGGCGCAGGCAGCAAATTTCTACATAGCTGAGCGAGGGGCAAGGGACTCAAACGGAAGGTGTTACGAAACCCACTGGAAAATCGATAACAAGGATGCGAAGATGCCCTGCAAGCGAGGTCATTCATGGCCTATATCGAGGGCGAGCAGCGCAGTCAACACAGCTTGTTTCCTACCACGTTGGACGAACTGATTTCAGAGGATCATGTCTGCCGTGTGATCGAGGCGTTTGTGGGCCGGCTGGACATGGCGAAGCTGGGTTTCATTCGCTCCGAACCGGCTGAGACCGGACGTCCTGGCTACGACCCGCGCGATCTGCTGAAGCTGTATTTGTACGGGTATCTGTGGCAGATTCGGTCCTCGCGCCGGTTGGAAACCGAGTGCCAGCGCAATGTGGAAGTGATGTGGCTGCTAGGGCGACTGGTTCCCGATTACAAATCGATTGCTGAGTTCCGGCGGATGCATCGTGAGGCGGTAGCCGAAGCGGGAGCGGAACTTGTGCGTTTCGCGCGCTCTGTGGGATTGGTCCGTGGGGAGTGGGTAGCGATCGATGGTTCGAAGTTCCAGTCGGTGAGTAGTGTGGATCGGGTCCGCGAGCGGGAGGCGCTGAAGCGTTACCTGGATCAGGTGGAGCGAGCCGACGAAGAAAACGAAGTAGTGATTGATGCGAGCGCGGTGGCCGACGCTCTGGAAAAACTAAAGAGCGACCCGGAGCCAGAGGCAGCCTTTATGAAGATTGGACGGCAACTGACGCCTGGCTACAACGTGCAAACCGCCGTCGATGCGAAACATGCGCTGATCGTGGCTCACAAAGTCACCACCGATGCGAACGATCAACGCATGCTGTTGCCCATGGCGGAAGCGGCAAAGCAGGCGGTGGGTTCACCGGCCTCTCTGAACGTGATCGCGGATGGCGGCTACTCCAACGGCGAGCAGTCGGAAACCTGCGAGTCCCAAGGTATCGTGCCCTACGTGCCTCCCAAGCGCACGGTGAACAACCACGGTGATGGCAAACTATTCGACCGCACTGAGTTCGTCTATGACGAAGCCACAGATACCTTCCGCTGCCCGGCAGGCCAGACGCTTTGGCGTAAGCAGTTCTCTAAAAAGGATCGCACCGTGACGTATACACCCCGACGAAAAGTCTGTGGACCGTGTGCACTCAAAGCGCGTTGCACGCTAGGCCCGCGGCGCTACGTTTCTCGACACCTTCATGAGGGAGCCCTTCAGCGGATGCAGCAACGCACCACACCGGAGGTCATGAGGCTGCGAGCAGCGACCGTGGAGCTTCCTTTCGCCGCGCTAAAGTATCGTATCTTCGGACACCCACGCTTTTTGTTGCGCGGCCTCGCAGGAGCACAGACGGAGATCAACTTGGCGACGTTGGTTTACAACCTGAAACGAATGCTGAATGTACTAGGTGCCTGTGAGCTCCGAGATGCTCTAACGGTCTGAGCGAGCATCGCTCTAGACTGCCACACCTCAAAGAGAAATATTTTGGATCAACCCATCTCCCGCGACGATTTTTCTTGACGCTTTCGTAACACCTTCAAACGCCGTCCCTTGCCCCTCGCGCTCCCCCATCCCGGCTGAAACCGGAGACGGAACGGATGAAAGTTGTCGTATTCTTACGTGAACGAAAATTGGGGGCAGGTCAGAACTCACACCTACCGGGTACACTCCAGGCCCATGGGTGTTGATGGCAGTAACTACTGGAGGCGACATTCTCTATGGTGCAGATGCGACAAACGCGTACTTAAACGGTGACACGATTTACACCAACGAGATTCCGACCTTCGTACCTGTTTACGGAAATTACGGAATTCTTAGCCTACTGGGGCAAAGTAGTCCCGCAAGCAGCGGTACACCGCAACAGCCAAAATCGCCAGCACGCCAGCAGTGCGAGCAACAGGCACTGCAGGCATCCGCCCAGGAGAAGAGTGACGCAGCAAGTGACGCAGTAACAGTCGGAGCGTTGGCCTTTGGTGCTGTCGAATTCGGATTTGGGGTAGGGGGTTGTGCGGTCGGCGCTGGGGCAGGCTTGTTCGTTGGAACGACCATCGCCGAATTCACTGGCGGCATGAGCAGCTTTGGCGGTGCGGCCGTCGGCTGTTTCACGGGTGGAGTCGACATGATGCTCAACGGCCTTATGCCCTCCGCAACTGCCGGTCTGATAACAGGGGGGATTGGGTACGGCGTGGGTCGCTACTCTGCCACAAGGCGGTACAACCAGAGAATGCAGCAATGCAGCACGTTGTGAGAATTCGGCTTGGCACGTCGCACAAGGAGGGTTGCTGGGTCAGTGGGGCGTCACCAGCACGCTTTAACGGGGTAGTGTGGGTGTTTGAAACAAGACCTCGGGGGGAGCGTGGCGATTACCCGCCCGATAGCGGAGTGCCCGACTTATCGACCCGCACACTTTTAGTATGCATCTAGCACCTGTGAGCTTGGCCTGTCTGGCCTGTTTGGCAACTTGGTGGGCTGTATGGCCAGAAAAATACGTGGCTTGTCTCGGCGCTGTGAAACGCAAGTTGAAGCGTACTCCGGCCATGCGTGCCGGTGTCGATAGGGTTGAGGCTCTGTCGCCATTGTCGTCCTCGAAGCCTTGGTACCCCGGTTTTGTACGCGTAACGGGCATTTTGATCTGGGCAATTCTGCTGTGTATTGTCTATGTCGCATACAGGTTCTGAGGGGGCTGGCGTGGACGAGCGCGGCAGCCTTAGCCGAGGTGTCGCGAGGGTGGGCCAGTCTGTGAACGGGTGGGGATTTTGGCCGATTCGTACTAGCGTGTCTACCCGATGCCTAATCTCCAAGATTCCCCATTTTCCGGACCAGATTGGAGTTTACAGGTGGGTCTTGTTGGGTTATCTCTAGATTAGCTTTTCTCCCCAGAAACGCCCGCCAACTCCGCCAGCACCTCCCAGTGCCTCGGATGCGGGTTGCGTCGGCCCGCGCGGATCTGACCTGCTCCCCGATTTCCGAACAAGTCCGAGTATGATTTCGGACGAAGGAAAGGGGAAGAGGTATGTCGAAGAGCAGGCACACGGAGGCGCAGATGATCGGGGCGCTGAAGCAACTGGAAGCGGGACGCAAAGCGGAGGACGTGGCGCGGGAAGTGGGGGTGTCGAAGCACACGATCTACGCCTGGAAGGCGAAGTACGGCGGCATGGATGTGAGCGAGGCGCAGGAGGCGAAGCAGTTGCGGGATGAGAACACGAAGTTGAAAAAGCTGGTGGTGGATCTGAGCCTGGACAAAGAGATGCTGAAGGCGCTGATCGCAAAAAACGGATGGAGCTCGTAAACCAGCGGGTGCAGGCGGACTGGCTGCGGAGCGAATACGCCGCCAGCGAGCGCCGGGTTTGCGGGCTGATGGGGATGGCGGTAGCGAGTTACCGCTACCGGACGACACGCAGCGATGAGCCGTTGCGCACGCAGTTGGTGGAGTTGGCACGATCGAAACCGCGCTTCGGGTATCGGCGGCTGCATGTGTTGCTGCGACGAGATGGAGAACAGGTGAACCACAAGCGAGTGCATCGGGTGTATCAAAATGCCGGGTTGATGATTCGGCGGAAGAAGCGGAAGCATTGCGTGCGCGAGGGGCTGGTGGCCCATCCTTTTGCGCTTTTGGCGAAAGGGTGGGATTCCGTGCTGGAGGGGACCATACCAAGTGGTTCTTTTTCACCCGCACGAAAATCAAAATCTCAAGAGGTTCGCAGTCGGGATTCCCACCCTTGCAAAGAACGCAAGGATGGGCCACCCATCAGTGATGACGCTCCGGAATGAACAAATCCGACTACGGAAGCAATGCTAAAATCGACAGTTCGCCATCCTCACGACTGAAGGGTCTTGTTATGCCCGAAGCCACGCTGCTCGCTCTCCCCGCTCCTCTGACTACGCTTTCTGAAGATGAAATTCTTTTTCGCGACAATATTCACCAGTTTGCTGACGAGAAAATTCGTCCGCTGGTTAAGGAGATGGACGAGAAGGGAATCTTTGACAAAGACCTCATCCACGAATTCTTTCAGCTGGGGCTGATGGGGATTGAGATTCCTGAACAATACGGAGGCGGCGGGGCGAAGTTTTTTGAGGCGATTCTGGCGGTGGAAGAGTTGTCGCGCGTGGACGCTTCGGCGGGCGTGATTGTCGATGTGCAGAACACGCTGGTCAACAACGCCCTGCTGCGCTGGGGCAGCGAAGAGCAGAAGAAGCGCTACCTGCCGAAAATGGCTACCGAGTTCGTCGGAGCTTATGCCCTGAGCGAGGCCGGTTCTGGCTCCGACGCGTTCGCGCTGCAGACGCGCGCCGAACTCAAGGGCAGCGACTACGTGCTGAACGGACGCAAGCTGTGGATCACCAACAGCAAAGAGGCTGGACTGTTCGTCCTGTTCGCCACCATCGATCCCAGCGCCGGTTACAAAGGCATCACGGCGTTTCTGATTGAAAAAACTTTTCCCGGATTTGCGGTGGGCAAGAAAGAAGACAAGCTGGGCATCCGCGCATCGTCCACGTGCGAACTGATTCTGGAAGACTGCCGCGTGCCTAAGAACAACGTGCTGGGCGAGCCCGGCAAAGGCTACAAGATTGCCATCGAGACGCTTAATGAAGGCCGCATCGGAATCGGCGCGCAGATGATTGGACTGGCGCGGGGCGCCTGGGAATTTGCCTGCAAGTATGCGCAGGAGCGTAAACAGTTTGGCAAGGCCATCGCCGAATTCCAGGGCATCCAGTTTCAGATCGCGCAGATGGCCACTGAGATCGAGGCTGCGCGGCTTATGGTCTACAACGCGGCGCGGATGAAAGATGCGGGGGTGAATTTTGTGAAGGAAGCGGCTATGACCAAGCTTTTTGCTTCGCAGGTGGCTGAACGTGTGACCTCGCTGGCCATCGAAGTCTATGGTGGGTATGGGTTTACCAAGGATTATCCGGTCGAAAAGTACTGGCGCGACGCGAAAATCGGCAAGATTTATGAAGGCACGTCGAACATGCAGCTGGCTACGATCGCCAAAATGCTGATGGGCGTGAAGTAAAAAGCGGCAGAAATTAGCGGAGCCACGAGATCCGGTCAAAAGCCGCGCCGGGCAAGGCTTTTGAGCTCGCGCGACCCTCCTAAAAGTGCGGAAACCGCTGGAAAACCAATCCCGGTTGCTCAATATGTGCATCGGATTGCACTTTCCCCGCCCCGACAGAGCCGGCTGATAATATGTAAGTCTATCTTTATCAATAGTTTAGCGCAGCCCATGCTTATGGCGCGCAAGCTGCAATTTCCCCTGTAATCCTGCTGTCACGGCAGGACTGATTGGGGTGCCACTTGACTACTTTGTTCGGCAACGCTGCTGTTAACACTACTACCACCGTCATTCCTGAGGAACGCGTCCAGCCGAAGAAGCACACCATGCTTCCTGTGCTCGTCGTGTTGTTTCTTATCTCCTACGGGCTGATGACGATGCTGATTATCGAGCAAGGCCGGACGATCGAGTCGCAGCGTGCCCTGATCCACGAACTATTCCACGACAGCGAAGAACTGGCGGCCGTAAAGAGCCGCACCCTACAGGAAAACGTCGTTGTGGATTCGCAGCGCGCCCTAACCGCGCAACTCCCGTCAACCCAGATCCCGTCGACCCAGGCGAAGGCTCGTACCAGCCAGACCCCGTCGGCCCAGGTTCAATCGAAGAAGACCCCGTCAGCCCAGGTAGCGCCACGCAGTCGCGTTAAGGACCAAGGTGTAAAGATGCCGCAGCCGCAGTTCCAGGCTCCCTCCCGGCCGTCTGCCGATTTGACGGATGACCGGCGAGCTTTGAGAACGATCTAGGCCTGAACGATCTAGGCCTGAACAATGTAGGGCCGGCAATTAGCTCGGTTCTGTGGAAATTGAAGTTCGGTTCTAAGTAGATTGGTTCTAGTCATTCTGTGGAGTTCGGAAACCGGAGTTGGAAAATATGAAGGCCCTGACCCTAGCCTTGTTGTTGAGTTTGCCAATCCCTAAACTGGCGCCACCGCAAGCCCCGCGCGAACCTGCGAGCAACCTGACTCATCGCACCAAGGGCGGGAAGTGGTACCTCGCCGCGACCGGCCACGCGATTTATTGCTACGGCCCGGTCATGGTCGTTCCCAGCGCTACGGGCGACCTGGAACGGGTGGCAACCTTCTGCCGCGACGGCAGCGCCGCGGTGCCGCTGAAGGACTAGATCTCCCAGATGCTTCCCGGACGAACTGCGCGCGATGGTTGCGGCAGATCGTCAAGTCTCACCGCGCAAGACGCCGAACAGGCAGGAACAAGCCGCAACAGGAACACCGATGCCGCCCGGTTGAGAAACAGAACTCAGCGTGCGCGGCTCCCTCCGGAAGAAGACAAGTCAAACGCTCCAGCAGTTAGCAGCGGAAATCTCCGACCCTTCGGTCTTGCTCAGGGCAAGCTCTTCGAAACCGCGAAGACGGGGGCAGCCTCGGTACGTTTGATGTCGGCGAGAACGATCTTGGCGAGAACAAAGGGGCGAGCCTGCCGCGGGACGTTCGGGACGACCAGGGCTGATTACACCGTTACGACGGCTTTCTGGTACTCCTCGTAGGTGCCTTTGAAGTCGGTGATTTTGTGGTCGGCTTCGAAGTGCCAGATGCGGGTGGCGACTTCGTCGATCAGGTCATGATCGTGGGTGACGAGAAGGACTGTGCCTTGATAACGCTGCAGCGAGATGTTCAGCGCGTTGATGGCTTCGAGGTCCAGGTGATTCGTGGGTTCGTCGAGGACCAGGACGTTGGGCTTTTGCAGCATGAGTTTGCAGAAGAGAATGCGCGCGGCTTCGCCGCCTGAGAGCACGCTGGTGGATTTGGTGGCTTCTTCGCGGGCGAACAGCATCTGGCCGAGCAGTCCGCGGATTTCTTCGCTGACGGCTTGCGGGGCCCATTGATGGAGCCAGTCGAGCACGGTCATGCCGCCTTCGATGAGGCTGCGGTGGTCCTGGGCGAAATATCCGATGGAGGCTTCGTGTCCCCAGATCACTTTGCCGGCGTCGACGAACGGGCCGGCGTAGCCGCTGACTTTGCGTAGTTCGGCTTCGGGGGTGGTGGGAGAATTCGCCAGCAGCGCGTTTAACAGCGTGGTCTTCCCTGCTCCGTTGCGGCCCATCAGCGCGATTTTTTCGCCGCGGAGGATGCTGGCGGTGAAGTCGCGGATGACTTTCTTGTCGTCGTAAGCCTTGGCCAGATGCTCGACTTCGAGAATGTGCTTGCCGGACGGACGCTTCTGCTCGAACTTGATGAAGGGACGCTGAATGTTCGAGCGGGCCAGTTCGGTTACTTGCAGGCGTTCTACTTCTTTGCGGCGCGACTGCACCTGGCTCGATCGCGTGCCGGCGGCAAATCTCTGGATGAATTCGTTCAGCTGTGCAATCTTTTTTTCCCGCTGCGCGTTTGCCGATTCGATCTGCGAGCGGACCTGCGTTTTGGCGACCACCATATCGTCGTAGGTGCCGGTGTAGGTGATGATGGTTTCGTAATCGATGTCGGCGATGTGAGTGCAAATACTGTTGAGGAAATGGCGGTCGTGCGAGATGGAGATGACTACGCCGTCGTAGACGTTGAGAAATCCCTGCAGCCAGTGGATGGAATCCAAGTCAAGGTTGTTGGTGGGCTCGTCGAGCAGCAGGGCCTGGGGATGGCCGAACAGGGCCTGCGCCAGCAGCACGCGAACTTTTTGTCCGCCTTGCAGTTCGCTCATTTTGCGACTGTGCAGTTCGTCGGGGATGTCCAGGCCTTGCAGAAGAATCGCAGCGTCGCTCTCGGCGGTGTAGCCGTCTTCTTCGCCGACGATGCCTTCGAGTTCGCCGAGCTTCATGCCGTCTTCGTCGGTCATGTCGTGCTTGGCGTAGATGGCGTCACGCTCCTGGATGGCGGTCCACAGGCGCTTGTTGCCCATGATGACGGTGTCGATTACGCCGAAGGCGTCGAAGGCGAATTGATCCTGACTGAGGACGCCCAGCTTTCGCGGACGGACGACCGTGCCCTTTTGTGGGTCAAGCTCGCCGCTGAGCAACTTCATGAAGGTGGATTTGCCGGAGCCGTTGGGCCCGGTCAGGCCATAGCGCTTGCCCGGCGTGAACGCCGTGGAGACTTCTTCGAACAGTATTTTGGCGCCGTAGCGCATGGACACATTGCTGACTGAAAGCATGATTTCTGGTTTCTCTTCTTCTGGCTTCTACGATTTTTGGCTTCGTCGGGGAAGCTTCTTCAAGACCTGCGGGGAATTTCCGCCAAAACGGTACGCAGCTGGTGTTACTAGAATATCATGCGCCTGTTTGCTAGCACGTGCGCGAACGCACCTTAGTGGCCGAAAGACAGGTCAGGAGCTCAAGCGGCCGGCACCCGAAACTCCCGGCCTTCGAAAACCGCGAAGACCGGGGCACCCTCAATCGTGGTAGTTTTCACGAACACCCGGAAGGTGGTGGGTTCAGGGTTTCGGATTCGCGCTGGCTTCGATCAACTGCTGGACTGGGGCGGCCACCATGAGCAGCAAGTCTGCTTGGCGTTTTGCTGCGTTCTGCACCGCCGCGAATTGCTGCGCTTTCCACGAGTCTGGGGCCGACTGCGACTTGTCGAGATAGTCGAGGGCTTGCAGGCCGGCGGCGCCGACGGCGGAAAGATCCGTAGAGAGTGGCGCTACTTCCTGCAGTAGGAAAGATTGGTCGAGTAACGGGTGAAGTTTTGCGTCGTTGTCGCGCCAGATGGTGAGATAGGACCTGATCTGCGCTTCCATGGCCTGGTCTTTGTTGCCGCTTTGGACGAACGTTTGCACGAGGTTGCTGAAATTTCGTGCGACGTCGCTCTCGGGATAGACCGCGTCGATCATACGGTTGAGGGGCGCGTGGAAATCGATGGGGCCTTTTGCATCATCCCAGCGGTTGTAGTCTTTGACGGGCTCGACTACATCGGCGAGGACGCGCAGTGCGGAAATATTTTCGGTTCCCGCCATGCGCTGGAGCATGAGCGTGCGCGCCGATCTGTGAGTCAGGCCCAACCACTCAAGGTGCAGGCTGAGGGCGTTGAGCCGGGTGTACATCGAAGCGACGTCGGTGACCTGCTGCGGAGACCACAGGCGCTCGGCGATCGCCGCGTTGCGGGGCCAGATGTGGGAGTCGATGTTTTCGGGAGTGACCCACTCGGCCCACTGGCAGGCCTCGCCGCCGAGGATGAGCTTCTGTTCTTCGGGTGTCAGATTCGCGGCTTCGCCGCTCATGGGATCGACTGCATAGTGCCGCGAGGCGGGCCACATCAGGTCGAGATAGTATCCGTATGAGAGCAGGCCGCTGTAGCCTTGTTTCGCGGCTTCGGCCAGCGATTTCTGGCCGCGCCAGGATTGCACCGTGATTGTCTTCGGCAAATCGGGATGGAGGATCTCGTCCCATCCGATCATCGTTTTGTGATTCTTGGCCACGATTTTCTGCAGGCGTTGGTTGAAATAGGCCTGCAGATCCTGATTGTTTTTCATGTTGTGAGCGTGAATGAATGCCTGGATTTTCGGATTAGCGTCCCACTGCCTGCCGTTGACCTCATCTCCCCCGATGTGGAAATAGGCGTCCGGAAACAGCTTTGCCATTTCTGCGATGAATTTTTCCAGGAATTTATAAGTCGATTCCCGGGTGGGATCCATGATGGGGTCGATGTACCCGGGGCCGCCGCCTTCGAGCGTGTAGGGGCCCGATCCGCTGGACAATTCGGGATAGCCGAGGAACCAGGAGCGGCTGTGTCCAGGGATATCGAACTCTGGCATCACGCGAATGCCGCGATCGTGGGCGTAGGCGATGAATTCGCGGATTTCTTCCTGGGTGTAGAAAAGGCCGTCGGAGCCCATGCCGGTCAGCTTGGGGAATTTTTTGCTCTCGACGCGGAAGCCTTGGTCGTCGGAGAGGTGCCAGTGCAGGACGTTCAACTTCACCGCTGCCATGGCGTCGAGGTTGCGCTTGAGCACGTCTATGGGGATGAAGTGGCGGCTGACGTCGAACATTAGGCCGCGCCACGGGAAGCGCGGCTGGTCTTTGATGGTGACGGCGGGAACGGCGAATCCGGTGGCAGAGGGTTGAACTAGTTGCAGGAAAGTCTCGAGGCCGTGCAGGACGCCCAGCGGAGTTGGGGCGGTGAGCTTCGCGCCGGAGTCGCTGATGGTCAGCTCGTAGGATTCATCTTCGCCGAGCCTTTGGACCTGATCGCGGCCGCGGTCGGAGTGGATCTGCAAGGTGGGGGCTGCGCCGGGTTTGGGTCGGAACGGTATTCCGGTTTGCTTTGAAAGTTGAGTCTGAAACCTGCGCACGCCGCTGTCGAGTGAAGCATCGCGAGTGCCCGTGACCGCAACCGAGAACGATTGATCGATGGGCAACTGCCCGGAGCCTGGTTGCACGCTGGCGGGCATGGGCATGAGGTTGAGCTGGGGCTGGGGTTGGGCGGAGGCAGCTGTGGCAATCAAAACAATTACGGTCACGATAAGTGGGGTTCGCATGGTCGTTGGAAAGAATGTATCAGACTTCGCGACGCGAGAAGTTGGTCTTGCGAACGCCTTGAAGCGCCGCAGCCACTGGCGGGTGGAAAGGGATCCTTCGACTTCGCAGGCCGATTCGCGATGCGAATCGGTCTGCTGCGCTCAGGATGACAAGTCTCTCTCAACCGCAAGAAGCTCAATGGGCGCCGCCGAGTTCGCGGACGATTGCGCCTACGAACTGTTTGGCGTCGCCGAAGAGCATCAGGGTGCGGTCGAGATAGTAGAGCGGGTTGTCGATGCCGGCGAAGCCGGGGCTCATGCCGCGTTTGATGACCATGACGGTGTGGGCTTTGTCGACGTCGAGGATGGGCATGCCGAAGATGGGGCTGGATTGGTCGGTGCGGGCGGCAGGGTTGGTGACGTCGTTGGCGCCGATCACAAGGGCCACGTCGGTTTGCGGGAAGTCGCCGTTGATTTCGTCCATTTCGATCAGGCGATCGTAAGGGATGTCGGCTTCGGCCAGCAGTACGTTCATGTGGCCGGGCATGCGTCCGGCGACGGGATGGATGGCGAAGCGGACTTCGATTCCCTTCTTGGTCAGCGCGTCGTAAAGCTCACGAACTTTGTGTTGCGCCTGGGCGACGGCCATGCCGTAGCCGGGGACGATGACAACTTTGTTGGCGGCGGCAAGAATGGCGGCGGCTTCTTCGGGAGTGGCGCTGCGAACGACTCGCTCTTCTTTTGCACCAGCCGCCGAGACCTGCACCTGGCCGAAGGCTCCGAACATCACGTTGGAGAAGGAGCGATTCATGGCCTTGCACATGATGAGTGACAGAATGAAGCCGGAAGATCCATCGAGCGCTCCCGCCACGACCAGAACTTTGCTATTTAGAACAAATCCCAACAGAGCTGCCGAAAAGCCGGCGTAGGAATTCAGCAGCGAGATCACGGTCGGCATGTCTGCGCCGCCGATAGGAGTAACCAGGAGCACGCCAAAGATCAGGGCCACAAAGACCATGATCGGAAACAGCAGCGCGTGCGCGGGATTGACCACCAGCGCAACCGCCAGGCCCAGGGCTAATGCCAGAACGGAGAGGCTGACGATGTTTTGGCCGCGATAGACAATGGGGCGCTGCGGCAGAATCTCCTGCAACTTTCCCGCGGCGATCAGGCTGCCGGTAAAGGTGAGTGATCCGATGATGACTTCCAGCGCGATCTCGCCCATCTGAAAGCGCGTGACCGGAGCGGTGCCCACGTAATACTCGGCGATGCCGATCAGAGCGGCCGAAAGCGCGCCGAGAGCGTGGCTTACGGCGGTTCGCTGGGGCACGGCCGTCATGTGTACGAGGCCCAGCGGGATGCCGACTCCGGCGCCGACGATCAAGCTGATGAGGATCCAACGGTACTGGACCAGTTCCGGGTTGAAGAGTGTGGCGGCGACAGCCATGGCAGCGCCGATCTCTCCCGCGAGAACGCCCCAGTGTGCGCTGGCCGGCGAACTCAGCAGCTTGAGAGAAAGAACGAAGAGAACGACCGCGACAATGTATGCGAAGTCGAGATACTGCTGCAGCGCCAGCGCGGTCATGATTTTTTCGACCTGGATTTGAACATGCGCAGCATGCGGTCGGTGATGAGGAATCCGCCCACCATGTTGCTGAAAGACGCCGCCACCGCAATCGCCCCCAGCACGGTGGTGAGCCGCGTCTCATGCCGGCCAGCGATGATGATGGCTGCCACCACGACGATCGCGTCGAGGGCGTTGGTCAGGGACATCAGAGGCGTGTGGAGCAGCGGTGAAACACGCTTGATCACCTCGAATCCGACGAAGCCGGCGAGGATAAAGACATAGAGGTTAGAAATGAAATCCGCTGGCATGATTGCTCCTTTGCACTGGTTCCGTTGTTACTGTGGATTTCCGCGACAGCGCCCGCGCCACGACGTATTGGGTTTCGACGTCATCAATGCGGCAACCTAGTCAGGGACTGCTAGTCGCCAGCGCGGGCATCTTAAAGAAATCGCGCACGCGGGCGTTCACCACTTCGCCGCCTTGCGTGACCATGGTCTCGCGGATGATTTCATCTTGCGTATTCAGTTGCAGTCTTCCGTCTTTCACCAGGTACAGCAGAAATGTCGTGACGTTGCGGGCATACATCTGGCTGGCATGATAGGGGACGCTGCTGGCGAGATTGATGGCGCCGATGATGGACACGCCGTACTCTTTCACGGTTTCTCCGGTGCGGGTAAGTTCGCAGTTGCCGCCGCGCTCGGAGGCGAGGTCAACGATTACGGAGCCGGGAGCCATGCGCCTGACCATATCTGCGGTGATGAGCACCGGCGACTTCTTGCCCGGAATCACAGCGGCGGTGATCACGACGTCGCTTTCGGCGACCACGCGAGTCAGGAGTTCGCGCTGGCGGGCGTAGAAAGTCTCATCTTGTGCGGTGCCGTAGCCGCGGGCGTCTTGCGCGTTCTGGGCTTCGATGGGGAGTTCGACGAAGCGTCCGCCGAGGCTCTGGACCTGTTCTTTGGCGGCGGGGCGCATGTCATAGGCCGACGAAACGGCGCCCAGGCGGCGGGCGGTGGCGATGGCTTGCAGGCCTGCCACTCCGGCGCCGATGACGAAAACGCGCGCGGGCGTGATGGTGCCGGCGGCCGTGGTCATCATGGGGAAGATTCGCAGCGAAGTCTCGGCTGCTAGCAGGACCGCCTTGTAGCCGCAGATTGTGCCCATGGAGGAAAGCACGTCCATGCTCTGGGCGCGGGTGGTGCGGGGCATGAGTTCGACGGAGAAAGAAGTGACACCGGCATGCGCGATCTGCTGAACGATATCGGCCGAGCCCATGGGGCGCAGGAATCCGATGAGAGCCTGGCCGCCGCGAAGAAGCGGTAGATCGGCTTTGCCTGTTACATCGTTGGAGCCGTAGCAGAGGACTTGGACGATTACGTCCGCGGTGCTGAACACAGAGGCGCGGTCCGGCAGAATCCTGGCGCCCTTTTCCGCGTAGAGCGCATCCGGATAGCCGGCGGCTTCTCCGGCACCTGATTCGATTACAACTTCCAGCCCGGCCTTGGCGAGATTGGGGAGCACCACGGGGACCAAGGCCACGCGGCGCTCGCCCGGGTAACTTTCTTTTGGAACTCCGACGATCACTCGGATTTGATCCTTTCGATTCAGAAACAGTAACAGATCGGGAAAGAGCTGAGAAGGTGGCGGGGAAACCAATTTGACCACTGAGGGCAATACGGTGCCCGAAGGAAAACCTTTCCGGGCCGTAGTGGGTCAGTTTGAATTTCTTCGCGTGCGGCTAAAGGGTCTTGTTCTTGTGGAATCAAAAGATTTTAACCGCAGAGTTCGCAAAGGAAAAGCCGCGGAGTCGGCAAAGAAATTCAAACTGACTCACTATCTTTCCGGGTATTCGTTTTGGAAATGTTGGGGTTAATGTTAAGTTAACGACTCAGCGCGGCGACTCGGACTGACTAAGCACCTTCAATCCAGATGACTTCTGACATTCGAGAATGGCTTAATCTCATCATCCGGTGGTTCCACGTGTTTGCGGGAATCATGTGGGTGGGGCAGACTTATTACTTCACGTGGCTGGACGGGCAATTCGGGAAGCTGGGGAAGAATGCGGCGGAGAGCGGATCGCCGTCGCAGGTGTGGATGGTGCATAGCGGCGGCTTCTACACGGTGGAAAAAAAGAGCTCGCTGAGCGTGGGTCCCGAGCAGGTGCGCTGGTTCCGGTGGGAAGCGCTGATGACGTGGCTGAGCGGGATCGCGCTGCTTTTTCTGGTTTATTACTCGAGCAGTGGGCTCATCGACCCCGACGTTGCTGATATTTCTCAAGGGCGCGGCATCGCCATTGGGCTGGGCGTTTTGATCGGGGGGTGGCTGGTTTACGACCTGGCGCTGAAATCTCCGCTGGGAAAATCGGAAAGTGGATTCGCGGTGTTTGCGGTTCTTATGATCGCTGCGATCTCCTGGGGATTGCTGCATGTATTCAGCGGGCGGGCGGCCTATATTCACGTGGGCGCGATGATGGGGACGATCATGACGCTGAACGTGTGGATGCGGATTCTTCCGGCGCAACGCAAGATGATTGCAGTGGCGGCAGAGGGCGGGAAGTTTGACGCTTCGCTGGGCGCGCAGGCCAAGCTGCGATCGAAACAGAATACGTTCATGGCCGTGCCGGTGGTTTTTATTATGATCAGCAATCATTTTCCGGTGGCGACTTATGGGAACAACCACAATTGGGTGGTGCTGGTCGCGCTGGTTGCGGGCGGGTTCGCGGCGGCGGCGATTATCCGCAAGGCTTGAAGTTACGGTCGGCGACACAATTATGGCTGAACTCGACTACGCGGCGATGCTGGCGGTGGCACTGGCGGAAGCGCGGAAGGGACTGGCGGAGGGCGGAATCCCGATTGGGGCCGCGATTTTTGACGCGAACGGGAAACTAATTGGCGCCGGGCACAACCGGCGGGTGCAGAACGGCGATCCTTCGTTGCATGGAGAAACTGACGCGTTCCGCAACGCGGGACGGCAACGCAGCTATCGCAAGCTGATCATGGTGACGACTCTGGCTCCGTGCTGGTACTGCAGCGGGCTGGTGCGGCAGTTTGGTTTTCACACTTTGGTGGTGGGCGAAAGCCGCAACTTTCTGGGCGGGCTGGATTGGCTGCGCTCGCTGGGTGTGCACGTGATCGATCTCAACTCCGACGAATGCGCGGATCTGCTCGCCGGTTACATTCGGGCCAATCCCGAGGTGTGGCACGAGGACATTGGAGAAGTGTAGGTGGATATGAAACTAGACAAACGATTATTGAAGTCGCTGCCCAAGGTGCTGTTGCACGAGCACCTGGACGGTGTGCTGCGTCCGAAGACAGTTATTGAACTGGCGCGCGAGGCAAAATACTCGGAACTTCCCACGGAAGATCCGGAGGCGCTGGCGGAATGGTTTTTCCGGGGCGCGAACCAGGGAAGCCTGGCCAAATATCTGGAGGGTTTTGCGCACACGATCGCGGTGATGCAAACGGAAGAGGCGTTGGAGCGCGTGGCATATGAACAGGCCGAGGACCTCAGCCAGGACGGCGTGGTTTACTTCGAAAGCCGCTTCGCGCCGTTGTTCCACACGCGGAAGGGATTGAGCCACCAGCAGATTGTTTCCGCGGTGCTGAGGGGATTGGAACGTGGACGCAAGGATTTTGGAGTGCGATCGGGGCTGATTATTTGCGCGATGCGCAACATGAATGTGTCGCTCGAAATGGCGGAGCTCGCGGTTGACTTCCGGGAGCGCGGCGTGGTGGGCTTCGATCTTGCGGGGGAAGAAGGTGGGTATCCTCCGAAAAAACATGTGGAGGCTTTTCACTATATTCAGCGGGAGAATTTCAACATTACGGTGCACGCGGGTGAAGGCTACGGAAAGGAATCGATCTGGCAGGCGATTCAATATTGCGGGGCGCATCGCATTGGGCACGGCACGCGGCTGATCGATGACATCGCGGTGAAGGATGGGAAGGCAGTGAAGCTGGGCGACCTGGCACAGTACGTTCTCGACAAACGGATTCCGCTGGAGATTTGCCTGTTGAGCAATGTGCACACCGGGGCGACGCCGAGTCTGGCGGAGCATCCGTTCAAGATTCTTTATCAGGAAAGATTTCGAGTGACCCTGAATACGGATAACCGGCTGATGAGCCACACGTCGATGACGCAGGAATTCGAGGCTGCGGCGGAAACGTTTGGGCTGACGCTGGGCGACTTCGAGATCATCACGATCAATTCGATGAAGAGTGCGTTTCTGCCCTACCAGCAGCGGTATGACGTGATTTTTTCGGTGCTCAAGCCAGGGTACGCGAGGATCAGGGAATCTATTGAGTCGAAGCCTTCCATCTGAGGATGTGCTGGCTCGGGGAGATTTCATGGGCAGGTTTGCCAAATCGTTGCTCTTTGTTCTCGCGGCGTTTGCGGTTTGCCCTGGGTTTTTGTTGGCGCAGGGCTCCGCTCCGGCGGGGCCGATTCGCGTCAAGGTTGTGGTGGTCACCATGTTCGAGCGCGGCGAAGACACTGGAGATGCGCCCGGCGAATATCAGCTTTGGGTGGAACGCGAGCATCTGGACCAGATTTTTCCGCTGCCTTCCGGGTATCACCACGTGCGCATGAACAAGGACGGAGTGCTCGGCATGCTGACGGGAGTGGGGACGGCGAAGGCAGCGGCGTCGGTGATGGCGCTGGGGCTCGATCCGCGATTCGATCTCACGAAGGCGTACTGGGTTGTCGCGGGGATTGGCGGCGGAGATCCGGCAGATATGTCGGTTGGGTCGGCGGTTTGGGTTGATCATGTGATTGATGGCGACCTGGCGTTTGAGATTGATGCGCGTCAGATTCCGGAGAGTTGGCCGACGGGATACTTGCCGCTGCGCAAGGGCACGCCCTACGAGCAACCTGTCAGTGATGAGTATGGCGAAGCTTACACGCTAAATTCGGGACTGGTGGGGTGGGCGTTTCGGCTGACGCAAGACGTGCCGCTGGCCGATTCCGATTCGTTGCGGAAGTCGCGGGCACGGTTTGCTGGGTTTCCGAATGCGCTGAAGGCTCCGTTCGTGTCGAGGGGCGATATGCTTTCGGCGAGCACGTTCTGGCACGGATCGAAGATGAATGAATGGGCCAATGCCTGGACTCGCTACTACACTGGCGGCAAAGGCAATTACATGGTCGCGGCGATGGAGGATTCGGGCACGCTGCAGGCTCTGACTTTCCTGAGCCAGGGTGGGCGGGTTGATCTGCGGCGCGTGCTGGTGCTGCGGACCGTGAGCAACTATGACCGCGAAGCACCGGGCGTTCCGGTAGCGGAGAGTTTGCAGGAAATGGTTTCCGGGAACTACTCGGCTTATTTGCCGGCGTTGGAAGCGGCGGAGACGGTGGGCGACAAGGTGGTACGGGATATTGTGGAGCATTGGGCGGAGCGGGAATCTGCGATTCCGCAGGCGCCGTAGTCGAAGCTTGAGCGTGATACGTCAACTCGATAAGGCCGCCAAGGTTTCTGCGAGCACTAGGACTCCTCTGGCAATGTCTTCCGGCGCTGCGTATTCGTCGGGGCGATGGCTGTAGCCGTTGCGGCATGGAATGAACAGCATGGCGACGGGAGCGATGCGCGACATGAAAAGCGAATCGTGATAGGCGCGGCTGACCATGGGAAGAAAATTCAATTGGTGCTTGCGGCAGGATTCGGAAAGGGCTTCGATGATTTCGGGAGCACTGGCCGCGGGGGCATCGGCGTTCAGCAACTCGGTGTTGATTGAAACCTGGCGCTGGCTTGAAATGGCTTGGCTGGCTTCTTGCATGGACTGAATCACAGCATCGCGGCGCTGAAGGTCGGTGTCGCGGATATCGGCGCTGAGATGAACGCGGCTGGGAATGCTGTTGACTGCGCCGGGAAAAACTTCGCAAATGCCGACCGTGGCCACGGTATCGGCCGCGCCGCTGGTGCGGGCGGCGGTTTCGATGGCTAGAATTAATTCGGCGGCCGCGCAAAGGGCGTCGCGGCGATCGAGCATGAGAACACCGCCGGCGTGGCCTCCGGCGCCTTCGAGAGCGATGCGAAAACTCGCCGGGGCTGCGATTTGCGTGACCACGCCCAGGGGAATTTTCTCGCGCTCAAGCACGGGACCCTGCTCGATATGCAGTTCGACGAACGCTTTGTAGTAGTCGGCCGGCAACTTCACTTGTTCGAGTTCGCCCGGCATTCCCGCTTCGTGACGAACTTCTTCGACTGTAGCTCCGGACTTGTCCGTTAATTTTCTCGCGGCATCTGGAGAAAGCGTGCCGGACAGAAGGCGGCTGCCCAGGCATCCGATTCCGAAACGCGTGGGTTCTTCTGCCGTAAAAATCAGCAACTCAATCGAGTGAGCGGGGTGAAATCCCGATCGCTGAAGCGCGCGGATGGCCTCTAGACCGCCCAGGACGCCGACTACGCCGTCGTATTTTCCGGCGTTCGGAATCGCGTCGATGTGGGAGCCTGTGCCGACGATCGGTGCTGACGGGTTGGAACCGTTCCAGCGCGCGAAGGTGTTGCCAATCGCGTCCTGGCGGAGCGTGAGACCGGCTTCTTCGCAGCGGGACTTCATCCATGCTCGCGCCTTGAGATCGGCGGCGGTGAAAACGATTCGAGTGACGACTGGGGGTTCGGCTTCGGAAATCGAGCCCAGGGCTTCGATTTCGGACAGGAGGCGATTTTGATCGACTTCGATAGCGAGGTGCATGGTGATGTTTGTGACTATTTTTCTGGCAGCGGATGCCGGTTCCAATCTTTGTAGATGAGATATTTTGCCGGCACTTTCCCGATGGCTCCGAACCATTGCGGGCACCACGGGCCCATCCAGATGAAATCGCCCGCGGTGACTGGATACCAGGAATCGCCGAGGCGGTAAATGCCGCCGCCCTCGAGCATGAGGAGTCCGTGTTCCATGACGTGCATCTCGACCATGCTGAGCGCGGCGCCGGGTTGATAGACCATGGTGTTGACCGCGAAATCGAACTTCACCTCGTTGGGAAGCAGACACTTGACCTGAAGTCCGGGATCGTCGTTGAGGGGATGCGATGGGATTGCATCTTCGCTGGAAACGATTGGCTGCGGCGGTTTGGTGGCTGCCAATGCCTGGTAGGGTTTTTCAATCACGGCTACGCGGCTGGTTTGCGACGCGGTTACGCAGTGAGCAGAACCTTCGGGCAAGTATGCATAGTCGCGCGGGCCGAGTTCGCTCCTCTTGTTTCGACCCTTCACTTGCACGCTGCCTTCGATCACATAAACGAAACGTTGCGCGGAGGTGGTGCCCAGTTCGCCGCCCGCTTCGAATTCGGCGGTGTATTGCGTGAAGTTGGCGCCCAGCGCGGGGCCGGCGTGCACGACGGCGGTGCATGCCTTCATCCCGGGCAACGGGGTGCGCACGAAGGTGTCGGCGGTTAGCAGCAGGTGGTTCGGCTGTTGCGAGCTTCGAGTGTGGCCAAGATTTTGCACGTCACATCCTTTTCATAAATTCGGATGAGGAAGCGAGGCGGCGGAGCAGATGCATACCGCACTCGATTGCCTTCTCGACGTCCTCGACGATAACGGATTCGGCTGGGTCGTGGCTGATGCCCCCGGGCGTCCGCAAAAAGATCATGGCGGCGGGAACTTTTTCGGCGAGGATCATGGCATCGTGACCTCCGCCACTCGGCATGCGGTGCGGCTCGCATCCAGACTGGCGGATCGCCGCTTCGATTTGGTTGACGAGAAATGAATCCATCGCGACGGCCTGCTGGTTCATCAACACGTTCCAGCGTACGGCGAGTCCGCGGCGCTGGACGATTTCTTCGGACTTGCGGATGAGGTCATCCACGGCGCGAATGCGAACTTCGTTGGCGGTGTGACGAAGGTCGAGGGTGAGCAGCGCCTCGCCGGCGATGACGTTGGTGGCTCCGGGTTTGGCTTCGATTTTACCTACGGTTGCGACCAGACCCGGAGTGCTCTGCGCCAGATGCTCGACTGCGGAGATCCACTCCGCGGCGGCCGCGATGCTGTCGCGGCGAAGATGCATGGGGGTGGTGCCGGCGTGGTTGGCGCGACCGACGAATATAAACTCCAGCCGGCTTTGGCCGGCGATGGCCTCGACCACACCCAGCGGGCGGGCCAGGGTCTCGAGCACCGGGCCTTGTTCGATGTGGAACTCTAGATATGCGAGCGCGCTCGCAGGCACGTGAGCTTCGGGAATTTTTTCTGGATGCAGTCCGAACTCTTCGATGGCCTGGCGCACGGTTATGGCGTTTGCATCCTGCCGGTTCAAGAGCTGCTCATCGAGGCGGCCAACCAGCGCGCGGCTGCCGATGAAGGGCTCGCCGAAACGCGCTCCTTCTTCTTCGGAGAAACCAACCACTTCGATTCCGAAGGAAAGCTTTTCCCCATCTAAGGCGTCCAGCAAGGCAGCGCCGAGCAGCACACCGAGAACGCCATCGTAGGCTCCGGCATTCGGAACTGTGTCGAGATGTGAACCGATCAACAGGCGCCGCGCGCCGGTTTGCGCGGCGGCGTAGAAGCCGCGCAGATTCCCCGCGGCATCGATGCGGACGTTTGCGCCTGATGCTTGCAGCCACGATGTGATCTCGCGGTGAACCTCGCGCATGGGAGAAGAAAGAAACGTGCGGCGAGTGCTGGCGGGATCTTCGCTGACGCGCGCCAGTTGACGGCAGCGGGCAATGACCTGCTCCGCGCTGGTCTGGAAGGGACGTGCACGCGGCTCTTGCCTTTGTGTTTGCGGCTGATTCATCGCTGGTTGATTCATGCTGACTGATTTATGCCGAGAAGGTTCAGCTTCCCCGATACGTCGTGTATCCATTGGAACTCAGTAACAACGGGATGTGGTAGTGCGATTCGCCTTCGCGGACCTGAAACGTAATTTCCACCACCGGATAGAGACCATCGAGCTTCTGCGCGTTGTAGTAACTTGCGGTGTCGAACAGCAAGCGATAAAGGCCCGACGGCAGCGGATGGTCTGGCGGAAGCAGCTGCGCGCAACGGCCGTCTGAGTCGGAATGAGCGGACGACAGCAGATGCCAGACGCCAGTGGCTTCCTGCCGCTCCAACTTCACGGGAACGTGGGCTGCGGGCTTGCCGCGCGCGGTGTCGAGAATGTGAGTCGAGATGCGGTTCATAGTCCGAGCCACTTCTTCAGACGAATCTGCGTGATCAAACGCTGCTGCTCGGCCGCTTCGCGCAGCTCCGTGGCCGCGTCATTGTGCAGGCGGCGGCGCAGGATCGCGAGAATTTCCGAGGCTGTCTTGCCGGTTGCGCACACGATGAAGATGTGCTGAAAGCGGCGCTCGTACTCGCGATTGCCTTCGGCCAGAGCAATCTTAACAGCGTCGGCGGCATCGGCAACCTTCTGTTGTTCTTGCGCTGGCCAGGCCCCAGATTTGTCAGTCGAGGCATGCGTCACAGATTCGCCGATCCGGGGATGACTGCCAAAGGCCTGCAACCAGTCGGCTTCGCAGAGGCTGCGCCAAATTTCGTCCGAGGCAGCGAGCAGCGCTGCCTCGTTCTCCACGCGGCGGCGGTTCGCTACCCCTTTGGCCCATGCGATTGATCCGCAACAGGGCAGAATCTCATTCTCGGCTTCTTTGCCTGGAAGCTGGTTCCAGCGCGTGAGTACGGCGTTCCGTTCAGCAGTGACGCGTAACCGTTCGAGGAATTCTACGATCAGATTGCCGGTCACAGCCGCACGATACTGCGCCGTGGAACGGATATCATCGATGGGGCTGATTTCCCGGATGGCGGTTTGCCTGGCGAGCGTCAGCAACGCTTGATCGATAACCTTGCCTTGAACTGCTTTTTCCGTTCCGATTAGGCGAAGTGGAACGGGCGCAACGCTTCCCAAAGCGATGCGAACGTCTTCGATTCGCGAAGTGTCAGCAGCGCCGCTCGACAGCAGGCCGAGAGCGGCGATGCATACTTTCGAAATCGCCTGCGCGTTGCGGGCGCCCACTTTGCGCGCATAGGGAACGTAGTTCGAGAACTTTCGGGGGAGGCATATGGCGCGAATCAGTTCGTCGGGTAAGAGGCGCGTCTTTTTATAGCCGGGGTGAAAGACGAGATACGGAAGACGGCGCTCGCCTCGGGCGGAAATCAGAATCAACTCCGCGTCATAGACCAGCAGGGCGGGCAAGGAATCCGCGGCGGGCGAGGCATTGACGATGTTGCCGCCGATGGTGCCGCGATTCTGATTGGCGATTCCGCCTGTCCATTGCGCTGCACTGGCCAGCAGAGATAACTCGCGTCGGACGACTTCATGTTTGCGCAGATCGGTATAGGTGCATCCGGCGCCGATCCGAATCTCATCCGGCAAAATCTCGATCTGGCGCAGCTCGGGAAGATTCCAGATGCTAAGCAATTTTCTTGCGGCCAGCTTTCCCGCGGCGTATTGCACCATCACGTCCGTGCCGCCTGCGATCGGGAGCCACGCGCCGGGCTCGGCGGCGAGCAGAGACACGGCGGCCTGCAGGCTGCCGGGAGCGACGAGTTGGTAGTCGGACGGATCGCTTCTCATTATGATGTGTTGCAGGATGTGTTACGGGATGTGTTATGCAGATGTCCCACGGCGGGCTGCCTCCATGACAGCTTCGAAAATCTGCATGTAGCCGGTGCAACGGCAAAGATTTCCCGAAAGTCCTTCGCGAATATCTTCGAGCGTGGGCTGCACTTGCTTCTCCAGCAAATGAACCGCGGCCAGAATCATGCCGGGGGTACAAATGCCGCATTGGGCGCCGCCGCACTCGAGAAAGGCCTGCTGCATGCGGCGTGACGGTTCGTGCGCGGCGAGTCCTTCGATCGTTAGTATTGCGGCGTCTTTGGCTTGCAGAACAGGAACCAGGCAGCTATTTACCAGCGCGCCGTCCATTAATACCGAGCATGATCCGCACTCGCCCTCGCCGCAACCTTCTTTCGTTCCGGTCAAGTTGAACTCGTGGCGCAGCACATCGAGCAGGCGTTCCATGGGATAGACGCGAACCGTCTTGCGCTCGTCGTTGACCTGGAGCGACAGTTCGCACTTGCCGTCATCTTTTTTTCGCGGCAATTGTGTCATTGTCCACCGCCCGTGGGTTGAAGTTCGCCTCGGGGTGACGATTGAGCGGTGAGCGCTTCGAAGACGTCCTCGGCTAGCAGCGGAATCGAATTGAAGGGAATTCCCAGGGCATCGACGACGGCGTTGACGATGGCGGGCGCGGGACCGTCCATGGGGAGCTCACCGATTCCCTTCGCGCCGAAGGCTCCGTGCACGTTGCCCAGTTCTTCGAAGAAAACGCGAATGGGCGGGAGGTCAGCGGAAGTGGGCATGATGTAGTTGGTCAGCTGGCCGTTCTGCATGCGTCCGTTTTGCCAGATAACTTTTTCGTACAACGTCATTCCGATTGCTTGCGCAACGCCGCCCGTGATCTGGCCCTCCGCCAAGATCGGATGCAAGACTCTGCCGACTTCCTGCAGGGCAACGAAGTCGTCTACGGTTACGCCATAGGTGGTCAGGTCGACGCTGACTTCGGCGATGTAAACGGCCCACGCGAATGCGGCGTAGGCTTCGCCACGATATTTTGCATCGTCCCAGAAGACGCCGGGCGGCGCTTCATAGCGGGCGAGTGAACGAAACGGGCCGTGGGCGGCGACGTAACTTCGGCAGGCCGCGCGAAACTTCTCGGGGGAATAGGAATTGGCCAGAAGGCCGGCTGCTTGCAGCGTTTGCTTAATTCCCTGAGCGGCAGACTGCACGATTTTTCCGACTACCATCACCGTGCGCGACGCGACTGTGGGGCCGCTATTCGGCACCTCAATCGTATCCGGCTGCGCGACGGCCACGTCTTCATATCTCAGGCCGAGAGTTTCAGCGACGATCTGCGAAAGGACGGTTTTGGTTCCCTGGCCAAATTCGGTGCTCGAGACCAGCACGCGCACCGTTCCGTTGGCGCATCCCTCGACGACGACGAGGGAACTCAGGTAGCGTTCTCCCGACCCGGTGAACCCTGCTCCGTGAAGAAAAGCGGCGACGCCCATTCCTTTTTTTTGGGTGCTGGTTTCATTTTGCGCAGCGAATCGTTTTCTCTTGGCTGAGTAGTCGGAGAGTTCGAGCGCGCGATCGAGAAGCTTGTCGAGATCGATGGGTTCGTGCACCGTCTGATCTGTGGTGGTGGTCTGGCCGGTCTTCAGGAAGTTTCGGCGGCGAATCTCCACGGGAGAAACGCCGATGGTTTGCGCGATGCGATCCATGTGCCGCTCCATCGCGAAGAGGCATTGCGGCGCGCCGAATCCGCGAAAAGCCCCGTGCGGCGGGGCATTGGTGGCGACGGCCTTGGCGCGGATACGGATGCTCGGCCAGTAGTAAGGACCACCCGCGTGAATGGTCCCGCGCGAAAGAACGACCGAAGACAAAGTCGCGTACGCCCCGCCGTCAATCGTGAAATCGATCTCGCCGCCGAGGATCTTGCCGTTCTTGTCCAGTGCCGTGCGGTGACGCGTGCGCGAGGGATGACGCTTGGTGGTCGCAACCATGTCTTCCATGCGATCGTAGATGATCTTCACCGGCCGGCGAGACTTCATGGCCAGCAGCGCGGCGTGCCCGGCGATCATCGAGGGATATTCTTCCTTGCCGCCGAACGCGCCTCCAGTCTCCATCTGCACCACTCGCACTTTGTTCTCAGGCAGGTCGCACAATTTCATCAGAGCCTTGTGCACATAATAGGGGCACTGCAGCGAGCCCCATACCGTGATGCCCTGCGCGGGATCAAACACCGCGATCATTCCGTTGTTCTCGATATAGAGCTGCTCCTGCGCTCCGGTGCGGTATTCGCCCTCGACGATGAATGCGGCTTGGTCCCAGACCTGGTCTACGTTGCCTTTCTCGACAAGATAGGTCTTGAACGTGTTGTCCGATCCCCAGATAATTTCGGCGTGTTGTTCGCTCTCCTCGATTGTGAAGATTGAGGGAAGAGTTTCGTATTCGATTGAAATCGCTGCCACTGCTTTGGGGAGAGCATGGCGGTCGGGATGGGCGAGCAGCAAAATCGGCTCTTCCGGATGATTGACGAATTCGCTGGCCAGACAAGGCTGGTCGTCAACGATGAGGGCGATGCAATTCACGCCGGGGATATCTTTGGCCGAGACGATTATGAATTCGTCCCATGCGATCCCTGGACCGAAGGTGATCTTCTTGATCTTGCCGCGCGGGACGTGGCTGCGAACGGTGGCGCCGTGGAGCAGGTTGGGCAGAACCATGTCGTCCACGTATTGCGCCTGTCCGGTCACCTTTTCGCGACCTTCCTTGCGCGGAACCGGCTTGCCGATGATGCGATCATTCGCCATGCGAACTGAATTTCCTGACCGTTGAACAAATCCCGAAGCTCCTCTCGGACAGGACTTGGGGATGGGATAGTGTATGACAGACGAGGGCAGACTGGCGGGAAGTTTTGGGCGAGACGAGAGACAGGATGACCACGCCCGGAGACGCTAGGGGCGCCACTCCTGGCCGCGAGGTCCAAAAGGAAAGCCGCCTTCGAGGAAAACCGACGCTCCGCGCAAATACGTTGCCTTCACCAGTCCGCGCAGGTTTTCTCCCATGTAAGGAGAAATCCAATGGCGGTAGTACAGCCGGTCTTCTGTGACCGTGAACTCAGCGTCGGGATCGAACACGACGAAGTCTGCATCATAGCCGGGGGCGAGTCGGCCTTTGCGCGCGCATCCTGCCAGTTTCGCGGGTTCCTCGGCCATCCAGCGGGCGATGTCCTCGAGTGCGAATCCGCGGCGGCTGGCTTCGGTCCACATGAGAGGCAACGCCACCGAAAGACTGGCAATGCCGCCCCACGCAGTTTTGAAGCTGCCCTCGTCGAGATGCTTCATGGCCGGCGGACAGGGAGAGTGGTCGGTCACCACCAGATCGATGGTTCTATCGCGAAGGCCTTGCCACAACTTCTCGCGATTGTCGCGGCTGCGAATGGGCGGCGCGCACTTCGCGAGCGTCGCACCGTCAGGAATAGTTTCAGCGGACAGATGGAGATAATGCGGGCAGGTTTCCACGGTGACGGGAAGGCCGGCAGAGCGCGCCGCTCGCAGTTCCTCAAGAGCCAAGGCGGTTGCGAGATGAACGATGTGCAAACGAAAACCATATTCACGGCAAAGTAACAACAAGAGGCGAATCGCCCCTAGCTCCGCTTCATCCGGCCGCGATTGCAGATAGGTTGCGTAGAGCCTCCAATCGGCGCTGGCCAATTTCTTGGAGGCCGCATCGATGGGCCCCGGAAGCTCGGCGTGCACAAGCAGGGGCAGGCCGGTCCGCGCGACGTAGGGCAACGCGGCCCGCAGCTGCGGCTCGGTGACCATGGTGAAACCGTCGATGCCGGGATGAATCAGGAAGCATTTGAACCCGGGCACACCGGCCGCGGCGAGCGCTTCGATGTCGTCCTGGTTGTCGGCCACGACTCCTCCCCATGCGGCCCAGTCCACCCAGCAGCGCCCTTGTACGGCCGCGCGTTTCCCCTCCAAGGCGGCGACTGTCGTAGTTGCGGGCAGGCAGTTGAGGGGCATATCGACTAGCAGCGTGTAACCTCCCGCGGCGGCGGCGCGGGTTGCGGTTTCGAAGCCTTCCCACTCGGCGCGTCCGGGATCGTTGATGTGTACATGCGAATCGACGAGACCGGGAAGAATCGCTGCATCGCCGAAATCGTGCACCTCGGCGTGCGCGGGCACCTGTTCTGGATCGACGACTGCACGAATCTGCCCGCCTTCCACGAGTATGGCCGCTGAGCGGGTTTTGCCCGGCGTCACTACCCGCCGCGAGATGTATGCTTGCAAACTCAACGACTCACTCCTGCTTTCCTGAAGACGTCGCAGCCGAAAAGCCAAGCGTATCAAACTCTTTCGGAATCTTCGCAGTTTGCTTATACTCGTTTTCCAGCCAAGCTGCCGCGAAAGAGTCCAGGTCGACTGATAAGCGGGCAGGTCGCGCGGTGCCCTCGCGACCGCACACTGATGATTGTTACTTTACGGAACTGAACCCATGGACAACCCTTTTATGGCCCGCGCGATTCAACTCTCGGTTGAAAACGTGAGCGCTGGCGGAGGACCTTTCGGCGCGGTAGTGGTGAAAGACGGCGCGATCATCGCCGAAGGCGTGAATCGCGTGACCGCAACCCACGATCCAACCGCTCATGCGGAAGTTTCCGCGATCCGCGCGGCGTGCGCCAAGCTGGGCGCATTTGAGCTCAACGATTGCGACCTGTACACTTCGTGCGAGCCCTGCCCCATGTGCCTGGGAGCAATCTACTGGGCTCGCCCGGCGCACGTCTACTTCGGCAGCCTGGCCGCGGACGCCGCCAGGGTCGGCTTTGATGACGCTTTTATCTACCGCGAGATCGCGCAGCCGCATGCCCGGCGCGAAATTCCGATGATTCAGCTGATGCGCGAGGAAGCGCTCGCTGCATTTCGCGCCTGGGAAAACAAACCCAATAAGATCGAATACTGAAATCGAGCCAACATTTTGTATCGATCGGCCACCGCTTTGCCTATTAGGGCTAGCAAAAGATTCGCAGACGGGATCACCGGGCAATGCGGGCCCCGTCGCGTATACTAACGCGATCATGAGCGACGCCGAAATGATGGTCGCACCGGAAAACGAGAGCGGCAGCCCGAATCATGTTCGGGAGAAATCGTTCATCGATCGCTATTTCAAGCTCACCGCCAATCAGACCACTGTGCGGCAGGAGATGCTCGGCGGGCTCACCACTTTCGTGACCATGGCTTACATCGTGGTGGTGAATCCAAAAATCCTGGCCGACGCGGGAGTTCCGGCGGAAGGCGCGTTGTTCGCGACCTGCATTTCCGCGGCGGTGGCCACGCTGGTAATGGGACTCTACGCCAACTACCCCATTGCGTTGGCTCCGGGCATGTCGCTGAACGCCTACTTCACCTACACCGTGTGCCTGACGATGCACATTCCCTGGCAGACGGCGCTGGCGGTTGTATTTTTTTCGGGTGTGCTTTTTCTCGTGCTCACGGCCACCCGGGTTCGCGAGCAAATCGTCAACGGAATACCGGACTGCCTGAAGCATTCCACCGCGGCCGGCATCGGTATTTTTATCGCCTTCATCGGCATGCGCAACGCCAAGCTGGTTGTGGCCAGTAGCGCAACATTCATCGGCCTCGGTAGCTTCTCCGACAAGGAAGTGCAGACGGCATGCCTGGGATTGGCGTTGACCATCATCCTGATGGTAAGGCGCGTGCACGGCGCCATTCTGCTGGGCATTCTTGGAACTGCGCTTCTCGGATTTGTTCGGCACATCTCGCAGTGGCCCACGGCAATTTTCTCGATGCCTCACCCGTCGTCCACTTTTCTGAAGCTGGACTTTCGCGGCGCCTCTCATCTCGGCCTTCTCGAAATTCTCTTTGCGTTCCTGTTCGTCGATCTCTTCGACAACGTGGGCACGCTGGTGGGAGTGTGCGAACAAGGCGGCTTCATGCGCGAGGGCAAGATTCCTCGCGTGGGCCGCGTGCTGACGGCGGACGCGGTGGGCACGATTTTCGGCTCCCTGACCGGCACTTCCAGCGTTACCAGTTACATCGAAAGCGCGGCCGGAGTGGCGGCCGGAGCCCGCACTGGACTCAGCAATGTCGCCGTAGCCTTGCTCTTTCTGCTAGCTACATTTTGTGCGCCGCTGGCGACTGCCGTGCCCAGCTATGCCACTGCGCCGGCGCTCATCCTCGTGGGAGTTTTGATGTCGCAATCCATCGGGCATGTGCAATGGGGCGAGTTCACCGAAGCTTTGCCCGCCTTCATCACGATGGTGGCGACGCCGCTTACCTTCAGCATCGCCACAGGACTTAGTCTCGGCCTGATTTCCTACACTTTAATAAAAGTTGCGTCGGGCAAGGTTCGGGAGATCAGCCCGCTAATCTGGATTCTTACCGTTCTGTTTATTCTGCGCTACGTTTATCTCGCTGCGCAGGCTTAGGCTGGAGAGTCAGCGCGAAACGTTCTACGGCCTGAACGCCGCTAGGGCCGCCTGGCCCAGGCTGATACCTCCGTCGTTGGGCGGAACGGCGTGATTTGTCCAGACTTGCAGCGTTCCATCTGACAGCAGCGATTTCAGATCTTTCAGCAACAACTCATTTTGGAATACTCCGCCGGAAAGAACGACGGTGTCTAATTTGTGGGTGCTAGAGATTTGGAGCAGTGCATCCCGCAAGCCTTGCGCAATTCCCCGATGGAAGGCACGAGCGATTTCTTTTGCGTCGCGTCCACGAGCGCACTCTTGCGCCACGGCCAGCAGCAACGGGCGAAAATCTAGTTCGTTGTCGAGGAACGGAAACGGATAGGGCTCGGTTGGAGATGCACCGCGGGCGAGCTGCTCCAGCCATATCGCGGCTTGTCCTTCAAAAGTGACTTCACGAGTAAAACCGAGAAGAGCTGCGGCGGCATCGAACAGACGTCCCACCAACGTCGTTGTAAACGTTCGCACGTTTTTGTGGATCAGCTCCGTTGCCATGCGGTAGCGCTCGGAGAAGCTGAAGGGAGCGGCGAAAACGTCGGGCAATTCGTCTAGCTGCGCGAGGAACCCGGCGGCCGCCTGCACCGGATAGCGCGCGGCAGCGTCGCCACCAGCGAGGACCGCGCTGCGCAGATGAGCCACGCGCTCGAACCCTTCTTGCACGCTGCCCACGAAAATCTCGCCTCCCCAAATCGATCCGTCGTCTCCGTAGCCGGTGCCATCGAAGCTCACGCCAACCACTCGCTTCGCCCACTCGCCGCTTTCCGCAAGCACGGAGGCCACATGCGCGCGGTGGTGCTGCACGGCGTGAATTTGCGGAACTCCAAGCGCGGCGGCGTGAACAGTTGAGAGATATTGCGGGTGAAGATCGTGCACCAACAACAATTCGTCGCGGCGAACTTCGTACATCGCGACCAGGTCTTCGATGGTTTCGCGAAATGCCCGCAGAGACTGGTAATGGTCGAGGTCGCCAATGTGCTGGCTGACGAAGGCCTGGCCGTCCACGACAAGCGTGATGGAATTTTTCAGGTCGGCGCCCAACGCGAGAATCGGGCGCTCTGAAGGAATTGATGCGGCCGCTCCCGGAGCATAGCCGCGGGCACGGCGCAGGACCATGGGGCCGAAAGTTCCTGCACGCGCTACGGAGTCGTCCACACGTCGGGCGATGGGCCGCTGGCCGACTAGAAACGAGTCAGCGATGCCGGCGAGGCGCTGCAGCGCGTCTTCGTCATCGTAGGCAATCGGCTCACTCGATCGATTCGCGCTGGTCATGACGAGGACGTCCGGAGCTCCCGCCGCGAATAGCAAATGGTGCAAAGGAGCGTAGGGCAACATCACACCGAGTTCGTTGTTGTCTGGAGCGACGCCGTTGAGTGCAGATTTTGCGGGCGCTAACAAAATCGGCCGCGCGACGGAAGTGAGAAGATATTGCGCCTCGGGGGATAGATCGACCAGAGTCTGAGCCACGCTGAGGTCCTTCACCATCACTGCGAATGGCTTTTCCTTGCGGAACTTGCGATCCCGCAAAGCCGCTACGGCAGCGGGATTCCGAGCGTCGCAGGCCAGATGATACCCGCCGAGTCCTTTTACCGCGAGAATACTTCCGGCACGAAGCATTTCGGCGGCCCGGCGGATGCTGCTTTCATTTCCTCTTGCGGCTTCATCATGCGGGTGAAGATAGTAGCCGGGACCGCAAGCCGGGCAGGCTACCGGCTGTGCGTGAAAGCGACGATTGCCGGGATCGGAATACTGCTGATCGCAGTAGTCGTCGAGCGGCCACGCCTTCATGGTGGTGTTGGGACGGTCGTAAGGCAGAGCCAGCACCACGGTGTAGCGCGGACCGCAGGTCGTGCAGTTGATATAGGGATAGAGATAGCGACGATCGTCCGGGTCAAACATCTCCTTCAGACATTCGTCACAAACGGGTAAGTCCGGTGAAATCTGAACTGTGGGGTGCTGTCGCCGCTGGCTTTCCCGGATGGTGAATTCGTGCAAGCCGACGGGCTCCGCAGGCAGGATTTCAATTTGCGAAATATTTGCTGCTGGCGGTGACTGAGCTTTCAGGCTGCTGACAAAGGCTTCCAGACTCTGAGGCTCGCCCTCCAGATGAATCTCCACTCCTTGTTCGGCGTTCAACACCCATCCAGCAAGAGTGTTGACCTGGGCCAGGCGATAAACGAAGGGACGAAAACCCACGCCCTGCACCACGCCCCGAACTCGTATCGAGCACGCGCTGGGCATTGTTTAGTCCAAATCGTTTATTCCAAATCCGCGCTATTCCAAATCCACGATGCAACCGTGACCCTGCCAACCGACTTGAACGACTTTACCGTCCTCGACCAGAATCGGCACCGTGCGCTGCCCGCCGGAGAATTCGCGCATGCGTGCGCGCGCGGAGGGATCAGTTTCTACGTCGTATTCGACGAACTCACTGCGCTTCCATTCCAGCCACTCGCGCATTTCTCCGGTGTGGGGACAGCGAGCCGTCCCATAGAGTTCAAGCCTGGCCACGGTTTAAGATCTCCAGCGATTCGCGCATGACGTGGTAGATGGAAGCCTGTGCTTCCTGAATACGCGGAATGTAATCGCAGTTCACGACCACAGGGAAGTCGGCCAGCCGCTTGCGTTTGATCTCGCCTCCGTCGTAGCCGAGAAGGGCAACAGTCAACAGTTTGCGTTTGCGCGCCTCTTCCAGCGCCGCGATGATGTTGCGCGATCCGCCGCTGGTGGAGATTCCCACGGCTACATCTTCGGGACGGGCTTGCGCGATTAACTGGCGAAGGAAAATGGCGTCGGTGCCGATATCATTGGCGACCGCCGTGATGTTTGCTGGCTCCAGGGAAAGAGACACCGCGGGGATCGACTGATAACCCACGGGCGGGAGCACGCAATCGATGGCGAAATCGTTGGCGTCGGTCGCGGACCCGCCATTGCCGAAGATGATGAGTTTGCCGCCGCGCCCCAGACGCTCGTGAATCGCGAGCGTGGCGTTGCTGATCTGCTCGGCTTCGTCACGCGCGACTTGCGCGCGGAGCGCGGAATCATCCTGAGCCTTCATCACGATCGAGGCAGCGACGTCGCCTACCAGGTCTGTGGTCCCTTGTTTCTCGCGACCGAGGAAGGGGTACAAGAATTCCGACGCTCCCACCTCATGGCCCAACTCGCGGTGCTCAAAATAAACGTGTACCGTTTCCCATAGCGTGTGATAAAGAATCTCGATCATCTCCTGATGAATGAACGGGTCAGGCGTGGCCGCGTCCACCGCATAGGAACCTTCTACGCCGGGAAGAGCGAATGTCATCGCCTCGCGGGCGTGTGCCTGTTGCAGTGCGGTCCAAACTTCGGGATCGCCCTCGGGTGGTCCGAAGCCCATCACGATGTCTTCAGGACGAAGGATGGCCTCGAGCCACGGACGAAACAACATGGATAGATCGAGCGCGGGCAGCGCGCGCTTGCCCACGATGACGGGATGAACGAACTCTACCGACACGTGCTGCGCGTCCGTAGCATAAGGACCGCGGCCGAAGGCAAGCAAACGTCCGCCGCGAAGAAAACGTTCCGACATCTCGCGGCAAGCTTCGGCCAGGCGCGGCGCCTCGCGAGAGAAAAAGCTCTCGCACAGGTGATTGCGCTGCAGTAAACGTTCTTCAATTTGGCTCGCGAGTTTACATGCGGTCGCCATGGGATGTGGATTCAACAAATCCGCGGCAATGGATCACCTACCAGCATATCGATGATGCGGCTGCCACCGTAAAGAGTTGTGATCAGAACCGAGCCAGCGGGTTGCTCCCGAATCTCGCCGATAACCTGAGCCTCGCTGCCGCCGGGCGCCAGGGCGAGCGCATTGATCGCAGCGTCAGCATACTCCGGGCTCACTACCGCGAGGAACTGGCCTTCGTTCGCGATGTGGAGAGGATCGAGGCCCAGCAATTCGCACGCGCCACGCACGGTATCGCGCACCGGAATCCGCTCTTCAAAGAGAACCACTCCGAGACCGCAATCGCGAGCCAGTTCGTTGAGTGAAGTGGCTGCGCCGCCGCGAGTGGGGTCGCGCATCCAGCGGACCCCGGGGCCTGCGGCGTGCACCAGCGCTTCGACCAGCGTAAGCACGGAACGCGTGTCGGAACGGAGATCGGCCTGGAAGTCTAACTCGCCGCGAGCCAGCAGAATGGTGATGCCGTGGTCCCCGATCGGTCCTGACAGCAGAACCTTGTCGCCGGCCCGCACCGAGCCGGGATCGATCGCAACTCCGCGCAACAAGCGGCCCACGCCGGTGGTGGTGATATACATCTGGTCGGCTTTGCCGTGTTCGACAACCTTGGTGTCGCCGCCTGCGATTCTCACTCCGGCTTTGCGGGCCGCCTCAGCCATGGCGCGGACCTCCGCCTCGAGCACTGACGTAGGAAGCCCAGCTTCGAGCACGTAGGTGACGACCAGGGCTTCGGCTTTCGCCCCCGAGACGGCGAGATCATTCACGGTTCCGTTGACGGCGAGCTCGCCGATCGAGCCGCCGGGAAAAGTCAGGGGACTGACTACAAAGCTGTCGGTGGTGAGAGCAATCTTCGTTCCGTTGATGTCGACTAGGGCCGCATCGCCCAGTGGACCCGGTCTATCGCCGAAGAGCAATGGAGCAAAGAGCCCCTCAACCAACCTGCGGCTGGCTTTTCCTCCGGCTCCGTGAGCCATCTCGATTTGGGGGTCGCGGAAGCGGACACGTGCGGGTTCGGAAGGCGTGGCGGCCGGAGCACTCAAGCGATCGAGGTCAGGCTGTTCACCAGTGATGCCTTGCGGTGTTCGTAGTTGAAGTATGCGGCGCATGATCCTTCCGATGACACCATGAGCGCACCGATCGGGTGCTCGGGGGTGCACTCGCGCCCGAAGAGTTTACACTGATGCGGCTTGAGCACACCTTTCAGCACCTCGCCGCACTGCGCGGCTTTGGGATCGGTAACGCGGATTCCGGGAACTTCGAACCGCTGTTCCGCGTCCCACTCGGCGTAGCTATCGCGCAGGCGCAGGGCCGACTGCGAAATGAAACCCAGGCCGCGCCACTCGAAATAAGGACGCAGCTCGAAAACTTCGGCCATCGCGCGCAACGCTGCACGATTCCCTTCCCACGGAACGACGCGCTTGTATTGATTTTCTACTTTGGCCTCGCCCTTGCGCAACTGGTGCAAGAGCATGACGACAGACTGCAGCATGTCCAGCGGCTCGAATCCCGACACGACGATGGGCTTGCGTTCGTTCCTGGCGATCCACTCGTAAGGCCGGCAGCCGATGACGGTGGAAACATGCCCGGGCCCGATGAACGCGTCCAGGCGCATATCGGGAGAATCCAGAATCGCGCGGATGGCTGGGATGATGGTTACGTGGTTGCAGAAAACCGAGAAGTTCCGAATACCCTCGGCCTTGGCGCGCATTAACGTGAGCGCGGTGGAAGGAGCGGTGGTCTCAAAACCGATCGCGAAAAACATGACATGTTTTTCGGGATTCATCCGGGCCAGTTTGAGCGCATCGGAGGGTGAATAGACGATGCGTACGTCCATGCCACGGGCCTTGTGCTCGAGCGGGCTGCCTTGCGTACCGGGAACGCGCATCATATCGCCAAAAGCGGCGAAGATCACATCTGGGTCTTGCGCAATGGAAAGGCCGTCGTCGATTCGTCCCATGGGCAGCACGCAGACCGGGCAGCCGGGGCCATGGATCAACTCGATGTTTTCGGGAAGTATATCTTTCAGGCCAAAACGGTAGATCGCATGAGTGTGTCCGCCGCAAACTTCCATCATTCGGTAGTGGCGTTCCGTGCCGGCAAGGCGACGAATTTCTTCTGCCGTCTTCGAAATCAGTTCGGGTTCGCGAAACTCGTCTACGAATCTCATGCGGATCTGTGCTTTGCGAATGCCTGCTTTGCGAGCCCGGCGGAGGTGGATCTCACTGGATTTCCGGATCCCGCTTCGCATCCTCCAATCCGTAACCCTGAACCTCCGTCATCGCTCCGTCGATCTCCCCGAGCATCCTGAGGGTGTTCATCTGGTCGGCGGCATCCTGTTCGCTGATCTTGCTCATGGCAAAACCCACGTGAATGAGCACCCAGTCGCCGGGCACTGGCTGGTCATCCTGCAACAGTCCCAGATCAATTCTGCGGCGCACTCCGACCACGTCCACCAGGGCCGACTCTTTATTGCCGGAAGAAATTTCGACGATCTTCCCTGGAATAGCCAGGCACATTGGGTCACCTTCACGAACGAGCAGGTCACACTTGTTTACGAGCAGAAATGTCGAATGACAGCTTCAGGTCATCTTTGAGCTTGATGGTTCCCCCCACCGCGGAAACCGGCGCGATTCCGTAGTCGCTCTGACGGATGGAAACCTCTCCTGTCGCCCGCAGCATGTCACCGACCAGCGAGGCACGCGCGGAGACCGGATGAGTGCGCGTGGTTCCATGCAAGGTCAGTGCCCCGTTCAACGCAATCCAACATTGTCCTTCGCCGATCTTGCTGGCGGATACACGGGAACACTCGTAAATGATTTCTGGATAGGAGTCCGTCTCCAGCACTTCCTCGTGCATTCTGCGATTGATTTCCTGGCGATCTTTCTCGCTGATGTCATTGGTCACGATCAGAGATGCCGGATCAATTTCCAGTCGCAGGGAGCTTTTTTCGAGGGCATCAGGATTCAAAAACACGTCTCCCTTGAAATCGGGAATCGCGATCGTGGGGTTATGTCCGAATGTTGAAAACAGGCCTGTGGCAAAGGCCCGCACAGTGAATGTGCTCCCCTTGGTTTCAATGCTGTAGCGAACCGTGGCTTCCTCCGGTTTTAGTATGGGTTCTGCAGCAGAATGCACTCGAGAAACCTCCCGTGAATCAGAATGATCTTTTCTGGAAATCCGAGCCACTCATCATCGCAATCTCCTGCGGCGGCACGAGCATAGCATGACGCAACGTGTGTTTCAGCAGCTCCCTACATGGATCGCAATTTCAGATAACGATCCAGATCAGGCAACGCAGACTGAGCTAAGTTCCCGATGCCGAACTGGCCGAGATAGCGTCTCGCGATCGGATTGGAAAGAATCAAGCCCGTCCCAAAAACGATCAGAGCCAATCCGCTCAGCATAAATAGCGTGTCCCGGTCGTCACGGGCGCTCCCGTTACCGTTTTCTTCTATCGCCACGGCAATCTCCTTTTCATCGCACGATGTTCACTGCCTGAGCCCAGAAGCGTGATCACAAAAGCCGTAAGACAAGAATGGAGTGAGAGCGCAGTCACAATCGCCAAACCGTTCGTCCCAGTCCGTTTGGCCATCCCAGCAACTACCACTCTCACTCCCAGGCGAAGCATGGAACCGGTTCAGGGTTGGAGACCGAACATGGGGGAGTGATGCGTCTCCAGCACCTTGCCGTTTCCCAGATACATGTGCACACCGCAGGGCAAGCACGGATCGAAACTCCGAACGGCGCGCATGATGTCAATGCCCTTGAACTTATCCGGACCGTTCTCCTCGAAGATCGGGGTATTCTGCACCGCGTCTTCGTAGGGTCCGGGCGTGCCGTAAATGTCGCGCGGATTCGCGTTCCACGGGGTCGGCGGGTAAGGATGGTAGTTGGCGATCTTGCCCTCTTTGATGACCACGTGATGCGAGAGCACGCCTCGTACCGCCTCGTGGAAGCCGCAGCCAATGGCCTCTTCAGGCACCTTGAACTCCGTCCACGTTTTGGTGCGGCCCGCGTGCAGTTCCCCCAGCGCCTTTTCCATGAAGTGCAAAGCGGCACATGCCGCGTACACCTGGAAGTAAGTGCGGGCCCGGTCGCGTTCGATGGCATTGCTCCATTTCGGAATCTTCCACTCGAACTCCACCTCCGGCAGCGATGTGGTCTTCGGCAAGTACATCTTTACGCTATTGCCGGTCGACTTGATGTAGCCGATGTCGACCAGGCCAGCCAAAGCCGTGGCCCACAGGCGGGCAATTGGACCGCCGCCGGTATCGAGCGCCAGATGGTCGTTCGTGCGTTTGTCGAGCCAGCGCGGCGACATCACCCAGGTATACTTGCCGCCGAAATCCCGCTTCTGCGGCCGCGGAATCGTAGTCTGGTTCCAGGGATGGTTCTTGTCCACCGGATTGCCCAGCGGATCAGTCTTCACGAAGGTCTGCGAGTTCTTCCAGTCGTCGTAATAAGAACTGCCCAGCAGGATGCGAATGTTCAGATTGATGTCGACCAAGTCGGTAGTCACCAGCTTGCCGTCCACCACCACGCCGGGAGTCACGAACATGCCGCGCCCCCAGTTCGTCATATTCTTGTAGCTGTAGTCGCAAACCTCGGGATCATTGAACGATCCCCAACAGGCCAGCAGCACGCGACGCCGGCCCACTTCCTCGTAGCCGGGCAGCGCCTGGTAGAAAAAGTCGAACAGATCGTCATGCAACGGCACAACTTTCTTCATGAACTCCACATACTTCATCAAGCGAACCAGATAATCGGTGAACAGCTGGATCGTTGGAACCGTCCCAACCCCGCCCGGATACAGCGTGGAAGGATGCACGTGACGGCCTTCCATCAGGCAGAACATTTCCCGCGTCATCCGGCTCATCACTAGCGCTTCGCGGTAGAACGATCCGGTAAACGGATTGAGCGCCGTCATAATGTCAGCGATCGTGCGAAAGCCATGCAGGTTGGAGTGCGGCGCCATGGTCGACTGCGCTTTGGTCCAGACCTTGGGATTGGTCTCCTTCACCATCTGCTCGCAGAAGTCCACACCGACGAGGTTGTCCTGAAAAATATTGTGGTCGAACATGTACTCGGCGGCCTCGCCCAGATTCACGATCCACTCGGCCAGCGCGGGCGGGCGCACTCCGAACGCCATGTTCTGCGCGTAGGTGGCGCAGGTGGCATGATTGTCTCCGCATATCCCGCAGATGCGGCTGGTGATGAAGTGCGCGTCGCGCGGGTCTTTTCCCTTCATGAAAATGCTGTACCCGCGAAAAATCGAGGAAGTGCTGTGGCACTCGGCCACCTGCTTGTTCTCGAAGTCGATCTTGGTGAAAATCCCCAGGCTGCCCACGATCCGCGTGATCGGATCCCAGTTCATCTCCACCAGATTCCGCTTCTTGCTGGACAAATCTTTCGTCGGTGCGGTAATCGTGCTCATTCCGTCGCTCCTTTTGCTTTCTCGCTAGACTTTGTCAGCCAACTCATCCCAGCGGATCTTTCTCAGCATGTCCGGCTCAGTACGACCGGGGATGGTATCCGGTCGTCAACTCGGCGCGCGGATGCCGCCACCTGGGTTCCTTGTTGACCGTGGCCTGGGTAAAGGAGCGCAACGCGCGAATCGCGCGCCCATACGCGCTCACCGCTCCGCTGGAAACTTTTCCTCCGGGCGGCTCATCCATGAAGGGCATGAACTTGTCGGGAAAACCCGGCATGGTGCAGCCAATGCAGATTCCCCCCACATTCGGACAGCCGCCGATTCCCGCCATCCAGCCACGTTTCGGAACGTTGCAGTTCACCACTGGCCCCCAGCATCCCAGCTTCACAATGCATTTCGGCGAGCCGTACACTTCCGCGAAATCGCCCTGCTCGTAATAGCCGGCACGGTCGCAGCCTTCGTGGACCGTTCTGCCAAACAGCCACGTGGGACGCAGCTGTTCATCCAGCGGAATCATGGGCGCCAAGCCGGCAACCTGGTACAGCAGATACAACACGGTCTCCATGAAGTTGTCAGGTTGCACAGGGCATCCCGGAACATTCACTATGGGCAGCCCGGCCTTCGACTGCCAATCCCATCCCAGATAATCCGCCAGCCCCATCGCGCCCGTAGGATTGCCTTCCATTGCATGGATCCCGCCGTAGGTGGCGCAGGTGCCGCAGGCCACCACCGCAAGCGCCTTCGGGGCGAGACGGTCGATCCACTCGTTCGTGGTAATCGGCTGATTGGTTTTAGGATCGGTCCCCAGCGCCGCCCAGTAGCCTTCCTTCTTGATTTTTTCGTTCGGGATGGAACCTTCCACCACCAGCACAAACGGCTCCAGTTTGCCCTGCTCCGCCAGGTACCAATACTTCAGAAAGTCATCTCCGTTCTCATAAGCCAGCACAGGATTGTGCAAGTGCACCTTGGGCAGGCCGGGGATAGCTCCCAACAAAACGTCCTCGATGCTGGGTTGAGTTGCCGCTGTGACCGAAACCGAATCTCCGTCGCAGCCCAGACCGGCGGTGATCCACAGGATATGCACTTCCGCCACCGGCGATGGCTTCTGCGTCACTCGACCATAAGGAACCGTCTCCGCCATAGTTGACTCCTTTCCCGCATCTATCTTCTTCGCACTCAAACTTTTCCGCTTCGCACTCAAACTTTTCCGCCCATCGACCGCCGTGGGCAGAACCTGCCTGAATCGTTTTTCTTAACTCGATTTGTCCAGAATGAGATTTGTAAACGCACTTAGAATCGTCTCCCATAAGAATCCCCACAAGCGGGAACCCCACTTTTTCATCTTCATGGGAAGCACTATTTTTCTATCGGGGATTTCCTGATGGCGTCACGCCGACGCGTCGCGCGTGCACGAGCTTCACGAACTTTTTTCGTTCATGTTCCACTGAATAGCGCGTTGCATGAGCTCGCGAGAACTGCGCAGCGAGAGTTTTTCCTTGATGTGAGCCTGGTAGGATTCGACGGTCTTTACGCTGAGGTGAAGTTTCTCGGCAATCTGCCGGGTTCCGTGACCTTCCCCGATCAGGCGAAACACTTCCAGTTCGCGGTCGCTGAGATCGGCGATGGAAGAATCCCGCAGAGTGCCGGAACCGGTGATGTAATGCCGCAGCATCTGGTTAGCGATGCGTGCGCTCACATAAATCTCGCCACTCAGAATGCGGCGCACGGCGACCAGCACGTTTTCTGTGGCCTCCTGTTTCATGATGTAGCCGTTGGCGCCGGCGCGGAGCGCTCGCTCCGCGTAGACCGACTCATCGTGCATGGAGAGGATCAACACCGGCAGCGTGGGATGAGTGGTGCGAATGTTCTTCAGCAAATCAATCCCGTCGGGACCACTCAGCGAAATGTCGACGATGAGCACATCCGGCCGGGACGAGGCCAGCACGTGCATCGCGCCCATCGCTTCCTCAGCTTCGCCGCAGACAACAAGGTCGGGCTCGCGGTTAATCAGCAGGGCCAGACCCTGGCGCACAATGGGATGGTCGTCAACCACCAGGATTCTTTTCTTCGCGGGATGATTCTCCGATCTGGCAGTCAGGTTCATGTTTTACTTCACTCCATCGTCGTCGACCGAGGGCGAGGGTGAGATCAAGGACGCGGATGAAACCGGAAACAAACATGCGACCACCGTTCCACCGGACGCGACACGCTGCACCTCGAGCGAACCTCCGATGATCCTGGCCCGGTAGTTCATCAAGTGAAGTCCCATTCCTTTGTTGCCGGGAGCAGCGTTGCCGATGCCGCACCCGTCATCCTGAATCGTGAGCGCTCCCTGGTTCTGGTCGGCGGCCAGTCGAATCACGATGTAACGCGGCTGCCCATGCTTGATCGCATTATTCACCGCCTCCCGCGCAATGTAATACAAATGCGTGGCCACTGCATCGTCATGAATCAGCACTGGGGTCAGACACTGGAACCGGCAGCTCACTCCGAACAAATCTTCTACCTCGCCCGCCCACCGCTGCAAGGCCGACATCAACCCATGCGCGTCCGACAAGACAGGAAGCAGGCCGCGCGCCAATTCGCGCGTCTTGTTGATGGCCTCATTCACCAGGTTCACAATCTTTGCGGCATCGCCGGCCTCCGCCAGGCCTTTCTCCATCAGCTTTTGTTCCTGCACCTTGGTCATGAAAGCTATGCCGGTGAGATGTTGTCCCAGCCCATCATGCAGATCCTGTCCAATGCGGCGCTGCTCCCGTGCACTGATATCGAGAATTGTTTTCTCGAGATGCTTGCGTTCGGTGATGTCGCGAATTGCACTGGAAACCAGTACGCCTTCTTCCGTTTCCAGGGGGCTCAGGCTGATTTCCACCGGGAATTCGTGGCCGTCCTTGTGCAAGCCGTAAAGTTCTTCACCGGCCGCGCCCATGGGACGCACGCGCGGCTCATGAAAAAAACGCTTACGGTGTGCGGGATGCCTTTGCCGTAACCGCTCTGGCACCAGCATTTCGAGAGGTTGTCCCAGCAGTTCTTCGCGCCGGTAGCCGAATAATTTTTCCACCTGCGCGTTCACCAGAACGATCCTGCCCTCTCGATTGACCACCACGACCGCATCGGGCGCAGCTTCCAGCAACCCGCGAAACTTGGCCTCTGCCCGCTTTCGCTGGGTGATATCGATTCCCGACGCGATGATGTAAGAGGCAGCATCGCCAGCGCCGGGAAGCAGGGTAGTGGACCAGGCAATCACTCTCTGTCTCCCGTCGCGGCTCACCCACTCGCTCTCGTAATCATGCGGATGCTGCTTGGCGCGCGCTTCCTGGAACGACGCCTTGAAGCGTTCCACGTCTTCCGAAGCCGCGAGCAAGTCCCAAATACACTTTCCCTCAACCTCTGTGAAGGCATATCCCGTCATCTGTTCACAGGCGCGGTTAAAGCGGATGATGTGACCTTCCAAATCCAGAACCACCACCATAGCGCCCACCGTGTCGAGAATGGTGGAGACAACATTGCGTTCCTCCTGCAACGCTTCTTCCGTCCGCTTCAGATCGGTGATATCAAAACCCACGCCGTGAATAAACCAAGGCTCCCCGTTCTCCTTGCGAATCATCTTGGCTTCACAATGAAACCAAATCACGCGGCCGTCTCGCGATAACACACGATATGCAGAGCGCAGCGCGTTCCCGGTAAGAAACATCTCAGCCGCTTCGCTGCTCCAGCGTTGCTTGTCATCGGGATGGATATGGCTATACCAGCGAACCGGATCTTCCAGCCATTCTTCCTGAGAGAATCCCAGCGCAGCTTCAATCTGCGGGCTCACATAAGCCTCGCCGATTCCGCGATCGAGATACGCCATGAAAACGACTGCGGGAATCTGTTCGACCAAGGCGCGGTATCTGGCCTCCAGATTGGGAAATTGCGCGCTGTCGGACCTTCGCCGGTCTTGACCTGCATGCTCCGCTTGTCTTTCGCCTGGTTGTTCCGGCGGATATACAACATGTCTTGCGATTGCCGGATGGTGTTGCTGGCTGAAGACTCCGGCCAGACCTTGCAGAATTTCCTCGGCCCGCTCCGGATCCATGTCGGGTTCGGTCGCAGCAGAAGGTTGATCGCGGGACGTGCCGTTCGCATTGTTCGGCCACGAAAAGGAAACCATTTCCAACCTCAGGGTTCCAAACTCATATGACCCGCGTGCGTCCACATTACCGCGTAGGTTTGCGCCAGCTGGGCTCTTTGTTCAACGACGCCTGCGTAAATCGCCGCAGTGCGTGAATCGCACGGCCATAAGTCTGCACCGCGGCCGACGACAAGAGCGAACCCGGCGGCTGATTCATAAAAGGCATGAACTTGTCAGGAAAACCCGGCATCGTGCATCCGATGCAAATGCCGCCGACGTTAGGGCATCCACCGATACCGCCCATCCAGCCACGTTTCCCCACGTTGCATTGCACTACCGGCCCCCAACATCCCAGCTTCACAATGCAAAGCGGAGATCCGTATTCCTCTGCGAACTGCGCTTGCTCGTAGAAACCGCCGCGGTCGCAACCTTCATGCACCGTGTTGCCAAACAGCCACCTCGGCCGCAACGCGTCATCGAGCGGAATCATCGGCGCGCGGCCCGCCGCCATATAGAGCAAATACAAAAGCGTCTCCATGAAATTATCCGGCTGCACCGGACACCCAGGCACGCACACGATCGGAACCTGCGCCTTCGATTTCCAATGCCAACCCAGGTAGTCGGGGAGTCCCATACATCCCGTCGGATTTCCTTCCATCGCGTGGATGCCGCCGTAAGTCGCGCATGTTCCCGCCCCCAGCACCGCCCACGCTTTCGGCGCCAGACGATCGATCCATTCACACGTCGTGATCGGCTGCCCGGTCTTCGAGTCCGTTCCCAGCGAAGCCCAATAGCCTTCTTCCTTGTTGTGTTCGTTCGGGATGGACCCTTCGACCACGAGAATAAAATTCTCCATCTTCCCTTCCGCCGCTTGATGGAAGGGCTCCAGAAAGTCATCGCCGTTGGCCAGGGCAAGAAAGGGATTATGCAGGTTTACTTTTGGAACCCAGGGAATTTGCCCGCTAAGAACATCTTCAATGCTGGGCTGCGTAGCCGCGGTCATCGCGATCGTGTCACCATCGCAGCCCAGACCGGCGGTGATCCACAGGACATCGATCTCGCAAATGGGGCTCTGGGTTCCGCCGCGAAGCTCGGACTCCGCCATTTCAATTTCTCCTGGTGCCGCCAAATCGGAGCCAGATCGGGGCGTCTTGCTTGCCCGGCATATTCTAGCGGATTCCCACTCGCTCCCGCTCTAAACGAGGCCGCAGTCGGTGTAAACCGGTAAGAATACTCGATCCTCGATCGACCAGAATCAAGGCGTAACCGGCATTTCTTTGTTTTCGCTGTTTTGTAGGCTTCTCTTTCTCCGAAAAACCCATCTAAGGTCAAGTTCATTTTCAAGGAGACATTCGTGAAGATATTCTTAGCAATCACCAGTGGCGTTGGGATAGTGACGTTGCTTTTCGCGGGATATGTTTGTCTGAAAGCGATCCCAGACCTGGGCCGCTACATTCGCATCAGCAGGATGTGAGGTCCTCCCGACGTGTTTCCTTCAGCGACCGAACCTGTAACGTAAAGTGAATCGCGCCTGAACCGGTTCGACGGGGTGCATAACCCGGGTAAATGCCGCGTTAGCATTTAGAACACTCGCAACCTGCTCCTGCCCTGCCAAGGTGGTTGGCGGTGTCGCTGGTAGCCCCAGCCCAGCTGGTGGCGTTATTTGCGATACATAAGCGTAGTCGACGTCGTGATCTCGCCGGTTGAACAAATTCAAAACTTCGCCCCGTAGGCTCCAGTTCTTGTTGATTTTATAACTAGCCCCCAGGTTAACCAGCGCTGTCGAGGGTGAGGTATAAATTGCGTCGGACGTCAAGGGGCGCGGACCAAAGTAGCGCAGGCGCAAACTCGCCGAGAAGCGTTTGTAGTCCTTCAGGGTAGCGCCCGCTGCCACCACCCACCGAACTGCTTCGGGCACCTCCTTGCCGTCCGGATTTTGCAGGTAAGTGCCGCCCCCGGTTGGAATAAGCCCAAAGCAGTTCGAGTTTCTTGCGCAAAGCTGGGGACCGGTTGGGGTCGAGGTGTAAAACGTCGAATCGTCTGGGTCGTTTTGGGTGAAAATGGCGCGGGAGTCCGCAAAGTCAGCGTCAAAAACCAAATGTTCCGTTGGCGTGTAGTAGTTCCCAACTTCTATGCCGTAGCGGTTGCTCGACTGAACCGAGGCACTCGTGCCTCCGGTGTCGCCATCCTGCAGTAGTTCGGAATTACTGTGGAGATACCAGACCTCAACGGTGCTTTGCAGTTGTGCGACGGCCGCAGTGCGTACGCCGACTTCCCCGCCTTTGGTTTGGACCAGGAAAGGAATTTTAATGGGGTTCGGAGTGTTGTAGTAGGGATAGTCCGGCGAAACTGGTTCATACAGTTGCGTTGAGCCACGCACGTCGTTGGTGTGGTAACTGGCTCCGCCCTGCACATACAACTCCGTATTGGCCCACGGGCCGAAGATCAAACTTGCTTTCGGACTGGGCAGGAATTTGGTGACCGATTGGTGGGTATTAGGATTGTAGTTGGCAGGGTAGGGATCGTTGGGATAGTCGGGGTTGGTGGGGTTCGTAAAGCTGGTGATGACACCTTTGCCATCGTCGCCGCGCAGGGCCAGGATCGACCGGAATTTGCTCGCCCACTGGATCTTGCTTGTCACCCAGGGACTTCCGATCGTCTCCGTAAATTTATTCAAATCCGTTCCCGCGGGCAAAACCGCGATCTGATCGAGAGAGGAGGGTTCATCCAGATAGTTAGCTGTGTAGAAAGTCTTGCTCGTGCGCACGCGATCTTCCGTCCGGAAAAGGCCGTTGTGGATCCAATCGTTGCGGAGCTGCATGCCGAACGTGGTTTCCGCCTTGTGGCCGAAGAAGTGGCCGAAAATCGTATGACGTGCGTCGAACCCAGCCACCCAGCGCCTGTCCTGCTGTTCGAACTGGTCGCCCTTATAGGGGTCGACCAGGTAGTAAGTGAAATCCGAGAACAGATTGAGATCGTAATAGAACCCGTAGCCCATGAGTGTCGTCTCGGAATTTGCGTCCGTGTGATGCCATTCACCTTGCAAGCTGTAACGCTGTGATCTGCCACCATCAGACGGGCTCAGTGAGCCGAAGAAACCGACGACGGGTATGGCCGTATAGGGGAGCTGATCGCTCGAGTTCCATCTGGCTCCATCGTAAGCGCGGGTCGTGATGCTGAAACCGTTGGCCTTCGTTCCCTGGTTGTAGGTTACAAGGCCGTTGAACTTGTAATAGTTGTCCGGATGCACCCATGGACCGCCATCGTGATACGCCTCTCCGCCGTACATCAAGTTGCCCTTGCCGAGCTTTTTCGATATGCCGAAAACAAACCGCGCAAACTGGTACATGCCGCCGTCGACCTGAAAAAAGTTCCGGGGCAGCGTCTTGTAAAACACCACATGGGCATTTCCCGCTGAGCCATAGTCGCCGACATCGGCGTAATAAGGTCCTTTCTCGGCATCCACCCGCTCCACAAACTCCGGGATGACGGTGTTCATGTCCGAGTACCCCTCGCCGTGCGCGTGCGACGGCAGGTTCAGCGGCATGCCGTCCAGGAAAATCGCGAAATCTGTGCCGTGGTCGAGATTGAAGCCGCGCAGAAAATATTGGTTGGCCTTGCCGCCGCCGGCGTGTTGCGTGATGATCAGACCGGGAAGCGCCTCCAAAATCTCTCCCGAGCGAAGAATCGGACGATTTGTGAGTTCCTCTGCGCCCACCGTTACCTGGCCGGCAGAACTCGCAATTCCAACGAGATCGTCCTGCCTGCCCCGCACGTTTATGGTCGTGCCCAGGGAGCCTACAGCCAGAGAGATCCGCAGCGGGGCCGGCGCCCCGGTGGCCCCGACGGTCACGGGCGCTTCTTTCGTTTCAAAACCGCGTTTAGAGACCACGAGTCGATAACTGCCAGCCGAGAGTCCGGAAATACTGAAGAAGCCGCTCGCGTTCGACTGCGTCGTTCTTTGTACAGTACCGTTCGCGCTGCGCACCTGCACGGTAGCCCCGGCAATCACCGCGCCAGACGTGTCAACGGCAGTTCCCGATAGCTGCGGCGGATAAGCCTTATTGCTCGTAGCGACCGGCGTCTTCTCCTGCGCGATCGCTGGAAGCGACAAACAAAGAACCAGCACCGACAGCGAGATCAAGATTTTCGGCTGAACCGGTTCCCTTGTCCCGGAGCTCATGCAAAATTCCTCTCCGACCGTATAACACGATTTTATAAATCGTGCTACTTAAAATTAAACGCCTCGCGGACGAAGGAATTTTCCCGAGCCTGGGGCTCAGGGTTTTCCTGATGGGAGTCGCAATAGCGACTGCGGGAGCGTCGCGAAAATCAGCGAGTTCATTTACCCTGTAGCATCGAGCGCACAAGGAGCAGCCGTGACAGATCTGGTTAGGACTGGGCTTTCCCTGGAACGGGGTCTCTTAGAAAAATTCGACAAGGCGATTGCCGCCCGGGGATACCAGAACCGCTCCGAGGCGGTCCGCGACCTGATTCGCGAGCACCTGGTCTCCGAAGAGGGCGACCGCAACAAGGTTGTCGCCGGCACGCTCACCATGGTTTACGACCATCATCAGCCGAATTTGACCGAACGTCTGGTTGAGATCCAGCATCGGGCGCACACCAGGGTGCTGGCGGCCACACACGTTCATCTGGATCACCACAACTGCCTCGAAGTGGTCATCATGAAAGGACGCAGCGCGGAGTTAAGACAGATTTCGGATCAGATTCTCAGCCTGCGCGGCGTCAAGCATGGTCAGTTCGTGATCACGACGACCGGAAAGGATTTGAAATAAATCGCCCTCGGGCCTCAGTGCGGAGTCCAATGCGGATTGGCCGTGAACAGCCCGTCGACAAACCCGATCTGGAAAGTGATGAATAACCCGAAAGCCACGCTGATCACGCCGGACGCAACGCCCAGACCGCGGTTGAAATTTTCAAATCGCTTGCCCGTGTAGGCGAACGGCACTCCGATCATCATCGTGATCAGCATCATCCCGGCAATCGTACCCACACCAAAGACCAGCAGATAAGCAATTGCCCACCGAGGCTCCCGGATCGTGGTCAAAACCAGCAGAGCCACTGCCGCGGAGCCAGCCAGGCCGTGTACGAGCCCAACCGCGAGCGGACGAAGAAGCTGATACAGCCCCATTCGCGCCAGCGCCGTCTGGAACACACCCTCAGGTTCCCCATCCAGATGCAGATGCACTTCAGGGTTGTGGCCATGAATGTGGGCGTGGGCTTCGCCACCATGCGTGTGCGCGTGGGAATGAATCACTTCTTCGTGCTTGTGTCCCGGCGTGAATCTGTGAGTCACCCACTGCGTCACGCCCGTCAGATTCAGCACTCCCAGAAGAATCAGCATCAGGCCGACCGCCAATTCCATGGCGAGACCAATGCGCGGCGGAATCACCAGGTTGAATAAAATGATCCCCGCGCCGACCAGCAGGATCGTAATGGTGTGGCCAATGCCCCAGAGGATTCCGATCGCGCCCGCGTGGCGGATGCTGCGCTGGCGGCTCACGATCGTGCTCACCGCGATGACGTGGTCCGGATCGGTGGCGTGGCGGATGCCGAGCAGAAACCCCACGCCAATCACTGTAAGCAAATTCACCATTTGCGCCGTCAGGGCCGAACCGGAACTATATCACTCATGGCGCCTGAGGACTTCACGGGCTGAGTCTGCGTCCCGACTCGTGCCGCTATTCCGAAGTGTCTCCTTCTTCTCCGAAAAGCTGGTACCGTCTGAGTACATCCTGTTGAGAAATCACTCCTTCGAGTTTGCGAAAGTCGGCGCGGCTCACCACCGGAAGCAGCGGCCACCGATCCACGTAACGCAACGCCGTCTCCAGCGGATTATCCGGATGCAAAAACAGAATCTGCTTCCCAGTCAGTGCGGAGCCGAGGGTCAGATCGCCTTTGCCTTCCTTGACCATGGTCTCGAGCGCCTGCCGGGTAATGCTGCTCCATCCCGTAGGATCCATGCGGACGAGCCGAACCTCGGGCAACTTCGCATCCCAGCCCTGAAAAACTTCGTCCAGTGAAGCGTGCGCGTCCAACACGGTGTCCAGCACAGCACGGCTCGCCGGACGCATCGCATCCTCCACGCGCAGCGTTCCCTCTTCCCGCTGTTCTTCCATCGAGGGCAATTCCAAACCGTCCTGCCGCGTGAGCACGTCAAAAATCGCAACCGGTTGCAGCCCGCGCGAAATCAAGTACGCAAATGTGTTTGCGATAAGAACCGGCAAGATGATCGAATAGTTTCCGCTGACTTCGAGAACCATGAAAACCGATGTCATGGGAGCACGCAGAAATCCGGCAAACAGAACTCCCATCCCCACCAGAGCGTAAGTGCCCGGCGACCCGCTCAGGTGCGGAAATAAAACGTGCTCCGCCCCGCCCACTGCCGCTCCCAGCATGGCGCCGATAAACAACGTGGGAGCGAACATTCCTCCAGGAGTTCCGCTGACAAAGGAAAGCAGCGTAGCAATGATCTTCAAGCCGGCGAGAATGGCCAGCATTTGCCACGTGAACTGTCCGTGCATGGCTTCGTCGATATATTCGTAGCCCGCGCCCATCACTTGCGGCGCGCCGAGCACGGCGATGATCCCGATGAGCAGACCGGCGACTGCCGGCTGAAAATACTGCGTCCAGCGCGGCAGAGCCTTACACCGCGGGCGCAACGTCGCCACTCCGATCGAGAACGCGACCGAGGCCAGCCCTCCCACAACTCCGAGGACGGAGTACGCGATCAGTTCCGAAGGCCGCTCCAGTTGCACCGCGGGAATCCGGAACATGGACTCCGAACCCAGAAACCACCGCATGACCACCACGCTCGACACCGCGGAAAGCACAACGGAGCCCAGAATGCCGGCAGTCCAACGTCCGATGACCTCTTCAATCACGAACAGCACTGCCGAAATCGGCGCGTTAAAAGCCGCAGCCAGCCCAGCGGCAGCGCCCACGGGCGCAATCAGCCGCATCCGGTCTCGGGACAATCGCATGCGCCGGCCCAGCGCCGATGCCAGGCTGGCGCCGATCTGCAGAGACGGATCTTCCGGACCGAGTGAGTGTCCGGACCCAATCGCCAGCGCAGCCGTAATGAATTTCCCGACTGCCGTGCGCAGCGGAATATATCCGTTGTAAATATAAAGCGCCGCCTTGGTTTGATTGACTCCGCTGCCGCGAGCCAGCGGGAAGACGTGAATCACCAGCACCGCAATCACCAGGCCCGCGAGGCTGGGCGCCAGCAACAGGCGCACAGGCGTGAGCGTGGCTCCCGATCCCAACAGATAAATGCGGCACCAGTCGATGGCGAAACGGAAGCAGACCACCGAAAGCCCCGCGAATATTCCAATGAATACCGACAGAACCAGAAAGAGCCGGTCTTCGCGAAACACCAGGCGCATGAAAGCTTTGGGCGCGCGGCCCAGGAACGGGAGCGCCGCCGTAGGCTCTCTGTCCTCCAGCATTGTCGCTTCGCTCGGACTGGGCGGCATGTCCACGTTAGTTGCTTTCATGTAATTTTGCGATCAACAGTAACGCCGAATCTTTGTCAGTCGGGCTGCCGCATCCGCTGCTGGTTTGGCGCTCGATATTGAATACCAGTTCCATCGCCGTGTTTACCAGGTCCGGATCCCGGCGCAGTCCCACCTCGGTGATCCGCGGTTTCATCTTCTCCCAATCTTCGGCGAGGCCCGGCGGCGAGGCCGCAGTCGCGGTTGCACCTTTCGAATTTCCTGCCGCGGAACAAGATTCCAGGCGTTCACCCGCTGCGGCAAAAGCTTCGAGCACAATCCGGTTGCGCTGCGCTACCGAGATTTGGCGTTGGAAGGGATCCATCTGCATAACCAGTGCCGCGGTTCTGAGTCGAGAAGCACTCTGCGCGTCGTTTGGATTGGCTGACACCGCTTCCTCCAAGTAATGCTCGGCCAGGCTGTAGCGCCCCAGCTGGAAGGCAGAGAATCCGGCTCCAGCCAATGCCGCGGCATCGCGGGGCTGCGCCTTCAGGCTGAGGCGATATTCGGCTAACGCATGCTCATAGTCCTGCGCCTCAAGAAAGAAATCCCCGACGCGCGCCTGCTGCGACGGGTCCTCCTCAAGGTTCGCCGCCAGGGCAATCAACTCCGCCTGAGCCTGCGCCTTGGCATTGATATTTAGCAGGTATTGGATCAGCTCCAGGCGCGTGTCGCGGCGCCGCACCTGCTGGTCGCCAGGCCATGTGGCATAGATCGCGTTGTGGTAGTAGCGAAGTGCCTGTTCGGTTTCTCCCTTTTGGGCAGCGATGCGCGCGAGTTCAAGATTCACCAGCCCGTTCTCAGGCTCACGCTCCCAGAGGTTGATGAAGTAAGCGTAGGCTTCACCGGTCCGCTTCAGGCCGATGAGCGCTTCAGCCAGGTTGAGCTGGTAAACGTAGTTGTCGCGCGAGTAACGCAGCGCCGCCCGGAACTCATTCACCGCAGGTTCAAAGTGGCGCTCCTTCAGGTCTGTGGTACCGCGCACAAACCACCGGTTCCCAAGAGATTGCTGCTGGGCCTGATAGGTGTGCGACAAACCGGTAACCGCCAGGAAGAACAACACCGCCAGCACAGAGAGCAGCGCAAGAATCACCGGCTCTCGCCTCAGATAACGGCGGAACCGTCGTTTGACCCCTCCCACGGACTGCGTGTCTTCCTGCGAATCGGGCATAGTGGTCTTTCAGAATAATATAGCGAGCCAACAATCGGGAACTGTGGAGTTGCTACGGATGGAACCCTACGCTGCGCCACAGCGGGGCGCTTTCGAAGAGCACGCCATTGGCGACTGTGAAACGCACGCTGCGGACGTTATGGATGTCCGCGAGCGGGTTGGCATCGAGGATGTCGAGGTCGGCGCGTTTGCCTACGTCAATGGAGCCGCTCTCGCCGTCCACGTGCATCACCTGAGCTGGAACAATGGTGGCGGCCTGCAGCGCCTCCAGCGGCGTAAATCCGGCCTGGTTGTAAAGCTCAATCTCGCGATAAAGAGAATAGCCCGGCACCGTCTGGTCAGTTCCCGCCACCATGCGCACTCCCGCCCGGTGCAGAGCGCCGATGATCGCCAGTTCTTCCTTGACGATCTTCTGCGCAGTGGCCGCGCGCTCCGGCGGCACGCCTCCGCTGACCAGTTGTTCGCGCAGTTCCGGCGCCACGTGGTCGACTCCCGGCTCGATCTTATCTGCGGGCACGTCCGCCGGGCGCCGCATAAATTCGAATAGCGCCATGGTCGGGTCGATGACGGTGTTGTGTTCCTTCAGAAACGCGACCGCCCGCTTTCCCTCGTCCGAATTGATATCCAGTGACGCCATCATGCCCGCGCGCTCCGCGGGGCTGGCCTTGGCAGCCTTTTCGTTAAAATCCTTCGGCTTGAGCAGCGCGTAGATATATTGAATGTGATTGATCTGATCCATGCCGTCGTTCACGCCATCGTAGGCCGTCATGCCCTCGGGAATGTGCCCGGTCACGGTCATGCCCAGCCGGTGTGCTTCCGTGCAGATGGCTTTTACATTGTCGGATTTCACCGAGCTATAGATCTTCATCTGCTGAAACCCGGCATCGTGATAACGCTGTACCCATGTCCGGGCGTCCGCCGCAGAGTTCACGCGCGCCACGCCGAGCGCGTTGGGGCTATCGCCATCCACGATTCCGGCGAGCAGCATGTGCGGCCCCAGCGCTTTGCCGCCGTTCACCGCGTCGCGCACCGCGGTGATGAACTCGAATTCGTTGCCCACATCGCGCACCGTGGTCACGCCCGCTGCCAGGTAGATCGGTCCCCACTCCACTTGCTCGTAATGAGCATGCATGTCCCACAAGCCGGGGATGATGAACTTGCCCGCAACGTCGACGCGCTGCGCATCGCTCGGCACTTTTACTTTCTTGCTGCGACCGACGGCGACAATTTTGCCGTCGCGAGTGACAACAGTTGCGTTGACGATGGGAGGCTTGCCGTTGGTGTTAATCACCGTGGCGCCAATGAAGGCGAACGTGCCGGTTCGTCGTCCGGGAAGGCTCTGGCCCAACTCAGAGAGCGCAGCCATCTCGTCGCGCGCGGCGCTGCCGACAAACTTGGCAAGCGCGGGCTCATACTCCTCGCGCACCGCCTCGAAATGGTCGAACTCAGCGTCGGTCGAAACCAGCGCCGCGAGATTGTTCTCGCCATCCATCCAGAGTGTTTCCATTCCCCAGATCAATCCGCGGACGGTGTAGCGCTCGACTTGAATATCGCGGCCCGCGATATCGATGCTTTCAGAACCCCGGTCTTGAATTTGAACTTCTCCCGAAGGAAGCGTTGCCAGCTGCGGCGGCGAACCGTGCGACCGCCAGTAGCGCATCAACGCCATCTGCATGGCCACTGGCGCGTAGCCCGCAATAGTGAAGAAAGTCTGGGGCACCGCGACAGTTCGCGCGTTCTCACTGCCGCCCTGACTGCTGCCCTGGCGGACGGTGGCGCTGGGCCCACTGATCTCAACGATGGAATCAATCCCCGACATCCGCGAAGTCTTTCCCTGAATGGTGAAACTCTGCGGCGTGTAGTCGTCCGCCGCCTTGAGCGTGGCAGTGAGCGGAACTTTGGTCCAGCGATCGGTAAAAGCAAAATCCGTTTTCAGCGTGAGCGTCCCAGCCTCGCGCGTAATGGTGTAAGTCTCTTCCCCAATGGGCTGCTCAAATTTGTGCAGCCGGAATTTCCCGGTCTCGCTGGCCGGAGCGGGCACGGGACTGGGAGCCTCAGCCGAAGCGGGCGCCACAGAAGGAGTAGGGGTTTGCGCAGGCAGGAGCACAGGCGAGAACGCGAGCAAGAGAGTAGAGATGAGGCCGGCACAGAACCGGCGAAAACAGTTCACGTCGAGAAATCCTCCTGAAAGAATCACGAAATGAAAAAAGAACTGGAAGAGAAGTATATATGGATGGGGAGCGTGCGAGGCACTGCGGCCCTGGTCATTACAGCGGAGTGTCTTGCGGAATCTCACTCACGGATTGACCAACCTGGCCCGTAGCACGTATAATCGTGCTGCACGCTAATTCGTGCTCATGCGAGTCCCGATGAAGACCAACATTACACTCAAGCTGGACTCTGGTCTGCTGCGCGAGGTCAAGATTCTTGCAGCTGAGGAAGACACTTCCATCAGCGCCCTGCTCGCGGCGCGGTTGGAACAAATTGTGCGCGAGCGCAAGACCTACGATCGCGCGCGCAAGCGTGCCCTGGCCCGCCTGCGAGAAGGCCTTGACCTGAAGTGGACGCCTCCACGCGCACGCGATGAACTTCACGAACGCTGAACATGGCCGACAAATTCTTCGTAGACACCAATATCCTGATCTACGCGCATGACCGCTCCGCCGGTTCAAAGCACCAGCGCGCCCGCCACGCGATCGAGCGCTTGTGGACGACCGGGCAGGGCGTGCTGAGCACGCAGATCCTGCAGGAACTCTGCATCAACTTGCGCCGCAAACTGGCCCGGCCCCTTCCGGCGGATGAAGTTCGCCGCCTGATCCAGGACTATCTGAGCTGGGAGATCGTCGTCAACAGTCCGGAAGCCGTTCTTCAAGCCCTCGAAATCGAAGTGCGCTACAAGATCAGTTTTTGGGACGCGCTGGTTTTGCAGGCCGCGGAGCAGTCCGGCGCGGCAATTCTTTATTCCGAAGATCTCGCCGCCGGTCAGAACTACGGTCCGGTTCGGGTGATGAATCCACTGCTGTAAAGTCGCGCAGACGTTCCCGCCAGACCCATATCGACTCTCCGCCCGGATACACTATATTCATGACTTCGACCCCCCTCAACTCCCTCGCCCGCGCTTCTTCCGCATACCTCCGCTCCGCCATGCATCAGCCCATCCAGTGGCGGGAGTGGGGCGAGGACGCGTTCGCCGCGGCGCAGCGCGAGAACAAGCCCATGCTGCTTGATATCGGCGCGGTGTGGTGCCATTGGTGCCATGTGATGGACCGCGAGTCTTACGACGATCCAGAAATTGCCGTCATCGTGAACCAGCACTTCATCGCCGTGAAGGTCGATCGCGACGAGCGCCCCGACATTGACAGCCGCTATCAGGTTGCCGTGCAGGCCGTCAGCGGGCAGGGCGGATGGCCGCTCACCGCGTTTCTCACTCCCAATGGCAAGCCGTTTTACGGCGGCACCTATTTTCCACCCAACGATGGATACGGCCGTCCCAGCTTCCGCCGCGTTCTGCTGAGCATCGCCAACGCCTACAAAGAAAAACACGGCGATGTAGTCGAGCAGGCGCAGATGGTCGAAAACTCGATCGCGCAGTCGGAATCGTTTGCCGGGCGCGGCGGACAGGTTTCGCGCAGCGTGATCGACGCGATTCAGGAATCAGCCTTCAAGATGTTTGACGCGGTGCACGGCGGCTTCGGACAGGCGCCGAAATTTCCGCATCCCTCGGCGCTGGACTTGCTGATCGAGAAGTATTCGCGAACCAAAAACGACGACTTGCGCAATGTCATCGTCACCACCCTCGAACACATGGCCAACGGCGGCGTCTACGACCAGCTGGCCGGAGGCTTTCATCGCTACTCCGTGGACGAGCGCTGGGTGGTGCCGCACTTCGAGAAGATGTGCTACGACAACTCCGAGCTGCTCAAAAATTATGTGCATGCCTACCAGGCAACCGGCTCGGAGTTTTTCGCCAGCGTCGCCCGCGACATCATTCGCTGGATGGATGAGTGGCTCAGCGATCGCGAGCACGGCGGCTTCTACGCCTCGCAAGACGCCGACATCTCCATGGACGACGACGGCGACTATTTCACCTGGACTCTCGCCGAAACTCGCGCCGTGCTTACCGAAGAGGAAGCGCAAGTCGCGGCTCTGCACTATGACATCAACGAAGTCGGCGAGATGCATCACAATCCGGCAAAAAATGTGCTCTATGTGCGGGCGCCCATCGAAGAAATTGCGCGGCACCTGAGCCCTCCCGAGCGCGTAAGGGAGTTGCTCGCCTCGGCGAAAAAGAAAATGTACGTGGCGCGGCTCGCCCGGCCCACGCCGTATATCGATAAAACCGTTTATGTGGGATGGAACAGCCTCTGCGTGTCCGCCTATCTGGAAGCAGCAAAAGTGCTGAAGATGGATGGAGCGCGCCGCTTCGCGCTGCGCTCGCTGGACCGGATTTTAGCCCAGGCCTGGAAAGCGCCGCGACTGCTGCACGTGGTCGCCTATTCCGATCCCAAGGCCGAGCACCGCGAAGTTGCCGGCCTGCTGGACGATTACGCTTTCACCGCGCTGGCCTGCCTCGATGCCTACGAAGCGACCGCCGATCTTAGCTATTTCAAGTTCGCGCGGGCCATCGCCGACACCATGATCGCAAAATTCTACGACCCGGCCTCCGGAGGTTTTTTCGATAGCGAGCCTCCGGCTGAAGGCAAAGGCCTGGGCGTGCTCGCGACTCAGCGCAAGCCGCTGCAGGATTCACCCACGCCGGCGGGCAATCCCATGGCGGCGATTGCGCTGCTCCGCCTCCATCACTACACCGGCGAGGCCAGCTATCGCGACAAAGCCCAACAGACACTGGAAATCTTCGCGGGAGTCGCAGAACAATTCGGCATTTTCGCCGCGACCTACGGAATCGCCGTCGCGCACTTCCTTGAGAGCCCCATCCAGGTAGTGGTGATTGCCGGGGATAGCTCTACAGAAGACAGCTCTGCAAAATCCGCCGCAGAACTTCAGGCCATTGCTACCGCGGCATTCGCTTTCAATAAAAGCACGCTGCGCCTCACCGCGAATGAAGCCGTGGCGCGGAATCTTCCACCCGCCCTCGCCGCGACCATTCCCCACCTGCCTCAACTAAAGTCGGGCCAGTCGTTTGCTGTGCTGTGCTCGGGGTCTGCCTGCCAGCCGCCAGTATCCGATGCCGCTGAACTCAAGCGCCAACTCGCCGCCGCCCTCTGAACTGGCCACTCCCCACCAGCCACTGTTCTTCCCCTGCCCGCACTCTCTCGGCACAAAAAAAGAGGGCCGCCGGGTTAGTATGAGTCCCGTCAGCCCAAAAATTGCGAGCCCCAAGTTTTCGGCCCAAGTTACGGATGTTACTTTGGTGACCTTGCGTTGTCGCTCAACAACCGATCAACTACATCGGTGGTATTTGCGGACCATCGCATCTGCCTGCGAGTTGTTGTTGTGGTGGGCACAATGGAATCGGCCCTCCGTCCGGGGCGGGAACCTGCGGAACGGCGGCTGCTACATACGTGCCCACTAATCCAAACATCAGGACCGAAATCCTGATTGCGTGTTTCATGGGTTGTCTCCTACCACGACCAGGGCTTCCAAACATGGGAGCCTTAGCGCGGAGCCGCATTATAAAGCAGGAGTCAAGCCTATAGTGCAAAATATTGCAACCCGCTTGGCTCCCTGCTTCATGGCGCAGTCTACCTCAGTCCTTCCTCGCCTACGCAACAGAAGCTATAGCCCTACATATAAGTTACATACGTCTATTTGCTAATGTTTTACTTTATCTTTTTGGCATGTGTCTTCCCGAGGTTCGGGAAGCGTCAGCGGGATGCAATAGTTTTACAGAATCCGGACAGTGCCTCGCATCGAGCGATGCGGCGCATGACAGTGTCACGAGCGAAATGTCACGCGCAACCAAGTCTTCAGGTTTTAGAGACAACCTTCGCCAGCAGAGCAGAGATCGCGAAGCCCTGCACCGGGATGGACTCGGAGGAAGCTCGCGCGGAACTCTCCGCCTTCGCCTCGAGCGATTGCGCGGCATGTGTGCGCGATAGAGCTCGATCCACCATCCCCTCAAACATCGGGATCAGCGATTCTTCCGGTAAGGGATGTTGAATGTCGGTGAGGCTCTGCTCCCACCTGTGCGGTTGCAACAGAGTCGCGGCGCCTTCGCGAACCGGACTCTTCACCAGCGCGTAACCAAACCAGATCAGCAGACTGGCATTATAGGCGGACATGTTCACCAGATTTGCCGATAAGCTGCCCAGATGGCCTCCCACCCACGACGCCAGCAGCCCCAGTTCCACCAGGGCGAATCCGCCGAATCCCAGCGCGATTCCGAAGCTCTGTTGCTTTCGGCTCACTCCCAGGTACCGGGCAAAAATCAGCAGCAGAAGCACGATGCCCACCTGCACAATCCGTACGCAGCGCTGCGACGTTATGATGGCCTGCATCCACGGAAGTATTTCTTTTGAATCGGTCGAAACCGACACCACTCCCGCGGCCATCAGCATCACCAGTGCCGCCCACCGGAACAATACCGTGCCCAGATCGCGCAGCGTGTGGAAAGGCCGGAACACGTCCAGAAAAACTTCGTGAATCACTTGAAAGCCCAGTACCGCGCTCACCGCGTTGCTGAACCAATACAGGTAGAAGTACGCCCAATAGTTGTGCTTCAGATACGACGGAAAAATCAGGCTGAAGATCAGGATCTGCGTCACCACGTAAGCGAAGAAAAACTTGAACTTGCGGTGCAGCCCGCGCCGCAACATGACCATCGCGATCCCCGTCTGGATCACGGGATGCGCGATCCAAAGAGCATAATAGATGATCCGGGTTTTCTCGCTCATCGGCAAGGGGTAACCTTAACGATCGGCACCACCGCCCAAAGCCCGCCAAATCCCAGCATCGACACGGCTTTTTCAACTATTCTACTTTGGGCTACTTAAAGAGAAGTTAACGTCTTTCGCCCCGACGTTCAATGCACCAAGGTAACCAAAAGTAACGTTACCTACTTGAATCGAAACGGGGGAATGTGCTTGAAGAAGAGCAACACTGGGCGCCGATCCATCCTTGCGAGACCGAAGATCCGCCGTGCCGGACTCCTACGCGTCCGGCGTCGAGTGGATGTAGGCGCGCATCATGCGCACCTCGTCATCCTTCTGGTCCAGGTCGTGGAGCAGAATGTCGCGCAGCGACACCATGCCGACCAGCTGTCCGTCATGGCACACCGGCAGGTGCCGGAAGCCGTGCCGCCGCATCAGCGTCATGCAGTTCTCGATGTCTTCATTCATGCTGATCGTGAGCGGATCGTCCGTCATCACCTCAGCCATGCAGGTGCGGCGCGGATCGTGGCCTTCGGCCACCACCCGCTTCATCAGATCGCGTTCGGAAAAAATTCCCACCAGCTTGCCGTTGTGCAGCACCGGCACGGCGCCGATGTTGCGCTCCACCATCGCTTGCACCGTTTCGAGCACGGTGTGACCCAGCTCAGCCTGATATGTTTCCTGATCTTTGATCAGATCGCAGATTCGCATTGGATACCTCCCGGCAGCAGCGTTCCGAGCAGTCCAAAAAGCATCTATCGGGACGGGAGTATAGGACGAAAGATCACTCATGGAAAGAAATAAAAAGTCTTAGAAGAGAATTTTTCCTCGAATTAGGACCATTGCGGGAGACGAGAATTATGCTGGGATTCCGGTCTTGACCCTGTTTATAGTGGCTGTGTTTGAATTTCTTTGCGAACTTTGCGGCCTTTCTTCGCGCCCTTTGCGGTTAAAGTCTGTTCCCTTCCTTACCCACAACAACAGCCTTTAACCGCAAGGTTCGCAAAGCAAAAGCCACAAAGTACGTGAAGAAATTCCAAAATCGAGCCTACCCGGATTCCGGTTCCCGAAGACTATCGTCATAGATTTTGTGTCTTCGCGGAGCCGGTCTCACCGAGGAACACAAAGTAGGAAGAGTTCCACAGGGCCGCCGGCAGGCTCTCCCGCGACCGCGCCGTGAGGACAACGTGGTACTCTCCCCCGTTATTGCGGCTGATTTCCAGCAGCGGATCGCGCGCGAAACCTTGCGCCCATCCTTGCGGCGAGGCAGTCGCACCCGCTGTCGATTCGCCGACCGCAGCGCGTGTCGCCTCGGGTTTTTCTTCTGCCGCCTGCATCACGCCCGGCTGAATCACCGCCAGCCCCGCCAGGAATTCGTGCAGATCGGTAGTGCGTCGCCGCCCCGGCAGCAGGAACGAGAGCTCGGCATCCTGCTCCGAGAAGTGCCACGCCAGCGAGGCCGCCAGGCCCACCGCGCGTTCATATTCCGCATCGCGCAGCACACCCGGCGCGGGATTGTCGAAGACAATGCAAAGCTTGCGTTCATCCTCGCGGCTGAATTCGCGCACTTTCAGCGAGCCCGACTTGGCCGTAGCTTTCCAGTCCACATGCCGGGCAGAATCTTCGGGCTGATATTCGCGAATGCGGTGCAGGTCCGACCCGCGCCCGCGCACAAAGCTCTCCCACTCGCCCCGCACCAGTGGCAGGATTTCGAAGAGTTCATCGGTAGGCTCGATGCGCGGATACACCAGGATTTCCCTGGGCAGCGCCACGTGCCGCGTCTTGGTGAGAAACGCAAACGGAAACCGCGTCGCCACCCCGAAGCTGCCTTCCCGGTAGCGCCCGCGCTGTTCAAACAGCAATTCAAGATCGGCGGACAATTCCTTGCGCGCCGGAAGAAACGGAAAATAAGCGATGCCCGGAAAAATTCCCGGCGGATCGGGAGCAATGGTCACGCGCCGCAGTCGCCGGTCCGGCAGCCGCAGCCACTGCTCTTCCTGAGGACGGTTGAATGGAAACGCAAACGTCACCGGCTCCCACTGCCACTGCTTCTCGGGCTTCGTCCGCCGCTTGCGCGTCGACAACACAAAAATAGAAAACGACGGCAAATAACGCCGCGGATTCCGCAGCACAATGCGACCCGGCACCGCGCGCCCCGCAAACACATGCTCGGGCAGCCGGACATCGAGTTCCAGCCACCGCAGCACCATCGCCGAGACCACCCCGGAAACCAGAATCGCCGCCAGCATGGCCGCCACCACAATGTAGAGCAGATTGTTTCCCGTGTTGAGCGCGGCGATGCCGATCACCAGCGTGACCAGCACATAAATAACCCCGGCGCGGTTGATCTCGTAATCAAACGTTTCCCGCAGCCGCTCCATCGCCACCCGGCGCGCCAGATAAGGCACGGTGACCACCCCCACCAGCGTCGCCAGCACCAGCGACGCCGAGGCCAGAATCACGGTGGCCCAAACGTTCCCCGCATCGCGCGACACGGTCGAAAAAAGCGCGGCGGCAAACGCCAGCCCCAGCCCCGCCAGCGCCAACAGAAACCTCACCCACACTTCCGCCGAAGCCGACTGCAGCCATTGCATCGGCCCGCCGGATGAGCTGGAACTAACGGAATCTGCGTATGCGGGAGGCACCTGTTGCCAGCGTAGCATCCGCTCTGGGAACGGGCAACGACCATCGCCTTGCGCAAAAAGCCTTCGGTAACTTGCCGGTGTCTTCGGGCAATCCGTGAAAATCCGTGGCCCAGAATCGTGTTCTTGCGCCATGGCCGGTTGTGCTACCCTGCTTGGCGCTCGAAAACTGCGTCACGTCATTGCACCCACGTAAGGAGATCTCCCATGTCCCTGAGCAAACGCGCGCTTGCGGAATTCTTCGGAACCTTCTGGCTGGTATTCGGCGGCTGCGGAGCGGCCGTTCTGGCCGCCGGTTTCCCCGCGCTCGGCATCGGATTTGCCGGCGTCGCTCTCGCCTTCGGTCTCACCCTTCTGACCATGGCTTTCGCCATCGGACACATTTCCGGCTGCCATTTGAATCCCGCAGTCAGCCTGGGCCTGGTCGTCGGCAAGCGCTTCCCCGCCTCGGAATTGCCGCACTACGTGATCGCCCAGGTAGTCGGGGCGATCGCCGCCTCGAGCGTGCTCTACGTGATCGCCAGCGGCGTTCCCACTTTCGATGTGCACGCCGGCTTCGCCTCAAACGGATACGCCGAACACTCTCCCGGCGGTTACTCCCTGCTCGCCTGTCTGGTTACCGAAGTCGTGTTAACCGCGTTTTTCCTGATCGTCATCATGGGTGCCACCGATAACCGCGCCCCAAAAGGATTCGCCCCCATCGCCATCGGCCTCTGCCTCACCCTGATTCATCTGGTGTCGATTCCCGTAACCAATACGGCGGTCAATCCCGCGCGCAGCACCGGTCCCGCACTCTTCGTTGGAGGCTGGGCTCTACAACAACTCTGGCTGTTCTGGATAGCCCCGTTAATCGGCGGCGCGTTAGGCGGAGGAACCTATAGCATGCTGTTCGGGGAGTAACCGGGTTACTGGCAACTGACCCCTGGCAACTGGCAACTGCCCTTCAATACTCGGCCAGCTCTTTCATAGCCCGGAACAAATCGTTAGTCTGCGGCAAAATCGCGTCTTCAAGAATCGGCTGGTAAGCCACAAACGTGTCGGCCGCGGCCACGCGCCGCACAGGAGCGTCGAGCTTGTCGAACAACTGGTCGGCAATCCGCGCGGCGATCTCCGCGCCGTAGCCCCAGCTCAGCGAATCTTCATAAGCCACCAGCACGCGATTCGTTTTCTCCACCGAAGCCGCAATCGCGTCCCAGTCAAACGGATTCAGGCAGCGCAAGTCGATCAACTCGACCTTCACTCCATTCTCGCGTTCCAGCTTCTGCGCCGCTTGCAGCGCCCGCGGCACGACTGCGCCGTAAGTGATCACAGTCAGATCCGTGCCGGGATGCACAATCTTCGCCTTGCCAAATGGAATCATGTAATCCGGCCCGGGATACGCCGCGCGCCCATAGGTCTCGCGATACAGCCGCTTGTGCTCGAGAAACAGTACGGGATCATCGCAGCGGATGGCGGTACGCAGCAGCCCAGCCGCATCAAGCGCATTCGACGGAAACACCACGCGCAGCCCCGGCATGTGCGTGAAAATGCTCTCACCGCATTGCGAGTGATAAATCGCGCCGCCCGTCAGGTATCCGCCAATGGCCACGCGAATTACCACCGGACAGGAGAACCCATTGTTCGACCGCCAGCGAATCACGGTCAACTCGTCGCGAATCTGCATCATCGCCGGCCAGATGTAATCGAAAAACTGAATCTCCACCACCGGCTTCAGCCCGCGCGTAGCCATGCCGGTAGCGCGCCCCACAATCGCAGCCTCGGCCAGCGGAGAATTGAACACGCGGTCGGCGCCAAACTCGTTCTGCAGGCCGAACGTCAGCTTGAAGACTCCGCCCTTGCCCTTCACCAGCTTGCGCTTGAGATATTCTTCCCGGCTGCAATCGGCCACGTCTTCGCCAAAAATTAAAACCCGCTCGTCGCGCTTCATCTCATCGCGCAGCGTGGCATTGATCAGGTCCGCCATGGTTTTCGCCGCCGGCTTCTTGCCGTCGACGGACTTGGCCTCGGAAATTTCGGCAATCGGCTGTGTCGAAAACGCCGCCGAAGTCGGGTCCACATCCGGCGAGTACAAATATTTCTTGATACTCTCCGGAGCCGGAGGCAACGCCTCGAGCGCCTGGTCGACGGCCACCTGCAGCTCTTCCTCCACCTGCTTCTCGAGCTGCGTGATTCCCTTTTCGTCGAGAATGCCCTCGCGCAGCAGAAACATCTGCGTGCGCGTCACCGGATCGCGGGCCGCATCGCGCTCGCGCTCCACATCCGGACGATACAACCGCTCATCGTCCGACAGCGAATGCGAATAAGGGCGAATCACATGCGCATGCACAAACGCCGGCCCATGCCCCTCGCGGCAATACTGCGCCGCGCGCGCAAACGCCGCATAGCTCGCCACCGGGTCGGTCCCGTCAACTTCTTCAAAATGAAAATGCGGAAACCCGGAAACCAGCCGCGAAATGCTCCCGCCCGCCGTCTGCACCTCCACCGGAACGGAAATCGCGTATCCGTTATCCTGCACGCAGAAAATCACCGGCAGCTTGCCCAGCGCCACGGCATTCAACGCTTCCCAGAATTCGCCCTCGCTCGAAGTCCCGTCGCCCAGCGAAACGTAAGTCACCTCGTCATTCTGAAACGTAACGTTCTTAAATTGCCGGTAGTCAAAGCCGCTGACGGGTGGCCCATCCTTCGCGTCGGGTGCCCCATTTCTCGCGTTTTGTGCGAGAAGTGGGGATTCTGGAATCTCAGCCGCCTTAGGCCGCCGCGCAAAGTAGCGCCCACCCTCAGCGCACCCCACCGCCTGCAGAATCTGCGACCCGGTCGGCGAAGACTGCGTAACAATATTGAGCCGCGGATAGCTCCAGTGCGAAGGCATCTGCCGCCCGCCAGAACTAGGGTCGTCCGCCGCTCCCACCCCCTGCAGAAACATGTCCAGCGGCTTCACGCCCAGCGCCAGGCATAGCCCCCGATCGCGATAGTAAGGATAAAACCAGTCGTAGCCCGGCTTGAGCGCCAGTCCGGCGGCCACGCCAATGGCCTCGTGCCCCGCCCCCGACATCTGGAAATAGATTTTTTGCTGCCGCTTGAGCAGTATCTCCCGGTCGTCCACGCGCCGGGACATATACATGAAGCGGTAAGCCTCGATCAGTCGCTCGCGCGTAAGTCCTTCATAATTCCTGGACTTCTTCGCGCCATTGCCTGCGAGCGCCAGCTTAGGGTCAGTCTTTGTGGTCGCCATCCGTTCGCCGTGACCTTACGTTATAGCACGTGCCCGTAGTAATAGATTCGCGGAACCATTCCCGGGGTTCAGCCAGCCCAACGTCGATTCCTGGCCGACATCCCGGTTAAACCTGTTGCATTGTAAATGCAGAGCGGGTATAGAAAAAACACCGAAGTTTCGCCAGGTCGGACACAGCGTACACGACACCGCAGATACGATGTCATCCCGAACGGGGCCAAAAGCCCGGTGAGAGCCTGCCCTGAGCGAAGTCGAAGGGGACCCGACGAAACGCGTGAAGTGGCATGGTCGCCGGCGGGCCCGCCACCGTGCGAGCAGCAAAGACGATCCCGGTTTGCCGCAGAAACGCCGCCGTCCGTCGTAAGGTCCCCTTCGACTTCGCTCAGGGCAGGCTCTCACCCGCCTTCGGCGCGTTCGGGATGACAAGCGCTGGGAGTGGTGCATTCAAACTGCACGACTCCGCAGCGTCTCGGCGATTCTGGATCGACGATTCAAGGATGGATGCCGCCATCGTTTATCCTGAGAAGGCATGATTCGAACCTTCCGCGCCTTTGACCCGGGCTCCATCAAGCTGGTGATCTTCGATCTCGACGGGACGCTGATTGATTCGCGTCTCGACCTGGTGCATTCGGTGAACGCGGCGCTGCGCCACATCGGACGCACGGAACTCCCCGACAACGTCATCGCCAGCTACGTGGGCGACGGCGCGCCGGTTCTGATTCAGCGCGCGCTGGGCGGCGAGGTGGTGGATGAAGCGCTCGTCCGCAAGGGGCTCGAGTTTTTTCTCAAGTACTACCGCGAGCACAAGCTCGACCACACCACCGTCTATCCCGGAGTGGCCGAGGCGCTGGCGGCGATTCAGAACGCAAACAACGGCGCCGCGCGCAAGCTGGCGGTACTCTCCAACAAGCCGGTCGTGCCCTCGAAGGCAATCATTGAAGCGCTCGGGCTGGGCCAATTTTTTTCGCAGGTCTATGGCGGCAACAGCTTCTCCACCAAGAAACCCGATCCCGAGGGCGCGCGCCGTTTGCTCGAAGAGTATGGGGTGCAAGCGCATCAAGCCGCGATCGTCGGCGATTCCCACGTCGACGTAAATACAGGACGCAATGCGGGCATGGTCACCATCGGCGTAACCTACGGCTTCGCTCCGCATACGTTGCAGGACGAGCCTCCCGATGTTCTGGTGGATCATCCCAGCGAATTGCCGGCGCTGTTCGCGGCGCCATAATTCGACCCAGCGTGACAGGTGCGAAGCAATTCGTAGGGGCGTAACGTGTTACGTCTCGCACTACCACGGACGCCATTCGGGCGGCGCACGCAAGAGACGTAGCAAGCTACGTCTCTACGAATTCGACCGGGTTGCGCGCACGAATCAGACCGAGTTCGCGCACCATGATTGGTGCAGCTGGCGGCAAGCCGATGAATGCAAAGAGCTTGCCGGCTTCAAGTGTTGTGGAATAAATTCCTTGTATCCCATTGAAAACAAGCCATTTAAATCTCGACGTTAAAGCGGTTTAACTTCCCGGCCCTGAGGCTCGATTTGCCTCACGCACCGATGGTCAGACGCGCTCGCCGCGACCGCCTGCCGGCTCACAAATCGCCGCACGGGGCATTTGCTGAGGCGATTGAATCATTGAATCATTTAGTCATTGAAGCATTGACTCATTGAGGGACGACGCGATGTTCAATGATTCAATGGCTCAATGACTCAATCTCTCAACGAATTCGACGCTTACGTTACACTGCTGCAAACTCATGACCGCATCCACATCTGCTCTGTCGGCTTTGTCTGACTTCACACCGAAGGAATTGCGCAAGTTGCGCAGCATGAAAAATCCGCACGGCATTCAGAAGTTTCTGGATGCGATGCCCTATCACCTGGAAGACACGGCATGGTCGCCGCGCAAGGTGCTGGCCGAGCAAACTGCGCATTGCCTGGAAGGCGCAATCTTCGCCGCGGCCGCGCTGCGGGCCAATGGATATCCTCCGCTGCTGCTGGATTTTGAAGCCGACCACGACACCGACCACGTGATCGCGATTTTTCACGAGAACGGATGCTGGGGCGCGGTCGCCAAATCAAACTACAGCGGATGCCGCTGGCGCGAACCCGTCCACCACACGCTGCGCGAACTGGCGCTGAGTTATTTCAACGGCTACTGCAATCTCCGCCGCGAGCGCACGCTGCGGCGATACTCCGGCCCGGTGAACCTGAAGCGTTTCGACCGCCAGCACTGGATGACTACCGAGAAGCCGGAGTGGTTCATCGTCTATCATCTGTTCGATATCAGGCACTACCCGCTCATCACACCGGCTCAGGCCAAGCGCCTGCATCGCGTAGACGAACGGCTGTTTCAGGCGGAATGCTTAGGGAAGGCATACAAGCGCGGCGGCTAAATCCGCTGGCTTCGCGTCGTTTGCCCTCCCCTGGGCACAACAGCCTTTAACCGCAAAGCTCGCAAAGGACAGCCGCAAAGTACGCGAAGAAACTCGAAATTGAGTCAGTTCACCGGTTTCCGTATCCCCTTTTCGATGCGCGTCTAACAATCACTCGCCGCGTAGCCCGATTTCGGGTAGTGTGAGAAGCGACTTATGTTCCAGATTGCGTGCGTTCAAGCTCCCAGGGCTTTCCGCCGATTGACACAGTGGTGCGCCGCGCGGAAGACGCCGCAGTCCGGCGGCTGGTTGGCCAAGACTCGGCTGCGGCCCCTAGGGGAATTTAGAACTTGGAGCTTGAGCCGCGGTCCAGAGTTTACGACATGCAAGCAGCAGCGGATGCGCGCCGTCATCCCCGGTTCAAGCTCGAGGCCGAGCTCAGGATCTATCCCCGCAACAGTCCGGTGGTTCGCGGACACACTGTCGACATCAGCGAATCCGGAATCTCGGCCATGCTGCGGGTTGAGGTCCCGTTAGGCGCGGTGGTGCGGCTGGAGTTCGATCTTGAACTGGGCAGCGTCGACGTTCCTGCGATGGTTCGCCAGAGAAACGCATTTCGCTACGGTTTTCAATTTCTGGAGACCAGCACGGCCCAGGAAATTATTGGACGCACCTGCGCGCAACTCGCCCTCGACCAATCTCCACACCTGCGATTGCGCGACGATAATGCCGGCGAGATCTGAACTGGCGCGGAATACAATAGAAGCATGAAGCCGAAGTGTTTGCTGCCGCTCTGTCTACTGGTATTGAGCGCCGCGGGGCCGAGCGCCCTCGCACAAGCCCCCGCGGGGCAGCCCGCGCCCGATATGGCGCATGAATCGCATCACAGCCTGCTGCTCGAAAATTCTCAGGTTCGCGTGTTCGCGCTGACGCTGGGATCCGGCGAAAGCGAATTAACGCGGCACGAGCAACCATTTCTGCTGGTGACTCAGAGGGATTGCCAGCCGGCGATGTGGCTCGAAGGTCAGTCTCCCATCATTCCCGGGACGTTGAAGCAAGGTTGGGTGAACTACCTGTCCGGGGGATGGCCGCGCGGGATGCGCAACGACCGGAAAAGCACCTGCCGCTTCCTGGTGGTCGAGTTTCTAGATCCCAAGGCCACGATGAACGCGGACACCGGATATGCGGGCAATACCGGGCCGTCGGAGGATCCGTCAGCCAAGTCGATCGCCACTGCGCCGCTTGGCGCATCGTATGTCACTACGGCATACTTGCCACATGGCGAGTCCATCCCCGCCCGGCCGAACGACATTGGCGAGTTGCTCATTCCCATCACAGAACTGGATCTCAAGGACGCGGACCTCAAGAGCGAGGACGATCGCCACATTCGCAAATCGCCGGGCGAGGTGGAATGGATTGAGGCTGGGCACGGGTCAGGTTGGGAGAGTGACGGTTCATCCCCGGCGCGGTTCGTGCTGGTTCGTTTTCTGCCGGACGATTCTCCGGGAGGCGAGAAGTAGTCTCGCAGGCGATGAGGCTCAAGAACGTTGAACTTTGAATTTTGAACCCTGGCCGCCGCCACAGTAATTTTTGCCATTGCCGCACGTCGACTATTAACATGAGGACCCAGATTCAGAGCTTGGCGGTTTCCGCATTCCTTTCCTGCTTCCTGTTTTCCCTGTTCGTCTGCCTCGCCGTCGCGCAGGAGGATCATCCGGCAGGGGCGGCCGACTCGACTGCCGACGCCGCGCCCAAACCCACTCCAAGCCCGAAGCTCGACTTGACCCCCGACGCCCACGGAGGTTTGTCGGAGCAGCAGATGCGGGAGTTGTTTCGAGTGGTCGCAGCCAAAGACGAGGAAAACGACAAACGCCTGCGCGACTACACCTACATCGAGCGCAGCGAAGAACATAAGCTTGACGGTGATGGGCAAACCAAGTCGACCGAAGCGAAAACCTATGAAGTGATGGAACTGTATGGCGAACAGGTGCGGCGGCTGATCGAGAAAGATGACCAGCCGCTTCCGGAAAAAGACAAAGCCAAAGAAGAAGAGAAGATCCAGAAGATTCTCGACAAGCGCAAAAACGAATCGGACGACAATCGCAGGAAGCGCGAAGAGAAAGAAGAAAAAGAACGCGAAGACGGGCGCAAGTTTGTGCGCGAGGTGGCCGACGCGTACAACTTCACGCTGGTAGGAACGGAAGTGCTCGGCGGACGCGAGGCCTGGGTGATTGATGGCGAGCCGCGTCCGGGATACGAGCCGCACATGAAGGAAGCAAAGTTCCTGCCCAAGTTTCACGGACGGGTGTGGATCGACAAGGGCGATCTGCAACTAGCCAAGCTGCAGGTCGAGGCGATTGACACGGTTGCTATCGGATTGCTGCTGGCACGCATCCACAAAGGCACGCGGGTGATGCTGGAACAGACTCGGGTGAACGACGAAGTGTGGCTGCCGCGCCACATGACTTTCAAACTGGACGCGCGCGTGGCATTGTTCAAAGGCTACAAGATGGATGGCGATGACACTTTCCGCGACTACAGGAAATTCCGCACGTCGGCGAAAATCGTGGGCCTGGGGAACGCGAAGCCGTAGCTGCCGACCTCGGCTTCCTCCTTGTTAATTCATTTGACTTATCCACTTAGCTGGGCGATACCTCTAGGGACGCATCGCTATGTGGAAACGCTTTCTGCTGCTGGCGACTCTGGGCTCGGCTGTGCTGGCTCCGGCGCGGGATAAGCCGGAAAACTGGGTGCAGGTGCGCAGCCCGCACTTCATGATCGTCAGCAACTCCAGTGAGAAGCAGGCGCGCCGCGTGGCCGACCAGTTCGAGCGCATGCGGTCGGTGTTTCACCAGCTGTTCCCCAAGTTACAGATTGACCCGTCCACTCCCATCATTGTGCTGGCTATCAAGGACGAGAAAGATTTCCGCGCGCTGGAACCGGCCACGTATCTGGCGAAGGGACAAGTCAGGCTGGCCGGACTCTTCCTGACCGCGCTGGACAAGAACTACGTTCTCATGCAGCTCGATGCCGAGGGCGAACATCCCTATTCCGTGGTGTATCACGAATACACGCACTTACTCCTGAGCAAAGCGGATTGGATGCCGCTGTGGATGAATGAGGGGCTGGCCGAGTATTACCAGACCACGGAGATTCGCGAGAAGGACGTGTCGGTTGGTGAACCGAGCACCGAGAACGTGATGCTGCTGCGGCAGAATCGCATGCTGCCTCTGGCTACGCTGTTTACCGTAGATCACTCATCGCCTTACTACCATGAAGAGAACAAGGGTTCCATCTTCTACGCCGAATCGTGGGCGCTTACCCACTACCTCCGGTTCAAGGATTCTCAGCAGAACACGCACCGTTTGACCGACTATGTCACGCTGCTGACGCAAAACGTAGACCCGGTGACCGCGGCCACACGCGCGTTTGGCGATTTAAAAAAACTGCAAACCGCGCTGGAAGACTATGTGCGGCAGAGTGCATTTCACTACATGAAAATGGCGGCCACAACGGAGGTAGATCAATCGGCGTTCCAGGCCCAGGCGCTTACGAATTTACAGGCCGATGCCGTACGCGCGGATTTTCTGGCGTACAACGAGCGAACTGCGGACGCCCGAGCGCTGCTCGATCACATTTTGCAGGAAGATCCCAAAAACGTTTCCGCGCACGAAACCATGGGCTATCTCGCATACCGCCAAGGCCATCTGGAGGAAGCGCGGAACTGGTATGCGCAGGCGGTGAAGCTCGATTCGCAGAATTTTCTGGCGCAGTACTATTTCGCGGCGATCTCGATGAATGGCACGGTTGCGCCGGCGGACGAAACGCAGGTAGAAAACAGCTTGCGCGCCAGCATTAAGCTGAACCCATCGTTCGGACCCAGCTATAACGAGCTGGCCGTGTTTCTGGGCATGCGGCATCGCAACCTGGACGAAGCACGCATGATGGGGTTGAATGCGGTCCAACTGGAACCGACAAACGTAAGCTACCGGCTGAATGTTGCGAATATATTGCTGATGATGGAGCGCGGCAAGGACGCGGAGGACGTGATTCGCTACGCCCTGCATTTCGCCAAAACTCCGCAGGAGACCGCTACGGCGGAAACCTTCCTGCAGCACACCGAGGAATACGCCGAGGCGCAGGAAACGAGGCGGCGTTTCAACGAAGAACTGAAGGCTGGACAGATCAGTACCGCTCAGGTAACGGCCGCTGGCGGCGTGCCGGAAGCCGAGGGCGGTTCGGCTTCGCCACCGGCGGAAGAGCCGGTCCCGAAAGGGCCTTACCGTTTTATGGTGGGAGTGCTGAAAGACGTGCGGTGCAATGCTCCCGCGATGGATTTGAATTTGCTTTCCAACGGGAAGACGCTGGGATTGCATACTGGCAATTACTTCAAGCTTTCGTTCAGCGTTCTCAACGTTACGTTGAAGGGCGATCTGAATCCCTGCGTGGATCTGGAGGGGAAACCGGCGAAAGTCGAATACGCGGAATCGGCGGACAAGCATTCGGCGGTAGTGGTGGCGATTGAGCTTCATAAGTGAGTGAGCAGCAAGCCAGTAAGTTTGTGTGGAGCGGGCACTCTTGCCCGCTTGCCCCGTCGCGCTGCAAGCAAGCGGGCAAGCGTGCCCGCTCCACACGGGGAAATCCTGCCTGTTCGGACCGTTTATAATAGAAAGATTCCCTCTTGGCGAAATTGGCATCTGTGAGGGTGTCGGCGGAAAAGCAACGCTCGCTGCGCTTGCTGGACAGCCGAGGCGTCCGTACCCACATGGCCATTGCCGATCCTGTCTGCTTCGCGCGGGTTGGGCTGAGCTGATGGCTGAGAGCTGACGGCTGAGAGCTGTTTTTCTATGGACTTCAACCTTGTTTCCGATTACACGCCGCAGGGCGACCAGGGGCGCGCCATTGAGACGCTGCTGCGCGGGATTTATGACCGCGAGGCGCATCAGGTTTTGCTGGGGGTCACGGGGTCGGGGAAAACTTTCACCATGGCCAAGGTGATTGAGGCGGTGAACCGTCCGGCGCTGGTGATGGCGCATAACAAAACTCTGGCGGCGCAGCTTTATCACGAGTTCAAGAATTTTTTCCCGCACAACGCGGTCGAGTATTTCGTATCGTATTACGACTATTACCAGCCGGAGGCTTACGTTCCGGCCGCCGATCTCTACATTGAAAAAGAAGCGACCATCAATGACGAGCTCGACAAGCTGCGGCTTTCGGCGACACGGTCGTTGTTTGAGCGGCGCGACGCGCTGATTGTGGCGTCGGTGAGCTGCATCTACGGCCTGGGCTCGCCGGAAGCGTATTACGGGATGATGCTGTTTCTCGAACAGGGCCAGAAGATCAAGCGCGAGGACATCACGCGCAAGCTGGTCGACATTCTTTACGAGCGCACCAACGGCGACTTCCGGCGTGGAACGTTTCGCGTGCGCGGCGACGTGGTCGAGGTCTTCCCTACTTACGACGACATGGCCTATCGCATCGAGTTGTGGGGGGATGAGATTTCGTCGCTGACGCAGATCGATCCGCTGTTTGGGACCGTGAAGCAGAAATATGGGCGGCTGCCGATTTATCCCAAGACGCATTATGTGATGAAGGAAGAAACGCGGGCATCGGCGGTGGCGTCGATCAAGAAAGAACTCGCGTGGTGGGAAGTGGAACTGGAAAAGCAAGGCCGGCTGGTGGAGTCGCAGCGCATTCATCAGCGGACGATGTTTGATCTCGAAATGATCAAGGCCATGGGCTACTGCCACGGCATCGAAAATTATTCGCGGCATTTCACTGGGCGGCTGCCGGGCGAGCCTCCGCCCACGCTGCTGGATTATTTTCCGCGCGACTATCTGATGTTTATCGACGAATCGCATCAGACCGTGCCGCAGGTGCGCGGCATGTATGCGGGTGACCGCTCGCGCAAGGAAACTTTGGTTGAGTATGGATTTCGCATGCCCTCGGCGCTGGATAACCGTCCGCTGACGTTTGAGGAGTTTGAACATCGCACCAATCAACTGGTCTATGTTTCGGCGACGCCGGGGCCGTATGAGTTGACCAAGTCGGCGGGCGTGGTGGTGGAGCAGATTATCCGGCCGACGGGATTGATTGATCCGGAAGTTGAGGTGCGTCCGGTGAAGGGGCAGATTGACGATCTGCTGCACGAGATTCGGGCGCGCGTGGAGAACGGCGAGCGTGTGCTGGTGACGACGTTGACCAAGCGCATGTCGGAAGATCTGGCCGAGTATTACGCCGAAGTGGGTGTGAAGTGCCGCTACATGCATTCCGAAATCGAAACGCTGGAGCGGGTGAAGATTCTCCGCGACCTGCGTAAGGGCGAGTTCGATGTATTGATCGGCATCAATCTGCTGCGTGAAGGGCTGGATTTGCCGGAAGTGTCGCTGGTGGCGATTCTCGACGCCGACAAAGAAGGCTTCCTCCGCTCGGCGGGATCGCTGATCCAGACGATAGGCCGCTGCGCGCGGCATCTGAACGGGCGCGCGATTCTCTATGCCGACCGCATGACGGATTCCATGAAGCGCGCCATGGATGAAACTTTGCGGCGGCGCGCGATCCAGACTGCGTACAACGAAGAGAATGGAATCACGCCGGAATCGATTGTGCGTCCGCTAGATATGACGCTGGCGGGGATTGTGGCCGCGGATTATGCCGATCTGACCGCGGGCCAGGCCGAGGGCATGCCTGAGTTCAAGTCGCAGGAAGATGTGGATGCGTACATCGCGAATCTGGAAAGCGACATGCGCGAAGCGGCGAAGAAGTTCGAGTTTGAGAAGGCGGCGAAGTTAAGGGATACGATTAAGGAGTTGCGGACGAAGGAGTTTTTGTTCGCGTAGCGAAGAGCTGCCTCAATAAGCGCGGAGATGTACCTGCCCGTATTTTTTCCCAGCATCCGGCCAGTACTGGCTCTGAAACGGTGAGAGGACGCCATTTGTAATGTCAAACCCAAATAACTCCGACTCGATGTCGTAGAGAGCCGTCACGCATTCCTCGGCGCGCTTCTCGAGTTTTTCAAGTTCGGTGGGGACGCTTTTGTTAAGGTGGTGAAAATCGTCCCGGTCGCCGCCCCCTATGCAATCAAAGGCCTCCAGGCATTTGTCACTTAGAGCGTTCATCGGCTGCCCGTTGCGGGTGCCCCCGCTTAATTTCTTGAGCATGTCAATCAATGGTTTTCCAGTCGCAGGTTTCTTGCACTGCTCGATGGGGCGTTTTTGCTTACCAATCTTCGCTCGATGGACCTCCAAAATGAACCTCGCAAGGCCTTCGGCGACACTCTGTGATAGGCAGACGCAGCCATAGAAATGGCCGTCTCGGAACAGATCCCGACATTCGGTGGAGGCGGCGTCAAACCAAACGTGCGGAATAATCCTATGAACATTCACTCGTTGGGCGCGCGCCACCCTCTGCTCGAACCTGCCCTCGTCGTCTTTCTGAATCTGCTGGCGCCTCCATTCGGCATCAACACCTTCCAGTACTGTTTCAGGGATCATGAGGCGTGTCCTCCATGACTAAAGAGTATACGAAGGGGCCGATCATCGCGGCAGCCGAAGCGCTGTGCGCGAGATCCGTCGCCCGGCTGAAGTGCGCCAGGCTTCGGTATGACGCATTTGTTAACTGCCTCCTCCGGATTTCTTTGTCGCTCATTTCTTCAAGAAATCCGCCGGTGATAGGATCGCGACTTCCCGCCAGGGATGCAGCGCCAGCAGATCCGTGTCACCCGTGATGATCACATCTGCCCTGCCGTTCAACGCTACTTCCAGGAACTTGTCGTCCTCGGGGTCGCGGCATTCGCGGATTGGGTGAATGATGGGAACAACTTCTGCGGTGTGTGCGACGAGCCGGATGAATTGCAAGCGCTGTTCAATGGTGACGTAGCGATCGAACTTGGCTTGCGCTAGAACGTCAGCTAGTTCGCTCATTGTCGCCTGAGATACGAGCAGAACGGCGTTGTGGATGGCCCTTTTGACCGCGCGTCCGGGAGCCGAGTCAAAGCGCAGGAGCCTGCTGACGAAAACATTGGTATCGACTGCGATGCGCTGCGGATCGCGCATCAGTCCTTGAGCAGGTCGGCGAGGATCTTATCGGTCAATCCGCGCTTAGCCGCCTGTTTGCTGACGCGCTCGCAAAGACGGTCGAGTTCGTCGATGTTCGCGCCTCGAATCCGGTCATATTCTTCTGCCGATAAGATGACGGCAACGTCGCGGTTTTGGCGGCGGACCCGAACCGGCTCACGTTGAGCTGCGTCAATGAGAGCGGCGAAGCGCTGTTTGGCATCGGTGGCGGAGACAGTCTTCATTTATCTATTATAGACAAAATGAACAAAATAGACAATCCGGTTTCAGGATTCAGCCAACGCGAGGTGGACATAGCAGTGGCGCGGCTGCCGGGCTTTGCTCGGCTGGACGGACGAAGGCGTCCGTCCCCACATGAGCCAAGATGGTTGTTTACCGGCCGTACGCGGCGCTGGCCGCCAGAGGTTTCCGGTGGAAGGTGTAGCCGTCGAAGGTTTCGGAGCGGAAGTTTACGTTGGGGGCGCTGAGTTTTTCGGTTTGACTTAGGAAGAGGTATCCGCCGGGCTCGAGGTAGAGGTGCAGGCGTTCGAGCAGGGCGGTGCGCTGGACGCGCGAGAGGTGAGGCAGCACGTCCATGCAGAAAATGCAGTCGAAGCGGCCGATGTAGACGGGCTTGGTGAGGTTCATGGTGTTGAAGGTGACCAGGCTGCGCACTCGCGGTTTTACCTGCAGGTGCGCGCCGTTGGGGGCTCCATTCTGCGGCGGCTGCAAAGAGCCGTTCGTGAGGTTGCCCGGCTTTCCATTCGACACGTCGCACACTGAACTCTTCTGAGTCCCGTTCGCATTTCCGTTGGATACACTTTTCGAAAACGACGCGCGGATGGCTGCCGGGGGCAACCCCGCCAGAGCCGACTGCGGATACAGGCCGCGCTCGGCGACTTCGATGCTCGACGCAAGCAGGTCGCTACCCACGATGTGAATGGAGAACTCTCTTCCCGGTTGCGGCATTCCGGGTTGCGGCAGAAAAATCTGGCCCGGAGCTAAGCCGGATGCTTCGGTGATGCCGCCATTGCGGCTGGCGGCGTTCTTCGCGGCGCTCGACCCGTTGGAGCTTCCGCTTCCGTTGCTCGGGTTCGCTGCGCTCGCGCCGTTTCCGGCGCCGTTCCCGTTGCCGTTCGCGGCCGAGGGCGCCGGGTTCGCGGTGTTCGCAGCCAGCGCGGCGCACGCCGCCATCGCGATCGAATACGCTTCTTCGCCAGTCGAGCAACCCGCGCTCCACATACGGAGCGTGGCCGGATTGTCCGGCGACTTGCGGGCAAAAAGCTGGGGCAAGACTTGACGAGTCAGAGCATTCATCGCGCCGGGATGCCGAAAGAATCCCGTGTCGGTATTCAATACGCCATCCAGAAAGTGCGGCAAGCATGTGGGATCCTGATCCGGGGAGCGCAGCCGCTCCAGCACGGCTGCTACAGAATCCAATTCCTGAGCCTCGAGATATTCCGCTACGTGCGCGGCCAGCGCGCTGTTGGGACAATCCAGCAGGATTCCAGCCTGGCGCTCGACCAGCAGCCGCAGATCGGAAAGCTCGTGCTCGAGAATGGTGCCGCCGGCCATCAGTCTGTGCATAGGTTTCTCAGTTTGGCTCTCAGCTCTCAGCTTTCAGCTTCTAGCTTCTAGCGACCCCAAAACATCTTGTCATCCCGAACCGGGCCGAAGGCCCGGTGAGGGAGCTTACGTCAATCCGCCCACTCAACCGCAGTCGACGGGACGCCCTCATGATTCAATGCGTACCCGCTGCCGCAGCGTATAACTTGCCGGAATCTTTTTCCGCTTCGCGCGCGGCTACGTTCATTTCTTTTTCCAGCGAAGAGAAGCGCTGCAGAACTTCGTGAATGCGCAGCGTCATGTTGCGAACGGTTTCCAGCTGGGCGCGAGCTTGCGCCGAAAGGCTTCCGGGTTCGAGCAGCAAGAGATCGGAATTGCCCAGCACCGACGTGAGCGCGTTATTGAGGCCGTGTCGCATTTCGAGCATGTAGCGGCCGAGAGTGGCCTCGCGTTCGAGCTGGGCGCAAGCCAGTTCGGCGGCGCGGGCGCGAGCTTCGGCGCGCGAACGGTGTACGGCTTCGCAGGCGGCGGGCACCAGAATTTCAAGCCAGTTTTCGGCGCGCAGAATGGAGACTCGCGGCCAGCGCCGGTGCACGAGTTCTGCGGTTTCGGAATCATGGCAGACGCAGAAAATTGGCTGCCTCGCGGAATGCAGCGGCTCGAGAACAACCGATAACAACTCGCGGCGCAATTCGCCGACGATTGCGATATCGAAAGAGTCGACCGCGAAGCGCGGCCACAGATCGCCGCTGAGCATGGTAAAAGTCGGCACGCTGCGCTCCATCTGCCAGCGGGCCGTGACCCGTCGAGAGAAATCGACCTCGTCGGAGATGATCAGTACGGTGGGTTGATCCACGTTCGTTACCTTTTGCGGCGCTTCTTTTCTTGGCGCTTCTTTTCCCGGCGGTTCTTTTCCCGGCAGTTCTATCGCGCGCCGGGCTTCCGCATTCAGTGTGACAAACTATTTCTTGCCGGCTGGCTTCGATCCGGGCTCTGCGTCCCAGTCCTGGTCGGCAGAGACTTCAAACTCCGGACCATCATCGCTGGATACGGAAAATTGGGCGTGGGGTTTGGCTGCCGCAGCTGCCGCGGGTTTCACCGCGCCCGCTGCCGGCTTCACCGGCGCGGCGGTCTTCGCCGCCGCAGGTTTGACTGGGGCATTGGAAACCGCGGAGCTTGGCGCACCGCCAGCCGCCTTGGCGGCAGACGCTTTCGGCGCCACCGCAGCAGAGGGCGCGGGCTTTGCTGGAGCTGGAGCCGGCGCCGCTGCAACCTTCGCCGCGGCCGCAGCGGCCGCTGGTTTCGGGGGCGCTGGCTTTCCAATCACAATCTTTGCCGGCGCTGCATCTTTCTTTTCGGCCTCAGGCGCCTTGCCGCGTCCCAGCGCGTAATCCACCGACGCCCGCAAGTCGACCAGCATGCGCAACGGCGTGCCGGAGGAATATTCTGCCTGGAACATCACCTTCCACGACTGGCAAATAATCCGCAGCCTCGCGACCGGCTCCTGCGCGGAGAATTGGGCGCGGCGGCAATCGATGGCTTCAATTCCTTTGGTCTCGAGCTCGTTAAGGCCATCCAGGATGGAGTTGAGATCGTTGTGCATGAGGCGAAAGAACGTACGCCGCATGAGATATCCGAACCGGGTAAAGGCCACCAGGGCAATCGGGAGATAGAACAAGTCTCCGGCCTGGGTTTTGGCTTTGCGTCCCTGTTCGAGGATGCCGCCGTGCAAGAGCTGATCGAGATTCTTGCATTTGCGCGCGCCTTCGAGAACGCGATCCAGAGCATTCAGCCACAAGGGAGTCTTCAGATCCACTTCGCCCAGCGCCGGTTGCAGGTACTGCGCGACCAGGGCAAGATCCACGTCGTTGTCGTCGAGTTCTCCGGGCGCGGCGGTGCTGAAGTACTGGACCAAAAGAAAATCAATTTTGTCGCGAGTCGCATCGGTGCGGGTGGGACTGGCCAGAAAGTGACGCAGCAGTTCCAGAAGTCCATCCTGATCGGCAAGGGGGCTGGACTGCAGAAACTGACGCAATTGATGGACCTGGACGCGCTGGTCCATTTCCTCGAGCCAGTGCGTGGCCTGCTCCACGGATTCGCGGCCGGGCGTGTCGGCGCCGGTTTCGAGATCGGCGCAAGGCTGCACGTCGATGACAAACTCGCGCGCGATTTCAAAATAGATGGGGTAGAGCCGGCGGGCGGCTGCCCACTGGGCGGCAAGATCTGCTGCTGGCGGTGTCGATGTCATGATTTCACGATCCAGTTGGGGACGTCTCCAATAAAGCGGGCCGCGACCACGGTCTTGCCCGGGTGGTATTGCACCGCCACCACCGACGCCTCGATGTCCAGGGAACCGTCGGAATTGCGCAGGCGCAGGACGTCGGCAAACTCGAGAGGAGTGGCGCAGGCAAACAAGACTTCGCGCGGAGTGCCAAATTCGATGACTGTACTTTCAGTGAAGGGACGGGCATTGGAGCCGGGCTCACCGCCCCGCGCCAATTGCACCGGGATGCGCACGGGGGCAGCCTCCGGAAAAAAGCGGGCCAGTCCGGCTACTGTGCCGGCACTCTGCGCCGCGCGCGCCGCTGCTGTGGCTTGTTGCGCCAAAGCGTTCGCCCCCTTTTTTACCGTTACCCCGATTGCAAATGCGGTTGGGCTCCCCTCTTCCCGGTTAGGAAGAGCTTGGGGAGCCGAGAATCCGCGGTTACATGGAGAACAGGTGCAAGGTGGGAACCAAAGCGGCGAACGAAAGGACTAGCACCACTGCCAGTGCATTTTCAGTGAGTTAGGGAGAAACAGAATCTCCGCCAGAGGAAAGCATCAAGCCGGCGTCTCAATTTGAAACACCCGTCTCACCGCAGTCTTGATGGTCGCAGTGTACGCGAGAATGCGAGAAGAGTGTACAATTCCCTCGACCCCCCGGTGGTCGTCTGTCAGGCGCTCTTTGCGATGAACGACACACCAGACCTCACCAGGAATACGGGCCCGCAACCGGATCTAACCGGTACGGTGCTCGGTCGCCTGCGCGTAACTGCTCGCCTTGGCGCCGGTGGCATGGGCGAGGTCTGGCGAGCTGAAGATCCGAAACTCCGGCGCACCGTCGCCATCAAGCGAGTTTCAATTCGTGGAAGTGGCGGTCCCGACGAGGCGGCGCGCCTGCTCCGCGAGGGGCAGCGCCTTTCGGCGTTGAATCACCCTAACATTGCCAGCGTGTATGACGTCCTGGAACAGGACGGCGAAATCTTCCTGGTCATGGAGTACGTGGAAGGGCAAACGCTGCGGCAGCGCCTGAACCAACCCATCAACATCAATCAATTTTTCGACATCGCCATCCAGTGTGCCGATGCGCTTACGGCCGCGCACGAGAGAGGCATTCTGCACAGCGACATCAAGCCCGAGAACGTGATGCTCACGGAGTCGGGACAGGTGAAATTGCTCGATTTCGGGGTGGCACGCCGTCTTGCGGCTCTCGGCGCGAGTGGCGGCGCAGGCACTCAAACGCTCTCCACGACCGCCCCCGTTGGCGGAACCCCAACCTACATGGCCCCCGAAGTCCTGTTGGGAAGTCTGCCCGACTTCCGCGCCGACGTGTTTTCGCTGGGCGTGGTGCTTTACGAAATGCTCGGAGGGCGCCACCCTTTTCTGGCATCCACCCCCACCGCCATCGCGATGCAGATCGTACAGCAGGAGGCGACTCCGCTCGACAAAGTCAGCCGCTCGGTTCCGCCGCCGCTTGCTCTGATCGTTGCCAAGGCGCTCGAAAAGAAACCGGACGAGCGCTACCAGAGTCCGCGCGAACTGGCGGCAGACCTGCGCGCGGTGCGATTCGGATCGCGCCCGCAAATTTCTGCCTCCCGCGGCTTCCTCGGACAACAAAACTGGAAGGTCTCGCTCTTCGGGAGCCTGGCAGCCGCGCTGGTACTGGTGGCGGTTTTTGTTGTCCGCCATCGCGAGCAGATTTTTCATGGCGCACGCTCCGCCGCATCGCCGGCCGTCAAGACGCGGCCATCGGTAGCTGTGCTCGGTTTCAAGAATCTTACGGATCGGGCAGATAAGGCCTGGCTCTCGACCGCGCTGGCCGAGATGCTGAGCGCCGAACTCGCATCCGGAGGGGAGTTGCGCCTGGTCTCGGGTGAACAGGTCGCCCGCGCGAGCAAAGATGTTCCCTGGAGCCTGACCGATACCCCGAAGGATTCCCTGCCACGTTTGCGGGCAAACCTGGATACCGATTACGTCACGACCGGCTCCTACGCCGTGGTCGGCGAGGGAGATAAAAGCCAGATCCGGCTGGATTTCCGGCTGGAAGACACAACCGCCGGGGACACCATTGTGGAAGAAGCCGCGTCGGGCAACGAAGCGGACCTGTTCGAGCTGGTTTCACAGATTGGCTCGCGCATGCGGGAACACCTGGGAGCGGGCCAGGTCACGAGCGCACAGGCTAACCAGGTGCGGGCTTCGCTGCCCGCAGACCCCAAAGCGGCGCGGCTTTATTCCGAAGGGTTGAACAAACTTCGGGCATTCGAAACGCTGGCGGCCCGCGATCTGTTGACGCAGGCCGTGGAAGCCGATCCGAAGTCTCCGCAGGCCCATGCCGCCCTCAGCGGGGCCCTGCTGGAACTTGGTTACGACAACAAAGCCAAAGATGAGGCGCAACGAGCCTTCCAGCTTTCAAGCAACCTCAGCAACGAAGAACGTTTGTGGATGGAAGCGCAATACCGCGATCTGAACAACGAGAGTGCAAAGGCGATACAGATTGTCCGCACTCTGGCGGACCTTTATCCTGACAGTCTGGCTTATGGTCTGCGCCTGGCTTCTCTTCAGGATTCGGGCGGTGACCCCAAGGGAGCCTTCGCTACGCTGGAAGGCTTGCGTAAGCTTCCGTCGCCCGAGGGAGACGACCCGCGGATTGATCTGGCTGAAGCGACCGCAGTCGAAGCGCTCGGAGACTTCAAGCGTGAACAGGAAATATCGGCCGCGGCTATCAAGAAGGGCGAGGCACGGGGCATTCGCCTCGTAGTTGCACAGGCGAATTTGTATGAAAGCACGGCCCTCCACCAACTCGGAGACGCCGACCGCGCCAGCGCCGCGCTGGCTCAGGCAAAGGTTCTATTTGCGGCCGGCGGGGATCTCAAGCACTCCGGCATGACGCTGGTGTGGTCCGCCGAGTTTCTGAAAGCAAAAGGCGATTTAGCGGGGGCGCGTCAGCAGGCGGAAGAAGCGTTGGTGGTTTTTCACCAGATCGGCAATCCGCTCTATGCCGGCCAAGCGCTCAACGAAATCGGCAATATACTCGTCAATGAGGGCAAGCTTGTGGAGGCGAAAGACTACTACGAGCAGGCGCTGCACAATTATCGCGAATCCGGCTACAAGGTGACCATCGGAGACGAACTGGGAAACCTTGGAGAGGTGCTGGAACGCCTGGCCGATTTTGCCGGGGCGCGAAAGAATCTGGAGGAGGCCGCGCAGATTTTCGACGAAGCTGGCGACAAGGACTCCGCCGGCATCACCGAAATCAAGCTTGGAGACGTTCTGGAAGAAGATGGCGACCTGCCGGGGTCTAGAACCCACTTTGAACGCGCAGTGCAGCTGGAAACGGAAACCGGGCACAAATCCGCTCTGGCCGCAGCTTTGTACGCTCTGGCCGACGTTCTCATTGAAGAAGACGATCTGAAGCAGGCTAGTGAGAAGAGCGACCAGGCGCTAGCCATGCGCAGAGACCTCAAGCGAGCTTTATCGTTGGCGGGAAGCCTGGTGCAGGCGGCTGAGATATCGCTGGAAGAAGGTAAACCCGCCGACTCCGAGAAATTCGCCGGCGACGCGTTGCATCAACTGGAGGGAACCTCTTTCCCGGCCCGTTCCGCCGAGGCGCAATCGATTATGGCACTGGCGCTGATGGCGGAGAATAAGCAGTCCGAAGCGCAAGCTGCGGCCCAGCAGGCAACGGCATTTGCCGCCAAAGCGAGCGACGTCAATCCGAAATACGATGCTGCGTTGGCAGCCGCCCGTGTGGATTTGGCCGAGAAGAAATTTGCCGAGTCCCGCAAGCAACTGGCACCGATCCTCTCAAAGCCGAGCAAGTCGGTCTCCGTGCCGTACTGGTTTGAAGCGCGTTTGACGCTGGGGGAAATTGGCTTGAAGTCAGGTCAAACCGCGGCCGCTCGGGCGCAGCTCACGTCGCTGGAAAAGGAAGCTCGCGAGAAGAACTTTCTGCTGATTGCGCGGAAAGCCCAGACCCTTCTCGCACCCTCAGTGCACTGATCCCTACAAGTTTCGGATCCGTGAGAGTTTCCTGGCCACGGGCGCCCAGCTTTTCATTGCAGGGTGTGGCTCGAAGAGTCTGGTCCACTTCCCGTGATGTTGTAGCGCTTGAGCTTGCGGTAGAGCGTGGCGCGGCTGATGCCCAGCATGCGCCCGGCCAGCGCCTTGTCGCCATTCACCTGCTCAAACACGCGCTGGATGGTGGCGCGCTCAATGTCTTCGAGGTCGGTGGTGGAAAGCGGAGTTTGCGGAGATTCAGGCACAGCCGCGCCGCCGCCGGAATCCAGATCGGAGGAATCCTGCACCGAACCGGGCTGAGCCGCAGTGGCGGCAGCGATGGCCGGAGGAAGATCCCCGGAATCAATAATATGGCCGTTGCCGAGGGCGACGGCGCGCTCCACGCAATTCTCCAGTTCGCGCACGTTGCCGGGCCAGTCATATTGCATCAGCGCCTTCATGGCGGCGTTTGAAACCCGCAACTCCGATCCCGGTGCGTAGCGTTCCAGGAACCAGTGCACCAGCATGGGAGTATCGCTGCGGCGTTCGCGCAGCGCGGGAACGTGCAGCGTAACCACGTTGAGACGGAAATACAGGTCCTTGCGGAAGGCGCCGACCTTGTACGCAGCTTCCAGATCACGATTGGTAGCCGCGATCACCCGCACATCCACTTTAATCCGCTGGTTGCTGCCCACCGGACGCACTTCCTTCTCCTGCAGCACGCGCAACAGCTTGGCCTGCAATTCCAAAGGCAGTTCGCCGATTTCGTCGAGAAAAATCGTGCCGCCATCAGCCGCCTGGAATAATCCCTGCTTCGATTTCAGCGCGCCGGTGAAGGCTCCCTTCTCGTAGCCGAAGAGTTCGCTTTCAATCAGCGTCGGAACCAGCGATCCGCAATCCACCGCGACAAAAGGCCGCGCCGCGAACGCACCACGAAAGTGCATCGCGCGCGCCACTAACTCCTTGCCGGTGCCGCTCTCGCCAAAAATCAGCACCGGGGTGCGCGTGTCTTTCAATCGCGCGACCATGCGCATCACTTCCTGAATTTTCGCCGACGACCCCACAATCCCGTGCACTGCGGTTTCCGAATCCATTCGCTGCCGCAGGAATTCGTTTTCCTCCACCAAGCGGATTTTCTCGGCCATGCGCCGCAAGAACAGACGCAGCTCCTCCAGCGGGGAAAACGGCTTCGTGATGTAGTCATACGCGCCCAGCTTCATGGCTTGCACCGCGGTTTCGATCGACCCATGCCCGGTCATGAGCGCCACTTCGGTCCGCGGCAGCAGCTTTTTTACTTTTTCCAGAAATTCCAGTCCCGACATGAGCGGCATCACCATGTCGGTCAGCACCATATGAGCGGGTTGTTCTTCGAGCAGCGCCAGCGCCGAGTCTCCACTCTCCGCTTCCATGCAGATGAATCCCAGAGCCTCGCCCACCGTAACGCACAGCTTGCGGATGCTCTGCTCGTCGTCGACCACGAGCAGCCGAATGCGCAGCTCTTCTTTATTCAAACTCGACTTATTCAAACTCGTATTATTCAAACCCTTATTTAAACCACTCTGATTCATACCACTTTTATTCAAACCACTGCTCACTGCGCTCTCCCTAACGTTCGCGAAACAACGTCAATAAACTGCTGCACCCGAAAAGGTTTTTCCACGCAGGGCGCGCCGGTCTGGCGCAGCGTGGCCACGGTTTCTTCGTTGGCGATGTCGCCGGTGATGAACACAATTCTCGAAACCAGATCCGGCCGGTGCTGCGCCACCCAGGCGTGAACCTGCGCGCCGTCAACGCCGCCGGGGGTTCGCATGTCGGAGACGATCCCCAGAAAGCTGCCGTTTTCGAGCAGTGGCAAGGCTTGCGCGCCGGAATCGCAACAAACCACGGGATACCCGCTGCGCTCGAGAGCGGCTTGCACGTAGGCCATGACGGCCGGTTCGTCTTCGATCAGCAGGACGGGCAGCGGAGCGGGTTGGAACGCGGGAAGGCTCATGTGGGCATAGCTCCTGCGGCCGCGCTGGCAGAGACGGTGCGGGCCGTTGCGGGAAGTCGGACAATGAACGTGGCGCCTTGTCCATCCGTATTGTTGTGGCACAAAATCTCGCCGCCGTGCTCCTTGACGATGCCATAGCAGATGCTCAAACCGAGCCCGGTCCCCTTGCCGACCTCTTTGGTCGTGAAGAACGGGTCGAAAATGCGATCCGGCTGCGAGATTCCGGCGCCGTTGTCGCAAAACGAGACCTCGACCGTCTCCCCGAATTTAGCGGTCATGATCTCAATCCGCGCCGGACGCCCGACTTCATGCGCGGAGTCGTAAGCGTTGTTCAGAATGTTCAGGAACACCTGCTGCAACTGGTGCGCGTCGCCAATCACTTCCGGCAAGCCTTCGTCGAGATGCTCGATGACGTCGATGCCGTGGCTGGTGAAATCGTAAGAACGAAGCTGGATGGTGCGCCGCAGCACCGAATTCAACTGCACCGGGTTGCGCTGCGGTGGCATCTGCCGCGCGAAGCTCAACAGGTTCTGCACGATCTGCTTGGTGCGCTGCGCCTCTTGCAGAATGATGCGTAAGTCCTTGCGGACGCTTTCGGGCAGCTCTGGATTCTCCATCAGCAGATCGGCGAAGCCCAGAATCGCGGTGAGCGGATTATTTACTTCGTGCGCCACGCCGGAAACCAACTGTCCCACGGCCGCCATTTTTTCCGAGTGCACCAGTTTTCCGCGCAGCACCGCAGAATCGGTAATGTCGGTGAGCACCGCCACAATACTCACCACGTTCCCCTGCTCGTCGCGCATCGGACTGAGATTCGCCGAGAACTGCCCGGAAGCGCCACTGCCGCGAACAATCTGCAATTCCAGGTTGTCCACCTGCTGGCCCTCGAGCGTGTTGCGGATGGCCTCGGCCAGCGGAGCCACGAACCCCGGAGCGGCCAGCGCCACCAAAGGCCGCCCCAGCACATCGCGCTGCTCAAAGCCCGCCTCGCTCCAGCGGCGATTAGCGTAGCTGATCAATCCCGCGGTGTCGGCCACCAGAATCAGGCTCTGCGTGTTGTTGAGGATTTTCCCGGAGAAATCGCGCTCGCGGTGCAACTCTGACTGGTAAGCCCGCAGGCCGGTCACGTCGAGCATCAGTCCGCGGATTTGCGTCAGCTGGCCCAGATTGTCATACAGGCCAAAGGCATTAATCAGAACATGAACCGGCAGGCCATTCTTGCGCCGCAGCGTTGCCTCAAAATTGCGCAGGTGGCCGTGCTCCTTCATGACCGCGGCATGCTGCAGATTCTGGTCGGGAGAAAAATACAGCTGCGACGGAATATCGATCTGCAGCAGCTCCTCGCGGCTGGAGTAGCCCAGCATGCGCACCATCGCGTCGTTGACTTCGATAAAGCGTCCCGCCGGAGTGCTGAAGAAAAGTCCCTCCTGAATGTTGTCGAACAACTCGCGGTAACGGCGCTCCGCCTCGCGCCGGTCGGTGATGTCCTTCAACACGTGGATGGTCTGCACACCCTCGCTGGACGCGCCGTGCACCCGCGAAGTCGAAACCAGATAGGTGTGGTCAAACACGGGATGGACGAACTCGTCATTGTCATTCGCCATGGAACGGCAGAAAGGACATGAGTAGGAAGCCACGTCGCCGGTCAGAGCCATCAGCGAGCGCATGTTGACGCCGATCAACTCGCTCGGTGGCACGCCAATCATGGCCGCCAGAGAGCGATTCACGCGCAGCACATTATCGGTCTCGTCGTGCGCCACAATGAAGTCGGTGATGGCATCGAAAATTTCCAGCCAGTGCTGGTTGGCTTGTTCCACGGCCGTAAACAGGCGGGCATTCTCAAGAACCATGGCGGCGTGGCTGGCCATGGCTTCGAGGAAAACCCGATCTTCCTGCAACAAAGGACGCGAGCGCCCGGCCAGGCACAGCATTCCCGCCAGTTCGCCTTTTGCTCCCGGCTCGGCTTTCGCTCCTGCTTCCGCTTTCGATTTAAGTTCGCTGTTCGATTTAAGCTCGCGGTTCGGTTTGATAAGGCGGACCACCGTGCACTCGCCCCAGCCTGTGCCCGCGGCAATCTCGGGGCCCAGCAGGTCCACGACAGAACCGGACACAACTGGTTCCGGGTGCCGCGACGCGAGGTCGGCGAGAGCTTCGCCAAGGGCGCGTTCGAGCGCCCGCTGCGGGCGTCGATCGTGGGTCATGCCAGATTCGACGAGCGCACCTTCGCTTCCCGTTGCAGCGTTTCCCGGCCCCGATTGTGCCTGCGGAGGTTCTGCGCTCTGCTGTTGCGGCGGCGGTTTCTGCGCCGAGAAATCCGGCGCTGCGAGATCCGGCGCTGCGAGCGCGGCCGAAGGAACCACAGCGAGAGCAGCGCCCGTCATAACTCCCGTGGCAGGATGCATTGCCACACTCTGGGCCCGTCCGTCATGGAACAGCGCTAATGCTCCGGAACTCGCCCCGGTAAGCTCCGCGGCCCGGGTGACGAATCGGCGCGCAAAATCGGGCACGCGCAACGCCCCGCTGATTTCGCGGGACAGCTCGACCAGCGCCTCAGAGCGGCGGCGGTTCTGCTCCGACAGATCGAGGTTGCGGGCCACTTCGAGAACCACGGCAACCTGATTTCCCAGAGCGCGGGCGCGCCGAATGTCTTCCTGCGAAATTCCGGAACTATCGAGACGGTCGAGCACTCCAAACATGCCCAGCACTTCCCCGTTCGCGCCCAGCAAAGGAACTGTAAGAAATTGGTGCACTTCATACTTCAGCACCACGTCGAGGTTAATGCCGGGAGTGTTCTTGGCTTCGTCCGTCCAGAACACTTCTTTCGCGCGCAACGTGCGAGTAGCCACGCCCTCGGGGAAAACCTCATCCAGGCGCCGCGGCTCACCCTTGCTCACGACGTAGCGAAGACGGAACGCGCCGTCTTCCAGCAGCGCCATAAAGCATCGCCCAAACCCCAGAAAGTCCGCCGCCCGCACCACGAATGCCTGCAGAAATTGCTCCAGGTCGCCGCTCGCGCTCAAAGTCGAAGATATTTCGAGCAACTGGTGAAGTTCATGCGCCTGGGCATGCGCCGTAGCATAGAGTTCGGCATGCGCCACTGCCACGGCTCCGAAGCCGGCAATCGCCCCGACCAGCGACTTCTCGTCCGCGGTGAAGATTCCCTCCTGCCGCGGATACACCAGAATCGCGCCCCGGGTGCGGGAAGTGCGCAGCGGTGCAGCAATCAGCATCCCGGGTGAAACCAGGCTGCCCAGGGAATGCACGTCCCCTCCGATCGAAAGCGTAATCGGTTCCCCTGCATTTACAGCACGTTGCGCCAGATCGGCGGCAAAGCGGACCGTCTTGCGGTCATGCCGGGCGCGGACCGAGTTCGCCAGTTGCGGGGTCTCGGCGGAAACCGCGCGCAACTCAAACGGCCCGTCGCGGCCCAGCAGCACACACACCAGTTGAGCCCGCAGCAGCAGGCGTACACGGTCGGCCAAGGCTTCGATCACCGCCGCAACGTCCGGCGTCCCATGCAGAACATGGGCCACGTCGGCCAGGATTTCCGCCCGGCGGTGTTCTTCCCGCGAGGCTTCCGTCAGCCGGATCGCCTCCAGCAGGCTCCCTAGCTGCCCCGCCAGGATGGTGGCCTTGGTGGCCATATCCTCGGTAAAGAAATTCTCGTCCCGGTCATCCAGAAAGGTGACTGCGCCGAGCACTTCGTTGAATACGACCAAGGGAGCGGCCATCAACGAGCGCGCCTCCAGCATGGCGGCGGCGGGAAAAACCGTGGAATCAACATGATTGGCCAACATGGTCCGCTGCCGGCGCACTGCCTGCGCCGTAACCGCGCTTTCCACGGAGCGCAGGCGCAGACCGACGAAAACCTCTACCAGCTTGCCATCCCCTTGCTGGCCAATGAGTTCGTCCGCTGACTGGCAACGCCAGAAATAGACTCCCGCCACTTGAAAGAACTCGCGCGTGGCTCGGCAGAAAAACTGGATCAACGCCCCGGAGTCGGGCCGGTCACTGGCTTTGGCGGCCAAACCCAGAAGCAGTTCCTGAAACTTCTCATCCGAACCTGGGGTTGCCGAGCCTGGGACTGCGGAACCTGGAACTGCGGAACCGATACCTGTCCCGGTATGGGAGGGCAGAGGCACGGGGCTGCCGCCGAAACTGTTCAGCGCGTCATCGGCGGCGGATGGAGAGGGTTCGTGATTCACAAGTTATTGAATATAAGGGGAAACTACGCTGTCATCTCATTTTGAGTCAAGTGAAATGGGAAGGGCAGGTGCCTGACTGTGAAATCTCAATAATTGCGTCCGAAGTCGTCTCACAATGAGAGCGGCCAGCTCTGACGCTGGAAGTGAGACAGGGGTAACAGCCGGCGGACTCTACGGCGCCGCAAAGATCATCGATAAATCTTTTCTTTCCAAGGAGATCGGCATTGTGACTTTGGTTTTTTCTGGAAGTGTCTCATGGCCCCGGCTTTGCACGCGTAACGGTTCACCACGCTTTGCGCGAGGGGAGGAACCGTGTCTCAACGAACGACTGCGGCACTGTTGGCCGCTCTTATTGCAGTGCCGGCTGCGGCCGTGCCGGCCATCGCCCAAACTCAAGCGGCAACGGCGCAAACCGCGCAGAATGAAGAAATGTTGCGGCGGGCCAAGGTCCGCGTGCAGCCGAATTATCCCGATCTGGCTCGCAAGATGAACATCACGGGAACCGTAAAGATCGAAGTAACGGTTGCGCCGAACGGCACCGTGAAAGAGGCAAGGATTGTGGGCGGTCATCCGGTGCTTTCGACCGCCGCCCTGGACGCGGCGAAGAAATGGCGCTTCGAACCGTCCCCGACCCAGAGCACAGGCATCATCGACTTCAAGTTTGAACCGCACTAGAGGCGTCCGGCCGCGGAGGAGAAACTGTAATGACGATTGGCAAGAAGCTCTACATGAACTTCGGCATCATCCTGACGATGGTGGTGGTGCTGTTCCTCGTCAACCTGCTGGCGGTGCAGCGGGAACATTCGGCCAAGGCGGCGGCGGCGGCATCGCTGCAACTGAAAGATAACACCAACGCCGAGCGCTTTCAGATGATGCAGAATCGGCTCTATCTGAGCAACTACCTGCTCAGCGGCGACACCCGCGAAGTGGATCGCATGAACGAGGGGTTGCGCATCCTCAACCAGAAGCTCGAAGACGGCAAAGCGCTCGCCACATCTGACCAGGAAAAAACGGCGCTCACCCGAGTGCAGCAGCTGGAGACGGCGTGGGGCCGGGAGTTTGCCCAGCCTCTGATCGACAAGCGCAAAGACGTGGACTCCGGCAATGCCACGGTGGCGGAACTGCAGATCTATTACCTGCAAAAGGACGCTTCTTCCTGGGTAAAGAATTCCACCGACGCGTTGGACGTGGCCGATGGGGAAAACCAAAAACTGGTGGATGCGGCCGGTAAGTCCGACGACATGGCCAGCAGGCTAACGATCCTGTTCTCCGTAATCAGCACCCTGATGGCGCTGGGTCTGGGGATCGTCATCGCCTTCCGCACCGCCCGCTCCATTACCGAACCGCTCACCAACTTAATGAAAGTCGCGCGCCTGATCGGCGACACCGGAGACCTCGAACACACCATCGAACTCAAACAGGAAGACGAAATCGGCGAACTGGCCCGCACCTTCGCCAAGATGGTTTCTTACCTCAAGGAAATGGCCGCGGTTTCGGAGTCTCTGGCCGGCGGCGACCTCACCGTGGAAGTGAAGCCGCGCTCCACGCACGACACTCTGGGCAACGCCTTTGCCCGCATGGTGGAAGGCCTGGCAGGCCTCGTGCGCAGCGTCCGCGACGCTTCTTCGCAAGTCGCCAGCGCTTCCAACCAGGTTGCATCCGCGTCCGACGATTCCGCCAAGATCGGCCTGCAGGCTTCTTCCGCCATCGACGAAGTCACCAGCACCATGCACGAGATGAGCGTCAACGTGCAGAACATGGTGAAGAGCACACAGGTGCAGGCATCGAGCGTGAGTGAAACTTCCGCCTCCATCGACCAGATGGTCGCTTCCATTCAGCGCGTCGCCGACACAGCGAAAGTCCTGCTCGACATCTCTAACCGTTCGCGCGAGGAAGTGCACGCCGGCATCGCCACCATGGAAAAAGCCACCGACGGCCTCACCAAGATCAACACCACCATCAACAGCTCCGGAGAAATCATTGGAGCCCTCGGCCAGCGCGCCGACGACATCGGCAAGATCATCGAAGTCATCGACGATCTCGCCGAGCAGACCAACCTGCTCGCCCTGAACGCCGCCATCGAAGCGGCCCGCGCCGGAGAACATGGCCTGGGCTTCGCCGTGGTCGCCGACGAAGTGCGCAAGCTGGCGGAAAAATCGGCGCAGTCCACCAAGGAAATTTCCGAGCTGATCCAGAGCATCCAGAAAGAAGCGCGCAAGGCGGTCGAAAACATGGACCGCTCCACCGGCATCGTCAACGAAGGCCTCGAACTCGGCGGCGACTTGAACGGCGCTCTGCACAAGATTTCGAACGTGGTCACCGAAGTCTACAAATTTGCTCAGGAAATCGGAGCGGCCACCAACGAGCAGTCGCATGGCTCCTCGCAAATCGCCCGGGCCACCACGCGGCTCAACGAAATCACTCACGAAATCAACTCCGCCGTGGAAGAGCAAGCTTCAGGCGCGCAGGCCGTGGTCAAGGCCATGGAGCGCATGCGCGAACTGGTGCAGCAATCCACTTCGGGTTCAACGGAGCTGGCAGCGTCGTCCGAACAGATGTCCAAGATGTCGCGCGGCCTGCTCGAATTTATGGACCGCTTCGCGCTGCAGGACTCGCCCAGCCAGAGCAGCGGCCGCGACGAGCATTCGCAGGTGCGGCGGGCTTCGGCCGGAGCGCATTTCTAAAGCCGCAGCCAACTTTTTTGGATTGCAGTTCTTGATGACTCTTTGAAGAAACTATGAATCGCGAACTTCATATCGTGGGCTTTCAGGTGGGACGCGAAACCTATGGCGTGCCCATCACTTCCCTGCACGAGATTGTGCGCGTGCCGGAGATCACCGCGGTTCCGGATGCGCCGGATTATCTGGAAGGCGTAATCAACCTGCGGGGAAAAATCGTGTCGGTCATGGACCTGCGCAAGCGTTTCGGGGAGAAAGACGTATCCCTGACCAGGCGCAACCGCATTCTGGTGGTCGAGCACTCCGGAAGGCTCGCCGGACTCATTGTGGATTCCGCCTCAGAAGTTTTGAAGATTCCCGCCGATGACGTGGAAGCTCCGCCCGCGGTATTTCAGGACGGCGGTTTGAACTGCGTCACTGGACTCGGAAAAGTCAAAGGACGACTGGTGGTATTGCTGGATATGAGCAAGTTGCTGGCTCCAGGCAGCCTGCAGATCAGCGCGGCCACGGGCGAAGCCAAAGCCGTGGCCAAAGAAGCGAAGGCAACACCTAAAGTCGAAGCGCGGGGCGCTTCGGCGCGGTAATCGAGTTGTTGCTGGGCTCTTGAATTCAGCTGCGAACGGGAAAAGCATGGGCACATCTGGAGCGGCACCCGCTCCCTTATTGACGGACGCGGAACTAAAATTGTTGCAGGCTCTCGTCTATCAGGAGTGCGGCATGCACTTCGACGAGCGCCGCACCCATTTCCTGCAGGATCGTCTCCTGCGGCGACTGAAGGAGTGCCGCGTCGATTCCTTCTACTCCTATTACCGGCTGCTGATCAGTCCCGAAGGCAAGGACGAACTGGCCAAGCTGCTGGAAAATCTCACGGTCAACGAAACCAGCTTTTTCCGCCACAAAGCGCAACTCGATCTTTTCCAGAAACACATTTTCGAAGATCTGCTGAAGCAGAAGCAGGCGCGGCGCGATTATTCGATTCGCGTCTGGAGCGCGGGCTGTTCCACCGGGCAGGAAGCTTACACCCTGGCCATGCTGGTCACGGATGCGCTGGCCTATTACTACCTGCGCAACCCGCTGCCCATCGAAATGCCGCTGCCCAAACCGCTGGTTCCGCCGCCGTGGCGCGTGGAAATCCTGGCCAGCGACATCAGTTACTCCGTATTGCGCGCCGGGCAGGACGGCACTTACAGCGAGACGCAGATGTCTTCCGTCGACTACGCCTACCGCCTGCGCTACTTCGACAAAGTGGGCGAGCGCTACGCGGTGAAAAAAGCGCTGAAAGAAATGGTGCACTTCGATTTTCATAATCTGAAAACCGAATACCTGCCCCAGCGCAACGATGTCATCTTCTGCCGCAACGTGATGATGTATTTCGACGAAGCGGAACAGAAGCGGCTGATCGAAAAGTTTTACCGCTGCTTGAACGCACACGGTTTCCTCTTCGTGGGCCATGCCGAGAGTTTGCTGGGCATCACCAAGAAGTTTCAGATGGTGCACAAGGACAGTGGTACCGCTTACCAGCGGGTTGAGGTGAAAGATTAACGTATGACGAATTCCCCCGATGAGCGCGGCGCGGAACTGCGAGAGTTGTTCTTTGAAACCTCGCAGGAATTGCTGCAGGCGCTGAATGAAGAAGCACTGAAGCTGGAAAAAAAGCCCGGCGACGAAGAAATCGTCCGCGGCATCCGGCGCACGGTGCATACCTTGAAAGGCGACTCGGCGGCCTGTGGGCTGCGCGAGTTGAGCGAACTTGCGCATCAGTTTGAAGACGCGCTTTCGCTCGAAGAAACCGCCACTCAGGCAGCCGTAGCTGAAATCGCTTTTACCGCCGCGGATGTTTTCACCGCGATGATTGCCGCTTACCGCAAGGGCACCAAGCTTCCGGGCACGGCCAGCCTGCGCAAGAAGATTCAGGAATTAACCTCCGCGCCCAAGGGCAAGAAAGTGCGGCGCAAGAAAAGCACGAAGGCCGCGGCCACGGCCGCGGGCAAGCGCGGCAGTTGGACGGAATACGAAAAGCTCGCGATCGCCAAGGCTCAGGCTAGCGGACTCGCGGTCTACCACGTTGTGGTGAAGATTGATCCGCACTGCGCCATGCCGATTGCCGGACGTCAGCTTATTCAGAATGCGATCGGCAGCCTGGGACGGATCCTGGCAGTGCGTCCGGACGCCAAATCTCCCGCGGCCACCAAGCAGGTTGAGTTCGTGCTGGCCAGCGAAGCTGGTGTTGAATCCATCGCCGCCAAGGGCCGCGTTCCCACGATCGCCGAAGAGGTAACCGTTGAACTGATGCATGCGGCGACTCCTGCGGCGAAGAAGTCCCCGGAAGCATCGGAAGCGCTCGAAGCCGCAGCCGAAGCCGAAACCGAGAACGCATCAGCCGCGCCTGCAACGCCCGTCGCTGATCCCAACGCGCCGGAAACCAGCCCGACCTACACCGCGCTCGAGAACATTTTGCGGGTGGAAGCGGGACGCATCGACAACGTGCTCAACCTGGTGGGCGAGCTGATCATCGGAAAGTCGATGTTGCAGCAGGCGCTCAGCGAGTTTTCCAAGCGCTATCCCAAAGAACTGCTGCGCGGCAAATTCGCCGACGCCATGGGCTTTCAGGCTCGCGTGTTGAATGACCTGCAGCGCTCGGTGATGAAAATCCGCATGGTGCCAGTCGAACAATTGTTCCGCCGCTTTCCCCGCATGGTGCGCGACGTGTCGCGGCAGTGCGGGCGCGAAGTCGAACTCGTGCTGAGCGGGCAGGAAACTGATCTCGACAAAGGCATTCTCGATGCCATCGCCGAGCCTCTGACCCATCTGGTGCGCAATGCGGTCAGCCACGGCATTGAATCGCCCGAAGAACGTGTCCGTCTCGGCAAGCCGGCGCGCGGCGTGGTCCGGCTCAACGCGTATCACCAGGGCAATCAGGTGGTGGTAGAAATCAGCGACGACGGACGCGGCATCGATGCCCAGAAAATCCGCGCCAAGGCAATCCAACTGGGCATGACCACCGCCGAAGATGCGGCACGGCTCAGTGAAGCCGAGGTCGTGCAGTTCATCTTCCGGCCCGGGTTCAGCACTGCCGAACAAGTCACCGAAGTCTCCGGACGCGGCGTGGGCATGGACGTGGTGCAGAGTGTTTTGCAGCGCCTGAAGGCAACCATCAGCGTGGAGACGCGTCCCGGACAGGGCGCAACCTTCCGCCTGAAGCTGCCTCTCACCCTTGCCATCATCAAGGCACTCCTGTTCTGGGTGGAGCAGCGGCTGTATGCGGTTCCACTGAATGCCGTAGTCGAGATTGCGCGCACCACCGAATCGGAAGTGCATCAGGTGGAAAATTACGAAGTGTTGCAGCTACGCAATCAGGTGCTGCCGGTGGTCCGGCTGGGCCGGGCAATGGCCGACAACGATCACGGAGGCCGCAAGCTCTTTGTCCTCGTCATCACCGTCGCGGAAAAGAAATTTGGATTGATCGTGGACGCGCTCGAGGGCGAAGAGGAATTGGTGATCAAAGCTTTGGACGACCAGACGTTCAATACCGACCTGGTCGCGGGCGCTTCCATCCTCGGCGACGGGCGCGTGGTCCTCATTCTGAACCTGCCCGCCGTAGTCGAGCAGTTTGCCCGAACCCGGCCGCTGCAGGCGGGCACGCCTAACTCCGGCTTGTTGCTGACCCATACCGACCGCATGCGTCTGGCCATGAGCGGCGCAGCTAGCCTGAGCGGCCCGACTAGCGCTGGAGGTCGGGCATGATCAAGCGCAAGATACGAGTTTTGGTCGTCGATGACTCCGCGCTCATGCGCAAGCTCATCCCGCAGATGCTGGATGCCGACGATTCCCTGGAAGTCGTAGGCACCGCCATGGACGGAACCTTCGTCCAGAAAAAGATCGAAGAGCTCAAACCTCACGTCGTCACGCTCGATCTCGAAATGCCGGGCATGAACGGCATCGACACGCTAAAGGAAATCATGCGGCGGCAGCCGGTGCCGGTGATCGTGTTCAGTTCGCACAGCACAGAAGGCGCAACGGTAACGCTCAAGGCGCTTGGCCTCGGAGCCTTCGATTTTGTCACCAAGCCGAAAGACGCGTCCGCGCACATGGCGGAAACCGCCAAGGAGCTGATCAGCAAAGTCAAAGCGGCGTCCGAAAGCAAACTCACGCCTCGGGTCTTGCCAGGGTCGCGTCCCAAACCCGAGAAGCGCGAGGCTGCACCCGGCGTCACTCCGAACAAGGTGGTGGCGATTGGCATCTCCACCGGAGGGCCGCAAGCGCTCGAATACTTGTTGCCGCAGCTGCCCGCGGATTTCCCCGGTTCGATTCTGGTGGTGCAACACATGCCGGATGGCTTCACTAACATGTTCGCCCGCCGCCTCGACGAACTTTGCGGCTTGCGTGTGAAAGAAGCGCAATCCGGCGACCTGCTGCAGGGTGGGCGCGTGTTGATCTGTCCCGGCAGCCGTCACCTGAAAGTGAAACGTCTGCCTCTCGGCGATATCGCGGTGTTGAGCGACGAGCCACGGGTCAACGGGCACCGTCCCAGCGCCAACGTCCTGTTTCGCAGCGTGGCGGAAGAGTTCCGGTCGCACGCCGTCGGAGTCCTCATGACCGGCATGGGAGACGACGGAGCCGAAGGTCTGGGCGCGCTGAAAAAAGAAGGCGCCATGACCATCGCGCAGAGTGAAGACTCCTGCGTGGTCTACGGCATGCCGAAAGCAGGAATCGAACGCGGGTACGCCATCAGAGTGGTCGCACTCGACGTAATGTCAGCCACTTTGCAGGCGATTTGCGGCCGCAATGAAGGCAATCCCGGCAAAGCCATGAAAGCCGGAAGTTGAATGGTATCAGCTGTTTAGCAGTCGTAAGGTAGCGTGACTTGAGTGCTCTTTCCGGCCCAAAGCCGGCATGATATGCAGTAGAAAGGGGAAATTTGCTTTATGGAACAGTTTGCACCAGTAAAACGCAGCAAAGACGGGCAGCCGGTCCGCTATTTGATCGTGGACGACTCCGTGTTTGCACGCAAGAATCTCGCCCGCATGATCGAAACGTTCGGCGGGCAGGTGGCGGCTGAGGCCGGCGACGGCTTGACCGCCATCAGCGAGTTCGACCGTGTCCATCCTGACATCGTGCTCATGGATATCACCATGCCGCAGATGGAAGGGATCGAAGCGGCTGAACGGATCGTGCAGCAGCATCCCGAAGCCCGCATTGTGATGGTGTCGTCGGTGGGCTATCAGGAAAACATTGTGGCGGCCCTGCAGCGCGGCGCGCGCCATTTCGTGCAGAAGCCGGTGAAGCCGGAAGTTCTCTACGAAGTCATCAAATACGTGATGGGCGAAGATGGTTCTGTTGCGAACGCCGCTGGAGCGGGAGCCTAAATCCATGAAGATGGAACTGATCCAGCCTTTCATCAATGCGGCGGACGCCGTGTTGTCGCAAGGCTTGTCGGGCAGCACCAAGGTGGGCAATCTCACCATGGAAGAGAACGCCTATCGCCGCAAAGGCGTGGCGGGCATGGTGGCCCTGACCGGCGACATTGAAGGCCGGATCATCCTCGATCTGGAGCCGCAGACCGCCGTGCGCGTAGCCAGCCACTATGCGGGTGCGGAGCTCCCCGAGTCCGACTCGTTGGTGAAGGAAACCATCTTCGAACTCGCGAACCAGGTCGTCGGCAACGCCGTCTGCGCCCTGAACGATCAGGGATTCCATTTCCGCGTCCATCCTCCCATGCTGGTCACCGCCCCCGAAGGCGAAAAAACCAGCGAAGATGTGGAAGCGCTCGTCATCTGCTTCGAAACTGCCAAAGGTTCCGTGTTCATGAACGTGGCCTTGCGCCACAACAAAGGCCGCATGGCGGACCACGCGGCTGTGGGGGCTGCGCGTCAGCAATAGCAAGTCATCAATAGCAAGTCATCGCGGAAAGGCGGTCCCTTAGGGCCGCGACCACTCTGCATCCCACGTGCCGTCTCAGCCCCTCGTCTCCTTTCTGGACTTTCTTGGCGGAGCTCGGTTTCCCCTTCCATCCCTACGCCGGACCTGGCATCTCAAAGAGTGAAATGGCCTTCCATGAGAAGGCCGGTCGGAGTCAAGTCGATTCTTTACTGGCTTGGTTGAACAAAGTTTGTTTCTCCCGCCGAGTGGCCGCTGTCGCCATGCTTCCATCCGCACTCTCGAGGAGCGATTCGTTTCGCTCGGTGCATGTTGGGCGTTCTCGTTTCAGCCGGTGCTGCCATCTGTTTGGCGCCCTATGGTTCTGCTCTTTTCGAGTGGAACCCGGGCCAGGCCATTAACGCAGTCACCGAAACTCGGCTTTTGCCTTTTCTCTTCCTGGAACGGTTTTGATTTTTGTTTTGTCTTTCGTTCTACGCGGCTGCCGCCACGGTCGTTCGGCTGCTGTTGTGCAACGGTTCGTACGCTTCTCCGCTGATCCACAGGTGATGCAGCAGCACCGCGAGCTTTCTTGCGGTGGCGACGATCGCTCGCTTCTTCCCGCTTTTCCCTCCGCGCTCCGCCAGCCTCAGTCCCCAGCGTCGCAGGTCACAGTCGTTGCCGAACGGTCCCAGGATGTGTTGCGCTCCCTGCACCAGCAGCGTTCGCAGATAGGGATCGCCTTCTTTGCTGATATGCAACTGGGGCTCGCTCCGTCCCGAGTTGCGCCGTCCCGGCTGCAATCCCAGATAGCAGCCCACGTCGCGACTCTTTTGAAAACGATGCGGATCTTCCAAGGTCAGCAGGTACGTCAGTGCGATCAGTGTGCCCACACCCTTCACCTGTTTCAGCAGCGCGGTTTGCGGATAACTCTGCTGCGCCAACTGCTCGATGCGATCGTTGTATTCCACGATGCGCTCGCTCAACGATTCGATTGCGTTCAACAGCGGTTCCAGTGCGGCTTGCAGTTCCGGACTCAAACTTTCAGCTTTCTCCGGATTCATGTTGCGCACGTTGCATCCCCGCAAGCGCTCCCCGTAACTCTTCGCCAGTCCGCGAGCCGTGTTCACCAGCGCCGTTCGTGACCGCACCAGCCCTGCCCGCGCCCGAATCGTCATCAGATCAGCTTGTGCCGGCGCGCTGCGGTGCTTCACCGGATACAGCAACTCCGGATCGATCCGGGCCAGCCGTGCCAACGTCTGCGCATCCATCCGATCGTCTTTCTTGCGGCTCTCTCCGATCAGCCGCACCTTGCGCGCATTCGCCACGATCACTTCATGCCCCAACTCGCTCAGCATACGACTGATCCAGGGCGAATGCGTCCCGATTTCCAGCGCGATGCGACTGCGCGGCATCGTGCCGAAGACTTCTTGCAACGCTTTCGCTGTCGTCCGCACTCGCTGCTCCAACTGGATATGGCCGGCTTCATCCAACACGCAGTACGAACTGTTGCGATCGCCCAGATCCAATCCAATGGTCAGTTTCTGCGCCGAAATATTCCTGCCCTGTTTCGCTACTACGGTGCTAACCTTCTTCATTGCCGGTCTCCTTTATCTCTTGCGCTTCGAGCACGTCGATAACTTGGGAGCGTACCGCATCCCGTCGGAGACCGGCCTTCTCATCCCATCTGGTTTCGCCAGCCAGCGTTAAAATGTTTCGATGCGGGCAGAGGTTATCCGGTGAGAGGTTCCAATAAACTACTTCCCTTTCCATGGAGAGATTTATGCGCACGAATGTTCTTAGGTTTGGGGTTGACGGCATATGGGGCGGTGAACAGTCCGAATCCGCAGGCGAGGTACGACCCGCGACCAGCAAGGTTCCGCAGGTCGCGATTGCGTTCTGGATCATCAAGATCGCGGCAACGACGTTAGGCGAGACCGGCGGAGACGCGCTCTCGATGACAATGAATCTCGGGTATTTATTAAGCACGGCAATTTTCATGGCGTGCTTTATCGCAGCGTTGGCGGTGCAGATTAGCGCCAAGAAGTTTCATCCGTTTCTTTATTGGACTGTAATTGTTACGACCACAACCGTGGGCACGACGATGGCGGATTTCGCCGACCGCTCACTGGGCTGGGGATATGTCGGAGGAACGACGATTTTATTCGCGCTCCTCATGATCGTGCTGGGATTGTGGAAATATTCGGTTGGATCGGTATCGTTCAGCGATATTAAAACAACCAAGGTCGAGATTTTTTATTGGGTAACGATTCTGTTTTCGAATACGCTAGGCACGGCACTGGGCGATTTTGTGGCGGACACCAACGGGGTAGGGTTCGAACGAGGAGCGTTGATTTTTTCGGGCATGCTGACGCTGGTTGCCGCCGCGTACTTCTTCACAAAGCTTTCGCACACAGTGTTGTTCTGGACGGCATTTATTTTGACGCGTCCGCTGGGGGCGACTCTTGGAGATCTGCTGACCAAACCGCATGCGAATGGCGGCCTCGATCTTAGTCGCATCAGTTCTTCGCTGGTAATTGCGGCATTTATGGTGCTGTGCATTTGGCTGATGCCACAGAAGGCGGGAGACCATCCGGGACAGAGCCGCTAGTTCCATAAGGCAGCCAGTAGTTGTCTCTAAATCGCGATTGCACTTATTTTGAGCATCGCGGGAATTTGGGTTCACGCACTCACGCCTTAACCGCTGCCTGTCGCTTACTTCATTGCCTGCGGGGTTAGTTCCTTTGTAATTCTCTCCTGCCCCCGCATCACGGTGACCATCACCTTTTCGCCCTCGGAGTAGATTTGTGTCACTCTGGCGTACATGTCGATCCTCTTCGCTCTGTTTTTTCGCTTCGCCTTTTTTTCGTTCCTGATTTTCCTGCTTCGGTCAAGTCTACTTTGGTGGACTTTTAGGGCCTTTTACGTCTACTAAAGTAGGTACGTTTTCCACAGCCTACGCTGCTGATTCTTCGTCGGCACATGATCTTTTCAATGACTTAGCGGGAAAAAATCCGGACTTTTCCACAGTGTTCCTGCAGGAACACTTCGTTAATTCCGCGGGTTTCTATGCACCCAAGGGCAACCGTGGGCCGCGCGTGCCGTCGTCAAAATCGTCCGCGGCATCGGCAATCCTTCTGAGTTCCGGATACTTCTGGATCAACGTCGGCGGGGCCAGCACTCGCTTCCCCGTGATCATCGCCTTCAACTCCAGCGCGTTCACTCCAGCTTTGCTTTCGAAGTGGTTGTTGGTGATCACGTAAGTGGTCTGCGCTTTCTCCGCGACGTTTTCGATTCTTTCTTTCCAGCCTTCCAGTTCCCTTTCTTTGTAGAGATAGTTGTAACGGTCGTTGCGATTGTCGGAATCGAACCACTCGCTATAGTTGCGGCCGTGCAGGCGGGCGTAGGCGATCGACGCAGTCACATGTTCGGTGGGCGCGAGCGAAAGTCCGAGCACCGGCTGGTCGATGTTGCAGAAGGCAACGTTTTGCTGCGCGAACGCGGCAAGGGTTTCGGCATTATTCCAGCTGGAGTGGCGCACCTCGACCACGCGCGGATATTCGATGAACTGGCGCAGCAGGCGGTCGAGATATTCGCGGTTGAGTCCGGTGTTTTTGAATGACACGGGAAACTGGATCAACAGCGCGCCCAGCCGTCCTTCGTTCGCGATAGCGTCAAGCCCTTCGCGGGTGCGGGTTTCATCCTCGTCGGTGGGACGGATCGTCGCTGCGGAAGTAGGTTCCATCACCGCGATCGGCGAGTGCGTGAAAGCGCGAAAGAGTTTTGCCGTAAACAAGAATCGCGGATTCACCGCTGCGACCTTGCGGCACCACAGCTTGGCTAGCTCAGGCTTCAGCGGCCCATAAAACGAAGTATTGATTTCCGTGGTATCGAAAAAGCGCGCCAGATATTCGAGGGCATGCTGCTTGCGGAGCTGCATGCCCGAGGGATAGAAAACGCCGTCCCAGTCTTTGTAAGACCAGCCAGCCGTGCCGATGCGGACATCGTGAGTCAGGACTTGTGGCTTGGGTTCCATAAGGGAACCGCAGACGGTGGGCGAAGGCAGATTAACACAGGATATCGCGGGCCGTTCTCTCTTCGAGTAGTAAGCTCCTTCTATGACCATAGGAACGGTCACCTAGATCAGGGCCTAGTAAACCCTGGCTTCTTCGCGGCGACCGATCCGAAGACGAGCACGAGCTACAGGGTGATTTTTGAGGGGTGGTCCTAACGGGTCGCCCCTCTTGGTTTGTGAAGCTTTCCACCGACGATCACGATTCCTGCGGCGCCACCCGCCCCTCCACTTCATCCCAGATTCTGGTGCCACGGGTTTCCGGCAGCGCAATGCTGCCGACCACGACGGTGAGTGCAGCCACGGCCATCGGATAGTAGAGTCCCGCATATATATTGCCGGTGGCGGCGCAGATGGAGAGCCCGATCAGCGGCAGCATTCCTCCGAAGATGCCGTTGCCGATGTGGTAGGGCAACGACAGCGAAGTGTAACGAATCTTCGCGGGAAAAGCTTCCACCAGATACGCGGCGACCGGCCCGTAAACCATGCCGAAAAAAATGACCTGCAAAAAAACCAGCAGAATCAGTTTTCCGGTGTCGGGATGCTGCGCCTCCGGCGCAACCACCAGCGCACCGCTTGCGTCCTGCGACATGGGCGTCAGGTTGATGGCCCCGGTCGCCCGGTTGCGCGTGGATTGCACTGTGACTACATTGTTGCCCGCCGCGCTCTGCATGGCGTGGTAAATCGGAATGTCGGTAAGCACGGCCAGCAGGCAGCCGGCCAGCATGATCTTCTTGCGTCCGATGTTGTCGGAGAGCGCTCCGAAAATCACGAGCGTAGGCATGCCCAGCACCAGCCCGGCCGCCATTACGATGTTTGCCGTGTGCAGGTTCACTTTCAGAATCGTCTGCAGATAAAACAGGGCATAGAACTCTGCCGTGTAGGCCACCACACCTTGTCCTGCCGTCAAACCGAACAGACAGATCAGCACCAGCTTCAGGTTTGCCCAATTGGTGAACGCATCTTTGAGCGGCTGGATCGAGGCTTTGCCGCTGGCCTTGAGATGCACGAAAATCGGCGACTCGCGCAACTTCATCCGGATGTACAGCGAAATGCCGACCAGGAAAAACGAAACCAGAAACGGAATGCGCCATCCCCAGAAGTTGAAGGCTTCGCGGGACATGGCCGATTGCGTGGCCACAATGACCAACAGCGAAATAAGAAATCCCAGAATCGCGGTGACCTGAATAAAGCTGGTGTAGAAGCCGCGCCGCTGGTCGGATACATGCTCGGCCACGTAGACGGCCGCACCTCCATACTCGCCGCCGAGAGCCAAGCCCTGCAGAACGCGAATCAGGATCAACATGAGCGGCGAAAACCAGCCGGCCGTGGCATACGTGGGCAACAGGCCGATGGAAAAAGTGGCGCCGCCCATGATGGTGAGTGTCGCCAAAAAGGCGTACTTGCGGCCGATGAGATCGCCGATGCGGCCGAAGAATAAAGCTCCGAACGGGCGCACCGCGAAGCCCACGGCAAACGTGGCGAGATAAGCGACCAGCGCGAAGGTGTTGTTATTCGGCGGATAGAATTTCAGCGAGAGAACTGTGGTCAGGCTGCCAAAAATAAAAAAATCGTACCACTCGATCATGGTGCCAAGCGAGGAAGCCACGATCACCAGCGGGAGGCTGCTGTGCTGCCGCGGGCTGGTTGTACTGTTGGTTGCGCTGCTGCTCATTGTGCAGTTATCCGCTGGTGCGTGGCTGGGTCGATATTGTAACCCGAAGTTCGCGAAGCGGACCGCTGCATGAGATCCCAGGGTGAAAAGGCTTAACGTCTGGTGGTAGTGGCGCAGTTTGAATTTCTCTGCGTACTCTGCGGCCTTACTTCGCGCCCTCGGCGGTTAAAGTCTCTTGATTCGCACCAGAACAAGAGCCTTTAACCGCAAAGCTCGCAAAGGAAAAGCCGCAAAGTACGCAGAGAAATTCAAATTGAGCCACTACCCGTCTGGTTGTTATGCTTTACGTAACGCGTACTTTTCGCTGTGATTTGTGGTCCTGGGTTACCGTGACCAGAGGAGCCGAGACTTTGCGCGGGGCAAGCGGGTGAAAGCGTTCTCTGGCATTGAACGCCCCGCCCGTCTGAAGATCGATCGTTTAGAGGCGGCGGTCACGCTTCGGGACCTGGCCGCGTTTCCGGGGAACCGCTTCGAGGCCTTAAAGGGAGATCGCAAGGGACAGTGCAGCATCCGCATCAATGACCAGTGGCGGATTTGCTTCGACTGGATGGAAGGCGCGCCCGGTCCGTCAAACGTGAAGATCGTTGATTACCATTTAGGAGGCCTCATGGCAGTGATTGCAATTCATCCCGGCGAACATTTGGCCGAGGAGCTCGATGAGTTGGGAATGAGCGCCGCGCGGAGCTGGCGCGACGCCTGAATGTTCCCACGAACCGCATCACCGAAATCCTCAATGGACGACGTGCCGTCACCGGCGATACGGCGCTGCGCCTGGCACATTTCTTTGGTACGACTGCGGAATTCTGGCTGAATCTGCAGAGCCTGTATGAAATCCGGGTGGCGCGGCAGAAGGCGGGGAAATCCATACGAGTATTGCCTACGCTGAAGCGCCTGGAGGATTTACGCGCCTAAATCCGCCCAGGCACACCGGAGTGAACAAGACGATTTTGGCTAGATCAAAACGGAAGGCAGGTCGCGTGCGCCGTGGAGGATTCGGATGACATGCAGCGGCTTGCTTTCCGGATCGTAGACGATCAAATAGTTCGAGTAGGGATGCACCACCCAGAAGCGAAGAGGCAATGGAGTTACGTCTTTTCGCATTCGTCCCGCGAGAGGAGACTCGGCAAGAAGCTCGCATGCCCGGAACACTGCCGCCTCGACGCGGTCAGCAGCGTCCCGATTGTCGCGGGCTATAAAGCTCCAGATGTCGAGGAGATCGCGCGCAGCTTGAGGCGTGAGCCGGTAACTGCTCATTCCCGCTTCTGTTCACCGAGCTTCTGTTCACCGAGCCGGGCTCGCTTGAGTTCGCTGAGTCTGGAACGCACTTCGTCAGGCTCGAGTAGTTCTCCACGCTGAGCGGCGGCGTAGCCTTCATTAATTTGCGCTTCGATCTCTGAGCGGTGCGCCGCCAACCACGCTTCCCGCTCGTGGAGCATCGCGACGGCGTGCTCGATGTATTCGTCGATGGTTTCGTACGCGCCGCGCTGGACATCCTGCCGAATCAGCGCCTCAAGTTCGGGCCGAAGTCGAATCTCCATGCGGATAGTTTACCTCACGCTAACTAATGTAAGTAGTGTGGTTCGGCCTGCCTTTGGGAGTTAGTGAAGCCAAAGCTCTGGCGCTTACTCCAGCGACAACACTACCCAATACACGCCGGTGGGATACGTGTCGGTGTGGGCGTAACACGCGCCGATCGAGAAGCTGCGCAGATTGCGACTGGCGAGGGCGCGGTCGGAGCCGGTGGGCAGGGTTTCTGGATGCAGGCTGGTAAAGGTGAGCACGGTGTAACGTTCGGAAAGTTGATGAACCGCAGGGGTTGCGAGCTTGTCGGCGTGGGCCATGGAACAGGCTACCTCGTCGGCCGATGCCAGATCGTGGCGGGGAAGGTCGGCCGCACTTGCATTGCGGCGCGCATGCTGCACGGCGCCGGCGATGCGGTCCTTTACTTCTGCCAATGAATAGTTGGGGAGGGCGTGGCCGAAATCCTGCACGACGTAGAGGCGGTCTCCGCTGCGGACTACTGCCATCCCGACCACGTTGTAAGCCGGGTTGAGCAGGTTGGCGCGGTGTGGAGGCGAAAGCATCAGATGTTGCTCGGCTTGTGTGGGGTCCATGTCGAGCGCGACGTTCTCGCCTTCCTGATCGAGTTGCAGCTGGGTCGCAGCCGCCAGGCGATTGGGCAGGGAGGGCTCGCCTTCAAATTGATGCGAAAGCTGGCGCGCTTCGAGCATGGCCTGCGCGTGCACACGGGCGGCATGGGTAAGCCCGGAATCCATGGTCAGGGGAGGCGCGCCGGCCTGTTGCCGCGAGCGGTTGGCTAGCTCCAGAATCTGCTGTTCGGCTTGCGCATCGAATTCGATGCTATGAAACGGAATGTCGGGAGAGGCGGCAGCCACGGGTTTCAGTGTGGCCTTGCTTCCGGTCTGGGGTGCGGGATCGGGTGCTTCGCCAGTCGGCGCCGCGCTAATCGGCACTTCGCCCATTCCGGAGTGGACAGCCAAAGGAACGGCCCCTATCCCGAGCCCGACTGTCCCGAGAACGAACGCCAGCAATGGTTTGAAGGTCACGCTCATCAGGCTTTCGTTTGCCGATTCACACGGCTTTATGCCGTTTTGCAGCGCCTATCCGGACCCTGGGAAGGACCTCGCTGAAAGCTGAAACTTGCTGCTGGTGCTAGGCTAGAGGCGGGACTGGGGGCTGAGTAGTTAACGCAAGTCTATGGGTCTAGCGACCAGTATCGGTATTGGACTGTCGTTCGGAGCACTGTTCGGGGCGCTGCTGGCGTGGCTGGCCCTGCGCTCGCGGACGGCGGAGCTGAATGCTCGTTTGTCATTGATGGAGAAGGAATTAGCGGCGGGGAAGGCTGATTTCAAGCGCCTTCGGGAGGCCCACGAGCTGCTGGTGGCGAGCAAAGCCCGGCTGGAAATGGCCCTGGAGTCGGAACGGAAGACCAGCAACGAAAAGATCGAATTAGTGACCCAGGCCAGCGACGATCTGCGCAACGCCTTCAAGGCGATGGCTTCCGACGCGCTCAACAGCAACAATCGCGCTTTTCTGGAGATTGCTCAGGAAACCTTGAAGCGCTTCCAGAACGACGCGAAGGGCGATCTCGAGGCGCGGCAGAAAGCGGTCGCGGATCTGGTCACTCCGGTGCGTGAGTCGCTGGGCAAGGTGGACGCGCAGATTCAACAGATGGAAATCGCGCGGGGCGAGGCCTACGGCGATCTCAAGGCCCAGGTGCAATCGCTGATCGTCACGCAAAAAGAATTGCACTCGCAGACCGGCAACCTGGTGAAGGCGCTGCGCACTCCCAATGTGCGCGGGCGCTGGGGAGAAATCCAGTTGCGCCGCGTGGTGGAAATTGCGGGCATGCTCTCTTACTGCGATTTCAGCGAGCAGGAGACGGTGACCACAGATACGGGAAGAATCCGGCCGGACCTGATGGTGAATCTGCCCGGCGGCAAGAAAGTTGTAGTCGACGCGAAAACGCCGCTGCAAGCCTTTCTCGATGCGTTCGAAACCACAGACGAAGACACGCGGCGCGCTTGCCTGGCCAGTCACGCCCGCCAGGTGCGCGACCACATTGAAACTCTGAGCGACAAGCGATACTGGGCGCAGTTTGAGTCCACGCCGGAATTCGTGGTGATGTTCCTGCCCGGCGAAACATTTTTCAGCGCGGCGCTCGAACAAGATCCCGGCCTGATTGAGCACGGAGTTCTGAACAAAGTAATTCCTGCGTCTCCGACTACTTTGATCGCGCTGCTGAAAGCCGTGGCTTACGGATGGAATCAGGAAAAACTGGCGCGCAACGCGCATGAGATCAGCGTACTGGGCAAAGAGCTCCACGACCGGCTGCGCAACCTGGCGGGGCACATCACCGCCGTGGGCACGGGACTGGATCGCGCCGTGGAGGCTTACAACAAAGCCGTCGGGTCGCTCGAAAGCCGGGTGCTGGTTTCGGCGAGAAAGTTTACCGAGTTGGGAGCGCCCGTCGCCGAAGACATTCCGGAACTCGAACCCATCGAAACCACCGCGCGCGCTCTCTCGTTTGACTGGGACGACGAAGCGCCGCTGTTGGAAGCGTCAGAAGAGGCGTCAGAAGATTCGTCGGAAGATGTTCCAGCCAAGAATCAGCGTAAGGCGGGCTGAGAACGGTTATCCGCGTAGAGTGTGGGGTTTCTGCGCCCGTTCACGCAACTCCCGCCGCGATTACCTCTCGTTTTGCTGGCAGAAGCGCTAACAGGACCACTCCGATCACAAGAACTACGATCACATCAGCAACGTTCCGGTGGACGCCGTGCATCCACGCTTCCGCGGTTTGAATAGCCATCACCCCGCCATGGGAGATATTCCACCAAGCCACTAGAGCAATCATCGAGCGATGCTCATAGGGTCTTCTTGCGGCTATGAGTGGAAAGATCCCGACCGGAATAAAAAAGCTCAGAAACATCGGTCCGCACTCGTTCTTCCGCTCCAAAAGCCAGCTGGAATGCCACAGATCCAAATATAGAATATAAATTTGGGGCAGATTCAACAGCCCCACGATCACCAGGACGATCTGTGTCAGCCGTTCTCTTTTCACATTGACCTCCTTTGAGCGAAATTTGTTGCGAGCGCGGCAGCGGCTCACGCAGAGGATTCACAAACTAGCACGCAGGACAGGAAAGCAAAAACAAAATCTGCTCGGAGCTGGAATTGCGATCGGGGCGGCGTTAGGAAACGGTGAACTCGCGCGACATCTTGCCTTTCTACTGCTCTGGGTCGGCGGCATCTGGGTTTCCGCCCCTATGCGGGCTGTGGCTACTTCAGGAGACCGTAGACTTCGACCTCGCTGCGGGTGCCGAAGTAGACGCGTCCGCGGATGACGACAGGGATGACGAAGCGCGCGGCCATGGCGGCGCGATCGCGGGCGGCGTTCTGCTCGGAGGTGTAGAGGGGTGGGCCGAGTTTGGTGGCGTCGAAGGCGTAGAGGACGGCGTGGGTCGTTTCAGGGCCGTTCCAGATCTTGGTTGCGACGGCCCAGACGATGGCGTTCCTGTTGCCGTCGGAAGAAACGGTCGGCGTGGCGAGCGGATTCGCGAACTTCATGGCGGACGACGCATGCAGGGTGAGTTGACCATTCTTGATGGCGTAGTCGCACAGGAGGTCATTGTTCGCCGCGAAGTAGGCTTGGCCGTTCCAGTAGGCCATGGCGCCGAGTCCTTCGCCGGCCATGTGAATCCGCTGGACGATGGCGTCGCGGTCGGTGTGAAATTTTCCCATTTGGTCGCGATCAATCACATAGAGGATGGAGTGCTTGGTGGGTTGGAGCAGAAGATGACGATGCGGTCCGGGTTGATCGGGGAGCAGCGTGGGACCGCTCGAGCCCACGTCGGAATCACCTGCAAGAATGTCGGCTTGATCGAACGGGGTGAAGTAGTCGCGCACGGCGAGCGATGATCCGTCGAGTTTGAGAACGGAATCGCCGTAGTCGCGTCCGCCGCTGGTGGCGTCGAAGGTGCCGTTGCCGGTGGGCACGTAGAGATTGCCTTCGGAATCGACGGCGGGGCCAGTGTCGCTGAGCCAGATTCCGGCTTCGCTGCCGTCGGGATTGACGTTGAGCACGGCTTTTTGCGCCAGCGTTTGGGGATCGTAAGCCATCACCCAGCCGTGGTAGGGATCGACATCGCAGGAGGAAGCCCACATCAGATAGACGTTGTTGTTGGCGAGGGTGAGCGCGGCGCGCGGATTTTCGTGCAGAGGATCGAAGTCGACCTGGCGGTCGGACCTGCCTGCGCCCCGGCCGGGCACCGATGCCGTGATGAGTTTCGGCCCGCCGAATTTCTCGACACCCGTGGTGATGGCCAGCGCATGGAGATGCTGAAAGTATTCGTTGTCGCTGGCCCTGTGGCGGATGGCGGTGCGGGCAAGCACGTAGAGTGTTCCGGTCTTGATGTCAATGACGGGCGTAGAGGTGATGCCGACTTCCGGCCGAATAAACGGGCACTGCACCATGTCTTCTGTCGGAGGAACCGTGCCGCGCGCTTTGTCGAGAAAGCTGACTTGCCATAAGGGGAGGCTGCCGGGATGATCGGCGTCGAAGGCGTAGACGCTGTCGTGCTCGGAGGCGACGTAGAGCACGTTGTGCATGCCGTGTCCGGGGATTTCGACGTTCGGTAGGTAGAGCGGCTGGGCGTAAACCGGGCCGTCCACTTGGAACGCACCGAGCTTGCCGAAGTGCCCGGGATTGACGTTCTGCGGTGTCAGGACTTTTTCGGAAAGTGTGGCGCCGGTGCGGGCGTTGTCGTACTGGGAGGTTGTGACCTGCGAGAGCGCAGGCTTCGCCATCAACAGAGGGAGCAAGACGATCAGCGTGAGGCGGGTATGCTTCATTTCGTCTCCCCGGCTGCGCCTCATTTTACACGGCCTATGGATTCCCGCCGCGGTTACACTCGAAAAGCCGGGTGCTGGTTTCGGCGAGAAAGTTTACTGAGTTGGGCGCGCCGGTCGCGGAAGATATTCCGGAACTCGAAACCCATCGAAACCACCGCGCGGGCGCTGTCGTTTGACTGGGATGATGACGCGCCTCTGCTGGAAGCCGCGAAAGAAACTCCAGTAGATGTTCCATCTAACAGCGAGCGCAAAGCAGGCTGGCGCAGATCTCGCGGGAATCCCTTCCCCACCCCGTTCTTGCCCACGCGATCGGGAGCTTCGAGCTTAATGGGCGATCCGGAAGTTAAGTATTTCATCGGGGCGCTCTTGGTCGCAACAACCCAAGCTGCAAAAGTTCCTCACGCAGCGAAGCCGGATCGCTGAATCGAATCGCATGCATGCCAACGCTGCGGGCCGCTTCCACGTTGTGCTGCAGGTCATCGACGTAGACTATTTGCTCCGGGATCAGAGCAAATCTTTCACAGAAGCATTGAAAGATTCGTGGATCGGGTTTGACCAGGCGCACCTCGCCAGAGAGGAGGATCGCACGGAACCAGCCCAGGAATTCGAATCTTCCCAGTGCAAAAGGGAAGGTTTCCGCTGACCAGTTGCTCAGGCCGTAGAGGGGAACTTCCTGCTCCCGCAGCTCGGCCAGAATATCGACCGTACCCGCGATCGGTCCTGCCATCATTTCATCGAAACGCTCGAACCACGCGTCGATCATTTCGGCGTTGCCGAGATGCTCGAGTTTCAGTGCTGCGCAGGCTTCCGCAAAGGTTCGCCCGGCATCTTGCTGCAGATTCCACTCTGTCGTGCAGACGTTCGCCAGAAAATGTTCCATGTCGGCTTCATGTTGAAACAATTTGCGATAAAGATAGCGTGGGTTCCAATCGATTAAGACACCGCCAAGATCGAACACTGCTATCGAACGGGGAGCTGTCATGTAGTGATTTTAGCGAATGAGACTGTCCGCGAGCGGGCTGACGGGCAAAGCACGCTCGCCTTTTCGCACCCGGTTTGTGCGGCGGCGTTCCCGCCGGTTGAGCGCTACTCCAGATCCCTCACCCAAATGTTACGGAAGCTGATGGGCGGGCTGGGATCGCCGTGGGCCTGCAGCTTGATGGGGGCGCGGTCGAACTTTTTGTAGAAGGGCTGGCCGATGTAGCGGGTTTCGCCCTTCAACTCGAAGTGATTGTCGACCAGCACGCCGTTCAGGAATACCGTAACGTAAGCGGGACTCTTGAGCGAGCCGTCGGCATTGAACACGGGAGCGGTCCACGCCACGTCGTAGGCTTGCCACTCGCCGGGCTTGCGCATCGGGTTCGCCAGCGGAATGCTTTGCTTGTAAATGCTGCCGGCCATGCCGTTAACGTAGGTTTTGTTGTTGTAGGAGTCGAGGACCTGCAACTCATATCCGGCGTCCCCGGGGCCGGTCGAGGCCAGGAACAATCCACTGTTGCCACGCGCCTGGCCAGAGCCGACCACGTTTTCGGGAATTCTCCACTCCATATGGAACTGATAGTTCCTGAAGGTGCGCTTCGTCTCAATATTGCCGGCGGATTTATTTACTGTGACTATATTGTTGGCGACGATCCATTTTGCCGGGGCAGAGCGGTCCTGCGCCGACACCCACTCGTCCAGATTCTTGCCGTCGAACAAGATGATTGCGTCGGAGGGAGGTGCTCCGCAGGTAGAGCCTGGCGTTACCACCTTCGGCTCCGGCTTCCAGACTTCGGTGTCTTCCGGTTTGGCTGTGGACTGTTGGGCGTAGAGAGAGACGGCCATGGAGCCGAGAATCAGGAACACGAAGAATTTCCACATGTGTGTGCGCATAATGTCCAAGAGCATACACCTAAAGTTGCATCCAGGGCCGTGGGGCCTTCTTCTAACGTCTGAGAGCAATCTAATCCGATTGTGAACCTTTCTTCTTTGAAGCCGATCCTCACCCTTCTATCTGCAGGACATGGCCGGACTGTACTGCGGTGCAAACACTCCCCTTGAGTCCGTCCGGAAGTTCTAAAGCTTATGCCGTCCCCGCCGATAGCTGCCTATAGACGGGGATGGGCCGCGGCCGTCGGCGGCGAGAAGGTGAGCCTGTGTTTTCGCCGGGCCGGAAGCAAACGAATCGAATCCCTGGCTCCCCCAAGCCAGGCAATGGAGCGCAGATACAGATGAGCGCGGACTGCAATCGCCGCAAACCGTTGCATCTGCCAATTTTTTCATTTCTGTCTTTTTCATCGCTCATGCGTCGCTAGGAAAATTTCGGTTCTGATGGTTTTTGTTTCGAGGTAGCGAACCCGCCGAAACAAGGAGACAAATGGAGAATCGCGCCAAACACGTTCTGCTGATTGAAGACAATCCGGGCGATGCGGACCTGGTTCGGCTGCGCCTGGTGGAAGGCAAAACTCCGGTGGTGGTGAACTGGGTGAGCCTGCTCTCGGAAGGGCTGGCGACGCTCGCCAAAGAACAACCTTCGGTCATTCTGCTCGATCTGAACCTGCCCGACTGCCACGGAGCGGAAACCTTCCGCCGCGTGCTGGAGCAGGCCCCCGGAGTGCCCGTGGTGGTGCTTTCTGGGCAGGATGATGAGGCGCTGGCGATCAAGGCCGTGAATCAGGGTGTGCAGGATTACCTGGTCAAGGGAGACATCACGGCGAAACATCTGGAGCGCGCGATTCGCTACGCGGTGGAGCGGCAGGCGCTGCTGCGCACGCTTGAAATCACACGCAAGCAGCAACTGGAATTCAAAAATCAGTTCCTGTCGCACGTTTCTCACGAGTTGCGGACGCCGCTCACCTGCATCCACCAATTCGTCTCACTCCTGGCCGACGGGCTGGCGGGCCCGATCGCGCCAGATCAAGCCGACCACCTCAAGACAATTTTGAAAAGCGTGAACCAGTTGCACGCCATGATCCGCGATCTGCTCGAAGCCACCCGCGCCGAGAGCGGAAAATTGCGGGTCGAGCCGCGCTGCATTGCCATTGGAGACCTGGTGCGGCAGGCGGTCGCGATGATGCAGATTGCCGCTCAGGAAAAACATGTCGGACTGGAAGTAGGCCTCGACCAGAGAATCCCCCTGGTGCACGCCGACCCCGACCGCGTAATCGAAGTGCTCATCAACATGATCGACAATGCCATCAAGTTCACGGGCCCCGACGGCGCGGTCACGGTGAAGGCCTGTCTGGTGGAGGCCGACCCCACTACGGTTTACGTTTCGGTCACCGACACGGGCAGGGGGATTGCTCCCGAAGCGAAAGCGCAGATTTTCGAACGGCTGTATCAGGACCCCGACGCAGTGGACAACAATCGCTCCGGCCTGGGCCTGGGATTGTTCATCTGCAGAGAGTTAATCCGGCTGCATCGCGGCCGCATTTGGGTCACGAGCGAACTGGGGCAAGGCAGCACATTCACGTTCACGTTGCCGATCTACTCGCTGGCCAGTCTTCTGCAGCCGGTGATCACTCACCAGAACCAGCTGCGTCCGGATCTGATTCTGATTCGCATGGAAGTTAAACCCGATGGCAACCCTCCGCGGGGGAACTGGCGGGAAACCTGGCACAAATGCATGGAAACCCTGCAGCGCTGCGTGTACCTCGACAAAGACCTGGTTCTTCCGCCGCTGGGTTCGCCGGGGCAGGCGGAGACCTTTTTCGTAGTGGCGTCCACCGACCCTGGGCACGTCGAGATTATGACCACGCGAATCCGGGAGCAGATCGAGCGGGTCACCGACATTAAGGCCAAAGGGACGCTCACCATCACCACCGCGCCCATTGAAATCGAGCCCGCGGCTCCCGATGAGCCTTTGCCGAAACAGGTTCAGCGCGTGGCCGACTCAGTGAACGCCATGATTATGAAAATTGTGGTGCAGGAATCGGCGCAGCGCGCGAGCGATCTGAAAACGAACTTCAAGACGTAGAAAAAAGAAAAAAGGAGAAACTGCATGCCAAAACCGAAGATTCTCGTGGTGGATGATGATCCCGATCTAGTGCGGGCTTTGCGCCTGCGCCTGCGCGCCAACCAATACGACATTGCAACCGCTACCGATGGCTATTCGGCCATCGCGACTGCCCAGAAGGAACACCCCGACCTCATTCTTCTCGACCTCGGGTTGCCGGCGGGGGATGGCTTTATCGTTCTGGACCGGCTGCAGAAAAGCGACACGTTGGCGGGCATTCCCGTGATCGTGCTGAGCGCGCGCGACCCGCAGAACAACGAACAACGCGCACTGAAGGCCGGCGCAGCCGCCTACTTTCAGAAGCCAGCCGACAACGACGAATTGCTGAACGTGATCCGAACCAACCTGGCAAGCTCAGGCTCGGTACAGGCCCCTCTGCCGTCCTGAGCTGAGCCAGATCGGTTCACCCTCCCCCCTTAATCCTTCATCGCTTGGCTGTGATCGCGTAGCAGCCAAGCGGACGCGACTTGTGCGCGTACGTCCTCTATCCTCTAAGCCATCGCGCCGCTGTTTCATGCCCGTTTTCCATCCCCTGACCCGTTCCCGTGGGCCGTGCCTCAGTCAAAACTTGGCCTAACCGAGGGATACAAAATCCCACATAATCCTCCAAAACCTCATAGTTGGCGTTCGAAAATGCATCTATAATTATAGAAGTGGCCTGATTTGCAGGACTTAGCGGTACAGAAACGGGAATCGCCGTGGCAGCGAAGTTGCTAATTGAAGAGCAGCGTGGCGTCAGTGAGGCGCCGATCCAGCCCCCGCAGGGTTCGGGGCCGCTGCCGCAACCCATGAATCGGGAGAGCCAAGTCCGCTTCCTTGCCGTCCTACTGTCTCTGCTTACCATTGCGGCGGTGGTATTCGCTGCCTTTAATTTCCAAAAAGAACGCGAGTCGACCGCCCCGGACGACGGAGTGGCCTGGGTGGAGCAAAGCGGCCACCTGCTGGCCGACCGCGTCGAACCCAACGGCCCCGGCTTAAAAGCGGGAATCAAGCCCGGCGACCAGTTGCTTGCGGTAAATGGCCAGGACGTGAAAAACCTGCCTGGCCTGGAGCGCCAGATCTACCGCACGGGTGTGTGGTCGAAGGCCGATTACTCTCTGCAGCGGCAGTCAGTCACGCTGGACTGCAACGTGATTCTGATTCCGGCGGACCGCTCCCTCAACAACTGGCTGCGCCTGATTGCGCTGATCTACCTCGGGATCGGCCTCTACGTTCTGTTGCGGCGGTGGACCGCGCCGGGCTCTACGCACTTCTACATCTTCTGTCTGGTCTCGTTCATCGCCTATTCGTTCAAGTACACGGGAAAGTTGAATGAGTTTGACTGGACTATCTACTGGAGCAACATTGTTGCGTGGGTATTGCAGCCGGCGTTGTTTCTCCACTTTGTGCTGATTTTTCCGGAGAAGCGGCGGTCGGTGAGCAAGCATCCGTGGTTGCTGGCGCTGGTATATCTTCCGGGAGCGTTGCTGCTCGGGACGCGCCTGGCTGCAATGCGCTGGCTGGAAGCTACCGGAAGGCTGAGCCGGAACATGGACCGGCTCGATATTGCGTACGGAGCGTTGTTCTTCCTGGCGGCTGCGGGCGTGCTCTGGTACAGCTATCGCCTGGCCAGCACCACGATTCTGCGGCAACAGCTGAAGTGGGTGACCCGCGGCACGATTCTCGCCATTGCGCCTTACACGCTTTTGTACGTGTTGCCCTATGTGTTTCCGCACATCCTGGGATGGTTGCCGCAACCGGCGATGAAAATCTCGGTGTTGTCGCTGGGATTGTTGCCGCTGACGTTCGGCTACGCCATCTTCCGCTACCGGCTGATGGACGTCGACCTGATTTTCAAACGCGGCGTGGTGTATACGCTGGCGGCCGCAGCCGTGGTGGGAATGTACTTCGGGCTGGTAGCCGGCGTGGCCACGCTGGTGCAGAGGCAGCAGCCCGGAACCGGACCGGTCGGCTTGATTCTCGCCATGGTGGTCACGGCGTTGCTCTTCGATCCGGTACGCAAGTGGATTCAGGACCGCGTCGATCACTTTTTCTATCGCACGCGCTATGATTATCGCCGAACGCTGCTCGAATTCGGACGCGAGCTGAGTTCGGAACCCGATCTCGACAAATTGCTGTCCGCGGTCATGGACCGGCTGTCGCGCACGCTGGCCGTGGAGCGGATCGCCATCTTCCTCGCTTCGGGCGCGGAACCGGAGAACTTTCTGCTCTCGAAATCGGCGGGCATCGCCGCGCCCGCCCAGCTCGATTTGAGTTTCCTGAGCGCTCCGCGTCCGGAGCAGGCGGGGCATCTGTTCTTTGAGAACACGCACCAGGTGCCGCGCGAGACGGCGGGCTCGCAGGAGACCATCGCGCGGCTCGACTTGAATTACTACATCCCGTGCCGCTCGCAACAGAAGACGATCGCGGTGCTCGGGCTGGGCAAGACCGCGCAAGGGGATTTCCTCTCCAGCGAAGACGTGGAACTGCTGGAAACGCTGGGCGGATATCTTGGAATCGCCATCCAGAACGGCCGGCTGTATGCGTCATTGCAGAAGAAGGCTGCGGAATATGAACGCCTGAAAGACTTTAACGAGAACATCGTCGAGTCCGTCAACATCGGCGTGATGGCGCTCGACATGGAAGACCGCATCGAGAGTTGGAACGCACAGATGGAAGTGATGTACGCGCTGCCCCGCTGGCAGGCCTTGACGCAGCCCATGCGCAGCATTTTTCCGCCGGAGTTTGTGGAAGAGTTTTACCGCATGCGCCAGAACGCCGGCATTCGCAACCTGTACAAGTTCCGGCTGAAGACGCCGGCCGGCGAGACTCGCACCGTGAACATGGCGATTGCCCCCCTGGTCACTCGCAAATTCCAGGTAGTGGGGCGGTTGGTGATCATGGACGACATAACCGAGCGCGTGGAACTCGAAGCCCAGCTTTCGCAGTCGGACAAACTATCTTCTATCGGATTGCTGGCCGCCGGTGTGGCGCACGAAGTAAACACGCCGCTGGCGGTGATTTCTTCTTACACGCAGATGCTGGCCAAGCAACTGCAAGGCGATCCGCAGAAATCGGGATTGCTGGATAAGATTACGCGGCAGACTTTCCGCGCTTCGGAAATCGTCAACAATCTGCTGAATTTTTCCCGCACCAGCGGAAGCGAGTTCAGCGAAGTGGACGTCAACAAAGTGATCGGTGAAACTCTGGCCCTTCTCGAACACCAGTTCAAGACGTCAAAAATTCAAGTTAGCCGCGAGCTGGCTCCGAGCCTTCCAGCGATTCAGGGAAATCAAGGCCGGCTGCAACAGGTGTTCCTGAACCTCTTCCTGAACGCGAAAGATGCGATGCCGGGCGGCGGCACGTTGAGCGTGGCCACCAGCAACGGCGACTTCGTGAGCGTGCGCGTTACCGATACAGGATCGGGCATTGCGCCGGAGCATATTCAGCGCATCTACGATCCGTTTTTTACAACGAAGACAGTGCCGCGCGAGGGCCAGAGCAAGGGCACGGGCCTTGGCCTTTCCGTGACCTACGGCATCATTCAGGAGCACGCCGCGCAGATTCGCGTGGAGAGCAATCCCGGCGCTGGCACCACGTTCGCGCTCGATTTTCCGTTGAGCAGGAAGGCAGTTCATGTCTGAAGCGGCCGTCATTTCGCGCAGCACTTTGCATAGCGGCGCGGCTCCATCGGGAGCGGTGCTCATCGTGGACGATGAGGCCGAGATTCGTGAGTCCCTGCAAACCCTGCTGGAGATGGAAGGCTACGCGGTCGAAACGGCGAGTAGCGGAGAAGACGGCCTCGTCCGCATTGGCGAGCATCCCTTCGATTTGATTCTGCTCGATCTGGCGCTTCCCGGCCGCAACGGCCTGGAAATTCTCTCTGAGATTCGCACCCATGATTCCCGGCTGCCGGTGATCATGATCACTGCGTACGGCACGGTGGAAAATGCGGTGCGCGCCATGCAGGCGGGCGCGGCCAACTTTGTTCAGAAACCCTGGGACAACGAAAAGCTGCTGGCTGACGTGCGCGCAGCCGTGGGCTGGCGCCGGGCGGAAGAAGAAAACGTCCAGCTGAAGCGTGCGCTGAAGCAGCGCTATAACTTTGAGAATATCGTGGGCAAGAGCGAGCCCATGCTGAAGATTTTCGATCTGGTGGCGCAGGTGGCGAGCAGCCGCTCCACGGTGTTGCTGCAGGGCGAGAGCGGAACTGGCAAGGAAGTGATCGCCAAGGCGATTCATCTTCACTCTCCGCGGCGCGACAAGCCTTTCGTCCCGGTCAACACCGGTTCCATGCCGACCGATCTGCTCGAGTCTACGCTTTTCGGCCACGTGCGCGGAGCCTTCACCAGCGCGATCGCTTCAAAGAAAGGCCTCTTCGAAGTTGCCGATAAGGGAACGCTGTTTCTCGACGAAATCGCCACCATGGGCATGGAGACTCAAGCCAAGATTCTCCGCGTGCTGCAGGACCGCCGATTCATGCATCTCGGCGGAATTCAGGAACTGCAGGTGGACGTGCGCATCATCGCCGCCACCAATGTCGATCTGCGCCAGATGGTGCGCGAAGGCCGTTTCCGGGAGGATTTGTTCTACCGCCTGAACGTGATTACCATCGAACTGCCGCCGCTGCGCCAGCGCAAAGAAGATATCCCTTTGCTGGTGGAACATTTCCGCAAGAAATACGCTGAGGAGAACGACCGGCCGGTTCGCAGCATTACTCCCGAAGCCTTGCGGCCGCTCATGGCTTATTCCTGGCCGGGTAATGTGCGGGAACTGGAAAATGTGATCGAGCGCGCCGTCGTGCTTTCTTCCGGAACCGAAATCAGCGCCGACCTGCTGCCTGATTCCATGCTGGGCCGGGGATCGTCGTTCTCCATGCACGATGCGCCGTCGGACTCCTCACTCTTCGAAATTGTCGAAGATGTCGAGCGCCGCATCATTACCGACATGCTGGAACGCTGCAACTGGAATCAGACCGAAGCCGCGGAGCATTTCCACGTCCCACTCTCCACGCTGAATCAGAAAATCCGCCGGCTGAATATTGAGATCAAGAAAAAGGGCCGAGGATAGAGAGCAGTTCTCAGCTGCGCCTTGCAACCCATCTACTTTCCTGAAGGTATCCATTCTGAACGACGTGGAGAACGCCAAGAATCTTGCGTTAGTCAAGCGCGAGTGACCAGACAGCGAAAGGTTGCGCCGATTTTGTAGCTCCCATCGGGCCGACGGAACGGCGTCAGCGACCTGGTGTGAGCCTCATCAACCGCTTCCGCACTGGAGTTCTCGATGGCACGAGCAGCAACCCCCGAAGAGCGAAGACCCCGTAATGCCGTAGGTAAGTCCGCGTATTGCCAGGGCGAATCAACGTCAAATACTTCCAGGGGTTCGAGGGCCGCAGCGGATGCGAATGTGCGCAGCGCGGTCTCATCCGATAGAGCAAATGGTCCTGGCGCACCGGGCGGTGGCGGCGGCAGCAGCGGCCTCAACGCTGCAACGAGCGACGCGGCTGCCATCCCTTCGGGTTTGCCCCAAGTCATGACTACGACGTGGGAACCGCGCTTGGCGACTCGTTTCGCTTCCGCAAGGGCGGCCACGGGGCTCGCAGCGTATTGGAAAGCGTTAAAGCCCGTTACCAGATCGAAAGAACTGTCTGGGAAAGGCAGACTCTCCAATTCGCCAAGGTGAAAATCGCCGTCAGGAACACGATCACGAGCAATCGCCAACAAATTCTCGGCTGCATCCAAGCCAGAGACTCGTGCACCTCTTTCGGCGGCGAACTGGGCGGCCAGTCCGGCACCACATCCCAGGTCCAGGTAGTTGATTCCGACCTTCAGCTTTAAGCGGTCAAATGTTTCCACGTAGACCGGGCCACAGGTTTGCTCTTGGACCGCGGCCCAGTCGGCGGCGGCCGAACCCCAGAATCTGCCATTCACCGCCGAGGTGGTTCGCTTTTGTTCCATGGAGAGGCACCTTATCGCGGTCACGGTGATTCCGTCAAACTGCGGTGAAACCAGATGGGCGATTCGGTATCGTACTCGTCGCTGCCCCACCGGCGCCGCGAATTTGACGTGAACCGGCGATTTCACCCGCGGACGTGAGCGTTCGCCAAGGGATGCCCCAGCTTACATCCGACGGCTGATAGCTGACAGCCTTCTCTGTTATAGTTCGAGCACGCCAGCGCTTCAAACGCGTTGCGCCGGGCTTCTCAATCGCATGGAACTGACCTCGCCCACTGAAGTTGCCAAGCAAAAAGTCCAGGCGGTTCAGGACTACACCCTGCTGGCGGTTCAATCCGTTGCGAACATTTTTCGCAAGCCCCGTTATTTTGGCGACATCATTCAGCAAGCCGACCTGATCGGCGTGGGCTCGCTGCCCATCGTGATTCTCTCTGGGTTTTTCACTGGCGCCGTGCTGGCTGTCCAAAGTGCCAACACTTTGCAGCGCTTCGGTTCGATCACTCTAATTGGGCAACTGGTCTCGCTCTCCATGGTGCGCGAATTGGGACCGGTGCTGACCGGGCTGATGGTGGCGGGGAGAAACGCATCGGGAATGGCCAGCGAACTCGGCTCCATGGTGGTCACCGAGCAGATCGACGCCATGCGCGCGCTGGGCACCGACCCCATGAAGAAGCTGGTCGCGCCACGCGTGGTGGCCACCGTGGTCATGCTGTTTTTTCTGACCGTGATCTCTGACTTCCTGGGCCTGACCGGCGGATTGTTCGTCTCCAAGATTTTGCTGAACCTCGACGCGCGCCAATACTGGAGCAACGCCTGGGAAGCACTGGTGTTTCAGGACGTCTTCATGGGGCTGGTCAAGCCGGTTATGTTCGGCTTCATCATCTCGACCGTGGGTTGCTTCTACGGCATGACCGCGCGCGGAGGCACGCAAGGCGTGGGCCGGGCCACAACGCAAGCCGTGGTGGCAGCATCGGTTTTAATTGTGGTGGTAGATTTGTTCGTCACTCAATTTCTGATGAACGTTTTGTCGTACAAGTAGCCGCATGTCCGCGCCCACGTTACCTCTCGACTCCCCTGCCTCCGCGACCCGGGAATCATCTGCGTACGCCATCGAGTTCGAAAACGTGGAGCTTGCGTTCGAAGACAACAAGGTGCTGCGCGGAGTTTCGTTTCGTCTGCCGTTCGGCGAAACGAAAGCGTTGTTCGGCGTGGCCGGATCGGGCAAGAGCACCATCCTGAAACTTACGCTGGGCCTGCTCAAACCTGACTCAGGGCGGATCTTGGCACTGGGCAAAGATGTGACGCAGACTCCGGAGCAAGACCTGTTCGCTCTGCGCGCCAGGATCGGCATGGTGTTTCAGGAGAGCGCGCTGTTCGACTCGCTCACAGTGTCCGAGAACGTGGCCTACCAGTTGATGGAAGAGCGCGGCATTTATGACGCTGAAATCGAGCGCCGCGTGCGTGAAGCCTTGCGCTTCGTCGAGTTGGAACACACGCTCGATAAGTTTCCCTCCGAACTTTCTGGCGGAATGCGTCGCCGGGTCGCCATTGCTCGCGCCATCATTACCCAGCCGGAGTTGCTGCTCTACGACTCTCCTACCGGAGGACTCGACCCGGTCACTTCCAACACTATCGTCGAGCTCATCATGAAACAGCGGGACGTATCCAAAACCAGCTCTCTGCTGGTAACCCACAGGTTGCAGGATGCCTTCACCATGGCCACGCACCAGTTCGACAAACAGACCAACCAGGTGAGATCTCTGCCTCGCGGCCAGTATTGCGAGGTTCCCATGAGTTTTCTAATGCTGCGCGAAGGCAAAGTCATCTTCGACGGCGATGTGCGCGCAATAGCCCACAGCAAAGATGAATACATCCGGGAATATATTTCCTAGCGGGTCTCAATGCCTCCACTCAAGGTGCCAGAAGAATTTGTTCGAATGGCGGCCAACAAAGTTTCTGCCTATATCTCTGAGCAAAGAGTGCTTTTTAAAAGCAAAGCCGCGCCGATCCCGGCGGAAGACAAAGCCGCCCTGCAGCCCTTTTTTCCCGCCGACCTGCTCGACCAGGTAAGAGTCGTTCGTGCAAAAGTCAGCGACCCGCCGTTTTACGCGCAGCTGCGTTCTCTTGGCATCCACAATATGCCTGCGTTTTCAGAACTGGCGGGCATCACATTCGTCGACATCGTAGTGCATGTGGCGCCGCTCACTCGCTCTCTTTTTTTCCACGAACTGGTACACGTCGTGCAATACCGGCATCTGGGTGTGGCGGGGTTTGCAGACCTATATGTCCGGGGATTTTTGAACGGCGGCAGCTACGAAGAGATTCCTCTTGAGAAGCAAGCTTACGAACTCGAAGCGCGGTTCGCAGAGAACGGCGATGCGTTTTCGGTAGACGAAGACGTTCAGCGCAGGCGGAAACTGGGACAGTTCTAAGGTTCCGGGTACGCCGGAGTGCCTCGCGCTCCCGCTACTTCCCTTTCATCGCCTTTTCCACATCTTCCGCTTTCGACGGCAACGCCGCGCTCAGCTTGATCAGCTTGCCGTCGGGATCGACCCAGTAGTCGTCTTCGATGCGGACGCCGATCTTTTCTTCGGGAATATAGATTCCAGGTTCGATGGTGAAGGCCATCCCCGGCCCCAGCGGCAATTTGTAATCGCCGTCGTCGTGCACTTTGAGTCCAATGTAGTGGCCCAGGCCGTGAATAAAATATTTTCCCAACGGCTCGCCGTGCAGGTCTTTGCCGTGGCTGTTGATATAGTCCATCGCAACTTTGTTGATCGAAGTGTCGGAACTTCCCACCAGCATCGACTTGCCTGACTGGAATGCCGCCATCGCAGCCTCCTGCGCGCCCAGAACAATGTCGTAGATTTCCCGCTGGCGCGCGCTGAAGTGGCCGTTCACCGGAAGCGTGCGCGTAATGTCGGCGGCATACATGGAATATTCGCCGGCCGCGTCGATCACCACCACATCGCCCGCATTCATCACGTTGTCGTCTTCCGCGTAATGGAGAACCGTGGAGTTGAGCCCGGAGCCGACGATAGGCGCGTAAGACGGACGCTCACACCCGAGCCTGGTCCATTCATATTGCATGAGAGCAGAAATATCGCGCTCATTCACGTTCGGCTTCACGGCTTTAAACGCAGCGAAGTGCGCCGCCACGGACGCGTCCACGGCTTTGCGGATGAGTGCCACTTCGCCGGCATCTTTATAAGTGCGCAGAGAGGTCAAGAAGGGCTTCACATCCTGGAAGAAGATGACTGCGTTCGAGCGCTTCAAGAATGCCAGCGGCGCGGCGTTGGCGGAAGGTTCTCCGTCGGACGAGACGTCGCCATAGACGACCGGGCGCGCGCCGGCAATCACCTTCTCTACTTCCTCTGGCAGTTTGCTCATCTCCTCCACGCGGTCGAAGCCCGTGATCTTGGGCGCGTCAGGATTCTCCGCGCCCAACTTGGGGCCCGTGTATTTTTCCCGGCGAATATTATGCGGCGGGAGGAAGAAAATCTCGGTGTAGGCCCGCGCCGGAGAATCGCCCCTGGCCTCGGCGGCAGGAGCAATCAACAGGGCGGTACCGGGTTCCGTCTGACCCGACAGATAATAAAAGTTATTCTCCTGGCGAAATTCATAGACCTCGTCCGGACCCTCGATCGGCGCGAATAAAACAACGACGCCAGACTGCGTGGCCAGCGCCTCGCGGCGGGCGTGATAATCCGCGCTCGGCTGGCGGTCGAGCGCGCCGCCGGAAGCGGCCGAAGCCGCAATCATCAGAGTGACGAAGAAGCTGAAAAAGAAAAAGGAGATGCCCTTGCGCATTCAGTTTGTCCTGACTAGAGAGATTGTTTGGTGAAATTGTTAGGTTGATCGACCGCTGCCGATCTTTACTTCGTCCGATCTTTACTTCGTCCAAACTTTACTTTGCCCCACTCGTAAGGTCCTTCTTCGCCTGCAGGAAAGAATCCACATTGCTCTTGTCGATCAACGCAGAACCAGTATCCACGAAGCTGGGGACGGGTGCAAAACTGTCCCTCGACCAATCGGTGTCCAGCGAGGCCGGCTTGTGGTGGTAGAGATTATCGGCCATCTGCAAGCCGACAAACGCCATGGTATAGGGCTTCTGCGCGATGGTCGCCGCGATCCCGCCTTTCTGGATCCACTGCAGCGTTTCCTGATCCGTATCCATCGCCATCACTACCTTGCCGGTTACGTTGTAAGTGCTTAGCACGTACGCCACCTCTTTGCCCGACTGCGCTTCCAGACACACAAACGCATCCACCTTATCTCGTTCCTTGCCGATTATCTGAGTCGTGGTGTCGAAGGCGATGCGCGGATCGCCTTGAATATCCACTACCCGCGTAATCTTGATATTGGGAGCGCGATCAAGCGCGTCCCGGTAGCCGCGCAGGCGGTCCTGCAGATTCGGCTGCTCGGGCATGGTGAACACCACCACATTGCCCTTCCCGTTAAGTTCCTTCACAAGCCGCTGTCCGCCCGTAAAGCCCGCCTGATAGTTGTTGGTGCCGATGAAAAATAGCCGCTTGCTGGCAGGCGCATCGGAATCCACGGTGATGACCGGAATGCCCGCCGCAATCGCCTTGTTAATGCTGTCCTTCAGCAAAGCAGCGTCGGTGACGCCCAGCAGAATTCCTGACGCCTGCTTCTGCACCGCCTGGTCGAGGGTCGCCCGCTCGGCGGCAGGATCGTAATTCTGCGGCCCCAAAAAATCAGCCCGCACTTTCATTTCCTGGGCTGCCCTGGCAAAGCCCGCCCCCGCGGTTTGCCAGTAAGGCACCTGCAGATTGGCCGACACGAAAACGTAATACTCGTCTCCGCTGTGCGCCGAACCGCAACTGAGAAAAGACGAAAGTGTCGCTACAAGAAAAATCGCCACAAGAAAAGTTTGAACAAGTCTGCGCGAGAGGAGCATCTGACCCTCCTTCGAACACGAAACGAACAATGCAGAAACAAAAGCACCCAACGGGAATTTCCGCACAGGATTGTAAACGAGAGGTCAAGCGAAAGAAAGCACGCAGGTCACGTTTCGCGATCCGTTTGCTGTTGCGGTTGATGTTGCGTGTCGCGGCGTTGGAGCGCGGCTAACCGCTGGAGTTACAATCGCGCCCACAGCCGCTAAACCTTCGCTCCTATACTCCCACGGGAAAGGGCTTGGTGTGCGCCGGGCTCGACGACACGCCGGCAAACCTTCCCTGCAGCAGCGACATCAGTCCGGTGTACCAGTAGCCCACCACGAACAGCAGCAGAAACGGCACCGTGATGTAGTTTTCGTTGTCCACCGCATAGTAGACGGTCATCGCAAAATAACTTCCCACCAGCAGTTCGACCCACGGCACCCATCCCAGGCGCTTGCGGTATTTGGCGCCCACCTTGTCCTGCTTGGACACAACACGATACTTGGGCGTGCGCGCGAAAGCGCTCTGCCTGCCAATCAGCGCTTCCAGCACGGCTTTCGTGTTGGTGATAGTCAGCCCGATCCCGAGCGCCATGAGGAACGGCAAATACAATAGTGCGCGCGGCCAGCTCCGCGGGAAAAGTTCGCGCTGCGAAACCAGATAAAAACTGGAAATCGAAAACGTCGACGCCATAAACAGCGGCAAGTCAATGTAGAGCATCTGAAACCATCCCTGATAGAAGCGGATGATCATCGCCGGCAGCAGCAGCACCGACAAAATAACCATCAGCGGATAACTGATGTTCGCCGTCAGGTGATACCAGGCTTCAATCTTGGTGTGCAGCGGAGCGTCACTGCGCATCACCTTCGGCAAAATCTTGATCCCGGTCTGGATCAGTCCCTTAGCCCAGCGCGCCTGCTGCGTCTTGAACGCCGTCATCTCAACCGGCAATTCCGCGGGACATTCCACGTCCTGTAAGTAAATGAACTTCCATCCCTTGAGCTGCGCCCGATAAGAGAGATCCGTATCCTCCGTGAGGGTGTCGTGCTGCCAGCCCCCGGCTTCCTCGATCGCCTTCCGCCGCCACATTCCTGCCGTGCCGTTGAAATTAAAAAAAAGCCCGGTGCGCGCGCGTCCCGAATGTTCGAGCACGAAGTGCCCGTCGAGCAGAATGGCCTCGACCTGCGTCAGAAAAGAATAATTGCGGTTGATGTGCGTCCAGCGCGTTTGCACCATCCCGGCCTTGGGCTCGGTGAAGTGATGAACCGTGCGCAGCAGGAAATCTTCCGGCGGCGTAAAGTCCGCGTCGAAAATGGCGATGAACTCGCCCTTCGCCGTCTTCATGCCCTCCGCCAGCGCCCCGGCTTTGAAGCCCTCGCGGTTCGTGCGGTGGTGATAAGTGATCGGGTTGCCCAGCACCGCATAGCGCTCGACTAAGCCGCGCGCAACTTCAACGGTTTCGTCCGTGGAATCGTCAAGCAGCTGGATGTCGAGCTTCTCCCGCGGATACTCCAGCTTGCAGATCGACTCCAGCAGCCGCTCCACCACATACTGCTCGTTGAAAATCGGCAACTGTACAGTAACCCGGGGCAATGCTTCGAACCGCGACGGAGGCTCCGTGGTCCGCTTGTCACGATGCTTGTAATAGAGATAAACCAAAACATAGCGGTGCGCCCCGTACCCCGCCAGCAAAATGAGCACGACGAAATAAGGAACCAGCAGCGCCACATCAAACGCGTTGGCGTGGTAAAGCCCGCGAAAAGTAGTATCCAGAAAATGCTGGCGAATGTAGGGCCCAATGCCCTTGGGAGCAGCACCAATCGCCAGCGTCGCAGACAAGATGAGATCAGGATTCAGCAAGAGACCCGGTGAAACTTCCCATTCTACCGGATTGGATTCCACCAGTCAGATTCTTCGGGATCGAAGTTTCCGACGAACTGCTCGACGTGAGCGTCCAGCACTCAGCAGAAAAACGAATCTCACCGCGTCAAAAATGCGAAGCCGCTTCTCCCCGCGCCCGTGCTGCGTTTGCCCCATGAAGTTGTGCACCAACAGCAGCTGCCGATCATACGGCCGCGTCGTCTACACCACCGCAACCCGCTGCATATTTTGCCGATGCGATTTGAAACCCACGTGGATGAGAAGCGGAATCACATCTGCACAGAAGGCTACGCCAAAAGTCGCTAAGAAAACTGCCTGATTATGTCCAGCTCTGCCCCGGGCTTCTCGGCAGCCTCGCTAACTCCAGGGATTCAGAACCGCCTTCAACGCCGGAAAATCAGAAACATTTCGAGTGACCAACGTGAGACGATGTATTTCCGCGGTTGCTGATAGGAAAGCGTCCATCGCGCCTATGGGCCGGCCCAGAGCCTCGCTGCGCGAAACGGTTCGCCCCCAGGCCTCGGCGATTCGATGGTCGACGGAGAGAACCCGCCCTTCAAAACGTAGCGGCAGTTCATGCAACATCCAAATCTCAAGCCTGTGGCGCCGCGCCCCCGCCGCCATGCGCTCTACGCCGTAACGCAACTCAGCCAGCGAGATCACGCTGAGAAACACGCGATCCTCGTCAGCTGTTTCCATCCAGCGGATCAGGCCCGGATTCGGGCGCGGCCTCACCCATTCCGAAACCGCATTCGTGTCGAGAAGAAAGTTCACAGCCGAATCTTTCGCGGCCGCGCCTTGAGCCGCTGCACCCTCAGATTCGATCCCCGCAACGGCGATCCGGCAAAAAACTCCGCCAAATTACCGGCGCGCATAGTTTTTCGCTGCCACTCCTCGGCCCCCACAACAATCGCGGCTGTGCGTCCCTTGCGGGTGATGGTTTGCGGTCCCTCCGACATGGCTCGGTCAATGATTTCACTGAATTTTGCTTTGGCTTCGGCTACCGTCCAGTTCTGCGCGCCCATTCCGGCTCCTTTTTTAGACTAAAAGGTCATGATGGTCATTATAGTCATCGTGACGAAACGCTGCAAGGAACAACGCCAATACGGAGTCAAAACCGCAGCATTACGAAGCGTTCGGAAGCGTTCGGATGCGCTCGCAAGCGCGCCGAGATCGACAGCGATAACAATTCCTATGGCCGCGCCGCCCAGGCCAGCCCGTCAGGGTCTTGACCCGCCTGGATGCGGCCGACCACTTCCAGCGAATGCAGATCGAGGACCGCGACATAACCATCGGGAGAACAGGCCACGAAAACGCGCGCGCCGTCCGGTTGCATCAGGATACCGCCAGCTCCGTGTCCCACTGCAATTCGTTTTAGCGTCTTGCGAGTCCCCGCGTCGATCACGGTCACGTCCGAGCCGCGCAAACTGGAGATCAGTGCGAGCTTTCCGTCCAGCGTAAACTTCAGCCGGTTCGCCCCGCCCACATCGGCCGCCAGAGTTTGGGTCACCTGCTTGCTCGCGACATCAATGATCGAGACGGTTCCGTCCGCCGCATTCGCCACCCAGATTTCCTTGCCATCCGGCGAAACATCAAACCCCTCGGAACCATTGCCGACGCGCACCACCGTCTCATTCCAATCCCCTCCCGGAGCACCCATCGGGCCGCCCGGTCCGTGACCTCTCGTGTTCTTTTCAATCATGCTCACCGTTCCGGAATTGACGTTTGTGGTGACAATCAACTTCATGTCCGCTGAAACCCAGATCATGTGGGTTCGGTTCTGCCCCGTGCCCAGAATCCAATCCACACTTTTGGTCGCAGGATCGTATCTGCCAATGGCCTTTGCAACTTCGGCCGTGAACCACACTTTTCCACCCATAAAAACCAATCCATGCGGACCGCGCAACGGCCCCAGGTCGACGGCAGGCAGCGCCTTTTCCCCGACCAGATCCACCACTGCCAGCGTGTTGTACGCCCCGCCTCCGTAGTTGGACGCGTAGGCCGTCCTGCCATCAGTCGACGCAATCACCTCGTGGGGATCGTTGCCGACCGGAATCCGCGCGACCACTTTGAGGCTGGAAGGATCCACAATCAACAGCATGCCGTCGCGTTTGGCCAGCACCAGCAATGCATTCGCAGGTGTGTCCGCGGCGTAAACAACGTCACCACAAAACATGCCAGCCAGCAGAATTAGGGCGGAGCATAAGGTTTTCATGATTTCGAAAAGGATACTCCGGGTGCGCCATTTCTCGCATCTTTTGCGAGAAGTGGGCCACGGCCGGCGCATCCCACAAATCTCGCAGGGACCAGCACTGCACAAGAAAGTCGAACAAGTCCAGAAACTTACTGCTGATCCTCGGGCGCGGGAATCACGGCCAGCTGCAGGCTCTTTCGCTCGCCTTCACTCACGCGCAGTGTCGTTCCCTGCCCTTCATAGCTCTTGAGGAATTCAGGATTGTAATAAGCTTCGCCGTCCACGCTCTCCCACGCAAACAGCGTGTACTCGCCGGGCGGCAGCCCGTGCAGCGTGAAGTGTCCGCTTTGGTCGCTGACGGTTTTCCGGTAATGGTCGGTGCGTGCGCGCAGCCGCGTCTCAGGCACCGCGACCACCGTAACGTTGGCCAGCGGCCCACCCTTGGCGTCGACTGCTACTCCGTCGACTACAGCTCCGTTCGCGCTCACCACCAATTCCACCGCAGTTACGCCGCCGCCCACGTTGAACCCGGTGTCGCTGGCTTCGCGCCCGCCCGCGGCGATCGATTTGACGAACCAGTCCGCGCTCGCCCCGGGATCGCCCGCCAGTTCCATGTAGTAACGTCCCGGCGGCACATTCTTCCATTCAAAACTGCCGTCACCGTTCACACGAGCCACCGTTCCGAAACCTTCGCCCAGCGAAAGCGCGCCCAGCACGTCGTCATCGCCTTCGGCCGAGCGTAGCGCGAGAAAAAACTGGCTGGGGTCGAGCCTCGCGGCAGATTTGCTTTCCACGCGTAGCCGCCCATGGACGCATCCTCCCGCTTGCGGCACCAGACGCAGGCTCTCCACATTTTCCGAGCCCACCTCGAGCGCCTGCCGCGCCATCAGCGGAGTCGCGCCGCTCACGGTAGCCACCACCGTATATGCTCCCGGTGCCACGTCCCGAATCTCGAAGCTTCCGTCCTTGCGGATTTCCGCTCCGTTCAGCGTCAGGTTGAAGTCCTTCGACTGCAGCATGACCAGCGCCGAAGAATCCGCGCCCAAATTCGCAATCGACCCGCGCACCACCACGCTCGGACTCGGCGCCAGCGAAAAGTTCACCGGAAAATCGTCCCCCGCATGCAGCTGCACTGCAGAAGCCTGCCGCAGGTCCTGCGTGCCCGGATAATAAGTGGTGGCGTATGCGGTCGCGGCGCTCGCGTCGTTCGCGTGGTCGTTGGTCTGTGCGTCTTTTGTACGAGCATCCCCGGCCGGCGCGTTACTGGCCGCGGCGATCAGACTCTTGAAGTCCGGCGGCGGACTTACCGACACATAATAATTTCCCGCCGCCAGCCCCGCGATGCGGTATTCGCCCAGATCGTTGGTGCGCTCCGCTCCAGCCTGCTGCCAGTGCGTGCGCCCGGCGACAAACGTCTGCCGCAGCACCGCCACTTGCGCATCCGCCAGCGGATCTCCATCCTCGTCGGTCACCCGCCCCTCCACCACCGCCGCCGCCTGCAGACGCACCCGCAGATCCGTCACTTCCTGCCCGGCAGCCAGCGTCAGCACCCGCCCATCCGATCGTGTGTGATGTTTCTCCACTTCGAGATATCCCGTTCGCTCAACAAATAAACGATAGCGCCCGGGCACCACGCCCTCCACGCGGAAGCTGCCATCTCCGCCCGTGACCGCGGTGTAATCTCCGCCCTCGTTCTGATTCTCCGCAATCAGCTCGATCAGCGCCTTCTTCACCGGCTCGCCACCCGGATCCTTCGCCACCCGCCCCTGCACCGAAGCCGTTATCCGGTTCGGCGTCGTAGCCGGCCGCGCATCGCCAGAAGAACTCTGCGCGGACAGAGTCCCGCCCCCGAGCGCGCACAGGAACAGTAATAGGACATGGGAAAGTTTCATCGGCAGCGTCGGAAGAAGAATGTGGAAACCTGAGCCACGTGTCGACCGGAGGGATCGGTCGCAGAACCACTACTTCCTATATTTTACCTTAGGTTTGCCCGCTCCCAACCTCAAAAACATAGCTCAAAGCGAAGCCGCCAGACGAGCCTCGGGCGAAATAATTCAGTATCGTATTCCAACAGCCACGACCCTTCGTGAATCGCAGCCTCCAGCAAATCTCGAACCCGAAGTAACGTCTGGAAATCAAGATGCTTATTTGTTTTCCGAATGAGCGGCGTTGCTAAGAACGCTCTCAGCCAGCAAAAAATCTTCCGATTTAATTCGAGGTCGAGACCACCATGTCCAAAGCAACAACCGCTATTGTGAGTCTGCTTGTCGTCGCATGCGTCGGCGCTTTTGCTCATTGGATCCCGGCCCTGCTGGCCGCGAATAGCATCCTCTCCGCCCTCTTTCTAGCTCTAATTGTGGTCCTATCGATCGCGGGAGCGGGTTTACGGCGAAGCTTGCGGCGCGACCGGAGCCGAAACACACAGGCGCAGCGTCGCCATCTCAATCGGAGCCATCTCAATCGGAGCCATCTCAATCATGGATTAGCCCTCGCCTGCTTACTGGCTCTCCCAGTTCCTATATTTGCTGCGCCGCAAACCACCGCGCACTTCGCCGGCTGGTGGGTCACGGTGGGCACCGGACTGAACAACCCTCAGGGCGTAGCCGTGGATGCAAGCGGCAACGTCTATATCGCCGACACTGGCAATAACCGCGTGCTGATTGAAACCCGTGTGGGGAACACCTACACACAAACCACGGTGGTGGGCAGCGGCATATCATCTCCCAGTGCCGTGGCGGTAGATGAAAGCGGCAATGTTTACATCGCCGATACCGGCAACAACCGCGTCTTGATCGAAACCCTTTCCGAGGGAACCTACACTCAGACCACCGTGGGCACCGGCTTGTCGGGCCCGCAGGGCGTGGCGGTCGATGAAAGCGGCAACGTCTACATCTCTGACACCGGCAACGACCGGGTATTGATCGAAACACTGTCCGACGGAACCTATACCCAGACCATGGTGGTCTGCGAGGTGGCGAGTCCCAACGGCGTGGCGGTAGATGCCAGCGGCAACGTCTACATCGCGGATGGCAATGACGAAGTGCTGCTCGAAACCCTCGCCGGCGAAACTTACACCCCGACCACCGTGGCCAGCGGCCTGTCGACCCCGCAAGGCGTGGCGGTGGACGCAATCGGAGATGTCTACATCGCAAATTGCTGCAGCAACCAGGTGCTGATCGAAACCCCGTCGGATGACGACTACAACCAGACCACCGTGGGAATTGGACTGAATCAGCCCTTTGGCGTGGCGGTGGATGCCGGCGGCAATGTCTATATCGCCGATACCGCCAACAACCGCGTGTTGATGGTGCAGAAGTCGGCGAATTTCGGATCCCTGGCCCTGGGAACGATAAGCCCCGTGATATCGATGGGGTTCACTTTTGACAGCGAAGGCTCCATTGGCGCCCCAGCGGTGCTCACGCAGGGAGCGGCAGGATTGGACTTCGCCGACGCCGGCACCGGAACCTGCTCCACCAACGGAACAGAGCACGTCTACGCCGTCGGCGACAGCTGCACCATCGACATGACATACACTCCGCAGTTTCCCGGCGTTCGTTTTGGTGCGGCGGTGTTGCAGAGCAACACAGGAAATACCATCGCTTCGGGCCAGGGCTATGGCATCGGATTGGGTTCGCAGGCCAACTTCGTGCCGGGAACGCTATCCACCGTCACCAGCGGATTTACTTTCCCCTTCGGCATCGCGGTGGATGCGAAAGGCAACGTTTTCGTCGCCGATGAGTCTGCCAACACGCTGTATAAGCTGACCCTGTCCGGCGGTGTCTATACCACGTCAACCATCTCAACTGACCTCGTCGTCCCCGGCGGCGTGGCGCTGGATGGAGCCGGCAACGTCTATGTCGCCGAGGTTGAGGGGGGCGACATTCGCAAGGAAACCCTCTCGAACGGCGCCTACTCCGAAACCACGATCGTTAGCGGGCTCAATAATCTCGATGGCATCGCCCTGGATTCCGCCGGGAACCTCTATATCGCCAGCTACAACGATGACATCGTATACAAGGAGACGCTCCTGGCCAACGGCAGCTACGTCCAGACCGAAATTGGCAGCGCGCTCAGTGGGCCTACCGGCGTCGCGGTAGACCTTAGCGGGAACGTCTATATCACCAATTACACAGGCGGCAACGTCTACAAAGAGACACTGCAAGCCGACGGCAGCTACATCCAGTCCACGGTGGCCAGCGAGTTCTCCTCACCCGCAACCGTGGTGGTGGATGCCAGCGGGAACCTCTACATCGGCAACACTGGAACCGCGGTCTATAAGGAAACACCGCAAACCGAAGGCGCCTACATCCAGTCCACGGTCGCCAGCGGCCTGACTTCGCTGTTCTGGATGGCAGCGGATGAAATGGGGAACATTTTCATCAACCAGTCCAGCGGCATCGTGTCGAAGCTCACCTTGGCTGTGCCGCCGGCATTGGCCTTTTTGCCGGCAGCCGTGGGATCCACCAGCAGCGACAGCCCGCAGATCGTAACTGTTTCAAACATAGGCACCGCCGCGCTTTCGTTCCCGGTGCCGGCCTCGGGCAGCAATCCGAGCATCACTCTGAACTTCACCCTGAGCAGCGCGGGGGACACGGCCTGCCCGCTGGTGGCTTCCGGGGCCTCGTCCCCGGGGTCGCTGGCGGCGGGCGCTTCGTGCCTGCTTCCGATCAGCTTTTCACCCACCGGAGCGGGCAGCCCCATTGGATCGCTAGTGATGACGGATTCGAGTCTGGATGCCACCGGTCCCGCCTACGCCACCCAGACCATCTCTCTAAGTGGAACCGTGGCGCCGTCGGCGACCACCACCACGCTCACCGCCTCGCCCAATCCGCTGGGCGACGGGCAACTGCTCACCCTGACCGCGACCGTGGCTCCTGCGCCCTCCGGCACTCCGGATGGCACGGTCAGTTTCTATAGCGGCACCAAGTTGCTGGGGACGGCCACGCTGACTACCTCTGGTATCGCGACCTTGACACTCACGAGCCTGGTGGTCGGCACCGACAGCCTTACCGCGGTCTATTCCGGCTGCGCCGGATTCCTTCCCTCCACCTCCGCCACCGTGTCCCTGAAAGTCACCTCGTCCTACACCATCAGCGCCCCGGCTACGCCGTTCAACGTCGCCGAGGGAGGGTTCGTGGTCGTCAACATTACGGTGCCGCCCCTGGGAGGCGCATTTAACAGCACCGTCACGCTCTCCGCTTCCGGACTTCCGGCGGGCGCGACTGCCACCTTCAATCCTCCCACCGTCGTCCCCGGAACTACAGGCGCGCCGACGGCGCTGACCATACAACTTGCGAGTCTCAGCGCGGGCATTCCCGCCCGCCAGTTTCCCGCCCACCGCGGATTCCCAGCCGCGTCCCTGAGCCTGGCGTTCGTCCTGTTTGGCGCGGTGCTGGCGCGCAAGCGCATTCCGCGGGCGCTGGTGCTGGTTCTCGGGCTCGCCTCTCTCGGGATTACCACTTCGCTGCTCACCAGTTGCAACGGTGGTTTCGCGAATGTTCCCCAGACCCGGGCTGGAACCTATGTCGTCACCGTCACCGGAACCAGTGGAACCATTAATTCCTCAGCCACGATCACCCTGGTGGTGGAGTGAGCATGAAACTCCGCCACGCACCTTAGTTTGCGAACCGTGTTTCTTTGGACAGATTTCTTCGAACAGATTTCTCAGAACAGATTTCTCAGAACAAGACAAGGACAGGACAAAATCCCATGCGGAAATTAGTCTTCACCAAAACAGTCGCCCTGCTTCTCCTGGCTTTCGGCTTGGGCGCGATCACGCCTCCACCCGCGCATGCGCAAAACGCCTCCCGCATGGATGTGGGCCTCGACTACAACTATGTCTGGAGCAACGCGCCGCCCGGAGAATGTGGATGCTTCTCGCTCAACGGCGGCAACGTCTGGGCGGCATTCAACTTCAGGCGCGCTCTCGGCATCGTCGGCGAACTCGCCAGCCAGCATGCTTCCGACGTCGCCGGCACCACCGCCGACCTCACACTCACCTCGTATCTGGCAGGCCCCCGCTATCGCTGGACCGGCGCCCGCCACTTCACGCCCTTCGCGCAAGTGCTGGTCGGCGGAGCGCATGCCAGCGGCGTGCTCGCTCCCGGCAGTTCCGGCCTCGCAGGCTCCGCAAACGCTTTCGCCATGATCGCCGGCAGCGGACTCGATGTTGGCCTCACCCGCCACATCGCCGTGCGCGCCTTTGAAGCCGACTATTACCTCACGCGCTTCGATAACAGCGTGAACGATCATCAAAACAATCTTCGTATCGCCGCCGGCATCGTCATCCGATTCGGCGGAAAAGAGTAAAAGACTGGAAGTCGGCTCATAAATGGCCTCGGGAAGGGCGCGGCTTCCCGAGGCTGCGGAAAAACTCACAACCGCGCGCAGTACCGTGGAAGCTGTCCCGTTCCATGACATCCTTTACAAAGCGTTCCGGGACATCCTTTACACTCCACGCCCGGACACTCGCCGCTTCCGAACTCCCATAGCCTCGCCAAGCGCCACCAAAATATCCTGAAAATCCTGCATCTTTATAATTAGACATCAATCTAATTATATGGTTAACTAATTAACGTGCCCACTGATAACAAAGCGTTTAAAGCCCTAGGCGACCCCACCCGCCGGGATATTCTCGGCCTCCTGCGCCGCGGCGAAATGACGGCCGGCGACCTGGCGCAGCGTTTCGACATGACCAAGCCTTCCATGTCGCATCATTTCTCCGTTCTGAAGGAAGCGGATCTCATCACCAGCCGCCGCGACGGCCAGCAGATCTGGTACAGCCTGAACACCACCGTCGTCCAGGACCTGATGGCATGGGCCATGGACCTGATTCGGGGTGACGAAAAAGCGATTCGGGGCGACGAAAAGAAACAACCACAAGACCACCCCGCAGAAAAGACGGCGCCCGAAGGAGACGCAAAATGACCACCTCTCAGACCACTTCACGCCGCTACTATCTGGGCGCAGCCGCAGTGTTTCTGGCAGTTCTTGCCGGCACGCTGGTTGCGTACCCGCACCTTCCCGCCATCCTGCCCATGCACTGGAACGCGCACGGCCAGGTCAACGGCTGGGGCCCGAAGTGGTGGCTGTTGCTCACCGGTCCTGGGTCGATCGCGCTGGTCGTCCTGATATTCTCCGCGCTGCCCTGGCTTTCGCCGAAGAAGTTTGAAGTGGATTCATTCCGCGCGACCTATCTCTACATCATGATGATGGTGGTCGCGCTGCTGGCCTACGTCCAACTGCTGGTGCTCGGAGCGGCCCTCGGCGTGGCTCTCGATATGACCCGCGCCATCGTGGGCGGAATATGTCTGCTGATCGCGCTTATGGGCAACGTGCTGGGCAAAGTGCGCCGCAATTTTTTCATCGGAGTCCGCACTCCCTGGACCATCGCCAACGAACAGGTATGGAACGCCACGCACCGCTTCGCCGCCAAAACTTTCTTCGCCGGCGGAATCCTGGGTCTGCTGGCAGTGCTTCTGCGCGCCCCGTTCTGGGTGCCGATAACGGCCATCCTCATCGCAGGTCTGTCTCCGGCCATTTATTCCCTGATCTTCTACAAGCAGTTGGAACGCCAAGGCAACCTTTAGCCAAAGTGGCCAGTTCTTGGTTCTTTTTCTTGGTTTCCAGTTTCCAGTTTCCAGACAATCCAAAATATCGCTTCATCCCGAACCGGGCCAAAGGCCCGGTGAGGGACCCTACGTCAGCGAGTACCCTAATCTGACGTTGACGGGTCGTGCATCTCACTCTGCACAATCTCACTCGTAACTCAGATGTTTTCTCGCACGCCCAAGCCCTCGTCGGTTGCAAGAACGGGTCGCCCAAATTTGCTTCTTGACCGCTCCTCCTCCATCTGTTACACATTGTAACGCTACAATGACTAACACACCCCAAGCCCGTCTAAACAACGCCCGCCTGAAGAACCTGGGCGAAGTCGAGCAACTCGTAATGGATTACCTCTGGACCCACGGCCCATCGTCTTCCGAAGCCTGCCGCGAAGCGCTGGCCTCGTCGCGTCCCATGAAGGACTCCACCATCCGCACCGTGCTCCGCCGCCTCGAAGAAAAAGGCTACCTCACGCACGAAACCGAGGGCCGCACGTTCATCTACAAAGCATCCGACGCGCGCCAGAATGTCGCCGTCCGCGCCGTGAAGAGCATCATCGACCGCTTCTGCGGCGGCTCCGCCGAGCAGCTCGTCCTCGGAATGGTGGACAACGCCGTCCTCAACCGCAAGCAACTCCAACGCCTCGCCCGCAAGATCGCAGAAAAACAGATCGAAGAAAAAAAGATCGAAGAAAAAAAGGAAGCCAAACCATGACGCCCACAACATTCGTCCAAGCGTCCACCACTCTTCTCGCCCAGCTCGCGAGTCCCGCCGCCCGCGCCCTGACGCTGGCTGCCGCCGCCGGACTCGGCCTGGCCACGTTCCGCGTGAAGGCCACCAACGTCCGCCTCGTTACCTGGACCGCAGTGCTCTACGCCGCCCTCGCCATGCCCCTGCTGGGCTGGATGCTGCCGTCCCTGCCAGTTCCCACGCCGTCATTTGTTCGGTCCGCCCTTCAAAGTGTGCGGCAGAACCGAATATTCGCGACCACTGCGGAACCAAGCCTTCCGGCCGCAGCTACAGAGCGGCCCAGGAATGCAGCCTACGCAAGCCGTGGGACTGCGCGGATCACGGACGAGCCCCAGCGGGGCGAAAGACTAACTCTCGCGCAAGCATCGACACTTGCCGCTGCCGGGGTTCACGCTTCTCCATCGCCTTCGCCAAGCGAGATGCCGACGACGGACGCACCGGCCGTCACCGCCGCGACTTCCAAATTGTTTCCAGCAATTCCCTGGAGCAGCATCGCCGCCGGAACATATCTCGCCGTCGCTTTTTTTCTTCTCGTACGCTTCCTCGTCGGGCTCGCATTCGGCCGCCGCCTGCTGCACGCGTCCCAGACAATCGACGACCCGCACGTCACCACGAGACTAGCTTCCCGCGCCCACTCCTCCGGACTGGCCTTCGTTCCACCGGCCGCTGAATCGGAATTCATTTCCGTGCCGGTCACCATGGGCGCGCTGCGTTCCACCATCTTGCTGCCCACCGCCTGGCGCGAATGGGACGACGCCAAGCTCGACGCCGTGGTTGCCCACGAAGTCTCGCACGTGGCGCGCCGCGACGCTCTCACTCAGCGCCTTTCACTGCTGCATCGCGCAATTTTCTGGTTCAGCCCGCTCGCCTGGTGGCTCGACCGTCATCTCGCCAACCTTGCCGAACAAGCCAGCGACGAAGCGGCGTTATCCTGCGGCGCCGACCGCAAGCGCTACGCCACCACGTTGCTGGAATTCTTCGAAGCTTTGCAGGCCGCGCCCGGCCGCGTGTGGTGGCAGGGCGTCTCGATGGCCAAGGCAGGTCAGGCAGAAAAAAGAGTGGAACGAATTCTCTCCTGGAAAGGAACCGTCACCATGGGCTTCACAAAATCAGGTTTCAAGAAATCGATTGCGGTCGCGGCCGTCGCGCTCGCAGTTCCCGTAGTTTATCTCGCAGCCTCCGCGCGCCCGGCAGGCTCCAACGGGAGCCCGCAGAATGTTTCCCTCGCGCAGAACCAGACGCCACCACCGGCCCCGAGTCCCGCGCCCCAGGCCCAACCCAGCTCCGCGCCGGCGCCGGCCGTTGCGCCAGCACAGGAAATGACGTCTCCTCCCGAACCAGCCGCGCAGCTCGATCCCGCTACTGCCCCGCCCGCAATCGCCGGGACGGTCGGAGGAGGACCGGTCACCGGAACCATCACCGGAACCATCCGAGGAGGAATTGCAAGCGTGCCGCCAAGGCCCGGAGTCGCGCCCGTGGCGCCGATCGCGCCGCAAGGTACTCCTCCCGACGCAACAGTGAGACCGGTAGCGCCAGTCGCCGCGATTGCGCCCCCATCGCCACTTGCTATTCTGACTGGCCAGTCGGGAACTTCACACTCGTCGCACGGCCGCGGCTACTCTTATGCCTACGGCTACGACGACCATCAGCGCTTCGTGATCGCCTCCGGCAAGACCGATTCGTTCACCATGTCTGGCTCAACCGAAGATGCGGAGCACGTGGAGAAGCTCAAGAAGACTATCGCTGGAGATTTCATCTGGTTTGAGCGCGACGAAAAATCCTACATCATTCGAGACCAGGCCACGGTCGATCGCGCGCGAAAGCTCTGGGAACCGCAAGAGGAACTCGGACGGAAACAGGAAGCACTCGGCAAGCAGCAGGAAGCTTTGGGCGCACAACAGGAAGAGCTGGGCAAGAAAATGGAAGAAGTTCGCGTCGCCATTCCAGACATGACGGCGGATCTCGACAAGCTCAAAGGCGACTTGAAGCAGCTCAGCTCCAACGCCACCATGGAGCAGATCGGCAACATTCAGTCAGAGATCGGAGAGTTGCAGGGCAAGCTCGGCGATCTCCAGTCCAAGGCTGGCGACCAGCAATCGAAGCTGGGCGAGCAGATGGGCGCGTTAGGAGATCAGCAAGGCAAGCTCGGCGACGAGCAAGGCAAGCTGGGCGATCAGCAAGCCGAACTGGCGGAACGGGCCACGCGCCAGATGAAACAGCTTCTTGATGAAGCCATCGCGAAAGGTACGGCACAACCGGAGCCGTAGACCACCAAATTGCGGACGCGAATCGGTCAAGTGTTCCTGAAGGAACACAACTGCAGTTTGTAAAAGTGTTCCTTCAGGAACGTCTGTGGAAAACCACGAGAAAATCGATCGGGGGTAAGTCGCTTACTTGGAGTGGCTTAGGGAAACGTGCCGAAATATCGGCAGCGAGTGTGGCGAAATAGCCACAGCAAAAACGGGCTCTCGAGGTGTAGCGTTTTGAGATTTGGGGGATAAGGGCGGCGGAATTGGGTGCGGCTTCACAATGCAAAAAACCGGCGGGCTGCGTTGGTCAGGTAGGGATCCTTCGTCGGGCAAAAGGCGCCCTCCTCTGGATGACAATGGAGATGCGAGCGGTTGGATGACAATGGAAAACTAGTGGCCCGATACATTTGGGCCGCCGGACAGCCGAGGGCGGCTGTCCCCACATGGGCACTCGTAGCCAGCCCTAGCACGTGCATCTGCTGCGCTCACTTTAGTATTCGAAATGCTGGATTGCTGGTGAGGGTGCCGGTCGAGGTGGTTACGGTGATCGTGCCGGTCGTCGCGCCTGCCGGAACCGTCGCGGTGATCTCGGAATTGGACACAACAGAAAACGACGCCGTCGTACCGTTGAAGCTGACTGCGGTCGAGCCATCCAGATTGTTCCCCAGGATGATGACGCGTGCTCCTACTTTGGCGGCTGTGGGCACGGTTTCGACGAGGGGGCCCAGTCCGGTCGAGAAGCTGAAGATCGTCCCGTTGTTGCTGGTGCCGCCGCCCATTGTCGTTCCGTAGAAGGTTCCGTCGGTGGCTTGGAGAAGTGCGCCGAACGGGTTCGTACCGGCGCACGTGCAGAAAGTGTAGAGTGAATTGAACTCATTCCCTGCGGTGATCTGAAAAATTGTGCCCGGCCCGTTACTGCCGAAGGGGGTCGTTCCGTAGAGGTTGCCGTCGCTGGCAAGGATCAACGCCGCACTAGGGTAAGAGCCGTCGGTGTTGTCAAAACTGTGCACCAGGATAAATTTGTGGGCGGCTGTGATCTCGAAAACGTTACCGTAGCCACTGCCACCTCCATATGTAGTACCGTAGAGATTGCCGTTGATATCTTCAACTAACCCGGCATATGGAGTGTCGCCGTCGGTGCATCCGGTCCCCTGTGCGCAGAAACTATAGATCGTTCTGAAGTATCCCGCTGGGCTGATCTCATAGACTGTGCCATGACCATAGGCTCCCCCTCGGGCAGTTGTTCCGTATAGGTTCCCGTTGCTGGCTTGCATGAGTCCGGCGTAGGGCTCTTCACCGTCGACGCAATTCGCCTGCGCGCAGAAACTGTAAAGGACCTTGAACACGCCCGACTTGCTGAGTTCGAAAATTGTGCCGTTGTTGTGGGCCCCGTAATTAGCCGCCACGCCGTAGAAGTTACCGTTGCTGGCTTGCATCAGCCCTATCGGATATTTGCCGTCGTCACAGGGGGAGGGGGCGGTCGGACAAAAAGTATAAAGCGTGGTGAGCGCGCCTCCCGGGGTCATCTTGTAGATCGTGCCTGCATTCTGCTTTCCGCTTCCGCCCAGGTTGGTGGTCCCGTAGAAATTCCCGTCAGAGCCGAGCACGGGTCCAGACCAAGGGGCTTTTCCATCGGTGCACTTGGCACGGGAGCAGAACTTGTAGATGTCGGTGAGTTCACCCGAGGGGGTGACCTGGAAAAAGACGCCCGTGTCCTTAGGCCCGCCATACTGTGTCGTCCCATAGTAATTACCATCGGTGGCCTGGACGAGAGACCCGTATTGCGGGGCAACACCATTGACGAAGTCAAAACTAGCCAAGGTGGTAAAGGTTTGTGCCTGGGCGCACACCGCCAAGCCGAGGATGATTGTTGCAAGGGCGATAGCGGCGCGGAAGGCGGTCGAGCGTTTCGCCAAGTTCATACATTTCTCCCTGTGATTTTTCTTTATGCGAGGGCTGTGGGCGGGAGTCCTGTTTCGATTTCAAGAGTTGGGCGAAATATAGCACCATTTCGGCTGCCTGGGTAGGGATTTAAGAGAATTTGCACAGCGAGCGCGGGTTGTTCCGCCGCGGGCTCTATCGAGAAGGTGCCGGGTGAGGGACCTTATATCTGAAGGCGACGTCCTTGCCGCAAGCGGATCGCATGTGGCGCAAGCGCCATGGATCTCTATTAGTACTTAGTTGAGAAAGTATTGCCGGTACAAGGTGTCGCGCTGCGCGGGACGGAACCCGGCGTCGCGGATGATGCGGCGCAACTCTTCTTCGGTGGTGCAGTTGGTGACGCCGGCGGCGCGGACTACATTTTCTTCGAGCATCACCGAGCCAACGTCGTTGCCGCCGAAGCGCAGGCCCATCTGGCAGACTTTGAGTCCTTGCGTTACCCAACTGGATTGGACGTTGACGAAGTTCGACAGATACAAGCGCGAGATGGCCAGCACTTTGAGATATTCGACGGCGGTGGCTTCGTCCCAGTGGCGGCCGCCGAGCGCGGTGTGTTGCGGCTGAAAGCTCCAGGGGATGAAGGCGGTGAACCCGCCGGTTTCTTCCTGAAGATCGTAGAGTTGCTGGAAGTGGTTGACGCGGTGCTCGTAATTTTCGCCGACGCCGAACATCATCGTGGCGGTGGTGCGCATACCGATCTGGTGGGCGGTGCGGTGGACGTTGATCCAGTCGTTGGTCAGGCACTTGAGGCGGGCGATTTTGTAGCGGACCTCGTCGTCGAGAATTTCGGCGCCGCCGCCGGGGATGGAGTCGAGGCCGGCGTCGCGCAGGCGGAGAATCGTGTCGCGAATGCTCAGGCTACTGTATTCGGCGATGGCGATGATCTCGGAAGCGGAGTAGCAATGCAGATGCACTTGCGGAAAGCGGTCTTTAATTCCGCGCAGCATTTTTTCGTGCCAGTCGATTTTGAGGTCGGGGTGCAGGCCGCCTTGCATGAGCACGCCGGTGCCGCCGAGCTCGACGGTCTCGCGAATCTTGTCGTAGATGGTGTCGAACTCGAGGATGTAGCCTTCTTTCGCGGCGGGACCTTTCAGCGGGCGGTAGAAGGCGCAGAAGGTGCAGTACTCGGTGCAGAAGTTGGTGTAATTAATGTTGCGGTCGATGATGTAGGTGACCGTGCCCTCGGGATGCAGGCGGCGGCGGACAGAGTCGGCTTCCATGCCGATGCCGATGAGGTCGTCGGAGTGGAAGAGGTCGAGGGCTTGGGATTTGGTCAGGGACATTTTTGTAGAGCACCTTACTTATTCTAGCGGAGTCGCGGTTGGGTTCCAAATGGCGGCTGTGAAGCGGCGGGCTGAGATCGATATGGAAAGCGAGCCAAACGCGCGATTATTGCGTCGCGCGGCTCGCCCAGATCCCCTTCGATTCGCTCAGGGCAGGCTCTCGCGGCGCAAAAAACGCTTGCTCGGGATGACAATAAACTCAGAGGCGGGCTGGGTCATCGATTCGCGTTACTATATGTCTGAAATTTTATGACTTCGAGCCAAGAGTTTGCGCGGTATCCGAGCTTGCGCGACGCGGCGGTGTTGATTACCGGTGGAGGCTCCGGCATTGGCGCGGCGATGGTGGAACACTTCGCGATGCAGGGGGCGCGGGTAGCGTTTCTGGATGTCGCCGACGAAGCGTCCGCCAAGCTGGTGGGCGATCTCAGTTCCCGATGCGCGCACGCGCCAATATTTTTGCATTGCAATCTTGTGGATGTTGCGGCATTGAAGGCTGCGGTTGCTGACGTGGAGGCCCGGCTTGGAGCGGTGCGTGTTCTGGTGAACAACGCTGCCAGCGATGACCGGCACAAGTTTGCCGACGTGACTCCGGAATACTTCGACGAGCGGATGGCGGTGAACCTGCGGCATCAGTTCTTCACGACCCAGGCGGTGGCGCCGCGGATGGCCGCGGCCGGCGGCGGGTCGGTTATTAATATGAGTTCGATTGCGTGGATGATTCCGTCGACCGGGCTGCCCGCATACGTGACCGCCAAGGCTGGAATCGTTGGCCTTACGCGCACGCTGGCGCGAGAACTTGGCGAGGCGAACATCCGCGTGAATTGTGTGGCGCCCGGGGCCATCATGACGGAAAGGCAGCGGCGGCTGTGGATGACTCCGGAATATCTTGCCGAGATCATGCAGCGCCAGAGCCTGAAGCGCGAGCTGATGCCGGAGGACGTGGCGCGGCTGGTGCTGTTTCTTGCGTCGGACGATAGCGCCGGGGTTACAGGTCAGAGCTATGTGATCGACGGGGGCTGGGTGTGATTATGCGAGGTTGCTAACCAAACTTCTTCCTGTAGCGCAGATATTCAATCAACGACAGCACGGTGCCGATGAGGGCCACACCGACGAGAAGGGCGATCGCCGGTTTGTAGTAGCGGGAAAAGAAACGCAGGATGTGGGTGCCGTAGCGGAATCCCAGATCAGCTTCGATGAAGTAGCGAACGCCGCGGCCGAGCGTGAGGGCTGCCAGGAATTTCTTCCGCGAGTATTGCATGGCGCCGGCGGCCAGCAGGAATGGGACGAATGGAAACGGCGGAGGCATGAGCGCGGGAACCGCCACGGCGGCGAATCCCCAGCGCGCGAAGGCTTTGCGAAACTGCGTGGCTCTTTTTTTTGAGAGCTTGCGTTCCATGGCTTCCTGGCCACCCTTGCGGGCCAGCGCGTAGGTGATGTAGCCGCCGAGAACCGCGCCCAGCGTGGCCATCAGGCCATAGTAGGGCCACGGCTCCAGATGACGCGCGGCCAGCCAGATGGTGAGAACGTCCATGCTGCCGGTGAGCGGGACCACGGAATTGTCAGCGAGTCCGAGCAGAACCAGGCCCACACCACCCAGGTGGCGCAGGCGGTGCCAGATGGGAATTGCAAATAGAAGATGCAGAGGGGGTGGCATTCTGGGTTTGGAGAAGTTTACAGGAGAACGAATTGCGCTGAGGTTCGGTGGTTCAGTTTGACGATTAAAAAACCACGAAGGGCATCCTTCGGCTGCGCTCGGGGGCGCGGCCGGAGACGATGCCGGCAGCGACGTTGCAAGCAACGTGTCTACGATGCGTTGAAGCGTCCCGGTGTTAGACAGTTGCTGCGTTTGCGGTGGTTAGAAAGCACAGCTCTGGCGAGGCTGGCAGCGCGTCGATCTCGGCGGCGTAGCGGTAGAAAAGCTGCAGGCCTTCGATGCAGCCGGGATCAAGGTCGTAGTGGATGCTTTCGGTGAGATAGCTGCGGACTGCATCTTCGCGGAGGGCGAGGCGCGGCGCCCATTCGCGGGCGATTTGATTGAGGCTGGCGGGCGCGAGGCCATGGTCGCGGGAATCCTGAAACACCTGCGCAAGGTCCGGTGCGGATGCGGCCTCTCGCAACGCGTCACCGCGAACGGCCCAGAAGGCGAACACGAAGGGCTTGCCGGTGTAGCGAATCCATTCTTCGGCGAGGTCGAGCGTGAAGTAGCGCGAGCGGTCGACTTGCAGCGCGGGATCGCCGATGAGCAATCCGGCGTCGTTGTTCGCAAGCATCTCGTCCAGGTTCGGCTCCATCGGGGTGAAAATTCTTTCGCCGCCCAACCATTTTTCGAACAGAATTTTCGTCAGCGCGACCGAGGTCATCGAAGAGGTGTCGAGCGCGATGGTTCGAATCTTTTCGACTGGGACTTTGCTTACCAGCAGAATCGAACGCACGGCGCGGCGGGATGCGATGGCCACGCAGGGGAGCACTTGCAGTCCGGGAATTTGCGCGTAAGCGGCCGCTGGAATGATGCCGATGTCGGCGGTTCCGGCTTCGAGCGCGCGGGCGCAGGCGGAGGGCAGCGTGTAGGAAATATCGAAGTTTTGACCCGCCTCGCCGTGTTCAAAATCCCACATCAGCGGGGCGGTGTTGAGGTAAGAAATGGCGGAAATTCGGAGACGTCTCATTCCTGATTTGATTCTAACAGAGGATTTTGAACAGGTGGCTGTGACGCGTTACCTTGACTTCGGTTTCTCGGCGTGGGTACAGTCCGACGAGTTCAGGGACCTCGGGGGCTAAAGCCCCCCCGAAAGAACCACTTTATCGCAGCGCTGGAAGCGCTGCGCCACCCAAAACCGGACTGCGTAGAGTGCAGGATTTCAGATTTCAGATTTCAGATTTCAGATTTCAGATTTCAGATTTCAGATTTTAGATTTTAGATTTTAGACGTTGGACTTCAGACAGGACCACTCCATGCTCAATATTGTTGCGCCATCGCCGACTGCTACGCACCTGCTGGAGTGGGTTGCCTTGACCATGACACCGGGGTTGGGGCCGACGCGGGCGCGGAAGCTGGTGGAGCGGTTTGGCTCGGCGGACGCGGTCTTTCGCGCGTCGCTCACGGAGTTGGAGAGTACGGGGATTCAGGCGGTGTCGGCGCAAGCGCTGGCTACCGGCAAGTCGGCGGAACTGGCGCGGGAAGAAATTGCGCGTGCGGCAGCGGCGGACGCGACCCTGGTTTCGTTCGACGATGCGGGCTACCCTCCGCGGCTCAAGGAAATTTATGATCCGCCGCTGGTTCTTTATGCGCGCGGGAATGCGGAGGTGTTGACGCAGCCGGGTATCGCGATGGTGGGGACGCGGCATCCCACGCCTTACGGGTTGGGAATGGCGGAGCGGCTGGCGTGCGACCTGGCCACGCACGGACTGGTGATCATCAGCGGCATGGCGCGGGGCGTGGATACGGCGAGCCATCGCGGGGCGATCGCGGCGAAAGGCAGGACTGTCGCGGTGTTTGGCACGGGCGTGGATGTGATTTATCCCAAGGAGAATTCTCGATTGTCGGAACAGATTCTGGCGCTGGGCGGGGCGCTGATTTCGGAATTCCCGATTGGAACCCATCCCGCGCCGCAGAATTTTCCGATTCGCAACCGCATCCTCAGCGGCATGTCGGTGGGAGTGCTGGTGGTCGAAGCCGCGGAATATTCCGGAACGCGTATTACTGCGCGTTGCGCGCTCGAACAGAATCGCGATGTGTTCGCGGTGCCGGGCAACGTGACTAATAAGAATTCCTGGGGGCCGAACACGCTGATCAAGCAGGGCGCGAAGCTGGTTGCGACCTGGGAAGACGTGTGGGAGGATCTGCCTGCGGAAGTGCGACTTGCACTGACTCCGGCAGCGTCGCCTGAATCTTCCGCGTCTTCCTCGGCATCTCTATTCCCGGATGAAGGGCTTCCTCCTCACGAAAAGCGAATCTTGGGCCTGCTGAAATCCGACGAGTCCACTCACATCGATGAAATCGTGGAGAAGCTGGAGACGGAATTGTCGTCTTCAGAAATCTTCGCTGCTCTCTTCGAGTTGGAGCTTGCCGGCAAAGTACGGCAGATGCCGGGGAAGAATTTTGTGAAGAGCTTCTAGCTTCTAGCTACTAGCTTCTAGCTAAGCCTTTGGGAGGCGACGCTGATGGAAGACTTCAAGGATCTGGTGGTTTGGACCAAGGCACATCAACTCACACTGGCTGTCTATAAGCAGACACGCGCATTTCCTAAAGAGGAGATGTATGGATTGACGAGCCAGGTGCGACGCGCCTCCGCTTCCATTGGTGCGAACATCGCGGAAGGGTGTGGCCGCCGATCGGATGCGGAGATGAGGAGATTTCTTTAGATTGCTCGCGGTTCTGCGCGTGAACTGGAATGCCACTTGCTCCTCGCCAAGGATTTGCAGTTTCTTGGTAGTGATGAGTTCAGAGGCCTGGAAGAAAAGATACTCGAAGTGCAGCGTATGTTGGCGTCGCTAGTTCAACGTTTGCGAGGCCCGGTTTTCGCTAGAAGCTAGGAGCTAGAAGCTAGAAGCTTCCTTGCGGTAACTTGTTGCGGCCGTCCCATTCGTGCTAGCTTCGGAAACAGAAATTGGAGAACTGAGAGGAAATTGGTGAAAGGGTTAGTCATTGTCGAATCGCCGGCGAAGGCGAAGACCATCCAGAAATATTTGGGGAAGGGCTTCACGGTCGAGGCTTCACTCGGGCACGTGAAAGATCTGCCCAAAAGCATTCTGGGGGTGGATACTGCGAACGATTTCGCGACCGATTACGTGGTTATACCGGGCAAAGAGAAGGTTCTAGCCCGGTTGAAGAAGCTGGGCGCGTCCATGGACGCGATTTATCTGGCGCCTGATCCGGATCGCGAGGGCGAGGCCATTGCCGCGCATCTGGCGGGGGAACTCGAACTGAACGGCGGGAAGAAGAAGAAGGCCAAGAAGCTGAAGAAGGGCGAGGTAGAAGCTCCTCCGCGCATTCAGCGCGTGACGTTTAACGAGATCACCAAGCGGGCGGTGCAGGCGGCGTTTGAACATCCGCGGGCCATCGACCAGAATCTGGTGGACGCGCAACAGGCGCGGCGAGTGCTGGACCGGTTGGTGGGGTACCAGGTTTCGCCGCTGCTGTGGGATAAGGTGCGGCGCGGGCTTTCCGCGGGGCGTGTGCAGACGGTGGCGCTGCGGCTGATCGTGGAACGCGAACGCGAAATTAAGGCGTTCGAGAAAAAAGAATATTGGACGATTGACGCGAACCTGGCCGCCGCCAAGCCGCCGGCATTTGACGCGCGGTTCGTGGGCAAGGGCGAGGAGAAGATTGAAGTCACGAACGGCGAGGACGCGGAAAAGATCCGCGTGGCGCTGGAAAAGGCCGACTGGGTGGTGCGGTCGGTGGACAAGAAAGAGCGCCGCCGCAATGCTGCGCCTCCGTTCACCACCAGCAAGTTGCAACAGGATTCCTCGCGCAAGCTGCGCTTCAGCGTGAAGCGCACGATGATGATCGCGCAGCGCTTGTATGAAGGCGTGGAGTTGGGCGAAGAGGGGTTGGTCGGCCTCATTACTTATATGCGTACTGATTCGACCCGCGTCGCGCCTGAGGCGATTCAGGAAGTGCGCGAGTATGTGGGCAAGGAATATGGCGCGCAGTATTTGCCGGAGACTCCCAATACATATAAGGAGAAGAAGGAAGCGCAGGCGGCGCACGAAGCGATTCGACCGACTTCGGCGATGCGGCATCCCGACCAGGTTAAGCAGTATTTAAAAGAAGATGAGTTCAAGGTTTACAAGCTGATCTGGCAGCGGTTCGTTGCGTCACAGATTAATCCCGCGGTCTTCGACCAGACGACCGTGGACATTGATGCCAAGAATGGCGGTGAGGTTTTCTGGTTTCGCGTGACGGGATCGGTGCTGAAGTTTGACGGCTTCCTCAGAGTCTACGAAGAGGCGAAGGAAGGCAAGGACGAGGAAGACGAAGAACTGAAACACAAATTACCGGCGCTCGAAGCGGGAGAAAAGCTCACGCTGAAGGCACTGAAACCGGAACAGCATTTCACAGAACCTCCGCCACGGTTCAATGAAGCTTCGCTGGTGAAGGAACTGGAAGAGCGCGGGATTGGTCGGCCGTCGACCTATGCGGCGATTCTTACCACGATTCAAGAGCGGCAGTACGTGCAGAAGATCGGAGGGAAGTTCACGCCCACGGAGATTGGGTTGGTGGTCACTGATTTGCTGGTGGAAAACTTTCGCGACATTTTCGATTTGCAATACACGGCGCGCCTGGAAGAAGAACTCGACGAGATTGAGGAAGGCAAGGAAAAGTGGACCGACGCGTTGAAGGAGTTTTACAAGAAATTTCAGAAGGATCTCAAATATGCCGAAAAGCATATGGAGAACATCAAGCGGATGGAGAAGCCCACGGATGAGAAGTGCGAGCGCTGTGGGGCGCCGCTGGTGATCAAGTGGGGCAAGCACGGATCGTTCTACGCGTGCAGCACCTACGATAAAGAGGATCCGAACACCTGCACATTTACGAAGGAAAATCCGATCAACCTGCCCGACCTCGATTCGGCGGACGTGCAGGAAACCACGCAGGAAGAATATTGCGAGAACTGCGGGCGAGTGATGGTGCTGAAGCGCGGACGCTTCGGGCAGTTCATGGCGTGCACGGGTTATCCCGATTGCAAGACCACGCGACGGCTGGATCAGGGCAAGAAAGTTCCGGACATTCCGCTGGATGAACTATGCCCGAAGTGCGGGCGGAACATGATGATCCGGCACGGACGCTTTGGCGAGTTCACGGCTTGCAGCGGATATCCGGAATGCAAGTACGTGAAGCAGAATTACATTGGGGTGAAATGTCCGGAGTGCAAAGAAGGCGACCTGGTCGAGAAACGCGCACGCAAGGGCAATACGTTTTACGGGTGCGGGAATTATCCCAAGTGCACGTTCACTTCGGCGCACAAGCCGATGGCGGAGAAGTGCACGAGTTGCGGCAGCGAATATCTGGTGGAGAAGAATCTGAAAGCTGGTCCGGTGATTGCCTGCCCGAATAAAGAGTGCGACTATGAACGGCCGGCGCCGCCACCGGAAGCCGCCGCAACATCCGCTTAAGAAATTGAGCGATTGTGAGTAGGGTCGGTTTCGAAGGCTTAAACCATCAAGGACACAAAGTCACACGAAGGAGCCTCACGTGGCAAAGAAACCGACTGTGGCCGACGCGCAACTGATTCTTCATCTCTACGAACTCCGACGCGAACCCGAGATGCGGAAGGCTCGCAACTGGTGGGGCGGCGAGTTTTTCCCGCAGAATGCGGACGACTACCTGAAGGTGTTGTGGGCAATGAACTCGCCCGAGAACAACTGGCTGCGCCAGGTGCAGAGCTACTGGGGCATGGCTGCGGCGTTCGTCTTGCAAGGTGTGCTGAACGAAGACTTGTTCCTGCAGCCCGCAGTGAGCGGCGAAATGTTTCTTATCCTGGCCAAGGTCGCTCCTTTCCTCAATGAACTCCGCGGGAAGATGAACGACCCGCACGTATTTGGCAACATCGAAAAGGCCGCCACCCGCACCAAGTGGGGACGTGACCGGCTTCAGTTCATGGTCAAGCGCGTCGAGACCATGCGCCAGAAACGCGCCGAGAGCAAGCCAAAGTAGCCGCTGCATCTGTTATCCTAGCGTGCTGTGCGGATGATCTGGTGGTTCCTGATACTGGGCGTCAGTACGCTGGTGGTGGTGTGCGTGGCGATTGCCCTGTACATGCGCTTGCGCCGGCATTTGCGGCAGGTTCACGTGGCAGAAGCGGCTCACGGTGCGGACCCGCCCGATTCGATGCGTCAATGATTCGATGCGTCAATGAGAAGATCAGTGATTAGCGGCTGGTGATCAGGGACGCCGCATTGTGATTTGATCCGCGCGCTTAGGTTCGTTTTAGACGGAGGTTTTTCCATGGCAAGGCCGGCACTGCAAGCCCTCAGTACGCCGCAGGAACGGATGCTGGAAGCGGCGCGGCAAGTGGTGCTGGTAGTGGGCGCGAGCTTGTTTGTGGCATTGTGCGCGCGCATCACGATTCCTTTATGGTTCACACCCGTGCCCTTGACGATGCAGAACTTCGGCGTGCTGCTGGTGGGATTGCTTTTGGGCAGCCGACGCGGATTCGCAGCGATGATTCTTTATTTGGCGGAAGGCGCGATGGGGATGCCGGTGTTCAGTCCGAGTTCACTTGGGCTGATGGGCGTGGCGCAGATTCTGGGGCCCACGGGTGGATATCTCATGGCGTATCCGTTGGTTGCGGGACTGGCTGGATTTGTTTTTGAACGCGGGACCAAGAGTTTTGCGCGGGCCGCGGTCGCGGGCCTGCTGGCTGAAATCGTTTTGTTTGCGGGCGGAGTGACGTGGCTTTATGTGGCCACGCATTCGTTCGCGAGAGCGGCGTATCTGGGGCTTTACTGGTTCGTTGCGGCGGAGGTATTGAAGGTGATGGTTGCGGCTGTGGTCGCGACCCGCTGGGGCCGTGGTTCGGCAATACAGCAGTAGATTTGGAGTCCATTTGATGACCGTAGTTTCTGAACAATCTGAGAAACAATCCGAGAAAGTTTCCGCTGCTTCCACCGAACTGCGCGAGATCGCGGTAGCCCACAGTCCTGATTCCGATGACGCGTTCATGTTTTACGGGCTGGCTACCGGCAAGGTGCGCACGCCTGGGCTGCGATTCAGCCATACGCTCTGCGACATTGAAACACTGAACCAGAAGGCGCGCGAAGGGGTTTACAACGTCACGGCGATTTCGTTCCATGCCTATCCTTATATTCAGGACAAGTACGCGCTCATGACTTGCGGAGGCAGCGTTGGGGATGGCTATGGGCCGATGATTGTCTCGACGCGGTCGTTCACCCAGAGTGAAATCAAGAAGAAACGCATCGCCGTGCCGGGCACGCTGACCACGGCTTATCTGGCGCTGCAACTTTTTGCTCCGGGCGTGGAAGTGGAAGTGGTGCCTTTCGACATGATTATTCCGCAGGTGCTCGAAGGAAAATACGAGGCTGGGCTGATCATTCACGAAGGGCAGCTCACGTATGACAAGTCCGGGCTGCATCGCATTGTCGATCTTGGGAAGTGGTGGCAGAAGGTTACGGGATTGCCGTTGCCGCTGGGAGGAAATGCTATCCGGCGGGCGCTGGGAGCGGAGTTGATGGCGTCCGTGTCGGCGGCGCTGCGTGAGAGCATCCAGTATGGACTCGACCACCGCGAGGAAGCACTGGCTTATGCGATGCAGTTTGCTCGCGACCTCGACACCGAACAGGCCGACAAGTTTGTGGGCATGTACGTGAATGAGCGCACGCTGGATTACGGGCCCGACGGGCGGGAAGCCGTGCGGCGGCTGCTGGATATGGGGCACAAGGCGGGGATTATTGGGCCGGAAGCGAGAGTGGATTGGGTGTAGGGGCAGCTTCTAGCTGCTAGCTAATTGCTCCTGGCTTCTGGCTCTCTGCTGGCCCTAAAGACACCGGTCGTGAGTGCTTCTTTCGAAGAGTCCTGCTCGCGAATCCACTTGTCTCTCTCCTCGGGTCTCTCCCGCTGCATGTTTTTGCTAGAAGCTAGGAGCTGGAAGCTTGTTTTCACAGACCCTTCTGATTGACGCGGACGATACGCTTTGGGAAAACAATATTTATTTTGAGCGGGCGATCGCCAAGTTTATTTCGTTTCTCAATCATCACGAATTTTCGCCGGAGCAGGTGCGCGAGGTACTCAACGACGTGGAGCGCGAGTGCATTGTCACGCATGGTTACGGGCTGCACAGTTTTGGGCATGCACTGGTCCACACGTTCGAACGGCTGAGCGCTCATCCAGTTACGGCCGAGTTGCGGACGCAGATTCGCGGTTTCGCCCACTCCATTCAGGACCATCCTATCGAACTTTTGCCGGAGGTTCGGGAGACGCTGCAATATCTTTCGGGGCGTCATCGATTGATTTTGATGACCAAGGGTGCGGTCGTGGAGCAAAGCGGGAAGATCGAGCGGTCGGGATTGAAAGCGCATTTCGCGGCGGTCGAGATCGTCGCGGAGAAGGACGTTGCGGCTTACGACTCCGTGGTCAAGAAGCATGGGCTGGCACGCGAGGCTACGTGGATGATCGGGAATAGTCCGAGGTCGGATATTAATCCTGCGCTGGCAGCCGGGCTGCACGCGGTGTTCGTGCCCCACGGCGATACCTGGATTCTGGAACACGATGAGCTGAGCGCGGCACCGGCTCCGCAGCGGTTGCTGATTGTGGGCAGGTTCGCGGAGCTGCGCGAGAATTTCTAGAGGCGCGGCAACTTCGGCGGCTAAAGCCGGACCCAAGGAACGCGACTGATCGCAGCGCTTCCAGCGCTGCGCCACCCGAAAACGAAGCGTTGGAATCATTTTTATTAACCGCGTGTTAACCGTTTCGTTGCCCGCCGGCGCGGCATCAAACTAACCAACAACCCGATCGCGCACGAAGCATTTCGGCATGTTACGCTCGTTTTGCTCTGGGTTCCGCACCACTTCGTCGTGGCGGTGCAGACAAACAATTTCCGGCGGCTGTTGCGCACGGTTGAGGCGCTTTCCGAGCTCGGGCCCGAACTGACGGCTGAGCGCGAGTTCTCGGAAACTTCACGTCTCATGCTGTCCGCGATTATGGAAGCGGCGGGCGCTCGCGAGGGCACGCTTTTCCTGTTCAGCGACAAGCCTGCCATGCTGACTTCCAGCACGTCGCAGGGCTTTGCCCTGATGCCGGACCCGGCCTTCATTCCTCTCCTTCCGAAACATGTGCATGCATTATCTGCGGCGCGCGGACCCATCGTGCTGAACGGGTCGACCTATTCGGTGTTCCTCAGTTCGAACGGAAATGTTGCGCCGGAACTTTTCAAGTGCCTGGCGCCGCTCAAGGCCGGGGGCAGGCTGGCGGGCGTGGTCGCACTCGGGCGCCGTCCGGGAGACGCGCTCTACGAGGACGACGAACTCGCCGCCATGGAACTGCTTTGCAGCTACGTGGCGCTGGCGGTTCAGAACCACGCGCTCACGCAGACGATTGCGCAGCGGGTTTCAGAGAATCTTCGCCTGATGGCGTCTCTGCACGGTTTCTACGACAACGCACTGGAGGCATTTGCCACTGCCATCGACGTGAAGCATGTGAATATTCACGGACATTCCCTACGCGTGGGCCGCTACGCGTCTGCGATTGGGGAAGCCCTGGGAATGGACGCGAGCGAATTGGCCGCGCTGCGAAGCGCGGGATACCTACACGATATTGGAAAAGTCGCGGTCGATCGCCGGCTTTTCGGCAAGGCGAGCGCGCTCAATCCTGAAGAGTTTCGCGAGATGGCCGATCACACCGTGGTGGGTCACCAGATTGTGAGCACGGTGCAGTTCCCATGGCCGAAAATTCCGGAGGCGGTGCGCTGGCATCATGAGCGCAGCGACGGTTCGGGTTATCCGGATGCGCTGACGCTCGATGATTTATCCATGCCGGTGCGGATCATCGGAATTGCAGATGCGTTTGATGCGATGACCAGTGCGCGGCCTTACCGCCAGCCGCTTTCCGTGGGCAGCGCGCTGAGCGACCTGGTGCGCCTGGCTCCGCAGAAGTACGATCCCAACGTGGTGCAGGCGCTGCTGATTCAGGTGCGGCGCGACGCGGTGGGCAGCAGCCGGGCTCCTCTGCTGGCCGACCGAGTCGTGAACATTGCGCCCGGCGACATTGACCAGCTCGCTGCCACCCTGCAGCACAAGGTGTCGCGCGGCAAAGTGTATGTGAGCCAGCCCTAGCTTTCGTGGCTTATTTTGTTCCGTGAGTCTGCTTAAATACCGACTGCTCTATGGTTTCCCGGCTTGGTGACTGAGGCATTCTGACAGCAACTTAATTCCACAGATTGGGTTCATAATGAGGAAGGCTCTCGCTTTCTTCCTTCGGCTCTGTTGGAGTGTCGATGAAGTCCATTCACGGCAAGGTTGCAGGGGTTTTGTTGTTGGTGAGCCTTGCCTGCGTAGTTCCGCTGCTGGCGAAGAAGAAAGACACTCACGCTTCGAGCCCGGCTGAACAAAAACGCGCAGTCCATGCGCTCAATCGCCTGACTTTTGGTCCTCGCCCTGGGGACGTGCAGCGGGTGATGGCGATCGGCGTCGACGCGTGGATTGATCAGCAACTCCATCCCGGAAAGATTAATGACGATGCTTTGGAAAGCCGGCTCGCGCCGTTCCGAACGCTGCGCATGAGCCCGCGGGAAGTGGCTGAGGATTTTCCTGACGGCGCGCTGGTGAAGCAAGTCATCGACGGGAAAAGGTCGATGCCCTCCGATGCCGCGAAGCGCGCGGTGTATCAAGTGCAGATTGCGCGGCAGGAAGAGAAGCGGGAGCGGAAAGCTGAGGCGGCGGGCAACGGTGCTGGAACGGCGCAGGCTCCGGTGAAGGATGCAGCGCAAAGCGTGGAGCCTAAGGCCAGCTCGTCTGCCGCGAATTCCAGTGCGGGCACGTCGAGCACGACCGTCACAGGCGCAACCATGGAACCTGCCGCGAGAGGGGATCTGGAAAATGGGATGATGAGCGCGGCCGGCAAGTCGGATAGCAACACAGCGAGCGGCATCGAGGCGAGCCATAACGCGGGGATCGGTTCACCCGCACCCGGTGAAAATCTTTTGTCGGCTGCACGGCCTGTTCCTTCGGAGACGAAGCCCGCGATTGACGATCCCGAAGCGAAACGCCGGGAAGAGCGTTTGTACGCGGACCTGGAGATTCAGAAGCTGCCCGAACTTCCTCCCGATCAGCGTTACAAGAAAATTCTGGCGATGTCGGTGGATGACCAGGTTGCGTTCGCTGACTCGATGCGCGGTGGCAAGGGCCGGGACTTTCTTGCGGGGTTAGATCCTAAGCAGAGAGAAACGCTGCAGGCCATGAATAATCCGCAGGGCGTGGTCACGGACGAGCTTCTCCAGGCTAAAGTGCTGCGGGCGGTTTACAGCGAGCGGCAACTGGAAGAAGTGATGACTGATTTCTGGTTCAATCACTTCAACGTCTACGTGGGCAAGGGCCCCGACCGGCTGATGCTCAATAATTACGAACAGGACGTGATTCGTCCGCGGGCGATGGGCAGGTTCGAAGATCTGCTGGTGGCGACGGCCAAGAGTCCTGCGATGCTGTTTTACTTGGATAATTGGCTTAGCGTGGGACCGGGCTCGATGAAGGCACTCGGCATTTCGACGGGGTCGCGAGGACGGTATGGTTATCCGCCGCGTCCGCCGAAGAAAAATGCGAAACAGAACAGCGGGCTGAATGAAAATTACGGACGCGAGTTACTTGAACTGCATACGCTCAGCGTGAACGGCGACTATTCGCAGCGCGACGTTACCGAAGCTGCCAAGGTTTTTACCGGATGGACAATCGAGAAGCCCAACGACGGCGGCGGGTTCAAGTATGACCCAAATATGCACGAGCCGGGGTTCAAATTTGTTCTCGGGCATCGCATCAAGCCGAAGGGCGAAGGTGAAGGCATGGAACTGCTGCACCGGCTGGCGACCAGCCCGCAGACTGCGCATTTTATTTCGCTGAAACTGGCACAGCGTTTTGTCTCGGATGATCCGCCGCAAGAGTTAGTGGATCAGATGGCAAAAACGTTTCTAAAGAAAAAAGGCGATATTCGCGAAGTGTTGACCACGCTGTTTCATTCGCCGGAGTTCTGGGCCGACGGAACCTATCGCGCGAAGGTGAAAACCCCGCTGGAGTTTGTGGCCTCGGCGGTGCGCGTCACGGGGGCCGAAGTGGATGACGCATTGCCCCTGGCGCGACAGCTGGGCACCATGGGCATGCCGCTCTACGGAGCGCAGCCGCCCACGGGTTACTCGATGAAGGCGGAAACGTGGGTGAATTCGTCGGCGCTGCTGAACCGCATGAATTTTGCGTTGGCGCTGAGCAGTGGAAAGATTAAAGGCGTAAAGATGGATTCGGCACAGCTCACAGGCCAATGGGAATTGCCCCTCGATTCAAAGCTGGCGTTGCCGATTCTGGAGAATACCCTGCTCGCGGGAGACGTCTCGAAGCAGACACACGATTCGATCGAGGCGCAGATCATAGATGCGAAGATCGGTGATACGAAGAATGCTCCCGCGGCCGGGAAGAAGCCTGCGAACAAGCAGGGCCAGCCGGACCCGCAGCAGGCGGCGCATGTCGCCCAACCTGCGAACGTGAGCGTGATGGCGGGATTGTTGCTGGGTTCGCCGGAGTTTCAGAGGAGATAGCCGCTTTGTAGAAACGTGGCTTGCTACGTTTCACATGGCTGTGGAGATCGACGTAGCAAGCTACGTCTCTACGGAGTGTTCTGATATGTCCATTACACGTCGCATTTTTCTTCGCGACAGCGGGCTGGCCGTGGTTGGCACGGCGGCGGTGCCTGGCTTTCTCACTCGCGCGGCGTTTGGAGCGACGCAAGCGACGGGCGGGCGCACAAAGCGGCTGGTCGTCATCTTTCAGCGGGGCGCGGCGGATGGGCTGAACATTGTGGTGCCGCACGGCGAGCTGCAGTATTACGCGATGCGGCCCAGCATTAATATTCCGCGCAAGGCGGTGTATGATCTTGACGGCTTTTTTGGGCTGCATCCTTCGATGTCGGCATTCTTGCCACTGTGGGAGCAGCGTCACCTGGCAATTGTGCATGCGGCAGGGTCGCCCGACCCCACGCGCTCGCACTTCGATGCGCAGGATTTTATGGAGTCGGGCACGCCGGGCATGAAGGCCACGGAAGATGGCTGGCTCAACCGTTCGCTGCATGCGCTGCCGCAATCAACGTCCAGTACCGCTTTCCGCGCCATCGCGCTGGGACCGTCCCTGCCGCGCATTCTGAGCGGCTCGGAGCCGGCGGTGGCCATGAATAACATCAACGACTTTTCGATCGGAGGGAAAAATCCGAAGGGCTCACCGGTCGCGAATGCTTTCGAGGCGATGTATGACCACTCCTCCGACACCGTGCTGCATGGCACCGGCGCAGAAACTTTCGATGCGGTCAAGATGATGAAGGCCGCCGATCCGGGAAAGTACACGCCTGCGCCGAACGCGAATTATCCCAAGGGACGTTTCGGCGACAGCTTGCGGCAGCTCGCGCAGCTGATCAAGGCGAATCTCGGCGTGCAGGTGGCGTTCGCCGATATTGGCGGCTGGGACCATCACGTGAACGAGGGGGCAACCGAAGGGCAGATCGCGAATGTGCTGAGCGACTTTTCGCAATCGCTGGCGGCATTTTGGATCGACCTGGGCGATCTGGGCGAAGACACGGTGGTGGTCACGATGTCAGAGTTCGGGCGCACGGCACGGGAGAACGGCAACCGCGGCACCGACCACGGCCACGCCAATGTGATGTTCGTTTTGGGTGGGCCGGTGAAGGGCGGTAGAGTTTACGGACGCTGGCCGGGGCTGGATCAATCTCAACTCTACGAGGGCCGCGATCTCGCGCTGACCACAGATTTTCGCCAGGTGATCGGCGAGGCGGTGGCGCGGCATATGGGGAATACGGATTTGAATGCGGTGTTTCCAGGGTATGAGAATCAGCCGGGGAAATTCCTGAAGATTCTGGGATAAGGCGGCTTCACGCTTGGCGTCTCAGATCCGAATCGACTTCTCGCTTCGCGCGGCCGGCATTGCGTGGAGGAACGAGTAAGTTACGCAGAAAGAAATCGAATAAAAGCCCGCCAAGAAAATGAATACGCCACTTAAGTGGCGCCCCAAGGCGAGGGCTAGACTTGCGAAAAACACCAATACCAAGAAAATCCGAAGTCCAATCCGCATCCAACGCGGACAGCCGCGAAACACCCCCTTCCATAGGAGCCTGTTCCTGAGATTGTGGGCTAGTTTTTCCACGAGTAGGTTTGTCGGAAACCCCGTGACAAACATGATCACGAAAAGTATCTTGATGACGCGCAACTCCAATGCAACGTCCGCGTCGAGACCGACGACTAGGGAAACAAGGCTGGTAACCATTCCCGCGGCTGACACGAGAAGCATCGAGTATGTCGCGACTCTCGGCATTTTGCGGATTAAACCGAATCCAGCAGTTTGGCTCGGTGCCCGCTATCCCAGGTCGATGAAGACTTCGCCGTTCTCGACCTTGATAGGGTACGTTTTCAACTTCTCATCGGGATGATCCTCGGCCGCGCCGGTCTTCGGATCCCATCGCCAGCCGTGCCAGGGGCAGACCACCTTGCCATCCTCGACCACTCCCTGTCCCAGCGAGCCGCCCTGATGCAGGCACTCGTTGTCCATCGCGGTGATCTTCCCCCACACGTTGGCTATGCAGATCATTTTGCCGTTGCAAGGGAAGTCTCGAGCTTCGTTGACGTATGGAAGGTGACCTTGAGGAATGATTTTGACGAAGGCCATAGTCGGTTCAGGGAATACTTAGGATAGCTTAGAACGTGAGCATGGCGAGTGGAAGTTGCCGAATTGGATTCTCGCCAACGTCCCCAACACGGTCACTTCGGTTGCAGGGTTTGCGCGATCATGACCTGGCGCTTGAAGTTTTCCACCATGTTCGGATCGAGGCGGACTTCGGTGGGCTTTTTCGCCAATGTCATGGTGTCGATTTTGTCCTGCAGCTTGAGCAGCGCGTAGAAAAGATTCTCCGGGCGCGGCGGGCAGCCGGTGACATAGACGTCCACGGGGACGATTTTGTCCACGCCCTGCAAGACTGCATATGTGTTGAAGGGGCCGCCCACGGAGGAGCACGCGCCCATGGAGATCACCCACTTGGGGTCGGGCATCTGGTCGTAGATGCGCTTCACGACCGGCGCCATTTTCAGCGTAACGGTGCCGGCGACGATCATCAGGTCGCTCTGGCGCGGGCTGGGACGGAACACTTCCGAGCCGAAGCGGGCAATGTCGAAGCGCGCGGTCGAAGATGCGATCATCTCGATGGCGCAACAGGCCAGACCAAACGTCATCGGCCACACGGCGGACTTCCGCGCCCAGTTGAAGACGTAGTCGACCGTGCTGATCATGAAATTCTTTTCGAACTTGTTCTGCAGCCAGCCCATGGAGTGTCCTCGGGGAATGCCTACACTGGCAGTCTAGGGAAGTCGGAAAAGGGTGTCAATTCAAGGCAGGGGATAGCTATACAGACGGGAAAACTGCTACACCTCCGCCCCGCCCGCTCCCGCCCCGCCTCGCGCCGCTCCTCTGGTCGCAGCGTCGCGCAGAGCGTTGAGAAGGTCCGCGACGCCGATGCTTTGGAAGTCGCCTCAAAATAAACATTCGCAGCGGTTGACCAATTTTCATTTGACATCCACAGCCGACCACGCGTAGCGTGCAAGTCAAATCAGCGTTTGGGATTAACCGGGGGGGGGTGGCGGATTTTCAGTTCCGTCTGTAATCCTAAGACGCTGCTTCCCTCGAAATGTGAATCGATTGCGCCAGCCAGTCGGTGGCCGCTCAGTCGTGTGCAAGTATTCGCATATTACCCGGCCCGCTGTCGGGGTTCCGTTCAAATCATCCGAGGAGGCAGCACCATGGCACGTCAACCGGCTAAGTCACTCTTCTTTTTTCCTTCGGCTTTCACCCAGTTAATGACCTGCCCCCAATTTTCGTTCACGTAAGAATACGACAACTTTCATCCGTTCCGTCTCCGGTTTCAGCCGGGATGGGGGAGCGCGAGGGGCAAGGGACGGCGTTTGAAGGTGTTACGAAAGCGTCAAGAAAAATCGTCGCGGGAGATGGGTTGATCCAAAATATTTCTCTTTGAGGTGTGGCAGTCTAGAGCGATGCTCGCTCAGACCGTTAGAGCATCTCGGAGCTCACAGGCACCTAGTACATTCAGCATTCGTTTCAGGTTGTAAACCAACGTCGCCAAGTTGATCTCCGTCTGTGCTCCTGCGAGGCCGCGCAACAAAAAGCGTGGGTGTCCGAAGATACGATACTTTAGCGCGGCGAAAGGAAGCTCCACGGTCGCTGCTCGCAGCCTCATGACCTCCGGTGTGGTGCGTTGCTGCATCCGCTGAAGGGCTCCCTCATGAAGGTGTCGAGAAACGTAGCGCCGCGGGCCTAGCGTGCAACGCGCTTTGAGTGCACACGGTCCACAGACTTTTCGTCGGGGTGTATACGTCACGGTGCGATCCTTTTTAGAGAACTGCTTACGCCAAAGCGTCTGGCCTGCCGGGCAGCGGAAGGTATCTGTGGCTTCGTCATAGACGAACTCAGTGCGGTCGAATAGTTTGCCATCACCGTGGTTGTTCACCGTGCGCTTGGGAGGCACGTAGGGCACGATACCTTGGGACTCGCAGGTTTCCGACTGCTCGCCGTTGGAGTAGCCGCCATCCGCGATCACGTTCAGAGAGGCCGGTGAACCCACCGCCTGCTTTGCCGCTTCCGCCATGGGCAACAGCATGCGTTGATCGTTCGCATCGGTGGTGACTTTGTGAGCCACGATCAGCGCATGTTTCGCATCGACGGCGGTTTGCACGTTGTAGCCAGGCGTCAGTTGCCGTCCAATCTTCATAAAGGCTGCCTCTGGCTCCGGGTCGCTCTTTAGTTTTTCCAGAGCGTCGGCCACCGCGCTCGCATCAATCACTACTTCGTTTTCTTCGTCGGCTCGCTCCACCTGATCCAGGTAACGCTTCAGCGCCTCCCGCTCGCGGACCCGATCCACACTACTCACCGACTGGAACTTCGAACCATCGATCGCTACCCACTCCCCACGGACCAATCCCACAGAGCGCGCGAAACGCACAAGTTCCGCTCCCGCTTCGGCTACCGCCTCACGATGCATCCGCCGGAACTCAGCAATCGATTTGTAATCGGGAACCAGTCGCCCTAGCAGCCACATCACTTCCACATTGCGCTGGCACTCGGTTTCCAACCGGCGCGAGGACCGAATCTGCCACAGATACCCGTACAAATACAGCTTCAGCAGATCGCGCGGGTCGTAGCCAGGAACGTCCGGTCTCAGCCGGTTCGGAGCGAATGAAACCCAGCTTCGCCATGTCCAGCCGGCCCACAAACGCCTCGATCACACGGCAGACATGATCCTCTGAAATCAGTTCGTCCAACGTGGTAGGAAACAAGCTGTGTTGACTGCGCTGCTCGCCCTCGATATAGGCCATGAATGACCTCGCTTGCAGGGCATCTTCGCATCCTTGTTATCGATTTTCCAGTGGGTTTCGTAACACCTTCCGTTTGAGTCCCTTGCCCCTCGCTCAGCTATGTAGAAATTTGCTGCCTGCGCCGCCGCAAATTCTTTCGGCGTTTGGTATCCCAGGCTGCTGTGCGGACGTTCTTCGTTATACTCGATTTTCCACGCTGCGATCTTGCGCCGCGCATCGAACAGGTTCTGAAACCAGCTCACGGTCAAGCACTCATCCCGCAGCCGTCCGTGAAAACTCTCCACCCGCGCGTTCTGCGTCGGCTTGCCTGGTTGAATGTGCAGCAACTCGATCTGCCGTTCCACGCACCACGCCAGAAAATGCCGACTGGTCAACTCCGGCCCGTTGTCGCAGCGAATCGCTTGCGGCAGTCCGCGCTTGGCCACGATCGCATCCAACACCCGCGTCACTCTGCGGCTGGCAAAGCTCGTGTCCACTTCCAACGCCAGACACTCTCGCGTATACGCATCCACTACGCTCAGCACCCGGATCGTCCGTCCGCACTCCACCGCATCGTGCACAAAATCCAGCGCCCACTCCTGGTTCGCCGAAGTCCGCGCCAGTAGCGGCTTTCCCTCGCGTACGCAATGCTTCCGTTTCTTCCGCCGGATCATCAGCCCCGCCTCCCGATACACTCGATGCACCCGCTTGTGGTTCACATGCTCTCCCGCGCGGCCCAGCAACACCTGCAGCCGCCGATAGCCGAAGCGCGGTTTCTCCCGCGCCAACTCCACCAGCCGCGCCCGCAGCGGCTCATCGTTGCGTCTCGTCTGGTAGCGATAACTCGATACCGCCATCGTCATCAGCCCGCACACTCGCCGCTCGCTGGAGGCATATTCGCTGCGCACTTGCTCGACAGCCGCCTGCAGGGCTACGAGCTCCAGCCGTTTTTTGGGATCAGCGACTGCAGCATTTCCTTGTCCAGACTCAGATCCACCACCAGCTTTCGCAGCTTCGTGTTCTCGTCACGCAGTTGCTTGGCCTCCTGCGCCTGGCTCACATCCATGCCGCCGTACTTCGCCTTCTGACCTGCCCCCCTCAATCCGCACAAAGCTGAGTATGATTTGTGCGAAAGAAAGGGGAAGAGAGTATGTCGAAGAGCAGGCACACGGAGGCGCAGATGATCGGGGCGCTGAAGCAAGTGGAGGCAGGACGGAAGGTGGAAGACGTGGCACGCGAAGTAGGGGTGTCGAAGCACACGATCTACGCCTGGAAGGCGAAGTACGGCGGGATGGACGTGAGCCAGGCGCAGGAGGCCAAGCAACTGCGTGACGAGAACACGAAGCTGCGGAAGCTGGTGGCGGATCTGAGTCTGGACAAGGAAGCGCTGCAGTCGGTGATCCGAAAAAACGGCTGGAGCTCGTAGCCCTGAAGGCGGCTGTCGAGCAAGTGCGCGGGGAGTATGCCTTCAGCCAGCGGCGAGCGTGCGGGCTGGTGACGATGGCGGTGTCGAGCTATCGCTACCAGACGAGGCGCGACGATGAGCCGCTGCGGGCGCGGCTGGTGGAGTTGGCGCGGGAGAAACCGCGCTTCGGCTATCGGCGGCTGCAGGTTTTGCTGGGCCGCGCGGGAGAGCATGTGAACCACAAGCGGGTGCATCGAGTGTATCGGGAGGCGGGGCTGATGATCCGGCGGAAGAAACGGAAGCATTGCGTACGCGAGGGAAAGCCGCTACTGGCGCGGACTTCGGCGAACCAGGAGTGGGCGCTGGATTTTGTGCACGATGCGGTGGAGTGCGGGCGGGCGATCCGGGTGCTGAGCGTAGTGGATGCGTACACGCGCGAGTGTCTGGCGTTGGAAGTGGACACGAGCTTTGCCAGCCGCAGAGTGACGCGGGTGTTGGACGCGATCGTGGCCAAGCGCGGACTGCCGCAAGCGATTCGCTGCGACAACGGGCCGGAGTTGACCAGTCGGCATTTTCTGGCGTGGTGCGTGGAACGGCAGATCGAGTTGCTGCACATTCAACCGGGCAGGCCGACGCAGAACGCGCGGGTGGAGAGTTTTCACGGACGGCTGCGGGATGAGTGCTTGACCGTGAGTTGGTTTCAGAACCTGTTCGATGCGCGGCGCAAGATCGCGGCGTGGAAAATCGAGTATAACGAAGAACGTCCGCACAGCAGCCTGGGATACCGCACGCCGAAAGAATTTGCGGCGGCGCAGGCAGCAAATTTCTACATAGCTGAGCGAGGGGCAAGGGACTCAAACGGAAGGTGTTACGAAACCCACTGGAAAATCGATAACAAGGATGCGAAGATGCCCTGCAAGCGAGGTCATTCATGGCCTATATCGAGGGCGAGCAGCGCAGTCAACACAGCTTGTTTCCTACCACGTTGGACGAACTGATTTCAGAGGATCATGTCTGCCGTGTGATCGAGGCGTTTGTGGGCCGGCTGGACATGGCGAAGCTGGGTTTCATTCGCTCCGAACCGGCTGAGACCGGACGTCCTGGCTACGACCCGCGCGATCTGCTGAAGCTGTATTTGTACGGGTATCTGTGGCAGATTCGGTCCTCGCGCCGGTTGGAAACCGAGTGCCAGCGCAATGTGGAAGTGATGTGGCTGCTAGGGCGACTGGTTCCCGATTACAAATCGATTGCTGAGTTCCGGCGGATGCATCGTGAGGCGGTAGCCGAAGCGGGAGCGGAACTTGTGCGTTTCGCGCGCTCTGTGGGATTGGTCCGTGGGGAGTGGGTAGCGATCGATGGTTCGAAGTTCCAGTCGGTGAGTAGTGTGGATCGGGTCCGCGAGCGGGAGGCGCTGAAGCGTTACCTGGATCAGGTGGAGCGAGCCGACGAAGAAAACGAAGTAGTGATTGATGCGAGCGCGGTGGCCGACGCTCTGGAAAAACTAAAGAGCGACCCGGAGCCAGAGGCAGCCTTTATGAAGATTGGACGGCAACTGACGCCTGGCTACAACGTGCAAACCGCCGTCGATGCGAAACATGCGCTGATCGTGGCTCACAAAGTCACCACCGATGCGAACGATCAACGCATGCTGTTGCCCATGGCGGAAGCGGCAAAGCAGGCGGTGGGTTCACCGGCCTCTCTGAACGTGATCGCGGATGGCGGCTACTCCAACGGCGAGCAGTCGGAAACCTGCGAGTCCCAAGGTATCGTGCCCTACGTGCCTCCCAAGCGCACGGTGAACAACCACGGTGATGGCAAACTATTCGACCGCACTGAGTTCGTCTATGACGAAGCCACAGATACCTTCCGCTGCCCGGCAGGCCAGACGCTTTGGCGTAAGCAGTTCTCTAAAAAGGATCGCACCGTGACGTATACACCCCGACGAAAAGTCTGTGGACCGTGTGCACTCAAAGCGCGTTGCACGCTAGGCCCGCGGCGCTACGTTTCTCGACACCTTCATGAGGGAGCCCTTCAGCGGATGCAGCAACGCACCACACCGGAGGTCATGAGGCTGCGAGCAGCGACCGTGGAGCTTCCTTTCGCCGCGCTAAAGTATCGTATCTTCGGACACCCACGCTTTTTGTTGCGCGGCCTCGCAGGAGCACAGACGGAGATCAACTTGGCGACGTTGGTTTACAACCTGAAACGAATGCTGAATGTACTAGGTGCCTGTGAGCTCCGAGATGCTCTAACGGTCTGAGCGAGCATCGCTCTAGACTGCCACACCTCAAAGAGAAATATTTTGGATCAACCCATCTCCCGCGACGATTTTTCTTGACGCTTTCGTAACACCTTCAAACGCCGTCCCTTGCCCCTCGCGCTCCCCCATCCCGGCTGAAACCGGAGACGGAACGGACTGAAAGTTGTCGTATTCTTACGTGAACGAAAATTGGGGGCAGGTCAGACCCTCGCGTGCTTTGCGAGCGTGGGCACGATGCTGCGGGGCGCTCATCGAGCTGTTACACCAACACCAGTTCGACCAGGTTCATCCAGTGTCTCGGATGCGGGCGACGTCGGCCCGCCCGTATGTCAGCAGCATAAGATTCAGAGACTCCAAGAGTCAAAGCGAGTAGGGAGATTGCGACTGAGGCTAGACGGGGCTGAATCTCTTGTTGATATGTTTTCTCGTTTGGCCACGTTCGTTTGGGCGCGGTAGACCATATCCGTTTAGCCGCTTCGTGTCGTTGTTGGGTTTGAGAACGTTTTCTCTGTGCTTCGGGTGCCTGTGCTTCTACTCGACCAACCTTCGCCAGTTCAGTAAGCTTTTTCGCAGATACTTCCTTCCCGCACTTCAGGCAATGACGCCCTCGACCCGTTGAAGCTCCACAACTAATACAAACGCTCTGAGGGCGTGGTGCGTGCGAAGGGGCGAGAGCGTATTCCGCTCCTCTGCTCTCGCTTCGACGTTGTTGTGTAAGGCGCGTCGGCAGTCTCTGTACTCCGCTAGGGGGTTTGCGGATCGAATCCCATAGAGCTTGCGCCGTCCACTCCGCGAATGGCGCAACGGCCCTTCCCCAGGCTGAAGCTGTCGCGTGATCCAGTCCAGCACGTACTCATCAATCTGGGGACGAACTGGCTCCATAAGATCGCAAGCGAGACTGTCGCGATTGGGCGTATCCACATGCAGAACACCCAAACCGGGATCAAGTCCCAGGGCCGCCGCCGCGAGCCTGGATTCCGACTCAAGCACGGCATAGAGATAATTCAGAATTGCGTTCGCAGGGTTTGCCGCCAGTCGAGGGGATCCGGTCAGAGGCGAGATACGAGTGCCGAAGCTCAGCCAGTGTTCCGGAACTCGCGCAAGATCGTTCTTGGGGAAACCAATCGGCAGGGTTCGCCAGACGGACCAGTAAGCGGAAGCGGCTTGTGCCTCAATCAACCGAACCGTCGCGAAACCGTCAGCAGTTGGTATTTCGTTACGGAACCGAGCGATCTTGTCGGCAGTTGCATCATCCAATAACGTGTTTCGTGCAACTCGTTCCTGTCCCGCGAGCTTCTGCATAATCAGTTGGCGCGTGATTCGCAGCGCAGCCCCACTATGATGCGCGAGCGCCTGAGCGCGTCGGAGCCTGGCATCCGACGAACGAACCGGGCCAGTCGTTGCCAGTACCTTCCCGTCACGTTCCAGCATTACGAAAGCTGCATCTTGATCGGCGAGCCAACGCAGCGCAGAGAGCGATACCATTCCGTCCGAACCGGTAACGACAAGGCGGCGAAGTCCATGTCCGACGCGTGGGAGCCTGACTTGGTGTCTGTCCGGTCCGATCCCATCCGCCAAAACCAGATGGCCGTGGTCAACGCGGACCTGGATGCCGTAACCGAAAAGAGTCACGACGCCGTGACGTGGTGTTAGGGAATTGTCGAATTTCAGGAGTTGAGGTACGGTTTTCGTAGCTGCCATTGGAGCATTCCTCCGCTGGTGGTCAGGGCTTGTCGGCTGCTACTAACAGTCGGCAGGCCCGGTCTTCATTTCGATCTATATCTCATTGTATATCAGTCGCTTACGTCTATTGAAATAACTCAATCATCGATCCCTCGCGCGCTAGCAATGACCCTATGGACGGCTGTTTTTGGCTCCATCTGAATTCTTGCGAAGTGGGTGCCGATGACGAACGGCATCCGGGCTGACTCGACAGGGGCCAGCAAACTCTGCTCGATGGCTAGTTGAAGGTCCACCCACTTGTCCACGAGATGAGCCCGCACCGGATTGGGGACTCTTTTACGGTCCCTTGATCGCTCAGGCGATTCTGAAATCCTTGGCCGGATGGTCTTCGGAAGGGCTCGGATTTGTTGTCGGAACAACTCCACAGGGGAAACGGAAGAAGCGCGTTCACTGCGCTTCCACATCTGCTCGATTGTTTTGAACACCTGGAAAGAGAAGAGCGGCCATTGTTGACACCCAAGAGTGGAACATTGTCCAAACGAATACCAAACTCCCAAGAAGGGACCCCAGTTGTAAGAAGGCAGTCCCGCCATCGCATTGGCAAGATTGAGAGGATTCTTCGCGTGCCTGCCCTTGATGAACCTTTTCTTGATGAATTTGAGAAGTTCATCCTGAGCGAAACCGGACTGCTTGTCGGCTAGTTCCTCATCACGAGTGCTTTCGGCCACCCTTGCAGCCTCTAATTCGCTTAGCGCCTTCTGACATTGCTCTCGCCGTTTCGAGAATGTACGTTGTACGATTTCGATCTGCTCTGGCTTGGCTTCGCCCATCGCCCATTCCACTTCACGGCACGCATCAGCGCACTTCTCGCGAAATGTTTGCGCCTCACGCCGTCGCCGAATCTCTTTGCTATGCTCTTTTCTCGTAAACCTAATCTCTCTTGCAGACGCACTCGCCAAAGTCGGACGCAGAAAGTAAGCGAACAAATCTCGGGAAGCGGTGCCCTCCAATGGCTTGAAGGCTTCCCTGAGTTCTTCCCGTGTCGTGGCTCTAGTGAGTTGCCATCCCATTTCTGCCCACCAGGACGACAAGGCACCCAGCAAGGAATCTCTGCGGCCTAGCAAGCTTTCGCGGTTAAGAGGTGGACGGCCCGGCCCCGTCGCAGGACTATCGGGAAATAGCACTAAGCCCGTCAGGTCGCTTCGCATGGCGTAACTCCACAGATTTACCTAATGTCTGCAATAATTTCCCCCCGATGAAACCTCCAAATTCTTAGCTTAGTCAATCTCATAAGATTTTCGTGCCAGAAAATCACAGCCATAGACAACATTTGTACCAGAAAATGTTCTGCTCCGACTGCAAGCAGTGCCAGAAAAATAGATAACCCGTTTCCTATCTTTTAGTTGGCATCGAATTGTGGCAGAGGTCTTGCACTATCGATAGCGCGCTGCGAAGAAAAAGCAGGCTGCGGGAGGGCGCGACCTTGGCAACGAATAGGCACAAATCAGCTTCACGAACTGAACATCAAGCACAGACCCGCACCCGTGCACTCCACGCCCTCGCAAAGATGCGGCGAGAGAAGCTGTCGCTGGCGGAGGCCTGCCGACTGGAGCACATCAAACCCAGCACTTTCCTCCGTCAGGTGGGGAGTGCAGTTCGGCAGGACAAGCCCGGAAGCCGCTATCGAGCTGTTGCTGGAGATCGGTTCCGACGCGATCTTCAAATTCCAACCGTGCTCGGTCCAACACCCGTTGCAATCTATGGGAGCAAGAACGCCAGAGAGGTTTCCAATTACCTAAACGCAGTCGCCCTTTACCTCCGAAAAGGTGATACGTCGAAACTCGAACGCTTCAAGGGCAAGACCGTTGGAGTTCGCGGACAAAAGTTGGAATTGATAACCGATCCGCAAACTCTCTCAGCTTTGGCGCTGGCAGGCGCACTCCAGTTCGATCAAGTCTACGCAGCATTCTCAGCTACCGCGTGAAGGACCAGAGGCCAATTCGCACGGTGTTGAGGAGGGTTCGTCGGCTCAACCGGTTCGGCAGTGACGATCCGATATGCCTGTATTGCGGATGCTCCGAAGTTGCGTTGTTGAGGCCGGTCACAAAACGCTTTCTGGAAGCTCACCACCTTATAGGCGAAAGCCACGATCCCAAGGTAACTATTCTGTTGTGCCGCAATTGTCACTACTTGGCGACGGAGAACTTGCTCGGAGCTGACGCGAGCATGCTGCCTGAACCGGATCAACTTAAGCGTGCCGTCGTCATGTTGAAGGCCTTCTCCGTACACCACAGGATGTTGGCTGACACTCATTGGCAATTAGCAGTTTCCATCGATGAATACCGCACGAAACGGAGGCAATAGCAAATGAACCACGATGTATTTTTCCGTGCCCATACCGTCATCCCAGGAAGGACCCGCAAGAAAAGTATCGAGCCGCCGAAGTGGTCCCCGCACGTTCTCGTTTTTGACACGGAAACCACCACGGACACTTCTCAATCTCTAACTTTTGGCGCATACCGATTTTGTCGCGCGACTCCAAATGGAGAGTACATGTGCCTGGAAGAGGGGTTATTCCATGCCGACGACATCGATTCGCCTTCCCTCAAGATCATGCGGGAGTATGTAGACGGCAACTCCCCAGATTCGCCCAAAGACGGCCCGGACAAGCTAAGTCTCTATTCTCGTTCCGAATTTGTGGAAAAGGTGCTCTGGGAAGCCGTCCAGGCGGGGGCAATGGTGGTCGGGTTTAATCTCCCCTTCGATTTATCGCGCATTGCTGCGGCCTGGTCCCAGGCCCACAACGGTGGGTGGTCGCTGGTCCTGTCGTTGCGCCGTTCGCGGAAAACCGGGCAAATGGAACCGAATCCCGACCGACCGCGAATTCGCGTCACCTCGAAAGACAGCAAATCCGCTTTCATCGCGTTAATGCGCCCCAGAATTGCCGAAGAATGGCCGTCGGGCCGGTTTCTCGATTTGCACACGCTGGCGTCGACCTTGCATAGCGAATCTTATTCGCTGGACAAGGCATGTGCCGTGTTCGGTGTTCCCGGAAAACTAAAACACGAGCCAACAGGAAGAATATCGTCCGCTGAGATCGACTACTGCCGCGAGGATGTTCGGGCAACAACTGATCTTTTGAATGCAACACGACGGGAATTCGACTTGCACCCAATTCAGTTGCCAGCCGACCGCGCGTATTCACCAGCGTCGATAGCGAAGGCTTATCTGGATGCAATGGGTGTGATTCCACCAAAGGACAAGTTCAAGACAGCCCATCGGGTACTCGGAATCGCAATGCAAGCCTATTACGGAGGCAGAGCAGAATGCCGCATCCGGCATGTTCAGGTGCCCACCGCCCACACCGATTTCACCAGCCAGTATCCCTCCGTGAACGCGCTGCTGGGAAATGGAGATGTTTTAACCGCTGAGAGGCTGTCTTTCGATGACGTGACGAACAGAATTCGCAAATTACTCGGCACAGTCACGCTCGAAAATGCCTTCAATCCGCGCTTCTGGAAACAGCTGAAATTCTTCGCGCTTGTTCGCCCAGAGCAAGATATCTTCCCAGTCCGCGCCGTTTACAACAATGAAACCCAAAACATTGGAATTAACCGCCTCAGTTCCAACAAACCGATTTGGTTTGCCGGTCCAGATGTCATTGCCTCAGTCCTGCTAACTGGCAAAGTCCCACATATCGAGAAGGCGATCCGTATGGTGCCGCACGGCACACAACGGGGACTGCAATCAACCAAACTGCGCGGAATGGTGACAATCAATCCGAAAACCGACGATTTCTTCCGGCATGTAATCGAACAGCGAAAACGACACAAATCGAACAAATCGCTCGGCCACTTCCTGAAGATTCTTGCCAACGCGGGCAGCTATGGACTTTTTGTTGAGCTGACCCCCGAAAAGCCAAAGAAGCCCACAAATATCAAAGTGTTCTCCGGTCAAGAGTCATTTCCGCAAATGTCGAGCGTTTTAGAGAATCAGGGAAGATGGTATTTCCCACCCATTGCAGCGCTGATTACCGCCGGTGGCCGTCTGTTGCTGGCAATGCTCGAAAAATGCGTAACGAGCGCAGGGGGGAGCTATCTCTTCTGTGACACGGATTCTCTCTGCATCGTCGCATCGGAAAACGGAGGATTGGTTTCGTGTCCAGGCGGAGCACACAAATTGCCGGATGGACAAGAGGCTGTCAAAGCCCTTTCGTGGAAACAAGTACGCGGCATTACGGACAAATTCGCAGCTCTGAATCCTTACGATCCAAAGGCGGTTCCAGGCTCCATCCTCAAGATCGAAGACGTTAATTTCGATTCTTCGGGGAACCAACGCCAACTCTACGGCTACGCGGTTTCCGCCAAACGTTATGTGCTTTACGAGCGCACCGGGAACAATTTAACAATCGTGGACCCAAAAGCCCACGGACTCGGATACCTGTTCCCACCCAAGAACGCAAGCGAAAAAGAGCCGGACTGGACATTCGAGGCCTGGGATTGGCTGCTGCGCGAAGTGCTCGGATTACGCAGAAGAGAGCCGTCTTGGTTCGATCTTCCAGCCATGATGCGGATCGTTCTGAGCACTCCGCATGTCCTACAGCGCCTCGACTTTTCCACGCGCCCATACAATTTCCTTCTCTGTCCCATGATCGACACCGTGACCGGCTATCCGGCTGGTGTTGATCCCACCCACTTCACCTTGATAACACCGTTCACGAAACAGCGGGGACGATGGCAAGAGGCAGAATGTATCAACGTGCACGACGGGAAGTCCTACCGTCTGGCGTTATCCCAAAGCGGCACCCTAGACAAAGTGATTCCCCAAACATTTGGCTATGTTTTGCGCCTCTATCCTTGCCATCCCGAATCCAAGTCTCTAGCGCCAGATGGCACCCTTTGCGCACCCGGCACATGCGGTCTGTTGCAGCGTGCTTCCGTCACAGCCCTTACGTCGCGCTATGTGGGCAAGGAGACGGATCGGCGATGGGAACAAGGCGAAGACCTGAGCCTTATTAGCTTTACGCCTCTGGAATACTCGCCGTCAGGAAAAATGGCAGTTGCGGACGGAGCACTCCTGAACGAAATGTGTCTTGGTTCAGCCTGAAATGGAGAAGCGACGTTCTCCGTTAGTGAGTATTCCGCCCTTCGGGCGGGGATTTTCAAGGCATAGGGGTCTTTCGATCCGATGGAGTTGGGAGGCGCAAGAACGAGTGCTCACGCCCCCGTTCATCGGCTCGATGAGCCCACCGGGCTATCCCTCGGCATGGTTGCATCCCTGCAGTGCCCGCTTCCGTTTCGTCCGGCAAGATCATTGTAGCTCCGCAGCGATATGCCGTTCTCAACCTCCAGTTTGGTCCTGATTGGTGAGTGGAGGCAAAGGCCGCATCGAGCCGTGCTTGATACCGACAGAAAGAAAGGTAACTTCCTTCTTTAGAGCCTAGTAAGTATATTGGCTCCATGTTGACGGCACGACTTGGCGCTCTTCTGCTGCTCGCGGTACTCGTTGCGAATGCGCAACAAACCTCGGTCCCGAGGTCTGGCAAATCACCCGCGCCCAGACTCCCGGCAGTTGATTTCGACGCCTGCGGCAGCCCCAATCCGAGCATCTACTCCGGGGAACCTTTACCCTTCAAACTGGAAGCGGACGATCGTTTGTATTCATCCTGGCAGGATAGCCGAGCCTTTGTACGTAGTCTCAAACGCGGAACACAGGTGACCAGGATCGGGGCCGTCAATATCACTCAAGAGCCTGACAGGGGCGTGATTACAGGCGAGGTTGATCAGTCGCTTGGTCCGCTGGCTCAGGGTGACGAGGTTCTCGGCTACGGCTTGCACTCTGACGGTCTCATATCCTTCTGGGGCAAGGGCGTCTGGTTCACCGAATATTATGAGAATATTGCGTTTAAAGGCGCCTGCGGTTTCGCCGATAAGACCGCGTGTCGCGTCAATATCACTAAACACGGTGTGCAAGAATGGTGGATACAGCTGAAAACCAGCGACGGTGTGACGGGCTGGATCCTCGGACTCAAGCAGAGCGGCGACAAAGTGGCATATGGTCCAAACGCTGGATATGCGTGCCGCGACTGAGGTGAGGCGTTTCTGACTTCCTCGGACTTCACCCGCCCAAGCCAATCTCCCAATAGTCAAACCGGAAACTTTTCACTTCACCGGCTGTCCGACATTGCGGTGGCTGGCCGCTTCGTTCTTCACGCGGCTTGCTGGCGGCGACTCTGGCGTCGCTCTCTGGCGGCTTCCAACTTGCGGTCGCGTTCTGCGTGGATCTCCTGCTGACGCCCCGCCAGCACGTCCTTCGGCGTGATGTAGCCGGTGGCACTGTTCAGGCGGACGTTGTTGTAATGCTCCACGTAGCCCTCGATCAGACGCCGCGCATCTTCCAGCGACAGCGGTGTTCCCGGCCGAATGCACTCGCTTTTCAGCGATTTGTACCAGCGCTCAATCTTGCCGTTCGACTGTGGATAGTAAGGCGAGGTTCGGACATGAGTCATGCCCGAGACGCGAATGAACTCCTTGAAGTCGCGAGCAATGAACTGCGGACCATTGTCGGAGATGATTCGCGGCTTCGCTTTCGGGTACTTTTCCTTGGCTCGCTGCAGAATCATTTCGACATCAGCTTCTCGCATGGACTCACGCAGGTCCCAATGCACGAGGAACCGACTGAACCCATCCAGAATGCTGCACAAGTAATAGAACGTGCCGCACAGGTTGATGCAGGAAACGTCGATATGCCAGTGTTGATGCGGCTGCAGCGGCTGCTCGAAACCGGTTCCCTTGCGCGAAGGTTTGCTCTTCCACCGGGATAATAATCCAGCTTGCTTCAACACTCGCCAAACACTCGCCGGACTAACCGCCACAACGTCAGCGTCGAGCATCATGAACGTCAGCCGCCGATAACCTTCCAGCGGGTTCTTCAGATGGAACTCGATGATTGCTTCTTTCTCCCACAGCTCCAACCAGAAATCACGGGGAACCCAACCGTTGTGCTCGTTGACGCACCCGTACCGCTGCCGCCAGTCATAGAACTTGCTGGCGGTCACGCCCAGCCACGGGATGAACCGTCCGACGCCGATCTCGGCCTTCTCCGACCAGCGCCGGACGAAATCCACGACTAGATCCCGCACATCATGCGGCACCCAGATGCCGGTTAGAGTTCCCCAAGACTTTTTTTTAGCGCGATGTGCTCAGCCATCAGCTCAGCCAGGACCTCGTCCTTGGTCTGGACCTTCTTCTCCAAGAACTCGATCCGTTTCTGCTTCTCCTCCACTTGGCGGTGGGGACGCTCTTGCGACTGAAAAGCGGCGGCTCCGTTCTCGAACAGTTCTTTCTGCCAGCGGTAGAACACTGTTGGCCGCAGGCCTAGTTCTTCACACAGCTCCGAGACGGGTACTTTGTCCACAAGATGCCGCCTCAGGATGGCTACTTTTTCTTCTGGGGTGAAATGCTTTCGTTCTTTCCTCATACGTTCGCTCCGTTATCTTAACGGACGAACGCTTTCTCCATTTCCAACTGAGGCAGGACAAAGGCATGTGCCGTGTTTGGTGTTACCGGAAAACTTAAACACGAGCCAACCGGGAAAATATCATCCGCTGAGATCGATTACTGCCGCGAGGATGTTCGGGCAACAACTGACCTCTTGAATGCGATGCGACGGGAATTCGACTTGCACCCGATCAAGTTGCCAGCCGACCGTGCGTATTCGCCAGCGTCGCTAGCAAAGGCTTATCTCGATGCGATGGGCGTCACTCCGCCGAAGGACAAATTCAAGACAGCCCATCGGGTACTCGGCATCGCAATGCAAGCCTATTACGGAGGCAGAGCGGAATGTCGCGTCCGCCATGTTCAGGTTCCCATCGTCCACACCGATTTCACCAGCCAGTATCCCTGCGTAAACGCGCTGCTTGGAAATGGAGATGTTTTAACCGCTGAGAGGCTGTCTTTCGATGACGTGACGAACGAAATTCGCAAATTACTCGGTACAGTCACGCTCGAAAACGCTTTTAATCCGCGCTTCTGGAAACAGTTAAAATTCTTCGCGCTTGTTCGTCCAGACCAAGACATCTTCCCAGTCCGCGCCATCTATAACAATGAAACCCAAAACATCGGGATTAACCGCCTGAGTTCCAAGAAGCCGATTTGGTTTGCCGGTCCAGATGTCATTGCCTCAGTCCTGCTAACTGGCAAGGTCCCACATATTGAAAAGGCGATCCGTATGGTGCCGCACGGCACACAACGGGGACTGCAATCAACCAAACTGCGCGGAATGGTGACAATCAATCCGAAAACCGACGATTTCTTCCGGCATGTAATCGAACAGCGAAAACGGCATAATTCGAACAAATCGCTTGGCCATTTCCTGAAGATTCTTGCCAACGCGGGCAGCTATGGGCTTTTTGTTGAGCTGACTCCCGAAAAGCCAAAGAAGCCCACAAATATCAAAGTGTTCTCGGGGCAAGAGTCATTTCCGCAAATGTCGAGCGTTTTGGAGAATCAGGGAAGATGGTATTTCCCACCAATTGCGGCGCTTATTACTGCTGGTGGCCGTTTGTTGCTGGCAATGCTCGAAAGATGCGTGACGGACCCCGGAGGTAGCTATCTCTTCTGTGACACGGATTCACTCTGCATCGTTGCTTCGGAAAACGGCGGTTTGGTCCCGTGTCCAGGCGGAGCGCACAAATTGCTGGATGGACAAGAGGCTGTCAAAGCCCTTTTGTGGAAGCGGGTACGCAGCATTGCGAACAAGTTTGCAGAGTTAAATCCCTACGATCCAAAGGCGGTTCCGGGCTCCATCCTCAAGATCGAAGACGTTAATTTCGATTCTTCAGGAAACCAACGCCAGCTTTACGGCTACGCGATTTCCGCGAAGCGTTACGCGCTTTACGAGCGCATCGGGAACTATCTGGCAATCGTGGACCCAAAGGCCCACGGACTCGGATACCTGTTCCCACCCAAAACCGCCAGCAAAGATGAGCCGGACTGGACATTCGAGGCGTGGGATTGGCTGTTGCGCGAAGCGCTCGGATTACGCAGAAGAGAGCCGTCTTGGTTCGATCTTCCAGCCATGATGCGTATCGTTCTGAGCACTCCGCATGTTCTTCAGCGCCTCGACTTTTCCACCCGTCCATACAATTTTCTTCTCTGTCCTCTGATCGACACAGTAACCGGCTATCCGGCTGGCGTTGATCCCAGCCACTTCACGTTAATAACACCATTCACGAAACATCGGGAACGATGGCAGGAAGCGGAATGTGTCAACGTGCACGACGGGAAGTTTTACCGCCTCGCGCTATCCCAAAGCGGCAGCCTCGATAAAGTGATTCCCCAAACGTTTGGCTATGTTTTACGCCTCTATCCCAGCCATCCCGAGTCCAAATCTCTAGCGCCAGATGGCACCCTTTGCGCACCCGGCACATGCGGTCTGTTGCAGCGTGCTTCCGTCACAGTCCTTACGTCGCGCTACGTGGGCAAGGAAACGGATCGGCGATGGGAACAAGGCGAGGACTTGAGTCTCGTCAGCTTTACGCCTGTGGAATATTCCCCATCTGGAAAGACGGCGGTTGCGGACGCAGCTCTCCTAAACGAAATGGCTAAACATCCGCTTCGCGAAATGATGCGGACGACCGGATTAAGCCAGCACACCCTGGAGGCCATCCGCCAGTCCAAACCTGTGCGCCCGCGCACGCTCGCAATCCTCAGGCAATCATCACCAGGGCTCTGAACGTCGCGCCCGGTCGCCAAGACTCCCGTATACGCTAACGCGTCGCCCGGGCGGGGAGCGGGCGGGGGAAGGGGTGTAGCAGTTTTCCCGTCTGTATAGCTATCCCCGTCAATTCAAGGCAGTTCTCCACCAAGGACGCGAAGGTTCACGAAGAAAGCGCAGACGGGAGCTACGACCCTCGCGGCGGAGCGAAGAACGTGACACACTGAAGGCTTATGGCTACGGCTCCAGGGCTGGCAGAGCGGCTTAAGAGGAATCTGTTCTGGCTGGTTTCGCGGGTGGCAATGGGTTGTTACCGGCGCGTGCCAGTATTTGGGCGCTTGCGGGCCTCGATTGGGATTATTCGACTCGGAGAGCGGGTGCTAGTGATCCGGCGAAACGATGGCCGAGGGTTGTGCTTTCCGGGCGGACTGGCCTATCGGTGGGAGACGGACGTGCGAGCGCTCGTCCGCGAGGTTCAGGAAGAAACTGGAATGCAAGTAAATAGCTTCGAATTTGCATTTCGCTATGACAGCTCAGGAGAGATTCCGGTACGCATTGCCGTGTTTTATGTGAAAGCGGAGGGGAGCCCACGCGGTTCGTGGGAAGGATCGCCCGAGTGGGCGGAACTGGCAGAGGTCGAGGCTGGCATTTTGCGGAGCCAGAAATATGTGGTCGAGCGGCTTCTGCGGAGAGGATAGCTGACCACGACAACCTTCGGCAGCCGCGACTCTGGGGTACGTCGGCAAATGCGACGGCACTTTTTCCGGTTTCAACACTCACAATTTTGGGATTGTCGAGTCTAATGGATGGAATATGGAGGGAATTATGAACCGCCAACGTCGTTTCGCAACCTGGCGTTTCGCAACCTGGACCGGTGCTGCCCTGGGAACAGTTTGCGTGCTGTTTGCACTGTCGCTGGTCGCGCGTGCTTCGGATCGCCTCACCGACGAATTCCACAAGACTTATGCCATTAGTTCACAGGGCCGGGTCGAGCTCGATAACATCAACGGCGACGTGCACATTTCTGTCTGGGACCGGAACGAAGTGAAAGTGGACGCGATAAAGAGCGCTAGCACCAAGGAAAGGCTCGACGAGGCGCGGATTGAAGTGAGCTCGGGCGCAGACTATCTCGAGATTTCTACGAAGTATCCCGATCATGACCACACGTTCAATTGGGGATCGCGCAATAATCCGGCCAGCGTGGAATACACGCTAACGGTTCCGCGCGGGGTGCGGCTGGATGAAATCAAGCTGATCAACGGGGAACTCGACGTGACTGGAGTCAACGGCGAAGTGCACGCTTCGTGCATCAACGGAAAAATCGAGGCGCACAATCTTTCGGGGCGGACCGAACTCTCGACCATCAATGGAAGGCTCGATGCCCGTTTTGATCAGCTGGCCGGGTCGTCTGTGGAATTGAATTCGGTCAACGGCGCGGTGGAGTTGACGATTCCGTCAGATTCGAAGGCGGAAATTGAGGCCAGCACAGTTTCCGGCAGCATTGATAACGACTTCGGGCTGCACGTGAACAATCACCGCTTTGTGGGACACGATTTGCGCGGCGAACTCGCGGGCGGCGGGACGCGTATCGAACTTAAGAATGTGAATGGCAGAATTGAAGTGCACCACGCGTCGGACGGGCGGGCGTTGAGTCCGGTGAAAGACTTGAGCCATCGGGATCGCGATGATGGGGACGACAGCGACATCTAGAACCTCATCGCGGAGTCCGCGGAGAACTGCCGCTGAGAGCGCGGAGAAACATCATTCTGAGTTCGGCGGGTCACGTTTTCGGCTAGTAAATGGTGTATCCGGGCGCGGGAGTGCGCAGGTCGGGCTTGGTGGCCATTAGCAGCAATGCGCCCATGCGCTTGAAGGCTCGCAGGTCTTCGAGGCTGTTGAACGATTTAGTTTTGTAGTCGTCGGGAGTGGGAGTGTCGTCGGGAATGCGGCGCGCTTCAACGTTTTCGAAGGCGTGCTTGTGCAGAAGCTCGATGTATTCGGCTTCCGAGCGCACATGCACCGGAACTTTCAGCCTGTCGACCCACTGCAGGGAATACTGGTTGTCACGGTAGAGATTGATCAGGATGAACAGCCTGCCGCGTGGCGCCATCACGCGAAATAACTCCATCAACGCGCGATCCTGATCGGGATAGTAGTAGAACGACTCAACGGACAACATTTTGTCGAAGAAGTTTTCTTCCCAGGGAATCTGCTGCGCGGATCCCCAGACGTAGAGAATATTGTCGAAATCCCTCGAGGCGGCGCGAGCCTGGCGAACCATTTCGTCGGCAACATCGACGCCCACGACCTGGCCAAATCCTTCCGGGCCTTCGGCTACCAGACGCGCTAACAGGCGCGTAGCCCATCCCGAGCCACACCCCAGGTCGAGCACGCGTTCGCCGGGACGAAGATTCATCAGGCGAATCGTTTTCTCGGTGATGTCGAGATGATGGCGCTCCATCTTCTCGCCTTCGCCGTCGGCAGCCCAGCGGTTGAATTCGAGTTGGAGCTTCTGGTCGGGAGTTTGAGACTTATCGGGCATGCCTTCCTTCGCGAACCTCGGTGTCCTTCGTGGTTTGAAGTCTAATTCTATAACCACCAAGGACGCGAAGGAACACGAAGGAAGGCTGTCGCCTGAGAGAACTCGAAGGGACGCGGCCGTTGCGTCTGTGCTACAGTTTTGCTCCTCATGGCGACACGCCCGCAGAATCCTTCGCCGCAGCCCGGCCCCGGACCGCTTTACTGCCCCAACTGCGCTGAAGAAGTCAACGATCCACTGACTTGCGGCGACTGTTCTTCCGTGATTTGCCGGCGCTGCGGCACGCCGCTGGAATCGCCGGACGAGCTTGGGATCGGATGATGGACTCCTCGCCCGCCGCTTCAGCCGCCGATGCTTCTACATCCACTTCGCAGACCGCTTCGAGTCAGCCCACACTCGTTCGCGGGCTGAGCCTGCTTGATTCGGTGTTGCTGCTGGTCAGCGGCATCATCGGCTCGTCGATTTTCCTCACGGCCAAAGATGTTGCCGGGCCCTTGCCGCAGCCTTTGCTCTTCCTGGGCGTGTGGGTGCTTGGGGGAGTGGTTTCACTATTCGGCTGCGTTGCGTTCGCCGAGTTGGGATCGATGTTCCCCGACTCGGGCGGACAGTATATCTATTTGCGCGAGGCTTACGGTGACTTGGTAGCGTTTCTTTACGGCTGGATGCTCTTCGCCGTGGCTAACGGCGGCTCCATCGCAGCGCTTTCGGTCGCAGCGGCCGCCTACACGGGACGAGTGGTTCCGATGGTTTCGCAGGAGCACGTTGTGCTCTCGCTCGCCGGAATCGTGATCACCCGCGCGCATTTGTTCGGCCTCCTCCTGATCGCCGTGCTCACTTACGTGAACGTCGTGGGATTGCGCTGGGGCACGCTGCTGCAGAATCTTTCCACCTGGACAAAGTTCGTGGCTATGGCGGCGTTTGTGGTTCTCGGATTCGCCGTCGGGAAAGGCGACTGGTCTCACTTTCACGCGCACGGTGTCGGCCTCACCATGGGGTTGCACCCCACCCAGCTGATCTCCGCCATGGGAGTCGCCTTGATCGCCGTGTTCTGGGCCTACGACGGATGGGTCTACATCACATGGGTCGCGGGCGAGGTGAAAGAACCGCGGCGCAATGTTCCGCTGGCCATGGTGCTGGGCGTGCTAGTGGTGGGCGCGATCTATGTGGCCATGAACATGACTTACTTGTACGCGCTGCCGCTCGGCGAGATCGCGCAACATGAAACCATCGCCCACGCTGCCGCGGTCGCGCTGTTTTCTCCGCATGCGGCGGTGTGGCTCTCGCTGATGATTGCGGTTTCCTGCTTCAGTGCCGCAGCCACCTGCACGCTTTCGGGCGCACGCGTGTATCTCGCGATGGCGCAGGACGGAGTGTTCTTCAAGCGCATGGCGGTCATTCATCCCAAATGGCGGACGCCGGCGTTCAGCTTGATTGGGCAAGGCGTTTGGGCCGCGCTGCTCACCGTCAGCGGACGCTATGATCAGCTTTATACTTACGTGATCTACGGCATGGTGTTGTCTTATACGCTCACGGTGATCGGCATGTTTATTTTGCGCTGGAAACGGCCGGAGATTCCGCGGCCTTATCGCTGCGCGGGATATCCCTGGCTCCCCGCAATCTACGTGCTGGTCGGCACGGCCTGGACGCTGAACACCATCATCACGCGACCGGCGGAAGCGTTCTGGGGAACCGCGATCGTGCTGCTCGGCGTGCCGGGATATTTATACTGGAAACGGAGCAACCGCAAGGCAGCCGCAGTGGAGTAGCGATGTTTGAGAAATTCACGGAGAAAGCGCGGCGGGTAATTTTCTTCGCGCGCTACGAAGCCAGCCAGTTCGGGTCGCCTTATATCGAGACCGAACACCTGCTACTGGGCATTCTCCGCGAGCACAAAGGAATTACGCGTCTGTTGCCGAACGCGGACCCCGCATCTATTCGGAAACAGATTGAGGCTGCGACCCCGGTGCGGACACAAATTCCCACCTCAGTGGACCTGCCGATCAGCAACGAGAATAGACGCGTTCTGCCGTATGCCGCGGAGGAAGCAGCCCGGCTGAATCATCGGCATATTGGAACCGAGCATTTGCTGCTCGGGTTGCTTCGCGAAACGAATTGCTTTGGCGCTACACTACTGACAGAGCGAGGCGCCGTTCTCGCTCAACTCAGGGCGCAAATCGAGAAGCAGCCGGAACCCTTAGACCCTCCGCCGTCATACTCCATCCCTCCGGGTTCGAGGACGAGGGAGTCAGCCACCGTCGAGATCCACGGCGCGCCCCGAAACGCCGCGTTCATTCACGAAGCCGTGAAGCGCTGCCGCGAGTATTCATGGCATTGGCAGAAGCGCAAGTTGGTTGTCCGCGACATAGTGGTCCACCGCAAGAGTGGCGCGATTTCCTTCGACCTGAGTCTGGCCGCCGAGGATGCTGCCAATTTTGAACTGATCAAAGGCGGCTGGAAAAAGAAGGATCGTTGCACCGTGTGCCAGTGGCCGCTATTCGCGTCGGATGACGCCGAGCACGGCACTGGCTATACCAACGGCCGCGACTGGCTTTGCAACGAATGCTACGACAAATTCTGGCAGCGGCCAGATTTCTTGTCGGCTTCCTATTCCGAAATCACTTAGCCGACGGAATTTTCGCCTTGCTCCGGGCTGCAGTCGGTGTTATTCCTCTTGTTCCTGCTTGCGCTCGCCTGACCGCGGGACACGCCATTGTCACAACCCAGCCCAGCAGACCAACCCGAGCGAGTGAGTCTTTTTTCTCGCGGCGTTTCCATTGCCGACGCCGAGAACCCAAATCGTCCGCGGCAGGTGATGGGCTTTCGCGATCTGGTTTTGTTCTATGTGATCACGGGCATCAGCTTGCGCTGGATCGCCACCGCAGCGGCGGCCGGGCCAAGTTCCATCATCATATGGGTAGGGGCCTGGCTGTGCTTTTACACGCCGCTGGCGCTCTCGGTGTTGGAGCTTTCTTCGCGCTATCCGAATGAGGGTGGACTCTACGTCTGGAGCAAGCGCGCGTTCGGAGACTTCTCCGGATTTATGGCGGCGTGGACTTACTGGACCAGCAACCTGCCCTACTTCCCTGCGGTCTTGTATTTTGCCGCTAGCAATATTCTCTTCATGCGCCAAGCCGCGTGGCAGCATCTTTCGGGCAATGCGACGTTCTATATCATCTTTTCTCTGCTCACCTTGAGTGCTGCGACGCTGATGAACATCGTTGGGCTCGACGTAGGCAAGTGGCTGCACAACGTCGGCGCGCTGGCCATGTGGATTCCGGTGTGCATCGTGATCGGGATGGGACTGCTGGCATGGCATCGTAACGGATCGGCAACGTCTTTCACGTTGCATTCCATGACGCCGAGTACACATCTCAACGATATTATTTTCTGGTCGGTGCTGACGTTTGCTTTTGGCGGGTGCGAAACGGCGTCGTTCATGGGGGAGGAGATAAAGAACGCGCGCCGCACGATCCCCGTCGCGCTGCTGTCGGGCGGGGTGGTTGTGACGCTTTGTTACATTCTGGGAACCGTAGGCGTGCTACTGGCGTTGCCTTCGACGCAGGTGAACAGCTTGCAGGGATTGGTGCAGGCCGTCTCGAAAACCTCGGCGCGCGTGGGTTTTCCGGGTGTGCTGCCGCTGGTCGCGTTCCTGATCGCGCTCAGCAATATCGGAGCGGCGGGAGCTTATCTCGCCGCGGTGGCGCGTTTGCCGTTTGTGGCGGGGGTTGACCGCTTTCTGCCAAAAGCCTTCGGCGCGCTCCATCCGCGCTGGAAAACTCCGTGGGTCGCGCTGCTCACGCAATTCCTTCTCGGGGTCGTCTTCATTTTTCTCGGGCAGGCGGGCACCAGCGTGAAAGGCGCATACGACGTGCTGGTGAGCATGGGAGTCATCACGTATTTCATTCCCTACCTGTATCTGTTCGCGGCAATGATCAAACTGCAGCGCGAGCCGGCGGGGCCGGACGTGATCCGAGTGCCGGGAGGCAGGACCGTCGCCATGCTGGTAGCCCTTCTCGGATTCCTCACAACGGCGGCGACGATCGCGCTGTCTCTGATTCCTCAGTCCGATGAGCCGAACAAGCCGCTGGCACTATTCAAGATTTTAGGAGCAACGACAGGGCTGGTACTGGTGGGGGTGTGGATTTACGCGATGGGAAAGCGGAGAACGGCGGGGACGATGCCGAGAGAGACGTAGCAAGCTACGTCTCTACGACCGGGTTTTGTGCCTCGGTAAACGCAACACACTATACCGGCGTCGCTGTTTTCCTCGGGGGGTTGTAGAAGGGCAGCGTGGCAACTTTGACGTTGGTCTTCCGACGGACGGCTTCAATTGTGACTTCCATTTGCAGCGGCGTTCGCGGCTTCGAATATTCTGTTTCGACGCTCGCCAGGGCAATCATCTTCTTCAGGATCGGCGACCAGCTGGTAGTGGTGGCCTTGCCAACTTGCTTTTCTCCCGAATAGACGGGGACGGCCACTCGCGAAGCCTGCGCGGGAGCGGCTGGCGTCAGGCCGTAACGCTCGTAGAGTTGCTCAACATCAGTCCAATCCACTTCGAGGCCGACCAGTTGCCGAGGGACGCCGTTCTTCGCGTCCTGTTCCAGCGCGCGCTTGCCGATGAAATTTTCTTTGTCGAGATGCACCATCTTGGCGAAGCCCAGCTCGTAAGGCGAAAACTTCTGCGATGGAATCAGCGCTTTCTTGGAACTGGTGTAATCGACTTCGATGAGGAGAAGTCCGGCCTCAACGCGGGCCACATCAAGCGCGAGCATCCCGGCGGCGTGCAAGTCGAATTGTTTCCCTTTTTCCGCGAGCGCGTCCCAGACTTTGACGGCGTCGTTCCTCGCTCCGTCGCCGCAGGGCACCCAGATTTCGTAGCCCAGGTCGCCGGTATAACCGGTGCGGGAAATGTCGACGCTAACGCCAGCAATTTTGCCGCGGGTCACGCGGAAATATTTGAGATTCGCGATGTCGGCTTCAGCCACTGCTTTGAGCAGCTTCGCTGAAGTTGGCCCCTGCAGCGCTAACGCCGCAACTTTCTCTGAAATATCTTCGATCTGCACGTCCATGTTGAGGCCGTTTTGCCGGAACCAGCGCAGGCTAGGATCGGCGGCCGTCCAGCGATAGACGTTTTCTTCGAGCCGCGAAATCGTTCCGTCGTCGATCACTTTGCCCTGCTCGTCGCACCAGCAGCAGTAAATGACCTGGCCGACTTTCACTTTGTTGATGTCGCGCGTGATCACGCGATTCACCAGCTTAGTCGCGTCTTTCCCCGTGATCAGATACTTGTAAAGTGGGGAGATATCGATGAGCGCGGCCGCATTGCGGATGGCGTTGTATTCGTGCTCGTGATGCACCTCATACACGCTGACCGTATAATAGCCCGACCACTCACGGTAGTTCAGGCTCTGGCAAAGCGGGAACGTTCTTTCGTGGAATGCAGTTCCGATGGGCAATTGGGTTTCCTCAGGGTTCGACTTCAATAGCTGACGCCGGATTATAATTCACCGCCCCGCTCGCGCAGCAACAGGAAGGCGCATGACCTTCAGTCACCGCTGATCAAATAGGCAGACAAAACGGAGCGTTCCCGATAGAATGGCGATTCGGCTCCAGCCATGCGCTCAATCCTACCAATCGTTTCGAGTGTCCTCCGCAACTGGAGCGTTCTTCCCAGCGGCCTCTAATACGCGCGCCCGAAAACTGCGCTATCGTATCCTTTATTCTCAATCGGCAAGCGAACCGCTAAAGGCTAAGAGCTTATGGCTAATTCATACGACGTGATCGTAATCGGCGGCGGCCACAACGGACTCGTCAACGCCGCCTACCTGGCGCGCGCCGGCAAGAAAGTTCTCGTGCTGGAACGGCGACACATAGTCGGCGGCGCGGCCTGCACCGAAGAGATCTTTCCCGGCTTCAAATTTTCGGTTTGCTCGTATGTCGTGTCTCTGCTGCGGCCAGAGATTATTCGCGACCTCGATCTGCCTCGTCACGGTCTTGAAATTCTTCCGCTAGACGGCACGTTCACGCCCATGCCCAGCGGAGACTACCTGTGGCGCGTGAACGATCATGGCAAGACGCACCGCGAGATTGCCCGCCACTCCCGCGTGGACGCCGAAGCTTACGACGAATTCGGCAAAGCGATGCAGGCGATGTGCCGATTTGTGAAGCCGATTCTCAGCATGGTGCCGCCCGATCCCACCACGCTCAATCCGCGCGAACTGATGAAGCTTCTTTTTATCGGACGCCGCTTCCAGGGCATGTCGAGCGAGGACAAGTACAACCAGGTGCAGCTCATGACCATGAGCGCCATCGACTTTCTCGATCAGTGGTTCGAGACGGATGTCCTCAAGGCCACGATGTCGGCGTCGGGCATCATCGGAACGTTTCTCGGCGTGCGTTCGCCGGGAACTGCATATGTTCTCTTGCACCACTACATGGGAGAAATCGACGGCGCGTTCCGGGCCTGGGGCTTTGCGCGCGGAGGCACGGGCGCGATCTCGAATGCCATCGCCGACGCTGCGCGCGAAGCCGGCGTGGAGATCCGTACCCAGTCCGGCATTTCGCAGATCATCGTGAAAGGCGGCAAGGCTAAGGGCGTCGTACTCGCGAACGGCGATGAACTTTATGCCGACATTATTTCTTCCAGCGTCGACCCGCGGCTCACGTTCACCAAGTTCATTGAGGCCGAGCATCTTCCCGGAGATTTTCTCGAGGAGGTGAACCGGTTTAAGTTTCGCGGATCGTCCGGCAAAGTCAACATGGCACTCGATGGCTTGCCGAATTTCAAGTGCATGCCGGGACCGGGCGCGCACCTGCGCGGCGCGATTTCGATTTCGCCCTCCGTCGAGTACATGGAGAGAGCGTACGACGACGCGAAGTACGGGAATTTTTCCCGGCATCCGTATATCGACATGGTGATTCCGTCGCTGACGGATCCTTCCGTGGCGCCGCCGGGTAAGCATGTGCTGTCGTGTTTCGTGCAGTATGCGCCTTACAAGTTGCGCCCCGGCCTCAACTGGGACTCCGAAAAAGAAGCCTTCGGTGATACGGTCGTCAACACCATTGCCGAGTACGCTCCCAACATCAAAGACATCATCCTGCACAGGCAAGTGGTCACGCCGCTCGATCTCGAACGCGAATGGGGATTGAGCGAAGGCAACATTTTTCAGGGCGAGCTTTCGTTGGAACAACTTTTCTTCCTGCGTCCGGTCGCAGGCTGGGCGCAATACCGCACACCCATCAAGAATTTATATATGTGCGGATCGGCGACGCACCCGGGCGGCGGCATCATGGGCGCGAACGGGCGGTTGGCAGCGCTGGAGATTTTGAAGGACGTGAAGGGAGCGGCATAACATCCCGGCACAAACCCAGCGCGATATTGTCATCATCGGCGGCGGCCACAACGGACTGGTTGCCGCGTTCTACTTTGCCAAGGCGGGGTTCAAGCCGCTGGTGATCGAACGCCGCGAGCAGGTGGGCGGCGCGGCCGTTACCGACGAATTTCATCCCGGCTTCCGCTGTTCTACATTGGCGCACACTGCTGGACCGATTCGTCCGGAAATCGTCCGCGATCTGCACCTCGAGAAGCACGGACTGCGGCTGATCACGCCCCTGGTTGGGGTCACCGCGCTCTCGCCCGATGGGCGCGCGCTTTCGCTTTATCAGGACGCGGATCAATCAGCCCAGGAGATTGCCGCGTTCTCGCCGAAAGACGCAGCGAAATATGCGTCGTTCCAGGAATCGCTGGGAAAGATGGGCAAGGTGATCGCGGAGGCGCTCGCCACAACTCCGCCAGACATCGACCATCCCAGCGGCGGCGACCTGTGGAGCATGCTCAAGACCGGGCGCGCGATTCGCAATCTGGGGAAGAAAGATATGTTTCGGCTGTTGCGCTGGGGCCCGATGGCCGTGGCCGATCTCGCGGCGGAATATTTTGAAACAGAGTTGTTGCGTGCAGTGGTTGCCGCGCGCGGAATCTTCGGAACATTTCTTGGCCCCTGGTCCGCGGGGAGCAGTCTGGTCCTGCTCATTCGAGCGGCCGGAGACCCGCATCCCGCGGGCTCGGCGCATCTTGCGGCGGGAGGGATGGGCGCGCTCACACAAGCCATGGCCTCGGCCGCGAAGGCCGCCGGCGCCGAGATTCGCAGCGGTGTGGAAGTCATCGAGATTCGCGTGAAGGACGGCGCGGCCACGGGCGTCCTGCTTTCGACCGGCGAAGAAATTGCGGCGAAAGCCGTGGTCTCGAATGCCGATCCGAAGCGCACGCTGTTGAAGCTGACCGACTCCACTCATCTTTCTCCTGATTTCGTGCAGAAGCTGCAGCACTATCGCGGCAACGGAACTGTGGCCAAGGTGAATCTCGCGCTCTCCGGTTTGCCGAACTTCACGGCGATCGAGAACGGCAACGCCAACGCGCTGAAGGGCCGCATCCACATTGGACACGAAATCGATTACCTGGAGCGCGCCTTCGACGAATCGAAATATGGAAACTTTTCGCGCCAGCCCTATCTCGAGGCTACGATTCCTTCGTTGACCGATCCCACGCTCGCGCCTGACGGCAAGCACGTGATGTCGATCTACATGCAGTACGCGCCGTACAAGCTGAAGGGCGATTGGGAGAGCCAGCGCAAAGAACTCGGCCAGACCGTAGTGAAAACGCTGGCGCAATATGCGCCGAATCTGCCGGAACTGATCTTGACGCACCAGATCATCACGCCTTTGGATCTGGAAGAAAAGTATGGCCTGACGGGCGGGCAAATTTTCCACGGCGATCTGGCGCTCGATCAGTTCTTTACCATGCGTCCGTTGCTCGATTGGGCCCGTTACCGCACGCCGATTCAGAATCTGTATTTGTGCGGCAGCGGCACGCATCCCGGCGTGGGGCTGACGGGCGGTTCGGGAGCGAATGCGGCGAGGGAGATTCTGAAAGAACTGAAGCGCTAACTCAGTGGCAGCCTTTCCGGGACGGATATCAGAGTGAACGTTTGCCCCGGTGGGCGTTGTGCTCTTGCTTTCCGCGATCCGATTGGTGTAGGCGAACCGTTCATTTGGACATTTATCCAAACCGCATTTTGCCTATGGCCGATGAACGGGTCGGTCGAGGCTGGGCTGGCCTCTCAGGGCTCTTGCACATTTATCGAGACCCCTGGAGATACGATCGGGCGCTAGTGTGTCACCCCCATAAAGCGTGCCGTGTACTCTCGCGTCTATGAAAACAGGAAGGGCCTCCCTGAGGTAAGTCTGCGCCTGGCGCAGGAATCCGAAACGCTGCCTGTTGTCTTTTGCTTTGTCCGCAGACGCTAGATAGTCATTCCCCAATTCATTCCATGCCTGCGCCACGTTAAATCGGTCATGGGCCGAAGTGGGATTTGCAGCAGCCTGCGCGGCAAGAATTTTAAGTTCGCGACGATGATAAGCCAGGGCGCCCTGAAGCTTTCCTTCCTTCCGCAAGAGCCCTCCAATATACGTACAGGTCGATGCCACACCCAGCCGCGCCCTACTATCGTTGGGATCGCTGGTCGCCATCGCCTGGCGAATGTCGAGTGCCCTCTGGTAATAACTGAGAGCGGTCGCGCGATCCTGCTGCTTGCCGTAGATGAATCCGATATCGCTGTAAGTGAAGGTGATGGAATAGCGTAGTTTTGGGCTGTCCGGGTCGGCCGACAAGAGGGATTCATCGAGGGTCAGGGCGCTGCGGTATTGCGCGAGCGCTTCGGGAAATTTTTCCATTTGAATCAGCAAGCCTCCCAGCCGCTTGTGCGCATAGGACAGAGCCGTGCGGTACGATTCGGTAGGCGATATTTTCACCACCTGCTGGAAAAGCTCTAAGGCCTTTCGATTGCTTTCCCAGGCCTGACTGAAATTGTTACGACTTGTCTGGAGAACTCCCTGATGCTGATAGCTATAGGCCAGCGACGCTAGAAAGTCGACATTGGAGGGATCTCTGTTGACCAGAGTCTGAGCGAGCTCCAGAGATTTCTGCAAATACGCCTCTCCCTGGGCGCGGTCAACATCAGCCACTTCCATTGCAAACGAGTCCTCCGCATCCTGCAGTTCGTGTTGCGCCTGCAGATCCGAGGGGTTGGCTTTCGCCACGGCCGCGCGCAAGGCCAGCGATTTCCGATAGCTGTCCAGTGCCGCCTGCCGATCGCCAAGGTTCGTGCCCCAGCGGTCGCCTTGGATATCTCCCAGCCTGCGATAGCCGGCAGCCAGTTCCGCCTGCAAGCGAGTGTCGTTACCGGTTTCTTGCGAAAGGCCATCCAGGTATTGCAGGGCATCGGTTACGATCACTTCTCTGGCTGCGGTCGAGCCAGGCAGATCCTTGATGGAGTCGTGGACACCAAACATCAACGAGTCCGCTAACTTTCGAACTTGATTGAAGCGCGCTTCGGCTCGGGCTCTCTCGATATGAGCGATGCGCGCTTCCCGCAGGATGGCAACTACACCGACTACGAGGATTGTCGCGACCATCACGGCGGTTGCAAACGCAGCTTTGCGCCGGGCGATGAATTTTGAGGTGCGATAGCCGAACGTGTCGTTACGGGCAAGGACCGGCAAATTGTCGAGATGTCGTTGAAGATCTTCTCTCAGCTTTTCTACCGAGGCATAACGGCGTCCCGGCTCCTTGCGCAGAGCCATCAGCAGAATGTTGTCCAGATCGCCGCGCAGGCGTTTTTTCAGTTTCTCTGGTGAGCCGTCACGCATGGCACTGGTGTCGGGACGGGCGATTTCCATCTTGTTGCTGGTTCGCGATCTCTCGGTTCGTGTTACCGCCGTACTGGGCTTCTCCGGCTCCGCTTCACAAATCGCCCGCGCCAACTCATGCTGCGTGCGGCTTGTGGCCCGGTAAGGGCTGCGCCCGGCCAGCAGTTCATAAAGCACCACCCCCAAGGAATACACATCGCTGGCGGTCGTGATCGGCTCTCCTTTGATCTGCTCCGGGCTGGCATAGCCGGGCGTGAAAGCGCGCAGACCGGTAGCGGTGAGAGAATGCTCTCCTGGATCGGCGTCTGCTTCCAGAATTTTCGCGATTCCGAAGTCCATCAGCCGGGTTACGCCGTCCGCAGTCACCAGGATGTTGTCTGGCTTGAGATCACGATGAACGATCAGGTGCTGATGGGCGTATTGCACTGCCGAGCAGACTTGCAGGAAAAGCCTCAGTCGCTCCGTTGTCGAAAGGCGATGGTGGTCGCAGTACGCGACGATGGGCTCGCCTTCGATCAACTCCATCACGAAGTACGGGACACCCTCGTCGGTCGTTCCGCCGTCGTAGAGGCGGGCAATGTTGGGGTGATCAAGGCTGGCCAGGATCTGCCGCTCGTTTCGAAAGCGGTTGATGAAGAAGCTCGAATCCCGGCCCGAGCGGATCAATTTCAAGGCGACATGTTTGTCATAGGCATCGTCGGCGCGAACGGCGCGGTACACATCGCCCATTCCACCCTCGCCCAGCCTCTCGACAATGCGGTATTGCGCGATTCGCGCGCCGATCATCTTGTCGGCTTTGTTGCCGCCGTGGGCGCGAAGATCTTCGGCCATAGCCGCAGCAACCACCTCAAATGCTGGCTGGTCTATGATTCGTCGGGTTTGCTTGGCGTAAGCAATCAGAGACTCCAGTTCGGCGCGAAGAGCTTCATCCCCGGCGCACGAGTTCTCCAGAAACAGGCATCGCTGGGCTTCTTCTTGCTCCATCGCGGTGTGATAGAGCTCTTCCACGCGGCGCCAGCGTTCAGGTTGCATGGCGTTCGCCCTCGTCCATTTCGCGCAACAACCAGGCGCGGGCCATGCTCCAGTCCCGCATCACGGTATCGGGTGAAATTTTCAAGACTTCTGCCGTCTCTTTGACAGTCAGGCCGCCAAAAAAGCGCAGTTCTACCACGCTGCTCTTTCTCGGGTCGTCAAGCGCCAGCTTGGTCAATGCCTGCTCCAGGTCCATCAACTCCGCGGGCACGTCGGCAGAAACGATAAGTCCTTCTTCCAGAGTCAGTTTGCACTCGTTTCCGCCTCGTTTCAGCGAGCCGTGTGCGCGCGCAAAGTCAATGAGAATGCGTCGCATCAGGCGGGCACAGACGGCGAAGAAGTGCGCGCGGTCTTGCCAGCGGACGTTCTGGAAATCCACCAACCGCAGGTAGACCTCGTGGATTAGCGCGGTGGCCTGCAGGGTGTGACCTTCATTTTCCCGGGACATCTGGCGGCGTGCCAAGCTGTGAAGCTCGTCGTAGACCAGAGGCGTAAGGTGCTCCAGGGCGGACTGGTCCCCGTCTCCCCAGGCTCGGAGCAGCCTGGTGATATTGAGCGGATGGGTTTGGTCGGCGGCCATGGGACCGGCACTGGCGAGGGGGGAGACCCACCGTAGCTCCGCCAGCCTACCACAGCCGAAGCCCGCCTCCAACGGCCTTTCCCAGAGAATTTCGTCTCTGCCCTCAAATTATTCTGTTCACCGTGCCAGTTCCTGGCCGTGCTTTCCGCTGTTCCAAATAGAGCCGGGCTGTCCACACCAGGGGGACTTGGGGAAGAAGTTGTGGAAACGGGGCTGCCCGGCTCGGTTCATAGAGTGAAATCCCGGCTAGAAGCATAGATCTTTCTTTCCGCTATCCCAAACCGAAACACAACAGCACCGAGCGTGAACCCGGCCGGTGCATCGGAGGACTCCCATGAGAAGCCAGAAAGTTTCCGTAGAATTCGCTGTAGTGTTGGCCATGTTTACCTTGAGCCTGCTGGCGACGAGCGCGCGCGCGGCTGCCCAGGAGGTGGTGGTTTTGCATAACTTCGACACGGGCACCGGCGACGGGAAGGAACCCAGCGGCGGTGTGACTTTCGTCGGCGGCACACATCTCTACGGCACGACCGCGGAGGGCGGCAGTGGCCTGGGAACGGTGTTCGAGCTAGCGGAAAAGGGCGGCGTGTGGAACGAGACGATTCCCTACGACAGTTTCAGCAATACGGAAGGTGATTTGCCCTCCGCGCATCTGCTTTCCCATGACGGCAAGCTCTACGGCACAACGCCAGACGGCGGGCTTGGCTATGGCACCGTGTTCGAGTTGACGTACACATCGGGGACCGGCCCAGGGACCGGCTGGAACCAGACGTTTAGCTATAGCTTCACTACCGGCTCCACAGGCCTGGGAGCCGACGGGCAATACCCCGGTCCCAATCTCATCTTCGCCAACGGAAATATCTACGGCACCACGTTCGAAGGCGGCAGCAACATTAATTGTGGCACGTCTGGCGATGGCGGGAGCGAGGGATGCGGAACGGTCTTCCAGCTAGCACCGGTAGCGGGCGGGGGCTGGACCGAATCGGTGGTATATAACTTTCTCGGCACCTACGAGGTCGGCGGGGTGACCTATTTTGACGCGCAGGGCCCCGTCGGTATCATCTTCGACGAAGGCGAGTTCTACGGCACGGCAGGCGGCGGCGTGAACGGCGAAGGCAGGGTGTTCGAGCTGAATCCGACCACCTGGCTGGAGACGATTGTGCATGACTTCACCCCTAATCAGGGTTCAAACACCGACGGGGCCGTACCCACTGTTGGCCTCGCCGTCGACACCGCCCACAATCTCTACGGCACCACGTCGCAAGGCGGTACTAACAACGCCGGGGTCGTGTTCGAGCTAACGTCGCAAACGATAAGAGTAGGAGGGAAGCTCCAAAAAGTCTGGACCGAGACGCCTTTGCATTACTTCGACAGCACCGTGGACGGGAGCGAGCCTTCTGCCCTGATCGTGGACAAAAACTTTAACCTCTACGGCACGACCGGAGAGGGTGGCCCTAACTATGGCGGGACAGCCTTTGAACTGCCGGCCGGGTCGACCCCCTCCTCGCCGCCGCTGATTCTGTACAGCTTCTGCGATGCTTATGCAGAGGCCTGCACGGCCACGGATGGGCAATTTCCCTCCTCCGGCCTGACCTTCGATACTGCCTACAACCTCTATGGCACGACGCTGGAAGGCGGCGCTAACGGCTACGGAACGGTGTTCGCGATCATCTTGAACAATTTCGCGCTGTCGGCCACGCCCAGTACCATGAGCATCGAGCAGGGATCAGGCGCCTCGAGCACAATCCTGGTGGCGGACGTAGGCAGCTTCGCGGGAACCGTGAAGCTCACGGTTTCCGGCCTGCCCAGGGGAGTTACCGCATCCTTCACCTCGAGCACCATAACCGGCAACGGCGCGAGCGTGTTGACGCTGACGGCGAGCCCCACGGCAAAGATTCAGAGCAAGGCTGTGACGATCACTGGCACGTCCGGCACTTTGGAGCAGACTGCCACGATCACAGTCAACGTGACTCCGTAAGCGGGGCCGTACCGCCTTCCGTAGCGGGCAGTGGGTCAGTCTGATTCAGACTGACCCACTGGCCCTCTAAACATCATACAAATTTCGTTCCATCACCGGTCAGAGCTAGTGCCTACGCCTGCCCTTCAGGTAAAGTATTTCTCCAGACTCTTCGGGACATCCAACAAGGACCGATGGTCACGCCGAAAACTGCAAACAACCTGCATGAAGAATAGTGCCATCCTTCTCATCTCCTGCCCTGACCGCAAGGGCGAAGTCGCGACCATTGCCGATTTCGTCTATCGCCACAACGGAAATATCCTGCATGCCGACGAGCACGCCGACGAAGAATCCGGCTTGTTCCTGATGAGGGTGGAGTTCGATCCCAAAGACTTCGATATTGATCTTTCTCAGAAGGATCTTGCCGAATTCGGCAAGCACTTCTCACCCATTGCCGAAAGATTCCAGATGAAGTGGCGGCTGGCACAATCTTCTCAGCGGCCGCGGATGATCATCTTCGTCTCGAAGTATGACCACTGCCTGGTCGATCTTCTCTACCGCCAGCAAAGCGGCGAACTGGCTTGCGACATTCCGTTGATTATTTCCAATCACCCCGACAACCAGCGCATCACCGACTTCTACAAGATTCCCTACGCGGTGGTCCCCGTGGCCAAAGACAATAAGCAACTCGCGGAGAACTTTATTCACACGCTCATCGCCGAGCATCGACCCGACTTCATGGTGCTGGCGCGCTACATGCAGATTTTGTCCAACGACTTCGTCAACCGCTATCCGCAGCAAATCATCAACATTCATCATTCGTTTCTGCCGGCGTTCGTCGGCGCACGACCCTACCATCAGGCCTTCACGCGCGGGGTCAAGCTGATCGGAGCGACCAGCCACTACGTCACCGAGGTGCTCGACGATGGGCCCATCATCGAGCAGGATGTGGTCCGCGTGTCGCACCGCGACACCGTGGATGACCTCATTCGCAAGGGCCGTGACCTCGAGAAAGTCGTACTCTCTCGCGCTGTGCGCTGGCACGTGGAGAATCGTGTGCTTCTCTACGGGAACAAGACCGTGGTTTTTTAAGGTTGTTGCTCCATCTCACCGCGACGGCTAAAGGCGATTCACCGAAGAGAATCTGAAGAACACCGCGGAGCTTCGCTCCGCGGGGACGAGCGAAGCGCCCGTCCCCGCGCAAGCAACCCCTCGCCGCAGAAGGTCATGTCCTTCCGAAGAGTGGAAGCCTTCTCACCCCGGTGGTAACTTGCACCACCAGTAACTTTCGTCTTTACTTGAACATTAGTAAAGATTTAGCACATTGCGACAGGGGAGAGTCTCGCTCTCGGAGACGTTTCTTGGCCGAAGACATCAGATTTGAGCTGGCGATTCTGGCGACCGTGCAGGGCTTCTATCAAAAGCTCATGCGTGAGTCGCTTGGAGGAGACGTTCCGATTCCGAGCGGCCTCGACGAAGAGGCTCTGCGCGCGGGACGCGAGCTGGCCACCACGCTTACCCGCATGTATCGCTGGCTGCATTTGCTTGACATGGCCATCACGCCCGCCATGCTCCGCCAGGCGCTTACTCCGGAGACTGATTCGGAAGTTGCAGAAGCCCTGCTGCGATACTTTGTGCGGCGGCGGGAAGCCAGCGACATCAACCGCGACAAGACCGATGTGATCGCGACATTTCTTTATCGGCATCCGCGCGTGCCTGGACAATGGCAACAAAGCGGATACGGACTGGATGGCGCGCTGCCTCTTTCTCCGTTCGAAATTGCTTTGATCGAAATTCTGGCGGACACCGATGTGCCTTCGCTTCCCGAGGAGCATGTGCAACTTTTGCGGCGCTTCGACCCGATGCGCGAAGAAGTTGCCCGCTTCCGCGATTTCAACGCACTCATGGATTCCGGCGTGATCTCACGGGTGCGCGAGCTGAAGCAGTGGCTGGATTCTTCGTTCTATCATCCCGGCGTGCTGGCGACCGTAGCCTCGTACAACGCGGCGTTCGGCGCGCGTTTTGATGAACTCTTCAGCAAGGCGCTGGAGGAAATCAAGCAGTTCGCGGGCGCGCTGGATGAAATGGGCGGAAGCATTCTGAGCACGGTGGACGGAGTGGAAGTGACGGTCGAGCACGTGGCCGCCATTGAACGAAACGCAATGCTGAAGGCGGACTACGGCAGCGCGCTCGAAAAATTCCGCCGGGTTTCTCGGCTCAAAAAAGAACTCGATCGCCGGCCGCCTATCCGCAAATCGCTCTTGGGACCGGCAGGGGCGCGTCCGGCCCGCATTTCCGGAGGCGCGGCGGCTGCGCCTAAGACCGCGAAGGTGGCCGCAGCGAAGGTATCCGTTGCTGCTTCCGTGCCGGTGTTCCAACCTATCGCCGTCACTGCGCAGCAGATCGCAACGGAAGAAGGAAAGCTTCGCCGGGTGGAAGAATCCATTCGTGTGTTTGAGCGCGTCGCCGACCCCAAATTCCGCCAGGTCGTGCCCATGCGCTATTTCAACCTAACCCTGACTGTGGCGGAGGCGGACGCCTACAACGCCAGCTTTCTTGAGGAAAAAAGCCTGCGCGCAGAAGTGGCGCGCACCTTGATCCGCCTGGTATCGATTTCGGCGCGCGTGCACACGGAACTCGAAGAACTGAAGCGCAGCCAAACCATGTCTTCAGTGTGGAAGCTGCATGCCGACGCGCTTGTGATCTTGCTCGACATGGCCAGCACGGCTGCGGAAGACGCGGGCGGGGTGGGCAAGTCGGCAGAGCAAAATGGATCTGGCGTGGCAGCCAAGGCTATCCACGAATCAGTGAAGAAGCTGCGTGTCCACTCGGACGCCGCGGTGAAGGCGATTGCGCAGGCGAGTAGTTAAGGGCAGTTCTCAGGTCTCAGTCCTCCGTCCGCGGTTCTCATCTCGCCGAATTTGAATCCAAAGAAGGATCGACAGCAAAAAAGGACGGGCGTTTTCGCCCGTCCTTCTATAGCTAGAAGCTAGCAACTAGAAGCTAATTAATATCGAATTGCTCCTGATGCAACGCGGGATCGCTTTTCACGATGATCGTACGTTTTGTGAGTTCTTCGATTTCATTCAAGAGGCGGCCGTTGTTGCCTTTCAACTCTTTGGCCACGTCGGGGTTCACGCGCAGCATCACATCCTGACGCTCGAGATGTTTCGCGATCTTGCGGATCTCCACGTAAATCTCGTTGCACACCGTGGTCACTGATTTCACATAGCCCGTCGACTGGCAATAGGGACACGGCGCGCCGATGGTGCGTTCGAGCGATTGCTTGACCCGCTTGCGCGTGATCGCGACCAGCCCGAAATCGTTGAACTGCAGCACTTTTGACGGAGCGCGGTCGTGTCGGAGCTCCTCTTCCAGCGCCTGCATCACGCGTTGGCGATTGCGTCGCTCATCCATATCGATGAAGTCGATGATGATGATACCACCGAGATCGCGCAGCCGAATCTGCCGCACGATCTCCTTGATCGCGTCGACGTTGGTCTTGACGATGGTGTCTTCCAGTCGCGAAGTCTTGCCGACGTACTTGCCGGTGTTGATGTCGATCGCGACCAGCGCCTCGGTCTGGTTGATGACGATGTAACCGCCACTCTTCAGCCACACCTTCGACTTGAGCGCCTTGTTCATTTCTTCGGCCAGGCCGAATTGCTCGAACAGCGGCGTTTCCTTTGTATATAACTTCACCCGCTTCACCAGCCCCGGCTGGAAGCGGTTGAAGAAGCGCAACACGCGCTCGTATTCCGGTTCGGTGTCGACCCAGATCACGGAAAAATCGGAAGTGACCTGATCGCGCAGGACGCGCTCCACAACGTTGAGATCGTGGTAGATGAGCGCAGGCGGCTTGGAGCTTTCAGACCGGCCTTTGATGTCGTTCCACAAACCCTTCAGGAATCGAATATCGGCGCGCAGTTCGTCTTCACCGGCGTTCTGAGCGGCAGTGCGAACGATGAAGCCGCCATGTCCGTTCTCGCGTTCGCTGAGGATGATGCGCTTCAGCCGCTGGCGCTCTTCCTCCGAAGCGATCTTGCGCGAGACTCCGGTGTGATTGACAGTGGGCATGTAGACCAGGAAGCGGCCCGGCAGCGCGATGTGGCTGGTGATGCGTGCGCCTTTCTTGCCGATGGGTTCCTTGGCAATCTGCACCAGGATCTCCTGGCCTTCCTTGAGTAAGTCACTGATCAAGGGCACCGGCGCAGATTCGCGACGCCGGAAACGGCGAGGACCGCGGCGTCCGCGCGGACCGCTGCCAGGCCGGCGATCAGAGCCCGGACGATCACTGCCTGGGCGATCCGTGCCCGGGCGCTCGGTACGCTGCGTGTATCCGGCAGTCGAGGCAGGCGCGCGAACTTCCACGCGGGCATCCACGGTGCCATTGCCGCGGGCTTCGGCATCGAGCAGGGCTTCTGCTTCGGCTTGCGCTTCTTCCAGTTCCAACTCTTCCGAGTCTTCTTCGGTTTCCGGCGCCGCGCCTTCCGCCGTCGGTTGCACTCCGGCCTCGGTCAGCGAGTTGCGGTGGATTTCAGAAACCGTCTCGCGCGCAGCGGAGACTGCAGGATTGACTGCATCGAAGGACGACTCGCCAGCGGCGCGGGTCTCTTCTTCGAATTCCTCATAGCCATCATCCGACGATTCCTGATAACGAATTGTGTCCGCTTCTTCTTCCTCGATGGTTTCTTCTTCCATGGTGCCGGGCGCAGCGAAAATTGGCGTGGTCGATTCGGAAGCTGGCGTGGCGGAGTGCTCCACAACGTGTTCCCCGGCGTGGTCCGCTACGTGGTCTCCAGCATCGGCGAATCCGTCCGCTTGTCCAAGAGCTTCCTGGGCCGCGGTTTCACTACGCTCCGTCTCCGGCGCAGAACTCGCTGCGGCGGCGGCAATCTCAACCACCGGGACTTCTGCACGGCGGAATTCGCGATTCCAGTCGACCGAAGTTGACGCTGCCTCGATCTGCTCTTCGTGTACGGCGCGCGGTTCATCGTGATGCTCTTCGTGGAGAGGCTCAGCAGCGCCCTCGCTGGCAAAAAACGGCTCGTCCTCCGGGAAGGTCGCCGCCGGGGCCGACAATGGCGCAGAGGCAGACACTGGCGTTAAATCAGCCGGGGATTCCTGCGAAGCCGGCTGGGGTGCTGCCGGCTGCGACGCGAGTCGCTGATATTTCGAGATCGATTCTCCGGGAAGCAGGATGGGCTGATATCCCGCAGGCGGCCCGAAAGATTGCGTTCTAGCTGATTCCTGATGGCGAGGCGCCGCACTTTCGGCCGGACGGGAGAAGCGCGGTTCAGGAACACGCTCAGGTCCACGGTCTCGGCCCTCATTGCGGCCCTCCGTGCGACCTTCGCTGCGAACGTCACTGCGGCCTTCGCCCCGCGAGTCATTGCGACCATCCGGACGTCCATCCCGGCGTCCGCCACGGCGGCGTCGGCGTCCTCGGAAGCCTCCGCGTTCGCGATCTCCACCTTCGGAAGTCTGCTGCCCTGCACCGGACGCGGCCGCATATGGTACTGCGGCGTTGTGCTCCTCAGACTCCGAAACCTGCTCAAGTCCAGATTCGCCTTCACCAGCGCCGGCAGCGGAATGATCCTCAACTACCTGCTCGCCTTGAGGACTTCCAGCCTGCACCGCCTGCGGACGCAAATCCTGCACGCCACGGTTGGCCGGCACAACATCCGTCATATCCTCGTCGTGTTCTTCCAATTCCATGAAATCGGAAACATAGAGGAAGGCGTCGCGTTCCAGACCAATGTCAACAAAGGCAGACTGCATGCCAGGCAGCACGCGGGTCACACGGCCCTTGTAGATGGATCCAGCGAGGGTGTATTCGTTTTCGCGTTCGAGGTAAATTTCTGCGAGTAGATCGTCTTCCACCAGCCCCACTTTAGTTTCGTGGGGAGTGGAAGAGACAAATAATTCCTTGTTCATTGCAATACTCCGGTTCCTACCGACTTATTGAAGTCGGGTGGAAGTCACCGGGGCGGAATCAGGAAGAGGAACGGGAGGATCGAGCGTCGCGATGCTTGCCCTGAATGAGGGACGGGTGGGGCTTTGGAGTTTCCTCCCTAGCCATCTCCGCTGCGCAAGCTGGGAAATCTTTTGCACTTAATCGCTTTGCGCCGCCGGGTTTGTGACCGCACTCTCAGACCGTTTTTCTGGTCGGGGGGCCGTTCCCTGCCGTCGGCGTTGTAGCTTCAATCCTGCCCGGCCTACCTAATTCTGCCGGCCGGTAAATGCCCCCTTTACGCGAGGGCGATCGATATTTTTGGCTGCGCCATCCAGGCGCAGGAGCTGCTTCCCCACTGTCTTCCCTAGCTCAAGCTAATTCACGAAGCGGCGCATTCGAACGTTCATAACCATCCCCAGCGCCAGAAACATGAACAACACGGAAGACCCACCATAACTCATCAGCGGCAGGGGTATTCCGGTGACTGGCATAAAACCGACCACCATGCCGATGTTGACCATGATATGGAAGCTAAGCACAGCCACCACACCCATGACCACAAACGTGCCAGCGCGGTCGGGCGCTGTTTGCGCGTTCTGGGTCAAGCGCATCAGCACGATGAAGTATAACAGCAGAACCCCCAGCGCGCCTACGAATCCGTGCTCCTCGGCAAACGCCGCAAAAATGAAGTCCGTTTGCGGCACCGGCAGGAAAGCACCGTGTGTTTGCGAGCCTTTGCCGCCCCACAGCCCCCCGGAACCCACCGCAATCTTGGATTGCTCAACTTGGTACCCCGCCCCCTGGGGGTCGGCGTCCGGCTCCAGAAAATTGGTAAGGCGCTGCTTTTGGTAGGACTTCAGGAGATGGACCTTGGGGGTAAAAAAAACGGCTCCGACGGCGATTCCCGCCAGCAAAGCCACTACCAGGGTCTGGCGAAGCTGCAATCCGCCCAAAAACACTCCCATGACCGCGATGGGCATATACGTAAGGGCCGTGCCCAGGTCCGGCTGCGCCAGCACCAAGAGCATGGGGAACCCTACAATAGCGCCCGCCTTGATGAAATCGGACCAGGCAAGCTCCCGCTGGTGCAGTTCGGCGAAGTATTTAGCTACGGCTAGAATCAGGATGAGCTTGACCCACTCGGAAGGCTGGAAGTGGTTGCCCCCGGGCATTTTGATCCAGCGCCGGGCACCGAGATACTTCTGCCCAAAAACCATCACCCCCATCAGAGACGCGACGGCGGCAATGTAAAACCAATGAACCTGCTCGAGCAGCGCCTGGTAGTTCACCAGACTCATCAGGAACATCATTCCCACGCCAGCCACAACCCAATAGATCTGCTTGAGATGGGATCCGGCAAACTTGGTGTGCATCGTCGCGCTGCGGATCTCCATCACTCCCAAGGCGCAAATCAATAACACAAAGATCAGCAGCACCCAATCGAAATCGCGAAATGAAACGTAACGTGACATAAAAGCAGCTTCTAGCTCTCAGGTGCTCTCGGTGTAGCGCCGGCGTCCCGCCGGCGTCCCGCCGGCATCCCCCCAGCTAATCCCTTTACGCCTGTCATCCTGAGCGTAGCGTACCGGTTCGCAACGCGGACCGGCACGCGGAGTCGAAGGATCCCTAGCAGCTCACCGTCACCGCCGACCCGAAAAGGCGTCCCCTTCACGACACGGGACCTCAACGCATCCCCGGCGCAGCCGTCGCCGTAACCAGCAGCTTCCCAGGCACCATCCTCGGCAAATCCACAACAAAGCGCCCACCCTGCAGCTTCTCGGCGTCCCCATCGGCATCGGGCGCGGTCCATACCGCACCAATCTCGACCTTGCCGTCTCCATTCGGTTTGTCTGCCATCTTCGTCGGACTGCGGCGCTGTTTCTCCACGTATGCCTTGATCACCTGCGAAGCCACAATGGCCGCCAGCGGCCCTTCTTCGCCGCCCTCCCACAACACTGCAACCACGATCTCAGGGTTCCGGCGCGGGCTCACTCCCACGAACCAGGCATTATTTTTGAATCTGGCTTTCCCATTCGCAATCTTCGCCTTCGCCGAACCACTGATCGTCTGAGCTGTACCCGTCTTCCCGCCAAAATCGATGCCTTGCAGGTGGGCGGCCGCCGCGGTCCCCGTCCAGATGGCGCCGGAAGCGTCCACCAGGTGAGGAGAGGTAACGTCGGCCATGGCATCGGTAATGATTTCCCAGTTCTTCGGGTCCAGCGGAACCTGTACCTTGTCGGGCTCAGTTGCCGCGGGGATCAGGTTCGGCGGGAGATCTTCAGGAAACGCCACATGCGGCCGCACCAACACCCCGCCGCTGGCAATGCCGCCGATGGCACGCGCCAGCTGCATGGGAGTCACGGCCACCGCGCCCTGCCCAATGCCCACCGAGATGGTTTCGCCAGCGAACCATTTCTGCTTGAAATTGCGGATCTTCCATTCTTCCGAAGGCATGACGCCACTAACCTCCTGAGGCAAGTCGATTCCAGTTTTCTGTCCGATGCCCAGCATCGTGGCGTACTTCGCGATGCGTTCAATCCCCAGCTTCTCGGCCAGCGTGTAAAAGAACACGTCGCAGGATTGATAAATCCCTTTGGTGATGTCCACAATCCCGTGCGTTCGATGCCTTTCCGAGATCCAGCAATGGAAGTAGCGCCCGTAGAATTCCGCTCCGCCGGTGCAGTTCACCTTCATATCCTGCGCAATGCCTTCCTGCAATCCGGCGGTCGCCATAATGATCTTGAAGGTCGAGCCCGGAGCCAGCTGCGCCTGGATGGCTTTATTCAGCAGCGGCTTATCGGGATCGTTCACCAGCTTGTTCCATTGGTCGCGCGAGACTCGCACCGCAAAGTCGTTGGGATCAAACGTGGGCCGGCTCACCATGGCGAGAATCTCGCCGTTGCGCGGGTCCATGGCCACGATGGCGCCATTCTTTCCTTCCAGCGCTTCTTCCGCCGCAATCTGCAAATCAATGTCCAGAGTCAGCTTGAGCTGCTTGCCGGGCACCGCGGGCGTTTCGTCAAGGTGCCCTACTTCGCGGCCGTGGCTGTTGACCAGCGCGCGCCGCGATCCGTTCTGGCCCATCAGCACCGTGTTGTATTGCCGTTCGACTCCCGAAACTCCTACCACGTCGCCGGGGCTGTAGAGCTCGAACTGCGGCTGGTTCAGCATGTCTTCCGTGACTTCGCCGACGTAGCCGATCAGGTGCGCCATGAACCCGTTGCGCGGATACAGGCGCCGGTGGGCCATGATGGTATCCAGTTCCGGCAGCTCGTTGCGATGCGCTTCGATGAACGAAAGTTCGTCCGGAGTGATGTCTTCCTTGAGAAAAATCGGCTGGTATTGCGGCATCGCGGCGAAGTGGCGCACGCGAGCGCGCACTTCGTTCGCATCCATGTGCAGGCCCTGCGCGATCAGGTCGGCGTCGGCATTCAGGTCGCGCGAAGAATCGCGCAAAAGCAGCGCGGAAAATGACGGGTAGTTGTCGACGATGACGCGGCCTTCGCGATCGAGAATCTTGCCGCGCGGCGCAAGAATCGGCACGTTGCGGATGCGGTTTCGTTCCGCCAGATTCGCGTACAAATCACTCTGCATCACCTGCAGCCGCCACAGGCCGTAGGCCAGCACCAGAAGCATTCCCAGGATCGCGTACTGCGCCGCCGTCAGGCGGATCGCAGAAACTTTTTCGTCACGGCCAAACATCAGTTGTCAGTAGCCGGTTGCCAGTTGCCGGTCAAGCACTCGTAGGAGAACTGTCCGGTCTGCAACAAGTCACAGCCTCGCAAAATCGAATGTATGGAAGTCCCAACCTTCATTGTAATGCGTGCCGAAGCTCCGGTATTGCTCAGGCGGTAACGGAAGTCACTGGAGCAATGGCTCGTCGCAGCACCAGACTAACTGACAACTGCCAACCAGCAACTGGCAACTGCTCTACGCCCTTTGCTTGAACTTATCCAAAAAGAAGTACAGGATCACGCCCAGGAAGGCATTGGCCAATCCGGCTAGCAGCCCGCGGCTCCAACTCCAGTTCTGGGTCAAGCTGACCATTCCCTTTGCCACCGTGAAATAAACCGCGGACTGGATGAAATAGAACCCCAGGGTCAGCAGAAACCGGGCCCCCGCATTCTCCACATCCAGCTTCACGCCCAGCGAAGAAGCCAGATAGCCGACTACCGTCTTCGCGATGCCATAAATGCCGATCGGATTGTGCCCCAGCATGTCCTGCAGCAGCCCGATCACGGCTCCGGTAAACAACCCGGAAATAGGATTACGCCGCGCCATCGCGAAATAGATCGTCACCAGCAGGGGCAAATCGAGGTACACGGCAAACCCCGGGAATCGCCGCGGTAGAAATGCCTGCAGGAACAGAGCCAGAAAGGGCACACCAACCGTCACCGGCAGGCTGAACCGGTAGACCTCGACCTGCTCCCCAGATGTGTAAGTGATAGGCACGCTAGTGTGGGCTGTCTTGGGAGTTGGCAGTAGCTGGGTCAACTTTGGCTGGGTCAACTTTGGCAGGTTCAACCTTGGCTGGGTCAACCTTGGCTGAATCGGGCTCAACCGGAGCGGTCGACGCCTTGGGCTGCGCCGCAGCAGTGCTGGCCGGCTTCGCTCCAGCAACCACGCCGCCGGAAAGTTTCTTGACCGGCTGCTTGGCCACCGTCTCCGCGCCCGCCGGGACGGGCTTAGGTGCAACCGCCTTAGGAGTAGCCACTCCTCCAGCCGGAACCGTACTCGCGTTGTTGGGCACGATCGTCGGTTTGTCAGGAACCGAAGGCAGCCGCTGCGCCAGGATGTCAGCAGCCCGCACTCTGCCTACGTCCGCGGTTTGAGCCTGCCGCTCCTGCCGCTCGGTGACCACCAAAACCTCTTCCAGTTTGCCCAGATTCACGGCAGGCTTAATCTGGATATTCAGAAAAAGATCCTTGCCCGTGCTGACCTTCGTCACTGTGCCAATGGGCAAGCCCTTGGGAAAGATCTGGTCGCCGCCGCTGGTCAGCACTCGTTCGCCGGGCGCGACCTGCTCGTCACTCATCACGCCTTCCAGCACAACTTCGCCGGTTGCCGTGCCTTTAAGAAAACCTTGCAACCGCGACTTTTCCAGGATGGTTCCCACCCCGCTGGTTTGGTCGTTAATCAGCAGCACCTGCGACACCGAGGGAAACACTTGCAGCACTTTGCCCACGATTCCGTCCGCGGTAATCACCGCCATGTCTCGCTTCACACCCTGATCTTCGCCTTTGTCGATATACAACATCCGCGAAGAATCGCTGCCGCTCGAGCCGATCACCTGCGCCGCCACAGTCTTCGCTATGTACTGCTCCTTGAAAGCCAGCAGCGCCTGCAGCCGATGCGCCTGGACCGCATCTTCGTTCAGCCTTACCTGGTCCAGCCGAAGCTGCTCGATCTGATCCTTGAGCTGGCGGTTCTCTGCGCGCACTCCGCGCAAATACACGTAGTTGTGCCAGAGATTCCCGGTGCCGTTCTGCGCCCAGATCAGGACGCGTTCGAATGGGGTGACCATATCCACCGCCCAAACGCGGATCAAGCGCGTGTTTTCCGTGTCGTTGCTGCGCTTGACCTGCACCGCAAGGCCCAGTATCTGGAGGAACAAGACGCCCACCAGAATGACAAGGTTGCGGTAGCGGCCGAGTACGGATTCCATAAGTCAGTTGCCAGTAGCCGGTTGTCAGTTGCCAGTTGTTCGCGGCCAGCGCAGCGTCCGCGATCCGGTCGCCAGTCAGCAGTAGAGATAATTTCTTTGGTCCTAACTGGCAACCGGCAACTGGTTACTGGCAACTGTTCTTATTCGATCGAAATTTTGCGCAGCAGCTTGAAGTCCGAGAGCATCTTGCCGGTGCCCAGCACCACGCTGCACAGCGGATCGTCGGCAATAGAAACCGGCAGTCCGGTTTCTTCGCGAATGCGCTTGTCGAGGTTCTTGAGCAGCGCGCCGCCGCCGGTGAGCACGATGCCGCGGTCGCTGATGTCGGCGGAAAGCTCGGGAGGCGTACGCTCGAGGGCCACGCGAATCGCATTCATGATCGTCGAAACGCATTCGCTCAACGCTTCGCGAATTTCGCCATCGTCCACGGTAATGGTCTTGGGCACGCCTTCAATCAGGTTGCGGCCTTTGATCTCCATGGTCATGGGCTTGTCGAGTTGGTGCGCGGAGCCGATTTCCATCTTGATCTGCTCGGCGGTGCGTTCGCCGATCAGCAGATTGTATTTCCGCTTCAGGTAATTCATCACGGCTTCGTCCATCTGGTTGCCGGCCATACGCACGGAACGCGAATAGACAATGCCGCTCAACGAAATCACCGCAATGTCGGTAGTGCCGCCGCCAATGTCGACCACCATATTCCCGCTGGGCTCGGTGATGGGCAATCCCGCGCCGATCGCCGCGACCATCGCCTGTTCGACCAGATGCACTTCGCTGGCCTTGGCGCGATAGGCGGAATCCATGACCGCGCGTTTTTCCACCTGCGTAATCTCCGAAGGCACGCCAATCACGATCCGCGGATGCACCAGCATCTTGCGGTTATGCGCCTTCTGGATGAAATAGTTCAGCATCTTCTCGGTGACTTTGAAATCGGCGATCACGCCGTCTTTCATGGGCTTGATGGCGACGATGTTGCCCGGCGTGCGGCCCAGCATTTCCTTGGCCTCTTTGCCGACGGCCTCCACTTCGCCCGTGTTCTTATTGATGGCGACGATCGAAGGTTCATTCACCACAATGCCCTTGCCCCGGGCATACACCAGGGTGTTCGCCGTTCCCAGATCGATAGCCAGGTCGCTCGAAAAAATGCTGAACAGCGACCTCAGGTTGTGCCCGCGCGTTGCGCTGGAATTAAATCCGTTTTTTGACATGACGAGGTTCTTTCCGTGTCTTCATTAACCGCTACTCTCCCCGAAAACTCCCGGGGCAATATTTTTTCGGGATGCGGCTGCTGGCTTTTCCTATTCTACGAGATGCTTCGCAACTCTGCCCGAAAGTTCTGCTTCTATGCACCATGAACCAAACTTCAAACCAACGCCGTTCTGTCTACTTGCTTCCCTACTGGATGATGATTTTCTTCTGCGTTGTGTTCACTCCGCCCTGCGCAGTCTGTGCCGTCACCGTAATCACAGCCTCTCCCGTCGGCAACGGCGGGGTGAAATAGTGGAATGTGCCGTCGGTGGTGATCATCGGCACCTCCCGCCCGTTCACCATCACCCGCGCGCCGGTCTCGGTCTTTCCCGTAACTTCAATCACGTGCCCGTGCTGGATGAACGGATCCAATTCCAGATTGATGGCGTCGGTCTGCTTCCCCTTGGGAATGATGGTGAAGCGGTTCTTCTCGCTCTCCGCCGATTCCTTCCCCGCGGCATCGTAGGATTGCACCATCCAGTAGTAGGCACCCTCCCCAAGGCTGGTGACCGTAACATCGGCGGTATTGACCTTTTTGTCAACCAGCGTGGAGGAGAAATACGGATTCCGGGAAATCTGCAGCCGGTAGCCCGTGGCATTCGTCATCGCCGTCCAGGAAAATTCCACATCCTTGGTGCCTTCGCCGGAGGCGAAAATGGGCATCATGTTCGCCGGCGAAATTGGCACCGGAGGCCCAATTTCCTTGGCCTTTTCCAGGTGCGATTCCTGCCCCCGGAAACTCACTTTTTCCCACGGCGCCAGGGGCACCGTTTCTCCGTTGCGCGTTACCTCGCCCGAACCTTTTTTCACCAGGATTTCGTGCTCTTCGGTCTTAGGATCGTTATGGACCTGCGCTGCCGATTCCGGAGCCAGAGATGCAGTCGCTCCCGCCACAATCACCGTCGATTTCGACCCCTGCGCGTAGGTAGCAGTAGAAAGATCCACCGTTCCAGTGCTCACCGCCACCGCGACGTTGGTCTGCTGCTGGTCATTGGACGAGTTCTCCTCGATCACGATCAGCGAGTCCTGCTTCACGGTGTAGCTGGTGCCGTCATTGAACACCACCTTCGCCATACCTTCCGAGCCGGTCTGCACCACGTCGCCCTTGTCGAGCGGAACGTTATAGTCGGCCGGTTGCCAGCTGTTGCCGTTGCCTTTCTTTACCCGAACGGTTCCGTCCAGCGCGGTGAAGTGAGCTTGCTGCGCGGTCGAGCCCCCCGAGCCGGAGGGCGGCGCCATGCCTCCAATCCGTTCCAGAAGCTTGCCGGCCGCATCGTTGGCAGCCTGCAGGGTGTTCGCAGTGAATTGCGGAAATGTCAGCCGCACGCCAAAGAAAAATATGACGGCGCCCGCCAGCACCATCAGGGCAACACTGCGGTACGAGACCGCCTTCCACTTGATATGGATTCCCGATTTGCGATTTTCAGAAGACACTGGTGCTCGAAAACCCTTGTCAAACCTTAGTGAATATGCGGTAAAAGAAAACGTTAGCACAAGCGAATCGGCAGAAAGCACAGGTTATCGACTTGCGACGTTACCTTGGTGCGACGACCCGCCGCCCGCTTCGGGACGACGTCGGCTTTCGGCTCTCGGGCTTCCGGCTTCGGAAGCAGCGGCACAATCAAGCGGCCAGAAGCTAAGGCAACCCCAGGCGGAAGCCCGAAGCCTGCTCCCGATTCATGCAGAATTCCCGCAGGTCAGCTATCCTGATCGTCCCATGGCCAGCACCGCAACTCCGGCCGCCCCGCCCAGCCCCAATCGGCAATCGTTCCTTGCCTCCGGGATGGCCGTGATCTGGGCCATCGCCCTGGCCAAGCTGCTGTTTCACTGTTACTTCAATAACCGCTACGGATATTTCCGCGACGAGTTCGATTACATGGCTTGCGGCGATCGCCTTGCCTGGGGATATGTAGATCAGCCCCCGCTCATCCCTTTCCTGATTCACATCTGCCGCGCCGTGCTGGGCGACTCGCTGCGCAGCATTCGTTTCATCCCTGCGCTGGCGTCTTCCTTGCTTGTTGTGCAAACCGCCGTTCTGGCCCGCGAACTCGGCGGACGCCGCTACGCCATGTTCCTGAGCGCCGTCTGCGCCGTCGTCGCTCCGCAATATCTTTCCAACGGAAGCCTGCTGGGAACAAACTGCCTGGAGCCCAACCTCTGGATGGGCTGCGCCTACTTCGCCATTCTCGCCATCAAGAGAAATGATCCGCGGTATTGGCTCTGGTTCGGCGTGGTCGCCGGCCTCGGCATGGAAGAAAAGTATTCCATCGCCGTCTTCGGCCTGGGAATCGTAGTGGGCTTGCTGCTGACCGAGCAGCGCCGTGCGTTCCTGGACAAATGGATCTGGCTGGGCGGACTCGCCGCTTTTCTGATCTTCCTGCCGAACCTGCTGTGGAACATCCACTATGGCTGGCCGTTTGTACAACTGATTCACAACATCAAGGCGGACGGCCGCGACGTGGTGCTGGGACCATTTCAGTTCTTCCTGCAGCAACTCCTGCTGGTGAATCCATTGACCTTGCCGATTTGGCTGAGGGGATTGCTCTTTCTTCTGTTCTCGGCGCGGCTCAAGCCGTACCGCGCAATGGGATGGTGCTATCTGGTTTGCTACACGGTTTTCTTCGTGTTGCACGGCAAGAGCTATTACCTGGCCCCGGTCTATCCCATGCTGCTGGCGGCAGGAGCGGTGGTTATCGAAGGGGGGATTGATGGCTGGGCGGCTGGCGGGGCGAACGTTCGTCCGGAGAGCGGACGGCCGCGCCTAAAGTGGTTGAAGCCAGTGATTATCGCCGTTCTGCTAGCCGACGGCGTTTATCTCTCGCCTATCGTCATTCCGATTCTTTCTCCTGATCACTTCCTCGCATACGCGAAGTCTCTCCCGTTCAAACTCCCCGTGATGGAACACTCCCACGCCCGCGCGGCCTTGCCGCAGTGGTATGCCGATCAGTTCGGCTGGCAAGAAATCGTGGATGAAACTGCCGTCGCCTGGAACCGCATCCCCGTGGACGAACGCAAAGACTGCGGTATCTTCGCGCAGGACTATGGCCAGGCCGGAGCCATCGATTTTCTCGGCCGCCGCTATGGCCTGCCGCAGTCTTTGAGCGGCCATCAGACCTGGTTCCTCTGGGGCCCGCGCGGCTACTCCGGCAATTGCATGATCGTTCTCGACGACAGCAGAAAGCGCCTGGAAGAACTCTGGGACCATGTCGAGTATGTGGGCACCTCCGCGGCAAGTCCGTACGCGCTGGAACAGCAGATCGACGTCTACATCTGCCGCGGCTCAAAATTCGGAACCATGACCCAACTCTGGCCGCAGCTCAAACGCTGGCGCTAACCTGTTGTCCACAGTGACGGCCACAAAGGATTGTCATTCCGACCGGAGCCGGAGCGCCAGCGACGGCGTAGTGGAGGAACCTGCTGTTCTCCCGCAACGATTCCTGCACGTGTGGGTGCCCCATTTCTCGCGTTCTTTGCGAGAAAGCCTGCCCTGAGCGAAGTCGAAGGGTGGGGCTTTTGCTGACACCGAGGCGCCGAAGAATCCAACGGCGTCGCAGCGAAGGCAGCCCCGAGGCCGGAGCCAGAAGCCTCCTTGCCGCACCTCTCACCCCCGCTGTAGCATCAATATCTCGGCATTTATCAAGGCAACGTCATTCAAGGAGCAATTATGGCAACCGAAACATTGGCCGCCCCGGCCACGCTCAGCAGCAGCCAGGCCAAGGTCTATAAGAATTTCATCGACGGCGAGTGGGTCGAGTCCTCAACCGGAGAAACTTTCGAGAACCGCAATCCCGCCGACACCCGCGACCTGGTCGGCATCTTCCAGAAATCCGCCAAGGCAGATGTTGACGCCGCCGTCGACGCCGCCAAGCGCGCCTTCACCAAGTGGCGCCTCGTCCCGGCGCCGCGCCGGGCAGAGATCGTCTTCCGCGCAGCCGAAATCCTGATCGAGCGCAAGGAAGAATGTTCCCGCGAGATGACTCGCGAAATGGGCAAGGTGCTGGCCGAGACTCGCGGCGACGTGCAGGAAGCCATCGACGCCGCTTACTACAATGCCGGCGAAGGCCGCCGCCTGTTCGGCCCGACGGTCCCGTCAGAGATGCCGAACAAGTTCGCGATGGCCGTGCGCCAGCCCATCGGCGTCTGCGGCATGATCACGCCGTGGAATTTCCCCATGGCAATTTCTTCGTGGAAGCTGCTGCCGGCGATCGTGTGCGGTAACACCTGCGTCATCAAGCCGGCACAGGATACTCCACTCTCCACGTTCAATCTGGTCCGCGCCCTCACCGATGCCGGCCTGCCCAAAGGCGTCATCAACATCGTGGCGGGCTTCGGCCCGGCGGTGGGGACGCCGCTCGCCGAGCATTCCGACGTGCGCGCGGTCTCTCTCACCGGGTCATCCGCTGTGGGCCGTATCATCGGCGGAATCGCCGCTCAGAGCTTCAAACATTGTTCACTGGAACTGGGTGGCAAGAATCCCATGATCGTCCTCGACGATGCCAACCTCGACCTCGCCATCGAAGGCGGACTCTGGGGCGGCTTCGGCACCACCGGCCAGCGTTGCACCGCGACCAGCCGCATCATCGTGCAGAAAGGCGTCTATCGCGAATTCGTCGACCGCTACGTAGAACGCGCGAAGAAACTGAAAGTCGGCAACGGCCTCGACGAGTCCGTCGAGATGGGTCCGGCAGTCAACGAAAAGCAACTTCAAACCGACCTGAGCTACGTCGACATCGGCAAGAACGAAGGCGCGAAGCTGCTCTGCGGCGGCAACCGCCTCGATCAAGGTCAGTATCAATACGGCTGGTTTATGGAGCCAACGGTTTTCTCCAACGTCGATCCCAAAATGCGCATCGCCCAGGAAGAAATCTTCGGCCCCGTCGTTTCGATCATCCCCTGCGACGACCTGGAAGACGCCATCGAAATCGCCAACGGCATCGAGTACGGTCTGTCCTCGTCGCTCTACACCAAAGACGTAAATAAAGCGTTCTCGGCGATTCGCGATCTCTACACCGGCATCACCTACATCAACGCCCCGACCATCGGCGCCGAAGTGCATCTCCCCTTCGGCGGCACCAAAGCCACCGGCAACGGCCACCGCGAAGGCGGCATCGGCGCAATCGATTTCTACACGGAGTGGAAGTCCGTCTACGTGGATTATTCCGACAAGCTGCAAAAAGCGCAGATCGACCGCGAAGACTAAGAAGCGTTAACCACAGAGGACACGGGGGAACACAGGGTAAGGCGACCGGTTTAGAATTACCCCGTGACTTCTGTGTCCCCCGTGGTTACGGTCTTGATCTATGCCCATCACGCCAACCCGCGAAATCTCCGCCGCTAGCCGTCTCGACAACGTCCGCTACGCCATCCGCGACCTGGCGTGCGTCGCCGACGAAGTCACCAAGCAAGGACACAAAGTTCTGCCGCTAAACGTCGGCGACCCGCTGAACTTCGATTTCCAGACGCCGCCGCACATCATCGAAGCCGCCTACAAAGCCATGCGCGACGGCAAGAACGGCTACGCGCCGTCGCCGGGCATTCCGGAAGCGCTCGAAGCGATTCGCGGCGAGGCCGCTCGCAAAGGCATTACCACGGTAAGAGATGTGTTCGTAACCTCAGGCGTGAGCGAGACGGTCGACCTCTGCATCTCCGCGCTGGTCAATCCCGGCGAAGACATTCTCACGCCTTGTCCCGATTATCCGCTCTACTCTGCGGTGCTCTGCAAGCTGGGCATCGCGCTCAACGCCTACGACCTCAACGAAGAAGATGCCTGGCAGCCCGAACTCGCCGACATCGAACGCAAGCTCAAGCCGCGCACCCGCGGTATCGTACTTATCAATCCCAATAACCCTACAGGCTCATTGTGCACGCGCCAGATGCTGGAACAAATCGCCGACCTCGCGCGCCGCCACAACCTGGTAGTCTTTTCCGACGAAATTTACGACAAATTAATTTTGGAGGACACACCACATATCGCCTTCGCCGAAGTCGCGCCCAACGTCCCCTGCATCACTTTCGGCGGCATGTCGAAGAACTATCTCGTCCCCGGATGGCGCATCGGCTGGGGCATCGTCTCCGGCGACGCCGCAGCCGTGAAGCCGTACACGGAAGGCATTCACCGTCTGCTGCGCGCGCGCCTCTGCGCCAACCATCCCGAGCAGTACGCCATCAAGCCCGCGCTCGAAGGCCCGCAGGATCATCTCGTAGAAGTGCAGCGCAAACTGCGCTCCCGCCGCGACCTCACGCAAAAATGGTGCGAAGCCACGCCGCGCGTCAGTTGCGTCGCCCCCCGCGGGGCTTTTTACGCTTACCCCAAAATCGATATCCCCGAGAGCGACGAAATCTTCGTGAAAGAACTCATCCGCCAGAAACACGTCATGGTCGTCCACGGCTCCGGCTTCGGCCAGAAACCCGGCACGCAGCATTTCCGCATCGTGTTCCTGCCCGACGAAAAAACTCTAGCGAGCGCTTACGCAGGAATTGCCGATTTCATTCGGGAGAGATACTCCTAACCGCAAAGCACGAAGAAGATTTCCTCCCGCAATAGCGACGTGCTCTCTTTGCGTTCTTCGCGGCTCTTCTTTGCGACCTTTGCGGTTAGAGGCTCTTAGTTCTTGGTCGCCGCTCAGAAAATCCCCGGCAGCACCGCCGGCACGCGCCGGGCATACTCCTCAAACTCCTCACCAAACGCGACGCGCAACAACTTCTCTTCGCTGCGCACCCGGATCACCATGCCCACGCCGAAAACCACAACCGCGGCAATCGTCGCGATCCAGTGCTCCATCGCCAGTCCGGTCGCGATCAACATCCCGAGCATGCCGGTGTAAATCGGATTGCGAACGTAGGCGTAAGGACCCACAGTGATCAGCTTGTGGCCTTCAACCAGGCGCGCAGGCAGTGCCCACTGCTTGCCGAGCGTGCGGATCGCAGTTTCCATCAGCCATCCCGACCCAGCCGCGATGGCAATCGTGAGCACAGAAAATAAAACACCAGGGATTCCAGAGAGGGCCACAACCGGCGCCAGGAACGGCTGATGCGGCGGCTGGAACCAGACCAGAAAATATCCCAACATTTGCAAAGCGATTCCGAACAGAGAAAGCCGGTCGCGTCTAGCCTCCGACGCCTGAGATGGCCGTTTGCGCAGGAGGAAAACGCCGACGAAAAAGAGCCAGCACAGGATGACGCCAGCAAGGGTGACGATCGCGAGTGGAGTTGGGTTCGACATGAATCTTGGCGCGCCCCGTCCCTAGGGCAGCGAACATAATCTAGAAGGGAACGCACGATTTGGCAATCGCCATGCCATGGTCCAGCCTGTCGACTTTGCCCAGGCATATGACCATGGTATAATGACCATGACATTTACGTACAGAAATGAAAACCAAAACCATTGCCGCTGGCACCTTCAAAGCCCGCTGCCTCGCCATCATGGATGAGGTCCAGGCCAAGCGCCAGGCCGTCGTCATCACCAAGCGGGGCAAGCCGGTGGCCAAGCTCGTCCCCGTCGAAAAAGAAAAAGACGACATCTTTGGCTTCCTGAAGGGCAAAGGCAAGATCGAAATCAAAGGCGATATTATCTCCCCGGCATTCACCCCTGAGGAGTGGGGCGATCTATATTGATCTTTCTCCCGTGATTCTGCTCGACACGCACGTGGTGATCTGGCTCGCGCAGGATTATCAGCGCATATCTCCAGCCGCGCAATCAAAGATTGAGAATGCCCGCCAGACAAACCGAGGGCTGGCAGTTTCAGACATCACGCTTCTTGAGATCGCACGGCTGGCGAGTCACGGGCAAATCAATTTGATCCCTGACGCAGAAACGGTTCTGGCCGAGATTGAGCGACATTTTGTCGTTCTGCCGATCACGGCCAGCATCGCCCTTCAGTCATACGAGTTGCCGTCGAACTATCCCAAGGACCCTGTTGACCGAGTCATCGCAGCGACCGCTCTGGTCGAAGACATTCCCCTGCTCACCGCCGACCGTGAAATCCGGAATTCGCGCGCGGTTCCGACCATCTGGTAGCGTCTGCGCGCTTTCTCTTTCCCCGCGAATCTGCTTAAATCAAAACAGGCGCAACCCTCGGCGCCAGCTTGGGTTTCAAATTACCGTGGTCGATATTCATTCCCATATTCTTCCGGAAGTCGATGACGGCTCCAAGTCGTGGGACATCTCCGTCGCCATGTGCAAGATGGCGGCCGAGGACGGCATCACTCATCAGGTAGCCACGCCTCACGCCAACGATCGCTATCATTACGACCGCGAATATTTGCAGGGACTCGTCACGCATCTGCAAGGACTGATCGGGCCCGTGCCCGAACTCAGCGTGGGCTGCGACTTCCATCTGTCGTATGACAATGTGCAGGCCGCGCTCGCGGATCCTTTGCGCTACGCCATTGGCAACACGCACTATATGCTGGTCGAACTCAGCAATTACGGCGTTCCGCCGCAGACCACGGATTCTTTTCTCAAGCTCGGCGACTGTGGCATGACCGTAGTTGTCACCCATCCGGAGCGCAATCCGATTTTGCGCGAGAGCCCGCAGCGCGTGGTGGAGTGGGCGGAGCAAGGCTGCATCATCCAGATGACCGGTTCGGCACTCACCGGATTCTGGGGAGAACGCGTGCGCCGCGTGGCGCAATGGCTGCTCGAGCGCAATGCCGTGCACGTCCTCGCCACCGATGCTCACGATACGGAGAAGCGCGTCCCTGTGCTCTCCACCGCGCGTGAGGCCGCGGCTGAAATTTGTGGCGAGGAGGTTGCCGAGGCGCTGGTCGAGGGCAATCCGCGCGCCATCATCAGTGACAAACCGCTGCCGTATTTTCCCCGGCCGGTGATTGGGAGCTATCGCAAGACCGCTGGGGGATAAGAGTCGGCTTCTAGCTTCTAGCTTCTAGCCAAGATGGAATACTTCGTTGGGAGCAGTGAAGACAAGCAAAGTTCGCGATGGATCCTCTCGTAATGGGTTCGGGAAGGGCACGGCTTTCAGCCGTGCCGTGAAGAGCCAGTAAACATGCGGGCTTTAGCCTCTGAGGCTTCGCCGATCTCCAGCCGACCGAGGATTTATAAGCTAGTAACCCCCAAAATGCTGGATGCTATTGCGGGGCAGGCGCGTCATGCGGGGGATTTGTAGCTGGTGCCGGGTCTGCGGGCGCCGGCGCGCTGGAATTCATATGCGATCCCGGATCGGCGCTGTGCGACACAGGTGTCGTAGACGTCGCGCGGGGAGCGTCCGGGGCCGTAGTCATCGCGCTTTCCGGATTCAGCAGGTGATCGTGGCTCGGTCCCAGGCCCAGCTTGATGAGGGCACGCGAGTCGGGCACGGTCTTCGATTGCCAGCCGTGGTCGGCCTGATAGCGGCGCAAAGCATCTTCCGTAGCCTGGGTCCATTTGCCGGTGGCTTCGCCCGTCAGATAGTGTTCGCGGATCAGCGCTTCCTGAATGGCCTGTGTGCGATCGGAGTCGATTTTCTGCTGGCCGCGCGTCCGCACCGTTTTCTTCCTTCGTGAAGTTGGTCGCCTTCTTGCGGAGGCGGTGTGAGAGGTGCCAGCCGACCTGGCACTGCGGGCTGCGGCGCTCGTGTGCGTTTTCTGGGTGCTGCCCGCGGACTTGCTCGCCGGAGCTTGACTGGTTGCGGCGGCGCCCGCCGAGGCCTGCGGACTCGACTGCGCCGCCGGCGCAGTGGCACACGCCAGCAGGAGCGCGGCCGCCGCGCTGAATCGCAAGAATCGAGTTCCCGCTGAGACCCTTTCAGTCACTCTTCTAGTCAATGCGAAATTGTTCCCTCGGCTAAGGTCATCCACTCCAGGACTCCGCAGAAAAAAGAAAGCCCAACTGGACCTTGGCACTGTAATCGTCCCTGATCATCATCGTCGATCGAGGGGGTACAGTGCCAGTTCCAATCGGGCTGTTTCCAGTTACGGAAGTGTTCCTGCGAGAAATGCCGTGCCATCTTGACGGGTCGAGCCGCGCTGGCGAACCAGGAACACCACATCCTGACCGCTCTTCATGCCGGACTCGACGCGGGCAAAGTCTTCCTCGCTGTTCACCGGTTGTTTGTTGATTTCAAGAACAACGTCGCCACGGCCCAGGCCCACATCCTCGGCAAACGAGTTCGGCCTTACGTCCTGCACGATCACGCCCTTGCCGGAAGGAATATCCAGCCGGTCGGCCATTTCTGGAGTCAGTTTGCGAACCGCCACGCCGAACTTGCTGGGTTTGGGCGCGTTGTCACTTTCGCTGTCCTGGTCGTCGCCGAGGCGCGCCGCGAACAACTTCGACCGGTCTGCGATGGTGACCATCGCATCCTGCGCCTTGCCGTTGCGCACAAAGCCCAGCGACACTTTCGATCCCGGTTTACGCGATGCGATATCGGAAACCAGTTCGTCGCCCTTGGTTACTTTTTTGCCTTCCACGCTGACGATGGTGTCGCCAACCTTCAGCCCCGCCTCTTCCGCAGGACCGCCGGCCACCACGCTGGAAACGGTAACGCCGGAGCCGGTGCCATACACGCGGGCGATCGCAGGGATTTCATCTTTCCCAAACATGATGCCGATGGAACCGCGCACCACGCGATGCTCGGGTTCGATGAGCTGGTTATAAACCTCGACTACAGTTTTCGAGGGCAGCGCGAAGCCCACGCCGGCATAGGCGTTGGTCTCACTCAGAATCGCGGTGTTGATGCCGATCACTTCGCCCGCCATATTCACCAGCGGTCCGCCGGAGTTGCCGGGGTTGATGGCAGCATCGGTCTGGATGAAAGTCTGGAATTGGCGGTTGGGCACGATGTCGCGCCCCTTGGCCGAAACGATGCCAGCCGTCACCGACTCCGACAAGCCAAACGGGCTGCCCACTGCGAGCACCCAGTCGCCCACCTGCATGCTGTCCGAGTTGCCCATCTTCGCCGCGGGGAGTGCGCGGTCCACGTCCACCTTGATCACGGCGAGGTCGGTTTCCTGATCCGTACCCACGACTTTGGCTTCGTGCTGCACGCCCGGGGGATCGTCTTCGAAACGCACGCGCACGCGATCCGCTTTCTCCACCACGTGGCGATTGGTGACGATGTAGCCTTTGGAATCCACGATCACGCCCGAACCCAGCGAGCGCTCGCGGATCGAGCCGTCGCCGCCGGCGCCACCCTGGCCGCCGGGACCGCCAAAGAAGCGGTTGAAGAAGTCGTCAAACCCGCCGCTATCGTCGCCGCCCTGGTCGTCGTCGGGAGTCTGCCCACGGCGCCGGTGCGCGTTCTTGATGGTGGATTCGGTGTTGATGTTCACCACGCTCGGTTCCAGTTGCTTGGCGATCTGCGAAAAGGTATTCGAAAGCTGCTGCGGCGAAGGCATGGTGAGCGGCGCAGCATCGCTGCTCTTTTGCCCTTCTTTGCCCTTCACGCCGTAGGAAACCACCGAACCGATCAGGATGCCGACCGAAAGTGTAGCCAGAATGCTGAATGTATAAACCCAACGATGAGCGCGCATCCGCACCCAAATCTCCTGCGAATCCATGCCGACTTCCCTCCCAGGAACGTCTACGATCTACTTATTATACTCGCTGCAAACGCCCCCGCCACGGCAGTATGGCCCATGTCCCAGAGTGCCAGAGAACGCCGCCAGAGAACGCGCCGGAGCACGCGCAATTATGTTAGACGCGGGAACCCTCGATAGCGTTTGCCGTTGGTGTCGACGCCATGCGAACTGGGGCTGCCCCGTCCGTCCCCGGTTCATTCCTGCAAAGTGGAGAAGTGTTCCTGCAGGAACACTTTGTGCTGGCGGTTTTGTATGTACAGCTAAGAGCGTGTCCCGTTGGGGTTTACGGCCGAGCTTTCCCGGACTTTCGCAAAATGTTCAGGGCGGCGACAAAAGCCGCCGTGCTTCGCTCGACCGGGAAAACCGGGACGGGTGTTTTCCCGGTTTCCAAGAACTGCTGCGCCGCGGAAAATGGGGAACGTCCCGTCTGTCCCCGCTTTATTGTCGTCCCCGCTTTATTGTCGTCGTCCCCGCTTTATTGTCGTCCCCGCTTTATTGTCCCGTCCCCGCTTTATTGTCCCCCGCTTTATTGTCCCCGCTTTATTCTCCAAGTGCAGAGTCCGTAAAACGTCTTCGGGAAATGAGAACAGTTCTCGCTCAATCTACTTCAATCGTAGAAGCTTCGCGGTTTCATCCGCGACGAATGACGCTCTGGCCCCGGCGTCGAGCGACGGATCGCTTTGTGCAAGAGCGATTGCATTCTCCAGGGCTTGTCTCGCATTGCCCATACTCTTGACGGCGATATAGCCGTCGGCCAGGCTATCCTGCGCACCTGCGCTCTTCGGATGCGCCCACGCATTCAGCTGAAATACCACAAGAGCATCCATTGCACGTTGTTGATCCAACAAGTCATAGGCCGCCGTATTAAATCGATTGAAGTCAACACAGGTTGCGAGCGCGTCGGGCCTACATGTCGATACGAACTCGTTCTTGGCTGTATCGAGCCCCTTCTCGCAGGTCAAGGCGACCGCGTCCGCGGGCGACGGTGGGGGCACGGCAGCCTCCATTTGTCGCATGACGAGCCCCGTTGCCTGGATGACCTCACGGTTTATCGCAGCTAAGCCGGAGGGATCGGATTTCAATTGTGCATCAAGCATAGACAGCACAATTCTGCAGACGCGTTCATATCCAGTGCGGCCAATCTCGCGGTTCCAACCATTAAGAGCGTAACCGGGTAGTGGAGCGTGGAACTGTGACCCGATGATTGCAAATGAAGTGAAGTCACTGTGATGCATCCTCTCCATAGTGATAGATATTCTCTCTGAATACCGGAAGGACTCCACAATGCTCGGGTCCAATACTGCATTTCCCTGCGCTCCCTGCGCTCGTCGGAGGTCGAGAAGCGCCGCCCTCATCGTCGCGGGATCGTAGCCGTGGGAGTTCGTCAGAGCCGTCGCATTGCCTCGAAAGCCATAAGCGCCATCCAGACCGATCACGGCTGAAACATTGGTGTTATGCATGGCGAAGCTTATGGCTTCAGAACCTCCGAAACTTTGCCCCATCACCGCAAGCCGGCCCTTGTCTACATTCGGCTCAGCTTGCAAAATTGACCAGGCAAAATCCATGTCCTGGACAGCAACCCCAACCTCGTCCGAGGTCAAGGATGGAAGAATCTGTTCCTCTGAGGGACCGATCAAGGAAATCGCCGCGAAGACGTACCCGCGGCTTGCCAGATACTCCCCTAGAACAACATTGTCGTTCAAGTACCCACCAAAATAGAGCACTGCGGGAAAATGCCCCGGTGCTGGCTTCGCGTTAAGAACCGCGTTCATTTGCGTTGCCAGCAGTTGCGGAGTTTCGCTCTCTGGCACAGATCCGATAGCTCCTTCGTGGTTAGAAGTGGCCATGGCGTGCATGAACTTTACAAACGCAGGCGGCGCGCTTTGCTCTGCGTAGTCTTTGTATTCCATCCTCTTGCCGAGCAGAACCCGCGGTGCTGGATACCAGATATTGATCTGGATCGGCCTGCCATCGAAATCGGGCGAGAAGGGTTGGCGGTAATGACGAGTAATCATCCAGGGACGCGAGGAATCGTACCTGAAGATGGTCCGGAAGCCGACGCCGTAACGCCCGGCTTTCAGGTCTCCCCACAAGGATGAGCTGGCTGCCCGGGAGGCCGGCGGCATTTGCCCGAGGTATGCGTCTGGGCTCTCCACAAAACTCTTTTGCGCACGCAGGGATTGGCAAAACCCTGCCAACATCGTGAACCAGATTACAAGGCCTTTTCCATTCATGCAGTGAATATCCTTTCTCCGATCAAGACACGCCCAGTCCTTTGAGGACTTTACCGGACGACCAGGACGGAAAACCGGGACGGGGAAAACCGGGGGAAAACCGGGGACAGACGGGACGTTCCCCATTTTCCGGGGGATCAGAATAAGCGTGGACAGACGGGACTCTCCCCAGTTCTTCTGTCTTACTTCGCTTCGTAGACTGTCTTCCCGCCTACAACTGTGCGCAGGACTTTGGTCGCCAGGAGTTTCTCGGGTGACGATGCGGTCGGGTCGCGGTCGAGGACGACGAAGTCGGCCAGCATGCCCGGCACCAGCTTGCCTTTTTCTTTCTCTTCGAATTCGGCGAAGGCGGAGCCCGTCGTGTAGGCCGTGATGGCCTGCTCGATGGTGATCTTCTGCTCGGGGAAATACTCTTTCTTGCCGTCTTCGCTCTTGCGCGTGATTGCGGCGTAGAGTCCGCGGAACGGCGACACCGGCTCGACGGGGTAGTCCGTGCCAAAGGCGAGGGTTACGCCTTTGTTGAGAAAGGCCGCCCACGCGTAGGAGAGGGCGGCGCGCTTCGGCCCCAGGCGGTCCTGCGCCCAGCGCATATCAGTCAGCACGTGGCTGGGCTGCATGGAGGCGATTACCTTTAACTCCTTGAAGCGGGCAATCTGGGCGGGAGTGGTGACCTGGGCGTGCTCCACGCGCAGGCGGTAATCGTCCCCGCCATCGACGGCTTTTATTTTTTGTTCTTTTGCGGCCTTCTCGGCTCCCGCAAAGGCATCGAGCGCCATTTGTACGCCCTTGTCGCCGATGGCGTGAAAACCGATCTGGAAACCCGCCAGCACGCGCTCCGTGGTCATGGCGTTGAGATTTTCCACTTCATATTGTGGCAGGCCGGAGTTCTTGGGATCGTCGGTGTAGGGCTCGAGCAAGGCTGCGGTACGCGAGCCGAGCGAGCCATCCATAAAGCCTTTGAGCATTCCGGTGTGCAATAGCAAATCGGACCGGGGATGGGAATCGCGCTTCGCGATGAGGTCCGTCACCGGCTCGTCGAAAGGCAGCCACTCGGAAATGCGAGTCGTGAGCTTGCCTTCTTTTTCGAGCTCTTCGTAGATTTTGAAATCGTCCCAGGTGGAGTAATCCTGCGCGGAAGTGATGCCGTGCTCGGCCAGGTCCGCGAGGGCGAGTTCGATTCCGCGACGCCGCCGGTCATGCGAAGGTTTGGGAATCACCACTAACACAGCCTGCACTGCGGTTTCGCGCAGGATGCCGGTGGGCTGGCCGTTGGCGTCGCGGTCAATCTGCCCGCCTTCCGGATCGCGGCTGGCCAGCGTAATGCTCGCCAGTTGCAGCGCGCGCGTGTTGGCGACGGCAATGTGTCCATCGACGCGATCGAGAAACACGGGATGGCCGTTTGAAACCTCGTCGAGATCCCAGCGGTTCGGCGTGACTTTCACCGGCCACATCGTCTCGTCCCAGCCGCCGCCCAGAATCCACTCTCCAGGCACCGCACTTTCCACGCGGGCGCGCACGCGATCGCGCATTTCTTCGAGCGACTTCACCCCGACCAGGTCGACGTTGAGCTTCTGCAGGCCGGCACCGGAGAGATGCAAATGGGCATCGTTGAATCCGGCCATGACGAAGTGTCCGCCGAGGTCGACCACTTCCGTCTGCGGCCCCTTGAGTTTTTCGATGTTCACATTCGTGCCCACGGCCTGAATGCGGTCGCCGCGGACCGCGATTGCCTCCTGCCGGAGAATCGAAGCGAAGGGAGTGTTCGCCGGAACGCTGGTGTAGATGTTGGCGTGGACGTAGATGATATCGGCCTTCGGACCAGGAGCCGGCGCGGCGTCGAACCCCGACGGAGTGACCTGTCTTGGGGCCGGGTTTGCGGCTGGAGTGGGGCTTGGTGCGGCGGTCGGCGCGGTGGCTTGAGCTGGCGTTTGAGCGCCGGTTTGCGATGGGTGCGCGTATGTGGGGATGGCGCAGAGCAACGCAATCGCGCAGGTGATCGGAACGACGGACTGCGTCCACGATCGCATGCGCCTTATCGCGGCCCTGGAAGCATTTCGCGGCCCGCGAGCCGAGCGTTCAGCAAGCTGTGCAGCGCCTGAGTTCTCGAGTCTCCCGCGCATCTCCTTACCATTCATTTCCCCACCCTTCATTCCCCCACCCCTCATTCCCCCACCCCCGCCAGAGCGAGCAGGGTGAGCAAAACTCGCTTCAGCCCCAGTTCGCGTCCGTTGCTGTCGAACCATTCCTGCAAAGTGTGCGCCCCACCGCCCGAGCCGCCGCCGCCGATGGCGATGGCTTCCTGCCCCAGCGACAGCGGAATATTCGCATCGGTCGAAGCGCGCTGCACCTGGGCGGCATTGTTCAACTGCGCGTCGACCGCGCGTATCACCTGCAGAATGCGCGCTCCCGCCGGCAATTCGCCCGCCGGGCGGCTGCCGATCACGACCACTTCGCAGTTCACGCCGGAAGGGCGCTTCTGCGCCGACGAGCGCATCTCCGCCGCCATAGTTTCATCTTCCACGGCGCGGTTCAGCGCCAGGCGCAGCGAATGCTCGAGGCGCTCCATCTCCGCCATCGAAGTGGAGCGGATGTCGACCTTCATGCTGGCCGATTCCGGAATCGAGTTCACCGAAGTTCCGCCGCGGATCACTCCAATGTTGAAAGTGGTCTTGGGCGTCGTGGGCACGGGCGTCGCGGTAAAAGTTTCGATGGCCTTGGCCAGAATCACAATGGGATTGGGCGCGCCAAAATCGCTCCAGGAATGTCCGCCGGGCCCGCGCACGATCACCTCAAAGCGGCGACTGCCCAGCGCCTCGGCCACAATCGTGTCCGCTCCGGCGCCGTCGAGGACCACACTATAGGCGATCGAATCTTTCCAGCGCGGCGTCGAGAAAATATGCCGCATGCCGCGCAGGTCGCCTTCACCCTCTTCGCCCACGTTGCCGATAAACACGAATGGCAGTCCATGCCGAACGCGTACCGCCCGCATCAGAGCCGCGATGGCGAGCATCGCCGTGACGCCTGCGCCGTTGTCGGAAACTCCCGGCCCGTAGAGGCGGCTTCCCTGATGGCGAATATTCAGCGGCGTATTCGCCGGGAACACGGTATCGATATGCGCGCTCAACGCCACGTAGCGGCTGCCGAAGCCGGGATGGATGCCGAAGACGTTGCCCACGTCGTCGATGCGAACATCGTCGAGCCCGACTTCGCGAAAGCGCTCGGCCAGCCACGCCCCGCGCGCCGACTCGCCAAACGGAGGCGCCGCGATCCGCGCCATCTCCATTTGCCACTGGGCGAGTTGCGGCTCCTGCGTGCGAAACCAGTTAAACGCCGACCGCACTTCCGGGGACGCCGACAGCCGCGCCACTTCCTGCTGCAGCGAAGGCGCAAGGTCCGGCATGTCGGCGCGGGGGGGCGTTGGGCTCATGGGAGGTTATGAGGTCATCTTACAACGCATGGGAAGGGGATGGGGGTTGTTTACGGCAAGTACGTCCCTTCAGGCGATTGAAGAGGGGTGAATCGCGGTGATGTTAGCGTAGCGCCTGAAATCAGGAGCATTGAACGTGAGAACGCTTTCGACCGCGTAGACGTTCATGGTGGCAACAAGGCGGGCATCGTAGACTTTGACGCCTTGGACTTTGTGGTCTCGTACAATCTCTTTCCAGGCTGCGTAAACCGCCGGGACATCCGGCAGCAGAGTTAAGAACTTTTCGATGTTCGCGACTTCCCGGAGCACTTCCTCATGCGATAGTCCGAGCCCATTTACATCAGCGGGATGCGTTGCCACATTCCAGAATTCGGCGATGTTCTGGGAACAGAAAGAAGACGGCTTCTTTCTGCCGGATCAGTCTCGAAACTGCGCGAGTGGCTTGAGAGCAAAGAGGATGATTCGGTTGAGCACTTCGGAGCAAAATGTTCGTGTCAACCAGGACACGCATCAGTGGTCACGGCCCTCATAGATACCGTCGCGGCTCACCGCGTAATCGGACAGGACAGGCGTGGGTCGATGGCTGGCCGACCACGCCTCAAATGCCGCAGCTCGTTCCTCGGCTGATAATGCCTTGTGCAGCGCCGGAAGCACAGCACCTTCCACGACGGAAAGGAGATATTCCTCCACCGTCATTCCGCTGGCCTGGGCGCGCGCGGCTAGTCCGGCTTCAACTTCCGGCTTCAGATTCAGGGTAACGGTCATGGCTTGTTCTCTAGCTCACAGTGTACGTCACGATTGAGGACCACGCGAACAGCTAAATTCTCATCGGAGATGCAAATCGCCGGAATCACCGCCCCAACAGGCTCTCCACATATCCCGCCCGCTTCTCCACCGCCGCCACCAGCTTCCTGGTCGCCGGAACTTCGATCCCGTGACGCTGCGCACCGCGGAGGATTGGGCCAGCGATTGCGTCGAGTTCCGGAACCTTCCCCTGTGCGACATCTTTCTGCATGGAGCTGCGCATGTTCCCGGGCATCTTCATCACACCGGCAATTACCGCGTCGGCATCCACCTTGGCGCCTTCAGCGATCGCGACGGCTGCCGTTTCCCGCAGACAGGAAAGTCCGAGCTCTCGCCTAACAGGATCGGAAAGTATTTCGCCCGTGGTCTTATCGGCAGCGGTTGTCGACAGCGCAAACGGCGCTAGAAAAACCAGCTTGCTCCACATCAGTGTGGGTTCGTCGTCGACAAAGCGGCACTCGAAGCCCAATTGCTGAAGATTTTCGACCGTGCCACCCAATAAGACTCGCCCGGCCGAAGATATATTCAGCCGCGCGAAAGGAGAACGGTGGACGATGTGTCCCGGCGCGACTCGCTCCGACTCGACTGCGATGGTCGCGGCAATGACTTTCTCTGCGCCGTATCGCGACCGCAGCAGCGCGAGATGGTCGATGCCGTTGAGCAGCGGAACGATCGCGGCCACCGACTCAGGCTTGGTCACCGCGCCCAGCGCCGGCACCAGCTCGGTCGCCTTCACCGTGATCCAGAGCACATCAACTGGAGGCACGGTGGAAGCTCGCGCAACCGGCACGCTGAAATTGCCGAACGCGCTCTCAAGTTGAAGTTGTTCTGGATAACGCGGCAGCGACTCGGGCCTGACGACCAGAGTGACCGGCGCTCCGGATCGCGCCAGGCACCCGCCCATCAGGCCGCCGATTCCACCGGCGCCCAGAATTGCATGTCGTAACAGTGATGGTGAAGACATAGTGTCGAAAATATGCGGCGTTCAGTTTTTGCGCGCCGCAGCGGGCACACACTCCAGAATCTCGGCTTCACTCAGCGTGTGGTCGCTCTGCTTGGCGCGGGAATAGATGCGCTCCACCAGATCGTCGGTCGCCGGAATGCCGCGCCGCTCCAGCCAGAACAGCACGTTTGACTTCCCGCTCATGGGACCGACATCGATGATCTGCTCGAGGCCGAACACATGCGAAGGCACGCCCGAATACACGGTGTTCGCCAGCAGGACATCCTCCTTGCGATACGCCTTGATAATCGCTGCGGCGTGAACGCCGGTGGCGGTGCGGAAAGCGTCGTCGCCCACTACCGGGTAATTCGCCGGAATCGGCACGCCCGTGGCCCGTGACACCGCCTGGCAATATTGTTTCAGCTTGGTCAGGTCCTGCTGATCCCAGGGCGCAATGCCCATCAGCTTGAGATTGACCAGCATCTGATCGATTTGCGTGTTGCCCACGCGCTCGCCGAGTCCGATGGCGCATCCGTGAACGCAATTTGCGCCGGCGATCATCGCCGCCAGCGAGTTCGCGATGGCCAGTCCGCGGTCGCTGTGCCCGTGCCAGTCCACGCGAATCTTCTCGCCCGACGGCTTGACCACTTCGTCAATCACGAACTTCACCAGCGCCAGCGCGCCCAGGGGCGTGGCGTGCCCCGCTGTATCGCAAATGCAGATGGCCCGCGCACCGCAATTGATCGCCGTCGCGTATAGACGCTTCACCGTTTCCGGATCGCAGCGGCTAGTGTCCTCGGTGACATACATCACGTCGAGGCCCAGCGACACCGCATACTTCACGGCTTTTTCGGTAGTCTCCAGAAGAAAATCGCCGGTCCATCCTTCGGTGAAGCGGCGAATCGGACTGGAACCAATGAATGTGGCGGCCTCGATGCGCAGCCCGGTTTTCTGCACGATCTCGGCGATGGGACGAATGTCGTTCTCGTGCGTGCGCGCCGCACAGTTGGCGCGGATCTTCATTTTCTGCGCGACGATTTCCCGCGCGAGCGCGGTCACCGCCTCGACTACGCGCAACCCCGCGCCGGGCAGTCCGAGAGCGAGAGAATTGATTCCGAGCGCCTCCATGAGATGCAGAATCTCGATTTTTTCTGGAATCGACGGATCGCGCACCGAAGGCGATTGCAGGCCATCGCGCAGAGTCTCGTCATTGAGCAGCACCGGGCCCGCCGGCTTGAGCTCCGGCGGATGATTGTTGTTCCAGTCGTAGATGAGTTCGGAAGTGTTCACAAAACAGCTTCTAGCTACTAGCCAAAACGAGCGCACGGCTTTTCAAATGCAGACGGAATTTGGAATCATGTCGCCCGAGGGCACTAGCTAGAAGCTAGGAGCTAGTAGCTAGAAGCTGTTGCCTTATTTTTTCGGCGGCAGCGTCAGCCCGAACACCGAAACGATTCCCGGCCCGGCCACGTTGATCTTGGCGTCCGCGGGGGCGGGTAGATACAGCGTCTTGCAGCGCTCGCAGCGGTAGACTTCGGCCTCCGGTCCCCAGGCTTTTTCGGCGTCGCCGCACGCTTGCTCGACGACATCCGTGGTGTAGAACCAGCGCTTCAAATGTCCGGCGCAGGGCTTGCCCTTTTCATTTTTCTCGTTGCAGGCGCGCTGCCCGGCTTTCTTGACCTTCACTTTGTGATGCGGAAGCTGCGCCGGAGTTTGCGCAGGAGACGCGGTCACTTCACCCGTTGCCAAGGACTTACCCTCGTTCGCGCGGCCAGCGCCGCAAGAATTCGCTCTTACGAGCGTCATTGTATCCGAAGTATCCGAAATTGCGCTGTCGAACGCTCAGGGGTGGGCTGAAACACAAGCAAAAGCTTAACCGCGAAGATCGCAAAGAAATGCGCCTGCTTTTCTTCGCGCGCTTTGCCGAAGTTCTTTGCGTTCTTTGCGGTTAAAAGCTTTCCCTGCCTGCTAGAACTCCCTTTTCGGCGAAGCCTGTTCCGCTCCCACGCGACCTGCAACAATCTCAGCTGCGTAGTAGCTTTCGCCCTTTACCGGCGCGCGGGCGAGGCGTCGCAGGATCGCGAGTTGCCCTACATGCGTGAGCGCATCGGCAATCGGCCCCTGAAACAATTTTTCCAGAGGAGCCTCGACCGTCGCACCCGAATCCAGAAAATCGTCGAAGCTCTTCAGCGCGGCGAAAAATCTCTCAACCTCCTTATCCCAGGGCAAGGGTTTGGAATCGCGCCACGCCTGCTTGCCCTTTGCGATGGACAAGGCCCAGTCGAACAGGTCGCCGATATGCGCCAGAATCTGTCCCGGCGTGCGCACACCTTCGCCCGCGTGAAAATCAGCGAAGCCAGCCGGGGCATTGCGCATCGCCTTGCCGGCGCGGTAGGCGACCGTGGACAGCGTGTGCCGCAGCAGGTCACGCTTCGGATCGGAATTGGAATTTGCAGAAGTGCTCATGAATCACCTTTCAGTTCTCAGTTCTCGCAACTCGCAACTGGGTACTCAAGATTCGGCACTCACAACCGCTTGCGCCACACTGCACTCGCCGCGCGCAGCGCCCCGCGCAAGCGCTCTCCGACGCTACGGGCAAACTGCAGATCCATAAATCCTTCCATCTGGCGCGTGAAACCGGTCCCGTAACCGTACCACCAGACTTTCTTCATGCCGGGCATGCGGTCGGTGTCCAGATATTTTGTCCGCACCATTTCTTCCAGCCCGAAGCGGCCGTGAGTACGTCCGATGCCGCTGGCCTTCACGCCGCCGTGCGGAGCTTCACTGATTCCGAAACACGAAATCACGTCGTTGACCATCACCGTCCCCGCATGAATGCGCCGGGCGAGGCTTTCGCCGCGGCCGGAGTCGCGCGTCCACACGCTTGCCGCCAGGCCATACTCCGAGTCGTTGGCCAGGCGAACAGCTTCTTCGTCACTGTCGAAAGCCATAACGGGCAGCACCGGGCCGAATGTTTCTTCGCGCATGATGCGCATCCCGTGAGTCACATCGGCGAGCACGGTCGGCTTGTAGAAATTCTTCCCCAGCTCCGGAATGCGCGATCCCCCGGCCAGAACCCGCGCCCCATTTGCCACGGCATCTTGCACTTGCGCTTCGACCATGCGTAGCTGGCGCTCGTGGATCATAGGCCCTACATCCGTGTCACGATCCATGCCATTCCCCACGCGCAGCCGCTTCGTTTTTTCGACGCAGGCCTTCAGAAATGATTCATATAAACTGCGATGCACATAGCACCGCTCCACTGACAAGCAAGCCTGACCGGCATTGACGAAAGCTCCCCAGACCGCGGCGCTCGAGGCAACGTCTACATCGGCATCGTCGAGAACGATCATCGGATCCTTGCCGCCTAGTTCCAGCACAGCGGGCAGGAGTCGCTCGGCGGCAGCCGCGGCGATACGCTTGCCCGTGGCTATGCTGCCAGTGAAAACCAGCTTTTGGATTTGCGAATGAATCAGCGCCGCGCCGGTTGCGCCATCGCCCGTCACCACCTGAAAAACATCCGAGGGCACGCCCGCACCGTGCAACAGCGACTCCAGGTCCAGCGCAACGAGAGAAGTAAACTCCGACGGCTTCAGCACCACCGCATTCCCCGCGACCAGCGCCGCGAGACTCTCAGTCGCCGGAATCGAAAACGGATAATTCCACGGCGAGATGATCCCGACCACCCCGTGCGGCTCGCGCACCAGCCGCCCGCGCTTCAACTTGGTTGCAAGATTGCCGTGAGGAACCGTCTCATCGGCCAGCAGCCGATAGGCGTTGTCGATCAGGAATCGCGCCGCATCGAGCACCACCAACACTTCCGTCGTCAGCGCTTCGGCCACAGGCTTGCCGGCTTCTTGCGTGATGGCCGCGGCGACTTCTGATTTTTTCTCAAGCAGCCGGCGCTGAAACTCGCGCGCCACTGCAATCCGCTTGCGCACGCCAATTTCTGCCCAGGCGGCTTGCGCCGCCCGCGCCCGCGCCACGGCAGCCTGAACTTCACTCTCACTCGCGCACTCGAACTCGCGCAGAACCGCGCCCGTCGCCGGATTCAGCGAGACGACCTTGCCCGCCGCGATCTGTAGACCATTCGCCATGAGATCAAAAGCGACCGTAGAGACGTAGCTTGCTACGTCTCGCTTCCGCCATCCAGCCGCTGCGGAACACTAATACTCAACACTGACCAGATACAATCCACTCGCGGGCGCGGTCGCTCCGGCCGCCGCGCGGCTTTTTGCTTCGAGAATGCGCGTCACATCCGCAACCTGCAACGTTCCCTTGCCGACTAAAATAAAGGTTCCCACCAGATTCCTCACCATGTGGTGCAGAAATCCGGAGCCGCGCACGGTATAGACGAGCTCCACGCCCTGACGCTCCCACGTGGAAGAAAAAATCCGCCGGACGTTTCCCGGCATTTTCTCTCGTACGTTTTCCTGCGCATGCCCCTGCGACACTTCTTCGCCCGCGCGCCCCCGCTCCGGATCGACCGCCGCAAACGAAGTGAAATCGTGCTCCCCCGCCACCAGCCCCGCCGCCGGCGCCATTGCGTCCTCATCCAGCGAATAGGGAAAATGCCAGACATAACGAGCCCAAAACGGAGGGCAGATCGAGTCCCGAAAAATGCGGTAACGGTAGGTTTTCGCCCGCGCTGAGTGGCGCGCATGAAAATCCGCCGGCACTTCGGTCACCTCCAGCACACGTATCGCCGCCGGCAGAATGTCGTTCAGCGCTTTCACGAAGTTCGCAGTAGGCACAGCCGACTCGGTAACAAAACTCGCCACCTGCGCCAAGGCGTGCACCCCGGCATCGGTTCGACCCGACCCTTGCGGCAATACTTTTTCCCCGGTGATGCGTCCAATAGCCGAGGCTAGTGTCCCCTGCACGGTCGCCGCGTCGGGCTGCACCTGCCATCCCGAGAACTCGGACCCGTCGTAGGAGAGAACCAGCTTCAGATTCCTCATGCCATCTTTCCTACGAGTTTTCGAGTCTCAGAGCCGGGCGCGCTCATCCAAGTTAGTTCGGCTCCGGCTATCGCGTGCACGGCTATTCCGCGCCCGGATCGAGCGGTCGGACGCGGGGAGCAAACGGCTCTGCAGGGTCTTGACATCGCCAGCACTGTAGCAGTTCCTTGCGTCCCGGACTTTGGAAAATGGGCCGGTTTGGTCGGATATACTGGTTGGCTTCACTGAAATCTGTTTTCAACTTTGATGGATCAGCTTGAAACGATGGGCTCGTCGCGGCTCCAGCGGGCCTGCACACTTGAGAATGGGGGCATAGGGCCGTGTGATGGCGGTTTCACGCGAGCTTTTCAGGAACCTTCCGCTGGCCATTTGCGTATCCATTAAGCTTGAGAGCTTGAGAGCTTGAGAGCTTGAGGTTTGAGGCTTCATTCACGGTTAGGTCGGGCCGGGCCAGGCGCCAGTCCAGTCTTTTCGCTGCAACGTCTTAATAAATTTAGGGTTACCGAACGGAGATAAGTAGATGCCATTCGCACGCATAAATTGGATTGCACGTCTCGGAGCTGCGGTTCTGTCTGCAACATTGACTCTTGCGGCCCTCACCGTTGCCAGCTGGGGCCAGGATGCGCCGGCTGCGCCCGCCCCTCAGTCGACCTCCGAAAAGCCGTTGCCGGTCTTGAACTATACCCATCCGGTATCGCATTTTCCCAATCCCATCGGCCCGTATACGCCGAGGCGCCTGGCTGCTCCAAGCCTGGCCAACACGGCGCGCATTGACCAACTCATGCACGACGGCAAGCTTTACCTGTCTTTGGATGACGCCATCGCGCTCGCGCTCGAGAACAATCTCGACATCGCCATCGCGCGCTACAACCTGAATATCGCGGACACTGACATTCTGCGCGCCAAGGCTGGGGCTGCGACCCTGGGCGTGAATACTGGCATCGTGCAGAACACTCCCGGCGGCGGTGTAGGCGGACTGGGCGGCCAGGTCGGCTCGGGCACCGGAGGCACTACCCTCGGTGCCGGTGGCGCTGGAGCAGGCGCGGGCGGGTTGGTAGGGTCCACGCTTGGTCTGGGATCGCTTATCACCAGTTTCGACCCGATTGTGACGGGAACGTTGCAGGAAGATCACTTCAGTCAACAGGCGACCAGTATTTTTCAGGGCGTACTTCCGGGCTCTAGTCTGGCTCAAAACACCGGCACGGTGAATTTCTCTTACCAGCAGGCTTTCCAATGGGGCACGAACCTGACGGTGGGCTTCAACAACACCCGGGCCACCACCAACAGCTTCTTTTCGAGTTTAAGTCCTGTTCTGAACTCGGGTTTTAAGGCGACGCTCACTCAGCACCTTCTCCAGGGTTTTGGATTCGCACCCAACACGCGGTTCATCCGCATTGCCAAGAACAACCGTGAGCTTTCGGACGTTGCTTTCCGCCTGCAAACCATTACCACCGTCGACCAGATTGAGAACATGTATTGGGATCTGGTTTACGCTTACGAAAATGTTCGCGTGCAAAAAGAATCGCTGGCTTTCGCGGACAAGACACTATCCGACACTAAGAAGCAGGTCGAGATCGGCAGCCTCGCGCCCATCGAAACTGTCCGTGCCCAAAGTACCGTCGCCCAGGACCAGCAGGCGCTGACGATTGCCCTAACCAACCTGCAGTTAGAGCAGTTGCTCATGAAGAACGCGCTCAGCCGCACGCTGCGCGATCAGACTTTGGCGGGAGCGGAAGTGATCCCCACTTCGACCATGGAAGTTCCCGAGAACGAACAGGTGCAGCCCACGCAGGATTTGATCGCCGACGCGTTGCGCCATCGTGCCGATCTGGTGGAACAACGCATTCAGCTCAATACCACGGAGATGAGCAACAAAGCGGTCCGCAATGCTCTTCTGCCCACGCTCGACCTGTTCGCTTATTACGGCGGCCTGGGCGTTGGCGGCGCCCAGAATCCGTCGAACCTGTGCTCGAATCTGGATCCTTCTCTGCAGGGCTTCGGCTGCGCCACATCCCCAACACCGGCCGTTGGCTACGGCAGCACCCTCAACCAGCTCGTCAACTCCACCGCTCCCGATAAAGGTGTCGGCTTGCAGCTCAATGTCCCGATCCGCAACCGCGCTGCCCAGGCCGTGCAGATCCGCTCGGAACTGGAATACCAGCAGGCTCAGATGCGTCTGCAGCAAATCGAAAACCAGATCAGCATCGAGGTTCGCAACGCTCAGTTCGGGGTGGAGCAGAATCGCGCCAGCGTGGCCTCGGCGCAAGCTGCCGTCGACTACGCCAAGCAGTCGCTCGACGCCGAGCAGAAAAAATATCAGTTCGGCACTTCGACCACAACGCTTGTGCTGCAGAACCGTAGCGCGCTGGCGACTGCCGAATCCACGCTCATGTCGGCCATGGCCGCTTACGAGAAATCGCGCGTCGAACTGGACCGCGCAGTTGGGGTCACGCTCGATCACGCCGGCATCAGCATTGACGACGCCGCAAAAGGCCAGGTCACGCGCCTGCCTAACGTACCCTACGTCGCACCACGGAAGGATCTTCCTTCGGACCAACCGCAGCAACAGTAAGCGTCAGAAGAGCGGACGGGGCGCGGCCACGGGCAATTTCAGAAGTCAGATTGCAGATTGCAGATTGAAAATCTTAAATCTACAATCTGCAATCTGAAATGAGTTCCACGGCCAGTCGATCCAGTTTCTTCTCTCTGGTTTTTTGTGCCTCGCGGTTTCTGCCAGCGTTTTCCGCCTAAACAATTCTTTACAATTCCCTTTCCTTTGCGGCTCATCAACTACCGCTAAGATGAAGTGACGTAATTTGTTTTTTTCGCGTCCAAACTTATTTCGCACGAAACCACGCGCCGTTCTTAGTAAGGAGAGTATTCATGTCTTTGCCTCGTTCGATTTTTGCCGTGCGCCCTGGAGATCTCAGCCACGCGGCTGTAATCTTCCTGCTCCTGGCGATTGCGCCGTCCGCGCTGCGCGCGCAAGACGCTTCCGCGCCGCCGTCTGCACCCCAGCCGCCCGCTCCGCAGGCGGCAAAAGCGCAGCCCTTCCACCTGGAGGACTACTCCAAGCCGCGTTCGGCCTTCCCGCACATCTTGCAGCCCTACATGCCGCGCCCGGTGGACCAGCCCAACCTGGGCAACTCGCCGCGCATCGACACGCTCATGCACGATGGCAAAATTTATCTCTCCATCGACGACGCCGTCGCGCTCACTCTCGAGAACAATCTCGATATCGACATCGCCCGCTACAACCTCAACATCGCCGACACTGACTTCCTGCGCGCCAAGTCCGGCGCCAACATTCTCGGCGTCAACGCCGGCATCGTGCAGAACACGCCCGGCGGCGGCGTTGGCGGCCTCGGCGGGACGGTGGGTTCCGGCGCCGGAGGCACCACCGTCGCCGCCAGCGGCGTGGGCACCGGCACCAACGGCCTGGTCAGTTCCACGCTCGGCATTGGCTCGCCCATCACCAGCTTCGATCCCAGCCTCACCAGCACGCTGCAACTCGACAAGAACGACACCGAATCGGTCAGCGTCTTCAGCCCCGTTCCGGTCGTGGGGCAGAATACCTACACCGCGAACTTCGCCTACACCCAGGGCTTCCAATGGGGCACAGCCCTGTCCGTGGGGTTCAACAATACCCACGGCACCACCAACAACCCCACCAGCCTGCTGACACCTCAGTTGAGCTCCAGTTTTCAGTTCAGAGTCACGCAGAACCTGCTGCAAGGTTTTGGATCGCTGCCCAACTTGCGCTTCATCCGCATCGCCAAGAATAACCGCGAGATTTCCGACGTCGCCTTCCGCCTGCAGATCATCACCACCGTCGATCAGATCGAAAATATGTACTGGGACCTGGTCTACGCCTACGAAAACGTGCGCGTGCAACAGGAGGCCCTCACCTACGCGCAGAAAGCTCTGGACGATTCCAAGCAGCAGGCCAAAGTCGGCACGGTGGCGCCCATTCAAGTGGTAAGCGCACAAAGCACGGTTTCCACCGACCAGCAGAACCTGATCCTGGCGCAGAACAACCTGGAGCTTGAAGAATTGCTGATGAAGAATGCGCTCAGCCGCAGCATGGAGGATCCGGTGCTCGCCGAAGCTGGCGTTGTGCCCACCTCGACCATGCATATCCCCGAGCAGGAACCGGTAATCCCCGCGCAGGATCTGATCAATCAGGCGCTCGATCACCGAGCTGAACTGGTGGAATCGCGCATCGATCTCAATTCCCGCGATCTCAGCAGCAAAGCCGTCCGCAACGCCATGCTGCCCACGCTCGATGCCTTCGCCTATTACGGTGGATCGGGAGTTGGCGGAGTTGTAAATCCCGCAGTTCCGAATTGCTCGACCACCACCAGCAGTTTCTGTTTTAACCCCACCAAAGCGCCGCCGCCGTTTCAGACCAGCAACAGCGTGGGCTATGGGGGAACGTTGAATCAACTCGTCAACTCGACCTCTCCGGATAAAGGCATTGGCCTGACGCTGAATATTCCCCTGCGCAATCGCGAAGCGCAGGCCAACCAGGTGCGCGCGGAACTGGAATACCGTCAGGCCCAGGTGCGCCTGCACCAGCTCGAAAATCAGGTACGAATCGAAGTGCGCAACGCACAATTTGACGTGAAACAGAACCGCGCCTCGGTGCAGGCGGCGCAGTATGCGGTCAACTTCGCCCGCCAGACCCTCGACGCCGACCAGCAAAAACTGAAAGTCGGACTCACCACCACCACCGCGATCCTGCAGGATGCGTCCATCCTCACGACTTCAGAGTCGAACCTGGTTTCCGCCAAGGCCGCCTACGAAAAGTCGCGCATCGAACTCGACCGCGCCACCGGATTGCTGCTCGACCACTCCGGCATCAACGTCGCCGAAGCCACCCGCGCCCAGGTCACGAGACTGCCAACCATCCCCTACGTCGAACCCCGAAAGGATGCCGCCCCAGGAACGCAGCCGTGAAACCGCCTGTGTAGGACGGACACCCTTGTCCGCCTTTGACCTTGTACCTGTCCGTCCGCTTTTGACTTTTTTCCCGTGGGGGACGCGCGCACTCGTGTGCCTGCCCTGAGCGAAGTCGATGGGTCCGACGCCGAGCGCAGCTCGGCAGTCTTCCCGAAAGATCGCCGCACCAATTTCCTGCTGCCAGCCCAGCGTGTATCCTTTCTCCCGTGACCCTGTCCGTCGTCATCATCACCCACAACGAAGAGTCGTACCTCGCCCGCACGCTGGAGAGCGTGCAGCCCCTGGTCTCCGACGGCAAAGCAGAAATCATCGTCGTCGACTCCGGCTCAACCGACCGCACAGTGGAGATCGCGAAGTCGTTCGGCGCAAAAGTTTTCGTCGAAGATTGGAAAGGCTACGCCGCACAAAAGAATTCAGCGATCGACAAGGCGACAGGAGATTGGATTCTGAGTTTGGACGCGGATGAGGAAGTGTCCACCGAATCGGCTGCTGAAATCGACCAACTGTTAACACTCCAGACAGGTGAGATTATTCAGAAATTGTCGCGGGGAGCGCGGGATGCGTGGATTGAGCGCAAGCCTGAACTGATGGTCGCCTATGAAGATCAACGTGAAGGACCGCTTGCGGGCGCGGAGATTCCACGAAAGAATTTTTTTATGGGTCGCTGGATAAGAAAAGGCGGCTTCTATCCCGACAGGAAACTCCGCCTCTTTAGGCGCGGCACAGCAGCATTCGAGAACAGAAATGTACATGAAAATGCGCAAACCGCCGGCTTCACCGTTCATCTTCGTAGCGACCTCATCCACCACTCCTACCCCACACTCTCGGACTACATCACCCACATGAACCGTTACTCGTCTCTCGGCGCAGAAATGGTCGTGGCGAAAAGCAACGGCAAAGTGCGCTTCAGCGCAATCAACATCGTCGTGCGCCCGCTGGCAACGTTCGTCTACAACTATTTCTTCCGCCTCGGCTTCCTCGATGGCCGCGAAGGCCTGCTGCTGCACCTCTACCACGCCGTCTACGTTTCCTGGAAATACGCCAAAGCCTGGGAACTCTCGCGCAACTCATCTTCCCTGTCATCCTGAGCACCCGGCCTGTCATCCCGAGCACCGGCCTGTCATCCCGAGCACCGGCGAAGCCGATGCGAAGGACCTTACGTCTTGCGGAAAGCTGCGATGACGTGGACGGGAATGCATGAACCGCATGCAGCGTGGCAGCGCTCCTCGGCCGCATTGCAAGTCCCTGCCGTCGTACGGTCCCTCGGAGAGCTGCGCCCTCCTCAGGATGACAATCTGTCTCGAGCGTCGAATCCGACCGAGCAGTCGGTCCCGCAGAGCTCCTCGCCTTGCCCGCACGCCTGCGCTTCCCTATCATCGAGACAGAACTGGGGACTACATGGCCAAAAAGCCGCCAAAGCCGCAAGTCGCCGAAAGTCCGATTGCAGACGTTTTCGAAAACCGCCATCCTACCGAGTCTGAGAAAAAGTGGGCGGAAAAAACGCTCGCCCCCACGCTCGAAAAAACTCCGGAACGTCCCATCGGCGCGCCCACCGGCGTGAATCTCGACGAGCACGGCCACGCCTGCTTCACCACAATTTCCGGCGTACCCATCCGCCGCCTCTACACCGAAGCCGATCTGCCAAAGGACTGGAGCGAAGAAAAAGATCTCGGCTATCCCGGCCAGCCGCCGTTCACGCGCGGCATTCATGCCACCGGATATCGCGGCAAGCTCTTCACCATGCGCCAGTTTTCCGGTTTCGCGTCGCCGGAAGAAACCAACCAGCGCTACAAATATCTGCTCGAGCACGGCGGCAGCGGACTTTCCGTGGCCTTCGATCTCCCCACGCTGATGGGCTACGACTCCGACCATCCCGCCAGCGAAGGCGAAGTGGGCAAATGCGGCGTCGCTATCGATTCGCTCGAAGACATGGAAATTCTCTTCAACGGCATCGACCTCGAAAAGACCACGGTTTCGATGACCATCAACTCGCCCGCGTCGGTGCTGTGGGCTATGTATCTGGTAGTCGCGGAAAAGCAAGGCGCTGACTGGAAGAAAATTTCCGGCACCATTCAAAACGACATTCTCAAGGAATACATCGCGCAGAAGGAATATATCTATCCCCCGGCGCAGTCGATGCGGCTGGTCATCGACACATTCGAGTTCGGCTCGAAATTCACGCCGCGCTTCAACACGATTTCGATCAGCGGATATCACATTCGCGAAGCCGGGTCCACCGCCTTACAAGAACTGGCCTTCACTCTGTACGACGGAGTCGAATACGTGGAGTGGGCGCGCCGCCGCGGACTCAACGTCGACGAGTTCGGCCCGCGCCTCAGCTTTTTCTTCAACGCCCACAACGACTTCTTCGAAGAGATCGCCAAGTACCGTGCCGCGCGGAAGATTTGGGGTCAAGTAATGAAGACCCGCTTCGGCGCGAAGAACCCGCGCACCTGGCTGATGCGCTTCCACACCCAAACCGCAGGCGTATCGCTTCCCGCGCAGCAACCCATGAACAACATTGCCCGCGTGGCGTTGCAGGCACTGGCCGCAGTACTCGGCGGAACCCAGTCCCTGCACACCGATTCCTACGACGAAGCTCTGGCCCTGCCCACGGAAGAAGCCGCACGCATCGCCCTGCGCACGCAGCAAATCATCGCCTACGAATCTGGTGTCACCCAGACCGTCGATCCCCTCGGCGGGTCGTATTTCTTAGAAACCCTAACGCTTGCGATGGAAAACGGCGCCTTCGATTATTTTGCAAAGCTCGACGCCATGGGTGGGATGGTGAAAGCCATCGACCGCGGCTATCCGCAAAAAGAAATCGCCGAGGCTTCCTACCAGTACCAGCGCGCAGCCGAAGCCAAAGAAAAAGTTGTCGTCGGCGTCAATGAATTCGTCATCGCAGAAGAGTCGCCGCACATTTTGTACATCGGCGAGACTGTCGCCCAGCAGCAGACCGCCAAACTGAAAGTATTGCGCGCGCGCCGGTCGAACGAGAAAGTCACACGCTGTCTCGACGCGCTGAAGAAAGCTGCCGCACAAGAACCGAAGATTCAGTCCTCAACGGCAAACAGCATTTCAGCCGCTAATACGATGCCCTACATCGTCGATGCCGTCCGCGCCTACGCCACCGTGGGCGAGATTTGCGAAGCGCTGCGCACCGTCTACGGCGCGTACACGGAAGTCAGCGTCACCTAAGAATATTGCGCGTTAGGTTCACGCCTGGCTACCGCAACAGCTTCGTCTCTTTCTTGCATTGGGTCGCGGGGTCACTCTCCAATAGTGATCGGCCGGCAGGCCGGACCGAATTGGAACACACATGAATTTTATGCCATCCTTGCGCAACTGCCTTCCGCTTCTTCGACTATGATTTTGAGGTCGCAAAGCTGCGACCTCAAAAAATGAAGACCCGAAAACTCGCAAAGATGCTCAATATGCCGAAGCGCCCTGGACTAGCAGTCTCCGTGGTTGAGTCCCGGATTCTGTTTCTTCGCCGCCGGCGGATCATTCTTGATACTGACCGGCCGAGCTTTATCGAGTGCCTGTGAAACGGCTTAACGAGCAAGTGAGACGCAATCAGGAACGATTCCCCTCCGACTTCATGTTCCAGCTCGACAGCAAAGAGCAGAAACTTTTGAGGTCGCAAATTGCGACCTCAAACAAAGGGAGTGGCGGGCGCCGGTATCTGCCATATGCGTTCACGGAGCATGGTGCCATTATGGCCGCAACGGTGCTTAGCTCTGACCGGGCAATTCAGATGAGTGTGCGAGTAGTGCGCGCATTCATCCGATTGCGCGAGCTCCTGGCCACGAATCGCCGTCTCGCAGCGAAGGTTCACGAACTGGAGAATCATCTGGACACACACGATTCCGTGATTCTGGATTTGATCAAAGCAATCAGAGAGCTGACGACTCCGAAGGCACCGCGCCGACGACAAATTGGGTTCGAACTGTCTCCGGCGCGCAAGGCCTGACCCGCGCGGCTTCCGCACTGCGAATTTTGAGCCAAACTCTTTCCGGAGTTATCGCCGCTCCGCACGCACTTTGCCCCAGCCCGCACCCGCTCTGTTACACTGACGCCGCATGCCAACCACCCGTAGAAGTTTCCTGGCGCAGAGTGCCGGCGCCGCGGCAGGAACGTTGCTGATTCCTGCTCTCGCGCGCGCAGCAGTAACATCCGAACCGTCGGTCCACTTTCCCACGGCGCCCCGCGACCGAATCGCAGTCGCCGCGTATCCCTTCCGCGATTTCATCGTGGGATGGAAAGGATGGGACGGCAACTCTCCCGGCCCCGTGCCAGCGTCGCAAAGAATGCAGCTAAAAGACTTTGCCGCGCACGTTGCCGAGAAATTCAACATCCGCAAGATTGAGCCCTGGAGCCCCGTATTCCCCTCCACCGAGCCAAAATATTTGGATGAGTTCCGCACCGCAGTCGAGAAAGCGCGCTCCGCCGTGGTCGACATCGCCGTCGACGGCGAGGCCAGCCCCTACGACACTGATCCCGCCGAGCGCGAAAAATCCCTTGCTTCGAGCAAGCGATGGATCAACGTCGGCGTCGCCCTGGGCTCGCCCAGCATTCGCACGCACATTCACCAGACCAAGGATTCCAAACCCGATGTCGCACGCGCGTCCGACACTCTGCGGCGCGTCGCCGACTACGCCCAGTCCAAAAACGTGGTGGTGCACTTCGAGAATGACGACCCGGTCAGCGAAGACCCTTTCTTCATCGTGCAGGTGCTCGACAAAGTGAACAGCCCCTGGCTGCGCGCTCTCCCCGATTTCGCCAATTCGCTGGCCGCGCATAGTGATGACCCGGCCTTCGCCTACCGCGCCATTGACGCCATGTTCGCGCATGCCTACGGCATCTGCCACGTAAAAGATGGCGAACTCGACGCGAAGGGCAAGCCCGTGCATGTGGACTTAGCCCGGACGTTTGCGATTTTGAAGAAGCACGGATATAAGGGATATTGCTCCATGGAATTCGACGCAGACGGCGATCCTTACAAACCGACGGCGCAATTGATTAAGCAGACAATCAAGTATCTTTCTTAGGAAGAATCAACTTAGAAAAAATCCAGCTTAAGAAGAATCCAGCTTAACTCAGAGCTAATCACATGGCAGGACAAGGCATTCAGCGGCGTGAAATCTTACGCATTCTCGGAACGGCAGCCGCGATCGCGCAGTTCCCCGGCTTCAGCAAATGGACTTTCGCATGCGGCCACGTTGGCAATGCGGTCTTGCAGATCAAGCCGGCGGTTTACAATCCTCAGTTCTTCTCCGCCGCGGAATACGCACTGGTGGAGCGCCTTTCCGAAATGATCATCCCCAGCGACGCCACGCCGGGGGCGCGCGAAGCGGGCGTCGCCGAGTTTATCGATTTCATGGTGTTCAGCGATGCCGACTCGCAATATGCCTTCCGCACCGGCCTCACCTGGATGAACGCGCACAGTGAGCGCTTGTTCGGCAAGCGCTTTGTCGATTTGACTCCGGAGCAGCAAACTTCCCTGCTCGAACCGCTCGCCTACAAAGACAAAGCCCGCCCTGGCGAAGGCGATGGCCGCATTTTCTTTCGTCAGATCCGCGAATTCACGTTAAACGGTTTCTACACCAGCGAGATCGGTTTCAAGGAACTCGATTGCCCGGCGCTGAAAATGTATGCCGAGTCGCCCGAGTGTCCGCACAAAGACGATCCCGAGCACTTGCACGTTTCTCACCCAATTACCTGAAGGATGCGATCAATAAAAGTGGCCCAACAAATTTATGACGTCATCGTGATCGGAACCGGCGCCGGCGGCGGCATGGCGATCAAGACGCTCTGCGAAGCCGGCTTGAAAGTGTGCGCGCTGAATGCGGGCCGCAGGCTCGATCCGGAGAAAGATTTCCGCTTCCACCGCATGCCCTGGGAAATGAAGTTCCGCGGCCTCGACGATCCCAAACACCGCGGCGAATCCTACGGCTACATGGACGGCGAGTACACCAAAGCCGCATGGGAGCACGAAATTCCCTTCACCACCGCGCCCGGTACCAAGTGGATGTGGCCGCGTTGCTTCTCCGTGGGCGGCAAAACGAATTTCTGGGGACGCAGTTCAGCCCGCTTCGGCGATATCGATTTCCACGCCGCGTCGCTCGACGGCTACGACGTGGACTGGCCCATTACCCACGACGAAATCAGTCCGTACTACACGCGCGTAGAAAAAATGATCGGCGTAGCCAGCACGGTCCAGAACCGTCCCAGTAATCCCGACGGCTCCTATCTGCCGCCCTTCCACTTCCGTTGTCTCGATCGCATTCTGGAAGCAGGCAGCAACAAAGTTGGCGTGCCTTACCTGCCCGACCGTTGCGCCCAACTCACGCAACCGCATGAGGGCCATCCCGCATGCCATTTCTGCGGAGAGTGCACGACGGGCTGCGACATCGGCGCGTTTTTCTCCACACCGTATTTCCTCTTGCCCAAGGCCGAAGCCACAAAGAATTTGGAACTCCGCACCAACGCTCTTGCGAAAAATATTCTCACCGACGAAAACGGACACGCCCGCGGAGTCGCCTACATCGACCGCAAGTCGAAACAGGAAGTCGAAGTCTACGGCCGCGCCGTGGTGGTGGCAGCATCGTGCGTGGAAAGCGCGCGCATCATGCTGAACTCGAAGTCGCGCCAACATCCCAACGGCGTCGCCAACTCCAGCGGACAACTCGGCCGCAACCTTTGCGATCATCTCTATGGCGAGTCGGCGCGCGGATATCTACCGCAATTAGTCGGACGTCCTCCCTTCCCCGACCACGTCGGCGACAGCACCATCGCCTGGATGCCGCGCTGGCAGAATTTGAAAAATCCGCACGAAGAAACATTCATTCGCGGCTATTCTGTCTACCCCGACGGCGGTTGCGGAGATTTTCCCTGGTTCGCCAATGAACTCGATGGCTTCGGATCGTCCTACAAGCACGAGATCAAACGCCGCTATCCGTCACCGGTGAGTTTTGGAATTCAAGCGCCGGCGTTGCGCTCGGATACAAACTATGTCGATCTCGATCCGGAAGTGAAAGATCCTTACGGCATTCCAGTTGCCCGTTTACACTTTCAGTGGGACGAAAACGTGCTGAAGATGTGGGAGCATTCGAAACAGGTTTGCGCCGATGTGCTGCGCGCTTCCGGAGGAGTGCTCGAAAGCAGCGGCGGTGAGCCGGAGATGCCCGGATTCAGCCTGCACGAAACCGGCACTTGCCGCATGGGCAACGACCCCAGACATTTCGTCACCAATCGTTTCGGCCAGACCCACGACGTCCCCAACCTCTACGTCTGCGATGCCAGCGTTTTTCTAAACTGCACCGATAAAACCACCACCATCAGCATCCTGACGTTCAGCCTGCGCACCTCCGAATACCTAATCGAGAATTTCCGGACGGGAGAACACAAAGCCGCCTGAGAGATGCTCATGTGGGAGCCCCCTCCCCACCCTCATGTCATCCCGAACCGGGCCGAAGGCGCGGTGAGGGACCTTACGTCAGCAGCCACTCTCAGCTGCGGTCGACAGGATCGTGTCATGCAGCCTGAGTCATGGCCGCCGAACTGATCCACCGCCTAATTTCGTTTTTTATTCGCCATCGCACATTGCGCGTGGTAAAAATAACCCATGCGCAAAGCCGTCAACCACCTCAAGAAAAGCGACCCCGTCATGCGCGCCATGATCGAACGCGTAGGCCCGTGCCGCATGGAATTCGGTCCCCCGGAGTTTCACAGCCTGGCCGAATCCATCGTCTACCAGCAACTCAATGGCAAAGCTGCCTCCACGATCTTTGAGCGCTTCGCCGCGCTCGCCGGAGATCCGCTGACTCCCGCGGGCATTCTCAAGCTGACGGACGAACAGCTGCGCAGTGTCGGCTTGTCGAAACAGAAGTCAGCTTACTTGAAAGACTTGGCGGCGAAAACGTCCTCCGGCCTGCTCGATTTCGCTCGCCTCCCCGAACAATCGGATGATGAAGTCATCGCGCACCTCACCCAGGTGAAAGGCATCGGCGTATGGACCGCCCACATGTTTCTCATGTTCACTCTGAAGCGCGAGAACGTGCTGCCCACCGGCGACTACGGCATAAGAATGGCGATCTTCAAGCATTACCTCGATCGAAACAAAGCTCGGAAGAAAGCGAAGACGGCTGCGAAGGCTGTTAACAAAAAAGAAAAAATATCCGCGCGAAAAATTCGTGCGCGCAAGATCAAGTTGCCGAGTCCCGAGCAGATGGAGAAGATCGCTAAGTCGTGGGAGCCTTACCGCAGCGTAGCCTGCTGGTATCTCTGGCGAAGCCTCGATATCAAAACGCTCTGATGGAGCTAGTAAACTCCGCGCCTGAGAGTCGCGCTCCCGATTGAATATGACCTGGAGCCGGGCAACCCTTTCGCCAGTTGCACAACAAACGATGCTGTCATGCCGTAACCGACTGATCTCTTTGCGTTTCCGCCGTTCAAGTGACGTGCAAATCTATCCGTGTATATTATTGATAATAAACAACATAATCGTCGCAATTAAATCGGTTCAACTGGCCCTTAACGCGGGCTGGAAGCGCGGTCAACCTGCGGGCTTGGACGGTCGCCTCCATCGCCCTCAGTCGGCCCCAGAACATCCGCGCGGGGCATTTCCCAGAACGACGGGCCCAACTGTTTTCAGCTTGCGTTAGCCAATGCTTGCTTTAGCCAATGAATGATCAGGAGCGTCATCCGTATTGCACAACTGGCATTCCCGGACGGCATTCCCGCGTAGTGGCTCAATTTGAATTTCTCCGCGTACTCTGCGGATTTCCTCTGCGAACCCTGCGGTTAAAAGGTCTTGTTCTTGCGCGAATCATAAAGACTTTAACCGCTGAGTGCGCAGAAGAAAGGCCGCAAAGTACGCGGAGAAATCAAATTGAGCCACCACCCATTCCCGACATGACTTCTGCATTCGCATCGCCTGTGATTAAATGATCTGCATGCCCGATCTCAAAATCCGCGTGCTAGTGGCCAAGCCCGGACTCGACGGCCATGATCGCGGCGCGAAAGTAATTGCCCGCGCCCTGCGCGATGCCGGCATGGAAGTCATCTACACCGGCCTGCGGCAGACTCCGGAGATGATTGTCAGCGCGGCGCTGCAGGAAGACGTGCAAGTGATCGGCCTCTCGATTCTGTCGGGCGCGCACAACGCCATCGTCCCGCGAGTGATGGACCTGCTCAAGCAGAATAAAATGGACGATGTGCTCGTGCTCGTCGGCGGCATCATTCCCGACCAGGACATCGAAGCCTTGAAAAAACTCGGCGTAGCCGCAATCTTTCAGCCGGGCACGGCAATGGACGACATCGTAAAATTCATCCGCGCCAACGTGAAGGGACACGCCCTCCACCAAGCCTGACCACTCGCGAGCCAACCTGCTCGCTTCCCGCATGCCGACTCCAAACTTCACCACCCTCCGCCAGCAACTCGACAGCACCATCGGTCCTGTGCCGTGGTATTGGAAAACGCTCCCAGCCTTCCAGTCGCTTTCCGGCCAGCGCTTCGTCTGGACTCATCACGGCGAAGAAGGCCCCATCGCATACGTGGTGACGCTCAGCCTCGAGCAGGAACCTGACAAGCCGCGCCTCGCCCTGAATACTTACTGCCGCCCGTTTCTTGTGCCGCCGCATTCTCTCGGCATCTGGTGCCCCGAAGGCCGCAGCATTCGTTTAGCCTGCTTCGATCCCGACCAGCTCAAGTCGTTCGACCTGGCCGAGATCGCCGGATGGTTCAAGCCCTCCGCTGACCGCATTTACTCCACGAGCCCGCCGGTTGCCGATTTCGAAGTCCCGCTTACTCTCGCCCCCGGCACGCACAACATCGTTAATAATGTTCCGCCCGCGCTCGCCGGCGTGGACGAACTCATCGTCCCCACCAGCTACAAGGCCATGTCGAACGACGATCCCGCATTCGCGTTATTTGTCTTCTACCTGCAGGCGGGACTGGTCGAAGTGCTGCCGCAGAAATGGTTCACCGCCGCGCAATACCGCGTGGGCCAGCAATGGATTACCCGCGCCGCCCGCGACCCCGAATCCCACCGCATCTTCGGCGAGTGCTTCGGCGCAGGAACTTTCCTGCTGGAAGAAGACGGCTGCCGCCTGGCGGAATGGATCGACAGAAGCTCTTAGCTTTTAGCTTTTAGCGATGAGCTTTTAGTTCCCTGCTCTTCGCAGTGCTGTAGTTCCCTAGATGGAGCTTGTCATCCTGAGCGAAGCGAAGGACCTGTGCAACTTGCTGGCTGCTTCTCGGCGGCGGCAAGTTACATAGGTCCCTTCGACAAGCTCAGGGCAGGCTCTTCGACCCGCAAAGGACGCGGGCCTCAGGATGACAGGACAGTTGATGCGACGGTACGTGGCGGCGGCGCATTTGCTCGTCCGGAAAACTGCACCCCCATCCAGCTCTTAGCTCTTGGCTTTCGCCTCAGTGCAGGGCGTAGCCGGATTCGCCGGGCATGTGCCCATCTACCTTGAGGATCTTTATTCCGGACTTTACGTCACGGATATCGATCAGAGTGATCGCGCCGGGAAAAATCCTTACAGCCTCCAGAGTCATGCCGAGCGACGGTGCGGTGAAGGGTTCGGACTCGGCTTCCCCGCGAAATGTCTGCGCCGACCAGTACTGCTTGTACTCACCTTCCTTCATGCCCAGCAGCTTGAGCAGAACGAACCGTTCGTGGCATTCCGGGGCACGGATGATGAGCTTGATGGGAACTCCACCCGGCCAGGTCCGCTTCTCTCCGGCGAAAATCTTGCGTAGATCAACCAGGCTGATGTTCGTCAACCGGCTGTTGGAATTCACCACCACCGCGACGTCCTCGGTCTGTGCCACGCATCGGGGAACCAAGGCGGTCAGGCAACTGAGCAATAAGGCGGCGATTAATTTCTTGCTCATGTTTTGTCTCAAACTCAAAAAGTGAACGCCACTTGCAGTTGCAAGCCGTTCAGGTCCGGCTCGCCACCGCGAGCGGTATGGTCCAGCTGAGCTTTAAGGGCGATGTAATCGTTCAGATCGTAGCGAACCCCGAACGACGGCCCGAAGCGCAAACCAACGTCGTCGAAAACAGAATTGTTGTTGGAGCTCGCGTTCACATACTGATACCGGAAAAACGGCCGCACCGGCCCCAATTGCCTGGAGAACTGCGAATAGAAGGCGGGCACGTCAAAATGGAGCGAGCCCCCCACCAGAGCCTGCCGGATTAGAAAGCCCTCGTTCAGAAATTCAATACCGTGAGCCACGTAGACCGCGTACGCGTTGACGATCGTCTGACCATACCTTACAGCCGGTCCCAGGCTCCCCGGAAGCGGAGGAAGGGGAGTACCGCCAAGCCGGTTCAGCATGTTATTGCTGATCTGATCGTGATAGTAGGAGCCACCGAATTGCAGTCCGCGCAACCAGTCAGGCCTGGCGAAAAGTCCAACGTTCGTTTGATTGCCGTTGTTCTCATCGGTCACGAAACCGTCGCCGTTCAGGTCAGGCCGCATGGTGTCAGAGGACCCGTATTCAGCCACATAGTTGAGACCCAGCCTCCCCGACGGAATCGCGCCGGTCACGGAAACGCCGATGGCCTGCGTGGGCAGCAGGCCGCCATTGCTGGCAAACTCCATCACCAGCGGACGATCCGCCGTGGTTTGCAACCAGGCCGCGCTGCGAAACGCCCAGTTGTAATACCCGACGCTGGTTTGATAGCGGCCAAACGACAACTTGAAGTAGTCGTCGTAGTCGTACTTGAGCAGCATCCGGCGCAGATCTACCTTGTATCTCTGTGCGTCAATTTCTTCGAAAACCATTTCGCCCAACACGCTCGCTTTGGCCGTGAGTCTTGCCGTAAGGAAGAGGCCAAAGTCGCCGCTGTAGAAGTTCCCCTGCGAACCGGGGACAAACCCATAGGTTCCCAATTCCGGCGGTCGCTGGTTGAGAACCTTGTAGTCGACTTCTCCGAAGCCGCGCCACTGAATGCGATGCAAGTCGTGCAGCTCCGCGTTCAGGCGTGGGGAAGCCTCGGCCGCGGCGGGCTCCGGGACAGATTGGGAGGGCTGAGGGGTAGGCGCCGCAACTGCGGCCTCAGGAGGCGCCGTCTGCGCTTTCGATTCCCCAGCCTCCAGCGTCTTCACCCGTTCCCGCAGTTCCATGGTCTCTTTCTGCAGAGCTTTCACCTGCTGCGCGAGCAGCGCGATCGTTTCCGCATCACTGGGAGCGGAGTTCTGGGCCCAGGCAAAGCTGCTGAGCAGCAGAACCGCAACCACGCTGCTTTGCAGGCGTAACATGCCCGTTCGTCCTCTCTGAATTGTCTTTATTGCCTTTGGCGGCAGTGCCTCGCCGGGTTCCGCGCCAGAGCAAACCGAGCGCGCCCAGTTTGACTTTCGGCAAATCAGGCTGCGAGCATCGGTTACTGAGGTACCGTTCGCCCCGGAAAGAAAAAAGGCATCGTGCTGCGTTTGGCGGGGCCAGTTCGGGAGTGGGCTCACAAAAGGCACGGCGACAGCCTCTCTCCGGCTTCTCTCCAGCTTCTCTCCAGGCGTTGCGCGCTTTCGCTCCGCTGGTATACCGTAATCAGTCTGCTAATTCATTTCGCGACTCATGGCTGAACGCAACGAATCTCCCGCTCCAAACTCGGCCTCAGCCTTGACCCTGCTGACGACCAAAGTCGACGCTACTTCGGCGCGCTTCGAAGCCAACATGCGCTTTCTCGCCGACCTGATGTCGCAGATCCGCAATGAGAGCGAGCACATTTCCGAAGGCGGCGGCCCGAAGGCCATCGAAAACCAGCACGCGAAGAAGCGCCTAACCGCGCGCGAAAGAATTCATCTGCTCGCCGACCCGGAAACTTTTTTTGAACTCGGCCTCTACGCCGCGCACGGCATGTACGAAGAGTGGGGAGGAGCGCCTGCCGCGGGCGTGATCACCGGCCTCGCCCGCATCCAGACGCGTTTAGTTATGATCATCGCCAATGACGCCACCGTGAAGGCGGGCGCATTTTTTCCCATGACCGCGAAGAAAGTGATTCGCGCGCAGAACATCGCCATCGAAAATCGCATTCCCACAATCTATCTCGTCGACTCAGCCGGCGTGTTTCTTCCTCTGCAGGAAGATGTGTTTCCCGACACCGACGATTTCGGCCGCGTCTTCCGCAACAATGCCGTCATGTCGGCCATGGGCATTTCTCAGATCGCCGCCATCATGGGCATGTGCGTGGCCGGAGGCGGATATCTTCCCGTGATGTGCGACCACGTGCTCATGACCGACGGCAGCGGATTGTTTCTCGCCGGCCCCGCGCTGGTGCAAGCCGCCATCGGACAGAAAGTTTCCGCCGAAGATTTGGGCGGCTCCATCATGCATTCCTCGATCAGTGGCACGCTCGACTTCCGCGAACCCACGGACGAAGCCTGCATCGCCCGCATTCGCTCCATCGTCGACAAGTGGGGCTACCGCCGCCAGTCTCCCTGGGATCGCAGAAAGCCGGTGGCGCCTGCCATGGCTGCGGAGGAGATTTATGGCATCTACGATTCCTCGCCCGCCCGCCCCTATGACATGAAGGAAATTCTCGCGCGCGTGCTCGATGGCAGCCGCTTCGACGAATACAAAGCCGAATATGGCAAGACGCTGATCTGCGGCTACGGACGCATCGGCGGTTTCGCCGTCGGCATTGTGGCCAACCAGAAAGTGAACGCGCAGCAGACCGATCACGAAGGCCGCAAGCGCATCGAGTTCGGCGGCGTCATTTACACGGAGTCGGCCGAGAAGGCCGCGCGCTTCATCATGGATTGCAACCAGAATTTGATTCCGCTGGTTTTTTTTCACGACGTGAACGGCTTCATGGTGGGCCGCGACGCCGAGTGGAGCGGCATCATTAAAGCCGGCGCGAAGATGGTGAACGCGGTCTCGAATTCGGTAGTGCCAAAGATCACGGTAATCGTTGGCGGATCGTTCGGCGCCGGACACTATGCCATGTGCGGCAAGGCTTTCGATCCGCGCTTCGTCTTCGCCTGGCCCACCGCCCGCTATGCCGTGATGAGCGGCGATTCTGCCGCGGCAACGCTGGTGGAAATCAAAGTGCGGCAACTCGAGCGCGGCGGCAAGAAGCTGAGTGAAGAAGAAAGAAAAGAACTCCACGAATCGACGAAGCGCACCTACGACGAGCAGACCGACCCGCGCTACGGCGCAGCCCGCCTGTGGATCGACCGCATCATCGATCCGGTAGAAACGCGTGAAGCGATAACCCAAGCCCTCGAAGCCGCCGCCCTAAACCCGGATGTGCCAGAATTCAAAGTGGGGGTGCTGCAAACGTGATTTCTGCCTCCGTGTCTCCCTGGTGAAATGATTGCCTGATTCCGTCAAATTGATCGAGTGCCCGCGCGACGCCTGGCAGGGGCTGCAAGGCCAGATTCCCGCTGACCTCAAAGCCGACTACCTGAAAGCCTTGATCAGCGTGGGGTTCAAGCACATCGACGCAGTCTCATTCGTGTCCCCGAAGGCCGTGCCGCAAATGGCTGATTCGGAAGAAGTACTCAAACTGCTCGACCCTCCCGACAACGTCGAGATCATCGGCATCGTGGTCAACGAAAAAGGCGCGCAACGGGCCATCGACACGCAGGCAGTCTCCACGCTCGGATTTCCTTATTCGATTTCCGAAACCTTCCTGCGCAAGAATCAGAACCAGTCGGCGGAAGACGCGCTCGAAGAGTTCGAGAAGATTCAGAAAAAGGCCGACGATGCCGGCCTCGACGTGGTCGTCTACATTTCGATGGCGTTCGGCAATCCGTACGGCGACTTGTGGAACGTGGACGAGGTCGTCGAAGCCGTAAGCCTGCTCGAAATCGAAAACGTTCGCATGATTTCTCTCGCTGACACGGTAGGCATGGCCACGGCGCAGCAAATCAGCGAAATCGCGGGCGCGGTCATGAGCAAGTATGATTACCTCGAGATCGGAGTGCATCTGCACAGTCGCCCAGAGCAGGCGGCAGAAAAGATTCTCGCGGCGTATGATGCCGGATGCCGCCGCTTCGATTCCGCGCTGGGGGGACTCGGCGGATGTCCCTTCGCCCAGGACGCGCTGGTCGGCAACATTCCCACGGAGAAGGTGATCGAAGCCCTGCAGCAGCGTGGCGCGGAATTGCCGCCACTGAAGCCCCTGGATACGCTGCTGAAAGCAACCGCGGGAATCAGCGCAAGGTATTCGGTGTCGCACTCTGCAGATTGACAAATAAGCTGGCAGTGCAGGTTTGTCGTGTTGAGCGCTCCGCGTTAGCTTGTCATGCTGAGCGAAGCAGGAAGTTCGCGAAGCGAAGCTCCTGCGAAGTCGAAGCATCCCTATAATCGCAACGGCACATTGAGGTCGAAATTTAGTAATCGCACATAAGCAATGCCCTACCAGACGATACAGCTCGCGTACGACGCTCGCGTAGCCACCATCACGCTCAACCGTCCCGACAAGCGCAACGCCATTAGCTTTGAGCTAATCGACGATCTCCGGCGCGCTCTGGACGAAGTCGCGAAGTCAGCCGCGTTGGTCCTCATCCTCACGGGCGCGGGCAAAGCCTTCTGCTCGGGCCTCGATCTCGACAATCTGAAAGCCCTTCTCGGCCGCTCGCCGGAACAAAACCTGCAAGACTCCCAGACCATGGTTCGCCTGTTCCGCGCGCTCTACGAATTTCCAAAGGTCACCATCGCAGCGGTGAACGGCGCGGCCATCGCCGGCGGCACGGGCCTGGCCCTGCTTTGCGACTTCACGTTGGCCGTTCCCGAGGCCAAGTTTGGCTACACCGAAGTGCGCATCGGTTTCGTGCCCGCCATCGTCTCCACTTTTCTGTTGCGCCAGGTCGGCGAAAAACAAGCCCGCGATTTGCTCCTGACGGGAAGACTTTTCGGAGCCGACGAAGCCGTGCGCCTGGGCCTGATCAACGAAATCGTGCCGCCGGAAAACCTGATGACGCGCGCCCGTGAGCTGGCCGCGCTGCTGATGGAGAACAGTCCGGCTTCCCTGCGCGCGACCAAACAACTGCTCACCGATCACGCGCGCGCCGAACTGGACGCGCAGATCGAGACAGCGGTTCGCGAGAACGCCGCCATACGCAACACCGCCGATTTCCGCGAAGGCATCACGTCGTTCCTGGAAAAACGCAAGCCCACATGGACGGGGAAATGACTTCAGCTCACAACCTCGCGGTGAACGAAACCAGGCTGCGCGTGCGCTACGCCGAGACGGACCAGATGGGCGTGGCTTATCATTCGAATCACTTGATCTGGTTCGAGGTGGGCCGCGTCGAACTCATGCGGCAGATGGGATTTTCTTATCGCGACATGGAGCGCGATGAAGACCGCTTCATCGCCGTAGCCGAGGTCACGTGCCGCTACCGCGCCCCGGCGCGTTACGACGAAGAGGTAGTGGTGCGCACGCGGTTGAAGCACGTCCGCAAATCGGTGGTGGTGTTCAGCTACGAATTGATCCGCGCCGAAGGCGGTGAACGGCTGGCCGAAGGGGAAACCACGCACGTCGTGACGAATTCGGAAATGAAGGTGGTGCCGCTGCCGGAAAAATATTTGAAAGCATTCCGGAAGGCGCTGGGAAAACATTCAACATGATTTGTCGTTCCGAACCACGTCGGCTTGAAATTTAGAAACTCGAAACGGAAACTGGAAACTTTTTTGAACGCACTCCACATCAACGGTAACGACCTGACTCTCGAAGCGGTGCGTGAAGTCGCGAGCGCTCGCGACCGCCGCGCGGTGCTGCTGGCGCCGGATGCGCGCGAAGCGGTCGACCGGGCGCGCGCCGTGGTGGACGCGCTGGTCGCAAACAATCAACTGTCTTATGCCATCACCACTGGCGTGGGCAAACTCAGCGACGTGCGCATCGCCGGCGATCAGATCCGCGAGCTGCAGGTGAATCTCGTGCGCTCGCATGCTGTCGGCGTCGGCGAGCCTCTGCCCATTGCCGAAACTCGCGCCATGATGCTGCTGCGGGCAAACTCTCTTGCCAAAGGTTATTCCGGTGTGCGCGCCGTCGTCATCGACACGCTCTGCGAAATGCTCAACCGCGGCGTCACTCCTTTTGTGCCGTCGCAAGGCAGCGTCGGCGCGAGCGGAGATCTCGCTCCGCTGGCGCATCTCGCGCTGGCCCTGATTGGCGAAGGAGAATGCGTCGACGAAAAAGGCGCGCGCATTCCCAGCGGCGACGCGCTCAAGCGCGCGCAGATCAAGCCGCTGGTGCTCGAAGCCAAGGAGGCGGTCTCGCTGATCAATGGCACGCAAGCCATGCTGGCCGTGGGCACGCTGGCGCTGCTGGCCGCCGAAACGCTGGTGGATTCCGCCGACGTGATCGCAGGCATGGCGTGCGATGCGCTGCAAGGCACCGACACTGCTTTCGACGAGCGCATTCACAAAGTGCGTCCGCACAGCGGCCAGATCCATACCGCGGCGAATCTGCGGCGCATGCTCGAGGGCAGCCAGATTCGCGAGTCGCACCGCGATTGCGGCCGCGTGCAGGATGCTTATTCCCTGCGCTGCATCCCGCAGGTGCACGGCGCAGTGCGCGACACGCTGGCCCACTGCCGCGAAGTATTCGAGACCGAGGCCAACTCCGCCGTAGATAATCCGCTGGTCTTCATTGGCGACCCGAAGAAGCTCGAAGGCGAAGTCATCTCCGGTGGAAACTTTCACGGCGAGCCCGTCGCCTTTGCGCTCGACTTCCTCGCCATCGCGCTCAGCGCGCTGGCGGGCATCAGCGAGCGGCGCATCGAACGGCTGGTGAATCCAGCTCTCAGCGAAGGTCTGCCGCCGTTTCTCGCCCCCGGCGCCGGACTCAATTCCGGGTTCATGATGCCGCAGGTCACCGCAGCTGCGCTCGCCAGCGAGAACAAAGTGCTGGCACATCCCGCGTCGGTGGATTCGATCACGACCTCGGGCAACAAAGAAGATTTCGTTTCCATGGGCATGACGGCGGCCAACAAGCTGAAGCGTGTCGTCGACAACACGCGCAACGTGCTGGCCATTGAGGCTATGGCCGCGGCGCAGGCGCTCGACTTTTATTTGCATGCCGAGAAGCCGCTGAGGACTTCGAAGCGCGGGCAGGCGGCGCATGCGGCGATCCGGTCGGTGTGCGCGACGATGGAGAAAGACCGCGTGATGTACCAGGACTTCGCGCGGCTGGCGGAACTAATTGCGGGCGGGCAGCTCGCGGACATCGTGCGGTAGGAGCGGTTTTGGTGAAGTGTTCCTGAAGGAACGCTGTGGAAAAAATGTAGATTTTACCGGCGTAAATCGTTTGTTTGGATAGGTGGGGTTGAGGATAAACGAGTTAAGCTGTGGAAAAAGTGTCCACTTTTGTGTACGTCATTGTCCACTTAAGTGGACTTGACTGTAGCTGACCAGCGTGGATCGAGCGACAGGTTCAACGACGTTTATTGGGTTGGGGCTTGGAAAAGAAAACAGACGTTCGCATCGAAGAAGGCAATCCTGTACTCGTGCGAGCCATGCATGAACTTGCGCTGAATGAGACGCCGGAGAACCGAAAGAACGTTTACGAGGCTCTGCTCGCGTCGATGCTGTTGGTTCCGGTTCCCGAGATTCCGGCTGACTTGGCGGGCCTTGGTCCGGGGTTCCACACCGCGACCAGCAAGACGCAAATTCAGTTGCGGCGAATCACTGATCGCAACACGGATCGCAACACGGATCGCAACATTGATCGCAACATTGATCGCAACCCAGTTCAAGTCACGGCCGCATTCACCGATCTTGAGGCGCTGAAAAATTGGGATCCGAATACGCCCTACCTCGGGCTCAATGCTCCGGACTTGTTTCGGCTGGTGATGGGGACTGATATTCAGGAAGTCGCGATCAATCCGTTCGATCCCGCCGGAAAAATGATTCGGCCCGGGGGACGCGTGACACGCGCTGAATTTGAACTGCTCGCAAAAGGAATCGTTCCGGGCTCACCTGTGTCGAAAACTGTGCAGTTTCAAATTAAGGCAAACGAAAAAGTTCTGATCGGTCGGCCTACCAAACCGCTCAGTCCGGCGGTGGAAGAGTTGCTGAGAAGCAAGGCGGCTTCGTTCGCGTCGATCGATGAACTTTACGTTTTCCAGATGGCGACTCAAGCTGGGCCGAGCCATACTGTGATTGGAATCAACCTTAGCGAAGACGTTTCCAGAGAACAGCAGGATGAAATTGCGAGGAGTCTGGGGGCGTCGGTTCAGGCGGAGCTGAAGGGCGGTGAGGCGCTGGACTTTATGTTCCTGCGGGGAGCGATGCGGGAGCAGATACGAGGGCTTGGCGGTTTGATTTTCAGGAGGGAGTAAGGCCAGCGGGATTCACTTACTGCGGAGCTGCGGCTCCGCTCGGACGGGCGAGGCGCCCGTCCCCACACAATCCACCCCACACAACCTCTACGTTGGCTTTGCCGCGCTGCCGTCCAGGCCTAGCTCTGCGGCGATTTGTTTCATGGCTTCGATGCAGAGGGCGATGTGTTCGTCGAGGTCGACGCCCAAGGCGGCGGCGCCGTTGATGATGTCGTCGCGGTTTACTTTGCGGGCGAAGGCTTTGTCTTTCATTCTTTTTCGCACCGACTTCACGTCGACTTCTGCGAGCGACTTGCTGGGCTTGATGAGGGCAACGGCGGTGATGAATCCGGCGAGCTCGTCGCAGGCGAAGAGAGCTTTCTCCATCAGCGAGTCGCGGGTGACGCCGCTGTATTCGGCGTGCGACATCACGGCGCGGCTGATGACTTCGGGCCATCCGCGCTCTTTCAGGATGGCGTTGCCTTTGTAGGGATGGTCGTCGAGGCTGGGCCAGCGGTCGTAGTCAAAGTCGTGGATGAGGCCGACGACGCCCCAGAGGTCTTCTTCGGATAAACCATGTGCGTATTTTCCGGCGCAGGCGCGCATGCAGGCTTCAACGGCCAGCGCGTGCTTGCGCAGGCTCTCTGACTGGGTGAACTCGGTCAGGAGTTCCCATGCGGCCTCTCTCGTGTTGACTTGATTCATCGTTACGAATGCTCCTTGAACCCAGATGCCAGTGTATGGGGTGTTTTTCGGTGACTTAGAGCTTCAATGAGTGTAATCGCGATGTTAACCCAACTGCCTTTCCGTGTCGTCAAATCCAAAACCTTCGTTGACTTGCGGATTTCGCGCACGTTAAGATTCGCGCCAATGATTGGCCAGACCATTTCGCACTACCGCATCGTCGAAAAGATTGGCGGAGGCGGGATGGGCGTGGTTTATAAGGCCGAGGACACATCCCTCGGCCGTTTCGTTGCTCTCAAGTTCCTGCCTGAGGGTGTGGCTCAGGATCCGCAGGCTTTGGAACGTTTCCGCCGCGAGGCCCGCGCTGCTTCCGCGCTCAACCACCCGAATATCTGCACGATTTATGAAATCGGCGATCATGACGGGAAACGCTTCATCGCTATGGAGTTTCTGGATGGGATGACCCTGCGGCACCGTATTGCGGGCAGGCCAGTGGACAGCGAGACCATTGTTTCGCTGGGCATCGAGATCGCCGACGCCCTCGATGCGGCGCACGCCAAGGGAATCGTGCACCGCGATATCAAACCGGCAAACATATTCGTCACCGAGCGCGGTCACGCCAAGGTCCTTGACTTCGGCCTGGCGAAGGTCGGGCTCAGCGGCGCGGACGGCGTGGTTTCCGCCATACCAACAGCTACGGCGGAGGAGTTGCTGACCAGCCCCGGCAACGCAGTGGGCACAGTCGCCTACATGTCACCGGAGCAAGTGCGAGGTAAGGACCTGGATGCCCGGACAGACCTGTTTTCGTTTGGTGTGGTGCTGTATGAGATGGCCACAGGCAGTCTGCCCTTTCGCGGAGATACTTCGGGGGTCGTGTTCGATGCCATTCTGAATCGCGAGCCCGTCGCGCCGATGCGGTTGAATCCCGACCTGCCCGCGAAGCTCGAAGAAATCATCCAGCGCGCCATTGAGAAAGACCGCGATCTGCGCTACCAGCACGCGTCTGACCTGCGGGCGGAATTACAGAGGCTGAAGCGCGACAGCAGCTCAGGCCGGATGCAATTATCGCCGTCAGGAAAAGAAGGACAGCCGGAAGCGGCGTCCCAGGCCTTCACGTCGCCTGTGGCTACAAGACAGGCACGGGGAAACACGTACTACTATCTTGCTGCTGCAGTTTTTGTGCTGGCAGTGGTGGCAGCATTTCTGCTCTACCGTTCGTCTCGTGGGAGTCCGGCCGCGAGCAAGGAATGGACGCAGCTCACCTTCTTCACCGACTCGGCCGTTTACCCAGCTCTTTCCCCGGATGGACGCATGCTCGCGTTCATCCGCGGAAGCAACTCATTCTTTGGCTCGGGACAAATTTACGTTAAGTTTTTGCCCGACGGCGATCCGGTTCAGCTCACGCACGACTCCCTGGCAAAGCTAAGCCCCGCGTTTTCTCCGGATGGTTCACGCATTGCCTACGGCACCGGCCCGCCTTTTGACGAATGGGAAGTTCCGGTTATCGGCGGCGAGCCCCACATCATGCTGCCTAACGCCTCGTCTTTGACATGGATCGAAAGTGGAAAGCGGCTTCTGTTTTCTGAGATCAAGGAGGGACTGCATCTGGTGGTTGTGACCACCGATCTCGGCCGGGGGCAAAGGCGGGAGGTTTACGCGCCTCCCGGCGACCGCAGCATGGCGCATCATTCTTATCTTTCTCCGGATCGGCGATGGGTGCTGGTGGTGGAAATGGACAATCGCGGCAACATTCTGCCGTGCCGGGTAGTTCCTTTCGAGGGTGGGGGAAACGGGCGAGTCGTGGGTCCTGCGGATAGCACGTGTTACGCGGGCGCATGGTCCCCGGACGGCAAATGGATTTACCTGAGCGCACGAAAGGGTGACAAATCCCAAATCTGGCGGCAGAGTTTTCCAGACGGCGAGCCGGAGCTGGTGACTTCGGGGCCAACTTCGCAAGAAGGCATTGAAATGGCCGCGGACGGCAAATCATTCATTACGTCGGTTGGAACGCGAGACACTACGGTCTGGCTCCACGACAAGGATGGGGACCACCAGATTTCTTCGGAGGGAAATGCAGTCGCGCCCTCGTTCTCTTCGGATGGAACCAGGCTTTATTACCTGATGGCTAACGGCCAAACGCCGGGTTACGAACTGTGGGTCAAAGACTTGACCGCCGAAAAAGCGGCCGGCGAAAAAGTCGAGAAGGTCCTCCCCGGCTATTCCATGGAGGGCTATTCGGTCTCGCGTGATGGAAAAGAAGTGGCTTTCGCCACGACTGACCGCAGCGACCCAAGCGGCCGTTCCAGCCTATGGATCGCAGCTACCGACCACCGCTCCTCCCCGAGGCGCATCTCCGCGTCTGGAACTGAGACCGAAGATTCTCCTTTTTTCCTGCCCGATGGTGACCTGATTTTTCGCGCGATCGAAAATGGATCAAATTATCTCTACCGCATGAAAGCCGATGGAAGCGGGCGACAGAGGATATCCTCGCAACGCATTTTCGATGCCAAGGCGGTATCGCCGGACGGCCGTTGGGTGATTGCCAGTACGCCGGTCGCCGGCGAAGAGCACACGGCTGAGGCCACCGCGTTTGCAGTGGATGGACACGCGACCATTCCCCTGTGCCCGGGCTATTGCTTCACGAACTGGAACACCGCTGGGACCGCAATGTTTCTTTACTTTCCGTCCCTGTTCAAGGGCACTTACCCGATGGCCGTGAAGCATGACACGGGGCTTCCGACGCTGCCCCCGTCCGGATTCAGACGATTGGAGGATTTGGCGAACGCGAAAACGGCTGGGGTGATCCCACGGCAAGTGGATTCGATCGTCAACTCATCCCTCTACGCCTATACCCAGGAGAATGCGCGCCGCAACCTCTATCGCATTCCGTTACCGTAGCGAACCCATGCCTGCAGGAGTGATCCCAAATTGGTGTAATCAGATCGGATGGACTCAAAATCCCTTCGGACTCAAGAAGTGAACACACTTAGTAAACACCGCACAGACTCGCGATCCATCATCGGTAGTTAGCCTTGTTCTTGCGGGTTTTAGCTGTGTTTTTCCATGTATCGCTTGGCTATTGTCCTCGTATCTTCCGGTTTCGACGCATTTTACCCTTGACATCCACAGGGCACTGACCGCAGATTGGGCACTGCACTTGGAACCGTTCCCCCAACGTTGGTTCCAGTGTTTGTTCGGAAGGCCCGCTCTGGCCCTCCCACAACTCGATGGCCACGACTCTTGCCCCGGTAGATTCTAGGGAAGTCGTTCGATGCGATCACTGCCTGCTGGTTCAGTTTCGCACCACCAATAACAATTGCCGACGTTGCCACGCTTCCATGGACGAGGAGCCTGAGCCGGAGCCGATTATGGCTGCGCCGCCGGTGATGATGGCGGTGTCCGGAAACGGCCGCGGGCATTTGAACCTGGCGACATCGATCCGCTCGCTGCGCCTGCGGAACGGGTTGAGCCAGCGGCAACTGGCGGGGCGCATGTCCGTGCCCCGAACCTACGTTTCTAAAATCGAAAATGAGAAAGCCACGCCCACGCTGTCTTCCCTGGAGCGGTTGGCGCGCGCACTGGAGGTGACCGTGCCCGAACTGCTTAGCGGCGGAGAAAAGAGCCGCCAGGATGAAATCAGCGAACTGGTGAAAGATCAGTTTGTCGCCGAGATTCTGCCGTTTGTCTCGCAGCTGAACGGGATGCAGATGTCGAGCATCCTGATGCAGGTGCGGGATTTGACGGTGCGGCCGAGAAGGAGCGCGTAGGGAGATGTGGCCGGAGATCCTTCGCCCGCACAAAACACAGCCTCAGGATTTCGGCAGCAGGCTCCCAGTCGCCGCTTAACGCGGCTCCTTCACGCCTGCTAGGCGCCTCAAGTTTACTCCGGGCAACCAGCCAACACTATGCCGGGACCATCCTCTGGTCCCGGCTTTTTTTGTCTACTTAACTCCCTGTCATCCTGAGCGGAGTTGGCGGTCGCGAAGCGAGCGCCAACGCAGTCGAAGGACCCCATGTTTGCATGCACTACCGGCGGCGGGGCGGGGAGTTTGCGACACGGCAGCGTGCGCCAGCAGCCCTGGCGAAAATTCCTCGACGTGCCGAAGGCAGTGCAATCGGGCATGGGGTCCTTCGCTCCGCTCAGGATGACAGGCGAGGGGCGATGAATCCCCGACATATCGACCGACATCTATCCATCATGAACCTGGAAGAATCCCGAAGTGTATTTTCTGCTGTGCCTGTTAACGCCGCATCTGCGGGACAGACTGGGCAACCTCAGGGCTGGCACGAAGATGAGGGACGGCGTGTGCATGGCGCGGGCACGTCGCTGGACGATTCAAACCTGCTCGATGCCTATTCGCGCGCGGTAAGCAGCGCGGTGGAACGCATCAGCCCTTCGGTGGTGAACATTGAAGTGCATCTGGCTTTGCCCGAGACGGGACGCACGCGTTCGGGCGAGCCGCAATCAAAATCAAAATCAAAATCAAAATAAAGAACGGCGCGGCGGAGGCTCGGGATTTATTTTCACGCCCGACGGGCTGATCCTGACCAACAGCCACGTGGTGCATGACGCCAGGCGCATCGAGGTCACGATGTCCGATGGGCGGCGCATGCCGGCCACTGCGATCGGGGATGATCCCGCGAGCGACCTGGCCGTGATCCGCATCGAGAAGCCGCGCGTGGAAGAGCCCGGCCTGACCGCGGCCGCTCTCGGCGATTCGCAACAACTGCGCGTGGGGCAGGTGGTGATTGCGATTGGCGCGCCTTACGGGTTTCAGTCGACGGTGACGGCGGGCGTGGTGAGCGCGCTGGGACGGTCGCTGCGCTCGTATTCCGGGCGGCTGATTGACGACGTAATTCAGACCGACGCGGCGCTCAACCCGGGAAATTCCGGCGGCCCGCTGGTCGATTCCGCGGGGCGGGTGGTGGGCGTGAATACGGCGACCATTCTGCCCGCGCAGGGGATTTGCTTCGCCATCGGCATCAACACGGCGAAGTTTGTGGCCAGCCGCCTGCTGCGCGACGGACGCATTCGCCGCAGCTTTATTGGCGTTTCGGCACAGACCGTGCCAGTGCACCGGCGCGTGGTGCGGTTTTACGATCTGGTGAAGGAGTCGGGGGCGATGGTGATCTCGGTGGAGGAGAACAGTCCGGCGAAGCGCGCGGGATTGCGCGAAGGTGACGTGATCGTGGCGCTGGAAGGCCATCCGGTCGCGGGCGTGGACGATCTGCATCGCGTCCTGACGGATGTGCGCGTAGGCGTGAGTTGCTCGCTGACCGTGCTGCGGTGGACGGAAAAGCTGGAGTTGAAGGTGGTGCCGGAGGAGGCGCGGTAGGTTGCGTGGCGCGGGCACTCTTGCCCGCGAAATGCCGGTAATCGCCCAAGTAACCCCAAAGGAGCATGACTTTGGGAATGAGCTACATCTAGGTTTTGCGGTCGGTGTAAACTATACTTAGTTTGTTATGGCAAAGGCCACGACCAAGTCGAAGTCGGCGATGGACGCGCTGATCGAGTCGGTCTCGCGTATTCGGGCTGAAGCGAAGGAGCGCATGTCGGAAGAGGACTTTCGTCAGGCCGACGAGAGAGTCCACCAGCTCGCTAACAAAGTCCGCGCTTCTCGCGGACGTAAACGTGAAACTGCGTAATCAGCCTCTGTAGTTCCTCCTTCCCGACGTCGGGTTTGTGCATCTTCAACATCGCAACAAAGTCTTCCTCAGTTCCATATTCCAAGATGTCGGCTAGATCTTGCTGGAATTCTCGCTCGCGGCGAATGGCGTCAGCGTCGGTTCGATCTTCCTTCGGTGGCTTCCAACGATGTGGCATCTGTCACCCTTCAGAATCCGGCTCACAACTGTTCGCAGTTTCTATCCGCGAGGGATTTAAAACTGACTCATTTTGATTTACCCCTTTTGTTCAACGGGTCAGGGAGTCCATATCTCGGCTTGAAGTCGTCGGTGGGCAGCGTTTTTTCCATCTCAGTAATCCATTGATACGCAACAGTTTTCCCCGTTGATGCTTTGATCGGCTTTATTTCCCCGCTATGCTCGAGGCGCTGCAGAACTTTGTGCAGCGAAGCGAGAAACTCGCTCCTGTATTTCGTCAGATCGTATCCCCAGTACTCAAGCTTATTACGAACCTCGACAGGAGTGAGTTGCTGCGCACGACAGGTTCGGAGTACAAATCTGACGGCTTCGCTGAATCCAACAGATGCGAGTGGTCTCTTGTCGGGCGGCAGTTCAATGGTGCCACTCTGATCGCAGAGAAGGGCTAGGCCGTTTATGCCATCTCTCTGCATTGCGATCCGCTTTTCCAGATCCCCAAGTTGCTGGGAAAGATCGCTGTGATGGGCCTTCATTGTCGCAAGCTCCATCTTCGCTTGATCCAAAAGCCGTTTGTATTCGTTTGCTGGCACGATGAATAGGAGCTTATCACGGTTGTCCAATAACGTCCAACTCCTATGCATTTACTTGGACTGTAGGCCCAAATAGACGGCTAAGTTATAGACCTGACCAATGTTGACTTAACCAGGCGGGCACATGAACGGCACGGGGAGGCTCGTGTCATTGCTTCCCCTTCCTACCTGTGTTAGCCTCAATCCGAGGGGATCACTTTGCAGGACAAAGTACCTGCTGGTCTGGATCGCAAGGAGACGGAACTCTACCGTCAGCTGGATCCGGGGCGGCTTCCGAAACACATCGCCATCATCATGGACGGCAACGGGCGCTGGGCCAAGCGGCGCCACATGCCGCGCGTGGCCGGGCATCGCGCCGGGGTGGCGGCGGTGCGGTCCACGGTGGAGACGGCGGCGCGCATTGGCATTGCGGCGCTCACGCTCTATGCGTTTTCCGAGGAGAACTGGAAGAAGCGTCCCAAGAGCGAAGTGGATTTTCTGATGCGGCTGCTCAGCCGCTATCTGAAAGCCGAAGTGCCCACGCTGAACAAGAACAACATTCGCCTCGAATATATCGGGCGGCAGCAGCAACTGCCGGATGATGTGCAGGAGCGCATGGCCTGGGCGCGCGAGAATACCGGGCGGAATTCTGGCATGGTGCTGACGCTGGCTCTGAATTACAGCGCGCGCAGCGAACTGGTAGACGCGTTCCGGTCCATGGTGCACGCGGCGTCGCAGAACGGCGGCATCGAGCATTTGCAGATTGACGAGGAGATGGTCGGGCGGCATCTTTACACCAGCCATCTTCCGGATCCGGATCTGGTGGTGCGCACTTCGGGCGAAATGCGGCTGAGTAATTTTCTGCTGTGGCAACTGGCCTATGCCGAAATTTATGTCACGCCGATCCTGTGGCCGGATTTTCGCGGGACGCATCTGATCGAGGGGATTGGCGAGTATCAGAAGCGGGAACGTCGCTACGGCGGGCTGAATCACGGCGACGGGCATGGGCGTGACGACGTTGCGCATGAGAAAGCGCACAAGTAGTACTTGATCGCAAAACTGATAGGATCGTAGCCGCGCGGCCGAGAATCGCCGCCATATCGAGAGCGTCTCCCATTTCCCTTGCTGAAGCGCATTGCGACTGCGGTTGTTCTGATTCCGATGGTGCTGGCGCTGATCCTGCGGGCGCCGGTGCCGGTGCTGGCCGTGGTGGCGGCCGTCGTGGCGCTGCTGACCATTCGTGAATTCCTGAAGCTCACGGAATCCTACGGAGTGCAGCCCATGCGGCTGCCCACCTACATTTTTTCGGGGCTGTTTTTTCTGCTGTTGGCGTTGAATCCGGGGAACGACAAGCCTTTGCCCGCGACGGCGATTTTTATTTTTCTTGCCGGCGCGGCGGCGGCGCTGGCTCCGTTTATTTTTCTCAGCATCGGGATGCGGCGGGCCGAGCTGCGCAGCGGATATCCGGCGGCAGCGGCGGCGGCTTTTGCCTTCACTTACATCGCGCTGCCCATGGGGATGCTGGTGCAGCTGCGCCAGCTGTGGGCGGGAGCGTTTTATCTGCTCTATCTGCTGCTCGTCGTCTGGGCGGGGGACATTCTCGCTTATTTTGTGGGCAAGTCGATCGGGCGTCATCTGATGGCCCCGCGCATCAGTCCAAAGAAAACCTGGGAGGGCGCGGCCGCTTCTTTGCTCGCCAGCGTCGGCGTGGGCTGGCTGATGTTCGCCCACGCGGAGCGGATCAGTTCGGCGCTGCTGAGCTGGGGACTGATCGCTCGGCGCGATGGCTTGTTCGGGCTGGAGACGCCCGCCATGGGCCCGGTGATTCTGCTTACGATTGTGCTGAACATCGCCGCGCAGCTGGGCGATCTGGTGGAATCGCTGATCAAGCGTGGAGCTGATGTGAAAGATTCCGGCGCGCTCCTTCCCGGCCACGGCGGGATGCTTGACCGCATTGATGCGCTGTTGTTTGCGGCTCCGGTGCTGTGGTGTTATGCGGCCTGGCGGGTGATGCAGTGAGGCTCAATTGCAGATTTTAGATTGCAGATTTCAGATTGAAAATCACTGTGAGGAGCGCTTGGCTCGAAATCTGCAATCTACAATCTGCAATCTAAAATCGGCCGCCGCTCTGGTGCTATGCGGCCGGCGGGAGAGGCAATAACTACTACTCAACCCAAAGGTGGACTTCTTGGGCAACGCTCCGCTGAAACCTCTTCACCTCGAAAGCTCTCTGGACGCTGGCAAACTCACAAAGTACGGGCGGCTTTCAACCGATTGTTCTACTGGCCTCATTAGTGCCCGGATTGGAAGGTTGTCTGAAAACCCGGCCGGATGGAACTATACTGGATGGGCACCATCGCATTCACATTCTCCGCCAGCGGAGCGTGGAGGTGGATGTTCTTCCTCGGGAAGTCGTGGTAAAGGATCAGGAATGATGCGCAAGGACCTCTACTGGCTCGATGGACCATGGCCCGGAAAACTGGCTATGGCCGCCCGTCCGCGAGGGGGAGGCTGGCTGAAGGATGACATCGCCAGCTGGAAGCGGTCGGGTATAGGCGCCGTGCTTTCGTTGCTCACGCCGGAGGAGGAAACAGACCTGGACCTCCGCGATGAGGCCGGCGAGGCGAAAGTGCAGGGAATTGAATTCGGTTCGTTTCCAATTCCAGATCGCCAGGTTCCGCGGTCTGAGGCGAGGTGGGCCGGAGTCTTGGACGAGGGCACTGGTGCTCTGTCCGCTGGAAAGAACGTGCTTGTACATTGCCGTCAGGGAATCGGGCGCAGCGGATTGGTTGCCGCTTGTCTGCTGGTCAGGAGCGGGATGAGTCCTGGCGCTGCTGTGGAATCGGTCTCGGCGGCGCGCGGAGTATCCGTTCCGGAGACGGCGGAACAACGAGACTGGATCGACCACTACGCCGTGGCGTTGTCGAGTATGAAATGACCATGAGACGCATCGCCATACTTGGTTCGACCGGCTCCATCGGGCGCAGCACGCTGAGCGTGGCCGAGTCCTATCCCGAGCGTTTTCAGATTGTCGCTCTGGCTGCCGGGTCGAACCTGGAAGCGGCGTTTGAGCAGGCTCAGCGCTGGCGGCCGCAGGTGATCTCGATGGCCGCTGAGTCTGACGCAGACGCGCTCCGCGCTCGGCTCAAGAAAAACGGCCTGAGCGGGATTGAAGTGGTTCACGGCGCCGCCGGCACGGTCCGGGTCGCGACCCATCCTGAGGTTGATTTCGTGGTCAGCGCGATCGTGGGCGTCGCTGGACTTGAGGCCACTTACGAAGCGGTTCGCGCCGGGAAGGTTGTTGGGCTCGCCAATAAAGAATGCCTGGTCGCCGCTGGAGAGCTGATCACTGCCGAGGCGCGCAAACAAGGCAAGCCGCTGCTGCCGATCGACAGCGAGCATAACGCCGTCCATCAATGCCTGCGCGGCGGTCGCATGGAGGAAGTGGACCGCATCTGGCTGACGGCTTCCGGCGGGCCGTTTCTGAACACGCCCCGCGCGGAATTTGATTCCATCACCGTGGAGCAGGCGCTGAACCATCCCACATGGAAGATGGGTCGCCGCATCACCATTGACTCGGCCACGCTGATGAACAAGGGCTTCGAAGTGATCGAGGCCTGCCGGCTTTTCAACCTGCCGCCGGGTAAGGTGGAAGTGATCGTGCATCCGCAGTCGACGATTCATTCCATGGTGGAATTCATCGACGGGAGCATCCTGGCGCAATTTTCGGTTACGGACATGCGCCTGCCGATCCTTTACGCGCTAACATATCCCGATCGGATTCAGTCGGATATGCGCTTCGCGGTCAGTGACTTGCGTCATCTGGACTTCAGCCCGCCCGACATGAGTAAATTTCCTTGTCTGCGGCTCGCCTACGAGGCGGCTCAGGCCGGCGGGGCGAAGACGGTAGCGCTGAATGCCGCCGACGAAGTGGCCGTGGCCGCGTTCTTGGAAGGCGCCATCCGGTTTAATGACATTCCCAGGATCATCGAAGACGTGCTCTCGCGAACCAATACTGGATCCCTGGAGTCTATTGGGAGTGTGCTTAAAGCCGACGCCGAGGCCCGCCGATGTGCTCAAGAGCAGGTCGCGGAGCTTGGCAAGGCAGATCCCGGCAAGCCAGACCGTAGCGGGAAAAATGTGAAAAATATTGCTGCATCCCGGGCAACTTCTTTTGTCTGATTTTGGAATCTAAAGGGTTGGAAAGTACGTATCTCAATTATGCCTGAGTTTCTTAGTCCGCTCGCTTATCTCTACGTTATCCCAGTCTTGGGGTTCATGATCCTGATCCACGAGTTCGGCCACTATGCGGTGGCCAAGCTGCTGGGGGTTCGGGTCGAAGTGTTTTCTATCGGCTTCGGCAAACGGCTGATCGGCTTCCGCAAGGGAGATACCGACTACCGCATCGCCGCGCTCCCGCTGGGCGGCTACGTCAAGATGAGCGGCGAGAATCCGATGGATGAGCGCACCGATGATCCCGGCGAGTTCATGAACCATCCGCGCTGGCACCGTTTCCTGATCGCCATCGCCGGACCGACCATGAACATCCTGCTGGCCATATTTCTTCTTACCACGGTCTACATGGTGCATTACGAGTATCCCGTCTACATGGACAAGGCAGCCGTGATCGACGGCGTGCGAAAGGATTCCGCCGCCGCGCGCGCCGGCATCGAGCCCGGCGACCGCGTGGTGAAGATTGACGGCATCACCAACCCCACCTGGGAACAACTGGCGCCGCGGGTTTTCATCAGCCCCAATCAGCCGATTGCCATCACCATTCAGCGTGGAAATCAGCTGCTCGAAAAGACCATCGTGCCCAAGCCCGTGACGACATCGGAAGTGGGATCGGCGGGATGGTATCCCGCGGAGCCCGTCATCATCGGGCGGCTTGAGAAAGATATGCCGGCCATCAAGGCGGGATTGAAAGAGGGCGACAAAGTTATCGGCATGAACGGCAAGCCGCTGGTTTCGATTGACGAGATGATCGAGCGCCTGCAGGACACAAAAGATCAGCCCGTCGATCTTACCGTCCTGCGGGGAAACCAGACTTTGCATTTCCGCATGCAGCCCGTGCTTTCGAGCACCGAAGACCCGAAGGAGCAGCGTTACCGGCTGGGCTTCCTCAACCAGGAAGAAACCAAAGTGACGCGGCTGCCCTTCTCGCAAGCGCTGCAGCTTTCGCTCGAAGAAAATAAGAAATATTCACTGCTGCTGCTCGAGCTGGCGAAGAAAATCGTGGAGCGCAAGATTTCGCTGAAGGCCGTCTCCGGCCCCATCGGCATCGCGCAGGAAACCGCTTACCAGGCGCAGCAAAAGGGCTGGACGCCGCTGATGGGCCTGACCGCCGGCATCAGCCTGAATCTGGGCATTTTCAACCTGCTGCCGATTCCCATTCTCGATGGCGGCGTCATCATGTTCCTGCTGATCGAAGGCCTGATGCGCCGCGACATCAGCATGCGCATCAAGGAACGCATCTACCAGACGGCGTTTGTGTTCCTGGTGCTGTTTGCCCTGATGGTGATTTACAACGACATTATGAAGACCATTCCGGGCCTGGGCGGTTAGGCTGCCCTGAGCATCGGCTTGTTTCATGTGCTTTCGGGGAGCCGGTCATTGGCTCCCTTTTTATTTGTTCCCAGCTTTATTTGTTCCCAGCCGTCTTGAGAGATAATCTCCGTCCAGACTTGCCCGGAGCCGAGCGCTCAATTCACATCGGGCCGGTTCGCAGACGGCGGCGGATCGAGAAGTAGGCGATCCAGCAGGCCAGGCCGAGCGTCGCGCAGAGTCCGAACTCGGCGGGATAATCGCGCAGCAGGAAATGAAATTCCTTTAAGTGTCCGCCGGCAAATGAGAATTCACAGCTGAGCGACATGGCGGAAAAAAATATTCCGAAGCCAAATAGCAACTTCTGCCAGCCCAGGAGACCTCGTGTGCGACGAAGCGATCGCAATTCTAAATCTGGAGGCAGCCCGGACGGCACGGCCCTGGCTAGGTTGTCGGCCATCGAGACGCGAATACGCTGTGCCAGTTCAGCATCCTGCCGCAGATATTCTTCGACAAGAGTGCGGGTGGCCGGGCTGGCTTCCCCGGACAAGTACACCGGCAGCAGATCCAGAATCACTTCTCGCGTAACGTTCATTGTTTTCTCCTAAGCTCTTTACTCGTGGTGTCCAGGTTCCATCGAATCCTACGCATGTCGAATTCCGGCGAGCGCGAGCCGCGCCCTGTGGATCTTGACCTTTGCCGACGACAGAGAAATTCCCAGTGCGCGCGAAATTTCCTCGTAAGCCATGCCGTCCAACGCCCGCATCAGCAGAGCCGCGCGGTCAATTTCCGGCAGATTCTGCAGTCCCGCCAGCACCGCCTGCAGTTCCTGCTTTTGCTCGGCCTGCAGGTAGGGACTGGGCTGCTGACCGGGCAGTTCTCCCTCCAGTGGATCGTGCCGCGACTCCCTGCGCAGCCCGTGCGAAAACAGGTTGCGCGCGATGGTAAAGAGGTATCCCTTCACGGTCGCTGCCGCGATCGGTTCCGGAGAAGTCCATGCCCGCACGAACGTCTCTGACGTTATGTCCTCCGCTTGGCTGCGGTTGCCCGAAAGATACAGCGCGAAGCGGAAGACATCCGGCGCATATTTCTTGTACAAAGCGCTGAAGTCGGTCATCGGGACTTCTTCATGCCACTATCCGTGAGCGCTGCATGTGAGAACCATTTCGGATGCTCTTCATATTCCGAAGATGCCGCTCAAAATGTCTGATCCGGCGTGCGCGATCATTCCCGGCCGCAGACTTCCCCGCCAAAGGGCGAATAAACCATAGAGTAATCCGAAGATGGCAATCTTCACGCAAGCTTGCACACCTTGGTAGCCATGAGATATCCCGAACAAGGCCGCCTGCAGGCACAGAGCAATCCACTTGCTGCCCGTGAACCCCTCGAACTGCCTTTGGAAATAGCCGCGAAACACCAGCTCTTCGCAGATGCCGGCACTGACAGACACCGCAATCCAAAGCAGGATTTCGGTTCCCCGCCGCGGCAGAAAAGTCTGGATGGAAGCGGCATGCCCAGCGCCGAAGGCATGATTCCATCCCCTTTCGACGATCATCCACGCAGTCCACAACCCGACTGCGAGACCCACATCAACGGCGACGTTTTTTGGGCTTCTCCATCCGCCACCGATCGACCCGCCACCGATCAACTCGCCCAGCTTCGTTGCGGTGCGGTGCAAGCCTGCCCACACATAGTAGAAGAGTCCCCATTCCATGGCGATCAGGGAGAGGTAGAGCGGTACAACGTTCGGGTGCTGGAGCAGCCTTCCGGGTTGGGAGCGCGCTTCCCGCTGAAAGAAAGCGCCGGCAAAGGTCAACACCAGAAACAGGATAACGAACAACACGGTATGCAAACGAGGGGCAACCAAACGCGGGGCAACCAGTTTGGGAGTCGAGGTATCGATTCCCGATGCAACTACGATTGTGGCCATAAGGCTCCTTGCCTTCTTAAACCGTTTCAGACCGTCGAAGGCAGCGGGCTCAGGTTCTGAAATCTCGCTTGTCGTAGTAGTTATCCCCGACCAGTCCAAAAGTTACGGGCAAGCGGGGATAAATTCTGGGGTACCTTTGGGAATCGATTTAATGCGTTACTTCCAACAACCCCGGGCAGGCAGCCTCACGGCAGATGCGGTCGCAGCGGCAAGTCCCGATGATCCGCATTCCGCGTGGTAAAATATATGTTCCCATGTCTATGATTCCACGCGGTATTCCACGCAGAAAAACCGTTACCGTCGTCGTCGGCGGAGTACGCGTTGGGTCCGATGCACCAATCGTGGTGCAGTCGATGACCAATACCGATACTGCCGACATTCCTGGCACTGTCCAGCAGTGTGCGGCGCTGGCTCGCGCCGGCTCCGAGTTGGTGCGCGTCACCGTGAACAATGACGACGCCGCGGCCGCCGTTCCCCACATCGTGGAACAGCTCGACAAGCAGGGTGTGCGCGTTCCCATCATTGGCGATTTTCATTACAACGGCCACGTTCTGCTGACGAAATATCCCGAGTGCGCGCGCGATCTGGCCAAATACCGCATCAATCCCGGCAACGCCAGCATTGGGAAAACGGGCGACTCCAACTTCCGCACCATGATCGAAGTGGCCGTGAAGTATGAGAAACCGGTGCGCATCGGCGTGAATTGGGGCTCGCTCGACCAGACGCTGCTCACGCGCATGATGGACGAGAATTCCGCGCTCGACGAGCCCAAGGACGCCCGTGAGGTCACCATGGAAGCCATGGTGGTGAGCGCCCTCAATTCCGCCGATCTCGCGCAGAAATTCGGGCTGCGTCCGGATCAGATTATTCTCAGCGCGAAAGTCAGCGGCGTGCAGGATTTAATCGACGTTTACCGCGCGCTGGCGGCGCGTTGCAATTATCCGCTGCATCTCGGCCTGACCGAAGCGGGGATGGGAGCGAAGGGCGTGGTGGCATCCGCCGCAGCGATGGGCGTGGTGCTGCAGGAAGGCATCGGCGATACCATCCGCGTCTCACTCACGCCCGCCCCCGGCGGCGACCGCACGGAAGAAGTCCGCGTGGCGCAGCAGATTCTGCAATCCATGGGCATTCGCAGCTTCACCCCGCAAGTTACGGCCTGCCCCGGCTGCGGACGCACCACCAGCACTTTCTTCCAGGAAATGGCCGAGCAAATCCAGACTTACCTGCGGGAGCAGATGCCCACCTGGAAGGGCCGCTACGTGGGCGTGGAAGAGATGAAGCTGGCGGTGATGGGCTGCGTAGTCAACGGCCCCGGCGAATCGAAACACGCCAACATCGGCATTTCCCTGCCCGGAACATTCGAGGAGCCCAAGGCTCCGGTCTACGTGGATGGACGCCTGTTCACCACGCTGAAGGGCGACCGCATCGTCCCGGAGTTCATCGAAATTCTCGATGAATATGTGGACTCGCACTATGCGGCGAGGCAAACTGCGAAAGAAGAAGTTCCCGCCAGAGTCTGACCTTACCTAACAAGTGTCATCCTGAGCGAAAACGAGTCTTTCGCAAAGCGAAAGACTTGTCGCAGTCGAAGGATCCCTTGCAGCTTAACCCGCGGCGGCCGGTCTAGGCGTTCTCGCCACCCTTTCAGCCACCACTATGCATGACTTTCAAGGGAACACCTTGACACGCCGCCGGATGAGCAGGGCCGCAGGGGTCCTTCGACTCCGCGAGACGGTTCGCTTCGCGCACCGTCTCGCTTCGCTCAGGATGACAAATCTAGGGAGTCACTGCCCGCGGAACAGGAAGATCGGATTCTGCTGGGGCAAAGAATTGGATGTGGTGCCGATGCCAAACGGCGTCGCCAGATCAAGCACCAGCGTGTCGTCCGGAATATTTTGTCCCGGATTATTGGTGTTGCCGTCGGTGGTGTTGATGATGGCCACGGAACCAGCGTCGCACACGCTGACGTAGACGCGGCTGCTGTCGGCCGCCGCCACCGCGGATACGCGGAAGCGTGCCGCAAAACGACTGGCCGACGTACCGGGCACTGGAACCAGACCCGGATTGTAGAGGCCATTCGCATTCGCCGGCAGGCAATTTGCCACCTCGGGGACGGACGTCGCCCCGCTCGGGAAAGCCGAAATCGTGCTCGTCACCGTCGTCGATAGCGCGTCAAGCACGGTCACCGAAGCGGTCACGGAACACGCAGGGGGCGCAGTCAGCGATTGCGGAATGGGATCCGTGCAGCCCGCGCCTCCGATCAGTTGATAACTCGCGATATACGCTTCCGTGCCATCGGGCAAGGCCGCCACCGATGTCGGGCAGGCATTGCTGCAAGCGGGATAGTTTCCGATCGCGCCGCTCCCCAACACAATCGTCTTAATCAGAGACGGCAGGTTCCCGGCGACCGAAAAAATATAGGCGCTGCTGTTGTTGGGATTGGTCACGTACAGCCGGTTCAGATTCGGGTCGTACAAAACATAGTTCGCTCCTGCTCCCACCGACACGCTGCCGATCACCGCATCGGTCGCCGCATCAATGGTCCAGAGCTGGCCATCGCCCTGGCTCAACACATAGACTTGCTGGCCGTCGCCGCGCGCCGTCACCCACGCCGGCGTCGTCCCGGTGAACCCGGCAACCATACCAGTGGCCGTAGTCGGCGTCATGTCGACGGTGTAGAAGCTGGAGACCGTGTTGTTCCCCTGATTCAGCACGTAGAGCTTGTTGCCGTTGGGAGTCTGCACCTGCGCCATCGCCACGGGGTGCGACAAAACGACTGGAGGCGTCGACCCCGGATTGGAGTAAACGATGTTGGTGATGACATTCGTCGCAGCGTTGACTACCGAAATGGAGTCCGTGCTGGTGAGGTTGCAATTCGTCGGGTTCTCGACTCCGTAGTTGGCCACATAAACCGTAATATTCTGCGAGGCCGCAACAAAATCCGGCAAATAGGGACAGAAGAAGTCTGGCGAGTTGGGAGTGGGATTCGGAATAAAGTTAGGATAGCTGACCACGCTGGTGGCTCCGATGCCGCTGGAGGTGGCCGATTGCGTAGTCGGCACAAACGAAGAAATCGCGTCCAGCCCGTTGGCCACCGCGCTGCCGGCACTGGCCACAAACACCCGGCTGAAATTCGGCAGACTCACGCCGTTCGTCGGATTGGCGCCGCTCACCGTTCCATCCACCAGCGTCGCGATTCCCACATCCGCGTCGCCGCCAACGTCGATCTGCATCGCCGAACCGGGGCCGTAGACCAGCGTGGGAATAAGATTGCCGGGATTATTGGGGTCCGGGTTAAGCCCATAGACGGCGTTGGTGTTCAGGGAAAACACGGCGTGAAAGTCGCCGGGACTCGGAGGAATATTGTTGATAGGAATCACCACCGGGCGGTAGATCTGGCCGCAGGCCACACAAATCAGAATCGTAAGTACCGTTGCCGCCATCCAGCCCTTATTTCGAAAACTCATCAGCACCCCGGAGAGATAATTTCTAATTTGAAGTGATCAGGCGAAGCGACCATTGTAAACACTGGCGGCGATCCGCGCAAAAGAGCGGGCTTCGGGCTTCGGCTTTCGGCTTTCAGACTTCAGACTTCAGACTTTCAGATTTCAGATTTCAGATTTCAGATTTCAGATTTCAGAAATGGATGCGTTACCGGTACGGGGAGATGCCTTGGCGACAATTCGGCAGGGCCGGCACGGAGGCGGAAGTTTGGAACCCAGACCAGGGACGCTGCACAAATCCAAGAGTCAAAGGCCGCCGGTCTTAGGCCGAGACTCGAGGGCAGGTGCCGAAGCCCGAAAGCCCCTTCGGCTTCGCTCAGGGCAGGCTCCGCCCGAAGCCCGGGTTCTACCGTCCGCGGCGCGACTTCGTGGCGGCGGGTGCCTCGGTGCCAGCCGTGGCCGCCGGCTTTTTCTTGCCTTCCATTTGCGCCAGGCTCAGTTTCAGCGCAGCCATCAGGTCGACCACCGGGGCCAGCTTCTTGGGTTGCTCCACTTCGGCAACTTCGCCGCCTTCGAGTTTGGTCTCAATCAGCTTCTTCAGATTTTCCTGGAAGCTGTCTTTGTACTTTTCGGGATTCCATTCATCCGCCAGCGCCTCGATCAACTGGTGCGCCACTTTCACTTCGGCTTCTTTCAACTCAACGTCGGGCGCGCCGAAGCCTTCCACTTTTTTCACTTCTTCCGCGTAGTACATGGTGTGCAGCATCATTCCGCCTTCATGCGGCCGCAGAAATACCGTGTATTCGCGGTTGTGCATGGTGATTTTGGCGATGGCGACGTATTCGCTCTCTTCCAAAGCCTTGGTCAGCAGCGCGTACGGACGCCGTCCCGCTTCTTCCGGCATCATGTAATACGAAGACTCGAAATAGACGGGATCGACTTCGCTCGACTTGACGAACTCGAGAATCTCCATGGTCTTGGCGGTCTGCGGCTCGATCTTCTTGATCTCATCGGGCTCGATGATGATGTATTCGTCCTTGCGGAACTCGTAGCCCTTGACCATATCGCTGCGCTCGACCACGACGCCTTCCGCCTGGCAAATGTATTGCTGCTTCAGCCGCGACTTGTCCGTGCGATGCAGCATGTTGAACGAAATGCCGGAACTGCGCGCGCCCGAAAACAAACGCACAGGCATGGAGATGAGTCCGAACGTTAAGTGACCCGACCAAACCGACGATGGCATAGTTCCCCCTCGAACCGTCCGCGATGCGCTGCCTCAGACGGAATTCGGCGACCGAGCGGCTAAGCTCATGGCAGAGAGAGTTTAGCCCAAAACGGTACTTTGATGCACCAAACGAGTTGCATGTTGCGGCCACGGAGGAACCGAAATGCAAAGCCGGAGGGAATGGGGTCAGAAGCGCCCAGGCACTAGGGGCTGTAGTTAACTGAGCAGGTTCGGGCTTTCTCCGGTTCGCGCCCCATGGATCCGCTTTACTTTCCCCCCGCTTCTGGATAAAATTGTGTAGATGTTTATCTGCTTAGGTGCTTAGGTGTCTTATGGAAGAAGCCGTTCGCTGGAGCATTAAAGTCTCGAAGGAGACCGATCTCACGCTTCGCACCTTTCTGGGCGCCCAAGGCGCGAAGAAGGGCGACCTCTCGAAGTTCATCGAGGAGGCGGTGCGCTGGCGCGTCTTTCATTGCACCGTGCAGGACATCCGGGAGCGCAACGCCGGTACCGACCCGGAGGAGTTGCAGCGCATCATCGACGAAACCGTGGGTGAGGTCCGCGCCGAGCGGTATGCCAAAGCGAAGGCTGACAAAGTCTGATGCGCGTGGTGCTCGATACCAACATCCTGATTTCGGCCCTCATGATCCAGACGGGAAACCCAGCCGCGATCTATCGCGCCTGGCAGGAGCGTCAATTCACCCTGCTGACTTGCGCAGAGCATCTCGATGAACTGCGCGCCACGCTGCGCAAACCCGCCATCGCCGAGCGCATCAAGCCCTATAAAGCCGGCAGCCTGGTGAACGAAATGAAGAAACTGGCCGAGAGCGTGGACGAGTTGCCGCGAGTCCGCCGCTCTGCCGATCTCGGCGACGATTTTCTGTTGGCCTTGTCAGAAGCGGGAAAGGCCGATTATCTGGTCACTGGCGACAGGAGCGGATTGCTTGCGCTCCAACACCACAAAGCCACGCGGATCGTCTCCGCGCGAATATTCGCAGAGTTGCTGTCCGACTCTCCAGGATAGATGGCGAGCGCTGAACGTGGCGTTTTGCCCCGCTAACGAATCTCCCTTGCGGCCCAATCGCCTTCAGTATGTTCCCGCTTTTCTGAGCGCGGCCTCGACGGTCGCTAGCGGCAGCAGCAAAGTTAACGGCGCGTCCGGCAGGCGCAGAGCGCCGTAGCTGGCGTACCATCCTGCGACTCGTTCATTCTTGGCGTCGATCACAACCACGACGCCGCCTACCTCCGCTGCGGCCAACAGGCAGCGTCGGCCTGCCGCGAGCAGAAGTTGTCCGCCGATTCCCTGGCCCTGGAACCGGCGATCCACAGCCAGGCGCGCCAGGCGGAAGCCTGGTACGTCGTAGCGTGCCAGCCCGCGCCGTATGATCTCGGGCGATTGGGCGTAGTCGACCGATGCGGGGCTCAGACTGTAGAAGCCGAGAATGGTTTTATTGCCGGCGTCATCATCGGTGTCATCACCGGTGTCATCAATCGCAAGAAAAGTTTTCGCGCCGCCCCGTTCGTGGCTCTTGCGGGCGTAACGGCGCAGGAATTCGTTCAGCGCTTCTTCGCCGCATTCGAAACCTTCCCGGTCATGCTTCTTGCGAATCGGCTCTTCGTGCCACGCGGTCACGATTATGGCCGCTTGTGCAAAGCTCGGGCAGCTGCCAGCAGTTTTGCGTTGGGCGCAGGAGGATTCTCCAGCAGATCGAGGACCCGCAGGCTATCCCTCTCGGAGAGCTGCACATGATCCGCCTGCTCGATCACCGCTTTGGCCGCACGCAGGGCGTGATGGAGGACAAAGTCCGTCAAATCGGTGTGTTTCAGCGCCACCGCACGCATGAGCAGAGCTTTTTCCTCTGCCCGAATTCGCAGGGACATCCGGCTGTTGTCTTCAATCGCTATTCTCGGCATGGGAGGATTCCTCAGCGTACGCATTCAAATTGTACATCGACATGCTGAACAGGTTCAACCCGCCCCGGGTTTGGCTCATCCACCCTGTAGCGTTGCAGCCCGACTAGCTGCCAGCATGCACCGTCATCGGTGCAGTGGTCACCTAAGCGACTTAGTTAACAGACACTTGCAGGGGGTGCAGCCCTGTGCGAAACACAGACGCTAAGTGATTTATTATCAATCACTTAAATACGCGAGATGAATCGGTTGAACCGCCCGCTGGCGGCCCTCGAAACGGGGCTGTGCTCCAAGCCCGAACCAGGGACTCGAGCCGCCACCTGAGCTTCGGGAAGCTCCGCAATGGCCCTTCTCCAGCGTCACCTGCCCCCGGCGCGAGTGCCCGACCTTTCTTCCCGAGCCAGTTTCCCCGGCCATTTTTCGGAGGGCGTTCCTTCTGAAACCGGCTCGGCCACGGCCTCATCTGTAGACAGGACCTGGTTATCGGCCGTGACAAATCGGACGGGAGACAAAATGAGCGACCTGAGTTATCCCATCGGCAAGTTCCACTTCGAAGCACCTCTGACCGGATCTCTAAGCGGATCTCTAAGCGACGCTCAGAAACAGAAACTAATCGACGACATTTCGCGCGCACCGGCAAGCCTGCGGGCTGCCGTCTCGGGCCTTTCGCCGCAACAACTCGACACACCTTACCGGCCGGGGGGATGGACCGTGCGCCAGGTTACGCATCATTTGCCCGACAGCCACATGAACGCGTACATCCGCTTCAAGCTGGCGCTTACGGAGGCCGAGCCGACGATCAAGCCCTACGAGCAGCAGCTTTGGGCTGAGCTCGCCGACACGAAGTCGACTCCGATCGAAGTGTCACTGACGATGCTGGATTCCTTGCATGACCGCTGGGTTCGGCTATTGCGCGCGCTTAAGCCGGAGGACTGGAAGCGTACGTTTCGGCATCCCGAACTCGGCACAGTCGGTCTCGAGAAAAATCTGGCGCTCTATGCCTGGCATGGGAAGCATCACGTGGCCCATATCACGGGCCTGCGGGAGCGGAACGGCTGGTGAGAAGATCGGGCTTCGGGCTCCGGCTTTCGGGCTTCGGCTTTCCCCCTTGAGGCGGAGGTGGTCGTCGACACGAGCCTTCTGTGCTGCCGGCAGGCCACGGGCAAAGCCTGCCCGCGCTACACAATCAAGAGACCGTTTCTAATGCAAGCCGAAGCCCGAAAGCCGGAGCCCGAAGCCCGCTCTCGAAAGCCCGCGTTAAGGCATGCCTACGCGCCAGGACAAATAGCTGATGGCTTCGCGGAGAACGGCGATCATGCGCTGGCCCGGGCCGTGGGGCTTGGAGTCGGGGCGGGGGGCTACGTAGACGGGGCCGATGCCTTCGTGCTGCAGCAGTTTGCGGATGCGAAATACGTGATAGGCATCGCTGACGGCGATGCAACTGTGCAATCCGTTGGCACGCATGATCACGGCCACGCGCACGGCTGATTCCGCGGTGTCGTGTCCCTGAGTCTCGGCGATCAGGTTACGCTCGGGGACGCCGTGTTCCATGAGGTGCGTGCGGCCCACTTCGCCCTCGCTGAATTTAGGATCGCCTCCGGCGCCGCCGGTGGTGATGATGACGGGAGCGAGTCCGCGTTGATAAAGAGCGTAGGCATGATCGAGCCGGGCGCGGTACACCGGGGACGGACGTCCGGAATATTCGGCCGCGCCGAAGACGACGATCGCATCCGCGTGCTGCAGTTGCTCGAGCGATGCGGTGTGAATCACACGAACGGCTGTGATCGCCAGCCACGCCAGTGCCGCCGCACCGACCAGGGCGGCCAGCCGCAGAAATCGCATTCGCGAACTTCTATTGGCTGACCGATTGGCAGACCGGTTGGCAGAGTCGTCCGTCATCCTTGGGCGAAAAACTTGGAAATCTCTTCTTTGGGGATGGCCCCTTCACGGATGATTTTCCAGCGCGTCTCTTCGTCGGAAAGATCGATGATGGTGGAGGGAATGTCGCGGGGAGAGATGCCGCCGTCGACGATGATGCTGATGCGTCCGTGAAGCTGGTCGTGCACCTGCTCGGCGGTGGTGCACTCCGCCGCGCCGCTCAGGTTGGCGGAAGTCGCTGTAATCGGAATGGCAGCGGCGGTCACTACCGCCAGCGGAATTTTTGCATTGGGCACGCGCAGAGCCACGTTGCCGGTGTTGGCCGTTACCTTCAAAGGCAGGCGCGATCCCGCTTTCACGATCACGGTCAACGGGCCGGGCCAGAATTTTCGCGCCAGGGCATAGAACTCTTCGGGCAGTTTTTTGGCCAGTTCCTCGGCCTGGTCGACGCTCTCGATTAACAAGGAGAGCGGTTTGTGGCGCGAGCGGGTCTTGATGTCATAGACTCTGTCGACCGCGCGCAGGTTGAAGGGATCCGCGGCAAGCCCGTAGAACGTGTCGGTTGGCATCCCCAGCACCTCGCCCGCCCGGATCTGATCGGCGGCGTACTTCACCAGTGACGATTCTGGACTCTCACTATTAATCTTGACGATCTCGGCGCGCACAGCAACCCCTTCCCAATGGCTACAGAGTTGGTGAATTTAGTTTGTGAAACCTATCATAATACGGCGAACGGTTGAAACACTGGGCAATCGATAGGGAGAGCGTAATGGCACAGTTTGAATTTCTTCGCTACTTTGCGGCTTCCTTCGCGAATTTTGCGGTTGAACTCTGTTGCACTTCTAAGAAAGAACAACAGCTTTTAACCGCAAAGTTCGCAGAGGAAAAGCCGCAGAGTACGCAGGGAGATTCCAAATTGAGGCCACTGCCGAACAGCAGCGTATCATGCTGGAACTGGCTTCGCTGAGAGTTTGCCCTCGTTGAGCACAAGGCAGGGCAGGAGTTGCTTCCGCACATGACCGGAACCCGTGAATCTGCGCGCTCTCAGCCGCGACTGCGTCGCATTGAGGGGCGTCACAATCCGCTGCTGAAGCAACTGCGGCAGGCATTTTCTCGCGCGCAGCGCACGGCAAACGGAGATTGCGCGATCGAAGGGCTGCGCATGCTGGAGGAAGCGATTCGCAGCGGGCTGCGATTTCGGGCGGTTTTTTTTCGGGAGTCGGCGCTGGAGCGCGCGGAGCGGCTGTTGCCGCAGATCGGCGCTCATGTTGAAACTTTGCTGCTTCCCGACAAGCTGTTCGATGCGTCCGTTCCCAGCGAAACGCCGCAGGGTGTGGCGGCACTCGTCCGTCTGAAAGAATTTGCCCTGGACGATGTTCTGGAGAACGAGCGGTTGCAGGTGGGGCCGATTGTCGCGCTCGCCGGCGTGCAGGATCCGGGGAATCTGGGGACCATCATTCGCTCGGGAGAGGCTTTTGGGAGCGCCGGAATTATTTTGGGTGAGGGGACGGTTAGTCCTCTCAATGCAAAAGCGGTGCGCGCTTCGGCGGGATCTATTTTTCGATTGCCGGTGGTCGCAGCAGCTGGGCTTGAAGACGTTGTTACCAAGCTGCGCGCGCAAAACGTGCGACTGATTGCCACTTCTTCGCACAAGGGCACGGCTTTGGATCAGGCCGATCTCACCGGGGCGATTGCCGTTTTCATCGGAAGCGAGGGGGCCGGGTTGATGCGTGGCTTGATGGCTCGAATGGATGAGGTCGTGGCCATTCCGCACACGGCGCAGGTGGAATCGCTGAATGCGGGCGTGGCGGGGAGCATTATTTTGTATGAGGCGGCGCGGCAGAGGAAATGACGAACCGGTCGTGGCTCAATTTGAAAATCGAACAGTGACGTATTAACTGACCGATGTCATCCCTTATGAGGCGCGCGGAACGGTTGTACGTGCGAGGAACCTCCGGCTTATGCGGTGGGGCATTCCCGTTCACGGCAGGAACGGCATCCGCGGACGTAGGGTCCCTCAGCGCGCCTTCGGCGCGGTTCGGGATGACATGAAATGGGGGGATCGTAGCTGACACAAGTCAAAACCAACGTCAAAAGCGACGGACAGAGCCTGCCCTGAGCGAAGTCGAAGGGAGTGTCCGTCCTACACGGGCAAAATCAAAACAATCGATCTAACGCCAAATCAGATTCATGGCGGTGTTGTGATTGTTGAAGGTGACTTGCAGAGTTTTGATGTCGCCGTCGGTGAAGGCGGCAGAGATGGTTTTGGAGAGATCGACGGATTGGTCGGCGGATTGAGCCCGCAGCCGGATCACATGAGCGCCCACCGGCACCTGGACGGTTTTGGAGTTGACGCCATAGATTCCGTTGAAAACAATCATGTGCTTCCGGACGGTTCCATGGAGCGGTTCGGTGAGGGTGAGCTTGTTATCAATCCAGAGCGAGAGAGTCGCGTCCTTGAACTGGTGCTGTACGGATAAGTCGAGACTGGCGGTGGATGCCGGGCGCAGGTGGCGTGGGGCGGATGACTTTTCGACCAGATTGCGGAGCTGGACAGGTTTGCCGGCGTCATTCCCGGTGACGGCGGGCGCAGTGGAGTGGGCGGAAGTCGCAGCCGGCATGGGTGGGGCGCCTGCAGCGAACTCCTCGCCCGGACGGGCTGGACTGGACGCGGCCTCGATCTGCGGCGCGGCGACAGGTTTCCGGGAAGCGGCAAATTTTCCGAAAGAGTTTCCGAAGAATAGAACGAGCGCGAGCATCAGCGCCGCGCCCACGATCAGGCCGCCCAGCCGAGCTTCGCGCATCGCGGCGTAAATCGATCGCTTCCCTTTCGCTGGAGCCAGGTTCGCTGCAGCAAAGTGCGCGGATCTGGACAACGCACTCCCCGAGCGCGTTCCGGTCTTGAGCGTGGCGTTCGTAGTGGTCGATCCCGGTTGGCGTTGCTGTTGGAGTTGCTGCAGGTCGGCGGCAAAGTCTGAGCCGCGCTGGTAGCGGGAGTTGGGGTCTTTTGCGATGGCGCGCGATATGACTGCATCCAGGGCTCGCGGCAGCTCAAGGTCCAGGGCACTGGCTGGAACGGGTTCACGATTGACCACTTTGAAGCAAACCGTGGTAGCGCTGTTGCCGTGAAACGGCGAATGCCCGGTAACCATGCAGTAGAGAATCACGCCCAGGGAAAAAAGGTCGGAGCGTCCGTCGACGCCTTCGCCGGAGAGTTGCTCGGGAGCCATATAGGCAGGGGTGCCGAGCACGTGGCCGGGCAAGGTGAACTGCGCGAGATTCAGCTTGGCGATGCCCAGGTCGGCAATCTTGGCGTGGCCATCGGCGGTGATGAGTATGTTGGCGGGCTTGATATCGCGATGGACGACGCCTTGCGCGTGCGCGTAATCCAAAGCGCCGGCGATTTCTTCGGCCAGGTGCAGAGCTTTGGCGAGTGGAAGTTTTTTCTCGCGGGAAAGAATCCGGCTGAGAGACTCGCCGGCGACGTACTCGAGCACGATGTAAGGATTGTGGGTTTCGGGATCTTCGCCGGCGTCGAAAATTGCGACGATGCCGGGGTGATGCAAGCGTCCGGCAGCCTGGGCTTCGACGAAAAATCGCTGGCGGAATTCTTCGTCCCGCTCCGGTTCCTGCCCTTGCAGAGAAATGGTCTTAAGTGCGACCAGGCGATCGATTTGGGGATCGCGCGCCTTGTAGACGACTCCCATGGCGCCGCGGCCGAGCTCGCCGACAATCTCGTAACGGCCAAACTTTCTGGTCTGTTGATTTTCCATGGGCAAGCACACAACTGCGGGCAAACTGGTGGCCTATGCTGGTGGGAGGGACTGCTTGCATGGTATCGCGCCAGATTTGTCATCCCCAGCACAATGTAGTGTGGGAGTCGTTACCCCCGTAACGCGGGATGGGTTACCTCGGAGAGAGGACCGCCGGATATGAATAAACAGACCGTGAGGCGGAAGCATGAAAGTTTTGTCATCCTGAGGCTCGCGTCTTTTGCGGGCCGAAGGACCTATGCAATCGCTGCCAGCTCCGGCGCTGACGGCGAGTTGCATAGGTCCTTCGCTTCGCTCAGGAGGACAGGCCGTATTTAGGGGAACTGCACCTCTACCAAGGTCTGAGAATCCCTTTTCCTCGGGGTTCTGTGGTGAAATGGATTTTGTGAGCCTTTTCCAGCCCATTCCGAATGCGAGCGCTGCCGACCGCGGCAGTCCGCTCGCCGATCGCATGCGGCCGCGGACGCTTGAGGAATATGTGGGGCAGGAACACCTGCTCGGACCCGGCAAGCCGCTGCGAGCGCAGATTGAGCGCGACGATACTGGGTCGATTTTGTTTTGGGGTCCGCCGGGGACGGGCAAGACTACGCTTGCGAAGATTATCGCGAGCATGACGAAGGCGGAGTTCATTGAGTTCTCGGCGGTGCTGGCCGGGATCAAGGAAATCAAGCAGGTGATGGCCGATGCCGAACGGGCGCGGCAGTACGGCACGCGGACTATTGTGTTCATCGATGAGATTCATCGCTTCAACAAAGCGCAGCAGGATGCTTTTTTGCCGCATGTGGAAAAAGGGAACATCCGGCTGATCGGCGCGACTACGGAGAATCCGTCGTTCGAAATTAATTCTGCTTTGCTCTCGCGCTGCCGGGTTTATGTGCTCAAGCCGCTGGCTGAGGAGCAGATTGTGGAACTGCTGCGGCGGGCGCTGGGCGACGAGATCCGCGGTTTGGGATCGATGAAGTTGAGCGCTTCTGACGATGCGCTGAAGAAGATTGCCAGTTATACCAGCGGGGATGCGCGCGCCGCTTACAACGTGCTGGAAGTTGCGGCCTCGCTGGCGAAATCCCCACTTCTCGCAAAAGACGCGAGAAATGGGGCACCCGAGATCACGGATTCCATTGTGCACGATGCGCTGCAGAAGCGCATCCTGCTTTACGACAAGTCCGGCGAAGAGCATTACAACCTCATCTCGGCGCTGCATAAATCTGTGCGCAACAGCGATCCCGATGCTGCGCTTTACTGGTTGGCGCGCATGCTCGAGGCCGGCGAAGATCCGCTCTACGTGGCGCGGCGCGTGGTGCGCATGGCGGTGGAGGATATTGGGCTCGCCGATCCGAACGCGCTGGCGTTGTGCATGGCCGCTCGCGATGCGGTCGACTTTATCGGCATGCCGGAGGGAAATCTTGCTCTCGCGCAAGCTGTCGTCTATCTTTCTGTCGCACCCAAGTCGAACGCTCTTTACAGCGCTTACGGCGATGTGCAGCAGGATGTGGAGCAAACTGCGGCTGATCCGGTGCCGCTGCATTTGCGCAACGCTCCTACCGGCCTGATGAAGGGGCTCGGCTACGGCCAGGGATATCAGTACGCGCACGATGTGGAAGGCAAGGTCGCGGACATGCAGTGCCTGCCCGATAATTTACGCGGCCGCGCCTACTACCGGCCAACGAACGAAGGGATCGAGAAGCGCATTCGCGAGCGCATGGAAGAAATCAAGAAACTGCGGTCAGCACCGTCCGAGAAGAAGGCAAAGAAAGAATCTTAGGCCGCCGCGGCGCATCTGAATTCGCAGGTGGCGTCGCGCCGTGAATTTCCACGGTTTCCGGGCTTCGCCGAATCGCAGGCTGGCTTACATGGCCACAACTTCAGGAATCCGCGTCGACGAGGTTGCTACTGGCATTGCTCCGGCCTCACCTGTGTCTCCGGATCTGCTGCAGGAGTTGCAGCGGCTGCAGAAAACCGCGCAGAAAATCACGTCCATCCTTGATCTTGATCAACTGATCGACAACGTGGTCAACGAGGTTGCGCATTCTTTCGGATGCGTGGAAGCCAGCGTCTATCTGCACGACGAAGAACACGGCGAGATGGTGCTGGCGGGCGTGCGCGGATGCAGCGTCAACCACAAAGGCCTTCGTTTGAAGATCGGGAAGGAAGGCATGGTGGGTTACGTCGCCTCCACGGGGCAGATGCGCTACGCTCCGGATGTCCGCAGGGACCAGTACTACGTAGGCTGCGAGGAATCGACGCTCTCCGAAGTGGCCATCCCGCTGCACGTGGGCGAAAAACTGGTGGGAGTGTTCACGGCGTCGCATCCGGAGCTGGACGCGTTTCCGCGGCAGCAGTTGAGAATTCTGCGCGCGCTGTGCGATCACATTGCGATTGCCGTGCACAATGCGCGCCGCTTCCAGTCGGAGCGGGCCGAGCGCGAGGTGATGAATCGCGAGGCGCTGGAGGCGCAGGCGATTCAGCAGGCGCTGTTGCCGAAAAGTTCTCCTTACATTCCTGGGTTCATGGTTTCCGGCCTCAGCGTTCCGGCGCGCGCGGTGGGCGGCGACTGGTACGACTTTATTCCGTTTCCGGACGGGCGCTGGGGGCTGGTGCTCGCCGATGTTTCGGGCAAAGGCACGGCGGCCGCGCTGTTGATGTCCGCGACTCGCGGCATGTTGCGATCGCTGGCGGAGGCATGCCGCACTCCCGGTGAGGTGCTGACCAAGCTCAACCGATTGATGGCAGACGATTTTCCTGCGGGAAAGTTTGTCACTATGGTCTACGCGGTATTGGATCCGGCGGCGCGCACTGTGACCTTCGCCAATGCTGGGCATTTGCGCCCGCTGCTGATGGATGATGGCGGTGCAAGATTTCTCGACACCGAACGCGGAATGCCTCTGGGGTTGGGTGGCGACTATTCGGAGTGCGAGATCAGTCTCACCGATGGCTCGCGCCTGGTCTTTTACAGCGATGGCATTACCGAAGCGGTGGATGCGAACGAAGAAGAATACGGCCCGGAACGGCTGGCGGAACACGCGGCCAAACCGGGAGCATCTGCGATCAGCATTGTGGACGATGTTCGCGCCTTCGCCAACGGGGCGGGCGTTCGCGACGACGCCAGCGTAGTTTTTGTCGGAGTCGGCACGAGAAACTCAGCATAGCCGAGCCCGGTGCTGCTGATCTGCGCGGCGTTATAATCGCGCCGTGGCAACTAGAAAACCGAAAACGATAACCCTGGTCCTGGAAGTCATCGCCTTTCTAGTAATCCTCGCCAGTTCCTCTTTTCCCCAAGCGGCGGTACTCGGCAAGAATTGCGATCTTGCTGTTGTTGGGGGCACGGAGACGAAGAGCTTTCTTGCCTTTGACCACGAATTGCGAAGCTCACTTGCAAGACAAGACGCTGGGGTGATGGCGCTCCTCGTGAAATACCCGCTCCGCATTAACGACGATCGCGGAACCTATTATCTCGATGATGCTGGATCGCTGCAGTCGCGCTTTCAAGAGATCTTCCCGCCCGCAGTACGCGATGCCGTTCTAAAGCAGGGGGCCGAGACGGTCTCGTGCAACTCCGGCGGGATTATGTATGGCGACGGCGTTGTGTGGGTCAACCCCAAAGGCCATCGCTACGCTATTGAGACGATTAATCTTCCGGAAGGTACCCATTCAGCGAAGACTCGAATTGCGGGCCGAGTCGAGTTCGTGTGTGACGCAGAAAAACACCGAGTGATTGTTGATACCGAGGCCAACTGGGCTCCACATTATCGAGCGTGGAACAAGCCCCGCTCTCTTACCGAGAAGCCTGATATGGATATCCCGAACGGGAAAAGAGACTACGAAGGCAGCGGCGCCTGCGCCTACACAATCTGGACATTTACCAGTGGCGCAACGAAGTTCGTTGTCCACGGGCAGGGCGGGTGCTATGAAGATTCTCATCAGCCGCCCGCCGGTACCCGGGGTCGGCTCGAGGTGTCAACGCCTGGAAAGCCGGATGTGAGTTGGTGGTGCCGTTGAGGCCTCCGGCGGATAGAAGGCCGCTTCACCGGAATCGCGCGTGGTGCTCCTTCAGGATGCAGCGGTCCATTACCACAAAAATTCCGGCCTTGCGCGCTTTCTCGGCGGCTTTTTCGTGGATTACTTCTTCCTGCATCCAGACTGCGGGGACTTTCAGCTGGATTGCCTGGTCTACGATTTCTTCTACGTATTCTGGCCGCCGGAAGATATTCACGATGTCGATTTTCTCCGAGGTGTCTTTCTCCGGGATATCGAGCAACGAGGCATAGGCCTTCTCGCCCAGGCATGATTCGACCTGCGGATTCACTGGGATGATGCGGTAGCCGTGGCTTTGCATGTACGCGGAGACGCCGTGGCTCGGCCGCAGAGGATTGTCCGAGAGCCCGACCACTGCGATGGTCTTGGCGCGCTGCAACAGTTCAGAGATAGGATCCGGTTGTGCCATGGAAAGCGATCGGAGCGATGCGTTTTGATTTTATCCGCCTCATTTCTTGTTGGCTTGGGTTTCTTTCTGCTGGGCCATTTTCATGGCCAGCTTGCGGATGGTCTCGGAAATTTCCTTGTTGTTCGCAATGTTCTTCAGATCCTGCATCAGCAGGTTTTTCATCAGACCCAGCCCTAGATCGAGCGGGGTTCGCGGGTTTGAAACCAGATTCCGGACGACTTTGTAATTCTTCATGAAACGGCGCTTCAGCGGAATCTGCCGCAGCACGGCTTCCAGCACGTTTTTCTGGCTGGCAAACTTTTCCACTTCTCCGTCGGAGAGCTTGGGAGCTTCCAGCACCGCCAGCGCGACCACCTTGGTGCCGTCGCGCACCAGGATCGAACGCTCCTCCTTGCTGCCTTTGAGCGCCAGCTGGATTCGGCCCTTCACATCGAGCGCGTTGATTTTTTGAACGGTGTTGACACGCTTGGCCGGTTCCTCCGGCTTCTTCGGAAGAATCGCCTTGGCAGGCTCCGCGACCTTTTCCGCTGGCACGGTCTCAGGCGTGGGAGCCGCTTCAGGCTCGGGTTCGCTCACGGTTTCCTCAGCGGGAGAAACCGGGAAGTAGTCGGAGCCGAGCAGTTCCACAATTCCCCCGATGGCTTGAAATGGCTTTCCTTCGTCGGCGGCAATTTCTGTTGCGTGGTGGAAAAAATAAGCAGCCACCGCTTCATCTTCCTCGGAAGTCGCGGTCCCGCTTTCGGCGGCGGGACTCGATCCCTCCGGTACGCTTACGGCTGGCGCAGGCGCGGCTGCGGCTTTAACCGGCGGTGCGGCCGGTGACGAAGAAGTTGGCGGGGACTTTGGCGCCGCAACCGGCGCAGGAGTTGCGTAGGCACTTGGCGCGGGAGTTGGCTCGACAATGGTTTCGGCAGTGGGCTCGGGCGTGGGCTCATCGCCCCGCGCGGCTACTTCTCCGCCCTTCATCAGTAACTGGATCTCCTCCGACTGTTCTTTCTTTAAGTAGGGATTCGGCTTGAGCGCGTCGAGCACCCAAACAGCGGCGCGTATGCGCGGGCTGCGCAGCATCATGGCGATCGATTCCTGCGAAGCCGAGATGGCAAATTTCGCCAACTCGCTTTCCCGCACGGAGGGATTTTCCAGCAGCGCCGGGAGCAGCCTGGGACGCAGGTTGTCGGGGGAGATCAGATAGTCCAGCACCTCGCGCGTCGTTTGCGGATCGGAAGCAGCCGCGAGCGATGCCTTCTCATCCCAGCCCGCCAGGGTCATGCGGGCGAGATCGCCGAAGACTTTGTTGTGCCTGGCCAGGTAGACCAGAATTTCGATGTTCTCGGCGGGCGAGACGTTGAGCGCTCCCTTCGCGGCAAACGGCATCATGTTCGATGGCAGCTTTGATGCGCGGATTTGATCGATCATGCGCGCCATGGAATTGGGCTTAAGCTCCGAGAAAAAATCTAAACGCGTTGCTCAAAACCTTTCTTGTCATTCCGGACGGCTACAGGCCGGGGAGGAATCTGCTTTCGTTTGCGCCGTCATTGCCGCGTGAGTCGACGCCTCCAGTTCATGCATCGCCAGTTCATACTCTCGGATAATCCGGTTCCGTTTGCCCCGCCGGAATTCGTCCCGTAAAGCCCGATAGTACCAAAGAGTTCCCCCGCGTCCACCGTTGAACCGTGCCCAAACGGATTCCCCGATCTCGCGATAGTCGGTGAGGATCGAACGGATGTTGTTCAGTTTATCGGCCGCGGAAACGAGGCGCGTGCCGGCATCGGCCCGCTTGAGATGCCGCAGATAATTTTCTTTGCGTTCCCGCCACGGAGGCTTGGGATCGGTGTCCGAGTCGGTACATCCGTCCACGACGCGGGCCACGCGTTTTCCAAAGCGGCGGCGGACTTCCTTCAACATCGGCGCGCCGCCGCAGTCCTCGACTACGTCATGCAGCAGGGCGGCGATGGCGAGATCCTCGTCGCCTCCGGCTTCGAGCACCAGCGAGGCCACGCCCATCAGGTGCGCGATGTAGGGAATTGTCGAGGCCTTGCGGGTTTGCCCGGCATGCTTGTCCGCGGCGAACTGAAACGCGCGCAAGAAGCGGGGGCCGAGCTTGACCGCGCTTTGCGACGCGCGAGGATTCCGCGTTCCGGAGCCGGACTTCAGCTTCACTGCTTCTCTCCGCGCCGCGCCATCAGATACGCGCGGATGAACGGCTGCAGATCTCCATCGAGGACGCGATCCACGTCACCCACTTCGGTCTTGGTGCGGTGATCCTTTATCATGCGGTAAGGCTGCAGCACGTAGGATCGAATCTGCGATCCGAATTCGATATCGAGCTTTGAATCTTCAATTTTCTTTGTAGCCGCGCGCTTTTTTTCCATCTCGAATTCATACAGCTTCGAGCGCAGCATGCTCATGGCGCGTTCGCGGTTCTTGTGTTGCGAACGCTCGTTCTGGCAACTGGCGACCAGGCCGGTGGCGATATGCGTGATGCGCACAGCAGAATCCGTGGTGTTCACATGCTGCCCGCCCTTGCCACTGGAGCGATAAGTATCGGTGCGGATATCTTCCGGCTTGATCACGATTTCGATGCTGTCGTCGATTTCGGGCGAGACGTAGACGCTGGCGAACGAAGTATGCCGCCGCTTCGCCTGATCGAACGGAGAAATGCGCACCAGCCGGTGCACACCGATTTCGCTGGTGAGGAGTCCGAAAGCGTACTCGCCGTTCACCGCGAAGGTTGCCGATTTCAACCCCGCCTCTTCGCCGGGCTGGTAGTCGTAGAGAACGGTTTCGAATCCCTGGCGCTCGGCCCAGCGTAAATACATGCGCAGCAGCATGTCGGCCCAGTCCTGCGACTCGGTGCCGCCCGCGCCGGGGTGAATGGTCACGATCGCATTGAGCGCATCGTTCGGGCCCGAGAGCAGCGTCTCGGTTTCAAGCTTGTCGATCAGCGCGGTGAGCGCATCGATCTCGCGGCGCAGGTCGGCATCCACATTCTCGCCTTCGCGTCCCAGGTCGAAGTAAGCGGTGATGTCTTCCCCGCGGCGCACCAAGTCGGCGTCCGTGGCCAGAAGATGTTCCAGGCGCTTCTTTTCGCGCATCACTTGTTGGGATCGTTGCGGATTCGACCACAGAGTTGGGTCGGCGGCCTGCTTGTCAATTTCGGCTAGCTGCGGACGGAGTTTGTCCGCGTCAAAGATACTCCCGGAGTTCCTGCACTTTCTTGTGCAGCTTTTCGTATTCCTGTTCGAATTCCTGAGTCATGAGGACGAATCAACTTTCTTGCGGTTTTTAGAAAATGCGATGCGCTCAACCAGCGCCGCTAAAGAAATTATCGCACACAGCATCGCGAACCAGTCGCCGTGCCGCGAGTAAAAAGTGGTTACGGAGGTGAGGGCATAGGGCGCGACCAGCGTCGTGCGCTCCTTGCGCGGCGCTTGGACGGCCATTCGCCCGTAAGGATCGATGGAGCCTGTCAGTCCGGTATTGGCGGCGCTCAGAATCCAGCGTTCATTTTCGATGGCGCGCATGCGTGTCTGGTTCACATGCTGGGACCACGCCCCGCTATCGCCATACCATCCGTCGTTCGAAATGTTGACGAACACTTGCGCGCCCTGATCGGCGAACTGGCGAACGTCGTCGGGAAACACCGACTCATAGCAGATGAAAACGCCGAGCTTTTCATCCTCTGCGTCGAGCGGCACTCGAGAGCTGCCGGGCTCGAACTCCCCGACCTCTTTGGTTAGTCCTCCAGCAAATGAAAACAGGCTCGGGAACGGGAGATATTCCCCGAACGGTACGAGATGGACTTTGTCGTAGCGGCCGGTCCACTCGCCGGAAGGACTCACAATTGCCGCGGAGTTGAAAATTAACTCAGGCCCGCCGCTCTGCGTGGCGGGTGCGGTTCCGATGGAACCAGTCACGACCCAGGTTCCGGCCCGGCGCGCCATGTCGCTGATGGCGTTCCTGAATCTTGGATCGCTGGTATAGAAAGGCGCGGGTGATTCTGGCCAGATGATCAAATCAAATTTCTTCGTCGAATTTTGCCCGGACGGGGCCTGCCCCGATGAAACCTGCGCAGCACCCTCCGCGGCGGATTTCAGGGTCAGAGAAGTCAGTTCGCTCAACGTGCGGTCGAAATAGTCCGGAACCCATCGAACGGCAATCGGAATATTCTGCTGCACCAGCAGCGCTTCCCGGTTCGCGACTGCGGCCGGAGGCTCTACCAATCGTCCCGATTGCAGCACCGCAGCCGACGCCAACGCAGCCACCAGCAGTGCGGCGCGTTTCTGGCGAGGCACCAGAAAGGCCGCCGCGACCGCTACGTTCACCAACACGATTTCGCACGAGATGCCGTAAACCCCCGTCCACGTCGCGATACGGCACAGCGGAATGTTATCCACCTGCGCGGTTCCCAGCAGGTTCCAGGGGAAACCGGTAATCCGCGTGCGCGCCAGTTCTGTCGCCACCCAGAGAAACGGAGCGGCCACCAGCGCGCGGCGATAGTCGCGCCCCGGACCCGCCATCAGCCCCAGCAACAGGCCGAACAGGCCGCTATACAGGCCGAGGTAAAGACAGAAGAGAAAAAGAGCCAGCAGCGCGAGCGGCGTACTCATTCCGCCGAATTGGCGCATGGTGCCGAAAATCCAGTAACACGTTCCGGCAAACCACAGCACGCCGCAGGCATACGCCAGCAAGAACGCCTGCCCCGGCGACGCCGCGCGCAGCTTTACGGAGCCGTCAATCTCGAGTTCTCCCGCTGGACGCGCGCGCAGCACCGCGAGGATCAGCGGCGCCAGCGCAAACCAGGAAAGAATGTAGAGACCGGGAAGAGGAAAAATCAGAATCTGCAGCAGCGCCGACAAACCCACCAACAGCCAGGCGCTGAAATGAATGCTGCGCATAAGTAGGAAAGCATAACAAACTCCGATTTGCTCTGAGCGGCACGGCCATTCGCTCGGGGCAATCTCAGCCCACGGCGCTGACTTCCGCCAGCCTGCCGCGCACAAACTCGACAATCTCCGGCGTCACATACGGCGGCGGGGCGATCTTAAACACCGGACTCCCGGGCTTTACCGAAACTCCTGGCCAGGCTATCCCGTTGGCTCCATGAAGAATCACAGCACTGGCCTGACCCAGAAACTCGCGTGCCGAAGTCTTGAAGTCCGCGGTCGCCGGATCGAGCACGGTCAGGTACAAATCCGGCTGCAGAAATTTCAACACGCTGTTCGACTCCAGAATCACGTTGCGCGCTCCGGCGATCTTTGCGCGCAGAGCGGGCATCGCCTCGTCCAGCCGACCCTGCTCGGTGCGCAGCCACAGCGAGCGCCGCGCTCCCGCCAGCAGAAATCGCGAAGTATCTGACTCTCCCGACCGGTCCTGCTCTTCCAGGATCGCCCAGCAACGGTCCACCGTCGCGCAGTCGCAGGCTTCTCCGTTCGCCGAACAAATGCCGTGGCCATACTGCGTGATCTTTACCGCCAGCCAGTCGAATTCAGGAAGCGCCGCGATCAGACCAGCCACCACGCTGGTCTTGCCCACGCTTCGCGAATGTCCGCCAATCACGATGATGGCCATACGTCGGGCTTCGGGCTTCGGGCTTCGGCTTCGGCTTTCGGGCTTCGGCCCAACCCACGTCTCTTAACAAGCGTTGTCGAGTGGGCTTCTGTTAACTTACCAACAAAACCGTTCAGTGTTTTGGCCGAAGCCTGAAGCCCGAAAGCTGAAGCCCGGTCAGCCCCTCACTTCTTCCCCAGTCGCGCCAGCGCGGCCAGTTGCTTCAAATATTCTCGCACCGGTTTTGCCGGCGTGCCCCAGAACGCTACGCCTTTGCCGCGCAGCACTTTATTCGGCAGCACGCCGCCCTGGCCGCCGAGCATCACTCCTTCACAAATGCGAGCGTGCTCACCGATCCCCACCTGCCCACCCAGGACTACGCCATTTTCAATCACAATGCTTCCGGAAAGCCCGGTCTGCGCGGCGATGACTACATCTTCGCCAATCTGGCAGTTGTGGCCAACGTGCACCAGGTTATCGATTTTCGTACCCCGGCCAATGCGGGTTTCGTCGAGCGCGCCGCGGTCGATGGTAGTGTTGGCGCCGATCTCCACATCATCGTCAATCACCAACCGCCCCACTTGCGGAAATTTTTCGTAGCGCCCATCGCGATCGCGCACGTAGCCGAAACCGTCGCTGCCCAGCACTGCCCCCGCATGCACGATCACGCGATCGCCGATCGTTGTCCCGGGGTAAATCGTAACTTGAGCGTAAATCCTGCACGCACTCCCAATCTTCACTTCTGTTCCCACCACAGTGCCTGCCCCGATGAGCGTGCCCTCGCCAATCTCCGCCCGCTCGGCGACTACCGCCCGCGCTTCCACCACTACCCCCGCGCCGAGACGCGCGGAAGGACTCACAACCGCCGTCGCATGTACGCCGCCTGAATTTTCTTTGGGATCGTTTTCGTAAAGCCAGCGCGCGGCTCGCGCAAAAGTCAGCTTGGGATGTTCGCTGATGAGCAGAGGCTTGTTCGACAATGAACCGGCCGCAAACTCCCCAGCGATCACCGCTCCGGCCGAGGATTGCAACGCTTCCGCCAAGTGCTTCTCATCCGCGACGAACACCAGGTCGTCCGGGGATGCTGATGCGATGCTGGCCACTCCGCCCACCATCGCGCCGCCGTTCCCCACCAGTCGGGCTCCGACGGCCTCAGCAATCTCTTTCACTGAGCGCTTCATCGCACCCACTGTATCGCAGCCGGAGGACCAGACGGAAGTGTTCCGGCACATTGCCGCGTTCAGACATCTAACTTCATTTCTACTTTCTGCGTGCGCGTTGCCCGATCTTACAGGAATCGGAGCGCGAGTTTCGGGTCCTGCCGGAAGCCACGAACTATGCTAGATTCAGAGCTTTCATGACCTCCGCGCCCACCATCTCGACGCAAGGCTTGACTCGCCGCTTCGGCGAGTTGCTCGCCGTCGATGGCGTCAACCTGCAAGTTGCGCCCGGCCAATTTTTCGGCTTCCTCGGCCCCAATGGCGCGGGAAAATCTACGACCATCAAAATGCTGACCGGCCTGCTGGCGCCCAGTTCAGGGCAAATTGAAATTCTCGGGCTCGATCTCAATACCGATCCAGTAAACGTCAAGCGGCAGATCGGCGTGGTCCCGGAAGGCATGGCCCTCTTCGGCCGCCTGACCGGGTCAGAGTTCCTGAACTTCGCCGGCCGCATGTATGGCCTGGACCGCACCACCGCCGCCCAGCGCGCTGCCGAACTGCTCGACTTCATGCAACTCGCCGATCAGCCCAAGAAGCTCGTCACCGACTATTCGCACGGGATGCAGAAAAAACTGGCCATGGCCGCGGCCGTCATTCACGGTCCGAAAGTTCTGTTTCTCGACGAGCCTTTCGAAGGCGTGGACGCCATTGCCGCCGGCACGCTCAAATCGATGCTGCAAGGTATGATCGCGCGTGGCGCCACGATTTTCCTGACCTCGCACGTGCTCGAAATCGTAGAGCGCCTGTGCAGCCACGTGGCGATCATCCATCAGGGACGCCTCGTCGCGCAGGGATCGTTAGAAGAACTCCGCGCCGGAGTCGAAGCGCAAGCTCTCGCGGCCGGAGCGGGCCCATCCGGCGACGGCGCGTCGCACGAAGTCGCATCGGCCGAGAAGCTGACACTGGAAGAAATCTTCCTCCGCATCGTAGGAGGCAGCCGTCAAGAGCAGGAACTTTCCTGGCTGGGATAAGAACATGACCACTCCCACCGTCCGCCCCCGCGCCCAACTCGCTGCCATCGCATGGCTGCGCTGGCGGATGTTTGCCAACTCCCTGCGCACCACGCGCGGCAAGGCGGAAGTGATTTCGCGCGTCCTCATGACAGTCTTCTTCACGGTTGGCGGATTGGGCGGCTCTTTCGGATCCGCCGTCGCCGCCTGGTATTTCGTGTCGCAGGGCAAGCCCGAGATGCTCGCGATAATGTTCTGGGTGGTGTTCTTGTTCTGGCAACTGTTTCCCATCATGTCGACCGCCTTCTCCAACAATCCCGACTCCGGCGACCTTCTGCGCTTCCCGCTCAGCTATCGCGCATATTTTCTGATTCGTCTCGCTTATGGCTCCTTCGATCCGGCCACATTCCTGGGTTGCATGTGGCTAAGTGGAATGTTGTTGGGCATTGCCGCGGCCGATCCGCTGCTGGCGGCGTGGGCGCTGCTGGTAGTGCTGCTGTTTGCCGCTTTCAACCTGCTGTTCCTGCAGATGGTGTTCGCCTGGCTCGAGCGCTGGCTGGCGCAGCGGCGCACGCGCGAAATTATGGGCGTGCTTTTTATTCTGGTCATGCTCAGCATCCAGCTTATCGCTCCCGCCATCCAGCATTTCGAGCGGCGGCCTGCGACCCAAAAGACGCTGGACTTAGCGGTCTCGGTGCAGGCCTTTCTGCCGCCCGGCCTGGCCGCCGGGGCCATCGCGCAAGTCGCGCACGAACATTTCGCCGTGGGAGTTAGTTGTTTTCTTTTCCTTGGAAGCATCGCGGCGCTCATGGGCTGCCTGCTGCATCTGCGCCTGCGCGCCCAGTATCGCGGTGAAAACCTGAACGAGGCTGCCGCTGCCGGCCTGACAAAGAAAGCCCGCGGACTGCGCCTGGGATGGAGCTTGCCGGGATTTTCCCAGGTAGTGTCGGCGTTGTTCGAAAAAGAAGTTCGCTATTTGTTGCGCAGCGGCGCCATGCTGCTGTCGCTGATCGTGCCGCTTTTCATGCTGGTGATTTTCCGCCTCGGTCCGGCGCGGTCCATGTGGCAAACCCACTTCATGAGCGCCGCCGACCTGGCCTTCCCCGCTGCTACCGCTTACTCGCTGCTCGCGCTCACCAACATCGTCTACAACAGCTTTGGCGGCGACGGTGGCGGCATTCAATTCTTCTTTGCCTCGCCCGCGCCCTTCAGTCAGATTGTGCTGGCCAAGAATCTCATGCACGCGGGAGTTGTGCTGGCCGATGCCGCGCTGGCCTGGCTGCTCATCACCCTGCTCTATGGCAGGCCGGCATTTGACGTCACGGTAGCTACGCTGGCGGGGCTGCTCTTTGCCGCACCGTTGAACTTCGCTGCGGGAAATTTGCTTTCGCTATACTCGCCCAAGCGCATCAACGTCTCCACTATCGGCCGGCAGCGTGCCTCCCAGGTCACGGTGCTGATCAGCCTGGTGGTTCAGTTGGTGATCGTTGCCGTGGGCGTGGCCGCCTTCATGCTGGCGCGACTCTACAACAATTTCTGGATCGCTACCCTGCTCTTCCTGGTGCTGTCGGCCCTTTCGTTATCTGTCTATAGCGTAGTTCTAAAGCGCGCAGAAAGCATCGCGATCGAGCGCCGCGAGGCATTAGTGTCAGAACTCTGCCGCGCGTAAGTCTTAGGTTCCGTTCCGAGTCTGACAATAGCTTTAGGCTAAAAGCTCGGCCGTGCCAGGAAACGATACCCCACCCCGCGCACCGTCAGCAGATGGCGAGGCTTCGCCGGATCGTCTTCAATATAGCGCCGCAGCCGCACCACGAAATTGTCAATGGCGCGCGTGTCCGTGTCTTCGTGCAGACCCCAAACTTCCTCGAGAATCTGTTTGCGCGAAACCACCTTGCCGTCGTTCTGCACCAGATGGCGCAGCAGTTCCGATTCCATCAGCGTCAAGTGAATCGTGTTATCGCCGCTGCGCAATTCGAGAGCGCCAAAGTCGATGGTCTTCCCGCTAAACGAAAAACTTCCGAAATCCCCCACGCTGTGCCCATCGCCAGCGGCTGCGGCCCCGTTCGGCCCATCATCATTCTGGGCTTCAGTCTGCGTAGTCCGCACCCACCGGCTGCGCCGCAACAGCCCCTGCAACCGCGCCAGCAGAATTTCCAGATCGAACGGCTTGGCCAGATAATCGTCCGCTCCCGAAGCGAAGCCTTTCAGCACATCTTCGGGACGCCCGCGCGCCGTCAGCATCAGCACCGGAACGTAATTCCGCGCCGCCCGCAATTCCGAAACCACGCTGAATCCATCTTTGCCGGGCAGCATGATGTCGAGCACCACCGCGTCGAAGTTTTCGTTTTTTTTCAGCAGGCGCTCGGTTGCGGTCTCGCCGTCGCCCACAATCTCCGCGGAATAGCCCTCAGCTTCCAGGTTGAAGCGCAGTCCCTGGGCCAGATGCTCTTCGTCCTCGACCACCAGAACGCGGCTCATGCGGCCGGCCCCCGAGATGCCATACGCGGCAGTTGCAGCGTCACCGTCGTACCCTGGCCTTCGCCTTCGCTCTCGGCAAATACCTTGCCGCCATGTTTTTGCGCAATCGCTTTCACGATGAACAAGCCCAGACCTGTTCCCTTCACGTGCGCCAGAGAGCGATGGCTGACGCGATAGAACCGCCGGAAGATCAGCTTCACGTCATCGGCGGAAATCCCCACGCCCTGATCCTGCACGCTCAGCACCACGTGTTTCTCGTCGGGCGTTTCCAGGCGCACCCGCACGTCGACGTTCTCACCGGAATACTTAATGGCATTGTCCAGCAGGTTCAAAACCGCGGTGCGCAGGTCTTCGGCGCTGCCCTGAACTCGCACCGGCTCTCCGCTCAGGCCCGCATCATTCGTCCCAGCGGCATTCGCTCTCGCGGTATTCATCCCCTCGGTACTTGCGCCAGCTTCCTCATAACGCAACGCTTCCGGCGGCAAACTGTGGCGAGTGCGGGCCATATCCATGCAGTCGCGCACGATCTGCCGGAAGTCGACTTCAACTTTTTCTTTTCCCGCTTTCTTTTCCCCGGCGCGCCCCGCCCGCAAAACCTGCTCCACGGTGTCGGTAAGGCGGTCGGTATCGCGCAACATCAGGCGGTAGAACTCCTGCCGTTGCGCTTCCGGAAGATCGCGGCGCTGCAGCGTTTCCAGGTGCAGCCGGATCGACGCCACCGGCGTTTTCAGTTCATGGGTCACAGCATTGATGAAACTGTCGTGCTGCTCGTTGCGCCGGATCTCGCGCAGCAGAAACGTGGTGTTCACGATCATGCCGGCAATAATCACGGCAAAAAAAATGATTCCAAAAAACAGCAGAACGCCTTCGCGCCAGTTGAGGATGATCCATCCCACATTCAGCGCAACCGCCAGCGCCACCAGGCCGATGCCCAGGCAGAGAAAAAACACGATAGTTCCGCGACGGCTCGTGATGCGCATAGCGAACGACGAATAAACGTCGAAAAGACGGCGATTGGAACGACGAATAAACGACCAGCCCGATTTTACCGCTTTCACGCGGAGGCGCTACTAATCCTCGCAGCGGCCGAGCCGTTTCCAACGAGCAGCCGACAAGAAAAAACCCGCCTGTGGGGCGGGTTCTTTGAATCGTGCAAGCAACATAGGGTAAGTCGCTCCGCGATCAGTCGCCTGCAACCATGCCTTCCGGCATGGCCGGCGTGATCAGGCGCCCATTCGGCGTCGGCACCAGTCCGCGTTCTACTTCTGCGAGCTTCACGCGCTTGATGTCCCAGGCCAGGCCCAGTTGCTTCAGCGCCCAGATGCCGTACCAGTTCATGTCGACTTCATACCAGGTAAATCCATGCTGCGCGGCCGTCGGATGCGCATGGTGATTGTTGTGCCAGCCTTCACCAAAAGTCAGCACCGCCACCCACCAGCTGTTGGTGGAAAGGTCGCGCGTTGCGAAACGGCGGGTGCCCCAGGAGTGCGTGGCCGAATTCACCAGCCAGGTAGCATGCAATCCCACTACGGTGCGCATGAAGATGCCCCACATCAAGAAAGGCATTCCGCCGATCGCGAACAGAATTCCGCCCAGCACAATCATGGGCACATAGTGATATTTGGTGATCCAGACGTGGAACTTGTCTTTCGCGAGGTCGGGGACGTAGCGGGCCAGCGTGGTCGTATCATGGTGCATCGACTTGCCCATCAGGATCCAGCCCATGTGCGCCCACCATTTCCCGTCGATCGGAGAATGCGGGTCGCCTTCCTGGTCGGAATGCTGGTGATGAATGCGGTGCGTGGCCACCCAGAAAATCGGTCCGCCTTCGAGCGCGAGCGTGGCGCAAACCGTTAGAAAATATTCCACCCATTTCGGAGTCTTATAGCCGCGGTGCGTGAGCAGGCGGTGATAGGCCATGCCGATGCCCAGGCTGCCCGAAACCCACCACAGGAACATCGCCACGAAAAGCGCTTTCCATGTGAAAAAGAAAAGTGCGGCGATGGCCCCAACGTGAAATAGCGACATGAAAATCGCCGTGACCCAATTAATTTCGTCGGGTTCAGCTTGTGGTTTTTCCAGATCTTGCAGTTCCATATCCAAGTGACGTTCCCCGTTATGGCGTTGACTTCTTCTTTTGCTAACTTATCAGGGACCGCTGCAAGTGACTGTAATACTTGTGTAATAGCGGTTTTTGCGCCGTTACCGTGGTAACGGGATGGTACTCGGCCCATTTTCTCGCAGCCTGCCTTAATTTGAATCCGGCGCGCACGGCCAGGGATCAGAAACCCCACAGAGGCCTTTACTTCCATGACGAATGAATCCGCAGTCGCAACGCCTTCGCCCGCCACGTCCCTGCCAACCATCGACGAAATCAAAGCTGCGCAGCATTTGGTCTACGCCATAATGCCCCCAACGCCGCAGATTGTCTGGCCCCTGCTCTGCGAGCGATTGGACGCCGAGGTGTGGGTGAAGCACGAGAACCACACTCCCATCGGTGCGTTTAAGGCGCGGACCGCCGTTGTTTATGCGGCAGAACTGTTTCGCGAATCGAACAATATAAAAGGACTGGTCACGGCCACGCGCGGTAATCACGGACAGTCGGTGGCGCTGGCAGCGCACCGGTTCAACGTTCCGGCGCACGTGGTAGTGCCGCAGGGAAACAGCCCGGAGAAAAATTCTGCCATGCGCGCGCAGGGTGCTAACCTCATCGAGTTTGGCAACGACTTTCAGGAGTCCAAAGAGCACGCGCAGAAACTCGCCGCCGAGCGCGGATGGCATTTCGTCCCCTCCTACCATCGCGACATCGTGAAAGGCGTCGCCACGTACTGGCTCGAGTTCTTTTCCGCGGTCGCCGACTTGGATATCGTTTACGTGCCCATCGGCCAGGGCTCGGGCATCTGTTCCTGCTCCGCGGTGCGCAACGGCCTGAATCTGAAGACGCGAATTGTAGGGGTGGTGCCCGAAGGTGCGCCCGCCTATGCGCTCTCGTTTGAAGCCGGACGCAAAGTCGCCGCTCCCGTCACCACGCTGCTGGGCGACGGCATGGCCTGCCGGGTCCCCGATGACGCATCGCTCAAAGTCGTACTCGAAAATGTCGACCGTGTGCTCCAGGTAAGCGAACAAAAAATCGCCCAGGCCATGAAAATCTATTTCACCGACACGCACAACGTAGTGGAAGGAGCAGGCGCCGCTGGACTTGCGGCAGCCCTGAAAGAAAAATCCACGTTGCGCGGGAAGCGCGTAGGCCTGGTAGTCACCGGAGGCAACGTCGATCACGATGTGTTCGCGAGGGTTCTGCAGGATTGAGCGGCACCGCCGTCCCGGCAGCCGGGGGCCCCAAGATGCTGGCGCTACTCATCGCGCTACGCGGCTTTCCCCTTCACCTGCACCCCGGCCCACTTCTCCAGCAGCGTCAACGTAGCCGCGTAGTCCAGATCCTGATGCCCATCCTCGGTCGCCATCTCGTAGATTTCTTCGACAGTTTCGAGCGCAGGCAGCTTCACCCGCGCTTCTTTCGCGGCTTCCAGCGTCAGGCGAATATCTTTGTGCATCAGCCGTAGCGGAAAATTCGGCGTGAAATCGCGCGCCAGAACGAACGGAGCCTTGTACTCGACCACCCCCGATTTCACCATGGTCGCTTCGATCAGTTGAACCAGTTGTTGCGAGTCGACGCCCAATTTCGTAGCCAGGGTCAATGCCTCCGCAAAGCCTTCAAAGATAAGCGCAATCTGCAGATTCATCGCCAGCTTGGTGGCCTGCCCTTTGCTCGTGTCGCCCATGCGGAAGATTTTCTTGCCCATGGCCGCGAACAGCGGCTTCAGCCGCTCGATCTGCGCTTCGCCCCCACCCACGATGAACACCAGCGTCCCGTTCTGCGCGCCGATCTTCGACCCCGTCATCGGCGCGTCCACCCAGGCCACGCCTTTGCTCGCCACGCGCTCCGCGAACTTCAGCGTGGCCGACGGCGAGATAGTGCTGGAATCGGCAATGATCATGCCTTCCGTCAGCGACGCCTCCGCGCCATCCGCGCCAAACAGAACGCTCTCCACCGCGTCCGTATCGGAAACACAAAGCCAGGCCACCTCGGCGCCTTGCACCGCGGCAGCCGGAGTCGGGGCGATCCCCGCGCCTTCCACCAGTTTGCCCGGCGTGCGGTTCCACACTGTGACCTCATGCCCCGCCTTCACCAGATTCGTGGCCATGGCGTGCCCCATGATTCCCAATCCCAGAAAAGCAACTCGCATGCTGCACTTCTCCCGTCGAACAAGGAACAAATAAGAACAGATTCGGATTAGATATGACCCGAGCGATCAAGGTCAAGCAAATCAGGCTCGGGCAAAGTAAGCCAAGCAAACCTCGGGCTATGCCTTCTCCACGCGCGCTTTTTCCTCGTGCATTGCCGCTTCTGCCGGCTCAATCACCGAACCGAGCCGGTTTGCACCGTCTCCCCAGCGTTCGCGCAAAAAACGATTCGCAGGTTCCGAGTAGAATCTCGCCACAAGTTCGCCTAACAGCCCTGACAAGAGGATGACAACGAAGAAGAGAGCCGGAACGCCGATCATGGGTGTGCCGATGGCAAGGAAAATCTGAAAGAGCGCAAAAACGAGAAACATGTGAGTCAGATAAACCTCGTAGCTGCGCTGGCCCAGTTTGAGCATTGGACTTAACAGGCGCGGACTTCTCCATCGCGTCTGCGCAGACGCAGCAATGAGCATGCAGGTGCCCGCCGCGAGTACCGTCATATCCAGCCCGGTTCGAGCCAGGCCCCAGCGGTCCGCCGTGAGCGAGAAGCAAAGACTGAAGCCCACAACCAACGTGCCCACGCCTACCAGCGCCATGAGAACAGAGCGCGAGAGACGTCGCTTAGCGGTAAAGAGGGCGGTGAGACAACCAAGTGCAATCGCGTCCATCCCTCCAAGGTAGGAATATTCCCGCCACACTTCATTTCCATGAGTAAACCAAGTGCGACCGAAGGGCCCCAGGATGATAAACGCGAAAAGCAGCGTGATCAGCAATTTTCCGCGCCCCAGCAGCCTGCAAGTGAGCGGAAAAAAGATATAAAACATTTCCTCCACGGAAAGCGACCACAAAATGTCCCAGTTGCCCGGAAGGTAGCCGCGGCGAGCTTCCAGCACGTTGACATGAAATGTGAGTGCCGCAACCAAGGCACGCCCGAGTCCTCCGGTCTTCGACGGAACAACGAAGTGCTTGATGTGAGCGAAATGAAGAACACTCAGTATCGCCAGAAGCGCCACCAGCAAAGGCGCGATGCGAGCAAACCTCATCTGGTAAAAAGCGCGTATGCCGACGCGCGAGAGCGAATCCCAGCGCCGAAGGCTTGTCGATGTGATCAGAAATCCTGAGACCGCGAAGAATATCTGCACGCCCCGCTGACCGTTCCACACGAGCGAGGACACCAATTGTTCGGGAAGCGCCTTTGTATACGGCACATCTGCGGAAAGCAGTCGCATGTTGACGTGATTCATCAACACAAACAGAATGGCGAGAGCGCGCAGCAGATCAACTCCGTCCAGCCGATTCCAGCTGCGCGCAGACTCTGCCGATTCCGCCGAAGTCATCCCCTATTCTGGCACAAGGACAATCCTGCCCTCGGCTTCGTCGTCGAAGGTTCTAAATTACTCTAGTACCGCGTACGCCAAAATTTGAGGACGCAGGAGCCGCCTTTGGTGAACTAAAATGGACCCGAACACTTCCAGTGATCATCGAATTCACTGAGCGATCGGCTCCCAGGCTTTACAGTCACAGGATCAGGCAGCAAGATCAGGCAGGATGATTAAACAAACGCTTCGCAATCCGGCTCTGCGCAAACGCGCGACACAGTTTTCGCGTCTAGTGCGCCACTCCGCAGTCACCCCGCGGTACGGCGAGACGCACATTCCGCGCCTGGCCGGTAATGGCGATCTGGGCGTTACGTTTATCGGCCACGCCAGTTTTTTCGTGCAGATTGGCGGACGCAGCGTGCTTATCGATCCCAACTTTGCGCGCTGGCTTTTCGTGCTCAAGCGGTTGCGCCGCCCTGGATTGCGAGTGCGCGATCTTCCTTCCATCGATCTCGTTCTGGTGACGCACGCGCATTTCGACCACCTGCACCGGCCATCGTTGCGCGCGATTGTGCAAAACAATCTGCGCACCAGTGGGACCGCGCCAGCCATCATTGTTCCCACGCATGTTTCCGACCTGGTGGCCGATCTCGGCTTTTCCGAGATCATCGAGCTCGACTGGTGGAAGACTTCGCACGACGGTGATCTTTCCGTGACGCACGTGCCGTCGCGCCACTGGGGAGCCCGCATTCTGAAAGATTCGCACCGCGGCTACGGCGGCTATGTGCTGCAGGCGGGCAAGCATTCCGTTTATCACGCCGGCGACACCGCTTACTTCGCCGGCTTCCGTGAAATCGGGCGCCGCTTGTCGCCCGAGCTCGCGCTGCTGCCGATTGGCGCCTACAACCCGCCCCAGTTCCGCAACGTTCACGCCAACCCCGCCGACGCCACCCGCGCCTTCCTCGACCTCAACGCCCGCTGGATGGTGCCCATGCACTACGGCAGCTTCCGCCTCTCTCACGAGCCCATGGACGAGCCTCTGCAACTGCTGGATGAGGAAGCGCGCTCCGCCGGAATCGAAGACCGCGTCTTCGTGCTGCAGGAAGGCATCACCAGGTTCTTCTAAACATTCGTCCCTGGTTTGGTTTCGCCAAGCTTTCGCCGCAAGACAGTCACACTCCGTTTACAATCGCCTCCGACGTTTGGTGTAAACTTCCTGCCGCGAAATTCTCGCGATCAGGAGGCCTCATGTCCGTGAAAGCAATTCCCGAAGGTTACCATTCCATAACTCCCTACTTAATTTGTCGCGACGCCGCGCGCGCCGTTGAGTTCTATCAGCAGGGCCTCGGAGCCCGGATTAAGGGCGGCGTCATGAAGGGTCCGGACGGCAAAGTCATGCACGCCGAGTTGGTCATTGGTGATTCCATCATTATGCTGGCCGACGAATTTCCCCAGGCCGGCTCGGTTTCGCCGCAATCAATCGGGGGCTCGGGAAGCGGCCTCCATATCTACCTGGAAGATGTGGATTCCGCATTCGATCGCGCGGTGAAAGCCGGCGCGATCGTGGAGATGCCTGTCACGGATATGTTCTGGGGCGATCGCTACGGCAAGCTGCGGGATCCCTTCGGCCACAAATGGTCGATCGCCACGCACACCGCCGATCTGTCGCTAGAAGAGATGAAGCAGGGTATGGAAGAAGCCATGGCCAAGATGCCGAAGAGCGCATAGCGCTGGTCGATGATTACAACCGCCTACGTAGGGACAGCCGCCTCGGCTGTCCCCCGGGCCTGCCCTGAGCGGAGTCGAAGAGGCGCAGCCCGGCGCGACTCTCCACGGGGTTACATACGCTGCAACCTACCGCGAATCCCAATCTCCAGCCCCGATCTTCTCCCCGTGCTTGAGCGTGCGGTCAAAGAACTCAGCCGTCGCCGCATAAGCCCGCATCCAACTTCTCCACATCAGGAACCCGTGAATCTCATCCGGAATGATCAGTTGTTCGAACGGAACGTGCTGCGCCCGCAACCGCTGCACCAGGTCCACAGTTTGGCTGAACGGAACGTTGCGGTCATCGTCGCCATGGATGAGCAATACCGGCGACTTCCATGTGCTCACGCAGGCATCGGGCGAAGAATCCCACGCCAGCTTCACCGCAGCCTCCATGTCCGGAGGGCGCAGTGCCAGATTGCCGAAATATGGCCGCTCCGTGAGAAAAACGCTCCAGTCATGCACGCCATGAAAATCCACCCCCGCCTTGAACAGATCTGAATTGCGCGCCAGCCCCATCGCAGTCAAAAAGCCGCCGTAGGAACCACCCCACAACCCGATCTTCTCCGCGTCCACCTGCGGAAGCGATTGCAGATAGCGCCCCGCCGCCACCACATCTTTGTACTCCGCCGCCCCGCGCCAAACTGTGTTGGGAGCTTCGCGAAACGCGCGTCCGTACATCACGCCGAGCCGGTAATTCACCGACAACACGGCATATCCGCGGCTCGCCAGGTACTGATTCTCCGCGTAAGCGTTGTGGTAGTAATCCATGTAGTGGAAGCCCAGCATCATCTGGCGGCTTGGCCCGCCGTGCATAAACACGAGCCCTGGAATTTTTCCTTTCGCATCGTGTTGTGGAAGCCGTGGCAGAAAAAGCTGGCCGTGCAGCGTCAGGCCGTCTTCGCTCTGAAAAATCACCTGCTTCGAGGTCACCAGCGACGCCGAAGGAAAGTCACCCGGCAGCGCCTGCTTCGCGATCATTTCGCGCCCGCTCGCCGTAACTTCATACGGCATGCCAGGCGAAGTTGCCGTAGAGCCCAGGCAAACCACGCTCTTGCCGTCGCCAGTCTGCACCGGCGTCCACTCCATGGTCTCGCCCGCAGTCAGCGCCTGTTGCGGCTTGCCGCCCGTCACCGGCACGCGCCACAAATGCCGCCGGTCCACGTCATCCTGATTGGACGAGTAAATCACCCACGCCTTGTCCGCGCCGAGCGTGACGTCTTCCACATCAAAGTCGCCGGGCGTAAGCAGCGTGGCCGCGCCGCCCGAGGCGGCGATCGAATACAAGTGATTGCGGCCATCCTGCTCCGAGGAAAAAATCACGCGGCCATCGGCAGCAACGTTGAGCGAGCCATCTTCGCTGAGGCGCGGCAGAGAGTCCTCGATCTTCTCTCCGCTGCTCCATAACAGCCGACCGGTCCCGGTGGCGGCGTCGGCAATCCACAGCGACCACGGCTGCGGGCGCACCGGAATCAGCAGCAGCTTCGCCTCATCTCCAGCGACGCGCACGAAGACAATCCATTTGCTGTCAGAAGACCAGCGCGGCATGGAATCCTTATCTACACTCGGCGCCAGGTAGCGGATGCTCGCGCCATCGAAGTCGTAAATCGCAACCAGGCTATGACCTTCCCGCCCGCTCACGAATGCGATATGTTTGCCGTCGGGCGACCATTTCGGCTCACCCGCCGCTCCGCGCACGGTTGCCAGTTCCTTGGCCTGCTGCTTGCCGTCCACACTGGCAATCCACAACTTCTTCTTCGCCGCCCACACCGCCCGCTCGCCGTCAGGAGAAATCTGAATGTCTTCGCAGTCTTCCTCCGGGCATCCCATGTCACCCAACAGCCGCGGCGCGGATTCTTTCGAATCCACATCCAGCGCAAACACCTGCTGCTTGGCGCCTTTCGTCCAGTTCTCCGGATTGGCGCTCTCCTGCGCGTCATTCAACTCGCTGCCCAGCGCATAGAGCACGGTCTTGCCATCAGCCGTGAGACGCAGGCTGGCGATGGGTTGGCCATCGTCCTCGGTGTAATGAGTAAGTTGTCGCGCGGTGTGAATAAAGTCCGGGCCGTCCGCCACCCAAACATTGCGGACACCTTTTGCGTCAAACACCCACGCCACGCGGCTGCCGTGCGCCGCCGCCGTCAGTTCGCTCGGAAAAGGCGAACTCATCACCTGCTCCAGCGTGAACGTAGATTGGGCCGACGCCGCCGCGGCGCAGCCCAGGATCAGACCAAGCGTGGTCAACCCAAGCGTGGTCAGACTAATCGTGATCCGACCAAGAACAACCTGCAAACGAAGTTTTGCAATTCGCATAGGCCGCTAGAGTAAGCCAGAAGAAGCCAGTCTGCCAACCAGCAGCCCGCGAATCAATAAGCCAGCAGGATTCTCAGATCGCGCAGATTATTCCCCGTCGGCCCAGTCTCGATCGCATCGCCGAGCGCGTTGAAAAATGGATACGCATCAAACTTCGCAAGCGCGGCTCGTTGATCGAGCCCTCGTGCCTGTGCCCGGGAAAGCGTCGACCCATCCGCCACCGCTCCCGCCGCAGGGCTGTTGCCGTCGATGCCGTCGGTTCCCGCACTCAGCACCGTGATGTTTTCCCCCGCAACCTTCTCTGCACACGCCAGCGCGAACTGTTGGTTGCGCCCGCCCACGGCGCCATTGGTAACCTTCACGGTCACTTCCCCACCGGAGATCAGACACACGCGTTCCGACTCTATTTTCAGCTCACGCACCCGCTTCACCAGATACTCCGCCGCGCGCTCGTAGTCCCAGTCATCGCAGGAATTATCCACATGCACCGCGAAGCCTGCCTGCGTCGCTGCACGGCTGGCCTGCTCCACCACCACTTGATTCGAGAGCAGCGGCCACCAGCGCGAATAGCAAAACGCCGGATCGTCCGACTTGGGAGTTTCTTCGAGTGCGCGCCGCTCGAACAACTCGCGCGTCGCTGCGGGAAACGTCTGCAGCAGGCCATACTTCTCCGCAATGCGGTAACAATCTTCCGCGCTGGTGGAATCGGGCATGGTCGGCCCAGAGGCCAGCGCATCGGGCGTGTTGTCAGGCACGTCGGAGACCAGCAGCGATATCTGCTGCGCCGGATACGCCGCCTGCGCCAGCCTCCCGCCTTTCACCGCGGAAAGATGTTTGCGGATGGCGTTGATCTCCGCAATGGGCGCGCTCGAATGCACTAGAGCGCGATAGGTGGCGATGAGATCGTCGAGCGTGATTTCGTCGTCGATGGGCTTCTCCACAAGCGACGACCCTCCGCCACTGAGCAGAAAAATCACCAGCGACGACGCCGTCTGCGCCTGCAAATCCTTCAGCATCGTGCTCGCCGCGCGAATCGACTCGGCATTCGGCGTGGGATGCCCGCCCTGAAAATAGCGGAACCCGCGCACCTGCGCCCCAGGCTCAACGGAAGTGGCCACAATGCCTTCCAGTGAAAACGCGCCCACTTGCTCGGCCAGCGCTTCCACCATGGTGTGCCCAGCCTTGCCCAGCGACACCACGAACACGCGCGCATACGCGGACAAATGATAAAGATCTTCGCAGATCCGCAACACTCCGCGCTCCGAATGCACCTGCCGCGCAAACGCATTGGCGATCGAAGCCTCGGCCAGCGCGCCAAGAAATATCTGGCGAGCAGTCTCGCGCATCTCGCGGAACTGCAGATCACGGTCAGCGCCCGAAGTCATGGCAAGGATTATAGAGAGCTCTCAACTGATAGCTGACAGCGGTTTACCTAACGGCCAGCTTCACCCAGCCTTCAATCGCCTCGCGCAACTCCCGGAGCCGCCCTTCGAAAAAATGATCGCCGCCTTCAATCATCACCAGCTTCTTCGGTTCAGGCAGCGACGAGACGAGCGCCTCCAGCTTTGCCCGCGGGCCAAACGGATCACGTGCCCCGCTGACAAACAATTTCGGATTGGTGCACTCCTTTAAGAAATCAAAGGTGTAGACGCGAGGCTCTTCCTCACCCGCGGCTACGGGACCAACCGGCGCTCCCACCGCAATCAGCGCCGCAACCCGCGGATCCGCATACGCCGCCTTCAACCCGACCGCCGCGCCGAAAGAAAATCCTGCGAACACCAGCGGCAGATGAAACTCGGCATCAAGCCAGTCGAGCGCCGCCCGGACATCCTCAACTTCTCCGTTGCCGTGATCGTGTTCACCCTGGCTCAGCCCCGTGCCGCGAAAGTTAAAGCGCAGCACCGGAAACCCGAAGCTGTTCAGCGCCTTCATCGTGTGGAACACAACTTTATTGTGCAGCGTTCCCCCAAACAACGGATGCGGATGGCAAACCACCGCCGCATGTGTCGCGCTCTCCGCGCCTGCGTTGAGCAACGCCTCTAACCGGCCCGCCGGCCCATCGAGAAACAGCGAACGAATGGATGATGTCGAAGAAATCACAGAGCCAGATTACATGGCAAGAGCCGAAGTAAAAAGTCAGAAGTCAAAAGTCAGAATGAAGAATTAAAAAACATCAGAACGCTCTCGCTTCGTATTCCTGACTTTCACTTCTGCATTCTGCATTCTGACTTCTGACCTCCAGCCGTTTCCCTCTGCTATTATCCTGTCCACCATGGATGCCATCACGCTCACGCGCCAGCTGATTGACATCGAGTCGATCACCGGCAACGAAGCCGCGGTAGGAAACTATCTCTGGGGTGAACTTTCCCGCCTGGGATATCAGGCCAGGAAAATGCCGGTGGAAGCGGCCCGCTTCAACGTTTACGCCACTCCGCCGGAATGGGTGCCCGAAACCGGAAGCCGAGAGCCCGAAGCCGACTTCCCAAGCGTCGTCTTCTCCACGCACATGGACACCGTTCCTCCATTCATTCCGTCATCCGAAGATGCCACTCGCATTTACGGCCGTGGATCGTGCGACGCCAAGGGCATCATCGCCGCGCAGGTCGCCGCCGCCGAGCGCCTGCGCCGGGAACAAATCTACGTCGGCCTTCTGTTCGTTGCAGGCGAAGAACGCGACAGCCTGGGCGCGCAAACCGCCAATGAATATGCCGCAAGCCACTTCTCATCCGCTGATTCTGCTGCTCCAAAAGCCAGCCGCAGATTTCTGGTGAATGGCGAGCCCACCGAAAACCGCATCGCGCTGGCCTCGAAGGGCACACTCCGCGTAGAAGTAACCGCATCCGGACGCATGGCGCATTCCGCTTATCCCGAACTTGGCGATTCCGCCATCGACAAATTGCTGCCCGCGCTCACTCGCCTGCGCGCCATGCCTTTGCCCTCCGACCCGGAAATTGGCCCGTGCACGCTGAATATCGGCCTGCTCGAAGGCGGATGCGCCCCCAACGTCATCCCGGATTACGCCCACGCCGATTTGCTCTACCGCCTGGTTGGGCCGTCCGACGAACTTCGCCACCAGATTCTCGCCACCGCCGGCGACCAGGTGAAAGTCACTTTCCCGCTGGAGCTTCCGTTCCTACGCCTGCGCACCGTCGACGGATTGCCCACCATGATCGCCGCCTTCACCACCGACATCCCCAAGCTCACCAACTGGGGTGAGCCGTTGCTGATCGGTCCCGGTTCCATTCACGTCGCGCACACCGACGGCGAATACATCGAAAAGCGGCAACTGGCCGAGGCGATCGACCTCTATTGCACAATCGCAAAAACGCTCGTGTAGGACGGACACTCTTGTCCGTCGCCTTTGACTTTATGTGTTCGGCCCGGGTCTTCAACTCGGGTTTTCGCCCGGTCTTCGCCGAGTTTTACCCCGTGTTCCCCTGTGTCCTCTGTGCTCAAGAATTGAGCCCGCCACCCCGCCCGAGTCACGTTTGACCCAATATCCCCAACGTGTTATAAACATCCGTTTTGCGCTGGGCTGCCGGGGAGAGAGCTCCGCCGTAACGGCACGCCCTTTTCCGGTTAGATCTTCCCGGGTAGACCTGGCGCAAACTCCGAACGCGGCCAAGCTGCAACCGTTCTTCAGGTTTTGAGGTGGAAGCGTGCTCGGAAATTCCGTGAACAATGCTGCTGGCATTGCAGCGGAAAGTGGTTCCTGAACGGTTTCATAGATTCCTTATAACCACTCATCGGAGGTTTTCTTATGCGCACCTGGCTCGCCACGTTTGCGTTCCAAGGACGCGGTCTGGTCACCGAACTCATAAAAAAGATTTCGGCGGTCGCCGCTCTGCTCTGTATTAGCGCCGTGGCTGCCCTGGCTCAGCCCGCCGAGTCCGCTGGAGGCGAGGCTTCCCTGAAGCTGCCCGACCTTTCTCAAGTCTCGTTCCTGAACAGATTCCTGAACGGCGGAATCAACGGCCACAACCTGCTGCTGATCGGCATCCTCTTCTGCTTCTTCGGACTAAGTTTCGGCATGGTCATCTACATGCGGCTGAAGAACCTTCCCGTGCATCGCGCCATGCGGGAAATTTCCGAGTTGATCTACGAGACCTGCAAAACTTATCTGCTGACCCAGGGCAAGTTCATCCTCTTCCTGTGGGCGTTTATCGCCGTCATCATTCTGCTCTACTTCGGCGTGCTGCAGCACATGGAAGCCATGCGCGTCGCCATCATCCTCGCCTTCAGCCTGGTCGGCATCGCGGGCAGTTACGGCGTGGCCTGGTTCGGCATTCGCGTGAACACCTTCGCCAACTCCCGGACGGCCTTCGCTTCCCTGCCCGGCAAGCCCTATCCCGTGTACCAGATTCCTCTGGAAGCCGGCATGAGCATTGGCATGATGCTGATCAGCGTGGAACTCCTGATCATGCTCTTCATTCTCCTGTTCGTCCCCGGCGACTATGCCGGACCATGCTTCATCGGCTTCGCCATCGGCGAATCCCTCGGCGCAGCCGCGTTGCGCATCGCCGGCGGCATCTTCACCAAGATCGCCGACATCGGCTCCGACCTGATGAAGATCGTGTTCAAGATTAAGGAAGACGACGCGCGCAACCCCGGCGTGATCGCCGATTGCACCGGCGACAATGCCGGCGACTCCGTTGGCCCCTCCGCCGACGGCTTCGAAACCTACGGCGTAACCGGCGTGGCCCTGATCACTTTCATTCTTCTGGGAGTAAACTCGCCCACGATACAAGTGCAACTGCTGGTCTGGATCTTCGTGATGCGCGTGATGATGCTTGTCGCCAGCGCGCTCTCTTACTTCCTGAACAGCGCCATCGCCAAGGCAAAGTATGCTAACGCCAACGAGATGAACTTCGAAGCTCCGCTCACCTCGCTGGTTTGGATTACCTCGCTGGTCTCGATTGCGCTCACCTATCTTGTTTCGCGTTTCATCATCCCCGACCTGGGCGCCGACGGCACCCAATGGTGGAAGCTGGCAACCATCATTTCCTGCGGCACACTGGCAGGCGCAGTGATCCCGGAACTGGTAAAGGTTTTCACCTCCACCGAATCTCGGCACGTACGAGAAGTCGTCACCTCCGCGCAGGAAGGCGGAGCCTCGCTCGGAATTCTCTCCGGCTTCGTGGCCGGCAACTTCTCCTGCTACTATCTGGGCCTCGCCATGATGATCCTCATGGCCATTGCCTATTCCATGAGCACGATGGGCTTGGCCGCGGCCGCAACCATGCTGGCGCCGGCCGTTTTCGCCTTCGGCCTGGTCGCCTTCGGATTCCTGGGCATGGGCCCAGTCACCATCGCAGTCGATTCCTACGGACCAGTCACCGACAATGCGCAATCAGTTTACGAGTTGTCGCTGATTGAGCAGGTTCCCAACGTCGAAGCGGAACTCAAGAAGGACTTCAATTTCACCGTCAACTTCGAGCACGCGAAATACCTGCTCGAAGCCAACGACGGCGCCGGCAACACCTTCAAGGCAACCGCGAAACCTGTCCTGATCGGCACCGCCGTCGTCGGCGCGACCACCATGATTTTCTCCATCATCATGGCACTCACCCACGGCCTCACCGCCAACGTCGACAAACTTTCCCTGCTGCACGCTCCTTTCTTCCTCGGCCTGATTACCGGCGGCGCCATGATTTACTGGTTCACCGGAGCATCCACGCAAGCCGTGACCACAGGCGCTTACCGCGCAGTCGAGTTCATCAAAGCCAACATCAAACTCGAAGGCGTCACCAAAGCCTCGGTCGCCGACAGCAAGAAAGTCGTCGAGATCTGCACGAAATATGCGCAGAAGGGCATGCTGAACATCTTCATCGCCGTATTCTTCGGCACGCTGTCATTCGCATTCGTGGAGCCGTTCTTCTTCATCGGATACCTGATTTCGATCGCCATCTTCGGCCTCTACCAGGCCATCTTCATGGCCGATGCCGGCGCCGCCTGGGACAACGCCAAGAAAATCGTGGAAGTCGAAATGAAGCAGAAAGGCACGCCGCTGCACGATGCCACCGTGATCGGCGACACCGTCGGCGATCCCTTCAAAGACACTTCGTCGGTGGCCCTGAACCCGGTCATCAAATTCACCACGCTGTTCGGATTGCTGGCCGTAGAACTCGCCGTGAATCTTTCTCAGAGAGATCACGGTGCCACCATCACCAACGTGCTGGCTGCCGCGTTCTTCCTGGTTTCCTTCTTCTTCGTCTACCGCTCGTTCTACGGAATGCGAATCCGCTCCGGCGACGCGGAATAGATTAAAGGCGCTGGGTGCCCCATTTCTCGCGTCCTTTGCGAGAAAGCCTGCCCTGAGCTTGTCGAAGGGTGGGGATTTTTGTCGTCGGAAGTTCTGAAGCGGAAGCCGTCCATCACCGGCCACACCCTCCAAACATTTTGCCTTCCCTTCCCCATTCCTCCACGTATAGGTAAAGTGAGGCGGTCAGAGAGCTTGGCTATGGCAGAGCCCGTTCCCGCAGAAGCCGCGGGTGTCGCCCCAGGCGACTTTGCGGAGGTCGTGCGCCGGCACCAGTCCATGGTGTTCAGCATTGCCCTGCGTTTCCTGGCCGACCCTCCCGCCGCCGAGGAATTGGCCCAGGACGTCTTTATGCAGCTGCACGCCAAGCTGAATACGCTGAAGTCGCCCGAGCATGTGGTCTTCTGGCTGCGCAAGGTGACCAGCCATCGCTGCATCGATCGCCTGCGTCGCATCCGGATGCCGCAGGTGAGCCTGGAAGATCTACCGGAGTCGGCCATGCTTGAGTTCTCGCCGGACGTGCAACCTGCGGATCCGTTTCTGGCTCGCCGGCTGCAGCACTTGGTGGCGTCTCTGCCCGGGAAAGCTCGTTTGATGGTGATCCTGCGCTATCAGGAAGACTTGTCGGCGGAAGATATTGCGGAAGTTCTTGACATGCCCGCAGCGACCGTCAAGAGCCATCTGCAACGCGCGTTGGCTATGCTGCGCGACAAAGTAGTCCGCACCATGGGCGAAGTGAGATCGGACAAGTGAGGTCAGAAGTGCGATCGGAGAAGTGCGATCCGAGAAGTCAGACAAGAGAAGTGAGATCGAAGAACCTGCGATGGGAGAAGTAACTCTATGACCCGTTTCGAGGATGAACTTAAGAACGCGCTGCGCCGTCAGGAACCACCTGACGGTTTTGCCGAGCGCGTCCTGGCTGGTGCAGCGGAGCAAGGCTCGCGCCAGGCGAAACGCACGTGGCGTGATTCGTGGCTGAATATCTTCGCTGAGCCCTTTGCTCCAGCGAACCTGTTCCGCTGGGCTGCTGTAGCCGTTGTCGCGATGGCCTTGGTCGTAGGCGGAGTCCACTATCGCAATGTCCACGTCCAGCGCGAACGCGCTCGGGGAGAAGCCGCTAAAGCGTGTCTGCTTCTGGCTTTGCGCATTGCCGGAAGCAAGCTGCAACTGGCGAAGGCCCGAGTCGACCAGATCAATTCTGACTCGATGAATCACGGGCGAGGCAATTCAGATCAACTTCATTCCGATCCAAATTCAGATCCAACCGCGAACCAGCAAGAGAGGGAGTAAGTGCATGAGAGAACGCAGGATAATGAAAACCGTAAGCGATACAAAGATCGACACAAAGCGATGCAGGCGAAATCCAATACTGTCGTTCGTTCTGCTGTCTGCGACGTTGCTCGCGCTGCCGCTGTATGCGCGGGCGCAGGACATCAAAATTCCCGCCAATGTCCAGAAGCTTTCGGCCAAGGCCAAGGAAACCGTCGAGGTCAACATGGAGGGCCCCATGCTGCGCTGGGCCGCCAAGTTTCTTAACGGCGAAGATCCGGATGAGAGGCAAGCGGCCAAGCTCGTTGCCAACCTGAAAGGCATCTACGTGCGCAGCTTCGAGTTCTCCAAAGAGGGCGAGTACTCGGCCGCCGACGTGGAATCCCTGCGCGCCCAGGTGCGTACGCCGGGATGGACCAAAGTGGTCGGCGTGCGCAGCGAGACCGACGGCGACAACGTCGACGTTTTCTTCAAACTCGAAGAGGACAAGATGGCGGGCATCGTCATCATCTCCGCCGAACCCAAGGAGCTGACGTTCGTCAGCATCGTCGGCCCCATCGACGTTGACCAACTGGCCGATCTGGGCGGTCAATTTGGCATCCCGAAGCTGAACCCGCGAAGCCTGCCGAAGCCGAACAAAGGAGATCAAAAGTGAAATGCTTTCTCCGCAACTTCGCCAGCAATCTCCGCCGCGCACCGCGCCGCGCGCTTCCCTGCGCGCTGCTGTTCGTGGTCTGCGCGTGCGCGCTTTCGTTCGCCGGCGATCCTGATGCTTCCGGCAGCTTTCATGGACGCGAGTTCGACGGCGTGGTCCACGCTATCGAAGACCATTACGGAGTGCGCCACATGCGCATCCCGTTCCTCAGCCTCGCCATGTCGTTTGCGGCGCGTCCGGCGGGCGTCAGTGGCATCCGGCTCGCGGTGTTCGAGGACTTCCACCCGTCCCCAGCCAGCATGCACGAGAGCGCACCTCTGAATGAAGACCTGCAACATGTGGTCGAGCACTCGCTTGGCCCCGACTGGCACCTGTTCGTCCGCACCCGCACTCAAGACGACTCTGATGACACCCTCATCTACGTGAACCTGGGCGAGGCCAAGCTGCAAATGATGATCGTCGCCATCGAGCCCGACGAAGCCACCGTGGTGGAAATGAACCTCAGCGACCGCGCCCTAAAGAAGTGGCTGGACGAGCCCAAAGAAAGCGCGGAGGACAATTCGGGGCACCATCACCATCTCGCCGACTGAGGGCGGGATTCGGGCTTCAGCTTTCGGGCTTCGGCTTTCGGCTTTCGGGCTACGGCTTTCGGCTTTCGGCTTCCGGGCTACGGCTTTCGGGCTTCGGCAGGGCATCGTGTGGTCGCGCTCCTTCGCGGCTGGGGACGCACGCTTGATTTCGGGGCGAAATAATGCTTGGACGGGCTTGCGGCGCGGGTCGGAGGGCTCAGTCGTTTGAGGAAGATCGGGTACCCCCCTCCCCCTCCCCCTGAATCTTTGGAATCATCAACTTAGCGGGGAAATTCCCGGCAAAATATTGATTTCAAAGAGCTTAGATACTAAAATCCGTGAAACAAAGGACTTAGGGGTCGCAGGAAGCTGGCTTCCGCCAACCATTGCGGCCTATCGGGTTAGATGCCGACCGGCCTGTGGAAATTCTCGGATGCCTTCGGGCCTCCGACCCGAACTTCAGTCGCCTCTGGGCTGGGTGACGTTGCGTTGAGGCCGGTGGCGCCCAGCTTTCGAAAACCGCGAAAGCTGGGGCAGCCTGGGACGGGGTTTGAGCCGAACTGGTTCTTGGCCCAGGTCGGGAAGGCGCGATTTTGTCATCAATAATCTGCTTGACCGGGCCTTCTTTTGCGACTACATTGGTGTGTTCCAAAGGACATTCGGAAGCTCCTGGGCCGGGTTTTTTGATGTTTCTGCGCCGTGGGGAGCTAAACCCAGAAAATCGAGCATCTTAGATGTCCTGTGGTGCATCTATTCAAGTGAGCTTTAAGCTTCATTCCTGTACAACCTATTTGTTATCAGTGGCTTAGGTAGTTGCCGGGAGTTCGGCCACGACTCAATGGGCCCAAGGAAAGACGGCGAAAGCCCGCAAATTCATAAGAAGGAGAAATAAAGCACATGCGCTCTGATCGTGTGTTTGATGCTTTACAGACGCTTCGCAACCGGTATATGCTGTGTCAGCTTGCCTCCAAGGCCACGCGGAAGTTCCATCGGCCGAGCACCAGAATTCCGGAAACCATGAACGACGTGTTCTCTCGGATTGCAGGCTCACAACGGCAGGAAGTTCTGTCGGAACCAGAGAATTTTGCTGAGGCACAACGGCGGGCTGCGTAGGTCAGCCCCGCCTTTCCTGCCTAGTAGTTTTTTGTCTTCCCTGGAATACCCTCCTTTCGAAAATCTCCCGTGGACACTAGCCAACAACGCTCAAGTGGACGGGTTTAGGTGAATCATGACCATTGCTGAACTGAAAGAAAAGAACATCACCGAGCTGACCAAGATCGCAAGGACCTTGGACTTGCCCGGTGCCAGCGGACTCCGCAAACAAGATTTGATCTTCAAGATTCTGCAGGCGCAAAGCGAAAAAGAAGGGCACATTTTTGCCGAGGGCGTGCTGGAAATCCTGCCGGATGGCTACGGCTTTTTGCGCTCTCCCGATTACAACTATCTGCCGGGCCCCGACGATATTTATGTTTCGCCATCGCAAATCCGCAAGTTTGATTTGAAGACGGGCGACACCATCAGCGGGCAGGTGCGGCCTCCGCATGAGGGCGAGAAATATTTCGCGCTGGTGAAGATCGAGGCGGTGAACTTCGAGTCTCCCGACGAAGCGCGCAACAAGATTCTGTTCGATAATCTGACGCCGCTTTATCCGCAGGAGCGCTTGAAACTGGAGACTACGCGCGAGAACGCCAGCGCGCGCGTGATGGACCTGCTTACGCCGCTGGGCAAGGGACAGCGCGGGTTGATTGTTTCTCCGCCGCGAGCGGGCAAGACCATGCTGCTGCAGAACGTGGCCAACTCGATTACGGCGAATCATCCGGAAGTGGTGTTGATGGTGCTGCTGATCGACGAGCGGCCGGAAGAAGTTACGGACATGCAGCGGTCGGTGAAAGGCGAGGTGATTTCTTCGACTTTCGACGAGCCTGCGGCGCGGCACGTGCAAGTTGCCGAGATGGTGATTGAAAAGGCTAAGAGATTAGTTGAGCACAAGCGCGATGTGGTGATTCTGCTGGATTCGATTACGCGGCTGGCGCGCGCCTATAACACGATTGTTCCGCCTTCGGGCAAGGTGCTTTCGGGCGGCGTGGATTCGAATGCGCTGCAGAGGCCGAAGCGGTTTTTTGGGTCGGCGCGCAATATTGAAGAGGGCGGATCGCTGACGATTATTGCGACGGCGCTGATCGATACCGGATCGCGCATGGACGACGTGATCTTTGAAGAATTCAAGGGCACGGGCAATTCGGAAATCATCCTGGAGCGCAAGCTGGTCGACAAGCGCGTTTTCCCGGCAATCGACATTCAACGCTCGGGCACGCGTAAGGAAGAGCTGCTGATTCCGAAGGAAGACCTGCAGCGCATCTGGGTGCTGCGCAAGGTGCTGAATCCGCTGTCGCCGGTGGAAGCCATGGAACTCCTGGTCGGATACCTGAACAAGACCAAGGCCAACAGCGAGTTCCTGGCGAACATGAGCGCGCTGTAAGCCGGGAGCCGGAAAGCATAGAACTCGCAACAAAAACAGCCAGAGCCTTGCTCTGGCTTTTGTTTTTTCACCGGACCTTCTAATTTTGCTTGCTGAGAAAGAGCTTTTAACCGCAGAGGGCGCGGAGGAAATCCGCGGAGGATGCAAAGGGGGCATTTTTCTCTGCCGAGTGTCCGACGTATAATTTTCCACGGATCGGATCTTCCGATTTAACGACCGAAAATTCCGGCTGGGTCGAGGATTGCCGTGTTCACACACATTGTCCGCACGTTTTTCCTGGCGGCCGCACTGATGGTCGCGCTGGCGTTGCCGGTTTTGGCGCAGCGGCAGAGCGCACCGCTACCCACTCCGCCGCCTGACAGGAGCACACTGGGCACCGCGCCCACTGATGAAGACGAGGCCACCGAACGGCTCGCCCACGACATGGCTAAGAAGGCTAACCTCGAACGCCAGGCTGCCATCAAGAGCGATACGGAAAAGCTGCTGAAGCTGGCGGTTGAGCTGAAGGCGTCGGTGGATAAGTCGAACGAGAACCTGCTTTCGATGGATGTGGTGAAGAAGGCGGAGGAAATCGAGAGGCTGGCGCACAGTGTGAAGGATAAGATGAAGGGTCCGAATTGAGAGGTCTGTGGTGTCGAGGATTTCGATTGAGGGGGGTGGTGGAGTGGAAACTTCCTTAGGCGCTGGCTCGTGATCTGGTATAGGGATCCTTGGACTGCGTTGTCGGTCGCTTCGCGAACGACAACTTCGCTCAGGATGACAGGTGGTGAGATCATCAGTGTCTTTGCAGTGTTTCAGGATTGGGTGACGCGGGTGGCGATCATTGAGACTGCACGCTGGGCGGCGAGGGCTGCGCCTTCCTGCCATCCGATGATGTGGCTGCAGTGGTCTCCGGCGAAGTAGATGCGATCGTCGGGGACGATGAGCTCGCGGTAGGGTCCGTCGTAGTATTCGGCTTCCCTCACTGGAGGATATTCGGGGCCGCGGGTAACCCAGGAGCCGAGGTTATAGGGCACTTTTCCCCAGGACATGTACATGGGCTTTTCCAGTTCTTTGGCCTTGCCGGGATGCAGTTTTTCGACCGCGGCTTTGGAGGCGGCGATCTTGGCGTCCGTGGAAGGTAGCTTGCCGAAGTCATCCCAGTTTTCCATGCCGTAGCCGGAGACGAGGACTCCGCGTTTGGACATCAGCTTCGCGCTGGGATACCAGACGACCCCGATCGGTCCGGTGGTGAGGGATGAGATGCCGCCGTAGACCTCGTCGCCGTCCTGCTCCCAGAAGCGGCGAGACTCCCAGGCAACTTTGTAGGCGGAATCATAGACGATGGGCTCGATTGCGGATTTCACGCGCGGGGAGAGATCATTCGGGATGGTCCGGAGGATGGTGAGCGGGAGGGCGCAAATGCAATAGGACGCTTCGATGGCGGCGACGGGGCCGGATTCGCCTTTGCGATAGAGCACGCGGACGCCGTTTCTGGTTTTTCTGATTTCGGTGATGGGAGAGCGATAGTGAACCAGCTTGCCGAGGGAATGCGCGAAGGCATAGGGGATGCGATCCATGCCGCCGACGGGCTGGAACATGGTGGGCTGCATGTCTAGGACTTCTTCGAAAAGCATGGGGCGGGAGAACTTCGACTTGAGCAAGTCGGAAAATGGAAGCGGAGGTAGAGGAATTTCGACTTGATCGGCGGCGCCGGGTAATTGCTGGTCGCCGGAGCGCGAGGAGCCCTGGTAGTCGTAATCCTTGCGGAGGGCGCCATAGGCTCGGAGAAAATCCAGGACCACGGCGTGGTCGTCGCGCGTGAATTCCTGATCGAGCGCGCCTTTTTGCACGCATTTGGCGAGCAGTTCGGAAACGTGGCCGCGAGTGTCATTGACGGCCTGGCCCTGGCGGATCGGCTTGCCTCCGAACACGTTGTCGTTTTGCAGGAGGGTGCGGCGCGAGGAATTTACTTCGACTTCGAGTTCCACTCCCAGCTCGCTGCAATAACCCAGCATGGTTTTGTGGATCGAAGGGAGACGCGCGGGACCGCAGTTGAAATAGTTGCCTTCGTCGAAGGTGCAGTCTTGCGTGGTGCCGTCGGTGAAGACAAGCTTCGATCCGCGGCGCAGAGTCCAGTTGCGGCCGCCCGGACGCTCGCGGGCTTCGAGGACGGTGCAGTCGAAGCCAGCGCGGCGCAATTCGTAGGCGGAAACCAGGCCAGCGATCCCTGCGCCGAGGATGACGACTTTCGTCCGGCGGCCGGTGGAGGGAGGCAGAGGGAAATCCTTCGTCTGCTCGGTTTCAGCCATGCCCAGAAGGCCGAGCGAGTGCATCGTCATGAAGGCGGCTCCGAAGCCGCCGGCCTGGGCTACTCTGGCGATGAAATCGCGTCGGGTGATGGGCATGGAGTGGGTGTGGCGCCTCGTTTCCTAGTGGCTAGGTTCGGTTTCTGGCCTCTGTTATGGGGTAGCGAGCTTTATCGTCTGCGATCTGGCAATTTCGCAGATGTCAAAACGCATTTTTCGCTGAGTATCTTTATCTTGATCTTGGACCGGAACATTTTTCGATTGAGGTAAGGTATCACGGGTTGCGGGGTTGGGGACGTGCGGATGTATGGATGGGAGTGATTTGTTATTTTGAATTTTGAGATTCGCAGCGAGAGCGGAGGAGCGGACGGCAAAGAAGGCGAGCTGCGCTCGCCGGACGGGCAAGAGTGCCCGTCCGACTTGTGCTGCTGCGGAGAGCAAGAGCTTTTAACCGCTGAGTTCGCAGAGGAATGCCGCAGAGAACGCAAAGGAGTCCCCGCCAAGGGCCCGACCCCACACGCTGCTGTCAGTTGGTCTCGGCGCAGAACTCGGCGATCACGGGGAGCAGCTGGCGGCTGGCTTCCAGCTTCGGCACGAAGGCGTCGACGGAGACCAATGCGCGTGATGGGACGTCGCTGCCCGAGAGCAAGATGACCAGCAGTCCAGGCCGCAGGCGTTTGATCGCGAGGGCAACCTCGTCTCCGTTCATCCCGGGCATTTCGTAGTCGACGAGGACGGCGTCACATTTGCACATGGTCGCCAGGCGGAGGCCCTGCTGGGCGGAGGATGCGGTGAGGACGGCGTATCCGGAGCGTTCGAGCAGGGCTTTTTCGTAGCGCAGGATGGCTTCATCGTCGTCGATGCACAGAATGATTCGTTTCGTAGTGGGTTCAGTTGGGATCACTGTTGGCCTCCTGCCAAAATCAGGCCGCGACTCGCTGGTGTGCGCATGCGACTCTATGTTAGATGCCATCACGGGATAGTGCGTTGCAGAGGGGGAAACGTTACAAACGCAATGACTACTTTCTAAAGCATTGATTCTACAAGGCTTGCTAGTGGAGCGACTAAAAAGTCTCACCCCCTTCGTGTAGCTTCCACTCCTGCCTTTCCCCACACGTGCCCCGATTACGCCCAATAGGTGCGGTCGAGGCTGCGGTATTGGATGGCTTCGGCGATGTGTTTGGGCTCGATCGGGTCGGTGCCTTCGAGGTCGGCGATGGTGCGGGCGACTTTCAGGATGCGGTCGTGGGCGCGGGCGCTTAGGCCTTGCTGGGTCATGGCGCGTTCGAGCAGGCGTTCGCAATCGGCGGAGAGCGGGCAGGCGGTGCGGATGTGGCGGGAGGACATCTGGGCGTTGCAGTAGAGTTTTTCGCGGGACGAGGCGAAGCGTTCGAGCTGCTTCTGGCGGGTGCGGATTACGCGGTCGCGAATTTTAGCGGAATCCTCGGGCTCGTTGGTGGAGCGCATTTCTTTGTAGTTCACGGCGGGAACGTCGATGTGGATGTCGATGCGGTCCATGAGCGGGCCGGAGATTTTTGAGATGTAGCGCTGGATCATGGGGGTGGTGCAGTGGCATTCGCGGCTGCGGTCGTTGTGGAAGCCGCAGGGGCAGGGATTCATGGCGGCGGCCAGCATGAAGCGGGCGGGGAAGGTGAGCGACATGGACGCGCGTGCGATGCTTACCGTTCCGTCTTCGAGGGGCTGGCGCAGGACTTCGAGCACGTTGCGGGGGAATTCGGGAAGCTCGTCGAGGAAGAGCAGACCGTTGTGGGCCAGGGAAACTTCTCCGGGGCGGGGGATGACGCCGCCGCCGATGAGACCGGCGTCGGAGATGGTGTGGTGAGGGGAACGGTAGGGGCGGGTGCCGACCAGGCCGGAGCGTTGGTCGAGGACTCCGGCGACGCTGTGAATTTTCGTCGTCTCCAAGGCTTCTTCGAAGGTGAGCGGCGGGAGGATGGTGGGCATGCGCTTGGCCAGCATGGTTTTGCCGGAGCCGGGCGGGCCGATCATGAGAATGTTGTGGCCGCCGGCGCAGGCGATTTCGATGGCGCGCTTGGCGGTGTGCTGGCCGCGGACGTCTTTGAAGTCGACGAAAAACTGCTGGGACTCGCGCAGCATGGAGTCGCCGTCGGCCTTGATGGGGGCGATGCCGTTGCCGGAGTTGAGGAAGTGGATCACGTCGAGCAGGGAGCGCACGGGGTAGACGTCGACGCCGCCGACCATGGCGGCTTCTCTGGCGTTGGCTTCGGGAACGACCATGCGCTTGATCTTGCGTCCGCGGGCTTCGAGGGCGATGGGCAGGGCTCCACGCACGCCGCGGACGCTGCCGTCGAGAGATAGTTCGCCGACGAAGAGGCAGTCGCTGATTTCCTTGTTGGTGAGGCCTCCGTAAGCGCCGACGATGCCGAGAGCCATGGGCAGGTCGAAGCCGGAGCCTTCCTTCTTGATGTCGGCGGGGGCGAGGTTGATGGTGATGTGGGTGGGAGGAATGTCGTAGCCGCAATTTTTCAGGGCGGCGCGGACGCGGTCGCGGCTCTCGCGCACAGCAGCGTCGGGAAGGCCGACGGTGTGGAAGTGATCCTGGTCGGTCTTGATGCCGGAACAGTCAACTTCTACTTGAATGATGTTGGCATCGATGCCGTACACTGCGGCGCTGAGCGTTTTGTAGAGCATGCGGACGATCTTGGCCTGATCCGGGTGGGTGCGGGGATGCGGGTCATCCCTTGGGCACACGAATGCGTTTTGCCCGGAGCGTCCACAGTACGCGGTTGTGAGGCTGCGAGGCTGTGACGGATGTCACACGGTGGGCTGTGGAAATACGGGAAATGGGAGGGGCAGTGGCCAGTGGGGATGGGCAGTGGGCAGTGGGCAGTGGGCAGTTTGATTCTTGGCGCCCATGTTGAACTGCGAGGGTTTCGTTACAAATACGGGATTCTACGGGGTTGCGGGTAGAATGTAGCATCGCTTGGAGTAAGGTAGTAAAGCTTCCATGAAAACGGGACTTCCTGACAACCGGCCGCCGGACAGACTCGACCAGGAGGAATCCCAGCTATGGCGATGGATTCTTCTTTTCATGGTTCTGCTGGCGGCGGGCTTCGCCTACTTCGCCTGGGAGCGGCTGGAAACTCTTCCGTACCACTTGGGCCCGGTAGCTGTGGGTGTGCTGGTCCTGTCCGTGCTTCTGGCTGTCTATGCTTACGGGCGGCGGCGGGAGGTTAGTGAACTAAAGACGCTGTTGCATGGCTTGCAGGAACATGTGGGCGCGGCTCCTTCGGAGGAGCAACTGGATCAGCTGAGCCAGGTGATCATGCGCTCGCAACGCAGCTTCAAGGAGCTGATCGACTCGTTTGACGATGCGGCCTGCGCAGTGTCTCTGGATGGAACCCTGCGCACCGTTAACCGCAGGATCAGCGAGCTGGCGGGGCAGACTTACCAGGGGCTGGTGGGCCAGAAGATCTACGATTTCATTGAAGAGCCAACCCGCGAAAGCGTGGAACAAGGTGTGGGGAGGTTTCTCGACAAGAAGCGTTGGGCGGGGACGGTGCGAGTGCGGCTGAAGGGCAGTGCGCGGCCGCTTTACTTCGAGTGCGTGGTCAACGCGATCGTGAAGGGTGACGAGATTGTGGGTGCGAGCATTCTCGGGCGCGACGTCACCGAGCAGCGCGAAAAGGAATTGCGGTTCACCGAGCTGTTCGAGACTTTGCAAGAGGGCGTTTATTTCAGCACTCCCGACGGGCAGCTTCTCGATGCGAATCCGGCTCTGGTGGGGATGCTGGGATATACGAGGAAGGAAGAACTGCTCGCGGTCGATCCGGGAGCGCTGAGTCCGGATTCGACGGAGCCGGTTTTAGGTCGCATGGTTTCCGATCGAGGCGGCCTGCGAACGCGCGAGGTGAAGCTGCGGCGCAAGGATGGCACGGCCGCCACTTTTCTGGATTCTTCGCGGGCGGTGTGGGACACGGCGGGAAATATTATCCGCTACCAGGGCACGCTGGTGGATGTCACCGAGAAGCGGGCGATGGAGCGGCAGTTGTTGCAGCAGGAAGAATTCCGCCGCCGGTTGCTGGAGAGCTTCCCTGATCTGATTCTGGTGGTGGATCTGGACGAGCGTTACACGTTTGTGAGCTCGCGGGTGCGCGACATGCTGGGCTATCAACCGGAGGCCTTGCTGGGCAAGAAAATTTCCGAGCTGGAAGATCACTCGCCAGAGCTGGCTTCGCTGTATCACGATGTGGCCTCGAGCCGGCAGGTGTTCGCCTCGACCGAGTACGGCGCGCGGCACAGCGATGGCAGCTGGCGAACCATGCGAGCCTCGGCCAGCCAGTTGTTCGATGCCGAGGCAAAACTGATTGGCGTGATCATCTCGGTGCGCGACATTACGACGGAGAGAAAGCTGGAACAGCAGGTGGTGCAGAGCGAACGGCTGGCGGCGATGGGAGCCATGATTGGCGGAGTGGCGCATGAGTTGAATAATCCTTTGACCGCCATTCTTGGGGTCAGCGAGTTGATGCAGGATAAAGTGACCGACGAATCCTCGCTCAAGCAGTTGGGGATGCTGCAGCAACAGGCGCGACGGGCGGCTGAGATCGTGAAGGACTTGACTTATTTTTCGCGTCCGCCGGCGCCGGGTAAGTCGGGCATCAACTTGTCAGAAGTCGTGGACCGCACGCTGACGCTTTATGCTTACTCTCTGCGCAAGAACAACATCACAGTGGATTTTTTGCGCGAGCCGGGGTTGCCGTACGCGCAGGGCGATCCGCAGCAGCTGATGCAGGTGTTTCTGAATTTGATTGTGAACGCGGAGCAGGCGATCCGCGAGGCGCGGGCCGGCGGGACTCTGCGGATTCGGCTGGGCAAGTCCGCGAATTCGGTTTGGGCCAGCTTTCAGGATGATGGTACGGGGATTCCACCGGAGAATCTGCCGCTCATCTTCGACCCTTTTTATACGACGAAGCGGCCGGGACGCGGAACCGGGCTGGGGCTGAGTATTTGCAAGTCCGTCATGAAGGAACATAACGGCAACGTGGAAGCGGCCAATGCTCCGGGCGGCGGAGCGGTGTTTACCGTGACGCTGCCGACTGCAACTCACAGCTAAAATTCTTTTCGCACATCATATGGGAATCCTAAAGGGACAAACTGCTCTGGTCACCGGCGGGTCTCGCGGGATCGGGCGGGCAATCGCTCTGCGGCTGGCTGCCGAGGGCGCGGAGATATTGATTCACTATCACAAAAACCAAGAGGCGGCTGAGGCGGTGGTCCGGGAAATTCCGGGGGCTTCGCGTCTGCTGCAAGCGGATCTCAGTTCTCCTCAGGGAATCGAAGCGATCTTTGCCGCGCTGGCCGGGACGCGGTTGGATATCGTGGTGAATAATGCCGGCGTTTGGCTGGCAACGCCTTTGGGCTCGGCATCGATCGAGAAGGTCGATGCGCTGCTCGACACCAACCTGAGAGGACTGTTCCTGGTGACGCAGGCTGCGCTGCCGCTGATGCGCGACGGCGGAAGCATCGTGAATGTGTCGTCGGTGGCGGGAAGAATCGGAATTCCTGACGGGAAAGGATTATACGGGGCCACGAAGGCGGCGGTCGATTCGCTGACCAAGAGCTGGGCGCTGGAACTGGCTCCGCGGAGGATTCGGGTGAATGCGGTGGCGCCGGGGTATGTCGAGACCGACATGACGGCCGAGCACTTCTCGGATCCCGAGGTGTTGCACAGGACGGTAACATTCGCTCCGTACGGACGGCTGGGCAATGCGGAAGAAGTGGCGGATGTGGTTTTGTTTTTGTGTTCGCCGGCGGCGCGGTGGGTGACGGGGGAGTCGATTAATATCAGCGGGGGGTCGGTGGTTTAGGGTTCGAGCTGTCGACTTTTGGAAGACGTGGCGCGGAGCTTTGCTCCAGCTTGGACGGGCGGGGCGCCCGTCGCCACATGAGTTGGTGAGTTTTCTAGCGTTCCACCGCCATCGCTACGGCGTTGCCTCCGCCTAAGCAGAGGGCGGCGATGCCACGTTTTACGTCGCGGCGGATCATTTCATAGATCAGCGTAACCAGCACGCGGGCTCCGCTGGCTCCGATGGGATGGCCGATGGCGACGGCGCCGCCGTTTACGTTTACTCTGTTGGGATCGAGGCCGAGCTCGCGCATTACGCCCAGCGCCTGCACTGAGAAGGCTTCGTTGAGTTCGTAGAGGTCCACGTCTTCATTTTTCCAGCCGGTTTTTTCCCAGATTGTGCGGACCGCGCCGACGGGAGCCATCATCACCCATTGCGGATCGACGCCGCTGGTTGCTTGTGCGACGATTCGGACCATGGGTTTCGCGCCGAGTTCGCGAGCTCGCGGTGCGCTGGTCACGACCAGCGCCGCGGCGCCGTCGTTCACCCCGGGGGCGTTGCCGGCGGTTACGGTGCCGTCTTTCTTGAACGCCGGCTTCAGGGCGCGGAGGACTTCGATGGTGGTGTCTTCGCGAGGCGACTCGTCTTTTTCGAAGAGCGTGGGAGGGTCGCCTTTTTTCTTCGCGGGAATCTCGACTGGAATAATCTGCGATTTGAAGCGGCACTCTTTGATCGCGGAGATCGCTTTGCGGTGTGAGTTGACGGCGAACTCGTCCTGCTCTTCGCGGCTGATCGCATATTTCTCGGCGACGTTCTCGCCGGTGATACCCATGTGGTAGTTGTTGTAAATATCCCAGAGGCCGTCGTGCACCATGGAGTCGACGATTTGCGCGTTGCCCAGGCGATATCCTTTGCGGGCTTGCGGCAAAAGATAAGGAGCGTTGGTCATCGATTCCATTCCACCGGCGACCACCATGGAACTGTTTCCGGTTTGCACCGCTTGCGCTGCGAGCGCGACAGCTTTGAGTCCGGAACCACAAACTTTGTTGATTGTCATGGCACCTGTCGCGGAAGACAATCCGCCGTAGATGGCGGCCTGGCGCGCGGGATTCTGCCCGAGTCCAGCAGAGATGACGTTGCCCATGATGCACTCGTCAATCTCCGTAGCCTCGACACCCGCGCGCTTGACGGCTTCGCGGACCACGATGGCGCCAAGTTGCGGAGCGCTGAATTCGGAAAGGCTGCCCTGAAATTTTCCTACTGGCGTACGGCATCCGGAAATAATGACAGCATCGTCGAAAGAGGCCATGAATCAAGCTCCCAGCGAACATTTCGCAAGAACCATTATAGATGCGCGAGCCGCAGAAATGCTGCTATCAGCGGGAGAAGAGCTCTGCGAATCGCGAGCGCATTGCGCAGTGCCGCGAATGCGGACTCGAGGCGCGAACGACACTCAGTTCGGCACGCCGAAGTGAAGCGAAAGCGCCTTAGCGATCGTGAATGACGAGTGTCGCGGTTGATTTTCGAGTCGAACAATGCGCTTGGGTGACTTTCGTACCGCGCTTTGACGCTCGCGCATCATCATTTTTTTCTTGACTTCATTTTTCATTGACTCTATACATCAATTAGTTGCAACAGTGCACCGTTGCAAATTTTCCATGAAGAATGGAAGGGAGAATAGAACCAATGGCAACGAAGAAAAAGGCTAAGAAGAAAAAAAAGCACTAAGAAAGATCAGTACGAAGTCACCCGGGGGACGCAGAATGCGTCCCCTAAGTTTTTGTGGGGAGGAATTTAGTGAGGAAGCGGGAACGTTGTTACCTCGACCGATTCACTTTGATCGACGATTCGGAGCATCCGCGGCAAGTCTTGGCATCTGCTTTTCTTTGGCGGGGCAGACGTTGCGGTAAGGACAAAAGGCGCAGTGGAAATCCACCTTCGGGCGAAAATCGCCAGCAGCGATGCCTTCAGCGGCAGCTTGCACGCGTTCTTTCGCGTCCTCGAGCTGGAGCACGCTGCGACGCGTAGCGACGGTTACATTTCCTTCCAGGTTGTGGAAGGCGAGCGAACCCACGCGGTATCCCCATTTTTCCTGAGCGGCCAGCGCGTAGATGGAGAGCTGCAGGCTTTCGTCGGCGTCTTCCTGCGTGCGCGCTTTTCCGGTCTTGTAGTCGAGGATCACGACGCTGCCGTCGGGAGCGCGGTCGATGCGGTCAATGCGTCCGACCACGGAGACGTCGCCGAAACGGGTCTCGAATGATTCCTCGGTGTGAAGAACCTCAGGCGCGGTCGTGGCGCGAGAGGCTTCGAGGAAATCCCGCAATTGCTCGCTGCCTTGCTTTTCATATAACTCGTGCTGGTAGCGGTCCTGCATTCCGGCGCTCGAAAGATCTTCGCGAAGCAGTACGAGGAGTTCGTCGTCAGTCTTGGGACGCCCGGCCCGCACCGAGTCGTAATACGTGCGCAGGACGCGGTGCATGGCAGCGCCGTATTGCATGGCGGCGGGAATGTCGCGGGGCATGCGCCAGTCGCGTTCCAGCTTGAACTGCAGAGGGCAACGTTCGTAGGTGTCGACGGCCGACGCACTGAGCCGCGCGTGCAGGCCGGGGGTGGCCGGAAGATCGACCCACTCGTTGGTGCGCGAGGGCGCGGGATACGCGGGCGCGGCGGCGGCGAAAATTTCGATGGTGGCCTGCGAAGGACGCGCAGCACGCGAAACCAGCCACGGACGCAGGGTTGGCTCCTGCAGAAGTTCGCGCACATATCCCGCGGGAGTCTTGTCTTTGCCGATGCCCTGCTTCGCATAAATATGCAGCGAGTCGCGGGCGCGAGTCATGGCCACGTAGAAAAGCCGGCGTTCCTCCTGGCCGTAGAGTGTGCGGTCGTCGCCCTCGGCGATTGAATCCGGGTCGCGCAAATTGTTGGGAAATTCCACCAGCGTTTCGCGATACGAAGCCGGGAACGAACTTGAATTCGCGCGCAGGATGAAGACGTGTAGGAACTCCAGGCCTTTGGCGAGATGCACAGTCATCAGGCGGACGGCGTCCGCCGATTCGTCCGTGGGCAGCGGGATGATGCCATTGGCTTCGCGAAAGTATCCCAGGTATTCGATTAAGTGATTGAGATCGGCGGGCTGATAGATCGGTTTCGCCTGCCAGGCGGCGACGAAGTCGAACACTGCTCGAATGATCGGCGAGCTGGCATCGAACTGAAATTTCCTGGCGATGATGGCCAGGGCATCGAGACCGTTGGTTTCGCCCGACTTCTCTTCGGCGCTGTTCGCAGCACCACGCTTGATCTCATCCCGCGCCGCGCGAATTACTTCCAGCACAACGGAACCGCCACGGACGCGATCGAGCACGGCGGCCAGAGAAGCGGGACGGCGATCGTGTTCCTGGTTTCGTTCTTGTCCACTATCCTGTCCCTTTTTTGCGTCTCTCCCATCCCTCGCCAGAGATTGCATGGCGGTGCGAAGCTGAACGGGATCGACATTGAATTGGGGCAAAGCAGCGGCGCGAAACAGACTGATGTCGTCTCCGACGGACGACACTGCACGCAGGCAGGCAAACAGGTCGCGCACTTCGGGAGCGTCGGAGACGTCGAGATTTTCGATGGCAAAGGGAATTTCCGCGTCGGCGAGTTCGCGAATTACGTCGTCACGGTGGACGTGAGAGCGATACAGAACGGCAAAGTCTTTCCACTTGCAACGCAGTTTTCTCTGCACCTCGGCGATGACACTGGCCACGTCCGGGCCCTCGGCTTCTTTGACGGCGAAGGAGACAGCCGCCACCGGAAGGCTGGGCAGGGTTTTTCCCTGTTGCGCGGCTTCCTCCTCGCGCGCGGACTGCAAAGGTTCGCGGCGGTAGGCCGGCGCCGCATCGCTCTGTTTGGCGAAGACTGGAGGATTTTTGTCGATCAAAGCGAAGGCGCAGCGAAGAATGGGAGTGGTAGAACGCCGATTTTTCTGCAGGACAACCCGCCGTGCGGCCGGGAAATGACGATGAAACAATTCAAAGGCCGCGCTGGATGCTCCGCGAAAACGATAGATGGCCTGATCGGGATCGCCAACCGCGAAGAGGTTCGCCTCCGTGCCTGCAAGCGCGGCGAGAATTTTTACCTGCGCGAAGTTCGCGTCCTGGAACTCGTCGACCAGAATAAAACGGGCCTTCGCGCGTTCCGTTGCCAGTAAGCTGGCATCGTTTTGCAGCAGAGCGTGGGCGCGCGTGATCATGTGGCTGAATGTTCCCAGGCCATCTTCCTGCAGCCAGCGCTCCACGGTTTCAAACACGCGGGCGATTTCGCGGCAGCGGCCGAGAACCTCGGAATCTTCCAACTGGTTTTTCGACTTGGCGACGCGAGGGATGGGCAACTCGCCGCGCTCCAGCTTGCTGACATACTGAGAATATTTTTCGGGAGTGACCAGCTCGTCGTGGCAGCGGCTGAGAAAACCGAGGAGATCGCTTAGGAACTGGCTGACATTAGCGGCGCGAACAAAATATTGCAGATGAAGTTCACGGATGCGATGGCGCAGGTAGATCCACAGGTCAGTATCATCGAGAACGCCGAAATCCTGGCCGGCTCGCTTGAGCAGATCGAGACAGCTATCGTGAAACGTGGCGGCGTGAACTCCATCGCCGATCAGGGTGCAGGCCTTCTCGCGCATTTCGTTGGCCGCATTCCTGGTGTAGGTGAGGGCGAGAATCTCGTCGGGACGGGCATGTCCGGCCTCGACCAGGTTCGCGATCCGGTGCACCAGAACTGAAGTCTTGCCCGTGCCTGCTCCGGCCACCACCAGCACCGGTCCGTGGATATGCTCGATGGCCTCGCGCTGACGATCATCGGGCGCGAAATGCGGGGGAGCGAAATGTGCAGGACGGGAGTTAGATTTCGCGACGGGCATTGCGGGGTCAGGATATCACTGCAGCAAGTTCTCAGTTCTCGATTCTCAGGTCTCAGCCTTACCCGACGGGTGCGGGGTGTTTGTTCTGACTAGATTTCGCGCCGTCGAGAACGGCTAACGCTGTGCCGAGATTATGATTGCGGTCGCGGCGATGGCGGCTGTCTCGGCGCGCAAGATTGTGTTGCCGAGCGAGGCGGAGATCCATCGAGCTTGCTGGAACTGCTTCAGTTCGTCGGTAGTCCATCCGCCTTCGGGGCCGACTGCGAGAATTGTTTCCTCCGCAGAATCAGTTGGCTGGGATTCGAGTGCATCGCGCAGCTGCAATTGCTGTTCCGACTCTGACAGCACGATTCGCAAGCCACCGGTTAGACTCACAGCCTCTGACAATTGCGCCGGAGCGGCAATCTCGGGTGGGGTCGTACGGCGCGATTGTTCGGCCGCTTGCAGCGCGATGCGCCGCCAGCGTTCCACTCGCTTCGCTGCTGCGGCGGCCAGGTGCGCATGAGTACGCTGTGCGATGGCAGGGACGACTCGGGTAACGCCCAGCTCGGTGCACTTCTCAATTGCCCATTCCATCCGGTCAAACTTGAAAACGGCGAGAAGCAAGGTGAGTTTGGGAACGGGCAGCAAGGGGACTTCGTCGCCGAGTTCGAACTCGACCCGCGAATCTTCTACCGAGACCACGCGAGCGCGGCGGACAACGCCGCTTGTTGCTACATCGAACTCTTGTCCCACGCTGGCGCGAAGCACTCGTATCAGGTGATCGGCGTGTTCGCCGGTGAGCGCCGCGCGATTGCCTGTTACCTGGTCGGCGATCCAGCGGCGGCGGGTCATCTTGCGGTTCAGCCACCGAGAATGTCTTTCATCTTGCCCAGCAGGGAGCGCAGCAGGGGCTGGTTGTCGACCTTCGCCGTGGTTTCCAGTTCCTGCAGGAGCTCGCGCTGGCGCTTGCTCAACTTTCCGGGAATCTGCACGCGGACCCGGACATACAAATCGCCACGGCCATGTCCATTCAACACTGGCACGCCTTTGTTCTTGACGCGGAAGGCGGTGCCGGGTTGGGTGCCGTCCGGAATTTTGAGAACGTGCTCCCCTTCCATTGTGGGCACGCGAATCTCCGCACCCATCGCGGCCTGCGTGACAGAGATCGGGACTACACAGTGCAGGTCGTTGCCTTCGCGTTCGAAAAACGGATGCTCTTTGACGTGCAGCACGACGTAGAGATCGCCGGCGGGACCACCGAACTGGCCTACTTCGCCGCCTCCGGAGAAACGAATGCGCGTGCCATCTTCCACTCCGGCGGGGACCTTGGCGTCCACGGTGCGCTGCCGCAGCACGCGTCCCTCGCCTTTGCACTTCGAACAGGGATCTGCGATCACAGTGCCCGTCCCCTGACACGCCGGACACGTGCGGGCGATGCTGAAGAAGCCTTGCTGATACCGCACCTGCCCGCGGCCTGCGCACGACTTGCAAGTGCTGGGCCCCTTGCCGGGCGCAGCGCCGGAACCGCGACATTCTTCGCAGGCTTCGTGGCGGCGCACGGTGACCTTGGTCTCGGCACCGAAAAATGCTTCTTCAAATTCCAGGGACAAGTCTTCGCGCAGATCGGCTCCGCGCTGCACCCGGCTGCGGCGCCGTCCACTGCCGCCGCCAAAGGCGTCGCCGAAGCCGAAGAATTCCCCGAAGATTTCGCTGATATCCTGGAACCCGGAAGCATCGAAGCCACCGCCCTGACCTGCGCCGCCCAGTCCCGAGTGGCCGTAACGATCGTAGACGGCGCGCTTTTCCGAGTCGGCGAGGATGGCGTAGGCCTCGCTCACTTCCTTGAATTTTTCCTCGGCGTCGGGATTGTTGGGATTGCGGTCGGGATGGAATTGCAAAGCCAGTTTGCGGTACGCGCTCTTGAGTTCCTGTTCGGTGCAAGTGCGGGTCACGCCGAGCAATTCGTAATAATCGCGTTTTGCGTTCGTGGTCAGAATAGGCCTTTCCCTTCAGAGACCAATGCCTTATGAAATCTACTTCCCAGGATTTCTTGCCACCTTTACCATGGCGGGCCGCAGCAAGCGGTCTTTAAATTTGTAGCCGCGCTGCAATTCTTCAAGCACCTCGTGATCCGCGGCGTCGGCGGTTTCGACCATCTCAATAGCTTCGTGGTAATGCGGATCGAAAGGCTCGCCCACAGCCGGAATCGGGCGCACTCCCAGTTTTGCCAGCGTATCCTGCAATTGCTTGTAGATCAGCTCGATGCCGCTGCGGAAATCCGCGGCATGGGACTTCGCCCGCAAGGCGCGTTCGAAGCTGTCGATGACCGGCAGCAGCGATTTGATTACATCGACGGCCGCGTAGTCGCGAAATTCCTGCTGCTCTTTGGCAGCGCGACGGCGCGCATTCTCAAATTCAGCCTGCGCCCGCGCCAGGCGGTCGAGCAATGAGTCACGCTCGGCCTTCAACTTTTGCAACTCGGTTCCGAGACTTTCCACAACCGCGGACGGATTGCCCGCAACGTCGGTTGAAACCGAACCGTCATTATCATTGCCATTGCCGGCGGGAAGTTCGTGCTCCAGATCAAGCCCCGCGGCTTCCGCTTGTGATTCTCTATTTACTTTCACCACTTGTTGATTCTCCAATTTACGGCTTACTTTTATCGGTCACTCTTATGGGTCACTCCGATTCGTTCAAGATCTTGTCGAACAGCCGCGCGATATAGGAAACCGCGGTCATGGTGTGTTGATAATCCATGCGCGTGGGCCCGATCACCGCGAGCGACCCCATCATGTCGTTTCCGGCGCGGGCCGGTGCGCCAATCAGCACGAAGTTCTGCATAGAGGGCAGCGTTTGATCGAGGCCGATCACGACGCGCACCGCTTCCTGCTTCACATCTAAGTAGGCGCCGAGTAGTTGCGCGACTTTTTCTTTTTCTTCGAGCGTCTTCAGCATCTCCTGCAGGCGCTCCCGGTCCTGATCGCCGGTTACAAGGTTGGCTGCGCCTTCCACGAACACGACCTGGGTCCCGTGCTCGGCCGCCAGAGCGCCTTGCTTATAGAGCTGCTCGATCGAGTGCATCAGGCGGTCGTATTCGCTGCGTTCCTGATCGATACGCCGGGATAGTTCGGAGCGCATCGCTTCCATCGTCCAGCCGCGAAAATTCTCATTAATGTAGCGAGCGGCCAGGTCGAGATCGTCCTGCGGCAAGTCGAGACGCAACACACGGTCGCGCACCAACCCGGAACGTGTCACCAGAACCGCCAGCACTTTCTGATCGCTCAGCCGCGAAAAATATACGTGCTCCAGGGCATTGCGCGGACCGCTCGTGGCGACGGCCACGCCCACGTTGCGCGAGATCAGCGAAAGGACGTGCGAGGTGCGTTCCATGAACTCCTGGACGTCGGTGATACCGGCCAGCGAGTCGGAAATCATGCTTTGTTCCTGCGGCGCAAGACTGGCCGTGCCGGTGATCTGCTCGACATAATAGCGATACGCTTCGGTGGTAGGGACGCGTCCCGCGGAAGTGTGCGGCTGCTCGAGAAATCCGGCCTCGGAAAGGTCGGCCATCACGTTGCGAATGCTGGCGGCGCTGAGGCCTTCGCGATTGGAGCGCGAGAGTGTGCGCGAGCCCACGGGCTCGCCCGTGGAGATAAAAGTCTCGACCAGCGCGGTCAGAATCTCGCGTTCGCGATTACCAATGTTGGGGTCAGAAGGCATGTGGAATACTGATCAGCTAAACTGGACTCCGCCGCGGTTGCATTGGCCGACGCAGAGATTGCAACCTCCAGCTAAGTAATTTAGATGCAGAAACTTAGCTTGCGGACGCAAAACCTGCGGCCTGCTTGGATTCTAGGAACGCTGAGAAGGGCTGTCAAGCGGGCAACTGGTCGGGTAGCGCCCGAAGTAAACCGGCTGGGGCGCCGAGAAAAGAACGTTACGAAACGCGAGAGAAGCCAATGAAATCCAAGCCTCACATTGCGGTGATCGGAGCCGGGGCGTTCGGCGGGTGGACGGCGCTTCATCTTCTGGAGCGCGGCGCCGGCGTGACCCTGCTCGACGCCTGGGGGCCGGGGAATTCGCGGGCTTCGTCGGGTGGGGAGACGCGCATCATGCGCGGCGCATATGGGCCGGATCAGCCTTACACGGAGATGGCCGCACGGGCGCTCAAGTTGTGGGTGAAGTATGAGCGGCGTTGGAAGCAGCGGTTTCTGCATCGCACCGGAGTGCTGTGGATGGCTTCGACTAATGACGACGCCTTCGAACGCGGGTCGATCAAACCGCTGCGAAAAGCAGGAATCGAGTTTCACGAACTCTCGGCGCGTGAACTGAAGAAGCGCTGGCCGCAGGTTTGTTTCGACGGCGTCGATTGGGGCATCTACGAGCCGGAATGCGGATATCTTGATGCTCGGTCCAGTTGCCAGGCCGTGGTGGAGGCGTTCCTCGCGGCGGGCGGGAAGTATCGGCCATTGGCGGTGATGGCTGAGGGTCTTGAGGATGCTTTCCCGCGCGGGTTATCTCTCTCCGACGGTTCCCGGCTGAAGGCTGACTACTACGTGTTTGCCTGCGGACCGTGGCTGGGGAAACTGTTTCCCGAAACAATTGGCGATTGGGTGCGGGCCACGAAACAGGATATTTTCTTTTTCGGTACGCCGGCCGGTGATCCGCGATTCAACGATACGCATCTTCCCGTGTGGGGAGATCACTGCGAACACTTTTTCTACGGCATCCCGGGCAGCGACCGCCGCGGGTTCAAAGTAGCGGACGATACGCGCGGACCGGCCTTCGATCCAACGTCGGGCGAGCGCGTGGTGAGTGAGGATACGCTGCGCGGCGTGCGGGAGCATCTGGCCTTCCGCTTCCCTGGCCTGAAAGACGCTCCGCTGATCGAGACGCGGGTCTGCCAGTATGAGCAAACGCCCGACGAGCACTTCATCGTCGACCGGCATCCGCGGATGGAGAATGTTTGGCTGCTCGGAGGCGGGTCGGGGCATGGGTTCAAGCACGGGCCGGCGGTGGGAGAGATGATGACGGAGTTGATTCTCGGGGATGGCGAGCCCAGCAAAACTTGGCGTTTGTCACGCTTCGCGAGTGCGAACAAGACGTAACCACGGAGGACACAGCGGTCCACGGGGTAAGTCCTCTGTGTTCCCCTGTGTCCTCTGTGGTTAAGAATTTCTCTACTGGATCTGAATTACGCTGGCGGGGGCGTTGGCTTTGATTTCTTCCAAGCGCGCCAGGACTTTCCGGGAGAAGGCGTAGATCGACTTGGCGTGGGGCGAATTCTCACCTTCAAGCACCACGGGCTTGCCGCCGTCTCCGGACTTGCGCACTTCGGGGTCGAGTTCGATGTTGCCCAGGAACGGCGCGGCAAACTGTGCCGCCATCTTCTCGGCGCCGCCGCGGGAGAATATATCTACTTCAGTGTGGCAGTGCGGGCACACGAAAAAGCTCATGTTCTCAACTACACCCACAACGTCCACCTTCATCTGGCGGAACATTTCGATGGCTTTGCGCGCGTCTTGTAGGGAAACATCTGAAGGAGTGGAAACTACGATCGCGCCGGTGAGCGGCACGGTCTGCACCAGCGAGAGCGCGATATCGCCCGTGCCGGGCGGCAGGTCGACGACCAGATAGTCGAGCTGTCCCCACTCTACAAGGCCGAGGAACTGGCGAATGATCTGATGCAGCATGGGCCCGCGCCAGATGATGGGCTTGTCGCCGGGATTGAGGAACCCTACCGAGATGACTTTGACTCCAAACGCTTCCAGCGGCTCAATACGGTTCTCGCCGACCATGCGCGGCTGCGCGTTGAGTCCGAGCATGAGTGGGACGTTCGGTCCGTAGACATCGGCATCGAGCAATCCAACTTTGTGGCCGAGTTTGGCCAAGGCAACGGCCAAGTTCACCGACAGCGTGGTTTTCCCGACTCCGCCCTTGCCGGAACCGACGGCGATGATGGCGTCGACCCCCGGCAGCGGTTGCGGCCCCTGCTGCGCGGGGCCTGGTCCATGCTGATGCGGTGTATGTGCGCTCAAAGAATCACACTCCCAGATAGGAATTACGAAGATGACGAAGAACTCTTCATCGATTATACAGCGGGGATCGGGCTTCGCTTCGCCATGCATTTTCTTGGCCGGTCGAAATCGTAAGGCACGATTTATGACATCATTTGATGCTATTCTTAGTGCATGGAGATTCTATGAGAACCACGGTTGCGCTGGATGACGATCTCGTACGCACCGCCCAGGAGTTTACCGGTTTGGCGGAAAAGACGGCGTTGCTTCGGGAAGCTCTTAAAGCTCTCATCGAGCGCGAGAGTGCGCGCAGATTGGCGTCCCTGGGAGGCACGATGCCGCGATTGAAGAATGTTCCAAGGCGCAGAATGGGCAAAGGCGGGATGAGCAGAAGTGGGGCGAGCCGAGATTGATTCTCGCAGACACGTCCATCTGGATTGGCCATCTGCGCTCGGGCAACAAGGAATTGCGCAGACATCTTGACCAGGGGCAGATTGTCATCCATCCCTTCATCATCGCGGAGCTTGCTTTGGGCTCGCTGAAGGAACGTAGCAAGACGCTTACTCTGCTGGATCTCTTACCGCAGGTGCGGGTTGCACGATTGAGCGAACTGCGGCTCATGATTGAGGCTCGGCGGCTGTACAGCCTGGGAATCGGTCTGACCGACGCGCACTTGATCGCCTCTGTATTTATCGATTCGCCGACGCTTCTGTGGACAGGAGATAAGCAACTCCGCCGGGTCGCCGAAAATCTCGGCATTCATGCCAGTTTGCCTTGATTTCAATCGCTCTGACGTGGCGCTATGTCACGAGAGAAAGCGCACGTCTATCTCGGGCTCAATACCCTTCGCCATCCAGCCGCACTTTGCCCTTGAACATGCGGAACAGGAATACGAAGTAGCCTGACGCCAGGATCATCCCCAAAATCCACCAGGTGATGCCGACGGTCAGCCCGTGATGGCCGGCGGCCGTGTTGTAGATGGTCAGGTTACGGGCGGGATCGCTGCTCGACGGCAGCACCACCGGATAAAGCGCGAACGCGGCGCCTACCAGCATGCTTACGATGTAGAGTGCTGATGCTACGAAAGCAATCTTTTCTCTCTTGAGATCGGGCTCGACGTTCGTTCCCCTGGTGATCGCGTAGAACATAGCGGCGAGGCTGCCGAATACAATCGCCGGGATTAGAAATCCGACGGCATGCTGCTTGTAGTTGTCCAGAACTCCGGGCCGAACGTAGCAGGTGGCCGCTAATCCGGCGATGGTGAGAAGCAGTTGCAGCGGCCACGCCCACAAGGCTACGGTGTGGGCGCGGCGATTCAGATCGCCGTCGGTTTTTACGGCGACATATAGCGATCCATGCGCCGTCAGCGTAACCAGCGCGATCACGCCGGTGAGCACGGTATACCAGTCGAGGATGCCGGCATTGGACTGCACGCGGAAGTTGGTCCAGAGAGGCTCGAAGAAATATCCGTCCGGGCCTAGCGGAACGCCGCGCACTACGTTGCCCAAAGCCGCGCCGAAGAAGATAGCCAGCAGTGCGCTGGAGACGCAGAAGATTACATCAAAGAATCCCTGCCAGACCGGGTTCTCCATGTGTGCGCGAAACTCGATGCCGATGCCGCGCAGCATCAGCAACCACAGAACCATCATGAGAGGTAGATAGAAACCGCTGAAGCTGGAGGCGTAGAGCAGCGGAAAAGCGAAATAGAGGGTGCCGCCGGCCGCCAGCAACCAGACTTCGTTGCCGTCCCAGACGGGCCCGATCGCGCGCAGGATTTTCCGTCTCTCGTCGGCGGTCTTGGCGGCGCCTAGATAAATCACACCGGCGCCAAGGTCGAATCCGTCGAGAACCACATAGGCTGCGACCATCACGGCAACGATCATGAACCAGAGAGTTTCCATTCGCATCCTCGTGCCCTTCAGGGGCTAAAGCCCGCGTGTCTGTCGGGATTGAACGGCACGAGTAAAACTCGTGCCCTTCCCAAAATGTGCCGAACGGGTTTCTAGTGGCCCGATCCTGACTCAGCTTCAGGGCCGTGCTCGATTTCACGGCGCACCAGGAACAGGAAGAAAATTCCCAGGACCGTGTACATCCCGAGGAAGCCCAGTAATGTGAACATCCCATTTCCCGCTGACACGGTTTTCGAATATCCCTCCAACGTCTGCATTAATCCGTACACCAACCAGGGCTGCCGGCCGAGTTCCGCCGTCATCCACCCCGCGGTGTTGGCGATGTAGGGAAAGGGCAGGCTCAACATCAGAATCCACAACATCCAGCGCGATGAGAAAAGTTTTCCGCGCCATGCCAGGAAGGCCGCCACCAGCATGATGGCGATGAAGATCGTCCCCAGCCCGACCATGATGTGGTAGCTGTAATAGAGCAGCGCGAGATTCTCCGGCCACTCGCTCTCGGGAAACGCATCCAGCCCACGCACTTGCGCCGTCCATGCGCGGTAGGTCAGAAAGCTGAGAGCATTGGGTACGACCAGCGGATTATCAATTTTCTTTGCGGCCACATTCGGCTGGCCCAGAATCACCAGCGGCGCTCCGGGCTGGCTGGCGAAGAGTGCTTCCATCGCGGAGAGAGTCGGGGGTTGGTAGCGCGCGATCATTCGTCCCTGGCCGTCGCCGGTTGGAAATAACTGCAACACGCTGAAGATCAGTCCAACTACGACTCCCACCTTCACGAAGACGCGGCCGTACTCTTCAAATTTTCCCCACAACAGATAGAACGCGCCGATGGAGGCCATGACGATCGCGCCCGTGATAACGGCTCCGCTCATGTTGTGCGCGTACTGCCACCATGCCCAGGGATTCAGCAGCAGAGCCCAGAAGCTGGCGAGCTGCGCCGATCCGTCGGCAGCTCTGGCATAGCCAACCGGATGCTGCATCCAGGCGTCGGTCACGATAATGAAAAAACCGGAGATCCAGGACCCGAGAAACACTGCCACCGCTGAACACCAATGGGCACGCGGGCTCAGCCGCTTCTCGCCGTAAAGAAACAGGCCCAGGAAAGAAGACTCGAGGAAAAAAGCGAACGTTCCTTCCATGGCAAGCGTCTGGCCGATCACGCCGCCGGCGAACCGCGAGAAATGCGACCAGTTCGTGCCGAACTGAAATTCCATGGGAATCCCGGTAACGACACCCAACACGAAGTTGATGCCGAAGATTCTTGCCCAGAAACGCGCCGCTTTATTGTACGTCTCATCATTGTGACGAAGCGCAAGCGTCTTCAGCACGACGATCAGCAGCGCCAGTCCCATGGTGAGTTGCGGAAAAAGGTAGTGGAATGTGACAGTGAATGCGAACTGGATACGGTCGACTAAGAGGGCGCTATCCATGAAAGGTGCCTCGAGCCCGAACAGTTTAATAAAGCCTCGGGACGGTGGGATGTGATCTACGTCACAGTTCGGAACACATCCGCTAACGATTGAATCTTCGAGCGTCGAATGCGGCGCTCGGCGAACGAATTTATCGCGCGGCCTTGCGACGCCGTTGCAGTTCGGCTTGCCGGATGTCACGGCGCCTGCCCGCGTCGTCATAGCGGCGCTGCTGCTCCTGCGTCTCTGGAATCACCGGCGCCACTCGAAAATGATGGCCGGCGTCATCGATCGCCACAAAGGTCAGATAAGCCGAGCTGACATGTTGCGCGGTATCGGAGATGTAGTTCTCCACAAAAACCTTCACACCGACTTCCATGGAAGTGTTGAACACGCGGTTTACCGATGAACGCAGGACGACCAGATCGCCGACTCGCACGGGCACGAGGAAATCCATGTGATCGATCGCGGCCGTGACCACATAATTGCGGGAGTGACGGTGAGCGGCCATCGCGCCCGCCATGTCGATCCAATGCATGAGGCGGCCGCCCAGAAGTGCGTCCAGCGGGTTGGCATCGTTAGGAAGAACAATCTCGGTCATTTCCGATTGCGAATCGCGCACGGGGCGGGGAGAAAGCGCACGGTCACTCATAAGTCCTTTCATATAAAGGCAGGGTAGGTACGAATCAGCCGTGGAATTGCAAAGACTCGACATTGTAACCAGTCGTTTGGGGTGCCCGCCACTTTCTTGCTGATCGCTTTCTCGTGAATTCAGTTTCGATGGAGCCTGGGCCGCTCTTTAACAGTTCGCGCGCGCCACGAACTTTTGTAGTAATCTCGACTTTCTGGCAACTGACTTCGGATCACTCGCAACTGCCCATGGACCGCATCGCCGCTCTCAACGAGATCCTCACGGAGCATCCCACGGACGCGTTCGCGCGCTACGGCCTCGCCATGGAATATTCAAAACAAGGCGACCTTGACCGCGCTCTTGCGGAGTTCTCGATTCTGCTCGAGAACAATCCGGACTACACTGCCGGCTATTTCATGGCCGCACAAACGTTGACCCGCGCCGAGAGAGCCGCCGACGCGAAGAAGATGCTGCAGGATGGCATCGCTGCGGCGCGCCGCACAGGCAACCTGCACGCGCAATCGGAGATGGAAGCCATGTTGGCAGAACTCACGGCGAGCTGATTTCGTCGCGAAGATTATTTCGCCCGATCCGCCATCCGTGCCATGGTCCACGTCACCACGCCTGGGAACAACTGGAAGACCTTCACCGGGAGATGCATGCTCCAGGGGACGATCACTTCGCTCTTCCCTTTCAAATAACCCTGCAGAGTGGCTCGGGCCACACGTTCCGCCGTGATTCCCCGCACCGCCCCTGGCCGCACAGTCTTGGCATCACTTCCGCGAATAGCGTTGCGGCTAAAATCAGTGCGCACATAACCGGGGCAAACAGTGAGCACGCGAATTTTGTCGTTTTTCAGCTCCACTCCGGCCGCCTTGCCGATGGCGTTGAGCGCGAACTTAGTGGCGCTGTAGGCCGCATGAAATGGCAGCGGAATATGCCCTGCCACGCTGGAAATATTGATGATCGTCCCGCCGTCCTGCTGCCGCATGACGGGAATCACGGCCTGCATGGCCGACACCGCTCCGAAGAAATTTGTTTCGAACATGTCATGGCAGGCCGGCATCGACATTTCCGCGACCGTATCCATCAATCCGTGCCCGGCGTTGTTCACCCACACGTCGATACGCTGACAGTGATGCACGGTCAAGGCGATCACGCGGTCGATCTCCTCGCGGTGGCGCACGTCGCAAGAAATCGCCAGCGTTCGCTCCGGGTGACCTACCCGCCCGCGCGCCGCCTCAATCCTGGCCGCATCGCGCGACAGCAAGACGATGGTGGCGCCGTGATCGGCAAAAATCTTCGCAATCGCCTCGCCGATGCCCATGGAAGCGCCCGTCACGACAACAGTTTTTCCCGTAAGGTCCATGCCCGCGTTCTAGTCTTGTCACGCGGCGAAGTCAAGACGCGGCGTAACGCGCGGCGTACAATCGCAGAACCTGCTCAATCTGCGCAACTGAAATCGGAGAATGCGTGAGTTCCCTTCTTCCCTTATTCCCACTCGACGTTGTATTGTTCCCGGGCACGCCTCTGCCGCTGCACATCTTCGAGCCGCGTTACAAAGAAATGATCGGGGAATGCCTCGACCGTCACGGGCCTTTCGGGGTGGTGCTGGCGGCGGAACGGGGTATCGCCGAGATTGGATGCACGGCGGAAATTGTCGCTGTCACGAAGCAATATCCCGACGGACGGCTCGATATCGTCAGCGAAGGCCGTAAACCATTCGAGGTTCTGCAGCTCAACCAGGAGCGCTCATTTCTGCGCGCTGAAGTGCTGATGCTTGACGACGAAACCAGCGTCCCCTCGCAAGAAAAGACTGACCGGGCAGTACACCTCCACTCCCAGATTCTGAAACTGGCCGGAGCCGTGCAGGATCTTTCCAGCGCAAACATGGCCTCGCTTTCTTTTCATCTCGCCGGCTCTCTGCCTCTCGATCTCGACTTCAAACAAAAACTGTTGGCGCAGAGGTCCGAGAGCAGGCGCATTTCGATGCTGGCCGAATATTTCGAAACGCTGGTTCCAGCATTAAACCGCGCGTCGCAAGCCCGCGAGAGAGCCGGCGGCAACGGGCACGTCCATTGAGCGGCAACCGGGCGCGTATAATCCTAGAAAGTATTTTCCTCGGGGGTTCTTTTCATGAGTCTTCCGCGCACACTCGGCGAACTGCGCCACAGTCCATTTTCCGAAGAACGATTGCGCGTGCGGCGCGTTAAGGACGAATTGCGCGAGAACCTCTCGGTGCGTCTGCGCGAGAACGGCGACGCGTCTATTTTTCCCGGCATCGTGGGCTACGATGACACGGTCGTACCCCAGATCATCAACGCCATTCTTTCGCGCCACAATTTTATTTTGCTCGGGCTGCGTGGTCAGGCCAAAAGCCGCATTCTGCGCGCCTTGACAACGCTGCTCGATCCGCACATGCCATATCTTGCAGGTTGCGAGATTCGTGACAATCCCTACGCGCCAATCTGCCGCCGGTGCCGCGATGAAGTGGACCGCCTTGGCGACAGCACGCCGATTGCCTACCTTTCTCCCGACGACCGCTACGTAGAAAAACTTGCCACTCCCGATGTGACCATTGCTGACTTGATCGGCGACATTGATCCCATCAAGGCGGCGCGCGGCGGACACGCACTCGGTAGCGAACTCACCGTTCATTACGGCCTGCTGCCGCGCGCCAACCGCGGCATCTTCGCCATCAACGAACTTCCCGACCTCGCCGGAAAAATTCAGGTGGGTCTGTTCAACATCATGCAGGAAGGCGATGTGCAGATTAAAGGCTACCCCATTCGACTGCCACTCGACGTGGCGCTCGTCTTCAGCGCGAATCCGGAGGACTACACCGCCCGCGGAAAAATCATTACGCCGCTGAAAGACCGCATCGGCTCTGAGATTCGCACGCATTATCCAGCGACCGTGGAGGAAGGCATCGCCATCACCGAGCAGGAAGCCTGGACGCGTCGACCCTTGCAGGGCAAAGAGGAGCGCCTGCATCTGCCGAAGTATGTGCAGGAAGTGATTGAGCGCATCGCCTTCGCCGCGCGCGAAGACAAAAAGATCGACAAGCGCTCGGGCGTGAGCCAGCGCCTGCCCATCAGCGCAATGGAAAATGTGATTTCGAATGCGGAGCGCCGCGCCATTCGTAATGACGAGAAGATGGTCGTACCGCGCATCAGCGATGTCTATGCCGCGCTGCCCGCCATTACTGGCAAACTTGAACTCGAATATGAAGGAGAGATGAAAGGCGCCGACTACGTGGGGCGCGAACTGATTCGCGCCGCGATAGCGAAAACTTACGACGAATATTTTACCGGCGCCAATGTGCAACAGATTGTGCAATGGTTCGACCTGGGCGGGGAGATTCAGTTGTCGGATTCGATCGCAGCGATTGAAGCGCTGGAAAACCTGAAGGGGATTCAAGGGTTGATCGACAAACTCGGCCCACTGGGCGTCTCGCAGAAAGAAAGCCCCGAGCAGCAAGTTTCCGCCGCGGAATTTGTCCTCGAAGGTCTGTACGCGCACAAGCGCATCGGACGCAGCGAGGAGCGCGTGTTCAAGGCCGGAGAGAAGAAACCCGAGCCTGCGCGAGAAAAGTCGTTTGAGCCGGACGAACGCCCGTTCCGGCAGAGAAGGCAGTTCAATTAGGCTTCGGGCTGAGGCTAGAAACTCGTGTAGAGACGTTGCTTGCAACGTCTCGGCGGCGGCAAGCAAGATGTAGCAAGCTACGTCTCTACGAACGTGAAGTAATCCGAGAGGCAGCACTCTTGCCGACGCCCGACAGCAGAAGCGAAGCCCGCTTTATGAAACGCATTCGCTACAGCAAATACGTGCCCGACCCGGCCGGCGAAATGAGCATGGAGGACCTGCTCGGCGCGCTTTCCGACTACCTGCTGCAGAGCGGCTTCCAGAGCGACATGTGGTATGAGATGCCGGAGGGCGAGCACACGCTCGACGAGCTTCGCCGTGCTCTGGAACAGGCACTGATGGAAGGCGATCAATTCGACGAAGAAATGCGGGAACGCCTGCAGCAGATGGCGATGGATGGCCAGCTCGACGAACTCATCGAAAAGCTCATCGAGCGCATGCAGCAGGAAGACTACATCTCCATTGACGAACCACCCGATCCCTCGCGCCAGTCGGGGACAGGCGGCCAGGTCGGCGAAAATGCGCAGCAGGCAAAATTCGAAATCACCGACAAGAGCCTCGACTTTCTCGGCTTCAAATCTCTTCGCAACCTGCTGGGCTCGCTGGGCAAGTCGAGCTTCGGACGCCATGACACGCGCGACCTCGCCACCGGAATCGAAACCAGCGGCTCGGCCAAGACCTACGAGTTCGGCGACACGCTCAACCTCGACATCACGGCCACACTCTCGAGCGCCATCCAGCGGGAAGGACTCGCGCTGCCGCTGAATATCGAATACTCCGACCTGCAGGTGCACCAGTGCGAGTATCAATCATCGTGCGCCACGGTGCTGATGCTCGACTGCTCGCATTCGATGATTCTCTACGGCGAAGACCGCTTCACTCCAGCGAAAAAAGTTGCCATGGCGCTTTCCCATCTTATTCGCACGCAGTATCCCGGCGACTCGCTTTCGCTTGTGCTTTTCCACGACTCGGCCGAAGAGGTCCCGCTCTCGCAACTTGCCCGCGTCAAGGTCGGCCCTTACTACACCAACACACGCGAAGGCCTGCGGCTGGCCCAAAGAATCCTGCAGCGACAGAGAAAGGACATGAAGCAGATCGTGATGATCACCGATGGCAAGCCTTCCGCCCTTACGCTCGAAGACGGACGCATCTACAAAAACGCTTTTGGTCTCGATCCGCTGGTGGTGAGCCAGACGCTGGAAGAAGTCTCGAAGTGCAAGCGTGCCGGCGTGCTGATCAACACCTTCATGCTCGCTTCAGATTATGGCCTGGTGCAGTTCGTGCAGAAAGTGACCGAGATGTGCCGCGGTAAAGCCTACTTCACCACGCCCTACACGTTGGGCCAGTACCTGCTGATGGATTACATGTCGAGAAAAACCAAAACGATCCACTGACCGGCTGCACAATCCTTCAGGAAGCTGAAGCCTCATTCTTCTTGGCGTTCTCGAGTGGCACGGCTGAAGCTCTACCCTCTCCAAAACCTAACCGACTGCTGATACTCTTTTATCAACCCATGGCAAATTGCATTCGATGTGGACGCAAGCTTCCTCCGATGTCGTTTAAGAAGATCTGCCCGTGGTGCGTTCACCATGAAGCGGTGCAGCGCGGCGAGACTTCCGAAAACGCCCCGCAGTCGGTGATGGCCGCGCCCTGGGCCCGGCGCGGGGAATCAAGTATCACGCTCACCCAGGTGCTCTTTGGCGCGAACGTCGCGGTGTTTCTGGCAATGGCGTTCGCCTCCTCATCCGTGATGGATTTCCCTGGCAATGTGCTTTATTGGGGAGCGAACGTTGGCCCATACACCCTCTCGGGCCAGTGGTGGCGACTTGTATCCTACATGTTCCTGCACGGCGGTCTCCTGCACATCGCCTTCAACATGTGGTGCTTGTGGGACTTGGGCGCGCTCTGTGAATCACTTTACGGCCGCTGGACTTTCGGCGCGATCTACTTTATTACAGGCATTGGCGCTGGCCTGGCCAGCGTGGCGTGGAACCCCCACGTTCTGAGCGTCGGGGCATCGGGCGCGATCTTCGGACTGGCCGGCGCGTTGGTGTCATCGTTTTATCTCGGCGAATTCTCCCTGCCCCGGGTTGCGATTGGAGGCACCCTCAAAAGTCTCTTAGTATTCGTGGGCTTCAACCTTTTCTTTGGAGGCGTGGTCGGCGGCATTGACAATGCCTGCCATATCGGCGGACTCGTCAGCGGCTTGATCCTCGGCGCGCTGATCGCACGCGTCGCTCCTGATGCTAACGCCATGGGACGTCGGGTCGGCGTTCTCGCACTGATGGCTTTAGCAGTGGCGGGGAGCGCGCTCGGTGTGCAGCGCTGGCGCGGATTTCCCATGCGCTTCGCGCTGGGCATGCCCGCACAATACGAAAACGATCCCAATCAAGCCATTGCGCGGCTCCAAGAGGTTATCCGGCAGCGGCCCAACTTTGTGGAGGCACATTTCGCGCTGGCTGATGCCTACTTCAGCAAGGCCCAGTACGCGCAAGCGGAAGTTGAGTTCAAGCGCGTGTTGCAGCTTCAACCAAAGCAGAAGGCCGCGCGCTTTCAGCTGGGGATGACTTATCTGAACGAAAAGCGTCCCCAGGATGCCGAAAAGTCGTTTCGCGCTTTGCTCGCTGACGAGGCCAACGATGCCGACGCCAGATTCGGATTGGCCCTGGCTCTCGCCGACGAAGGCGATCATCAGGGCGCAATCCAGGAATATACTGCCGCCGCCAAGCTCTCCGACTTTCCGAGTCTCGATTACAACCTCGGCGTTTCCTACGCCAAGCTGAAGATGTATGACGAAGCTATCGCCGCATACGTGAAGGAACGAGACAAAAACGGTGATGACATCGATATTGAGAATGCTCTGGCGGAAGCGTATCAGGCAAAGGGCATGACACAACAGGCGCAGGAAGCGCGAAACAAAGCCGCCCAACTCAAAGGCCAGACTACCGAATGACGTGCACTATACTGATCGCCCCGCGCATGTGAGGACAACCGCCTCCACTCTTCGCCGAGCACAGCTCGCCTTGCCAATCAACCTTTCGTGATTTCTCCCACCGCCCGCCACGCCTGATTGATCGCTTCATCCGTATAGGCGTAAGCGCCGGCATCGGAATTGGCGATGGCGATGCGGCCGAACGGCTTCCGCGCCACCTCGCACGGAATCTCGCCGCCATCGAGCCAGAATGAATCGAATAGCGAGTTGTATTCGTAGGCGTAGCCGTGGGGCCAGCGGTTCACGGTGATCGCGGCGATGTCGCGCGCCGGATCAAAACCTCCCGCGCCCAGCGTGCGGGCCAACTGATCGCGAATCTTGCGCTCGATGGTTTCGAACGTCGTGTTGTAGAGCTCGATGCGGCCGGCGGTGTGCTGGTCGCGCGCGGGACGCCCTGGATGACAAGGCGTTTTCATCATGTGCACAACGATCGGCTCTTCCGGCTTGCGCGCGCATTCGTAACCGCCCAGGCTGACGGGCAAATCCAAATTCACTCCCGTGTGGTAGCAGCCGGGGGCGTATACCGCATTCGTCCCCAGCTTCTGGAACGAAGTCCAGTTGCGCAGAGCAACATTCGTGTAGAGCAGCGGAACTTTCTGCGCCGACGCCAGAGCCTGTTTCTGCTTGTCGGGCAGATCGTCGCAGATGTAGGGGATCACCACGTGCCAGCACGCCAGCACCGCATTCTTCGCTTTGGCCGTATATACTTTGCCTCCCCGCGCATAGACCACTTCGACTTCTTTCGCGCTGGCCGCATCGCCGATATGTTTCACGCGCACGGCAGTGCTGTTCAATCGGATGCGTACTGAAGAACCGCTCTCATCGAGCCTGGCATAATTCGCCTTCGCCAGAACTACATCGGACCACGTACTCCCCGGAATCGCATCGGGGATCAATTTGCGCACCAGCAGGCGCGCGATGCTCGCATTGCCATCGGGAAAGTGAAAGAAATATTTTTCCGCTTCCTCGTTGGGGATGGAGTCGCGGTTCATGCCTTTCCCGGGCTTGGGGTCCAGCTTCAGGCCAGCGAAGCCGGGCATATCGAATCCCCAGGCGTCCTGCGCCGACACTGCGTCGATCCCCACGCCATAAAGCGGATGCGGCATGGCCTGAAACAACTTGACGATGTCCGGGTGCACGCCTATCACATCCTTGAGATAGTTGGCGTAGCTTACCCGCGCCAGCTTCATTTTCTTTTCATCAGAACTCAGCCCAGGAAAAAAGTCTCTGCTCTCGGCAAAAAGGCGCGGCAGATCGAGCTTGGCCTGATCAGCAATGGGAGCTTCGTCAACAAACTGCTTGAACAGTTGCTGCGTTGTGACGGCAGCGTCTTCGCTTTCAGTGCTGCCCCGCGCGATGGGATTGACCACCAGTTTGTCCGCCCCGAATGTTTCTTTGTCGAAGAAAAACTTTGGCCGCATGCCCTGCGAGCGATAAAGGTTCCGGTCGACGTGCTTCGAATAAGACGGCACGTCGATGCCGAGCTCTTCAATCACTCCTTTGGCCACCGCGCTGTAAGGCGCGGGACTTTCAATCGAGAACGTCCCGCCGAATCCTAGCCGAAATGCGTTGCCGATGCGAAACTCGTTGCGCTTGGCGTGTCCGCCGAAGTCGTCATGGTTGTCGAGGACGAGAATGCGCGCCTTTTCTCCCGCCGTCTTGCGGTGGAAATGCGCCGCCGCCAGACCACTGATGCCGCCGCCAACCACGATCAGGTCGTAAGTCTCACCCGTATCTTCGGGCTTGCCCGCGGTGTCCCAGAATGTTCCGTCACGCAGACTGTGAGCGGCATCGAACGATCCCGGATGGCTGCCGCGCATGCCGGTAAGCGCCGGCGGATAGTAGTTCGGCGACTTCTCGCTTCCCGTCTGCGCCTGACCGCTCATTGCGAACAGATCCCAGGGCATGACGGCCGCGCCCGCCGTCATCGCGACGCCATTCAAAAAATCGCGCCGCGTAATGTTGCGGCCCATGCCGAGTTCGCGGTCTCGCTGCTTGCTCAATCAATCCCCCAGGTTCGTGGAATGTTTCGAAGAAGTTTTATTTCGGTGGTGTCGGCCCGGCATCTGCCTGCTTCACCGCCAACTCGGCGCCTTGGAATCCGATGCGGCTATGGGTGCCGTCGCAGAAGGGCTTGTTGGTTGACCCGCCGCAGCGGCACAGCGAGAACGCCGGCTTGCCGGTCAGGTCAAACTTGTTTCCGTTGACGTCCACCAATTCGACCGAGCCTTCGGGAGCTTCCACGCGAAACGGACCATTCGGTCTTACCGTGATCTTTACCTGCGCCATGAATTCGTCCTCCAACCTTACGGGTTTCTAGTAAGGCTAAGAAGATACCACTAAGCGGGGGCGCGTGTCGCGCGGATGATGCTCGTGTAGGGACGGCCGCCTCGGCTGTCCCGCCGAGCGCAGCGAGGCGGCCACTACATCAGGCAGCTAATGATCCAGCGGAAGTCAGGCTCCGGTAAACCTGCAGACAGTCGTCAATCATGCGCCGCGTCGTGAAGCGTTCCCGGGCGCGCGCGTATGCCATGCTGGCATAAGCCCGGCACATTTCGCGATCGGCATTGAGCATGCGGATGCTCTCGGCCAGGCTGGCGCCATCGTTGGTGCGAAAGTAAAGGGCAGCGTCGCCCCACATCTCGCGAAATGCGGGAATGTCATTTGCCACAATCGCGCAGCGCGAGAACGCTGCCTCCAGCGCCGGCATGCTCAGGGGTTCATAGCGCGGCGTCGCGGCGTAGATCGACGCGCGGCTGTAAAGCGCGCGCAGTTGCGCTTCGGTCTGCGGGCCGCGAATGGCCACCGACGTTTTCTCGTTCGCAACTTTCACGTCGGCGCGGATCGGAATGCGGTGCGCCGGCAACGCCTGCTCCGCGCCCACAATGCACACCGAAAGCGGATGCGCGTATTGCGTCAGCAGGCAAACCTGCTTCCCGGCGTCGATGAGGCGCCCGACCGCAAGCACCGTATCCTCTTTGTTGACGTAGGGATTAAAAAAGATGGGATTTCTGCCCGGATAGATTACCGCCTCGCGCCGCGGCCGCGTGTAGTTGGCGCGCAGCGTGGAGAGCATCCAGTCCGTGGGCGCGATCAAGGCGTCGGCCCCGGAAATTCCGCGCACCACAGCATCGCGATACCACTTCAACCAGCGCGTAGGCCGCGGCGAATGGCCCTGCACCGCCTGCGTCCAAGTGATGAGGTCGCCATGCGCCATCACTACGCGCGGCACATCCACCGGCAGATCCCCGTAGCAAAACTGGTTCAAGTGCAGCACGTCAGGTTGCAGTTCGCGGACCAGTGCGGCGAGAAAGTTCGACGAATCTGGTAAGTCCTCTTCGGCTTCCTGCATCCACTCCAGACGGAAGGCCGTTGGGTGGTAGTCGAGTCCGTGCAGGCCGTCCATCCAGGCCGTCTGCTCCGGCAGAGGAATCTCTCCGAAGCTGACCAACGTAACCCGCACTCCACTGGTGACCAGGCCGGTAACCAGTTCGCGAGTGTAGGTCCAGGCGCCAGATAGAGTATCGGCCGTGACCAGAACGTGCACAGAACCTCCGAGGAGAAGCTTGCGGAAACCGCAACAGATGCGGCATCCCGGGCATGACGTTAGGCCATTCTAATGCGGATCGGAGGACAATTCGAAAGGAATTTTGGATCGTGACCTGGTTGGCTGAAGTCGAGCGTTGAGCCGCGTGTCCGGGCAATCAGAGATTCGTTGACATATAGCTCGACATCCGATATAACGGAGTCCGACCTATGCGCGAACAGGTAAACGATTTCGTCCCTTTGTCTCCGGCAACTCTCCACATCTTGCTCTCCCTGGCCGCCGAGGACCGGCACGGCTACGGCATCATGCAGGAAGTGGCGCGTCAGTCCGGCGGCCACTACAAGCTGGGCCCAGGCACACTCTATGACAACCTGCAACGGCTCATGGTGCAGAAGCTAGTACAGGCGCTGGGTCGGCGCGCTGAAGACGATGACTCGCGAAGACGTTACTACCGCCTGAGCCCACTTGGACAAGCGGTACTGTCGGCTGAGATTTCCCGGCTGGAAGACGTGGTGCGTGAGGGAAGATCGCGCCTGCAAGCATGGAAACCAAGGAGAACGTGATGCTTCGGCTCCTTTACGTTTGGCTCCTTCATTTGCATCCGCGCACATTCAGAGATCGCTTCGCGGAGGAGATGCTCTGCATATTCGATCAGACGATGGCGAGGCAGGTCGGCAAAGAACGGCGGGCGGCGTTCCGGCTGCTTGCCGATGGAGCTCTCTCGATGGTGCGACAGTGGGCGCGGATACAGTGCGCTCAAGAGGAAGCGAATGCCGCGGCAAGCACTTCGGCAACTCCGGTCAGCTTGCTCGTGTTCCGCAGCCTTCCAAACTTCAAACCCAGCCCCGGAGCCATGATCTACGGCGCGGCGCTCTCGGTGGCCACGTTTTCTGTCGTCTTCTTTGCGATGAGGTACAGCTTGACGCACCGGGCCGCGATCGTTCTGCCGGTCGAATCCTATGCATCCGATTCCTCGACTTCGAGTGCGGAAGGCTTCAGGATTCCTTCAGCAGCTACGGTCGATAATGCCGCCGAAGCGCGACCTCGAAGCAGATTCGAATCGCAACACACTACGCCGCCTTTAAAGCCAGAAACGGTAACGTCAGCGCCGGCCTCGGAGGGCGGAATCAATGCTACATCAGGCCCTGCCGGTATCGCTCGGCCGTTCCAAAGTAAGGCGGGGTCTCCGGCGAGGGTGGTCCCCCGGAAAGCTGGCGAATACGCGCCAGATATTTCGTCCGCCGCGAATCGCCCGAATACCTCTACATCTCCCTCGCGAGTCGAGGCCGTTGCGGAACCAGTATCCGCAGAATGGATCAAGGCCTACGCCGGGACCTATGTTACGGATACAAGTGCTCCCCTAGAGATCACCGTGAGCACAAGAGACGGACAGCTAGAAATTGAAATCGACGGGCAAGGCAAAATCGCGGCTGTGGCAGCGTCGCAGACGCAGTTCATCCTCATGGGGAAAACGGATGCCTGGATCGAATTCGTCACCGACCAAGATGGAGCGGTCCGCGAGCTCGCCCTCTACCGCGATGGAGAGCGGCAAACGGCGCACCGGCGGCAATGAACGAGGGCGCCGCCGCGGAAATCAGTTTTAACCCTCAGTTAGCCGCATTCAGCTGCACCCGCAACTCCCGCGCCAGATTGTCGATGGCGCGGATTTTCTCTACGGCGGGCAGGGGCACACCCGGAACTGCCATCGCCAGTTCGCAGGAAAGCAGCATTACGGTGAGAGTTTCGCGCATTTCGCTGCGCATCTGCTCCTCGACGGCGCGCCGGGCGGAGGTTTCCTCCCGTTGGCGGCGGTGCAGCGCTGAGCGCACCTCGCGCACCAGCCGTTCCATGCCGGTGACTGCAAAATTGATGTAGACGGGAAACGCCGTGCCGAGGTGCTCCAGCGTCCGATCGCTTTCTTCCGGCTCGGTTTCGAGCAGGAACTGATCGATAATCACGGCGGAGTAATTTTGTTCGCGCAGGCGCGTGGCAGCCTCCTGCAGGATGTGGGCCCAATGGGTTTCATCGCCGGTGGCCAATTGCAAAGCGTCTGCGCACTCTTGGCCGCGGGCTGAAGGTGTAATGAGAAGGATCATGCTCTGATCGTATGCACGCCAGTCACCACTGGCGGAGATTGAAAACACGAGGCTAATCCTCCCCGCAAGTATCCGTTTTCCCGCGCGCGGAAAACCACAACGCCGGCAGTTTCATAATCGGACTTCACCACGAACGCACCCCTAGGGGTGGGCCGAGTAGTCCTTCAGCTTGCGATAGAGCGTGGTTTTGCCGATGCCCAGCAGTCGCGCCGCCTGCAGCTTGTCCCCGTTGAGTTCCGCGATGGCGCTCAAGATCGTCTGCTTCTCGAGTTCAGCCATGGGAATGATCTTGCCGTGGCCATGTCCATTTCCGTCGGAAGGTTCCGGGCTAGCCAAGTTGCTGATCTCGCGTGGCATATCGGTGACATGAATCAGCGGACCGCTGGTGAACGCACAGGCACGTTCCAGGCAGTTCTCCAGTTCGCGCACATTGCCCGGCCAGTCGTAAGCCAGCAGCGCTTTAACCGCCTCGTCGCTGAGCAGTTTCTCGATTCCCGAGTTGCGCGCCAACCGCTCCAGGAAGTACGCGACCAGCAGCGGAATATCCTGCCGCCGCTCGCGCAGCGAAGGAATGCGCAAACTGAGCACGTTGAGGCGGAAATAAAGGTCGCGGCGAAAGGCGCCTTGCGTCACCGCCTGTTCCAGATCGCGATTCGTGGCCGCCAGAATCCGCACGTTGATGCTGATGCGGCGAGTGCTGCCGACGGGACGAATCTCCCTCTCTTGAATCGCCCGCAGCAGCTTGGCTTGCAGGTCCACCGGAAGCTCGCCTACTTCGTCGAGAAAAACGGTTCCACCTTCGGCAATGGCCAGCAGTCCATCCTTCGCCTGGTTGGCTCCAGTGAATGCTCCCTTGACATAGCCAAAGAGTTCGCTCTCGATCAGCGTGGGCACCAGCGAACCGCAATCGACGGGGATGAAAGGCTTGTCGCGAAACGGACCGGCGTAATGAATGGACCGCGCCACCATTTCCTTGCCGGTGCCGCTTTCTCCCAGGATCAGCACCGGATGCACGCTGTTGGCGGCCTTCGCGATGATCCGATACAGCTTTTCCATCTCCGGGGCGCGGCCCACGATGCCGCCAAAGCCCTGCTTCGATTTCACCTTCTCGCGCAGGATGCGATTCTCCGACTTCAGGCGCAGATGGCTGACCACGCGCTCCAGCAGCATTTTCAGTTCATCCACGCTGAAAGGCTTGGTCACGTAGTCATAGGCGCCGTTCTTCATTGCCTGCACGGCGGTTTGCACCGTGCCGTAACCCGTGACCACAATCACGATCGCCTCCGGACGCCGCTCCTTGATCCGGCGCATCGCTTCCAAACCTCCGGCGCCGGGAAGCCGCAAGTCGAGCAGAACCGCATCCACACTCTGCACTTCGAGCAAGCGATACCCATGCTCAGCGGAGTCCGCGACAAATGCGTTGAAGCCCAGGGACTGCGCCACCTCGCGGCAGGCCTCGCGGATCGAGCGTTCGTCATCGATGATGAGAAGGTTGAGAAAGTTGGCGGGTTGAATTTGCGGCGCGCTGGTAATCACACTCAATGCTGCTGACGTCATGGCGTAGGTTCCTCTTCTGGAGAAAGTAATGCCTCTTCTTGGTTTGGTGGTTTTGAGTCTCCCGAGGAAACATTCGGCAGCTCAGCAGGGGAAATCAGAGGCAGCGGAACCAAGGGGAGAAGTACGGTCACCCGCGTGCCCTTTTTCCATTCGCTTTCAAGATGGATCAGACCTCCATTGTTCGTAACGATTTCGTAGACCGTGGCTAATCCCAGGCCGGTGCCCTCGCCCGGGGGCTTAGTGGAGAAGAAAGCTTCGAAAACGTGCTGCTGGGTCTGCGAGTCCATCCCCTGACCGTTGTCGCGGACCACAAAAAGCGCGCACGGCAGTTCGACCGGACCCGTTTTCTCGACCGCGCTGGTTACGATTTGCAGGCCGCAATTGCGGGTTTCGAGCGTGATCCGGCCACCTTCCGGCAACGCATCCCGGGCGTTCAGCACCAGGTTCATAAGAATCTGCTGCGCCTGCGTGGAATCCATCCGCACAGCGCCCAGGTTAGGATCAAGTTCGTAAACGAGTTCGATGTTTTCGCCGATCAGCCGCAGCAGCAGTTCTCTCATTCCTTCGGCGATCCCGTTGAGCGACACCAGATGAGGAGCTTCGTCGTGACTGCGCGCCACGGCCAGCAACTGCCGCACCAGTCCCGACGCATGGATGCTGGCGCCGCGGATTTCTTCCGCGTACTTCCGTAGATCACTCCCGGATTCCAGTCCGGCCAGCAGCAGATCGCTGTAGAGAGCCACGCCGGTCAACAGGTTGTTGAAGTCATGCGCCACGCCGCTCGCCAGCCGGCCCAGCGCTTCCAGCCTCCCGGCTTCACGCACCCGCCGGATGCTGTAGTGATTTGCGGTTGTGTCCTCCACCAGGGCAACAGCACAACCCAAATCTGTTCCCGAGGAGGGGGCTCTCCACACCGTCCACCGGACCCAACTGACCGTCCCGGGTGTCCCCGCAGTCTTTTGTTCGCTCTGGCTCTGGACCTGGTTCTGAATCTGGTTCTGAATCTGATTCTCGATCTGGAAACTCTTGCGTCCGCCTGCGATCATCTCGCGGAACAGGCCGTCCATTTCTTCCCGGTCCCTGGTTTGAACGAGATCGCTGAGAAGAACGCCCGAAGCGGAACCCGCATCCATCCCGAGCAGACGCTCAAACGCCGGATTCGCCGCGGTAATCATTCCCGAGGAAGTGCAGCGCGCGATGGCTACGGGAGCGTTCCGAAACAACCACAGCGCTCCCGTTTCCGCACTTATTTCTTCGATCGTCTCTTCGACCGTCTCGGCGATCGTCTCGGCAAGCGTCCGGGCGATCGTCTCGGCACGGGGCTCAGCACGCCTCTCGGCACCCGTTTCGGCACGATCGGTCGGCCATGGGAATGGAGTCGCTCGGTTCATGTATTTAGTTTGGCTGGGACCGTTCCCAGAAGGAATTAGAGATTGGCGGGGAGATACCTTGGTTTTCCCAAAACGGGAAGATTGCCCTTCACGCCCCTGTCTCGTTCCCCTTGCGCACCCAACTATAGGGAGAAGGTTCAAGCGTGCTAAGGGCACTCGTCACCAAACAAAAATATGTCTGTGGAAAACTCGGCGAAGGGCCTGTTTTTGAAGGTTCTTGCTGCTATTCCGTGCTGGCTGGACGATTCTGGCTGCTGGATACTGTCTCTTCGCGGTCTCGCGGGAGCGTCGCGGCCAGGCGAAAGGTGAGGCGGCGGCCTTTCTGCAAGCGGGTCGCGGCCGGATGGTCTGGTCCCCCTTGGTTCTGGCCCGGGCTCGCTACCTCTCCGGCAGTGCCCCGGACAAAGAGGCTGGAGGTCCGCAACGGCAGTGTCTTGCCCGCGATCGTAATCGTGTCGAGGGTGAGGCGAATATAGCCCCGGCCGCTCCCCCCATCGGACGCCGGTGCAGCTTCGATTCTCCCTGTGACCGTGGCACCCCGGGGCAGAGCTATTTTTCCATCCATGACGACCGGTTCATCCACCACGCCGGCAAAAGTACCTTCCTCGCCGGTTCGGTCCTCGCCAGTCCGATCCTCGCCAGTCCGATGAATGGAAATCTGCGACTCCACCCGCACCGTCACCAGCGTCCCCGGGGGCAAGTCCGGAACCGAGGAGGGAGACTGGAAAGGCGCCCCGGCCGCCGCTTGGGGGCCGCCGTTCGAAACTGAGTCCACGCGCGTTTCGCCGGAATTCCCAAGGCCCGGGTTCGATCCCGCATTCCCCTTCGCGGCGCTGTTCTCAAAAGGCAGCTTGCGATGATCCGACTGATTCACACGCTCATCCGCCGGCAACTCACTGGGCCGAGAGCATCCCGCCGCAAATGCCAGAATCAGACCGAGAGTCAGCAAGATCGGAAGCCTTATGGTGGGAAGCCACCAGGCAGGAGACTGCTCAGTCCTCCGCAACTTCAGCCTTCGGAACCACTGGGATTTCCCCACCATAGGCATGGTCCTGCCGCTGTTTCATCCGAGCACGTGGCAACCCGAGTACCACACACGTTCTCACCAAATCAACAACTTGGGGATAGCACTTTCGTGGGGGCGTGTAGGTTTTGCCATCCGTCGACCACTGCCTCTTGAAAACATGAGGCCGCAGGGTAGCCGCGTAGCGGTCCCATTAGACTTACATCCTTTCGCCGAGAAACGAAAATCGAACTCTGGCCAGCGTTCAAGCAATCTACTGTGTGGCTTTGAGCTTCGCTTTCTCCTCCGACAGAAACGATGATTTCGCGGCCGGGTCGAGTGTTTCGTCGGTTGGGACGAGAGCAATGGCGCGCTCCACTGCCGCTCTCGCGTTTTCTTTCTCGTTAACCGACAAATACCCGTCCGCGAGGCTATCCTGGGCATTCGCTGACTGAGGATGCGCCCATGCGTTCAACTGGAAAACTGCCAGAGCATCCTTCGGTCGCCGTTGGCCAAGCAGGTTGTATCCCCAAGTGTTGAAGCGATCCACGTCCATGCAGGAGATCAGGTGGTCCTCTCCGCAACTTGTTATGAATGCCTGCTTTGCAGCCTCAAGGCTATTCGTATTAGCCAGTGTCGCCGCTTCCAGAGGAGATGGAGGAGGCGCCACGGCGCTCATGTGCTTCAGAGAAATTTCTTCATCCTGTCCAGCAAGACGATCAATTTCCCCCAAGGCGTTCGAATCCGACTTCACTTTCGCGTCCAAGAAAGAAAGCACGATCCAGCATACTTTCTGATATCCGGCACGTCCCGTCTCCCGATTCCACCCATTGAGTGGATAGCTCGTTGGCAGCGGTGAATGGAATTCTGCTCCTATCATTGCGAACGAAGTGAAGTCGCTATGGTGCATTTTCTCTATCGTCATGAAAGTGCGATCAGCGTGGCGAAAGGAGTCAACGGCACTAAGGTCGAGCGGCTCATTGCCCTGTGCGCCCTGGGCACGGCGAAGATCCAGAAATGAGGCCCTCATCTTCTCAGGCGCGTAGCCGTAGGAGTGGGTCAGCACACTGGACAGTCCCTGGAATCCATACGTCCCGTCCAAGGCAATGACGGCAGAGACATCAGCGTTGCGCAATCCCAGGATGACCGCTTCGATGGCGCCGACGCTGTGTCCCATGACCGCAAGTTTGCTTTTGTCGATGTTTGGCTCCGTTTGCAGAATGGACCACGCGAACTCCATGTCCCGGACCGACGATTCCAAGTCGTCGGGAGTTCGCGACTGAAACGTTTGTTCGTCGGATGGTCCGAGTAACGAGATGCTGGCCACGATATAGCCTCGGCTAGCCAAATACTCAGCCAGAATCGCGTTTGAATTGATCGGAGCATTCAGTCCGGCGAAATATAGAACCGTGGGGAAAACTCCATTCGCCCATGGAGCATCGTGATACGCGTTCATCTCAGACGACTGCAGCTGCGGTATCTCGTTTCGCGGAACGGCCCCGACAGCATCGTCGCGGCTGCGCTGTTTCATGATGGTATTAAGCTCGGCAAAATCGCCTGGTGCGCTCTGGTCGACATAATCGCCAAAGTGCATCTTTCTCATGGATTCATCGGGCGACGCCGGATACCAGATATTGATTTGGGTCGGACGGCCCTTCAGATCGGGCAAGAATGTCCCATCGTAGCGCCGCGTCGATTTCCAGGTTCGTGAATTGTCATAGCGGAAGATCGTGCGAAAACCTACGGCGTGGGTTCCGGCGTGCAGATTGCCCCAGAGTGGTGGAGCTGACTCCAGCTTAGGGCTGGCGGCCTGTGATGGGAGTTGAGCGTTGGCCCCCATCGAAAATGCCAGAACAAGTGGAAGGTTCATGAACTTCCATAAAATGCACATGTTCCTAAATACGAATCCGAAGCAGCGTCGGTTCCACTGTATAAGGGCGTAAAAAACCTCGCATTCGTCATGCACCAGCACGAGGCTTTGCCCGCGTCGTCCCTGAACCAGATTCATAGCCCAAAAACAAATCGCGGAGAGCGATGTTCATCGCTCTCCGCGAAATCTTCTAAGCGAAACAGCTGGTTGCAGTTACTTCTTTGGAGCTGGCTTCTTCGCCATCGGCTTCTTCGCCATCGGCGTCTTGGCCACTGGCTTCTTGGCGGCTTCCCTGCCTCCGATAAGAGTCAGAGCATCGGTGGCGTTGAACGGGAATTGACGAACCGAGGTTTGGCCCGTCGTGCTCAAAGTGACATCCACACGGCGATTGCTGGCCAGCTTGATGGTCAATATGTTCCGCAGAATCCTTGCCCGCTCTTCTGGAGTGAGCTCGGTGTTGGTTTCCACCTCACCTTTTACCTCTTCATCGGTCAGGTTATGTTCCTTGCCAAACGCTTTGGTTTCGATGCTGGCTTCGGGAACGCCCTGCTCGATCAGGAAGCTCTTGGTGCGGGCAACGCGACGCTCGGAGAGCGCCTGATTGAATTCCACGGAGCCACGCTGATCCGCGTGACCTCCAAGAATCAAGCGCGCATCCGGTTTGCTTTGCAGATATTCCTTGAAGTCGGCAGCCAGTCCGATCAACGTCTTCTGTTGACTCACCAGCAGACCGCCCTTGGGATTCGCTGCCGTCGGGTAATTGGTCACAAAGTAAATGCTGTGCAACGAGAGCCGTTTTTCCAGGCGCACGATCTCCGGGTTGACGGGCGGCGGTGGTGGGTTTTCCAACGCCAGTTGCGTGGACGCCTGGCCGGTCAAACCGCGCGTGTCAGAGCAACTCGCGCTCACCGTCACATTGCCGGGCGATGCGCCAGCCGTGCTCAGCGTAGCCGTGCTGCCGGCGCCGGAGAGCGTTCCGGAAGAAGCATTCCAGTTCGAGACAGAAACCGAAACGCCGTCTGGACTGGTGCAGCTGCAGGTAATGGTCGCTGAACCCGGAATTTCCACGGTCGAAGGACTCGCCGAGCAACTCATGGTGGGCGGGTTTTTCGGCGGCAGTGGCTTCACCACAAAGTTCGCCGAGCAAGTGGCGACGTTATTGTTCTTCTCTTTCGGGTCGGTGACATGCGCCGTTACCGCATAACTGCCGGGCGCGGCATTGGTGGTGTCGATGGCCGCGGTCGTGTCTTTGCCGGTCACCACGCCACCGGTAGCGCTCCAGCTGTAGGTCACGGTGTGCTTCGGGTTGAAGTTGCTGCCAACGACTGTCGCCGTCAAGGGTTCACCCACCAGAACTTCCGCGGGCTGGATCGAGCAAGCGGCAGTCGGAGCCACAGCTGGAGCACCGCCCCAGCTGAAAACCAAGCCAGTCCGCAGCCGCGCGCCTTCCAACGTAGGGCGGCGCAGATCCGGGAAGTCCGGTGCGGCGAAATCCGAATAGTTGTGCCGCGCCCAAACATAATCCGCTTCAAACAGGCGGAATGCCAATCCCCTGCGAATCGGCAAGTCCACTCCACCGCCCAGAATCGCGCCGATGCCGTTGTTCCCAGTCAGACCCGCTACCGACAGCCGGTTGAGGCTCAACAGGGAATGCAGGAAGAAGTTGGCGTCTTCGGTGCGCCACATAAAGCGAGGGCCGACCGAGTAAGTGCTTTCAGTGTTGCCTTGTTGGACCCAGTTATGGCCGAAGTCCACTTCGCCCGCCCAATGCGGATCGAAGTTAAAGGCAAGTGCCGCACCGGCGCCAGAGCCGTCGGAGACCGTGAAGGGAGTGGGATTGTTGGGATCGCTAAAGGGCGTAGGGACGGTGGCGCCGGGATGCAACCACTGATATCCCACAAAAACGTCCCACTTCGGAGTAGAGTCAGCCTGCGCGAACGCAGGACTCGAAAATAAAGCTGCGCACAACATAACGGCACACAACAAGGATAGTCCGGCGGCGATCGCGCGACCTATGCGCCCATTGCAACAAGGTGACATGTCATCCTCCACGTGGATGTTCGTGCGCCCGCACTGGTTCATGGAGGCGCCGATAGAAAAGTAGTGATTGGCCGAGATTAGGATTGGCTTCCCTGGGAAACGTCAGATTGTATCGCACCGCGGCATCAAAACGGAAGCCCGTACTTGGCGAGCGGCCAAACCGGAGCAATTTTCGACGAACCGGAATCGTCTCAAATTGAAATAGGCGGCGTTGCGCGCCTCCACAGCTTGCTATGCGTCGTCTCCAGCCTTAGCTTCATCTTGGCCATACTGCAGCTTGCCCCGCTGGAAGCCAGCCGCGTATCGTGGTAGTTCGTCCCGAGTAGTTCGTCGGATCGACGTAGCCAAACCGGGTTGCGCCGGGCTGCACCGAGCATTGTGTCGGAAACAGAATGTTGAGCGGGGCCGGGGGATAAAGCAAGCATGCGACAAGAACGCGTCTTGATCGTGGAAGACGAGGAAAACGAACGCTCGGGCTTGGCCGAGATCGTGACTTCCTGGGGCTATCGCGTAGAGACCGCCTGCGATGGAGCGGAGGGCCTGGAAAAAGCCTCGCAGTGGTCTCCGTCGATCGTGATCACCGATCTCAAGATGCCGCGCATGGGCGGGATCGAACTATTAGGTCACTTAGCGGAACAAGTCCAGACTATCGCCGTAGTGCTGGTCACCGCCCAGGGAACCATCGAGAGCGCGGTGCAGGCCATGCGCATGGGGGCTTACGATTACCTCACCAAGCCCATCGACACCAACCGCTTGCGCACCATGCTGACCAACGCCTCCGCGCTGCTGGGGACTCGGGCCGAGCTGGAAGCGACGCGGCGCAAGCTGCGGGATGCGGGATCGCTCGGCCGCCTGAGCGGAGCCTCGCGCAAGATGCAGGAAATCTTCCGGCTCATCGAGATGGTCGCGCCCAGCACCGCTTCGGTGCTGATTACAGGCGCCAGCGGCACGGGCAAGGAGCTGGTGGCGCGCACGATTCATGACCTCAGTCCGCGGCGGGAGCGGGTTTTCGTCGCCATCAACTGCGCCGCCATTCCCGAAACTCTGATTGAAAGCGAAATCTTCGGACACGAGAAGGGCTCGTTCACCGGCGCGATGGAGAGACGCACCGGCTGCTTCGAATTGGCAGAGGGCGGCACGCTTCTGCTCGACGAAATCGGCGAGATGCCGGTGGCTACGCAGGCCAAACTGTTGCGCGTGCTGGAAGACCGCAAAGTGCGCCGCCTCGGCAGCCGAGTGGAAACGCCCGTGGATGTGCGGGTGCTGGCGGCGACGAATAAAGTTCCGGAAGAAGCCGTGGCCCGGGGCGAGTTGCGCAGCGATCTTTACTATCGCCTCAACGTCTTCAACATCCACATGCCGCCGCTGCGCGAACACAAGGAAGACATTCCCGACCTGGTGCAATTACTGCTCACCGAGATGAGCACCAAGCACACCCGGAAAGTGGCTGCGGTCAGCGAGGCCGTGCTCAACCTGTTCAACGGTTATTCGTGGCCGGGCAATGTCCGCGAGTTGCGCAACACGATTGAGCGCGCCGTGATTGTCTGTGACGGAGGCATGGTCGAGACCAAGCACCTGCCTCCCGGCTTCGGGCATGCGCCGCTGCGCAGCGGATCGAACGATCCCGACGCAGTCCGCCTAGGAGTAGGCACAACGGTGGAAGAGGCGGAAAGGCTGCTGATCCTGAAAACGCTGGAAGCCACCAGCAACAACAAAACGCGCGCCGCGGAGATCCTCGGAATCAGTCTGAAAACCCTGCATAATAAGCTGAAGGAGTACGGCAGCGCCGCGGCCGAGGCAACATTGAGCAAGGAAGAAGAGATGCAATAGCCAGGAGCTAGAAGCTAGCAGCTGGCGTTTCTAAATTATTCATGATGCGACGGAAGATCATTATCGTGTTGACCATCACGTTCATGGTTACGCTGATGGTGACGTCGTTTTCCCTGCTGTATTTGTCTCAGATTCTCCGCCTGCGCCTCAACAACGCCTACGAGAGCAGCACACGCCTGGCTCAACAACTTGCCTACACCGTAGAGAACGATATACCCGACCTGACGAGCACTCCGGTCGATACCAGCAATCCTGCGGCGCTGCGCAAGGCAGTGACGGACTACCTGCCCACGGACGTGAACCTGCTCAACAATCTGGAGTCGGTGGTGGGCAACTGGCCATTTGTCTACGACGCTTCCATCGTCAGCCTGGATGGCAGAGCCCTGATCCACACCAATGCGAGTCTCACGGGAAAAATTGTCCCCCCGCGCCCCGATTTCAGGCAGGTGCTGTCGGCTCGCCTGTGGGACCAACCTCGGCTGGTCTACCGCCCCGGCGTTTACGACGTCACTTACCCGCTCCTGCTCAACGGGTCAGACTTCGGCACGATCCGGATCGGAGTTTCGACGGTCTTTCTGCAGAGCGAGCTGACGCCCCGGCTGCTGCACGCGGTTTATTTTTCAATCGCATCGATCTTCGTGTCGTTGTTTCTGGCGGCAGGAATTTCGAATCTCGCGCTCGGCCCGCTGAAGGCCATCAACCGCAACCTCGACAGCGTGGGCGCTGGCGACGCCGCGCTCACCGACAACGAGTCGGGCCACGATGAATACGGCCTGGTGACCCTCAAAATTGCCAACCTCGGCCGCCAGGTGCGCGATACGAAGGAAATTTTTTCTGCGTTGAAAGACAACGTGGACCAGCTCATGGCCAAGCTGCAGGACGGCCTGATGCTGTTTGCCCGCGATTTGCGCGTGGTGCTGGTCAGCGCTCCGGTCGAGCGTTTCCTGGGCCGGCCGCGTGGAGAACTTCTGGGCCACACCGTAGCTGAAGTTTTTACCCGCGATTCGGTTCTGGGCGCCATCGTGCTCGACGCTTTCGAACGGAAGCGTCCGCTTTTGCAGCACGAGATCGAGTTGGCGGATGGCCGGCGCATTCAGGTGTCACTGGATTTCGTGCAGGAACGAACTACGCAAATTGGCGCACTGCTGATCATGCGCGACACCGAATCGGTGCAGCGCCTGGGCGACGAAATCGAATTGTCGCGCCGCCTCTCCGCCAGCGGACGCCTCACCCGCGGCGTCGCCCACGAGGTGAAAAATCCCATCAACGCGATCGTGCTGCATTTGCAACTGCTGCAGAACAAGCTGGCGCACACGGAGCCCGATGCCCGCCGTCACATGGACATCATCGACAGTGAAATCCGGCGGCTCGATCGCGTGGTGCAAACCCTGGTGGATTTCACGCGTCCCCGCGATCTGCACCTGGAAGAAGTCGACCTGCGCCGTTTGCTGGAAGAAGTGGCGATGCTAGCCTCTCCGGATGCGGAGCAGCATGGCGTCACCATCGAGCGCACGGTCCCGAACGAGCCGCTGCCGATCACGGCGGATATCGACCTCATGAAACAGGCGCTGCTCAACGTGGTGCTGAACGGCATTCAAGCCATGCCCAAGGGAGGGTTGCTCACAATCTCGTCCCAGCGCATTGGCGATGCTGTGCTCGCGGAGGTTTGTGACCGCGGCTGCGGCATTCCTCACGATCTGCACGAAAAAATCTTCGAGCTCTACTTCACCACCAAGAAAGACGGCAGCGGCATGGGCCTGGCCTATGCGTATCAGATTCTGCAGTGGCACCATGGATCGCTGGAGTTTGAATCGCGCGAAGGCGAGGGCACAACTTTCCGGTTTCACATCCCCGCAGCACCCGGAGGTGTGGAAACGGCGCAGGAACCGTCAGCGCATTCCGTGCCGGAACTGTCAAAACCCGCAGGCTAAGCTCTTGAAGAGCAGCGCCGCCGTCTCGGCTTCCAGCGCGCATCCCTTCGACAAGCCTTGTCATTCGTAACGACCCGGCAAATTCGCAAGGATGACAAGCTTCAAAACCAGAGTAGAATACTGGTGGCTGCAGCAGCATTCTGCCTGGGACCCTGGCATGACTCTGGCCGTACTACTTTCCTTTTGGATGTTTTGTTCTCCACCGGCGATGCCCGGTGCTCGCGCCTGGGCGCAAACGGGCCAGGATCCGTCTCAGGTCAAGCCGGCGGAACCGTCCACGCCAGATCCTCAAACAGCTCCACAAGCCCAGCAGCCTGTTCCAGCGAGCAGTCCGGCTTCCGATTCGTCGCCGGCGCCGAAGAAAAAGCCTGCAGTCGCGAAACACAAGCCACAAAGCAGGGCAAAGAATGCTGCTCCCTGCAAAGCTGCCGCCGACTCCAGGACATCACCCAAGGGCACACATTCCGATCCGGCGACGGCGGCCAGGTCCGCATCAGCAAACAGTTCCACCGCGGCAGACCTTCCTCCCTGTCCGCCTCCGAAAGTGGTTGTTCGCAACGGCGGAACAGCCGAGGGAACAGTGCGGCTGACCGGCGGCTCTGCCACGGCAAAAAATTCTCCGCAGCGTGCCAACACCCAGCGGCTGCTGGCATCCACTGAGAACGAACTGAAGACTGCGGCTGGCCGTCAGCTGGATTCAGCGCAGCAGGAGACAGTGAAGCAAATCCACCAGTACGCCGCACAATCAAGGACGGCGCTCGCAGCCGGAGACTTGGAACTTGCTCACAATCTGGCGGTAAAGGCGCGCCTGCTGGCGGATCAGCTGGTGAAACCACAACCGTAGAGTAGTTCCAATTGCTGATTTTTGATTACTGATTGTTGATTAAAATCCCGCGGACGCGAGAGCTTTTCAATCAGCAATCAACAATCAGCAATTGCGTCCAGCGACTTATTTTCCCTTGGCGCGAGCTGCATTAACCTTGTTGAGCAAATCCTGCGACATGCTCTGCACCGGCCCGGGAATCTTTACGGCTTCCATCAGCACCTCCCGCGCTTCCGTGTTTCTGATCAACTTCGCATAGGCGTAGCCCAGCCGGTACAGTGCAATCGAATACTGCACATCATCCTGTCCCTTGAGCAACGCCGTCGCCGCCTTCAGTTCTCCGACCGCCGCCAAAGTTTTTCCCTGCTTCATATACGCGTAGCCCAGCGTGGAATGTGCCGCGCCCGCGGCGTTCTTGCGCGTTTTGTCGGCGTCGGCGGCATCCGGGTTGGCCACTGCGATCGCTTTTTGCGCATAGCCAATCGCTTTGGCCGCACTGCCGGGCTTGCTATCTTCCGAGTAGAAACTGGCCAACTCCAACAACGCCACCAGCGAATTGGGATTGGCCGCAAGCGTCTTCTCGCAATAAGCAATCAGCTTCGGCTGATCGTTGAGCTGTCCCGGGCCCAGGGTGTAGATCGCGAAGTTCGACACCGGGTCTTGAAACTTCGATTCCGGATACGCGGCCGTAAACTTCTCGATGTAGGTCATGCGGTTGTGAGGATCTGGCTCACTCTGGATGGCGTTGAACCCCAACGTCTCCAGAAATTCACAACTGCTTTGCGCTGCCTTTTTTTCTTCGGCGACCTGGCCCGCGAACTCTTCGTCGCTCATGCCTGCGGGCTTCGCCTCTTTGCCGAGCGTGGCGCAAACTTCGCCGCCCTTCACCGCGTAATCCAGCAGCTTGACGTAGTTCTTGGATTGCTGCGCCATGCTGGCCTGTCCGACCAGTATGTCGAGATTGTGCGGCGAAGCAGCCAGCGCCTTGTCGCCGTAATCCAGCCCCTTCTGAAAATCTCCGGACGCCTGGTACGCCTGCGAAATCTGCCAGTTGCCATAGGCCACGGCTGCGGGATTCGACGCGTATTTCTGCACGAAGTCAGCGTACATGGCAAGTTTCTTCGTCGCATCCTGTTCGCTGGTAATAGCCTGCAAGTCGTGATCCTCTGGCGTGCCCGCGCCAATCACGATGTGGTCGACTTGCGCTCCGGATGGAAGCTTCGCCACCAAGCCCCAAAATACGACGGCCAACACCAGCCACCTGCCGTAGCCTCTCATCGTTCATCCTCCGTAGCGCATAGTAGTCGCGCCTATCTACAGAGTTTCAATTCCGCAGCAGGCGAATCCTAGCGCCGAACGCGCCTGCACGCAAGAGCCCGGTCACCTGCCAAAGCGACTTTCACTTCGGATAAAGTAATTAAGATGCGTTCCATCCTCGGTCAACGTCCCTTGCGTTTCGTGTTCGCGGCCAACGTGATCTCCATGTTGGGCAGCGGGATGAACTCGGCCGCTGTGGCCTGGTACGTCCTCAAAGCGACGCACTCCGAAATGGCTCTGGGAATGTTCGCCGTTCTGCAAACCATTCCGGCGATATTGATGCTCCCCTTCACCGGAGTCATCATCGACCGCGAAGATCGCCGCCGCCTGGTGATGTGGCTCGACGCTTTGCGAGCGGTCATCATCGTGACGGTGGCCATTCTCGCGTTTCGACATCGTGTGCAAGTCTGGCAGCTCTATCTGATGAACACGCTGGTCGCCGCCGGCTTCTGGATGTTCTGGCCGACCATCACGGCGCTGATTCAGGAGCTCACGCCCGAAGGTGAGTTCGTACAATCGAATACCTTCCTGCTCGCTGGCGTGCAAGGCGGATGGCTGATCGCCGGCGCGCTCGTCGGCTTCATGTACGACCACATTGGCCTCGGCGGCGTGCTGCTGATCGATGTGTCCACCTACGTCGTCTCGTTCTGCTGTTACTTCGCCGTGCGCAAAGGTCGGCACGTCGTCCTCCGGCCCGAAGAATTGCGCGCCGATATTCTCGCCGCCGAAAATCAGCTCCAACGTTTCTGGTTCGAGATGCGCGAGGGATTGCACTTCCTCCGCGATCATCGCTCCGTCGTGCTGCTGGGAATCAGCTGGGCTCTGTTTCTTGGCGCCATGATCACCGGAGTCGTAGTCAACCCCTCGCTGAGCGAACGCGTCTTTCATGCCGGCGCCAAAGGCTACGGCTGGCTGAACGCCGGTTGGGGCACCGGCGCGTTTTTCAGCGCCCTCTATGCCCCCGCCGCAATTGCGAAACTCGGCGGACGCCGTGCCGTCGCCTTCTCCATGGCTTTGCTAGCGGTCTGCGTGACTTGCGCCCCGATCTCGCAATTCCTGTTTCTCGCAATCGCGGTGTACTTCATCATGGGCTCGGCCCGCGGCGTTGGCGGCGTCGCAATGAATACCAGCCTGATGGAGATGGTCCCGCAACATCTGATGGGCCGCGTACAGAACTCCTTTTATTTTGCCGGGACGTTCCTGCAACTGGTGCTCGCGCTCGCAGTAGGCGCGGTCGCACAAAAAGTAAGCCTGGTCGTTGCCTTCGGGATTCTGGGCTGCACCTATGGCCTCGCCTTCATAGCCGCGAGCTGGCCCGTGGGAACGGCGGCGAAGATTGACGAAGCCGTGGAGCTAAGTCAGAAATAAAAAGTCAGAAGTAAGAATTGAGAATGCAGAAGTAAGAACATACGCCGAAGATCGTCACAGCCATCTCCACTGCTACATTTACATTCTTCATTCTGACCTCTCACTTCTGACTTTTCTCCCGGCCTGTTATCCTTCCCATTCCAAGGAGCCTCCCATGTCCTCTGACTTGCAGGGCCGCACCGCGGTGGTCTTCGGAGTCGCCAACAAGCGCTCGATTGCGTGGTCCATTGCCCAGGGATTGCACGCCGCCGGGATGAAGATGGCCATCACCTACCAGAACGAGCGTCTGGAGCAGGAAGCCAAAGATCTCATCCTCTCGCTCCCCGGCGCCGAAGGCTACATGTGCGACGTCAGCAAAGACGAAGAAATCGCCCGCCTCTTCGCCACGCTCAAAGAACGTCACGGAAAGCTGCACGCCCTGGTACACTCCGTGGCCTACGCTCCCGCCGACGAACTCAAGGGAGATTTCATCAACACCACGCGTGAAGGTTTCCGCGTCGCGCTCGATGTAAGCGTCTACTCGCTGGTCGCGGTCGCGCGCGCCGCCGCGCCGCTCATGGAAGACGGCGGCTCCATCATGACTATGACGTACTACGCATCAGAAAAAGTCGTGCCCCGATACAACGTGATGGCGGTCGCGAAGGCTGGACTCGAATGCACGGTGCGCTACTTGGCCTATGAGCTAGGAAAGAAAAACATTCGCGTGAACGCGATTTCGGCCGGCCCGATCAAGACCCTCGCCGCCCGCGGCATCGCCGGCTTCGGCGACATGCACAAAGCCCACGCCGAGCGCGCTCCGCTGGGCCGCAATGTCGATGTAAACGAAGTAGGAAGCACCGGCGTATTCCTGGCCTCAAACGCAAGCTCAGGCATCACGGGAGAAGTTATCTACGTAGATTGCGGATTCAACATCATGGGATTTTAGGACTGCGGGTGCCCCATTTCTCGCGCGCCTTTTGCGCGAGAAGTGGGGATTTTGTCCACCAGTTCCGTCGCCTGCGCGCGAATCGTAGTCGACCGGACACCCCTGCAGACGCGGCCAATGAGTGTTGTGGCGATGTTACGCCAGTCAACGTTTTCGTTGGATGGAAAGCGTGTTGATGATAATCTTCAGTTCGCCTTGCCAAAGAAGAACAATCCGAACCGGGCCGTTACCTGGGTCGCACTCGTCTCCTTTCTCCTGCAATGCGGCACGTTCTCGGTGACTCAGGAAAAAACTCACTCGTGCCCTGCTCCTGAGGTAGTTAAGGACAAGAAATATCACCCCGGCCAAGTCTGGCAATACAAAACGCGCCAGGGGGAGCAAGTTTCACGAATAACTGTGCTGAAAGTCGAAGCGCTGCCGAAGCTTGGAACTATCGTTCACGTCCGAGTCGATCACATAAGGCTGAGAAACTGTACGGGCGGCCAGAACCGGACAATTTTCAGCACATGCCTTTCACTAGAGATGCCATGGAGCGCAGCATCACAAAACTAGAGAAGGACAGTGTTGATATTCCTGATTTAGGCGGCTACGAGCAATGGCGGGCTGACTGCGGAGGCGTCTACACAATCACTGTGGCGGAAGCCATCAAGGTTGCAGAGTATACGTTTAACAAGGGACTCGGATGCGAACTTCCTGATGAGAATTCTTCAAGAACCTCACCATAGATGTGCTCACATCTGATTCGTTCAAAGTTGACTGTTGCTATTAGGTCATTCCACTCTAAACCGGCCAGGAACTACGATCAGAGCTATGCTCTTACCGTAATCCTTCGCCCGCTCTCCCCGTCCCGCTCCAGCGAAATCTCCACATCCCGCTCGCGCAGAAAGCGCGGAAATTTCTCTCCCCATTCGATCAGCAGAACGCTGTTTCCGTCGCGCAGGTCGTCGAGCCCAAGCGTCTCCAGCTCGCGCGGAGTGTCCACGCGATAAAGATCGATGTGAAAAAGATTGGCCTTCGGACCGCGATACTCGTGCACCAGAGTAAAGGTAGGACTGGTGACGTCTTCCTCGGCAGCCGCATCGAACGCTGCCGCGATCCCCTTGACCAGCGTGGTCTTCCCCGCGCCCAGATCGCCGCGCAACAGCACCAACTTCGGCGGCGCCAGCAATTCCGCCAGCGTGCGTCCAAAGGCGATTGTCTCCTCGGCGGATTTGGTGGTGATCTCTCGCGTCATCGATCTAGCTGCAAATGCTGCGTCGTTCCGCAAGCACAGCGACCAGTATAGCGAGAGTGCGCGCCCTTCGCGGCGGCGGCGGCCGAGATCCAGCTCTACACGTTTCCGAGTGTGGAAAACGCGCCCGATTTCAGGCCCAGCAGATTCCGGTCCACCACGTGCGCCAGAGACGAGCGCAGGCGGTGGTTGTCGTCATCCTCGAGCGCGACGAAGCGGAAGGCTTGCAGAATTCCCTCCGTCGTTTTGCGCGTCGGGCTGAGGATTTCCGCCATGCCGTGCACGGGCCCGGATTGCGTCTGAAACGCGACTTCGACAAAATCGCCTTGCGACAGCGACTGTTTCAGACTCAGCAGGCCGCCCGTGGCCGAAATGGTTTGGAGTTTTGCTCTGGTACGCCGGCCGTCTTCTAATCGAATCGCCGCCAGGACAGAATCGCCTAACTGGACTCGGGCCGCGCGCCTCGAAGGGTGCGGTTGGGGGAAGTGAGTCATAAGCCAACTGCAGCATGTCACGCAACCATGTTGCGTAATAGATTACGCAAGCTCCTGTCCGGATTCCGCTCTGCGAGCCTGGTTTGGAGCCATGCAATCCCTGTGCTGCCAGCCACATAGCGGGCAGTTACTATGTAGTTAATGTCCGGAAGGACAGTCGGCAGGCTGGAAGTTTGTCTGAGTTATTTCAGAAATAGTTCGAGCAGGGCACGACTTCTAGCGCTTGCGCAACACCTCCCGAATGCGTGTAGTACCGTGGAAGAGCGGCGCTTCAGCGCCGCGTAAAGCTTCACCATTAGCGCGGGCTTTCGCCCCCGTGGTCGCATTTTATATCTGCAGCCAGTTTCTCCGCTGCCTTTTTGGCGTCTCCTGTGGTAGTGAGTTTAGATTTTTCTCTATTTGACTTACTATGGCTGCGCCAATTTCCGGAGGAGCCTCATGTCCCGCATCGCATCTTCATTCCTATTGTTGCTCGTGTCATTGGGAACTTTGTTCGCACAGCCCACACCCGCGCATCTCCCGCTTCGGGTCGGCATCGTCGGCCTGGTTCACGGGCACGTGCACGGATTCCTCGGGCAATCGCGGAACAGTCCAGAGATTGAAATCGTCGGAGTGGCTGAACCGGACCAGAAACTGCTCGCCCAAGCCGGCACGCGGTACAAGTTTGACCACGCCATATTGTTCGCTGACTTGGAAGATATGTTGGTCAAGGCGCATCCACAAGCCGTGCTGGTCTATACCAACACCTACGACCACCGCCGCGTGGTGGAGATCTGCGCCCGGCACGGCGTTCACGTGATGATGGAAAAGCCGCTCGCCGTCAGTCTCGAAGACGCACTCGCAATTCAGAAAGCAGCACGCGATTCCAAAATCCACGTGCTGGTGAATTACGAGACCACCTGGTATCCCAGTAACCGCACCGCTTACGACCTGGTGCAGGAAAACGCGCTGGGCGAAATCCGCAAAGTCGTAGTGCACGACGGCCACAATGGCCCCAAAGAAATTGGCGTTGAGCCCGAGTTTCTCGCCTGGCTTACCGATCCCAAACTTGACGGCGGCGGCGCTCTGTTCGACTTCGGCTGTTACGGCGCCGACCTGATGACCTGGCTGATGCGCGGCCAGCGCCCGCTGACCGTCACCGCCGTCACGCAGCAGATCAAGCCCAACATCTACCCGCACGTCGACGATGAAGCAACGGTCATTCTGACTTACCCCAAGGCGCAGGCCATTCTGCAAGCGTCGTGGAACTGGCCTTTCGGCCGCAAGGATATGGAAGTCTACGGCGAGACCGGATACGCGATCACAGTGCAACGCGATCAGGTTCGCGTCCGACGCGGTGGAGAAGATCAAGAGAAAGAGATCGTTGCCAAGCCGCTGTCAGCGCCGCACGATAGTTCGCTGTCGTTGCTGCGCGCGGTGGTTCTCGATGGCGCCGAACCAGATGGCTTGTCGTCGCTCGAAACGAATGTGACAGTCACGGAAATTCTGGACGCGGCCCGCCGATCAGCGTCATCAGGTAAGACGGTTCACTTGCCGCCCCGCTAAACCACTAAAACGCTCTGTCATCAGGAAACGCCCTGTCAGCTCAAAATACTCTGTCATCCTGAGCGTAGCAGGGTCTGCGCGAAGCGCAGGCCCTGCGAAGTCGAAGGACCCCGCGACCTCTAGCCGCATTGCAAACGCCTCAAGGCGTTCTCCCCATGTCCTCGCCCGGAACTCGTACGGACAAAACCTCACCCGCTCCAGCTAACCAGCTTCTCCCGTGCGGTTTTCTCGGTTCGTCGAAACGCTTCCGGCAGCCCCCGCAGCAAATCAGTAGCGACCATCGAATGTTCCCCGACCGTCTCGCGCATCACGTCCCCCGCAAGCCCATGCAGGTGAACCGCGGCCAGCACGGCTGACAGCGCATCCCGCGGATGCTGCGCCATCAACCCCGCAACCATTCCGGTGAGAATATCGCCCGTCCCTCCGGTCGACATTCCGGGATTGCCCGTGGTGTTGACCCAGGCTTCGCCATCAGGCCGCACCACCAGAGTGCGATGCCCCTTGAGCACGACAATCACCTGATGCTCCTGCGCGAATTTTCTCGGAACGCCGAGCCTGTCCGCCTGCACCTCCGCAATCGTGCAGCCCACCAGCCGCGCCATCTCGCCCGGATGCGGCGTAATCACCAGCGAGCGCCCAGTTCCGTTTAACTCCTGCGTGCGTCCTTCAAATGCATTCAACCCATCGGCGTCCACCACGAGGGGGACTTGGCACTCTGCAACCAACCTCCGCACCTGCTCCGCGGTTTCCGCGTTACGTGAAATTCCTGGCCCAATCGCGACCACGGTTTTTTTCTCGATGAGTTTGTCGAGTTGGCCAGCAGCAGCCGCAGCAATAGATCCTGCGTCCGTCTCGGCCAACGCCTCAGTCATCAACTCGGGATGGAATCCCGCAACCGTGGGCAACACAGATTTCGCCGTGGCCACTGTCGAAAGCCCCGCTCCCGCCCGCAAGGCAGCCATCCCTGCCATGGCCACCGATCCCGCTTTGCCGAGCGATCCCCCCACCACCAGCACGTGCCCGTAGTTGCCCTTGTTCGATTCCGCGGGACGCGGCGCCACCAGCTGCGCAATGTCCCGCGCGGTAATCACGTTGAGTTGTTGCGCGGAAACAATGGCTTCGTCCGGCGAACCGATTTCCGCCACGTAGGTAGATCCCAACGTCAGCAAGCTGAAAACATGCGCCGGCCGCGCCGCGGTAAACGTGACGATCGCGTCCGCTCGTGCAATGGTTCCAGTCCGCGGGCTGGTCGCGTCCGAATCGGCTCCAGAGGGAATGTCGACTGCGATCACGGGAGCCTGGCTCGCGTTCAGGATCGCAATCGCCTCGGCATAAAACACGCTTACTGGAGGCTTGAAGCCCGTCCCAAGAATCGCGTCAAGATACAAATCCGCGGGCAAAGCCAGCCGCACGCGATCAGTCTTCAGTTCATCGCCAGAATGCACCGCCATAGCCGCCGCCGGCAGTTTGGCGAACATGAGCGCAGCGTCGCCACGCAAATCACTCGGGTCCGCCAGTAGGATGACCTGCACCTTCCTTCCCTGCTGCTGCAGCCGCCGCGCTGCCACGAAGCCATCTCCGCCGTTGTTCCCCTTACCGCAGAAAACCACAACACGCCGCGCCGCCGCATAGTGCGTGAGAACGTAGTCCGCTACGGCGGCCCCTGCGTTTTCCATCAGCACGAGCGAGGGAACGCCGAAGCTCTCGGTGGAAGCGCGATCAATAGCTCGCATTTCGGCGGCAGTTACGATTTTCATAAAATGCAGTGGCTCATCCCTTCGCTGGGAGCCACTCCGTTCGACCCTCGACTATAAAACAAAAAGGCCCTCCGCGCGTGCGGAGAGCCGGTCGAACGTACTGGCCACTAGCCAATGGTCACTGGCCACTGCCCTTCTGCAGACCCTGCACCCGGCTGTGCTTCACGCTGTAGCTGAAGTACACCACGAGTCCGATGATCAGCCAGATAACCAGCCGGGCCCAGTTGACCCATCCCAGCTTGTACATCATGTAACCGTTCGCGATCACGCCCAGGATTGGAACCAGCGGCACCCACGGCGTCCGGAACGGCCGCGGCTGGCTGGGATTCGTATACCGCAGCACCATCACCGAAATCGACACGATCACAAACGCCAGCAGCGTGCCGATGTTCACCATCTTCCCGATGTCCTCAATCGGCGTCACGCTCCCGACAATCGCGGCCAGCAGGCCCACCAGAATCGTATTCTTCCACGGCGTTCGGAACTTGGGATGGACCGCCGCAAAGAATTTCTTCGGCAAAAGGCCATCATTGGCCATGGCGTAGAGCACTCGTGTCTGGCCCAGTAACATCACCAGCATCACGCTCGTCAGCCCAGCCAGGGCTCCCAGCGTAATGATGTTCGCCGCTGTGGTTAGACCCCGGTCCAGGAACGCAACCGCGACCGGCGCCTCGATGTTGATTTGTTGCCAGTGCACCATCCCGGTCAGCACCCCGGCCACCGCAATGTATAAGACCGTACATATCGCCAGCGAAGCGATCATCCCAATCGGCAAATCCCGCTGCGGATTCTTCGCCTCCTGCGCCGTGGTCGAGACCGCATCGAAACCGATGTAGGCAAAAAATATGTAAGCAGCGCCCGCCCCGATTCCCGCGAACCCGTGCGGCGCGTACGCGTGCCAGTCCATGCCCCAGTTTGCCCGGTTGATGTAGTGAGAGCCCAGCGCGATCACGAACAGTACCACCGACACCTTAATCACCACGATCCCAGTGTTAAACCGCGCGCTCTCCTTGATGCCAACCACCAGAATCGCCGTTATCACCAGCGCGATCAGGAAGGCCGGAAGGTTAAATCCAATCTCCGTCCCAAACAGGTGGGGCGCTCCCAGCAGATCGTGCGCCCGCTGCAACAATTCAGGAGACTGCGCGCCTACGATGGCGCTCACTTTATCGAGGAACGCCTGTGTGCCCGGAAGCAGGGAAGAATCCGAGGCCTGCGCCATCTGCCGGGCAACAATATTCTCCGCCGTCTTCAAACCCGTCCAGTAATCGTAGGCCAGCCACAGCGGCATCTTGATGTGGAAAATATTCAGCAACTCGATAAAGTGGTTCGACCACCCAGACGATACCGTGCTGGCGCCCATGGCATATTCCAGCGTCAGGTCCCACCCGATGATCCAGGCAATCAATTCGCCCAGCGTGGCGTAGGCGTACGTGTAGGCGCTGCCCGCCAGCGGAATCATGGCCGCAAACTCGGCGTAGCACAGACCCGCAAATGCGCATCCCAGTCCAGACAGAACGAACGAAAGCGTAAGCCCCGGGCCGGCATAGTGCGCCCCCAGTCCCACCATTACAAAAATGCCCGCTCCTATAACCGCACCCACGCCCAGCGCCGTGAGCTGGAAAACTCCCAGCGTCCGTTTCAGGCTGTGCTCGCCCGTTTCGCGGGCTTCTTCCATCAGCAGGTTCAGCGGTTTGGTTGCGAACAAGTTTGCCATTCGTTTGGTTTCTCCCTGACGGTGACGGTTACGTCGATGCGCGTTCTGCGCCCGCGTTCCGCGACCACGCGTAATACACCGGAACTCCCAGCAGCACCACGATCAGCCCCGGCCACGTGAACTGCGGTTTGTAGCGCAATAGTACGACATCAATGAATAATGCCATCACAATATAAATCGCCGGCAGCACCGGATAGCCAATCGCGCGGTAAGGCCGCGGCGCATCCGGACGCGTCCGCCGCAAAACGAACAATCCGACAATCGTCAGAATATAAAACACCAGCACCGCAAAAATAATGTAGTCGAGAAGCTGCCCGTAGCTCCCGGAAATGCACAGCAGGCATGCCCACACCATTTGCACCATCAGCGAAACCACCGGTGTCTTGTAAGTAGGATGCAGCTTGGCCACATTACGGAAGAAGAGCCGGTCTTTCGCCATCGCGTAATAAACCCGCGCGCCGGAAAGGATCAGCCCGTTGTTGCACCCGATGCTGGAGACGATAATCGCCGCCGCCATCATCAAGCCGCCCGCGCTCCCGAATATCTGCGTGAGCACCGCCGTGGCCACGCGATCTTCGGTCGCATACTGAATGCCGCGGTCAAGAATCGTCACACCCGCGGGATCGCCGTGCAGCGGCAGCACCATCAGATACACCAGGTTGCAGGCGATGTAGAAAGCAATCACAATGCCCGTACCCAGCGCCAGTGATATCGGCAAGTTCCGGCTCGGGTTTTTAATTTCGCCCGCCGTGAAGGTCACGTTGTTCCAGGCATCGGCGGAAAACAGCGTCCCCACCTGCGCCACCGCGAGAATGGTCAGAACTCCAACCAGCGCAATCGGACCGCCGACTCCGACTTGCACGGGATGCAGAATCCAAGGCATTGCGCCCTGCCTGAAGTTCGGCCCGAAGTTCGCCGCGATCGCATACGCGTTGCGCCCAACCGCAAAGCCCAGCAGCATCAGCCCAAACAACGCCGCCACTTTCGCGAAAGTGAAAATGTTCTGGATCAGCGCGCCCAGTTTCACGCCAAAGATATTCACCACCGAAAGGAAAATCACCAGCAGGACCGCCATTAGATTCTGCGTGCTGATGCCGACATCCATATTGCCCAGCACCATGGGCCCCACATGAATCGGCGGAACCTTCCAGAGATGCAGAAGCCAGTGCGACGAAGAAATCGACGGAAAGAAAACTCCGAGGAACTTGCCGAAAGCCACGCCCACCGCGGCAATCGTGCCAGTCTGAATCACCAGGAACAGAGTCCAGCCGTAAAGAAACCCCCACAGCGGCCCCAGGGCTTCGCGCAGGTAAACATATTGCCCGCCCGCCCGCGGCATCATCGCCGCCAGTTCGCCATAGCTGAGCGCGGCCACAATCGTCATGAACCCGGTGACTGCCCACGCCGCAATCAACAACGCCGGCGAACCCACTTCGCGGGCAATCTCGGCCGAGACAATAAAAATGCCCGATCCGATCATCGACCCCATCACCAGCATGGTCGCGCTGGTCAGGCCGAGCCCCTTCACCAATTCCTGATCCTGATGACTGTGAACGTCCCAGTCGCTCTTGGTAGTAGTCGGCGTTGTCGGTGTGCCCAGGAACCCCTCCGAAACGAAACCGTCGTTGGTCGTTGGTCGTCGGTCGTTGGCCAGCAGGAAAATGGCCGGAACAAGTCTTGGCTAACGACGAACGACCAACAACGAATGACGAATACCCACGCCGCCAGCGCCACGAATTTGTCCCATGACTCTACCTCAAGATGCGAAAAAATTCCTCTGCTGATTTACGGGGCTCGCGCAACAGGTCAGAGATCACCGCCACGGAATCCGCCCCAGCTGCAATCACCGCAGCCGCATTCTCCCGCGTAATCCCCCCAATGGCGACCAGCGGCTTCCGAGTCAAACCCCGCGCCCGGCGCACCCCTTCAAGCCCCACCACCGGATCAGGCTTCTCTTTGCTGGAAGTCGAAAATACCGGCCCAATGGCCACATAATCCGCCGAGCTGCGGTCCGCTTCCACCATCTGCTCTGGATTGTGCGTGGAAACGCCCAGCCAGCGCCCCGCGCCAACAATCCCTCGCACCGACTCCGCCGACAAATCGTCCTGCCCCACGTGCACCCCATCAAACTCCGCCGCCAGACACAAGTCGGCGCGGTCATTCATGATCAACCGCACGTGTAGGTCGGGCACTCCTGTCCGACAACCCCGGCGCAACTCCCGCGCCTGCTCCAGCATGACCCGCGCATCCCCGCCCTTGTTGCGGTATTGCAGCAGCCTGCATCCACCCGCAACGAGCTCTTCGGCAAACGCGGAAATAGCGTGCGATGTGGAGAAGAAAGATGCGTCAACGATGGCGTAGAGCCGGGGAAGTTGAATCATGGTAAGACGGGGACAGAAAGTTTCTCCCTCGGTACTCGGGACTCGGGACTCGGGACTCAATGACCGTTCTTCTTCAAAAATCTCTCAATAAATCCCGTATCAAATTTCCCCGCGCGGAAGTCCGGATCCGCCAGAATCTTCCGGTGCAGCGGAATCGTCGTATACACGCCCTCGACGATAAACATTTCCAGCGCCCGCGACATGCGCGAAATAGCCTCGTTGCGATCCCTTCCGCGCACCACCAGTTTCGCGATCAGCGAATCATAATAGGGAGGAATCACGCCTTCCGCATAGGCCGCGGTATCGATGCGCACCCCAGTCCCTCCCGGCGCGTGAAACGTCGTGATCTTCCCCGCCGATGGCACAAACGTGTCCGGATTCTCCGCGTTGATGCGGCATTCAATCGAATGCCCGCGATGCACAATCGGCCCCTGCAGCACATCGCGCATCTCCGCCCCCGCGGCAATCATGATCTGGCTTTTCACCAGATCCACATCGGTGACCATCTCCGTGACCGGATGCTCCACCTGAATCCGCGTATTCATCTCAATGAAGTGCAGCTTCCGATCCTGATCCATCAGAAATTCAATGGTCCCCGCGTTGCTGTATCCGATGTCGGCCAGCGACTTGCACAGAACCTGGCCAATCTGATCGCGCAATTCCGGCGTCACCTGGGTCGAGGGAGATTCCTCCAGCAACTTCTGATGCCGCCGCTGGATCGAGCATTCCCGTTCTCCCAGGCTCACCACGTTGCCGTGCTCGTCGGCGAGCACCTGGAACTCGATGTGCCGTGGATGCTCCACATATTTCTCCATGTAGAGGTCGCCGTTACCGAATGCCCCGGCCGCTTCCGCCTGCGCCGCTTTGAACAGCGCGGGCAGTTCCGCTTCCGCGCGCACGATGCGCATGCCCCGGCCGCCGCCGCCCGCCGACGCCTTCACGATTACCGGAAAGCCAACCTGCCGCGCCCACTCGATGGCCTCGCCATCGGTAGCGACGATTCCATCCGACCCCGGCAGAATCGGCACGCCCGCCTTTTTCATGGCTTCGCGAGCCTTTTCCTTTTCTCCCATCAGTCGCATGACCTCGGGCTGTGGTCCAATAAACTTGATCCCGCTGGTCTCGCAAACTTCAGCAAAGTTGGCGTTCTCCGCCAGCAACCCATATCCGGGATGCACCGCCTCCACATTCGCAATCTCGGCAGCACTGATAACGGCAGGAATATTCAGGTAGCTGAGCGCCAGTTGTGGCGGACCAATACAAATAGCCTCATCTGCAAATCGCACATGCAAAGAATTACGATCGGCCTCGCTGTAAATCGCAACCGCGCGCACCCCCAGCTCCTTGCACGCGCAAATCACGCGCAATGCAATCTCCCCGCGGTTGGCAATCAGGATTTTCTTGAACATAAAACAGCTCTTAGCTCTTAGCCTTTAGCTCTTAGCTCGATCGTTCTTTTGCGGATGTTTGTTTGGAAGCTGGAAGAGAATACCCATGAAAAAAGGCGCGACGTGGCGCGCGCCATCCACAATCTCCAGCTTCGCTACCTTACCCCTGGCCCCTAACCCCTAACCACTGCCCTTCTACTTCCTGGGCCGGATCACAAACAAATCCTGCCCATACTCGATCGGCTGCCCGTTACCGGCCAGGTTCTTGACGATTTCCCCTGCCACATCCGACTCAATTTCGTTCAAAAGCTTCATAGCTTCCACAATGCAAAGCACTTGCCCCACTTCCACCTGATCTCCAGGTTTCACGAAAGGAGGCGCGCCGGGAGACGGCGCTTCATAAAACGTTCCCACGATCGGCGACTTCACCATGTGAAGTCCTTCTTCCGCAACAGGTTGCACCGGCGCAGCCGGAGCAGCCACAACCGGTGCCGTGCCGATCTCTGGCCCCGAAGCCTGCGCCGGAGCCACCGCGTAGAAACGCGGCTCACCCTGCGCATGCGCAACCGAGTGCTCACCCGCGCGCCGTATTCGTACTTTGACGTCGCCGCGTTCCAACTCGAATTCGGCGATGTTTTTCTCTTCGAGGAACTCGATGAGTTCCTTCAACTCTTTTAGATTCATTCGCTTGTGGTGGGACCTCTACGACACCGAAATAGCCAGGAAATCCTTACGCGTGGGCGTCAATACGTCACAGCCCCGGGCCGTAACCGTAACCATATCTTCGATCCTTACGCCCCATTTTCCGGGGAAGTATACGCCCGGCTCGATGGTGATGACCATTCCAGGCTGCAAAAACGTCTTCTGGCCAGCCGCTACGCGCGGGGCTTCATGGATTTCGAGCCCCACTCCGTGCCCGGTGGAGTGGGTGAAATATCTCCCTAACCCACGCTTGCGCAATACCTTGCGGGCTGCGGCGTCCACTTCGCCAACGTTCACTCCGGGCCGCACGGCCGCAATTGCCGCCTGCTGCGCCTCAAGAACCGCTTCGTAAGCCGCGCGAGCGTCTTCTGAAACAGAGCCCACCCATACAGTACGAGTCTGGTCCGAACAATAACCACCGAGTATAACACCGAAGTCGCAGACTACGAATCCGCCGGGCTTGATGGGCTTATCGGAGGCCCGGCCGTGCGGCAGGGCCGAACGCGCCCCGGAAGCAATAATCGTTGAGAACGACATCTCTTCGGCCCCGGCCCGGCGCGCGGCATACTCCATTTCAGCGGCTACGTCGGATTCCTTAACGCCGGGGCGAATGACTTCGAGGGCCCGGTCGAACAACTTTGCGCCCAGGTTCACCGCGTTTCCGATCAGCGCCAGCTCGTATTCATCCTTGACCATGCGGGCGCGCTCTACCAGGGATGAAGCATTCTTCAGCCGCAGCCGCGATGGAAGCAAATCGTTCAGACGCTTGCGGTCCCTCACTGTGACGTGGTCGGCTTCGATCGCAATCGCCTTCTTGCCGCGCAGGCTGGCGACGCGCTCGCCGGCTGCGTTCAGCACTGCCTGGCGAGCGATGACCACTTTCGCGGCTTTCACCTCGGCGTGGGCCTGCGTGTCATAGCGAACATCCGTGAAGAAGACGCTGCCGCTTTCTTCGACGAGCAGAAGGCCGGAGCTTCCGTTGAAACCGCAGAGATAACGGATGTTGGGGAGGTGGCTGACCAGGAGCGCGTCGAACTGGGTGGTGGCGAGATGGTCCCGCAGTTTCTGCTGGCGATGCTGGTAATTCATGCGTGCTGAGTTTAACAGGCGAGACGAGTGTTTTCACCACGGAGACGTTTGTCCTGCTTGAGTCGGAATCCCCGATAGACGTGGCCGAGTGGGCCACACGCGAAAGCAGGTATGGTGGAATGTGGGAGCGGCGCACAAAACTTCCGAATGTAGACGGGCTTGCACTTTGTGTCGGTTATAAATCAACAGTTCATGCCCAGCTTGCCCGTTACCCAGCCAGAATCGGTAGCAGGCGGCTAAGTGGAATCCATTCCGCCTCCGTGAATTTCCCTGGGCGTATAGGTGTCAGGTGGACTGGAGAGTAGGATTAAAGAATCGGGTATGCCAGGCCTAAGGGGTTGTTGACGTAAAGCGTCGTTCGAGTTTTGAATGTTCCTTCAAAATGTTCCGTGAAGGGGAGTTCTCTATGGTCACGATTACAGTGAATGGAGTCCGCCGAGAAGTGCAGGCGCCTGACGACACACCGCTGCTCTATGTTTTGCGCAACGATCTGGAGTTGATCGGTCCGCAGTTCGGCTGCGGACTGGCACAGTGCGGGGCCTGTGCCGTTCTGGTTGGGGGCAAGGAAATGCGTTCCTGCGTCACGCCGGTCGCAGGTGTTGCCAACCAGGAAATCACCACGCTCGAAGGTTTGCCCGCGAGGTGGGCAAAGCAAAAGGGCCTCTCGGCAGAGGATGCGAAGAATACTCTTCACCCAGTGCAGCAAGCCTGGATCGAGGAGCAAACCCCGCAATGCGGATTTTGCCAGAACGGGATGATGATCAAAGCGACCGAACTGCTCGAAAGCAACCCTAGTCCGACCCTGGCGCAAATCAAAGAGGCGTTCACCACATCCGGTCCATCTCCAAATTTGTGCCGCTGCGGAACCTACGTAGCCATCATGCAAGCCGTACAGCATGCCGCCACGATCATGGTGAAGGGGAGATAAGCGATGGCGACCATGAGCGAACGACCACAGAATGTTTCCTTACCGACACTATCGCGCCGTCAATTCGTGAAGACAGGTGGTGCGCTGGTTGTGGGGTTCAGCCTGGCTGGCCCGAAGTTTCTGAAGGGCGATGCCACGAAACCCGCTACATTTAAGAACTCGCTCGATCCCACCCTTCCCAGTTCCTGGATCGAGATTCACCCGGACAACACGGTCCTGATTCGCACCGGGAAGAGCGACTTCGGCCAGGGCACAACCTTCACTGCCTACCGGCAAATTGTGGCGGAAGAGTTGAGCGTGCCCTTTGAAGCGATCACCACAGTAGTGGCGGGAGATACCGATCGCACCCCGGACGGCAGTGGAGCCTTCGATTTCCTCGGCCGCGGAACGCCCAACATCCGAAAGGCGGCCGCCTACACCCACCAGGCTCTGCTCGATCTCGCGTCCGAACGACTCGACGTACCGAAGGACAAGCTTTCGGTCAAAGACGGCATTGTGTCGGGAGCCGGCAAGAGCATTTCCTACGGAGATCTCGTCAAGAACCAGCAGTTGAAGCTCACGATACCCGTGAAGGGAGACCTCACCAGTATCATGGGATTAACTATCGAAGGCAATCCGCCGATGAAGCCGGTCAGCGAATACACGGTGATCGGCAAGTCGTTCAAGAATTCCATCATCCGTTCGAAAGTGGCTGCGAAGGAAACCTGGGCGACCGATGTACGCCTGCCCGGCATGTTGCATGCGCGGGTGGTACATCCGAAGACGCTGGGCTCGACGCTCGTATCTGCCGGGCAACTGGACAAGACCAAGTTCCCGAATTCTCAAGTCATCGTGAAAGGAAATCTGGTCGGAGTGGTTGCGCCCACGGAGTGGGAAGCGATTCAGGCAGCGGACCAGGTGGCCAGCGCCACGAAGTGGACCGAATGGAAGGGCCTGCCGGGGAACGCCAAACTCTACCAGCACTTAAGAGAAGAGGCTGATTGGACCAGCGCGCCCGTCGAGAAGAGCAGGGATTCCAAAGGCGATGTTGGCTCCCTGCTGGCGTCGGCGCACAAGAAGCTTTCCACCACCTACCAGTTGTCCTACATGAAGCACGCACCGATTGGCCCGACCATGGCCGTTGCCGATGTCAAGCCTGACGGCACGGTGCACATCTACGTGCATAACCAGAATCCGCAGGCGCTGCGTGGCGAAATCGCAATGATGCTCGGCACCACGCCCGATCATGTGATTGTGCATTCTTATCCCGGACCCGGCCATTACGGAAGATCGAACGGTGGAAACTCGGGCGCGGAAGACGAAGCGGTGCTCTTGTCGCAAGCGGTCGGCAAACCGGTGCGCGTGCAATGGATGCGGGCCGACGATATGCAATGGTCGACACAATCGTCAGTTTCTTTTTCCGACGTGCAGCTGGCGGTCGATGAAAAAGGCAAAATAGCGGCCTATCAAATCGACCACTACATGCCCGCCATGCAGGACGATCGGCCAATCGGTGCGGTCCTTGCCGGGCTGCCCACCATGTCGGCCCCGCAAGTCCATTCTGGTGGTGTAACTTCCACGGTCAACGGCATTTCTGATCCGTGGATCTACGCTCAGGTTCCGAATCTGATTGAGAACGGTCACGGCACATTTCAGGTGGGACAGAAAGCTTCGCCTCTCGCGGTCGGTCTCCGCGACCACAGTATGCGTACGCCGGGGCAGTTCCAGCAGAACTATCCCCGCGAGCTGGCGATGAGCGAGGCCGCAGCGCTTGCGGGCGCGGACGCTCTTCAGTTCCGCATCGACCATGCCACCGAGGAACGGGTCATCGAAGTGCTGAAAGCGGTGCGTGACGCATCCGGCTGGGATACGCGGCCCTCACCGCGTCCGGATGCTGCGTCCACGGGATCAGCCGCCCTGCGGGGCCGCGGAGTTTCGCTCATGCTGCGAAGTGGAACCTACTGGGCCTGTGCTTGCCAGATCGCTGTAACTCCTAGTACGGGCGCGATCGTGGTTGAGAAGTACACCATTGCTGTCGATCCCGGCATTGTGGTCAACCCGATGCAATTGAAGCGAAATGTTGAAGGCGGTGCGGTCATGGGAATCAGCCATGCGCTCTTCGAAGAGGTCGCATTCGATGAGAGCGGAATCACCACGGAAGATTGGATTTCCTATCCCATTCCGACCATGTCGGACATACCCGAGATCAAAGTCGTACTCCTCAACAATCCGAAAGTCGGTACTTACGGCGGAGGTTCGGAAGCGGCGAATGCGCTCGCCGCGCCAGCGATCGCGGCCGCTCTTCACGATGCGACCGGAAAGTTCATTCGGCGGCTTCCGATGAATCCCGCTTCCGTGCAAACGCTTTTGAAGGCTTGAACGAGCACGGCGCGCCTGCAACGTGGCGTCGGTCACGCTGAAACTGTGCGCGCCTCAACTATCGCAAAATCGCCATACCACTCACCGTTCTGTTTAAAACAGCGGACGCATTTGGCAATACTACGATGGTGAATGGAAAGATCACGATTCGAAGCGTAGGCGTTCTTGAAATTGCCGCCCCGGTCATCACGCTGAATGGACGCGTCGTAACTCCGAACAGCAATCCGATTTAGCGAAGGCGATCCGTCCGCAAGAATTCTTCTTGAGGAGTTCCGGGGGTTGGCCCGCTCCTGTTCTTACCGACACGATAGCCAACTGGGGCTGCCCCCCCAGAGAAAGTCAAAATCCCCACGTCTCGCAAAGGCAGCGAGACATGGGGCACCCCCTTCAGTGGCACCCCACAGTGACACCGGTCCGTTGCTGTCCCTGGTTAATAGTTATTGACCTTCGCAGGTCACGTTGTTGTTCCAGTCCACGTACGCGCCTTGCGGATTACTGCGCCAGGCCCAGACGTGGAGCTCGAAGAAGGAAGGAATGTTGAAGCGATTCGGGGCGGGGACGAAATTAAAGACCTGCCCCTCGAGCACGGGAGGAGTGTTGTTATTGGCGGCGAGCCAGCTCGCCGAGTCCAGGATGAACTCGACGCCTACCAGCACCATCTTGCCGTTCACCGGCTCGTAGATGAGCGCTTCCGGTTGCGCCGGGTCGAGCGTGAGATTGCCGAGCAGCGCGCCGTTGACGTAGTGCACGCCCATTGCCCCGTGGTCGGTGCCCGCGACGCAACCAAGAAATGGTCCGTAGCCGGCTGCAGTGGCGTTGTTGACATTAGCGTACTGCTTTGTTCCTTCGCGAACCTGTTGCACCAGTGTAGTCGAAGAGGTGTCGGGCTGAGCGGCTGCATGATGGGCAGGCTTCTCGGCGGCGAGCAGCGGCGTGGCCGTAGTAACGATGAGAGTGCTGAGCAAAGCCAGGCTTAAAGTTCGCAACAAGTTTCCTGACTTCGAGTTCCGGGTGAGCTGGGTGATCGGCGTCATCATAAGTTTTTCCTTTTGTGCTTCTATCGTTGAAATTGTCGGCCGCGGCCGCGTCTGCGGCGGGACGAGTGGGCCCATCTTGCCCTTGAGTGCGAAAGCGATCAATCCTTGCAGTCTCCTTCGTTCCCCAAAATTTCCTCATTTGGTAAGTCATGGAAAAAGCTGGAGTTAGCGCCTTCCATCTGCAAGCCTGGAGCGGCGGGAAGTGTGATAGCCTTAGTACCCTTACGGGAGTTCGTATGTTGGCAGCGGCTCCGGCGTCGCGCGTGTTGCGGTTTGATGGTTTTGAGCTTGATGTTCGGGCTGGCGAGCTGCGCAAGGCGGGCGTCAGACTGCGCCTGCAAGGCCAACCGATTCAGGTGCTGGCTGCGTTGCTGAATAGCGCAGGCGAACTGGTGACCCGCGAGCAACTTCGAGCGCAGGTCTGGCCGGCCGAAACCTTTGTCGATTTTGACCACAGCCTGCACAACGCCATTGCGCGACTCCGCGAAACGCTGGGAGACTCCGCAGGAACTCCGCGTTACATCGAAACTCTGCCCCGCCGGGGGTACCGATTCATCGGCAGGGTGGAAAGAATCGGGGTGGAAGAGTCCCCGCTGCCGCCTCCGCCAACCGCGCCATCTCCATCTCCTTCTCCATCCTTGGACGCTCCGGTGGTCGCCGTGCGAAGCGGGCGTCGTGCGATCGTTGTTACCGCGCTGCTGATGATGGTTGCGATTGCGGCGGTTCTGGTGCTGATACCGGCGCTTTCACGTCGCGCCGCTGCCACGCCCTCCGTGCGTTCCCTCGCAGTGCTGCCGCTGGCTAACTTTTCCGGAGATCCCGCCCAGGAATATTTCGTTGACGGCATGACGGATGAGCTGATTACCGACCTGGCCAAGATTGGCTCCCTCCGCGTAATCTCGCGAACTTCCGTAATGCGTTACAAGGGCACGAAGAAGGGCCTGCCGGAGATTGCCCGAGAACTGAACGTGGACGGGATTGTCGAAGGATCGGTGACGCGTTCGGGGCAACGAGTGCGGATTACGGCGCAGTTGCTCTACGGGCCTACCGACAAGCATCTTTGGGCCGATACCTACGAACGTGATCTTGGGGACGTGCTGAGCCTGCAAAGCGAGGTGGCGCAGGCGATCGCGCAGCAAGTCCGCGCGCAGGTGACGCCGCAGCAGCAGGGTCGTTTTAATGCGGCGCGTCCGGTCAATCCAGAAGCCTACGACGCCTACCTCAGGGGCCGCTATTACCTGTGGAACGAATTCACGATGGAGCCGTCCCTTAATACGGCGAAGACCTATTTTGAAGAGGCGGTTCGAAAAGATCCAGGATTTGCGCTGGCCCACGCGGGTTTGGCGGACGCTTACTTGTATTTAGCAATATTCCGGCATCGGTCGCCCGAGTCCAGTTACCAGCCTGCGGAAGAGGCGGACCGGCAGGCTCTGAGTCTGGACGACAGCATCGGCGAAGCCCACGATACCCTCGCCGTGTTGAGCTGGCGCTACAACTGGGATTGGGATGCGACCGAAAGAGAGCTGAACCAGGCCATCGCTCTGGCGCCGAGTTACAGCTGCGCCCATGAAGATCGAGCGGATTATCTCGCCTTCCGGGGGCGACGGTCCGAGGCTGAGGCCGAAGTGGCCAGGAGCCAGCAGTTGGATACCAGCGTCAACTCGGCCCTGACCGAATCGGCGGTCCGTTACCAACTGCGCGATTTTGATCAGCTGTTGGAAGTGAGCCGGAGGGGAATCGCTTCCAATCCGAATGACTGGCTCGGGCATTTCTATCTCGGCGCCGGTTACGAGGGAACAGGAAAACGGGTGGAAGCGGCCTCGGAGTACCAGAAAGCCGTCGAGCTGTCAGGCGGCGACCAGGATGCTACCGCGGCGCTGGCGCACGCCTACGCCGGTGTCGGGAGAATATCTGAAACGCGGAAGATGCTTCGGGATCTGGAGCAAAAATCGACAAAGATTTATGTTTCTCCTTACCTGATCGCAACGTTATACGCGTCGCTGGGTGACAAAGACGCAGCCTTCAAGTTCCTGGAGAAAGCCTATGCGGAAAAATCGTTGGACCTCTCCTGGTATCTGAAGTCCGATTTACGAATTGATAATCTCCGCTCGGATCCGCGCTATCAGAGCCTGCTGCGACGCGTCGGCCTGGGAGACTAGAGGTGGGCAGTGCGGTAGTTTCACGAACGTCGGGAAAGCGGGTGGGCCAGCCTCCGTGGCGCAAGCTTGGTATAAGCGCACGCTCTTTACTGCTGTGGCAGCCCTACCTTCCGCACCAACTCACCAAATCGGGGATCGGACACCAACGGGTCGAGTAAGAAGTCCGCTCGCATTTGTGTGAGCAACCAGTCGTGCTCCCTGTAGGCGGAGTCGAGCCAGACAAAGGCCCGCTCGTTGTTCCCCAGATCAGCATAGAGTTCTGCAATATGGTAAGGAGACGCGTAGCTGGTCTTGCGCTGAGCCAGGCGAACTTCAATACCTTTCGTGAGAGCGCCTTTCCATCCTGTGGCGCGAAAACCCTGTTCCAGGGCGGAGGCGAAGTCGGACTCGTTCCGGTCGCCGGAGAGCTGGCCGCTGATTTTCCATTCTTCAATAACCTGCGGGTACATCCTTTTCCCCCAATAAGCCATTGCTAAGCTTTCATGCGCGCCGGCAAATGATGGATCGTCCTTCGCCAGCTGCTGACAGGTGGCGATGGCGTCGTCGAAGCGCCGGGCCCAGGTGAGAACTCCCGCGAGGTTTCGAGTAATGATGGGGGTCATGGGTTCGAGTTGATGGGCGCGGGTAATCTCGGCGAGGGCTTCCTTCTCCCTGCCGCCAGTCATTCCCAGTTCCTCCGCATACCACTGGCGAGCGCTCGCGTCGTTGGGATCGAGTTGCAAAGCCTTCTTGTACTCGGCTTCCCCTCCCGCGAAGTCCCATTCGTATTCCGACTCGTTGTTGCCCAGTATGGCGTGGGGTCGCGAGAGGTTTGGATCGAGTTCGAGGGCTTTGCGGGCAGCCGCGCTCGACTTGGGAAAGTCTTCGCTGGGAGTACCGCCATAAGCTTCCAAAACACCCCATGCTTCCGCCAGCCCCGAGTATGCCAGAGCGTATCCAGGATCTTTCGCGATGGCTTGATTGAAATATGAGATTGCCGTTTGCAGGTCGGCACCAGTCCGCTTGTTCCAGTGGTAGCGGCCTTTCAAATACAACTCGTAGGCTTCCGGATTCTGCGTGCCCTGCTGAGCGACCTGCCGCCTTTCGGAGTTATTGAGTGCGGGACGCAGCCTGGCGGCAATGTCGCCCGTAATTTGCTGCTGCAGTGAAATAATATCTACCGTCTTTCCGCTGTAATGTTGCCCCCAAAGCTCGGTGTCGTCGCGAACGTCGGTAAGTTCGGTACTTACTTCGATAGCGTCCCCGTGAACCGTGACCCGGCCACTAACGAGAGCTGACACCCCCAAATCGGCCCCGGCCCTCTGCAAATCCACATTCTTCCCCTTGTAGCGGAAGACCGCATTGCGCGATTTCACCTTCAGATCGGGCAGATGAGTGAGGCTCGCAATGACGGATTCAGTGACACCGTCGCCCAGGTAGTCGGTACTGCCGTCTCCAGCCGTGTTGGCGAAAGGGAGGACGGCGATGGAATCAATCTGACGAGGCCTTCCGGATCGCCAGTATGCCGCGGCCAGTGCCGCCACCCCAACGGCAGCGAGGCAGACGGCCAGGGTGCCCCACAGCTTGCCCGTCCCACCAGTCTTGCGGGGTGCTGTTCGAACAACAACTACTCCTCCCGATTCCGTGTCGCGCCTGAGCCTCTGCAGATCGGTTCTGAGATCGGCGGCATGCTGGTAGCGCAGATCGCGATTTTTCTCTAGCGCCTTGTCGATGATGGCTTCGACTTGCTGCGAAAGCTGCGGGTTGATCTGCGTCGCCGGACGCGGCTTCTGGTGCAGGATCGCGCCGCAGATTTCTCCCGAGCTTTCGCCCTCGAACGCCAGCTTGCCGGTCGCCATCTCATACAGCACCGCGCCGAAGGAGAACAAATCGCTGCGCGCATCCAATTCTCTCGCGCGCACCTGCTCCGGCGACATGTAGGCCACCGTGCCCAGCATCGTTCCCGGACTGGTGAGATGCCGCTCTTCGATCGCCCCCGTCAACGTGTCGGCCGCGGCGATCTGGCTCGACGAACTGGCCGTGGGCACGACCTTGGCCAGCCCAAAGTCGAGGATCTTGGCGTGGCCCCGCTTAGTCACAAAAATATTCGCCGGCTTGATGTCGCGGTGGACGATCCCTTGGGCGTGTGCTGCGTCGAGCGCATCGGCGATCTCGATCGCGAGCGTCAGGATTGACTCCGTCTCCATCGGACGCCCGGCGATGCGGTGCTTCAGCGTCAGCCCATCCAGAAACTCCATGGCGATGAACGCTTCGCCGTGCTGGTCGTCAATTTCGTAGATGGTGCAGATATTGGGATGGTTCAGCGCCGACGCAGCCTGCGCCTCGCGCCGGAAGCGGGCCAGCGCCGGCGGATCTTTCGAAATCTCGCCCGGCAGGAACTTGAGGGCGACAAACCGACCCAGTTTCACGTCCTCAGCCTTGTAAACCACACCCATCCCGCCCGCGCCGAGCTTCTCGACGATGCGGTAATGCGAGATGGTCTGCCCC
>CAVRCN010000004.1:0-345470 GCA_963719575.1 uncultured Acidobacteriaceae bacterium
CGACCACCGGTGTCACCCGACTGACCGGACCTTCCGCAAAATCAATGCAGGCCATCGCCTTATCGACTTGAAGTGCTCGCGGCTTTCCTGTCTTCGGATCAATATGGTCCCAGTCGTACAGACGAAACGTCACGTCGCTATTCTGCTGAATCTCGAACACCACAAGGTCGCCGCCCAGAGAGTGAACCGTGCCTGCGCGCAGGAAAATGGCGACGCCCGGCTTCGGAGTTAAACATGCGAGATGGTCCGCCACCGTGCCGTTCGTGAGCGCACGCCGCAGATCGGCTTCCGTAGTATTTGGCTTCAGGCCCGCATAGATGCGGCTTTGTACCCCGGCTTCCAGCACGACCCAAGCTTCGGTCTTCGGGGTCTCGCCCGCTGGCAGCAGGTTCGTGTTCGCTTTTGTGGGATGCACCTGGACCGAAAGCATTTCGTGAACGTCGAGGAACTTCAGCAAAAGGGGGAATCGGTGGAAGCGCCCGGCCAGCTTTCCCATAATTTGCTTCGGGAACTGCCGTAGCAATTGACCGATGCTCTGCCCTTCAGAGGTCCATCATTAACGCGGCTCTGATGGTCATCGCGGTCACTGAGTAACCAAGCTTCGCCGATGGACCACTGGGCAGGGGCGCGGTGAGCAACCTGGCCAAATGCCGGCCACCCCACAGCCGATACTGATAGATCGGTTCGAATCGAAGAGGATATAGAAGGGCTTGATCAATGCTCCTTCTCTGTCGTCGACAGCCAGGCTGACGGTGGTGTCGATCATGACTGATCTGAGAATGTCGGGTCGGGAAGAGGTGGATCAGTTCTGTGAGTCCGTTCATCATGCAATTTGCCGAGGGTATGCTCGATCAATCTGGCTAACTTATCTGCGGCGCCATTGACGGCCAGATCCACTGTCGCCGCTTCGTCGGTGACCGCGATGGGCTGGCGGCCTTCGAGGCGAGCCTCCATCATGCAACGTTTGTTATTCGCGCGGCTCTTAGGGCCGCTCTCGTCGGTCAGGTGCACCTCCACCCGCGTGATGTGATCGCTCATTCGGCTCAGGGCATTCTCCACCACGCCCCTGATTTGATCGGCTAGAGCCTCGTGACCTTCGATTGTGTGGTCTGTATTGACTTGGATCTGCATGCTGATCTCCTGCCTGATTGTTTAATCAATGATGTTTCTTGCCTCACAAATTGCCGCCGCTAAGCCTACGGAACTCGGCTACCCGCGGGCATTTGCTTCTGGCGGCCAGAAGGCACCATCGACAAATCGTTGGTTCCGACGTAAATACCGATAGCAACGAGCATGACGAGTAGTCCGAACCAGAACTTCCAATCATGATGAGCGCGCCGCCAGTATGGAGTCTGGCCATGGCTATGATGACTCTCGCCGTTCGGATGCAAATGTTCGGTATTGTGCATCGTCATGGCTCGTCTCCAATCAAATCGAGAAAGTTAGGTGGTATGCATGACTGCAAGACGAAAATCACAGGCCGCCCTTTCCACGAAGGCGACTGTCCCGACCTAAACGCCGCTCAACGACAGGGCGGCCTTATGTTCCGCGTCCTGCAGCCAATAGGGCGGCCGGCCGTAGTGAGTATGGAGGCGGTCTTCGTATTCACGAGTGAGCGGCGCAGACTCAGCGAACGCCGGCGCGCTTTTGATGGCATCCCGCCAGAGACCGACGTACACTTTCGACTCCGTCCAACTCACCTTCTGAATCCACGCGGGCGAAACCAATACCTTCTTACCCGGCCACCAATTTCTCGTTAGCACCTCAATGTAGCGGATGGCCCACGTTTCGTCGTCTACCAAGAAGCCCGCCACATGGCCGATCTCGCCGTCCTCAGCCTCAATGTGATAGCCGGAGACAGCTCCAGTGCTGCGAAGATGCGAATCCATCGACTCTCTCCGGATCTTTTCCGCCAGCACATCCTTAGGAGTCGCGATTCGATTCGACAAGCTCGACGGATAGGCCCCGGGACCCCATAGAAAGGGGCCGCTCCAGTAGTTCGGATAATTGTAATAACCGAGATATTCGCTCTCATACTGCCGTGAAACAGGCCGCTGCGTGTCTCTGTTAGGGCTATTCTCGACTTGCTTTTTCGTTAGCGCTACATCCAATCGTTTGCCCTGCCAATCCACGTTCGTCACAGAGAATGGTGAGATCAGAACTTCCCGGTCGCTGAGCCAGCCTCCGGTTGCCACAGTCAGGTAGCGAATCGCCCATGTCTCGTCGTCGAAATATAACTGATCTACAGTTCCAATCTCGCCGTCCGTGGCCCGGATCACAAGACCTTTTATGTGGTTCACATTCGTTAACATCGGTACTCCTCCTGTTGTCTGGTCTTCAACCACTCGAACTTAAGTCAGGTGACGCCTTCGCTTAGAGCAAGAGTGACCAAGTCACGGTTTCTGAGTCGGAGCTTCCGCACGTTGAATCGGTCCTGTTTTCTGGCCCAACTCTTGGGTGAGCTTGTGAACATTCATGGAATGTTCGTGCGCCTGTTTGCTGAGCTCGTGAGCAGTGAGGTGATCTTCTTTGCCATGGGCGACAGCCGCCACTGAGTGTGCGTGGGCCGCAAGGTTGTGAAGTTCTGCAGCTCGCTCGTGTGCCCTCTGTGACATGATTCTTCTCCTCGTCACTGTGCGTTTATCGCACATGTCGTCGCTCAGGCTGACCCACCTCTCGCCATTTCGGGGGCGACGGTTTATGCAACGCGGTCGTTGTCATTTCGATACTCTTCGGGAACGTCGTCCTCCGGGACTTGGCGGGTCGTGACCTCTGAGACATCCGGATCTTTGGCGTTCTCTACTCCGTCGACGATCGAGGCTTCGAAAGCGTTTCCCTCTTCGACTAATTCTTCGACGCTCTCAGAATCCGCTTCGGCCGGGCGCAAAATGCCTTGAATGTCGCCAGACTGCCCGGCCGAGTTCGTTTCACGTTCCTCTTCGTCGCGCCAGTTGTCGCGCCGATTATCTGCAACCATGGTTCTTGCCTCGTTTGAGATGAGCTACCGCATTTCAGTAGCTCTGGGTACTACGCGGCCACAGCTTCCGCGGTATGTAGTGCGTAGTTTGCGGGATTCGTGCTTTCGATGATCTCCTTCGCTTTGGCTACTTCTGCAGCCGTGCCATGGGCGATCAGCAGAAACTGATCTGTCGTAAGCGCCGTCTGGTACTTCACAATGCTGTCCTTGGGGATGCCTATGCTGAATAGACCTGCTCCCAAAGCACCCAACGCACCTACCTCTACGGCACCTTCCAGTCCCGCCACGATCCAGGCCACGAGAGGTCCGGCCACTAAAATTGGGCCGAGCCCCGGGATCACGAACATCGCGGATCCGAACAAGAGGGCCCAAAAGCCTCCCCAGAACGCACCAACCTTTCCCCAATATTTCATTCGGTCGCCGGTATTGTAGTAGCCGACCACTTGCTCATCTGTGTGATATCCCTTCCCGACGATCGACAATTTGTGCATGTCGACTCCGCCACGCTGAAGTTCCTTCACCGCTCGATCCGCATCCGTATGAGTGTGATAAATCGCGACAACTGAATTTTCGATAGACATTTGCTAATCTCCTCGGCTACCTGCCGGAATTCTTTAACCCATCAACATAGGTTCCCACTCGCAGTATGACAACTCATACACGCGAAGACTGGTCCTTATTGCTCAGTATCAGTGTTTAGTCCGGTGTTCGATCACACGCCCACGAACTCGGGACGGTAATCCTTCCAAATCCCCGTAGCCGGTGAGATCACACGGACGGGAGCATCTTCAGCGTGCTTCGCGGTTCTCGCCCATTGCCAGGCGTGCTGAATTTCGGAGGATTCGAAGTAGCGCGTCTCTGACTGGAGAACGGCGGCTCCGGAAGTAAAGAGCTCCACAAGCTCTTCCCAATGGTGGGCTCCGACGACTGCCATACGAGCGATATGACTTGTGTGCTTCTGGAGAAACCGCAAATCATCCCAGCGTGCCTTCCATTCGGCTCCGCGCATTTCCGTCAGATCGACGAGGATGCCGATCGGGTGCTTTTTGTGCTGCGCAATGAAGAACTCAAGCTGCGGTTCGAATGTCTTGAGTTCCTCGTCCAATAGCTTTCCGACTACCTTAAAGCCGAACGCGACTCCCCCTGTTTCCTTCAGTCGTTCAATCACCGGCACACCTCATTGGTTCGTTTGAAAGCGGTACGTATTCTTCCGAGACATCGGGATCTACGACAAGCGAGCGGAGTTGCAGCCCAGAGAAAAACCCACAATTTTCGGTCAAGTGGAGCTGGACACGGTGCAGTTGCTAGTCGTCAATTCGCCTCGCGGCCGAGGAAAATAGATATTCCATTCTCACGCGCATACCACGCTCCCTCACATTGCCTGCATCGTCACCTCGCTGCGCATACTGGGCAAATTCCGCGGTTGTGGTGAGGCCTTTGTCTTTCAATAGTTGGATGATGCCGCCAATCTGAGCGTCAAGGGTTTCGAGATAAGACAGCATTTCCTCAAACACTTGTTCGGCAGGGAGCATCTTCTCAAACACAGCAGGGTCCACTTTCATCTCATTCTCCTAGCCCACCCCGCAGAACGTATCCGCGTCTTTGGATCTAGCTGCAGCAACCGTGGTCGCTCCTCGGCGTTGCCGCAGACTTGTCCGAGTATCGCTCCGGACTGAGATCGAATTTCTCTTTGCACTTTGAACCGCAGAAGTCATAGGTCTGCCCTTTGTGCTCAGTTCACCCAGCGGCAGTCGCGTTTTCTACGTCCATGCCACAGACAGGATCTTTCACAACTGTTGTGCTATTCATTGTGACCCTTCTTAGGCTCCGTATCGAGGTTATCAACCGACCCGCGGCTGGTCTGAGCAGGAGTGCTCACTATAATCTTGTGGCCATCCCGGTCGCAGCAGGCGTTTTCGTCCACTGGGGACCCGATCTTCACTATGAGCGTTGGCGCAGTCGCAATGAGCCTCTCTACCATCATCGTCGCCGCAAACGCTCAGTTGCCTCGCCGACTAAAACTGCAGCAAACCATCTAGATAGTTTTTGGATATTCGTGACACTCAGGCGTCTACCGTTGAAGAGCAATGGCTGAGGTGTGGTGGTTGGGTAAACATTGCCCTGAGAAGATGATTTCGCCCGGCCTCTGCCGTGTGAAAGCACACCAGAAATTATGGTCCAATAAGGGTCCACGAACTGTTTCCGAGGGTCACTGAAACGTTTCTGTAGCGCCATCCGTGCCGCGTGTTTTCAGTTAGTTACGGGTGAAGATTTCACTGTCACGGCAGAGGCCGCGGGTTCGAGTCCCGTCGTCCCCGCCATTCATCCTAAGGGAGTTATCGGACGTGACACCGAAAACTCCAGCCCACAACTCAGCCCACATTTTCACCGCCTTCATCGTGAAGGCACTATCATCACAGCTCGTGGTTCTGTCGACGGGTTCCGACAGCTGGAGAAAACGATGTCTCGCCTAGCCTGTGTCCCGCTCACTCTTCTTCTGGTCGTCAGCGCCTGTTCAAAGCCTGTGTCGAACAAAGGCGCCGATGCATCGCAGGGCGCGGCGAATACCGCTGCCAGCACTCCCGCCGGCAACGCCTGCGACAGACAGCTGGTGACGTCAGCCGACGCAGCCGAGATCCTGGGCGAGCCGGTCGCGTCGGGAAAGGCTCTGCCGGGCGATGCGCAGTCTTGCACGTTCACCACGGCGGACTTCACCACGCTGACCATCTCGCTGCGCCCGGGCCTCGGACGAGTGACGGTGGATACCTGGGCCGCGGGGAAGATGCCCATGCCGGTGACCAATGTATCCGGCGTCGGCGAACGGGCGGTGTGGCAGTCCACGCTCAAGGAGATCAACGCGGAGAAGAACAACCTGCTCTGCGACATCGGGGTCGTCGGTCCCGGCCATAGCGCGGGCGCGACCCCGGAGAAATTAGGCGCCCTTTGCAACAAGATCTTCGCGGCAATGTGAGCTCCCAGCACTCCCAGCCCGCAAGAGTCCCGCAAGAGCAAGGTCCCTAGCACGTCCTTACTCATTCCTTTAAACTCCGTTCCGACACTTCGCAGAAGAGTCGAATCCGGATATCTTCCGGAAATATACCTTGACACGTATATGCTCTGTGGAGTATATCAAGGGAATGGAATCTGTATTCGAGATCATCGCGGAGCCCAACCGCCGCGCCATACTGAGTCTTCTGGTCTCGTCCCAACAATCGGTGGGAGAGATCGAGCATCAGCTTCGTATGACGCAACCGACCGTGTCCAAGCACCTGCGAGTGCTGCGCGAGGCCGGTTTCGTGGAATCCACGGTGCACGCACAGCGCCGTCTCTACCGGCTGAAACCGGAACCGTTTCAGCAGGTGGATGCCTGGCTGGCCCAGTTCCGCCGGTTCTGGTCCGCCCATGTGGATGCTCTCGAACGCCACCTCGACCGCATGGATCCATCAACGCCAACGAAGAAGACGGCGACAAATAAGACCAATAAAACCAGGGAGAAGACGACGCGGCCCAAACCGCGCACGCGATAAAGGAGAAACGAAATGAAAATCAAATTGACCAGCGTATTCGTGGACGATCAGGATAAGGCTCTGCACTTCTATACCGAGGTACTGGGCTTTGCCAAGAAGGGCGATTTCAGCAATGGCCCATACCGCTGGCTGACGGTGGCGTCCCCCGAGGAACCCGAGGGCACGCAGCTGCAGCTGGCGCTGAACAACAACCCCGCGGCCAAAACGTATCAGCAGGCGATATTTCAACAGAGCCAGCCTGCGGCCAATTTTTTCACCGACGACGTCAAGGGCGACTACGAGCGGATCAAGGCGCGCGGCGGCGTGTTCACGATGCCTCCCACCGACACGAAAGGTTCGACCATCGCGATGTTGAACGACACCTGCGGAAACCTCATCCAGCTCACCCAGTTGGCGCGCTGGTAACGCTAAGGAGCAGAATATGACCGACCTTCAGCAGTACGCACCCGGTCCGGACAGTACCGTGCAGTTCTTCCGGCTGTGGTCCGCTCACGTGGATGGTCTCGAACGCCACCTCTCGGCCAAAACGTGGGCGTTGGCGGTCGCCACCGTGGTGCTGATCGCCTATCCGATCGCACGGATTCTGATGCCCGCCATGCTCCATGCCGTTGTGCCTGACGCGGTTCGGACTGTGCTCAACTTGATCTGAGTTCGACTTGGGCACTGGGCCAAAATTGTATACACGTTCCGGTCGCCCGTGAGTATCGTCGCGTGTGAAGATCGTCGAGCTCAGCTCAGCAGCGGTCACGCTATTAGGACAAGATTAGGACTAAGGAGGAGAAATGACCGAACCTCAGCCGTACGAACCGGGTCCCGCCCGCTTGGCGCGGGTACTAAAAGAAGACGGAGACAAGTGGACGCTCGTGCTCGTCCGGGAACTGCGGCACTCGCCGGAAAAAGTCTGGCAGGCGCTGATCGACCCGGCACAACTGCGCGAGTGGGCTCCCTTTGTGACCGATGGGAGCCTGGGTGCGGTGGGGACGGTGAAGCTTACCTGGGTGGGAGCACCTACACCGATCGACACAAAAGTGACGCGAGTCGAAGCTCCCAAGACGCTGGAGTACGGCGATATTCGTTGGGAACTTGAGGCCTTTGGCAGAGGCACGCGCCTGACGCTTTGGGCCAAGATCGATCGCCGCTTCATCTCCATGGGGGCTGCCGGGTGGCACATTTCTTTCGATGTTCTGGATCGCATGCTCAGCGGAACTCCCATCGGCCGCATCGCTGGCGGCGATGCCACAAAGTTCGCCGGCTGGCAGCGCCTGAACGCCGAGTACGCCAGGCAGTTCGGTGTCAAAACGCCTAACTGGCCGCCTCAGGCGGCGCAAAAATCGTGAATGGAGGGAATCAAAAGACCATGCCCAAACCTTCGAAGAACAACAGGAAAGAACTGACACGAGAACAACGTGAACAATTACTCCGAGCGTTAAAAACACGTTTCGAGAAAAACATGGACCGCCATCCGGGTCTGGATTGGGCCAAAGTACAAGCCCGGCTGGATGCGAATGCTGAAAAACTGTGGTCACTGAGTGAAATGGAACGGACCGGCGGTGAACCGGACGTTGTCGGCCATGACAAGAAGACGGGCGAATACATTTTTTATGATTGCTCGGAGGAAAGTCCGAAAGGCCGCAGAAGTCTTTGCTATGACCGCGAAGCGCTCGATTCAAGGAAAGAGAATAAGCCAAAAGACAACGCGATGGACGCAGCGGCCGCGATGGGGGTTGAGCTTTTGACGGAGGAACAATATCGAGCGTTCCAGAAACTAGGACATTTCGATGCGAAAACTTCAAGCTGGGTGAGGACACCTTCCGCTGTCAGAGAACTCGGCGGCGCATTTTTTTGTGACTACCGCTTCGACACTGTTTTCACGTATCACAACGGTGCGGAATCTTACTATGCCGCTCGAGGGTTCCGGGGCTTGCTGGCGGTCTAGGAGAACGATCCGGTCTCACGCATAGGCGGCCGCCGATTGTCCCTCTACAAGGCATTCGAAAATGTTCCCACACCACGATACTGCGAGATCACACGATGAAAACAATTCTTCCAATTGTGTCTCTGCTTTGCATGATTTCATTTTCAGCTGCAGCACAGCAGCCGGCGCATAATGATCCCTTACTGGATCGTCTGGCCGGCAGTTGGATACTGCAAGGCACCATTGCCGGACAGGAGACCACGCACGATATCGAGTCCGAATGGGTGCTGAACCATGAATACCTGCGATTCCACGAAACCTCGCGCGAGAAGAACGCCCAGGGCCAGCCCGCGTACGAAGCCATCGTCTTCATTGAATGGGACGAATCCTCGAGCCAATACAAATGCCTGTGGCTCGACTCGACCGCCGGCGGTGGTCTCTCCGCGCCGATCGCCCTGGGCAAACGCGGCAACGACGAAATCACGTTCTTCTTCAGGGACGAAGATAAAGGTGACAAAGAAAAAGATAAGAATAAGAATAAAGACAGCGGCGTCCACACAGTGTTCTCCTACAACAAAGCCGCCGACACCTGGAACTGGCTCATCGACAACGAATCCGCCGGCAAGCGAACGCCTTTTGCGCGAGTAAAACTCACCAGAAAATAGAACCGACGTCACGCCACTCGGGCCCACCCGGCCCACCTCTGTCGATGATCAAACTTGGCGTGCCCCATTCTCCGCGTCTCTCGCGAGAAGCGGGCGAAGATCGGGGAGCCTCAGTTAGTATGATGTCGGCAGGAACAGCAAAGAGTCGGCCAGCCCCCGAGTCCAAGAAAGACCTATGGAATTCCCATTCGCGGCGAGGAGTTCAGACGTCGACCTGTTCGAGCTGTTGGAGGATAGCGTCACCCTGTGTTCAACTTCTGGGGTCAAATAATGCGTGCACGATCAATGCTATGTCTGGTAACGGCGGCTGTGCTCATGTTTTCTGCAATTCAACTCGGCGCACAGACGGCGCCTTGCGGCAGGACGGTTATTCAGATGGGCGGAGAGAAAGATGAGGAGCGCTTCATCCCCGCCCCCTTCGACCATGCGAAAGCGTCAGTCATCAGGGCGCTCCCGGCCGTGGCCGCGCGTCCAGAAAAGGACGAGGGCAACCACCTGGAAGCGAAGATCGATGTCAACCTTTGGGCGGCATTGAAAAATACAGCTTTTGGCTCAGGAGGAGAGAAAGGCAACGCGGCGATCGGCACGCTCCACATCGACCTTGCAGGCGGGACGAAAGACGGTGTCACAGGCACGACCCTCAAGGTTTCCTTCTCCAAGCACGGCCTCGGAAGCGGCAGGTATGCTGCCCCACTGTTGGACGAGACGGCTTGCCTGGCCAGTCTACTCAGCCCCAACGACCCTTCCGCAAACCCTACAGGCTCCGCCGTGCCGGCATCGTCTTCTGTTCCGGCCGACGTGCCATTGGCGGCGGGACAACCCGTGAAGGTCGCGCTTCGCAACTACCTCTACACCGGCGATTTTCCCAAGAAGACATCGACTGTAGATGTGGTTCTTCAGGTCATTGACGATGTCCAGGCGGACGGGGTTGTGGTCGTTCGGAGGGGCGCTCTGGCGAAGGGCAAGATCACGGGCTGGAACGGTCCCAAGAGCTACGGGCGTGGCGGGTCTTTCAAGTTTGTCGTCGAATCGGTGACTGCGGTGGACGGTCAGGACGTTCCGCTGGCCGCGGATGCGGTGCAGGAGAAGGGCGCCACGAAAGGCGACGTAGCCCGCACCGTCGCCCTTGGGGGCCTGTTGGGTGGCTTCATGACGAAGGGCCCCGAACGTCCTGATTCGTGCCGGGACGAGCTGGGAGATTCTGACCTCCAAAGATGTGGTCATCAAGGTCCCACGATAGGCACTCCTTTCCTCGCCAATCCCCAGGGGCGCCTGCGAAGTGGAGAAGTGTTCCTGCAGGAACATTTTGTACTGGCGGTTTTGTATGTACAGCTAAGGGATTGTCCCGTTGGGACTTACGGCCGAGCTTTCCTGGACTTTCGCAAAATGTTCAGCGCGACGACAAAAGCCGTCGAGTTCGGCTGGGTCGGTGGCCCATTCAAACCGTCCTTTGGCTTGAGTGGGCCACGCGCTTGTCGCCTAATCTCCAGTCGCCGTTAGCGAGACAGTTTGCGGACTGTTGTTCGCGCCGTCGTTCACGTTGAGCGTCGCGGTCCGCGTCCCGGTCGCTGCCGGAGTGAAGGCCACGCTGATGGTGCAGGTTGATTTCGCCGCGAGGCTCGCGCCGCACGTGGTCGCGGAGACATTGAAGTCACCGGGATCAGCGCCGGTAAAGCTGAATCCGTTGATGGGTAGACCGGTCGACAAGTTGTTTTTGAGCGTTACTTTGTGAGCCGCGCTGGTTGTGCCGACTTTCTGCTTGGTGTAGGTGATGGACGCTGGTGAAACAGTGGCCTGGGCAATTCCAGTGCCGGAAACTGCCGAAGCGAGCGAGTTGTACGGTGGTTGCGCGTTGCTGGTAACCGCGAGCATTGCCGATTCCGCGCCCATCAGACTCGGCGTGAACGTCACGCCGATCGTGCATGAAGCTTTCGCAGCCAGTGAACTGCCGCAAGTCCCTCCGCTCCGGAGAAAGTCCGCCGCACTTACTCCGCTAAAACCAACGTCTGAAATGCTGAGCGCGGCGGGTTGATTGTTCTTTAGCGTGAAGTTCTTGGCCGCGCTGGAGATCCCCTGCGGGACGTTGCCGAACTTTTCCGAGGCGGGCGTGAGGGTTACATCCGCCACGCCGGTACCGGTGAAAGCCACCGTCTGAGGGCTGTTCGCGGCGTTATCGCTTACCTGAAGCGTCGCGCTCTCTGCAGCCAAAAGAGTTGGAGTGAATGTGACACTGATGCTGCATTTCGAACCCACGTTCAGCGTTGCAGCGCAATTATTCGTCTCGATGATGAAGTCTGCCGCATTTGCGCCCGTGATCGCGATGCTGAGGTTCATGAGCGGTGTCGTTCCCTTGCTCGTCAGAGTGATTTTTTTCACGGCGCTCGTTGTATTGATTCCCTGATTGCCGAAGGATACCGATGCCGGCGAAAGGCCGGCGACCGGATTCATGCCGGTTCCGGTCAACGAGACGGTCTGCTGACTGCCCGTTACGCCCCCAGTGTTGTCGGTAATGGTCAATGTACCGGTGCGCGTCCCGGTCTGCGTGGGCGAGAAAGTTACGTTGATCGTGCAGTTCGATCCCACGGCCACCGAACCTCCGCAGTTATTCGTCGGAGCGAAATCACCGGAAGCGACGATGCTGGAAACAGCAAGCGCCGCCTGGCCTGTGTTGCCCAAATTTACGCTCAGCGAGGAACTCGTGGTGCCTAGATCCTGGCTTCCGAAAGGAAGGCTCAAAGGTGAAACGCTGGCAACAGGCGATGGCATCACGGAAGAACTGATTACCAGCCTGGCACAGGTGCTTCCACTGCGAGTGATTTCGCGCACCTCAGTGATGCGCTACAAGCAGACGAGCGAGCCGATTACGCAGATCGCGAGGGAACTCGGAGTGGAGGCGATCGTGGAAGGCGCCGTGACTCGGGAGCAGAACCGCGTGACGGTGACCGTTCAACTGATCGACGCAACGAAAGACCGCCATCTCTGGGCCCACACCTACGATCGAAACTTAGGCGACTTTCTTGGAATGGAAGCGGAGCTCTCGCATGAGATTGCCGGGCAGGTCGGCAACAATTTAAATTTGCATCCTCAGATAAGTGTGAACTCCCGGGCAGTTTCGCCGGAGGTTTACGAGCTGTACTTGAAAGGCCGCTACTTCTGGAACAAACGCACGGATCAAGGAATGAAGAAAGCGGCGGAATATTTTCAGCAGGCCATCGATCAGGATCCAAATTATGCCCAGGCGTATGTCGGATTGGCTGACTGCTATTTGTTTAGCGAACCCCCGACGCTCCCGCTGGAGTCCTTGGCGGTGAAAACGAAGCAGATGGCGAAGAGGGCCCTGGAACTCGACGAGAGCCTTGGCGAAGCGCACGCCACCCTGGGACTTGTTTCGCAAAATTTCGACCGGGATTGGGGCGGGGCCGAAAGAGAGTACAAGCGAGCCATCGAACTCAATCCCAACTACGCGACGGCTCACCAGTGGTATGGAGAATATTTGGCACTGCGCGGCAGATTTGACGAAGGTCTCGAGGAAATGAAAATAGCGAGAGACCTTGATCCTCTCTCGCTGGTCATCATCAAGGACATGGGAGAAGTCTATTACGCCGCACGCAAATATGATCAAGCGATCGGATTCTATCGCAAAGCTCTGGATATGGATTCGCACTTCATCCTGGCGCGCAGGTTTCTGGCAATGGCTTACTTGCAAAAGCGGGAATTCTCATCTGCGATTGCGGAACTTGAAAGCGTAACGCAGGAGGAGGAAAACCCCGACACCATGGCCGAACTGGCTTTCGCCTATGCGCTTTCTGGGAGAAGAGAGGAAGCAGAGAGAGTCTTGCACGATTTGAATGGAATACCGGAGCGACAATCGACGCAAGCTTTCGATTACGCGCTCATCTATACGGGATTGGGGAACAACGACAAGGCATTTGAATGGCTGGAAAGGGCTTACCGAGAGCACGCGGGACCGTTGGCGGGACTCGGAGTGGATCCGCGCTGGGACAGCCTTCGGGCTGACCCGAGATTTGCGGACCTGATGAAACGAGTGGGGCTGGTCACGTAGCTCCCCGCTCGTCAAGCGCGCTTCCTGGACCGCGCGTGGCCCACCCAAGTCTGGTTTTGGCGGGAGTGGTGTATTTTCTAGTTCTACGGGTTTGCATCACTCGCCGCTGGCGATCACGGGTGCGCTGCGCGCGGCGCCGAGCCCTCCCGGCCACCAGTTCCAATCGCCGGCTACGCGAAGCAGCGCAGGTCCAATCACAATGCGAACCAGGGTTGCGTCAATTAAGACGGCTACCGCCAGCGTGAATCCGAGCATCTTTACCACCAGGAAGCTTCCGAAAGTGAATGCCGCGAATACCACAATCATGATCGCGGCCGCGCTGGTAATCAGTCCTGCGGTTCTGGCCATCCCCTCGGGGATTGCCTCCGATTCGCTCATCCCGCACCTCCGCGCTTCGAGGACTCGCGCCACCAGAAACACTTCGTAGTCCATGCTCAGTCCGAAAACAATGGCGAAGGCTACGATTGGCACGATGGGAAATACGCTGACCGTTCCCTCCGGAACACCGAAGAAGCGGATTCCGTGTCCGTCCTGAAATACCAGAACCAATGCTCCGAAGGAGGCCGCAACCGAGAGCAGGTTCAGAGCAATGGCCTTCACCGCGGCGAAAAGCGACCGGAACCCGCCCAGAAGCGCGATGAGCGTCCCGACCACCACCAGCGCCATGACCGAAGCGAACCGGTCCCTGACGATCGTCTGATAATCGGCAGTTAGCGCCGGGATGCCTCCGATGAGCAACCTGGCGCCGGGTATTCCTGTGAGTGCCGGCGCGCCGTCCTTCCGCAGCTCCCGCACCCACCTGACCTGATCGTTCAAGGAAACGCCAGACGCGGGTAACACTTCGATCAGCGCCGCCCGCCCATCGCGACTCAGAAACGTTCGCTGCGTCTCCCGCGAGAGGCTGCCAAGGGCAGACCGGTCACCCCCCGCCATGGTTGTGATGGAAATCACGCGACCGGCACGGGGGTCGCTCGCGAGCCGCTTGGTGAAACGATCGAGTGCATTCCACCCCGCGTCCGTTTGCGCAATGGAATCGGTTGGGAGTTCGAGCATCACGCGCAACGAGTAAACAATCCCAACCCGATCCATCCGTTCAAGAGTATGCAGAGCGCGCACCGATTCCGCCGCTGCCGGAAGCCAATCTCCTCTAGGGACGTTGGTGTTGAGCCGCGTGGCCTGCGAGGCGAGCACAAGCAAGGGGACGCCGGCCAGAAAAATGGCAAGCCAGGGATGGGCGACAATCACCGTTCCCCATCGCCTCCAGCGGTTTCCCGTGCGTGCTGCCCGATTCGCATCCAGCTTCGCAAGAAAGGGCAACCGGCCGGCGTTGATTCGCGGACCGAGAATTCCCAGCAGTGCCGGAACGAGCGTACTGGCCAGCAACAGACTCGTTCCCGCCACCAGGAATCCAGACACACCGATGGAACGGACTTCGCTGATGGGGACGGTCAAGAGGGCTAGAAATCCGATGGCCACGGTCGAGGCGGAAATCAGCAGGGTATGCCCCGCCTGACGTGCGGCGATGGACGAAGCTTTGAGTCCGTCTGGCTCGACCGCAATTGCCTCCCGGAAGCGGCTCACCATCAGGAGCGCGTAGTCGATTCCCAAGCCCAGCCCCAGCATCGTGGCCAAATTCTGAACCAGAATGGACAAGTGCCAATGCATCGCCAGGAATCCTGCAATCGCCAGAGCGGTCGCGATGGCCAGCTGACCAACGGCTAATGGAATCAGGGCTGCCACCAGGCTTCCGAATGCCACCAGCAGAAGTGCGAGTGTGGCAGGAATCACGAGGGTTTCGGCGTGGTGTACGTCGTCGGCGCTGGCCTTCCGAATGTCGAAATTGAGTGGCGTCTCTCCCGTCAGTTCAAGCTTCACCGCCGGATAGCGGCCGCGCAATTGGTTTTGCAGAGACTTCGCCAGCTCGTGAAGTTCAGGGACGAGCGACTCCACCGGACCCTCGGTCGAGGCCAGTCCTACCAGAATAAAAGTTCCTCCTCCCTTGCCCAGGAAAATGGGATCGCGAAAATCAAGATAGGAAACCACTCCCGACACGCCCGGTTCTTTTCCCAGGCTCTCTTCAATAGTTGCTAAGGCTTGCTCGCCCGCATCCGAATCGACAGGCGGGAGTCCCTGCACCACCAGCACCACGCGGTTAACGAATGGGGAACGAAAGCGAGTGGACAACTCCTGCGAGACAATTTCCGCTTCGCTGCCTTCGATGCGCGTCGCGGTCTCCAGATGGTGCTCGGCGTGAAAGGAAAATGGAAGGAGCGCAAGGACGACGGCAAGGACCACTCCGGCCAGCCAGAAACGGCGCACATGCGCGAGATTCATAATGTCACGCGAAATCGGATAGGGCTAATTCTTCTTCTTTTGGCTAGAAGTCGTCTCATAAATGGTTTCGGAAAGGGCACGGCTTCAGCCGTACCACCCAGCGGCCAGGAAATCCAGGCTTTAGCCTCTGAGTTTTCGCTCGTGGCCACCCGCCGGGGATTTTATGAGATAGCCTCTCGTTGGAATCCTAGAGGATCGTCAGAAAGATCGGCAACACGGAATTCGCCCACTACCCAAAATCGTTACCGTTAAGGAGATTCACATCCGCGCGCAGTTCGTTTCGGGCTTCCGGATCAATCTGCATTTGCCGGCTCTGTTTCCGGCTAACCCGGCGCACACAAGTTCGCATTGCGCGCGGATTCGTATTATGGTGTGGTAAGACACATGGTTTCCGGGAGGACGTATGAGGTCCAATGCGTAAACTAGCGTTGCTCGGGCTAGTTTTCGCCCTTCAACTTGGCGCGGCCGATCCTCGCATAGGCTCCTGGACGCTGGTCTCTGCGCAGTCTACTCTGGATCCTCCCAACAAACTCTCCGTTACATCTCTACACCATGAGGTGCACGTGGTGAGTTCCGGCGAATCGCACATCGATTTCACGGCGAAGTTAGACGGCCATGAAGCGCCCGTACAAGGCAATCCGGCAATTAATCAAATCGAGGTTCGGAGGATCGATAAGCATCAAGTCGAAGTCAAAGAGATGAAGGATGGAGCCGTCGTTGCGACCGTTCGTGAGAAACTTTCAAGCGATGGCAACCAGTTAACCAGCACGACTTCACAGAAAGGCCACGCCGACCGGATCACCGTGTGGACGCGGACCGGCGGAGCGAAGGTTCCCGATGACTTATTCTCGGGGGAGTGGACCGAGGATCTGAGTAAGACTCGATTGCGCCAAGGGTTGACGCTCAAGATCGAGGCAGACGGAAGCGGTGGGGTCCGCTTCCTGGGCGATTTCAGTTACACAGCCCGCTTTGACGGCAAGGAGTACGATCTGAAAAACTCCCGCAACGATACCGTGACCCTCCAGCTTGTCGACTCTCACACGGTCGATTCGATTTACCGGCGAGATGATCAAATCTCTCAAAAGGATCGGTGGGTGGTTTCCGCCGACGGATCACAGATGACGATGACGACAACCGGCACGTTGGAAACCGGTCAGCAAATAAAAGAAACCATGGTATTTCGGAAACAATAACGTAGTCATGCCCACCGCATCCGCGCAGGTGAACCGCCTACCGGCTAGCCACGGCATTGAACTCGCGAGCCGCCACCGAGATGATTCCCTTGCGGTGCATGAATTTCAGGATGCCATTGACCGTATCTTCGAGCGACGGATCCGGCTTGCCCCATTTGGACGCATCCCGAGCGGCCTGATAACTGGAACTGTCGTAACGTTTGAACTCCATCGCTGAGATGTTGTCGACCGAGCCCACCAGAAAGTCCAGCAGCGGAAACAATAGATCTTCTTTCCTGCATCTCCGGATCAGTTCGGGAACGAAATCGGGAAGACTGAAAACCTCAAATTGCCGGCCGGTCGCCTTTGTGATTAAGCCGGTAATATCCAGCATGTTCGCGTAATCGTCTCTCACCACGTGATAGGTCTTATTCTCCGTGCCGGGGGTGGTGGAAATCGCAACGATATTGTTCGCCGTGAGGTCTGCGGGAACGAAACTCACCTGGTTCAGCGCGTCGACTCCAATGCCGTGATTCACCATGAATGCCACAAGACGCACGGCGATGTCGAAGTTATTGCCTCCGCCGGTAATCGAGGGACTTACCAGAGCGGGCCGGAAGATCCGCGTCGTAAGCCCCCGGCGGCATGCTTCCATCACCACTTGTTCCGATACCCACTTGGACTGGCTGTATCCAAAATCGAGAAGCTCCATATTCTCGTTCAAGTCGGTCTCATAAAGAACACTCTTGACCGCCCAGCCAAACACAAACGTAGTCGAAACGTAATTGAAGCTCTTCGGTCGTCCTTCGAAGCCCAGCCGCAAGACCTCATTCGTGCCGCGCACGTTGGCGTCGCGCATCCGGTCGTAGTTAAGCAGGTAGTTTACGGTTGCGCCGTTGTGAAACACCGTATCGATTTCATTCGCCAGGAAATCCCAGACCGCTGGTGTCAATCCCAGCTCCTTCTGGCCAAGATCTCCGCAAACCGGACTCACACGAGTCTCGAACGTCTCCATCAGCTCGTCCGGACAGGGCCCCATCGATTCCATCGCCGCCCTCAGCCTTTGCTTGCCCTGATTCTCGTCGGAAGACCTCACCAGAACATGGATCTTCGCACTCGTTTGTTCCAGCAGACTCTTCACCAGGAACGGTCCGATAAAGCCAGTACCGCCGGTGAGCAGAACATGATTCAGGACTGGTGTTTCGGGCAACAACGCAGGCCCCGGAGGCTCGAAAATGAGCTTTCTATCGCTGCGCATCATCCGCTGTTCCGCCGCGCGCTGTTCGTCGCGGAAAGCCGCCAACGAATGCCGCAGCGGAGCCAGCGCTTCTTCCGGAGCGCGCTCCAACTGTTCGGCCAGTCGAAACAACTCGGCTACGCTCACCCGCTGCACGAGACCAATATCCACCTGCCTCGCCAGCATATCGGCGCCTTTATCTTTTAAAAGTTCCTTGATCTCGTGCATGAACACAACCAGATCCAGGGAATCCAGCCCGGCCTCGACCAGGTTGTACGATTCCGTGCCGGTCAGGCTGTAACGCGCCTTCAATACGTCAAAAGGTGACTGCCCGGCACATGTGGATGGTCCATCGTCCTTTTCCCGCGAAAACTCCGAGAGCACGGTAAATTGACCTTGCAGCCACATGTGTTTGGTTTTATGGCGCATGATCTTGCCCGAACTGGTTCTCGGTATCGCACGGGGCGCGATAAAAGAAATCAGCGCCACTTCCACGTTGAGATAATTCCGCACGGCAGCGGCAATCTTCAGCGGATCCGGCAGCGCTTTCGGATTTTTCACCTCAGCCACGATCGCCAGCGCCGGCTCGCTCTCTTCATTAATCTGGAACGCGGCCACGCAATTCGTCCGGACCAGCCCGGACGCTTTCTCCACCACGGCCTCGATATCCTGCGGGTAATAGTTTTGCCCGCGGAGAATAATCATGTCCTTGATGCGGCCGCAGACAAACAGTTCGCCGTCGTGGAAAAATCCCATATCGCCGGTCCGCATGTAGCCATCGTCATAGGGAGTGTCGTCCACCAGCCGGGCGTGAAACAGCTTCAGCGTCAGCTCCGGATTATTCCAGAAACCCTGGCACTTGCTCCCTCCAGCAATCCAGATCTCGCCGATGCGCCCTGCCTCCAGTTCGACGTGCTTCTCCGCATCCACAATCTTTACGGTGAGGCCCGGCAGCGGAGTTCCGCAACTGACAATCTGCGTGGCCGCGCCGATTTCGGAAACTTCCGTGGTCATGCGGGCCTTGCCCAGCGCCACCGCGTTCTTGTTGACTGAAATAATGTTGCGGCCGCCGAGCGAAACCGCGAGAGTGTTCTCCGCCAGCCCGTACGCCACAAAAAAACTTTCCGACTTCAGCCCGTGGGGCTGAAAGGCCTGCAGAAACCGTTTAAAAGTATCCGGCTTCACAGGTTCCGCGGCGACCATCAGCAACCGGAGCGTGCTCAGATCGCAACTCTCCAGGCTCTCCTGCGAAAGCCGCCCGGCGCGCAGGCAATAGTCGTAAGCGAAGTTCGGAGCCGCTGAGGCGGTCGCCCCATAAGTCTTGATCGCGTCGAACCACAGGGTGGGGCGCTGAATGAAATCCGTGGGAGCGAAGCCGTAGGTGGTACCGCCGGTAAGGGCGGGATAAAGGTAGCACCCGATCAGTCCCATATCGTGATACTGCGGAAGCCACGATACGACGATCGGCGCGTCGTGGTCGATCACCAGCGGGCAGTTATGCAGTATGTTTTCGTGCGTCACCATCACGCCCTTGGGATCTCGAGTCGACCCCGACGTGTATTGCAGAAACAGAATCTTCGATGCGCCGTTGCCGTTGGAAGCCCCGTTGGAACCGCCGGTGAAAGTCTCGTCCGAAACCATATCGACGAAATCTTCCGTTACAACCCAAGGCAGACCGGAAATGTAGTCGACGTCCACTCCGGACGCCGAGACTCCGCTTCTGGCAAGATTTGTTTTCAGCGATCCCAGGTAATCTTTGCTGGTTAAAATTCCGCTCGCCTGGCAATCCTTGGCGATGTGGACCATTTTGTACAGCGCGCCCTGGAAGCCATGAGAACTGGGCGGGTAGACGGGCACGGGGATCAATCCCGCGCGCACGCAGCCAAAAAACGCGCAAATCATTTCCAGCCCCGGCGGGTAGGCGAGCAGCAGACGGTCCTGCGGCGCGAAACCGTGCTCCTTGCGCAAATGTCCCGCGATCACCTTCGTCCGGTGGAGAAACGACTCGTAGGAGTAGCCTCCTATCTGGTTGCCGTTGAGGTCAATGTACGAATACAGAAGTCGGTGTGGGTGCTGATCCCCTAGACTATTCAGCTTGTCTAAAATCGAAGCCATCATAGATTCGAATCTGTACTCATGGCGGTGGCACCGCCATTTGCTAACCTCCTGGGTGGAATGACAAAACTCCGTATCAGAAACCCGAAGTCGCACCCCGTGCACAGGGGCCAGGTCGACTTCGAGAACAGCGGCACAACCATTCTTAAAACTATGCTTCTCCCGCTCCGGTCAAGACTAGCCCCTCCGGGCGTCGGCGCCACACTCAAAGTTCTTCGTCCCATTGTCCCTGAGCGGTCGATGTTAACAGAGATTTGCATAGGTGTGAAGCAGAGTCACCGTTGTCAGTGCCACAACAGGCACGTTACTCCGGCGCCGGATAATCCGAAATTTCCTTGATCTTCCTGAAGTTTTCGAGCTAACATTAATTTCCCCTGCTTGCGCCAGAGACGATGTCTTCTGCAACAAAATCCGCCGCTGGCCTGGTCGATCTGAAGCTGGTCGACCTGAAGCCGATTGACCTTTGAAGCCGATCGATCTGGAGGATGACCCTCGGCAAACCGGGCCGGGCGCATCGGGCCGACCTGAAATCTTTGCGCCGGTGACTTCGAGACGAGGCGGTTATTAGTTTGAAACCGGACATTGATGACCTTGTACCCGCGGAGGCTTCGCTGCGGGACTCCGTTTCCGCCTCAGCTCCTGAATCTTCCTTTCCCAAAGTGTTGCGCCGCCGCCTCGACGATTTCTTTTCCGACGGCAACATTTCCCCCAAAGCCGACTTCGCCATGTGGCTCAAAATCGCGGTCGGGCTGGCCGTGCTCGCGGGCAGCTGGATTGCTCTTTACACGTTCAAGCCCGATTCGTGGAAGTTTGTTGCCCTCTACCTTTTAAACGCCATCGCACAGACATTCCTTCTGCTGAACATCGCGCACGACAGCAACCACAACGCCATCTCGTCGGATCGCTTCGTGAACAAAGCGCTGAATTACGTTTTCGATGTTTGTGGAATCAGCTCCTACATGTGGCGCATCCTGCATCATCGCGGCCACCACTCCTGCATCAATCTTCACGGCGAAGATGACGCGCTTACCGGACGCGGCGTCTTACGGTTTACGCCCCACGAACCTCGCACGCGACTGCAGCGCTTCCAGCACATCTACGCGCTGCTCATGTACGCCCTGTTTTCTCTCGATTATGTGTTCTTAAGAGACTTCGAGTGCTTCTTCTTCCCCTCGCATGATTATCTGAGGCGCATGAAGCACCCACTGCGGGAATACATCACTCTCTTTGCAGGGAAAGCCTTTTACGTCACGTACATGCTGATCTTGCCGGTCGTGTTGTTGCGGAAATCGCCGTGGCTGGTCGCGTTGGCTTTCGTGCTTTCCCATCTGATTATCGGCTTGAGCGTTGCCCTCGTATTCCAGACCACGCACGTGATCGACAGTACGTACTTCCCGTCGGACCGCGACGAGTTCGACAACTGGATCGACCACATCTTCGCGACCACGGCCGACTACGCCACCGAGACCCCGCTGGTCGGTTGGCTGGTCGGCGGGCTCAACCACCATATCGTCCACCATCTGTGCCCTTTTGTATGCCACACTCACTATGCTCCGCTCACCCGGATCGTAAAGCAGACCGCCGAAGAATTCGGCATTCCCTATCGGCAACATCCGACCATGACGCAGGCGATCAAACATCATCTACTTCTCTTGAAACAGTTGGGGAACCAGGATCATGTTTCTCTTTTAAACCAGTTGGATAGCGAGGCGTGACCTTGCCGCAATCCGTGCCCGCCGTCTCCCGATTTCAATCCTTCCAGGATTCGCGCGCCATGGCCCGCAATCCGGTACAAGTTCTCTCGAAGTACACCGAACTCCATGGCGACACCTTCCGGTTTTACTTTGGCGGCGTCAAAGAGGCCATCGTCACCACCAATCCCGTCGTCATTCAGCACGTGCTGAAGACCAATTCGGAGAACTACTACAAGTCCGAGATTCAGAAGAAGCGGATGGGCCATTTCCTGGGCAAGGGTCTTCTCACCACGGAAGGGGAACCCTGGCGCACGCAACGCCGCCTAATCCAGACGGGCTTTGAACGAAAGCAACTCGAAGTTCTGTCATCCATCATGCAGGACTCCCTCGCCGATTCGCTGCAGGACTTCGACAAACAAGCCCGTACCGGCCCCGTCGATATCTACCCGCTCATGATGAAGATTACTTTCGCCATGGTCGGCAAATCTCTGTTTGGCGCCCGCTTGAAAGAGGAGGACATCGGCCTCGTCAGCCTGGCCATCTCGACCGTCCAGGAATTTATGGTGCGGCAAACCATTCAGCCCTACCTGAATCCGTGGTTTGCTGTCTCGGGCGAGCTCCGCCGGCATTGGGAAATGCGATCCCGTGCCTTCGGCGTACTGGACGAATACCTCCAGCGCCGGCGCAAAGAGGCTCCCGGCCACGATCTGCTACAGATTCTGATGGATGCCCGCTACAGCGACGGCCAGGGTATGCCCGACGAGTTGGTCCTCAGCGAGAGCATGCAACTTCTGGTCGCCGGCCATGAAACGTCGTCGAACGCTCTATCGTGGCTTCTCTACCTGCTCAGCTCGCGTCCGGATTGTGTCGAGAGAGTACGGCAGGAGTTCGATGCTGTGCTGGGCGAAAAGCCTTTGAGTTTCTCGGATGTTCCGAAGTTCGAATTTACAACTCGGGTGATACTCGAGGCGTTGCGCCTGTATCCGCCGTTCTGGATGGTCGACCGCATGGCTCTCGCCGACGACCGCGCAGGGGATGTCGCGATACCCCGCGGCTCGACCGTGGTTGTGTTCATCTACGGCGTACATCACGCGGCGCAGTACTGGGAGAACCCCGAAAGTTTCGACCCGGAACGCTTCACCAAAGGGAACGAAAAGCTACACACGCCCTTCGCTCATTTGCCCTTCGGAGCCGGCCCGCGGGGCTGTATCGGCGGCAACTACGCCATGCTGCAGATCCTCATGATCCTAAGTGTCCTGCTCCGAAAATACGATTTCCATCTGGTTCCGGGCCAGACCATCGCAGCCCGCCCCATGGTCATCTTGCGCCCAGAGCACGGAATCCAAATGACCTTCACCGAAGCAATCCCACGCGGCGTCGCCAGCCTGTCCGACTGTTTATCCTGATATAGACGCGTCAAGACTTCTTCGCCTTCGCGGGAGGCACCAGCGCCACGGCAGCCTCGGTGGTGAGCAGAAGGAACGTGAATGTCTCCTGCAGGTACAAGCGGACCGCTGCATCGGTATGGCTGAGATAGCCGATGGAGACGTCCTGGCCAATGTGCAGGTCGAAATCGCCGCCACGCGTGGTCAGCACGAAAGCACCGTCTATGGCGGGCGCCCAGATGATCTGGTCCTTGACCAGCCGCTTGACGTGTTCGAGCACCGGGTATCCGTGGTCGCTGGTCTCGGCGAGCGCGGTGTAGGCGTCGGCGCCGAGCAGCACGGCATAGGGGCCGTTGACGCCGACGAGACGCAACTGGCTCAAGCCTTGGGCGATCGCATCCGGGTACTCGCGCACGTCGGCGGGGAGCGTCCGGATCGGGTTGCTGGTCCCCTGACGGATGCCGCCAATGCCGGCGGCACCATAGCCCTCGAATATGGCCGCATCCTCGGCAAACGCGATCTGTCGCGCGGCGTCCTTCGCCGGTTGCCAGTCCGAATCGTTCGCGCCACGATCAACGTCATCGATCGCCTGGCGATCCAGGTCGAAGGGAACCCGCAGCTCAACCAGCGCCTTCACTTCGCGCTGCCTCGCGATCATGCCTTTCGCCGGGGCGGTGATTGTCCGCAGGTGGCCAGTGCCTACGGCAGAAAGGCCGGTGCCAGCCGGCCCATGCAGGTCGACGACGCGCCGTCCGGCAAGGTAGCGCTTGAGCGTGCGCGAAGTTTCCTCTTCGATCTGAGCCCATGCCGAATCGGAAATGGGGGCAAGCTCGCGATGGAGATTATTCATGTGGTATGTCTCCTTTCAGAGAACCGATGCCGAGCGAACCGTCGCGCACTGGTGAAATAATAGATGAAGACGGGGCAGAGGAAGATGGGTTGGACGAAGAAATGGATGAAGAAGTTTCGGCCACCGCCGGCGCTGCCGGGGATTCCGCAACCGCCGTCTGGTCTTTAACCGTTTGGTCGTCAATCGTTTGGTCGGCGGCGACGTTTTCCAAAAACGTCGCCGACGGTACGAAGAACAGGTTTCCAGTCACAGCGCGGCTGAAGTCGAGAATCCGGTCGTAGTTGCCGGGCGGCCGCCCGACGAACATGTTCTCGAGCATCTGCTCGATGGTGCGGGGCGAACGGCTGTAGCCGATGAAATAGGTGCCAAATTCACTTTGCCCAGGCCGGCCGAAGGGCATGTTGTCGCGGAGGATCTTGATTTCTTTTCCGTCCTCCACAATCGTAGTGAGCGCGTTGTGCGCGGAAGTTGGCTTGACGGAATCATCCAGTTCGATGTCGGAAAGCTTGGTGCGGCCGATGATGCGCTCCTGCGCTTCCGTGGAGAGCGCATTCCACGCGTCAAGATCGTGGAGATATTTCTGCACGATGACGTAGCTCCCGCCGGCAAAATCGGCGTCTTCATCTCCGATGAACACGGCGTCAGTCGCTGCCGTGCCCCGTGGATTCTCCGTCCCGTCAACGAACCCCAGGAGATCGCGGTCGTCGAAGTAACGGAAGCCCTGCACTTCGTCCACTGGCAAAATGGCATTTCCGATCCGCGCCATAAACTGCGTGGCCAGCTCGAAGCACAGATCCATGCGCTTGGCGCGAATGTGGAATAGCAAGTCCCCGGGTGTAGAGACCGCATGGCGCGCTCCTTCGCGAATCTCGCGGAACGGATGCAGTTCTGCCGGCCGCGGCGCTCCAAACAGCTGATCCCACGCGGCGCACCCAAATCCCATGACGCAGGAAAGTCCGCCTTCCAGGTCGCGAAATTCCACCGCGCGCACCAGCGCGGCGAGGTCTCCGCAGAACGAGCGCAGAGTGGCACAATTCTCAGCGCCCGGGTTGAGCGTCGCGACCAGAAAGATCGCGGCACGAGTCAGCGGCGCAGCCACTGCCTGCGCGACCGCAGGCAATCCGCCGGCCGCTTCGGGCGCGCTCATCAGATCGGAATGGGGATCGGTCTCCATCGCGTGTCGTCCCGGATGGCGTGCGCGGATTTCGCCCTCCGAAATGCTACGCTCGCCTCACAAAGTTCGCCCTGCAAGCTTACCATCGGCTGCCAAACCTGCAACCGCCAGGATCAGTCCGAACTCAACGCATCTCGGATGCAATCTGGGAGGGCAACAAAAGTGCGTCGGACAACCTTACCGGTTGGGCGATGGACGCACCTTTGCCAGCCATTTGCCATCGTGATCGTGGCGGGACTCATCCCCCGGCTATTCCTGGGCCGCATCGTGAGCCCTGTGCTCTACCAGATGGTGGCCCACGACGGCGATGTGCTCCAGGTCTAGCTCGGCCGGCCGTAAAGCCGGAAACTTCATCAAACTTGTCGGGCATACCGGGTAGTGGGTCAGTTTGAATTTCTTCGCGTACTTTGCGGCTTTCCTTTGCGAACTTTGCGGTTAAAGGGTCTTGTTTCTTGCGGAATCAAACGACTTTAACCGCTAAGTGCGCGAAGAAAATGCCGCGAAGTACGCAAAGAAATTCAAACTGACCCGCGACAGCATACCGACCGTCTGCGTCGTCCAACAGGCCATTCATGTAAGATGTGTGCAATTTTCGCAGGCAGAAAAATTTACAGTCGTCCCAGGAGACCTAATTGGACCGTAGCAAGCGGCTCGCTCTGTTCTCTTCTTTTCTTCTTTGCATGTTGTTTATCCCGCTCGATTCGCAGGCACAAATCGACGACGCCACCAGAAAACTCTCTCACGACATCTTCCAGCAACTGATCGAGATCAATTCCACCGACTCGGTTGGTAATGTCACCACAGCTTCGGAAGCGATGGCGCAACGCTTTCGCGACGCCGGATTCGCCGAAGCCGACATGCAGATCCTCGGCCCCAATGACCGCAAGAAGAACTTGGTCGTCCGGCTGCACGGCACAGGGAAGCACAAGCCCATTCTCCTCATCGGTCACCTTGATGTTGTCGAGGCGCGCCGCGAAGACTGGACCACCGATCCCTTCAAGTTTGTGGAAAGGGACGGTTTCTACTACGGCCGCGGCACCCAGGACATGAAGAGCGGCGACGCCATCATGGCCACCACGCTGATCCGCTTCAAGAAAGAGGGTTACATCCCCGACCGCGACATCATTCTCGCGCTCACCGCGGACGAAGAAGGCGGCAAGTCGAACGGCGTCGACTGGCTGCTCAAGAACCATCGCGACCTCATTGACGCCGAGTTTGTTTTCAACCACGATGGCGGCGGCATCCTGAGCGACCACGGCAAGCCGGTGATGATGACGGTGGATGCCACGGAAAAACTGTATGCGGATTTTAAACTTTCAGTGACCAATCCCGGAGGCCACAGTTCGCTGCCCCGCCCGGACAATGCCATTTACGCTCTCACCGACGGGCTGGCGCGGCTGGAGAACTATCAGTTTCCCTTCGAACTGAATGAAGTGACACGCGCTTATTACGAGCGCATGATCAAAGTAGAAACCAGCGCGCGCGCGGCCGACATGAAAGGAATCTTGAAGAACCCGCCTGACGCAGCGGCGGTGGCGCAGCTTTCGAAAGATCCCATCGACAACTCCACCACGCATACCACTTGCGTGGCCACGCGTCTCAATGCCGGGCACGCCAACAACGCCTTGCCGCAGCGCGCCGAAGCCAACGTGAATTGCCGCATTCTCCCGGGCGACTCCGCGGAGGAAGTGCGGCAGCAGCTGATCAAAATATTTGCCGACCCGAAAATTACGGTGCGCTACGTCGACAACTTCGGCAACATTTTCGAAACCGCTCCCGATCGCGAGAGCCTTCCGCCTCCGCCGCTGCGCCGCGATGTATTTGCGCCCCTGGAGAAAATCACTTCCGAGATGTGGCCGGGCATCCCGGTGATTCCCGAGATGGCCACCGGCGCCTCCGACGGCGTCTATACCATGGGCGCCGGCATCCCCACCTACGGGATCGCAGGCACCGCTATCGACCGCGACGACATCCGCGCCCACGGGCGCGACGAAAGGCTGGGCGTGGAGTCCTACTACAAGGGAGTGGATTTTTATTACCGGTATCTGAAAGCGGTGACGTCAGAATAGTTGGTAGTGCCTCAGTGACAAACTGACACCTAGGTTCGATCTGGGTGCCCCATTTCTCGCGTCCTTTGCGAGAAGTGGGGACGGCTCACCAAACACCATCGCAGCTTTTGGTAGGCAGGATGTTTGAGTCACGCAGCCGGGCGCACCATGATTGGTGCAGCCGACGGCAAGGTGATGAATGCAAAGCGGTTACAAGCTTCAAGCCATGTGGAATAAATTCCCTGTATCGCATTGAAAACAAGCGGTTTATATCTCGACGTTAAAGCGATTTAACTCCCCCGCCTGGGCCTTCGATCTGCCTCAGGGACTCATGGTCAGCCGCGCCCTCCGCGAGCGTCTGCCGGCTCACAAATCTCCGCACGGGGCATTTCCTGAAACGATCTACACTAACCAGCTCTGGATTTTAGCGAGGCTTGGCGGTGGCCATGGTTTGCGCGGGATCGGGTTGGTTGAGAGGCGCTGCTTCTACGATCTTGTAGTCTCGATACTCAATCGAAAGGGTCGCCTTCCCGCCGAGTCGAATCAGGCTCTCGCTGTGGTTCTCGGCGGGCAGCCAGAAACCGTCCACTTTGATGTACTTGTGACGGATGTCCGTTTTCTTGATCCAGAACGACGGATTTTTCGCCGGCTCGGCTTCAATGCGGACCACGGCAAAATCGTTCGCGTCGACCCAGATTTTTCCGCGATACAAAAATTTGTTCTTTGTTTTAGGCAGCAGGTCGAGGACGTAGCGGCCGCCCTCGGGTGAGTCTTCGTACCCTGACAGCGTGAAATCGTAATTCTCCGTGCTCAGGGCGCTGCGCCGCCGGTTTTCTTCGTTCGCGGCTTCTTGCTCGCCTTCGAGCAGCTTTTTGAAAATGTGGTCACCAATAAACTTGGACCCGGTCTGCGACACTACGGTGAATTCCTTGGAACTCGGCGCATGAAAAGCCACATGCACCACCATTTCCGCGTCGTGATCGCTGGGGAATCCGCGGTATTGCACGCGGTAGACGCGCGTGCCCTCGAATCGAGTGAGAGCGGCTGCCCGCAGCGCATTGTTCCTCTGGAGATTCTCCACCACCACCACGGCCGGCAAGGGAGCGTTTTTCGCTGAAGCCGCCGGTTCGTTTGCAGGCTGGGCTTGTGCAATCGCGTTGCTCAGAAGGACAGCGGTGTGGATCAGAAAAAAAACCGACGATAGCAGGAGCAGCCGGACCGCAAGCGCACTCCCGGAGTGAGCTTTTTTCATATCCCTCTTCAGTCTGGCCAGTATGTCGCCGGTACCACAAGTCTACCTTAGATGCGTAATCGCTCCGCGCGTACGAGCCGCATCGCGAATTTTTTTTGAGCCGGGTTTTCCCGAAAGCGGAGTTCGCAACCACTCCCCACAAACCCAGCATTTAAAGCGCCAGAATCGCCGGGAAATCGGTGGTTCTACCCACTGTACTGTTGAACGGGCGTCCGCTTGTACCTCGGTAATTTGTAGGCGCGAGGGGAAGGGAAGATGATCGGCGGAATGCTTGTCCCCCACAAGACGCGCCGCTGGCCTCGTGTTCCCGTCGACCTGCCCGTCCGGGTGGTTACGGCCAAAGGGTTTTCCACGACCGTGGTTCCGGGCCGCGGAACTGAGCTGAGCGAGGGCGGCATGGTTCTTTATGCCGGCATCCTGCTGAGCCCCGGGGACCTGCTCGAAGTGGAATTCGATACACCCTCCCGCTCTCACATGACTGCGATCGTCCGCTCGAAAAGCGGCTTCTGCTTCGGCATTGAATTCCTCGCCCCGCTGCCCGATTAGGTTTGCCGGGTAAGGACCTGCGAGATACCTCGACCTTCGGCAGTGGCTCGATTTGAGGTTGCGCCCTTACGGGCTCACCGACCGATGTCATCCCGCAAGAGCGCGCCCAGCGCTCCGGAGGGACCTTACGAAGCCCAGAGAATCGGTTGTGCGGCTGCGAGGAGCGCCGGCACTGCAGGAAGCACGGGCATTTCCCGTCCGCGCCATCAACAGCGTCAGCCGCCGTAGGGTCCTTCGCCCGGCTGTCGCCGTGCTCGGGATGACATCGAGCTGAAATAGAAATGATGTCGCCGGCGCTCGGGATGAACATCGGGCTGAAATAGAAATAATTGTGAAATTGATCCGGCGGCCAGCCTTCTCCCGGCCGTGTGGCGTTGCGGCGCGACTTCTTCTAGTATCTTCTTGCAGGGCGGCTGGCCACGAACTATGTACTTCGAACAGTTTTATCTGGGCTGTCTCGCGCACGCTTCCTATCTGCTGGCATCCGGGGGCGAGGCGGTGGTGGTCGATCCGCAGCGGGACGTTGATCTTTACCTCAAGGCCGCGGACGCGCAGGGCGTTAAGATTCGTCACATTTTCGAAACTCATCTGCACGCCGATTTTGTCTCCGGACATCGAGAGCTTGCGGCGCGAACCGGCGCCAAGATTTATATCGGAGCTCGCGCCAGGGCCCAGTTTCCGCACGTGGCTGTGAGCGAAGGTTTTGAGCTGGCCGTGGGTACGCTCCGCATTCGCGTGCTTGAGACCCCGGGGCATACCCCGGAAAGCATCTGCCTGGTAATTGTCGACCGCGAAAAATCTCCCGATGCATGGGCGGTGCTGACCGGGGACACGTTGTTTCTTGGAGATGTGGGCCGTCCCGACTTGTCGCGCGAATACACTCCGGCGCAGTTGGCGGGAATGTTGTACGACAGTCTGCATTACAAGTTGTTGCCTCTTGCCGATGATGTGCTGGTCTATCCGGCGCACGGCGCAGGCTCTCTTTGTGGGCGAAACATGCGGGCCGAGCGATCTTCGACGATCGGCACGGAGCGGTTGACCAACTACGCGCTGCAGATCCGCAGCAAAGAGGAGTTCATTACTCAGCTGACGGAGCATCTTCCGGTGCGTCCGGAATATTTTTCACAGGACGCTGAGATCAATCGCGCCGGGGCGACGGCACTCTCTGATTTGCCTGAAGTTCGTCGCCTGGCGCCGGCGGAACTCGATCGCATGCTGCGCGACGATGTAATCGCGCTGGATGTGCGCGCGGCCGAGGAGTTTGCCGCCGGCCACGTGCCGGGCTCGGTGAACATTGCGCTCTCCGGTCAGTTTGCCACGTGGGCGGGGACGGTGCTGGGCCTGAAGGCGCGTCCAGTGCTCATCGCCGAATCGGAAGAGCAGTTGGCCGAGGCGCGAGTAAGGTTGGCGCGAGTGGGCATCGAGGAATTGGATGGATTTTTGGATGGCGGTGTCGGCGCCTGGAAGGCTGCGGGATTTCCTTTGGCGACATTAACGAAGATTTCGCCGGCTGAACTCAGTAACGGGTTGAGGCAGAATAGCTTGCAGGTGCTCGATGTGCGCCGCGAGCCGGAGTGGAAAGCGGGACACATTGACGGGGCGGCGTGGTGGCCGCTGGATCATTTCAAGGTGTCGACTCCGGAGATTGATCGCGATGCGCCCATTGCGGTTCATTGCAAGAGTGGCTATCGCAGCGCGATTGCCTGTAGTCTGTTGCTGCGGGCGGGCTTCAAGAGCGTCAGCGACGTATCCGGAGGCTTTGATGCGTGGCAGCAGGCGAAGCTGCCATTTGTGGTCGAGAAGCCTGTGGGCGCCTGAGTTTGTAGAAGTGCTGGAATAGGCGCGCGGTCTAGCTTCGCTTCGCTCTGGATGACAAATCGACAGGAAATAAGCTCACTATGAAAACTGGCAAGCTGGCTAAGGCCTATCGCGTCGACAGCGGTAAACATTTTCGTTTGAAGGACTTCGATCCCGCCGACTGCGGCGGCCATCGGGCTAAAGAGCATGCCGACGAAGCTCTGCAGGAGGGAATTGCGCGCACGGCGGAGCTGCAGGACATGCTCTACGCGCAGGACCAGTGGGCCGTGCTGTTGATTTTCCAGGCTCTCGATGCGGCGGGGAAAGACGGGATCATCAAGCATGTGATGTCGGGAGTGAATCCGCAGGGGTGCCAGGTATTTTCGTTCAAGGCGCCTTCCGATCCGGAACTGCAGCACGATTTTCTGTGGCGTACCACGAACAAGTTGCCGGAACGGGGAAAGCTGGGAATTTTTAACCGGTCTTATTACGAAGAGGTTTTGGTGGTGCGGGTTCATCCCGCGATACTGAAAAGCCAGAAGACTCCGCCTGCGCTGGTGACGAAGAATATTTGGGAGGAGCGATTTGAGGACATCCGGCATTTCGAGCAGCACATGGCGCGCAGTGGAACGGTGATCCGGAAATTCTTTCTGAACCTGTCGAAGAAGGAGCAGAAGGTACGATTCCTGAAGCGGCTGGAGGAACCGGAGAAGAACTGGAAATTTTCGGCGGCGGATATTCACGAGCGGGCGTACTGGGATGATTACCAGAAGGCCTACGAAGAGATGATCGCGAACACGGCTAGCGGGCACGCGCCCTGGTATGTGGTGCCGGCGGATAATAAATGGTTTACGCGGCTGGTGGTTTCGGCTGTGCTGGTGGAGACGCTGGAAGAGCTTAAGCTTTCCTATCCCAAGGTGGATGGGGCTAAGCGGCGGGAGCTGGCGGCCGCGAAGAAATTGCTGGTGAAGAAGTGAGCAGGGCGCGATGATGATAAGCCGGCCAGGACATTTCAGATTGTAGATTTTAGATTGCAGATTGAAAAATCTTAAATCTAAAATCTGCAATCTAAAATCGACGGTGGCGTTCGGCAGAAACTCCCTGAGGGGCCGGTGGTAATGCGGGCTTGCATGGGGTCCTTCGCTTCGCTCAGGATGACAGATTAAATTCAGATGTGGGCAGCACACTTGGGTTCCCGGGGGATTACTTCAAAATGGCGGATCAAGACATGCGTTGCAGGAGGAAGTTGGGAATTACGGAGAAAGCGCCACTTCTCGCAAAAGACGCGAGAAATGGGGCACCCAGAAGAAATGGAGCTTACTTCTGCGCGCTTACGCTGTTGTTTGCCCTCACTGGCTTTGCGCAGACGGGGTTTGCGCAAACGCGGGCTGACCGAAAAGCGAACGAGGCGAAGCCTGCCACGGCGGCCGTGGCCGGCGCTGCGGACCAGAACTCCAGCGATTCCAGTTCTGACTCGACCAATCCTGAGGAAAAGCCTTTTAAGGGGATGAAGTATCGGCTGATCGGTCCGTTTCGGGGAGGGCGATCGCTGACGGCGGCGGGAATCCCGGGCGACCCGACTACTTATTATTTCGGCGCGACCGGCGGCGGGGTTTGGAAGTCAACGGACGGCGCGATGACCTGGTCCCCGGTCTTCGATAAAGAGGGAACGTCTTCCATTGGAAGCCTGGCGGTGGCGAATTCGAATCCCAATGTGGTCTATGTGGGAACCGGCGAGGCTTGCATTCGCGGCGATATTTCTCACGGCGACGGCGTTTACAAAACTCTGGACGGCGGCAAGACGTGGAAGAACGTGGGACTGCGCGATTCGCGCGCTATCGGCAAAGTAATTATTAATCCTTCGAATCCTGACATCGTATTTGTCGCGGCGCTGGGCCATCCTTACGGGCCGAATGCGGAGCGCGGCGTTTTCCGCACTACTGACGGCGGCAAGACCTGGGATAAGGTTTTGTACAAGGACGAAAACACCGGCGCGGTGGACGTTGCCTTCGATCCGCACAATCCTAATATTCTTTTTGCCGCGCTTTGGCAGGCGCGACGCACTTCGTGGAGCCTGGCGAGCGGCGGGCCGGGCAGCGGAATCTATCGCTCGGTCGATGGCGGAACGACCTGGAAGCATCTGGAGGAACACGGGTTGCCGAAAGGTCCTTATGGGAAGATCGGCGTCGCGGTCGGGGCCAACTCCGAGCGAGTTTACGCGTTGATAGAGGCGCGCACTCCCGCGGGCGGACTCTACCGCTCCGATGATGCGGGCGATACCTGGGAGCAGGTCAATCCGAGCCACAGCCTGTGGCAGCGGCCCTGGTATTACATGCACGTGATTGCCGATCCGGAAGACGAGAACGTGCTCTACATCATGAACGTGGATGCCTACAAGTCGACCGACGGCGGGCACTTGTTCAATAAAGTGAAGGTTCCGCACGGAGACAACCACGGGCTGTGGATTGACCCGCGAGACACGCGGCGTATGATCGCCTCGAATGACGGAGGCGTAACAGTTACGCTAGATGGCGGCAAGAACTGGACCACGCAGGATAACCAGCCCACCGCGCAGTTTTATCACGTGATCACCGACACGGCCACGCCCTATCGCGTGTACGGCTCGCAGCAGGATTCCGGAACCGTGGCCATTGCCAGCCGCAGCGATTCGGGATCGATCGACCGCCCGGACTGGTATGACGTAGGAGGCGGAGAGGCGGGCTACATCGCGCCATATCCGCTGGATCCGAACATAGTGTATGCGGCGGATTATCAGGGCAACATTACGCGCTTTGACAAGCACACCGGCCAGGTGAAGTCCATCACCGAGCAGCCTGACCTTTCCGACGGAAAAGGAGCGGCAGGCCTGGAACATCGTTTTCAGTGGACTGCGCCGGTGGTGATTTCGCCGCACGATCCCAACACGCTTTACCACGGCGGTGAGCGCGTGTTTAAGACCACCGATGGCGGGGTGCACTGGCAGGCCATCAGTCCGGACTTAACGCGCAACGACAAGACGAAACAGCAGCCTTCCGGTGGAATCACATTGGACGACACCGGGACGGAATACTACGACACGGTTTTCGTGATTGCAGAATCGCCGCTCACGGCGGGCCTGATCTGGGTGGGCACCGATGATGGGCTGATCCAGATTACGCGCGATGCGGGCAAGACCTGGACGAATGTTACGCCCAAGGAAATGCCGGAGTGGAGCCGGGTCAGCCAGATTGATCCTTCGCCGCACGATGCGGGCGTGGCGTATGTCGCGGTGGATCGGCACCAGAACGACGAACTCCGTCCTTATATCTACAAGACTTCCGATTACGGCAAAACGTGGACGAAGATTACCAGCGGGATTCCGGATACTACGTTTGTGCGGGCGGTTCGAGAAGATCCCAAGAAACGCGGACTGCTCTATGCGGGGACGGAAACGGGGGTTTATGTTTCGTTCGACGATGGGGCACACTGGCGCGCGTTGAAGCTGAATCTTCCGACTACGCCGGTGCATGACTTGATCGTCAAAGATAATGACCTGATCGTGGCGACGCACGGGCGGGCGTTCTGGATTCTGGATGACGTTACGCCGTTGCGGCAATACGAAGACAAGATCGCGGAGAAGGATGTGTTCCTATATCCGCCGGCTATAGCGTATCGCATGCAGGCGGGCGGCGGCGGTGGCGGCGAGGAGCGGCATCCTTCGAAACGAACCGGACAGAATCCGCCGGCGGGGGCTGTGATTTACTACTGGCTCAAGGACGCGCCTAAACCGGACGCGGAACCGAAGAGCGCGAACGCTTCCACGATCAGGCTGGAAATCCTTGATGGTTCCGGCAAGGTGATCCGCAAGTATTCGAGCGCGGAAGTGGCGCCGCTGGACGAGCCGCCCGATCCCGACGACAAGAAACCTGAGAAGGAAATTAAGCCGGAAGCTGGACTGAACCGGTTCGTCTGGGACCTGCGTTATGAAGAAGCGCACCAAGTTCCTGGATATTATCTTTGGGAATATAGCGGTGGGGCGCACGGGCCGGTGGCTGCGCCCGGACATTATCAGGTTCGCCTTACGGCCGGCGGGCAGAGCCAGACCGCGCCGCTGGAAGTGAAGCTTGATCCGCGGGTGAACGTCAGCCAGGCTGATCTGGAGCGACAGGTGAGCGTGCTGCTGGGGATTCGGGAGAACCTGAACGAAGTTTACGACACGGTCAACCAGATTCAGGACGTGCGCGCGCAGCTGGCCGGGCTGAGGAGGCGTCTGCCGGAAAGTGCGAGCGGGAAGACCATTGCGGCCGCGGCGGATGATCTGGAGAAGAAGCTGGTGGCGCTGCGCGATCGGCTGATCAACCTGACCATTAGTGCGAATGAAGATTCTCTGGCGTATCCGCCGCAGCTGGACGCGAAGCTCGCGTATCTGGCGATGGACGTTGGCACTGCGGACTCGGCTCCTACCGACGCCGAGCAAAAGCAGTTCGAGAAACTGAACCAGCTGACTGCGGATGTGCTCGCTTCGTGGGAAAGCCTGGAACACGAGGATCTGGCGGCGTTTCAGAAATTGACCGCGGAAGCCAGCCTGTCGACGGTGATGGTTCCCCCAGCCGGGCGCGCGGGGGATGCGGATGCGGAGGCGCATTGAGGGCGCCACAGGGCGCGGCCGGCTGGACAGAGCAGACGTCAGAAGCTAACGGGCTCAGGATGACGGGCCGGCAGGACATTTCAGATTGTAGATTTGAGATTGCAGATTGAAAATCTTAAATCCAAAATCTGCAATCTGAATTCGCCGTCCCCCACGCATTACCCCTATTACTTCCGTGCTATTTTGATGGCACGGATGTGCCTTGTTCGCCTGCCGGAGCGTTGCTATTGTGCCGATAGAGTGTGATGTTCCTCCCTCACGGAACCAGCTTCAATGGAACCAGCCGATTCGATTTGGGGGTATGTATGCGGATCATGCATTTGTGCTACGCGGCGGTGGGATTTGCGGTGGCGCGCTGGATTTTCCGGCGTCAGGCATTGCCGGTAGCGGACCCGGTTTCGCGGTTTCGGTCTTCGGGCCTTTTGTAGACTTCGGGATCTTTATGTAAGTGGCAGTCGTGGTTTGGGCGCGCGCCCGTTGCGCTTCCATTTCGTCTCGCGCGCCCACCACGATTCTTGACTGAGCTGCTCAAATGGGCCTCTAACATTCCCACTCTAAATTTCGCAACGAACGCGAAATTTAGAATGGGCCACGCTCATCGCCCAAATCGGATGGTTACCCTGGGCTGGTTACCAAGGTTTTCTGCAGCGTCCCGCCAGTTTCTATTTCTTACTACAATTTGATGGATGGGCTCGCTCCGCAAGATTGTGTAGGGATATTGCTTTGCAACGTCTCGTGCCGGCGGAGGCACGCTTGCACGTGGTTAGAGGAGACGTAACAAGTTACGTCTCTACGAGCTGGGGCGCTGGCGGAACCTGAACTTCGATGTTGTGGACTCGCACAAATCGTATGCTGGCTGGTCTCGCGGTTGCGTTGTCGCTGCTGGCGCCAGTCTGGCTTGCCGCCCAGGACCTGGACGATGGCGATACGCCGCTGGGTGACGTGGCCCGCAATTTTCGCAAGCAGCTGCCTCCATCGCAACAGGAAATCATCGACAATGACAATCTGACGAAGGTGATGGACGATGTGGACAGCCACCGCATCGCGCGATCTTCTTTGATGTATTCGATCGATGGGCCGGGCAAGGCTTTTCAGGTTTCGGCTCCGGATGTTACCTGCAGCCTTTCTTTCAGCGCCAACGTCAAGGCGTTGCTGGCGAGTTCCTATGTGCAAATGGAGTTGCCTGCAGATCAATTGCTCAAGCTCAGCGGTCCGGCGGCGATTCACGGAGACTCGCTGGAGGTTTCGATCTTCAATGGCACGCAGTGGCATGTGAGCGAATTGGCGGTGGCGCTGACGGTGGTGAGGCGCTCGGATTTTCCGGAGGCGTCTTTGCGGGATCAATCCGGGCGCGATCAACCCAGACGAGATCAACACGGGAATGACGGGTTGGCGAAGGTGATTCCGGCGGCGGCGATTGAACCTTTGCAGGAACCGGGAAATCGTTCGGACCTTGGCTCTGACGGTCGCGCAGGGAAGCGTCCTGACACTGCGGTTCTGTACCGCATGAGGGCCGCTGCCCCGCCGTTTGGAGTGACGGTGTTCGCGGCGCCCCTCAACGTGGAGATTGGTCCTGACCAGGAATGGCATTGGGCCATCGTGCAGGCCAAGGGCTATCCTCCGCAGCAGAACCTTTCCGAACCGAATGCGGCGACTGAGGGCGCGACGACTTTGGCGACGCAACCGGAGATGGGGCAGCCGATGACTCCTGCTCCGGAAACGCCGATTCCGGCCGCGCCGCTTCAACCGAATTTATCCCAGGGTGCCACGACACAACCCAGCCTGAATGCTCCGGCTCGCTGATCCCGTCGAGCTGCTTAGGAGCGCGTGCTAGACTAAGAAAAAAATCACTCCTGAGGCGCGCGCATGAAATTTGGCGTCATCATTTTTCCCGGTTCCAACTGCGATCACGACGCGTACTGGACGATTCGGCACATTTGCAAAGAGCCGGCGACGTTTCTGTGGCACGAATCGCACGATTTGGAGAACTGTGATGCGGTGATTGTGCCCGGGGGATTCGCCTACGGTGACTATCTACGCACCGGTGCGATCGCCAAGTTTTCTCCCGTGATGGAGTCGGTGCGCAAATTTGCTGATGGAGGTGGGTTGGTGCTGGGCATCTGCAACGGGTTCCAGATCCTTTGTGAAGCGGGACTTCTGCCGGGAGCGTTGTTGCGCAACATCGGGCTGAAATACGTTTGCAAGCCGGTGCAGGTGCGGGTGGAAAATGTGGACACTCCTTTCACTAACGCTTGCCGCAAAGGCGAGGTGCTCACCATTCCGATTGGGCACATGGAGGGGAACTACTTCTGTGATCCGGCCACGCTGGATGAACTGCGGCGCGATAACCGCATTGTCTTCCGGTACTCCGGCTTCGACGGCGACATTACGGCAGCCGCCAATCCCAACGGATCGCTGGACAATATTGCGGGCATCTGCAGCGCCGGCGGCAATGTGGTGGGGATGATGCCGCATCCGGAACGGTCGGCGGAGCCGGAACTCGGGTGCACCGACGGAGTGAAGATTTTCGAATCGGTCGTGGGGGCGCTCGCGTCGCGTTGAAGACCAGGGGTCAGGGGACAAGGGGTCAGGGGACGGCCCGCCAAACCGATTACTGGCCCGGCATCGTGCTATAATCTGTGTTCGCCTGCATGAATATCGAGGTAATCCTGTGATCGTTTCGGGCGAATCCCGCGCCACTCTTGGACGCATTAAGCACGGATTACTGAGCACGGATCGTCAAACTACAGATCGTCAAATTACAGATCACTAAACGCGAGGTCTCGCCATGTCTGGCCATTCAAAGTGGGCCACAATCAAGCACAAGAAGGGCGCGCTGGACGCCAAGCGCGGTAAGATTTTTACCCGACTGATCAAGGAAATCAGCATTGCCGCGAAGAATGGCGGCGGCGACCCGGATTCCAACCCGCGTTTGCGGGGCGCCATTGTTGCCGCGAAAGCTGAGAATATGCCCGCAGACAATATCAAGCGGGCGATTCAGCGCGGCACCGGCGAACTGCCTGGCGCGACCTACGAGGAATTTTCTCTCGAAGGCTACGGCCCCGGCGGCGCCGCGGTTCTGCTGGACATCAATACGGATAATCGCAATCGCACGGTGAGCGAAATCCGCCACGCCTTCGGAAAAAATGGCGGCAACATGGCCGAGGCCGGCGCGGTTTCCTGGATGTTTCACAAAAAAGGCGACATCATCATTCCGAAGACGGCCGCAAAGGAGGACGATCTGATGAATATTGTCCTCGAGTCTGGCGGGGAAGACTTAAATGATGACGGCGAGAACTGGGAAATCCTGACGGAGCCGTCGGCCTTTGAAGGCGTTCTTGAAGCGGTGAAGAAAGCCGGCATCGAGCCGGTCTCTTCCAGCGTGGCTTTTATTCCTCAGACCTACGTCAAGCTGGAAGGCGCTGCCGCCAACACGATGATCCGCTTGATGGAAGCGCTCGAAGAACATGACGATGTGCAGAACGTTCACTCGAACTTCGACATCGACCAGAAGCTGCTGGAAGAAGTCGCGGGCTGATTCGCGACGCCCACGGATTATTGCTCAGCCGCCCACGGTGGGCGGCTTTTGCATTACTGCTGATTGTTTATGCATCTTTTTCGTGAATCGTGGAGAGGTTTTCAACATCTTCGTGGAAAAGTCTGAGGAAAAGGGGGCTCCTATCGTTGTAACTGCTTCGCAGAGTTATGTTTCAGCAGTTTGCACTGCGCGGGGTGCGGGCGGAATTGCGGTGGGAAAGGGAAGAGAGACGGCCATCCTCCGGTGAAACTCAGACTCGACAAACTTCTGGTGGAGCGTGGCCTGGCCGGCTCGCGCGAGCGCGCGCAGGCGCTTATTCTTGCGGGCAACGTGCTGGTCGACGAGCAGAAGCGCGACAAGGCGGGCGCGCAAGTGGCTGCGGATGCGTCGATTCGGCTGCTGGGCGCGGATCTGAAATACGTAAGCCGCGGCGGCCTCAAGCTGGAGCATGCGCTGGAACACTGGAAGATTCCGGTCGAAGGAAAAATCTGTTTTGACGTGGGCGCCTCTACCGGCGGATTCACGGATTGTCTGCTGCAACATGGCGCAGCCCGGGTGATTGCGATCGATACCGGCTACGGTCAGATGGACTTCAAGATTCGCCAGGACCCGCGGGTGCGCCTATTGGAAAAGACGAACGCGCGTTATCTGACGCGCGAGATCGGGCGCGAAACCGCCGATCTCATCGTGATGGATGTGTCGTTTATTTCGGCGACGCTGGTGCTTCCGGCGGTGGTATCGGCGGCATTTCCGGATCCTGGAAAACGCAAAGGACGGCAAATCGTGGTGCTGGTGAAGCCGCAGTTCGAAGCGGGCAGGGAACACGTGGGGAAGGGAGGGATCGTGCGCGACGAGGCCGCCCAGGCCGCCGCTGTGCAAAAGGTTAGAGCGTGTCTGGTGGGCCTGGGATGTACCGGCACGGACGTGATCGAGTCGCCGATTCTGGGCGCGGAAGGGAATCGGGAGTTCCTTCTTCGGGGAGGTTTCTAGACTGGTTACTGTCGAGGATTAAAGATTTCCCTCCCCGATTCTGTACAATCTTGTTTCACCATGGCCAGTTCGCAATCATCCTCCAAAGTCGCAGCGATCATCTCCCGGCCCAATCGTCCCGAAGTTGCGCAGGTTGTACCCGGGCTGCTCACGTGGCTTGCCGGGCACGACTACAAAGTGGTGATCGATGAGGAAACCTCACAGTACACGAACGGACCAGAGGTCGTTTCGCGGGCACAGATGTCAGCGCAGCCGTTGAACTTAGTCGTTGTCCTCGGTGGAGATGGAACGCTGTTGTCGGCTGCGCGGGCCACGGCTACTGCCGATGTTCCCCTTCTCGGGGTGAATCTGGGCTCGCTGGGGTTTCTCACGGAAGTTCCGCTGGCTTCGCTGTATCCCATGCTCGAAGCGATTGGGGAGGGGCGCGCGGCGGTGGAGCAGCGTTCGCTGATGCAGTGTGAACTGCTTCGCGGCGACGAAGTCCGGGGCAGCTATCTGGTGTTCAATGATGCGGTGTTGAATAAAACCGCGCTGGCGCGGCTGAACACTTACGACCTTCATATCGACAAGGTTTTTGTCTCAAGCTACCGCGCGGATGGCATGATCGTGGCGACTCCAACGGGATCGACAGCCTATTCACTTTCCGCAGGCGGCCCGGTGCTGATGCCAAACGTGAATGCTTTTGTGATTACTCCGGTGTCTCCGCATTCGCTGACGCATCGTCCGCTGGTGGTGCCGGATTCGGTCGAGATTGACCTGGTGCTGCGCAGCGACGAAGAGCTCGCGTATCTCAGCCTCGATGGGCAGCCGGGGCTGGACTTGCGTGATGGCGATCGCGTTCGCTGCAGCCGGTCCGAACATAAAGTCAGCTTGTTTCATACGGATACGGATTTTTTTCATGTGCTGCGGACCAAGTTGAAATGGGGGGAACGGTAGGGAAGGGAATCTCCGCGGGGGCTGAAGGCGAGGACTGCCAAACCATCAACGTTCGGCTCGCAGGAGATCCGCAACTTTCTCGCGCCGTCGAATGACCTTCGCGGATTTTCCTGACACCATGATTTCTGCTGGACGCGGGCGCGTGTTGTAGTTCGAGGACAGCGCCATCCCGTAGGCTCCCGCGTCTAAAATCGCGAGAATATCTCCTTCTTCCACAGTGGACAATGCACGATCGCGCGCGAAGAAGTCGCCGGTCTCGCAGACGGGCCCGACCACGTCGACGGTTTCACTCGGCGCTTCGGTTTCCGCAACGGGCGGACGTGCAAGCGGAATGATCTCGTGGTAGGCGCCATAGAGCGCGGGACGAATTAGATCGTTCATGGCGGCATCGACAATCACAAAGCGTTTGCCGCCGTTTGTCTTGCGATAGATCACCGATGTAATCAGCAAGCCTGCTGGTCCTACGATCGCGCGCCCGGGTTCGAGCAGCAGGTGCACATTCAATCCGCCTAATGGAGCGATGACTGCGCGGGCGTAGGCCGCAACTTGCTCCGAGAAATCAGCTTGGGCTGGCGAATTGGCAGAGAGCGACTTCTGATACGGAATTCCCAGTCCTCCGCCGGCGTCGACGTAATCGATGGTATGGCCGTCGCGTCGCAATTCGCGGACCAGCTCCGCAACCCGTGTCATCGTCTCGGCAAACGGCGCGACGTTGGTGATCTGCGACCCGATATGAACACTGACTCCGGCTGCTTTGAGATGAGTCGCTTCCGCAACTTTGGTGTAGAGTCGACGGGCCTCGCCAATCGGTACGCCGAATTTGTGAGCGTGAAGGCCGGTTGAGATATAAGGATGTGTATTGGCGGCAACGTCCGGATTCACGCGGAGGGCAATGTGGGCCACGATGCGCAGACGCGCGGCGCATTCGGCAAGAACCTGGAGTTCTGATTCGCTCTCGACGTTGAATAAAAGAATCCTGGCTTTGATCGCGGCCGCAATCTCGTCGCGGGTCTTGCCCACACCTGAGAAGACCACGCGTCTGGCCGATGCGCGGCTTGCCTCGAGCACGCGTTCCAGTTCGCCGCCGGAAACCACGTCGAAGCCGCAGCCGCTTCTGGCGAGCAGGCGCAGGATATTGAGGTTGGAGTTCGCTTTCACCGAATAACAGATGGTGTGGGGCACGCTGCGGAACGCTGCTTGAAAACTCGCCAGGCGCTCGCGAATCACGGTCGCGGAATAAACGTAGAGCGGAGTACCGTAATGCCGGGCAAGCTGCGAAAGATCTGCCTGGTCGCAGTGCAGAGTGAGTTCGGCAGGGCCGCGCGAATGTTTTCGCGATTTTCGAGCGTAAGTAAAACCCTGAGGACGCGCGAGTCCGGTCTTACTGCGAGCGGTCATTTCTTTTTCGGCGATGCATGTGCGCCGTCACGCACTTTGATGGCAACCACAGTCTGATCGTCGAAGGTTTCCACGCCTGCCGAATGCTCGGCCACGGCAGTGAAGAGGGAATCGACGACGCAGTCCGCTGACTTGGCCGCGCAGCTCGCGACAATTTCCTCCACGCGGCGTCGGCCGAACATCTCACCGCTCCGGCTGCGGGCATCGAGCATGCCATCGCTGAAGAAGACGAACATATCTCCGGGCTTCATGCGAAATTTGAATTCGTCGTAGTCGGCTTCGTCGAATAATCCCAAAGGCAGGCCGGTGGCCTCGACCACTTCGTTCTTTCCGCCGTGGACGTAAATGGGGCGGGGCAGGCCGGAGTTGGCGACGGTCAGCGTGCGGTTCTCGTCATCCCACACCGCGTAGATGAGAGAGACGAATTGGGCTTCGATGCGGCGCTCGGCCAGAGACAGGTTTACGGCAGAAAGCATCTCGGCCGGCATCGGTTCGATAGGCGCATGCGAGCGCAGGATGCCACTCACCAGCGCGGCGTAAATCGCCGCCGGTGCGCCTTTGCCGCTGACATCGCCAATTACAATTCCAACGCGCGACATGGAATAAGGAATGAAGTCATACAAGTCGCCGCCGATCGCCCGCGCGGGAACAAACTTCGCCGCCACGTCCAGGTGCCCGAGTTTGGGCCGGGCGTGAGGCAGAAGCCGCATCTGTAATTCCCGTGCCAGAGCAAGGTCTCGCTCCAGGCGGCGCTCCTGCCGGGCGACCTGCTCATAGAGCCGCGCGTTTTCGATGGCGATGGCAATCTGCGCCGCTAGCGTGGTCACGGTACGTTTGTGATCGTCCGTGAAAAAACCGCGACGCGTGTGCTCGAGATCGAGAACCCCGATCACCTTGTCTTTATAGATGAGCGGAACCACCAGCTCCGACCGCGTCTCCGGGTTGGCTTCGATGTAGCGTGCATCCTTCGTTACATCGGGAACCAGCACCGCTTGTTTCGTCTCAGCCGCGTATCCGATCAGGCCGCGACCCAAGGGAATTTCGTGCTTGAGTTGAATATTTTCGTTGAAGCGCAGCGAGAAGCGATGCTGCAGTTTTTCCCCGGTGGCATCGAGCAGAAGAATGCTGAACATCTGGTAGTCGATGAGACGGCGCATCAGTTCGGCGATGCGTCCCAGCAGTTCGTCCAGATTCAGGATCGACGTGAGTTCCCGCGCGATTTCGTTCAGCAGCAGCAGAATGCGCGACTGCTTGATGGTGCGGGTGTAGAGCTGGGCATTCTCAATACCCGCGGCCATGCGCGAAGCGACCAACGTCAGCAGGCGGCTGTGTTCCTCGGTAAAATAGCCGGGCTCGCGCGCTTCCAGGTCAATCACACCGATCACGCGATTCTTGGTGAGCAGCGGAACTGCCAGTTCCGCCCGCACATTGGCGACTGCTGCAATATATTTCGGATCAGCAGTGACATCGTCTACCAGCACAGCTTGTCGCAATTGGGCCGCTCGCCCTGTGACGCCTTCGCCGACCTTGATGCGCGTTCGTTCGGCAAATTCTGGGGGATATCCCACCTGAAAGCGGATTTTCAGTTCCTGAGTTTTTTCATTGAGCAACAGGATCGCAAAGATTTCGTAGTCGATGACCTTGCGTACGACCTCGGCAATCCGCCGCAGAGTCGTGTCCAGGTCGAGCGAGGTCGCAAGCACGTCCGCAACTTCGAGCAGCAGGGGCTCGATTTGCAGATGGTGTGCCGGTTTGGAAAGAACAGATCCCATAGTTTCTATGATAGCAGCCGGATTTTGCGAGGCGGGGAATACGCCGCCGCGTTCTGGAGTTCTCTCGCCCGGTTCTCGCGACTGCGAGCGTCGCGCGGAAGTCTGCGCTGGTTATTCGCGCGGCACCACGCATATATCGGCCAGGTTGCGGTAGCGTTCAGCGTAATCCAGACCGTAACCGACCACAAATTCATCGGGAATCTTGAAGCCAACGTAATCTCCCTGCAGGGGAAGCTTGCGTCGTGACGGCTTATCCAGCAACGCGGCGATCTTGAGCGTCCGCGGCTGCCGCGCCAGCAGCATCTTCTTCAGATAGGTGAGCGTCAGCCCGGTGTCGAGAATATCTTCGACGACGATGATGTTTTTGTCTTTCAGCGTTTGATCGACATCCTTGGTCAGCTTCACTTCGCCGGTGGAGTCCCATCCGCTCTTGAGTTCCTGCGTGGGGCTGGGACGATTTCCGTAGCTCGAGACGCCGATGAAATCAAATGTGGCATCGAGGTCCAGCTGGCGCGAAAGATCGGCCAGAAAAATCGCTGCGCCTTTCAGCACGCCCACCAACATCACTTTTTCGCCCTTGAAGTCTCGGGTAATCTCCGCGCCCAGTTCGGCCACTCGCTTCGTGATTTGATCCCGCGTGATCAGCACCTTCAGGTCAGCCATAGGCGTTTCATATTAAACTAGGCAGGCAAGCCCTGCGGCGCAGTTGACTTTTTTTGTGCTCTCCGAGGCCTGCGCGAATCGTGTCGCCCGATTTGCTTAGCCAAGGGTCAGGAGCTAAGAGCTAAGAGCTAGGAGCTGCGTTTATGAACCTCAAAGGCATCAAACTGACGTGGCTGGGTCACGCAACTTTCCGCATCGAGACTCCCGCTGGCAAGACCGTCATTATCGATCCCTGGATCATGGGCAATCCCGCGTGCCCAGCGTCGGAGAAAGAGGTCAAGAAAGTCGACGTCATGCTCATCACGCATGGCCACGGCGATCACATTGGCGACGCAGTGGAAATTGCGAAGAAGCATGTTCCGAAAGTTGTCGGCATCCCTGAACTGGTCGGCTGGCTGGAGAAGAAGGGCGTCAAGCAGACGGCGATGATGAACAAGGGCGGCACGCAGACGGTCGGCGATATTAAGGTCACCATGGTTCACGCCGACCACTCCTGCGGCATTCAGGATGGCGACGAAATGGTTTATGGCGGCGAAGCCTGCGGCTATGTCATGGAGTTTTCCAACGGCCTTAGGATTTACCACGCCGGCGATACCAACGTGTTCAGCGATATGGCAATCATTCGCGAGCTCTACGCGCCCGATATTGCGATGCTGCCGATCGGCGACCATTTCACCATGGGGCCGCGCGAGGCGGCCTACGCCTGTAATTTGCTTAAAGCTAAGACAATAATTCCCATGCACTTCGCAACTTTTCCAGTGCTCACGGGAACTCCGGGAGCACTTCACCAACTTGTTCCCGGCGTTGAAGTTTTCGAGATGAAGCCAGGAGTGACGATTTCTTAACGTCGAGGTCCTAGATGCCGAACAAACCGAACAAGCCAAGCTGGCGTCACTACAACGGCTTCACTGCCGCGCCGGTCGACGACTATCTCTACTCCATGCTCCCCAAGCGCGATGCTGTGCTGGCTGAGATGGAAGACTACGCCGCGGCTCACAACGTCCCTATTGTCGGCCCTGCCGTTGGCCGCATACTGCAGCAATTCGCGCTGATGATTAACGCAAAAGCGGTTTTCGAGCTGGGCTCGGCGATTGGCTATTCGACGATCTGGTGGGCGCAGGCCGTCGGAGAAAATGGACGCGTCATCTATACGGACGGCGATCCGAAGAACGCCGAGCGCGCCCGCGGTTATTTCGAACGTGCGGGCGTGGCCGGCCGCATCACGGTTCATACCGGCGATGCGCTGGAATACCTCTCGGAGCAGAAACAGGAGTTCGACATCATCTTCAACGATGTGGACAAGACCGATTATCCGCGGGTGTTGCGGCTGGTGTCGTCACGCCTGCGCAAAGGCGGCCTTTTCATCACTGATAACGTGCTGTGGAGCGGCCGGGTCGCGGAGAAGAATCCCAAGAGCGCGGAGACCAAAGCCATCCTCGAATTCAACCGGCAGCTTGCTGCTTCGCCGGAATTTATGACTACGATTTTGCCCATCCGGGATGGCGTGGCTGTGGCGTTGAAGAAATAGATGCGAAGCTTTAATTCAGCAGACCGTAGACGTCAATCTCGGTTCGAGTGCTGATGTAGACCTTGCCATTGGCAATCGTGGGCGGAACAAATTTCACGGCATTGCCCGCCTGATCACGGTTGTTGGCCGCCATCGTCGTATTCCAAAGCTCAGTGGCAAGATTGGTCGCGTCGTAGGCGTGCAGAATCGCGGGTCCTGTGCACGCGGCCGGGACCGGCGACACGTAGCAGTTTATTCCGGCATTCGAGCTGGCGTAGCCGTAGAGGCCGGCATCGATCGCCCAGGCAATGCCGTTGGAAGATCCCTGCGAAGAAATCGACGGCGACGGGTCGGGAAAGTTGAAAACCCCCGCGGAGTGCGAAGATGGATTCGTCGCGAACTGCCCAGGCGAGCCGGCTGTGAAAGTGAATAGCTTTAAGTTATCACCGGCGCCGGCAGTGTAAAGTCCGTACTGCCAGAACGCGGGCGTTCCCCATAATCCGCTGGCGCTGAAAGATTGCAAAATCTGGTTGTTGTTGGCCGCCTGGAATTGCCCCATGTTGTCGCGGTCAATCAAGTAGACGACGCCCTCTTTGCCAATCTCCACCAGCAAATGGGTGGGCGCCGAGGTTTGATCCGGCAACAGCACCACGCCGCCGGAACCCAGGTCAGTATCGTTCTGCTCCAGGTTGTACTCGTCGTAGGGGGTGAACCAGCCGGCCAGATTCAAGTTGAGGCCGTTCGGGGTCACTGTGTTTCCGGTGACGGGAGTAAGCCGCAGAATGCTGTCGCCGTAATCGTTCTCTAGCGACATGCCGGAGCCTTCGTCAAATACGCCGTTTCCGGTGGAGACGTAAACATCCCCGCCGTCTGCCGTGCTGTCCACGGCGGGAGCGCCGCCGCCTGCCCAGATGCCGCCATCGGCGCCGCCCAGTCCGTTCGGCGTGGTGTTGAAGACGCTGACCTGCTGCTGCACATTGGAAGCGTTGTAACCGAGCAGCCAGCCGTGATACGGCGTGGCGTCCTCGTGCGCGGCAAATGCCACATAGACGGTGCCATTCGAGAGCGCCAGGCCCGATCGGTTATGCTCCAGTTGCGAATTAAAAGTCACCATGCCGCCCGAAGATCCGTCGCCTGTTCCTGCCACGGAAGCGGCAATCGTCACTGGGGAGTTGGGTTGCTCGTTCCCCGTCGTGATGTCCAACGCGTGCAGCCGGTGGAAAAATGAGCCTGTTGGCAGACTACAGTTGCCCGACATTGGACCCGGGATCTCCGACGCGCTGACCAGGTAGATTGTGTTGGTCGTGGGATCGATCACTGGCGTTCCGGTGACGCCGACTTCCGGATAGACGTCGCCATAGCAGTAGCCCACGTCCTCCCAGACCACGGGACCCTCGCCGGACGTGCCGCCGTGGGGCGTGTCGAGCAGGTTCTGCTGCCAATAAGTCACGCACGGGCTGGTGTCGGCGTCGAAGGCGAAAATAGTATCGTGCTGCGTAGCCACGAAAATGACGTTATGCGTTCCGCCTGCAATGCTGAGGCCCGGCACCCACAGCGGCTGCGTGTAGACCGCGCCATCCACCGGGCAGGAAAACAGCCTGCCAAAGTTCGATGTCGTCACGGTCGAGGAACTCAGCGCGTACTCCTGCGTGTTCGCTCCGTCGCGCGAGAGATCGTTGTGGTAGGTGAAGACGCCGGGAAGATCGGTGACGGCGACAGTCGCCGATCCCGAGTCAATGGAGTTGGCGGCGCTGGTTGCCGTCACCGTGTGCATGCCGCCCGTGGCCGGCGGAGTATAAAGTCCGCTGGCGCTGATGGTGCCTACCGTGGCGTTGCCATTCGCAATGGTATCCACGCTCCAGCTAACGTCGGGATTACTGGACCCGGTGACGGTCGCGGTGAACAGCTGAGTCTGCGTGGTCGCCGCCACTGCGGCCAGTTGCGGCGCGACGGTTACGGTCACGTTGGGAGGTGGTGGGACGGTGATAACGGGCGAACCGCTTCCGCCACAATTTGTCAGACCAGCAATTCCGGCTAATGCCAGGGAGACGAAGCACACGCCACGAAAACGAAATCTGGAAGCCATTTGCCACTTCTCCTTTTTTACGCTCACGATCCAGGCCAGATCAAAAACTGCGGACCAGACTGCCCGAGCGAAGCTGGAGGAATGTCCGAGTCACACAGCCACTGAGGAGCAAGTAATTATGGACCTGTTTTACGCCCACGGAAAACAGAATTAGTGCGAGAGTGCCAAGCTCTTCTCGCGCACTCAGATCGACTTCACTGGGATCGCCAGCAAGTCTTCGACCAGCCCGACTTCCTTTTGCAGAAATGGTTCTGCGTAGGTGACGCCGCCCAGCATGCCGTAATGCCGCGCCATGGCTTCCACGCGGGCGTGAATTTCGTCGTGAGCAGGGAACAGGTCCTTGCCCGCTTCCTGATCGCTGAACTGTGATTTGTAAGCCATGATGGATGCAAACTTTCCCGCAAACTGCGCGCTGATGTCGACCACAAACGTGGGCCGTACATCGTAGTAGAGCGTTGCGTAAATGATCTTGAACGGACGATGAGGAGTGAGGTTGGGGGTTGGCTGGCTGAGAGCTGATGGCTGCGAGCCGAGAGACAACTTCGCCAGTCCCGCCAGGAAGCAAGCCTCATATCCCAGTACCGACGTCGTGTAGTGATCCGGATGCCTCCCCTTCCAGTAAGGCAGAATCACGACGCGCGGCTGCGTCTCCCGAATCACGCTCGCGACTTTCAACCGGTTCTCCCAGGTGTTCTCGACGCGCCCATCGGGAATGTCGAGCGCCCGGCGCCAGCTCACTCCCAGAATCTTGGCGGCGTCATCGGCCTCGCGCGCACGGTCTTCAGCGGTGCCGCGCGTGCCCATCTCGCCCTGAGTCAGATCGAGAATGCCAGTTCGCTGGCCACGTTGGGCCGCTTTGAGCAGAGTGCCGCCGCAGGTCTGCTCCACGTCATCGCGGTGGGCCGCGACGGCTAGAATGTCGAGCGGCTTGTGACTCACAATTGGTTCAGTCAAAGCATGTCCTCTTCCAGCACCGCAGGACGATGGCGCAATTGCTTTACTGTTTCCGCTCTACCAGAAACCGCGCCAGCTCCTTCAGCGTCTCCGCACGCGCCCCGAAACTTTTCAATTCCGCAAATGCCTGGCTCACCAGTTCATCCGCCTTGCGCTCCGACTGCTCCACTCCAAACAGCGAAGGATACGTTGCCTTCTCAGCCGCCGTATCTTTTCCTGCTGTCTTCCCCAGTTGCTCGCTGGTCTGGGTCACGTCGAGAATGTCGTCGACGATCTGAAACGCCAGGCCAATCGACCTTCCGAACGCCCGCAAGTGGACGACCGCGCGGTCGTCGGCTCCCGCATAAAGCCCTCCGCTCACTAGGCTCGCCGTGATCAATGCCGCCGTTTTGGCGCCGTGAATATACTCGATCACGGCGGCGTCCGGCTTGGTGTGTTCGGCTTCCAGATCCACCACCTGCCCGCCGATCATGCCGTCGACGGTTCCCGTGCCGCGCGCGATTTCCTCAACGATGCGCACACGCGCTTCCGCCGGACACTTTAGTCGGGCCATCACTTCATAGGCCTGCGTCTGTAGCGCGTCCCCGGCCAGAATCGCGATCGCCTCCCCGAACACTTTGTGGCAAGTGGGGCGGCCCCGTCGTAGATCATCGTTGTCGAGCGCGGGAAGATCGTCGTGGATCAGCGAGTAAGTATGCAGCATCTCGAGTGCCGCTCCCAGTTCTTCAATCCCATCGGGCAGCGATCCGGCCACCATGCGCCCCGCCTCCATGCACAGCACCGGCCTCAGGCGCTTGCCGCCGGCAAAGACGCTGTGGCGCATCGCTTTGTGAATGGAGACGGGATGCTGCGTCTCCAGCGGAATCAGCCGGTCCAGCGCAGCGTCCACCGTTGTTCTGCCTTGTTCGAGAGTTTCCTGGAGCATGAAGCAGTGAGTATAGCAAGGGTGGGTGCGGAGGAAATCGCGAGTTCGGACGGCAACGGGCTTGCCAAGGGTCTACGCCGCGGTGCCCTGCGACAGCGCCACGCTTCTCAAGATTGAAGCCAGGATGGCCTCCACGTCATAGGCTGGACACACATCAACCGCACCGGCTTCGAGCGCCGCCATCCACATTTCTTCGTCGGGAATGCGGTGGGTGCAGACGATCACCAGTGACGGAAAATCCTGGTGCAACCTCTCGACATCGGCAAACCGCATCGCCTCGACATCAATAACCGCCACTTCCGGGAGCTCTTGCGCAACGAGATCGCGCAGCTCGTTTTCAGAGCTGGCCACATGAACAGAATGAAACAGAGAGCGCAACCCACCGGCCAGGGACAGCGCGATCGCAGGATCCTGCTGCAGAACAGCTACACTCAAACCCATAAATCCCCCGAACAACCGCCGTCAACGGCGACCGTGACGGCACTAAGGCTGCGGGGCGGGGGAAATCCAACTCCACAGACGACACTGATGAACACCAGACGAATTCCCGCGCCAGGCTTTTCCTGCGTTGCAGCGCTTAACGCCTAGCCTGCACTCTTTCCGTCTCCGGCTCGAACGGCTCGGCCTGGAGCTTCCCGTTTTTCTTCAGCAGAATCTCCACTTTACCTTCCGCCTGCTCCAGTTCCTTGCGGCAGGCGGAAGAAAGCTGCATGCCTTCTTCGAAAAGGGTCAGCGATTTCTCCAGGGGAACCTCTCCCTTTTCCAGTTCCTGAACTATCTTCTCCAGTCGCTGGAGGCACTCTTCAAACTTGGGCAACGGGTTTTACTCCTGTACTTATTGTAATCCCATTTTTCGATCTCGCTGTCCAGTGAATTTTTGTAAACGCGTTCGAAACTATTGAAAGGCATTTTCAATCTGGAACGGCTTCCGGGAGTCGGCTCAATTAGCCCTGGTTAGGACTAGCTTGAAAACATCCGCTCAATTTTTCCCCAGCAGTCGAATCCGCCCATCGAGGGCGCGCCCGTTTCCGTCAATGAACGTCGGAGCCTGGTGCGCCATATCGATCACGCCGTTGGCCAGCGAGACATTGGCGTGGTTGGTGACGTTATCGAAGCCGACGCGCACCGCCAAAAAACGCCCGAGGAGATGAAAGCGCTTTTCGAACTCCAGATTTACCGCGTAGTAAGTCGGAAGACGATAAGTCTCCGGAGTGGTACCCGGATAAATCTCTCCCTGGTCGGTGGTCGCGTTGAATGGCAAACCAGTGCGGGCTTCGGCAGAATAGACCAGGTCGAGTTTATGGATAAAGGGCAGGCTGAAGAACGGCAACACGCCGTATCCCACGAACCGGTTGGGCGCGTCCCAGGGATAGGGACCGGGAAGCTGCGGGCTCAACAGGGGAACGTCCAGACTGAAATCGAACACCTGGTTGGTATGCGCGCGGGAGCGGGTGTAGGCGCCGAAAATCTCGTAGCGCTGGCGGAAGCGGTGCCGCAGACTGACCGTGAAGGCGTCATAGCGGTCGTCGCGGCCGTTCCCCAGCAAGAAGTTTCCGTCGACCGCGCCATTCAACGTGTTGTAGGCGAAGCCATGCACGCCGCGTTTCTCCAGGAATTCAAGCTTAAGGAATGTGGCAGCCGGCAGTTTCTTCTCGAAGCCGAGACTCCAGTTCAGATAGCGCGGAGCCGCAAGCGCGTTTCGGTTCACCACAAACAGGGTGGGTACCGCGACTGGTGCAGGTTCCACCGGCGGCGGCGACGGAGTGCAAGGAATACTAGCGCCATCCTCCTCTTGCGGGCACCCGTTCGCATCAAAAAAGTAATCCACCCTCTGTCCCTCCTGTGCCTGATGGATCAAGCCCAGGCTGGTTGCGTCGTAGGTAATCCCAATTCCCGCCGACAGCTTGGTATTACTTTCGTTGTCGAAAATGTAGGTGCCCGCCAGTCGCGGCGAGAACAGCGGGGTCCGCACCAGTTCATCCCAATCGAAACGCACGCCCGGCTCAATCAGCAGCCGGTTGGTCACCAGCCAGCGATCCTCGGCATAGGCGCTGGCCTCGGCATTGTAGATCGTCGAATAATTGCCGCCCGAGAACACCGAATAGCGCGCGCACGTGGAGGGAACCACCGGAACCCCACTCGCATCCGTAGCGCAGGGTTGCGGCAGTTGCCCGGGCGGCGGCTCAGTCGGCTGCAGGAACGAAATCGGCTGCCGCAGGAACTGTGCGTCATAATTCAAGCGGTCGAGGTCTGCGCCGAACTTAATGTCGTGGCGGCCGTGCCACTGGTGCGGCGGCAGGTAAAGATTCGCCAGACCCTGCACCCGGCGAGCCTGCGCATTCTCGTGCAGGTAGTAGTTGCCGGCGGCCGCCAGCGCCGTCGAAATGTACCCGGCGTCTCCCTGCGGAGTGAGCGTGAGGTTGTATTGATCCACTCCGAATCCGCTTTCCAGCAGCGCCCCGCCGCGAAAATAGTAAAGATCTTTGAGCGATCCGATGTAGGCGGTCTCCACCTCAGTCGGGGTCGTCGCCTGCGGCGTGAGAACCCCCTCGCCGGCGTATTCCTCGTGATAGTAATCCGACAAGAAACTCGCCGTCACGATGTTGCGGGTCGTCAGGTTCGATTGCACCTTGATCAGGTTGTCCATGCGCCAGACATGGTCGCTGTCGGCGCCGTCGGGCAGTTGCTTGGTGACGTAGTCATCGTATTCACCATCGAGCGTGTCAATAAACCACATCTTCCCCTTGCGAATCGGCCCCGACATCGTATAGATCGGCGTCCAGTTGGCGAGAGAGATCCCCTTGACGTCCTGCGGCGCAGGAATGAAATCCGTCGCATTGAACCGGAAGTGGTCGTTGCCCATGCGTGTGTTCAGGCTGAGCACTCCGCCGGAACCCTTGCCAAACTCGGCCGCTTCGCGGCTCGGAGTCACCGCGATAGCGCGGAATGAATCGATGCTGGTCCGCACCACGAGCGCCCCGTTGGTCGGCTGGGTCACGTTGAAACCGTCCAGCAGCAACAGAGTTTGGTAGGTCTCGGCGCCCGCCACATGCACCTGCCCAAAGGCATCGGGCGTAACTCCGGGGATGAAAGTCAGGGCGTTGCGGTAATCATGCGGTCCCGGATAGGGGATATCGATCAGCTCCGCCGCGCTGAGTTCTTCTTTGGACGAGATTTGCGCAGAGTCGATGGCGGGCACAGATTCCACCACGTTCACCACTTCGCGCGCCTCCTGCTGATGAGTGAGAGTTACGTCGAGGTTGGCAGCGACTCCCACCTGCACATTGGACTGCGATATCGCGTAGAAGCCGATCTTTTCCACGAGAAGTTCGTAAGTTCCATGCGGTAAATCGAGAAACTCGCAGCGGCCGGCGACATCGGTCAGGCAACGCAGTGGCAGAGCCGGCGGCGTTGCCTGCAGCACGACTTGCGCGGACATGACCGGCACAGCATTTTCGTCCGTGACCGTAACCGTTAGTTTTTGTACCGTCGATGCGGAGGACGACGAAGACGTTGGAGGCGAAGCCGCTTGTCCCCATCCGGAGACTGAGAAGAGGCCACCGAAAAGAAGAAAAACAGCCGCTCGCATGGAAATGGGGCTTCCGCACTCAACCCAGTTAGGATACCCTTTGACCCCGGGCGGTTGTGCCGTCAAAGCGCGAAAGTCTTGGTAGTGATGCAGTTCACCTAAATACGTTTGTCGTCCTGAGGCCCGCGCCTTTTGCGGGCCGAAGGACCTGTGCAACTCGCCGGCGCTGAGGCGCTGCCGGCACGTTGCACAGGTCCTTCGCTCCGCTCAGGATGACAAGCCAGCGATCCTTTCGGCGACCGACCTTCGCGAACCAACTCCGGGCTGGAGACGTTACTTCGCGCCGTCCGTGCCTAACGCCTCCAACACATCCACGGCTGAGCTGTAGCGGCCTTGCGGCGCACTGACCTGTGCGCCCTGCACGGTCTGCCGCACTGCCAGCAGCATCTCTCTGGCCAGAGCCACTCCCTCGGCCCGCGCCGCCTCAGGCGTCTGCGCTCGTGCCATGCGTTCCAGCACCGCGTCGGGCACGCTGACCCGCAATTCGTTTTTCATGAACTCGGCATTGCGCACGCTGACCAGCGGCCAAATTCCCGCCACCACTGGAATCCGGCAATGCTCGATGCGGCGCACAAAGTTCTCCAGCAAACGCAGATCGAACACCGGCTGGGTCACGGCATATTCCGCTCCAGCTTCCACTTTGTATTCAAAGCGGCGGACTTCTTCGTCGAGATCGGTGAGGCCCGGGTTCGCGCCCACGCCAATCACAAATCCCGTTCCAGTTCCAATCGGATTGCCGCCCAGGTCCAGCCCGCGATTCAAATTGTGCACGATGTTGACCAGGCCGATGGCGTCCACATCAAAGACCGCCGTCGCATCGGGATAATTCCCCATCTTCGGCGGATCGCCAGTGATGCAGATTAAATTCTTGATTCCCACCGCAGCCGCGCCCAGCAGATCGCTCTGGATGCACAACACGTTGCGGTCGCGGCAGGTGTAATGCAGAATCGCGTCAATGCCCACTTCGTGCTGAATCAGCAGCGACAGCGCCTGGTTGCTCATGCGCGCCGAAGCGCGCGGGCTGTCCGGAATATTCACCGCATCCACGCCCACCGACTTAACAAACTTTGCTCCGTCGACCTCCTTGCGAATGTCGATGCCTTTCGGTGGCACAATCTCGACCATGGTCACGAACTCGCCGCGGGCCAGCTTTGCGCCCAAAGCCGATCTCTTCTCCAGAGGAACGGCCGGCGTCGCCGCGGTTGCAGTGTGACCGCCCGCCACCTGCGGAGCGGCCGCTTTAGCCCGCGCTTCGCCCACCCGCAGCGCCGATTTCATCACCCGGATGTGCTCCGGCGTGGTTCCGCAGCATCCGCCGACCACGCGAACTCCGGCGGCAACAAACTTCCGCGCATAGCTGGCCATGTATTCCGGAGAACACAAATAGATGTTCCTGCCCTCCACCGAGCGCGGAATGCCGGCGTTCGGTTGTGCGGCCAGGGGCAGGGAAGTCAACGCCCGCACCCGCTCAATGGCATCCAGCATGGCCACCGGCCCCACGCTGCAGTTGCAGCCGATGACGTCGGCTCCCCATTCCTCGATTTTGGCAACGAACGTCTCCGGGTCCGATCCGTCGAGACAATTGCCGTCTTCGTCGATGGTCACTTGCGCCACAATCGGCAGCCCGGCTTTCACATCGCGCGCCGCGAGCATAACCTGATGCAGTTCTTCAAGATAGCCGAACGTCTCGAGGATCAGCAGATCGACGCCGCCTTCCGCCAGCGCCTCAATTTGCTTCCGGAACGACTCCCGAGCCTCTTCGAAGGAAGTCTTGCCCAAGGGCTCGATTCTGGTTCCCAGCGGGCCAACCGAACCCGCGACCCATACATCGAAGCTTTTGGCGGCCTCGCGGGCGAGTTGCACTCCGGCGAGGTTTACGTCACGCACTTTGTCGGCCAGGCTGTGCCGCGCCAGGCGAAAAGAGTTGGCTCCAAAGGTATTGGTTTCAATGATCTCCGCGCCGGCCTGCAAGTATTCGTGGTGAATGCCACGGATCAAATCAGGCTGCGAAAGGTTCAATTCGTCGTAGGAACGGTTGATAAAAATGCCTTTAGCGTAGAGCAGCGTCCCCATGGCCCCGTCGCAAAGCACTGGGGCTTGCTTGATTCGCGAAAGAAAGTCTGCTGGCATAAGGTGATGGGTGAAAATAACAGCTATAGTCTTGAGAATACAGGATGATCGCCGGTTTGTGCATCTGGGGGGTGCGGGTAAGTCCGGCTAACAAGGTTAGACTGAGCAAGTTAGGACTGAAGAACCGGTGCAAATCAAAAGACTTTAACCGCTAAGTGCGCGAAGAAAGGCCGCAAAGTACGCGAAGAAACTCACAAATTGAGCCAATGCTCGTTCTTGCGTGCCCGAGAGCCCTGACTAAAGGTCTGCTATAATCCGCTATTTCGCATTTAAATCTCCATTTTTCATGTCGTTAGGAGCTTCGCGTTTGAAGAAATCCGTGCTTGTTCCCGGTGTCGTTTTCATCGCCAGCATCTGCCTTATCTCCTGCAGCACGGCGTCCAAGCCGAAAGATCCCCCGAGCGGCCTGGACACTCGCGTTCTGGCGTCACAGAGCGTAACCGGAGGGTCGACGTTCGGCAGCCTGACGATCGTTGACGCCTATGATGACACGCTTCCGCGAGTCGCTGGAATCGGCGCGGGTAACTTGAATGCACCGGGACTAATGGCTATGTCGGCAAACCGGGCGACCGTGATTGTCTTCGATTCCGGCAACAACACTGTCGATGTCGTGAACACGACAACGGAGTCCATCAGCGGCTCGATCGCGCTGCCGGGTGGAACCACCAGCTTGGTGATCCCCACGGAGAGCGCCACGCTCGGGTTTACTGCGGTTCCGACGGCTTCGGTGAGCGGAATCCTCACCCCCGCCGGCGCTGTGGTGGAGATGAATCTGGCATCGAATTCGACTATTTCGACGATCGGCGTTCCGGGTGCGCAGACGGTTGTCTCCAACGCCGGGGGGACGCAATTGCTGGCCTTCAGCGACGACAGCGACAGCATCGCGGTGCTTTCTCCCGCGGTCGCCGTGAGCCCAGTGGACCAGGGCTGCGACAGCGGCTCCTTGAGCACGGCCTGCTTCCTGGTACCGGGGTTTAGCCGCCCCGTCTTTGCCATTTATTCGAGCGACGGCTCGACCGCGTACATCCTGAATTGCGGATTGCAGTGCGGCGGGACGCAGCCGGCCAGCGTGGCCGTGTTTAATACGGCAACGTTCACGGTCACCGACACCATTCCGGTGGAGGGCGCTACTTGGGCACTCCTCAACGGCACCACGATATATGTAGCTGGAACGCCGCCTCCGGCCACTCCAGGGGCAAACACCTGTGCGGGCGGGCCCACAACCGCCGCAACCACTTGCGGGCGTCTCGACATCGTGGATCTGAATTCCCTGGCCGTGGTGAACACCCAGGAGCTTTACATCCCCGATGGTTACCATGATCGTATGGATCTGAGCGCCAACGGGCAGCTTTTCATCGGCTCGCACACCTGCACGACGATTGGCGACGTAAACAATCCGCAGGGGGAAGTGCGCGGCTGCCTGGCAATCTATAACACCGCCGAAGGCAACGTGGTGATCCCTCCCGACAACGGGGACGTCACCGGGTTTGCGGGCTTGACCAATCGCCAAGTGGAGTACGTGGCGGAAGGCGGGAATCTCCGCGTCTATGACACGGACCTGGACCTACTGCTCGAGAACGAAGACTTCATTCCTACCGGCACCATTCCGATCGTCGGCGTCGTGATCGATTTGAAAGAGATCGACTTCTACTAGAGGGCTTCTTCCCGCGGCGCCGGAGCCGGGGATTTTCTTCTACCGCGTGGGTCGATCAAACACAAGCTCTGCCGTGCTAATTTCGGGGCGGGGTCCTCACTGGCCGATCAAGGTGGAACCGCTGGCCACACACATCCAAGTCTCATCGCGATGAACCCACGTGTCGATGAAGTGCTCCCGTAGCAGGTATGGTTTCCCATTCCTCACGCCGGTTTCGCGATATACACCGCTGACCACGGCAGTCGCACCGTAAAAGTGTACATTCATGGCTTCGCTCGCAATCCGCGCAGGATGTGACGACTGGGACTGCACGCTGGCCAGGTACTCGGTCTTATTCATCAGCTTACCGTCAGATTCGACATAAACCAGTTCCGACCCGAGCAGCATCCCTAGTGCGATGGGATCTCTTTGCAGGACCGCCTGGTTCCAGGCATTTTCCAGTGCCAGGATTCTGGCCTCTTCGGCATCGGTCTGACTCCATCCCCGCAACGAAGCCAACCACACTACCGCCAGAACCAGAACCTTCCTTCTCACGAAATAGCCCTCTGCAGAACATAATCGACAAACCGCCATTCTTCTTGAGCCGAGCCCGGATACTGGACGAGATGCGTCGCATTCCGTCAGCTGCCTAGCTGTTTAAACGATTGCATCCGGGGTCAAGCGAGCTAGGGCGATCTTTTGCCAACCACGCCGTAGGATGATCTTGTGAGTCCGGCAATGGCCAGCAGCAAGGCGCAGATGCCTGCCGTGACTTCCAGCAACTTCACGTTCTCCGGCGTCCGTGGTCCGGCGAGCGGCATATCGGTTGCTGCCAGCACTGCCTTCTGGTGCTTCGCGGGATCGTAGCGGACGGTGATCGGTGTCCCCGGGGGATGCTGATCCACCCAGGCTTGCATGAGCCCGAACTGCAGCGCCGGGTGTTGCAAGATCACTCTGCGTGAAGTGGAAGCGCTGCGGGAGTGAACCTGGGTTACGATCTGCTCGGCGCCAACCAGATAGCTGATGCGGCAGTTTATCCAGTAGGACTCGATTCGCCTGTGCGTGTAGGTATCCAGCCCGCATCTCTGAACTTGCGCCTTGGCCTGCGGCCATTGCGCCTGCGCGCGCTCCTGCCAGCCCTGTGCTACGGTCACCACCAGGACGAAAATCGAGCAGAACCCGGCAAACAGTCCCAGTCCGGCACCTGCGAGCCAGACCAATTGAATCTTCCGCACCGGCTCCGTCGTCATCTGCCGTGTCCTCCAAACATCACAACGGCTAAGAGCGCGCCGGCGACGACATCAAAGATTCGCCGAAGCCTGAAAGCCGAAGCCCGAAGCCCTATTTTCCCGGCTCCAGCACCAGGGTATGACCTTTGGCGGCTTGCAACGCTGCTGGACTGAAGGGGAGGATGAATGTGGTTCCTTCGTACCACGCGTTCCACTGGTCCATGTAATAGGGGCTTAGGAAGTTTCCGGCTTGCCCGGTGACGATGTTCAAGGTGGACTGGTCGAGGTCGGCGAGATTCGCGGTGAACCGTTCGGACGGCCCGTGATGCCGGGTGACTGCTTTTAGAGTATAGCCGCTGCCGGATTGCTCCTGCACGCCTGGTCCGGCCCAGCGCCGGATGATTGGAATCTTCCCGAGCACCGGATGCTGAATTTCGACGGCGTTGAAACTTCCCCAGCGCCAGGATGCCAGGTCCTTGGGCGCATCTGCGTCGCTGACCGCGGCTTCCACCGCGGCCGCCAATAACTCCTCGTAATTCGGATATTTCTCCGGCAGCCAGCGTTTGGGGTGATGAATCAGAATATTTTCCAGCCAGACGGAGCGCTGCTCCCAGGAATAGGTTTGCCAGTTCAGCAGAGCTTCGGGTTTTGGGGGATCTCGCTTCGTCGGGCTCGGCGTGGTCGAATCTTCGAGCGCCGCTCCCAGCTTTGGTTGCAGCAGCAGTCGGCGCAAATTGAATGCTGAGAGTACCGCAATCGTTGGCGCTGCTGACGAGGCCAGCATGCGGCCGTCCCAATTTCTCATTAAGTCGGCGGCCTGCTTGGCGCGCGCGGATGGCTTGGCCGCGTGATCTACAGCGTAAACGAAACGCTCGGCTGCGAACAGGTCGGCTTCGGAGTGAATATCAGTTTGCAGGGCGAGCATGTCGGCGGCGGAAAACTGCCGTCCCGATTCGAGCACGTGGTAAATGCGCGCCTGACGCCAGGGAGCTTCCCACTCCATGCTGATCGAGTGCGGGTAATCGTCGGGCGTAATTCTTCCGTTGGCGGTAGCGATGATTCCAGAGGCGGGGTTGTAGATGTTCGGCAGCTTGTCGAAGGGGATGAAGCTGGTCCACTCGTGGGCGTTGTCCGCGCCACTTACGGGTAGGCTGCCATCCCCGGCCGCGCGAATCGGAACCTTGCCGGTGGCGTGATAGCCGATATTTCCATCCACGTCGGCGTAGACCACATTTTGCCCTGGCGCATCGAGTTGTGCGAACGCTTTTTGGAACTCATCCCAATTCTGCGCGGAGTTCACGTCGAAGAAGGGCATGCGGAGGCCGTCGTAGAGCGTCCAGCGCAGCGCCAGGGGGCGCGTCTCGCCGGGAACCAGGTCCGTGACGATAGGGCCGTGGCGTGTGATCTTCACGTCGATGGTGATGTCGGGCTTGCCCTTGACGTGAATCACCTCGGTGCGATGTTCCGGCTGTAGCCAGCCCTGCGGAGTTTGATACGCACCCTGGGCGTTGAAATTTTCAATGTAGATGTCGGTCACAGTCGGGCCGACGTTGGTGAATCCCCAGGCGATGCGCTGATTGTGGCCCACGATCACATATGGCATTCCGGGAAGCGTTACGCCGGCGACGTTGAAAGTTCCGGCGTGCAGGTGCGCCTCATACCAGAGGTTAGGCATCTGGTGGCCGAGATGCATATCGTTTGAGAGCAGCGGCTTTCCGGTGGTAGTGTGGGCGCCGGAAACTACCCAGTCGTTCGAGCCATCGACGGGCAGAACTCCTTCCGGCGACTTCATTTCGAGCGCAGATGTTCTTTGCTGCGTTACCGCGTTATCGGGGCCGTCGTCGCTGTCATCGTCATCGTCGTCGTCGGAGTCTCCGTTGTTGGTGTGCGGGTCGTTCAGGTCTTCGCGCATCACCGTTGGCGGACGGTCGTGCCATGAGCGATTCACGTAGAGATCCGCGGTTAGTTCGGGGCCGAGCTTGGCCAGAATTTTCTCGCGGTCGAGTGCGTCGTAGAAGTAGTGATAGTTGAGGTCTTTCACCATCCCGTTGGCGATGACCACGGAGTCTTCCGGTAGCCAGGGCTTCGGGGAATATTTCAGAAGCCGGAATTCAATCGGCAAGCGGTCTCGGTGCGTGGCGATGTAGGCATTCACTCCCCGCGCGTAGGCTTCGAAGTAAGCGCGATCGCGCGGGCTCGTGGTCGCGATGGATTTTTTCGCGGCTGCCCGCAAGCCGAGAATGCGCTGTTCGCGGTCGAGTTGGAGCGTGTCTTCTCCCAGAATCTCAGATAGTTCTCCGGCTCCGAAGCGCCGCATCACGTCCATTTGCCAGAGGCGGTCTTGCGCGGTGACGTAGCCCTGGGCGAAGAACAAGTCTTCCAGCGACTTGGCCTCGATGGTGGGAACGCCGTGGGTGTCACGGGTAACCGTAACCGGAGCCAAGAGACCGTTCACCTGCAGGCGACCATCGAGTTGGGGCAGGGCAGAACGCGCGATCAGATAGGCATAGCCCGCAACGCCTGCAAGAATCGCGACGATGAGGCATAGCAGCCAGAAAAGGATCTGGAGCGCGGGCGAGCGGCGGGTGGCGGGTGCGACGGTGGCGATTGTGCTCATGAACAAGCTGTGTAGTTATGAGATTTACAGAACGAAAATTGCATTTGAAGATTCTATTCCAGGCAGGCACAAACGTGAGTAGCGGTCAATTTTAATTTCTTCGCGCACTCAGCGGATGGAGTCTTTGATACGCACAAGAATCAAAGCCTTTAACCGCAGAGCTCGCAAAGGAAAAGCCGCAAAGTTCGCGGAGAAATTCAACATGAGCTATCACCGAAACTTGCGGGCACTTCTGTTTTAGACTCAAGGTGCGACAATGGATGCGGTGAACCCGATGCCGATTTCCTGCCCTCACTGCTCCGCGCAGATGCCTGACTCGGCCGCGTTCTGTCCGGGCTGCGGACGCCCCATGCAAACTTCGGAGCGCGCCCAGGCGAAGATCGGCATGCTTACCGAGAATCTGGCCGGCGCGCTGGCGTATTTCACTTTCATTCCAGCGACCGCGCTCCTCCTGCTCGTGCCTTACAGCAAGAACCGCTTCGTCCGCTTTCAGTGTCTGCAGTGTCTTTTTCTCACGCTGATCTGCCTGTTGCTGGGGGTCGTCCTCAAACTTGCGAGCCCAATTCTGTTCCTGGTCCCTTTGGTTGGTCCGCTTTTCGTCTCGCTGGTTTCGATCGTCGGCGCCTTGGGCGCATTCGTGGTCTGGCTGGTGCTGGTAGTGAAGGCTTTCCAGGGCGAGATTTTCAAACTTCCGCTGCTGGGCGAACTGGCGGAACGGCAGGCCAATTTGATTCCGGGACGACAGTTGTAGAAGGCCATTTCCCTTCCAAGAAATTTGTGGATTGCTTCGCGCGCGGCTTTCTGCTATTTTGCCGCCACGTTCTTTGGGGCGGCGCATTCGCGAAGTCAATGAGAATGCGGTTTTCAACTCAGCGTTGAAGGAGACCCGGTATGGCGTTTTGCAATCTGTGCGGCGCTCAGGTCGCCGATGGCACCACCACTTGCGCGGCTTGCAGCAGTCGCGCCCCGGCAGCGCCGGCAGCCAGTGGTTCGGGAATGGCTGACAATGTGGCCGGCATGCTGGCTTACATTACGATCATCCCCGCGATCCTGTTTCTCGTGATGGAGCCCTACAACAAGAGCCGGTTTGTACGCTTCCATTCGTGGCAGAACCTGTTCCTGCATCTGGCTGCGGTGGTGCTTTGGATCGGCCTTTTCATCGTCTCGATAGTTTTGGCGTTTATCCCGATCCTGGGGCACTTGATTTCGTTTCTCATCTGGGCCGGCCTCTGCGTGGGCTTCCTGATTGTGTGGATCATCCTGCTCATGAAGGCGAACCAGGGCATAATGTACAAGCTGCCGGTGATCGGTGACCTTGCCGAGAAACAGGCCAACGCGATGTAGGTGCGGTTCGTTGCGGCCCTGCCGTGTTGTATTCTCTGGCGGGGGCTGAAGCGGCGACTTCCTGAACTGGGCGTGCGGGGCCAACATCGCATCGCACGCCCTTGACTTTCTCCTTCCAAGCTGTCATTCCTATTAGCTTTTACCCCAAGCGAGGTAAGCGCCGAGGCGCAGCTTCCGCGGCGGGAATCTTGAGTGAGAGGCATTCATTGCGAGTTCGGGTTTTCTATCACGACAAATGTTTTGACGGAGCTTCCTCCGCCGCGCTGTTCTCCCGCTTTTACCGCGAGCGTATTCGCGGCGACGCCGAGTTCAGCTTTTCCGGTCTCGTCCATCGCGCCGGTGCGCTCTTCGATGAATCTCATTTTGATGGCGACGAGAACGCGATTGTCGACTTCAAGTATTCCAGTTCGCCCAAAATCACCTGGTGGTTCGATCATCACGAGAGCGCGTTTTTGTCCCCGGCCGACGCCGCGCACTTCGAGCAGGATCAAAGCAATCGCAAGTTTTATGATCCCGATTTCAAGTCCTGCACCAGCTTTATCGCCATGATCGCGCAGCAGCGTTTCGGTTTCGATCCTGCATCGGTTGCCGATTTGGTGCACTGGACCGACATCATCGACGGGGCGCTTTATCCGGACGCCAAAACGGCGGTCGAAATGGAGGCGCCCGCCATGAAGTTGACTATGGTCATCGAGTCCGCGCCCGACCATGGTTTTGTTCCGAACCTGATTCCGCTGTTGGCCGTGAAACCACTCGCTGAAATTCTAGAAGAGCCTTTCGTCGCGCCCTTGCTGCCGCCGCTACTCAGGCGCCACGAAATTTCCATTGGAATTCTGAAGCAGCGCACAGAGTGCAAAGACGGCACAATATTCTTCGACATCACGGATCACGACCTCGAAGGCTACAATAAATTCGTCCCTTATTATCTTCATCCCGAATCCATTTACAGCGTGGGCCTGAGCAAGAGCAGTTTCCGGGTGAAGGTTTCGGTAGGATCGAATCCCTGGGCGCCGCAACCGCCGGAAGTGAACCTGGCCCGGATCTGTGAGCGCTACGGCGGCGGCGGTCATGCCCGCGTGGGCGCTATTTCGTTCAATGTGAACCAGCACGCGGCGGCGATCCGGGCGTCGCATGAGATCGTGGAAGAATTGCGCTCGGCGGTCCGGCAGAAGAGAAAGTGAAATGGTTGCGCTCCCAGCTCACAGCTCGACTCGCCGACTCGATCTGCGCCGGTTTGATCTGTGGTGATACGCTGCCTTGACGAATTCCTCAGCCAACCTGCGCCCGCCCAAAGGCAAGCCGCTCGCCGGAGTGCCGCGTCTTCCGATCCGTGCCCAGAAACCCCTGCTGCGCTTTGTTGCGTTGTTTGAGTTCGGTAAGGGCGTTTTCGTAATGGCGATGGGTCTGTGCGCTCTGCTGCTGGTTCACAAGGACGCCTGGCTGCTTGCTGAAAGTCTTCTGGCTCTGTTTCACATCAATCCCGACCGTCGCTATGCTCAGCTTTTTCTGAACTTCGCCGATAGCGCCACCGACGCCCGCCTCTGGACTGCCGCCAGCGTGGCTTTTACTTACGGCGGCTGCCGCTTGGTTGAAGCCTATGGCCTGTGGCGGCAGCGCGCCTGGGCCGAGTGGATCGCCTTTGTCGCCGGGGCGCTGTTTCTCCCACTCGAAATCCGCGAGCTTTCCCGGGGCATCACCGTGCTTCGAGTCGTGCTTTTCCTGGGCAATCTGGGCGTCGTGACCTACATGTTCTATCTTCTTCGCTACAACCACCGCGAACGCCAGAAAGCGGCCGCAGCGCCTCCGTTCGGCTAACGCCTGCCCCTGAAACCCGCGACTGGAGCCGGAATTGGCGCTATTACTGCTGGAAATTCCGGTCGACTTGCGCCATAATTCTCCTGGCACGCCGAACCCCACGGAGGTCTTATGCGCATTCTCGTTGTTCCATGCTTTCTGCTTTTGCTGATTGGTTCCGCTGTCGCCCAGGACACCAACTTCGCCGCCGGGCCGCAGTATTTGCTGACCGGTTCGCCGCTTCTTGTTCACTCCATTGCGACGCCAACCTTGTCACTCGACGCACCGTTGCCGCCGGTAGAATCCGCCAGCTTCGATTTTCCCGAACCCACGGCCGAAGTTCCGACCGCCGTTCCGTTTACGACGAATCCGCAGCTCGAGAACCAGGCTGATCTCATCCCCATCTACTACGGAGTTCCTAACTACTACGCCGCCGTGGCCCCCAGCGTGGTCGAGATCAGTTTTCCTGAGGGAACAGGATCGTCAGCAGCACTTCCGGGCAGCATTGTTGAGACTGGAGTCACGGAGTTTGTCGATGCTCAAACTTTACGGTTGAGCGGCCAGGGGATTGGCATCGCGGAGGCTGCCGTCTACTGGAAGATTCATAAGTTACCCGCGCGGCGCAACTTCACCAATGAAGACGTCAAGCGGTTACATGCGGCCGGCTAACCGGCAACGTTTAGTGCAAGCGAAGCTCACTGCTTGTTTTTGCGCTTGAGCTGCGCCTCCGCTCCTCGTGTTAGCCTAGGTGGACTTCATACGCTTTCCGGGGAGTTCATGAACGCCTCCAGCCCTTCTCACATCGACCTGCAAGCCACCGCGAAACAAATCATGATCGCGCACGGGTTCGAGCCGGATTTTCCTCCGGAGGTGTCGGCGCAGCTGGCCCAGTTGCGGGCTCACCCGCCGCAGGTCACCGCTGATGCAAATGTGCGCGACCTTCGGTCGCTCCTGTGGTCTTCCATCGACAACGACACTTCCCGTGATCTGGATCAGATCGAAGTCGCCGAGCGCCTGCCCAACGGCGATGTCAAGGTCATGGTGGGCATCGCCGACGTGGATGCCTTTGCTCCAAAACAAACGCCCATCGATCAGCACGCGGCGCGCGAAACCACTACGGTCTATGCCGGCGTGCGCAACTTCCCAATGCTTCCGGAGGAATTGTCCACCGGGCTGACTTCTTTGCTCGAAAATCAGGATCGCCTCGGCGTGGTTTGCGAGTTCGTAGTCGCAGCCGCAGGTGGCGTAAGCGGCGGCCAGCTCTACCGCGCGCTCGTCCGCAACCAGGCGCAATTGCAGTACAACTCCCTGGGAGCGTGGCTGGAAGGGAAGGCTTCCGCTCCAGCAAAGGTAGGTGCTTCAAGCGACTTGCAGGCACAACTTAAACTTCAAGATGAAGTTGCACAGCAATTGAAAAATCAGCGCTTCGAGCATGGCGCCCTCAACCTGGAAACCGATGAACTGCGTCCGCTCCTGCTGAATGATCAGGTGGTCGATGTAGTCAATCAAGAAAAAAACCATGCCACCGAGCTGATCGAAGATTTCATGATCGCAGCCAACGGCGTCGTGGCCCGGATGCTGGAAAAAGTTTCTTCCTTGCGCCGCATTGTGCGCACGCCGGAACGCTGGGACCGCATCGTGCAACTGGCGGCTGCTAAGGGCACGAAACTTCCGGGAGACCCGGATTCGAAAGCGTTGAACGATTTTCTGATCCAGCAAAAAACTGCCGACCCTGGGCATTTCGGCGATTTGTCTTTAGCGGTGATCAAGCTGATCGGCCCCGGCGAGTACGTTCTGGAGCGCGCGGGTGACACCGCTCCCGGACATTTCGGGCTCGCTGTGCGGGACTACACCCACTCCACCGCGCCCAACCGCCGATTTCCCGACATGGTTACGCAGCGGATTATCAAGGCGACTCTGGCCGGCCAGAAGAATCCTTACACCGACGACGAACTCACGGCCGTCGCGGCCAATTGCACGCTGAAAGAAAATGCCGCCAAGAAAGTCGAACGGGAAATGGGCAAGCGGCTGGCCGCCATCGCAATGCAACACAGAATCGGCGAAACTTTTGACGCCATCGTCACCGGGGCCACGCCAAAGGGGACGTTTGTCCTCGTGCAGAAGCCTCACGTGGAAGGGCTGCTGGCGCAGGGACAGAAGGGGTTGGACGTCGGCGACAAACTGCGCGTCAAGCTCATCCGCACCGACGTGCAGCATGGTTTCATTGACTTTGCCCGAGCCTGAACCTGGCTGCGCTACTCGGTGACCACCGCTTTCACCAGATTTCGCGGATGGTCCACGTCGTACCCCTTGCCTACGGCGACGTGATACGCGAAAAGCTGCAGCGGAATCACTTCTACGATTGGCAGCAGAAGCTCTGGCGCGGCCGGGACGTAGAACACGGAATCGGCGATCGTCTTCACTTCCTCGTCGCCCTCGGTCGCCACCGTCACCAGCGGCCCGCGCCGCGATTTTACTTCCTTCATCACGTCCAGAGTTCGGCGGTAGCGCAATAGCGAATCGGGATCGCGATGGTCGCAAGTTGCGAGCACGACCACCGGCAGATTCTCGTCGACCAGCGCGTTGGGACCGTGCTTCAGTTCGCCCGCGGGATATCCCTCGGCGTGGGCGTAGGAGATTTCTTTTAACTTAAGTGCGCCCTCGCGGGCGATCGCATAATGCACCCCGCGACCGAGGTAGAGGAATTTTTCCGCTTGAAAATGTTTGCCCGCAAATTTTTCCGCCAGATCATCCCAGATTGACAGGTTCGCTTCAATCGCCTCAGGCAGTTGCAACAGCCGCTGCAGATAAGATCGCGTCACTTCCGAAGTCATCCGTCCGCGCTTGCGCGCTAAAAAAAGCGCCATCAGATACAGGATGGTCAATTGCGTGGTGAAGCTCTTCGTAGCGGGAATCGCCAGCTCTGGCCCAGCTCCGCTGATCAGCGCCGCCCCGGCCTCGCGGACGATAGTGGTTTTATCCACATTCGAAATCGCGATGGTCTTCACGCCGCGAGTCAGCGCCTCGCGCTGCGCGGCTATCGTGTCCGCGGTTTCTCCCGACTGCGTAATCACCATCACGATAGGATCCACCGCCGCATGCGTGGAGCGGTAGCAGTATTCGCTGGCGTACTCCACGTCCACGGCCACGCCCGACAGGTCCTCGATCATGATCTCGCCTGCGAGGCCGGCGTGACGGCTCGATCCACTGGCCGCGATGATCAGCTTTTCAAACGTCAGTAGCGCGCTCTCGATCGGCTGCAGCTCTCCGGGGAAGATGATGTCGTTCTTTAGATGTTTCGCGATCGTTTTAGCGATGGCCTGCGGCTGCTCGTAAATTTCCCGCCGCATGGCATGGGAAAATGAATTGGAAGAGGAAGGCTTGTCGGCTTTGTCTCGACTGCTTTTCGGAGTTCTAGTCATCGCGGCTGAGAGTAAATCATTTGGCCCGCCGCGATCAAACCGGCGCACGAAACATTCGGCGTCGGATAGTTTGTAATGTATCCTCGGGTGGATCAAAATCTCCGCATTCTGCGATCCGCGAAAGGACTGCTCACTTGGCGACCGACGAAAAGGCTAGTTACAACCGCTTTCTCCTGCTGGTAGCGGGACTGGGAGGCTTACTCTACGGGATTGACGTCGGCATCATCGCAGGCGCGTTGCCTTATCTGGAAGCTACTTCCAAGTTCAGCGCGGGCCAACTGTCGAATGTGGTCGCGGCCGTACTTCTCGGCAGCGTGATCTCCACGTTGTTCGCCGGCATTCTGGCCGACTGGATGGGCCGCCGCCTTCTGATGGCGTTCGGCGGTTTGCTGTTCGTCGCCAGCATTCCCATGATCGCGCTCGCGCACGGCTACGAACCGTTGATTCTAGGTCGGGTGCTGCAGGGCATCAGCGCGGGATTGATCGGAGTTGTCGTCCCACTGTACCTGGCCGAGTGTCTCTCGGCATCCAGCCGCGGGAAAGGTACCGGCATTTTTCAGTGGCTGCTCACGCTGGGCATCTTCGCCGCTGCCTTGGTAGGCATTTATTTCAGTTATCGGGTCGATGAAGTGGCGAAACTCGGCGATCCCGCGAGGCTCTTCGCCTTCAAAAACACGGCCTGGCGCAGCATTTTCTGGGTGTCGCTGCCTCCCGGCATTTTGTACGTAATTGGCAGCTTCATGGTCGCGGAATCTCCGCGCTGGCTGTATCGTCACGGCAAGCGCGATGCCGCCCGTGCCGCCCTTCTTCGCTCTCGCACCACGGAGCAGGCGGACCTCGAGCTTCAGGAAATGGAGCAAACAGTTGCTGCCGAAAAAGCCCAGAGCTCAACCGGAACCCAGGTCAAAGAATCGCTTTGGCACCGCAAGTATGTCATTCCCTTCGTGCTGGCCTGCGTGATTCTGGCTTGCAACACGGCCACCGGCATCAACTCCATTATCGGATTCAACACCAACATTCTGTTGCAAAGTGGGCTTTCCGACTTGCAAGCTCACTGGGGCTACGTACTCTTCACTTCCGTAAACTTCGTGATGACCATCGGCGGTGTCATGCTGGTGGATCGCAAGGGGCGTAAATTTCTGTTGTCGGTCGGCACCGCGGGCATTATCGCGTCGCTGGTCTGCACCGGCTTCCTGTTCCGCCAGACCGAAAGCCTGCGCGTGGATTCGGGCTCCGCCGTTCAATCCATGGTCACGGCGGACGGCAAACTTTCGCTGCGTTATAACCAGCAAACCGCAAATACTCTTCTCCGGGCGAGCGGTGATGCCGGCCGGGCGATCAGCGAACGTCCTACCTCGCTCATCCTCATCTATTCGTGCGGAGACTTCCGGGCTGCGACCACCGCCGTGCGTTCCGACGACACAGCCGCCAAGCCTATCGATATCACTCGCGATAGCTGCCTGCCCGCGAACAAAGTGGTGGCATTCTTCTCCAATCCGTTCAGTAATCTCGACGCTTCTCGCCAGGCTCCGCTCCGAATCGAAAATGCTCTGATCACTCCAGTGCCGAGTTCTCGCAATGGCTGGCTGGTCGCCATCACTCTTTACATATTCATGGCCTTTTTCGCTATCGGTCCCGGCGTGTGCGTGTGGCTGGCACTGTCGGAGCTGATGCCTACCCGCATCCGCTCCAACGGGATGAGCATCGCGTTGCTGCTTAACCAGGGCGTGTCGGCGACCATTGCCGCGATCTTCCTGCCCACCGTCGGGAGGCATGGCTATGCCGTGATGTTTTTTGGATTCGCGGCCAGCACGGTGGTTTATTTCATCACGGCCGCGGTGTTCTTGCCAGAAACGAAAGGGAAAACGTTGGAGGAAATCGAGGCGCACTTCGAGGGCGCGAGAAAAAGCCCGGCCCCGGCGTAGCTGCGACGGCGATGCACAAGCAGCGCCGGCATCTTGCCGGGACGGCGGCGCTACAGCTCTCAGCTTGCGGACCGGAATGCCTTCTGTACAAGCGTGTAGCGCGCCGCGCCGATAAGGCCGGAATCGTCATTCGCGACGATCTTCACCGGCATGTCTTTCAGGATGGTCTCCATCCGGCCCTTGTCCAGAAAAGATTCCATGAACACGGGATCTTTCATCTTGGGCACGATCTTGGCGGCGATGCTGCCGCCAAGAAAGATTCCTCCCGTCGACATAAAATTCAAAGCGCAGTTTCCGGTCTCGGCGCCAAAAACGCTGACAAAAATCGACAGGGCCTGATCGCAGATCGCGGCCTTGCCAGCCAAGGCGGTTTGCGAGATCAATGCCGGAGGATCAGGCGCGGTGCTCATTTGTGTCCGTAACCACTCCGGTTCTTCGGCTTTGTGCGCATCGCGCAGGAAGTCGTAAATATTCTTGATCCCGGGCCCGGAGAGAATTCGCTCACAACTGATGCGGCCGTATTTTTTCTGCAGGTAAGCCAGCAATTCCATCTGCAGATCGTTGCGGGGCGCAAAGTCGGCGTGGCCGCCTTCGCAGGCAAAGGGATGATGCCGGAAACCATCCCAGTAAAGTCCTGCCATACCCAGCCCAGTCTTGGCGGAGATGACGGCGCGATTACCTTCGGCATCCTCCGAACCCTCGCTCAACGTGATGAAATCTTTCGACTCGAGGCCGTCGATTCCATATGCGAAGGCTTCCAGATCGTTGAGCAGTCCAACCGAATTCAGACGGAGTTGCTTGGCAACCTCCCGCGCATCAATGACCCAGGGCAGGTTGGAAATCTTGCTGCGCCCCGCGCGCACCGGCCCGGCCACGCCCAGGCATGCGCTGTGAACGGGAATGCCTTCAGTCTTGATGAAGTCGGCAAGAATGCCGGATAACCCGTCGTGCTGCTGGCTCGGGTAGTTTTTCTCGACCACACTTTGCAAACGATTGCCTTCGGTTTCGAAAGCAGCCAGCCGCGTGCGCGTTGCGCCGATCTCCCCTGCAAGAATCATTGTTCAATAAGAATCATGGTTCAATTCTCCTCCACTGGCGGCCATCGATTTCCAACAACTGATCGGCGTCCGCCGGCCCCCAGCTGCCCGACGCGTAATTCGGAAACTTGCGGGGAGGCAGCGCTCGCCACACGTCCAGCACCGGATCCACCACTTTCCATCCTGCTTCCACCATATCGGCACGCTGGAATAATGTGGCGTCCCCGATCATGCAGTCATACAACAAAACCTCGTAGCCGGTATAGGCGTCTGCCCCGAAATACTTGGAATATTCAAAGCTCATATCCACTGACCCCACCCGCAGCAGCGGACCAGGAATCTTGGCTCCGAAGCTCAGCGAGATTCCTTCCACTGGTTGAATCTGAATGACCAGCGTGTTGGTGTGCAGCTTGTGGAATGGAGCGTTGCGAAACAATTCAAACGGCATCCGTTTGAAGTGGATCGCGATTTCGGTGTGGCGTTGCGCCATGCGTTTGCCCGTCCGCAAATAGAAAGGGACTCCCGCCCAGCGCCAGTTATCGATGTTGAGCTTCAACGCAGCAAACGTTTCGGTGCGCGATTCCGCCGCCACTCCCGGTTCCTTACGATAGCCAGGCACTTTTTCTCCCGCGATCGCACCTTCCCCATATTGGCCGCGCACGGTGCGCTGCAAAACGTCGTCCGAGTCCAGATGCTGAATCGAATGCAAGACTTTGGCCTGCTCGTTGCGCACCGCGTCCGCCTGAAAAGATACCGGAGACTCCATAGCAGTCAAGCTGAGTAACTGCATCACATGGTTCGGGACCATGTCGCGCAAAGTTCCCGCCGTATCGAAGTAGCCGCCACGCAGCTCCACGCCGACAGTCTCGGCATTCGTGATTTGCACATGATCAATGTAGCGGCGGTTCCAGATGGGCTCGAAAATGGCGTTGTCGAAACGGAAGACCATGATGTTCTGCACCGTTTCCTTGCCCAGGTAGTGATCGATGCGGAAGATCTGGTTTTCCTGCAGCACCTTCTTGATGTCGCGGTTCAACGCCTGCGCCGAATCCAGATCATGCCCAAAAGGCTTCTCGATTACCACGCGGCGCCAGCGTCCATTCTCCTGCCGTGACAATGCAGATGTCCCTAGCTGCTGCACAATTTGCGCGAAGAATTTCGGTGCGGTCGCCAGATAGAAAAGATAGTTGCCTTCGGTGTGTTGCTCCGCGTCGAGCGCGGCCAGCCGCTCCTGGAGCTTCGTGAATGTATTGGCGTCGGCGAAGTCGCCGCGCTCGTAAAAGAGGCGCTTCCGGAACCAGTCCATGGCATCCGCTGACTCGGGTCCAGTCGGCAGGAAACTCGTCACCTGGCTGCGAAAATCCTCCAGGCTCAAGTCGTCGACCGAAACCCCCATCACCGCAAAATTCTCGGGGAGCAGCTTGGCTTTGCCCAGGTTGAACAGCGCAGGCATCAGCTTGCGCTTGGTCAAATCGCCAGCAGCGCCAAACAACACAAACACGCACGGTCCAGCCGCCCTCTCGGCAAATCCGAGGTCGCTGTCGCGATTGGTGGGCGTGGCTGTGGCCATTTTGAAATCTCCGAACTGCTGCCCTGGAAGAAGAAAGTCCAGTCGGCAGGTTGGCCGTGTCGAACCCGGCCATTGTAAACTGAAGTGGTTCTAGAAGAGGGGTTCGAGCCTGCGGTCAAACTTGTGGAATTTCGCAGAAGCCCGAAAGCCAAAGCCCGAGCACATGGCCCCGTAGCTCAGCTGGATAGAGCAGCGGTTTCCTAAACCGGAGGTCGGCAGTTCGAATCTGCCCGGGGCCACCATCACGCTGGCTGTGAGGTTCTTCGACGGCCGCGCGGAACCGACGGCGGCCCCTCGCTCCTTACATGCCCTCTCCGCTTCCGTGCTTCGGGGCGAAATGCCAGCAGTAGAAACCGCCCAACAGGGCCAGCAGGGCTCCCCACCACACGCCCGCATGGTATTGAAAGAGCACCACCTGCTGGCCTACCGGAGGCGGGTGCACTACTTGGTAAATACCCGCGCCCAGAATGAGCAGTCCATTCACCAGCAGCGACAGGCCGATGAAAAACCAGATCGATACGGTACTCGCCGCTTTCGCGTCTGTTGTCATAGAAGGCCGCCTACCAGAAAATAATATTGAGGATCACAAACACCACCGCCACCACACCGGCCCAAAAAAGAGGCTTCTGATACAGAGGGACATTTTCGATCGCAGGAATCTTTGTCTGCCCGTAGACCAAACCGGCCAATGCGCTATCAGGCAAGGGCTTCGTCGCCAGACTCACCACTACGGTGACCACCACGCAAACGATGAAAGACCACAGCGCCTGATACATGTCCTGGGCCAGCGCCTTCGCATCGGGCGAGAGAGCCACATAACGCAGCGCGGTCGGGTCGATTTTCACCCAGGCCCACATGCTGACTGAAGAGAGCGTGCCGCACAACAGCCCCCAGAACCCGCCGGCGCCGGTCGCCCGCTTCCACAACATTCCGAGTATGACCGTGCCGAATAAAGGCGCAATGAAGAAGCTGAACAACGCCTGCACATAATCCATGATGCTGGCCGACCGCATCACCAGATATGCCGTGCCCACGCTGATCAGCACGCCGATGATCGTAGTCCAGCGACCCATGCTCACATAGTGATGGTCGCTGCCTTTACTGTTGATCAGCGGGCGGTAAATGTCGTACGTCCAGACGGTCGTGAAGGCGCTCACGTTCCCCGCCATTCCCGACATGAAGCCAGCGATGAGCGCGGTGACCCCGAGGCCGAGTAGTCCCGGGCCGCAATAGCGCGCCAGCATGAGAGGAAGAACATCGTTGTAACTATAGCCGTGAGTTACCGTGGCCACCGATTCCGGAACCAGCTTCATCGGCAGCAGGCCCAGGCCCAGCAATCCGGGCAGAATGACGATGATCGGCACCAGCATTTTGAATCCGGCCCCGATGATCGGCGCCATTTCCGCGCTGCGCATGTCTTTCGCCGCCAGAATGCGCTGCACCACCAGAAAGTCCGTGGTCCAGTAGCCCATCGAAATGACTGCCCCCAATCCAAAAACAATTCCCTCCCAATTAATTCCCATGGGGTTGTTGGCGAACGATCCCAACCCGGCCCAGAGATGGATATATTGCGCCGATGCTCTCTCGGTAATCAGCACCTTCAGGTGGCCCCAGCCTCCGGCTTCGTACAATCCCAGGATTGGAATCAGCAGCGCGCCCGCCCAGATGAGAAAGAACTGCAGCACTTCGTTAAAGATCGCCGAACGCAAACCGCCGAGGGTCACGTAGACCGCAACCGTGATCGACGAAACCCAGATGCTGAAATTAATGTCCCATCCCAGTACGATTTGCATGACCTTGGCCATGGCGAACATGTTGACGCCACTCATCAACACGGTCATGAAGGCAAACGAAATCGCCGATAGCGCGCGGGCGGGTTCGCCGAAACGCAGTTTCAAATATCCCGGCACCGAGTGCGTCTTCGAGATGTAATAAAACGGCATCATCACCAGCGCTAGAAACAACATCGCTGGAATGGCGCCGATCCAATACCAATGAGTTGCGAGAATGCCGTACTGGTAGGCAGAGCCCGCCCAGCCCATTAGTTCGAGCGCGCCCAGATTCGCCGAGAGAAAACTCAGGCCGGCTACCCACGCCGTCATCTCCCGCCCGGCCATGAAAAAATCTTCGCCGGTGTTCGCCCGTCCCTTCAGGTACACCCCAATGGCCAGCACCAGCGCAAAGTAGAAAGCGACAATGGCGATGTCGACTGGCGAAAGATGAACCAGCGTCGAGGAACTCAACACCAGAGTTGCAAGATGCATGCGTTTTCACCTGTCCACAAAAAAACTGAAGCGTCCCAGCGTCTCGAGTCCGCAAGGTAAACGTTTACGCGGGCCAGTCTCCACTCACTCGTGATGCCACACTGCAGCGAATCGCCAGATTCTAGCACAGCCCCGCTGGCGTCCCCATTTACCAGCAAGGACACCAAGACCTGGCTTCGCCACGCGCTTGACGACAACGGATCATTCGGATCATCGCGGTCGATTTTATTTCTGCTCTATATCTTGCGGATCATCTTGCAAATCCTTTTCAAGGCAAGAATCATTTCGGGTCCCTTCAACCCGGCGGAGTCGCTGTTGCTGTTTCCTCCGGCCGGTGACTTTCCTGCGACAGCTTCCGCAACGACAACCGCTCGTGATGCGCCAGAACCAGTCCCACCGGCACTACCGCAGCAAACGTCACCAGCCACAACAGAATTCCGCAACTCGCCGCCAGCTCCGGCGGCACATCGAACACACTCGAGAGCGTCGCAATCGTTGCCATCTGCGATCCGCCGCCTACTGCCGGCAGTTGCAGCATGGATCCCGCCATGCTCGCCCCCATCAGAATCAGGAGCTGCGAAACCGGGATTTCCAAGGCATCGACGCCATACGAATGGGTCACTTCCTTGTACGCCAATGCCGTCACATACCAGACGGTGACCGACAGCAGTGCCAGCCACAAGAGGGACCAGGGCCCATGAATCGTATTCAATCCCGTGCCGAAGTCTCGCACTTTCTGGGCCAGCCGATGTCCGAATCCGGAAGACAAATGGGAGAACCTGTTCTCGATCCACAGTGCGATTGCTTCGCCGCTGCGGCTGATCAGGACCGCAGCGGCCGCCGCCGCCGCAACTCCCGCAATCAGCAAGAAACCCGCATCGCGCAGCCGCTGGTAATATTCGGGATGCGGAATCGACTGTAGCGCGCTGGGCAGAAAGATGGCCAGCACGATGAGCAGTGCGAACGCGCCAAGATCGAAGGTGCGCTCCACCGCCCACACCGCGAGTTGCGAAGAGAAGGGAAGATTGGTGCGGCGCGCGACCAGATACGGACGAATGAACTCGCCCGCCCTTCCCAGCAGTGCCAGGCCGGTAAATCCGATCATCATCGGCGGCACCAGTTCGATCACCTTCACCTTTGGCCGCACCGGCTTCAGAAAAATCTTCCATCGCCACGCGCGCAGCACATACGCCGCATAGACGTAGGCAATCCCATGCAGTACATGAATTTTCTTTATACGATGGATCTGGCTCCAGAATGTGCCCCAGTCAAAGCTTTGCCAGTGCCGGTATTGCAGATAAACGAGAACGGCCAGGATGAGGAACACCGCCGCACTGGCCAGGATGCGCTTCTTATCCATGAGGGAAGTAAGCGCCGCGCCCGCGTCGCCCTGCGAAGCGGGAATCGGCAGCCCCCAAGGTATATGACGCTGCCGCAGGGGTCAAACTCGGAGCCGGCGTGCGCCCGGGCTTCGGGCTTCAGCTATCGGGCTTCGGCATAAATCGCGGAGCCTCTTAGCCAGATCAACAGATCCTCTGCAGGCCACGTGGAGAAGCTCTCGGTTTGAGTCGTGCCAACCCGTGGCCAAACAATTTATTTCTCCGACCACTCCGGCACCCGTCCCGGAGTCCAGGGCGCGCCCGCGGCTTCCATGTCTTTCTCCAGCTTAGCCAAATCAACGTCCACCAGCGTGCGAAGTTTTCCCAATTGTTCCGCAAACTCTGCGGCCGCAATGTTGTAGTCGTTCACATGCGACTGCGTGGGTTTGGCCAGGGCAAACCGTTCCCCTTCCATAATGCCCTCCACGCGGTCGTTGATGGAGGACGGCACCGGCTCGTTCTGCTTCGCCAGTTCTTTGTCGCCGCTCAGCGCGCGCTGAATCTCCCGATCGCGCTGCTCGATCGCATCGGCGACGGCTTCCAGTTGCTTCTCGGCTGCCGGGGTTTCGCGCAGCGCCTGGCGAATCGACTTCAGCCGTGTCTCCACGTTCTCAGCGGTGTGCGTTGCGCCGGAGACAGCTCGGTACAGTCGCGAAACTTTGCGGTGAAACTCTTCCTGCGCCGCTCGATCCGCTTCTGATAACGATGAGCTTCCCTCTACCAACACCTTGAAAGCTTGTGGTAACCCCAACTCCGTCACGACACCATCGATCCTCTCGTACATTCGCACCGAGTACGTGCCCGGGAGCACCAGAGGACCCTGTGCCGTGGCGGGAGGGAAGTCGTCGTCCCCCTCCGCGTTATGCTCACGCAGCGCAGGCGCGGGATACCGCAGGTCCCAAGCCGCCCGCTGAAAGCCCTGTTCGGTTGCGCCATCTACGCGTCGAATCGGAGCCCCGCTCTCGTCGTACACCAGGAAATAAAGCTCCGGTTTAGGCTCTTCCGTTTCCGCGCGCAACTCGTCGTTGCTGGGATAGGGAATTGTCTGATTCTTCTTGGCCGCGTCTTTCTCGGCTTCCTCGCGTTGTTCTTTCTTCGTTTTCAGCTTGTCCTTGAGGAATGCCGTGAACACCGCGCCGTAAGGCGGATTCTCCGCCGTATAAAATGCATCGCCCTGAAACCCCTTCTTCGGCCCACCCAGCGGATGACTCTCTATGTAGAGCAGCGCGTCTTTCACCGGAAAAGTTGTCGCCGGTTGTTCGAAGAAATGTTCCGCGGACTCGGGCTTGATCTGCCGCAGCGGCGCAATGTTGTCGAGCACATAGAACCCGCGCCCGAAGGTGGCAATCACCAGATCGCCTTCCCGTGCCTGGATCACAATATCGCGCACCGCAATCGTGGGCAGCCCGCCTTTGAGCCGCACCCAATGGTGGCCGCCGTCGATGGTGAAGAACGCGCCGAACTCCGTCCCCACAAAAAGCAAGTTCGCATTCACTGGATCTTCCGCAAACGCCAGCACCGGACCATTCTCCGGAAGATCGCCAGCAATCGAACTCCAGGTCTTGCCTGTGTCCGTCGACTTGAGCAGGTAAGGCTTGAAGTCTCCATTCTTATGATTCTCGAACGCGGCGTACACCGTGCCGGCATCATGCTGCGAAGCCGCCAGCCGGCTCACGTAAGTCATCTCCGGCACGCCCGCAAACTTTTCGTACTTCGTCCAGTTCTGCCCGCCATCGCTCGTGACTTGAATCAATCCATCGTCCGTACCAACATAGATCAATCCTTCTTTCTTCGGCGACTCGGCCAGAGCCACAATGTTCCCGTAGAACGAAGTCGACTGATTCTTCGCCACCGCATCGGGACCCCACACTTTGCCCATCACCGGCAGCTTGTTGCGATCCAGTTGCCGTGTCAGATCGCCGCTGATGGCGTTCCACGTGTCGCCGCGATCGTCGCTGCGGAACAATTTATTCGCCGCAAAATACAGCCGCGTGTGGGAGTGTGGACTGATAATCACCGGCGAATCCCAGTTCCAACGCAGCGGCGGCTCGCCTTTTCCTTCCAGTGGTTGCAGCACAATTTCCTGCCCGGTTGGCTTGTCGTAACGGACCAGCACGCCGTATTGCGATTCCGAATAAATCGTATTCGCATCCACCGGGTCTACCTGCGAGCGGAACCCGTCGCCTCCCGTCGTCACCCGCCAGTCAGAATTCACAATGCCGTTCACCGTTCGAGTACGCGAAGGCCCGCACCAGGAGAAATTATCTTGCGTACCTCCGCACACGTTGTAAAAGGGAAGCGCGTTGTCCACCGCCACGTCGTAGAACTGCACCGTCGGCAGGTTGGCCTTGAACTGCCAGCTCTTCGCGTTGTCGTAAGTTTCGTACATTCCTCCGTCCGAACCCAGCAGCCAGTGCCGCGTGTCGTCGGGATCGATCCAGATCGCGTGGTTATCGCCGTGATGATTTTTCTCTTCCACCTTCTCCAGCGTTTTGCCGCCATCGAGCGACTCGCGCAGTTGCACGCTCATCACAAAAATACGGTCCACATTTTTGGGATCGGCCACCACGCGCGCGTAGTACATAGCCCCCTGATCGAACTCGTTCCGCCGTTCCCAGGTCGCTCCCTTATCGTTCGAGCGAAAGATGCCGCCCTTGCCGTCGGCCGCCTCCACCGTGGCATACACTACATTCGGATCGGCCGGCGAAACCGCCAACCCGATGCGCCCCAAATCCACCGTGGGCAGCCCCGACTTCAATTTGTTCCAGGTTGCGCCCGCGTCGGTCGACTTATAGATCGCGCTCTCCGGCCCGCCATCGATCAGCGTGAACACATGCCGCCGCCGCTGATACGCCGCCGCATAAACAATATCCGGATTCGACGGATCCAACTGCACATCCACCACGCCCGTGTTCTCGCTGATCGTGAGAACGGCTTTCCAGTTCTTGCCCCCATCGGTCGACTTGTAAAGTCCGCGGTCGCCGCCCGCACTCCATAGAGGTCCTTCCGCCGCAACGTACACAACTTTCGAATCCCGCGGATCGATCACCACCCGCCCAATGTGTTCCGACTTTTTCAGCCCAAGATCCTCCCAACTCTTGCCGCCATCGACCGACCGGTAAATGCCATCGCCGTATCCGACGCTGCGCTGGCTATTACTTTCGCCCGAGCCCACCCACACCACAGATGAATCGTTGGGATCGAGAGCGACCCACCCAATGGAATAAGAACCCTCGCCGTCGAACACCGGAGTCCACGTCGTGCCGTCGTTCACCGTTTTCCACACTCCGCCCGAGGCCACGCCCACGTAATACTCGAACTTGTTTTTCGGATTCACCGCAATCGACATCACCCGCCCCGAAGCCACCGCCGGCCCGATCAGCCGGAACTTCAGTCCGGAGAAAGTATCGGCGGTCATGCCCGGCTTCTTGTCATCCTTCGCTTCCTCTTTCTTCTCGTCCTTCTTCTCGGCGCTCTTATCATCTTTCTTGGTCTTCGATTTCTTGTCTTGCGGGGCAGCCGGACCGGCTTGCGGCTTGTCCGCATCCTTTTCCTGAGCGATTGCACGCGCGTTGGAGAGCGCGAGCAATGTTGCAAGGAAAAACGCGAGCAGCACCGCGACAGACAGCCCGCGCACACCGGCGGCGAAGATAGAGGGGAAACGAGATTTCACAGGAAAGCTCCGAATCGAAAGATTCACGAAACCGATATGTATACAGCAAACGGAAGGTCCAATAAAAGGGTCATTCAAGGCCGCGCCCTCTTGGCACAGGTTAGAATCTCTCATGCCCCGCAAGCCCCAAACCCATGGCCACGACACGCGCTACGTCCAGATGCAGAAGAACTATTGCTTCGCCTGTGGCATGAACAACCCGCACGGCATGCGCCTCAAGTTCACCCTCGACGAGTCGCGCCAAACTTTCGTCTGCAAATTTCGCTTGAGCAAACGCTACACCGGTCCTCCCGGCCACTGCCACGGCGGCATCATCGCCACTATCCTCGACGACGCGATGGGAAAAGTGAACAAGCTCCATCACGTCATCGCGCTGACCAAGGAAATGACGATCGAATACCTCAAGCCCGTCCCGCTGCACAAGCCCCTGCACGTCGAGGGCAGGGAAGTTAGCGTGCAAGGCCGCCAGCACATCAACGAGGCCGAGATCCGGAACGAGAACAACGAAGTCCTTGCCCGCAGCAAGGGAATCTTCATCGCCATCGACCCGGAAAAAATGTTTGCGAAGTTCGTGGAAAAATAGCCGTGTAGGAAGGACACTCCCTTCGACTTCGCTCAGGGCAGGCTTTGTCCGTCGCCTTTGACTTTGATTTTGACTTTAGTCTTTTCGGGCGAACCATGTTGGGATGCCCCATTGTGAGAATTTCTATCGGATGCGGATCTCGGAGGCATGTTATGAAACCGAATGTTTGGCAATTCGTCAGGAAGGACGAGGGAACCTTCGAAATATTCCACAAGGGCAGACTTCTCAAGACCGCCATCCCTGAGAAATGGCTTGAGTCTGCACTCGCGGAGTACGGTTTCTGTGGACACGAATACCACGAAATCCGCCGCCAACTCGACCTTCGCGGCAGGGCGGAAAGGGTGCTCTAAATCCTCGAAGCGTGCATTCGCAAGATGGAACGCCACCGCACGATGTAAAATGGAGTGTTACAGGCGCCACGCGCCCATCCTTCGCGATCGCGAAAAGGTATTCACAGGTATTCACCTATGTCCCAATCCAACGGCAATTCCATCAGCCTCCGCCTCAAGACCGGCCTCGCCGAGATGCTCAAGGGCGGCGTCATTATGGACGTCACCACTCCCGCGCAAGCCACCATCGCCGAAAAGTCCGGCGCCGTCGCCGTGATGGCCCTGGAGCGCGTTCCCGCGCAGATTCGCGCCGAAGGCGGCGTAGCCCGCATGGCATCGCCCAAAATCATCCGCGAAATCATGGCTGCCGTTTCCATCCCCGTGATGGCCAAGTGCCGCATCGGACATTTTGCCGAAGCCCAGATTCTCCAGGAACTCGGCGTCGACTACATCGACGAATCCGAAGTCCTCACCCCCGCCGACGAAGCCCACCACGTCGATAAGCACGCCTTCACCGTCCCCTTCGTCTGCGGCGCGCGCAATCTCGGCGAAGCCCTGCGCCGCATCGCCGAAGGCGCATGCATGATCCGCACCAAGGGTGAGGCCGGCACCGGAGACGTAGTCCACGCCGTCAAACACATCCGCCAGATCGTGCAGGAGATGAAAATCCTCACCGTCCTCGGCGAAGAAGAACTCTACGCCAAAGCCAAAGAACACGGCGCCCCGTATGAACTGGTGAAGATGGTCGCCAAAGCAGGGAAGCTCCCCGTCCCAAATTTCAGCGCCGGAGGCATCGCCACCCCCGCCGACGCATCACTGGTAATGCAGCTAGGAGCCGAAGCCGTCTTCGTAGGCAGCGGCATCTTCATGAAAGATTCCACCACCTTCGCCGATCCGGCAGAAGCCGAGAAGCGCGCGCGAGCCATCGTGAAAGCCGCCACCCACTTCAACGACCCTAAAGTATTACTTGAAGTCAGCGAAGACCTGCAGGGAGCGATGAAGGGCCTGGCGGTCTCCGGCCTGGACGAAGCCCATATGCTGCAAACCCGGGGCTGGTAGGCGGCGATGGCCGACGAAGAAAAAGCCGCAACGCCCGCGGAACCGAGCTTCGTGCTCGTCGCACGCGATTACGCAGACATCGTGCATCTAGAAAGCCCTGGGATTATTGAGCGAATCCTTTCGCGTTCCCGAGCGGAGAAAGTAGCGTACGTTTCTGCGCTCCTTACTTCTGGATTGTCGAAATACGCGCTGGCAGGACCGAAAGTGGCATTGGCTGCGATGACCGTTGAGGCTCTGACCGATTTTGGAAAGGAAGTTTCCGAATGGATCAGGACCGACAAGGTTCCTCAGGATTTTTCCGGCAGACCTTCAGGCTATCAGACCTGGGTTGATCTGCTTCAGGAAATCGACTCCAACCCTGTCGATGGCGAGCGTCTCAAAGCAATGAAGGCGATGTTTCTCGCAGCCAACGAAATAAAAGCTACAGACGGCCAGAGCGTTCTGGCCTACCAGCTATTCCAAATCGCAAAGGGGCTAGGCTCCGGTGAGCTGATGCTGTTGAAGGTCGCCTACGAAACTCACAAGACTAACGCTTGGCCCAGAAATGTGCAGTCCGCACACGCATATAATTGGCGATTGTTTATGGCGAACAAGTGCGGCCACGGGCTCTCGGCGCTTGTGGAGCAGACTGAGCGCAAGTTGGCACAGTACGGCCTTATTAGTCCAATCGTGATGTCGGGCAACCTTGAGACCTTCAAGGATGAGAATGCGCGGCTGACCGACCTCGGTCTCCGATTCTGCGAGAACGTTCAGAACTACGAAACGCAATCTCATCACTAAGACGCCGGGTGCCCCATCCTTTGCGTACTTTGCAAAGGGTGGGCTTCCGAACGCCCGCAGTGAGCATTTTCCGTCCCGATTCGGTCCGCATCCTATAAAAACTTCCTTCGAACTCTTGCCTTCGTACGCGCCATCACCCAGACTCCACAGTGGGCCCGTGGTGTAACGGCAACACAGCACTCTGTCCAAGTCGCAGATGCGGGTTCGAATCCCGCCGGGTCCATTCTCCTGATTCTGTGGAGGAGGTTTTTATTGGGGAGATAACGCAGAGATACTCTCTCCAAGTAACTTGACATCGCCTCGATCAAAGCCAATACTGAGGTTGGACAGAGTGCCGTACACCACATTCACTGAACCGGCTCCGGAACTTCCCGGAGCCGTCGTTCTTTAGGGCGGGTGGTTCTGATTTCGCGACACCTTCTACCCATCCTTGCCGACAGCTTCGGACGGTTGTGCGCCACCGGCTGGTATCGAGCTGTACCAATCGATGTTGCGGGTGAAATACATCACCGCGCCCACGGCTAGAAAGCTCGCCACTGCCCCCACCAGAAGCGCGTTGTCCTCCAGGCGCAGTAACAGATAGATGAAAAAGTAGAGCAAGCTGAATACAAACAGAGCGCGAAGGCCCTGCACTCGGCTTACAAAAATCCATTGGGCATTCGCCGAAAGCAGGAGCACGGTGGCGGAGCCGGCAATGAGAAAGCCCCAGTCAAAACCGATCCGTTCCGCCAATGCGAGCAAGAGAAGATAAAAAATCACGTGTGCGGTGCCGACCAGAACATATTGGGCGGGATGGACGCGCTTGCCTGCCGTCGCCTCGAAAACAAAGTACGAAAGAAACAACAGCCCGATAAACAAGAGGGAATATTTTAGCGAGCGACTGACGGATTGATACGGATCCGCCACTTCGATAAACGAGATCCCCAGCGCCGTGTGATCCAGTGCGCTGACCGCGGTACTGGTACCTTCCGCGGGAATCCCGCGGGCAATGAAAGGTACGGACCACTCTCCCGTGAAACCTTGCGCGGAGACAGTACGTTTGACCGGCAAAAACCCACCGTCGAAACCCGGACTTGGCCAGTCGCTCTCTACCATGAGGTGCGTGCTCTTGCCGTACGCCAGGACCGCAAGCCGCTGAGCGCCGGAAAAGCGCAGGTTCGCGGATACGTCGAACGCTGCATTCGGCTTGGCGAGATCAGAGACTCTTACCCCAAAGTAGGTCAATGGCAGACGGGGATTTTCCCCTTCTCCAATGTTTTCTGCTGGGATGAACGTGCTCGTTTTGCCATCCACGGTGAGCGTTCCATCCGCCAGTGCTCCTCGGGCGTCACTAACACCGATGACGACCCCGGCTCGAGTCCAGTCCAGTTCTGCGCCGACCGGGGCTGCCGAAGGGACGCCCGTCAGGTCGAAGCTCGCATCGAATTTCAGTTCGGCCTGATAAACCGGAACCTTGAACAAAGAACGCCGTCGCTCTTCAGTTCGAATTTTTATGCTGGCATCGCCTTTTGTCGGAAACACTACATAAACGCCCAGCGTAGGGGAAAGGCCCTTAGAGAGCGGCGGAATGCTGTAAGGAATTGACAGTGAGGGCCCGAGAAATGTCTGCGGACCCCCTGCCCGGCCGCTGATTTCCTCAATCACGTCCTTGGCCCGCTTGGTACGTTCGTCTACCACGCTGTCCACAAAAAGGGAAGGAATGGTCATAAGCAATGCGAGTCCGCAGACCACGAGCAGCTTGAGTCCCATGGATCGAGACCTATTCCGAAGCTGGACACTCAACGGCAAAGAGGAAACTTGATTCAATCGGCCTCCTGAAATTCCAGACGATATGCAAACCCAACGCGATCAAGACCTATCCGAAGCTATCACAAATAACTTTGTAATACAAAGTCTGCTTTTGAGGGTGGGATTATTCGAATGCCAAAATGTAGGCTGTTAGCCCCGGAGGTCCCGCCTCAGATGTTTACAAGATGAAAGCCGACGATTTCCACAAGTCGGCGCGAAATCGTGTGACATCCAACCTTGCCTCTGACTTTGAATTAGTCCATTCTGGTCGAGGCGAAAGCGCCGCAGCCAGCCTGATTGTCTCGGCTGTAACTTCTTTGTTCTCTAGATTTTGACCTTTAAGTTCTTTGACATCAAGATTTTGCGCACCTGGTTCTCCGGGACCCGCATGAACAGCGGGGATTCGAGACCCGGGGGGGGAGGGGGGTACCCCACGATCCCGATTTGGCGCACGCACATAGGGCCCCCGCAGCAAACTTTATTTGCCAGAGAAATTCACAGCGCGGTGCCTCACTCTTCGCGGTTTTCAAAGAGTGAGATTTCCGAAAGCCCTAGCGGAGGCGTTCGAGCAGCCCAGCGCCCGCTTCAGCCGGGGCGTCGGGGTGAGCGACGCTTCTCCCCGGAATTTCGGTTATACTCCCCGGCGACACCATCTAGCCCCGAAGGGAGTTCACCATGCCCGTCAAACAAGGGGACCTCAGCCTGCTGCAGCATCCCGCATCACAAGAGCTTCTCAAGTCCAAGATACCCGCCCGCCTGGCTTATGTCTGGACCGACGGTTCGCCGCGCGTGATTCCCATCTGGTTTCACTGGAACGGAAGCGAAATTGTGATGGGCACGCCGCCCAAGGCGCCCAAGCTCAAGGCGCTGGCCAAAAATCCCAAAGTTTCGCTCACCATCGACGACAACGTTTTTCCGCACAAGGTGCTGCTGGTTCGTGGCACGGCGCGTCTGGAGCCGGTGAACGGAGTTGTGCCGGAATATGCCCTGGCCGCCGAGCGCTACTTTGGGCCGGAGCAAGGCAAAGCCTGGGTCGCGCAAATGGGACAGATGATCTCGTCGATGGTTCGCGTCACCGTCACGCCAACCTGGGTCGGCTTGCTGGATTTCCAAACGCGCTTCCCGAGCGCTTTGCCGCTTTGACGATTAGTTTCCGGCTGTCCACTTCCACGCGTGGCCTTTGCTCTCGACACGCCCCACGCCGGGAAACGGAAAATGGTAGGCGAGGACTTTCACTTTCTCGGCGGCGGCGCGATCGAGCAGTCGCTGTCGCGTGCTGGCAGCATCGGATGGATTCAGATCGAAGAAGCTGCGCCAGTCCGGATACTCCATGTGCAACGGATTTAGCACGGCATCCGACAGATGCAGAAACTGCTCCTTGGACGACGAAATCAGCAGCGCGATATGTCCCGGCGTGTGTCCGGGCGCCGGGATCGCCTGAATGCCGGGCGCGATTTCTTTTTCCCCGTCCACCAGATCAATGCGAGCTTTCAGTGGTGGAAGATTTTTCTGCGCGCAGCCCACCAGCATCTGCTTCATGTGATGGTCCATGGCAGAATCGTGCAACACGTTAGGGTCGTTCCAGAACTCCCATTCGGTTCTGGAAATGACGTAGCGCGCATTGGGAAACGCGGGCTGATCACTCGCGTCGAGCACTCCGCCGATGTGGTCAGGATGGCCATGAGTTAAAACCACATCGGTGATTTCTTTCGGAGAAACACCAAGGGCTTCCAGGTTTTTCAGCAGGTCGCCCGTGGTCGGTGCCAGACCACCTGCCCCGGTATCGATCAGCACTTTGCGTTTTCCGGTGGTCACGAGAAGGCAGGTGTAGGGGCTCTCGATGTGAGTGGCTGGAACTTTGCGCTGGCGCAGTGTGCTTTCCACTTCTTCCGGGGGAACATTGGAAAAGAGCCAGCCGATGGGATACGAGAACGTCCCGTCGCTGACGGCGACGCATTGAATCTCGCCAACATTGAAACTCGCGCTGTTTGATGTCATAACCACCTCGTGGGACCAGACCGCGAAGAAGCATACGTCGCCGCCGGACTCGACGCAATGCCGGCCATTCTCGGCGATTGCGCTCTTTCGACGGAAAACCCGACGCTGACCTGTTGCTCCGTTCATCCGTTAGAATCAAAGGTTGAAACGGCGGCGAGTTGGTCGTTCAGAGGCATTGATCGACCCTCTGCGCCTCCCGTCCCTTCTCTGGTTGAGATTTTCGTATGACCATTGGCGTCTTGGCTTTGCAGGGCGATTTCGACGCCCACCGCCGCCGGCTCGAAGAGCTGGGCACCGAAGTTGTGCTCGTCAAAAAGCCGGAGCAACTCGACGGCATCGACGGTCTCGTGATTCCCGGAGGCGAGTCGGGGACGTTCCTGAAATTGTTGGGGGAACAAGGTTTCGAAAAGCTGAAAGAATTCGTCCACGCCAAGCCCACGTTCGGGACCTGCGCCGGCGCGATCCTATTAGCGACTGAGGTGGAAAATCCCCAACAAGCCGGCCTGGGAGCGCTCGACATCCGTATCCGCCGCAACGCCTACGGGCGCCAGATCGACAGTTCGATCCGCGAGGGTCGACTCGGCGACTCCCCGCTGGAAATGGTATTTATCCGCGCTCCAAAAATCGAACGCGTCGGTCCCAATGTAGACGTTATCGCCACGGAAGGCGCGGACCCCGTCGCGGTCCGGCAGGGAAGAACCATGGCCGCTACGTTTCACCCGGAGCTCTCCGACGACCCGCGTGTGCACCAGGCGTTTCTGGATCTCTGTAGGGCGGACACTCTTGTCCGCCGCTCTTGAATTTTGTTTTTGCGGCTCTCCTCCGCCCTCCGCCTCGCGGGCTTTGGCTCGGGGCTGGCTTCGAGACAACTGAGGAAAAAAGAACGCGAGCGAGAGTGGACCTCTCGCTCGGCGCGTACGATTAAAAACGGTCTGCCTTCAGCTGTCAATCCTCCGTCGAGAGGATGCTACTTCCTGACGACGTGACCGCGCCCATCGCGCACTTCATTGCCTTTGAAGTGCTCAATCCTATCGAGATGCTTATTGGGATCGGGTCGTTCACCCCGGGCTGGCCTGGGGCCCTTATAGCCATGTGCGGGATGGAAATGGTTATTTACGTGGCCGTGGAAGCCTGCCGGGCCGTGAAACCACGGGCCGGCGCCAATGAAGACGCCACCGGTAAACCACTCCGGTCCGTAGTAGCCGTAGGGGGCGCAGTCGTACGGCGCGACGGCATAGTAGCCGTAGGGACAATCAGGCGCAACTCCGATGTTGATGCTTACCTGAGCCTGTGTTTTGGGAGCGGTTACCGCGAAGCAGACTGCAGCAACGGCAGCTAGCGCGAAGAGCTTAAGTCGATTCATTCAATTATCCTCAGCTTTCTTCATCCTTACGCTTTAATATCGCGGGGCGACCTCGATTGCCCCCCTGCGCGATTCAAGATAGCGACTCAGGTCAATTTTTGACCTGAGCACTATGAATCAGAAAATATACGATTCAATTTTCCTGAAAAGAGTTGGTTCAATAAGCAAGGTTCGGGCCTTTGCCGATGGGAACGCGGTTCTCGCGCTACTCGCGTGCGGCCGGTTGTTGCTGCGTCATGCAGTGCAGAGTGCCGAGTCCCCAAATCAGATCGCCCGCGTAAATGGGAACGACGCTGCGCGTGGGAAACAGGCGCGTCAGAGTGTTCAGGGCTACGCGGTCGTTGGGATCGTTGAAGACGGGAACCAGCACGACGCAGTTCGCGATATAGAAATTGGCATAGCTCGCGGGCAGACGTCGGCCTTCGAAGACGATGGGAGCGGGCATGGGGAGTTCGACGATGTTAAGTGGCTTGCCGTGCTGATCGCGCGCGGCTTGCAGCCGGCGCAGATTGGTGAGCAGGGGCCCGTGGTTCGCGTCGCGGGAGTTGGGCTCGACCATGGTGACGACCGTGTCGGAGGAGACGAAGCGGGTGAGGTCGTCGACGTGGCCGTGAGTGTCGTCGCCGGCGATGCCGCGTCCGAGCCAGATGACGTTGGGCGCGCCCAGATAGTCAGCGAAGGCTTTCTCGTAATGCACCCGCGTCATGCCGGGATTGCGTTCCTGCACTTTGCTGAGCAGGCATTCTTCGGTGGTGAGGAGGGTGCCGCGTCCGTTGACGTCGATGGAGCCGCCTTCGAGCACAATGCGGGCGCGGGTGGGGAGCGTTGCGTTGGTGATGGGGCGGATTTCGTGGACGTGGGCGGCGCGGGCCATGAGAGTGCCGATTTTTTCGTCGTGACGCCAGTTCGGGTACTTGGCCCAGGCGTTGAAGCGGAACTTCATGGCGAGAGGCTTATGTGGGGACAGCCGCCCCTTCGGCAAGCTCAGGGCAGGCTCTCGGCTGTCCGACCGGGCGAAGCCCGGTTGTGCAGTCAGGAAGATGCAGCCGGAGTCGCGCAGCCAGACGCGGTTGGTGGGCCAGCGGTGGAAGTGGACGTTAGCCGAGAGCGCGTTGGCCTGCTGCAGCAGTTTGCGAGCTTGCGTCTGGGCGCGGGCATTGTTGACGATCAACTCGACGCGTTCGTGGCGGGCGAGGTTGCGGATGATTTCGGCGTAGACCCACGGGATAGGTTCGAATTTTCCCGGCCAGTCGTCGTGATTGTGCGGCCAGGCGAGCCAGGTGGCGGCGTGGGGCTCCCACTCGGCGGGCATGGCGTAGCCGGAAGCTGCCGGGGCAGCACTTAAAGGGTTACCTGACTTACGGGACCGGGGCATGGAGGTAGTTTATTGCACGGAATGATAAACCGCGCAGTCGGACTGACATTGATCGTGACAAACAGACTCCTGCTCAATTTGTGTAGGGTCTATATTTCAACAGTTACCTATCCTAGGATAGACTTCATTCCGTGGGCGCGAACGTTTACATCGCGTTGATCGGCGCAGCCGTGCTTTTAGCGGTGTTCTACTTGCGCTACCAGCGTCGCGCAACTGCGATCCGGGCGATGGCGACACGATTGGGCTTTGAGTACCGAACGGAAACGCTGCCGCTATCACTTAATCTACGTGGAACTGGGTTGGACTCTGCAACTTCAACTTGGAACGTCATTAAAGGAAAAAGTCACGGAGTCAGGGTGGTAGCATTCGATTGTCAGTTAGGGACAGGCAAGGGGAGCTGGCGTCGCTCCGTAATCGCGGCAGAAGGTAGCGCCGACTTCGGCATGTTCAATCCTGAATTTACGGTGGAGCGCTCGGGCGCGTGGGTCCTTTCCTATCAGTCCAAAGCCGTGTCCCTTATTCCAGCGGGACTCATGCCTGTTGCTGAAATTGAGGCCCGCCTAAACGCGATTACATGATGCTGCACACCTATCACGCCGTTACATTCATTTGACCCGATTTTACCGTCCATCGATCAGGCGGTTGGTGATCGGCGCGTACGCATCGATTCTCCGGTCGCGCAGGAAGGGCCAGTTGCGGCGAATTTCTTCGAGGGCTTTCAAATCGACTTCGCCAACCAGAATTTCTTCGCGGTCGTGCGAGGCTTCGGCGAGTACGCGGCCGAAGGGATCGCAGAAGAATGACGCGCCCCAGAATTCCAGCCCCTGGCCGGGAGCGGACTTGCCGCGCACGTTGCCGGTCTCGAAGCCGACGCGGTTGACCACGGCCACGTAGACTCCGTTGGCGATGGCGTGCGAGCGCTGGATGGTGCGCCAGGCATCGTGCTGGGCGACTCCGAACTCGGCCTTCTCCGCGGGATGCCAGCCGATGGCCGTGGGATAGAACAGAGCAACCGCGCCCTGTAACGCCGTGAGGCGCGCGCCCTCGGGATACCACTGATCCCAGCAGACGAGCGTGCCCAGGCGTCCGGCGGCGGTGTCGAGGGCGCGGAAGCCGAGGTCGCCGGGAGTGAAATAAAATTTTTCGTAATAGAGAGGATCGTCGGGTATGTGCATCTTGCGGTAAAGCCCGCGCAGGGAACCATCGGCGTCGAAGATGGCGGCGGTGTTATGGTAGACGCCGGCGGCGCGCTTCTCGAAAAGCGATGCGATGAGAACGACTCCGTTCTTGCGAGCAGCGGCGGATAACTTTTCCGTCGTCGGGCCGGGAATCGGCTCGGCCAGATCGAACAAAGAGTGGTCCTCTCGCTGGCAGAAATACTGAGTCTGGAAAAGTTCAGGAAGGCAGACCACCTGAACGCCGCGTCCGGCAGCGTCGGCGACACGCTCGAGGGCCTTGGCGAGATTCTGTTCGGGCTCAGGACCGCACGACATCTGGATGAGCGCGACACGGAATTTTTCTGGCGGCAAGAGTGTGAGCCTCGAAGATTAAATATAGCAGGAAGCAGCTGTCAGCTATCAGCTGTCAGCCATCAGCAAAATCGCGCGTTATGGGCGAGGCAGAGGAGACCTGATGCGAAGTAGAGACTTGGTAGGCCTAGCGGTGGTTGTGTTGCTCGGGCTGACTACCGCGCAATTTGCGGCCGCGCAACTTCCTTCTGAAGCTCCAAAAGAAATGTGGAGCGCGGAATGGATCACCTCTCCGGATGGTCCGCAGCGCGACGTGTCTGTGCTGCACTTCCGGAAGACGATTGACTTGACGCAGCCGCCGCAGCACTTTCTGGTGCACGTGAGCGCGGACAATCAATTCATACTTTATGTGAACCAGCAGCGCGTCGGCTCCGGGCCGGCGCGGGGCGATCTGGGTCACTGGAAATATGAAAGCTACGACATCGCTCCGCTCCTGCACGCGGGAAAGAATCTGCTCGCCGCCGTGGTCTGGAATTTTGGCGTGCTCACGCCGCTGGCGCAAATCAGTGATCGTACTGGTTTTGTTCTTCACGGGGACAGCGAAGCCGAGCGGATCGCGGACACCGGCGCGAGCTGGGAAGTGGAAGAAGAGAAAGGTATTCGAGTACCGTCCACCCCCGAGACAATTGATGACGATTATTACGTAGCCGAGCCGGTCGAGCACATCGACGGCACCGTGCTCGACTGGGATTGGAACGCCCCTGACTCGAGTGCCGCCAATGCCGGTCTTTCGAGCTCCAGCCCCGGTGGATGCTGGAAAAAAGCGGACGTGATTGGGCACGCCACTCCGCTTGGCGCCATGATGCAGGAGAATAACTGGCAGCTCGTGCCCGATCCGTTGCCTCCCATGCAGCTAGAGTTGACTTCCGCCGGCCAGGTTGTCAGGTCCACAGGCATCGACATGCCTGCCGACTTTCCCGAGAAGGCATTTACCGTGCCGCCTCATACCAAGGCCTCGGTTCTGATCGACAACTCGCATCTCACCACCGCCTATCCCGAGCTCACGGTGAGTGGCGGCCGCGGAGCCACCATCCGCCTGACTTACGCCGAAGCTCTCATCGACGGCAAGAACCAGAAGGGCAACCGCAATGAAATTGTGGGCAAGCACATCCTGGGAGTTTTCGACGAGTTTGTCCCGGACGGCGCGGCGAACCGCACATTCATGCCGCTGGGCTGGAAAACCTGGCGCTATCTGCAACTCGACATCGAGACTGCCGATCAGCCCCTGGAAGTGGAGAAACTCCGGACATGGTTCACGGCGTATCTGTTTGAGCAGCGCGGGCACTTCGACTCCGATGACGATTCGCTGAAGCCCATCTGGGAAATCGGCTGGCGCACGGCCCGGCTGGACGCGCACGACACCTACATGGACACGCCCTACTACGAGCGCCTGCAGTATGTGGGCGACACGCGAATTCAGGCGCTGATTTCTTACACCGTGGGCGGCGATGACCGGCTGCCGCGTCAGGCCATCCAGGCCTTCAATAATTCCCGCATTCCCGAAGGCATCACGCAGAGCCGGTATCCCTCGTCGGTGAGGCAAATTATTCCGACGTTCTCGTTGCTCTGGGTCGGAATGGTGCACGATTTCTGGATGTACCGTTCCGATCCAGACTTTGTCCGCGCGCAGCTTCCGGGCACGCGCACCGTTCTTGGTTGGTTCCTCGCTCGCCAGCGGGCCGACGGCCTGTTGATGAAGATTCCGTGGTGGCCGTTCGTGGACTGGGGAAAAGATTTTGGGTTTGGCATGCCTCCGCAGGATAGCGATGGCGGATCTTCTGTAATGACGTTGCAGTTCGTCGAGGCGTTACGCTACGCGGCGGAGATGGAATCGGCTTTGGGAGACAAGGCCAGGGCGGAGTTCTACCGCGGCGCAGCGGATCGCGCTTCCCAGGCTGTGTATAAGCTGTGCTGGAACCAGCAGTACGGTTTGCTGGCGGATACGCCAGCGCAAAAACATTTCAGCCAGCACGCGAACATTCTCGGCGTCTGGCTCGACGTGATTCCCCGCGGACAGCAGAAGGCGGTGCTGACGAAAATTCTTTCGTCGAGTGACGCCGGCTACACGGCCCCCGCGCCCGTGCCGCCCATGACCAACGCAACGTATTATTTCCGCTTCTATCTCGCGCGAGCACTAGACCACGCCGGGATGGGCAACGATTACCTGCGGTTGCTGGGCCCGTGGCGGCAGATGGTTTCGCTAGGGCTAACCACCTGGGCCGAAACGCCGGAACCAACGCGCTCCGACTCTCACGCCTGGAGCGCGCATCCCAACTACGATTTCCTGACTATCGTAGCGGGCATTCGCCCGGGAACGCCGGGCTTCGCGACGGTCACGGTGGCTCCCCATCTCGGACCTCTGAAACATGTTTCGGCAGCGATGCCGAGTCCGAAAGGGACGATCGAAGCGGAATACACGGTGGAGCAGTCGACGGTGCGAGCGGTGATCAACTTGCCCGTCGGCCTCTCGGGTGAGTTGCTTTGGAACGGCAAGAGCTTGAAGTTGCACGAAGGCAGGCAGGAACTGCGGCTGAAAGTGGAGTGAGCCGCGCCAGTAGTTGTGCAATTTCCCAGATAAAGCTTGTCCTCCTGAGCGAAGCGAAGGACCTATGCAATTTGCCGGCAGCGTCTCGACGGCAAGTTGCATAGGTCCTTCGGCCCGCAAAAAGCGTGGGCCTCAGGATGACAAAACGGTTGGCGCGAGCCGTTACGCGACGCCCGCCTCGTGGCGTCGTTTCCCATTTCTCCTGTAAAGTAATTTGTCGGGAGATTTGCGAGTTGAGCTTGGAGGCGCGATTTTGAAACAAGGCAATCATAGCGAGCATCCTGAAGGAAAGTCTCATAGCGGTGGTGGCACCGGCGGCGAGGGGAAAGACCGGCACCTGCACAATCCGATTGAAGACCGGCTGATTCCGCTGGAGCCGCTGGATCTCGGGAAGGTGAAATCGATTGACGGGCTGGTCCGGGCGATGGCCAAGACCGCGTTCACCGGGCGTCAGTTGGGCGAGGCAGCCGACGTGCTGGAAGCAATGGCGCGCGACGCCGACTGCTTTGTGGTGATGACGCTGGCAGGCGCGATGACTGTCGCCAAGCAGGGACTGATTGTCACCGAGTTGATCGACCGTGGCATTGTGAACGCCGTGGTCTCAACCGGAGCGCTGATGGCGCACGGCCTGGTGGAGGCCACGGGCAAGTCGCATTTCCGGCACAATCCCGAGGTTTCCGACGAGGAATTGTATGAGCAGGGCTACAACCGCGTTTACGACACGTTGGAGCCGGAGCAGAATCTCGACGACGTGGAAGAAGTGATGTCTGCAGTGCTGGAGGCGTGGGATCACAACGAGGTGATGTGTTCTTACAAGTTGAATCATGCCATCGGCGAGCATTTAGCGAAACATGCGCAGGGGCGGGGAATCCTGAAGTCGGCGTATGACAAGGGAGTGCCGGTGTTTGTGCCGGCGTTCAGCGATTCGGAGCTGGGCCTCGACACGGCGCTCAACAACCGCCTGCGCGAATCGACCGGCAGACATAAGATTCGCTTCGATCCCTTTGAGGATGTGGAGCATTTTGCGGCAACCCTGCTGCGCCAGAAACGGCTGGGAATTTTTACGATTGGCGGCGGAGTGCCGCGAAACTGGTCGCAGCAATTCGGGCCATTCATCGAACTCAGGCACCGGCGTCTGGGAGAGAATCTGCCGTTGAAGCGCTATCACTACGGATTGCGAATCTGTCCGGAGCCGGTTTATTGGGGCGGATTGTCGGGAAGTCCGTATAGCGAGGCCGTGTCCTGGGGCAAGTTCGTTCCACCGGCGGAAGGCGGAAAGTTTGGCGAAGTCTTCGTGGATGCGACCGTAGGGTTGCCGCTGATTGTCGCCGCCGTGCTGGAACGGTTGGATGCCGACAAAAAGAACCACAGGGCGTCTAAGAGTAAGAACGGAAAGAACGTTAAGAAGGCCGAGAAGCGGAAATAGCTAGCAGATTTCGCTGAGGCGGCAGCGAAACTTAGGCGGAAGTCTCGTTGCCCGGCTCGGGCTCTCGTTGGGCGGACTGCGGATTTTCTATGCGGACCTTGCGATAAACGGGCGCAAGGATGCTGCTCTCGATCACCTCGGATTCGGCCTGAAACCAATCCTGTAACGAAAAGCCTTCCACCTGGCCGCGGGTGTCGTAAAGCTGGCGGGCTCGGCGGCGAATCTTCCGTTCCACCATGCCTGCCATAAGTTCCTGTTGCTTCTGCCTGCGAGTTGCAAAGTCCACTGCTGGGTTCCCCGATCTGGAATGAACGCGTATAAGTCCACCTCTATGATAACCGACCGGGGTTAACGAAAGGTTACATAGGACAGGGATGGGAGGTTACCAAAGTACCACCCCCTTCAATCAATTCACTGAAACCGGGATGGTTAGAGTCGAGTCTGGATTCCCGTTGGAACTAACCGTAAAGGCATTAACTGTAACGGTATAGCCGGTTCCACCTCCACCACCACTTGAGGTATTATTTCCGCTTCCGCAGCCCGGATGCATCACCAAAGCCAGCATCAACGCGCTCCCTCCCAGGCCGCGCCGCAGACCGCGGTTCCAGCCCGGTAAGGAGACAAAACTAGCCCATACAAAGCCCGAAAGCATCAGTAAGTTGGCCATCAGAAGCCAGTGAGAGGGCTGGGACGGTGAATTCCAGGACTTTGAGACCCCTGAACCTGGGATCCCTCGTTTTTGCGCTTTTTGCGTCCCTGCAGCCCCTCCCGCGGTGGTCACACTCACGGTGGCACTGCCGCTGCCGGTGTTGCTGAAGTCCAGTGTGTTGGGGTTAAGCGCGTCGGCGGACTTGATCGAGCAGCTGGCGTTAGGCGCCGTGGTGGTACAGGAGAGAAAGACCCGGCCGGTGCCGCTCGTCGAACTCAAGCTGACCGTGCCGCTGCCCGCACCAGCCGTCAGACTGATAGGAGAAGCAGTCATAGTCGGCCCCATGCGCGTCGACGGCTTGTACCAGCGCACATAGTCGACAGTCATCACGGCAGGATTAGGTGTGCTGCTGTCCGGAGGTCCCGGCCAGCTGCCAGTTCCGCCAACGGCGAGATTCAGCAGCAGGAAAAATGGATGATTAAAATCCCAGGGCTGGCCGGACGGAAGATCGCTGGCGGTGACCACGAAGAAAATATTGGCCGGGTTGTCCACGTAGAACTGGATCATGTTCGGCGACCAGATTCCCCCATAAGTGTGGAAGCTGGTGACGGTCGACCCGCCAGGGAGCGGGTAAGGCTTCCCCAGTCCGTTTCCGCCACAGTAGCAACTGCTGGAAGAATTCCCGCCGTGAATGGTGGACTGAATGGTGCTCGGCCCCAGCGGGGGAACGTTTTCCATGAAATCGATCTCGCCGGACATAGGCCAGCCCACGGTGTTGATGTTGTTCCCCAGAGCCCAATACGCAGGCCAAATTCCCGCGCCGACAGGGAGCGTCATGCTCGATTCGAGGCGCCCATATTGAAAGTTCTGCAGATTGCCGCTCGTATTCAGGCGCGCTGAGGTCCAGCTATTGCTGTAGGGAGCGACACTGGAACTGATTTTGATGGCCTGGATCACCAGGTGCCCGCTGCCATCGATATACGCGTTCGGAGTGTCCGCAACGCACGGCGGAGTGCTGCTTCCAGGCACACAGTAGTACTCGACTTCGTCGTTCACCATCAGACTTCCACTGTCATACGTCCAGTTCGCGGGGTTGATCGGGCTGTTGGGCGCACCGTTGAACTCATCGCTCCAGGAAAGGGTCCAAGTCTGCGCGGCGCTGATATTGCCGAATGCCAGCCAGAGTAAGCACAGTGCCGGCAACGCTCGCACACATGCGGCTGAGGGGAAAAAACTGTGTGTAGAATGCGCGGCACCGGTGATCATGGGAACCTCCCGAGCTTCTTTGCACATCATAACGGGAGGCTGGAAATCCGCCAAAGGTTTTGGGGCGTGCGGTTAGATCCCGAGGAATTCGTTCGTTACCCGCGCCAGTTCGTCGGAGTGCGTCCAGATGAGCGAGTGGTCGGCGCCATCGATAATGACGAGTCGAGAACCTGCGATGCCGTCGTGAAGCATCTTTGCGTGGTGGATTGGCACCGCCTGATCGTTCGAGCCCGCGACGATGAGCGTCGGACACGCGATCTCGCTCAGGCGGCGCCGGCTGTCGAAAGCCATCGCCTCCCGCCACGCAGCCACCATCAACTTTTGATCCTGATCGGCCATGATGCCGACGAGCCAGTCGGCACGTTCCTTGCTGAGGTGCTTCGCGCCGACCGAGACGGCGATCTTCGCCATGCGTTTTAGTCCGAAAAACTGGACGAACAGCGGAAAGAGATGGCCTTCCAGTTTCTCGCGAAATGTCGCCGTGTTGTGGGCATAGGTGCAGGTGAGCACGAGGCGGTCGCATCGTTTGGAGTCGTCGAGGGCTAGTTGTTGAGCAATTGCCCCACCCTGCGAGTAGCCGAGCACCGCGGTCGAGTCGATGCCGAGATGGTCGAGCAGGAGCGATAAGTCAGATGCCAGCTGCGCAACCGTGTACGGCGGCGGAAGCGCGCGGCTTCGTCCGTGGCCGCGCAGGTCGGGAACAATCACGCGGTGCCGGGCTGCGAAATGCTCGATTACCGGCTCAAACATCTCACCGGTGACCATCAAGCCATGCACGAGCAGGAGTGGCGGCCCCGATCCACGCTCGGTGTAGTGGAGGAGCGCTGAAGATGCCGGAGAAGAGGTCATGCCCGCTTCCGCTTCCGTAGCAAGCCGTGTTTAGAGCTTCCCTAATCGAAGATCAGCACCGCGGACGCGATCACGGTGGTCCACAGGCCGCGTTTGTCGCCGACTGCGGACTGCGTCACGTTGGCGGTGCGGACGATCTTGTTGGAGAGGCGGTAGATCTGTTTTTTCTCGTCCCAGGATCGGTCGGGGTCGAACTCCACGTTGAGCGTGGTGGCCAGCATTTCGGCGGCGAGCTCTTCGGCATATTCCCCGGCGGCGTCCTCGGTCTCGCCGAAGGAATGATGCTCGCTGAGATACCCGTAGGTGGTGCGGTCGGCAGGAATGGCGACTCCGATCGACGACGCCAGCAGGCGATGGGCTTCGCGGGTCGAGTTCTCCGCGACCACGGCAAAAACCACTTCTCCGGGGCTCAGGTACTTCACGCCCTCTTTGCGGGCCGTGAGTTTGCAGTTGGGGGGGAAGATGGAAGAGACGCGTACCAGGTTTTGGGCGGCAATGCCGGCATCGCGCAGGGCCAGCTCGAAGGAAGTAAGGCGTTCGCGGTGTTTTCCGACTCCCTTGGTAAAGAAAATGCGCTTGGGAACCATGTCTTTGCCCAACGCCTTTGTCCTCCGTCAGTGAAAATTTGAGATTGGGAATGCACAATCTAACATAATGGTTTGTAAACATCGCATGAATTTCGCGGCGTCGCGAAAAAAATTTGCGGGAACAGAGGGAAATCTGCTCCCGCAGTGCGTTGTAAAGAAGCGCCGACAAGATAAGTCAGATGATGCGATCGCTGGAAAGCCTCTCAGGGAGCAGCCACCACCGAGCTCACCGTAATGGTATTGTCCTTTTCGGTCCCGGTAACTTTCACCTGGGCTCCAGCCTGCTTGTCGAGGACGGCCAGGGCAGCCTTGTCGGTGGTGTCGAGGGTGTAGACCTTGTCGCCGACCACCAGCGCGTACTTAGAGCCTTTGCCCACGCAATCGCGGGTGCAGGAAGCAGCATCGCCCGGCATGGCGTGTTTGGCGCCGCACATCGTATCGCTGACTGTCCCGGTGAAGATTTTGCCCTTGGCTGCGAACGCGGGGGAAACCGCCAACGCCGCGCCGAGGATCAGGAGCAATAGGGCATATCCCAGTTTCTGCGTGCGAGAATTCATCAGTTTCTTCTCCTTTATGGATGATGAGCGGTTCGTTGCTTACCAGCTTGGCCTTACAGGGGACGACCTCATCATCAAGGATGCGCCAGCCAGCGGCAAAGTTACAAGTCGGCGCGTAAATTACTTAGGTGCGCTTACTGTGTACTGAATATCCACGTCCACGCTCTTGTCGCGGACATTGGCGGTGAGGTGCACCGCGTGTTCCCAGTCAAAGTTTGCGGGAAGAACTTTGTTTGCCTCCGGCCAGAATTCGTCGATATAGCCGAGGTCGTAGACGTCTCCCGGCCGCAGCTTCCAGATCGCCCGCAGTTTGGCTATGAGGCTGTTGTCGAGCCCCCGGAATTGCAACTCGCCCATGTGGTAGACGGATTGCTCGTTCACTTCCATGTGGAGCACCACAGTGTTGGCCGCATTGTCAAAAGTGGCTTCGGTTTTGAACGTGGCGGTGATATATCCGCGCGATCCGTAGAGTTTCTTGATCTCCGCGAGGTCATCGCCGAGCTGCACGGTATTTGCCACCTCGCCGGGCCGGGCATGCACCAACGCTTGCAGCTTCTCGGTGGGGAACTCGTGGTTGCCCGACCACTCCAGAGCGCTGATCTTGTACTGCGGCCCGGGAGTGACCGGTAAAGTAACATCGACGAACTCTTCGTTCGGAACATCGGGTTGATTCTCCAGGCTGGGGTCGCCAGTCGCGAGCTTGACCACCTTAGGGGCGGGTGTGCCGAATGCGGCTTTCAGGTATCCGTGGGAATGGTAGACCGGCAGAAGTTGGCGCTGCGCAAAGCTGGCCAGGCCGGTGCGCGTGTACTCATGATCGGGAAGCTGTTTCGCAGCAGCCTCGAGCAGAGGCAGTTCGTCGGCTCCGGCTCCGGAAAACTCTATGTTGTGGACGCGAATCAGCACGCCCGAAACGCTGTAGATGAATACAGAAGTCGGCCCGCCCCGGTCGCTGGGCCGCAGGTACTGGACCAGCCCCGGAATGTTGTTTTCCACCAGCATGGCCTGCAAAACGTCGGAAACCAGGTCGGGCAGGCTGCCGCTTACGGGCAGATCGCCATGAAAAAGAGGCAGGCGTTCGTGGAGGCGTTTTTTGATCTCCTCGTCGGAGAACCACACAAAGTCCTCGAAGTGGGCGGGCAAGAACTTGGCTGCGTCGGTTACCTGCAACTCGAGCTTTGTGCCCTCCGAGGAATAGGAAAACGTGTAGGCGACGTCGGTAAAAGCTCCGGTTTCGGCCAGACGGCGGGCGGCGTTCTTGAAGTCGTCGTCGACGGCAACGAACCCGATCCGCAAGCCACTGGCGGCCGCGATGTCCGCCGAGGCGAATCGCTTGCTGCCGGTCGCCGTGATCGAGATGAGCTTGCGTTCATCCCCGGAAGCCTGGGGCAGGCCGGCTCGCGACGCTGGAGCGGCCTGGAGATCGTGGGGAGCGCACAGCGTCATCGATAGAGAGAGCAGAAGAGAAACCCCAAGAAGTAGCGCTGGCAGTGACCGCCACAGACTCTGGATTTGTAAACGCTTCATCATCTACTTCAGACCCGTGACCAGTTCGTCGGTGGATTTGTGCTTCACGGCGATATCGATGAAGGCGAGAGCGGCGCGACTGAGAGCCTTGTCCTTGCGGAAGACCAGTGCCAGATCGCGGCGCACCTGGGCGTCGGCAATCGTGATGGCGGCCAGCGAGCGGGCGCGGACATCCTCCACGACATTCGAGCGCGCGATGAAGCCCACGCCCACGCCCGCCGCAACAAAACGCTTCAGCAGTTCGCTGGAATCGAGTTCCATCGTGTAGTTCGGCTTGAGCCGGCGCTCGTGGAAAAGCTCCTCCAGCGAATCGCGCGTGTGGCCGACCTTCGGCACGACCAGGGGAAACTTCGCGGCCTCGGCGATGGGCGCGGACTTCATCTTACCGAGCGGGTGCGACGGTGGCACAATGATCACAAGCTCATCCCGATGGATGAGCACCACGGTCAGGCGGTTGTCTGTCACTGGCAGGGAAACGACGCCGAAGTCGACGGAGTTGTCGATTACAGACTCGAGAATGCCCGAGTAATCCGCACGCTTGATGTTCACCGACACGTCGGGATATTGCTTCTTGAAGTCGGCAAACACTTCGGGAAGGATGTGCAGGCACGTGCCTTCGTTGGCACCTACGATGATTTCGCCGCGAGGCACGCGCTCCATTTCGGCGATCGCGACCAGCATGGCCTTGCGGGCGTCGAGAGTTCCCTCGACATACTTCTGGAAAGCTTTGCCACCTGCGGTAAGCGAGACTTTGCCGCCGGAGCGGTCGAACAGCTTGGCTCCCACCTCTTCTTCCAACGACCGAATCTGCGACGAGATGGCGGGCTGGGTGCGGAAACGCTTCTCCGCCGCGCGCGAAAAAGAAGCGTGCCGCGCCACTTCGAGGAAGGTTTCGAGCTGGTCAAAATCCATAGAGCGGTTGTCAGTGGCCAGTTGCCGGTTGCCAGTCGAAAGACATTCGATAATCGCAGCCTATAGGCTCCATAAAAACAATCGAATTGCCACTGCCCAGGCCGGGGCTTACACTCCTCCGTTTGCGCGTTGCGACCGATTGTAGCAGTCAGGCAGGCTGATGAGCGCCTTTCCGGGCTGGCTGCGTGACTCGGAGCGGCGTGTGTCGACGAGGACCCTTATGGCTGATGCGAAGTTCGTGCTCGAATTCGCCCGGAAGCACGACGCGAAGATTCTGGATCTGCGGTTTACTGATCTGCTGGGATTGTGGCATCACATTTCTTATCCCATTGAGCAGCTCACCGAGGCGTCGTTTGCGGAAGGCTTCGGCATCGACGGATCTTCCATTCGCGGCTGGGCGGCGATTCACGAAAGTGACATGCTGCTGATCCCCGATCCGGCTTTTCACCTGGTCGATCCTTTCACCGACACGCCGACGCTGGTGTTGATCTGCGATGTGGTTGATCCCGTGACTAAGCAGCGTTACGACCGCGATCCCCGGTACATTGCGCGCAAAGCCGAGCTCTATTTGGGCGCCACCGGAATCGCCGACACCGCCTACTTCGGGGCGGAGGCCGAGTTTTTCATCTTCAACAACGTGCGCTTCGATCAGCGCGAGCAGTACGGCTTTTATTACGTTGACGCTGAAGAGGGACGCTGGAATTCTGGCCGCGAAGAGAACAATCTGGGATACCGCCCGCGCTACCGCGAGGGATATTTCCCCGTACCGCCCACCGACCACTATCAGAACCTGCGCTCGGAAATGGTGCTGACCATGCAGAGCTGCGGCCTGGAAGTGGAATGCCATCACCACGAAGTGGCGACGGCCGGGCAAACGGAAATTGATCTGAAATTCGATTCGCTGGTGCGGTCGGCCGACAAGATGCTGCTCTTCAAATACATCGTGAAGAACGTTGCCAACCAGAGCGGAAAAACCGTCACCTTCATGCCTAAGCCGATTTTCGGCGACAACGGCAGCGGCATGCATACCCACCAATCGCTCTGGAAAGACGGCAAGCCTCTGTTCGCCGGCGACGGCTATGCAGGCGTCTCACAGCTGGCCCTGTGGTATATCGGCGGACTGATCAAGCACGGCCCGGCGCTCTCGGCGATCATCGCCCCTACCACGAATTCTTACAAGCGCCTCGTTCCCGGCTTTGAAGCGCCGGTGAATCTCGCCTACTCGCGGCGCAACCGCTCGGCCGCGGTGCGCATTCCCATGTATTCCGTTTCGCCCGAGGCCAAGCGCGTGGAGTTCCGTCCGCCCGACCCCAGCTGCAATCCCTATATGGCGTTCGCCGCCATGTTGATGGCCGGCCTCGACGGCATCGAACAGAAAATGGACCCCGGCCAGCCCATGGACAAAGATACCTATGACCTCGGCCCCGACGAACTGGCGAGCCTGCCCTCCATGCCGGGTTCGCTCGAAGACGCGCTCGACGCCCTGCAGCGCGACTACGCCTTCCTGCTCAAAGGAGACGTTTTCACCGAAGAACTCCTGCGCACCTACGTGGAATACAAGCGCTCGAAAGAAGTGGACGCGATACGGCAAAGGCCCCATCCGTATGAGTTCGCGCTGTACTACGATATTTGAGGGATCGCTTCGTCCCCAGAATATCGTCGGTGAGTGCAATCGCTTGGTTTCAATGTTACGGCACCAGAATCGTCGGTTCCCGAGCAGCGGTACTTGCTCTCGCTGCATTACGCGGGCGCATCGCAGGCCAATCCAGAAAAATGCTGGGCAAGAAAGCCGCAAGCACGATGGCGAGCCAGAACACCGCTTCCCCCGCTGAGGGGCTCAGCCGAACGGCTGGCACGAATAGGGATACCGTTCGGCCAACCGTGAAAACCATGGCAAAGGGGTAGCTGCGTATCATCCATCGGCGGTGCAAGGCGATGTTGCCAATGCGAACACAGTAGAGTGCGATGGACGTGCTTACCACCCAGCCCAGAGCCTGCGTGCAGTTTGCTGCGACCACTGAAAACGGCTTCGGAATTTCTAAAGCTACAATCACCGCGAACGGGGCGGAAATGAAGACGCTGGTCACGTACGCATATCCAAGTATGCGATGCACCCGCAGGTGGCGCGCGCGGAGGCGATTCGAGAACTGAAAAGCTGCCAGGCCCATCGCCAGTATTCCGAAGACGGCGTGAACCGGCAAGTACCACTTCGCGGGAGCATAGTGCCGAGCGATGGGCGACGTGGGATCGAGGATCCGCGCGTTCTTCTCATACGTTGCTAGGATCGTCAACGCGAAGAAGACCAGGAAAAGCAGTACCTTTGCGGTCGATCGCGATGTGCCGGCAGGTGCGGTTGTAGCGGGCATCACTCAGGAGAATCGAGAGAGCGTATCGCAGTGCCGGAAAGCAAGTCAATCGCCGGCTATCGCGTCCCAAAGCTCACCAACGTCGCCAGCCCGAGTCTAAATACTTAAATCTTTTTCGTCGATCGGAGCCTCATGGTGCGCTTGCGGCATCTTGCGACGTTATTCCTGCTGTGTGGAGCAGTTTGCGTTGGCCAACACTCGACCGCGCCCGTTCCCATAAATGCCGCCACGGAAGCTGGCCTCGCAAAAGACATCCCGGCACTGATGGAGAAGGCGGGCGTACCGGGGCTTTCGATCGCGATCATCCGGGGCGGGAAAACGGTATGGGTCGGGAACTTCGGCGTTCGCAATGCACAAACAAAAGAACCGGTGGCGAACGACACCATGTTCAACGTGGGTTCGCTCAGCAAGCCAGTCTTTGCCTATGGCGTCCTTAAGCTGGTGGACGCAGGCAAGCTAAAACTGGACGAGCCCCTGGCACCGTATCTGCCAAAAGAAGCTACCGAAAGCGACCCGAGGTTCAAGCAAATCACGGCACGGATTGTGCTGAGCCATCGCACCGGATTTCCCAATTGGCCCGGCGATGGTAAGCCGCTCGTCATCCACTTCACTCCCGGGGAAAGGTTCAGCTATTCGGGCGCGGGAATGGTATTCCTGCAGCAAGCGGTGGAAAAGATCACCGGCAAGCGCCTCAACGACTACCTGCAGGAATCCGTCTTCACGCCTCTTGGGATGAAGCACAGCAGTTACATATGGGATCCGGCGTTCGAGAACCAGGTTGCCATCGGACACGACGTGGGCGGAGATCCCGTGGATTTGTTCAAGGCGGACCACGCCAATGCCGCGGCGAGTCTGGAGACCACCGCGGAAGACTACGCGATTTTTCTCGACGCCGTTCTCCAGAAAAAAGGTCTGCAGCCCGCCACGCTGCGCGACATGGAAGCTCCGCAGATTGCGGTGGACCCGGCATGCGAAAACTGCGTCGAGGGCACGCCCTCGGGCAAATTGTCCAAGTCGATCTTTTGGGGGCTGGGATTCGGCATTGAGAAAACGGCCGAGGGCGAGTCGCTGTGGCACTGGGGTGACAATGGCGTGTTCAAAGCATTCTTTGTGGTGCGGCCTGGAACAAGATCCGGAGTGGTTTACATGACCAACAGCGAAAATGGTCTTTCCATTGCGCGGCAGATTTTGGCGGAGACGCTGGGCGGCGAGCAGCCGGCCTTTGACTGGCTCAAGTACGACAACTACGACGCACCGGGGCTCTCCTTCACGCGGGCGGCTTTCGCGAAAGGTGCTGCCGCGGCTCTGGATGGATTTTCGCGCGAGTTGGCCAGCGGTGCGATCTCAGAAAGAACGGTGAATCAGGCGGGATACATCCTCATGGGAAGGAACAAGATCGGCGATGCGATCCTGATGTTCGGGAAAAATGTTGAGCTTCACCCTGCCTCATGGAACGCCTACGACAGCTTGGGCGAGGCTTACATGAAGAAAGGCGACAAGGAACTCGCCGTGAAGAACTATCAGAAATCGGTGGAGCTGAACCCGACCAGCGAAAGCGGGCTGGCCGCATTGAAGAAACTGGGCGCACAGTAATGCAGGTGGCATGAACCGGCAAGGTCTACGCCGTGTTCCATCCTCCACTACTTCAACTGCTTCTCAATCGCCTCCACCACTTCCTTCGAATCCGGCGTCACAGCGGGCTCGAACCGTTGCACGACTTTTCCGTTGCGATCGATCAGGAACTTGGTGAAATTCCACTGGATGTCGCCCGTGAGCCCTGGCCCAGTCTCCTTGGTCAGGTACGCATAGAGCGGCGCCTGGTCCGCTCCCTTCACTGAAATCTTGGCGTACATCGGGAAGGTCACGCTGTATTTGCGGGTGCAGAACGTCTTGATCTCTTCGTTGGTTCCCGGCTCCTGCGCACCGAAATTGTTGGCCGGGAAACCCAGAATCACGAAGCCTTTGTCTTTGTATTTTTCGTAAGTGGCCTCGAGCGCGCTGTATTGCGGAGTGTAGCCGCACTGGCTGGCCACGTTCACCACCAGCACTACTTTGCCTTTGTAGTCGGCCAACGGCGCAGGCTTGCCATCGATGGAATTGAGAGTGAATCTGTAGATCCCGGACGCGGCAAGCAGGGAAGTGGCCATGATCAGCAATGCTCCGAAAGGAAGTGCGAAGGTAAGATAGCCGAGAATTCGTCGGTGCAATCTGCGGGGAGAATTCATTTGTGCTCCTGAAGAAATTTCGAAAGGTTGGATATCGACAGAAATCCGTCGGCGCGGTACGCGCTGCATTCGCCGCACGCCTACAAAGATACGTGCTACGCCCGTCAACCGGCAACCCTGCAATTGTAAAATTTTTGTCGCTTGAGGCGAAGTCGCGCCAGGCGAGAGAGGCGCGAGATCGTTACGGCTACACGGCGGTACGCACGGCAGCGTCTTTGATCATTCTTTCCATCACCTTCAGTTGCCTGGCGGGTAGGTGGACATAAGCATGTTCGGAGCCGGCTACTGAAACCAGACCCTCGGAGATTGCATCCAGTGCCGAACCGGAGCGCGCCAGCACCGCCATCAGATATTTCTGGGCGATCGGTCGATCAGCTGGGTGAATCAGGTCCCACCACCGCCGGATCGAGTCCTGCACCTCCGCCTCAGTTTTTTCACCCACAACAAGTGCGTCGATCAGGCGGTACACCTTGCTCTTGATGGCTTGGTACGAGACGGATATTTCCTGGGGCATTGGTTTTCCGGGGCCTCTGTAGCATTACTGGAGCAATCGACCAGCCAAACGCTGAATGCTTGAGCCGACAGTGTTTACAGCAGATTTCCATTCCACGAACTGGATAAATCCGCTGTTCAATATGAATTCTGGAAGAAGTTTGAGGCCGGTGTAGGGCGGCCACTCCCTTCGACTCCGCTCAGGGCAGGCTTTGTCCGCCGTCCTCGACTTTGATTGCGATTTCGATTCTGAGCGCGGAATCTGGAAAGATAACCCACCGTGCCGATAATCCATCGTCCCACGGGTTCTACTGAGACGTTTGGAAATCCATGTTCTCATCGACGGAGAGCTGCGCGGGCGTGCCCGAATCGTCGTCTCCGGAACGGGTAGCGACTACGCGGAAGCCGCTGGAAGTGGTCTCAACCTCGTAAGTATAAGGCGGCCGCTGCCGGGCAATCGTAATGTAGTTGCTCGATATCAGCTCGTCGAGGGAAGCGTATTTTCCTTCGGTGGCGTAGTACCGGCGTTCGGTGGTGGCGATGCTGATCAGATCGCTCCTTACGCCCGTAATGTTGATGGCCGCCCTCGGATTATTCGCCCCGGCCTGCGCAGAGGAGCTCTGCGCCTGCTTGGAATAGATGTACATTCCAACGCCCAGCACGATGACCACACTGATAAAGCCAAACAGCCGGCCCATGGTTTGTCCCCCGAGGTTTCTCCCTCAAGCTAATTCCATAGCGAAATGGAGCGGCTGGCAAGTAACCAGAGGGCAACGACCTACCTATGGTTCGGCGGGTTACAATGTTCCGCTCTTGGAACCGGATCGCGGTCGGTCGACACCGCGGGAAGCTCCGCGTGCCGTAATCGTTTACGGTCGACTCGTTTCTCAGCGGCGGAAATTTTGAGGGCAACACTCTGAAAACGACAACCTGAAACTAGCGACTCTGGAGGAATTGATGAAGAAGCTGGCGTGGATTCTGGCGGTTCCCGTACTCATGGCAGTCCTGTGCAGGGCGCAGGCGTCACCGCCGGCAAGCAACTCAGAAGGCGGCTCACCCAACAGTGCCAGCCAGGATCGCATGTTCTTTCCGCGCGACATGCTTTACGGCTGGGCGCAATTCGAGCTCGCCCCTCCGCACAACGAGATTGATCCTAACCTGTGCGCCGCGACCGCTGGGCAATATGGCGGCGTGAACGCACCCTGCAGCATGTTCGCGCGCTACATGCTCTCCGGAACCTTGGAGGTGCGGCCCTTTGGTCGCGGCCAACTTCGCCGCTTCATGCTCTTCGGGTCGCCGGCATTCCTGTTCGGAAGAAATCTTCCGCAGACGCTCTACACCTGGTCGTTCGACGCCATCGGCATTGAGCATTCGTGGGGAGCCGCGATCTATGCTGGGAAAGGATTCGAGGTCCGCGTGACCCAGCATTTTCTATTCGACCGCCTGGGGGCGCGCGACACAAATCTCGGCGTCGCTGATCTGGGCAACAACGGTCCGTGGGGCCGGTACGCGACCGTGGGAGTCCGCAAAACGTTTGGCACTCGCAGATGGTGAACACCAAAAGGAATCGGGCGCGCACCGCGGAGTCCTCAACGCTTCACGGTTTGGCGTGCGACACACTCAGAGGATAGGAGGAAATAAAGTACTTGGCCTGGTCACTATCAACCGGATCGAGATCGAAGAGTAATTGGCTGCCGCCCAAAAAACTTCGCGTGCGGAAATAGTAGGTCTTCCCCGCTTCCGCCGTGAAATGCGCCAAAGCCACTTGTCGGCTTACCCAGCCCACATGCGACTGCGGGTTCGCGCACACGTGATGCTCCCCCGGCTCAACGGACACGGCGAAATACGAGTTGTGCTGGTCGGCGCCCACCCAGGCTCCATCCAGCCCGATCTTCGTCGTCACACAGCCGCCGATGCAGTTCACCTGACCGATGTACTGGACGAAGTAAACCAGCGCCTTGCCGGGCTCGGGCTGCGCCAGTGGGTGCTGGGATTCGTCGAGCTTCACGTTGAAACTGGTGCTCTTGGGGCCGCAGGCCGGCGCAAGAGCTCCCGACTCATGCTGTGCAAATGCGGGCGCTGCCAGCAGCATCACGATAAGCGCGAATCTCATGATTTCCTCCGATTAACCGATTTGCTTCCACAACTGACTATAGCCCCCTTCGAGGTTCGTAACCTCCACGAGCAATCGGGTCTGGGCCACACTCGGCGCCGGGCGAGCCAAGAATGCCGCTATCGGCTTCTTCGCGAATTCTCTATAATTGTGCGTTTCATCTTAAGATGATCGTGGCGACGTATCGGAGGGCTAAAGATGGCGGGCACTTATAACGGTGTGGCAATTCCGGCAGACGGAAAAAAGATCGGCTATGCGGCCGGGAAATACGACGTTCCGGACAATCCCATCGTTCCTTTTATCGAGGGCGACGGCACCGGCCGCGACATCTGGAAAGCTTCGCTGCGCGTCTTCAACGCGGCGGTAGAGAAAGCTTACAAAGGCAAGCGCCGCGTCGCATGGTATGAAGTTTTCGCGGGAGAAAAGGCAAAAGCAAAGTTCGACAACTGGCTGCCCGACGATACGATCGACGCGATTCGGGAATTCCGAGTCGCCATTAAAGGCCCTCTGACCACGCCGGTAGGCGGCGGAATTCGTTCGCTGAACGTCGCGCTGCGGCAGATTCTGGATCTCTATTGTTGCGTGCGCCCGGTCAAATATTACAAGGGCGTGCCTTCGCCGGTGAAGCATCCCGAGCGCATGGACGTGGTGATCTTCCGCGAGAATACCGAAGATGTTTACGCCGGTATCGAGTGGGAGGAGGGAACTCCCGAGTGCGCCAAGCTGATCGAATTTCTCAACAAGGACATGCTCAAAGGCGGCAAGAAGCAGGTTCGCCTGGACTCAGGCGTGGGTGTGAAGCCCATCTCCGTGACCGGAACCAAGCGCCTGGTGCGGATGGCTATCCAGCACGCGCTGGAGTCGGGTCGCAAAACCGTGACGCTGATGCACAAAGGCAACATCCAGAAGTTTACCGAGGGCGCGTTCCGCAAGTGGGGATACGAGCTGGCGATTGAAGAATTCCGCGGCCAGATTGTGACCGAGCGGGAGAGTTGGATCCTCGACAATAAAGACAAGAACGCGAATCTCACCGTCGCCGAGAATGCCGAACTGGTCGAGCCGGGCATGGAATTTGCTCCGCCTTCCTTCCGTCAGTCCGTTGAAAAAGAGGTGCAGCAAGTGCTCGACAGCATCTATGCCACGCATGGCAAGGGCGCGTGGAAAAAGAAAATCATGATCAACGACCGCATCGCCGACTCCATCTTCCAGCAGGTGGTGACGCGCGCGGACGAATATTCTGTGCTGGCCTGCCCCAACCTGAACGGCGACTACATTTCCGACGCCTGTGCGGCGCAGGTAGGCGGCCTTGGAATCGCTCCGGGTGCGAACATCGGCGACGGCTACGCCATTTTCGAAGCCACACACGGAACGGCGCCGAAATATGCCGACAAAGACGTGATCAATCCCGGTTCGGTGATTCTGTCGGGCGTGATGATGTTCCGCCACCTGGGCTGGAACGAAGCCGCCGATTTGATCGAACAAAGTATGGAACGAACCATCGAGCAGAAAAAAGTTACCTACGACTTCGAACGCCTCATGCCGGGCGCGACCAAAGTAAAAACCAGCGAGTTCGCAGGCTTCATGATCGAGAATATGGATGCGGCGATTCTGGTGTGAGAAGGTGAGCGCTTGCCATCAGCACCCGCACCTAGCACTCGACGACCTGCTCCCAAAGTTTGTCATTCCGATCCCGAGCGAAGCGAAGGGGAGGAATCTGCTTTCCCCTGCGGCGCCAAACTGCTGCAGGGTAAACTCCTGATTGCTTCTTACGAAAGGACTCATTCATGCGCAAGAAAGTAACCATCGTAGGTTCCGGCAACGTGGGTGCAACGGCCGCTCACTGGATTGCTTCCAAAGAACTCGCCGATGTAGTGCTCATCGACATCATCGAAGGTGTGCCGCAAGGTAAGGGCCTGGATTTACTCGAAGCTATGCCCATCGAGAAGCGCGATTCCTACATCACCGGCACCAACGACTACAAAGACACCGCGAACTCCGATATCGTCGTGATCACCGCGGGCATCCCGCGCAAGCCAGGCATGAGCCGCGACGATTTGCTCAACACGAATTACGGCATTATGAAAGCGGTCGTCGGCGAGGCGGTGAAGCATTCTCCGAACTGCATCCTGATCATCGTCTCGAACCCGCTGGACGCCATGGCCCAGGCCGCCTACAAGCTGAGCGGATTCCCCCGCGAACGCGTAATTGGCATGGCTGGAGTGCTCGACTCCGCCCGCTTCCGCGCCTTCATCGCCGACGAATTGAAAGTCAGCGTGGAGAACGTGACCGCGTTCGTGCTCGGCGGCCACGGCGACACCATGGTTCCGCTGCCGCGCTATTCCACGGTCGCTGGCATCCCGATCACGGAGTTGATCGAGAAATCCCGGCTCGAAGCTTTGGTGCAGCGCACGCGTGACGGCGGCGCCGAAATTGTGAAGTATCTGAAGACCGGCTCGGCATACTACGCGCCGTCGGCCGCGGCCACCGAGATGGTGGAAGCTATTCTCAAAGATAAGAAAAAAATTCTGCCCTGCGCCGCATATCTGCAGGGCGAGTATGGCATCTCGGGCCTCTACGTCGGCGTGCCCGTAAAACTGGGCGCGAAGGGCATCGAGCAGATCATCGAAATCAAACTGACAACCGAAGAGAAAGCCGGCCTCGACAAGAGCGCAGCCGCGGTGAAGGAACTGTGCGGCGTGATTGGGGTCTAGCACTACACCTTCTCGATCGTCACCTTCTTCAGTACCACGTCCTTGTTCGGTTTGTTCTGGCGATTCTGCGGAACTCGCGTGATCTTTTCCGCAACGTCTTGGCCCTCGACGACCTCGCCAAAAATCGTGTGCTTTCCAGTGAGCCACGTGGTGGGCACGGTTGTGATGAAAAACTGCGAGCCGTTCGTGTTCGGACCCGCGTTCGCCATGGCGAGCTTGCCCGCTTTGTCGAATTTGTGTGGTGAGCCCTTGGTCTCGTCCTCAAATTGATAGCCGGGGCCGCCCGTACCCGTACCTTGCGGATCTCCGCCCTGCACCATGAAGTCGGGAATCACGCGATGAAAAATCGTGCCGTCATAAAGGCGGTCTTTCGACTTCTTGCGCGTCGAAGGATGGGTCCACTCGCGCTTGCCTTCGGCGAGTTCCACGAAGTTGGCAACGGTTTTCGGCGCGTCTTTCTCGAACAAGCGGCAAACAATGGTTCCTTCCGAAGTTTCAAAAATAGCGTAAGTTCCCGCGGGTCGGCTCATGGATATTTTTTCTCCTCAGGTGAACGGCTTCTGATTCTATCAGGGTGCGCAGAAAATACTGGCTGCGCAGGATTACGAACTACTTGAGATCGCCCGGCCGCAGGTATTGCGTAAAGAAGGCCTGCGTCTCGAGAGCCAGGCGTTTTCTCGCTTCCGGCGTCCGGAAAGTATGGACATCGTCCACGGTCACAAACTTTACGGAAGCTCCTGCCTGCTTCAGTTTCTCGGCGAGTTCCTGGGATTGCGCAATCGGCACATCTGCATCCTGCGTGCCATGCATGATGAGAAACGGCGACACATTTTTCGAGGCATGAAATACGGGCGAGGCGTCCTGCCAGACTTTAGGACGATGGGCATAGTCACCGCCGAAGAATGTGGCGAGAAAGGCGTCGTCATCAGCATCGCGATGAGTTGTGAAATCGCTAGGTCCGCTCACCTCGACCACAGCTTGCACTCTGCTCGAGTATTTGGCCAGCGCCGCATCGGAATTGTCGCGAGTGTCTTCCATCCCCAGCAGAGCGGCCAGTTGCGCGCCCGCCGAATGCCCGAACGCGCCAATGTGATCGGGATCGACCTGGTATTTCGCCGCGTTGGCACGCACCCAGCGAACCGCGCGCTGCACGTCGTCGAGCTGTGCCGGCCAGAGATTTTCGTTTCCGTGCAATAGCCGGTAGTCCACCGCGAACGCGACAAAGCCGCAACGGGCAAGAAACATTCCCATGGTGCGCATGGTCGATTTGTCGAAACTCGTCCAGCCTCCGCCGTGGATCAGGACCACTGCGGGGCGCAGAGCGGAAGACTGTTCATCCGGTTCGTAGATGTCCAGCATCAGCGGATCGCCGGCGGTTCCGTAGGGAACGTCCTGTTGAACCGAGCTCAGCGGGTTTGCCGGAGCGTTCGCCGGCGACTGAGCAGATGTCTGGCGTGGCGTCACCGGAGGTGTCTGCGCATAAACGCCCGGAGCCATGCCGAGCATCACAACGGTTAAGACTAGAGCGCTCTTAGTCATGCTGAAAATCTACTCCAGATTCCGACGGTTTCATCGAACGGAAGAACTAGTTTGAATTCGCTGGCGCCGCGGGCGTCGCGCTCGCCGGTTTCTTTACGTTCGCGCCTGCTGGTTTGGCTGGCGTTGTCGAACTGCCACGCACAATTTTGATGTGGATGATCTTCACGGTGCGGAACGGCTTGTCATTGCTGGGGTCGCGGGCCATGTGCGCGATTTGCTTCACCAGTTCGACGGCAGCATCGTCGCACTGACCAAAAATCGTGTAGCCGCCGTTCAGGTGTGGCGTGGCTACTTCGGTAATAAAAAACTGCGAGCCGTTGGTATTGGGACCAGAGTTCGCGTAGGCCAGTCGGCCCGGTCGATCGAACAGCAGGTCGGGAGAAGCTTCGTTCCTGAACTCGTAGCCAGGAGTGCCGCTTCCATTGCCCGCGGGATCGCCTCCCTGGATCATGAACCCAGGAATCACGCGGTGGAAAATTGTGCCGTCGTAGAGTGGGACGCCATGCTTGGTCGCGCCGCTGACCGGATTTTTCCAGTCTTTCGTGCCGTTGGCCAGCCCAATGAAATTCGCGACGCCAAGGGGAGCTTTATCTGGAAAAAGCGTGCAATGCAAATTGCCCACGGAGGTTTCGATGACGGCGGTGGTCACCACAGCGGCGTGATGAACCGCCGGCTTGGTCGCCGCGCCGGGTTGGGCCGCCGGCGTGGTTTGCGTGCTCGATCCCGACTGCGCCCATCCCCCGAGCGCGACTGCGAAAACAAAAGCTAAGATTGCCGAAGTCCTAACCATGAATGCTCCTCGAAAATCTCCGAATCTTAAATGCCCATGTGGGGACGGCCGCCCCGGCTGTCCGGTCGAGCGAAGCTCGACGGCTTCCTTACCACGCCCGGCAAGCTGGAACAGTCGCTGAAACCGACCTTGAATTGTACGACACCTGGGCTGGCGTTTCCTGCCCCAGCGACTTCCGTCGCGGAACAACTTCGCCGTCAGGGACGCTACGGGGTGCGCGGAAAGCTGAACATTCGTACTCCTTGCGTTAGATTTCGCGATCCTCGAAAGATCAATGAAAAAGGCCTTTGATTGCAAAGTACAACATGATCGCCCCGAACGCGAACAAGGGCAGCCCGGTTGCCCGGTGCTGCAAGCGTGAGCAACGCTCGAGAGTGAAGCGCTGCTCAAAGCCGGATTTGCGAAAGTGCCAGTTGCGAATATCTACGTATAGGGACGGGTTGAAGAGTATGAGGTAGCCGAAGCCGAGAAACATTACGGCCACGATGAAGATAAAAGTAAGCGCGTACACGCTCTTGGCGAACGTGGTTAAGGTGCCTAAGTACATGCCGAATGCGCAACTCACATCGAGACGTGAAACGTTGCCCCGAATCAACGGGTGGTTTTCGGTTGTGCCGCCTGTATCTCGCGGCTCGCGCGCTCCACTTCACGAAACACTCGCAGAATATTTCCACCAAGAATCTTCTTGATGTCGCTGGCGCTGTAACCGCGATCGAGCAGAGCCTGCGTGATCTTCGGCAGATCGGCGGCGGAATCGATCCCCTGCGGCGTAGCCCCGCTGACGCCGTCAAAATCCGACCCCAGGCCCACGTGATCTATTCCCGCCACTCTCGCAACGTGGTCAATGTGATCGATCAATGACTTCAGCGGCGGCCGCGGAATCTTGGCCATCCACTCCCGCTCGATGCGGTCGACTTCAATGTAGTTCACTTCCTTACCCTCGGCTCTGCGCTGCGCGATGTAGGCATCCACAGCGGCAGCCTTGTCGTTGGCCTGCGCCTTCTCGGCGTCGAGAAAGTTCTGGTCAATGAAACCACTGAAAAAGTTGACCTGCACCACACCGCCGTTCTTGGCCACGGCTTGCAGCATTTCATCGGTCATGTTGCGCGGCGCGTTGGTAAGCGCTCGCGCAGAGGAGTGGGACGCAATCACCGGCGCCTTCGTGGTGGCAATCGCGTCCCAGAAAGTCTTATCGGCAACGTGAGAAATATCGACCATCATCCCGAGACGATTCATCTCCAGCACAACTTGCTTGCCAAAATCCGTCAGCCCGTTGTGGTGCTGCACTTTGGGATCGTTGATGTCGCCCGAAGAGTCCGCCCACTCATTGGTATTCGACCAACTCAGCGTCATGTAGCGCACGCCCAGGCGGTAGTAATCGCGCAGCAGGTGCATGTCGTTTTCGATCGAGTGTCCGCCTTCAATGCCCATCAGCGCGGCCAGTTTGTGCTCTTTGTGCGCGCGCTCGATGTCGGCCACGGAGAACGCCATCATCATTCGGTCGGGATGCCGCGCCGCCTGCTCGTAGACCGAATCGATGAGATCGAAAGTGTGTCGGGCAAAATGCCCCTGATTTGTTTCGGGATCCACCCAGATCGAAAAAAACTCCGCGCCCAGGTTCCCGCGCCGCGCCTTGTCGAGGCTGATGTGCCCAATGTCGTTCGGGTCCGTCGAGCCCAAGTCGAAGTTCTCGTCGAGAAAGCGCTGCGGCGTGTCGGCATGCGTGTCCACCACGAGGGCGGAGTCATGAATGGCCCGTGCCCGCGCCGTGACCACGACATCGCCGGAGTTCGCCGGCGTGGCCGGAGTCTGGGCAGAGAGGAAGAGGAGTGGAGCAAACAATATCGAGATCGAAAACAATAGAGATCGGAGTCGGGTCATAAGAAATTTGCCGCGGTAACCGGCAAGTCATCGATTGTATAGTCAGCGGCGTCGGAAAGGTAGAGTTCAGGGCGCGAATTAGAGCCTGAGTTCGGCGACCCTCACATAGGAAGCCCCTCAGCTATCCAGTCGAGCGAGGCTCGGCGGCTTTCAGGACTGGCAACCCGAGACGCACCGCGGCGAGGGCAGAGAGCGTTCACTTCAGCGCGTCAATACCCTGAGCAACACACTCCGCCAGCGGCTGATCGGTATGAACAACCGTCTTGGGCGCCAAAATAATCTCAAACCGCGATCGCACGTCAAGATAAAGCTGAAAGTCGCGGTTGCCCGCGGGATGCTCTCCAGCCAGAACGTGTTCCTCCAAACGCCGCCGCGCCGTCTCTTCCGAACAAACGCATTCCAGAATCCGCCAAGACTGGTGCAGGGAAGCGGCGGCAGTCAGCACATTCTCGATTTGATAGCGCCGGGAGAACGGCCGCCCGTCGAGAAAAACGATGCGAGCCGGCTCTTTCCGCAGCAGATACGCAGCCGTTTCAAGCATGACTTGAATACAGAAATCGTCCTGCCGCGAAGAGTATTCAATCTCCTGCACAGAAAACATCGCGTGGCGGATTTCGTCCTTGCCAAGAATGCGGCCGGAGGTTCGCGCAGCCAGTTCGCGCGCAAGCGTAGTTTTGCCAGTGCCGGGAAGCCCGGCCATCAAGACGATCATGTCAGCTCGACCGCTTTAGCATCGAAGTGCAAGGAGCAAGCTTAAAAGTTAAGAGGAAAAAAGCAAGCCAGGAAAATTCTAGCGGAACCTTGAGCAGTGTGGGGTTAGCTTACTTAGGCTGCGTGAAGGCGGTGAGCTGCAGATCCAGAAGCGGATTCTGTCCGTTGTCGACCGCAGGGTTGTCGACGGAAGGACGGTCGCTCTCCGGACGCTCCACTTTTTCCAGCGGAACTATATTCTGCGTCTCGCGCCACTCCGAGTAGTGCCCGGAAACCATGATGTGGAACACCCACTGGTGGCGCTCTTCTTCCGGTTCTACCAGGCCCAGAGCCTTCATATAGAACAGGTAGTGTTCCATCCAGCGGATCTGTTCATTCGTCATGCCGCGGCGTTGCAGGTCCACGGTGACTCCGGCCAGATGCGAAGAAGCCGTGTCGCCATCGGCGGGAGCGGCGTTGCGATTATGGCGCTGCAGCTTTTTCTGAACCTTCACCGTACGCACGGCGGAATTCACCTGAATCTGCTGATGAAAACGATGGTAGTAAGCCTGTGCAACGTCTTCCGTAAAGTCGCGCGTCCAGGGACGGCTGAAGCGCCGCGTGGGATCCAGCCGCGGATCGAAACGCAGCGACTCGCTGGTACGAATCGGCACCAGGGCCTCAATCGCCTTCAGATGTTCCAGCTCGGCATCGTCCTGAATGCGAGGCAGATCCATGCGATCAATCTCGGCGTTCTGCACCAGCAACGACTGGTGAGACGGCCGGAACATCGGATTCCAACGCAGAGAACGCACCTGCCGCCGCCGGTGCACCGTGCGGTGCAGCGTGGTCGGGCTGGCAGCAAACAGCGGGCTGCACAAGCCTGCCAACAGGGCAACAGCGAGCCAGAATTGTGTTTTCTGCTTCAACGAAGTGGCCTCTCCCGTTTCGGTACAACTCGCCCCGACTGCCGGACATTCTACGCTACGCTGTCAAGCGCTCAAACCCGATACTGCTTTCAGGCCGTTACCGTCGTACCGGGATTTGTACTCCAAAATCTGGTTACTGCTGGTTACTACCCCACCAGCGCGCCATGAGAACACCCTGATAGGTGGCATGCGGGGGGCCATCTCGCGAGCCCGGTCAGATGCAGGCTATGTGCTGGGCGGTGAGCAGTTTAGCGTAACTGGATCAAAAACCTTCACGTCCCGGCGCACAAAATGACGCAAATCAGCGCCGAAAAAGGTCACCGATAGCCTGTTTCATGACCTCGCCGCCAACTTCCGAGATGGCTTTGGTCAGCGGGATATCCTTGGGACAAACTTCGACGCAATTCTGCGCGTAACCGCATTCCTGGATGCCGCCATCGCCCATCAAAGCCGCTAGCCGCTCGTGTTTCAGCGCCTGGCCCGTAGGATGCGTGTTAAACAGCCGCACCTGCGCGATGGTGGCCGCTCCCACGAAGCCTGTGTCTTCGTTGAACTGCGGGCACGCTTCCATGCAGCAGCAGCAGGAAATACAGCGCGAAATAGGATAAGCAACTTCCTGCTCTTCGGCCGACATACGCGGACCGGGGCCAAGATCATAGGTGCCGTCAATCGGCACCCATGCCTTAACGGCTTTGAGATTCTCGAAGATCACGCTGCGATCAGTGGCTAAGTCGCGCACCACAGGGAACTTGGAGAACGGCTCAAGGCGAACCGGCTGCTCAAGATTGTCGATCAGCGCCGAGCAGGCCATGCGGGCGCGTCCGTTGATGAGCATGGCGCAGGACCCGCAAACTTCTTCCAGGCAATTCGAATCGTAAGTGATGGGCGTGGTCGGCTTACCCTCACGCGTGATCGGGTTGGCCGCGATCTCCATCAGGCAGGAGATCACGTTCATTCCCGGATGCCACGCGAGTTCGAACTCCTCCCAGCGCGACTCGGAGGTGGGAGTGGCTTGGCGCTTGATCTTGATGATGACGGATTTGGATGCCATTAGCCTTTAGCCCTTAGCTCAAACTGCGCTTTGTCATTGCTTAACCCTTGTCATTCTGAGCGAAGCGAAGAACCTATGCAATCTGTTGGCACCAGCAAATTGCATGGGTCCTTCGCTTCGCTCAGGATGACAACCGGTGCTGGTTTCGCATCGCTGCATCAGTACTTCCTCGCCCGCGGCGGAATCAGCGACGTATCCACCGCCTCGAACTCAAACTTCGGTTCATCCGCATCCGGCGCGAAGTACGCTTTCGTAGTCTTCAGGAAATTCTTGTCGTCGCGCTCCGGGAAGTCCGGCTTGTAGTGCGCCCCTCGCGATTCGTCGCGCAGACGTGCGCCCTGGGCGATCACGCGCGACAATTGCAGCATGTTGTACAGCTGCCGCGTAAACACGACGCTGGTGTTCGCCCACTGCGTGCGGTCGCTCAAGTTCACCTTGCGGAAGCGCTCCAGCATCTCCACCAGTTTCGCATCCGTCTGCTGCAAATTCTTGTTGTAACGGATGACGGTGCAATCTTTGGTCATCAGTTCGCCCAGTTCGCGCCACAGACGGAACGGATTCTCCGTGCCCTGGTTGTTCATGAGCAGGGCATTGCTCTCTTCCTGTTTTTTCTTCTCCGCCTCGAAGCAGCCATTTCCGTCAGCAAGCGCCTGCAACCCGCGCGCGTATTTCACCGCATTCGGCCCCGCAATGCCTCCGCCGTAGATGCAGGAAACCAGCGAATTCGCGCCCAGCCGGTTCGCCCCGTGGTATTGATACTCGCACTCGCCAGCGGCGTAAATGCCGGGGATATTCGTGGCCTGATTGAAATCCACCCACAACCCGCCCATGGTGTAGTGCATGCCGGGGAAAATCTTCATGGGCGTATCGCGCGGATCGTCGCCCACAAACTTCTCGTAGATTTCGAGAATGCCTTCCAGCTTGCGGTCGAGAATCTTGCGGTCGATGTGCGTGAGGTCGAGATAAACCATCGGCTTGCCGTCGATGCCGAGGTTGTGTTCGAACACAACCTTAAAAATGGCCCGCGTAGCAATATCGCGCGGCACCAGGTTGCCGTACTTGGGATACCACTCCTCGAGAAAATACCAGCGGTCATTTTCCGGAATGGTTTTCGGATCCCGCTTGTCGCCCGCGGTCTTCGGAACCCAGACGCGTCCGCCTTCGCCGCGCGCCGACTCCGACATGAGGCGTAACTTGTCCTCACCGGGAATGCAGGTGGGATGCACCTGAATGAACTCGCCATTAGCGTAATAGCAGCCTTGTTGATACAGCGCCGACTGCGCCGATCCTGTGCACACAACCGAATTCGTCGACTTGCCGAAGATGGCGCCGTTACCGCCGGTGGCGATGATGATGGCGTCGGCAGGGAACGTCCGCACTTCCATCGAGCGCAGATCCATCGCACAGATGCCGCGGCAGACGCGGTTGCCATCGAGCACCGCCGAAAGAAACTCCCAGTGCTCGTACTTCTTGACTTTGCCTTCCGACTCGTAACGCCGGACTTGCTCATCGAGAGCGTAAAGCAATTGCTGTCCGGTGGTCGCGCCGGCGAACGCCGTGCGGTTATACAAAGTGCCTCCAAAGCGGCGAAAATCGAGCAGACCCTCCGGCGTGCGGTTGAAAGGAACGCCCATGCGGTCGAGCAGATCGATGATGCCCGGCGCCGCCTCGCACATGTTCTTGACCGGAGGCTGGTTGGCCAGAAAATCGCCACCGTAAACCGTGTCGTCAAAGTGTTTCCACGTCGAATCGCCTTCGCCCTTCAGATTTTTGGCCGCGTTGATGCCGCCCTGCGCGCACACCGAGTGCGACCGCTTCACGGGAACAATCGAAAACAGGTCAACGCTGCCGCCCATCTCGGCAATCTTGATCACGGCCGAGAGGCCCGCGAGGCCGCCACCCACAACAATAATTTTCGGAGCTGCCATTTATCGCACTGGCCTCCCGTTAGCTGCCGTGGGTTGATCCGTTATGGTGACGGTAATGCGTCCGGTCCCTGCACCATCCTGCATCGGCCGCGAGCGGAATGAATATAAACTTGCCAGTCCCGCGCCGGTCAGCACAAAGAAAAACGCCAAACTCAAAACCAGAAATCGTTTCTGCGCCTTCTCTCCGGAAACGATGCCCCACTTCGCCGAGAACAGCCAGATGCCGTAAGCGAAGTGCCATGAAGCCGCGATCAATCCCACAACATAAAACAGGAAAAACGGAGTCTGAAATACTTCCGCCTGCACTTTGCCGAACGAAAGTTCAGGATGTGCGTGCAGATCCACTCCGGTAAATCGCATGGTCCAGGTGTGCCAAAGGATGTAAGCGAAGGCAATGCCGCCAGTCCAGCGCTGCGCCGTATACATCCAGTTGCCGGTCCAGGGATATTGAATTGTGTTCCCATCCCCGCGATACCAGATGTAAAAACCGTACAGCGCGTGAAACGCAATGGGCAGCCAGATGCCAAACAATTCCAGAAAGAACACCAGCGGCAGATTGGCCAGAAAGCTCACCTGGCGGGCGTAAGCATCGGGCCCGGTGATGGCGGTGGAATTCGAAATCAGAATATGCTCGAACAGGAACGCGCCCACCGGAATAATCCCCGACAGGGAATGCAGCCGCCGCAAAACAAACGAGATTCCATGACCGGCGCGCAACGGTGCCACGCCATGAGTTACAGCCTGACCGGGAGCAGTAGAACTGACCGACGCCACGAAACGCTCCTTATGAATCCGTATGAGTTACGCTGATTCGTTCTGCTGGTTCGTTCAAGAGCGACAAAACAACCTTTCATTATCGGTGCACGGGAGAAGCGAAGTCAAGAACGCCAAGCCGATAACAGGCTCGTCGCCGGCTCCACAATCGGTGGGAAAATTCCCTTGCAAAACGCGGGGGAAGTGATACTTTCCTCGCTCATTGGGCCCACATCGTCTATCGGAGGAAGCCAATGACGCTTACTGTGGAGTCTGTAGTTCTTCGGCTAAAACGTGGCGACACTCCCTTCTTTAAAGCTTGTCGCGAAGCCTTGAAAGTTTGTTTCACCGCGACCATACCCGTGCCGCAAACGCTAAAGCCGGCCGGGCGTCTGTTCTACGAATTGCGGTTTTACATTCCGATGCTGTGGGCCCGAGCTAAATCGCTGCTCTACACTACGCCGATGTTCAGCTGCCGATGTGAATCCGTTGGAAAACATCTGCAACTGGGTAGTCTGCCTTACGTTCGCGGACACACGTTGCTTTACATTGGCGATGATGTCCGGTTTAGCGGAAGCCTCGCCGTCTCTTCTGGAAGATTCTGCGACCGTCCGACGCTGCGCATTGGGAACCGGACTTTCATTGGACACAACGCCTCCATCACTTGCAATCGCGAGGTGGTCATTGAAGACGATGTCTTGATAGGCGCTAACTGCAAGATTTCCGATTACGACGGACACCCGGCTTCTTTGGAGACGCGAATCGCGAATGGACTGCCCGGTGCCGACGACATACGACCCGTCAAAATATGCCGCGGTGCCTGGATTGGTGCTGGAGTATTCATTTCAAAGGGCGTCACTATCGGTGAGGGAGGTGTTGTCGGGGCTAACAGTGTCGTAACCCACGATGTTCCGCCGTTCTGCGTCGCGGCAGGTTCTCCAGCCAGAGTCGTCAAGAGCGTGAGCCCTCCCGGCTCGGCAAGCTTTGCCAAAGCGGTTTCCGCGGCAGCATAGCCCGGCTTTCGCGCGGAAGGGAACCATGCTCAGAGCCGCGTGGAATTTTCTTGCCGCAACTGTGTGCCCCGAGAAATCAGTCGGAGGTTTCTTCGCCAGCGCTCGGGGAGAGCCATTGCAGTAATTTCCGGAAGGCTGCGCCACGGTGGCTGTAGAGCGATTTTTCTTCGGCGGTAAGTTCGGCGAACGTCTTCTCAATCTGCGGGAAATAAAATAGCGGATCATAACCAAAGCCGTTGCTGCCACGCAGCCCCTCAAGAATGATTCCTTCGGCAGTGCCGCGAAAGGTAGCTAGCGTTTTGCCGTCGCGCGCCGCTGCCAGCACGCACACAAACCTCGCCGCACGTTTCTGCGCTGGAACATTCTTCAGTTCGCGCAGAACACGTGCATTGTTAGCGTCGTCATCCGTGTTAGTGTTCGCCTCGTGGGGTTCTGCCCCCAGCAGTTCGGGTGCCGCATAGCGCGCAGAGTGCACGCCAGGAGCGCCGTTCAGCGCGTCCACCTCCAGGCCGGAATCGTCCGCGACAACAATCTCTCCCGGAACGTGGCGGCTATATTGTTCTGCTTTCTTCCGCGCATTTGCCTCGAAAGTGTCTCCGTCCTCGACAACCGGAGGCAAAGAAGAGAAACCCGGCACGCCCAAGATCTCAACGCCATGTCGCGCCGCAGCGCCCGTAAAATCGCGCAACTTGCCCGCATTCGAAGTGGCAATCAGAATTCGTCGCATAATGTTCTAGAAAGCAGCAGCGAACTCGGCGCTCCAACGTCGTACTTTCGCAGCAACAATCCATAGCACCACCAACAGCGCAGTGACCAGAGAAATCCACCCGCCCACCCTGCGATCCCAGGTGCGGGCGAACGTGATCTGCACGCGGTTGGCCCCGGCCTCGACCGGAACCAGCATCTGCCCTGTGCTCTCTCGTGCGCCAGCTTGAACCGCTCGCCCGTTCACCTCAACCTTCCACGCCGGATAGTTGAACAAATGCAAAGCCAGGCGAGCAGGGGCAGCCATCTCAGCGGTGAACTCCTTTGATTCAGCATTCCACTGCACCACGCGAATACCCGCGTGTTCAGGCCCGTCAACGACCACGCGCCTCGCGCTCTTGTCGATCGCCGATGAATCGGCTCCGGTGGGCGTGTACTCGTCGGTGCCTTCATAACCGCCGGCGCCTGCGTTCGGCTGCGTCGTGTTCGGCTGCACCATGTTATCCCGCAGCTCCTGGAGATCGTCGGCATCTTCCCACCACGGCCGCTGAATGCGATATCCACTGAACACGATCAGCAAAATTGCACCGGCACAAACTAGAGCGCGAGCCGGCCAGCGCCGCAGGCCGAACGCGATGACCACAGAAAGAATCATGCTCAGGCACAGCAGCCAGCGCCAGGGGAATTGCATGAAACGAAGTTTCGGAGCGAACCTCCAGAACAGCGCCGAGACTGGGAACAGGAGCACCATACACGCAGTCGCCCAGACCGCGAGAGCATTCCATAGTTCGCGATTGCTTTTCCGCAGCGAGCGGGCCGCCCACGCCGCAAGCAACAACACCCCAATTTCCGCTAGCGCCAGCCATGAAATTAAGTGGTTGAAGGTATCGTGCTCTGCATCCGCGGTGTGGATAAAAATAAAATTGTCCTGCGGCCGGTAGCCGGTTGAAACCGCTTCCGCAATGTTGACCCAGCGTTGTTCGTAAATCGCAGGCATCAGATAAAAAGCCGCAAGGCAAGCGCCCAGCGCGACCGCCGCAGCACCCACCAGCAGAAGCCGCGGAGATCGTCGCTGCCAGGCCAGCACCACGATCAGCAGCGCGAATGAGTAGTGAATCATCACGGCCGCCGGCGCATTGATCAGCCAGGCTCCCGCCAGCAACAGCGCAAGCGGGACGATCGCACGCCGGCTCCCGCTGGCGGCTTTGAGCAGAAACAGCAGCAACAGTGGCAACACGCAGCTCGCCAGCAATTCGGCAAAGGCGCTGCGCCAGTAAATGATCACCAGGTGATAGGGATTGACCGCGTAAAACGCGGCCGCGAAGATAGCATCACGCCGTGGCAGCCACTGCCGCAACAGCGCAAACATCGAGACGCCCGCCGCCACCAGCACCATCCAGATATAAATATCGACCGCGAAGGTCCACGGAAAAAGTGCGCTCAACGCAGCGCCGAGAGCCCAGGACGCGGGCGGATAAAACACAAACCGGGGCTCACCGTAGCCGAAGTGCGCCATCGCGGCCCATCTCGGATACACGATGCCTTGTTTCCACTGCGACAGCACTTCAAGCCACGAATACAGGTGAAATTCCACATCGTGGCCGGAAGGCGTGCCGAAAAAAAAGAAAGGAATCTCTGCCGCGAAGGCCGTTGCAGAAATCACCAGCAGAGGCAACCACAACAGCGGCGTCACGGTCGCGGGTCTCGTGCCCGCGGGCAATATCTTTACCTGGGTAGCGATGGTTGGGTCCGTAGCCAGAGTTTTATCTTTGGGCTGCAATCGTTCCGGTAAATTTCCACCGCTTCGAGTCTATATTTAATCGAGATTTAACATTCCTGAAATCTTAGCGCAACGCCCATCGAATATCTTTCTCCCACTGGGGTGGTACAGACCGCGAAGGTCGAAGAGCCCGCGCCTGAGACGGGGATCGGGTTCTTCGATTCTTCGCAACTCTATCGCCGCCGAAGCCTCCCGCACCCGCGCATATTCACGCTTCATTCTCCGCCCAGCATCGAGTCCTTCCCGCAATCCCCGCCAATAAAATTCCGCGGAAGGCTTCGCGCATTTTGATGTAGAGACGTTGCTTGCAACGTCTCTACAGTATGGCGATTCAATTCAAGAGAAATAAGGGAGGATTGAAGAGGCAAACGACGGCCCGAACCCCAGCCTATACCGAAGCTTCTTCCGGCGAGCGTTGACGGCGGAGTTCCTGCACGAACTCATCCTGCTGCAGAGTGGTCCCGCGGCGAACCAGTTCCAGCAACTGATCTTCTAACTCTTCGCTGGCTTCTCCAGCCGGAACTTCAGAATGTTCAAACTGCGTGAGATCGGCCACCAATGCACGCGGTGAAACATAAAGTTCAGGCGTGCGATCTGAAGAGCTGCGCAGAAAATTGATCAGGTTCTCCACCTGCCCGCGCTGTTCGGGAGTGCGCGAGGGAAACTCCAAACCCATGCCATGCCCAGGATGCGCGACCCGCACCATACCCTCAGTGTGCACTTCCATCTCACCCGTCTTGAAGCACAGGTCAACCATGGAGCGCTCGGGAAACGGCGCATCGCTTTCCACATAGCATCCGCCCAGGCTCAGGTCGGTGAGTTTGCAATGCGGAACGGCTTCGTTGAGATCGCCGCCCATGCTGGTCGCCGCCGAGTCCAGCCATTTCTTCAGTTCAACCTTGACCGAGTCTTCCACGTCCACAAAATGGACTCCGGTCTGGCCGTTCGGATTTGCCCACGCCACCTGGCCGTGCGCCTGAACTTCCAGTCCACCATCCGGCAAAACAAAGCGAAACGCCAGCAACGCTCCGGGAAATTGCGTTTCCGCCGTGAGCACGTCCATCCCGGTTTCGCTCAAGTCCAGAAGAATGCCTTCGATCTTGCGCGTGTCGGCAAGCGTCAGCTCCACCGGAGCCTGCACCGGAACCCGGAACGCTCTCCGCCGCTCGCGATTCAACAACGCCGCAGCCGCACGCAATCCCGCACGCGCCTGCCCTTCCGCGATCGGTTTGTAGAGTACGAAGTGCGAGCCCGCGCTCAGAATTTCGCGAACCTTGGAGGGGTCGGCCACCAGCGCAATGGTCAGTGGCGAACTTCCCGATCCCAGTTCCCGAGCCTGCTCGTAGACCTTATGAGCCAGTTCGGGATCGTCAAAGTCCAGCACCAGGGCGTCGAATTTCTGCTGCTGCAAACGGGCCAGCGCAGTTTCCGGATCGCTGAAGCGCTCCACCGCGATGCCAAAATTGGGCAGCACTCGACCGAGCAGCTCAGAAGCTGCGTCGTCGGTCGAGACCATTAACGCCTGAAGATTCATTGCTGGCTCTCACATCCCTGCGGGCCTGGATTAAGCTGACGTGGATTAAACGGGCCTGGCTAAACGAACATGGCTAAACGAACCTGGCTAATTAAGGCTGGCAAACCCAAACCGGGCAAACCAGATCTGATTCACCTGGAGCGTGATTAACCGGACCAGTCTACGGCCAGCGCGGTGCGGCCGGACGCGCCGCCTTGCCGGCGCCGCTCGAAGCTCCCGCCTTGGCGGCCATTGCATCGCCCCCCAGATCGTCCACTTCTGCCAGTACCGCGTTGTCCTCGTCGTCGTTTTCAGCGAGCAAGGGAGCTACTTCGCGCAGCTTTTCCGCCGCCTGCTGCAACATTTCAATCTGCTTCCCCAGCTGAGCATACTTGGCCTGCTTTTGCCGGAGCACCTCATGGATATCCTTCATCATAACCCCCTGCTGCTCAATCTAAGGACGGGCCCGTGGCAGGTCAACGGTAATCCCCCCGCCTGCGTTACTGCGGTAATCGCCGGGCTCCTAAAGCAGGGAATTGGCGGCGGGAGCGGCGAGAAATGAAAAAGCCCCGCATCAGCGGGGCTCTTGAAGTAGAGCAAGTTCGCAGGGTTTCAGGCTTTGAGCTTGCGGCGTACCAGCGCTCCAAGGCCCAGCAACCCGGTGCCGAGCATGCTAAGCGTTCCCGGTTCGGGCACTGCCGACGGAGACTGGAAGGTGGCATAAGCAATTGAGATACCGCCGGAAGAACCGGCGAAAAGGTTGAAACTGCCGCTCGTCTTTTGCCCGGTATACCAGGTACCCGCTACAACGCACCCTTGCGCGGATTCACATGACAACATGTAACCTAGAACGCCGCCATTCGCCGCCATGACTGTGTATAGGGTGACCGGCCCGCTAAAAGCTCCGTTGAAGATTACGCCTCCCGGAAGGCCCGAGCCGCTGCCTGTAATCGTGAAACTGCCGCCGCCCGCGAATGTTTCAATGCCCCCGGACGAGCTTAACAGCGCGCCGGTAGAAAAGCTCAGGCTGCCCAAGTTTGCACCCTGCACCATGCTGCCGCCGTTGAATCCAAGCGCGCCGGTGAGTACAGAGGAAGTGTCGAACAGACCGCTGCTGCTACCCAGACCGCCGAGAGTACTGGTACCGCCGAAGACGACAAACGTGGTATCGCTCGTGCTGTTCGCAAACGCCGCCAACGGCAGCGCCAAAGCCAGTAATCCTAGAAAAAGAACCCGTTTCATACTTCCTCCTGAACCTGTGTTCGGAACCCTTACTATTCGAATCTTCGAGGGCTTAATGCCCTACTAGGAGACCCAGCATCAAGACAGCAAACCGGGTCTACTGATGCAAGTTTAGTTCCAAAATGAGACTAATCGTAAGATATTGATAGCTATAGTCTTATGCGAAGTACGACCACCCTCGGCAGCCCAATAGTTGCAAAGGCTTGCATACTTGCGAACATGCCCTTGCGTTCCCCATAGATTTCAGCCCCCTTCCACTGCCCCTGCGCATGGCCGTCCGGAGCCACCCAATGGCACCGAAGTGGAATTCCCAAGCCGTAGCCTTCCGGATACGGTAGCAATCGAGCAGACCTTGGGGGAGGGCTGTTCGGGCGCTTCGAGACTCGAAAGAGTCTCGAAGCGCTCTCAATTTCAGGCCTCGTTTTCAGCCCACGGCGGAAGAGGCTGCAGAAAGCCCTCGAATCGAGGCCGGGTTGGGAAGCCGACGGCAGTCGTTAGAACAAACACCGCTCTCACTTCCTGCCTGCCGCCGTTGACGTTGGCCCGATCAGCTCCCGAAGTCGGCGCGAGAGATTCGCCGCCAGCGATCGATAAAACCGTGAAGCCAGGTGCGGGAATAGTTCGAACATACCCTGCAGGGTAGCGCGGTCCAGAAAATAGGCTTCCACCGGCTCCAGCGCCACTACCCGCGCGGTGGCCGGGAGTTCATCAATAAATGATATCTCTCCGCAAACTTGCCCCGGACCAATCGCCGGAAACGTGACTCGCCGCGGAATCTCTACGCGAGCGCTTCCGCTGAGCAGCAGATAAACGCCGTTAGTCAGTTTGCCTTCCTCCACCACCGTGTCGCCCTTCTTGAAATCCTTGCGGACCGCCTTATCCGCAATGAGCGCCCAATCGTTGGGGGTAAGGTAAATCAAACCGTGTTTCGCCGCCAAGAGTACGGACACGTCCCGCTGGATATCCTTGGACATAATTTCTAAGTTTGCCTCCGGAGAGCTGCAATCCGGCAGACTGCAAGGGACAGACACCACACGGGACAACAGGGCTGAAGTCAGCGTACCAGAAAAATCTGCGCGCGAGGCTGGCGAGAACCTCAAAAGCAACGTCCCCGCGAGAAGCGCGATCGCGATAAAGATGCTTGGGAAGATGTTGAGGAGATGGACAGAAATGGTGCGCCCTGAGAGATTCGAACTCCCGACCTTCTGGTTCGTAGCCAGACGCTCTATCCAACTGAGCTAAGGGCGCGGATATTGCGCGGAAGGAAAAACTCCATCCCGATTATAGCGGAACTTTCCTGCCCTGAAAATGTCGTTCTCCGATTCCAATGCGAGTGGCTGCGCTGCTAGCTGCTGGTCTGCGCCTTCTTGCGTTGCCAGTGCCGAAGTAATTCTTTCCGGCGGTGGGCAATTCCTACAGTGTCAGAAGTCCACACGACCTGTGTTTTGAATGGTTTGCGGACGGCACGCCAGATGCTTATACATGGGCAGACGAAGTGGCGCGCAACGGGGCGCTCCGGAGAATAACTTCGGCCAGAGGTTTTCTTGGGCGCCCCGATTGCAATTGTTTCCAGCCCTCCCCGGCTTTGCCACTTTTGGCCCTCCCACCTCCCCCAGCATTCTTCCCCCACTATTGGGCCAATGCCAGCGGTTCGCTCACATCAATGCCGGCCTGGCGCAACAGGCGCGCGACGCCGTCCCTCTTCAGCCGCGAGGCATCGAACTTCACCAGCACCGTGCGGTCCTTCTCGTTGAACAAAACCTGGAGCACTCCATAGACCTCGCGCATGCCATCAATCGCCCGCAATTCGCTTTCGCCGGGGTTTGTGCCGTAGGGGAACACCATGTCCAAATATGTCATCGCTGGAAAGCCTTTCGCTATGATGAAGTTGCCCTGAAGCCGGGCTTCGGGCTCTGGCTTTCGGGCGTCGGCCAGCAACTCGCTGACCGTTGCCGGAGCTGAAGTTAGCCGGGCTGAATCCAATATAGTGTACCGGCAATCAAAAGGGCACGCGCGATTTGGGCTTCCCGGCTTCGGCTCGATTTTCGAGTGAAGCGACTTCGGTTGAGTGGGCCAAGCGGTACCTCAGAAGCAGGTTCTGGCTTTTGCTGAAGCCCGATTGCCGAAGCCCGAAGCCCGCACAGCGCAACCGATAAAAGCGTAGAGATGACAGCCACCAGCCCCATCACCCCCGACTCGACCCCAGCTCCGGAGAAAGATCCCGTCTGCGGCATGAACGTGAATCCCGCGACTGCGAAAAATACCCATGAGCACGGCGGGAAGAAATTCTACTTCTGCTGCGCAGGCTGCGCGGAAAAATTCAAATCCAATCCTGCAGGATATTTAAACAAGCCCGCCGCTCCGAAATCTGAGTTGATCATGCTGGGGATGCCGGCCGCTCCGCAAGCCGCACCGGCTCACGCCCCACTCACGCAGCTGCAGTCAGCGCCAAAGCCAGCATCGCCTTCGGCAGCGCCGGCCTATGTCTGCCCCATGTGTCCGGAAGTCCGCGAGAAGCAGCCGGGAGCTTGCCCTTCCTGCGGCATGGCTCTTGAGCCCGAGTTCCCTCTGCCGGCGAAACGCGAATACGTCTGCCCCATGCATCCGCAAATCATCCGGCCCGAGCCCGGATCGTGTCCCATCTGCGGCATGGCGCTGGAGCCGCGCACCGCGACTGCGGCCGAAGAAGAAAATCCCGAACTGCGCGACATGACCCGCAGATTCTGGGTGAGCGCAGTGCTCACCGCTCCGTTATTCGCGATCGCGATGGCGGGAATGTTCTGGAAAATACGTTTGCCCGGAATCTTGTCAGGCCCATCGCTGCCCGCGCTGGAGCTCGCACTGGCCACTCCCGTTGTGCTGTGGGGTGGCCTGCCATTTTTTCAGCGTTTCTGGACTTCGCTGGTCAACCGCAGCCCCAACATGTTCACGCTGATCGGCCTGGGCACAGGAGTTGCCTATGTCTACAGCGTGGTCGCCACACTCGCGCCGCAGTTTTTTCCTGCAGCGCTGCGCGGCATGTCGGGCTATCCCGATGTCTATTTCGAAGCGGCAGCCGCGATCACGACTCTGGTTCTGCTGGGACAAGTCATGGAGCTGCGCGCACGGAGCCGCACCAGCGCCGCCATCCGCGCGCTGCTCGATCTCAGCCCCAAAACCGCGCGCCTCATCACTGGCCGTGGTGACTCCTCAGGTAAAGCTGGCGAGTTTATAGAAGAAGAAAAAGACATCCCGCTGGAACAGGTGCAGCCCGGCGACCGCCTGCGTGTCCGCCCCGGAGAAAAAATTCCGGTGGATGGCGTGGTGCTCGAAGGCGTTAGCTCCGTGGATGAATCTATGGTGACCGGCGAATCCATGCCCGTGGAAAAAGTCGCCACGAGCAAAGTCGTCGGAGCCACCATAAACGGCACCGGCTCGTTCGTCATGCGCGCCGAGCGCGTAGGTTCTGAGACGCTCCTGGCGCGCATCGTGCAAATGGTCAGCCAGGCGCAACGCAGCCGCGCTCCCATCCAGAGGCTCGCCGATCGCGTCGCGGCATGGTTCGTGCCCGCAGTCGTAGCCATCGCGGCTGCCACGTTCGCCGTATGGTTTCTGTGGGGCCCGCAGCCGCGTCTCGCGCACGCGCTGGTGAACGCCGTCGCCGTGCTCATCATCGCGTGCCCCTGCGCCCTGGGACTAGCCACCCCCATGGCAATCATGGTCAGCGTAGGTCGCGGCGCCCGGGCCGGCGTGCTGATCAAGAACGCCGAAGCGCTGGAAATTCTGGAAAAAGTCGACACGCTCGTCGTCGACAAAACCGGCACGCTGACCGAAGGCAAACCGAAACTTGTTGGCACTTCCGTGGCGGCGCCCGGAAATAGTCGCGAAATTCTGCGCTTCGCCGCCAGCCTGGAGCGCGCCAGCGAACATCCCTTGGCCGCCGCAATTGTCGATGCCGCCAAAGCCGAACACTTACAGTTATCGGAGCTGTCCGAATTCGTCCAGATATCAGGGAAGGGAATTCGCGGCATCGTGGATGGGCGCCGAGTGGCCGTGGGGAACTGGGCCTTGATGTCGGAGACTGGAGCCTTCAAAAGCGCAGGTGCCGCAGTTCAGAAACCGCAACAGAGCGGTGCCACCACACTCTTTGTCTCTATCGATGGCAACTATGCAGGGTTTTTCGATGTCGCGGATCCGGTTAAGCTCTCCGCTGCCGCTGCCGTGGGCGAACTGAGAAATCAAGGTCTTCGCATCGTGATGCTTACCGGCGACAATCGCGATGTCGCGGCTGCAATCGCCAAACAACTTGGCATCGACGAATTCGAGGCCGAAGTTTTACCCGAAGGCAAATTAGAAGTCATCCGCAAACTGCAACAGCAGGGAAGAGTCGTCGCCATGGCCGGCGACGGCATCAACGACGCTCCCGCGCTCGCACAGGCCAACGTCGGCATCGCCATGGGCACCGGCACCGACATCGCCATGGAGAGCGGCGAAGTCACGCTGGTGAAGGGTGATCTCGCCGGCATCCTGCGCGCCCGCAAATTAAGCCAGGCCACTATGCGCAACATCCGCCAAAATCTCTTCTTCGCTTTCGTCTACAACGCCGTCGGAGTTCCCATCGCGGCCGGAGTCCTCTACCCGTTCTTCGGATGGCTGCTCAGCCCCATTCTCGCCGCCGCCGCCATGAGCTTCAGCTCGGTCTCAGTGATCACCAACGCGCTGCGCCTGCGCAACGTAAAGCTTTAGCCCTGGTCTTTCGATTTTGATTTATGGAGGACGGACATTCTTGTCCGTCGCCTTTGACGTTGTTCCGGACCTGAGCCCTATTTCTGATTTTGAACCCCAGTCCCGGTCAGATCTTTGGCGCACGCGTGTTTCGTAATCAAAGGATGTCCGCCGCTCTCCTGCACCACCGTCGCGCAAATGCCCGGCTGATACTCCCCGCCCGACCACTCGTAGATAATCGTCTCAGCTGCAGAATCACTAACCTGCATCTTCCCGCTGAGCGCCGGCATGCTCTGCTTGAATCCTTTCAGCGGACGCAACAACGCCAGATTCTGTTTGAGCGCGAGCCGGTAAGTTTGTCCCGATTTTACGTAAACGTAGTGGGCACAGTTGCCATGCGAACAATGGCAGGCATCCTCCACGGTCGCAATGATCCCCACATTTCGCCCGCTGGAATTGTGCAGCGCTTGAATATCAGACGGAGCCTGCGCCGCCTGCGTCTGCCCCACAACCGTCCCCTTGGCTTCGCACGCCGAGTCGCGGGCCAGCATCGCGGTTAGCCCAGGATCCAGATCCAGCGCTTTCGACGACTGCGCCGAGCACGCCCCCGCACCGGCAACCGTCAATAAGAGAATAAGGGCACCGCGAAGGATGGTCAGTTGCAAACCGGCTCCTCGGGACACGGAACATATTGGAACACTCCGCACGCAGGGGTCGGAAAGACAACATCGAAATAATTGAAGCGCTTGGCAGTCAGCCGGCCGTTCTCGCTTACTTCAACGTTGGTAAACGGAAAGTCCGTCTTCGAAAGGTCGCGCAGAATCGGCACAATGCTCACGCTCGCGTCCAACTGCGGCCCGCCGGGCTTTTCCTGCTTGATGGGATAGACCGCGCCTCCCTCAAATGAACCGTCCGCGCCAAGATTCACTTCCAGAATCAGCGACACTCCATTCTCTCCCTTCAAGTTGAACGAGCCGTAAGTCGCGAAGTTGCCCAGCGAATAGGCAATCAGTTTGCCGCAGTACACCTCCATCCCGCGCACCACGTGCGGACCACTTCCGAGAACCAGCTGCGCGCCCGCATCAATCACGGCATGAGCAAACCGCCGCAAATCGCCCCGGTCCTCGCCCAGGAACGTTTCGTCGCCCAACAGGACGTGCTGGTGAGTCGAGCCCTCGGCTCCGCCATGAAATGACACAATCACAATGTCAGCTTCGGTTTTCACCTGGCGTACAGTTGCGATCGCATCGTCCAGGTCCAGCAGGTTATAAGTTCCCGGGTAGGTGGCGAAAGCGATCAGCGCCACCCTCTCGCCCTTCACCGTAAGCCGCGCAACGTCGCCAATCTCGCCGGAATGCAAAATCCCGAGCGAGTCCAGCACCGCACGGGAACTGGCCCGCCCCGCCAGACCGAAATCAAGCGCGTGGTTATTCGCCAGCCCCATCACCGTGAAGCCCGCGGATTTTAAATAAATTCCATATCGCGTCGGAACACGAAAGGCATAACAAGTACCAATCTTCCGGCCGCACTTCTTGGTCTTGCCGCCATCCACCAGCGGTCCCTCGAGATTGCCAAAGACAATGTCTCCCCGCCGCAACAGCGGAGTCACCTCGCGCAAAAGATCGGCTCCATCATTCGGCGGAAGCCCAGAATCGTCGGGGAAACTCGAACCCAGCATTACATCTCCGACCGCGATCACCTTGATCAGATTCTTATCGCTCTCTTGATCATTCGAGGACGCAGCCGGGGATTGAAGCGCACTCGTTGACTGCCAATTCTTTGCGCTATTGCTTCCATGGGCAGCGGGGACAATCCCGAAACCCAACAGCATGGAGATGCTTGCCAGGACAATGATTCTGTTTGTCCGAAGCACGAATCTGTTTTTCCGCGACATGAAGAGAGGTGAGGTCACAGCCTGCTCAGGAAGTCCGTGATCTCCGGCTCCGTCCAGTCCACCGCGCCGATGAACTTTCGCCGCATCACCCCGTTGCGATCGATCACGTAGGTCTCGGGAAACTTGAAGGTGCCGTAAAGATTGCTGGTTTTCTGGTCGGGATCGCGCACCGTCAGCAAATTCACGCCATGATCTTTCAGGAACCGCCGGTAGGCGCCTTCGTCCACATCCACGCTGACCGCGAGCACAGTGACGCCCTTGGCCTTGAGCCGCTCCTGCATCACCACCAGCGACGGAGTTTCCTCAATACAGGGCGGACACCACGTCGCCCAGAAATTCAGCACCAGCACCTGCCCGCGAAACTGGCTCAGCGTAACCTTGCGGTCGTCATCCTGCACCGTAAACTGGGGAGCACTGGAGCCGATGTGAGGCGGGCGCGATCCGCTGTAGCAAGCTGTGAGCCCCAACAGCAAAAATCCGCCCATGATCGCCCGAAGAACCAGAATCAAGCAGAACGAACCAGGGATATGTCGCACACGGCTATAATAATAGATTCCACCTATGACGGAGGCGGAAACCATCACGGGGCAAACGGGAAACGCGGCGCCGGTGGTGTCCGTGATTATCCCTGCGCGCAACGAAGAGGTCAGCCTGGGCGCGTGCCTGGAATCCCTGGTGGCGCAGACCGGAATAGATTTCGAAATCATCGTGGTCGACGACAACTCCATCGACCGCACTCGCGCGATCGCAGCGTCATTTCCGAAAGTGAAGGTAATCGAGGCTGCTCCGCTGCCCCCCGGCTGGACTGGCAAGAGCAACGCTGTCGCCACCGGCGCACGCCACGCCCGCGGCCAATGGCTCCTGTTCACCGACGCGGACACGGTTCACGTATTGGGATCGCTCTCGCGCGCTCTATCGGAAGCCCAACAAAATAACGTGGAGCTGCTCTCCTACTCGCCCGAACAGATCGCACTCACTTTCTGGGAGATTGCAACACTCCCCGTAGTCTTCGCCGAACTGGCGCGGCAATATCCTCCCGCGAAAGTCAGCGATCCCAATTCGCCACTCGCGGCCGCGAACGGACAATACATTCTGGTCCGTCGCGACGCCTACGACGCCGTCGGCGGGCATGCCGCGATTGCTGGAGACATCCTCGAAGATGTGGCACTCGCCCGAGCCGTGAAAAGCTCAGGCCGCAAGATTCGTTTTCGCTACGCCGCCGATGCCGTGCGTACCCGCATGTACCGCAACTACGCGCAGCTTCGCGAAGGCTGGACCAAGAATTTGGCACTGCTGTTCCCGAAGCCGGGCTGGCTCGCCACGCGCACGTTTCTCTTTTGGGCATTTCCATTCGCAAATCTGCTCTTGCCATTGTTTGTCCCCGCAATCGTTCATCGCGCTTGGTGGTTTGTGCCTGGAGGATTGGTATTCGTACACAACACGGCACGGATGCGACGCGCGAACTTCGACCTCATGATGGAAATACTCGGCGCATTGGTGGGCATGCCCATGTTCGCCTACCTGTTGCTGCGCTCAAAGCGAGCCCACGCCAACGGCCGTGTACCCTGGAAGGGCCGCACGTATTCCGACAGACCAACTTCCGACAAAACAAGTTCCGAAAAAGCAGCTTTACTGGCAACTGGCAACTGACCCCTGGCAACTGCCCTTATGGTCTACCTAACCCGCAAAGCCGAGTTCTCCGCGTCGCACTATTACCACAACCCCGATTTCACGCCCGAGGAAAACCGCCGCATCTTCGGCAAGTGCAACAACCCCCACGGCCACGGCCACAACTACACGCTCGAAGTCACGCTGAAGGGCGAAGTCGACCCCCGCTCCGGCTTCGTGGTTGATCTCAAGCAACTCAAGGCAGTGATGCACCGCGAAGTGCTCGACGCCATGGATCATCGCTTCCTGAACAAAGAAGTCCCCGAGTTCCTTACCCTAATTCCGACAACCGAGAATCTCGCCATCGCCATCTGGCAACGTCTCGAAACCAAACTCCAGCAAGCAAAACTACACCGCATCCGCGTCTACGAAACCCCAGACCTGTTCGTCGATTTCTACGGCGAAGATGATAAGAGTTAACCTAGAAGCTAGGACCTAGAAGCTCAAACATGAAAGCCCACCTCACCCGCCGCTATCTCTTCTCCGCCTCGCATCGCCTGCACAGCGATGCCATGTCCGCCGAAGAGAATCGCTCTACTTACGGCAAATGCAACAATCCTCACGGTCACGGACACAACTACCGCCTGGAAGTCACGGTCAGTGGACCAGTCGACGACCGCACCGGCATGGTCTGCGACTTGGTCGACCTTGACGGCTTTATTGAAAGGGCAGTCCTCTCCCGCTACGATCTGGAGAACCTGAATACGCTGCAGGAATTCGCTCAGAACGTGCCCACTACCGAAAATCTGTGTGTCGAAATCTTCGAAATATTGCAGCGAGGTTTCCACCACGCGCATCTGGAAACAGTGAGAATCGAAGAAACTATGATGAATTCTTTCGAATACTCCGGCACAGCGGAATTGCAGAAATAACAGCGGGATCAAAACATGACCAAACCCACCACCGAACCCGCCACCATCACCAGCGCCAGCTACGAAGAACTGGTGCGCGAAACCCTCATCCGCCTCGGCGAAGACCCCGACCGCGAAGGCCTCGCCAGCACTCCCGAGCGCGTTCACAAGGCCATGACTTTCCTCACCAAGGGCTATCACGAAGATCCCGAAGCCATGCTCAAAGGCGCGCTGTTCACGGTGAGTTACGACGAAATGGTGATCGTGAAAGACGTTGAAGTCTTCAGCCTCTGCGAACACCACCTGCTGCCGTTCTTCGGTAAGGTCCACGTGGCCTACGTTCCCAACGGCCGGGTGATCGGTCTCAGCAAAATTCCGCGCCTCATCGAAATTTTTTCCCGCCGCCTGCAGATTCAGGAGCGCCTCACCACCCAGATCGCCGAGACCATCCAGAAAGTGATCGAGCCGCAAGGCGTCGGCGTGGTCATCGAAGCCCGCCATCTATGCATGATGATGCGCGGCGTCGAGAAGCAGCATTCCGCCGCGGTCACCTCGTCCATGCTTGGCTGCTTCCGCAGCGAAGAAGAAACCCGCTCCGAATTCCTCTCGCTCATCCGCCAGCGCCCCAACGGAACTTAGTTCCAACTCTTTCTCCATTGTCATCCTGAGCGGAGACTTGCCTTTCGCAAAGCGAAAGGCAAGTCGTAGTCGAAGGATCCCTTGCAGCACAACTCTCACTCCGACTCGTCGAGGGATTCTCTCGGTGCTTTCGGGCTGCGTCACCACCGATGCCTGCTCACCTTTCCAGCGCCCGCGAGTCCGATTAGAATTGCAGCCGCAAATTCAGCTCAGAGGTACACCTATGAAAATGGCATCATTTCTAGCCACAATCGTCCTGGCCGCCGGAATTCTCGCCGCCTCCGCATACGCACAGGACGCCATGAAGAAAGAACCTCCGATCAAACCCGCCGACCCTCCGTCCAAGGCCGTGCTCGCCCAATGGAACGACATTGGCCGCAAGCTCATCGCCATGGCCGAAGACTTTCCGGAAGACAAGTACGACATGAAGCCCACCCCCGCCCAGCGCAGCTTTGAGGAACAACTCCTGCACGCCGCCGGCGCCACCTATTACTTCACGAATGTCGTGACCGGTCAGAAGCTGCCCGATGGTGACCCCAAACCCGACCAGTACAAGACCCGAGCCGACCTTGTCGCCTTCGTCAAGAAGTCCTTCGCCGATGGAGCCGCCGCTATCCAGGCCAAGGGCGACAAAGGTATGGCACAGCTAGTCGTCGACCCCTTCGAGCACAAAAAGACAAGGGTTGAAGACTTCGCCTACGCCTTCATCGAGCATTCCGGCGAACACTACGGCCAGCTAGTCGTCTACTACCGCCTGGCCGGCCTGGTCCCGCCCGAATCGCGCCCGAAAAAATAAGTAGGACGGACACTCTTGTCCGTCGCTTTTGAAGTTGGTTTTGATTTTGTCTTTGCGTATGTGGGGCGGGCACTCTTGCCCGCCTGCCCTTGACTTTGTTCTTGGCCTAAATCAATAACAGGTGGATCCAGCCTTTCCCGCAGACAACTCACGAGTAAGCATAAGGCGACCGCCGCGACCGCTCCGGAAAAACTTTGATCATCACCATCCCCGCCACAAATCCGCCCACGTGCGCCCAAAACGCCACACCGCCAAGATCACGCCCCGCCTGCGCCGCCGAGAGGCTGGCCGTCCCATAGAGAAACTGCATCACGAACCATTCCCCCAGCACGAACCACGCCGGGATGTAGACGATGAACACAAAAAACCACGTCAGCACACGCGCTCGCGGATACAGAATGAGATACGCTCCCAGCACCCCCGCAATCGCTCCGCTGGCCCCGATCGTCGGCACATTCGAGTGCGGATAAATCGCTACCTGCGTCGCCATCGCAATCAGCCCGCCGACCAGGTAAAACACGAGATATTTGAAATGCCCCAGGTAGTCCTCCACGTTGTCGCCAAAGATGAAGAGGAACCACATGTTGCCCAGCACATGCATCCACGAACCATGCAGAAACATCGACGTGAAGAAGGGAAGCGCCACCTGGGGCACTGAGTAGCGATGCGACCCCGCCAGAAACGCCGCCAGGTGTGACGGCACCTCGCCGAACTGCATGGCGAGGATTTCAGAACTCCGCCGATCCAGCGTCGACTGAAACAAATAAATAAGAATATTCAGCCCAATCAGGAAGTAGTTTACATACGGCGTGCTGTAGCTCGGCTGGTCGTCCTTGAGAGGAAGCATGGGGAGTCTGTTAAGTTGGTATCAGTAGCCGAGCCACTACCAAATTACCAAATCCCCATGAACGGCGTCCTGATTATCGACAAGCCCGGTGGCCTCACCTCCCATGACGTAGTGAACCGCGTGCGCCGCATTCTGCACGAGCGTTCTGTCGGACACCTCGGCACGCTCGATCCTCTGGCCACCGGCGTTCTCCCGCTCGTTATCGGCAATCTCACCCGCCTGGCGCAGTTCTACACTGTCTCGGAGAAATCCTACGAAGGCGTGATCCGCTTCGGCTACGCCACCGACACCTACGATGCCGAAGGCGAACCCGCCGCCCCCGCGCAGCCCGTCACCCTCAACCTCGATCAGGTCCTAACCCTCGCCGCCTCTTTCCGCGGCGTAATCGAGCAGATGCCCCCGCCGTTCTCCGCCAAAAAAGTTCATGGCGTCCCAGCCTACAAACTGGCGCGCAAGAAAAAAGAAGTCATACTGCAGCCGGTGCAGGTCGAGATCAAGGAATTTGAAATCCTTGCTGTCGAGGCCGACCGCGCCCGCTTTCGCGCCCGTGTAGCCTCCGGCACCTACATGCGGTCCGTAGCTCATGAAATGGGCCAGCAGCTCGGCTGTGGCGCGCATCTGGAATCCCTGCGCCGCACCGCCGTCGCGGAATTCTCCATCGCAGACGCTCACACGCTCGAAGAACTGGAGACAGCCGGAACCGACCCCCACGCACTGGAAAATCTCTTCGTCCATCCCCGCATGCTGCTCCCGCAATTTCCCTGCGTCACCGCCGATGAAGCCAACGCCGCCCGCATTCGCGCCGGACGCCCCGTCAATCTCCCCGAACTCTCGCGCGCCCGTCAGGTAAAAGTCTTCTCCAGCCAGCGCGACCTCATCGCCATCGCCACCCGCGTAGCCGGCACCCTATTTCATCCCCGGATCGTCCTGCAGTCGGACTAGCTCATGTAGGACGGACACTCTTGTCCGTCGCCTTTGACCTTGCTTTCGGACTGTCATAGCTCTGGAAAGTGTCATCCCGAATCGAGCCGAAGGCTCGGTGAGAGCCTGCCCTGAGCGCAGTCGAAGGGGACCCTACGTCAGCCAACCGTGCCCACCGCCGTAAACAGGCCCCCCGATGACATGTGCAGCTGCCGTTTGGTTCCGGATTCTGCTTGTGTAGGTCGAACGCTCCTTCCATCCCAGCAACAACCCGCCTAAAGTTTCACCCCCCAGCGCCGATGGCTAGACATAAAGCTGGTGATCAGCCCGCAGTTTCAGCCCAGACTTATGCCCGATTTCATGCCGCATGGCTATTGCTTCCAGTGGGATCCGCTGGTCCTGTGGCTGCACGTAATTTCTGACGGCGTAATCGTCCTTTCCTACTTTTGCATTCCTGTGGCTTTGGTTTACCTGGCACGGAAGCGCCGCGACCTGCCGTTCAACTGGATCTTCTGGATGTTCGGCCTGTTCATTGTGGGCTGCGGCACCACCCACCTGCTGGAAATATGGACCATCTGGCACGCCAACTATCTCCTCGCGGGCATCGTCAAGGCGATCACCGCGGTGGCCTCGGCCGCCACCGCCATCATGCTGATACCCCTGATTCCCAAAGCCATCGCGTTGCCCAGCGGGGAGCAGTTGCACGCCATCCACTATGAACTTCGCCTGCAGGTCGTCGAGCGGGAGCGCGCGGAAGAGAAACTCAATAGCACGCGCGGCGAACGCGAACGCGCCCAGGCCGACCTCGCGCGCCACCAGTGCGCCCTCGAAGATCTGCAATTGGCCCAGGAGGCGCTCCATCAAAGTCAGAGCCAGCTAGCCGGAATCATCCAGTCGGCCATGGACGCCATCATCACCGTCGACGAGTCCCAGCGGGTGGTGATTTTCAACGCCGCCGCGGAAAAAATGTTCGGCCGCACCCGGGCCGAAGCCACCGGCCAATCCCTCGAACGCTTCATCCCGCAGCGCTTCCGCTCGGGTCACGCCGGGCACGTCCGCCGTTTCGCCCATACCGGAGTCAGCGACCGCGCCATGGGCACCCTGGGCGCAATCTGGGGACTTCGCGCAAACGGGGAAGAGTTCCCCGTCGAAGCCTCCATCTCGCAAGTGGAAAGCGGCACCCAGAAATTCTTCACCGTGATCCTGCGCGACATCACCGAGCGCAAACAAGCGGAGGCCGTGCGCGAACATCTGGTGGCGTTGGTCGACTCCTCCAACGACGCCATTGTCAGCAAAGATCTCAACGGCACCATCACCGCCTGGAACCACGGCGCGGAAAAGATCTTCGGCTACTCCGCCGCCGAAGCCATGGGCAAGCCCATACGGATGCTGTTTCCGCCCGAACGCGCGCACGAAGAATCCGATATCCTGGCCCGCATCCGCCGCGGCGAAAGCGTCGAGCATTTTGAAACCGTCCGCGTCCGAAAAGACGGCAAAAAGATCAACGTCTCCACCACCATTTCGCCGGTCAAGGATGGTGCTGGCGTCATCGTCGGCGCTTCTAACATCGCTCGCGATATTACCGCGCACAAACGCGCCGAAGAAGCCCTGTGCCAGAGTGATGCCAGAAGAAGATTTGCGCTGGAGACCGCGAAACTCGGAGATTGGGAACTCGACCTCACCACCCTCCAGGCCACCCGTTCGTTCCTGCACGACGAAATCTTTGGCTACCACTCCCCCCTGCCGGAATGGAGCTTCGACATCTTCCTTCAGCACGTTCATCCCGACGACCGCGAAGGGGTCCGTCAGCATTTTCAGAGTTGCGTGAGCCAGGGAGCACGATGGGAATTTGAATGCAGAATCGTCTGGCCGAGCGGCGAAATTCGCTGGATCTGGGCATGTGGCAACCAATACCGCGAGCCCTCCGGCAAGGCGACCCGGATGTTTGGCATTATCGAGGACATCACCGAGCAGAAGAGAGTCGCGGGAGCCCTGGCCGAGCAATCCGAGGAACTTTCCCGGCAGGCCGCGGAATTGACCCGCTCGCGTCAAGGCTTGGAAACTCAAACTCTCATGCTCCAGTCCGTCCTCGATAGCATCTCCGAGGGATTAGTCGCGGCCGACGAGACCGGCAAATTCCTCCTCTGGAATCCAGCCGCCACCAGAATCGTTGGCCTGGGCGCGGCCAACGTTCCTCCCGAGCAATGGTCCAATCACTACGGCGTCTTCCTCCCCGATACCATCACCCTTTTCCCACCCGACCAAAATCCCCTGGTGCGCGCCATTCGCGGCGAGCCCTCCACTGCCGAAATGTATTTGCGCAATCCCGAACTCGATACGGGAGTCTGGATTGAGATCAGTGGCAATCCCCTGAGAGACAAAAACGGCGTGGCTCGCGGCGGCGTGGTCGCATTCCGCGACGTTACCCAGCGCCGCGCCGACGAACGCGAAATCCGCAAACTCAATGACGAACTGGAAGCGCGGGTCATCGAGCGTACCGCCGCCCTGCAAGTCGCCAACCACGAACTGGAAGCTTTCACCTATTCCGTCTCCCACGATCTCCGCGCCCCCCTGCGCCACATCAGCGGCTTCAGCAGAATTCTTGTGGAAGATTTTGCTCCATCCCTGCCCCCCGAAGCCCAGCACCATTTGCAGCGCATCGCGCAGGGCGCCGCCCGCATGGGCACGTTAGTCGACGAATTGTTGAACCTCGCCCGCGTGGGACGGCAGTCGCTCACCGTTCAGCCTACGGGCCTGAGTTCCATCGTGCAGGATGTCCTGCTCATGCTGGAGCCGGAAATCGCCGGGCGAAACGTCGAATGGAAAATCGCTGACTTGCCCGTTATGGAATGCGATCCCACTTTGGTCCGGCAAGTGTTTCAAAACTTGCTCCACAATGCGCTGAAATATTCCCGCCCCCGCTCCCCTGCGGTCATCGAAATTGGCCAGACCGAGAAGAACGGCCAGCCCGTGATCTTCGTCAGGGACAACGGAGTGGGCTTCAGCATGAAATATGCCGATAAGCTATTTGGGGTGTTCCAGCGCCTGCATCGCGCCGAAGAGTTTGAAGGCACCGGCGTCGGCCTGGCCACCGTGCAGCGCATCGTCCACAAACACGGGGGCCGGGTGTGGGCGGAAGCCGAAATTGATCGTGGCGCAACTTTCTATTTCACGCTCGGCAGTCTGGAACGTTCCGAATCGAAAACCATCGCCGCAGCAGCAGCAAGTGGGGGCCGAAAATGAATTCAGGTGTAGACATACTCCTGGTGGAAGACAGCCAGGACGATATCGATCTGGCTTTACATGCGCTCCGCCAGGGCAAGCTGGCCAACAGCATCTTCGTGGTACGCGACGGCGAGGAGGCTCTGGACTTCCTTTTTTGCCGCGGAGCCCACTCCGACCGCAGCTTTACTCACCCTCCCAAACTCGTTTTGCTGGACTTGAAGATGCCCAAGGTCGACGGCCTCCAGGTGCTTAAGCAGGTGAAAGCCGATCCCCGTACCAAGGCGATCCCCGTCGTCATCATGACTTCCTCCAGAGAGGAGCGCGACTTGATCGAGGGCTACAACTCAGGAGTCAACAGCTTCATCCAGAAGCCGGTGGACTTTGAGCAGTTCCGCGAGACCGTGAAGTCCCTGGGGATGTATTGGCTGGTGGTCAATCAGCGGCCGGTCAACCGTGAATCACAAATCGCGGCAGAAACTGCGGTCAAGACTGGTGGTCCAGAATAATGAACGCCGAAACTGTCCCAACTCCCTCGCGGCCCGTTCCGCAACCAATGCCCAAGCCCGCACCGCTCCGGTTCCTGCTGGTTGAGGATAATCCAATGGATGTGGAACTGGTGGAGCTCGAACTGCGCCGCGCCGAATTCGATTTCACCTCCGCGGCCGTGGAAACAGCCGAAGACTTTACCCGCGAGGTGCGCGCCCACTGCCCTCACGTCGTCCTCGCCGACTATAACCTGCCCAAATGGCGCGGCATGGAGGCGCTCGAAGTCCTGCGCCGCGAAAACCTCGACGTGCCCCTCATCCTGGTGACGGGCGCGCTGGGTGAGGTGAACGCCGTCGAGTGCCTGAAGCTGGGCGCAACCGACTACGTGCTGAAGGGCACCCTGGCGCGCCTGCCGGTCGCCATCCACCGCGCCTTGGAGGAACAGCGCTTGCGCCGCCAGCGCAAGCTGTCCGAGGACGAGCTCGCCCAAAAAGTGGAAGAACTCGCCCGCTCCAACCACGAGCTCGAACAATTCGCCTACGTCGCCTCCCACGACCTGCAGGAACCGCTGCGCATGGTCTCCAGCTATTGCGAACTCCTTGGCGAACGCTACCGCGGCAAGCTCGACGAAAGAGCCGACAAATTCATCGGTTACGCCGTCGATGGCGCTCGCCGCATGCAACGGCTCATCACCGATCTGCTGGAATACTCTCGCGTAGGCACGCTGGCGAAACCCTTGCGTTTCACCGACGCCGGAGCCGTTGTCGCCTCCGTCCTCGAGGGTCTGCAGACCATCGTGCAGTCCAATCAGGCGGTCATCGTGCAGGAAATCCTGCCGCCCGTCCAGGCCGATGATGTGCAACTCGGTCAGGTTTTTCAGAACCTGATCGGCAATGCCCTCAAGTTCCGCGGCGAACGCCCGCCTCTGATTCGCGTCAGCGCCGAAGTGGTCGAGGAGATGGTGCGCTTCGCCGTCACCGACAACGGAATCGGCATGGAAAAAGACAACAGCGGGCGTGTCTTCCAAATGTTCCAGCGCCTGCACACCCGTGAGCAATTCGAAGGTTCCGGCATTGGACTGGCCATCGCCAAAAAAATCGTAGAACGCCACGGCGGCACCATATGGTTCGAGTCGGTTCTCGGCGAGGGCACAACGTTTTATTTCACAATTTGCCCTTCTGCAAAGGAGGTAGATGGTGGCAGAGCCTATTCAAGTGCTGCTGGTGGAGGATAATCCGGGCGACGCCGACCTCACTCGGGAAAGTCTGAAGACAAGCCAGCTGCAGATCGAGCTCACCGTGGTGGTGAACGGCACCCAGGCCATCAACTTGCTTCACAAGCGCGGGCAATTCGCCTCGCGCCTCACCCCAGACCTGATTCTGCTCGACTTGAACCTGCCCGGACTCGATGGCCGCGCCGTTCTGTGGAACATCAAGAGAGATGACGAACTGCGGCACATTCCAGTCTGCGTGCTTTCCTCTTCCGCCGCAGAGGTCGACGTGGTCGAAAGCTACCACATGGGCGCCAACTGCTACGTAGTCAAACCCATCGACTTCAAAACCTTTCAGGGCATCGTCCGCGCAGTAGAAAATTTCTGGTTCACCGTAGTAAAACTCCCAGGCCGGACGGACGCCCCTGTCCGTCGCCCTTGACCTTGCCTTACAAACTGACCACTGATCCCTGACCCCTGACCCCTGTTCCTCCCCAACCCTTGACGCTCCCCACCCCCGCCTCGTAACTTGGAACCCGCCCCCATGAGACTCTCCGTCGTAATACCCGTCTACAACGAGCAGCCCACCCTCCGCGAAGTCATAGCCCCAGTCTTTAGGACGGACACTTCTGCCCTAAACAGCACCGCACGAACTGAACACTAAAAACACTGACCCCTGACCACTGCCTGCCCAACCCTTGACGCTCCCCACCCCCACCTCGTAACTTGGAACCTGCCCCCATGAGACTCTCCGTCGGAATGCCCGTCTACAACGAGCAACCCACCCTCCGCAAAGTCATAGCCCCAGTCTTTAGGACGGACACTTCTGCCCTAAACAGCACCGCACAAACTGAACACTGAAAACACTGACCCCTGACCACTGCCTGCCCAACCCTTGACGCTCCCCACCCCCGCCTCGTAACTTGGAACCCGCCCCATGAAACTCTCCGTCGTAATGCCCGTCTACAACGAGCAGCCCACCCTCCGCGAAGTCATCGCTCGAGTCTTTAGGACGGACACTTCTGCCCTAAACAGCACCGCACGAACTGAACACTGAAAACACTGACCCCTGACCACTGCCTGCCCAACCCTTGACGCTCCCCACCCCCGCCTCGTAACTTGGAACCCGCCCCCATGAGACTCTCCGTCGTAATACCCGTCTACAACGCGCAGCCCACCCTCCGCAAAGTCATAGCCCGAGTCTTTAGGACGGACACTTCTGCCCTAAACAGCACCGCACGAACTGAACACTGAAAACACTGACCCCTGACCACTGCCTGCCCAACCCTTGACGCTCCCCACCCCCACCTCGTAACTTGGAACCCGCCCCCATGAGACTCTCCGTCGTAATGCCCGTCTACAACGAGCAACCCACCCTCCGCGAAGTCATAGCCCGAGTCCTCGCGGTCCCTCTCGATCTCGAACTGATCTGCGTCGACGATGGTTCCCGCGACGGTTCCCGCGAAATCCTCGCCGAACTTGCAGCCGCCCATCCCCAAGTCCGCGTTTTCCTACAGCCCAAGAATACCGGCAAAGGCGCCGCCCTCCGCCTCGGCATCCAGCAAGCCACCGGAGACTTCGTCTTAATCCAGGACGCCGATCTCGAATACGATCCCGCCGACTATCCTGCTCTGCTGGGCCCGCTCGTCCAGAACAAGGCCAACGTCGTCTACGGCTCGCGCTTCCTCGGCAGCGGCCCGCATCGCGTTCTTTATTACTGGCACTCGGTAGGGAACTGGCTCCTGACAATTCTCTCCAACGCCCTCACCAACATGAACATGAGCGACATGGAAACCTGCTACAAAGTCTTCCGCCGCGAAATCCTGCAAGCCATCCCCATCGAAGAAAACCGCTTCGGCTTCGAACCCGAAATCACAGTCAAAATCGCCAAACGCGGCCTCCGAGTCTACGAAGTCGGCATCAGCTACTGGGGACGCACCTACGAAGAAGGCAAAAAGATCGGCTGGAAAGACGGCTTCCGCGCCCTCTGGTGCCTCTTAAAGTACACCTTGAAGGAACCCAGCCAACGGAAAAGCTGATTTCGATTATGTGGAGCGGGCACTCTTGCCCGCTTGCCTTTGACCTAGCCCTTGGTGTTGTTCATGTAGGACGGACACTCTTGTCCGTCGCCCCTGAGATACGAGCCTACGAGCCCCGAATGGGGCGGTTGGGCCGGTTCGTCGTCCTCGCAATGTCCGATAACAGGTATTATGTAAACTCAGCCACACCCGAGGACCTTCAGTCGGAGACTGCCCTAGAGCAATTGCCGGACTCGTTCGGATGTTACGATCGGCGAATCCTGGGGCAGGACCACCGTACAGAAGCCATTCACGATGCGGGTCTGCACCATAGCCGTCAATTCCCGCTTCGGAATTCGTTTGCCGGCCTTGCCCACAAGCCGCCTACATTTTGTACTTGCCCATATCCTCGTCATTCAGCCCTTCCAGATACTTCCGCAGCTCGTCGCTCGATAGCCGCTCATTAGCGCTGGCCGCCAATTTCGAATTCTTCAGCACCACTTCATCCACGAAAATGGGACAATCCACCCGCAGCGCCAGCGCCAGCGCGTCCGATGGACGCGAATCCACGCTTACCACCTCGCCGCCGCGCTCCAGCCAGATCACCGCATAAAACGTGTCTTCCCGCAACTCCGTCACCACCACCCGGTGCACCTGCGTCTCGAGGCCGGTAAGCACATTCTTGATCAGGTCGTGGGTCATGGGACGCGGCGCGCTCACTTTCTCCATCTCCATCTGAATCGCATGCGCCTCAAAGTGTCCCACCCAAATCGGCAAAACCTGCTCGCCCCCCACACCCTTCAAGATCACGATCGGCATCTGCGTGACAGGATCCAGCATCAAGCCGCGAATCGTCATTTCGATTTCCATCGTGCCCTCCCGGAATATTTCACGTTATATCATTTCCCCCACCAGCGAGTTCGGAAAACTAGCCGTCACCCTCACCGAGCAGTAGCCCCCAACCTTCGGGCCGGCACCCACAAAATTCAACGTCTTATTCTGCGAGGTCCGCCCAATCCACTGTCCCCGCCCCGCGTTGAATCCTTCAACCATTACTTCGATAATCGTCCCGACATGCTTCTTGTATCGAGCAATTTGTATCTCCCGCTGCCGGCTCATAATCACTTCCAGCCGCCGCGCCTTCTCCGCATCCGGAATCGCATCCTCCAAACTCAACGACGGAGTGTTGGGCCGCGGCGAATACTTGAACGTGAACACGCTGTCATAACCGACCTCGTCCAGCAGGCTCAAGGTCTCCTCGAAATCCGCCTCCGTCTCCCCCGGAAAGCCGACGATCATGTCGCTGGTGATGCTGATGGCTCGTTTCGCCGCCTTGATCCAGGCGATGCGCTCCAGATACTGCTCGCGGTTGTAGAGTCGCTGCATCGCGTCCAATACGCGCGTCGACCCACTCTGCACCGGCAGATGAACGTGGTCGCAGAGCGTGGGCACGGCATCGATCGCCTCCACAATGTCGCGCCCAAAGTCGCGCGGATGGGACGTGGTGAACCGCACCCGCCGGATCCCCGGCACCTCGCCCACGGCCGCCAGCAATTCCGCGAACGTCAGCTTCTTTCTGAGATCTCCTGTCGGATCCTTGTACGAATTCACGTTCTGCCCCAGCAACTGAATCTCGCTGTAGCCCAGGTCGGCCATCTGCCGCGCTTCCGCCAGCACGGACTCCGCCGTCCGGCTGCGCTCTTTCCCACGGGTGTAGGGGACAACGCAATAAGAGCAGAACTTGTCGCACCCTTCGATGATGGTGATGTATCCGCGGTAAGGATTCGTGCGCGCGGTGAACTCCGTCTCGAAACATTCATCCGTCTGGCGATCATCAAGCCCGGTAATGCGCACCAGCTTCGCGACTTCGCGCTCCCCGGTTTCAGATCGCGCTGCTTCGATCTTCTTCTTCTCAAGCTGCCCGGCTTCCAGTTGCGCCAGCATCTCCGGCAGCTTCCGGTACGACGCCGACCCGCACACCAGCGAAACATGCGGCGCCCGCTCAAAAATCTTTTCGCCTTCCTGCTGCGCTACGCATCCCAGCACGCCAAACGTCTTGCCCTGCGCCTGCAGCTTCTTGTAGTCGGCCAGCCGGTAGAAAACTTTCTGCTCCGCCTTATCGCGAATCGAGCAGGTGTTGTACAGGATCAGGTCCGCCTCCTCCACGGTCTCCACCTGCCGGTACCCTTCCTGCAGCAGCGTGCCAATGACTTTTTCCGAGTCATGCACATTCATCTGGCACCCAAACGTCTCCAGATAAAACGTCTTCTGCGAATTTGATTGTGTAGCCTCAGACATAGATAAAGCCAGTATAACGCGGGGTGATGTGCGGGAGGCCCGTCCTTCTCAGGAAATCTAAGGGCTACTTAAGGAACTCGACGAATGCCGGAATGATGAACTGCTCGACTCTATCAAGACACGCTTGCAAGAGACCATCAACTGAGAAAGCCGGAACGCCGGGATCGAGGATCGGTTCGAAGAAAGATACAAACGGGTGAAAGCCTCGGCTCACATTCACCTCCACGACGTCACTGTAGGGACTTGGACCAAGATCAACCTGTGCACCATCCTCAATTCTGGCGACGTGGCTAACGTTCATCGGATGCCCCTTATAGATAACTTCGCCACTCATCCTTTCGTGAGCTTGAGGTTTGATGACGTTGATGTGGCGATGTTTGTCAATGTTGGAGAGAAGCGCCAGTCTCCCCAAGTAGACGCCGACATCGGTTCGGTTGTACGGTTGCAGACCCTCAATGAATGTAAACGCTTGTGTGGTTATCCCCGGAAGCGTGCCCTCGAAGCAGTTGAATATGGGCGGTTTCCTCGGAGGTTTGACCCGGAGCGGGAAGGCGCACTTTTCGTCCCAATCGAGGGGGAGCGTGATGCGGCTCCGATTGAGTTGGACCAATTGGAATGCGAGGTGGTCGAGCGCGGAGCGGATTTGATAGATGGCCTCGCCCGAAAGGATCGAGATTGCGTCGGGCGGGCTCTCAATAAAGTTCAGTCTATGGCTGCCGTCCGACTGCTTTGTGACAGTGCTAGGCTCACGCTCCGTGTATTCCCAGACCAAATCTCGTATCGCGTCAATGTGGTTCTGTGCTCGGATCAGTTTGCGCCCAGCGGATTCACGGCCATCAATCACCCCAACAACTTAGCACAATACAAAGCGGCGTTTGGCCTCAGCTGAGGGCGAAGAAAGCAGATTCCTCGCCCAAAGAACGGGTTCGGAATGACAACGTGGGTGGTGTGTGCCGATTGGACGAGGCTGTCATCCTCGCAGCGGGCACACCGCGCAGCGTACGGCCAGCTGCTGGCAGCGGCACACTGCCGGGATGTCTTTCCATCCCCGCGCCTGGCGGGTGCAATCCAGCAGGCACCAGGCTTCGCGGTATCTTTCGTATTTCGAGCCGCGCCGGGTGTGGGGAAAGAGCGACGCAACGGTCAGGGATTCGACCACTTCGATCGGGATGATGTACCACAGGTTCAGCGGCGCAACGTAGCCGGCGACAAAATCGATCTCAGCCGGGATATACGTCACACCGCGGATCGCAAGCAGAAGATGGTAGCGGGACTGGCATGCGTAGGAGGACAACTTCACCTGAATCCGCCAGAAGCCGGTGCCGTGGTCGATAGCCACGTCATAGCGGTTGCATTCTCCCCAGGGGGTGAGCGCGGTGAAGCCTAAGGCTGCGGAGCGGGCGATGAACTCGGCTTCGGCCGCTTCGCCGCGCCGTTTGTTACTGGGCTGGTAGACCGCCTGAATTTCGATTGGTTCTCCTGGTTGCTGCTGGTCTGCTGAATTGTCGTTTTCTGCGCGCATGATGAAAAAAGGCGCAGCCTGGTAAGCTGCACCCTGTGGACTTCCCTTCTGTTCGGCCCAGTCTGTTCGGCCCGCTATTTTGCCCGAAAACAGGAACAGCGCAGGCTGGAAGGCCTGCGCCGCTGTTATTTACTCTCTATATCCAGAATAGCAAATTTGAGAGGGAAACCGGACATGGTTTCCGGAATTATATCTGGCATGGAATCAGCGACTTGATCCCGAAAGCTCATGCTTAGGGTCTTGACAGGATTTTGCACAAGTCAGAAGTTAGAGGTCAAAATGCAGAAGTAAGAACATTGCCGCTACCGGCGCCGCCGAATAGCGAACGAGGTTTCGCCGGGTTTTACTTTTGCATTCTGACTTTTGACTTCTGACTTCAAGGGCGCGTGTCTACGGTTTCGCCTTTCTCTACGTAACCTTCCAGCCAGCCGAGGACGCGCTTCCATCCATCGTTGTGGCTGGCGGCCTGGGCGGGAACGCCGGCGAAGCCTTCCTGTCGAACTCTTACCAGCGTGCCGGTGCCCGCTTTTTTGGGGCCGCTCGAATGCAAGCCATGGATGGTCGTGGGCTCCAGTTCCCAGCGCACGATCGTTTTGAGACCGCCGCTATAGCTGCCCATCCAGGTATGGACCAGCAGGCGTGGCGGATCGATCTCCAGATATTCGCCCTCGACGTGAAAGGGCGTGCCGTCGGCGCCCACGCCGGCGCTTCGCCATTTGCCGCCGGGGCGCAGATCGGCGGTGCGCTCGGTGAGGCGATATAGGCCGACCTGTCCCCACCAGCGGCCCGTCTGTTCAGGATCGGTGATGGCTTCGAACACGCGGGCCGGCGGGGCCGCAATGAAGATTTCGGCGATGACGGTGTTCTGATCGGGCGTGATGATGGCGGTGGCCATGGGATCTCCTTGGGTTGTGTAGGACGGACACTCCCTTCGACTTCGCTCACTTGACGCTCTACATCTTGCGATGCAGGTCAAAGAATTCCTTCCTCTGCTGGTCGTGATCGGTGAAGGTCCAGTCTTCGGTGTGGTGGTCGGCGTCGGGGATGGAGATCACCAGTTGCGTCATGTGGCCGGCGTCGGGCGTGGCGAGATTCGTGGCGTCAACAAAAGTGAACGTCATGGTCTTGCCGTCGGGCGAGGTGCGGGCTTGCATGCGCGGCTGGTTGCCGGCTCCGCAGTAATGCGTGACCAGAAGGCGGTTGGGGCCGTCGAGGTGGAACATGCTGATCATGTTCTCGGGGCCGTGGCCGTGGATTTCGCTCATCACGGCAGAGCCGCCGGAGGTTTCGCGGAAACTGACTGCGACTACCTCTCCGCTGCTGGCCTTCCCTTCCCAGGTGCCGCTGAGGGATTTGAGCTGGTCGAAAGATTTCTGGGCCGCGGACTGCGCCAGCGCGGCAGTTGCGGTTAGGGCCACGAAGAGGGCGAGGACTACGCGGGTTGATTTGGTCATTGCATTTTCCTTTCGGTGACGATCGAATCTGTGAAGTTCGAATTGCTTGGAGCTTGTGACACGGCTATTTGCTTCCTTTCGGTTTGGCTGCGAGCGGGTTGGCTGTGGCGCGGGTTTCGCGTGCGTGCTCGGCTTCTACAAAGGCTTTGAGGTTGGCCAGGCTAGCGGTCCAGAAGCTGCGGTAGTGTTCGAGCCAGCTGTCGACGGCGCGCAGCGGTTCAGGATTGAGCTGGTAAACCCGGTTGCGTCCTTCGCGATGCTCGCGCACCAGGTGCGCGCGCCGCAGCAGGCGCAGGTGCTTGGAGATCGCGGGACGGGATACGGGGAAGGCTCCGGCAATGTTTCCGGCGGGCTGGCTGCCGCGGCGAAGCATGTCGAGGACGGCACGGCGGGTGGGATCGGCGAGGGCCTGGAAGGTGGCTTCGTCGTCCCGGGCCGGCGAATATGTAACCGAACGGTTCCGCATAATGCGTAACCGTACAGTTACGGGACAAAGTTGTCAAGAAGTATTTTCGGGAAGGTTGAACTGGACTTCTGATTTCTGTTATTTTCGTATATACTGAAATAACAGTATAGCGGGAATTTCGCTATCGGAGCTGCGGCGACGGGAGGAGAAATGATTGCCTCACAATCCAAGTTGACCGAAGAATTCGTGGTCAAGCCAGTCTCCGCAACACGCGTTGTACCTCAGATTGGCCTGGAGCAGTACTACCGCGAGGCCGGCCCGGATTACGCAGCGTGGAGCCGGGAGTTCAATATGCACTTCGGCTACTACCGAGCCGGGGTAAGTCCGTTGCGGCGGGAAACCATGCTGGAGCAGATGAATGCGGAGGTTCTGGCGCGTCTGAACTTGGAGGGGATTGCGGAGCCGCAGCTCCTGGATCTGGGCTGCGGGCTGGGCGCAACGCTGCGGAGTTTTGCGCGGCGATTGCCGCAGGCGTGGCTACTGGGCATTACACGGGTGCCGTGGCAGGTGGAGAACGCACGTGCCTTGAACCACGCCGCCGGTTGCGGTGAGCGCGTGCGCGTCCTCGAGGGTGACTACGAAGAGACCGTACAGCCCGGCGCCAGCTACGACGGAGTCTATGCGCTCGAGAGCAGTTGCCATGCCCACGGTGCGGACAAGGGCGCCCTTCTCGCGGAGGCGCACCGTCTGCTGCGGCCCGGAGGTCGCTTTGTTGTTGCAGACGGTTTTCTCGCGAGAGACCGGTTCGCCAATGGTCTTCAGCAACGCATCTACCGCAAGCTCTGCGACTGCTGGGTTATTGAACAACTGGCGCAGCTTGATCTATTCCGGGCGCGGCTGGAAGGGCTAGGTTTTGCGGACATCACCATTGAACACTTGCAGATGCGTGTAGCACCTTCGGTCGCGCACATCCCCTGGGTCACGCTGAAATTCCTGTTGACCGACGTTGTGTTCGGCAAAAGCAAGATGACTCGCGCCCGTTGGAACAATGTGCTGGCGCCGGTATTGCTGCCGCTGGTCAGCGCGCCACTCGGGCCGATGACTTACTGCATGATCACGGCGACGAAACAGTGAATGTCCCGTCTGTCCCCGGTTTATCCCCCCGGTTTATCCCCCCGGTTTATCCCCGAAATTCCTGTTGACCGACGTTGTGTTCGGCAAAAGCAAGATGACCCGCGCCCGTTGGAACAATGTGCTGGCGCCGGTATTGCTGCCGCTGGTCAGCGCGCCACTCGGCCCCATGACTTATTGCATGATCACGGCGACGAAACAGTGAATGTCCCGTCTGTCCCCAGTTTATCCCCCGGTTTATCCCCCCGGTTTATCCCGCCTTTCAGGTAACGTTCGGGGAGGTCGAGGAGTTTAGCGGAAGGAATATCGGAGAGGTTTTGGAGATCTTCGCCAAACTCGTCGAGAGGATTGTGGACGAGATCGAGGCGGAGTCCAAGCGTCTCGGAATCGTAAAGTAGCGTTCCCACGTCCGACACTTACCTGTGGGAGCTGCGCCTTTGCAAAGGGTGGGCATTCCCAACTGTGAGCCAATCTTGGATTTCGACTACGCTCTCGCGCCCATGCACCGGCAATCACTGTCCTGCGGCCCAATGTGCGTCGTGGAATCCCAGCGCTCAAATAACGAAGGGTGCGCCCCCGCCTATTTCCCGGCCGCATTTTCTGCGAGGGCTTCGCGGAGCAGCATTTTGATGTAGGTCTGGTAGCCTACACCCTTGCGCGCGGCCAGGCGGCGAGCCGTGTCCAGGTCCTCCTTCGCGATGCGGAGGGTGACCGGCTGCGAGGGCTTGGCTTTCTGCAGCAGGCTGCTTAGCGTGAGTGGCTTTCGCTGTTTGATCCTGCGCCGGATTTCGATTTCGATCTCGGAACGATGTTTATCCCACCACGCCGCTTCTTCGGCTTCGCCGGAAAACTTCGGAATTGCCGCTCGTTTCATTTTTGCTTTCGCCATATTTACTCCGGTCCCCACTCCTTCAGAAATAAATCCGCCGTTTCCTTATCTGCGGCCCAGCCCGTGATCGGGCGCATGGCCTCGCCTCGGATCGCAAACACGATCGTTAGTATCCGGCCGTCGCGGGTAGCGCCCACTGCGATCCAGCGCTGCTCGTTTTCCTCCACCTGGTATTCAAGAAGAATGTGGTTTCCAGACAGAATGTGCTCCGCGTCCAGACGACTGATGCCATGTTTAGCGAGGTGCCCTTCGTTGTGCTTGTCCCAGTCGAACTCGAGCTGCTGTTCCACCTGAACCAGTGTACATTAGATGTACATACACACCAAGGTATCTTCGCGTCGCGCCGGCTTCCCAAAACGGGAACGCCACTTCACTTTTCTGCTCTTGTGGTCTTGACACTCGCAGCGCCGACAGCTAATCCTGTGGGTTTAACCGTAGCTCTTTGACAACCGAACAGGCTGCTAACTCCTTGCAGCTCAAGATTTTGCCCCTAAGTTATTGAGGCCCTAGGATTACTTCACGTTTTCTCTCTAACATGATGATTCCAATAGACCGAGGGGGAGGGGGGGGTATCCCCACCCACGAGCAGAAATTCCCGTGATGGAAACGCGGAGCGGAGCCGCCAGCAGCCGCGATGGTATCGGCGGAAAGCAGATTCCTCACCCAAAGAACGGGTTCGGAATGACAAGAACTGGGGATGCAGAACGACAAAGGGTGTACACGGGGTGCAGCTGTGCGCAGCTAGAGAAGCAGCTAGCGGCTAGAAGCTAGTAGCTAGAAGCTCAAATGCGGAAAGCGCGTGACTGAGAGCTGATAGCTGACAGCTCAAAGCCGAGAACTCACTTCTTATACTGTGTGGGCTGCGGGCCTTCTTCGAGGGTTTTGCGGTCCCAGATCCAGCCTTCGCGGGTGTAGCTGGCTAGTTCGAAATCCTGGGTGAGTTCGAGGGCGTCGACGGGGCAGGCGTCTTCGCAGAGGCCGCAGAACATGCAGCGGCTCAGGTCGTAGGTGAAGTTGGTCAGCTCTTTTCGGCGGGTGTGCTCGTTGCGTTCGCTGGAGACGACGATGAGATTTTCCGGGCAGGCCAGCGCACACAGGTCGCAGGCAATGCACATGGTCTCGTTAGTGTCCGGGTTGACGTTGAGGCGGGGCGCGCCGCGGTAACGTTCGGCCACCTGAGGGCGCTCCAGCGGATACTGCTCGGTATAGATTTCCTTGGGGTCCTGGTAGCGAAAGGTGACCTTCAAGCCCTGAAGCAGGTCGACCAGGAAAATCTTCCGGAGCAGGTTCGGCATCTCCATATCGCCGCTAGCATATCACTAAAGGGCGCGCGGCTTGTAGGGCGGGATTTGGGGGGTGACCTAAATTTGAAAAATTGAACCCTGCCCGCCCTATTAACCGACCGATGTCATCCCTCGGAGAGCGACCGCTCTCGGAGGGACCTTACGAAACGCGCAGATCGGCTGTAGGGATGCGAGGAACACCCTCGCCGGATGCAGTGGGGCATACCCGCTCACCGCAGCAATGCCATCGGCGGACGTAAGGTCCCTCGCCCGGCCGTCGCCGCGCTCAGGATGACATCCTTCGTGCAATTTGTTACTGCTGCGGCCTCGTTCGAGGGGAGAGCCGCCGAATCGGATTCAATCACTATTTCTGCAGTTTTGGTTTTACTTCGATTACGCCCATCATGCCGCCGTCGGCGTGTTGCAGGACGTGGCAGTGATAGGGAAACTTGCCGACTATGTTGGGGTCGCGGAAATCCATGCGCAGTTTCACGCTGGGAAAGTGGGGCGATGTTCCGTCCCAGTAAGGCACGTCGATGGTGTCGCGCAGATACGGTTCTTTCGTCGCCGCGCCGTCGCGTTGCAGCGTGAGGAAATGCAGTTGGTGGATGTGGAAGGCGTGAGATTCCTGCGAGCGATTCTCGATGACCCAGTCTTCCACGTCGCCGCTGCGGACGGTGACATTGGGCGCGGCGGCGAGGCGGAACGCTTCGGGCTTCGCGCCCTGCTCGGTGATGTAGTAGACCGTGGACGTGGCGGGATGCTGCGGGTCGAGCACTTTCTCGGAGAAGTAGAATCGCCGCTCGCGAACCGGCTTGGCGCGGGCGAGATCGGAAGCTGGAGCGGGCGCGGGAAGCACGGTCTGCGTGGGAGTTTCGTCGGCGTCGGCGGAGGCGATGATCTTGACCAACTGCCGCGGAGGGTTGGCGTCGTCACTCTCGGGCACCGGCGTTGTGCTGATGGCTGTGCGCGTCTTCGGATTATCTTCGTCATTCGGAAGACTGGTATCGACGCCGAGAGTGAGGAGTTCGGCGTCGACGTGTTCGGCTGGAGTGTCGAGGACAAATTCGGCGCGGCCGCCGGGAGGAATGGGAATGTCGTTCTGCCAGGAAATGCCGTCGGCGTGGCCGGGTCCGCGGGCGAGCGGAGCGCCGTCGACGGCGACCAGGCCCAACTGGCGGTACCTTCCGTTGAAGAGAACTCCCAGATCGAGATAGGTGTCGGCGCAGGCGTTGAGCACGCGCCAGAATTCGCGGCGCGAAGGCCGGGTGCGGAGAATCGCCATCGGGTAGCGGGGATAGGGTACGGCGATGAAATTTACGGAGAGATCCTTGGCGGGATGTCCGGGTTCGGCGTCGGGCGCGGGCGACTGATCGCGAATGACGAAGATACGTTCGGGGAGCGGTTCGCTGGTTGGATTTGTTGCTGCGTCTTTTGCCGCTTGATTTTCGTTGGCTTGACGTTTTTTCGCTTCACTCTGCGTGGGTTTGCTTCCCTTCCCGGGTTCATGCTTCACTTCCTCGGCCTTGCTCTCCGGCTCTTCGACAATGAGCGCACCGGAGGCTCCGCCGAGCAACTGGGCTTCGCTGTTGCCGTGAATGTGGGGATGGTACCAGTAGAGGCCCGGCGTCTGGGTGGCGGGGATGCGGAATTGATATTCGAAGGCGGGGTCCGCGGGCTGAATCCGAGTGTTTAGCGATTCGTCCTGATGGCACGCGGGAGGAATGCTGAGGCCGTGAAAGTGCAGGTTGGTGGAATCGGCCGTCATGTGGGCGGGGCTGCATGGAGTGGTCGCCGGGTGGGAGTGAGGTGACGGCGGCGTAGCGGCGAGCAAGTCACCTTTCGGCAGATCATTTTTTAATTTCAGAGTTATCAAGTCGCCGGGATGAACTCGCAAAGTGGGCGACTGGTGGCCGTCTGCGTCGATGTAACAGTAGCGGATTTGACCCGAAGGATCGAGAGAGGTGCGAAAGGACAACGTCGCGGTGAGAGATCCGTGGTCGCTGCGAATTTCGGCGGGTGAGGTCACCGGGCTGCCGATTGCGGGGCGCGGGCAGGCTTGTTGATTGGAGTTCTGGGAAAACAGATAGGAGGAACAGGCCAGGAGGGTCGCCGCGAGCGAGGTTCGTCTGCGGAATTTCTGAGCGCTCACCCTGGGAACCTAACCTTCCTTCTGGCGCTTCGGGGACTGAGGTCACGAACAAGGTCACAAACAAGGTCAACAGCAACGTCAAAGGCGACGGACAAGAGTGCCCGTCCTATATGTTAAAAGCGATTCTCAGTAGATCAGATACTTCTTTCTGATCAGCTCGAACTTGCCGAGGCTGTCCTGCCAATCCTGCGCGATGCGGCGCGGGTCTTCGCCGGCGACCAGAGCGTCGAAGGCGGATTGATTCACCAGCAGCTCTGACATGCGCTCGATTTTGAAATCTGCGGCGTAGAGTTTGTGCAGGGCGGAGGCGAGTTCGATGCCCAGTTCGGGCGCGTCGAGATTGTTGCGCTCGGTGAGCAGAATGTTTACGCCCTGACATTGTTGTCCGCTGTAAACGGCGGATGAGGGAGTGAAGGTGACGGGAACGAAACGGACTCCGGCAATCGCGCGGGCGTTTAGGTAGGTCGCCAGTTCGCGGCTTTTGATCCAGGGAGCGCCGACGAGTTCGAAGGGCGTATCGGTTCCCCGGCCAACGGAAATGTTCGTGCCTTCGATCAGTGCGACGCCGGGGTAGAGCGTGGCTTCGGTCACGCTGCGCAAGTTGGGCGAGGGATTTACCCAGCTGAGGCCGGTGGAATCGAACCAGTCGCCGCGCTGCCAGCCTTCCATGGGGACGACGGTGAGCTTGGCGTTGAGATTGCGCTCGGCGTTGAACATTTTGGCGAGCTCGCCGATGGTCATGCCGTGACGAACTGGGATCGTCCAATAATTGGTGAAGCTTTCGCGGCCGGCATCGGAGACTGGGCCCTGCACAAACGATCCGGTGATGGGGTCGGGACGGTCGAGCACGATCAATTCGATTCCGGCTTTGGCGGCGGCTTCGAGGAAATACCCCAGCGTGGTTTCGTAGGTGTAGAAGCGGACGCCGGCATCCTGAATGTCGAACACGATGGCGTCCAGATTTTTCACGACTTCTTCCGGCGGATGGCGGGCGGCGTCGGTCGCGCCGTAGACGCTGTAGACCGGCACGCCGGTGGCGGCGTCTTTGGAGTTGTTGATGTCGGTGGTGTCGACGCTTCCGGTGACGCCATGCTCGGGGCTGAAGATGGCGTCGAGGGAGATGCCGGGAGCCTGCGCGAGTACGTCGATAGTGCGGACGCCAGCGATGTCGACGCCGGTCTGGTTGGTGACCAGGCCGATGCGCTTTTTTCCTTCTGGCTGTTTCAGGACGTCGAATGCGTGGGCTTCCAGAACGTCGATGCCATTTTTCACGCTGCCATTGCGGGTGCTGATGCGGCGTGCGCCGCTTTGGGCTTCGTTGTAGCCGGTAATGCTCAGCCAGCGCAGCTTCTCTTTTTCGTCGGTGGTAAGAGGCAAAGCCGCGGCGACCTCGGTGGCAACTTTCGAGCGCAGGGGAGTTGCGATTCCTTTGCCACGGGGATGCACGGCGTTGGTGAGCAGGATGATGTAGGTCTGGGTGGTGGGATCGATCCACATCGATGTTCCGGTGAAGCCGGTGTGGCCGAAGGAGCCGACGGGGAGCAGGTCGCCGCGGTTGGAGGAGAAGGGAGAATCGATGTCCCAGCCAAATCCGCGCAGGAGTGGCGCGGATGGGGGAGTCTCGGGCGTGGTCATTTTTTCTACGGCCAACGGCGAGAGAATGCCGGCACCGCCGTTGAGCAAGGCCTGGGCAAATTTCGAGAGATCGTCGGCGGTGGAGAACAGGCCGGCATGCCCGGCGACGCCGCCCATGCGCCGCGCGGTGGGATCGTGGACTACACCGCGCAGCATGTGCTCATTTTCGTCATACTGCGTGGGAGCGATTTTTGGCTTCCAGGATGCGGGAGGAAGGTAGCGCGTGTGCGTCATTTTCAGCGGAGTAAAGATATGACGCGTGGCGTACTCATCCAACGGCTCGCCGGAAACTTTTTCGACCAAGGCGCCCAAGGTAATGAAATTAATATCGCTGTAGACAAATCCCGAACCGGGCGGATTCTGCAGCGTTTCGGCGAAGGCCATGTGGTAGGCGGTTTCTTTCCCTTCCCATGGCGTTTTCAGGTCGAGATCGGGCTCAAGGCCGGAATAGTGAGTGAGGAGTTGGCGCACCGTGACATCGTCTTTTCCGTTCTGCGCAAAATCCGGAAGGTACTTGGCTACGGGATCGTTGAGGCGAACTTTTCCCAGTTCCACGAGTTGCATGACGGCCGTGGTGGTTACGATCACTTTGGTCAGCGACGCGAGATCGAAAACGGTATCGAGCGTCATGGGCTCGCGTTTGGGTTCGAGGGCGCGACTGCCGTAGGCTTTGCGATAAATCACCTTGCCGTTGTGCCCGACGACGAGGACGGCACCGGGGATGTTTCCGTCGGCGATGGCCTGCTGGATAATCGCGTCGACCGCGGCGAGGCGGATGGGAGATGCGTCAGGGGTAGCGGCGAGAGGTGCGGAGATCGGTTGTGCATCTGGGGGTGAGACGACTGCCGTTGCACTGGCTGACGCGAGCGCGACAAGCGTGACAGTCGCGAGGAAAGCTCCTAGCGCAGGCCTCGGAAAAGACGCCCACTTGCCGCACTGCCGACCTCTGGGCATCGTAAGGTCCCTCACCCGGCTTCGCCGGGTTCGGGATGACATGCTCGATTTGACGGAAGATTTCGGCACAAGCGAATTGGAGTTCGTGAAAAGGATGTTCTGACTTTACACAACGGCGGCAGGGCGACTCAAGAAACTCAAGTAAGGGGGTGCCGTCGGCGCCATGTCGTTGACCAAGAGTAGCCATGCTACGATCTTCGGTCGTGCATAGCTCACACCAGCCTACGCTCGATGGGTCGCGGTATCCCCGGACGTACCGGACTTCTCCGGGTTATCGAATTTTCCTGGGCCTGTTGGGCGTGTTGATTGCGGTCCCGGCGTGCGTCGGAATCTGGTATTTCGGAACGGGCCACGAGACGCAGGGTGCTGGAGATGTTGCGATCATGGTCTCCGTGTGTTTTCTGTTTGTTCTGCTGGGTGCCTATCTGATCGCCAGCTTGTTGCGATTTCACGTCACGCTGCGCGCCGACGCCATCGAGGTTCAGAACTGTTTCACTTCCCGCACACTCCTGCGCACGGAAATCGAGGGATTCCGGATTTTGCCGACGCAATACGTTGCGACGATGGTCCTGATTCCCCGCGAGCCCCATCAAAAGAAACTGAAGTTCTCGCAAATGCTGCGAACCGACGACGCATTTAAGGAATGGTTTGCCGACCTGCGGAATCTCGATGCGGCGGAATTCGCCGAATCGAAGGCTCAACTGGAAAGGGATCTTAGCGCGGAGGGTTCCGCGGGACCGACGCCCGAGCCGACATCCGACCGGCTCGCTCAGGCGAAGAAAATCGCAGGAGCCGGCACAATTGCCGCGTTTGCGGCGACGGGCTGGGCCTGGTTTTTCCCGCGCCCCTACCCCGTGGCGATCGCCGTGCTCGGAGCTTTGCCCCTGGTCGCGATTGCGCTACTAGCGCGTTCGAGAGGGATCTACCAGATTGAAGGACGACGCAACGATGCCCGCCCCAGTCTCGCGGTGCTTTTTTTGCTGCCAGCGATCACGCTCGCGATGCGGGCGGTTCAGGACGTTGAAGTGCTGGAGTGGAATCGTGTGCTCTCGCTCGTCATCCTTGGTGCAATCATTCCGACCGTGATCATCGCTCGTAGCGACCGGGGACTGCGCACCCGTCCCGGCGTAGTTCTTCTCTTCTTTGTTTTCTCCGCGGTTTACGCCTACGGGGCAATTATCCAGGTGAACGCGCTCCTGGATGGCTCCACGCCGCAAACATACGAGGTGGGTGTCGTCGGCAAGCACGTGTCCAGCGGGAGAAGCACGACTTACTACCTGCACGTGGCTCCATGGGGGCCGCAGACCGACGCGAGTGATGTGTCGGTGGGGCGACGGCTCTATGCCGTTGTCGGACCCAGCCAGACAGTCTGCATCGATCTGCGCGCGGGCGCTTTGAAAATTCCGTGGTATACGGTGTCCGCTTGCAAGTAACGCGCTGGATGCGGCTGGATACCGGGAGGCGCTTTGCTGAGTTCGGAAGAGAAGAGCGCTTCTGGAAGATTCGATCTTCTTTACGCTTCGCGACGAACTCTGCTATAACGCCGACAACGCCGTGAACCCCATCCCAGAAAGCGTCCCGGCTGTAACCCGTGCCAACGCCGGTCCGGCCTCGACGCCGCGGCGAGCGTGCGAGAACCAGGATGAGCGTTTCTCCTCCGCATTCTCCATCGTGCGCGCGGCAATCGCCGATCGCGCCTTCCCCGCCGCTTCGGTTGCGGTCTCGCATCGCGGAGAGATTGTCGTACTGAAAACTTTCGGGCGCTTTACTTACGATTCCGATTCTCCGCTGGTCGCGCCCGACACAATGTTCGATGTGGCATCGGTCTCCAAAGTGGTGGCGACTACGACCATGGCGATGATGTTGTATGAGCGCGGGTTGCTTGATCTGGATGCGCCCGTGGTTGGGATCGTTCCGGAGTTTGCTGGGACCGATTTTGCTGGGGCTGGAGCGGGCGATGGCGATGCTCGACGGCTAGCGGTTACGCAGCGCATGCTGCTGGCGCATTCGTCGGGCCTGCCGGCGTACGAGAAGTTATTTCTGAAAGCGCGGACGCGCGAGCAGTTGCTGCGGGCCGCTTTCACAACGCCGCTGGTGGCGGAGCCTGGGTCGCGCGCCGAGTACAGCGACGTTGGATTCATGATTCTGGGTGAGACGCTGGAGCGGGTCGCGGGGGAAACAATTGATCGTTTCTGCCAGCGCGAAATCTTCGGGCCGCTGGGCATGGCGCACACTACCTACAATCCGCCGCCGGAGGCCCGCGTTAAAATCCCGCCTACGCAGGACGACCGCACGTTTCGCAAGCGCATCATCCAGGGCGAAGTGCAGGATGAGAACGCCAGCGTACTTGGCGGGGTCGCGGGCCAGGCGGGAGTTTTTTCTACCGCTGAGGATCTTGCCCGCTTCGCGCATGCCATGCTTGGTGGGGGAAATCCTATTCTGCGCCCTGAGACGGTGGCTGTCTTCACGCGGCGGGAAAGCGCGCCGGCAGGCACTTCTCGGGCATCTTCTCGCGTACTGGGATGGGATACTCCTTCGGGGCACTCGCAGTCCGGGAAATATTTTTCGACGCGGGCTTACGGTCACCTTGGGTACACGGGAACCTCGCTGTGGATCGACCCGGCGCGTGAACTTTCTGTAGTCTTGTTGACGAACCGGACTTGGCCCGACAGTTCGAATCAAATGTCGAGTCAGGCGATCAAACAGGTCCGGCCGAAATTTCACGACGCGGTGGTGGAAGCTCTGGATGCGGCTGGTTGAAAGGACATTCTTGAAAGCTAAGAAAGAAAAGCCGACAGGCGACCTGCGCCGCCTGCGCACGGAGCAGTCGCATCCGGGAGCCGACGATCTGGACCGCAAGTCTGCGCTGGAGATTGCCAGCCTGGTCAATGCTGAAGATGCGGTGGTCGCGCTCGCGGTGCGTCGCGCACTGCCGCAGATCGCGAGGGCCATCGATCTGGTGGCTGCCGGACTGCGGCGCGGGGGGCGGCTCATTTACGTTGGGGCCGGCACCAGCGGACGCATCGGCGCGCTGGATGCTTCGGAATGTCCTCCCACATTTAATGTTGATCCGCGGACGGTGCAGTACATTATCGCGGGCGGCCCGAAGGCGCTGGCGTCGGCTACGGAGGCCAGCGAAGACGACGAAGAGTTGGGGCGCACGGAGATGAGAAAACGAAAGCCGGGGAAGCATGACGTGGTGATCGGGATCGCTTCCAGTGGCCGTACGCCGTTTACCGTGGCTGCGGTGGCCGAGGCGCGGCGTCGGGGCGCCAAGACCGTTGCCCTTACGTGTAATCGCAAGTCGCCGCTGGAGCGCGCGGCGCACTTTGCCATCGTTACGGAAGTGGGGCCGGAGGTGCTGGCCGGATCGTCTCGCATGAAGGCTGGCACGGCGCACAAGATGGCGCTGAATATGATTTCGACCGGCGCGATGACTCGGCTGGGGTATGTTTACGGCAACTTGATGGTTAATGTCTCGCCGAAGAATGAAAAGCTGACGCAGCGGGCTATCCGCATTCTGGAGCGGGCTACGGGAGCGGATTCGGAAACTGCGCGACGCACGCTGGCAGAGTCTGGGCGACGGACGCCGGTGGCGCTGGTGATGCTGGCCGCGGGAGTGAACCGGACTCAGGCGGCCGCTGCGCTGAAGAAGGCGAAGGGGCATGTGCGACAGGCGATTGCGGCATCGAAATCTATGTGAGCCGGGAGTGTCCCGGATGCATGCAAAAACCCAGTCGAGCTTCGCTCGTCTGGACCCTTCGGCTCCGCTCAGGGCAGGCTTGCAAGAGTGCCCGTCCCCACACGAATCTTCGGTTCCCCAGTAGGCCGTGCCCTCCCGATTAACCACAAGCGCTGGCATTCCCCGTTAAAATGAGATTTCACTCAGGATTCAAACTCAAGGACTTCTTGCAATGGACAAACTTGTCATTCGCGGCGGGGAGCCGCTGCTGGGAACGATCCGCGTCAGTGGAGCGAAGAATGCGGCGCTTCCCTGCATGGCTGCGGCGCTGCTGACCGATGAACCGGTGATACTCGAAAATATTCCGCAGGTGCGCGACATACAAACCACGCGCAACCTGCTGGCGGCGATGGGCGCGGAGGTGGAACTCGGCTACGGACGGGCGCAGCATCGCACCACGATTCACTGCAGGAAGCTGGTCGCGCCCGAAGCGAATTACGAACTGGTGAAGACCATGCGGGCTTCTACGCTGGTGCTAGGACCGCTGGTGGCGCGTTGCGGTCACGCTCGCGTTTCGCTTCCGGGCGGCTGCGCGATTGGGTCGCGGCCCATCGATTTGCATATCAAGGGGCTGGAAACTCTGGGCGCGAAGATCACGCAGGATCACGGTTACGTGGAAGCGCGAACGGATCGACTGAAGGGCGCGGAGATTGTTTTCGACAAGATCACCGTCACCGGCACCGAAGATCTGCTCATGGCCGCGACGCTGGCCGAGGGCGAAACGGTGATGAAGAATTGCGCGCGGGAGCCGGAAGTTGAGGACCTTGCCGAGTTGCTTAACAAAATGGGAGCGAAGATTCAGGGCGCGGGCACATCGACGATTCGGGTGACCGGCGTTAGCAAACTGAAAGGCGCGAAGCATCGCATTATTCCCGACCGCATCGAGGCGGGCACCTTCATTATTGCGGGAGCGATGACGGGAGGCGATCTCAACGTAACGGGCTGCGAACCAGGTCACCTGGGCGCGGTGCTCGCCAAACTGAAGGAAGTGGGGGTCAAGACCAAGGCCAACGGTGACGCCGTGCGAGTGATGGGAGACAACCCTTTTACCGCGGCCGACATGACGACCGAGGAATATCCCGGCTTCCCGACCGATTGCCAGGCGCAATTCATGGCGCTGGCGACTCAGGCGGAAGGCATGTCGGTGATTACGGAAAATATTTTCGAGAATCGTTTTATGCACGCGCAGGAACTGGTGCGTATGGGGGCGAACATCAAGATCGAAGGACGCAAAGCTGTGGTGCAGGGCAAGAGTCCGTTGAGCGCGGCGGCGGTGCTGGCGTCTGACCTGCGGGCTTCGGCGTCGCTGGTGCTGGCGGCGCTGGTTGCAGACGGGGAGACTATTATCGACCGCGTGTATCATCTGGATCGCGGGTACGAGAATATTGAGGAGAAGCTGCGGGGCGTGGGGGCGGAGATTAAGCGGATTGGGGAAATGTTTCCGCGGCGGCGGGGAGCGACGGGGTAGGGCAAGGCGGTGCGACAACCAGCAACCGGACGCGTTTGGCAAAAGTCATTTCTGGAAAAGGTCCTGCTCCAGTTTCGAGCGTTCGACACCCAGGTATTCTGCTACGTCAGAAAGGATTGAGCTTAACGTTCCCAGTCGCAAACTCCCGTGATCAGGGACGGTTACGCGATGCACGCTACCGCGCTGGCTCGACTGTAGTCGAATGTGGCTCCCTACTTGGCGGGTTCGTTCGTAACCGTACTGCCGGAGCAGTTGGACGAGTTCGTGACCGGAAAGATCACGAGGCAACCTCAAGTCGAAATGACCTCGTCTTTCACCAAGTGCAAGCGAATCACTGGGGGCGCCGTCCCGGCGTCAAAATGACACTGGACGGCCTCGCGGACATTGCGCTTCAATTCGTCGATAGTGTCCGCCTGCGTGAAAATCGAATGGCCAAGAGCACGGGCTTCAAAGCCACCCTCTGGAGACTCCTGCACAGAAAAAATGATTTCGGTTTCAGCCATGTCCTACCTCGGATTATACGTTATGAGCCTCCTACCTCACTCTTGTAATTCAGGGCCTTCAATCCCAGGAATCTTGATGTGGCGCCTAACTCTTCTTCGATGCGCAGCAGTTGGTTGTACTTGGCGATGCGGTCGGTGCGGGAGGCGGAGCCGGTTTTGATCTGGCCGGCGCCGGTAGCGACTGCGAGATCGGCGATGAAGGTGTCTTCGGTTTCCCCGGAGCGGTGGGAGATTACTGAGGTGTAGCCGTTGCGGCGGCCCAGGTCGATCGCATCCAGCGTTTCGCTGACCGTGCCGATCTGGTTCAGTTTGATCAGGATCGAGTTCGCGATCCCCTTCTCGATGCCCTCGCCGAAGATCTCAATGTTAGTGACGAAAATGTCGTCGCCGACGAGTTGAATCGTTCCGCCCAGTTCTTTGGTCAGATTCTGCCAGCCGTCCCAGTCGTTTTCGGCGAGGCCGTCTTCGAGCGATACGATTGCGGGATAGTCTTTCACCCACTTCGCCCAGAACTTCACCATCTCGTCGGAAGACTTCGTGGACTTGTCGGACTTCTTGAAAACGTACTTGCCGTCCTGATAGAACTCGCTGGCGGCGGGATCGAGGGCGATGGCGATTTCTTCTCCGGGCTTGTAGCCGGCTTTGGTGATGGCTTCCAGCACCACTTCGACGGCTTCCACGTTGGACTTTACCGAAGGGGCGAAGCCGCCTTCGTCGCCGACGGCGGTGTTGTAGCCGCGCTTTTTCAGCACGCCCTTGAGCGTATGGAATACTTCAACTCCCCAGCGCAAAGCTTCTGAAAATGAAGGAGCTCCGACGGGCATGACCATGAATTCCTGGAAGTCGACGTTGCTGTCGGCATGGGCGCCGCCGTTGAGAATGTTCATCATGGGAGTGGGCAGCGTGTTGGCACCGGCGCCGCCGAGATAGCGGTAGAGCGGGACGTCGAGACTCGCAGCCGACGCGCGCGCGGCTGCCATGGACACGGCCAGAATCGCATTCGCTCCCAGGCGGCCTTTGGTTTCGGTGCCATCGAGTTCGATCATTTTGTGGTCGAGGCCACGTTGATCGAAAGCATCCCAGTTGGCGAGGGCTTCGGCGATCTCGCCGTTGACGTGCTCGACCGCCTTGAGGACGCCCTTGCCGAGGAAGCGGTTGGTGTCGCCGTCGCGGAGTTCGACGGCCTCGTGCTCGCCAGTGGATGCGCCGCTGGGGACGATGGCGCGACCCATGGAGCCGTCGACGAGAAAGACTTCTGCTTCTACCGTGGGATTGCCGCGTGAGTCCAGAACTTCTCTGGCATGAATGGCTGCGATATTTGACATGGATAGGTCAGTTTCCTTTATGAGTTGCGGGACCAACGATTATATCGGATGAACAGTGGACGCGATGTGACGGACACATAGGCTGGCGCTCGGCGGCGGAGGAGACTGAGATTCCTCCGCGCGCGAAGAAAGGCGCGCGCTGTCGGAATGACAACGCGTCCTGGTAGCGCGGGGCGTTGGCTGGTTCGCGGGGCTGTGGCGGGTTCGCGGGCTTTGGCCCTTATCGCTGCTGGTTCCCAGCCTGGTTCGCGGGTTGTGCGCGGTTTCGGAGTGGACTAGAGTTAGAAGGACAATTTGGGGTTAAGAGGAGGCGCGATGAACAAACTGACGGTTCTACCTGGCATTCTGCTGCTGGCGGCACTGGCTGCGGCGCAGGCGAATCCGGCGGTGCCGGCGGGCACGGCCTTGATGGTGAAGCTGGATACGACACTGGCAACTTTCAGCAACAAGCCCGGAGATCCATTTCAGGGCACGCTGAGTCAACCGGTGATGCTCGGCGGCAGGATTATGATTCCTGCGGGCGCGACCGTCGAAGGTCGCGTGACCAAGGTGAGCGAGCCGCGACGCATTGCGGGCAAGCCGAGCATTGGGATTCTGCCGGAAGCTGTGATCTTTCCGAATGGCGAGCGCTATTTTCTGGATGCGACGCTGGTGGATACCAACCTGGGCCGCGGCTCTGACGTGGATACCGAGGGCAGGTTTAAGGGATCAGGCTTCGATAAGAGCGATAAGATCGAGACCGGCGCGGGTACGGCCGGGGGAATGCTGATTGGCGGGCTGGCGGGAGGCCCGATCGGCCTGGCTATCGGCGGTGCTGTAGCTGCAACGGCGACCACGGCGCACTGGCTGGAAAAACACCGGTCGGCGATCTTGCCGGCGGGGACCGAGTTGACGCTGGAGTTGAATCGGCCACTGATGGTTTCTGGAGCGGCGGCGAGTGCTCCTGCAAGCGGCGGCGGGCAGTAGTAGCTCCGGCTTTCTGGCTTGCGTAGTTTGACGCACGCTCCAAAGCCTTAAGCGAGCAGATTCGCCGACTGAGAGTCTGAACGGCGGCAGCGAAAGCAGGTCCCCTTCGACTACGCTCAGGGCAGGCTCTCTACGGCGCTTGCTTCGCTGCGCTTTGGTCGGGATGACAGAGTTTTGAATTGGCTTTCTGTGTAGCCACACTACCCTACTGCGTACAGCAGATCTCCCTCACTTAGCAGTTGCAACTCAATCCATCCCTCCAGGGGCAAAGCATCGACGGGGAGACGATTTTGCCACAGGCTGAAGCGCAAGCGCAGTTTGGTGGCGGCTGCAATAGGCGTTGCCGGCTTCGGCTCGACGATTATCCCGCCAGTCCCAGCGGCCGCGGGATTGGCCAGCAGCCAGATTAACGGCAACTTGAATTCGAAGTTGCGGAGCAGGGCTAATTTGGCCGCGTCGTCGGGATGAGTGGACGACGCCAGAACGCGCTCTTCGGTGCCGCCTTCCACAGTCCAGCCGCGGATGCGGCCTTCCTGAACTGCGGCATCGAGGCGCAGCGCGCGCCGTGGCCGGGTTTCGGAACCCGCCCAGGATTCGAGATTGACCACGAGTTCAAAGTCGGTTTTTGGGGGCTCGCCGTTGAAATCGAGAACGTCCGTAGACGTGCGTCGCATCGATCCCTGCATACACCGAGTCCAGCAAGAACTGTTTGCCGTGCATGGATCCGGCGCGATGGTCGGCGGTGTAGATGGCCGAGCCCATCCACTCGAAATAGCGCACTTTATCGCCGGTGACGCGGGGATGGATGTAGGCGGTCTGCGGAATAAATGCCGGGCGCACCTCGACGCCGGTGATGGGCTGCGAGAGATAATCCGGCGGGGTCGCGCCCAGCGCTTGATAGACGTTCGAAAGATGCGTGCGGTAGAGCTCGTCGAAATCTCGGTCGTTGGCGGAATGATGTTCGGGACCATACCACCAGTTCCAGTCGCTGCCCTCGGCGATCAGGATTTCGTCGAACGCCAGCTTGCGCTGCGCTTCGGTGGCGCGGGCGGCATTCTGGGTGTAGAGGTCGCGGGCGTTGTGCAGATAATCCCAGGCGCGATTGTCTTCGGGCGCGCCGATCCAGACATTGAAGTTGGCGTTGATCCACGAACCGGGCACGAGTGAAGTCAGGCGATTGAAGTTGTTATGGCGGGCGATCGCTTCCGAAATAGTGACGGCCTCCACGCCCGGTTCGCGCTGCAGGCCGTCGTAGAAGCGGCGCAGGAACTCACGTCCGGACTTCGGATAATATTCCCAGGCATTTTCGCCATCGAGAATGATGGAGACGACAGCGTCGCGGCCCTGTGCCAGCACTGGACGGGCTGCGTCTTTGATGTTGCCGATCAGGTGGCGGGCGGCATCGGCTGGAGGCATGCCCGAGTAGACGAAGCCGATGAGATCGGAGATGGTGTGGTCGCGAAACACGAGGTGCATCGCCGTCGAGTCGTTTTCGTAACCATGAATGTTGTAGAGCTTTTCGGCGAGATGCGCAGGGAGACGGCCGTTGCCGTCGCGGTTGAACGATGCGCCAATGGTGCGTCCGAGGACGCCCTCGTCGGTGGCCATCCACTGGATGCCCAGGTTGTGCGCGATCGCGATCGCCTCCTCGGAGACGCTGCCTTCCGAGGGCCACATGCCTTTGGGGCGGACGCCGAAAACCTGCTCGTGCAAATCGAGGCCGCGGACAATCTGTTCACGCGCGTCTTCGGGATGGCGAAACCGGTTCTGCGGAAGCGGCAGGCCCGGCGAAGACGCGGCCCCAGCATTGGTATCGCAGATGAGCGGAAGAATGGGATGGTAGAAGGGCGACGTGGAGATTTCTATCGAACCCTTCTGAGCAGCCGCCGTATGGGCGGGCAGAACCTTGCCCAGCAGTTCCCTTTCGCGAGCCATCACGAAAGTCTGGTCGTCGAGCGAATAATGATGGCCCTTGGTCACGAGCGCGGCAACGTCTTTATCTTCGAGAAAGAATTCATCGAACCAGGCGATTTGCGATAAGACTTGAAGATCGGTGAAATCCTGGGGCTGAAAATATCGCTCGGCACGCTCTGCGGAGTCGCCGTGCTCGCGGAAACGCTCCCAGAGTTCGCGGTAGCGGGGATAGCGTCCGATCAGGTTGATGGGGTTGGCTTGAAAAAGATATTGCAGGGCGAAGCGGCGTTCGCCGAGCGACAGATCCCTGGCCGGCTTTGCGGCCACACTGAGAAATGGGTCCTGGGCAGTGCCGGCGACGTAATCCTGAATCTGGACCATCAGCGACGGCACAAGATTGAAATTCTGGTGGACGTTGGGAAACTCGTCGAGCAGTTTGACCATGCCGTAGTAGTCTTTCAAGGCGTGGAGACGAACCCAGGGCAGACGATATTCGCCGGAGACCAGGTCTTTGTAGAAAGGCTGGTGCTGGTGCCAGAGCAGGATGACGCGCAGGGCGGGCATGGCTGGACAGTCAGTCTAGCATGGCAGGATTCGTCTTAGATCGTGGTCACCTGCCACTGGAACTTGCGAAATTCGGCGAGCCTGCGGAAGTCTCGCTCGTTCGTCGTAATCACGGTGATGCCTTTGCGCCCGGCGCTCATTGCGATTAGTGCGTCGTTGGTCAGCCGTCCCCGGCCGATCTGTTCGTAGTCATACTTGGATGCGAGGCGAGACAGCACCCGGCCAGCCTCAGTCCAATCGCTGAGATTTGGCACTAGAACTCGCTTCGCGCGATCAAAGTCCCGTTCCAACCGCTCCACGAAAGGTTGGCCTCGGTCGCCGGCACCGGCGTAAAGCTCCTCGAGCACGACCGCGCTCAGCCATACCAGAGAGCCTGAGTCCAACCGACGGATGCCGAGGACTCCATCGTCGCCTCTCCGCAAAGCGGCGGCGTAGACGGAAGTATCGAACAGGGCGGGCTGCACTTAATCACCGAACTTCCCGTACACGTCCTTTATTTCGATACCGCTTCTGACAAACCTCTCATTCGCCTCGGCCACCAGTCGATTCTTCTCGTGTTCGTCGATCGCAAAATCCAGGGCGCGCTCAATCGCCTCGGTCTCAGTCTTGGCTTTAAAGACTTTTTGCGCGCGCCTAATTTTGGTCTCGTCCAATTGAAAATGCTTGTGAACTCGTTTGCTGGCTGTTGCCATTTGGTTCACCTTACAATCAGGTTATCATGTTATGTACATATTACCAACGAGTATGTACATCGACGATTAATGGAGCAGCAATCAAAACATGCTTCCGCGGGGACCACCTGCCGTACGCACAAATCCGTGCGAACAAGCATGACTTGTCTGTAAACTAAGGCTCACACACATTCCGCCCGACGAATGAGCCCTGAATCCAAGATCGCCCTTCCCGCGCCGCAGCTTCTCAGCGATCAGGATCTCTATCTTTTCAATGAGGGCAGCCACTACCGGCTGTACGACAAGATGGGAGCGCATTTGGTCACGCTGAAAGGCCAGGCCGGGGCGGCGTTCAGCGTGTGGGCGCCGAATGCGCGGTCGGTATCGGTGGTGGGCAGCTTTAATTCCTGGAATCCGAAATCGCATCGGCTGCAGCCGCGGGCCTCATCCGGAATCTGGGAGGGTTTCATCGCGGGCGTGACCCAGGGCGCGCTCTACAAGTTTCACATTGAATCGCAGACGGGCGGGTACAGCGTGGATAAGGCCGATCCCGTTGGAATTTTGCACGAGCAGCCGCCGCGGACGGCTTCCGTGGTGTGGGACCTGGCTTACGAGTGGGGCGACCGCGACTGGATGCAGAAGCGCGGCGAGCGCAACTCGCTGCGGGCGCCGCAGGCAATTTACGAAGTGCATCTGGGTTCGTGGATGCGGGTGCCGGAGGAAAATAACCGTCCGCTGACCTACCGAGAAACCGCTCCGCGCCTTGCAGATTACGTGCAGCGCATGGGCTTCACGCATGTGGAGTTTCTGCCGGTGATGGAGCATCCGTTTTACGGTTCGTGGGGGTACCAGACCACTGGTTATTTTGCGCCCACTTCGCGTTATGGCACGCCGCAGGATTTCATGTACCTGGTGGATTATTTGCATCAGCATGGGATTGGGGTGATTCTCGACTGGGTGCCATCACACTTCCCTTCCGACGAGCACGGGTTGGCGTTCTTCGACGGGACGCATCTTTACGAGCATGCGGATTCGCGCCAGGGATTCCATCCCGACTGGAAGACGTACATTTTTAATTACGGGCGCAGCGAGGTGCGCAGCTTTCTGATGTCGAGCGCGATGTTCTGGCTCGACAAATATCATGTCGACGGTCTGCGCGTGGACGCGGTGGCGTCCATGCTGTATCTGGATTATTCCCGTAAGCAGGGCGAATGGATTCCGAATAAATTCGGCGGGCGCGAAAATCTCGACGCCATCGATTTTTTGCGGCGATTTAATCAGGAAGTGTACAAAGAGCATCCCGACGTTCAGACCACGGCGGAGGAATCGACCTCATGGCCCATGGTTTCGCGGCCGGTGTATCTGGGTGGGCTCGGCTTCGGCTTGAAGTGGGACATGGGCTGGATGCACGACACGCTGGAATATTTCCGGAACGATCCCATTCACCGCAAGTATCACCACAACAAGCTGACGTTCCGCATGCTGTATTCGTTCCACGAAAATTTTGTGCTGCCGCTGTCGCACGATGAAGTGGTGCACGGTAAAGGTTCGCTGATCGGCAAGATGCCGGGCGACGAGTGGCAGCGTTTCGCCAACCTGCGTCTGCTATTCGCTTACATGTATGCGCAGCCGGGCAAGAAGCTGTTGTTCATGGGCTGCGAGTTTGGGCAGGTGCGCGAATGGGGGCATGACACCAGCCTGGAATGGGATGTGTTGCGGTATCCGGTGCATCGCGGCGTGCAGGCCTGGATGGAGCAACTGAACCGGGTTTACCGCAGTGAGCCTGCGCTGCATACGCTCGATAACACGGTCGACGGATTCGAGTGGGTCGACTGCAACGACAATGCCACCAGCACAATTTCTCTGCTGCGCAAAAGCGAGTCGCCACGCGATACGTTGCTGGTCGCCTGCAATTACACACCGGTTCCGCGCGTGGGCTACCGCGTAGGCGTTCCGCACGGCGGCTACTGGCGCGAGTTGCTGAACAGCGATGGGCGCGAATACGGCGGCAGCGGGATGGGCAATTTGGGCGGCGTCCAGGCTGAAGAAATCCCCACGCATGGGCGGCCGTTTTCGCTGAACCTGACGTTGCCGCCGCTGGCTGCGTTGTTCTTCAAGGCAGAGTAACGCGCTCCTCAAACGAACGGTCCTCGAACAAACCACGGTAGTGCAGGCGGTGAAATTTTCGGGGGAGCAATTGCACCGCCTGCCACGATCCGTACCGCCCTCGCGCCAACGGTCTTGTCATCCTGAGGCCCGCGCCTTTTGCGGGCCGAAGGACCTATGCAAGTTGTCGCCGTTCAGGCGCTGCCAGCAAATTGCACAGGTCCTTCGCTTCGCTCAGGATGACAAGCCGTATTTGAGAGAAACTACACCGCTACACAGACCACGCACGCCACGTCCCATCATCCACAGGCGTGCTATGCTCGGCTAAAGCGCCGCCACCATGCGGATTCTCACTCGCTATATTCTGCGCGAGGTTGTCGCGCACGCCTTGATCGGGGCGGCGATCTTCACGTTCGTTCTTTTTACGCGCGACCTGGGACGCATTCTTGAACTGGTGGTGCGCGCTAGCGCGCCGCTGCCGAGCGTGGCTGAGATCTTCCTGTTCACGGTTCCGCTGGCGCTCACCTACACCATCCCAATGAGCGTGCTGGTGGGGATTCTGATTGGCCTCAGCCGGCTTGCTGCGGACAGCGAAATCACTGCCATGCGCGCCAGCGGAATGAGCATCTGGAGTTTTCTGCGCTCGCTCTCGATTTTTGTGATTGCCGCGTGGCTCATCGCGCTGGCCAACGGAATCTACCTTGCGCCTTATTCCCAGGCCGCGCTGGTGCGACTCGAAGATCAGCTCAAGGGCTCGCAGGTATCGTTTGAAATTCAGCCGCGGGTTTTCTACGAAGGTTTCCCGGGAAAAGTGCTCTATGTGCAGGATGTGCACAGCGGGCAGGGCGCGGCGGTGTGGAAGGGCGTATTTCTGGCGGACACCTCGGACGCCTCAAACCCGCGCGTCACGCTGGCCAAGGAAGGGATTGTCGTCAGCGAAGGGACGGACCGCCTTCACCTGCACCTGCTCGATGGCTCGACGCACGAGACCGATCCCAAGCAGGCGGACAATTATCAAATCTCGACTTTTCAGCAGATGGATATTCCGATCGAGCTGCCTTCGTCGGAGAGCAAAACCGACGAGGCGGTTCCCGTAGGCATGGTGAGCACGCGGACACTGTTTGAGCAGAGCCAGCATGCCGATGCAGCCTCGTCGCGGTGGTACAGGATCGAGTTCTATCGCCGCTTTGCCTTGCCAACCGCGTGCCTGGTGCTGGCTCTGGTAGGGATTCCGCTGGGGCTATCATCGAAAAAGAGCGGGAAATCGGGCGGGTTCGTCCTGACGATTCTGCTGGTCTTCGGTTATTACTTCGTGTCGCTCATCGGAGTTTCTCTGGCGAAACAAGGCAGAGTGGCGCCATGGTTTGGAGCGTGGCTGGCGGACCTGGTTTTTCTGGCGGGCGGAATGTTTCTGTTGTGGCGGGCGGACAAGCGGCCGTTCGAACTGGCGTCGTTGCGCTTTTCGAAACCGCTGGAACCGCTTCACGGCAGACGGCTGCGCACTCGAAAGGAAACTGCGTTTGAACGCGCGTCGACCCGCCGCCGGGTTTTCCGGGCCACATTTCCTACGCTGCTGGATGATTCGGTGCTGGGAGATTTCTTCGTCTACCTGGGAATGATCCTGGCGGCATTCCTGGTTCTGCTGCTGGTGTTTACATTGTTCGAGCTGCTGGGCGACATTCTGCACAACCAGATTCCCGCGCTGGTGGTTGCCGAATACCTGCTCAACGTGGCGCCTTATCTGCTCTACACCGTGGCGCCGCTGATTATGCTGCTGGCAGTGCTGGTCACGTTTGGCATCATGCAGCGGTCGAATGAGATTACGGCGGTGAAGGCGACTGGCATCAGCGTCTACCGGCTCGTGACGCCGGTTCTTGTGATGGCTGCGCTGGTCTCCGTGGGACTATTTTTCGCCGACCAGTTTTACCTGCCGCACACCAACAAGAGGCAGGAGGCTTTGCATAACCAGATCAAAGGCAAGCCGCCGCAAACCTACCTGCGCCCCGATCGCAAGTGGATTTTTGGGCAGCACAACGACATTTACTACTATCAATTTTTCGATGCCGACCGGAACCAGTTCGGCAACATCACAATTTTTCAGCTTGATCCCGCCAGTTTTACCATCACCCGGCGCATCCACGCCGAGCGCGCGCACTGGGCGGAGAGCATGAACCGGTGGGTCTACGAGAATGGCTGGGAGCGCTCGCTGCGGGTTTCAGCCATGGGCGGCTACCGCTTGTTCGATGTCGCGACCTTCCCGGAACTTGGCGAACCCCCCGCCTATTTCAAGAAAGAAGTAAAGCAATACACCGAGATGAATTACGAGGAGCTGCACCGCTACATTCGCGATCTACAGCAGAGCGGCTTTGACGTGGTGCGCCTGCGGGTGCAGTTGCAGAAAAAGCTTTCCTATCCGGTGATCACGCTGGTGATGGCGGTGTTGGCGATTCCCTTCTCGCTTTCGTCCGGGAAAAAGGGTGCGATCACGGGAGTCGCGATCGCGGTGGGAATTGCAGTTTTCTATACGGTGGTGTCGCGGCTCTTCGAGGCTATGGGCGACCTCAGCCAGCTTCCGCCGGCCCTGGCGGCGTGGTTTCCAGATTTGATCTTCAGCCTGGTGGGCGGATATTTGATTCTGAAAGTGCCTACATAGAATCTTCTGCTTCAGGCTTCCGGCAAAAGCAAAAGCTTCCACCACAGAGGACACAGGGTCCCACAGGGTACTGCTTATTTCACAACCACCGCAGTGGGATAGTTGTCGGTCTGGATGCCCTCGCCGAAGGGAGTGAGGATGCCCGTGGCGGGTGCAAGTTCGTACTGGGACAACACTCCGAACCCGTTCAACGTCTCGTTGTTAGCCACAAAAACCCAATTGTCGTCTGCCCGGATCGCAATGGCCGTGGGGTTTATCCCCGTAGCGACCGTGGCGGTGCTGAGGGGCGCGAGGCCTCCGTTGACCTGAGTGATGCGAAAACACGAAAGCTGGTTCGACTCGTTATCCACCACGTACAGAAAATTAGCCAGAGGGTCAACTTGCAAAACCGTAGGGCCGTTCGGACTGGACGTCCCCCCGCCCAGGCCGAAAGGCGAACCAGGAACCTGGACCAGATATCCTGCCGGATACTGGTTGGTATCGCAGATCGACGGCCGGGCGGGACTGGTGGAGTTGCAGATAGCATATGCGCTGACGTTGTTGGACCTTTTGTTGGTGACGAAGACGAAGCGGTTGCAGGGATCGACTGCAACTCCCGTGGTTACCGAATACGCCGGGAACGTCACAAGGTTGTTCGGGTAACCGATGGGTTGAAGAGCCCCGGTGGACTGCACGGTGAAACCCCAGAGCCAGTTATTGTTGGCGTCGGTAACGTAGAGGTACTCCGGGGTCGAAGGCGGGAGTTGCTGCACCAGGGCGCACTCGGCGTTCCCGACGGCTTGCGTGTTCAGGACGGGGTATTTCGTGGGCGTGACGGCCAGGCCTACCAGATTCGGAATCGTAACCGGGCCTGTTAGCAACGGGGGAACTGTAAAAGGAGAGCCCGCCACCTCGGTGAGGGCGCCGCCGGAGCCGATGGAGAATACGGAAATTGTTCCGGGCACGGCGTTTCCGTTATAGTCGGTCGTTTGCTGATCGGCCACGAAAAGATATTTGCCCGCCGAATCCATAGTGATGGCGATTGGACTAAGTTTGCCCGCCGCGGGATTGAAGCCGGGGTCCGTCGGAAGCAGAGCTGGACAACTTACATAGGGCGGCGCCGGCGAGGGCAAGGTATTGGGGCAGATTGTCAGCATGCTAGGCGGCGTGCTGGCATCCGCCACAGTGCCATCTGAGTTGATGGCGTAGGTGGCAATGGAGCTTAAGGCCACGCTTTGAAAAACTCCGTTGGGGGGCGGGTTCGGGACGATGGTTACGTAGGCGTAGTTGCCGCTTGGGTCCAGAACCATGGCCGTGGGTTGACCTAAAATAGGAGGCGCGGTATTGACGGTCGAAACGTGCCCGTTGGTCAGGTTAAAGCTGAACGCCTGCACCACCGCCGACCCCAGGTTGGGAACAATCACCAGACCGTCCGACGAAGCCGAATACGTGCTATTGCAAGCCAGCAGCATGGCTATCGCGAGCAGAATTACTACCGCAAGCACCCCGGCGCATCTCCTAGACATTCTTCGGTTTATCTCCATGTCTCGCAAATATGTCTCTTGTGTGTTCCCAGTATACGTCTTAGCTTGTAGAGCCGCAGGTCAGCCGGCGGGCGCTAGCAGTCCCCAAAAGGAGCGAAAAAACTCAATCCACTTATTTATCAGGAAAGCGCAGGAAGAGCAAACGCCGCCACGTCTGATTGGAGCATAAAGCGGGGCCAGGAGTTGTATGGGGCCCTGAAGGGCGAAGGTCAAAAGCGACGGACAAGAGTGTCCGTCCTACATGGATCAAACTTCTCGGCCAGCAGGGACGGGCTCGGGTGCGGGATCCGGTTGTTTCCCGCCGGGAATCAGCGGCAGATGGATTTCCACCAGCAGGCCGCCTTCAGCGCGATTCGACGCCGAAACCCTGCCGCCGTGAAAGCGCACGGCTCGTTGCGCAATGGCCAGGCCCAGTCCGACTCCGCCGGTCAGCCGGCCGCGGGCATCGTCCAGACGATAGAAGGGTTCGAACATTTTCTCGAGCGCGTCTTCGGGAACGCCCGGACCACAATCGGTGACCTGCAGCAACGCCTCCGGTCCAGTCACGCCTTCCACACGTTGCAGACGAATCTCCACCGAGCCGCCCTCGTGGGTATAGCGGATGGCGTTGCGAACCACATTTTCAATGGCGCTGTGCAACAGAGACGCATTTCCCCGGACTTCCCAGCCGGCCTCGGGAATCCCTGCCTCCGGAATTTCGGTGCGCACGTGGCAGCGCCGGGCCTGCGCTTCAAATTCGGCGTCCTCCGCGACGCTCAGCACTAACTCGTTCAACGGGACGGGCGTGCGGGGAACTTTCTGTTCGCCATCTTCGAGTCGCGCCAGCGTCAGGATTCTGCCGATAAGTTCGTTCAAACGGCTGGCTTCGAGTTCGATGCGCTCCAGCATGTCGTCGCTCTCTGCGCCCGAGCGTCGCCGCGCCAGGCCCAAGGCCACGTTCAAACGGGCCAACGGCGAGCGCAATTCGTGCGAAATGTCGTTGAGCAGGCGCGATTGGGCCTGCACGAGTTTTTCCAGGCGCTCCGCCATGGTGTCGAAGTCGCGCATCAGGCCGGCAACTTCATCACGGCGGCGGCTGGTTGGCGCTCCGGAGCGCGCCGTCAGATCGCCGGCAGAAAGCTGCCGGGTGGCCGCGCGCAGCCGCACGATCGGCTTGGTGAGATACCACGACATGAAATAACAAACCAGCCCGGAGGACACAACCGCGATAATCAAGCCCGGCACCGGCATTCCCCGCGGCCCAAAGAAAACGCGCGGCCCAGGAGGCAGCCCTAACACCAGCGTGTAGCGATGCAGCCCATCGGAGGAAGCGCGGGAATCGCGGAGCACTGAAGGCGCAGGAAAAACGAATCCCTCGCGCGGCATGCGCGGACCGCCGGCGGCGATGCGCATCGCCCAGTCGGGAGCCGCGCGGCGGGAGACTTCCTCACCCTGCTCGTTGAATAAATACGCGCGCACATGCTGGGTGTTTTCCAGATCAATCAAATATTGCCGGACCTGGCGATCTCCGCCTTCCTCGTAGGCGCTCACTGAATCGTTCAGGGCGGTCGTGCGCAGCGCTTCCCACGACGGGTTACGCGGACGGAAGGCGAGCGTCACCAGGATGGCCAGCACCACGAAAAGCGCTTGGGCCACCCAGAACGATAGAAAAATTCTCAGGAACAGGCTCTTCATGTCGAGCTCCGCACCTTCTCGCGGGGGCGCGCAAAAATGTAGCCTACACCGCGAACCGTCTTGATGTGCTCGTCGTTATCGGCGTCGCCATCGGAATCGCCCAGCTTCTTGCGCACCTTGCTGACGTGCATATCGATGCTGCGGTCAAAGGGCGAAAACTTGCGGCTGAGCACGGCATTCACCAGGCGCTCGCGCGGAACCACGTGGCCGGCTTCGCGCAGCAAAACCTCCAGCAGATTGAACTCGACGGAGGTCAGGTCCACGGGCTGGCCGTCGCGCCGCACGGTGCGAGTCGCGGGATCGAGTTCCACTTCACCCACGCGCACAATCTCCGGCGTAGTGGGGACGGCCTTGCCGTCACCGCGCGAGCGCCGCAGAATTGCCCGGATGCGCGCCACCAGCTCCCGGGGATTAAAAGGCTTGGGAAGATAGTCATCGGCGCCAATCTCGAGGCCAACGATGCGGTCCACATCTTCGCCGCGGGCAGTGAGCAGGAGCACCGGCAGGCGCGAGGTGGCGCGGATTCTCCGCAGCACTTCAAAACCATTGATGCCGGGCAACATTACATCCAGCACGGCCAGCAGATAACCACCGGCCGTAGCGCGCTGCAGACCCTTCTCGCCATCATGAACGGACTCCACGGAGAAGCCTTCCGCCTGAAGATATTCCTGCACCAGGCTGCAGAGTTCCACGTCGTCGTCGATAACCAGAATGCGATCCATGTGTGCAGGTTTCATTGTGCACCACACCACGACGAGCAGTAGTAAAGAATTGTCAAACTGCAATTGTCAAACCACAAATTTCAAGGGACCCATCGCAGCGACTAGCCAGAATGGTTCCGCTTTGACAAAACTTTACTCCAGTTGACCGATTTTTTACCTCTTTTTCCTGCGTGCCGTGTTTCCATAGGTGCACGCAAAACCGGCCTCCACAAAAAGCTGAGAAGAATGAGAAGCCGGGATAAAGGAGTTCACCAACATGATGAAGGCACCTCGTTTTCGTTTCCTGGTTGCGGCACTGTGTGTGTTGTTTGTGACGGTGGCTGCGAGATCGCAGGCCGACGACGCAGCGCCCGCCCCGCCCGCGCCTGGCCACGAATTTGGCAGGGGCGGCAGCGGCGAGTTTTTTGCCGACTATCTCAACCTGACCGACGCTCAGACGGCACAGATGAAAGGTATTCTCGCCAAAGAGAATCCCGCGTTGAAACCGCTGTTCCAGCAACTGCAACAGACTCGGCAGCAGCTGAAACAGTATGAGCAAGGCACCTACGACGACGCCAAGGTTCGCGCTCTGGCCACACAACAATCTGCGGCGATGGTGGAACTGATGGTGCAGCAGACGCGGATTCATTCCGAGCTGTTCCAGGTGCTGACTCCGGACCAGCAGGCGACCATGAAGGCAGTGCAGGCCCGCCGCGCGGCCCGCATGTCGCGGCATATGCATGAGCCTCTCGCTGCCCCCGCTCCGGAAGAACAGTAACGCGACTCCGGGCGCCCCACTTCTCGCGCTTTTGCGAGAAGTGGGGGGGTGACTTTGGTTTAGCTCGCCACTACAAGAAGCCTCGGCGCCGCACGACTCCACCAAGCGGAGGAAAAAAAATGACCGGCAGCGAATCCTACCTTCTCGATGCGGGCTGGCTCTTCTTCGCAGGATGGAGCCTGGTGGTGGTCACGGTCAGCGTAATTGCATTCGGCAAGGACTTTGTTTCGGTTCCTCCATTGTTCGAGAAACAGCGTTCGAGACACGGCGGCAAAGCACTGTAACCGCAGCCGGCGCCGCAAGAGAATGTCATCCCGGACGGGGCCGAAGGCCGCGTGAGGGACCCTACGACGCGATTGAAGTGGCATGAACGCGCGAGGGATCTCACGAAGCGCTTGAACGGGCATGAACGCAGCCGAGATCCGCCCTTCCATCCCTCGCCCCACACCAAAAGCTGAACCCCGCCTGCTAAAATCTCATCTACAGAATCTGCAATGGTGCCCAAGAATCTGCGCCCGCTCCTGCCTTACCTGAAACGCTACCGCTGGGGTTACGCGGCGGGTACGATCTGCGTTTTCCTCACGAACGGGATCTGGATACTGTTTCCGCTGGTGATCGGCCGTGCCGCCGATGATCTGCGCGAGGGCGTCACGCGTCACAAGTTGCTTCTCTATGCTGGATTGTTGCTGGCCATTGCGGCTTTCAAGGGAATTTTTCAATTCTTGACGCGCTGGATCGTAATCGGCATTTCGCGTGATATTGAGTTTGATCTGCGCAACGATCTGTTCAAGCACCTGGAAAGCCTTTCGTTTTCCTACTACCAGCGCAATCGTACCGGCGACATTATGGCCCGGGCCACCAACGACCTGAACGCCGTGCGCATGCTGCTGGGCCCGGCCATTATGTATTCGGCCAACACGATGGTGTATACGGCCGGGGCGCTGGCCTTCATGATCTCGATCAGCCCGAAGCTGACTTTTTATACATTTCTTCCGCTGCCGGTGGTGAGCATCGTGATTCAGTATTTTGGCCGGCGGATTCACGAGCGTTTCGAGCGCATCCAGGCGATGTTCTCCGACATCTCCGCGCGCGCTCAGGAAAACTTTTCCGGCGCGCGGCTGATCCGTGCTTATGTGCAGGAGGAAGCGGAGATTCGCGAGTTTGAAAAAGCGAATCACGAATACATCCGGCGCAGCCTGAAGCTGGTGCGGCTCATGGGCATGCTCTGGCCCACGCTGGAACTCCTGCTTGGGTTCGCGGTGGTGCTGGTGTTGTGGCTGGGCGGACGCGAGGTGCTGCAAGGTCAGGATCGAGTGCAGTTGGTTTCGTATCTGGGAACCAAGACTACGCTGATGCTGAACGGTTCGATGGGCGTTGGCGATTTCGTGGCCTTCACCACTTACATGGTGCAACTCACCTGGCCGGTCATCGCTCTGGGCTGGGTGATCAACATTTTTCAGCGAGGGACGGCCTCGCTGATACGCATCAACGAAATTCTTCTGGAGCGTCCGGAGATTCAGGACAGCGCCGGGGCCCGCGAGTTGCGGCTGCACGGCGAGATCGAATTTCGCGGACTGAACTTCAGCTACGACGGAAAAGCGGTTTTGCGCGATTTGAACCTGCGCATTCCGGCAGGCAGCAGCCTGGCGATTGTGGGACCCACGGGCTCGGGTAAGACCACGCTGGTCAGCCTGATTCCGCGCATCTACGATGCTGCGGCGGGAACGGTTCTGATTGATGGCCGTCCGATTCGCGAATATTCGCTGGAGTCCTTGCGCAAGAGCATCGGCTTCGTGCCCCAGGAAACCTTCCTGTTCAGCGATCGCGTCCGGGAAAACATCGCGCTGGGCGTGGACGCGGCGACTGACGCGGAGATTCACGAGGCCGCGGAAGCTGCGAATATCGCGGCAGACATTGAAAGTTTCCCCGAGGGATATCAGACGCTGGTGGGTGAGCGCGGCATCACGCTCTCCGGCGGCCAAAAACAGCGCACAGCAATTGCCCGCGCGCTGATTCGCAATCCGCAAATTCTGATTCTTGACGACGCGCTCTCCAGCGTAGATACCCATACCGAAGACAAAATCCTCAACCATCTTCGCGACGTGATGCTGGGGCGAACAACTATTTTCATTTCGCACCGCGTTTCCACCGTGCGCAACGCCGACCGCATCGCGGTTCTGCATGGCGGCTCAATCGTCGAACTGGGCACGCATGAAGAACTCCTCGCCTTGAACGGCTACTACACCGACCTGTATAACAAGCAGTTGCTGGAAGAAGAACTGGCAGAAGTCTGATCGCCCCAACGGCCAACTCTCCGACACGATCCGGCCGCGAGCTTCCGATTCCCAGTCCGCGATGAAGCGCGTCGACATCCCCGAACTTCTCGACTCTGACGCGTGCTCGCCCGAGGACGTGCAAGCCTCGCTGCGCGATATCGGCCGCGTCAACCGCTGGTTTGGCGGAGTGGCCACCACGCAAAAGCTGATCGGAGGAGTTGTCGAGGCAACCGGGCTGCGGCATTTCTCGCTACTGGAAGTCGCCGCCGGAACAGGGGAGGTTTCTGAGATCGTGCGCGAGAATCTAGCGCGGAGCGGAATCACGCTCGATATCAGGTTGCTGGATCGCGCATGGTCGCATCTGCCGAAATGTGGCGGCGCGATTGTAGCTGACGCCCTCGCACTTCCCTTCCGCGACGCTGCCTTCGACCTGGTCAGTTGCAACCTGTTCGTACATCATCTGGACCCGGAGGCGCTGGCGCGATTCGTGCGCGAAGCGATTCGGGTGAGCCGCCGCGCGGCGCTAATCAGTGACCTGGTGCGAAATCCGCTGCACCTCGCGCTGGTCTATGCCGGGTTCCCGCTGATGCGCAGCCCCATCTCGCGTGCCGATGGCGTCGCCTCGGTGCGGAGGGCGTACACCCCAGGAGAGTTGCAGCAGATCATTTCGTCAGCTGCGGATCCCGCCCCGCGCGTCGATATCTCAGGCCACTTTCTATTCCGCATGGGGGCGATCGTGTGGAAGGAGGCAATTGCGGATTGATGATTGCTGATTTCTGATTGAAACCCAAGCGCCGCCGCTTCATCAAGGTTTTCAATGAGCAATCAGAAATCAACAATCAGCAATTGGTTTCACCGTATCACCAGCACTTCCCTCACATTATCCCGCGCCAGGAAAAATTTAATCGACGCAAAGTCGCGGAACAAGTTCTCGATGTGCCGGTTGTTGAATACTCTCTGCAGATGAAAGCCGTCCGTGATCGCGGTGTGAATGGCTCCGGTAGGGCCGCGCCGCGTTTCTTTCCGCATCACGATGCGCTGCATTTCGAGCGTATCCCGCCCAACAATGTGGAAGCGGTAGCAAGGCGAGTCCGGCCCGGCGTCGCGTGTATGAAAAAACGCCAGCAGCATCCCCCCCGGTTTCAGCACCGACCACAGACGCCCCATCACGGGCCGCACCAGGCTCTCATGCAGATAATCGGGAAGGTTCCAGCACAGCACCACATCAAAATGCGCGGCGGGATACACCAGGTTGTCGGCAAGAAATTGCCGGCTGTCGAGCACCACATTCCCCTGCTCGTCTTTGGTGACTAGCGTGGGCTCAGTCGACGCCACCAGCAGATCTTCGCTGTAGATGCGGTGCCCGCGTTCGGTGAAGTAGCTGATATTTGCCGGCGAGGTCGAGCCCAGATCCAGCACGCACAGCGGAGTCTCCGTATCCCAGGTGCGAGCCACTTCCCCGAGTCCGCTGGAACGCCGCGCCAGCCTCTGCGAAGTCTGCGCCGATGTGGACGGCTCCGGACTGCCCGATGACCCTCGAAAGAGTTTCATGAAGTTCTGGGTTACTGATGCCATTCAATTTCGGAAATCGAATCCCGCCTCTGCCTGCCAGTCTATGCCAGAGCGCGGAGGCTAACGCCGGCGCCGACCATCCTATTTTTATTTCGCTTTGCCATCCTGTGTGCCGTGTATATCGACTTTCCCTTTGAGATACGCGCCCTCTTCAATCGAAATCCGCTTCGCGGAAATGTCGCCGGTAACTACCGCCGATTTTCGCAATTCGACTTGCTCGCTGGCCTGGACATTTCCCTCCAGCTTGCCCTGCACCACCACGCCCTTGGCTTCGACGCTGGCTTTAACCTGCCCGTGCGGGCCAACGGTCAAGCTGTTGCCTTTCAAAGCGATGGTTCCCTCTACCTGTCCATCGACGTAAAGGTCTTCGCTGCCCGACAGTTCCCCTTTGATAACCACCGACTTGCCAATCTGTGCCAACTCGCCCGACAACGGTGCACTCATGGAGACTCTCCTTGCAAAGCTGGATCAGACAATTTTGGATCAAACAAACCTGGATCAGACAAACCTGAATCAAACAGGCAACGACGAACGCATCAAGCAGAGCAAGTCCTGGCAAAGCAAGTGCCGGATGGCCGCGTCGTTCCATCGACTATACTCAACCTTCCGAACATGCGGCAAGCGACAGAAGTTGGGAAGGATCGCCTGCGGGGATCGTGGCCGGGATTTCTTCGCGACCTCTGCGGCTCTTCTTTGCGTCCTCTGCGGTTAAGGGCTTTGGACATTTTGACCGCAAACTCGCAAAAGCCGCAAAGCAAACCGATCCTGCCGAGGATAAAGCCATAATCGCCCGTGAACGATCGCAACGATCGTTGGTAAACTAGTAAGAATGCGAAGCGTCCGGTTCCTACCACGGCAAAAATCGCGGCGCAATGCCGTGCTTGCGGTTCTTGCGGCGGTTCTCGTTGCGACCTCAGTCTTGATTGCACAGCCCACGCCTCTGCAATCTCCCCCCCTCAGTCATCGCCGCTGGGAAATACCACCCCGAACGAACTGGTGCGCCAGGCGGTTGCCGCCGAGGTGGCAGCGTTCCAGGATCCGTCGGTAAAACACCAGTTCCTCTCCCGCAAGCAGACTCCGCACGGTTCGCAGACAAAGTTGTACGTGGAAACGCGCGACGCGATGGCGGGCATGGTCATCGCCTATGACGATCGGCCCGTGACTGACGCGGAACTGGCGGGAGAGCAGGCGCATCTGCAAGGCCTCCTCGACCAACCCGAACAGCTGCGCCACAAGCAGGCGCAGGAAAAGGAAGTCACAGACCGCTTCGTGCGCATCCTCAAAGCCATGCCCGACGCTTACATCTATGAATACGACGGCACGGAAACGGCGACGGCGGATGTCGGCAAGGCCGGCACTCCGCTGGTGCTACTGAAGTACCGTCCGAATCCGAATTACACGCCGCCATCCCACATCTCCGAGCAGGCGCTCGCCGGAATGCAGGGAACGATCCTGATCGATGTGGAGTGCCACCGCATCGCCAGGATCGAGGGCAGCGTATTCAAAGACGTGAACTTTGGCTGGGGATTATTGGGGCGACTGGATAAAGGCGGGCATTTTCTGGTGGCGCAGACCGATGTGGGCGATGGCTCGTGGGAGATTACGCGCATGACCCTGAGCTTCACCGGCAAATTGCTGCTGTTCAAAAGCTTCAGCATGGTGAGCGACGAAGTGCTCAGCGATTTTCACCGCGTGCCGGCGAGCATGACGTTTGCGCAAGGCGTGGACCTGTTGAAAACGGAACAGGCGAAGCTGGCTCAGAACCGCGCTCAGAGCCCCGCAGGGAGCGCTCACTAGAAGTCATCTAGCAAATGGTTTCGGGAAGGGCACGGCTTCAGCCATGCCGTAAAGAGCCAACAAAGATGTGGGCTTTAGCCCCCGAGGTTTCGCTCGTCGCCGGCCGTCGAGGACTTATTGCCGGCGCAGGGCTTCTTTCCGGGTGGTCAGCTTCTCGATCAAATCCTCTTTGATCGCGTAACCCGTTCCCGCATCGTCGCGAATGGCGATAGTGCCTTCGGGCGATACCTGCACTTCAGGGTCGATGACGTCTTCTTTCCAATAGCGCTTCGACGCGGAAACATCTCCCGGCAAGCTGAAATTCCGCAGCGTGGAAAGCGCAATGTTATGGGCGCGGCCAATACCCGACTCCAGCATGCCCCCGCACCACACAGGAATGTTTTGATTGTGGCAAATGTCGTGGATTTTGATCGCCTCGGTAAATCCGCCGACGCGGCCCACCTTGATATTGATAATCCGGCAAGCGCCGCTTTCAACGGCGAACGCCGCGGACCGCGCGTTGACGATCGATTCGTCGAGGCAGATCGACGTGCGCAACTCTTTTTGCAGCCGGGCGTGATAGTAGATATCGTCATCCCATAGCGGCTGCTCGATCATCAGAAGATTAAACTGATCGAACAGGCGCAGATGTTCGACCTGGTCGAGCGTGTAGGCGGAATTGGCATCGCAGCTGAGCGTGATATCGGCCCAGCGCGAGCGAATCTTTTCGAGCACATTCACGTCCCAACCGGGTTTTACTTTCACCTTGATCCGGCGGTATCCAGCAGCCATTTCGATCTGAATCTTTTCCAGCAACTGTTCGATGGAATCCTGAATGCCGATGGAGACGCCGCAGGCAATCTCGCGGCGCGTGCCGCCCAGCAGTTTCCACAGCGGTTCCTGCTTCTGTTTGGCTTCGGCGTCCCACAGAGCATTCTCGAGAGCGGCTTTGGCCATGCGATGACCGCGCACCCTGGCGAAAAGAGACACGCAATCGCGAGCCGATTCCAGCGACCGGCCCAGCACTGACGGCGCCAGATAATGCACCATGGTGGGCCAGACGCTGTCGATCCATTCACTGCTGTAAAATGGGTCTTCGCCGGCGACGCATTCGCCCCAGCCATTGACTCCCTCGCAGTGGACCGTTACCAGAAGAATGCGGCGGCTGTAGGTGCGGCCGAAGCTGGTCTCGAAAAAGTGCACCAGCGGCATCTGAATCTCGCGGAGTGTGATGGCTTCAACTTTCATGGGTCACTTCATTTCACCACAGAGTCACAGAGACACAGAGAAAATCTTTGAAAGAGCCGTCACAACGCCTAAAGAAAGACGATGTCATCCCGAACGGGGCCGAAGGCCCCGTGAGGGACCTTACGATGCGCGGGAGGTGGCAGGGACGCCGGCGGGGTCACCAAAGTGCATGCAGCGGAAGCGCTCCCGCCGGCAACGATGGTGCTGCCCGCCGACATAAGGTCCCTCACCCGCCTTCGGCGCGTTCGGGATGACACGGGGTTGAAGGTTGTCAGAACTCTTAAGCTTCCGATGCATACGACCAAGCTTCATCCCAGCGCCCCAGCAGGAACTTTCCGTTACTGGCCGTGTCGCGCTCATAGCCCAGCACGGTCAAGCCTTCACCAAAGGCGCTCAGAAACTGTTCGCGATTACGCTCCTGGAGTTGCTGAGCTTGGCTGCGGGCTTCGGGCGCGGCTTTCCACTCATAGACCTGCGCCGGGACTTCAATTTTCATTTCGATCTCAGCGGAAGGGGTCTTGCCGGTCCTGAGTAGCGTCTCCACGCGCTTCGACCTCAACCACCACTCGGCGATCAGCCGGTCGCTGGGCAATCCGCCCTGCAATGGCGAAGACGTGATTCCGTACTGATTAATGTTGTAGCGCCGCGTGATGGCTCCCAGCTTCTCGATGTTGAGGTAAGCGTTCTTGATCTCCAGGGGATCGAACGTCCACTCGATCAGTTCGATGCCCCGCGCAAGAGCGTCGTCCCGCTGCAGCAGCTTAAGCCGCCGTCCGAGGCCGCTGTTGCGCTGGTCTTTTCTCACGGCGAGCATGTGCGAGTGAAGATAAACATGGCCGTCGCGAGTGCCCGGAACCGAGAGTGCGAAACCCACCATGTCGCGACCAGCGAAGGCACCCATCACCTGTCCGCCAACTTTTTCTGCCACCACGAACATGCGCAGGGGGATCAGTTCAGCGTCGGTGAAATTCCAGACTTCTTTCTGCAGGGCGACGCAGGCGCGCAGTTCTTCGAGCCCGTGGCAGGATCGGATGACGACGGGATCGGCGCTCACCGCGCTCTCTCCTCGCGCTTGGCCTGTTGCCACAGGGATTCAAGTTCATCCATGCCGGCCTGGTCGGGTGAGTGTCCGGCTTCGCGCAGGCGTTCTTCCATCCACTGGAATCTGCGTTTGAATTTGCGATTTGTTTTGCGCAGCGCGGATTCGGGATCAACCGAAAGATAGCGGGCGATGTTGACCACTACAAAGAAAAGATCGCCAACTTCTTCTTCGAGCCGCGCCTGCAATTCTTCAGAAATGATCGTGCGCCCCGAGCTGGCCACGCCTCTGCTCTGCGGCCGCGGCCCCGGCGCGGGAAATTTTTTTAGTTGCTCCTTCAGCTCGTCGACTTCTTCGTGGAGCTTATCGAACAAGCCCCCCACATTCGGCCAGTCGAAGCCGACTTCCGCCGCGCGTGAACTGAGCTTCGAGGCTTCGAGCATCGCCGGCATTTTCGAGGATATGCCGCCAAGAACCGAGTCGCTTTTGTTGGGTTGCCTCGAATCACCGCCCGACGCGCTCGCGGTGGCGCTCGCCACTTCCCTGCTCTGCCGCTTCTTGCGCTCCTCGACTTTCAAAGCTTCCCAGTTCCGCTTAACTTCGGCGGAAGTGTCAGCCTTGACATCTCCAAACACATGCGGATGCCGCTCCACCAGCTTCCCCGAGAGCCGATCGAGCACGTCATCAATCGAAAATGTCCCCTGCTCCTTCGCCATCTCAGAATAGAAAAGCACCTGCAGCAGCAGATCGCCGAGTTCGCCAGTGAGCTCGTCCCAATCGCGATTGTCGATCGCCTCCAGCACCTCGTAGGTTTCTTCCAGCGTGTAAGGCTTAATGGAATCAAAAGTCTGCTCGCGATCCCAGGGGCACCCTCCCGGTGCGCGCAGGCGCTCCATGATGGCAACGGCGCGTTCGAAACGTTCCCCCGTGGTAGACATTCGGGAACTACTGTAAATGACCGTCCGCGGCGCGAGCAATGTGATGATGTTGCCGACCGCCATCTTGCCGTAACATATAGTCAGGAATAGGATTTAGGCCAAGTACCCAACACACTTACGTTACCTTCCTCCTGAATGCGGACAAGCGCAAACTGGGAAGGAAGAGTGGGTCCAGGGGTCGAAAACGGTATATTCCCTGGCTTATGTGCGCGATGCATCTTGTTGAAATTACATGACCTTAGCGATTAAGCCTAGAGCGCCACTGGAAGGGCAGCGATTCCACGTGGTGGTGATCGGCGGCGGCATCAACGGCGTCGCCGTGGCGCGCGCGTGCGCGCGCGCGGGCAAGACTACTCTGCTGCTTGAGCAAAACGACTTTGCTTCCGGGGTTACCAGTCGCTCTACTCGTATCATTCACGGGGGGTTACGCTATCTCGAGCATGGCGAAATCGGCCTGGTGCGGGAATCGCTGCGGGAACGCGAACGCTTGCTGCGCGAACGCTCGCATCTTGTACAGCCCACTCAGTTTCTGGTGCTTTTGAATGAGCAAAGCCGGCGCAGCGCGCTGAAAGTGCGCATCGGATTGTGGCTTTATCAACGACTTGCAGGCAGGAAATCAAACAAAAGCATTGGCGAGATGGAACTTAAGCGCGTGGAGCGGGCGCTCGACGCGGGGCATCGCTGGTCGATTTTCAACTATGAGGACGCGCAGTGCGAGTTCCCGGAACGTCTTGTGGCTGAGTGGCTTACGGAGGCGATTGACGCGGGAGCGGTGGTCCGCAACCACGCCGAAGTTCTGGCGGTAAATGTTGCCCACGGGCGCGCACGCGGAGTGCTGTTTCGCGACCGGATTACAGGGAAAGATGCGCATGTGGATGCGGGCTGGATTGTGAACTGTTCTGGGCCATGGGCCGACCGCATCTGCCAGCGATCGTCGATTCGGACGGCGAAGCCGATGGTGGGCGGGGTGCGCGGGTCGCACATTGTTTTGCCGCGCTTTCCGGCGGCGCCGAGTAACCCGCTCTATACCGAGGCGGCGGATGGGCGTCCGATTTTTGTGGTGCCGTGGAACGAGCAATTGATGGTGGGCACAACCGAAGTTGCCGATGCGGGCGATCCGGGGAGGACCGAGCCCTCGGCCGAGGAAACTAGCTACTTATTGAGCAGCGTTACGAAGCTGTTCCCCAAGGCGAAGCTGTCGGCGCACGACGTGAAGTATGCATTTGCGGGAGTGCGGCCGCTTCCCTATTCGGAGGGAAATCGGCCATCGGCGGTGACGCGGCGACACTTTTTGCACGACCATACTTCGGAAGGCGCGGCGCGGATGATTTCCGTGATTGGCGGAAAGCTGACAACCGCGGCGTCGCTGGCACGCGAGTGTGTGCGGAAAATCGGAATCGCGGTTTCCGAACCCAGTTCGGTTTCGGTTGGACCAGGGGTCGCGCTCGATCCCATGCTGGATCAGGCGGTGATCGAGATTGCGCAGGCGGGATCGGTGAGCGAGGAATCGGCGCGCGGCATGGTGGAATGGTATGGCAAGCGCGCCATGGATATTGCCCGCATGGCTTTGGTGAGCGCGGAATTGCGCGCTCCGATTTGCCCGCACAGTTCGCATGTGGTGGCCGAGGTGGTGGAGGCCTATCGCCGCGAGTGTGCGGTGAGCCTGGCGGATGTTTTGCTGCGGCGAGTTCCGGTGGCCTTGGGCTCGTGCTGGTCGGAGTCGTGCAGCCGCGAAGCCGCTTTGCGCATTGGCGCGGTGCTGGGCTGGGACGAGCAGACTCTGGGAGCGAACCTGGAAGCTTTTGAGACTGAGCGGGCTTCGTTTCTTCACAAACTGAGTGGAAGACCTTCCGCCCTGGAAGCTGCTGCCGACTGATAGGCAAAATCTTTCGCCGCGGATTTGCGCGGATTCTCGCGGATAAACCTCAAAATCTAGAGGTAACCCACCGGGGTAGGGGCATTCCACAATTCGGAGATCCCGGCACAAGAATTTATTCGACTCGTTCTGTATCTACGCGGGCTGCTGCGGCCACGGTCTGGACCAGCAGTTTGGGGTCATCGGAGATGATGGCGTCGACTCCCCATTCGGCGAATTGCTGCATGGCGGCGGGATCGTTGACGGTCCAGACGATGACTTTTTTTCCGGCTCCCTTTATTTTGCGGATGAGCTCGGCATCGACGAGATCATACTGAGGGATCACGTAGCTGATGGGAAGTTCGTTCCACGAACGGAGTTGAGTCTTAGTTTCGCAGATCAGGCCCAGCGGGATGGTGGCATCTTCGGCGCGGAGGGATTTCAGCGCTCCGGGCAGAAAGGAAGAGACGACGCATCCCTTGCGGGGTCTGAGCCGGAGGAACAGGTCGACGATGGTTCGCTCGATACCCTTGACTTTCAATTCGATGTCAAGGAAAGCATCGCGGTAACGCTGGAGGACATCGCGCAGGCGGGGCAGTTGAGAAACTTCTTTTGCCGTGGCCCGTTCGATTTTGTCCCGGCCGATTTTCGCATCGTGGGAGACTACCGCCTCCAGATCAACGGTGAGGCGAACATCGAATTCGAAACCGTCGCAACCGTCGGCCAGGGCGCGATCGAATGAAGCCAGCGTGTTTTCGGGAATCGATTGCACGGCTCGCGCGCCACGGTGGCCGAGAAGAAGAGGACGATTACTCATGATCGCATGGTGTCGGCGTCCGGTGTCCCCGCCCTCCGAAAACCGCGGAGAGCGGCGGCCTCAGTCGTGGCAGCTTTCAGAAACGGAGAATGAATGGCGAGCATCACTCTTAATTAATCCAGATCTGTTAATCCAGATCGAAGTCGCGGATGGGGCGGCCGGTGTCGGGCGTCTCTTTGGCTTTCTTGACGGCTTCCTGAAATTTTCTTTCTAAAAGATCGGCGGAGTGCTTTTGCGCTTCTACGGATTGGCGGAAGATGGATTCGCGCCGGCTGTCCTGTTCTTTCATGGCGCGGGCGGCTTCTTCCATGTCGTTGAAAGTTTTTGGCTGCTTGGCGGCGGTGTGGGAGATCACCGTGCCGGTTGCGGCGTCCACTTTCAGCAGGCCGTTGCAACAGGGGCAGGTAATTTCGAAATTTGCGGGACGGTTGGGCATTGCCAGAACGAATCATACCGCATATGTCGACTTGCGGGAGTGTACCCAACTGCGTTCTTAGCGTTCCTCCGACAGCCGAAATTCCCACTTCTCACCCGGCTCCTGAATGCAGCTTCTCCTCCAGCCGCGCTTTTACCTGCGGCCACTCCGAATCCAGAATGCTGAAGTAGACCGAATCGCGCATGCGCCCCGTCCAGGTGACCACGTGCCTGCGCAGCGTGCCTTCTTCTTTCGCACCCAGCCGCAGAATCGCGTTGCGCGATTTCTCATTCAGCGCATCAGTCTTGAGTTCCACGCGAAAGCATCCCCACACTTCAAACGCATGCCGCAGCATCAGATACTTGGCTTCGGTATTTACCGCGGTACGCTGCCATGCCGGAGCAATCCAGGTGGAACCGATCTCAACCCGCCGGTTATTGCGGTCAATGTTCATGAAGCGAGTGCTGCCAATGACGCGCCCGGAGCCACTTTCGACCGTAGTGAACACCACCGATTCGCCTCGTTCCTGCTCCTGGAAAGCCTTGGCAACCAGCTGCTCAAAGTCTTCCCGCGTCTGCATGCGATAGGGAATCCAGCGGAAGATGTCGTCGAGATCGTTCTTAGCTACCTCCCAGAAGAGACCAGCGTGCTCGCGGCGAATCGGTTCGAGACGAACCACCGTCCCCGAAAGGGTGAGTGGCGTGACGATATTCAGTGGAGAAGTGATGATGGCCATAGTGAATTGAGTTAAAGATTCCTCACCCAGATTACTTTAGCCAGATTAACTTGTGGGCGACCGCGGCACACGATTATCTTGCATCATCGCGACGTTCTCGGGCATCTCTACTACGGCAACCAAGCCTGTTAGGATCCAAGGCTGTTAGGATCAGGTAATTCGCGACAAAAAGATTCGCTCAACAAAACCTTGTCCACACAAGCCCGTCTAACCCATCGATGTCGAGGGAGCCGCCAGTGAAGGCGCACTGTCTGCCGTTCGCCCAAATTCCGCATACGACGCACCTCTTCACCGACTTTCTCGCGTACACGCCTCAGGTCCAGCCTTTTTACCCGCACTCTCCGCATTTTTCTGAATGGTTGAAAGAAGAGGCTTCGGCGATTCAGTACGACTCCTCTCGCCGCGAGCGCGTGAGTTCGATTCTCGAGCGCCAGAATCGCTCATGGGATGCTTCGCCACAAACACTCGCCAATCTCGATCGCTTGCGAAAAGGCGCCGGCGCCGTGGTGACTGGTCAGCAGGTCGGCCTGTTCGGCGGCCCCATGTTCGCCATTTACAAAGCGTTGACCGCGGTCAAGCTCGCCGAAGAAGCCACCAAAGCCGGAGTCGATGCCGTCCCCGTTTTCTGGCTCGCCACTTCCGACCACGATCTCGCGGAGGTGAATCACGTAGCGTTCCCCGGACCGGACGGCGCGCTGCAAACCATAACCACAACCAGTCACGATGTGCCCGCGGCGCCGGTGAGCGCGGTGCGTCTGGGGGATGAGATTCTTCCGGCGGTAAAACAAGCTGCAACTTTGCTGGGAGAATCCGATGCAACCCGCATTCTCCGCGAGTCCTATCGCCCCGGGGAAACTTTAGGCACCGCCTATGCCCGTCTCTATGCCCGCCTGTTTGCCGACTGGGGAGTGATTCTGCTCGATGCTTCCGACCCCGATTTGCACCGCGTAGCTGAACCCATTTACCGCTCCGCCATAGAAAATGCATCCGCGCTCAACGCCGCGCTGCTGGCCCGGGGCGGGGCGCTCGAGGCTGCAGGCTATCACCAGCAGGTGAAGGTCGCGCCTTCCACCGTGCTTCTGTTCACCATGAAAGATGGCGCTCGCACGCCCGTCCATAGGCTAGCGGGTGGTGACGCGGAGTTCGTCATCGGGCACGAGGACGGCGCAGAGAAGATTTCGAAAGACGCTTTGCTGGTGCGAATTTCCGCGGCGCCCGAACAATTCAGTCCCAACGTGCTGCTGCGCCCCGTGGTGCAGGACTATCTCTTGCCCACGCTGGCGTATTCCGGCGGCGCCGCGGAAGCGGCCTATTTCTCCCAGGCCGGAGCGGTCTACGACGTTGTGCTTGGCCGCGTCACTCCAATCGTGCCGCGGTTCTCAGCCACCATCGTCGAACCCAAAATACAAAGATTGCTGGAGCGCCACGGAATTACCGTGCGCGACGTTCTCCATGGCCCCGAAGCTCTGCGCCAGGAACTGGCAGCCCGCAGCCTTCCCGGCGACTTGCAGGCAGCCTTCGACGCGGCCGACAAATCGCTGGAGAATAATCTCGCGACGATCCGCGAAAAGCTCGAGAAGCTCGATCGCACCCTGGTAGAAGCCGCGCAAACCGCCAGCTCAAAGATGCGCTATCAACTTGACCGTCTCTATACCCAAGCTGCGCGAGCCGAGTTGCAAAAAGGCGAAGTCGTCAGCCGTCACGCGGAAACCCTTACCCAGGCTCTGTTTCCCGGCAAGGGCCTGCAAGAGCGCGCCATTGGCGGCGCGTATTTTCTAGCGCGCTACGGATTCGATTTTCTGCACCAGCTCCATGACGCCATCCAGCTCGACTGCCACGATCATCAAATTCTGGAGTTGTAAAACGGATCATCACTCCCGTTTCAGCCAGCGTTCCAACTCCTGAAGCGATTCCACGCGCTCAACCCCGCGGTCGCGGTAGGCTCCCGCCACATCGAATAAAATCGCCTGCATCCCCACATTGCGCGCGCCCACATAGTCGACCGAATAGACATCGCCCACGTAGAGACTCTCCGCCGCCTGCGCCCGCATCGCCAGCAGCGCCGCCTCAAACACCGCGGGATGCGGCTTCTCCTGCCCCACAATCCCCGAATCCGTGATGCTCTGGAAACAATCCGCAATCCCGCGCCGCCGCAGCACCTCTTCAATTTTGCCGTCAGCGTTCGAAATCACCGCAGTCGCGTAAGCCCCGCGGATGCGCTCCAGCGCCTCCCGAGTTCCGGGCAGGATCACGTCCCAGTTAGCCGATTGCTGCGTGTTCTCGATCAGGACGTCGCGCAGGCCATCTTCGTTTTGCAGCAGATTCAATTCCTCCAGCAGATAGGTGTGAAACGTCCACCAGAAACTGTGGTCCACTCGGCCGCCGACCATGCCCTCGTCAAATTCTTTCTTCGTTCGCCGCTCCAGAGCCTGCCACTGCTCAAGCGTCGGATGACGGTCCACCGGCAGCGCAGCCAGGATGCGCGACCGGTTAGGAAACAACAGCGTATTGCCCACATCGAAAAATACAAAGCGGAATTCAGCCATGAATCATAGTATCCAAGATCCGCACGAACCACGAACCACACTAACCATAGTTATGCGCCTGAACTTCCGACCCGTGACCAAGCGAACAAAAGCGCGTAATATCCAACCTTCGGCTCCGTGAGAGTGCGGCAGACGCTTCCCTGGAAAATCGCTCACGTTTCAGGCGCCGTCAAGTGAACGACCATGTTTTCGAACCTGGCACGCACAACCCGCGCTGCGCTCACGGTATACCCCGCTGTGCGCCTGCAGGCCTCGGTCCTGTTGGGCCTGCTGCTGGCCGTGCGATCTCACGGCTCGCGCGAAGATATCTACAACATTCTCTGGGCCGTCGTCTTCGGCTTCGCGACGCTGAACATCCTCAGCCTGGCGTCGCGCCGCCTCGAACCCAATCGCCGCGGCATGAGCTTCGGCGAGCTGATGGCCGTGCTGGTAGTGGTCCTCTCGGTCTTCCTGCTGGGATGGGAAATGCTGAACCTCTTCCACATCTTCCCCATCAAACTGCAGCGTTAAGTTAATAAGTCGAGACGAGCCCGGGTGCGTTGAAGGCGAGCCAAGCGCACAAAACGAGCCCGGGAGGCTGCGTCAAAAGAGGACGCAGCGGGGTAAACCAGAATCGCATGGGGCGCGAAGAGCGGGCCGCTGAGAGCGCGGAGGATTGTGACATTCTCCTCGATGGCCCAGGAGCATTGTCGGAATCTCGCGGAACGGTTATGATGCGTTCCATTCCCACTGTGCCGATTCCCTGCTCTTCCTTTTTTGCAGACGCGGTTTTTTGCAGACGCGGGGATCGGGCTCACGAATCGAGGAGGGTTACCGATGGAGCCTGTGATGTTGTTTCTCTACGCGGTCATCGCGTTATTCGTGATCGGGACGATTCTGAAGGGGTTCTACCAGGTGAGAACGGCCGAGGCGGTCGTGATCCAGCGGATGGGGAAGTTTAATCGCGTGGCCAACGCGGGCATCAACTTCAAGTTGCCCTGGCTCGATCAGATTGCGGCTCGCATCGATTTGCGGGTGCAGCAACTTGCGCTTGACGTGGAGACTAAGACGAAAGACAACGTATTTGTGAAGATGCCGGTCTCGGTGCAGTACCACGTGATTCCTGAGAAAGTTTATGAGGCCTTCTACAAGCTGGCGAATCCGAAGCAGCAGATTTCGTCTTATGTGTTCAACGTGATTCTGGGGCACGTTCCGAAGATGAATCTGGACGACGCGTTTCTGCAGCAGTCCGATATTGCGATCGCGATCAAAGAGGGACTCGACGACGTGATGCGGACCTACGGCTACGCCATCGACCAGGCGCTGGTTACGGACATTGAGCCCGACGAAAAAGTGAAGGCCGCCATGAACGACATCAACGCGGCGCAACGCGAGCAGGTCGCGGCCAGCGCACGCGGCGAGGCCGAGAAAATCCTGAAGGTGAAGCAGGCCGAAGCGGAGGCGCAAAGCAAGGCTCTGCAAGGCCAGGGCATCGCCAACCAGCGAAAGGCAATCATCGAGGGACTCAAGGATTCGGTGGAGTCGTTTGCGAAGGCGGTGGAAGGCTCCACGCCTAAGGATGTGATGATGCTGGTGCTGGTTACGCAGTACCTCGACACCATGAAAGAAATCGGCGCCAACGACAAGAGCAACACGATTCTGATGTCGCATTCCCCAGCGGCGGTTAGCGACCTGTTCAAGCAGATGCAGGACGCGGTGATGATCGGGCATAAAGCGGCGGATTTGGCGTAGGTCGCGGGCGGGTCCGCGTTAAAGGATGTTGGAGTCCAACCCCGCGATGAACTGGATTCCAGGGATAACTTTTCCCACGAGATTCTTGTCATTGGTCAGGAACAGGTCTGTGCCCACGCTGGCTGCACACGCAAGATGGATGGCGTCTGCGGAGGATACCCTCAAGGAACCTCTGATTCGCGCGTACATATCGACAGTTTCGGAAGTAAACGGAATCACTTCCGAGACGGCGATTTCAAGCTCCGCTTTCACCTGTTGTACCCGTTCTTGGTCGGCTCCGCGTCTATAGGCGCCTGCGAACACTTCGCCGAACGCCAGCGCCGCAGTAATAAGCTGATCGTTCCGCTCCCGCATTCGCGACCAGATCGCATCCACTCTTTTTCCAAACTGGGCATTTCCTTCCAGCCAGTAAATGAAGAGCATCGAGTCCCAATAGATGCGGCTCACAGATCGTCCAGGGGATCTTTCCCGGGAGCATAAAAGTTAGCGCGCTCGTTGCGAAGATAGTTCTCGCCTCCGCCCAACTCGGCGAAAATGTCTTTCATCGATCCTCGGAGCCGATTCCAGGCTTCTTGCCGATCCAACTGAACGTCATCCTGTTTCTTGCCGACGATCTCGTACGTAAAAGTCACAGTCGTGCTTTGGCCGGATGGAGGCCCCGTCTTCGACACGATGCGCAGGCCGTGCTCCGCCAGAAACTTCCTGGATGCAAGGGCTGCGCACACGAGCGGGATCCGATTGTTGAGCGCCAAAGCCCGGTGTACGGCGCCAGCGTTGATCGAGATGGTTTTCTCTCCGCGACGACGCGCCACCGAGATGTACTCTTTGTCGGCGTGCTGCCGGATCAGGTCCGAATCGGAAATGGATGTAGTTATAGGCATCGTTATAGGCATCGCTCTTCCCGATGCATGCTATTCTTGCATATGCATGCATAGTGTGTCAACCGACCACGTGCGGATGGAACTCTATAAGGTCTGTGTTCCGAGTCGGTTGCGGGCGAAGCCTTAGCGCCGCTCTGGCATCTAACCAACGGTGTTTGACTTCCCGGTGGGCGAGTCCTAGTCTGGAAGTAGCTCTTTGAGTATGGCCAATCCCACCAGTGGGGGCGTCACGGCTTCGACGGAGATGCTTGCGGCCAAGAGGCATGCCGGGGTGCACACACCCGTAATCGCGTGCAAAATGATAATTGCCAATCAACAAATGGCATACGCAGCCTAACTAGTTTAGGCAGCCGCTTTCCACAGCTTTGCCCTTGGGCTGTGAGCGAGCGTCACACAGAGGGCTGCTCTTCTCCGCTACGTCTGGGCGGGGAGGCTAAGACCTCAGGCTAGCGGCTAGCGTTTCTTGTCCGTTCTGAGCGTGGGCCGCGAACGTCCCAGGGTAATGCCTGGGGCATGAACTGGAATAAGCATGTAGTCTCTTGACCAGTAACATTTTCGGACGCGGGTTCGACTCCCGCCGCCTCCACCATTTAGCCAGCGTGTTATCTGCAATTCTACGACGATTTTTGGCGCCCAGAGTCTAACCCGGCGGCTTATACAACAAGACGATAATGAGGCGACGCTCAGGGCACCGAGCATCTTAAATACTTGCGCTCAATCATCCGTCTTCTTGATTCGCTCCGCTGCAATTTGAAAGCCCGCATTGGCTGTTGGAGCGCCGGCGTACACGGCGGTCTGCAAGAGCAGTTCCTTCAAGTCGCATAATTCGAGTTCATTGGCCAACCCCGCTCGCACGTGGAGAGAGAATTCTTCCCACCGTCCAAGCGATGCGGTTATCGACAGCGCCAACAGCCGTCGGGTGCGCCGGTCCAACTCCGGACGAGACCAAATCGTTCCCCAGGCGTAACGGGTTATCAACTCTTGAAATTCGCGCGTAAATTCTGTGGTGTTGGCAATTGCCCTATCGACGTGGGCGTCGCCAAGAACGGCGCGGCGGACCTCGAATCCGGCTTGCAGGGAATCCGTGGCGGCGTTTGGTCGCGGGAGCAGAAACTCAAGCAGGGCCGTGGTGAACGAGCGTGGCCGCTCGAGGTTGGAAAGATGCGCCGCCGCGAGGTGAAGCGCTTTTGCTCCGGGAATCTCCTGCGCCAGCCTCTCGCTATGCCCACTCCATGGAGTCGCAACATCGCGCTCTCCGGAGATCACCAGAGTTGGAGCTTTGATCTGTCTAAGGAGATCTCCGTGATTCATGTCGCGAAGAGCCGCACAACATCCCAGATAGCCAACGGGATTTGTGCCCAAGAAGACGGAGCGGATGGAAGCGACGTGGGGATTTTGTTTCGCCAGCGTGTCCGATGAAAAGAACCTCTGCATGGCCACGTCGACGACTGCAGACATTCCGCCTTTGGCTACTGCTGCAATTCTTGTTTCCCAATTGGTGCGCGGGATGAACTGCGGGGAAGTGTTGGCCAGCACAAGATGTGTGACTCGTCCGGGGGCGTGCGCCGCGACCCACTGTCCGATCGCCCCGCCCAGCGATAATCCGCAAAAAGCAAATTGCGAAATCTCAAGCGTGTCGGCCAGGGCGAGAATATCCTGACCCAACATTTCAATCGAATATTCGCCGGGTGTCGCGTCCGACGCGCCGTGGCCTCGCGTGTCATACCGCAGAATCCGGAAATGCGGGAGCAGGTCTTCCACCTGAAGGTCCCACATGGCGTGATCCGTACTGATTGAGTGCGACAGAATCAGGACAGGTCGTCCGGCGTTTCCCTGCAGCCGGTAGAACATCCGCGCATTGTGAATGGTTGCGAAGGGCAATTCATTGCTCCTTGTCGTCGTCTCAGCGATCGTCGTCTCGGCGATCGTCGTCTCGGCGATCGTCGTCTTCGCGATCGGACTCGGATGCCAGAGCTCTTCGGAAAGCCTCTGCCGATCCGAGATATTGCTCCGGCGTTTCCAGTTGCCTGAGTTCTGCGGAACCCAAATGGGCTGTTACTTCAGGAGTCTCGGCGAGGACAGCGGCGAGATGCCTGCCCTCTTTGACGCAGTTCCGAACGGCCGCCTCAAGGACCTTGTGAGCGACATCCCGACCCAGCTTTGCTCCAAGCAGCATCATGGCGCGCTCGGCGAAAATCGCTCCGTTCGTATTCTCGATGTTGAGACGCATTTTCTGCATGTCGACGGAGAGCCCTTCGGCGACTTCAGCCATCGAAGCGATTGCCACGCCGGTCGACTGGACTACGGCCGCAACTATGGGCCACTCTGCCTGCCAGCCGCCGACGGCACGCTCGTGTTCCTGCAGCATGGCTGAGAGAAACGATGCAACCAGTCCCGGTACTCGATGCGCCGCCGCAAGCGTGAGTGAACAGGCCGTGGGGTTGCGTTTGTTGGGCATGGTTGACGATCCGGAGCGGCCGTTGCCTCCCGGTTCGGCCGCTTCTTCCACCTCGTTCTGCATGAGCAGACTGATATCGCGCGCCATTTTGCCGAGAGATCCAGTCAGCACTCCGCAAGCGCAGATCAGGGTCGCGAGTTGATCGCGCTGAGTGTGCCAGGGCGGTGGGGGAGAGTTTCCAAATCCAAGTTCCGCACTAAGAGCTTTAGCCACCGGAATTCCGCGGTCGCCGAGCGAGGCCAACGTGCCGCTGGCCCCGCCAAACTGCAACACGGCTGCAACTCGAAATGCTTTTTGCAAACGCCGCCTGCCGCGGCAAAGCGAGGCCAGCCATCCGGCGGATTTAAGCCCGAAGGTCACCGGCGGAGCGGGTTGAAGCAGAGTGCGCCCGAGCATGACACTCTGCTTGTGTCGCTCTGACAAGTTCGCCAACGCTTTTTCCAGTCGCAGCAGGTCGGCCACGAGAATCGGTTCAGCGCGTTTGAGCAATAGACACATCGCGGTGTCGGCGACATCCTGGCTGGTGGCTCCCCAGTGAACGAATCGAGCGGCCTCCGAATCGGTCTTCCGTACCTGGTCGGTCAGCATTTTCACCAGAGGAATTGTGGGCGTTCCAGCGCGGAATGCGGCGTCAGCGAGAGCGGGGATATCAAAATTGCCGGCCACTGCGGCGGATGCGATCGCGTCTGCCGCCGTGATTGGAACGAATCCGTGCCGCGCTTCTGCGCGGGCCAACGCCGTTTCGAATTCCAGCATTGCCAGAAGGACGGACTCATCGGAAAACAGCGCGGCCAGGACGGGCGTGGTTGCCAGGCTTTCAATCAGGCGTCCGCTCATGTTCGGCTCCGCGCCGCCAGTCGCTTCGATTCGGGCTGTCTATTCAATCTGAAATGACTACACATCGAAAAATACCGTCTCGCCCTGTCCACGAAGGTGCACATCGAAGACCCAATTGCCGGTGCGAGCAGGATCTGGGCGGGCCAACAACGTCACGCGCCGATTTTCTGGTACCAAGGCCAATACGGGATCTGCAGCGTTGGCTGGTTCCCCGGCGAAGTAAACTCGTGTCGACAATCTCTTGAGAATGCCTCGGCCCAGAATCGATACATTGATGTGGGGCGCCTGAACTGTTCCGCCTAGGCCCGGTACGCATCCCGGCCTGATCGTTTCAAATGTGCAGGAGCCGTCTCCCGCCGTGCCCAATCGGCCAAAGCCACCGAAGACGCCGCCGTCGGCATTGCTTTCCTGAGGCGCGTGGTTCCCTTCGGCGTCTGCTTGCCACAGTTCGATCATAGCGTCTGGAACAGGCACGCCTTCTCCATCCGACACACGAAAGGTGAGCCATACACGCTCGCCCTTGGCTCCATCGCCAGCGATACGCGAAATGCTTCGTGCATCCGTCAGGCCAAGATGCAGATAGGGACCAACGGTTTGTGAAGGTGTCGGCGTGAAATCCATTCTTATCGTTCTCTACTTTTCAAAGCTCTACTTTTCAAAGGGCGTCGATTCACGGCCCCGCAGTACGATGTCGAAGCGATAGCCGAGGGCCCACTCCGGCTTTGTTGCTTCCAGGTCAAATTTCGAAACCAAGCGCTGACGCGCCCTTTCGTCTGGAATCGATTGCAGAATGGGATCGTAAGCGAAGAGTGGATCGCCCGGAAAGTACATCTGGGTAATCAGCCGCGTGACGAAGGCTGGCCCAAACAAAGAAAAGTGGATATGCGCCGGACGCCACGCATTGTCGTGATTGCGCCAGGGATAGGCGCCCGGCTTGATGGTTACAAAACTGTAGAATCCGTCGTTGTCGGTCAGGGTTCTTCCGGTCCCGGTGAAGTTCGGATCGAGCGGGGCGGGATGGTCGTCTTTCGCGTGCGCATATCGTCCCGCCGCATTGGCCTGCCAAATCTCGATTAGGCTATTTGACACGGGGTGGCCATTCCCGTCCACCACTCGCCCGCGCACGATGATGCGCTCCCCCAGCGGTGCACCGGGATGCTGAAGCGTCAGATCCCGATCATGCGGGTGAATATCGGAATGGCCAAAGACTGGCCCTGTGACCTCTGAAAGAGTATGCGGCAAGAAGATTAACGGCTGAGAAGGCGCCCGCAGCCTGGTCGCGCGATAAGCGGGATAGAAATAATCCGGCTGAGTCCCCGGCTCATGCCGCAGGAAGGGAGCGACGGCTCCCTTTGGGATGGAACTTTTGTCCTGAATCGGAGAAGAGGGCATGCTTACATCACCTTAACGATCGGTCTTTCTTCAGTAGCAACGGTTGCCTGAGGCGATGCGCTAATGATATGCCACCACAGATGATTAGAGATCGTACCAGCTGCGACGATTTAACAGTGCCGGCGTAACGTGAATCGTTTGACGGCTTCCGACAGTTCAAGCCATCGGCAGTCCAACATAGTTTTCGGCGAAGGATTGGGCCGCCGCGCGTGAGCTCGTCAGGTAATCCAAGTCGGCCAACTGCTTGTGCTCCTCGAACCTGTCATTCCCGGGAATCCGGTGCAGCATGGAAGTCATCCACAGAGAAAAGCGCTGAACCAGCCAGACTCGTCTTAAACAGGTTTCTGAGTAATGGTCGAGCAATTGGTGCTTTCCGGACAAGTAGAATTCTGCAAAGGCGGCGGCAAGAACCCGAACATCAGCTACGGCAAGATTCAGTCCTTTCGCGCCGGTTGGAGGGACGATGTGGGCCGCATCCCCAGCCAAAAATAGCCTGCCTTGCTGCATCGGTTCCGCCACGAAACTGCGCATCCCGGTAACGCCTTTCTGCAAAATCGCGCCTTCCGTCAGCCTGCGCCCGTCGCGAGTGGTGAGGCGCGTTTGTAATTCTTCCCAGATCCGTGCATCGGGCCAGTTCGCCAGATCTTCCTCTGGAGCGCATTGGAGATATAGGCGGGTAATTTCCGGAGTGCGCATGCTGTGCAGGGCAAAACCGCGATCATGGTGGCAATAGATCAGTTCCCCGGAAGAAGGAGGCGCTGCCGCCAGAATGCCGAGCCAAGCGAACGGAAATACCCGCTCATATATCGTTAAAGCACTTTCTATAATCGAGCGGCTCACCCCGTGAAAGCCGTCGCACCCTGCGATAAAATCGCAAAGGACCTCCGAAGGTGCGCCATCGCTGTGAAATCGTATCTTCGGCGTCGTGGAATCGAAGTTGTGAATGGTGACACCCTCGGCTTCAAAGAAAATTTCAGCTTCTGCTCCGAGCCGCGCGGCAATGAGGTCTTTCACAACCTCCTGCTGGGCGTAGATGGTGATACCGCGCCCGGTCAGGGCTTTGAAATCGATGCGATGGCCCTGCTCCCGGAAACGAATCTCCACGCCATCGTGGATCAGGCCTTCCCGCTTCATTCGCTCGCCAACGCCCATTTCTGTCAGAAGGTCGACGGTCCCTTGCTCCAGGACCCCGGCTCGTACGCGCTGCTCACAGTGCTGGCGACTTCGAGCCTCGACCACAACCGAATGAATTCCCTGCCGGTGCAGAAGGTGCGACAAGACAAGCCCCGCGGGTCCAGCGCCCACGATCCCGACCTGCGTGCGTATTCTCATTATTTCTTTCGCCGGGATTTTTGATGAGCCGCACGGTGGTTATGTTCCGCAGAAAACATCGCAACCACCTCGCGCGGCACGGGTTTGCCCTCAATTCGTTCTGGGTCCGCTTCCGACGTTGCGGCCCAGACCCTAATCTCAAAACATTCCACAGCCAAAACGTTCTTCTTAAGCAACCGGTGACGGACGCAAAAGCTGCTGCGGCGCCACTCGGTTATTTCAGATTCGACGACTACCGTGTCCGAGAACCGCGACGGCGCCTTGAATGAGACGCGCAGGTCGACCAGAGGAATCCCCACAATTTTATGGGTCTTAAGCATCTGCCGCTTAGACAGGCCAGCCTTCATGAACAACGCCGTCGTGCATGCGTCGAAATAGGCCAGGTAGCGCGGGTAGAACACAATCTGGGCGGGATCGCAGTCGCCCCATTCGATGTGAATCGTTTTCCGGTTGGTAATGTTCGTCGTCTTGCTCAAGAATGGCCTCTTCCGCTGCTTCTCAACGGGGCTCGCAAATCTGCGGGATTTTAAAGTAAAGATGATAGTGGCTGCGACACGCAGGATTGAACGCTGCCCCGCAAGCCGGGCAGCGAAAATCACATTGCATGTACTGGAGAACGGTTAGCGCTGCGCCGCAGGCGCCGCAAAGTACCGCTTGCTGGTTCCATTCAATTTCCGCCCAGACCGCGATCGGATGGTCAGCGAGCGTCTCGTGGCAATCTTTGCAGGCATAGTAAAGCCCGCAACATTTCATCTTAATGGCGACAATGTCATTCGGCCCGTGATAATGCTCGCAACGAGTTTGGGAATCGAGATTTACGCCGTGCACGCGCCGAAAAGTGGGAAGCATTGTGTCCGTCAGGGTAAATCAGGAAATTCAGCCGATTGTTAGTAGTTCCTCGTAGAATCCACCGATCTCGCGTGCCCGATCCACAAAGTGAATCTCCAATATCCAGTGCCGTTGCCGGCCGGACGCGTCCGGCATCCGCATCCGGTTGTGATTCTTAGGGTGGACGTAGAGAGTGATCTTGTCCCCCGCGATCTTCTCATGCGGAAAAACCCCAATCAGGTGGCCTGCAATGGGGCCACCGTATTCCCAGCCGTATTGCGCCGCCAGCTTCTGTGTGTACCCGTACAGCTCTGCCGCGGTGATCCCAGGGTGTTCTTGAAAATACCGCTTGCCGTTTGCGAACGCCTCTTCGATGTCGCGGCACAGCTTGCATTTCTGCGGATCGTTGCCTACAACGTAAGTGCGCCCAAAATCGGCTTCCCAGTCCTCAAACACTGGACCGAAGTCCAGAAAAACGATGTCATCCTCTCCAACCGTCAGATCGGGAGGATTCTCATCATATGGGGCCAGTGTATTACGTCCCGCACGCACAATGCGTTTGTGCCAATAGCGCGAAATCCCGTACATGCTTTCGGCGAGCGCGTAGATACTCTCATTGATTTCGGTTTCCCTGGCCCCCGGGCGAATTAGGCCCTGCGCCTGGATCTCCGCGAATAGGGCCTGGGCTTTTGCCTGAGCATCCAACAAACCAGCAGCCAGCGCTTCTTCCGATTTCTCCATGACGGAACAGATTACAACAATTCAAGAAGATGAGGTTCAGGCCTTCCGTTGAATCTGAAAGAGAGCCTCGGGATCTTTCGCCGACGCGACACCCGCCCAAATCCAGGCGTACCGGCTGAGCAAGGATCCGATCAGGAAACATATGGCCGCGGTTCGGCGTCCAGCGGCCGAGTCTGAAAGGAGCCGCAGAAGAAGCGCTCCGGGACCGGCCAGCATGCCAGCGATGCGAAACGTCCACGCGCTTTTGCCGCGATGCAGCGGCGCATTGACGGGTAGGCGGCTAAGTTCGAAATGAACTCCCAGCAGCGTTTCGGCAATGGCCGCAATGAGTCCGAGCAGCTGCGTTGCCGGCGATTAGGAAACCAATTAATTCAAGGACTCCGGCGGCTCCACCGACTGCAGACGCTAAGAAATGCGGCGGAAGGGCGCGGCGATTGTGCGACCAGACCGGATTCGCGGTAGCGCCGATCAGCACACCCGTATAGGCTGCAAGGATCAGGCCCGTCAGGGCTCCCATCAGCTCTCCAGCCCACCTTATTCCGATTATGAGTGGACTCGCGTAACCGTGGAGAATCAGTTCGTTTCCAGCCAGAGCGACAAACACGCAGCCTGAAAACGCGACCAGGGTCCACACTCCGACCGACATGGGAGACTGGATTTTCGCCACCCTCAGCATGGCCAAAAATCGCTCGGGTCTTCCCAGGTCGGAAATCAGGAGAACTGGGCAGATGGCGGCTCCGATGATGGCTACCCACAGCGCGGCCCGAGTGAGCGCCGGGTCGCTGCCGAACATTTGCGCCGCGAAGGCGATCACGGCTGAGACGCCGGCAATGCCGCCAGCGAAAAAGTAGAGCGGTACTTCCCAGGTCCAAAGCGGAGCTTTCAGTACAGGAAGGCCGTAGTAGCTTTCTCTTCCGCGAATCTGCGGCGGGTGCTTTGCCGGTCCGCGACCTTGGCCGATGGGCGGTGCCTTATCCGCAGCCGCTTTGCGGATTTCATCAAGGCGCTCTTCGGTGGCCTTCGGGTTACTGGGAGTGGGCTGGGTCACGGGTTTGATTCCGTCAAAGCGCAAAGGCCAAGCAGACGATTCCAAAGACGATGGCTGCAGAAATTAGCGCCGAGGCCCAAGCGCTCTTCAGGTACGCCGACGGCGCCTCCGGAGCCGGCGGAAGGTTGTAGTTCTCCGGCTCGCCCAGAATCACAAAAAAAGCGTGCACGCCGCCAACGCTTGTTTCCTGCGGATCATAGAGCCGCGCGTCGTTATACCCTCGCTCGCGCAACTCCTGCACTCGATTCTTCGCACGCTCCTGCAGTTCCTCAATTTCACCGAACTGTATCGATTGCGTCGGGCAGGCTTTTGCACATGCAGGAATGAGGCCGGCCTTTTGCCGGTCGTAACAGAACGTACACTTGAAGGCGCGCCCGTCATCAGGACGGCGGTCAATCACGCCAAACGGACACGAGACGACGCAGTACCCACAACCATTGCATATGTCTTTCTGCACCAGAACGGACCCCACGTCGGTGCGCATGATTGACCCAGTGGGACAGGCCTCCAGGCAGCCCGCATTTGCGCAATGCTTGCAAACATCGGAAAGAAAAACCCAGCGGAACGGGTCTTTCGTGTCCGCAAGCTGCGGACCAGCCGCTTGCGGCTGCTCCAGAAACATCACATGCCTCCAGGTGGAAGCGCCCAGACTCTGCGTGTTGTCGTAGGAAAGACCGCTCCACACCATGCCATCGGCCGGCACTTCGTTCCATTCCTTGCAGGCCACTTCGCAAGCCTTGCAGCCGATACATAGTGTCGCGTCTGTCAAAAAAGCGGAGACGGTCATTTAGGATTCCTTCCGCGTTTCGCAAAGTTCTTTCACGGCTTGCGCAGTCTCGGAATGTCGACCGCGCAGGACGTTGCACAGCAAACCTTTCGATTCCATGATGCGCACGTTGGGCTCCTCTGAGATGGCGATCAGGTCATTGCCGATGTCACCTTTCACCAGCCCGGAATATCCCCAGTGAAAGGGCAAGCCCACTTGGTAAACGAGTTTACCTTCGATTTCCAGTGTCTGCACTCTGGGAGTAACCAGGGCATGCGCTTCAATGGCTCCGCGTTTTGTAACTATGGTTACCCACTCGCCGGGCTCGATCGTAAGGTGGCGGGCCATCTCGATAGAAATCTCGCAAAACATTTCCGGCTGAAGTTCGGCCAGGTGCGATAAAGTCCGCGACATTCCTCCGGCAGTGTGATGTTCGGTGAGGCGATAAGTGGTCAGAACGTAGGGAAACTGCGCATCGGGCGACGACGCGTATTCGTTGCCGAGACGATTCTTACTGCTGGCCACTGGATTCACTTGCTGTTTGGGGTAGATCGGATTCCGTATCGGCGACTCGAACGGCTCGTAGTGTGCCGGCAATGGTCCATCGGCCAAACCGTTCGGCACCCAAATCCAAGCGAGACCGTCGGCGTGCAGGATAAATGGTTTATCTCCCGCTAGAGCATCGTCGCCTTCCGCATTCTCACCCGGCGCGTGATCCGGCGGCTTGGTAGCCACAAAATCCGGCACGTCGTTTCCGGTCCACTTCTTGGCCGCGCCGTCCCACCATACCAGCTTCTTCCGTTCGCTCCAGGGCGTGCCATCGGGCCGTGCCGAAGCTCGGTTGTAAAGGATGCGCCGGTCTGAGGGCCAAGCGAATCCCCAGCCGTGTCCGTAAAAATCCTTCGAGGCACGCTGATTCGCACGATTTTCGCCGGGCGTTGGGAAGACGCCGGAGTAAATCCACGCGCCGCACGCGGTTGAGCCATCCGCTTTGAGTGCGCCGAATCCGGGGACCAGTTGCCGATCTGCCACGGTGTAGCCGTTGATTTCCTCGAGAACTTCCTCGGCGGATGGCTCCTGATGCGGCCCCTCAGTGCTGTAATTCCAAGTCAGTGCGAGCAACCCAGCATTTTTCGGCTGCGGATCTTTTCTGGCTTTCTCTCGCACCAAATTTCCGAGGTGGAACATGAACCAGTTTTCGCTGCGGGAGTCGCCCGGAGGATCCACGGCTTTTTGATGCCACTGCAGCAACCTCTGCGTATTGGTAAACGTGCCATCTTTTTCTGCGTGTCCCGCCGCCGGCATCAGGAAGACCTCGGTTTGAATGTCCTCGGGGCGCACCTCGCCGTTCTGCACTTCTGGTGCAGAGCACCAGAAAGATGAGGTTTCGGTGTCCACCAGATCGCGCACGACCAGCCACTTCAGCTTGGCCAGCGCTTGGCGTTCCATCCCGGAATTCGGTCCGGCCACGGCGGGATTTTCGCCCATTACAAACAGGCCGTCCATCTTTCCGTCCATCATGTCCAGCCAATAGCCCTGGTGGGAATGATCACCGGTGAGTCGCGGCAGCCAGTGAAAGCCGAACTCGTTCTCCGGCTGCGCAGCCTCGCCATAGTAGGCCTTCAGGAGACTCACGATGTATTTGTCGAAGTTTCTCCACCACCCGGTCCTGGGCATGTTTTGCGCCAGGTACTTCCCGAGGCTCTTCGACTGTTCTCCGAACTTGGGCATGCTCAGATATCCGGGAAGGGTGTCGAATAACGTCGGAATGTCGGTGCTGCCCTGGATGGAGGCGTGCCCGCGCAACGCCATGATGCCGCCGCCGGGCCGCCCCATGTTCCCGAGCAGCAGCTGTAAAATCGCGGCGCAACGGATGATCTGCACTCCGGAGGAATGCTGCGTCCAACCCACCGCGTAGCAGATTCCTCCAGTCTTTTCCGGTCCGGACGCCTTGCAATACGTATCGGCCACGCGTAAGAAGGCATCCTTCGATACACCGCAGTATTTCTCTACCAACTCCGGCGTGTAGCGCGCGAAGTGACGCTTGAGCAACTGAAAGACGCACCTGGGGTCTTGGAGCGTGTTGTCCTTCTTGTAGGTGTTGAGGTCGGGAACGGGGTTGGCAGGAGTCTCCCCCCGGGAACCTGACCGCCTCGCTGGTCTGCCCCCTCGTACCACCACGTTTTCGAATCGTAGCAATTTTGCTCGGGCTTCCAGCCGGAGAACACTCCTTCAAGTTCTTCCGTGTCGCGAAAAGCTTCGGAGATGATCAGCGGCGCGTTCGTGTAGTGCAGCAAGTATTCGCGGAAGAAAAGGTCGTTCTCCAGTACATGGCGGATTAGTCCACCGAGGAAAATGATGTCCGACCCGGCGCGCAGCGGCAGCCACATGTTGGCCACCGCCGAGGTTCGGTTGAAGCGCGGATCCACGTGGATGACCGTGGTTCCTTTTTCTTTTGCTTCCATGATCCATTGAAAGGCGACTGGGTGATTCTCCGCCATGTTCGATCCCATGATCAGGATCGCATCGGAGTTCAGCATGTCCTTGGGCGCGGTTGTGGCCCCGCCGCGTCCGTAGGTTGTGCCCAGACCGGGCACAGTGGAGCTATGTCATATCCGGGCCTGGTTGCTGATGCATACCATCCCGAGGCCCGCAGTGAACAGCTTCTTGATCAGATAGTTTTCTTCATTGTCGAGCGTGGCACCGCCGAGGTGGCCGATCGCGGTGGTCTGCATCAGAGTGTGGCCGTCACGGCTCTCGACAAAGCTGCGCTCCCGGCTCTCCCAAAGCCGGTCGGCAATCATCTCCATGGCTTTGCCAAGTTCCAGATCTTCCCAGACTTTAGAAAACGCCCTCCGGTATTTCACCTTGGTCAGCCGCTGGGAGTGGGTAAGCAGTTCGTAACTCGCCGAACCTTTCGGGCACAGGCGCCCGCGGGATAAGGGTGATTCCGGATCACCCTCAATCGAAATCAGCTTCCCATTTTTGTGAAAGGCGAGTTGCCCGCAGCCCACCGCACAGTAAGGGCAAACGGACCGGGCCACTTCCGCTCCATGATTCTTGGGAAGCATGTTCCGCGTCTCATCGCTGATGGCTTCCGGACCCGTACCGTCGCCGCCATGAAGAATCTGACGAACCACAGGCCAACGGAGCGCGATCTCTTTAATCATGCAAACACTCCAGCCCTGCCAGGTGTTCTGTGCAAATAACATACCACCGCGCCCTATATCTTGACTGATGCTTGACAGCCCTAACGGGCGAGATTATACGTATCGCGTCACACAATAAGCGGTTGCCGGCATCCGGTCAAGGCAGTGCACGTACTTCTTACGTGGAGGGCACGATGGCAGAGCAACATCTTCCGAATCGGTGGGGAATTGCAGTTGCTGCTGTAATCATGCAGATCTGCCTGGGGGCAGTCTACGCCTGGAGCGTGTTCGTCAAACCTCTGGTCACGACCCAACACTGGACGCTCACGCAGGTGTCGTTGTCATTCACGATCAACGTTTTCTTCATTGGGGTGGGGACGGTTATTGGCGGGATGTGGATGGACAGCGCGGGTCCACGAAAAGTGGCCACCGTGGGAGGCATCATTTATGGCCTCGGCTACACGTTGTCATCGTTTGCCACTGCGCAACATTCACTTCCACTTCTTTATCTCTGTTACGGCGTTCTAGCTGGGACGGGCGGCGGCATGGGCTACATTTGCCCGGTAGCAACCATCACCAAATGGTTTCCGGATATGCGCGGGGTGATGACCGGCCTTGCCGTTACTGGCTATGGCGCCGGCGCATTGCTGATGGGCCCGATCGCGGCTCGCGAGATCGTCTCGGCCGGGGTGCCTAAGACTTTTCTTGCTTTCGGAATCGCTTACTTCGTCGGAGTAGTTGTAACCGCACAGTTCTACGCGAACCCGCCGGAAGGATGGAAGCCGGAAGGATGGGTACCGAAGACCGCCGTCTCCAAAGCCGCCGGTTCCTACAACTACACAGTGAAGGAAGCTTTTGGGGCATGGCAGGCCTGGATTCTGTGGCTCCTGCTGTTCCTGAACGTTTCCGCTGGGATCATGATTATCAGCCAGGCATCTCCCATCGCGCAGCAACAGGTGCACATGACGGCGGTAGCGGCTGGCACTATGGTGGGCCTGCTCGGTATCTTTAACGCCGCTGGCCGTTTCTTCTGGGCCTGGCTGTCGGACTACCTCGGCCGCGCTCGGGTTTATTTTTTGCTCTATCTGATCCAGGCAGGAATCTTCTTCTCACTGCCCAGCATTGGCACGGAGACGGCGCTGTTCATTGCTTTTGCCGCCATTTACTTGTGCTACGGAGGAGGCTTCGGCACGATGCCATCGTTCACTGCCGACTATTTTGGCGCGAAGCACATGGGCGGCATCTATGGCTGGATCCTGCTGGCGTGGGGGGTAGGCGGCGTGGTTTCTCCGATCATGATCGCTCGCATCCGCCAGGCCACGGGCTCATACTCGACACCCATCCATATCATCGCGGGTGTCATGGTGCTGTCGCTGATTTTACCGCTGATCGTGCGGCGACCCAAAGGAAAGGAAATCGGCCAGCCGATATCCGTGGCCCGCGCCTCGTAGAGACGGCGAGGCCACGAAATTCTAGTTGGTGCTGTGTCAGCGCTTGTAGTGCGCGATGAAGACCGCTTCCCCAGCAAATGTTCTTTCGCGGTCGAGACCACCATCGCACCGCTGGAGTCGGCGGGCACGTCAAGTTTCTCGACGCTCAACGCGTACACAGTGAACGTGTAACGAATTCTCCCCGCGGAATGGGCAAGCCAAAGTACAGTCGTTATGCAGCGGCTTCTGGCTGACTTTCAGGAGAGGATTGTTCGACGGCAGTATTTCTGAAAGTACCCTGATCAAGTCGCTGAGGAAGGGCTACCGGTCCAGTAGCACTCCCATCGCATCGGATTCGCCCCGGGCCTTGACGTACTGGGCTTTTCCAATGGTTCCGGGGCCGTTTGGGCCCATTTCGTAATAGACCTTTGCGTCCAGCGGGAACCGTTGCAGTACCTCGATTAAGTCGTTCACGGTCCATTCTTTGTCCGCCATAGTTTCCTGATCTGTCGTCGCGAACCGACATTGCCCGGCGCGCTGTTGAACCGGGCTCGTTGCGCACGGCTCAAATTCTGCCGAGAACCAACAGAATCACAACAATGAACAGGATCACTCCCACGCCGCCGGTCGGGGCGTAACCCCAGTCGCGGCTATGCGACCAGCGTGGCAGCGCTCCGAGAAGCGCCAAAATCAGAATCACGATCAATATAGTTCCAAGCATTTTCCTGTTCCTTTTCCCCGCGATATGGGGAAGGGCGCGAGCCACTGCGGCCCGCGCCGATTATGGTTGATAGCAGCTACAGCGTTGATTGCAATTACGACGCGAAGCTGAGTTCAAGATTCACACCGGGATAGCTGGCGTTGCACAGGTAATACACGCCGTCAATCTCGATGACATACACGTTTTGCGTGTAGAGCCAGTTGCTCGGCCAGATTCCCACGAACCCAAACGAATAGCCGCCATATTGGAAGCGGTGATTGTTGTAGTCGCCCCGGCTGACGCGAAACGTGTGGCTCTGTCCGAAATGGGCTTTGAAACGGTCGTCGGGAATACGGCCGCGTTGAGCCCTGGCTGCGGGCTTAGCCTGTGCGTGCTGCTCCGGCGCGGGCTTTGCTTCCGGTCTGGCGTTCTTCTCTTCGGGCTTAGCGTTCTTCTCCTCAGGCTTGGCCGGTTGCGCTTTCTTTTCGTTTTCCCTGGCAGCCGGCTTGTCCTTCTGTTCTTGCTGGTCGTGCTGCTCCTGGGCGAACGCCGGAGCGACAACTCCAAGGGTCAAAGACAAAACTGCAGTGCTGATGATTCCAACTAGCTTCATAGGGTGTTGCCTCCACGATTGATTCGATTTGCTAACTACCGTGCTTCTACTGCAAGCTTCCTGTCGTCGGGTTGACTGGGCTGCCGATGGCTTCGCCGGAGACGAGAAGTTCCACTCTCCGGTTCTGCTGCCGGCCCGCGGAGTTATCGTTAGAAGCTACCGGCAACGTGTTGCCGAAGCCTCGCGACGAAACCGAGTTTGACGAGACTCCTTCTTGCACCAGGTAATCGCGCACCGATCCAGCGCGGTTCTCGGACAAGGTCTGGTTCATATCGTCGGTGCCCACGTTGTCGGTGTAGCCGCCGACTTCAATATTGAGTCCAGGGTAGGCCAGAAGAATTCCGGCGACTTTCGCCAGCTTTTCTCGCGCTCCCGGCTTGAGGGAAAACTTTCCAGTGTCAAACAGAACGTCGGACATGCTGACGATGAGTCCGCGCGCGGTTTCGCGAGTCTGGAGAATCGCGTTCAACTGCAGTGACAATCGTGTACGCATGGCCGCTTTATCGGCTTCCGCCTGTTGTGTGGTCTGCTCGGCCTTCAGAGCGTCCTGGCGCGACTGGTCGGCATCGGCCTGGGCAGCGGAAAGCGCGGCAGCGGAGGTAGCCTGGTTCGCCGCCATGTCCGATTGAGCCGTGGCAGTCGCTGCTTGAGCATCGGTGGCCGCGTTCCGGGCGTTTGCCGCGTCGGACTCGGCTTGCGCCTTTGCAGCCTCAGCCTGTGCGGTATCGGATTCTGCCTGAGCCGTAGCGTTTTGGGCGGTTAACTCATTGCGCTGGGCCCGGTCTTTCTGCCGAATCGCTTCATCTGCGCGAGCCTGCGAATTAGCCTGTGCATCGGCGGAATCTTGGCGTTCGTTGGCCAGTCGGACTTCGTCCATCTTCTTGACTGCGATGGCGCGCGAATCTTCAGCGGTCTGCACGGCTTCGCGGGAAACTGCGATCAGCTTCTTTTTGGGGGTGCCCTTTTCCGTGGCATAACTGTCCGCGTTATCCATCAACTGGACGGCACGCTGATAACTGTCGCTGGCGTACTGGGCGGCTCCCTCGGATTGAGCGATGCGCAACGCGTTGCGCGCTTCGAAGAATTCGAGTGGCAAGTGCGCATTCAAAACCACCGGATCGAACTTGTAGCCGGTTGGAATGTAGCCGCCGCGCTCCATGAGTTCATACTTCGCGTTGACCGCTTCGATCGTTCCCTTGGTGTCGTCGCGAACGACGTTCTCGAGCACGACCACGTTGCTGGGTTGGCGCACAGCGTAATAAGGCTCCGCGGTAACGATCATGGCAAAGGCCTGAAGGTCTGTGGTCACGTGGAGCTTGCTGCGATGGTTGTCGCCGACTAACACTTCACCCAGATTCACGGCTCGACCTTCGGGTGAAATCGCCCACAAAACATAAGTGAGATACTCGTTGCCAAAGCTGGTTGGCCTGTCGAGGCCGCCAAATTCCGCTTCGATTTCGATGGAGCCACGCTTGCTGTTGACCTCGGCTACACCATCCGCTGAACGCATCAAATCCGTGCCCGCGAAATCGATCTTGGTGGATCCGCTGTGATGCCGGTAATTGACCGCCTGCACGCTGCGGCTCACGACGCTTACGCGGAAGATAGGCATTGGGCCGGTGGCGGGTTCAACGACAAGAGTTGTTGGCGAGTTGGTTTGAGCAAACGCGCTCAAACCGAGGGTGATTCCGGCAACTAACAAAAGCTTGGTTTTCAAAGGATCTCCTTGGGGCAGATTTCTGCCCGGGGTGCGTCTAGAGACTGGAATTTCGCGGGGCCTGCAATTCTAGGGAGCCTCGCTCACACGTCATCCTTTGCCGATGCGAATGCCGGAAAAGGCGTGAAACAGCCCAAAAACATTCAGAATCCATAAAACCAGCGCAATCACCACAACGCCGTTCAAGATTGACTTGATGGTTGACTGCATGGGGATGAAGCGATTCACCAGCCACAGGAGAACACCCACCACAATGAGAACTTCCAGGAGTTGAATTAACGGCATGATCTTTGACCTTCCTTGTGTTGCGAGTAAGTGTTGCGAGTAAGTACCGGGAGCAATTTTCGTGGGCTTACCCCTCTCATCCGCTGGAGGTGTGGCCCCGATCTCGAGTTTTAGTGAGTGCTTAGGGTCGAATCGTGTTCACCGCAAGGTTTGGCGGTACACACGGATGAAAGATTTCAGACTGGTTGCTTTGTCACGATCGGATCCTTGTTTACCCAGATGATGAAGACCAGATCATGTCCTAACCCCAGCAACCTCGAACAATTTCAACAATGCGGTCTGCGAATCCACGTTCGCGGCCCGTACTTAGGGTCAGTAGTAAAACAATGACAGGTCCTGGCTACTGCGTCTGAGCAAGATAGCTCACATGGAAAGAATCAGGGTTTGCGAGGGTGCGAAATCGATGCGTGGAAGGTCAGTACAGAATGGGGATTCGTCCCCAATCGGTAATCAGAGAAGCCTCGAACCGCAGCGGCGCATTCGGCTCCGCATCGGGCAAGTCGAATTCCCGGCCGCAGTCGAAGCAGACGCGGTAGGTGCGGTTCTTGATGGTGAACACGCGGCTCATGGGTTTGTGGCGGCAGCGAAAGATAAATTGGAAGATGCCGAGCAGCCGGTTCATAAATCTTGCGCGCGTTGCCGGCGTTCACAACTTCCATTGGTATCGAGCCAGGCGAGCAGCGAGCGAACGCTGGCGCGAGCCAGGGCAATCGCGCAATCCGCGGCTCCGTAGTAAATGTTGAGGGTGTCGCCATCGGCGTCCATGGTGTATCCGCAGGGGAATACAACGTCATCTACGTCGCCGTGGACTTCGTACTCGGCCTCGGGACCAAAGATCCACGAATCTCCCCGCAGCAGGCACTTTTCCGGATTCTGAAGATCGAACAGCGCCAAGCCCAGTCGATACAGGCAACCCGATGGCGTCTGCCTGACGCCGTGGTAGAGAACCAGCCATCCCGCAGAGGTCTCGATGGGAGGCGGGGATAGGCCGATTTTGTTGGCATCCCACCAGGCGCCGCGGCGCGCTTCCAGCATGAGCCGGTGCCGGCCCCAATAACGCAGATCGGGAGAATAGGAAATCCACATGTGCGCTCCGAGATTGGTTGCCGGGCGATGAATCAACGCCCAGTAGCCGTTGATTCTCCGCGGCAGAAGCGCGGAGTCTTTGTCGTCGGGCGGCATGATTACGCCGTAGCGCTCGAAGGTGCGGAAGTCTTTGGTCAGAGCCAGCGACACGCCGGGGCCGCCGCGCGAATAAGAAGTATAGGTGACGACGTATTGCTGGAGTTCGGGAACGAACGTGATGCGCGGATCCTCAATGCCCCAAATTTCCTCCGGATAGTCTTTCGGGCTGGGCAGTAACGTCGGTTCTTTGTCGATCTCCCAGCCATCGACGCCGTTGCGGGAGCGAGCCGCGCAAAGGTGCGATAAGCCGCGGCGATCTTCCACGCGGCAAAGCAGCAGGGTGGTGCCATCGGCGAGCCGCGTTGCGCCCGCGTTGAATACGCTGTTGATCGGGTAGGGCCAGTCTTTACTGGTCAGGATTGGATTCGCGGGATGACGATGAAGTAATGGCTCGAAGTCGGTACTGAGCAGGCTGACAGGCTTTTCTACGGGCATGGTCATGAATTGATATCCGTTGGTTGAGACTCTGGTGTTGCAAACTCTGGTTTTGCAAGCTCTGGAGATTCAAACTCCGGAAGCGCACGCATTTCGACGAGCGCCATCAGGAACGAAAGCGTGGATTCTGCTCCCTGGTTTTCATTGGCGCGGTCGGGATGCAGGCCATCCCGGCAACCGCCCGTGACCGAATCGTAGAGCGGGAGTTGCAAATCGTTGTCGCCCAGGAACCAGTTAAATGCCGACCACGCTTGGTTGCGCCAGCGGCCGTCCCCGGTTACGCGGTAGGCTTGCAGACACGCAGAAACCGCGCCTGCGGCTTCGATCGGCTGCTGATCGAAGCGGGCTTTCTCACCACCCTGGTGATAAAACCCTTGTGAACCGATGGGCACGAAGTGGCCGTTGGTTTCACAGCGTTGGGTTTGCGAAAGCCACTCCAGCGATTCGAGACCGGCGGAAACCATGCGGTGATCGGAGCAAGCGGAGCCCACTAACAGAAGGGCCTGGGGTAATCTCGCGTTTCCGTAGGCGAGAACGTTCTCGAACCATTTCCACTCGGAGCTGCGGACTGATTCATACATTTCGAGCAGACGCTGGCCGAGCACGGATCGCACTTTCTGCGCGTCGCGATCTCCGGAATACGAGGTGAGGTATTCCTGAATGCCGAGTAGGGTGTAGGCCCACGCCCGCGGACTGCTGAATTCCACTGCCGCGGGCAGTGAGAATTCGAACAAGCGGCCGGCCGCGCCCCGGAATCCCTGATCACGCGATCGGCCCAAGACCGTTCCCAGCGCCCACAAGGCCCGCCCGTGAGAGTCTTCGGAGCCCACAGGCTCGTTCCACCGGCGATCATAACGGAGAAAGTTTCTGAATCTGCCTTTTGCGGAACTGAAGGCGTGCTCGAGGAATGAAAGATAGAGGCCGGCGGAATCTGCGGAAAACGAGTCTGCGCTACCAGGCCGAGCTTCACCTGCAGGGGTCGGCAAGTACGCCGAATCCAGTTGCTCCAGCTGCACGGCCAGTATCAGGGCGCGGGCATTGTCGTCGGTGGCGTATCCCTCTTTGCGGTTCGGGATGGTGAAGATTGAGTGCTGCAGCATTCCAGTGTCGTCGGTCATCCGGCTCAGATGATTCAGTTTGAGCGGAGGCAACTCACCTTCACCCAAATCCAACGATTTGTGAGTCATGCGGGCCGAGGACTGGACTTTGGGACGCGCCATGCGGTCACCGCGAACTCTTGCGAAACTTTCCATGTAGCCTTGCGCCACCCGCTCCCAGACCATTTCCCGCGCGAACAGGTAAGCACGCTTGCGCATGGCATGGCGAATCGCGGGAGTGTCCAGGAGTTCGATCGTCTTTTGTGCAATGGCGTCAGGATTTTCGAATGGAACCAGCGCGCCTCGGCGGTCGTCTAGCAATTCGATGGCGTGCCAGTAAGGAGTGGAGATGATCGCCTTGCCCGCCCCCAGGGCATAGGCCAGCGTACCGGAAACCACTTGCGCCTCGTGCCGGTAAGGCGTGATGTAGATATCCGCGGCGCCAATAAACTCAACCATTTCTTCAGGACTGACGAAACGGTTATAGAAGATCACCTGCGATTCCACTCCGATTTTCTTCGCCAATGCCTGCAGGGACTCGCGGTAGCGATCTCCCTCGCGGCGGAAGATGTGGGGATGGGTTGCGCCGGCAACCATATAAACCACGTGCTTGTGCCGGGACAAAATCTGGGGCAGCGCCTCGATCACGTTTTCGATTCCCTTGTTCGGCGACAGCAAACCGAACGTAAGCAGAACCGCCTTCCCTTCCACTCCGAACCTGTCTTTGTAGAAACTGGGATCGAGGAATGGCAGGTCTGGAACGCCATGCGGCACCATATCGATCTTGCTGCCGGGAACTTTGAAAATTTCCTGCAGGAATTGGGACGACAGCTGGCTCATCACGATGAGGCGGTCGGAGAGCTCCACAATCTCTTCCATGACCCTCATCTGGTTGGGATCAGGCTCGCGCAGAACCGTGTGCAGCGTGGTGACGAGAGGCATTTTCAAGGCGCGTAGCAGATGCAGAATGTGGCTTCCAGCGGGACCACCGAAAATTCCATACTCGTGCTGCAGGCAAACCATGTCGATATTGTTGAAGTTCAGGAATTCGGCCGCATCTTCGTACGACTTCACGTCGTCCTGGGCAAGCGACCATCGCACCTGCGCTGGGTAGTCGTATCTCTCCTCGGTGTCGTTGACCGGAAGCGCCATAAGCCGGGCGGTTCCGTACTCCGCGGCAATGGCGCCGCACAGGTCCGTGGTGAACGTAGCAATTCCACAATGCCGCGGAAGGTAGTTGCCGATCACCGCGATCCGGCTGGGTAGAGATGGTTTCGATTGCCAGCGCACACTTGGAGCCGAATTTGTCTCTCGCACGAGCGCGCGAGAGCTGACGACTTCCAGGGTCGGATTTGGAAACACAGTGATGGGTAGCGCCATTTTCCCTATTTCTGGTGAGAACAATTCTCTCTAAGAAGCCCTTGCAAGGGCCACAGAACGAACACCGGAGACAGATTGAGGTTAGCCTCTTCTGAGTATTCAACGGAAATAGATTGCTTACTGGTCACAATTGACCAGAATTTTTGAGCAAGACGGCGCAGGGTGTAGCCATGAAGGTCGGACCGAAGACTGCTTTGGCGGTACGTTGCCCTACCTGCGGCGCGAAGCCCGGCGAGAAATGTGAGTTAAGCACCGGCCAGCCCCGCACCGACCCGCATCGAGAACGGCGACTCGCGAGCGAGGAAAAGTAAGCAGTTGGCGATCTTCAAGTCAGGCGCGGGGTCGACCAGAGCCTGTCTGACGCGCCAGGAACCAGTATGAACCGACCCGCAGCAAGCCGCGACCAGGGCGGTACTAGCCTCGGGCCCATGCCGCGTCGTGCTGGGAAGTATGCCGGGCTTCGGCGCCGTCCATAAAGCAACTCTGCTGCATATGGCGCGAATGCGCGGAGACGGTCACGTAGGGCACTCCCAGAAAGCGCCTGGCCACGATCCCCGTGACCTCAAGGCCATTGAAATGTTGCGGCTTCACTTTCGCCAGGATGCGCGCGAGCGCTTTCTGGATTTTCTCGACCCCAATTGTTCCAAAGAACGATGCCTTGAATTCCGGGGCCATGAAAAAGAAATTCCATCCCGCAGCGTGAATCTTGCGATCAACCGTGAAGCCATCCATCACTTTGAGCAGACTCCACTCTCCGGAACAGGGTTCACTTTCGAGCCCAAGAAGCTGAGGCTTTCCGGGCCATTCTTTCATCAGGATCGAGCCGACTCGAACTTTGCTGGGCATAGTGCCTTTCACTGGCGGTGAGAATGAATTTCCGTCTTCCGCACCACCCATAGTGGGCCGCGCGACAAAAAGAAAATGCCCAAAAGTGACCACTCTTTCTGAAATTTGCCGACGCTAAGAATAAGAAGTTAAGAATAGGAAGTTAAGAACACATCTGAACGATCCACGCGTTCGCGATTCGCTCGAACGGGCCCAGTTGCGGGCTATACTTAATTTGGAAATGAGCTCCAAGTTGGCAGCAAAAAAGAACAGCGGATTTGATCCCAACACCTTCCTGGCGACCATGGGCGATGGCAGGAAGATATTGGCGGTTCCGAAAAAGCAGACGATATTTGCGCAAGGAGACGTCGCCGAAGCTGTCTTCTACGTTCAAAAAGGCAAAGTGCGCCTTACCGTGGTATCGAAGGTTGGCAAAGAAGCCACGATCGGGATCGTGAGCGCAGGAAACTTCTTTGGAGAGGGTGCGCTGGCGGGCCAGCTTCTGCGCATGGGTTCCGCGGCGGCGATGACTGATTGCGAAATTCTCCAGGTGGAGAAGAAAACGATGATGGAAGTCCTTCGCCGCGAACGCGCGCTTTCTGAGATGTTCGTGGCCTATCTGCTGGCGCGCAATATTCGCTACGAAGAAGATCTGGTCGACCAGCTATTCAACTCCAGCGAAAAACGGCTGGCCCGCGTCTTGCTGCTGCTGGCTCACTTCGGCAAAGAGGGAATCCCGGAAACGGTCGTGCCCAAAATCAGTCAGGAAACCCTGGCCGAGATGGTTGGAACCACGCGCTCCCGGGTCAGCTTCTTCATGAACCGGTTCCGGAAGCTGGGCTTTATTCACTACGCCGGCGGCACGGAAGGCGCGTTGCAGGTCCACAGTTCGCTGCTCAATGTGGTTCTGCACGACTGATGTTGGATGATGGAGCGCCTGTCGCGAACCGCAGCTTCGCCTTCTTTTTCGAAAAACGCTTCAGACCGCGCTGCGGCCGCTCAACAGATTAATGACTATCACAATCAAGGCAACAACCAGCAGTATGTGAATCAGACCACCAGCTATGTGCAGGCTAAAGCCCAGGAGCCACAGAATCAGAAGCACAGCAACAATCGTCCAAAGCATTTCAGTCTCCTCAGTTCAATCGTCCTATGTTCAACGTGCTACGTTCAACCTTGTGGTGCATCCTTCCGCCCAGCAGAAACCGCTCTCAGAGGCTTTCCGCACTCTAAACACAATCGCTTGGCTCGCGGCGTGATCAACCCGCAGAACGGGCACATTCTCTGTGCTCGAACTTCCTGCGGTTTCAAGGTCGCGACCAGCTTCTCGAGAGAATCAGGCAAGGACGCGAGCCATCTGCGAACTCGACCGCGGAGCGGAGGAAGATAGGGTTCCATCAACGGACCTTTGTGTCTTTCTCCCAGAAGCCTGGGACGGTTTCATCACGGAGCAGGAAACGGAGTGAGCGAGCTGCTCGCGAATCACGCCCCGACTTTGAATAATGACATTTCAGAGGAGAGGATTCTGAGCCGGATTGCTCACCTGCGGAAAAATCTTGGGTTCGCGTGACAAAGATTGGCGTGACTAAGATTTAAGATTCGCATGATTAAGAATTGATTCATCTGCCGCGAGTGTGAGCCGAATGTGAATCACGAAGTGAGCAATTCAGATCAGCTATCGTGAGCGGCCTGGGCGATGATCATTCTGGAGGCGGGCGCTTGTGCTCTCTCTTTCAGCTCCCTGAATTAAGACAGCCCTCTGAAGTTCTCTCCTCTCAATCCCGCTTAGTTCTGCAATCCGAAAGGAATACTTTTCATGAAGAAAACAATTTCGCTGTTGTTGATGACCATGATGGGCTTGGTTGGCACTTATGCCTTCGCCGGCTCCGATCGGGAAGACACGATCGACCGCATGCAAAGATCAGTGGACGTTCTGCAGTCGATCATGGCGATGCCCGACAAAGGCATCCCTGAGGATGTGTTGAACGCCGCCAAGTGCATCGTCGTGGTGCCAAATCTGCTCAAAGGCGGCTTCATCGTTGGCGGCAAACACGGCCGCGGCGTGGCCTCGTGCCGCACGCCGGAAGGCTGGAGCGCTCCCGCATTCGTTTCCGTTGGCGGCGGCAGTTGGGGATTACAGATCGGCGTTGAAGGCGTCGACCTGGTCATGCTGGTCATGAACGACCGTGGCCTGCAGCATCTGCTTTCTGCCAAATTCGAACTCACCGGTGAAGGATCCGTGGCAGCAGGCCCGGTCGGCCGTCACACATCCGTCGGAACTGACATACTGCTCAACACGGAAGTGTTGACCTACTCGCGCTCGAAGGGCGTATTCGCCGGCCTGACGTTGGAAGGTGCGGTAATCGAGCAGGACAACGATTCAACTCGCGCCATTTACGGCCATCACATGATGTTCCGCAACATTCTTTCAGGCCGCGCGACCACTCCTGAAAGCGGAGCGGCGTTTGTGCAGGCTGTATCGGAAGCCGGCCACCAGGCGCATGTCGCGGAAGCGAGATAAGACAGCGAGTAGTTTTTGTTCAGAACGTTTTTCAGAACTCTGTTCGGAACAACGCTCAGCAACAAAGATTTGTGGCTGGCCGGAACCGTGCAACGGTTCCGGTCAGCACCACAAAAAGCATGCACAACGGATCTCAACACCGATGCTGATCGAATCTTCCAGAAGGCGGATCACATGAAAGCAAGTCTACGAAAGTGTCTTTGGGCACCAGTAGCCTGTCTTTGCCTCTGGCCGCTTCTGGCGTTTACTCAGTCCTTCGATTCTGCGCAAAACGTGGTCGGGCAAAATCTGGAAGCCTGCAAAGCTGGCCGAGCGGACTGCGATCAGTCCAGGCTGAGCGCAGCGCAGCAGACGGAAGTGGCTGTCGCCAGCCACGAACGCAACGTTGCGGATTGCAGAAACGGCTACGACTCCTGTGACCATTCGAAACTCTCCGAACCCGAAGCCGTGGCCCTGGCCGTAGCGAACCATCAGCGTAATGTTTCCGACTGCAACGAAGGAATGCAGTCCTGCGACCACTCCAAACTGACGCCGGCCGAAGCGCGTGATTCGTCCGCAGCGGCCCACCGGCGTAACCTCGCCGACTGCAAGGAAGGCTCGGGCGCATGTGACCGTTCAAAGCTGACCCGGGCAGAAGCCGCGACCGTGGACGGTTCCAGGCAGCAACTCAACGCATCCGACTGTAAGAACGGCACCGGGCTCTGCGATCATTCCCAGCTGACTCTTTCGGAAACAAAGGAAGCGACTACCGCGCAACACCAGCGCAACGCACACAACTGCGTGAATGGCTGGGATGACTGCGATCACTCCATGCTTGCGCCCTCCGAGGCGAAACAAACTGCGTTCGCAGAACACCAGCGCAACCTTTCCGCGTGCAAAGACGGGCAGGAAACCTGTGACTACTCGAAGCTTAGTCCCCCCGAAGCCAGGATGCTGGCCGACGCTGAACACAAACGCAACTACGTGGCTTGTCTGAAGGGATATGGCTATTGCGATCCTACCCGGCTCACCTCGGATGAGACTCGGTCCATCCGGCAAAGGGGTCATTGACTCGCAACCATCTATTCGCAAATATGGATTCGCAGTCAGCGATTTTTGGAGGCCACGAGAGATCACGGCGGCATATAAAACTATGATTCAACGAAAATGTCCGGAATGTACGAGCGAGTTGGTACGGGCCCGCCGCGCCGACAGTCAGCACATGGCGGGGATAGCAGCCTTTTCCGCTCCTGGCTGGCGCTGCAGTGTCTGCGGGCGCGAATTCACAACGGAGCAGGTCCGCGAAAGCAAACGGTCGAAGTCCATCGCAGGCGAGCCCGCGTAATCCCATTCGTTCATCCGGAAGTAAATCCCACGCTTAAGACTTTCGTCCGAAAGTCGCGAACTACCGCGAACTCGGTTCTTGTGGCTGACGATCACCCATTCTGGAAATCTTGAAAGCGCAATCTTCGCTTCTTCAGGGCTCCGCGGCACACCTCCCCTGCTCGCAGTTGCCCGATCCTTGCTTCTAATGTGCGCCGGCATCTCAGGAGTGGAGATCCTCCCCAAACAACACTCCATAATGCGAATCCGTTATTGACCCGCCGTCTGACTCCCGCGACAATCCGGAACCGATTGGCGTAGCAATCGCGTTTTAAAAGAGCTACGAGATTCGCCGACCACATTTCCTCCTTGCTCGCGCAATGGGGAAAAGTGGCCTTACCAGCCTGTGGGGCGGAAAGGCGATCTCTGGAAAGTGCGAAGACGTTTCAGACAGTTTCAGACAGGGGACGACATGAAAATGCGCTTTGCGTGCTGCCTGGGGATGGTCCTTTGTTTTGCCGGCCCCGTCTTTGCTCAACAGGTTCTTCCAGCAACAGGAAGTCCGGACTCAGCCGCACCACGAGCTGCGCTAGCGGCGGATTCTGGGTCCGCGGCGGCGCCGCAACAGGCAACGGCGACGCCCGCGCAAACCGCTCCGGCTACGCCGCCCAAGCACATGCTTGGCCCGCTCGAGATTTCCGTGAACTGGCGCACCCGCGCGGAGGGTTGGAACTGGTTCGAGGGCCCCACCGGAAACAGCGACTACGGCTTCTGGGATTCTTTGCTGCGCGTGGGCATCGGGCAAACCGGCGAACACTTTGATTGGTTCCTCGAAGGCGAGCAGCCTTCTATTCTTGGCCTGCCAGATGACGCCGTAGTGGCGGCTCCGCAGGGCCAACTCGGCCTGGGAGGAAGCTACTATGCCGCGAACAACAATCACACCAACGTCGCCAACGGATTTGTGAAGCAGGCGTTTGTGAATTTCAAAAATATCGGTCCCATCGGCATAAAAATAGGCCGCTTTGAATATTTTGACGGTCTTGAAGTCAAACCTAAAGATCCCCTGCTGGCGACCGTGATCCAGACGCGCATTTCGAGCCGCCTGATTTCGAATTTTGGCTTTGCCGCCGTGCAACGCACCTTCGACGGCGTCCAGCTCACGGCGAACTCGGGGCAGAACAACGTGACCTTTTTCGGCGCCCGTCCGACGCAGGGCGTATTCCAAGTGAAGGGAATGGACGAACTGGATGTGGACACTTACTACGGCGCCTACACCCGGTCGGTCACAAGCGGGCAGAGCGCGGGAGAGCTCCGGGTGTTCGCTCTGGGCTATATCGATCACCGCACAACAGTGCTGAAAACCGACAATCGTCCTGCGGCGGCTCGCTCGGCCGACCTCGGCAAGATTGAGATTGCAACGTGGGGAGCCGATTACGTTCATGTTTTCAACACCAGCGACGCCGGCAAATTTGACTTTCTGATTTGGGGCGCTCTGCAAACCGGTTCCTGGGGCGACCTTTCGCAACGTGCCAGCTCCTTTGTGACCGAGGCCGGATGGCAATTACCCGTCCACGCGCTGAAACCGTGGATCAGCTCGGGCTATTCCTACGGCAGCGGCGACGGGAACCCCAATGACTCGCGTCACGGTACGTTCTTTCAGGTCCTGACCACCCCGCGCCAGTACGCGCGCTTCCCTTTTTACAACATGATGAATAACGAGGATTTATACGGAAGCGTGAATCTGCGTCCAGTCTCGAAGCTGGCCCTGCGCAGCGAAGTACACACGCTGCGGCTGGCGAACTCGCATGATCTCTGGTATTCCGGTGGCGGCGCGTTTCAGCCCAAGACTTTTGGCTATACGGGACGCCCCAGCAACGGCGATCGTGGCCTGGCCAACGTCTGGGATCTCAGCGCCGACTACCAGGTTACGCACTCTTTCGGCACCACTCTTTATTACGGCCATGCCTGGGGCAGGGCCGTGATTTCAGCGATCTATCCGACCGACGCCAACGGGCAGCTTATTTTTCTGGAGACCAACTTTCACTTCTAGAAGCGGTCAGGACTCGCGTCCGCCGCTAATATAATTCCATTATTGACCCACCACGGCCAAGGTGTGATCGTAGTCACATTTTGAAGTGAGTCTGGGGTTCTGGGGAGGACGGCAATGGCGGTCTCGCATCCTGTAGTTTCCGACATTCGCAGTGCGCCAGGGGCGAATGCTGGCTTTTACGAGAAGCTGAATACGCGTTGGCACGAACGCGCCCTGCAGATTTTTATGCTAGTTGTGCTGGCGCATTGGGGAGAGCATCTGTTTCAGGCTTACCAAGTTTATGTTCTGCATTGGCCCAGGCCAAAGGCCTTGGGGATGCTTGGTTTGGTGTATCCGTGGCTGGTCACTTCGGAAGCCATGCACTACGGCTACGCCTTAGTGATGCTGATCGGTCTGTGGATCCTCCGTAAAGGCTTCACGGGAGTTTCGCACACGTGGTGGATGGTGGCTTTCTGGATCCAGTTCTGGCACCACTTCGAGCATTTCCTGTTGTTCTGGCAGGCCACGTTTCACCACAATTTCTGGGGTAAACCGGTGCCTTACAGCATCCTGCAATTAGTTGTCCCCAGGGTTGAGCTGCACCTTTTCTACAACTCAATCGTGTTCATCCCGATGGTTATCGCGATGTATTACCACATGTTTCCGGCCGAAGGGCAAGGGAATCCGGCTTGCACCTGCGAGTGGGGCCGCCACAAGTTGGCACAGGCTGCTTGATCACAGAGTGTCTGACCGCTTTTCGAAGCAGAGACTGGTCTCGGACGGCTGTTCCAGGCCGGTCGAACGTCCGCCTCTTGTCGCGATTGAGCACGAAATTTCGCCTCAACCAGCGCGCGTCGGCCCCATTACTGTCACTCTCAAGTTGGCCGACGGCACCCGCGAACCTCTCACGGGAGCGCGCATCGCGATTGAGGCTGACATGTCGCACCCGGGCATGAGCCCCGGGTTCGCAGAGGCGAAAGAAACAGATCCTGGCCGCTATCAGGCTCGCCTGGAGTTTCCGATGGCAGGTGACTGGGTTATCCTCCTCCATGTCACGCTGCCCGGCGGGAAGAAACTAGAACGGCAGTTCGAGGTGAGCGGAGTCCGACCCGATTAGGCAAGCTGTTGAATCCATCCTCCATCCCGGCCCCAGAGACGTCAGAGTCGCTTCCGTTCGATTTGATGCGAGTGCCGGGAGTGGGCCATTTATTCCGCTGGCCTTATGCCCGCCCCGTGCTTCAGGCTCCGCTGCTCGTACTCAGTCTCGTGATGATCGTGCACGGATTGTTCGGGCCCTCCCTGGCGCCCAAGAATCTGGCCACCACTTTGAGCTGGCTTCACTTTCGCGGGGTGCTGGTGCTTGTCCTGCTCTGCGCGGGGAATTTCTTCTGTCTTGCTTGTCCCTTCATGCTGGTGCGTCAATGGGCGCGCAAGGTCTTTAGACCTCGGTTCGACTGGCTGCGAGTCTTGCGCAACAAGTGGCTGTCGGTCGGTGTTTTTGTCCCGATTCTCTTTACGTACGAACTGTTCGATCTGTGGTCGTCGCCGTGGTGGTCGTCGCCTTGGTGGACGGCACCCAATCCCGCATAGATGCGGGCGATGGGAACGGTGCCGATTGACTTGCGATTGCCGAAACCTTTTCGATGGAGACTATTTTCCTAATGCGCGTTGACTCGCACAGATCTCGCACCTCCGAAGTCCGTCTCCGGCGCGCGGCTTCGTTGCTGCTTCTCGCAAGCATCGCCATCGTGCTCTCCGGTTGCCATTCCGGCCCCAGGCTTCCTGAGAAAGGATCCAAAGCCTACGCCAATGTTGTATCGGCATTCTATGTAGGTCTGGCGGCTCTACAGGTGGGCGATGACGTTCACGCCGAGAGCAAACTTTCTGAAGTAACTCAACTCGTGCCCAGCGAACCAGCGGGATGGGCGAATTGGGGAGTGCTGGCATTGCGTCAGAGGAACTATGGCGCGGCGGCGTACCGGCTCGAACGGGCGCGCGATCTGGCGCCACACAACGATCACATCTACGATTTACTGGGAATTCTTGAAAGCGATCGTGGCCATTCCGCGGAAGCCATCGCCAGCCTGCGGAAAGCGGTGGACCTGAATCCGAAGAATCTGCGGGCAGCTTATGCGCTTGCAGAAGAAATCGAGCGGCAGGGCGATCCCAACAGCCAGGTGGAGTTTCAGAAAGTGATGCAGAAGATTCTGGCCGCGCAGCCAGACAATCTGGCCGCGTTGCTGGAGCTTGCCCGTGTTGCCGCAAAACGGGGCGATGCGCGCACACTGAAGTCGGCCGTAGCGCAGATCGGCGCGCAATCCTCCACATGGCCTGCGGAAGTAAAGCAACAGCTCGCGGCAGTGCAAGCTGCGGAAGCCGGCACCGATTTACGCGCGGCCGCGACCCGAACCACTTTCCTGCGCAACGTGCTCATGCGCGTTCCCGAGTACCGCCAAAGTCTCTCCCTCATCAAGGCCCCCGCTGGTGAAGAAGCGCAGCCCTTCACTCATTTCGTGCGATTGGAATCTCCCGTGTTCAAGCCCGCGCCGGCAGACACGGCCATCCAATTCGCCCCTCAGCCGGTGGCGGATGCCGGCAATCGTCACTGGAATTGGATTGGAGCCATTCAACTCGGCAGCGCAGGTGCGCCTGTGATCGCTGAAGCCGACGGCCGCGAAGTGCGCCTGTCCACCGGCGCCACTCTTCCCTTCCCCGGCGGACCATCCCATATTCCGCCCACGCCTGAGGGCATTCTGCAAGTCGATCTCAACTACGACTTCAAAACTGATCTGGTGCTGGCGGGCGCGGGCGGCGTCCGTTTGTTTCGCCAGGATAGCCCGAGCGCATTCACCGACGTAACCACGCAGACCAGGTTACCGAAGCCGGTCACGAATGCCCGCTATACCGGCGCCTGGGCGGTTGACATTGAAGCGGACGGCGATCTCGATATCGTGCTGGGCGCGAACGAGGGATTACCGGTCGTGCTGAGAAACAATGGCGACGACACATTTCTGCCGATTCACCCTTTTACCGGAATCTCAGGCGTGCGCGGATTTGCCTGGGCTGATCTTGATGGCGACGGCAATCCCGACGCCGCCATCATCGACAGTGTGGGACACCTTCACGTCTTTATGAATGAACGCCAGGGCCAGTTCCGGGAGCGCGCGCTGCCTGCTGGTCTGCCCGTCGTGAAGGCAATTGCAGTCGCTGATGCCAACAACGACGGAGTGCTCGATTTGTTGGCGGTGCAGGCGGATGGCGCCATCCTCCGAATTTCTGACAAGAACGATGGAGAAAGCTGGGAGACGGCGGAGATTGCGAGGGTCCCGGACGCGCCCACAAATCTCGCGGGCGATGTGCACCTGCGCGTGGCTGATCTCGATAATAACGGAGCGCTCGATCTGCTTCTGGCTCCCACGGCACAGGCTTCCAATTCCAGCGCAGCCGGCGCGCTGATTTGGCTGGGCGACGACAATGGCAAATTCGTCTTGCTGGACCATCCCACGGGGCCGGCGCTGGTGTTTGCCGTGGCCGATTTGCTTGGAAACGGCAAGCTCGACCTGCTGGGTCTTTCCGCCGATGGACAAGCGGCGGAGGCCATAAATCACGGATCGAAACATTATCACTGGCAAGTGGTCCGGCCGCACGCCGTACAAGCTGTGGGCGACCAGCGCATCAACCCGTTTGGTGTTGGCGGCGAGATTGAGGTTCGCTCCGGCCTGCTGGTACAGAAACAACCCATCACTGGCCCGCAACTTCATTTCGGTCTGGGTGACCAAACCGAAGCAGACGTCGTGCGCGTCGTTTGGCCGAACGGAACTGTTCGCGCCGAATTCGGAGTAAAAGCGGACATGGAGATTGTGACCGAGCAACGCCTGAAGGCGTCCTGCCCGTTCCTCTTCGCATACAACGGGAAGCAGATGGAGTTCGTGAAAGACGCGGTACCCTGGGGCTCCGCAATCGGTTTGCGCATCAACACGCTTGGCTCCGCGCAAATCGCGGCGACCGGCGAATGGTACAAAATTGGCCGTGACCAGCTCGTGCCGCACGACGGCTATTACGACCTGCGCATCACGGCGGAATTGTGGGAAGTTTATTACTACGACTATCTCGCGCTCATGGCGGTGGATCATCCCGTGGGCACGGAGATTTTTGTCGACGAGCGTTTCGTGATTCCGCCGTTGAAGCTTGGCCTCACCACCGTGAACACGCCGCACAAGATTGCGCGGGCCATTGACGATACTGGCCACGATGTTACCGACATTGTCAGCACGCTCGACGGCAAAGCCCTTGCCAGCTTTGGCCGAGGCCAGTATCAGGGCATCACGCGCGATCACTATCTCGAAGTCGATCTCGGCGACGACGCGCCGAAAAGTGGTCCGCTGTATCTGATTGCGCAGGGATCGATTCACGACACCGAGTCCTCGGTGAACGTAGCGATTACTCAGGGCACCCGCTGGCGCGCCCACGGGTTGAGTGTGGAAGTCCCGGACGGACACGGCGGCTGGGTTACCGCTCAGGATAATCTGGGTTTCCCGGCCGGCCGCAAGAAGACGATTCTTTTCAATCTGACGAACGTCTTTCGGCCCGGAACTCCGCGCCGCGTGCGTATCCGAACCAACCTGGAAATTTACTGGGATGCGATTCACTGGGCGCAGGGCGCGCCGGATGCGCCGCTGAAAACCGTGACTCTGAATCCCACCGTGGCCGATCTGCATTATCGCGGATATTCCGTCATGCACATGCCCGGAGCCGCGCGCGCGCCCGAGGTTCCCGATTACAACCGGCTTGAAGGGACCAAACAGCGTTGGCGCGATCTCATCGGCTACTACACCCGTTATGGCGACGTCCGCGAACTCGTTGACCGCATCGACGATCGTTACGTGATCGTAAATTCCGGCGACGAGTTGTCGCTGCGCTTTGCCGAGCAGCCACCTCCACCCGCAGGCTGGGTGCGCGATTTTGTCATCGTCGGCGACGGCTGGATCAAAGACGGCGACTACAATTCTACTTTCTCGAAAACCGTGCTGCCTCTGCCCTATCACGCGAAAAATGAATACACGACGCGCCCCCGCAGCCTTGAGGACGAGTGGGTCTACCGGCAACATTCCGACGACTGGAAAACTTACCACACGCGCTATGTCACTCCTGAAGTCTTCAGGAACGCATTAAGGGATGAATCCGGCAGCGATGAAACCGGCAGGAGTGCAATCGGGAAATGACCCGCAACCGGATCGCTAGAGTGTTTCTGAGCCTCTTCTTTATAGCGCTGTTGGCTACTCCTTTCGTCATGAAGCGGATCTCGGAGGGTCGCGACGCCGACAGATCAAAGGCTGACGCAAAGACCGCGCTGGCTCGACACGGCTTTTATCTGGAAGAAGTCTCCCATGCGGCCGGTATTAATTTTATCCATCAGTCTCCCAAGCTCGATCCCAAGCTGGATCCCATCATGCCGGAAGTTGCCTCCATGGGGGCATCCGTGTCGATCGTCGATTTCGATCGCGACGGCTGGCCTGACATCTATGTGACGAACAGCGCCATCGGCAGCAAGAACGCACTCTATCGCAACATGCATGACGGCACTTTTAAAGACGTGGCCGGCGAACTAGGCATTGCCGACGTCAACCAGCCCGGCACCGGAGTTTCCACCGGCGCGGTTTGGGGCGACTACGACAATGACGGATACGAAGATTTGTTCCTGATCAAGTGGGGCCGTCCCGAGTTGTTTCACAACAACCAGGGTCACGGCTTTACGCGCGTCACCGAGCAGGCAGGTCTGCCCCCGTGGATCAACGCGAACACAGCCATCTGGTTCGACTACGACGGTGACGGACTCCTCGATCTTTTCGTCGGCGGCTATTATTCCGAAGATATCGACCTTTGGCATCTCACCACAACGCGCATCATGCCTGACAGTTTTGAATACGCAAAGAATGGAGGCCGCAAATATTTATTCCACAATCTTGGCAACGGCAAATTCGAAGAGGTCAGCGCCAAGGTCGGCATCAACAGTCGCCGCTGGGCATTGGCCGCCGCCGCCGCGGATTTGCGCGGAACTGGACATCCGGATTTGTTTGTCGCAAACGATTACGGAGTGTCCGAACTCTATTTCAATGACGGCAAGCGATTCCACGAGGTCGGCCAACAGACGGGCGTCGGCTTCGCCCCCAAAAGCGGTATGAATGCTGCCTTTGGCGATATTCTCAATCAGGGCAGGTACGCCGTTTACGTTTCCAATATTTCGGAGGACGGGATCCTCATCCAGGGAAATAATTTATGGGTGCCGGAGGAAGGCACTGCGGGCGATGCCGTCAAGTATCAGAACCTGGCCCGAGACTTTGGCGTAGAGCTCGGCGGATGGAGTTTTGGCGCGCAGTTCGGTGATCTGAATAACGACGGAACACTCGACCTGTATCTGACGAATGGCTACATCTCGCTCGACCGAAATCGAAGTTACTGGTATGACTTTTCGAAAGTGGCTGGTGGAAACAGCACCATCATCGGCGACGCGAAAAACTGGCCGGCGTTTGACGGACGCAGTTTGTCAGGCTATCAAAGCAAAAGAGTCTGGCTCAACGACGGCGCCGGCAAGTTCGTCGATGTCGCCCAGGCCGTGGGCGTGACCGACATCTACGATGGACGTTCCGTTGCCCTGGTCGATTTGTGGAATCGCGGTGTGCTCAACGTCGTTGTTGCCAACCAGAATGGACCGTTGCTCCTTTACAAGAATACGGTCGCGCCCCAGAACGAGTGGATGGAATTCGAGTTGGAAGGAACAACCAGTAACCGCAGCGCGATCGGCGCCCAAGTCACATTATTTTGGAACGGTCAAAAGCAGGTGCAGGAGGTTTCCGGCGGCAGCGGTTTCGCCGCGGAAAATGACCGGCGCCTGCATTTCGGTCTGGGCGCAAACCCACAGATCGACAAGGTCATAATTCGCTGGCCCTCCGGCAAACTTCAAACCATCGACAAGCCGGCACCGAATCAGCTGCATAAGATGAAGGAGCCCGCATGAGTCAGCCGACAAGCGCACCCGTCTTGCCTGCCCAATCACCGGGCCAGCCGCCTCATGCGTCCGGCCAGCGGAAGCCGCTGTTCAGTCTCGACAACCGCTACATCGCTCCCGCTTTCATCACCTGCATTCTGCTGGCCGGGCATTTGTCGTTCGGCATTCTCGAGAGCTATCAGAAAACGCTGCTGGCGATCGTTACAAGTATTGTGCTCGAGCTCCTGCTCGGGCGAATTTTCTTTCAGAAGTGGCTACATCCCGCCAGCGCTTACATCACGGGCATCAGCGTCGGCATTCTGATTCGTTCGCCAGCGTTCTGGCCCTACGCACTGTGCAGCGCGATCTCCATCACATCCAAATATGTGTTGCGCGTGAAAGGACGCCATATCTGGAATCCCTCCAACTTCGGCATCTCTGTAATGCTGTTTCTGGCTGCCGAAACAGTGGCAACGCTGAGCATCCAGTGGGGCAACTATCTCTTGCCCATGCTGGTAATCTGGGCGCTTGGTTCCGTTATCATCTGGCGCTTGCGGCGCTTTCACATTACGGGAATCTATGTCGTATCGTTTATCGCGTTTGCATTCTTACGAAGCTGGATGACGGGAAGCCCCTGGCAGTCGGAGATTGCGCCAATCACCGGCCCCATGTATCAACTGTTTATTTTCTTCATGATTACGGATCCAAAGACCACAGTCCGGTCGCGACGAGGCCAATGCGTGGTTGTTTTCCTGGTAGCGCTGTTTGAAATGGTGCTGCGCCTGTACCAGATTGTCTACGCGCCTTTTTATGCGCTCTTTATTGTGGGCCCGGCCGCGATGCTGATCGAAATCTGGCTGGATTCGCGGCGCGCGAAATCTGCGAAGCTAACGGTGGCGCAGTGATTGCGGACACACGTGGATTTACTTTTTTCGAGCTGCAACGTTTGTTCACTGGCGCACTGTTGCTGGCCGTCCTCGCCGGATTGGCGAGTTGCAAACCGGGGCAATCTACCACGCACCAAGCTTTTTCGCCGGCTACAACTCCTGTCCTCCCGCCGTCAGCGTCGGCATCCGCTGCTCCGCCCCCGGACACGCATGCCAAACCCGCCCGTCCTTCCGGTCCAATCGAGTTTACAGACGTAACCGCCCAGGCCGGCATTCACTTCAAACACAACAGCGGGGCTTTCGGAAAGAAATATCTTCCCGAGACCATGGGCAGCGGCGTCTGCTTTCTCGACTACGACAATGACGGCTGGCAGGATATTCTGCTGGTCAATTCAATGGACTGGCCCGGGCATAAGTCGGGCAAGTCGTTCCCTGCTCTCTATCACAACAATAAGGATGGCACGTTCACGGATGTCACGCGGCAAGCCGGCCTTGCGGTTGAAATGTACGGGCTCGGCTGCGCGGTTGGCGACTTTGACAATGACGGCAATGTAGATATTTACATTACCACCGTGGGTTCCAACCATCTCTTTCGTAATTTAGGGAATGGCAAGTTTGCCGACGTCACGGCCAAGGCAGGAGTGGCCGATCCAGGATTTTCCGCCAGCGCCGTGTGGTTTGATTACGACAACGACGGCAAGCTGGATCTTTTCGTCGCCCACTACATCGACTGGTCCATCGAGACCGATCAATACTGTTCGCTCGACAACAAAAACAAGTCTTATTGCACTCCGCAGAGATACAAAGGCCAAAGCTCCACTCTGTTTCACAACAAGGGCGACGGAACTTTCGAGAACGTAACGCGGCGCGCCGGTCTCTACGATCCCACCAGCAAATCCCTTGGCGTCGCGCTGCTGGATTATGACAACGATGGCTGGCTCGATCTTTTCGTTTCCAACGACACCGAACCCAACAAGCTCTATCGCAACAATCACGACGGCACCTTCACAGATGTCGCGGTACCCGCCGGCGTGGCCTACAGCGAAGCCGGCACCGTGCGCGCCGGCATGGGCACCGATGCGGCCGATTACGACAGCTCCGGATGGCAAAGCCTGGTGATCGGCAACTTCACCAACGAGGGGATGGCCCTTTACCACAACGACGGTTCGGGCTTGTTCACGGACGAAGCCCCCGCAACTGGCCTCAAGCGGATCTCCACGCAGTCGCTCACCTTCGGCACTTTCTTTTTTGATTATGATCTCGATGGCCTGCCCGATATTCTCGCCGTCAACGGCCACGTCTCCGACGACATCAGCGTAGTGCAACCCAACGTCAAGTATGCGCAACCGCCTCATCTTTTTCGAAACCTGGGCAAGAACAAATTTGAAGAAGTGACAACGACACTCGGCCCCGCGCTGCAAAGGGCAATCGTGGGTCGAGGCGCGGCTTACGGAGATTTTGACAATGACGGCGATCTGGATTTATTGATCACCGCCAACAACGGGCCCGCACGCCTGCTGCGCAACGACAACGGAAACCAGAATGACATGCTGCGAGTGAAGACTGTGGGCACACGATCGAATCGCGATGGCATAGGCGCGAAGGTCACGGTCACTACCAACACGGGAGCTCGCCTTTTCGGCATGGTGAAAACAGGTTCAAGCTACTTATCTCAAAGCGAATTGCCGCTCACCTTCGGTCTCGGCAAACCGCAAGCTGGCAAAACTGTGAGATTGGAGATTGTTTGGCCCAGCGGCCAGAAGGATAGCTTTCCAGACGTTAAGCCGAATCACTTCATCACGGTGAAAGAAGGTATAGGAATTATTTCGGCCCAACCCATTGTCTTCGCCAGAGGCGGGTCTCCTCAGTCTTCAACTTTGGCCTCCCCGCGAAAATAAAATGATGCCTGGCTCTTAGGTCCGCCGGTCACTAGCTCAGTCTCGCGAGAATCTCTTTTTGATTCTCAACGATCGTCTGGAGGGCTCCCTGGTTCTTGAGAATTCCCGTCTGATTCTTCAGAATGCTTGCCTGATTCTTCTTGATGGCGGTCTGATTCGCACGAAGTTCAGCCTGATTGGCGATGATGGTCTTCTGATTCTTGATAATAGCCTTCTGATTCGCGATCACTTTGCTTTCTGACATTGTGTAAATGGCCTCCAGCCGCGCGGCGTCGTAACTTCCGCCAACAACCGTCGATTATAAATCGGCGAAACACTGAGTCCCTAATGCGAAGGGAGTATCAGCCGTCGCGGTCGCATATTGTGGAAATACCGTACACGCAGAGCAAACACAAAAATCGACATCGAAGTCCGCTACTCAGCCAGAAACGCCCCGCCCCCAATCCAGAATTCCGCCAGCGACTTAAGATTTTTCTTGTAAGTGCGCGTCACCGTGTATTCCCTTCCGCCTTTCACTCGCAGGCCGTATTCTCCCGTCACATACGGTTTGATTTCTTCGACGAAAGAGGCATTCACCAGCACTGAGCGATGGATCCGAATAAACCCGTAGGGCCTGAGTTTTTCAGCCACTACCGAGATGGAGTCGCGCAGCAGATACGATCCCGACTCCCTCTGCAGCAGCACATAATTGCCCTCCGCTTGCACGGCGACCACATCGCCGGGGTTGATGAACAGAATCCTCCCCTTCGCTTTAATCGCAATTCTCGTATATTGCGGACGAGTCAGTTTCTGCAGCTGGGGCAAGGCTTCGATCAATTTCGCGGCGCGCTCGCCCTCGGCCCTGCGGAAAGCGCGGTCCAGGGCTTCGCCGATTCGTTCGTTGGAGAATGGTTTTAAGACGTAATCGACGGCGTGTTTCTCAAAAGCGGCGATCGCGTATTCATCGTGCGCGGTTACAAACACAACGGACGGCAGCGGCGGGTTTTTTCCTCTAAGCTGATCTACAAGTTCAGTTCCAGACAGCTCCGGCATATTGATATCGAGTAGCAAAACATCATAGGACTCGGTCGCCAGTTTCTCGAGCGCCTCGATGGCATCGTTGGCCGAATCGAAATGCTCAACGTCCGCTCGTGCCGCCAGAATATTTGACAAGGCGGTTTGAGCCAGGGGCTCATCATCCACGATCAGCACGCGCATGGGTTCCCTCTTCCATTTCCGTTCCCAACGGACCGCAGCCCAGGGCCGGCAGTCGTAATGTCGCGGTCGCCGAGCGGTCGTCAGTTTCGGCGAAAGTAAAACTCGCCTCGTCGGAATACAAATATCGAAGCCGTGCATCCGTGTTTCTCAACCCAACTCCCAAGCCTGGCGTGCGCTTGCCGCCGATGCTGTTGCGAATGCGGAGTTCAAGCGTTCCCGCTCGCTTCCTGGATGTAATCTCCACCCAGCCGCCGTCCCGCGAGCAGGCGATTCCGTGGCGCACGGCGTTTTCCACCAGCGGCTGCAGAATCAGTTGCGGAACCAGCGCCGGCCCCGTGTCCGGATCGATCGACCACTCCACGTTGAGACGAGTTCCCAGACGCATCGCTTCGAGATCAAGGTACTCTCGGACGAACTTCAGTTCCTCGCTCAGCGGAATCAAATCAGAACTGTTGTGCTCCAGCGTGCCCCGCAACAGGCTGGAAAGTTTAACCACCATGTTCTTGGCACTGCCCTTGTCGGTGTCGATCAACGTCGAAATGCCATGCAACGTATTAAAAAGAAAATGAGGATGCAGCTGCATCTTCAGCGCCTGGAGCTCGCTGGCGGCCAGCGCCCTCTGAAATTCGACCTTTTCCATCTCCTGCCTACGCAGCTTTTCGAAGTACTGGTAAGCATGGGCAGCCGCCACAATCGCGATGTACATGGTGATTTGATCGGCAAATCCCGAGTAGATCAGCTCCAGTGGTCCGTGCTTGGTCCGCGGGACATATTGCTGCAGCGCTGCGTCCCACGGCGGCAAAATGGTCCACCGAATACACGCATAAAGCAGCATGAACGGCGCAACGCCGAGGCAGTAGGCCAACACATACTGAAATCGATTTCGCGTAATGCCCATGTAACGACGAGCGAAATAGAAGATTGGCGGGGTTAACAGAGCAAAGGAAAATCCCCGTGACTCTGCCAGCAGCAGCATGTCGAACAGAGACGACTGTATGTTCATCGCCTTATCGAAGACACGGTACTGCACACCAGTCAGCAAAGAAAGCCCGCACCACACGGCAATCGAGAGGCCGTACGCGCGAGCCACTGGCCGAAATTCTTTCAGCTTCATCCTCGGCATCTTATTCCCCTCGCCGCGTTCCCTGACGATAGAGGTGCAGAACTACAAGCAAACGCTCCGAGCATACTTTCACGAGGTTTGGACCGTGGCAAACACAGACCAACTCTGAACTCGTCGGCAACCGCCCCGAAGTCCCGATGCGTGCCGCCGCGGATAACACAAAAACCTCTCCCGACCCGCAGCTCCACTCCGTCTTTTTGTAGACTTCTATGCGCAAAATTCCTTTTCTGGTAGATGCGCCGCAATTTCTACGAGCAGATCGATCCCATTGCCTCGAACCGCAAATCCTAATCCCGTTTGCCGGATGTTCAGATTTGTAGGACGGCACCTTCCTTTTGTCTTGCCGTAACTCGGCCCCCAGAACTCGCCGCGGGTGGTCCTGTGACTGCACTAGACACTGCTAGTCAGAACGGTGTCAGTCAGTGGACTTAACAAGGGAGACCAACAATGCGATCGAACACATCCAGCAGGCTATTTGTTTTGGCAGCTGTGTTGACCCTTGCGCTACCGTGCGCGCTGTTGTCGCAGAGTGCAACCGAAGGCGCAGTCAGCGGAACGGTTACCGACGCATCGAACGCAGTTCTCGCCAATACTGCCGTCACGTTGAAAAACTTGGACAAAGGTTACTCGCGCCAAACCACCACCAACGCGCAGGGCATTTACCAGTTTCCTCTGGCCGACCCAGGCAATTATGAAGTGGTCATCGCCGCCACCGGCTTCAAGCAATTTGGAGCCAAGGCCGCGGTGAACGTTGGTCAGGTAACCGTGGTCAATGCCAAGCTCGAAGTAGGTGCTGCCGGAACCACGGTGGAAGTCTCCGCCTCAGCCCCGCTCATGGATACGGAAGCCGCCGACATGTCCACCTCTTTTGATAGCAATCTGGTCCAAAACCTGCCCAACGGCGGTAACGACCTGACCGCCGTCGCCTATACCGCGCCGGGAGTCGTCATGAACAGTGGCGGCATGTACGGCAACTTCACCGCGAATGGTCTGCCCGCCACCTCAAACGTGTTCACGGTGGACGGCGAAAATCAAATGGACCCGTTCCTCAACCTGAACAACTCTGGTCCCACCAACCTGATGCTGGGCAAGAACAGCATCGACGAAGCCACCGTCGTCACCAACGCCTATTCCGGCCAATACGGTCAACAAGCCGGAGCTCAGGTCAACCTGGTGAGCAAGGGCGGCACCAACAACTACCACGGCAACGTGCAATACCAGTGGACCGGGCGCCTTCTGGATGCAAACGACTGGTTCAACACATTCTTTCAGCCACAGCAGCCTCGTCCATTCGCCAACAATAACCAGTGGGCGGCTTCTTTCGGCGGACCCATCAAGAAGGACAAAACTTTCTTCTTTGTCGACACCGAAGGCATTCGTTACATTGTCCCGTCGACAACCACCGTCTACACTCCCACAGCTGCGTTTTTGGCTGACACACTGAACATCGGCCTTGCTGGAGCATCTGCCAACACGATCGCGACCTACACCAAGGCATCCACAATTTGGCAGGCCGCTCCCGGCTTCAAGAACGGCGCTGCGATCGCGGCGAGCCAAAGCTGCGTCGACCCACTCACCGGGCTGCAAATCGATAACGGCCCAACCGCAACCGCCACCGCCGGCTGCTTGCAGTCGTACAGCGCGAGCCCAGCCCTGCCCGCGAAAGAGACGCTGCTGATCGGCCGTTTCGATCAGAACTTCGGCACCAATGACCGCCTGTTCTTCCGTTTTGACATCGACACCGGCACTCAGGCCACTTACGCGGACCCGATCGATCCCTCAGCTTTTTCCGCCGCGAGTTACCAGCCGGAATACAACAACAGCCTGAACTGGTCGCATACTTTTAGCGGCACTGCCACCAACCAGTTCGTCGCTGCCGTCAGCTACTATCGCGCGATTTTCATCGAGAACACCAACCAGGCCACCTCGCCCTTTCCTTACTCGATGTTTGTCGGCACGACCGTCGGCGTCTCCAGCCCTTTTGGGCTGCCTTCCGCCACCGGTCTGAACGCCGAAAACTTTGCATTCCCGCAAGGCCGCAACGTCACACAATCGCAACTAGTCGACGATTTCGCCAAGACCTTCGGCCGCCACAGCATGAAAGTCGGCGTCAACTTCCGGCGCTATGACATCACCAACTATGACGCTTCTGAATTAGTGACTCCGTTGGTCTATTCCGGACTCGGCGATTTCTTTAGCGGCAACGCGTCCATCTACGCGCAGAACAATCCGCTTCATCCCACCGCACCCATGAACACCGGCGGTCTCGGCGTTTACGCCCAGGACGAATGGGCCGTCATGTCACGACTCAAGCTGACGTTTGCCCTGCGCGCGGAGCATAATTTCAATCCCACCTGCGATATCAACTGCTTCACCTTGCCCAGCGCGCCGTTTTCGCAAATCAAGACGCAAGGTGTAAACATCCCTTACGACCAGGCGCTGCTCACCGGACGAAAAGATGCGTTCGGCTCCGTGGACAGCATCAATTTCGCTCCGCGCTTTGGCTTTACCTGGTCGCCGCGAGCCGACAGCAAGACTGTCGTCAGCGGCGGCTTCGGAATCTTCTATGATGCGTTCCCGGCGTTTATCACCGACTCGTTCGTCAACCTCCCCTACCTCGTGGGAGTAGATCTGTTCGGTCCAGACATCGGAGGCGGACCCGTGGCTTGGGGTGATTCGGCCGGCGCTGCCGCTACCGTAACCAATACCGCAAATACCATTCGCAACGGAAACGCTGCGCTCGGAATTCCCTCCCTCACCAACGGCCTGACGGTGAACCAGCTTCTGGCCGCCGGCGGCGCGCAGCCAAACGTTACCGGGTTCCCGACCAAGCTGCGCACGCCGCAATACCAGGAATGGAACCTCCAGGTGCAAGAGGCCATCGACAGCAAAAGCAAAATCACCATCGCCTATGTGGGAAGCCATGGCTACCACGAGCCCTACCCCAACAACACGCTGAACGCAAGCACGGCCAGTGTCCCCGGCTTCGGCCCGCAGATCACCGGCTACGCCACCACCACGCCCGATCCCCGCTTCGGCACGTTTACCGAGTGGAATTCCGGAGCCGTATCCAACAACAACGAAATGACCGCCACCTTCACTCGCCGCCTAGGAGCCGGCTTCGTGCTGAACTCCAACTTCACCTGGGCGCACACGCTCGACGAAATCTCCAACGGATCGCTCCTGCCCTCAAGCACCAGCGCCATCCAGGGGCAAATCAACCCGCTCAACTTCCGGGCCAACAATTACGGCAATGCCGATTACGACATTCGTCACAGCTTCAACGCAAACTACGTTTGGACCGAGCCGTTCCACTTCCAGAACCGTGCCATGAGCGGCATCCTGGGCGGCTGGATTCTCTCCGAGAACTTCATCGCCCGCACCGGCCTGCCTTACACGGTCACCGACGGCACCACCTCGATCACCAACGGCGGCACGGCCACCCCCGCTCAGCTGACCAGCCTGAACGCTTCGCAAAACTGCGTGAACGGGTACAGCACGTGTTTCAATTCCGCCGACTTTGCCAGCGCCAATAACTTAGGGCTATTCCCAACCCAAATGCGCAACCAGTTCCGCGGGCCCGGATTCTTCGACTCGGACTTCACCGTCGGGAAGAACTTCCACGCCACCGAGCGTGTGAAGATTACGGTTGGTGCAAACATCTACAACATCTTCAACCATCCCAATTTCCAAAACCCGAACAAGAACTGGACGCCCGGCTGTTCCACCATTCCAGCCGGGTCGCAGCAGGCCAGCTGCGGCAACATCACGGGACAAGCCGCACCGCCAACCGGACCTTACGGCTCGTTCTTTAACGGCCTCCCCGCCGGGCGCGAGGGGCAGCTTCAGGCTAAAATAGTTTTCTGAGTGGGTACGAAAACAGAATTGCGAACGCACGATTGTAACGAACCAGATGCCGTGTCTCACCGCCCTGCAATCCGGAAGCCGCGAAGAATATTCGTGGCTTCCCTATTTCTATTGCTGTCGCTGTGCCTCGCGATCCCCGCACTCGCCCAGACCGGCGATAACGACAAGACGATCGACCTGACAGTCCATCACGCCCCGGATTTCGGAGCCGAGGGCGTGTGGCTTGACCAGGGATCTCCAGCTCCGCATCACATCTCCGGCTATCGCGGCCGCGTTCTGCTCATCGATTTCTGGGAGTACACCTGCATCAACTGCATCCGCGACTTCGGCGTGGTCAAGCGCTGGTACGGCAAATACCACCAGTACGGCTTGGATGTCGTCGGAGTCCACTACGGCGAGTTCGCCATCGGCTTCAATGTCGAGAACGTCCGCGCCGCGGCGCAGCGCTTCCGCCTGCCCTGGCCCGTGGTCGCCGATCAGAAAGGCACGACCTGGAAGGCGTATGCGTCTAACGGATGGCCCAACCGCTATCTCGTGGACCCGCAGGGCAACATCGTCATGAAAGTTTTCGGCGAATCCGGCAACCGCGAGCTCGAATCGAAGATCCGCGAACTGCTCGTGGCCGCGCATCCTGAAATGGCGCAGGAAATATCGAAGATCCCGCTCGATCCCGACGAGAACGCTTTCAAACCAGAATGCGGCGTGACGACTCAGGAAACTTTCGTCGGTGAAATCTACGGACGCAGCGCCGTCGAAGATATGGCCGGCCACCACGCCGGCGACGAAGCCGATTTCCAGCCTCCGCATTCCCCGCCCGACGGCGGAGTCATGCTGGTCGGCCGCTGGCGCGTCGAACGCGACGGCGTATTTTCCGACGGTCACGGCGCAGCCGCCGAACTCCGTTACCACGCCCGCTCGCTCTACGCCGTTCTCAGTCTCAAAAACGATAGCCCGAAAAGCGACAAGCCCATCCGCGTCAACTTATTCCAGGATGGCAGCCCCCTGCCGAAAGATAGCGGCGGCGCCGATGTGAAATTCGACGCCAAGGGAGCCTTCATCAACGTCACCGGCTCACGCATGTACTACGTGGTGCGCAGCCCCGCCTTCAGCGCTCACCTGATCTCCCTGCAACCAGAAAGCCCAGGCTTAGGCCTGAATTCCTTCACCTTCGGCAACAACTGCCAACTCGCAGACATCCCGTAGCCCTACGCATTACCCTGTGACCCTCAGTGTCCTCTGTGGTCAAGCCCTTGGCATGAACCCTGATCGACCCTAATCGTAATACTCCAGCCCCAGATGCGTAATCAACTCCTCGCCCTTCAAATGCCGCAGCGTGTTCTTCAACTTCATCAACTGAATAAACAAATCATGCTCCGGATAAAGCCCCGGCGCCGTCATCGGAGACTTAAAGTAAAAGCTTAACCATTCCTGAATTCCAATTCCCTTCAACTCCGAACAACGCTGCGCCAGGTCGACAAACAAAACCAGGTCGAGCACAATCGGCGCCGCCAGAATCGAATCGCGGCACAGAAAATCCACCTTGATCTGCATCGGATACCCCAGCCATCCGAAGATATCAATGTTATCCCAACCCTCTTTATTATCACCACGCGGCGGATAATAGTTAATCCTCACCTTGTGAAAAATATTCCCGTACAAATCCGGATACAGAGCCGGCTGCAGAATGTGCTCCAGCACCCCCAGCTTCGATTCTTCCTTGGTCTTGAACGACCCCGGATCGTCCAGCACCTCCCCATCGCGGTTGCCCAGAATGTTGGTGGAATACCATCCGCTCAGCCCCAGCAGCCGCGCCTTGAACGCGGGAGCAAGCACAGTCTTCATCAAAGTCTGCCCGGTCTTAAAATCTTTCCCGCAAATCGGCGCGTTATTCTTGCGCGAAAGTTCCAGCATCACCGGCAGATCCACCGTAAGGTTCGGCGCGCCATTCGCAAACGGAACGCCTTCCATCAGCGACGCATACGCATAAATCATCGAAGGCGCAATCATCTCGTCGCTCTCATGCAGCGCCTTCTCAAACGCCTTTATCGACTGGTGCGCCGCCGTCGCCTCGATGTAAGACTCGGTGGATCCGCACCACATCGTCACCAGCCGGCTCGCCCCGCTGGTCTTCCGGAAGTCGCGGATATCGGCGCGCAACTGCTCCGCCAGCTCCATTTTGTTTTTGCCCTTCTTCACGTTGGGCCCGTCAATCTTCTTCACGTAATTGTGGTCAAACACCGCCGCCCGCGGCTTCACCGACGAAAGAAACGGCTTCAGTTGGTCGAGCAGCCTCTGGTCGAGCACGCCCGCATGCGTCGCGGCGTCATACATGTTGTCTTCAAAAATGTCCCAGCCCGTGAACACCAGATCATCAAGCGTAGCCAGCGGCACAAACTCCGTAACCTTCGGCGAGCGCCCATCCGTGCGCTTGCCCAGCCGCACCGTGCCCATCTGCGTGAGCGACCCAATCGGCTTCGCCAGCCCCTTGCGAATCGCCTCCACGCCCGCGACAAACGTAGTCGCCACGGCGCCCATGCCCGGGATCATCACCCCCAGCTTCCCTTTCGCCGGCGCAATCGTAATCTCATGCCCCGAAGCAACTTCCACTCTCGCCGTCTTCCCCGCCACTTTTGCAGACTTCTTCTTTGTCGCCATAGGTCGACCGCTTCCTCAGTAAGTATCAGTATGGATACGCAAACCTTGTATGTTCTCGTATCCGGCAGTGATATTGCAAACCAGCGCCGCCAAATGCGCAGAAAAATCGGTCCAACGGTGCAGAGTCGGCACTGGACGGAAAAAATGCAACATCCTTTGCGACCTTCGCGGCCGTTCTTTGCGATCTTCGCGGTTAAAAGCTTTAAAGGCCCTAAAGCTTTAAAACTCATTACTTAGGTCACGCCCTCCCTACAAATGCCCCCCATAATTTTTTTGAATTGGACTCTCGCTCTCTCATCCGTCACAATGTACTCACTTCACCAACCAGCTCTGCAGCCGGTCCCGTGAAGCCGACGTTTGCCTGCGAGCTTTGCTGCCCGCAGCGCAAATCTCCTGACCTCGTTGTTCTCCACCGCAATCTGAGCACTCCTTCAGGCCGGACGCCGAAGTGTGCTCGCAGATTGGTCTTCGGACCTGGTTTTTACAAGAACAGGAGATTCCATGACTTCCATTCGCAGATTCGTCTACGCCGCAGCCCTCACCCTCACCGCCTTCAGCTTCGCGCCCACCCCGGCTTCTGCCCAGGCAGCGCGCGGCCGCTTCGTGCTCACGCACGAAGTGCACTGGCAAACCACGCTGCTCCCTGCTGGAGAGTACGAGTTCTCTTTCCAGCCCGACGGCCCTTCCGACATGCTGTTCGTTCGCACGCTCAGCGGCTCGGGACCCGGATTCATGATGCTGGTGAATGACGTCACCGAAATCAAGCCTTCCGGCACCGACCACCTGCTCCTGGTGCCGCGCGAAGGAAAGAGTTTCGTCAGCGCCATGGAACTACCCGAGGCGGGCGTGACCCTGCATTTCGCGGTGCCCTCCGCGGCCCGTCAGGTTGCGGCGGCAGACCCGGCGCCAATCCCGGCATCCCGGTAAATTAACCCGCACCAAAACCAGAGAGCAGATTCCGCAAGGAACCTGCTCTCTTTTTCTTTGTTGTCCGTTGGAGTATTAGGTCCTGGGAAGGGCACGAGTTTCACTCATGCCGTTAAGGGAGTCGAACCGATCCGCGCTTCAGCGCCTGAGGAGCGCTCTCTATTCCCCGCACAACCTATGAAGGCACCGGCAACCGCGACTCACCCTTCACTTCGTCGCTCAACACGATGGCCTCGGCAATTTCCTTCATGGGCTTGCGTTTCTGCCGGCTCTGACGCTGCAATGCCAGGTAAGCCTGCTCTTCGTCCAACCCCAGATCGCGCTGCAGGATGCCCTTCGCCCGCTCCACAATCTTCCGCGTCTGCAACTGTTCCGACAGGTTGGAGTTCACGGTATCGAGCCGCGCCATTTCGATCTCCGCTCCCACCAGAAATCCAATGGTAGAAATCAGCTGGATCTGCCGCCGATTGTAAACATGCGGCAGCCGGTGCTGCAGGTTAATCACTCCCATCACCCGACCCCGGCACATCAGCGGCACCGAAAGAAAGGCCTCATAAGTATCTTCCGGCAGTTCATGAAAAAAACGAAACCGCGGATCCGACTGCGCCTTTCCCGACACCGAAACCGGTTCGCCATGTTCCGCGACCCAGCCCGTAATCCCTTGTCCCACGCGCAGCTTCAACCGGTCCACCACTTCTGGATGCGGATTCTTCGACGCGCGCAAAACCAATTCCTCGCCCTCCAGCACATACACCAGGCAGGAATCGCACTTCACCAGCCCCGCCGCAAACTCCACGACTCGGGTTAACACTTCATGAAATCCGTCCGCCGTTCCCAGCCGGACGCCAATCTCATGCAATAAATCAACGTGTGAATCCTCAAACGACATGATCGGTTCCATGATCTAAAAGTAGGGCGCGCCGCCCGCAATGTCTAATTCCAAATTTTGATGGGCCTGATAAAGGATTTCCCTCGCAATTATTACCTTGGTTTAACATCCTTTTCGAACCCGCTGCATCGCGCCCCACCCACTCGAAACCGCAACTCACGGAGTAAAATCTCCCACCTTCGTGTACCTGAGTGCCCCTTTGTGGTGGATGGTTTACCCCGTGAAACTCCGTGTCCCCTGTGGTAAAAGCTCTAAGGTTTACCGTCGAGATCCACAACCTTCACCGGCAAATCCCAATGCGCGTCCAGAATCTCAAACCGCCGCTGCTCCTCGCGCGCATACGTATCCTGATCGGGCCAGAGCTGCTTTTTGATGGCATCCTCCTCGAATGGCTCATTAGCCACGGTCGCATTCTTGAACACGATGGTCACCCGGAAGTCCCAGCGCCCGTCTTCGGTAGTGTGATACCGCGGCTGGTCCATCCAGACCTTCACCATCCTCCCCATCTCGACTTCCTTCTTCAACAGCGGATAATGATTCTTCTTGAACAGCTTCAAGAATTCATCCGCATGCCCCCACTTCGTCTTGTAGTAATACTCCACGACAAACGGTTGCCCGGACGCAGGCGCCTGAGCATGAGAGACAACCGGCAGGATGAAAGCCAAGAACAAAACCAGCGCAAGAACGCGAAACATTCGAATCACAAAATCCTCCTTACGTTAACGACTGCGTTTGCTTGTACACCAACCCGTCGTTAGCATCAATAAAATGGTTGGAGTGCGGCGACGCCGCGATTACGTTTGTCATCCTTGCGCGGAGTGGATGCTTCGCGAAGCGAAGCATCCACTCAGTCGAAGAATCCCTATAGTCGTCAGGACCTCAGCGTCGAGGGGTTCTCACGCCGCTTCCGACCGCGCGGAAAGAACTCCTCGAATCGCCGGCGAAGGCGGTTGTGCCATTAGAGGTCCTTCGGCTGCGTTGCCGTTCGCTTCGCCAGCGGCAACTTCGCTCAGGATGACAAATCTTGGGAAGGCGACTCGATGCAGATAAGCAACGACGAAGACCAAATCCACCAACTCTTCATAGACGGCGACCGCGCCCTAATCGCCGCCGACCAAGCCGCACTCGCGCTCATCTTCGCCGACGACTACATCCAATACGACGAATCGGGCAAGGCGTTCACCAAAGAAGACGTGCTCAACAATCTCACCTCCGGCGCAATCCGCTATATCTCAATGACCTCCACCGCCCGCCAAATCCGTCTGCTAAAAGACGGCGTAGCTCTGGTCCACGGCTCCGAAGAAGACGAAGTCGAACAACATGGACGCCGCTTCCAAGTCCGCTACATCTACACAGACGTAGTCATGAAGCGCAATGGCAATTGGCAGATCGTAGGATCACAGCTGGCGAAACCGAGCAAATCGTCGTACCCAAAGTAGCGACGCTTACTAACCCCTAATCCCTGACCCCTGGCCACTGATTCTATTCTGCCAGTGACTCCACACAAACCACGCCGCCCCCGCCACCAGCACCACAACAATCACCGCGTCGAACTTATGGAAATATTTTCCCAGCGCCCGCCAGTTCTCGCCCAGCTTCATCCCGAAGTAAGCCAGCGCAAAGCACCACGGCCATGATCCCAGAAACGTATAGACGTGAAACCTTCCCCGCGGCATCCGCGCCACGCCCGCCGGCAGCGCGATGAAGGTGCGAATCACCGGCAGCAGCCGCGCAATGAACACGGCCAGATATCCCCAGCGCAAAAAGAAACGGTCGGCCCAGTCGAGCTCGCGCTTGCCCATCAGAATCCAGCGCCCGTAGCGCTCCACCAGCGGACGCCCGCCGTAACATCCAATCTCATACGCCACCAGCGACCCCAGGTTGCACCCGATCGCCCCCGCCGTCGCCACCCACAGCAGTTTGAACGTGCCCTCAAACACCAGGTATCCGCCAAACGGCATAATCAATTCCGAAGGCAGCGGAATGCACGCCGACTCAATCGCCATCAGCAGCGCGATCCCGCCGTAGCCGGTCGCCGCAATCACCGACTTGATAAATATAAAAACCACCGCCAGAAGTTTTTCAGTCATGAGAAGAAATCAGTTCTCGGTTCTCGGTTCTCGGTTCTCGGTCCGACACATCAAGTTCTTGGGTTTACTGAGAACCGACAACTGAGAACTGAGAACAGAGAACTAGCCAGTAGAGTGTATCGGAAAAAAGCAGAGATACCGCGTAGGTGTTGCCTTTACTGGCGGCTGATAGCCGAGAGCTAGCAGCTTCCTAAAACGACCCGTCCTGCGTGAACGTATACCCGGGCAGCGTTGCGCCTTCCGGGCTCTTGGTGACTTTAATGCGGAGGGTCGGCGCGTCCGGAGCCGTAATCCCCGCTGGCCGCAACATGGCAAACTGCGAGAACACTTCGTTGTAGACCTTGGTGACAAGATAATCCAGCCCATCGGCGTTACTCCGCCAAACTTGCCCGAGTTGGATCGCATTCACCGCCATAACTTTCCTGACTTCGTTCCTGTAACTCGCATGCCTGACTCGAAGGATTGTCATCAGACTACCCGCGCCCCCATCCCCCGTCAATGACGCCCCAGGTTACGGATGGACACTGCAACCTCGGCCAGTTCTCTGTCCTCGCTCCTGTTAAAATATTGCTCCTCATGCCCCCCCGCCAGAAAAGTACTCGCGCGAAAAAAGGTCCGAAGGGTTCTAGTGGTCTTAATGTGGGGACGGGCACTCCTGCCCGTCCCCGGGGCGCAGCCCCGGCGGCAGCGCCACAGCCCTCGAAAAGCTCCCCGAAGAAATCTCCCGCCTACAATCCCCTCGCTCCCAATCGCATCGCCGAAATCCTGCTCCGCCTCGACCACCTCTACCCCGCCGTCACCTGCGCCCTCACCCACTCCAGCGCTTGGGAGCTCCTGGTCGCAACCATCCTCTCCGCCCAATCCACCGACGCCAACGTCAACCGCGTCACCCCCGAACTGTTCCGCAAATATCCCACCGTCGAAGCCTTCGCTGCGCTCACCCCCGAACAGCTCCAGCCCGACGTGCGCTCCACCGGCTTCTTCCGCAACAAATCGAAATCCGTCGTGGGCGCAGCGCAAAAAATCGTCGCCGACTTCGGCGGCCAGGTCCCCGACGACATGGAAAAACTTCTCACCCTCCCCGGCGTCGCCCGCAAAACCGCCAACGTCGTCCTCGGCTCGTGGTTCCACAAAGCCGACGGCGTAGTCGTCGACACCCACGTCCACCGCATCTCCCGCCGCCTCGAACTCACACCGAACGACGACCCGCAAAAAATCGAGCAGGACTTGATGAAAATCATCCCGCGCGAAAAGTGGATCCTCTTTTCTCACCAGATCATCCACCACGGCCGCTCCCTCTGCGTCGCCCGCAAACCCAAATGCGTCGATTGCCCCCTGGAAAATCTCTGCCACGCCGCCGACAAAACCTGGAGCACCGTAGAGATCCACAAGAACGCGAAGGCGTGAACGCTCCCGTAGTCAACCAAGGTGCCCTGTCATCCTGAGCGAAGTAATTGCCTCGGCGAAGCCGAGGCAATTACGCAGTCGAAGGACCCCATGCATGCGTGCGCTGCCACCGGCCCCTCGAGGAGTTTCTGCCAAGGCAATCAAACGAGTTGAAACAGAAACCCCTCTCAAGGCTCCCGGAGATGCCGCCGCGCAAGGGGTCCTTCGACTCCAAGGGAAGTGCGCTTCGCGCCCTTCCCTCTGCGCTCAGGATGACAGCTGGAAGCGTCGCGCAACGACTCTGCTAAACTTTCTCTTCACCCTCACGCGAGGCTCCCGATCCCATGCGCGCTTTCATCCCGTTTGCTATCGTCATACTCATGACCACAGTCGCCGCCGAAACTGCCTCTGCCCAGACTCTGCCCGCTCCCCAGGCCATCAGCGACCCGAAAAAGATCGCTTCCAAGCCCAACGCGCAAGTCGAGCCGCGCACCCTGACCATCGAAAAGCTCTACATGACGCGCCAGGTGGGCCGTCCCACGTGGGCGCCCGACGGCAAGAGCATCGCCTTCGTCTCCAACATGAGCGGACGCAACAACATATGGCTCGTTCCCGCCGAGGGCGGATGGCCCACTCAACTCACGGTCAGCGACCAGCGCCAGACCTCGCCCGCGTGGTCCCCCGACGGTAAGTGGATCGCCTATCAATCCGACTACGACGGCGACGAGCAGTGGGATATTTTTCTGGTCTCGCCCAAGACCGGCAAAGTCGTCAATTTAACCAACACGCGCGAAATCGCCGAAATGAGTCCGACCTGGTCACCGGACGGCCGTTACCTGGCCTACGAAGTGAAGCCGAAAACTTCCGCTGCATTTGAAATCGACATCTACGACACGCTGATGCGCGAAGTGAAGCATCTCACGACGAACACGCCGCAGGATAAGCGCAATGTGAATCCCATCTGGTCGAAAGATGGGGCATACATCGTGTACACGCAGGAGCAGGCCAAGGGGACGGATTCGAACATCTTCATCGCAGATGTAGCGACTGGAAAAAGCACGCTGCTAACGCCGCACGAAGGCGAACAGTTGTACTTCGCGAACGATTTCTCTTTGATCGCTGGCATGCGCGACGCCTTGACCGTGCTACTCACGTCCAACGCCAGCAATGGATACGACAACATCGGGTTACTGGACGTAGGAATGAGGGGCGCACCTTCAGGACACATCGGTCATGGCGAGGTTAAGTGGCTGACTAAAGACAAATGGGAAATCCGCGGCGGCGAATTTTCGCCCGACGGCAAGCTCCTCACCTTCAGCGCCAACGTTGACGGCAACGAAGACATTTTTCTCCACGATCTCGCTACGGGCAAGTCTACTACCCTGCGGATCCCGAAAGGCGTGAACGAACCGGCCGGCGGCCACTCCGCTTTCACAAAAGACGGCTCGCGCCTGCTCTACATGCACAACGGCCCCACTGCTCCGGGTGATCTCTGGGTGTACAACGTCGCCACCGGCAAATCGCATCAAGTCACGCACTCACTCGTGGCGGGCGTGCGCTCTGAAGACATGGTCGAGCCTTATCTCGTGCACTATCCCAGCCGCGACGGCAAGTGGACCATCTCCGCGTTTCTCTATGTTCCCTACAACATGGCGCGCAACGGACAGAACGCCGCCATCGTCTACATCCATGGCGGCCCCACGTCGCAGAGCATGAATTCGTTCAACCGCTTCGTGCAATACGCCGCGAATCAAGGCTACATGGTGCTTGCGCCCAACTATCGCGGCTCGACCGGATACGGCAAAGAATTTCAGCAGGCCAATTTATTCGACATGGGCGGCGGCGATCTGCAGGACGTGCTCGCTGGAGTCGACTGGATCAAGCAGACCGGACACCTCGATCCCAAAAAGATCGCCGTGATGGGCGGAAGCTACGGCGGCTATCTCAGCATGATGGCAGTCACGAAAGCGCCCGACGTCTGGGCAGCGGGCGTTCCCATCGTGCCTTTTGTAAATTGGTTTACAGAGATTGAACACGAAGACCCGGTGCTGCAGCAATCCGATCTCGCGACCATGGGCGATGTCGTGAAAAATAAAGCGCTCTACGAGGACCGGTCGCCCATCAACTTCATCGACCAGATCAAAGCGCCGCTGCTGTTGCTCGCCGGCGGACACGATCCACGGTGCCCCAAGGAAGAAACGCAGCAGGTGGTCGACGCCATCAAGAAGCGCGGCGGCACGGTCGAATACAAAATTTACGACAACGAAGGCCACGGCTTCGCGCGCGTCGAAAATCAAATCGACGCCTACAAGCGCGTCGCGGATTTTCTGCTGGCGCACGTGCAACCCGCCGATTGCAGTTGCTCGCTAACGGAGTAGAGCCTGACGATTCTCTCTGCGACCTCCGCGGAATTTCCTTTGCGCTCTCTGCGGTTAAGAGCTTTTAAAAGCCGTTTAAAAGCCGTTGACCGCAAAGTACGCAAAGAACAGCCGCGAAGGCCGCAAAGAAAATCAGCCCTCACGCCGATTTTATCACTCCAATGTTATCAATAACTTGCGGCTAAGTTGTTGATTCCACTGAGAAGCATTTTCGTGGGCGGCGATTCTAGCGCCGCAGTTCGCAGGATGACCCTGACCGTCCACCTGTGACCCGATCGTCGATCCTAGGGCCGTCGGAAGCTCAAGAAATGGCCTTCTGATGAACGACCGAGACCGCAATCGCGGGCTCGGTCTGTCAATTGCCGCGCTCATGTTTTCAATAACTTGACGCTAAGTGCTTGATTCCACATGGGCTGATTTTGCACCAGTAACGATCGCGTCGACCAGGCCGGGTATGGTGAACTCCCTGGCCTCGATGTCTACCCCTAGTCCTAGCTCACGCAATGTCGAAGATGTGACTGGACCAATCGACGCTGTGAGGATTCCGTCGAGACTCGGGCGGGCGCGCGAGCCTCCGAGCAGCGTCACGAAGTTGCGTACCGTGGAAGAACTTGTGAATGTGATCACATGGGGACGCCGGCGCAGATTCTTCAGCGCCGCGCGCAGGCGCGCGCGCGAAGATTGCGGCACTACGGTTTCGTAGGCTTCGACAACGTCGACATGCGCGCCCGCTTTGCGCAGTTCTTGCGGAATCACGTCGCGGGCAACTTTGGCGCGCACCAGCAGCACGCGCTTCCCTTTCACGCGGCGGCGCAGGCTGCGCACCACGGACTCGGCTACGTACTCTTTGGGAACGACATCGACTTTCACGCCGCGCTTCTCGACGGCATTCTTCGTTGCGGGGCCGATGGCGGCGAGGCGGGCATGCTGAACACTTTTTCTTGTGAGTTTCAGCTTGTCCAGCCGCGTCCACATGGCTTCGACGCCGTTCACGCTGGTCAGGATCAGCCAATCGTATTCGCCTAAATTTCTTAGCGCGGAATCGAGCGGCTTATAGGAACGAGGCTGGCGAATTTCGATGAAAGGAATTTCGAGCACGCGGGCGCCCAGGTTTCGCAATTCGGCGGAGAGAGCGCTGGCTTGATGGCGGGCGCGGCCGACCAGTATGCGGACTTTGCTCAATGGGCGGTTTGTGGATGCGGGACTCGTTGATGCGGGAACTTTTTTGCTCATGGTTAGAGTTGGCGGGCAAGAGTGTCGGCCCCACACAGGCTCTTCATCACTTTTCTGGGGGCTTACCCATGCCTTGCTGCTGCATCAGGCAGGCCACGCCCTTCACAGCCGTGTCTTCGGCTTTGCTCAGGGACGCCAGCATGTTGGCCTGTTCTTGTTTCGAGCGGTTCTGGCCCAGCTTGAATTTGGCTTCGAGTTTGGTGGCGGTGATTTCGAATCCTACGATGTGCCGGAGCATGTTATCGCGGTATTTCTGGTCGAGGCTGTCCCATTGCTGCGCGTAGGCGGCCTCGAAGGTGGCGATCAACTCGTGAAGGACGCCTTGCAGCGCTTCCGGCGACGCGAACACGCGCGCGGTTCCGTAAAGATGCACCGCCCCGTAGTTCCACGTGGGAACGTTTTCGCGCGTGGTGTAGTTGCTGGGCGAGATGTAGGAGTGCGGTCCGTGGAAAATGGTGAGGCATTGCGGATTCTGTTCGAGATAGCGCCAGTGCGGGTTGGCTTTGGCGACGTGGCCGCGGACGATGAGTTGGTCTCCGGCTTCGCGGATGACGACCGGGACGTGGCTGGCGAAGGGGCCGTCGTCGGTGGCCGAGACCAGAATCACAAACGGATTCGCCTGCATGAACGCGATGGCGGCGGCGTGGTCGCGGAGAACGAAATGTTCGGGGATGTACACGGTCTAATTTTCATTCGCCCCTGCGGGGCTGGTTCAAACTTTGGCGGTGATCCCCGCGGCTTGCGCCGTGGGCTGCATTTTTTCGCCGCTTTGCGGCCGATCTGACACTGCGTCTTTTCTGCGCACGTGGAGAACTTTTTCTACTTCAGCGATTACCACGCCAGCTTCGTCTTTCACTTCGATCGTGAACACGGGTTCGTATTTTGGCAGCGTCTTTAGTTTCTCCCGAATGTCGTCGATTTGGCTATCGCTAAGGCGAAATTCGGCGCGCACTGTGCCGCGTCCGGGCTTGCGGTAGCGGATGCTGGCAGCTTTATCCCACACGATGTAATCGCTGCCCAGGTTGGCCATCAGCATCAGCATATAGGGCGGGTCGGTCATGGCAAAGAGCGATCCGCCGAACTGGGTACCGACGTAGTTGGCGTTCCACCAGTGCAGCTTCATTTCGACGTCGATGGATTTCATGTCGGGCGCAATGCGCCGGATGCGAATGCCCGCGCCCAGAAGCGGCGGCCACAGGTTGACCCAGCGGCGCAGGGCTCGGGAGCGCTTGGTGCCGCCGAGGAGTTGGAGGAGAACGCGGTGAGTCATGATGCACGATCTTAATTCACGATCTTAATTTCACGATCATGGTTGGGGCGGGGCAGCGAGGCCGCGGCTGTAGACGGCGGCGAGGATCGCGGCGCCGCCGCGGGCCAGAAGCGCGGCGCCGGCATCGCTGCCGAGTTGTTCGGGATCGTCACCGTCGCGGGAGTCGCGGAGGAGTTTGGTGCCGTCGGGGTCGGCCACGATAGATTCTAGATGGAGTTTTCCATTCTTCATTTCCGCGAAGGCTCCGATGGGGACCTGGCAGCCTCCGCCTAAGCGGTTCAGGAGGGCGCGTTCGCAGGTGGTGGCTGCGCGAGCGGCGGGGTCGTTGAGGAATTCGAGATGCTGGCGCGTGGCGGCATCGCCTGCGCGGATTTCGATTCCGAGCGCGCCCTGGCCGGCGGCGGGGCACATGATTTCGGCGGGGATGATTTGTTTGATCAGTTCGGTTTTGCCGAGACGCTTCAGGCCGGATGCGGCCAGGATGATGGCGTCGTATTCGCCTTGCTTCGAGTTTGCGCAGGCGGGTATCAACGTTGCCGCGCAGAGGATGGATGTCGAGATCGGGGCGTATAGCTTTAAGCTGTGCCTGGCGGCGCAGGCTGCTGGTGCCGACGCGGGCGGCCTTCGGCAGGTCTTTTATTTGTGAATAGTGGCGCGAGCAGAAGGCGTCGCGTGGGTCTTGGCGTTCGGTGATGGCGGCGATTTCGAATCCTGGGGGAAGTTCGGTGGGCAGGTCTTTTAAGGAATGCACGGCGAAGTCGACGCGTCCGGCGGCGAGGGCTTCTTCGATTTCTTTGGTGAAGATTCCTTTGCCGAGTCCGGCTTTGGTGCCGACCATGGCGAGAGGGACGTCGGTGATTTTGTCGCCGGTGGTGTGGATGATTTCGATTTCGACTTCATGGCCGCGGGCGCGCAGGAGGTCGGAGATGTGGTTGGCCTGCCACAGGGCGAGCTGGGAGCCGCGGGAGCCGATGCGGAGGAGGATTCCGCCGTTGGCGAGTTGATTGTCGCTGGTCATCGCTGGGTGTGTGGGCATTGTCCTGGTGCACGGGGGAAAAGTCCTCGCATTGCCGGCGGCAGTGCAAGCTTATAGGGGTCCTTCGACTTCGTCTGGCGATTCGCTTCGCGGATCGCCAGACTGCGCTCAGGAAGACAAGGGGGTGGAGTGTGGGGCCCGGGCGACATTAGTGGCGCGGCTCCGCTTCTTTCTGGATCGAGCTTTCTTTCTTGCTCGATGATTCTTTGTTGGCTTGCGAGGCGGGGCCGGATTCTTTGTCGTGGAGGTTGAAGAGGCGGCGGACTACTTCGATGACCGTCGTGACTTCGGATTCTTTGGCGGCGGTTTTCAGGGTGGTGATGGGGGTGTGCATGACTTTGTTGATGATGCCGCGGGTTAAGGCTTCGACGGCGATTTCCTGTTCGGGGGTCATGTGGCCGAGGCGGCCGCGGACGCGGTCGATTTCGGCCTGGCGGATAGTTTCGAGATGGTCTTGTAAGCTCACGATTGTCGGGACGACGTCGCGGGTGTGGCGGCGGGCTTCGAAGCGGGCTTTGAAGTTTTCGACTTCGCTGGCGATGATGGCTTCGGCGATTTCGGCTTCTTTGCGGCGGTCGGCGACGTGGCTGGTGACGGCTTGCTGCAGGTCGTCGAGGTCATAGGTGAAGATGCCGTCGAGCTTGGCCATTTCCGGGGAAACGTCGCGGGGGACGGCGATGTCGATGAAGAACATGGGCTTGTTCTTGCGGCGGGAGAGGAATTGCTCTCCGTGCTCGCGGCGGAAAATGGCGTGGGGCGCGCCGGTGGAGGTGATGACGATATCGGCGCGGTCGCAGGTCGCGTAGAGGTCGTCGAACTTGATGGCCTGGCCGTTGAATTTTTGCGCCAGGCCGACGGCGCGGTCGTAGGTGCGGTTCGAGACGAAGATGCTGGCGCAGCCGTGGGCCATGAGGTGACGGGCGGCGAGTTCGCTCATTTTTCCGGCGCCGACGAGGAATACGTTCTTGCCCTGCAGGTTGCCGAAAATCTTCTTCGCCAACTCGACTGCGACGCTCGCGATGGAAACCGAGGAAGAGCCGACTTCGGTTTCGGTGCGTACTCGTTTGGCGACGGCGAAGGCGCGGGTGAAGAGTTGATCGAGTTGGCCGCGAGCGGCGCCGATGGCGCGGGCGGTGGCGTAGGCTTCCTTGACCTGGCCGAGAATTTGGGCTTCGCCGACGACCATGGAATCGAGGCTGGAGGCGACGCGGAAGATGTGGCGTACGGCGTCCTTTTCTCGAAACTCGTAAAGATGCGCATCCAGTTCTTCGGCGGTGAGGCGGAAGTGATGGTGCAGGAATCCGCGCAGGTCGGCGCTGCCGTTGGTGGTGTGGGTGATCACTTCCACGCGGTTGCAGGTGGAGATGATCATGCCCTCCTCGATACCGGGGTGGGCGGTGAGATCGCGGCAGGCGTCGGGCAGACGAGATTCCGGGATGGCCAGGCGCTCGCGCACGTCGAGGGGAGCGCTTTTGTGATTCACGCCGATGAGCTGGTATCTCATAATGCGAGCCTCATAATGTGCCTCATGAGGCGGCGAACCTGTGGATGGCGGAGAAATAGTTGGCGGCCCAGGCCACGACTGCGGCCACGAAGGCGCAGGTGGCGAGCACGGCGGCGCGGCGGCCACGCCATCCGGAATTCCAGCGGGTGAAGATCATGAGCATGTACACGATCCACATCAGAATCGAGAGCAGAATTTTGGGGTCGAGGAAATTGATGCGGCCGTAGGCCGAGATGGCGACGATGGAGCCGGTCAGCAGGCCGAGAGTCATGAAAGGAAAACCGAGCAGCAGCGAACGGTAGCCGATCTGGTCGATGACTTCGAGCGCGGGGAGAAATGAGATCAGGCTGCTGGGCTTCTTGGCCTTGAGACGGCGCTCCTGCAAAAGGTAGAGCAGGCTGGCGCCGAAGCTGAGGACCAGCGCGGCGTAGCCGGTGAAGATGAGGATGATGTGGGCGATCAGCCATCCTTTGACGTGGACGAAGGAGGTCAGCAGAACGGGTTGCTCATCGAGGGCGGCGACGAAGGTTAAGAAGAAAACGATGGGAAAGACGACCACGCCCGGGGAGGTGGTGTGGTAGATGGCGTAGATGAGCATGAAAAAGCTCATCGAAAAGAAGGCAAGCAGCGATTCGCCGTTGTGCACTGAGGTCCAGAGCACGTGGCCGGAGAGGAAAAGTTCGGAGAGGGAGACGAAATGGAAAACCATGCCCACGCTGACGGCGTGCAGGGCGATGCGGCTGAAGAGATCGCTCGGGCGGGTGAGCGCCACGAAAGCGTAGATCAGCCCGACGAAGTAGCAGGCCAGCGCGAAGCGGAGCCAGAGCAGAGCCATAGGCCAGGCAAGTATCAGAGTCTGGAGAGTTTAATGCAAGTCTTGAGGGGCTTCGAACTTCAGGGACCATCCCCCCACGCATTATATTCTGCACTGGTGATTCTGCCGGGCGAATGGCATGGGTCACAGGGGATTGTGATTGGGATCACAGGGGGGGCGGAGCTGCGGCAGAAGGCAGCCTCAGCGGGTGGAAGACCGCCAGGGTTAGTGAGCGTATCGCGGCACGAGTGGAACTCGTGCCCCCGGCGCTGCGAAATGGAGGGACGTCGAGGGAACGCCTTGCATCGCCGGTCGCGCTGCGCGGGGGCACGGGGTCCTTCGACTTCGTCTGGCGATTCGCTTCGCGCATCGCCAGACTTCGCTCAGGATGACAAGCTTTAAACTTTTTGGGCGGGTCATTCCACGCCGAGGCTGGTGAGGGCTTCTTCGAGCAGAGCGCCGTCGATGAGCAGGCGGCGGCCTTGAGACTTTACGTCTTCGAGGTCGTCGAAGGCGCGGAAGAGGCGGAGCTTGGCGGCGGCGTATTGCTCGGCGTCGCTGAGAGTGCGGTGGCGGGTAGCGCTCCAGGCGGTGATTGCCGATGCGGTCAGGAAGACGCTGACGGCGTAGGTGAGCTTGCGGTCGGAGGTTACGTCGAAGATGAATTCGGTGGCTGGGGCGGCGGGATCGTCGGGCAGGGCGGGGCGCTTGCCGACGAAATAGTACTGGTACACGTAGCCTTGGGCGCCGGTGTAGGTCTTCAGGCGGCGGACGGGCTTGTCGGGGGGCATGCGGGTATTATGCGCTTGCGAACACGTTCTTCACCACGGACGAAGGTCGAGAAGTCTATCTACGTGAGCTGGCTTCGAAATCCCCACTTCTCGCAAAAAACGCGAGAAATGGGGCACCCGGCGCGGCTGTGGTTCGCGGGGTCGATCGTTAGAAAAATTAAACATGATGCGCGACTTTGCACCGAGGTACTCGGGGTTCTTCTGGCTCACTCACCTGGATTGGTAAGTTGCCGATAGCTTTCTTGGGAGATGGACTGCCCGCATCGCCTCGCAGGGTGCGAGGGCGGCGATCTGCTCACCAGGTGATTAATGATTCAGGGATGGATGTGGCTGGTTCTGGCTGCGCTCGTAGTTCTCGTGGGATACCAGCGATTGCGATTCAACGAGATTCAGCGGCAGTCGAAGAATCGCGAAGAACTGTTTCAGATCGTGGCCGAGAATGCCGCCGACATGATCGCGCTGGTGGATATGAAAGGGCGGCGACTGTACAACAGCCCCGCCTATAAGAAAATTCTGGGTTATTCCCCGGCTGAGCTGGGAGAGACGTCGTCGTTCGAGCAGATTCATCCCGAGGATCGGTTCAAGGTGCTGGAGGCGGCGCGAGAGGCGCGGCAAAGCGGCGTGGGGAAGAAGATGGAGTACCGCATCCGGCACAAGGACGGATCGTGGAGAGTTCTGGAGTCGCTGGCCAGCGTGGTGCGGGACGAGAAAGGCGAAGTGGTGAAGCTGGTCATCGTGAACCGGGACATCACGGAGCGGCGGTCGACGGAAGATCAACTGGAACACAATTCGTATCATGATGCGCTGACCGGACTGCCCAATCGCCGGCTTTTTCTCGACCGGCTGGGACTTTCTTTCATCCGGACGCATCGCAATCCGAACTCGCACTACGCGGTGTTGTTCGTGGACGTTGACGGCTTCAAGAGCTTTAACGAGACGATGGGAGCGGGGGCTGGGGATCAGGTGATTGTGGAAATGGGAAAGCGAATGGCGGCGGCGCTGCGAGGGGAGGATACCGTGGCCCGACCGCAAGTTCCGGGGGCGCGCATTGATGCGGTGCTGTCCCGGCTGGGCGGCGACGAATTTACGATTCTGCTGGACGGAATCGTGGATCCCAGCGATGCCATGCGGATCGCGAACCGAATCAAGGTAGCGGTGGCGATTCCGATTCTGATCGAAGGACGAGCGGTGTGCATTTCGGCAAGCGTAGGGATTGCGTTGAGCACGGCCACGCACCTTCAGGCTGAGGACCTGTTGCTGGATGCGGACACGGCCATGCGCAGGGCCAAGGCGCTGGGCGGAGCGCGGTGCGAATTGTTCGATGAAGCGATGCAGACCCAGGCGGTGAACCGGCTGAAACTGGAATCGGAATTGCGGACGGCGGAAGAGGAAGGGCAATTTCAGGTTTATTACCAGCCGGTGGTCACGCTGAAGACCAGGCAGATCACGGGGTTTGAAGCCTTGTTGCGCTGGACGCATCCGCAGCAGGGAGTGATCGCGGCGGATAAATTCCTGGAGGCCGCGGAAGACACGGGACTGATGATTTCGATCGGGCAGTGGATGATGATGGAAGCGTGCCGCCAGCTGCGAAAGTGGCAATTGAAATACGGGGCTGCCGGACCGCTGAGCCTGGCGATTAATCTTTCGGCGGGGCAGCTGGCGCACAAGGATCTGGTAAGCGACCTTCGGGACGCGATCCAGGCCAGCGGCGTGGGGTCGGGCAGCGTGCAGGTAGAGATGTCAGAAAAACTTGCGATGGCGAATCCCAAGCTGACTTCGAGCGTGCTTTCGCAACTGCGAAGTGTGGGCGTGCGCGTAACCCTGCAGGAGTTTGGCAGCGGGCATTCTTCGCTCATCGAGCTGCGCAATTTTCCCGTGGAAGCGATGAAGATCGACCGGCCGCTGGTGCACGAGTTGCTGGCGGACTCCGGCACCTGCGATGTTGTGGAGTTGATTATTACGCTGGCGCGCAAGATGAACGTGCGAGTGATCGCGGACGGGGTTGAAACCGCCAGACATTTGGAGCGATTGCAGGAACTGGGCTGCCAGTCCGGCCAGGGCTATTTTTTCTCGCCGCCGCTCGAGGCGAGCGCCGCAGAAAAACTGTTGTCCCGGCAGGTTGTGCAGGCGCAGGCGAGCGGAGCAGTGGCGCAGTAGCGCCGGACGCCCTACCGGACGCCGTTTCCGGGGGACACCACGCGGCCGTATTCCGTGGCACGGCTCAAGCGGTCGAACATGCGCCAGGCTTCGAGTGACACTTTGCTGATGGCCTCTTCGCCTGCGCGTTCATTTTCGAGATAGGCGGTCATCACGCAGATCACGTAGGGGCGGCCTTCGACGAACACGATTCCCGAATCGTTGCGCACGGCTTCGAGCGCGCCGGGCTTGTCGGCGATCTTCAGATCCGGAGGAAGGTCGCGGGGGATCCAGGAATCTTTTCCCGTGCTGAGCATGGTGAAGAAATCATTTTCCATTTCCTTGTTGAGGACTTGGCCGCGGTAGAGGGCGGCGAGCAGGGTCATCATTTCGCGGGGCGTGGAGATGTTTTCGCGGCCTTGCTTGGCGGCGTTGAGGTCCATCATCTTGCGGCGCAGGCGGGTGTGCGAAAGGCCGAGCGAATCGAGCATGGCGTTGACGTTCTCCATGCCGACACGATCGATGAGCACGTTGGTGGCGGAGTTGTCGCTGACCGCGACCATCATGGTGGCGAGATCGCGCAGGGTGATGCGAGTGACGCCGGGAGTGAGGCCGCCCATGATGTTGCTGTCGGCGACCAAGTCGGAAGCCTGCACGGTGTAGAGATCGGTGAGCTTGAGTTTGCCTTGCTGCGCCTGCCGGTACAGCTCGGCGAGCACCGCGATCTTGATGGAACTGGCCTGGGCGAAGACTTCGTTTTCGTGGAGGAAAAACTGGTCTCCGGTGGTGAGGTCTTCGAGGGCGACGCCCATTACGCCGTCGAGATGCTGGTCGATTTCGTGGATGTTCGCCTCGAGTTTTTGCCAGAGAACTTTCTGCTTTTCTTGCTGCGGTGAAGAAGGACTCGCAGTTGAAGGATTCGACGTTTGGGCGAAGCTTAAGGAAATCAGTACGAGGCAGCACAGCAGATGTTTCACGCAGGGTCTCCTGAAGTTCAGTGGGTAGTGATCAGTGGCTGGTGGTCAGTTAAGATCAAGGGCTCGGATACTAGTGATTATTGTTTTTCAGCCGTCGATTTTCGCTTCGCGTAATTGTTTTACGGCGCTCTCGCTGCTGACCGGCGAATAATACACTTCCTTGAACGTGTAGGAGCGCGCTTTCGAGGTCACGACCGGCAGGATTTCGATGTGCCAGTGGTAATCCTCGTCGAGGGTCTTCCAGTAGCCGAGATTCTTTGAGGGATGCATGCTGTTGGGCGAGGTGTGCAAGACCAGGTGGAAATTTTCAGTGATGGTGCGCACCCGCTGCAGCGTGCGGCGAAGCAGCGCTGCGAGATTGGTAAGCACGACTCCGCGAGCCAGGCCGGTGCGCTCGAAAGAGGCTTCGTGGGTGCGCGGGAGAATCCAGGTTTCGTAGGGAACACGGGGAGCGTAGGGACACAGGGCAACGTAGTCTCCACGCGCTTCGAGCACACGCAGGGCTTGCCGCTCTTCCTGGTTGAGAATGTCGCAGAACACGCAACGCTCTTTGGCGACGAAATATTCGCGTCCCGCGCGGAGTTCGTAAAGTACGCGGCGCGGAACGAACAGAGTTGCCGTTATTTGCGACGTGGGATGGCTGAACTCCTGGCCGGCGCTGGGACCGTAGTCTTTGAAAAGGCTGACGTATTTGACGCGCGGGTCGCGCTTGAGGTCAAAGATGCGTTCGGCAGCGAGGCGCAGAAATTGTTCGATCTCTCCGTCGCTCGCGTTCCAGAGATGGCGGTCGTGCTGCGGATTTTCGACGATTACTTCGTGCGCGCCTACTGAGTGCATGCGGTCGTAGAGGCCATCGCCGCGGCGTCCGGGCTCGCCTTCGATGTGGTAGAGAGGAGTGGGATGCACCACGGCGCGCGCCGACCAGCGCGCGCCGACCGCATTGGGAACTGACGAAATCACTTGCGGCGTTTCTTTAGAATCCGCACAGAAGCGGCAGGCTGATTCGGGCCGCGGTCCGGCCTCCGTGGGATCGTCGCCGGTAATGACCCACGAGCGCGTGATGGGATCCTTGCGCAGCTCCATGCGATAAGAGAACACTGCGATCGAAGGCGAGTCAACTGTGATTTCCTGCGGGGCACAATGAGAAATGACGCAGATGCTGGGCGGTCAGCTTTGTTATAATCCGCGCCAAGCCCCGCCTCGAATGACCGAGCCCGTAACCGAGCCGATGACTGAGCCGTCCACTCCGCTGATGCGGCAGTATGCCGCAGTCAAGAAAGATCATCCCACGGCCTTGCTGTTCTTTCGCCTGGGAGATTTCTACGAGCTTTTCTTCGATGACGCGATTGTGGCGGCCAAGGAATTGCAGATTACTCTGACCTCGCGCAATAAGGAAAAAGGCATTGCGGTACCCATGTGTGGCGTGCCACATCATGCGGCCGAAAACTACATTGGGAAGCTTATTCGCAAGGGCTTCAAGGTGGCGATCTGCGAGCAGGTGGAGGATGCGCGGCTGGCAAAGAAGCTGGTGCGCCGCGAAGTGACGCGCGTGGTCACTCCGGGGACTGCGGCAGATTCTTTGCTGGGAGCGGAGGATAATAATTTTCTGGCGGCGCTGGCGCAGGTAGGCGACCGCGTGGGATTTGCGGCGCTCGATGTCTCGACGGGAGAGTTTCGGGCGACGGAGTTTTCTGGCGACGGAGCGCTGCGGCGGGTGCAGGAAGAGTTGGAGCAGCTGCGGCCGAAGGAGTTGCTGTATGGGTCGGCGGCGCCATTGTTTGAGGCGAAGAGCAGCCGAGCTTCGCTCGGCGAAGCGGGCGGGGCGCCAGTTCCCGCACAACCCTTGGCGCCGCATGGGCCTCAGCCTCGGGGGGCTGGGGTCACTTGTACCGAGACTCCGCTGGATGATTGGGTGTTCGCGCCGGATCACGCCATTCCTCTGCTGGAGAATCATTTTGGGGTTTTGTCGCTGGAGGGATTTGGGCTTTCTGGGCGCGCGGCTGCTGCGTCGGCGGCGGGAGCGATTCTTTATTACGTGCGGTCCACGCAGCGGGGGTCGCTTGATCATGTGGACCGCATTGGCTGGTACGAACGGCAGAACTGTCTGGTGCTCGACGCGGTTACGGTGCGCAATCTCGAGTTGATTGAGCCGCTGTTTGCGGGGACGGATGCGGGAGTCACATTGTTTCGCGCGGTCGACTGCACCGCTACACCGATGGGGAAGCGTTTGCTGCGCTCGTGGATGCTGCGGCCGGCGCTCGATCTGGGCGAGATTAATGCGCGGCTCGACGCGGTGGAAGCGGGAGTGAAGGCGACCGTGGCACGGGAGGAACTGCGCCGGGCTCTTGATGGAGTGCTTGATCTGGAGCGGCTTTTGAGCCGGGTTGCGCTGGAAACGGCGAATCCGCGCGATGTGCTGGCGCTGGGAAATTCGCTGGGGAGACTTCCCGCGATCAAGGCGGCATTGGGGCGGGTGACTTCGCAACGGTTCAATGCGCTTCACGAATCACTCGATGACTTGAACGACCTGCGCGAGCGCATCGACAAGACGATCGTGCCGGAGCCGCCGCTTACTTTCACGGATGGCGGCGTGGTCGCGGCGGGCGTGGACCGCGAGCTCGACGAACTGCGGGAGCTTTCGCGCAACAGCAAGCAGGTGCTGGCGCAGATCGAGCAGCGCGAGCGCGGGCGTACTGGCATCGGTTCGCTTAAAGTTAAGTTTAATTCGATCTTCGGGTATTACATCGAGATCTCGAAGGCGAATCTGCATCTGGTGCCCCAGGACTATGACCGTAAGCAGACGCTGGTGGGCGCTGAACGGTTTACTACTCCGGAGCTCAAGGAGTATGAGGCCAAGATTCTTGACGCGCAGGAAAAGATCGTCGAGATCGAACGGCGGTTGTTTGCCACGTTGCGGACGGCAATTGCAGGCGAGGCCAAGCGGATACGGCAGACCGCGCTGGCGCTGGCGGAAGTGGATGTGCTGGCGTCGCTGGCGCACGTTGCCGCGCTGCGAAATTACTGCCGGCCGCAGTTCGAGTCGGACGGCGCGGAGAAAACCGGGGAGTCTGGCGTTTTGGAAATTATTGAGGGCCGGCATCCGGTGATTGAGCAGCAGGAGTTGGCGGGCGGCAGCGACCGGTTTGTGCCGAACGATCTTTACCTCAACGCCAACACGCACACGATTGTGCTGCTGACGGGACCGAACATGGGCGGCAAGTCGACTTACTTGCGGCAGACGGCGCTGATTGTGATTCTGGCGCAGATGGGCTCGTTCGTTCCGGCGCGGTCGGCGCAGCTGGGCGTAGTGGATCGCGTGTTCACGCGCATTGGAGCCAGCGACAATCTGGCTCGCGGTCGGTCGACGTTTATGGTGGAGATGACGGAGACGGCGGCGATTCTGCACACGGCGACGGCGCGATCGCTGATTTTGCTGGATGAAGTGGGACGCGGGACTTCTACGTATGACGGGCTTGCGATTGCCTGGGCGGCGATTGAGTATCTGCATGCGCGGGTGCGGGCCAAGACTTTGTTCGCCACGCATTATTTCGAGTTGACGGAGTTGGCGCAGCAGCTTTCGGGGGTGAAGAATTATCACGTCTCCGTGAAGGAGACCGGCGGTGGGGTTGTTTTTCTGCGCAAAGTTGAGCCGGGGGCGGCGGACCGGAGCTATGGCATAGAAGTCGCCAAGTTGGCGGGGTTGCCGAATGAAGTGGTGGTGCGGGCGCGGGAAGTGCTGGCCGAGCATGAGTCCGCGGAGCGCGAGGTGACCGGACATCTTTCTCCAGGGGCAACGCCTGCGCCGACGCAGCTGACGATCTTCACACCAATCTCGCAGCCGGTGCTGGAGAAGCTGCGCGAAGTCGACTTGAATCGGCTCACACCGCTGGAAGCGTTGAACTTGTTGGCGGAGTTGAAGAAGCAGATCTAGACAAAGAGTACGCTGAGGAAAACGATCCCGACGAATCGTTCGCAATCTCGAATGCCAGCCACGACCAAGCTTTCAAGCCTCCAGACCACGGGCCAGTTGCTGATCGTTGGCTTCAACGGCACGGAGATGACGCCGCGGCTCAGTTCCCTGCTCGCGCGGCTGCAGCCGGCGGGGGTGATTCTGTTTGCGCGCAACATCAAGAGCGCGGAGCAGACCTGGCGGCTGCTGAGAGAATGCCGGAAGTGCGTTTCCACGCCGCTGTTCACTTGCGTTGATCTGGAAGGCGGAAGCGTCGATCGTTTTCGCGATGCGATCGGACCCACGCCTTCGGCGGCGGAGGTGTTCGCGACCGGAGACCGCAAACTTTTTCGCGCGCACGGCCGGATGATCGGCGAGAACTGCCGCGGTTTCGGCTTCAACATCGATTTCGCGCCTGTGCTCGACCTGGCATTTGAAGCCTCAAGCAGCGTGATGGGCTCGCGGGCGGTTTCGGAAAACCCGCGAAAGGTCGTGGCGTATGCGCAGGAGTTTCTTGCGGGATTACGCGCTGCGAACGTGTTCGGGTGCGGCAAGCACTTCCCTGGCCTCGGCGAAGGCAAACTGGACAGCCACCACGCGTTGCCGGTCATCCAGAGGTCGATGAAGAAACTTTGGGCTGAAGACCTTGTTCCCTACCGTACGCTGCGCCAGCAGTTGCCTTTTGTGATGATTTCGCATGCGGCTTATCCGCAGGTGACACACGATCAGACTCCCGCATCGCTGTCGAAGGTCTGGATTACGGATATCCTGCGCAAGCGCATCGGCTTCCGCAACCTGATCGTGTCGGATGATTTGGAGATGGGCGGAGTGCTTTCCGCCGCGCCTATTGGGCAGGCTGCGGTGCAACATATTCGGGCGGGCGGAGATTTGTGTTTGATCTGCCACCGCGAGGACTACATTCTGCAGGCGTTTGAAGCGTTGACTTCCGCAGCGGAAAGCGATTCGAAGTTTGCCGCCCGTGTCCAGGACGCCGCTAAGCGCGTGCTGGCATTCAAGAAGAAATCGCGGACAATGATGCGCGCGGGTAAAGCGCCCTCCGCGGCCGGCGTGGGGAAGTTGTCGCGTAAGCTGTGGGAATTTGGCGAGCAGGTGCGTATGGAAGCATTCAGCCGGTCTGAATCGTCGGGCCAACAAATCCCCACTTCTCGCAAAGAACGCGAGAAATGGGGCACCCGGCCATGAGCAAGAAAGACAGGTCCCGTGAAGACATGATCGTTGCCGGAGTGATGAGCGGCACCTCGGCGGATGGAATTAATGTTGCTTTGGTGCGAATTGGCGGCGCTCTCACGTCAGGTTTCCGCGCGCCATCCCGTACTGTTTCTGACGCTCGCGGGCGACGCGTCCGCGGCTCGATGAGCAGTTTTGAATTGCTGGGGCACGCGGAGTATTCCTATCCCAAGAAAGTTCGCGCGGCTGTGCTGGCGGCGATGAACGCGCCGCAGGCTTCGGTCGCGGACCTGGCGCGGCTCAACTTTCTGCTGGGGGAACTGTATGCGGATGCCGTGTTGGCGACGCAGCGCAAATTCCGGATCAAGGCTGCGCTCGTGGGCTGTCACGGGCAGACGCTTTACCATCAGGGCGAGGTCGCGCCGTATCTTGGGCGCAAGTTGGCGGCGACCTGGCAGACCGGCGAGGCGGCGATTCTGAGTGCGCGATCGGGTGTTCCGGTGGTTTCCGATTTTCGTCCGGCGGATATGGCGGCGGGCGGCAAAGGTGCGCCGCTGGTTCCGTACCTTGATTACTTATTGTTTCGCGACGCGCACGTGGGGAGGATGGTTCAGAATATTGGCGGGATCGCGAACCTTACCGCGATTCCGGCTGCGGCATCTTCGAGCGAAGTGATTGCGTTCGACACTGGGCCGGGAAACATGGTGATCGACGCGGTCGCGCAACAGCTGTATGGCCAGCCGTTCGATAGGGATGGGAAGATCGCGGCGTCTGGGACTTGGATCGAGCCCGTCATCGCGAAGATATTGCGTGATGCTTTTTTCTGTAGAAAGCCGCCCAAGACAGCTGGCAGAGAAGAATTCGGCCGGGAGTTCGTGGAAAGCTTTCTGCGGCTGTGCGGAAACGCCCGCGCGTGCGACATTGTGGCCACGGCGACGGCCCTGACTGCGCGTTCGATTGCTGAGGCCGTGCGCCGGTTGCTGCCACGACGCCCGAATGCGCGGAAGAATGCGTTTGGTGAGATGGTGGTGTCGGGCGGCGGTGCCAAGAATGCGCGGCTGATGGCGATACTATCGGATGAGATGGATAGACTGGGTTTGCGATTGAGATTCTCCGACGAGTTTGGCGTGCCCTCGGAAGCAAAGGAAGCCGTCGCGTTTGCGGTTCTGGCATATGAAACATGGCACCGCCGATCGTCGAATATTCCATCGGCCACGGGCGCGAAATGGCCGGCGGTGTTGGGTAAAATCTCGTATCCTTAATAGTTTGACCCAATAATTCGATCCGAATTCGACTCGATGCCTACCTACGTCGCCATGCTGCGTGGAATCAATCTTGGCCCTCACAAACGGGTCAAGATGGAGGCGCTGCGAAAATCGTTCGAGTCTGCCGGACTCAGGAACGTGCAGACGTATATCCAGAGCGGCAACGTGGTTTTCAAGGCAGGGAAAACTTCTTCCGCCACTCTGCGCAAGAAGATTGAAGAACAAATCACCGGCGATTTAGGATTTTCCTCGCTGACGATTCTGCGATCGCAGGAGGAACTTGGCAAGGTCATCAAGGCGAATCCGTTCCTGAAGCAAGCTGGCGCAAACCACGAAGGGCTTCATGTCATCTTTCTACCCAAACCTCCGGAAACTGATGTCCTGAAACAACTGCAAAGCCTTACCAAAGCGCCCGACGAATCCTGTTGCCTTGGCCAGGAGATTTATCTTCATCTGCCGAACGGATTTTCCCGCAGCAGTATGATGAACAATCCCATCGAGCGAAAATTCCTGGTCCAGGCGACGACCCGCAACTGGCGCACTGTGAACAATATCTACCAGATGTGCCTGGGCTGCGAATGAAGGGGAAACCGGCACCAGGTCTGCGAATTACTGCCCAGCGAATTAGCGCTCAACGAATGATTGGTCCACTCCTTCTCTCGTTTTTTTGTTTTGCCGTCCTCTTCACACTGCTCTCTTGTTCGGGCAAGCCCGATCCCAATACGCTGGTGATGATTATCGAATCGAGTCCTACTAACCTTGATCCGCGTGTGGGGCTGGACGCGCAATCGGAGCGCATCGACAGCTTGATCTTCGACGACCTGCTGAGCCGGGGCGATGACCTGAACGTGGCGCCGGGCCTGGCCGAGCGCTGGGAGATTCCGGACCCGCTCACCTACATTTTTCATTTGCATCCCGGCGTGAAGTTTCATGACGGGCGTCCGCTGACGTCGCGGGATGTGAAGTGGACATTCGATTCCCTGCTCACCGGAAAAATTCGCAGCCCCAAGGCGGCAGCCTATCGCTTTGTTGATCACCTCGAATCGCCGGACGACCTTACGGTTGTCTTCCGCATGAAAGAACCGGATGCCGCTCTGCTGTGGAACCTCTCCGACGGAGCAATTGGCATTGTGCCCTATGGCAGCGGCGATGAGATTGCACGCCGGCCGATCGGCTCGGGGCCATTCGAGTTTGTGAGCGCGGAGACTGATAAGGAGGTTGTGATTGCACGTAACGACAACTACTGGGGCGAGAAGGCCAGGCTGTCGCGCGTGCGCTTCGCTGTGGTGCCCGACGCGACCACAGAAGCTCTCGAAATGCGCAAAGGCAGCGGAGATGTAATTATCAACCCGTCGTTCCCTCCCGATACCGTACGGACACTGGAGCGAGATCCGTCTCTCGTCGTCGAGTCTGCGCCCGGCACCCGGCTCGCGTATCTGGGATTCAACATGCGGGATCCGATTCTAAAAGATGTCAGAGTGCGCCAGGCCATCGCATATGCGCTCGACCGCCGGCCGATGATTGAGTATCTGTGGCGGGGCGAGGCGCAGCCGGCGCGCAGCGTTCTTCCGCCGCAGAGTTGGGCCTACTACGGCAGCGTACCAGCTTACGATTTCGATCCGGAAAAATCGCGGAAGTTGCTGGACGCGGCGGGCTATGTTCCGGTGAATGGAGTTCGTTTTCACATCACCATGAAGACGTCCACGGACGAGAACACGCGCCTGATGGTTGCGGTTATTCAGCAACAGCTGCGGGAAGTCGGCATTGCGCTCGATATCCGCAGCTTCGAATTTGCAACATTTTTCGCGGACGTGACTCACGGGGCATTTCAGCTTTACGGACTACGCTGGATCGGAGGCAACGAAGATCCGGATATTTTTTACGTCTTCCATTCCTCCCGGTTTCCGCCGAATGGGGCCAACCGCGGCTATTATTCGAATCCGAAAGTGGATGCGCTGATTGACCGGGCACGCCGCGAGGTCGATCCGGCGGTGCGCAAGCAGCTCTATGCGGAGGTGCAGCGGATTCTGGCGGAGGAGTTGCCTTACATCGATCTTTGGTATCTGGACAACGTTCTCCTACACACGCGGCGCGTACGGAATATAAAGCTGAACCCGGCCGGAAACTATGATTTTCTGCGCACGGCGGAGTTGGCGCCACTGAATAATTCGAATCTGTAGAGACGTAGCTTGCTGCGTCTTTGCGGGCGGCGTTCGGGATCATGGCGGGAGAGACGTTGCAAGCAACGTCTCTACGGACGCGGCGGTGCCCATACATCGCAACGAGCCGAAAATGGCGCGTGTTACCATCGAACCCTGTATCCAACATGCGAATTCTTTTTATCGGCGACATTTTCGGAAGGCCGGGACGCGCCATCGTCAAAGACCGTCTGCCGGGGATGGTGCGCGACCACGCGATCAATCTGATTGTTGCTAACGGAGAGAACTCCGCGGCTGGGTTTGGCATTACTCCGGCGCTCGCTGAAGAACTCTTTGAACTGAATATTGACGTCATCACGACCGGGAACCACGTCTGGGACAAGCGCGAGATCGTCGATTATTTTCAGATGGTCGAGGGCAACGGGCACGGGCCGGCGCGGCGGTTGCTGCGCCCGGCAAATTATCCTTCGGACATGCCGGGGTGGGGCTTGTATCAGGGCCGAAAGGGCCAGGTGCCTTATGCGGTGATCAATCTGCAGGGGCGCATTTTTATGGCGTCGAATGACGATCCCTTCCGCGTCGCCGATCAGCTCTTACAGAAAGTGACGGCCAAAGTGATTCTGGTGGATATCCACGCCGAAGCGACTTCAGAAAAAATCTCGCTGGGGTGGTATCTCGATGGCCGCGTGACCGCGGTCGTGGGCACGCATACACATGTTCCCACTGCGGACGAGCGCGTTCTGCCCAACGGCACCGCCTACATTACCGATGTCGGCATGACCGGGCCCTATGACGGCGTCATTGGCGTGAAAAAGGAACTGGTGGTGGGAAAGTTCCTGAACGGCATGCCGGTGCGCTTTGAGCCAGCTACGGGCGATGTACGCCTGTGCGCGGTGGTGATCGAATGCGACGACAATACCGGCAAGGCACGCCACATTGAACGGCTGATGTTGAGCTGAGCTGGAACCAATCGAGCAACTTGATCGCCGACTGCAAGAATACGAAACTCCGGCGTTCTCCCGCCAGAGGGACCAAACGTGCCCAGCCAAAACTCCCGAGCCGAGGGTAGAATCATAAAGATGCGACGGCCACTGTTCATCTTGTCGGTGGGGCTTCTGGCCACGGGGCTTTCGATCCCGTCCCGCGCTGCTGCGAACGACCCGACAGCACCGGCTCCTGTTTCTTGCAGCAACGGTATTCCCGGGGGCGTGAACTGCGTCCGCTCTAAGAAAGATGAAAAAGAAGCCCGCAACGCCTATTCCCGCGGGCTGAAGCTGGAAAAGCAACAACAGTTCAACGAAGCATTCGACCAATTTGATCGGGCGGTCCGCCTGGATCCGCGCAACCCACAATTCTTCGAGACCCGCGAACTGGCCAAAGCTGGGTTGGTCTACCAGCACGTGGAGCGCGGCAACCAGTTGCTATACGGGGATGAACGACTCCGCGCCGCCGAGGAATTTCAAGCAGCGCTCGATCTCGATCCCGGGGATCAATTCGCGCGCCAGCGGCTCCAGGCAACCGCACAGGCCCCTCGCCAGGAACTCCTGCGAGCGGCCTCGACCGTCGGAGACTCCGAAGAGATCCACCTACAACCGACGAAGGCACGGGCCAGCTTCCAGTTCCGCGGGGATGTGCGCGCGATGTTCGCTCAGCTGGCATCGTCCTACGGCATGACCGTGGAATTTGACGACTCGGTGACTTCGCAGCAGGTGCGTTTCTACGTGGACGATGTTGATTTCGAAACCGCGTTGAAACTGGCTTGCGACGTCAGCAAGACCATGTGGACTGCGCTCGGCGCGCGCCAGTTCTTTGTCGCCAAAGATAATACCGAGAATCACAAGCAGTTCGACCGCATGTCGCTGCAGACGTTTATTCTTCCGCCGCACAGCACGACCGCGGAAGTGCAGGACATTGTAAACACCCTGAAGAATGTGCTGGAGGCGCGTTTTGTCAGCAACCCCGGACCGACCGGCGACATCATCGAAGTGCGCGCTCCGCAGCCCGTTCTCGCCGCCTGCGCCAAGCTGATGGCGCAACTCACCGGCGACCATCCCCAGGTCATGCTCGACATTGACGTTTACGAGATCAGCCACCAGCTCACGCAAAATATCGGCGTGCACGTGCCCAACACTTTTAATCTTTACAACATTCCCGCGGCCGCCCTGGCGGGCCTGGGCGGACAAAATATTTCGCAGCTCATTAATCAGCTGATTTCTTCCGGCGGCATCAACCAGGCCAACGGCACCGCAATTTCCTCGCTGCTCGCGCAACTGGGCAGTCAGGGAAACTCCATTTTCAGCAATCCACTGGCGACCTTCGGCGGCGGCCTCACCTTTATGGGACTCAGCCTCGATCAACTGGCGGCAAATCTTTCCGTGAACGAATCGTGGGTGCGCAGTCTCGAGCATCTGAACATGCGCGCCGCCGACGCCGGGGACGCCACATTCCACCTGGGAACCCGCTATCCCATCCTCAACGCTTCCTACGCTCCCATCTACAATTCACCGGCGATTGCTTCGGTGATCGGGAACAACAGCTACCAGGCGCCGTTCCCTTCGGTGAGCTACGAGGATCTGGGACTGAATGTGAAGGTGAAGCCGGCGATTCACGGCAATGGTGAGGTGAGTCTGCAACTGGAATTACAAGTGCGCTCGCTTACCGGACAAAGCTCAAATGGCGTCCCGGTGATTTCCAATCAGGAATACAAAGGCAGCATTAACCTGAAAGACGGCGAGCCCGCGGCAGTCGCCGGCGAGGTATCGCTGACGGAACAACGTTCGCTCGCCGGCATCCCGGGCTTTGGATTTCTTCCGGGACTGAATCAGGTCGCGGCCGAAAATACCCGTGACGATGAGCAGGATGAACTCATGATTGTGGTCACGCCTCACGTGCTGGCCAATAACGAGCGGGTCTCGAACGAAATCTGGTTGAGCGGGAAATAAAATACCAGCCCGCTGAATCACCTTCCGTCCCTTGCTCACTGTTTCGCAGCGAATTCCACCAGTTGCTTTAGCACATCGGCAGGAATATTGCTGACGTTGCCGATTCTGCGGCCGTTGATAAACAGCGTCGGCGTGCTGGTCACTTCCATGGACTTGCCGAATGCCACGGAAGCATCCACGCGAGCTTTCGTATCGGGCGCGGCGGCGCAGGCGGCAATGTCGGCTCCCTTTACGCCGGCTCCGTCGGCAATCGCAGTGAGTTTCTCGTCGGCATTTTCGGCCGTGATGTCGGCCTGGGTCTCATAGGTTTTCGAAACGAATTTCCAGAAAGCCTCATTCGACGAACGGCCCACGCAGTCCGCATAGGCGGCGCCCTTGGCCGCCCAGTTGTGCATCTCCAGCGGGAAATTCTGAAATACGAGGCGCGCGTTGGGCTCGGCGGCCATCAGCGCTTCGATTGCAGGCTGCGCCGCTTTGCAGGCAGGACACTGCAAATCGCCGAATTCCACAATGGTTGCAGGCGCATCTTTGGGGCCGCGAGAGGGTCCAGTGATTCCCTTCTCCAGCGCCTTGCGCGCAGGGGCGAACGGCTGCGCCCCGAATGGGATAATATCGCCGGTCAAGGCGTGCGCTCCATCCGCGGTGACGTAGAAGCGGCTGAGTTGCTGGCCCTGCGGACTGGCGAGAACCACCGACACTTCGGCGAGCCCCGGCACTGGCGCGGGCATGATGGAGGAAATTTTCCACGTCAATTGCGGGTCATAGCCGAAAGTGGCGTGCAGAAAGGAATCCACCGTGGCTTCCGATGGAAGAATTGTCGCCGGGTCGTTGGCCGCCGGTTTAGCCGCGGGCTTTGAGGGAACATTCAACGAAGGAGCAGTCTGCGCGCCCGTCGACGAGAAAAAGGCAAGCACCGAGAATAATGCTGGAACTAGGATACGAACTGATTTATTAGAACTGCGCATGGTTTCCTTTCAAGTTGAAGCTTGTTAAAGAATGAAATATATAACGCCGAACAACCGACCGTTTAAACCTCGCTCTTCGCCGCGATCGGAAAACGCCGGCCGTAGCCGAAAGCCTTGGGCGAAATCTTGAGCCCGGGGGCGGCCTGCTGACGCTTGTATTCGGCGCGATCCACCAGCCGAATCACGCGCCGCACAACTTCAATGTCAATGCCTCGCTCCGCGGCGATGCGCTCGGCCGGATGCGATTCTTCCACGTAGTCTTCGAGCACGGCATCGAGAATGTCATAAGGCGGCAGCGAGTCGCTGTCTTTCTGATTGGCGCGCAGTTCAGCCGAAGGCGGCTTCTCCAGCGTGGCCCGCGGAATCACTTCGCGGCGCGAGTTTACATATTCGCTTACCCTGTAGACCAGCGTTTTCGGAACGTCGGAAATTACCGCAAGCCCTCCCACCATGTCTCCATAGAGCGTGCAGTATCCCACGCCCAGTTCGCTCTTGTTGCCGGTCGAGAGCACGATGGCTCCGAACTTGTTCGAAAGCGCCATCAGGATCATGCCGCGGGCGCGGGACTGGAGATTTTCTTCCGTCACGTCTTCCTTGTATCCAGTGAAAACACCCCGCAGCGTTTCTCGGTAAGCCTCGTAAGCCTGGTTGATCGAAAGCAGTTCGAAGCGGATGCCGAGATTCTTCGCCAACGTGCGGGCATCGTCGATGGAACCCTGCGAAGAATAGGGTCCCGGCATGCCCACGCCGATCACATTCTCGGGACCGACCGCGTCGGCGGCGATGGTCGCTGTGAGCGCCGAATCGATGCCGCCGCTCAGTCCGATGATCGCTTTCTGAAAGCCGCACTTCTGAATATAGTCGCGCGTGCCCAGCACCAGAGCGCCGTAGACGCTGGCCTCATCGCCGGCGATCTGTTCGTGCATCTCCCCGGTGAGTGTCTTCGAGTCGAAGGTAATCAGGTCTTCCTCAAACGATCGCCCCTGCGCAATGACTTTGCCCTCGGAATTCAGCACCAGACTGGAGCCATCGAAAACCAAACTGTCGTTGCCGCCGACCTGGTTGACCATCACGACCGGAACTTTGTGCTGTCGCGCGATGCTGGCCAGCATGTCGCGGCGAAGCTGCCGTTTGCCGATCCAGAACGGCGAGGCCGAAATATTCAGCACGAAGTTGCCGCCGGCGCGTATCAGTGCATCGACGGGATCGAGCGGGTAGAGTCGCTTCAGCCAGAACTGCTTGTCGTTCCAGGCATCTTCGCAAATGGTGAGCGCCATGCGGTTGCCGCAAAAAGAAAATAGTTCTTGCGCTTTGGCGGGCGCGAAGTTCCGCATTTCGTCGAAGACGTCGTAAGTCGGCAGCAGCATTTTCGATTGTATGAAGGCGACTTTGCCATCCATGAGCAGCGCGGCGGAGTTCCGCACCGATTTACCCGTCTCCGAATCGGCCGGCGTCACCACGCCGCAAATCACAGCGATGCCTTTAGTTTCTCCGGCGATCCGCTCTAGGGTTTCACGGTTCCGTGCGACGAACGACGGCCGTTCGACCAGATCCCGCGGTGGATAACCACACACCGAAAGCTCGGGAAAAAGAATCAATCCCGCGCCCTCGGCCTGAGCGCGGCGCGAAAACTGGATGATCTTGGCGGCGTTCCCGGCAAAATCTCCGACCGTAGGATTGATCTGTCCCAGTGCAATCTTCACACCTCAAGTGTAAAGCCCGCCGCGGTCCAGGGCCAAGTCCGCAGGGACTTGACGGCGCTGATAGCATGTCAGGTGCGCTGCAAAGAATGCGGCAGAAATTTGACAAAAGCGTTAACATTAACGATTTGGTAGAGGCTTTTCTAACGTTTCTCGAAAGAGGAGAATTCATGATTTTGCCGGCCGGCTCCCCCTGCGCTGCACGCTCGCTGTCCGCGATCGTCGTTCTCGGTAACGTACTTCTCGCGTTGTTCCTTTTTCCAGCGCATCTGCAATCGCACCCGCAAGACAAGCTTGCGGCGCATCCCTGGATGAACAGCTCACTTTCGCCCGACGAACGCGCCGCGATGGTGCTGAAGGAAATGACCCTCGACGAGAAAATCACGATTCTGCACGGCACCGGGATGCAGGGCCTGAGCCCGATGAGCCCGCTGGCAATTCACTCAAACGGCGGCGCCGGGTACGTTCCGGGAATTCCGCGCCTCGGCATCCCGGCAATTCAAATGTCGGATGCAGCCTACGGAATCCGAAGCAGCGGCGAGAACGGACGTTACTCCACCGCTCTGCCCGCCGATGTGGCGGGCGCGGCCAGTTGGGATCTCGATGCCGCTTATGAATATGGCGCACTGATCGGCCGCGAACTGCGCGCGCAAGGCTACAACATGACGCTGGGCGGAGGCATCAACCTAACCCGCGAACCCCGCAATGGGCGCACGTTTGAATACCTCGGCGAAGATCCGGTGCTGGCCGGGACGATGGTCGGCTCGGTAATGAAGGGCCTGCAGGCGCAACACGTCATCGGCGACATTAAGCATTACGCTCTCAACGATCAGGAGAGCGGCCGCAACGCGGTGAACATCACCATCGACAAGCGAGCCGCGCGCGAAAGCGATTTGCTGGCGTTCGAAATTGGAGTGCACGAATCGAATGCGGGTGCGGTGATGTGTTCCTACAACCGGGTGGGGGGCGATTATGCCTGCGAGAACAAGTATTTGCTGACCGATGTGTTGAAGAACGACTGGAAGTTTCCTGGATTCGTCGTGTCCGACTGGGGAGCAACACATAGCGACGCGAAGGCTTCGGCTGCGGGACTCGATCACGAGGAGCCCGGCGAGATTTTCTACGGCGACACAATGAAAAAAGCCGTGCAGTCCGGCAAAGTGCCGGTAGCCGAACTGGACGAGCATGTGCGCCGCATCCTGCGCTCCATGTTTGCCTGCGGCGTGGTCGATGATCCGCCGGTAAGGGGCGTAGTCGACGTGCTCGGGGGCCTCGAGGTTGCGCAGAAGATCGCGGAGCAGAGCATCGTGCTGCTCAAGAATGACCGGGCCATCCTTCCGCTCGATGCCTCCAAGATTCACAGCATTGCGGTGATCGGTCCGCATGCCGATGTCGGAATGATTTCGGGCGGAGGATCGGCGCAGGTGGATCCGCCCGGCGGAAATGCGATCATGCCTCCGGGCAAAGGCCAAACGCACTGGCAGGAACAAATCTGGTTTCCGACTTCGCCACTCAAAGCGATTCGCGCAAAAGCTCCGTCGGCCAACGTTCAATATGATTCCGGCGCCGATCCTGCTTCCGCGGCTGCTTTGGCGAAATCGTCCGACGTGGCTGTGGTATTTGTCTACGTATGGGAAAGCGAAGGGATGGACCTGGAGAACCTCTCACTTCCGGGAAATCAAGATGCACTGATCGCGCAGGTTGCGGCCGCGAATCCGCGCACGGTGGTGGTGCTCGAGACGGGGAGCCCCGTGACTATGCCTTGGGTCGATCAAGTTGGAGGGATTCTCGAAGCCTGGTACGCCGGAAGCCGCGGCGCCGAAGCCGTGGCGAATATTTTGTTCGGCGAAGTCAATCCGAGCGCGAAGCTGCCCAATACTTTTCCCCGGAGCGTCGCTGACTTGCCGCATCCTGAGATCGTGAAACCTCCGCGCCAGTCCCAGAGGGGAGGATGGAAGAGGATTGCCGCCGGCTTGCCTGCATTCCAGGTCACCTACGACGAAGGCGTGAAAGTCGGATACAAGTGGTACGACGCCGAGAATAAACCCGTTCTCTTTCCCTTCGGCTACGGACTTTCTTACACCACGTACTCGTATTCGAATCTCGCGGTCACGCGAAACAAAGATGATGTGCACGTGAGCTTCACCGTTACCAACACCGGCGCGCGGCCGGGAGCGGAAATCGCAGAGGTCTATGCTGGATTGCCAGCCGCTGCCGGCGAACCGCCGAAGCGTCTGGTGGGCTGGAGCAAGATCAAGCTCAATGCGGGGGAGAGCAAAGAAGCTGCGGTGGTGATCGACCCGAAGTATCTTTCAATCTTCAACGTCGACAAGAATGCGTGGCAGTTGCTCCCGGGCGATTACACAATTCTGGTGGGGGGTTCATCGCAGAGTTTGCCGCTGAAGGAATCAATCAGCGTGAAGTAGCGGTGCGAAATAACGGCCTGAAATAAGGAACGAGACCGAGCGCGGACCGTTCACTGCGGAGTGGCAGCACGGTTGCCGACGCCGCTGTTCTTTTCCCCGGCGGAAAGATCGTGCATGCAGAGCCGTGTAAGATCGTTTCCGCCGCACTCATCGATCTCCGTCATGGGGAGATCCTGCGGACGGACCACATACTTGCCGTCTTCCATCGCCTGGGAAGAATCCACCGAATCCGTCGCCACGGGGCTTCCCGGCCGCACGCGAATGCGAAACTGTCCCGAGGCAGGTTCGTAATTGGCATAAGCAAAACATCGTCCAATGCAGGCTCGATCCACGATGTGGTTGATGAAGAGAATCCTCGAATCCCGCGGAGCAGCGATGGTTTCGATCACGCGGCGGCCGTATGGCAAGGTCTTCGTCATCTGTTCAGCTTGATCTTCCATTTTGTTCAGAGTGCCGGTGTCACGGTACAGGAAAGAGAAAAAAATAACCGCGCACACCGCAAGACCGGCGAGGTGCCACCTGTGTGGCCGGACTGATCCGAGAATGCACAGCCCGACAATGGCTGTTACCGCGGTCAGCCGGGCGACTGCGAATGCGACCGGCGCGGCGTAGCGCGGCAGATAAATCAATTCCGGAATCATCGCAGCCACGAACAGCAGGATCGCCCACAACTCCAGCGCAGTGCGAAACGACCACACCGGTTCGCCGCTTTTTCGTTGTTGCACCCGGCCATGAATGAAGCAGCCGCTGCCGAAGATGAGTGCGATCCAAGCCACGACCAAATAGCGATTTCCGTAGAGCACCAATTGGTCGGCGCCATTCAGCAGATAGAAGAACGCGGTGTCCCAATAAGCGACCCGAAAATGGCGGACGATATACCAATGCAACCCCAGCACGCCGAGAAATGCTGATGCAAACACCACCCACCGGTACGAGCCGCTAGTCCTCTCCGCCAATCGAATGTAGGCCACCGTCCCCACCAAGCTCAAGAAGCCCATGGGATGGGCCAGTAGTGTGAGACCACCCAAAAGAAGTCCAGCGATCCAGTCGACGGCCTGCCCCCGCCAGAACAGAGCGCCGTTGCAAAAAGGCAAAGCCCAGCGAGACGTAGTAATTCATGAAGCCCATCTGGAACGTCCAGCCGTAGGCGATCATGGCGATGGCAGGCACCAAAAACCATGGCGGGCGTCGCGTAGCCGCCGCGATGAAAGCAAAAGCGCCCCAGAAAAAAATCAACACGCACGCCGACACAACAATCTTTTCTGCCGCGGCGAATCCGACGGCGCTGCCTAGTTTGGCCAGAGCCACGTCTACGAGAACGTTGTTCCACTGCCGCACCAGGTAGAGCCCAGGCGCGTTTCCCTGCGCGATCAATTGCGCCAGCCAGGCGTTGTAGGTATGGCTGGCAAGGTCGCCGGCTTCGATTCGTTTATGCCAGAAGCAAGGCAACAGCAGGACGAGGGAAATTGCCACGATCGGCCGCCATCGATCGGCCACGAAGGTTAGGGCGCCGAACAAGAGCGGTTTTCTGCGATAATGGGGAGTTGGTGAAGAGACGGTGACGTTCATCGAGCGTGACCCAGAACATAAATCCGCGCGCAACAGCCTCAGTCCTCGTCTTTGCCCGCTGGAAAAATCGTATGCCGGGGCGCGGGCATCGGCGCGTCGCCTTTCTGGTCACGCCACAGCACGCGGTTCAACCGAGTCGCGCCGGCCGCATCGGGCCGGGAGAAATCCATCTTGGACGAAATCTTCGCCCCCGGCGCCGTGCGTTTGTTGACTTCGTAGATCAAGCCATTCTTTAGATTCCTGTCGTCCGCCGTGAAAGCGGGCTGATCGCCAGCCCCGGAAAATAGCGACCCCATTAGCGGCGCATACGCGTCGTTCTGATTCATCGGAGGTAAGCCCAGCAGCGTCTCCAGCGTGTGAATCATGTTCACCGTGGTGTAGAAGCGATGCTCGAGATAAGGCTGCGCGGCCGATCCCGGTGAATATTTGCTCACCACAAAAGCGATCGACCGGTGCGCATCCACATGGTCGCCGCCGTCCTGGGCATCGTCTTCCAATACAAAGATGGCAGTGTCATCCCAATAAGGGCTGTGCGAAACCGCATCCACCACGCGGCCCACAGCCAGATCGTTGTCCGCTACCGAGGCCGCCGGACGCGGAAAAGTAGGCCGCGTACCCCCGGTATGATCGTCGGGCAGATATAGCAGCACGAACGCCGGCAACTGAAATTCCGGCGCTTCGTTTTCCTTCCGTGCCCGCACGAACGCCGAGAACTCGTTCAAAAATTCATCTGCCCGGAGCTGGTCGGGATAGTCGGTATTGAAATCCGGAAACAGCGGATCGAAATGATCGCGCAGCGCCGCCTTGGTGGGCTTCACCCCGCTAAACAACGGCACCGCCCACGGCCACGGGCTCGGCCCCGCATGCGGATCTCCCACATTCGGAGCCAGCAACTCGCCCTTGCGAACCGCGGTCCGCGGGCAGCGCGCTTCCTGCCCCGAAGGAGTTCCCTGCTTCGGCGTCGCCGCTTTTTTCTTCTCGTTGCACCACTCGGCATTCACAAACTCGCCGTAGTCGCGGAAACTGACGTGGTTGCGCGCCAGATTATCCCAGAGAAATCCGGTGCCCGGATCGTCAACATCCGGCTGATTATGTTCCAGCGGATATTCGTCGGCCACTTGCCCCTGAAAATCGTAAGTCCGTTCCTTACCGCGATAAGCAATCTGCCACGTCTTCTCGTTGTAATCGCTGGTGATCGCCGCCGTCGACCACAAGTGTCCGTCGCCGGAAACTTCTCCGCTGTCATAAAAATTATCCAGCACACCAAACTGCAGTGCCAACTTGTGCTCGTTGGGAGTGATCTCTTCTCCATACATGGTGAGCGAAGGATCGCCATCGCCGACTTTCAAGTCACCTAAAATCTGATCGTAGGTGCGATTTTCCTTGATCACGTAGATTACATGCTTGATCGGGTTCGAGCCTTGCGCAAACGAAATGGTTCCAGGATCGGCATGCAGCAGGTTGTCGTGCTCAACGACTCGAGTCAACTCTGGAAGCTTCTGGATCGTTGATGGAATGTTGAGCCGGGCGATCGATCCCCTCAGCAGAGTAGGAATGTAAGGATGGTCGCGGTGCCGTTTCTCGTAGGAAGTTTTCCCCATACCTTTGTTGGGGCCGGCACCTTCGCCTTTGGCAGTCGCGATCAGCAGGTCGTCGCCGTGGACGGCCAGTGCGCTTGGATACCAGTCGGTGGGGATGAAACCAACTGCTTGTCGCAAACCCTCAAGCGGAGCTGACGAGCCGAATGGGACTGTGGCCCACGGGTCCAGTTCCGACGTATCAAAGACGGCAACCGCGTCCAACGATGAATCCGCGACGAAAAGATATTTGCCGTCCGAGGATTGTGCCAGGGCCGTCGGGTAGCTACCGGGATATTTTTTCGGGCGCGTGCCCGTCGAAAGGTGGTAAATCCTGCGCGTTGCGGTCGGGCCGGGCTCTACCGTCGGAACCGCCTCCACGGTATCGAGGTTCGAGAGAGCAACATACAACATCTTCTCAGTCGGACTCAGCAGCAACGCCGTCGGATGGGATCCAGGTGCGAGCGGATCCTTCGGCTCCTCCACCTTGATCCATCGGACGACTTTCCCTTCAACAAGGTCGAGTTCGGCCACTTTCGACGCGTTCCACAGACTGCACCACGCGCGCCGTCCATCGCGCGTGGCCACGCACGTATACGGAAATGACGACGGCACCAGTGCATTCGTGCTCAGGTCGAACGTTTGGAGCACCTTTCCGCTGGCCGGGTCGAGCAGGACGACGTTATCGGAGAGATTGTTCGCGACCAGCAGCTTGTCCTGTCCTCGAACCGAAACCATCGCCAGCCCCGCAGGATACGGAATCGCTGTGCCAGCGAGCGTCTTCTGCAGGCCGATTGCGACTTTCTTCCCCGCAGCCAGTGGCTGTGGCGCAATCGGGATAAAGCGTTCGGGCGCGACCTTGCCTTGTGAAAACGTGTAGACCGCAATGCCGTTGCCCGTGTTGCCCGCCTTTTCGCCAGTCGGGTCAGTGACGGACCCCACCGAGGCATACAGGTGCTTGCCATCCGAACTAAAAACCAGCCCCAGAAAATAACTCTGATAGGACTCATCACTCAACCGCGCGTCGGGATAATCGACGAGATGACTATTCGTGAGATCAAGGACAGCGATCGACTGGTGGGCCAAGCTTTCCTGCGTTCCGTACCCATCGTTGAGCAGCGCGGCGTAGCGGCCATCGGGGCTGAGCGCAATCGTGGCGGGGAAACTGTTGGTGCTGCCGATCTTTCCGGGGGACGGAACCGTCAACAGCTTGCTGGTCGGCAGATTCACAGCCGGACGATCTGCGGGCGGCGCAGATTGCGCGGAGGCGATTCCAATCGCTGCCGGAAAAGCCAAGGCGAGATAAAGAAACTCACGGCGAGCGCAGAAAATCACGATGCCTCCGAGCAGGAACCACTGCAGAATGAAATCGAGATGAGCCTAATGCAAATTGCACCGGGCGGTCAAAGGCGGGAGTGTGATGTGTCGTAAAATTCGCGGACAATGGCGATGAAAAAACCAGGCGAGCTTCGCTCCACCGGACAGCCGAGGGCGCCCACATGAGCAAGTCACAAGCCTAGAGTCCCGACACCCGCGGGGTCCGGCGGGTGGGGTCGGACGACTCCGAAGGTTCCACGCCCACGTTGTGGCGCACGTCGGCGCCCTGCACCCAGAAGATCACGTCTTCGGCGATGTTGGTGGCATGGTCCGCAACGCGCTCCAGGTTGCGGGCCACCAGCAGGGCGTCCAGAGCCTGGCGCACAACCTCGGGCCGCTCGTTCATGGTTTTCACCAGCTGGATGAAGGCGTCGTCGCGCATGCGGTCAATCACGCTATCCATTTCCAGCACGGCTTGCGCCAGTTCGACTTTCGCTTCGATAAACGATTCCAGGGAACGGCGCACCATCGCGCTCACTGCCGACCCCATGCGTGCGATGTCCACCGGCAATTCCACCGCCGGCAGCTCCGTCATGTCCATCACGCGCTCGGCAATGTTCACAGCCTGGTCGCCTACGCGCTCCAGATCAGAATTGATCTTCGTCACTGCGAGGATGAACCGAAGGTCCACAGCCATGGGCTGCTGCATGGCCAGCAAATCGAAAGCCGCTTCGTCGATTTCACGCTCCACGGTGTTGATCAGGCCTTCGCCTTCCAGCACCATCTGGCAGCGTGTGAGGTCGCGCTCCACGTATGCCTGGCGGGCGCGGTCCACCGCCTGCTCCGCCAGTCCGCCCATGCGAAGAAGCTTCTCCCGCAGTTCGTCGAGACCGTGTTGAAAACGCGTGCGCATTATCCGAACCTTTCCTGTCTGAATCGGCCTTATCCGACTCGACCTTATCCGAACCAGCCGGGCTTACCCGAAGCGCCCAGTGATGTAATCTTCCGTCTTCTTGTCCGACGGTTTGGTAAAAATCTTTTCCGTTTTGTCGAACTCGATCAACTTGCCCAGCAGGAAGAATCCCGTAAACTCAGCCACCCGCGCCGCCTGCTGCATGTTATGCGTCACAATCACGATGGTATACCGCTCTTTGAGTTGAAAGATCAACTCTTCAATTTTTCCCGTGGAGATCGGATCGAGCGCCGAGCAGGGCTCGTCCATGAGCAGGACCTCCGGCTCAACCGCCAGCGCCCGCGCAATGCACAGCCGCTGCTGCTGGCCGCCGGAAAGGCTGGCTCCCGACTTCTTGTGAATCTGATCCTTCACTTCACTCCACAGAGCGGCTGCATCCAGGGAGCGTTCCACAATTTCATCCAGCTTTCGCCGGTCGTGAAATCCGTTGAGCTTCAAACCCGAAGCCACGTTGTCGTAGATCGACATGGTCGGGAAAGGATTCGCTTTCTGGAACACCATGCCGACCCGGCGTCGAAGCTGCGTCGCCGATGTGCCGTTATACGCGTCGATCTCTCCAATTCGCACACGGCCCGTCACGCGCGCATCGGGAATGGTTTCGTGCATGCGGTTCAGGCAGCGGATAAACGTCGACTTGCCGCATCCCGAAGGACCAATCAACGCGGTGGCGTGGTTCGCCACAACCACCAGGTTGATGTCGAACAGCGCCTGTCCCTTGCCGTACCAGGCATTCAAGGTCTCGACTTGGATCCCAACTCCCATAAGTTATGCCATCCCGAAACTGCCGCGCCGCACCGCGTAGCGTACCGCCGCGATTGCGCTCACGATGAGAAGAATCAGCACCAATGCTCCGGCCCAGGCCTGGCGATGCCAGTCATCGTAGGGGGACTGCGCGTATTTGTATATCTCCAGAGGCAAAGCTGCGGTGGGCTGGTCCAGGCGCAGATTCCAGAATTCGTTGCCCAGGGTAGTAAACAACAACGGAGCGGTCTCACCCGCGACTCGGGCAAAGGCCAACATCACTCCGGTAATCACTCCCGAAGTCGCGCTGCGCAGGGTGATGGAAAGCGTGGTCCGCCAGCGTGGGATACCCAAGCCATACGCCGCTTCGCGCAGCGCCTGGGGCACCAGCAGCAGCATTTCTTCGGTAGTCCGGCTGATCGTAGGAACCATCATGATCGCCAGCGCCACCCCACCCGCCAGCGCGGAGAAATGCCAATGTAAAACCACAAGGGCGTAAGCCACGATGCCGATGACAATCGAGGGTACTCCGTTCAGCACATCGGCGGTGAAGCGCACCGCATCTCCCAGCCGGTTGCGTCCATACTCCGCCAGATAAATGCCGGCTCCGATCCCAAGCGGTACGCCCAGCAGACTGGCGATCCCGAGAATCATACCCGAACCTACGATCCCGTTGGCCACACCGCCCCCGACTTCTCCTGGGGGGCGTGGCATCTTGGTCAGGAACGCCCAATTCACCGAAGCCAGGCCGCGATACAGGAGGTACCCGAAAATTGCGATCAGCGGCACCAGGACCACGATCACGGTCAGAACCGCGATGCCCGTCATGGCATGGTCGGTCACCCGGCGCCGCAAGCTGATCGGCGGCACCTTGTGCTGCATGGCGGCAATGTTGGCGGCGTCAGGCATGGGTGCTCGCAGGTTGCCCGCGCGTCACTGTCCACACTAAAACACGCGCCAGCGTATTTACCACAATCGTCACCAGAAACAGCGCTAGCCCGATTTCCACCAGCGCAGACAGGTGCATGTTGCTCGTGGCCTCGGCAAACTCGTTGGCCAGCACGCTGGCCATGGTGTATCCCGGCGCAAACAGCGACCGCGAAATATTCGGGCTGTTTCCGATCACCATGGTGACGGCCATGGTTTCACCGAGGGCCCGGCCCAACCCCAGGATGATACCGCCCACAATTCCCGCGCGCGCGTTGCGCAGCACCCCGATGCGGATCATCTCCCAGCGCGTGGCGCCCAACGCCAGCACCGCTTCGCGCTGATGCTGCGGCACCACCACGAGCACCTCGCGGGCAATCGACGAAATGATGGGGACGATCATGACCGCGAGAATGATCCCCGCGGCCAGCATGCCCGCGCCCAGTGGGGGTCCAGTAAACAATCCCGTCCAGCCCAGGATTTTGGGCAGGCCCAGGGTTTTTGCCAGGAACGGCTCGACGTGGTTGCTCAAAATCGGTTCGAGCACGAAGATCGCCCACAAACCATAAATCACGCTGGGAATTGCCGCCAGCAACTCCACGAAAAATGAGAGTGGTCCGCGCAGGGCGCGCGGGCACATTTCGGTGGTGAAGACCGCGACCCCAACCGCCAACGGAACCGCGATGATCAGCGCCAGCAAAGACGAAACCAACGTCCCGTAGATGAACGGGAACGCGCCAAACTGCTCGTTCACCGGGTCCCAGTCGCTGGTGCCGAAGAACTTGAATCCAAAGGCGTGCCAGGAAAGGCTGGAGCGCAATAGCAGCTCGTAAATGATGAGCGCCAGCAGGCCCAGAACCGCCATCCCGCACGCCACCATCGCGTACTTGAAAATGCGGTCAGGCATTTCCCCGTCGGAAACCCGCAGCAGGGGTTCCGGCCGGGGGCCAGGAGTGCTGTTAACCTTTGTCTCTGCAACGGGTTGCAGTCCGGGCATATCAGGCCGATGGAATGCGGGATTGGCCATTCGCATCCCCACCGTAGCAGATAGTTGTTACAAAGGTGTTAAAATCACGGTGCTTTCTTGGGATTCTGTGGCGCAAGGGTGCAAGGCGGTCAACGACAAAGAGTGTGGCACTTCCTGAGGATTGCGTTTTCTGCACAAAGTTGTATAGTTCCTGTCCCAACGCCGGACTGAGTCTATTTTGATGGCGAAAGACCCTATCCAGTCTGTTTTTCAGAAGCTTGAGCGCGACCTGGTGAAGGTTTCGTCCAAGCAGAATGCCGAAAGTGTGCACCGCTTCCGCAGCGCTGCCCGGCGGCTCGAAACTTTGCTGGAAGAACTGCTCCCGAAACAAGAGCGTGCCCACCACAAACTACTGAAGGCGCTGGGGCGAATCCGCAAACGCGCGGGCAAATTGCGCGATCTGGACGTGCAACTCGCGGCCTTGCGGAGCCTGAAGGTTCCACAAGAACCGCGGCGCAAGAGCCAGCTGATGAACGGCCTGATCGAGCTTCGCGCGGAACACGAGAAAAAACTGCGCAAAGCATTGAATAAACAGGCTGTTCACGAAATTCTAAAGCGGCTGAAGCGCGGCGCCAGGGACGTGAAAGCAGCGAAGGTTGAAAACCCGCTCGCTGTCGCCAGAAAGATGCTCGGCCAACCACCCCAGCCCGACGCCCGGGGCACTCTGACCGAAGATCTTCTGCACCATTACCGTATTGTCGGCAAGCGGGCGCGCTACATCGCCGAGTTCGCCCCGCCGTCTCCCGAGGCAACGGAATTCATAACGCAACTCAAGCGCATGCAGGATGCCGCCGGGGACTGGCACGATTGGTTCACGTTGACCCACACCGCGGCCAAGCGGCTCGGTGGGGTGCACGAGTCTTCGCTGGTAGCCGTGCTCCACAACGTAACCGGAGCGAAGTTTCGCGGCGCGGTGACGGCGCTCGCCGCCCTGCGCGCCGGTCAAACCACGCACAAGCCCGCGTCCGAATCTGCAGGCTCGGCGCGCCGCGGAGCGCCTGGCCAGCCGCGCAAGACTGCCCGGCCCGCAGCTACGGCGGCGTAGTCCGATTTTCCGGTAGTGAACGCCGGTTTTCGAACTGTACCGAAGCCGCGGACGTTATAAGATAAGAGACGAGAGGCGGCATGAAAACCTCATTCTCGGTTTTGGCGGTCACTTTTCTTTGCCTCGGAATTCTCGCGCTTTGCCTCGCGACGCAAGCCCTTCATCGTGGCAATATTGCTCTCTTCTTCGTCTTGCTTATCATCGCCGTCATTTTCTGGAATCGGCTGCAAGGGAAACGATCCTAAGAATTTCGAACTGAGAGCACCACCTGCTTTTCCTGACGGCTGGGGGCTGACGGCTGTACACTGTGGTGCTTCCCTCCATGCCCACCTTTGCCGCGGTCGACATCGGCTCAAACTCTGTTCGGCTGAAGATTGCGCGTCTGGCTGGACGCCGCCTGCGGCCGATCCACGAAGACCGTGAAGTCACGCGTCTCGGCGAAGGAGTATTCCGCTCCGGATTTCTCACGCCCGAATCGATGGCGGAAACGGTGAAAGTGTTGCGCCGTTTTCACCGGGCGGCGCAGCAGGTAGTCGCCGACACGGTGCGCGTGGTGGCGACCAGCGCTTTGCGCGATGCGCGAAATTCGCAGGCGTTTATCGAGTGGGTGCGCTCGGCAACGGGCTGGCGCGTCGAGATCATTTCCGGAGTGGAAGAAGCGCGGCTGATTCACCTGGGACTGGTTTCCAGTCCGCGCGTGGATCGTTTGCCCACGCTGATGATCGATCTCGGCGGCGGCAGTTGCGAGCTGACGGTCTCCACGAAAGGACAGATACGCGATACGGTGAGCCTTCCGCTGGGCGCGGTTCGGCTTACCGACGAATTCCTGCGGCACGACCCGCCACGCAAGGGAGAATTGAAACGCCTGCGCGGATTCGTCACCCGCGAAGTGAACCGCATTGCACCGCGGATCGTGGCCGCGCGGGTGAAGAATGCGATTGCCACTTCCGGGACGGCGGCGGCGCTCGCGGCCGTCGCGGCCAACTTGAGCAGCAACCGCCGAAACCACCGGCTGATGGTCTCAAGCGCGGAGATGAGCCGCATCGCCAAGCGCCTGGCCCGGCTGCCCGTGGCCGACCGCCGCAAGATTGAAGGCATTGGTCCGCGCCGCGCAGAAATCGTGGTGGCGGGCGCCATGGTCTACCACGCCCTGGTGGAACATTGCCATCTCAAGGGATTTCGTTACTCGCCGCTCGGGTTGCGCGACGGCCTGCTGGCGCAGATGGCTGCGGAATATGACCGCAACACGCGGCCCGGCAAACAGATCGAATCCGAGCGCTGGGAGTCGATCGGCAAAGCCGTGGAGCATTACGGCGTGGACCGCAAACATGCGCTCGATGTCCGCGAGTCGGCTATGTTTCTTTTCTCCGCGTTGCGTTCAGTGCACCGCCTGGCCCCGGAGTATCGCGAGTGGATCTCCGCCGCGGCCATGCTTTACGAAGTGGGAGACTATGTGAACCGCGCCGGGCGGCACCGCCATACTCACTACATTATTTCGAATTCGGAGATTCTCGGTTACACGCCGCCGCAGCGGCGCATTATCGCGGCCATATCGCGATACCTGGGAAACTCGCGCCCCACGGTGGAGGATGGACCCATGAAGGTGCTTGATCCCGCCGACCGGCCCGGGGTGCAGAAGGCCATCTTGTTGCTTAGGCTTGCTCGGGCCCTGAATCTGGGACGCAGCCGCGCGGTGCAGAAAGTGCGGGTGAAACTGCACGCCGCCGATGTGCGATTGACGCTGGTTCCGCGCCGACGCATGGGAGTGGATTTGGAACTCTGGGCGATTGAAAAAGACTGCGCTTATTTCCGGGAAGTCTTCGGTCGGGAACTTTCTACCGCTGTGTCGTAAAGCGTACGGAGAATTTTCGGGGTTACGCACCAGCTCAGGGTGCCGGAACTGCGCCGCATTTCCACTTTCGCAACGGCCCCTTTTTTCAGCTCGAGCGAGGCTTCACATCCGGAGTCGCTGATGATCGCCCCCAGAAACTGGCTCAGGTTCGGATTGTGGCCGACGACCATGATGGCTTCCTGTCTCGCGTATTTTTCCAGCAGCTTGCGGAAATCGGCGAAGCCGGCTTCGGGGCGAAGGCCGGCATCGATCTGCAGTTTGCCTTCGTAGCCCAGTTCGTTGCCCACCAGAGAACCCGTCTGCGTGGCGCGTTTCAGAGGGCTGGAGACGATCACATCCACCTGAACGTCGAGCGCAGCGAGCGCGCGGCCGATGTAGCCGCATTGCGCGATGCCTTCTGGGTCGAGCGCGCGCTTCTCGTCCTTCTTGGGATTGGTGACGTGCTCGCCGGCGCTGGCGTGACGCAAAAAGTAAAGAATCATTGCGGACTACGTTCCTTCCCCACGATTACTCTGTGCTTTCGCGGCGCGGCCGGCGGAGGCAGCGTGGCAGCCTGCTTACCTTCCGCCAGGCTGATCAGGAAATCCTGCGCGCTGAAAGCGGCCGCGCCAACCGGAGGCTTGGTCTTGTGCTTCCCCTGCGGCGATTGCCAGGCGCGAATGTAGGTGGCATCGCGGAGCAAAACGCGCGCCTTGAGATTGTCGGCCAGATAAGCGCCGAGAATTTCATGACGCACGCGATCGCGCAACAGTTCGTCGCGCAGAGGGACCAGAACTTCCACGCGTTCGTAGAGATTGCGCGGCATCCAGTCGGCGCTGCCCATGTAGATTTCTTCTTCGCCGCCGTTGGCGAAATAGTAGATGCGGCTGTGTTCGAGGAACCGTCCGACGATGCTGCGCACGCGGATGTTGTCGCTCACGCCGCGCACACCGGGCCGCAGGGAGCAGATGCCGCGCACGATCAGATCAATCTCCACTCCCGCCTGCGAGGCGCGGTAAAGGGCCTGCACCACACTCTTATCCAGCAGCGCGTTCATCTTGGCGATGATGCGAGCCTCGCGGCCCTGGCGGGCGTGCTCGGCTTCGCGATCGATCAGCGCAATCGACTTCTCGGCCAGATCGAGTGGAGCGACCAGCAGCGGATCGTAGCCTGGATTTTCCGCATACGCGGTGAGGAAGCTGAACACATCGTGGACCGCACGCGTCACTTCAGGATTCGCCGTGAACAAACTGAGGTCGGTGTAAATGCGCGCCGTGGTCGCGTTGTAATTTCCGGTGCCGATGTGGGCGTAGCTGCGGATCGCCCCATCCGGATCGCGGCGCACCAGCAACGAGAGCTTACAGTGCGTCTTGAGGCCGACGAGTCCGTGAAACACCTGCACACCGGCATCTTCCATGTCGCGGGCCCAGCGGATGTTGTGGGCTTCGTCGAAGCGGGCTTTCAGTTCCACTACCGCCGTCACTTCCTTGCGCGAGGCGGCGTCGATCAGCGACGGGACGATCAAAGAATGCTCGTTGGTGCGGTAGAGAGTCTGCTTTACGGAGAGCACGCGATCGTCTTCCGCCGCCGACTCGATGAACGAGACCACCGCGTCGTAGGAATCGAACGGGTGATGAAGAAGTATGTCGTGACGGCGCAGTTCCTCGAACAGGTCCTTCGACTTGGCGGTAAGGCGCAACTCCCGAGGCGAAAACGGACGATATTTCAGGTCGGGACGATCCACCTGCTCATACACATTGAACAGCCGCGACAAGTTTACCGGCCCGTTGACGGGGAAAACCTGCCAGGGGTCGAGTTCGAACACGGTTCGCAGGCGCTCGATGATTTCAGGATCGGCATCGGCTTCGATCTCCATGCGAACCGCGTCGCCCTTGCGGCGGTTGTGCAATTCCGCGCGCACCGATTCGAGCAGGCTGCGGGCTTCTTCCTCCTGCAGGTAGAGATTGCTGTTGCGGGTGACGCGGAAGGGCGCCGACGAAACCACATCGTAGCCGTGATACATATTCACGGCGTGGTGGGCGACCAGGTCGGCGAGAAAAATAAAATCTGCGGTGCCCTCCGAAGGCAAGCGGACCAGGCGGGGCAAAGCGCGCGGAACAGCAACAACGCCGGTGTAGGTGAGCGCGGAACGCCGGCGGCGACGCAACAGAAACCCCAGGCACAGTGCTTTGTTGATCACCCGCGGAAAGGGATGCGCGGGATCGACCGTAACCGGCGTGAGCAGCGGATCGAGTTCCTTCTCGCAATACTCGTCGACGAACCGCAGCGCAGCGGGATCCAGTTCGTGCAGCGCCAACACTCGAATGCCACTGGCCGCCAGCGCCGGACGCAGGCGCGCATTCCAGCAGTCATACTGGTCGTCGACAAACTCGTGGCAGAGTTTTCCAAGAAGCTCGCGCTTCTGTACGAGCGTAGTGCCATCGGGACCGGCTTCGTTGTAGCCGTCTTCAATCTGCTGCACCATGGCGGCCACGCGAATTTCGAAGAACTCGTCGAGATTGCTGGCTGAAATGGCGAGAAACTTTACGCGCTCCAGCAGCGGATTGTTTTCGTCTGCGGCCTCTTCGAGCACACGACGGTTAAACGCTAACCACGAGGTGTCGCGGTTGAGGTAATACTGGGGATCTTCGAGTGAAATGCGAGCCATGCGGACGTGCCGTTACTGCATATCTTTCTGATTCACTGCCCTGAGTTGCCTGCCCTGGGTCTGCCTGCCGTGGTTTTCTGCCTAAGGTTTTCCTGCGGGCCGGGTTGCCACTCGCTGGCCGCAGGTTTCCTAGTATAAAGCATCCTGAAAAACCAAAGCGGCGTCCGGCTGATTCTAACCTGACGCCGCTCCATTTTCAGCTGGCAACCACCCGCCCGACACATCAGTGCACTTGTTTGATCGCTTCCTTCACCTTCGCGGCGACGTTTTCTGGAAGTGGCGCATAAGACAGAGCCGAGGTCATGGTCTGGCCGTCTGTCACCATCCAGTTCAGGAAATCGGAAAGAATCTTTCCTTTGGCCGGATCTTTGGACTGCGCTGGAATGAGCAGCCACGTAAAGCTCGAGATCGGATAGGCGTCCTTGCCGGGAGCATTGGTGATGGAAACTCGAAAATCCGCTGGCATTTTCGGGGCCGATGCCGCGGCCGCAGTCACGCCCTCGAGCGATGCTTTCACGAAATTGCCGGCCTGATTCTGCACGATGCCATAGGCAATGTTGTTCTGCACCGCGTAGATGAGCTCGATGTAACCGATGGCCCCCGGCATCTGGCGGACGTATCCGGCGACGCCTTCGTTGCCCTTGCCGCCCAACCCGACCGGCCATTTTACGGATGTATCGGAACCGACTTCGCTCTTCCACTCCGGGCTGACCTTCGAGAGGTAATCGGTGAAGACGAAAGTCGTTCCGCTTCCCTCGGAGCGGTGGATCACGATCACGTCCCTGTCGGGAAGGTTCACGCCTGGATTGGCAGCCGCGATCGCCTTGTCGTTCCACTTCGAGATCCTGCCGAGGAAGATCCCAGCCAGCACGGCTGGAGTGAATTTCAACTCCGCGCTGACTCCTGGAAGGTTATACGCCGGGACATCTGCCCCCAGCACGGTGGGAATGTTCAGGATCTTGACCTTGGCTTGCTTCAGTTGCTCGTCTTTCATAGGCATGTCGCTGGCGCCGAAATCTACGGTGCCGGCCATCACCTGCCGGATTCCGCCGCCGCTGCCGATCGACTGGTAATTGATCTCAATGTCGGGGTGCAGCTTGTGGTACTCGCTAAACCACTTGGAATACATGGGATAAGGAAAAGTGGCGCCCGCACCGTTGAGCTTGGTCTGCCCAAATGCCGCCACGGGCAAAAGGACACACAACCAAAACAGAATGACTTTCCGCATCATCACACCCCCCCTGAAAAATGTTGATATTTCACTTCTAGCGGCGCAATGTTACAGGACGGTTACAGCGCAGTGAATTTGTGGTGAATGGATAAACAAGAAAGTCCGGGCTACGGCCCCGGCTGCAGCCGGGCAAGCTCCCGTCCGAATAGTGGATTCGCGGGAAACTGCGCGCGCAAGCCAATCAGGAGCTGGATCGCCTGCGGCTTGTCGTGGTCGCGCACATAGGCAATCGCGAGCAGGATGCGGGCGAAAGGCGCAAGGTAGCGGCCGTGCTCGGCCGTCAGTTGCAAATCGGCGATGCCGCCCTGCCGGTCGCCGGGAAGCCCACCCAGCCGCAACAACCAGCGAAATGGCGCGTACAGGCTGCCCACAATGTATTTGCTGAAACCGGTGGCCAGGAACACGTCGTAGCAGTTAGGGCAAACTTCGAGCAGTTGTGCCGCCCAGGTCGAGGATTCCTTGGTGTAATGCAGCGAATCCAGCGTGCGATGGTCGATTAGAGCGGCATAGTCTGCTTGCAGCCCGGAGCACATGGTCATGGCAAATAACCCGTCGCGATCTTTCGGGTCTTTGCTGAAACGCGACTGCGCCAGAGTCTCCGCCCGCGTAATGGCCACCTGAAAATGCACGCGCACAACTGGATCAGCTGCGATTTTGGGCCGCGCCAGGAACGTTTCGTCAGTCGAATAGAACTGGCTTTCCAGAATGCCCAAGCGATTGAACTCGGAAAACAGGAGCCCAGCAGCTTCGCTGACCGGGCCCATCGGATCATCGGGGTGGGCGGCTTCCCACGCGGCAAAATTTGCTTGAGCGCCGGTAAAATCCAGGTTGTAGAGATCGGAATACCCATGATCGAGCGCGGAATCTGCGGCCACGCTCTCCGCCGGGCCCGCGACAGCCGACGGCCCCGACAAACCAATGCACAGGACTGCTACCATGGTTACGGCTCGTGCATTGGAGAATCGATTCATGTCCAAGATGCGTCCAAACCAAAACATGGATGCGCCCAAGATGCGCCCGCGTTCGTGTCTCTCCATTGTCGTTGATCTACCCGGCTTTGCAACCAGTACATTCTTCGGAATTCCTAATTTTGATGCCCCGCGCGGGAAATGCGCAGGTCCTGGCGGTCAAATTCTTGTAAATTCTGGTTCGAGCACATTTTGATTTTCGCAATCCCGGAAGGCTTCTTCGCGACGATGAGGACTGACCTTTCGAACGAAGGACGAAACTTTCATGAGTAACTCGCCCACACAGTATGCTCCCGGCTGGCCCGGGATTTCTCCCCGTTGGACGTTCGAGCGCAAAAGCGGGAGTCGGCACCGCCCTCAGCCGACAAAGCCGAGTCTGGTTCACGCTCAGTCACGGCATTCTCAACGAGATCTATTTCCCCCGCGTCGACCAGGCCTGCACCCGGGATATGGGATTCATCGTCACCGACGGCAACGAGTTTTTTTCCGAGGAGAAGCGCCACTGCAGGTTTGAAAACCGTCCTTTTGAGCCCGGCGTTCCTGCCTTCGAGCTAACCAATACCTGCAACGGCGGACGCTACAGGATTCATAAAGAAGTTCTCACCGATCCTTACCGCAACGTGGTGCTGCAAAAAGTGCGCTTCGAACCGCTGCAGGGGCAGCTTTCCGATTATCACCTCTACGCGCTGCTCTCGCCGCATCTGGCCAACGCCGGGTATGGGAACACGGGCTGGGTCGGAGACTACAAAGGCGTGCCCATGTTCTTCGCCCAGCACGACGACACCGCGCTGGCGATGGCCTGCTCGGCGCCGTGGAAAAAAATGTCGGTGGGTTTCGTGGGCACGTCCGACGGCTGGCAAGATTTGTCGCGGCATTTCCAGATGGAATGGGAATACACGCGAGCCGAGAACGGAAACATCGCCTGCACCGCGGAAATCGACCTGGCGGCGAGTAACGGAGAATTTATTCTGGCGCTCGGTTTCGGCGAGATATGGAGCGAGGCGGGCCAGCATGCGCGTTCCAGCCTGCTCGAAGACTATACCGCTCTGCGCCAGTATTACGTGATCCATTGGAAGAACTGGCAGAATACTCTGCTCAAACTCGACGATCCCACGCGTGAGCACGATCTTTATCGTTCGTCGACCGCCGTTTTGCGCGCGCATGAGTCCAAAGATTTTCTCGGCGGCATCATCGCCAGCCTCTCCATTCCCTGGGGATTCGACAAAGGCGACGAAGACCTGGGCGGATATCATCTGATCTGGCCGCGCGACCTGGTGGAAACCGCAGGCGCTCTGCTGGCCGCCGGCGCCGTGGTTGATTCCGTTCGAGTGCTTCGCTATCTGGAGGTTACACAGGAGGCGGCGGGCAACTGGGCGCAGAACCTTTGGCTCGATGGGCGTCCCTACTGGGGCGGCGTCCAGATGGACGAAACCGCATTCCCCATTCTGCTGCTTGATCTGCTGCGCCGCCAGGCCCCAAAAGATCTGGGCGATCTGCAACGCTGGTGGCCCATGGCGCGCCGTGCTGCCGGCTTCATCCTGCGCAATGGGCCGGTCACGCAGCAGGATCGCTGGGAAGAAGATGCTGGCTATTCTCCGTTCACGCTCGCTGCGGAAATCTCGGCGCTGCTGGCCGCTGCTGACATTGCCGATCTCACGGGCCACGGCGATGCCGCCTCGATCATGCGCGACACGGCCGACGCATGGAACGACAATATTGATCGCTGGATCTACGCCACCGGCGGCGATCTGGCGCAACAGCTTGGGGTGGAGGGCTACTACGTCCGCATCTCGCCCCCCGATAGCGGCGGCGCGGCCTCGCCGACGCAAGGCTTCGTGCCCATCAAGAATCGGCCTCCGGGACAAGACCACGAGATCGCGTCGCACATCGTCAGTCCAGATGCCCTTGCGCTGGTCCGCTTCGGCCTGCGCACTCCCGACGATCCCCGCATCCTGAACACGTTGCGAGTGATCGACGCGCTGCTGGCCGTGGAGTTGCCACAAGGACCTTGCTGGTACCGCTACAACGGTGACGGCTACGGCGAACACAAAGACGGCTCGGCGTTTGATGGAACCGGAATCGGCCGCCCCTGGCCGCTTCTCGCCGGTGAGCGCGCTCATTATGCGCTCGCCGCCGGCCATCCCGATGAGGCAAAGGCTCTGCTCACGGTCATGGAAGGTTCCACCGTCGGCCAGAGCCGGGCGCTGCCCGAACAAGTTTGGGACGCGGCAGATATTCCCGCGCTCGAACTTTTTCGCGGCAAACCATCCGGCTCCGCGTGCCCACTGGTGTGGGCCCATTCCGAATACATAAAACTGCTGCGCTCGATTCGCGATGGCAAAATCTTCGACCAGCCGCCGCAAACCGTACAGCGCTATTTAGTGGAGAAGCGTCCGCGGACCATCTTCGGCTGGAGGTTCAATAACAAAACCCGCATTATTCCGCGCGGCAAGGTCCTGCGCGTCGTCCTGATTTCGCCCGCAACCGTGCACTGGAGCATCGACGGATGGAAGACATGGCAGGACACTCAGACCCGTGATTCCGGGCTGGGCATCCACACGCTCGATCTGCCGACCGCCTCGCTTCCAACTGGCGGCCAGGCGCTGTTCACGTTCTTCTGGGCGAAGGAAAACCGGTGGGAAGGCACGGACTATGCGGTGACAGTGCAGTGAGGAACGTCTAACTTTAGAATCTCGGGCTCACGCTTCCGGCGGGCTGGAGTAGAGCAACTCCACTACGGTGCAATCGTCGCTGAGCGGATTGCCCGCGCAGAAGGTCGAGACCGCAGAAAAGATTCCTTCTAACGTTGGAGTCTTGGCTGCGGCCGCTTCGAGACGGGAATCTTCAAAGAAATCACCCATCGCGTTTTCCGCCTCGGTGACTCCGTCGGTCACCAGAATGAAGCGGTCGCCGGAATTCAGCTGGCAACGGGCGCTCTCAAACGTGGCGTCGGCCAGCAGGCCCACCGGGACGTTTCCGTGCGGCGGACGCATGACTTCCCCGCCGCACACCAGCAGTGGCGGCACATGTCCGCAGTTCACATATTCCAGATCGCCATCGCGGCGCAGGCGCGCCAGCAGCACGGTGGCATATTTTTCGCCCACCAGTTTTTCCGTGAAGAAGCGGTTCACGGCGCTCACGATCTCGAGCAGCGCGCCGCCGGAAATAAGGTGTGAATAAATCATGCCCTGCAAAGTAGAAGCCAAGAGCGCGGCCGAAACTCCCTTGCCGCTTACGTCCGCCAAAACTACGGCCAGACCTTCTTTAGTATTCACCGCGTCAAAAAAATCGCCGCCGATTTCTTTGCAAGACAGATTCTTTCCGCGCAGCTTGGCGAAGGGCACCTCAGGAATCTTCACCTGCATCAGCCGCTGTTGGATGGAAGCCGCAATGCTCAGCTCCTGCTGGTAGCGGCGCGATTCTTCTTCGGCCTGAACGAGCCGGGCGTTCTCGATCAGCGATGCCGCTTCTGTCGCGATCACGTGCAGAATATCCTGGCCGATGCCTGTGATGTCGCGCGAAGCAAAGCGCGAATCCACGTAGAGAACTCCCAGCACTTCCACCGCGGTCTGCGCGGGCACCGGAGTTTGCGCATCTCGCGTCGACTGCACCTGCATCTTCCGCAACGGAATACAAACCACGGTGCGCAGATCGTAAGCGACAATACTTTGCCGCCCCGCAAGGTCGATGGACTGGCTGGTGTCCGTGAGCAGAAATTCCGAGTTCGACCGCATCGACTCTTCCAGAATCGAATGCGAAATGGTGGTGTCGTCCAGCAGCGGATCGCCCTTCAGGTTGCGTCCTGCGGCGAGACGTAACTTGCCTTCGTCATCTTTCAGAAAAACGTAGCCACGCTCGGCGCGCGTCAGCCGCAAGGTGACGTCAAGCATGGTCATCAGAATCTCGTCGAGCACCCCGGCGGTGTTCAGCTTGCGCGCCGCCTCAAGGAACAAGCGGAGTTTTTCGAGATCGGTGGCTTCCGCAGAAATCTGTACGCCGGAAAGCTGGCTCAGGAATTCGCGCGCGGTGTTGGAAGTGGCGTGGGCAGGATTGAAAAGAATGTATGCGGAGTCGCGCGCCCCGAATTCCAGGCGGTCGTTGCGCTCCAGCTTCTGGCGCTGAATCCGCTCTCCGTTGACGAACGTGCCGTGCTTGCTTCCCTGGTCGATCAGGTAGAAGTCGTCGCCTTCCAGCACAATCTGCGCGTGGTCGCGGGAGACGCGAGGGTCGGCGATGACGAGGTCCTTATCGACCTTGCGCCCCACGCTGAACGGCGTGCGGTTGAGCACGATATTTTTTTGATCGTTGCCCTGGACAAACACCAGCGCGGGAAACACACCGGAACCAGAACCGTGGTGACTGATGGCACTCAGGGTCATGAAATGTCAGATCGCCGGGCGCATCCGGCTTTTCGCGTTCGTGGGGAAGGGCTGCGCTTGCCTCGCCTGAACAGACTACCTTGTCGGCTCATGCGGTCGCAAGGCACTTCGCGGATGCCGCGCCGCCAGCATCACCGTTGCAAAGATCAGAACCGGCAGCGGGAACGTTTCGTACAAAGGGGCTTTCCAGCCGCCGAGCGCCGCGCCGCGCGATACGAACCACAGCGCGCTCAGGCCCAGACTCGCGATCCACTGCCAGGCCAGCGCCAATCCAGCCGCCCAAATGAGTGGGCCTCCGGCGCGCGATTCCGCTGACAGCGCGGTTTGATCCCGCCCTGGAAATTGCTCTCGCACCAGAAAAAGAATCGCGGGCAGCAGCAGAACCTGATTGTAGGGCGCGTACATGGGAACCACGAGTACGGTGAGAGCCAGGACAACGGCAAGCGCGCCCGCGAACCCGGCTGATCCCGGGGCTGCGCGGCGCAGCTTCCACAACAGCAGCGCGCTCGCGAGGCAAGCTACGACAGCCAGAACCTGTCCTCCATAACTGCCCAGCGCCCAGTTTATGAGCTGATCGAGGACCGATTCATTCTGTGTGTATTGATGGTACTGGCGGATCGCTTCCAGAAACATCTTGATCCAGCCCGGCAGCACCCATTCCGCGGCGATCAGAAGAGCGCCCATGATCGTGACAAAGCCAAACACCAGTCGCCGCCGCGCCTTCCAGTCGCTCACCGCCCAACCCAACAACCAGAGCACCATCGGCCATGCCAGTTGCGGCTTGATCGTCGCGAGAGCGAGAATCGCGCCACTGCAAAAAAGAAATCCGCTGGTCGCGCAGGCCGCCGAGCCGGCCAGCAGCGCGGCCACCAGCAGACTCAACTGCTGCAGCTTGATTCCCTGCACCGCGGGAACGCTGCCCAACGTAAGGGCGATCGCAATCGCAATCACAACCGGCGGCGGCCGCCAGCCCAGCGCGCGCAACCAGAGCGGCACAGTCGCCGCGGTGAGAGCGATCAGCAGCCAGTAGAAAAAAAGCTGCACACTGTGAAACGAGAACCCGATAAGCGGCGCCAGCAAAAAAACAACATAGACCGGATACGCGAACCCCTGCCGGTCCTTGGGATCACCGGGTCGCGACAGGTCCAGCGCACGGCCGTAGTATCCCTTCTGAATTTCGAGTGCTACTTCGTTACTGTAGGGATTGCGATGACGCAGCAGCAATTCGCGCGCGCCCAGCCAGCGTGGGTACAGGTCTGAGAGATTGCCGCGCGGGCGGTCGTGCGCGGCCGCGTCGGCCACCTGACGAGTCACGAGAATCCGGTCCACATAAAACCACATGCTCGTGGCTGCCAGCAGCGCCAGGACCAGCCACAAAGCGATTTGCCAACGTTTTCGCAAAATGAATGTTTCTGCAAAATCAGCGCAGACGCGATCTCGAGGGGCGGCTCGAATCGATAAGGCAACGAAAGAAAAAATCGCACCCTATGTTACAACTGATCGAAATAAACGACCGGACAAAAACGATCGGTGACAAACTCTTCCATGCGATGGCGCATCGCAGTCTCGGCGGCGATCGGGCTGGCCAGCGGAGTCTTCTGCTGGTTTCTCATGGTGCATTTCCATCAGGACGCTGCTGATTTCCGCTGGGCGCTACGACTCGCACGATATGTTCTCGCGCGCCAAAATCCGTACAACACTCCACTGGAGCAGTACCCACTCACCGCGGGTTTCTTTGCCTTGCCGTTCCTGCGTTTTACGCCCGAAGTCGCCGCCGGACTCTTCTGGGGAATCAGTTCGGCACTCCTAGCTTTTGGGCTGACTCGCCAGGGCTACGGCCGCCTGTGGATTTTTCTGGCCTACCCCTTCTGGGCGGGAATTCTCACCGTGCAGTGGTCGCCCATCATCGCGGCCAGCGCATTTTTCCCGCTGCTTCTGCCGGCGACTATGGCCAAGCCGCAGATTGGCCTGCCCATTTTTCTCACGCACCTCAGCCGCCGCGGTCTGGTGGCGTGCGTTGTACTGGCCGCCGCCAGCCTGGTGGTGATGCCGAACTGGCCAGTGCTCTGGTTGCGGGAAGCGGGCAATTACGAGTTCTTCATCCCGATGCTGATTCTTCCGGGGCCGCTGTTGCTGCTGGCGTTGTTTCGTTACCGCGACCGCGACGCGCTGCTGCTCGTGCTGACCGCGCTCATGCCGCAGCGCTGGTTTTTCGACTCGTTCATTCTCTGGTTGATTCCAAAATCGCGCCGCGAAATTGTGTGGACTGCCTTTCTCAGCTGGGGAACCGGCATCTGGCGCTGGTACCATTATCACTACACTTCGACTCAGGTCGGCCGCTGTGTGGTGATTTTTCTTTATCTCCCGATGCTGGTAGTCGTGCTGTTGCGGCCACGCGTAGAGGGACTCCCAGAAACTGAACCCGCGCTCAGCCCGCAGCCGAGCGTTCTCCCGTAAGCCGATCTGGCGCAACTTCGCGCACGCTCCCGATGCGCATTGCCTCCTTGCTGATCTGCCACACCGACCACAACAGCGGGATCGCCATGAGATTGATGTTGCTGTTCTCCAGCCACAACACAATCCAAAGCGGGCTGACCAGAAGTGGCAGGCTCGGAATCAGCAACGCCGCTTTCCTGCCGGGGAAACTCGCCAGCGTCGTCCAGCCATAGTCAGCCAGCAACACCAGCGGCAGAAGCAGCAGGCAGAGATCGTGCGCGTTGGTGTGCCAACTGGTCAGAACCGCCACGACAACCGCCAGCGAAAATACAACCTCAAGATGATCTCGCGATGCAAGCCTGCCCTGGATCGCCGCGAAGCCCAGGAGCAGCGCGGACAACAGAAGAACAAGGCCTGCCAACACTGCAGACACAGGACTACCTGACACGGAATTGAAAGACCATCCCTCGATCAGTCCGCGCAGGTTCGGCATCAGTTCCGGCGGCACGCCTCCGAGCGCCGGAGCCCTTGCGATCTGTAGAACATATCTGGGATAGGCCAGCATCCCTTGCCAGCCCACGAGCCCCACAGAGAGCATCGCCCAGACGCAAGCGACCACGGCAAATCCTAGCGCGGCGCGCTTGCGCTTCCAGAACGCGATCAGCAAAATCATCGGAATGATGAACTGAAACTTGAAAAGGGCCAGGCCAAACCATCCACCGGCAAGAAAATCGGATTCCCGCTTGAGCGCGCTGAAACCAAGCGCGCAAAGCAGCAACAGCAAAATCGAATCCTGCCCCTGCAACAGGCAAAGAAAAACCGGGAAGAACGCCAGAAAACCCAGAACAAATTCCCAGGGCGGAATCGCGCGCAGCACATGCAAGTGCCGGCGCAGTGTCACCGCCACCCCGAACAGCCCGATTATGTTCAGCAGGTCCCACGCCACAAACGCCTGCCGATAGGGCAACAGAGTCAAGGGCAGAAAAACCACGGCTTCGAGCGGCGGGTGGATATAAGGCAGCGGCCCGCGCCTCGATTCAATCAGCCCGCCGGTGAATACCTGCTGCACTTGATACTGAATATGCGGGTCGTAGAGCTGATGCCGCATGCCCTCGCGGAGAATGGTGCCGGCGGTGTAGAAGACCGTGAAATCCGGATAGCCACGGAGAATGCGCTCCCGCAAGTTCACGAAGAACAGCGCATGCAGGCACAGCATTCCGACTACAAAAATCCGGATCAGGCGCCGGCGTACTTCCGTTTTTCGCGCTGGCGGCGTTCTTCCGGGCAGGGATGAAGAAGAAGACTGTGTTTGCTCAGGGGGCACGGTGCGACGCGATTGTATCCTGTGCGCTGGTTCCGCGCTATGTATGATGGTGGCCGAAATGAACCAAGCTCCCACACGGGGATGGCTTACCACGAACCACACTTTCCTCGTTGTTATTTTCCTGGGGATTTTTGTCTTATCGGCGCGCAGCGTCAGCGATCCCGATGTGTGGTGGCATCTTAAGACCGGCCAGTTGATCGCGCAGACCGGAACCGTTCCCCACGTAGACTCCTTTTCCTTCACCCGCGCCGGATATCCCTGGGTAGCGCACGAGTGGCTCTGCGAACTTTTTATTTACGGCATTTATCACGTTAGCGGTTGGGGCGGATTAATTGTTGGGTTTGCGTTGCTCGTCAGCGCCGCGTTTTTCCTGGTTTACCTGCGCTCTGCTCCGGATCCCTATTCCTCGGGCGTGGTCGTGCTTCTGGGCGCGTGGGCCACGGCGCCGGTGTGGGGAGTGCGCCCGCAAGTCGTTTCCCTGCTGCTGACCAGTTTGTGGTTTCTAATTCTTGAAAGGTCGGAGCGGAGCCCCCGCCTGCTGTGGTGGACACTCCCGCTCACCGTGCTCTGGGTCAACCTGCACGCTGGGTTTGCCCTGGGGCTGGCCCTGATTCTACTTTTTTTCGCGGGAGAATTTCTGGAGTGGTTCATACGCTCCAGGCCCTCGAACTCCGCGCGCCTGCGCGCGCTGGCCATCACGCTCCTGTTAGACCTTCTGCTGGTTCCGCTGAATCCGAATGGCGCGAAGATGTACTTCTACCCGGTGGACACTCTGCGCTCGGACGCAATGCTGAAGTACATTGCGGAGTGGGCCTCACCCAATTTTCACCATGCGGACTACATCCCTTTCCTGTTTCTTCTGCTAGCGACTATGGCAATGCTGGCTTGGTCGCGATTGCGCGTGAAACCGCGCGACAGTCTCCTGTTGATGGTGAGCACGTTCGCTGCGCTTTCGTCGATTCGAATGATTCCTTTCTTCGTGTTCGTGGCGGTGCCCATCCTGTCCCGTCCGGTGGTGTGGGCTCGCTCTGGGCGAGCTCGTAATTGGCCACAAGGTTCAATCGTCTCGCGTGTTCCCCTGGCCTACGCCAGTTTGTTCAACGCGCTCATTCTCATCGCTTTGGCCGGATTTGTCGGACTTCAAATCAGGAGCGTCGTTCACCGCCAGCCCCAGGTCGAGGCCCGGCGCTTTCCCGCGGGCGCCGTCGCCTACCTGCAGGCGCATCCTGCGGCAGGCCCACTCTTCAATCTCTACGACTGGGGCGGGTATCTGATCTGGAAGCTCAACCCCGGAACCCCGGTTTTTATTGACGGCCGCGCCGACCTGTATGGCCAGTCTCTGATGCGGCAATTCGCGGAAACCTACGATTTGAAGGGTGATTGCCAAGAAATCCTGCAAACGTGGCGAATCAGGACCGTCCTGGTGAACCCGGATAGCGCACTGGCAGTAGCTCTGGGAAATGCGCCGGGCTGGAAGGTGCGTTACTCTGATTCTCAGGCTGTGGTGCTGGAGCGATCCGCGCCGCCATCACCGTAAAGTCGATAACTATTTTCAATACAATCAGTTACGAAAGTTTTTCCAGCCCACGACGGCGCCAGGGAGGAGTTTCCTTGGTACCCAAGGGGTATGCAAGAAATTACTCTTTCCTTGTATTTTGCGGGGTATGATGGAGGCAGTTGATACGTGAAACTCCTCCCAACTTGAACAAGCAAAGGCTTTTGGACGGCACCGCGTATGGCGGGCGTTTTCAAGCCTGGATGTTCTTAATGCCGGTGGTTTCGGATCAGCTCACGGCAGTCGTAACCGAGTGAAGAACGAAGTCGATTCAAGATCGTAGTGTTTCACATTTTGTCCGCTTAGGGTCGTGTCCGCTTAAGGAGGATAGAATTTATGCAGTTTGCACGCAGGCTTTTCTGGGACGAGCAAGGTCAGGACATCGCCGAATATGCGGTGATGCTGGCGGTTATTCTGGTGATCGTGGTGGGGACCGTCCGGCTGATTGGCTCCAACGCCAACAATGTGTTCTCGTCGGTCGCCAGCAGCATTCAGTAGACAGAAACTACAGGGTAAAGACGCAAACGCCGACTTCAGATAGCATCGCCTTTGCAGTTTTCTGAGGGAACACCATGAACCGCACACGATTGTTGATGATTGGAGTCCTGGCTCTGGCTCTGGGCAGCATTGCGGGCCTCGTTGCCTACAGGAACTTGCAATCGAGAAGCGGGCCGGGGGAATCGGGCGTGCCTGTGGTGGTGGCCGCGGATGATATCCAGGTCGGCGCCCGGATCGAAGAGCACGACGTCCGCATCGCGAACCTGCCGCCTTCCTCTCTGCCGGCCAACACTTACGACCGGCGGTCGAAGGTTCTGGGGCGCGGCGTGGTCGTCCCCATCGCCAAGGGCGAGTTCATTCTGCCCTCAAAGCTGGCTGGCGAAGACGCCGGGGCGGGGTTGCCTTCGCTGATTCCGAACGGAATGCGGGCGGTTTCGGTGCGCGTTAACGAAGTGGTCTCGGTGGCTGGATTCGTCACGCCCGGTACCCGCGTCGACGTACTGCTCACGGGAACGCCGGAAGGCGGTAACGATCAGGAAACCACCACCGTGCTGCAGAATGTGCGGGTCATCGCGACCGGCCATACGCTGGAGCACAGCGCCAACGGCGAGGCGCAGAATACTGCGGTAATTACCCTGCTGGTTTCGCCCGACGACGCCCAGCGGTTGACTCTGGCCAGCTCTCAGGGGCACATCCAGTTAGCGTTGCGCAGCCCGCTCGATACCAAACAGGACGATGTTGCTTCTTCCAGCGCGAGAGGTCTGTATAAGGGATTTGCGCCGGCGATTACTCCGGTCAGGCTTCCTCATGCGGCTGTGGTCAAGAAGCCGGCCGTGTCTGTCGCTCCCGCCTCCTCGGTGCTGAGCGTCGAGGTTATCGAAGGCGAAAAGAAAACGGATGTCAAATTTCCCGCACAGGGTTCCGACCCGAAGGGGCCCGACACGAAATGAATGGCGCACAGCTCGACGTCCGACGGACAAGAAGAATCGACTCAGCCTTTCCTCACCGGGAGAAGAATCCGAAGATGAAAGTTCGTACGGCGCTTCTTATGGCTGGGGCCGCGCTGGCCCTGCTGCCCTGCAACTCGCGTGCTGAACTCCAGCAACAGCAGCCGGCAGCACCCGCCCTCGATCCCGCTCAGAACCAGGCTTCGCCAACCACGCAGACCACCAATCTTCCGCCCCAATCCGATCAGCCGCAAGCCTCGGCCCCGCTGCGGGTCATGGTTGGAAAGTCGCTGCTCATCAACACCACGGAACGATTGAAGCGCATCTCTGTGACCGATCCCGCGGTTGCGTCTGCGCAGGTTGTTACGCCTACACAAATTCTGGTTCATGGCCACACGCCGGGCGAAGTCTCCTTGATCATGTGGGACGACCTGGAGCGCTCGCGCAGCTTCGACCTGCGCGTAGACGTTGACGTCACCGCCTGCGCGGAAGAGGAGCACCGGGTTTTTCCCGAAGAGCAGATCACCGTTACCCCTTCCCGAGCTGCCATCGTTTTATCCGGACATGTTTCCACGGAAGATGTCGCCAAGCGAGCTGGGGAACTGGCTTCCGCCTATTCTCCGAAAGTGATCAACGTGCTCACGTTCGGACCGGTGGGCGCTCAGGAAGTTCTGCTGCAAGTGAAGTTCGCCGAAGTGGACCGATCCGCGCTGGCGACAATGGGCGTGAACTTTATTTCCACCGGCGCGGCGAACACCGTGGGGAGCACCACCACCGGACAGTTTGGCGGCGTGGGCACGCAAACCGTCACCCAGACGGTGGGCCAGGGCGGTCCGTTCACGGCTACGAATTCGCTGAGCAACGTGCTGAACCTGTTCCTGTTCCGGCCTGACATTCACTTTGGAGCCGTCATTCAGGCGCTGGAAACCAAGAACCTGCTGCAGATTCTCTCCGAGCCCAACTTGATCGCAATGAACGGCAAGGAAGCCAGTTTTCTGGCAGGCGGCCAGTTTCCGTTTCCCATTGTGCAGCCGGGGGCAGGCTTTACCGCGGTTACCATTTCGTTCAAGGAATTCGGCGTCAAGCTGGTATTCACTCCGGTGATCATGCCGAACGGGAACATTCACTTGAAGGTTGCCCCGGAAGTGAGCACGCTCGATTTCTCGAACGCGCTGACCATCTCCGGCTTCACGGTTCCTGCCCTAAGCACGCGCAAGGCGGAAACTGAATTTGAATTGCAGGACGGTCAGAGCTTTGTGATTGCCGGGCTGATGGACAATCGCGTGACCGATGTCTACAACAAAATTCCCGGCCTCGGCGATATTCCGATCCTGGGAGCTTTTTTTCGCAGCAAGAGTCTGCAGAAGAACAATTCTGAACTAATGGTGTTGTGTACGGTACACCGGGTCTCGCCCAACACCGAGCCTCCGACGTTGCCTAAGAATCCGAAGCCGTTTATCGATGACAGCAAGTTCGATAAGCCGCTGGGTAAGTGAGCGGGCTCGAACCAGATCTTACGAGACCTATTGAACGAGCCAGTGCGGGTCATACGAGCCAGGGCGGGGAGAAGCAGCGGGGCATGGCAGAGCTTTCGGTGGTAATCGTAGCAGTGGATAACGAGCAGCGCACCGTGCTGCAGGTGCTGGTCGACGGCACCAGCGTGGCACGCACGGCTCATACGTGCGCCAGCTTTCCCGTGGCCGTTTCTGACCCGGTGGTGCGGCGCGTGCGCGCTGCCAATCCTGACGTAATCCTGGTCGATATACCGGGCGATAATCCCGCCCTCGCCTTGCGCGCCATTGAGTTATTGCATCAGGAGTTGCCGGATTCTGCCGTGTTTGCCATTGGAACGCTCAGCCAGCCGCAGGTGATCGTCAACGCCATGCGCGCGGGCGCTCGCGAGTTTATTGAGCGGCCTACCACCACCACCGACCTGCTGGAAGCGTTTGTGCGCCTTACCGCGGCGCAGCGGCGCAGCCAGAAAGACGGCCCGAAAGGCAAGGTGTTTTCGGTGGTCAACGCCAAGGGTGGCAGTGGAGCTACGACCGTTGCCGTGAACCTGGCGCTGGCGCTGCAGGCTGCCCACGGTCACACCGCGCTGGTGGACCTTGCCCCTCTCGGACACGCCGCACTCCATTTGAACGTGAAGCCTCTGTTCAACGTGGCCGACGCAACCCGGAACCTGCACCGCATGGACAGTGACCTGCTCGGAAGTTTCATGACCCGCCATTCCGGCGGATTGCAATTGCTGGCTGGAACCAACATCCCGGCTGTGGTGGAACATTCCAGCGCGGAATTCATGAAGCTTTTCGAGATGATGGTCGCCCATTACCGTTATGTGGTGGTGGATGCCTCGACACGTTTCGACGGGGCCACACGCTTGATTGCCAACCTGTCGGAGAAAGTGCTGCTGGTGGCTTGCACGGACGTAGCTTCTTTATGGAGCGCAGCCCGCGTGCAGCAATACCTGGGAGAATCCGTGAACCGCGAACGCGTGGGCCTGGTGCTGAACCGCTTTCGCAAAGTTCCCGGCTTCAGCGAAGCGGACGCCGAAGCTGCCGCAGGGGTGAAACTGTTGTGGCGCGTTCCTAACCAGTACTTCGCCATCTCTACCGCCATTGACCGGGGAACTCCGGTGATGGCACAAGGCCACAGCGAGATCGCGCGCTGCTTTAGCGGGCTGGCGCAGGAGTTGACGAGCAACGACATCGACGTCAAACGCGCGGCCTGGTCCTTGTTTAAATCGGTATAGGTTTTAGTCGGTGTAGATTCAAGTCGATATAAAGTGCAAATCGGTATTGGGTGAGAATGGGTGCGGGTTTCGAATCGATGTAACACGCTATGGCCAATCTGCAAAACTCCGAGCGCGCCGAGTACCAGCAGGTAAAAGCTGACCTGCACCGCAAGATTCTCGACCGGCTCGATCTCGAAAAACTGGGCAAGGCTACCGGCGACTCGGCCCGAAATGAAGTCCGGGTCGTTATCAATAACGCGATCAGCAGCGAAGCCATTCCTCTCAGTTACACCGAACGCACCAATCTGTCGAGCGAGATTCTCGACGAGATATTCGGCCTCGGTCCGCTGGAACCGCTGCTCAAAGATCCCACCGTCTCCGACATTCTGGTGAACCGCTTCGACCGGGTCTACATTGAGCGCGCGGGCAAGATCGAACATACCTCCCTGTCTTTCAAAGACAACACACACCTGATGCAGATCATCGAGCGCATCGTTTCGCGCGTGGGCCGCCGGGTGGACGAATCCTCGCCCATGGTCGACGCCCGCCTGGCGGATGGGTCGCGCGTCAATGCCATCATTCCGCCGCTCGCCATCGACGGCCCCTGTCTTTCGATTCGCCGTTTCGGACGCGATCCGGTCACCGCCCGGCAGATGATCGAGAACCACACCCTCACCGAGCCCATGCTGGAACTGCTCTCGGCGATGGTGAAGGGACGGCTCAACATTCTGGTTTCCGGAGGAACCGGTGCCGGTAAGACGACACTGCTGAACGTGCTCTCAGGCTACATTCCGAACTCCGACCGGATTGTGACCATCGAGGATGCAGCCGAACTCCAGCTCAAACAGGAGCATGTGGTGCGTCTCGAAACCCGGCCTCCGAACATTGAAGGCAAAGGCGCGGTGCGGCAGCGGCAACTGGTGATCAACAGTTTGCGTATGCGTCCGGACCGCATCGTGGTGGGCGAGGTCCGCGGCGAGGAAGCCTTCGACATGTTGCAGGCCATGAACACCGGCCACGAAGGCTCGTTGACCACGGTGCACGCCAACGCGCCGCGCGACGCGATGGCCCGCGTCGAGAACATGGTCTCCATGGCGAACCTCAACATTCCCGAGCGCGCAGTGCGCTACCAGATCGCATCGGCCGTGCATGCCGTGGTGCAGATCGCTCGGCTGTCCGACGGCACGCGGAAGGTCATTACTATTTCCGAGATCACCGGCATGGACGGAGACTTTCTCGCCATGCAGGATATTTTCGTGTTTGAGCGCACGGGCGTCGACGAAAACGGAAAAGTGCGCGGCGCCTTCCGCGCCACCGGAGTCCGGCCGCAGTTCGCGGAACGTCTGGCTTCCGCAGGAGCGCGACTGCGTCCGGCGCTGTTCGATACGAAAGTGGAAGTTTAGAAGAGTTCTATACCGTATGCCGCTTCTGATTGCATTGCTCGTATCCGTCGTGGTCGCACTGGGCGCCTTCGCCATGGTCTCGCTGCTGGACCAGCGCAGCTCCCGCGCGCGCATCATCAAGGATCGTTTGGCGGCGGTGCAGAAAACCCCCGATCAGCCGGTAGAAGACATAGCGCTGCTGCGCGACGAACAACTCAGCCAGATTCCCGCTCTCAACGTCTTTCTGCGGCGCTCCGACCGTGTTTCTGCGATTCAGGTCATGCTGGCGCAGGGTGACACGAACATGCGCGCCGGAAACTTTCTTGCCCTGTGCGCGATCATTTCGATTGTGGCCGGCCTCGCCGCGTTTATCTGGAGCGGGAAAGGCCCGGTGGCGTGGGTGGCCATGCTGATTGGTTTTCTGCTGCCGTATTCGTATGCCTCCTACCGGCGCAACAAGCGCTTTGAGAAATTCGAGGAGCTCTTCCCCGAGGCGATTGATACGCTGGCCCGCGCGGTGCGCGCCGGTCATGCGTTTACCACCGCGATTGAGATGATCGCCAGCGAAGTGGCCGAACCGGTGTGCGGCGAATTCCGCAAACTCTACGAAGAACAAAAATTTGGCATGCCGGTGCGCGACGCTCTGGTCAACCTGACCGAGCGCGTACCGCTAGTCGAACGTCAAATTCTTCGTGACTGCCGTCATGCTGCAGCGCGAAACCGGCGGCAACCTAGCCGAGATTCTCGACAACTTGTCTTACGTGATCCGCGAGCGCTTCAAGATCCAGCGGCAGGTACGGGTCTATACCGCTCAGGGAAGGCTCACCATGGCCTTGCTGATGGGCATGCCGCCGGTCATCGTCACGGTAATGCTGTTGGTCGAACCCGCATTTATTCGCCCGCTGTTTTCTGATCCGATTGGGCACACGCTGCTGGTTGCGGGCATTACGTTGCAGACGATCGGATATTTTGTGATCCGGAAGATTATCAAGATTCAGGTGTAGTTCGGGTGGGTGTTCGAATAACGAAATGCTGACTCTCATTCTCACCATCGTGGTAGCTATGACGGTCGTGCTGGTGGTGTTTTTCTTCGGCGCGGCGGTGGTGACTCCCACTTCGGTGCTGGGCGCCCGGCTGCGTGCCCTGGGCGCAAGGCCACAGGCGGAGCAACGGGCTCCGATGCGCGAACGCATCGAGCAGGCTCTGGACCCGCTCAGCAAAGCGATTCCACTTTCGCCGGCCGATGTTTCCCGCACGCGGGCATGGCTCATCCGCGCCGGCTACCGTGAATCCCGGGACGTGACTCTTTACTTCGGTTCCCGTGTTCTGCTGGCCGCGGTGGGTTTCGCCGCGGTCGCGCTGATTTCCGGCTTCGGCAATCTCTTTCTGATTGCCGGCATCCCGGGCCTCGGGTTCTTCATCCCCCGCTTCGTATTGAAGCGCATGATCAAGAACCGGCAGCAACGCATTCGCTTGGGGCTGCCGGACGCTCTGGATCTCACCGTAATCTGCGTCGAGGCCGGGCTGGCTCTTGATCAGGCCCTGATGCGGGTGGGCCAGGACTTGCATCACGCCCATCCCGACCTGAGCGATGAGTTTCACCTGGTTGATCTGGAGATGCGTGCCGGCAAGCCCCGTGCTGAAGCTCTCCGCAACCTGGTGGAACGTACCGGCGTTGATGACATTCGTTCGCTGGTGGGCACGCTGATTCAGACCGACCGCTTCGGAACCAGCGTGGCGCAAGCTCTCCGCGTGCATTCCGACTCCCTCCGCACCGAACGTCGGCAACGGGCCGAAGAACAGGCCGCCAAGACCACCATTAAGATGGTTCCTCCCCTCGTGCTATTCGTTCTGCCCTCGATCATTTTTGTAACCATCGGACCGGCCGTCATCGACCTGATCCGGCAGCTTGGCCCTGTCTCCGGCGGGAAGTAACTACGCCGGAATTAGAAGCGGGGCAGAGATAGAAACGGGAGTTTTCCGAACCATGGCAGTCCTGTCTCCAAAAGTTCTGTCTGCAAAAGCCCGGGCCTTCAACCAGACCCGCCAGGTGTATCTGGCTCGCGACGTTGCCCTGGCCAATACCCACTGGACTCGGCTCCGCGGCCTGGTGGGTACCGCGCCGGATGACTTTCGTAACGGTCGCGGTATCTGGATTGTCCCCTGCCATGGCGTTCATACTCTGGCTATGCGATTTCCCATCGATGTGGCCTATCTCGACCAGGACCGCATCGTAATCCATATGGAGCGTGGGCTGCGGCCCTGGCGCTTCGCTCCGGTGCGCCTGCAGGCGGCTTCGGTGCTGGAACTGCCGAGTCAGGTTCTTTCTGAAACAGGAACCGAAATGGGCGATAAAATTGAAATTAGTCTGGATCAAGTTAGCCTGGTTCAAGTTAATCCAGATCAAGTTAATCCAGATCAAGTTAGCCCAGAGAAGGACGGTACCGTTCCGCTTCCGTGAGTGCCACGATCCAACTCGAAGAAGTAACCCAGCATTACGACGCGCCGCGGCTGCTGGTGGAGTGGTCATCGCCCTGGGATGAGTTCGTCACTTCGATCCGCCCGGCGCTGTCCCGCTCCACCGCTCGCCTGGCCGGGGAGGCGCCGTTCGGACTTATTCCCTACCGCGTAATGCTGGCTGCGTGTGCGCTGGAACTGTTTCTGATTTTCTGTGCCGTCATCGTTCCGATCAAGCTGGCACAGCTTAATCCCTACATTGCGCCCAAGTTGACGGGCCACGACATCATCTACTACTCCGGCGACGAACTTCCCCGCACTGAGGATTTGGGCGGAACGCATGCCGGAGCCGAGGGACGAGCCGGCGGAACGGAAGCGCATCACCGCACACAAACCATCAAGGTAGCCCGCGGCGGCTCGATGGTGGAAAAGGTTCTCGACGCTCCCCGGCTTAAGCTTGCGCCCTCGGCCGGCGCCGTCGCGAATTTACTGGCGATTCGCCCCGACGCCGGACCGCCTCCGACGGAGGGGATGCGTTCGTCGCGCGCGGTTCCCAATCTTCCGTCGAGCGTCATCGCGCCTGTGCCGAGCTTGACCAGCGATCTCTCGCGCGCCGCCGTTTCGCTTGGATCGGTGATCCCGCCAGCTCCCAGCGTTTCCCGGGACCGAGTTCTCATCGCTCCAACTCTGAACACGAGCGTGGTTGCGCCTGCGCCCAAGGTTTCCAGCGATCGAACCCGTTCGTCGCCGGCGCTCACGACCAGCGTGATTCCCCCGGCTCCTGAAGCTTCGCGCGACCACGTCCTGGTTGCGCCTGCGTTGGATGCGCGCGTCGTTGCCCCCGCGCCCAGTCTTTCTCGGGATGCCGCCCGCGATCAGGCCCGTTCCGCCCCGGCTCTCAATTCCAGCATCGTGCCCCCGGCTCCGGCCGCAGTGAGCCGCGATATTTCACGCTCGCCGGTACAAATGGCGAATGCCGCAGTGGTGCCGCCACCCGTGTCGGCTCCGGAGCGCGAAAGCTCGCGCAACCCCAAGCTGGCCATGCCGGCTCCGTCGGTGGTAGCTCCACCGCCTTCTACCGATATGTCGCAGGATCTGCACCGGCTGGCCAGCGGCAGCGCACCTGACTTGTCGAAGAGCGTCGTCCCTCCGCCGCCCACTCCTGCCGCAAGCACTTCGTACATGAGTTCCCTTCTGAATCGCGTCTTCGGAAGCACATCGGTTGTGGCTCCGCCTCCGACGGTGACTGGAAGCAGTCCTTCTCGTACGGCTGGCTCGCTTGCGGCCAGCGTGGTTCCACCGCCGCCTTCGGTTTCCGGCAGTTCCGCCACTTCCACAGGGACGCGGGCAGGAGCAAGCCCGGTTGCTTTGGCCAGAAACGTAGTACCACCGCCGCCTTCAGTCGGAGCGTCGGGCACACGTTCCCCAGTCGCGAGACCGACCGCTGCCTCCAGGGTTGTACCACCGCCTCCTGCTGTTCCCGGCACAGGCCCGACTCGCGAGAATCCGTTATCTGCCGCTGCCGGCCCCGCCCTCACGCCCAGTGTCGTTCCTCCGCCACCGACGGTGGCTAACGGAAGCGGAACGCTGGGTTCTGGACGCGGGGCTAGCGGTGCCGGACTCGGTGCCCCGCTGGACGCTGGTTCGGTCGCGGCCCGGCCTGCCAGTGGGGGAAGTGGCGTCGATGCCTCGGTAGTGATCTCAAAAGACCCCGGCCCGAAAGTAGGACTACCCGCGAATGCGAAGGCCGGTTCGCTCGCCATGTCACCCGCCGGTGGCGACAAACCGGGTCTCGGTGGCTCCGGGGGCGGAGCGGGTCTGGTACGTGGCAACGGCCCTGGCAGCGCAATGAACGGAGCAGGCGCGGGCGGAGGCAAGACCGGAACCGGTCATGGGTCTGATCCCGCCGCGAAAGCTGGAATCTCGCCTACTCCCGGCCCCGGAGGCGCTGGCAGCGCCACCCGTGGAACGCCGGCGGTGCCCGGGGTTTCCGTGGCCGGCGGCAGCAGCATGGTCACCGTCGACTTCGGCTCTGGAATCGGCAGCGGCGATCCGAATCTTCCCGGCCGCTCCTCGGTCAAAGACCAGCACAACATGCACGTGAGCATTCAAAGCACTGCCAGCTCCGGCGGAGTTTTCGGCTATTACCATCTGCTTTCCGGCGCTACTCACGACATTTATATTGAGACATCTCCCTTGCCGGCCGTGATGAAGTATTCTGACCCTTCCGCTGCCAACAAAGCCTCCGGAAATCTCGTGGACCCTGAACCCATCCACACTGAGTTGCCTGCGGGACTGCCGCACTCGCGCCTGGTGATCACCTGCGTGCTGGACGCTTCCGGCAATCTGAAGAACCTTCGCATTCTTGAAGCCGGCCCCGCAGACATGACGGCGAAAGTGATGGCCGCCCTGCCTAGCTGGAAGTTCAGTCCGGTCATGATCGGCAACCAGCCGGTTGAGGTCAACGCCATCCTTGGATTCAACATCGACACCAACGACCGCCGTTAAACGACTCGTTGTTGGCCCACGCTAAACGGTTCGGTTAGCGATTCCGATCACGGCTAGCGCTCAAAGATCACTGCGACCTCGTCCGCGTAGACGCGCTTCCACGGCGGGGTTTGTTCGAGAATGTTGGCGAGGGCCGACCCTTTCGGGACCAGCACACAGCGTGCTTGATACCTGTCCAGAAGTCCATCCCAGCCGGGCTCCACGTGTACCATCTTCAAGTAAGACTTGAAGAATTCCTCGCCGTACAAATCGTGGCGGTCATCTACGGTAACCAAAGTTCGAGGATAGAGCCGGTAGATCAGATAGCCGCCCCAATAGTCAGGGACCGTCACCGGGTCTCTTTCGTCGTCGGTTCTCTCCTCTGCCGTTTTCCGGTCGAGAAAATCGACAGCCGCGACGGGAAAGCGCTTGCCGTCAAAGTGCGCGTCCATTAACCGGCTCGCGCCCAACTTGCCGCCGTGCGCAGCGATCACACCTAGAAAAATGGCTGCCGCGATCGCCCACAGATGTCCCAGCAGGCTCGAGTCCACGGTCCCCGTCCTCTCTGTGAACGCGGCCAGGCGATCACCCAGCCTTCGGAACGAGGTCAGCCGTCCTGCAAGATTGGTGCTGGCGCCCGACAGCAGAGGCCCTATTACCAGCGCCAGCAGCAGCGAAGAAACTGGAATATTTCTCGACGCGTAAAGGCCGGAATACAGCGCGAAGAGAATCACCAGCCCTTCGCTCATTCGCACAGCGCGAGCCCGCGCCGCGAGCGCAACCATCGCCGCCAGAACCAGGAGCGCGAAACACCGCTGCGCCACGCCATGAAAGTTAGGAGATTGAAACTCGTCGATGTGCTCCATCAGAAAGCGGTTCGACAAGTAACGGTAGATGTGCTCGTGCAGCTTCCATCCGTAAGGATTTACCAGAGACGCCACGCCGGCCGCTAAGCCAACGGCAGCAAGCCTTCTGGCTCGCGCCTGCCACCGCAGCCTGGCGAGAAACTCATCGAACTTGGCTTCCTTTTGTTTGCCGGCGTACCAGACAGCGCTCAGCCAATAAATTGCCAGCAAAACAAAGCCGACCAGAAAACCACCATGCACATTGACCCAAACCAGCATCAGCACGGGCAAAAGCCACAGGCGCCGCCGGCCTGTGACTGCCAAACGTGTTGCACCGGGTCCCGCGGAATCGCCGCGAACACAATCGGATTCCGACGAATCCAGAATCCAAAACCACGCCAGCGTAAATAGCCAGCTCAACACGTGCGGCCGCGCCAGAAAATGAATGATCGACGCCGACGCCGCCAGCAACAGCAACACCAGAGCCACAAACACATTCGTCCCACGGCGGAGCAGCAGCCGGAACGTCCACGCAAACACGCTCGCGATTACGACCGCGGTAAACCAGACCACTCCGTTCAGCCCGGCCCAGCTGTCTAAGCCGCCTACGATCACGTCATAGAGCCACTCCCAGGCAAACCAGGTTTTCCCGCGCATCACCGAGGAAAACGAATCCACACGAGGAATGGCGTGGACGGCAAGAATCTGCTGGCCGGTGCGAATGTGCCATCCGATGCCGGCATCTCCCAGCAAGCGCACAGACAGCGATGTGCAGGTGAGGACCGCCAGCATTGCGATGAAAATGGTGTCGCCCATGGACGGGATTATTAGGCGAGTCCAGAGCGGACGCGCAGGTGTCACGGGCGAACTTCTGGAACCGTCTGCCATCGCGGTGAATCTTATAGAGTGTGGAAGGTAACGGCAAGATCGACGGTAGCCTGCCTCGCGTGGTGATTGTGGGAGCGGGCTTCGGCGGCCTCAACGCTGCCCAGGCGCTGGGCCGCGCGAAGGCGCGGATCACCGTGATTGACCGCCGGAATTACCACACTTTCCAGCCGCTTCTTTACCAGGTCGCGACTGCCGGGCTTTCGCCGGGAGAAATCGCCGCGCCCATTCGCTCGATTCTTTCCTCCCACAAGAATGTTGAAGTTCTCATGGCCGAGGTTACGGGATTCGATCTCGACCACTGCAAGGTCGAAACGCCGGACGGCGATATTCCCTACGATTACCTGATCGTGGCCGCCGGAGCCAGTCACGCCTACTTCGGTCACGACGACTGGGAGCCGTTCGCTCCCGGCCTCAAGACGATTGAAGATGCCCTCGAAATCCGCCGCCGCGTGTTACTGGCCTTTGAATTAGCCGAACGCCAGGTGGCTGGGGGCGCCGCCGCCGCGCCCATTAACTTTGTGGTCGTCGGCGGCGGGCCCACCGGAGTCGAGCTTGCGGGAACGCTGGCTGAAATCAGCCGCCACGCTCTGGCGCACGAATACCGCGCCATCGATCCGAAAACGGCGCACATTCTTTTGCTCGAGGGCGGCCCGCGCGTTCTTCCCGCGTACGCCGAAGATCTCTCGCAAAGCGCTCAGGAACAACTCCAGCATCTGGGTGTGGAGGTGCGCACTTCAGCGATGGTAACCCAGATCGAGCCCGGCGCCATCTACGTGGGCCAAACCCGGCTCGCGGCCACCGTGATTCTGTGGGCCGCCGGTGTGGCTGCCTCGCCCCTCGGCAGAAAGCTGAACGCGCCCGTCGACCGCGCCGGCCGCGTGCTGGTTCAGAAGGATTTGAGTCTTCCCGGCCATCCCGAGGTCTTCGTGATCGGAGACCTCGCAGCCCTGAAAGACGCGGACGGAAAGATGCTTCCGGGAGTCGCGCCTGTTGCCATGCAAGAGGGAGATTATGTCGCCAAACTGATTCGTCGCGAAATCAAGGCAAGGAGCAGATCAAACCCGGGTGCCCCACTTCTCGCGTCCTCTGCGAGAAGTGGGGATGTTGCCGCCGCCCGCTCGCTCACTTTGCGAAGGGATGGGAACGTTGTCTCCCGTCCTCCATTCCACTACTGGGACAAAGGAAGCCTGGCCACCATCGGCCGCGCCGCCGCTGTCGCTCAATTCGGCAAGATTCACATCTCGGGATTCATCGCCTGGCTGGCCTGGTTGTTCGTCCACATTTTATTTCTCATCGGCTTCCGCAACCGCCTACTGGTCTTCATTCAGTGGGCGTGGTCGTATGTGACCTACGAGCGCGGCGCCCGGTTGATCACGGGCAGCACGTACTTGCCGGGGTGGGTTGCCAATCCGCCAACACATTCAGAGCCGTCTGCTGCGGAGCCCCCGGTCCCGGTCAGCTTTCGCAAATAAGGGCTCGCGAGCTCGCAAATAGAAGTTCGAGAATAAAAGTAGGAGTATTCTTTAGAGGGAGCGCGGCTGTTTCCGCGATTCCCACGCCATGACGAAGACCTCAATTTCGCGGGTTTTTCAATGCGTTGCGGCAGCGATCTTGCTGTGCGCGCCGGCTTCCGCCGAGATTCTTAAAGTCGTTCTCAACGACACGATCCAGCCCGTCACCGCGGAATACCTCGCACGTGCAATCGATGAAGCGAAGCTTCGAAATGATCAGGCAGTATTGATCGAAATCAGCACTCCCGGAGGCCTGCTCGACTCGACGCGCAAAATCATCGAAAAAATCTCGAACTCGCCCGTTCCCGTCATCGTTTACGTCGCGCCCACCGGCAGCCGGGCCGGTTCTGCCGGTATCTTCATTCTCGAAGCGGCGGATGTCGCTGCCATGGCTCCCGGAACCAATGCCGGCGCGGCGCATCCCGTGCTGCTGTTCGGCCCGGTCACGGCGAAGACCGACGACGAAATGAAGCGGAAGATCGAGAACGATACCGCCGCTCTTATGCGCTCGATCGTTTCCCGCCGTGGGCGCAACGTCGCGGTCGCAGAAAGTGCGGTGCTCGAATCCAAGTCATTCACCGATCAGGAAGCGCTCTCGCAACATCTCATCGATTACGTGGCTTCGAACGAACAGGATCTTTTCCGCCAGATCGACAGCAGACCGGTCAAGCGTTTCGACGGAAAAACTGTAACGCTCACCCTCGCCGGCCAGCCCATCATGCCCTTCGAAATGACGCTGAAGCAGCACATTCTCGACTATCTGATGGACCCGAATATCTCGTTCCTGCTGCTCGCCATCGGCGCGCTGGCGCTCTACATCGAGTTCAATCACCCCGGTGCGGTCGTACCCGGCACCGTGGGCGTCGTCTTTATTCTGCTCGCAGCGTTCGCGCTGAATCTTCTGCCCACGCGTTTCGCTGCGCTGGGGCTCATCCTGGGTGCGTTTGCGCTGTTCGCTGCCGAAGCCAAGTTTGCCACGCACGGCGTGGCAACCATCGGCGGCATTGCGCTCCTCACGCTGGGTGGGCTGCTGCTGGTGGATGCTCCTATCCCGGAGATGCGCGTGCATCTGGTCACGGCGCTGGCCGTCAGCATTCCGCTGGGATTGATCACCGCGTTTCTGATGACGATCGCGCTGAAAGCCCGGCGAAACAAGGTGGTTACCGGCTCTCAGGGAATGATCGGCGAAACCGGCATTGCGCAAACCTCGCTCTCACCGCAAGGCAAGGTTTTTGTCCACGGCGAACTTTGGGACGCCGTATCGTCGGCCGATATTTCCGTTGGCCAACTCGTCGTTGTGCGCCAGGTGGACGGCCTGATCCTCCAGGTCGACCCGTTACCAGTCACCCAGTCGCCAATGCCCACGACTGCCGCGATCTAGTTTTGGTCCGAATGTGGCGCGGGCACTCCCTTCGACTTCGCTCAGGGCAGGCTTTGCCCGCGACTGCTTACACCGGCCCGTCTCTCAAGTTCCGCCTGAAGTTCCGAGCGCGAATCAAGCCAGACAACTACTCTCCGATCCGAAATGCGCTCCACCCGCGCTCCACTGCTATACAATCCGCTTGTGGAGCGTTGGCTCCGCATTGTGGAGGCATCCGTGGAACTTCCATTTGGGATTGGTACCACTGTCATCGTCGTCATCATCGCGATCTACCTGCTGAACTCAGTCAAGATTCTGGCCGAGTATGAGCGTGGCGTCATCTTTCGCCTGGGCCGCCTGCTCGACACTGCCAAGGGGCCCGGCATCATCTTCGTTTTTGCTCCCATTGACCGCATGGTGCGCGTTTCCTTACGCCAGGAAGCTTTTGAAGTTCCTCCCCAGGACATCATCACCCGCGACAATGTCACGCTGAAAGTAAATGCGGTAATTTTTCTGCGCGTCATCGAGCCGAGGAAGGCGGTCGTGGAAGTTTCCAACTACACCTACCAGACTTCACAGTTCGCGCAAACCACGCTGCGTTCCGTGCTCGGCGAACAGGAACTCGACGAACTGCTCTCGCACCGCGAGAAAATTAATCTTCGCCTGCAAAGCATCCTCGACCAGCACACTTCGCCCTGGGGCGTGAAAGTGACGAACGTCGAGGTGAAGCAAGTCGACATGCCGGAATCCATGTTGCGCGCCATGGCCAAGCAGGCCGAGGCCGAGCGCGAAAAGCGTTCCAAGATTATTCACGCGGAAGGCGAATTCTCCGCCGCGCAGCGCCTGGTCGACGCCGCCCATTTGCTGGCCACCGAACCGGTCAGCGTCCAGCTCCGCTATTTGCAGACTCTGACGGAGATCGGCGTGGAGAAAAACACAACTGTGATTTTCCCCGTGCCGGTAGATTTTTTCTCGGGACTCCAGAAGCTTCTGGGGAAGCCCGAGAGCAGCGTGGTGCCGGGAAAGACGGCCTAGCTGCGCTGGCTGATGATTTGGATCAGTGAAGTAACGAAAGGATAGCGGGCGTGAAAGCGCCCATAGTTCATGGAATTGCGCTTCATGGAGTTGCACCATGACTTCGTCTATGGCTTCGTCTGAAGATACTGAAATCACACTAGGAACCGGCAAGCTGCTGGTTCTGTTTTTCGTGCTGGTTGCGATCTGCGCCGGATCTTTTTCTTTGGGCTATAAGCTCGGCAGCAAGTCGGAACCCGCCGTCTCCGCCGCGGTGTCGCTCACCACAACTCCCGGCGTAATGAAGCCGGCCAGCAGTATGACGTCTGCGCCAGCCAGCGCGTTAAAGCCAGTCGAGCAGAAGAGCGCCACGCCCGACCCGGGTGCGGCTGCGGCCGACGCGAAGCCGGCTACGCCCGGAGATTCCAGCAACCCTGCAAATGCCGGTGCCGCGGGTAATTCAGGAGCCAACGCATCGACGGCGAATTCATCCGCGGCAAATCCATCGGGAACAACGTCCGCGACCAATGCCCCCGATCCCGTCACCACGCTACCCGCCAGCGCTTATTTTGTGCAGGTCGCCGCGGTCAGCAAGCAGGACGATGCTGACGCCCTGGTGGACGCGCTGAAGAAGAAAACTTATCCCGCCTTCGTGGCAACGAACGTCGCCACCGACAAGCTCTTTCGCATCCAGGTCGGCCCCTTCTCCGACATCCAGGAAGCCGAGGCCATGCGCACACGACTGATTGGCGACGGCTACAACCCGATCGTGAAGAAATAGATCGCGCTGTCACGATGGCGAACGACGAGCCAAGAGCGATGGAGCGGTTACGGTATCGTTGCTCATTATTACGGGTACGATGGGGGCGGGCAAGACAACCGTCATGGGTGAAGCATCGGACCTCCTGGCACTGCGCCACATAGCCCACGCGGCGATCGACTTGGACGCGCTCGGGCTTGCCTATCTTCCGTCGACAGCGAGCAACGACGAGGTGATGTACCGCAATCTTCAGTCTATTTGCAGGAACTACGCTTCCATCGGGGCGACGCGGTTCCTGGTGGCGCGTGCGATCGAGGACGGCGCCGAACTGGAACTCTGTCGCAGCGCCGTTTCAGCCTCAAACACAGTCGTGTGCCGTCTCGCAGCCAGCATCGAAACGATGCAGCAGCGAGTCAAGATGCGCGAATCAGGAGTATCGCAGCGGGAATACGTTGCCCGCGTCGCGAACCTGAATCTCACCCTCGACGGTGCGCAACTCGAGGATTTCGTCGTCACGAGCGAGGGTCGCTCCGTGACCGAGGTTGCACAGGAGATGCTTGTCAAAGCTGAATGGATTTCACAGTGAAGCTTGTCACTCACAGGCTTATATTGACAATCATCAATTTTAAGGCTATTCGTATTTCATCCTATGACTGCCTCTGAACCCTCCCTCGACCGAGTACTGCACGCCGTCGCCGATCCCACCCGCCGTCGCATTCTACAAACGCTCAAAGAGCGCGGCGCATGCACTGGGGTGAAGGCATCAAGCCGGAAAGGATCGAGCCAGAAAGCTTCACACCGCACTGGCAGCGCAAAAAGCCAAGCCGGACACGACTCGCCCGCAAAAGGTGTAAGTCTTTGCGCTGGCGATATTGAAACCTGCGTTCACCTTTCGCAACCCACCATCTCTCACCACATGGCGATTCTTACGAAAGCCGGTCTGGTCGAGGCGGTGAAACACGGCCAATGGCGCTGGTACCAGCGCAACGACCACGCCATACGTCAGATTGTGAAGCTGTTACGCAAGGGGATCTAAGGGCGAGCTTCGGGCTTCCGCTATCGGGCTTCGGCCAATCAATGGCTCTGTGAGTGGATTTGCTTTGGCGCGTCGCTGCTAGCTCGCCGACGCGGCAGACGCATGTGCTTTCTGTAGCAAGAGGCGCGCCTGCGCGATCAGATCCGCAACTTCGAATGGTTTTACCAGGTGAGTAATGTTATTGTCTTGCAGAAAACTTCGCGCGTCGCCCAGGTCGACGCTGTTTGAGTAGGTAAACAGGACATGGGTTTCCATCCCCGGGCAACTTTCTTTTAGCCACGTGTAGGCTTCTTTCGCGCTCCAGTCGCCCGGCATTTTGCCGTTCATGATGACGGCATCGAAGGGCTCCGAAAGCAGGCGCGTCTTCACGTCCTGGCTCTTCTTCGCAGTCACCACCGTGGCGCCCGCTCCGGCCAGCACGTCACGCTCGAACTCGAGCACGGACTCTTCTTCTTCGACCAGCAGAACGCGGCCTCCAATGGCCCCTTCGCGCTTCCGCGGAGCCGCGACCACCGGGTCGGGATTCGTCTGCGCGTGCGCGGCCACGGGCAGCCTCACTTCCATCACCGCTCCGCCTTCCGCACCGTTATGCGCCGTGATGTCGCCGCCGTGTTCCTTAACAATCCCGTAGCAGATGCTGAGTCCGAGTCCGGTTCCCTTGCCCACGCTCTTGGTGGTGTAGAACGGATCAAAGATGCGCTTGGGATCCTTGAGGCCCGGTCCGTCGTCGGTAAACTGCGTAACCACACTTCCATTCTCGGTGAAAATGCGGATCTTCAGCTTGCCTTGCTTACCCGTTTCCAGAATCGCGTCGACTGCATTGTTGATGATGTTCAGGTAGACCTGCTCGATCTGATGCGGATCGGCAATCACGGGCGTACACTCAGCGGGCGCTTCCCTTTCAACAGTAATGTTGTTGGTTTTCAAGTCGTAGTCGCGCAGGGTCAAAGTTTCGTCGAGCACCTTCCGCAGATCCACTTCCTCGCGCTGCGGCTGCCGTTGGCGGGCGAACGAGAGCAGGTTCTGCACCACGCGGTGGGTGCGTTGCGCCTGTCGATACAGCTTGCCCACATAATCCAGAGCGCGCGCGTTCAACCCTTCGCTTTCGAGCAGTTGTGAGTAGCCTAGAATCGCTGTCAGCGGATTGTTGAGTTCATGCGCCACGCCCGCGATCAACTGGCCTACCGCTGACATTTTTTCACTCTGTAGCAATTGCTCCTGCGTCTTGCGCAGATCTTCGTAGGCACGGCAGGTTTCTTCATACAGGCGTACTTTTTCGATCGTAGTCGCCAGTTGCCGGCTGATCGCGACCATAAGATTTTCTTCGTTGCTGGAATATTCATAACCCTGCTGGCTGCAAAGTCCCATGATTCCGATGGGACTGTCCTTGCCCCAAAACAGCACCCAGATCCAGGCGCGGTCGGAATCGGAGCGAATGAACTCGGCAACGTTCGGAGGTAAATGCGGCAGGTATTCCGCAGTCACCACTTCGGTCCGGGAACGCATGAGCAGGTCGCCAAAACCATCCGGAAACGAAACCTCGGAGGGACGCGCCTTGTCCCGGCTCCTGGGTCCCCACGACGCACGCCGCCGGTAAAGCGGAGCATCCGTATCGGAAAGGTATACCGAACCACTTTCGGCGCCGAACAGCGAGACCACCTGCCGCAGCGTCAGGTTCAGGATTTCGTCCAGATCGAACGATTGCGTCGCCACCACCGCCATGGCGTTCAACGCATTCAGTTCGCGATTGCGGCGGCGCATATCCTCTTCAGCCCGGCGCTTTTCGGTCACATCGAGCACGAAGCCCTGATAGCGCTCGATGTTTCCGGTAGAGCCGCGCGTGGCGAAACTGCTCTCCGAAGCCAGCAACAGCGTTCCATCCTTGCGGCGTAGCGTGACTTCAAAGTTGCGCACGTAGTTATGAATTTCAATCTCTTTGCGGAAGGCATCCCGCTGGGTCGGGTCCACGCAGATATCGGAGTCCAGGTTCATCACCAGCAACTCTTCGCGCGACGGGTAACCCAGCATGTAGACCAGTGCGTCGTTGCAATCGAGCAAGTGTCCGTCGGGCGTCGCCACATAGACTCCCTCCTGCACCTGTTCGAACAGCAGCCGGTATTTTTCTTCCGCCGAGCGCCGGTCGGTGATATCGCGTACGACGTGGATGGTTCCCTTCTGCGGACTGCCTTGCTCGGTGTAGGACGAAGTAGAAACCACTGCGAAGCCGCCGAAACAAAGGTCAGCTCCCTCCATGAAGTCTTCGTCGCCGGCGATGGCGCAGTAAGGGCATCCAGTCCACTCGCCAACGTTGTGCGGAAGCACTGACTCGCAGGTTTTCCCCATCACATCCGCGGGAGCCAGGCCCAGATGCGAGAGCATAACCTGGTTGGCTTTGATCACATGGAAATCCGCGTCGTGCGCCAGGATGATGTCGTGAACCGAATCGAAGGTGTTCATCCACTGCCGCTGCGAACGCAAAACCTGCTCCAGCAGCCGGAAGTTCTCCACGGCCGTGGCTAGCTGCCGCGCGCAGCTCTGCAAGAATTCAAGCTCCTCAGGCAGCCAGTGCCGCTGCCCCGAACTTCCCAACGCCAGCAGCCCAACTGGCGCCTTTCTCCCCACTACAGGAAGAGTCACGATCTGACGAATTTTTTCCACTGCCAGGCAGACTGGATTCTCCGGTCCAGCCATGTCAATCTTGCTAACCCAGGGTTGCCCGGTTTCCATTTTCTTCGAAAGCTCTTCGGTGATTTCCGCAAAACCCGCGTCGCGCAGGAAGTCCGCAGAAACTCCCAGAGCGTGGGTCGCCACCAGGTGTCCGCCTTCCACCAGCCGGAACCACACCGCCTTGGTTTGCGTCAGCCGCTGCAGTTCTTCCAGAGCCGTCTGCACCAGATTTCCATATTGCTGCGCGCTGGCGGAAGCGCTGGTCAAAGCCTGCACCACATGAAGCCGACGCGATCGCAATGCCGCTTCGTCAAACACGATCGCCAGCATGCTCAGCCCCAGCAAAATTTCAGCGGCCAGAAAGATTGCATCCGGTATGCGAACCGCCACCGGCGCCCACGGAAGATGCAGCATCAGCAGAGACAAGGCCAGAGTCCACGGCGCGATCTGCCAGCGTCCGCGGCGCTCACGCAGCAGCGCAATCGCTGCCGTCAGCAGAACCACGCGGTAGGCAACTTCGAGAGCCATGCGCAGCGGCACCACATCCGGCCACAACAGAATTCGCGCTCCCGCGAACCCCACAAGAATCGGTGTGATCACCGCCAGCGGCACAATCAGCTCTCGCGTCCGGCTATAAGTGAGCAGCGCTCCGGCGAGCAGTCCCACCGCCAGCACGAAAGTCGTCTGCACCACGACTGGAAGAAGTTCCGCCGGAATCCGCGCCGCGAACACGTCGGTCGCCAGGCGCGATATCACGAGCGCAAACCATCCCAATACCCAGGCCTTGAAATAACGCGCGTGAAAAGTGCGCAGCGCCAGCAGAGAGGCCGCGAGCAGCACTAACAGGGCCCATTCCGCAACCGTAGGCTTACCCAATCCAAGATGCGCGATCGTGCTCGAGATGGTCGAGAGGGATGAATTCATTGCTATGGGACGTAGTGATTCCTCCTTTTGAATACCACGGCTGGGTCCTTTTCCAGTGCAGTTTCCGGACCTCGATGATTACTTTCGGCATCTCGTGGTTGAGTTACAATCGCCGATAGACTCTCCCAGGGAATCTATGGCGGACCGAATTCTGGTGGTCGACGACGAAGAGCCTATCCGCGACATTGTCTCGGCCATGCTCACGTCAGCTGGATATGCTTGTAAACAAGCGAGTTCCGGCATTGAGGCCCTGGCCGTGCTCAGCTTTGGCGAAGAGTTTGAGCTCATGCTCTCGGACTTGATGATGGCCGACCTCGATGGCATCGGCCTGCTGGAACGCACCAAGGAAAAGTATCCTGACATGCCAGTGGTGATGGTTACCGCGGTGCACGACATCTCCGTGGCGCTCACCGCCATCCGCAACGGCGCCTATGACTACCTGCTGAAGCCGTTCGAGCGCGAACAATTGCTGGCCACCGTAAGCCGTGCGCTGGAAAATCGCCGGCTTAAGATGGAGAACCGCAATTACCAGTTGAACCTGGAATCGCTGGTGGAAGCCCGCACCGATCAACTGCAAGCGGCTCTTCGTGACTTGGAACGCTCCTACGACATCCTGCTCGAAGCGCTGGGCGATGCGCTCGATCTTAAGGATGCCGAGACGGAAGGCCACTCCAAGCGCGTGACCGCCTTCACCATCGCCATTGCGCGGCAGATGGGACTGGCCGGCGACCAGATTCGTGTCATTGCTCGCGGCGCGTTTCTCCACGACTTCGGCAAAATGGCTATTCCCGACGCCATCCTGCGCAAGCCCGCCAAGCTAACCAAGGACGAAATGGACATCATGAAGGAGCATGCTTACCTCGGCTACCAGATGCTCCGGAAGATTCCATTTCTCACCGAGGCGTCGGAGATCGTCTACTCGCACCAGGAACGTTTCGACGGCACCGGTTATCCGCGGGGCTTGAAGGGCGAGGAGATTCCGCTCGGGGCTCGAATCTTTTCAGTTGCCGACACGCTGGATGCGATTATCTCCCCTCGTGTCTACCGCCCAGCGCAGACGCTGGATGCGGCGCGCGACGAAATCGAGAAGTGGTCGGGACGGCAGTTTGATCCGGAAGTCGTGAAAGTATTTCTCGAAATGCCCAACAAAATCTGGGAGGATTTACGCCGCCAGATCGATGCGCAGGACCACCCCCCGCTCAGCCCGCCGCCCTCTGGCCCCAATTCGACAGGCGCCGGCGCATAGCTATAGGTAAAGATCTGCGATCAGGCGGTTGCATTCTCTAGGACTGCTGGGCAGGATTCGTTTTTCCGTACCAGCCCGTCCCCCGGGCGGGGTTACCATCAAATCCCTGCGGAGCATTTGCGCAGGCGGAGTGCTCGCGGAGCAGAATTGACGCCTACAAATTATTCCAGGCTATGGGCCGCCAGTGCCGTGTCTCTCACGCTGGCGTTAGCCCTCGCTTGTGCGGTGCTGCCGCGCGGCCTGGCTCTCACCGCCATCAGCGACCTCGTCTGCGCGTTTCTCATGCTCTCCGCTTTGCTGGCGTTCGCAGGCAACGGACTCGCCACCCAGGGCCGCACCCGCCTGTTCTGGATGCTGCAAGTCATGGGCTGGACCCTCTGGTTAGGCGATCAGATCGTGTGGATCGTCTGGGACCTGTTTCTGCGCGCCAGGATGCCCGCCATGTATCCGGCCGACGTTCTCCTGTTCCAGGCCGGCGCTCCCATGCTGGCGGGCTTGCTGCTCCGTCCGCATCTTGCCCCCTCCGAACGGGGCGCGCGGCTGGGCATTCTGGATTTCCTCCTGTTGTTATTCTGGTGGCTCTATCTCTACATATTCTTCGTGGTCTGCTGGCAGTACGTGTCTCCGAATCAGGCGAATTACGATCGGAACTTTGACGCGCTCTACAACTGCGGAGCATTCATTCTGATCGCCGTTCTGGGAGTGTTCTGGCACCAGACCAATGGGCGCTGGAAAAACTTTTACGCCTTTTTTGCCTTAGCAGTTCTGTTCAACAGCGTCGCATTTGCCGTTTTGAATAAAGCCATCGAAAGAGATGTGTATTTTACCGGCAGTTGGTACGACGTTCCCTACTCGGCGTCGTTTGCGGCGTTTACTCTGCTGGGGCTCGCCGGCCGTAAGCTGAATCCCTCGGACGAGGCTCCGCGCGAAAGCGGCTACAGTTCCTGGGTAGCGAGCCTCGCGATGCTCGCGGTTTTGTCCCTGCCCGTCATTGCCGTTTCTGCTCTCCTCGATCGGACGATTCCGCCCTCGGTGGCCCGTTTCCGTATTCTTCTTACCCTGGGCACCATGTTCGCCATGGCGTTTCTGATTTTCCTGAAGCACCACCGGCTCAATCAGGAGTTGAAGCACGCCAACGACATTCTGGAAGAAGCTTCCTTGACCGACCCCATGACGGGCATTCGCAACCGTCGATATTTCTCGGCCACCATCGAAGCCAACGTCAGCCAGTCGCTGCGTTCCTATTCCGATCAGCGCGAACCTCGCACCCGCGATCTGGTTTTCTACCTGATCGACGCCGACAATTTTAAGGAAATCAATGACAACTACGGTCACGACGTAGGCGACCGCATCCTGGTTGAAATGTCTCACCGGATAAGCTCAGCCATCCGGCATTCCGACGTTCTGCTGCGCTGGGGCGGCGAGGAATTTCTCATCGTCTCCCGCTACACCGACCGCCGCGAGGCGGAAACCCTTGCATCCCGGGTTCTGGTTGCGGTCGGAGGCACGCCCTTTGTCCTCCGCAGCCCTGACGACCTCCTCTACCGCACTTGCTCCATCGGCTGGGCTGCCTTCCCCTGGCTGCCCGCGGATCCCGGCCGTGTCAGTTACGAAGAAGTCTTAAGCCTTGCCGATAGCGGCCTCCGTCGCGCCAAGCAAGCCGGAAAAAACCGCGCTGTCGGAGTGCTACCCAGCGAAAAATCCCCTCCGCCCGCAGCCAAGGATCCTGCAGTAACAGTTCGCCCTCATCCAGAACGGCTCGATGTGGAAGTCCTGGCGACCGCCGGCCCCATTCCGAGAAATGGCTAACTTAAGCGGGAGGCGCTGACATCACCGAACTCCCTGCCCATCAGCTTCAATCAAGTATTCCTCGCCGACCCGAAATAAAAGGGCAAGGTGAGCGATTCTGATCAGACAGCAATCGCAGTCGGCCCGATAATCAACAGCGAATTAGAAGAGGCTAATGTCAGATGAGCCTCGAATTCTTCTTCTCACGCTTGCTTCGCGTGCCCTATAGGCGTGGCTCGCTACCTGAGGTGGTTCCGCCGAATTCGCCCAGTTACTGGGAAAGGAATTGTATGTCGATCCGACAGCTCTCCAACGTTTCAACCGTCCTTCTGGTAGCGATGTTTCTCCTCAGCTGCGGCGGTGTCGGCAAAACGCCGGTTTCGACTTCCGGTGGTCCCACGGTAGCGATGGTCGTCCCCCAGAGCGGCGGCATAGCCACCAACCGTGAGATCGCCGTGCTGTTCAGCCAACCCATGGATCCAGCCAGCATCAACGGCGGCACGTTTCTGATTCCAGGCATGACGGGCACAGTCGTTTACGACGCCACCAACATGATTGGCGTTTTCAAACCTTCCCAACCTTTCGCCCCCAATACTGCGTACAACGCGAGCATCGGCGTTGGGGCCACGGACATGAGCGGAACTCCACTGGCCGCGCCCTTCACTTTCTCCTTCACTACCATCGCAACCAGCGACACCTCCACGCCGTACCTGGTTGCCATCAATCTTGTCGCGGGTGCCAGTTGCGTTCCACAGAACCAGAAGGCCGCGGTCACCTTCTACCAACAGATGGACTCACTCACCATCAATCCCAGCACAATCTACCTTGTAGCTGCGAACACCGCCGTGGCCGCCACCGTGACCTACGACGTGGCCCACCAACAGGCCACTCTCACGCCCTCGGCTAACCTGGCTGCGAACACCGCGTACTGGATTGTGGTCACCGGCGGAGCCAACGACATGAGCGAGCGGCCGATTGGGCCATCTCAACAGACTTTTACAACTGGTCCGTGCGCGGCCGGTGAAACCCAGCCGGTCGCTCTGTGTCCCAGCATAGGAAATTTCTCGGTCCTGGCTGGAAGCACCGTCACCAACACTGGTTCTACGATAGTGTCCGGGGATGTTGGGGTGTGTCCGGGTACCGCCGTGACTGGATTTCCGCCGGGGACGACGGGCGGGACGATCCATATTGCGGACGGAGTCGCATCTCTGGCCCAGGCCACCTTGACGGCCGGGTATATCGATGCCGCCGGACGAGCCGGCGGCACATCGGTGGCGGGAGATTTGGTCGGCAAAACTCTCACTGCTGGTGTGTATACCTCGACCTCGTCGTTGGCAAATTCCGGCGACCTCACGCTCGATGCTCAAGGCAATCCGAATGCGGTGTTCATTTTCCAGATCGCGTCCACGCTCATCACGGGGAGTGGCAGCCACATTATTCTGGCCAACGGCGCTTCGGCTTGCAACGTCTTCTGGCAGGTCGGCAGCTCAGCGACCCTCGGAACAAACTCGGTATTCGCGGGAAACATCATGGCCCTCACATCCATCACAATCACCACCGGCGTGAACTTAGATGGCAGGGCGCTGGCGCGGAATGGCGCGGTCACGTTGGACAGCAACGTCATTAATAACGGCTGTGCTTGCTCCACAGGTTATTAATCGATGACGGTTCGATCAACGCCCACTAACCACTCTGTCATCCTGAGCGAAGCATGTGCGTCGGCGAAGCCGAGGCACATGCGCAGTCGAAGGACCCCGCGCACGCAATAATCACCACCGGCTGTAAATGGAGTTCCTACCACGACGCTGGAGTTTCTTAGCGCGCCGGACTGTATCGGGCCCGCCGGCTACTGCGTGGCCTTCGCCAGAGCAATCCTGGTCCCATCCAGCGGAACCTCCCGCTGAATTTCCATCTCAATCGAAGTCCCCACCTCCAGCCTCACATCGGCACCGCGCTTCAACAGAGCCCATGCAATTCCGGCCGCCGCTCCCGCTCCCGCCCCAATGCGCGCGCCGTTGATGCCGCCGGTGGCCAGTCCGCCGCCGATGCCGCCCACCGCGCCTCCGTACGCGCCATTTCTCGCCGCGTCTTCCACCTTCTTGCCCGTGTCACTATCCTGCCGGATGGTTCCTTCCTTATCCTTCACACTATTGTTTTCCGCGCCGGGCGTGTTCTCCACCGACCCCGGCAGCATCACCGTGTAACCGCTGGGATAAATCATCGACGTGAAGCGCATCAGTATTTCCGCCCGCCCTTTCATCCGCCCCGCGCGCTCCACGTGCGAAATCTTGCCTTGAATATAAGTTCCCGCCGGAACCAGAATGTGCTCGTTCACCACAAACGGAAACGCCGTCTCCGCATACACGGCATCGCCCTCGCGAGCATTCTTGGTGGAGATGGCCTGCTTCAGCAGCAGCGGAATTCTCGCCCCAGCCGGAATCACCCTGGCATTGGGGTCCGGCACCTTCGCTTGCGGCGCATTTTCATTCGGAGTGGCAACCGTGCCTGCCGGTGCAGCAACGGGAACCGTAGCTTGCGAAGCACTGGACTGCCCAGAGACTGGTGGCCGGGAAGCTGGCTCCGAAGAATCCGCCGCTTGAGCGAAGGCCATTCCCGAAGCCAGCAAAAGTGCAAGGATCCATCGCATCGCTCACCTCCAGAAGCGCTTCAGCGCCTCGTACTCTGCCACGAAAATCCGCCGGTAACGCCGAGCATACCACGCCCGTCAGCCGCTGAGATGCCGCTTCCGTTCCCGAAGTTTGCCCGCTGCCAGTAGCTTAGGGGTCCTTCGTGTTCAGTCCCTTAGTGGTCAATTTCTTTGCACTCCCAGCAGAGAATGCCTTATTGTTCCCGGCCATCGCTTCCTGTATCGTGTCTCTTCCGGCCCCGCTTAAATCATGCGCCATTTTTTGCTCGCACTTATCATCCTGACCGCCTCAGCCGTGTGCCTTGGCCAAAGCAGCACGGCCAAACCCAGCACGGCGCAATCCAGCATAGAACCAGCCGGCCCCGAAGAAGACGGCCACGAAATCCAGCTCTGGACCGGCGGCGGCCACTCCGTCAGCGGCGGACGCGGCGACACCGGCGTCTTCAACGCCGGCCTCCGCTACGGGTGGATCATCACCGCCCCCCATCTCCCCAGCTTTCTCCGCGGACGCTTCGAATACGCCGTGGACGCCGTTCCCATGTTCCTCGTTTTCCAGCCCACCAACACCGCCTACGGCCTGGGATTCAACCCTCTCGGCCTCAAGTGGAATTTCGTGCGCCGCGGCCGCCTCTCGCCCTACCTCGAGCTCAGCGGCGGCACCCTCTTCACCAACCACAACGTCCCCACCTACACCAACACCGTCAACTTCACCTCCGCCGCCGCCCTGGGCACCCACATCCTCGGCCCGAAATATAACTGGAGCATCGAGCTCCGCTACCTGCACATCTCCAATGCAGGCCTGGCCACGCCGAATCCAGGCATCAACACCGTCCAAGTCCGCCTCGGCATCGGAAGATTCTTCGCCCACCACGGACGCAGCCGGTGAGCCAACCAGCGCCACAAGCGCTTGACTCATCATGATGAGTCATTTAGACTCACTGTGTGTCTAAGCGATTACAAGTGATCTTACAGGACCCCGAGTATCGTGAGATTCAGCGGGCTGCGCGTTCGCGCCAAATGTCGATTGCGGCGTGGGTCCGCCAAGCGCTTGCCTGGGCCCGCCGCCGCGAGCCGCTCGGCGACGTGGAAAAGAAGCTTGCAGCGATTCGCGCCGCCGCTCGGCATGAGTCACCCACCTCCGACATTGACACCATGCTGGCGGAAATCGAGCGGGGATATTCCTCCGGTCAACATCCGTGATCCTGGTTGATTCCAACATTCCGATGTATCTGGTGGGAACGCCGGGCCCCCATAAGACGGATGCGCAGAAACTGCTGGAAAAACTGGTCAGCCAGCGCGAACGCCTGGTCACCGATGCCGAAGTCCTGCAGGAAATTCTGCACCGTTACGTCGCCATTAATCGCCGTCGCGATATCCAGCCTGCTTTCGACGCACTTCTCAATACCGTCGACGAAGTCCTCGCGATTGACCGGGCTATCGTCGAGCGCGCCAAGGAGATTGTCCTTGCCTACGCGCGTCTTTCCGCCCGCGACGCCGTACACCTGGCTGTAATGGAGCAAAACGGCATCGACCGAATCCTAACCTTCGATTCAGGGTTCGACGGCTTCCCGGGGATTACGCGCTTGTCGTGACGGAAGTCGACCTGAGCGCGGAGCCCGGCTTGCGGCCCGCGTCTCCCCCGGCTATTCTTCTCCCTTATGTCCACGCTCGTCGAGTGCGTTCCCAATTTTTCCGAAGGCCGCGACAAATCGAAAGTTGACGCCATTATCGACGCCATGAAAATTCCCGGCGTCTACCTGCTCGATCGCGAAAGTGATACCGACCACCACCGCTCAGTCATCACTCTGGTCGGCGAGCGCGACGCCATTCAGGAAGCCGCCATCCGCGGCGTCGGCAAGGCCGCAGAACTAATCGACCTCAACCTCCACCAGGGCGCGCATCCCCGCATGGGCGCGGCCGACGTCGTGCCATTCATCCCGATTGACGGCGTCACCATCGAAGATTGCGTAGCCATGGCGCGCCATGTCGGCGAAGAAATCTGGAAGCGGTATCAAATCCCCGTCTATCTCTACGAATCCGCCGCCACCACTCCCGAGCGCCAGAATCTGGAAAACATTCGCCGCGGACAATTCGAAGGCATCCGCGCCGACATCGCCACTAACCCCGCGCGGCGTCCCGATTTCGGCGACCCCCGCGTGCATCCCACCGCCGGAGCCACGGTCGTCGGCGCGCGCAAATTCCTGATCGCCTACAACGTTTTCCTCAATACCCCCGACGTCGACATCGCCAAGAAAATCGCCAAGGCCGTCCGCTTCTCGACCGGAGGCATGCGTTTCGTCAAAGGCGCAGGATTCTTGGTCCGCGGCCTGGCGCAGGTCTCGATGAATCTCACCGACTTCGAGCAGACTCCCGTTCACCGCGTCTTCGAACTGGTGAAGCGCGAAGCCGCCCGTTACGGCGTTATCCCAATCTCCAGCGAAATCGTCGGACTGATCCCCAAGAAAGCTCTGGAGCAAGCCGCCGAATGGTTTCTGCAAGTCGAAAATTTCGACTCGTCGCTGATTCTCGAGAACCGCCTCGCAGCCGTGATGGGAGGCAAACCTGCCGTCGGCGGCCTACGAGCCGGCGTCGAGCCATTCGTCGAGCAACTCGCCGCACCCACCGCCACTCCCGGAGGCGGCAGCGCCTCCGCCGCCGCCGCAGCGATGGCCGCCGGCCTCGCCGCCATGGTCGCCTCCATGTCGCGCGGCAAGAAAGCCTACGTGCAGTACGAGCCGCAACTCAGCGCCGCCATCGCGCGCCTCACGCCCCTGCGCGAAGAACTCAAAGCCGCCATCGACGCCGATGCAGAGGCTTACAACGCCGTGATGAAAGCCTACAAGCAATCCAAAACCGGTCCCGCGAACGCCGACGCCCTCATTGATGCCAGCCTGAAACAGGCTACCGGCGTGCCTCTCAGCGTCGCCGAAAAAGCGCGCGAAGTCGCCGCCATCGCGCACACCCTCGAGCCCATCACCAACCCCAACATGAAGTCGGACCTGACCACAGCTCTGGCGCTGGCCCGCGCGGCCATCACCGGCGCGCTGGCCAACGTGGAAATCAATCTGGCCTCGCTCAAAGACGCTGCCTTCACCGACGAAGTGCGCAAGCGAGTCCACACCCTGACGCTCTGACTCGGACGCCTGACTCGGCTCGCGATCCCGCCAAAGGCGCGCCCCTTCCCTCTTAGAGGCCAGGCGGGTGCGTTCAAAAACCGTGCTTTCTCCGAGTGGAAATTTCACCGCCTGGGTTGTTATCAGGCAGAACGCACCCTGTTGTTCGCAGGAGATCCTCTCATGGTCCGCCTTCGCCTCTTCTTTCTTTCCAGCTCAGTCGTCGCCCTGACCGCACTCCTGCTCAGTCTGAGCGCTTGCAGCAGCAGCTCGTCGTCAACTGCACCCCCCCCAGCGCCCACCTACACGCTCACGGCCGCGGCGTTGAGCCCGGCTTCCATCACTGCAGGCAACACATCGAGTTCCGCCATCACCGTGACTCCGGCTACCGGATATAGCGGCAGCGTCAGCCTCTCCTGCCCCAATCCCGCGAGCGCCACGGCGATCACCTGTTCTTTCAGCGCAAATCCCGTGGCCGTCTCGGGCGGCACCTCGGCAAGTTCCACGTTGACCGTGACCACCACGAGCAATACCCCCGGCGGAACCCACACCATCAGCGTCACGGGAAGCGATGCCCAGAGTATAGCTCCCAGCAATGGTCCACAATCTCTAAGCCTGACCACCGCAGCCGTGTTCCAGCACGTCGTCGTCATCTTCCAGGAGAACCGCACTCCCGACAATCTCTTCCAGGATCCCGTGCTGGTCGCCAATGGCGCCGACATCGCCAGCTCCGCAAACTCTCTGGGCCAGACCATTCCGCTCAGCCCCATCGACCTCGGCACGGCCGGCGCCAACCCGCAGAATTATGACCTGAGCCACGCCCATTCCGCGTTCGTCTCCATGTATGACGGCGGGAAAATGGACGGCGCCAGCCTCATCCCCTGCACTCCCGCGGCAAACTGCCCGCCCAACGCCCATCCCAACGCGCAGTTCATGTACGTGATGCCCTCCGACGTCCAACCCTACTTTGCCCTGGCCGAGCAATACACGTTCGGCGACCGCATGTTCCAGACCAATGAAGGCCCCAGCTTTCCCGCGCACCAGTTTATTCTTTCCGGCACTTCGGCTCCCACTGCAACCAGCCCGCTCTTCGCCTCCGAAAATCCCATCCAAACCACCGCCGGTTGTATCGCTCCAGTCACCAACACCGTCGTCATGATCGACGCGACCGGCAGCGAAACCAACTCGCCGCCCGAATATCCCTGTTTTGACCATCCCACGCTCACCGACCTGCTCGACACTGCGGGTATAACTTGGCGCTATTATGCTCCTTCCGCCGGATCCATCTGGACCGCACCGGACGCAATCGAACACATCTGCCAGCAGCAGACCATCAACGGCACGCTCACCTGCACCGGTCCGGACTGGACCGGCAACGTGGTCATCCCCGAATGGCAGGTCCTGGAGGATATTTCGAACGGCAACCTCCCACAGGTAAGCTGGATCATCCCTGATGGCGCGTCCTCCGATCACGCCGAAAGCAACAACGGCAGCGGACCCTCCTGGGTAGCCTCGATCGTGAACGCAATCGGCAACAGCCAGTACTGGGCCAACACCGCCATCATCATCACCTGGGACGATTGGGGAGGCTGGTACGATCACGTCGCCCCCAAAGTCGTGGACGACGGCGTCAGCTGGGGATCAGGATACGTCTACGGCTTCCGTGTTCCCCTGGTCGTGGTCTCGCCCTACGCCAAAGCCGCCACCATCGACCACACCACCCACGACTTCGGCAGTGTCCTCAAGTTCATCGAAACCACCTTCAACCTGCCCTCGCTAAATTATGCCGACGCTCCCGCCGACGACCTTTCCAGTTGCTTCACCATGACCCAGACACCGATCACATTCCAGACCATACCCGCCCCGCTCGACGCCGCCCATTTCATCAACGACAAAAGTCCCCCCACCGACCCCGACGACGACTAAGACAAATAGTTCGTGTAGGGCGGACAATCTTGTCCGCCCGCTTTTGACTTTTGCCCCGAAATCTTGTCAAGACCCTAAACCTGACCTTTTTTGCTTAACTCGTTGATTCAGAACAGAATATAAAGTCCAAAAGCATGTTACGTTTACCCTTCCAATTTGATATTCTGGATATATAGGGTTACGACAACGGCGCAGGCCTTCCAGTCTGCGCCGTTCGCATTTTGCCGGTCGTAGTCAGGATGATCCCAGGCGCAAAAGCTCAGCTCGCAGCCGGGGATGCCGCTGAGTCAGGCGCAGGTAGCGCATCTCGTCGGAACCCGCCTGCGCGCGGATCATCTGGGCCGCATCGTGCTTCTCTTGCGGCGACCAGCGGCGCAGGTCTGGAATCAGCGCCAACACTAGCGACCAGTTCTCAAAGGCCAGGCGCTCGGCGGGATTCCAGCGAGACAGGTTCACGCCGAGCGCGCGGCTGACTTCGGCTACCGAAGCCTCGCGGATGCGCTGGCTGTTGCCGTCGAACTCGCGCGCCATGCGCCGGTTCACGCGCAGCGCGAGGTTACGCGTGGAGAACGTATCCCACGATCCGGATTCGCGCTCAAGTGGGTCCAAATCATAGAAGACATGGGCTTCGGCAAGTCGCCGCAGGATTCGCGGCGAGGTTCTGTGTGCAGGGTCGGCGGCAATCTTCCGTTCTTCCTTTCGCGCGAGTTGTTCAAGATCGGCGCGGCCGCTGCGGAAGCCCAGCTTCCGGTAGAACCAGAACGCGCCCGAGTCGATGGCCTCGTCGTTGTTCTGGCCGATCTGATAGGGATAGACGGAAATGCATCGCGCGCCGGTGAAAGCGCGGAGGCAGCGCAGAGTCTGCGCGTAGATCCACGCGGTTTCTCCGTGCCGGTAAGTGTAGAAAGTGTTAAACCCGACTTCGATCCACTCGCACAGGCCGATGGCTTCGATGTAGTTGATGGGCACGCCATTCTTAAGAGTGAACCCGGCAACGTATGCCCGCAGCGGCAGACGCCGCGCCGGCGGCAGGTTCCAGAGATGGATGACCACTCCGCGACCCAGACTGCAGCGGACGACGGAGGAAGGGTCGCCAAGCGTGGTGCCGTAGAGCTCGCGGTAGCGCACGGCCATGACTTCGCGGATGAAGTTCATCACCGACTCGCCCTCGCGCAACGAAAGTCTGGTGAGGCGAGGCGCGGGCTGAGAAAGTTCGTGCGCCAGTGAAACCTGGCTGCGAACAATCAGCGGTTCGCGGTGATAATAAAAATCTCGCGGACGCTGCCAGTTGCGGGTGCGGGACAAGCGCAGGTTCTCGAGCCGCCAGCGCACGGGCAGGCGGAGTGCATCGTAAAGCACGGCTCGGGCGCGGTCTTGCTGGTCGCGGGCGAATTTTTTCTCTTGGTCCGTCTGTCCTTTCCGCTTCTCTCTCGCAATTTTCCCTTTCGATGCTCCCTCGTCTGCCTCGACAGGAAGTTCCTCGAAACGACGCAGCAGCCAGTCCAGCGGGCGTTCGCGGCCACGGGCGGCATCAAGCCAACCGCTCCAGGGAATATTCGCTTCCACGTCGGAATCTTCCGCGAGAAGCGGAATAAGGCGAGGCCAGAGCGAAGCCAGAGCGCGCTCGTTCTGCGAGTCGCCGAGGTAGTCCTCCCAGGCGATCTCGATTTGGCGCGGAATACGGCGGGCGAGCCAGCGCACCGCGTCGAAATTGAGCGCGTCCTGCATGACGGTTCCGGCAATGCCGGAAGCGTCGAAGTCGTCAAACGCCGACATGTCCGCGCCAAGGCGGCGAATGCGATCGACGCGCTCGTGAAAAGTGTCGAGCAAACGCTCAAGCGCGGGAATCAGCGACGGCCCGGGAGGAAATGCGCGAAAAAAAAGCAGCGCCTCGTGAAAGCGAATAAGTGCTGCCGGATCGCCGAATTTCTTCTGCGCAAGGTGTGTCAGCAAACTTTTAAGGGTCGCCGCCGCCCCGGGCCCGAACTGGCCCTTCGCTGCTTCAAGAAGATTCAGGAGTCGGTCGATGGAGTATTTCGTGGCAATTCTGTTGGGTTCGGACGCGGCAGGCCTCGATGATGGCATGGGAATGAGCGGCGCGCCAGTGTACCGCAGTCAGCGGTTCGGGGCGAGAAAGCTCCGAGCGCTGTGATTGTCAAGCTTGAAAGAACCGCTGTCGTCGCTCACCCCGTAGGGGCCTTTGACTACCGCAATGTAGGCACGCATCCAAGGATGAACGTTGCACTTGACGGGTATGGCGATTTCCTCGTTGGTCCAGGTCGCGTCGAGAGGCTGGGCTCCCGGCGGCTGCGACTTGTTCCACGGGGGATTTTTGGTAGCTTGTGGGTAAATGTTGTGCGAAGTTTGATCAGCATTCACGATCTTCAAGTGTTGGCCCGCATCGACGACCACTACATGCGGCAAGTACTGACAACCTTTTTGCTCAAGCTGGACCGGCTGCGATGAAGCGGCCGCCTCGTTACCGGTCAGCCCCTGGCTAATGTAGACGACAACGTTGGCCAGCCCTCCGTTCGCTCCTACAACTACGTTTTCCGTGGTGACCGGCTTGTCCTTGTGGACTGCAGCGCAGCTCGGCTCCTTGCCCATGTCAATCGGCTTCTGGTGTGGAGCTGTACCGTCCAGCTTGACGGTACCTGTGACCTGGCCTGCGGAAGCCGCACTCACAGTTCTTCCCGAATACAACAATCCGAATGCGAAAACTAGTAAGGCCGAGGTCAGCGCTACGACTTTGCGTCCAACTTTCATTGAATTCTTCTCCTCGTTATTCATGATGCCACCCTTTCTGAGTGCGCAAATTAACTCTCCACCCGTGACGCAGGCTCATGGTTGAGAAGCCGGAGCCACCGGGGCATTTGGATCAACCGGCTTCAGGCCCAGTTGTTTCGCCATCTCTTTTTCCTTGCTGTTCTGAGACATAAATGTTCGCAGATAGAAAACCAAATCCCACGCCTCATCGGGCTTGATATTGTCGGCAAACGACGGCATGGGAGTGCCGTCCAAACCGGTCATGAAAATCCGGTAAATATCGCGATCCGTGTCGCCGCATTTTGGCCGGGATCCCTCGGTAAAGTTGAAGGGCTGCGATAGGGCGGCCCTGATCATCGGTGAGGGTCGCAGCCGAGGGCCCATTGGCCATACCCTGGACGCCGTGGCACTTCCAGCACTGCACTCTTGCAAACACATCGCGGCCCGCCTTGATGCGCTCCGGGGTGACTTCCGGCTCGGGAGGAATCGTGATTGGGGTTCCAGGTTTTTCGTTTGTCCAGCGCGGAGAGAAGTGCTTAACCCAGGCCACGAGGTCGGCGCGCTCTTGCTTGGTGAAGGTGTTCCATGGCGGCATTTCGAGCGGTCAAAGCCGCGAGCGATGGTGTCAAAAAGATCCTGGTCGGCAGGCAAGGTTCCGGTCGGAGTGGAGCGGCACTTAAACACGCCTAATTGGAAATCGCGGGGCTTGGAGGTCGACCCACGGGAAGATTCTCGCCATTCCCGTCGCCCAGCTCGCCATGGCAACCGACACAATACCGGCGGTAGTCGGCGCGGCATCTTTGGCATGACCGGTGATATTTCCGACGTGGCTTTCCATGCCGATGCGCGTCTCTATGTCGAATGTCGTGAGCTGCGCCCAGGAAGCCAGCGGGAGCGTCAAAAATGCAGCTGCACCCAACCAAAGCGACCACTTCCGCAATCTTGTCCGCATGTCTATCCCTCTTAAGATCGAAGCTTAGAAATCAAAGTCAAAGCCGATGAGCAATTCGCTGGTGTTGATGTTGGAGCCGTCGGGCGCCGTTCCGTCCTGATGCAGCCAGTTGTATTCGTTGTGCCAGGCAAAGCCAGCCCGGCTGGTCATGAACGGGTTGTAGCGGTAGCCGATGGTGTAGGTCGAGATGTTGCCAAGGTTGGAAGCAGAAGGAAGAGCCGAACCGGGCCCGTTTGCCTGCTGCGACATCCGGATCGTTTCGTACCGCCCGATGAAGATCAGTTGCGGGCTGTAGACATAGTGTGGCTCGAACAAAACGCCGTTCCATGTCGGGTTTCGCGCACCGGCGGGCAGCGTCGTCCCAGTGGTATTGTTGGCAGTGGCGATGCCATCGATCGGGTCGCCGTACCCTTGTCCAAACCAGGCGCTATCCTAGCCATGCTGAGTTACAACCGTTAGATCGACATGCGGGCCGAAATAGAACTGCCCCACAAAGCCCTCGCGGCTGAAAGTCTTGTTGCCGACCGCGGAAGGGCCGGTCCCATTGGCGCCAGTAAAGAGTATCCCGCCCTGGGTGAGCCATGTGGTTGGCGCTTCGCCGGCCATGGCATAAAAGCCGATGCGCTCCACCCCAGCCTTGCCGGCATCGAAGGCTTGGCTGGCGGTAAAGAAGCCAGTGTAGGCGTTGCCATAGGACAGGCCCACCTGCCCGTCATTTGAGCTGAGCAAGGCTGCGAATAGCGCGTACGGTCGTCGAACGAGTGGCCGATCACCTCGACTGCCGAGTTGGTTATCTCCCATTTGGCCGAAGATGTTGCCGTCGCCGACGGGGATGAAGTGATAGAGCTGGTAGATGCCTCCGTTCCCGGTAAGCGTCAGGATGCGTTTCTCGGAAAGCAGATTGTCGAGTTCGAATTTGCCCAGCTTCACGTTAAGCCAGGGGCTGCCCACAAGTTATCCAGCGCGCCATGACGGTTTCAAAGTGGAAAGAGGCTGTCGGGTCGGAAGACGGCAGCACGTAGAAGGAGAAGTTCTTTTCCAGCGTGCCGCCGGTGTGGAAGTCGAGGCCGCTCAGGTCGAAGCCGGACGAAGTGACGCGCTGGAGCGACGAACCTGAGACCACCCCGCCCGAGTATGTGTCTATCTCAACTTTGCCGGTGCTCACCCGGTGCCAGATCGGCGTGATGCGGAACGTCACCGGCCAGTATCCGGGGTTCTGCCAGATCGGAGAATCCCGGTCATTCATCAACTGATAGCCGTTGTCTTTGAACTTCTGCCCGAAGTAATTGAGCATCGGCCAGGACTCGTGGCAAGCCGAGCAGCGCAAGCCATATTTGCGGGCAAAAGCAGGTAAAGCGTGAGCGCTGCTGACAAAGCCAACCACAAAGAACGCCAACAGCAAAATACTCGTGCGACTCCCCCTGGAAGAGATCACGAAGTCCTCCTTAGGGTGGAGCGAACCGCATTCCACAAGTGATCCATCCGCATCCACCTGCATATAATCAGGACCTGCGGAGTTTACACGAGAGCTCACAGCAAGTCTGTAACAAAGATCACAGATTAAGGTGATGTAAATCACAAATCGAAAGAATAAAGTGACGGTCGCGGTTTTGCCACTCCTGACAAGGATTTCGGTGAACTTGCCCTGCACCGTGGCACGCATAAAACTCGCAAACCCGGTCGCGGCAGAACCAGTCGGGCACACCATCCCGGTTTGCGGCTTTAGGGGCTGACGGATTTCGGTTTGCTGGGGAATGGATCTTCGTGCGCAAGCATTGGGAATAAACCTAGGAAACCGCCGTACACCACATGCCCGACCAGCGAGGCAGCAACGGCTCTCATCCCACCCGCATGCGAACTAAGCAAACCCGCGCCCATGATCGGCATCACGATCAGTTGCGAGGTCAACCACAGCGCAGTTCCGAAAGCAATTCCTTTCGCAGGGGGCGAGCCTGGGAGGAAACGGTAGAACAAGAACGCGAAAACCAGGGGAAAAATGATCACGCCGTTGAGGATGTGGACCAACATGCCCATCCTCCAGCCAAGCATTTCCCCCAGCATTGCGACGATGTCCACTCTTACGCCCACTATTGGCGCAACCACATACATCGCCACTGTCATCGCCGGTGTCCCTATCAGAGCGCCTAAGAAAACCATACTGAGGTTTGGTTTCATTTCCCGTTTCTCCTCGACTACATTCCGCGCCAGGATCTGCCAGGATCTCCCAGGCTCTTCGCTGTGGACAATGGATAGATCGCCATGACAAAGCCAATACCATGTCCGACCATCCGAGCTATATCCAGCCTACTTGACTTGAATACAAATTGCACTGTCTTGGTTTCGTTGCTTCCCACCGTGATCTTCTGGCTTACCGTTCCCAGCTTTTCTTGCCAAGCCGAAATAGTGTAGGTCCCAGGCGGCAGTTTGCTTAAATCGAAGCTGCCGTCCTTGCCCGTCACCGCAAAGAACGGATGTTTGAAGACGGCGAGATAGGCGTGCATCCAAGGATGCACGTTGCACTTCAGCGGGATCCCCACTTCCTCGCGGGCGAAGGTGGCTTCCAGCGTGGAACCCGGAGTCTGCGCTTTGTTCCACTCCCAATTGTTGGCCGGCGCAGGATCAATACTGTGCATGCAGGTATCGCCGTTGATTACCTGCAGCTTTTGATTGGCGCGCAACGCCAGCACATGCGGCTCATACACGCAACCTTTCTGTTGCAGTACCGCCGCTTCCGCCGGCACCTCGAAGGTGCGGTCCCCCAGACCCTCGGCCACAAACCCCACCACGTTCTGCAAATCGCCGTTCTTGGCGGCCACGATCTCCTCACTCAAGGCCGCGGTGTTATGCTGCCTGGCGCAGGCCACGTCGGACGACATGTTAATGCGCGTGGGCGTGGGTAGCGCGCCCTCCAATTTCACGGCGCCTTTCACGGTGGCGCTATCGCTTCCGTTGTTTGTGGGCGTCGAGGAACTCACGCCCATCATTGCTATGGCCAATGCCATTAACCCAAGGAGATAGTTCCGTTTCATATCACACCAACCTTTTCTGCACGCCGTAACAGCACGTGCCACCTATTTTCACCTGAGCGATTCTGGCCAAACCTGCGCCGGGCTGGTTGGCCCGGCTCACTCCTGCTTCATCACCTTCGAGGTACCACGTGGTTCCGAGGTCCCCATTCTTTCCCGTTCTCGGCTACCTTACTTTCGCTTTTGTGCAACCTGAGCGGGCGGAAGCTTGCAAGTTGAATTGCGGTCGCGTCGATCTGAAGATCCGATCCCCGTCACCTTGCGAGTTACCTATAAGCAATTCGTCTGCCGACACTCTTGCCGGCCATCACGCGAACAAAGCTGTCTTACGTAAGCGGTATCCGGCTCTATGGGTTAGCCTCAGAGGAGAGAGGCGCACCTGGCGCGCATCGCGCCTTTCACTTTCGTGACGAATGGGACAGCAACGTCATAGTTAGGAACGCGAATTAGGTAAGTTCGCTGCGGCTTACTCGCGCAGAGGGACTTATGGAGTGGACAGCGGCTGGGACGCTACAGTCACACGTTGGTACTGTAAATGTCTCAGTAGGGGGTCTTGGAAGCTTGCGTGGACAGCCTGTATTTTGCCATCAAGCAAGGGGGAAGGTGTGTCGCGGTAATCTTCGCCAGCGAGGCCGCTCAGGACATGTTCCTTTCGCTTTGCAAGAGATGGTTCGACAGGCCTGCCGTTCAAACCGCTGGATAACCTGCTCGAGGACGCCGAACCGGCGGTAAAACAAACCGGTTGGTGGATACTGGATCTTGAAGCGTGAACGTATTTGGGCTGGCTATTCGCGTGCAAAGGGAGAATCGCGAGCAGACTGCACAACAACGAGGGCAGACTGGCAGCGGCCACAAACGCAAGCGGAGGAGTACTTTGTCGCATGCAACCCGAGGGGTAGGATTCCTGAACACTTCCGTACGGAGGGACCGAGTTGATTGAGCTGGCACCTTCGATTTTATCGGCTGACTTCGCGCATCTGGCGGACCAGGTTTGCGCCGCATCCGATGGCGGCGGCACCGTCATCCACGTGGATGTAATGGACGGGCATTTCGTCCCCAATATCACCATCGGGCCGCCGGTCGTCAAGTCGCTGCGCAGGGCGACTAATCTGCCCCTGGATTGCCACCTGATGATTGAGAATCCTGACCAGTACATTGCGGAATTTGCGCAGGCTGGAGCAGACTGGATCTCGGTGCATCAGGAGACTTGCCGGCATCTAAACCGGACGTTGCAGCTGATCCGCAGCCACGACGCGCTGGCGGGCGTGGTCATTAATCCCGCCACTCCGGTGGAGAGCCTCAGCGAAGTGCTCGACATCGTGGACTACGTATTAGTGATGTCGGTGAACCCGGGATTCGGCGGTCAGAAGTTCATCCCCGGGGCACTTCTCAAGATCCGGCGATTGGTGGAAATTCGCGCGCAGCGAAAGCTCAAGTATCGGATTGAAATCGACGGCGGAGTTACCCTCGACACGGTGTCGGAAATAGTGCGAGCCGGCGCTGAAATTCTAGTCGCGGGCAACGCAGTCTTCGGGCAGAGAGACCCGAAGACTAATGCTGAGAAGCTGCTGAAAGCGGCCCGAGAAGCCACGCTGCAGAAGGCATAGTGATCCAGAGGGGCGCTCCAAACGACTGAAAGCCACACCCTCTCAACGCCAATACGTTGGTTTAGTTTTAGTCCTAGTCCCTCTGCATCTCAACCGCTTTCATCGCCTCTGCTAACTGGTCCTGTTCTCGGTGAGAGCTGCGAGTCTGCGACACGCAACAGTTGGTCTTCCTCGTCCAATGTGGTGCTGGACCGTGTCGAATAGTTCGACCGAGAAGCGAAACAGTCGGTAAGCTCACGATCACTCGGCTCATCGCCCACGGTCGCGATCAGCTCTCGGAGATTGTCCTCGACCTCATGAATGTACGCGTGCTGCTCGTCCAGCAGCGTCAGCAGGTCTGGCAGTATCGGGCGGAGACGCGGTAGAAGACGCTTTCTTCCTTGTTGAAATGTGGCGCGGTGAGCAATTGTATTTCCGTAAAGATACGGCGGACATCGTTGATCAGATCAGGTGGGGGTGTTTCGCAACTTCGAGGAGCCGGTCAATCCACACCTCCATCTGGCGATGATCGGCGCGAAGCATGTCGGAAGCAGGCGTGAGGCTCATCGTTACACCTGGCACCTCAGTCCTCTCGCGCAGGAAGACCAGCGTTATGCGAGGCGCAGCCGAAGGACTTT
>CAVRCN010000005.1:0-404502 GCA_963719575.1 uncultured Acidobacteriaceae bacterium
ACCATTGGCAGCAAATCTTACGTCGAGAAAACCGACAGGTCAACGAAGGCTTTGGGCTTTGCCGGTTGACGAAACATCATCGCCGAGGCCCTGAATGGACCGATGCGCAGCCCAAAAACAAAACCGCCGTCCTGACAGGTTCTTCAGGACGGCGGCTTCAATCTTCGAACTCGCTGCTAAACTCGGACGCTTATGTCTGAATGATTCGCGGCGTGATGAAGAAGATCAATTCCTGGTTCGAGGTGCTCACCTGCGTGTGCTTGAACAGGTTGCCGAGGTACGGGATGTTGCCGAGCAACGGCACCTGGTTGATGTTGATGGAGTTCTGGGTCTGGATGACGCCGCCGATCACTACCGTGCCGCCATCGGTGACCAGCACCTGCGTGGTGGCCTGTTGGGTGATCAGTTCCGGGTTGCCCTGCACTTCCTGACCGAAGTTCGGCGTGGTGTTTTCCACGTCGATGTTCAGGAAGATCGTGCTCTCCGAAGTAATCTGCGGAGTCACGGTCAAGCGCAGGAAAGCGTCGACGTAGGTGACGGTGGGCGGACCGCCCAACTGCGCCTGCGTCACGATCGGAACGCGCACGCCCTGCTTCACCTGAGCCAGAATGTTATTCTGGGTCACGATGCGGGGCCGCGAGAGAACTTTGAGCAAGCCGCGCGACTCGGCCATCGAAAGAACCGCATCGATGCGCACCGTGTTGCTGGCGTTCAGCAAGGTCAAGCCGCTGGTCGGCGAGGTCGATCCCAGGTTCGAGAACAACGGAATGGTTGAGCCGCTGCCGGAACCGCTGGTTGAACTGGTCGTGATATAGCCCGGCGTCAACCCACCGACGGTGGTCGGCGAGCTGCCGGCCTGGGCGTTGCCACCGATGGCGCTGGTGCCGTTGCCCCAGCCGAAACCGAGCTGGGTGCCGATGTCGCGGGCGAAGTTGCGGGTTGCGGCCACAACGCGGGCTTCGATTTCCACTTCCTGCGTCTTGCGATCGAGCTGCGTCAGCAGGCGATCGATGGTCGGCATGACTTTTGGAATGTCGTTGATCACGATGGCGTTGGTGCGGTCATCGGCGACCACATCTCCGCGCTGCGAGAGGAACTTCTTGACTGTGATGAGCACGTCTTTAGCTTTGGCGTAGCTCAGGAAGCGGGTGACCGAGACTTTGTCTACAGCCAGCGCTTCGGCGTCGATCTGAGCGCGGCGGGCTTCCGCCTCTTTCCTCAGAGTTTCCACCGTCGCGATGCGCAGAACGTTGCCTTCCAGTTCGCGGGCCAGGTCGTTGTTCTTGAGAACGATGTCGAGGGCTTGATCCCACGGCACGTCGTCGAGAACCACGGTGAGCGTGCCCTTCACGTTAGGATCGAGCACCACGTTCAGGCCGCTGATCTCGTGAATCAGGCGGAAGAAATCTTTCAGATCAACATCTTTCAGGTTCACCGAAATCGGTTCACCCGTATATTTGGGTCCGACCGCGGCCGGTTGTTGCCCGACCTGCGCCCGCTGCTCAGCAGCCAGATTCACCGCCGGCGTGATGGTGACCGTGGTTCCCGCGGCGCTTTGCTGCGCGGAATGAACGCTGACCGGCAAGAGTTCCGCCGCAGTCTTATCGGAGAAACGCTCGGCGGCTATTTGGGAACGCGCCGCCGGATCGTCCGCAGGCGCTTGTTCGGTCTTAGGAGCTTCCGTCTTGGCCTGATAAGTCGGCTCGACGAATACGTAATCCTTGGGCGTGGTCGCAGGCGCCGCTTCCGGAGTGGCCGCGACGGCCGCCTTCGGCGATGCGGTGGTGGCCGCCACAGGAGTCGTAGCCTGGGCCACAGTCTGCGCGCTGGTCTGCTGCGCCGCCGTCTGCGTATGCAGAGTAAGCACCAGCTTGCCGGCTGGACCGGGCGTCAACTCATAGGCGCAAGCCTGATTCAAGTCGACGACGATGCGGGTGGTCGGCGGCGTCTGGCCATCCGTGCCAATGCGCACGTCTTTGACGGCCGCGCTGCCAACGGGAATGTGGGTGCGTCCGGCGGCCATCACAGTCTCCGGCAGGTCCACAATCACGCGAGCAGGCGAGTCCAAAGCGCTCAGCTTGGGCGTGACTACGCCGCGGGAGCTGATCTCGACCCGGATGTCGTCCGTGCCCCGGACTACGTTCACTCGCTCGAGCTCGCTCCGCTGGCCTGCCGGCTGTACAGCCGGAGTCTGCGCGGCGGCAGCCACTGCCGCAACCGTGAAGACCAGCAACGTTACGAACATGGTCAGTTGTTGCTTTCGCATTTCGCCTCTCCCCAACTCGCGGGCCGGGCCCGCGTGTCCTTCATTTCGAACTTTGTTTTCCGGCGCTCCGCTTTGTCGCAAGCGTCGCGTTACTTATCAGTTAAAAAACTCAGCTTGTTAAACCGCGGGCGTGAAGATTTTCTTCACCACTTCCCGCGTGAACGTCTTGCCCAGCTTGTCCTGCACTGTCTCCTGGAACACCACCGAGTCTCCGGTGATCTTCACCACGTAGCCGTTGAAGACGGGATCGTTTTCCCGCAGGAAATATGCCTTGTTCAGAGTGTTGGTGACGACCGCGATAAAGCCGCTCTCCGACTTCACCACGCCGCGCAGGTTGATCTGCCCGATTTCCAGGCACTTCTTGCCGGTCGAGCAACCGGAACCGTTAGCCTGCACCACCGGGCTGAAGAACGGATCGCGCTTCCCGGTCATCGCCCACTTTTTGTCTTCCGGCTTCGGCAGCTCGGAACCTTTCAGGGCTTCGACGGAAGGCGCGGGCTTGGCTGTGGTTTCAGCAGCCTTGTTCTCTTTCGCGCTCGATGCCGTGGTTACGACTGGACCCGTTTTCGCGGCTGCCGGGGCTACGATGGAAGTCGTTTTCCTGACCGCGGCCACCGTCCTTAGAGTCGCCGCTGGCCGCGCCGGGGTGGTCTTTACTACAACCACCGCTTGCGGCTTGGTCACCGCCGGCCGGGTTTTAGCCTGCGCTTGAACCACCGGCGCCTTTGCAGGCGCTGCCTTCACTGGCTCAGGAGCGGGAGTGTTCTTCGCCGCAGTATTCTTGTCGCCCGTGTGCAGGGTGAGCACGAACTTGCCCGCAGGTCCCGGAGTCAATTCGTAGGCAATGTCCTTGTCGAGATCGACGACCACGCTGGTGGTCGGAGGCGTTTTGCCATTCACGCCGATGCGCACGCCTTTGACTCCGGCGCTGCCCACGGCAATGTGATTCTGCGGAGTGGCCATGGCGGTCTCAGGCAGCTCGACCAGCACGCGGGCCGGAGATTCCAGCTTGCTGACCCGCGGCGTAACCGCGCCGCTGGCGCTGAGCTCAATCTCGATGTCGCCCGAGCTGTGCGTCACTTTCACGCTCTTGAGCTCGCTGGTGGGGCCGGAGTCCGAGTCCGCGTCGGTGTCCTGCGCGGCCGGTTTCGCAGCCGGTTTCGCGGCCGGTTTTGAGCTCGGAATGACAGCGGGCTTCACTGCCGGCGCCGGAGCGCCGGGCAGCGGCTTTGCCACCTGGGTTTGAGCCCAGGCCGCGCCCGCCATCAGTGCCGTTAGCAGAATGCCAGTCGTCACTTTGAACGTCAGTTTGATCGCCATCTTCATAGGAGTCCCTATCTCACCGTCGCCGGCATCGTTCCTGGCTTAGCACCCGCGCCCGCAGCTGCAGGTGTCGCATCGTGACTGAAGAACGTGGTCGCCGTGCAAGTCGCTACTACGCTCTCGTTGGGAGCGTATTGATACGTGTGCTTGGCTTTCGCCGCCGATGGAGTCTTGGTGGTCGATACCAGCAACCCGCTCACGTTGACGATGCGCTCCAGCTTGCCCACCCGGTCAAAGAAGTTCAGCATCGAGTAGTAAGGTCCATCGAGCTCGATATCGAACGGCACTTCGGTGTAATACTCTTTCGAGACGGTAGGCTTCGCCGTGTAGCGCCGCAGTTCCACCCCAGCCTTTTGCGCTTCCGAATCCAGCATGGTGATGAAACCATCCACCTGTTTCTCGTTGGGAACGATGCGCGCCTCGATCTCCAGCTGCTGTTTGAGTTCGGCCAGCTGCTGTTCGATCTGCTTGAGTTTCGGGCGGTAGGATTCCAGTTCGTTGTTCTCCCGAACTTTTTCGTCCAGGGCGTGTTGCGCGGTCGTGTTTTTCTCGCTCTGGCTTTTGAACACTGTGAAGAACAGGGCTGCCGTCACGATCGCGCCGCCGGCCAGCACCGCTCCCCACTGCTTCAATCCCGACAATTCGCTGAAGTTTGCCATAGGTCCGCCTTACGACTTTCCCTTCTCGCAGGTCAGCGTGAACTGGAATGCCTGCATGTCCTTGATGGTGTCGTCCTGGAAAGTTTCCTTGATCTCGACGCTCTTGAAGAAGCCCGTCTTCTGCAGGTTGGCGATCAGGTTGGCGACTGCATCCGTGCTCAACGCAGTGCCTTCCAGATTCACCGTGGGGCCCGAATCATCCATCTTGTTCAGCCAGACCGCTTCCGTGTTGTTCACGGTTTCGCCCAGCATGGCCAGCAGCGTGACCGGACCCGCCTGACCCGCGCGCAGCCCGTCGATGACGTCGACGCGCCGCTTGTAGGCGTTGGCCTGAGTCTGCCGCTCCATGTAGCGGGCCTTCACGTCGGCCAGTTCGCGGTTCTTCTGCTCCGCAGCTTTCATATGGACGGCGATAGCCTTTTCCGTCTGATTGAGCCGGTACCAGTAGCCCAGATTGATCAGGCCAGCCAGGATCAGCACGACCAGAACTTTCAGCTTGGGCGACCCCATGTCGCCCATTTCCATCGTGGGCATTGCGGGACTGCCGCCGCTACCCTTTTTCTTACCTCTCGCGGATTCGAGCAGGTTGATTTTGATCATAGGGATTCAAAGCTCCTCAGGGCCAAACCTACCGCCACTGCCAACTGGCCCGGATTCTGCTCCACCAGCTCGGCGCCCAAGCCTTCCGTCGGCGGTGTAACCCGCTGGAAAGGATTGAACAACTCAACCGGCATGGAGAATTCTTGCCGCAACGCTTCCACCAGGCCCGGAACTTTTGACGAACCGCCCGCCAGGTAGATCTTCTCGATGTGCTCGCCCGCCGCGCTGGCGCGGAAGAAGTCGAACGTCTTCTGAATTTCCAGCACGATGATCTCGGTCACCTGCTGCAGGATCGGAGTCTTGGCATCTTCGCTGACCGTTCCCACCTTGCGCCCCAGTTTGAGCGACTCAGCATCGTCGAAACTCAGATCCAGTTCCTTCTGCAGTGAATCGGTGTACTGGTGCCCGCCCACGCTGACGTCGCGCGGGAACAGCGGAGTCGTACCCTTCACGATGTTGATGTTCATCACGCTGGCGCCCAGGTTCAGCAGCGCCACAACCTGTCCCGGCGCCGGCTGGTAGTTGTACTCGTAGCAGTTCTGCAGGGCCAGCGCATCGATGTCGACGATAGCCGGGGTGCGGCCCGACATCGAGAGTACGTTGGTGTAGTTCAGAATCTTGTCCTTCTTGACCGCGACCAGCAGAACATCCATCTGCGGGCTGCCGGCTTCTTCGGAAAGAATCTGGTAGTCGAGGCTCACGTCGGCCAGATCGAAAGGAATGTGCGATGCGGCTTCCTTCTCGATAGTCTCCGCCAGTTCCTGATCGCTCATGGAAGGCAGCGAGATCTTCTTGACGATCACCGAGTGTCCGCTCACCGCCGTAGCCACGGCCTTGGTCTTGATCTGGTTATCGGCGAACAGCTTCGAAATCGCGCTTGAGACCGTGCCCGAGTCCACGATCATGGAATCGACCACGATGTCAGAAGCCAGCGGTTCGAGGCCAATGTGGGCCACTTCGATCTGCCCACCCTTTTTCTTCAGCTCCACTGCCTTGATGCTCGAGGAGCCTACATCCAGGCCAACTATGGACTTCGATCCGAATCCAAACATGTGCCCGCCTTTTGTGCCGGCTTTTCGCCCGGCGTGTTTTACTACTGTGCCCCGGCAGCTTTCGTAGCCGCCTTCGGTTTCCGTTTCAATCCCGGTTCCATCTGACTCGACTTCTCTTCCATCCACTGGTCCAGTTTCGATTTCTTGAAGCGCCAGCGATTGCCCAGCTTGAATGCCGGAATTCTCTGCTCTCCCACGTACTTGTAGAGCGTGTCCGGACTCACTCCCAGGTATTGCGACGCCTGGCGAATGTTCATCACTTCTCGAGAGTCAGCCATAGTTCCTTTGCCTTCCCACAGGCCGCTTGCCCGGACCGGATATCTCCGGATCATTTATCTCCGGACTATCACCGGACTATTTCTCACCGGACCACCGGGCTAACTCTGGGAGACTGCCTTGCCCCGGAATGTGTCTCCGTGGGCTTTCGGTGTCCAGAGCATATATCAGCCTCTAGAAACCGCACGTCCGAGTGAAATACCGCGTTTTGCCGGGTTTTTGCGGTTTTCCTGGAATGGCAAAATGCCGCGATTGCGGCCCTACACTATATGTTGTGGTTTTGTTCTTCCCGTGTCGCATATGCGGTATACAGCCCGCCGGCCATCCGTAGTCACTGCCGGAGAGGTAACTGAAGTACTAGAGACGGTACGGAGGTACTATGTCGCCCGTCGAAGTGGTTGAATTTGCAGGGAATTGGGGTTAATCAGAAAATCACGCGGAGGTTACGCGCCGGGCAGGCGCTCTCCAGTGGACGGTAGTCAAATGTCGCCGTGTAGGATGGCTGTATTATGGAAGAGATCGCAAATGAATATCAACCTAACACCTGAGCTGGAACGGATCGTCAATGACGAGTTGCGCTCTGGCCATTTTCGATCTGCCGAGGAAGTGATTGCCAAAGCCCTCGCGGTTCTTCGGGAGAAGGAGGCCCTCGCTGTTGTCGGCGACAACAACAGCGGTTATGAGGGCGCCGTGCAGGAAATGCTCAACTTCTTAGCGGAAAACCGTACTGTTCTGCAGGGCATCTCGGTTAAGCAACTTATTCGCGAAGGTCATCGTCTGTGAGTGATCTGGTGCTGGACGCGTCGTTGTCGCTCCAGTGGTTTCTCGAAGATGAGTCCGGCCGCCAATATGGCCTCAGCGTCCTGGCCAGCCTTTCCAGCAAACGTGCCGCGGTTCCTATCTTGTGGTTTTATGTAGGCGGATTCCCACAGCCCGCTACCCGTCCACCATTTCATTGACTTGTCCCTGATTCGCCCCATAAGATTCGTGCGCCTCGATTCGCCAGAAGAAGGTCAGCCAGACGATGATTCGCCAGAGGTCATCGTCTGGATCATCGGTCTGACAATTCATACCTGAGGACTGGAGGGTTTGTGAGGAGCATCTTCAAGGTTCGGACGGTTCTTGGAGTGGTGCTGAGCGCCAGCGCCGGGTGCGCGGCGCTGTGGGCGCAGGCGGTAGATGCGATCGATCCGGCGATCAGAGCGCGGGTGGATGCGATTGCGGCCGGCGTGATGCAACAGCGTAGAGTGCCGTCCGCCAGCGTGGCCGTGGTGCGGGGCGGGAAATTGGTGTACACGCACGCGTATGGGCGGGCACACATCGATCCCGACAAAGCCGCGACCCCGGAGATGCGGTACTCGATTGGATCGATCTCAAAGCAATTTACAGCGGCGGCAATTCTGCTGCTCGCGGAACAAGGAAAGCTGAAGCTGGATGATCCGGTGGGAAAATACGTACCGGGGCTCACGCGGGGCGACGAGGTGACGATCCGGCAGATTTTGAGCCACACCAGCGGGTATCAGGATTATTGGCCCGAGGACTACCTGATGAAGCCGATGGAGCAGCCGACGACCGCGCAAAAAATCCTGGACGTTTGGGCCAAGAAGCCGCTGGACTTCGATCCGGGCACGCAATGGCAGTATTCGAATACCAATTATGTGATTGCAGGCCTGATCGTAGAGAAGGTCTCGGGACAGAAGCTCATGGATTTTCTGGAGGAAAAGATTTTTCATCCGCTGGGGATGCGCAGCGTGTGGGACTCGGATGAGGCGAAGCTGACGCAGACCGACGCGACCCCCTACATCGGCTATGCGCTGGCTCCGTTGCGGCCGGCGCCGAAGGAGGGACGCGGCTGGTTGTTCGCAGCGGGCGAACTGGCCATGACGGCGCACGACCTCGCGCTTTGGGACGAGAGCCTGATCGCGCAAAAGCTGCTTAAGCCCGAGAGCTACCGCGAAATGTTCACCGAGATAAAGCTCAAGGACGGCAAGGGAACACATTACGGACTGGGCGTGTCGGTGGAGGATCTGGACGGGCATCGCGACATCGCGCATGGCGGCGAGGTGACGGGCTTTGTGGCGGATAACGAAGTGCTGGTGGATGACGGCGTGGCCGTGGCGGTGCTTACGAATCACATGGCGGGCGGAGCCGGCAGCATTGCACGGCTGACTGCGTCGACCATTGTCGGGCAGAAGCGGGCGGCGGAGGAAGAGGTCACGCTTGCGATGTACCGCGATCTGCAAAAGGGCGAACTCGACCGCAGCAAGCTGGCGCCGAATCTGGATGCGTACTTCGACGCTCAGACAGTCGCGGACTTCAAGAGCAGCCTGGGTCCCTTGGGCGAACCGTTGACCTTTCACCAGACTTCGACGAGCTTGCGCGGCGGGATGACATTCCGGAGTTTCCGATTGGTGTATCCGACGCGAAAACTGAGCCTGACAACCTATACCTATCCGGATGGGAAGCTGGAGCAGTTTCTGGTGTATCCGGAGGACTGAGTAGGACAGAAGGACAAAACTATTTAGTTCGAAGATTACGAACACCAGCGGGACTGTAAATTATCGAGGCAGTTGAACGACCAGGAAAAGGGGACCGATTTCTCGCTCCCCTTGTGGTACAGGATCACAAAAACGCTTCTACTAAACCTGTCTGCTCAACGTTTCTACTGAACGTCCCTACTGCACGTCGGAAACTTTGCCATCTTTGAAAGTTACTTTGAGATCTTTGTAGACGTAGATCTGTTTCGCCCCCAGATTCACGATCTTGTCCGGCGTGCCCAGCGCGGCCTGCACCTGGTCTATCGTCTGACCCAGCTGAATGGTTTGCGGCTGGGCTTGCTGTTGATCCTGTCCGCCCTGCTGCCCGCCGCCTCCCTGGCCACCCTGCGCTTGTTGTCCCTGATCCTGCTGTCCCTGATCCTGGCCGCCTTGCTGCCCTTGATCCTGCTGCGTATCGTCGCTGACGGCGAGCAGTTGCCCAATGGTGTCTTCGACGCTACCCGCATTCGCATTGGCCAGGGAGCCCCTGGGAAACTGGAATACCACTTGCGCTTTGTTGTAAGTCGGCGGATCGGTGTTGTTGCAAGTGTCGCAGGCGACGATCCCAAGCGTCACGGTATCTTTCGCGACGTTCACCTCGACCTTCATGGGATAGACCTTGTCGCCCGAGGCGAACAAATGGGTCGTTTGTTCCTTGCCAAACCTGCCCATGATGGACTTTCGCCCTAGCATGGCAACACCGCTCGGTCCTTTCACTGTGCCGTTTTCATAGTGGCAGGCGGGAATATTGTTATCGCCGTAGGGCACGCCCAGAATTCCGCCCTTCTTGATCTCGAGCAGCGTGCCCTTATCGATCACGGAGTATCCACTCGTGTCGGACCCCATCTTCACCAGCTTGTACTGCGCAATCAGTTGTTCCTGGAGCGTGGGCGCTTGAGCTGTTGCCATCGACGCCAGAACGATTGTCACGACGATGGCCGCTGCCACGAGAATGGACGAATGCTGACGCATGGCAAATTCTCCCTGGTATTTTATTTTTCGAGTCTCAAATTTTCAGATCCGGCGAGCCGTGCCCCTGCTCCCGAGATTGCGATCTGCTTGTTCTGATCTGCGGACTTCGATCTACGAAGTCGATCCCAGATCTGATCAAGTTAGCCGTTGGCCATTCGTCCTTGGTCGTTGGCCAACGACGAACGACCGACAGCCAACGACGCATTTATGAAACGATTGAAAACGACACGGGAGCGCCGGAGAAATTCTCCGACGCCCCCTGACGATTTGAATTTCCCGCCGTCGAGTCGACCGAGGGCGCTACTTTCCGCCTCCACCTGACCCGGACGCAGCTTCCTGCTTGACCTCGGCTTCGGTCTTGTCGGCCGCTGCCTGCTGATCGGCAAGAGTCTTCTCCGCATTGGGGTCTGCTTGCGGCGGCGGAACATCACCGGCTGTGGTGGCGGTATTGGGAGACTTGGGTAAGCCGCCGGTACCGTTCTTCTTGGCCAGTTCGCCCAGGCCCTTGTCCAACTGCTCGCGGAAGTGGTTGTGCATCTCCTCCAGGTCGTCCACGGCCACGGCCACGGTTTTACCTGCGGCGCAGTCGTCCTTCTTGCTGGCCGAAACGCTCACGTTCACCTTCTTGTCATCGTCGGGAGTGTCGGTGATGCGGGTGATCACATCTCCCGCGGTCAGCCCACATTCCTGGCCGTCGCCACCCACCACCGAGATGTCGTCATTGACAACAAAGGTGCGCCGGGCCGGATCCAGTGCCGGCGGCGGCACGTCATCGGTCGACGCCTGCTGCCCGCCTCCCGACGGGGCAGGAGCGGCGGCAGAGGCAGCTTCGTCCTTCTCGGCCTGCAGTTGGGCCTTCACTTCTTCAGCGATGGCCTGTTTCACTTCTGGGGTTAGTGTCACCTGTCCGGTGCTGGGCGCTGGAGCGGCTCCGCCTCCGCCGTTGCTGGCATCCAGATTGTCGGAAGCGCCGGCATTGGCTGCTCCTTGATCAGGCGCGGCTGCGGCTTCCTGATTCGCCGCGTAGGCGGCTTGCAGACTCGCAGCCAGCAGGTAGTCCGTCAGCCAGAATGCGGGCGCTGGATAAACCGGATAGGGAGCGAAATACGCCCCGTAGTAGCCATACCACGGCGATCCGCCCCATCCCCAGCCCCAATAAACCGGCGCCGCCCACGGGTTATAGGCCCAGCCATAGAACCCTGCGCCGTAGAAGAATCCTGGATGGTAGCCGTAGTAGCAGCAATAGCCATGGTAGCCATAGGAACGGTAAACGCCGACATAGGCGTGGCCGCCATGATAGTAGGTGCGCGACACGTAGCTGTGTCCGCCACGCGACATGTAGTTGCGCTGCACGTAACCGCCGTGGCGGCCCGTGTTCACCACTCGAGCTCCGTTGTGCATGCCCACCACTCGGGACCCGCCGTGCATGCCGTGCTCGATGTGCATTCCACCTCGGTTGATGGAACGTACTGACCCGTTGGGCCGGATGCTGGCCGATCCGCCGCCGCGCAAGCTCACGGTGCGGCCCGGAGGCGCGTGACCGCCGGCGTGCGCGGTCGCACCACCGTGGGCAGCCCCACCCCCGTGGGTGGTCGTACCGGCGTGCGTAGTCGAACCTGAATGCGTGGTGGTGCTGGTGTGAGTGGTGGTGCCCCCGTGAGCCGCCGTACCGGCGTGCGTGGTCGTACCGGTGTGCGTCGTCGTACCGGTGTGAGAAGTCGTACCGGTGTGAGAAGTCGTGCCGGTGTGAGAAGTCGTGCCGGTGTGAGAAGTCGTGCCGGCGTGCGAGGTCATACCCCCGCGGTTCCCGTTGGTGTTCGAGTGGGCCGTGGTATGGCTTTGCGTGGTGTTACGCGCCGGCGCACTGGCTCGCGGCGCACTGGCATGCGCAGCCGGTGCGTGGGCAGCGGGAGCGCTGTGCCTCTGGCCCAGCACCAGCGCTGGGACCGCGACCACTAGCAGAAGCGGAAAAACCTTCCGTAGAATGTTAGCTTTCTTCTCGCTGAACTTCATTGCGGCCTCCTGACCATCAATGCTCACTTTGGTATTGGTGAACGATATTGGCGAACCGTCATTGGTGAACCTTCACCTTGGCGAACCGTCACATCGACGAACTGCCACGCTGGAATCTGAGAGCCCGAAATAACGAACCTCACGCAAACGATGCACCGCTGGACCGGCGGTTGGGGGACCGCCCTCGCAAACTTGTATTCCTGCCGCCCCGGTGGCCGAAACCCTTCCCGCTAAACGCGCGACCACCACCCACAACCTGCACGCACAACCACCACTCGCAACCATCACTCGCAACCCAGAGGTGGATTCACCCGGCCTACGGCTCTCACTCGGGGGGCGGAAGAACGTTACCAGAAGTTGCGCGGCCACGCAATCGTTCTGTTGCTTCTTCCCGCCGCGCCTCTTTTCTGCTGTAATCTCTGCTGTAATCTCTGCCGTAATCTGGTGACGGTACCGGAGGCCCCTTGCCCTACTCTGAACGCCTGCAGCCACTTGCGCTTCTTGTCATGCGCCTCACCCTGGGCGCGATCATGGTCGTCCACGGCTACCACAATGTTTTCGGCGGCCTGCACCACCACGCCGACTTCGTGGCGAGTCTTGGTTTGCCCCACTGGCTGGGCTACGTTTCTTCCTTCACGGAATTCCTGGGCGGCCTGTGCATGCTGGCGGGATTCTTCACCCGCGTCGCGGCCTTCGCCATCTGCGTAGACCTCGTGGTCGCCATCTGGAAAGTGCACCTGCACAATGGTCTGACCGGCGATCACGGATTCGAGTTCCCCCTGGCGGTCGCCACGCTGGCTTTTGCTTTGATCTTCTTCGGCGCCGGCCCCATCGCTCTCGACCACGTTCTCCGCGGCGGCGGATCCGGTGCCCGCGGAAAATAAAAAATGGCGGCCGAGAATCGCCACTTCGCCCGCTGTACGAAACCCGCGCGGTGCTCGGAAGTTGCAAAAAACTTTACATTTCGCGCCTCCTTTTTCGCCAATGCGCCGCGAAACAAATCCCCTTTCCCCGGGTTAACCTAAGGCTGGCTTCAACGACTAGCCGAGACTCCAGGGACAAGCAACGGCTGACACTGTTGACACCCCTGCTCTCGCGGCATTGAATCCGCCGCGCATGGAAACTATGATGGGTTTAAGGTTCCCGGCAATTGCATCCCAACGAGTAAGTGGGCGCATCTAAACGCCTGCCACGAAAGGAAAGGATTGGAGGTCACTCTTGAGAAAGTTAACGCTGCTCGCGGTGATTGGTGGATTATTCTTCCTGGCCAGCTTCGCCCAGGCCCAGCAAGGAGATGCCATGTTCGGCTTCGGCACGATCATGTCGTCCGGATCGTGCAACGCAGATACAGGCGTTTGCCCTGAAAAGGGAGGTTTGTACACAAATTTCGGCGCCGACGTCATCTTCCACAAACGTATCGGCTTCGGCTTTGACACCGTTTGGAAGACGACCCAGGGATCTTACGACGGTCAACCCTTTCGCCCCATCATCCTGGACTTCAACGGCATGTATTCCCCGAGGTTAGGAAAAAAAATGGCCGTTGATCTCATGGGCGGCGTCGGTTGGCAGAGCACCCGCTTCTATTTGCCCTACTGCACCAGTGAGATTAGCTGCAACAATTTCACCAGCAGCCACCATTTCCTGGTCGACGTTGGCGCCGGCCTCCGTTACTACGTGTGGCACCACGCCTTCATCCGCCCCGAGGTTCGCTACTACAATATCCTGAACAACACCAACGAGTTCAACTCCAACAGCGTCATTCACGTGGGAGCCTCGATCGGGTATACCATCGGTCCAGACTGAGCATTGGATTCGGCCTTTATCACACCGAGGCTGCCCCACTCGTCGCGGTTTTCGACGAGGGGGGCAGCCTCTTTCGTGGTGACTTCATGCATTCCTGTAGAATCTAGAATCCAGAATATTTAGAGCCAGAGTATTCAGAAACTAAAACGAACCACGAGGGGGAGTATTGAGAAAGTTCGCGCGAATTGCGGCGGTGTGTGCGCTTGGCGTCTGTGCACTTGGATGGTCGGCCAGCTTCGTCTCGGCCCAACAGGTCGACGTGATGGCCGGCGGCGGCACGCTGTTCTCTTCTTCTCCAGTTACGGCCACGCAGAATCAGCCCGTGATCGCGGAGAAAGGCGCTCCTTACCCCAGCCTCGGCGTCGACGTGATTCTTTATCATCGCTACGGCTTGAACTTCGAGGGCGCGTGGAAATGGAAGGAAGGTGTGTATCCCGGTTACGACCAGACCTACCGTCCCATCCTGCTCGATGTCAACGCCTTGTTTCAGCCCCGCCTGGGAAAAAAGTTTGGCCTGGACCTGATGGCGGGAGTCGGCGCGGAAAGTGTTCGCTTTTACCCGGGTTACGGCGCCACTTGCCCTTATGCCAGTTGCAGCCCCTTCGTAAGCAACAGTCATTTCCTGGAGCACCTGGGCGGAGGCATCCGCTATTATTTCTATCACCGTCTTTTCGTGCGGCCCGAGGTTCACTACTACCACATCCAGAACAACATCGAATTCTATTCCAGCAATGTAGTGCGGGCGGGAGCCACGGTGGGATATACGTTCGGGAAGAGATAAAGCCAGAAGTCAGAATGCAGAAGTCAAAAGTCAGAATTGAAAATCAAGTCGCGGAAGCATTGTCGACACGCGCCCGCGGTTTTACTTCTGCATTTTGAATTCTGACTTCTGACTTGATCAGTTTCCCCAAAAAACAAGGCAGCGTCTACACGACGCTGCCTCTTGATTTTTTCGCCAACTCTTCAGCGCAGAAGGTTACGGTTCCCTTTCGCATTCCTCGGCTTCGTGGATGGCCTGGTCCAGATGTTCGATCGCCTTCACCCGATGGCCATGGAAATCATGCTCGGCCGTCTCCAGGTGGTGCTTGGCGGAGCGCATTGCCTCCAGAGCTTCCGTGATATGGGGATGCGGCGGCAAAGGCGCTACAGCGGGGCTGGCCGGGGCCGGAGCCACCGCGACTGGGGCCGCGGGCGCTTTCGGACCAGCGGCTCCCACCGTGAAGGTGAGGGTTAGAACCAGCGCCGCCATGATGAATAGCGTCAGGATCGCGACTTTTTTCATACGTTTCCTCCTCGTCCGCATTCCGGCTCGGACGCAGCCGTTCTCGTCTTGGTGTGGCCACAACCCTGAACTGGGGGAGCCGCCCCGCGACTCCGCACAGTATAGTCCTGCTTCCAGACAAGTAAACTGTGCATTCCGTTGACTCTGCAGGTGCGCGCTAAGTTTCTCTCCGCCCGCGCCACCAAAAGTAAAGCGCAGCCAGCAGAACCACGATTGCTACTGTGATGTCGAACCACTTCAAGTCCTGCACCAGTCGCGCCCAGTGTCTCCCGAACAAATAGCCCACACTCGCAATCACAGTGACCCACAAAAGAGCCCCCAGAAAGTTGAACAGCAGAAACTTTTTCCAGGGCATGCGCAACACCCCGGCCAGCGGACCAGCCACGATGCGCAGGCCAAACACATAGCGGGCAAAGAAAACCGCGACCGAGCCGAAGCGCGCAAACAGCCGGTCGCCGCGCTCCAGCGTTGCCGGGCGTAGGCGCAATAATTCGCGGTAGCGTTCCAGCAACGGGCGTCCGCCACGGTGCCCGATCGCATAGCCGAGGTTGTCGCCCAGCGTGGCCGCGATGGTGCCCACGACGATGATCCAGGAAAGCTGCAGTTCGTGCTCGGAGAACGCCAGAAAACTCGCCAGCAGCAGCACGGTTTCACCCGGCACGGGTATCCCGCTGTTCTCGAGCAGCAGCGCAACCGCAATCGCCCAGTATCCGTAGTGCACGATCGCTGCCCGCAGAATGTCGGCAATGTGGTGGGCCATATAGGGAAGTGCGCGGAGTGGAAACAGATGGAACGGAAACAGATTACATGAAACCCACTTACGCCCGAACGCGCGTGCGTGTCAGAAACTCGATCAACGCCCGGTTGAACTCTTCGGGGCATTCTTCATACGGCAAGTGTCCAACCCCAGGAAAAATAACCGTCTGCGGATTCAGGAAGAACTGCGCCAGCCGGCGCGCCGACGATGCATACACCGCCGGATCGTCCCCGCCCCACAGGAGCAGCGTGGGAAGGCTCGCCAGTTTCGGCAAGGTCGCCTCCAACTCCGCCAGGTCCTGCGTCCAGGTGCGGACAATCTTGAGCGCGTGCTCGAACAGCCCGGGGATGGCCAGGGGCGCCACGTAACCCTCCAGGGTCCCCGGAGGAATGTGGTTGCGATTGCCGTACATGCGCCGGTGCGCGTAGGGAAAAAGAAATGGCATACGGGGAAAGGTAAGCCGGAACAAAGCCGCGCCCAGCGGAGTTCCAAGGAACGGCGCCAGCCGCTTTCCATGGGAAGAAAACGGATTCACCGGCGCAACCAGCGTCAGGCTGTTCAGCTTCACGCGAGAACCGACGGCCAGAAATTCTTCCGCGGCCATCATGGCCACCGCGCCCCCGTGCGACGTGCCTAGCAGGTCTACGAAAGAAAGGCGAAGGTGTTCCGCGAACTGCACCACGCGCTTGCCGCAGCCTCGCATGCTGTAGTCGAGCCCGTAGGCACGATCGGAAAAACCCGACCCCAACATGTCCAGCGCGTAAACCGTGGCGTGGGGCGCCAGCGCCGGCATGGTAAACCGCCAGGAAAACGAATACCCCAGCAGCCCATGCAGCAGAATCAGCGCCGGCCCCGACCCGGCGCGCAGGTAGCGCATGCGCGCCCCCTCGATCTCCATCCAGCACTCTTCGACGCCTGCCCCGGCAGCCGCAGCCATCCGGGCAGAAATTTCCTGGGCGCCTTCCGCCACGACAAAATCTCCCTGCCCCGAGGACAACTCTTTCACCGCCGGATGATTCTATTTAAATGAAATATCGCCTCTGTCGCTTCACTGGGGAGCTTCGGCTCCCCGATTTTTCCCTTGTCATCCTGAGCGGAGCAACCATTTCGCGAAGCGGAATGGTTGCGCAGTCGAAGGACCCCGTGCCTCCATGCAGCGAAATTCGCCCTCGCCAGGAGTTCTCTCAAAACACGCACGCCGGGGTGCCCCATTTCTCGCGTCTTTTGCGAGAAAGCCTGCCCTGAGCGGAGTCGAAGGGTGGGGATTTTGACTTGGTCGCGATGACCCTACGCCGCCTTCTTCCGCTTCTTTCCCAGCAATTTCTTCAGCACGCGGATTCCTTTATCCACATGCTTCTCCTCGAGCAGGAACGGCGGAAGGAAGCGAACCACCGTATCCTGCGTGCTGTTGAAGAGCACACCTTCCGCCAGCGCTGCGTCGACGATGGGACGCGCGGGAATCTCCAGCTGGATGCCCTGGATGAAGCCGCGGCCGCGTACTTCTCTGGCGGCCGCGCTCTTCTCCGCCAGAGCTTTCAATTCCTGATTGCAGATACGCGCCGACTTTGTTTACGTTATCGAGCAGCTTCTCTTCTTCCACGATCGCCAGAAATTCCAGAGCGACGCGGCAGGCCAGCGGCCCTCCGCCGAACGTGGTGCCATGCTGTCCTGGAGAAATCGCCGAGGCAAACTCTTCCTTGGCCAGGAACGCGCCCAGCGGCAGGCCGGCCGCGATCGGCTTCGCGATCGCAACGATGTCTGGGGTCACTCCGAAACTCTGGAAGGCAAAAATCGTTCCCGTGCGGCCCAGGCCGCATTGAATCTCGTCGAAGATCAGCGCGGCGTGGTGACGGTCGGCCAGCGCGCGGCATTCCTGCAGGAACTCCACCGAGCACTCGTAGATTCCGCCTTCGCCGAAAACTGGCTCCAGCACAATGGCGCAGGTTTCGTCGCTGATTGCGGCGCGCAGGCTGGCCAGGTCGTTCTGCTTTACAAAGGTCACGTCTTCGAGCAGCGGCTCGAAGCCTTTGCGATGCTTATCCTGCCCGGTCAGCGACAGTGCTCCGAACGTACGCCCGTGATAGGACCCATCGAGCGCCACCAGTCGGGACTTCGCCGCTCCGCCGGCACGATGCCCCGCCAGCCGCGCCAGCTTGATCGACCCCTCGATCGCCTCGGTTCCGCTGTTGGAAAAGAAGGCACGATTGAGTCCCGACAGCTTGCACAGCTTCTCCGCCAGCGGCCCCTGATATTCGTGGTAGTACAAATTCGAAATATGAACCAGCTTGGCCGCCTGGTCGCGAATCGCCTTCACGATCCGCGGATGCGCGTGGCCCAGCGCATTCACGCCCAGCCCGGAGACGAAATCCAGATAGCGCTTGCCCTCCAGGTCAAACAAAAACACGCCCTTGCCGCGGCTGAAGGCGATGGGATAGCGGTTATAAGTCTGCAGCAAGTATTGCCGCTCAAGATCAGCGATTTGTTCAAGAGTAGTCATAGGAATGATTCGATTCTATAGGAAGGGACGCGGACAGGACGCCCCGCAATTGTGGATTTTCGGGGAGGGTGCGGAATTGGAGAAGTGTTCCTTCAGGAACGTTTTGTGCTGGCGGAATCGTATGTACAGTGCTGTGCATACAGGCAAAAGAAAGGGAAGACTAGAGTTACCAAGGCCGGGGCGGCGAAGGCCGGGCGAACAACTCGGAGGAAAACGATCACTTTGATGGCTTCGGTGGAAGAGCCGAAGAACGCCAAAGTCATGATTGAGCAGTTCCAGAGGATGTACAAGGCACGCAAGAAGGCGGTCACGCTGCGTCTGGACGCCGATGTGCTGGTCTGGTTCAAGAGGGAGGGGTGAGGAGCCGAAGCAGTCTCCCGATAGTTGTAGAACTGCCACACTCAAGCCAAAAGGCGGCTTGAATGGGCCACCCTCTATAACCGTGTCGGCGTTGTCAAGAGACACGTAGAGTGTCCGAGACTCGGGGCGCTGAATCTCGCGTTTTTGTTTTTACTTAGTAGAAAGCCTTTGCTGTTGCTCTTGGTGTTGCCCTTGCTGTTGCTCATTGCGGCTTCGGCTCGCTTTCAGAATCCCGCGGTGGAAGCTCGTTCCACCAACCATCTATTCGGTCTCTGACTCCCGACCATGATTCGTTGTTCAGACTCCCCATCCCTTCAGGGAGGCGAGGCGCTCAATCAGCCCAGCGATGGACTGTTTTCCACCAGGGTGGCCCACGAGCTGCCTCGCTTGCGAACGAGCTGCGCATAATCCGCCGTGCGGCGCAGCATCCAATACAGCCTCACGGCCAGTTTGCGGGCAATGGCGACTTTCGCCACCGCTGCCCCACGACGGAACTTCAACCTCTGATACACGCGCTGCAGTTGCGGATCCAGGCGTGCCGCACTGTGTCCGGCTTCCACCAGCAACGAACGCATCATCGGATTGCCTTGCTTCGAGATCGATCCCAGCCGCTGCCGCCCGCCCGAACTGTGCTCCTGCGGATTCAGCCCCAGATAGCTCACCACTTGCTTGCTGCGATCGAATCGTTCGACCGGCCCGATGATCAGAACGAAAGCCAACGACGTAATCGGTCCTACTCCCGGATGAGTCATCAGACGCGCGGCCAGTGGTTCACTCCTGGCGGCTAGCTCCACCGCCTGGTCCAGCTTTTTCACCGAGCTCTGCAGTTCGTCGAACAGGAGCAGTAACTCCTGCCGTCGATAACTTGCCCACGGACCCAGCTTCAGGCTTTCCAGTTCGACCCGCCCCTTCGCCGTGAACAGCTTCTTCTTGCGGCAGACTCCCTCGCCCATAGCCAGCGCGTGCATCTGGTTCTTCACCGCGCCCCACATCCACACCAGCTTTTGCCGGTGCCACAACAGTTGCCGCAGATCCCGCTCCTCGAGCGACGGCCGCCAGATCGTCGGAAATCGATTCGTACACAGCATGTCCAACAGATGCGCCGCGTCCCGCGCGTCGGTCTTCTGCTTCCGTACCACCGCCGCGCGAATCTTCGCCGCATCTCCCATCCACAGTTCGTGGCCGAGCTCCGCCAGCATGGCCTCGAACCAAGCCGTGTGTCCGGTGGCCTCGATCCCGACTCGAACCGCGCCCTTCAAGCCGGCATAGAACGTCCGCGCCTCTCCACCCTCATGTTCCAAACGGCGCTCCACCAACTCGCCGCTGTCGGTATCGACCATCGCTATCTGCTGGTAGCGCGTGTGCAAATCGCAACCTATAATCATCATCGCTCGGCTCCTTTCCTCCGAGCCTTGGTCGCTTGAGCGCTTCCAAGTCTACTCGCCCGAAGGGAGCCGACACGGTTATCTCATCAGTCCAACGCTCGAGCCGGAGCCTGAAAGCTGGAGCCCGAAGCCCGCGTCAGTACAGTGGCGGGTCTCCTGGGGGACGCGCCTTCCATCTGCGATGGACCCAGAGCCACTGGTCGGGATATTGGCGGACGTAGTCTTCGATTATTTTTGTGAACTTTTGGGTGTTGGCCTGGATGTCGGACTCGAGGTTGCCGGTGCGGATCAGGTCTAGTGCGGGGTCGAAACGGAGTCGGTATTTTCCTAGTGACTTGTCCCAGATGGTGAATCCGGGGATTACGGCTGCATCCGTGCGCAGGGCGATGCGCGCTAAGCCACTCGCGGTGCAGGCGGGGATGGCGAAGAAATCTACGAAGACTCCTTGCGGGGGAGTGACGTTTGTGTCCATCAAGATTCCTACTACTTCTCCGGCTTTCATGGCGGAGAGCAGGCCGCGGACGAATTCGTCTTTGGCGACTGTCTTGTTGCCGTGCATGGTGCGGTAGTAGCGGATGAGGCGGTCGAGGTAGGCGTTGTCCATGGGGCGGACGACGATGTGCATCCAGTGGCCGTGCAGGGAGTGGGAGAAGGCGGAGAGCTCCCAGGCGCCGAAGTGGCCGGTGAGGAAGAGGACGCCTTTGCCGCGGGCTTTCGCTTGTTCGTAGTGCTCGAAGCCGTCGTAGACGACGACTTTTTCGACGTTCTCCAGCGTGTAGCGGGGGAGCTGGCAGACTTCGGCGAGCTGGCGTCCCAGGGAAGTGAATTCTCCGCGCAGGATGCTTGCGCGCTCGGACTCGCTTTTCTCGGGGAAGGCCATTGCCAGGTTGCGCATGCCGACTTTTCGCAATCGTGGGTGAAGAAGATAAACCAACTGGGCTAGGGCGATGGCTATGGCGCGGGCCAGGGGGCGCGGCAGGATTCCGAGGATTTTGATGAACGGCCAGGCTGCCGCGTACTCAAGTCGCTGCCGCATCGGGGGAAGCGTGACGGTAACATTGGGGGAAAATAGTGTCAAACTGCGGGCTGCGGGCTTCGGCTTTCGGGCTTCGGGCACGGCGCGAACTGCAAAGCTTTTAACCGCAAAGATCGCAAAGGAAAGGCCGCAAAGTGCGCAAAGAAGAGCTTGTGGCCGCTCTCTCTGCTCTCTGCGTACTCAAGTCGCTGGTATCAACGTGCGCGGGCTTCGGCAAGAAACAAATGCGCTTGCCATTGCCATCGAGTTCGGTGCTTCTGGCTGCACCGCAGGTTTGGCTGAAGCCCGAAAGCCGAAGCCCGAAGCCTTTATTTGGCGGCTTCTTGCGCCCACTTTGCCAGCGTGGTGAGGAACGGGTTTGCGGCTGGCGGGGGCTCAACGTCTCCGTTCAGCAGGGCTTTGAAGGAGACCATGCGGTTGTAGAATTCGCGGGTGCTGTCTTTGTCCTGCTTTACGACGGCGCCGTTCAGGCTCACGCCAGCGAACGCGCCGCGGGCGCGAGAATAGGTCAACACCTGGGCGCGCATCTTCCAATCTGTGCTGCCTTCGGCGTGGCGGCCTACCGGGCCGGCCGCTACCGAGGCGTCTGCGCCTAGTTCGAATTTGCTGGAGAGCAGGTTCTTCATACCGTTGTCGTTCATGATCAACATGACCAGGTCGACGGCCTGGCCGCCGATCTGAAATCCGACTCCGCCGCCGGCGACGGTGAAAAATGCGGGAGCGCTCCAGCCCTTGGGAGTGCGGCAACTGGCCAGTCCGCGGCCATATTTCGCGGTTACGATGAAACCACCCCTTAGCATCGACGGCACCACGGCAACGCACTCCGCCGAGCCCAGAACTTCCTGAGGAATGCCTGAGTCGGGCGCGCTTTGAATTTCATTCAAGACGTCGGCAGCGGCCTGGACGCGATCGGAGGCTTTCGATTCACGCGGCTGGTCATCTCCATTAGGGGCGCCATTCGCGGCTGGATTGGCGGCGAAAGAAACGGAACAGAAGGACAAGATCAGGGTCAGCAATAAGAACTTTTTCATGGTTCCTCGCGAGATTCTTTATAGCTCGAACAAATCTTCTGGGAGCACGGCTCATTGAATTGTAAATGAAACCGGGGGTCTCGAACGCGGCTGGATTTCTGCTAAGAAAACGAACATTGAAATCGCGGAGGACGCGGAGGGAAAGCCGCAGAGGGCGCGGAGAAAATCGGGGCTGCGGAATTGAAAATCTTCGGCTTTAAATAGGAGTGATTCGGGAGAGAGCAGATTGGAGAAGCGAGTGGGAGGACCAAAAAATCGGGGCTGAAAGTAGTGACCCTAATCGCCACTCTCAACCCCGTCTCCCAGGTTCTGTGGTAGGTGAGGCGAGTATGCGTCGGGGTCGAAAATCACGCAAGATTACGGAGGTCACTGCCTGGAAGTTACGGTGAGAACGGCGGCGGACCGCAGGGGCTGAAGCTCGAATCCTAAGCGCTTAGCGGCACCCTTCGGCGCGCTTCGCTTGCTCAGGGCAGGCTAAGAACTTAAGCCGTGCCCTTCCTGAACCTAATTGCTCCCCGAAACCATTCTGGAGAGATGGCCCTGGGTAGCTTAGGACCAGGGACCAGGGGCTAGTGGCCAAGCTGCTTACTTCGTTGTCACCAGCGAATGTGTGATGGCATGCACCGACAATGCGATGCGGTTCTGCACGCCGACTTTGCGCATCAGCTTGGCGACGTGGGCTTTGACGGTGCGCTCTTCGATTCCCAGTTGCGCGCCGATCTCTTTGTTGGAACGGCCGGCTACCAGCATTTCCAGCACTTCTTTTTCGCGGTCGGTGAAAGTTACGCGGCCGGCGGGAAAAATTCGTCCGGGGGTGGAGGACACGCGCTCGATGAACATGGAGAGCACGCGGCGCGGGGCCCATACGGAGCCTTGATTCACGATGCGGATGGCTTGCGCGAATTCCGCGGGTGAAGCGGCTTCGTCGACGTAGCCTTTGGCGCCGGAAGCGATCGCCTTTAAAATTGTCTCTTCGTCGATGCCGGAGCCGGTCACGATGATGCGCAGATCCGGACGCGTCGCCTTCAGGCTGGCCATCACGTCGAACAGATTCTGGCCGGAACGGTTTCCGAGCAGGATGAGATCGATATTCTGTAACGTGCTGATCTCAGGCAGTGCCGCGGAGACTAGTTCAAACTCAGGCTCGGAGTCGAACAAAGCGCGGAACCCCACGAAGCGCAAGGGGTCGCTCTCCACAACGGCGATTTTGATGATGGGTTTTCTGGCGACTGCTGCTTTCATTAGTTTTCCCTGTACAGTGTGAATTCTTCAATCCAGCATAGAGACATTGGCGGCCAATGGAAAGAACTGATGACCGGATATAAATTACGGGAGTAACATGGAAAATTGGGGTTGTGAGGCGCCGTGAGCCCGATTTGGCAGCTCAGTGCGCGTGCGGCCCATTTGGGGACAAGTTACCGCGAGAGGACAGACGATGAGACTTGGGATTGGTTTTGAGCAGAGATCTGAGGGGAGAATGTCGGCGCATTTTCTGAATGCCATCCTGATGTGCTTGCTGGCGGCGGCGTTTTCGTCTGCTTGGGCACAGGCCGCTGCTGCTCAGGGTTCGGCTGCCGCCGCGCCCGCGCAGGCTTCAACGGCTCCGGCCGCGGCGACTCCGCCGGCTGAACCGACTTACAAACCCAAGTTCCCGGGAGACCCAGCTCGTACCGATTCCGAGGCCGAGGCGCTGGCGTACATGCGTGTGGTGTTGCGCGCCCAACGGCAGTTCAATAAGCAGTACGACCATTTCGCCACCAACCTTGCCGAACTGGTGCACAGCGGATCGTTTACCAAGCGCATGGTCAACCCCAACCGCGGCGATTACACGGCCAGCTTCCAAGGCAAGAAAGACAGCTTCGTACTGACGATGACACCCAAACAGCTCGACGCTCTGCACCGGTCGTTCTACGCGGAGGACGACTACAAGATTCACGCCGACGAGACCAAGGCCGCCGACGAAAATTCACCGGTCGTGAAGTAAAGACGTCGGGTGGCGCAAAGCCGACTCGCTTTTCGGATGTCGTCGGGGATGACAAGCTTCAGGAGCGAAGTCAGTTATCATTGCTTCTTGATTGCTTCTTGATTCTTTGAACTCGAAGTCCACTTTCATGGAGGCCTTATGTCAGCATCGGTCGGGGCGCACGCACCTGAGTTTTCTTTGAAGGATCAGAACCAGCAGGAAGTGAAGCTGGCCGATTTCCGGGGCAAGAAACGCGTCGTACTGGTTTTCTATCCGCTGGATTGGAGCCCGGTTTGCACCAAGGAGCATGCCTGCCTGGTCAACGACATGAAGCAGTTTGAGCAGCTCGACGCGCAGGTTCTGGGCATCAGCGTGGATAGCGTCTGGTCGCACCAGGCTTATGCGGAGAAGATGCATATCCACTATCCGCTGCTCGCGGATTTTCATCCCAAGGGTGCGGTCGCGACGAAGTATGGCGTGTACCTGGAAGAAAAGGGCATCACCGGGCGCGCCATCTCCATTATCGACCGCGACGGGAAACTTGCATGGCATAAGAATTACGATATCCCCGTGGTGCCGGATATTGCGGAGGTGGCGAAGGCGCTGGCGGCAGTGAAATAAGCAGGAGGAGATGACGAACGAATCCTACAGCCTACGATCCGGGCGTCCCCGGCTTGACTTCAGCGGCCTTGCCGTCGTGGTAAACCACCACCAGCGGCTTTCCACCATTCGGATAGCGCACTGTTTTTTCGTACGATGTATCGCCTGAATCCGGGACACCCATGCCCACTGCGAAAACTGCCTGCAGTTCATTCATGCCGGGCTTCACCCGGTGCTGGTCCACAGCTTGCCACACGTCCGCGGACCAGTGCTTGTACAACACGTGCGGATCTTCGATGAATAACATTTCATCGGAATAAATGGTGTACTGCCCGTCGGCTTCGAAGCCGATGGGCACCGCGTAGGTCTTTCCGTCTTTCTCGAACACCGCCAGCATCTGGCGCCGGCTTCCGGCCTCGTGCTGAATATCCGTGACTACGTCTTTGATCTCCAGCCGCTCGAGGGGGAGCAAGAGTCCAGCTTCGTGAGCGAAGTCAACGCGCTTGCTCGCCGCATCGTAGGGAAAGTAGGTGTATTTGTAGCCTTCCTTGGCCCACACCGGCTGCTGGGTCAACTGCTTCGCGGACTTCAGGTCGTAGGGGTAAAGCTTCTTGGGGTTGACGTAGTAGTCGGGATTGGAGTAGCCGGCGTTCTGCGCTTTTATTTTGTTTGCCCGAGCGACCTCATCTACGTGCCGCTCGAAGAGAATGACGCCGAGACGCAGCGCCACCAACACCATCAACACGATCAGGGAAATCTGAATTATCTTTTTCGCCTCGGGGCTGGGCATGGGCAAACTTTACCAGATCGCCGGGCTGGGTCGGAGTTCATTCCCGGTCTCCTCTGGACTTTCCTAATTTTATTTACTAGAAGCGATCTCATAGATCCTCGGCGGGCGGCCATGAGCGAACCCTCAGAGGCTAAAGCCTGGATTCCGAGCCACCAGGTGGCACGGCTGAAGCCGTGCCTTTCCCAAAACCATTTATAAGATGGTGCTCGTTCGTTACTCGACCGGGCTTCTGCCTTGCCCGCGGCGTGAGATGTCGGCATAATGGCTGCGCACCGGAGGTGCGGCAATGCTGACTCGGCTCCCGATGTTGGTCGCTATCGCAGTCTTCTTCGTAGTCGTGTTTACGATCGTCACCGGAGTGGATTCCGCTCCGGTCCTGAAGGCCAGCGCGGCTGCACCCACGGGGCTGCTGGTGGTGGAGAATCAGTTTGACCACGCCTTGCTGCTGGTCGATCCCGTGGCCAAGCGTGAGATCGCGCGGGTGGTGGTTGGAGTCAACGGGCATGAGGTCACGCTGTCGAAGGATGGGCGTCTGGCTTACGTGCCCATTTACAGCAACGTTGCCATTGGAGAGCCGGGCACGGACGGAAACACGATTGACATTGTCGATCTGCAGGCGCGGAAGCTGGTAGGAACCATGGATCTGGGCAAACCGGTGCGGCCGCACCGCGCTCAGCTGGGGCCGGACGGATTACTCTATGTGACCGCGGAACTGGACAATGCCGTCGCCGTAATCGATCCGGCTACGCAGAAGGTGTTGGCCAAGATTCCGACGGATCAGCCGCAGAGTCATATGCTCGTGCTCACGCCGGATGGGCGGCGCGCCTATACGGCCAACGTGAGCGCGGGGAGCGTGAGCGTGCTTGACCTCAAGACGCGAAAGCTGATTACTGTAATTCCTATCTCAAAGACTATTCAGCGAATTTCTATTTCCCCGGACGGGCGCCGGGTGTTCACGCACGATCGCGAATTGGCGCGGGTGGCGGTGATTGATACGGCGAGCAATAAAGTCTCGGACTGGATTGCGATGCCGGAAATGGCCTACGCTTCGACTCCGACGCCGGATGGACGCTGGCTGCTGGTCGCGACTAACGGTTCCGATCGGCACCGGTTGTATGCGGTCGATTTGCAGACGCTGAAAATTGTCCATTCGTTTGATTTGCCGGGGATTCCTCTTGAACTGCTGGTGCGGCCGGGCGGCGATGTGGCCTATGTGAGCTGCATTCAGGCGGGGAAAATCGCGGTGCTCAACTTGAGTTCGTGGCAGATGGAAGAACCTATCAGCTTGAGCCGCGGAGTGGACGGGCTGGCGTGGACTACGGCGGTGCGGTAAGGCGGAGGCGGGCTTCGGGCGTCGGCTTTCGGGCTTCGGCCAAACTTCTCGATGATCTGGGTCTGAAAGAACGCGATTCCGGATAAGCTTTAAGTGCCGAAAGGGTGAAGCCGAAGCCCGACAGCTGAAGCCCGAAGCCCGCCTTCTCACCCGCCGATTTCTTCCCAGGCGTTGGCGGCCGATTGTCCTGCGGCTTCGGTGATCCGTCTGCCGGCGCGCGCGGCCATCTCCATCACTTGCATGCCACGGTCAAAATAATCCGGCAGCGATCGGCGCACCTTCTCGAACTTCTCCGGATATTCCGACGCCAGCAACGCCAGTCCCACTCCCGTGGCCAGAACGCCGGCGGGATATTTCTTTTTCATAAACAGAATTGTCGCTGCTCCGATCGAGCTCGCTACCACTGCTTTTTTCCAGCCGTTCATGCGCCCCCCAACTTTCCTAGAGCGATTGTAACTCAGCGTAGTGAACGGAACCTGCGGGCGTGGCGCTGGCGCTCCGTCGAAGCCGATTGCGGACCACCCGTCCCGAACCGGTGCCAAAGGGCACACTTGCCGTCCCTGTCCTTGTATACTTCCTCGTTCCCCGGAGGCTCCATGTCCGAGCATCGAATCCCGCGTGTCGTCCTCTGTGCATTCATTCTCACTTTCACGCTCGCTGTCTCGGCTCAAACCAAGCCGCGGGCCCGCGATCTTGGCGTGCCCTTCGATGGCACGCCCGGGCTGAACAACGCCATCACCGACGTCGCTGGCGTCGAGGTCGGGCACACCACGATCATCTCTGGCGAAGGCAAACTCGTGGTCGGCAAGGGACCGGTGCGCACCGGGGTCACGGCGATTCATCCCCGGGGAAAGGCCAGTAATGACGCCGTTTTCGCCGCCTGGTTCACGCTCAACGGTAACGGCGAGATGACTGGGACCACGTGGGTGGAGGACTCCGGATTTCTCAACGGACCGGTGATGATCACCAACACGCACAGTGTGGGCGTGGTCCGCGATGCCGTCATTGCGTGGAAAGTGAAGCACGGCACTCCCGATATGGAAGGCTACTGGTGGTCGCTGCCTGTTGTCGCGGAGACCTGGGACGGCTGGCTCAACGACATCAACGGATTCCACGTGCATCCCGAAGACGCATTTCACGCGCTCGATTTGGCGCACTCCGGGCCGGTGGAAGAAGGCAGTGTGGGCGGCGGAACGGGCATGGTCTGCAACGAATTCAAAGGGGGCATCGGCACGTCTTCCCGCGTGCTGGATGCTAAAGCTGGGGGCTATACCGTCGGCGTGCTGGTGCAGTGCAACTACGGGCGCCGCGACCAGCTCCGCATTGCCGGAGTTCCCGTGGGCAAGGAAATTCCCGAGCACCCCGCATACGGCAACGACACCGGCTCCATTATTGTGGTTGTCGCTACCGACGCTCCGCTCATTCCGACTCAGCTCAAGCGCGTGGCTCGAAGAGTTTCCCTGGGGCTGGGCCGCGATGGCAGTTATTCCGGCGATGGGTCGGGAGATATTTTTATTACCTTTTCTACCGCCAACCCCGGCGCTGTCGGCACAAAGGGTCTGCACCAGCTCACCATGCTGCCCAACGATTCGCTTGATCCCATTTTTCTTGCCACGGTGCAGGCCACCGAAGAGGCCATTGTTAACGCTATGGTCGCGGCGGAGACCATGAAAGGGATCGACAATCACGAGGTCATCGCGCTGCCGCACGAGCGGCTTCGCGAAGTGCTGAAAAAGTACAACCGGCTGGCGAAGTGACGGTTTGTGCCTGGACGATCTTTGCCCACACGATCTGTGCCTGCACGAGCAGAAAGCGGATTCCTCGCTTCGCTCGGAATGACAAAACTTCTGTGAGGACGAACTTTCTGTATGGACAAAACTTCTGTGGGGACAAGACTTCTGTAAGGTCGTCCAGACGGTCGCGTACCGTCTGCGGCGGGCGCTATCGACTTTCCAGCGCACGACTTTAATCACTGGCGCATTACCTTCGCCGCCCACCTCTAGTGCGGCTTTCTGCGCGCGTTTTTGCTGCGATTTCTTTGGCGGGGATTACAATCAAGCCAGTGAGACACTACACCATCAAACGAATCGCGGGCGGGATGCAGTTCACCTGCGTGCGCTGCAAACATAGCGTCACCACCGCAGAGTTCGACGCGCGCAACGGCAACCTCCGCACTCAAGCGGCGGGTGCGCTGAATCAACACGCCGCGCAGGTTCACCACGAGCCGGTAATGGTCTCCTCGCTCGACGTTCAGCAGCGCATCTGGCGCGCGTAGCCTTCGAGCCAGTCTGGGCCCAAGTCAAGCTAAGACCCCGCAAAAAACTAAATAGAAGCCATAAACAAATTAGATTGGACTTGGGTTAGACCGCGCCTTAGAGTCCTGAGGTGCCGCATAGCCGCACCCGAGCCAGGAGTGTGTTAAGAAGAATGGTGATGCCGGAGTCTGTCCACACGTTGTTTCGGCCTCCGTTCCGGAACTATCAGTTTGGCGGGGCTTATGACGAGATGTTCGAAGCTCCGGGTGTGCCGCGTCCGCATTATCAGGCACTTTTTCAAACGCTGCTCGAGCTGCCGCCCGAGGAATTGCGCAAGAGCCAGCAAGCCGCCGACCTGTCGTTTCTGCATCAGGGAATTACCTTCACGGTTTATGGCAACGACGAAGGCACGGAGCGCGTGTTTCCGAACGATTTGTTGCCGCGCATCATTCCGAACCACGAATGGCGGAAGATTGAAAGCGGGCTGACCCAGAGAATCGCGGCGCTCAACCTTTTTCTGGAAGACGTCTACCACCAGGGAAGGATTTTGGCGGATGGCATTGTGCCCCGCGACCTGGTTTATAGTTGCCGCCATTTCCGGCGTGAGATGCGCGGGCTGACTGTGCCGCGCGGAATTTATGTCAGCATCTGCGGCACAGATCTGGTGCGGCTTCCGGACGGCAGCTTCGCGGTGCTGGAAGATAATCTTCGAGTTCCCAGCGGCGTTTCCTACATGCTGGCGAACCGTAAAGTTCTGAAGAAGGTCTTCCCTACCCTATTCCGCGACTACGGAGTGAGTCCCGTGGATCATTATGCGCAGGCGCTGCTGGCCACGCTGCGGGCGCTGAGTCCCCCTAACTCCACGGGGCGGCACGAACCGAAAGTCGTCCTGCTCACGCCCGGCGTTTTCAACTCGGCGTATTTCGAACATACTTTTCTGGCGCAGCAAATGGGTATTGAGCTGGTGGAGGGCCGTGATCTGCTGGTGCACGAGAATGTGGTTTACATGCGCACTACGGCGGGACTACGGCGCGTGGATGTGATCTACCGTCGCGTGGATGACGATTTCATTGATCCGCTGTGTTTCCGGCGGGATTCAACTTTGGGCGTTCCCGGACTGTTCAACGCCTACCGCGCCGGCAATGTGATGCTGGCCAATGCGATCGGAACCGGCATCGCTGACGACAAAGCGGTTTATGCTTACGTGCCGGCGATCATCCGCTACTACCTTGGCGAAGATCCCATCCTGGCCAATGTACAAACATATATGCTGACTGACCGCTCGCAGCGAAATTATGTGCTGGAACATCTCGACGAGCTGGTGGTGAAGGCGGTGGGCGAGTCGGGCGGATACGGCATGCTGATCGGGCCGCACAGCACGGCGGAGCAGCAGGAAGAATTCCGCCAGCGAATCCTGGCCGAGCCGCGGAACTACATTGCGCAACCCACGCTAAGTCTGTCGCGTGCGCCGTGCTTTCTCGACGGCGAAGTGCAGGCGCGGCACGTGGACCTTCGTCCTTACATTCTTTATGGCGAAAACGTGACGCTGGTGCCCGGAGGCTTGACGCGCGTGGCTTTGCGGCGCGGGTCGCTCGTGGTCAACTCCTCGCAAGGCGGCGGCAGCAAAGATACGTGGGTGCTGCGCGCATGAGCGGGCAGCGAGAAACGACCATGTTGTCGCGGGTGGCGGACAGTTTGTATTGGATGAGCCGCTACCTGGAGCGCGCCGAGCATACGGCGCGCCTGATCGACGTGGACTTTCAGCTGCGGCTGGATCAATCTCCGGAGGCGGCCGCGGGACGCTGGCTGCGCTTGCTGGAGGCTTCGCAGGTTGCTCCTCCCGAGGACGGCAAAATCGACGCTGCGACGCTCACGCAACTCCTCACGCTGGATCGCGACAACCCTTCGTCAATCATTTCCTGCGTATCGGCCGCTCGGGAGAACTTGCGGCAGGTCCGCGAGCAATGCAGCACGGAAATGTGGGAGCAGCTCAATCGCCTGTATCTGCAGGTGAACAGCACGACCTCGAGTGAAGCGTGGCTGCTGCACTCCTACATTTTTTTTCGCGCGGTGCGGGAAGGCGCACACCTGTTCCAGGGCGTGACCGATTCCACCATGTCACATGGCGAAGGCTGGCAATACATCCAGTTGGGGCGATTTGTGGAACGTACTGACGCGCTGGCACGGCTGATCGGCGCTCACTTTAAACTGCTGCCGCAGTCGCCCGACCAGTCTGTCGAAAATGAGGAGTATCTGGAGTGGGTGGGACTGCTGAAATCCTGCGCTGCGTTTGAAGCCTATTGCAAGACCTATACTGCGGACTTGCGGCCTCTGCGAGTGGCGGAGTTTCTGCTGCTGAACTCGAACTTTCCACATTCCGTGCGCTTTTCCGTCGACATGGTGCATGCGGCGCTGCGTGCGATCGGAGAGTTGACCGAACGGAAGGCGGAGCACCCACTACGCCTGGCGGGGCGTTTGCGCGCCACGCTGAGCTTCAGCCAGATCGACGAGATCATGGCCTCGGGGCCCACCGCGTATGTTGACAGCATTCGCTGGCAGTGCGCGCAGGCGCACACCGCGATTCATCAGGTTTATTTTGACTACTCGATTGAGTCGGCGCTGGTCGCGTAGAGACTTTGAGACTTTGGCAACTTTGAGGAAAGCGTGTTCCCTTGATTTACTCGGTCCGGCATACCACGATTTTCCACTACGAGCCCGCGGTCCGCGAGAGCGTGATGGAAGTGCGCATGCAGCCTCGCAGCGAAGGGGCGCAACGCTGCCTCAGCTTCCATCTCGATGTGAACCCTTTGACGAACATCATGCAATACCGTGATTTTGTGGGCAACATCGTGCACCACTTTGATATTGCCGGGAGCCATAATGAAGTGGAAGTCACAGCGCAGTCTTTAGTCGAAGTGCAGGACGCGCCAGCGCCCCGCGCCTCGGATGCGGGCGACTGGGCCGATCTCGACGCCCAGGTTGCGGCCGACGACTATTGGGAAATGCTCTTGCCGAGCCAGTTCGCCCGCTCGAGTGAGCTGCTGGAACAGCTCTCCCGAGAACTCAAATGCGTCCGGCGTGGCAATCCCCTGGAGCTGCTGACCGAGCTGAATGAGGCGATCTACGGCATGTTTGCGTACGTGCCGAATAGCACGAATGTTGACTCGCCGATTGAAGAAGCTCTGCACTCCCGCCGGGGAGTGTGCCAGGATTTCGCTCACATCATGATCGCGCTGGTGCGCCCGCTGAGCGTGCCTTGCCGCTATGTCAGCGGCTACATGTTCCACCGCGACCCGACGCAGGAAAAGCACGACCGCTCGGTGGAGGGAGCATCTCACGCCTGGGTTGAGGCTCTGGTGCCCCGGTTGGGCTGGGTCGCGTTCGATCCCACCAACAGCTTGATCGGCGCCGACCGGCACATAAGAGTTGCGATTGGACGCGACTACGCCGATGTTCCTCCCACTCGCGGCGTCTACAAGGGAGAAGCGCACAGTGAACTCAGTGTCGCAGTTACGGTGAGCCCGTCGGATGCGCCGCCGCCGGAGCCGGTGGCGCCGAGCATTGTGATCCAATCCCGGCCCGTGTTTGCGCCCCGAAGCACGCGTGCGGAACACGAGCAACAGCAGCAGCAATAGGTCCGCCGCCAGGATTCGATTCGCTGTACGTAATCGTCGCGATAACTTTTTTCGATTGGACTTTGCGCCGGGTCTTTGTCAGATTAGTGGCGCAGTTTTCCTTTGGAATAGTTGGTCATGCGGCCCCTGATGTCCGCGTGATGTACGCGTCTCGCCCTGTCCTTCCGAGTCGCTATTCCTGATTGTTCCGAACCCGCGACGATGCCACCGCCTTGCCGGAGGTGTCATTTCTCGCCCAGCGGCCTGATCGCCAGGAATGAAGGGGACGAAATATGATTCGAAACAACATGACCAGCAACAAGAAGAACGGTTTGAAGAGAGCGGGCGCGGTGACCTTGAAAACAGTAGCGGAGAGCGTCGGGCTTGCTCCCGGCACGGTTTCCCTGGTGCTGAACAATGCGCCGGGATCTGGCTCTATCCCGCAGCGGACCAAGGATCGCGTGTTTGCGGCGGCGCGCGAACTGAATTATCAACCGAACCCCGTCGCGCGCGCCTTGCGAACCCAAACCGGCCCGGCGCCGGCTGTCGGCGGGCAAGACCTGGGTAAGGCCGGCGGCACGCTGATGTTTGTGGGCGCGGAACATTTTCTGCGCGCTCTTCATGCTATTCGCGAAGCCGGGCTCCGCGTTCCCGGCGATGTCTCGATTGTCGGGTTCAATTCCGCTCAAGTCGCAGCGCTGGGGCGCACGCCCTCGGCAGCTTGATTCGGTCCGTGTTTTTTTCGTCGACAGTTCAGCTTTAATCCTTCACCGCTTTGTCGGTGATCTCGAGGCCCTTGTCGATGATGGCGAACGCTTCGCGCAACTGCTGCTCGTTGATGCAGAGCGGAGGGTTGGTATAGAACGTGTTCCAGCGCACCAGCGTGTAGAGGCCCTGCTCGCGGAAAAAGCGGCCTAGGGCGCCCATCTCTTCGGAAGTGCCGTTGAACGGGGCCATGGGTTGCCGCGTCTTGCGGCTGCGGATGAGTTCGACGATGCCGAACAGTCCGATGGAGCGCACCGCTCCTACGGACGGATGCTTCGCCTGCAATTCCGCGCCGAGTTCTTTCATCACCGCGCCCATCTTCTTTGCGTTGCCGATCAGATTGTCTTCTTCATAGACCCGAATCGTAGCCAGCGCGGCGGCGCATCCCATGGGATGGCTGTTGTAGGTGAGCCCGCCGTAGAAAACTTTATCCTGAAAATGCTGCGCGATATGATGGCGCATGCCGACTGCTCCCAGCGGCAAATAGCTGGAAGTTAATCCCTTGGCCATCGAGATCAGGTCCGGCACGACTTTCCAATGGTCGATGGCGAACCACTCGCCGGTGCGGCCGAAGCCGGCCATCACTTCGTCGGCGATCATAAGGATGCCGTACTTGTCGCATAGCTCGCGCACGCCCTGCATGTAGCCGTCGGGTGGAATGAGAATTCCGTTGGTGCCGACGACGGTCTCGAGGATAAAAGCCGCGATCGTGTGCGAACCTTCCAGTTGGATGATTTCCTCGATCATCTGCAGCGATGTTTCCGCCGATTCCCAGCCGCGCTCGATGCCGTGATAAGGATCGAGCACGCGCACCACACCCGGAATGCCGGGCTCCGCGGCCCAGCGGCGCGGATCTCCGGTGAGAGTAACGGCGCCGGCGGTCGCGCCATGATAGGAACGGTAACGCGCCATGATCTTGTGACGCCCGGTGAAAAAGCGCGCGATCTTGATGGCGTTCTCGTTGGCTTCGGCGCCGCCATTCGTGAAGAAGAAAGTGTCGATGTCGCCGGGCGTGATTTCGGCGAGTTTGGCCCCGAGGCGCGCCCTAGGCTCAGTCGCCATGAAGGGATTCGCATAGGCGAGAGTCTGCGCCTGCTCGTGAATCGCCCGGATGACGCGCTCGTCGCCGTGGCCGATGTTCACCGACATCAGCTGGCTGTTGAAGTCGATGAAGCGCTTGCCCTCGGGCGTCCAGAAGTGGATGCCTTTGGCGCGAGCCACGGGGATAGGGTCAACCTTCGATTGCGCGGACCATTCGAACAGCGTGTGTTTCTTGGTGAGGTCAACGATTTCCTGACCGGTCATGGCGGGTGTTGTAACAGTTGTAGTCATAATTTCCTCTTTGAAAATCATTCACCACAGAGTCACAGAGACGCAGAGAAAACCTATTATTTATTCTAGAGACATCAAACGATCCAAATTCGCTGTTGATCCAATGAGAACTGTAAGGCTTCTGGCCCCGTATAGTCCTTGTCGAGCAGTGAAATTGAAATTACCGTACCTTCTTTGAACAATACGGAGACGCGTTGATCGTTGACCTCGACTCGTTGAACGCGGCAGCATATTTGCTTGCACAGCAAGTCGCGATACCCAGCCTGTCCCCATCCAAGACGTTCAGATCCTGAACTGACGATCGGCAAGGTGTAGGCCGTCAACCCAGAACCATCAAAGGCGAACTGGATGTAGTCAGCCACAAAGGTTACGGAACTCAACGCTCTTCCGACAAGTTTCTCCAAGGCCTCCGCCAGCGTTGGGTAGACGGGAACATTTGTCATGACACTGTCTTTAACCTTCGTCTTGTTTTCTCTGTGTCTCTGTGACTCTGTGGTGAGAAGGTTCATTGTTCCTTTGGATCAGAACTTTCTCGAATGTTCTTTCGCCCAGCGTTCGACTACTACTTTCTTGTCGGTGTAGAACTCAATGGCGTCGCGGCCCTGGCCGTGGAGATCGCCGAAGAAACTGTTTTTCCATCCGCTGAACGGGAAATAGGCCATGGGCGCGGCGACTCCGATGTTGATGCCGATGTTGCCGGCGGGCGCTTCGTAGCGGAAGCGGCGCGCGGCCGATCCGCTCGACGTGAACAACGACGCCTGGTTGCCGTAGGCGCTGCGTTCGAGGAAAGCGAGAGCTTCGTCCATGTTATCGGCGTGAACGAGGCTCAGCACCGGCCCGAAGATTTCCGTGTCGGCGAGATCGCTGGTCGCGGGAACGTCGTCGAGGATCGTGGGGTTCACGAAGTTTCCCGACTCGTAGCGCGGGACCTTCGAGTTGCGGCCGTCGAGCAGAACTTTCGCGCCTTGCTTCTCGCCGAGGCCGATGAGCGATTCGACGCGTTCTTTGCTCTGCGGGGTTATCACGGGGCCCATCTGCACGCCATCTTCGAGGCCATTGCCCACTTTGAGTTTTGAAGCGGCGTCGGCGATCGAGTCGCGAAAAGTTTTCTGCGCTTCGCCGATTGTGACGGCAACGGAGACGGCAAGGCAACGCTGGCCGGCGCATCCGAAAGCGCTGTCGCTGATGATCTGCGTCGCCATGGGCATGTCCGCGTCAGGAAGAACGACAACGTGATTCTTGGCTCCCCCTTGGCACTGGCAGCGCTTCCCTTTTTCACCGGAGCGTGAATAGATGTAACGCGCGACCGGAGTCGATCCAACAAAACTGATGGCGCGGACTTTGGGGTGGTCGATCAGCGCGTCGACCACGGCTTTGCCACCGTTAACCAGATTCACCACACCCTTGGGCAGGCCGGTTTTTTCGAGAAGCTTGTACACGTACCGCATGGTGAGCGGCACGCGCTCCGACGGTTTGAGAATAAACGTGTTGCCGGTAGCGATGGCGTAAGGCAAATACCAGAATGCAATCATGCCGGGAAAATTGAAGGGCACAATGGCGGCGGTGACACCAAGCGGCTGGCGGATCATCATTTCGTCGATGCCGCGAGCGACATCTTCCAGGTTGTAGCCCTGCATCATCATCGGAATGCCGCAGGCCACTTCGACGTTCTCGATGGCGCGGCGCATTTCGGCTTTGGCTTCGGCGAAGGTCTTGCCATTTTCTTGCGTGATGATGCGCGCAATGTCGCCAATGTGATCTTCGAGAAGCATCTTCAGCTTAAACAGCGGCTGGATGCGGTCTTCCGGCGGAGTACGGCGCCACTCAGGGAATGCGGCCGCAGCGGCCTCGATCGCCTGGTTGACTTCCGCGGCGCCGGCGAGCGGAACTTGCGTCAGCGTCTCGCCAGTCGCGGGATTGACCACGTCGCGCCATTCGGAGGCTGACGAGTCGGTCCACTGGCCGTTGATGTAGTTTGTTAGCCGGATGATGGGAGGTGCGGCAACTGACGTCATGAGATTGCCTCTGCTATCGCGAAGGGTAAATCAGATTATTGCACCAACTGCGCAACCGCGCCTTTCTTGTCACGGACATTGGCGAGCGCGGACTCGAGCACGTCGAGGCCTTCATCCATTTGCTCGTTGGTTGCGACTAGCGGAATCAGAATTCGGATCACGTTGGAATACGAACCTGCCGTGATCGTAATCAGACCATGTTCGTAGCAATATTGCGTGATCTGCTTGGTTTCGTCTGCTGCGGGAATTTTGGTTTCCTGCGACTGCACCAGTTCGATGGCCTGCATGCCGCCCAGTCCGCGCACGTCGCCGACGATGGGCCAGCGGCGCTGCCACTCGCGCGCGCGGCGCTGGAACTGATCGCCGAGTTCATTCGCCCGCGCCAACAAATTTTCCTGTTCGAACAAGTCAAGCACCGCAAGGGCCGCCGCGCAGGAAAGCGGGTTGCCCGCAAATGTCCCCCCGAGGCCGCCAGGGCCGGGAGCATCCATAATTTCAGCGCGGCCCGTGACCGCCGCGAGCGGCAGGCCGCCGCCGAGGGACTTCGCTGTGACCAGAAGGTCAGGCTCAATGCCGTAACGGTCGCTGGCGAAAAGCGCACCGGTGCGCCCGAAGCCAGACTGAACTTCGTCGGCGATAAAGAGAATTCCGTGCTTGCGGCAAAGGTCGATGAGAACCTTGAAATAATCCGGAGGAGGAGCGATGAATCCACCTTCGCCAAGAACTGGCTCAGCAATCACCGCCGCAACTTCCTCGTTGGCAACGACACGCTTGAATGTATCTTCCAGATGGCGCGCGCAGTAAAGATCGCACGACGGATATTTCAAGTTATAAGAGCAGCGATAGCAGTAAGCAAACGGGACCCGGTATACTTCACCCGGAAGCGGCGCGAATCCTGCCTTGTAGGGATGCGTCTTGCTGGTGAGAGCCAGCGTCATCATGGTGCGCCCGTGGAAGGCGTCTTCAAACGCGATGATGCCGGGACGCTTGGTGTAGGCTCGAGCAATCTTGACCGCATTCTCGACGGCCTCCGCGCCGCTATTCACGAAGATAGTTTTCTTCGGAAAATTACCCGGCGTGACTTCGTTCATGCGCTCGGCTAGCCGGATGTAACTTTCGTAGGGCGTGACCTGCACGCAGGTGTGCAGGAATTTGTCGAGTTGTCCGCGCAGGGCTTCGAGAACAGCTTTCTGACGATGACCCACGTTGAGGCAGCCGATGCCTCCAGCAAAATCGATGTAGCGGTTGCCGTCCACATCTTCCAGCCAAGCGTCTTCGGATTTGGCCACATAGATGGGCGTGCCGTGAGAAAGCCCGCGGGGCACGGCTTGTACGCGGCGCGCTGAAAGAGCTTTGGATTTCGGCCCGGGAATTGGAGTGCGGAGTTGAATGGTAGACATCGTAGTTCTCAGTTCTCGATCAAACTAATTCACACTAGGATCGCGTTGCTGGCAACTGTTCTTCAATACCAACCGATCGGCGCTTCATTCAGATTGATATACACCTGCTTGGTCTCGAGATATTCTTCGATGCCCCAGGGGCCAAGTTCGCGGCCGAAACCGGATTGCTTGTACCCTCCCCACGGCGCTTCGACGTAAGTGGGCTGCATGTGGTTGACCCAGACGATGCCGGCGCGCAGCGCTTTTACCGCGTGCATGGCTCTGAAAATGTCGCGCGTCCACACGGCGGCGGCCAGGCCGTAAGGAGAATCGTTGGCGATCTTGAGCGCGTCTTTCTCGTCATCGAACGGAATCACCGCCGCAACGGGGCCGAAAATTTCTTCGCGGGCAATGCGAGCGGAGTTGGTCACGTCGGAGAAAATCGTAGGCTGCACATAGTAGCCTTTGGCGAATTTTCCCGGGCGACCGCCGCCGGACGTAAGCTTGGCTTCTTTCTTGCCAATCTCAATGTAGGAGTTGACGCGGTCGTATTGCTCTTTGCTGACCAGTGGACCCATCTTGGTTTCGCGCTCAAGCGGCGGACCGAGTTTTATTTTCTTGGCCTTCTCGGTCATGGCTTCGACAAATTTCTTGTAGATCGATTTTTGCACCAGGATGCGGCTTCCGGCAGAGCAGACTTCTCCTTGATTGATGAAGACGCCGAACAGGGCACCATCGATGGCGGCTTCGAAATCCGCGTCGGCGAAGAAAATATTCGGCGATTTGCCGCCGAGTTCAAGCGTGACGCGCTTCACCGTGTCCGCAGCCTGTTTCACGATGATCTTGCCGACCGCGGCGCTGCCGGTGAAAGCAATCTTGTTTACGTCGGGATGCTGCACCAACGGCGCGCCGCAGGATTCGCCGAATCCCGTGATCACATTGACAACGCCCGGCGGCAGGCCGCAATCCGCGAAATACCTGGCGAACTCCAACGCTGTAAGCGGCGTTTGCTCGGCGGGTTTGAGGATGCAGGTACAGCCGGCGGCGATCGCCGGGGCGAGTTTCCACGCCGCCATAAGCAGCGGATAATTCCACGGAATAATTTGTCCCGCGATTCCCACCGGTTCCTTGAGCGTGAGGCTCATGGCATTGTCGGGCACAGGGTTCACATAACCGACAACTTTCGTAGCCATGCCACCATAGTATTCAAAGCAGGTTGCGGCATCGTTGATGTCGAACTCGGCCTCCACGATGGGTTTGCCAGTGTTGCGGCATTCGAGTTCCGCGAGCGCCGGCAAGTTCTGCCGGATCTTGTCGGCGAGCCGGAACAGCACGCGGCCGCGTTCCTGCGCAGTCGTGGTCGCCCATGGACCATCTTCAAATGCGGCTTTGGCAGCGGCGACGGCGCGGTTCACGTCGTCGGGACCGGCATCAGGAACCTGCGCGATGACTTCTTCCGTCGAAGGATCGTAGACCGGGAAAGTCTTCGCCGACTTGCTGTCGACCCATTCGCCGTTGATGAACATCCGATAAGTGCGGACTGCGGTTTGAACTCCGCCAGGCATGTGCTCCCTCCTGCATACCTCAGGGCTTGAAGGCCCGACCGATTTTGCTCACAGCGGCACGACTAAAGTCGTGCCCTTCCCAATTTCTCTTGGCGCTTTGTTGCGGCCGTAGACGAAAAAGAAAAACGCCGCCAGACCGACAAAGAACAGAGTGCCGCCAACCATCCACACTTCATACCAAAACAACGAAGTGATCTGCTGCGCCGGGAAAAATACCAACGCGATGCCGAGAATCGTAGTCAGAAGTCCGCTGGTGCCGGCCAGGAACAATGTGGTCCGGCCGTACTGGCCGCGCGGAACAGGCTCGGTGACCGCGAATTTGACCAGCGCCCCGAAAACGTAGACAAAGGGCACAAGTTGCAGGACTACAGCCAGCGACAGCAATTTCTGGAATGTCTCCTGCACTCCGGCGCCGGCAAAATTCAGAATCACCAAAATTCCGGAGACAATTCCTTGCACGATCAACGCGGCGTAAGGCGTGGCGTACCGCGGATGAACTTTGCCGAGCCACGAAGGCATGTAGGAATCGAGCCCGGCGACGAAAGGGATGCGGGAACAGCCGCCGATCCAGGCCGAGCCGATGCCGGCAATCGCCAGACTGAGCATCAGCGCAAATGGAGCGCTGATCCAACTGACGCCCACGCGCGCAGCCATTCCGGTCACCGCCTGAACCACTCCCTGCAGCACGTTGACGTTCTTGCCGATTGCAATAAGCAAAGTCAGCGTCGCGGCGACATAAAGTGTGCCGGAAATCACACCGCCCCACGCGACGGCTCCAGGAAGAGTTCTGCTCGGATCCTTGATCTCGTCGCCCATGACCGAAGCGAGTTCGAGGCCGACCAGGCCGAAGCAGATGACGCCGAAGGAATTAAGCACGAAGCGCGGGTTCGCTGGGATCTTGAAATCGGCCGCAGTGATGCCAGTCCCGAAGCGCGACCAGATCACGATGCCAAGCCCGACCAGCACAAACGCGGCAATGAAGGTTCCAATCGCGCCCAGGTTATTGATCCACTTGCCCACACCCAGACCAAGAATGTTCAGAAGAGTCAACAGCGCCAGCAGCGCGAGAGAAACGCAAGCGGCGAATAGTTTATTGTCGGGAAGATTCTGATGGCCGGGACCGAGCACGTAAACCGACACGCCCACGAAGTAGAGCACGACCGTCGGCACGTACAGCATGTTGTTGGTCCAGTAGCACCAGCCGGAGAGAAATCCGTGGAAGTCTCCGAAAACTTCTTTCGCCCAGAGATAAACGCCACCCTCACCTGGATAGCGGTGCGCGAGTTCAATCACGGCGATGCCTTGCGGCCAGAAAAACAAAAGCAGCGAGATGATCCAGAGCCAGATAGTGACTCCGCCGTTCGCCGCAATCGAGGGGACGACGTTGAGATTGAAAACGGCGACAACGAAAAGCAACACCAGATCACGGCGCCCTAAGGCGCGTATCAGGTGCGGCTGGGTAGCGGGTTGGGCGGTGGTGGACAATGGTTCTCACGAGAGCGTGTCGGGCTTCGCCCGACAGGACAGCCGAGGGCGAACCACATGAGTCAAGCTGGTGCATGCAGGGCGGGCAAGAGTGCCCGCCCCACACAGGCAAATCTAGTGCGCAGCCAACGCCGGCTGCCCGACGCGTTCCTGCTGCGCTTTCGCCAGCGACGCGGCGATGTCGTCGAAGGCGGCGAGGTGCTGGTCGATGTCCGCTTCGGTGTGCTGCACGGAAATCGTCCACTGCTCGTCCCACCAGTAAGGCTGCGCCATCACGCCGCGATTGACCATGCCAAACCAGTAGTGCCGCCACAGGTCGATGTCAATCGCAGTCCAGTCGCGGTAGTTGTGAATTTCCTGCGGGTAGAGCATCAGCGCGCCGTTGGCGCCGGCTTGCGCAATGTAGGCCTGCAGGCCTGACTTCGCGACGATCTTACGGTAGCCGTCCGTCAACTTCTTGCTGAGCTTGTCGACGTGCGCATAGTTTTCGCGAGTCAGCACATGTCGAAACGTCGCCAGGCCCGCGGCCATCGACACGGGATTCGTATTGTAGGTGCCGCCGTGGAAGACCTTATGCTGCGAGATCAGATCCATCACAGACGGGTGCGCGCCAAACGCAGCCAGCGGAAAGCCGCCGCCGATCGATTTGGCCAGGCAGATCATGTCAGGCTGCACGCCAAAATATTCGCTGGCGCCGCCCCATCCCAGCTTTGCTCCAGTCTTCACTTCGTCGAAGATCAGCAACGCGCCATTTCTCGTGGCGATCTCGCGCAGACCTTTCAGGAAGCCAGCCTGCGGCATGCACAGGCCAACGTTCATCAGAATAGGCTCGAGAATGATCGCGGCAATCTCCCCGGGATTTTCCTTGAACCTGCGCTCCACGGTCGCAAGATTATTGAACGTAGCGATCAGAACGTTGGCAATCGCCGACTTTGGCACTCCGAGACCGCCGGTCACCGATATGGGATTGTCGATGTCCCCGAAGTCGGGGGCGTGTGGCTTCACACTAACCAGTGCGGAATCATGCAGCCCGTGATAAGCGCCTTCAAATTTAACGATCTTGTCGCGGCCGGTAGCGGCGCGCGCCAGCCGGATCGCGTGCATGGTCGCTTCTGTTCCGCTATTGCCAAAGCGCAACATCTCCACCGGATAGCGATTACAAATTTCTTCCGCGAGCTCCCACTCCATATCATGTGGCATGCCGAACATGGTGCCGGTCGAAAGCCGCTTCTCCACGGCCTTCATCACCGCGGGATGGCAATGCCCCGCCATCAGCGCGCCGAACGTCAGGTTGTGGTCAATATATTCGTTGCCGTCGAGATCGCGGAACTTGCTGCCGCTGGCCTCTTTCACGAAGATCGGCCAGGGATCGTAGTGCCGATAGTTGCTGGCCACTCCCAGCGGAATTCGTTTCAGGTTTTTCTTGTGTGCTTCGGCGGATTTAGGCGTACGCCGCTCATAGGTTGAAAGTTCTTTCTGCAGTTCGGGGTACATCGAGATTGCTCCAGGAAAACTCAAGCCGGCGGCGTTTCTTGGCGGGCCCGCAAGCCATTAGAATGCCGGGACGACGAACCGTCCCGGGTTTTGCTAATACGATTTTACTCTTTCAAACTAGAAGTAAAACTTCAGCGCAAACTGCACCAGGCGCGGATCTTTGACCTGGGTTACCTGGCCAAATTGCGATCCGTCGGTGCTGTTGCCATCCGGGTTATAGAACTGCGTATGGTTGAAAATGTTGAACACTTCTCCTCGAAATTCGGCGTGCATCCGTTCAGTGACGGGAATATTTTTGATGACTACCAGGTCGGTGTCGCTGATTCCGGGCCCGCAGCAGAGCGTGCGCGGAGTGTTGCCGACGCGCCCAAGCAGGCTGGGATCGTAGCAACCGGAATAAGGGACGCCGCCACAAGCCGGGTCCGTCGTGTTTTCCGTGAAAAGCTGCGGATTAAAGTAGTAGTTCCCGTTCTTTTGTGGACTCTGCCGCTTGAAAGGACCCAACTGATCGGGCTCGCCGGGCAGTTCGAAGTCAAAGCTGTTCATCAGCTCGTTGTCGGCCGATGAAGTCATGCGAATCGGAAATCCAGTCTGGTACGTCGTGATGCCCGACAAAGCCCAGCCATCCACCATCTTCCCTGCGAATCCGCTGTACTTGCGAGCCGGCACGTCCCAGTAGTAACTGATCACGAAGCGATTGCGCGCGTCGAACAGCGAGAGCGACCGGTTATGAGCATTGGGCAGCGGGTTCAAAATCCCCTCGAAGCTGGAGGCTTCGTCCAGAGATTTGCTGAATGTGTAAGCGCCGGCAAACTGGAGCCCGTGCGCAAATCGCTTGTCCAACGAAACTTGCAGCGAGTTATAGGATGAGCTGGCAATCGTATCCTGCGCAAAGATGCTGCTGAACACTGGAACTCCGTCGGCTGGACAGCCCACCCCGGTGGAGGGATTGCACTGCGGCGAAGAGTACGGACGCAAACCAACAAAGTTCAACGTCTGACCGGTCCCAGCCACAGTCGTACCGTTGGGCATATGGAAGTTGAAGCCCGAAGGCACGGTCACAGTGAAGGCCGCGTCCTCTCCAAACTGGGCGCAGGTACCGCCGCCCTCGATGGTGTTAATGTCCACGCACGTCTGGGGATTCGAGTAGTTGATGTCGTGCGTCGCCAGCAGCCGGTGCCCTTGTGTTCCCACGTAGCCCACTTCCAACTTCATATCTTTAGTTAATTCCCGCTGAATGGTGAAGTTATACTGAGCCGAATACTGGCTGCGCAGGTGGGGCTGGAAGTCTCCGAACAAATCGATCGGCTCGAAGATCGCCCAATCTTGATTGGACCCGCGCGGAGCAGGCAGGACCCCGTTGAACGGATTCAGATAAGTCGTAGCGCCGTCCTGGCCAAGAAATGGCAGGTTAAACTGCGTCTCATAGACAAAGGTGCTGCCTCCAAACGGCGGCTCAGCACCGAATTGCGCCAGCACTAACTGCTCGATGGGATTATAGAAAAGTCCCCAACCCGCTCGAAAGCTGGTCTTGCCTGACTTCCCAGGACTCCAGGCGAGGCCGATGCGGGGAGCAAACGCTTTGTAATAGGTTGACGTCATTCCCGGAGGAACCCCGGGGTCGCCCGGAACCACCAATCCGATCGCGTCCTGCGATGTGCAATCGGTATTCGGACCACCGCAAGGATAGATCGTAGAGCTTTGTCCGGGACGGTAAGTCTGCACGTGTTGCGCGATGTCGGCCAGCGGGGTATCCAACTCCCAGCGAAGGCCGTAGTTGAGGGTCAGATTCGGTTTGATCTTCCAGCTGTCCTGCGCGAACAGATACAAGCCCGTGTTACGAACCCTCTCGACTTGCGCAGAACCTTGTCCGAATTGATCGGGAACGCCCAATAAGAAGTTGGGATACAGGTTGTTCGCGCCCACGTCATTCGGACCGCCTCCGTAATAGTCGAACGTTCCGTCCACGTTGTAATAGTAAAACTGGTTAAACTGCTGCTTTCGAAAATCTACGCCAAACTTGAGTGTATGGTTACCTTTAACCTTGGTCAGATTATCGGACAGCTGGAATGAGTTCCCCACTTGGGGAAGTTCGCCTTCTGAGTTATTGCCGAGGGAGAAACCTCCCGAAACGGAGACGAAGGGAAGGCCTTCACGACCTGCCCCCAGAAACGGGTGGATGCCGTACTGACTGCCCAGCGGATCGCTGGAACCGTCGCCGTAGAAACACGGCACTGCGGCGGTCAGCCAGGAAGGAGCCGCGGGGCAGGAGTCCTGCACCAACTCCGTATTGACCGGATGTTGAAACGTCTTCTGCCCTTCGCGGTTGTAATTGAAGCGAAACTCGTTCACCGTGCTGTTGGTGATCGTCCAGGTGTGCGTAATGTTCCACTGCTGGATCCTTTGCGCAACGCTGCTGCCAAAACCTGGGACATCCGCTCCTGTCAGCTCGAAGTCAGCAAACGGGTTCACTGTGGTGTCGTCATCAAAATAGTAATAAATGCTCAGATTCTGCTTATCGGTCAAACGGCGGTCAATCTTCGCCGTGAACTGGTCGCCCCGGTCACTCTTCACGGGTGTGGTCGTGATCAGCGAACCGTCGTTCGGTGGAGTGGGTACAAACTGCAGAAGATCCACAGCCGTGGGGTCCATGCATGCCAGAGGAATCTGGCTGTTCGGGAAGATAGAAGCAAAGGCGGCGCCGTCTGAAATTGTCCCACCGCCAATCGCGGTTGTAGCTGCCTGGCAGCCGGCACGGCTTGTCAGAATCGAGGAGTTTGTCAGCGTTCCCGCAAACGAGCCGGCTGAATTCACATCAGAAAAGTCCGACACAATCTGCCCGTTCACGGTGTTGGTGGCGGATGGGGTCTCCTGGGAACTGGGCACGGTTACAGCCGGCGACAGGATTCCTTGCCGAATCCGCCGTCCTTCGTAACTGAGGAAGAAAAATGTGCTGTTCTTTACGATGGGGCCGCCTATCGTCCCCCCGAATTGGTTCTGATTGAACTGAGGCTTGTCGCACGGCAGACCTTCCGCCGCGGTAAGGCAGTAATTATTGGCGTTGAGCACTTTATTGCGAAAAAACTCGTACATGCTTCCGTGAACCTGATTCTCACCCGACTTCGTCACCACGTTGACTACCGAGCCGGAATTCCGGCCGTACTCGGCATCAAACGTGTTCGTCAGAACGCGGAACTCCTGGATGCTGTCGGGGCTGGGCTGAACGGTTGGGAGATTGACAAATAAATCGTTGGCGTCACCGCCATTCACGCTGAAGTTGTTGGCCCGCCCCCGGCCTCCGTTCACCGAGACCGCACCAGGGCTGTCGCTGCCGTAAACCACGGTATTGCTGGAACCCACCGTGGACATCACGCCCGGCTGCAATTGCAGCAGTTGATAAGTATCCCGCGAATTCAGCGGCAAATTTGCCACCTGCCGGTTGTCCATGACAGCGCCCAGTTGTGTGCTGGTGGTATCGACCAGCGGAGCTTCCGAGGTCACATCCACCACCTCCTGTGCCTGGCCCAACTGCATGGTCACGTTCAGGGTGATGACCTGATTGACATCGAGCTTGATACTGCGCCGAAGGTCTTTCTTGAATCCTGTGAGTTCGTAGCTGAGCGTGTAGGTGCCAACCGGCAGATCGGGGAACACATAATCGCCGCTCTCGTTGCTCTGGGCCGAACGGCTTACTCCGGTTGCCTCGTTGCTGGCGGCCACCTTAACTCCATTGAGCACGGCGCCAGTGGGGTCGGCTATGCGGCCGAGAATGCGGCCACTGGTGCCCTGCGCCATTAGCATGGACGGAATCGCGAGACAAAGAACCACAGCACAGACTACGCACCAGCGGGCTCGCAGTGACGGCATGGAACCTCCAGCATCCTTAGAGGATTTTTTTCTTTGATAATGACGACAGCGACTGCTTGTGTCCTGCCCCAACCTTGCTATAATCCCGCAAGGTTAGAGAAGCAGGACGCGGGCTGTCAAGGATAAAAAAACGCGTCCCTCCCATAGAAAATTCTTATCGCAGGCACGATTGGAAAACGACCGCAGGTCATGAACTCTCGCAATCCAGAGCCGTACTTGAAGATTGGAGACGTCGCGCGCCAGGTGGGAGTGTCGCCGTCGGTGATCCGGTCGTGGGAAAATCTGGGGCTCACCCGTCCGCGCCGCACCGAGAGCAAGTATCGGCTCTACACCGCTGAAGATGTGCGGCTGCTGAAGCGAGCGCGGTTCCTGCGCAAGGTGCGGGGATTGAACGCAGCGGCGATTCTGCAATTGCTGAAGCGCGAAGGCCGCGTGCGGCCCGCCGCCGACGGCAATGCCGCCGCCGTTGGAACGCATCTGCGGCAACTGCGCGCGAAGCGGCGCCTGTCTTTGGCTCAGGTGGCGCGCGCCGTGGGCATTTCCGTGGGTTTCCTGAGCGCGCTCGAGCGTTCGCAGATGAGTGGCTCGGTGGCAACGTTGCGCAAGCTGGCGCGCTTCTACAAAACCAGCATTCTAGATTTTTTCGACGCCCGCGAAGCCCGCAGCTTGCAAGTGCGCCCCGAGCAGCGCAAAGTTCTGGATGCTGGTCCGGGCGTGCGCATGGAACTGCTGGCCTGGGGCAACACTGTAATGGAGCCGCACCTGTTCCGCGTGTCCGCCGGTTCCGGCAGCGGCGACTCCTACACCCACGAGGGCGAAGAGTTTCTCTACGTGCTCCGGGGAGAGCTCGCCATCACCGTGAACGAAGACGAATACCGGCTGAAGCGCGGCGACAGTTTTTATTTCGAGAGCGCAACTCCGCATCGCTGGAAAAATCTCGGGCGCGCTGAAACCTGGGTCCTCTGGGTGAACACCCCGCCGACGTTTTGACGGGATTGACGGGAGGCGAGATGAACTGGCGAAGCATGAATTCGCGACGAGTGAATCGGAAAATCATGAAATTGCGAAACATCATCGCGCTATTGCCGCTGCTCGCGGTGGTTCTACTCACAGGATCGTGTGCGAAAAAAACTCCGACCCTGAACCTTCTGGTGTGGGAGGGATACGCCGATCCCAGCTTCGTGAAAGCTTTCGAAGAGCAGCATCACTGCAAAGTCACCGCATCTTATATGGGATCAAGCGACGAACTCATGGCGAAACTGCGCGGTGGCAGTGCCGGCAATTATGATGTGATTTCGCCCTCAAGCGATGTGGCCACATCCATCGCCGCAGGAAACCTGGCCGCTCCCCTCGATCTTTCCAAAATTCCCTCCTACAACCAGCTTTCCCCGCAACTCACCAACCTTCCACTCGTGCGCGTGGCCGACCAGGTTTACGGCGTGCCTTTCATGTGGGGACCTGACCCACTCATCTACGACACCACCGTTTTTCCGAACCCTCCCGACAGCTGGAACGTTTTGTGGGACCCGAAATATAAAGGCAGGATTTCTGTCTGGGACGATTTGTCGACGGTTTACATGGCCGCGCAGGTTCTGGGATACGACAAGCCCGATCCCTCACAGCTTTATAACCTGAGCGACGAACAACTCGAAGCGGTGAAGAAAAAACTGCTGGAGTTGAAACCGAACATCCGCAAAATGTGGGCCACCGGCGGCGACCTGACCAATCTTTTTCAGAACCACGAAATCGTCGCCTCCATGGGTTGGCCGCTGAACACCGTCGAATTAAAGAAGATCAACTTTCCAGTGGGCGAAACCATCCCAAAAGAAAATACGACGGGCTGGATCGATCACTTGATGATCACCGCCGGAAGTGACAATAAAGAACTGGCCTACCAGTTTCTCGAGTACATGATCGAGGCGCAGACGCAGAAAAAAGTTACAGACGTGACGCGGTATACGCCGGCGAATCCGCAAGCCGCGCAGTTCATGACCGCGGATGAAGTAAAGACATTGCATCTCGACAACGTCGACAATTACCAGAAGCGCCTCTATTTCTGGCAGAATGTGCCGCGCCGCGCCAAGTACACCGAAATTTGGAACGAAGTAAAAGCGGCACAGTGAATGAAGGGCAGCCCCGAGAAATAAACCGGGACGACAAAGGCGCTGCAAAACCGTTAGGACATCATGGCTACTATCTCCACTTCCGAGGCCGCAGTCACGCCTGCCGGCACCAGAGGGAAGTCCACGTTGCTCAGCATCCGCAACGTAGCCAAGAGTTTCGGCAAGAACGTGGTGCTGCGCGAAATTTCCCTCGACATTGCCGAGGGCGAATTCCTCACCATCCTCGGCGAAAGCGGCTCCGGCAAAACCACTCTGCTGCGGATTGTCGCCGGCTTCGAAAGCGCCAGTTCCGGTGAAGTCTGGATGGGCGAGGAGCGTCTCGACCGGCAACCACCCTACCGCCGCCGCGTGAACACCGTGTTTCAAAGCTATGCCCTGTTCCCCCATCTCACGGTCGAACAAAACGTCGCCTACGGATTGCGCGTTGCCGGCCGGCCTGAAGCCGAGATCGCGTCACGCGTCGCCGAAGCCCTGGAAAAAGTAAGAATGACGCAGCACGCAAAATCGAAGCCCTCGAAAATCAGCGGAGGCCAGCAGCAACGCGTGGCGCTGGCCCGCGCGCTGGTAAACCGTCCGCGCCTGCTGCTGCTCGATGAGCCGCTCTCCGCGCTGGACGCCAATCTCCGCCGGCAAATGCAGGTAGAATTAAAGTCCTTGCAACGCGAAGTCGGGATCGCCTTTGTATTCGTCACCCACGATCAGGAAGAAGCCATGGTCATGTCCGACCGCATCGCTCTTCTGCGCTCCGGCGAACTCGAGCAAATCGCAACCCCACGCGAAATCTACAGCCAGCCCGCAACTGCCTACGTCGCGCAGTTCATCGGACACACGAACTTGCTGCAAGGCGAAGTGCGGCAAGGAGTCGTCCACTGCAATTCGCTCTCATGGGCCGCGCAGCTTCCCGAAGGTGCGGCACTTTTTTCATTGCGTCCGGAAAGCATTCAGGTAGTGCCGGCAGCCAAGCCCGCAACCCCCGGCCATGTTCGACTTCGCGGTCGCGTCCTGCAGCAGGCATTTCACGGGGCAACCGAATTAATTCGCGTGCAGTGCCCAGGCGGACTCGTCCTCACCGTGCGGACGCCGAGCGGAACAGGAATTCCAGACGAAGTTGATTTGGAATTCTCCCCGGCAAATGCCGTGCCGGTGCGGCAGTCTCCCGGACGAAACTAGGAACAGAAGACACGCAATGTTTTCTCGCGCTTACAAAACGATCGTGACCGTTCCGCCCCTGCTATGGGTCACGGTCTTCCTGCTGATTCCCTATCTCCTGATGTTTTGCTACAGCTTCTGGTCGGTTTCTCCGGCACAGACCATCGTCCACTCCTGGGACCTCGCCAACTACCAGACACTTTTCCGCGTCAACGTCTACTGGCAGACTCTGCTCCGCTCCATGTGGATCGCAGCGCGCGTCACAATTTTCTCGCTCCTCTTGGGTTACCCACTCGCATATTTCCTTTCTTTCTACGCGGCCAAACGCAAAGACCTTTTCTATCAGTTGGTGATCATCCCGCTCTGGGTCAGCTACCTGGTGCGCGCCTACGCCTGGAAAACGATTCTCGGCTCCGACGGCGTGCTGAACACGCTGCTGCAATATGTTCACCTCACCAAACATCCGCTGGAGTTCCTGCTCTACAGTCCATTCGCGGTCGTGCTCACGCTCACCCACATCTACACACCCTTCGCCTTTCTCCCGATCTACGCCGCTCTCGAACACATTCCCCGAAATCTCGTCGAGGCCTCGCACGATCTGGGCGCCACTCCCGCGCAGACTTTCTGGAAAGTAATCTTCCCTCTCTCGATTCCCGGCGTAGTCGCCGGAGCAACCTTCGCCTTCGTTCTCAGCCTGGGAGATTTTCTCGCGCCACTGCTGCTCGGCGGCCCCAGCGGCATCATGATTTCGAACGTCGTAGTCAGCCTGTTCGGCGCGGCTTATAACTGGCCGCTGGGCGCGGCGATTTCGCTGTGCATGCTGGCGCTTGTAGTCAGCCTGCTGTTTCTCTCCGAGCGACTGGAAAAGAAATGGAGCTTCTCGTGAGCGGCGCATCCTCTACAATCCCGCGTTCGCGCTGGCTCCTCGCACATGCCGTCACCGTCTTTGCATTCCTCTATCTCCCCATCGTGGTCCTCATCCTTTATTCATTCAACGGCGAAGGCGTCGGCGGATTCCCGCCGCGTCACCTCACCCTCGATTGGTATCGCACTTTATTTCAAGACGCTCCCATCTGGGATTCCGTATTCAACAGCCTGCAGGTGGCGTTCGCCGCGATGGTGATCTCGCTCACCTTCGGCGTTCCGGCGGCGCTGGCCCTCGATCGCGCGCAGTTCCCCGGGAAAGTTTTATTCCGCCGCCTGGTGCTGCTGCCGCTGATTCTGCCCGGAATTATTACCGGCCTGTCGCTGCTCATGCTGTTCAATGCGGCAGGCACCAAACTGAGCCTGCTCACGATCGTTCTCGGCCACGGCACCGCGCTAATCTCCGTCGCCACCACCGAAGTCTTTGCGGGATTGCAAAAGCTCGACCGCGCCCAGGAAGAAGCATCGCTCGACCTGGGTGCGAATTATTGGCAGACCTTCTGGCGCATCACGGTTCCGAATTTGAAACTGCCCATCATCGGAGCCGCGCTGTTGATCTTCACACTCTCGATGGACGAAATCGCAGTGAGTTTTTTTCTGATCGGCCGCGACAACACGCTGCCGCTCGAAATCTGGGGACGCTTGCGCCGCGGCATCACCCCTGAAATCAACGCTATCTCCACCATCATCTTTATGTTTTCGCTGGTCGCCATCGTGTTCTGGTACCGCCTGCGGGTGCGGAGCGAAAGCGCAAGCGGCGACCCAGCAGGATCCGAAATCGCGGAAGCAGCCGAAGGAGGCCTGGCTTGAGTGCGAGTGAGATGCAAGGCAACGGCAACAACAACGCGGACCGTAACAGCGGCAACACCTTAAGCGCGAATCGCAGAGACTTCATCAAGTTCGTCGTGGCCGGCGCAGTCACCGCGGGATGTCCCGTGGACATGTCACTTATGGCTCAATCCGGGGAAGCGCATAACGATGCGCAGAACGATGCCCAGAACGACGCGCAGATTTCCGCGCCCACCGTCGACGGAGAAGACAACCGAATCTGTCATCAGGTGCGCGACGGCAAAGTATTCTCGCGCCCTCCCGCATCGGCCAAACATGACGTTGTGATCGTAGGCGGCGGCATCAGCGGGCTCGCGGCTGCCTACCGCCTGCAGCATCACGATTTTCTGCTGCTCGAAAAAGAACCGCACTGGGGCGGCAACGCCTATGCCATGGAATTCCAGGGCAGCACCTATGGCACGGGCTCGGCGTTCATTTCCAAAGACGAATACTCCTACACCTTCGCCAAAAAAATCGGCATGCACCCTCTTCCCATCGACAGTCCCGACGGCACCATCCTCCACGGCGAATTCATCCCGGACACCTGGGGCGACGGACTTAACAAGCTGCCTTACCCTCCTCTGGTGCGCGAAGGTTTCAAGAAGTTCAAAAAAGAAATGATGGCAATCGACCTCGAGAAGCGCGGCCATGAACTTGCCAACGTCCCCTTCACCGACTTCACGAAATCGTATCCCGTAGAGATTCGTCAGTGGTGGGATGCCTACGGCCCGTCCAACTGGGGAGCGACGAGCGAAGAGAGCGCCGCCGCAGTAGCCATCGGCGAACTGCAGGGGATGGCCGCGGAAAGCCGCGCCGACACCCGCTACACGTGGCCCGGCGGAATCGGAGCCATGACCAAGAAGTTGTCCGACCTGCTTCTGCCGAAATTCGCCGACCGCATGCAGACCGGAGCAACCATCGTAGCCGTCGTCCCAGGAAAAGATGAAGTCCAGGTCACCTACATGCTCGGCGGTGAGTTGAAAACCGTCTCAGCCAAAGTAGTAATCATGGCGACCCCCAAGTTCATCACCCGCCGCATAGTCGAGGGTCTGCCCGAGAAACAAAGCGACGCCATGCACCAGATTCGCTACATCCCGTATCCCGTCGTGAATCTCATTTTCGACAAGCCTGTGTTCAATCACGGCTACGACACCTGGTGCCCGGGCAATACCTTCACCGACATCGTTGTGGCCGACTGGGTCATCCGCAAGCAAGCGGGCTACAAGCAGAAATTCAACATCCTGAGCTGCTACACGCCGGTGAAAGAAGAAGACCGCGGTTCCCTGCTCACAGAAAACAGCGCGCGCAAAATCGCCGCCAACGTGCTGCGCGATTTCCAGAAGCTGATGCCCGGCCTCAATGTCGATCCCCTCGAAGTGCACATCTACCGCCGCGGACATCCTCTCTATATGTCGACGCCCGGCCTCTTCACCGAAGTGCAGCCCTTGGTGCGCCAACCGCTAGATCGCGTCTTCTTCGCGAACACCGATTCCCAGGGCCCGGAATCCACCGCGAGCGAAGGAATTCTGGCCGCGCAACGCGCCGTGAAAGAAGCGGAAGCGCGGCTGGCGGGAACGTCTACACCGAAACAAACAGCAGTGTTGGGTTAGCGACTCTGGGCGGGCCCACTGTGCGCGTGTCTCATCGCGCGAACACAGCTGACGAAATCACGCCCGAAAAAAAAGATCAGCACAAGAGACCAGGCCAGAAGTGGGCCGAAGATTCCAATGGCCCAGAACAGGGTCGCCCAAGACCAGGGCATCGGACGAAGATCACGTGTGTTAACCACGAACGTGAGTCCCCAGAAGACTCCTATCGCAATCAGCAAGAGGTCACCACCCATTCGCAGAGGAGTCCAGCTGAACATAACGACCGTCCGGTTTCGCTGCCACGATTCGACATTCAACCCTACCCAATACCACAAGACTCCGACTGCCAAAACCAGCACCAGGGTGTCCCCAAAAGTCGACACGTGACGAAACCAAAGAGCTCGAATCAGCGCGATCGGAGCGTTAATGGAGATGCACAGCCTGAAGGCAGGCGCCGTACCGGGCATGTCGTATAGGCCCCGCACCGTCTTCCACCACAAATTTGTCCACCACAGCAGGCCCACGGCCAAGGCCATCTGCGCCACTGGCAACACGTATCTGAGCTTTACCCGCATGTTCATACACTTGTAGCACGTCCCGAAGGGTGCGACGGCGGCCTTGCGAGCCCATGCCGTTTCTCGGTAGTTTCATCCCCCGCATAGTAAAGTATTAGTAGAGCCTATTTAAGGAAGGGATCTTTTTGAGTTCAGGCATTCGCAATATCGCCATCATCGCCCACGTTGACCACGGCAAGACCACGCTGGTCGATGCCATGCTGCAACAAAGCGGCACCTTTCGCTCCAACGAGCACCACGTCGACCGGGTGATGGATTCGAACGAACTGGAGCGCGAGCGTGGCATTACCATCCTCGCCAAGAACACGGCCATCTTCTATCACGACGTAAAGATCAACATCGTCGACACACCCGGCCACAGCGATTTCGGCGGCGAAGTCGAACGCGCTCTGAAGATGGTGGATGGCGTCATGCTGCTGGTGGACGCCAGTGAAGGCCCGCTGCCGCAAACCCGCTACGTGCTGGGCAAGGCGCTCGAAGCCAAGCTCCCGCCGATCGTCGTCATCAATAAGATCGACCGCGCCGACGCGCGCCCGCAGGAAGTGCTCAACGAAATCTACGACCTGTTCATCGATCTCGACGCCAAAGAAGATCAGCTGGATTTTCCCGTGCTCTATACCAACGCCAAGACGGGCACGGCGACCACTGACATCAAAGGCGGAGGTGAAGATCTGCGTCCGCTGTTCGACGCCATCGTGAAAACCATTCCTCTGCCCCAAGGGCGATCCCACAGGTCCGCTGCAGATTCTGGTGGCGAACCTCGATTACAGCGACTATCTGGGGCGCCTGGCCATCGCACGCGTTTTCAACGGCAAGATGCACACCGGCGAAGAGGTTGCCATCGCCCGGCTGGACGGCACTTTCCACAAGACAAAGATCACAAAACTGTTTTCCTTCTCCGGCCTGAAGCGCACCGACATCACGGAAACGGAGTTGGGCGACATCATCGCCGTCGCCGGCGTGGAAGGAATCACCATCGGCGAAACCATCACGGATGTCGAAAATCCTGCGCCGCTTCCGCACATCGCCATCGACGAGCCCACCATCGCGATACTGTTCACGGTCAACAACTCGCCCTTCGCGGGAAAAGAAGGCACGTACGTTACCTCTCGCAATTTGAAAGAGCGGCTGGCCAAGGAGTTGCTCACCAACGTCTCGCTTGCGCGTGGAAGACACTGGCACCACGGATTCGTTCAAAGTGCTGGGCCGCGGCGAACTCCAGCTTTCGATTCTCATAGAAATGATGCGCCGTGAAGGTTACGAACTCATGGTGGGCAAGCCGGAGATCGTGACCAAGCGCATCGACGGCAAACTGATGGAGCCGGTCGAGCACCTCACCGTGGACGTTCCCGAAGAATTTGTCGGCGTCGTGATGGAGCAATTGGGCTCGCGCAAGGGCGAAGTCACCAACATGCATAACCACGGCTACGGCCGCGTGCGCATCGAATTCCGCGTGCCCAGCCGGGGCCTGATCGGCCTGCGCAGCCAGCTGCTCACCGACACGCGCGGCACGATCGTGATGAACGCGCTGTTCGGTGGCTACACCGAATGGCAGGGCGAAATACCGCACCGGCTCACCGGCGCGTTGATCGCCGACCGCGGCGGCCTTTCCACCGCCTACGCGCTCTGGGGTCTGCAGGAACGTGGCGAGCTTTTTGTAGGGCCGGGCGTGGAACTTTATGAGGGCATGATCGTCGGCGAGAACGCGAAAGACAATGACCTCGACGTGAATGCCGTACGCGAAAAGAAGCTCACCAACATGCGCGCCTCCACGGCCGACGAAGCCATCCGCCTGGTTCCCTTCCGGTCGCTGAATCTTGAGCAAGCCATCGAGTTCATCGCCGACGACGAATTCGTCGAAGTGACGCCGAAGTCGTTGCGCCTGCGGAAAAAATTCCTGCAAGCCAACAAACGCAAGCGCAGCCTGGCGGCGGTGGAAGAATCGTGAAGCGGCGGCGGCAACCCAAGTCGCCGCGCAAAGTCAGGCGCACAATCCCGCGCGAAATTAAGGCCGGTGCCCAGACAGACCAGCCCGCTCTCAAGATGTTTCTCGTCCCCTGCAGTTGCGGCACAACCTTTGCCGTCGCCGAAAACTACGACCGCCAGGGCACGGCCTGGGGCCGCTACCTGCCCTGCCCCACCTGCGGCAAACGTCACGATCCCAAGAACCGGCTGCTGCAGATGGGTTACGACCGTGACGGATACTGGGCGGTCGACAAGTGCTGAGGACAACGCTGATCAGGCGCTTCGTTCTCCCCTTCGTCCTCTCTGCCGATGCGGCCGTCACAAATCGCTGAAGTGTTCCTTCAGGAACATTTTGTACTGGCCGATTTGTACGTACAGTTTTGTGCATATATGTAAGTGAAACTGCGGACAGGACTTACGAGCCCCTAAAATCTGCGGAGAAGGTGGTGGATATGGCGGCAGGAGCAGCGGCAGCAGCAGCAGCGGCGGCGGCGAGAAGAAAACGAATTGTCGCAAACATGGCGTACGGGGTCATCGAGCTTGATCCGGATCAATTTCTCCTCGCTCTTGCTCTGGAAGCTGAACCTTTGGTGGTACGCAGTTCGGTGAGTTCCTTCTGGAGAAGCCAGCACCTGCACTATCGCTACCTGGCCAGCGTGAAAGGGACGGAGATATTCTGCGAATCGGTCGACGAACTGGCGCTGCATGACGGATCGATCATCGTAGAGGCCAAACAGATCAAGATTCCGTCCGACATCTAGCCGTCCGTCCCCCGTTTTCCGGGTCCATTGATTTACCGGCGCATGTAGGGAAACCTGCTATACTTCTGGCCGCACTTGACTGTTCGCCAGCTCCGGTCTCGATTTTCAGGAAGGCCCTTCCGACCTGCCAGTCCGCCGAACTGAGCTTGCACTTCGACAGCTCAATGCAGAGGCAGACGCGTGAAGAATATTTTTGTCGGAAATCTGAGCTTCAGCACCACCGAAGACGAGCTGCGGCAGCTGTTTGAGCCACACGGGCAAGTCGATCGAGTCAGCATCATGACCGACCGCGATACGGGACGCTCGCGCGGGTTTGGGTTCGTGGAGATGGCCAGCAATGAAGATGGAGAAAAAGCCATCGCCGCGCTCAACGGCTCGCAGATCGGCGGACGCACGTTGAACGTGAACGAGGCTCGACCTAAGACCGAGCGCGCCGGAGGCGGTGGACGCGACCGTGGCGGAGATCGCGGTGGTGACCGCGGCGGCCGCGGTGGTGGTGGCGGGCGCGGACGCTATTAAGACTCAATCTGAAACATGCAAAATGCGAGCAGCCGCCGCGTCTCCGAATGGCGGACGCCGGCGGAAGAAACATGCTCGCCTCTGGCTGCCCTTCCATTCAGAAACATTGAAGCCCTTCGACCCAGCCATGTAAACTAGCCTTGTAACGTGCGCCCGTAGCTCAGCTGGATAGAGCGGTTGCCTCCGGAGCAACAGGCCGGGAGTTCGAATCTCTCCGGGCGCACCAGATTTCTCCTCACTCACCGTCCTAGCCGCGAACTTTTTTCGTGAGATATCCACGACCCATTCTTAAACCAACCACATGAATTACGACGCCATCCTCGTTGTTTCTTTCGGCGGGCCGGAATCGCCGGACGATGTCATTCCCTTCCTCGAAACCGTGCTGCGCGGGCGCAATGTGCCGCGGGAGCGTCTGCTGACGGTCGCGGAACATTACTACCACTTCGGCGGCAAGAGTCCCATCAACCAGCAAACGCGTGAGTTGATCGCCGCGCTGGAATCGGAACTCGAAAAGCACGGCCCGAAACTGCCGGTGTACTGGGGAAACCGCAACTGGCATCCGCTGCTGCCGGAGACTTTGCTGCAGATGAAGAAAGACGGCGTGCGGCGAGCGTTGGGGTTCGTGACTTCGGCGTACAGTTCTTACTCCGGATGCCGCCAGTACCGCGAGAACATCATCCAGGCGCAGCGGGAAGTTGGCGAGAGCGTGCCGGAAGTCGATAAGCTGCGGGTGTTCTTCAACCATCCCGGCTTCATCGACGCGACGGCAGAGCGCGTGGCCGAGGCACTGGCGGCGGTGCCGTCCGGTCTGCAACCGGGCGCACAGCAGAATATTCAGGTGGTCTACACCGCGCACAGCATTCCCGTTTCCATGGCGGCGAGCAGTGATTATGCGCGGCAGTTGGAAGAAGTGCGGCGGCTGGTCTCTCAGAAACTCGGCGTCCGCAACGATGCTCTGGTCTATCAAAGCCGCAGCGGAACTCCGGGCCAGCCGTGGCTCGAGCCGGACATTCTGGATTACCTGCGCGCGGTGAAAACACAGAATCTGGCCAGGGCCGTGGTGCTCGCGCCGATCAGTTTCATCTCCGACCACATGGAAGTTCTCTACGATCTGGATGTGGAGGCGCGCCAGCTTTGCGATTCTCTGTCCTTGCCGATGACGCGCGCGAAGACGGTGGGAGTGCATCCGAAATTTGTCGCGATGATTCGCGAGCTGATTCTGGAGCGGGTGAATCCAGGGTTGGAGAGGCGATCGGTGGGGACGCTGGGGCCGCGGGCGGATGCTTGCGCCGAGGACTGCTGTCCGGCGCCGCGGATGGGCCGACCGACCGCGGCCACGCAGCCTGGATCGTGACGGTCGAAGCGTTGTGGCGGAAAGCCTGCGAGGACAGTGGTGGCGATAGGGATTCTTCGCTTCGCTCAGAATGACAATATTCAGGAATTAGCGCGTAGTGGGAATTCGGGAAGGCTCGTAAGCCGTGGCTTTGGGACGGCCTTCGACCAGATGCATGGTGGTGAGAATAGTCGAGATGACGGGTTCATTCCCCACCGCAGTATTCAACATGACGTGATAGAGAGAGCGCGTCGGCCAGTCCGCATTGAAGTAGTGTTTCACGTAGGCCATGCGCTCGCGATCGATGGTATCGACGAGATCCTCGGCCTCTTCCAGCGTATGATTTTCCTCGCGCAGGCGGCGGATCTTCTCGGCGCGCGGCGCATAAAGAAAAACGTGAAAGGCGTCGGGGCGCTCGCGTAACAGGTAAGGCGCGCCGCGCCCCACCACCACGGCATTGCCCTCGGCAGTAACCCGGTTCAGAATCTCCTGCACCATCTCCATCATGCAGTCGGCGTCGAAAGCCGGGGTACCGAAAGGCGCGCCGCGTTCGCCGTAACTTCCGCGCCAGAAAGACTTGGCCAGGCGGTAGAGGCGCCCATCCACTTTTTCGTCACAGCGCTTCACCGCTGACGCGGAAACGTGAGCTTCGCGGGCGATCTCTTCGGTGAGCAACTGGTCCCACAGCTTCCAACCCAGGTGCCGGGCCAGTTGTTCCGCGATGGCGGCGCCGCCGCAGCCGTACTCGCGCTCGATCGTGATCAGGCGAAACATGCTTCAGGTTTAGTGTACCGCCAATCCCCCGCTGGGTTTGGCGTTTTTCATCAGGAACACTGTGGGGATCATCGCCAGGATGCAGACCCCAAGCAGCGCGAAGCAGTCGACATAGGACAGCATCGCCGCCTGGCGCTGCACCAGCGCCTGAATGAATGCAAAGGGTGCGGCAGAGGACCCGGGCGGGCCGCCGCCGTGCGACTGCAGCAGCGTGCCCAGAGCCTTCAACCGCGCCTGCAGCGCAGGATTGCTGGCGCTCAGATGACTGACAAGAAAATTCTGGTGCACCTGGGCGCGCCGGTCGAGCATGGTCGTGACCACGGAAATTCCGACACTTCCGCCAATGTTGCGCGCCAGGTTCATGAGTCCGGAAGCCGCGTTGTTCTTGTCTCTAGGCAGAAAAGCGTAGGCCGCGGTATTGATTGGAACAAACAGAAACGCCATGCCCACCGCTTGAAATATGCGGGCCAGGGCTGCCGTCCGGAAGTCCAGCTGCAAATCAAAGCCGGTCATGTGGAACAGCGAGAGAGACAACACTGCGAGCCCGAACACGAGCAGCCAGCGCGGACTGTAGCGCGAAAGCAAGAATCCCACCAGCGGCAGCAGCAGCATGATGCAGAATCCGCCCGGCATTAAGGCCAGCCCCGACTGCTCCGCGGAATACCCCAGCAGCGTCTGCATGAACAGCGGGAGCAGAAGCGTGCTGCCCAGCAGCGCAAATCCCAGCATGAACATCAGCAGGTTGGAGACGGCGAACGTGCGGTCGCGGAATAAGTGCAGATCAATGATGGGATCTTTCGTTCGCCATTCCCAGAAGATTACGAAGAGCAGGGAAGCTGCGCTGATCACGGAGAGAATCACGATGAAGTGAGATTCAAACCAGTCGTCGCGCTGCCCCTTGTCGAGTATCACCTGCAGCGTGCCCAGGCCCAGAGCCACCAGGCCGAGGCCAATGTAGTCGATCCGGGTCTCCTTGAGTTTGCGGCGCTTGAAATAAGGCGGATCCTGGATAAGCCGCGAGGTCAGCAGCAGAGAAAGAATGCCGACGGGAATGTTGATGAAAAAAATCCAGCGCCAGGTGAAGTTGTCGGTAATCCAGCCGCCGAGCGTGGGGCCGATCGCGGGAGCCGTGACCACGGCGATGCCATAGACGGCAAACGCCATGCCCCGCTTGGCGGGCGGAAATGTGTCGGCCAGAATGGCCTGCTCGCTGGGCTGCAGGCCGCCGCCGCCAACCCCTTGCAGCACGCGGCAAATAATCAGTACGGTCAGATTCGGCGCCAGTCCGCACATAAAGGAACTGACGGTGAACAGCGCCACGCAACCCATGTAGAAATTCTTGCGGCCGAGGATCGACGAGAGCCACCCGCTCAGCGGCAGCACGATGGCATTCGATACCAGGTAGGAAGTAAGAATCCAGGTGCTCTCATCCTGACCCGCGGAAAGACTGCCCGCGATGTGGGGCAGAGCCACGTTGGCGATGGAAGTGTCGAGCACCTCCATGAACGTTGCCAGGGTGACGGCGAGGGCGATAATCCAGGGATTCACCGCCGGACGCCAGGCCTCGGCCTGATCGAACGTTGCCGACGCCGAGCTCATCTCCGAATCCACACCTTCGGAGTAACCGACATACCCGGCCGCAGAAGATGGTCTTTGTTTTCGCCGGGATCAAGCACGATCTTGACCGGGATGCGCTGCACGACTTTCACGTAGTTCCCGGTTGCATTTTCGGGAGGCAGAAGACTGAAGCGGGAACCGCTGGCGTCGGCGATACTATCGACCTTGCCAGTATAAGTGTTGCCATTAGCATCAACCTCAATAGAGACGGGCTGGCCGACTTTCATGTCGCGGAGTTGGGTTTCCTTGAAGTTGGCGGTGATCCACACATCGTCGAGCGGAATGAGCTTCATCAGTTCCTGGCCCGGCACCACATTTTGTCCGACCTCGACGGTGCGGCTGCTCACGCCTCCGCTGACGGGGGCAACGATCTTCGTATATTCCAGGTTTAGCGCCGCCTGATCGAGGTCGGCTTTCTTGCGCTGGGCTTCAGCCAGCGCGGAAGCGGCCTTGGCTCGCACCATCTCTAGTTGCTGGGGCGCGGTCTGGGCGTAGCGTGAACTGGCTTGTGCCTGCACCAGCTTTCCCTGAGCTTCGGTAACCTGCTGCTGTGCGGCTTCGGCCGTCGCCCGCGCGGCTTCTACCCCGGCCGCGCTGGCTTTTGCGGCAGCGGTCGCCGTGTCATATTGCTGCTGCGAAATCTCCTGCTTGTCCACCAATTGCTTGTAGCGCACCAGGTCGTTCTGCGCCTTCACGTTGTTGGCTTCGGCTTCCTGCAGCCGTGCTTTCGCGGCTTCGAATTGCTGTTTCGCCGCCTGGATTCCGGCGCGCGCATTTTCCACATCTGCCCCGGTCACCGATACCTGGCTCGTGGTATTCACTGAAGTAATGGGCACGTTGACGCCGGCAGCAATCGCCGCAGCCTGGGCATCTTCAAAATCGGCCTTGGCGCGGTCGTAGGCTACCTGATAATCCGCGGGATCGATTTCCACCAGCACCGTGCCCGCTTCCACGTATTGGTTATCGCGCACGTTGAGCTTGATCACGTGACCGGAAATGCGCGCGCTGATGGAGTTCAGGTGCCCGTCCACCTGGGCATCATCGGTGGATTCATAGCTGCTCACGTGACGGTAGACGAAGAATGCCGCCACCAGCAGAACCACCACGGCAATACCGACCACGACACGGAACGCGGCGCCGTCTTTCGCGTGGGGCCACCTTTGAAAATCTTTTTCCGTCGACGGCAAAGGCGACGTCCGGGTCTCGCCCGCCGCGGGCGCGGCGTTCTTTTCAGACGCGTTGTTTTCCGCCGCCGCCGGAGGACTTTGAGTGGTTCGTTCCATAAGCTATTGATTGCCTTTCAAATATCGCTTGACGCCCTCTTCCGCATCGCCGATCGCGCGCGCCAACTCAATCTTGGCCAGATTGTGACCATACAGGCTCTGAATGTAATTCTCGTGCGCGTTGGCCACGGATTCCTGTGCCTGCACTACTTCCAGATTGTCGGCCACGCCGGCCGTGAAACGGTCCCGGGATTGGGCCAGTGTCTGCTCGGCCAGGTCCACCGAACTGCGAGCCACTTCCACCTGCTCCGCGGCGGCGTGCAAATCCAGCAGCGCGGTGCGCACTTCATAATCGATGCGGCCGCCCAGATCGCCGAGCTGTGAACGCGCCTGTTTGAGCTGCGCTTCCGCTTCCAGAACGTCGCTGTGAGTTTTTCCTCCGGCAAAAATAGGAATCGTGATCCCTCCCTCTACTTGCCAGGTGCCGTTCGAATGTGCCGGGGTCACGCCAATATCGCCGTAATTTGCATTCATATCCAGCGAAGGATAATGCCCGGCGGTCGCGGAGCGCCGCGACAATTCCGCGGCGCGGACTTGCGCCAGCGCGGCCTGATAATCCGGCCGCGAAGCGTAGGCGTGCTGCAGATAGGTCTCGAGCGGCAAGGGCGTCAGCTCCTGGTAGGGAGCGCTCTCCGTGAGGACAAATTCCTGCCCCGGAGGTAAGCCGATCACGCGCGCCAGACTCAGCTTCTGCTTCGCCAGGTCGTTGCTGGCGGCGATCAACTGCTGCTGGCGGCTTTGCAATTCGACCTGGGCGCGCAGCTTGTCAATCGCCGGACTCAATCCCGCCTTCAACTGGTCGTCCGCCTTGTCGTAAAGCGCTTGCGCATTCTTCACCTGCGCCTGGGCGGTTTCGACGCGAGCCGCCGAAGCAATCGACAATAAGTAAGCGTTTCCGACCGCCAGAACCACGAACTCGCGTGCATCTTTGTAGCTGAACCGCGAGGCCTTCAGGCTCTCGGCGGCCGCGCGCTCCTTTTCAAGATCTTTGTAGTTGAACAACGACTGGCTGAAGCTGGCCCGCATGTCGAAATAGTTGAACGGCCCAATCACTCGCGGCAGAGGAAAAGGAAACAGATTGCCCTTGAATCCCAGCGCCGTGAGGCTCGTGGTTTGAACATCTTCGTGAATGCCCGCCGAGAAACTGGGCAAGAGATTGCTGAGTTCCTTCCACCTTTCGCCGTTGGCTTGCATGGTCTGGTCGCCGGACAGCAGTAGGCCCAGGTTATTGCGCAAGCCGCGGTCAATGGCGTCGCGAAGGTCAATTTGCAGAACAGTGGCACTGGCCTTGCCTTCAGGCTCGCTGCCCAGGAACGGTTGCTGCGATCCGGGCACGGAGACATTCGGCGTAGGTGTTCCCGGAGCCGCCTGCGAAAAAAGCGCAGGAGCAACCCCCAGCGACATCGTTATGACGAAGAAAATTCCTCTTAAACTTTTGGAACGCAGCATGTTTAGCCGTGGAAGCGTCCCGCTCGAGACCGGACCGTGGACGCTCGTTCTCTGGTGGTGTGCCCTGATAATCACTTTTTGATTCCATTCGCCCATCCTGCGATGCAAAACCATTTGCAACCGGCGCCGCCGTCGCCATCGAAATCGGCGCGATGAGCGCGGAGCCGGGATTATATTGTTCGGCAAGATTGATCTCCCAGAGTGCTCTCAAGTTGGTTCGCTAAGCCTTCGCCAGGGTTGTCTGCCATGTTTACCCCACCATCGTGCCATGCACCTTCTGCCAAGCACTTTCGGCACTTTATTCCCAAACCGGCACCCCCATAAACTAACGGTAACTGAAAGACGGAGGGTAGGTTTCGATGCACCGAGGAGTCACTCGATTTCTGGCCGTGGTAGCCATTAGCGGGTTGGCGTTGGTTCCGGCGCAGCAGGTTTCCGCTCAACCTCATCCCGAACGCAGGGTGATCGCCAAAGTCGCACCGGCTTATCCCGAACTGGCCAGACGAATGCACCTCCAGGGGGCGGTTAAGCTGGAAGTCGGCGTCAAGGCCGATGGGGCCGTGAAATCCACCCGCGTGCTCGGCGGAAATCCAGTGCTCGTTCAGGCCGCTGCCGATGCTGTTTCAAAGTGGAAGTTTGAGGTCGCACAAGGCGAAACTGTGGAGATCATACAACTCACGTTCGAGCCCTAGTCCGTCCCCCAATCAGCGCATTAGGAAAGAGAAAAAGCATGTCCGCCAAGCCGGGGAGAGCCTTTACCAACGCGCCAGGCCGTCGCCTCAGACGGAACCCGCGCTACCGCTCCAGTTTCCCGGTGCTGGTGACGCTGCTCGCGGCGGGCCGCTACGAGAGCCTGCAGGCTCATTGCAAAGACCTGTCTGAGGCCGGCATCGGAGTGCTGCTCGCGGCCGAACTTGCTTCCGGCGAGGTGGTCTCATTGAACTTTACCCTCCCCGGTGTGCCCGCGCCCTGGGATGTGCGCGGAATCCTCCGCCACCGGCGGGGATATCACTACGGTTTCGAATTCTTTTCGCTCACCCGCGAACAAACCGGCGTCCTCAAGCAGCTCATCCACGGATTGGAACGCGCCGATTTTGATTAGGACCGCCGGGATAAACAGAGGTAACTTCCGTCATCTTGAACAGAAGTGACTTTCGCGTCAGCATGGAACCGGGCATTTAAGGCAGGCATTTAAGGCAAGTTTCAGGAAAGTGGCGTTCAGCGTATGAGCACGGCGAAGTCGGAAATCATGGGAACGGATTGGACCAAGCTGCTGTCTGACCCCGACCTGGTGCGGCACGTTGGAAAACTGTTGCAGGCCTACCGCGAAGCGCCCGCTGAAAAGCGCGAAGAGACGCTGCTCAAGACTATGCGCGAAATCAAAGCGCAGGCCGCGTCCGAGAGAAAATCCGCGCCCTCTTCGAGTCTTCATGCTCTGGAAGAATCGCACCCTGTCCCCACACCGGCTTCGGCAAGCCCGCCGTTCGAGCCCAACGTGTTCCATCCCAGCTCGGCCGACGACCGCCGGCGCCATCCCCGCATCAAGTGCTTTGTTGCAGTAGAACTGCGGGTAGATGAGGCCACCACCCCGGTCTGGGGCAACCTCAGCAACACCAGCGTGGGCGGATGCCTGGTCGAAACCGCAAGCCCGATTCGAGCCGGCGCCAAGGTCGAGATCGGACTGTGGGTGGCCAACGGCAAGATCTGGGTCAAGGGCTTTGCCCTGAGCGGAGTCGTCACCCGCAGTGCGTCAGCCGGGGTCCGCGTGCGCTTCGGCAGCATGGAGCCGACCGAGCGCGAAAGTCTTCGCCAGTTCCTGAAGTACGCCATGGAAGCCACGAAGATTTCCCGCAGCGAAAGTACCTACCTGCAGATGCTGAAATAGCCATCTCCCGAATTCAGAAATCCTGCATTAATTGATTTTCACAATCCCATCCGACCGCGCCTCCGCGGAAATTGATACACTTTCTTGGTACTGAACCCTTCCCCCCGCCGGGAACTCTAATAAATATGCAGGGCCGGCGGGCGCCGTCCTACATTGGCGAGCGGTTCGAGGAGCGACGAAAGGAGCCAACTCGCATGGCAGTCAGCGAACAGACGTTGGTGACGGGAAAGCAACTGGACACTCTGTCCATCAACACGATTCGAACTCTGGCCATTGACGCCGTGCAGCAGGCCAACTCCGGCCATCCCGGCGCGCCTATGGGGCTGGCCGCCGTCGGTTATACGCTCTGGCAGGATTTTCTGCGCTACGACCCGCAAGCTCCGCTGTGGCCAAACCGCGACCGCTTCGTGCTCTCGGCCGGACACGCGTCCATGTTGCTGTACGCCCTACTCCACCTAACAGGCGTGCGTGCGGCAAACGCGCAGGGCGAAGTTTTGAAAGAGCCCACCGTCTCGCTCGAGGAAATCAAGCGTTTCCGCCAGCTCGGCAGCCGCACCCCGGGGCATCCGGAATCGCACATCACCACCGGCGTGGAAACGACCACGGGACCGCTCGGTCAGGGCGCGGGCAACAGCGTGGGTATGGCCATTGCCAGCAGATGGCTGGCTGCGCATTTTAATCGTCCCGGATTTGAACTCTTCAACTTCAACGTCTACGCCGTGTGCGGCGACGGCGACTTCATGGAAGGCGTGGCCAGCGAAGCGGCGTCGTTGGCGGGACATCTCAAGCTTTCGAATCTGTGCTGGATCTACGACAACAACCGCGTCACCCTCGACGGCCCCGCGGACTGGTCCTTCAGCGAAGACGTGGCGTCGCGCTTCCTCGGCTACGGCTGGAACATTACTCACGTTGGCGACGCCAACGATCTCGACGCGCTGGCCAAGGCCTACGGAACTTTTCTCAATACAAAAACCCGGCCCACGCTCATCATCGTCGACAGCCACATCGGGTACGGCTCTCCGCATAAGCAGGATACTTTTGAGGCGCACGGCGAACCGCTGGGCGAGGCGGAAGTCCGGCTGGTAAAAAAGTTTTACGGCTGGCCCGAGGACGCGAAGTTTCTGGTTCCCGATGGCGTCTACGAACACTTCCAGGAAGGCATCGGCAAGCGTGGACGCGACCTGCGCACGGAGTGGGATAAGAATTTTGCGGACTATTCGAAACAATATCCCGATCTCGCGCAGAGACTCGACCAGATGCAGCATCGTGAACTGCCCAGCGGCTGGGACAAGAACCTGCCCACCTTCCCCGCGGACGCCAAGGGCATGGCCACGCGCGAAAGTGGCGGCAAAGTTCTGAATGCGCTGGCGCAGAATATTCCGTGGCTCATCGGCGGCTCGGCCGATCTGGCCAAGTCCAACAAAGTGAACCTCACGTTCGAAGGCGCGGGTGATTTCCAGTCGTACAACTATGCCGGACGCAACTTGCACTTCGGCGTGCGCGAGCATGCCATGGGCGCGGCCGTAAGCGGATTGGTCCTCTCAAAGCTGCGCGCGTTTGGCGCGACATTTTTCACTTTCACCGACTACATGCGTCCGGCCATGCGTCTGGCCGCGCTCATGGAAATTCCCGCTCTCTATGTAATGACCCACGATTCCATCGGAGTGGGTGAAGACGGCCCCACGCATGAACCTATCGAACAGCTCGCTTCTTTGCGGGCCATGCAAAACATGCTGGTGCTGCGTCCCGGGGATGCGAACGAAGTCGTCGAAGTCTGGAAGATCGCGATCCAGCAGACGCACCGTCCGGCCACGCTGGTCCTGTCGCGGCAGGCGATGCCTACTTTCGACCGCACAAAATATGCGTCAGCATCCGGCGTGGCCAAAGGCGCGTACGTGCTGGCCGACGCCCCCGGCAGCAAGCCCGACGTGATTTTGATGGGCACCGGCAGCGAGGTGTCGTTGTGCGTGGACGCGTACGAGAAGTTGAAGACCGAAGGCATCAACGCACGGGTGGTGAGTATGCCGTCCTTTGAAATCTTCGAGGAGCAGGATGCGGCTTACAAAGAGAGTGTGCTGCCCTCGGCGGTTACGGCGCGAGTATCGGTGGAGATGGCCGCGACCTTCGGTTGGGACCGTTATGTCGGCCCCAAGGGACGCAGCATCGGCATGCACCGTTTCGGAGCCTCCGCTCCGTTGAAAGATTTGCTGAAAAAGTTCGGCTTCACCGTAGACGCAGTCGTGGCGGAAGCCCGTCAAGCGATTGCCGCAACAAAATGAAACCGTAGAGACGTAACTTGTTACTTCTCCGCGTGCGGCGCCAAGCAGACGTAGCAAGCTACGTCTCTACGAATTTTGAGATTTGATTTTAAGATTGGAGATTACCTATGCAACCCACTGGAGTACTCGAAACCGCGAAAGCCAATCCGCTGAAAGAATTGCTGAACTACGGCCAGTCCATGTGGCTCGACTACATCCGCCGCGACCTGTTCACCACCGGAAAGCTGAAGCAAATGATCGCCGACGACGGACTGCGCGGCATGACCTCGAATCCCGCGATCTTCGAGAAGGCGATCGGCGAGAGTTCGCTCTATGACGACATGTTGAAGTCGCTGTCCTCGCGCGACGATCTCGACACCACCGCCCGCTTCGAGCAGATCGCCATTCGCGACATTCAGGACGCCGCCGACACTCTCCGCCCGGTCTATGACAGCTCGCAGTTTCGCGACGGCTACGTCAGCCTGGAAGTTTCTCCCTACCTCGCGCGCAAGACGCAGGAAACCATTGCCGAAGCCCGCCGTTTGTGGAAAGCCGTGAATCGCGAAAACGTGATGATCAAGATTCCCGGCACAGCGGAAGGCCTGCCCGCGATCCGCACCGCGATCGGCGAAGGCATCAACATCAATGTGACCCTGCTGTTCGCGCAGGAAGTTTACGTAAAAGTAGCCGAGGCTTACCTCGCCGGGTTGGAAGAGCTCGCCGCGCGCGGCGGCAATTTGAAAAAGGAAGCGGGCGTGGCCAGCTTCTTCATCAGCCGCATCGACTCGCTGGTCGACGGCATGATCGACGCGAAGTTGAAAACCACCACCGACTCGCAACAGCAGGCATTGCTGAAAAGTCTGCTGGGCAAAGTCGCCATCGCCAACGGCAAACTCACCTACCAGCGTTACCAGAAAATTTTCAGCGGCCCGCGCTGGCAGGCGCTGGCGGCCAAGGGAGCCCAGACCCAGCGCGTTCTGTGGGCCAGCACCAGCACCAAAAATCCCGCGTACCGCGACGTTCTCTATGCCGAAGAACTCATCGGCCCCGACACGGTCGACACCATGCCTCCGGCCACGATCGACGCTTTCCGCGATCACGGCCGCGTGCGCAACAGCCTCACCGAAGACGTCCCCGCCGCGCAGAAAACCATGGACGATCTGGCCAAGGCCGGGATATCCATCAAAGAAGTCACCGACAAGCTGACCGACGACGGCGTCAAATTGTTTGCCGACGCTTTCGATAAGCTGCTGGCCGCAGTCGCGAAGAAGACGCAACGCAAGGCATAGTCTGAATCCGGCGTAACCCGAATCGGATTACAAAATTTCGGCCCGCACAGTTTGGAGCTGTAACTTTTGAACCGTAAAGCGTTTCGCACGCGAGGAGTGAAGGATGCAATTGGGAATGGTAGGTCTGGGCCGCATGGGCGCGAACATGACGCGCCGCCTCATGCGCGGCGGACATCAGCTCGTGGTTTCCGATCTCAGCGCCGACACCGTCAAAGAACTCGCCGGAGAAGGCGCGGGCGGCTCAACCTCACTCGAAGATTTCGTCAGCAAGCTGAAACCGCCGCGCGCCGCGTGGGTCATGGTTCCCGCCGGAGGTCCCACCGAACAAACCGCGCAGAAGCTCGCGCAGCACATGCAGGCCGGGGACGCGATCATCGACGGCGGCAACTCCTACTACAAAGACGACGTGCGCCGCGCCACTCAATTCAAATCCAAAGGCATCCACTACATCGACGTCGGCACCAGCGGCGGCGTCTGGGGACTCGACCGCGGCTACTGCATGATGATCGGCGGCCCCGACGAAGCTGTGCAGCGCCTCGATCCGATTTTCAAAACGCTCGCGCCCGGCAAAGGTGACATCCCGCGCACTCCCGGCCGTGAAAAACTTCCCGGCACTGCCGAGGAAGGCTACATCCATTGCGGCCCCTCCGGCTCCGGCCACTTCGTCAAGATGGTGCACAACGGCATCGAGTACGGAATCATGCAGGCCTACGCCGAGGGTTTCGACATTTTCAAAAATGCTACCAGCAAAGAATTGTCGGAAGATTTGCGCTACGACCTGAACCTGCCCGACATCGCCGAAGTGTGGCGGCGCGGCAGCGTAGTGAGTTCGTGGCTGCTCGATCTGACCGCGATGGCGCTCACGGAAAATCCCACGCTCTCGGAGTACGAAGGCTACGTGCAGGATTCCGGCGAGGGCCGCTGGACGATTCAGGCCGCGCTCGAAGAGGCCGTCCCCGCGGATGTGTTGACCGCCGCGCTCTACGTCCGCTTCCGTTCGCGCCAGCAACATACGTTCGCGGAAAAAATGCTCTCCGCCATGCGCCAGAAATTCGGTGGACACATCGAAGCCGGCGCAGCCAAGCCCAGGAAAACAGCGTAGGGACCAGAAGGCTGTTCCTTACGCACACCGAATTTCCGAGGATTCGATTCATGGCTCAAGCAGTGGAACAGCCCGCAACAACGCCGCCGCGCATCGGCAAACAAAGCGATCCCTGCATCATGACCATCTTCGGTGCCGCCGGCGATCTCACCGCCCGCATGCTGATCCCCGCGCTGCACAACTTAGCCCGCGCCGATTTGCTGTCGAAAGAATTTGCGGTGCTGGGCGTGGCCCGCGCCCACATGAGCGACGAAGATTTCCGCAAGCGCATTTACGACGACGTTAAACAATATTGCGGCGACTGCATCGACCCCGCTACCTGGGACACGTTCTCCAAACGCTTCTACTATTTCGCCGGCGATTTCGGCGACGACAAACTCTACGCGCAGATTAAAGACCGCCTCGCGCAAATCGATCGAGATCACGCGACTCATCAAAATGTTTTCTACTATCTCGCCACCGCACCCAGTTTCTTCGGCCCCATCGTCGAAAAACTAGCCGCCACCGGGCTGATGGAACAAAACGCCGACCACTGGCGCCGCGTGATTATCGAAAAGCCGTTCGGTCACGACCTGGAGTCGGCCAAAACCCTGAACCAGCAACTGCTGAAAGTCGCCGACGAAAAACAGATTTACCGCATCGATCACTATCTGGGAAAAGAAACCGTCCAGAACATCATGGCTTTCCGTTTCGCCAACGGAATTTTCGAGCCGGTCTGGAACCGCCGCTACATCGACCACGTGCAAATCTCCGTTTCCGAAACCGTGGGCGTCGAAGGCCGCGGAACTTATTTCGATCACGCCGGCTCCCTGCGCGACATGGTGCCTAACCACATCATGCAGCTCATCAGCCTCACCGCCATGGAGCCTCCCATTTCTTTCGACGCCAACGCGGTGCGCGACGAGCAGGCAAAAATTCTGCACGCCATCCAGCCCATCAGCGACGAAGACGTGCTCAGCCGCAGCGTCCGCGGCCAGTACGGCGACGGCACCGAAAGCGGCGTGCGCGTTACCGCCTATCGCTCCGAACCCGACGTTCCTCCCGATTCGCGCACCGAAACTTTCGTCGCCATGAAGCTGCTCATCGACAACTGGCGCTGGGCCGACGTTCCCTTCTACCTCCGCACCGGCAAGCGCATGACGGCCCGCAGCACCCAGATCGTGATACAGTTTCGACGGGCGCCGTTCGTGCTGTTTCGCGACACACCCGTCGACCATCTCATGCCGAATCAGCTCGTGCTCCATATCCAACCCGAAGAAGGAATCTCGCTGCAGTTCGCCGCGAAAGTTCCCGGCCCGGTCATGCGCCTGGGCACCGTCGACATGAATTTCGAGTATCAGGAATATTTCGGCAAGCAGCCCTCGACCGGTTACGAGCGCCTGCTGCACGATTGCATGATCGGCGATCAAACTTTGTTTCAGCGCGCCGACATGGTCGAGGCGGGATGGTCCATCGTGAACCCAGTGCTCGATATCTGGAAGGCGTTGCCGCCCCGCAACTTCCCCAACTACGCCTCCGGCACCTGGGGACCGAAAGACGCCGACGAACTGCTCGAGCGCGACGGCCGCCGCTGGAGGAATTTCGAGAAATGATTCTGGCCGGTGACATCGGGGGAACCAACGCCAGGCTGGCCTATTTTCAACCCCAGAACGGGCACCTCCACCTGGTTTCTGAGAAGGTATTTCCCAGCCGCGAGCATCACGAGTTCGGCGAAATCGTCGAACAATTTCTGGAAGGCTCCTCCACTCGTCCGGATTCAGCCTGCTTCGGAATCGCCGGCCCAGTGCGCAACGGGCGCGTCGAAACTTCCAATCTGCCGTGGATCATCGAGCAGTCGCACCTCGCCAAACAGATTCACCTACCCTCCACCTGGCTCATCAATGATCTCGAAGCCAGCGCCTGGGGCGTGGGCGGCCTCGCCGCCGGCGATCTCGTCGCCCTGAACCGCGTAACTGGACGAGCCGTCGGCAATCAGGCGGTCATCGCGCCAGGAACCGGACTCGGTGAAGCCGGATTATTCTGGGACGGCAGCCGTCACCACGTCTTCGCCTGCGAAGGCGGCCACACCGATTTTGCTCCGCAAGGCGATTTGCAAATCGAGTTGCTGCGCTTCCTGCATCACCGTTTCGGACACGTCAGCAACGAACGCATTCTCTCCGGCCCCGGCCTGGTGAACGTCTATGAGTTCCTGAAAGAGAGTGGCTGCGCCAAAGAGGATCCAGCTCTCGCTGAAGAGATGACTCGCGACGACGGTGCCGCCGCAATTTCCCGCGCTGCGCTGTTCGGCAAAAATGTTCTCGCCGAAAAAGCTTTGGACATCTGGGTCGCCGTCTACGGAGCCGAAGCCGGAAATCTGGCGCTCAAAACCATGGCCACCGGCGGCATCTTCCTCGGCGGGGGAATTTCACCAAAAGTCCTGGCCAAGCTGACCGGCCCTATATTCATGCAGGCCTTCCTTGAGAAAGGCCGCCTGCGCTCGCTAGTCGAGGCGATCCCCGTGCAAGTCATCACCAACGACAAGGCGGGATTGCTGGGCGCCGCCCGTTGCGCCGCCGCCCGCGGCAAAGGCTGATGCGCCCAGTTCCTGGAAGATTCTCGATGAGCGGCGATCAGTGAAGACCGGAGCGGGGGAAGACGGGTCTGGGTGCCCCATTTCTCGCGTCCTTTGCGAGAAGTGGGGATTTTGCTCGTGAACGACTGCGCCAGCGATGAACGCAACACCGTGCGCCACCGGCGCACGCGCAACCATGGAAGAGCGGCGCTTTCAGCGCCGCGTGAAGCAACCAGAATGAATAGGGGCTTCAGCCCCCGTTAGCGGCTAAAAGATAACTCGCTAAAGAACGAAAGAAAAACAACCGAGTCAATTCCCGTGACCTCCTCCACCGAAATCCGAACCCTCACCACCCCGCAGGAACTCTTCGCCGCAGCCGCCGAAGAAGTAGTCCGCGCCGCCAGCGAAGCCGTAGCGCAACGCGCCCGCTTCACCATCGCGCTCTCGGGCGGTTCCACTCCCAAAGGCCTGTTCAATCTCCTCGCCACCAACGCCCGCTCCACTTTTCCCTGGGATCGCACGTTTTTCTTCTGGAGCGACGAACGCCACGTCCCGCCCACCGACCCCGACAGCAACTACCGCATGGCCGACGAGTCCATGCTGTCGAAGATTCCGGTAGCCGCAGCCAACATTTTTCGCGTCCCCGCAGAAAACCCGGACGCCGCCGCAGCCGCGCAGGCCTACGACCAGACGTTGCAGAAATTCTTCCAATCAAAGCCGGGCGAGTTCCCGCGCTTCGATCTGATCCTTCTTGGTCTCGGCCCCGACGGCCACACCGCCTCGCTCTTCCCGGAAACCTCCGCCCTGCAGGAAAAATCGCGCCTGGTGGTCGCCAACTGGGTGGAAAAATTCAAGACCAACCGCATCACCTTTACGCTGCCGCTGTTGAACGCCGCCCGCAGCGTAGCCTTCCTGGTAAGCGGCACCGATAAAGCCCCCGCGCTGCACGCCGTCCTGGAAGACGAGTCCGCGCCCGCGGAGCGTTATCCCGCCAAGCTAGTCCGCCCCGCCGACGGCAAACTAATCTGGTTCCTGGACAAAGCAGCCGCGAGCCAACTCTCGACTGCGACTGAAAAAAACTAGAAGGCTGATGAGATAACCGTGTCGGCTCCCTTCGGGCGAGTAGACTTGGAAGCGCTCAAGCGACCAAGGCTCGGAGGAAAGGAGCCGAGCGATGATGATTATAGGTTGCGATTTGCACACGCGCTACCAGCAGATAGCGATGGTCGATACCGACAGCGGCGAGTTGGTGGAGCGCCGTTTGGAACATGAGGGTGGAGAGGCGCGGACGTTCTATGCCGGCTTGAAGGGCGCGGTTCGAGTCGGGATCGAGGCCACCGGACACACGGCTTGGTTCGAGGCCATGCTGGCGGAGCTCGGCCACGAACTGTGGATGGGAGATGCGGCGAAGATTCGCGCGGCGGTGGTACGGAAGCAGAAGACCGACGCGCGGGACGCGGCGCATCTGTTGGACATGCTGTGTACGAATCGATTTCCGACGATCTGGCGGCCGTCGCTCGAGGAGCGGGATCTGCGGCAACTGTTGTGGCACCGGCAAAAGCTGGTGTGGATGTGGGGCGCGGTGAAGAACCAGATGCACGCGCTGGCTATGGGCGAGGGAGTCTGCCGCAAGAAGAAGCTGTTCACGGCGAAGGGGCGGGTCGAACTGGAAAGCCTGAAGCTGGGTCCGTGGGCAAGTTATCGACGGCAGGAGTTACTGCTCCTGTTCGACGAACTGCAGAGCTCGGTGAAAAAGCTGGACCAGGCGGTGGAGCTAGCCGCCAGGAGTGAACCACTGGCCGCGCGTCTGATGACTCATCCGGGAGTAGGACCGATTACGTCGTTGGCTTTCGTTCTGATCATCGGGCCGGTCGAACGATTCGATCGCAGCAAGCAAGTGGTGAGCTATCTGGGGCTGAATCCGCAGGAGCACAGTTCGGGCGGGCGGCAGCGGCTGGGATCGATCTCGAAGCAAGGCAATCCGATGATGCGTTCGTTGCTGGTGGAAGCCGGACACAGTGCGGCACGCCTGGATCCGCAACTGCAGCGCGTGTATCAGAGGTTGAAGTTCCGTCGTGGGGCAGCGGTGGCGAAAGTCGCCATTGCCCGCAAACTGGCCGTGAGGCTGTATTGGATGCTGCGCCGCACGGCGGATTATGCGCAGCTCGTTCGCAAGCGAGGCAGCTCGTGGGCCACCCTGGTGGAAAACAGTCCATCGCTGGGCTGATTGAGCGCCTCGCCTCCCTGAAGGGATGGGGAGTCTGAACAACGAATCATGGTCGGGAGTCAGAGACCGAATAGATGGTTGGTGGAACGAGCTTCCACCGCGGGATTCTGAAAGCGAGCCGAAGCCGCAATGAGCAACAGCAAGGGCAACACCAAGAGCAACAGCAAAGGCTTTCTACTAAGTAAAAACAAAAACGCGAGATTCAGCGCCCCGAGTCTCGGACACTCTACGTGTCTCTTGACAACGCCGACACGGTTATAGAAGGGTGGCCCACTCAAGCCCGGTTTTGGCTTGAGTGGGGATGTTCAGATCTCCCCTACTCTGTCATCCCGACCGGAGCAGATCATCGCAAAGCGATGATCTGTGGAGTGGAGGGACCTTGTGTTTTCTTGAGGGAGGCGTAGAAATCGAGTCGGGATGGACAACGCGAAAACGCGAACGAGTGGCGGAAAGACTTTGTCCTGTGGAAGAACTACCCCCACTCAAGCCAAGGACGGCTTGAATGGGCCACCGCGAATTATTTTGAGGTAGCTGAGAGCCGACAGCTGAGAGCGCTTCAGCCGCGCCAGCCGCTGATTTCCTTCAATCCGGTGCCGCGGGCGTGCTTGAACAGGCGTACCTTATGGCGGGAATGCTCGAATTCGTGGATGTCCGCCCAGACCTCCGCCTCCCAGCCCTTGTCGTGGACGGCGGATTCCCCGCAGGTGGCGCAGCGGGTGTGCAAGGTAGTGCGAACCGGCTCGCTATTGACCGGGATGGCTCCCGGTAACTCGATGAAAATGCAGCGCACTTCCTGAATCTCTTCGTTTTCGCCGAGCAGGTGCTCATAGCGCAAGAGATAGCCGAACCCCAGCCGGCGAGCCTCGGTTTCGGCTTCGGCGCGGGTGTGAAACGGGCCATACTCGGCCCGCAACTGCTCGGTGGAGTCGCAAGCCATCCAAAACGTTTCCTGGTAGTTCATTCCCCTGCCTCGCTGAGGGACGCGAGACCAGCTCTTGCCAACTGCGAGCTAACTCTCGAGTATCGGGTGCTGCAAGTATCGGATGCATCCGTGCAATTTTGAGACCGCCGCTGGCTTCCGGCAATCCTATGAGCGGCAGAGGGTTAGCTTCGCAGAACCCGCGCGCCGCAAACTCCTCGTGAAAGCTTTTGCAGCAGTTTGCACGCGAACCTGCGCGAAGAAGCGGCTTACTCGTGCCCAACCACGCGATTTCACCACGGAGACACCGTTCGACTTTGCTCAGGGCAGTCGAAGGGTGTCTCCGTGGTGAAAAATACCTAGCCTACCGACGCCGCTGACGAGAAACCGACGGAGGGCGCGCCGGGCTTGGCATTCCAGCTTTTGCCGCCGTGGCTGGCCACGTACATGGCCAGTTCCAGGCGGCTCCAGACGCCCAGCTTGTCGAAAGTGCTGCGCAAATGGTTCTTGATGACTTGCTCGCTGGTGCCGATGATCCGGCCGATTTCGCGGTTGGTGAGGCCTTCCCAGACCAGCACCGCGACTTGAATTTCACGGGGGGTGAGGTGTTCCTGGGGGGTCATAGACGGGCCTCTTCCTTGGCGAACATGGCGATGGCCAGTTTCACGCGCTTGCGGCCGTCGCGAATGCCGGCGCGCAGGAAGAGCGTGCGCAAGTGTTGCTTCACGGTGCGTGGGCTGATGTTCAACTGGCCCGCAATTTCCTTGTTGCTGCAGCCCTGCACCAGCAATAGCAGCACTTGCTGGTCGCGGGGGGTCACTTTGACTTCGGCGAGATCGATCACGGTTTTGAGCCTCCAGACTCCGACTTGCAGGCGCCAAATTGGCAGCCGCTTTCTCTAATGCACGGCTTTCGCCAATTCTTCGCGTTGGACGCCGCCAACGGCTAAGACCTGTGGTGATGGGCACTTAGGGGTGCTGACCCGCGTTTTCAGGAGAGCTTAAGCGCGCTGTGCTAGGCTAGCCGAGTCCCATAATGGTCCGACCACTTGACCGGTGACCTTGGGATTCAGTGTTCAACCAGGCTTTTCGGACGTCCGGGACGTCAGGAAACCGTGTGGGTTTGATCTTCGCGTCAGCTTTTCTGGTCAGGCTGGAACTATGACCCGGACACTCGCAAGTGCCTTTCCTGTCATACGGTTTCGCGAGTGCGAAGAAACTTTGATGGCGGGTTCGAGGGGGCGGGTGACGAGTTCGCGCGGAACTTGACAAGCGCTGGGGAATGGGCAATTCCCGAATTGGTGTGCGAGGAGCAGTTGGCAGTTTCTTTTCGGGCTTGGTATCCGGCGCCACCGCCAGTTTTGCACAGGCATACAGGAGATGACGGCCAAAGCGAGCAGCAGCAGCGTTTACGGCAACGAACCCATCCTCCCGAGCTGCATCGTCCGGGGAAATGGCGCGATGCTGCGGCAGAGGACATCCGCCGGCTTCTTCGCTTCTGTCTCTGTTCTCGTGTTTTTCTTTTTCTTGCTTCTCTTGTCCGCGACCTCGGCAATTGCCCAGGGCGGACCGCCTTATTACACCAACGATCCGGGCACGCCCGGACCCTTCAACTGGGAAATCAATTTTGGCTACATGCCTTTTTTCTACGGCGACCAGTCGGTCTCCCATACTCCGGACGTCGACATCAATTTCGGAATTGGCGATCGTATTCAGCTGACTTACGAAAATGCCTGGCTGCGGGTCCAGAACCCGGCTACCGCCCCGCAATTCGGCAGGACGCAATTTGGCCTCGGTCAATCGAACCCGGGCGTGAAGTGGCGTTTCTACGATGGCGGGGAAGATGGCCTTTCGGTTTCGGTGTTTCCCCAGTTTTTTCTCAACAATCCTAACGACGCGGTGCGCCGCGGCATCACCCCGGCGAGCCAAAGCTTTCTTCTGCCGTTCGAATTTTCGAAGAAACTTGGGCCGGTGGATGTGGACTACGAAATCGGGTATCAGGCGGTGCACAAAGGACCGGACGGCTGGATCACCGGATTAGTGGTGGGCCACGACTTCACCCCGAAGCTCGAAGGGGACATCGAGTTTTATGATCAGGGGACGTTTCATCCTTCCAGCAACCAGCCGATGATCGACTTCGGCGCGCGTTACAAGATTCACAGCCCCATCATTTTCCTGCTCATGGCCGGACGGAGTCTGGAGGGCACGCGCAGCAACCAGGCTTATTTTCTTGGCTATTTCGGCATTCAAGTTCTGCTGCCGCCGAAATCTTACAAGTGAGATTAGAAGCCGCGGGAGGCGGATCCCGGGACATTCCAGGTACCCTGGCGCCGAACTAGCTTGCTCGCTGAATAGCTGCCTGTGAGATGAACATCCCCGGAGATGAACCTAGTCAAAAGCCCCACTTCTCGCAAAAGACGCGAGAAATGGGGCACCCGGCTGGTGGTGAGGTTTGTCGGATTGGGCCAGCGCTCTTCTTTTGTGCATTTTCTTGCGGATTACCTTGGTCACCTCTGGTCATCTCCGCAAGCGCGATTGGCAGGCTGGATGTGTTTTTCTGCGCGACGATCCTTACCCGGCACCGGTCGATGCTGCAATGTCTTGAAAGAAATGGGCTTGTTGCGTCGCCTGAAGCTCTTGCCAGACATCCGGCTGCGACCCGGGAAAGTTGGACGAGGAACTGGGCCTCTGCTTCCCGCAAAGATTTGGTATGGAAGTTGCATTAAAATAGCCATATCCTCGGGTCTGGCGGCTTCTGTGTCCGCGCATCCGAGCGTGGCTGGCGATGGCAAAAGGAACTGTGTCCGAGCGAAAAAAACCTGTGCTTGACGAGCAGACGCTGGACAAGCTGCTGGAAGCGGCTTTTGTGATTCAAGAGCAAGGCGATCTGCGGAAGCGAGCGCGGAATCCGGCCGCGGCAGATCGCATCTTGACGGATCCGCTCTCGCCGAATCAGATCTCGACAGATAAAGTTCCGGCACCGAGCGCGGCGAGCTCTGCGGCCGCAACGCCGAATTCCGTCATGGGAAAACGCGGCGCGGAAAAACCTGGCGAGGTGAAAACTTCCGCTGAAAAAACTGCGCCGAAAAAATCCGCCGCTGAAAAACTTTCTGTCGCGGCAGCCGCGCCTGCGGGACCCGTCAGCGTCGGCCCGGCTGGCATTGGCCCGGCTGGCGTTGGTCCGGCTAGCATCAGCAAAGACGCCTACACGCTCACCCTGGCCCAGATCGTCGAAACCCAGCAGCAGATTCTGATTCGCCATCTCGAACTGGAAAATGCCATGGCGCTGGTGGCGCAGCGCGCCGCGGAGATTACCAAGGCCAGTGGTTCGGCGATTGGAATTGTCGAGAGCAAACCGGACGGGAAGAAGTTGCAATACCGCGCGGTGAGTGGGCTGCTGACTCCGGCGCGCGGAAGTGAAGTGGCGATGGAAAAAGCGCTGGGCTTTAACTGCCTGCGCTCGGGTGAGGTGATTCGGGGCGCGGACGTGAATTCGGATTTTCTGGTTGACGCGGAAGAATGCCGGCGGCGCGGGATCGGATCGCTGATCGCAGTCCCCATTTATCGCGACAGCGGGATTGCGGGCGCGCTGGAACTTTACTTCGCCGGCGCCAACGCCTTCAGCGAGCAGGACGTACACAGCGGCCAGTTGATGGCGGGATTGGTGACGGAAGCGCTGGCCCGCGATGCTGGCGTCTTATCGCGCAAGTCGCTGGCGGCGGAGCGCGCCACCATGCTGGAAGCTCTGGAAAAACTGCGGCCCAATCTGGCGGCGCTGATGGAAAGTCCTGCGCTGAAAGAATCGGTCGCCCGGAGCGCGGCGCCGGCGGCAACCGCGCCAATAGCAGTCGTTCCCATGGCGACGCCGGCGGCGGCGAGCGCTTCCGCGGCGAGCGTTCCTGCGAATCCATCTAAAGTGAATCCTTCTGCAGCGAGGCTTTCTGCAGCAAACCCGTCTGCCCCCAGTCTTCCTGCGACCGTGCCCGGTGCAGCCGTTGCGAAGAAGGCGGTGGCGCCAGCGTTTTTCTGCCGCAAGTGTGGCCACGAACTGGTGGGCGAAGAGATGTTTTGCGGAAAGTGTGGTTCGCCGCGCAGCAGCGAATATCAGCCGCCGACCATGCAAAGCAAGCTGGCTTCGCTCTGGCAAATGCAGCAGGCGAGCAAGCAGAATGCTGCGCCCGCCGCGACGAATGGCAGCGTGCGGCCGGCGGAGCGGAAAATCAATCCCGGTGTTCCGGCGGAAATACAGCCCTGGGAAGCGGTCCTGTCGGAGTTGGAGGATCCTTTCGGAGAAGCGGAGCCGGCAGCGGCGCAGGAACTGGAAGCGGATTGGAAGCCGGGGTCGAGAGCGCAACCGGCAGCGGCTCTGCGGAAGGAAGTGATTGAGATTTCAGCCGCGGCGAAGAAATTTGCCGCCGGCATGGATGCACCCGTCGAGCAGAGATCGGCGGGCACGGAATCGATGAAAGAGAAATTAGTCAGCGAAAAATCAGTGGAGACAAAATCAATCGACCACGAAGCGGTGGAGCAGGAATTGTCCGAACCCGTTTTGTCCAAACCAGATTTGTTCAAACCAGGTTTGTTCAAACCAGGTTTATCGGAACCAGATTTATTCCAACCAGATTCGCTGGAAGGGGATGTGTTCAAACCAGATTCGCTCGAAGTAGATGCGGAAGCGGAACTCGAAGCCGATGGGGACGCTGAGGAAGACGCAGTAAAAACCGCCGCGAGCGGGGCCGGAACCAGCGCGCTCGCGACTGCGCATCCTCTGGCCTGGACGTCCGCGGCTAAAGCGAAGGCAGCGTTCGAGCAGCTTGCGGCTTCCAGAAACGAGAATTCGTTTGTGCGCTTCTGGAATGCGCGCCGGGGCGACGTTTACCTGGCGGTCGCGGTCGTGCTGGTCGCGGGGGTCATCCGTTGGAGTATCCGGTCGGAGCATTCGTTCGGAGCGAACGCCAGCGCGGCGCAGGTCAGCCATCGCCGGCCGGCTCCCGACGCCGATCTTTCCGTGTTCGACAAACTGTTGATCAGCCTGGGCGTGGCGGACCCGCCCGATCCGGTGGAAGACAAGGGGAATCCCGACACGCAGGTGTGGGTGGACTTGCACTCGGCTCTTTACTACTGCCCGGGAGCTGATCTGTATGGCAAGACTAAGCAAGGCAAATACTCCAGCCAGCGGGACGCGCAACTCGGGCAGTTCGAGCCCGCCTATCGCAAGCCGTGCAATTGAATGCAGAAGTCAGAAGTCAGAATGCAGAAGTTAAGACCGGGTTTTACTTCTGCATTTTGACTTCTGACTTCTGACTTTGTTTCGACTTCTGAGTTTGCTCTGACCAGCTTTCTCCTGACAACCTTTTCCGAGCCGCGGGGTTAATAATTCTGGTGGGGTTGGCCATCCGGGTTTGACAATCCGGGTGAGCCAGAGTGGAATCGTAGTGCAGTCTCAGCCCACCCCCGGAGAAGCTGCGCGTGTCGAATTTCGACGACAATCGGGACCATCCCAAGACTCTGCCGTCGCCGGAACTGAATCCTCTGACCAACCCGGTGTTAGGCAGGAATATGGGCCGCTGGGCTGAAGTGTACTTCACCAGCCCGCCGGAAAAACGCGAGCAGGCGGTGCAGGAGTTGCTGCGGGAACTGGAGCGCGACTCCTCGGACGGGGAAAGCTCCACGCCGGCGACGGCTGTTGCGCGCGAGCCGGGCAACGGAGCGGAAGTCGGCCGCACATTTTCTCCCGACAACTTCCAGGCGAATTTGCCTGCGGATTCCGCCGAAGATTTCTCCGCCACTTCCGCCGAAGCGGACTTTGAGGCCTCCGCGGCGACTTCCAGGAACTATTCCGAAACGTCTCCCGGGCTGGCGGCGCCGCTGCGCGAAGAATTTATCCAGTGCCGGTTGTGCGGTCGACTGGCGCTGGTGGAACAGAAATTCTGCGGAGCTTGCGGGTCTGCGTTGCCGGTGCGAGAGCGTGTGCCGGGTGCAGCGCCGGGGAATGGAGCCAGCGCACAAGTTTCGGCAATCCCGGAGGCGGGGCTGGAACTCGCGGCTCAGGCAGATCGCGGGGGGAACGACAAATTTGAATCCGAGAGATTTGAAGAAGAAGGAGAAATCCGCGAACAGACGTTTGCCGAGCCGAACGGCGATCGGAAAGACGATCAGAAAATAGAGCAGGTCCGCACCCCTGTGGAGTCCGTCCTCCACGACCGGCAGCTTATTTGGGCGCAGGGGGTGAAACCGGTTACCGACGACGTTCCCAGACTTTTTCTGGAGCAGCAACGGGCTCGGCAGCGGCGCTCTCGCGTCCTGATGGGGGCGGCCCTGGCGATTCTGGTGGGGACTTTGTTTTATGTGGGTGCGCGAGGAACGGCGGCATGGTTGCGCGCTCATGATGGGGCGCAGAACGCGGCTGTGAAAGTTGACTCTGCGGACGGCCACTCGTCCTCAGGCGAACCATCGCTGCCCGCTCAGACTGCGAGGCGGGAAGATGTGACTCCGGCGGTTGTAGTTCACGCTTTGTCGCCGACGCCGGCGGGATATTCCCCGACCCGGCAAGACGACAAAAAGAATCCCGCGGGACATAACGGTTCCGGAGCTGCTGCTTCACCCCAAAAGTCGATCGTGCCCGCGAATGTGGCGGACGGGAAGTTGAAACCGCTCGCCGACCGTGCTCTTGGTGACCAGGCTCTCGCAGATCATGCTCTCGCAGATCATGGAGCGGAAGAACTGGCGATTGCAGAAAGCTTTCTGAGCGGGACGCAAGGCAAGGCTCGTGACAGCCACGAGGCCGCGCAGTGGTTGTGGAAGTCGCTGGGCAAGCAAAATGCTGCGGCGGCGCTGTTGCTGTCTGATCTGTATGTGACCGGAGACGGGGTTCCGCGGAATTGCGATCAGGCGCGGCTTTTATTGGATGCAGCCGCGCGCAAGGGAGTTCCGGGCGCGGGGGAACGGATTCGCGACCTGCCGAATCTGGGATGCCAGTAGCGCGGGAGAAGAACATTTCTGATTGTCGATTTCAGATTGCAGATTGAAAGCCAAGGCCTCGCGGCTCGGGATTTCAATCAACAATCTGAAATCAGCAATCTGAAATATGTTTCCGTGCTCGGGGTGTCAGGCCGGAGTCAAAGGCCGGCCGCTGGCGCGGCCGTGGCGGGCAAGAGTGCCCGCCCTACACGAACCTTCCACGCGAACTTGGCACACACGCTAGTTGTATTGGCTTAGGAGGGTGGGGCCGGTGCGGCGTGATTCGTACCACAGGGCGAGTTCCACGCGGTTCCAGAGGCCGAGTTTGTCGTAGATGACGCGCAGATAGTTTTTCACCACATGTTCGGTGGTGCCGATGGCGTTCGCCACTTCTTTGTTCTTCAGGCCTTGTGCGACAAGCTGGATGACCTGCTGCTCCCGCTCACTTGGGGTACGACTTCCATAACGCTCAATTGCATGCATGATTGTCTCCGATATAAGAGAGTCGCGAGTTTGACGCGTTTGATGCCATCGGTAATTCCAAAACGCAGGAATAACCGGTTGAAGTGAGCTTTCACGGTTCTTCGCGCCATCTTGAGCTGGCTCGCAATTTCGGCGTTGTCACAACCTTGCAGGAGCAGCTCAACGATTTGCTGTTCGCGCGGCCCTAAGCGGACGGGCTGATCTTTCATTGCTTCCCCCCGTGATGACTTGCCCGCCCCAAACGGGGCGGCGCCGAATGTTGCCAGACTGCAAAATGTCGCCGGATCGTGGTGCCAGATGATGTTTCCATAGCTGGTAGCATCCACCTTGCCACTTTGAGACGATTTTGGCTGTGACAGGAGAACATTCATTTCCACAGGGGCGCGGAAATGGGAATCCGGGGGTTGTGAGGACGCGATGGCGGGCCGCAATTCTGGGATCGCAAAGCCGCCCCGTGCAAGCAAAAACGCCCGTAAAACCGCGGCAATTTCGAAGGAATGGCCTCTTCGAGCAACGTTCCAATGCAACAGCGGGGCTTGCCCGGTGGTCCCCGGGGAGCCAGCCCGGGAACGCCTTGAAAAAGTTACGAGGGTGATCCCGCAGACTCGACCCGAAGACGGCAGATGTAACTATCTAAGGTGAATACCCTAGGTGAAAATTCTCCCTCGTTACACAGGGCGTCTGAACAAATTACACGGTCTACCCGATGTACTCCTCAGTTTGGGGAGTTAGAGTGCACGTTCAACCCCATCCGGTCTGGTTGCTTGGGATGGACGTCGAAGGGGCAAATTTCGTTAAGGCGAGGCCTCAGGACCGTCACCAAATGCTGGATCCTGCAATGAGAAGCGATGGGACCGGGAACGCACCTTTTGCCGCAAACTTTTTCATCGCGGCTAAGAAAATCACCTGTGGAACGAAGGATACTAATATAACTTGTTTAGTTTCAGGTTATTACAGTCATATTTATGACGCAAGACGGTCCCTGAATTGCGAGCACTCAAGGCAGGGTGCGGGTGCCTTCACAGACTTGGTGATCCTCGGCGGTGGTGGTAAGGTCGAAGCGGAGTCAGCACCAGGAACCTACGACCCTGCCCAAGTATTGATTTCCTGCATTGTTGAATCTTAAACGCCTGCCGAAGCATATTAGAATCCAGGCAATGGCGATAAAGGCAGTAGACGAAGAAGACATAAAGTTCAGGAGGCTGAAAGCTTGACTGTTTCCACGGGCCACATTATTCCGCCGCACGGCGGACAACTTGCGGAACTCACTGTTCAACCGGAACGAGCTGCAGAGCTCAAAGCGCACTCGAAAGAGTGGCCATCGTGGGACCTGAGCGCACGGCAGCTGTGCGATCTCGAGCTGCTGATGAGCGGAGGGTTTTCGCCGCTGCGCGGCTTTATGACGCGCGCCGATTATGAAGGCGTATGCCACAACATGCGGCTGGCCAGCGGAGTCCTATGGCCGATGCCGATCACGCTTGACGTCACAGAAGAATTCGCCAAGAAGCTCACGCCGGGCAGCAGCAAGATTGCGCTGCGCGATCCCGAGGGAGTGATGCTGGCGGTGCTGAACGTGGAAGAAGTCTGGCAACCGGACCGCGCGGCTGAAGCCAAAGCGGTGTTTAACAGCACCAGCAAGGCGCATCCCGGCGCGAACTACGCCATGAATCAGGCAAACCCCTGGTATGTCGGGGGAAAGATCGAGGGCTTGCAGGAACCGTCGCATTACGACTTCCGCAGCCTGCGCTTTACTCCGGCTGAGTTGCGCGCCGAATTTGCGCGGCTGGGCTGGCGGCGCGTAGTGGCGTTTCAGACGCGGAATCCCATGCACCGGGCGCACGTGGAGCTTACATTCCGCGCGGCGAAGCAAGTTGAGGCGAATCTCTTAATTCATCCCGTGGTGGGCATGACCAAGCCTGGCGACGTGGACTACTACACCCGCGTGCGCTGCTACCAGTTGCTCGCCTCGAAATATCCGCAAGGCTCGCAGAAACTTTCGTTGCTGCCGCTGGCCATGCGCATGGGCGGTCCGCGCGAAGCCATCTGGCATGCGCTGATCCGCAAGAATCACGGCTGCACGCACTTCATTGTGGGGCGCGACCACGCAGGCCCGGGCAAGGACACGGACGGCAAACCTTTCTACGGCCCTTACGAGGCGCAGGAAGTATTCAAGAAACACGAAGCCGACATCGGCGTGACCATGGTGCCTTTCAACATGATGGTCTACCTGGAAGAACAGGACCGCTATGTGCCGGATGATGAAGTGAAGAACGGCGACAAAGTTCTGAATATCTCGGGTACGGAACTGCGCGACCGGCTGAACGAAGGACGCGAGATTCCGTCGTGGTTTACTTATCCGGAAGTGGTGAAGGAACTGCGGCGCAGCTTTCCGCCTCGCGGCAAGCAAGGCGTCACGATTTTCTTCACTGGACTTTCAGGTTCCGGTAAATCGACGATCGCCAATGTTCTGCTGACCAAGTTTCTGGAAGTGGGCGGACGCCCGGTCACCATTCTCGATGGCGACCTGGTGCGCAAGAATCTTTCGTCGGAGCTGGGATTTTCGAAAGAGCATCGCGACATCAATATTCGCCGCATTGGCTACGTGGCTTCGGAGATCACGAAGAACGGCGGCATCGCGATCTGCGCGCCCATCGCGCCTTATGACGCCACGCGCAAGCACGTGCGGCAGATGATTGAGCCTTACGGCGGATTCATCCTGGTGCACGTGGCAACTTCGGTGGAAGTCTGCGAGCAGCGCGACCGCAAGGGACTTTATGCCAAAGCGCGAGCTGGCATTCTGAAGGAGTTCACCGGCATCTCGGATCCGTATGAAGTTCCGGCCGATGCCGAGGTCACCATCAATACTGGCGACCTCTCTCCCGAAGAAGCGGCGCAGGAAATCGTGCTGCACCTGGAGCGCGAGGGATTTATTGGCGTGAACGGCAGCGCAGCCTAGAGGCTTCTGATTAAGAGGCTTTCTGATTAGGGCTTCGGATAAAGAGTAGCGCAAGGCCTGGAATGCAAGGCCGACGTTGGTGGTGGAAACGCCTTTAGAGGCCTATGGCGCTGCGGGCTGGCAAGGGGTCCTTCGACTGCGTGGTAGGTCCGCTTCGCGGGCCTCCCACTTCGCTCAGGATGACAAGATTGCGGGAGTTCGACAGCCTTACTCGGAGTGTACGTAGTAGAGGAAAGATTTCAGCATGCCGATAATCGTGGCCAAAATCCTGGTGGGCTTTGTGGTCGGAGTCATGATTGGGCTGACCGGCGTCGGGGGCGGAGTGTTGCTGCTGCCGGTGCTCATTTACGGTCTGGGAGTTCCGGCGATCGTGGCCGTGGGCTCGGACGCGATGTTTAACTTTTTCACCAAAATACCCGCTGGACTGTTGCACCTGAGTAAGGGAACGGTCCGGCGCAAAGTGGTTCTGGCCCTGGCGGTTGGCAGTGTGCCGGGATCGATCTGCGGGGTGGCGCTGCTCACCCACATCCGCACGCTCTATGGCAACGGCGTCAACGACTTTATCAAGGTCGCCATCGGGATACTGCTGATCGCCATTCCGTCGCTGCTACTGTTTCAGAAGCGCATCGAGGAAAGCGTAGCGCATCGCCCTCCCACGCTGAAGTCGTTCATGGGCATGAGTGTGATTGGCCTGGTGGCGGGCTTTCTGGTGGGCATGACGTCGGTGGGTTCAGGCAGCATCATCATGATGCTGTTGTTGCTTTTCTACAGCTTTTCACCCAAGGTGAATGTTGGCACCGACGTGGTGCATGCGGTAGTGCTCACGGGCGTGACGGGATTGCTGCATTGGCGTCTGGGGAATGTGAATTGGGCGCTGGTGGGTTCGCTGCTGATTGGATCCATCCCCGGCGGGCTGCTCGGATCTCAACTCAGCACGCGGATGCCGATGCTGTGGCTGCGCCGCATCCTGTGCACGCTGTTGCTGCTGACAGGAGCCAGGATGCTTTGGCCGGCTCTGGGACTCTGAGTTAAGTGAAGGCATAACCACAGGGGAACACAGGGTGGGGCTCTAGAGGTTCGCGGTTGACAGGGTTTGGGGAGTTTGAGAGAATCCAGCGCAGTTTGTGGTGGTTGCGAAACCTGTGCGGGAAGCCGGATTCGGCGAGGTTCCCCCCTTGCCAAGTCCACGGAAGCTGACTCGCACGGTCTTTCCCAGAAGGTTGGATCAGCGTGCTGACCCCGGCATCGCTAGTGTATCTGCGATCGAAATTCGTTCCCAGGAGACTGATGATGCGTATACCTTTTCGTTTTGCGGCCTGTTGTGTTGCCCTAATCGCTTTTCTTGCTCCCCAATCGTGGTCGCAGAACCTTTATGCTACAAGCGAGACGTTCGACCAACTGGTAGAGGTGAACATGGCTACCGGGGTGGTTACGATTCTGTACAACATCGGATCGAATCCCGACAGCCTGATCGTCGATTCTCAGGGACGGATCCTCTACACGACCCAGAAGAACGGTACGATTTCCATGTACAACCCCAAGACCGGAGTGAATACCGTGATTGCGACGGGATTCAGCTACCCGCGCGACCTGATTCTCGATCCCGGGGGGACGACTCTGCTGGTGGCCAACTTCGGAATTGGCGCCATTGACCGCGTGAATCTGGTGACCGGTACCGTCACCCCGCTGCTCAAAAAGCAGTTCACGGTCGACGGCCTGACCTACGACCCCGCGGGTGAACTTTTTGCGGTCGTCAACAAGCACACCCAAATCGTCCAACTCAATCCGGAGACGGGAGCGATTCTCAACACCATCAACTTGCCTACGCCTCACAACATCAGTTGGTATGGTTTCGACGGGTTGACCTACGACTCTTATACCGGCGAGCTTTGGGCTTCGGATGTGGGAGTGGGCGCGAATTGCCTGGTGGAAATCCCCACGAATTTGTCTACCTACACTCTGTACCAGGTGGGAAATATACCTACGCCGGATGGAATCATTTCGGACGGCCAGGGCAACCTCTACATTGGCGTCGGTCTGGTAAGGGTGTATGAATACAACATTCCGACCAACACCATCACGAAGATGGTGAAGGTAAAGGCTGTGGATGATGTTGCGATGGTTCCGGGCAACTAGAGGAAAGTGGGCTGATAGGAGGGAATGGCCTCCTGCTTAGCGCATTGCCTGAAAGCGGAACAATGCTCGTATTTCCTGAGGGAGAAAGTTCAAGACAATCTCGAGCGAGGCGAGGCAGGACAATTACAGAAATGGAGTTGGCGAAACGCAGGCCATTCAGGGTGAATCTCGGGTCCGAACGATACAAGGGTACAGACTAAAATCTCTTCCCGGAGGGCGGACATGCGGAACGCAACGAGTTTGGAACGGGTGAGCTTGGTCGGAATGCGGCTTATCGGAACATCTGTTCTCGGTTTCTCCTTGCTTTTCGCCGTAGGCGCGCTGGCGCAGCAGCCGGGGGCAGGAAACATCAGCGCTTATAGCGCTTCCACCATCACTACGTATGAGGTTCCGGGCGCAGGCACAGGCGCCTTTCAGGGAACCATTGGCACGGGGATCAATTCCGCGGGGGCGATTAGTGGACTTTATACCGATGCAAGCAATGTGAATCACGGCTACGTGCGCGCTGCTGATGGGACGTTTGCCACCTTTGATGTTCCGGACGGAGGCACAGGCGCTGGTCAAGGCACCCAGCCTCAGAGCATCAACAGGGCGGGTGTGGTCGTGGGAGCGTACGTCGACTCGAATAACGAAACGCACGGTTTCGTTCGCTCCGCCACCGGAGACATTACAACCTTCCCTTGCCTGCACGCGCTCAGTAACCCCGTGGGAGGTACCTCCATGATCATCAACACAGCCGGGGTGCTGGCGGGATACTGCTCGAACGCCGAAAATGTATTTTATGGTTTGGTGCGCAAAGCCAGCGGCACACTCGTCGAAGTTACGGCTCCGGGTGCGGGCACAGGCGCCAATCAAGGCACTCTCGCCATGAGCGTCAACAATGCGCTGGTGGTCACGGGATATTCCATTGACGCCGGCAATGTGTATCACGGCGTGATCGCGGACAAAGGTTCGGTCTCCACCTTCGATATTCCTGGGGCAGGTACAGGCGCAGGGCAGGGCACGTATGGCAGTTCCATCAGTGGAACGGGGGCCATTGCTGGCGACTACATCGATTCCGACAGCGTAAGCCACGGCTTCGTGCGCTCGGAGGGCGGGGCCGTGACCCCGATCAATGTTCCGGGCGCGGGCACAGGCGCTGGTCAGGGCACCTATGCTCTGTCCATCAACTTGACTGGGACCACGACGGGCGTCTACGTCGATTCCAGCAATGTGAGCCACGGGTTCGTGCGTGCGGCCGCCACTGGCGCGATCACCACGTTCGACTGTCCGGGTTCTCAGGGGACTTGGCCCTTCGGCATCAGTCCAAACGGGACCATCGCAGGATTCTGTATTGACGCCAGTTCTGTATGGCACGGGCTTCTTGCTGACGCCATAAGCCTCGGTTGGGGTAAGACGGCCGCAAAGGCTTCTATATTGTATTGCCCGCACTTTCGGCCTGCCCCCGAGCAAGCAACGTGATTGCGCGAACGCATTCCTGCACGACATGGGGCATTACGGGGCCGTTACCGGGAGGGTTTCGATTCCGGGGGCGACGCTTCGCTTTTAGGCGCTTCTGGTTTGGAGCGAGACGTCATCAGATTTTTGGCTGCCGTGCGCAGGGCCTTCAGTTTGGGTCGCAATGAGAATCGGACGGCGTGCAGCGCACGAGGCCAAAGTCCGCGGTTGAAGATGCACTGGTAGCTTCGCTTCCGCACATCCTGGGTCCATTCCATTTTCCAGTCTTCGCGGATTCCCATGACATATTCGGAAATGCCACGGTCCGAACAATCCTGCAGGATGGCTTTGACGATGAGATGTCCGGGGGCGTAGTCGCGGTAGTTTTCGTCATAGGTGCTTTTTGCCGCCCAGTAGCGGCCGCGGTAAGTGAAGCCGATGTGGGCGGCGATGGGTTTGCCGTCGAGTTCCAGCGTGTACAGGCAAAGGTGTCCAGACTTCTCAGCCTCTCGGGTGACTTCATCGAAAAACTGGTGGCTGCGGGGATCGGAAATGATCGCGCTTTTTTCTTTGCCCTTCCAGCCAGCGGCTTCCATGTCATAGAAGCGCTGCAAATCACTCGCGCCGTTTTTCTCGGTGCGAACCAATCGCACTGAACCCAGGGCCGCGAGTTTGGTCTCCCGTTGACGAACCTTGGAGCGCAGCTTGGGATGGCGGGGATACTTCTCCAGATCTTTTTTCGCGGCCGGCCCCTGGGGAATGACGAAGAATGCAATCAGGGGGATGGTCCAACTCCCGGTTCGATGACTGTCATTTTGCGCGAAGGCGGAGAGCTGTTCGATGGCCGCGCCTTCAAAGACGGAGGGGAGTTCCAGCACATCCCAATCCTTCCTGGCCCGAAGAGCATTCCAGATCAGGGCGATGGCGGCGTCCTGTTCAGAGACGGCGCGCGGGATATCGACGCCGACGCCTACCGTGGTGAGGGGGGCGCGCAGCTTGCGCGCTGGGAGGCCGGCAAATTTTCCGCGTTCCTCGACCAGGGGCAGAAGGGCGCAAAGGATTCCGCGCTGGCGCACGGTCACCACGACGACCTTCGCCTGCGGCGTATAGGCGCGCAATGCTGCCAGAATCCATTCCGGACGCCAATAGGGGGAATCGTTCTGAACGCGGCCGAGAAGTTCTCGCCACTCGTCGCCCAGCTGGGCGAAGAGTTCCAGTCCTCCGGTCAACGTCTCCACGGTCCGGTCGGCCATTTTGATCCTATTGTTGATCCTAACATCGTGTGTTTTTGCGGCTGTCCCTGGGCGCCGGTGGCCCAATTTCACAGTTATTTCAGCCAATGTCATTCTGAGCGCGGCGACAGCCGGGCGAGGGCCTGCCCTGAGCGAAGTCGAAGGGAACCTTAGGCCGGCTGACGCCGTTGATGGCGTGGACGGGAATGCCCGTGCTTCCTGCAGTGACGGCGCTCTTCGGCATCCGTACATCCGATGTCTGGGCTTCGTACGGTCCCCTTCGACTTCGCTCAGGGCAGGCTCTCCGGAGCGCTGGGCGCGCTCCTGCGGGATGACATCGTACTGGCGGGAGGATTATCGAGACTGTGCAAGATGTTTCATCCTCCAACCGGAGATCGCCTCTCTGGACAGGCATTTGCCGCTGAAATGAAAGAATTTGCCGGGCAGGGCTGTGGCATTCAAGCTGCTGGCTTGGTACATTGTTGCCGAAGTGTGTCCGTCAGACCGTCAAACATGTCTTCCCCCGGGACATGTGGAATCAGTCTCCAAAGTAGTTGTGGAATATGCCAGGGAGGAACCCTTCGATGCGGTCCGTATCAAATTATGCTTGCGTTTCGCTAAGTTTCGCAGCTCGAGGTCCCGCAGCGCGAGCTTGCGCGCTCTCTCTTGGAATGTGCGTGGTTCTGGCTTCTGCGGCGAACTGCCAGGTTCAGGTGCTCACCGAGCACAACGACGGATTCCGCGACGGAGCGAATACCAATGAGACCGTGTTGACGCCGGCCAATGTCAACTTCGCAACGTTTGGGAAGCTGTTCACACTGGGCGTGGACGGCTACATTGTGGGTCAGCCGCTGTACTTGCCGGGGGTGCAGTTCCCGGACGGCTCCACGCACAACGTGGTGTATGTAGCCACGCAGCACGACAGCGTCTTCGCCTTTGACGCCGACGATAACCTGCCTCCTCTATGGATGACGAGCTATATCAATCCGGCGGCCGGAATCACGAGTGTTCCGATCAGCGCGTTTGGTTGCCCGGGAACCGATTTCACCGAAGTAGGAATCATGAGCACGCCGGTGATTGATACGCTCAAGGGCACGATCTACGTGGTGGCCAAAACGGAAGAAAACGGAGCGTTCGTTTTCCGGTTGCACGGCTTGAGCCTCACCACCGGGCAGGATGTGATTGCCCCGGCGGTGATCAGTGCATCGGCAAGCACGGTTAAAGGAACTTTGCAGTTCAATCCCGCGATCGAGATGCAGCGCCCGGCGCTGACGCTGTCGAATGGCACGATCTATGTGGGCTTTGGCAGCAACGGATGCGACAGCTATGCCTTCCACGGCTGGCTGCTGGCCTACGATGAAAAGACCTTCACCCCGGTTGGAACGTTCCTGACCACGCCCAATGGGGCCGACGGCGCGATCTGGCAGTCTGGCGGAGGTCTGGCCGTAGATACAGACGGCACGCTTTTCCTGGCCGTCGCCAACGGCACGTTCGACGCCAGTTCGGGCGGTCTTGATTACGGGGACAGCATGCTCCATCTGAGCTCATCGAGCATCAGCAACAGCGGCCTGAGCGTTTTGGATTATTTCACTCCCTACAACGAGCTGGCCCTCGACCAACAAGACCGGGATCTGGGGTCGGGCGGCGTGACGCTGCTTCCGCCGCAAAGCGGCCCGCACAAGAACGAAATGGTGGGCGGAGGAAAAGGTGGGACGGTTTACCTGGTCGACCGGGCTGCCATGGGCGGGTATAACCCGACTGCCGACACCCAGATTGTCCAATCCATCATTGGCGCCGCCAAGGGATTGACCGAGGTGCCCGCCTATTGGAACGGATTTGTGTACATCGCCGGCTGGAACAATTACATCAAAGCCTACTCTCTTACTAACGGACTACTTTCGACCGAGCCGGTTTCGGAAACGCCGAATATTTTCAACATTGATAGCCCAGGTTCGGTCTCCGTAACCTCCAATAGTCAGATGGGGAACGGAATTCTCTGGGCGATGCTGCATAGCGGAAACGTTGCGGCTCTGTTTGCCTACAAAGCTGGGGATCTAACCACCGAGCTTTATAGTTCCCAAACGGCGAAACTGTCGCGTGACACCCTGGGAGGCATCGCCCATTTCGCCACGCCCACCATCGCGGACGGAAGAGTTTACATTGGCGGACTAAAGGCACTCACGGTGTATGGGCTGCTGCCGATACTTTCGGCGGCGGCGGGAAACAACCAGTCTGTTTACGCGGGAAGCACGCTGTCGTTTCAGGCGGACGCGAACGATGCGTACCTGGGAAATCCGTTGCCCAACATTTCCGTCACCTGCAAGGACGGAGGCGTGGGTGGGACTTTCAGCAGCGCGACCGTGGTCACCAACGCCGAGGGACAGGCCAGTTTCAGCTACACATTGCCGCACAAGGGCAAGAGCATCACCATTACCTGCACCAACCCGGTAATGACGAGTGCGATCTTCTCGGAAACCGGGGTGAACGGTCCCGCGACGCGCGCGGTCACCAGTTCGGGCAATTTCCAGACTGGACCGGTGTCAACCCAATTGCCCACGGCGTTGGTGGCGCAGGTGCTGGATCAGTATGGCTACGGAGTTCCGGGAGTATCGGTAACGTGGAGCGATGCAGGCGTCGGTGGAGTATTCTCGACTCCAACCTCGACCACCGACAGCCTGGGCAAGGCCACCACGTTCTACACAACGCCCGCCACGACGGGGACGTATACCATCACCGCGACCACGACGGGGCTGGCACCGGCAAAGTTCCGGGTCACGGTAAATTGAGCAGGGCTGCTGCCGCGGGTGGGCGATTGGCGCGGCGGGCTTCAGCGAGGGACGGATTTCTGAGCCAGGCGTTGGTATTCACCTTGAGCCTGGCTGCGGCTACGTCTGTATTCCCGCTAGCTCACGGTCAAAGCAAGGCCCAGGCCAAGCCAAAGACTGAATCTGCTCCGGCTTACCGCCTGGTGGAGCTCCCTCTGCGCCCCCTCGTGATCAGCGACACTGGATGGGTAGCAGGCAACACCGCGGATCACACCGCAGCCCGATGGAGTTCGCAATCGGGGCTGGAGCATATTTCTCTGCCCTCTGAATATGTTCTGTCCGAGGCAACCAGCATCAACTCCAAAGGCGACGCGGTGGGGGTTGCGTTCACGGCAGATTCCAGCCGCAGCGCCGCATTCTTATTTCGGCAAGGCAAGACTTCCCTGTTGCCGGGCGAGCAATCGCGCGCCGAGGACATCAATGACGCGGGTGAGATTGTCGGCCAGTCCAAGCCTCCCGGGCAGAAGGCCGTGGGCCCGGTCCAGTGGAAGAACAACACGCTCCTTGATTTGAAAATCTGTTGCGCGGGAACGGCCAAGCGCATCAACGGAAATAGCCAGATCATCGGGGATACTTACGATCTGAACGGACACTATCACGCGTTTCTGTGGGACGCGGAACATGGGTCCCGGCTGCTCACGACCGCCGGCGCAGAGTATAGTTCAGCGCTCGCACTCAACCAGCGCGGAGAGGTTGTAGTCGGGGCGGTTCCAGGGGGTCTGTTTCTTTACTCCGATGGGAAATTTGAGCCCATCAACCTTGCGCACGCTGCGGTACGCGGTCTGAACAAGGACGAAATGGTGGTGGGATCGTTCGGTGCAAATCCCGAAGGACAGCGTGCGTTCCTATGGGACAAGGCCCATGGGCTGCGCGATCTGAACGCAAAGATCGGCGCGAATTCAGGGTGGAAGCTGGAAGTGGCCACCGGCATCAACGATCGCGGCGAGATCGTGGGATGGGGCGATCACGGCGGAACGGAGAATGCCGGCTTTTTGCTGGTGCCCACGGGAGAACAAAAAGCTTCGCAGAAATAAGGGCGTGAGGCGGTTCTCAGTTCTCAGTTCTCAGTTCTCAGTTCTCAGTTCTCAGTTCTCAGTTCTCAGTTCTCAGTTCTCAGTTCGGGCGGCGGATTTCAGTTCAAATCAAGGTCCTAACCGAGTGCCCGCGCTCCGACCTCCATTTTCCAATCGGTGTTGTCCATTCGGTCACGTCAGCTGCCCTTCTGAGTTCTCCAGGGTCAGCGTCCTCGGATATCTTTTAGCTGGCCCGGCTCTCTCTTAGAGTTTCCTTAAGGACTCGAACCCTTGGGCCCCCAACTCTGTTTCCGAGGGATATACATGCTACGAGCAAGCTGGCTTTGTTTCACCCGAGCGGTCTCCAATTCTGGATTCCGGCGTTCCCAGAATCTTGCCCTGATTGCTGCCTTCTCGCTCGCGATGGCTGCAAACCCGTTGATGGCCAGTTCCGGCACAGATACGGAGCCAGACGGAGCCTGCAAGTCCTGTGTAACCGTGACGGTCTCCCCACTCGCCCCGACCATTGCAGAGGGTGAGAAGCTGCAATTTACCGCCACGGTGACCAACCGCCGCAACACGGCGGTGATCTGGTCAGCGAGCTCAGGAAGTATCACTACCGAAGGTGTGTTCACGGCGCCCAAGAACTTTACGTCGAGAGCGATCACCGTGACCGCAAAAAGTGTGGCGGAGGGCTCGGCTCAGGCCAGCACAACCGTGACCGTCACCAAAGCCGGACCTACGATCGCCACCTCAAGAATTCCAGAAGCAGTGGACGGCACAGCTTATAGCGCAACCCTGGTCGCGAGCGGCGGACAACGTCCCTACCGGTGGAGCATTATTTCCGGCGCGTTGCCGGCGGGTCTGCAACTTGCTGCGAACACTGGAGCGGTGACCGGTAAGGCCACAAAAACCGGGGCATTCGCGTTCGGCGTCCGGGTGACGGATGCGGCCTCGCATAGCGATAAGCAGTCGCTCACGCTGGAGGTTTCGGATTCGACTGTGGTTTGCGGTCCGCCTACCTACAACTGCTCCCGCACCGACCACACGGTCGCCCAGTTGCCAACGTCGTTGCCAAATGTCGGGAACCTCGCGGGTGCCAATACGATGGTGACCGACCCCGCGTTTGGAAACCCGATTGTGAGGATTACGGACTTCCACACCGACCCGAGCGCGCCCTTGTCGTTTGCTCGCACTTTCGTGACCTCCAGCAGCGGCAGCGCCGACGAGAATCTTTGGAACATTGACTCCACTCTTTTTGTTCTTCAGAGTGACGGCGGGGCCGGGTATCCCTATGCCTTCAACGCTGCCAACTTGCATGCAACCCGTCTCTACCCTTCCAGCTACCCGTCTTCCAACGGACTCAAGCTGCCGGGTGGAGGCACATGGAGCCGCGTCAGTGCGAACCTGCTTTACCTCGATGCCGGCACCACCATCACGAGTTACGACTTCACGGATCGGACCAACCCTCCCACGCCGCAGTTGGTCTACGACTTCACCAGTTCACCGAGCTGCCTTCCGCCTGGATTCTCGGTGACCTGGAAGACAAAGGGGGGAGTAAGCGCCGGGGACACCGTGTTTGCTATGGCTTACTCAAACCACGGAAATCAGGGCTCGGCGATTTATGCCGTCGCCTACAAAGTGGGCAGCGGCTGCGCGATGCTGAATACGCAGACCGGCCAGATCACCGGCGACTTCGGAACCAGCGGAGCGGCGAATATCAAGGATCGCTGGACGATTCACAATGTCAAGCTGTCGAAGGATGGGAACTGGCTGATCATCGCCGCCACAAACTGCTTAACGTCCTCTTGCTCGAAGGGACCCTACTTCTGGCAGATTGGAACCACCAACGTAACCTCGTGCGGAGACAGCGGATTGTGTAGCGGGCACTGGACCGAGGGATACACACACTGGGTGAACAATAACAACACACCGCTGGGAAATCAGGTGATCCGTACTTTCGCCGACCCCGACCCCCTATCCATTACCCACTCCTTCCCAACCGGAATTGTCGCTCCCTTTGACCAGCATCAATCGTGGAATAACGTCGATCCCGCCGATAGCGTTCCTTTTATCGCAACCACGTGGAGTCCCATCGGCAAAGGTTTCCCTGCCCCGTGGTACAACGAGATCATTGGGGTAGCGTCCGATGGTAGCGGCAAGGTTTGGCGATTTGCTCACAGTTATATCAGTTCCCGGTCAGGAGTTTTCAGCACCCGTTATGCGATCGGCAGCGTTTCTCAGGATGGGAGGTTTTTCCTGTTCTCCTCCGACTGGATGGGAACACTGGGCTCTGAAGAAGGCGACCAAACCTGCAGGCTGGCCAGCAATTGCCGCGGGGACGTCTTTGTGCTGCAGTTGAACTGATTTTGCCGGGCTGATTCCGGCGGGAGCCAAAAAGCAAGGTGGTGCCTTATTTCCGCAAGCTCATCACCTTGCCCGTCCAGCAGCGCGAGGCTGTGTAACCGGTTCAGATTCGTTGCTGGTAGTAGGCAAACCCATCCAGGTATTTGGCAATCTGTTCGGGGCTGGATTTTCGCGCCATGCCGATGCGCGGCAGCTGATAACGATCGCTGGAATTGCTGACCATGCCGAATTGCGCGATGACCGAGCAATCGTAGCCCGCATCCGCGACTTGCCGAACTTGGCTCGGCCGGAAATCGCCGGGCATTCCGTTCGGAAAGCAAAACGAGCGCACCCTTCTCCCGATGCCCTCTTCGATTTGAGCCCGCGAGCGCGTGAGCTCATCCAACGATTCCTCGTCGGTGACGCTGGAAAGTATTGGATGGGTCACGGTGTGGGAACCGATCTCCATCAACCCGGAATCCGCCATTTCCCGAAGCTCGCTCCAGGAACAAGGCGAGTATTTTGCTGGAATTGTCGTTGGCATCGTCACGCTCACACTCTGAGCCATCGCTTGAATCCGTGCGTTTCGATCTTCCGGTCTCATTCGATTCAGTGACCGGAAAACGCCGTCGAGCTTGCCGGGCAGAAGCTCATCGGGAGGTTTGGACTGCTCATTCAGCCAGAGAACTTTGTCGGTCCAGATCCAGTCTTCTCCGCGGATGAACGAACTCACCACGAAGAACGTCGCCGGAAATTTAAACTGCTTCATCAGCGGAAACAGAAACTCGTAACAGCTGCGCCGGCCGTCATCAATGGTCAACGCCACAGTGTTCCGGCCCAGCTTCCGCCCGGAGGCAACGCGCTCGGCCACGTCCAACAAAGGTACGACGTGGAAATGCCGGCGCAGATATTCAAATTGGCGGCGAATGCCTTCCACATTGAGCGCGTCGGAGTCGCTTGCATTCGGGCCTGAGAAGTTGTGGTACATCACAATCCGCGCCATGCCCGCCGACAGTGCTCGCGAGAGCGAGAACACGCCCAAGCTCTGCAGCGCACGGAGCGCGAGCTTACTCATGCAGCGCCCCGAAGGCGAGCGCCCGCGGATTCATGGAGCAGGGGTCGACCAAATGGCGGGCCTGGACGGCCGTTTCGAGGGAAATCTCCGCGGCGGATTGACGCATTCCACGCGATGATATCATCGTCCCGGTCACTTATTTGACCCTGGATTTGATCCTGTTCGAGGTGTCTCGAAGCGAATGCCGAGCCTGAAGAAGCAACTGGCAGCCTATGCCCGCGTGGTCACCAAGCGCCAGCCCGCGGCCAGAGGTCTAACCGTTTACCCGGATGATACGTTTCTGGTTTCCTTCCCCAGATCCGGGAACACGTGGACGCGTTTCCTGGTGTGCAATCTGATCGATCCGGATGATCCGGTCAACTTCGCGCAACTGGAATCGCGCATCCCCGAGATTTACGATGTCACCGATCGGAATTTGCGCGCGTTCCCGCGCCCGCGCATCATCAAGAGCCACGAGTGCTTCGATCCGCGTTACAAGAAAATCGTTTACATCGTGCGCGATCCCCGCGACGTGTTGATCTCGTACTACGAATTTCAGCTTAAGCGCAGGGTCATCTCCGAGGAGTGCAGTCTGGAGGAGTTCGTCCCCCGCTTCATGGAATCTGAGATCGAGCCCAAGACCGGCTCCTGGCGAGATCATGTGGTCAGCTGGACGGCCACGCGCGGCGGCCAGAAGAATTTTCTGCTGCTGCGTTACGAGGACATGATCGCCGACACGCAGAAAGAAAGCACGAAGATCGCTTCGTTTCTCGGCCTCGATTCCAATCCAGAGCGCATCGCCCGCGCGGTGGCCCTGAGTTCCGCGGACCGCATGCGCAAGCTTGAAAAGGAACAGTCGCGGCAGTGGAAGGAAACGAAAAAGACCCGCCAGGATAAACCCTTCGTTCGCAAAGCAGCATCCGGCGGGTGGAAAGCCATCCTGTCGGAAAGATCCGTCGCCCAGATCGAGTCGGCCTGGGGAGACGTCATGCGCTCCGCGGGATACAAACTGGCGAGTGCGGGTGAAGCGGGTTAATTAACTCCTCAATCAACCACTTCTAAGTTATTAGCTTGCACATATATAAACTCTAAGCCAGTAACTTTGCAGTTATTACAGCTGGCCAGCTCCGCGTCACTAGGGTTTTTTCCCAATCGCGCCCTTGAGGCTGGCCAACGCTCCCGCCGGCAAGTGGCCTCGCAACCAGCGCTTGGCATTCGCACTCTCGTTCTTCAGCGTCAGGTGAAGACTCCCCCGGCTCCAGGGACGCGCGAGGTGCAGGTTGAGATAATTCCTTAATTCGCCGCCCCATCGCATTTTCGATTCATCGGTGCCACCCAGAAAGTCGTAGCGGCGAACGCCGTTGGCGATCAGTTGTTTCAACACCTGGCTGCGCAAGACATAGCCGACGCTGTCGGCGGCATAGTCCGGATCGAAACCCTCCTGCAGCGAGAAGACAGTAGTGCCATGGCGCAATCCAAACTGCGCGGCGACAACTTTCCCGTGCAGTTCGAGCACCCAGAATTCGAGGCGGTGCCGCGCCAGCAGAAGCCGCGCCAACTCGCCATAAAACTGGCGGCGGGCGGGCGAGTGCAACGTCCCGGGCAGACCTCGCAACTGCCAGTGCTTGCCGTGGAGCTCGTAAAGCGACTGCAGCAGGGAGTCGATCTCGCTCTCCTGCTCGCAGCGACGGATTTGAACCTCGTACTTTTTTTCCAACCGCCGGGTTCGCAGCCCGATCTTGCCCCGCTCTTTGCTGGAAATCCCTTTCAAGTGAGATTCCCAGGTCGCCGCCAGCTCCACCACCGTTTGCGGTTGCGTCGAAGTGAAATATTTCCACTTGCGCTGGCCCAGATCTTCCAGCAGCCGTGCTCCGGTGGCAGAACTGGAAGGAAGCGTATTCAATTCGCACACGTCCCAGAGCGTGGCGTTCTGTTGCATCCAGTTGAGGAGGCCCTGGCTCACAAACGTCTCCCAACCCGGCCGCACCGGCAGGTCGAGGTTGTCGGAGTCGTGGCTGCCATCGCTCATCAGCCGCAACAGGCGCAGCGAGACGGGAACCTCTCTGCCAGTGGTCAAAGCAAGAGGCGCGAGACCTACGAGTGTCGAAGACGCATCGCGAAAGGCGAGTACCTGCAAACGATCGGCGCCCCCGAAGGCGCGCCACCAGGGCACGAGCCACTCATACGTGGAAAACACGGTGGAGAATGGGTAGTCGTCCAGCAAGGCATCCCACTCCGGCCGTAGATGCTCCAGACTCTCCAGACTGTCGTGAACACTGATTGTGCAGTTCTGGTCCGAAGCCATCTCCCTGATCTTCCTAGTGACTGCCTGGTGTCTGCTGTCGGGTGCTCGGCCAACAACCTGGACAACTTTTGAGACGTTCGCGCAGTGCAGCCGGCTGAAGTGGGGCAGTGAAATCCTATCATCCTCCGAAAACCGACCAGACTAATTTTGCAGATTCCATGATCCAAACCTTCGCGGACTGGCGGTGCCGCCACCAGGGCTGCTGAAACTCCGGGTCCGACACGCCTTCGATCCACACGTGCATCTTCGGGTCCGGCTTGGTTACTTTTCTCCAGAGCATTCCAGCCCGGCGCGTGTGATAGTCCGAGGTCACGATCTCGATCGACTGCCAGTGATGATCGTGGATGCAAGCTAGAAGAGCCTGAGCCTCCTGCAAGGTGGAGTTCACCTCGCCGCTGGTCTCGCAGAAGTCGACGCGGGCCGCCAACTCGGCGCCGTAAGTGCGTTCGAGATAGGCGCGTGCCACCGGCGGAATGGCTTGGCCCCAGTAAGATTCTTTGGGAACGCTCAACAACACTCGGTCCGCAACGCCTCGCTGCAACAGGTTGATGGCTCCCGCGATGCGGACTTTTTGAGCGGCGATCGAACCCTGAAGCACGATTCCAGCGTCTACGTGCCCGGGCGCAGGATCGCTGGCGATCAACAGGTCGCCGCCAAAGCGCATCAAGCACAGGGCAAGGACGATTGCGGCGGCAAGCAGCCACCGAAGTACGGGGAACCGGAACGAGCGCCTGGCTGGCAAAAGCATCCAACGGGCTCCGCGATCCCGGTCATCCATACGGATCTTGACTTACAGATCATGCACATGGATCATCGCCGCGCAATTGGCGGGCCCGGTGTCACGAAAGCGTCCCGATTCTAGCATGCAGCGGACGGTTATCTGGACATCGGCTACACTTTATGCCAACCTGAAATGCCTGTGAAACACACACGAATAAGCGATCCCGCCGGCCTTTTCGCCGCCCAGCCACAGATCGGAACCAAAGATCGGACCCCGACGAAATGAGTTTAAAGACCCGGACCCTGACGAATGTTCTGTCGAGCGGGGGAGGCCTGGTGGTGAACATCGCCGTCGGCTTTTTTCTGTCTCCGTTTGTCTTGCATCATCTCGGGGACGACGCCTTCGGCCTGTGGATCCTGATTTTTTCCTTAACCGGCTACTACGGGATTTTCGACTTTGGAATCCGCTCTTCGCTCATCCGTTACGTCTCAAAGTTTCAGGCCACCGGAGACAGGGAACATCTGGCACGGCTCATTAATACCAGCCTGTTCGTCTACACCTGTCTCGGGCTGCTATTGATGGTGCCGACTGTACTCGGCGGCTACTATGTGGACCGGTTCTTCCACATTCCCACGGCATTTCTCCACGATGCGAAAATTCTCTTCTTCATGGTGGGGTCCTGTATCGCTCTGGGTTTTCCGCTAGGAATGTCAGGCGGCGTGCTGGAGGGACTGCAAAGATTCTATCTGTTGAACAGTACCAACATCGTGGGAACTCTGACTCGGGCCGCGCTGATCATCTACTTTCTGCATCACGGGTATGGACTGCTCACCGTCGCCTTCATCACCATGTCGATGCCGCTGGTGATGTCCGCCATCCGCGGAGTAATTGCGCAGCGATTGGTGGCTATTCCTTATGGCTGGCGATACGTGGACCGCGAATCTTTCAAGCAGGTCGCCAACTATGGATCCGTGACTTTTATGATCATTGTGGCCGCCCGGCTTCGCTTCAAGTCCGACGCAGTCATCATTGGCACGTTTCTTTCCGCGGCGGCCATCACCCGGTTTTCCATTGGATCGCGCCTGGTGGATTATGCCGGAGAAACAGTGAGCAGCGTGGCGCAGATTTTCACTCCTATGTCCAGCCAGTTCCATGCGACCGGGGATTACGACGGGCTGCGCAAGATTTTCATTTCCGGAAACCGGGCTTGCGCTTTCATCATGTTTCCCCTCGCGGTTGCCCTTATTGTGATGGGCAAGTCGGTGATCGAAGCCTGGGTGGGGCCGCGATATATCTCCAGTTACATCATCCTGCTGATTGCCCTGATCCCGGCGACGCTCTATAACGCCCAGACCACCTCCAACCGGATTCTGTTTGGGATGAGCATGCACAAGGCACTGGCCACGGTGGTCCTGATCGAAGGTGTGTCCAATATTATCCTCAGCGTCGCTTTGGTCCGCCCGCTGGGAATCATCGGAGACACAATCGGTACGGCGATTCCGCTATTCTGTACGGCGGTATTTTTTCTGCCCCGTCATTTGTGCCGCAAGCTCGACGTTCCGATTCTGAAGTTCATCACGGAGACTTATTCCTATCCCCTTCTCTTTTGCATCCCGATGGCGTTCGTGCTGCTCCTCATGCAGCACTCTTTCTATGCTCATCGTTACCCTCAACTCGTCATTAATCTGCTGGCGGGCGGGGCAACGTATGCCGTGGGAGTCCTCTGGTTCTTCTTCACCCGGGAATCCGTCGGGATCGAATTGCGAGGGAAAGTAGCCAGCTACTTCGTACAAACGGACGAGAATTGAAGCGCTTAGGGAGCACACGCGGCAAATCTCCGCAGTGGAAGGATCTGAGCGCTCGCCGCAAACTTTTTCACTATTGAAGCGTGGACCCTGAGTCTCGCCTCAGAATCACCGATATATAACTCATTCTAAATAGCTTACAATTGGTACTAGGGTTCGAAAAGGCCTGCAAATTGCACCCGTATTCCTTGCCAAAACTCAAATGACTTCTGCCTATTCTGACATTCTCGCCCGCATCGAAACCGCACTGGAAGCGGCGCGCAAGGTATTCGACCGTTTCACTCCCGGGGAAGTGGAAACCGAGTTCAAAGCCGGCCATGATCCGGTTACGGCCGCCGACCGGGCGGTGGATGTGGTGCTGCGCCAGAATCTTCTGCGCGAGGGCGAAGGCTGGCTTTCCGAGGAAACCATCGATGATTTCTCGCGTCTCGACAAAGCTCGCGTCTGGGTGGTCGATCCTCTGGATGGCACGCGGGAGTTCGTCAAAGGGCTGCCTGAGTTCTGCGTTTCCATCGGATTTGTGGAAAATGGAAGACCGGTGGCGGGAGGAATCTACAACCCGGCAACCAAAGAAACTTTTCTGGGATCGATCGACACGGGCGTGCTCTACAACGGCAAGCCTTCGCAGCCCAGCAACCGCTCCAGCCTGGCGGGAGCGCTGGTGCTGGCCAGCCGCAGCGAAGTAAAGCGCGGCGAGTGGAAGCCGTTTGAGAACGCTCCGTTTGAGATTCGCGCGATGGGCTCGGTGGCCTACAAGCTGGCGCTGGTTTCCGCCGGCCTCGCTGATATTACATTCACGCTCACGCCCAAGAATGAGTGGGACGTGGCAGCTGGCGCGGCTTTGGTGGAGAGCGCCGGAGGGTTCGTGAGCACTTTGGAGAACACGCCGCTGCGCTGCAACAACCGGGACCCGCTGATGTCGGGCTTGTTGGCGGGAGCGCCGTATTTGCGGAAAGAGCTTCTGGCGGTAGTCCAGCAGCAGGTTGCGCCGGCGATTGCGAAATCCGCACAGCGCTGACTGCCCTTCCCCGCAACGCTGGTACTCCGGAAGCCGCCGTGGTCGAGCTTCCGTTTGGACTTCGTGATCGTTCATCGTGAGCCGACAAATTAGGAGCAAAGAGTGCTAGACTTTTTGGAACGCAAGGATAGAAGGGGCCGCGCGCATCTCCCGTCCGCCCCAACATGGGGACGGTCCAATGAAACACCTACTGCTTCCAGATCGCGTGCGGGGAGTGGACTGTTGCCTGGCAATCCCGTAGCCGAACCCTCACAGATTTCAGCGGAAGCCTTGCTGCACTGTCCAGCTTGCCAGGTCTCGCTGGCGCGGCGGAGCGATGCTTATGTGTGTCCCTCCTGCGGGCGCACTTTCCCCGAGGTGCGCGGCATCGTTCGCTTTGTCGATGAGAGCAACTATGCGGACAGTTTTGGTTATCAATGGCGGCGGTTTGAGCGCACGCAATTGGACCACGACGGCAGAAGTCTTTCCGAAGAGGACTTCATCCGAAAGGTTCACGTCAGGCCCGAGGACTTCAAGGGCAAACTGGTTCTCGACGTGGGTTGCGGTATGGGCCGTTTCGCCGAGGTGGCTACGCGTTGGGGCGCCCGCGTCGTCGGAATCGACCTGAGCGCAGCTGTCGAGGTCGCAACGAAGAACCTGGCGGATCGCGATTTCGTGGCTTACCAAGCCGATGTATTCTCCCTTCCCTTCAAGCCGGGGACGTTTGACTGCATCTACAGCATGGGAGTGCTCCATCACACTCCCGATTGCGAAAAGGCGGTCAAGACTTTGGCACAGTATTTGAAGCCGGGTGGCATGCTGGCGGTTTGGTTATACAGCGGCTACAACAAGTGGTACCGGTTCAGCGATCAATATCGCAAGATCACTCACCGCATGTCGCCTCGGGTTTTGCATGGTTTCTTCAGTTTTGCGGTTCCTGTTCTCTACTGGCTCGATCGCGGACTTCGTGTCATCCCCGTAGCCGGAAAACCGGTGGCCGGTCTGGTGCACCACGTCTTCCCTGTGAACCGGCATCCCGATCCAGAAGTGAGAGTTCTGGACACTCTGGATTGGTATTCGCCCAAATACCAATCGAAACATACCTATGAGCAGGTATTCCGCTGGTTTGAGAGTTGTGGGCTGGAAGAGTTGAGTGTTGGAGAATTTCCGGTTGGCGTTCGAGGCCGGAAGCCTCTGCGTGACGAGCCGCTGCCCGGCTGAGGAACGCGGCGACGTCTCGACGCGCTAATCATTCTAGTAATTAGTAACGCATTAATAACTGCCTTAGTAATGCCCGGAACGTACTTCTCCTCGTGGACAACATTCTTGTAATCGGTGGACGACTGCGAAGCGCGGCCTTCCGTAAGCTGGAGGAGTGGCAGTCGTGTGACCAGGCTTTGGTCATCGACCTTGATCCGGCGAAGAACGAGTCCCGGCGTTGCGTGGAGTACATCTCTCCGCCCGAAGTATGCCCGCCTCACCTTCCCGCCATGCTGTTCAAGTCAGCCACCATCAAAGAGAACAAACTTTATACTTGCACCTCCACCGAGATTCTGGTGTATGAACTACCCAGTTATCGGCTGGCGCACTACGTCTCCCTGCCCTGCTTCAACGATCTGCATCACGCGTATCACTCGCACGACGGAACCATACTGGCCGCCGTGACCGGGCTCGATATGGTGGTGGAAGTCACTACGGAAGGAAAGCTTCTCCGCGAATGGAGCGTGATTGGCGAAGACACGTGGTCAAGATTCTCGCGTCAGACGGACTACCGGCTCGTGCCGACGACCAAGCCTCACCGCTCGCATCCCAACCATGTTTTCGAATTGAACGGCGAGATTTGGGTGACCCGTTTCCAGCAGCAGGATGCCATTTGCCTCACCAAACCGGGCCCGCGCATCGAGATCACCGTGCCCCGGCCGCACGACGGATATATTTTTGGCGACAAGATTTATTTCACCACGGTGGATGGCCACGTCATCATCGCCGATCAAAAAACGCTAAAAGTGGAACAGACCATCAACCTGAACCAGATGAGCGGACAGACCGGGCAGGTTCTGGGATGGTGCCGCGGCGTGCTCCCGCTGGACGATCGCCGCGTCTGGGTGGGGTTTACGCGGGTGCGTCCCACCAAGTTCGTGGAAAACGTGGCATGGATTAAGCACGGCGGCTCCCGGCACAGACCGTCGCACATTGCCCTTTATGACCTCGAACGCAGAACGTGTGAACTGGAAATTGCGTTGGAACCGCACGGCGTGGGAATCGTGTTTAGTTTGCTTCCTGTCCCCGCGCCTGCGATCACTCTCCCTCGAAGCACTCTGCCCGGAATCAAGGGAGCGCTTTGATGCCCCTACCCTCGATCATCTACCTCATGTATCACGAACTGGAGATTCCGGGCCCGAGCCTGTGTAGCTCCGAGCCCGGCTACGAACGCTATGTTTTGCTGGAGCGCGAATTTCGAGAACAAATTGACTTCCTCAAGACCAATGGATACCAAGGGCTGAGCGTGGGGAGGACGGTGACCTTTCCTGAAGCGCCGAACACATCTACGAATGCTTGCACGAACCTCTGCATCACTTTCGATGACGGCTCCGAGAGTGATCTGCTGGCTGCCGCGCCCATCCTGCATCAAGCCGGCTTCGGCGCGACGTTCTACATCACGGCGGGATGGTTGGGAAAACCGGGACATCTTTCGGCATCTCAGTTGAAGGAACTCAGCGCGCAGGGTTTCGAAATTGGATGCCACTCCATGACTCATCCCATGCTCACCGATCTGGATGAACCCGGTTTGCAGCGGGAGATCGCCGACGCGAAGTCGCAGCTGGAACAAATTGTGGGCAAGCCAGTCGAACACTTTTCGTGCCCGGGAGGCCGCTACGATGATCGCGTGGTAAGCATTGCCCGCGCTGCCGGATATCGCACCGTTGCCACCAGCCGCATCCATGCCAACTCTCCTGATGCGGATTTATTTTCCCTGGGCCGTGTGGCGATTCTTCGCGGAACGCCGATCAAGGATTTCGCCGCAATCTGCTCGGGAGACGCGTTGCGGCGTCTGCGCGCTCAGGGCACGCTTCGCGATGCAGCTAAGCAACTGCTCGGCAACTCGTTTTACGATCGCGTCCGCGAAGTGTTGCTTGGGGGTCGAAGGGCGCAATGAAGGCTCCGTTTACGCGGCGACGTAACGTACACTTGGGGAAGTTCGGATGGAGTATGCGAGGAAGAGCTTGAACCACAGAGGACACAGCGGTCACAGGGTAATAACTTATGAGTGAAACCGCGGCGGCCAGTGGCTCAGGGCAGCAGGTGAGGAAGGACGCGGACTCGGAACGCAGCCGCCGCCCGGTGTTTGTCATGGGCTGTCACCGGTCCGGAACGAACCTGCTTTACGACACCTTGCTGTCGGCGGGCGGCTTCGCCGTCTATCGCGGATATCTTCCCATCTACAAGATTCTGATTCCGCGCTTCGGACATCCCGGCAATCCGCGGAACCTGCGAAGAATGGTCGATACTTTTATGCGCAGCAAGGGTTTCACGTGCACGGACCTGGATGCCGCGCAACTCTCGGGCAAGCTGATGGCGGAGTGCCGCACCGGGGGCGATTTCATCAGCATCGTAATGAATGAAGTGGCGCGGCAACAAAGCGCGCAGCGCTGGGCGGTTTACGATCCTGACAACGTTTTGCATGTGCCGAGAATCAAGGCCGACCTTCCCGACGCGCTCTTCGTTCACATTATTCGCGACGGCCGCGACATTGCGCTCTCGCTGATGAAGATGGGCGAGTTCCGGCCGTTCCCGTGGAGCCGCAAGGCGCGCGGTCTGCTCGAGACGGCAATCTATTGGGATTGGATGGTGCAAACCGGACGCCGTTACGGTCAGAAAATTCCTGCCGACTATATTGAGATTCGTTACGAAGATCTGGTGGGCGATCCGCGACGCACGCTGGCGATGCTGGGCCAATTCCTGGATCATGATCTGGACTACGAGAGAATTCAAAGTACCAAGCTGGGACGACTGCGCGAATCCAACTCCTCGTTCCGTGACGAAGCTAACCAAATCCGCGAGAATCCTGTGAATCGCTGGAAGGAACGATTATCCGCTCAGGAAATCGCTGACCTTGAGGCGCTGATCGGTCCCAGCCTGGAAGAATCGGGCTACGCGCTAACCGCTGCGGAGGAGAAACATCCCGTAAGTCTGCGGAACCGATGGCTCGCGGCGGCTTATCCGCGTTTTCTGGCCGCCAAGCTGTGGCTCAAACTGCACACGCCGGTTGGCCGGTTGGCGAATGTTTCATCGCTGGAACTCTCGGCACCAGTCTCGGACACAACCGCGGACAAAGATTAGAATATTAGTAGATCGTGATCGAATGGACTTGATCGATTGAAAATCTGCGCAATGAGATACTTCCTGCAATTATGTATCGTATTGTTCTTAGGCGTTGCCGCTTGCGCGGCGCAGGCGCACCTGGAACCGCGCCGTGACGCTGCTCCAGTCTCTCCGGCCGGAGCCACGGAGTATGCGGCCCGCACCGACCGCAAGCTTGAGCCCTATAAGGAAACGCCACCCGCCATCGGACCGGCGGGGTCCATAATCACCGACCCGATTTTTGGATCGCGGATTCTTCGCGTCACCGATGCCTTGTCGGATCCAAAGCAGGCTGGACGATCGCTTTTCACTCCCTCTTCCGCGGAACAAAACTCGTGGAATAAAACTTCGACCATGTTTTACGTGAACACAACCGGTGGTTCGTTCGTGCTGTACACCTTCGATCCGGCAACCATGAAGTCGCGATTGGCAGATGCTCCGAATCTGCCGTGGAACGCCGAGCCGCAGTTCAGCTTTTCCCAGGCCAATATTCTTTACGGAATGGTTCGCCGGGAACCGGTGTTTCAGCAGTACGATGTGGCCAAGCACAAAGTGAGCGACGTGAACGACGCTTCAAAGTGCGTGAAGCTCCAGGGTTCTGACACGGGACATTCGCTCACGGTCAGCGCCGACGACAACCGTTTCGCGGCTTCCCTGGGCCCGCAGCAGGACCAGAACTATCTGGTCTACATTTACGACCGGGTCCAGGGCTGCCGCTGGTATAACACGCAGACGGGAGAAGTCGGCGGGCAATGGGGACCGAAAGGAACGATTTCTGCTCCCGATCGTTTTCTTATGCACAACGCCCGCATGGCGAAGTCGGGAAAGTTCGTCTACCTGGCGCGCGGCGGTGGGCGCGAGGGTGGCGGAGTCGGCAAGAATCTTGTGGTTTGGGAAATCGATACTCTGAATGTTCACGCCTGCGAGAAAGGCTGCCGGGGACACCACGCGCTGGGGTACACGCACATTCTCGGCTCCTCCGGCATCGGCCACCCCATGGACGTTTGGATCAGACCGTTGAACCATCTGGAGGATGCCACTCCGCTGATCGATGGACTGGAACCCGCCAGGGATTTCTGGTACGACTCGCATTTTTCCTGGAACAATGTGGATCCGAGCGATAGTGCGCCGGTTTGTTTTTCCACCTACAGCCCGCGGAATCCCGATGACCCTGGAAAACCGCCTTCGGTGAACGGACCCTGGGAAAACGAGATCGACTGCGCGGAAACCGACCGCAAGGCTTCCAAAGTCTGGCGATTTGCGCACACTTACAGCAGCGCCAGAAATGGCTTCTATTCAACTCCGCGAGGCAATGTCTCACAAGATGGACGCTTCTTCATGTTCAGTTCCGACTGGCAGGACCAGCTGGGAAAAATGCCGAAGGGCGACAAGTTCCGGACCGACGTTTTTGTGGTCGAGTTGAAATGACGCACGGGAAGCACAACTTGCGCGCAGCGGGGCAATCGAGATAGATGGACTCCTCGATGGGCGCAACCGCTCCTCCTTCAGCCTCAGCCTCAGAAGGCACGTTCCACCACGTAGGCTTTGTGGTCGCCTCCATTTCAGACTCTGTGCAGGGCTTCATCGACGCACTGCAGGCGGAATGGGATGGCGTGATTTTTCACGATCCGAACCAGATGGTGCGGGTCACTTTCTTGCGCAGTAAACACGCGGGTAGTCCGCGGCTGGAGCTGGTCGAACCGGCGGCGGAAAATTCGCCGGTGATTCCATTTTTGAAAAAGGGCGGAGGGTTGCACCATCTCTGTTACGAAGTGGAAAATCTGGAACAGCAGTTGGCGTTCTGCCGTTCGAAAGGTTCTCTCATCGCCCGGCCGCCGCTTCCCGCCGTTGCCTTCGGCGGACGCCGCATCGCCTGGGTCTACACGAAGAACAAACTTCTGCTGGAGTATTTGGAGCGCTGAGGAAAGCAGAATGATGCGTGATTTTTGAATCGTGAAGATGAACTCAACACCCAAAGCTCGGGACCTGCGCAAAGAAGCCGACGAACTGATCGCGTCCGAATCGGCAGAGTTAGCGGCGCTCCGCCTAGCCGAGTTGTGGCGCAACGAGAACGGGGCCGGAGCCGCAGCTTTTGTCGTATCCCGTTACGAGCGGCTGCGTGAGAAACTCCCGCTCACACGCTATCGGCTGGCCATCCTGCGATCATTTACGGTAGAACCGGCGGTACCTTTACTTCGTGCGGCGGCTTTTGCGTCTGGAATCGACCTGACCGTTCAGCTAGGCGACTTCAACGCTTATCCTCAGGAGATTCTCGACGAAGAAAGCTCGCTTTACCGTTTTGCTCCGGACGGCGTGATACTCGCAACGCGAACAGCGGACCTTGCGCCCGACCTGTGGAATCAGTATCCCGATCTCTCACAGGCAGCAGTTGCTGAGGCAGTGCAGCGAGTCTCGAAAAGTTTCGAGCTGTGGATCCAGGCGTTTCGTAAACGCAGCTCTGCGGCGCTGATCGTGCATTCCCTGGAGCAGCCGGCACGCCCCAGCGCAGGAGTGCTCGATGCCCAGTCGGGTCTCAGTCAGTCTGGTGCGATCCTGCAAATTAATCAGGAGCTGCGCAAAATCGTTGCCGCGCATCGCGGCGTTTACCTGCTGGACTATGACGCGCTGGCGGCGCGCCACGGCCGCCTGCGGTGGCACGACGAGCGCAAGTGGCTCACTGCCAGAATGCCGATCGCCGCCGATCAACTCATTCACCTGTCGCGCGAGTGGCTGCGATTCGTCGTACCGCTTTCCGGGAAAACTGCGAAAGTGCTGGTGGTCGATCTCGACAACACTCTGTGGGGCGGCGTGATCGGCGAAGATGGCATGACCGGAATCCAAATCGGCGCAGAGTATCCCGGCGCCGCCTACCAGGCCTTGCAGCGCTCCATGTTGGATTTGGCGCGGAGAGGCGTTCTGCTCGCGATTTGCAGCAAGAACAACCTCGACGACGGGTTGGAAGCACTGCAGAATCATCCGGGCATGCTGGTCAGGCCGAGTCACTTCTCGGCCATGCGCATCAACTGGCACGACAAAGGGTTGAACCTGCGCGAGATCGCCACCGAACTGAATGTTGGCGTGGACGCGCTCGCCTTCCTCGACGACAACCCCATGGAGCGTGAGCAGGTTCGCGCCGCGCTTCCTCAAGTCACCATCATCGATCTGCCATCGGACCCGCTCGAATATGCGGCCGCAGTTCGAGACGCGCCGGCATTCCAGCGGCTTGTATTGTCCGACGAGGACCAGCAGCGCACCGAAGTTTATGCCGCCCAAAGGGAGCGCTCGCAGGCACAGCAGAGCTTTCAAAGCAAAGAAGATTTTTTCCGCTATCTTGAACTCGAGGCAGAAATCGCTCCGCTCGAACCTGCGACGCTGGCCCGAGTCGCACAGCTCACGCAAAAAACCAACCAGTTCAACCTGACGACTCGCCGGCGCACCGAGCAACAGATTGCGGAAGTGGCGGCGCGGGAAGACTCGCAGGTGATGACCATCCGGCTGCGGGACCGTTTTGGCGACCACGGACTGGTCGGGGTTGCCATCATCCGCAACGAAACGGAAACCTGCGAGATTGACACCTTCCTGCTCAGTTGCCGCGTGATCGGCAGAACGGTGGAAACCGCGTTCTTGTCCCATGTGGCGAGCGGCGCCGCAAGCCGCGGCTGCCGGCAACTCTCCGGCTGGTTCTTGCCCACCAAAAAGAATGCCCCGGCTCGCGATTTCTATGCCCAGCACGGCTTTAAGATCCAGAAGCAGAATGAGGAAGGCAGTTTCTGGACTCTCGATCTCCGCCAGCAGACCATCGCTATGCCGGAGTGGGTTCGACTGAAAACCAACGAAGGAGCACGCGTTTGACGCCTACCATCTTCGAGCAAGTTCAAGGAATAGCCTCCGATCTTTTCGGCGTCCCGCCGGTCCAGCTCACTCGCGAATCTTCGACGGAATCCATTGAGGCCTGGGACTCCACGCAGCACTTGAATTTTGTGCTGGCGCTGGAAGAAAAATTTAACATCCAGTTTTCTCCCGAGGAAATGGAACAAATGCGGAACCTCGGGAGCACCGTGAAACTGGTCGAGAACAAACTGCAGAACAGCTCGCGCTAGCAAAGTCCGTCATCTTTCCCGACCGTTGCTGCCATGCCTATCGTTATCCAGCCATATCGCGCCGAGCACGAAGCTGCGGTACAGGAATTTAATTTACGGCTCAAGGCAGGTGGCGCAGACCCGGACCTCGTGTTTTTTCGTTCTTCCCAGCCGCGCTGGCTACCCCCGGCCGAAGGCATCGACTTGTACCAGGAATTTTTCGTTGCGCTTGACGATGGCGTGGTGCGTGGCGGCTACGCTCTCAAGCAGCAGAAATTTTCGTTAGCCGATGGCTCCGTGCGCCGCGTTGCCTACTATCACCATCCGCTGTCGGAGGGAATCGTGAGCAAGTCTCATGCGGTCGTTGGCAGCCTTTTGTTGAAGCATGCCATGAACCGCTCGCCGCTGCTCTATTGCCTCGGTATGAATGGTTACGACCGCCCGTTGCCGAAGATGCTGGTGCGCCTGGGCTGGGCGCACTGTGTGGTTCCTTTCTATTTCAGGGTTGTGAAGCCTTATCGTTTTCTGCGCGAAATGCAGGCGGTGCGCAGTTCCGCCGCGCGCAGGCTGGTAATGGATTTCGCCGCACTGTCAGGCGCGGGTTGGGCAGCCTCAAGGGCGCTGCAAACCTGGCGAAGATTTCGCGCGCCTGCGATAAAGCCATTCACCGTGGAGAAGGTAGAAGAGTTTTCAAGCTGGGTCGATCCGCTGTGGCAACAAGGCAGATTCGCTTACGCGATGACGGCCGTGCGCGACAGCGTGACCCTCCGCACACTTTACGCTGCCAGCGACCAGCACTTTACGCGCTTACGAATCCGCAGAAGTGGAAACGACATCGGCTGGGCCGTGGTCGGGGAACGGCGCAAGGACGAAAAATATGGAGCCATGCGCGTGGGCTCGATCGTCGATTGCTGGGCTTCGCCGGAAGACGCGTTGCCGATGCTGCGCGCCGCGGCAGATGCGCTGGAGCAAAGCGGGTACGATCTGATTGTCTCGAACCAGAGCCATCACCAGTGGGGCCGCGCTCTCGAACAGTGCGGATTCCTGCAGGCGGATTCGAACTTTATCTTCGCCGCGTCAAAGGGCTTGGCCGCCCTGCTGCAGCCGTTCGAGAAGAATCAATCTTTGCTGCATCTCACGCGCGCCGATGGCGACGGCCTGCCTCGCAACTTCTAGCCGCAATCTCGCATAGCGATTATTTCTCGACGTGTGACGTTTCCATCGCGACACCCGAGCCGTCGGTGACAAGTTCGTATCCGAGATTGCGCATCAGGTGTCCCCAGTGCTTCTCGATGTAAGCGACGGTTTGTTCCGGCAGCACCGCTTTCCAACCGCCGGAAGTCGCGTTGCGCACAAAAGGTTTGTCCTGGCGCGTAAGCGTCGTCGCAACCCACTGCGCGCTCTCTTGCTTTTCCAGCTTTCGCATGTTTTCGGCGGAACTCAGATCCACCGCTCGATTCAGCCGATCTGTAGAAGGTTCAATTCCCAAAAACTCTGCCACCCGCGCCAGCGCGCGTTGCGGGTCCTGCTTCAAGTCTTCATAGCGCAGCAGCAGGAAGCCTTTGTTTCCCTGCCGAGTGCTCAGCCAGCTGGTCACGTGGTCTCCCCAGGATCCGATGCGGGGCCAGAACTGCGGCTCCATCCACCGCGGCACGAAATCCTCGATGGGAAAACCGTCCCGCACCGACCGCAGCTTCAGTTCCCAGTGATAGTTGGAAACCGCAACGTCGCGCGGATCGCGCACAATATAGATGACTTTTTTGTAACGGGGATCAAAGCATTCATGGCTCTTCAAGATTCGCGGCCGCGGAAGGTTGCGCAGCACTCGATCCGAACTCTTGTACATGTCGGGGACCAGGCGCTCCACGGTCAGGAAAGTGACGGGTTCATTCTGATAGACCAGATTGCCGACCAGGAAGCGCGTCCAGGTATTGCCGGAGCGGGGATAGGAAGTGAGAAAAACATCGTCGGTAAAAATGGTGATATCGCGCTCGATGCGGAGCTTGCGGAACAACACGTCATTGACGCGCGAAAGGTGCTTGAGTCCCCGTTTCAACATCCCGTACCCTCGGATTTTGCGGACGTTCTCATCGGCCACACTCACTACCGCAGATCAATTCTAACAACGGCTCTTTTGTGCTGCCTGATTACGAAAGATTCCACACGCGGAGCGCTGGTTAAGCCTGGCCCTGAGCCGAATCTGCTTCTTCTGCTTCCGACTGCGGTTTGCGGCAGCTCTGCAGCCATCCCTGAAACCGCTGCTTCTTCTCGAACATCTTCTTGGCCTGACCACGCAGGCTCGAGATCACCGCGAACCGGGACTTGGTAAACCAGGGCACGCGGTGCGCCACGCAGCCGTATTTTTCTTTGTATTTCCCTTCCCCGCCCCAGTCGTAGACTTCCACTCCACGACCCTTCCAATAGCGCATCGCATACCAGTGGATGGCTTCGTTCGGCCGCAAGTTCTGGCTCGATCGCAGACTGGCGTTGCCCCAGAATTCCGCAATCTTGTTGAAGCCGGGAAAAATTCCCGTGGCAATGCACTTTCCCTCCGCATCACGGGCTCTCACCAGCAGGATTCGCCCCGTGGGCTCAAGATTTTTCACCAGGGCGCGAACTCGATCGACGGAATAAGTGGGCACCAGGCCCTGCTTGGAAAAAACATCTTTCAATTGCTCGTAGTATTCGTCGGCAAACGCAGAGTCGTGCGCCTCTTCGATGACGACGCCGCTCTTTTCCGCTTTTCGGATGCAGCGCCGGCACGCACTATCCATATTGCCGAACAGCGTGTCTTCCGGTTGGGTGAGGTCGGTGCGGTACGAAGGGTAAAATTCACACGTGAATCCAAGGTCCTTGCCATCCTCGACGGTGAAGAACGGGTCGGAGACTTCCATGTGCAAACACTTCAGTTTGTCCCAAGCAATCTCTTCGACCGCGGCCAATGCAGCCTTGCGCGAAGCCCCGGGCACGAGATTGAACCCCATGTAAGGAGTGGTCCACCCCGGAAACGAACTTCCCAGCATGCGAACGCCAAAGCGCGAGAACACGAGCCCGGCAAAATATCCGGCGATCTCTCCGCCTTCGTCCAACTCGCACAGCGCCACGCTCGCCTTTTGAGTTTCGTGGACAAACTGCAGCCATTCGCGCGTCTGGAAAACGGTGCGGTCCGCGAAGCCATCCAGCCTGGCCCAGTCGAGGTCCTTCGGATCGATCAGCTTGGCTTTCATTTTCATTGCTGAGAGACTCGGGCTGGAGACCCGCGCGGAACTCGTGCGATGCGATCTAAGTCTATTGTTTTCAGCGGAAAAACCCGCCTGGTAGGACGCAACAAAAGCCCGGCCCGGTTGCGGCTCGTACTACTAGAATAACCGATTCTTGACAGCTTGTTCCATGCCACTTTCGGGTGATTACTATTGGTGCTACCTGGATTGGAGTATAGCCGGAACCAAGGGATAAACTGGCTGAGTGGCCCACTCCGGAGGAAAAGCCTGGTCTCGATTATCCCAAATGAGTTGGGAGGAGTTGCGCACCCGTGTGCGCCAGGAAGTCAGCAAGCGGGTTGATGTTGTCCGTTACAGAGGCGGAACGCAGCCTGGGGCTGAAATTTTACAGGACGGGGGAATTCAGCCGGGCAAGTTTTTCTTTGCGGCTGACGAACTGCCAGCCCGCGTCAACCTGTTGCGGGAGCACCTGCCTCGCGAAGGAGATGCCCTGGTCAAAGAGGCGGACGAAATTTGCCGCCATCGCTTTCGTCTGCTGGGCTTCGAAAATCTTGACTACGGCGCTGAAATCGACTGGCACCTCGACGCGGTACACGGGAAGCGCACTCCGCAAATTCCGTGGTTCAAGATCGACTTCCTCGATTTTGCGCAAGCCGGCGACCACAAAGTCACCTGGGAATTAAACCGCCACCAGCACCTGGTCACGCTGGCCAAGGCCTGGCTTCTGACTCGCCAGGACAAATATGCGCACGAGGCAATCGCGCAGTGGTATTCCTGGCAGCGCGCCAATCCCTATCCTCTTGGCGTGAACTGGGCGAGCAGCCTGGAAGTTGCGTTTCGCTCGCTCTCCTGGCTCTGGCTGCGGCACTTGCTGGCATCGTGTCCAATCGTTTCCGCCGGTTTCGGGACCGATCTTCTGCGCGCGCTGGCCGTAAGCGGCCGCCATATCCATCAATACCTCTCTACGTATTTCTCTCCCAACACGCACTTGCTGGGCGAGGCGGTTGCTCTATTCTTCATCGGAACGCTCTGTCCTGAAATTTCAGCTGCGACAAAATGGAAGGAGCAAGGCTGGAGAATCATTCAGCAGGAAGCGCAGCGCCAGGTCCGGCCCGACGGCGTTTATTTCGAGCAATCGCTGTACTACCACGTCTATGCTCTCGATTTCCTGCTGCACGCGCGATTACTCGCGTCGCGCAATGGTGTGGAGAGCCCTGCGGGGTTTGACGGCGTTCTCCGAAAAATGCTGGGAGTCGTACGCGCTCTCGCTCAAGCCGGTCCACTCGACGGCTTTGGCGACGATGACGGAGGCCGCGTCTTCAACCCGAGACGCAACCACGCCGAGCATATGACGGACCCTCTCGCGGTCGGAGCCACTTTGTTTCACAGCGAAGGCTCACGTTCTAACGCAACACTGAGTGAAGAAGCCATCTGGCTGTTTGGGACGGAAGCGATAGAGTGGACCGCGAAATCTCGCAACACTACCGACTGCCCGAGAGTTTACTCTTTCAACGACGGCGGCCTCTACATTGCGGCGAGCGCTGAACCCGCGCAACAAATGGTGGTCGACGCTGGCCCCCAAGGTACAGGCCGCAGCGGACACGGCCACGCCGACGCCCTCAGCATCAAGCTTTCGTTCGGCAACCGTCCCTGGCTGGTGGATGCCGGTACGTTCGGTTACATCACTCCCGGAGGCGAGCGTCAGATTTTTCGCGGCACCCGCGCTCACAACACGCTCGCAGTCGACGGTCTCGATCAGGCGCAGCCCGAAGGTCCCTTTGCCTGGAGCGCGATTCCCCTCGTTCACGCCGAATGCTGGATTCCCGGCGCCAGCTTCACGCTTTTCGCCGGCTCCCACTCGGGATACGAACGACTCGATCAGCCCGTGCGGCATCGCCGCTTCGTCTTCCATCTCGATGGCGGTTTCTGGCTGGTGCGGGATGTTGCGGAAGGCCAAGGCTCACATCTGCTCGAAACCTCCTGGCATTTTGCGTCCGATCTTGTTGCGTCCAATCTCGAGATTGCCAACCGGGAGAACGTCTTCGTGGTGTCACCTTCAGAAAAACAAAGTGCCAGCTCGCCGAGTCATCTGACTCTTCTTCCGGTATCCGATCCGCAGTGGAAGTCTGAGATTGTCTCCGCGCATGTTTCGCCGGCCTACGGCACAATGATCGCTGCTCCAGTCCTGCGCTGCAGCGCGCGCATCGCAGTGCCTGCGGAACACGCCATGCTCCTGCTTCCCGTGGTCAACGCGGCCGGTGCGAATTACAAACCTGGCAAATTCGTCAGAGTCGACGAGCAACCGGCCCCAGCGCAGAAACCGGATGCCGTCTATCAATATGACGACGCCGGCGGCGATGATTCGCACCATATGGTTTTCAGCCGTTCACCCTCCACTGCATGGACCTTTGGCCCGTGGATCACCAACGCTAGGTTTCTCTACTACCTCGTACGAGGCCGGCAAGTGCGGCATGTGATTTGTTGTGAGGGTAGTTTCGTGCAGTTCCAGGGCAGGTCGCTGTTTTCAAGTGACAGCCCTTTACAATGGTTGGACTGGACGAATCGGCTGGGCACGCCGAGGGTGGCCTGCAGCGACCAATCGTTAGCCACTTCTTTAGCGGGATCGTTCAATCGTCTCGATTAGCGTCGCGAGATCTAGAGATGGCTCTCCTTCACGTTTCTTGCGAACGGAGGCCGAAGCGGAAGATATCACTTCGAGGACCTGCAACCGATGTGCGGCATCACCGGAGTCATGCAATTCACGGGCAACGCCAGGGTAGAACCGGGCGTCTTGCGGCGGATGTGTGCCGCCATGGTGCACCGCGGCCCCGATGATGAAGGCGTCTACACTTCCGGCGGCGTCGGGCTCGGCATGCGCCGCCTCAGCATCGTCGATCTCGCCACCGGACATCAGCCGCTCAGTAACGAAGACGGCACCGTCTGGATCGTCTTCAATGGAGAAATCTACAATCACGCCGAACTGCGCCCGAAGTTGGAAGCTCGCGGACACGTTTACCGCACTCATAGCGACACCGAAACCATCGTCCATCTTTACGAGGAGTACGGTCACGATTGCGTGCAACACCTGCGCGGAATGTTTGCCTTCGCCATCTGGGACGCGCGCACCCAGCGTCTGTTCATCGCTCGTGATCGCCTCGGCATCAAGCCGCTCTACTACCAGAAGACTCCAGAACGCCTCATCTTCGGCTCGGAAATTAAGGTGATTCTCGCGCACCCCGGCGTGGACGCGCGATTTCACCGCGCCGCTCTGCCTGAATACCTCGCGTTCGGATATCTCTCCGGCGAAGAGACGTTCTACGCCGGGATCCACAAGTTGATGCCCGGCCACTGGATGGAGATCGATTCGAGCGGACAGGCGAAGATTGAACGCTACTGGGACCTGCCCGTCAATCAAGACGCGCCCGCTCGTCCGGAAAGCTATTACATCCAGACTTATCGCGAGCTTCTGGAACAGGCCGTGGGCAGCCACCTGATGAGCGACGTGCCCCTCGGCGTCTTCCTCAGCGGAGGCCTCGATTCCAGCGCGGTTGCAGCCCTGATGACGAAAATCCGCGGCACTCCGGTGGAAACTTTTTCCGTGGGCTACGCCGAAGATGCGTATAGCGAGTTGCCTTATGCCCGCATCGTCGCCAGACACATCAACTCAGTCCACCACGAAGTTCTGGTGAGCGAGCAGGATTTTTTCGATGCGCTGCCGCATCTCATCTGGCAGGAAGACGAGCCGGTCGTTTGGCCGTCGAGCGTCCCTCTCTATTTCGTGGCCCGGTTGGCGCGGGAGCGAGTGAAGGTGGTGCTCACCGGGGAAGGCAGCGATGAAACCCTCGCAGGCTACACGCGCTACGCTTTCACACTCAAGAATGCCGCGTGGGACCGTCTTTATCGCGGCTCGACTCCGGCCGTGGTTCGCAACTGGATTCGCGGCTTAATCACCGACTCGTCATGGATCAACGCCACGGCTCGCCGCAAACTGTCTCACACGTTCCTCGCTCGCAACGGCAATTCCTGGGCATCTTTCTACTTCGATAATTTTTTCTCCGCTTTCAGCGAGAGCGAGCAATCTGGATTGCTCACGAACGAAGTCGCGCGCGAGTTCGAACCCGGCGCACCTTACCGGAATGTGCTGGACTACTGGGACAACTCCCGCGGCTCGATGCTGCAGCGTCTGCTCTACACCGATATCAAGACTTATCTTGTGGAACTGCTGATGAAGCAGGACAACATGAGCATGGCGGCGTCCATCGAAAGCCGGGTTCCGTTCCTCGACCATGTCGTCGTTGAGTTTGCCACCAACATCCCTCAGGCTCTGCAGCTCGGCGGATTCGCCGGCAAACGTATCCTGAAAAAAGCGGTTGAAGATTTGCTGCCACACGAGATTCTCTACCGCCCCAAGCTTGGGTTCCCCACGCCCTGGAGCCGCTGGCTCAAAGGCCCACAGCTGGACGTGATTGAGAAAATGTTACTGGAGCCGCGCAGCCTCGGGCGTGGATTATTCCAGCCATCTGCCGTGCAGCGGTTGTTCGCCGAGCATCGCGCCGGCCACCGCGATAACTACGACCGCATCTGGCGTCTTCTGAATCTGGAATTGTGGCAGCGAGTCTGCATCGAGAAAGAAGAGCGCAAGCCGGCGCCAGTTACAGTCGGCTAGCTTACGTGCGGTCGGGGGTTATTTCCTTCGCCGACTGCGCGTCCTTCAAAGTCATCCCCCGATACACTCCCAGCCATTGTTCCCGCACAATCGGCCATGAGTACCGTTGGAATTCCTGCTGCGAATTAGCCGCAAGCCGTTCCCCCAATTCAGGGTCCTGCAGAAGATGGATTACATTCTGCGCCAGCGCGTGTGCGTCTCCGGGCGCTGACAGCAGGCCCGTGCGCCCGTGCTCGACGAGGTAACGCATCGATTCGGGCTCCGTACTGACGACCGGCGTTCCCGAGGCAAATGCCTCGAGAACGGACACCGGCATATTGTCCAGCCGGGAAGCGTTGATGAAAATGTCGGCCTGATCGTAGCAGCGGCCGATCTGGTCGCGCGCCGCCACGCCGGTAAACTTCACGCCCGTAAGCTTCATATCCCGCGCCAAAGTTCGGATTTCCGACTCGACCGGTCCGCCGCCGACCAGATCAAGCTGCGCATCGGGATAGAGCCTTTGTACTTCCGCAAATGCGCGCACCACAACATCAATGCAGTAGTAGGGATGAAACCCGCGAGTATTCACGAGGTGAGGACGAAGAGGCCGCCGGACTCGAAACACAAACTGCGATAAATCCACGATGTTGGGAACCGCTTGCGCCGCCAGGCCGAACTCCTTCAGAACATCCACCAGATACCCCGAGGGAACGACAAGTCGATCCGTCCTCTTCAGCACGCCGCGCGCGATGGACGACTTCTGCAGGTGATCACGGCATTCCCCGCTGCGATAATTGATCAGCGTTTTTTTCCCTCGCCACTGTGCCACCAGCCAAGCCGGCAACGGCGCCAGAAGAAAAGACGAGTACGAAGCCGAGAATATGTGCACCACATCCGCATCTTTCAGATTTCGCCATAGCTCGAAGATATACCGCGGTTCGCGCAGCAAGGTCCGCAGCCCCGGCACTCGCTCAACCCAACCCAGCCCATAGGGCGGATTCGGGTCCACCGCCACAAACCTGGCTTCGACTTCCGGGTCATCCTTCCAGTTTCGCATCAGCAAGTCCGCCTGCACCGACTGCCCTCCCACATAGCGCAACGAAGGAGCAACCAACGCCACGCGAATGCGTGAACCCGAACGCGGCGCTGGATCAGCCTTGCACTCCAACCCGGCGGCCTTACTGAGAGTCTTGCCGCGGCCTGCGAGTACCTCAGCGTAAACTGCGGAATACTGTCGGCGCACGCGCTCCATGCTGAAATTGTCGTGCGCGAATCGCCGCGCTCTTCGGCTCATCTCGGAGCGCAACTCCTGATCCGCCAGCAACTTCTCCAGCCCAGCCGCAAGACCTTCCTCATCGCCGGGAGGCACAAGCACGGCGCGCCCGGCGGCGGCGAGTTCGATGTTTCCGCCGACCGCGCTGGCCACTACCGGAACGCCCGCGGCCATCGACTCGATCATCACGTTCGACAAACTTTCTGAGGCCGAAGGGACCACCGATATATCCATGCAGGCAAGAGTCGCGGGAATGTCGCGGCGATCGCCGAGAAAAATAATACTGTCTTGCAGCCCGAGTTCCGCGCCTTCGTGCTCCAGCTCCAGGCGCAGTGGACCATCGCCCACGAAAACGATTTCCACATTCGAAAATTTCCTACGCGCTCGCGCCGCTGCCCGGAGAAATATGCTGTGATTCTTGTAGGCCGCATTCATCCGCGCGATCATGCCGACCCGCAGAATTCCCTCGCGGCGCGGAAGCGCAGGAGCGGTCTCCGCGAACGCACTTGCTGGCAAGCCATTGCCGACGATAACCAGTTTGCGTTCCGCCAGACCTGCGTGCACCAACCGATCCGCTGCCGCACGCGAGTTACACACTACTCGGTCACACAAACGGAACATCGCGAGCTGCGCGCGAAATTGATTGGGAGTAAGCAGATCCCCGAGTTGGCGATGGCTGCCAATGACCGCAACCCGCGCCAGCCAAGCTGCCGGAATCAACATCAGGTTCGCATAGAAGTCGAACGCATGCGCCACCGCCACATTCGATTCGCGCAGATGGCGCATCAACTGCCAGCGGCTTTGCAGCGATTGAAGTCCGTAGAGGCTCCCGCCAAGCGGCGAGTGATAGATATCGCCCACCCCTTCCAGGAACGCTCCCTTTTTTATCAAACAACCAAGCTGCACTCGTAAGCCGTCGTTCCTCAATGACCGCGCAACCTCAACAAACTGGCGCTCCGTCCCGCCTGTTTCCAGGCTATTGATCATCAGAAAAATCGCGCGGAAAGAATCGAAGGGAGAAATTGAAGCGGGTGCTTGCGAGGCGGTGGGTTTCGAAGCAGTAGGTTCCGAGTGTCGTGCATCCAGCTTTATCGAAGCTGGGTTGTCTGCGGGCGAACTCATCCGATCTGTCCAGCTACGCTGGTAACGCGGTAAGGTTCGCCGCTCGAGTCGGACGTCTGGAACGATTCCAGAAAGTTGCGGTGCCACAGTTCGAGCATCAGCAAGCGCCAGATGCGGTCTGAATGGTTGCGGCGTCCGCGAAAGTGTTCGTCGAGCAATTGCTGCACCGCCTTCGGATTGAAATATCCACGCTGCAATGTTTTCGGCTCGAGCAGGACGGTCAGAATCAGGTCCTTCAATTCGTTCCGCATCCAATGCACCAGCGGCAGCGCAAAACCCTGCTTCGGACGGTACAGCACTTCGCGCGGCACGCCAACTCGTTCGGCCAGCTTGCGCAAAATGTATTTCTGTTTTCCGTCGCGCATTTTGAAATCCGCAGGCAGCCCCGTCACCCATTCGACAAACACGTGATCGAGAAGCGGCACGCGAACTTCGAGAGAGGTCAGCATACTCATGCGGTCCACTTTCGTGAGGATGTCCGCAACCATGTAGGTTTTCGTATCCGTATAGAGCATTCGGCTCAGCGGATCGTCGGCCTGCGCCTCATCGAAATACCGGTACATCAGGAGCTGTGGATCGGGATAGTCGCGAACCGCATCCCGGAATTCGCTCGACAGAAGCGGCATTTCCCGCTCGAAAGCGGGGACGAACGATATCCCATCCACATACCGCTCTCGCAAAGGCAGAGAAATGTTGTAGGAGAATTTCCTCCCGCGCATGTTGCGAGGCAAGCGAGGATAAACCTGGTTGCGGTAAAAGCGCCACGCCCACGCCGGAATCCGCTGAAAGATTTGCCGCCCCATATGGATCGCGTAGCGGTCGTATCCCGCGAAAATCTCGTCGCCACCATCCCCCGATAGCGCCACCGTCACATGTTTCCTCGCCAAACAGGAAACGTAGTAGGTGGGCAGCATCGAAGAATCGCCAAACGGCTCCTCGAGTGAAGAAGTCAGCCGCTCAACCGTCTCCAGCACATTGGGCTCGACGATAAGCTCGTGATGGTCTGTGCCCAAGCGTTGCGCCACCATTCGCGCGTAGTGAGCTTCATTGAAATCGTCGTGACGGAAACCAATCGAGAACGTCTTCACTGGCTGCGAGCTCGCACGCGCCATCAAAGCCACAACCGTGGACGAATCCACGCCCCCGCTCAACATCGCGCCCAGCGGCACATCGGAGATCAACCGGATCCGCACCGCCTCCGCCAACCGGCGCTCCATCTCCTCCAGACATTCTTCTTCGCTGTTGGGGTAATGCGTGCCGTATCGCGGCAGGTCCCAATACTGCCGGACCTGAATGTTTCCCGCTTCAAATTCCAGCAGGTGACCGGGCGGCAGCTTCTGAATGGGAAGAAACGAAGTGAGAGGATCAGGAACGTAACCGAAATACAAATATTGCAGAATCGCTTCGTTGTTCACCGCTGCGAGTTCCGGAGCCACGGCGAGAATCGACTTGATCTCAGACCCGAACAGTAGCCTGTCGCCCACCAACGCGTAGTGCAACGGCTTTTTCCCGAAGCGATCGCGCGCCATCAGCAGTTTTCGGCGGCGCTCGTCGTACAACGCAAAACCAAACATCCCGCGGAGCTTGTTCACACAGTCGGCGCCAAATTCCTCATACAGGTGCACGATCACTTCGGTGTCGCTGTGAGAGGCGAAGTGATGACCGCTTTTTTCCAGTTCGATGCGCAGCTCGGGAAAGTTGTAGATCTCGCCGTTGAATACAATCCAAACAGTTTTGTCTTCATTGAAAACCGGCTGATGCCCGCCCGCCAGGTCGATGATGCTGAGGCGGCGCATCCCCAGTCCCACCCCAGCTTTTACGAAGATGCCTTCGTCATCGGGCCCCCGGTGCACGATGGCCTCACACATCCGGTGAATCGTGGCATGGTCCACCCCGCCGTCAGAATGGCCTTGGTCGCGATACGCCCGGACAATTCCGGCAATGCCGCACATGCACTATCCTTTCAGAACCACTTCAGACGTCCCCGCCGGGGCGGAATCCTGCACCTGCGGGCGCGCCCGCTTGAGCCGGTAGTCCCGGTAATCTCCCGGGTTGCCTTCGCGGCCGTCGCACGCCGCCAGAATCACATTCACCATCTCGCGCGCGGAAACGAAATGCAGAACTTCGTTTCTCTCTTCGGCGCCGTCGACCAGCTTGCGCAGAAATTCCTGCATCGGAGTTCCCAGCATCGCATCGTCGTCCCGAGGATCCATACCGTGGCAATGCAATTTGATAAACAACCAGTCCGGTCTTCCTCCTACTGAAATCGCAGCGCGTTTCCAGTTCGCAAGACGATTCAGCGTTGCCGGACTAGGCCCGATGAGTGCTGAGTTCTCAATCCCCAACCACCGCGAGCCGCGACCGGGCCGGAAGTCCAGCAGCAGCGGCCCCTGCACCATGATGGGAAAAATCTTCGCAGCTCTTCCCCGCTCCAGATCCCGCCCTTTGCGGTGCGGCGCCCGCTCTTTCAGCGGCAAGCCACACTCGTAAATCGAATTAATCTTGCCGGTCTGCGCCCCGTGATACGCGCCGGAGGGTAACGTCATATCGGCATAGCAACCGGTCTCCGCCAGAATCTGCATCTCGCTATCCACCCCGCACCCAATCCCGTGGTTCGAGTTCGCCAGCGCAAAATTACCGTGAACAAAGGCATAGCGCGGCTGCGTCGAGTTATCCCAGTAGGAGAGGCAGCTATGGTCGTGTGCCAGCCGGTCGCGGAACTCGGTCAGCTGGCGCCGGGTATTCTCCGCCGAATCGGGCGTTCCCACGCCGTGATGCAAATGGATTTCAATTTCGCCCCAACCGTTGTGGCAATGTTCGGCCAGGCGGGCCACCAGCGATGGATCGTACTGCTCCGCCGGATAAAAATACGTATGAACAAACGGGCGGCCTTCCGCGTCGCGGAAGTTTTCGAACAATCGCGGATACTCCCGGCACCAGCGTTCGACGCGTCGCTCTTGTTCCGCGCGCGGAGCGCGTTCCGATCCATGCCCCGGCACGATCGGGGGTTCGAAGTGATCGGCCAGAGCAAAAATGAGATGCGTCCGGCCCCGCGGCCGCTGGCGCGTGAGCCGCTGCCAGCCGTAACTGGGCAACCAGCGCCCCATGTAGGAGAGCTTCTGCCCCAGGCCCACTGTCGATCTTGGCGTCTTCGTCATCACTTCGGCAGGATTCGCCGTGGAACCGCCCACTCGCCCTAACGAATCGGGGCGAACTCGCCCTTCTTAAATGCCCGCCGGCGCAGCTGAGGTCGAATCGGCGGCTTGGCGGACTCCTTCGGCTCACCTTCTTTTTCCTTGGCGATTGCCAGCAACACAGACGTGTAAGCCACCGCAAAGTACGGAAAGAACTGGTACGCTTCCGGAGCAAACAACGCCCCCACCGCAAACCCCACCAGCGAACTGTGCAGCGCCCGGGCGAAGAGCTCGGTTTCTTCATCATAGCCGGGCAATTGCCGCAGCTGTTTGAGATTGCTGAATCCGCGCCCGAAGAAAAACATGTAGCAAAGGAATGCCCCGATTCCGCCTTCCACCGCAATCTGAAGATACGAAACGTGAACTTCCCGCCAGGTCCCCGAATAATTGGCGAAGTTTCCCATCCCGATGCCAAAGGGATAGTGCCCGACCCCCTCTACGGCCAGGATCATCAACAGGCGGCGCTGCTCGTAGGAACCGTGGGCGCTGACGTCGACACCGTTCCCCAAATCCTCACCCGATATCGCAAAGAAACGATCCTTCAGCCGGCCTCCGGCGGCGAAACCCACCACCAGCGCCACCAGCAAAGCGGCCGCGATCAGATGGAATCGCCTGCCCTTCACTCCGAAATGCCAGAGCCCAACCGTGCCCGTCACTACCAAAGTCACAAACCCGCCGCGCGAGGCTGTCATAAATAATGCCGCGCACATCGCCAGCATCGAAGATATCCAGATCAACTTGGTGACAACGCTGCGCGACCGCAGCATGAAGGCCAGGCAGAACGGCAATGAAAGTACGATCGCGAACGCCAGGTCATTGGGATTGGAGTAGATTCCTCCAATCACGCCCTCCAGACGCGGATGAGACCGTCCCTTGATTAATGAGATCAGAACAATCACCACCACCGAACCCGATTGGATAAAAATGATTTTCTTCAGCCGCTCGAAGTTCGTGATCACCACATAGGTCAGTACCCAGGCAATCAGAACCTTCGCAAAATCCAGGGTCTTGAAGAACGCTCCGCCTTTCCACACCGGCGAAAGCAGGGCCGCGGCGATCAGGAAGACCATCATGGCGCCCAGGTATTTCGCTTCTTTGGGCAGATCGCGCAAACTGCGCTTGGTTTTCCCGGCGCTCAACACAAGACCCAGGAACGCGAACGCTCCCGAAATTTTCGCCAACGGCAGGTACTTGAGACCGGGGATCCAATCCTCCGGCCGGGCGCAATAAACCACGTAGAAAGCGCTCAGCCAAAAAAACGCGCCCTTCAGCGGCGCGCTTTGCGCGACCAGCTTCCGCGTCCACCGATTTTTCGGGACCGCTTTCTCAAGAACCGCCATCACAATTCCCTTCTTGCTTCAACCGCCAGCAGACTCGCCCGCTTCGCACCGGACGCCATCTTCATGAGCATCAACGGTCGCTGTGAGCCAAATCTCTTCCAGCCTCAATACTCGCCGGATCCGATTTGCCCTTCGGGCCAGCCAACCCCTGCAACGCCTGACTGAACTTTCGAGCGATCCGCGGCCATCCGTAGTTTGACGCCAGCTCAGCCGCCGCTCGCCCCTGCCGGCTGCGCAAGTCTGCATCGCGAAGCAGTGTGATCACCGACTCCGCAAATTCAACCGGAGAGTCGGCAAGAATCATGTCGCGCCCGTGGTGCACGTCGAGCCCCTCGGCTCCCACGGTCGTAGAAACCACGGCTTTGCCGACCGCCATTGCTTCGTAAATCTTCAGCCGCGTACCGCCCCCCACTCGCAGGGGCACCACCACCACTGCGGCCTCGCGCAGATGTTCGACCACGGAAGGAACGCGGCCCGTGACTTCCACCGAAGATCCCGCGAGCGCCTGCACGCGGCGATCCGGATTCCGTCCAACGATCCTGAACTTCGCCTCTGGAACCTGGGCCCGCACCAGCGGCCAGATTTCTGCACAAAAATATTGCGCGGCATCCACATTCGGTTCCCAATCCATCGCTCCAACAAACACCACCAGAGGCTTTTCCTGCCCCGGCTGCGGGCCTGGAGAAAACTGCCCGGTATCCACGCCCGTCGGCACAACCGTGACCCGCGCTGGATCTACCCACTCCGCCATCAGTTTCTTGTCGTGCTCCGAAACCGCAATGACGTGATCGAACCTCTGCACCATCTTTTCTTCGTAGCGCAGCATCTTCGAAAATTCCAGCCCGTAGATCAGTTTCCGCACCGCGCCCGATCCGTTCGTGGCGTGCCGTCTCCAGATTTCGCTCTCCACGTTGTGCTGGAACAACACCGCGGGAATCGCCAACTGCTCCGGAAAATTAACCGCAGCATCGAGAAAATCACACACCACCACGTCCGGCCGCTGCTCCGTCATGCACCGCTTCAACCGCTCTCGCACCTTGCCGGAAGCAAACCGGCTCACCGCATAAGGAGCCACAGCGGGCAATCGCAACAGATAATCCATTCCACGCGCGAGTCGCGTAGCCTGCCTTCGTCCCGTGTTCACGCAAACGGCTCCCGGCAGTTGCTCCCGCAGGTTCTTCTCGTAATCGGGATCGGCGCCCTCATCGTAGTAGGAAAAAAAGATCACTTGGTCCCGCACCGCCAACTGCCGCAGAATATTGAACGACCGCAAGTCCCCGCCACTGTGCACGGGAAGAATCTTGTTGGCCTTCACCCAAAGAATTTTCACGCCCGCATCTCCTTGTGGAGCGGCGGTTGCATCCAGACCGTGGTGTGTCCCGTGATGAAGTTTGCAAACGCAACCAGGGCGGCCGTGTTCAGGGAAACAAAAGTAAAAGCAGCGTCCGCCAGCCGCGACACTGGACCGAGTTTCCAGCCAGTCCCTCCCAGAATGCTCAGGCCATAAAATGCAACCTGCGCAAAAAATGCGGCCTCATAAAACGATCCTGGCAAAAACCAGGGCGCGACCAGCAACGCAATCAGCGCGAATGGAACCACCAGCCGCATCAGCTTGTGGCTCACAAACTCGAAACGAATCGGATTCCCGCCGGTTAACAGCCACGGCGCCAGTTGCAGCAGTTGATAGTTCCCCGTGAGCGTGCGCACTTTCCTGCGAAACTCGCGATCGGTGCCCAGGCTGGCGCTGTCCCAGGCCTTCGCCCGCGGATCGAACAGCACACGAAAACCTTTTCGCGCCACATTCATCGGGATAAACACGTCGTCCAGAATCGTATCGGCCGGAACTTCGTCCACCAACTCTCGCCTGACCGCATAGAGCGCGCCGGTCGCGCCCACCACCGATCCGGAAACTGACTCCAGTTCGCGCACCCGCTTTTCGATTCGCCAGTAAAGGCCCATGCCTTCGCCGGTCTCGCCATTTTCAGGATCGCCCAGCATCAATTCGCCGCTCACCGCGCCCACTTCCGCGTCGGCAAAACTTTCCATCATCAAGCGCACCGCATCGCGCTCAATCTCCTGCCGCGCGTCGGTAAACAGGATCACGTCCCCGGTCGCCAGTTGCATGCCGTCATTCAATCCGCAAGCCTTGCCGCACGCCAGCTGGTTGAATACCACATGCACCCGCGGGTTGTGCGCGTAGTCTCGCAAAATACCTTCCGTTCCATCCGTCGATCCATCGGAAACCACCACGATCTGGCAGCGCTGGGCCGGATATTCCAACTCCAGCAGATTGCGCAGCTTATCCCTCAGCACGGCTTCTTCGTTCCGCACCACCATCACCACCGAAACCGTGGGCTGAACCGACCCGCGCCGCGCCGGCCGCGGCCGCAAATGCGCACGCACCCACAACCACATGGGATAGCCCGCATAGGCGTAGCCGATTGCCGCTACCGCGGTCCAGAATACCCACGCCATTATCATGATCATTGCGCGCCCCGGCCCAGCAGCACGATCTTGATGGTCTGAAACATGATCCACAAATCCAGGGCGGGAGAGGCGTTCTTGATATAGAACAAATCGTATTGCAGTTTTTCGCGCGCGTCGTCCAGCGTGTTGCCGTACTTGTACTTCACCTGCGCCCAGCCGGTAATGCCGGGACGCACCATGTGTCGCACGCCGTAGTAGGGAATTTCTTTTTCCAGCCACTCCACAAATTCCGGCCGTTCCGGACGCGGGCCCACAAAATGCATATCGCCCTTCAGAACGCACCACAACTGCGGAATCTCGTCGAGCCGCGAAAGCCGCAGGAATTTCCCCACCCGCGTGATGCGGGGATCGTCATCCGTTGCCCAGGTCGCTCCCGTATCCGCCTCGGCATCCTCGCGCATGGTGCGGAACTTGTAGCAGTCGAAGACTTTCCCTCCGCGCCCAACGCGTTTCTGCCGGTACAGCGCCGGACCGGGCGAGCCCAGGTTGACCGCGAGCACGATGAACGGAATCAGAGGCAACGAGAGCAGCAATCCAACAAGCGCGACTGAAAAATTCAACAGCCGTCGCCCCAGCCGAAACGGGGCGCTGAAGCGGAAGCCTTCCGCATAAATGAACCAGCTCGGATACAGCTGCTCCACTTCGATCTTTCCCGACATCTTCTCCAGCCAGCTGGTCGCTTCCTCAACCCTCACACCTGCGATTCGCAGATCCAGCAGCGCCTTCACCGGAAGCGTCCCCCGCCGGTTCGGCATCGCCACGATGACCCGGTGAACCTTCTGCGCCTCTACCACCCCCAGCAGGTGCGAAGCTGCCGAATCGCGCGTCAGCTCACCCTCCACACTTCCCGACCACCCCGCCACGTCCACTCCCAGTCCGGTGCGCTGCCGCAGACCATTTACTAACCGCAGCGCCCGCTCGCCAGTCCCCAGCACATAAACCCGCTCGCGGAAGTAGTTCTTCGCCAGCCAGCCGAAGGCGGCACGCCAGCCGAAAAGCGTGAAGATCAGGATGATTGCACTCCAACCCCAATACCTCCCCGGAAGCAGGCTGGGACGAAGTTTAAGAACGATCCCCAGGGTCAGAGTCACCAGACCGAGCACAAACATTAACTTGAATGCCTGCACCCACTTGCCGTCGTTCTGGGGCTCATCGTACAAATCGAAGCGATGGGAAACCACCAGCACGAGCGCGGTGGCCGCCAGAATTTTCAGGAATCCGTTCTCGATGAACAGTTCGTTGCTGAGTTGGAGTAAGTTGTACTCGCTGTGCCGCCACACCAGCAGCATCCCGGCCACGAACGAAAGGCCCACGATAAGGGCCTCACCCGCCAGCAAGACCAGCGTACGCAGGGGATAATAGACTTTGAAAAGCCGGATCACAGGGTCCCCAACCTCTTAGGCCTTCACTGCCTTCGTGCCCGTTTCGTAGGCCTCGTAGTAATAGCGCGCATACCGCGCATCGCCGCCGCTGGTACCATTCAGTACGATTCCAACCAGCGCTTCCTCTGGAAATTCCTGCAGCGCCCTGCGCGCCGCGTCCGACGGCGTCACGTTCGAGCGCACCACCATCAGGACTCCGTCACAGGCATTGGCCAGCACGCTCGCGTCTGACACCGGCACCGCCGGCGGCGAATCCAGAATGATCCAGTCAAACAACGGCTCCAGCCGCTGCAACAATTGCTGCAGGCGTCCATTGCCAATCAGTTCTGAAGGATCTTTGATGGCACCGCCGCTGGGAATGAAAAACAAATTTTCCAGCGGACCCCGCTGCAGGATGGAAAATTCGTCGTTTTGTCCTTGCAGATAATCCGAGAGCCCGGGGCTCGAGCTTGTTCCCAGCATCTGGTGCAGCCGCGGCCCGCGCAGGTCGGCGTCGATCAGCAACGCTCTCCGTCCGTGCTGGCGCACCATCACCTGCGCCAGGTTCGCCGCGGTGAAGGACTTGCCTTCCTGGGGCAGCGCGCTGGTCACCAGCAACTTCCGCAGCGGCTTCTTCTCCCGCAAGTGATAAAGGCGCGAACGCAGCGTGCGGAATTCTTCCGTGCCCGGCGCGTTGTCGTTGCCGTTCAAAAACAGCATGGTGGTTGCGTCGGCCTTCCACGCTAACTGCGGACAGCGTGACAGTAACGTGTCCGAGTTAAACGGCCCGCCGAACGCCGGCGTCACCGGATACGGTCCAAGACTTGCCGGCATTGCCGCCGCCGGAACCCGATCTCCGAGTGACCCCGCGGCCGCCGCCTCCGAATCCTCCGGAGCCGGGAAGCCCGCTGCCGCCCCTCCCTGTAAACTGGCTCGTTCCTGCTCGGCCTTTTTCAGTGCTTCGTGAATACGGCTCATAGTTTTCCTTCCTTGGGGAGGTCTTTTTCGTCGCTCTGGCGTAAGCGGTCTGCCAGCGTGGCCAGCGACCGTAACGCCTCCACTACATCGAATTTTTGCGGGTCCGCGATCGGCGCCGGCGCCACCACCACGTCTGCGCTCATCATGTCGCCCAGATCAAAATCGCGGGCTACGGCGTCCACCACCGCGGCTCCAATCACTTTCTGCTGGTCGACAAATGCGCTCACCAGGCAGTGTTCGCAGAGCAGGTTGATCACACGCGGAATTCCGTTGGCATAGCGGTGAATCGCCGCCAGCGCCTCCGGATCAAAAATCTGCTGCCCACTCGATCCCGCAATGCGCAACCGCTGTTGCACATACGCGCGGGTCTCGTCGAGCGTCAGCGCGTGGGTCTTGGCCCGCAGCGTCAGCCGCTGCCGCAGTTGCCGCAGTTGCGGCTGCCTCAATTTCTGTTCCAGTTCCGGCTGCCCCACCAGCACGATCTGCAAAAGCTTCTCGGTAAAAGTTTCCAAATTAGTGAGCATGCGGATTTCTTCCAGCACTTCTTCCGACAAGCTCTGCGCCTCGTCCACGATCAGCACCGCCGTCTCCCCCGCCCGGTAGCGATCCAGCAGCCAGTTGTAGAGTCGCAACAGGATCTGGCTCTTGGCCTTGGAATCGCAGGGGATGCCGAAATCCGCCATCATGTAATCCAGAAACTGCGGCACGTTCATGCGCGAGTTGAAAATAAACGCCGTGGCCACCTGCTGCAGCCGCAACCACTCCAGCAGCTTGTTGATCAGCGTGGTCTTCCCGGTTCCCACCTCGCCCGTGAGCAACACGAATCCCTTGCGGCTCTGGATGCCATAGGTCAGGCAAGCCAGCGCCTCCTCGGTGTGCCGCGTCAGAAACAGATAACGCGGGTCCGGGTTCACATTGAACGGGTTCGCGCGCAGTCCGTAAAACTCTTTGTACATAGCGTATTCTCTGGCGATGACTCTCTTACGATGACTCTCTTACGCCGATTCTCTGGAGATCGCTTCTCTTGAGCCGATCTCCGGCGTTGACCGATCCTCAACTCCGCTCACGCGCCGCTAGGCGCCCACAGTCTCCTTATGTTCGTCCGGCTCCCGCTTCGGCCGCTTCCACAAGCCCGCCTTGCCGTTGCCGCTTTCCTCGGCCTTGCCCACCCAGGGCAATGACACCAGCAGAGGCAACTCCAAGGCGGCCTCGGCATCGGCTTCGGTGCGAATCGATTTGTCGCGCAGTTCCATCCACATCGCCAGTCCCAACCCCAGGGCCAGACCCGCGCCCAACCCGCCGCCGGCAAACAGCAAACGGTTCGGGAAACTCGGCTCGTCCGGCGTGCTCGCGGCGTAAAGCTGAACCATTCTTTCGCCCTGTTGCTGCAGGTTCATCTTTTCCGTCAGGTCCGCCTTGCTCTTGTCCGCCAGCAGATCCTGGTAGTTTTTCTGCGCATTCTCGTAATCCCGGGCCAGCAGCTTGTATTCCTCTTCCACACTCGGTGTCAGCGTTACCCGGGCCTGATAGACCGCAATTTCCTGCTGCAATCTTTTCTGGTCGCGCATGGCCGCCGCAATCACATCGCCGTACTGGTGTACCTGCAGCCTCAGCTTCTGAATCTCCGGAGGCTCGTTCGCCGACGCTTGATCGTCCGAGGAAGCCGGAGCTTGCGCCGCCGCCTTTTTCACTTCATCCAGTTTCTTTTTCAGTTCCGCGATGTCCGCCTTCATCTTGATTACATCCGGATGGTCGTTGGTATAGCGCGCCTGTAATTCCGGCAGCTGAGCCTGCAGATCGTTCAGTTGCTTCTCGAGCGTCTGCGGGTTGGTCGAATCCTGCGCCACCTGCCACGCCGACACCTGCTCCGCCAGCAGCGATTCGGTGTAAGACTTATCCTGCTGCTCCCGGTTCAGCGTCTGGGTATTAGCATCCAGTTGCGAATTCAATCCCATCAGGATTTTCAGGTTGTTGTCCTGATCTCCCGGCAGCTGTCCCACATACCGCTTCTTGAAGGCCGCTACTTTGGCGTCCAGATCGTCCAGATGATTTTTGGCGTCTTCCAGCCCTCGGCTCAACACGTCACTCGTGCCGCTGGTCGCCTCGTCGATGGCCTTGCCGTGATCGCGGATCATTGATGAAGTCAATTCGTTGCAGATGCTTTGCGCCACGCGCGGGTTTGAATCCGTGTAGCTCAAATAAAAGCCCGGCACCGGACCGCCCTGCCCCGGCTTCCTCTTCACTGGGGCGCCAATCTGCGATAGATCAGGCACCGGCTCGACCGACATGTTCAGCCGGATGTTATCGATCGCGCTGTCCACGCCTTCCGGAGTCTTGCTGAGCTGCAGGCGCTCGACAATCGGCTGCAATTCGCTACGGCTCAGCACCTGCTGCTGCAACGTCTGGATGCGTGCCGTCAGATCTTCGCTGACCACCGGCTGCACCATGCTCTCCGGCACATTCTGCCTTTCCACCAGGATCAGGGCTTGCGAGGTGTACTTGGGCGCGAATACGTAGGACACCAGCCACCCGGCCAGCGGCGCCAGCAGCGCCGGAATCAGGATCACCTTCGCCCGCCGCCGCAACATCGCCAGATAATCGTCTATGCTCAGTTCGCGATTCTCAATCATTCCTTGTGTCCGTTCCGCGGCCCCGCCGAAGCAGGCCGCCTGTGAAATCAGTCAATCCGGATTGGCCGGGGCGTCCAATCCAGTCCTATCGTTCCGGTGTGCCGCTGCGAAATCCGGCTGCAGGCCACGCCTGCGACGCAAATCGAATCGTCAAAACTCAACTCGTTGAACTGGTAGCTGGCAAACGCGTGAAAATTACGCCCCAGCATGCGATGCACTCCCAGCCCCGCGAAACCGTAGGCGTAGGTGTTGGCATCAATGGCGCCGAAGGCGACCGGCTCGATGCGGCTGTTCCGGGCATAACCGAAGTCCGCAAATCCGCTCCACTTCCGCGTCAGTGGACGGTCTACCTGCAGCCGCGCGATGTCGCTTTCCGCTCCCGCAAAAAAACCGCTTCCCGCGGTCGTCATGCGCACGTAGCTCAGTTCCAGGCTCGTTTTCGTGAACTTGTAGCGCACCAGGGCACGCCCGGCGACGCCCAGGCGCGTATCCGCAACAGTCGTGTCCGGCAAACACAATCCAAATTCCGCCGTGCACTCACTCAGGTTGATGATCTGCGGTCCGGCTGCAATCGTGAAATCCAGTCTTCCAGAAACCCGGTGCGCATAGGCCAATTCCACCACCTGGCTGTTGAACGTCGTCCCCGGCTCCGCCGTTCCTCCCACGCACCCGCTCCCCGGAGAAGTCGTACAGCCTCCCGGTATGAAGTGGAACGCCTGGTATCCGTAGATCAGAGCCACCTGGTCGTGCGGCGTCAGTACCCGGTCATACCCTGCCTGGGCTGAGAGCTGCGAGCTTCCCAGAAAAGACACGCCCACCAGATCCGGATCGCTTCCGTAAAAATGCACCACACCGTATCCACCGGCCAGCGTGAGCGCAGATTTCGGCGTGAGACTCTCCGACATATCCACCGCCGCCAGATTCATCAGGCGCGGCACTTCACCAAGCGCGCCAAAGTTGTTCCCACCCAGAAAGCCCTGCCCAAAACCCGCTCCCAGCGTGCTCTGCTGCGAAGTCAACGATCCGTAGGCCGCGCCGAAGCTGCCTTCCGGCAGGTAGCTGAAATCATCGCGCACCGAAAGCTGGCCCCGCTTCCAGCTGATCTTCTGCACGAAGCCCAGTTGCTGCAGGTTCCGCCATCCCAGCCCGCGCAAATTGTAGTAACCCACGCCCCCGGCGTAATCCAGCGACAGGTCGTAATTGCTCCACAAACGCCGCAGCGACAATGTTCCCAGCGCCCGGCTCACAGAGTGGACTGCTCCATCCCCGCCCAGGGCATTGGCCACGTTCGAATCCGCCGTTTCACTCAGCGTCGCGCCCGGCTGCACATAACTCAACGGCGCAGCATGCGGACCCAGGGCCGGTTGATCCAACGCCGAGATCGGAGGATTCTCGCTGATCGGCGCAGCCCCACTCTGCCCATAAGCTGGATTGGGTGGAGCACTTTGCGTCGCGCCCGGCTGCTCTTGCGAGCTGTCCGGCGTAGTGGCCGGCGCCGGCTGCGAGGAACTATCTTGCGCGCGGGCCACACTCACAGCCCCGCTCAAAGCCACGACCACGACGGCGAAAATCGAAATGCTATGGCGTTTGCTCATCGCGTTCCTTACGGGACCACCACCGTGTCGCCCGGCTTCAGCGCAATGTTCTGCTCTGGATGATTTCCCTTGATCACTTCCTTGTAGTTGAACGGCAACTTCACTTGCCTGCCGTTCTCCATGCGCAACACGTAAATGCCTTTGAGATTGGCAAACTGCGTAAAGCCCGCAGCGGCCAGCGCCTGCAGCATGGTCATGTTCGGCAGCAACGGCATGGCTCCGGTGTGCACCACTTCCCCGCTCACGAAGACTCTCCGGCTGTTCATGGCCGTCACCACCACCGTCACGCGGGGATCGGCGATGTATTTCTTCAGTTTCTCGGTAATCGACTCCCTCAACTCCATCGGCGTCAGTCCCGCGGCCTGAACATCGTTAATCAGCGGCAGCGAAATCTTGCCATCGGGACGCACCGGCACGGTCTCGGTCAGGTTCGTCTCGTTCCACACCGTGATGTGCAGCTGGTCGTCGGAACCGAGAACATAATCCGGTACACCAGCGCCCGCCGGCTTGGCCTCCGCCCCATCGGCCTTGTTGACTGGGTTGTTGACCGGGTCACTTGCCTGGGCCCAGCCGGAGATGGCGTACCACGCCACCATCGTCATGCAGGCCAGTCTGATTGCCTTCTTCATGCTCATCTCTCTTATTTCTCCAAGGCAGCTAGGAAGATCCGTATTCGCTGCATCCAATCTGCTTCATCTTGTACAGCAGGGCCTTATAGCTGATCTGTAACTCCTGCGCCGCCCGCCGCCGGTTCCAGCGGGTACGGGTCAGAACCCTCAAAATCAATTCCCTTTCGGCTACCCGCGACGCCGCGCGCGCCACCTGCTTCAGCGAAACCCGTGTCCCGTTGCCGCCGCCGTCGGGCCGGCTCAACAACGCCCGCAACCCTCCCATGGCAACGTCCTCGTCGCCCAGCGCCACCATCGCCTTCGCCGCATCTTCCAGTTCCCGGACGTTCCCCGGCCAGGAATAATCCCGGAACAGCCGCTGTGCCTCCGCACTCAACCGGGGCACCGGACGCCGAAAATCCCGCGCATACTTGGCCAGAAAATGCTCAACCAGCAGCGGAATATCCTCCCGCCGCTGACGCAGCGGAGGTAAACGCAGACAAACACCGCTGATCCGGTAGTAAAGATCCTCGCGCAGCCGCCCGGCCTTCACTTCCAGTTCCAGATCGCGCTCGCTTCCGCAAATCAGCCGTGCCCATTGGCTCGGGCCGAAACCATGATTCCCGCTCTGCGGGTTCTCGGCCTGGGGCAGCACTTCCATTATCCGCGCCTGACCTTCCACGCTCAAATCGGCAATCTCATCCAGAAATATCGTCCCCTGTTTAAACCAGCCGTTTTCCCCCGACGGCCCCAGATCCTCAACCTTCAAAGTGGAACAGACCAGTCCACGAAATGGCTGCACGCTGCGCCGGGACATTTCATGGATCCACCGCGCAGTCGCATGCTTTCCCGCGCCCTTTTCCGCCAGAAGCAGCACCGGGACCTCACTTTGCGCCAATTCCCGGATTACCGCTCCCACCGCGCGCATGCTGGGGCTCATCCCCTCCACGAACTCACCCGCGGCGGGCAGGGACGACAGGACTCCGTCTATATCCTCTACCTTGGCAACATCAGGCAATTCTTTACCCATCTTTAGCCCTTCGCGAAGTAAGCGCAGCCCTATCCCAGACCGCCTGCAGCTCTAAGAAGAGCACGAACCCTGCCACAATTCGCCCGTTCACGCAAATCCAACAATACATCTAAATGTTGTTTTTTCATTCACTTACACTAGATCAAAGAAGCTGGCGGCCGCCCCGAATCCCGTTCTTCCGGAAATGCTGCGGTCGATTGGGAAAAGTTTTGCCCATATTATCCGGATATTCAGCAACGCTCACGTAGAGACGGATGCCTCGGCTGTCCCGGTCCGAGCGCAGCTCGACCGGCACGTTCCTAGGCGCGCGGATCTTCGCTCTCGGCAAACCGAACCGCTGCCACAGGCCTTTACAGTTGCGCATCCCACCAAGCTTCGCTTATGCTCAAACCGCCCTCGCGCTGAAGAAGCATTTACCGTGAGCCAGCTTGTAGAACGCGAGTCTCTGGTGGCGCACCCGCCTGCGCGGCAAGAAATCAAGCAGCAACAGGTCACGCTGCAACACATCATGCTGCAACGCATCAAGGGGAGGCATATCAAGCCAGCAATCCCATACTGGCAAGCCGCGATTCTGGCCGCCTTATCGCTGTGGCTTTACGGACCTACCATTTACCACCTCGTCCGGCAATGGGCAGCCACCGACTCCGATTTCTCCCACGGCTTCTTCGTGCCGCTGTTCTCCGCGTTCGTAATCTGGCAGGAACGCCGGCGGCTTTCCGAAATTATCCCGAAGCCTTCCTGGTCCGGCCTGGTACTGATCGCTTTTGCGCTCGGCATCCTCATCGTCGGCCGGCTCGGCGCCGAACTTTTTCTCGCACGCTTTTCCATGCTGGTGCTGATCGCCGGCCTCATAGTGCTGTTCGCGGGCTGGAATTTCTTCCGCGCCGTCCTTTTCCCCTGGGCCTTCCTGCTCTTGATGATTCCCATCCCCACGCTGGTGTTCAACAAGATCACCTTCCCGCTGCAGTTGCTGGCATCCCGCATCGCGGCAGACGTGCTTCCCTGGCTCGGCGTTCCCGTTCTTCGCGAAGGCAACGTGATCAACTTGCCGAGCATGGCGCTCAACGTGGCCGAAGCCTGCAGCGGCATCCGTTCTCTCATGTCGCTGGTTTGCCTCGCCATCATCTACGGATATCTGATGGAGCGAAGAATCGTAGTGCGCTGGGCGCTGGCCCTGATCTCCGTACCCATTGCAGTCGCCGCTAACAGCGCTCGCATCGTGGGCGCCGGACTGGTGGTGCAGTATTGGGATCCAGAAAAGGCGCAGGGGTTCTATCATATCTTCGAGGGCTGGCTGGTCTTTGTCGTGTGCCTGATTCTGCTTTATTTCGCACACTTCCTCATCCAGGTGATCTGGCCCGATCGAGGGGTACCCTCATGACCAATTCCCTGCCGCGTTTCCTGGCTGCGTTGTTGCTATTCGCGTCCGCCGCAGCGTATCTGAGCGCCCACAGCCGCAACGAGCTCTTCCCTCCACACCAGCCACTCGAAAAGTTCCCCGCGCAGCTGGGCGCATGGAACGGAACCGACCAGATCATCGACCAGGAAACCCTCAACGTCCTGGGCCCCGGCGAATTCCTTTCCCGCTACTACACCGCCAGCGCGGATCAGGACCCCGCCGTCGATCTGCTCATCGCCTACTTTCCCAGCCAGAGCGCCGGCGACACCATCCACTCTCCCATGCACTGCCTGCCCGGCTCCGGATGGCTCCCCACCGATACAGCCCGCGTCACCGTCGACGTTCCCGGACACAATCCCTTTCCCGCCAATCGCGTAGTCGTTTCCAAAGGAGAGCTCCGCAACCTCGTCCTCTATTGGTATTGGGCCCATGGCCGCGGCGTGGCCAGCGAATATTCGGCCAAATACTATCTGGTCAAAGACTCCATCGAGATGCACCGCAGCGACGGCGCCCTGGTCCGCATCATCACCCCATGTACCCCGGCGAAACAGCCCAAGCCGCCTACCAGCGCATCCTCCCCTTCGCCGGAGAAATCGTCCCACGGCTCGACGACTACATTCCCCGCTAGAGGACCCGCTTGTGTAGGTTTTCCTTCGTGTAACTTTGTGTCCTTGGTGGTAAAAGATCTTTCAGAGGACATGGAAGACCATGTTTATGGAAGACCATGTTTGACGACCTGCGCTACAGCTTGCGAGTGCTGGCGAGGAGTCCGAGCTTCACACTGGTCGCTGTAGTGGGCTTGGCCCTCGGCATTGGTGCAAACTGCGCCATTTTCACCGCAATGAACGCCGTCCTGCTTCGCCCTCTTCCATACAAGCAAGCGGAGCAGTTGGTTCTGTTGTGGCAACTCAACCGGCACAACGGAGACCGCGAAATTAAAGCGAGTGTTCCTGACTATATCGACTGGAAGGAACAGAACAGCGCCTTTCAGGATATTGCAGCGTTTAATGCGAACTCTGGTCTTGGGTTGAACCTTAGTGGGGTAGATCACCCCGCACGAATTTCCGCGACGTCGGTTACGGGTAATCTCTTTTCACTTCTGGGCGTCACGCCAGCCTTGGGCCGGTCCTTTCTCCCGGATGAGGAACGCCCAGGCTCCGCTCCCGTTTGCATTCTCAGCGATGGTCTTTGGAAGCGGCGATTTGGCTCCGATCCGAAAATCGTCGGGAAGACAGTCACGCTGAATAGCGAGGTGTGGACCGTAGTCGGCGTCATGCCGGCGGGTTTCCGTTTCCCAACGAGTGTCGATCCTGTCGATCTATGGGTGCCTGCAATGGTCCGATCGACTGCCAGGACGAAGCGCGCCCACCACTATCTTGGCGTCATCGCGCGGCTTAAGCCAGGGCTATCTCTCGATCATGCACAAGCCGAATTCGATGCACTTGCCCGTCGGATGGAATTGCAATATCCGGAGACCAACGCGGGACTCGGAATCAGGCTCGTCCCCTTACGCACACAAATAACGGGGAACATCCGTCCAGCCCTTTTGGTTCTTTTCGGAGCCACCGCTTTTGTTTTGCTCATCGCATGCACAAACCTGGCCAATCTGTTGCTCGTGCGAGCCACTGTTCGTCAGGCGGAAATGTCGTTGCGTCTCGCCTTGGGGGCTTCCCGTTCGCGACTAGTCCGGCAACTACTCACTGAGAGTGCGCTTCTCGGACTGTTCGGCGGCATTTTGGGACTTATCCTCGCGTTTGCGGGGACGCACCTTCTTCTTAATCACAGCCCCAGCAACTTTCCCCGGACGAATGAGATCGCCGTCGACGGCCGAGTGCTCGCATTCACTCTAGGCCTGTCGGTCTTCACAGCGGTTATCTTCGGCGTGGTGCCTGCGCTCCAGGCTTCGAAACCGGATTTAATCAGAACACTCAAGGTGGGCGGCAGCGGATTCGCCACGGGACATGGCTGGCAGCGCCTCCGCCTCCTGCTGGTAGCTTCCGAGATGGCTCTGGCATTGGTGTTGCTGATTGGCGCAAGCCTGATGATCCGGAGCTTCTTTCGTCTTCAGGAAGTGAATCTCGGGCTCGATCCGCTAAACGTATTAACCATGAATACGACTCTCACCGTTGATAGATATCCGGCGCCCCGCCAGATCGCTTTCTATCGGGATGTTGTAGAACGAATCAGTGCTCTCCCCGGCGTCACGTCCGTCGGCGCGGTTGATAATCTCCCTCTGGGCGGGAGTGATGTCCACAGCTTCGGCATCGTGGGGCGCTCTGCTTGGGATCCGGGCGATGAACCCTCAGGTGAATTCAGCGTTGTAACGTCACAGTACTTCAGCGCAATCGGCATTCCTCTTGCTAAAGGTCGTTACTTTACTGAGGGTGACGGTGAGGAGAGCCCTAGAGTTGCGATTATTAATGAGGCTCTTGCCAGCCGTTACTGGCCGCAAGAAGATCCCCTCGGCAAGAAGATCACAATCGACTTCGAACGACAGCCACGAGAAATCGTGGGTGTGGTAGGAAACGTAAGGCACCTGGGCATTGACCAACAGGAACCGCTGCAGGTGTACATACCACATTCGCAAATCGGGAGTGCCGCGATGTATTTGGTGGTTCGCACCTCTTCTGACCCACTGAACCTGGTGCCATCTGTTCGCGCGGCAGTCGAAGCGGTCGATCACGATCAGCCCGTTTACGATATTCAGACGATGGAGCAACGTCTCTCAGATTCCGCATCGCCCAGACGTTTTAACATGCTTCTGTTAGGAATATTTGCCGCGATCGCACTCCTCCTGGCGGGCGGAGGAACGTACGGTGTCATGTCCTATTTTGTTACTCAGCAGACTCACGATATCGGCATTCGCATGGCGATGGGTGCGGACCAGGTCAAGATACTCAGGCTTGTCGTGGGAAAAGGTTTCGTTATTTTATGCTCCGCATTGACGATTGGCGTGGCCGTGGCGCTTGCGTTTTCACGCGTCATCTCCGGCCTACTCTTCGGCATCAGTACCCTCGACCTCACGAGCATACTCGGCGCTTCGTTCCTGTTGACCACGGTGGCGCTCCTGGCCTGCTACATTCCCGCCCGCCGCGCTTCCCGGGTTGACCCCATGGTTGCCTTACGCTATGAGTAGGCTACCGTCACCCCGGTCACTTTATGGCTCTTCTGGCTTTGCAGTATGATGGGGCGTTCCGCAGCTTATCGTTCATCCTCCCCGCGGTTATTATTTGGAGAGAGACATCATGCGTCGTTCTTCTGCCCTCGGATCAGTACTGCTCTGTTTGCTGTTGACTCTGTTGTGGACCGGGTGCTCGCGCGATCCCAACGTCAAGAAGCAGAAGTACCTGGAGAGCGGACAGCGCTATTTCGACCAGCAGCGGTACCGCGAGGCAGCGATTCAGTTCGGCAACGCCGTGCAGGTGGACCCGCGTTTCGCCCAGGCACATTACCGGCTCGGGGAAACGTTACTCAAGCTGCAGGACTTGAACCACGCGTATGGAGAACTCTCCCGCGCCGTCGAGCTCGACCCAAACATCTACGCCGCGCAGGCCGACCTCGCCAATCTTCTGGTCTCCTCCCGCCAGCCCGAGGCCATGAAACAGGCGAAGATCCATCTCGACCTGCTCCGCGAGAAGGATCCGAACAGCGCAGAAACCTATGCGGCCTGGTCGAACTATGATTTCGCGCAAGACAACCTGGCCGCGGCCATGCAGGAGATGCAAAAAGCGATCGACGCCGACCCCGCCCGGTCCGATTCGTACCTGAGCATGGCGCTCCTCCAGATGCGCGCCAATCAGCCCGATCAGGCGGAAACTAATTTCAAGAAAGCTGCCGAAGTCGCTCCCCAGGCCATGAATGCGCAACTGGCGCTGGGAGGGTTCTACCAGTCGCGCAACCGCTTCCCGGAAGCCGAACAACAATTCCGCAAAGCCATCTCGACCGACCCGAAAGATCCGGCGCCCCGTGCCGCGCTGGTCCGGCTGATGATGGCCGAGGGCAAGCGAGCCGACGCCGAGACCCTGCTCAAAGAAACCAAAGCCGCGCTGCCCAACAACTCCGAAGGCTACCGCATGCTGGGCGATTTTTATTTTGCCACCGGCGATCTCGACAAGGCCACGGCAGAATATGGTTCGCTGTTCAGCGGCCATCCCCACGATCTCCAGGTTAAGAAAAATTACATTCAGCTTCTGATTCTGAAAAATCGTCTCGACGAAGCCACTAAGTTGAACGAACAAATTCTGAAGACGAGCCCGCACGATGTTGACTCGCTGGTGTATCGCGGCCAGATTCAGTTGCGCCAGGGCAATGCCGGCGGCGCGGTCGAGTCCCTGCAGGACGCGCTGCGCAACGATCCCAACAATGCCGTCGCGCATTACCAGTTGGGGATTGCCTTTGACCAGCAGCACGACGACGATCGCGCGGAAGCGGAATGGCGCGAAGCGGTCCGCCTGAAACCCGATATGACCGACGCACAAGAGGCTCTAGCGCAGATCGAGTTGCGCCGGGGTGACACCGATGGGTTGCTTGAGACCGCGCAGCAGCTCATCGACGCGCAGCCTCCCGTGGCAGACGGATTCCTGCTGCGCGCCGTCGTCGAAAGCAGCCGCCAGAAATTCGCCGACGCCGAAGCAGATTTGCACAAAGCCATGCAACTCGCTCCGGCTAGCGCGGCGCCTTACGTCCAGATGGGCGCGATGCGTTTAGCGCAGAAGCAGTTTGGCGAAGCGGAAAAGTTCTATCAGCAAGCTCTTGAGAAAGATCCTTCTTCCGCAGAAGGACTGCGCGGCCTCATGGCCGCCTACATCAAGGACAAGCAGGTCGACAAAGCCCTCGCGGCCGCGAACGAACAGATCGCGAAATCTCCCAACAACAGCAGCTTCTACGATCTGCTGGGCACGGTCCTATTCGAATCGAAGAAAGACACGAAGGACGCCGAAGCCGCGCTGCGCAAGGCCGTCGAACTCGACAAGAATAACAGCAACGCTCTCGTAAAACTCGGCAAGGTGCAGATCGCCGAAGGCGCGGCCGACCAGGCCCTCGCCACCTATCAGCAATCCATCAAAGACAATCCCCACGAAGTTACTTTCTACATTCTGGCCGGAGAACTCTACGAGTCCAAGAGCCAGTGGGACCAGGCCAAGGCGATGTACCAGCAGGCGCTGAATGTTCAGTCGGACAATCCCACCGCATCGAACAATCTCGCCTACCTGATTTTGCAGCAGGGCGGCAACGTCGATCTCGCGCTCGCCATGGCGCAAACCGCGCGGCGCGGCATTCCCGACTCACCCAACTTTGCCGACACGCTGGGCTGGGCCTACTACCAGAAGGGCGTCTACAAATCCGCCATCAGCCTGTTCCAGGAGTCATTGCGCTTGAATGAAAAGCAGGGCGGCGCCGATGACGCCGATGTCCACTACCACTTAGGCCTCGCGTATCAGAAGACGAATCAGTCTGCGCTCGCCCGCCAGCAACTGGAGCGCGTGCTGAAGATCAAGCCCAACAGTCCCGACGCCGCCTCCGCCCGCAAAGCCCTCGCGGAACTCCACGGCTAGCAGCCGTTCGGAAGACGTCACCCTTCGTGCCGCTTCGCCGAAACAAATTCCTGAATCGCGTTAATGCTCTGGAAGTTCTCGCTCGTAATCTCTTCATCGCTAACCCCCACGGCGAAAGTTTCCTCCAGAAAAGTCACCAGCCGGAAAATTCCCAGGGAATCCAGCACGCCCGCGGCGGTCAACGAATCGTCATCCGCCACGGACTGCACGCCGCGACGAGTCGCGATCTTCATAACGAACTCCCGCACTCGATCTTTTATCTCCGCTGGCTGCATGTCCCCCCTCGTGCCCCTCGTAGCGTGATCTTTCCGCCGAATACATTTCCCGGCGACCTTCAGGAAACCGCGCGGCTGGCCTCGGCCGTCAACCGCACCCGGTCTATCTTGCCGGTCGAAGTCCGCGGCAATTTCTCGCGGAACTCCACACTCGCCGGAACCATGTACCGCGGCAAGTGCAGCGCGCAATGCTGTTGCAAGTCGCCCTCACTCAATTTCGTTCCGTTATGCAGCGCCACCACCGCGCCGATCCGCGATCCATCCACCGGATCCTTGGCGGCAAATACTAAAGCCTCAGCCACCGCGCTGTGTTTCAGCAAGGCCGCTTCCACTTCGCCCAGTTCCACGCGATAGCCCCGCACCTTGATCTGATTATCCCTGCGCCCCAGAAAGTCATAGTCTCCATCTTCGCGCAGCACCACCAGGTCCCCGGTACGATAAACGTTCTCCGCAAAATCCGCCTGAAAAGGATTCGGCACCAAAGTTCTTCGCGTTTTCTCGGGATCGCCCCAATAGCCTAAAGTTACCGACGGCCCGCGCACAAAGAGTTCGCCTTTCCCGCCCGCCTGGCTTACGCGCTGCCCCTGTTCATCCACCGCGAACACTTCTGTATTTTCACAAGCGCGACCGATGGGAAGCGCCGCCATCTCAGCCAGTCGCGCCCGGTCCACCGGATAATACGTGCACACATTCGTCTCCGTCGGGCCGTACAAGTTATAAAGTTCCACGTCCGGCAAAACTTCCGCCAGCCGCTGCAAATGCTTCACCGGGAAAACTTCGCCGGCAAAGAGAATAACTCGTAGCTTAGGAAAACGCTCGGCACTCAACTTGCCGTGCAGCGCCAGTTGCGTCAACGCGCCCGGAACCGAATACCAAACGCTGATGCCGCGCTCTTCCATAAACTTCGCCACGCTGGCCGGAAAAATCAGAATGTCGTCCGGCACCATGTGCACGCTCGCGCCCGCTTCCATCGCGTTGTAGATATCGAACACTGAAAGATCGAAATGCAGCGGCGCGTGACTGGAAAGCCGGTCCTCCGCGCGCACACTAAATTTCTCCGCGCACCATTCGATGAAAGTCAGCGCATTCTGGTGCGACAGCATCACACCCTTCGGCTCACCCGTGGATCCCGACGTGTAAAGAATGTAGGCCAGGTCCGCGGTCACCGGCTGCCACTCCGGCGGACGCCCGCTCTCGTACTCGCTCAGCGCGTCCCATGAAACCGTTCCTGCGAAATCTTCTTCCAGCGGCGCGCCAGTAACAATCGTCAGCTCCACTCCCCGTATCGCCTCGCGATCGAACTGCCGCAAACGCCGCGCGTCCGTGACCAGCCCGCGCATTCTGCAATTGTTGATGATGTAAGTCGCGCGCGCAGACGGCTGGTCGGGATCAAGCGGCACATACGCCGCTCCCGCCTTCAGGATTCCGAACATCGCCACCAGCGACTCCAGCGATTTCGAAAAATACAACCCGACCCGGTCGCCCTTGCGGATACCACGCTCGCGCAACAAATGCGCAAGTTGATTCGAGCGTTCTTCCAGTTCCCGGTAAGTCAGGCTGCGGCCCCGGGCCCACGCCGCCATCGCGTCCGGCCGCCGGGCCGCGCTGCGCTGCAAAAGTTGTGCCAGATGATAAGCCATTCTTAAAACGCCTTCGTCACTAGGACGCCACTCAAAGCCCGAGCTCAAAGCCCGTGAAAACCCGCCAGAATCATTTTCTGAATTTCGCTCGTCCCCGAATAAATTTTCCCCGCGATCGAATCCCGCAGCTCACGCTCGATCTGGTAATCGGTCATGTACCCGTATCCGCCATGAATCTGAATGGCGTCCAGGCAACTCTGCACGCACGCCTCACTCACATAAGTCTTGGCGATGGCAGCCTCGCGCAGCGGATGCTTGCCTTGCTTCTTCAACCAGGCGGCCTTGTACAGCACCAGCCGCGCGGTTTCCAGCCGGATATCCATATCCGCAATTTTGCCCGCAACCGCGGGAAACTGCCCGATAGGATGCCCGAATTGCTCCCGGTCGCCGGCATACTCGATGGAAGTTTCCAGCAACCGCCGCATGGTTCCCAGGTGGCCGGCGAGAATGCAAATGCGCTCCCACTCCATCGACGCCGTAAAAATCGCCTGCCCCAGTCCCTCGCGCCCCAGCACATTTTCCGCGGGCACTTCGCAATCCTCGAAAACCAACTCAGCCATGGGTGAAGTTCGCAGCCCCATCTTGTTCAACTTCTTGCTGATGGTGAATCCGGGCGTGCCCTTGTCCACGATGAAGCCGGTAATACCAGCCGCGCCTTTCGTGGGGTCGACGTTGGCGAAAACAATCACCACGTCGGCGATCGGCGCATTCGTAATAAAAGTCTTGGTGCCGTTGATCACGTAACGGTCGCCTTTGCGTTCCGCACGCGAACGCAACGCAAACGCGTCCGACCCCGAAGAGGGCTCCGTCATGGCGTGCACGCCCACAAACTCGCCGCTGGTCAGCTTCGGCAAATATTTCTTCTTCTGCTCCGCCGTGCCAAAACTCTGGAAGGGAATTTCCGAGCTCCACATGTGCGCGTTGATCGAAAAAATCAGTCCATTATCGCGGCAGCCATAGCCCAACGCTTCCAGCGCGCACACCGTAGTCAGAATGTCGGCCCCGCCGCCGCCATATTCTTCCGCCACCGGCAATCCCTGGATACCAAACTTCGCGCACTTCTTCCACCCGTCCCAGAAAAATTCCTCGTTCAGGTCGCGCGCGATCACATTGTCGTTCAGTTCTTCGCGCGCAAACTTGATGACCGACTTCTGCAGCGTCAGTTCATCGTCACTCCAGGAAAAATCCACAACGTCACCTCGTCTGCTGATTGAATCTCTGCGCTGAACTTACTGGCGTTGTACTTTAACCGCGCTGTTCCTTCATCGGTCTTCTTTAATCGCGTTGAACGTAATCGTGTTGACCTTAGGCTGGCCAGCTAACATGGGGACAGAACCCGGCGGTGAACCTGGGCAAATCCTTGCGGAAAAACTTACAAGGCCGCGCGCGTCAGACTACTTGCTCGCGGGAAACAGAGGCGCCTGCCGCTTGCGGTTCCGGTGCGGCCGCGTCCGCTGCGACGCCGCGATTTCGCCCGTTTGCCGTCTTTCCACCCAGAACCGTCAAGGTCGAGATGGAACGCCCAATGCTGATTCGCGCCGGAACCCCGGCCACCGTGCTGTCATCCGGAACGTTCGTGATTACCAGGCTGTTGGGCGCAATCAGCACGTTGTTGCCAACGCTCACCGGACCGACAATCTTGGCCCCGGCTCCGATCAGGACATCGTCGCCAATGCCGCGCACACCATAACCCAGCACCACTCCGGTCTGCACCGAGCAATTCTTTCCAATCGTCGTGGGTGGAATGAAGATGCCATAGATCGTGTGAATCACGAAGCCGGGTCCAATGTTGGCTTTGGAGGAAATGTGCACGCCCGTCAATATCTGGCTCGCCCCGCGCACAAACAACACCGGGATCCACGCCAGGTGCCGGAGCACCGGCAGGCGGAAACTTCGCATCCAGTGGCAGAAACGATAACTCAGAACTGCGATGGTCCCAGGCTGGAACAGTACCCGAACTCGCCGATCAAATTCGTTGGTGCCCACATTCTGCTCGCTCGCCATTGCTATATCAGCGCGAACGTTTTCGAACATTGCCCCCCCGACTTCCAGGATCCCGCAAGGCCGCTCGGAGCCCGATCTCCAACCCCGCCTGAGGAACCAGAATGTTGGCCCATTGAAGGCCGCAAAGTCAAGCCTGTGGCTCGATTTGGTAATGCCTCAATTTGACGACTGAACCAGGAAATCTTCGACCACAAGGGCCGCGAAGTATCACCAAGGTTTCTGCTCTCAAGGGTTTCTTTCGGCCAACTTCGTGTCCCTGGTGGTAAAAAGCCGTTAAATTGACCACCACCATACGCTCCAAAATCGTTTCCTGAGTTACTCTCTGATGAAAATTCCGTTCCAACCGTTGGCTTCTCAATCAGCCGCGAAATCGCTCTTCACGGCTTCCGCCTGCTGCCGCTTCACCGCACGGTTCGAGGGCAGGCCGGCATCGCGAATCTTATACAGCAGTGCGCGATAGCTGATGCTCAACGCGCGCGCCGCCTGCTTGCGGTTCCAGTGGTGCGTCTGCAAGGTTTTGAGTATGACTTTTCGTTCCAGCTCCCGAACCGCCTGGCGCGTCAGCTTCTTCAGCGAAATTTGTCCGTCCAGCGGAATATCGGAATTGATGAAGTCCGTCTCCCGCGGCGTGAGGTCGCTCGAAATCACGTCCTCGGTGCCCAGAATCACGTAGCGCTTGATCAGGTTTTCCAGCTCGCGAATGTTGCCCGGCCAATGGTATTTCCGCAACACCGCCATCAGTTCGGCCGAAAGCGGCTTCGCCCGGCAGTTGTATTTGCGGTTGTGGTACTCCAGGAAATAATCCACCAGCTCAGGAATGTCGCTGGCGCGCTCGCGCAACGGCGGCATGTGGAGGTTCACCACGTTGATGCGGTAGAACAGATCGGCACGGAAAGTGCCGTTTTCGATTTCTTCTTCCAGCTTGCGGTTGGTGGCGCAGACCACCCGCACTTCCACTTTTTTGTCTTCCTGCGCGCCGATGCGGCAGAACTGCCCATCCTGCAATAACTGCAGCAGCTTCGATTGCAGTGCCAGGTCGAGTTCAGAAATTTCGTCGAGAAACAGCGTCCCCCGGTGCGCCATTTCCACCCGCCCCGGCTTCATGCCGTAGGCTCCCGTGAAAGCTCCTTTTTCGTAGCCGAACAGCTCGCTCTCGAGCAGCGTTCCGGGAATCGCCGGGCAATTCACTTTCACCCACGGCCCGGTCTTCCACGGCGAGTTGGCGTGGATCATGCGGGCGATAATGTCTTTGCCCGTCCCGCTTTCGCCCTGGATCAGCACCGGGACGTTGGCTCCGGCTAGCTTCATCAACCGTTCTTGTAACGCCTGCATGGCGGCGGTCTGGCCGAAAACCACCGCGGAAGGCGGCATCTCCCCCAAGGGCTGGACTAGCGAATTGACACTGCTGCTGGTGGTCATAAGGAAGCTCCGCGAAGGAGTGGAGGGAGGACAATACTTTTCAAGCACCCCGAGAGCCAAAGCTGCCGGCACCTCGCGCCTGCTCTCAGGAATGTACCTATCTTATTGAACAATATCAACTTACCAAAGATTCGCCTGGTCACCAGCCCGCCCCCGCCGGAACTAAGCCCGAGGGCAAATGGGCGAGGACCGATGGGTAAACAATTTCACACCGCAGAACCAACTTTCCGTCCTTTGGGGCTTCGGGAGTGGTTTGAATTCAGCAGGGGACGAGCAAACTTGAGCCCCAAAAGGTGGCAGCCAGCAGCCTGCGTGCTGCGCAGGGCCTTGGCGCGCAGGTTGCGCGCCGTCTTCGGCAGCGTTGTCAGCCCAGCCGTGGGGGCACTGGGAATCTCCAGCAGGACCTCCGCGGCCGCAGGCAGGCTCTTGCGCACCGCCAGCAGCATCCCGCCGGCACTTACATTAAGGGCGGTGGCAAACTCCAGGAATTCCTTCCCTTTATCGTCGCGGCTGCGGACAAAAACCGGGATGGCAAGGGGGAGCCGGGGCCATTTTCGCCTTTCGCCATGTCTTTCGCCGGAGCGCACGCCACCCCCATCCTCACCTTACCGCAGCACCTTGGGGGCCAATGCCGGGTTAGAACGGGGTAAGAAACCCCCTCACGACCCAGGAACCGCCAATCCAGCCCCCAAAACATCCTTCCATGCCGTCATTTTCCGGTGTTTTGTTCGTTTTTTGTTCTCAATGGAGGGAGAATGCGGAAGGCCCGCCAACGACTCGGAAGTGCAAGGTTTTGCTACACTTGGGTAATTCGGTTGCATTTTTCGTTGACAACACCAGCACGCCGGAATAGCATCTACAAATACGCACTCATTCATTGCGAATCGGGTGCCTGTTCCTCCCCACACAACGTTTTGGTTCTCCGAAATGGCCACCGCGCAGAAGAATACGTGTGTGTCTGACTCTGCTGGGAGGGAACTACCCTCGCAGGCGTCCGCGCGTGGGGAAGAGAGTCCGGACGCCGATCTGCCCAGTCCCGAAAATCTGCTGCAGGAATATTCCGAGCTGCAGGCGCGATTTCAACGCACCACCAACGCGCTGGCCTCCGCCACTCATGATCTCAAGACTCCACTTTCGATTCTGAACGGTTACGTCGAGCTGCTGCAGAACGAAAAGCTGGGACCGCTCAACGAACGCCAGCGCGAAGTTCTCGGCGACATGCAGGCCAGCGGCAAGCGCCTGCAGCAATTCATTCAGGACTTTCTCACTTACAGCGCGATTGAGACCGGCGGATTGCGCATGCATTTCGAAGCCGGCGACATTAACCAGTGCCTGTCAGAAGTTTGCCGGCTGTGGTCGAACCGGTTTCAGGGAAAAGGTTTGGCCCTTTATTTTCTGGCCAACGACAAGCTGCCCAACTTTCCGCTCGACACTCCGAAACTGGAGCGCGTGATTTCAAATCTGCTGGAGAATTCTTACAAGTTCACGCCTCCGGGCGGAACAGTATGGCTGCATGCAGAACCGCATATGTGGGAGCGCCGCGCCACCACGCAATCCTCCGGCTCCGGGGAACGGCGGCGCCAGAGCGTTTCACATCCCAACGCCGTGAAGGTAAGTGTTTCCGACACCGGGCCGGGGATTCCCGCGGAATTTCATCTGGAAGTTTTCGACGACTTTTTTCGCCTTCCGAGCAACGAAAGTGAGGAAGGCATGGGGCTGGGCCTGGCGATTGTGCGCCGCCTGGTGCAGGCCATGGGAGGAAAAATCTGGGTGGAGAGCGACAGCACAGGCTGCAAGTTTTCCTTCCTCCTGCCGTACAAGCCGGTGGCGGCAGCCGCCAGCAAAGGAAAGAACCGATGAGTGAAGCCGCAAAGATTCTGCTGGTGGATGACGAACCCGGCATGCTGCGATACATCCGCACGCTGCTGGAAGTGGACGACTACAAAGTCGAAACCGCCACCACCGGCGAAGAAGCGCTGCAACATCTGGAAAAAGGCCTGCAGCCCGATTTAGTTCTGCTGGACGTACTCATGCCCGGCATCGACGGCATCGAGACCCTGGAGAAACTCCGGCAGAAGCGCCCCGGGCTGAAAGTTGTGATGCTCTCCTGCGTCAACGACACGCGCAAAGTGGTGCAGGCCATGCGGCTGGGCGCGCAGGATTACCTGACCAAGCCATTTCAGAAAGCCGAACTCGACCGCGTGATCGACCTGTGCCTCGAACAGGGAAAACAGGTTTACACCGACGAAGTCGAAGAGCTCGCCGATGATGTGTTCTTCATCGCGGCCAGTCCGGCGATGCGCAAGATCCGTTCGCAGGCGGCGCTGGTCGCGAACGTTGACATTCCAGTGCTGCTGCTGGGCGAGAGCGGCACGGGCAAGGAAGTGCTGGCGCGGCTGATTCATAAACTTTCGCCGCGCGCGCATCGCACTTTCCTGAAAGTAAATTGCGCGGCCGTCCCCGCTGACCTGCTGGAGAGCGAACTGTTCGGTTACGAGCCAGGAGCTTTCACCGGCGCAACGCACGCCAAGCCGGGTAAGTTCGAAATCTGCAACAAGGGCACGATTCTGCTGGATGAAATCGGCGAGATGCCTCCGCTGCTGCAGGCGAAGCTGCTCCATGTTTTGCAGGACCAGCAGTTTTCGCGGCTGGGCAGCCGCTCCGTGATCAAAGTGGATGTGCGCATTCTCGCCGCCACCAACATCAACATTCCGGAAGCGCTGGCTACCAAACGCCTGCGCGAAGATCTCTACTACCGCTTGAACGCGTTCACGCTGCATCTGCCGCCGCTGCGCGACCGCAAGGAAGAAGTGCCGATTCTGTTGAAGCATTCCATGACGCGCATGGCCGAACGCTACGCGCGCGCGCCGTTGCCGCTCACGCCGGCGCTGCTGAAGGCCTGCCACGATCACACCTGGCCCGGCAATCTGCGGGAGCTGAATAACTTCCTGAAACGCTATTTGATTCTCGGCGACGAGAATCTGGCAGTGTCAGAACTGCAGCCCAAGGGCGACGGTCCGGGTGGAACTCGCAACGATTCCGGGGCGCGAAACGATTCCGGCGGAGGGCTGAAATCGCTGGCGCGCAGCGCCAAGGACGAAGCGGAAGCCGAGGCCATCACGCAAGCTCTCGACCAAACCAACTGGAACCGCAAACAGGCCGCCGCGATTCTGCAAATCAGCTACAAGGCGCTGCTTTACAAAATCCGCCAGTATGGAATCGCCGAAGTGAAGGCGCATCACAAGCTCTCAGCAGGGGCGTAGAATTTTTCGTCGCGATTCGAATGTCGCGATTCGAATGTCGCGATTCGAATGTGGCGATGCGAATGATGTCATCCCGTAGAGAGCGCAGCTCTCGGAGGGACCTTACGTCTGATGGCAGAACGCCTGCCGCCGGCGGGGCCGCCTCCGCCGCACGCACTGTGACGGCACCCGTTAGCAGCAATGCCGCTTTAGACGCATCGTAGGTTCCCCTTCGACTTCGCTCAGGGCAGGCTCTCACCGGGCCTTCGGCCCCGTTCGGGATGACAATTCCAGAGCAGCCTGCCAACCGCTAATCCCTTGCCCCTAATCCCTAACGCCTGGCACCGCCCTACGGAACTACCAGCTGCACGGTCTGGTTCTTCGAATACGTGCCTCCGGCGGCGGTAATCACAAGGTTGTAGGTGCCCGGCGGAGTTCCTCCCGTTGGGGGAGGCGTGGTGCCACCGTGGCACGCGGGCTGCAGCGCGATCAAGCCGAACAGGACGCACATCATCAGGAGCCCGGCCAGGCGGCGACGGCGGTTCTTCCCGGACTCGCCGAATCCTCCTCCGAAGCTTACTCCGAACCCCAGGAACGTGATCGCCGGAAACGCCAGGAAAGCCGCGTAGAGTGCGCCACGTCCGGGCCGCAGGCTTCCAATGTTGATGGGGCGGGCCGTGGTGCTCACCGTAAGGGTGCTGCTGGCTGGGCTTTCACCCGTCAGGGCAAGCGACGGCGAACTGAAGCTGGACTTGGACGCGCCCGGCAGACCCGAAACGCTCAACGACACGTTCGCACCGTACACCGGCTGCGGAGTCACGGTCACCGTGTAGAACGCCGAATCACCCGCCGCCGGCACGGCAAAAGCGCTCGGAGTCACGTTGACAATGAACGCGGTTGCGGTGAACGAGACCGAACCGCTGTTATTCCCCGGCTTGGGATCAATATTGTTGGCTGAAGAAACGGACGCGGAAGACTGATACCCTCCGGGAGCGTTGGCCGTGAGCACGATCGTGATGGTGGCAGTGGCGCCGGCTTGCATCGACGAAATGGTGCAGGCCACTCCGCCAGTGGTAACGGTGGAAGAGCAACTTCCGGAAGTGGCGCTGGCGCTGTTGAAGCTGGTTCCCGCCGGAATCGTCCCCAACACCACCACGTTCGTAGCCAGGTCGGGACCGTTGTTGGTGATCGTGTATTGGGTTGAAACCTGGGTACCGACCGCCACTTGATTCGAAAGCGTGGGCGCCGAAAGCTGCGCGTTGGTGATGGCCAGATCGGCCGCCGTGCCCAGCTGCACCACGAACGTGTCGGTGCCGCCATTGTTCTGCGCCTGCAGCGGATTCAGCGTCAGGCCGAGAGCGGTCAAGTTGGTGGATGTCGTATCGCCGGCAAAATAGGTATTCAGATTCTGGTCCAGCGCAACGCTGGTGCCCCGGTCCGTCCCGTTACCGCCGAAATAGGTTACATAGGCGCCCACCGCAGACTGCCCTACCAGGGTCGCGGTATTGAGCCGTCCGAAGAACGCGTTCTGCGCGCCCTGAATCGTGCCCTGGATCACCGCGGGCGGAAAGATGGGAAAATCCGTGGTTTGCGCGTATCCCGTGATGAGCGCGTCGCTGGCGGGGTCCACCGCGATGGCCAGACCAGCATCGCCGGTGGCGGTGGCGCCGAGAGTACCGGCCATGCTTCCACCCAGGTACGAGAAATAAGTCAACGCTTCGACGACAGGTGTGGTCGTGGTGCTGGTACCCGCGATGTTGTTGAAGCGCGCCACGTAGGCGTTGGTAAGGGGATTGGCAATGGTGGGGCAGTTCGCCTGACTGGTCGGATTCGGATTTGTCGGACTTGGAGGATCGTCCAGGCAGAGCTGGAAGGGCGCGAAGCTCGAAATCGTAGTCGGAAGAATAAAGTTGGGAGAGTTCGTGGAGCCGGTGATGTAGACGTTGGTCGCCCCTGCGTCCACGGCGATGCCAGTTCCGGTTTCCGAATTCGCGCCGCCAAAATAGGTGGACCACGCCAGTTGCGTGGCCTGCGTGTTGGTGGGGTTATTCAGCTTGGCCACAAAGGCGTCTGCGGTAGTGTCCGTGGTGTTGTTGCACACCGGAAGTCCGGTGACGATGACCAGCGGCGGAGGCTGATCGAGACACGGCTGGTAAGCATTCAGAATCGGGAAATCGGTGACCGGACTTTGCCCGGTGTAAATGAAGTTCGTGGTCCCGGTGAAATAAATATTGCCGGTGGTGTCGACCGCAATGCCGCCGCCGGTTGCGATGGGATTGCTCGGCGCCCCACCGCCGAAATAGGTGGAGTAGGCGATGCTTCCAATGCCCGCGGCCACGGTATTGACCTTGGTCACGAAGAACTGTATGGGAGCGCCGCGGGTGACTGCCTGGAAGGGCTGCGCCTCCGGAGTGGCGCTGGCGGGAAACTGATTGGTGAGACTGCCTTCGTCGCTGAGCGCCGTGGAAGTGGTGGTGCCGGTCACGTAGACATTGCCCGCCGTATCAATGGTCATGCCGCTGGCAACGTCGGCGCCGCTGCCCGAAAGATACGTGGAATAAACCAGTTCGGGGGTAGCGGTAGGAATCAGCACGCTCACGAACACATGCTGCGGGCCCGTGCTTCCCTGTTTTGGGGACGTCTGGTAGGCAGTTTGAGTGAAGGGGAAGTTGGTCGATGTCGTGGTTCCGGCAACGTAAATGGTCGTCCCGTCCACGCCGATGCCTACGCTGCTATCCGTACCGTTGCCGCCGAGATAGGTGAGATACTCAACACCCCCGGTGCCAGCCTGCGGATTCAGTTCGAGAATGAAAATGTTCTGCGCATTCGGGGTCGAATTCAGAGTCGTTTGGTAAGCGTCGAGCACCGGCAAATCGGTTGAAGTGGTCGAGCCCGTCAGGTAGACGTTTCCCAGAATATCGACGGTCACGTAAGGAAAAGTATCGTTGCCGCTGCCGCCGAAGTAGGTGGAGTAAGTGAGCACCGGGTCGATGATCAGCTCGCGGCTGTGGTCATAGGGGCCCACTTCGAATCCCACGCGATTCGCGGCACGCAGTGCGAAGCGGCCTTCCACGGGCTGCCGCCGGCCATCGATCTCCTGATAGACGCTGGGGGCGGCAAACAGCAGGCTGCCGCCGTCGCCTTTTAAAATGAGGCTTCCGGAACTCAGTTCGACTTTCTGTGCGCCGTCAAATTCCAGCTGGGCCTGCGAGGGGTCGGCGCCCGGGGCGATCTGGAAATCGTATTCCAGCTGCCCCTGCTTTCCGTAAAAGACCAGATTGATCCCGGGATAAACTTCTTCGTAACTCACGCGGGCGAACTGCGGAATGTTGGAACGCCACTTCGAGCGATCGTTGCCGATGAGGTAATTGCTCTTGCCGGGCAGAAGATCGGCTCCGGCGATGTGAGCGCTGGGGTTGGCTCCCGCCAGCTTCATGCGCACGGACTCAGTGCGCGCGGGCGAACCAGCGCGGGCCTGACTGCGCAGGGCGAGCGTAGCTCCTGCGGAATCGAGAAACAGAGAGTAACCGCTGCCCCGGGCGACAAACTTTACGGCGGAATCGGACGGGCTGGCATTCACCCGGCCCAGATTGACCTGACCCAGATTCGGCTCAAACAGCAGCGGCAGCTGGCTTAGCAGAGCCCGCGCCTGCCCGGCGTTCTGATGATCGGAATCAGGATCGGAATGACGATCGGAATGAGGATCGGAATTCAGTTGCCTCGCGACATCGGGTGCAAACGCGGAAGAACCGGCGAAGAGAATCGCGCTCTGCAGGGGAGACCGGGAAACCTGCGGACTGACTGCGGACGTGCGAGAACGGGAAGCCGACCCCAGCAGCAGGCATCCGGCGGCAAGCAGCAGGATTGCGCCCCACAGGACGCCGAACCGATTTGCGCTCGAGCTTATTCCCGAGCTTGTTCCCGACCCACTGCGATTTACGTTCAAGCGTTCCTCCGAATTCACCAAGATCTTCCTGAGTTTCATCGTCCCAGTTTGATCGCCCAGTCCAATCCTGAACCGCTTTCGTCAGATCAGTTTGGAGAGAAAATAGAAATGGTGCACGAGTCAGGTCTATCCCACGGCGGGGAAACCGCCCGCAGCTCACGATGGCGCTGGAACTGGCAGAAAATTTAAATAACTACTTAAACATCTGACGGATAGACTGTCAAGCCAGCCCGCCCCGATCTAGCAGAATCGCCCCGGTTTCGGGAAGTTCGACCGCACTCGGGGCAGCGTCCATGGTGGGGGCCCTACGCTTCTCCCTGAGCATCGCCCGTAAGCAATCATGAGATGCGCCGGAGCCTTGGGAAAGATGCCGGGCATGGCACGAAAGTGGGGGAGAGGAAAAACTTCGCCTCCGGCACTTCGGAAAGCATCTGCAAACCCTTGCATGAAAAAGGGAGCGGCCGCGCCGCGGTCGCTGCAAGCTGCTGATTCTTCGGCGACAATAGCGCGCCAAAAACCGGAAGGGATGGCAGCAGGATTGCTTAGTACAGAGTGCGGGTTGGGGACTCGCAGCCGGCCTTTCCTCCCCCGGTCAGGTTGTTTGCCCAGGATTTACCGATTCAACTCTGGCCCCGTGTTTTTGTGTTTGCAAACCGCGAACGATTCTATACATTTGTGCCTCACAGGGTCTGAGGCCATCGAGATTCAAACCTCCCCCAGTATTTCTTAGTAGCAGTTCGTATCCAGACGATCATCTTTAAGTTTAAGACGATCGTGTTTTAAGACGATCGTACTTAAGACGATCATTCTTAAGACGATCATATTTTAAGACGATCGCGGGAACGATCTCACAACGATTGGCCTTGGGGAGACATGCTTTCAACGAGCGCGTATAAAATGCAGACGAGTTCTCAGGAACGGCGGTCGATGCGACGGTTCGATATGCGGCTGCCGGCCGTGGTGCACATTGAAGGCGCCAGCGAGTTCCACACGGAAACGCAAAACGTGAGCGCGCGCGGCGTTTTCTTTTATCTCGACCGCGCGGTCGCCGCAGGCACGCAACTGGAAGTGACTCTGACTTTTCCGCCTCACGTCACTTTGACCGACGCGGTGCGCGTCCGTTTCACCGCCCGCGTGATCCGGGTGGAATCTCCGCTGCCTTCTCTGCGCATCGGCACCGCCGCCATGATCGAGGATTACGAATTCCTCCGCTCCGGCGGCGGCACCGACTTCCTTAGCGCCCTGCAGAAGGAATGGAAAGCGTCGAACTGAAGGGCAGGCTTCGGCTTTCGGGCTTCGGCGAACCGAAAGGTCAGCAGTTGCCACTCGGCGATGAGCACTTGGCCCGCTAGCGGCCATTGCCAAATTCCATCAAAGTCTGCCACTCCGCACAAAAAGCTAAGTGCTAACTCGATTGACGAAAGCTCCCGGGTTGGGATTTTGCTGAAGCCCGCTAGCCGAAGCCCGAAGCCCGGACGCTGAAGCCCGAAGCCCAAACGCAGAAGCCCGCTTACTTTCCCAACTCCTTCAACTGCTGGCGCAGACTCTTGTAGCGGCGCACCAGGCTTCCCAGATAGAGCGCGTGGATCAGCCAAGTGACGATGTAGGCGGCGTAGAGAAATTTGATGGCGTTCATTGAGAACCTCGGCTTGAGACGACCCCACTCAACGACTGCATGGCGTGGGCCTGCTCCACTTCGCGGCGCAGGATTTCCAGGCGATAGCGCGACCAGCACACCAGAAACGCGAAGAAAAGAAACGCCGTCCAGTTGATCATGAGAACGTCAAGCATCTTCGGATCCATCGACCCGCCGCCGCCAATCACCGGCTGTGGATGCTGGGTGCGAAAAAACCAGATGGAAAAATAAACCAGCGGCACGTCGAGCGCCCCGAAAACGGCAAGCGCCGCGGCAAGTTTCTGAGTCTGCGCGCTGTCGGAAAACCGCCGCAGGATCAGATAGCTCACGTAGATCAGCCACAGCACCAGCGTGGAAGTCAGCCGGATATCGCCCGGCGCCCACCAGATGCCCCACACCGGCCGCGCCCAGATCGGCCCCGTGACCAGAACGATGGTGCAGAACACGACTCCGACTTCGGCTGTGGTCACGGCCAGCACGTCGAGTTTCTCGCCCGGAAAATATTTTCCCAGAAAGAAATAAAAAACTGGAATCGCCAGAACCGTGGTTGCAATCGCGCTCGGCCGGATCCCGGCCGGCAAGGGAATCACAAACGCCGCCACCGCGCCTACGACGCCTACTGCAACCGCAATCCACCTCGCAGCTTGTTTGGTCGTGGACTTACCATCGGCGAGATATTGCACGGAGGCGATGAAGTTGATGAAGAAAAGAAGAAAGGCAGTCCACGCCGAAGGCACGTGGTAGTAGATGATGCGGTAAACGTCGCCCTGTTGCGCGTCGGTCGGCGCAACCACCAGCGCCTGATAGAGCGCGTAGGCCAGCAGCACTGCCGTGACCACTGCGAGAATGGGGAAGGCTCGTTTCATATTGCTTCAAACCAACTGCTTCACGCCAAATGGCTCCACACCGTTTGCTTCATTCCGCTTGCAACACCGTTTCAAATAATGCCAGGCACGCTGTAGTAAATACTACATCGTAAGTAAGAAGCAAAATGATCCAGAAGTGCGCCGGATCGTCTCCGGTGAGAATCGCCGTGGTGCCCGCGACCATGCCGATGACCGCCGGAATGGAAACGGGAAACAGCAGCAGCGGCAACATAATTTCGCGGCTGCGCGTGCGGATCGACATTGCCGCAAAAAATGTTCCGTTCACCACCAGCGCCCAGGTTCCGAGAAGCCCAATCGGAATCAGCTGCCACGCCGGGCCCACGGCCCGCAGATTGTAAAAAACGATGAACAGCGGCGCCATCAGCGCTTCCAGCACGCTGACAAAAATAAAATTACCGATCGCCTTCGCCAGAAAAAGCGCGTTGGCCGGGGCGGGCGAGACGCGGTATGCGTCCAGCACCTGGTTGCGCAGCTCGCGGGCCCAGGTCTGGTTCAGCGCGACCACCGCCGCAAATAAAATTGCCACCCAGATCAGGCCGCCGGCAATGTGGCGCGATTCCTCGGCCAGAGGATCGAAAGAGAAACTGAAAATCACCACCACCAGCAGCGAGAAAAAAAGCATGGAGTTGAGCGCGTCTTTGGAACGCCACTCCAGGCGAATATCTTTCGCCAGCGTCGCGAGAGTCACCGACCAGAGACTCATCGGACGCCCCCGCGAGTTCGAAATCTGCAATCTGCAATCTGAAATCTGAAATTGCCCGCGAGTGGAGCCCCGGACGCCCTCGTCCGGGGAGCCCGCTCGGCGGACGAGACCCTGCCCTGAGCCTGCCGAAGGGGCGTCCGCGGCTCCATCATCCGCTCTCTGATCCACACTCTCCTCCGCAGGATTTTCACAAAAGAGACCCCGCTCGCGCCATGCTCGCCGTGCGATCCACGATCTGTCCCGCCTGCATCCAGATAAATTCGTCGGCGACGCCTTGCAGCAGCGCCGCCTGATGCGTGACCACAAAAAGCGTCTTGCCCGCGTCCCGCATCCCGCGCAGCAGACGGACCATTTCCCCGGCTGAGTGAACGTCGACGTTCGAGAACGGCTCGTCCAGCAGGAGAATCTTCGGATCATGCAGAATCGCGCGGGCCAGCGACATGCGCTGCCGCATCCCCTGAGAATACTGGCCGACGGGACGCGTCAACTCCGGGTCGAGCCCAACCGAGCGCACCACCTGCGCGCAGCGTTCGTTTTTGGGTTGACCGTCGCCCGCAATACCGTAAAGCCGCGCGAAGTAGCGCAGGTTCTCCATCCCGCTCATCTCGTCGTAAAGCAGCGAAGGATGCGCCATGTAGCCGACCTCGCGGCAGGCATCCTGCGGATTTATACCGAGAATCGAGATCGTTCCCTGCGTCGGATGGGCGAGCCCCGCGAGGGCGCGCAGCAGCGTGGTCTTCCCGGCGCCGTTGTCGCCGAGGATGGCATAGAACTTGCCGCTGTAAAACTCGGCATTCACTCCGCGCAACGCAGCGAAGCGGCCGAACTGCTTGATGACGTTGCTGACGGTGATGGCGGGGATGCTCACTCAGACAGTGAGTTTACTGGAGGCGCGAAATCTTCGCACTGCGGTCGAACGAACAGCACACACTCGCAGAGAGCGACGTGACTGTAGGGATCCTTCGCTTCGCTCTGGATGACAGAACTAAACTAAGAGGAAGGAATAAACTCAGTTTGCAATGCCGGGCGCCGCGGCGGGCTGCGCCTCGGTCACGCTCTTCGGCGGTTCGCTCGATGGCGTTCCATTCGCGGGAGTCCCCGGCTGCTGGGGTGCATATTTCGACGCGCACTTGGCTTGCAGCCCCTTGGCCCGGAAAACACCGTCGGCCCCGATTCTGCCGTCCGCCAGGGCTTGCGATTCGTCTTTGAACGTGTCGGGCGGAGCTTCGGTCCCGGTGTAGTCCACCGCGAGCGTCTGATCCTGTTCCATCAAAACAAACTGCACATGGGTTCCGTTGCGCTTGATCGACCCAGGCTTCACATTTCCGGCGACACGCAATCGCTTCGAATATGCTCCCGGGCCCATGGCGTGGAGTTCTTTGATGGTGACGTAGTAACTCTTGCTGTCCTGCACCCCGGTATACGCGAGATAGCCGAGCAGCACGACAATCACTGCCGTGACCGCACCGAACTTCAAATACGTGTTTCCTTGGCTGGACATGACGACCGCCCCCGCGGGACTTACCTCACGTATGAACTCTACGCGCCGGGGAGGCCGGAATCAAGATTCCGGAGGGTCGCTCCGATAGAATGAAAGGGCTAGCGGCCCACACCATGCCAGCCGCAGGCATTCGTCCGAAAGGCCAAATCTCCTATGATTCATCCCTGGCACGACGTAACACCCGGCGACAAGTTGCCGCAGGAATTCGACTGCGTGGTCGAGATTCCTTTCGGCTCCAGCGTGAAATACGAGCTCGATAAATCGAGCGGTCTGATCCGGCTCGATCGCGTCCTCTACTCGGCGGTTTACTATCCGGCGAATTACGGTTTCATTCCCCAGACCCTCGCCGAAGACGATGACCCGCTCGACGTGCTGGTGCTGTGCCAGGAAACTGTCGTGCCGCTGACGATCATTCATGCCCGCACCATTGGCCTGATGACCATGATTGACGCCGGCAAGCAGGACCATAAGATCATCGCCGTGGCCACCGAAGATCCGGAGTTCAATTCCTACTGCGAGGCGGCGGAAATGCCTCCACATCGCATGCTGATGCTGCGCCGCTTCTTTCAGGATTACAAGCAGCTCGAAGGCAAAGCCGTCGAAGTGGATGAGATACGTCCCGCAGGTGAGGCCTACCCCATCATCCTCGACGCCCTGCGCCGCTACAGCGAACAGCGGCGCAAAGGCTTCAAGACCTCCGGCGACAAACACTGAGGCAGGTGACATCTCCAAAGTCGCCTGTGATCAGGCACAAGCAACTGTACGGTGAGGTCGAGAGAGATACAAATGTCAGCGAGCACGGTAACCACGCCCGCCGATACTCCGACGGAGTCCATCGCACCTTGGTGGCATACCGTGCTGGTACTGGTGCCTTTGGCGATAGGGTCGGTCGCGAGCGCGTACCAGCACGGGCTGGAGAGCTTGCATGTGCCCGGCCTAGGTTCCCGCTTCTCGAGCTACGTCACGGTGCTGCTGGAAGAGTGGTTCGTGGTTTTTTTGATCTGGCTCGCTCTCCGACGCCGCGGGCTCTCGATAAGCAGCTTGGTTTCAGGCCATTGGCAGACGCTCGGCGCCTTCTTCAGAGATTTAGGACTCGGCGTCGGATTTCTTGTGATCGAAATCCCGCTGTCAGGACTTCTCAGCTACCTTCTTGGAGATAGCAAAGGCAGCACGGTCAACTTCACGCCCCAAACCGGTTCGAGCTTGTCGCATGGCTCGGACTCGCTGCCACGGCCGGCTTTTGTGAAGAGCTTATCTTCCGTGGATATCTCGACCGCCAATTCCACGCGTGGACCGGCAGCCACGCATTCGCCATCGTCCTTCAAGGCGTGGCCTTTGGCCTCGTCCACGGTTACTACGACTACAAAACTATGGGCGTGATCATGGTCGAGGGATGTCTCCTCGGATTGCTTGCCCATTGGCGCAAGAGCCTCCGCCCCGGAATGCTGGCCCACGGACTGGAAGACGTCATCGGGGGCCTGGCCGGGTTCCTGTCCAGATAAGGGCGTTCGCCTAGCGAATCTCGCCCAACTGACGAACCTTCGCGACCCATCGGTGGTCTCGATCTCCACGCCCGATTTTTTCCCTTGACAATGATGTATTAGTGATATATAACACTAGTAGTTTATATGACTGCAAAGAGCCAACCCGCACCGCTTCCCTTCCGCTTCGCTCTCGATCTGCACAGCGGCATGCCGGTATACCGCCAGCTCATCGACCAGGTAAGGGGCGGCGTGGCCTCGGGGTCACTGAACGCCGGCGATCAGCTGCCCACGGTCCGGCAGTTGGCCGTGGATTTGGCCATCAACCCCAACACCGTGCTGCGCGCCTACCGCGAACTGGAACTGGGTGGCATGCTGGAGACTCACCAGGGCACGGGAACCTTTGTAGCGAAAAAGAAACCGGAGAAAAACAACGCCGAGCGCGAGCGCCAACTCACCCAGATGGCGGGCGAATTTGCCGCCCGCGCCGGAGCGGCGGGATTCACGATAGAAGACTTATTGGAACGTTTGCGCGAAATGGTGCCCGATCGCGGGCAGAGGAGATAGCCATGACGAAAATCGAAATCGGTCAGATCAGCGGCATCGGGAAATCATTATTTGTCATCTGCCTGTTGGCGGGCGCGGTGGTCACCGTCGCCGTTCATCATCCCGCGGGGATTATCGCGGGTGCCGTGCTGGGCATTTATTTCATGTTCGCCATCAAGGTCGTACAGCAGTGGGAGAAGGTCGCCGTCCTGCGCCTGGGCCGTTACGTGGGCCTGCGCGGCCCCGGCATTTTCCACATCATCCCCATCGTGGAAACGCTCAGCGCGTATGTTGACCAGCGCGTGCGCGTGGCCAGCGTCTCGGCGGAATCCACGCTCACTCGCGACACCGTTCCGGTCAATGTGGACGCCATCGTGTTCTGGCTGGTGTGGAACGCGGAGAAATCGATTCTCGAAGTGGAGAACTTCATCGAAGCCATCACCATGAGCGCGCAGACCGCGCTGCGCGAATCGATTGGCCGCCACGAACTGGCGCAGATGATCACCGAGCGCGAGACCATGGGCCGCGAACTGCAGCGCATCCTCGACGAGAAGACCAATCCCTGGGGCATCACCGTGCAGTCGGTCGAAATTCGCGACGTGAAAATCCCCTCCGGCCTCGAAGACGCCATGTCACGCCAGGCGCAGGCCCAGCGCGAGCGCCAGGCCCGCATCATCCTCGGCCAGGCCGAAAGCGAAATCTCCGCCAGCTTCGTGCAGGCCGCAGCCGCCTACGCGGAAAACCCCGTGGCCCTGCACCTCCGCGCCATGAACATGCTCTACGAAGCCGTCAAGGAAAAAGGTGCGATGGTAATCGTCCCTTCGACCGCAGTCGAGACCATGGGCCTGGGCGGAACCCTCGCCACCGCGTCGCTCGGCGGGGCGAAACCCTAACCACTTCATCTGGACCGGCAAAATAAGGTCGGCAAAAAAGGAGAACCTATGAACCGTTTACTATCAGTGTCTCTAATCGCCTTAACATTAGCCGCTGGCACCTCGCCGAAAATGGTGGCGCAATCTCCCGCCCTGCAAAAGGGAGTGCACGTAGAACTGGCAAGCACCAGCAACGCCGCACCCATGCCCGATGCCGACTACGCGGGCGCGTGGATCATGACCATAACTGACAACGGCACCGAGCACCTCGGAACCGAGCCCATCACGCCCACTGCTTTGCCGGACGAGATGAAGAACCGTTTCCGCGATCCCCAAAAGAAGCTCTATATCAAGGCCGACGCCCGCACCCCGTACGCAAACGTAGAAAATGTCATCGAAGCGGCGCGTTCCGCAGGCGTCGCAGCGCTAACGCTGCTGACAGCCCAACAAGAATCGCCGGCGCCAGGAACCATAGTCTCTCCAAAAGGCCTCGGAGTGCTGCTCGATGCGCCCTCCGGTTCAGGATCGATCATGGTTCAGGTACTCAGCTCGGGTCGGCAGGCGCCGATCCTCAAGATCAACCATCAGACTGTCTCATCGGAAGGTCTGCGTAACACGCTGACGCAGGCATTCCAAAATCGCAGTGACAAAGTAATTCTGTTGAACGCAGACGGTCAATTGTCCTTCGCACAAGTCGTGCGCATCATCGATACTTGCCGGGCGACGGGAGCTACCGTGGTTCTGGTCACCCCAGAACTGTAGTCACCTCACTCCGGGTGCCCCATTTCACTCCGGGTGCCCCATTTCTCGCGTCCTTTGCGAGAAGTGGGGCTTTTACTCGCGGTTACTCGTCCGGCCATCCGCCAGCAACTACCAAACGTGGCAGGCGTTCTCCGCCACCATCGGCTGTCCCGCTTTGCATCCCCACGCTTTCTGAAACTCGGGCATATTTTGCACCACGCCGTTCACGCGGTATTTCCCTGGCGAGTGCGGATCGGTGAGCACTCTCACCCGCGCCACTTCCGGACGCCGCTTCTCGCACCACACGCGGGCGAAACCAAGAAAGAAACGCTGCTCAGGTGTGTAGCCGTCGATCTTCCGGCCTTCTTTTCCGGTTTTGTCGTCCGCGATCATGTGCTCCAGCGCCATCAACGCGATGCGCGCACCGCCGTTGTCCGCCGTGTTCTCGCCCAGCGTGAGCTTGCCGTTCAGCTTGAGATCGTCCACGGCAACAAAGTTCGAGTATTCGTCCGCCACGCAACTCACGCGCTTCTCGAACTCTTTGCCGTCCTGCTCGGTCCACCAATCATGCAGGTTTCCCTGCGGATCGAACTTCCGCCCCTGATCGTCGAATCCGTGCGTGAGTTCGTGGCCAATGACTAGCCCGATGCCGCCGAAGTTGACGTCGTCATCCATGGTCTTGTCGAAGAATGGCGGCTGCAGAATACCCGCCGGGAAAACAATTTCGTTGTAGGACCCGTTGTAATACGCGTTCACCGTCGGCGGAGTCATGCCCCACTCCTTGCGATCCAGCGGCTTGTCGATCTTGTGGATGTCGCGTTCCGTCTCGAATGTATTCGCGCGCTCGATGTTTCCAATCAGGTCATCCGGTTTGATCGTAACCGAACTGTAATCGCGCCACACATCCGGATAGCCAATCTTATTGCGAATGGCATCGAGCTTCACCTTGGCCTGCCTTTTGGTTTCCTCGCTCATCCAGGAAAGATTGTGGATGTCTTCCGCCAGCGATTTCTCCAGCGCGTCCACCATTTTCAGCATGCGCTGCTTTCCGTCGGGGCCGAAAGTCACGTCCACATATCTCTCCCCCAACGCCTCGCCCAACTCGCGATCGGTGAGGTTGACGCAGCGCTTCCAGCGCGCCTGCATCTCCTTCTGGCCGGTAAGGTTCTGCTGGAACTTGAAATTAGCCTGCACGAATGCGTCGGAAAGCCACGGCGACGCCGGGTTCAGCACGTGCCAGCTCACATACGTTTTGAGCGAATCCAGCGCTTCCGATTCCAGCGTGGCGTTGACCTGCTTAAAGAAATCGGGGTTGACGACATTGAGTTCCGTGAAGCTGGGCGCCCCCATCGCCGTGAAATAGCGATCCAGATGAAAATCAGGCCCCAGGGCCACGGCCTCGCCGCGAGTCATTTTGTGGTCGCGGTTTTTGGGATCGCGGCGCTGTGTCCGATCCATAGCAGCCTTGGCCAACTCGGTCTCAATCCGCAACACAGTTTGCGCCGAATCGGCTGCCTGCTGCGGCGTCTGCCCTGCCAGCGCAAAAATCTGGGTAACATATTCGACCAGGTGCTGGCGCATTTCTTTCATGTTCGCGTCGTCTTTGATGTAGTAGCTGCGGTCGGGCAGCGTCAGCCCACCCTGGTCGATGTAGGCGATCACCTGGTCGGCGTTGTGCAGGTCGGGCGCTGAATAAAAACTGAAAAGCGAACCGGCCCCGACCATGTCGAGGTGGGCCAACTCTTCGATGAGCCCGCCCTTGTCTTGCACCGCGGCGATGCGGCTCAGTTCCGGCTGCAACGGACCGAGGCCCTTGGCGTCCACCGCCTTCTCGTCCATGCACGATCCGTAGAGATCCCCAATTTTCTGGTCGATCGCGTCGCGGCCGGCGCCTCCGGCCTCAGCCTTTTCCAGAATGCCGCGCTCGATATTCTTGTTGCGCTCGTTGAGTTCGACAAAGCTCACCCACTGCGCCTGGTCCGCAGGAATCTCCGAATTCTTGATCCAGTTGCCGCAGGCATACTGATAAAAATCCACGCATGGGTCGATCGTCTTGTCGATGTTGTCGAGGCTGAAACCGGGCGACGGTTTGGAAGCCGATTGACCGGCAGCCAATCGACCAACCCCGCCCACAGTCACCAGAAGCAAAAAGGCCGGAAAGAAACGCAACACTCGCATGCGGGACTTCTCCTTTTTCGAGGAACGGTTGAGATTCTAAGCCGCGGCGTTCCCCGTGAGCAAGGATGGTCTCGAATCACAACAAACTGTAGAGATGTGTATTGTTCACCATTGCCGTTGGTTCGGTCTGTGTTGGTTCTGGTCCGTTTCTTGGAACCAAGCCGAGCGTCGCGGCCTATCAATCTCAGCCCCTCGGACGTGTGCCCCGATGCCGCGATAGAACAACAACCAGATATTAAAGATCGCCCGCTCATTCGTCTCGCCCATACTTCAGGCGCCTCTTGCGACGAGAGCGGGCTGATCGCATGCCGACGTTCCGCCTAGCTGGCTTTCCGCCGTTCGATTCGCTCGCCTGCGGATAACGTCCCGCCCGAAGCTCTCTTTTCATCTTCAATCTTCTCATCTTCCATCTTCGCGTTATCAATCGACGACTGCAGCACTTCCTCGCGGCGCTGCCGCAGTGTGTCCTCAAAAGTGCTCCAGCGCAGCGACGGCCCTGCCGCGGAGATCTCCATGGTCGCATCCGTGTGGAAGGGCGTCACTTCGCCCGTCGTGTCCACTTCGGCGGTGTCCTCGTCAGCAACCGGAATCCTCCCCGATCCCGCTCCCACCTGCTGCCGAGTCGTGGGCGTAACGTTGCGGTCCGTAGCCTCGCGATGCATCACCGGACTCTCCACCCATTTCGAGCGGTAGCGCCTTTCGTAGTCCTCCCACTCCTCTTCCGACGTTAGCGCCGTTCCGTCGTAAGGAGGAAAGCTTTCAATCTGTTCCTTCGTCAGGTCCACCAGGAAATCATTCTCGTGTTGCAGCGACGGCCGGATTTCCCGCGGCGGCACGATGAACTTCTTGCTCGAAAGCCATCCGCCCGTATCCACCACCACAAATACGATCGCTCCCGTCGCCTCGTCGAAAACGACATCGTCAATCTTTCCCAGTTCCTGGTCCTTCAATCCATAAACCTCGGAGCCGCGAATATCGGTCGCAGCCTCCTGCGTATCCGTAAAGCGATAATCCCCTAGCGTGCCGTAACGAGCCATTGAGTCCTCCTGAGAAGTCACTCCAGGAAATTCGGTTCCGTGATTCCGAAAAGTCCCAGGCGAACCTTAGATGCAGAAACGTTGGCAGGGTTTGGCGACGGAAAGTCTCGCAACGAAAATGGTTTACCCAGTGATCCCCTGTGTCCTCTGTGGTGAAGCACGTATTCCAACCGGCACACGAACCCTCGGCCCAGCAACGCCAACGCGGTTATAATCGGATTCATCGAAAAAAGAGGCGTCCGATCATGACTTCCGCGAATGGCTCGAACGGCAACAGCAATGGGAACGGCAACGATAACGATAAGACCAGCGCCAGCAACGGATACAGCGTCCCGCAACCCCGCGCCGAGTGGCTGGCCCGCCGCAAAAAAGAAAACACCACGGGAAATTTTTCTCAGATGCACTACGCCCGCCAAGGCGTGATCACCGAGGAAATGGGCTACATCGCCCACAAAGAAAAGCTCACACCGGAACTCGTCCGCGACGAAGTTGCCCGCGGACGCATGATCATCCCCGCCAACATCAACCATCCCGAACTCGAGCCCATGGCCATCGGCGTCGCGTCCCTGTGCAAGATCAACGCCAACATCGGCAACTCGGCCGTCACGTCAGAAGTGAACGAAGAATTAAAAAAACTGCACACCGCCGTCCACTACGGCGCCGACACCGTCATGGACCTCTCCACCGGCGGCAACATCCACGAAATCCGCGAAGCCATCCTCCGCCACTCCCCGGTCCCCATTGGTACGGTGCCGATCTACGAGGCCATCGCCAGAGTCAAGCGCGTAGAAGATTTGAACGCGAACGTGATGCTCGAAGTCATCGAAGAGCAAGCCGCCCAAGGCGTCGACTACATGACCATCCACGCCGGCGTCCTCATCCAATATCTACCGCTGATTTCCAAGCGCATCACCGGCATAGTCAGCCGCGGCGGCGCCATCCTCGCCCAGTGGATGGCCTACAACCACAAACAGAATTTCCTCTACGACCGCTTCGAAGACATCGTCAAAATTTTCAAAAAGTACGACGTCAGCTTCTCCTTAGGCGACGGCCTCCGCCCCGGCTGCGTAGCCGACGCCAGCGACGAAGCCCAATTCGCCGAACTGAAAACTCTAGGCGAACTGACGAAAATCGCCTGGCAACAAGACGTGCAGGTCATGATCGAAGGCCCCGGCCACGTCTCCATGGACAAAATAAAAGAGCAGGTCGAAAAAGAAGTTGAGCTCTGCTACGAAGCCCCGTTCTACACGCTCGGGCCCGCTGGTCACCGACATCGCCCCCGGCTACGACCACATCACCAGCGCCATCGGCGCAGCCATGATCGGATGGTACGGCGCAGCCATGCTCTGCTACGTCACGCCGAAAGAACATTTCGGATTACCAAACGAAAAAGACGTAAAAGACGGAATCATCGCCTACAAAATCTCCGCCCACGCCGCCGACATCGCCCGCAACCGCCCCGGCGCCCGCGACCGCGACGACGCGCTAAGCTACGCCAGATACAAATTCGACTGGGAAAAACAATTCGCCCTGTCCCTCGACCCCGAAACCGCCCGCGCCATGCACGACGAAACCCTCCCCGACGACTACTACAAAGAAGCCGCCTTCTGCAGCATGTGCGGCCCGAAGTTCTGCTCGATGAATTACTCCTCGAAAGTCGACGAATACAACAAGCAAGTCCACGGCATCGAGAAGAAGGATTATTCGGAGTTAGTGGAGAGGCTAGTCTCGCTGAAGTAGGACAATCTTGGAATAAGATGCCCCTCGATCCTGACAAGCTCCGCGGATGGGTCTACGATGCATTGATCCGCCCCAAGCATCAAATAGGCGCAAACAGCGGTGGGTTGCAACTTTCGGATATTTCCACGTGGGTTAAGCAGAAAGCTCAACAAGCCGGATCCATGCCGCAAGATACGCACTTTGGTATCAGTAACCTCGACAAGGCGGACGAGGATGCGATTCGTGAGTGCATTTGGAGTCTGATTATTCAAGGGATCGTAGTCCCGGGAATCTCAAATGATGGCAGCTATGGCTCGAATCTGCCTTGGCTGCAAGTGACCGAGTGGGGTAGGAAATGCCTGGAGGAGGGCGAGTACCTCCCGTACGATACAGGCCTATTTTTGAGCCGCCTTCGAAGCAATATCCCTGGTCTCGATCCGACCGTAGACTTGTATCTTAAGGAAGCCCTCAACTCTTTTCGATCCGGTAACTATTTAGCCGCGGCTGTGATGACGGGGGTCGCTTCCGAAGGAATTCTCGTCGTTTTGCGGAATGCGGTTCACAGTTCAATCAAAGAATCGGACCGAAAGAGAAAGCTAATGGAAGCAACCGAGGGGCAAACAGCCAAACGGATTTATGAGGAGATTCGCAAGAGAATCGATCCTGTTCGCGAGCAGATGCCGACCCAGATCCAGGACTAGATCGGCACCGAACTCGACGGAATCTTCCAAATGATCCGAAGAACTCGTAACGACGCCGGCCATCCGACGGGAAGGACTATTGAACGTGAGGAGGCCAACGCGCTATTCCAACTGTTCCCTGTCTACGCCAAAAGCGCCTTCGCCCTAATGGCGTGGTTGAAGTCCACTCCGATCTAGCCGGGTGCCACGTGCCCCCTCCTTTCGCGTTCTTTGCGAAAGGGTGGCGGCGGAGTATCCTAGTCCCATGGCCGTGAACTGGCTCGAAGTTGCGAAAAAGATGGCTGAGGACGCACGCGCCCAGCTTGCCCTTAATCGCAAGCGCCTGCAGGAAATCCTTGCGGAACGGGCACGCCAACAGTCCGCACAAGGACCTCAGACGAACGCCCGGTGATCCCGCCTCGCCTTTCCATCATTGCCGGCGCTAACGGCTGCGGCAAGTCTACCTTCACGAGCCGCTCTAGTTTCGTGTACAACACTCCCCTCCTCGACCCCGACGCGATTGGCAAAGCGCTCCAGCCAACCATCCCTGGAACGTCGGCTGTCGCTGCCGCTCGCCACGTTCTCATCGCTGCCCACGAACACATTCATAAGCGCGATAGCTTCGCGGTCGAAACCACGCTTTCCGGTCAGGGCTATTTACGAATGATGCTCGATGCGCGGGCACGCGGCTTCGAGATTGTTCTGGTCTACATCGGAACGGAAAATGTCGAGATCAACCTCGCCCGAATCCGCGATCGCGTGCTCGCGGGCGGCCACCACGTTCCAGAAGTGGATGTCCGGCGGCGCTATACAAGAAGTTTCAAGAATCTCCCAACCGCCATCCAACGAGCGGACCACACCATCCTGTTCGATAACTCAACCGACGAGGGCTACCGTCTGGTGGCGGTTCTCAGCCCGTCTGGAAATCAGTGGTTCGAGCCTATTCCCGAGTGGGCAGCAGCAAATCGCCGCTCCTGAGAAGTCCGCCGGGTGCCCCTTGCGGACCCACCCTTACTCGATCACTCTCCGAAATATGGAATCGAACAGCGATCAGAATATCCCATATTCCGTACCTCTCCTCCATCGCAACGCTCTAATTCGATTCCTTTCAATCAATTAATTCATCTTGCGTTTTGGCTTGACAATTGCGTATTGTGTGTCACCCGCTGTCTCCCATAGTTATGTTTAGTCTGGTCGACCGGGGCTGACTTCAAGTTTAGTTAGCGGATGTAGACAAAACTCGTCTCGCTTCGCTGTTGGGGCGTGCGGAACGAAAACAGCTGACGGCTGAAAATCACCGGGAGGTGAAGCGAAAATGATCTGGAACCCGAAGTGTACCTACGTGTTTTTGGCAGCATTGTTTGTGGCTGTCAGTGCCGGGCACCTGCTAGGCCAAGCCACTGCAACCGGAACCCTTCAGGGAACGGTAAGCGACAAATCTCAAGCTGTGGTGGCGGGAGCGCAAGTCGTGGCCACCTTCAAGGCCACTGGCGTTACCCGAACTGCAAGCACCAGCGGCACCGGGGCTTTCCGGTTCGACTTTGTGCCGGCCGGAGCTTATCAGGTTAAAGTTACGAAAGAAGGTTTCGCCTCGGTCGTTGAAAATACCGAACTGCTGGTGGGACAGTCCGCAACCGTCAATGTCACTCTCATCCCAGGCGCGGCCACCACTGTGGTGGAAGTCTCCGGCGAGGCTCCAATTGTTGATCTCGCCAAGACCAGCGTCAGCCAGGACATCACTCCGAGGGAGGTCGAAGACCTTCCGCTTGCCGGCCGCGATGCTGCGAACCTCGCCTACCTCGCTCCAGGCGTGAGAGCCGCCGATTCGTACGACCCAACCAAAAACCGCTATGCCATCCTCTCCGTGAACGGCTCCGATGGCCGCAACATTAATACGACGATCAACGGCGTGGACAACAAAGACAACACCGTTGGCGGTGCGGTCATGCAGATGCCGCTCGAAGCCGTGCAGGAATTCCAGATCAGCACGCAGCGCTTCTCCGCTGAAAACGGACGTTCGCAGGGCGCGGCCATCAACATGATTACAAAGTCGGGCACAAATGTTTACCACGGCTCGGTTTTCGGATACTTCCGCGACGCAGCATTGCAGACGGCGCAAAAGGTCGCCAATGGGGACGGAACATCCACACCCCAGAGTCCAGACTATAGCCGTCAGTTCTTCGGCGGTTCGGTGGGTGGTCCGCTAAAAAGGGACAAGCTCTTCGCCTTCTTTGCCATTGAGCGCCAACGCGAGAGCCAGTCACTAGCTGAGGCGACCACCGCCTACAATGAGCTTGTACTGGCCCAGAACAACGGCCTCGCCGCTGAGCCGGCTACGACGATCCCGCGCCCCTTCCACGAATGGCGCTATAACGGCCGCATGGACTACACGATCAACAACCGGAACACCGCCTACATCAGCTATAGCTCGCAGGCCAATGACAGCTTGAACGATCAATCGGGTGATACCGGTGACTTGACAGAAGGCAACTTCACCACCAACCACCTTCAACTCGCCAACTTCACACTGAACTCCCAGTTTTCGCCCTCGCTCGTCAACCAGTTCACCTTTGGATTCCAGTATTGGAACAATCTGATCGCCAGCAAGATCAGTGCGCCGCTCGTCACTTTCCCTGATGCGTCGTTTGGAACAAATGGCAACGTTCCGCAGCAATCGTTCCAGCGCAAGTTTCAGTTCAAGGATGACATTTCAAAGACGTATGGCAAGCACACCTTCAAGGGAGGAGTCGACTACATCTATAATCCCGTCGAAGGCGGATTCTTCGAATTCAACTCCACCCTGGAAGCTGACTTCCTTGTCGATCCGAGCACCATTCTGGGCGACACAGCTACCTATCCCCAGGGCTTTGCAACCCCGGGCCTGATCGGTAGCATGTCGTTCTCGAACGGTAATCCGTATTTCCTTGTCCCCACCAAGCAGCTTGGCTTTTACGGCCAGGACGACTGGAAGGTCAACAGTCGCCTGACTGTGAATCTAGGCCTGCGCTGGGACCGCGACTTCAATTGGTTCGGCGAGTCCGACATTCCCAAGAGTCGCTCCTATCAGTCGCTGCTCGCCATCGCATCCACCAACCCAATTGCGGCTTACAACACCAGGCACTTGCCCCACGACGACACCATGGACTTCAGCCCGCGCGTCGGATTTGCTTACGATCTGACAGGAGCAGGCAAGCACGTGTTGCGCGGCGGCTTCGGCCTGTACTTTGGCAATACCTTCCAGAACGTCCCGTTGTTCATGGAGCAACTCGCAAACCCGACCATCTTCCAGACCGTGTTGAGCTTGTCCGCCCCAACCGATACGCTGCCGTGCGGCGGGGCCCTTGGGTCGTTCTCCTACTCGCAAGCAAACATTGCAACCCAGGAGGCATGTTTGCCAGGCCCATCAACGACCGCTGCGGATGGAAGCGTCGGCCGGCTCATGGACCCGAACTTCCGGAACCCGGTATCCGAAGAATTCAACGTCGGATATTCCTGGGCGCTTAACAACAACGCGGTGTTCGAGGCGGAATTTACCCACGTTCTCAATCTCCATGAGGACAAAACGATCAATATCGACCAAAAAGTCGTAACTGGCACCGATACAAGCGGAACACCCTGCACCAGTCCCGACTTTCCTGTGGGATGCAACATGAACAGCGGAAACGTCATCTTGACGCGTCCTTTGACTGCTGCGTTCACCGCCGCTGGACAGCCGGTGCTGGCCAGTTTGCGCAGTGACGAGTCCATTAACCGGAGCCGATATGATGGCATGAACCTGAGCTTCCGCCAGCGCATGAGCCATCATTTCTCGCTAACCGCCAACTACACATTGTCGTGGGCCTATGGTTACGACGGTGGTGGCGGCCCGACAACCGCGTTCCGCAACTACGCCCGCGACGGCTATTTCCCCTTCGCCTCCTCGGAGTGGGGACCCTCGGCCAATGATGAGCGCCACCACATCACCCTGGCTGGGGTGGTCGATTTGCCCAAAGGATTTCAGTTCGCGCCGATCCTTCAGTTCGGCACGGCTCGTCCCTATAATCTGACCAATTCCTACAACACCATCAACGCCGGAGGCGGAACCGCCGCCGCCGTCGTGGTGCCGATCAGCGACCAGAAGAACTATCTCTACGGAACAAACTACATCAATACGTACGTCGCGGCTGCGGTCGCCCAGGACGCTACCTACCCCGTGGCGAACCAGGATCCCAACATTCAGGCCGATGCAACCGCGGCTGCGCAGGGCAACGTAGCGACGTGCTACTACATGGCGCAATGCACCTTCGCCAAGTATGACCCGCTTCGTGGACAGGCGTTTTTCGAACTGGATGCCAAGTTCGCCAAGAACTTCAAAATCGGCGAACGGGTGACCTTGCAATTAGTGGCGCAGGCGTTCAACCTCACCAACCGAGCCAACTACGGCAACAACTACGGCGACAGCATTGCCAGTTCAACCTTGGGTCACCCCACCGGATTCTTTGCTCCCAATGCTACGTTCATTCCGCGATCGATCTGGGGTGAATTCGGCGTACACCTCACCTTCTAAAACCTGAACCCGGGTTCCCCATCCTTTCGCTCTTTGCGAAAGGATGGGAGCCTCGATCAACCAGCGAATATCAGCCAGGAACTACGCAACCACTAACTCATCCGCCGCGGTACTCGCCGCAATGCAAAGGTCTTTAAAAACCCTCGCGTTAAACGGATTACCCACTCCTGCGCCGCGCAAAATATTCTCGAAGTCCGCCCGCAACACCCAGTAAACCTGGTCCCTCTGCAAAACCGTCGGCGGACGCCGGACTCTCGCAAACACGGTGCACAATTCTCGAAATACGCCCCGCACTGTCCCATCATGAATGTAGGGATCGGTTCCATCCAAATCGCTCCGGAATTTGACTTCGGGGAAGAGCGAAGCCCTTAGAAATCCACAGACATATCTTCAATCGTGTGACGTTTAACCTTGCGTCCACACGAAAGAAAGCAGAACATGTTGAAAGCGGAAGCGGTACACGCAGCTACCGCGACAAGGGCCATAAGTCCTTTGTTGTCTATATTTTGACCTCTAAGTTCTTTGAAATCCGGATTTTGCCGGGAATTTCTCGCTAACTCACTGAATCCAAAGATTTGGGGGGAGGGGGAGGGGGGTACCCTTCAGACGCGCTTTTTACCAGAACGAAACTCGCTCCCCTGCGGCTCTGATCGGCCGTCCAAACTATTTCTCGGGACATTTTCACAGGCTACCCGCGCCGGCCGATTGCAGTTGCCCAGCTGTCGACCGTTGAATAAAATGTGTTCGCGGTGCCGGCCCCGAATTCAGTCGCTTTCAGGAGCCCTTATGCGGAACACCACCCGGCTCTTTGGGATGTTTGCTTCTTCCCTGGTTTGTCTTCCTGCTGTGTTCGCGCAGACCAATCCTCCGCCGCCCGATGCGCACGAGATGGTCACCCGCCAGCCGCACACGCTCTCGAAGTCGGCCGATCGCTCCGCCGCCATCAGCCTTCTCGATCGTGCTCGGAAGAATTACGATCTGCACAGCATCTCCACTCCTTACTCGCTGAAAGTCTCTTTCGAATCCAGCGGCGCGTCGCAGAGCGAAGGCACTGGCACGATGGAGGAGTTATACGACGGTCACTCCCACTGGCGCTGGACCGAGCAACTGCGGGATTCGCACGTGGTTCGCATCGGCGCCGAAGGCCACATCTACGGCACCAATCCTTCCGACCCGGTTCCCCTCCGCGTGCAGTTGGTGCGCACCGTTCTGCTCCGCCCCATCGTGCACGATTCGGGTTCGTTCGTATTTCGCACCGCCGATCTCGAGCGCGACGGCAAGCCGGTAGTGTGCATGCTGCTCAGCTATTCGCTGCCTCCGAATCCCGCGCCGCGCTCCTGGGTAGAGAGAGAAGACTGCATCGATCCCACCACCGGCCTGTTGCAGATGTGGTCCGAAGCGCCGGGAATTTACGCGGTCTACGATTACACGGGCGCCGCGGAATTCCACGGCCACACTCTCCCGCGCCAGATTTCGATTTTCGAAGAAGGCCGTCTCACGGCGCAGGTGCGCGTGGAAAGCATCGAAGACGCACCCAACATCGATGCCAGCCTTTTTCAGCCGACGCCGGAAATGGTGGATGCCGGCGAATCGTTCTCGCTGGCCGGCCCGCGCCGCATGCCCCTGCGGGTGGATCCTACCAACGCGCCCACGTCGCGTTTCTTCCAGCCGGTGATCGTTCACGCCACTCTCGACGCTCGAGACGGCACCGTGCTCGACGCCGAAGCACTGCAGACCACGGACCCGGAGTTAAGCCGCTCCGCCGTCGACATCGTGAAGAGCACGTCCTTTGATCCTTCAGGATTTCAGCAGGAAGTTTTCTTCAACGTGCAGTTTCACTTCCCGGCCGCGCAGTGGAACGGACCGCCAATATTCCACACCTCCGTTCACTGGATAATTCTGGATCACCACGCCAGGCCTCCGCGAGTGAGAAGGCCGCCGCACGCCGGCAACTGAAGAGACGGAGGTTGGCCAATCTTTCGCGTTTTTTGCGAAAAGCGGGAAAGTTGAATTTTTGTTTGGAACGCTACTTCCCTTCCAAGTTAATATCGCCGACTCCGACGTGCGCCCGGAGTTCGTATTTCCCGTCGCCGCGATACTTCAGCGTCTTGCCCAGCCACCCGCTGGTCTCGCCATAGCCGTCGCCGTTCACGTCGCCAATGCCAGCGCTGGCGTTCACCAGACGGTAACCACTGTGCTCGTTGGCAATCCGAATGTCGCCAACGCCGAGGCTTAGGTCTTTGTCGCCCTCAACATTCTCCACCGTGAGGTCGCCGACCTTCTCATGCACGTCGAGGTTCGTGTTCTGCGGGACTTCCAGCTCAACGTCGATCTGCGTGTTGGATCCTGTGGGAACGTGAAACTCGAGGCTGGCATCATTGCCGCGAACGTCGAAGTCGACGTGCGCGTCTTTCACCTGGCTCTCGCGCCGCGACTTGATCGTGTAAGTCAGATGAATCTTGCTGGAATCGCCGCGGCGAATGTGCAGGTCGCCAACGTTCAGTTGAACGTGCACCATGCCTCCCGCGGCAAAGTCACGCGCGTCGGTGTGGGTCTCCTCGTAGTTCCAGTCGGAAGCGGAAGCGAAGGGCGCCAGCAGAAAACACACGGCAACGGTTGTGTAGAGCGCAGTCAAACGAATGCCGGTCAAACGAATGGAAGATATTCCGGGCACAGACCACCTCCGGCGCGCAAGGGCGCCTCTTGTGGTACGAAGGGTGTGGGACTCTGGTTCCCTGAAGATTCGGGCTCGATGGACCTAGTCGCGGGCAAGAGTCCCCTCGACTTCGCTCAGGGCAGGTCCGCGCCAGACAATCAGTTTCGGAAGTCGGCTACGCCATCCCACACCAACTGGACGGCGATGGCGAGAATCAGAAAGCCGAATATCTTGTTGATGGCGCCGACGGCGCTGGGACCGAGGCGCCGTACCAGCGGGCCACCTAACCAGAAAAATAAAAGCACGGAAAGCGCGACGGCGGCGATGCCGATCACCATGCCGAAGTAAGAGGCGGCGCTGTCTACGTGCGCGGCCAGCGCCATGACCACGCCAATCGCCCCCGGGCCGGACATCAGCGGCATGGCCAGCGGCGTGAGGGAAATATCTTCTTTATCCTCGGCCTCGTGGCTTTCGGCGGGCGTGATGCGCGCGTGCGAGGTCACCATGCCCCACGCGGTGTTGGCCACGATGAGGCCGCCCGCGATTTTGAGCACCGGCAGCGAGATGCCGAAGAAGAACAGAACAAATCGCCCAAAGAACAGAAACGTAACCAGAATGACGAAAACCCAAAGACCCGTCTTCACCGCGGTCCGCCGGCGATCTTCAGGAGTCCAGGTGGACGTCATGCTGAAGAAAATCGGAATGCCTCCGAAGGGATCGACGATGGGAAACAGCGCAAGAAACGTGGCCGCCGCCGAAGCCGGCAGCGTGCGCAGGAATGTTCCGAGAGCGTGAGCGGAAGTCATGAGGTCACTTGGATTTGAACGGATTGACGATATCTACTGCGAGGTGTTTAAAATCCTTCTCGTCTCGCGTCGCAACTGTAAGTCCGAGAACGCGAGCCGTCGCGGCGATCATCGCATCCTCCCGCATGGAGTCGGGCCTTCCCGCCATCAGCCGCGACCATTCCCGAAAGCAAGCCGTATCCATCGGCAGACAGGCGAACGACATCTCCAGGGTACTCAACCAGGCTTCAATTTCAGAAGCCTTCACGGCGTCTTGTCTGCGGGTTAGTTCCACTCCGTCCTGCAATTCTCCCATGGTCACAGCCGAAAGAAAAATCTGCTCGGGGCGCAACGCTGCCATCCAAGCCACGACCGCGCCATGAGGCCTGGTCTTGCGCACTTCGGAGATGACGTTGGTGTCGAGCAGATACCGAATCACTTGAAATCCGGATGACTGAAATCGATCGGCGGGCGACGCTTCCACTTTCTGCGCGGGGGAATAATCATGTCAAAGCGTGGTCCCGGACCGAGAAGCAATTCCTTAATATTGGGACGGCTGGATTGTTGCATCCGGCGCCACTCCTCGATCGGCACCAGAACCGCCGTCTCCACCCCGCGGCGCGTTACGATCTGCGGTCCCTTCTTGAGCGCTGCGTTCAGGAACTCACTGAATCGCGCCTTTGCGTCTTGCAGCTGCCAGGACCCCACTTGTCACCTCTCTAGCTAAGTTATTGTATAACTAGTCATCTGACTAGTCAATCACATCTAGGCTCTCACCGATATCCCTCCAGAACCCTAGCACCGCGCTCCAACGCTGCCGCCAGCACCGCCAGTTGCTGCCGTGCCCGCTCGGCATCGCCACGATCCAGAGCTTCATTCACCCCCGGAATTACTACGGCCGCGTAGCCGGTATATTCTCCCGGGGCGTAGATGGCATGCCGGAACCACGGGCGGTGCGGCAATCCCTCGGGCACCAGCAAAGCGTGCTCGGCATTCAGAAGCGCTGTGTTGAGTTGGTTCGTTTTCGCGGAATCTCGCGGCGGAGTCTTTTGCCGGGACTCGATCCTCGCGCCCGCTTCCTGAAAGTGTTTCGCAGCCGCAGTCACCGCGTTGAAGTCGAGCGCGCGCTCGCCAAACTTGCTGTCCGCTCGCTTGCGCGCGGAATCGACGTAGGCTTCAATCTCCTTTCCGTATTCGTCGTAGTTATAGGGCAGGACGTCTACCTGAGCCATGCGCAAAGCCTCGAGACCGAAGACCCGTGCCATTTCCTGCTCGTAGACGAAATCCGGATCGGCAAACTTTTTGAACCACGCGAAGTCGTCGAACGCCGAGTGATACACGCCGTAGGAGCCGCTCGAACTGACATCCGTCGAGGGCACTCCTAAATGTTGCAGAAACGCCGTGTAGTCGGAACCGCTGCCCAAATCTCCCACCAGAACGTCGGCCTTGGTCTGCGCCGCCGGAGTGCGGTGGGCGTCGCCGATGGCTTCGGTGGGAGATTGCGTGGAAGGCGCGCCCGGCTGGTCCAGCTTCTGCCAGGCCTCGTAGACGGTGCCGCCTTTAGGGCTGGGCACAGCTTTGGTCACGTCGCGCAGGAACTCCTTCAGGCTGGGCACGGCGGACGCGCCAAATTTCGATCCGGAGACGGCTACATCCATGTTGAAATATGCGGGCGCATTTTCTAACTCCGATTCGTGCTGCTCCGCCCATTCCGTGGAGCCCATCAGGCCTTCTTCTTCGCCATCCCAGCTGGCAAAAAGCAGCGTGCGCTTCGGCTTCCATCCCGACTTGAGCAACTCGCCCACGCCGCGCACTGCTTCCAACATGGCCGCGGTGCCGCTGCTCGGGTCGACCGCGCCGAAGACCCAGGCATCGCGATGATTGCCCGCAACCACCCACTGGCCGGGCAGTTCGCTTCCTCCGGCCCGGCCAATCACATCCCAGAGCGTGCGAAATTTATAGTCCTGCTTAAGATGCATCTTCACTTTCGCCGGGCCCGGGCCTACGTGATAAGTAAACGGCAGCGCGCCTTGCCAATCGCGCGGCGAATCCGGGCCGCCCAAATGCTCGAGAATGGGCCAGGCATCGTGATACGAAAGCGGAGTACATGGAATCTTCGGCATCTGCGCCGATTTTTCTGGAGAAATGCGCTGCGACTCGGGCAGCGACGGGACCGACGCAATTCCCGGCGTGGTGGGGTCTCCGGGAAACTCGAACATGTAGCCCACAGAACCGCGCTGCACGCCCGTGTCAGGCCTCCACGGACCGCGGGGATATTTGTCGCCATGGCGCCAGCCGTCGTCAGCGGGATCGGAATAAATGATTACGCCCGCCGCTGCACGCTCCTGCGCGAGAAACACTTTCACTCCCCGAAAATTCTGGCCGTAGCGCACCAGCACAATCTTGTCGCGCACGCTGATTTTGAGCTTGTCGAGTTTCTCGAAATCTTCGGGCGTTCCGTAGTTGGCATAGACCACCTCCGCTTCGACGTCGCCGGACGGCGACATTCCGTTGAACGGCATCACCACGTTCGGATCGTCCGGGTAAGTGTCTCCCTCCACGTGTTCGCGCGTGGGGCCGTGCATTTCCACTCCCGCCGGCGCGGTCATATCCACGCTGATTTCCAGCGGGTAGTTGATCCAGACCTTGTATTCCACGATTTCGGTTTCGAGCCCGGCCTCGCGGAATTTCGACGCGACGTAGTCGGCCGTGGCTTTGTCGGCAAGAGTTCCGGCCATGTGTGGAACCCGCGTCAGCACACGCAGATCCTGTTCGGCGAGTTTAGGATCAGGCACGGCGAGGAAGCGCGCTTCGGTGGCGATTTCCGCGGCGGGGTCGCGAAAGCCGAAAATAGCCGGCTTGGCTGCCGACGGCGTTCCTGCCGATTCAGACGGGTTTGAGTCGACGCTGAACGACAAACCAGAAAGCATGACCGCGGATGAAATCAGCGCTGCAGAAAGGAATCTCATGAGGCTCCCGTCGAAAGTTAGTAAGGTAGCACAGAGACCGTGGCTTCCGTTTTGCGAGGCGTGATAGCGCCTTAGCCGCCAGACCCGGCACAGTCAATGCGGTCGGCGGAGGTTCGCTTCGCCATCATCACCGTATTCACCAACTTAATTACTTTCACCATATTCACCAATCGATGCTATATTACATGCATGAGGCGCGCCACGATGACGTTACCCGACGACCTCGCCGAGGCCGTGGACAACTATCTGCAAGCTCAAGAGGCTCCGCCCGCTCTCACCACCGTGGTGCAAGCCGCTCTGCGGGAATACCTGAGCGAAAGAGGATTTCTGCAAGTGCGCAAGCCTCTGAAAATCACCCCCAAAGGGAACAGCGGGCGCAGTGACGTGAGTGAAAACCACGATGCCTATCTGGCTGGGATCAGGAAATGACTCGCGCCGTGCTGGCGGACACGGGCCCCTTATACGCGGCTAATGACGAGGGCGACGACCACCACCGGCGCGCTCTGCGAGAATTGAGGGAACTGGCGCGCGCTGGGCGACAGGTACTGGTCGCCTACCCGATCCTGCTAGAGGCTTATTCGTTGCTCCTTTATCGCCTTGGCAAGAATGCAGCTTCCGGTTGGCTCACGGAAATAACAAACGCCACCTTCGTGAATCCCACCCCGGCGGACTACAACCGGGCATTCGCCACGGTGCAGACGTTAGGCGATCAGCGCGTTAGCTTGGTTGACGCAACCGTCGCGGCATTGGCCACGCGTCTGGGTTTAGAAGTTTGGACCTACGATCATCACTTTGACGTGATGCGCACACGGGTTTGGCGCTGAAAAAGAACCTGCTAGCGCACCTGCCCCGTTCCGATAATTTCGTATTTCGAAGAAGTCAATTCCACCAGAGCGAATGGGCCGCGGCAGTGTAGTTTCTGGGTGCTGACACCCATCTCGGCACCGAAACCGAATTCTCCGCCGTCGGTGAAGCGCGTCGACGCATTCCAATAGACAACCGCCGAATCGACGCCGCGCAAAAACTTGCGGGCGTTGGCCTCGTCGCGCGTCACGATCGCGTCGGAATGTTTGGTGGAATAACGATTGATGTGGGCGATCGCTTCGTCCACACCGGCGACGACGTGGATCGCCATGCACAGACGCAGATACTCTTCGTACCAGTCCTGCTCGGCTGCGGGGCCAACGTTTAATCCGGCCGCCAAGGCCCGGGACTTGCCATCGCCGCGAACTTCCACCCCGGCATTGATCAGCTTCTTCACGATTCGCGGAATATACGCAGCCGCGATGCGTTCGTGCATCAGCAACTTCTCCGCCGCGTTGCACACTGAAGGTCGCTGCGTCTTGGCGTTGATCACAATGCCATCCGCCATGTCGAAATCGGCCGACTCGTCGACAAAGATGTGACAGTTCCCTGCTCCGGTTTCGATTACCGGCACAACCGAATTCTCCGCGACATATGTGATGAGCCCGGCGCCGCCGCGGGGGATGATCACATCGACGAGTCCGCGAGCCTTGATCAGCTCCTGCACCGATTGCCGGGTGCTGGCATCGAGAAGTTCGATGGCCCCGTCCGGAACGCCAGGCACAGCAGCGAGAATTTCCACGAGCCGATGATTGGTGCGCGCCGCTTCTTTCCCGCCGCGCAGAACAACTGCGTTGCCGGTCTTCAGCGCCAGCACCGCCGCATCGACCGTAACGTTGGGCCGCGACTCGTAAATAATTCCCACGACTCCTAGCGGCACGCGCAACTTGCGAATGCGCAGGCCGTTCGGTCGCGTCCACTCTGCCAGCGTTTCGCCAACCGGATCGGGCAGGGCTGCAACTTCGCGCACTCCGCGCGCCATCTCCTCGATTCGCTCCGCGGTCAGCAGTAGACGGTCGAGCATGGCGCCTTCGAGGCCGCAGCTTTCTATATCTTTCCGGTTCGCCGAGAGAATACTTTTTGCGTTGGCTTCAACCGCATCCGCCATCGCCCGCAGCATCGCGTTCTTCTGCTCCGAAGAAAGCAGCGCGAGTTTGGCTGCCGCCGCACGGGCGCGGATCAGTTTCTCCTGCGTGGAAGATGCGCTGGCGAGGCTCGCAGGCATCAACGTTTCTCCCGATGAGACGGAACATGACGCGGAACATGACGCGGCGGCGTCTTCGGAGGAAAGTAGGTTCCGATCTTTCGCTCCATGCCCAACGTGATTCCCGCGGGATTCCGTCCATTCACAATGGCCACATGCACCCCCGCTTCGCTGGCGAGTTTCGCGGCCTTCAGCTTCGAGATCATTCCGCCGCGGCCCAGCTTGCTCTTGCCATTGCACTGCGCTTCCAGATCGGCGGTCAGCTTGCGCACTACGCGCACCAACCGCGGCTTCTTGCTTCCATTGGGAACGAGGAAACCATCAACATCGGTGAGCAAGAGCAGCCAGTCCGCATTGACGGCAGTCGCGAGCAGGGCGCTCAACTCGTCGTTGTCGCCGAACGCTCCGACCAGTTCGCGCACTGAGACGCTGTCGTTCTCGTTCACGACGGGCACCACGCCCAGCGAGAGCAGTTCCGCCAGCGCGTTCTGCAGGTTGCGATAGCGGACGGGCGAGGTGAAGTCATCGCTCGAAAGCAGCAACTGCGCGACCACCTTCTTGCCAAAAAACAGGCGCTCGTAGGTATGCATCAGCCGGCTCTGACCGACAGCGGCGCAGGCTTGCATCGCCGGAACGCCGTTCGGCCGCTTCGTCAGCCCAAGGCTCGCAATGCCCGCCGCGATCGCGCCGGACGTAACGATCAAATATTCGTTCTTGCCAAGATCGAATTGATCGACCAGCCCGCGCAGCAGGTTGGCGTCAATCTGGCCGCCCGGAGCGATAAGGCTGGTGCCGACTTTGATGACGACTCGCATAACACTTCTATCGTGCCGTTAGAATAGATTTCTGGCAAGCTGAATCAGCTTCGATTGTGTTTGAGTTGAACTCTATGCCTGCTTCCAACGCAACCAGCCGCTTTTCCGGCCGCGTGGAGAACTATATCCGCTACCGGCCGGGCTATCCGCCCGAGGTGTTAAAGGCGCTGAAAACAGAATGCGGTCTGCCGAGCGGTCACATCATCGCCGATATTGCCAGCGGCACCGGCATTTGGACGCGCCTGCTGCTGGAAAACGGCAACCCGGTTTTCGGCGTTGAACCGAATGCTGAAATGCGCGAGGCGGGGGAGCGGCTGCTGGCCGAGTTTCCCAAATTCACCAGCATTGCAGGAACAGCGGAGGCGACTGGGCTCGCGGATCAAAGCGTGGATTTTGTTACCGCGGCGCAAGCCGCACACTGGTTCGATCGCGCGCGGTCGCGTCGGGAATTCGTGCGCATCCTCAAGCCCGGCGGCTGGCTGGTATTAATGTGGAACGAACGCCTCACCGACTGCACGCCGTTTCTCCGCGCCTACGAAAACTTGCTGCTTACCTTCGGCACCGATTATCAGGACGTGCGCCATGAACGCACCACGGAAGTGGTCAACGAATTTTTTGATCCCGCGCCGTTTCAAGAGCGAGCATTCCCCATGCGGCAGGAATTCGACTACCCGGGGCTCGAAGGCCGTTTGCTCTCGTCGTCGTATGTACCCGGGTCAGAGAACCCCAAACATGCGCCCATGCTGCGCGAACTACGGCGGGTATTCGACGCGCACGCCCTAGATGATCGAGTGATCTGCGAATACAAAACTCGACTCTACTTTGGCCACCTGGTTTGAATCCGATTTCTCTCGTGAACCTTCGCGATCTTAGCGGTCAATGATCTCCTCGAAGCCAATCATCTCCCGCTTTTGATACGATCGCTGGTCGTACCCCGAGGTCGAAAAACGTGCCCCCAGAACACGCAAGCTCAGAAAAATCTTTCCACATGACGCCCGACGAATTCCGCCGCCACGGCCACGCCGTGGTCGACTGGATCGCCGACTACCACTCCCGTATTGAATCGTTCCCTGTGCTCTCGCAGGTGAAGCCGGGACAGATTCGCGCGTCGCTGCCCGAAAATGCTCCCGCGCACGGCGAGCCTTTCGATGCGCTACTGAAAGACGTTGAGAATCTGATTCTTCCCGGAGTCACGCACTGGCAGTCGCCAAATTTCTTTGCCTACTTTCCCTGCAATGCTTCCGGCCCGGGAATTCTCGGCGATCTGCTTTCTTCCGGCCTGGGAGTGCAGGGGATGCTGTGGTCGACCAGCCCGGCTTGCACCGAACTCGAAACCCACGTTCTCGATTGGCTGGTCTCCATGCTGGGACTGCCGGAAAAATTTCTTTTCTCGAGCACTGGCGGCGGAGTGATTCAAGACACAGCCTCGAGCGCCGCGCTGTGCGCGCTTCTCGCGGCCCGCGAGCGTGCCACCAACTACACCAGCAACAAAAAAGGATGCGACGGCCGCATTGTCGCCTACGCCTCGACGCAGACGCACTCTTCTCTCGAGAAGGCGGCGATGATCGCCGGCCTCGGCGTTGAGAATCTTCGCCTGATCGAGGTCGACGAGAATTTCGCGATGCGTCCCGAAGCTCTGGCTCGCCAGATCGAAGTCGACAAACTCGCTGGACTGGTGCCGAGCATGGTCTGCGCGACCGTGGGCACAACTTCCTCAAACGCGATGGATCCGATCCCCGCCATCGGCGAAATCTGCCGCGAGCACAATCTCTGGCTGCACGTGGACGCGGCCATGTCGGGGACGGCCGCGCTCTGCCCCGAATTTCGCCATCTGCAAAACGGACTCGAATTTGCCGACAGCTACAATTTCAATCCGCATAAGTGGATGTTCACCAACTTCGATTGCAATTGCTTCTGGGTCGCCGACCGCAAGGCGCTCATCCAGACCCTCAGTATCCTGCCCGAATACCTGCGCAACCAGGCTACGGAATCGGGCGCGGTCATCGACTACCGCGACTGGCACATCCAGCTCGGCCGCCGCTTCCGTTCACTCAAGTTATGGTTCGTTATCCGCCACTACGGCGTGGAAGGCCTGCAGCACCACATCCGCCGCCACGTCGAGCTCGCGCAGCAATTTTCCGGCTGGGTTCGCAACGACAAGAATTTTGAACTCGCCGCGCCGACGCCGCTGAATCTGGTTTGCTTCCGCCACAAAGGCGGAGACGCTATCAATCAGACCATCCTCGACCGCCTCAACCGCAGCGGCGAGCTTTTCCTTACCCACACCAAGCTGAGGGGAAAACTTACGCTGCGCCTCTGCGTGGGGCAAACGAATACGCAGGCGAGGCACGTGGAGAAAGCCTGGCAACGAATTAAGGAAGAAGCCGAGAAGGCTGCCGCCTGAGACGTTCCGGCTTGCCAGCCGGGAAAATTATTTCATCCTCGCTGAAACGAGAAACTCCTCTCCAGCACCATCCTACGAGGTTCATCCACCGGTTCGTCCCGTACAGGATAAAAGACAAGAGAGGAGCAGATCCCATGCCGAACTACCGTTTCGGAAAGCACCCACCCAAGATCGACTATCGCACTTTGCGCTTCCAAAACTATGTAACCGCTGCGCTGGCGCCACCACCCGCCACCTACAACGTGTTGACCAGCGTCTACCAGAAACTGAAGACCAACGACCCGACCAAGCTGTTCCCCATGGACGGCAACGACACTCTGGGGGATTGCACCATCGCGGCTCTGGCCCACGCCCTCACCACTTACGACGGCCTGGTCGGCAAGCAGAAAATTCTGCCGAAGCCGGCCGCGGTCAAGCTGTATATGAAACTGACAGGCGGCGTGGACAGCGGCCTGAACGAACTCGATGTGCTGAACTACTGGCGCCAGAATCCCGTCGACGGCGACGAGATCATTACCTACGTGGCCGTCACTCCCAAGAATCACACCAACGTCCAGCAGGCTATCCGTCTGTTTGGCGGGGTCTATCTCGGCTTTCAGGTACAGGCCAACTGCCAGCAGGAGTTCGACGCCCACCAGCCCTGGACTCCCGGCACGCTGACCAATGACGGCCACGCCGTTTTTGCCGTGGCCTACGACCAGAACGGCGTAACCGTGCTGACGTGGGGAAACACGCAGCAGGCCACGTGGGCGTGGTGGGATGAATGCGTCGACGAGGCCTACGCCATCCTGCCGCCGGAAGCAAAAAATCCGAACTTTGCTCCCGGCTTCAACCTGGCGCAGCTGCAAGCCGATCTCGCAGCAGTGGCAGGCTGACAAGAAGGCTCGTTCCGCACGCAAAATTGGGAAATAAAAAGGGGGCCAGATTCGGCCCCCTTCAATATGATTGCTGAATATCTTTCCCTGTCCGACCGGCAACTTACTACCAGCAAGCGCCAACTGGTGCTTTAGTCCGCAGGCATTGGCGCCGGCTTGGCCGCCACCGCGCGCGGCCTTGCATCTGAGGGCTCACCCGCCGGTGTCTCCAGCCACTTGCGCACTTCGGGTAGTGCGTTGCGCATGGCCACTTCTCCAGCGCGGATCAGATCGTCGGCGCGTTTGAAGTCGTCGTAAGCGAAGCCTGCCACATCCGGCTCTACCACCAGATCGGCCGCGCCCCGCCACAACGAAGACATTGCATCCTGCGCGATGGCGAACGATTGCCCGATCACGTCAAACAGATGCCGCGGAGGGCCGCCGGTCGCCCACGTGCCTTTCAAATGAATCGCCAGCACGCGGTCCGCGCCCATTTCGCGCAGCGGCCGCGTGGGCACGGGATGCGACAACATGCCATCGATCAGGTAGCGCCCGCGAATCTCCACCGGCAAAAACATTCCCGGATACGCGCAGCTGGCGCGCACCGCATCCGTGATCGCGCCGGAATGGAACACCACACCTTCGCCGGTATTGAAGTCGGTCGCGGCCACGCCCAGCGGAATGCGCAACTCTTCAAACGTCTTCACTTTCAGCGTGCGATCGAGGAACGCGACCATGCGGTCATTCGAAGCAAAGCCGAAACGCGAAATCGTCCAGCGCGCAAAAGTAGTAAAGCGCACCGCGTGTGCCACCGCATCCAGTTCCGCGCAGGAAAGTCCGCTGCAATAGGCCGCGCCAATCAACGCGCCCACGCTGGTACCGGTGACCGCTCGAATCGGGATGCCCGCTTCTTCCAGGACCCTGAGCACACCAATGTGCGCGATGCCGCGTGCGAACCCTCCGCCTAGCGCCAGTCCGATGGCAGGCGCGCGCCTCCGCGGCTCTTCCATCGCGCTCGGCACTCCGGTCTTGCGAGACAGTTCCCGGCCGATCGCCTGAACGGAACGGATGATTCGGTCAAGACTTTTCACAGCATCCCCACGTCTGCAACTTCGTTTCGTGCCTCGAAGCTACATGTAAGATGCCACAACCCGCCAGAGGGCTGCAGGGCACATTGGTGCCATCGGGGGTTACCGAGATACGTTACCGGGATCGTTGCGCGGGGACCTCGCCGGTTACCCTCGGTTTGTGCTTGCCCCGCCGGTCGTGACTAACCCCAGTAATTCTGGTAATTTGCAAACTATGGCGGAGAAAATGGCACGCGAAATCTCGGCCGGCGGCGTAGTCCTCCGCAACCGCAGCGAACAGTGGTGGATGGCCGCCATCGAGCTCCCGCAGCAGCCGCGCGCCGCCACGCCTGACGCCGCCAAGCCCGCGGCCCGCGGTGCTAAGCCCACTCTTTGCCTGCCCAAAGGCCTGGTCGACGCCGGTGAAAAGCCGCTGACCGCCGCCCTGCGCGAGGTGCGCGAGGAAACCGGCATCTCCGCCGAGCTCGTCACTAAGCTGGGAGACAGCAAATATGTCTACGTCCGTTCCTGGGGCGACCGCCAGAAAGTTTTCAAAATCGTGAGCTTCTACCTGTTGCGTTACCAATCCGGCCGCATCGACAACGTCACTGCCGCGATGCGCATCGAAGTCGCGCGCGCCCGCTGGATCCCCCTGCAAGATGCCCCCAAACTGCTCGCCTATAAGGGCGAAAAGGAAATGGCCCGCCGCGCCCTCGACTACGTCACCCGGCATCCCGACCTCGCATCGCCTCCAGCGCGCCCTGCCGCACCTGCGGCGGGCAGGCCCCGAAAAGCTCCCCGCAGGTAGAATGCAGAGTAGTCCATTCCATTCTTCACAGGTTGCACGCAACCGAGGTCTCATTCATGAAGCGCATTCATAAAGTCGCGGTGCTGGGCGCCGGAACCATGGGCGCCCGCATCGCCGCGCACTTCGCCAACGCCGGCGTCCCCAGCTACCTGCTCGATATCGTTTCCGCGGACGCCCCACCCAGCGGTTCTGATCGCAACAAAATTGCCGCCGCCGGCCTCGACGCCGCAAAGAAATCCAAACCCGCCGCCTTCATGGACGCATCCCTCGCGCGCTTGGTCACCGTCGGCAACTTCGAAGACGACCTCAAGAAACTCTCCGAGGTCGACTGGATCATCGAAGCCGTCGTCGAAAATCTCGAAATCAAACGCGCACTCCTGCGCAAAGTCGAATCTATCCGCAAGCCCGGCACCATCATCACCACCAACACCAGCGGCCTGCCCGTAGGAAAAATCGCCGAAGGTTTCTCCGATGACTTCCACAAATCCTGGTTCGGCACGCACTTCTTCAATCCCCCGCGCTACATGCGCCTGCTGGAACTCATCCCCACTCCGGAAGCCGACCCCGCGCTGATCGCCGCGGTCTCGAACTTCTGCGACGTGCAACTCGGAAAAGGCGTCGTCCTCGCCAAAGACACGCCCAACTTTATCGGCAACCGCATCGGCACATTTTCGGTCCTAAACGTAATGTGCCTGATGCAGGAAATGGACCTCACCATCGAAGACGTCGACGCCCTCACCGGACAAGCCGTCGGCTGGCCGAAGTCAGCCACCTTCCGCACCATCGACCTGGTCGGCCTCGACATCCTCGGCCACGTGGTCGCCAACATGACAACGAATGTCCACGACGAACGCAGCGAACTCAAGCTCCCGGACTTCTTCACCCAAATGCTCGACCGCAAATGGCTAGGCGACAAGACCAAGGGCGGCTTTTATAAAAAAGTAAAAAGCGGGGACGACAAAGAAGACGAACGCCAAGCCCTCGACTGGAAAACTCTCGAATACCATCCTCGCCAAAAACCAAAATTTCCTTCCCTCGACATGGCGAAAAATATCGAAGACACCGGAGCGCGCCTGCGCATGCTGCTCGGCCTCGAAGGCACTCCACAAAAAGGAGACAAAGCCGGAGGCTTCCTCTGGTCCGCGCTCTCCGACCTCTGGACTTATTGCGCCAACCGCGTCCCCGAAATCTCCGACTCCATCGTCGAAATCGACCGCGCCCTGCGCCTCGGCTTCAACTGGGAACTTGGCCCCTTTGAACTCTGGGACGCCGCCGGCATCGAGCCCACCGTAGCCCGCATGAAAAAAGAAAACAAACCGGTAGCCGCAAACGTAGAAAAGCTGCTGGCCGCAGGCCAAAAGTCCTGGTATGCCGACGATCCGAAAACGCCCTCAGGCCGCAAATACTGGCAACTGACCACTGGCAACTGGCAACTGCTTCAAGTCCCCCCCGGCGTCTGGTCAGTAACAGTCGCAAAGAAATCGAATGGTGTAGTCAAAAAGAATTCCGGAGCCTCCGTCGTCGATCTCGGCGACGGCGCAGCCTGCATCGAGTTCCACAGCAAGATGAACACGCTGGGCTCCGACATCCTCAGTCTTATCAGTCAAACCCTGAAACCAAATGGCCCCGGCGACAGCTTCGACGCCTTCGTCATCACCAACGACGCCACAAATTTTTCCGTCGGCGCTAATTTGATGCTGCTCCTCATGAGCGTGCAGGAAGAAGAATGGGACGACGTCGACCTCGTCATCCGCCAGTTTCAAGGCATGACCCAGGCCATCAAATTCTCGCCGAAACCCGTGGTAGTCGCGCCGTTTGGCCTGTGCCTGGGCGGCGGCACGGAAATTTCCCTGCACGCCCCCGCCCGCCAGCCGCACGCCGAGCTCTACACCGGGCTCGTCGAAGTCGGCGTTGGCCTGCTTCCCGGTGGCGGAGGCTGCAAAGAAATGTTGCTCCGCGCCGTCGACGGCGCCGCCGCCGCGCACGGCAAGTCTTCCAACGAAGCTCTTGCCGGTTCCGTCGAAATGCTCGAAGCCATGAAGCACGCCTTCGAGACCATCGCCACCGCCAAAGTTGCCACATCGGCGCACGAAGCCCGGGCCCTCGGCTTCCTCACCGAGAGCGACCGCATCTCCATGAACCGCGAGCGCGTGCTCTCCGACGCCAAGGCCCGCGCCCTCGAACTGGTACGCGCCGGATACGAGCCGCCCGTTTCCCGCACCGACATTCCCGCCCCCGGCGAGAATCTTCTGGCCGCGCTGAAAATGGGCGTCCACCTGATGCGCCAGGGCGACTACATCACCGACTACGAAGTAAAGCTGGGCGGCAAAATCGCCGAAGTCCTCTGTGGCGGCAATGTCACTCCCGGGACGCCAGTCAGCGAGCAATACATCCTGGATTTAGAGCGCGAAGGTTTCAAATCATTGTGCGGCGAAAAGAAAACGCAAGAGAGAATTCAGTACACGCTGAAAACGGGCAAGACGCTGAGGAATTAAATTTGGAGGCGAAAGCGTGAGCGACAAAGTGGAGAATGACAAAGCGGAGCACACCAAGCCCGAGAACAGCAAGGTAGAGAAAGACAAAGCCGAGAAGAATATTCCGAAGTTCGACTGGGTCACCGAGCGTTCGTCCTGCTCGCTGCCGAAAGTGTTCAAGACGCTCAGAATAGAAGTCGAAGAGGACGTGAAGTCTCGCAACGCTCTGCGCCCCAACAACTCCCCCTACGAGTTTTCGATAGCGGAGAATGCCAGCGACTTCACGGTTACTCTGCAAGCCAAAGATGTGCGTCAATCCGTGATATTCAGCCTCTCCGAGCGCGCGATTTCAGTACGAGATGACAAAGGCAACCCGATGTTTGCGGTAACCCTGACCTTCACCGACGAAGGCAAGTGCCGGCTGAATCTCAATAACCAGCCCCGCGAACTCTGGCAGGTGCGGCGGATGGCACTGGAAGAACTCTTCTTTCGAGGCTATTAGTCTGGCAGCCCTCTCGTTCAGCCGTGGAAGAGTCCAAAGCTGGAGCGCGTATCTGCTTCGATTTCCGGGCGCCCGCGCTTCCCCCAGACATAAACATTGAAATAAAAGCTAGTTATAGGTGCTTTGTATGCATACAAACCTATGTATTGCTATCATGTAGAAGATGATGTAGAATGCTACATAGAGGGGTTCCTATGGCATATGTAGAGCCCGCCACGGTATTGGCTCCGAAAGCATCGGTCCGATCCGTCGAAATTCTATACAGCACGGGAAACGCGGGGTGGTCGGTAGCTCGTGTGGGGTGGGAAGGGTCCGAGAGGGTCGGAATCCGCTGGAACGGCGCTGAGGATGGTCCCGGGATCGGAAATCCTCAATCTCGCGGAAACGCGACGTGGTTCATTCTTCCCGAAGAACTCGAGAAGGCGATCTTAGACAAAGTGGATGACCTCAGCATGAGCGGACCGGGGGGATTGCTGGAGCGATACCGCGAGATGGCGAGCGACTCCCAGCACGAAGCCGAAGCGGAAGAGTGGAGTGAAGGACTTATCGCCGATGCATCCGCGGAGGGGTGAGGTCTGGTGGATCGCTTTCGATCCGTCCGTGGGCGGAGAAATGCAGAAGACCCGGCCAGCGATCATCGTCAGCAATAATGGCGCGAATGCGGCTCTCAACCGCTTGATCGTCGTGCCCCTCACCAGTCAAACTGCGAAGGTATACCCCGGCCAAGCGATGGTGACGCTCAACGGCGAGCCACGCAAAGCAATGGCGGATCAACTCACAACCGCCTCTAAGACTCGTTTGCGCTCCAGGCTGGGAGAGTTGTCCCCCTCCGACGTTTCCGCCGTGGAGAGCGCGATTCTTCTTCATTTGGGTATGCGGCGTTAGGGTCGAAATTTGGCCCAGCATGCAGGAAAGTCTGGCCAGCAGTCGCACCCGAGTTCGCCGCCCCGACCGATCAGCCAGAAGAAAATTCGCTTTTTCTTTGCCCACCACTCCGCTGCCGGCATTTCGGCACCCGCTGCAACCAGCAGCAGCGAATGCGCTTACCCGGTCTCGGCTATAGCTGCGAGCTAAGAATTCACAGTTTCCGCAATTTCCACAGGTGTTCCTGCAGGAACACTTCTCCGAGTTTCTGCCGCAGCAATCCACCAGTCTTTCCCGCAACGGTCCCCACCCAGCCCCCTGCTACAATCGCCCTCATGTTGGTTCCCAAACAAAGTCTCCTCCACGCTGCTGCTGTCCTCCTGGTCATGATTCCATTAAGCCAGATTCTAGGGACCCAGTTCGCAAATGCGCAGGGCAAAAGTCAGAACAAGGACAAAGACCAGAAAGAAGCTCCGTACAAAGAAGAGCCGCCTGACGTCCCCGACACCATCGCGGTTCCCGCCGGCCAGGAGGTCGTCCTCTACGCACACGGCACTGGATCGCAGATCTATACCTGCCAGCCCGCCGCTGGCGGCAAGTTTGCGTGGGCACTCAAGGCTCCCGACGCCGAGCTGCACGACCGCAAGGATAAAGTCATCGGCACTCACTTCGCCGGGCCCACCTGGAAGCTAAAAGACGGCAGCGAAGTCACCGGCAAAGCTGCAGCCAAAGTGGACTCTCTTGATGGCGAGTCCGTTCCGTGGCTGCTGGTCAACGTCGTGGGACACTCCGGCAAAGGCCTGCTTAACAGTGTCACCACCATTCAGCGCGTCCGCACCCACGGCGGAATGCCGCCCGCCGACGTCTGCGACGCCGCCCACGTCAACTCGGAAAGCAAGAGCAGCTACAGCGCGGACTATTACTTCTACGCGCCGACGAAGTGAGAACGCAGTCTTAGACAGCAAGTAATTGAATGAAAGTTCGAGACGTAATCCGGCAACTGGAAGTCGACGGCTGGCGGCTCGCACGAACCAAAGGCAGTCACAGGCAATACCATCATCCATCGAAGCCGGGGACGGTTACCGTCGCTGGTCATCCGTGAGTAGACATTCCGCACGGAACATTGAACAATATCCTCAAGCAGGCAGGGCTGAAATGAAATATCTCGTGATCTATGAGAAGTCGTCCACGGGGTGGGGCGCTTATGCGCCCGATCTTCCGGGCCTCGGCGTCGCGGGCTCCACGCTGGACGAGGTGAAAGAACTCGTTCGCGAAGCCATGGAGTTTCACCTCGAGGGCATGCGCCGGCATGGCGATCCCATTCCTGCACCCAGCGCCACCACGGAATACATCACGGTCTGATCGCATCGCGCGGCTGAAGCTCGGAGACCATAACCAACATCCAATAAAGCACACGACTCGCACCGAGAACTGAGCAACGCTTATGCGTGAAGTCATCATTGCTTCTTCCGTTCGCACGCCCGTGGGACGCGCCTACAAAGGCACGCTCCGCGCCACGCGTCCCGATGAACTGGCGGCCGTCGCCATCAAAGGCGCGCTCGATCGCGTGCCGCAGCTCGACGCCAAAGAAATCGAGGACGTCATCCTGGGCTGCGCCATGCCTGAGGCCGAGCAAGGGATGAACGTGGCCCGCATCGCCTCGCTGCGGGCGGGTTTGCCCGTGGAAACTTCGGCGCTCACCATCAATCGCTTCTGCTCATCGGGACTGCAGGCCATTGCCATGGCCGCCGAGCGCATCATGAGCGGCGGCGCGGAGGTGATCGTCGCCGGGGGCACCGAGTCGATGACCATGATTCCGATGGGCGGCCACAAAATTTCGCCGAACCCTTGGCTCGTCGATCACTATCCGGATGCGTATCTCAACATGGGCCTCACCGCCGAGCGTGTCGCCCAGCGCTTCGGCATCACGCGCCAAGCCGCCGATGAATTTTCGCTGCGCAGCCACCAGAAAGCGCTGGCCGCAATTCAGGCGGGCAAGTTTGATGATGAAGTTGTGCCCGTACCGGTGAGCTTTACCACTCCCAACGGCTCGAAGCCCAAGCGGCAGGAAATTATTTTCAAGGTGGACGAAGGTCCACGCGCTGATACTTCGATCGAGGCGCTGCTCGCGCTCAAGCCCGCATTCCATGTGAAGGGCACGGTGACCGCCGGAAATTCTTCGCAGATGTCCGACGGCGCGGCGGCCGCCGTGGTCATGTCGGCGGAGCGCGCGAAGGCGCTCGGCATCAAGCCGCTGGCCCGTTATATTTCGTTCGCTAGCGCGGGCTACAAGCCGGAAGAAATGGGACTCGGCCCGGTGTTCGCGATTCCGAAGGCGCTGAAGATGGCCGGGCTCGAGCTCTCCGATATTGACGTCATCGAACTGAACGAGGCCTTTGCGGCGCAGTCGCTCGCCGTGATCAAAGAAGCGGGATTGGATCCCGACAAAGTGAATCCCAACGGCGGAGCCATCGCGCTAGGACATCCGCTGGGCTGCACCGGTGCAAAACTCACCGCCAGCATCATCCGCGAACTCAAGCGCCGCAACGGGCGTTACGGCCTCGTCACCATGTGCGTGGGCGGGGGCATGGGCGCGGCCGGCATTTTCGAAAACCTAAATTAGCCACTAAGCGCACAACGGTACACAAAGGAAATCCCCATGTTGGTCGGATTTCCTTTGTGTACCGTTGTGTCCTTAGTGGCTATAATGGGGCGAAGAGGAGGGCCCCATGTGCATCACCCGCCTTCTGCCGCTCTCACTGTTGATTTCGATTTGTGCGGTGTCCGCCGTGGCGCAGTCCCCGAGTGAGAGCGTCCCGGGCTCGTTCTATTCTGAGCCCGTCGGCGCACTACCTCAGCCGGCGCTGGCCCATCTTCGCCTCGACCAAATCCAACAACCTGTTGATATCGACAGGCTGTACTTGCCATACGCGACGCCGGAAGCCGATCGGGCGGGCGAGCGCGATTGGAACATCAAGGTGCCGCCTCCGTCCTATAGACGCGCTCTCGATCAGAACGACGCGACCTGTTATTCCATCCGCAGCTATCGCGTAACTCGCGACGATCCCGAGTCGGACTCGACGAGGCTCGTGGCCTATTCCACGTGCCAACCAGCCGCTCGGTATCAAGTGAAAGAAGCCGGCGCGCGGCAAGCGATTGTGCCTCGTTAAGTGCGATCGGCAGTTACTTGTATCTTCAGGCGACACTTCTTTACTCAATCGTTACGCTCTTTTACTCGCTTCGTCGCTATCCTTGCGGCGGGTCACCTAGTCTAAGCGACGTAAGACAGAAACGCTCGCCAGCGTCAGCTAGGAGGTGCTTTATGCGGCTCTCCAGCGTAGTGGTTGCGGTGGTCTTCTTATTCTCCTCAGTTGTTTTCGCACAACATTCTTCGGGCGGCGGTGGTGGCTCGTCCGGCGGGTCGTCCGGCGGTGGGTCGCACGCTTCTTCGGGCGGGAGTTCTTCAGGGAGTTCGTCTCACGCCGGCTCGTCCGGCGGTTCCTCCGGCGGTGGGTCGAGCCACTCTGCCAGCAGCCATTCCTCGGCCGGCAGCGGCGGCTCTTCTGGCGGTCATAACTCCTCGCATAACTCTGCTCATAACTCGGGCTCTGGCTCGAGTTCGCATGGCTCCGCCGTCGCTGCGACGCGATCGCGTTCGAACGTTTCGTCACGCTCTGGGGCCGGGAAGACCGCGCAGCCCGGGAAGAGAAGCTTTTTCTCCTTCCTTCGTCACCCTTTTCACAAACCTGAAAAACCAACCGAGTCTGACCTGAGGCGGCCGGTTTGCAAAGGCGAAGATTGCAAGAAGCCTGCGCCCAAGCCGCCAGAGCCCGCGACGCTGGTAGAGAGCGACTTGCGGCGTCCCGTCTGCAAAGGCAAGGCCTGCGGTTGTCCTCCGGGAGAAGTTCAGGGAAAGAACGGAGGATGCGTTGCAGCGCCTACGAATAACACCGCGTGCGCGGCGGGGCAAGTCTGCGCGGCTTCCGCGCAGCAGTGCTCGGCCAACACATACTGGAACGGAACATCATGCGTCACCCGCCAGGCCGATTGCGCAACCACCAACGCTCGGGCGGCTTCACTGGCCAGCGAGGTACGGGCGGCTAAGTCGCAGATGCAAAGCGCCTGCTCCAATAATTCCCCCGCGCAGGAGTGCAGCGGTGAGAAGCAGAACTACGACGGCGCGGTGGAGCGTTACCGGATGCTGATGAATGCGGCTCCGGCGAACTGCCGGTCGCTGGTGCCGGATCCGTTGTCGCTTTGATGCCGGGCGTTAGATCGGAAGGTAGAAACTTTCCGCGGCCGTCCGAACAACATCCTTTTGTACCTCACTCGTACCCTCAAACTCAGTGGTAAATCCATCGGCATGCTTATAAACTGCAGTGGCGGGGATGAATGAAGGCGCATCAAGAAGGGATTTCATGGTCACCACTGCAATTCCGAACACCAAAATTTCCGGCGGAAGTTTTCTCCTCGAAGAGCGCCGTCCCGAAGAAGTTTTTACGCCGGAGGATTTCACCGAGCAGCACCAGTTGATCGGGCAGACGGCGGAAGAGTTCGCGGTGAACGAGATTCTTCCCAACGCCGAGAAAATCGAGCACAAAGACTTTTCGATTTCGCGCGCACTGGTGAAAAAAGCGGGAGACCTGGGATTGAGCGCGGTGGAAATTCCCGAGGCTTACGGCGGCCTGGAGATGGACAAAGTGACCGCCGCGGTGATCGCCGACCACATCGCGAAATATGCCGGATTTGCCACGACGTGGGGCGCGCACAGCGGCATCGGCCTGCTGCCGCTGGTTTATTTCGGCACCGAGGAGCAGAAGAAGAAATACCTGCCGCGGCTGGCTGCCGGGGAGATCGTGGGCGCATATGCTTTGTCGGAAGCGTCGTCCGGTTCGGACGCGCTGAACTGCCGCACGCGGGCGCAGCTTTCGGCCGACGGCAGACATTACGTTCTCAACGGCGAAAAAATGTGGATCACCAACGCCGGCTTCGCCGATCTGTTCACGGTATTTGCGAAAGTGGACGGCGACAAGTTCAGCGCGTTTCTGGTCGAGAAAACTTTCCCGGGGATTTCGATCGGAAGTGAAGAACACAAACTCGGCATCCGCGGGTCGTCGACGTGTCCCGTGATTCTGAACGACTGCCAGGTGCCGGTGGAAAATCTGCTGGGCGAAATCGGGAAGGGACACGTGATCGCTTTTAACATTTTGAATGTGGGGCGATTCAAGCTGGGCGCCATGTGCGTGGGTGGAGGCCGGGTGTCGCTGGAAAATGCGATCGCCTATGCCAAGCAGCGCAAGGCTTTCGGCAAGGCGATTGCCGACTTCGGATTGGTGCGCGAGAAATTGGCGAACATGGCGACGCTGCTCTATGTGGGCGAGTCGCTCGTTTACCGCACCGTGGGCATGATGGACGTGGCGCTTAACGAAGTCGATAAGGCGGGCGCGGATGCGATGCGGGAGACGCGCAAGGCGATTGAGGAATACGCGGTGGAGTGTTCGATCATCAAGGTGTGGGCTTCGGAGATGGTCGATTACGTGGTCGACGAGACGTTGCAGATTTACGGTGGCTACGGATTTGTCGAAGAATATCCGGCGGAGCGAGCATACCGCGACGCGCGCATCAACCGGATTTTTGAAGGCACGAACGAAATCAACCGGCTGATCATTACCGGCTTCCTGCTGAAACGGGCGATGACCGGGCAGTTGCCGTTGATGGCGGCCATCAAGAAACTGATGGACGAAGTGCTCTCCGGGCCTTCGGCCAGCGAAGAATTCGAAGGCGCGCTGGCCGACGAACGCAAACTGGTGGCACAAGCCAAGAAGCTTGGCCTGTTTGCCGCCGGAGCGGCGACGCAGAAATATATGCAGGCGATTCAGGACCAGCAGGAAATCATGGGCGCGATTGCCGACATGACCATCGAAACCTATGCGATGGAAACGGCCGTGCTGCGAGCGCAGAAGATCGCAGAAAGCGGATCTTCTTCCAGAAAGAGCGAGGCCGCGGCTGCGCTGCCGATTGCCATGACGCGGGTTTACTTGACGCAGGCGTTCGAGAAAGTAGAATCCGCAGCCCGGAAAGTGATCGCGGCCGTGGCCGAAGGCGACATGCTGCGCACGCAACTGGCGATTCTGCGGCGGCTGAGCAAACATGAGCCGTTTAACACGATCGAACTGCGGCAGCAGATCGCGCAGAGAGTGATTGAGCGCGGGAAGTACACGCTAACGTAGAATTCTTCATCACGGAGTCACGGGGACCCAGAGAAGAACAAAACTTTATTTTCTGCTCGCCACCTCGCCTTTCGCGCGACTCGGCCATTCTGATACAACTATCCCGATGAAAAGCAGAGTGTTATATCTCTTCGCGTACGCCGCATTCGCGTTTACCCAATCATCAGCGGCTCAATCGACTTTGGCCCCGCAGCAGGATTCCGCAACCTTTGATGCCGACGGAACGGCGCACGTCACACGTGTGGTTCCCATTCCCACCACGATCAGCCCGGAGGCGCAGAAATGGCTGGCATCGCTTGGGATTGCGCAGGCACAGCGAAAACCCGGACCGGAAACTTTGGCCGAACGCCGCGCGCGCACGGATGTCTGGCGTGCGCAGGATTCCGCCGAGGCGCGCAGAATTTATCCCGTCCACGTGGAGGAAACCAGCATCGCCGGCGTGCGCGCGGACATCATCACGCCGATCACAACCCCGCCGCTTACGAATGCGGAAGCGAATCGCGCTCGCGTCCTGATCAATCTGCACGGCGGAGGGTTCAACTCGGACTCGGGCTCGCTGATTGAAGGAATTCCGATTGCGAATCTGGCGAAGATCAAGGTGGTCTCGGTCTACTATCGACTCGCGCCGGAGAATCCCTTCCCGGCCGCGGTCGATGACGTGGTCGCCGTATATAAGGAACTGCTGAGGACCTACAAGCCGCAGAGCATCGGAATTTTCGGAACTTCGGCAGGAGCTATCTTGACCGGCGAAGTTGCCGTCAGGCTCAGGCAGCTGCGATTCCCACTGCCGGCGGCGCTCGGCATTTTTTCGGGACTCGCGGACTTCAGCCGACCGAGCGACTCCCGTCAGATTTTTGCTCTCAATGGATTCGCCGGGGAGATCGAGCCGATTGATCCGAATCATCTGCCCGACGATCAATACGTGGGCAAAGCTGATCGAAAGGATCCGGTGCTGTCGCCGCTGTTCGCCGATCTGCGCGGGATGCCGCCCACGCTGCTGGTCACCAGCACGCGCGACTTGTTGCTGAGCGACACGGCCACTTTTCACCGCGCACTCTTGCACGCCGGGGATGACGCGCAGTTGGTAGTGTTTGAGGCGCTGCCGCACGCCTTCTGGTATCACTTCCAGTTACCGGAAACAAAAGAAGCGCTCGAACTGATGGCGAAGTTTTTCGACGAGAAGCTCGCGCGGTAGAATTGTCGGGTTTCGCGATCAACTCGCAGTAAACCAACCTCCGCACTCGGGAGCACGCGCCTCATGGCCCCAAAAGTTTTCAAGACCGCTTCCCGCATTACCGTGCTGATTCTATTCGCCACGGTCTCCGCCGCCGCAAACGTCACGCTGCCTGCATTGCTCGCCGACCACATGGTGGTGCAGCGCGGGCTTCCGGTTCACGTATGGGGAACGGCCGCGCCGCACGAGTCCGTCACCGTCACATTCCGCGGCGAGACGAAATCCGGCACCGCCGACGATCTCGGCCGCTGGAGCGTGTCTCTAGCTCCCGGCGAGGCCGGCGGCCCGTTCCAAATGAGCGTCATCGCAGCAAACACGATCACACTCAATGACGTTCTGGTTGGCGATGTCTGGGTTGCCTCCGGCCAATCGAACATGGAATTTCCCATGACCGGCCTCAACAAAGCGCAAGAGGAAATCGCCGCCGCAAACTTTCCCAAGATCCGCTTATTTCACGTGAAGCACAAGACTGCGGATTATCCGCTCGAAAATGTCGAAGCCAAAGAATGGACGGCGTGCACTCCCGAAAGCGTTGCCGACTCATCGGCGGTCGCATATTTTTTCGCGCGCGACCTGCAGCGGAAGGTGGGCGTTCCCATCGGTCTGATCGAGTCGTTCCTGGGAGGAACACCCGCCGAATCTTGGACCAGCCTTCATGCCCTTTCCGCCGATGCATCTCTCATGCCGGTTTTCGCCACCCGCGCAAAACAACTCGCCGCAGAATCCACGAACGAGTTGAAACAGCAACAGCAGGATCGCGCGTTTCAGCAAGCGGTCGCGCAGGCTCAGGCGGCGGGCACTCCCAGTCCCACGCGGCCCTGGCATCCCGACTTCGCGTGGGCGCCGGGAGCGCTCTACAACGGCATGATCGCGCCGCTGACTCCTTTCGCGATTCGCGGCGTCATCTGGTATCAGGGAGAAAGCAATTCCGGGGCGGACCGCGCCCCGCTCTATGCGCGGCTTTTTCAGACACTAATTCGCGACTGGCGCAATGCCTGGGGCGAAGGCGATTTTCCGTTTCTTTTTGTTCAGATCGCCAACTGGAATACCGCCGCCGAAGATCTTTGGCCGGACGTTCGCAATGCGCAGCGGCAAGCGCTGGCGCTGAGGAACACGGGAATGGTGGTCACCATCGACATCGGCGATCCCACAAACCTTCATCCCAAGAACAAGCAGGATGTGGGTCTCCGTCTGGCGCTGGCGGCCCGGGCGATTGCCTACGGCGAGAAAATTGAATGGTCCGGCCCTCTTTATCGGCAAGTCACACATGAGGAACACGCGCTGCGGGTATGGTTCGACCACGCCAATGGACTTATGGCGAAAACCCCAGAAGGCGCTGCAACCGCGGTCCCTGCAACTACTTCTCCGTCGAACCGTGCACCGGCGGTCGCGGGTTTTGAAGTCGCAGGCGCGGATGGAAAATATCTTCCCGCCGAGGCGAAAATCGAAGGCGACTCCGTTGTCGTCTCCGACCCAGCAGTCCCCGCTCCGGTTTCCGTCCGCTACGGATGGGCCGCCAGTCCCGACTGCAATCTTTTCAATCGCGAAGGCCTTCCCGCTTCGCCTTTTCGCGCGCCGGAATAAAGTGCTGCAAATGGAAATGGCCTGAACAAAATTGGCTAATCCAGCCCTGGTTCTGGTAGAAAGTGTCTATGAAAACGAAGCACCCCGTCGCTGCATCGTTATTTTTGCTTTCGTCGTTCGTGATGATGTTCGTCATGATGGTTGTTCCCGGCGTGATCGCGCAGGAGAACACATCTCTATCTGCGCATCTCGCGCTCACCCCGCCCATGGGCTGGAACTCATGGAACAAGTTTGCCTGCAACGTGAGCGAAGACATGATCAAGAACATGGCCGACGCCGTGGTCAAGTCCGGCATGAAGGACGCGGGCTACCAGTACGTGAACATTGACGACTGCTGGCAGGTGAGCCGCGACGCCAACGCCAACATCGTCGTTGACCCGCAGCGCTTTCCGCATGGCATGAAGGCAGTCGGAGACTACATTCATTCCCTCGGGCTTAAATTCGGCGTCTATTCTGACGCTGGCTCGAAAACCTGCGCCGGACGGCCCGGCGGCCTCGGTCATGAATACCAGGACGCGATCCAGTACGCCGCATGGGGTGTCGATTATCTGAAATATGACTGGTGCAGCTCAACCACGCAGGATGCCAGAGCATCCTACGCGAACATTCGCGCCGCGCTCGACGCGTCCGGCCGCGCTATCGTGTTGAGCATTTGCGAGTGGGGCACGGCCAAGCCCTGGCTCTGGGGAAAAGAAGTTGGCGGCAATTTGTGGCGCTCCACCGGCGACATCCAGGACCGGTGGGGAGGCTCGATGAAATGGCCTGACGGCAGTTGCTGCTCCAACGGAGTGCTGGCGATTTTGGATCAGCAGGTGGGTTTAGCGTCCTACGCTGGCCCCGGACACTGGAATGATCCGGACATGCTCGAAGTCGGCAACGGCGGCATGACCGATATCGAGTACCGTTCTCACTTCAGTTTGTGGGCGCTTTTGGCCGCTCCGCTGATCGCGGGCAACGATCTGCGCAGCATGCGGCCGGAAATTCACGACATTCTCACCAACAAAGAAGTCATCGCCGTGGATCAGGATGCTCTGGGGCGCGAGGGCGAACGCGTGCGGAAAAACGGCGACGCCGAAGTGTGGGCGAAGCAATTGAAAGATGGCAGCCGCGCCGTGATTCTGCTGAATCGCGGAAGCGCGGAGCAGGAAATTTCCGCAAGCTGGGAAGACCTCGGCTATCCCGATCATCTGAGCGCGTCCGTCCGCGACTTGTGGCAGCACAAAGACCTGGGAAAATTCACGGGAAAGTTTTCAGCGCCGGTGGTTTCACATGGCGTGGTGATGGTTACGGTGAAACCTTAACGAGACTCAATATCCCGAACGCGAAGGAATTACGAGGGAAGGCATTTGCTTCCCGCGACTGAGTTCGCGCGTCAAAGCATTCAGCTGTCAGCTCTTCAGGAGAAACCATGCAAAAACGAATCGCCCTTCTCACTTGTTTCCTTTTCAGTCTAACCATTATTGCGGCGTGTCAGGGCAACCGGCCCAGCCCGGCCGCGTCGGCCTCGTGCGATCTCGGCGGCGGCAAAACCATCACGACCAAATACTCCAGCCCGCGCATGAAAGGACGCAAGATCTACGGCGGACTCGTTCCCTTCGGCGAAGTCTGGCGCAACGGCGCTAACGAAGCTACGACCTTGGTCACGAGTACGGATCTCGTGGTCGGTGGCAAGAGCGTCCCCGCCGGCAGTTATACCTTGTTCGTGCTCCCCGAGTCCGACAAGTGGACTCTAATCATCAACAAGAAGACCACAAACGCCGGAAAGCCACTATGGGGCATTCCTTACAAGTGGGAAGCCGATGAACTCGCCCGTACTGACATGAAGCTCTCCAAGCTGCCGTCCCCGGTGGAGGACTTCACCATCACGTATGACAAGACCGCGACCGGCTGCACGCTGCGCGAGGAGTGGGACACGACACGCGCGACGATCGACATTGCCGCGAAGTAATGGTTCGAAAAGATAAATGGCCGCGGAAAATTATTGATTTCACGATTGTGGATTGCTGATTGAAAACCTGGCGCATCCGAGGCCAGGTTTCAATCAGCAATCAGAAATCAACAATCAGCAATTACACGATCGGCTTCCACCGCAGCACCGGCCGCCGGGCCGCGGCGGTTTCGTCGAGACGCGAAACCCGTGTAGAGTGCGGCGCGTCGAGCACCGTCTGCGGATCTTCGACCACTTCTTCCGCGATCGACTTCATCGCCTCGATGAATAAATCCATCTCTTCCACCGACTCGCTCTCGGTGGGCTCGATCATCAGCGCGCCCGGCACGATCAGCGGAAACGCCGTCGTATAAGGATGGAATCCGTAATCGATCAGGCGCTTGGCAATGTCCATGGTGCGTACGCCTTTTTTCGCCTGCAACTTGTCGCTGAAAACAACTTCGTGCATGGTAGGCGTCGAATACGGTAAGTCGTAAGTACCTTCGAGCCCCTTGCGAATGTAGTTAGCGTTGAGCACCGCGTCTTCCGTGGTCTGCCGCAATCCGTCGGGACCATTGGCCTGGATGTAGGCCAGCGCGCGCACGAACATGCCGAAGTTTCCATAGAACGCGCGCACGCGTCCCACCGACTGCGGACGGTTGTAGTCAAACGCGAACGTGCCGTCGGGCTTCGTGACCACAACCGGCGTGGGCAAAAACGGCTCAAGAAGTTTTTTGATCGCAACCGGCCCCGACCCTGGGCCGCCGCCGCCGTGCGGCGTGGAGAAAGTTTTGTGGAGGTTCAGGTGCATCACGTCGACGCCGAAATCGCCCGGCCGCACCTTACCTACCAGAGCGTTCATGTTCGCGCCGTCCATGTAGAGCAGGCCGCCCTTGGCGTGCAGAATGTCGGCGATCTTGTGAATGTCCTGCTCGAAAACGCCGAGCGTGTTGGGATTGGTCAGCATGAGCGCAGCGACATCTTCGTTCATCTGCGCTTCCAGCGCCGCCAGATCCACCATGCCGCGGGAGTCCGACTTCAAATTCTCCACCGCGTAGTTCACCATCGCCGCAGTCGCCGGATTCGTGCCGTGCGCCGAGTCCGGGATGAGAATCTTCTTGCGCGCGTTGCCTTTGGACTGGTGATAGGCCCGCACCATGAGTAGTCCGGTCATCTCGCCGTGTGCGCCAGCCGCGGGTTGCAGCGTGATCGCGTCCATGCCGGTGATCTCGATCAGTTGCTCGCTCAGCATTTTCAGGATGCGCAACGCACCTTGTGAAATTTTCTCCGGCTGGTAAGGATGCCCGTTGGCAATACCCTCCACGCGCGCCACCGCTTCATTCACGCGCGGGTTATATTTCATGGTGCACGAGCCCAACGGATACATCCCCAGATCAATCGCGTAGTTCCACGTGGAAAGCCGCGTGAAGTGCCGAATGATTTCGATCTCGCTGACCTCAGGCATACTGCCGAGATCTTTTCTTTCGGATGCGCCAAGAAGCTTCGCGGTGTCGACCTCCGGCACATCGAGCGGCGGCAGCTTCCACGCACCCTTCCCGGCCGACGACTTCTCGAAAATCAGGCCTTCGTTCTGATTGACCTGGAGCGAAGCTTTGCGGGTGATGTGCTTCATCGCACCACCTCCGCGGCTTCTTCTTGCTCTTTTTCTTTGGACGACTGATCTTTGGCGGACCGTTCGGAGCCTTCGTGTAGCAGTCCCACCGCGCTATCGATTGCCGATCGCGTAGTCAACTCCGTGCAGCACCATAATGCCGCGTTCCCCAACTCGGGATAAAATTTCTTCAACGGCAAACCGCCAACAATCTTGCGTTCCAGCAACCGACTGTTGATCGCTTTTGAGTCTTCGCTGGTTTGAACCACAAACTCGTTAAACCGCGGCGCGCCACCAAACAAAACCTTACCGTGCTTCGCGAACTCGCCAGCGGCGTAAGCGCTCTTCGCCAGATTCTGCTTGGCCAACTCCTTCAATCCAACTTTTCCATATACCGTCATAAAAATGTTGACCATCAGCGCGACCAGCGCCTGATTCGTGCAGATGTTCGACGTGGCCTTCTCGCGGCGAATATGCTGCTCGCGCGTGGCCAGCGTAAGAACGAATCCGCGCCGGCCTTGCTTGTCGGTGGTCTGGCCCACGAGCCGCCCCGGCATTTGCCGCACGAATTTTTCCCTCGTCGCGATCACTCCGCAATAGGGCCCTCCGAATCCCAGAGGCACGCCAAACGACTGCGCTTCCATCGCGATGACGTCCGCGTCACGCGGCGGCTCGACAATGCCCAGCGAAACCGCTTCAGCAATCGACACCACCAGCATCGCGCCATGTTTGTGCGCGATCTCGGCAATCGACGCCACGTCTTCAATCGTCCCGAAAAAGTTGGGCGACTGGATCAGCACACACCCAGTCTCGGCGGTGATTGACTTCTCGATTTCCTCGAGATTCAGCCGCCCGTCGTCGCCAAATCCTGCTACGGTCAGCGGCATTCCCTGATGCGTGGCATAGGTCGCCAGCACCTCGCGATATTCCGGATGCAAACTCCGCGCCACCACCACCGAGCGCCGTCCCGTGAGGCGAACCGCCATCATCGCCGCTTCCGCGGCGGCTGTCGAACCGTCATACATGGAAGCGTTCGCTACTTCCATGCCGGTCAGCTCGCAGATCATGCTTTGAAATTCAAATATAGATTGCAGCGTGCCCTGCGAAATCTCCGCCTGGTAAGGCGTGTAAGCGGTGAGAAACTCGCCGCGCGAAATCAGCGAATCGATAATCACCGGTCGGTAATGAGCGTAGGCGCCGGCGCCGAGAAAGCTGGTGTAACCTTCACCGTTTTCCCGCGAGCGCTCGCGGAAGAAATCCACAATTTCCGATTCCGCCATCTGTCGTGGAATCTTCAGATCGCGTGTAAGGCGGTATTCCGCCGGAATCGGCGCGAACAGTTCGTCGACCGAGCGCAGGCCAATGGCCTTCAGCATAGCTTCGCGGTCGGCCGGAGATTTAGGTAAATAACGCATGAGAATGTTTAGATGTGCTCCGAGGTCGTTTGGATTGTGGAGGCGAGACAGGCGTTCGGCGGCGCCAGATTTCGCACCTCAGACGGCAGCGAGAGATGGCGAACGCCCGAGGTCTGACGGCTGAGGTCGGTTTTCAGTGTCCCGCCTCTTCGGCCATGAATTTCTCATAGTCCTCGGCGGAAAGCAGCCCGCTCAACTCGCCAGGGTTTTTCAACGTGAGCTTCAACATCCAGGAACCGTGTGCGTCCTTGTTCACTTTCTCCGGCGACGTGGCCAGGTCGGCGTTAACCGCCGTTACGGTCCCGGAAGCTGGCGCGTATAGGTCCGAAACCGCTTTCACCGACTCGACCGAGCCAAACGTTTTGCCCGCCGCCAATTCCGCGCCCACCTTGGGCAATTCGACGAAGACGATATCGCCCAGCGATTCCTGCGCGTGGTCGGTGATGCCGACGGTGGCGGAAGCGCCGTCCACCTGAATCCACTCATGTTCTTTCGTATACTTGCGATCTGTGGGGTAAGGCATAAAAGTTTTCTAGCTCCTGGCTGCTAGCTTCTAAATAAATCCTCGTTGGCGTGCCGCTGCACCTGCCCCGAGCGAACTCGAGGAGTAACTACGCGCCTTTCTTCGGGCGCTTGTAAAACGGCGTCGGCACCACCGCCGCTCCCACGCCTTGACCCCGAATCTCCACCTTCACCGCAGTGCCGACCGCCGCAAACTCCGGCGGCACATACGCCAGCGCAATATTCTTTTTCAAAAATGGCGCCGGCGAACCGCTGGTCACATATCCAATCTCGCGTCCAGCAGTATCCAGCGCTTTGTAACCATCGCGCGCGATGCCCCGTTCCGTCATCTCGAGACCGACCAGCGTCCGCTTCACGCCGGCGGCCTTTGCCTTTTCCAGCGCAGCGCGGCCAACGAACTCCGGCTTCTCCATCTTGCAGAAGCGGTCAAGCCCGGCTTCCCAAACATTAATGGTATCGGAAATTTCGTGCCCGTAGAGCGGCAGCTTGCCTTCCAGCCGCAAAGTATTTCGCGCGCCCAGCCCGCAGGGCACCACGCCAAATTCCTTGCCCGCCGCGAGCAGGCCATACCAAACTATCGCGCTGATCTGCTCGTTCGAAGGCACATAGATTTCAAATCCATCTTCAGCGGTATAGCCTGTGCGCGCGACGAGTATCTTGTCGTCAAAATACCTTGCATTCCCGGTGTGCGAGATGAGCATGCCACGCGTGACCCAATAGAACTTAAGCGACTTGAAGTCAGCGTCGATTCGCAGTTTTTGAAACGCCGCGCCGAAGCTCGCGGCCATGATCGGAACATCCACGTAATTCCCATGGAGCTTTTCCAGTAAGTCAACCGCCTTCGGCCCCTGAATCGCAATCTGCGTGAAATCGTCCGAAAGATTTTCCACCGCGCAGTCGAACTGCCGCGTGTTGTCGCGCACCCAGCTGAAATCCTTTTCCCGCGTCCCCGCATTGATCACCAGCAAGTATTCATCCTCGCCCAGCCGGTGAACGATCACGTCGTCCACAAACGTTCCCTCGGGATAGAGCAGCGCGGAATACTGCGCCTGCCCCACCGCCAGCCGCGAAGCATCGTTCATGGAAATATGCTGCACCGCCGCCAGCGCCTGCGGCCCGGCCAAACGAATGTCGCCCATGTGGCTGACGTCAAAAATTCCCACGCCTTTACGCACCGCCATGTGCTCGTTGATAATGCCGCACCCAATCGCCGCGGGATATTCCACGGGCATGTCCCAGCCATTGAACTCCACCATCTTCGCGCCCATCTGGCGATGGACAGCGTTCAGCGCAGTCTTCCGAACGGCGGGAGTGGCGGGCGTTGTTGTCGCCTCAACAGCAGACAATCGAGACCTCAATCAGCGGCAGGGGGGCCTGCTGGGATGGTGTGACTGATTACCGTATCACGCGCTTTTTCAGCGGGTCAAACCGGAAGGTATTCACCACAGAGATCAAGAGATCACCGAGGCAAAACAGAATCAGAGAAACACGCCTTACCCCGTGCCCCTCTGTGTCCTCTGTGGTTAAGATTTTGGTTCTACCACGATTTCGACTCTACCGCCCGAACTGCACAGTCACCCGCGAGCCGGCCGCCACATGCGCTCCCGCCGCCGGAGACTGCTGCCGCGCTACGCCACTGCCAACCGCTTCCAGTTCGACCCCAGCGTCTTGCGCGGCTTCCACCGCACCACGCACCGTCTTGCCCAGGAACGACGGCACTTCGATGCCGCCCTGTTCGACGTCCAGAACCACGGTGCCACTCGCCGGCACTCTCGGTTGCGCCTCGGATGCGGGTGCCCCATTTCTCGCATCTTTTGCGAGAAAGCCTGCCCTGAGCCTGTCGAAGGGTGGGGATTTTGTCTCCTCTATGGGAGCCTTCACTGATTGCACCTGGCCCGGCTGGCTTCCGCCCGAAGCTGCCGCGGAGCGTCCAACCGTTTCACGTTGACGAATTGCTGCTTGCACTACTCGACCGTCGCCGTCGGCACTCGTGGTCTGGACCCGCGCTTCACCTGCGCCCGCCGCGGGCTCCGCCAAATCCGCATTTACCTCGGCAGTGTCCAGAGGCTCGCCAGGATGATCCGGCGTGCCTTCTTCCAGATCTTTATCTTTTATCTTCGACTGCGCCAGCAGCAACTGGTGCTGCGGCGCCAGCGGCAGATCATGCGGCACATGCAGATATTCAAGCACCTGCTGCGCGATGCGTTTGAACACCGGCGCCGAAACCTGTCCGCCCTGATGAGGTCCCACAGCCGAATCGAGAATCACCGCGACTACGATTTGTGGATTGTTCACCGGAGCAAATCCGGCGAAGGTAGCAATATACTTCGTCTTCGAATACGCGCCGGTCGCGGGATCCACTTTCTGCCCCGTGCCCGTCTTTCCCGCCGACGAATATCCCTCAAGGATTGCCTTGCGGCCGGTACCCACGAGCACCACTTTCTGCATCATCGCGCGCATTTCGGCGGCCGTGAACGAAGAAATCACCCGATGCGACGGGCCCGGATGAAACGCAACCGTCTGCAGCGGAGTCTGCGGCGTCGCCGTTCCCGCCACGATACGCGGCGCAATCCACACGCCGTCATTCGCAAAGGTCGAGATCAGGCCAGCCAGCTGGATCGGCGAAATACCAATCTCCTGTCCCATCGAAATCGCCGCGATCGAAACTTTTGACCAGCGGCTCACCGGCTTGGTCATCCCTCGCGTTTCGCCGGGTAACTCGATCCCAGTCTGCTGCCCGAATCCAAACGCGCGGATGTATTTGTAAAACCGGTCTTCGCCCAGGCGCAACGCGATTTTAATCGCGCCTACATTGCTCGATTCCGCGAGCACCCCCCAAACCGGCAGCAGGCCGTGCGGCTCTGCGTCGCGAATGCGCATGCCGTTGTAGACAATCGCCCCCATCTGGCAATCGAAAATCTCGTTGGGATTCGTGAGCTTCTCTTCGAGAGCGGCGGAAATGGTAACCACCTTGAACGCCGACCCCGGCTCGTAGACGTAACTCACAGCGCGGTTCGTGAGCGCGGTGGGCGTGATCTGTTTGTGCTGATTTGGGTCGAAGGTCGGACGGTTGGCCAACGCCAGAATTTCTCCGGTGTGCGGGTTCTCGACAATCACCGTGCCGGCAATCGCCTGCGTGTCGTGGATCGCCTGCTCCAGCTCTTTTTCGGCGATGTACTGAATGTTCTTATCAATCGTCAGGACCAGGCTGTCGCCGGACTCAGGCTGCTTCTCCACGTCACTGAACCACTGCTTGCGGGCGTCAACCGAGATAAACATTTTTCCCGCGCGCCCGCGCAGCTGGTCGTCAAACTCGTGCTCGATTCCGCTTTGCCCGGAATCCTCCATGCCGACTTCGCCAAGCACTTGCGCCGCCAGATCCCGGTTGGGATAAAAACGCTTTGGCTCTCTCTGAAAATGGATGCCCTGCAGATTGAGCGACTTGATGCGCTCGATGGTTTCGTCGTCCGCCTTGCGCGCCAGCCAGCAGAAACTTTTATGCGCGCGGCAATCGGCCAGCACCACGCGCGCGTCCTCGCCGGTGATGCGCGTGATCAAAGAAACCGCGGTAGGAAGGTCTTTGGTTTCGCTGGGAACCGCAAACGCGGAATCCACCAGAACCGACATGGCCAGCTCGCGCCCCGCCCGGTCATAAATCACGCCGCGCTTCGCAGCCAGCGGAATGGCGCGCTGCTGCTGGTGTTCCGCCTGCTTCACAAAACTGCCGTAACGAAAAATCTGCAGGTAAACCAGCCGCCCGCAAATCGCAAAACACCACAGCAACAACATCCCCCCCAGCAGGTAGAGCCGGGAGTTCTTGCCGAGCTTGAAATCAGATGCCATTAGCGCTCGTCGTTGGTCGTTCGTCGTTGGCCGTTCGGCTCTAGTTTCTAGTTTCTAGTTTCCAGTTGCTCGTTGTTGACCGCTATCGTTCGCACTCCTCCGCTCTGTCATCCTGAGCGGAGCATGTCGATGAGCGAAGCGAGTCGGCATGCGCCGTCGAAGGACCCCTTGCATCTCTAAAGCACCCGCGGGCCTCAAGAGGCATTCCCGCCCCGGCCGCCGCCGCGTGCCCGTCGCCCTCAGACAAACATGGCGGCCCATTTATAACCAGGCCGCCGCCAAGATTCATGTCGGGACAGCCGCCCTCGGCTGTCCGCCGAGCGCAGCTCGGCTAATTTTTTGGTCGTGCAATCTACTGTCCCGGCAGCACCGTCACCGGCTCCGCGCTCGCCATCACCGGCGCATTCGAGTCCCCGGCCGCGCTATCCATGTGAATCACCTGCCCTGGCTCCGGCGGCACCAGGCCCATGCGACGCGCCATCACATCAATGCGCTCCGGATCGCGCAACGAAGCATCCGTCAGCCGCAACGCGCGGTTCATCTCCGTCAAATCACTGAGCTCGCGCTTCGCCGACTCAATCTGGTACCCATATTCAATGGCCTTAAAATGTTGCCACGCATAAGTGAACACCAGCAGAAACAGCACCGCCAGCGCCGAACCAAATTGCTTCATCTCGCGATTGCGCCCCGCATCTTCCACCTTAATCAGGCGGGAATTGTCGATCGCCTTGGCAAAATAAATTTCCGGAGTGCCCGTCCAGAACTGACGAGGCCGCGCTGCTGAACTCGCGGAACCCGCACCCGGCCTGACCGCCGATCGAACTGCCATGGATGCTGCCGCCATTTAAGCCGCCCCCGCAAAAATCTGTTCGCCCTGTGCCCTCGGACCCTGCAATTCAAATATTCTTTCCAGTTCCATTTCCTCGGCGATAATCCGCTGGCGGCCCATTTGTTCCGCCCGCTCCACCACCGCCATTAAATCCGCGATCAATGTTCCCGTATACATGTCCCACCCTCAATTTTGGATTCCTACCACGGAACCCTTGAACCCGGCTTCGGGCTTCAGCTTTCGGGCTTCGGCTCGTCCGTCTTAGCTTTTGCCGAAGCCCGCAAGCCGAAGCCTGAAGCCCGCTCTTCCATCCCGCCCCAGCGGATCTTCGTCCGCCTGTAAACCTGATTCCTTAAGCCCGGCACGCCATTACAGCTATGCCGGGGACTCCGGCAGGTTTTCCGGAATCTAACTTGAAAAGCGGCTTCGGGCTTCGGCTTTCAGGCTTCGGCCAATCCCTCGGCCTCGTCCCTCAATGTGAACTCCTTCACCGCAAGCACCGGCCGCAGAAACCATAACCTCAACGTTAAGCTTCCTCGCACTGCAGCAGCCCGACAGCCGAAGCCCGAAGCCGCCTTTAGATCTTTTCCGCCGCCCGCAATTTCGCGCTGCGTGCCCGCGGATTGCGATCGCTCTCTTCTTCAGTTGCCGTTACCGGCTTTTTGGTTAGCACACTGAAGTAACCTTCTTTGCTCCCCTCGCGAAACGCATCTTTCACGATGCGATCTTCCAGCGAGTGAAAACTGATCACCACCACGCGTCCCCCTGGTTTCAGAATCCGGGGCGCCGCTTTCAGCAGCGCCCGCAAATCGTCCAGTTCGCGGTTTACGAAAATTCGAAGAGCTTGAAAAGTCTTAGTCGCGGGATGAATTCTTCTCTCAGCCTGGTTCATTGGCCGGGCCGCGGCTGATATGACATCCGCAAGATGTGCGGTAGATCGTATCGGCCGCGACCGGCAAATGGCTCTGGCGATTCTCCGCGACCTCCTTTCCTCTCCGAATTCGTAAATCACATCGGCAAGCTGACGCTCGTCGAGGTGGTTTACCACTTGTTCGGCGCTACGCTCGCTACGCGGGTCCATCCGCATGTCGAGCGGTCCATCCGCCTGAAAACTAAATCCGCGCGCCGCATCGTCCAGCTGCAAACTGCTCACTCCGATGTCGGCCAAAATTCCGTCGATCGTCGTTGGTCGTTGGTCGTTCGCAATTTCTGCAAACGAGCGATGCAGCAGCGTAATGGTCGGCCAGTCGTCTGGGCCAACGGCCAACGACGAACGGCCAACGACTAGCCTCTCTCGCGCCCTTTCCAGCGCCGCCGGATCCTTATCGAGCCCAATCAAATGTCCCGCTGCGCCGAGGCGTTTTGCGATTTCGTAACTGTGCCCGCCCAGGCCCACCGTAGCGTCGATATAGGTCCCGCCACGCCGCACTTCTAAAAAGTCGATCGCTTCTTTTAAAAGAACCGGAACATGATTGGCTGGAAGCCGCGCTTCCCTTCCACCACCATGCCCAACCCCCTGAGGGGTGTCTGTTGAACCCTCGCCCACTAGATGCCCAATTCGTCGAGCGTCTTCTCATCGTCAGGCGTGAACTGTTCTTCCTCGATCTGTTTGCGATACGCGCCCAGGTTGCGCACAATCAAATGCGTCAAGTTCCCGGTCACCGCAACCTCACCCTTGATCTGCGCCGCTTCCCGCAGCAACTGCGGCATCAGCAAGCGCCCCTGCCCATCCATTTCCACCACCTGCCCGTAATAGTTCACCCGGTCCAAAAACTTTTTCTTCGTAGGATTGAACGTGGAGAGCCCCGCCAGCTTCTGCTCGATCCGCTCCCATTCCTCGAAGGGATACACTTGAGCAACCTTCCCATCCAAACTTGTGATGTAAAATTGCACTCCGTATTTCTCGTCGATCACCCGCTTGAACTCGGCCGGCACCTTGAGCCGTCCCTTTTCGTCGACCCGAGTTGGATGATTGCCGCGAAACATTTTCTTTTGTCATTCCGAGGGCGCGTTCTGTGCGTCCGAGGAATCTGCTTTCTGTCATCCTGAGGCGCCTGCATTTGGCGCTGAAGGATCTGGGCGCGCCGTGCGACCATTTGCGCGCTTTTTGCGCAAACGCTAAATCGCACGCTTGGCGCGCTTCCATATGAGCTACGACAGCTGCGAGGGAGGTAAAAAACGAGCAAAGTTCGATCAAACTCAGTTGGTTCGGGCTGTTTGTCGTGCTTTCGGGTCGGTTTCCCACCGGCTCCTCTTTATCAGCTCCTGAATCCCACTGCTCAAACTATGCTTACCACTTCTAACCACTTTGTACCACATCTTAGCTGTAAGTCGTTGATTGTCAAGCAGAAACTTGCAGGTTGATGTCCCACTCGTTCGACAATTTCGGAAAGTACGAAGCCTAGTGGTTAACCAATCGAGTGACCACAAGGGGTTGCGTTTACGCTTCCGGTTCCTTCGCTATTCTTTCGCTTAGATTATTCTTGCATCCCGCGACCAGCGCGGCTTTCCCTGTGCAAATGTCGGACGAGATAGCGACAGACGAGCGTATTTCGCGGAAATCCGGGAGCTGCCCCATTCTAACGTCGCGCCTTTTGCGACGTTAAGAGTGGGAACTTCGACTTCTTACCCGAAGCACCTTCCGTAAAAGATGTGAAAGCCGAAGCCCGAGGCCCGAAGCCCGAAGCCCGTTTTTTGGTGTACACTTCCGCGCATCAATCGAGGGGATCCCATGACACTCAACAAAGGCAGAATCTGGCTCGGCGGATTAGCCGGAGGCGTGGTCTGGACGCTGTGGAGCTTTCTGGTCGGTCGTTTCATCATCACCGACGCGCGTTACCTGGCCGCACAGAACACCGGATATTTTCTGAAGACGCCGCGCTACCCTTTGTTCGCCGTGCAGTGGATCGTTCTGCTATTTATCGGCGCGATCATTCTCGCGCATCTCTATGCCTGGGTGCGCCAGACGCTCGGCCCCGGCCCGGGAACCGCGCTGCGCATCGGCTTCTGGGTGGGCCTGATCGCCGGCTTCCCGCTGAATTTCGCGCAATCCACCTGGTTCGCCGGCGACCGCGGCCTTCCCTTTGGCTGGATGCTCGACATGTGGATCGGCTGCATCCTGGCCACGCTGGTCGCGGGTTGGCTTTATAAAGAGTGAAAACTGAATCTCCTGAATTCAGGAACGAACCATGCTGAGGCCGCTGACCAAAACCGCAACCGCCTGCCTTCTCGGCCTCCTCGTTTTTTCTGACTCGGCCACTTCCGCACACCAGGCAAGTTCCCGCGTACATTTTCCCTTTGCCTACATGCAGCAAGGATGCGGACCGGAAGATGGCCTCGCCCTCGATTTCCACTTCACCGCCAAGAAGAGTGAGTGTGGAAAGTACAGCGAGCCCTTCATCACGATTTCGATTTGGAAGAACCTGCCCAAATCTGCCCCTTATTCCATGGAGATACCTGGATCAGGTGGCTCGGCAATTCGTTGTCTAAAGCCAGGGGCTTGCGAGGCCGCCACCTCCGGGACCCTGCATCTCGATAAGTTTATCGAGGGGACGAGTTCGTCCGGCGAATATGAACTGCATTTCAAAGACGGAAGCGTCGAGAGCGATAAATTCGATGCCACGGCGTGCCACGTCTATTTCGTGTGTGGTTAGCTCGATCCACAAAAGCCTTTAACCGCAAAGTTCGCAAAGAAAACCCGCAAAAGACGCGAAGCAAGACCCGTGCCTTGCTCTTCTTTGCGTCCTGCGCGGCATTTCCTTTGCGAACTTACCGGTTAAAAGCTTTTGACCTTCCCATAACCTTTACCCGTGCCGCGACGCGAGAAAAAGGCCCGGCACATCGCCGGGCCTTGCCTGATGCACAGTTACGAAACAGAGATTACTCTCCCTCGGCGTTAATGATCAGGTGATCGATGATGCGATGTGCTTCATCGATGTGGTGGATGGCGCGATTCCGCAGTCCGCGCGTGTAAGGATCATCCTCTTCGCGAGCCACGTCGTTGTGCGCCCGGTCGAGCAGTTCCAGCGCCTTGTGGTAGCGTCCCCGATGGCCGAGATGAGTATCCACGGGCATATGGTCGTGAATATCTTTTCCGTCGTCGATGGATGCTTTCTTGATTTCGCCGATGGCATGGTCGATCTCGTCAATGGCGCGCATCTCCTCGTCATTCTGTTTGTCGGAAGGCGTGATCCGTTCGAGGTGAGCCCGCGCATCGCGCAAATCGCTGAGCGCATGCAGGTAATGGGGATGCTTCCCCGGTTCGTCGGCCAGACTGAAACTGGCACAGACGGCAACAAGAAACACGACTACAGCTAGGTGTCGCAGAGTTTTCATGGATTTCCTCTCGGTATGGTTGTCCTGAGTTCTAAATCTGACCCTAACCCGTAATGGACGAATCGGGCAGAACCGCACGCCCCAATAGAAATAACCCGGCATGCGCAGTTTTGATGCGCGCCGTGAATAAATTGTAGAGAGAGTTCCACTCAGCCGGGAAGGTTACGTGAGTACAAGACGACTCCGCCGCGAATGCGAGCCCCACTGTGCGGCCAAGGCGCCGCGTTGTTTTTGTTCGACTCGCGGTTTCCTGCTTCTCTGCGCCCTCTGCGGTGAAAGGCTCTTCCACCACGACACATTAAGCACATCTCATGCAGTCAATTTTTCACTTAGCAGGTTCTCACTTTAGTAGGTTCTCACTTGGCAGGTTCCACGAACACGGCCGTGCCGTAAGCCAGCACCTCGGTGACGCCCTGCATCACTTCGGTAGCGTCGTAGCGTGCGCCGACCACGGCGTTGCCGCCCAGTTCGGCCGCGTGCTGCAGCATCAGGTCGAAAGCTTCCGCGCGTGTTTTCTCGCACAAGTTGGTGAGCAGCGTAATGTTGCCGCCCACCAAAGTTTGCAATCCGGCGCCAATGGTTCCAAAGATGGACCGCGACCGCACCACAATGCCGCGCACCACTCCCAGCGTGCGGGTCACGCGGAAACCGTCCAGCTCAAATTGCGTAGTCACCATATTGTGCGCGACCATTCTCCCGCCGCTGTCACCCGTTGCCATTGTCTTCTCCGACCGATCTGTATTTGCTGTTGCGCAAGTTCGCGACCAGCGTTGTCATCCTGAACGAAGTGAAGGACCTATGCAATTCTCTGGGCCGAGCCTCACTGCCACATGCTAGTCGCTGAGCCAGATCTTGTCGACGCTCTTGCCCGTCCACGCGTAAAGAATTGCCCACGCCTCATATGCGCAAAAAACAATAACGGGCTTCGTCGCTCGAATCGTCTTCTCCCCATAAATATCGTCGTACTTGCCGGGGTTCTGTCGCCAAACCACCGGCACATCGCCCTTTTCACTGTCCAGGGATTTAATCTCCCAAACCTTTTCCGCTTGGTGCGCCACTACGAGTTCGACCTTAAACTTTGTCCCCTTTTCAAGCAAGGCAACCGCCCACGTCGGCTTCTTATCGCCGTAGAAGTCTACTTCGGCTAAACCTGGGCATGCGTTGCCATGGTCCTTCCGAAAGAAATTCCTGTCATCCTCACTGAGATCGCTCAGCCTCACGACCTTGCCTTGCGGATAATCTTTGGAGATTTCTTCTCGGAGCCCAACTGGCAGCGCGCATGGATCATCGGCCGACGCAGCGGCCGTAACCAGGATCAGCAGAACGAAGCAACAGCCTACGGTAATCGCTGCGACTTTAGGCGACAACATCAAACCTCCGCCCAACACTTGGCACGCTTAGGTTACAAGGCGAAGCAGCTTCATTCCAACTCGGCCTTGATAAAAAACTCCTGCGACGAAGTGTCATACTCCACTTGCAGAATGTTGGGCTTGCAGCAGACCTGGCAGTCTTCCACGTAGCTTTGGCGGCGGCCGGCGGTCGAGTCCACGGTTGTGGCGTTCCATTCGCCGCAGCCTGCGCATTGAAAACCAGCTTCCACTCGTGGAGATTATCTCTCATTTGTCTAGCTGGTCTCCGGCTGGCCTTATTTTCGGTCGAGATGGCTGGAATTAACCATTTGGTTATAGCCTGATGAGATAACGAAAGGCCTCCAGGATTCGATTTAAACGTCATTCTCTTTCCGGACAGAGGAAACCATCACTCAGCCAGTAAAGATCGCGCTACGGGACTGCAAGTGGCCCTGGCGATTGTTTCAATCAAGCCTCCCGGTGTGGAAAACGCGTGGCGTGCCGACCCCACTTTCGCGGCCGCGACAATAGCTTATAGTTTTCAACGACTTCTACCCACTTTCAACAACTTGCACCGGAACTCAACGAGTTACAAACATCTTCAACGACTTACGAAGAGCGCGGAAGATTTTTGCCATCTGCCCGTTGATCTCTCCAGTCCCTATAATGGCCGGGCTTTCATTTTCATGGTTTTCATTTTCGAGTCTGGAGGCTTCATGATTTCGCGGCGGCGGTTTTTGGAAGTGGGAAGCGTGGCGGGAGTTGCGGCGGCTTCTGGTCCGCTGGCAGCAGCGGCGGCGGCGCAGAAATCTGGTGAGGCGGAACTGCCGGCGTCACTGGCGCAGCTGCGGTCGCGGAAGAACGAAGCGACTCCGATTACGAAAGAAGAGCGGGAGGAACGGCTGGAACGTGCCCGCAAGTTGATGAGCGAGAACGGATTGGGCGCGATCGTGCTGATGGCGGGCACGTCGCTCGACTACTTCACCGGAATTCGCTGGTGGGGCGGCGAGCGCCTGTTCGCGCTGGTGCAGCCCGCGAAGGGCGCGGCGTTTTATGTGTGTCCCGCGTTTGAAGAAGATCGCGCGCACGAGCAGATTGCCAACGCGCCCGACGGCGAGCACGCGGACGTGCGCACCTGGCAGGAAGATGAGAGTCCGTATCAGCTGGTGGCGCAGGGACTTAGAGAACGCGGCGTTGCCACGGGCACGGTTGGAATTGAAGAGACGATTCGTTTTCTCTTCAGCGATGGCCTGGCGAAAGCTGCGCCGGCGGTGACGATGGCGAGCGCGACTCCGGTGACCGCGGGGTGCCGCATGATCAAGAGCGCGCACGAGATCGCTCTGATGCGGCTGGCGGCGCAGGTGACGATCACAGTGTACGAAGCGGTTTACCGCGCGCTGCGCGTGGGCATGACACAGAATCAGGTGGAAGAATTAATTTCTGCCGCTTATGGAAAGCTCGGTTTCCCCGGCGAGGCCAGCGTGGAAGTGGATGAATTCACAGCCTTTCCGCATGGGTCGACCACGCCGCAGGTGATCCGCGAAGGGTCGATCGTGATGATTGACGATGGCTGCGTGGTGGAAGGATATCAGTCTGACATTACGCGCACGTTTGTGATTGGCAAGCCGGCGGCGAGCGTGGGCGACAAAATGAAAAAAGTTTTCGACATTGTGCATCGCGCGCAGGCGGCGGCGCTGGCGGCGGCTCGTCCGGGAGCGGAGTGTGGCGCGGTCGACGCGGCGGCGCGCAAAGTTGTCACCGACGGCGGGTATGGACCTGATTACAAATACTTTGCGCATCGGCTCGGACACGGCCTGGGGATGGACGGGCATGAGTGGCCGTATCTGGTTCGCGGCAACACCACGAAACTGCAGGCCAACATAACTACCAGCAACGAGCCGGGGATTTATATTCGCGGCGAATTTGGCATTCGGCTGGAAGACGATATGCACATCACGGAAAATGGCGCGGAGCTGTTCACGGGGCAGAGCTTGTCGCTGGAAGATCCGTTTGCGAAAGGGTGACGGCGGGGGTTTGGACCGTGAGCGGAGTTGTGGCGGAAACTCATTCGGGCGTGGTGAAGGTAGGGGTCCTTCGCTTCGCTCTGGATGACAAGGCTTATGGAGTTGGGCGCTTAGCTCGAGATGTACCGGTCTCAAGAGCCGAGCTGCGCTCGGCGGACAGCCGGGGGGCTGTCCCCACATTTTCTCCTATGCTTCGGGGACCGGGGGGCAGCCGGGGAAGTCCATCAGGTATTTGTTGCCGATATAGCCCAGGTAGTTGATGCCGATTTCGCTGGTGAAGAAACCGTCGGCGGTGAATTTGCGCAGCAGGGAGAAGAATTCGATGCCGGGGCCGAGGCTGGGATCTTGTTTGGCGTTTTTGCGGTAGGCGATCTGGTCGAGGATTTCTTTTTGCTGGTCTGGGGTGCAGTCGAGGTAGAGCTTGCCGTAGCGGTCGGTGCAGGTGGTGTCGAGCCACATGAGGCCTCCGCCGAGGGCTAGTTGGTAGACTTTGTTTTCGCTGGTGATGAGGTCGATGAATTCGGGAGCACCGGCTTCGATGGCGCCGCCGGTTTCGGTGTCGGCCGGAATGATGGTCTGGCAGAGGGTTTGCAGGGTTTTGTAGTCGTGCGCGGAGAAAAATTTTGGAGTGTAGGTTTTGGCGGCGGTTTTTTCCGCGGTCACCATGCGGTGGGCGTATTCGGCGGCCTGCAGCGGAATGATGCGCAGAGTCGATCCGGCGATGGCCGTCATGGTGAGCGATTTCAGAATGTCGCGGCGGGTGGGCATGGGTGATCTCCTACAGATTTCCTTTCTTGGCCTGGTCGAGCAGATAGTCGGAGGCTCGCCAGGTCAGGGCCATGATGGTTAGCGTGGGATTTTTGTCGGCGTTGGTGACGAAGCAGGCGGCGTCGGTGACGAATAAATTTTTCACGTCGTGGGCCTGGCAGTATTGATTTAAGGCAGAGGTCGCGGGGCGCTCGCCCATTCGGACCGTGCCCACTTCGTGGATGATCAGGCCGCCGTCGGCGATGCCGTAGGGATTTTTCCCGTCGGGACTCGTCTTGGTCAGATACGTGCCGCCGGCGGCTTCCACAATCGCGCGATACGTTTCCTGCATATCCTTCGCCATTTTGATTTCGTTGTCGCTCCACTTCCAGTGAAAGCGGAGGACGGGAATGCCCCACTGGTCGACGACCGAGGGATCGATTTCGCAATAACAATTTTCGTTGGGGATCATCTCGCCGCGCCCGGCGAAACCGATGTAGGTGCCGTAATTTTTCTTGGCCTTCTGCTTGAGCGAAGCGCCGTAACCTTCTTCGTCGTCGCACAGGTCGTCCCAGTCGCCGACGCCGGGCATGCCGCGTCCACCGCCGAATTCGGTGTGGTAGCCGCGGAGGAAATCATTTTTGCGGTCGAATTTCCACCAGGGCAGGTACATGTGCATGCCGCCGACGCCGTCGTGATTGTGGGCGGGCATTTTTTCGAGGATGGGGAAATAGCCTCCGCCATCGCTGCCGACGGTGTCCATCAGGTTGCGGCCGACGACGCCGGAAGAATTGGCGAGGCCGTCGGGAAAAAGCGTCGACTTGGAATTCAGCAGGAGGCGCGTGGATTCGCAGGTGCTGGCAGCGACGACGAAGGCGCGGGCGTGGATGCGCTTTTCGCTGCGCGTGGCTTTGTCGATGTAGGAGACGGCGGCGACTTTTCCATCTTTGCCGACGATGAGTTCGCGGGCCATGGCGCCGGTGATCAGGGTGAAGCGACCGGTGTCCTGCGCGGGAGGAATCATGACCTGGCTGGAACTGAAGTTGGAGGCGCTGATGCAGCCGCGTCCGCATTGCGCGCAGTAGTGGCAGGCGGCGCGGCCGTTGAGCGGCTTGGTGAGAATGGCGAGGCGCGACGGAACGCAGAGAATGTTGAGGTGGTCGCAGGTTTTCTTGATGATGGTTTCGGTGCAGCGCGGCTTGGGCGGCGGCAGGAAAATTCCGTCGGGCGCGCTGGGAATATTTTCTTTGGTGCCGAAGACGCCGATGTAGGACTCGACTTTGTCGTAGTAGGGAGCGACGTCGTCGTAGCTGAGCGGCCAGTCATCGCCCATGCCATCGTGCGAGCGCACTTTGAAATCAACTGGGGCAAAGCGGAGGGCGATGCGTCCCCAGTGGTTGGTGCGCCCGCCGACGATGCGGGAGCGGAACCAGCGGAAGGTGGAGCCGGGGGCGGAGATGTAGGGTTCGCCTTCGATTTCCCAGGCGCCGTTGGGGGCGAGGAATTCGTCGGCGAATCCGTTGCGGGCGCGGGCACCGATGCCGGCGCCGCGATGAGCCAATTCGTAGGGCCAGACGTGTTCTTTGTAATCGGTCTCGGGATGAACCATCGGGCCGGCTTCGAGCAGGGCGACGGTGAGGCCGCCTTCGGTGAGGACTTTTGCGGCGGTGCCTCCGGAGGCGCCGGAGCCGATGATGCAAACGTCGTAGGGTTTTGGCGAGCGGGCGACTTGCATGGGCCTGGGTGGAAACCTCCGGGGGCTGAAGCCCCACATGATTCAATCTGCTTTGCGCGGCGCTGAAGCGCCGCTCTTACACGGTTGCGAGGCCACACCGACACAGGCGCACGTTTTAGTGGCGACAGCGAACGTCAGCGGCTGAAGCCGCACGTCGCGGCGCGCTTTATGGCACGACTGAAGTCGTGCCCTTCCCGTTCGTGCTGCACCACCTGCAAAGTGTAATCCGCTACCAGCGGAGCTTGCTCAGGTACTCGTAGCTCTTGGTGATGCTGTCGTAGGGATCTTCGGGCTTGTCGTGCTCGACGATGTAATGTTTGATGCCGGCTTTCTGGGACTGCGCGAAAATTCTTTTCCAGTCGATGATGCCGCTGCCCACCGCGGTCAGGTCGACGGTGTCGCCGAAGTTTTGCGAACCTCCGGCGGTGATGACGGGAAGTTTTTTGAGGTCTTTGACGTGAACCAGGGGGAAGCGCCCGGGATATTCGTTGAAATATTTCAGCGGATCGCCGCCGGCGGCGGTGATCCAGCACAGGTCCATTTCCATCTTCACCAGATTGCTGTCGCACTCTTTGAGAAGCTCATCGTAGGGGAGCTTGCCATCGACGGGAAGAAACTCGAACCAGTGGTTGTGATAGGCGAACTGCAGGCCGGCTTTTTTGCTCTGCTCGCCGCAGTGGTTGAACTTTTCGGAGGCCTTTTTCCAGATGTCGGGAGACTTGCGCAGGTCTTCGGGGATCCAGGGGCAGACGATGTAATGCAGGCCGATGGTCTTGGAGGTTTCGATGACGGAGGGAAACTTTTCGTCGAGTTCGTCGTATTGCACGTGGGTGCCAACCGGCGAGAGACCGTTCTTATCGACCGCGGCGCGCACTTGTTTACCGGTGCGGCCGAAGTAGCCGGCGAATTCGACTTCCTTGTAGCCGATGGCGGCGACTTTGGCGAGGGTGGCATCGAAGTCGGCTTTCATCAGGTCGCGGACGGTGTAGAGCTGCAGGCCGACCTTCTCGATGCGGTGCTCGGCGGCGGCCCAGCTGAATTTGCCGGCGAGAAGCGAGGCGGCGGTAACGGTGGTCGCGGTCTGGACGGCGGTCTTCACGAACTTGCGGCGGTTGATCATCTTCATGGCGTCATTATCCTCTTGTTGGGTGCACGGCGAGAATTATACTCGCGGAGTGGCGGGGCGCAAGGACGCATGCATCGACGCGCCCGCGACAAAGACCAATCACCACGGAAGACACTGAGGAACACAGGGTAGACCGGTATCTGGTTAGAACTCTTTTCTTTTCGTTCTTTTCGCTCTTCTCGTTCTTTTATGGCGACACCTGGAGATTGTTGTCGACTGAAAAAATGCCGGAGACGCCGTTGGCGCGAATGCCGGCCAGATTCTTGTCGGCCTGGCTGTCGACCGCACCTTCCAGCGTGACGCGGCCGTTCTTGACGATGATGCGGATGGGCTTCTGCACGCCCAGCGCATATCTTTGCAGGGCGGGGTAACCATAGATGGCGCGGAACAGACGCAGGCGCAGGCGTGCATCCATGGGGGAGGGAGGAAGAACTTCGATCTGGTTGTCGACGTGCTCGACGCCTTCGATGTGCTTGACCGCGTTCTCGGCGTCGGATTTGGTGACCGGGCGAGTGACTTGTCCGAGAAGAGTGACGTTGAAGCCGTCCACTTTGTAGGCGATGTTGTCGAAGACGGTGAAGTAGGGGAGCATGAGCAGTTCGTGGCGAACTTCCTTGGTGATGCGTTCCGTGGAGCGGGCATTGGGTTGTTCGCGATTCGGTTGATCTTGCGCGAGGGTTGCGGCGGGAAGCGCGAGAAGGCAGAGGGCGAGAACAAAGAGTTTGGGATTCATAACGTGCTCCTTGCGGTGGAGTTGCCCCGGGATGGGGGAATTGTACCCCCACGCATGCGGGTTTCAAATGCGTACGGAAGCCATCGCGATTTCATTAGTTAGGTTCTTAACGGCGAGGATTGGTTGCCGCGGGATTGGGAGAGGTCTGTCTTGAAATCGGCGCCGGGGCGGGCATCAGAGCGGTGAGCGGGCTGGAGACTAGCACCCGCTCACCTGCGCTGACCGGCAGCTGACTAGGCCACCACGCTGAGGCCACTGCTATTGGGGGAGGGGCTGCTGGCCTGGCTATTCAGGAGATTAAAAACGATTTGCTCGTTGCTGTTGGCGTTCAGGTTCAGGGTGATCTGATCCTGCGAAGAGGGATTCTGCTGGGTGCCGAGACTGATGGTGAGCTGGTCGGTGCCGCTGCCGGCGTTGTTGACGGCATTGTTTGTCAGATCAATGGTGAGTTGTTCTCCTGCGCCGGCGTTGGCGGGAAGGTTGATGATGATTTCCGGGCCGGAGGTTGTGGAAGTGGAGGAGGTTGCCGAGGTTGCGGTGGAAGTCGAAGGCGCCGCTTGGTTTGGAAGCGTGGTAGCTCCCGGGCTGCCGAGGTTGACGACGACGGCCGGGCCGGTGGAGTCAGACGTGTTGGCGGACTGGCTCTGATGGAATGTGCTTTGGAAGGCGGCGAAGGCGGTTTGCGCGCCGGCGAGATCGCCCGACTGCAGGGCCTGACCGATGGCGGAGAAATCGGACTCGCGGGTGGAATTGCGGAACGGGTCTCCGCTGGCGAAGGGTCCGCTCTGGCCCAGGGTTTGAATCGCATTAAACGCCTGCTGAGCGCCGGCGAGGTTGCCGGACTGTAGAGCTTGTCCTAACTGCTGCACGTCGGCTTGGCGCTGCTGGTAGAAGCTTTGCAGTTGCTGGTAGAGGGAATCGCTGGAGACGGCTGCGGTCGACATGAGTTTCTCCTAAGAATTATTCGCGAGAATTTTTCGCGTCGAAATTTGCTGCGCCGGAATGAGAAGGTTTGGGCCGACTCCGCGGCTTAACTTCTCGGCGTTAGGGGAGTGATCGGCAGGCGGTGTTTGGACTTTAGGAGAAGCGTGGATTTTTTGTTTAGGAACAGTCTCACAAATTGCCGGCAGGTGGACCCGGGCAGGGACCTCGGAGGCTAAAGCCTCAAGGCAGCGTCTTTATCGCAGTGCTGCGCCCAAAATCAAAGCCCTAAACTTCTGAAACATTGCGGCAGCCCGGCGGCGCTTGTGCCTCTTCATTCGCATCGTAGGGTCTCTCACCGGGCCTTCGGCCCGGTTCGGGATGACATCGCTTCGGGGGATGCAATTGAAACGAAGGGCGGGATTTATTACGGTTGGAGGACGTTGAGGGTCAGGGTGAGATTAGGGCTGGAGGTGATCACATGGATGTCGGAGCAATCGTTCAGAATCCAATCTGCGCCGGCTTCGCGCAGGGCCGCGGCCGGGGCGGTCGTTTTGAGGGCGATGACTCTCGCGCCGGCCGATTTGCCGGCGCGGATTCCGGCGGGAGCATCTTCGACGACTACACATTGGGCTGCGGGAAAACCGAGCAGCGCCGCGCCTTTCAGGTAGGGCTCGGGATGCGGCTTGCCGTGCGTGATATCGGTGGAGGTGACCATGCGGGCGGGCAGTGGCAATCCTGCGGCCTTGATGCGGATCTCGGCCAGGCGGCGGGTGCAGGAAGTGACGATGGTCCAGCGATCCGGCGACAGGCTGGCGAGCAGAGCGACTGCGCCGGGCAGGGGGACCACGCCTTCGAGGTCGGCGATTTCGCGGCGCTCGACTTCGCGATTCTCGGCGTCGTGGTCGGCGTTGGGCAGGTAGTCGCGCACCGTAGCGAGGCTGGGGCGGCCGTGGGCGCTGGCTACGACCTGTTCGGGATTGAATCCGTGTTCGAGAGCCCACTGATGCCACACGCGGGTGACGGCGGGCGTGGAGTCGATGAGCACTCCGTCGAGATCGAAGAGCAGGGCGCTGCAGGTGACGTTCATGCTTTGGTTGGGTTGATGGAGTTCAGGTTCAGAGTCGGGTTTCTACGTTAGCAGCGGCGTCGTCATAGACGATATCAGAAGACAGCATCAAGGTTTGATCACGGCTGCGCCGTCGATGGCATCGTTCTTCACCGCGATCAGCGCCTCATTCACGTGATCCAGGGGAAACACCGTCACCTTGGGTTGCAGCCTGATCTCCGCGGCCAGCGCGAGAAAGTCGCGGGCGTCGCCGCGGGTCATGTTGGCGACGCTGCGTAACTGGCGCTCGCCCCAGAGCAGGCGGTCATAGTCGAATTGGGGAATGCGATCGAGGTGGATGGCGTTGATCGCCACCACGCCGCCTTTGCGCAGGCTGGCCAGCGCGGAGATCACCACGTCTCCACTGGGCGCGAAGGTGACAGCGCGGTCCAGTTCGACGGGCGGCCTTTCGGTCTCGGTGCCCACCCAGGTCGCGCCGAGTGATACCGCTAACTGGCGATGAGAAGCACCGCGCGTGGAAACGTACACATCGCACTTCCATGCTTTTAAGACAGCAATCGCCAGGTGGGCAGAGGCGCCGAAACCGAATAGTCCAACGCGCTCGCCGGGCTCGACACCGGCGACACGCAGGCTGCGGAAACCGATGATCCCGGCACAGAGTAGAGGAGCCGCTTGCAGATCGTCGAGCGCAGCGGGAAGCGGGAAGACGAAATCGGCGCGGGCGACTGCGAACTCCGCGTAACCGCCGGAGACGGAATAGCCGGTGTAGGTGGGCGAATCGCAGAGATTCTCCTTTCCGTGCTGGCAATAGAAGCAGGTTCCATCAGTGCCACCGAGCCAGGAAACGCCAACCCGCGCGCCAGCGGGCAGATCGGTGGTGGCTCCTTCGACTACATCGCCGACGATCTGATGGCCCGGAATCATGTGCTTGTGGAGGGGCGGAAGCTCGCCTTCCACGATGTGCAGATCGGTGCGGCACACTCCGCAGGCCCGCACGCGCAGTAAAACCTGGCCGGGTCCGGGGTGCGGCTTCTCCACATCGGCAATGCGCAACGGGCGTTGCGAGATGCTTTGCGGCGAGGACAGGAGCGCGGCTTTCATATTAGCCATGATACTTGCCGCGCTAACTCGCCGAGTTCGTATTTTCCCAGGCCTTGGATCGCGCGACCGCTTCGTTCCAGCGCTGGCGCAGGGTGGTGGCTTGTGATGCGGGCATCCGGGGCTCGAAGCGACGGGCTTTCGCAGCGGTTTCCTGAATGGATTTCCAGAAACCTACTCCCAGTCCCGCGAGATAGGCAGCGCCTAGCGCGGTGGTTTCGGTGGCTGCGGGACGAACTACCGGAACGCGCAGCAGGTCGCATTGAAATTGCATGAGGCTGTCGTTGGCGGAAGCGCCGCCATCGACGCGAAGTTCTTCGACGGGATGGCCGGCGTCGCGCTGCATGGCGTCGAGCAGGTCGGCGACTTGATAAGCGATGCTTTCGAGGGCGGCGCGGGCGATGTGCCCGGCGGTGCTGCCGCGGGTCAGGCCGAAGATGGAACCGCGCGCGTAGGAATCCCAATGGGGCGCGCCCAGGCCGACGAATGCGGGGACGAAATAAACTCCGCCATTGTCCGCGACGGAGTTCGCCAGCGGCTCGACCTCGCTTGAACTGCGAATCACTCCCAGGCCATCGCGCAGCCACTGCACCACTGCGCCGCCCACGAAGACGCTGCCTTCGAGCGCGTATTCGGTTCTGTCGTTTATTTTCCAGGCGACGGTCGTCACCAAGCGATTCGATGACGGAACAGCGTGCGTGCCGGTGTTTTGCAGCATGAAGCATCCCGTTCCGTAGGTATTTTTGGTGAGACCGGGGCGGACGCAGCGCTGTCCGAAAAGAGCGGCCTGCTGATCGCCAGCGATACCGGCGATTGGAATGCCGTTCAGCCCGGGCACGGCGCTGACTTCGCCGTAGATTTCGGAGGAGTGCCGCACCGCGGGCATCAGCGACGCGGGGATGCGAAAGAGACGCAGTAATTCTTCGTCCCATTTTCCGGTGTGAATGTTGAAGAGCATGGTGCGGGACGCGTTGCTGGCGTCGGTGACATGCACGCGGCCGCCGGTCAGCTTCCAGACGAGCCAGGTGTCGACCGTACCGAAGGCGAGTTTTCCGGCTTCGGCGAGATCGCGAGCGCCGGGGACGTGGTCGAGGATCCAGGAAATTTTGCTGGCGGAGAAATAGGAATCGATGAGCAGGCCGGTGCGCTGCTGAATCAGCGGCTCGTGTCCGGCGGCTTTGAGGCTTTCGCAGACGTCGGCGGTGCGGCGGTCCTGCCAGACCAGGGCGTTGCAAATTGGCGCGCCGGTTTCGCGGTCCCACAGAATGGTGGTTTCGCGCTGGTTGGCGATGCCGATGGCGGCGATGTCTTTGGGTTGCGCGTTGGCTTGAGCGAGGGCTTCGAGAGCGACCGCGATTTGCGACGATGCAATCTGCTCGGGATTGTGTTCCACCCAGCCGGGCTGGGGGAAGATTTGATCGAACTCGCGCTGCGCTACGGCGCGGACTTCGCCGTCGCGATCGAACAAGAGAGCCCGCGAACTGGTGGTGCCTTGATCGAGTGCCAGAACGTATTGCAAAGATTCCTCCGTGAACTCGCGCCCTCAGGGGCTAAAGCCGCGATCAAAAGAATACGCGTATCGCAGCGCTGAAGCGCTGCGCCACCCAAAAGCTGCACCACTCAAAGCTGCGCTACTCAAAATCCAGCGCCGTCAAGAGTTTTTCCGCTCTACTTTTTTCGCTCTACTCTTTCGTTCTACTGCGGCGGCTTCAGGAAGCGGCGGATGCCAAAGTCGTAGACAGCGGCGCCGATCAAGCCGCCCAGCAAGGGCGCGACTACCGGAACCCACCAGATGCGGGCGCCGTCGGTGAGGCCGTTGTTGCGGAAACCGGCGAACACGGTAAACAGGCGCGGCCCGAAATCGCGCGCCGGATTGATGGCGTATCCATGCATGCCGCCGAAACTCATGCCGATGGCGACGACGATCAGTCCGATGATTAAGGGCGCGAAGTTGGCGCCGGGCGGCATGTTGAACTCGTCGGTGACGGCGAAGACGAGAAGAACTAACAGCGCGGTGCCGATTAACTGATCGAGGAAGCCGGCCTGAATGACGGCGGGAAACGCGGGAAAAGTTGTGAAGATGCCGGCGGTGTGAACGAGTTGCGGATCGACCTGGCGGAATGCCGGAAGATAGTCCCAGTAGACCAGGGCGGCGGCGGCGAGGGCTCCGGCGGTTTGTGCGATGGAATAAGGGACGACCTTGCGCCACGGGAAACCCCGGAAGACGGCAACAGCGAGCGTGATCGCGGGATTGAGATGCGCGCCGGAAATCTTGCCCGCAATATAAATTCCCATCGTGACCGCCAGGCCCCAGCCCAGGGTGATGTTGGTGTAGCCGCCGTGAATGGTCTCGCCTGGGTTGGTCGAGGGGAACAGAACCACCATGGCGACCACACCGGTGCCGAACAGAATGAGCACGAAGGTGCCGAGAAACTCCGCCAGACATTCGGCCGCTAATGTGGGCTTTGGGTTCATCGCTTTGAGATCGTCGCCATGGGTCGCTCCGTGTTGGAACCGCGCAGTAGTCTAACAAGGCGGGCGGGGCAGCGGTGGAATTTCTGGTCTGGTTTGCCCCGAGACGGAGTGCGTCCCCCAAGCCAAACATTTGTAACCTGGTTTGTACACGATTCGCCGCATGTTTTCATTTGACATTCGGGCCAGAGTCTTTAAGATAAGAACATATTTATTCACTGGAGTGAATGTTTATTCATCATGAATAAAACCTTACGGCAACGGGCGGTTCTGGCGACGCTGCGGCACGGGCCCGTGGCCAGCCAGGAAGACTTGCAGCGGGTTTTGCGGAAGCAGGGATTCAAGGTGGGGCAGGCGACGCTTTCGCGGGACATCCGCGATTTGAACTTGAGCAAGACCGCCCACGGCTATTCCCTGCCGAACGGCGAGAGTTCTGCCGCGCTGGCGCTGCCGCCGGTTTCGCGGCTGGTGCGGGAGTTCGTGCTTGGGATCCGCTCGGCGCAGAACCTGCTGGTGGTGAAGACGATTGTGGGCAGCGCGCAGCCGGTGGCCGCTGCCATGGACGAAACCGAGTGGAGTGAACTGGTGGGGACGATCGCCGGCGACGACACGATTCTGATTGTGTGCCCTGACAAGGAAGATGCGAAGAAGCTATCCAGCCGCATCGAGGGCATGCTGACGTAATGTTCGTGATTCTTGCGAAATGACGGGAAAACTCAAAACCGCGGTGCTGGGCGCGACTGGCTATTCGGGGCTGGAGCTGACGCGAATTCTGCATCGGCATCCGAAGCTGGAGAAGCCGGTGCTGCTGCGGCGCAACGGAAGCAACGGCGCGGGCGACGCGGGCGATGTGAATCTTCCTGACCTGAATCTGGCGGACGTGTTTCCTGCGCTCTCGGGCAACGGAGGGTATCCTCTGCAGGCGCTGTCGTGGCCGGAGTTGCAGCGGCAGGGAGTGAAGTTGCTTTTTCTGGCGACGCCGCATGAAGCATCGCGCTCGCTGGTGCCGGAGGCGATGGCGCACGGGTTGCGGGTGATCGATTTGAGCGGAGCGTGGCGGCTGAAACAGGCGCAGCATCGCGCGGTTTATCACTTTCAGGATTCGGACGCGGTGGCCGCAAGTGAACTCACCGATAAAGCGGTTTACGGGCTGCCGGAATTGCATAGCGATTGCATCGCGGGCGCAGACCTGGTTGCGAATCCGGGCTGCTATGCGACTTCGGTGATTCTGGCTTTGGCGCCGCTTTTGCGGGCGGGCATTGTGGATCGGGAGCATGGAATTATTTCGGATTCGAAGTCGGGAGTGTCCGGTGCGGGGAAAGAACCGACCGCGCGCACGCATTTTGTTTCGGTGGCCGACAATCTTTCGGCGTATTCGGTTTTTGGGCACCGGCACGTGGGCGAGATCGTCGAGCAATTGCAGCTGACGGCGCAGGAATTGATTTTTACGCCGCATCTGCTTCCGATTCCGCGCGGAATTCTTTCGACGATTTATGTGCGTCTGAATCGCGCGATGCAATCCGCGGAAGTGGAGGCGTGCTTGCGCGAGTTTTACGCGAAGAAACGCTGGGTGCGGATATTTGCGACGCCGAAGCTTCCGCAGGTGCAGTTTTCGCTGCACACGAATTATTGCGATCTGGGTTTTTGTCTTGCAGAGGACGGACGGCGGCTGGTGCTGATCTCCTGCATTGACAACTTGCTGAAAGGTGCGGCGGGACAGGCCGTGCAAAACATGAACCTGATGTATGGATGGACCGAGGAAGAAGGTTTGCTGTGATCATCGTCGTCAAAATCGGAGGAGTCGCGCTCGAAGATGCGGGCACGCTGCGGAAGTGCGCGCGGGCCGTGGCGGAACTGGCGCAGGACGGGCATCGCGTGGCCGTGGTGCACGGCGGCGGCAGCACGCTGACCCGGACACTGCTGCAACTGGGAAAGAAAAGCGAATTCGTGAACGGGCTGCGCGTGACGGACGCGGAGACGCGCGACGTGGCGTTGATGGTGCTGGCCGGAATGGTGAATAAGAAGGTGGTGGCGGCAATCCAGGCCACGGGCATGCCCGCGGTTGGATTCTGCGGCGGCGACGGCATGACGTTCCGGGCGCGCAAGAAATATGTTGACGGCCACGATCTGGGATTTGTCGGCGAGATTTGTTTTGCGGAGCCGTGCTGGATCGAAGGACTGTGGCAGCAGGGCGGCATTCCGGTGATGGCGTCTCTGGCGCTGGGCGCCGATGGCGAATATTACAACGTGAATGCCGATGAGATGGCGGCCGCCTGCGCCGCGGCAACCCATGCCAACGCGCTCATTTTCTTGACCGATGTGGCGGGAGTGAAGGACGCACAGGGTTCGGTCATTCCGTGGCTGAGCGCGAAGAAGGCCGAGGAGATGGCGGCGGGCGCGATGGTCAGCGGCGGAATGTTGCCCAAACTGCAAGCCTGCCGGCAAGCGTTGAAACAAGGCGTGGGACGCGTGCGGATTTTGCCGGCCGCTGAAGCCGAGTTGTTGCCGCAGTTTTATCTCACTAAGCTGTCGTGCGGCACGGAGGTGACGTGCGCATGAATGAAGCGGCATCGGCGAAAACTCGGACAACGAATTTACGAATTGAAAATAAGGAGTCAAAGTTGAACAGTCCTTTAACGAAAAGTGCGCCGGCGGTGCCGGAAGTTTTCCCGGGCATCTTCTGGTGCCCGGATTTGATCTCGACGCGCGATCTTGGTCCGCAGGGCGTGGAAGCTGTGCTCCATCTGGCGGAACTCATGAAGACGCGGCCTTCGGTTTTTCAACGGGCGCTGGCTGGTAAACAGATGGTGATGTTTTTCGAGAAGCCGTCGTTGCGAACGCGGCTTACGTTCGAAGTGGGAATGGCGAGTCTCGGCGGCGTGGCTCATTTTGTGGATCAGACCAGCGGGCGTATCGACGCGAGAGAGAAGTTGAGCGACGTCGCGCACAACCTGGAGCGCTGGGTCGACGTCATCGTGCTGCGCACGTTTGCGCAGGAAACGATCGCCGGCATGGCAGAGCACGCTTCGATTCCGGTGATCAACGCGCTCAGCGATCTCGAGCATCCTTGCCAGGCTCTCGCCGACTATTTCACTTTGCAGGAACGCTATGGCGACCTTACCAACGTCGGCCTTGCATATGTTGGCGACGGAAATAATGTGGCGCATTCTTTGCTGCTGACTTGCGCGTGCCTGGGATCATCGATCAAAGTTGCGACGCCGCAGGGCTATGAACCGAATGCGCAGATTGTGGCGGACGCCCGGAAAATTGCGCGGCAGACTGGAGCGAAGATTGAATTGCTCACTGATCCGTACGCGGCAGTGGCCGGGGCTGACGCGGTTTACACCGACGCGTGGGCGAGCATGGGGCAGGAGCACGAGGCCGATCAGCGGGCGAAAGTTTTCGCGCCGTATCAAGTCAACCGCGCGTTGATGGCTGCGGCTGGTCCGGATGCAGCGTTTATGCATTGCCTGCCCGCGCATCGCGGCGAGGAAGTGACTGACGAAGTGATGGATTCGGAAGGCTCAATTATTTTCGAGCAGGCCGAGAACCGTCTGCACGTGCAAAAGGCTATCCTTTATTTGTTGCTGGGCGGCGCGGTGCGGCTGCCGGTGAGGAGCGCTCATGCCTGAGAAAATTGTGCTTGCCTATTCCGGTGGACTCGATACCTCGATCATTATTCCGTGGCTGAAGGAAAACTATTCCTACGACGTGATCGCGATGGTCGCCGACGTGGGCCAGGGAGAAGATTTGCAGGCCGTCGTCGAGAAGGCTTACGCCACCGGCGCCAGCAAGGTGGTGGTGGAAGATTTGCGCGAAGAGTTTCTGAGTGGGTACGTATTCCCTGCGCTGAAAGCGGGCGCCGTTTACGAGCATAAATATCTGCTCGGAACTTCGCTGGCGCGTCCGGTGATTGCGAAGCATCAGGTGGAAGTGGCGCTGCGCGAGGGCGCGACCGCGGTGGCTCACGGGTGCACGGGCAAAGGCAACGACCAGGTGCGGTTTGAATTGACGTATCAGGCGCTGGGGCCGGAACTGAAGATCGTTGCGCCGTGGCGGGAGTGGTCGCTGAAATCGCGCGAGGACTGCATCGATTACGCGGAGCAGCACGGGATTCCGGTGGCGGCAAGCCGCGAGAAGATTCACAGCCGCGACCGCAATCTCTGGCACATCAGCCATGAGGGCGGAGAACTGGAAGACGCGGGGAATGCTCCGTTGCCCACGACCTGGCAGATCACGCGTTCGCCGCAGGAGGCGCCCGATAAGGAAGAAAAAGTTTGCATCGGTTTTGAACGCGGGATTCCAGTTGCAGTGAACGGGATGAAGCTCGATCCTGTGGCGCTGGTGGAATTGCTGAACGAGATTGGCGCGCGCAACGCCATTGGGCGCGTTGACCTGGTGGAGAACCGGTTTGTCGGGATCAAGTCGCGGGGGTGCTATGAGACTCCCGGCGGCACGCTGTTGATCGCGGCGCATCGCGAGCTGGAAGCGCTGTGCCTCGAGCGCGAGGTGGCTCACTTCAAGCAGCACATCGGGTTGAAATATGCGGAACTGGTTTATTTCGGTTTGTGGTTCACGCCGCTGCGCGAGGCTCTGGACGCGTTTGTCGAGAACACGCAGCAGCTGATGACCGGCAGCGTTTCGCTTTCTTTGTATAAGGGAAATGTTTCCATCGTGAGCCGCGAGTCGGAGCATTCGCTGTACCGCACTGATCTTTCGTCGTTCACCATGGGCGCGGAATATGACCAGAAAGATGCGGCCGGATTCATCCGCATTCTGGGACTGCCCTCGCGCTCACGCGCGCGTTCGCGTGTGGAGGTGGGTTGATGAAGATGTGGTCGGGCCGGTTCCGGCAGCCGCTGGACCCTGACTTCGAGCGCTGGCAGCGGTCGTTCGGCTTTGACCGGCGGCTTTTGCAGTATGAGCTCGCGGCCAGCAGCTCCCATGCTCGCGCACTGAAAGATGCCGGCGTGCTTTCCGCGAGCGAACTGATCAGCATTCTGCAGGGGCTGCAGCAGATCGGGGCGCAGGCGGCGGCTTCTCCGGCGTTTCTCGAAGACAATGAAGCTGAGGACGTGCATCACTTTGTCGAAAAACAATTGGCGTTGTTGATCGGCGATGTCGGATACAAGCTGCACAGCGGCCGCAGCCGCAACGAGCAGATCGCAACCGATCTTCGGCTTTATGTGCGGGCTGCGATTGATCAGCTCCGGCTTGAAATTGCCGAGTGGTGCGGAGTCGCGGCCGATCGTGCGGAGCAGGCCGGCGATTCTGCCATGCCGGCTTACACCCATTTGCAGCGCGCGGAACCGGTTCTGGTGGGGCATTGGCTGATGGCTTACGTGGCGATGTTTCTGCGGGATGCGGAACGGCTGGCGGACTGCCGCAAGAGGTTGAATGTTTGTCCGTTGGGATCGGGCGCGGTTGCGGGCGCGACTTTGCCGCTTGATCGCAAGTTCATGGCGGAGACTCTGGGGTTTGACGATCCCACTTCGAACAGCATCGATGCCACTAGCGATCGCGATTTCGCGCTGGAGTTTGTGAACGCGCTTTCGCTGCTGGCGCTGCACCTGAGCCGGTGGGCGGAGGAAATGATTCTGTTTTCTTCGCAGGAATATGGCTTCGTGGTTTTGCCGGAAGCTTATTCCACGGGCAGCAGCGCGATGCCGCAGAAGAAGAATCCGGATTTGCTGGAACTTGTCCGTGGCAAGGCTGGCCGCATTGTTGGGCACGCCACCGCGTTGATGATCACGCTGAAGGGCCTGCCGCTGGCCTACAACAAAGATTTGCAGGAGACGCAGGAGGCGCTTTTCGATTCCGCGGATACGATGCTCTCGATGCTGCCGCTGGTGACGGGATTTATGAAAGCGGTGGAGTGGAACCATCCGCGGATGGAGCAGGCCGCGCAATCGGGATTCACCAACGCGTGGGCCGCGGCCACCTATCTGGTGAAGCGCGGGGTTCCATCGCGGCTGGCGCATGAACGGATTGGCAAAGCGGTGCAGTTGTGTCTGGAGAAAAATTGCGAGCTTCAGGATTTGGCGCTCGAAGAATTGCGGGCGCTCGACCCAGCATTTGAATCTGATTTCTACAACTGCCTGAGTCTGGCCGCGGTGCTGGCAGTGCACGATGTTGCGGGAGGCACGGCGCCGGCGCGGGTACGGCAGGCGATCAAGAGCGCCAGGACAAAAATCGAATCGCTACGGGAGGAAATTCATGCGCACGCGCAAAGCGATCTTGCCTGACGCTACGCAGATTCACGACTTGATCTCGGGATATTCCGGCGACGGCACGCTGCTGCCGCGCACGCTGGCGGAAATCTGCGAAAACGTCAGAGACTTTGTGGTGCTCGAGCACGAAGGCCGCATTATCGGCTGCGGGGCGCTGCATCTGTATGGCACGCATCTGGCGGAGGTTCGCTCGATCACCGTCGCACCGTGGGCACAGGGCAAGGGCGGCGGCGGACTTTTGATGAAGGCGCTGATGGCCGAAGCGAAGAAGCACCGGGTTGGCTGCATTTGCCTGTTTACGCGCAGTCCGCAGTTTTTTGCGCGGCAGGGATTCGCGGTGGCGCAGCGCGAAGATCTGCCTGACAAGATTTACAAAGACTGCCACGTTTGCCCCCGGTTCCATTCCTGCGATGAAGTCGCGATGGTGCGCGGCGAACTTCCCAAGTTCGCGATTCTTCCGGAACCGCCGAACTGGCTGGTCAAACTGCAGGTTTGAATTCTCTTATCATTCCTCTTATCTGGCGCATAAACAATATGAATTGGACGAGGCGCGTGACTGGGACGCTACAATAGCTCATGCGCCGCGCAAGAGTGCGCGTGCGAGTGGAGGCTGTACAAGTTTTGGACCGACCGAATGATGTGATAGAAACCGGCGGCGTGCTGGCTTCGCCCGACGGCGCCAGCGTTCTGACGCTCGAGGAGATTGCCAACCTCGCGCGCGAGGGCGGCAAGCCGGCCGAGACTCTGATGAACGTGGTCGCGCTGATCGCGAAGCGATTTGGGACGGACGTGTGCTCGGCGTATTTGCTGGAACCGGATCGCGCCCACCTGGTGCTGGCCGCGACTCTCGGGCTGCGCAGCCAGGCGATCGGCGTGCTGCGCATGGGTGTGCATGAAGGGCTCGCGGGCCTGGTCGCGGAGCAGGTTCGGCCGGTCGCGGTGGACCAGGTGAACAATCATCCGCGCTTTAAATACTTCATCGAAGCCGGAGAAGAATCCTACCAGTCATTTCTCGGCGTTCCGCTGATCGATCGCGGGGTGCTGCAGGGCGTGCTGGTGGTGCAGACCGTGGAAGCTCGCGTGTTCCGCGAGGACGAGATTCGCATGCTCACCGAAGCCGCGACGCAAGTTGCCTCGGTCGTGAGCGAGGCGCGCACGCTCGACCGCTTCATCGCGCCGGTGCAGGAACGGCTTTGGGCTCTGGCGCGAAATCTCTGGTGGAGCTGGGATCACGATTCGGCCAGTTTGTTTCTCGATCTCGATCCGGTGCGCTGGAACCAGTTGAATCACAATCCGGTAGCGTTGCTGGCGGAATTTCCGCTGGCGAAGCTGGAAGCGCGCGCCGCAGAATTGGTGCTGCACAGCCGCATCAACTACGCGTACCGGCGCTTGCGCGAGTATCTGGAATCCGACAAAACCTGGGGAACGCGGCATGCTGGCGTTCTGAGGCCGCGGCCGGTCGCGTATTTTTCCGCCGAGTTTGGATTGCACGAATCGCTGCCGGTTTATTCCGGAGGGCTTGGCGTGCTCGCCGGCGATCACATCAAGAGCGCGTCTGATCTGGATATTCCGCTGGTGGGGGTTGGATTGTTTTATGGCCAGGGATATTTCCGGCAGTGGCTCGACCGCACCGGATGGCAGCATGAGGAATATCTCAAGACGGATGTGAATCACCTGCCGATGCAGGCGGCGATCGGGAGAAACGGACGTCCGATTGTGGTGCAGATCGACACCCGCCACGGTTCGATCCGGGCAAAAGTCTGGCGGGTCGCGGTGGGACGCTGCGACTTGCTGCTGCTCGATTCGGATGTGGAGGGTAACGCTCCGGAAGACCGCGAGTTGACTTCGCGTTTGTACGGTGGCGACCGGCGCATCCGCATTCGTCAGGAATTGCTGCTGGGCGTGGGAGGGTTGCGCGCGCTGCGCGCGCTCGGCATCACGCCTGGAGTTCTTCATCTGAACGAAGGACACAGCGGCTTCGCCGTGCTGGAAGCGATCCGCATGCGCATGGAAGACGAAGGCGTTACGTTCGACGCGGCCGTGCCTCGCGTATCGCGCGAGGTGGTATTCACTACGCACACGCCCGTGCCGGCAGGTCATGATCGGTTCGATGCGGATCTGGTAGAGGAGCATCTGGGGCCGCTCCGCGATGCACTGGGTCTCTCCCACGAAAGCCTGATGGGGCTGGGACGCGAAAAACCAACCACGCTGGACGAAACTTTCTGCATGACGGTGCTGGGCTTGCGACTGTCGCGGCGCGCCAACGCGGTCTCCGCGCTGCATGGAGAAGTTTCCCGCGCCATGTGGACGGGCTTGTCCCCGGCGAAGCAGGAAGACGCTGTTCCCATCGGGCACATCACCAACGGCGTGCATGTTCCGTCGTGGCTGGCGCCGCAAATGTTTCGCCTTTACGACCGGCACCTGGGAACTGGCTGGAACGAGCGCAGCAGCGAGGCCCGCATCTGGGAAGGGATCGCGAATGTGGATGACGGCGAACTCTGGGAGACGCATCTCAGCCTGAAATCGAGTCTGATCGAATTTGTGCGGGATCGCGCCGTGGAGCAAGCGGAGCGCCGCAGCGAATCCAAGGAAGTTCTGCGGCGACTGGTGCGTGTGCTCAGCCCCGACGCGCTCACCATCGGCTTTGCCCGCCGCTTTGCCACCTACAAGCGCGCTGACTTGATCCTGACCGACATCGAAAAATTAACCTTGATGGTGAACGACCCAAAACGCCCGGTGCAATTTGTTTTTGCCGGAAAAGCCCATCCCAACGATGAACCGGGCAAGCGCATGCTGCAGAAGATCGCGGAGTTGATGCGCGATCCTAAGTTCGGCGACAAGTTCGTGTTCATCGAAGACTATGACATCAATGTGGGACGGCACTTTGTGCAGGGCGTCGACGTTTGGCTGAACAATCCCCGCCGGCCTTTGGAAGCCTCCGGCACCAGCGGCCAGAAAGTTGTTCTCAACGGCGGGCTGAATCTTTCCGTGCTCGACGGGTGGTGGGCGGAGGCTTACGACGGCCGAAACGGCTTTGCCATAGGAACCGGCAGGACACATTCCAACATGAGCGTTCACGACACGCGCGACGGAGAAGATCTGATGCGCACGTTGCGCGAAGAAGTGATTCCGCTTTACTACCAGCGCGACCACGACGGCCTGCCCCGCGGCTGGATCAAGCGCATGAAGCGGACCATTCGCACTCTCGGCTGGCGCTTCAACGCCGACCGCATGGTGATGGATTACACCACGAAATGCTATGTGCCCGCGGCGGGCGGCACTTCCAGCGACATGCGCGCGAATGTTTAGCGGCATCATAATTCGAAGTCAATGACTCAGAACCTTTCCGCATCGGCTTTTCCATACCCGAAAAAACAAGAAACACCCTCTAACTTGGCTGGTCCCGGTGGCGGCTTGACTGCCAGTTCTTTAGACTCATGCCGCGCGGTTTCCAGTGGAGGGGGTGACTTTAGTGCGGGGTCATCCGTGGACTGAACCTCTTCACGACTACAATCAAACCTGTGAAGCATTACGCCATCGAGATGATGACCGGCACTATCCAGCACACGACGTAGGAGTGGAAATGTATAGAACCACGAGAAAAAGCCTCACCGCTTTCCTGGGACCTCTCAGCGCGATTCTGCTCGCCTCGCTAATCCTTCAAGGCTGCAACGCCATCAATCCGTTCTGCGGGAGTGCCCGGCCAGCTCCGAACATTGCGTCGCTTTCTGTCAGCTCAATTCCGTTCGCGAAAGTGGAGCAGGGCTATCTTCTCGGCGTGAACGGCAGTGAATTTGTTTCTTCTTCGGTCGTGGTCGTCAACGGGATCGAGGTAAGCACTGAAGTCACGAGCAGCAAGCTGTTGCAGGTCACACTCACGACCGCCGAGATCCCCAGTACTGGAATAGCAAACATACTGGTCAAGACTCCGAGCGGGAACTCGGGCGATGCGGGCTGCAAGAGCGGCGGAAACAGCCGCACTCTCCCCTTGATGATTAACTAAAGCAAAAAACAACAGAATCGGCTGGATGCCCGGCAGCGGCGCGGTGTTCATGCACGAGACTATTGGTCGAGTCCGACGCGCCGCATGAGTTCCTGAAAGCGGGGATCTGCGCGCAGCCGGTCGTAGGCCGGGTTCACCTTGAGGCTGATGAGAACATTAGAGTGTTCGGCGTATGCCTTTTCGAACCACGCGAACGCTGCATCCGAGTCCCCCATGCCTATGTATGCCCAAAGCAGCGGGTCCGGACCAATGTAGTGATGTTGTTGATAGAGCCATTGTAACTTTTCCAGAGAGCGTCGCGCCTGCGCCTGCTGGCCGGCGCGGCTGTAGATGTAGGCACGCCACGCCAAGGTCCAGGGCCTGGGCTCCTTGTTATCCCACTTTCGTATGTCAGCGAGAGCCTCCTCGAACTGTCCTTTCTCAACAAAGGCAGCTACCACCAGGCGGGCGCGCGGAAAATCCGGGTCCATCTCGAGGACGGCGCGAAACTGTGCGATGGCGGGATCATATTGTCGGGAATAATAGAGGATCGCGCCGTGGTCGGCGGCGATAATCAACGAGAGGGGATCGAGTTGGCGTGCTCGTTCGCTCTCCGCGAGTGCTTCGTCGAAGCGCCCCCGCCACAAAAGAAATTCGGCATACCAGTGGTGGGCGGTGGCGTAGTTGGGATTTAGCTCGATGGCGCGCCGGTATTCCTTTTCCGCGGTTTTCCAGTCCCAATCGTAATTCTCCGTAATTAAAGCCAGGGAGGTGTGGGCTTCCGCGAGGCCTTCGTCGAGTTCGAGCGCTTTCAGCGCAGCAGCGCGCGCCTTCGGAATGGACTCAGTTTGCGACGCCAGAGTGTAGCCGCTCAGCAGCACGTAGGAATCAGCCAGCCCGGAATAAGCGCGCGCGTAGTTGGGATCCTTCACTATCGCTTGTTGAAAACAGGTAATCGCCTGCTGAAGACCGTCCTCGGTCCTCTTGTTCCAGAAGTAGCGGCCTTTGAGGTAAAGGTCGTAGGCCGCGTATTCCTGGGGGTCGACAGGACCTTGATGGGCAGCGGTCGCCCCCTTCGAGTCCCCAAGGCCGAGAGGAATTTCTTCGGCTACTTCCTGCGCGATTTCGGCTTGAAGAGACAGCAGGTTGGTGAGATCGTGATCGTACTGCCGCGCCCAGACGCGGGTCTGGTCTCTTACCTGGATGAGCTGGGCCGTGATCCGTACTTTTTCGGAATCGCGCCGGACGCTGCCCTCCAGCACATACTGGACTCCCAGCTCACTGCCGATCTGGTCCAATTTCTGCGTAGTGCCCTTGTAGTGCATTACGGAGGTACGCGCGATCACCCCAAGATGCCTGGGATCGAGGTTTCCAAGTTGGGCGATCATTTCTTCGGTGAGGCCGTCGCTGAAGTAGTCCTGCGTAACATCGCCGGTGAGGTTCTCGAAGGGAAGGACCGCCAGCATGACGCGTCCGGCGGCCGCCTGGGGATGAGCGTGGGATCGAAACCATTGAAAATAAACGCCGGCCGCGATAAGCAGGACCACGGCCACCGCCGGAAGAACCAGCCGCCGGCCCGGTATCTGCCGAACCGCTATCGGCCGGCCCGGTATCGGAATGGCTCCCGGGCCGACCAAGCCCTCCGTGGGCGCAACCTGATCGGACATCGATTTGGGGGCCGGGGCTAAACTGACGACTTCCGGCGTCGCCGCTATGAATCGGTAACCCCTGCCCGTGACGGTTTGCACGAACTTAGGGTGTTCGGAATCATCATCGAGCACCTGACGCAGCTTCCGGACAGCGGCGTTGATGTTGTTGTCCTGATCGACGAACACATCTTTCCCCCAGATCCGCTCCCCGATCTCATCCCGGGTAACCAATTCACCCCGCCGCTCCACCAGCAGGAGCAGTAGTTCCATAGGGATACGCGATAACTTCACGGGTCTTCCGGAGCGTCGCAGCTCGCAGGCGCGCCGATCCAGTTCGAGATTGTCCGCAAGGATTACGACATCCGGTGGCATGCCAGGCCCACCCCACCAAGGGGTGCTGGCAATTGTACTCCCAGCCTGCAGCGCCGGTGTTCATGAGAATTAAGCCAATTTTAAGACTCCTTCTATTGTCGAAAAGCGGCATCTGGCTCAGTATCGCGCCCATGGGGGCCAGCCCAAAAGGCTCACCGGAGATCCTGGGGTTCAGCGACGGAAAAGATTCAAAAGGGACGCTGTGAGCACTGGGGGCGATCAGCTCGCCCGCGTCGCTAACCCAATGAACCGGAAGCATTTGGGCTGGCCTGCTAATCCGACGAGCGGCGCGCAGGGTTTAGGGAGCGTTCGTCCTGTACCACTCGCTGCCGGACATTTGATTCCCCCCTAAGTCTGAAACGCGCCATCAATCCACTCGTGTGGGGGAACCAGCCCACCGAGAACCAGGCAGTTCACTTTAACGCACCTGATCGATTTGAAAGGACGGAGGGGCTCGAATGGGAGACGGGGACTACGTAAGTTATAAGAACCTCGACCTGGCGGTCGAGGATCTGGGGGAAATGATCGATACGCTCGACGGCTACATAAAACGGGGCGGCATCGATAATAACGGTGTCATTTATCTGATCAAGGCATGGTCGAAGGTCAACATCCTGTCGGGGCTGAACCTGGAGAGTCTGGCTTATTGGCGCATGAAGCGCCTCCCCCCACCCCTCACCGGCAAGCTAAAGCGATCGCAGGTGCTGTCGCGCGCCCTCGATGATTACAGAAATACGCTCAGGCCCGGCGCCGAGTCCGGTGACTACTTTCGCCGTGCCGACGAAGCCATGCTCAATTTCGTCTGGGACTATCGGCAACACATCATGGACGACGTGAACCTGGAAACGGTCTTTGTCCATGAGGTTAACCGAATCACAAACGAAGGCCGGAAGGGGATCATGAAGGAAGAAGTGTTCAAGATGGACCAGAGTATTTGACTTGGAATGCAAGAGTCGGGTTTGAGGGAGAAATCTGTATGGGTACCCCGGCCGCAAACAGTGTTTTTGGACAGTATAGCGATTTCGTCAAGAGGCTCACGGGAGATGACTCACCCAGTGCGGGGACAAACGTGGTCGCCTTGTTCGATTCGCTGTTGACCGAACTGAAGCAGATCGCTCCGGTGGTGGGTCGAGTGGCACTGACCACCACGGGCGTGGGAGACGCCCTGGAGAGGATGAAAGTTCTTTCCGAGATCGAAAGGCAGCTCTTCCTGCAGTTCCTGGAAGGAGAACTTACATTCCTTCGAGGGCACCGGATCATGAAGGGAATTGAGATATACCGTAAGTTGAACCACGACGAGCAGATCTGTCAAAAGAAACAATCTCAAATAAGCGCGGCGCTGATTCGGATGCTCAATGTGGAGGGCATTGACAGCGGCTTTGCCTCAGCCCTTGCAGCCGAGCGGATTGAGACGCTGAAGACCTTTATCGCGATGAAACTCGAGCCGAAGGACACGCCGATGATGATGACGGTTGCCGACTTCCTCAATAACCGCGAAACAGCGGCGGTGAGGAAAATCCTGGAACAGTTGCTTGATTTTTATTCAGACGCGGACGCCCCTGATGACTTCCACGCTCATGATGCATGGCTCGAATTGAAGCGTCGATGGGACGGGTGGGCTTCCAAGCATCACGAGCGGCTGGCTGCATTTACCAAACTGTGGGGCGCTATGGGTGGGGGCAGTAGTCCGGATTCCAACCCCCAAGCCTACAAGATCATCAACGACTACTACCATGAGCTGTATGACCAAATCGAGAACGGAAATTTCATGCGCATGCTTTCTCAACTCGCCGCCTTCGATTCCTGGAACTAGGGCGAGGAATGGCGATGGGTTCCTCGGGAGGGTGGTATGGGCGACCCAGTCCAAATAGCGAACCTATGGACGGAAATGATCCCGTTGCTCGTCAGCTTGAACCGGGAAGGACCTCCAATGAAAATCTCTCTGCAGCCGGACGAAGTCAAAATCGATACCTGGACTCTGCTCTACGTCCCGCCCAACGGCGGAAAGTTTAACGGGAAGTTGACGGTCACCAACCGGCGGCTGCTGTATGACGCGAAGTTCAACGTCAGCGCCAAGGGAATGCTGGCCGAGGTGCTGACCATCAAATGGGGAAGCGAAGGCTACCTCGAGATCGACAAGAAGAACATTCAGTCGGTTGAGGTTCAGAAAAAACTGTTGAGCAAGAAATGCATTCTGACGCTGACCGATGGCAGCAAGCACACCTTCGATTACGGAGCCATGAACATCGATAAAGCCGTCGCGGCGATCGAAGCCCGCTAGCCGGAACCGCTCCGTCCACAACCGGAGAGGAACGCCTGGATTTGTCTTCCTGCTTTACGATTGCAGCCGCTTATTCCTTCTGGTCGGCAGGAATATCGTGCACATGGATCACTTCGCAACCGGGGCAGTTTGGATAGTAGGAATTGCCCTTGTAGTCGAGTTCTGAGATTCCTGGTGCGGAGGTGAAGTACCCGTGAATCGCCTGGCTGCGAGTAAGTTCGAAAAATCTTCGCGCGGCGCCTTCGGGCTGGGCTGATCGGACTGAACTTATTACGGCCATCTGCTCCTGAGAGTCGAGTTCCAGAAATCCGCGTCCGTATTTCTCGTCGCATAGCTTTCGCAACAAGGAGATCCCTTCCCTCGCCACCGCCTGGGGATCTGCGGTTTCAAGATCATGCACAGCAGACTCACCATAGAAAGCAACGGCAAGCACACGATGCAGCGGCTCGAGTTGCCGCGCAGCTTCACGCACATCTGCGGCAGAATAAAACCATAGATCGATCCATTGCGTTGCTTGCCGCAGAGCAGCGGGATCCACTTCTCCCAAAATGATTTTCGCCAATCGCGTGATGATCGCGAAATCCTCGTTGGAAAAGAACCGGGGCTGAAATGGAAGCGCACTGGGCTCCACGTAGTCCGTCTCGGTGCCGGGGGGATGCGCCAGCTGTCTGTGAGCGCCTCGGAGCGCGTGCACCAACGCATCTGCGGAAGGCAAATAAAGTCCGGGCGGCAATTCCGCGTATTGCGCTTCGCCGCTTAGCAGCCCGGCGGCAATTTCAGGGGCGAGTCCGCTGAACCCAGCGAGAACGGCGGCTTCTCCGAGTCGAAGAATCCACTGACGGCGGGTGATTTCGTCAGACGTTGCCTCTGGGCGTTGTTCGTTCGGACGCTGCTCACTCATAGTTCACCGCGACGGGAAGCTTCTGCGATGTGCTGTCCGGCGCGGGCCGAAATCGCCATGATCGTCAGAGTCGGTTCATAGCAGCCTTGCGTCGTAAACACGGCGCCGTCGGTCACGAAAACGTTGCGGGCATCGTGAACCTTGCAATTGCGATCGACCACGCTTTTCTTCGGATCGTTGCCCATGCGAGCCGTGCCGCACTCGTGGATGTTCTTCCCGAACATACTGATTTGCGTGTCGGGCGGAGTTACATCGGCTAGTTTCATTTCATCGAGCAGGGCCGCGATGTGATCGCGCATGGCAGTAGCCATCGCCTTCTCATTCTCGCCGTAACCCGCATTGATGTGGAGAACGGGAATGCCCCACGCGTCTTTCTTTTCACCATCCAACTTGACGTAGTTGTCTGCTCGAGGCAGGCATTCACCCTGCGCTTCAATCCCAAAGTAATACGGGATCTCGGTGCGCACCCGCGTGCGCCATGCATCGCCGAGTTCCGGCATCAGAAAGGCGTGCCCGTATAACTCCTGGCTCCCGTCTCCATCGAAACGATAACCGCGCAAGAATTTGGAGTTGCGGTGTTTGTTCTCGCCGGTGTTCACGTACTTGGGGATTACGAATCCACAGGGCCGGCCGACCGGTTCTCGTGTGGACGAGCGCAAGTCCGGCATCATGCCTCCCGCGCCCTCGATGGTGAAATGGTCCATCAGATACCGGCCCAGGATTCCTGTTGAATTCCCCACGCCCTGCGGATGCGATGATATCTGCGAATTGAGCAGAATTCGCGTCGATTCGAGCGCGCCCGCCGCCACCACCACAACGCCTGCAAACGACTCACGATGTTCCTGCGAGACGCGATCGATGTAGTGCACTCCTTTGGCGCGGCCGCTCGAGTCCATCAACAGATGGCTGACCACGGCATCACTGACTAACGTAAATTTGCCGGTGCGAGCCGCGGCGGGAAGAGTCACCGACGGGCTGTTGAAATAGGAAGCGGTGTGGCAGCCGCGCTGGCACTGATCGCAATAGTGGCACGCCGGACGACCGCGGTGAGGAACGGTCAAGTTCGCGACTCGATCAGGCATGACTCGCCAGCCGAACTTGCGTTCGATGACTTCCTTGGCCCGAATCGCGCCGCAGGACAAGTTCATCGGCGGCAGAAATTTTCCGTCGGGAAATTGCGGCAGCCCTTCCTGTGAGCCGCTGACGCCAATGTAGCGTTCGACCAGGTCGTAGTAAGGTTCCAATTCTTTGTAGGAGATCGGCCAATCGTCGCCATAGCCATCGCGGCTGGCGGCTTTGAATTCGTTGTCGCTGTAGCGATAGCTCTCGCGCGCCCAGCAGAAAGTTTTTCCTCCTACCTGCCGGCCGCGAATCCACATAAACGGTTTGTCGGCCGGGAAGGTGTAGGGATTCTCCAGATCATTCACGAAGAACTGATGACTGTATTCGTCGCACGCGTAACACATCCGCTGGACGGGCTGCGTCTTCAACAACTTTTGCTGGTCGCCAAACCCGCGGAACTTCAGTTGGTACGGCCAAATATGTTCCGTGAAGTCCCGTGTCGGAATGCGAGGTGGACCCGCCTCCAGCATCGCGACGGTTAGGCCTCTCTCAGTGAGTTCTTTGGCGACCCATCCGCCGCTGGCGCCGGAGCCGATTACCAGGACATCGTGAACCTTTTTCTTAGGAAGAAGCATGGGGCGGTCGTGAACGCCGTGATTTTAGCGCAGTGAAGTTTAGCGCAGCGAGTTTAGCAAAGATTCTTTGCTACTCCCAACGAAACACCTTCGCTGAAAGCGCCGTGCACACGATAAAGGCCACCGCCAGTGCCCCTACGTCGCCCGCATGTGCCCGCCACGTCTCACCCTTCCAAATCCCTTCCAACAGTGATACCGCGTAGGTTAGCGGCAGAACTTTTGCCAGCGCCTGAAGCGCCGGCGGCAGCGATTGAACCGGCGCGAAGAGTCCCGACACGGCGATCATCGGGTACATGATGACGGCGCCAATGGGCTGCGCAAAGCGCGCCGTGGGAACGATGCTGGCGATCAGAAAGCCGATCGACAAAATGCTGCACGTGCTTATCAGAAGCGCCAGAGTAAACCCGAGCAACGGAATATGAATGCCAACCGGATAGTAGCGCTTTCCCGCCACCACCATTAACAACAATGTGGCCGCAGTGAGCAGTAGCTTGACGATCACGTGAGCAGTGAGGATCGTGTAGGGGCGCAGCGGAGTAGCGCGGAGGCGTTTGAGAATGCCCCCCTCGCGGTAGATCGAAATGATCGTGACCAGCGACAGCACGGCTCCGACCGAGATCAGAACCGCAGCGAGAACCGGCAGACCCACGCTCATAAAACTGCTGGCCGCGAGCGCGGTCGGTGGGAATCTGCGGCCCACCACTCGCCCCGCTACGACGAACATCAAAACCGGGATAACGATCGTCCCGATCGCCCCCAGCGGCTCGCGGAGGAATATCTTGATCTCGATCCAGGTCAATTTCCAGAGTCCACGCAGCATCATGATTGAGCCTAGTCGCGAATCGAGTGGCCGGTCAGTTTGAGGAACACGTCCTCAAGGTTGGGGAGAATCGTGCGGAAATCCGTAACCCGGATCCGATTCTCAGAGAGACAATGAATCACCTCGGTGACCAGATCGTCGCCCCGCCCCCGAATCGTGAACTGCGAGTCGCTGCAGAGCACCGCCTCGACTCGCGGGATGGTTCGAAAGCGCTCTCCAGCAGTCAGGTCGGCCGTGGCGAGGACGACGGTTCGCTCCGGGCAATGCCGGTTGACGAGGTTCGCCGGCGTATCGATGTCGATGATGCGTCCGTGTTCGATGATGGCTACCCGGTCGCACAACCGTTCCGCCTCCTCCATGAGATGAGTGGTCAAAAAAACTGTCTTGCCGCGCTCGCGAATCCCGCGCACCAGGTCCCAGATGGCGCGCCGCGCCTGCGGGTCCAGCCCGGTCGTCAACTCGTCGAGAAACACCACGTCCGGATCGTTAATCAGCGCAAGGGCAATGAACAGTCGTTGCTTCTGGCCTCCCGACAGCGTCATGAACCAGGCGTTCCGCTTGTCGCTAAGGCCAAGCTGTTCGAGCAAGCGTTCGCCGTCGATGGCGGTCTTCTGATAAAGAGAAGCCCAGAGGTCCACCGCTTCCCACACTTTGATTCGCTTCTGCAGTTGCGCCTGCTGCAGCTGAACTCCAATCCGCTGTTGCAGCTTGTACACGTCGCGGAAGGGATCAAGACCCAGCACCGAAATGGTGCCGCGGTCGGGCGTGCGCAGACCCTCGATGCATTCCATCGTAGTGGTCTTTCCTGCGCCGTTGGGCCCGATCAAGCCAAAGATCTCACCATCGTTGACCTCGAACGACACTTCGTCGACCGCTACGGTTGAGCCGTAGGTTTTGCGGACTGCGGAAACTTGAATGACCGGACCCATGATCGATGGCAAATTAGCGCAAGGAGTTGAGCGCAGTAAGTCTAGCAACAAAGAGCAATCGACGGCTCTTAGGTCTGAAGACAGGCCTCCGATGTGACCCGGTGGCCTTCCATGGTGGCGGTGCAGTTCCCCTGAAATACGGCTTGTCATCCTGAGCGAAGCGAAGGACCTGTGCAATTTGCCGGCAGCGCCTCAGCGGCGGCGAGTTGCATAGGTCCCTTCGACAAGCTCAGGGCAGGCTCTTCGCCCCGCAAAAGGCGCGGGCCTCAGGATGACAAGACGGTTGGTACGAGGTCGGTACGGACAGTCGCGGGCGGCGCAATTGCTCCTCCGGAAACTGCCCACTACCCCTTCCATAGATCCCTTGCTTTCAAAGAGGAAGTGTGAGAGCCTTCCCTTTGATTGCTAGGGGTGTGAATGGATACAGCCAGACTTGAATTCTTTCGTGGCACGCTCGACGTTCTCATCCTCAAGGCCCTGGTCTGGGGACCGCTTCATGGTTATGCCATCACCAACCTGCTCCGGCGCCAGAGTGACGATGCCCTGCTGCTTGAAGAAGGCACGCTCTACCCTGCCCTCTGGCGACTGGAGCACAAGGGGTTGCTTGACGCCGAGTGGGGACTTTCGGAGAACAATCGCAAGGCGAAGTTCTATCGGCTCACTCCCGACGGCCGGCGTCAACTGCGTCATGAGGTGAAGACCTGGGAGGCCTATGCAGCGGCGGTGGCCAAAGTGCTCGGTGCGACGCGGCCTCCATTACCGGAGAAGCTCGCATGACACCAACGCCTCTTTGGCGCCGCTACGCTCGCCTGTTCGGTCCCGATCCAGCCGCCGACGTGAAAGACGAGTTGCGCTTTCATCTCCAAGCCAAAATTGACGACCTCGTCGCTCAGGGATGGACCCCGCAAGCCGCCCGTCAGGAAGCGGAACGCCAGTTCGGCAATCTGCGCGCCGTAGAACAAATCGGCTTACGCCTGGGAGAGAAAATGGAACGCCGCAAACGCCTCCAGGATTACTGGAACGACTCAGTGCAGGATGTGCGCTATACCTTCCGCACGCTCGGCCGCGATCCGGGCTTTGCTGCCATCTGCATCCTCATACTGGCGCTCGCCATCGGCGCGAACACCGCCGTCTTCAGCGTCGTCAACACTCTGCTGCTGCGCCCGTTGCCGTTCCCGGAGTCGAACCAACTGGTTTGGATTGCCCCGCCGCCCACTGGCTGCGGCTTCTCCTGCGCCACTTATTCAGCCGACGCATACGAAGAATTCCGCGACCAGAGCCGCGCGTATCAGGATGTGACCGGATACGAGGCCTTCACTACTCCCGACAATCTGCGACTCACCGGCCGCGGTGAGCCTCAACCGGCCACCAGCATCGAAGTCATCGGCAACTTCTTCCAGGTTCTTGGCGTGCAGCCCGCCATGGGCCGCCTATTCGCCGCAGACGAAGCTCGCGGCGGCACGCATCCGGTGGCTCTGCTGACCAACGCTTATTGGCGCCGCGAATTCAACGCCGATCCAGCCATCGTCGGCAAAGCCGTCGAGCTGAACGGGACGCCGATCACCGTAGTGGGAGTCTTGCCTGACAGCTTCGATTTTGGCGCGGTCTTTTCTCCCGGTGCGAAAGTCGATCTCTTCACCCCGCTCGACCTGAACCTCGAGCGCAACTGGGGCAACATCGTCACCCTGCTTGGCCGCCTCAAGCCGGGCGTGACCGTGGCGCAGGCTCTCGACGATGCCAATCGCGTCGCCCCAAATCTCTACCAAAGCGTGAAGTTCCCCCAGACGCTGGGCCGCTATAAGGGCGACCTCATCCCAGTGCCGCTCAAGGATTATGTTACGGGCAAACTGCGCCGCTCTCTGATTGCGTTGTGGTGCGCAGTGGGCGCCATTCTGCTGATCGCTGGTGTGAACCTTTCCAATCTGCTCCTAGCTCGCGCCGCCGCCCGCGCCAAGGAGTTTGCCCTCCGGGGCGCGCTCGGGGCGAGCCGCGGCCGCATCGTGCGCCAGTTGCTCATGGAAAGTCTCGTGCTCTCCGGCGCGGGCGCGCTGCTCGGGCTCGCACTCGCTCGCATCCTTCTCGCCTGGCTCGCGCACCAGGGATCTTTGGCTCTGCCTCTCCTCAGCACCCTGCGCATCGACGGCGAAACGCTAGCCTGGACCGTGATCGTCGCCATCTCCACCGCCACGATCTTCGGCTTGCTGCCGGGGCTCAAAATTGCCAGCGGTAATCTCCAGGAGGTGCTCAAGGACTCCGGCCCAGGAGCCGGACTGGGCCGTAATCACGAGCGCCTCCGTGCCGCGCTGGTTGTCTCCGAGATCGCCCTGGCTTGCGTGCTCCTGGTGAGCGCAGGTTTACTGCTGCGCAGTTTTGTAAAGGTGCTCGATGTTGATCTGGGCTTCCAGCCCAGCCGCGCGGCCTCGATAAAAATTGATTACGATGACAGCGCACCGACCAACGATGCCAGCGAGGCGAAACGAAGCGAAATCTTCCAGCAGATCCTCACTGGTGTCAGCGCATTGCCCGGAGTCGAGGCCGCAGGCATGTCCGATTTCCTTCCTCTCGGACCGAACCGTGAATGGGACACACCCGTGCCTAAGGGAAAAACGGTCGTGCCCGGGGAACTACCTGACCCGCTCGTATATGTGATCACGCCGGGATTCATCCGGGCCATGGGGATCCGGCTGCACGGCCGGGACTTCACCTGGGCCGATGGGCCGCATGGCGAGAAAGTCGTCCTCATCAACGCATCTGCGGCTCATGTTTACTGGCCCGGGGAAGACGCGGTCGGCAAGATCCTCATGCGCGGCGAAGAAGAAGATCACGTCGTCGGCGTCGTCGACGATGTTCACGAAGAAACTGTCGAGGGCGGAGCCGGCTCGCAAATCTACTACCCGGTCACGCAGCAAGGCCCGGAGGGCGCGCAACTGGTCATCCGCACCAGCATGCCGCCAGCGAGTCTCGCCGCGAGTGTTCTCCACGCGCTGCGCGAGCTGAACCCCAAACAACCGTCCGCCGAATTCCGCCCCATCCAGACCATCGTGGATCGCGCCGTCTCCCCGCGACGCTTCTTCATTCTGCTCGTAGCAGCGTTCGCCGCGCTGGGGCTGTTGCTGGCCGCCCTCGGCATCTACGGCGTCATCTCCTACTCGGTTACGCAGCGCACCCAGGAGATTGGCCTCCGCATGGCTCTGGGCGCAACTGCGGCGAATGTGCAACTGCGCGTCATCGGAAAGACCCTTCGCCTGACTCTGATTGGAATTGCAACCGGAAGCATTGCGTCGCTCGTTGTCGCGCGAGCCATCGCCGCGCTGCTTTTCGGCACGACTCCCACCGACCCGCTTACGTTCGCAGCCGTGATTCTCACGCTGGCAATGGTCGCGCTCTGCGCCGGCTATCTTCCAGCTCGAAAAGCCTCGCACATCGACCCGATGGTCGCGCTCCGTAACAACTGAAGAAGAGGTTAAGGTCCGGAAATCGAATCGTGTCGGAGATCCCTTGCCACGATCGAGCCCTTCTGCATAAGCGGCGACCCAGCCGAAGTCAGCGATGCCAGATTCATCCTCAACGAAGTGAAACGGGATGATAGTTGGTAGCGCTAACGGGAATCGAACCCGTGTTTGAAGATTGAGAATCTTCCGTCCTAACCCCTAGACGATAGCGCCACGCGCCGGGAAACCTTGACGATTATAACAAAGTAGCCGGGCCCTTCTTAGGGCGAATTCCCCCTTGAAACCTGCTGCAAATGATTTGGTACGCGAGGGTTTCATCCACAGGGGGGAAAGGTTTATAGTAGGTACACCTCTGGAGAAAAACTGAAGATGCAGGAAAATCTAAGGGGCGAAGTGTATGCGTGTCACTTATAGGGAAGTCAATTCATACTGACTCATAGAGTCGGCAAGGAGTGTTCGATCATGGCAAGGTCCAAAACCCGCACCGGAAAGCCGTCCACCAACAGTCCAGAAGCCACGTCCGTCGCTCCCGTCGAAGCTGCAGTCACGCCGGTGGCTTCGTTCGGAGAAAATGGGAAATCACAAGCCAAGTCGCAATCCCGGCCGGAAATTGTGAAGGCAGCGCCACGGCCCAGTGTGGTTCCGTTCAGCCTGGAAGAGGAAATCCGCCGTCGTGCCTTCGAACTCTACACGCAGCGCGGGGCCTCGTCCGGAAGCGAGACGGATGACTGGCTGGTCGCGGAGCGCGAAATCCTGGATCGTTACCAGGAGCATCGGGCGTAGGCGAGCATTGTTGGTTTGATTTTGTTTGGCGGCCAAGCTGATGTTTCCGCCTTGAGGAAGTTTTTTGCGCCCGTGGTCGTGTGCTTCCTCACTGTCAGGCCGCTTCTGTTGCTAGCCGCAGCCCGACCTCGACCATCAGCCGGTGCCGGCCCCGGCATAGATTTCCGTGCCGCCCTCGCAACAAGAGGGTCGCGATGTGGGACAATACTTCCGGCGTTCATTTCTTTGCCTTCCGCCACCTCTGCCTGGGCAGAAACTTCTGCGTTTGCCCGACGACAGGTTTTTTGAAAAGATAGTGAGGATTTCCCCTCATGGCGCAAATTGGTAGTTTCGCTCTACTCCTCGCCTTGGCGCTGGCTGCCTATTCGTTCCTGGTTGGAATGATCGCGCTGTTCTTTCAAAGTAAGCACGAGAGCGAAGGTATGGACCGCGTCGGCGAAACCGCCCGCCGCGCCGGAATTGCCTGCTTTGCCGCTGTGCTGCTGGCCGCCGTGGTTCTGGTCACGGCCGCGTTTCAGAACGACTTCACCATCGCCTACATCTTCCATCACAGCAATCGCGACCTCTCCGCTCCTTACAAATTTGCCACGCTCTGGTCGGGCCAGGAGGGTTCACTTCTGTTCTGGTCGCTGCTGCTGGCGGCTTATGGTTTTGTTCTGCGGCTCCGCTATAAGACTGATCCGCGCCTCTTCGCCTACGCTTCGGTAGTTCTGGCCGCGGTGCAGGTCTTCTTTCTTCTGCTGTTGAATCTGGCCGCAAATCCCTTCGGCATTCTCGAAGGCCCGCTGCGTGCTGACGGCAGCGGGTTGAATCCGCTTCTGCAATATCCCGAAATGGTGATCCATCCGCCCATGCTTTACCTCGGCTACGTCGGCTTCACCGTGCCGTTTGCTTTTGCGCTGGGCGCGCTGATCATGAAGTATCCCGGCGAAAAGTGGATTCACATCACCCGCCGCTGGACCATGGTCACCTGGATTTTCCTGACCTGCGGAGTCTTTCTCGGCGCGCACTGGGCCTATTCCGTGCTGGGCTGGGGCGGCTACTGGGGATGGGACCCCGTCGAAAACGCCTCGCTCATGCCCTGGCTGGTCGGCACCGCCTTCCTGCACTCGGTGATGATGCAGGAAAAACGCGGCATGCTGAAGGTCTGGAACATGTGGCTGGTGTTTGCCGCGTTCTGGCTGGCGATTCTCGGAACGTTCCTCACCCGCAGCGGAATCATCAGCAGCGTGCACGCGTTCGCGCAATCTTCCATCGGCGACTGGTTCGCGTGGTTTCTGGGAATCACTTTTGTGACGTTCCTGTTTTTCTTCATCAAGAACCGCTCGCACCTCAAGAGCGAACACAAGCTGGAGTCGCTGATCTCGCGCGAGTCGAGTTTCCTGTTCAACAATCTGCTGCTCCTGCTGGCCTGCTTCACCGTGCTGTGGGGCACATGGTTTCCGAAAATCTCGGAATGGGTGCAGGGAAATAAAGTCACGGTGGGCGCGCCTTTCTATAACAAAGTAAACATTCCGGTGGCGCTGCTGCTGTTGCTGCTCACTGCCGTCGGCCCGCTGCTGGCGTGGCGTAAGACATCTTTCGAAAGCCTGAGGCGCAATTTCTTTTGGCCGACTCTCGGCGCCCTCGCCGTCGCGATTTTCCTGATCATCACGCCGCAGAGCTGGGGATCGATTTTCGGCATGCGGCCGTGGCGCGACGTCACCTATCTCTACTCGTTGATGACGATTTTTCTCTCCGCATTAGTGATCTTCACCATCGTGTCCGAGTTCTATCGCGGCGGCCGCGTCATCTCCGGCCACACCGGACAAGGCATGTTCGCCTCGATCGTGCAGCTCGGCCACCGCAACACGCGCCGCTACGGCGGTTACATTGTCCATTTCGGCGTGGTGCTCGCCATGATCGGCTTCGCCGGCTCCGCCTTCAATCAGGAAAAAGAAGCCGACAAAGGATTGAACTACGGCGACCAGATGACCATCGGCAACTACACGCTTGTCTGCCGGTCTTACACCGATGAGGATTTTCCTAACTACGCCAGCGAGTGGGCCGTGCTCGATGTCTACAAGAACGGCAAGAAGATCGACACGCTCTACCCCGAGCGCCGTTTCTACAAAGCCAGCCAGCAGGCCTCGACGTTGCCCTTCATTCGCTCCACGTTTAAAGAGGATCTCTACGTGATCTTCGAAGGCCAGAACGAAAAAGGCTGGCCCATCATCAAGGCGCACCTGAATCCCATGGTCATCTGGATCTGGATCGGCGCCTGGGTCATGGTAATAGGAACAGGTATGGCGCTGATTCCGAATGCTCCCGCCCCCGCAGGTGTGCCCATAGCCAAGCGCATACCCGAGCCCGCGCATGCAGTGACGGGAGACTGAGATGAGGCAGTTTTACTTGTGTGGCGCGGGCACTCTTGCCCGCGAAATGCCGGCAGCAGATATCAATCGGCATATATTGAAGATATCCAGATGCCAAGGCCAATGATGCCAAGCTCAATGACGAACTCGAATCGAAAGCGGTCGGGCCCCCACAGCCGCAAAGCTGTCCAGGCACTTCTCCTCTGCCTCGCCGTCTTCCTCTTCTCCGGCGCCGGCGACCCCGCCACCCGCTTCACCGAACTCGGCCACCAGATGATGTGCATCTGCGGCTGCAACCAGATTCTTCTGGAATGCAATCACGTAGGCTGCCCCGACTCCGACGGCATGCGCAACGAACTGGCGGCGCAGGTTATGCGCGGCGACAGCGACAGCCTGGTGGAGCAAGCCTTCGTACAGAAGTACGGTCCCACGGTTCTGGCCGCGCCCACCACCACCGGCTTCAACCGCACCGCCTGGATCGTTCCCTTCGCCGCGCTCTTCTTCGGATTCGGCCTGGTAGTTCTGGTGGTTCGCGGGTGGCATAACAATCGCCTGTCTACCCCCACCGCTGGTGGCCCGAGCAACGGATCTTATTCGGGACTAGCGGCCTCGGGCCCAACCGGCAGCCCCAGGATCAGTCGCACCGAACTCGAACAATTCCGCGACCAGGCCGACAAGGAGACTGAACTGTGATGATCCTTTTCTACATCGTAGCAACCGTTGCGGCTCTGGTTTATGTTTTCTATCTTCCGGAAAAGATATTTCTCGGTCCGGAGAAAACCCGCGCCTCGTTCCTGCGCGAGCGCAAAGATGCCGTCTACGAAAACCTGCGCGACCTGAATTTCGAATACAAAGCCGGCAAGGTGCCCGACGCCGACTATTACTCGCTCAAGTCTTCGCTGCAGGACGAAGCCGCCACTTTGCTAGCGGAAATCGCCCGCCTGGAATCAAAACCCGCATCCCCTCCCCGGAGGTCAAAAGGTTGAGAGTAACTCAGAACATCAAGGGCCTGATCGCAACCCAGAGAATTGTCATCCTGAGCGAAGTGGAAACTTCGCGAAGCGAAATTTCCACGCAGTCGAAGGATCCCTTACACGACGGCATCCGCAACAGACCTAGTCAGGTATCCGCTTTCCGGTTTGTTCTGTCCTTCCCTCGTGCGGCTAGCAGAAAAGCGCTTTGGACCTCAGCCGCGATCCTTCTCCTCACCTCCCTCGCCACCGCCCAAACCCTCACCGGCACCGTGAAGAACGCGACCACCGGCAAACCCGCCGCCGGCGACGATGTGGTCCTGCTCAGCCTCACTCAGGGCATGGAAGAATCCGCGCGCACCACCGCCGACGCCAAGGGCCACTTCACTCTCAAGCTCGACGACGCGCAATCCCCGCATCTGGTCCGCGCCATTCACCAGGGAGTCACCTACCACCGCATGGCGCCTCCCGGCACCACTTCGGTAGAAATCGAAGTCTACGACGCCGGCAAGAAGATCGACGGCATCACCGTGGTGGCCGACATCATGCGCATCCAGGCGTCGCAAGGGCAGATCGATATCGTCCGTGAATTTGGCGTACAGAACGCGTCGAAACCGCCGCGCACTCAAATGGATGAGCGCAACCTCGAGTTCTACATTCCCGACGGGGCGCAAATTATTCCAGACTCCGCAACTGCCACCACAGAAAATGGCAACCCGCTGAAAACCGCTCCCGTACCCGAAGGCGAGAAGAACCGCTATTCGTTCATCTTCCCGCTGCGCCCCGGCCTCACGCGGTTCGAAGTGGCTTACCAGATGCCTTACACCGGAAGCGCGAATCTCGATCCCAAATCGCCGTATCCCCTGGAACACTTCGTGGTCATGACGCCCAAGGCGATGCAATTTGCCGCCGCTGCCACTTCGGCCGGATACAAATTGATCAACTACCCGAATGAGCCCGACGCCAGCGTGGAAGTCGCGTCCAACTACACGCCCGGCCAAAACCTGGCCTTCAAGGTTTCCGGCGAAGGCACCTTGTCCGATGCCCAGGCAGGCGGCGGCGAGCAAGGAGAAACCGCCTCCGCGCCGCCCAGCGGCAGCCGTCCCGGCGGCGGACTCGGCCCGCCCATCGACGCTCCCGACCCACTGCAGAAATACCGCTGGCCCATCCTCGGCGGCCTCGCAGGCTTGCTTGTTTTCGGCGCTGTTTTCGTAGCCGCCCGGCAACAGTCCGCCGGTCGCGCAGGACGCGCGAAGCTCACAACCATCGAAGATTCCGAGTCCGATTACGAACTTCCCGAAAGCCAAGCTTCTCGCCGCTCCCCGCTCGCGGCCCGCCGAAGCTCCTCTTCCATGCTGCTCGAAGGCCTGAAAGAAGAACTCTTCCAGCTCGAAGTCGAACACAAACAAGGCCAAATCTCACAGCAGGAATACGAGAAAACCAAAGCCGCGTTAGACCAAACCCTGCAGCACGCACTAAAACGCGAAGCCCAAAAAGCCTGAACCATTGGTTCTGTAGTTCCGACTGCGTAGGGACCGCCTCCTCGGCTGTCCCAGCGTAGCGAGGCGCCAACACGCGGAGGCCCGGGAGACTTGTGACATCTAACCTTGACTTCAACAGCCCTCGCCGGTCATCATCAAAATGACGCGGCGCCCTGAGGTGTGGATTCAGCCGTCGCAACTCCTTTGTTATCAAGATTTTGCCCGTAAGTGATTGTGGCCCTAGGATTAAATCTCAAAATCCCGCTAAACCAATGATTCCAATAGACCGAGGGGGAGGGGGTACCCCCACTGGCCGACATTTTTCCCAAAATGAACGGGGAACCAATCCCTCCGAAGCGCGACAGCATTGCGTTTGGTCGAGGTCCGAAGCCCGACAGCCGAAGCCGCGTCCGAAAGCCGGAACCGGCATCTAACGTAGAGTAAGATCGAATCAACCATGGGAAACGCATTCAAGACCGCATTCCTGCTGACCGCCCTCACGCTGCTGCTGATGTTCATTGGCCGCTATTTCGGCGGACAGAACGGCATGTTCATCGCACTCGCCTTTGCCGCCGTGATGAACTTCGTCTCATACTTCTACTCTGACAAGATCGCGCTGGCCATGTACCGCGCTCAACCGGTCACGCGCGAACAGTTGCCGCGCGCTTATGGCGCGGTCGAGCGCCTGACCCAGAAAATCGGCATCCCCATGCCGAAGATCTACGTAATTCCCACCGAGTCGCCCAACGCCTTCGCCACCGGACGCAACCCGCAACATGCCTCGGTCGCCGTGACCCATGGGATTCTGGGTTTACTGAACGACGAAGAACTCGAAGGCGTGCTCGCCCACGAACTCGGCCACGTTAATAACCGCGACATTCTGATCAGCTCGGTGGCCGCCACGCTCGCCGGCGCGATCACTATGCTGGCCAGCATGGGCAAGTGGGCCATGATCTTCGGCGGCTACGGCCGCAGCGAACGCGACGACCGCGGAGGCGGCGGCCTCGCCGGTCTGCTCATGCTGTTCGTCGCCCCTATCGCTGCCAGCCTGATTCAGCTGGCCGTCTCGCGCTCGCGCGAATATCAGGCCGACGCCACCGGCGCCCACTTCACCGGAAATCCTTATGCCCTGGCCAGCGCTCTGCAAAAACTCGACACCTATTCCCGCCGCGTACCGATGCAGGCCACGCCATCGACGGCACACTTGTTCATCATCGCGCCACTGCTGGGAATCAACTTCGGCGGCCTTTTTTCGACGCACCCGCCCATCGCCAAGCGCATCGAACGGCTGACGGGACGCCCTGCGGAGTTTACACAGTGAGCTGTCAGCTATCAGCCGTCAGCTTTCAGCTTAAGACAAACGCAAGCTTTGCCAACTACCGCGTTCAACTGTGTGGTGATTGCGAACATGTCGTCACAAGAGACCTATCATCCACCTAAGGGATTTGTGATCGCGAGCGAAGCGAGGGATCTGGGTTGAGCTGAGAGCTGGTCCTGTGACGTAGGTAACTCCTCCGCCCGCTCAGCCGAATAGTAGAATCGAAACAATGTCGCCCGAAACCGCTAGCGCTATTTCGCACAAGACCGCCGCTTCCAGCAAAGCAACGGATCTCGAAAAAGCCATTCGCCGCGTCATTCGCGGCAAGGATGACGTGGTCCGCCTCGCGCTGGTCAGCATCTTCGCCCGCGGCCACCTGCTGATTGAAGGCGTCCCCGGAGTCGGCAAAACCACGCTGGGACAGGCGCTGGCCCGCGCCCTGGATTGCACTTTTCAGCGCGTGCAGTTCACCAGCGACATGCTGCCCTCGGACGTGATCGGCATTTCCGTTTACTCGGCGAGCGACCAGCGCTTCGAATTCAAGCGGGGCCCGATCTTCACCAACGTTCTGCTGGCCGACGAAATCAACCGGACCACTCCCAAAACGCAATCGTCGCTGCTCGAAGCCATGAACGAGGGCCAGGTCACGGTCGATGCGCACTCCTACGAATTGCCGCAACCGTTTCTGGTGATCGCGACCCAGAACCCCGTTGAGCACCACGGCACTTACCCGCTGCCCGAATCGCAAATGGACCGCTTCCTGATCCGCGCCCGCATGGGCTATCCCGAGCCGGCCGCCGAACGTGAGATTCTGCGCTCCGAAGCCGGAGTGTCGCGCCTCGAAGATTTGCGCCCCGTACTCACCGGCGCCGAAGTGCTCGAAATGCAGCAAGCCGTCAAGCACGTTCGCGTGGATGAATCCCTGGTCAGCTACGCACTCGAAATCGTCCGCCGTACTCGCGAATCGGAATTCCTTTCGCTGGGCGTCTCGCCCCGCGGATCGCAAGCCCTCTACCGCGCCGCGCAAGCCATGGCCTTCCTCGACGGCCGCACCTACTGCACTCCGGAAGATTTCAAACCGCTCGCCGTGCCCGTCTTCGCCCACCGCGTGGTGGTCAGCGGCCTCTACGCCTCCACCTTGAAGAAATCAGAGCAAGCGGACCAGGTGCTCCGCGAGATCGTGGAAAACGTTGCGGTGCCCGTCTAAGGCGATACACCGTTGCCGGTACCCATTTCTCAGTACACTCGCTCACCGAGTAATTCCTTTCCATGAGAAAATCTGACTGCCCCAATGATTGCGGAAATCATTCCAGAAGCCTACGACGCGGCGGGGAAACAGGTCTCGCAATCGTTCTTTCAGCGTCACGCTCCTAACGCTGGAGTTCCCTTCGGCCGGTACATCAGTCAACCGCTTACGGTGAAATGCGAGTCGATGCGCGATGTCCGCCGATTTCTCGCAAAGTGCCAATACGTTACTGCGAAGAAGCTGTTTGGCAAAAAGTACCATTGGCAGCCTCCCGAGGAATTTGAAACACTCAAGAAAGGCGCTTGTGTTGAGTTTTCACTTTGGACATGGCGGCAGCTGCTTTCAATGGGATACGATGCCCGGTTCGTTGGCGGTACGCACGGGCGTTATGGTGAGGGGCACGCATGGGTAGAGTATTTTCAGGCCGACAAATGCTACCTCGTCGAACCTCTGTTGCGCAGGGCCGGTGACAAACTCCCACGCCTGAGCGGTCTTCGCTATTCGCCAAAGATCTCCGTTTCCTGGGACGGCAATAATCTGAAGTACTTCACCCACAAGTCCCAGGAGTTTTTTCCATCCTGGCCTAGCGTCGTCCCATTAGCTTGGGAATGGTTTTCATTCTGGGGTTGGCTCTGGATCAGAGTAATTGTTCGCCTTCCCTATGGAATCGGCAGGAAGCTGTGGCGCAAGGCGAGCGGGAAGCCCGCAATGCCGTAGGGCGTCCAGACTTGATCGCTGCCGAGGCTATAATTCTCCCGCCATGTCATTCCTTCGATTCTTAATGCTGCTTTCCCTCATCTGCTGGATCGGCGGCCTGATCTTCTTTGCCTTCGTGCTCGCGCCGACTGCGTTTCGGGTTCTGCCCAGCACGCATCTTGCGGGCAACGTCGTCGGGCGTGCTCTGGGCAAGTTGCACTGGATCGCCATCGTCTCCGGAATCATTTACCTGATCAGTTCCCTGCTCTACAGCCGCCTCACCAACGGAACCGCGCACGTATTCTCCGGCCGCCACGTTCTCCTGTGCCTGATGCTGGCGCTCACGCTGCTCTCTCAATTCTGGATCATGCCGCGCATGGATACGCTGCGCGCGCAGGTCAGCGATTTCGCTTCCGTGCCCATCGACAATCCTGCCCGCGTTCAGTTTGACGTGCTGCATGTGTGGTCCACTCGCATGGAAGGCGCGGTGCTCCTGCTGGGGCTGGTGGTGGTGTACTTAACGGCAGCTTCCAGCTCCTAGCTACCTCATAAGGATTGGCGTCTGCTCTTCGGAGCAGCAATTGCGCCGCCTGCCATCGTCACGTACCGCATCGCACCAACTGCTTTGTCATCCTGAGGCCCGCGCCTTTAGCGGGCCGAAGGACCTATGCAACTTGCCGCCGTCGAGGCGCTGCCGGCAAATTGCACAGGTCCTTCGCTTCGCTCAGGATGACAAACCATATTTACGGGGACTGCTCCACCACCGTACCCCACATCGCGTTGGGCATTCGATGCCCGAATCATTTATCCTGAAAGGTTGCCCAACCGTCGATGAAGCACACAGTGCGCATTCATCACGATCTCGCTACGGCGTCGCATTAGCTAAAAGCCAGGAGCTAGAAGCTAGAAGCTTCCCTATGAAAACCGGAATTATCGGCCTGCCTCAGGTAGGCAAAACATCGCTGTTTCAGATTCTTACCAAGGCTCACCTTTCGGAGCAAGCCCGCGCCAACCCGCGCGAGGCCCACATCGGCGTGGCGAAAGTTCCAGACGACCGGCTCGACCGGCTGGCCGCGCTCTACAACCCGAAGAAGCTGACGCATGCATCGGTGGAGTACGTCGACGTCGGTGCGATTGGGCAAGATGCCTTGAAAGACACGGCTTACTCCGCGCACTTGCGGCAAGTGGACGCGCTGGCGCATGTGGTGCGCGTGTTCGACGATCCTTCGATACCTCACGTGGGAACGATCGATCCGCTGCGCGACATCAAGAACGTGGAATTCGACTTGATGGTCAGCGACCTGGGCCAGATCGAAAAACGTCTGGAGCGCCTGGAAAAAGATCTGAAGAAGATGAAGACTCCGGATCTCGAGAAAGAGTTCGAGCTGATCAAGCGCGCCAACGTGCATCTGGGCAACGAGAAACCGCTTCGCGAAATGGAGATGACGCCCGAAGACAAGAAGAGGCTGCGCGGATTTATGTTCCTCAGCGAGAAACCAATTCTCTACGTGCTGAACATTGGCGAGTCGACCGAACTGGGCAAGGAACTCGAAGAAGCGGTCAGCAAATACAATCTGACGGAAGTTGCCGGAAGGCCGAACGCCGGGGCCAGTGCGATCTGCGGCAAGGTGGAAGCGGAACTTTCCGAAATGAGCGATGCCGACGCCGCCGAATTCTTGTCGAGCTACGGCCTCGGAGAAAGCGGGCTGACGCGCCTGATCCGCACGACGTACAAACTGCTCGGCCTGATTTCGTTTTTTACCGCGGGCGAGGATGAATGCCGGGCCTGGACAATTCCTGCGCACACCCGCGCGCAGGAAGGGGCGGGCGCGATCCACTCCGATCTCGAAAAACATTTCATCCGCGCCGAAACCATTCGCTGGGATCAGTTGCTGGAAGCCGGCTCAGAAGCCAACGCCCGCGCCAAGGGCACGCTGCGACTCGAGGGCAAAGACTACATCGTGCAGGATGGCGATGTGATGCACATCCGGCATAGCGGGTAGTTGCGAGCGCGGCCACTTTTGTCACAACCTCAGTTACCACGGGAAGACAGGCCCACGCACGTGCGTATACTCTTCCACATATGTTCCGTCGCCTGATCTCGGTTGGCCTGATCTTGTTTACCTCTACCTTGGTTCTCGCTGCTGGCTTGTGCGCGCAACCGAATCCCGCCCCGACTACGCTTGCGCAGGGCAAAGCTAACACCACGGTGCCGAATTCCCCCGACTGGAGCGAACCTTTTCCGCCGCACCACATGATCGGCAACATCTATTACGTGGGCAGCCGAGGCCTTGCCTCGTATCTGATCACGACATCCGCCGGGCACATTCTGATCAACAGCAATCTCAAAACTTCAGTTCCGCTCATTCGGGAGAGCATCGAAAAGCTGGGGTTTCGCTTCCGCGATGTGAAAATCCTGCTCATCAGCCACGCTCATTTTGACCACGATGCAGGCAGTTCCGAGGTGAAAAAGCTGACCGGGGCTAAGTACATGGTGATGGATGCGGACGTCGGCGTCGTTGAATCAGGCGGCAAAAGCGATTTCCAGTACGGTGACGATGCGACGCTCTTGTATCCGCCAGCCAAGGTGGATCGCGTGCTCCATGATGGCGACGAGGTGAAACTCGGCGATACCGTGTTGACCGCTCACAAGACGGCCGGGCATACCCGGGGTTGCACCACCTGGAGTTTGAAAGTACGCGAGGCGGGCAAGACTTACGATGTGGTGATCGTGGGCAGCCCGAATGTGAATCCGGGATACAAGCTGGTGAATAATGCGCGCTATCCCGAAATCGCCGATGACTATGCGCGCGGCTTTCGTGTGCTCAAGTCGCTCCCCTGTGACGTTTTCCTGGGCGCGCATGGCAGTTATTACGATATGGAGGCGAAGTACGCAAAACTGAACGCCGGCGGGGCGAACCCATACATTGATCCTGAAGGCTATAAGAGCTACGTGGCTGAACGGGAACAGGCATTCCTTTCCGAATTGCAGAAACAAACGGCGTCTGCGAAAAAGCAGTAGTTTGGCACTCGGAATTATCGTCCTATGCATCCCATCGGAATCAGCATTCTGCTTGGCCTGACCGCTGCCGCCGCCAACGTTTTTGGCGGGGCGATCATTGTGCAGCGGCATTGGGAGCGGCGCTATCTGCGCTATTTTGTGGCTCTGGGCGCGGGATTCATGCTGGCCACGGCGCTGGTCGAAATGGTTCCGGAGAGCCTGGAGCTGCGTGGAAAGTCTGCGGCGTTTCTGGTGCTGCTGGGATATTTGATGATTCATTTCTTCGAACACACGGTCACGCCGCATTTCCACTTTGGAGAAGAAACGCACCAGGATGAGTTCATCCATTCGCACAAGGGATATTCGGTGCTGCTGGGGCTGATCATTCACACTTTTTTCGACGGCATTGCGATCGCATCCGGATTTCTGGTTTCCAACTGGCTGGGCTGGCTGATTTTCATGGCGATATTTCTGCACAAGATTCCCGAGGGGTTCACGGTGAGTTCGGTGATGCTGGCCAGCGGACGCAGCCGGGGCACGGCCTGGGGCGCATCAGTGGTGCTGGGAGGGTCTACGCTGGCAGGAGTTCTGACCATGGCGCTGTTCCGTCATCACGTAGGCGCGGGGCTGCCGCTCGCGGCGGGAGTTACGATTTACGTGGCCGCGTCTGACCTGATTCCGGAAGTGAACAAGGAACCGGCGGTGCGGATGGCGCTGCTGGTGTTCGTGGGAGCAGGCGTATTCCTACTGCTGGATCACTTGTTTCGCATGCACTGAAATTCTCAACTCTAGTCCACGGTGTGTTTGGCAGTGTAGCCGTCGCGGGCGACGACTTCCACTTTGACTTCCTTTCCCTTCTGGTCTCTTATCTTTAACGGGCCGCCATCGGGCGCGACGACTTGCACCTTGAGTTTGCGGTAGGTTCCGTCGAGCTTGGTGTTGGTGGGATGATAGGAAAGCGAATACTGCTGGCGAATGTTTTCGCCGATCTGCTGAAAGTCCTCGCCATACTCTGCCGGAAAACGCGGGAAGTAGGCGCGGCCTCCGGTGATGGCGGCGAAGTTCCTCAGCTCGTTGTCGGCCTGCAGGTAGTCCAGTTCGCTGGCGTGAATGCCCATGTTGCGGTTCCCAGCTTGACCCATGATCCGGGAGATTTGTCCCACGCTGATTGGGAAAATGGTCACGTCCTTCGTATCTTTGATCTTTTTGGTGATCTTATCCAGCGTGAGCTTGCTGAAGCTGTCGTATCCGGTGGTAACCAGTATGATGTATTTCTTCCCTTCGACCCGGTCCAGTCGATCCAGCGTGTCGTAAAGCGCGTCAAACTCGTTGGTTTCGGCGAAGCCGGGGATTCGCAACTGGTTCAACGCACCGATGACGGCTCTCTTATCCTGGGTGAAATCCACCAGAATGTGCGGCTGCATGTCGTAATAGGAAACTGCGATCCAGTCGTCTTTCCTGAGGGTGTTGGCAAAGGCGTAGGAAGCCTGTAGAGCTTCAATCATAAATCTGTAGCGAGTAGATGCGAACTCCACCAGCAAGACGGCCGTGATGGGAGCCGGCGAAACGCTGAAATTTGTGATGGTCTGCGGAACGCCGTCCTCAATGATGCGGAAGTGCTCTTTCTTCAGCCCGGGAACGAACTGGCCATCTTTGGTGGTGACCGAGACATCCACATTCACCAGAGGAACGTTGACCGTCAGCGAATAGTCAGGAACGTCTTCGAGCTTTTTCGGAGTGGGCGGCGGAGGCGGCGGAGGTGGCTCGGTCGCCGTTTTTTTCGGAATCGCATAGGGGCCGACATTGTCGCCCGGCCCACCGGCCTCAGCGGGAACATCCTGCTTGGGCTTGCCGTTATCCGGAGGCTGCGCTTGAGCTGGAGCTTGGCCCGCGGGTTGCGTCTGGGGGGTCTGGTCTTGCGCCAGCGCGGACAGAGCCGCAAACAGCACGACCATCGCGCCCAACGTGGTCAGACAAAGTGCCAGCCAAGGTGCACCTGGGTTTCGTACAGCCTTTGGTGAAGCCTTGTATAAGGTCTTGGAAATCCGTCCACTCAACATATTCAACATAGGGGACCCCTGGAAACTACTATGCTAGTATAGACGCAAGGATTCGTGATTAGGATGTTTGGCCTCACCCTCGCACTTCCCCTCCTGGCAACGACTTACAGTTTGGCGGAGTCTAATCCTGGAGCAGGGTCTTTTCGCCGGTTCTTCGGGGGATTATGAAAAAAGCAGTCCGCACGCGCGTCGTATTGGTTTTCTGCATCGCCCTGTCTTTATCTTCAGTTCTGGCCGCTCAAAACCCTCAACCAGCGCCGACTGCGCAGCCGACCATCTCCGTGGATCAGATCCACGCGGGCATGCGCGGCGTGGCCTACACGGTGTTTGAGGGCGTGAAGCCTGAGTCCATGGACGTGGAAGTGCTGGGCGTGCTGCGCAACGTGAATGGCCCCAAGGGCGACATTATTCTAGTTCGGCTGCACGGAACCAAGGTGGAATATACGGGCGTGGTTGCGGGCATGAGCGGCAGTCCGGTGTATCTCGACGGCAAACTGGCTGGAGCGCTGGCCTTCCGCATCGGAGAATTTTCCAAGGAGCCGATTGCCGGGGTGACGCCGATCGCGAGCATGCTGGAGATCAACGCTCTCGACCGCTCGCCCGCGGAAGAAGCCGCAGCGACGCGCCCCTCGGTGAATCGCGTGGCGGGTAAGACTGCCGCTCCCGGAGATGCTGTTGCGCTCGGGAATTCAACGCAGGATTACGCGAACTACCTGAAGCCGATCGAGACGCCGCTAGTTTTCAACGGATTTTCCGAAGATGCGGTGCGCCGCTTCGCTCCTGAGTTCGCGTCCGCGGGAATTGTGCCGGTAATGGGGGCGGGCTCCGTCAGTGACGACAAGCAGCCCGAGCCGCTCGAACCCGGCTCGGCGGTGAGCGCGATTCTGGTGCGCGGCGATATGGATATTGCCGCCACCTGCACGGTGACTTACATCGATCCCCAGCGGCTGCTGGCCTGCGGACATCCGCTGCTGCAGTTTGGCGCTGTAGATCTTCCCATGAACAAGGCGCAGGTGCTGGCCACGCTGGCGTCGCCCCTGAATGCGTTCAAGATCGTCAACACCACGGAACAAGCTGGAGTCTTCGTCCAGGATCGCCATACCGGCATCATGGGTGTGTTCAACAAGCAGCCGGAAATGATTCCGGTCACGCTGACGATTAATGGCGGGGGCGGCGCGCAGAAAAAAGAATTTCACTATGAAGTGCTGAACAATCCCCGGCTGAGCCCGGTCGCGATCATGGCGACGGTGTTCAACGCTCTGCACGGGGTGAATGAGTACGGCGAGGAAATCACTTACCGGCTGAATGGCACCATCAACGTGAAGGGCTTTCCGGAAGTTGCGCTCAAGAACATGTTTGCCCCGTCTGAAAATGGGCAGCCCGCCGCCATGCAGGCTGCGCTCACGCTGGGCGACCGTTTCGGCCGCATCTACGACAACGCCTATAACACTCCCGCGGTGCAGAGCGTGAAGCTCGACTTCGACCTGGTGCGCGAACGCCGCTGGGCGCGCCTGGAAAGCGCCCGCACCGATGTAACGGAAGCGCGCCCCGGCGATCAGGTGATGGTAGAGACCGTGCTGGCTCCGTATCGCGGCGAGCGCATGGTGCAGTCAATTCCGGTGAGGATTCCGACTTCCGCCAGCAAGGGGACGCTGCGCATCCTGGTCAGCGACGGCGACACCCTCGACCGCGTGGGCCGGATGAATCCTGCGTTCGGGCGCAAGCTGGACTTGGCCTCGACCATCGCCCTGCTCAACAAAGAACACACCAACAACCGCGTCTACGTCTCGCTGCTGGAAGCCGACCCCGAAGCCCGCGTCGCCGACAAAGTGATGCCAACCCTGCCCCTCTCCGTGATGAACGTAATGGAAGGTATGCGCGGCAATCAGGAAATGATCGTCAGCAGCGAATCCAGCGTGGACGAAACCGCGACGGCGCCGCTGGATTATGTAGTGAGCGGAGCGCAGTTGCTGACGATTACGGTGAAATAGCCCTGTGGGCAGTTGATTATGTGGCGCGGGCACTCTTGCCCGCGAAATCTAACCACGAGCAAACCAGAAGAGAGCACGTTCAGAACTTACCAGGAAGCCTTCGGGGTTGAGGCTGTGGTGGGCAACAGCTTCGCAGCCGCTGCCGGCAAGCGGGCAAGAGTGCCCGCTCCACACGATCAAAACCAGAATCACAATCCCATTCCGGCACTTCACTCAACGAAAATGTGACTCAGCACAAAGAATAGGCGTCTCTTTCTTTTACCATCAGGGACGGTAAGCACGGTGATTCCCATGCCAAGCGCAACCTTTCACCGTTACGAATATCGTCGACGACTTCCCCACTACCAGAGAGACGAGCGCCCGCTGTTCGTTACATTCCGCACCATGCCTCGACGTCCGAACTCTCACCCGAGGCGCGAACTGTGGCGCTGCAGCACTGCCTCCACGATGATGGGATAACGATCCAGTTATACGTAGCGGTAATCATGCCCGACCATGCACATCTGCTGTTCACCGCGCTGCGAGATTCCGATGGCTGGATTTTCGCGCTTCCGGAAATCCTGCGTGCGATCAAAGGCACCTCCGCTCGCAGCATCAATAAGCTCTCTGGAAGCAACCGGCCCGGCGTGGCAAGACGAATCCTTCGATCACGTCCTCAGAGGAGGCGAGAGCCTGCGGGAGACAGTCGACTACATTCGCCAGAATCCGGTGAGAGGGGGATTAGTCCAGAAGCCGGAGGATTATCCGTGGCTGTGGGTTAATCCAAGTCTGTGTGGCGTGGGTACTCTTGCCCGCGAAATGCCGGCGGCAGATCAGAAGCTTGTGGCGATCCCAAAATCAAAATCCTAGCTATTGGACTCCGGCAAGTTCCGAACTTGGATTTGCTGACTTGCTCGTGGATAGATTTCGCGGGCAAGAGTGCCCGCGCCACACATTCACGATCACACAATTAAAACAGCACCGCTCCGGCTTTTTCCATGTGGCGGAAACCATCCGTCGCGACTCACGAACAGAGAGCATTTCTGTCGCGTTGTAGCCGACGTGCACCAGAAAGCTGGATGCTACCGATCCGGTAGCTGCGCGTACCGCGGTGCAGACCACTCCCATCAGGAAGATCAGCAGCACCACTCCCCAGGCGTAGCCGTACTGAAACATGTGGATCAGGCCGAAAGGCAGCGCCGTGAAAAAAATTCCCCAGGCTATGCCCATGCGCCGGGCCAGCACGGGATACAGAAATCCGCGAAAGAAAAGCTCTTCCATCAGCGGGCCGAGAGTGATGGCGAACACTGACATCAGGTAGGCATCGCGGGGCCGCGAGAACAACTCCTCGAATGGCGTGCTCTGAGGCATGGGCAGAAAGTGGCCCAGAAGATTCAGGGACAGCAACACTAACGCTCCCAGGCCCAGCATCCTCCATTGCGAGCGCGGCCAGTTCCAGCGAATCGCCGGCCAGAAGCGGACGTGATACTTCCCCTCGACCAGCGCGACCATGCAAATGGCCAGCGGGATGTACGTCAAGAACTGGGCCACGATCGCGAGCAAGGCATTTTGCGCGACCCTTTGTACCGTGTCTTTCCAACTCAAGTGCCGGTAGATCAGTCCCTTCGCCCCCACCAGCACAAGAACTTGCATGACGATCAAGCTCGCCACGGCCAGGCCTGCGATCAGCAGTACGTCCCAGCCATTCCAGACTGGATCGCGCGGCGGCTCGGGCGCAGGGGTGAGAAGAGACGGAGCGGCAGGAAACGAAGCCGACAAGAGCGGATCAGGTGCGAGCGCGACCGAGGGCTGAGGCTCGGTGCTCAGCGGGACCTGGGGCTCAAACTGCGGGTTTTCGGATGAAGACAAAACAATCGCCTCTAACTGACAACTGATAACTGCGCACTGGGAACTGCTTTTCCAAAATATCCCGCCAACGCCTGGCCTGTATACGACTTCTTCACCCGCGCCACTTGCTCTGGCGTGCCCTGGGCTACGATGCGGCCGCCTTCTTCGCCGCCTTCGGGGCCGAGGTCGATGATCCAGTCGGCGTTGCGGATCACGTCCAGGTTGTGTTCGATGATGATGATCGAATTGCCCAGGTCGGTCAACCGGTGCAGCACATCGAGCAGTTTCTTCACATCGTCGAAATGAAGCCCAGTGGTGGGCTCGTCGAGCAGATAAAGCGTTTTGCCCGTCTGCCGCTTGCTCAACTCGCGGGCCAGCTTTATGCGCTGGGCTTCGCCGCCGGAGAGCGTGACCGCTGATTGTCCCAAGTGAATATAGCCGAGGCCGACGTCGACCAGGGTTTGCAGCTTCTGCTTTACCTGGGGAATATTTTCGAGAATGGGCAGCGCGTCGGAAACCGGCATCTCTAACAAATCGGCGATGGAGTTGCCGTTGTATTTCACGGCCAGCGTTTCGTGGTTGTAGCGGCGTCCGCCGCAGACTTCGCACAACACGTAGACGTCAGGCAGGAAATTCATTTCGATGCGGCGCTGGCCTTCGCCCTGGCAGGCCTCGCAACGGCCGCCGGAAACGTTGAAAGAGAAGCGTCCCGCCTTGTAGCCGCGTTCGCGCGATTCCGGCAGCATGGCATAGAGATCGCGAATCTGCGTGAAGACTCCGGTATAAGTCGCGGGATTCGAGCGCGGAGTGCGGCCGATGGGAGACTGGTCGATGCGGATGACTTTGTCGATATGCTCCGCGCCGGAAATTGCCTTGTGCTCGCCGGCTTTTTCGCGCGAGCGATAGAGTTGGCGCGCGAGCGCGCGGTAGAGAATGTCATTCACCAGCGTGGATTTCCCCGAGCCGGAGACGCCTGTCACCACGGTCATCACGCCCAGAGGGAAAGTTACGTCGAGATGCTTCAGATTATTTTCGTTGGCGCCGAGAATGGTGAGCGCCGCGCCATTGGCGTGCCTGCGTTCAGCACGCATCGCGATGGCGGCCTTGCCGGAGATGTAAGCTCCGGTCAGCGAGTTAGGCTCGCGCATAATCTCGGCGGGCGTGCCGTGCGCGACCAGAGTTCCCCCGTGACGGCCGGCGCCAGGGCCGAGGTCGATGACATAGTCGGCGCGGCGGATGGTTTCTTCGTCGTGCTCGACCACGAGCACGGTGTTGCCGAGATCGCGCAGGTTTTCGAGCGCGTTCAGCAGGCGTCCGTTGTCGCGATGATGCAGGCCGATGGAAGGCTCGTCGAGCACATACAAGACGCCGCGCAGCTTCGAGCCAATCTGCGTGGCCAGGCGAATGCGCTGGCCTTCACCGCCGGACAATGTCGCCGCCGAACGATCGAGAGAAATGTAGTTCAATCCCACGGCATTCAGGAATTGCAAACGCTCGACCACTTCGTGCATGACGCGGCCGGCAATCTTTTCTTCGCGGCCCGCGAGCCTGATACGTTGCGCGATTTCGAGCGCTTTCGAAATCGGCAGCGCCGTGAAATCGGCAATCGACATGCCGTTCACTTTCACGGCCAGGCTCTCAGCGCGCAAGCGCTTGCCCTGGCATGCCGGACACTCGGTCGCGGACATGTGGTCCATGAGCCAGTCGCGGTAGCCTTCCGAGGTGGATTCGTCGAGATTCTGTTTCAGGTATCCGAAGATGCCGTGGAATCCGGTTTTGCCTCCGCGTCCGGGCTCGCCGTGCAGCAGGAAATCCTGTGTCTTCTCGGGAAACTTTTCGAATGGCGTGGTCAGATCGATGCCATACGCAGCCGCGGAAATCTGCAACATATGCAGCAGATTCTGCGACGCCGAACCGGGGCCAAGTCCACCATCGAGCAGCGGCTTCGACCAGTCGTTGATCACTTTCGCCGGATCGAAATCATACTTGCTGCCCAGGCCGTGGCATTCGGGGCAGGCTCCGTACATGCTGTTGAACGAGAACGAACGCGGCTCCAGTTGGGGCACGCTGATGCCGCAATCGGGGCAAGCCAGCTTCTCGGAATAAAGCTGCTCGTCTCCGCCGACCACCGCGACCTGCACCAGCCCGCCCGCCAGTTTCATGGCCAAGCCGACCGACATTTCCAGACGATGCTCAATCCCCGGCTTCACCAGGAGGCGGTCGATGACCACTTCGATGGTGTGGTTTTTGCGCTTGTCGAGATTGAGATCGTCCTCAAGATTGACCAGTTCGCCGTCAACGCGGGCACGGGCGTAGCCGTGCTTGAGCAGCGTCTCCATCTCTTTCTTGAATTCGCCTTTGCGGCCGCGGACGATCGGCGCGAGCACCATGACGCGGTCTTCGGGCGTCAGGGCCATCACCCGCTGTACGATTTGTTCGGCGGACTGCCGGCTGATGGCGCGTCCGCATTTGGGACAGTGCGGGACCCCGATGGAGGCGAACAACAGGCGAAGATAATCGTAAATCTCGGTAATCGTCCCCACCGTGGACCGCGGACTGCGGCTGGTGGTTTTCTGCTCAATTGAAATGGACGGGCTCAGGCCATCAATGGCGTCCACGTCGGGACGCTCCATCTGGTCGAGAAACTGGCGGGCGTAGGCCGAAAGCGTCTCCACGTAACGGCGCTGGCCCTCGGCGTAAATCGTGTCGAATGCTAGAGATGACTTGCCTGACCCGCTCAGCCCGGTGACCACCGTCAGGCTGTTCCGGGGAATCTCCACGTCGATGTTCTTGAGGTTGTGCTGGCGGGCCCCGCGGACGGAAATCTTGGTAATAGCCATTTAGTGCTGGTCCGAACTTCCCTTGTCCCAAAAACCGGGGCGGATTTCCCTTCCGTAACGTCGACAGGTAATCAGATTTGTCCGAGAGTGGGATTACACAGTTCTACTCCGTATCTTAGTTGTCACTGGGGCCGGGCGTCAACGCGGTGAGAAGCTGAGAACTTCGATCCCGAGTTCTGAGAAGAAACGCATAACTCGCGACTTAGCAGTGCGGAGACGTGGCTGTGAAAATTGAACTTTGTAAGGGTTGACGAAAGATGATCTCGCTCTTCATGCCTCTGGTTCTGTGCGTCACGGTAATCGTATCCGTGGGTCTTGGCGTTCTCGCCGCTTACGCGGCCTTCATGGGCATTCTGCATGCAGTCGGCCACAAGTCTGAGCCGGAACCGGCGCGCCCGCGCCTGGTGCTGGTCCCTACGCAGAACCACGCCAGCGGCGACTAGCCGCTCCCAGCCATTTAGAAGCCGGCTCTCACACAAGGTTCTGTCGCCGATTGCTGGCCGAACCCTAACATTTCCGCAGTCAACCCCGCGTTCAGCCGTTACCGCATTTTGCTGAGGTAGCTCCCGGTTGGCCCACCGGCCATCCAGGATCGCCGTGTGTTCGGTCAGAACTCCAACCGCGCCTGGAACGCGACCATGCGTGGACTGCTATCGCCACCCAGCCCGACGCCTAGCAAGCCGGTCGGGGGGGAGGTCGTGTAGCTGAGAGATCCAAATCCGCTCTGGGTGGAAGGATTTCCCGGAATGCCAGCCTGCACCATGCTTGGCAACGCGAAATTCGGATGGTTGAAGACATTAAAGAACTGACTCTCAAACCGCAGCTTCACATGCTCGCTCAGGGGAAACCATTTTGTCAGGTAAAAATCACTCCAGAGGAAACCTGGACCGCGCAGAGCATTGCGGCCGAGGCTGCCGAATTGGCAGGTCAGCGCGCTGTCGCCGCCATAGCACTGCCCCGTACTCGGATCGACCGCCGATACGAAAGCGTCCGGATTAAGCCACTGCAGCGTTCCCGCTTGCGTTACACCTGGAATGGGATGACGCTCATACAGCGGAACACCTGGAACGGCACTGGCAAACTGGGGCCCACTGCCCTGCACAATGCCGTTTCCGTTTGCCAAATAAGGCGTGCTCAGCACCGAGAACGGAACTCCGCTGTGCCAGAATGCTGTCCCGGAAATCTGCCAGCCGTTGAGCGCGTAACCCAGAGCATGACTTCGCACTTTCAAAGGCAGCTGATAAACATATTGCGCGTTGAGATTGTGCCGGATGTCATAGTCGCAGGGGCCATAGTCGCGGGCCAGGTCTCCCGGCAAAGGCGAGAGAATCCCGCCCGCGGAAAACGAAAGGAATCCTCCGTTCGAGACCGTATCCATGCAACGGCTCAAGGTGTAGTTGACCTGCCCTTGCAGACCGTGCCCGAGGCGCTTCATCGCGGTCAGTTGAAGGCCGTTATAGTGGCTGTTTGCGCCGGTGGAGAACTGCGTCACCGCGCCGAATCGTGCATCGGTGGGCTGCATATAAGGAAACGGCGCAAAACAACCCTGACACACGGTTTGGTAGCCGTTGACTTGGGTTGAGTAAGGCTGATTGACGGCTCGCGTGCCTACGTATTGCGCTTGCACACTAGCCGTCGTTCCAAATTGACGTTCCATTCCCAGGCTCCATTCCATGAAGTAGGGTGCGTGGAGTTTTCCCTCCGGGACGGCCGTGATGGCGACCGGTGGAAGACAGCTTGCGGGACTTGACTGGGGAGACGCGCACGAAAGTTGTCCCTGGGGAAATCCAGAGGTAAAAATCTGATTTGCCGTCATGGTTGCATCAACTGCGCTGTTGGGCACTCCCGGCGCAATGGCGGTGCCCCCGACGCTGCCAAGCACGCCCCCCTGAAATGTCTTGTCGTAGGGAGGGTTCGTGCCGATCAGGTCGGCCACTGTGCCTGGCAAGATATCGCTGAAAATCCCAAAGCCACTGCGGAGCACGGATTTTGGCTCGAACTGCCACGCAATCGCCGTTCTTGGTTGCAGGATCGCGATTGGAGTAGATGAAAAAAGATTGCCGAGATGAGTCTGGATGGCCTCATTCAGCGGTTGACTGACATCATGAGAGATGGAACTGAAGGAACCGCGAAGGCGCGCAACTTCATCATGCGGATTCAGCGGATTGGAATTGAAGGTGTCGCGCAGACCGAACGTCCAGGTCAGTTTGCGAGTCACCTTCCAGGTGTCTTGCGCGTAGACATCGAGATTGAGAAAGTTGAACGGTTCATTTACGTTTGAAGGGAATGTCTCCGACGCGGTGTTTGCTACTCCGGCTATGAATTGCTGCAAGTTCGCGTAGGTCACCGTGGGAACCGTGCCTTCTCCGAAGTCGTAGTCGTTTAAGCGGAAGATGCGGGTATTGGTCCCGAACCGCAGTTCATGAGCGCCGCGACTCCAGGCGAGGTTGTCGTTGATGAAAAAGCGGGATGCGCGCCGGCCTTGAACCCAGGTGTTGTCAAGCCCTCCCATGGGCGTGAAGGCATTCGCGCCGGTGCCCTGTAACACAATCGGAAACGCCGAAAGTGTCCGCTGCAGGCTGCTTGGCCCGAAAAGGCTCTCGTACCAGGACAACCCCGGATTGAAGTAGTTCACCAGGTTCTGCGAGAAGACGTGCGTGTGTCCTGTCGCGACAGAATAGAGGGGTTGCGGGGAAAACGCATCGAACACCGGGTTGATGGGATCCGTGTACGCAGCTTGCAGGCCGGTATCCGACTGAAACCGAAACCAGGCCGTATCTCTCGGGTTGATGTTGTAGTCGACGCGGACGGTCTGCACCTGTTCGTGGTCGTCGCTGGAATGCGAGACGCTCTGCCGGTTCGCGCAGCCATCCCCGGAGGCGCCAAGCGGGCATCCAAGTATCGCGGTCGGTGTGCCGCTGGTGTTTTCATACAGAGAAAACATCTGTTGATAGAACGGGACTGAGGCAGAAGGAAGCTGCTGCAGCACGTATTGTTGGAATGCCGGAGTGGGAACAATCGTGGGCGTCACGATGGGCAGGGCGATCCGCACCCATTCGCTATCAAAGAAGAAGAAGATCTTGTCATGTGCGATCGGCCCGCCGACACTGCCACCAAAGTGATTCACGGTCGCCCCCGGCTTGTGGTTCCCCGGCGTCGCGTTGGTAAAGTAGTCCGCTGCATTCAGCACGGAGCCATTCCACAGTTCATAGAGATTTCCATGAAACTGATTCGTCCCGGACTTGGTGACGTAGTTCACCTGGGATGCTCCATACCGTCCTTGATCCACGGAATAGGAAAGAGTGTTGACGGTAACTTCTGAAATCGAATTCAATCCCAGGACAAGGTTGGTTGAGAGGCCGCTATTGAGGTTCGTCAGCGGGTCGTTCGTTTCCAGTCCATCAACGATGTAGCCGTTGGAGAGGGCGGGCAACCCGTTGAATTCCACATTGCCATACCCGTTGCTACCGCCAACGAAATCGTTGCCGCTGCCTGCCGTATTGATCAGGGCTCCAGGCGCAAATTGCAGAGGGTAGGTCAGGTCACCTCCCGGATTTGGGAGATCCTCGAGCGCTGGAGCAGCCAGGGTCGTGGATGTGTTGGCATTTTCCGGATTGATGATTGGGGCTTGGCTGCTTACCTCGACGGCCTCGTTGGAGCGGGCCACGTTGAGAATGAAATCGACAGTCTGCTTCTGGCCCAGCCCGGAAGAGACGTTGTCATTTTGCTGCGGCCCGAAGCCCTGTGCTTCCGCCCGAACGGAATAGGTGCCCGGCTTGAGCTGGGGAAAGTTGAACCGGCCTGCGTCGTCGGTCCGTGCACTGCGCTTCAGGCCGGTCTCGTGATTCGTGATCGTCACGGTAGCGCCCGCCACAAGCGCGTCGGTTGAGTCTCGCACCTGGCCAACGATGGCACTGGTGGTTTCACCTTGGGCCAGCGCTTTCGCCGGAAGAAGACACGCCACCGTCAATACAACAAAAACAAAGTTCGCTGCCCGCGCCATGAAAACCCCACTTGCCCCGAGGTGGCAAAGTGCCACTGCTCGTCTCTTAACCAGAGATTATTGTTTGTAGTTAACCACAGTTAATGCAAACAGGCAAGGACGGAAGAGAAGGCTGATAACCCCGCAAGCAATTGCGCCCCGAAAGACGGGCTATCCGGAAGTAATCCGTCGGCGAAAACTGGCCTCAATTCATGCAGCCGTTGCCAGAAAACGAGGATGTAGGCCGCTTATTGGACGTTCCCAGGACTAGTCGCCAGCATAATTAATAGATCAGCTTCAGAGAGAACTGGATCTGGCGCGAAGTCCCCGCGGTCTTGCTGATGACGCCGAAGCCGCTGCCGCGCAGGATGTTGGCGGGGAGACCGAAATTTACGATGTTGAAGACGTTGAAGAATTCGCCGCGGAATTCGATGTTGCCGAATTCGGCGGCGCCGCGATGTCCGAAGGGAGTGTCTTTGATGACGGCGAAATCGTAATCATGGTAGCCGGGGCCGCGAAAGGTGTCGCGGCCGAGAGTGCCGAAGCGGCCCTGATTCGGGCCGGTGCCGCTGGGGACATTGATTGGGATATTGAAAAATGACGCGTTGTTTGCGCCGAGGCCGAAATAATCGTCGCGGACTTCGCGGCTGGTTGAAAGATGAGGCTGGCCGACCTGATCGGGACGGTCGGTTCCGCCGTCGCCGGCTCCGGTCTGCTGCACTCCAGAGTACACACTGAAGGGTGATCCGGTGGTTAGCGTGGTGATGTTCAGAAGCTGCCATCCCTTCGTCAGCGGCTTGGGCAGGGGCTCGAGGAAAGCGATGCGGTCGAAGGGCAGCATTTGAATCACGCTCAGGTTGAACGCATGGGTGGTGTCGAACGTGGATGGGCCTTTTTCGGCTTGCGGGTCCCAGGGATTCTGCGGCAGGGTTTGCAGCACGACCCCGGCGGTTCCGAAGAGTCCTCCGAGCACGGCGCTGGTGTCGTCGATTGACTTGGAATAGGTGTAGCTGCCTTGCAGGCCCAGCCCCGCACGCGCGGAGTTTTTGCTGATGCTGGCTTGCAGCGAATGATAGGTGGAATGCGAGGCGCTGGCCATGACGGCTTCCGGGCCGAAGCCACCGGTGGGCTGGCCGGCGGAATCGAACTGGGTGAAGGGAGCGAACCCCGGGCTGGCGTCTCCGTAGCTATTGGGCGAATACACACTTGATAGATGCACGCCCGCCGTGGCGACGTAGGCCGCGGTGAATTTGACGTCGCCGAAATCGTGGTCGATTCCGGCGGTGTAGCTGCCGATGTAACCGTTGCGGAAATTCCTGGCGAAACCAATCATGGACAGCAACTGCACTTCGTTGCCCGGCGTGAGCGCGGTTAAGTCGGACTGAAAACGCGGCAGGTTCAACGGAGTATTCGCCGGGACGCCCGCAGTTTTGCCGTTGGCGAAAAGTTCCTGGCCGCTGGTGGAATAAATCGGCGGAAGATTCACTACGATGGGCGAGTTCTGGAACGGCAGCGTGACGGTTGGCGAGGCGCTCTCGTAGAGCGAGACGGCAAAAGGCAGCGCGCCGGTGACGAAATTGTCCTGCCAAAGGTTCGGCAGAAGTGTGTTGATCGCACCTCCCAGGTGCAGCGTGGTGTGTTTTGTGGCGGCGTAACTCAGAGCCAGGCGCGGGCCCCAGCCGCTCCAATCCTGGTTGTAGGGAGGCTGCGGGTTGTAGAGGAAAATCTGCTGCGCGCTGTGGTCCCAGTAGGGGACGTCCTGACCGCTCGCTCCTACAAATCTTGGAAGAGATGTGCGGTCTGCGGCTTCGTGAATGCGGCTGTTCACCTCGTAGCGCAAGCCGTAACTCACGGTCAGGCGTGAAGTGGCTTTCCAGATGTCTTCGAAATAAAAGTTGTAGGCTTCGCGGCGCACGGCAGCCTCATCGAAACGGTTGCCGGTGGGGGTTTCCGGGGAAGCCACGACCACGGTATACGAATACGGCGTGGCGGTAAGCAGTCCAGTGAGCGAATCGGGGAGCGGATCTCCCGGCAGAATGTTGTGGGTGCCGCTGGCCGAGGGAATCAGCACCGGAGAATAGGCTGTTCCTCCGCCGAAGGCGTAGAGTCCGTTGGGATCGGTGCCGAAAATTGTGTCGTCGCGGTTGGCGCGGATCTCCAATCCCCACTTGAACGAGTGCGAGGCGTGGGTGTAACTCATGTCCTGCTTGAGCTGGTAGAGATTGCCGAAGGCACCGAAGATGGACCCCGCGGCGGAGTTGTAACCCTGAAACAGGCCGTCGCCAAAGGCCAGGCCGGGCTGGGTGTGGTTATCCGCGGGGAAGAATGGCGTGCTGCGAATGTAGCCGAGCGAAGTCTCGGAAGTGAAGCGCGGAGAAATTGCCCGCGTATATTTCACGCCCGCGCTGCGCTGGTGATCGAAAAACTGCACGGCGAAGCTGGGGTTGATCGTGGTCTGGTCGGGATTGGTCAGCGGTCCGGTGACCTGATCGAGGCTGAAGCGGGTGGTCAGCGTGGCTTTGCTGGAAATTTTGTGGTCGATGCGGATGGAGAACTGGTCGGTCGTAGTCGTGACTTTTGATGACGTTGCGTAGGTGCGATCTCCGTAGGCACCCGCGGGATCGTTGGGCATGGGATAGCCCTGCAGCACGGGCAGGATGGCAGGGCTCACCGGAACCGTGAGTGTATCGCCGGGATAGGTTTGCGTGTCGATGCCCTGGCGCTCCGCCAGGGTCGGCACCGGGATGACCTGCGTTGTCCCGAGCACCTGGCGGAATCCCTGGTATTCGCCGAAATAATATGTGCGGTCGCGGCCGTCGTAGATATGCGGCAGCACGACCGGGCCGCCATTGGCGAAGCCGAACTCGTTGCGCACGAACGGCGGAATGCGGCGGAAATTGTCGGCCAGACTGGGATAGTCGAAATAGTTGCGCGCGTCGAAGGCGGCGTTGCGAATAAATTCGAAAACGCTGCCGTGGATCTGGTTGGTGCCCGACTTTGTGACCACGTTGGTGAAGCTGGCCGCGCCGTGTCCGATTTCGGCGGGCATCACGCCGGAACTGCCTTGCACTTCTTGAATCGCGTCCACGTTGAAGTTGGAAAATGTGGCCCCGCCCATCTCCGGGTCGGTGGTATCGAATCCGTCGAGCGCGAATACCGTGGCCGCTCCCCGTTGCCCGTTCACCGCAAACTGCTGGGTGAAGTTGGCGGCACCATTGGTGTCGGTCATGGTTCCGGCGGCGAGAAGCAGCAACTTGCTGAAGTCGCGCTCATTGAGCGGGAGGCTGGAAACCTCGGCGCTCGAGAGGTGGCCTCCCCCGCTGGCCTCGGCGGCTTTCTCGACCGGAGTGGTTGTCGGCATGGTAGCGGGAATGACCAGGCGCAGTTCTTGACTGTCGAGCGAGAGTTGCAGCGCCGTGGTAAGCGTGTCGCCTTCCTTGACGACGATGGGTATTGCTACTTTCCAGATCTTGTCGGCGGTTGCGGCCGACGCTTCGTACCTGCCTGCCGCAATCTCTGCGAACACGAACTTGCCGTCCGCCGCGGTTGTGGCGGTATAGTCGCGGCCTCCGGAAGCCGCATGCAGTTTGACGACGGCCTGGCCGACGGGCTTGCCTGAGCCGTCAGTCAGCGTTCCGCTCCACGATGCCGATGGAAGGGCATGAGCCATCGGTGCCGCGAGCAACGCAGTCAAGACACACAGGATGCGAATCAGATTTCCCGAGCGGGAGAGCATTGCTGGGCATTATACGGTGAGGCTCGTGTGGCGCGCGCATCCCTGCCCGCGAAAGCTAACCAGAAGCAAACTGCAGATACCTGTCGGGCTGGCCAGCAAAACCCATAGGTTGGAAGGATGGGGTAGACGCCAGCCTTCTTCTTCGCTGCCGGCAGGCCACGGGCAAGAGTGCCCGTGCCACAAAGGCACTTGGTAATCTTCGTGTTAGCATTGGGTGAAGGCAAGTTCTTTTTTTTCTCCGGCAGCACGCAATGGTCCGCGGTTGCTTCATCCCGATTCGATTCCTGCTTGCACTTGCGCTGACCGTCGTGGTCTGCCTGAGCGCAGCTTCCCCGTCCGGATTCGCCGCGGAGAAGTCTCCGTGGCTTGAAATCCATTCCACACATTTCACGGTCATCACCGACGCTGGCGAAAAAAAAGGACGCGAGGTGGCGCTGCGCTTCGAGCAGATGCGGTCCGTGTTCGCCGGGCTGCTGGGCAAAGAGAAGCTATACCAGCCGCTGCCAGTGACGATCCTCGCCTTCAAGAACGACAAGTCCTATTACCAGCTTGCGCCTTTAAAAAATGGCCAGCCGATTGACGCGCCGGGATTTTTCCTGCCCGGCGAAGATCAGAACTTTTTCGTGCTGAACGTTTTTGAGGAAGAGCCGTGGCGGGCCGTGGCTCACGATCTTGCTCACATGCTGCTGAACGCCAACTATCCCCCGGCCCAGGGATGGTTCGATGAAGGGCTGGCCGAATACTTCAGCTCCGTGCGCATCGATAACAAAGGGGTGGAAATCGGCGCCGACCCGGAGCTGCACGCTTCCGTCTCCACGGACGCCTTGCAGCAACAGCACGACACGCACCCGCCGCAGTCGCTCACCGAGTTGCTGGGGGCGCAGGTGTGGCTCTCCATGGCGGACCTGTTCACCATGAAGCACGACACGGCCAATTACCACGAGGGCACGCACAACACGCTTTACTACGCACAGTCCTGGATGGTGATGCACTACCTGCTGCACGAAAAGAAGCTGCCGGAAACCGGCGCATACTTCGGCCTGGTGCTGAACCAGCACATCCCGGTGGAAGAAGCGATTCAGAAAGCGTATGGAATGAGCTCGGCGCAACTGGAGCAGGCGGTGAAAGATTATTTTCACGCGCAGACTGTGCTCTTCACCGCGCTGGACTCGGCGCGACAGCAGAATCCGAACCCGGAGCTGGCGGCAAATCCCGCGCAGGTTTACCACTTTCCGGTGCCGGTGGGCCCGGAGGATTCGGCGATCGTGGCCAAGCCCATGCCCGAGGCGGATGCCGAGGCCCTGTATGCAGAACTCGAAATTCGAATTCCGGAACGCCGGGAATACGGGATGCAGGAATTGCAGAAGCTGGCCGAGGACACTTCCGCCCCAATACCCGCGCCCGAAAAACTTTCTGACGATTCGGAGAAGAAAATAGTTGTCGCCCCTGTCGGCAATGAATGGGCGCATCGCGCGTTGGCCTGGGACCACATTGAGCGCGGCGAGTTCGAGCAGGCTTCCGCTGAACTGGGTGAGGCAGCGGCTATCAATCCGCGCGACATGTGGTTGCGGTATTACGTTTCGGTGCTCAAATACCGCATCGCCGAAACCCGGCACGCGGAGATTCAGGGCCTGGCCAACATGATGCAGGATCTGCGCGGCGTGCTCGAATGGTATCCCGAATTCGCCGACGCCTATGACCTGATGGCTGTAGCCCGCATGGAAGGCGGAGGCGCGACCGCCGCAATGCAGGCCGAACGCGCGGCGCTGCAACTGAACCCGCGCGAGCTCCGCTACGTCTATCACATGGCGCAAATCTACATTGCGAATAAACAGTGGGAGGCCGCAAAAACTCTGCTGGAGCGGCTGAAAGCTGAAGGAGATCCGCAGATCGCGGCGCTGGCGCGGGAAAAATTCGATCAGATCGCCACCGAGCGCAAGTATGGCATTCCGGTCGCATCCGGGCCGGCCGCGCCTAAACTGGCACCTCAGAAGTCGCCGTTCGACGTGCTGGACCAGGATGCCGCGGAGCGCGCCAAGGCGGACTCCTCATCCACCAGAACCACCCCTGCCGGAACTCCCGACAAGCGTCCCACCAAATTCCTGAGAGGCGAACTGGTCAGCGTGGACTGCACTCCGGCGCCGACGGCCATCCTGACGGTGACGGCGGCAGGAACGGTGCTGAAGTTGCGGGCGCCGGATTTCAAGTCATTAGTGCTGGTAGGCAGCGACGAGTTTTCCTGCGACTGGCACGACCGCAAGGTCGCGGTGAACTACAAGCCCGGAGGCGCGGCGGATGGCGATCTGGTGTCGCTGGAAGTGCGGTGAAGTCAGAATGCAGAATGCAGAAGTCAGAATGCAGAAGTGGGAGGGCGGAGGTTTGTTGCCGGCCTTTGCGCATTTCTAATTCTGATTTTTTGTTTCTGACATCTGACTTTTGACTTCTGACTTTTGACTTCTTACTTCTCACTTCCTCAAAAAAACCCTCCCGCTGGGACCGGGAGGGTTCTCGAATGGTTTGTTGTCGCGTTTAGGCGCGCAGGACGTTTGCCGCCTGAAAGCCTTTGGGGCCCTTGAGCAGATCAAACTCCACGGTCTCTCCTTCGTTGAGCGTGCGGTAGCCGTTCTCCTGGATTGCGGAGAAGTGCACGAACACATCCTCTCCCGTGGAGCGCTGGATGAACCCATATCCTTTCGCCCCGTTGAACCACTTGACTGTTCCCTTCTCTCTCACGGAAAAACTCCTTTCCCCCTAATCGCTATGAATTTGTCCTCCGGACTGCCGACTGGGAAACCTCGAATGGTTTCAGGCTCCCTCGGAAGACCCGGCGAACCTGGTTGCGTTTTATTTGCGCGGAAGAAGCGCAGCCAAAAAGAAAGACTCCTCAGTCCTCGCCCGCGATTTGTGTTCGCGGCGGGAACTTACGGAGCCCGGAAATTGGTGCTTTTCTGCCACCCAACTCAACGTCAACCTGCCTACTGGTCTCATAACCGCATCGTCGAACCGGTTATGAGCAGAAGATAATAAGCAGTATTAAAACGATTCGCAAGAGGAATTAGAAGGGAATCGAAACGTGACCGATGGTCATTCTTAGATAACTTTAACGTAGATAAAGAAATAGCCCGGTAACCACCGGCCCAAACTTAGGTTCCGGCAGGCCGCGGCAAAAGCCCTGTACTCTGCTACGATTTAACGAGAATCTCGTGTCCACTCCTCCTACTACAATTGTTCCGCCGGCCGTTGCCGAACCGGCCGTTGTTGCGCCAGTCAGTGTTGTGCCGGTCAGTGTTGAGCCGCCTGTCGTTATGCCTGCTATGGCTAAATCTGTGAAGCCCGGCCCGGGTTCGGGGGATCGCCCGGCACGAACCCCGCGCCGCTCCGGCATGGTGCTGGCTACCACCAAGTATCTGCTGCGCACCGAAGTCCACACCTTCGCTTTTTCGGTGGCGGCGAATGCCATTCTTTCGTTCTTCCCTTTTGTGGTCCTGTTGATGACGCTGATCCGCAACGTGTTTCATTCGCGGGTTATGTATGAAGTGGTGGTGCAACTATTGCGCGATTATCTCCCTGCCGGCCAGGAGTTCGTGATTCGCAATCTCAACGCTATGGTGGAAACGCGTCACCGGGTTCAGATCGTTTCGCTGGTCATTCTGCTGTTCACGTCCTCGGGTGTGTTTATGCCGCTGGAAGTGGCGCTGAATCGCATCTGGCGATTTCCGGAGAACCGCTCTTATTTCGGGAACCAGGTGGTCTCGCTCGGGCTGGCCTTTGCCTGCGGAGTGCTGGCCCTGGTCTCGATCGGCATGACCGCGGGTAACGTGGCTCTGTTCGAGTTTCTGCTGCACGGCCATGCCACCGGCCTGGTGCGACTGGTAGGCTTTGTGCTGATGAAGGTGTTCGCCGTGGCGGCCAGCATCACCATCTTTTTCCTGATCTACTGGCTCTTGCCGAACGGAAAAGTCCCTGCGCGCGCTGTTTTGCCCACGGCCGTCATCATGGGCTTGCTCTCCGAAGCGCTGAAGTACGCCTATATCATGGCGCTGCCGCGGCTGAATTTTCAGGAAGTGTACGGCCCCTTCGCGCTCTCCGTGAGCCTGATGTTCTGGGCCTTCCTGTCAGGGTTATTGCTGCTGGCCGGAGCGAATCTCTCCGCGGAAGAGCATCTCGGCCGAGCCCTGTAAACTGCTCCGGTCGAGGGCGCACTCCGAGGCGTAAGCGAGAAACCTCGACTATTTTCCTCCGTCAACTGGCGTGATGGCGGCTCGGCCCGCCAGTGTTTTCAAGTCCGTCACGATCCTATCCAGAGCCTGATCAAAATTCTTGTCGCGATTCCCTTGCAGGATCGCGGTTGGAGCGTGCTCTGTAAACGCCCACAACACGCTCTGCGTGCGGGGATCCCGGATGACGAGTCGAAACTGGGGATCAAGCTGCGAGCCTACGCTGTCCCCTTTAAAAACCTTTGCCCCAGCCGGGGGGACGGTGAATCGTATTTCAAAGAGCAGATCGGCATCGGCGGGTGCGGACACGAGCTCATATCGTCCCCAACTCTTCACGGCGGCGTAGAACTGGTTATAGGTCCGATCGGGCTCCCCGCTGTAGCCCATGGACCCTTCTGAGTCGCTTTCTCCTCCGCCATTGGAAACAAACACCTTCCTGGCGGCGTTGATCTGGAGGGGTACCGGAGCCAGCGGCACGGTTGCTTTTGCTTGTGGCGCCCCGAAAGCCGGGGCACACAATGGCACAGCGAGTACGGCAGAAAGAAGCGGTAACCAGCCCAATGCGGAGTTGCGGATTTTCAACACAATTTCCCCTCCAGCTCGAATTGAGTAACTTAGAGCATATCTTGTCTCATTCTCTTGCATTTCCCTGTTGCATTCTCCATCCCGGGAAATCCACAGCGTAGATGTGACATCCGTCACATCTTTTGTCTTTCGCACCAGCTAGCATCAATCCAGGTTTTCCCGGTTCCTCCGAGCAGACATTCTGACCAGGTGACTCTCCATGCATGGGAGAAGTTGTGGTTCTCTGCTCGCCGTGTCGTTTCTGACTTTGTGCTCTGCCCCTGCCATGTGGGGGCAAACATCCGCTATTTCAGCGAAAGCCCAGCCGCCAGGACAGTTCGCCGGGTCGGGCAAGCCAGGCTTCGCTCCCGGCGGCGCACCGACGTTCTCTCAATTCGTCCGAACCGCTGGGATGATCTTCGCGGGGACGGTCACCAGGATTGAGCGCGGCCCCGCCACCGGAGGTCCAGCCGTACCCACTGTAGCCATCACCTTCCACGTCGAACGTACCTTCAGCGGGGCCGTTCCGCGAGGAAGTTTGACCATTCTGGAGTGGCTTGGCCTGTGGTCAAGCGGGCAGCGTTACGCGGTTGGGGAGCACGTGCTTCTCTTTCTGTATCCTCCGAGCAAGCTTGGACTTACCAGCGCAGTCGGGGGAGCACTGGGGCAGTTCCGCCTTGATTCGGCGGGCGGAATCCTGCCCTCCGAACAGCAATTCGCTGCTTTTCGGCCAGATCCGCTCTTCGCAGGACGATCGGCAGAACGATCGGCAGGACGATCGCGCATCGCGTTCGACGATTTTGCCCAGGCGCTGCGCCGGTCGCGTGGAGAGCAGGCGCTGGAATGACCGTAAACCCAATGATGGCAAAGACTTCGGCGTTATGTCATGTTCGTTCGCTGGTCTCCAGGCTGGCGATCGCCCTGGCGATCATCTTTTTTTTCACTGTTCTCTCTCGCGCCGGAGGGCCTAAGTACGTGGCTGGAACCAGCTACTTCAGTTCCACGGTCGCGGGCCAGCCCTTGACGTGGGAGCAAGGCCAGATCACTTACTACACCGATCAGGGCGACCTAAGCCCGGTGCTGGACAATGCCACCGCCAACGCCTTCGTCGCGAACGCCTTCAGCGTTTGGACCGCAGTCCCTACCGCCGCGCTAGCCGTCGCAAACGGCGGGCAGCTCGCCGAGGACGTCAGCGGCAGCAACGTGGCTCGTAACTCTAACGGCACGTTATCGATGCCCGCCGACATCCAGCCCACCGCGCTCAGCGAACCCGTGGGCATTGTCTACGACTTCGACGGCACGGTCACCGACGCCCTGCTCGGCAGCGGTGCGGGCGCCGCGAGCCAATGCTTCGTCAATGGCGCTTTCGGCGGGGTCGATAATTTCAGCACCGACGCTTACTTTCTCCACGCCCTGGTGGTCATTAACGGTCAGTGCGCCCAGGACGCCTCGCAATTCCCCGATGTGGAATACCGTCTGTTGCGCGTGCTGGGCAGCGTGTTCGGGCTGGGATGGTCGCAGCTGAACCTGAATGTGATCACTGGCAACCCAGCGTCCCCGACTCCGGCCGACTTCGCCGGTTTCCCCCTGATGCACGATATCGACCCCCTGAATTGCGTTCCCATCACGTTCTGCTACCCCAACCCGAATGAACTGGCCAGCGACGACCAGGCCGCGATCTCGCGCCTCTATCCCGTGACCGCGGCGAACCAGTCCAGCTTTCCCGGTTCGCAGGTCTTTTCCGCCACCACGGCGAGAGTCTATGGCTCGGTGTACTTCGTCGATTCCTCGGGCAGTGCCGCCCAGGGCATGGAGGGCGCGAATGTGGTTGCGCGCTGGATCGACCCTTCCACCGGGCTACCGTCTGGGCAATTCGCAGTTTCTTCCGTTTCCGGGTTTCCTTTCTGCGGCGACGCTGGCAACCCCGTGACCGGGCTTATCGACCCCCTGGGCATTGCCTACAGTGAGTTCTGCCCGACCAACCAGAGCGTGGAAGGCTTCTTCGATCTCGGCGGCCTGCCGTTTCCCGGCGGGGCCGGCAGCGCGCAATATCAACTGACCGTGGAAGCGTTGGACCCGACGTGGTCGATCGGGGTAGGTCCCTATGCGCCGCTGCAGGTTGCTCCCTCGGGCAGCGCGCAGCCGATTGTTTTGACGCTCGTTCCCGGAACCAACCTGGAGCAGGACATCCTGATGTCCGGCAGCGCCCAGCCGGTGCCCCAGTGGGCGGCGTCGGAAACCTGGGCCGCTCCCGCGCCAATCCCTACCGGCGGCGACTGGCTGGGTTCAGTCAGCGGCTTCGGCGACCTCCCATGGTTTTCCCTTCCGGCCAAGGCAAACCGCACCGTCTCGATAGCCGTCACCTCGCTGGACGAAAGCGGCACTCCCAGCGAAAGCAAAGTGCAGCCGGTGCTGGGCATGTGGCCGGTCTCAGTTCCGCAGGGAACGGCCCCGGGAGCTTCGACTCCGTCGTCGTTCAATACCGGAATTTTTGGACTGACGCGGCTGGACGCGCAGATTCTCATTCCCGGCGGTTTCCTGATCGGCATCTCCGACTGGCGGGGCGACGGACGCGCCGACTATCACTACCACGCGCACGTGCTCTACGGGGATGCCGTTACTCCCGCACGCGTCGGCGTAAACGGCGGCGCGGTGGTGGTAACTGGCATCGGCTTTGCGCCGGGACTGGCGGTCGCCGTCGGCAGTGCCAAGGCCACGCCTTTGGCGGTGGGAGCCGGCAACATGATCGTGGCTCTGCCTCCGCAACCAGACAGTGTGCAGACGATCACGATTACCGACCCCGCCAGCGGAGCTTTTTCCATCATGACCGGCACTGTCACGTTCGGCGCTGCGGCCACCGACAGCATCGTGCTGGTGAAGGGGACGAATCCAGCCACGCCGGTGGGAACACAGGCTAACAACCCCATCATGGTGCGCGCAGTCGCCGCCGGAGGCGTCATTCCCGTGGCCGGCGCGACCATTGTCTGGAGCGCCAGCAACAGCGCCGCGCTCTCGGCCTGCGGCGGAGCATCCACTTGCTCCGCCATCTCGGATGAGAGCGGCAACGCCTCCACCTGGATTGTTCCAGCCGTCACCGGAAGTTCCACGCTCACCGCGACGCTGGCACCGGGCGCTTACCCTTCGTTCAAGTCGGTTTCCACCACGGTGGTGGGAACGGAAGCGTCTCTCGCGATCGGGCTCACTTCGCCGTATTCCTGGGTGGTTGCGGGCGGCAGCCTTGCCCTCCCGCTAACCGCGCGCGTGATGGACGACGCCACTCCGCTGAGCGGCGACACCGTGAATTTCACCGTCGCCCTGGGCTCGGGCACGCTCAGCTCTTCGAGCGCGGTAACCAACAGCAGCGGCTACGCCAGCGTGACGCTTACTCTCACGAACGTCGCGTCCCAGGTGCAGGTAAGTGCGTGCGTGGCGCCGTCGGATAGTCCGTGCCAGTCGTTTTTCGTGACGCCGGTCGCGCCTTCCCTGCTGACCCTGTGGCCGGTTGCCGGGGCCGCACAAGCGATCACGCTCGGCCAACCGTTTCAGCCAGTAATCGTGCGCGTTACGGATTCTGCCTCGCCGCCGGATTCCGTGCTGGGCGCGGTAGTCGCTTTTCAAACTACAGTGATGCGCCCAGCAGGAGGCGCCGCTACGGGCGGTTCTAGCGGGAATGGCGCTGGGGGCCCGGCGTTGCCTGTGATTCTTAGCGTGAGCCAGACCAGCGTACAAAGCGATGTGAATGGGATGGCCAGCCTGACTCCCTCGGCCGGAGGGTTCTCCGGTCCACTGGAAATCCAGGTCGCGGCAACCGCGGGCGTCACAGCGGCGCTACAGAATGTTTTACAGGCCTTTCCAGCCGCCCCGAACTGAGCAGGAGCCCGCCGCGCAGGGCCGTCGACAGGCCTCCTCGCTGGGCTCGGATGGACAGCCGAGGCGGCTGTCCCGCGTGAGTTGCGCCGAAGCCCGATAGCCGAAGCCCGAAGCCCGCTTCACTTCGTCCACTGATCTTTTGTCCAACGATCCACCCAGTCATTCACCGTCTTGTACCAGAGCTGCGAATTCTGCGGCTTCAGCACCCAGTGGCCTTCGTCGGGGAAATACAGCATCTTCGAGGGCACGCCTTCCATCTGCAGCGTGGTGAAAAGCTGCAAGCCTTCGCTCACATCCAGACGGTAATCGCGCTGGCCATGAATCACCAGAGTCGGCGTCTTGAAATTTTTCGCATACTGGTGCGGCGACCACTTCTCATACATCGCGCGATTGTCGTAGGGAGTACCTTTGAACTCCCAGTTGTTGAACCAGAGTTCTTCGGTGGTGCCCCAGGCGGACTCGGCGTTGAACATGCCGTCGTGGGTCACGATGCACTTGAAGCGGTCGGTGTGGCCGAGAATCCAGTTGGCCATGTATCCGCCATAGCTGGCGCCCAGCGCGCACTCGCGGGCCTTATCAATAAACCCATAATGCTCCTCGGCGTAGTCGAGGCCCTTCATCAGGTCTTCATACGGAGCGCCGCCCCAGTCGCCGTTGATGGCGTCGATGAACTTCTGCCCGTATCCGGTCGAGCCGTGGAAGTTGATCATGATCACGAGGTATCCGCTGGGCGTCGCAGAAGTTGGCGCCGCGAACAGTTCGGCATTCCAACGATAGCTCCAGTCGTCTCCCCAGGCCCCCTGCGGCCCGCCGTGAATGAGGAACTTCACGGGATACTTCTTCGAGGCATCGAAGTTCGGCGGCCTGACCAGGAATCCTTGCACCTTGTCGCTATTTGCTCCGTGAAACCAGAAAGACTCCAATGGCGACATCGAAACTTGCGACAGAATCGTGTCGTTGAGACGCGTTACTTGCTCGTCTTTCGGAAGATCGTATGGGTCGATCTTCTTTGGCAGCGAAACTTTGTAAATCTCACTCGGCCTGGCGATGGACATGCGGGTAAATAAAAGCGTCCTGCCATCGGGAGACAGAGTCAGGTCATCGTCATAGCCGCGTGTGACTCTCTCGTTTACCTCAACCCTCCAACCCGGGATGGCCTTACCCGTTTGCGAATCCCGGACTTGGATCGTACCCTCCCCAAAATTGACGGACCAAACCATTTTCTGTCCCTTTTCTTGCGCCTCATCATCCGTTTCCACATAGAAGATCCTGGAAGAGTCAGGCGACCACGCAAACGTGCCCACTGAGCTGTCCGGGCCCACCAGTACTTGCCTTCGCGCTCCCGTCTTTCGGTCGTACAACATCAAGTCGAAGCGGTCGCTCTCGTATCCCGGCCTCTGCTGGGCGCGGTAGGCGATGTAGCGGCCATCGGGCGAATAGAGTGGCGTCGAGTCACTGGCAGGATTATCGGCGGTGATGTTCTTGGCTTGGCCTCCGCTGACCGGGACGATCCATAAATCATTGTTGGTCGAATCGGCCGGATTCTTGTCGTGATTCGAGGCGTAGCAAATCTCCTGCCCGTCGGGCGAGAAGGCATAATCGTCCTGCCCGCCCAGCGAGAAGACGGGAGCATCGTAGTCACCTGGAGTGAGGTCACGATATCGACTTGGACAAGAGCATTGCATGCCCGGCAAGCAGGCGTTGATTACACAAGCCGGACGTACGTCGTCTTTCTTCCGAAAATCGGCTACAAAGATGTGAGTGCGCTTACCCTCCTTGTAGGCGTTCCAATGACGATAGAGCAAGTGCTCGAAAATCTGCGCCTTGACCTTCGAAGCCTCAGACTCCTTCAGCTTTGCAGCGTTGCATTCTTCGTCGTTTCCTGGGCGGGGAGTATTGCACTCGGGATAAACGTCCGACGTGAAGAGAATATTTTTCCCGTCCGGCGACCACAGTTCTCCACTGGCCTCGGTGGCGATTCCGGTTTCCCTCCATTTGTCGGTTACCACTCCCGTAGCGCTATCGAAATCTGCGATCCAGACTTGCGAGCCGGCTTCTTTTGTCGAGAGAAACGCAAAGCGCTTGCCATCGGGTGACCAGCGAGGGCGGTCTCCGTCTTGATCAGGGATCAGGATGTGTTCCGTGGTTCCCACGTCTCGCAAATTCGGCGAGACGTGGGGCACCCCATTATCCGGGGTATTGGACCTGGGGTGCCCCATGTCTCCCTGGTTTTGGGAGACATGGGAGTCGAGCGACACGATCCAGATGTGCGGAGTTTTGGTATTGGCTTCGAGGTTGACATCGACCACGCTGAAGATTACCCACTTGCCGTCGGGCGAAACTTCAGGCTCGCCCACGCGCTTCAGCTTCATCATGTCTTCGAAGGTGAAGGGATGCTTGGCCTGGGCGGCAGCGAGGAACAAGAAGGAAACGAGAACGAAAAAAGCCAGGAAGAAACGGCGCATAAGGGAACCTCCGACGGCAAACCGAAAAGTGTAGCAGGGGAAAGCTCATAGCTACTAGCCACCAGCTTCTAGCTTCTAGCCCTCCCAAAGCGTTGTCATCCTGAGCGGCGCTCTATGCCGCGAAGGACCTATGTAATCTGCCGCCGTTGAGGCGTTGCCGGCAAGTTGCACGGGTCCTTCGCTTCGCGCAGGATGACAAAGCATGAGGCGATCCCGGCAACCCATTCCGCTTCCTGGCATCCAACCAATTGGCAGAGAACTGCAGCATCCCGCCTCCGGCCTTGGTGAGCGGAAAAAGGCCGGAGGCGGAGCTGCCGCAGCGGCCTGTGCCGACGGAGAACTTGCCGCGCTTATCTTGGGAAAGTACGTTTTCCGCAACGTCTCGCTGCCATTCTGGCGGCAAAGCGATAGACTAGAGCTCATGAAATCCGCGCTCCGCAACCTGCTGTCTTGTCTTATGCTCGCGGCCTGTGGGCTGGCCGCGCTGCCGCTCGCCGCGCAGGAGGGCCCGCTCGATACGGCGCTCCCCGCCAACGTCACGCCCGAAGAAATCATCACGCGCTTTGCGGCCAAAGAAACGGAATTCGCCCAGGCGCGCGATCAATACACTTTCCGCCAGGATGTGAAAGTGCAGACTCTCGACGGCGACACTCCCGATGGCGAGTACCGCGAAGTGTTCGACGTAATCTTCGACGATCGAGGTAAACGCACAGAGAATGTGGTGTTCGCCCCGCAGTCGACCCTTACCAAGATTGCCATGACGCAGGAAGACATGGAAGACATCCGCCATCGCCTGCCCTTTGTGCTCACCACCGCGGAGTTGCCTGAGTACAACGTCCTCTACGTGGGCCAGCAGCAGGAAGACGACCTGCACTGCTACGCGTTCGACATTGCGCCTAAGAAGATCGAAGGCAAGAAACGTTATTTCCAGGGACGCGTCTGGGTCGACGATCACGATTTCCAGATCGTGAAGACCTACGGCAAGACGGTGCCCGACATCCGCAAGAAACATGGCAACGGCAGCGACGAGAATCTGTTTCCCAAATTCACCACCTGGCGCCAGCAGATCGACGGCAAATATTGGTTTCCCGTCTACACCAAAGCGGACGACGAACTGCACTTCAGGCTGCAGGATGTGCACATCAAGGAAATCGTGAAATACGAGGACTACAAGCGGTTCGGGTCGAACGTGAAGATCCTCTACGAAGGCAAGGAACTGCCGAAGGATCAGCAGAAGCCGGGTCAGACTCCAGATCAGAAGAAACCGCAGTAAACAGGTTTCAAGGTTTCAGAGTTTCAAGGTTTCAAAGGCCTCTTACGCAAGGATTCGATAAGACGGTTTAAGAGACCCAGCACTTGGTAGGTTTCGTGGTCCAGAAGTTCATATTTGTCTGCCTTGAGGTAGTTGAGATCTAACGCGATGGCTAGCTGGGTTTCCAGCTCCAGCAGAGAGCCGCGCGCCTGCCCTAGAAAATGCAAAAACTCGCCAGAAGTTAATCTCCCCTGGCCCTCCGCGATATTCGAAGCGACTGAAACCGCAGCCCGTCTTATCTGCGAGGTCAAGCCGTAAGTTTCAGCTTTGGGAAACTGCTCTGTGGCTTGGTAAACCTGAACAGCTAGAGCCTTGGCTTTTTGCCAGACTAAGAGTTCGCGATAGGAGCGAGCCATAAACTGACGGTTCCAAAGTTTTAACCTTCTGGAATTCACGCGCGCTGCGACTTTGTCTTTGAAACCTTGGAAACCTTGAAACTTTGAAATCTCAGTAAAATAAATACTTCCTCCACTTATCGTCCGACCGTCCCATCAAACGCATAATGTGCCGGCTGGTGTGGAGGTTGAAGGCGCGGGGCTCGCGCATCAGCTTCATGCTCGCTTCGGCGGCGAACTGGTTGCCCTTGCGGCGGTTGCAGGGATGGCAGCAGGCCACCAGGTTTTCCCAGGTGGACGAACCCCCGCGCGAGCGCGGGATCACGTGGTCGAGCGTGAGTTCGCTCGAAGGCAGCACTTCCCCGCAATACTGGCAAGTGTTGCGGTCGCGCAGCAAAATGTTCTTCCGCGACAACGCGCGGCTCTGATGCGGGATGCGGCGGTACTCGAGCAGCCGGATCACCGAGGGCACGCGCATGGCGATGCGCGCGGCGTGCAGGAAGTGTCCGTTTTCTTCCTCGGTCATGGCCACGCCCTTCAGCACCAGCACCAAAGCGCGCCGAGCAGCGCAAACGTTGATGGGCTCATACGACGCATTCAGCACCAGGACGGGCGCGAGCAGGGCATGACCATCGCCCGCCCGGTGTGTAGCCGCCGGCGAGAACAGGCCGGCGGCGAAACGGCCGGGTGGTCCGAATTCCTGTTCGATCCTCGGTGACATAAAACTCTGCCCCGTGATTCCCTTTACTCTTAACTTCTTAGCCAACCGCTCTCGCCGGCTGCGTTTCCGAAACGTCCAAGGTCACACCGACAGCTGGCTTCATGTCCCCATAGTTAGATGCCAGTTTCAGCGTACGCGCTACCGTAGCGACCCACACTTTGGTCGCTCCCGCGCGGCGCAGCACCCGGGCGCATTCGGAAACCGTCGCGCCCGTGGTATAGACATCATCGACCAGAAGCACGCCGCGGCCGTTAACTTCCTGGGCACGCCTCACGGCAAACGCTCCGCGCACATTCTCCTGGCGCTGATGGATGGTCAGCCCGATCTGTGATTTCGTTTCGCGTTTCCGTTCCAGAACGTCTCCGCCAAGAACCAATTCGTTCCGGTGCACTTCGTTTCGAACTGCACGCCGATCGGCCGCAAGCAATTTCAGCGCTGCACTGGCAATCAACTCCGCATGGTTGAAGCCGCGCTGCCGCCGCTTCGAGCGATGCAAAGGCACCGGAACAACCAGCACAGGAGTCGATTCCAAGCCGGTCCCTTCAAAGAGTCCGCGGGCGGAAATGGCCTCAGCCAGCATGTGTCCGAGAACGCCAGCAGCAGGCCGCACGCCGCCATACTTCAGCAAGTGTATGAGCTCCCGCAGGCCGCCCCGATAACTGCCGTAGGCCACCGCTCTCGCAAAGTTCTGTTCGACGCGGGAGCAAACAGGACAAAGCAACTGTCCGTCATGCCCAGCGACAACATGAGGCGAAAGCATCCGCTCGCCGCAGACCGAACACAATTGGCCATGCACAGGAAGGATCTGCTCCAGACACTCGGAGCACACCGGAAGCCGGGAAATCCTTACGAGAGGGGCCGCGCAGATGCGGCAGTCGGCGGGGAACAAAACAGCGAAAAGGCTTTCGGCAGCGCGGCCGGCCCAAGAGGAAGTCCTTCGCGGGACAACAGATAGCCCTGCCCCCGCGACACTGCTCTGGCTAGCCCGGATTCGGTCCTCACTACTGCTGAAGACGGCCTCCTTGCGCGCCGCGCCGGGCAAACTCTGCCCGGGCGGTTCCTTTCGTAAGCCTTTGCTTCCTGAATCTTCCGACCTCAGCAGTATAACGGCCTTGCCTGCCGCTAGGCAACGTTACGACTGCGGGGCGCGGGCGGGCTTGCCAGCGGACGCAACCCGCTGGCTTCCGACAACCGGTTCTTCACCGGCATAAAGACTAAACGGTAATCCCGGCGGAAGCATTCGCCGCATCGGACCGGCTTCAGCAGGAAAAGCGGCAGGATGAACCGTTCCGTGAACGTCCGGCGGCGCGAACGGAACCCCACCTCGCAACCGCAGTCACTGCAGTGGAACGTCGGGAACAAGAGAGAGCGACCAACTGACATACTGCACCTCGGGGGATTAGAAACAACGAAGGGGCAGACCAAACCAGTGACCCCATTCTACGCCGCCGCGCAAGAACAAGCCACCGGGAGAAGAAACAAAGAAACAGGAAGCGTCTCAGTTTGGGAGATGCTCATGTGGGGACAGCACCCCTACGACTTCGCTCAGGGCAAGCTCTCGGCTGCCCGGTCAAGCGAAGCTCGAATGGATTCTTCCGGCGCTCTGCGTAAACCCGTAGCGGACTTGTAAACCTGCCCCCCGCGTGCTAAGGTGCGCCGTTCCGGTGTTCGGAATAAGTTAGAGTGAATTCCGCTAGAAAGTTGCGCCCATCCCAAGCGGCACAAAGGATTGGGCAAAAAAGGATTGAACGATGAGCGACCCCGCCCCCATCGCACCCGCAAGCGGCCCCAAGAAACACGAACCCTACGTTCCCGAAACCATGGAGATGAAGGAGTTCACGCTGCGTGCCGTGCTGCTCGGCCTGGTGCTGACGGTGGTTCTGGGCGCAGCCAACGCCTATCTCGGACTGCGCGCCGGGATTACGATCGCGGCCACCTATCCCGCCGCCGTGATCGCCATGGCGGTGCTGCGCGCGTGGAAAGGCACTCTGCTCGAAGAAAACATCGCCCGCACGGCGGGGACCATCGGTGAGGGGCTGGCTGCGGGCGCAATTTTTACGATCCCGGCATTCGTGATTTCCAAAGCGTGGCCGTCGTTTCGCCCCGCCGACGCCTATTGGAAATCCACCGCACTGATGATGGTGGGCAGCATTCTGGGAGTTCTGTTTATTTCTCTCGTCCGGCGGGTCATGGTCGAGGACCCGGAGCTGCCTTTTCCGGAGTCCGTAGCCGCGGCGGAAATTCATAAGGCCGGACGCCGTGGAGCCCAGGCCGCGAAATATCTTTTCTGGAATATCGGCGTGGGCGGCGTTGTGTACCTGCTGGGCCGCTTCGGATTGTTCGCCGCCGACAAGGACATTCATTTCACGGTGGGCAGCCTGGGCCGCAGCCAGGTACGCCTCGGCACCACGGGCAGCACCAACCTGGTGGCCGCCGGAGGAACCAGCACATTCGCCGCACCCAGCGTCAGTCCCGCGTATCTCGGTGTGGGCTACATCATTGGCTTGCGATTGGCGTCGATTCAATTCGCCGGCGGAGTGCTGGCCTGGGGATTAATGGTTCCACTGCTGATTTTTTTCTTGGGCCCGCAGCTCAAACACTATCTTCCCGCCGATACGCCTGATGATTGGGCCACCATGGCCATCGCCGTGTGGAGATTCATCGTGCGTCCCATCGCCGTCGGCGGAATGCTGGTGGGCGCCGCTTACACCTTGTTCAAGATGGGCCGGAGCCTCACTGCGGGCCTGGGCAGGGCGCTGAGCGATCTTCGCCAGACGGCCGACCAGCGGGCTAAGCTATCGCGCACCGAGCAATACATGAGTTCAAAAGTTGTGTTTAGCCTGATCGGATTGATGTTCATCCTCATGTGTTTTCTCTACATCCACATATCAGGATTGATCTGGCCCGCAGTGCTCGCCGCGGTCGTCATGCTGGTGGTCGGTTTTTTCTTCGCCACGGTTTCCGGCAGCCTGGTCGGGTTTATCGGTTCGTCCAACAATCCCGTATCCGGGCTGACGCTCTCGACGTTGTTGATTGCCGCGCTGCTGATGGTTTCGCTCGGCGTGTCTGGGATGAAAGGCGTGGCGGTGGTCTTGGGCGTGGCCACGGTGGTATGCGTTTCTTCATCGGTCGCCGGCGAACTCTTGCAGGACTTCAAGGTCGGCTACATCCTGGGTGGCACGCCGCGGAAGATTCAAATGGCGGAATTGATCGCCGTGGTCGTCGCCAGCCTGGTCATGTACTGGCCGCTCTACCTGCTGGATACCGCGTTCGGCTTCGGCAGCCGCCAGCTTTCCGCGCCCCAGGCCGGACTGATGGCGACGCTCGCCATCGGAATCGTCGGAGGAGACATGCCCTGGGCGTTGGTAGTGGTCGGCATCTTCTTCGGCATCGGATTGATCATGATGCAAGTGCGCAGCCCCATGCTGGTTGCGGTCGGAATGTATCTTCCGTTCGAGACCACGTTCGCCATTTTCATCGGGGGAGTTTTTCGCGCGATCGGAGATTGGATGGCCAAGCGCCGCGGACTCAACGACGCGCAGAGGGCGCGCGTGGAAAATGCCGGTGTTCTTACAGCTTCGGGCCTGATCGCTGGCGAGTCAGTGTTTGGGCTGATCTGGGCCGGGTTCATCGCGCTCGGGCTCGCCACTTCCCAACAACGCGTGTTGCACCTGCTCGAAGGCTGGGCCCGCAGTATCACGTCCGCGCAGATCTTTAATCATCCGCTCTACCTCATGGGACTTGTCGTGATGGCTGGCTTGGCCGCTCTGATGATCCTGCTGCCGCTCACCAGCGCCGGCGATCCCAGCGAACCCGCGCCGCCCACCGCGATGATGTAGTGGCAAAATGCAGAAGTTGGATCCGGTATTACTTCTGCATTCTGACTTCTCACTTCTGCATTATTCTTTAGCCCCTTGCCATGTCCATCGCCGCAAACATCGCATCAATCCAAGAACGAATCGCCGCAGCCGCCCGCCGCGCCGGACGCAACTCCAACGAGATCGCCTTGATGGCCGTCAGCAAGACGCACCCGCCGGAGCGCATCCGCGAAGCCTATGAAGCTGGTCTGAGGCTGTTCGGAGAAAATCGCGTTCAGGAATTTGCAAGTAAGACCGGCGCTCTTCAGAACTTGTCCGACGCCGACTGGCACATGATCGGCCATCTGCAGACCAACAAGGCTGGCAAGACAGTGGAGTTGTTCAACGGGGTGGATTCGGTCGACTCGTTGAAACTCGCGGAGAAGCTGGACGCGGCCGCGCGCCAACTTGGCAAGAAACTAAGCGTGCTGATCGAAATCAACGTGGGCGGCGAAGCGGCCAAGAGCGGCGCGGGGCCGGACTCGGAAGAGATCGAAAAATTGCTGCTGGCAGCGCCCCGTCTCGAGGGACTGCAGTTCCACGGCCTGATGACCGTCCCCCCATTCACCGACGATCCGCAAGCCGCCCGCCGCTACTTCCGCAAACTCCGCGAGTTGCGCGATGCGATAGCCGCGCGCAAACTTCTGGGAGTCAGCATGGATGTCCTCTCCATGGGCATGTCGCACGACTTCGAAGTGGCCATCGAAGAAGGCTCGACTTGCGTGCGAGTGGGCACAGCCATCTTCGGCGAACGAATGAAAGCTTAGCCGCAAGAAGCACAGAGGAACGCAATGCCATGAAGCTTTTCGACCGCCTTTGCGCAGGAACTCTTTTTCTGCTGGCAATCGTAGAATGCCTGCTCGTGCCGAAGACATATACCGGCAGAATCTGGATCCTGGGCACATACCTGGCTCTGCTCTTCACCGCGATGCTCAACGTGCTGCGCATCCGCAACGGATACGCGATGCGGGGCCTCAGAATGTTCTGCATCGCGGGCAACGTGACCATGCTGGTTTTCTTCGCCGCGCTCATCGCAAGCATTGGAAAAGAAACTACGATGCGCAATCCTCAGCTTCTTCTGGTCGCGGGTCTGTCGCTGTTTGAAACCGTGCTATCGCTTGGGAAAAACGCGTGATCCCTATCCGTGGATCAGGCGATGGGGTGTCCTTCGCCATCAAGGTTCACCCTCGCGCCAAGAAAAACCTCATCACCGGCGAACTCGGCGAGGCCCTGAAAGTCTCTCTGACGGCCCCTCCCCTCGACGGCCGCGCCAACCAGGCCTGCATCGAATTCTTCGCAAAACTTTTGAAGGTGCCACGATCTTCCGTTACCATTGCCTCCGGCCAGAGCAGCCGGAATAAAGTCGTACGCGTGGCGGGGCTGACTGCCGATGAAATTCGCCAGCGCATCGTCGAGTAGCGCCAGTCAACGGAGGAGCCACTTTGACTTTTTCTGAGACTTTCTCTGAACGACTCCACGATATCCGCACCGGTTTCGAGCGTCCCTTCTGGGTCGCCAACATCAGCGAGCTTTTCGAGCGGCTCTCTTACTACGCCGTGTTCGCCGTGCTGGCGCGCTATCTGCATGAGGGCCTCCATTTTGACGTCGAGCGGGCCAGCAGTCTTACCGGGATGTTTGGCGGCTGGGTCTGGTTTCTCGCGGTTGTCGGTGGAGCAATCGCAGACCGGCTTGGCTTCCGGCGCGCACTTTCGCTGGCCTACCTGCTTCTTACTTTTGCGTATTTCACTCTAGGGTCGATCGGCTCGGCCTGGCTCGCTCCGTTGCGCAACCACGTGCCGCTGGTTACGTTAGTTGCGGTTATCCTTATCTTGCCGGCGTTGGGCGTTGCGCTGGTGAAACCTTCCGTGGTCGGCACCACGGCGCGCGCTTCAAAAGAAAATGTCCGCTCGGTCGGATATTCCATCTACTACACGCTGGTCAACGTCGGCAGCACTGCGGGACCGTTGCTTGCCTCATGGGCCCAGGAGCACGGCATCGTCGAAAATGTTTTTCGCATCGCGGCCTTGAGCGTGTTCCTCATGTTCTTCGTCGTGCTGCTGCTGTTCAAGGAACCGCGCGGCGCCGATGAAGGTGAGAAGGCTAGTCTCCGCCAGGTAGGAAAGAACTTTCTGACTGTCCTCTCCAACCCACGATTCATGTTATTTCTGCTGATCTTCACGGGATATTGGGTTGTCTTCTGGCAGGAATTTATCGCCTTGCCTCTATACATTTCTGTCTACATCGATCCCAAAGCCGACACAGCGCGCATACTGGCGACCGATCCGATCGTAGTCATCTGTTTCACCATGGTGATCGGATTTCTGACCAAGCGCATGCAGGCGTTTCACGCCATCGTGCTGGGGACGCTAATCTCGAGCCTGGCGTGGATTCTCCTGATCGTGCATCCCTCGGTCTGGATGGCGGTGGCCACGCTGGTGGTGGTTGCAATCGGCGAGATCGTGCAACAGCCGCGTTATTACGACTACATCTCGCGCCTTGCGCCCGCCGGGCAGCAGGGCACCTACATGGGGTTCGCGTTCCTTCCGCTCGGTATCGGCTCGTTCATCGCGGGCAAGTTCAGCGGATGGCTGATGCACCACTTCGGAGAAGAAATGCACCGGCCGGCGTTGGTCTGGTGGTCGGTGGTTGCGGTGGGCGTCGCCACCACGCTCCTGCTGTGGATTTATGACAGATACGCGAGAGTTCCCGCCGTCAGTGCTGCCGGTTAGAGCACGAGGGTGCAGTCTTGACTTCGGCCCCGGCCTCTGGAATCATTCGCCCCCAGCAAGCGAATCAGAAGGAGGTTCTATGCCACATTACTTGCACCAGGTAGCTTATTCGCCCGAAGGCTGGTCGGCTCTGCTGGCGAATCCGCAGAACCGCATTGAGGCAGTGCGGCCGGCAATCGAGAAACTCGGCGGCAAAATCGAAGCCGCATGGTTCTCGTTCGGAGACTACGACGTGATCGTGATTGCGCAACTCCCCGACAACGTAAGCGCCGCGGCCATCGCCATGGCGTTCGCGGGCGGCGGGGCCTGCAAGTCCGTTCAGACCACGCCGTTGATTTCCCCGGAAGAAGCGTTGCAGGCTCTGAAGAAGGCCGGGGAATGCGGGTATCGGCCCGCGTCGGCCCCCGCGCGCGCTGCATAAGTATCGGCTAACAACCATCGACCCGAGGCGGCCCCGTGGCCGCCTCTCTCGGTAGCTCAAGCTTGATAAGTTTTTTGGATTGTCTTGGTTGGGGAGTTGTGGGGCCTAGACCCACTCTGATCGCCACTTCAGAAATAACTGAGCCACGCGTCGTTGCGCCGCTGCTTCAAGGCTGCAAACCAACTGCACAGGGGATATAGCGTGAGCACAACGAATGCCCAGATCAAATAGACCACGGGCAAGGAGCATCCCCACCCCGGCGGGAATGTAATGGGAAAACGGTCCAGGCTCGGCGATTGGAACATCCAGTAGACGTGGCCGTAACGCGCGAAGCAGACCGCAATTGCAATCATATGAATCAGCGGCACGTGCAACAGGTAATAAAACATCGGCACTTTGCCGAAGACGAGCGCGGGCCGCAGCCATTCAGGCGTACGGGCGTCGACCGCTCTAAGAAAAAGTAACGCCGGGCCGAGCGTCATCAGCAGGAACAGCAGCGAGGGCGGATACTTCGTCGTGTTCAAAAATGAGAGCGCAGTAAAGGCCGCGGATTTCTGCGACGGCCCAGCGTCGCGGATCGCCGTATCCGTTGACTGCCCGAACGACTACGAATGCCGCGCTCAATCCGATCCCCCACCACAGAAGCAGCGCCTCGCGACGACTTGCCGGGAGCTGATATAAGTGGCCAAGACCGTATCCAACCGCCATCACTCCAACCCAAGGAATAAGCGGATATGCGACGAACACGGCGTGGCTGGGATTCGCGACGAGGAAGCCGGGAGCGTGCAGAATTGTCCAAACCGGATTCGACCATGGCACTGAGTCAAACAGATTATGAGTGAGGATCATCACAGCGCCGAATGCCACGACCGCCCAGGTCGGCAGAAAAACCAGCCCCGAGAGCAGAATCATCCCCCAGCCCAGCGCCCACAGCACCACAAGCATCGTGATGTGATAGTCGAAGTTGAACTGCCAGCCCAGTCCGCGCGACACGACAACTTCAAGAAAGATCAGCCAAAGGCCGCGCGTGAACAGAAACCGCGACAACTCAGGTTTCGATTTTCGGCGCAGCGACAGATAAGCACCGGTGCCAGTGAGCAAGCAGAACACAGGTGCGCAAAAATGTGTAACCCAACGCGTGAAGAACAGCGGAATGGTGGTAGTAGCCAGGTCCGTTGGGTTGCCTGTACTGAAGAAATCCCGGACGTGATCGATCGCCATCAGAATCATGATCACGCCGCGGAGAATGTCGACCGATTCGATGCGCGATCGAGGAGCAGCGACGGATTGCGGCGCGGCTGACATTGGCGCCAGTTTAGCAGACGGTAGCGGCGCCGCCTGAGTCGGTCTGCCAACTCGCAATTCGCTCAAATCCTTCGGCTTTGTTTACAATAGAGGATTGCCCATGAACCTGCCCGCCATCCAAGCCGCGCTGCGCGAACGGAACATCGACGCCTGGCTTTTTTATGACCACCACCATCGGGATCCCATCGCCTATCGCGTACTCGGTTTGTCGCCCGGCCTGATGGTCACGCGCCGCTGGTTCTATCTGATTCCCGCGGAAGGCGAGCCAGTGAAACTCGTGCACAAAATTGAGGCGGGGCATCTCGACACGCTTCCCGGCAGCAAGCATCTGTATTCTGGCTGGCAGGAATTATTCGCCAAGCTCAAGACAATCCTGGCCTCCTATCGCGACATCGCCATGCAGTACTCGCCCAACAACATCGTGTTCACGATTTCGCTGGTCGATGGCGGCACCATCGACTTGATCCGCGGACTGGGAAAAAACGTGGTGAGTTCCGCCGACCTCGTAGCACAGTTCGAATCAACATGGAGCGAAGCGCAGATCGAGACTCACTTTGCCGCGCGCGACAGCATCGATTCGATCGTGGCCTCCGCCTTCCAGGAGATTGGACGGCGGGTTCGGAACGGCGGCACCAAAGAGCACGAAATTCAGCAATGGTTTATGGAAGCGTTCCAGCGCGAAAATCTTCTCACCGATGATCCGCCCATCGTTGCCGTGAACGCCAACGCCGGCAACCCGCACTACGAGCCGCGCGCGGATCATCCCATGCCCGTTCGCGAAGGCGATCTGTTGCTGCTGGATGTGTGGGGGAAGAAGAACACTCCCGGCGCCGTCTACTATGACATCACCTGGATGGGCTTTGTGGGCGCTGCGCCCTCGGGACGCATGCGCGAAATTTTCCAGATCGTCCGCGACGCGCGCGATGCCGGCGTGAAAACTGCGATCGATGCCGTCAATGCCGGACGCCGCATTGCCGGCTGGGAAGTGGACCGAGCCACACGCGATCACATCAAGGAAAAAGGCTACGGCGAATATTTCATTCATCGCACCGGACACTCGATCGGCACCAACGTCCACGCCAATGGCGCAAACATGGATGATCTCGAAATCCACGACGAGCGCCAGCTACTACCCAACTCCTGTTTCTCCATTGAGCCCGGCATATACCTGCCGGAGTTTGGCGTGCGCAGCGAGGTGAACGTGCTGGTGCGTGCGAAGTCGGCGGAAGTGACGGGAAAAATTCAACGCGAGATCGTGACCATCTAATGGCAAACTCCACGGCAAAAACAAGAACCGGCGAAGCCGCTCCGGTCAACATGATGGCGGTCGTCGCTCCCGCGCTCGGATGGCTGATTCCTGGCGCCGGCCACATGATCCAGAAGCGCTGGATTCGCGGCGTCCTGCTGCTGATCTCAATCGCGACTCTGTTCGTGCTCGGACTGCTGATGCAGGGCCGCATCTACAAGGCGAACGGCGGCGACATTCTCGACATCCTCGGCTTCATCGGCGATTTGGGCGCAGGCGGCCTCTACATCGTCACCCTCGCGCAGGATTGGGGCCAGGGCGCAATCGCGTTCGCCACCGCCGACTACGGAACGAAGTTCATGATCGTCGCGGGCCTGCTGAACTTTATCGCGGTCGCCGACGCCTATCACATCGCGATCGGGAAGAAACAATGAAAAAGATCTCAGCCATCTGCCGTCGGACGTCAGCCGGAACTCATCGCTACGCCGGAGAACTATGACTTTGCACCTCGGCCACTTCAGCGCGGCGATAATCTTTGCGCTGTTCGCATCCATCGTCTTCGGCATCACGCACCGCGAAAACACTCGCGCTATGCTGCGCTACGGCCTCTACTGTTTCGCCGTCTTCCTTGGAGGAACGATCCTGGCAGGCTGGGCGATGTGGGTGTTGAGAAGGTAGCTTCTAGCTCTCAGCCGTCACATGACTAAAGATGAGGTCAACGCAAACCCCGAAACCCGGCGACACTGTAGTGCTCATCGAAATTCCACCTGGTCTAGCTGAGAGCCGATGGCTGAAAGCTGACGGCTGCCTTACTCACCCCTGCCACACAAATGCATCAAAGATTCGCTTCGTATCGAAATTCAGCCGGCGATAAAGATCCACGGCGCGGGAATTCGCTTCGGTCACAGTGAGCGAAAGCAACGAAAAATTTCGCTTCCTGAGTTCCGCGACCGTGGCCGCAAGCAGCGCTTCGCCGATTCCGCGGGAGCGGTATTCCGGCAGAATACAGATCTGGGTCACGTGACCCACGTCGTTGCGAACGCGGGAGCAGAGAATCAACCCAATCACGCTCTTCGCCTTTCGATCCAAGGCAACATACGACGATTCCGCGTCGAACAAACCGCATCCCGGAAAACGCACAATATTATTGAGAAAGCGTAGCGATCCGCTCAGCGTGTGGTATTGATCGTTAATCTGGGCATCCACGTGGCCGCGATAGGCCGCGGTGATCACGGCGGCGGCCGCCTGATAATCGCCCTCAACCCAGCGGCGGATTTCCACCTCCGGATGTGGAGCCCTCGACTGCGCAGCCGCCATACCCACGAGCGGCAACACCATAAACAGCCGCGGGTGGCGCTGGAATCCCTGCTCCAGAAAGGGACGCGCCACGGCTCCCGCCTCGTGCGCCAGCAATTGCGCCTCGACGCGGTGAATGCCGGGCGACTGTTGCAGCGTCTCGATCACGTGCGTGAGCAGCCGCAACTCCACCTGGCGCGAATCGGGCAGGCGCGCGCCATTGGTCACGTAAAGGTCGCCGATCACTCCCTTGCTTCCCTCATAAACAAAGAAGGAGTAACCGAAAATGCGCCCACGATCCACTGCCGCATAGCCGGGAAGAATTTTTGCGTCGACGTAGCGCAAAATCATTTCCGCCGAACCGCTGTAGTCCCACGAAAGCAGGCGAGCCCAGAGCTGCGTCTCGTCTTCGAGAAGCGGACGCAAATCCACGGACGAAAAATGCCTGAGGTCGAGAATCTCCAAAGCGCTCCTGCTTCGTCAGCCGCAAGAAAGAGGTGGCAACCATCGCGGCGGCAAAAGTTCGAGTGTAGTGGGTTCGCTGACCAGAGGCAAACGCCCCGAACAACCTGCGGCAACAGCCGCGGCCCTTGAAAACCTTACGGATGCGCGCGGTATCGCGGAGCGGTACCGTGGAGAGGTATCGTGGAAAAGTGGGGCTTCTGCGCCCCGCAAACTCTCGCAACCATTGCGGTTTCAGCCTGTCGCATCCCCTCAATGGCCCCCTGCTAGTGCGCGGAGCTTGAACCGGCCGCCGCAACCCAATAGTAATCCACGTGCTGTGGAGCAAAGTGTCCAAGCAGAAGGATGCGTCGGTCTCCCAGTTGCTTCGCGACTTCCGTTCGCAAATTCTCCGGCGTCACCAGCAGATGCTCCTCGGTGGGAACCCGGTCCCTCTCGTAGCGAACAATCGTTTGGTTGCGATAAAACGCCAAGCCATATTCGGTTTCGCGGCGAACCCCGAAGACAGCAAGCGGCAGTGAATGGGTTTCCACACTTGCGATCTGCCTGGCCAGAGGGCGCGACGAGAGAGTCTGATCCAGCGACGCCGAACCGATTTTCAGAACCGCCGCCACCGCCAGCACCACCGGAATCAAAGTAACAAAACGCAGCATGCGCAATCCCGCGTGACTGAACAGCGTGAAGGCGATGCCGGCAGCCAGCACAACGGCAAAAAACAGTGCTCCTAACAGAAATCGCCCTCTCGGCAGTCGATGTTGCAGCACGAGGTAACTGACAAAAACCGCCAGAACGATACACGCCCCCGCCAGCACAGCGTGCAGCACTACCAGCCACTTTGCAGGAGTGCCGTCTTCTCCCTTCTTCAGATGCCGCTGCAAATAATCCGCCAGCAGCAGCGCGCCCGCCGGAACTGCCGGAAGTATGTAGCCAGGCAGCTTGGATTGCGAAATCGAAAAAAACAGGACCGGAACAATCAACCACAGCAACAGAAAAACCTGAAATTGAACTTCGCAGTTCTCTTTCGCTGGTCCGCCCGTCGATCGCTCCACCCACCAGAGTCGCACTGACTCCACGAACGCCGCCGTTACAAAAACCGACCAGGGCACCAATGCCAACAAGGTAACGGGCAGGTAATACCAGAACGGCGCATGGTGATGATAAAGATTGCTGGAGAACCGCTCCAGGTTATGTTGCAAAAAGAAAACCCGGAAGAATTCAGGATTGCGCAACTGCACGGCAAAATACCAAGGTAGAGAAATCGCGCAGAAAAGTGCGATGCCGGGCAGCCACAAAGTTTTCGTAATCACCCGAAATTCGCGCACGGCCACAGCATAGAACCCTATCACCAATGCCGCCAGCAGCGGAGCAACCGGCCCTTTCGCCAGCACGCCCAAAGCCAGGAAAAAGTAAAACACCGCGAGGTAGCTTCTCTTGCCGCCCTCGCGCCAGCCCCACCACGCCAGCATGGCAATGGAGAACGTGGAAGCCAGCGCCATGTCAGTGCCGGCCGCGCGCGCATACCCGATCACGCCCGTGCAGGCAGCCGTGATCAGCGCGCCATCCAGTTCGACTCCGGGACGGAAGCGGCGTAAAAAAACGTAGACGGCGATCACCAGCAATGTCGCATCCAACGCCGAAGGCACGCGCGCCGCGGCATCGCTCACACCATACAAAGAATAGGCCAGCATCGCCTGCCAGTAATACAATGGCGGCTTCTCCAACCATGGCTGTCCACTCAGCACTGGAGTGATCCAATCGCGGCGTTCCAGCATTTCACGCGCAACCTGCGCGTAGCGCGGCTCATCAGCACCCACCAGTCCGAATTGTCCTAAGCCGTAAAAGAAAAGAAATGCGCAGAAACCCGCCAGCAGGAGAATGTCGGTGCGGGTGCGCGTCGTCATGAAGGGAATTTCAGATTGAAGATTTCATTGCAGATTCTAGATTCCAGATTTAATTCGATGCTCCGGTCGAGACTTTCAATCTGCAATCACAAATCTAAAATCTGCAATCGCTTTTCTACTGTACCGCCGTCCCGCGCCGCAGGTGACCCAAAACCTGCCGCACGGCCTCTGCTAAAGGCCCGTCCACCGAACAGCCGCTGGCGCACTCGTGGCCTCCGCCGCCGAAGTTCTGGGCCACGCGCGCGACATCAAGCTTGCCTTTGCTGCGCAAGCTGACACGTTGTCGCCCGTCCGGGAGTTCGCGAAAGAATGCTGCTACTTCAACCTCGCCAATCGACAGAACATAATTCACCAATCCTTCGCAATCTTCTTCCCTCGCCCCGCAACCATCCATCTGTTCCTGCGTCACCCAAACCCAGCCAAGATTGCCTTCCTGCCGCAAGTTACGCAGCGCCTCGCCCAGCAACCGCAACTTGGCGCTGGAGTGCGCAAAGTAAATGCCGCGCGCGCAATGTGCCGGATCGGCCCCCGCCAGCACCAGCTCGCGAGCCAGCGCAAACGTATTTTCGTTGGTGCCTTGAAACATGAACGAGCCGGTGTCGGTCATCAGTGCCGTATAAAGGCAAGTCGCAATCTCCGGAGAAAACTTCACGCGAGCTTCCCGCGCCAGCCGGAAAACCATCTCCGCGGTCGCCACCGCATGCGGATCGATCCAGTTGACGTGCGCGAACGGCCGGCCCGTGGCATGGTGATCGATGCTGATCAGAAACCGGTTCTCCAAACCCTCCAGCCGTGTACGATGAATGCTGTCACATTCCAGAATGATCGCGGCCTCATAACTTCCACTCACGGTTTTAGCCTGCAGCACTTCATCTGCAAACGGCAAAGACCGGTAGATGCGGGGCACCCCATCATGCAGCACCACGTCGGCGTGCTTGCCCAGGGCCCGCAGAATCTGGCAGCACGCCAGCGCAGACCCCACCGCGTCGCCGTCGGGGCGCGCGTGCGAAGTCAGCACAAACCGTTCGCGCTGCTCAATCTGCTTTAAAACGTCCTGCAGCATCTAGCTATTTTTCTCCTTCGCCCGCGCCGCGCCGCGGGCCGCGCTCTTCTTCGCGCGCAGCCTCGTGCGCTGCAATAATTCTTCTACCCGCGCCTTTTCAATGTCGGAACGGTCCAGCCGGAAATGCAATTCCGGCGCGCGCCGCAAACGCAGCCGCTCCACCAATTCATGCCTTATATATTCCCGCGCAGCCTCAAGGCCCTCCAGGCTTCGATCCGCCTCCGCGTCGTCCCCATCCACAAAAACCCAAACCTGCGCCGACCGCCCATCGTCCGCGACTATCACGCTACTCACGCTAACCAGCCCAATCCGCGGATCCGCCAGTTCGCCTTCCACCAGAGTCTCAATTTCCTCGCGCAAAGCTTCGCCTACGCGACCGCGATGATACTTGAGCCCACGCTTCTCCAAACTCCACCTCGGATAAAACTCATGACAATATCAGAAAATCGCTCGCGTGTGTTGGCCCGGAAGCCTAATTGTCTCGCGCTTTCGTGGGGGCAAGGTAAGTACAGAAGTAACAATGCGATAGGGGATTGGTCATCGGTCGTTGGCAAGCCCACCTGGCTTACCGTTCTTGGCGAACGGCCAACGCCAAGGACGACTTTCAGAAGTACTCCACCGAAGAATCCTCAACATCCGCGCCGTGATTATTGGCGATCCGGGTAGCCGCGCGCTCCACGTTTTTCATCAGCCCGTCAAGATAATCGTGCGAGTCGGAGACGCTGACTACCCCAATCGTAGCCCGGTTCCACAGGTTGGACGCATCAAGCTCGGCCACAGAAACGTTGAAGCTCGCGCGCAGCCGATCCTTCAAGCTGCGCACAACTTGCCGCTTATCCTTGAGAGATTGTGCCGCTTCGATGTGCAGTTCGAGGGTAAGGAAGGCGATCATTCAGTCCTTGGTCGTTCGTCGTTGGCAAAACCGCTCAAGTCACGGTTTTCGGCGAACGACCAACAACGAACGACCAACGACGGTTACTACGCGATCACTTCCGCCGCGATCCGCTCCGTGACGAACGCCTCGATCACGTCATGCGCCTTGATATCGCCGTAGTTCGAGATCGAGATGCCGCACTCCATACCGTTGGTCACTTCTTTGGCATCGTCCTTGAAGCGGCGCAGTGAGCCGATCTTGCCCTTGAACACCACCACATTGTCGCGCAGCAACCGCACTTCCGAATCGCGTTTGATCAAGCCGTCGGTCACGCGGCAGCCGGCAATCGTCCCCACCTTCGGAATGCGGAAAGTTTCCAGCACTTCGGCGCGGCCCTGGTAAGTTTCCTTGATCGTGGGTTCGAGCAACCCGGTCATGGCGCGCTTGATCTCATCCTGCAGTTCGTAAATGATCGAGTGCAGCCGGATGTCCACTTCTTCCTGCTCGGCCAGTTCCTGCGCCTTGCGCTCCGGCCGGACGTTGAACCCGATAATGATAGCGTTCGACGCCGAAGCCAGCAGCACATCCGTTTCGGTAATGGCGCCAACTCCGGACCGCAAAACTTTCAGTCGCACTTTTTCGTTCGAGAGTTTCGCGAGCAGATCGCCCAGCACTTCCACCGATCCCTGCACATCGCCCTTCAGGATGATGTTCAGTTCCTTGGTGCCGGCAGTCTTGATCTGTTCCGCCAGCCCTTCGAGCGACACGCGCGAACTCTTCGCCAGCATCGCCTCGCGCGCTTTCTGTTCGCGATATTCCGAAATGCCCCGCGCCTTGTCGCGGTCTGCAACCACCACGAACTGGTCTCCGGCCTGCGGCAAGCCTTCCATGCCCAGAATTTCTACCGGCGTCGAGGGCGGAGCTTCCTGCAGCGCGGCCCCGCGATCGTCAAACATGGCGCGGACTTTTCCGTATACGTTGCCCACCACAAAATTATCGCCGGCCCTCAGCGTGCCGTTCTGCACCAGCACCGTGGCCACCGGTCCGCGGCCGCGGTCGAGCTTGGCTTCGAGCACCACGCCCGTCGCCGCGCGTTCCGGCGTAGCTTTCAGTTCTCCCAGGTCGGCGACCAGCGCAATCATTTCCATCAACAGGTTCAGATTGGTTTTCTTTTTCGCGGATACATCCACGAACACCGTCTTGCCGCCCCAGTCTTCCGGCATCAGCCCGCGATCGGCAAGCTGCTTCTTCACCCGGTCCGGCAGAGCTTCGGGCTTATCGATCTTGTTCACCGCCACGATGATGGGAACTTCCGCGGCATGCGCGTGGTCAATCGCCTCCAGCGTCTGCGGCATCACGCCATCGTCGGCCGCAACCACCAGCACCACAATGTCCGTCGCCTTCGCCCCGCGCGAACGCATACGCGTAAACGCTTCGTGACCCGGCGTGTCAAGAAACACAATCTCGCGCCCAAACGCGGGTGACGCCGTATCGACAATGCGAACCTTGTACGCACCAATGTGTTGCGTGATCCCGCCGGCCTCGCCGCCGGCCACGTTCGTGAGACGAATAGCATCCAGCAAAGTCGTCTTGCCATGATCCACATGCCCCATGATCGTGACCACGGGCGGCCGCGGCACCACCTCCACGCTGGTGTCTTCAGTGACGGCCGCGTCAATCTCTTTCGCAGCCTGCTCTTCAAACGTGATCACATTCGTCTCAGCGCCAAAGAAACGCGCCATCTCGCTGGCCAGCTCCGCATCCAGCGTCTGGTTCACGGTCGCAAACACGCCGCGTCCCAGCAACCGCGAGATCACATCCTTCACGCGAATATCCAGCTTCTCCGCCAGATCTTTCACGCTGATGCCTTCCGTGATCGTGATGCTCCGCGTGATCGGCAGCGGCTCGTTCGACACCACCATGCGCGATGGCGGAACGTAGCCCTTCATCGGCCCTTCTTTCACGCCCCGCGGAACGTAGCGCTGCCCCGGCCGCCGCGAAGGCGCTCCCGGACGGCTCCCCGGACGCACCGGTCCCGGCGGCGGAAGCCCCGGACCAACGCCGAGCGGACGCGTGCCCGTCGGCGACTGCCGCGTAGGATGCATCGGACGCCGCTCGCCCGGCCTCGCAGCCGGACGCGGCGGACCACCCGGCACTTGCGGCCGCGGCCGCTGAAAAATTGGCTGTCCCGGCACGGGGCGTCCGGGCGCCGGGCGCAACGTTCCCGCAGCCGGAGCCCCAGCCTGTGCCGTGGGCGCAACGGGTCTTGGAGGCGGAGCTTTGTATACAGGTCGCGGCCCAGTCTGCGGCACGATCATGCGCGGCAAAGGAACCTGCGGCGCAACCGGCGCAGGTGGACGCGGCGTGGATACCGATGCCTGCCCAGACACTGGAGATGAAGCCTGAGGCGAAGGCGTCAATACCGAAGCTGAAGGCGCGCTTGCCGCAGTCGGTGCGACAGGCCGCGCAGGCGGAGCCGAAATCACCGGAGGCGCAGCCACTGGCCTCTCAACCGGCGCGGGAGTCACAAGCCGCGGCGGAGCAACCGGCGCTGCTGCTGATACTGGCGCGGGAACACTGCCCGCGGATACCACAGGTGCAGTGGGCGCCTTGGCCACCGGAGGCGCCGCAACCGCGGGCTTGCTGGCAACAGGAGGCGCCGGAATCGCTGCAGGCGGATGCGCCACAGGCGGCGTCACACGTACCGGCGGCGCAGCCACAGCCTCTTTCCGCTGCGTAATCGCCTTCAGCACATCTCCCGGCCGGGTGATGTGCGACAGGTCAATCTTGGTTTTGATTTCGTCTTCGCCGCGCGCAGTGCGGGCGGATCGCGCGGAAGGAGCCGCTTCAGCGGACGCACGGAAGTGCACCCGTACTTTTTCTGCTTCGAAGTCTTCCAGCGAACTGGAATGGGTCTTCTTCTCGGTCACCCCGACTGCCTGCAGGACATCGAGAATAGCCTTGCTTTTAACTTCCAGCTCCCTGGCGAGATCGTTGATTCGAACCTTGCTCATCCGGCCTTTCTTGCCTCCGCGTGTGCTCAGGTCTTCATCTGAGCCTCACTCGGTTCAGCTTGGTGGGCATGCGGAATGTCTTCGCGCTTGCCATCACTACTCTTTGACTTCCAGATCTTTCACTTGCACTTGCCCAGCTTCACTTTCCGAAGACGCAATTGTTTCCGCGTCCTCGCTGTGCGTTGCTTCGGAAGATGATTCAGAAGACGCCGATTCCGACGCTGCCGCTTCCAACGAAGCTTCTTCCGCGCCGTTCGATTCGACGTTCGATTCAACGTCAGATCCGGCGAGCGCATCAGCCTCCACCGAACCCTCTGCCGTCGCTTCCAGCGATACCACTTCGCCTTCCACACCCTCGACGGAAACTTCCCCTTCCGCGGCCACACCCTCCAGGCTGGCGAAATAATTATTCACCGCGAGGCTGATTTTTTCCACTGTCTTCGGCCCAATGCCCTCGATCGCTTCCAGTTGCTCCGGCGTCATATCCGCCAGCGCCTCCACGGTGGTCACGCCCGCGGCCGCGAGTTTCTCAATCAGCCCCTCGCCCAGGCCAGGCACACTCTCGAGCGGGGTGGTCGCCGGAGGCGCCATCGCCGCCATCTGCTGCTCCACTTCCTGACGCTTTTCTTCTTCGCTCTTGATGTCAATCTTCCACCCGAGCAACTTCGCCGCCAGCCGCACGTTCTGGCCTTTCTTGCCGATGGCAAGCGAAAGCTGGCTGTCATCCACGACCACTTCAAGATGCTTGTCCGCGCTGTCGACCACCGTGACCCGGCTCACCTTCGCCGGTTGCAACGCCTTCTCGGCGAAAGTGACCGCATCTTCGTGATACTCGATGATGTCGATCTTCTCTCCGCGCAGCTCGCGGATAATCGACTGCACCCGCATTCCCTTCATGCCCACGCAGGCGCCCACCGCGTCCACGTCCTTGTCCTTCGACATGACCGCGATCTTCGTGCGCTCCCCAGCCTCGCGCGCAATCGCGCGAATCACCACGGTGCCGTCGTAAATCTCCGGCACTTCCGTCTGGAACAAATGCTGCACCAGCTCCGGCGCCGCGCGCGACACCACCACTCCCGGCCCCTTGGAAGCTCTCTCCACCCGCGCAATCACCACGCGCACCCGCTCGCTGATCGCAAACGATTCCAGCCGCGACTGCTCCTTGCGCGGCATGCGAGCTTCGGCCTTGCCGATATCGAAAATCACATCCGGACCTTCCACGCGCTTCACCGTCGCGTTGACAATCTCGCCCACGCGCCCGATGTATTCGTTGTAAACCGTGTCGCGTTCCGCCTCGCGCACTTTCTGGAAGATCACCTGCTTCGCCAGTTGCGCCGCAATGCGTCCCAGAATTCCCTCAGTGACTTTCGGAATCTGCAGCTCGCCGCCGATCTCCAGCTTAGGGTCGACCTTGCGCGCATCTTCCAGCGTCACCTGCAGATTCGGATCTTCCACCTGCTCCGGAAGCTCCACCACGGTCTTCACCGCGAACGCATTGATCTTGCCGGTTTCCTTATCCAGCTTGGCCCGCAGATTTTCCTGCGACTTGTAATACTTGCGCGTAGCCATAACAATGGCGTCTTCCACCGCGCTGACCACAATCTGCGGATCAATCCCTTTTTCCCGGCTCAGTGCGTCAATCGTGTTGTAGAGCTCGCTTGCCATAACTGATTCTTCCGTTGCAAATCTCAACTGCGGCTTCGGGCTTCAACTGCGGGCTTCGGGCTTCGGCTATCGGGCTTCAGCAAAACCAAGACTCAAACCCAACGCCCCATCCGTCATCCAGCCCGCTAAACCGACCGCCTTGCCGAAGCCCGAAAGCCGAAGCCCGAAGCCCGCCTTCAGATTTCCGGCACCAAGTTCGCCGACTCCACATTGGCGAACTCAATTTCAATCTTCTGTTCCGGAGCCGCAGCCACCGCCGCGCCCATCTTCTTACGTGACTTTTTGCTGGCTACGCTCAAGTCCAGCGTCAGCCGGCCGTCGCGAAAACTTTCCAGCCGCCCATCAAAGTAGCGGTTATTATTCACCGGATGCCGCGTCATCAGCTTCATGCGGCTCCCTGTAAAGCGCTCAAAGTCCCTTGCCCGCGTCAACTTCCGATCCAGCCCCGGAGACGAAACTTCCAGCGTGTACGAACCATCCGGCGCAGCATCTTCCACGTCGAGCACCGTGCCAAACTCGCGGCTGAAGTTGGCACAGTCCTCGTGCGTGACGCCGGCCAGCACACCCGCACCCGCCGCAGGCTTGTCCAGATATACCCGCAGCATGCGGCTCTTGCCTCCGCCGCGGAATTCCACATCGACCACTTCGAGTCCGCTGGAGGAGGCTACCCGCTCCGCGATTTCCCGCACGCGATCAACGTCAAGCGCCATGAATGCAATAACTTACCGTCAAACTCCAAAATACATTCCCGCTGCAACTAAAAAGTGGGCTTGCGCCCACTGGTGTGCCTCGCCAACTACTGGTATTACACAACAGTTCTCAGTCCCTTAATATACGCCCGCAGTCCCCAAAAGACAAACCGGCGGAGCCGTAGGTAGTGGCTCGGTTTGAATTTCTTCGCGTACTTTGCGGCTCTTCCTTTGCGAACTTTGCGGTTAAAGGCTGTTGTTCTTGGTGGGGAAAGCAAAAGACTTTAACCGCAAAGGGCGCGTAGAAAGGCCGCAAAGTACGCAAAGAAATTCAAACAGGGCCAATACCGAGCTGTACAGGCCACAATGCGGGCCTGGTCAAAATTAGGATGAAGTATCGCTTCGATTTCAAAGAGTGAGCAATTATGAACAGACTCCCGAATTCGGGTTTTGTAATGTGAGTGCCTGCTTTTAGTCATCCAGATTTATAGCAGAAGAGAGCGAACGGGACGACGTTCTGAAAGCGACGCTGGAGGGGAAGATATGTTTCACTTAATCTGGTACATCCTCATCGGGCTAATTTCGGGAGTTATCGCGAAATCGGTGATGCACGAGCATATGACGATCTTCTGGACGATCGTTCTCGGCATCATCGGATCAGTCTTCGGAGGCGGCATCAGCCACATGTTTTCGCGCCCGGCCAACGAACGCTATCATCCCGCTGGCCTCATTTTGTCCACACTGGGCGCGATCCTGATTCTCTACATTTGCTTTAAGCTGAACATTCATTTTCCCCAGGTCAATCCCTTCTAGCTGACCGACGGACTGATGAGATAACCGTGTCGGCTCCCTTCGGGCGAGTAGACTTGGAAGCGCTCAAGCGACCAAGGCTCGGAGGAAAGGAGCCGAGCGATGATGATTATAGGTTGCGATTTGCACACGCGCTACCAGCAGATAGCGATGGTCGATACCGACAGCGGCGAGTTGGTGGAGCGCCGTTTGGAACGTGACGGTGGAGAGGCGCGGACGTTCTATGCCGGCTTGAAGGGCGCGGTTCGAGTCGGGATCGAGGCCACCGGACACACGGCTTGGTTCGAGGCCATGCTGGCGGAGCTCGGCCACGAACTGTGGATGGGAGATGCGGCGAAGATTCGCGCGGCGGTGGTACGGAAGCAGAAGACCGACGCGCGGGACGCGGCGCATCTGTTGGACATGCTGTGTACGAATCGATTTCCGACGATCTGGCGGCCGTCGCTCGAGGAGCGGGATCTGCGGCAACTGTTGTGGCACCGGCAAAAGCTGGTGTGGATGTGGGGCGCGGTGAAGAACCAGATGCACGCGCTGGCTATGGGCGAGGGAGTCTGCCGCAAGAAGAAGCTGTTCACGGCGAAGGGGCGGGTCGAACTGGAAAGCCTGAAGCTGGGTCCGTGGGCAAGTTATCGACGGCAGGAGTTACTGCTCCTGTTCGACGAACTGCAGAGCTCGGTGAAAAAGCTGGACCAGGCGGTGGAGCTAGCCGCCAGGAGTGAACCACTGGCCGCGCGTCTGATGACTCATCCGGGAGTAGGACCGATTACGTCGTTGGCTTTCGTTCTGATCATCGGGCCGGTCGAACGATTCGATCGCAGCAAGCAAGTGGTGAGCTATCTGGGGCTGAATCCGCAGGAGCACAGTTCGGGCGGGCGGCAGCGGCTGGGATCGATCTCGAAGCAAGGCAATCCGATGATGCGTTCGTTGCTGGTGGAAGCCGGACACAGTGCGGCACGCCTGGATCCGCAACTGCAGCGCGTGTATCAGAGGTTGAAGTTCCGTCGTGGGGCAGCGGTGGCGAAAGTCGCCATTGCCCGCAAACTGGCCGTGAGGCTGTATTGGATGCTGCGCCGCACGGCGGATTATGCGCAGCTCGTTCGCAAGCGAGGCAGCTCGTGGGCCACCCTGGTGGAAAACAGTCCATCGCTGGGCTGATTGAGCGCCTCGCCTCCCTGAAGGGATGGGGAGTCTGAACAACGAATCATGGTCGGGAGTCAGAGACCGAATAGATGGTTGGTGGAACGAGCTTCCACCGCGGGATTCTGAAAGCGAGCCGAAGCCGCAATGAGCAACAGCAAGGGCAACACCAAGAGCAACAGCAAAGGCTTTCTACTAAGTAAAAACAAAAACGCGAGATTCAGCGCCCCGAGTCTCGGACACTCTACGTGTCTCTTGACAACGCCGACACGGTTATAGAGGGTGGCCCATCCTTTCGCGGTTTTTGCGAAAGGGTGGGATTCCATGCTGCCGGCAGCGGCCGCCGAAGCGAGGTCGTCCAATCCGATTTCTTGCCCGAACCCGGAAGATCAAAATCCCAAGAGGTTCGCATTCGAGACTCCCACCCTTGCAAAAAAAAACGCAAGGGTGGGCCACCCGCCACGAAGCGCGGCCTGATTTCTTGCACGACCCAAGAAGATCAAACATCCCAAGAGGTTCGCATTCAACACTCCCACCCGCCCGCTCAAAGCGTGTAATTGCTTGATTACAACAATTATCGTGGAGTTCATCAGTCATTCGGCGTAAAGTGCTGGCCTGTGATCGCACTACCGGTCTAGAGGTTCAGGGGTGAAAATTAGTTCGGATGAAGCGTTCCTGATATTGCACAAATGGCAGGTTGAGCTGACCCCGGTGTTGTTCGTGGGATCATTGATGCCAAGCTGTCCCCTTCGAGGACTAATCGCCGTTGTCACGCGGGAAGGCATTTGGAACAGCGGCGATGAGCCTGCTTCAATCTGGGGATTCCATCTGACCGGGAAAGGAACGAATTTTCTAGCGTCAAAGTTTGAGGACTTCGAATATCTCCAGCCCGCCGAACTACCCTCCGACATCAGAATGTCTCTGCCAGAGGTGGCACGGGGGCGCGCCATGCTGGCACTGACGAAAACAATGCAACTTGTAAGCACACCGCGGGCCGAGGGAGATGCTCTGGTTTCGGTCAAAGAGACACTATTCTTGGTCGAAGACGACCCCGCACGGAGGACGTAACGTTCCCCGCAACCGTTGATAAATCGCCAAATCACTCATTGAGTTTCCTCGCTTCTCTTCCGCCGCCTTAGAAAATTTGGAAGCAGAATGAACCACTGGATATAACCGGCCACCACGAAAAGAAACCAAGTAGCCGTCATCTCAGCTTTGCTCGGCGATGGCAGCGCGACACCAAACAGGCCGAGCAACGCTCCCGTTAGGACCAATCCCACGGCAACGACGAACGACAATGGGAATGACAAAACCAGCATCTGGAGGGCTAGCCCTTCCTCCATTTGCGAATCGGAAGTGCCTCGGTAACCTTCGTGCGCATTTACCAGAGCAATGACGCAAATTGTTACCCACGCGATACGGACAAGTACCCGGAGGGCCTTTTTCATACGGAGCAGATCGTAACGAAACATAGACCTTGCGGTCTAGTTTCGCGACGAGCGGTCCAGTTGGCGAAAGATCGCCATTTCACCCACCGTCTCCCCCATTTGCCTGATCTTCCTGCCCTCTCTACAATAAAAGTTTCACCCGCTGGGAGAATTTCCGAGACACTTATGATTCATTTTCCCGTTCCTGAGGCGCTCACGTTCGACGATGTTCTCCTGCTGCCGGCGCGTTCCGATGTTGTGCCGTCGCAAGCCAATACGCAGACGCAGCTCACGCGCACCATCCGCCTGAACATTCCCATCGTGAGCGCCGCCATGGACACCGTCACCGAATCGCACATGGCGATTGCGCTGGCCCAGCAGGGTGGCATGGGCATTATTCACCGCAACCTCACGATCGAGCAGCAGGCCAACGAGGTCGACAAAGTAAAGCGCTCGGAAAGCGGCATGATCGTGGACCCGGTCACCATGCACCCCACCGACCGCGTCAGCGACGCGCTCGAGGTCATGCGCAAATACAAAATTTCGGGTGTGCCCATCACCGAGCACGGCAAGCTGGTCGGCATCCTGACCAACCGCGACCTGCGCTTTGAATCCCGCTTCGATATCCCGATCGACAAGGTGATGACCAAGAAGAACCTGATCACCGTTCCGGTCGGCACTACGCTGGAAGAAGCGGAAAAAATTCTGCACGAGCACCGCGTCGAAAAGCTTCTGGTGGTCGACGACAAGTACAACCTGAAGGGCCTGATCACCGTAAAGGACATTCAGAAAAAACTGAAGTATCCCAACGCCGCCAAAGATTCCCAGGGACGCCTGCGCGTAGGCGCGGCCATCGGAGCGACCGGAGATTTTCTGGAACGCGCCCAGGAACTGGCTGAAGCCAAAGTGGACGTGATCGCTATCGACAGCGCCCATGGCCACTCCACAAAGGTGCTCGAAGCCGTGAAGCTGGTGAAGTCGAAGCTGCCGGAACTGCAACTGCTGGCGGGCAACGTCGCAACTTTCGACGGCGCCTGCGAACTGACGCGCGCCGGAGCCGACGGCATTAAAGTGGGCATCGGCCCTGGTTCGATTTGCACCACACGAGTGGTCACTGGAGCGGGCGTGCCGCAGATCACCGCCATCGCCGAAGCGTTCCGCGCCACCAAAGATGCGGGAGTTCCCATCATCGCCGATGGCGGCGTCAAGTTTTCCGGCAACGTCACCAAGGCTTTGGCCGCGGGCGCCAGCGCGGTTATGATCGGCTCGCTGTTCGCCGGCACCGACGAAAGTCCCGGCGAATTGATTCTTTATCAGGGCCGTTCGTTCAAGTCGTATCGCGGCATGGGCTCGATGGGCGCCATGGCCGCAGGTTCCAGCGAACGCTATTTTCAGAACGTGGAAGGCGAATCTTCCGCCGCCGCGTCTTCCAGCCTCGACTCTGACCCCAACCGCCTCGGAAAATTGGTTCCCGAAGGCATCGAAGGCCGCGTGCCTTACCGCGGATCGGTCGCCATGATCGTGCACCAGATGGTCGGCGGACTGAAATCGGGCATGGGCTACTGCGGCTGCGCCACCATCGCCGAGTTGCTGCAGAAAACGCGTTTCGTGCGCATCAGCGGCGCCGGCCTGCGCGAAAGCCACGTTCACGACGTCATGATCACCCGCGAGGCTCCCAACTATGCCATTGAGTAGACTTGCGGGAAAGTCCAGAACTGGCGCGCCACTCGCTTGAGCACGGACCGGCATAACGTTCTCAAGGCCTGGATCGCCGCGATACTGTGGCTGATCGTCATCGCGATCGAGTCGAGCTCGCTGGGATCCTCCAACAACACCAGCCGGATTCTGTATCCGCTATTGCATTTCCTCTTCGGGCTGGATCCGTTCCGCTTCGAGCACGTGCATTTTTTCATCCGCAAGGGCGGCCACGTTTTTGGTTACGGCCTGCTGAGCCTGCTGCTGTTTCGCGCGTGGCGCGAAACCCTGCGCCTGCCCGGAAGCGCGAACTGGACTCTGCGTTGGGCGAACCTGGCTGTATTAGGCACCATGCTGGTGGCCAGCCTCGACGAATACCACCAGAGCTTCAACCCGGAGCGCACCGGCACGGTGCGCGACGTGATTCTGGACACCTGCGCGGGAATCACCGTGCAGATTCTGCTGTTCCTGTGGTTCAGGTTAAGGAAATCCCGCGAATCCCGGAACTAACCGGAGATTGCCGCATTAACGGTTAGGTGGATTGATCCAGCGGTTGACCTAACCGGTCGAATCCGTTTCGCCGGTTACAGCCAGGTCCGGAATAGAGCCCGCCAGAAACTCCTCGTCGGGGCGCCGCTTTCGGTTGCGTTGCCAGGGATCCTTCGACTGCGCGTGGTTACTTCGCTTCGCGAACTAACCACTCCGCTCAGTAAGCGACGAATCTACTCGTAGCGGAGGGCTTCGATGGGATCGAGTCGGGCGGCTTTGATGGCGGGGAGCATGCCGCTGACGATGCCGACGAAACTCAGGATTGCGGTGGACCAGATGAGCGTGGCGGAGTCGATGTAGAGGTGGATGTCGCCCTCGCTGGCGTTTTCTTCGAACGCGCTCCACAGCGGCAGGCCGCCGACGGACCACGAAATCAAGTAAGCGAGCGCCACGCCCAACAGGCCGCCCACGGCTGTAATCACGAGAGCTTCGGCGAGGAACTGGAACAGAATGTGCCAGCGGTGCGCGCCCAGAGCTTTTTCCACGCCGATTTCGCGGGTGCGCTGGGTGACGGAGACCAGCATGATGTTCATTAAGCCGACGCCGCCGATGCCGAGCGTGAGCAGGCCGATGAAGCCGAGCAGAATTTTGATTCCGGTGGAGATGACTTGCAGGTCGAGCAGGTCGGCGAAGACGTCGAAGACGAAAATGGCGCGCTGATCTTTGGGATCGAAGTTGTGGTGGAAGCCCATGGACTCGCGTACGGCTTTGACGACCTTGGCGTGATCGCCTTCGTATTCCATGACGACGGAGGTGAGGTAGTAGGTGTTGGCCAGGTCGCTCATGGCGCTGTAGGGCACGTAGACGTGCTCGTTGATGTTGTCGTCGCCATTCTGAATTTGATGTTTCATGACGCCGACGATCTGGTAAGAGATTCCGTCGAGGCGCAGGTCCTGGCCGATGGCGTTCTGGCCGGAGAAAAGTTTTTTCTTGGTGTCGGAGCCGATGACGGCGACGCGGGTGTGGGTGAAGTCGTCGGCTTCGCTGAAGAACGTGCCTTCGGCAATATCGAGGCGGCGCATGTGGGCGTAGGAAGCGTAGACGCCGCTCACGCCGTAAGTGGCGCTGCGCGTGCCAAAGGCGGCGAGACATTGTTTCTCGACTTCGGGAGAAACGCGCTTGAGCAACGGAACTTCGGTGCGAATGTAATCGAGATCGTTGACCGTGAGGCGAACCTGGGTTCCGGCCTTGGTGCCTCCGGCCTGGAGTTCGGTGCGGCCGGGGAAGATGAAAACTAAGTTCGTGCCGAAGGAGCGGAAAGCGGACCAGAGTCCGCGCTCGAAGCCGGTGCCGTAGGCGAGAAGCAGGACGACCGTGGCAATGCCCCAGGCCATGCCCAGCATGGTGAGCAGAGTGCGGCTGCGATTGTGGCGCAGGGCGGTGTAGGCTTGCTTGGCGAGGTCGGTGATCATTAGCTTCCAGCTGCTAGCTTGGTCGATTCTAGATCTCAGATTTTAGATTGCAGATTGAAGATTGCAGATTGAAGATTGAAGATCTTCGAGATGGGAATCTGCAATCTGCAATCTGAAATCTGAAATCTGAAATTGTTCTACTCCTGCCGCAATGCTTCCACCGGTGGCAGCAACGCTGCTTTACGCGCCGGATATAAACCAGCGGCGATTCCGGCTACCGCCAACGAAACGATCGCTGTGAACGCTGACGCGGGAATGATCCTTGGGGTGTCGAAACCTTCGGGCGACGGGAGCATCGCCAGCAGCGTGACGAAGGCGGTCGCGATGACCAGGCCTATGCCTCCACTGAAGGCGGTCAGAAATGCGCCTTCGATAAAAAATTGCGTGAGGATGGTGCGATAGGTTGCGCCCAGAGCTTTGCGCAGGCCGATTTCTTTGGTGCGCTCGGTGACGGACACGAGCATGATGTTGATGATGCCGATGGCGCCGAGGCCGAGCGTGACTACGCCGACGACGCCGAGAAACCAATCCATGCCGTCGAAGATCAGGCCGACGCGCTTCATGTTCTCGATGGTGTCCCAGTCTCCAAAGGCGTCCAGCAGTTTGGGATCGAAGCCGTGGCGGCGGGCGATGATCTGGTGAATTTCGTTTTTGGCTTCGGTGTGAAGGTCCTTGCGGATGGGCTGGTAGTTGAGAAACGAAATGGCGTCCTCGGAATTGGCCTTGGTCAGCGGGAAAAGGTTGAGCATGGTCTCAACCGGAATAAAGATGCGCGCGTTGGTGCCGTTGTTGCCGTCGCGTCCGACTTTGGCGACTACACCGATCACATCGAAACTGACGCCGTTGAGGAGGATGGTGGAGCCGACGGCGGGGCGTCCGGGAAACATGTTCTTGAGCAGTTCCCATCCCACGATGGCGACGCGGCGGCGCTCGACGTTATCCTGCGCGTTGAACCAGCGGCCGGGGTCGATAGGGACGGTGCGAATCTGGTTGTAATCGGAGCCCACGCCGAAGACCTGGCCGTTGGTGGAACCGTAGTCGCTGACGGCGCGGATATCTTCCCGGTTCAAGACCGGGGAGAGAGCTCCCACGAACTTGGCTTGATCGCGGACGGCAAGGTAATCCTTGTAAGTGAAGTAATAGAAGCGCCCGGATTGCGTGCTGCCCTCAACGGCGGGAATGCGGCCCGGGAACATGAACATAATGTTTTGTCCGAGCGTGGCGAGTTCCCTTTCCTGGCCGCTGCGGAAACCTTCTCCCAGTCCCACCAGGAGCAGCAGCGAACCGACGCCCCAGGCGATTCCGAACATGGTGAGGAAAGAACGCAGCTTGTGCGCCCATAGCGTGGACAGGGACTGCCGCACAATGTCGAGAAGCATCCGCATAGAAATATGGAATGAAAAACATGCCCCCACACCTCCGGGGAGGAGCGTGGGGGCCCCGGGTAACGTTCAGGCGAGGGGTCTCAATCCCGCCCAACCATCTGATCAGAGATACGCAGCCGGGAGACCAAAAGTTCCCAGGCGGCGTAGTTGATTAGACATCGGCAGGAGGAAAAAGGTTAGCTGGGAAGTGGTATTGAAAATCACAGATTCAAGGCGGTGGGATTTGGATGCACGTAGTGTCCGAAGATGGACAATTCACGAGGCAACACTGCCACCGCGGCCCTACTGCTGCTTTTCTTTGGGGCGCTCGAAGGCTTTCTGCAAATACTTGCGGCCCTCTTCAAGAGCGCCGAAGGTGTTGTCGTTGGTCTGGACGGCCTGGCGGTATTCGTTGATGGCGCGCTCGCGCTGCCCGGTGATGTCGAAAATCTTGCCCAGCTGGATGTGGCTCCAGACTTCAGTCCAGCGCGGCTCGCCGTCACCGTTGAGCGAGGAGCGGTAGGAATTGGCCGCGGCCTGATAGTTGCGCTGAAAAAAGAAAACCTCGGCCACGCGGTAGTGGGCCAGCGAACTGTTTTTGTTGAGATCGAGAGCTTTGTTGAACTCGGTGAGAGCGGCGGCGAGGTCTCCCTGTTGCTGCAGCGCTTGCCCGCGCAGTACGGCAGCATAGAGCTTGACGTCGGACGAGTTGGTGAGCACGTGGTGGTCAGGGTCGATGGAAATGCGGCGCGGACGGCCGAAAGTTTCCACCGTCAGCGGCGAGTCGGTGCCCACGACTTCGATGCGCTTGTCTTCCGTTTTACCGTCGGTATCGATGCGGAGATCGACAGGCATGCGGAACAGGTCGAGATCCTGGCTAATTTCTCCGGTGACGCGGAAGCCCTTGTTAGTGCCCAGGCGGTAGACGGTGTACTTCACTTTGAACTCGGGAGCGCCGGTGGAATCGAGCCACTGCGAAAAGAACCAGGTGAGCTGGTCGCCATAATTTTTCTCGGCGACGGCGCGAAAATCGTCGGTGGTGGCGGATTTGCCGGCATACTCTGTAGCGAAATCGCGCATGGTCTTGAGATATTTGTCTTCGCCCAGCACCCAGCGCAGCATGTGCAGGATCATCGCGCCTTTGTCGGTCACCAGGGACTGGAACTCGGTGGAGAAAAAATCGAGCTTGTCGGCGCTCGAAAGCGGCACGGTGTCATAGGCGAGAGCACCCACCGACATATCTTTTACGGCTTCTTCGAGGCCGGCGGCTCCGGCAGCGCTCTCCACGTACATGGCCTCGGAGTAACGCGAAAAACCATCACTCAGCCACCAATCGTCTTTCGTTGCAGGACTCACGGAAACGCCCCACCACTGGTGCGCGATGGCGTTGGCCAGCAAGCGGTAGTTGGGTTTTTCGGTGATGGAGTGGCCGGCGATGCCGGCAATCTCCGGAGCCCAGGCGTAGGGAACCGTGTCGCTGGGAAGTTCGACGACGTTGAGCCTCTGCGATTGCGGGACGCCGTAGAGAGTGATGAAGTAAGTAAACTCCTGCACGGCGGTGCTGGCGTAGATGGCGGCCAGCGCCTGATGCGTGGGTTTGAAGAAAATGTGCAGGTCCATGCCGGCATCGTCGCTTTTGTACTCCTGGAAAATTCCGGCGACGATGGTGCCGGGAAAACTGGGCTTGGCCGAGACAAAAGTAAAAGTCTTGGTGGGCAGGCCATTGGAGCCGGGTTTGTCGGACGGGCCATTCTCGGTAAACGTGGACTTACCGCTGCCGATGACGAGCATGTGGGCCGGGACGGTGATGGTGATGGTCGAGGTGAAGCGGTTCAGGCCGTAACCGCTGACCGGAAACCAGCGTCCGGAGTAGAGAAGATAGCTGGTGTCGTCGCCGATGTAGGCCAGGCTGAGGCCGGGGACGGGACTATCGTCAGCGTTTTCGATGGCGCCTTCGTACTCGAACGTGAGAGTGGTGGAGGCGTCTTTCGCCAAGCCCTGGGTGAGCGGGACACGGACAGTGAAATCCTGGCTCAGGCGCTCGGCGTTAAGCGGCTTGTTGTCGGCGTCAAGCACGCGGGTGACGCGAAGCGCGTTGTTGAGTTCGAATACGGCGACGTTCAGATCCTGCAGGGCGGTGAACTTAACCGTAGCGCGGGCGGTGATCTGGTGAAGGTGAGGCGAAAGTTCAGCTTCGATCTGGTAATCGTCGACGCGCAGGCGGGCTCGTTCCGCGGCCCGGGCGGGGACGGTCGCGAAAAATAGCATCGGAAGCAGAGCACCAGCGAGGACGCCTTTAGCGCGCCGGAGCGGAATGAGCATTAAGAAGAGTCTCCCGGGGAACAGCCACCATTCCCTATGATGAGGATTCTTACGCAAAAGATGCTGCGAGCACAAGGTTTAGCTGCCCACCCACTTTGTCATTTCGAGCGAAGCGAGAAATCTGCTCTCTGCCGGCCTCGGCAAACAGCAGATTCCCTTCGCTCAGGGCGGGCTCTCGTCGCATTCGCTCCTCGGAATGACAATCGTGGCGGGGTTCAGGCGTTGCTGGAAATTCGTGCAGCAAGATAGTCCAGGATGATTTCAGCGGCGCGGCCGGCGGGGTGCTGCGGCGATCCGAAGGCGGTTTGTGGAGCCCGCAGGCGCGCTTTGACGCGGGTTAGCGCTTCCAGCATGCGATCGCGAGGTGGACCGTCGGGGAGGATTTCACGCAGATGCGTGACGACTTTCTGGGCGGTGAAATCGTGTTGCACCAGTTCGGAGACGACCTTCTCGCCGGCGATCAGGTTGACCATGGCGAAGTGCGGGACTTTTACCCGCGGCTTGCCCAGCGCGTAGGTGAGGGGCGAGACGCGGTAGACCATGACGAAGGGCGTGCACATCATTGCCGCTTCGACCGTGGCGGTGCCGCTGGCTATGATTCCGGCGCGGGAGTGCCACAGGGCGGGCAGGGATTCGGGGACGAGCGTGATTTTCGGGTGCGCGAGATTTCGCTCGGCGGGCTGGGCGGGTGTGTGCTGTGCAATCAGGCTGATCAGGAAGCTGCGGTCGAGCGTGGGGGCGACGGGCAGCAGGAATTCGTAGCTGGGGCCGAGTTGTGCGGCCGCTTCCAGGATCGTGGGCAGGTTCATGCGCACTTCTTTCACGCGGCTGCCGGGCATGAGCGTGATCCAGGACTTCGCGGGGTCGAGCTTCGTCGAGCCGAGCTCGCTTGCGCCGAGCTTCGCCGATTCGAGATGCAGTTGCGCGGCATAGGCATCGCGTTCGATTGCGGGGTGCGGAAGTTCGGCGAGGGGATGGCCGACGAAAGTGGCGTCCACCCCGCGGTCGCGGTAAAACTGCTCCTCGAAGGGAAAAATCACGAGAGCTTTGTCGATGTAATTGCGGATGAGGCGGACGCGTCCCTGACGCCACGCCCAGAATTGCGGCGCGACGTAATAGACCGTGGGGATGCCGCGCTTTTTCATCTGGCGGGCGACGCGCCAGTTGAACGCGGGCGAATCGATGACGATGGCGAGGTCGGGCTTGCGTTTGTCGGCTTCGGCAATCAGACGGCGGTAGAGCGAATAGATTTTCGGCAGGTGGCTGAGAATTTCGGTGATGCCGACGACGGAGAGATCTTTGGCGTCGACCACCGTCTCGCAGCCGGCGGCCCGCATGCGGTCACCGCCGACGCCGAAGAAATCGAGTTGCAATGCTCGTGTGGGGACGGGCGCCTCGCCCGTCCGCGCGGAGCGCCGCTCCGCAGTGGTCTGCACAGCGGCGCGGCGCAAGGCTTCGATCAGCTGCGCGCCGTACATTTCGCCCGAAGCTTCGCCAGCTGAAATGAGAACTTTCACACGGTCATTCTAAGCCACGCGCTCGGCCCGGCAGGACGGGTCCGTTGCGATGATTCGGGGTTGCATCGCCGATGTTCTCAAAAAACAGCGTGATAGAATTACAGCAGGATCGGAGGTAGGAATGCATGCGCCGTCCCACGAAACTCAACTTTAAGCCGCTGTCGCTTGCCGAAACCGCCAAGCGCCTCGGCGTGCCGCGAGCCAGAGCGCTGAGAATTCTTGCGCTGGTCGGCGTGGGACCTGAGGCTCTTAGAACCGGAGCCCCGCACGCGAAGGGGAAGGCCCGCAAAACCCAGACATCCTCCCGCAGAACGAAGTCATTGAATCGGTAGCGAGTCTCACGAGCACGGGCCCTTGGTGACCGTCCGTCGCCATGCCGAAAATTCAGGAAGCCGTTTTTCTCAACATCCCGTACGACGCGCAATTCACCCGCCTCTATCTTGCCTACATTACGTCCTTGAGCGCCATCGGTTTTCTTCCGCGAGCCACGCTGGGCATTACCGGTAACCGGCGCCTTGACCGGATTGCCAGCCTCATCGAGAGCTGCTCGTATTCCATTCACGACCTTTCGCGAGTGCAACTGGATCGCCACGCGCCGCGCACCCCTCGCTTCAACATGCCGTTCGAACTCGGCCTGGCGGTGGCCTGGAGCCAGTCGCATCCGCGGCACAAATGGTTCGTGTTCGAATCGGTTCGGCGCCGTCTGAACAAATCTCTGAGCGACCTGGACGGAACTGATCCTTACATTCACGGCGGCACGGTGGGTGGCGTCATGCGGGAAGTGTGCAATGCGTTTGTGAGTCCGGGAAAACAGCCCACGGTTCCGGAAATGATGAAGATGTATCGCGAACTGCGGGGCGCCTCGACGCGAATCTTGAGGAACGCGGGCGCACAGTCCATGTTCACGGCGCGGGTGTTTTCAGACCTCTGCGTGGTGGCAGCGGGATTGCGAAGCAAATATCTCGGACCCGACTGAACTCTGACCAACATTGCGTTGGGTGTAAAATCGGTGGCGCAGGCTGGCGTGAGGGCGGCGACGCAACGCGCCTGCGCAGTGAGACTGCCGGCGAATGGCCCCGTAGCTCAACTGGATAGAGCATCAGACTTCGGATCTGAGGGTTGGGGGTTCGACTCCCTCCGGGGTCACCATTTTGCCAGGCGTTGGAAGTGGCCCGCTCCATTGTGAGTAAATGTCTCACCCTCTGGGATCGATTTTCGGTATCTGCTCATGAAGTTCGGCCTCGTCGTCCGGTTCGTCATCCTGTTGGCATGGATTCCGGTTGCACTGGCACAGACCTCGACCACTCCCGCGGCGCCTGCCACCTCCCAAAACCCCGTCCTTAGCGCGCGCTCGAACTTGGTTCTTGTTCCGGCGCTCGTTCGAACAAAGTCGGGAGAACTTGTCTTCACGCTCACCGCCAAAGATTTCACGATTACGGACGATGGTGTCGAGGAGAAAGTTGCGCTTGAGGAAAACACGGACAACGAGCCGCTGGCGTTGGTCATTGCGGTGGAAACGGGTGGCGGGGGAGCGCGGCAGCTCGAGAAATATATCCATCTTGCGACCACGATCGAGGCCGTGGTGGGCAATGTTCCGCACAAGATTGCGGTGGTGGGCTTCGACAGCGCGCCGACGCTGCTTCAGGATTTTACTTCCGACCTGGATGTGGTGGACGGCGCGATTCGCGGGCTGAGCGCGGGAAATGGCGGAGCCGCGATCCTGGATGCTCTTGGGTTTTCGATTGATTTGCTGCGAAAACAGCCGCCCGAATATCGACGCGCGATTCTGCTGCTCAGCGAGACCATCGACCATGGCAGCCACATGAAACTGGATGAGGCCGTGCGTGAAATCAGCGACACGAACACGGCCATCTACAGCATCGGGTTCTCCAGCTCGAAATCGGAGGTCAAGAGTGAGGCGTCGAAGCTGAACAACAATGAGCCCGGGCCTCCGGGCGGATGCATGGCTAAGGACCCAAACGCGGATTCTGACACGAGCCGGCTGGCGCAGACATGGGAGTGTCTGAGCGAGCTCGCGCCTCCGTTGCGAGCCGCCAAGATCGCGGTGCTGCTCACAATAAATGGATTGCGACGGAATGTTCCGGAGAGCGTCGCGCATCTTACCGGCGGCGAATATTTTCGCTTCGGCAATACTCGCAGTCTGGAAAGCAGCTTACTGACGATCTCGAATCACGTGCCGAATCGATATGTTTTGAGCTTTCAGCCGCAGTCTCCGCATCCGGGCCTGCACGTGATCGAGTTGCGCTTGAAAGAGCATCCCAGTCTGGTGGTGACTGCACGGCGGAATTATTGGGCGGAGAGTGAAGCGGTTCGCGAGCCTGCGCCCGAGGCTCATCCTTAGGCTTGGAGATTCTTATTCGTCATTCTTAGTCGTCGCCGCGTGCAGTGACTTCTGGTTGTTCGAGACCAGCGGCGGACGCGCGCCCAGCGCTGATCTCCTGATCTTTATACTGCAACTGGTAAAGCTTAAAGTAAATGCCGCGCTGGGCGAGGAGTTGCTGGTGCGTGCCCATCTCGCGGACCTGGCCTTTGTGCATGACGATAATCTTGTCAGCGCGCTGCACCGTCGATAAGCGGTGAGCGATGATGAGCGAGGTGCGGCCTTCCACCATGCGGCTGAGCGCGTCGCGCACGCGGAATTCGGTTTCGGTGTCGACGCTGGAAGTGGCTTCATCAAGAATCAGAATCTTCGGATCGTGCGCCAGAGCGCGGGCGAAAGAAATAAGCTGCTTCTGGCCGGTGGAGAAAGTGGAGCCGCGCTCGCGCACTTCCTGGTTGAGGCCGTTGGGTAAGGTGCGGATGAAGTCGGCCAGGTTCACGTCTTCGGCGGCTTGTGCGATGTCGGCGTCCTGGATGCGCTCGGTGCCAAGGCGAATATTTCCGGCGATGGTGCCACTGAATAAAAAGGGATCCTGAAGGACTACGCCAATGCGGCCGCGGAGATCGGCGAGGTCCATTTCTTTGACGTCGACGCCGTCGATGCGCACCGCGCCTTTCTGAACGTCGTAGAAACGCAGGAGCAGAGAAATCAGAGTGGTCTTGCCGGCACCGGTGTGGCCAACGATAGCGACCGTTTCGCCGGGCTCGATCGTGAAGGTGACATCGCGCAGAACCCAGTCGGGAGCGGGGGATTCTGGCGCCTCGCGGTAGGCGAACCAGACGTGGTCGAACTCGATGCGGCCGGGCCCTTGCGGGCGCTTCGTGGTTGCGGCGGAGACAACTTCCACGGGAGCGTCGAGCAGCTTGAAGATGCGTTCGCTCGCGGCCATGGCCGATTGCAGAATGTTGTACTTTTCGCTGAAGTCCATGATGGGGCGGAAAAAACGCTGTGCGTATTGCATGAACGCGACCAGCACGCCCAGCGAAGCCGCGGTCGCAACCAGGTGAACTGCGATCAGCGTGTGTGGATTGAATTCGATGCTTACGGCCTTCGCAATGGTGCCGCGGATAATCTGATTGCCGCCCCACCACACCACCGAGGCGATGGCGATGGAAGATAAAACTTCGATCACGGGATAATAGACGGCGTAGGCGAGGATCGCGTCTTTGAACGCGTCCATGTGGCTGCGGTTGATTTCAGAAAAGCGATCGTAGGCCTTGCGCTCGCGATTGAAAAGCTGCACCACCACCACGCCGCTGATGTGCTCCTGCAAGTAAGAATTGATGCGGGCGATCGCGATGCGAATGCGGCGATAGGAGTCGCGCACCTTGTCGCGGAAAACTTTGGTCGCCACCACAATGAAGGGCAATGTCGCGAAGGTGATCAGCGCCAACTTCCAGTTCATGCACAGCATGATGCCGATAATGCCGGCCAGCACAAAGACGTCTTCAAAAATCGATACCACACCGGAAGTGAACATTTCGTTCAGCGCGTCAACGTCGGTAGTGACGCGGGTCACCAGGCGGCCGACTGGATTCCTGTCGTAGAACGCGACGTGCATGCGCTGCAGGTGGCGGAAAATCTGGCTGCGCAGGTCGAACATCACTTTCTGTCCGGTCCACTGCATGTAGTAGGTCTGCAGGAATTCGAGGAGGAAACTGAAGACCAGCAATCCCACGTAGATGCTGGCAATCTGCGCGATGCCGGTGAGCGGACGCGGGCTCAGCCAACTCCACACGCCGGAAGTCACTCCCTTGGCGGGCGCCAGGTAGCGATCAATGGCCACTTTGGTGAGATATGGACCCAGCACGTCAGCGAAAGATTTGAAGATGATCGACACCAGCGCGATCGCCACCTGCCAGCGATAAGGACGCAGGTAGGTGAGCAGACGCCGCATGAGGCGACTGTCATACGCTTTGCCTAATACTTCCTCTTCTTGAGCCATTGCCTGGGCTGCCGGCGTTTTCTTTCTGCGTCCGGCGGGTGAAGCGCCGCTGCGGGCGCTGTTAACAGCGTACCTCAGTCGGGCACTTATGAGTAGATGTTGCGGGCCCGGGGAAGATGGAAAAAAGTGGCAACGGGAAAAGTTGAAGGTGCGATGCGTTGAGAATGGGATAATCAAGGGGTGGCTTTGGGCATTTACATTTCGGTTCCGTTCTGCCGCACCAAGTGCAGCTACTGCAACTTCGCGTCCGATGTATTTTCGCGGACGGCGTTCGAACGCTATGTGGAGCGCGTGTGTGGCGATATCGCCAACGCGGAACTAATTGCAGAGGAGATGGGCGGGAAAATCGAACGCGAGGTGGATTCGATTTATCTCGGCGGCGGAACACCCACCGTGCTCGAAGCTGGCCAGTTGGAGCGAATCTTTGCAACGGTGCGGGCTGAATTCGACGTGCGGCCCGAGGCCGAGGTCACGGTGGAGTGCGCGCCGGGCACGCTCGCGCCCGCGGTGATCGAGAGCCTGTTGCGTTGCGGCGTGAGCCGCGTGAGCCTGGGAGTGCAGTCGTTCGTGGATGCCGAAGCTGCGGCCGTTGGCCGGCTGCACAAGCGCGTGACCGTGGTCGAGGAGATTGCCCGCCTGCGGGCGGCTGGAATTGCGAACATCAACGTCGATCTCATCGCTGGATTGCCGCACCAGACCGCGGAGAGTTGGCAAGTGTCGCTGGCGGAAACTATTGCGACTGGCTCGCCGCATGTGAGCGTCTACATGCTGGAGGTGGACCAAGATTCGCGGCTGGGGCGCGAGCTGATCGCAGGCGGCACTCGTTACCACGCGCATTTTGTGCCGGACGATGAAGCGGTCGTCGATTTCTATCTTGCGGCGTGCGAAAAGCTGGAAGCAGCGGGCGTGGGGCAATACGAAATTTCCAACTTTGCGCGCGCCGGATTCGAATCGCGGCACAACCTGAAATATTGGACGCAACGTCCCTATCTCGGCTTTGGAGTCGATGCACATTCCATGCTGGCTTCTGCGAGTCCGGACGCCGACGCCGTGAGATTCGCAACTTCAGACGTGCTGGAACGATTCGTCGCAGGAGCGCCGCTTAACCCGACCGTCGTGTCGCGCTCGTCGGCGCTGGAAGAGAGTTTCTTTCTGGGGTTGCGGCTGACCCGCGGAGTGAATCTGCTAGAGTTATCGGCCACCTTCGGCCAGAAAGTGGTTGATACTTTCAAGGATACGATCGCGGAGCTTGTGCGAGATGGCTTGATGCAGCGAGACGGCAACTTCATTCGCCTCACGGCACAAGGCCGACTACTTTCCAACGAGGTGTTCGAGAAATTTCTCTCTGCCGACGAAGTTTCGACCGCTGCGGCGCCACTCGTCGTCGAATAACCCTTCCGTCCGGTCGGTAGGGCCGCCGGAGTTGAGCCACGCAATCGTCAATGATTACGCTGCCTTCCGCACCTTGCCATGCCCCTGCCCGAGGTAACTTTCTCCCGTGCAGACGCTATGTTCTAATCACATTTAGCGCCGAATGAACCACCCACCGTGGCCGGAGGATTTTTGGATTTTCAACTCAACGACGAGCAACTGCACCTGAAGAAGACGGTGCGCGAGTTTGCCGAGCGCGAGATCAAGCCCAATGTCATGAAGTGGGACGAGGCGTCTGAATTTCCTCTCGTCACGATCAAGGAATTGGGCAAGCTCGGGTTGCTGGGCATGATTTTTCCGGCTGAGTATGGCGGCGCGGGCATGGGCTACGTGGAATATGTCACGGCGATCGAGGAACTCTCGCGCGTGGATGGGTCCGTCGGCATCATTGTGGCGGCGCATACGTCGCTGTGTTCGAATCACATTTTTCTGGCTGGCAACGAGACGCAAAAGAAAAAATACATCAGCAAGCTGGCTACCGGAGAATTCATCGGCGCGTGGGGGTTGACTGAACCATCGTCGGGTTCGGACGCGGGCAGCGCGCGCATGACGGCAGTCCGCCGTGGCGGCAACTGGGTGTTGAACGGCACCAAGACATTCTGCACCAACGGGCATTACGCCGATGTGATCGTGGCGCTCGCGGTCACTGACCGGACGGCGCACACCCACGGGCTTTCTGCATTCATCGTCGAGAAAGGCAGCAAAGGATTTCGCGCTGGGAAAAAAGAAAATAAGCTGGGTCTGCGCGCCAGCGACACGGCCGAGTTGATCTTCGAGGACTGCGCCATCCCCGCCGAGAATCTTCTGGGCGGCGAAGGTCACGGGTTCCCCGACGCCATGCGCGTGCTCGACGGCGGCCGCATCTCAATTGCAGCGCTTTCGCTGGGAATGGCCGAAGGCGCCTACGACGCCGCGCTGAAATATTCCAAAGAGCGCCGGCAGTTCGGCAAGGCGATCAGCGATTTTCAGGCCATCCAGTGGAAGCTGGCCGATATGGCCACCGAAATCGACGCGGCCATGCTGCTCACCATGCGCGCGGCGTCGATGAAAGATGCCGGCATGAAGACCACGCAGGAATCTTCCATGGCCAAACTCTACGCCAGCGAAGTGGCCGTGAAATGTGCCAACGAAGGCGTGCAGATTCACGGCGGCTACGGCTTCATCAAAGATTATCCCGCCGAGAAGTTCTACCGCGACGTGAAGCTCTGCACAATCGGCGAAGGCACCAGCGAGATTCAGCGGCTGGTGATTGCTCGGCAACTGCTGAAAGATTAGTTTCTTGCTTTCAGCTTTCAGCTTTCAGCTCTTAGCTCTTAGCTCTTAGCTCTTAGCTCTTTGCTCTTAGCTCCTGGCACACCTGCCAGCGCCGGCAGTTTCAGTTTGCCCACTCGTGCTTTACACTGATCGCTTGAATCGCGACGTCCAGCCCGATCTCCGCGTATGGATCGAGCAGCTGCGTTCCGGCAACATCCGCGCCCTCGCGCGCGCGATCTCCGTGGTTGAAAATCATGCGCCCGGATGGTCCGATCTCCTGAAGGCACTGTTCCCGCATAGTGGACACGCACGAATTATCGGGCTGACAGGAGCGCCGGGCGCGGGCAAGAGCACGCTGGTCGATCAGTTGGCGCGGCTCTATCGCGCTGGCGGCAACAATGCCGGTGCCCACGAAGCCCAGCGCTCGATCGGAATCATTGCAGTCGACCCAACCAGTCCTTACACGGGCGGCGCGATTCTTGGTGACCGCATCCGGATGCAGGAACACTTTGCCGACCCTGGCATTTACATTCGCAGCATGGCTACTCGCGGATCGCTCGGCGGACTGGCCCGTACCACGGCTGACGTGGCCACTGTGCTCGACGCTTCCGGGCGCGACCTGGTGCTGATCGAAACCGTTGGTGTGGGGCAGGACGAAATCGACATTGTGCGCCTCGCCGACATCACCGTCGTGATTCTCGTCCCCGGCATGGGCGACGACGTGCAGACCATCAAGGCCGGCATCATGGAAATCGCCGATATCTTCGTGATCAACAAGAGCGATCACGAGGGCGCCGAGCGCGTGGAGCGCGAGATTCGCGCGCTGCAGTCGCTCGCGTTACGCCACGACGGCTGGACGCCACCGATTGTGAAGACTGTGGCCAGCGAAGGAACCGGCGTGAAAGAATTGGCGGCCGCGATCGCGGAATATGAAGCCTATTTGCACAAAGAAAATCATGCCCTGAAAAAGAGCGTGGAAAACTGGCAGGAGCGTCTGGTGACGATGCTGCGCGATACTCTGCTGGAGAAGGCGCGGGCGCAGTTCGGTGACGGCAACCTGGCGCGTCTGGCGGCGGAAGTGGCGGAACATAAGCGTGATCCGTATACGCTGGTAGAAGAAATTGCGGCGGAAGCCGGGAAGAAGTGAAGGAAAACAGATTCCTCGCTTCGCTCGGAATGACAAAGACGTGGATTGGAATGACAGAACTTTAATTGGATAGCGACGGAAATGGAATTTTCAATTGATCATCTCGGCATCGCGGTGAAGTCGCTGGCGGCGGCGAAGGTGATCTATGAGAAGCTCGGCCTCAGCGTTTCGTCGGAAGAGACCGTCGAGCAGGAACAAGTACGACTTGTGATGGTGCCGGTCGGCGATAGCCGCCTGGAACTATTAGAAGCGACTTCCGAGAATTCCACGATCGCCAAGTTCATCGCCAAGCGCGGAGAAGGCTTGCACCACGTCTGCCTCAAGGTTCCAGACCTGCCCGCGGCCGTCGCGCGCCTAAAACGAGACGGCGTGCGGCTGGTTTCCGAAGAGATTAAGACTGGCGCGGGAGGGCACGGTTACGTGTTCGTGCATCCGTCGAGTGCGGGCGGGGTGTTGCTCGAGTTAGTGCAGGGATAATCCCAGGAATTGGCCACGGATTTTCACTGATCGCCAAGCATAAACGATAAACCAAGAAACCTTTCGACTGCGGAAATTTAGAAATGCTTCTTCTCGCCGCTGACACTTCGGGCAGGGCCGGCAGCATCGCGCTGGCGCGTGGCGATGCGAACGGCAGCTTCGAGGTGCTCGATGTCGTTCCTCTGGCCGGCGGCACGTTCTCGGCGCAACTGGTGCCGCAAATCGCGGCTTTGCTGACCAAGCATGGATTCGGCAAGCAAGACATTGGAGCCTTCTTCGTGGCTTCCGGCCCAGGGTCGTTTACCGGCCTGCGAATTGGCTTAGCAGCGATCAAAGCGCTGGCCGAGATTCTGGAGAAGCCGATTGCAGCGGTTTCTTTGCTGGAGGCTTTTGCAGTGGGCGCGAAAGCGCAAGGCCGCGTCCTGGCTCTTCTCGATGCCGGCCGCAGCGAGGTCTATTGCGGAGACTACGACATTACCGACAACTCGGCCCAGCTTCGAACGGAGAGGCTTATCAAACGAGAAGACCTTTTCGCGGAGGCGCACCGAGGGCAACTTCCATGGTCGGAACCGCGAAACGCGCTGATCGGACAAACGACGATCGGGGACATAACTCTCGCAACTTCCGACCAGTCGCTGGCCGCGGCCGCGCGGGCTGCTGGGCTTTCCATTTCGCTGGTTGAGCCGATCGACGCTGGCACGATCGCCCGCCTGGGATGGAGGAAAATCCGGGCCGGCGAAACCGTTTCGCCCGAACAGTTGGAAGCGAACTACATCCGGCGCACCGACGCGGAGATTTTGGAAAAAATTAAAGACTAGCTCCCGGCAAAGCAGAAACGCAAAACCTGAAAATCAAACTCGCTTGAGTATTCGTCCTGCCACCTCCGCCGACCTTCCTTCTCTGCTCAATCTGGAGCGGCAATGCCCTACCGCCGCCCACTGGTCGGAGCAGCAATACAAAGAAATATTCCGAATCAATGAAAGCGGACCTGGCAGACTTGTTTTAGTAGTTGATGAGAGCGCGGAGCAGGGCGCAGTCGAGGGCGGACACACGTCATCTCGCCTCCCCGCTTTCCTCATCGCCAATCAAATCGGTCCCGAGTGGGAACTTGAGAACATTGTCGTGGCCCCCGCTACCCGGCGAAAGGGGCTGGCCACGCGGCTTTTCACCGCACTGCTTGCTCGCGCCCGCGAAACAAACAGTGAGTCAGTGTTTCTTGAAGTGCGCGAGTCGAACCAACCAGCGCGGGCGTTCTATGTACGGCTCGGGTTCGAGGAGAGCGGACGCCGCAAGCTCTACTACGTTAATCCGCAGGAAGATGCCGTTCTGTATCGACTGTCCCTGATCCATCCTCCACGCGCCACCCGCTTTGCTTAATCGATTCTCATAATGAGACGTGCACCACTTTTGGGCATTGAACCGCTTATGGTGCTGTGCTACCTTGACGGCATAATCCCGGTTTGGAGGTCTGCTGGATGACTCCTAGAGAGCTGCTGCTGACCAGTCACGAAGAGTTCCAACGATTGGCTCAGGAGCACACGCAGTATTCAAAACGCCTCGAATCACTCACCCAAAAAAGATATCTCAGCGAAGACGAAAAGCTGGAAGAGGTTCGTCTGAAGAAGCTGAAACTCCGCCTCAAGGACCAGATGGAATCCATTGAGCGGCAGTATCGGCAGCAATACGGCGTTCACGTAGCCTAATTTTCGTTTTGGCCGTTCGCACGCGGTCCCCGCCGCTGAGGGATTAAACTATCTCCAGCCTTCGTGCTCCCCGCACCTCTCGTATTCCCCCCACGATTCATAGTTTCGCGCATCGCTTCCGGCAGCGTCCTGCCAGGTTTTGTCGAACTCTTGACCAGCACGCACCGTATACTAGGATGCCCTTCTCGAATTGAAGGGAAATTCCGGGTCAACTCTAAATGGTCAACTCCAAAATGCCGCGGCAGGGCTTAAGCCATGCTTGAAGTGAACGCCCTAACGAAGAAGTATGGACCGCTGGTGGCCGTCAGCGGCGTCAGCTTTCGTGTGGATCGCGGAGAGACCATCGGCCTGCTCGGTCCAAACGGCGCAGGAAAGACGACGACCGTCTCCATAATTGCGGGCTTGATGAATGCCGATTCCGGCGAAGTCCTTATCGAAGGCAAGCAGGTGAAGAGTGATACCGACCCGGTCAAGCTGAAGATCGGTCTGGTGCCGCAGGACATGGCGCTTTATGACCAGCTCACGGCTCGCGACAACCTGACTTTCTTCGCGGCGCTTTACTCGCAGGCCGGCGCGAAAGCGAAACTGGCCATCGACGACGTTCTGAACCTGGTGGCGCTGTCGGATCGCGCCGGCCACAAAGTAGGAACATTCAGCGGCGGCATGAAGCGGCGCTTGAACCTGGCCGCGGCATTGCTTCACGACCCGCAGATTTTGCTGCTCGACGAGCCCACGGTCGGCGTCGATCCACAAAGCCGCAACGCTATTTTTGAAAATCTCGAAGCCCTGAAGAAGCGCGGCAAAACCCTCATCTACACCACGCACTACATGGAAGAGGCGGAGCGCCTTTGCGATCGCATCGTGATCATCGACCATGGAAAAGTAATTGCCAACGACACCTTGCAGGCCCTGCACCAGCTGTTGCCGGTCACCAACATTGTTGCCGTCGAGCTCGACCTTGCCGACGGCTTCAAACCGGGGCAGATGCTGGCCCTGCCGGGTGTGAAGTCCGCCGAGTTGAAACAGAGCACTCTGCGAGTCGGAGTTCACGATTTGTCCCGGGAAGCCGCCGGTGTCCTGCGCTGGCTGGCCGAGAACGGGCATTCCTTCCACCACATATCAAGCGAGCAGCCGGACCTTGAAACCGTTTTTCTTACCCTCACAGGAAGGAGCCTTCGAGACTCATAATGGTTCCCTTCCTGGCGCTGGTGCGAAAAGATCTGCTGCTGTTCTTCGGCGACCGCAAGGCTGTAGTGGTCGGGATACTCGTTCCCATTGTGTTGGCTTCCTTTTTCGGCTATCTGTTCGGCGGCCAAAAAGGCAGCGCGGAGATGAGCAAGGTTCCGCTACTGGTGGTCGACCAGGACGGCAGCGATATCTCGCGAGCGCTGATCACGCAGCTTGCCGACGACAAGAACCTCGCCGTGAAGCCCTCCACCCTCGACGCCGCGCGCGTGGCCGTTCGCAAGGGGCAAGCAACCGCCGCGATCGTTATCCCCAAAGATTTTGGCCGGGACGCCGGACGCGCCCTCTTTACTGCGGCGTCGAAACCCCAGCTTGACGTGCTCTACGACCCTTCCCACAACGTGGAACTCGGCATGGTGAAAGGCATCCTGGCAGGCGCGGTCATGCAGACCGTGAGCAAAGAAATGTTCAGCGGCAGCAGCGGGCGCGAGATGGTGAACGAGAGTCTCGCGCGAGTGGAAGCGGATCCCCAACTCCCCGCGGACGTCCGAAAGCCCCTGCGCAATCTGCTGAGCAGTGTTAAGGAATTAAACGAGCGGCAAGATGAACGACAAGCCGTCCCAGGCGCGCCGGCGCAAGCAGAAGTATCCGGTGGCCTGACGATGCCGTACGAGACGCACGAAGAGGCCATCACGTCGGGGCAAAACGTCGAATACAACGGATACGCGCACGCGTTCGCGGGCATGGGCGTTCAGTTCATCCTCTTCATGGGACTCGATGTTGGCATCGCACTGCTGACTCTGCGCCAGACCGGGCTCTGGCAGCGCCTTCGCGCGGCGCCACTTTCCCGCACCATGCTGCTGGGCAGCCGCACGGTGAGCGCATCGCTCATGGCAGGATTCATTCTGGCCGTACTGTTCAGCTTCGCGCGACTGGTGTTTGGTGTCCGCATACTGGGCAGCTTCGCAGGTTTCGTGGCGGTCTGCGCCGCATTTTCGTTGATGACCGCCGCCTTCGGCCTCATGGTCGCCGCCCTCGGCGAAACTCCCGAGGCCACGCGCGGCTACTCCATTATGGCGACGCTGTTCATGGTGATGCTGGGTGGCGCCTGGGTGCCAACTTTTGTCTTTCCGGCATGGCTGCAAAAACTGACCGTGGTCATCCCGACCCGGTGGGCAATGGATGGGTTGGACGCTATGACCTGGCGCGGCCTGGGATTCTCTTCGGCACTCATGCCCATTGTGATTTTGCTGTTCTTCGCACTCCTGTTCGGTGGAGTCGCGGTCGCGCGATTCCGCTGGAAGGTAGATGGCTAGCAAGCCGCAAGCCAGAGACTGTCGCTCGCCGGCCACCACGCCGGCCACGGAAACTCAGAACTGATCGAGCTACCAAATCGTCCCGACCCTGGGCAGCCTGCTCTATAATTGAAAGCTCTCATGGTTCGTGATGGCTACCTCTACGCCGCACCTCTGATCGCCGCCGCTTTCCTCATCGGCTGGCTGACGAATCCCGCGTGGACAATTTTTCCGTTGCTGTTGGCCGCTTTCTTTTTGTGGTTCTTCCGCGATCCCGAGAGGATTATTCCGGTGGACGCCGGAGCCGTGGTTTCTCCGGGCGACGGGAAAGTCACAGACGTTTCCCCGGTGACGTCGGGGCCGGCAACGTCAGGGAACGTTAAGCTCACGCGCATCAGCATCTTCCTCAGCGTTTTTAACGTCCACGTGAACCGCTCGCCGATCGCTGGGACCATCCGCGAAATCCGCTACCAGCGCGGGAAGTACCTCAATGCCATGAATCGCGCTTCCGCCGAGGAAAACGAACAGAACATCGTCACCGTGGAAGGCGACGGACAGACCGTGGTCTTCAAGCAGATCGCGGGCTTGCTCGCGCGGCGCATCGTGTTTCATCCCAAGGTCGGCGACCGCCTCGAACGTGGCCAGCGCGTGGGCCTCATCAAATTTGGTTCGCGTGTCGATGTGCTGCTCGACGCGAGCGCGACTCTGCAGGTGAAAGTTGGCGATACGGTGAAGGGCGGCGCTTCGGTGCTGGCTCATCTTCAGCCCAAGGGAGAGCTGGCCGCTGCCGGCAACTCGCGCAACAGTGAAAGGGCGCGGTAATGGACCAACCCGTCCGCAAGCCCCGGCAGCGCCTGAGCAAGGGGATGTACATTCTTCCGTCCCTATTTACTTCCGCGAATCTGGCGGCAGGTTACTACGCCATTCTTCAGATCATGCAGGCGACCGCCACTGAGTATTGGCATCTGGACTTCGCCGCCAAGGCGATTGGTTTTGCGTTTCTGTTTGACGGCCTCGACGGCCGCATCGCGCGCATGACCGGCACCAGCAGCGACTTCGGCCGCGAACTCGACTCCCTGGCCGACGTGACGGCCTTCGGCGTGGCTCCCGCTATGCTGGCGTGGACCTGGGGCTTTCGCATGATCCCGCAGGTCTCGCTGACAGAATGGCATATCAAGCTGGCCCAACTGGGCGCCATCGCCAGTTTTCTTTTTCTGATGGCCGGCGCCAGCCGACTGGCTCGCTTCAATATCACGACCAACGCGCAGCCTTCGAATCCGGGGCGTCCGGGGAAAAAATATTTCGTCGGAATGCCGATTCCGGCGGGCGCGGGCGTGATTGCCGCGGTGGTGCATTTCGAGGGCGGTGAGCCGATCGCTTCCTGGTACATGGCGCTGACCTGGCTCGCGATGATCTTTGTGGTGGGGTACTTGATGGTCAGCACATGGCGTTTCTACAGCTTCAAAGATATTGATTTTGGCTCGCGCCGTCCGTTTCGCCTGATTATTTTTATTGCGGCTCTGATCGCCCTGATTTTTGTGTACTCGGGCCCGGCGCTTTTCGCCTTGGCGCTCTTCTACACCTTTTCCGGAGTCTTCTGGCGATTGCAATGGATGTTCCGGCGCAAGAGCACCCCGCCGCCACCTCCTTACCACGAGGCTTCGCAGACCTCATGACCAATGAACAAAGAGCAACGACCAAGAAACAAATGATGGCGCTGCGAAAATGATCCCGACGAAAAAATGAGCACCCCACCAAAACCCGTTCTGCCGGCCCACTCCACGGCCAGTCGCGGCCCTCTCTACCGGGCGGCGATTGTGGGAGCCGCATCGCTGCGGGGCAAAGAAGTTGCGGAAATGCTGAACGACCGCAACTTCCCGGCGGTGGATATCCGCTTGCTCGATGACGACGAAGCCCTGGGACAACTCGAAGCGATGGGCGACGAGATCACTTTCATTCAGAGCGTGCGCGCCGAACAGTTCGAGCATGTGGACTTTACTTTCTTCGCCTCCGACGCGGAATGCACCCGCAAGAACTGGAAGCGGGCGCGCGACGCGGGCAGCGCCATCATTGATCTTTCCGGCGCACTGGAGAACGAACCCGGCGCCAGCGTGCGCTCGCCCTGGGTGGAGCGCGAACGCGGGCAAGTTCTGCCTCTGGACCTGCAGCCGGGACCGTGCGTGGCTGCGCATCCTGCTGCGGTGATCCTGGCGTTGCTGCTGCTGCGAGCGCAGAAGGCTGGCGCGATTGTGCGGGCCGTGACCACGGTATTTGAGCCCGCTTCCGAGCGCGGGCAAAAAGGGATGGACGAACTGCATCAGCAGGCCGTGAACCTGCTCTCGTTCCAGCCCTTGCCCAAGGACGTGTATGACGCGCAGGTCGCCTTCAACATGATCGCGCGCTACGGACAGAAAGCCCAGACGCCTCTGGATTCGGTGGAGGCGCGCGTGCTGCGTCACTACCAGAAGATCGCTGGAGCCGGTGCGCCGAACCCTTCGCTGATGCTGGTGCAGGCTCCCATTTTTCACGGCCATGCGCTCGCGCTGTTTCTGGAGTTGGCCGGAAAAGAGATCGCCAAAGAAACCGAGCCGCAGGATTTCGCCATGGCGCTGGCTGGCGATCACATTGTCGTCCCCGGCGCGGAAGACGATCCCGCCAGCAACGTGACCGCCGCGGGACAGGGAGACATTCTGCTCTCGGTGAAGAACGATCCGAGCCAGCCCAATGGCATGTGGCTGTGGGCCGCGGCCGACAACGTTCGCATCGCGGCGCTCACCGCCGTGGAATGCGCGGAAAGCATGATCGCCACTCGCCCGGTAGGAAAGATTCAATGAAGCTGGGGCGGGTTTTTGGCCGCGACAAATTTCGCTGCGCCGTCTTTACTCGCCCGATCGCTCCACCAACTCTTGTCATTCCGAGCGGGCGAAAGCCCGCGAGGAATCTGCTTTTCCCTGCGATGCTCCTGCTGCTCGCAACCGCGGGTTGCGGTTACCACACGGCCGGGCACTCGGTACAGCTTCCCGCGAACGTCAAGACCATCGCCATTCCCACCTTCAAGAATGAAACCAACACCTATCGCATCGAGCAGATGCTGACCGCTTCGGTGGTGCGAGAGTTCACTACGCGGACGCATTACCAGGTCCTGAACGATGCCAGCGAAGCGGCTGATGCCACGCTGCGCGGAACTGTGCTCTCGACTTCGGCTTCGCCGCTGACCTACAATTCGGCGACCGGACAGGCGGCGAGCGTCCTGATTGTGGTGAGCATGAAAGTTTCGTTGTCGGACCGGCAAGGCAAAGTGATCTATCAGAATCCGTCGTACCTGTTTCGCGAGCAATATGAAGTCTCGCAGGATCTTGCCAGTTTCTTTGAAGAAGACTCGCCTGCATTCCGGCGGCTCTCGCAGGATTTTGCCCGCACCCTGGTCTCCAACATTCTGGAGGACTACTAGTGCTAAAGTTTGATGAACCGTCGTTGGTCGTTGGTCCTTGGTCGTTGGCCAACGACGCACGACCAACGACCAACGACGACCTTTTCTAATGCGAGCTTTCGCCAATGCCGAGCGTTTTGTCAGCGAGCTTGAGTCCCGCAAGCTGCGCGCGGCATACGTGTTCGTCGGCGACGAAGCCTTTTTTCGCAAGCGCTTTCGCGATGCGATTCTGCAACATCTGGTTCCCGCCGAACTGCGCGACTTCAGCATTTTCGAGTTCGACCTTGCCGAAAACGACCTGGCCGAAGTTCTTGATCGCGCCCGCACGCCTTCGCTGATGGCGCCGTTTCAGGTCTTCTTCGTGCGCGGGGTGAAGAATCTTTTCGGACGCGGATCGAATGACGAGAAACTCGCGGCCATCGAAGACTACTGCAAGAATCCGAATCCCGACGCGCTGATTGTTTTTGTCGCCGACCATATCAGCATTCCCGCCGATGTGCGGCGCATGGAGATGCAGGACAAAGAACGCTACCAGCGCATCCGCGAAACCATGGGCCAGTATTGCGGCATCGTCGAACTGGCGCGCGTGGAAGAGGGCGAAGCGGTGCGCTGGATCACCGATTATTGCGCCAGCCGCAGCGTGCCGGTAAAGATCGAGCCCGACGGCGCCCGTGAACTGGTCGACGCGCTGGGCGGCGACATGATGATGATCTCCAACGAACTGGAGAAACTGATGCTCTACGTCGGGGCGAAAAATCGCATCACGCTGGGCGACGTGGAAACCATGGTTCTCTCGGCCAAGCAGCGGTCGTTATATGAGTTGACCGACGCGATTTCCTCTAAAGATCGCGTGCGCGCGCTCGAAGTGCTGGACGCGATTCTCTCTTCGGGCGATGGCGAAGAAGCGGCGATTGGCCACATCTACATGCTGGCCAAGACCTTCCGGCAGATGCTGGTGATCCTCGAACGCAACGTGCGCGACCAGCGCATGCTGTGGGCGGCGTTGTGGCAGGGATTCCGGGTGCCTCCGTTCGCCGCCGACGACATCATCAAGCAAGCTCGCCGCTACAAATCCCGCCGCGAACTCACGCGGGCGATTCGCCTGGTAGCGAAGGCCGACCTGGCCCTGCGCTCAAATCCCGTCAGCAAGCGCATGGTGCTGGAACGGCTGGTGATGGACCTGACCACTGAGGCAAAGCTGGAGACGCCGGGGTGGATGCAGGAGCAGCTGCCGGTTTAAAGCCAGCTGTCCGCTATCAGCCGTCAGCTTTCAGCTTTGCAGACTTCCTGCGTGGGTACCCCCCTCCCCCTCCCCCTGAATCTCTGGAATCACCAACTTAGCGGGAAATTCCCCGCAAAATCTAGATGTCAAAGAGCTTAGATACTAAAATCCGTGAAACAAAGGACTTAGGGCCGGACTAATCGCGCTTTGCGCGGCAGTCGCGGCTGTGGTCATCATTGCGCGATTGAAATCTTCGGTCAAGGTTGGATGTCACACGATGGGGCTGTGGAAAATTTAGCGGGTACCGGTCAAAGATTCACGCGAGTCGGCAGCTGAGCTCCCCGTCCTTCGAACGCGAAGCCCGCCCGTCCGGGATGGATGCAGGAGGGGCTGAGTTGTTAGGCTTTTGGCTTCTTCAAGAGTGCGAAACCACGTAGAGGTATACTCAACTGTCTGGGGAGACATGGCAAAATCCAAGAAGGATCGACTAAAAGAGGCGCACGCGCATCTGGCTAGGGCCATGGATCAATTTGATCGCGCCTCAGTCGATTCGTGGGAACCCGCCGACGCTGCAGAATGTGTAACGAAGTGCTTTTACGCTTACGAGAACGCGCTCGTAACGGCGGCCACCGCGCTCGGCGCATCGTGGACAAAAAAGCACTATGAGAAGGCGGCACTGGCGAAGCAACTATTCGAACAGAACAAGCTCAAAACCGATGTCAGCGAGCGCCTCGTCCGGCTAAACGAGCTTCGGAAAGATGTTTCATACGGTGACCCAGGAGAGGACTTGTCCGAAGTTAACGTCGAAGACCTCGTGTCCGAGCTCGAACTGTTCCTGGGCGAAGTGGGAGAACTCTTAGCAACCATGGAAAAGGAATAATGCAAGTGTTGACTGAACCTAGCTACACATCGCTTACGAACGATTTTGTTAGATCGGTTCGCGCCGCGAATGAAAACACGCAAATTTCTGTCATCCTGATCGGGTCTGTCGCGCGTTCCACGCAAGTGTCGCAGAGCGACTTGGACCTGTTGGTATTGGGCAATCAGCCGCCCGTAGTTGAGCGCCACCCAGATCGCCTTCACGTCCAGGCACTAACGACGAGGAGGTTCACCGAGCGGCTCCGCGCGGGGGACGACTTCGCCGGGTGGTGCGTTCGGTATGGCGTTCCTCTGGTGACCTCTCAGGAATGGCTTGAGATCGTCAGTTCCCCGGACGCTGTTATATGGCCCGATTGGCATAAGAAGATTCGACATGCTGCGCGGCGGCTGACTCTCGCCGCAGCCCTACTAGAAACAGGGGACCTGGGCGCGGCAGCCGAAGAAATGCTCTATGCGGTCTCCCATAGCGCTCGGGCGGTTCTCTTGAAGAATGGGATATTCCCGCTGTCTCGGCCTGAAGTCATTAGCCAACTCCGGGACTCGGACCACGAACGCCTAGGGCTGCTCCTGCAGGATTTAAGTTACAAAGAACCAACAAGAGCGGCCCTGAATCGAAACCTGCTATACATCAAGCGTTTCCTGGTGCACATGGACAAACCGACATACGGGGAGTTTGTGCGCCTGCGTCGTCAACGCCTGCTCGCCAAGAAAGGGCTCGCCAGGTAGCCCGTCTCCGCCCCTGCTTGAACCCCAGAGGTTCCCCTGGTCTCGACCGCTAACGCGGTTCGGAACAAGAAACTTGAGGATGAGGGATTAGGGCTGGGGCGCTTAGAGCTGACCGCTGGCCGCTACTTCATCGCCGTAACGCGCTTGCCTAGGCGGGACTTGTAGCGCGAGGCGGTGTTCTCGTGCAGGGTGCCCTTCTGGATAGCTTTGTCGAGCACCGACACGGTGGTGCGATAGAGCTGCAGGGTGGCGGCCTTGTCGCCTTTTTCGATGCTCTCGCGGAGATCGCGCAACGCGGTGCGCAGGCGGGAAGTGTTGGCGCGATTGGTGGCGGTGCGCTTTTCGGTCTGGCGGGCGCGCTTGAGCGCCGAAAAATGATTTGCCATGGTGCTGGTTTACCTTTGTGTTACAGAGAGATATTCGGGTGCATCCGAATTTCTTATTATAGGGGAGCAAGTCTTGACGGGTCAAACGGTTGGGTGGTGGCTTCAGGCTTCGGGCTTCAGGCTTCGGGCTTCAGGCTTCAGGCTTCAGGCTTCGGCGACGGAGCAGGACCCTAAATCGAAAGCCGGAGCCCGATAGCTGAAGCCCGAAGCCCACTCTCCCGAAGCCCGCTCTTTGGACGCGAAGAAATTCAAACGGAGCCACTACCAACGGTTGGCACGCCATTGACTAGCACTTCGCCTAGCGGTAGGCTTCTAAGCAATGGTGGTCGCTTGCCCTCTGGGCACGAGTATTCCGGTTGGTCCCGTCTCTGAGCAAAATCCTGCTTTGTCTGCGAATTGGGTGAGGTGTTCGTGTTTTCGGGAGAGCTGCGGCAAGGACGACTCGCTTTGCTCGGCGGGACCCTTCGGCTTCGCTCAGGGCAGGCAGGCGAGGCGGCTGTCCCTACGTGGTTCATCTTTGTCCCACATGATTCGCTAAAGAGAGTGCATGAAGAAAAGTATCGGAATTAGTCCTAACATCGAGACGTTGTTTGGCACGCGCGACGAGAATGTGCGGGTGCTCGAAGACGGGCTCAACATTACGATCAACCTGCGGTCGAATGCGATAGAACTGGAAGGCGCGGCGCGCGACGTGGCCCGCGCGGAACAGGTGTTTGCCGACTACGAAGGGCTGCAGCGTTCCGGATACACGTTTAACAATGGTGATCTGAACAGCATGCTGCGGGTGCTGACCGCGGACGCGACTGCGACCCTGCGCGGACTTGCCGACGCGGGCCGGCAGCGTTCGTTTGGGCGGCGCACGGTGCAGCCGAAGAGCATCAACCAGCGCCGCTATCTGGAAGCCATTGAGAAGCACGACATGGTTTTTGGCATTGGTCCGGCGGGGACGGGGAAGACTTATCTGGCCGTGGCGATGGCGATTTCTGCGCTGCAGTCGAAGCGCGTGAATCGCATTATTCTGGCGCGTCCCGCGGTGGAAGCGGGCGAGCGGCTGGGATTTTTGCCGGGGACGCTGCAGGACAAGATCGATCCGTATCTGCGGCCGCTGTATGACGCGCTTTACGACATGATGGATCCGGAGAAAGTGGATCGCTACCTGGAGAAGAATGTGATTGAGATCGCGCCGATTGCGTTTATGCGCGGGCGCACGCTCAACGATTCATTCGTGATTCTGGATGAGGCGCAGAATACGACTTCCGAGCAGATGAAAATGTTTGTCACGCGGCTGGGCTTTAACTCGAAGGCCGTGATTACGGGCGACATCACGCAGATCGACTTGCCCAATGCGCGGCGAAGCGGGCTACTCGAGGCTGCCGACGTGCTGAAACGGGTGGAAGGGTTGGCCTTCGTACATTTTGATGAGGTTGACGTGGTGCGGCACCATCTGGTGCAACGCATTATCCGCGCGTATGACGAGCACAAGAACCGCATCGCCGAGCAGCAGGTGATGATGCTGAGCGAAGGAAAAACTGCCGAGGTCCGGGGTGCGGACGGGGCAACGAACGCCCAAGAGAAGCCATCGACGTCTTTGGTTCGAGACGAGGCAGGCAGCAAGACAGCGTCGGCTGACGCAAGAGGATAGAGCGGGACTTTTGGCGGGAGGGCGCGGGGCGGGCCCTCCCGTCTATTTTGGCGGCAGCGACCGTCCTCGGATACGGTAACCCCAAAAAGCGTTGAGCGCAGGGGGCGCGGAGAAAATCCGCAGAGGGCGTTGAGGCGAGTTGGTTATTTTGCAAAAGCCGATCACAGGTTTGAGCGAAGCGGGGCTGGAACGATTTCTGCTTCGCGCACGCCGAGCGGCCGGGCTTAGGGGCACGGTCAATCTGCTGGTGACCAGCAGCGCGGAAGTGCGCTCCCTGAATCGTCAGTTTCGGGGGAAGAACAAAGAGACGGACGTTTTGTCATTTCCGGCGGATTCTCAGCGGACGCCCGGTGCGTTGCGACTGGCGGGCGAGATTGCGATTTCCGCGGACGTGGCGAAACAAAGCGCGGCGCAGTTGGGGCACTCGGCCGCCGACGAAGTGAAGATTCTGGCGCTGCACGGGATTCTGCATCTGGCGGGCTTCGACCATGAGCGCGATAATGGGCAAATGGAACGGCAGGAACGCCGGTTGCGTGCAGCGTTGCGGTTGCCCGCTGGATTGATCGAGCGGGCGGCGGGTTCGGACAAAAGGCACAGGACTTCCATGGAACGGCGAGTGCAGCCGCGGAGGAAATCATGACTCCCGGTGTGGCGCTGGCGCTGCTTCTGCTGCTGGGGCTGCTTACGCTGGTCTCTTATGTGGACCGGGTGTACCAGGAGATTGGCAAGTTTCTTTCGCGCGAGTTTCAGGACAACATCGACGTTTTCGAGCAGCAAGTGGAACCCAGGCTGCGCGTGAGCCGCACCCGGGCGGCGCTCTCGATGGCGGTGCTCACGCAGATGACCATGGCGGCAATCGCGTTGCTGGTGGGTTTTACCATTTTCAGCGATCAGCGCTGGAGCCTCACCGAGATTCTGCAAGCGACCATCAGCCTGATCCTGATCGTGATTCTGTGCAACCGGTTTCTGCCGTTCGTGTTTTTCTCGCGCACCACTGGAGCATGGCTGATGCGGTGGACGCTGGTGTTGAGAATCCTGATTTACCTGGTATTTCCGGTGACGGTTGCGCTCGGGTTTCTGCAGTCGGTAGCGGCGTTGACGCGGCAAAATACCAACGAACAACCGGAGAGTTCGACGGAGGCGGTGGATGCGCTGATCGAAGCGGGACGCGAAGAAGGGATTATTCAGGAAGGCGACCGCGACTTGATTCAATCGGTGGTGGAGTTCAGCGGCAAGACGGTGCGCGAGGCGATGAAGCCGCGTCCGGCGATGTTTGCGGTTCCGGCGGATACGACTGTGGAGCGTTTCATTGACATGCTGAGGGTGAAGCATTACTCGCGCGTTCCGGTTTACGAAGGAAGCATCCACAACATCAAGGGGATCGTCTACGCCCAGGACGTATTGCAGGTGCCAGACACCGAAGCGCACGTGCGCACGCTGGATTCGCTGATGCGGCGGGACGTTTATTTCGTGCCCGAAAGCAAACTGGGCAGCGACTTGCTGCGAGAGATGCAAAAGAAAAATGTGCAGCTCGCCATCGTGGTGGACGAATATGGCGGGGTGGCGGGGCTGGTTACGATTGAAGACCTGGTCGAGGAAATTGTCGGCGAGATCCGCGACGAACATGAGAAACCGGAGATTGTCCGCGAAGGAGATCGTTCGTTCGTGGTCTCCGGAGGGATGGACGTTGACCGGCTGGGCGAACTTTTTGGCATCCGGCCGGAAGGAAAAGAATCCGCGACGGTTGCGGGACTGGTGAGCGAAATGGCCGGGCGCATTCCGAAGAGCGGTGAAGTCGTCGAGGAAGATGGGCTGCGCTTCGAGGTCGTGGAAGCCACGGACCGAAAAGTGGAACGAGTGAGAATCAGCGCGGTGCAGCCGCAGCAATTGAAGCTGATATAGTCGGGCTTCGGCTGTCGGGCTTCGGGCTTCCGCTGTCGGGCTTCGGCGAACCGGGATCCCTGGAGCCCTTGACAAGCAGAAATCCAACGACGCGACAGTCGCCGATCAGAGTTGAAGTCGGAAGGCCGACGCCCGAAGCCCGATAGCTAAAGCCCCCTCTTATGCCATTTCGCTCTGGTTTTGTTTGTATTCTCGGACGGCCCAACGCGGGCAAGTCGACGCTGCTGAATGCGCTGGTGGGGGAGAAGCTCGCGATTATTTCGCCGAAGCCGCAAACCACGCGCAATCGGATTCAGGGAATTCTTCACATCCCCAAGAAAAACGGGCGCGATGGCGGGCAGGTGGTTCTCATCGATACGCCGGGCGTGCACAAGCCCGATAGCTCTCTCGGGCGCAAGATGATGGTGGAGGTGCGCGAGGCGCTGGAAGGGTGCGATCTGGTGCTGGTGTTGATGGATGTGACGCGGAAGTTTGATCCGCGCGATGGTTTTGCAATGGACTTGTTGAAGCAGATGGGAGCGCGGGCGTTTCTGGTTTTGAACAAAGTTGACCTGCTGCGCGATAAGGCGAAGCTGCTGCCGGTGATTGAGGAGTACCGCAAGCTGTATGACTTCGCGGAGGTGTTTCCGATTTCGGCGCTTAAGCGCAACGGACTGGATGAGTTGTTGAAGAAAGTGATTGCGGCGCTGCCCGCAGGTCCCGCGTATTTTCCGGAGGACCAGATTACCGACCAGCCGGCGCGCTTTATGGCGGCGGAGATTATCCGCGAACAGATTCTCGTGGAGATGGAGGAAGAGATTCCCTACGCCACCACCGTTATTGTGGACAATTTCGAGGAAGGCGCACGGCTGACGCGGATTGCGGCGACGATTTACTGCGAGCGCGAAGGACAGAAAGGCATTTTGATCGGCAAGCGGGGCGGAATGCTGAAGAAGATCGGAACGTCGGCGCGGCTGCGGATCGAGCGGATGCTGGAGACTAAGGTTTTTCTCGAACTTTACGTGAAGGTGCAACCGGGCTGGCGCGACGCTCGGGGATTTGTGGAGGAGTTGGACTGGAGACGGCAACTGGAGCACGTCACGAATCTTCCCGTGATGGATGCTGCAGTAAGCGATCGTCGCGCGGGGCGGAGTGGGGCTAGCGATGCGCAAAACAAACGCGGCAAAAAGCGCAGCTGATCGGCGGATGCTACATGCTGCGAACAAATTGCATGGGTCCCCTTCGGCAGAAGAACAACAGCTTTTAACCGCAAAGTTCGCAAAGGAAAGCCGCAAAGTTCGCGAAGAAATTCCAAATTGAGTCACTACCGAGGCTTCCCTTAGGTTTCCAGGCGGAAGCGGGTCTCGGCCAAGGTGTAGAGTCTGCGCCAGAGCAGGCGATTCACGGTGACGACGGTGGCGGCCATCATGATGGTGGCGGCGAGAAGCAGATCGAAGTTGCCACTGTCGGTGGCTTGCTGGATGGTAGCGCCGAGGCCGGTGGTGGTGTAGATGTGGCCCTTGAAGTGGAAATATTCGGCGACGATGCTGGCGTTCCACGCGCCGCCGGAGGCAGTGACCATGCCGGTGATGAGGTAGGGAAAAATTCCCGGGAGGATCAGTTTTTTCCAGCGCTGGATTCCTTTCAGGCGAAAAACCGAGCAGCACTCTTTTAGATCGGTGGGGATCGCCATGGCCCCGGCGATCACGTTGAAAAGCACATACCACTGCGTGCCCAACAACAGCACCACGATGGAAGCGATGCCGAGTCCGCCGCCGAGGCGGATGAGCAGCAGCAGAATGACCGGCAGTAATGCTGTCGCGGGGATGGAAGCGGCAATCTGCGCGAGCGGCTGCGCGATGCGGGCGAGGCGTGGATTGAGACCGATCGCAACGCCGGCGGGGATGGTCCACAGCGCACCCAACAACAAGGCGAGATTCACGCGCAGAAAAGTTGCGCCCAGGCCGATGCCGGCTTCCTGCAATTCGGCCTTCTGCAGGCCGGTGAGAATCATGACAACCCGAACCACGCCATAGCCGATCGCGACGAGCAGGATCAGGGCGAGGGCGCGCAGGAGCCATACTCTCCACGGGCCCGGAGTTTCTTCTTCGCGCGCGGCCGGCGGGTGGGCGAAACGTAGCATCAATTTTTCGCTCACCGGGGTCAGAGTTTTCTTGCGAATGGCAGCGAGACCTCGCGAATGCTGAATCAAGGTGAGCACCCAGGAGCGCGGAGCGTCTGCATTTTCGACCTGCTCGATCTTGAATTTTTCCGCCCAGGCGATGACTGGACGCCAGATGAACTGGTCGAGCAGAACAATGACCGCAACCATGGTGAGGACGCCCCAAAGGATGGAACGTGTGTCTCCGGCGCTGGCAGCGGTTTGCAGGTAGGAGCCGAGTCCGGGCAGCCGAAAATCGCGCGGGCCGAGCACGAACATTTCGCACACCATCAGGGCGAACCAACCTCCGGCCACCGACATCATGGAGTTCCAGACCAGGCCGATGGCGGAGAAGGGCAGCTCCATCTGGATGAAGCGTTGCCACCAGCTGAAACCGTAAATTTTTGCGGCCTCGCGCATCTCGTTGGGAATGCTCTTGAGCGAAGCGTAGAAGCTGAAAGCCATGTTCCACACCTGGCCGGTGAAGATTAGAAGGATGGCGCCCATCTCCACACCTAGCTGGCGAGTGGGAAAAAGCGCGACCATGGCCAGCATCACCGGAGGCAGGAAACTGAGCACCGGGATCGACTGCAGCACGTCGAGCAGGGGAACCATAAACCGCTCGGCCCGCGCGTTGCGGGCAGCGATGTAGCCATAGATCAGCGCGAAGATCAAGCTAAGCACGTACGCGATCGTGATGCGCAGCAGCGAATAGCCGGCATAAGCCGGCAGCGCGAGCAGGCTGCGGGAGATTTCCACTTCCGGAGTGAAGGGGCTGAACCAATCGCGGCCGACCGTGACTACGCCATAAAAAAGCGCGATGCCAGCCGCGAACATGACGAGATCGGGTAGATAGGAAACGTGTAGGCGCGGGAGTTGTGCCCAGAGACGATAGGGTGAGAATCCGCGGAGGCTGGCCGATTTTCTCATCGTAGTTTTCGGATCGTCTTTCGGTCCCGGGCTCTCGTTCAGGATTTTGGCGCAGGTGTTGAGTTGGGGCTGTCGACCACGGCCGCTGCTGGCGGAGGCTCGATTGAGGTTGGCTCGGTTTGCGTCAGGCGTCCGGTTTCGCGGTCGTAGTCGAAGATTTCCGCGTAGCGGCCCCAGTTGGTGGCGGTTTCGAACTGGCGCTGCACTTCTTCTTCGGCAAAATGCTCGTCGAGAATGTCGTTGAAAAACTCGTCAGCCATGGCGTGGTCGTTTTTGCGTTTGAGGATGCTATCAATCTGCTTGAGGATGGTCACGTGTTCGAGTGCGGCCTCGCGGAACAGCACTTTGCGGGTTTGAATGTCGGCGTCTGCAAAAGCCTCGCCCGCTTTCGAGAGCCGGACATCGCCTTCTTTGAGCCGGGCGAAGCCGAGCAACACGCAGGCTTCAAGAATCGGGAGCAGATCTTCCACATCCATCACCAGTTCTTCGGCGAGGCGGAACAGGTCTTCGCGGCCGCCACGATCGCGGAGAAGCTCGATGAGGCCGGCGATGCCGCCGACGCGGGCATGCGGAAGCATCTGATATTTCGTGGTGCGGATGGGGGCGTCCTGTTTCTTGAAGCCGTGGGGAGGGATGACGATTTCGGCGGTGGTCTCGGCGTCCGGCGGCGTGTGCTCCACGTCGGGCTCGGTCATGACTTTGTAGATGTAGTCGACGAGTTCGACGAAGCGGGCGGACTTGCGGTCGCGGGGATGCTTGAGACGCACGTTGAAGTCGGAGCGGATGCGAGCGGGATTGCGGCCGAGCACAAGGATGCGGTCGGCGAGCATGACAGCTTCTTCAATGTTATGAGTGACGATGAAGATGGCGCTGGTGGGCATTTTTTTGTTCAGCCAGAGTTCCAGAAGCTCGCCGCGGAGATTTTCGGCGGTGAGAACGTCGAGGGCGGAGAAAGGTTCGTCCATGAATAGAACTTCCGGTTCCACCACCAGCGCGCGGGCGAAGCCGACGCGCTGCTTCATGCCGCCGGAAAGTTCCTTGGGATAGGCGGTTTCAAAGCCATCGAGACCGACGGTGTCGAGAGTGCGCAGCGCGCGCTTGCGTCGCTCCACGGCGGGCACGCCGCGGGCTTCGAGCGGAGCTTCCACGTTCTCGAGCACGGTGAGCCAGGGAAAGAGCGCGAAACTCTGGAAGACGATGGCAACGTTGGGGAGCTGCCCATCTAATGGCTTGCCATGCCAGAAGAGGCCTCCTGCGGATGGTTCCGCGAGGCCCGTGAGAATGCGCAGCAGAGTGGACTTGCCGCAGCCGGAGGGTCCGAGCAGGGCAACGATTTTTCCCGGCTCGATGCTGAGGTCGGTATGGCCGACGACCTGGATTCGCGTGCCATCCGCCTGGGGATAGGACTTCTCAATCGCAACGGCCTCGATGATGGACTCGCCCACGAAAAAAGCTCCTATAAGTTCTATACACGATGTGAGGGAAGGAGCAAAGTGGTTCGCGGATATTAGCTGATTCGCAAATGGATTAGCGTGCTGACGCGGCAAAACCGCCGCCGAGGGAACTCGCGATCCGGAGTTTCTGATGCAAGGAAGAGGTTCAGGCGGCGAAGTCTTCGTCTGCGAGCACCGGGAACGGCTGGGGCACTCGGTCAGTAACTTCGGCGAGAGCGGCCAGCTTGGTTGCGAATTCGGCGGGCAACTCGAGAGGGCAGCGCCACTTCCAGTTGCCGCCGTGCAGGCTGGGTGTGTTCATGCGGGCTTCGCTGCCGAGGCCCAGCACGTCCTGTAGCGGGACAATGCTGAGGGTGGATGGCGAATCTTGCGCGGCGCGGATGAACGCCCAGTGGATGCCGTCTTCCGAGCGGCCAACGTAAGCCAGCGCGTGGCGGCGTTCAGCTTCGGAGGTTCCGGAGTTCCACCAGCCGACCACTGTGTCGTTATCGTGCGTGCCGGTGTAGATGACTTTTCCCGCGGCCCGGTGCGGCAAATAGATGTGCGCGCCTTCATCGCCGAAACCGAATTGAAGCACGGCCATACCTGGAATCTGCAATCTTTCGCGCAGGGCGTGAACTTCGGGAGTGATGTAGCCGAGATCCTCCGCGAAAAAAGGAAGACCGCCGAGGGCTTCACGAAGTTTCTGGAACAGGTCGTCACGCGGACCATCGACCCAGCGGCCGTTGACGGCCGTGGGCTCAGCGGCGGGAATTTCCCAGAATTGGTCGAAGCCGCGGAAGTGATCGAGCCGCACGTAGTCGCAATTTCGTGTAGCCCAGCGCAGGCGCTGGATCCACCAGGCGTAGCCGGATGCTTTCATTGCGTCCCAGCGGTACAGCGGGTTGCCCCAGCGCTGTCCGGTCTTGCTGAAGAAGTCGGGAGGGACGCCGGCCACGGCTTCTGATTCCAGATTCTTATCCAAGCGAAAAAGATTGGGATGGGTCCACACGTCGGCGCTGTCGTAGTTCATGAAGATGGCGACATCGCCGGCAATGCGGATCGCGCGCTCCGAACAATAACGGCGCAAGGCCTGCCACTGTTCGTAAAATGCGAACTGCAGCGCGCTACGGATTTCGAGTTCGGCGGCGAGTTCCTTGCGGATTTTTTCGAGAGCGGCTGGCTCGCGATGGGCCAACTCACGCGGCCAGTGATTCCAGCTTTCCAGTTTGTACTGCGCACGGAGCGCGTCGAAAAGAACAAAATCATCGAGCCACCAGGAGTTCTGCGCATGGAACTGATTGAAGCGTTCGCGCGCCCGCCCTGCCGCCGAAGCGGTGAAATTCTTTGCAGCCTCGAACAGGAGAGGCATCTTGCTGGCAAAGACCTGCTCATACTCGACTGCGCCAGATTCCGGTGCCAGAGCGTCCAGCTTCGCCGAGTCAATCCAGCCATGTTGAGCGAGGCGCTCCAGGCTGATTAATAGCGGGTTTCCGGCGAACGCGGAGGTTGTGGAGTAGGGCGAGTTGCCGTAGCCGAGCGGACCGAGCGGCAGAACCTGCCAAAAGCCCTGGCGAGCCAAAGCGAGGAAGTCAGCGAACCGGTACGCGGCCGGACCAAAATCGCCAATGCCGCCGCGCGAAGGCAACGACGTGGGGTGCAACAGGATGCCTGAAGCGCGCGGAAAAGACATGCAGCCTTGAATCTTCTCGCCTACATTCCCTCTTCACTGTTGCCTTTGGCCAAGGTTCTCATCAACTCTTCGTTGATTTTGATCTTGCCGGACTTCTTCATCTCGTCTTTCAAGTTAGTAACGAAAAGCCCGAAGAGTTGCTGTTGCTTGTACTGCAGGAGTGAATCGCGAATCTCATCGCGCTTGGCGGCGTAATCGGCGTCGGTCGGAGTCTGGACTTCGAGCAGTTGCAGCACCACGCCATTGTTTGCGCTATTGATCGGCCCACTGATCTCTCCCGGCTTCATGTTGAAGGCCACCGCGGCCTGGCCGCTCATCGAGCCCACGTCGGGCACCTGGCCATCCGGCAGGACGAAGTCGCTGGTCTTCACTTCTGCGCCCAACTCTTTGGCCGCGCGCTTTAAATCGTGCTCGGCTTTGGCACGGTCGGAAAGTTCCTGGGTCTTTTGAGAAAGCAGGACGCTGGAGCGTTCATTCTTGAATTCCGTTTCCACGCGGCTGCGAATCTCTTCGAAGGTCGGAGTCTCCGGCGGCTTGATGGCCAGCAGTTGAAATACAGCGAATCCCTGCGACGTAGGCGCCATCTCCGGCGGAGATTTTTCCGCCGCGGTGAAGACGGCGTCCATGAACTGCGCCGCCGGCCCCAGACCCGGCAGCATATCCTTGCGGGCGAAGAAGTCCGAGTTGATCACGGGAATCTTTTCGGTTGCGGCTGCGGCGTCCAATCCTACGGCCTTGGCTTGAGTCAACAGCGCATCCGCCTCTTTTTGGGCGGCCTGCGCGGCCTTCTGCTGCTTGAGGATGGGCTCGATCTGGTCTTTGACTTCGGCTAGCGTCTTCAGATGAGCTTCGTGCTTGTCGTCCAACCGGATGATGTGGAAACCGTCGCTGCTCTTTACCACGCCGCTGGTCTGGCCCTTGGAGAGAGCGTATGCAGCCTTTTCAAACTCGGGCGTGGTCTGGCCCTTTCCGATCCAACCGAGAGAACCACCCACATTGGCGCTGCCCGGGTCTTCGGAAGATTTCTTCGCAACGTCTTCAAACTTGGCGCCAGCTTTGAGCTGCTTCAGCAGGTCTTCCGCGCGGTGTTGGGCATCAGCAAGGGCCTTCTGGTCGACCTTGCCATCGGCATCGGGAAGCGGCGCTTTGATCCAGATGTGGCTGACTTTGATCTGCTCCGGAACGCGGTACTGGTCGCGGTGCTGGTCATAGTAGGTCTGCAAATCCTCCTGGCTCACCTGCACGCTGCCGCGCACCTGGTTGAGGTCGATGACTGCGTATTTGATCTTGCGTTTTTCCGGGATCGAATTGGCGTAGGTCTTCTTGTGGCTCTCGTAGAAGGCCTGCAGTTCCGCGTCCGTGGGATGAAGCGCCTTGCGCAGATCGTCCTGCTTCAAGACCGCATACTCGAACTTTACCTTGGTGTTCTCCTTGGCGAATTCCTTGCGAACCTCGGAATCGCTGACCGAGGCTCCGCCGGCGATCAAGGCCTGCAACTTGCCGATGAGGATGTCGGTCCCCACCGAATCCTCGAACAGCGCAGGCGTTAGATTCGCACGCGACAGCATGTCTTCATATTCAGTCTCGCCGATAAAGTTTCCGCCCGGGAAAAAGGTCGCCGCGTAGCGGCCATGCTGCAGCTCATCCTGAATTTCTTTGGGGGTAACTCGCAGCCCCAGATGCTTGGCCTCGCCGAGCAGAACCTGACGCGTGATCAGTTGGTCGGCTGCCTGCTGAGTGGCCTGCTGCAGAAGGAATGGCATGATCATGGAGGCCTGAGCGCCGTAGCGCGCGGCCTGCTGTTGCGCCATTTGCTGGGCGGTGTTCCGCACTTCGGTGGCGGTGATGTCGCTGCCATCGACCGTGGCGACCGACTGAGCGCTTGGCCCCCCCGAGCTCGAGTTCCCAGTGGGAATCAGGTAGACCAGCATCGCGATGCAGATCACGATCAGCATCCCGCCAAGAACTACCTTCTTGACCGGGCCAGGGGTTTGCAGAAATCGAATCATCTTCTTGTCACTCCAGAGGTTAACGCCGAATTGCTCATTATAAACCAGACCACACGGAGCCGGCTTGACGGTCCATGACGCGGGTGAGTCCGGTCCCGGTCGAGCGATGCGATTTCCCAGGACTTGGCGACGGCCTGCACGACCTGCGAAACATGGCTATTGAAACGAATTAATAGAAGTGTTATCCATTCTGCGGGGCAGTTTACAGCTGACCCCGCAAACCCATCCAAAAAGCGACGATCCGAGGTGGACGAATCGATTGTTCGACCATCGCGAGGAAGAATGCAAGGGAGCATCATGAACTCAGGCAAGCGGCTGGCAATCACGGTTTCTGTTCTCGCCCAATTCCTTCTGGCTTCATTTCTGATTCAACCTCTGGCGGCCCAGAACCCGGCCAAACATTCCGTAGAAGACAAACTGCCCCTGCACGAAGGCTGGTCGCTGCAATCTTCGTCGAAGGTCGAAGCCAAGGGAGAAGTCATCTCCACGCCGCAGTTCACGGCGACAGGCTGGCAGGACGTGACCGTGCCAACTACCGTGGTTGCGGCGCTGGTGAAAAGCCATGCTCTGCCTGATCCGTTCTTCGGCATGAATCTGCGGCAGTTCGCGGGGGTTACTTATCCCATCGGCAGCAACTTTTCGAATATCCCCATGCAGACCGACAGTCCCTATGCGGTTTCGTGGTGGTACCGCAAGCAGTTTGCCGTGCCTGCTTCTTACAAGGGCAAGACGGTCTGGCTGAATTTCAAGGGCATCAATTATCGCGCCAGCATCTGGCTCAATGGAAAGCAGATCGCCAACTCGAATGATGTGGCCGGCGCGTGGCGCACTTATGAATTCAACGTGACCGACGCAGTGAATGCGGGCGCGGAAAACACGCTGGCGGTGCAAGTGTGGGCTCCGACCGAGAACGACCTTGCTATCACGTTTGTCGATTGGAATCCCGCGCCGCCGGATAAGGACATGGGCTTATGGCGCGAGGTCTACCTCACGGCCACCGGCCCGGTGGCGGTCCGTTATGCGACAGTGGTGTCGAAACTGAACCTGCCCACGAACGATCGTGCGCAACTCACGGTTACCGCGCAGGTGAAGAATGGCACGGGCCAGGCGGTGAAAGGCAAACTCAAAGGCGAAATAGAAAAAGTCAGCTTCGAGCAGGAAGTGGAACTCGCGCCGCACGAAGTCAAGGATGTGACGTTCACTCCGGAACAATACCCACAGCTGGCATTTTCGAATCCGCGGCTGTGGTGGCCGGCACAGATGGGCAAGCCCAATCTGTATCCCCTGGAAGTTGAGTTTATGGTGGACGGAGAAGTCAGCGACCGTTCCGAAAGCCGCTTTGGCGTTCGCGAAATTACTTCCGACTTCAACTCAGTCGGCGGCCGCGCCTTTCACGTAAACGGCAAGAACATCCTGATTCGCGGTGGCGGGTGGACCACCGACATGATGCTCCGCGAAAACTCGCAGCGCCTGGAAGACGAGTTTCGCTACGTCAGCGACATGGGGCTGAATACCATCCGCCTCGAAGGCAAGCTGGAAACCCATGAATTCTTCGACCTCGCCGATCGCAAGGGAATCCTGGTGATGGCGGGATGGTGCTGCTGCGATTTCTGGGAGCGCTGGGCGCGCTGGAAGCCTGTCGACTTTGAAATTGCGAAGCAATCTTTGCGAGACCAGATTTACCGGCTGCGCAGCCATCCCAGCCTGGTGATGTGGCTGAACGGCAGCGATAATCCGCCGCCGCCGGATGTGGAGCAGATGTATCTCGACATTGAAAAGCAGCTGTTGTGGCCGAATCCGGTGGTCTCGTCGGCTACCGGCAAGGAAACCAGCGTGACCGGCGATAGTGGCGTGAAGATGAGCGGCCCCTACGGATATATCGCGCCGAGTTATTGGGAAGTGGACACGCCTGCGGGACAGCCGGGACGGAAGCTGTGCAATGTGGGAGGTTGCGGCGGAGGTTATGGTTTTGATACCGAAACCAGCATGGGACCTGCGGTTCCGCCGATCGAGAGCATCGAGGCGATGGTGGGTAAAGATCATTTGTGGCCGATCGACGATGTGTGGGATTATCACGCCGGCGGAGGCGAGTTCAAGAACATCAAGGTGTTCAGCGATGCGCTGGAAAACCGCTACGGCAAATCGAACAGCGTGGAAGATTTCGCCGTGAAGTCGCAGATGCAAACCTATGAGGGCGTGCGCGCCATGTACGAGGCGTACAGCCGCAACAAATACGAGTCGACCGGCGTGATCCAGTGGATGCTGAACAACGCATGGCCTTCGATGATCTGGCATTTGTACGATTACTACTTGCGCCCGGGCGGAGGCTATTTCGGCGCCAAGCGCGCCCTGGAAGCGCTGCATCCGGTATACGGCTATGACGACCACTCGATCTGGGTGGTCAGCAGCCAGTACGAGGACGCGAAGGGATTGAAGCTCACCACCAAGATTTATAACCTCGACATGACCGAGAAGTTTTCCCACGTCGACTCGCTCGACGCGCCTGCCGACAGCACGAAAAAGATTTTCGCGCTGCCGGATGTTCAGGGCCTGAGCCCGACGTATTTTGTAGTGCTGCGGCTTCAGGATGCAGCAGGAAAAGTGGTGGGCTCGAATTTCTACTGGCTCTCCACGAAACCCGAGACGCTGGACTGGAAAAAATCGACCTGGTGGATGACGCCCACCGAGTCCTACGCCGACTACACCGCGCTGGCGCAGCTTGCCAAGGTGAAACTGAGAGTCAGCGAGCGCACCGAGCACAAGGGGGAAGAAGAAATCACGCACGTGATGGTGGAGAATCCGAGCAAGAGCCTGGCGTTCTTTGTGCGCCTGAAAGTGGAGAAAGGCGCGAAGGGTCAGGAGATTCTGCCAGTTCTCTGGGAAGACAATTACATTTCACTGTTGCCGGGCGAGAAGCGTGAGATTACCGCAACCTACCGCGCCAGCGAACTGGGCGCGGCCAAGCCCGTGGTCGGAGTCAGCGGGTGGAACGTGGAGTGATGGCAGCTGAGTGATCGGCAATCTGAAAACTTCAGTCCTGCTGGTGGTTAGATTTCGCGGGCAAGAGTGCCCGCGCCACATAGGCGGGGAGAATCACACTTGCTCGGAAACGGAAAGAGTGTTTCCGTCCGGATCTTTGAACCAGGCCACTTTGTCTCCCGTGGGCGCGGTCCAGATTCCCAGTTCGTCCTGCTTGAAGAAACCGAAGATTTCGAAATGGACGCCCTTTTTCTGTAGCTCCTGCACGACCTTCTCGATGTCCTTCACCTGCCAGCCCAGAATGGTGAACTGCGCGGGCGTAAATTGTGGAGCCTTGGCCACGCGAATCATGATTCCATTCGCGTCGAGCACCATGGCGAAGCCGTCATCCTTGACGAAACGAAGTCCCAACACGCCCTCGTAGAAGGCCCGCGCCTTCGCGGAATCTTTGGTGGGAACGAAAGCAACGATGTTTGTAGAACCCAGCATCGCGCACCTCAAAGGCAATTGCTGATTGCTGATTGAAAAGCGAGATCGTCCAGAATGATCGATTCTGGTTTTGATTTTCAATCAGCAATCAAAAATCAAAAAACAGCAATCGTTCTTAATTGTCGCTGAAATCAATCATCACCGGCGCCGACCGGAACCAGTTGGTCTTGTAGCCCACGTAGAGCACACCCACAGCGAACCAGATTCCGCCTACAGTCTTGGCCAGGCTGTTCAGGTTCCACCAGATCAACCCGCAAAACGCGAAGCCGGCCAAGGGCAGAATGGCATCGCGCATGAGATGCCGTTCCGCGCCCGTCTTCTTCGCGATCACGGAGAACTGCCAGAAGCATGCGAAGTTCACTCCCATGAAAGCGAGAAAGGCGCCGAAGTTAAGCAGTTCTCCGGCGTGCTCGTAGGCATTGCCGATGTAGTTAAGAGCCACCGCGCCAATAAACGCGATCCCTCCGATCAGCAGAATGTTGTAGGTGGGAGTGCTGCTGCCGGGCTTCAGGAATCCGAAGAACTTGCGGGGTAATACGCCGTCCCGTCCCATGCCAAACAGCAGACGGGCCGCGCCCAGAGTGCCGGTCAGTCCGCTGCCGAACGCTGCCACGATCAGGATGAAGCCCATGGCGTTGAACAAGACCACTCCGCCCACCCGGCTGCAGATATCCATGAACGCGGTTTCAAGATTCGGAAACGTGTGCCAGTCGGGCCACACTCGCGCTCCCAGATACGCTTCAAACGCGCTGCAGACCCCTGCAAAAATGCAAGTGAGCACCACGGCCAGCAGAACGTTGCGCTTGGGATTCTCAACGTCTTCGGCCAGCGTGGTCACACCATCGAAGCCGATATAAGTGAGCGCCGCGAACGAAGTCGCCGTCAGGATCTTATGCGAATTGAAAGTCTTCGGGTTGTAGAGCGGCTCGGTCGAAAGCAGCCCCGCCCATCCTTGGCCGTGGTACAAGTAGCGAATCGCAAGCCAAACGAAGAAAACCACCACCACCGACATGACCGCCAACAATACCTTGTTCGCGCGCGTGGATGACTTGACTCCAAACAAGTTGAGCGCGGTCATGATCCCGACAATGATTGCCGCCCACACGATGTAGGGGATCTGCGGCAGGTAACGCTCATGGAGCGCAGTAGAAATCCATACCGTGTTGATAAGCGGCTGCAGCAGGTAGTCCAGAATCATGGCCCAGCCCGCGAGGAATCCCAGATGAGGATTCAGCCCCTTGCCGACGTAGGTGTAAGCAGAGCCCGCACTTGGATAGAGGGTCCCCATGCGTCCATAGCTGACGGCGGTGATGAGCATGGCGAATAACGCGATCAGAATGATGGTGACAAAATGACCATCAGAAAGTTTCTGCGCCACGCCATAAAGTGGCACAGGCGCGATGGGCTGGATCAAAACGATTCCGTAAAAGACCAGATCCCAAAGCGTGAGCGTGCGGCGCAGGCGCGGGGCGGAAGAGGAAGCTGCCGAGGTTTCCATGGGTCCGGCTATTGAATTACGGGAGGGGAGAAAATGTCAATATTAAAACGATTCTATAGCGTCTAACGCTTGTTACCCTCCGCGTTACCGCGGCGGGACTCACTTTTCGCCGTAGTCGAACCAGTATCCGCGCTGCTCGTTGCCGGACATGTGGCGGGTGTTGTATTCCAGAAGATAGTTCACGTGCGCGTCGTCGAGCGGGAACGACTTCTTCGATGTGTATGGATAATCGCCCATGCTGAGGAACGGGAGCGGCGCAACGTAGTTGCCTTCGGCGGCGTAGAAGTCCATATCTTTTTCGTAGCCGTTGGCGGCGAAGAAATAGTCGCGGACCCAGCCCTTGGGAAGCGCGGGCAAGTTTGACGGATCGAAATCAAGGCGCACTTCGTCGCCCGAGCCGAACACGGCAAGTTTGTCGTCGGTTGCGGTCAGCAAGGGCAGCACGTCGCCGTAGCGGGTGTATGTGCCCGCAGGTCGAGTGTAGGGCCCGGTGGCGCTGACTTTTTCGTAGATGTACTGAACGTTGCCGGGGGGCGTGCCCTCGATCTTCAGCGGGTAGCCGTGATTCTCCAGGTCGGCGTGGACTAAGGAAACTGGCGTCAGGCGCGGACTTTGGGCTTGGTTGCGCTCATCCTGTTTCGTGCGGTCGATCAAAATGCTGTCCCAATAAACCTGCAGGTTCGTGGTGATGCGAATCTTCTTTGTCCCTAGAGGCAGCTTGCCAGTGAGATCGGCCGTCATGGTGCGCGGACCTCCGGCGGGGAAGCCCATGTCGTCGATCACACGTTTCCATTTTCCGTTTGCGCCCTTTTCATCTCCAACCCGCGCTTCGACGTAGGGAGAAATCGCCTGGATACCGGCCTGCGATGCCGCGTACATGCTGTTCGCGGAAAAGTATTCCACTTCGCCGTGCATGAGCAGCCACAGCGGACCGCCGTGGTAAGCCTCGCCCAGATCGAGCGTGAGGCTGTGCGGCTTGGCGAAGCCTTGAAATTGCGTGAGCGCAAAATCGCCGAAATAACGATGGGCCAGCAGATCCGGAAGAACGTTGTGGCCGTGCTCGTCCGACGCGCCGGCTGGAGGCCTGGCGTCGCGGCTGACGACAACTTTGAACTCTGGATACGGCGGATTCGAAGCGAAATATTCGTTGGGATAAACCTCGACATTAGCCGGATGATCGACCGCCAGCAGGCGCACCTGATCGAGATAGACGGCCTCTTCGAGCGGCTCCATGAAGCGGAAGCTGAGACTCGTCGTTGGTCGTTCGCCGTTGGTCGTTGGCAAAATCGCCTGCGGGTGCCCCATTTCTCCCTGGTTTTGGGAGAAGTGGGGATTTGGACTTTGACGCCGACCTTCCTTCTCTCGAATCATGTCGCGGCCGATCTTGATCCACTCCACCGGACGCGGAATATCGCGCTGGTTGGGGCCAATCCAATGGCCGACCACTCCCGCGCCGAGCATGTCGGCAACGAACTCGTAGCGTTCGCCGTTCCAGACGAAGAGCGTGGGACAGGAACTGCCGCGGCGGTCGATCTCGAGGAAGTTCTGCTGCTTGTCGCCGGCAACGTTGATTTCGTCCTGCAGGACGCCTGTGGGCCACAGCATGCGCACGACGTCGGCCTCTTTGGCGGCACCCAGCCCGACTACGATGTCGGTGGAATTCTGGCCGAGATATCCGTTGGAACCATAGATTTCAAATTTCTGCCGGTTGCCGCCGGAGAAAACTTCCACTTTCGTGCCGATGGCGGATTTGTTGTCGTTCAGTCCCTTGAGCGAGAGCCGCAGCCAGTGATTCTGATTGCCGCCTTCGTTGCGCAGCAGCACGGCCGGGCCAACAAACTGTGTGATCAGGAGATCCGTGGCACCGTCGCCGTCGTAGTCGCCGGTGATGATGGCGCGCGGATCTTTGAGCTGAATCTTGTCGAGGCCAACGTCGGCGGTGACATCTTTGAAGCCATCGGGGCCGAGATTACGGAAGAGGCGGACTTCGCCCTTACCTTCTTTGGTTTCGCCGACGGCGACGAGGTCGACCCAACCGTCATTGTCGTAGTCGAAGGCAGCCACGCCGAAGGCGCGGACCCAATTCGTCTCGGGCAGCTTTACCTGCTCGAAGGTCTTCCCGTGATTGTTTCTCCACAATACCAGGGCAGGCGCTGACGAGTAACTGAAGACTAGGTCCATCCATCCATCGTGGTCAAAGTCGAGAGCGGCGACAGCAGTCGCAGGATGCGGTGGCAAATCTATCTGGGAAACTGCATTTGGGTCCATGGAGAACAGGCGAAGATTCGAAAAACCTCCCTCGCGTGGATTTTGAAAAATCATGGGCCCGCCAAGACCCGTCACAGCGATGTCGACGGCCCGGTCGTTGTTGTAGTCGGTGCCGACTGCAGCCGGGCCGAGTCCATGGCTCATACCCAGACCAGTCTCGTAGGATACATCTGTGAAGGTACCGTTTCCATTATTGCGCCACATAAAGGCGGACCGCGTCTTCGTTGTGTCATAGCCTTCATCCCAGTAGCGGAGGACATAAAGATCGATGTCGCCGTCATGGTCATAGTCGACGAAGGTCGCTCCCGTAGCATCTTCGGTAGCAACGCCCGCGGCTGCTGTCACATCTTTGAAGGTGCCGTTTCTCTCGTTGTGCAACAGGATGAGGCGCCGGGCCGTGATGGCCAGGTCGGTGCCGCCATCGTTATCGTAATCGCCTGCAGTGCAGCCGATTGCGTGCAAGGATGGGTCCAGACCTGCCTTACGTGTCACGTCCTCAAAAACACCGCCGAGATTGTGATAGAGCGCAACGCCTCCGTCGGGGCCATTGTCCGCGACAAACAGATCGAGCCTGCCGTCGCCATCAAAGTCGAGGAAACACGCTCCCGGCCCTCCGCCGGATACGCGTTTTGTGTCATTCGAGGCTTGCCCATTAGGCAGTCCCGCCTCCTTCGTCACATCCACGAACCGCACCTTGATCTGCGCCGGCGCTTTCAACACCGCTGACGCCGATTCCACCGCGCGCGAGTACAGGCCCTGCTCGCCATAGGCCAGGCTCATGGGGGTGGCGAGTTTATTTTGCGTGATGTATTGGAATTTCTTGAGATATTCGCGGGCGTGGTCAACGTCTCCGGATTGCTGGTAGGCGCGCGACAATCCGAACACGGCGGAAGCGTGCAGCGGGTTGAGTTTCAGCGCGTGTTGGAAGGCTTCGATGGCCTGGGGAAACTGTTTGGCCTGCACGTAGGCTGTGCCCAGGAAATACCAGGTATCGGCGTCGCTCCCGTCGATTTCGGTTACGCGCTTGAAATCGTCGATGGCCGCCGCTGCGTCGCCGGTGTTCTTGGCCAGCATGCCGAGGTTGTACCAGGCGTTGGGATTTTTTGGATCCCGCTTGAGCGCGGCTTCCAGCACGGCTTTCGCTTCGTCCACCTTCTGCAGGTTCAGAAAAGCGATGGCTTCGTTCAGGCGCGCAATCGCCAGCTCGGGATCGAGTTCCACCGCCTGCTGAAAAGCCTTGAGACCTTTTTCGAAGAGCTGCTGGTTCATGTAGGCGCAGCCCAGATTATTTTGGCGTGCGGCCTCGATGGGATTCGCCGTTTTCGGTTGAGTCTGCGGGGCGCGCGCGAACACGCCAAATGCGGCCAGGACGATGCCTGCGAGCGCGGCTGAAATTCGAGGAGTCATTCGACTATGAGTTTAACCACAAAGGGCACTAAGGTGCACGAAGGAAACCCGCTCGCTGCACAAACTGTTCTCGAATGCCGCTGCCGCGATGCCGCTCACACAATGGCTGGCCGCTTCGCCGCGCCGCATTCCTTCTCCAGCGCGGCAGCGGCCGCCAACACTTGTTCTTCTTCCCAGGGCCGGCCGACAATCTGCACTCCGATCGGCAAGCCTTCCGGCGAGCAGCCCACGGGAACCACCGCGGCGGGATTGCCGAGCAGGTTGAACCATTCGGTGTAGCTCCAGGCATCGAGGTAGTTCACCGTCTTACCTTCGATCTGCCAGCTGCGCTCGCCGTGACGGAAGGCCGGAATGGCCGCGGCCGGACACACGAGTATCGGATGCTTTTGCATCTGTATGAGGAACTCGGCGCGGAGAGTGTCGCGGCGAATCCAGGCCTCAAGAAGTGTTTCCGCAGTCAGTAGCTGTTCCGCGGCGGAGGTTTCCAGAAATTGCTTCAGTATTGGACTGAGGTCGTGCTCCCGGCCTCGAAACATGGGACGGATGAGCATTCCTCCCGACATCACGAAAAACTTCTTCCACAGCTCGCGCGCTTCTTCGAGGCCTGCGGGACGGAACGGTTCCACCTGAAATCCCGCGTGCTGCAAGGCTTCTGCTGCGGTGCGCACGGCTGCGCGGGTTTCCGGCGTGACGGGCGTGCGGCCGTCGTCCTCGAAATATCCCACTCTTAGCTTTCTTACTTCTTCCTCGCTCGGCCAGCGCAGCGGCACGGGAGCGGCGCAACTGTCGCCATCGTCGGGACCCTGCATCACTTCGAACATTAGCTTCAGATCAGGCACGGTGCGTGCCATAGGGCCGACCACGCCAATCATAGAGAACGGACCACCCGACGGAGGATAGTGCCCGGTGGCAGGAATTCTTCCGGGCGTTGGCTTCAGTCCGCAGATGCCGCTGAAGTGCGAGGGCACGCGGATGGAGCCGCCGCCGTCGCTCCCCACTCCGCCCGCCGACATTCCTGCGGCGATGGCCGCAGCCTCGCCGCCACTCGATCCGCCGGGCGTGCGCTCGAGATCCCACGGGCTGTTGGTGCAGCCATAAAGCAAATTGTCCGTCTCCCACGCCATGAGCATTTCGGGAGTGTTGGTGACGCCGAGAACGATCGCGCCGGCATTTTTCAGGCGAGCGACGAGCGGAGCATCGCGCGCGGCGACGAATCCGGCGCGCAGGCGAGTTCCTGACTCGCAGCGCAGACCGGCCACTTCCACCGAACTCTTAATGCTGATGGGAATGCCGTGCAGCGGGCCGAGCTTGCTGCCCGAGGTTTTTCGGTGAGCCACAGCAGATTCCGCTGCCCGCGCTTCACGCCGGACGCGTGCGGCATCCACATGAACGAAAGCGTTCAGCTTCGGATTCAACCGCTCGATCTTCGCGAGATGAGCCTCGATAAGTTCGACCGGAGAAATATCTCCCTTGCGGATGTGTCCCGCCATTGCAACTGCGGAAAGAAAAGTCAGTTCGCTCATTCGGTCCTTGCTTGCATGGCACAATCCAGCGAATTCTTTTCCTTGTTAGTCAGCGGGCGATAGTCGCCCTTCGCGAGTTTCCCCAACTGCAACGGGCCGATGGCTACGCGCACCAACCGGAGCACATCGATTCCCTGAGCCTGCAGCATGCGTCGAATCTGGCGATTCCTGCCTTCGTCAAGGATGATCTCGAGCCAGCAGTTTTTCTGGCCTGCGCGCAGCAGTCGGACTCGACTCGCTCGCAAAGTTTCGACGCCGCCGGTCTTCTTGATGTTCACACCCGCGGCCAGGGACTCTATCAATATTTCATCTGCCACTCTCGTAATTTGCACGTGATAGGTCTTCTGCACGTGAGTCTGCGGCGCGGCCACGCGCGCGCCCCATTCTGAATCGTTGGTCAGCAGCAGCAGGCCTTCGCTGGCGTTGTCCAGCCGTCCGACGGGAGCGACCCAGGCTCCATTGGGCCGCGGCGACCCGCCCTTCGGAGAATCCGCGCCTGCCGCAGAGCCTAATTTCCTGAGAAGCGAATACACTGTCTCACGGCCTTTCTCGTCGGCGGCGGTGGTGATCAGGCCGCGCGGCTTGTTCATCATGAGATAAATTTTCTCGCCGGCCTCGATCGGACGATCATCCACTAAGATGCGGTCACGCGTCAGATGGACCGGCGTCTCCGGATCGAATCGAACAGCTTCGTTCAGACGCACCCGGCCGAGGCGGATCAACTCTGCCGCGCGTGAGCGCGAGCAATGTCCCAGCTTAGAGAGCGCACGAGCCAGGCCAATTCGCCGCTCGGCTTTCTTGGGAATCACCGGTTCATGCTAACTGAAGTTGTAGGAACAACGAAGAGCCGTCTGCGGGTTCTCTTATCCACCCGTGCACAATCGACCAGCACTTGGTAGGATGTTGATCGCCGAATCAATTAAGGAGTGTTCGTGGCTCACCAGCATCCTCCGCGCTTCTTGAAGATTGTGGACGACGCCAAGACGCGCATCCGTGAAACCAACGTCGGCGAAGTAAAGGCGAGGATGGATCGCGGCGAAAAGTTTCTACTCGTCGATGTGCGCGAAGAGAGCGAGTTCGCCAAAGATCATCTGCCAGGCGCCATTCATCTTGGCAAAGGCATCATCGAACGCGACATTGAGGCGCGCGTGCCCGCGTTGAATACCGAACTGGTGCTTTATTGTGGCGGCGGTTTCCGATCGGCATTGGCCGCAGATAATCTGCAGAAAATGGGCTATACGAAAGTGATTTCCATGGACGGGGGCATCCGCGACTGGCGGGAAAAAGGGTATCCGCTGACGAAGGAGTGAACCAGCTCTCAGTTCTCACTTATGAACGCTCGCATCTTCTTCTGGTCGCTGACGTCGGCACTCGCCGGATTTCTTTTCGGTTTCGACACTGTCGTCATTTCCGGCGCCGAAAAAACAATTCAAACACTTTGGGGACTGAGTCCCGGACTGCACGGCATCGCCATGGCCTCGGCGCTTTACGGCACCGTGGTTGGTGCCCTGCTCGGAGGCTGGCCTGCCGACCGGTTCGGGCGCAAAGCCACACTGCTGTGGATCGGTGTTCTTTATTTCGTCGGCGCGGTGGGCTCGGGTTTGGCGCCAAACGTTACCACCTTTATTGTGGCGCGTGTCATCGGCGGGTTGGGCATCGGAATCTCGACCGTGGTGGCTCCCATGTACATTTCCGAAATCGCGCCGCCAAAGTATCGCGGACGGCTGGCCGGCATGTTTCAGTTCAACATCGTTTTCGGCATCCTGATCGCATTCGTCTCGAACGCGCTGCTCGCGGGCATCGGCGCGAATGCCTGGCGCTGGATGCTGGGCGTGGCCGCGTTTCCGTCGCTGCTGTACGTCGTGTTCTGCTTCGGCCTGCCCGAAAGTCCACGCTGGCTGCTCAGCCGAAAGGGCGACCGCGAAGCGGCTCTTCAAGTGCTCCAGCGAATTGAGCCTGACGTTTCAAAGTCTGAAATTGCGGCGGAGGCGGACGCGATTATCGCCGCATCCACAGAGCAAGTTTCGTCGGGACATTTCTGGACCAAGCGTCTTCAGAAACCAATCCTGCTCGCCATCCTGATTGCGTTTTTCAACCAGATGTCCGGCATCAATGCGATTCTGTACTTCGCCCCGCGCATCTTCGAACTGACCGGGCTCGGCGCCAAAGCCGCGTTGCTGCAATCTATCGGAATCGGCGTCACTAATCTCGTATTCACCTTCGTCGGCCTTTGGCTGATTGACCGGCTGGGCCGCCGCACTCTTCTTTATATCGGCTCGTTCGGCTACATTGCCTCGCTCGGTCTGGTGGCCTGGGCTTTCTTCACACAGCATTTTTCCATCGTGCCGGTTTGCATCTTCGCTTTCATCGCTGCCCATGCAGTCGGCCAGGGAGCGGTCATTTGGGTTTTCATCTCCGAAATATTTCCCAACCGTCACCGCGCGGAAGGTCAGACCCTGGGCAGCTTCACGCACTGGATATTTGCTGCGCTGCTTACAACTTTCTTTCCGAGGATGGTTACCTCGTTACCGCCCGGTTACGTGTTCTCATTTTTTGCGGGCATGATGGTTCTTCAGCTCATTTGGGTGAAGACCATGGTTCCGGAGACGAAGGGTGTGCCGCTGGAACAAATGCAGAGGCAACTAGGAATCGAATAAAGATGGGAATTCCCGCGCTCAGGGCTGCGGCAACGCCGGCAGCGCCACTTTCTTCTGAATTCCTGCGCCCTCGACGATCGTGTAGATAAAATCGCTGGCTACATCGCGCAGAACTTCAGTTTCGCCATTCGGCCAGCGAATGCTGACTACCTGCATCTTGTTGTTCGCCGCCAGCCCGAAGTGCAGCCGCAAATCGTTCTGCGAAATATAGCTCGCGCCGCCGCGCACCTCATCGAACTGTACGAGCGTCCCGGCCTTCACGGTGACGCGCGCACCGATCGCAGCTTTGTTGCTCCTGGTTCCAATCAGCTTGAACAGGACACGGTGATTCGAATTGCTATTGCGATTCATCAGCAGTGACGGCGGCTCGCCCGCGTTGAGCACCACAATATCCACGTTGCCGTCGTTGTTGATGTCCCCGAACGCCGCGCCCCGCCGCGATTGCGGCGGCATCTGCGCAAGCGCCGACGATACATCTTCAAACGTGCCATCACGATGGTTGCGAAACAAGATCATGGGCTGGCGGTAATGCGTGCCGCCGGGGATGGTATCCACTTGCGGATAGACGTGTCCGTTGGCCACGAACAGATCGAGCCAGCCGTCGTTGTCCATATCGAAAAACGACGTTCCCCAACTCACATACGGATAGGTCGGCTTCATCACCTTGGCCCGCACGCTAACGTCTGCAAAACTGTCGTTTCCCAGATTGTGATAAAGCACGGAACCTTGCTCCACAAAATTTGTGACGAACATGGAAAGGCGGCCTTCGTGCAAATAATCCCCCCAGGTCACGCCCATGGAGCCCTGCTGCACGCCATCTCCGCTCAGGGCAACTCCCGAAAGCAATCCGATATCTTCGAACGTGCCATCGTGTTTATTCTTGTATAGAAAGTTCGGTCCGGCATCGTTGGCCACGTAGAGATCGGGCCAGCCGTCGTTGTCGTAGTCCCCCCAGGTCGCGCCTAAGCCGTAGTAATGATGCGGATCGTCGACTCCGGCTTTTTTTGAAACTTCCTCGAAGGTTCCGTCGCCTTTGTTGTGAAACAGCAAATCGGATTCGCCCGGCAGACCCCACGGGCCGCACTGCACCAGTACGCCTTTAAATCGACAGAAGCGCGGATCGTTCCCGAACTCCGGCAGTTTGTCGATTTCGACGTGCACGTAGCGCGAGACGAACAAGTCGACGTGGCCGTCGCGATCGTAATCGGCCCAGGCCGCGCCCGTGCTAAAGCCGCCGCCGCGCACTCCGGCTTTTTCGGTCACATCTTCAAACTTGCAGTTGCCCAGGTTGTGGTACAGCACATTGCCGCCAAAGCCAGTGACGTAAATATCGTCGAGGCCGTCGTTGTCGTAATCGGCCACGGCGATGCCCATGCCCCAACCTTTTCGGGTGAGGCCCGCAGCTTTGGTGATGTCGGTGAACTTTGGGTCGCCGCCGTCGGAGCTGGCATCCTGATGATAGAGCGTGACCATCAGATCGCCGCCCTGCTTGTAGCGCTCCACCGTGGATCCGTTGACGGTGAGGATGTCGAGCTTGCCATCGTTATCGCAGTCGATGAGGCCGACGCCGCCGCTCATGGATTCGACAATATATTTCTTGTCGGCCGAAGAAATGTGGGGGACGGTAAGCCCGGCCTTCTGGCCGATGTCCTCGAATTGTGGAACTGGAGATGGCGAGGGAGATGGTGTCAAAGGAGGCTTGGAAGCAGCGTTCTGTGCCAGCGAAAAGGGCGCCAGCAACAGCGCTAACCAAAGACCCCACCGGGTTCGCATAGTGAGAAGGATTCGTAAATTATAGCGGAGGTCATTCCGGAGGCTTTAAACGCAGCACGCAGGGGCAAAACGGGGGCATGGCACCTGAAGACACTTGCCATCCCCAGGGGAGAAAACGGTTCGACACGAGGCGCAGGATGCACTCGGAAGTGGTTTAGAATGGCGTCCCAGTTGATGGCGGAGAGATGAAAACAATCCATGGCCATACGGCAGGACAACCGGGAGGCAGTGAAGGCGCTGTTTGAAGCTGCACTGGAAGAAGATGCGGCGAACCGGTCCTCCTTCTTGAAGCAGCGCTGCGCGGACGCGAGCGTGTGCGCTGAAGTGGAGCGACTGCTGGCGGAGCATGACGGGGCTGCTTCGTTTCTTTCCGCTGGTCCTCCCATCGACCGTCGCTCCGATCATCCCTCCGGCCTTCCCACGGAGCTCCCTACGGTGTCGCTGGGCGATTTCGTTCCGGAGCCTGCGGCCAGGAACCAGCAACTTTCGGAATCTCAGGTGCTGGCCGGACGATTTCGCATTGTCCGTTACATCGCCGGTGGTGGCATGGGCGAGGTGTATGAGGCCGAAGACCAGGAACTGCGCGAGCGGGTTGCGGTAAAAACCATCCGGCCGGATATTTTGGTGCAGCCCAACGCCATGGCGCGCTTCAAGCGCGAAGTTTTCCTGGCACGAAAAGTGACGCACCCTAACGTCTGCCGGATTTTTGACCTGTTCCGGCATAGGCCCGACGACGGCAGCGCGAAAGAAGAAATTGTTTTCATCAGCATGGAGTTGCTGCGGGGAAAAACTCTGGCCGCTCGCATGAAAGACGGCGTACGGATGAGCATGAGCGAGGCGCTGCCGCTGGTGGGGCAGATGGCGTCGGCTTTGGCTGCGGCGCACGACGTGGGCATCGTTCACCGCGACTTCAAGCCGGGGAACGTGGTGCTGGTGGCAGGATCCGCCGCGGGTGGAGTGCGTGCGGTGGTCACGGATTTCGGGCTCGCCCTGCAATCGCTGGCGTCGGACGAAGGAGTTTCGGTGTCGACCGGCCAGGGTATTTTGGGAACGCCCGCATATATGGCGCCGGAGCAACTGGAAGGCCGGCCGGCGACGAACGCGTCCGATATTTATGCGCTAGGGCTGGTGATCTACGAGATGGTCACCGGCGGGAGGGCTTTCGCGGGCGATAACCCGTTGTCGTCGGCGTTCAAGCGGCTGAGCGAGCCTCCGCGCCCTCCGCGCGACTTTGCGCCCGACTTGAGTCCCGCGTGTGAGTCGGTAATTCTTCGTTGCCTGGCGCGCGACCCGGCGGATCGTTTCGCGAGCGCGCGCGATGTGACGACAGCGCTGGCGGAGAATCTCCCGCAGCCCATCACTGCGTCGACCATTAGCCCGCGGCCGGTTGTCCCGCAAGCCCGCGGCGTCCAGCCGAGTGCGAAGATCGGCCATTCCGCGGTTGCGAGAATTTCCGGCGCGCTCATTCTCATTCTCATTGCGCTGGCTGCCGTGGGGATTTACGAGTGGCGTATTTTGCATCCGGCCGTGCAGCCGCTGGTAGTGGTCGCCGGGTTTAGGAATAATTCCGGGGACCCGGCATACGATTGGCTGGCCACGGACTTGAGTGAAACGCTCACCGCCGATCTGGGCGCGTCGAGCGGCGTGCAGACGGTACCCACGGACGAGTTGGCTCGCGTCCGCACTGAGTTCTCCATCCCTCCCGCACAGAATCTCGAGAGTGGAAATCTTTCCAAAGTGCGCCAGGCGGTTGGCGCCAACTACGTTCTCCTGGGCAGCTACCAAATTAATGCGGAGTCGCCGGGGAAGAGTCTCACGCTTGATTTACGCCTTGAGGACTCCGCCGAAAAAACTCTGAACGCGTTTCACCAAAGCGGCAGCGAGACGGATTACGGCAAGCTGGTCACTGAGATTGCAGCTGAGGTCAGGGACAAACTGGGAAAAGCTGGGTTACCCGCGGGGGAAGCGTCTCTGCTGCAGAATCTTTATCCGAGCAATGCTGAAGCACGGAAGCAGTACTTCGAGGCGCTCGACAAGCTGCGTTCGCTGGACGCTCCGGCCGCGATGGACTTGCTGAAGAAAGCAGCGCAGCAGGAACCGGACAACGTCGCCATACACTCCGCGCTGGCAGATACGTGGTCTTTGCTGAAGCATGATCCTGAGGCTGCCGAGGAAGCGAAGAAGGCGGCGGATCTCGCCGGGAAAACTCCGTTGCCCTTCGAAGACATCGTGCTGGCCCGGGCCCGGGCTGAGGAAATGACCCATGACTGGGATGCTGCGATCAAGGACTACAGCTTATTGTTTCCGCATTATCCGCGACTGAACTATGGCCTGCAGCTGGCAACAGTCCAGGCCGAAGGATCGAAGCCCAAAGCTGCGCTCGATACCTTGAACCAGCTTGAGGGATTGCGGCCACCGATGAACAGCGATCCCCGCATCGAGATCGCCCGGGCGAAGGTCTACGCAACGATGAACGATTTCGCGGGCGAACTGCGATCGGCTCAATCGGCGCTGAGCGAGGCACAGACGGGCAATGCGAAACTGATGCAGGCCAGCGCGGAGCGTGAGCTTTGCTGGGCACATCGTCACCTGGGACACGTGGAGGATGCGATTGCGGCCTGCAACCAGGCGGAGACTCTTTTTTCGGCATTCGGCGACAGCGCCAATGCAGCGGTTGCCCTCAACGACGTTGCCACGTGGCTTCTGGATCGCGGCCGTTACGCTGAGGCCAGGGAACAGTTCGAACGTGTGATCCAGATTCAGCGAAAGGCGGGTGCGCAGAAGGATTTGGCGGGAGCGAACGTGAACATGGCTTTAGTTTTGGTGAATATGGGAAAGCCCCAGGAAGCGCGAGACTACATCGACGCCGCGCTGCAAGTGTCGGGTTCCATTCACGACGAGGAAGATGAAGCCCGGGCACACCTTCTGAGAGGCCAGGTGCTCTCTACGGCAGGCCATAACGTGGAGGCGGAAGCAGAATTTCGCAAGGCTCTGCTCCTGGCACAGAAACTCGCGAGCACCGGAACCGAGGCTACGGCGCTCAGCAATCTGGCACAGTCTCAGTCGGAAACCGACTCAGGCAGCGCGTTGCTGGCCTATGAAAAAGTTCTGAAATTGCGGCGTGCAAACGGCGATCCGACGGCAGTGGCGACGTGCCTGTTTAATATGGGGGACGTGCAGTATCGCCGCGGGGAACTCGACGGCTCCGAAGCGTCCTACCGAGAGGCCATGCAGATCAGTATCGAGCAAAAAGACCAGCTCGGCGTTGCCCTGGGGGCCATGTCGCTGGCACAGATCAGCCTGGCGAGGCATCGGCTGCCGGAAGCCGAACACCAGGCTCTGGATGCGCTCGAAAAGCTCAAGGAAGCTCCGGACGCCGATCTGGAGTCGACCGCCGACTCGATTCTGTTGAAAATCCTCGTCGATGAACATAAGTTGCCCGAGGCTGAAGGGTACGCAGACCGCATTCGCAAGATCGCCAGTCAGGATCCGGATGCGAGTTTCGAAAATCGGCTGAGCCTGGCGGAATATTTCGCGGCCACGGGCCATAAGGCTGAGGCCGTCGAGCAAATCCGCACGCTTCCCGCGGACGCGAAACAGCACGGGCGCAATTTTGCGGAGCTCGAGGCTGAGATGCTTCTGCTGAAACTCCAGACCGAAGACCACGCTTCGTCAGCTTCACGCGCCCAGGCGCTCTCTTCCATCCGCAAACGCGCCGAGCGAGCCGGGTTCCAGCTGCTGATCAGCCAGATGGCACACGATCAGGTGTGAAAACCGTTGCACAGCAGGTCCGCCGGCCACCGATCCGGCCAAATTCACTTGACGAAATCGGGCAAAGCGGAGAAACTTCTCTACGTCGTTCCCCCCCAACCGCCTTGCCCTGGCGCGCATTATTTTCAAGGAAGGCCAATCGTATGCTCAAACTCAAGGTTGTGGTCAGTGCTTCAGTGCTGTTTTGTGTCCTGACCGTGCTGCCTCTCAATGCAGTCCGCAGGCCGGACCTTTCCAGTTCGCAAAATGGAGAGGTGGTTGGTGTGCCCGCCGAGCTCTGCCCGACCTCGACTGCCACGCCTTTCTTTGCGCAGCTCGATGGCACACAGTCTCCGCCCGCGGGATGCACGCCGACAAGCGATCCGAACAAGCCGAACCCGCCTGATCCTTATCCCAATCTTTCCGTGACCCTTTCGGGCTCGGGATTTACGGTAAAGATCACTCCAGCGCTGTGGGGCATTGGCCTGGGAACTACTTCGAATGCGGCGGGAAAGTATACGGTTTTCCAGGTGCAATTCAGCGGCGAGGCCGGCATGACTCTGCAATCTCTCGTGATCGGGGCAAAGCTCAATGCGGCCACGTACGTGCCGTGTGTTCCGTCCGAGTTTGGCAGCGGCATACCGTATTGCGTGGCGGTCGACAGCACCCTGGAAGCCCTGGGCGCGGGGCAAGTGGCAATCGAGCCGACGCCGATCGACTTGGCGGATAATACGACCACGCGCTGGGACTTCAGCCAGTTTAGTTCGGGGACGCTTGCGCTCGCGGTGGCAGGCTATCCTTCGGAATTTTCGAAGATCGACAAGTATCCCAACTCGAATACGCTGAAGGCTGCGTCGTTTGTTGCGGCCAATTTTCTGGCGGTGGTGACTGACTCCTCAAATAATGTTTTGACCGCCGGCGGCCTGACTCTGAAGAAGGCGCTGGCGGCTACGAACGATCTTTTTGCCAACGCCGTCACGATCAAGAAAGTGCCGTTCAAGAGCTTCCTGGATACTTCGGCAACCAACCCGACCGAACAACTTACCGGCAGTGATGCGGGAGACGAGATAACTCCTCAGGGTGATCCCACTCCCAAGGATCCCGCGCAGACCAGCGCCGGCACGCCTTGCATCGGATCCTGGCCATCTGGTGCGAATGTGTTTCGCAGCGTCTGGTACGAGTTCACACCGACGATCAGCGAGAACTATGCGGTCAACACCGCGGGCAGCCGTTACGATACCGGCGTCTATGTGTTCACTGGCTCTCCGTCGTCTCCGACAACGGTCGCGTGCAATGACGATGCGCCTACCACGGGGACCGGAGTGGAGTCCTCGTACGTGAATTTTGGAGCGGTCGCCGGGACTCCTTATTACATTATGGTGAGTGAAGTTCCGCCGCCCGTGGGATTTGACACGGCTACGGGAACGATTCCGCTCGCCGCGCCGCTGGCCACGGACGCCACACTCAATTTCAGCCTCACGGTCGGCAGCCATGTGATCATGAATCCCAACACGGTGTTGAACTTCCCGAACCCCCAGGCGGTAAACACTACCAGTTCACCCCTGGTGATTACGGCAACCAACACCACTTCCACGAGCGTCACCATCTCCAAGGTTGCAATCTACGGCAGCGGGGTAAAAGCATTCCAGGAGACGAACACGTGCGGCGGCAGCATCGCGGGGGGAGCACATTGCCAAATCAGCGTGACCTTCACGCCGCTGGCGAAGGGACTGCACATCGCGGATATTCAACTGCAGTTCACTGGATCGGTAGATCCCACGCCGCTGGTGATGACGGGGACGGGCGTTCTCCCGTAGCCTCTTCGGGGCTGATGCTGGGTCGCTGGTGACCCGTCGCGGTCGCGCGATGCCAGTGATCGACCGAGCCAGCACGAACAATCCCGCAAGGTTAAGATAAGAAGCGATGAGCCGTGGTGTCTCGAATGATGTAGCGGATAGCAAGGGCAGCCGATTTTCTCTTGAGCCCGCCGTAGCGGTATGCGTTGGAGCGCTGTTTCTGGCATGGCCGGCGCTTTATAACCGCTGTCCCTTGTTCTATCCGGATTCGATGACATACCTGGGCGACGGACGCGTGCTCGCGCGGGCAGTGTTTCTGCATCAGCTCTCCGAGTACTACGGCATGCGGTCGTTCATCTACAGCCTTGGCATTTTGCCGTGGCACTGGAACGTAACTCCCTGGCCCGTGGTCGCCTTCCAGTCACTGCTCACGGCGTACGTTCTCTGGCTGGTCGTGCGGTCGATCGTGCCGCGGCAGACAGCGAAGCGCTACCTGATTCTGCTCGCGCTGCTCAGCCTGTTCACGAGTCTAAGTTGGTATTGCAGCCTGATTATGCCGGACATTCTCGGTCCGGTGCTTTATCTCTGCATCTACCTGCTTGTGTTTGCCCGCAACGATCTCACACGCGCGGACCACGTCGCCGTATTTCTTATCGCATGGTGGGGGGTGGGGTCGCACGCCACGCACTTGATGCTGGCGGGAGGACTGTGCATCCTGCTGGTTCTGCTGCTAATTCTGCGGCGTCCGTTCATGCAGGCACGCTGGAAAGCCGTGGGCGAAGTGGCGCTTATCGTGGTGCTCGCGGCAGCGGCCCAGTTAGCTTTGAACGATTATCTCTATGGCGAACCCAGCTTGAACGGCGATCGCCCGCCATTTCTGATGGCCCGCGTCATTGCCGACGGCCCGGGACGATGGTATCTGGAGAAGCATTGCCCCGAAGTGAAGTTCGCGATCTGCGACCATGTGCATGATCTTCCCAGTGATCCCGACGTCTTTCTTTGGGGAGCGAATGGAATCTGGCAGAGCTCCGATGATGACTACGCGGAACGGCTAAAGCAGGAAGAGATGCCGTTCGTGATCGCCACTTTGCGCGCCTATCCTCGCCAGCAGTTGACCAAGTCGGTTGTCGCCTTCTGGCAACAACTGGCGGTGTTTGGCTTGTATGACCTGGACGCGAGCAACGTCGTCTTAGACGAATACGATAACGTGTTCCCGGGCGGGCGGCCGCATTATCTGCAAAGCCGGCAGGCACAGAACACACTGCCGCTCGAGTTTTTCACATCCGTCGGAAACTGGGCAATCCTTGTTTCCATCGTGATGATTTGCGCGTTCGCCGTGCTTCTTTGGCGTAAGAGGTCCGCGCGGCTTGCCGGACTCAGCGTCGTAATCGTTTCCACGGTCGTGGCGAACGCGTTGGTCACCGGCCCGTTGTCCATGGTGGAGGACCGCTTCCAGAGCCGGATAATCTGGTTATTGTCTTTCCTGGCGGGATTGTTCATGATGGTTTGGCTGGATCGGAGGCAGCACCTATGTGGCGCGGGCACTCCTGCCCGCGAGAGCTAACCACGCGCAAACCAGCAATTCCATGTTCAGAACTTACCAGCAGGCAAAGTTCCAAACCTCATGCTATGGTCGACGCACCCTTTTGATAAGCTGCCGGCATTTCGCGGGCAAGAGTGCCCGCGCCACACGGTCGCTCGATGAGCGCAAACCCGAAACTCCGAAACTATCGTTCTAAAATTTCTTTGTAGGCATTCAGCGCGACCTTTTTCGGTTGACTGGGCAACAGTACGTCTACGCTGCGGGTGGTATTTCCGCCGATCGGGAGCTGGCCGAGACGAATCATACCTTTGCCAAAGTCGACAAATACCGGAACCAACATGGCAAAGTGTTCGTCAACGTCGTTCTGCGTGATGGTCATGTGCAACTTCACTTTGCCACCGTCGGCCGGAGTGAGTTGATAATCGAAGTGGTATCGCGGCACTTGCGTGCCGTAAACCCATTCGTTGAAAAACCAGTCCAGGCGGCCATTCCCGTCCAAGTCCATCATCTTGGTCATATGTCTGTTGGCGATGGCCATGAACGATTCCGTGCTCGCCGCCCGCTCGCGATGGCTCTCCACAAAGTCGTGCATCATGGAAATGAATGCCTTGTCATGATCCTCCTGGGTATACATCATGGAGCGCAGCATCTCGAGCACGAATGCACCCTTGGGGTAGATGACGTTCTGGTAGGCACTTTCGGACCGGGGAGAAACCAGGCGTAACCCCATCCACAATGGCCCGGCGTCGTTGGGAGCTACGCCAAAATTATTCTTCTCCAGCACGCGGAGGCGCAGGCGATCCCAAAATTCAATGTAGTCTTTCCTCCAGTCTCCTCCCATGGCTTGCTGCAGAAACAGCCCGGCGGAGAACTCCGCAAAGCCCTCGGACAACCACTGGTCGTGGTAGGAAGCCCAGCCCACGGTGTGGCCCCACCACTGGTGGGAAACTTCGTGAGGAGTCACCTCCTGCACGAAGCCGGTGAATTTGCTGCTGATTGAACCGAAGAGCATCCATCTCTGAGTCGAGTCGGTGTAGGCGGAGATGGGAAGGTAAATCAGGTTGGGCCAGGATTGCCCGAAATCGAAATTCGGCTGTTCCGTCACGTAGATATCTTCGTAAGGACTCTTGCCAAAGTAGAAAGTGCAGAGCTGCAACTGCGCGCGGGTTTGCTCGAGAGCATATTTCGTCATGGCGTGGGGCGCCAGCGACTGCATCGCGGGATATCTGCGCAGATTGTTGGGTAACTCACTCAGGTAGTAGCCCGAAATTTTATAGCCGGTGATGTCATCCGGCACGTCGAGTCTCTGGTATTCGCCGTAGTTGAACCCGGCTACTGCCACAGGGATCGGCGTGATCCAGTGACTGACGGCTAAATCCTGTTCCGTGGATTCTCCCTGCAGTTTCCCGACGCTGATGACTTTATATTTCCGAGGAACCTTAAAGGTAAGGTCATAAAACGCGCGTTCGCCAAATCCGTTCAGGTTCGGATACCAGGACGAGCGGGCGCTCACGTAGAAGCTTCCCTCTCCCGCTTCTTCCAGAACCTTATCGCCTGCGTACTCGACGTTGATGGATTGTTCCTTGCCAAGTGGGGGCGCCTGCGGAAGGATCACGTAGAACGAACCATCCTCCTTGCGGCTCTCCTGAATAAAATACAGATCCTGGCCCTGCTCGTCCGTGACGCGCGAGACTCGGAGATTTGGCAACAAGCCAAACTTCAGCACTCGTTCTCCCGCCACCAGCGACGCAAAAGTGATCGTAGCGGTGCTGAACAAGTGCCGGTTCTTGGCGATGACGGTCTCGATCTTATAGCGGTGTGTCGCGAAAAGGCGGCGGTCCTCACTGGAGCTGGCGGTGTGGTTGGCGTATTCCGATTTCAGGTGCGACAGGTACCACACGCCGTCGTCCAAGCTTTCCGGATCGTAGTTGATGAGAGCGACTTCCTCCGGAGAATCCATCTGGGGCAGCGCACCCACGCGCGTCCTCAGGAAAAAACGAAGATCCTTGTGCTTGTTGCCGCGGAGATACGCATTAAAGAATTCCGGGTGCGAGGGGTTGTAGACAGCAGCCAGAATATCGGCGTCCACGTTGTCCATGGTTTCGCCCTGCAGCAGATATTGCGTAAAGCCCAGCGGTATTTCCCGGCGCTGGCGCATCTTCTCCTTCCATGAGTGGAAGACAGCGGATGCGTCGGCCGTTTCTACTCGATCCCCAAGCCCGGGAAGAAACTTCAAGCGAACATCACCCGTGAACCGGAAAACCGCCTCGCTGAACTCTTCGTTGAACTCCGCTGCACCGGTACGCCGGGTCAGTTCGCGGGCGTCGAGTTTGGTGACAGGCTTTAGATTGAATTGTCCTTCCCCGATGAAGATGGCGCCGGTGACTACTCCATTCACGGGACTGAGCAGTGTGAGCGTGCCTTTCTGGAAATGGAAGGTCGCCGCGTCCCAGGTCAACGTGAAATTGTCGAGGCGAAAGGTTTGGCCCAAGCCGACCTCGCGCAGTTGCCGATAGACCGGATCAGAGTTGGCGAAAGCCAAACTCTTTCCGGCAACGGAGATGTTCACCTCCGGTTTGGCGATGGTAAGAGTAAGTTGCAGGGAAACCGTGGCGCGCAAGTCGACTGTCTTTATTAGCGGCTCGAAGCCGTCCTGCGTCACACGCACTGAGTAGGTTCCGGGCTTCAACCCTGCGGATGCAAATTTGCCGACTGCGTCCGAGAAAAGCACAACGGGCTGTGTAAGGTCGCTGCCGGTAATCTCGATCCGCGCCCCGGCGATCACCGCCCCTGAGGAATCCTGGATGGTTCCGGAGATCGTTTGCGAATGCAACCACGCCGGTACCAACAGCCAGAGAATAAATAACGCCGCTTTCAGCAACGGAGAGACGTTCCCTCGGCGGGCTTCTGCACGGCGGCGCACGGATTCGGCAAGTATAGCCTGAACCCCAGGATGCGCCGCCCTTTCGGGAAATCTATTCGACAAATCTATTCCACTTCGAAATCCGCCGAGCGAACGTTAGTCGAGTTCCCTGCGGAGTCCTGGCCTTTCAGTTCTACCTGATAGGCGCCAGGAGCAAGGGTAGCGATGGGCAGCTTGAGCGCGATCGGGATCAAAGGGCTGCCCGGTTGCACTGCGGCCGCGATGTCGATAAAGCCCGTCGTCATCTTCTGTTCTTTGGTCTTGGGATCCACAACTTTGAGTTCAACAACCACCCTGGGGGGAGCGGCGCCGACCAGCAACGGCGCGTAGACTTCTAAATAGACGCCGGCATTGTCAGTCTTCTTGAAATGGTTCGTAGCCGAGGGCACAATCTGCATGCCGGAAGCTACCAACGGTTTCTTGTCGTCGAGCAGGAGGCCGTCCATGCCCAACGGCGGCGAGTCGGAGATGCGATGGGCTTCGTTGGTAAGAGCCAAACCGCTCAAGCTGAACTGCTTGCCGTCATAGGGATCAATCACCAGGGGCATTTGCAGCTTCCCGAAACTCTGGCTGCCGGAGTTGAACACAACTTTGAGGTTGTAGTGGCCAGAAGCCACTTCGAACTGGTTTTCGTAGTGGAAGGGCCGCTTCTGGAATTCCTCCACTTCTTTCTTGCCGTCGAAATCAAGGTTCACGGTGTCGCTGAAGCGTGCGCCAATCGTGCCATCCGGGTTGTAAGCGATTCCCAGGACGTTGACTGCGGAATGTTGCTTGCCTTTCACTTTTTCAAACTTTATGGCCGACGCGGGAATATCGACGGCCAGGTCAACCCGGGCCGTGTTCGGCGACGTGTAAAAGAACGGAGCTTCCATCGCCGCGGTCACATTTCCAGGCAACTCGCCGGCGGCGTGACTCTCCAGATCTTTCTCGATAGGATTTCCGGCCAGCAGATCTTTGGGGCGAACGTTGCAGTAGCCGCTGCGGGAACGGACATTGGTCCCGCCACGGTCGACTTTGACACGCAGCGTGTAGCAATTCCCCTCTTGCGATTCGGCCGGCTTGTAGCCGAGAACATAGTATTGCGATTGGTCTTTGGCGATCTTCTCGAGGCCGCCGAGCAAGTCATTGGTGTTGATGATGACGAAGCCGCCGGTTCCATCCGCAAGTTGATAGAGCACCTGCTGGTTGGTAGTTGCCGACTCCGGGAATTGCGGAACGATCTGCCGCGGCTGGTTATACAGCGAGGATGCGGCCAAGCCGCTGCCGACGCCACCTGTACCAGTACCGCCGCCTCCGCTGTGTCCGCCTCCGGTGCCACCCGTACCACCGTGTCCGCCGGTGCCACCGCCGGTGCCCGTGCCGCCGGTGCCACCCGTACCGCCGTGTCCACCGGTGCCACCGCCGCCGGTCCCGCCTCCACCGGTGCCACCTCCGCCAGTGCCGCCTCCTCCACCGTGGCCGCCGCCTCCGCCGCCACCTCCCCCACCGTGCTGCGGCGGGTCAGCCCACGCCGCTACAAAGGGCGCAAACCGCAAGAAGGGATAGCCGTCAGCCGGACTTCCTCCATAACTCAGCGCGGCCGGAATGATGCGAGCCGACTCGGAAGAGGAATGCCATAGCATGGAATGCGGCGCCGTCATCTCAGGGACCACCAATCCACGAACATCGATGGGATACACCGCGACGTTGGCTTTGTTGCAGGTGTCAATCACCGCGGTCAATTCCGATTGCCGGTCCGCCGTCAAGGGAAAGCCTGAAGTCAGCATGACGAGAGTCTTGCGGCCGGGAACGCTGGCCAGATTCTTGGCCACGCTGCGCAGGGCGAGCATGACAGTATGCGCGCCGAAATCCGCCTCCGGGTTGTTCATCCCTAGCAGGGACGGCACGGGTGGCGCGCCCAGCGAGGCAACTTCCACCGGGGCGGCATTGGGAGAAACGGACGATCCTTTCACGCCACTCACTACTCGTTTCAAGCGCTCCGCATCGGCAGTGAAATTTTGCGCGATACGCACGCTGCCGCCGAAGTCGATCACGGCCATCAGGCGGTTGGGACCGGCGTTGGCGTCAATGAATTGCGCGGCCGCTTGCCGCGCTCGCACCTGGTCGCCCATATCCATGGTGGAATTGTCGAAAAACAGCACCATGTAACGCTTCTGGTTTTTCGCCGGCGAGGCGGAATCCTCCTCGAACGAAAACGTGGTGATGGCCTGCTCTTTGTTGTTTTCCCACACTTTGAAGTCTTTGGCGGTCAGGTCGCGAATGTAGTTACCTTTCTTATCAGTGACAACCGTGTCCACCAGCACCAATCGAGTCTCTACGTGGATTGCGCTGGAATCGCTCGCTGCCTGCTGTGGCGCGGGCGCCGCGGAAACGGGTGCGGTCTGCTGCCACATCATCCACCCGCTGGCCAAACAGATCACTGCGACCATAAGAACCAGCCGTCGAATTCGCATACTCACCTCCACAGGCTTTCGGGATATCGCTTTGCGGGACTCAGCTTCACTTCTTACGGAATCTCTACGGAATCTCTTTACGGAATCTCGACCGCGCCATTTTCAGCCGACATCAGCCGCCCTTCGGTGTCGCGCACCACCAGACGCACCAGGTAGCTGCCCGGTTTCACATCAAAACTGGCCCGCATCGTGATTCCCGAGCCCAGCTTGTTTTGCAGCGTTTCATCTTTCAGACGCATTTGCAGCGTCTTCTCGCTACCCTGCAGAAAAACGCCATTCCGATCGAATAGCGCCGAAACCACGGTCAGATCGTTCCAGTTTCGGCCTTCCGCCTTTCGAAAGCGCAACTGCTTTACGTCGACGTGCGCCAGCACGGTGAGCTTGGCATCGGCCTCGCTGGACTTGAAGAACTGCGTGTGCAGCCCCACCGGGAGATCGTGCAATTCCTCCTGGGAAAACAGCGCGTCGTCGATCTCTTCCTTGGCTTCCTGCGTGGCGTCCGTCACATGTTTCGGAGCGAAATAGCCCCGTCGCGCCTGGATGGTCAGCTTTTCCGGACTCTTCACTGTGACCTTCAGGCCATGAAAGTTGCCATCGAGTTTCAGGTTCTGTGGCGTGAAGCCCAGCACGTAATAATATTCCGGAGCGGTGCTGACTCGTCGCAGGCCCTCATCCAGATCGTTGCTGTTTTGGAAAAACGTCCCGCCAGTTCCGTCCGCCAGTGTTGCCATGACATCTGAATTGGCTGAAGCGTCCGCGGTCTGGTACTGAAGTTTGAGTCCCACTGCGGCAGCACCACCGCTTGCAGAGCCGGGACTGGAAGCGTCACCGCCCGGAAGAAGCGTGTACAGCCCGCGTGCGTCGAGCGCGTTGATAATTACTTGAGACCGCACGGCGCGATCGACGACTTCCGTGTAATCCGTTTCCAGTTGGGGCGTGAGGAACCCCGGAGACACCAGGACGACGTTCCGCTGCCCCGGCATGACGGCGGTTCTGCGAACAACGTCTTTCAAGACACCAAGCGCGAGGCGGCTCTCGGCATCCCCCTCCACCAACGCCTGGCTCGCCGCAGACTTCGCCATCTGCTGAGCTTGCTGGATAAACCTTTGATCTCCTCCAAAAGCGCAATATAGTGCGTCCTGCGTGGCCACCATCAGAGCCTGGGGATCCTGCTTGTTCTCAATCAGATCTCCCATGTAATAGGTAACGTCCGGACATCCCTGCACCCCGCTGCTGGTCACGGGGCGCGGCTGCAAACGCAGCAACGTCGCGTGCAACTGCGCGCGGTCATCGGTGAAATCCTGCGTGGTCTGCCCGGAGGTGGAGAAGATGGCGACCCGGTCGGTGGGCAACAGAGTAGCCAGATGACGGTCGGCGGCCGCGCGCACCTGTGCCAGATCGCCGAACTTCAAATGCACATCGTCAAAAACGAAAGCGATGAAGCGCTCGGGCACGTCCGGCGTCTTTCCCTTGGTCGTTGAAATTTCGGTCGTTGAAACTTCCGCCGGAGGTTCACCGCCGATCGGCTCACTGCTCTTGCTCGCCAGCGCCACCTGCTCCCCGGGCCGCTCCTCGGAGAAATGGCTGATCACCTGGGGCTTGCCTTTGTCGAACAGCTGGAAGTCTTCTTTATGTAGATTTCCGACCGCGTGTCCCTTAGCGTCGCGAGCCACCACACGCACCAGCACCAGCCGGACATTCACCTTGAAAGTGGTGGGCTCGTCACGGGAGTTCAGTTCCGCGGTGCTTGTTGGTGCGGGAGTTTGCGTCGCAGGCGACGAACTCGGCGCCGTAGCGGAAGTTGTCGCCGGCGCCGGAGTCTGCGTTGCCGATTGTGCCCGAGCAACTCCACTCCACCAGAGAACGCCCGAGACGAACAGAAGTAGCGACGGAATCGCTTTCACGACCCGGGCAAGAGTTATCCCGCAGCTGCTGAGTTGCTGACGAATCTGAGACGAAATCGACATGCGCCCCAATGAAGGCGTTTAAGAAAGCGAACAAGCCTGCAAGCCGGGCGGGGTCCCGCTTCTGTGCTGCTGCGTATCCTACGCTCTTCGTCTCCGAAGGGCCAGACGATATCCCCGGACGATCCGTGACGGTCAGACGCGCAGAATCATCACTTCGGTGGCCTTAATCAAGGCGGCGGCAGTCTGCCCTGCCTTTAATTGCATTTCCCGTGCAGAACCGGCAGTAATAATCGACGTGATTTGCTGGTCGCCGATCGAGATTCTTACTTCCGCCATCAGACCGCTGATCCGAACCGAATCAATTCGTCCCACCAACTGATTCCGCCCGCTGACGCGGCGTATCACCAGCTTGCGTTCCTTCTCGGTTCTGCCTCGCGTCCTGAACAGCAGCCGGTCCAGTTCACTTTGGGGGATGCGGTGATGTCCCCCCGCGGTTTGTACACTGCGAATCTTCTTCTTGTAAATCCACTGTTTGATAGTCGGGAAACTGATGCCGAGCTGTAACGCCGCGTCACGAAGCTTCAGCAACTCGCCATTCTTGCGCTCGGATTGGGCGTCTCTCGGCATCGGAACAAAATCCTACAGTTAACACAAAGTTACGGTCAACCTGCTTGGTTCCCAGCAGAATCCCGCAAGTCCGCTGTTCACTGCTGATATCCGTATAGTCTTAGACAACATAACTGTATGTGATGTACACTTTTCGGTTCCCGGCGCCCAATCGTTGCTATTGGAGGATCTCTTGCGCAAGGCTGGTATGTTTTTTGCCGCAATCATTTTCTGTCTTTCTACGTTCCCGGCGTGGGCCCAGACGGGAGCGAGTCTTTCCGGCGCGGTGACGGACCAGGCGGGCGCACCCCTTCGCGATGTCGCGGTGACAATCAGGGACGTCGACACAGGTGCAACGCGCACGATCGCAACCGACGGCGGGGGGCACTATCAGGCGTCCGCCCTGCGTCCGGGGCACTTCGAGATTCGCGCGGCAAAACCAGGGTTCGCCGATGAAATGCGCATGGGAATCAGCCTGGCGGTTGGCCAGGAGGCCACGGTCGACATCAAGATGCAGCTGAAGCCCCCCGACGCCTGCGCGAGCGGCCACGAGTTCGCAACCACCGATTGCGCGCTGACCTGGCACGGCATCACGCTCTACGGTGCGTACGACGTCGGCATCGGCTACGTCAGCCACGGCTTACCGGAAAACGGCTACAACTACGAAGGCGAATCTCTGGTGAATCGAAACGGTTATCAACATCGATTCCTGGTCGCGCCGAACAACCTGTCGCAGACCGGTTTCGGCATCAGGGGCAAGGTACAGTTTCTGCCTGGCTGGTCGGTTGTGTTCAACGCTTCCACGGGCATCAATCCGCAGTCCGGCCTGCTGGCTAACGCATCAGCCACCGACACCATCAACAACGGCCTTCCCAGGAGCAGCTATTCGATAGCCATTGACGGCGCGCGCGCGGGCCAACCCTTCAATGACCAATACTACGGCGGTATATCGTCCACGCACTTCGGCGAGCTGACCTTCGGTCGTCAGCGCTCTCTGGGCACCGATGCGATGCTGCTTTACGATCCGGCCAGCGGCGCCTATGCCTTTTCCTACATCGGGTATAACGGCACGATGGCCGGCGGCGGCGACACCGAGAACAGCCGTTGGGACTCCGCCCTGAAGTATCGCCTCGGCTATGGCCCAGTCCATTTCGGCGCGATGTATAAATTCGCCGATGGTAACGGCGGCTGCTACTCAGCCGCAGCAGCCATGTCAGACCCCTGGAATGCCACCAACTGTACGCCGGAATCGGCGCATAACAACGCCTATGGCTTCGACCTCGGCGGAGGCACGGGCAAGTTCTCCGCCGACCTCGTCGCCCAACATTACAATCAGGCAATCAGCGTATTGAACCCTTTGCTGGGGCCGCAGAGCCTGAGTTCCGCGGGGTTATATCAGTCGACTACAGACAGCATCGATCAGACTCCTATCTCCGGGAGCAACGTAGTCGACACGAACAACACCGTCTATGGCATCGTGACCGACAACAACGCAGTTATGGTCGCTGCCAAGTATGCGTGGGACCCGTTCAAGTTTTTCGCCGGCTACGAATACATCTGGCAGAACAATCCGAAGAATCCATTGGGCGTTGGCGCTTCGGACCAGGGCGGTTATTTCATGAGCGGAGTCGAAGACAACAATCTTGATTCCGAAAAGTTGGTGCAGATCTGGTGGACGGGCGCGAAGTACACCTACCGTAGCAAAACCGATTTCACTTTCGCCTGGTATCAACAGCGGCAGAACGACTTTCGTGTTCCGCAGACCTGCTCGCCCGCAAGCCCCCCCGGCTTCCGCAGTTCCTGCGCGGGTACTCTCAACGAGGGCTCGCTCTATGTGAATCATCACTTCACCAAGCGTTTCGACGGTTTTGCTGGAATTGCGTATTCCTGGGTGAGCGGCGGTCTGGCCATCGCCATTCCTCATGGCCCTGGCGTCCCCTATAACTACAACAATAACTGTGCTCCAACCATCGGTGGTCGTTTCAACTTCTGATCGTTGTCGTGGTGTGGCTTCCGCGGCGGGTTCGAGTCGACACGAGTTCCTTCACCTGGCCAGCTACATTCCTAGCCAGTCGGTCCGCTTTCCGTTCTGAAGAATCCTGCCCTCCAGTGGGCGCGCAGGGAAGATGTCCCGGCGCCAGCGAATTTGAAGAGCACCGCAAGTTACCGATGATAGGATTGGCGATGTACCGCCGCGACTGACATGGCAAAGAGGTAGTCCAGATGACAACTGATTCGAACACGACGCCCTCTGCGGGGCGGGAGCCGCCCTCGTTCGGACTTGGAAAGTTCCTGTTTGCGCTTTTTCTAGCAGCCATCTTCCTGTTGCTCGGCCACAGTATGGTCCGTCATCGCTTCTTTCAAGGCGGCCGTGTTCACAGGAATGGTTCCATCGGCCAATAGCGCGCACGGAACGGTCGTTAGCCGCGGCGCCGAGTGAGGCTAGAACTGTTTCTTCACAAAATATCCCGCCCCAAATACTCAATCGCAAAGTGATCCGGAACGGCGGCGCAAAATAGTTGCGGACCAGTGCAACCGGGGCCGAAGCTGCGGATATCTAAGTAGAAATGCCAGTGTGCTCACCGGGTTACGTCCGTGCCGTTGCTTGTGCCGAAGAAGTTTCCTATGGTAAAAAGCAGCTAGGCTTTAGAATTACTACTGAGATGTTCTTGCCAGAGCAATTCGAGATGCAACGTCGGCTTCATTGGTGCACCGTGGTAGTTCTGGTTGCCATATGTTCGCTGACTGCGAGCTTGGCTATGCGCTATAGTTCGCCGACTGCTTCTTCGGCCTCCTCGATACGAACCGTCGCAAGACACGCATCCACGCAACAGGTGCAGCGGCTGGTTAAAGCCGCGAACTGGATCGCCCCGGCTCTCTGCTCGGCCGTGTTCCAACCCACTACATCTTATCCGCGCATCGCCGCTGTGGCACCTCTGGCGCCTCATCGGATCTTCGCCCAAGCTCTATACACTCGACCTCCTCCATCGTCTGAATCTCTCGCTTAGATGGTTTCGCAGGGAATCCTGCGCTATTTGTGCGGTCTTAATTTGGCCGCGATTCTTCGCCCATTCTGGCATTTCGACGCCAGCGATGCGTCGGAGCAGGGGTCGGAAAGGGCCGGGACTCGAGTAAGATCAGAGCTGCGAGCACGCGTATTTCCATGGTGCAAGTAATTTCAGTTTGCCGAAAGGTAAATGCTAATGACCCTCAGGTCGTTGCTGACTGAAGCAGATCTCGACGCTCTTCGCCAGTTTGATACCTGCATGATCTCGAATGCGATTGAGACGTTCGACGCACGGCTACGGAACACAGGGTTTGCCGACTCGAGCATTCGCTGCAAATTCAAGGATGCGCCTCCCATGGTGGGATACGCAGCCACAGCCCGCCTGAGAAGCGGGGAACCGCCCATCGTGGGAGGCAGCTTTCATGACCGAGCCGATTTCTGGAAGAGCATTCTGGAGATTCCATCGCCGCGCATTCTGGTGTTGGAAGACATGGACGAACCGCCTGGTCGAGGCGCTTTTGTAGGAGACATGCACGCGGCGATCTTAAAAGCGTTGGGATGCATTGGATACGTGACCAACGGCGCAGTCCGAGAGCTGCCGGCGGTGCGAACCATGGGCGTCCAACTATTCGCTGGAAGTATCGCCGTGTCCCACGCCTATGCGCACATTTTTGATATTGGGGCCACGGTAAAAGTGGGCGGGATGCACGTTCGCACCGGAGAACTATTGCACGGCGACCGCCACGGAGTGTTAACCGTTCCTATCGGAATTGCGGCCAGGATTCCGACCGCTGCGGCCGAATTGCAGCGGGTAGAGAAGAGGGTGATTGACTATTGCAAGTCAAGCGCCTTTTCTGTGGCGGGGCTGGGCAAGATTATGAAAAGCGTGCGTTAGCGACGCAACATTTGCGAACCGTAGAGTGGCGCTGATCCGACTGGGCTGAGTTGAGAATGCTAGAGAAAGCTGGTGGACGTAATCCAATGAACGAGCGTAGCAATCGATCCGGCGGAATACGAACGCGAGGAAGCAACCCAGAAAAGCTGGCTTCCTATTCGCTAGCTATTCTTGTGGTCGTGATGGCGGTTGAATTGGCCGCCTGCTCCGGCGATAAGAGCGTCTCGGCGGGCGAGGGCGCAACCGTGGGCGTGACCAAGGTGGTCAGAAAGTCGCTGGGCCGGCAAATCACGCTGTCTTCTGAGTTGGTGCCGTTTCAGGAGATTGATGTTTACGCAAAGGAGTCGGGCTACGTGAAGAAGCTGGATGTCGACTATGGAACCCGCGTGAAGGCGGGTGAGGTGATCGCCATCCTGGAGATTCCAGAGCTACAGCAGCAGTTGCAGGAGGATCAAGCGGAAATCAAGAATGCCACCAATCAGGTAAGCCGCGCGGACAATGAACTGAAGCGTTATGACGCGCAATATCAAGCTCTGCATCTGCAATACACGCGTCTGAAAGGTGTTTCCGAAACTCAGCCCGGCATCGTGGCGCAGCAGGAAGTAGACGATGCGCAGGGCAAGGACCTGGCAGCGGCTTCTCAAGTGGACGCCGGCAAAGCGTCTCTGGAAGCCACGCAGAGCCAGCTCTCGGTTGCGCGAGCGAAACTGGCTCACGATCAAGCGCTATTCGACTACGCGAAAATTACCGCCCCGTTTGCGGGAGTAATTACCGAACGTTATGCCAACCTGGGCACGCTGGTGCAGGCGGGTACGGGCTCGAGCACGCAGGCCATGCCGATCGTCCGCTTGTCCCAGGATGATTTGTTCCGTTTGGTAATTCCGGTTCCGGAATCGTATGTCCGCTTCATCCATGTCGGCGACCACGTGGATGTTCATGTGCCCTCGCTCAACCGGACTTTTCCCGGCAAAGTGGCGCGCTTCTCGGTGGATGTGCGGGAAGACACGCGCACCATGCACACGGAGGTGGATGTGGCGAATCCACAGCGAGTGCTGGTGCCGGGTCTCTATGCCGACGCGGAAATCGCGCTCGACAGAAAAGTGGATGTTCTGACCGCGCCCGTCCAGGCTTTGATTCACGCAGGCAACAAGACCACCGTCTTTGTGGTGAACCGCGATGGAGAATTAGAAGACCGGGACGTGCAACTGGGATTGCAAACCGCCAACGACGCGGAAATTGTCTCTGGACTGAACGAAGGAGAGCAGGTGGTAGTCAGCGATCGCAGCGGCTTGAAAGCCGGCGAAAAGGTTCATCCCCAGACGGTTGCCGTGATGCAGTATCAGGAGCAGAGCGCACAGTAACGCGGCAGATCAGGAATTCCGGAACAGGGCTGTGAACGCAGCGGAACCAACTCTATGCCAGGATTTTCAATTCGCAATCCGTATTTCGTCATCGTGATCTGCCTGGTGCTGCTGATCATTGGTGTGACCAGTCTGGCGCGGATGCCGGTTGATTTGTTTCCAACGATTAACTTGCCCGAGGTTGTGGTCGCCACGTTTTACTCCGGCATGCCGCCCCAGGATATTGAAACCGACATTACGGATCCCCTGGAGCGTTTTTTCACACTGGCTTCCGGCGTGGACCATATGGAATCGCGGTCGATGCTGGGCGTGAGTATTATCCGCGTTTATTTCCAGCCGGGAACCAGTGCAGACGCCGACGTAACCGAGTTATCGAACCTGGCTCTGGCTGACCTGAAGCGTCTGCCGCCGGGAACCCTGCCTCCGGTGGTTTTGAAGTTCGATGCGTCCAGCCTGCCGGTGGCGCTGGTTACGGTCAAGGGCGAGGGACTGAATGAAACTCAGCTCCACGACTACGCGCAGTTCCAGATTCGCAACCAGATCGCGGTGGTGCCGGGCGCCGAGATCCCGGGCGTGTTCGGCGGAACCTACCGGCAAATCATGGTCTACGTGGATCCCTACAAATTGCTCTCGCGGCAATTGAGCCTGATGGACGTGGTGGGCGCGGTGAATGACGCAAACCTGATCCTGCCCGCGGGCGACGTGAAGATGGGGCCGTACGACTATTTTGTTTACTCCAACAGCCTGGTTGACAACATGGACGAACTGGGCAAGATCCCCTTGAAAGTCAAAGGAAACTCCTGGGTCACGGTAAACAACGTCGGAAAGGCGGAGGATGCACACGGGATTCAATCGAACATCGTCCGCATTGATGGCCAGAGATCTGCCTACATTCCCATCATGAAGCAGGGGGGCGATACCAACACGATCGCGGTGGTGGATGGCGTCCGCCAAGTCATCCGGCACCTCTACGACATCCCCAAGCAGATGACTACGAGCATTGTCTTCGACCAGTCCGTATACGTGAAGGAGGCAATCCGCACCGTTCTGCACGAGGGCTTTCTGGGGTTGATTCTTACCAGCGTGATGATCCTGATTTTTCTGGGAAGCTTCCGCGCCACGTCGGCGGTGTTGCTCTCCATTCCGTTGTCCGCACTGGCCGCCTTTGTGGTGCTGGCGCTGTGGGGAGCGACGGTGAACACGATGATTCTGGGTGGAATGGCGCTGGCATTCTCGCGCGTGATCGACAATTCCGTGATCTCGCTCGAGAATATCTACCGCCATCTGGAAATGGGAGCCGAGCCGATGACCGCCGCGGAGGTCGGCGGGTCGGAAGTAGCTCTGGCTGTGCTGGCTGCAACGCTTGTCAATGTGGTCGTTTTCTTCCCCGTTGTCTTTCTCTATGGCGTTGCCAAGTTTCTGTTCTCGGCTTTGGCGCTGGCGTTTTGTTTGTCCTTGCTGGGTTCGTTCCTCGTGGCAATGACCGTGATTCCTTTGTTCTGCTCCCGTTTCCTGAAAGCTGTGGCTCACATCCCGAAACCGGAGAAGGAAGATGAGTACGAGGTTGAACCCACCACGGCGGCGGATCATTCCTGGCTGGAGCGGTTCAACGCCCGCTTCAACCGGACGTTCAACAAGGTGCTTGACTTTTACGAGCACTGGGTGCGACGGGCGCTGCGGCGGCCCGCGCTTACGGTGGCGCTGCTGAGTGCGGTGTTCCTGGTAAGCCTGGCGATTTATCCGCTGCTGGGTTTAGCATTTTTTCCAAAGACGGACGCCGGCCAGTTCACCATCAACCTCAAAGTGCCCACCGGTACGCGCATCGAAATGACCGATCAATATGTCGCAAAGGTGGAAGACCTGATCCGGCACACGGTAGAAGCGAAAGATCTCAGGCGAATTGTGTCCAATATCGGGGTTGTCCCGGATTTCTCTTCGCTCTATACCGCCAACTCCGGGCCATATACAGCCACCGTGCAGGTTGCGTTAAACGACTCCCATCACCTCAGCAGTTTCGAGTATATGGACCGTGTGCAGAAGGCGATGGCAAGCCAGTTTCCAGAAATCCGGACATTCTTTTCCAGTGGCTCGATGGTGGATGCCATTCTGAACATGGGGATGCCGGCGCCGATTGACGTGCAGGTGAGCAGCCCCGATCTGAACCAGATTTATGACATCGCGCAGAATCTGGCCACTCGTTTTCGGGAGGTGCATGGGGTCGGCCAGGTCTACATTCCGCAAGACATGAACTACCCAGCCCTCCGGCTCGATGTAGACCGCGTACATGCCGGCGAGTTGGGCCTGACGCAGAAGAATGTAGTGGACAATGTGATTACCGCGCTCAATTCCGACTACATGATCGCTCCCAATTATTGGGTCGATCGCAAGAGCGGGAATGACTACTACCTCACGGTGCAGTTCTTCGAACACGGAGACGCCGCGATTCACAACCTGCTCGACCTGGGGCAGATTCCCTTGCGAGACCCTTCCAGCGGAGCGGAAATGAGTTGCGGCCCCACCGGCCCCCCGCGGCCCGGAATCACCCGCTCTTCGTGGGCCTGTGGCGGACAGGGCAGGCCGATTACGGTCCTGAAGAATGTTGTGAACGTGAAGCAAATCCTGACGCCGACCGAAGTGGACCACTACCAGATTCAGCGTGCGATCGATATCTACGTTACGCCCAGCGGCGAAGATCTGGGGCGCGTTACCGGCGCTGTTCGCGACATTCTCTCCAAGGCCAACATTCCGGGCAACGTCCGCGTGAATCTGCGCGGAATGGTGCAAGGCATGGAGGCCTCGTTCAAAAGCTTTGCGTTCGGCTTGCTGATTTCGTTTGTCCTGCTCTTCCTGATTTTGACCGCTCAATTCAAGTCGTTCATCGATCCGCTCCTGATCATGCTGGCGATACCGATGGGCTTTGTGGGCGTGTTGATCGCCCTGCCGCTCACCCATGACACGTTGAACGTAATGTCATTGATGGGAGTGCTGATGCTGGTGGGTGTCGCCGGATCCAACAGCATTCTGATCGTTGATTTCGCTCATAATCTGGAGCGGCAAGGATTGTCGCCGGCGGATGCGGTGATTACCGCATGCCGTGTGCGGCTGCGCCCTATCTTGATGACCTCGCTGGCCACCATTCTCGGCATGATTCCCCTGGCGCTGAAGCTGGGGACGGGAGCGGAGCAATACACGCCGATGGCCCGCGCCATCATCGGCGGCCTCACATCCTCGGTTCTTCTAACCATTTTTATCGTGCCCGCGGCTTACTTGCTCGTATACGGCAAGCGCGGCTCGAAGGCCGCGGTGAACTCGACACCGGAGACCGCGGAATGAAACACCTATTGCGAATCTGTCTCGCATTGCTAATGCCGGCGTGCAGCCTGGCGCAGGGAGGGAGCGGCTCGGCAACACCATCGATGTTGCCGTCAGCTCCAATGCCGCAACAAGTAACCGCGTCCGCTACTTCCAGGGCACAGATCGCGAGCGCCGCGCCGCAAGGCGATCCCGGGAAGCCAACAGTGTTGTCTCTGAAAGACGCACAGGCGCTGGCCCTGAAGAATAATCCCGTAATCTCTGTTGCCCGGCTGACCGCCCTTGCGTCGCAGCAGGTCACCCGCGAAGCGCGGTCGAGTCTATGGCCGACCATAAGGGCAGACCTTACCGCGGTGGACTCCGATCCTGGTTCGCGGATCACGGCAGGCTCGCTCAGCAATTCCGCCATCTATCAGCGCGCTGCCGCCGGGGCCACGATATACCAGTTGCTCACTGATTTTGGACGCACAACAAACCTGATTTCCAGCGCCAATCTGGCGGCGAAAGCCGAAAACCAAAATGCGCTCGCCACCAAAGAGCAAATCCTTCTGGCTGTCGATCAGGCTTTCTACAACGCTCTGCAGACCCAGGCAATTCTCACCGTGGCTCGACAGACGGTGGGCGATCGACAGACCGTTGCGGACCAGGTGGGCGCTCTTTTCAAAAACAAGCTGAAGTCGGAACTCGATTTCAGCTTTGCGAATGTCAACCTGGCGCAAGCTAAACTGCTGCTTCTGGACGCGCAAAACAACGAGAACGCTGCGCTGGCTTCGCTTTCCGCGGTGCTTGGTTTTTCGGGCCTGCAGAACTTCCGGCTGGCAGAGGATACAAGCGCGATCACCGCTCCCCAAAGCAATGTGGACGATCTGATTTCCACGGCATTGGGGGTGCGGCCGGAAATCCTGGCGCTTCAATTCCAGTCTGAGTCTGCGAAGAAATTCCAGACAGCGGAGCGGGACTTGCTGCTCCCGGATATTCGCGCGCTGGGCGCCGCAGGGGACACGCCGGTCCGAAATCCGATCCTGTCGAGCACCTATTGGGCCGTGGGGGTGAACGTCGAAATCCCGATCTTCAACGGCTTTCTTTTCAGTGCCAGAGGGCGCGAAGCCGCGCTCAGGGCGCAGGCCACGCAGGAGCGCCTGCGCGATCTCCGCGACCAGATCTCGCGCGATGTGCGGACAAGCTGGCTCAACGCAACGACAGCTTACGATCGGCTGGCAGTCACTCAGCAACTGCTGGAGCAAGCCAATCTCGCGTTGAATCTGGCGCAGGCAAGGTACAAGTTGGGTCTGGGTTCGATTGTCGAATTAAGTCAGGCCCAGCTGCAGCAGACGCAGGCGCAAATCAGCGACGCGCAGGCAGGATATGACTACCGCCTTGCCCTGGCAGTTCTGCAGTATCAGACGACCGGCATTTAGGAAAAGCCCGGGTCTGACAATCGGCGCGATTCCCTGCGGCCGTTGGCGCTGCCGAGGTAAACTCCATGCTTGGCGGCCTACGGTTTCGATATGTTCCCTTTTTTCTTATATCTCATCGCCGGCGCGGTCACTGGATTCCACGTTTATACTTTGCTGATGTTGACTGCATTGGGCGCGCCTTCGGACCCGCTCGAATTCGTTTCCCTGCTGGGCTCTGTGGGTCTGGTCGTTGCCGCTTACCTGAGCCTTTTCAAGCCCCATGCCGCTGCGAGGCTCGCGCTTCTGGCTTCGCTCGCAATCTGGTGTTTTTATGGTCCGGCGATTGCGCATGCGGTAGAGGCCAGGTTCCAACGGCAAAGGTCCGAGCTCTTTCTTCACCGCACATTCTTGACAGACCAAAGAATGCTTGAGGCGACGGTGGAGAAGATCGATTGGCAGGATCGTCGCGCACTCGGCATCGCTGTTCCTGAACTGGGATGATACTGCCATACATCGCAACCGCCGCGTTGCTGTTCGCCACCGCCTACTCCGCAGTCGTGAGCTTCCGGCAGAAGACCGATGGCAGCGCCTCGACGTGGTTTTTCCCGGGCGCCGCGAAACGATCCTCACGAATAGTCGTTGGCATCTGCACAATCGCTCTGTCCGCCGGCCTGGCAGCGTGGCTCACCGTTGGCGCCCGGAACTCCACTGGCCGCTCGTCGCGCTTTCTCATTCCGGACGGCTACGTGGGCTGGGTGCGAGTCGAATTTGAAGTTAACGGTGCGCTGCCGTTGCCCGTCGAGAACGGAGAATCTATCTTTCAGGTTCCTCCATCCGGCTTGTTGAAAACGTCCTCACCCGAGCAATACGGCTGGGCTAAAGATCGCTATTACTACTATTCCACCGGGGGTCTCCGCATGTTGCCCGATGCTCGTCAGCCTGGAGGCAGCTTCATCTGGGGAAAAATCAACGGTGAAGAGTCTGGGGCCCGGGGCAAAACGAAATATGAAGAATTTTTCGTGGGGACCGGGCAACAGTTCAGAGAACAATCGAAGGGAACTCTGAACATTGGTTCGAGCGTGCCCCGAACCTCGGCGAAGTAAGAGGTCGAGTCCTGTTCACCCTCTGCAACATCCGGCGATGTCGGCCTCTTCCATCCTTACCATTCATCCTCCTACGGCCATTCATCAGAAATTCACCCGTTTGTAACCGTCCTGTAACACGGCGCCGATAGAACCAGAACATCTATTTCAGCGGGGTATCGACCCGGCGTGGCGCGGAATTGTGTTCACTTGCATTGAGCGCCATACCGAACTTGAAAGATGTCCTCAAATAAGCAGCAGGAAAAACGAAAGACAGTAAAAACTCTAGCGGGGTCCTGCAACTGCATTAGGCAATGCAAGTCGAGTCGACAAATTAAGGAGAGTCTGATGAAATTCGCGTGGATGTCATGCGTGATTCTGTTTCTGGCAACGTCGCTGGTGGCGCAAACCGACGCAACGTCCAAACCCAAGAAAACCAAGGCTGCCGCCGTGACCGCGGCAGATGTGCAGGCATTGAGAGACGCCATTGCGGCGCAACAAGCCGCCCTGGCGCGGCAGGAGCAACAGATCCGGGAGCTGCGGGAGGAGTTGCATGGCAAGGATCAGGCAGTGCAGCAGGCTACGGCCGCTGCCGCCGACGCCTCCGGCAAGGCCGACGCGGCCCAGGCGCAGGCAGCGCAAGAGCAGCAGGCGGTTGTAGCGGTGAAGAGCGATGTCGCGGATCTTAAGACCAACATCACCAACACGGCGCTCAGCCTGCAAGAGACACAGAAGAGCGTGAATGCGACCTCGGAGACCCCGATGGCGCTGCGCTACAAGGGGATTACCATCACTCCGGGCGGATTTCTGGCGGCTGAATTTGTGCGCCGATCGAGGGCGCTCGGTTCCGACATCAACACGCCTTTTAATTCAATCACCATGCCCGGCGCATCGCAAAGCAACGTGTCAGAGTTCTTCGGAACGGGCCGCCAGTCGCGCGTTTCAATGCTGGCAGAGGGCAAACTGGCAAGCGCTAAACTGTCCGGCTACGTGGAAGCGGACTTCCTTTCCGCCGGCACCACCTCGAATAACAACGAAAGCAACAGCTACACCATGCGGCAACGACAGGCCTGGGGTCAGGTAGCATTCGACAACGGCTGGAGCGTAACCGGGGGCCAGATGTGGAGCCTGCTAACGGAAACGAAACACGGGCTGGACAACCGCACGGAAGCTTTGCCCATGACCATTGACCCACAGTACCACGTTGGGTTCAGCTGGGCGCGGCAGTACGGGCTTCGGTTGGTGAAGAACTTCGACAACAAGGCGTGGTTTGGACTCTCGATGGAAAACTCGCAGGCCACGATTTCCAGCCACAACAACGCCGCGAATTTCCTGGTAGGCTCCGCGGGCTCGGGCGGCGGCCTTTACAATGGCGCTGTCACCACTTGCACGACGAACGGCAGCGGCGTTACCACTTGCAGCCCGGCAGCCAGCTATTCCTTCAACCCATCGCCCGATATCGTAGCCAAGCTGGCGTTCGAACCGGGCTTTGGACACTACGAAGTCTTCGGTGTCTTGAGCCGCTTCCGCGATCGAGTGTTTCCCTGCGAAGACATCGCGGCGGCGAGCTTGTGCGGAAGTTCGACCACCCCGGGGCCCAATGCAACAGGAGCGTACAACTCCTCGAAAGAAGGCGGAGGCTTCGGAGCCAACGCCCGCTGGTCGTTTGCTGGCAAGCACCTCGACTTCGGCTTGCACGCCTTCGGCGGCAGCGGAGAAGGCCGCTACGGCACCAGCGGTCTTCCCGATGCATCGGTTAAGGCCGACGGATCGCTGTATCTGGTCAAGAGCCTCCAGGGTCTGAGCACCCTGGAATGGCATGGTCCGAAGCTGGACATTTACCTGAACGGCGGCGCCGAGTATGCCGGCCGAGCTGCGACTCTGGATCCCATTACGCTCAAATATGTGGGTTACGGATCGCCGTTCTTCAGCAACGCTGGGTGCTACACCGAGACCGGTCCAGCAAACGGAGGCGGATTCCTGCCCGGCAGCCTCTCCAGCTGCACAGCGGACACCCGCTCCATTCTCGAAGGCACCTTCGGTTTGTGGTTCAAGCCTTACGATGGAACCAGAGACAAGTTCAACCACGGCCGCGTCCAGTGGGGACCGCAGTTCTCCTACGTAAGCCGCAACGCATGGTCAGGAACAGCTCCGGCGGGCGTCAGCAATTCGCCCCACGGACTGGACTTCATGATCTTCACCTCATTCCGTTACTACCTCCCGTAGCCAGCTTGCTCGGCAAGAAAAGAAAAAGCCGCATCCAGACGATGCGGCTTTTTCTTTAAGCCATCCAGAGCGCCAATCTGCAAAAACGCCTACTCACCGCGATAGAAAGAATGTCCGCGCAAAAAGTGAACGCCACCGGCCCGGAAAAGGAGAGTAGCCAAAGCCGGGCCGGCGGCGATTCTGAAGGGAAGGCGCCCCTCAGAAAGTTTCAAATCTAGGGCAAGTAATAACGGAACGACGTGAATATCATGTTGTCGATTCCGTGGGGTTCTCCCCCCACACCCGACCAGGTATTGCGGGTGACATAGGAGTACTGCGTGCCGAACTGGAACCTACCCCTCGGCCCGCTGTAGAAGCGATACCAGAATCCCGCGGTTCCTTCGATCAAAGCACGCGTATCGGCAGTGCAATGACTCAAGCTCCCCGGGCTGAACCCGCCAGTGCCGGGCGGCGTCTCGGTGTAGCATCCGACATTGCTGAACCCCGGGGCGCCGTAGCCAACGTCGCCAACCGGCGTGGTTGCTCCGCTAAGCACTGTGGAATCGTAGTCATAGGTGCGGGCCGCGTACTCGGCTCCGCCGTAACCGTAGATATCAAGTTTTTTGAGGCGCAACTCGAGAGTGCTCAGTCCAATCAAGTTCTTGACCAGGTGAATGGTGCCGTCGGCGTTGATCGAGGCGTCCGAGAGGCCGCCGGGGGCATAGCGCCCGATTCCGCTGCCGCCGAAACCTTTCAATCCAAAAACGATGTGTTTGGCAAATCTCCAGCGTGCGCTTGCGCCGACGCCGCCACCTTCCCGGGAAGCGTTATAAGCCAGCAGAGCGCTGGGCGCGGTCAGGCCGCCGCAGGCCGTGCTCGCATAGTTCTCCACGCAGGGAAATACGCGATCGGTAAAGCGATCGGCAAGTCCGAATATTTCATAGTGGCCGAACCCTGGATCGAACGCCACCTTGGCGATGAGATCGGGAGCGGGATTGAAGGAATAATTGGCGGTGGTGTTATAGCTGTTGCTGGCCCCAGCTTCGCCCAGCAGGAAATTGGAAACGTTGTTGTGCGTGGTCAGCGTGGCCTGCGGATTCTCGACCGAAACCGCGACCGCAACCTTGTCGCCGAACTTCTTGGTTACGCGGAGTCCATACTGGCGCGCGTACACAAAGCCGACGTTGTAAGACGAGTCGATGGTCTTGGGACGGGCGTCGTTGGTTTTGCCGAGGTCGTCGTCCGGGGAAATTCCACTCCCGTTCTCCGTCACCAGGGTCCATGCTTGGCCACCCAGGAAGCTCCAGCCATTGTCAAACTTGACCTGCCCCCACGCCTGCCGGAGACGGAGAGTGTAACTATTCGTCGAGGTCGAAGTGGAAGTGACGCCGGCCGAGAGGAAGTCGGCCGAGACGTAACTGGAAAGATCCACATTCTTGATGCGGCCATCGACAAAGTTGGTGATCTTGGACTGGCGGGCTGAGCCGAAGAACTCCGGAATCTGGCTCTGGGAAGCGCCCGGCATCGTCACAGAATTAAAGGGCGTGGACACGTCCGCCCCGAGCGCTCTCGACCGCCGCACAAATTCGGCCGCCGCATATCCGCCCGGTGTAATGTTGATGCCTCGGAAGTGTATGGTGAGCGGGCCCTCCATCCGCTTGTCATACGTCTGTGGTGCATCCGGGTTCGACGTTTGCGGTGACTCCTGCACTGCCCAGACCGCGTCTTTCAACGTCGCCTTGCTTGACGCGGTTTTGTTCACCGCCTTCAGGTCGGCGACCTCGCTCTTCACGTCGGTCACGGCCTGACTGACTGCCTGTTGCTGCTGCGTGACCTGCGCCTGAGCGGCATCGGCCTTCCCGGAGGCGTCGGCTGCCGCCGTTTGTGCTTGCTGCGCCGCCTGATCCTTGCGATGCAGTTCCTCCCGCAATTCCCGGATCTGCTGCTCCTGCGCGGCCAGGGCGTCCTTCAACTCCTGAATGTCAGCCGCGGTCACTGCCGGCTGGGCTGGCTGCGTTGCTGCGGGGTTGTCCTTCTTCTTCGGTGGTGTGTTGGAGTCGGAGGTTTGTCCCCAGGCGCCGGCTGAAAATGCCGCCAGCGTCAGGGCCGTGATAAGCAAGTGTCTGCTCGATTTCATAAGATCCAAATCCTCTCCTTTTGTAGTTTTGGTCGAATAACAAATCACAGCAGCGCCGCAGAAACCCTTCGCAATCGAAGGAATGCCGTAGGGGCAATCGTCAATTTTTGGCCGCGGTTCCGGGGAACCGCGTGCTCTTTCAATCCATCAATATACACTACTATGCTAATTGAATTACTTGTATTAATTGCAAAAGCATGCCTTATGCCTCTCAATCAAGAGGGTGCTAGATCGCGGAAACCCCTGGAACATCCGAGGTCAGAGGGACCGAGTCAAACCCCTTCCCCTCCGGGTAGCTGTCCCGGACAGGGCGCGCGCATGGACTCCCTGGTTGCGAGATTTTCGTAGTCCGGCTACTTACGCGACAAAGTCCATTGTATTAATCTGCTTTACTAACATTGTCACAATAAGCATCTGTTGTTCCATCTCGACCGCCCAAGGAACTCCCAATAAATCACGTATTTTAAGCAACTTACGGGAATCGCTGCCAGTTCGCAGCAAGGCAAGGTGTGCATCGCCTTGCAGTTTGAAGAACCAAACATGCTCAGGCACAGAATGTGTTTCTTGCACTCAAGACAGGTTTCAAGGAAAGGAGAAAATATTGAAAGCCATTCAGCATCGCTGCGCAGCACGACCATCTTGCAGCGGATCTTGCCGTGCAAAAACTTCACCGCCGCGAGCTCGCCCGAGTGGCCGGCCGATAAACTGAGTGAGAAATCGGGGTTAGAAATGGAGCCGACGAGCGGACTTGAACCGCTGACCTGCCGA
>CAVRCN010000006.1:0-322907 GCA_963719575.1 uncultured Acidobacteriaceae bacterium
GATGGTGATGTCCACCCACGGCGAACTCAAGCCCGTGTAAATCCAGCCGCCCGCTTGGTAGACCACGCCCACGTGGTTCTTCTGCGTGACAGAGTTGGTGACAGAGCCGTCCGCATAAGAGATGAGGATTAGGTTGGGATTTTCCTTCTTGAGTTCACGCAGGCACCATGCAACGAACTTGGACTCGATGCAATGATCGGTCACGTCGTCGGCGATCCACAGACGGTTGAGTTCGAAAACATCTCGCCAACGTCCCTTGTTCTTCCTTACATCCGAAAGGGCACCACCAGTTACGCCGACTTGCACGGACCACATGGGTTTGCCGAACGTGCAGACACCCACGAGTTGGCTGTCGCGGATGATGCCGAATGCCCATGAGACGAGGGGCTTGCGGTGCAGATAGTGATGCTTAATGACAAGCTCGGTCGCCAGAGCCTTTTCGATTCGAACAAAATGGAGCGACGAGGTTGGGGTCGAACCACCATTTCCCAGTTGGACTGGGCGCTCTACCATTGAGCTATCGTCGCAATATGTGTTGGAAACACCGTCAGCTTTTTCAGCCGTCCTCGCCGTACTCTGCTCTTCGCAAGCCGCCGCTTCGCGTTCGCGGTCGTTCATGTACTTGTCGGCTTCCGCCTTGCTCTTGAGCTTGTGCAGGATGCCGAGGTTCGGATTGTTCAGGTCGCGCACCGCATACGGGTTCTCATCCTTGACAAACTCCGAATAAAAGCCGTGGCGCGTTGGTTCCGACTTGTCGCCGACCTTCGTCGTTGAGACGACTTCTGCGTCGGGCTTCGCGGCCGGCGTCGGCGACTCGAACTCAGATGTCTGGGGTTCATGCTCTTCATTCAAGAGAGTGTCCAGATCGAAATCGGTTTGATCGGTATTCTGCTCTGCTGGCTGTTCCTCTGGCTCTGTTGTAGGGAGAGGTCCGGGCGAAGGCGTCAGAGCCTTGGAAATCGCTGCGGCGAGCAAGTTTGCGTTTTCCGCCACGCCGCGCAGCACCATTGCCAATTGCGCGAAGTCTTGCGCGTTCGAGCGCACTTGATCTGGTTTGTCCCGCAGCACGTCAATGATTTTCTTGAACCCACTTTTTTGAAAGGAGTGCGTGTAGCCACGGCTAAAGTTTTCCGACGCATCGGCGAAGGACTTCAGCTTGTACTCAGGCGTGGGAAACTGGTGCTTCTGCCAGTCTTCGAATGACGCGGCTTCCGGTGCGAGGGTTTCCGTGGGCAGAGGCAAAGGCTCCAGCCGTGCGTACTGTCCGTCCACGACGGCTTCGAGGATGTCTTTTGCCATCGCCCCAGCCTTGTTGACGCGCTCCTGCGGGGGCGTCATGTTGTCGCCAGCCAACAGTTGCGCCATTCTGACGCCAGCCTTCGCAATCAGATCGGCTTCGGTTTCGCCGTTGATGATGATTTCCTTCTTGGAGGTGCGCTTCGCCCGGATCGGCGGGTTCTCTTGCGCCAGCCGCAGAGCTTCCTGCTGGCGGATTTCAAACTTCCAGCTACGGCGCTTCGCAGGGTCGATACCGATGCTGCGAAGGTACTTGCCCATGCCCTTGCCGCCTGTGCCCGAAATGCCGTTGATGGACTCGCCTCGCTCGAAGCGCACGGACATCTCTTCCCAAATCGCCATGAGGCGCGTCTTTATTATTTGCCGCCCGTCGTTGTTCAGAGCATCGAGCACATTCAACTCGTGCTTCGCCATCTCGTGCAGTTGTTGCATCGTCGTGCCGGGGCTGCTGAGAACGGCGCCGGAGATGGGTTCGACTTTCCGTTCCTGTGACGCGGCAGTCTCGACGTACTCTCCATCAATGGAGTTATCGGGGACTAGGGGCTGAGACTCCGAAGCGTTGGATTCCAACGCCTCCGACTGTTGCTGGGATTGTTCCATCATCTGTTTTTCCTCTCAGACCATTGGATTGAGCCAAGAGATAAACAGAAATCTGGGGATTTCTATTTGGGCAACAGAAATGCTTCGATTTTTGTGGGGTAAATAGAGATTGCGGCTATCTCTGATTGCTCTTAAACAGGAATCCCGTCACGCACCATTGCAGAACGCAAATTTCGGACGGCGGTGGATAAAGCATTTGCACACGCGCTGTTGTACTGGTGTCTAGTGCGGCGGCATCGTGGACACTTGCCGTTTTCGCGAAAAAGGAGGTCTGCCAGATTAGCCCAGCCCGTCTGCTTCGAAGGCGGGTTGAACTTGCGGATAGCCCATGCCCGAACCGCGAAAGGGCGCATCGTGGCAGGTTGCCCCCGTTTGGGCTGACTGAACGAGGAGCCGCGAGCGAGTATCTTGAGGGCCCGCTGGACTGGCTCTATGGCTCCTGCGGGCTGATCAGACTTCAGGAGCATAAGCGCCTGTGTTACCCAAGTGAACGCTTGGTCTACCGCCTGCTGTGAGTCGAGAGGAGCAGACTGAGGGTCTGATGGGTCTGTGCGCCACGACAGCACTGGCAATGGATACAGAGGACCCAAGTGTGCGAAGGGCTTCGAGCAATAGGTCTCCCAGACATCGAGTGCAAAATCTCCCTTTGGGTCTTTTAAAAGCTCTGCTCCGATCTTCGCCGGATTCGACAGGTCAATTTGTTTAGACGCCATGAAAACACACAGTAGCACGGAAGCAGACAAGAATGCTCGATGAAGCCGAAAGCAATTTCGAGATATTATTTGCAACAAGAGCGGTCCCTGTCCGCTTTCCAGCAAGCACCTGCTGAAGCTCTCGAAACAGGGCCTATCGCCGCCCACCCGCTTGGGATTGGCACCCGAAAAACGTGGTGCTACCTTCGCGCCTACGTTCTCTCATAGAGCGCATGGGATGCCGCGAGCGCAGTCGAGACGAATCCGACACAGCGAAAAAGTCAAGCAGGCGAATCGTCCCCCCTTTGGGATCGCAAAAGACAGGACTCCCCCGAAACCGCCCGACTTTCGCCCGTTTTCGCCGCAGTGCCGTATTTCAGTAATGAAAGGTGTGAATCGGTAAATGGTGTATGGGGTCTAGTGATTTCGATTTTGAGGTGTTAACCTCTGCTGAGCTAGCAGAGCGGTTGAAAGTCAAGGAAAGCTGGGTAGTCGATCAGAGCAAGCCGTGTCGTACTCATGATCCGATCCCGGTGTTCAGGCTTGGGAAGCATCGGCGGTATCGCTGGGGTTCTCCTGAACTGAACAGTTGGCTTGAACGTCGCGCTGGCAACAACACACAACAACGCAAGGCTGGGTCCTCACAAAAAGGAGGAACCATGTGATGAGAACCCAGCAAGGAAGTCTGTTTAAGTCCCACGGTGCGTGGTACGTAAGGTATCGCGAGCATGGGAAGAAGAACCCGGTTGCCCATCGGTTAGCCAGTCTGACGGAATACCCCAAGAAGAGCGAGGTCATTCCGTTAAAGAACGAGTTGATGGACAGGCTCAATCGGATCGGCTTCACAGCAGAAGTCGGGGTCAGCATCGTTGATTTCGTGGAGAACGTTTATTTCCCCGCGATTGAGAAGAGGCTGGCTATGAGCACGGTCAAAGGCTACAAGGATTCTTGGCGGTGTCACATCAAAGATCGCGTTAAGGGTCGGGTCAGGGACTTCAGAACGGTGGACGGTGAAAACCTTATGTGGGAGATCGAAGCCGCGAACAAATCGCTCACTGGCGACTTGGCGCACGGAACCTACAAACACATCAAGGTGACGCTGTCTGCAATGTTCACGTTTGCCAGACGCAAAGGCATCTATGACGGCGTGAACCCGATGACTGGAGTCACGATCCCCAAGGGTAAAAAGCACGGGCGGAAGCGCCTTGCCTACACTCTTGAGGAGGTGGAAAAGCACCTTGAGCTTTTCTCCGGCACGAAGCCCATCGTCATCCCCACCGAGGATGGCGCGTACACTCCCGAAATTGCTCAGAATGTCGTCCGGGCGGCTATCGGAGTGGCGGCATTCGCTGGTTTGCGTCAAGGCGAGATTCGAGGGCAGTGGTGGGAAGATGACGACGGGGATATTCTCAATATCCGGCGCTCGGTGTGGAGGACTCACCTAAAAGATGAGACCAAAACCCACGAGGATGATGAAGACCCCGGCGTCGTTCCGATCATCAAGCCTCTGAGGCTCTTGCTTGACGCGATCAAACCAGAGAACGCTTCTGGCTGGATGTTCCCGAACACGATTGGCGGGGCGTTGGATTTGGACAACCTCGCTGACCGCGTGATCAAACCCGTTTTCAAGGCAAATGGGCTGGAGTGGAAGGGCTGGCACGCATATCGTCGCGGTCTAGCAACGAACCTCCATGAACTCGGAGTGCCGGACAAAGTGATCCAAGCGATTCTGCGGCACGAAGATGTCAGCACGACGCAGAGAAGCTACATCAAAACGGTGCCCCAAGTTGTGACCGACGCCATGAATCAGTTGGAGGCAAGAATAGCTCGTGCAGCAGTTGTGCAGCAGGTCGCGGTGAACTGATCGCAAGTGCTTGAAAGAATGGAGCCGACGAGCGGACTTGAACCGCTGACCTGCCGATTACGAATCGGCTGCTCTACCAACTGAGCTACGTCGGCCTGCCTTCGATTTTAAATGGTGAGCGCGGAAAGCGTAAAGCGATGGCGGAAAACAAGTCCCCAAGAATTTAGCAGAGCCCCGCTCCGTTCTACCACTCGAAGTTCGCAACACCTCGTGTGCCGATGGGCGACTCGCCCGCCCGAGCTGAACCGCAGTCGTGATACGCACTCGATGATCTACATTCGGCGCACCCGCGAGTTCGTTTCTATTAGACAGATGATTGAGAAAACCCCTGAATAGTCCGCGCGTAGCTTCAGCAATCAACACCTGACCTATCAAGACTCAACGACTCAACATCATCCTCTCTATACTCAATCTCTTTCCTCGATCGCTTCAGATTCTGCCGCGAATGCGAACGCACCGCGACACTCACGCAAACAAAAAGGCCACCCGGCAACGATGGGCGGCCTTTTCTTCAAGGGAGAATAGTTCCAACGGAGGCTAAGAATCCCGTCAAAACTTTCTGGCAAAATCTTATGAGCCGAAAAACCGAGGTGTCAAGTGATTTTTGGTATTTAAATGTCTTTAGTTTCAATCACTTACACAACCAATCAATATCCACCGCAATTGTACCAAAATGAGACAAAACCCGCCCGTTTGCGCCCTAACTCGATATTTCTAAAGCCACTTACCCGAGTTCAGGACGATCTTTTCCGCCCCCGGACCCTCCCCGAACCGTGCCCGGACTCACCCTCCGACACCGTTCCGTCCAGGTGCAGCGAAATGAACTCCATCGCCTCCGGCCGGTCAAAAATCCTGTCGGGATAGAAGCGCTTCATCAGAATTCGAAATCCGCCGAACGCCACGCCCGCCACAATCGAGAGCGCTCCCAGAATTCCGCACAGGATCACAATATTAAGGACCAGCGAATAAAGATCGCGCACGTCGCGGTTGTCGGTTCTCTGATTCCACGTGACGTTGGCTTCGTAGTTCACCTGGTCCAGAATGTATTTCGCATCGCTTTCAGAGATCGATCCGGAAGCGATGGCCACAATGAATCCGGTGCGCTTGTCAGAAAACTGGCCTGCACTCTCCACCGTAGAAACTCCAGCTTGTGGTTGCGCCAGCTTATGCGCGGCGTCGATGCGGCGAAGATGCTCTGCGGCCAACTGCGGCGTGGGGTAATAGATGAGCATCAACGTGGCCTGGCCGCTCGGAGTGGAGTATTTGCCGATGGTCACGTCGGGCTTCACCGCAAAATCCACCAACTCTGCGCTAACCGGAGGCGTAAGCGCGTTGAGCGCTTCCGGCCCGATCACATATTTCTCGGTGTTCGGTACATAGCCTCGGTGCGGCATGAAATCGAGAACCGTGGGCAGATTGCCCGCATTGCCCGGGGGACGCGGCAGCGTTCCCGCTAAGTTCCGCAGCGCGGCGCCCGCCATGGGAGACTCTTTTGCGAACGAAGCATCCACCAGCACGTGGCCGCGATAGAACAAAACGCGCTGGCCCAGAGAAGCGCCCTGATCGCCGATCGTTTCGCGCACCATCTCCGGTTGCAGGTACAGCGTGTAGGCGCCGAAAGCTCCGCTGGCATCGGCAAAGCGCGCAGCCCGAATCTTCAGGGTGCGACCCTCATCGTTCATGTAAGTAGCGACCGCAACGTCGGTGAAGCCGTATTCCTTCAGGACCGCAGCGTTGGTAGGGTCGGCGGCAGCCGCATCCGTGCTGATCTGCGGCGAACCTTGCCTCTGCCAACCGGCAAACTGCTGCGGCAGAAGCGGCGGTCCCTGGGTTTGCGCGGGACCAGAGCCCGGGTTCGCCGCGAAACCCGCACCGGCCACAACAATCACCACCGTTAGGGCAAAAAAAGATCGTAAAAAGCTCATGACTGACCTGGCTGTTTCGAGAAACTCCTCTGCCCATTAGACCACAGAGAACCGCGAAAAGTTCCGGATGTTGGAGCGGCGCACGCCCTCGTCTGCCCGCCCCGCACGAAGAACTGGCCCCCGCAGAATCCTTTCAGTTTTCAAGTTTCCACAGTCACCATCCCCCCGGTTACTTCCGCGTCCCCCTCGTCCGTGCCCCTTCCCACCCATCCGAGCCATTCCCCATTCGCGCCGTTCGTAGCAAACTAGTCGTGGGTAAAATATGCCACCAAGCAATCATCGCCGGCAGGATCGCAGGAAGGCCGTATTCCCCGTAAAAGTCCACGGTAAGGACATTTCCGGGCAAGCCTTTGAAGAAATGGCCCACACCCTCGACGTGACGCCCACCGGAGCGCGGCTGGGCTCGGTTCGGCGCGAGCTGCAGGTGCTGGACCTGGTCACGGTGTGGTATCGCAAGCGGAAAATGGAGTTCCGGGTGGTTTGGATCACGAAGCTCAAGGGCTCGTCGGAATATCACATTGGCCTGCAAGCTCTGGCGCAGGAAAAAGAAGTTTGGGGGCTAAATCCCGCAGACTTTCCGATTCACCAGGAGAAGCCGGCAACAGCCTCGGCGTCAGCATAATTGACGAAGCGCACGAATTCTTAGCAAAGGAGAGAGAGGATTTATGAGCAGTCTCATTCAAAAGTTGTGGCGGGACGAACAAGGTCAGGACATTGCCGAATACGCGGTAATGCTGGCTGTCATTCTGGTCATCGTTGTCGGGACGGTGCGCCTGATCGGCGCCAACTCCAACAACGTGTTCTCGCAAGTCGGCAGCGCACTGCAGTAACCGGGTTTGCTCCTGGTTCGCTCCCGGCGGCCGCGCCGGGATAGCATCGCAGACTGGTCACTGTCCCTGATCACCGTCCACCGCCCACTGATTATTGCCCGGCAGGTTTGTCCAGCTTGCTCGCCACTTTCACCCCGCTCAGCCCGCTCACGTAATTGGCAATGCCGCGATACAGCGAATCGGCGATGCGCTGCCGGTACTCTGCAGTCTCCAGCCGATGCTCGTCGGTAGGATTGCTCACAAAAGAAATCTCCGCCAGAATCGACGGCATATTCGCCCCGATCAGCACGATAAACGGAGCCTTCTTCACGCCCCGGTCGCGAATCGCCGGACTCTTGGCCGCCAGTCCGCTGTGCAGTGACTGCTGCACGTCCCCGGCAAACTCCCGCGACTCTTCAATCTTTTCCTTGAGCGCAATTTTCTTGACCAGATCGCGCAGCTCATAAATCGACTTCTCGGAAACGGCGTTCTCTCGCGCCGCAACTTCCAGCGCCTCGGGCGATGAGGTGAAGTTCAAATAATAAGTTTCAACGCCCCGGGCCGTCGGATCCCGGCTGGAGTTGGCGTGGATCGAGATGAACAGGTCGGCGCGCTCCTGGTTGGCGATGGCGGTGCGCGTCTCGAGCGGGACGAACGTGTCGTCCTTCCGCGTGTAGACCACTTCCGCGCCCAGCCGCGTTTCCAGCATCTTCCCCAGCCGTTTTCCAACTTCAAGCACCAGATCTTTTTCTTCCAGACCGTCGGGGCCGATGGTTCCCGTATCGTGCCCGCCGTGTCCGGGATCGATTACGATCTTGCCAATCTTCAATCCCAGCGCGCGAATCAGCGAGCGGTCGCCGTGCGCGGTGGGCTTGGCCTCGTGAATTTCCAGGTCCGCCTGACTCTTGTTCTCTAGATCTTTGTCGAGCGTTTTGCCGCTTATCCCGCTCTTGCTTGTGCGCCGACTCTTCGACGCGGGAACCGTGGTAAGACCTGCGCTATCGTCGCTCGCGGCGAGAGTGGAATCATCGCTGGCTTCGGAAGCCGCACCTTCGCGCTTAGGCGAACCAGCGCCCGCTGTTTTGGTCCGATGCGAGCTGGCGTGCGCTGTATCAGGCTTCGCCGCCGTCGCGCTGGCAGATTCGCTTGAGGCGGGATTCTGCGCGTCGTCGCTCTCATTGTCCGAGTCATCCGCCTCGACGATTTTCTTCACCACCCCGGTCTGCTTCGATCCCGCGTTCTGACTCGGCCCCGCGTCCCGTTTCTGATTGAGCAAAGTCTGGTTCGACGAAACCACAGTTTGCTCGGACGTCGAACTCACCGTCGGGTCCGCCTCCACGTCGGGCGACAACGCCATTTCGTCCCCATCGTGCGACGATTTGCCGCGCGCATTCTTGGCCGAAGCGTCCTTCCCGTGAATATCCTTCCCGTGAATATCAATAATCAGGCGGTAGGGATTAGGCAGCAGAAAAGCGTTGTAGCCGGAAAGGTCGGCAACTTCCAGCACCACCCGAGTGCGGCCCGGCTGAAACTGCGCCACGCGAATCTTCTTCAGGAAACCATCGTCCACGTCAAAACTTTTCCCCACCAGCGTGGACGCCAGCTTGGTATTCCGCAGGTCAAAAAATATGCGGTCCGGATGGGCGATGCGCTGCGAAGAAAAATTCACTTCGTTTTCCAGATCAATAGCCACGCGCGTGTAATCGGGCGTAGACCAGTGCCGAATCCCGGTCACCCGCGGATAGCTGGCAGCCTGCCTTTCCGCCTGAGGCCTCGCGGAGTGATTCTCCGAGGAATGAACGCCCGAACCCTGCCCGGTCGGAGACGAAATGTCCGAAGATCTGTCCGCCGTCTTGGCCGAAGCGATGCTGTCGCCCTTCGAACCCGCGCCCGCGGAAGCGCTTCCGCCAGCCGCTCCCTTGTCAGACTTGTCGGAATTCCCCCGCTCCGGCCTCTTCGCGGCCCGCGCCTGCTGATACTGGGTCTGCTCAATCTCGGCAACAGCCTGGCGCGCGTCATCCACCAGGCGGTTGTGCGGATAGCGGTGCAGAAAATCCTGGAAGGTAGCTCGCGCCTGGTCGGGCTCGCCCAGGTCGTCCTTATAGATTTCGCCGATCGTGAACAAGGCATCGCAACGATACTTGCTGCCGGGATACTCGCGGCGCAAAAACTTGTACTCCCCGATCGCACTGTTCAGAATCTTGGCGTCGTCGAAGCGCCGCCCCATCTCCACCAGCGTCTCCGCCACGGCCATCACGCTGGGATCCGCCTTGGTAGATGCCGGAGCGCCGTAATACACGCTGCGATAGGCATTGATCACATGCTGGTAATCCCTGCGGGTCAGCTCGGCGGGCGGACGTCCATTCAGCGCCTCGCGCATCCGCTCGGCCATCGCAAAGCGGTCGTGCGCCCACGATTCAGTGTGGTGCACGCGCGCGTGCGCCGGCAATCCGGAGAACACTGCTATCAGAAGCAGCGCTCCCCAGCGTAAGCCGCGCTGGCTCGATAGGGTCTTCAAAATCTTCGGCCTATACCTGCTACGTTCGCCGTGATGAAACTGTTTTGCTTGAATCCGTTTATTTCGAACCTAGTTGGTTTTGAAACCGCATCGTGACGCTGAGAGAAAGTCTGCCAAAACTGCAAATTGAATCAGTGTTTTCAGCAAATCAGTATTCTAAAAATCGGCTTTCCGCCTTAATCCGTGTTGCTGATATACAGCACGCCCCGCGCATCCCGCTTAACCCGAACCGGTTCGCGCGAAGGAGTGCTCGGTCCAAAATCGACGCCCCCGTAGTAGAGGGTTGTGATTCTCCGCACGTAGTTCTGGGTCTCCGCATAGTGCGGAACTCCCGAACTTCGCGCCACAGCGCCCGCGCCCGCGTTATAAGCCGCCAGGGTGAGGTTTACGTCCCCGCCGTAATTCTCCAGAAGCTGTTTCAGGTGGCGGACACCCGCATCCACGTTCTGCTCCGCATCGAACGGATTCTTCAGGTTCAGTTGCCGCGCCGTCCCCGGCATCAGCTGCATCAGCCCCATCGCTCCCTTGCGCGACACCGCGTTGGGATTAAAATTCGATTCCACTTTCACCACCGCGCGCACCAGGTTGGGGTCCACGTTGTGGCGATTGGCCGCTTCCGCGATGGCCGCATCAATTTCGTCCGCAGTCGCAATGTGCCCGCTGAAGTTCGCATTCTGAATCTTGGCCCGGGCAGACTGGTTCGAGTCATGCGCCAGATACTGGCTCACTTCCGCGGCCGCCGAACGCGCCGCCCGCATCGAAGCCGCGTTCGGCCCCGGTACCGGCTTCCAGCGGTTCTCTTTCGCGCTCCAATACACCAGCGAGCGCCGGGGCGCTTCCGCCGCTTGGGAACGCGTCTGTTTCCTGGGCGCAGCGTCGTTCACGTAGACTTTGTGCCCGTGCTCGTCGGTCGCAGTGATCGTTTGGGAATCATCGTCGCCCGCCCACACTTTGAGCGGAGTGAGAGAAAGAAAGGTCGCGATTGCCGTGCTGGCCATCAGGGCGATTTGCAGGCGCTTGCGCATGTCCGGGTGTTGTTTCACCTTCTCCTTTGGCCGGAGGACATACCTCACCCCCGACTTCCCTACCCGGAACCTGACGGAGAATACCTACAACCAGAGTAAGTCAATTATAGGCTTGGGGGGATGGTGCGGCAACCATTCCGAAGGGGTATAGAACCACCAGAGTAACTTTTGTAAGTCGCTGAAAATAAGACGTTTAGTTTTTCACGTGGTTACCTGGGATGGGCCGGAACCGGTACCACTTCAGGTTTCGCCGCAGGCACCGTCTGGCGATAGAGCGCCCAGTGCTGCGCCAGCTCCCGCACCACAGGACTAGCCACCCGATACGCGTTCTCGATCGCCTCGGCATAGGCGGCATAGTTGCCCGTTGCCTCGCTTTTGAGGAGATCTGCAGCCGAGGTGCCCTTGGGCGGCATCGTGAAGTCACTGCCGGTTCTAAGATCGAGCACCCGCGCCAGATCGGCCCGTCCGGCATGAGCAAGATAGGTGAGCGCCTGCAGGTAGGCGGAATCTTCCTCAGCCGACGTTGTAAAGCGGCCTTCGCCCTTGGTCCAGTACGGCACCCATTTCTCCGCCCAGTCGGTCATCCGCACCCCAATCCAGAACCGGTCCGCGGTCAATGTATCGCCCTTGAGCACAAATGGCGGCCGCTGTGCGTTGGGAAAGTCGGAATAACCCGCGCGCGCCGCCTTGAGCTTTTCATCATCCGGCAGGACGAGGTCGCGCGTCAGTCCGTAGGCCCAGGCCGCGAGTCCGCGGTTCAGCTCATAAGCCAGAATGCCGTTGTCGGACACAACCGGCGGCGTCGGCTGCTCGAAAGGCGTGGCCCGATCATAGGCCACAATGCCGGTCGACCAGTCAGCCGGAATCTCGCGCCCATCGATTTCATAGGCCAGATCGCCATCGACAATATGACTCGCCCAGACCGCCGAACCTACCGAAGCCCGGTTAGGATTGATCCCCGCGATCCCAGCCAGAATCCAGTAGGCTTTCGTAAGGTCAAAGCGCGGGTCGAGCCCCAGCGCCATAATCGAAGCCGCCGCACTAGCCTTGCCCGCCCCAGTCACAATACCGAGCACATGGTCCCTGGCGTTGTAGCGGAGAGACCGGTAGCCCTGCGGAAACGGCAGAATCTCGTCCAGCGGATAACGCTCCACCCAATTCTGGAACTCGCCCGGCTCGTCGCCGGTATCGTTGCCAACTTCGAAGGTGGTCACCACCACAACGCGGATCTCGAGCGGCGCCGCCGCCGCGCTCACGACGCCAGGCAAGGCGAGCCCCGCAAGAATCACCCAAGTCCACCACGCCAATCGCCAGCTCATTCTCAGCTCTCAGTACCTCTCCGGTGCAAGGGTGCCCCATTTCTCGCGTCGTTCCAGAGGATGTCAACAGCCCAGAGGATGTCATCCCGAGCCGGGCCAAAGGCGCGGCGAGGGACCTTACGATGCGTACGCAGCGGCATGAACGCTAACGGGCCCCGTCACGCTGCGTGCAATCACGGCGCGTACCGCCGAGGCAGCCCCGTTTGCGGCAGGAGGGCTGGCAGCGAAACGTAAGGTCCCTCACCGCGCCTTCGGCCCCGTTCGGGATGACATCGCTCCAGCGCGCGATACTTTGCCCGACGCTTTGCACGATAGTTTGCGCGATACTTTGCCCGATGTAGCGCCGGGTGCCCCATTTCTCGCGTACTTTGCGAGAAGTGGGGCTTTTGGTGCCGCCCTCTCAAGCCTTCTCCAGCGCCACCGCAAACGCATCGAGCGACAGCGACCGCAGCAGATTCCGCCGCATCCCGCGCTGCACTTCGGCCAGCCGCTCGGAGGTAGAAGCGATCCAATCGAAGTCAACCGATTCTGCCAGCTTCGAAAGCTCGCCCAGAATGTCGGTGTTGCAAACCAACTGAGGAGCGCCGGACCCGAGAAACATCAGATCCCGCAGAAGCGAGTAGAGGGCATGCAGCAGGTACTCAGTCTTCTCCCTGCCCTCGGCGCCCGGACGATAAGTTTCCGTGACTTTAAAAAGCTCGCCGTGCTCCCCCGTCCGCACTGCGGAATTCAGAATCGTAAGTGCATCCGCGCGGGCCGCCACATAAGCAGCCAGATCGAAGTTGCGGGCGCGGCCCAGCGCTCCCTCACTCAACCGCGCAACCAGCCCACGTTGCGGAGGCTTCCACTCCGGACGCCGCTTCGCCAGATCGCTCTCAATTTCCTCGACCGACAGCGCTCGCAGAGGAAACGTCATCGACCGCGAACGAATGGTGGGTAGCAGTTCCCCCGGATTTTCCGACAGCAGCAGAATCGTGGCGAACTCTGGAGGTTCTTCCAGCACCTTGAGCAGCGAATTCGCCGCCTCTTTGATGAACGCCGAATCCGTGAAGATATAAACGCGCTCGCGGCCCTCCGCCGGACGGTAATAAATGCTGTCGATCACGCGCCGCACCTGGTCCACCTTGACCATCATCTGCGGAGGGTCAGGAGGGATGATCAGCACATCCGGATGCGTCTGCACAAAAATGCGCGCTTCCTTCTTGTCCGACTCGCGCATATTGTCGCGGGCCTCGACCGCTTCGGCGAAGCGGGCGTCCAGGTCGGCGGCCTGCGCGATGCGAGTGCAGTTCGCGCAGCGCCCGCAAAAGTCCGGCAGCCCGTCGGTTTCGAGCGGCTCCAGACAATTCATGGCCTGCGCCAGCATGAGAGCCAGCGTGTACTTACCCGATCCCTCAGCACCCGAAAGAATCACCGCATGCGGAAAGCGCTCCCGCGCCAGCATGTCGCGCAAGCGGTGAACAGTCTCGGCGTTCCCGTGAAAATCAGAGAATGGCATGGTGAGGTCAAATCAGAATCTACCACGGAGGCACGGAGGCACGGAGAAAACCAAACCGATAGTAGTCGGTTACTTTGAAAATATGAGCTGCCGCATGCCAAGAAACAGCAGCAAGAATCCCATCGCGCCGACCAGTAAACGTATGTACCACTTTACGAGAGGTTTGCCGTAGCCGACGCAAGCGGCACAGAACATGAATGCACCCAGCAATATTGGCATGTAGTTGACGAGCCCCTTGCTGATCAAGTAGATGACCCTATCAGTCTGGCTCATGCTGGTCTTTCCGTCTTCCGCGCCTCGCGGTGAGACTACTAATTCTTCCCCGGCTTCAGCCGCTGATTCACAGTCCCCAAAATGCTCCGATGAGTCTGCTCCGGCGTGCCCCGGGCATCGATCACAGCCACGCGCTGAGGCTCCCGCGCCGCGATCCCGAGATACCCTTCGTGGACCCGTCCAAAGAACGTCCGCGTCTCCTGCTCGAACCGGTTTTCGTCGCAGTGGCCACGAACTCCACCCTTCCCGCCACGTTTATTGCGACGGCGGGCACGGCTCACGCTCATAGTAGGGTTGGAGTCAAGCAACAACGTGAGATCGGGCTGCAGGTTTCCGCAGAGCACGCGGTGCAGTTCCAGCACCGCATCACTTCCTAACTTCCGACCGCTGCCCTGGTAAGCCTCCGTCGAATCAGTGAAGCGGTCGCACAGCACGATGCTGCCGTGTTCCAGCGCGGGCGCAATCACTTCGGCAATATGCTGCGCCCGCGAGGCAAACATCAGCGCCATCTCGGCCAGCGGATCGAGCCCCGCAGTACGCGAATCGAGCAACACCTTGCGGATCTTTTCCCCCGTCGCCGTTCCGCCGGGCTCCCGGGTTTCCACCACCTTGTGTCCCGAGGCGCGCAGCGCGGCCGCCAGCTTGCGCATCTGTGTGCTCTTGCCGGTTCCGTCGAGCCCCTCAAATGTGATGAATTTCCCGCGCCGTGACATCGTCGAGATGATAGCAGCGCGGGCGCGACCCGGTCAGTTTCCACATAGCCAACGCTCAAGTTATGCGTCCAGAAACGAACACTGATTTGCGCAAGCGGACATCCGACCCCTAGGCATGGCAACGTGGCCCGCGTCTATTTTAATGCTGGCAACCGACTTATCCAATTCGCAGGAGCCCAAATTTCTGGCAGCCAAATTGCGCACTGAGTCCCGACGAGCAGCTCACGGAGGTTCTCATGGCGCATTTTGAACGCATTCGCGATGTAATTTCCGGCCCCTTCAGTCCCGAGGTCATCCGCCAGCGCACGGCCGCCGGATGGCAAATGGTGTCGATCGAATGGCGCCGCGAACTCCCCGACTCGGAAGCTCCAACCCAGGGCGCGTTCAGCGAGGATATCCCCTACGGCCTGCGCATCTCGGACGATTGCCAACGCCTCGAGATCGACCCCCTCGAGAATCGCACGCTCATGCTCATGATGGAGTTGCTGGTGCAGGACTTTTCTTATTCCAGCATCGTCAGCGACCTGAACGAAAAAGGCCTCCGCATGCGCGACGGCAGACCGTGGAGCCGGATCGCCGTCTTCAACATGACCCCGCGCCTCATCGAGGTAGGCCCGCGCATTTTCTCCACCGAAGACTGGCAGAAGCTGCGGCAGCGGTTTTCGTCGTCAAAAGCGCCAGAAGTTTTTTGAGCCGGTCTGCAGCCCGAGTGGCTGATTCTTAGACCCCTGTCATTCCGAGCTGCTTCGGCGAGGAATCCCGCTTCGCCGATCGAAGCGTTCGCACAATGAGTCCGCCCACCACGATCGCGACCGGATCGGCGCATGACCACAGCACCCACTCCCCTTCAACACGGCCATGCATAGCTACCCAAACCAAAGCCGCGCCAATCATCGGGCAAAAGATCAGTGCCAGCGTCACCGCGGCAAGCATCTCCCTCCCCTTCGCAGCCCATGCGACCGCACACCCCACCAGCAACGACATCAGCAGGTGCGCCATCCCCATTCCATCCAGCAACCACAGGTAAGCCTGAAAATGAGCCGACCAGAACATCAGGTACCGGTCGGTAGCCTTTGACAGAACCGCGCCAGGCAGCCGTTGCAGCAACCTATGGAGAAAAAATCCTGCGGCCACGGTGGCAGCGATCGACCATGGCGCGGTACGGAATCCGGCGGCGAACAGATGGGCGATGGTCTTTCCGGTCTGTCGCCAGTACCAGCGCCGGGCGAAAGCCACTCCCCATTTCGACGCGAGGTGAGAAAATTCCTCCATCAAGTCTCCCGCGATCGATTCCGATTCCTCGGCAGGGGTGAATAAATTGACGAGCCAGGCGGCCACTCTTGGCGGCTGAACGAAATTTTCTTCGGGCATCATGCGTAGCTCCTGACCAGATCGAGCCCCTCAGTCATGCGCTCCAGAGCGCGGTGCGTGCGGTTCACCGCCGCCACCCCCTTCGCCGTTACGTGAAAAAACCGTTTCGATCGCCCACCACGCTCAGGCGTAGGCTCACCAACCCGCGACTTGACGTACCCCTTCGCTTCCAGACGATCGAGAGTGGCATACACGGCCCCGATCGAAACTTCACGCTTGGTGCGCGATTCAATCTCCTGCCGCACCGTAACTCCATACGCCCGATCTTCCAGCCGCAGAAGCGCCAGCATGATGACGTGTTCGAATTCCCCGAGATAATCGCGTGCAGACATTACCTATACAATATAGATTAAATCAGCCAGGGTCAAACGATTTCAGCGTCAGACTTGCGCAGCGCCAGTTCTATTCTTCGAAAACTGCTTGTGCGCGATGCTCAGAAAAGCTTCAACCGCGAGATTGTCGATCTTCGGCTTCAACCCAATGTCGACCGCCGAACGAAGAGAGAACAACGAAGAGAGAACGACCGAAGAGAGAATGACATCTGCAGATGACAGCAACATGCTTGACTCAGCCCTTCCGATATATCGGGCAACAGTTGTCGCCATCGGAGTTTTCGATTATATTTTTCATCCGTAAAGGCGCCCGCCCCACAGACTGTCGCCGGGCCGGCTGAACCGCGATCCCATTCGATTTTGGAGACCTTATGAAACCCCGCGCCATTTTTTCCATCATCCTGCTGGCACTCTCGACGCTCCTGGCCTCCGCGCAATCCAAGACCGCGTCAGCCATGAAGAAAGCGGCACCCGCTCCCACCACGCAGTTCGACCGCAATCTCATCAAGAACCCAGGCATCGAAGCCGAAGGAAAAGATTCCAAGCACGTTCCCGACTGGGGCCCGGTCGACGGCCTGACCGGCGTGAAATACGGCAGCGCCAGCGGCGAATGGGACTGGGGCCTTTCCGGCTGCGACAAATGCGGCAAGCGCTACCTGCGTCTCGCCTTCGAAGGCGGCCCGCAGGAACTCTCCGTCTCCCAAACCGTCGACGTCAATCCCAGCGCCGCCGACATCGAAAAAAATGTCGTGACCGCCAGCATCTCCGCCTATCTCGGCGGATTCCACAACGGCGACGAGACCGGCACTCTGATCGCATCCTTCCAGAACGCTTCGGGCAAAGAACTCGGCGAGATCGAAACCAAGCCCTACGTCCCCAAGGAACTTCCGAAAGCCGAAAAAGGCAGTACCGGCCTCACCCTCTGCCAGGCCTCCGGCAAAGTGCCCGCATCCACGAAAAAGATCGTCTTCACCGGGAAGGTCGTGGCCACCGGCAAATCCAGCGACTACCTCGGCCTGGGCGACAACTTTTCTCTCGTACTGACCAAGCTCCAGCCGCCGAAATCCTAACCACACCCTGTTATAGTTTTTCGTTCGCACGGAAGCCGACGTTCAACACAAGCCACGAGGAACCGTCCACCATGAAACTCTTCAGAATCCTGGGTACCGTCTGCATTGCGATCTTGTCCACGTCCGCGTGGTGTGCAACCACCCCCACCGTCACGCTCTTCGTGGACGCCTCCACCGCGCCGCGCAAGATTTTCCACGCCACGCTGAAAATTCCCGCCACCCCGGGCGACCTCACACTCTACTATCCGAAATGGATTCCCGGCGAACACGCGCCCGACGGCCCAGTCATCGACCTGGCTGGCCTCAAGTTCAGCGCCGGCGGCAAGACTCTGAAGTGGCGCCGCGACTTGCTCGATGGCTTCACCATTCATGTGGAAGTTCCGGCAGGCGAAAGCGAAGTCAACGCCGAACTCGACTTTCTTTCTCCGGCAACCTTCGAAGGTGGATTCTCGGCCGGCTCCTCCGCCACCGACAAGCTCGCCGTCATCAGCTGGAACCAGGTGTTGCTCTATCCCAAAGGCTTCAAATCCGACGACATCAACTACTCGGCCAGCCTGAAACTTCCCGAAGGCTGGAAGTTCGGCACGCCGCTGCCGATCTCGAAACAGACCGGAAACGAAATTCACTTCACCACGGTGTCGCTGACCACGCTGGTGGATTCTCCCGTGATCACGGGCGAATTCCTCAAGGTCGTGCCGCTGGCGCAGGACCCGCTCACGGAAATGGATATCGCCGCCGACAGCGCCGCCGCGCTCGATGCGCCCCAGGAAGTCTGGGACCATTACAAAAATCTGGTCGAGCAGGCCAACAAACTCTTCGGCGCGCATCATTACCGCGACTACCACTTTCTCTACACTCTCAGCGATCACGTGGCGCACTTCGGTCTGGAGCATCACGAGTCCGACGACAGCCGGGTCGACGAGAACGGGCTGGTCGATGAAACCGCGCGTAAAGCAGAAGCCAGCCTGCTGCCGCACGAGTATGTACATTCGTGGAACGGAAAATACCGTCGCCCGGCCGACCTCGCGACCCCTGACTACGAGCAGCCGATGAAGGACGACTTGCTCTGGGTTTACGAGGGCCTCACCAACTACCTGGGCTTTGTTCTCACCGCCCGAAGCAGTCTGCTCACGGATGGACAAGACCGCGAGGATCTGGCTCTCACCGCAGCCGACATGGATCACGTCCCGGGCCGCGAATGGCGCAACCTGCAAGACACCGCCGATGCCGCTCCCGAGCTCTATTTCGCGCCGCGCGCCTGGAGTTCCTGGCGGCGCAGCACCGACTTCTATCCCGAAGGCACCTTGGACTGGCTTTGGGCCGACGTGATCATCCGCCAGCAGAGCAAGGGGACGAAGTCGCTCGACGATTTCTGCCAGCTCTTCCATGGCGCACCCAGCACCGGCCCCATCCTCAAGACCTACACCTTCGACGATGTGGTCAACACGCTGAATCAGGTCGTCCCTTACGACTGGCGCGGCTTCTGGACGGAACGGCTCACCAACCACGGTCCCGGCGCTCCGCTCGGCGGCATCGAAGGCAGCGGATGGAAAGTGGTCTATGACGAAACGCCGTCGGAGATGGAACGCGGCGCGGAAGGCGCTTTCCATTTCCTGGATGTGGTTTTCTCGATTGGACTGCGACTAAGAGAGGACGGCACGATCAGCGACACGATCGAAGGCCTGCCTGCGGCAAAAGCTGGAATCGGGCCGGGCATGAAACTCATTGGGGTGAACGGCCGAAAGTTTTCCAACGAAGTGTTGCGCGATGCTCTGAAAGCCGGAAAAACCAGCAGCCAACCCCTGGAGTTGCTGGTGGAAAATACCGACTACTACAAAACCTACAAGCTCGACTACCACGGCGGCGAAAAATATCCGCACCTGGTGCGCGACGAATCGAAGCCGGATCTGTTGACGGACATTCTCAAAGCGAAGTAGAAGCAGAAGAAGCTCATGTGGGGACAGCCGCCTCGGCTGTCCCTCGAGCGCAGCTCGAGGCCTTTTTCACCACGACCACAGAGCCGGAACACTAGACGATGCCTGCCCCGCCAGGCACTTCGCCGCGTTCGAAAACCGTCGACAAAACTACTCCCGCCATGAACAGAATACGAAAGTCCGGAAAACTCCGCGTGCAAACGCAATCCTGACAAGCCCTTAGGTGTACATACAAAACGATCTGTACAAAATGTTCCTGAAGGAACACTTCTCCGATTTACAAATCGGCTCTACAGGTTGGCAACCGCGCCGGGCTCCTCGTCTTCCTCCATGAACCCGAACGCCTCCTGCGGTGCAGGATTCTGCCACACCGGCGCGAACGACTGCCGATGCAATGGCGTAGGCCCGTGCTCCCGCAGCGCGGCCAGATGCCGCGGCGTGCTGTAACCTTTGTGCGAGGCTAGCCCATACTCGGGGTAGACCGGATCCCACTCGCACATCATGCGATCGCGTTCGACCTTCGCCAGGATCGAAGCCGCGGCGATCGAGGCGGAGAGCGCGTCGCCGTGGATGATAGGATCCTGCCGCAGATCGCAGTCGAGGCGCATGGCGTCGACCAGCAGGTGGTCCGCCGCAGGGGTCAGGCGCATCACGGCCTCGCGCATGGCCAGCCGCGACGCCTGGTAAATATTGATCTGGTCGATCTGCGCCGCCTCCACGGAAGCGACCGCCCAGGCCAGCGCGTGGGCGCGAATACGCGGCGCCAACTCCTCGCGCCGTTCCGGCAAAAGAAGTTTCGAATCGCGCAAGCCGCGGACGCGATACGCGGGATCGAGAATCACCGCGGCCGCCACCACGGGACCGAACAGCGAGCCGCGCCCCACTTCATCCACGCCCGCCACCATGCACGCGCCGGAAGCCCATGCACGCTTCTCGTAGCGCAAAGTGCAGCGCAGCTTTTTCAGCAGGCGCATCTTCGCGGCGGAAGCCGAGAGCGTGCGCGCCGGAGCGGGCTCGGTCAGCGTGAGTTCCACCGTCGACGACTTGATCGTTGAGAACTTGGCCGCAGATGACATGCTTTTCTGGAAGACGGGAGTGTCCAACATCATCCCTGACAGGCAGCGCTTTCTGCAAGAAAAGAATTTCCAGTGGGAATTTTTTCTCGAGCGCATTCTGGTTCAATGCAGCGGGCCGTGAAGAAGAGAGCAGCGACAGCGGTGGCAAAAACGCCCTCAAAGGCCGGTCGTGGCGCAGGCATGCATGGGGTCCCTCGCTTCGCTCGGGATGACAATCGTTTAAACGCGGAATCAATCCCACTTCCGGGCCATGGCCGCGCCGTCTGGTAATGGCACCCGGTAACCATTTCTTCGAGTACGGGGGTTCGTTGCCCGGTGGTATCGGTGCTGCTATGTTCGGCAGTGTGGAATGGTCCGGTGTGGATGATCTGCACCGGAATGAGTCTTCTTAGAACGACGTGAGGTAATTTGGAGAGTAAAGATAACACCCTGCAAGATGGCCTGCTCAGCGGCAAGCTGGTTCACCTGGCTCTGCCCGTTCGCTGGAGTTTGGTCGAGGAGCGTGGGCGCGGACCGGTGGAAATGGCCTGCACGTATGACATTCATCCGCGCGGAGCGCGGCTGACCGGATCGCGCGAAATGAATGCCGGCGATCTGGTGCTGGTGGAACGCGGGCGCAATAAGGCCATGTGCCAGGTGGTCTGGACCGGCGACCGCAACTCCGACCTGCGCGGACAGTTCGCCGTGCAGTGCGTGGAAGTAGGCAAGACGCCGTGGGATGACGAGCTGCGGCAACTCGAAGAAGAATATCAGCCCGTTATTCTTGGCAAGCTTAACCGACTGGCCCCGCGCAGGTTCGCGACTATGCGCCCGGGCGAGGAGAACCGGCGCCGTCCGCGTTACGAGGTTCACGGCTCGGCGGAGATCGACGGGCACCAGGGGTTGTCGGGGTCAGTGGATCAGCTTTCGGAGTTTGGGGCGCGCATTTCAGCGAGCATTTCCGGGGAAGGAAAGTTGCAGCCGGGAACGGACGTCCGTCTACTGTTGAGCGTGATGGATGTGAACCTCGCGCTGAAGGCGCAAGTAAGATACATGGCCGGGCCCGACAGCGTGGGAGTGGCGTTCCAGGAAATCCGGCGCGGCGACCGGCCGTTGCTCAGCTACGTGCTGAACAAACTCCGAGCCAAGAAACGCGCCATCAAAGAGTTCGTCGAAGTGGAAGTGGTGCACGCGTAAGTGCGGGCTTCGGGCTTCGGCTTTCGGGCTTCGGCCAAGAACCCTAAGTGCGGCTTCGGGCTTCGGCTTTCAGGCTTCGGCTCATGTGGAGCGGGCACTCTTGCCCGCTGACTTTGTGGTGCTGCAGGCAAGCGGGCAGGAGCGCCCGCTCCACACAAGCTTAGTTCCTACCGCACTTGCTGAAGCCCGATAGCCGAAGCCCGAAGCCCCGCTTTTGAGAGCTACTCCGCTCGTTCCACGTCGCGCAGGCGGGCGGCTTTGCCTTTGAGGCCGCGCAGGTAGTAGAGCTTGGCGCGGCGCACTTTGGAGGAGCGCAGCAAGTCGACTTTGTCGATCACTTTGGAATGAATGGGGAAGATGCGCTCCACGCCCTGACCAAAGCTGATTTTGCGCACGGTGAAGCTGGCCTGTGGCCCGTTGTCGCGTTTGATGACCACGCCTTCGAAGGCCTGCAGACGCTCCTTGTCGCCTTCCTTGATTTTCACGTGCACGCGCACGGTGTCGCCGGGGCGAAATTCTGGGAGGTCGGTGCGCCGGGTCTTGGCCAGCAGCTTTTCGATGATTAGGTTTGACATGTCGTTGTCCTTCTTCTCGCGCTTCTCGCGTCTTTCTTATCGCTTTTACTTCCCGGGTTTGTTAGTCCCGCGTGTTTCTTATCGCGTCTCTCTTATTCGTTCGCGTAATTCAATCCTGAGATTCTGATCGCGCCGTCAAAACCAGCGGGCAAGAGTGCCCGCTCCACACAGGCAATTCACACAGGCAATCTGCACATGCAATCCACACACGAGCAATCTACTCCGCCGGGCGTTTTCGAATCTTGGCAATCAGCTTTTTGTCTTCGTCATTCAACTGCGCATCCTCGAGCAAGTCCGGACGGTTGCACAAAGTTTTTTCCAGCGCCCGCTGATGCCGCCAGCGGCGAATTTCCTCGTGATTGCCGGATAGCAAAACTTCCGGTACGTTCATCCCGCAAAATTCCGCGGGGCGCGTGTAGTGTGGATAGTCGAGCAACCCACCGGAACCGCAGGTGGAATCCGCACCTTCTACCTGCTTGACCTCGCCCTGCGCCGTAAAAGACTCCTGCCGCGCCGACGCTTCGTTTCCTAACGCTCCCGGCAACAGACGCGTGATCGCTTCGATGACGACTGCTGCGGCCATTTCTCCGCCGCTCAGCACGTAGTCGCCGATCGAAAGCTCGCGGTCGGCGAGAAAATCGGCTACGCGCTCGTCCACGCCTTCGTAGCGGCCGCAGATCAATACCATGCGATCGAGCGCGGCCAACTCGGTCGCGATTTTCTGCGAGAAGCGTTGACCTTGCGCGGAAAGCAGAATCACTGACTGCTTCGCGCGTCCGGCTGCGCGGTCGCTTACACGTTCTTCCCGCGAAGCCACGCCGAGCGACTGCAAACATTCAAAGAGCGGTTCCGGCTTGAGCACCATGCCCTCGCCGCCGCCGAAAGGGCGGTCATCCACGGTGCGGTGTTTGTCGTGCGTGAACTCCCGCAGATCGTGGACTTGTATTGTTGCCAGGCCCATCTCGCAGGCCCGGCGGGTAATGCCGTGGTCCAGAGGCCCGCGAAAGAAGCCGGGGAAAATCGTGAGAATATCGGCTTTCATCGCAGATCAAGACCTTCACCACAGAGGACACAGAGGAACACAGGGTAATGCTCCATGAGCCTCTTTCTACTTGTGGTTAATGCTTTTTTCTTGGCGCCTGCTCGCGCTTCTCTTCTGCCGTCAGCGAGGCGTTTATCTCCAGCATGCCTTGCGGAAGATTCATGCGCACTTCGCCGCGCGTTACGTCTACGCCTTCCAGGTACGCTTCGGCAAAGGGCACATCGAACTTTCTTCCCGCTCCATCAGCCACCACTAACAGCGGAGCCTCGCCGGCTCCGAACTGTATATCGGCGATGCGGCCGATCTCATGACCGTGATCGAGAACCGTGCAGCCTACTAAATCGCTGACGTAATTCCAACCCGCAACGAGTTCGGCGCGCTGGCTGCTCGGCACCTGCAATTCACTGCCGATCAGTGCTTCGGCGTCTGTGATTGAATCTACACCCTCGAACTTCAGCACCAACCATTCTTTATGCGGCCAGAGATCTTCCACTTCCAACTCGCGGCGCTTTTCGTTTCCGCCGGTCAGTCCGGCCAAACGCCCGGCCGGCAAGGCGAAAAGCTTCATGCCTTGCGCGAAGCGTCCGGGGACGTCGCTGTGTACCTCGACCGCGACTTCGCCCCTTCGCCCTTGCGTCTTCTTCACACGGGCCAGGGTAATGAACTCGCCGCTGGTTCCAGGAGTCAAACTTTTTCAGCCCACGGCAGACTGGTTATTCCACAATTTCGAGTGTATAGCGTTTGTGAGCGCGCACTCCGGCAGCGTTCAGCAGCGCGCGCATGGCGCGGACGGTGCGCCCCTGGCGTCCGATCACTTTGCCCACGTCGCTCTCGGCGACTTCCAGTTCGATCACGTCGCCGTCGAGTTGCTCGACGAAAACTTCGTCGGGAGCGTCCACGATCGACTTGGCGATGTATTCGAGGAGGACGCGCACGTCTCCGGCAGTTTCAGTCATAGTCGGCAGCTCTCAAGTTCTCACTGTGAAATTGGAAGCATCGGCCACGAAACCGCAGTGGCCAGGGAGCAGTGTTCAGGGTCAGGCACGCGGGCGCTTAAGCGGCGGAACCTGCGCTGGCCGGGGCCGGCTTCGAGAACAGCTTGTGCACCCGGTCCGACATCTGCGCGCCCTTCGACACCCAGTACTCGACGCGGTCGCGCTTCAGTTCGACGCTGGCGGGGTTGGTGCGGGGATTGTAGGTCCCCACCACTTCCACCGGGCGGCCGTTGCGCGCGCGTTCCTTCTCAATTACGACAATGCGATAGTGGGGTTGTTTGCGCGCACCCCGGCGCGCCAGACGAATCATTAACACGAGACGTATATCCTTGTTCCGGAAGAGTCCGGCGAGATCAAGACAAACTCTTATTATGCCGCAGGTTAGCGGGAATGGCAATAGCCTGCCAATCGGGCTCAGATCAACGCGACGTATGGCGAACGCCTTCTAGCGATATGTTTTCCGGTGTGGGCTCACTATCCAGGGAAGGAAGAAGGAGTCATCGCGAGGCGAAGCTTCGACAATCTCGCGGAAAACCCGCCATCTTCGGTTGTCAAAGGTTGTCAAACCATGTGCCGAGATATATTGTCCCGTAACGTACCGAGATCGTGACGAATCGAGGAACTCATCATGGCGGAAATTGACGCCGCCCATCGCCGCATTTTGACGGCTTTCGCGGTTTACCAGATGAAATCAAATCCGGCGGGGATCGGCAATGAGTGTACTCACTGGATCTATGCGGCTTTGTTTGAAGCGCGGGCGCTCGAGAGCGATCGCGCGCTGGGAATCTCCCAAACCGGCGCGCACTATACATGGGGGCGGCTGGTGGATCCCGACCAGGTGCAGCGCGGAGACATAGCACAGTTCCATCATTTCAAGAATTCTTTCTTTGTCTACCAAAAAACCAGTACGGGGATCACGACCTTGACCAGCGACCAGGTGCGGGGACCGAACCACACGGGAATGGTATTCGTGGTGCCAAAGAATGGAACCTACTACCAGATGGAGTCTCATCTGCACCACACGGGAATACCCCGCATGACGGTGAGAGGTAACACCATCTACTATGAATCATTCGCCATCGCCCTGTCGGCCAGCGAGCTTGCGCAGATAAAGGGCACCACTCCATGGCCGGCGAGTGTCGACACCACGGACATCGAGGATATGCTGGAGCGGGTTGACTGGGTCGGGATGCGAGACCAGCACGCCATGGATCTGAAGGCAGCGGACCTGCTGGTCAAGCGGTTAAGGCATAATCTTTCAGCGCCGGTAACTCAGTCGAATGGAGACGATATCGCCTGCCTTCTGGTGGTGCACGCGGACGGCTACTTGAGGTTTTCGAGTCCGCAAGCGAGCTCCGCCCGTCTGGGAATGAACGCGGACCAACTTGCCAACGAAAAGGCGCAAGTCATCCACATGATGATAAGAAGCGGAAGACGCGGTGGCGCCGCGAACGAGGATGAGTATGGCGGCGATAACAAGAAACAACGGCTGTACGATCATCGCTTCGATTGGTCGTATCCGGGGCCATAATCGCCCGCAGTTCAGGAACTGACCGTTCCTACTGGCTACACAAGCGCAGTAGACGTACAGCAGGAGTGCCGCTTAAGTGCCTGAAAAGATTGGTCGGGGAGAGAGGATTTGAACCTCCGACCCCCTGGTCCCGAACCAGGTGCTCTACCAGGCTGAGCCACTCCCCGACTGTGCCCGCCGCGCTGAGGAAACATCGGGAGCGCGCGAGCTTTGAACCTTAGGCCTGAACTCTGAAATTATAACACTTGCTTCCATGGGCGGTGGTTGGCGGTTGCCGAGCCGCGGGATCATTCAGTAATGGCCCAGCTTTTAGGCAGTAGTGCCGTTTGCGTCAAACGGCGCCACTACGCGGTACTGGTGCCGACGCGAAACGGCACCAGTACCCACTACGCAACGTTGTTGTTTGAAATGGGAGTTGCGAATACCATGGGGGACTCGCGGAACACTGCCCGGACGTTCGCGGGAAATTCGCGAATCGTCGCCCCGAGTTCGCCGACATTCTCTTATGAAAACCGTATTCGCCGCGCGTTGCCTGTACACGCCTCTGGAGGAGATTCAGAACCCGGTTGTGTTCACGGAAGACGGAGTGATTACCGATCTCGCTTCTCGATCAACCCGGGAGATTCCTGCGAACACGGCTCTCGTCGACTTTGCCGACGCTGTAATTGCGCCCGGTTTCGTCGACATTCACATGCACGGCGGGGCGGGGCTGGATGTGATGCAGGCGCCGGAGGCGGAGGTGCCGCGGTTGGGCAGATTCCTGGCGGAGCATGGAGTGACTGGGTACTTCCCTACTACGGTGGCGGCGCCGGTGGATGTGACTTGCGCCGCGCTGGAGCGCATCGCCAACACGATTGAAGCGGAAGAGTCAAACACAAACGGAGATGGCGACAACGATCCTCCGCAGGCGCGTCCACTCGGAATCCATCTGGAAGGCCCGTTTCTCAGCCATGCGCGCCGCGGGGTGCATGCGCCGGAGAACCTGGCGTTGCCAACCGTCGCACTCTTCGAACGCCTGTGGCAGGCGGCGCGCGGACACGTTCGCATGCTGACGATCGCTCCGGAGCTTCCGGGGGCGATGGAAGTGATTGCTGAAGCGGCGCGGCGGCAGGTTTTGGTGAGTATTGGGCATTCCGACGCTGACTCGACTGCCGCCCAAGACGGGGTGCGAGCGGGAGCGCGCCACGCGACCCACACCTTCAACGCCATGCGGCCGCTGGACCATCGCGAGCCGGGGATTCTGGCCGAGGTTCTTACCGATCCCCAGCTCACCGCCGACATCATCGTCGACGGAATTCATGTTACTCCGTTGGTCGTGCGGATTTTTTTGAAGGCCAAGGGCATTGAGGGCTCAGTGCTGATCACCGACGCGACTGCAGCGGCCGGGATGCCGGAGGGCCGCTATCAACTGGGGACGATGATGGTGGACGTGAAAAATGGAATGTGCACGATCGACGGAAAGCTGGCGGGAAGCGTGCTCACCATGGATCGCGCCGTGCGCAACGTGATGGAGTTCGGGAGTTGGAGCCTGCGGGATGCGGTGCGGGCAGCTACTTTGAATCCGGCGCGCGCGGCGGGCCTCGCGCAGCAGGGGCAGCTGGGCGTTGGGGCCGAGGCTAGCTTCACCGTGCTCAGCCCGAGCGGCGACGTGCGGAGAACGATTGTTCGTGGGCGGGGATTCTAACTAGACCAAGCCGTAGAGACGTTGCTTGCAACGTCTCGGGCAGCGGCAAAGAAGACGTAGCAAGCTACGTCTCTACGTCATCATCATCTCTCTTCTAGTTTGGCTTGCGCTGTTTGGACTCGGCCAGATAGTGCAGCAGCATGGCTTCGTCGGAGCGGGAGAGCTGGTCGAGGAAGGGCCTTTTTGTGGTCGGCTTCTCATCGCTGGCCAGTTTTTGTGGAGCGCCCTGGCGCAACTTGTCGCCGAGTTCCGGGTCGTTTTCCATCACTTGCGAATAGAAAAAAAGAAAGTGCCGCATCTGGTCGAGCGCAGAGCGCAGAGTTGCGATGGGCTCGGTCTGAGACTGCGAGTTGAGAGACTCCATCAATTCCGGGTCGCTGGGAGCCTGCATGGCGGCACAGTTGAGCTCTCGCTGAATGGTGCGCAAGTCTTCGGTGACACGCGCGATCCGGAGCTGTAAGTCGTCCATTTGGTCTTCTTTCGCCATGAGGATTTCGCCTGTCCAACATCTCATCGGCGGCAGCCAGCGAGTAGATGTCCCACGTGCATGCGCTTTGGTAATTCACTGTATTACTTTGGTCTAGACGAAAGTTTTTCGTTTATTAGAGCGGTGAAAAGCCGCTACTGGAGCGCGTTTCAGGGCACCTGCTGGCCGTCGCTACGGGAAGGTGCACTGCGGAGCATGGTCGCTCGTTCCAGGAAATCCGCGATTTGTGATACAAAACCGCGATGACGGAACCCGCGCCAGCAGCCGCATCTGGACTCGTCCGCGCTATTGGCCGCTGGAGTCTGGTTGCGCTCACGGTCAACTCCATCATCGGCAGCGGGATCTTCGGCTTGCCCTCGGTGGTCGCTAATCTCCTCGGCAAAATCAGCCCGCTGGCGGTTCTCTTCGCCGGTGCCGGGATGGCCATCATCATGGGCTGCTACGCCGAGGTGGCTTCGTATTTTCACGAGGCGGGCGGGCCCTATCTCTATGCCCGTGCCGCTTTCGGCCGCATGATGGGGATTCAAACCGCATGGATGCTGTGCCTGGGCCAGGTATCCGCTCCGGCGGCCAACGCCAATCTTTTTGTGATTTATCTGGGTGAATTCTGGCCTCATGCCAAAGATCCCGTGCCGCGCTTCGTGATTCTTACCGGTCTTGTGGGAGTGCTGGCGGTCATCAACTTTCGCGGCGTGCGCGGGGGCGCCCAGGTCAGCAACATTTTCACCGCGGCAAAGTTGATACCGCTGTTCGCGGTCATCGTCATGGGCGGGGTAGTGATGTTGGCTCATCACCCCGCTGCTTCGGCGGCGCCGGCGCACGCGAGTACCGGCGAATGGCTCAAGGCCATGCTCCTGCTGGCATTTGCTTATGGTGGATTTGAAACTGCGGTCGCGCCCATGAGCGAGGCCAAGAATCCACGGCGCGATGTTCCGTTCGCGCTGTTCTCCGCGGTGCTGGCTTGCACCGTGATCTACGCGCTCATCCAATATGTGGTGGTTGGAACCTTGCCCAACGCGGCGCACAGCGATCGGCCGCTTGCCGATGTGGCGCGCCTGGCCCTCGGGCATTTTGGCGGGGGACTGGTTGCCATCGGCGCTCTGATTTCGGTTTATGGATATCTCAGCGCCAAAATTCTCAGCATGCCGCGCGTCACCTTCGCGCTGGCCGAGCAGGGAGACTTCCCGCGAGCGTTCGCCGCTGTGCATCGGCGGTTCAAAACGCCGTATGTCTCTTTGCTTGTCTTCGCCGCACTGATTTGGGGATTCGCGCTGATGGGCCAGTTCACCTGGAACGTCACGCTCTCCGCGATCGCCCGCCTTTTCTACTACGCCGTGGGCTGCGCGGCGCTGCCGGTGCTAAGACGCAAGCGGCCAGAAGGCGCCATGTTCCGGCTACCGGGTGGGACGCTGTTCGCCGTTTTGGGGATCGCGATCTGCCTGGTGCTCATAAGCCAGGTCGACTTCGGCCAATCGCTGATCCTGATCGCGACCATCGCGATCGCGCTGGTGAACTGGGCGGTCGTGGCCGGCGGGAGAGTCGTCGGTTGACGAAGCCGCGTGCGCATCCGCGACAGGCTGGAAGCAGTTCCCATGCTCGGAAAAACAAACCCGCTCCTGAGCGCCGTGATAAATCCGCAGGACTTCGATGCTCTGCTCTTTCACGCGATAGACGGCGACATAAGGCAGGGGTGGGAACAAGAATTCCCGTGTTCCGTCCTCTCGTCCCGCCCGGCCACGGTGCGGCCATTCTTTCAGGGATTGGATTGAGGCATACACCTTGCGAACGGTCGCTTCACGGTAGTGCGGATGGTGGTCTCTGAGGTAGTCGCTGATGCGCTGGAGGTCTGCTGCGGCGGCTGGCGTCCAGCGGATTCGCATTTTTATGAGCGCAACATTTGTTCGAGGCGCGCGTCCATTTCTTCTTGCTCAATTAACTCGCCCCGGTCAGCCTGTGCGACGCCCTCCCGCACAGCAGCACGAAAGCGAGCGTCTTCTTCAAGCAGACGCAGAGCCGCTTCCTTCACCAGCCTTTCGGCATCGGTGCCTTCCTGATTTGCAATCTGCGCTAGCTGCGCTTCCTGTTCAGGCGTGAAATGCAGTTCCATGACTTTCAGGGTAACGGAAGCGCTTCGCTTCCCGCAAGTTCCTAGACTTCCCGCTGTTCCATCTCCAGCAACGCCTTCTTGCGTTCCATTCCCCAACGATAGCCGCCCATGCTGCCATCTCGGCGGACCACGCGATGGCATGGAATTGCGACCGCGACGGGATTCGTGGCGCAGGCGCGGGCCACGGCGCGAGTAGCGCGGGGCTGGCCAATTCCCTTCGCCACCTGGCTGTACGATTCTGTCGCGCCGAACGGAATTGTCTGCAGATAAGTCCACACGCGGCGCTGGAATGCGGTGGCGCGGATGTCGAGGGGCAAGGAGTCATCCAGCTTCTTGCCGCGCAGTTGGTTCAGGAGCATTCTCGACCACGATCGTAATTTTCCGTCGTCAAGTTTGCGAGCGGCGAAAGGAAACTCACGCTTCAAACCTTCCAGCAACTCTCCGTCGGTGCGCGCGAACTGAATGGCGCAGATGCCACGGTCCGTGGCCGCGATCAGCATGCGTCCCAGAGGCGAATCCGCGCAGATGTAGTGGATGACCGCCGCGACCGCACCGCGGCGATACTTGTCCGGAGTCATGCCGAGTTGCGACGCGGTGCGCTCGTAGAGGCGGCTGCTGGAGCCGTATCCCGCGTCGTACATGGCTCGGGTGACTGAGTCTCCCGCTTGCAGGCTGCGCTTCAGCGTGCGAAGGCGGCAGGAGTCCGCATATTCGCGCGGAGTGATCCCCAGAACTGCCTTGAAGCGCCGTTGCAGATGAAACGGGCTCTGCCGAAATTCTTGGCCTAATCGTTCAAGCGTGACCGGTTCGTCGAGATGCTGCTCGATGAAGCGGCAGATCGCCTTAACGCTGTCCGGCTGAACGTGCGCGCCGGCGGACTTCGGGCGGCAGCGCAAGCAGGCGCGATATCCAGCCTGCTCGGCTTGCTCCGGACGCAAAAAGAATCGCACATTCTCCCGGCGCGGCCGGCGTGCCGGGCACGAGGGCCGGCAATACACTCCGGTGGAAGATACGGCGAATACGAAACGTCCGTCCTGACTGGAATCACGCGCGGAAAGCGCGTTCCACCGGGATTCTTCCGCGGCGGGCGATTTGGGTTGAGGGACTGGCATTTCATTCGAGGCTGCTGCTGCGAGTATCGCATTGCTGTTCATGGCAAGGAAAGCGTAAGGCATAACGGTTTCAGCGGACTATCCGAAACTTGCGGGCAAATTAAATTATGCCGGAGAATTCGCGGACGCCAGTCCGGGTGGTGCGTTGTACTGCTGCGCGCAAATCGGGTTTGCGTCCGAGCTGCAAAGAGATTAACTTTCTCGGGGACGTCTTAACTATTTTAATAGGGAGTTATCCATGAAGAGTTTACGATTCGGTTTTTTTGGAATTTTGGCAGCTGCGTTGCTGGGAGCGGGCTTCGCCCAGCAGGCAGCGCAACATTTGCTGAGCGCCGACGAAATCAAGAAGATGACGCCCGCGGAATATTTCTTTCGCGGCCAGAAGGCTCCGGTGCAAGTGCGGAACTCAACCGGACTGCAACTTGCAAATGGCGCTGTCGTGATGGCGGCGCTGGTGGATAGTTCGGGATACTCGACGGCGATCCAGCAAAAATATCAGGGCCTGCTGATCACCGAGGTCAAGCTGAACGTCGGGGGCGCAGACCTGGCGCCGGGCCAGTACGGCTTCGGATTCACCGCTGACAACAAATTTGTGGTGATGGATGTCGGCAATAACGATGTGTTGAGCGCAACTTACCAGACCGACCAGGCCCTGACCCGGGCCGTACCGCTCAAGATGGTGGAAGCCGACGGCGCTTACCGGCTCTACGCAGGGAAAAAGTGGGTAAGAATAAACGTGCGATAGACTCGACGAGCGCGGAATCTTCGTGCGGCGCTCAACGTCAACTTTCTGTCTGAGTGAGAGACCTGGGGTGCGGATGCAAATTGTGCGTTCTTCGTTCCTAACCGCAATTCTGCTGGTGATGACCTGGCTGTCTTGCTGGGGTCAGCAAGCCGGCACGCAGAAACGGAAGGTCATTATTGACCAGGATGCAGCCGGCCCCGCGGGCACAGATCAGCAATCAATGTTGTTGCTGGTTCAATCTCCCGAAACCGATGTTCTCGGTATCACGGTCGTGACCGGCGACATGTGGCTCACCGAGGAAGTGGCGCACACGCTGCGCATGCTCGAATTGATCGGGCGCACGGATATTCCGGTTTTCGCGGGAGCGGAGTATCCGCTGGTGCGGCAAAAAAAGGAAACCGAGCAGTGGGAGCAGCGCTATGGTTCCGTGGCCTGGCTGGGCCCGTGGACTCCGGGACGCTATCACCCGCCGGCCGAATTAGGAGAGATGCCTGAAGGTAAGCCGACCACGAAACCGGCGGATGAAGATGCTGCGCACTTTCTGGTGAGGATGGTACGCAAATATCCGCACGAGATCACGATCTACGAGGGCGGGCCCATGACAAACCTGGCGCTGGCCATCAGCATCGATCCCGAGTTTGCGGAGCTGGCGAAAGAACTGGTGTTCATGGGCGGCAGCCTGAATCCGGAAACCACGGACCCCGAGTTCGTCGACACGCCGCGGCACGAATTCAATCTCTGGTTTGATCCGGAAGCGGCACACGTTGTGTTGCGCGCTCCGTGGAAAAAGATTGTTTGCACGCCGGTAGATATTTCGGTGAAAACCCGGCTGACGTCCGACTTGATCGATCGAGTGAAAGCCGGCGATTCTCCGGCGGCGCGCTATATCGGGACTTACGCCCGGCTGCGCGGACAATACAATTATTTGTGGGACGAACTGGCCGCGGCGGCGTGGCTTGACCCAAGCCTGATTACAAAAAAAGAAATGCGCTACCTGGATGTGAACCTCGATCGCGGCGCCGGCAACGGAGACACGGTGACGTGGACAGAGCAGGAGAAGTCGACACCTGGTCTGCAGCCGACCGAAGTGCAGGTTGATCTGGACACGCAGAAATTCTACAAACTGTTTGTGGATCTGCTGACGGCACCGACACCGAAAAGGAATTGACCGCTACGGCCGCAGTTGCTGCAATTCTTTCTGCGCCTGGGCGTTATCGGGATGCTGCTTCAACAATTCGAGCAACACAGCGCGAGCCTTGTCCGGCGCCCCTTCCAAAGCATAGACACGGCTGAGGTTCAAATAAGACTGATCAAACGCCGGCGCCACACGAATGCATTCTTCAAAAGTTGCGACTGCGTCGTCGCGTCTCTGAGTGCGCAAATAAAGAATTCCCAGATTGTTCAGAGCTTCGGGATACGCGGGCCGAGACTTCAACGCCCGCCGCAAATATTCGTAGGCGCGCGCCGTGTCGTCGGTCTGCGCAAAGACCATCCCCAGGCTGTAGTTCGATTCTGGATCGGCGGGGCTGACCGCAAGGGCGTGCTCCAGAACTTTGCGAGCCTGCTCCCAATTTTTCTGCTGGCGATAAGCGTTGCCGAGGTTTTCGAGAGCGACCAGATGATCGGGATCTAACTTCAGCGCCTGCTGAAAGTATCCGACGGCTTCGTCGGTTTGTCCCTCCCGCGCGGCAAGGAGGCCGAGATTGTTCCAGGCGTTGGGAAGAGTGTCAGGATAACTGGGCGCCAGTTCGGTCGCTCGTTGGAAGTTCGCTCGCGCTTCCGCCGCCTTCCCCAGATTCAGGCAGGCGCTGCCCACGCCATAGAAAGCTTCGGCGCTCGCCGGGTCGTCGAGAAGAGCTTGGCGGAACGATGACTCCGCCTGCTCAAAATACCCCCGCTGAAAAAATATCGAGCCATACGAAAGATAGTTGCGCGCAAACTCGAAACTCTCAGTCACGCCGGGCCACGGCAACGCTTTCGTCAGCCTCTCGGCGGGAGTGCGAGGCATGTGCCGAAAGTCCTGTTCGACACTGCCCCGGTTGATGGGCCCCCGGTAAACCTTGACGATCTCGCCTTGCTCGTCGATCAGAAATGAAGTTGGGAGGCCGAGGTCGCGATGACGATCGAACAGGTAACGATAAAGAATGTTGTAAATGGCGGCCACATCTTCAGAACCTCGAAGAGCCGGAAACGGTAGATTCGAAGACAAGAGACTGTGCTCGCCAGGCCGCGACTGAAGGCTCTCCGCGGCGATAGTGGCGTCCAAGTTCACGGTGAGCAGTTGCAGGCCTTGGCTCGCCCAACTACTGTTGAGCCGAGCGAACATCTTCAAGTCTTCCTGGCAACCCGGTGACTGGGTCATCCAAAAGTTGAGCAGGACGGGTTTGCCGCGCAGAGCAGCGAGCGTGCGAGTCCGGCCGGACACGTCTGGCAAAGAAAAGTCCGGCGCCGATATCGGCACCAGCAGCCAAGTCTCAACCGAAGTCGGAAGCGGCTCGGGTTCTTGCGGAGAATGCGCAGAATTTCGGACGTCGGTTACCCGCGCATGGAAGCGCTCGACGCGAAATGCCGCGGAGCCTTCCAAAACGCAGATTCTGCGCTTGGGCTCGAGGTAGTGAAGTTCCTGCACAAGACCACTCGGCCAGCGAATCGACGCCCGCACCAGGCCTTTGGCTTCACCCAGTCCGAAAAACAATTCCTTGCTGGATTGCGATAGAAAACCCGATCCAGCTTGCAGAGTGCGAGTCTGCCGGCCACTCGCAGTTTCGATCGTGACCACCGCGCCGATCGCGTCGCGGTTACTTTTCGTGCCTTGCAGGCAGAACGAAATTGCCGGCGGCAACTCCTGCATCACGTTCTTAAGAATGCGCAACTGAGGAGCGTTGCGGTTTTTCAGGAAAGCTTCCTGGCGCCCGTCATGATCAAAATCGGCAAGCGCAAAAGCCCGGCCATCCTCAACAAAATCCAGACCGATTGCGCCGGAAACATCGGAAAACGTGCCGTCGCGATTGTTGGCGTAGAAAACATTTCGCTCATATCCGCTCCAGGTTCCGTCGGAGCGGATGAGTTCGTTGATGGCGCTCCATCCCTGTTCGTAGTCGTGAGAAAGCTTGGCTTCTTCCGGCGAGTTGGCCACGACTTGCCGCCAAAAGAAACTGTTCAGATCTTCGCGCGACGGCCCCGAGATCATGCCGTTCGCGATGTAAAGATCGGCAAAACCATCGTGATCAAAATCCCAGGCGTCGCTCGACCACGACCAGCGGCCCATGCCAACGCCAGCGGCGTCAGTCTCGTTCTGGAATACTTTGCCCGCGCCAGCGTTGCGCAATAAAGAATTGCCCATGGCATGTTTGCGATACTGCGCGCGGACTTGGTTTGGCGCATCGCGCTTGAAAATGTCTTGCGCCGAGATGCGCTCACCGGCCGCGGTCCACATATCGGCAACATAAAGGTCGTCAGCACCGTCGTTGTCGTAGTCGAACCAGCAGGCGCCCATTCCGGCGCCTACATCCTCCACTCCAACCTCAGCGGCAACGTCGGTGAAAGTGCCGTCACCGTGATTGTGGTAAAGATTCTTGCGGCCGAAATCGTTGACCACATACAGATCGGGCCAGCCATCGCCGTCATAATCGTTCCACGCGCAGCAGAAACTGTAGCGCGTGTTGTGTTTGTCGAGGCCGGACTCTTTCGTGACGTCGCGAAAAGTTCCGTCGCGGTTGTTGCGCATCATGAAGTTCGGTGGACCGTTCTCCGCGGCGTAGTAGGGAACGGGATATTTGTATTGATCCGTCCCCTGGTAATAAGAGTAGAGGCAAAAATAAATATCGAGCCAGCCATCGCGATCATAGTCGGCGACGGCTGCGCCGGTGAACGTTCCCTGCGGCGGCTGCGCGAAACGGAAGGCGTCAGTCTTGCGCTTGAACTTGCCGCCGCCCTGGTTCAAGAATAATAGCGGCCCGTTGGCGCGCACAACAATCACGTCCTGACGGCCATCGTTATCGAAATCTGCAAACAGCGCGCATGCTGTGTTTTCCAGGATGCCCAACCCTGAGAATTCCGTGATGTCTTCAAAAGTTCCGTCTCCGCGGTTGCGATAGAGCCGGTTGGGAAGCCCGGCGGGCTGGCAAATATAAAGATCGTCAAATCCATCTCCATCGATGTCCGCCACGGAGATGCCGTTGTGGCCGTAAATGTCGATGCCGCAAGCGCCATCGAGCACAGTTCGCCAGTAGTCCACGCCGCGAAGCAACTGGACGGAGTAGGAAGCATTGCCGCCGCCCAGTGCCTGCGCAGTAATATCTGTGAAGATGGAAGCAAGAGAACGGCTGCGCGTTTCCTCGCGCGCATTCCAGCGGCGAATGCAGTATTCCCCGGAAGGGGATGCTTCCCACTCAAGGTCCCAGTTTCCGACACGTTGTTCCCGGTGATAATCAGGGCCTGTCCCAACCAACTCGTAACGCACACCGGTGCGCAGACGCCCGGGGAGTCTCGGCATCGATGACGATGCGGAAGTTGCACCCGCATCGATCGCTTCAATCGTCGTAATCTGAAACTCCGCGATCATGAGCTGGGAAAAAGTGCTCATGAACGAACGCATCTCCCCCGGAAATACGTCCGCGCCCAGAGTCGGCTGTCGTGAGAATTCAAGCTTGCGCGTCTCCAATGCAGCGCCGGAGCGGAGCAGTCGCGATTCCGCGGGACGCAGCGACGAGCCGGAGAATTCCGGCGCGAGAAATTTTTCGAGTGCCTGCACGGACTGCGGGGACTGCAACAGACTGGAACTCCACGCCGCGAGACGAGCGGCAATCTGGTCGTGGTACCTTTCAGTGACGAAATCGTCGAGTCCAGCCTTGGTTTTTAGAAGTGTGGCGTCGAGCGGCCGCGGCGCGCGATAGTGAGGATGCAAATGAAATTCGGCGTCAGCCGTGACGGAGCTCGACTCGAGGGAGTCTCGTGAGCTTAGCGCCAATCCGCGCCATCGTTGCGGAATCAGGGCCGCGCCCGCTCCCTGACAACACCGGATGAGAAAGTCGCGCCGCTGCAAGTCAACTGGATGGGGCGTCCTCACGGGCTGACTCAGAGCAAAAGCCCCCTGGCTGTCACGCACAATGGCGTCTACTGGTGGAATTGGAATTTAGCATCCGCACGGATGGGGGTCAAGTTCCAGTGCTCGCTCGTCGGGGGCGATTCACTCCGACTCGTCCTCTGAGATGGATTTTACATCGTTCTCGCATCACAGTGCTCTGCCCGCCGCAGCTCCGGAAGCCCAGGCCCACTGAAAATTGAATCCGCCGAGCTGGCCGGTAACGTCTACGACTTCGCCGATGAAGAATAGACCAGGAACCTTGCGGCTCTCCATCGTTTTAGGCGAGAGTTCAGCGGTATCCACGCCTCCAGCCGTCACCTCGGCCTTCTCATAACCCTCGGTGCCTTCAGGCGTTATCGCCCAGTTGTGAGTTTTCTGCTCCAACTCGGTAAGGGCCGAATTCGTCCAGGAATTCGCCCGCGCATTTTTTCGCTCGAGCGGCGCGTGCAGATCAAGCCAGCGGTCGGCCAAGCGGTTGGGCACAACCCTGCGCAACTCTGCGCGCAGAGCGTCCAAATTCCTCGGATGTTTCAAATCGCGAAACGCAGCCGTCAGATCGCACCCCGGTGCGAGATCAATCACGATGGGCTTCGGCGCCTCGACCCGCGGCTTTTGCCAGTAGGACGAAATCTGCAGAATTGCCGGCCCGCTCAATCCGCGATGCGAGATCAGCATTTTCTCGCGGAACTGTTGCCCATCGCACGATGCAACCACCTCGGTCGAAATCCCCGCCAGATCACAGTAACGGGACTTGTCTTCCGAATTCAGCACCAGCGGCACAAGGCCCGGCCACGGCTCACGGATTCTAAGACCAAACTGTTTCGCCAGTTCGTAGCCCAACCAAGTCGCGCCCATCTTTGGAATCGAAAGTCCCCCGGTCGCGACCACCAGAACTGGAGCACGAAACTCCGCGTTCGCGGCTTGCACTACAAAGGCATCGGGACGACTCACTCCCTGAATTTTTGTTCCCAGAGAAACTGTTACGCCAGCGGCCTTGCATTCTTCTTCCAGCATCCCCAGAATGTCGCGCGCCGAGCGGTTGCAAAATAGCTGCCCCAGTGTTTTCTCGTGGTACGGAATGTGATGCTTCTCCACCAGTTCGATAAAATCCGCAGGCGTGTAGCGAGCCAGGGCCGACTTCGCGAAGTGCGGATTCGCCGACAGAAAGTTTTCAGGTTGACAATAAATATTGGTGAAGTTACAGCGCCCTCCGCCGGAGATCAGGATTTTCTTCCCCAAGCGGTCGGCGTGTTCGAGAACGGCGACGCGCCGTCCACGCCGGCCGGCTTCCATGGCGCACATCAGGCCGGCTGCGCCTCCACCGAGAATCAGCACATCGAAGGAATGGATCACCGCAAATCACATGTAGAACAAGCTGAGACGCGGCAGCGCATATTTTTCCAGCAGCCGCTTGTGAACATATTGTCTGTGCAATTGCTCAATCTGCGTCGACGGCATTTTACGGCGGTACGGAGCAAGGTCACGGTCGGCTTCGGTTCGAACGTTCACTATCTCTTCATCGGGGGTTGCGGCCAGCAACGCGGCAAATAGCTTTTCTTCCAGCACAGTGAGCCGTCGTTCCAGATCTTCCAGGCGGACCCCGGGTTTCTTAGTTTCTGTTTCGTCCGCCAGTTTCCGCAAACTCTTCGCAGCTTCACCAGCTGCCATTTGCACAGAAACTCCGCCTCGAGTTGGCAGCTTGGCAGCCGCCAGGAGTTCCGCGTTACGCCGCAGGAAGGCGGCGATCGCGCCGGGCTCAAACCCTTGTCCCGCAGGGGGTTTGGCGGGCGCTTCCTCGGGCGCGCTCTCCACTCCTACCGCCGCCTCTTTCATATCTTCCGCCGCCGTCAGTACGGCCTGCGAACAATACGCCAGGCTGTTTACTTTTTGAGATTTCGACGGACGCCGATCGTAACGGTCGAAGGCTGCATCAATTCCGCGCAGCGCTGCCTGCAACGGAATGCCCGCGTCTTTCCAGGTTTCAATCAGAGCCCAGTCGAGCGCCGAGAGCAGCAGCCCTCCGCCGCGGCGGCGCAGGAAGTGCTCTTCAATTTCGGTGAAATAGTTGAAGTAGTTTTCCACGGCGAGTCAGCGGGCAGAGCGGGGGCCATTCTTTTCTTTGCTGTTTTTTTGTTCCTTCTCTCTGGGCAGAGTTTTGGAGCTGTCCGACTTAGACGCTGACTTCGCACCTACCTCCCGCCGCGTCGGGGCATTGCGTTCCCAGATGATGCGCAGGCCTTCCAGAGTAAGAAACTCGTCGACGTGCTTGATGTACTTGGATCCCGTCCCAATCATCGACCCCAGACCGCCGGTGGCGATCCCAGGAGTCTCCGGTCCCATTTCCTTCAGCAGCAGTTCGAGGATTCCATCCACCAACCCAAGGTAGCCGTAATAAAGCCCGGACTGCAGGCTGCCCACGGTGTTCGAGCCGATCACACGCGCCGGTTTGCGAATTTCCACCCGCGGCAACCGCGCGGTGCGCTGAAAAAGAGCGTCTGCCGAAATGCCAATACCCGGGCAAATCACGCCGCCAAGATATTCACCCTTAGCCGATACGCAATCAAAAGTTGTAGCGGTGCCGAAATCCACCACCACGCAGGGCCCGCCGTATTTCTCGAAAGCCGCGACCGCATTCACGATGCGATCCGCGCCCACTTCCGCGGGATTGTCGTAATGCACCGGCATCCCGGTCTTGACACCGGGCTCGATAAACAACGGCTTCAAATTGAAATAACGCTCGCAGACCTGCCGCAGCACCGGATCGAGCGGCGGCACCACCGAAGAAATCACGATGCCGTGAATTCCAGTTGCCTCCAGGCCAGCCATGGAAAACAAATTCCGGAACAGCACGCCGTACTCATCCACGGTGCTCCGCTGCACCGTGGCCACGCGCCAGTTGGCGAGCAGGCGCTGATCGTGCTGCCCGTCGCCGGGATCTTCGCTCGCTGCCCGCGCAAACACGCCCAGCACCGTATTCGTGTTACCGACGTCAAGAACCAGAAGCATATCGTTTTTCAGAAATCAGCTACTGCATGCAGCCGTCAGCGTTCACACCTTCCGCACCGTGCCGCTCAGAACCGTACGCATTCCCCGCTCAGTTCGGACGCGCAAGAACCCGCGCTCGTCGAGTCCCTCGGTGATTCCCTCGAACTCGGCCTCGGAACCTGAACCGCCGTCTTCGATACGAACCGCTTTGCCGCTCACCCACGACGAGCGCTCCGCAAACCGGCGCAGAATGGACTTCTTCGCGTCCGCCTCTTCGACAAACTCCCGGTATTCGCGGTGCAGCGATTTTAGCAAAGCTGCGGCCAGTTCCACGCGCGACCATTCGCTGCCACTCTGCAACTGCAAAGAAGTCGCCAGCTCCGCAATCTCTTCCGGAAAACTTGCGTGGTTCACATTGATGCCGATTCCGACCACAATGTAGCGGACCCGAGTGATCTCGGCGTTCATTTCAGTCAAAATGCCGCAGACTTTTTTCCCGCCGATCAACACATCGTTGGGCCATTTCAGGTCAAGCTGCACGCGGGAATCCATTTGACCGATGGCCTCGGCGACTGCAAGGCCCGCCGCCAGCGACAACACCAGTACTTCCGACGGCGGCAGAACCGGACGCAGCACCACCGAGCAGTAAATCCCCGCAGACCGTGCCGAGTGCCACGCGTGCGCGCCCCGGCCGCGTCCGGCAGTCTGCTCCTCAGCCAGAAAAACGCTGCCCTCCGGAGCGCCGTCCGCCGCGGCAGACATGGCCGTGACATTGGTCGAGCCAATCTTGTAATAGTGATGAAGATGCGAATCGAAGATCGTGCCCCGAATCAGCGGCTGGAGAATCTCGGGAAGAAGCAGATCCGGAACCGAGCGCAGCTGATAGCCGCTTGCGGGATGCCCCGCCGCATCCACACCCAGGCCGCGCAGTTGCTGAATCAGCCGCCACACTTCCGACCGGTTCGACGAAATCTCCTGCGCGATTTTCGTTCCGCTCACCACCACCGTCGCATTTTCCATCAACAAGCGCACGATGCGGCCCAGCCGGATATCCGTGGGCTCGTGCTGGGATGCGGGCGCTCCCTTCGGCAAAACCACGCCACGGTCGACGTGCCGTGACTCACGCGCGCGAACTGTGGCCTTCTTCTTGATGCGGGAATTATGCGGGACAAACGCAGAAACCACAAACTATGTGCCGCCAGCAGTCGCGTAACTTCATGCGCCCTCGCGCCTAATGGCTGAACGCTGAAAGCTCGGCTGGTTACGCCGGGGTTACGCGCAGGCTCATGTCCACGGCCTGCGGCGAATGGGTCACCAGTCCGACGGAAATAAAATCCACTCCGGTTTCGGCGTAGGCGCGCACATTCTCCAGCCGAATCCCCCCTGAGCATTCCAGCGGAACGCGCCGCTCCAGCTTCGCACAGCGTTCCACCGCGTGCCGGACGTCCTCGGGCGACATGTTGTCGAGCAAAATCGCCTCCGCGCCATGGGCCAGCGCGTCTTCCAACTCTTCCAGTGTGCGCACTTCCACTTCGATCAACTGCGAGCCACGCCGGTTGCGCGCCGCGTGCTCCAGCGCCGGCGCGATGCCACCCGCCAGCGCGATGTGATTGCTCTTGATGAGCACGCCGTCAGAAAGATCGAGCCGATGATTCTGCCCGCCGCCGCAACGCACCGCATATTTATCGATCGCGCGCAGCCCCGGCGCCGTCTTGCGCGTGTCGAGAATGCGCGCCTTCGTGCCGTGCACCGCCTCCACAAATTTTCGCGTCAGCGTGGCGATGCCACTCATGCGCTGCAGAAAATTCAGGATCACGCGTTCGCAGGAAAGTATCACCCGCGCATTGTGGCGGATCACTGCGACTGACTGTCCCTTGTGCAGCCGCACCCCATCAAAGATTTCCGGATGCGTGGTCACTTCATAATGCGCCGTAACCGCCCCATCCAGCGCCGCATACACATCCAGAATCCGCGCCACGCACCCGATTCCCGCAAGAATGCATTCCTGCTTCGCCAGCACCGTGGCCGATGCCCGCTGGTTCGGATCGATGCAGGCATAGCTGGTCGCATCGCGCGTAGCCCGGTCTTCGAGCAACGCGTTCTCCAGAATCGCCGTGATGCGCCGTGAATTCCAATCCATATCGTAGAGACGTTGCCTGCAACATGTTTGCCGGCGCCGAAAGAGGCGTAGCAAGCTACGTCTCTACGACAGCCGCGTATCAACACCCCAACTCAGCCAGCTTACTCTTGCACTTCGCGCGCAGCACACCCAGTTCCGCAGCCCGGTTCCGCAATCCTTCCACCACCTGCGCTGGAGCTTTCGCCAGAAACTGCTCGTTCCCCATCTGCTTCTGATTATTGCCCAACTCCTTCTCGATTTTTTCCAGTTCCTTTTTCAGCCGCTCGCATTCCGCCGCAACATCGATTTTTCTTTCATAAACCGCGTACACGTCAAACCGTGAAGTGCTGCGCGCCCCCGCCCGCTTGGCCAGCGACTCCTCCACGAACGCAATCTTCTCCACACCCGCCAGCCGCTCCACTGCTCCGTGATTCTGCTCGATCATCGCGCGGATTTCCGCTTCAGGCGCAAACACCTCGATCGGAACTTTCATCTTCTGCTCAACCTTCAGCTCCGCGTGCAGATTCCGCACGCTCACGATCAAGTCCTGCAGAACCGCCATTTCCGTCTCCGCCGCGAGATCAAACTGCGTCTGATCCGCCTGCGGATACGGTGCCAGCGCAATCGACTTAAACGGCGGCTTCCCTTCATAGATCGCCTGCCAGATTTCTTCCGTGATGAACGGCATCACCGGATGCAGCAGCCGCAGCGAAGCATCGAACAGATTGACCAGGCTCGCGCAGGCAATGCGCGCCGCGCCCTTGTCCGCGCCCTCTTCATACATCAGCCGCGGCTTGATCAGTTCCAGATACCAGTCACAGAACTCTCCCCAGAAAAAATCGTAGATGCGGTTCGCCGCTTCGTGAAACCGGAAAGTCTCCAGCGCCGCATTCACATCCGCCGCCACCCGATTAAACCGCGAAAGAATCCACCGGTCTTCGAGCGTGCTCGTGGAGCCGCGGGCGCCCCGCCCGGTCCCGGGCCGCAGGCCCGGCTCCACCCTATCCACATTCATGAACATGAACCGCGCCGCATTCCAAATCTTGTTGGCAAACGCCCGGTACCCATCCGTCCGGCTTTCGCTAAACGCAATATCCGTCCCCGGCGCCGCCATCGCCGCGAGAGTAAACCGCGTAGCATCCGTACCAAAGCGCTCGATAATCTCCAGCGGGTCAATCACGTTCCCTTTGGTCTTCGACATTTTCTGCCGGTCGGCATCCCGCACCAGCGCGTGAATGTAGACCTGCCGGAAGGGCACGCTGTCATTTTTCTTGTCCGCCCAGCCGCTCGCCTTCTTGATCGCCGCATCCTGCTCGTGTCCCTGCATAAAGTGGCAGCCGAACATGACCATCCGCGCCACCCAAAAAAATAAAATCTCATACGCAGTAATCAGCAAAGTCGTCGGATAAAACACCGCCTGGTCGCGCGTTTTCTCCGGCCAGCCCAGCGTCGTGAACGGCAAGAGCCCCGACGAAAACCAGGTGTCGAGCACATCCGAAACCTGCTCTAGCTTCCCACCCCCGCACTTCGTACACTTCGCCGGAGCCTCGCGGGCCACGATCACTTCCTTGCAGCCGTCGTTACTGCACGTCCACGCCGGAATGCGATGCCCCCACCACAACTGCCGCGACACGCACCAGTCGTGGATGTTATTCATCCAGTTCAAATAAATCTGGCGGTAGTTGTCGGGAACAATCGTGATCTCGCCGCTCTCTACCGCCTCGATCGCGCGGTCGGCCAGCGGCTTGATCTTGATAAACCACTGCTCCGACAGCCGCGGCTCAACCACTGTCCCGCAGCGTTCGCACTTCCCGAGCGCCGGCGTATGATCTTTTTCGCCTACGAGAAATCCCTGCTCCTGCAAATCGGCCAGCACCCGCTTGCGCGCCTCATATCTGTCTAACCCCTCAAAGCGGCCCGCGTTCGCGTTCATGTGCGCGTGCTCGTCCATCACATCGATCTGCGGCAGGTTGTGGCGCTTCCCGGCTTCAAAATCATTCGGATCGTGCGCCGGCGTCACCTTCACCGCGCCCGTGCCAAACTCCGGCTGCGCCAACTCGTCCGTAATAATCGGAATTTCGCGCTGCATCAGCGGCAACAGAACTTTCCTGCCGTGCAGATGCGTGTAGCGCTCGTCCTTCGCATTCACCGCGACGGCTGTATCGCCCAGCATGGTCTCCGGCCGCGTCGTGGCCACGGTGATGAACTCCGAACTCCCTACCACCGGATAGCGAATCTCCCACAGCTTCCCCGCAACTTCCTCGTGCTTCACCTCGAGATCGGAAATCGCCGTCTCGCACCGCGGACACCAATTGACAATATATTTCCCGCGATAAATCAACCCTTCCTCATACAGCCGGACGAACACTTCGCGCACCGCGCGCGAAAGATTCTCGTCCATCGTGAAATATTCGCGATCCCAGTCCACCGACGCGCCCAGCCGCTTCATCTGGTCGAGAATCGCGCCGCCATACAACTTCTTCCATTCCCACACGCGCTCAATAAATTTCTCGCGTCCCAGGTCGCGCCGCTTCTTGCCTTCCTTCGCCAGGTCGCGCTCCACCATCATCTGCGTGGCGATGCCGGCGTGATCCGTCCCCGGCAGCCACAGCGTGATGAACCCGCGCATGCGGTGCCAGCGCACAATAATGTCCATCTGCGTCTGGTTGAGCATGTGCCCCATATGCAGCCGCCCGGTCACGTTGGGCGGCGGCAACAGCAGGGTGAACACCGGACGCGTCTCTCCCGGCGGGGGAGTCGGCACGGAAAACAGTTTCTCCTTGATCCAATAGTCCGCCCAGCGCGCTTCAATCGCGCCCGGCTCGTAAGATTTTGGCAATTCGTGGGGCATGGGTTCAGCAGTCAGCCATCAGCGCTCAGCCATCGGCAAAAGTCTTAACCACAGAGGACACAGAGGCGCACAGGAAAAAACGGATCTACCCTGTGGTCCCCTGCGCCCTCTGTGGTTAAGGCTTCAGCCGGAATCAGCAATTGCCGACGAACTTCGATCTTACAGGCGCAAGAAAAGAAGGGTCAAACAGACTGAAGGGTCATGGCGCAGGCGGCAGGCCGACTTTTTTCACGAGGGCTTGGAAGCGCTGGTCGGAGTGCAGGAAGCCGAAGAGGGACTCAGTCTGCAGAGAGACCATGTTGGGAGAGTGTTCGCGGTAGGCGGCCTCGAGATATTTCAGGGTTTCATCCTTGTTGCCGGTATAGGCAACCATGGTGGCAATTGACCAGGCCGGGATGTATTTTTTCCGGGCCCGGGCTTTGATATCGTTGGCCCCCCATTGTTCGACCGCTTTTTCGCCACCTTGCAGCCAGGCTTTGTGGGCCGCGGCCTGGACTTTGGAATTGTGTTGCATCTCGAGCGCTTTCTCCAACTCCTGCTGCGATTCCTTGTACATACCTTTCAGCCAATACACCTTCGAGAGGCCAAACACAATATAGCTGTCGTCTGGCCGGACGCGGGACTGCATGCGAAACTCGTCGATGGCGGCGTCATACTGCCCCGCGTCGGTGTAGAACTCTCCTACTTCCCAGGGGTGGATGAAGGGGTCGAGCTCGGCTGACCGTTTTTGTTCTGCCAAGGCTTCGGCAAAGCGGTTCTCGGACTCGAAAACAACGGACAGTAGATAGTGCGCCTGGGAATCGTTGGGACCGAGTTCGACGCTGCGTCGGGCTTCGGCCTCGGCGCGCGGCAGGTCCCAGGCGCAGAACAGGTACCAGGCGCCCATAGTGCCGTGGGCCTCGGGCAGCGAATTGTCGAGTTCCAGGGCTTTCCGCGCTGCGGCCTCGGCCTTGGGCATCATGTCAAGCGGAAGGGCGTCGCCGTTCATCCCAGACAGCATATAAGTGTCGGCGAGTCCACTCCACGCGGCGGCGTAGTCCGGCTGAAGCTGAATGGCTTTTTCGAAATAAGGCAGCGCCTGCGGCGCCTTGTCGAAGGTGAACCAGAAATAGCGGCCGTGCAGGTAGGCGTCGTGGGCTTCGGGACTGATGTAGCGCCGCGCGGGCGCGGGAGAAGTCGCGACCTTCACCTCCTTGGCGATGGTCTGAGAGAGCTCTTCGGGCAGGGAATAAACGTGGTTCAGATCGCGGTCGTAACTCTCGGCCCAAATATGCGTGTCGGTGGGAGCATAGATCAACTGCACGGTCATGTGCACGCTGTTGGGCGTGCGTTCGATGGAGCCTTCGAGGATGCCGTCAACATTGAGTTCGCGGGCAATATCGGGAAGAGGACGCTTGACTCCTTTGTATTGCATGGCGGAGGTCCGGGAAACGACACGGAGGGTGCGATTCTTGGCGAGGGCGGTGATGAGCTCGTCGGTCATGCCGTCGGCAAAGTAGTCCTGGGATTGATCGCCAGAGAGGTTGGCCAGCGGGATTACGGCGAGGGAATGGATCTGGGCGGCGTGGGTTGATGGGAAGAGGCGGGCACGGAAGAGGAAGACGAGAGTGGCGGCTGCAATCAAGCAGATCGCGGCGGCGGCGATCATTTTTGTGGTGCTTGACGCCGCCTCGGGCGCGGCGGCATTTTCGACCGCTCCCGGTTCCGTCAGTCGGGGCAGCAGTGGCGCTTCAGGCAGCGGAGAGCCTGGCGGGTTGCCGATCCTTTCGGCGATGAAGCGGTAGCCCTTGCCCGATACCGTGTGCACGAAGCGAGGGCTGTCGGGGTCGTCTTTCAGGGCCTGGCGGACTTTGCGGATGGCGGTATTGATGCCGTGCTCGGTATCGACGAAGACATCCTTGCCCCAGAGACGGTCGACGATTTCCTGCCGGGTGACGACGCTGCCTTGCCGCTCCAAAAGAAGGATCAGCAGTTCCATGGGGATGCGCTCGAGCGAAATGCGCTCGCTTTTCTGGGCGCGTCCATGGCGGCGCAACTCGTAGCTGGCGCAATCGAGCTGAAATTCAGCGAATTTGTACTGCGACTCAGGCATACCGCCCCAACACTGAGGCACAGAACTATAGCATCGCCGGGGCCGTGCGGGTAGCCGCTTTTCGCGTCAATCAGTTACGGCTTCAGGTTTCTTCACCCAATCTTTACCTTGCCGTCCTTGTCATTTTTGAGCATCCGCGACAGGATGCGGTCTGGAGTTCGATGAAGTTCTCTACGAGCGAACTCTGGGACCAAAAATTACAAGGAGAAAAATGGAGGCAGTGACCATGAATAGCGCAGGGAAGCTGGTTTTGCTGGCCGGCGGTTTGATGTTGCTGGGCGCGACATGCGCGCTGGCGCAAGAACATGAACAGACACCTCATGTGGCCCAGGTTGTGGCTTTGGATGAGTGCGATCCGGCCACCTTTAATGCGGCGCTAGGGCCCGGCGAATGTGCGAACATCGCTGCGGGATATTCCACCGTGTTGTCCGACTTCATTGCGGAGGCCGCGGCTGGAACTCCGAATCCGGGCTGGGACTTCGAACCCGATACCCTTCACATTAAGAAAGGAACCACGGTGATCGTGTCCGACCAGGGCGGCGAAATCCATACCTTCACCGAGGTGGCGCAGTTTGGCGGCGGCTTCGTCCCGCCCCTCAACGCGCCGGGAGAGACCGCGGTTCCAGAATGTGCGGCCGGGTTTTCCAGCGTTGCGGTGGCCAAGACTCGAATCCTGCAAGGCAGCGAGCTCCATGTGACGGATCTGTCGAAGGGGGAACACCGCTTTCAATGCTGCCTCCATCCCTGGATGCGGATGAAAGTCGACGTGAAATGAGCGGTCGCCGACTCGTATCATTGAAGTCGTCGCCCTCAATCTGGACGGAACCACTACGTCGGGACGTTTACGCACGATGCCACCGATACCTCGGGACACCCCGCGGCCCACATTACCGCTGTGATCGCGGTTTATTCGCGTCACCATGGATACGACAGTGACAGGATTTGCTCTGAGGGAAAACTGACTCGGAGTTGGGCAGGGCGGCAGGAATGGGGGCCTGCCGTCTTGTCTCGTTCTGTCGGGTTCCTGGAGGTAGAAGGATTTCTTCCGAAAAGTGCTGCCCGTAAATCAGGAAAAAGCACGAGAACAGATGAAGCCAAGGAATCAACGTCAACAGGGCGCAAGGTTAGAAAACCCCGCGCCCCGTTGGCATTTGCTGATAGCTGATAGCTGTTACTTACTTCTTCTTCAGCTTCTTCGAAATTTCTTCCGCAATCTTCGGACGCAGATCAGCCAGCACCTTGTCGACGATGTTGGCAATGGCCTCGGGATCGTCCGCTGAAGCTTCGGGCGCTTCTTCAGCGCTCGGGGTCTTCTCGGCGCCGGCGGCGGCCGCCATGGCAGCTCGGTCCGGAGGCAACTCAGGATACTCTTCGTCATCATCGTCCTGTTGATTCGCCTTCGCCGGGCCCGCAGGCTTCGACTTATCGCCCGACTCGCGAATCTGCCGCCAGCTTGCCCACGCGGCCGCGGTGGTCGCAGCTATGTCGCTCTCTCTTTTTTCCGCCATTTCCCCTCCTGCAATTTTTTCTTTCGCCTGCACCGGAGCTTCGGACACCGCGGCAACCGCTGCCTCTGAACCCGACGACTCGGCACCGGAGCCCGCGTTCTGCACCGCCGCCGCGGAGGCTGCCTCAGCCGCGGCTTGGGCAGCTGCGGCTTCGGCTTGTTCCCGAGCCGCCTGCTCTCGCGCTCCCACTTCCTTAGCTTCACGTTCCCGGGCTTCCCGCTCTCTCGCTTCCTGTTCCCGGGCTTCCAGTTCTTTCGCTTCCCGTTCCTTAGCTTCCTGTTCCCGGGCCGCTTGTTCCCTCGCCTCCAGTTCCCGAGCTTCGCGTTCCTGGGCTTCCCGCTCTCTGGCTTCTATTTCTCTGGCTTCCCGTTCCTTTGCTTCCTGCTCCCGGGCAGCTTGTTCCCTCGCCTCCAGCTCCCTGGCCTCCAGTTCCTTGGCTTCCCGCTCTCTGGCTTCTATCTCTCTCGCTTCCCGTTCCTTTGCTTCCTGCTCCCTGGCGGCTTGCTCCCTCGCCTCCAGTTCTCGAGCCTCGCGTTCCCGGGCTTCCCGCTCTCTGGCTTCCAGTTCCTTCGCTTCCTGTTCCCGCTTCGCCTCTAAATCCCTGACCGCTGCCGCCACAATCTCAGTGTGCGTTTCCGCAGCCTCGGGCGCGGGCTTGGATGATTCCTCCGCCTGCGTAACCCCTGGAACGCTGTTAACGTTCCCTTCCGCAACCGACTCCAGCTTCGCCAGCGCGGAATCAACCGCCTCCGCCGACGCATGTGCCACGTCGCGCAGCGTACGCGCAATCTCTTCCTCGTCCGGCGCCGGGCCCGCAGGCGCCTCTACCATCGCGGCAGAAATCGAATTCTCCACCACCGGCGTTGCTGGTGGCGAACTCACAAAGCCGGGCTGATTGGCTTCCGCCGCGGCAAACGCCGCGTACGCTTTTTGCATCTCGTGTTCCAGCGAGACGGCGGCTTCCTCGGCCGCAATCGCTACCGGCACCGCGGTCCAGCGGTGCGTCGTGGACCCGACAGCAACGTAACCTGCACCCGCAGCCACCGCCATCGTGACCGGCACAGCCGTTTCTTCGGAGTGCTTCTCCTCGTCGTTTTTCTTTTCGGTTCCCGCCGGCGCGCCACTCCCATTTCCTGAACCAGCGGCCGCCTGCGCGTTGGCGTCGTCGCTCTGCACCGCCGGCGCGGCGATCACATCAAAATCGCGCACTGTCGCAGCGGGTGTGGATTCTTTCGCGATCGCAGCAGCTTCCACCGGAGCCGCGGTCTCGTCAACCCCTTGCTGGGCAAACGTTGCGCCCGCAACGTCGCTGGCTTCGGGCGGCGCGGTCTGCGGCACGGCTTGTGCCTCAGACTGGCTTTCGGCCTTTGCTTCAATCTTGGTTTCAGCAGTTTCAGATTTCTGTTCCGCGCTCGCCGCTGCGGAATTATTTTGCGGAGGTGCACTCACCGGCTCCCTGCCGTCGACCGCCGCCTGCACCTGCGCCGCGGCCGCCGCCAGCGCGGCCAACTCTTCCGGAGTCACATCCTTGGGCAGCCCAGCCGCCGCAGCCAGCGCGGCCACATCCAACCGGCCCTCCGCTCTGGGAGCCATCTCCCGCACCGCGGGACGCTCCACCACCGTCCGCAAATCGCGATTGACGGGGTTGTAAATCTCGGACTCGTTCTGGTCTTCCTGCTGCTTTTTCTTTTTCTTCGACGGAAACCCGATGCGGCTCTTCCATCCATCGTCGGCAGAATCGTTCGCTTCCGCCGTCTCGTCGCCGCGTCCTTCTTCCACCGCCGCAATGGCGCGGGCAAACCTTCCCGGCTTCGCCGTCTCCGCCCGCGGCACCACCCGGTCTTCCAGCTTGGAAAGCGCGCTCAGCAGCTCGCTCGCTTCAAACGGCTTGACGATGTAACCCTCCGCCCGCACCCGCTTGGCTTCCTCGGGCTTGAACGGCTCCAGCTTTCCCACCGTAAGCAGCACCGGAATCCGCGCCGTCTCCTTCACTTCCTTCAGCCGCTGGCACACTTCCAGCCCGCTGTAGCCCGGCATGTAAACGTCCAGGACAATCAGGTCCGGTTTGGTCTCGGCTATCTTTTTGAGCGCCGCAGAACCGTTGTTGACGGTTATTACCTCGTAGCCCGCATCCGCGAGGATTTTTCGCCCCATGTTCTGGGCGGTCACGCTGTCATCGGCAAGCAGTATCTTACGGGCCAAAGGTTTCCTCTTCTAGTGAGGGGAGATACCGCGAAGGTAACCTGCCCCACAACGTAAGTCAATGAGTAGAAGGGAGGTAACCGGTTACCAGTGGTCAGCACCTACCGCGTCTGCGCCGCCGTAGTCCCCAAAAAAGGGTCGGGAGGGTGCCCCATTTCTCGCCGCGTTTGCGAGAAGTGGGGATTTTGACTTCAGCCTTTGCGAGAAAGCCTGCCCTGAGCGAAGTCGAAGGGTCGGGATTTTGACTTCACCACCAAAGAAACATCTCCAGAGTGTTAACATTTTGCATGAACGTGCCGTCTAATAATTAGTCGATTCAAGCCGATTCGCCGCCACCGGAGGGCCCATCATGCCCCCAACCTCCATTCGTTCCCGCCTCGCCGTCCTGGTGTTTCTGTCCCTCGCCCTATCCGCCACCTCCGGCGCCCAGAACATCAATTCCGATCTCACCGCTCACGAATGGGGGACGTTCACTTCGATCGCGGGCAGAGACGGCCGCGCTGCCGAATGGCGCCCGCAGACCGGATCCACCGATCTTCCCGCCTTCGTAGAACATCTTCGCGAAGCCAATTTCAAAGCGGGCCTGCGCGCCACCGTCCGCATGGAGACTCCCGTCCTCTACTTCTATTCCCCGCGCGAGACCACGCTTTCGGTGAAGGTATCGTTTGCCAAGGGATTGATCACCGAGTGGTATCCCCACGCGAGCCGCGTCGAGCCCGCCGAAGTCCGCGCCGCCGATGTGCTCTACCAGCGCCACGGCCGCGGCAGCATCGCGTGGAATTCTGTCACCGTATCGCCGAACCTCACCCCGAGTTTTCCGCGCGAGAATCAAGGCGCCCAGTATTACGCCGCTCGCGAAACTTCCGCCGCGCCTCTGCTCGTGAAGACTTCCAACGGCAGCCAGCAGGAAAAATTTCTCTTCTACCGCGGCGTATCCACATTTCCCCCGCCAGTTTCGGCCACCGTGTCGCCTAACGGCGGACTCCACATCACAAACCTGGCCCCCGACGAGATCCCCTCGGTCATCCTGTTCGAGCGCCGCGGAGACAAGCTCGGCTACCGTCTCGGCGGCGCGCTGCCGGGCGAAATGTCGCTCGACCCTCCCGAACTGACCTCGACCTTCGAGTCCCTCAACCGCGACCTCGAAGACATCCTCACCAACCAGGGCCTCTACCCCGACGAAGCCCGCGCCATGATCGCGACCTGGCGCGACTCCTGGTTTGAGGAAGGCAGCCGCCTGTTCTACATCGTTCCTACAGCCTTTGTGAACACGATTCTTCCCCTCACCATCAACCCCGCGCCCTCGCAAACCGTGCGCGTGTTCGTCGGCCGCCTCGAACTGGTCACCCCCGCAACCACCCAGGCCGTAGAAAAAATACTCGCCACTCACGACGTCGCAGCATTACAAAAATACAATCGCTTCCTGGAACCGATCCTCGAACAGATAAAAGCAGCGAATCCGGCCAAGGCCCCGCAGATCGAAAAAGACTTGGAACTAACCTACGCTTCCGCCATGCCGCAGCCGCAGCCACCGAAATGAAGGTTAGAAGGCCTGTGCTGGAGAAAACGTTCGGAGCCATTCAGGTTCGCTCACTGAATCAACATGACCCGCCGCTCATCGCGGCGGCATTTGCGAGCATCGGTTCGGTCAAACCAGAGGCAAAGTATCAGCTTTACCTGGAGCAAGAGGCGGCCGGAAGCCGCACCTCCCTGGTTGCGACCGTCGACGGAGAGTTCGCAGGCTATGTAACCATCAACTGGCAGCCTGCATATCCCGGATTCGCTGAGCTGGAGATTCCTGAGATCCAGGACCTGAATGTGCTTCCCGCATTTCGCAGACGCGGTATCGCGAGCCGCCTGCTGGATCTTGCAGAGGCGCAGGCAGCTCGCCGTTATCGTGTCGTCGGTATCGGGGTGGGGCTGCATGCTGGGTACAACGCTGCCCAGCGATTGTATGTGTTGCGAGGCTACATCCCAGACGGCCGTGGCGTTACCTACCGGGACCAATATGTGGGGCAGTATGTCCCGGTAATGCTTGACGACGATCTTGTACTGCATCTCACAAAACAATTACGTACCGAGCGTCCGTAGATGTTCTGTACCTGCTCGGCTCTTCTCGTGCTGACAATGTGACCCAGATCGCGAGGAATAGATTGAAAAAACTATAGGCAAAAAAGTGCCGAAGCGAAAACCCCGGCTCAGCCGGCAGCCCAGAAAGCAACCCCCGGCACGACAAAGCTGATAGCTAAGAGCCGATAGCTGATAGCTGATAGCTGACAGCTCCCTAGAACGGAATCAGCTTCTTAATCCCCTTCTTTTTCTTCTTCCTGCTGCTGGAAATGTCCTTATCGGTGGCCGGCGCGGAACTCGAGCTGGCACTCGCGTTCGCCAAACCCTCCGCCGATCCCGGCTGGATCTCGTTTACCTGCGGTGGCGGCGGTAACGGCGCTTCCCCCTGTGCGTCGGGCTTCAGTTCATTCGGATCAGGTTTCAGCTGGTTGTCCCCACCGGCCGCAGGTTTCAGTTCATTCGGATCGGCCGCCGTAGTCGGCTGGGCAAACGCCGATCCGTTTGCCGCAGGCGTATCCGAGCGCGGCGCAGGATCGTTGGCCCCCGGTGCACCCGTGCTCACCACCTCCACCCCCACATTCTTTCCTCCCTTTTCAGGCGTCCCCATTCCCGCCAGCAGCGTGCTGCGCACAACTTCATTGGCTGAGATCGGCGTCGGGTCAACCAGCTGCGGCTCGCCCACTTTGGCAGCCTGGCTCACGTCGGGATGCTTCATGAACACCATCGAGAGTCGGCCATACGTTCCCACATCCCGCCGGCTGTCTTCTTCCGCTCTGTTGCGCGCCACATCCGCCTTGGTCGGCCGCGGAATCGGCTGGTTCAGCACCGCCAGTCGCCTCTTCGCGTCGTCCACGCGGTCCATGATCGGATAACGCGTAATGATCTTGTCGTACTCGCCGGAAGCTTTCCTGGTGTACTCGGCAATCAGATTCGCCTTGAAGGTTTCCCCCATGCAGCCCGGCGGCTTCCCCGGACCCGCGCACGTCGGGGCCAGCCTGATACGCGCGAGCTGCCCTTCATAATTCTGCCCCAGCAGATACAGCGCCTCATCCGCACGGCTATAAAGCGGATACTTGTCGATCATCGATTGCAGGCGCGCGATCGACGCCGCATACGACATCTTCAAATAATAGAACCGGCCAATATCAAACTCCCGCTCCGCCAGCACTTCCTGCACTTCCAGCAACCGCTGCTTGCCTTCCGCCACCAGCTTGGGATTATCCGGATACTGCATGATCAGGTTCCGGTATTCATCCTCCGCCCGCTTGGCGTGCGTGTAATCTCGGTCGGCCTTTTCCATCTGCTGGTACTGGATATTCGCAATCTTCAGCTGCGCCTCAGCCGCTTCGGGCATATTGGGAAAAAACGTCTGGAAGTCGCGGTATTCCTGCTCCGCCTGCGCCAGCGAAGCCGTCCCGCCTTCCGCATACCACGAATCGCCCACCGCCAGCTTGGCGCGCGCAATGTATTCCGAGTCCGGATAAGTGTTGATCAGCGTCTGCAGCGTCATCCGCGCCACGTCAAAGCGGTTGCGCTTCATGGCTTCCATGGCCTTGTCGAACAGCACCTTGTCCGGTTGCACCGACGCCACATTGCCCAGCGGATTGACCGCCTTCTTGTTCGAGCAGCCCACCGCAACTGCCAGCCCCAACCCCACCACCGCAATCAAAGTAATTCGACGTGACATTGACACCTCAATCTAAACTTTCAGCAGCGCCGCTTCGGTCGCCACCTTCAGCAACACCTGCGCATTCTCCCTTGGATCGCCATTCCCGAACACGGCGTTGCCCGCCACCAGAATTTCCGCGCCCGCCCTCACCACGTCGGCTGCCGTCTCGAGCCCGACACCGCCATCCACTTCAATGCGATAGTGCAGTCCGCGCTGCCGCCGAATTTCCGCTAACTGCCGCATTTTGTGCAGCGTAGACGGAATAAACTTCTGCGCTCCAAACCCCGGATTCACCGACATCACCAGCACATAATCCACAATGTCGAGCACTTCTTCCAGCGTATCCACCGGAGTCGCGGGATTAATCACCACTCCCGCCAGGCAATCATGGCTCTTGATCAGATGCAGAGTACGATTCAAATGCCGGCACGCTTCCTGATGCACCGAAATCCAGTTCGCCCCCGCCTCGGCAAACACAGGAATAAAGTCGTCCGGATTCTCGATCATGAAATGACAATCGAGCGGCAATTCCGTCACCCGCCGCAACGACCGCACCACCGGAGGCCCCAGCGTCAAGTTCGGTACGAAGTGCCCATCCATAACGTCCACATGGATCACACTTCCCCCACCCTCGCCCGCAGCGCGCACCTGCTCGCCTAACCGGGCAAAGTCAGCCGAAAGAATCGACGGTGCCAGCTCAATCAATGCAGATCTCTCAGAAACGGCGCCCCGAAATTCTAACACGCCAACGTTTGTGCAGGACGGCACTCTTGCGAGCCTGCCCTGAGCGAAGCCGAAGGGTCAGCCGAGCGCAGCTGGGCTTGGTTTAAGCCCGCAGTTTAGTGCAGCATGAACTCCGACCCCTGATCACTGCCCCCTGTTCCCCATGCTACCCTCGACACTCATGTCCCCCGCGTCCCAATTCGCCCCCGCAGCCTGCAGCCTGGCCGCAGTTTTCATTTGGGGCACCAGCGACTTCACCGGAGGCTACGCCTCCCGCCGCGCCAATGCCTTCGTCTTCACCGCTTTTTCTCACGCCTGCGCCCTGCTGCTCATGGTGTCCCTGGCGCTCGCGCAACACGCTCCGTTCCCTTCCCGCACCAGCATTCTCTGGGCACTCCTCGCCGGAGGAATCGGCGGCTTCTCGCTGGCCATTTTTTATCGCGCCCTCGCCGAGGGAAAAATGGGACTCACCGCTCCCATCGCCGCGCTGCTCAGCGCCGCCATCCCCACCCTCGCCGATATCGCCATCGAAGGCGCGCCCCACGCCTGGACGTTCGCAGGCTTCGCCCTCGCCATCCTCAGCATCTGGCTGATCACCCGCTCCGAACCCGCGCGGAAAGCGGCGCAAGATTCAACCCCGCAATCCGAAAAAGAAAACGACAATCAAGTTGACGACGATCAAGCAGACGACGAAGAAAAAAGCGGCGCAGTCCCCAAAGGTGTGGCCGTAGCCGCTCTCGCCGGCATAGGCTTCGCCGTTTTTTATCTCTGCATCCGCCAGGCCGGCGCCGGCTCTCCGCTGTGGATCGCCGCCATCTCCCGCGCCGCATCGTTCGTCGTCACCGCGGTCGCCGTCGTCGCCACCAAAGCCCCGCTTCGCCTCGACCTTCCCAGCGCCGCCATGGCCGCCGTCGCCGGATCATTCGACATCACCGGCAGCGCCCTCTTCATCTACGCCAGCCAGCACGGACGCCTCGACGAAGCCGTCGTCATCTCCTCCCTCTATCCCGCCGTCACGGTCATCCTGGCCCGCCTGATCCTGAAAGAACACTTCAGCCGCTGGCGCCTCATCGGCTTGTTAGCTGCGCTGGCAGCCGTGCCCATGATCGCCAGCGGATAGCCCTTCGTTCATATCTATTCTTACGGAGAGAATGTAATATAATTTTGCTTGTATACTACTGTATATAAATGATATTCTCTATTCGCGAATAGAGAATATAGTGGAACTAAAACCTCAAGACGTCGTCCTCGCGTTGAAGATGTTGGCCAGCGATTTCAATCCGTGGAGCTACGCCAAGCTCGGCAAGGAGCTAGCGATGAGCCCTTCACATGTTTTTGAGTCGGTCGCTAGAGCCGAGGCCGCTCACCTCATCCCTTTTTTTCCGTCTTCGCCAATGCGCAGAAGCTCCGTCCCGCAGCCCAACCGCAGCAACCTCAAGGAGTTTCTGATTCACGGCGTGAAATACGCCTTCCCCGTTGAACGCGGCGGTCCAACTCGCGGAATTCCCACCGCTGAGGCCGCTCCCCCCTCAATCAATATTTCCCCGAAAGCTTCCCACTCCCGCCGGTCTGGCCGTGCTCCGATAACGATGAGCGGTCAACGCGAGGGCTTGAATTTTCTCCGCTGTACAAGAACGTAGTAACGGCCTCGCGCGATCGGAAACTCTACGAACTCCTTGCGCTGGTTGACGCCATTCGCGAAGGACGCGCCCGCGAACGCGAAATCGCCATACGGGAACTAACCGCGAGAATTGATTCCAAGTGAACATTGACTCACATGAATATTGATCCGCGGAATCCAAATCTCGCGCGTCTCATTTCCGCCGTAAGAAAGCTCCATCCTTTGCTCGATCAGATCGTCTTCGTCGGCGGCTGTGTAACAGGACTGCTGCTGACCGATCCCGGCGCTGCTCCGGTTCGTCCCACCCTCGACGTGGATGCAATTTGTTGCCATCAGCTCCTACGCCGACTTCACATTGCTCGAGCATCACATGCGCGAGCTCGGCTTCCACGAATCTCACGCCGAAGGCGCGCCGATTTGCCGCTGGATCAGTGGAGATCTGATTCTCGATTTGATGCCAACTGATGCTTCAATTCTTGGCTTCGGCAATCGCTGGTATCATCCCGCCCTCGAAAATGCGCAAAGAACTCGAATCGGCGATTACGAAATCCGCGTCATGACCGCTCCCTATTTTCTCGCGGCCAAGCTGGAAGCCTTTCACGGGAGAGGTAGAAGCGATTTCCGCATGAGCCATGATCTGGAAGACATTGTGACCGTCGTCGACGGCCGGCCCGAAACCGTTGAAGAAGTCCGACACGCTCCCGCAGACTTACAGAAATATCTCAGCAAAGAGTTCTGGGCGTTATTATCGAATCGTGATTTTCTGGAAGCTCTGCCCGGCCACCTGTTGCCCGATGCCGCCAGCCAGCGGCGCGTGAACCCTGGTGGCGAATCGCATGCAACAGTTAGTGATTGAGGGATGGTGATCAAGGAAATATCGAGGAAATAAAGACAGGCAATGCCGCTGCTCGAAATCCGCAACCTCACCAAGATTTATCCGCACACCGAAGTCCGTGCCGTCGACAGCGTTTCCCTCGATATCCACGCCGGCGAAACGCTCGGACTGGTCGGCGAATCCGGCTCGGGCAAGAGCACCCTGGGACGCCTCATTCTGCGCCTGATCGAGCCCACCGCCGGCAGCATCCGCTTCGACGGATGCGATCTGCTCGCCGCCGGCCGCAGCGAAATGCGCCGCCTGCGCCGCGATATGCAAATCATTTTTCAGGATCCCTTCGCCTCCCTCGACCACCGCTTCACCGTCGAACAAATCATCTCCGAGCCGCTGATCATTCATAGAGAGATCATTCATAGGGAGATCATTCACGGGACTGCAAGCGGTGACGACACCCGGGCTCGCGTCGCCGAACTGCTCCGCGCCGTGGGCCTCGACGAATCCGCCCTGCGCCGTTACCCCCACGAATTCTCCGGAGGACAGCGCCAGCGCATCGGCATCGCCCGCGCCCTCGCCCTGCGCCCGAAATTTATCGTGTGCGACGAGCCCGTCTCCGCGCTCAACGTCAGCGTGGGCGCGCAAATCGTCAACCTGCTCGCCCAACTGCAGCGCGACTTCGGCCTGACCTATCTCTTCATCTCGCACTCCATGCCGGTCGTGCGCTATCTCTCGACGCGCATCGCCGTGATGTACCGCGGCCAGATCGTCGAAGTCGCCCCCACCGAACAAATCACCGAACACCCGCAGCATCCCTACACCAAGAGCCTGCTGGAAGCCACTCCAGAAATCGCAGTCTAGAGAATTCGCCTGGCGACAGCCGCCCTTCGACTTCGCTCAGGGCAGGCTCTCGGCTGTCCCCCGAAGCGAAGCGAGGCGCGAGTCTGCTCACAGCAACGAATCACCAGACGCTGTTCTATCGACTGAGGGATGCAGGTTTCCCGTCGCCGCTTGTCTCCGCGCCCCCAGCCGAATAGAATGCCAGCGATCCGGCAGAAACAAGAAAAGAAGAGGAAAGATTATGGCCGCCGCTCCCGTCCCGCCCGCAGAAGTGCCCGCGTCCGCTCCCGCGCCGCTCTCGCAAGGCGCGCGCATCGTCGACACCTTCATCGCGCCCTCGAAAACGTTCGCCGATCTGCGCCGCAGCGCGCAGTGGTGGCTGCCGTTTCTGCTGACAGCAATCGTGGGCTGGGCCCTGGTTTATGTCGCGGAGCAGAAGATTGGTTTGCAGAGGATGACGGAGAACGCCTTGCAGGCGCGCCCCAAGGCCGAGGCGCAATACGAGAACGCGACTCCAGAGCAGCGCCAAACACAAATAAAGGTCACCGGAATTATTTATTACGTAGCCATTCCAACGATTCCTGTGCTCATTTGGGTGATCATGGCGGGATTGGAGTTTGCCACACTCAAGTTCGTGGCCGACGCAGATATCTCGTACGGCAAGACACTCGCGGTGATCGTCTACGCCGCCTTACCCATGGCGCTGCGGAGCGTGCTGGCCATTGTCTCGGTGCTGGCCGGCGTAAATCCGGATGGCTTCACCCTGAACAACCCGGTGGCCACGAATCCGGCATATTTCATGAATCCCGCCGACCATCCGTTCTGGTATTTCATCTCGTCACAACTTGACGTTTTCCTGTTCTGGACTTTGGCGCTGACCGCGATCGGGTTTGCTACCACCGGCAAGGTGAAGACAAGCACGTCCTTCGCCATTGTGATCGGGTGGTGGGCGGCGCTCACGCTGATTTTCGCCACTATATTTTCGTAACGACCGGGCTGGGGTGACGGCGCGGTCTTCGCAGGTTTATGCTTACCTGGCCCAAGGAGGCTTCCTCGTGAAACGTACTTTGGTTTTGAGTTTCGTTGTGTTTTGTGCATTCGCCGTGTGCTTGATCGACGCCACACCCGGCTTCGCGCAAGCTTCGTCCGCAATGGCTGGCCCAACCAAGGATCCCGTCAGCGCTTCGCTGCGCACGATGCTGCCCGGCCGGCAGAAAAACACCATTGGCGCCATCGAAGCCATGCCCGCCGACAAGTTCAGCTATAAGCCCACCCCCGACCAGATGAGTTTTGCGCATCTGGTCGTCCACATCATCGGGTTCAATAACGGACTCTGCGCCAAAGTCGCCGACGTGCCCGCGCCGAAAGTGGAAGAACCCAAAGAGACGGATTCCAAAGACAAGCTGCTGGGCGCGGCCAAGGCTTCGTTCGATTTTTGCGGCGAAGCCCTCGGCAAGATGGACGACTCCAAGCTCGGCGACAGCATCGAACTCTTCGGCGGCCACCAGAGTCCCCGCGCCATGGCCGCCCTGATACTGGCCGGCGGCTGGGCCGATCACTACGCGGCCGCGGCGATGTACCTGCGTTTGAACGGAATCCTGCCGCCCTCGGCGCAACCAAAGAAGTAAACGAGGCAGGGCAGAAGTCAGAATGCAGAAGTAAGAATGCAGAAGTAAGAACGGTTCGTGCAAGTGAACGGTTTGACTTCTGCCTTCTCACTTCTGACTTCGGCATTGAGGCACGACCACGACAGACTGTAGGTTCCCATAGCGCCGGCTTCTTGTCGGCCAATCGCCCTTTGTTTTCAATGCGCGATTTGTAAGTGCTTGAAAACAAGCAGGACGCTGCTTGGCTGCACCGTCTCTTTGTTTTCATGCACTTAGCTGTAAGTTATTGATAATGCACAAGGTGGCCTTCAGGCGGGGCGAGAATTCCCATCTAGATCGCAGCGCAGGATGCCCCTGCGACGCGCAGATTTGCCTTGTGTGCGTCGTCAGCGGATGGGAACGAGGAAAACCTCAGCCACCCAATTCGAGGCGCTGAAATCGCCTGCAAATAGCTCATTATCTCTAAGCTATTGAAAACTAAGCAGCACTCGAACGGATGGCGAACATCCGCCGGCACAATCCGCCATGCACAAGGCGAAGCGCCCGGCGCGGCTTGTAACTGACTCAAGCCAAAGGCATCTTTCCCAACTGTGGATTGCGCGGTTTTGGTTGTGTGGCGCGGGCACTCCTGCCCGCGAAATCTAACCATGAGCAAACCCGCCGATACAAGTCGGAACCTGCCAGGATGCACAAGAACCGCGAGCTTGACTTTGTGGGGGACGCCCTCTTCTGACCCGCTGCCGGCATTCCGCGGGCAGGAGTGCCCGCGCCACATAATCAAAACCATTCGCATCGATCGCCGCAATCCACCGCGTCACTTGATTTGCACGAGATCGCCCACGGCCCCGACAGGATTCTGCGGGGCGCGCCAGGAATCGAAGATTGATACCTGATGCACGCACGACACGGTGCAATGCGGCGCGCACGATTTTTCGGTGACGAACTCGCGGCGCAGATCGTCGCGGGTGTAGGTTTCGAGAGGAACTCCGGGATAGCCGCGCTGTTGCGAGCAGTAGTGCACCAGGCCGTTTTCGCAAATGTAGAGATAGCGTGCACCGGCGCGGCAGCGCCAGTCGTTCGGCTTGCCCTGCGCAATGTTGTCCTGAAAAGCGTGGATGCGGGTGAAGCTGGACTTTTCCAAAGACTGCATTTCGTGGTAGATGCGGCGTTCTTCCTCGCCCAGCGGCTGCAACTGACCGCTGCCATCGTGAATGATGCCGATGGTCGAAGTGAATCCCAGCGCGATGGCGCGCTTGCCGATGGTGAGCGCATCCTGCGGATGCGAGATGCCGCTGCCGACAACAGAATTGATGTTCACGTGAAAGTCGGCGTGCTCGGCGAGCAGTTCGAGCTTGCGGTCGAGAACTTTCAGGCTTTTTTTCGACACGTCGTCGGGATTCACGTTGTCGATGGAAATCTGCAGCCACTCGAGCCCGGCACGGTTGAGGCGCTGAATGCGTTCCGCCACAAGGAGATAGCCGTTGGTGATGAGTCCGGCGATCATGCCATTGGCGCGAATGCGGCGGATGACGTCGTCGAGCTCGGGATGCATCAGCGGCTCGCCGCCGGAAATTGTGACGACGGCCGTGCCCAGCGATCCCAGCTTGTCGATGCGGCGATACATTTCTTCGAGGGGCACGGGCTTCGAGAAATCGTCGAACTCGTTGCAGTAGGTGCACGCCAGGTTGCAGCGACGCATGGGGATGATGTGCGCCAGCAGCGGATGGTCCGTCGAGGCGAGGGCGCGCACGGCCATGCTCGCTCCGCGCAAGTTGCGGTGCAGAGCTTTGGCGCGCCGGCGCAGAGTGGTAAGAGTTGAGGGCATGATTCGGATGAGCTTCTATTACAGCATAGACGCGCGCCAAGTGCATGCGGGGCAGCAGCGTGCGGCGGTTTCCGGGCAGCGAAGGGCAGACTTGCGGCGTCGAACCAATCTACCTGGTGGCGAAAAAGCCTGGCGTGATCAGCGGCTCAACTCATCCTTCCGGTACTCATCTACATACATCGTCATCGGCTGCTGCATTTCATCCCGGTACAATCCAGTCTTGAAATAGACACGGCCGCGCGCCGGGTAGCCGCGCTGCACTTGATAAACAGTCGGCCCCTGGTAGTGGACGATAGGTTCGCCGTTCAGCCAGGCGTCGATTTGGCCATCCTGGCCACGCGAGAATCGCGTTTCGAAGCGGAAGTCGAGCCAACGGCCCCGCATTTCTTTTTTTGTGGAATAAAGAATTGACCTGGCGTGTTCGTCTTGCCGGGTCACCAATAGTTCCCCATTCTGGTACCGGAGGGCGAGGACCGGGTTGTCTGGACGGCATCTTGTCCATTCACACAATTGTTTCCACTGCGCCAAAACCAGCCGGGTAGGGACGATGGGAAAATCAGCCGGCAGATAGAGGCTGAAGGAATAGCGGTAGGTGTGATCCGTTTGAGCGAAAAGCCACCATTCTTCCATCAGCTCGTCACGTTCGCTGGCAGCTCCGCTGTCGCTGGCGTCCTCGTGGCGGTCGCCTGAGTGCACCGTGATTTCGCCTGCGCTGTGACCGGCCCGCACTATGTTCGATTGCACGCGAAAGGAACCAGGAACCATGCGGCCCTGGCTCCACTGGGAGCTCAGAGCAGGAGACTCAAAGCCGTCGTAGACGTGGATCTCGGTGTGGTTGATTCTGTAGCGGACGATGAGAAGCATCAGCAACGTCAGCAGACACACTGCGAGGAAACTCAACATCAGTAGTGGAAGTCCTTTCCTGATGTTGCCATTGGGGTGCGCGGGCGTCATGCGAATAATATACGTCCAATCTGCAGGGCTCGGAGTCAAAGCGATCCCCAGCACGTGTGGTCGTGCTTACCCTCAAGAAACCAGTTCGTGACCGGCCTGGCGAAGCAGTTCGACTACGCCGCCCATGTGCTCTTCCTGGATGAGGATGTAATCCGTGTCGTAGGTGCAGACGGCGAAGATGGGGACACCGTTGCCGGAGAGCGGTTGGATGAACGAGAGCAGGATTCCGGTTTGCGAGAACAGGAATGGGCCTTCGAGTTTCAGGCACATCCAGCGCGGGCCGGCGGGGACATCTTTCGGAACGTTGCCGGCGGGGCAGACGAGGGAGAGTTCGTCGGCAGTGCGAGTGATCGAGGTGAACTCGCGGCTCGCGGCCCAGGCGGGGACGGGCGCGTCCGGGGCGAGGCGGAGGATGGCGTAGGGGCCGCGGAGCTGGCGGAATTTGAGTGAGGTTGTCATCGTCGTTGGAAGGCGTGCTATTTAGGAGCAGTGCTCAGTAGTCAGCGGCCAGTGACCAGAGTCATGCGTATTCTATCTGACCCAAACCTGTGGCTCAGGGCGCGATGTTGACCCAGCTTCTGCGTATGGACTTCCGGCGCGGTGGCGGGCTTCGAATTCTTCGCGGGTGCAGATGGTTTTTATATCGGTGATGCGGTCGACGGCGAGGATGCCATCGAGGTGATCGATTTCGTGTTGCAGGAGTTCGGAGAGGTTGCGGTCGTCTCCGGCGCGGAGTTCTTGAGGCGCACCTTCGATGTTCTGATAGCGGACGGTGATTTCGCGGTTGCGTTCGACTTGCATGAAGATGGAGAGGAAGCTGAGGCAGGCATCCCAGACTACGATTTTTTCTTTGCTGCGTTCGACGATTTCCGGATTGATGAAGGGCCAGGGTTTTTCTCCTGGAAGCTGCAGGAAGATTACGCGCTCGAGGACGCCGAGTTGGGGGGCGGCGATGCCGCGTCCGTAGCCGGTGGTGGCGCGCCAGTGGGCCAGGGTGTCGGCGAGGTCCTGGATAAGGGCGGCGATTTCGGGGGCGGAGGGATTTGCGATTGCGAGGGATTTCTGGCGGAGGATGGGGTTGCCGAGTTGGAGGATGGGGCGGAGCGGCATGGTATTTCGGGCTTCGGGGGAAGGCTAGACTGTCCGTCGGCGATTTTGCAAGCGCAATCAACGATCTTCAATCTGAAATCTGAAATCTGAAATTTATCTGGCGGCGGCGGCGTCGAACATGTTCAGGAATTCCAATTTTTTTTCGGCGGGGAGGAACGAGGCTTCGAAGGAGTTGCGGGCGAGTTCGCGGAGATGTTCGTCGGTGAAGGCGAAGGTGTCCTGGGCGAGCTGGTATTCGCGGTTCAGGGTGGTGCCGAACAGGGCGGGGTCGTCGGTGTTGAGGGTGATCATGACGCCTTGATCGAAGTAACGTTTGGCGGGATGCTCGGCAATGGCGGGGCAGACTCCGGTGCGCAGGTTGCTGGTCAGGCAGAGCTCGACGGGAATCTGGCGCTGGCCGAGTTCATCGATCAGGTCGGCGTCCTGCGCGGCGGTGAGGGCGTGGCCGATGCGCTCGACGCGCAGGTTGAGCGCTCCCCAGATGGATTCGGGCGGTCCGGTTTCGCCGGCGTGGGCGGTGGCGCGGAGTCCGTGGTCGAGGGCGTAGGCGTAGACGCTGCGGAAAAGTTCAGGCGGGCCTTTTTGTTCGTCGCCGCCGATGCCGATGCCGACCACGTTGCGCTCGCGGTAGAACACGGCAAGTTCGAAAACTCTTTGCGCCTGTTCGACGCCGAAGTGGCGGGTGGCGTCGAAAATCCAGAGCAGCGAGACGCCGAAATCGCGCGCGCCGCGGGCGCGTCCGCGTTCGAGGGCGTCGAAGATGGCGGGGAAATCCTGCTTACGGCGCAGGCAGATGCCGACCGCAACGTAGACTTCGGCGTGGAGAATGTTTTCCGCTTTCAGTTGCTGCATGAGGCGGTAGGTGATGAGCTCGTAGTCGTCGGGGCCGCGGAGATGCTCGCTGACCGCTTTGAATGCCATGAGGAAGCTGGCGAAATCAGTGTAGTTGTAGAGCTCGGTAGTTTCGGCGAGGGTAGTGCGGTCGCCGTGACGCTCGCGGAGTTCGAGCAAAGTGGAGGGTTCGACGGCGCCCTCGAGGTGCAGATGCAGCTCGGCCTTGGGAAGCTGGCGGATGAAACTGGAAGGTGGCCGGTCTGGCGCGGACGGCATGGATTGATTGTAGTGCGTGGGGGAAAGCAGTGGCTAGTGGTCAGGGGTTGGGGGCCAGTAAAGTCGGTCTGGGAGAAGCAGGAATACGGGGTTTCCGTTTACAATCGCGGGTCGTGCGAACACTTTCCGAGACGAAAGGATTTTTTATATGCGAATCGTTACTCGAACGTTGGCGTTGCTGGCGATGGTGGCCGCGGTGATTATTACTTCTGCACTTTCCGCACGGGCACAGTCGGCGCTGCAGGTGAAGACGGCATCCGGCGCGGTGGAGGGGAAGGAAATGGGGCCGGTGCATGCGTTTCTTGGCATCCCTTACGCGGCGGCGCCGGTGGGCGAGTTGCGGTGGAAGCCGCCGATGCCAGCGGCGAAGTGGGACGGGATACGCAAGGCTACCGAATTTGGATCGCATTGCATGCAGGCGAACGTTTACGGCGATATGGTGTTCCCCGACCCGGGTGCGAGTGAAGATTGTTTGTCGCTGAATGTGTGGGTGCCGGAGAAGGCGCAGGGGAAACTTCCGGTGATGGTGTGGATTTATGGTGGGGGATTCGTGGCGGGCGGGACTTCAGAACCGCGGCAGCACGGAGATGTTCTGGCGCAGCAGGGCGTGATTGTGGTGAGCATGAATTACCGGCTGGGAATGTTTGGATTCTTTGTGCATCCGGAACTGGCGAAAGAGTCACCGCACCATGCAGCAGGAAATTATGGGCTGCTCGATCAGCTGGCGGCGCTGCGCTGGGTGCATGAAAATATTGCGGCGTTTGGGGGTGATCCTGGGAACGTGACGATTTTTGGCGAGAGCGCGGGATCGTTTTCGGTGAGCGCGCAGATGGCGTCTCCGCTGGCGAAGGGACTGTTCCAGAAGGCGATTGGTGAGAGTGGGGCGGCATTTTCGAGTCACGGGCTTTCGTTTGCACCGCTGGCGGAGCGCGAAGCAAAAGACGCGAAACTGGCCAGTGCGCAGCTGGGAGTGAGCACGCTGGCGGAGTTGCGGGCGGTTCCGGCGCAGAAGCTGTTGGACGCGTTTTCGAAGCCGGGCGGCCCGGGACCTTTTTCGTTCGGTCCCGATGTGGATGGCTATTTTCTGCCGGAGTCGGTGCCCGCGACTTATGCCGCGGCGAAACAGAACGACGTGGCGTTGCTGGCGGGATGGAATCACGAAGAGGAGGGATTGCATCCGTTCCCGCCGGATAAGTCGGCGATGGATACGCTGAAAGCCACGGCGGACAAGGAGTTTGGAGCAAGGGCAGCGGAGTTTTTGAAACTGTATCCGGGGGAGACTGAAGAGCAGGCGCAGCGGTCGATGGCAGACTTCGCGAGCGATCGCTTTATTGCGTTTGGCACATGGAGATGGCTGGAAGCGGAGGTGAAGACCGGGAGGAAGCCGGTGTATCGCTACCGGTTTGACTTGTCGCTGCCGCCGGATGAGAAGGGGCAGCCGCGGGGCGCGTATCACTCGGCGGAGATTGAATATGTGTTCGGGCAGCTGGATTCTAAGAAGGATGTGACGTGGCGGCCGGAGGATCGTGCGCTCAGCGCGACGATGCAGAAATACTGGGCGAACTTTGCGCGCAGGGGAGATCCGAATGGACCGGGGCTGGCGAAGTGGCCGGTTTACTCTCCGGCGGATGGATGGGCGGTGATGTATTTGAGCGCGACGCCGGAGGCGGAGAAGGATGCGTTGCGGGGGAGATATTTGTTTTTGAATGAGTGGGAGAAGTAAGGGCGGAATTTGCTGCGGAGGGCACGGAGAAGGACCGGGACAACGTGCGAACTCCTTGACGGGCCGGTGGTGGCGCATAGGAGCGCGGGGTCCTTCGACTGCGCAGACCGGCTCGCTTCGCTCACCGGTCCGCTTCGCTCAGGATGACAGAGCTTGTTTTGCTGATGGCTGAGAGCTAATAGCTGAGAGCTCAGAGCTATTTCTTCGCGAACTCACTGCGGTGGCGGCTGTAGAAGATGTAGATCAGCAAGCCGAGGCCAAGCCAGATCACGAAGCGCAGCCAGGTAATCACGGTGAGGCCGAGCATCAGGCCGCCGCATAGCACCACTGAAATCAGCGGGAACCACGGCACGAACGGGACTCGGAACACGCGCTTGCGGTCGGGCTGGCGGCGGCGGAGGATGATCACTCCCAGCGAAACCAGAACGAAGGCGAACAGGGTGCCGATGTTGGCGAGGTCGGCGGCGTCTCCAATGTCGACGAGGCCGGCGGGAATTCCTACGGCGAAGCAGGCGATCCAGGTGGACCAGTAGGGCGTCTTATATTTCGGGTGCACGGCGGAAAACAACTTCGGCAGCAAGCGGTCGCGGGACATGGCGTACCAGATGCGCGCCTGGCCGTACTGAAACACGAGCAGCGAAGAGATCATGCCGGTCAGCGCGCCTATTACGATCACTGAGCGGAAGAATGGGTGCACGCCCAGATATTTCATGGCGTAGGCCACGGGCGCTTCGGCGGCTGCACCGGATACGAAGGTGGTGTACTTCATCATGCCGAGCAGTACGATGGCGACGCCGACATAAAGCAGCGTGCAGACAATCAGCGACATGATGATGCCGAAGGGTAAGTCTTTTTGCGGGTTGCGCGCTTCTTCGGCGGCGGTGGAGACGGAATCGAATCCGATGTAGGTAAAGAAAACGATGGCGCCTCCGGTGACGATTCCGGCGAAGCCAGAAGGCGCGAAGGGCACCCAGTTCGCGGGCTTGACCAGCATTCCACCCACCACCAGGAAGGTGAGGATGGCGCCGATTTTGACCAAAACCATGATGTTGTTGGTCTCCGCCGACTCCTTCACTCCGCGCACCAAGAGCAGCGTGAGAAGAAAAACGATGAGGAAGCCGGGAAGATTGAAATAAGCGCCGGTCCATTGCCCGCCGGCCCAGACCGGGCTCGCCCACTTTTCCGGCAGGTTGAGGCCGAACACCGCCAGTTGCGCTTTTGTATAACCGGCAAAGCCAACTGCGACTGCGACGTTCGAGACGGCGTATTCGAGGATCAGGTCCCAGCCGATGATCCAGGCGAAAATTTCGCCGAGCGTAGCGTAGGAGTAGGTGTACGCGCTGCCGGCGATGGGGATCATTGAGGCCAGTTCGGCATAGCACAATCCGGCAAAGCTGCAGGCGACCGCGACCAGGAGGAACGAAATCGCAATCGATGGTCCGGCGGGCGGGCGGCCGTGCATGAGCGCTCCCGCGGTGCTGCCGGTGCGCACGAAATTAATGATTACGTCGAGCGCCTGCGCATGCAGCAGGGACGGAGCCTGGAAGTATTCTCCGGCGGCGGCGGTGCCGGTAAGAATAAAAATTCCCGAGCCGATGATGGCGCCGATGCCCAGCGCGGTTAGCGACCAGGGGCCCAGGGATTTGCTGAGGCGGTTTTCCGGGTTCTCGGAATCGGAGATCAGCTTGTCGATGGACTTGCAGCAGAAGACCTGCTTATCGGAGGTGCGGATGGTTGCGGCGGGCTCCGTGGATGGTTGTGACAAGCGGTTGTGGTCTCCTGGGAAGGCAGCTCTTAGCCATTGGCTATTGGCTATTGGCTTTTAGCTTGAAACCTGACGTCGCTTCGCGACGGAGCGGGCGAGGGCGCCCGCTCCTCCACGAATTCTGCGTTTACCGCTTGGCCTGGCCGCGGGCCAGCTTCTTCACTTTGGGCTTTTTCGATCCGCGGGCGTAGTCGCGGGGCTTGAGCGGCTTTTCCGCTTTGCGTTTCTTGCGGGAGGCGCGTTTGGATTTCTTGCGTTCTTCTTTGGACAGCTTGTTTGTGTTTGCCATGAATGCGGTTGATGTCCTCTTCTTCGTTTTTCTATTTCTATTCTGTCTCTTCTTCTATCGTATGGTGTCCCGGGGGTTTATGTCTCGGGCTTTTCTTTCGCCCCTCGTGTCGAGAAATCCGCCGCCTCGCATTGCCCGGCGGGACCGCCGAGAGCCTGCCCTGAGCGAAGTCGAACGGGCGGCTGTCGCTACGTGATCTGACTCTAGGCGCGCTCCAGCTGGGCGTACTTCTCGACCAGCTTCTTCAAACCGAAGCGAGGGAATTGTACCGTAATCTTGGCTTCTTCGCCTTCTCCTTCGCGCTGGTAGACGGTGCCTTCGCCGTATTTGGGATGGCGAACTTTCTGGCCGGGGCGGAATCCGCGCTTGCCGGTGGGCTCTTCGACGGGAGTTTTCGGGATGGTGAATTTCTTGCCGCGGCTGGCGAAGAACTCGGCGATGTTCTCGATGGAGTTGTAGGGCTTCGCCGGCTGCGTCGGCTTTTGGGGTGATCCGGCTCGGCCGCTGGCGCGGCCTTGCCAGGCGGCGCTTTGGTCTTCGTCTTCGTAAGAATAATGGGTGGATACGACATCATCGAAGGCAGCCGGGCTGCGCCCGGCTGGACGGGCAGGAGTGCCCGTCCCCACATAACCTGTCCCAGCATAAGCCGTCCCCGTGCGGGCACGTCGCCTGCCTAGTTCTTCGATCAGCGGGGCGGGGACTTCTTCGAGAAAACGCGAGGGGACGCTGGCCTCCGGCAAGTCGCTGCCGTATCTCCTGCGGTAGACGGCGCGGGTGAGGATTAACTGGTCCATGGCGCGGGTCATGCCGACGTAGGCGAGGCGGCGTTCCTCTTCGATGTCGTCGGGATTGAGCATGGTGCGGGAGTGCGGGAACAGGCCTTCTTCGAGGCCGCTTAAAAATACCAGCGGAAACTCCAGACCCTTGGCGGCGTGCAGGCTCATCAGCGTGATTTGCGACCGCTGGTCGTAGTCGTCGGTGTCGGCGATGAGGGCGGCGTGGTCGAGAAACTGGTCGAGGGTTTCGGCGCGGTCGCGGGAATCGGCGGCGGCGTTGACCAGTTCGCGCAGGTTCTCGATGCGGGAGTAGGCTTCGGGAGTGTCTTCGGTTTCGAGCAGTTTGATGTAGCCGGTGCGGTCGATCAGGAATTTCAGGAGGTCGGCGGTGGAGACCGTGGGAGCCGGGAACGAGTCGGTGGGACCGGATGATTCCGCAGAATCAGGTTGTGAAGCGGCGGCGTCTGGCCGGCTGTCGTCGAGGCCTCCCGCCTCCGCTCGGGCGTCAACTTCGAGTTCTGCCGCGCCGAAGTCGAAGGAGAAGTTGGTGAATTCGGTGGGATCGAAGGCGGTGGCGTCTTCGCCCGTGTTCTCGTCGGCTTCGCTGGAAGACTGCGGGGCTTCGCCCCGCTGGACGGACGAGAGCCTGCCCTGAGCTTGTCGAAGGGGCGTCCGTCCCTCCATGGCCAGTGGTGACCCCGCCAGCGCCGCACTCTCGGTGAGTTGCTCAACGAATGTGCCTACCTGCATCCCTCTGGCGTCTTTGATCAGTTGCTGGAAACTTTTCAGCGACGCGAGGGCGCGCTGCGGCAGGAGTTGGCGGCGTAAGGCTTCGCCGATCGCGCCCCACAACGACAATCCGGTTTCGAGCGCGAGGCGTTCGAGCGTGTCGATGGTGCCTTTGCCGATGCCGCGGGTCGGGGTGTTGATGACGCGGAGGAGCGAGATGGAGTCGTCGGGATTTTGGATTACTTTCAGGTAGGAGATGAGGTCTTTGATTTCGGAGCGCTCGTAGAAAGAGAATCCGCCGACCACTTTGTATTTCAGGCCGTAACGGCGCATGGCTTCTTCGAACAGGCGCGACTGCGAGTTGGTGCGGTAGAGCACGGCGGCGCGCGGAGTCTCGCGGCCATTTTCGTGATGTTCTGTTGCTTCGCGCAAATATTTGGCGATGTGGTCGGCGGCGAAGAGGGCTTCGTTTTCGCCATCGGGGGCTTCGTAGTAGCCGATTTTGGTGCCGCCCTGGCGCGCGGTCCAGAGGTTTTTGCCTTTGCGTCGAATGTTGTTTGCAACCACCGCGGACGCGGCTTGCAGAATATTTTGCGTGGAGCGGTAATTTTCCTCGAGGCGGATGATTTTAGCCTCGGGAAAGTCCTGCTCGAATTCGAGAATGTTGCGAATGTCGGCGCCGCGCCAGGAATAAATTGACTGGTCTTCGTCGCCCACGGCGCAGACGTTGTGGCGCTCGCCCGCCAGCATGCGCATGAGTTCGTATTGCGGGCGGTTGGTGTCCTGATATTCGTCGATGAGCAGGTATTGGAAGCGGCGGTTGTAATATTCGCGCACGGTTGCGGACGACTTCAGAAGGCGCGTGGCTTCGAGCAGCAAGTCGTCGAAATCGAGGGCGTTAGCCTTGAGTAGTTCTTTGCGGTATTCCTCGAACAGGTGCGCAATCTTCTCGGTCTTGGGGTCGGCGGATTGCAGGTAAAGTTCCTGCGGATTGAGCATGTGATTTTTTGCCCACGAGATGCGGCCGAGGACGATGCGCGGGGTGAGTTGCTTGTCGTCGAGGCCGAGACGTTTCATGATGCCTTTGACCACGGCCTGCTGGTCACTCTCGTCGTAGATGACGAATTTTTTTGTGTGGCCGATCTTTGATGGGACACCAGGCTTGCCGGGCGTGGCCGAGGGAATCTGCAGGGCTTCAATGTCGCGGCGCAGAACGCGCACGCAGAAAGAGTGGAACGTGGAGATGACCGGCTTGGCGATGCTGAGTCCGCCGACCAGTTTTTCGACACGCTCGCCCATTTCAGCGGCAGCTTTGTTGGTGAAGGTCATCGCCAGAATGGATTCCGGCATCACGCCCTTGTGCTCGATGAGGTAGGCGATGCGGTAGGTGATGACGCGCGTCTTGCCACTGCCCGCGCCCGCGAGGATGAGCACCGGGCCCTCGGTAGTTTCGACGGCCTCGCGCTGCTGCGGGTTGAGTTGATCGAGAAAAGACAATGCGGACGTGGCTCCGGGAGAGATGATTTAATTTTACAGGATGCTCGAGCCGCGAAGCGGCGGCATGGGAAAGCCCGGCACGGCAGTGCCGGGTTAGGAGGAAACGAGTCGTCAGACCCACGCAGACATCAGGTGGCCGAGGCCGCCGCGGACTTGCAGGCCGTCGGCGCGATCTTTGAAGTAGCGGGCGTTGATTTGGGCGCCTTGAAGGAATTCGGTGCGGTGGAAACCCAGAGCCTTCAATTCTTCCCGCAGTTTTGCGGGGTCGAAGAAGAGCTGGAAGGGCTCTCCGGCGGCGGCTACGCGTTTGGAGAGGGCGTCGAGTGCCTGTCGTTGGCCTGCGTTTAAGAGTGCGGGGGCGATGGCGAAGTCGAAGACTACGCCACTGCCTGCGGGCATGCTTGCGATCACGCTGAGCGTGGTTATGCAGGCTTCGCGGGTTAGATACGGGGTGACGCCAAGCCAGGAGAAAAATGTTGGCGCGTTGATGTTCAGTCCGGAGTGGGCGAGAGCGTGGGCGAGAGTTTGGTGCTCGAAGTCGACGGGGACGAAGGTTAGGGATGGCGGAATCGGAATGCCTGCGGCTTGCAGTTGCTCTCGCTTCCAGGCTTGGGTGGCGGGGTGGTCGATCTCGAAGACGCGCAGGCCGGGATGCGGGTTGCGATAGGCGAAGGTGTCGAGGCCGGCGCCGAGGATTACGTATTGGGTAACGCCATCTTCAGCCGCGCGGGCGAGTTCGTCCTCGGCGAAGCGGCTGCGGGCGGACATGAAGGCTCGGAAGGCGCGGGAAAAAGCGTGATGCTCCTTGGGATCCGTGCGGAGCGCTGCGGCGGCTTCGTTGCCGATAATCCGCAGCGCCAGGGGGTCGTCTAGCACTTTGGGATCATCGAGCAGCTGGTGAGCGGCGCGGCGGATGGCTACGCGCTGCGCGGTTCTGCTGAATTTGCCTTCTTGCATGGTTAGCGTTGTTCCAACTAAAAGCGTTGACCACAGAGGACACAGGGGGCACGGGGTACGGCTAAGCGCTTGATCAGAATTTGCTCGGGAAGCGGGGCCGCCGGGCAGGCTCGGGCATCAGGCTTCGGCTCCCGCTCTGACCGCCTTGCATTCTTCGCAGGGGCAGACTTCGCGCAGAAATTTCCAGGAGTAGAGGCCGAGGTCATGTTTGTCGTTCCAGTTGAATTTGATGGCGTATTTGCCGATGGCTTCCGCCGAGAGTGGCTTGGCAGCGGGCTTGAACATGGGCAAGGCTCCGGGGGCGAGTTTCGCGGGCTCTCCGGGACGCCGGCCGGCCTGGGCGCGCTCGTCTTCGCATAACGCGCAGGGGCAGGCGTCGCGCAGATAGACGAAGTTGTAGTGGGATACGTGGCCGTCTTTCCATTCGATATCGACGCCGGTGCCGGTGGTGAGGTTCACCTTCACGGACTTGGGATCTGTGGCTGCGGACGGCGCCTGGAGCGGGGACTGCATCGCTTCAGTATCGCACAGGGATAGACCAGGGCCGCGACTGGGGCGCCGCGGATGCTTGAGACTTAGCGCGCCAGACTTAGCGAGCGGTGCTGGTGGTGCCGGATGTGGACGCGGTGCGTCCGGTGACGACGCCGATGGCGAGACCGCCCGCGGCTCCGGCAAGAATGCCCATCAGAGCCAGCACCAGCACATTCTCCATCAAACTTGTTTTGCCGATATGGCGCATGACTTCCCCCGGTAAAGCTAGTATTTTACCTCGTCCGGGCGGGGTTTCGGTGAATTTGTCAGCCGGTCGTAAGTCCTGTAGAATAAGAGCTTACCAGACGACTTCTGAAAGGAATCTGTACCCGTTATGGCTCAACAGTGTGATATTTGCGGCAAGAAGCCGCAGGCGGGAAACCGCATCAGCCACGCCCACAACGTGACCAAGCGGCGCTGGAATGTGAATCTGCGCCCAGTGCACGCCCGTGTGGGACCTACGGCGGCCAAGCGCATGCGCGTGTGCACGTCCTGCTTGCGCAGCGGCAAAGTGGTCAAGGCGTAACCAACCGAAGTCCAACCAGGAACCGGCCGAGACCATTCTGCACCGCGTTGCTTGAGGGGCACTTACCACGAGCGCCAAAGCTTTAACCACATAAGATGCACGAAAGGAAAGCCCTCGCGGCAAAGATCTTCTTGATCTCTGCATCCTCTGCGGGTCGGTTTGCCTTTCTTACTGCACTCCCAGCAGCTGGATGTCGAAGATCAGCGTGGCGTTGGGCGGAATGGTGGGCGGATAACCGTCTGCCCCGTAGCCGAGTTCCGGTGGAATGCGCAACTGGCGCTTGCCCCCGACTCTCATTCCGGCGACGCCTTCTTCCCATCCCTTGATGACTTCGCCGTTGCCGATGGTGAAATCGAATGGCTTTCCGGCATCGACGGAGCTGTCGAACTTCTTGCCCGTGGTAAGCCAGCCGGTATAGTGCACGCGTACGCGGTTGCCCTCTTTGGCAACTTCGCCGGTGCCCACGCGGATTTCCCAGTATTGCAGGCCGGAATCGGTTTTCACTCCGTCGCCAGTCACCCTGGTGGGAGCGTTGGTGTTAGGACGGGCCGGCGGCCTCTTGGCCGCGGTCTGGGCAGTTGCAAATGCGGCAGTGAGCATGAGGATCACGGCTCCTGCAAGCAAGCGCTTGGTCATGGTTCCTCCGAGAACATATTAACCACAGAGGGCACAGAGTTCACAGGGGTTGCCTGCTCTCCGGTGGTGGCTCAATTTGAATTTCTTTGCGTACTTTGCGGTCAAAAGGTCTTGCTCTTGTGCAAATCAAAAGACTTTAACCGCTAAGTGCGCGAAGAAAGGCCGCAAAGTACGCAAAGAAATTCAAATTGAGCCACCCCTTGCACTGCACTGTGATTACGTTTGGCTTCTCTCGGGGGCTTCATCTTGCTGGCCCGAGGGCGGGGCGGGACGCCGGCGCTACCGTCGTCAGAGCTCTTCTACTCCAGCGCGATCACGTCAATTTCCACCAGCACGTCCTTGGGCAGGCGCGCCACTTCCACCGTGGAGCGGGCGGGCGGAGCGGAACTGAAATATTTTCCGTAAACCTGGTTCATGGCGGCGAACTCGCTCATGTTTTTGAGGAAGACGGTGGCGCGGACTACTTTGCCGAGGCCGCTTCCGGCCGCTTCCAGAATCTCTGACAGGTTGCGCAGCACGCGGTCGGTCTGCGCGGCGGCGTCTCCGGCGACGACCTGCTGGGTCGCGGGATCGATGGCCACTTGGCCGGAGACGAAGATGAATCCGTTGGCCTTGATGGCTTGCGAGTAAGGGCCGATGGCCTGGGGAGCGTCTTTGGTGGAAATGACTTCGCGCATAGAAAAGCAGTTGCCAGTTGTCGGTGGCCAGTTGCCAGTTAGAAAACCTTGTCCGAAAGATTCTAACCGAGAACCTGCTTCACGGTTCAAGTTCTGCCGGGAACCTGCCGATAGTAGAGGTGGGAGGAGTCTCGTCCAAGGGAACCTCCCGGGCAAACGGAAAAGGACGGGGAATGAAATCAACATCGCCATTAGCCAACGAACGCGTGCTGGGCAGTGCAGGAACCGCTGCGGAAGTCGTGGACCCCACTTCGAGATTCAAGACTGGTCTGTCCCGGATTAATCAGGAACTGTGGCTGGTGCTGTCGCTGTTCGTAATTGCAGGATTGTTCAACTGGCTGGTGGAGTCTCACCGCATGATTTTGGGTCTCTACACGCTGCCGACAATTTTTTCGGCTTACGTTTACGGCCGGAGGCACGCCGTGCTGACGGCCACCGCCAGCATCTTCATGGTGTTGATACTTCTGTGGAAAAATACCGGGCTCTTTGCAGGCACGGCTCCGTTTGCGTTGAGCTACTCGGAATGGTCGGAGATTGTCACCTGGGCATGCCTTTTGCAGATCACGGCTTATGCGATGGGAACACTGTATGACAAGAAAGAACGTCATATGGTGGAACTGCGGCAAACTTATTTTGGCCTGTTGACGATTCTGCAGCAGTTTATTTCGAACGACAAATACACGCACAATCACTCCTACCGGGTGGCGTTCTATGCGTCATCGATTGCGACGCAGATGGGGTTCGACCAGGAGCGGGTCGACGACGTGCGGGCGGCGGCCCTGCTGCATGACGTGGGCAAACTCGAAACCAGCCGTCAACTTCTCTACAAGGCGGCCAGCCTGACGCCGGAGGAAATGCTGGAAATGCGCAAGCATGTGCAGAAGGGAGTGGCGTTGCTGGAGCCGGTTGGAGGATCGTTGCGGCGCGTTCTGCCCATCATTCTTGCTCATCACGACAAGTTCGACGGGTCGGGATATGGTCCGGCCAAAGGGAACGAGATTCCGCTCGAAGCCCGCGTGCTGGCGGTGGCGGATGCGTTTGACACGCTGACCAGCGACCGGCCTTACCGCCGGGCGGTGACGCCGTTTGAGGCCAAGCAGGTGATCGTCTCCAGTGCCGGAACGAATTTCGATCCCACGGTGGTGGACGCATTTGTGCATGCCTTCGAACACGGCGAGATGGAAATACCCGAGGTCCTCGCCATATGAAGGTTCGCTTCGACCGCGCCACCGTGACCGAGCCATTAAGAAAAGAGACTTCGTGCCTTCCAAGAACCTAGGCGTCAGGGCCCTGCTGGTGAGCGCGGATATTCAGACCATCGACTTGCTTTGTTACTACATGGGCAAACTGGCGATGCATGTGGACGTGTGTTCGGACTTCGCCTCGGCTGCGCGCAAATTGTGCCATGCCAAGTACGAAGCGATCGTCGTGGACTTCAAAGATGCAACGGCGGCTCTGGACCTGCTCAAGAAGTCGCGTGAAATGACGTCGCACAAGGCGGCCGTGGTGATTGCCATTCTGAATGCCAACGACGAGATGCCGAGCGCGTTCCGCGCGGGCGCCAGTTTTGTGATGGTAAAGCCGATACCTCCGGCGGTGCTGGTGCGAACGCTCAAAGTGTCCTATCCGCTGATGGTGAGCGAACGCAGGCGCTACTTTCGCTGTCCGGTGCGGATTCCGGTGCAGGTCTCAGGCGGGTCCCGCGCTGATTTTATGGCGACGACCGTGAATATCAGCGAACTCGGCATTGCACTCACCCACTCCGCAGCGCTGCAGGTAGGGGATCGAGTAGCTTTGCAGCTGACTTTGCCGGGACCGCCAGTGAGGGCCAAGATCAGCGCGGAAGTGTGCTGGCGCGACAACGAGGGCAATGCGGGACTGGAGTTTGTTCAGGTTCCGGTCGCGGTAAAGGAACAATTGAAATCGTGGTTGAGCGGGCGATTGGAAGAATCGCTGCACGGAGAGGCTTTGTTGAAGAGCAGTGGCTAGTGGCTAGTCCGGGCTGCGAAAGTTTGCAATGGATCGGCGGCTACGCTGTAGCTGACGCGCCGCCGCGGAGAAGACTGAGATTCCTCCGCCGCGATGAAAAACGCGGCGTTCGGAATGACAAGGGACTTTTGACTGGCAACTGGCTACTGACAACCGGCAACTGCTCTCAGATTTTCTGCAGCCTTTGCACTTCATGGACGCCGGGAATTTTTCGCAGGCCGGCGATGATCTGCTCGAGGTGTTTGAGGTCGGAAATGTCGAGCACGACTTCGACGCTGGCCTGGCTGTTGGCAGTGCGGGCGGAAATGTTGCGGATGTTGCTTTTGGCGTCGCCGATGACGCTGGTAATGCTTTTCAGCATTCCGAAACGGTCGTCGCAGAAGACGGTGAGCTTGACGGGATAGGCTGTGGGAGTGGTTTCATCGCGGGCCCATCCCACTTCAATTTTTCGCTCGGGCTCATACAGAAGATTGGTGACGTTCGAGCAGTGGATGGAGTGAACGGCAACGCCCTTGCCGCGCGTGATGTAGCCGATGATGCCTTCGCCGCGGATGGGGTTACAACAGCGGGCGCGGTAGACCAGCATATCTCCCTGGCCTTTGACGGTGATGGCATCCTGATCGCCGCCGAAGACGCGGCGCACCACGCTGGCGATGGTTCCGGTCTTGTCTCCCAGTTCGTCGGAGGCTTCGATTTCGCCTTCGATGGTGGGCGTGACGCCGGGAGGCAGCAGCCGGGCCAGCACCTGGCGCGCCGAATATTTTCCATAGCCGATGCCGGCCATGAGGTCGTCGGCCTTGCCCAGGCCGTATCCGGATGCGACTTTCAGCAGCGCTTCGTCTTTGATTTCCTTCAGCGCGATGCGGTATTTGCGGGCTTCTTTCTCGATCAGCTTGCGGCCGATTTCGATGGCGCGTTCGCGCTGGTGCACGTTGAGCCAGTGCTTGATCTTGTTGCGCGAGCGCGAGGATTTGACCAGCGCCAGCCAGTCGCGGCTGGGCTTGTGGCCGGGCTGAGTTTGAATTTCGACGATGTCACCGGAGTGGAGTTTGTGGCGCAAGGGAACCATGCGTCCGTTGACTTTGGCGCCGACGCAGGTGTGGCCCACTTCGGTGTGAATGGTGTAGGCGAAATCGACGGGCGTAGCGTCGCGCGGGAGCACCACGACTTTTCCCTTGGGCGTGAAGGTGTAGACCTCTTCCGGATAGAGATCGACTTTCAGCGTGGAAAGAAATTCATTGGGATCGCTGACGTCGCGCTGCCACTCGACCACTTGCCGCAGCCAGGCGAGGCGCTGTTCGTCCTGCGCGGAGACGGGGCCGTCTTTATATTTCCAGTGGGCGGCGATTCCCTCCTCCGCCATCTTGTGCATCTCTTCGGTGCGAATCTGGATTTCGAACGGCGTGCCGTCTTCGGTGATCACCGACGTGTGCAGCGATTGGTAGAAATTAGGGCGGGGCATGGCGATGAAATCCTTGATACGCCCCGGCACCGGCCGCCACAGATTGTGAATGATGCCGAGCACGGCGTAACAATCTGGGAGCGAACGCGTGATCACGCGCATGGCGCACAGATCGTAAACCTGATCGACGGCGATGTGCTGGCGCTGCAGCTTTTTGTGGATGCTGTAGAGGCGCTTGATGCGACTCTCCACGCGCGCCTGAATGCCGGCCTCTTTCAGTTTGTCGCCGATGACCTGCTGCATTTTCGCCAGGAAAGCTTCGCCTTCTTTGCGGCGGGCGTTGACCGACTTCTCGACTTGCTCAAAGCCCAGCGGATCGAGGAAGCGGAACCCGAGGTCTTCGAGTTCGCCGCGAATTTTTCCCATGCCCAGGCGGTGAGCGATGGGGGCGTAAATCTCGAGAGTCTCTTCGGCGATTTTGTGGCGACGGTCGGGCTGCAGGTGTTCGAGGGTGCGCATGTTGTGCAGGCGATCGGCCAGTTTGATGAGCACCACGCGGATGTCATCGACCATGGCGAGCATCATTTTGCGCAGGTTTTCGGCTTGCTGTTCTTCGCGCGTAGCGAAGTCGATTTTGCTGATCTTGGTGACGCCTTCGACAATGTGCGCGACCTGCTCGCCGAATTCTTTGCGGATATCGACGATGGTGACAGAAGTGTCTTCGACGGAATCGTGCAGCAGGCCGGCCGCGACGGCGACCGGGTCCATTTTCATTTCCGTGAGCACCAGCGCCACTTCCAGGGGATGGACCAGGTAAGGCTCACCCGAGGCGCGCATCTGGCCTTCGTGATGTTTTAGCGAGTAATCGTAGGCTTTCTTGACGATGGAGAGATCGTCTTGCGGGCGGTTGGCCTGCATCTGCTTCATCAGTTCACGGAACTTCGTGAAGGTGAGAGCAGTGGTCGCGATCTGTTGGCGGAGACTCGCCATGTACGATTATAGCTTGCGAAGCCCGTGCGGAAGAGCCTGTGCGGGAGGGGGCACTCGCTTCGAGAGCTTTTAACCGCAAAGTACGCAGAGAACAGCCGCAGAGGTCGCAAAGAAAAGCCTGCGAAAAATTCACTGTCCTACGATTTTCTTTGGGCTCTTCGCGGCTGTTCTTTGCGTCCTCTTGCGTCTAAAGCTTTTGAAGGGGGTCCTGTTCCACGCGATCCAACTCAGACAAGTCCGTGACGCCAACTCGCTAGTGTGAGGCCGGGTTGCGGGGGACGTTCGAGGTTAGCTTTTTCATGAAAAATTCTTCGAAGACGCTGGCGGCGGCCGTGGAGCCGATTCCGATCAGACCGTTTTCGAGCGTCAATCCTGGTCCGTTACGATTTTGCGCCGGGTAGTAGAGGTTGGAAATGCCGCCCGCGGCAAGGTTTCCCAGGATGTTTGAGTAGTTCGTCTGCCAGCGTCCGTTGTCGCCTTTGCAGATCACGGCGTTGGCTATGGCGTAAAAAAAACGCGACCGGGTGCTGCCGGTGCCTTTGTAGTAATAACGCGGATCTTGCTTGAAGACCGCGGGGAATACGGCGCCTCCGAGGAAGGTGCCGATCGCGATGTCGGCAAAAGATGCGCCGTAGCGCTTGCCATAACCTTGCGCGCCTTGCCCATATCCGCTGAAAGCGTTGTCCGCCTGCTGTACTCCTGCGATGGCTCCAACCATCGCGAAGGTGAATGGATCGATCGTGGTCTTCCACGCCAGGTTATATTTTTGCCTCATGTTGAGGGGAAGCGGGTGGGGATCGTAGGTGACATAAAAATTGGGGATGATGCCGAACACGCGCTGCTTCTCTTCGTCCTTCATCTGCTCCTGCGCCACCTGAACGCGCGTGAGGTGGACCTCTACATCAGTGACAGAGGCCGCAACTGCCAGCGCGATCGGCTGCAGAATGTAGACCTGCCCCGCGTGGAGAGTTCCGGAAAAGGTTTGCGCCGCGAAGCCGGAAGATGTAATGGTGAGCTGAAAGTTCCCCGGATCGATGCGGGCAAGGAAGAATTGCCCATCGCCGCCGGACAGCGCTTCCTGGTTTGAGGATTGGGCCGCGCTGGCAGGAACTTCGCCCGGGTGAGTAAGACTCACACGGGCTCCGGCGACGGCGGCTCCGCTTTGATCGACGACCATTCCATTAATGCTGCCGGGCGCTGCTGGGTCAGGCGATTGTTCGCTGGCTGAAGGTAACGGAAGAAGCGTGGGACCATTTTGTAGCGCACCATTTTGTTTCTCTTCCGCAGCGGGCGCGGCGGCCTGCGCCACGCACAGCGACGAACAGCCCAAGATGCAAAACGCAAAAACGATGAGTCCGGACTTGAAGGAAAAATCCATGAATAAAGTTCTTCGTCCTCTCGCTCTGGTGAAACCCTCGTTCATTGTCTTCGATTCGTCAATACAGATGCTCTGGAAACGTTGCCCCGGTGAGAATCCAAGCTCAGAGATTACACCAGCGGTGCGAACTGATTGCCACCAACGCGGCCTTCGGTAGATAGCCTATCGAGACTTCTCGCAATTCGCCCGTTACGAAGGTTTCAAATCGGTCGGCAGTTTGGTGAGACGCGCCGCGCACTGCTAGAGTTGCATTCGGCGAGTCATGAATTCCAGAATCCTGGTCAGCGGAGTCTCGGGGCCGATTGGCGCGGCGCTGCTGCCTGCGCTTCGTGCGAGTGGATCTTCGGTGGTGCGCCTGGTGCGCGGAACGGCAGCAGGCGGAGCGCGGGGTTCGGCGCGGGGCCGAACGCAGAATGACGCGGAGATTGCGTGGGATCCGGCGCGGCCGATTTCTTCCGACGCGGTTTCGGGCTTCGATGCGGTGATTCATCTTGCTGGCGAAAGCATCATCGGACGCTGGACCGCGGCGAAGAAGCAGAAGATTCGCGAGAGTCGCGTTGCCGGGACGGGCCATCTGGCGCAAGCGCTGGCGAATGCGAAAATGAAACCGCGGGTATTCATCAGTAGTTCCGCGATTGGATACTACGGCGATCGCGGGGACGAGATTCTAAAAGAAGAAAGCGCTGCGGGGACGGGTTTTCTGCCGGACGTTTGCCGCGAATGGGAAGCGGCCACAGATCCCACGGTGAAGGCGGGAATTCGCACGGTGCAGATTCGCACCGGAATTGTGTTGAGCACGGCCGGCGGCGCACTGGCAAAGATGCTGACGCCGTTTAAGCTGGGGCTGGGCGGCATCGTGGGAAGCGGGCTGCAGTGGATGAGTTGGATTGACGTGCAGGACATGGTGGGCGCGATTCAGCACATCGTGAAGACCGATCGGCTGCAGGGTCCAGTCAACCTGGTCGCGCCGACTCCCGTGCGGAATGTTGAATTCACCAAGACGCTGGCGGGAGTGCTGTCGCGTCCGGCAATTTTTCCGATGCCGGCGTTTGTGGTGAAGTTAATTTTCGGCGAAATGGGAGAGACTGTGCTACTGGGAAGCCAACGCGTGGAACCTGGGCAGCTAGTGGCGAGCGGATATTCGTTTCAGTTTCGCGAGCTGCTGGCTTCGCTGAAGGCTACGCTGGGACGGTGATTTTTCCGACGCACTGAGATTGAACCAACTCAGTCGGGGGCGCACGGACCCGCATCGTCTTCTTTTTGCCCCATCTCCTGCTGCAGCTTCGCCAGGAGCTGCGCCCGCTGTTCGGTGCTCAACTCACGCTGCAATTCTTCCAGGGCCAGGGCCACGATGTGGTAGTGGTGAGCTCCGGCAAATTTCGAGTCGGCGGTAACGTTGAGCCAGAGTTTGTGCATGAGTTCCACATCCTGCGGGCGGAGGCGCGGAGTGTGCGGGCCCAGCGCAAATTCGCGCACCGTACCATCAGGCGCGCACACTTCCAGCGTGAGGCGCGGACGCGGTTCGGGCATGCGCTCCCACGCATCGCCGGTGAGTTTGGCCTGCTCGTCGGCGGTGAGCTTGTTCGAGAGTCCGCAGATCACGCGGCTCGATTCCAGGCGCTGCGCCGTCACCATGATGGCTTCAAACACGTCGGTCGCCGGAACGACGAGAAGTGAAATGGGCTTGCCTTCTTTTTCCGCGACCGCGACGGCCGCGGTGAAAAGTTCCTGCTCGTAGTGGTCAAAAACCTGGCTGGCTTCGAAAACCGTGCTGCCGCTGAAGCTGTGCTCGCGATGATAGAGGCGCGCGCTCATGACGACTACATCCTGCTTGCCGGTGTGGGTGTGACCCAGCACGTGCCGCAAGTAGTAGAGATTGCGGGGATCGCGCACCGCGACCAGGATGTTGCCCGGCCGCACGCCCATCGCTCCGCTGCCCAGTTCCTGATTGCCGTAGACGCGGAACTGGTCGAGCTGCTCGGGCTTGCCGTGGCGCTCTTTGGCGACGTGATGCTCGGAGAGCGTGAAGATGGTGAAAAAGACAACGCTGAATACCACGCCGGCGATGGTCGCCTGATATTTGGTGAACAGGTTCACGATCGCGGTCATAAACAACACCGCGGAGATCATGATCAGTCCCAGGGGAATTTCTGTTTTGCCGATGTGCAGGTTGCCCGGAACTTTCCACTGGCGATTCCCCGGCTCGGTAAAGCGCAACACCAGCACGGCCAGGGACTTCATGGTGAAACTCCAGATCACTCCGAAGGCGTAGAGCGCGGCCAACTGGTAAACGTCGCCGCGGCTGAGGATGATAGTGAGCAACTGCATCCCGACAATCAGATTAATAATGCGGTAGCTGGTGCCATAGCGGTGATGCGGCCGCTGGAACCAACTGGTGAGCACTCCATCTTCGGCCACGCGGTTGAGAACTCCGTTGGCGCCGACGATGGAAGTATTCTGCGCGCCCGCCAGAATCAGCACCCCCACCAGCACGACGAAGCCGTGGAACAGCAGCTTGATGCTGGTAGGCCCCACCAGGTACATGGCGATGCCGCCGATGAGGTTGGCAAAATAATCCGGCCGGACGCTGTCGGGAATAATCATGACCGCGAAAAACGAAACCAGCGAGGTGAACAGCAGGCTGTAAATAAAAATTACCAGCCCGGTTTTTTCCAGGTTCTTCAGCTTGGGATGCTCGATCTCGCGGTTCACCTGGGCCAGCGTTTCTTCCCCGCTCATGGCCAGCACGGAGTGTCCGAAGCCGACGAAGAGAATGATGAAGGTGAGGTGACTGAAGAAAGTGCCGTTGAGCCAGCCCAGGGAATCCTTGTTGAGCGGAATGGCGCCGGCTCCATGGAACGGGCTGGGAGGCAGTTGCACCGGCGCGCGCAGCACCGTCACCGTACACCACAAAATCAGAATCACCACCATCACCGTGGTAATCGCCATGATCTGCAAAGCTTTCTGGCTGGACTCGTGAATACCCTGGGTATTCTTCCACCAGAAATAAGTCACCACGATCACCGCCAGCACGGCGGCGAAATGGTCGTCGGAAAAGTTCAGCGGGCGGTGGAAATACAGCCCCATGTCTTTGATGAAGCCGGCCATGTATTGACCCGCAGACACGGCGCTGATGGGCCCCGTCAGCACGTAGTCGAAGAGCAGGGCCGAGACGGAGAACTTGGCCAGCGTTCCGCCCATGGCCTCCTTGACCACGCGGTAAACGCCGCCCCGCACAAACATGCTGCTGGATTCGATGTAAAGAGCCCGCACGGCGTAACTGAACAGCATGACCGCCAGGATGAACCAGGGAGCGCTCTTGCCGATGACCTTCTCAGCGTCGCCGCCCGCGTAGTATGCCGACGACGCCAGGTCAGACAGAACGATGGCGGACGCCCGCCAGAACGAAATGAAGGTCAACATCACCGTGGTGGCGACGAAGACCTTTACTGCCGGCCGGGAACCAGAGGAAGTAGCCATTCAATGAGCAGGAGCGACCAGAACGGGTAAACCTATTGAAGATAGCATAGGGCGGGACGAACGGGCATGGCATGCAGCCCCTAAGTGCGGGTGTCCTGATCACGCCCTCGGAGCGTCGAGGTTGACTCGGTGGACCCCGTGTCCGACGTGACTAAGAATCCGGGGACGCAACCACGCCTCAGACTTTCTTCTTCGGCGCGAGGTAGGTATGCGTGATGCGGTCGTGCCAACAGAGCGCGTCTTCATCGAGCAGGACCCAGACGTATCCCATGCCGAGGGAAACCGCGCCGAGGTAGGACGCCAGCACGCGCCAACGGCGCAGGCGGCGACTGGCCCTGGTTCCGTTAAAGCGAGCCACGTCGAGCCCGGCAAAACGCAGACCGGGGGTGGTGCCGGCATAGACCAGCAGCAGGTATTGGTAGGCTGCCCACAACAGGCAAGGCACGGCAGCGATCAGGCCGAGAATCTGCGACAGAGGCGGCCGCATGTCCGCCACTTTCCAGAAAATCAAGCCAAAGACCATTGTGGCCAGCCCGATGATCAAGCCATCAATCGCGGCGGCGGTCATGCGCCGAGAGAGCGGCGCGGCTTGCAGCGGAACTTCGATCCCCGGCCGCCGCTCGACGACTTTGGGCTCGGCCGCTTCAATCGTGATCCCTCCCAGCGCCGGAGGCGGGGGGACAATTTCTGGAGCCTCCAGGATGCGGGGCGGGGCCATCACGGGCCCGGCCAGTTCGTTGTAGGGCGTGGGAGGCGCGGGATCCGACCTTAAGAATTCAGACCGGAATTCGGACCGGAATTCGGGAGAGCGGGGGAACTCTATGATTCTTGCCCCGTGATTCGCCCTGGGGCTGGCTGCGGCCGACGAGTTCCCACCTGCTTCGGATGACTCGGAGGGCGACGGCTCGCTTTCAGCTTCCGCTGGGGTGGGCAGTTCAGTCATCCCATCGAGCGCCAAAGCCTGGTGGGATATGGTCTCGAAGGCCGCGGGTTCGGAGTTGGCAGGCGCGGAGTTCGACGCTTCCACATCAAATCTCAGGCGCAGCGAGGGATAGCGCGGCGGCCGGGCTTTCCGGCGGGCGCGATAGTTGCTCAGCTTCGCGGTCAGTTCGTCTCTCCACGCCGAGGGGTTCTCATCGGGCGCGGTGTTGGGTACCCTCGGTTCGGCTGTTTCCGGGGCGAGCTGGGCCGCTGGCACCAGAGTCTCGTTCGCATCGGACGCCAGCTGCGGCATCGCGGCAGAGGACGGTTCCGGATCGCAGCGGCAAACCTCACCGCATCGCAGACAATTCATGGGTAACAATTCGGACAACAATTTAGATAAATGTTTGGTTGAATCGCAACTTGGTCAAGCCAACCGTGGGCCGGTCTCTTGTAAATAACCCAGCCAATATAGTCGGCGAATACCCAGCCGCCGACGCCACCGCGTGCAACCGGAGCCGGGAGACCGGAATCCTAACCTTTTCAGCTATTATCTCGGTGGCATCGCCGTGCTAAGTTCACGATACCGCCAACTCAGAGACACCAGTATTGCGCGCTCCCAATGATCCGCTTCCGATGACACCTCGCAACAGATTCCTTATCACGGCGGCGTTTCTTTGTCACCTGCTTCCCGGCACTCTGCTAGTAACCAGCCAGTTGCTTTTGGCTCAAACCAACGGTGCACCACAGAAAAACGCCTCCGCCCCCGACCTGAACTCGCCCTGCGCGAAGCAGGCCGAGAACCAGGAAAAGAATGTTCCGACCATTTGCGCCATCCAGCAGGAAATGATCGGCTCCATCTACAAGCTGCACGGCGACGGCGAAATTCACTATGGCACCTACATCCTTCGCGCGGACGAGGTCACCTATAACTCCGACACCGGCGAAGCCACCGCAGCCGGACACTTCCGGCTCGACGGCGGACCCAACGACGACCACATCCGGGCCAGCCACGGCACCTACAACCTGATCGCGGAAACCGGCCGCTTCTACGACGCAATCGGCACTACCGGGATACGCTTCACCGGCAACCGCGTGGTCCTGACCTCGCCCTCGCCCTTCAGCTTCAGCGGCAAGGTCGTGGAAAAAACCACTCCCGAGCATTATCTGGTTTATGACGGCACCATCACCACCTGCGAACTGCCGCATCCCAAATGGAAGTACGAAGCGCGCAAAGTAAGCGTCAACGTCGGCGGAAACGCCACCATCTACCACAGCACTTTCCTGCTGCACGGCCTGCCCGTGCTTTATTTCCCCTACGCGACCTATCCCGTCGATCGCGAGGCGCGCGAAACCGGTTTCCTCATCCCCACCATTGGACGGTCATCGACGCGGGGCAACATTATTGGCGATGCTTTTTACTGGGCCATCAACCGCAGCATGGATGGCACCATCGGGGCGGAATATCTCTCGATGCGGGGATGGTCGCAGCGCGGCGAGTTTCGCGCCCGTCCCAGCGACACATCCTACGCGGACCTGACCTACTACGGAGTGATCGACCGCGAACAACAGGGCGGTGAAGAAGTGAAGCTCAACTCGGATGGCAATTTTCACGGCTTCCGCGCGGTCTCGAACATCGACTACCTGAGTTCGTTTCTGTTCCGGCTGGCTTTCAACGACGTTTTCACCCAGGCGGTGTATTCCGAGGTGAAATCGCAGGCGTTTCTGTCGCGGTCGTTTGGTGGTATCTCGGTCAGCGGAATGGTGGAACGCTACCAGAACTACCAAAGCACAACGTCTGGCAATGTGATCACGATTTCCCACGCGCCTAGTTTTGACGCTTCCAGCGTGGACCAGCGGCTGGGCCGGTCGCCGTTCTACTGGTCGTTCGACACTTCGGCAGCAGGAGTCGCACGCAGCGAACCCGGATTCCGCACCGGCAACCTGCTGGGGCGATTCGACTTTAACCCGCAAATTTCACTGCCCCTGCTTTTTCGGGGATGGTCGGTGCGCTCGGAACTGGCTTTGCACGACACGTTTTACACGGAACAGCTGGTCCCCGGGGCGAACGGCAACGTGGCGGTGAACGAATCTCTCAACCGCCACGCTTTGGAAACCGCGGTGGAGTTGCGCCCTCCCGCGCTGGAGCGAATCTATGACAAGGAATTCCTGGGCCGGAAGTGGAAGCATGTGATCGAACCATTCGCCACCTACCGCCTGGTTACAGGAGTAAACGATTTTTCGCACGTCCTGCGCTTCGACGAACGCGACATTCTCAGCAACACGCACGAAGTGGAATACGGCGTGGTGAACCGGCTCTACGCCAAGAACAAAACAGCCACCACGGAAGATTGCAGCAACACCATGCAGGCGTTGCTGGTGGGCGGCGCCGCGCCGGAGGTGGCCATCCCCTGGCAGCACAGCACCAATCAGCAGCCGAAATGCCTGCCCGAACCGCAGGTGCGGGAAATTGCGTCGTGGGAGATTGCGCAAAAATATTTTCTCGACCCCACCTTCGGCGGGGCACTGGTTCCGGGCCAGAGGAACGTGTTTACCACCACGTCCGATTTGACGGGCATCGCATTTCTCACCGAGCCTCGGCATCTGTCGCCGATTATTTCGCGCCTGAAAGTGCAGACTAGCGACCGCACCGACACCGAGTGGGATCTGGATTACGATTTTCAGCTGGGCCGCATCAATGCCAGCACCTTTCTGGCGAACTACCATGCAGGACCGTTTACCATCGGCGGCGGAGACGCGTTTCTGCAGATTCCGCTGGCCAGCACGGCGCCGCTGCCGACGCAAGCCGCAACCCAGGAATTTCAGCAATTTCGCGTCGCCCTCGGGTACGGAAAGCTGAACAAGCCCGGCTTCAGCGCCGCCACCAGTTTCGGCATCGACTCGAACACAGGTCTGTTGCAGTTCGCTACGGCGCAAACGACGTATGACTGGGACTGTTGCGGCATGACCGTGGAATACCGCCGCTACGCTATCGCCAACGTACGCAATGAGAATCTGTTCCGCTTTACCTTCACCCTGGCCAACATCGGATCTTTCGGCAACCTGCGGCGGCAACAGCGGCTGTACTAGACGACTGGCTCCCTTAGGTTTGTCATTCCGAAGCGAAGCTGAGGAACCCCATGCCCGCCGGCGCCATCACAAGCGTCGAAAGGCGTTTCCACCACGGCATTAGAGCTTCGCGTTCGCGTTACAATCGTCCCATGCCTGAAGCCGCGAGTCTCGCATCCAAGCGCCAGCTCCTGGAAGAAATTCTTCGATCATGCGGACGCGTTCTCGTTGCTTACTCCGGCGGCGTGGATTCAGCGTATCTCGCCTGGGCTGCGCACCAGCAACTGGGAAGCAACATGCTGGCAATCATCGCCGATTCCCCCAGCCTGGCCCGCACTCAGCTTGCCGACGCCGTTGCCTTCGCCAGCGAACAGAAGATTCCGCTCGAAGTCATCGATACCTCTGAACTCGACCGTCCCGAGTACGCCCGCAATGACAGCCAGCGCTGCTTTCACTGCAAAGACGAGCTCTTCGCTGTGATGGAGAATCTGCGGGTCGAGCGGGGTTTCGATGTGATTGTCTACGGCGTTAACCAGGACGATCAGGGCGACTTCCGCCCCGGCCAACAGGCCGCACAGCAACATAACGTGGCTGCGCCGCTGCTGCAGGCCGGTCTCACCAAGGCTGAGATACGCGAACTAGCCCGCGAGGCCGGGCTGCGCGTCTGGGACAAGCCCGCGTCGGCCTGCTTGTCCTCACGCATCGAGTACGGCCGCGAAGTGACGCGCGAAGCGCTCGCGGTAGTCGAAGCCGGCGAAGATGCAATTCGCGCTCTCGGTTTCCGCCAGTTCCGCGTGCGCCATCACGGCGACATCGTGCGCATTGAGATTGCCCGCGAGGAGATGGAGAAGGCTCTGAATCCCGCCGTGGCCGCGCAGTTTGCCGCGACCTTCAAAGCTCTCGGCTTCAAATTTGTGACCCTGGACCTGGAAGGTTTCCGCTCCGGCTCCATGAATTCGCTGCTGCCCGCCGCCGACTTGCTTCGCCGTACGGGCTGAGGGCCACCCCATCCCCTGTGAGATAATCAATAACGAGTAGCAATGCTGAGGCGGCTTTTAGTGATTCTAATTCGACGGTCTTTTCTCGTTCTCATTCTGATTTGTTTGGGATGCGCAGCCCAGTCCACACAGCCCGACGCGGCCCGAAAGCCCGCTCAGGCGCAAGCGTCAGTTCCAGCGCAAGCGCCCGCTCTGGCGCAAGAGATCGAGCGGCAGGTGCGCTCCTATTACAGCATTCCGCCTGACGTGCGCGTGCAGGTGGGCGCAATCGCGCCCAGCACAGACTGGCCCGGCTACGACATGGTGCCCGTCGCCATCGACAGCGGGGACAGCAAGAAGGACTACAAATTCCTGGTGTCGCGGGACCGCAAGACCATGCTGCGCATGGTCAAGTTCGATCTGACGAAAGATCCGTTCGCCGAGGTGATGAGCAAGATCAACGTGAGCGGACGGCCGGTGCGCGGAGCCAAGAGCTCCAAGGTTCTGGTGGTGAATTATGACGATCTGGAATGTCCTTTCTGCTCGCGCATGCACCAGACCATGTTTCCGGAGCTCGTGAAGGAATATGGCGACCGGGTTACCTTTATCTACAAAGATTATCCGCTCACCGAGATTCATCCCTGGGCGATGCACGCCGCAGTGGATGCGAACTGCCTGGCTGCGCAGAACGGCGACGCCTATTGGGATTTTGCCGACTATATTCACGCCCATGAAGACGAAGTGAAAAGCGAAAAGACTCCCGGCGCCCGGCTGGCCGCGCTCGACCGCCTGACCCTCGAGCAGGGACAGAAACACAATCTGGACAAGCCGAAACTTGAGGCCTGCGTCAAAGCGCAGGATGAAACGGCGATAAAGGCGTCGATGAAAGAAGGCGACGACGTTGGGGTATCGGCCACTCCCACTTTGTTCGTGAACGGAGAGAAAGTGGATGGCGTGATTCCGGCCGCCGAACTGCGCGCCCTGCTGGACCGCGCTTTGCGAGACGCGGGACAACCTGTGCCCGATCACACGGCTGCGGTTCCGGCGGCCGCGAGCAAGTAATCTTTGCGAGATCGAGCCCTACCCGTGCCTCCGTCGGAATCTTCGTTCGTCGTTGGCGGGTTTCGCATCAGAGTATGAGGGAAGATTTTTGAGAAACGAATTTTTGAAAACCGAACTTTCAAGAAAGAGATCGCTGGTTGCGGGAATCATTCCGGCGTTGGCCGCGGTACTTCTGCTGGCCTCCCTGATGGCCTGCAAATCGCCGGTCGGGGGCGACGTGGTGGCCACGGTGGATGGCCGCAAGATCTTCCGCTCCGATGTCGACAAGTATTATGAAAACCAGATTTCGTCCGCCCAGGAGCAGCCGGCCGGCGAGCAGGCTACCTCTCTGCGCCTGAGCATTCTCCACCAGCTGATCGAAGACGAGATCGTGATGCAACGCGCCGAGAAACTGGGCCTGCTGGCCACCGATGAAGAGGTGGACCGCAAGTACACCGAGATTCGATCCCCTCTTTCGGAGGAGGAATTCGCGCAGCAACTGAAAGAAAGAAAAATTACGCTGGCGGATTTCAAGCGCGAGATCAAGCGCTCCATCACGGTGGAGAAAGTGATGAACAAGGAAGTCGCTTCCAAAATCAACGTTACCGACGCGGACGTGAGCGACTATTACAGCGCGCACAAATCCGAATTCAATCTGATCGAGCCCACCTATCACCTGGCCCAGCTGTTTGTGACTCCGCAGCCCAACCCGCAAGTGCACAACCAGAACAACAAAGCGCAGAACGAAGCCGAGGCACGCAAGAAAATCCAGATGCTGGCCAACCGCCTCGACAGCGGAGACGACTTCGCCAAGCTGGCCATGGATTATTCCGAGGATCCGCAAACCTCAGGCAGCGGCGGCGACCTGGGAACCGTTCTTGAGTCTGCATTGCGCAATACGCCCCAGTCCACCCGCGATGCCGTGATGAAGCTCAAGCCTGGCCAGTACACGCCGATCATTACCGTGATGGACCCAACCAACAAGCAACTGGTCGGCTTCCGCATCGTGAAGCTTCTGGCGAAAGAGCCTGCGGGACAAAGGCAGTACTCGGACCCGCGGGTGCAGCAAGCCATCCGCTCGCAACTCCACGACCGCCGCGAGCAGTTGCTGAAGGCCGCCTATTATGAGGTTCTGCGCGATTCAGCCAAGGTGGAGAATTACTACGCCAAGAAAATCCTGGACAGCAACGGGATCGAGAAGTAGAACCTCGGTCACTCCACAATCGCCAGCACATCCCCGGCGTTCACCGCGACGCCCTCCGCCGCCAGCATCTTCTGGATGGTCCCCTTCTTCGGCGACTTGATTTCATTTTGCATCTTCATCGCCTCCACCACGAGCACGCCGGCGCCCGCCTCCACTGCGTCACCTTCCCGCACCAGCACGCGCACCACTTTCCCGGGCATGGGCGCCGTCAACTTCCTGGGACCGCGATCGTCAGCAGCGCGGGCGCGGCTGCGCAGGGCGCGCGGATCGCGCACTTCGCAGGCGAATTGCGCGTTCCCCACCCACACGTGCCAGTCATTTCCAACGTGCTCCGACTTGATCTCGTAAGCCTGGTTGCCGATGCGGAGGGAAAGCACCTCCGGGCGCGCCAGCACCGCATCGACTGCAACTTCGCGTCCATCCAAACGGCACGACCAGCGGCCCTCGGTTCGCTCGAGTTCGAGCCGGTAGTTCTTGCCGTCGATGATGACGTCGTAAAGCATAAGAGCAGTTGCCAGTTGCCGGTAGTCAGTTGCCAGTTATTCGATTACCGGCCGTCGGACTCACCGTAGAGCCTCGCGGCGGCTGGCGCTCTTCCAACTGGAAGCGGTCACTATCTTTTCCGCGGAAGCCTCGTTGGCGCGTTCCCCCGCTGCCGTGCCAGAAGCCCCGAGCACCGCGAAAATTCCGGCAGCGATCGCCGCAACTTGCGCCGCCTGCGGATCAACCCGCTGGTCATCTCTTTTCTTTTGCAGCATCCGGTCGAGAAACCCGGTGTCCAGCTTCGCAGCCTGAAAATCGGGGTCCCCCAGAATGCAGCGGAACAACGAAAGATTCGTTTTGATGCCGCCCACAAAATATTCGCCCAGCGCACGGGTAAGGTGCGCGACGGCCTGTTCCCGGTCGCTGCTGTAGCCGATCAGCTTAGCCAGCAGCGGATCGTAGTCCATGGGCACGGTCCAGCCTTCATACATCCCGCTGTCCTCGCGGATTCCCGGCCCCGACGGCACCAGCAGCAGCGTGATCTTACCGGGGCTCGGGAAATAATTGTTGTCGGGATCTTCCGCGTAGATGCGGCACTCCATCGCATGCCCGCGGATGTTCACATCCTCCTGGCGCAGCGGCAGCTTCTCGCCCGCCGCGATGCGAATCTGCAGATGTACCAGATCAAGGCCCGTAACCAACTCCGTGACCGGATGCTCCACTTGCAACCGTGTATTCATTTCGAGGAAATAAAAATTCTTCTGCGCATCCACCAGAAACTCAACCGTGCCGGCGTTGGCGTAGTTCGCAGCCCGGGCCACGCGCACCGCAACCTCGCCCATGCGCCGCCGCATCTCCGCATCCACAATCGGCGAAGGCGCTTCTTCGAGCACTTTCTGATGCCGCCGCTGCAGCGAGCACTCGCGCTCCCCGAGGTAGAGCGTGTTGCCGTGCTCGTCGGCCAGTATCTGCATCTCGATGTGGCGCGGGTTGACGATGGCCTTCTCAACGTAAACTTCGCTGTCGCCGAACGACCGTTCCGCCTCGCTGCGCGCCGCTTCCAGCGCGGACTTTAGCTCATCCGCCGCGTGCACCAGGCGCATACCCTTGCCTCCGCCGCCCGCCGCCGCCTTCAGCATTACCGGATAGCCGATCCGCGCTGCCACCTCCTCGGCTTCCTCGATCGATTCCAGCCCGCGCGACGTGCCCGGAACCAACGGCACTCCGGCGCGCTCCATCGCCTGCCGGGCGCGTGTTTTCGATCCCATCGCATTCATCGCGGCAGCCGTCGGCCCAATGAATTTCACGCCGGCATCGACGCAAGCGTGGGCGAAGAGCGCGTTTTCAGAAAGAAATCCGTAGCCGGGATGGATCGCCTCGGCACCCGATTGCCGGGCAACGTCAAGAATTTTCCCGATGTTGAGATAAGATTCCGCCGCCGCCGCTGCGCCAATGGGATAGGCTTCGTCGGCTTTTCGCACGTGCAGCGCCGCTCGATCCACGTCAGAGTAGACCGCAACCGCGGCAATCCCCATTTCGTGACAGGCGCGAATTACGCGCACCGCGATCTCGCCACGATTAGCGATCAGAATTTTCTTGAACATACGAATCGCACGATCGAACCCAAGATTCTACAGGAGAGAGTGCTGGGTGCCCCATTTCTCGCGGTTTTTGCGAGAGGTGGGGATCCTGGTGCACAAAGAGAAAAGCCCCACTTCTCGCACAGAACGCGAGAAATGGGGCACCCGCTTAGTCCAGAAAAATTTCGGATGTTACTTCAGCTGGCCTCTATTTCGACTGATCCACCGTGATTCCGCCCGCGCTCGCCGCGGCCTGTTTTTCAGCCTTCACTTTCTTCGCCGTAAGGGCTTTGTCCGTCCACTCGTCGGCGGTTTTCAGGTCGGCGGCGCGCGCGGCCAGGTCGTCGCACTCTACATCCGCCTTTTCGCGGTACATCAGGTTCATGTAGGCCATGGCATCGTCGTAATCTTCACGCAGCTGAATCGCCTTTCCCAGACTCTCGATGCCTTCCTGAATCGAAGGCATATTTTTCGCCTTCAGTTCGTCGCAGGCTTTTTTCTGCTCTTTGTCCTTGGGATTCAGATGCTCTTCCGGCTTCAATCCCAGCTTGGCGCGCTCTTCCATGCGAGGCTGGTAGCAGGCCGTCCAATCGATCACACCCACGGAGTAGTAGGGCTCCGCATCGTTCGGGTCCACGTCAGACGCGATCCGGTAATACTTCTTGGCCTCGTCGAACTTTTTCATGTTCAAGTCCAGATACGCAATGCCCTTGGCGCTGTTGGCTTTCTGCTCGCGCGCAGGATTATGGTCGATTACGTACTGGTATTGCTCGATCGCCTGTTCCGCAGCGCGGATGTTGTCCGGAGAATCGACGCCGGGAATGTATTCCGAGACAAAAGCCGTGGCCAGATACATGCGCGCGTTAATCAACCCGGGATCCAGCTGAATGCTCTGCTGAAAATGGTCGATGGCCTGCTCGTAATGGCTGTTCTTGTAGGCTTCGACGCCCTTGTTGAGCTGATCGCGGGCCCGCAACTTGTTGCAGCCCACGGAGGAGGTTAGTGCCAGCGCAGCCGCGGCCAGCGTAAGCAGTCTAAAGTTCTTATTCATTGCAGTATGGGTCTCCCTCGCCACAGCATCCTAGGCCTAGAGACGGCGCGTTGACAAGAGCCAAGCGCGGTTGAGACATCCTGCGCGGGAGCGGCCGGCTCCCGCGCGGAAAAAACTCTCCGCCGGACAGTTCCTGGCTTCCAGATCGTTTCCGAAACCCGGTCGCCGAATCCTGGCTGCCCGCTCCTAGTTGCCCGCTTCAATCTTCGCGGTGATAAGGCCGACCTTGTCCACGCCGGCGGCATGAGCAATGTCAATCACGTTGGCCACGTTGGCGAAGGGAATGGAATCGTCCCCCTTCACGAACATCACCTTTTCTGCGCGCTGCTTGTAGATGTCGGTCAGGCGTCCTTGCAGGTTGTCCCAGGTCGCGTCGTCCGTGTTGATTTTCAAGCCTGGTTCCTGCCCCGGACCGCGGTCCAGCAGTTGCACCACGATGGTGCGGTCCGGCGTATTGTTCTTGGGCGCGTTCGGCGGAGGCGGCTGAGGCACCAGCGCATCCAGCCCTTTCGGGGTCACCGGCGAGATCACCATGAAGATGATCAGGAGCACCAGAAGCACGTCAATGAGCGGCGTGACGTTAATGTTTGCACTTTGGCCTCCGCTCGGGCCAACTGCCATTCCCATGGTCGTTCTCCTCGTTATTGCGCCTGACTGCTAGCGCCTAACTACTGCCCGGGCGCAGCCGGAGCTGGCGGGGCGTTTGGAGCTGTTGTTTTCCTTTGATCGGTCAGCAAGCCAAGATCGTCCACTCCGGCAGCCCGCACCGCGTCGACCACCAATACCACAGAGCCGAACCGGGCGCGCATGTCGGCTTTCACATAGACTCGCTTGTCCGGATGATTGGCCAGGCGGTCCTTCACTTTCGTCGTCAGGTTGTCGATCGAAATCTCATCCGTGCCGAAGAACACTGTTCCATTATGCGTAATGGAAACCAGCAGCGCGTCTTCCTTGTCCGCGTCCGGCATCTGTTCCGGATTGTTCACCTGGGCCATGTCCACGCTGACGCCTTTCTGCAACATCGGCGTGACAACCATGAAAATGATCAGCAGAACCAGCATCACGTCCACCATGGGCGTGACGTTGATTTCGGAACTGACCTTGGCGCCTTCGTTTCGTTTCGCTAATGCCATAGCTCGATTTCTCCCGTACTTCCGCTACGGTGCATCTTCTACGGTCTACGTTCCGCCGGGAGTTGGGAAAGCCCGGCGCCCGGAATCCGGGCGCCGGACAGCAACTCACATGCGGACCGGTTACGTCGCCAGTTTAGGACCGGCGAACGTCACGCCGCTTCAGGAAGTAATCGATCAGTTCGCTCGACGAGTTGTCCATCTCCACGTCGAACGCTTCCACACGGCCAGTCAGGTAATTGAACATCATCACGGCCGGGATGGCGACGAGCAGCCCAATGGCTGTCGTGACCAGCGCTTCCGAGATTCCGCCCGCCACTGCAGCCAGACCGGTGGCTTTGGTGTTGGCGATGCCCGTGAACGCGTTCAGAATGCCCATCACCGTACCGAACAGTCCCACGAATGGAGCCGTCGATCCGATGGTGGCCAGGCCGCCCAGTCCGCGCTTCAGTTCCGCGTGGACAATGGCTTCCGTGCGTTCCAGTGCGCGTTTGGAGGCTTCAATGGTGTCGCCCGGAATCGCCCCGGGGCTATCCTGGTGAGCCTTAAACTCCATCAGGCCGGCGGTTACAACCTTGGCCAGATGGCTTTTCTTGTTGCGTTCGGCCACTTTGATGGCCTCGTCAATGCGCCCGTCGCGAAGCGCTCCCGCTACTGCGGGGGCAAAGGCGCGCGATTGTTTGCGGGCTGCGTTGTAGGCCATCCAGCGATCGATCATCACGCCGATCGACCACCCCGACATGATGAACAGAATGACCACTACGGTTCTGGCGACCCAACCCATCGCCTTCCACAAACCCAGTGGATCGGTGGGCATGCCGCCGCCTTCCTGGATGATCCAGGTGGCCGCAGCCGGAATGTGACTGAGAATGCCTGCTGTGTGAGCTGCTAACATGAGTTGCTTTCCCTCCTCGGAACTTTCTGGACCAGTATTCTCTGGAACTTAAGAACTTCCTGAAAATGACTACCTGAACAAGAACCGCCCGAACTTAGATGCACTTTCCAGCCAGCCGTCGACGGAGAATGCGAATTTAAGCTCCGTCCCCAGCACCGGAACAGCCTTTGCTATCCTCGCCCGGTCTCAGCCGCGCGCCTACCTTAACATTTGTCAGATGCAACATTTGTTCAGGTAAGGCGGCCTCGTTCGAGCGCTTTGCCAAGCCCGCTCCCGGCCACCGCTTACGGTGGGAAAAGGGGAGGGCCAAAAAACGCTTTGTCGGACACTTCGCTTGCAACCGCGAACTCTTGCCACGCAACGCCGGATTTAGCCGCGCCAGTTTAACCCCCGGAGAGCGTAAAGTTCACCTGAACCGTAGTTTCCACCTCGACCGGTTCGCCATTGAGCAGATATGGCTTGTATTTCCACTGCTTCACAGCTTCGATCGCAGCGGGCGCCAGCATGGGGTGTCCGCTGATCAGGTGCAGGTTTTGAATATCCCCGGTCTTGCTGATTTCCGCCTGCAACACCACGGTTCCTGCGATGCGCGCCTGCCGAGCCAAGGGCGGATACGTCGGGTTCACCTTGCGCACCAGAAGGCCCGTGGATACGCCCTGCGAAACGCGGACGCGCTGCGGGGTGGCAATGTGCGGAACCGCAACCGGCGTGGAGTTGATGATGCCGCCGATCACGCCGCCCATCTGACCGCCGGGTACGCCACCCGGCACGCCGCCCACGACGCCGGCCGCGCTCATCTGCGGCGGGGCTTCGTCTTCTTTCAGATTTTCCAGAACTTTCTTAGGAATCTTGGTGGGCTGGCGCAACTGGCCATTCACGATATCGGTCTGAATCTGCTTCACCACGTGCACGGCCGCTGCCGGAGGTGGGGGCGGTGGTGGCGGTGGCGGGGGGGCCATCAGGTAGCCAATGAGTTGCGCCTTGGGCAAGGCTTCCGTAAAAATCAGCGGGATCAGGACCATGACGATAATGATCCCGATCTGAATCAGGAACGCGATAAAGCTGGTCGCTCCCCGCTTGGTTTTCAGCTTGCCGCCAGACTCGATGAGGCTGTCTTCAAACATAGAGGTTTCTCCCTACAGCTAGAGCGTACAGAAGGTTAGACACCGCCTGCTTCCTCTTTGCTCCCACTTCTGAACCCGCGTCCGGGAGCCACCCAAGCCCCCAGCCGCCTTACTGCCAAACCATGCTAACCCTTTACAAATAAGGGCTATACAGCACTTTCTACATAAAACAAACCAGTTCGGCCTTCCTTAGCGGGCCTTGCCCGGCATAGCCACCGGACGCTTACCTTTTTCAATTCGCCAGTCCTGGTAGGCCACCAGAATCGGCGCCGCAATCGCGATTGACGAATACGTCCCGATTAAGATGCCGATCACCAGCGCCAGGCTGAATCCGTGCAGCACTTCGCCGCCAAATAAATACAGAGCCAGTACGGTAAGGAAGGTAAGCCCGGCTGTCAAGATAGTTCTACTCAAAGTCTGGTTGATGCTGCGATTTACGATGTCAGCCAGCTTCTCGCGCCGCATCAGTTTAATGTTTTCCCGGATGCGGTCAAATACCACGATCGTGTCGTTATTAGAGTAACCAATCAGCGTCAGGATCGCGGCAATCACGGTCAGCGAGATGTCCGTCTTGGTCAGCGAAAAGGCTCCCACCGTGATCAGCGTGTCGTGAAATACCGTAATCACGGCGGCTACGCCGTAAATCCACTCAAACCGGAATCCCAGGTAAACCAACATCCCAGCCAGCGAATAAATCGTCGCCAGCAGCGCCTGCTTCCGCAACTGCCCGCCCACCTGCGGACCGACGATCTCGGTTTCGCGCACGCCGAAATCCGACAGGAAGAAGCCATCCGGCAAAGCGGCGACCACTGCGGGATCGACCACGCCTTTCAACTGATCCATGGAACTGAGCACCCCGCCCTGTGCCTTGCGGAAATCCGCGATGGCCTGGGCTACGGCCGTATATTTCTGGTCGGCGTCAGACCCCAGTTGCAAGGGATCCTTTTCCATCAAAAAACTCTTGATGTTCAAAAAACTGGCGTTGTTGAGATCGACTTTACCGGCTGGAACATTGGTCTCCAGCGCCGCGATAATCCGGTTTCTGCCTCGTTCCAGTTCCTGCTCGCTGGTTTCCTGCACCGAGAGGTCGATCAGAATCTCATTGCTTCCCTGGCCGCCCAGCGACTGCAGACGCGCATTGTGCAGGCCGACTCGATCCAGTTCCGCACGTAACGCGTTGTCGTTGGGCGGGTGCGAAAACTTGACATAAACCAGCGTTCCGCCGCGAAAATCCACGCCCCACGGGATGCCATGCCAGAACAACATGGAAAACACTCCCGCCAAGCTGAATACCAGTGAAAAGGCGAGAAAATACCACTTTTTCCCGAGAAAATCTACATTAGGATTGCGAAAGAACTCCACCTGTTGTCTAGCCCCTTATCTATCTATGACTTAGCTTGAATTTAGTCGTTGAGAGATTGAGTCATTGAATTATTGAAAACCTGTGGCTCCGGTTCCTCAAATTCTCAATCGCCTAGCTCTTCAATCACTCAATGACTCAATCACTCAATGACTCAATTCCTTAAATGCTTAGCGCCTGCCCACGCTCATGCCGTCCGAGCACGTAATCAAAGATCACTCGCGAAACGAATACCGCCGTGAACAGATTCGCCAGCAGACCGAACGTCAGAGTCGTGGCGAAGCCCTTGACTGGCCCCGTGCCGAAGATGAACAGGATCGCGGCAGAAACAATGGTAGTTACGTGCGTGTCGACGATGGTGATCCAGGCGTGGCTAAAACCCTGATCCACGGCCGAAGGCGGGGTTTTGCCGTTGCGTAATTCCTCGCGGATGCGCTCGAAGATCAGCACATTGGAATCCACACCCATGCCGACGGTAAGAATGACCCCCGCGATTCCGGGCAAGGTTAACACTGCTCCGAAGTAGCCCATGAATCCCAACAGGATAATCAGATTCAACAGCAGCGCAACATCGGCGTTGATGCCCGCTCCGCGGTAATAGACCAGCATAAAAATGAGCACGGCAAGCATGCCATAGACCGAGGCACGCACCCCGGCGCGAATGGAATCGCTGCCCAACGAGGGGCCGACCACACTCTCGTTCAGATACTTGATGCCCGCCGGCAGCGCGCCGGAACGCAGGATCATGGAAAGATCCTTGGCGGACTGCTCGCTCATGTGGCCGCCGCTGATTTCGCCGCGATCGCGGATGGCCTCATGGATGTTGGCAACTTCCTGCACTTTGCCGTCGAGCACTACCGCAAGGCTATCGCCGACATGCGACGAAGTGAAGTTGTAGAAACGCCTTCCGCCTTCGCCGGTCAGCGTGAAACTCACACTTGGCTGCCCATTCTGGTCGCGGCTGGGCTCGGCATCGCGAAGATCTTTGCCGCTCACCGCCGAGACTCGCGAAACCAGATACCACGCGTCGCCGCTGTCGCTGGCCTCGCCCGGAGCCGGATGACCCGGTAGAAGCATTGCATCCGGCGGAAGCACTCCACCCTTATCCTGCAAGGCGGCTTGTTCGCTGGGGTAAGGCCCGCCCAGCGACTGCTTGATCTCCAGCATGGCGGTGGACTGCATGATATCCCTTACGCGCCCGGGATCGTCCACGTCAGGCAGTTGCACGAGAATCTGATAATCGCCGAGGCCATGTTCCTGAATTGTGGGTTCGTTCACGCCCAACTGGTCGATGCGGTTGCGGATGGTCTCGATTGCCTGCGTCACCGCCTTGTTTTTCAGTTCGGTGAGCAGGCTGGGCTTCATGGTGAGGCTCCAGGTGTTGTCGGCGCCCGAGGTGATGTCGTATTCCGGCAGACGATCCTGCACGATGCCCAACAGGTCGGTACGCGAACCCGGAGGCACACCTTTCAGCACAATGTGGTCAGGATGGTTCGTGGGATCGGGCTTGGTGATGTCTGCAAAATTGATTTTCTTCTTGTTGAGCTGATCCTTGAGCACTTCGACCGCATTGTCGGAATCCGCGTTGACTGCATCATTCACCTGCACTTGCAGGATGAGGTGGGTTCCGCCGGTCAAATCCAGGCCGAGATGAATGTTCTTGGTGACCGCGGCCAGCAGCCCTTTTCCCGATAAGCTTTGCGGAATACCGAAGATCCCGAACACAAAGAAAAACAGGATCCCGATGATCGCCAACATTTTCCAGAGAAGATTCTTGTTCATGAAAGCGCTTCTTTATGATTTCTTGAAAACAATTTGCAGCAACATACCGTCGAAATGTATTGCCGCGTCTTACTTGGCCTTGGCTTCTTCCTCGGGCGTGGTGACCTGAACCACGGAGGCCTTGGTCACTTCCACCCGCAGATTATCGGGAGGAACTCGCAAGTGCACGGCGTCGTCCTTCAAAGCAATAATCGTCCCGCGTAAACCGCCGCTGGTCGTGACTTTATCGCCGGTCTTTAGGGCATCGAGCATGGTCTGCCATTTTTTTTGCCGGCGTTGCTGCGGCATGATCAGCAGAAAATAAAAAATTGCGAAAATGAAAAGCAGGGGCGCGATCCCCAGCCACGACATTCCGCCAGGGCCCGTCTGCGTCGCCAACAAGAGTGTCATGTTCATTTCGTCTGGGCGGATGAATCCGCGAAGCATTCATCCGCGAAACATCGCCCGCGTTCACTAACGCCGCGGAAGGTACTGTTTCACCACGGGAGTTCTGATCGACTTCGGCCGGGTTCCTTCGGCTTTCAGGCGTGAATCCGGGGAGGTCTTCGCTTGGTCAAGGTTTCGGTCGAGACCAGATGTCAGCAAGAAAACGAGACGCTTCCCCAAGTTGAATAGAATGCCGCACCCGCCTCATGGTGTCAAGGTAGAAACTGAGATTGTGGACGGTATTGAGGACTTGCGCCAGCACCTCATTCGACGCATAAAGGTGACGCAAGTAGGCCCGCGAATAGCGCTGGCACACGCGGCAGGCGCAATTGGCATCGAGCGGGCCCTGATCCTGCGCGTAACGCGCCTGCTTGATAGAAACTTTTCCTTCGGAAGTGAATAGCAATCCGTGGCGCGCGGCGCGCGTAGGCAGAACGCAATCCATCATGTCGACGCCGAGGCTGGCATACTCGACGATTTCTTCGGGCGTGCCCACTCCCATGACGTAGCGCGGCTTGTCGGCGGGCAGATGCTCGAGCGTGGATTCGACCATCTCGCGGGTCAGTTCACGCGGCTCGCCCACGCTGAGGCCTCCGATGGCATAGCCGGGGAATCCGATTTCGATGGTGCGAAGGGCAGATTCTTTTCGAAGATCGCGATCCATCCCGCCCTGGATGATGCCGAAGAGTGATTGCGTCTGGTGTCCGTCGCTTTGTTCATTCGGCATCCCATCGTTCTTGTCGTTCCGAGCTGCTTCCGATTTGTCATTCCGAGCGAAGCGAGGAATCTGCTTTCCTCTGCCATCACCCCCGGCGTCGCCCGGCTGATGGCTGACAGCCGACGGCTGAGAGCCGCCCCACGGCACCTCGTGCTTGTGCTCCTCGAAATATTTCTTACTGCGCTCCGCCCAGCGCAATGTCATTTCCATCGAAGCCTGGGTGCGGGCGCGGTCGGCGGGAAACTCCGTGCACTCATCGAAGGCCATAATGACGTCCGCGCCCAGGCCGATCTGAATTTCCATGGATTTTTCCGGACTGAAAAAATGCGACGAACCATCCAGATGCGAACGGAACGTCACGCCTTCTTCAGAAACCTTGCGCAGCTCATTCAAACTGAAAACCTGGAAGCCACCGGAATCGGTAAGAATGGCACGCGGCCACGCCATGAACCGGTGCAGGCCTCCCAGCTTGCACACCGTGTCGACTCCCGGCCGCAAATAAAGGTGATACGTGTTGCCCAGAAGAATCTGCACGCCCAGTTCTTCGAGTATGTCCTGCGACACTCCCTTCACTGAAGCCACGGTCCCCACGGGCATGAACACCGGCGTTTCGATTTCACCGTGCGGCGTGAACAGGCGTCCAAGGCGAGCGGCGCCGGCAGTCTTCTCTATTTGGAATTGCGCGGGCATCGACTGCGATTGTAGCAACCGCAATCATCGTGGAGCGGTCCGCACCCCGGACGAGGGCAGTCCGGGGCTCCACGATGAGTTGCACGATGCGTCACACACTCAGTGCAATGATCTCAGCCTCGATGTTCTCTGCGTTGAGCTTCTCTCCGTTGAGCTTGATTCGCCCCACACTTACGGGCAGTTTGAAGCGGCGCGGCCCTGCGCTTCCGGGATTGAAATAGAGCACGCCGGCGCGCGTCTCCCGCTTGGGAACGTGACTATGGCCGTAGATCACTATGCGGAATCCAGCCGCTTCGGGTTTGAGGTCGAGCGCCGAAAGATCGTGCAGCACGTAGATGGAAACGCCCTCTAGATCGAGCACTTCCGTTTCAGGCAGCTTGCGCGCCCACGCACTGCTGTCGACATTGCCACGCACGGCTGTGACCGGAGCAATGGCGGCAAGGGCCTCCAGAATTTCGGGTGAGCCCACATCGCCGGCGTGAATGATGCGATCCGCACCGCGCAGCGCTGCTAACGCTTCGGGCCGAAGCAGGCCGTGAGTGTCGGAGATGACGCCGATGAGGATGGCAGTTCTCAGTTCCAGTTCTCAGTTCCAGTTCCAGTTCTCAGTTCCAGTGCTCAGTTCGCGATGTTCATCAGCCGGCCATCAGCTTGTTGATTTCCGCGTGCGACGGTGCGCCCTCCAACGACTGGTAGGTGCCTTTCGACTTGAGTTCCTGGGCCAGGCGGCGCAGCAGTCCGAGCGCGGCCCGCATTGGCCCTGAACCCAGGCTAATTCGCGCCACACCCAGCTTGTGTAACTCAAACACCGAGAGTGAGCCGGGCCCGGCCAGAATATTCACGGGATGCTGGAGGTCAGAAACGATACGCGCGATGGTGGACGCATCCGTAAGCCCCGGAACGAAGACGCAATCCGCGCCGGCATCGCGAAACGCCCGCAGGCGGCGAATCGCTTCGTCATAGCGCGTGGCAGGCGCGCCAATCTGCAGCAGATAGACATCGGTTCTCGCGTTGAGCACGAGCGGAATCTGCAAGCTCTCCGCAGTCTCACGCACGGCGTGGATTTTTTCCAGTTGCAGGGGCAACTCCACCAGCGGCTGGGCGGGGTCGCCGGAAGCATCTTCCAGGTTCATGCCCACCGCGCCCGCCTCAATCACCGAGCGCGCAGTGCGGGCCGCATCTGCCGGCGTGGGGCCGTAGCCCGCCTCGACATCGGCGGTGACTGGGACTTTTACCGCGCGGGCGATGCGCGCCACCGCCACCAGCATCTCCTCTCGCGGAATCCTTTCTCCATCGGGATAGCCCAGCGAGAACGCGACCCCGGCACTGCTGGTGGCGATGGCCGGGAATCCGGCGTCCTCAACCATGCGGGCGCTGGCAACATCCCAGACGTTCGGGAGCACCAACGGATCGTCACCCGAGTGCAAAGACAGAAGGGCTTTTGCTTTTTTCTTCTGGTCTTCCCTATCGTCAGCCCGATCATCAGCATCAAGAGTAGGCATACGAAAATTGGATGCGCTGTGTGGCTCCTGCTCTTCATCTTTTATCTTTTCGACGAAGCGGCTAATGCTCACCGGGACGCACAAGTTGCTAGAATGAAAGAACAGCGTCGCGACGGCGTGCGACGGCAAGACTGCAAGCCCTCAAAATGCAATACACCGAACAATTCGACGTAGTCGTGGTGGGCGCCGGCCATGCCGGGTGCGAGGCGGCGATGGCTGCCGCGCGCATGGGTCTGAAGACCGCACTCTACACGCTCAATGTCGACCTGATCGCGCAGATGTCGTGCAATCCAGCTGTGGGCGGCATAGCCAAGGGACACCTGGTCCGCGAAGTGGACGCGCTCGGCGGCATCATGGGCGAGATCACGGACGCGGTCGGCATCCAGTTTCGCCTGCTCAATACGTCCCGCGGCCCGGCAGTGTGGTCGCCGCGCGCGCAATGCGATAAGCAGGCCTATCGGCTGAAGATGCGCGAGGTGCTGGAATCGCAGCCGAATTTGAAGATCAAGCAGGCGGAAGTGGCGGACTTGATCGTGGAGCGGGCTTCGGGCTTCGGGCCTCGGGCTTCAGCAACCCCGCTGGCCGACGTTTCAGAGGATGTTCATCCAGAAAACGGAACTGAGAACCGAGAACTGAGAACTGAGAACTCCGGCATTGCCGAAGCCCGAAGCCCCAAGCCCGAAGCCCGCGTCCTCGGAATCAAGCTCCGCGACGGCCGCACCGTGGGCGCGCAGGCGGTCATCATCACTACCGGAACTTTTCTCAACGGACTTATTCACTGCGGCGAGCAGCAATATCCCGCGGGCCGCTCCGGCGAACCGAACGCCGTGCTACTGGGCGAAGCGTTGAAGAACCTCGGACTGCGCGGCTGCCGGCTCAAGACCGGCACTCCGCCGCGGCTGGATGGACGCACCATCGATTGGTCGCGCTTCCCCGCGCAACCTGGCGACGCCGATCCCACGCCGTTCAGTTTTCGCACCAGGCGCGTCGCGCATCACGATTCGCAGGTGCCCTGCTACATCGCATGGACCACTCCCGAAACCCATCGCATTGTTCGCGAGAACGTGCACCGCTCGCCCATGTATAGCGGACAGATTCAGTCCATCGGGCCGCGTTATTGCCCGTCGATTGAAGACAAGATCGTGAAGTTCCCGGACAAGGAAATGCACCAGCTCTTTCTCGAGCCCGAGGGATTGAACACGCACGAGATTTACGTGAACGGCATGAGCACGTCGTTGCCAGTAGATGTCCAGCTGGCGATTCTGAAGTCGATTCCCGGCCTCGAGAACGCTGACATGCTGCGACCGGGCTACGCCATCGAATACGACTCGATCGATCCCACCGAACTCGAACGCACGCTCGAGACCAAGAAGTTCGCGAATCTTTTTCTGGCCGGCCAGATCAACGGAACTTCCGGCTACGAAGAAGCAGCCTGCCAGGGCCTGATGGCCGGCATAAACGCCGCGCTCAAGGTGAAGCGGCAGCCGCCGCTGATTCTCGACCGCACCGAGGCTTACACCGCGATCCTGATCGACGACCTCATCTCCAAGGGCACGAACGAGCCTTACCGCATGTTCACGTCGCGCGCTGAATTCCGCCTGCACCTGCGCATCGACAACGCCGACCGCCGCCTGACTCCGCACGGCCGCCGCGTAGGTCTGATCGCAGACAATGCCTGGGAAGACTTTGAAGCTAAGCAGCAACGCCTGGAAAATTTGAAGAAGCTGCTGGAGCGCACGAAGCTGACGTCAGAAATGTTGGAGAAAATTACGCTTTGTCATTCCGAGAAGCGCAGCGCCGAGGAATCCGCTGTCGCCGGCAACTCCCCGGCCGCCGAGTGGAATTCCGCGACCGGCCAAAGTCTCGCCCAGCTGTTGAAACGCCCCGAGATCATCATCGAACAACTGGCGCCCATTCTCCGCGAGTTGGATCACGCATTCTTTGAAAGACGGGAAGTGATAGTCCGCACAGATCCGAGTGAATCCGTGGGCAAGGTTTCTTCCGAAGTCCGCAACGAGCTCAAATCCGTCGAAACCGAAATCAAATACGAAGGCTACCTGCTGCAGCAGCAGCGCGCCATGGACCGCCTGAAAAAGTCCGAGCAGCGCGCCATTCCCGACTGGTTCGATTACCGTTCGGTCAGCGGCCTCTCCCGCGAAATGCAGGAGAAGCTCGGCAAAGTGCAGCCGCGCACACTTGGCCACGCCTCGCGCATCCCAGGTGTCACTCCCGCCGCGGTGTCGCTGGTTAACGTCTACATTGAGATTCAGGCGCGGCGCCGCGACCAGGCGGCCGCGCTCTAGAATCAGCTCATTAGTTCCGCGGCGCTCGGGCATGAGCAATGACCTCAGCAGCTAAAGCCGCGTCAAGAGCAATCCCTTTATCGCAGCGCTGAAAGCGCTGCGCCACCCAAAATCGCGTACCAGAAAAAGAAATCAACAGCTGTTAACTCTTCCCGCAATTGTGTGACGGCGGTTGCCGCGTTATGCTGCATCTTCAAGTCCCGGTTCCGGAGCCCATGGCCAATCTTTTCGAACTGCCCCGCTACATTGCAGTGGAAGGTCCGCTGCGAGTCGGCAAGAGCACGCTGGCGCGTATTCTGGCCGAACGCCTGAACGCGCAGCGGGTGATGGAACCGGAGACGAACCCATTTCTCTCCGCTTTTTACGAAGGCGAGCGCGGCGCGGCGTTTCAAACGCAGTTCGCGTTTCTGGTGCGGCGCTTCGAGCAGTTGCGCGCACTCGACCTGGGTCCACGCTCGCAAAGAACGGTAGTCGCCGATTTCATTTTCGAAAAAGACAAGCTCTTCGCCTGCCTCAACCTCACGGACCAGGAACTCGATACTTACAACCGCTATTACAACCACTTCCGCGAACAAGTACCCATCCCCGATCTCGTGATTTACTTGCAGGCCACTCCTGACGTGCTGAAGAAGCGTCTCAGGAAAAAAAATGCGCCCGGCGAGCGCGCGGTTAGCGACGAGTATCTGCAGGAAGTGGTTAAGGCCTACGAACATTTCTTTTTTCACTACACTTCGTCCGACCTGCTGATCGTGAACACCTCCGAGATCGACTTCGTCGACCGCAACGAAGATCTCCAGGAACTCCTGCGCAAAGTCTCGGCCCCGATCAAAGGCACGCAATATTTCCTGCCGCTGGGCGGGCAGGAAGCGGCCAGCGCGTAGAGCAGACGATTCGGGCCTGTGCAGCGGAGCCAAATGCAAGGGGCAACCAAAGCTAGAATCACTCGCTTGCTCTTGATCACTGGCACGGCCCTGATCGTGTTCACGGCGGCATTTTTTGTTTACGCGTCCAGGCGACCTGAGGCGATGCTGTTTTACTATGGCGGAGCCGTGGAGGTTCCAGGTGGAACGGCCGTCGCGGTCATGAATCCATTTCGAGACGAAGCGTCGGAGGACACAGCCGAGCGCTTGATTCGAGATCTCAGGACTGACAACTGTCAAACCATCGTCAAGCAGTTCAGCGACGACAGTCCTCGAATCTGTTCTGTTTTGCAAACCACCCATCGCGCCAGACTAGTGTGGCGGCAAGACGGCAACCTTAACCGGACGTTGGTTTACGACCTGCCAGAGAAACGGGCCAGGCTCTGGATTGGATTTGCGCGCGAAGAAGGCGGCTGGCACGTGCGTTCGCTTTCTGTCGTGCGCTAGAGCTTTCCGTGCAAAGTTGCGTACGCTCTTGCGTAACCGTCGGCCGATTATTACAATTGTAATAACACGGGGGTCGACCATGGTCCAACTCAAAATCCGCAGGTTTGGCAATTCGCTCGGTGTCGTGCTGCCGAAGGAAGTGATTCAGCGGCTGCAGACCGGTGACGGGGAGCGTGTATTTCTGATCGAAGCTCCGGACGGCGACTACCGGCTTACGCCTTACGATCCCGCGTTCGAGAAAAAGATGCAGAAAGCCGAGGAGATCATGGGCCGTTATCGCAACACGTTGCGTGCCTTGGCGAAGTAAAGCGTGGCTGCTGAAACATGCCGCGAAAAACTATAACTAAAGAGCCGCTGTGGATCGAAGTGCGCGACGCGCTGGCCATCCATGGTCGAGTTTTGGCTCTGCACGGGGGCGCGGCTGGCGTTCGCGATCAGGCACTCCTGGAATCTGGCCTCGCGCGACCTCGCCAGCACCACGCCTATGCTCCCGCGGTCGATATCGTTGAATTGGCCGCCCTCTTCGCGGCAGGCATCGTCCGCAACCATCCTTTTATCGACGGCAACAAGAGAACCGGCTTCGTGATCGGTGTTCTCTTCCTGGAGCTTCACGGCTTCGTTTTCACAGCCAGCGAAGAAGATGCTACCCAAGCCGTGATGGCTTTGGCGGCGGGTTCGCTCGATGAGTTGGGGTTCGCCACCTGGCTCCGGGAAAACGTCAGACGCAAGCGCCGGCGGTGAGCGGAGCACGATCGTACGCGAAGAACCTGCCCTACGATTTCGGCCGTCTAGCTCTGCGCCCGAAGATGCGCGGATCGTAACGCAACGGCTCCGCCGGATGCAGCACGATCCGCCCGAACTCAGGATGCTGCGGATTGATCAGCCAGTTATTTTCATGCACCGCTAGCGCTGAAGGAACCAACAGCAGACAAGTCTCAGCATTCTTCACGAAGTCATCGCCAATCTGGGCGAGTCCCGGCGGCGCAGGAATTTCCCGCCAGTTGGCCGGCAGATCTTCAGCCTCCAGTCGCTTGCGGAACACGGTATCAGGAACGTCCGCTGTCGCCAACACTAAGTCGTCCGGAGGGTCCTCGGGATCAAGATGCACGAAATATTCCAGCATGGCGAGAGACTGATGTTCAGAAGCGTAGGCCACGCGCGTTCCCAGGCTCGACCAGCGCCCACCGTAAAGGTACGCGCCTTCTCCATCAAACGGAGCGCGCGCGAAAGCCGTGCGGAGCACGCGAAACACGCGCATCAGCTGATGCCACCATAGGCAATGCGGCCAAGAAGATTTTCCACCTGCCGGGCTCCGAGTTCGGTGTCGATTGCGGCAATCGGCGCCAACCCTCCCAATCCGCGGTTGCCGCGCTTAAGCCAGCGGCTGGCGCGCGCGCTGTCTCCGAGGTTCTCGCGGGCCAGAGCCAACAGCCGCGCCATGCGGTAAAGCCGGTCCGACTCGAAACGGGCCAAACGTCCGCGGCGGCGGCGCTGCAGGCTGCGTGGGGACAAATCCAAAGCGCTTGCCAGTTCTTTCAATGTAAGCCCGGAGGCTCGCATCAGCTCTTCCAGCACCGCGTGCGGAAAGCCCTCGCGGATCGCCTCTCGCAGATCGCTGTCACTGGAAAGCGCACGCCCCAGTACGCGCGCTCCCCCTAGTTCCCGCACCACGGCTCGAAATTCGTTTGCCATTTGTCTTCCATTATAGCGACAAATGGCGCTCCATACAAGCGAAATGCAGCTCTCGATCATAATGAGGTGAGTTGCGGACCTGAATCCCGCAACTCACCGCAACCCTGCAACTAGCAAGCGGACCAACCAGCCCTAGATCGCCGCGATTCCATTCAGCCCCGCGGACGCCGACAAGCCACCTACATCGCCCAGGCTGGTCAGCGTGCCATCCTGGTTGATGCCAAAGATGCTGACCGTGCCCGTTCCAGAATCCAGCGTGTAGAGGAACTTGCCGTCGGAACTGATGGCAAGATCCAGATTCGTGCTGCCCGCAGGGTTGGTTCCCACTACTGTCCCCGCCACTGGCGTTAACGCCCCAGTCGTGCCGATCGCAAACCCGGAGACCGTCCCTGTCCCCGCATTCGAGGTATAGACGAACGCTCCGTTAGGGGTCACCGCGTGCCAACACGTCGCCGCTCCCAGAGTTGGGACGCTGGTGCTCACCGGAGAAAGAGTCCCATTCGCAAGCACCGCATAGGACGATATCGCCGACGCATCCGTCCCACTCGCCGGTCCGGTCTCCGCCACCAGCGCCGCGCCGTTTGGCGCAAACAGCACGGCAAACGCACCCGGGCCGGCACTCGCGTTGATCACGATCGGTGCCAGCGTGCCATTGATCTGCACATGAAAAGCGTCGATCTTGTTGGTCAGCTTTTCAGTCACCAGAAGGAACTGCCCGTCCGGACTAAACGACAACGAGGCCGCGCCCGAATTGCCGGTGCTGAGATACGCGAGAGAACCATCAATCGGCTTAAGCTTTCCCTCCCGGTCAAGATTGAAGCCAACCACGCTGCTGGCGCCTCCGGCATTGACCACGTAGACCAATCCCGCGTGCTCGGCCACGGCAACCGGCTCACTGCCCCTGCAAGGTATTTTGTGCAACAGCGACAGACTTGCCCCGTGAACCTGGAACACGGAAATATCGCCGCTGCCCGCATTCACCGCCAATAGGAAAGAGTGATTCTGAGTAAGCGTGAGAGACCCCTGGGATCCCAAAGGATCCGTGACCCCGCCGCTGCCCCTGCCTTCCGTCCGGAAACTGCGTCCCTCCTGCAACGACCCGTCTGCAGCTCGTGCGTAAGCGATGATTTCATTCTTGTCGGCGGCGTTCGTCATGACGAACACGGAGCCGGCGGCAGCGCTACGATCGGTCTGGGCTTGGCTACGAACCGGCAACATGGCACCCGTCGCCAGCACAGCGGTGAACAGAATACTCGACATCCTAAGCATCGAAATCTCCTTGTCCGGCATTTTGCACGCACGAAGCCGCCTGAGGCCGCCGCCCGGAATTGGCAGTCCCTGCGGCTGCGGGCCGCGGTCTGATCGGAGGTCCGAGCCAGGAAAAAGTTTCAGAGGGAAAAAGAAAATGAAAGACGCTGCGAATTTGCAGGCTGCGTTGTGTAACTTATATGTTACACTCAACGTGTGATTCAGATTCGCCGCTACGTCACCTCCAGCGGAAAAGACATCTTGGGGGACTGGCTGGCGAAGCTGCGAGATGCTCGCGCGCAAGCGAAGATCACGATTCGGATCGACCGGGTGGGTGTGGGAAATTTTGGCGATTGCAAGCCGCTTCGTAGTGGTGTCTGCGAGCTGAGAATTGATTGGGGACCCGGGTATCGGGTGTACTACGCGATGCTTGGGAAGACATGCGTGCTGCTCCTCGGGGGCGGCGACAAGAGTAGCAGTCCTCCGACATTGAGCGGGCACTTGCTTATTGGAATGACTATAGGAAGAGGACGCGAGTCACATGAAGCGCAAAACCAGCATTTCGCACGATGATGCCCTAATCCTCCAGCTTCGCGAAAACCCGCGTTTTGCGGTGGAGTACCTCAAAGCCGCGCTGGAAGAAGACGGTGAACCTCGCGTTCTGCTGATCGCCCTACGCCGGGTGGTGCAGGCTCGCGGCATCGCCAAAATCGCCAAGACTGCCGGAGTCGAACGCGAGAGCCTTTACCGCGCATTGTCTGAACGCGGAAATCCACGACTCTCCACGCTGGCCGCCGTAACCAAGGCCGTCGGACTGAGACTCACCGTTGAGGCCGCTCGATAGAAGCGGTTTCTACCGTAGAATCATCACTTGCTCCTTACAATCGAAAAACTCATCTACGGCGGCGACGGACTCGCACGCCTTGCCGCCCGTTCGCCGAGCGACGACCGTGGACGCGGCAAGGCCGTGTTCATCCCGCTCGTTCTCACCGGAGAAAAAATCGAGGCGACGCTCACCGAAGAGAAACCCGGGTTCGCTCGTGCGCGCGCGGAATCGATCGTCGAAGCTTCTCCCTATCGCGTGCAACCCGACTGTGAATATTTCGGCCGCTGCGGCGGATGCCACTACCAGCACGCCAGCTACGAACATCAACTCGAAATCAAGAAAGAGATCCTGCGCGAGAACCTGCGCCGCATCGCCAAGCTCGATCTGCAAAGCGAAATCGCGGTGCATCCCTCGCCTCCATGGAACTATCGCAACCGCTCCCGCCTGCAACTGCAAACGAAGCCAACATTCGCTGTAGGGTATTTCAAACTTGGGTCCCACGAGCTCATGCCCATCGAACAATGCCCGGTCAGTTCTCCGCTGATCAATCGCGGCATCGCCGCGCTGTGGACAATGGGGCAATCGCAAAAAGCCGCCGAGAGAATCCCCGCCGGAGTCCGCGAAGTCGAATTCTTCGCTAACGCCGACGACACACAGTTGCTGGTAGAACTCTCCTGCTCCGCCGAAGCGCGCCGAGCGGCCGTGCGCGTGTTTGCCGAAGAGTTGCGTGCCGCCCTGCCTGAAATCGAAGGCGTGGTCGCATTTCGCGGCTCCCAGCCCAGCGCCCGGCCGGACGCTTCCGCGCCCGAGCCTCTGCTCATTCTCGGCGAGCGCTTTCTCACCTACCGCACCACGCTCTCTAGCTATCGCGTAAGTTCCGGCGCCTTCTTCCAGACCAATCGCCACCTCACCGACGAACTGGTGAAAATCGTCACTCAGGGACGCTCCGGCGAACTCGCCCTCGACCTCTATGCCGGAGTGGGACTGTTTTCCACAGCCTTAGCGTGTGATTTCCGTCACGTCGTTTCTGTTGAGTCGTCACATCTTTCCGCCAGCGACCTGCAATACAATCTGCCTTCAAATGGCAAGGCGATTCAGGCCGCGACGGGGCAGTACCTGAGCCGTTCCCGGGGCGACTCGCCACCGCCTGATTCACCGCGACACGGGTCGGACAAGCCAGCACCTCCCGGGGAGGGTAGTGCAGCATCATCCCTTCCCACTCCGGACCTTGTCGTGGTGGACCCTCCCCGCAGTGGCCTGGGAGAACCCGTGGCGCGCGCACTCACGAGTCTCGGCGCGCCGCGGGTTACCTATGTCTCGTGCGACCCGGCCACGCTGGCGCGCGACTTGATTCCATTATTGGCCGCCGGTTACCGCGTGGAGCAGGCGCACCTGGTAGACCTCTTCCCCCAGACCTACCATCTCGAAAGCATCCTGCACCTGGTGCGGTGAGGATTTTGGCTGGCGCAGCGCTTCAGCGCAGCGGCAATGGCTCTATCTTGAATGCGGCTTTAGCCGCTGAGGTTCCACCAGCCTCCTGGCCGGGCATGGCACTAGAAGATGGAAGTAACGCAGCCGAAGCCCGAAAGCCGAAGCCCGAACCCCGATTCGCCCCCACCCGGCCCACCGATTTTCGCCCTCCGGCCGCAGCGCCAGCCCATGTTCTGGGCCGCGCTGGCCTACGCCCTTGGAATCGTCTTCGGCCACTATCAGTCGCGTCCAGCCTTGTGGTGGATCGTCGCCTGCGCGGCATTTGCGGCCGCCAGCATTTATTTTCTGCATCGTCGAACCATCTCTGGACAAACCGAGCCCGGGCGAACAGGGTCCCCACGAGTCTGGCTTGCCGGCTCCCTCGCTCTGGGCGCGCTCTTTCTGGCCGGAGCGCTGCACATCCAACTGCGCCGAGCCTCCGCCCCACTCGATAACAGCATCCAGCCCATTACCGGGGGAAACGAAGTCGAGATCGTCGCCCATGTAACCCGCGACGGCCGCATGCAGCAAGGCAGCTTCGGAGACCTCAGGCAGTCCGCGGACGTTGAAGCCGAATCGGTAACCACCGACACGGGCGAGCCATCCCCGGTTCATTCCGGAATCCGCCTGTCGATCTATGCTCCTGGCTATAGCTCCAGGCATAGCGATACCCGCGCCGAAATCAACGCTGACGAGAACCTCGCCGCGATCGCGCCAAACTCCAGCCCCATGCGCCTCCTGCACTACGGCGAGCGCATTCGCTTCTCCGCTCGCCTCAAGCCCCCGCGCAATTTCCGCAATCCTGGCGCTTTCGACTATCAGGGATATCTTGCTGCCAACGGAATCGTCGCGCTGGGTTCAACGAAAGCCGAGAACATCGAATTTCTTCCGGGCTTTGCCGGCAGCCGCGTGCAATCCTGGCGTGCGCGCATCCACTCGAGCATTGTGGAGAAGGTCCACCAGTTGTGGCCGCCGCGCGAGGCTGCCCTGATCGATGCCATGGTCATCGGCGAGGAAAGCTTCATCGACCGCGATACCCGCGTCGACTTCCAGCGCTCCGGTACGTATCACGTCCTGGTAGTTTCCGGCATGAACGTCAGCATCCTGGCGTTCGTTGTCTTCTGGACCCTGCGCCGCCTCCGCCTCGGCGAAATTTCCGCCACCCTCGGCACTCTCGGTTTTTGCGTGGCCTACGCCTTCCTCACCGAGGTGGGAGCGCCCGTCTGGCGCGCCACTTCGATGTGCGTAATCTATCTGGCCACGCGACTGCTCTACCGCGATCGTGCCATGGTCAACGCGCTCGGCGCCGCGGCCATGGGTCTGCTCCTCTTCGATCCACGGCAGCTCTTCACCGCCAGCTTTCAAATGACTTTTGTCTGCGTTCTGATTGTCGCCGCCATCGGCCGGCCTATAATCGAGCGCACGTCGCAACTTTACAAGCGGGCGCTGGCTCATTGGGATTCCGACACTTACGGTGAAACGTTGCCGCCCCGCGTCGCGCAGTTTCGCGTGGACTTGCGTTTCATCGCGTCGCGGCTCGCGCTCTTCCTCGGAGAAAAAGCGTCGTTCGTTCTAGTGCGCTTCGGCGCGAAATTCTCCTTGCGCGTGTGTGAGCTGATGTTCATCTCGGCCATCATGCAGATGGGCCTGGCCTTGCCCATGGCGTTTTATTTTCACCGCGCCACCACGCTTGGATTGCCCGCCAATCTCGCAGTGGTCCCGCTCACCGGGATCATGATGCCGGCGGCAGTAATTTCGTTAGCTTTCGGTTATATATCGCTATTGCTCGCGAGGATCCCGGCTCTCATCACGTCAGCCACTCTCGAGGCGATTGCCGGAACCGTCCACGGCCTCGGCGGGCTCCGCCTCGCCGATCTTCGCGTAGCCACGCCATCCATCATAATGATAGCCGCAGCCGCAGCCGCCCTCGCACTGGCCATGCTGATGTCGCGTCGCCGCGTTGCGTTTGCCTTCTCAGGGTTAATGGCAATCCTCGTCGCCGCTCTCGCACTGGCTTTCATTCCTCCCAGGCCGCAAGTTCGCCCCGGCGTCCTCGAAGTCACCTCCATCAACGTCGGTGAGGGCGATTCCACGCTGCTGGTCATGCCGCAGGGCGTAACCCTGCTGGTCGACGCCGGCGGCCCTATCGGAGACGGCAGTTCCCAACTCGATTTCGGCGAAGACGTCGTCTCCCCTTACCTGTGGTCGCGCGGCATCTCGCGCCTCGATGCCGTCGCCATTACTCACGGCCATTCCGACCACATCGGCGGCATGCCCGCCGTGCTCAAGAATTTTCGCCCGCGCGAACTCTGGGTCGGCCTGTTGCCGCCGAGCGCTGCTCTGGAAAATGTAATCACCACTGCGGAAAAGCTGAAGATAAAAGTGGTGCGCCATTGGGAGGGAGACAAATTTTCCATGGGCGGCGCAACCGTCAGCGTCCTGTTTCCGCCGCGCGATTGGCCCGTCGGCCCCAGGCCCAGCAACAATGACTCCATGGTTTTGCTGGTGAGTCTAAAGGAGGCCAGCGCCTCGAATGCGGCACACCACAATGTTTCGGTGCTAATCGAAGGCGATGCGCAACAGCCGGTGGAACGGCGCGTGGCCGCGCTCCATCACCCCAAAGTGGATCTACTGCGCGTGGGCCATCATGGCAGCTCCAACGCAACGACTCCCGAACTGCTGGCCGTCGCGCAGCCCACCTTCGCCGTCATCTCTGTCGGATTTCGCAATCCCTTCGGTTTACCCCGGATGGACGTTCTCGAGCGGCTGGAAAAATCAGGAGCCCGCGTCTACCGCACCAACGTCGACGGCGCCATGACTTTTTATCTCGACCAGCACGGCGTTACCCCTTCGCCCGCGGTTCTCCAGTATTAATGTCAATCTCCGCGGTCTCATCATCCGCAGCCGGCTCCGGCCGCCGGTAATCCTCAATCAGCTGCCGTGCCGCTTCGGCATCTTCTTCCTTCACCAGGATCGCAGTGCCGCCCACGTCCGGAAACGCATATTGCGACAGCGAAACCGGCCCCAGGCTGTTCGCAATGTTCGCCGAGTCCAGCAAACCCTTCACCACCAAAGCCTCGGTTTCCGTCTCCGAGTCAAATATCTTCACCAGCTTCTCATTCGGATTCGGACGCGACTGCGCCTCCGCCGCCGGGTCATCAAGCTCTGCCATAAGCATCTCCAATTCCAGAATCCCAAGGGATTCGAGGGCCAAAAACTGATTCTACTCCGACGCAGGGGCAAGCGTGCGGAAGCCTGCAGAACTCGCGTGTCAGTGGGCGGCTCGCCCGCTCGCTTTAACCGGTCATTACCCCACTTTAGTGCGGTTGCATTTCCCGCCAATTAATGCAGAATGCCTTTAGGCGGACCCCGCAACGTCCGCTCCGGACGAGCCATCTAACTCAGCAGCACACTGGGCCAAAGGAGCAACATGCAAATTCCGCACCACGCCCGCCGTTACCGAGACTTCCCGCCCACCAACGAAGAATCGCGCGAATCCGCAGACGGTGCCGGCCGCGAAATGGAAGAAGAGTCTCGCAAAATCCGCCGCCTGCAGCTGATGATGAGCATGGTCCTGTCGGTCATCGGCCAGGACCCCAGCCTCACCGTGGAAGAAGCCTCCGAACTCGCCGCCGGAGCCAAACGCGCCGCCCTCGCCATGTTCCCCGACGAGGAACTCGCCTTCGATCTCCTCTACAAACCCCGCCTGCAACGGCTGATGCGCGAGAGATTCCGGCTGCAATAAAGCAATTGCTGATTGTTGATTTCTGATTGTTGATTGAACCCCTCTCGGTTTGTGGGTTTTGAATCAGCAATCAGCGATCATCAATCAGCAATTTCCTTCTCACTCATCCTCCACCACATTCCGCAGCGTCCCCACTCCCGCCACCGTCACTTCCATCACATCCCCAGCCACAACCGGCCCCACTCCCGACGGCGTTCCCGTGGCAATCAAATCGCCGGGAAACAAAGTCATGGCCTGCGCAATGTGTCGGATCACCACATCCAGCGCAAAAATAAAGTCGCGGGTATTCCCGTTCTGCTTCACCGCGCCATTCACGCGGGTTTCCACGCCCACGCCCGCCCCCACTCCGAAAGATGGATCGAGCCCCTCGACCACCACCGGCCCCACCGGACAAAACGTGTCGAAACCCTTGGCCCGCGACCATTGCCCATCTTTCGTCTGCAGATCGCGCGCCGTCACGTCGTTCACGCACGTGTAGCCCAGAATATATTTCCGCACGTCTTCGTCGGCCGCCGGCTGGTGGCAAGTCCTGCCGATCACCACGCCGAGCTCGCCTTCAAAATCCACGCGCTCGGAAATTTTCGGACGCCGCACCGTCCCTCCCGGCGCCAGCAGCGCCGAAGTTGCCTTCAGAAACAGCAGCGGCTCCGTCGGGACGTCATGCCCCAACTCCGCCGCATGCTCGCGATAGTTGCGCCCCACGCAGACAATTTTCGACGGCCGCACCGCCGGCAGCAGCACCGCTTCTTCCAGCGCGATCTTCTCGATCCGCCGCGTGCGCACGCTTTCCAGGTCGCCGTCCGCCTCTTCCGGCGCCGTCAGCAAAACCCGCAAAATTGCGTCCCGCCCCGCCACAGGCTCAACCAGCCCGTAGTGTGCCTCACCATTCCACTGAAACCGACAATATTTCATCGTCACCTATCTAACCACGAGACCGCTAACTCGCGCGAAAAATTTCCCACACCAGCTCAAGCCCGACAGCCGAAGCCCGAAGCCCGCCCCTACGGCACCGTCTCCCTCGCCTCCCCGGACCGCGCACTCTCATTCCCCCGCACATCCACGGCCGATACCGAATACAAATACGTCTTCCCCGCCGCTACGTTCGCATCGCGATACGCCGGCGTCTTTACCAACTCTCGGTTCACTTTCACCGCCACGCCTCCTGCCTCGCGACGGTACACGTTGTAACCTGCCAGGTCCAAATCCGTCACCGGGGCCCACACCAGATCGATCGCCGGCGACTGCCCCGGCCCCGAGAACACTGCCTGCAACTCCGCCGGCACGGCCGGAGGGAACACATCGTGCGCGAACACTTTCACTTCCGCCGAATCATCCCCGTCGATTTCTATTTTCTTGTGATCCGCCGCGTCCTCCCTGGAAATCACCGTTACCGCTTCCACGTGATAATAGTAAGTCTGCTCCCACTCGATGCTCGCGTCCGTCAGCGACAGATCCATCTCGCCCAGCACCGGCACCTCGCCCACAAGATTCGCTTTGCCCCCCTCGGTGCGGCGATACACACGATAGAAATAGCTCACCGGATTCGGATTCGAGACCCCCGGCAATCCCGCCCGTCTCCAACTCAGCACCACGCCCTGCCCCGTCACCTGAGCTCTGAAATCCGCGGGCGCAGGAAGCGTCTGCGCCAGCGGCACCCGCACTGAATTCGACAAGGCCGCCCCGCGTCCATTCGCATTCAGCACTTCGACCGCATACGTGGCAAAACCAAACGTCTCCGGCCGCACGCTCCCCGAAAACAGATTGTCGGTATAGCTTGCAGCAACTTTCTGTCCGCCGTTGGACTTCGATCCCGGTCCGTGTGGCATCGGGCGAATCGCCCGCCCGCTATCGGGGGACGCCGCTGTAGAAGCAACGGGCGAAGCCTCCCCCACCGCAGTTCCGCACTCCTTCAAAACGGGCCCGCTCCCCCGGCAAATGCGAGTCGCTCCCAAACTGCGCGCCGCCTGATGATCGGTAGTAAGTGCAGGGACCGTCCACGTCAGCACCACCTTGTCGCCCTTGCGCACTGCCCGCAGATCCGTAGGCGGCTTGGGCAATTGCAGCGACGGAGGCCGCGGCGGCCCCATCGCCGCACACCCTACCAACACCAGCGGCATGATCCCGAGCAGCAGCTCTCCCCTAGGAATTTTCATGCAGAAGAAAAAGACTAACAGAACCTCAGGCGCTCGCCGGCAGTGGAAGACTGGAAACCAGAAACTGACCACCGCCCACTAGACACTAGCCCCTGCTATTTCCTCCACCGCCTCGCGAAGCACTTTGCATGCCGCCCACATCCTCGGCCGACCAACAGTTTTCATGATTCAGTTTTCGCAATTGGTTCTTGCATAATCAGAAGATGAACTAAAAAGGCACAGAGTCACACCGAGGCCCCCTGCCAGGATTTCCTCTGTGTTCCCCTGTGCCCTCTGTGGTTCAGTCTTTAATTACAGAATGTATCTCGACAAATCCTGATCCTTGACAATATCGGTCAGCATCTTCTTCACATAGTCCGCATCGATGGTCACATGCTGGCCTTTTTTCTCCGGAGCATCAAAACTCAGCTCGTCCAAAACCCGCTCCATGATCGTATGCAGACGCCGCGCGCCAATATTCTCGGTACTCTCATTCACGCGAAATGCGAAATGCGCAATCTCTTCCAGCGACTCGCGCGTGAACTCCAGCTTCACACCCTCGGTCTCGAGCAGCGCCGTGTACTGCTTCACCAGCGAAGATTTCGGCTCCGTCAAAATGCGAATGAAATCCTCCATGGTCAGCGACTGCAACTCCACCCGAATCGGAAACCGCCCCTGCAGCTCCGGAATCAGATCGCTCGGCTTCGAAACGTGAAACGCTCCCGCCGCAATAAACAGAATGTGATCGGTGCGCACCATGCCATAACGCGTGTTGACGGTCGTGCCTTCCACGATCGGCAGAATATCCCGCTGCACGCCTTCCCGCGAAACGTCCGGCCCGTGGCCGCCTTCGCGTCCCGCGATCTTGTCGATTTCGTCTAGGAAAATGATTCCGGCATTCTCGACGCGGTCAATCGCCACGCGCGTCACCTGATCCATGTCGATCAGCCGCTGCTCTTCTTCCTGAATCAGATATTCGAACGCCTCGTTCACTTTCATCTTCCGCTTCTTGGTGCGCTGGCCGAAGATGCTGGGCAACATGTCTTTGAGGTTGACGTCCATCTCCTCAACGCCCTGGTTCGTCATAATTTCAAACGACGGAAAATTCCGCTCGCGCACGTCGATCTCCACCATGCGTTCGTCGAGTTTCCCTTCCCGCAACTGCTGGCGCAATTTCTCGCGCGTGCGGTTCGAAGATTCCGTCAGCGCAGTGTTGCCATCAATCACCACTCCGCCCGACGCTAATGGCGAAGATGCCGACGAACTCGTCGACGACGATGCCGTCTGCGCCGGCCCCGACGGCGGCAGCAGAATGTCCAGCAACCGCTCCTCGGCATTGAGTTCGGCTTTGTCCGCCACGTCTTCCAGCTTCTCTTCGCGGACGTTATCAATCGCAATCTCCACTAGATCGCGAACCATCGATTCCACGTCCCGCCCCACGTATCCGACCTCGGTAAACTTCGAAGCCTCCACCTTCAGAAACGGAGAATTCGCCAGCTTGGCCAGCCGCCGCGCAATCTCCGTCTTCCCCACCCCCGTGGGCCCGATCATGATGATGTTCTTGGGGATAATTTCTTCGGCGAGCTCGGCTGAAAGTTTCTGCCGCCGCATGCGATTGCGCAGCGCAATGGCCACGGCGCGCTTGGCGTCTTTCTGCCCAATCACATATTTGTCGAGCTCGACCACGATTTCACGCGGCGTGAGTTCGTCGAGCGCTAACTGCTCTTCTTCAGCGGAAGATGGAAGATAAATTGCCATAAGAAACGGTTCTCGGTTCTCAGTTCCCAGTAAAATCCCTGCCAACCGGTTATTCCATCTCCTCAGCGCTCTGATAGCCGCCCATGTTCCCGCAGTCAACGGATCGGGTTCTCGCTCAAAACTGAGAACTGAGAACTGAGAACTTGCTCTACAACTCTTCAACCGTCACACTATCATTCGTATAAATGCACATCCGGCCCGCAATCTTCATCGACTCTTCCGCAATCTGCCGCGCGCTGAGCTGCGTGTGATGGGCCAGCGCCTGAGCCGCGGCCTGCGCATAAGGACCGCCGCTCCCGATCGCCGCGACCTCGCCGTCGGGCTCGATCACGTCGCCCTGCCCGCTCAACAGAAACGTCGTTTCCTTATCGCAAACCAGCAGCAGCGCTTCCAGATGACGCAGAAACTTGTCGGTCCGCCAATCCTTGGCCAGCTCCACCGCGGCGCGCCCCAGGTTGCCGTGATACTGCTCCAGCTTGGCCTCGAAGCGGCTGAAAAGCGTAAAGGCGTCGGCGGTCGACCCGGCAAACCCGGCCAGAATCTTGTCGTTGTAGAGGCGGCGAATCTTCTTCGCCGTGTGCTTGATCACCGATTCGCCAAGCGTAACCTGGCCATCCCCAGCCAGAACCACTTTGCCATCGCGGCGCACGGACAAAACTGTAGTCGAGCGAATCAGTCGTTTCCTGGGCATGAGCGCAATCGTTTATTATAGCAGCGCGCAGCCATCCATTCCGATGAGTAAGTCCTACCGGTAAGGGGAACGGCCCACTCAGCAGCGCAACGGTTGCCGCCGCCCCATCCATCGCGGTTTTTGATGAGTGTAATCGCCGTTCTCGTCAGCCATACCGGTAGTCCATAATCGCCATCCAAATAGGCATCTTCAAGATCACCGAGGTTTGATTTTCGGGAGGCGCGGATTGCCAGTAAAATCAGCGCTGCACGGAGGAGCTACGATGCAACGCCGCCGCGTCTTCCCTTTACTTGCATCCGCCGCGCTCGCAGGGGCCACGGCCTTACGAGCAAGTTCCACCGGAGACCCATCGCAATGCTCCCAGTCTCACATCGACTGGGTCACCAAGGTACTGGAGCGCATGGAAACCATCAAGACCGGCAGTACCCGCAAAGCCCTGCTCACTGTATTCACGACCGAGGGTGGCCTATCAACGGGATTACGCCGCACGTTCGTCAGTCAAGACTGCCCGTATTTCAAGGTTGATGTCGAATTCAAGGCAGTCGGTCGGCCGGACCGAGACGAAGATGGCCGGGTGACCTTGGTCGAGGCGGACGAGGACATCATTCTCAAGGTCTCGACACCCTACTTGCAGTTTAGTGTCATGGACTAAACCGAAACAATTGCAACTAGCGCAAGGATACTTCGCACCGGGCACTGTGGATGGTTGGCGTAACATCTCCATTGCACTCATCGACCCGGATCTCACTCCGAAAATCTGTTAAGGAAGGCCGGCCAAACACACGCTCCACACCCTCCGCGTCCTGCTTCCGGTCAAGCATAAGAACTCCTAATTCTCGCACTCCAGTAACGCTTCTCCGGATTACTGGTGTGACGTTTACCCCGCCCGCTTGCCGCCTTAGTTTCAGTGCATGTCCAGGTTCATATCGGAGTTCAAGTCCGAGTTCAAATCAAAGTTTGCTGCCGTGTTCTGCCAACATGCCCCGTCCCTTCGCATTCTGAGGACCGCCCTCAACGAAGCCGGAATCGACTATCTCCACTGCCGCTCCCAGCAACAGGCTCTGGAACTCACGCTGGGAGGCGAATGCTCGCTTCTGATCGCGGACTTCGCCTTGCCCGAAGCCGGAGAACTGGTGCGGCTGGTGTCGCTGCTGCCGCCGCCGCAGAAGCCGGTAGTCCTGGCCGTCGCTGAAGAATATCCCGGAACCGGCGAAGCCTTTCAGTCAGGCGCAAATCGCATTCTATACAGCCCGCTGGTCAGCACCCAGGTGCGGGACGCTCTTCAGGAGATTCTGGAAAACGGCCGGAAGCGCGCCCACCGGGGCAGCCGAATGAAAAGTCTCGCGAGGTCAACAAAGTTTTCGCGGCTAAGCAAAGTTGCGAGATCAACCAAGGTTGCGCGCTTCACAAAAAACGACCGGCGCGCCTCTGCCCGCACCGGCATCAAGACCCTGATCTACCTCGAACTTGAAACCGGAACATTGCCCGCCATCGGTATCGACCTCAGCGAGCAAGGCCTCGCCTTGCAAGCGCCCGAGCCCATCCCTGCCCGCGCCCGGATGCCCTTCCGCTGCCTTCTGCCCGGCACCGGCCACACGCTTCGCGGCCTCGCCGACGTAATCTGGACCGACGCCCAGGGACGTGCCGGAATGTTCTTCTCGCACCTCCCGCCGTCGTCCAGAAAACTTCTGAAGCACTGGCTGGCCCGCGGCAGCGCGCACAGCGCCGACGCAGTCCGCGTGCTGCTCCCGCCCGAAGGCGTCGCCCTGTTTTCCTAGACTTACCCCACTTCGGGTGGCCTCGCACTAGGTGTTGCCGGTGGAAGGGTTATGCCGTTCCCCGGATTTACGAAGTGCCTGCTTGCGCGCATCTAATGCCCCGATCAGCTTATCCACCAGCTCCGACAGGCGCTGAGGGTCGGATTCCACCGCAACCCGATCACACAGCTCTCGCCATTCTTCTTCCTTTTCCTTTTTAATTGTCATGCAAGGGTGTAAGGCAAGCTGGTTGCCAAACCAGAAGGCGCGATGCCGCCGCTCACTGACCCCCAAATCATTCACAGGGCAAGGTTTATGCGCGCACCCTGAGACCGCCGGAGGGACGCACTGTACGAAGATTTTGCACGAAACCACAAGGCCGCCCCGCTTTTTCGAGCACCTTCGTAAGTCCCCGAACAGTTACGGTATTCTCCCGGCTTCTATCAGGTATGTGGTGTATCGAGCTGGACAATCAATCCCGGTAAAGTATTGCGGTGCCTCCCTTAACCGAAGCTCGGATTGAAGAGCTTTGCTCACACATCCGCGTTCTTTGCAGCCAGCCGTTCACTCCCAAGACGGAAGCGGAACTCAGAAGGCTGGCCCGAGAGCTCCGAATTACGATCCGTTCGCACGTACGGATGGCGAGGTCTTCCTTAAGCGCGAAAGCGGCGGCCATCGCCAAACGCGATCCCGACGAAGAGTAGTCTTCCGGCGCAAAGTCAGAAGTCAGAAGTCAAAAATGCAGAAGTAAGCCCAGGTATTACTTCTGCATTCTGACTTCTGACTTCTGACTTCTTTCCTCGCCGTCCCGTGCCGACGCGGCCCGTTTTCGGCAAGTGAAAGATTTCTCTTGACGTGACTATTAACTCACGTTACTATTTACTAACATAACGACGAATCGCTCTCCGGAGCAGGAAAGAGAAAACCATGACATTAGACGACCTTACCCTCGACCTTGAGCAGCACATCGACATCAAAGCCACGCCAGAAAAGGCATTTGCGGCAGTTCTGCATCGCCTCGGAAAAGGCAACACCCGGCCCGACGGCCAATCGCTGAACATGCTGCTCGAGCCCAAACCCGGCGGACGCTGGTATCGCGACCGCGGCAACGGCATCGGACACCTCTGGGGGTTCGTGCAGGTGATCAAGGCGCCCTCTTTACTGGAATTGTCCGGGCCCATGTTCATGTCCTATCCGGCCATCAATCATCTCGAGGTCAAAATCGAACCGGCCGCCGCGGGCTGCAAAGTCGTGCTGCGGCATCGCGCCCTCGGCATGATCGATCCGCAGCATCGCAAGGGCGTCGGCGAAGGCTGGAGTCACATGCTCGGCCAGATAAAAAAGGACTGCGAGTAAGAGCGTGACTGAAACCGTGGCTCGTCCTGCGGATGAACTCGACCCGGTGTGGAAGGCGCTCTCCGACCCGACCCGGCGCGCGATCCTGGATTTTCTGCGCGAGCGTCCCCGCACCACCACAGAAATCGTGGATACTTTTCCGCACCTCACGCGCTTCGGCGTCATGAAACATCTCGAAGTGCTGCGCCAGGCGCATCTGGTACAGACGCGCGAAGCCGGAAGGCAGCGGGTAAATTCGCTGAACGTCGTCCCCATCCGCCAGATTTACGAACGATGGGTGGGCCCGTTCCAGGAGCTCTGGTCCAACGAGCTGCTTCGCATCAAGGACATCGCGGAAAAAGATAGCGCAGTCGAAAAGCGGGCAACTTCGCCGAAAAAGAAAAAATACAAAGTTTGAAAGCCAACACCTAAACCGCGGGTGCCCCACTTCTCGCCTCCTTTGCGAGAAGTGGGTTCTCGCCAGAAAACATAAAGGAGAAAAGCAATGACCACCCTAACCACCAGTTCCGGAATTCAAAACCACGAAGTAGTCTCCCCACAACAATGGATTGCCCGCCGCAAAGAGCTCCTCCGCAAAGAAAAAGAATTCACCAAACTCCGCGACGACCTAAGCCGGCAACGCCGCGAACTGCCCTGGGAAAAAGTCGAAAAACAATATGTCTTCGACGGCCCGAACGGCAAGCAGACGCTCGCCGACCTCTTCGCCGGCCGCAGCCAGCTGATCATCTACCACTTCATGTTCGGTCCGGGATGGGAGCAAGGTTGCCCCAGTTGCTCCTACCTGGCCGATCATTTCGGCGGCAGCCTGGTGCATCTCGCCAATCGCAACGTCACTCTGGCCGTGGTTTCGCGCGCTCCCATCGCCCAGATCGAAGCCTTCAGGCAGCGGATGGGATGGCAGTTCCGCTGGGTGTCATCTTTCGCCAACGACTTCAACCATGACTACCGCGTCTCCTTCACCAAAGAGGAAATGGCCAGCGGCAAGTTGAACTACAACTATGACGCGATGGCCGACTTCCCCGCCGAAGAAGCTCCCGGCGCCAGCGTGTTCTACAAAAACGACGCGGGTGAAATCTTCCACACTTATTCCACTTACGCGCGCGGTCTCGACATCCTGGTCGGCGCCTACAATTTTCTCGACCTCGCGCCCAAAGGCCGCGACGAAGAAAGCTTGGCCTTCACCATGGCCTGGGTTCGTCATCACGACCGCTACGCCGAGGGCTACTTCGTCGACCCCGAGGCGCAATACGTAGCTCCAAAAGACGCAGGCTCTTCCTGCTGCTCCGAGGAGCGCCACTCGTGAACCCGCACGCGTGCTGCGCAATGAATGCCAAGCCCGCCATGCCCGCCATGCCCGGCGCGCAACGTCTTCTCGACGCCGCGCGCCGCTTGGCAGCATGGATTGTTCCCAGCGGCATCCTCGCCTTGCTGCCCAAGTGCCCCGTGTGTCTCGCGGCCTACTTCGCCATCGGAACCGGCCTCGGCATCTCCGTTTCCACGGCGACCTACCTTCGCATGGCGTTGGTCATCCTGTGCGTGGCATCGCTGGCCTGTCTCGCGGCAACCCGCGGGCGAAGGTTGATCGCTCGGTTAGTCGCAGAACGTTAGCCGCATCACGTGAGCCGCATTCCGCTGACGTTGCGGTTGGCAACTGTAGCGGCCGGCGTCCGGCGTCCCGGTGTCCGAAGCTAAGGCTTAGCGTTTTCCGTCGCGCCGGCGCAGGTAGTCAATGAACATTTGCTCGACGGGTTTGTCGTAGGCCATGAGCACGTGGCGGACGGTGCGTCCGCTGACGAAGTGGCAAACTTCTTCGGCCAGATTTTTGGCGTGGTCGCCGGCGCGCTCGAGGGACTGGGTCATGAAGATGACTTGCAGGCTCGCTTGCCGGTGCACAGCTTCGGGGTTTTCGATGTGGCGAAGAAAAATCAGGTTGCGCAGGCGGTCCATCTCGGCGTCGGCGCGGAGTACGTCCACGGCCTTGCCCACATCGCGGCCAGAAAATGATTCGCCCACGTCGGTCAGCATTTTTTCGAGGATGGTCGCCATTTGCGTGAGGTCGCGGGTATCTTCTGAATCGAGCCGCCCGCCCGCTGCCTGCGCGCTGTTGGCAAAACTCAGCAGCAGGTCTCCGATGCGCTCCAGGCCAATCATGAATTTCATGCAGGCCAGCAGTTCGCGCGCTTCGGCGGGACCGACTTCCGTGATGGCCGTGGTCACGCCGGCGTCGATTTCCATGTCGAGCGTGTCGAGTTCGCGTTCGCGCTGCCGCAGCGAGTTCAGCAGCGGGCTGGAGCCGGTGGCGATTCCTTCGGCCGCGGCGCCGGCCGCTTCCTTGGCCAGGCGGCAAGCCTCCACGGTGCGCCGTACAAGATACTGGTGAGCGGGCTCGGGGCTGGCACTGTCGACTCTGGCGGTGCTCATGACTACTTCCCTCCGGCGCAAAGCTGGACGCCGCGCGCGGCGCGTCGGCTTCGGGCCTGGATCCTTGCGATTATCTTGCCAATTATTGACTTGGATGTCCACGGCCTAGCATAGGTTTTATTGCTCGCGGAATGGTTACAACGCTGTGAATTTTCGTGGAGTTTGAGCGCTGTCAATCATCAGGATGTCATACCGGGGATGCCATAACAGCGATGTCATCCCGGATCGAGCCGAAGGCTCGGTGAGGGACCCAACGGTGCGAATCAAGCGGAATGGTCGCCGGCGGGGCTGCCAACTCGGTGTGTGCGGCGTGGGAGTTCCCGTTTGCTGCAGAGACGCGGTCGTCTGACGTAGGGTCCCTCACCGGGCCGTCGGCCCCGTTCGGGATGACATCGCGTTGTGAGATGACACCGCGGTCGCGGAGAAGCTCGTCTACGCCGTAGGCAGCGTAAACAAAAACCGGGAGCCGTGGTTCAGCTCGCTCTCGGCGCGGATCGAGCCACCGTGCGCCAGCATAATGTGTTTTGCGATGGCTAAGCCCAGCCCGGTGCCTCCCGATTCGCGCGAGCGAGCTTTATCCACACGGTAGAAGCGTTCGAACAAGCGGGGCAAGTGTTCCGAGGGAATGCCGGCGCCGAAATCCTGGACGTAGAATTCGACTCCGCGTGGCCCGGGACGCGCTCCCAGCACCACCTTGCCGCCGGTGCGGCCATATTTCATGGCGTTGTCGAGGAGATTGGAAAAAACCTGGTGAATCGCTTCGCGGTCGGCGAGCACGCGGGGTAAAGATTCCGCCGAGTGGGATTCAGTCGAGCCCGATTTCGACGCGCTCGACTTCGCTGAGATTGACCCTGACGAACCGTTTCCCGCCGGGGTTCCCTGAATCTGCAGTTCCACGCCGTAACCCTTGGCGATCTCGCGAAAACTTTCTTCGGCGTCGTGCAGCAACTCGAGCGGAGGCACGGGCTCGGCGTCGAAACGGGTTTCACCGGATTCCACGCGCGCCAGGGTCAGCAGATCTTCCGTGAGCCGCGACATGCGGGCCGCATTCTTGCGGATGATGTCGAGAAACTCGCGCGTGGGCGCGCCATTTTCCGGCGTGGTATCGAGCAGCGTCTCCGAATAGCCCTGGATCGAAGTGAGCGGCGTGCGCAGCTCATGGGAAACGTTGGCGATAAAATCGCGCCGGGTTTTTTCCACGCGCTCGGTCTCAGTGAGATCGCGCAGCACCGCCACCGCGCCCCCGCCGGGCAGCGGCGCAGCCGTCACATCGAACGCCCGGCCGGGAACAATCGACGTGGCGCGCGCGGTCTTCACTTCCTTGTCCGTGGTTGCGGCGTTGACGGTCGCGAGAAAATCCGGATCGCGAATGGTCTCGACCACCGGCGCATTCAAACGCACATGCTGCGAAACCAGGCGATCCATGGGCTGGTTGGCCCACTGCACCAGGCCGTCGGCGCTGACCGCGATAACTGCGTCCTGCATGCTGTTGAGCAGCGTTTCGAGCTGGCGCTGGCTGGAACGCACAGCGGCAAAACTGCGCTCGACCTGGCGCGCCGTCTGGTCGAGAGCTCCGCCGAGGCGGCCGATTTCGTCAAGGCCGCTATCCTGCACGCGCGCTTTCAGATCGCCATCAGCAATGTGCGCCGCGACTTCCACAATGTGTTCCAGCCGCCGCGCCGTCGACGTGGAAGCGCTGGCCGCCACCAGCAGCGCAATGGCCAGCGCCAGCGCGGATCCCCAGGCCAACCGACGGCGCACCGCCGCCTGCACCCCTTCGACATCGCTCAGCGGATAGCCGAGGCGCACGGCGCCTCCAGAAATCGGCACCGCGATATAGAGAAAAGGAATGCCCAGCGAAGCGCTGGGACGCTCGGCGCTCCCGGTTTTGCCCGCCAGAGCCGCGGCGAATTCTTCTTGCGCGGCCGGGCTCTCCATATTGGCGGGGTTCGATTCGGAATCGGCCAGCACTTTTCCAGAAGCGTCGATAATCGTAGCCCGCGCGCCCGCCGCCTGGCCTTCCTGCGCGGCAATGTCGGCGAGCGAGTGGCCGCGGTCGCTTTCCACGCGGTGGGCGAACATAACCGTCTTCTGTGTGAGGCTGCGGTCAATCTCCGCGCGCAGAGAGGCTTCCCACGCACGGCCCAGCGTGAAGTCGAGGATCACGGCGCTGGCGGCGATCACAACGAGAAACGCGGCCAGCAGCTTGAAAAAAATCCGGTTCTTCACTGGTTTTTCACTTTGGAGCTTCGAAGCGGTAGCCCGCGCCGCGCACCGTCTTCAGGTAGCGCGGGTTCTCCGGGTCCGGTTCGATTTTTTCCCGGATGCGGCGCACGTAAACGTCCACCGATCGCGGCGTCACATAAGAAGTGTCGCGCCACACGCTGTCGAGCAGGTGGTCGCGCGTGAACACGCGCCCGGCATGGCGCGCAAAATAATCCAGTAGACGAAACTCGGTGGCCGTCGTGGCCACCAGCTTGCCTGAAACCGTCAATGTCATCGCCGAAGGATCAATTTCGATTTCACCCACCTTCAGCGGACTCGGCGGCAGCGGCCGCTCAAACCGCCGCAGCACGGCTTTCACGCGCGCCACCAGCTCGCGCGGACTGAACGGCTTGCCGATGTAATCGTCCGCACCCAGCTCGAGACCGAGCACGCGATCCGCTTCACTGCTTTTCGCAGTGAGAAAAATTACCGGCACCGCAGCGAGGCCGGCAGTCTGCCGCACTGTGCGGCAAAGTTCGAGACCGTCCTTGCCCGGAACCATGATATCGAGCACGAACAACGCCGGGCGCTGCCGCTCCGCATCGGCGAGAACCGTGGCGCCCGTAGGGTACACGCGCACGTTGAAGCCTTCGTTCTCCAGGTGATGCCGCACCAGCCGCGAAATATCCGGATCGTCCTCCACTACAAAGATGCTTGGTTTCACGGGAGTATTGTAGCCGCAACGAGTGGCGTGTACCCAGCACCGAGTGGCGATTGCGGCGCGTGGAGCGTGATTTTCATCAGATTGTAATAATCAGGTTGCCGGCGCGGTCGAGGTGAAAGACGAGATGCCTATCCGGTTACGAGATTGACTCGGAAGTGACAAAGTGATTTGATGGCCCAGGAGAATAACCAACATGTCGTTCGAAGAAGCATTAGCAGCAGCGTCGCGGGATGAAGGTTTCAAGGCCACGGTATACGCGATGAACACGCTGCTGATCCACAAAGGCATTTACACGCAAGACGAATTTCAGACTCTCTTCGTCGAATGGGTGGAGAAAGAACAGAGGCGCAAGACGCCCGCGTCTCGACGCTCTGAGGCATCTAGTTCGTTCTCCGCGTAGTGCGGTACGGCGGATGTTCACAGTCCGGCTTCTTCCCGCAGTGAATTCCTTTATCGCAAGCCCAGCACTCGCACCGGCACGGTGGCGCGGGCTTGGGCTTTGGTGGAGTCGTTCTTCGCGGACTCATTCGCAGGCCTCCGATTCACTCTCACGACATCCCGCTGGCCAATCACGATCCTTCAGCGCGGCGTTGCGATTTCCAGCAATGCACCTAAACCTGTCATAACGAATAAGCTGCACCTTCCACAATGGCATCGCAACTGGCTGACGACAATAGTCTGTTCAAAACCTGTGGATTTGTGACGCTTTCAGTGGATTTTGCAGGAAAACGAAAGGCGAAAACTGACGCGGTTACCGGATCACCAAGTTCGAGACGCGGTCGAGGTGAAAACGCTTGCCCGGCGGGACGACTGTGGTGGCGCTGTATTCGGTGATGATGGCGGGACCGGAATATTTCTTATCCGGGTGGAGGTTGTCGCGGGAATAGATCTTGGTTTTGAGGTTCTTGCCGTGGAACAGGACCGGGACTTCGGGCGTGGAAAACGAGCCGAGCGTTGCTCGGCCTGGACGGGCAAGAGTGCCCGTCCCCATATGGGCTATCTTTCTTAAGTCTATTTTCCCCGCGTGAGCTGCGGTGATTTCCAGCCGCGGGGATTTCACCACCGCGCGCAGACGCAGCGTAACCAGCTCCACTTCGCGCGCGCGATGGGTGTAGCCGTAGCGGCGCTGGTGCTCGCGCTCGAATTCCTTCAGCAGATTCTTGCTAAGCGGGATACTGAGTTCGTACCCCTGGCCGCGGTAACGGACGTCAACGCTTTTCTCATACCGCGCTTTTCCGGGCCAGCCTTCCTGCTCGAAAATTTCTGCGGCCCGCGTCTCCAGTTCTGCGAATTCCTGATTCAACCGTGCGTGCGGAATCTCGACGCTGACTCGCCACAGCACCGTGCGCGAATAATCCTTGACCACGTCGCTGGCCAAAATCCCAAGAGCCGAGAGCGCTCCGGGCAGCGCCGGAATGATTACTTGCGGAATGCCGAGAGATTCGGCGAGGGCGCAGGCGTGCAATCCTCCGGCGCCGCCGAAGGCCACCAGCGCGTAGTCTCGGGGATCGCGGCCGCGCTCGACCGACACTACGCGGATCGCTTTCTCCATGGTGGCATTCACGACGCGAATTACGCCGTCGGCGAATTGTTCGAGCGTGAACCGCGATTTTTGTTTCTTCAACCATGCTTGCGTGATCTTTCGCGTTCGCTCCAAATCGAGTTTGAATTCGCCGCCCAGGAAGCGTTCTGGTCGGAGCCTCCCTAATAACAAGTTCGCGTCGGTGACGGTGGGTTGCAAGCCGCGACCGTAACAGATCGGGCCGGGATCGGCGCCCGCGGATTCCGGGCCCACGCGCAGCACGCCGCCGACATCGAAGCGCGCGAGCGAACCGCCGCCAGCGCCTACCGTGTGAATGTCGAGCATGGGCACGCCCACTGGCAATCCGGCAACTTGCGCGTCGTTTCTGGCTGGAATCGCGGCTGTGGCGATCGTGCCGTCTACGAGAGAAACGTCTGTCGACGTTCCTCCCATGTCGAAGGCGATTACGCGGTCGAATCCGCTAGCTCGCGCAGTGGCGGCCGCGCCCACCACCCCTCCAGCGGGGCCGGAGAGCACCGTACGCACTGGCTCGCGCGCGGCCGCGGAGAGCGCGGCGATGCCTCCATTTGACTGCATCACAAAAATTCGCGTCTGCGTGTCCTGCGTCCCGACCGTGGAAGAGCGGCGCTGTAGCGCCGCGACAGCCCGCCGACCAATTGGGGCTTCAGCCCCCGGTGCTTCGGTTCTCGACTCGCTCGCCGCGAGGCCATTCGCCCGACGCTGGAGGTTTTCCAGATATCCCTTCATCACCGGCTGCAGATACGCATTCACCACCACTGTTGAGGTTCGCTCGTACTCCCGAAACTCCGGCAGGATTTCATGCGAGATCGAGAGCGGGAGGCCCAGCGGATTTAGGGCTTCCGCGACGGCGAGTTCATTTTTTGGATTGGCAAACGAAAACAACAGCGAGATTGCGACCGCTTGTGGATGAGTTGCCGCGACGCGCGACAACAGTGATTGCAAATCCGCCGGCGATGGCGCGGTCAGGATTTCGCCCCCGCATGCCGTGCGTTCCTCCACGCCAAACCGCAGATCCCGCGCCACCAGCGGCTCGATGCGATCAAAGGAAAAATCGTAAAGCTTGGGGCGCGCCTGCCGCCCAATCTCAATCACATCTTCGAACCCGGCAGTGGTCACAAGCGCGGTGCGCGCGCCCTTGCGTTCGAGCAGCGTGTTGGTGCCCACGGTGGTGCCGTGCAGCAGGACGAGCTCGCCTTGATGCGCGATTTTTCGGAGTGCTTCAACGATGGCTTGCGACGGATCCTGCGGCGTGGAAAAAACCTTCAGCATGCGCAGACGCCCACGTTCCATCCAAACGCAGTCGGTAAAGGTTCCGCCCGTATCAACGGCGATGCGGAGAACTTGAGCGCGGCGCGGCATGAAGAAGGAAGGGTACACCATGGGGCTCCAAGGCACCGCCGTTCGCCTCGAATACATCAATGCGGGCTACGAAATAATTGGACTAGGCCCAGGAGGGCGAGAAACACAAAACCCGCTCCTATAATGCGCATTGCCCGAATGTGCTTGTCCGTCGCCGGCCTGCCGAGTGCGGCGAGGTTGGACTTGGGATTTCGGATCAACAGCGCGCCTATCGAGAAAAACCCCACCAGAATTGCAATTCCAAGGAGAGTCTGGCCCATTGCCGGATACCTCATCGCTTAAAATGGAATTAGAAAAACCGCGCTGTTGCCCCTTTTATCCCCGCGTGAACGCCAGCGTGATCAGCGTCTTCTGCTCCACCTCGTGCGCCTTCGCACTGCCTGTCGAAGGACTCGCGCTGGCCGAGCGCTTCACCGACAGCACGGGACGCTCGCCTGCGATGCGCCGCAGGCGCGTCAGCATGTTGAAGAGCGGGCCCATGTTCGCGGGCTCTTCCTGCACCCAGACGATGTCTCCGGAGGTGCCGTGGCGTTCGAGTTCTGCGACCAACTCTTTTTCCGGAAAGGGATACAGCTGTTCCAGGAACACAATTGCGGTGGAATTATCTTTTCGTTTTTTGCGTTCGGCTTGCAGTTCGTGGCCGATTTTCCCGGAGCAGATCAGGATGCGGTCGGCCTCGCCCACTTCCGCGTCGGGAATCACGTTCAGGAAATTCTTGTGCGTGAAATCTTCAATCGGCGACGACGCATCCGGATGCCGCAACATGCTCTTCGGCGTGAACACGACGAGCGGTTTGCGCCAGTGCCGCAGCGCCTGCCGCCGCAGCAGATGGAAATATTGCGCCGCGTTCGAAGGCTGCGCGATTTGAATATTGTGCTGCGCGGCCAACTGAAGAAAACGCTCAATGCGCGCGCTGGAGTGCTCCGGGCCCTGGCCCTCGTAGCCGTGCGGCAGCAGCATGACCACGCCTGAAAGCAGATTCCATTTCGCCTCGCCCGCGCTGATGAACTGGTCGACGATGGCCTGCGCGACGTTGGCAAAATCGCCGAACTGCGCTTCCCACAAAACCAGCGACTCGGGATAATCGCGGCTATAGCCGTATTCAAAACCGAGCACGCCCGCTTCGGAAAGTGTGGAGTTGTAAATTTCGCAGCGCGCTTGATTCTCTCCAACATTTTCCAGCGGCACGTATTCGTTTTCGTTTTCGATATCGATCAGCACCGAGTGGCGCTGGTTAAACGTTCCGCGCCGCGAGTCTTGTCCCGACATCCTGACGGGAATTCCGCCTTTCACCAGGCTCGCGAACGCCAGCGCTTCGGCCATGCCGTAATCCACGGCTCGCTTGCCCGTGCCCATTTCCGCGCGCTGCTCGAGCAACTTCTTCACCTTGGGATGAATGTGAAAACCTTCGGGATAGGTAGTGAGCTTTCCGGTCAACTCCGCGAGTTCTTCGCCGGGCAATCCCGTTTCTACTTCGAACTCCGGCTTGTGACGCCCGCCGTAATACTGATCCCAATATTTCGGGAGCTCGCGCATGGTCGGCTTCTGCTTGATCGTGCCGGCTTTTTTCTGCGCGGCTTCGAACTCGGCCTTGATTTTCGCCGCGCGCTCGGCGGCGTCGGTGGCCCCAATGTCGTCGGCATAAATCTCCCAAAGCGGGGGATGCTCTTTGATCCGCTTGTAGAGCAGCGGCTGCGTGATGGTGGGGTCATCGACTTCGCTGTGGCCGTGGCGGCGATAGCCAATCAGGTCGATGACCACGTCGGTGCCGAACTTGTAGCGGTATTCCACCGCCATGCGGCCCACGCGGACGACCGCGTCCACGTCTTCGCCATTGACGTGGAAAATTGGAATCGACTGGCGCCGCGCGATGCACGCCGCGAACCGCGTGGAATGTTCTTCGAAGTAGTTGGTGGTGAAGCCCAGCAAATTGTTCGCGATGATGTGAATGGTGCCGCCCACGGTGTAACCCTCGAGGTCGGCGTAATTCATGGTCTCGGCGAGAATTCCCTGGCCCGCGAAGGCCGCGTCGCCGTGCACCAGCAGCGGCAGGTAGGCATCGCGTCCGCCTTCGCCGGTGCGATCCTGTTTGGCGCGGGTGCGGCCGACGGTAACCGGATCGACCGCTTCCAGATGGCTGGGATTTGACACAAGATGGATGTGGACTTTGCCGCCGCCGCGCGTGATGTACTCGCCGGTCGCACCCATGTGATATTTCACGTCGCCCGATCCCAGCACGCTGCGCGGGTCCACGTCTTCAAAGCCGGCGAAAATTTCTTCGGGCGCGCGCCGCGCCACGTGGGCCATCACGTTCAGGCGCCCGCGGTGGCTCATGCCCATCACCAGTTCAGTCGCGCCGAGTTGTGCGCCTGTATCCAGAATTTCATCCACCAGCGGCAGCAGAGCGGTTACGCCTTCCAGCGAAAACCGCTTGCTGCCCAGGTAACGCTGCTGCACTACTTGCTCGAAAATATCCGCGCGGATCAGGAGATCGAGAATCCGCCCCTGGTCTTCTTCCGGCGGCTTCGCTTCCATGCGGTCGAAAATCCACTGCCGCCGCTCCGGCAGATAGAGGTGGTTAATCTCAACGCCAATCGTGCTGGAATAAATCGCCCGCGCTTCCGCCGCGTACGGGCTCTCCCTGTGCAATGCTGACACCACACGCGGCCGCAGAAAACCCAGCGGATCGAGGTCGCCCTCCAGGTATCCCCACTCCCGGAACGCTTCAAACACACGCTCGCGCTCGGGGTTCGATCCGTTGCCAGACGCGCTTGCTACAAGCACGCCACCGCCAGAAGTCTTCGTTTTCGAAGTCATAGGAATTAATCAGTGCACTACTAGAATAACGGATGCGGCAGCGGAAGCGATAGATTCGCAATCGAATCGAGAGCCATCCTAAGCGCATGATCTGCGAGTGCATGATCTGCGGCGTATAGAATGGCGGTGCCTGAGTCGCGATGGGTCGAGTCGCCATGGGCCGGAACGCCATTGAACGCCAACTTGCGCTACACGCCTAAGGTTTTTCTGCTGGGGATTGCTCTTTTCTTTCTGTGCGCTGCTCTGTGTGCTTTGCCGCGTGCGTCGGCGCAGGCGGATTCCGGCACGATCGTTGTCATCAATTTCGCGAAAGACGAAGTGGTGGTTGCCGCCGACAGCCGTGCGATCCGCCAGGACACAGGCGTCGCCGACAACTCTTACTGCAAGGTTGCAGTCTTTCGCCACCGGTTCATTTTCACGAGCGTGGGAGCGTCGCGCTTTCTCGACCGTGCGACCGGGAAAACGCTCTGGGACAACAACGATCTGGCCCGCGAGGCGGTGCGCGATTCCTCAAGTCATGATCGGCAGGTGAGCGATCTCTATGCGGCCGCGGTCGATTGGGCACAGGCGGTCAAGAGTCACTGGGATGAGCACAGAGAAGATGCAAGAAAAAGTCCTGGGCCGCGCGGAGGGCAGATCACGGCCGGCGAATTTATCGACAAGACCCTGGCGATCGAAATCGGCGAGATACGGTTCGACGCTAAGAACGAGTTCGACCCGATCCGAGAGAACATCGGGCTGCCGCCGAACGACCGTTGCTGGCCATGCTCAGCCGATGGCCAAACCAGCCGGATTTGCGTGGCCGGGAAACACGCCGACGTTGCGAAAAAATTCTGCGTACAAAAAACCCGCGAAGGCAAGGTTGGAAACAAGATTTCCGTTCGCACGCCGCTAAAAGCGCCGACTCAAGCCGCGGAGCTGGCAGCTAAAATCGTGGAGTTGACGATCGAGGCTTACGAGAAAACTGCCGGCGATGTCGGCGGGCTGGTAGACGTCGTCTCGATTTCGAGGGACGGAACGGTCACTTGGCACGCGCGTAAATCCAATTGCCCTGAGAATCAGGACTGAGGCGGAACTTTGCCCCTTCGAGTGCCCTTCCCCTTTTCGCGGCTTTGCCTCTTCGACTCCCGCGGTCTAAAATCCTCCTGCATCGAAATCCCGCGTCCCGTCATCTCACATAGTTGGAGGATCAATCATGGCTCACGAATTACCCCCCCTGCCTTATGCCTACGACGCCCTCGAACCCATCATCGATAAGCAGACAATGACGCTGCATCACGACATGCATCATGCCGCTTACGTTAAGAATCTCAACGCCGCTATTGAAAAACATCCCGAACTCGCCGGCAAGACCGCCGAGGATCTCATCCGCGACCTCAACGCCATCCCCGAAGACATTCGCGGCGCCGTCCGCAACAACGGCGGCGGCCACGTCAACCACACCATGTTCTGGAAGATCATGAAACCGAAAGGCGGAGGCGACCCGAGCGGCCCCATCGCCGACGCGATCCACAAAACCTTCGGCAACTTCAAAGATTTCCAAACCAAGTTCAACGACGCCGGCGCGAAGCAATTCGGCAGCGGATGGGTCTGGCTCGCCGGCAAGCCCAGCGGCGAAGTTCACATCATGAGCACGCCCAATCAGGACAGCCCCATTTCGCAAGGTCACTATCCCATCTTCGGCAACGACGTGTGGGAGCACGCCTATTATCTGAAGTACAACAATCGCCGTCCCGAATATCTGGCCGCATGGTGGGGCGCGGTCAACTGGGACGAAATCAACAAGCGCTTCGCCGCCTTCAAGGCTGGCAAAGAGGCGCACGAGCCGGCGCTGGCTCATCGGTAGAAGCAATCAAGAAACATCGGGTGCCCCACCCTTGTCGCGCACTCTGCGACAGGGTGGGGATTTTGAGTTTCTCGGCCTCTCCTTTTCTGCATTTCCTGTGCACGACCTGTGGACAATCCCGTGGCGCGCACTCCCGATTTCTTCCACCTTTCAATGCCGCTAACAAAAGCGCCACTGTCGAGTGCTCCAACTGGACTCATGTCACATTCTCTCGCATCTCCTTTCCTGCGCGAAATCTCCCGCGAAGGTTTTCCTCAGTTGCACCAAAAATACTGAATTGACCGCGCAAGCTTTCGCTCGTACAGTCACTCTCGCTTCCCACACAATGCAGCGTAGCGGCGGGCAGCGATCAACCATGCAGCACCGTTCTGACATCGAGGTTCAAACCCTGGCAAACCTCCTCCCCCCAAGGTTGGCGAGAATGAAAGCAACACAGACGAAAGCAGTAGAAACGAAAACTTCCCCATGGAAGACCTACCGCACCAGATTCCTGGTGAAAGCCAAACAGCTCAGTTGCAGTCTTGTGTTCACCGACTCGCTGGGACGCCAGCATTCCGGCCGCAAGGGAGATTACCTGGTGGAGTCTTCCGACGGTGTGTTGAGCATCGCGCCGCGGCAGATTTTTGAAGACGTCTACGTGTCCATGCCCCGCGCCGAAGCGGAGCCCGAACAGGATGGCAACGGTCTCGCCCTGGACGAACCCGCGCGCATCCGCCGCAAGCTTCCCCAGCCCTGTAGCGGCCCCCGCCCCGCCACTCGCCTGGGATTGATGTAGCGGTTCGTGTGGAGCGGGCACTCTTGCCCGCTAGCTTTTGATCCTTGATTTTGATCCTTGATTTTGACCCTCGATGCCCGCTCCACACGATCAAAGTCAAAGAAGCGACCCTGAAATTCGTGGCCATTGTGGAAAAAAGGGACCTAACCGGAACCACACCCCGCATCTGGGCCGTCATTATTGGGGATACAACCTGTGGTATTTCCCTATTGACAGACACCATAAGCGGGAGTAACTTTGCAATCCCAAGCACACAAATTCACCCCGCGGGAACGGGGCGAATTTTTTGAAGTAACGGAAGAGAGCGCAGTCAGGAAGCAACGCGGTACGGCGCCAAGCCAGAGGTGACTTGGCGCCCCCCGCGAGCAGGAAGGGCCCATATCCGTTGGGCGTTCGGTTTTGGCGGAAGCCCGAAAGCCGAAGCCCGAAGCCCGGTTTTTTGTGCGGTGGCCGTCGCCCCGAACCTCCTCCCGGGGCCACGACAACTCATTGCAAGGATTGCATTTGCACCTGCCCGGCGGGATTGGGGAACGTCTTTTCTCCGCCGCGGCAGCCAAGGACCCAGGAGCCCGCAATATGGAAGGTTTAACCCGCCTCGTCGCCGAATCGTTGGCCCGCCATGGCTTCGATCGCCCCGTCGACTACCGCCGCCTGCACTGGTCGCGGTGGTTCCACTGCGAGTCTCCCCACAGCCTGCTGTGCGTCCCCAGCAAGCCGGGAGTCTTCGCGCTGGCCGAGGAGATTGTGGCGCCTGTGCAGGGTAAGCGCATGCTCGCGGTCGTCCAGTTCGGCGAAGACGAAGATATGGCGTTCGTCCTCGACCGCATGTTTGCGCTGCAGAACCCTATGCGGGCGCGGCTGGCGTCCGGGCGCTGTTTCGTGCGCTTCGTGGTGATCGAAGACGCAGCCCACCGCCGCAGCATCGCGGGCGCGCTGAACCAATGGCTGGTGACTTCCGGCGAGAAGGCATCCGGAATCGGAGCACATTTCGCGTCGTCGCTGGAACTGACTCCGGCCGTAGGCACAGCCCGCGTGAACGATGCTCATGCCGACCCCGATGCTCGCGTAGGACGGACACTCTTGTCCGTCAATGCCAGCAGCGCCGCACCGCCGGCCCAGGCCGATCCGCTTGAAACCGCGGTGGATTGCCGCCCTGCGTCCGAAAATACGTCGGCGACGCAGCTCGATTCCGGCGCCGCCACCAACATTCACTGTCCTCAGCCCCTGCCCTCCGGCTTCTGACCGGGAGCGAAAAAGGGGCGAAAGAAGACAGTTCTTTACCTGAAATTGCACCACCCCGGACCAAGCCGTCCGGGCAGGTCTCAACTCCCGCGTTCACCCCCGGACGCCCGAATCGAGCCACGATGAATAGAATCTAATAACTGGAGAGCCCGATGCCTGAAATTAAAACCACTACCCCTGATTCCCCTCAGGTAACCACCGCTTCCCCCACCCTGTCGACCGGATCGAACGCCGTCACGAAGAAAACTTCACCCGGCCTCGCCTTCCGCCGTTTCTTCACCAGGCCCGGCGTTTCCCCCTATAACGAAATCGAGTGGGAACTTCGCCTTGCTCAGATCACGGACGCCCAGGGCGGCGTGATCTTTGAGCAGAAAGACGTTGAGGTCCCAAAGGACTGGTCCATGACCGCGACCAACATTGTCGCGAGTAAATATCTGCACGGCACCCTCGGCACTGCTGAGCGCGAGACTGGTGTCCGCCAGCTGGTGGGCCGTGTGGCCGAAACCATCCGCGACTGGGGATTGGCGCAGGGGTATTTCAAGACGCCGGAAGACGGCGCAACTTTCCACGACGAGTTGGTGCACATTCTGGTGCGGCAGTATGCGGCGTTCAACTCGCCCGTCTGGTTCAACGTGGGCTGCGACCGCATCGAGCCCAATTCCGACGGCCGCAACTGGCACTGGAATCCGCAGACCCAGCAAGTCGAATTCGGCGTCACGGGATACTCCAAGCCGCAGTGCTCGGCCTGCTTCATCAACTCGGTGAAAGATTCGCTGGATTCGATTCTCACGCTGGCGAAGACCGAAGGCATGCTGTTCAAGTGGGGCAGCGGCACGGGCACGAATCTCTCGTCGCTGCGGTCGTCGACCGAAGGCCTTAGCGGCGGAGGCACGGCCAGCGGTCCGCTCAGCTTCATGAAAGGCTTCGATGCTTTCGCGGGAGTGATTAAGTCCGGAGGCAAGACCCGGCGCGCCGCCAAGATGGTGATTCTCAACGTCGACCATCCCGACATCATCGACTTCGTCGAGTGCAAGCAGAAAGAAGAAGCGAAGGCTCATGCGCTGGTGGCGCAGGGTTACGACGGGTCGTCTCCCGACTCTGACGCTTACTCGTCCATCTTTTTCCAGAACGCCAACAACAGCGTCCGCGTCACCGACGACTTCATGTATGCCGTGGTCCGCGACACCGACTTCTCCACCAAGGCGGTGCGCGACGGCGCGGTGATGAAGACCTACAAAGCCAAAGACCTGCTGAACAAAATTTCGGAAGCGACGTGGCATTGCGGCGATCCCGGCATGCAATACGACACCACGGTGAACCGCTGGCACACGTCGAAGAACACGGCGCGCATCAACGCCTCGAATCCGTGCAGCGAATACATGTTCCTCGACGACTCGGCCTGCAACCTGGCCAGCCTGAACCTGCTGAAGTTCGCTCCCAACGGCACGTTCGACGTGGAAGCTTACCGCCACGCCGTGGACGTGCTGATCACCGCGCAGGAAATCATCGTCGACAACGCAGGCTATCCCACGGAACAAATCATGCGCAACTCGCATGACTACCGTCCGCTGGGATTAGGCTACGCAAATCTCGGCGCGCTGCTGATGGCCGCCGGCTTGCCCTACGACTCCGACAGTGGACGCGACTACGCCGCCTGCGTGACGGCGATCATGTGCGGCGAAGCATATTTGCAGTCGTCGAAAATCGCCGAACAGTGCCCGCCGTTAACGCCGGCAACCGAAGCCACAAGAAAGAATCTTTCTGAAACAAATTTAGGTGCAGGCATTACCACAGGCCATGTGGCGACGGGCGCCTCGCCCGTCCCGCCAAAGCGCAGCGAGGCGGAACCCATCCCAACCGTCGGCACCATGCCCGGCGGAGCTTGCCCCGGCTGGTACATCAACCGTGAGCCGTTCCTCGACGTGATCCGCATGCACCGCGCGTCGGTGAACAATATCAATAAAGCCAACGTCCCAGCCAACATCTACGAATCCAGCAAACAATGCTGGGACGAAGCTCTGGCCCACGGCGAAAAACACGGCTACAGAAACAGCCAAGTCACCGTGCTGGCTCCCACCGGCACCATCGGCTTCATGATGGACTGCGATACTACCGGCGTTGAGCCGGACCTCGCGCTCGTCAAATATAAGAAACTGGTCGGCGGTGGGATGATCAAGATCGTGAACAACACCGTGCCTACGGCGCTGTTCAAGCTGGGATACAACCACGACCAGGCGGACGCGATTGTCAGCTACATCGACGCGACCGGCACGATTGAAGGCGCGCCGCACATTAAAGACGAGCATCTGGCCGTGTTCGATTGCTCGTTCAAGCCGTCGAAGGGGACGCGGTCGATCGCCTACATGGGGCATCTGCGGATGATGGCGGCGACGCAGCCGTTTATCTCCGGAGCTATATCGAAGACCGTCAATCTACCGAACAACGCCACGGTGGAAGACATTATGGAGTCTTACCTCCAGGCGTGGAAGCTGGGCATTAAAGCCGTGGCCATTTATCGCGATGGATGCAAGCAGTCGCAACCGCTCTCGGCGGCGGGGACGAAGACGGCGAATTCCAGCAAAGACGACGCACGCGTGGCCGCGCCGCAGGTGCAGATCGAGGAGGCGAACCTGAACGCGCCGCCGCGCGCGGTGCGCAACAAGCTGCAGGAAGAGCGCGCCTCGATCACGCACAAATTTAAAGTTGGCGACCACGAGGGCTACATCACCGTGGGACTCTATCCCGACGGCGAGCCCGGCGAACTTTTCATCACCATGGCGAAAGAAGGCTCGACCGTCTCCGGCCTGATGGACAGCTTCGCGCTGGCCGTCTCGATCGCGCTGCAACATGGCGTGCCGCTGAAACTGTTCTGCGAAAAGTTCGCGCACACGCGCTTCGAGCCCAGCGGATGGAGCGGCAATCCCGAAATCGGCTACGCCAAGTCGATCATGGACTACATCTTCCGCTGGCTGCAAATGCGCTTCCTCACCGGCCAGCAGCAACTGCTGTTCGAGAGCTTTAGACCGCGAACCGCGGAGCCCGGACCTCATGAAGGGACCGTCAGTAAGGATACGGCGTCCGGCGTCCGGCGTCCGGAAGCCGGGAGCCGGGAGCCAGGAGCCGGCTCCATTCACGCCGCCGACGCGCTCTCCAGCATCGTCGACATGGGCGACGCGCCGAGTTGCAGCTTCTGCGGCAGCATCATGACGAGGAACGGGAGCTGCTATCGCTGCATGAGCTGCGGGAGCACCAGCGGGTGCAGCTAAGAAATTGCAACGCGAAAAGGAGTGACATATGGGTGGCAAATTGTTCATCGAACGGCGGGATAAGGAAGGCGATTACGCGATCCGGAGGCCGAACGCCGACCGGATCAGTGATCACGAGGCCACGCAAGCTGAGGCCATTGAGAGGGCTCGCGAGGTCGACCCTAACGCGGCCATCCTCGTCGAGCGTGTCCGGTATACCGACAGGGGTCACCCGGACAAGTGGCGTCGGCCATAGATTATTCTGCTGGGCAGGCCGTAATAACTGCGTATCTCTGATCTAAAAGTGGCTAAGTTGCGCATTGAGGTATCCCTCGGTTCCTCCATACGCGCGCAGTGGTTGTTAGCTGCTTCTAAAGATCCTTCCAGCCAAGACGCTTCCTCGTCCGCAACGGCGCGGGAAGTCTGTGTGTTAATGCCAAAATGGCGTTTTTGTTTGGCGATGCACAGGGTTTGGGATTACTATTGATGCATATTCGTGTTTTATTCGCCTCGCATCCTTTGCTCTATAGAAAGTTGCTAATATGAACACCGCGACGATTGCAGACGAGAGTATTGAAGTGAAGCAGACAAAAGCGGCTAGCGGAGGGCGCCGATCGGTTGATGTCTACTTCTCGGCTGACATTGAAACCGACGGACCAATACCTGGCCCGTTCTCGATGCTTTCCTTCGCTCTGGTGTATGCGGGAAGTTTTGACGGTGAGCAGTTTGTGGAACCCAAGGACGGCAGCCTGACTTTTTATCGCGAACTCCGGCCTATTTCGGAGAATTTCGAGCCGGAGGCTCTGCGCGTCAATGGTCTGGACCGAGTCAGACTCCTTCGGGAGGGTGCAGCACCTGAGCAGGCAATGACGGAAGCTGGCGGCTGGATTAGAGACATTGCCGGTAGTGCCAAACCAGTTCTTGTGGCATACCCTTTGAGTTTCGATTGGGCGTGGCTTTATTGGTATTTTGTTCGTTTCGGTGCGCAGGGATCCCCGTTTAATCATTCCCTGTGCTTCGATGTAAAAACCGCTTTTGCTGTGAAGGCGCGTGTTCCAATCTCCGAAGCTGGCAGGTCGAAGCTCCTTCCCTCCCTTCGTCCTGAACGCAAGCATACTCACAACGCTCTCGACGACGCGATTGAGCAGGCGGAGATTTTTTCCAACATCTTCAAGTGGGAGGGAAAGCATGGGAGAAATCCTTGACGGCCGGCGCTTAGCAACGACGAAGCGCATTCAAGAGCTTCGTGCGGAGCTTCCCCGTGCGGCACAGCTATGCGGCGAAGCTGCATGCGTGTACATAACGGGGTCGTTTGGCCGCGGTGAGGCGAGTTCCCATAGCGACCTCGATGTTTTTATTGTCGGTATCGGTACACACGAAAGCCCCGCCCTTACACGCCTGAACCAGATTTTGGTCAAGGCGGACCTCATCGAGGCCAACAAGAAACTTGGCCTTCCGGAGTTTTCAGCAGACGGCGAGTATCTCACGCACCATACTGTCGAAGAGTTGCTTGGGCAACTGGGAAGGCCAGAGGACGATGCTCAGAACACGTTTACTGCTCGACTCCTTCTCCTGCTCGAAAGCACGCCACTGATCGGTGAATCAGCGTACGGTCGGATCGTCGACGATGTCATTGCGTCCTATTGGCGTGACTATCAGGAACACAAGAACGGTTTTGTGCCCGCTTTTCTGGCAAATGACATCTTGCGAATGTGGCGGACATTTTGCGTCAATTATGAAGCTAGGACCCAGAGCGTTCCGGCGGAGAAGAAAGCTAAGAGGAGCGTCAAGAACTATAAGCTGAAACACAGTCGCCTGCTGACTTGCTACTCCGGTTTGCTTTATTTACTCGCGGTTTTCTCGAAGAACGGGACTGTCAGCCCGAGCGATGCCGTAAGTATGATTGGGCTCAGTCCAACGAAACGACTTGAATGGATGCTCTCGCAACCCGAACTGAAACACGCCGATGCGAGGATTAAAGGATTGATCGATGGGTACGAGCGTTTTCTTGCGAATACCGACATGTCCGAAGACAAGCTCGTAGCACTATTTCTCGACAAGGAAAGAAGGAAGAAATATTCGGAGTCGGCCTTTGAGTTTGGAGACCTGGTGTTCGCGGTTTTCAATGCCATTGGCAATGGAAACAGGTTCCATCGGCTCTTGGTGGTTTAATAGTAGACACCTCGCCACTAGCCGTCCTCGTGTACTGGCCGGGGGACGGCCCATTCCTTTGCGCTACCACGAATGAGGCGGCCAAGATCCTCGCCGGAGCGGATTTCCCCCGAAGATAGACACGTTCGGAGTGCCCACCCTTCGAAAAGCGTGAAAGGGTGGGGCAGCCTCGCTTTTTTCCTTCGTGATCCGCCGGCGACGTGTGACGTCCCTACGGGACCGGCTCTGCTATTTGGAGCTTACCCAGGACTCCCGTCCTGGCCATTATCTGCCGCCCCTCCGGGGCTGGGGTGAGGCGCCGCTCCATCCTCCTTTCCCTTCTTTTGAGTTTTCCACAGAATGTGGGAGTTTTCCTCAGGGGAAGTGTGTGACGGATGAACTTTACTGAGGGTTTCAGAACGGGAATAGTGGGGATGGGGCGGGAAAAAGCAGATTCCTCGCCCTCCGCTTCGCTCGGGGTCGGAATGACAAACGTTGGCAAAGGGCTCGGGGGCGGAATGACAAGTGCCGTTAAGGGGAATGAGAAGGCTAATTGGGATATGAAGAAAAAAACGAAGCGGGGCAAGGGATGCAAGGAACGTGGGGAGTGGGCGGAACTTTGTTTTATGGCACGGGCCAAGGGACTGGGGGTGGGGGTGCTGACGCCCCACGGGGAGTCGATGGCTTACGACGTGGCGGTCGAAAGTGGAGGGCCGATTTCGCGGGTGCAGGTGAAGTCGACGACCTATTGCCGCCGCGGGACGGAGTACAGCTTGAATGTGATGGGGCCGGGCAGGAATGGATATCAGCCGGGGACGGTGGATTTTTTTGCGGTGTGGGTGATTCCGATCGGGGAGTGGTACATCATTCCGTATGCGGCGATGGGGAAACGGAAGATGCTGACTTTCACGCCGGGGAGCAAGCGGTCGAAGTGGATCCAGTACCGGGAGGCTTGGGATTTATTGCGGGTGGTGGAAATTCAGGCCTGTGTGGATCCTCGGTATCTGACGGAGGTCACCGCGGAGCTGATTGAGTGATCATCAGCCGCGCTTGATTTACACAGTTATATGTGTAAGACTTTACACATGGCGACCAATCTGGCGTTGGACGATTCGTTGATTGAAGAGGCGCGGCGCGTGGGGAAGCATAAGACCAAGAAAGAAGCGGTCACGGCGGCGCTGGGAGAATACATCCAGCGGCGCAAGCAGGTGCGCATTGTGGAAGCGTTTGGCACTTTTGAGTTTGATCCGGGCTATGACTACAAGGCGGAACGGCGGGGCCGCAAGGGCCGCGTCAAGGGTTAAGACGCGCGCATGAACGTCTTGGTGGATACTCCCGTGTGGTCGCTGGCGCTGCGGCGCAGGCGCGCGGGTTTGAACGCCCGCGAGCTGGTTCTGACCTTGACGCTGGCCGAGTTGATCCGCGAAGGCCGGGTGCAGATGATGGGAGCGATCCGGCAGGAATTGCTTTCGGGCATCCGCGAGGAGGAGCGGTTTCACAAGTTGCGGAATTATCTGCGGGCTTTTGGCGAGCCGGGCATTGAGATTGCGGACTATGAGGAAGCGGCGCGGATGCACAACCTGTGCCGTGCGCGGGGAATTGCGGGATCGGCGATTGATTTCCTGATTTGCGCGGTGGCGCAGCGGCGGGGCTGGCATATCTTCACGACCGACCGCAACTTTGAGCGCTATGGCCGGGTGCTGGAGTTGAAGTTGTACGCGGCGGCCTGAGCGCGAGCTCGGCGTCAGACTTTTGGATTGGCAGTAGGGGTGGGAGCTGGGGCAGCGTCGTCGGCCGGGGGTTTTTTCTGTGGAGGCTTTTTTGCGGCTTCGGCGCGTTTGCGCTCCTGGTGGCGGCGGTCGTGGAATTGCTGGTCGGAGGCTTGTTTCTTCATGATGATCATTGTTACACAGGGTCGCCCGCTTCCACACGGTCATAGGTGACAAGAATTAATGGGGAATAGGTCTCGCAATTTTTTGGGGGATGGGGTAGGCTATGGTCGCAATCGAGGTCCCGGACGACTGGATTTCGGGACTGGCATTTCGAGATCAGGATTTTCAGTCGGTCGTCGTTAGTTTGATCGTATCAGTTCGGTCGTCATCAGTTTGATCGCCAGTGGATAGTCAGATCAGATTTTCCCGGCAATAAGTTGTCCTGAGATTTTCGTGAAAACTCTCTTGAGACTAAGGAACCCCTTCGAATGACTCAGCGAGCAGCACACGCACCCCAGGATTTCCAGAAGATGTGCAAACAGGCAGAGCGCGATCATGAATCGAAGAAGCTGGTCGTGCTCATGGAACGAGTGAAACGACAACTGCAGGAGCACGGGACAGGGCCGGTGACAGCACCGAAGCCTCCAGTGGCGGTGCTGATTTCCGGCCGGATGCGGTCGCCCGCGCCCAGCCGGTCGTCTATTTTTGAACGATAATTTTGGAAGATGATTTTAAAAGGTGCGCCGCCCGACGGAATGGGGCGGTGGACTGTGGAAGGATTTTCACTTTCACGACGTTAGCTTTGCGCTAGAATGTGCTAGCGTTTTTTCGGCTGACCGGTGCCTGGCGGGCACGGGTTGGCCGAGTGCCCTCTCCCAGGAGGTAGTAGATGTACCGGCCGTATTCGGGCTCCCTCGCGGATCCGCGTCCGTTCATGGACGTGGAGTCTTTGATCCGGGGATTGACGCAGGACTACGTCACTTCGTTCAATACTGGAAATTTCGACCAGGTCGGCGCGTTATTTGCGCCGGGTGGGGTGATCATGGCGCCGCAGCAGGAGCCGGCCTACGGCCCCAAGTGCGTGGAGCGGCTGGCGCGGCAGATGAGCGATGCGGGGTACGAGAACCTGCGGGAGGAGACGCTGCGGGTGGAACATTCGGGCGACATGGCGATGGAAATTGGTCGCTATACCGTGGCGGTGCGGCAGGCCGACGGGACCACGATTGGCGATCGCGGGAAATATGTGAAAGTCTGGCGGCGGCTGGGTGCGTGGACGATTGTGGCGGACTGTTGGAACAGTAATATGCCGGCGATGGCGAAGGCTTCCTGATTTCTTCCTGAAGGGCTCCCGATTTTATTTTGCAGTAAAGATGGGCGCGGCTGCAACAGAGCTGCGGTTGAACCGGGATTTGCACTTGCCTGGGGCGAGTGGAGGAATTAGTGTCGGCGGACGTGAGTGAACAACGGGCAGATCCGTCGCGGAGCGGGAACGCGGCGCCGGTTGAGAGCGATCGGAAGATGGGCTCGGATGGAGCGAGCGCGGCGAGTTATTGTCCGAATTGCTCGGCTCGGCTGAAGGAGAGCCGGTGCAGGATGAGTTGTCCGCGGTGCGGGTTTTATTTGAGTTGCTCGGATTTTTACTGACACAGCTGTCAGCTCTCAGCTTTCAGTGACACCTACTTCGCTTTCAGGCACGGGCTCTCATACGATCCAGTCCTGACAGTTCTTTGCGGTTCCGTCTACAATTGACAGCGGTGCGATCGACAATTCAAGGAATTCATAGACTGGAGACGATTATGGAACGCAAGGCTAGCGCGGTTTGGAAGGGCGGACTCAAGGATGGGAAAGGGACGATTTCGGCGCCGGGCGGGGTGCTGAACAATACGGCTTATTCGTTTACTACGCGATTCGGGGACGCGCCGGGGACGAATCCCGAGGAGTTGATTGCGGCGGCGCATGCGGCTTGTTTTTCGATGGCGTTGTCGGCGCAGCTGGGCGAGGCGAAGCTGACTCCAGAGAGCATCAACACGAACATCACGCTCACGATGGAGAAACTGGATTCGGGATGGACGATTACCGCAAGCCATATTGATGTGGTGGGGAAAGTTCCGGGCGCGGACGCGGCTACGTTTCAGAAATATGCGGAGGCGGCGGAGAAAGGGTGTCCGGTGTCGAAGGTGCTGAATGCGAAGATTACGATGACGGCGAAGTTGGGGTAGGGGCGGCTTTCGGGCTTCGGGCTTCGGCGTTCGACTTGGGCGCGGCAGATTGCTGACCGAGGAGGAAACTCGTCGAGCTTTGCTCGACTGGACAGCCGGGGGCGGCCGTCCCCACGTGAACCTCTCGCGAACTGAGCTACTACTTAGCTCCATCGCTGGTTTGACAGGCTGTGGGGCGTCTGTAGAATAGAGATACAAGTTTTCTTACACGGCGACCGAAGTGGTCGCCGCTGCTATGTAGGTTCACTTGCCATCGTGGCGGAATTGGCAGACGCGCATGGTTCAGGTCCATGTACTCGCAAGGGTGTGGGGGTTCGAGTCCCTTCGATGGCACCATTAAGCTGCAGGTCCTACCCCAGGGAGCCTCTGATTAGGTCCGCAGCGTGCACGAAGCGAAGTTCCAAAGCAGTGGTGGAAACGCCCTGCGACGCCGCTGGTGGTGCAGGCTTGCAAGGGGTTCTTCGCAGCGCTCAGAATGACAGAGTAATTAAGGTTCAGGACCTGCCTAGACGCGTGACTTCGCGCGCGCTTACCTTCCGCGGGCGCTCTCGCGACAGCGCACAATGACGAACCTCAACCCAAACATTTTGGCGCAGCATGCAAACATGAGGCTGGCGATTTCCATCCTGCGATAAGTTTGCGACTGCAGCGAATCCGGCAGGCGTTCGAGTACACTTTCACCATGAAAAATCTGGCAGGGACGGTTCGCTCTTTTCTTCCGGCTTTGGTGTGGCCGAAGGCTGTGATGCTTTTTCTTTTCCTCTTGGCGTTTGCGGGATTCGGCGCGGCGCAGAAGCTGGCGATCACGATTGATGATTTGCCGCAGAATGGCGCGCTGCCGCCGGGCGTGACGCGGGTGGATATTACGCGGGACACACTGGCGGTGCTGAAGAAACGACACGTGCCTCCGGTGTATGGCTTCATCAATGCGAAAAAGCTGGAGGGCAGCGAGGATGGCGCGGCGGCGCTGAAGCTGTGGGCGGCGGCGGAACCGTTCGGGAACCATACCTATACGCACATGGATCTCGAGCAAAACACGGCGGAGGCGTTCGAGCGCGACCTGGAGCAGGACGAGCCGACGCTGGAACTGCTGGCCAAGCCGGGAAGCGATTGGCGATGGTTAAGATATCCGTATCTGCATGAGGGCGACACGGTGGAGAAGCGGCGCGCGGTGCGCGAATATCTGACCAAGCGCGGCTACAAAATCGCGCAGGTTACGCTGGATTGGGAAGATTATATGTGGAACAGCGCCTACGCGCGGTGCGTGGCGAAGAACGACAAGAAATCGATCGAGTGGCTGCGCACGAGTTATTTGAGTACGGCATCGAACTTTCTCGACCTGGGGCGGGCGCAGGCCAAGCTGATTTACGGACATGAAATCAATTATGTGTTGCTGATGCATCTGGGAGCGTTCAGCAGCACGATCATGCCGGACGCGCTGGACTTGCTGAAGAAAAAGGGATTCAAGCTGGTGACGCTGGAGGAAGCGGAGAGCGACCCGGTGTATCAGGGTGATCCGGACATTGGGCTGCACGATGCGGGCACGTTGCTGGATCAGATGATGCAGTTGAAGCAGATTAAATATCCGGATCATGTGGAGAAGCCTTATAAGGAGCTGCAAAGCGTTTGCCAGTGATGGGGCGAGCGGGGAGGCTTCGAGCAAGAACAAAGTCGTGCGGTGGTAGGAACGCCTCGTGGGGCCGGTGTTAGCGCTGGGATGCATGGGGTCCTTCGACTGCGGCTGACCTTCGCATTCGCGAAGCTCAACCTTCGCTCCGAATGACAGAGCTTTCCGGGAGGGCCAGCTGACAGCTCGCCTGTCACGATTCGCGGATCAGGATTCCCGTATAATTCAGGAACTGTTATGCCTGCCTTTCTTGATCAGATTATCGTGGCTACGCGTGGAAAGGTGTCGGCGGCGAAGCGCGAGGCTGACTTGCGGGAACTGGAGCGGCTTGCGGAACAGCATGTGCCGCGCGGGTTTCGGCGGGGGCTGGAATCGAAGTACCGAGATGGAATCGCGATTATTGCAGAGTTGAAGAAGGCGTCGCCTTCGAAGGGACTGATTCGGGCGGAGTTTCATCCGGCGGACTTGGCGCGGGAATTGGAAGCGGCAGGCGCGGCTGCACTCTCGGTGCTCACCGATGAGGAATTTTTTCAAGGGTCGCTCGGAAATCTGCGGGCGGCTTCGGCGGCGGTTTCGATTCCCTGCTTGCGCAAAGATTTTATTGTGGATGAGTTTCAGTTGCTGGAAGCGCGGGCGAATTCTGCCGATGCGGTGTTGCTGATTGTGGCGGCATTGGCCCAGGCGGAGTTGGTGAGGCTGGCGGGCGCGGCTCGCAAGCGCGGACTGGATGTTTTGTGCGAAGTGCACGATGGCGACGAGTTGCAGCGGGCGCTGGATGCGGGTTGCGATTTGATTGGTGTGAATTCGCGCGATCTGCGGACGTTTAAAGTGGATCTGGAGACGGCTTTGCGGCTGGGCGAGAAAATTCCTCCGCATGTCGTGCGGGTGGCGGAGAGCGGGATTCATTCGGGCGCGGATGTGGCGCGGTTGCGGGCGGCGGGGTATCACGCGTTTCTGGTAGGGGAGTCGTTGATGCGGGCGGAGTCGGTTGGAGAAGCTTTGCGGGAGTTGATCGCGGGCAGCGAAGTGCGGGTTTTACGGTAGGAAATCCAGCGCCGGTGATGGCGTCAGTTGCATAGGTCCTTCGCTTTGCTCAGGATGACAAAATCGAAATGACGTGGGTGAAGATTTGCGGGATGACGAATCTGGAGGACGCGCTGGTGGCGGTGGAAGCGGGCGCGGACGCGGTGGGATTCGTCTTTTATGAGAAGAGTCCGCGGTGCGTCAGCGTGGAAACGGCGCGGGAGATTGTGGAGAAGCTGCCGAAAGGCGTGGAGAAGGTAGGAGTGTTTGCCGGGGAAAGCGTGGCGCGTGCTGACGAAATAGTATCCCGCGTAGGTCTTGACGCGCTGCAGGTTTATCCGCTTTCTTGCGCGAAAAGTGGCGGCCGAGGCGACGATTTGGATGCAGAATCACGGCTCCGAAAAAAGAGGTTGTACCTTGCTCTTCCGATTGCATCGCTTGTAAGCGACGAACACGCGATGACACTCGACGTGAATGGTCGCGAAGATGATTTCATGGCCATCCTGCTTGATTCCGGTGGCGGACAGCAGCCCGGGGGTACGGGCGTAGCATTTGATTGGAACAAGGCGGCGCCGATCGTTGCCAGCTTGAGCCGAACTCGGTATGTAGCTATCGCTGGCGGCTTGACGTCCTGGAACGTCGGCGAGGCGATTGGCATCCTTCAACCGTGGGGAGTGGATGTTGCTTCTGGTGTGGAGGCGCGGCCGGGGAAGAAAGATCCGGAGAAGGTGCGGGCATTTGTGCGGGCAGTGCGCGAGATCGACAGGAAGACGAGTTAGATATGGCAACGGTTCCGAGATCGGCGAAGGTCTATATCCCGGCGACGAAAGTCAAAAAAACCACCCTAGCCGCAAAAGGCGCGGCTAGGATCGGCCACGCTCGAGTTTCTGAATCGCGTCCCTCGGGCCGCGCTACTGAGCCGGGGCGGTTTGGGGTTTATGGCGGGCGGTATGTGCCAGAAACCTTGATGGCGGCGCTCGAAGAACTTGAGCGCGAGTATGAACGGGCGAAGCGAGACCGGAAATTTCAGGCTCGGCTGGCGGAGTTGCTGCGGACTTATGCAGGGCGTCCGACGCCTTTGTTTTCTGCGCGGCGTCTCACCCAGAAACTGGGTGGGGCGAAGATTTATTTGAAGCGCGAAGATCTGCTGCACACCGGCGCGCACAAAATTAATAACTGCCTGGGGCAGGGGCTGCTGGTGGAGCGCATGGGTAAGCATCGCGTGATCGCCGAGACTGGCGCGGGGCAGCACGGTGTGGCGACGGCGACGGTTTGCGCGCTGCTGGGATTCGAATGCGTCGTGTATATGGGGACGGAAGACATGCGGCGGCAGGAGCTGAATGTGTTCCGCATGCGACTGCTGGGAGCAGAGGTACGCGGAGTGTAGTCGGGCTCGCGGACGTTGAAAGATGCGATCAATGAGGCAATGCGCGACTGGGTCACGAATGTGCGGACTACGCATTATTTGTTGGGGAGCGTGCTGGGAGCGCATCCGTATCCGACGATGGTGCGGGATTTTCATCGCGTGATCGGGCGCGAGGCGCGGGCGCAGATTGTGAAGGCGGAGGGAAAATTGCCGACGGCGATTATTGCGTGCGTGGGCGGGCGGGTCGAATTCGATCGGGATTTTTTACGATTTCCTTAAAGATAAGAAAGTTCAGTTGATTGGAGTGGAGGCGGGCGGACGCGGCGAGAAACTAGGCGACCATGCGGCGCGGTTTCGCGGAGGAATGCCCGGAGTGCTGCAAGGGACATATTCTTACGTGCTGCAGGACGGGGCGGGGCAGATTGCGACTACGCATTCGGTTTCGGCGGGGCTGGATTATCCTTCGATTGGGCCGGAGCACGCGGCGTTGCGGGATGCGGGGCGGGCGGAATATGTTCCGGCGTCGGACGCGGAGGCGCTGGAGGCCACGACTCTGCTGGCGCGAACGGAGGGGATCATTCCCGCGCTGGAGTCGGCGCATGCGGTGGCGGAAGTGCTGAAGCGCGCGCCGAAGATGAAGAAGTCGGATGTGGTGATTGTGAATATTTCCGGGCGCGGGGATAAAGATATTGGGATTATGCGGGAGAACTTGAAATTGGATTCGTGAGATCCTCTGGTCTTTCAGGATGCGACCAGCAAGAACGGCAGCTGTGGTCGACATTCCTTTTTAGGCCGCCGTTAATACACAGGTGCACGGGGTCCTTCGACTGCGGTTTTGCTTCGCATTCGCGAAGCAAAATCCTTGCTCAGGGTGACAGAGTGTCTTATGCCCTTGACTTTTCACAATAAACCCGCGCTGGTGGTGTACGTGACGTGCGGTGATCCGAATCTTTCGGCGACTCGCGAAATTGTGCTGGCGGCGATTGAGGCGGGCGCGGATGTGATTGAACTGGGCGTTCCGTTTAGTGATCCGGTGGCGGATGGGCCGGTGATCCAGAGGGCGAGCGAGCGGGCGCTGAAGCATGGGACTTCGCTGGGACAAGTGCTGACGCTGGCGGCCGAAGTGCGGCAGCATGCGCAGTCGACGGGGCTGATTATTTTTACGTATCTGAATCCGATTCTGCGGATGGGGATGGAGAAGTTCTGCATGGTAGCGCGGGCCGCGGGCGTGGATGGCGTGCTGGTGACGGATTTGCCGGTGGAGGAAGCCGGCGATTATCTGCGCGCGATGAAGACGTATGATTTGGCGCCGGTGTTTCTGGCGGCGCCGACCAGCCCGGATGATCGGCTGAAGAAGATAGCGGATGCTTCTCGGGGGTTTGTGTATGCCGTGTCGCGGACGGGAGTGACGGGAGCGCGGCAGCAACTGGCCGAGGATGCGCAGAAGTTGGTGCGGCGGTTGCGGCGGGTGACCAAGCTGCCGATCGCGGTGGGGTTCGGGATTTCGAATGCGGAGCAGTTTGCCGAGGTGGGCAAGTTTGCCGACGCGGTGGTGGTGGGCAGCGCGATTGTGGAAACCGTCGAAAGGAATGGGGGACGGGAAGCAAGTGCTGTGGGAGAATTTGTCGGTAGGCTCTCAACTGTTGCCGTACGGGAGGGTTAGACAGCATCGGTGTCTCGCGGACTTTCGATTTGACGGAATACAAAATCCCCATGTCTCGCAAAGAGCGCGAGACATGGGGCACCCAGGTCTTTCATGGATATCGCGGATTGGCGAAAGAAAATCGATGAGCTTGACGGCAGGCTGGTGGAGCTGCTGAGCGAGCGGGCGCGTGCTGCACAGGAGATTGGGCGGCTGAAGCGCAATACGAATATGCCGATCTACGAACCGGACCGCGAAGGGATTGTATTTTCGAACGTGCAGAAGATGAATCGCGGGCCGCTGCCGGGACGGGATCTGGTGCGAATTTACGAGCGCATCATGGATGTGATGCGGAATATTCAGAAGGAAGAGATTGCACCGCCGGCGGATGCGGCGAAGAGCCGCGGGACGGAACTGGATTCGGAAGTGAACGATTGAGGCGGTCTGCGAAGGCGCGTTAGGGGAAAATCTCCACCCGGCTGGAATAGTGCTGGTGGAGAGAAAAAACAGATTCCTCGCTTCGCTCGGAATGACAAGACTTTTTTTGAGTTCGAAAATGGAAACTGAGAACTTCTTATGATTGTGGCGATGCAGGAAGTGGCGGATGAGGGACAGATTCAGCAGGTCATCGACCAACTGGTGAAGATGGGCTTTGAGGTGCACCGGTCGACTGGGGCGCGCATGACCGTGCTGGGCGCGGTGGGCGCCGGAATTGATTTCGATATTCGAAATCTGGAGTTGCTGCCCGGGGTGCAGGAGGTGCACCGCATCAGTTCTCCGTACAAGCTGGCGGGGCGGAGCTTTCGTCCGGAGGGAACTCTGGTCAAGCTGGCGAATGGGGTGGAGGTCGGCGGGAATGAAGTGGTCGTGATGGCGGGGCCGTGTTCGGTAGAGACGCGGGAACAACTTTTCAGCACTGCCGAGGGCGTGGCCAAGGCTGGGGCGAAAGTGCTGCGTGGCGGGGCATTCAAGCCGCGGAGCTCTCCGTATTCTTTTCAGGGACACGGGGAGGATGCTCTGAAGTTGCTGCGCGAGGCGGGGGATAAGTTCGGGTTGCTGGTGATCAGCGAAGTGATGGAGATTTCGCAGATTGCGATGATGCTGCCTTACGTTGACATTCTGCAGGTGGGCGCGCGCAACATGCAGAACTTTAACCTGTTGCGGGAACTGGGGAAGGTGCGCAAGCCGGTTTTGCTGAAACGCGGGATTGCGGCGACTCTCGAAGAATTATTGCTGTCGGCGGAATACATCATGGCGGGCGGCAACTACGAAGTGATTTTGTGCGAACGCGGCATTCGCACCTTTGAAACTTACACGCGCAACACGATGGACATTTCCGCGATTCCGATTATCCATAAGCTATCGCATTTACCGATGACGGCTGACCCTTCGCACGGGACCGGGCGGCGCGATAAAGTTGCGCCCATGGCGCGCGCCTCGGTGGCGGCGGGCGCGGATGCGCTGTTGATTGAGGTGCATTGCGATCCGAACACGGCGTGGTCGGACGGGGCGCAGTCTCTGTTTCCGGAGCAGTTCGTGAAGCTGATGGATGAGTTGCGGATGATTGCGCCGGCGGTTGGACGGAAGATCGCGCAGGAATTGAGTCATTGACTCATTGAGTGATTGAGACATTGATTATTTCGTACCCCGGCTCGCGTGTCCTCCGTTCGTATCATTGATTCAATGAGTCAATCTCTCAATGACTCAATTCCCCTATGCCGATTCGGCAAATCACGATTGTTGGGACGGGGCTGATTGGCGGCTCGCTGGCGCTGGCGCTGAAGAAGCGGAAATTTGCCGGGCGAATCGTGGGCTGCGACCGGGACGCGACGCTGGAGAAGGCGCGTAATTGTGGCGCGATCGATGAAGGGTTTGCGAATCCGGGGGATGCGGTGCGCGGGAGCCAGGTGGTGGTGCTGGCAACTCCGGTGCTGGCGATTGTAGATTTGATCGAGCGCTTGGGGCCGGCGCTTCCGGCGAAAACTTTGCTGACGGACGTGGGCAGCACGAAGGCGGTCGTTGCGAAGCAGGCGATGAAAGTTTTTGGCAAGAGTGCGGGGCGGCGGTTTCTGGCGGGGCATCCGATGGCGGGGAAAGAGTTGAGCGGCGTGGATTATGCGGATGCGGATCTGTTTCAGAATGCAGTGTGGTTTCTGACGCCGTTGCCGGGACAGAACCTGGAGAATCTGGGCGAGGGGTTGGTGGCGGAGTTTGCGGGATGGATCGATCAGATCGGGGCGCGGATTGCGATGGTGCCTCCGGATGAGCATGACCGGATTTGCGCGTGGATCAGCCATTTGCCGCAGATGATATCGACGGCGCTGGCGGCGGTGCTGGTGGAGGAATTTGGGGAAGAGGCTCCGCTGCTGGCGGCTGGTGGGCGGGCGTTGCGGGAGATGACGCGGATTTCGGCGAGTCCGTATTCGATGTGGCGGGATGTTGCGATCACCAACAAGAAGAATATTGAGGATGCGCTGTTCAAACTGGAGCAGCGACTGGCGCACATCCGGGAGAATCTGGGGACGCGGCAACTGGCGGAGGAATTCGAAGTGGCGCACCAGTTGCGGAAGATGCCGTTGAAGAAAAAATGAACTCAGCATTTACCTCCTCAGCTCCGTGTCCTCCGCGTTGAAATTCGTTTAGAATCCTTTTCGCTATGAATAAGCTTGTGGCCAACGCCGATGAAGCGATTCGCGACGTGTTTGACGGCGCGGTGATCATGATTGGCGGGTTTGGGCTGTGCGGGATGCCGGAGAATTTGATTCGCGCGCTGACGCGTAGGGGCACGAAAAATCTGACCACCATCAGCAACAACGTCGGCGTGGACGGCGTGGGCAATGGACTGCTTTTGGCGGCGGGGCAGATCGTGCATCATATCGGGACTTACGTCGGCGAGAATAAATTGCTGGAAGAGATGGTGCTGAAGGGAACGATCCGGCTGGATCTGGTGCCGCAGGGAACTTTTTCGGAGCGCATTCGCGCCGGGGGCGCGGGGATTCCGGCGTTTTATACGCCGACTGGCGTCGGCACGATCGTCGCTGACGGGAAAGAAACGCGCGAGTTCGACGGACGCACTTACCTGATGGAGCGCGGGCTGAAGGCGGACTTCGCGTTTGTGAAGGCGTGGAAGGGCGACCGGCAGGGGAACCTGGTGTACCGGAAGACGGCGCGGAATTTTAATCCGATGATGGCGACGGCGGCTAAGGTGACGATTGCGGAGGTCGAGCATCTGGTGGAGGTGGGAGAGTTGGACGGGGATTTGATTCATACTCCTTCGATTTATGTGAAGCGAATTTTTCAGGGGGAGTTGTATGAGAAGAGGATTGAGCGGAGAACGGTGAGGAAAGCGTCCGCTGGGTGACGGTTCGCGGCAGGATTACAGGGAGAATTCCCTGATAGGCCGGTGGTAATTCCGAGGTAAACGGGGTCCTTCGACTGCGGAGTTGCTTCGCATTCGCGAAGCAACTCATTCGCTCAGGATGACAAGGTTAGGAAATGATGACAGGCTTTAGGAAATGACGAGACCCGGCAAAGACGTCGACAAGCGCGAGCGGATTGTGAAGCGGATTGCGCGCGAGTTGCGCGATGGGTTCTATGTGAACCTTGGCATTGGGATGCCGACGCTGATTGCGAATCATGTTCCGGCGGGGATGGAAGTCACTCTGCAATCGGAGAACGGGATGCTGGGGATTGGGCCTTATCCGGTCGAGGGGCAGGAGGATGCCGACTTAATCAATGCGGGTAAGGAGACGGTCGGCGAGATGGCGGGGACCTCTTACTTCTCGAGCGCCGATTCGTTTGCCATGATCCGCGGCGGGCATATTGATTTGAGCGTGCTGGGCGCGATGGAAGTGGATGAGGGCGGCAGCCTGGCGAACTGGATGATTCCGGGGAAAATGGTGAAGGGGATGGGCGGCGCGATGGATCTGGTGGCGAGCGCGCGGCGCGTGGTGGTGGCGATGGAACACACGACGCGGGACGGGGCTCCAAAGATTTTGAAGAAGTGCACGCTGCCGCTGACGGGCGTGCGTGTGGTGGATACGATCGTGACCGAGATGGCCTACTTCCGGGTGACGAAGGATGGGCTGGTGCTGGAGGAAGTTGCGCCGGGACTGACGGCGGAGGATGTGCAGCGGGCGACCGAAGCGCCGCTGGTGGTGAGTCCGGCGTTGAAGGTGATGGAGAGTTAGGGTGCCCCGCGGGCTAACGCCCGATTAGATTTCGAGATTCTTATCGCAGCGCTGGGAGCGCGGCGCCACCCAAGTCCGGATTCAGACGTAACATCTGACGCGTACCTCCGACTCATCGTCCCCTCAAATCCGGAAAGGCGCGGCCAGCAGGCGGAACGGGAGCGTGATCGCCAGAAAAATAATCTCAAGGACTCCGTGGACGGCGATGCCGACAATGCGAAACGGGAGCAGGATGAGCCAGATGAAGGGATAGGCGACCAGCGCCAGAATCGCCAGCGGCCAGCACATGACGAACAGGATGCACCAGAGGAGAAAAGTGAACATGGCGGAGACCTCGTTTGCTTTCTAGCCTAGTTTTGCTGAACAGTCCTTCCTGATCGAATATACGGATGGGTATGGCTGAAAGTTCCGTTGGTTCGGCGCTTTCGATGGCAGAACAACCGCGAGCTCGACGGAAGGGCGAGTTGCCCTTCCGCACGGCAGTGGATTTCCGCCATTGCCGGTGGAGGCCGCCAGCAGTTCTCACACTTCGACTGCCGACTCCGTGCCTGCCAGTTTCTGCAAAGACTCGTTGTAGGGGGCGCGGGCGATACCTTTCTCGGTGATGATGGCGGCTACGTATTTCGCAGGGGTTACGTCGAAGGCGGGGTTTTCGATGGAGACGCCGTCGGGGACCATTTGTTTTCCGGCGATGTGCGTCACCTCTTTTGGGTTGCGCTGTTCGATGGGGATGTGGGTGCCGTCGGGGCAGGCCAAATCGACGGTGGAAATGGGCGCGGCCACGTAGAACGGGATGCCGTGTTCTTTGGCGAGAATGGCGACCGTGTAAGTGCCGATTTTGTTGACGACATCGCCGTTGGCGGCGATGCGGTCGGCGCCGACGATGATGGCTCCGATCTTGCCCTGGTGCATCATGGCGCCGGCCATGTTGTCGGAAATTACGGTGGTGGGGATGCCGTCTTTCATCAGCTCCCAGGCGGTGAGGCGCGAGCCTTGCAGAAAAGGGCGCGTTTCGTCGGCGTAGACGTGGATTTTTTTGCCTTGCTCGACGGCGGCGCGGATTACGCCGAGCGCGGTGCCGTATCCGGCGGTGGCGAGTGCGCCGGCGTTGCAGTGGGTGAGAACTCCGCCTTCGGCGGGCATGAGTGCGGCGCCGTGGCGTCCCATGGCCTGGTTGGCGGCGATGTCTTCAGTGTGCATGCACTGGGCTTCTTCGACAAGCGCTCGCTTGATCTGCGGAATGGGCCAGATGCGGACGCGCTCGAACTTTTCCTGCATGCGGCGGATGGCCCAGAAAAGATTCACGGCAGTGGGCCGGGTATTGCCGATCAGGTCGCAGATTTGATCGAGGTCGCGTTTGAGGTCGGTGACGGATTCGGCTCTGGAATTGTTGACTCCGAGAGCGATGCCCATGGCAGCGGCTACGCCAATGGCGGGCGCTCCGCGGACCACCATGTTACGAATGACGTTGGCTACCTGCTCGTGCGTTTTGCAGAGGACGTAGGTTTCTTCGGTGGGCAGCTTCGTCTGATCGAGGAAGCGGACACCTTGGTCGGTCCATTCTAGGGTTTGAATCATGGGGCAGTTGCCAGTTGTCAGTTGCCAGTTGTCAGTTCTTGATGGCCAGCTCTTGATTCGATGAAATTAGTGGGGCGTCGGTGTCATTGTTTTGGTTTTGCCGGATGTGCTCTTTGCGCACATCGCTGGCTGTGAAGATGGAGACGAAGGGCGCGGGAGCTGCGGCTTTTTCTACGTTGGGACGGCCTCCGGCTTCTTCGCGCTCCACCAGGCACATGGCGCCTGCGATGACGAATCCGAAATCGCGGGCGGCTGCGATGGCCTGGATGGTTGAGGCTCCGGTAGTGCAAACGTCGTCGACGATTACCACGCGCGCGCCTTTTTCGCGGAAGCCTTCAAGGCGCTGCCCGGTGCCGTGCTGCTTTTCGGTTTTGCGCACCAGAAAACCATGCAGTTCGCCGCTGATTACCGAAACTGCGGTCACGATGGGATCTGCGCCCATGGTGAGGCCGCCGATGGCCTGGGGCTTCCATTTGCGCTTGCGGATTTCTGCGAGAAAAACTTCGCCGGTAAGGCGCGAACCTTTGGCATCGAGCGTGGTGGTGCGGCAGTCGATGTAGTAGTCGCTGGTGCCTCCGGAAGACAGTTTGAACTGGCCCAGACGGAACGACTTGCGGGCGAGCAGGCTGAGCAGAGCCGCACGTGGGTCGGTTTTCGATTTGGAGGGCATGAAAGTTCTACGATAACACGGGAAGCGTTCGGGTTCGGGCTTCGGGCGTCGGCCTCTTTAACCGTGATAATCTGAAGGTTCTCGCCACAACGACGTTTCGAGGTAATACATTGCAGAGTCTGCGACGGATTTTCTTTTTCTTTCTTATCGGTTTCCTCTTCACAACTTTTGGCAGTTCGGGAGTGGCTCCGGCCGCGTTTGCACAGGGGACGCGAACCTGGGAGCAATCGAGATTTGAGGAATTGACCAAGGGAACGGCCACGGGAGTGGCCATTGACAGCTTGGGCGGGCTGGAGCTAGCTCCAAGTTTCAAGATGCTGTATGGGACGCCTTCGACTTACATCTGGGGGATTGCCGCGGGCGAGACGGGAAATGTTTATGTTGCAGCGGGCGCGCCGGCGCGCGTCTACCGGATTACTCCCGACGGAAAAGCGACGATCATTTTTGAGCCGCAGGAATTGCAGGTGCAGGCAGTGAAGGTTGGGCCGGGCGGAGTGATTTATGCGGGCACCGCTCCGGACGGCAAGGTTTATAAGATCGAGCACAAGCCCGACAAGACCGAGTCACAGAAAACCGACTCGGCGAAGGGCGCGGAAAAGGATAGTGCCAAAGATAAAGATGCGGCCAAGACCAGCGTGGATCCCTCCTGGAGCGCGACCGTTTATTTTGCACCGGGGACGAAATACATCTGGGACCTGGCTCTGGACAAGGCTGGCAATCTTTACGTCGCGACCGGCGATCACGGGGAGATTTACAAAGTGACGGCCAAGGGAGAGCACTCGCTGTTTTTCAAGAGCGACGAGACGCACATCCGCACGCTGGCGCTGGATGCGCAGGAGAATGTGATTGCGGGGTCGGATGGGAGCGGGCTGGTGTACCGAATTTCTCCGGCGGGAGAAGGATTTGTGCTCTACAGCGCGCCGAAAAAAGAAATCACGGCGCTGGCGCTCGACCACGCAGGAAATATTTATGCCGCGGCCGTCGGGGAAAAACGAGCGGGGCCGGGCGGAAATGCGGCTGCGGGTGCAGCTGCGATGATGGCGATGGCGGCCAACGCGGCAAATGCCGCTGCGCCGCCGACTCCAGGGATCACAGTCACTCCGGCACCGGGTGGCTCGGCGATGGTCGGACCATTTCCGTTGCCCGGCGCAGGCGCGAGTGGAGGATCGGATGTGTACAAGATTGCTCCTGACGGGTCGCCGTCGCGGATTTGGACGTTGCATGAGGACATTGTTTACGCGCTCGCGTTCGATGCACACGACCGGCTGCTGGCGGGAACGGGAAACCGCGGACACATTTTTGCGCTCACGGGGCAGGATGAGTTTTCCGATTTGCTGAAGGGTCCGGCTTCGCAGATCACGGGATTTGCCGCGGCGCCGGGCGGCGCTCTTTATGCCTCCAGCAGCAATCTGGGGAAAGTTTTTGTGCTGGGACCTGCGGCGGAGCCCGAAGGCACGTATGAGAGCGATGTTTTCGACGCGAAGATATTCTCGCGCTGGGGGCGGGCGGAATTTCGCGGTGAGGGGAATGTGGAGCTGTTTGCGCGCAGCGGGAATGTGGACAATCCGGACCGGAACTGGAGCGCATGGAAAAAAGTGGATTTGGGCAAAGGCGCGGAGACTGGAATTCCGCCGGCGCGTTATGCGCAGTGGAAAGCGGTGCTGCATTCCGGGAGCACGAAGCCTGGGGTCGAGAGTGTGACACTGAACTACTTGCCGAAAAATATTGCGCCGGAGATTGACGATGTCAGTGTGCAGGTGGGAACGCGCTATTCGCCGGTACCGAGGGCCTCGGGCCTGGGCGCGGATGCTGGCGGATCATCTTTTGGCGGGACGTTGTTTGGAGGGTCATCTTTTGGGGGATCGGCTGGGGCTCACTTTGAGTCGCCGGTGCCGAGTTCGCACGATCGGGATGCGATCGGGGTGAAGTGGAGCGCGCACGATGAGAACGACGATCAGCTGGTGTATTCGCTCTACTATCGCGGCGATGGCGAAACTCGCTGGCTGCTGCTGAAAGATAACCTGAGCGATAAGGCGTATTCGTTTGACGCCAGTTTGCTGCCGGACGGAGGTTACACGGTGAAGGTGGTGGCTTCGGATGCGCCGTCGCATTCGCCGGGTGAGGCTCTGACGGCGGAGCGGGAGAGCCGCAGGTTTGAAGTGGATACGACGCCGCCGCGCATTGAGAACTTGACGGCGGCGGTTGAGGGCGGCCAGATTCATGTGCGTTTCCGCGCCGAGGATGGGTTCTCGCCGATCAAGAAGGCTGAATTTTCTGTGGATGCGGGCGAGTGGAAATACGTGGAGCCGGTGGGAAAGATCTCCGATGCGAAGGTGGAAGAGTACGACTTCAAGGTGATGCCGGAGCCGGGGAAAGACGCTGTGGCAGCGCCGGAGCACGTGGTGGTGGTGCGTGCTTACGACCGGTATGACAATTTGGGAGCGGCGAAGACGGTGATCAAGGGTAAATAATTTTGCGCGTCTCGCGATGCTGATTCGGAAACGGCTCGAGCATCTTTCACACCACCTCCAGGTCGCGGTCGTCGCCTGAAGTCGCCGCGGCCAGCAACTCGCCGGCGTTTCTTAGCTCGGGGAAGCGCCAGGCCCAAATCGCGATCACGACGAGGGTTCCAATTCCTCCGAGGACGACCGCGGGTACGGTGCCAAACCACTGCGCCGTCAGGCCGGATTCAAACTGGCCGAATTCGTTGGACGCGCCAATAAAAATCATGTCGACGGCGGTGACGCGTCCGCGCATGGCGTCGGGCGTACCGAGTTGCACCAGCGTGGCGCGGATGATGACGCTGATCATGTCGCTGGCGCCGAGCAAGAATAGCGCGACCAGCGAGAGCACCAGACTGCGCGAGACTCCGAAGATTATGGTGAAGACGCCGAAAGCGGCGACCGCCCACAGCAGCGTCGGCCCGGAACGGCCGCGCAACGGGCGATGCGCGAGGGCAACGGCCATCACGGCAGCGCCCACTCCGGGCGCGGTGCGGAGCAGGCCCAGTCCCCAGGGGCCGGTGTGGAGAATTTCGCGGGCGTAGACAGGCAGCAAAGCAACCGCTCCGCCGAGCAGCACGGCGAAAAGATCGAGCGAGATCGCGCCGAGAATAAGCTTCTCGCGCCAGATATAACGCAATCCCGCGAACGCAGTTCTAAACGTCATTGGCTCCCGGCGGCGGGCTGTAAGTTCCGGCTTGATTCGGAAAGTGGAGATCAGAGCGCCGATGGCGGTGAGCGTAGCAGCGGCATACACGACCGACGGGCCGCGGAACAACGCGTAGAGAATTCCGCCGAACGACGGCCCGAGAATGGTTGCAGCCTGAAATGTGGTTGCGTTCCAGGCGACGGCGTTGGGAAAATGTTCTTCGGGAACGAGTTGCGGAAGTATCGACCGGCTGGCGGTGCCGTTGAACGAACGCACGACCCCGAGCAGGATCAGCACAATATAGATGGACGTCACGGAATGCGCGCTGCGTTGCGACAGCGCGAGCAGCAGAGCGAAGCAAACGGCGAATCCTGCATAACAAGTGGAGAGCACGTGGCGGCGCTGGAAGCGGTCGGAGGCGTGGCCGGAAACCGGGAAGAGCAGGATTCCCGGGAGAAACTGGGCGAGGCCGACGTAGCCGAGGTCGAGCGGGCGCTTGGTGATTTCGTAAACTTGCCATCCCACGGCCACCGCCTGCATTTCGACGGCGACGACGATCAGAAACCGCGCAATCTGGAACAAGACAAACGCGGGATGGGTGAAGGCGGCGCGTCCGGCTCTGGGGTCGGGTGCGGGCATGAACTTCTAATGTGCCACAGAAGACCTAAATCTGCTTAACGACAGGAAGCCTAAGTGGGCGCGAACAGCGGAGTCAAATTTCGCGAACGAACAGCAGCGTGGGCTTCCCTTTATAAGTGGCGGCCTGCGGCCCGCGGTATCCGCATTTCTCCGCAACGCGAATGGATGCTCGATTTTCAGGGACGATGATGCAGGCGGTGCGCGGCGATGGGAAGTGCGCGTCGCCCCAGGCGACGGCTGCGCGCACAGCTTCAGTGGCGTAACCCTTGCCGTGCGCCGGCGAGGCCAGCACCCAACCGATCTCGGGTACGCCGTTGAGCGACGGCTGCAGGTCGCGCTTGTAGTCGGCGAATCCGAGCTCTCCGACGAAATTGCCGGTGGCTTTCTCTTCGACCGCCCAATAGCCAAAGCCCAGCAAATGCCAGTGGCCGGCGTAACGCAGAAACTTCGTCCAGGCTTCCTCTTCGGTGAGGGGCTTGCCACCGATGTACTGGGTCACCAGCGGGTCGGCCCACATCGCGGCGGAGTGAAGAAAATCATCGAGGCAATGGGCGCGGAGCTTAAGGCGCGCGGTTTCGAGGGTCGGGACTTCTGCAGTTGGAGAGACCGAGGCGGACATTCGAGCAGTTTACGGACGTGGAGCGTGTCGCGGCAAACGGGAACTGTCGGGACTGTCGCGCCGTCGTAGAGAAGTTGCTTGCAACGTCTCTGCCGGCACAACTCGTCAGCATGTGGCTGGGAGAGACGTAGCAAGCTACGTCTCTACGATGAGACGCCGATTACCATTCACGTTATCGCAACATCTAAACTCGCTCGCATCTATAATCCGATTTGGCTGAAAGCTGAGAGCTGCTGAAAGCTCCCCATGCGCTTTGAACTTTTCATCGCGAGACGCTACTTGCGCGCCAAACGGCGGCAGGCGTTTATTGGCATCATCACCGGCATTTCGATTGTCGGGGTGGCCGCGGGCGTGGCTTCGCTAGTCGTGGCGCTGGCGATCAATAACGGCTTTCGTCAGGATTTGCAGCAGCGGTTGCTGGGGTCGACTTCGAACATCAGTTTGCTGCGGGTTGCGGATGACGGCATCAAGGATTGGCCGGCATTGATGGACCGGCTGTCGAAAAAGCCGCACGTGGTGGCGGCGGCTCCGGCGATTTTTGAGCAGGTGCTGATTTCGGCCGGGCCGCGGGCGCGGGGAGCCGTGCTTAAGGGGATGATTCCGAAGTATGAGCGGCAGGTGGGGGATTTGCTGAGTTCGGTGAAGCAGGGGTCGGCGGCGGCACTGGATGAGCAGCCTCCAAGCAGTCAGGTCGAATCTTCGGGGATGGAAAACCGCTCGGGCGCAAAATCAACTTCAAAGGCGGCGGACAGGAGTGTCCGCCCTACACAAGCGGAAGAGTCTCCGGACGATCTTGCCGGGGTGCAGGCTCGCGTGGCGGCGATGCCTCCTATCGTTCTGGGGAAGGACATGGCGGACAGCCTGGGGGCGACGGTCGGGTCGGTCGTGCTGGTGACCAGCCCGCAGGGGGAGCTTACGCCCTTTGGTATGGTGCCGAAATACAACCGCTTTCGCGTCGTGGGAATCTTTAGCTCCGGATTCTTTGACTACGATTCGTCTTGGGCGTTTGTGCGGCTGGCGGACGCGCAGCAGTTGTTTGGGTTGGGCGATCTGATCTCGGTGATCGAGTTCAAGGTGGATGACATCTATAAAGCCGACAAGATCGCGAGCGAACTGGAAGACGCGGCCGGCAAAGGCTTTATGGCTACTAACTGGATGGAGCAGAACAAGGCGCTGTTTCACGCGCTGCGGCTGGAACGGCTGGTCACGTTCATCACGATCGGACTGATCGTGTTCGTGGCGGCGCTGAACATTTTGATTTCTCTGATTATGATGGTCATGGAAAAGACGAAAGACATCGCGGTGCTGATGTCGATGGGGACGCGGCGGGCGCAGGTGCGCAACGTGTTCATTGCGCAGGGGATGCTGATTGGCGTGATCGGGACGGTGATTGGGCTGGTGATTGGGTATGCCATTTCGTATGCGGGCGGGCATTACCATGTCATTTCTTTGTCGCCCGAGGTGTATTCGATTGATTATGTGCCGTTTGCGCCGCGCCTGATGGATGGCGTGATCGTGGCGGTGGTGGCGGTGGGGATTTCGTTTGTGGCCACGCTGTATCCTTCGTGGTCGGCATCGCGGATATTGCCGGCGGAGGCGTTGCGGTATGAGTAGCAGGGGTCAGGGGTCGGGGATGAGTGCTCAGGGGCTGCCGAAACGATCTACCGCGGCTGCGCACTACTGTTAAGGATGGCGGTTGGAACGCCGGGTGGAACGAAAGACACGCAAAGTGCATCTAAGTAAACAGGTCGAGCATCCAGCCGAAGCAGACTCGATGCTGCGGGTGGAAGGACTGAAGAAGGTGTTCCGGTCCGGCGAATCGGACCTGGTGCTCTTTGAAAATCTATCGTTCACGGTAAAGCGCGGCGAGATGCTGGCGATTGTGGGCGAGTCGGGAGCGGGCAAGAGTACCTTGTTGCACATCCTGAGCGCTCTTGATCGGGCTTCGGCGGGTGACGTATACTGCGCCCACTTGAAATTGAATTCGCTATCCCAGGACGCAGCCGCGGAATTCCGCAATCGCGAGACTGGCTTTGTCTGGCAGTTTCACTACCTGCTGCCGGAGTTTACGGCGGCGGAAAACGTTGCCATGCCGCTGCTGTTGCGGGGGCAGACCTGGCAGCAGGCGGAGCCAGAAGCGGCACGCTGGCTGCGCGAGGTGGGACTGGAACAGCGCGGACATCACCGTTCGGGCGAGCTTTCCGGCGGAGAGCAGCAGCGCGTGGCTCTGGCCCGGGCGCTCATCACAGGACCGAAGTTGCTGCTGGCCGACGAGCCTACCGGGGACCTCGACGTTCAGACGGCGGAATCGGTTTTCGCATTGATCGCGCGACTCCATCGCGAACACCAGCTTACCTCCCTGATCGCTACACATAATCTGTCGTTTGCACGAAGGTGCCATCGCGTGTTGCGGCTGGGACGCGGTAGTGTGGAGGAGATTTCGCCGGACTCTTTGCCGGCGTGAGACGGGAAGAGATGGATCACGAGAAAGGCCGAAAAGGAGCCCCGAGAGGTTTCTTCGGTAACGTGATGAAAGATTTGAGAGAACGATTCGGCACTTGGGTTTAGTGGTCTTTTGATCGCATAATGACGATAATAGAAGTACCGGGGAGAACGCTGAACGAACGAGGGTAGTGGTAGAACCAGGGTCGCGGCAGGTCGGGTGCTGTTCTCGACCGGGAAGGTCAGGGGGGAAGGGCGATATGTTTGAACGTTATACGGAGAAAGCCAGGCGCGTAATTTTCTTTGCGCGCTACGAAGCCAGCCAGTTCGGGTCTCCATACATCGAGACTGAGCACCTGCTTCTGGGGCTCCTGCGCGAAGACAAAGCCCTGACGAACCGGTTCCTGCGGTCGCATGCCTCGGTGGAATCCATCCGCAAGCAGATCGAGGGACACACCACCATCCGCGAGAAAGTTTCCACTTCGGTGGATTTGCCGCTCAGCAACGAATGCAAGCGGGTTCTTGCTTACGCCGCTGAGGAAGCCGAGCGGCTTTCGCACCGGCATATTGGAACGGAGCATTTACTGCTCGGACTGCTGCGGGAAGAGAAATGCTTTGCGGCGGAGATTCTGCACGAGCGCGGGTTGCGGCTTTCGACCATTCGCGAGGAGTTGGCGCGGAGCAGCCAGGAAAAGGCAGCGCCGCAACGGCAACGCGAGTCTTCCTTGCTGAGCGAATTTTCGCGCGACCTGACGCAGTCGGCCATGGACAGCCAGCTCGATCCTCTGGTGGGGCGGGACGGTGAAGTGGACCGCGTGATCCAGATTTTGTGCCGCCGTACCAAGAACAATCCAGTGCTGATCGGCGAGCCGGGAGTGGGCAAAACAGCGATCGTGGAAGGGCTGGCGCAGCGCATTGCCGACGGGGAGGTTCCATCGTTTCTTGCCGACAAACGGATTCTTGCGCTTGATCTTTCGCTGATCGTGGCGGGAACGAAATATCGCGGGCAGTTTGAAGAGCGGCTGAAGACCATCATGAAAGAACTGATGGAGTCGCAGAATTCCATCATTTTTATTGACGAGCTGCATACGCTCGTTGGGGCGGGATCGGCGGAAGGGTCGCTGGACGCGGCCAACATTCTCAAGCCGGCGCTGTCGCGCGGCGAGATTCAGTGCATTGGGGCCACCACTCCGGGCGAGTATCGCAAATCGATCGAGAAAGACCGTTCGCTCGAGCGGCGATTCCAGGCGGTGAAGGTTCCGCCGCCGAACGAGGCCGACGCAATCAAGATTCTCTTCGGCATCAAGGACCGCTACGAAAAATTCCACGCGGTCACCTACACCGACGATGCCATCAACTTTGCGGTCTCGCACTCGAACCGCTATATTCCCGACCGGTTCCTGCCGGACAAGGCGATCGACCTGGTCGACGAAGCCGGGGCGCGCGTAAAGCTGCGGCAGACTTCCCTGCCCGAGGAAATTACCGAGGTGCAGAAGCGGATCAAGTTCATCGTGCATCGCATGGAAAATGCCATTGCGAACCATGAATTCGAGAAGGCCCGTTTCTACTCCGATGAAGAACGCAAGGAGCGCGACAACCTGCGCGCCCTGCGCGAGAAATATCATCTCGACGAGTCTTCGACCGGAGTTGTGAACCGCGAGGACATCGAAGACGTGGTGTCGCGCTGGACGGGCGTTCCGGTCACCTCGATCAAGGAAGAAGAAACGCAGAAGCTGCTGCGCATCGAGGAAGAGCTGCACAAGCGGATTATTTCGCAGGATAAATCGATCAGCGCGCTGGCTCGAGCGATCCGACGTTCGCGCGCGGGATTAAAGAATCCCAACCGGCCGATTGGGTCGTTCTTGTTCCTGGGCCCGACTGGTGTCGGCAAGACGGAAGTGGCGCGCACCCTGGCGCACTTCATGTTTGGCACCGAGAAAGCTCTGGTGCGCTTCGACATGTCGGAATTCATGGAGAAGCACTCGGTCTCGAAACTGATCGGCTCGCCTCCGGGATATGTGGGCTATGAAGAAGGCGGACAGCTGACGGAGCGCGTGAAGCGCGCGCCTTACTCAGTCGTGCTGCTCGATGAAATCGAGAAGGCGCATCCTGATGTTTTCAACATTTTGCTGCAGGTGTTTGAAGACGGTCAACTGACCGACGGCCTGGGAAACACGGTGGACTTCAAGAACGTGATTCTCATCATGACTTCGAACATCGGCGCGCGGCACTTGCAGAAGCGCGAGGGCCTGGGCTTCCAGTCGAGCAAGGAAGACATGATCTCGGACAAGGTCGAGGAACTCGTTAAAGGCGAAGTCAAGCGCACGTTTAATCCCGAGTTCCTGAACCGGCTGGATGAGATTATTCTGTTCAACGCTCTGGGCGAGAACGACCTGATCCAGATTCTGGAACTCATGGTCAACCAGCTCAACCAGAACCTGGCGCAGAAGGCCATCACAGTTTCGGTTGCGGATGAGGCCAAGAAATGGATTCTCAACCAGACGCTCACAGACCGCAGTTACGGCGCGCGGCCGCTGCGGCGCGCGTTGCAGAAATACATTGAAGACCCGCTGTCGGAGGCGCTGATTCAGGGCACGATCACGACGCGTCCGGCATTCATTGAGGTCTTCCTCGAGGACAACAAACTGTTCTACCGCCCGGTGGACGCGGAAAAGGCCGAGGGCGTGCTGCTGTACTCGAATTAGTTCTCAGTTCTCAGTTCTCAGAAAAGGCCGTCAGCGCAAGCTGGCGGCTTTTGTTTTGCCGCTTGAACCCTGAACACCTTCATGACCATCCAATGCTCAAGACAGGCGAAGCGGACGGTTGTTCTCGGTCGTTCCAGGTCGAGCGCGATTCGTCTTTCCTAAGTCATCTTTCATCTGACATCTTTGGAGAAATTCCATGAAAAACAGGTTCGAAGGGAAGTCGGTTGTGGTTACGGGCGGCAACAGCGGCATCGGTTTGGCCACCGCGAAAATGTTCCATCAGGAAGGCGCGAAAGTTGCCATCTCCGGACGCGACCAGAAAACGCTCGATGAGGCCGTTAAAGCTATTGGCGGCAATACATTGGCGGTGAAGGCGGATGTTTCTAAATTGACGGACATCGATAAGTTCTTCGCCCAGGTCGCCGCGAAATTCGGCAAGATCGACGCGCTGTTCGCCAACGCAGGCATCGCCAAGTTTGCGCCTGCGGCAGACAGCAGCGAGCAGATGTTCGACGAACAGTTCGACATCAATGTGAAGGGCTTATATTTCACGCTGCAGAAGGCGCTTCCCCTGCTCAACGACAATGCCGGCATCGTGTTGAATGCCTCGGTGGTCGCGGCAAAAGGCGCTCCCGGCACCAGCGTCTATGCGGCCACCAAAGCGGCCGTGCGTTCTCTTGCCCGCACGTGGGCGGCTGAACTGGTGGATCGAAATATTCGTGTCAACGTGGTCAGCCCGGGACCGATCTACACTCCGATTCTTGGAAAGTCGGGAATGCCGCAAGCGGGCGTCGACGCGTTTGAGGACGCAGTCAAGGGCCGGGTTCCCATGAAACGACTCGGCACGCCGGAGGAAGTGGGGCACGCAGTTCTCTTCCTGGCCAGCAGCGAAGCTTCCTACATCACTGGAGTCGACCTGAATGTGGATGGCGGTTTCGGCCAGATTTGATCCAGGCCGTTCCGGAAATAATGTCGGCTTTGAAACGAATTCGTGAGCGATAAATAAGTAAACGTTTGGAGTGATGATGAATAAAATCAACATCGCCGAAAAATTCGCCAGGATTTCCGAATATTGGAAGCCCTACATCGCCGCCGAACTCAACGGGCAGCACGTGAAATTCGATAAGCTCAAGGGTGAATTCGTATTTCATCATCATGAGCACGAAGACGAATTGTTTCTCGTGGTGAAGGGCCGCTTTCGGATGGAGTTTCGCGACGCCGATTTGCGCGAACGGCACGAATGGATTGAAGAAGGCGAATTCATCGTGGTGCCGCGCGGAGTGGAGCATCGCCCCGTCGCGCCGGAGGAGTGCTGGATTCTGCTGTTCGAGCCGGCCTCCACGCTGAATACCGGGAATGTGGTCAACGAGCGCACGCTGCCGCAACTGGAGCGGGTATAAGATTGGAGTTGCAGATGCAAGACGTAGCAAGCTGCGCCTCGTCTCCACAGACTACAAGCCGCTTTGAAAAATTATGGAACTCACCGTTTACTCCTCTGCCACGTGTCCAGATTGCCGCGAAGCTAAGCGCTTTCTGGCTAAGCACAACATTCCGTACAAAGAGATTGACGTTGCCACCACGCCGGGCGCGATCGAGGAAATCGTGAAACGCACCGGCAAACAAGCCATCCCGCAGTTTGTGATTGACGGTGAGTGGGTGCAGCCTTACCGCGCGGGAAAAGGCTTTCTCTACGAGGAGATGGCGAAGCGGCTGGGCGTGAAGAACGACTAGCGCGAATCTTTCGACTACTCGACACCAGAAGCTGCACAATCTCTCGGTCCAAATCGTCAAATCCGGCTTCATGGCTTAGAATTCCCCGCTGAGTCTTAAGATGTTTGCGCCGGACGGTTACAAAATCGGACAGCGATAAAGGAAAGATCATGGTACGAGTGGGATTAATCGGCTTCGGATTGGCAGGGCAGGCATTCCATGCGCCGGTGATTGAGGGTGTAGCGGGCATGGAGCTGGCTTGCATTCTTGAGCGCCGCGGATCACTGGCGCGCGAACAGTATCCGCAGGCCCGGGTGGCGCGAACGCTGGACGAACTACTTTCCGACGAGAGCATCCGCCTGGTGGTAGTGGCGACTCCTAACGATTCGCATTTCGATCTGGCGAAGGCCTGTCTGCTGGCGGGGCGCGACGTCGTCGTCGACAAGCCTTTCGCGCCCACGATGAAAGAGTCCGAGGAACTGGTGCGGTTGGCTGCGGAGCGCGGGCGTCTGATTACCGTTTATCACGACCGCAGGTATGACGGAGATTTTCATACGGTGCAGAAACTCGTCGCGTCGGGCGCGCTGGGTGAGGTGGTGGAGTTCGAGTCGCGCTTTGACCGGTTTCGTCTCGAGTCCAAGCCCGGTGCGTGGCGCGAACGCGCCGACCAGCCGGGCGCCGGCGTTCTGTTCGATCTGGGCCCGCACTTGATCGATCAGGCGCTGATCTTATTCGGAGAACCGCAGGCAGTGACGGGCTGGGCGATTCGCCAGCGGCCCACTTCGGTAGTGGACGATGCGTTTGACGTGCTCCTGGAATATCCGCGGACGCGGGCGCTGCTGCGCGGGCGCATTCTGGCATTCGCTCCCACCGCGCACTACCTGCTTCATGGAACCAAGGGAACGTTCGTGAAATATGGCATGGACCCGCAGGAGGAGCCGTTACGCCTGGGAAAATTTCCCAAGGGCAAGGACTGGGGTCCCGACTGGGGCGTTGACCCGACAGAACTCTGGGGGACTCTCAGCGTGGTTGGAGCGCCCAGCCGGCGCGTGCCGACCGAGCGCGGCGACTATCGCAACTTCTACGCGAACGTGCGCGACGCGATCGAGAAAGGCGTCCCGCTGGAAGTAACGCCGCAGCAGTCGCTGCAGGCGATGCGCGCCGTGCTGCTGGCGCACAAGAGCAGCCTGGAAAAAAGAACCGTGCGATGGGATGAAGCCGTGGCGTAAGAACGCCTAGAGTAAAACGGACAAAGAGCAATTCGCCACGAAGGTCACGAAGCCACACGGAGCACGAACTAGTCCTGCGTGTGGCCGGCGTAGTATCCTGCGCGCGCCTGAATCTTGTAGTTTTGTTTGCTCTTGATCTCGATCTTGCGGTAGCTGCCGTCAAGCTTGGTGTTGTCGGGAGTGTAGCCGATGTTGTACTGGCTGCGCAGTTCGGCAGCGATCTGGTCGAAGGCGTCCCTCAGCTTTTGGAAGTTGTTGCCGACGTTGATCAGCCGGCCCCCGGTTTGCTCGGTGAGCTTTTTCATTTCGCCTTCGCCGCTGTAACCCATGCCAGCCATGCCGTAGAACCCGCGGTCGGCGCAGAGTAGCACGTAGACAATGGCATCCGCTTTCTGCGCGGCTTCAATGGCCCCCTTAATGGTGAGCTGGCTGCCTTGATCTTCGCCATCGGTGAGCAGGATCATCGCCTTGCGCCCAGTCTCTTTGGCCAGCATATCGTGACCGGAAAGGTAGACCGCGTCATAGAGCAGCGTGCCCCGCGGGTTGCTGGTCGGAATGGGACCGCCGCCGATCCCGGGAGGTCCAAGATTTCCTCCGCCGATGTTGATTTTGGTTTTGTTGAGGGCCGCTTGCAGGCGGTGGACATCGTTGGTGAAATCCTGCAACAGATCCACATCCACATCGAAGCCGATGACGAAGGCCTCATCGTTGTTGCGCAGAATCTGTTTCAGGAATGCTCCGCCGACTTCTTTCTCCATGTCGAGGACGCGCTGCTGGCTGCCGCTGGAGTCGATGAGAATTCCCAGCGTGAGCGGCAGATTCGATTCCGCGGTGAAATACTTAACGGTTTGCGGCTTGCCGTCTTCGGCAATAGAGAAATCGTCTTTGTTCAGGTTGGGAATGAGCGTTCCCTTCTTGTCCTTGACGTTGAAGAAGAGCTGAACCACGTTGACGTTGACCTTCAACGTCTCCTGGGGCTTCTGGTCGTCAGCACTCTGAGCAGCGCCGCTTTGAGCAGCGCCAGACTGGCCCGAGGCTGCCTGGCCCCCGTGGTCTGGCTTGGGAGGCGCCGAGGCCTGCTGGGCGAAGCACGGCGCGAGCATCAGGCATAGGCAGGCCAAGGCGGTAACCGCGGTCTGGAGGCGTACTGCTGGAATCTTGAGCATTCGAGGTTCTCTTTGCGATACCTTTAGGGCACGGTCAAATTGGGCGCAGTCAAATTGGGCACGATCAGATTGGGCACGGTCAGATGGCATGCAGCAGTTCCTCAGATAGTCTAATCTTGTAAGGTGGAATGTTGTAGGGTCTGATTTTGTAGGCTCTAATCTAGTTAGATGCACCAAATTGGCCGGCATGGGCATCCTAGATGTTGCGGAATTGCTGGTCCGGACGTTCGGGACTAAGCGAGGCGTCCAGGCGAGAGGTCAAATGGAGTCTGTCAGCGAGAAGTTGAGAGAAAACAGGGGTTGGTGGAGGCTCGTGCTTGCAGGTCTGGCTGGAATGGCTCTGGCCTTGCCCGGGGCTCAGGTTCTCGCGGTGCCGGCGCGGGCTCAGTCCGGCAGCCAATCGGCGCCGGCGGACGCGCAGAAGCCCGCGCAGTCGCAGGACATTCCGGATGCCCCGTCCGCGGTGCAGCCCCCCACGCCAACACCGCCGGAGCGACTGGATAAGCCGCCGGTGAACCCGCCGGACGCCGACAAAGCCAGCGGCAAGGCGCCCGCGCAGGCTCACAAACCGGACGATTTCGGCCAGGCTGGCGCAGAAACCCAGCCCCCTCCGCACATGCCGCCGGTCGAAACTCTGCCCCCGGGCAGTCCCTTGGGGGTGGTCAAACGCCCGCCGGGTTCCAAGGAAGATCTGCTCAAGTTCATGGTTCACGTGAACTCCGTGCAGATCCCGGTAATGGTCAAAGACAAGGAAGGGCGGCGCGTGGACGGACTGCGCCCCAAGGACTTTACGGTGCTGGAGAATGGCAAGCCACAGCAACTGTCATACTTTACAACCGACCCGTTCGAACTGTCCGTGGCCGTCGTGCTCGATCTTGGAATGCCAGACGTCGCGGTCCAGAAGATCAATCAGACGTTTGCCGCGCTGATAGAGGCTTTCAGTGCCTACGACGAAGTGGCGATCTATACCTATAGCAGTACCGTAAGCCAGGTCAGCGGCTACGAGGCCGCGCAAAAGCTGACATCGGTGCTGAACCAGATGAAAACGGAAACCGGGCACGAGAACGGAGTCGCAGTGCTGAGCGGGCCGATGGCTTCGGGGCCGATCGTGAACGGAATTCCGGTCGGAAGTCCGTCCGTGCCGGTGAATACGCCTCCGCGGGAAGCGCACGTTCTGAATGACGCCATTCTGCGCGCGGCGCTCGACTTGAGCAAGCGCGACCGCACCCGCCGCAAGGTGATCTTCGTGATCAGCGACGGACGCGAAATGGGAAGCCAGGCCAGCTTCCGAGGCGTGCTGCGGGTGCTGCTCGCCCAGGGCATCCAGGTGAAGGCGGCGGTTGTGGAAGGCTCGGCCATCCCCGGCTACGACAAGCTCGAGAAGTTCCATCTTCCGCTGCAAGGCTACAGCGACATTTTGCCCAAGTACACGAAGCTGACCGGAGGCGGAGATATTTATACCGGGTTTTCGCGCAGCACTATTGAGGATGCGTACGCGGATATCACGTCCGACGTGCGCAACCAGTACACGCTGGGCTATTTGACGCGGGCGACGGTCAGCGAAAAGTGCAACGACCTGGAGGTCAGGATCGATCATCCGGGACTGAAGATCTACGCGAGAGACCGAGTTTGCCCGGCGGCCCAGCCGCGGTACCAATAGAGGGCGGAGTCGCGCCGCCGGGCCGGCGGCGCGACTCTCCTAACCTGCCGCTTAACTACTGCTTAACCTCCGGCTTGTCTTGCGCCTTATCCTGAATCGACACCAGCTCCACCTCGAAGATCAAGGTCGCGCCTGGTCCAATACTGCCGCCAGCTCCGCGGTCACCGTAGGCCAAATCGGAAGGGATGAAGAGTTGCCATTTCGATCCCACCGGCATCAACTGCAATGCCTCGGTCCAGCCCTTGATCACGCCATTGACGGGAAACGTGGCAGGAACGCCGCCGTGCTTGGCGGAGCTATCGAACTCGGTGCCGTCAATGAGCGTGCCGCGGTAGTTGCACTGCACGGTATCGGTAGCCTGGGGCTTCTTGCCGTCGCCTTCCTTCAGGATTTTGTATTGCAGCCCGCTGGGAAGCGTGACGACGCCCTCCTTGCCCTTGTTGGCTGCCAGGAAGGCTTCACCTTCCTGCTTGTTCTTCGCGCTGGCCTCTTGAGCGACGGCAGCTTGTTTTTGTTGCAGCTGAGCGCGCAGTTCGGTGAGGGTGGCGCGAATTTCCTCGTCAGTCATGGCGGGCTTGGCGCCGGAGAGAGCGTCCCGCATGCCGCGGGCGACCATCGCGGGATCAAGCTCCACGGACTGGGCCTTGAGCTGGCCGCCCACTTTTTTCCCGATGTCGGCGCCGATGGCGTAGCTGCGCTTCTGCTTGGCGGTCTTGAGCACAAGCGGCGCGGCGGCAGTTGCTGACTTATGGGCGGCGGTTCCCTTTTTGGGAGTTGTGGCGGAAGCCGGTTTTGCCGGGGCCGAACTGGTGGCCGGATGGCTCGGTTGGGATGGCGTTGAGGTTTGTGCGAAAGCCTTAGTTTGTGGGAAGAAAGCGAGAACACTGCCAGCTAAGATGGCGGCGAGCATCCGCGGTTGGGGAGAAGATTTTGAATGGTTAGGCATCATTCCCATTGTAGAGCCTCGGCCCAAATACCACCAATGGGCTACCTGGGGTCACAGGAGTAACCTGCAAGTGATAGAGGGCGTGTGATATAAAACCTGCAGGCCCCCGCAGGGACAATTGTGCGCGGAAGCGGTTGCAGCAGTGTGCCGCCGCGCGTTTATTCGAGGAAGCCTTTGAGTTTCATCAACTTCGCAGCCCGCGAGATCAACTGCAAGATCGTCTATTACGGCGCCGGTTTGGGCGGTAAGACCACGAATTTGCAGGTGATTTACCAGAAGACCGCGGATCAGCAGAAGGGCAAGATGATCTCGCTCGCCACCGAAACCGAGCGTACGTTGTTCTTCGATTTTCTGCCGCTCGACCTGGGAAATGTGCGGGGATTCAAGACCCGCATCCACCTCTACACCGTCCCGGGGCAGGTGTTTTATGATGCCAGCCGCAAGCTGATTCTCCGCGGCGTGGATGGCATTGTCTTCGTCGCCGACTCGCAGGAACAGCGCATGGACGCCAACGTCGAAGCGCTCGACAACCTGATGTCGAACTTGAAGGAACACGGCTACGACTTCAACAAAATTCCTTACGTGCTGCAGCTGAACAAGCGTGACCTGCCGAACATTCTGCCCGTGGACTTGCTGTGTACCGAACTGCGCAAGAAGAACGAAGCGGTAGTGGAAGCAGTGGCCTTTCAGGGCATTGGCGTTTTCGAGACGCTGAAGGAAATCGCCAAGCAGGTGCTCACCGAACTGAAGGCCGGCGGCTAGGGGAAGCAGCTTCTAGCCGTTTGTCGTGTCTCCGTTCTTCAGTCTCCTTTCACAGATCCGTTTCCGATCGCTCCTTCCATCGAATCGCGCATGCCATCGGGATCTTCTAAGACTTTCTTACCGGGATATCCACGCTTCGCGGATTCGGATTCGCCAGACACTGCCAAAAGACCGGGAAACTCGTTGGCGGCGCGGCCTTCCGCGGGTAATCCGTTTGCCACCTATTTACGCGGTCTTTATGAACCTTTTACGCGATTTTTATGAGCTTTCGCAGGTAATAGGAGTGAGCCAGCACGGGCATGGCGACGGCCGATTGGCCGCTCCAGAGGATTATGACCGTCCCTGCCGTGATCAGAACCGGGCTCGGACCGGAAAGGATTTCAGCCTTGAAAATCGCGCAAGCTCTATCGCACAAAGTCTCGGCGATCTCAGCCCTCCCCACTATGCTTATGTTGAGCTTTGCGCTGAGTCAAGCCCCGGCCGGTTTCGCCCAGACATCGAATCAAGCGGATGCTCCGGCAAAAGTGGCTGTTCTGCACGATCCGGTGTCGGGCGCAACGGACGCGATTGCGGCGAAGAGTGCGGCCGGTGTCTCCACGCCAGCTTCGGTCGGCGCAGCCTCAGTCGGGCCGGGTGTGGTCGCCCCGGCGGCGGCAACCCCGGACCCGGCGGTGACGCTGGCGCTCGAGAAAGAGCTTGCCGCAATGAAAGTGCGCATGGAAGAGATCAGCGCGCAGCTGGCGGAACTTAAGAGCCGTTCGCTGCCAGCACAGCCGGCCGCGCTTGCAACCAGCGCTCCAGTAAAAGCAGCGGAAACGTTGCGGGTTGCGGCACCGGTTGAGACAGCAGTGACGCAAGCCTCTACCGACTCCGCCGCCAAGCCCGAGAAGAAAGCGAAGATTGAGCCTTTCTCCGATTGGGATTGGACGTGGCTGAATGGCAACCCGCGCAACAAAGACACCGCATTCGATTCCAAATTCTTCACTCCGGAAATCCGGGCCGACGTTACCTACAGTTACGACTTCAACAAGCCCATCGACGACTCGATCGGCGGGTCGAGCGAACTGTTCCGCTCGAATGAAATTCAGCTGGAGCAACTCGGACTCGGCGGCGACTTTCATCTCGACAACGTTCGCGCGCGGTTCATGACCCAGTTCGGCATGTATTCCACGGCGACGATCCGCAACGACCCCAGCTATTCCAAGGGACAGTGGAATATCGGCGATGCGGACCGCTACCTCTCGGAGGCTTATGGCGGTTATCACCTCAATGCGATGAATGGGATCAACATTGACGCGGGAATTTTCATGTCTTACGTTGGCCTCTTCAGTTATTACAATTTTGATAACTGGGCCTACCAGCCCTCCTACGTTTCATCCAACACGCCGTGGTTTTTCGAGGGCCTGCGCGTGCAGATCTTCCCGACCGCGCATTTGAAGATTGAGCCCTGGTTCATCAATGGATGGCAATCCTACGGCTCGTCCAATTCGCGCAAAGGACTTGGTGGTCAGATCAAGTGGACTCCGCGACCGTGGATAAACATCCTCTCCAACAACTACGGCCTGGGCCACGACGATCTCTACATCCCGAATCGCGGCCGCATGCATACCGACAACAGCGTCGAGATCAAGTATTACGACAAACCGGGACAGTTCCTCGACAAGATGGCCTTCACCTTCACCGGCGATCTGGGTTGTGAATTCGGCCCCAGCACAGCCACATTAGCAGGCGTTAGCTGCCACGGGAACAAGAGAGATCCGCTGGCGCAACCGAGCGCCAATTTTCCGCAGGGGGGAGTCGATCCCAAGCAGAGTTTCATTGGCTACATGCTTTACAACCGCACCTGGTTCAAGAAAGATAAATATGGCTTGACCATCGGTGGGGGGCAGATTAACAATCCGGGGCGCTATCTGGTGCTGCTGCCGCCGATTAATGGCGAAACTGCGTCCTCGGCGGCGATTAACGCGCCTTACTTCACGGGGAATCCTGGGGACCAGTTCAAGGCCTGGGATATGTCGCTTACCTACGACTACATGCCGCGGCAGTGGCTCACTTTTCGCTGGGAGTACGACTACCGGCACGCGAGTGTGCCCTATTGGTCGGGTCGTGGGGGAGTGACGCCGCCGGGTTCGGATGGAGTGCCCTATACCAACAATGGATCGCCCCAGTTCTTCGCTTGCAACGACGGGAATACCTCGGGAGCTTTGACGCTCAGCGGCGCACAAGCGGCTTGCGGAGCGCAAGGCAGCAGCGTATGGTTTCCCGACCTGCGCAAGGACGAGAATTTAATCGATATCGACATCATGGTTAAGTTCTAGGTTTAAGTTACAGGTTAAGTTCTAACGATGGTTCAGCTCCAGCGCCCGGCTGACAAGGAATGCCGCGGAATTACTAACGTAAGGCAAGTCTGCCTTTTTGTGCTGCGGTTGCAGTTTCCTATCCCTTACGCTGACCTAAGGGTCGGTGTATCGAGCCTCGCTTCGAGACTTCATCTGTGATGCTTTCGCTCATATTGTCGGGTGCGCCAAAGGCCGGAGGTTTTGTCGTTTATTGCATACTTGGATTCGCCGGCGGCATCTATTTGTTCTTTCGCGGTTTCTACTTGCTGCAGCGCCGGCACTTGATCCTCGATACTCCGTTCTCGAAAATTCGCAGCGCGGCGATGGGAATGGTGGAAGTCAGCGGCCTGGCGGTGGGGCCTTACACCATGATGGCGCCCGTCACGGGGCGGGCTTGCTACTACTACCGCACGGTCGCCTGGGAGTGGAAACGCCAGGGCAAAAACGATCAATGGGTGAAGGTGGCGGGCGAGTGCATGCATTTGCCGTTTTTCCTCGACGACAATACTGGCCGCGTGCTGGTCGATCCGCGCGGCGCCGAACTTGACTTGCATCGCGATTTCCAGGAGGAGTTCAACACCTCGTTCTTCTCCAGAAACGAAACTCCCACGAGCGTGGACAGCTTTCTGGCTCGCCACGGCGTGGCCACCAGCAACAAGATCAAGATTGAGGAATGCTGCATCAAGCCCAAGAACGCGCTGTTTATTCTGGGGACGCTGGGAGACAATCCGGGAATTCAGGTCAAGGCCGATGCGGTACCCGATCCCGATGCGCTCAATCAGGTTTCCGCACAGAGATTTTCTTTGTCGTCCGCACTTCCGATCCCGAGACTTTCGGTCGGCGGCTCCCTCTCATTTTCTTCCGGCGCGAGTTTTTCTGGCGCCGGGTATTCTAATTCATTTGACAACGACTTGAACACGTTCGCTGCGCACACTCTCGCCAGTCAACCGATCGCTCGCAACCAGCCCGGAACACGGCTGTCGCCGGGTGCTGCACCGCCTGGAGTCGCAGACAGCGCGCAGCAGCAAAAAGTTGCCGATGCCTTGCGACGGGCCGGCATTTCGAATCCTGTCGCATGGTCGGCCGCGGGACTGGGAGGCACCGCGGTCAAGATGAGCCCGGACCCAACGTTCACCGCTCCCAAGCTAGTAGCGGCCGCTCGCACGAATTTGTCCGCTGTTTCAGCGAATCCTTCAAACACGGGCATTGCAAACCCAATCCCGGGGCAAGCCGACGCCTTCGACCCTCACCCGCCGGTGGTCCTGATGAAAGGGCAGAACAACAAAACCTTCCTCATCTCCTGGCGCGGCCAGCGGGAGGTTGCCCGCTCGCTCGGCTGGCAATGCACGCTGATGATCTGGGGCGGACCGGCACTGGCGCTGCTCAGTCTCTATGGGCTGCTCAACATCTTCAACTGGCTGTAGTGATCACGATCGTGGCCGCTTGTCACTTCGGTGTCTTCATCACACATCCCTGTCACACATCCCTGCTGTGCCTTCCTTACCGCACCATTCTTCTAACCACACCTGCTTGATCGCGCACGAGTCCGCAAAGCGCTCTAGTACAATGCTCAAGTGAGCGATGCCACCCGCATTGGGATTCTGGGCGACTTCAACTCTGAATTTCGCTCGCATCCGGCGACCACGAATTCGATCCAGCATGCCGCGCGCAAACTGGGCATCACGGTCGAAACGGAGTGGATTCCTACGCCCTCGCTGGTCGCGCCCGGAGCCGAAAAAATTCTCGAAAGCTTCGACGGTCTTTGGGCTTCGCCGGGCAGCCCCTATAAGAGCTTCGACGGCATGCTCAAGGGAATCGAATTCGCGCGCCGCCGCGACTGGCCGTTTCTGGGCACTTGCGGCGGGTTTCAATACGCTTTCCTGGAATTCGCCCGCAATGTTCACGGCATCAAAGACGCCGACTCCGCCGAGAACAATTCCGGGTCGAAAAACATCGTCATTTATCCCGTCGCTTGCGCCGTGCCCAATCGAAAGGGCGACGCGCCCAAGCTTTCTGGCGCGATTCCCGAGATTCGCCTTCGTCCCGGGTCCTATCTGCAATCGTTTTATGGCAAGGATAAGGAAACCGCGACCGAGGAGTTTTTCTGCAACTTTGAAGTGAATCCGGAATTTGAATGGTGCGCCATGGAAGCTGGATTCCCCGTGGTCGCGCGCGGCCCGCAAGGCGAAATCCGCGCCATCGAATCGCCCACGCACCGCTTTTTTGTGGCGATGCTCTTCCAGCCGCAGTTGTCGTCCACCGAGAAAAAGCCGCATCCGGTGGTTCTGGCTTTCGTGCAGGCCGCCGCCGACTGGGGCCGCAAGAAGCTGGACGACAGCGTTTTGGAATAGCCCAGACAAATCTCCCGCGAGCCTTTGATCTTGTCCTGTGTGGGCGGACACCCTTGCGATGTCATCCCGAACCGGGCCGAAGGCCCGGTGAGGGACCTTACGTCTCGCTGCGGCGCCCTGCTGTAAACGGGACTGCCGCCGACGCACGCACTACGACGGCACGCACCGTGACGGTACCCACCCGCGTTTATGCCACTTACGGCGCATCGTAAGGTCCCTCACCGGGCCTTCGGCCCGGTTCGGGATGACATCGCAAGAGTGCCCGTCCTACATGCGCGGTTACTAAAGTCCCAGCCCCTGCCCGCCCCGGACATCGGCACCATGCGCATCTGGAGCGCTCACCATCCCTTCATTAGAATTTTGGAATCTTGGCGCCCGCACGCAACCCGTGACTTTACTCGACAAACCAGCTTGCGGCGCTCTCCCCGGATCGTCAAACCGTCACAGGGCGGTGAGGAGCTGAGCGCTTTTTATGAACCCGCAATTAGTCAACTCGATACGCGTTCCGTTCTCCACGCTGCTCAACTACATTCCCATCATTGCCACGATCGTGACCACCTTCTTCAGCATCGTGTTGGCCCGGGCGACGCTGCGCTACGTGGAAGCCACGGACAAAGGCCTACAGCTGGCGCGGGAAGAGTTCGAGCGCGAATGGTCACCGGAACTGCACCTTAAGCTGGAGCGCGTTTCTGCGAGCGAAGCCAAAATCATCGTCACCAACCTGGCCAAGACTTCGGTGCTGCTGCAACTCGTCCAGCTGCGCAAGTTGTCCCATGCCGTGCCTTTTGAGCGCTGCCGCCTCAATGATCCGCTGGTCGGCGGCATGACCTGGACACAGGAAATGGGCAAGCGCATCCTGGCCTGCACGGGAGACGAATTCGAGGGGCCCATCGCCGCCTCCATGACTTTCTACGCTTCCGGACGCATGTACCGCACCGATTGGTTCCGCTCGCAGATCCAGGTTCGCGACGGCCGCATCGTCGCCCTCGAACCCAGCAACATTCCAGCGCGCCGCGTGCGCGTGCTGACGCACAAAGGAGGCGAACGCCGCCGTGATTTCGTGCAAGACGTGGCCGGCGATGCCGCCAGCAACAAAGACCATAAGCCCGATCACAAGGCTGACGAGAAATTCTTCGTAACCGGCGCCTGATCCTCGGCAGCCAGGGCGACGGCGACGACTCACGGCAAGTTCTGCCTCTGGTCGCTCGGCAGGTTCTGCTGTCCGCGCTCACTATTCACTCTCCGTTTTGCGCGCCTTTGTCCTAACTCCATTCATATCAACGTTCCAGGAGTCTGGACATTCCTAATTATTTGGCCGGGTACGTGCCTACTTCATCCCGTCCTACAGATCCATCGCACGTTGTGGCCGCAGCACACCACAGTGGCCTGCGCGCGGATGATCCGACGACAGCATTAGAAACGGGAGGAGATTTCAAATGTCCATCGCCAGCGTCGCCAGCAGCCCGATTTCGGGTTTTAGTGTGAATTCGTCTGCAAACACTAGCAAACTAAGCCAGTTGCGCGAGCAATTCCAGCAGTTAGGTCAGGACTTGCAATCAGGCAATCTCTCAGGAGCGCAAAGCGACTTTGCCGGCCTGCAGCAGGTGGCATCCTCTGCGGGGACTTCCACCACCGCTAACGATCCGGTAACGCAGGCCTTAAACCAGCTGCAGACCGACTTGCAGACCGGCGACCTGGCGGCCACCGCGCCAAAGCCAGTGGGAGGCGCACCTATCGCGGTGCAGGAGCCCCATGCGCGTTGGGGACATGGGCCCCATCATATTGACCCGGGGGGGCCGGAAGACCCTACCTCGCCGGGATCGGACACGAGCTTGGAGCAATTGGGGCAAGCGCTCCAGTCCAACAACCTGTCGGCGGCGCAGCAGGCCTATAACTCGGTGCTGCAGGGCCTGCCCCTGTCACTGAGCAACGGGATGCTGTCGACTCCAGATGTGATGTCACAATCAGGCGGCGTTTCGTTGAGCGTCTGATCGCGTAAGGCGGACGCTTCGGGTGGCGGCGCTACGATTTCGGTACGAAGCGCAGCGAGGCCGAGTTCATGCAGTAGCGAAGGTGCGTGGGCTCGGGGCCGTCGTCGAAGACGTGGCCGAGGTGAGCGTCACATTGAGTGCACGAAACGGCGGTGCGCACCATTCCGAAAGCAGTGTCGCGGATCTCAGTTACGTTCTCGGCGGCGAGCGGAGCCCAGAAACTGGGCCATCCGGTGCCGGAGTCGAACTTCGTATCCGAACTGAACAGCGCGTTATCGCAGCAGATGCAGCGGAAGATTCCCTTGTCGTGCAGGTCCCAGTATTTGCCGGAATAGGCCATTTCCGTGTCGGCGCGGCGCGTGATGTCGAACGCGTTCGAGGAAAGCTGCTTGCGCCACTCGGCTTCGGTCTTCACTACTTTGGCGACGCGCACCGTCTTCAGGCGCTCGCCGGAATCGGAGAACAGAACAATCGGGACCTCTTGCGGAGCGCCCGTTGCCGCTGCGACTTCCACCGTGCGGGATTTCTTCCACGACCACAACGCCAGGCCTCCCAGGGTTGCGGCGGCGCTGGCGAGGAACATGCGGCGCGAGCGGACTGCGCCTTTGGCTTCCGGTTCGGAATCGAACATTTTTTCTTACTCCTCAGGAATTCGAAGAAGATCTAAAGCTTTTAACCGCGAAGTTCGCAAAGTAAGGCCGCAAAGTTCGCGAAGAAAAAACTCTACTTTCCTGTGTAGAGGCCGGGAAACTCCTGGCGCAGATGCTCTACTTTCGGCGCGTCGTTGAACACGATGTAGGGCTGATTGGGATGCAGGGCCGCGTAATTCTGGTGATAGGCTTCGGCTTTGTAGAAGGCTTGCAGCGGCACTACTTGCGTGACAATTTTGCGCGAGAAAACTCGGGCGTTGTCGAGCTGTGCGATGTAGGCCTCGGCGATGTGCTTCTGTTCATCGCTGTTATAGAAAATCGCCGAGCGATATTGCGTGCCTTCATCGGGGCCCTGGCGGTTGAGTTCTGTGGGATCGTGCGCGACCGAAAAGAAAACCTGCAGCAACTCACCGTAAGTAATCTGCGAAGGGTCGTAGACGATCTGAACGGATTCGGCGTGGCCGGTCTCGCCCGTGCTGACGACTTCATATTCTGGATTCTTGACTGACCCTCCGGAGTAGCCGGAAGTGGCGCTGACGACGCCTTTTACATGCTGAAAAACTGCCTGGACGCCCCAGAAACAACCGCCAGCCACAACCGCGGTCTGCTGGCCCGAGGCCGTGGCCAGCTTGGCGTCTTGTGCGGGCGCGGGAACGGCGGCGGCAGCGCCGGCTTTGGCGTTGCAGGCGGTCGCGCCGAGGAGCAGTCCCAGGGAAAGCAGAACCGATTTGAGCGATGGGCTCGACATATTGTTGTCCCCGTTCCAGGTACGAATGAAGAGTGCTGCTCGATTGGAGTTGCGGGGCGAGGAAAAGTTTCAGGGGGCACCCCAAAAGGCTATGGAACACAAAGGGCGCTAAGGCACACTCAGGAAACCCGCAAAGCTCAACCACAGGGGGGCACAGGGTTCCACAGAGGAAAACATCGGCGAAGCACTTCTTGCTTGCTTTTTCGCCTTCTGTTCGCCAATAATGGCGGCATGGCGATCACACGCAGACAGCACGAAGTTTACGACTTTATTTCGCGATTCGTGGCCGAGCATGGCTATTCTCCGTCGTTTGAGGAGATTGGCAAGGGGCTCGACCTGAATTCTCTGGCCACGGTGCACAAGCACATTTCGAATCTGGAGAAGAAGGGCTTGCTCACGCGCGACTACAACCGCAGCCGCTCGATTGACCTGCTTCCGCCCAAGGGACGGCTGAAGCAAGCCATGAGCGTGAATACCGGGCTGGTGCTGCCGCTGCTGGGGCGCATCGCCGCGGGCCAGCCGATTGAGGCGGTGGAGAATCCGGAGACGATTTCGCTGGCCGATTTTGTGCGCTCGAAGGATGTGTTCGTGCTCGAGGTGCGCGGGGAATCCATGCAGGACGAACACATTCTCGACGGCGATTATGTGCTGGTGGAAAAGGCGAAGACCGCGCATAACGGCGACATCGTGGTTGCGCTGGTGGATACGAGCGACGCTACGCTGAAGCGCTTTTACCGCGAGGGCGAGAACATCCGGCTGCAGCCTTCGAATGTGACCATGAAGCCGATCATCGTGCCGGCGGCATCGGTGGAAGTGCAGGGGCGAGTGATTGGGGTGTTGCGGAAGTATTAGGGGGCGGCTTTCGGCTTCCGGCTTCCGGAAGAGCGGCGTTGGACCTCGGACGTCAGACTTCGGGGAGGAGAAAGTTTTGACGAGCCATGCCAGTGGAACGTTTGAGGTGAAGGTTGCGCCCCAGGCTCCAGATGCCGGGGCCGATGCGGGCTTGGGAAGAATGTCTCTCGATAAGCAATTTCATGGCGATCTGGAGGGAACCAGCAAAGGGCAGATGTTGGCGGCCATGTCGGGCGTGCCGGGTTCCGGCGGCTACGTGGCGATGGAGCGAGTGACGGGAACACTGAAGGGACGCAGCGGGAGCTTCGTTCTGCAACACAGCGGCACCATGACGCGGGGCGTGCCGCAGATGACGGTCAGCGTGGTACCAGACTCTGGGACAGGACAACTCGATGGGCTGGCGGGCTTGATGACGATCAAGATCGCGGATGGAAAACATTCGTACGAATTCGATTACACGTTGGCGGATTCGCCCTGAGGGATGGCAGCACGTTCCGAGACGCAATAACGCCCGGGACGATCCCCGGGCGTTTCGCTGAAAGCTGAGATCTGACGGCTGAAAGCCGACTTACCCGACGTGCTTATCCAGAGCCTGGGCGATGGCGTCTTTGGGTTTGTAGCCGACCAGTTGCTCGACCACCTGTCCGCCCTTAAAAACCAGCAGCGTAGGGATGCCAGTAACTTTGTAGCGCATGGGCGTGGCGCTGTTAGAATCGACGTCCATTTTGCCGACTTTGATCTTGCCCTGATAGTCCTTGGCAAGCTCGTCCACGATGGGAGCGAGGGCGCGGCAGGGGCCGCACCATGTTGCCCAGAAGTCGACCAGCACGGGCTGATCGGATTTCAAAACGTCCTGGTCGAAATTCGCGTCCGTAACTTCGACAATTCCATTGCCTGCCATGTTCTTTCTCCTCGTTGTCACGTTGCGCTGTCCGCGAACGCTCCATCGAGCCGGCGTTGCTGGGCCTAGCGATCCGTAGAAACGCCTCCGCGGGACGGAGGCCAACTAGCTATTTTAACACCTCGGGTTTGATGCTATGGGCAGGTAGAAGGTCGCAAAAACCACCAAAGTCATCCCCAGGCCCCGAAATGGGTCCCCCGGACCTAAAAGACAAGCTTGATGGCGGCCTGGATCAGCCGCGGGGGGGCCGCGCTGACCACCTGGCCGAATGTTGAACTGTTAATGTTACCGTTGACCGCGGAGGGACCGAAAAACTGCGCATGATTGAAGGCGTTGAACGCCTCCATGCGGAATTGCAGTGACTTGGACTCAGTGAGCGGCACGCTCTTCATCAGCGCCATATCGTAGTTGTCCAATCCGGGACCATAAAAGAAGCGGCGCTTGGCATTGCCCGGGGTGCCCAGAGCCTGCAGGCCGAACAAGGAAGTGTTGAAGTAGGACTGCCCGTTGCGCGGATTGGAATTCAATTCGAGCGGCCCCGGCGTGTATTGCGGTTCGTCGACTCCGTAGTTGTTGATGCCGTTCGGCTCCGCTCCCAGCAGAGAATTGTCACCGTAGTTGAGCAGCGTCACCGGAAAGCCGCTGCTGAAATGGGTGATGCCTGAAACCGTCCAGCCTTTTGCCCATCGGTTGGATGCGCCGAACAAATGCTCCAGCGGAAGCTCGTAGGCGTAGCTCACCACAAAGTTATGCTTCACGTCGAACGCGGACAAGGCATAGCTGAGCCTGGGATTGACCGGGTTCACCTCTTCGCCCACGTTGGAAGACTGATCGATCGATTTGCTGAAGGTGTAGCTGGCAAACAGTTGCAGGCGCTTGCTGGTGTGGCGAAGGCTGAGTTCCAGGGCGTTATAGTTGGAATTGCCAATCGTGGACTGGTTGGTGTTGCTGCCGAAATTCGGGCCCAGCGGTCCGCGGGTGCCATTCACGGTTTGTCCGGAGGCTGTGGTGAAGACGTTACTTTCGCCAAACGGTCCGCAGGTTGCAGATCCAGGGGCGACCTGGCCAGGCTGGCTCAGGCTGAGGCACAGAGCGGGGTCACCGGGGTTCGATTCCACCAGCACCAGGAGGCGGTGAGACTGGTTGCCCACGTAGCTGGCGCTGAATAGGGTGTTGTCCCCGAACTGCCGCTCCAGAGAGAACATGTATTGCTCGGTGTACGGAATACGATTGGTAACGGGATATGCCGGGATGCCGCTGATCGGAACGTATTGCGACCAGTCGACATTCGGGTCGGGATGGCTGCTGGAGGAGTTCAGGGGCGCAAAAGTGACGGGAAAATACTGGCCCAGATTTTGTCCGTTGGAAGCAGTCACAAACGGGTTAGAGAATAACGGCGGAGCCGGACTGCTGTACGTGGTTCCGTAAGGCGCGTTGGCCGCCAGGACTCCGATGGTGAGGGCCTCGATGGAGGTGTAATACATCCCGAAACCGGCGCGAATGCTGGTTTTGCCGGGACCGCCCAGGATCTTGCCGAGAAGGCTGTCGGACGATACGTCCGGCGAATAGGCGAGGCCGAGGCGCGGAGAAAATTCATCGCCGGGAGGCGCAAGAGTTCGCCGCACCCCTGGATCGGTGGGATACAGGATGCCCAGTGGCGCGCCCGGAAAGACTACGGACTGCTTGCCCGGTTCGGTGGTTGAAATCTGGTTGTACTTTTCATACCAGGGCTCGATGCGATCCCAGCGCAGGCCGTAATTAAGCGTGAGGTTCGATTTTACGTGCCAACTGTCCTGCGCGAAGACGCCGGCGTATTTGTTTCGTCCGTAGAAAGGATTGAGCTGGCTCTGGTTGTACTGACTGGGAATCCCGAGCAGGAAATCGGCGAAATCGAGGCCGGTCTCGCTTCCGGTGAACAAGAAGTTGCCGTTGAACTGCGCGATCGGATTTACGTTGACCTGATCGTAGTGAAATTCGCCGCCGAATTTGAGCGTGTGACGTCCAATCACCTTCGAAAAATTATCCAGCCACTGCATGGTATTGTTGGCCTGCTTCATCTCGTTGGTGTTGGTTCCGGTGGAAAAATTGTTGAAGACGAGGTTCTCCACGCCTTCGTTCTGCGGCGCCAGGGCCACGATCGTGGGCGTCCCCGAGGGCGTCACAAAACCCTGCGACACAAGACTGACACCCAGTCCACCCTGGGGTTTGCCCAAGTCATTGAATGCCCGCATGTAACTGAAGTGGAGCTCGTTGACCGTGGTCATGTTCAGCGTCTTGGTGTCGCCTAAGCTAAACAGTTGGGCGCGGCCCAGGTACAGCGCATTGAAACCCGGCACGCTGGCTCCGCCCTGTGCGACGGGGTAGGGATTGTTCAGGGAATAGTCGTCCAAAAAGTAATAGCCGGAGATGAGGCCCCAATTTGTGTTGGCGTCGAGGCGCAGGGCGCCCTTGTCGTCGCGGAGGGCCTGATTGCTGGCGGAGGTGGCGAATTCATCCCCGGAAGAATTCGGCGCGGGAATGTATTGCAGCAAATGCTGCGCCGGACCGGACCACGCAGTCTGGGGAATCGCTGCATTGGGAAAAACGCATTGCGAAGAACTTGTGCAGGAAGCGGAGTAAGTGCCGGAAAGGTCAGGCTTCATCTCGCCCTGCGTGAAGTAATAGGGCTCCGCGGCAGCAACCGCGTATTCGAAATTGTTTGAGAGCGTAGTGGCCCACACGGGGCCGCTCACCGTGGTGGGCACTGTGACCGACTGGCCATTCACGATCTGGGTCGTCGTGAAGGAACTGGCGAGGTCCGAAAGATCGCCAGAGCGGTCACTGGTGGAAGGCACGGGAATCAGTCCAGTATCGACTCCCTGCCGCTGGCGGGTGCCTTGATAATCGGAAAAAAAGAAAATCTTGTTGCGCTTGATGGGACCACCAACGGTTCCGCCAAACTGGTTCTGGATGAAAGCTCCCCGGGTAGGGGAAAAGTAGTTACGGGCGTCCAGATCGGTGTTTCGCAGGAACTCGAAGAGGTCGCCGTGAAACGCGTTGCTGCCCGACTTGGTGACGACGTTGACCTGCCCGCCGCTGAATTCGCCATACTCGGCCTCAAAATTGCTGGTAAGAATACGAAATTCGGCGATCGAGTCGAGGTTGGGGATGATCGCGGTCCCCATATTCACATCTTCTTCGGAATCGCTTCCATTCACGATGAAGGCGTTGGCAAATTCGCGCTGGCCATGAATGGAAATGGTTCCGGGATTCAAATCGCCGGACGGCGAGAGCGCGCTGGCACCCACATCCTGCACCGTGTTGGAGGTGATGGATGTGGAAGGAGTGACTCCAGCCTGCATCGAGAGAAGATCGGTATAGCTGCGGTTGTTCAAAGGCACCTCGGTCATCTGATCGCTATTGATGACCTCGCCCATCTGGCTGCTGTAGGTCTCGACATGAACCGCGCTGTCGCTCACCATGACCGCATCGCTGCGTTGACCAACCTGCAGGACGGCATCGACCACGAGAAGACTGTTCGCGTCGACGACGACACCGGTACGGCGGTAGGGCTTGAAACCTGAGCAGGACACTTCGACATCAAAGTGGCCGACGAGCAGAACCGGAAATGTGTAGAAGCCTTTGTCGTCAGATTTCGTGGTCTGGCGGACGCCGTTGTCCAAATTAATAGCAGTCACTTCCGCACGGGGAATGACGGCTCCCGTGGAATCTTTTACCGTGCCGGAAATGCTTCCGCCAACGCCCGCCCAGCACCAGGGCGCGAACAACACGGCAAATGATGCGATCAGGAGCAAGGTTGTCATCTTCAGCCGTAGCGCATCGCGTAACTGCGGGGTCACGATCCCGAATGGCACGATTTCGAACTTCATGGCCCAAAATCCTCTCTCAAATAAATTCCATTTAGTTCGTTTGTGAATTCAGTGGCACGCATCCGGACGAAGAGCCGAAAACGCGCTATAATGCACCAGATGCAACCGAGTCGCAACTAGTACCGGAACAAACATGCAACTGAGTCGCAACTAATTTGAGAACTAGAACCTGAACGGCAGCTTTCTTTTTATTTGCAACTGAGTCGCATCTGGAAGTACAGTGACAATCATGCCGGAAGCGCTCCGGCAGGTCAAGCATCGCCGAACGATTTCGTCGCAGACCTGTTGCGACTACTTGCCACAATAGGAGCCGTTGTCCATGCCACTGCCTCAAACTGAAATTCCCGGACGGCTGCAATCTCATTTCGCGGAACGCGGAATCCGCATGACCGAGCAGCGCCGCGCCATTCTCAGCGTGATGGAAACCGCCAGCAAACATCTGGACGCCGCCCAGATCCTGCGCAAAGCGAAGCGAATTGACGCCAGCGTCGACCGCAGCACGGTCTACCGCACGCTGCGGCTGCTGAAGCGCCAGGGCCTGATCGACGAACTCGACCTGATGCATATTCACGGCGAGGGACACTACTACGAACGCAAACTGGGCCGCGACCATATCCATATGGCTTGCCTGCGGTGCGGCAAGATCATGGAGTTCGTCAGCGATGTGTTCGAGAAACTGAAGCAGCAGGTGGAAAAGGATTGCCGCTTCCGCGTGCTGGTCTCGCGTCTGGAAATTGGCGGGTATTGCGCGGCGTGCCGGGGAAGCAAGTAGCGGGGCGCAGTTGGATGGAAATTAAAAAGCGCCCTGGACTTTTCAGTCAAGGACGCCTCGGCAGCCCTCCCCCAGAACTGCCAAACCACGAAATGGATACTAAAGGCCTTAACATTTTGTGTAAACGTCACTTTGGTAACGGGGTTTGCCCAGAGTTAATACGGGAACTGACTTAGGTAACGGGAAAGCGTTGAAAATCAGGTTTTGAGTGGAATCTGCTCGACCTCCCTTAGCCCTGTGCTAACCTCTCGCGACTCAGGCAACTTCCACTTTTTCAGCGATCAGCTGCTTATCGCCTTCATCGGTTCCACCGAGCTCGAACGAGTTGGTCAATACCGCTTTGCCCTTTTCCACGCTGGTGATCGCGTAAGAGCAGCCAAACCAGTGGGCCTCGGCCAGATCCGTTGGCGACCACTGCGCCGGATGGTCGGGATGGGAGTGATAGAAGCCGATGATGTCCTCACCGCGCTCGCGTCCCTGGCGCTGAATGCGCACTAACTCGCGCGGGTCGATGTTGTAGCGATTTTGCGGCGAGTCGGTCCGCGTGTTGCCGCAGCGTGCCGTCGAAGTCACAATGCGAGCGCCATCATCATCCACGCGTCCCAGCAGCACGCCGCAGCATTCATGAGGATAGGTTTCTTCCCCGTGGCGGCGAAGGGCTTCGTAATGTATGGGTGTGAGCTTCAGCATGTGGGGAAATGCAAAAGTCAGGAGTCAAAATGAAGAAGTAAAAAACAAATGCGTTTGGTTTTACTTCTTCATTCTGACTTTTGACTTCTGACTTTATTCACCTTCGGTCCAGAATCTCTCGCTCAAATATTTGTCGCCGGAGTCGCACAGCACGGTCACGATTACGGCTGGCTGCTCCTTTTTCAATTGCAGCTGGTGGGCGATTTTCAAACACGCGACCACGGCGGCGGCGGCGGAGACGCCAACCAGCAGTCCCGCCTGGCGAGACAAGTGACGGGCCATGGCATAAGCGTCTTCGGTAGCGACCTCCAGATTCTGATCCGCGAGCGTGGCATCGTAGATCTTCGGGACCAGCGCGCTGGCCATGTGCTTGGCGCCTTCAATGCCGTGGAAGGCGGAGTCGGGCTGCAGCGAGATGCACTGAATCTTGGGATTCAGTTCTTTCAGGCGGCGCGTGGTGCCCATGAATGTGCCACTGGTGCCCAGCATGGAGACGAAATGGGTGATGCTTCCCTGCGTCTGCTGCCAGATTTCGTTGGCAGTGCCGTGATAATGCGCCTGCCAGTTGGCATCGTTGGAATACTGGTCGGCATAAAAATATTTGTCCGGATGCTTCGCGAACAGCTCCCGCGCCATGCGAATGGCGCCGTCGGATCCATCGGCTGGGTCGGTGTAGACAATGTCGGCGCCGTAGGAATGCAGAATCTGCTTGCGCTCGAGGGAAACATTTTCCGGCATGCAGAGAGTTACAGAAAAACCTTCCGCCGCGCCCAGCATGGCATAGGCGATGCCGGTATTGCCGCTGGTGGCATCGAGCAGCGTCTTGCCCGCGTGGAACCGCCCACTGCGGCGGCCCTGGGTGACAATATTTCCGGCCGCGCGGTCTTTCACGGAACCGCCGGGGTTGTACCATTCGGCCTTACCCAACAGTGCTACGCCCGGCAGGTCGGCGGTGACGGCGTCCAACCGCAATAAGGGAGTGTTGCCAATGCTCTGCAGCAGGCTCTGGCCGAGGCTGGCAGCGCTGTTTCCCGCCTCTTGGGCGAGCGGCGGGTCGAACGTCCGCGCGAGCTTGGATGAACTCTGAACCATGGTTGAAACTAAATCTCCGTGACTATCGTAATGTGCTACTGAGCCCAAAACACGGTATGTAGTATGGTGTTTGGATGAATCAGGGTTGCACAGCGATGCAACCGAAGTAAAGTTACGTTTTTTATAAAGTCCTGTATTTAAGGAAACCGCATCTAAGCAAATTGGAAGTGGTAGGACTAAGGAAAGGCGAAAGCAGATAGCAATCATGAAAAGCATCGAAGCTAAAACGTATGACGAGGCGCTGACCTGGCTGCGCGATAACGGGTTCGATATCACTGAAGCGCCGGGCATGAGCGGGCGCGTTTTTCTTAGAAAGTACAACGTGTCGGCCGCCATCCAGAAAACGCCGGAAGACGGCGTGAAGATCTTTGCTTACCCGGGTTGCCTGATCGGCAGTGAGATTTCGAAGCTGGTGAACCGCGGGTACCAACAATTTCTGAAGACCTCAAAGAACGAAGTGCCGGCTTCGGCGGATCACCTCAAGGCACTACATTCCTTTGCCGAAGAACTCAAGATGGCGCTGGGAATGCCCAGCCTTTACAACGAGTCGCTGGGAACCGTGAGCGATTCTTATCAGTACGACCGCGTCAAGGATCGCGACGAAGCCGTGGTCGATCGCCCGAAGCGGCCGTGGGAAACGGCGGGCAAGCAAGCTGCGGTGGCCGCGAAGAAGGGCCGGGCGTAAAGGCGAATCCGCAGGTTTTCAAGCTCCAGTCCGCGATTAGAAGCTTTCTAAACTGTTGCATCTCATGCGAAACTAGCCGCTCACGGAGGGTCCGATGCGCAGCGGTTTCGCCGCCGTTCTTCTTTTTTCTCAGCTTTTCCCCCCACTACTCATGCCAGCCCTTCCACGTTCCCCTCAGAAACCAGCGGGCGCTCTGCCGTCCAGTGAGGCGGCCATCGAGGCCGTGCTGCGCACGCAGCAGGAGGCTTGGAACCACCACGATCTCGACGCCTTCATGGCCGGTTACTGGAATTCGCCGGAATTGACGTTCTTCTCTGGCGCGAACGAGCGCGACGGATGGCAGGCCACGCTTGACCGTTACCGCGCCGCCTACGCGGGTCCCGGGCGCGAGATGGGGAAGCTCGAGTTCTCCGGGCTGCGCATCGAGATGCTGGGCTCCGATGCGGCCTTCGTGCGCGGGTCCTGGCACCTCACCATGCCGGATGGGAAGACGCCGCATGGGCTATTCACGTTGGTGTTCCGGAAATTTCCCGAGGGCTGGAGGATTGTGCACGACCATACTTCGGTGGCGGAGTGATTTTGCGGACCGGGTCTGGCGGCTACGGCCTGCCGCTACACTCCCTTTTTCACCCGCACTTGCACTCGGGTGCCTTCGGGAAGTTTGCCATTCGTCAACTCCACCACGCCGTTGCGAACGATGCCTTCTAATTCCTGCGGAGTCTGGGATGAAAACCTCGCGGCCGAGGCGACCGCTGCCACATGGTCCTTGCCTGGAGCGGGGTTCGCGGGCAAGAGTGCCCGCGCCGCACGGTCCGCGCCCACACGTCCCATGCCTTTGTCCATAGCTTCGTTGGCCAGACGATCAGCTTCCTGATTGTGCTCGCGGAGGGCGTGGCCGATCGAGAACCAGTCCAGTTGCGCGATTAGTTCCTGGGCGCGGGCGTGCAGGTCGCGCAGCGTGGGGTTCTTTACTTTGTAGATGCCTTTGATCTGGCGGACCAGCAGTTCGGAATCGCTGATCAGCTTGAGCGCCTTGGGACCGTGCTGGAGCGCGTATTCGAGAGCGCCGATCAGTCCCTGATACTCGGCGAAGTTGTTGGTCTGGTGGCCGAGATATTCGCAGAGTGCTGCGACTTGGCGTCCGGACTGATCCTGAATGACCACGCCGTAGCCCGCGGGGCCGGGGTTGCCGCGGGCGCCGCCGTCGCTGTGCGCGATGAGGTAGTGGTCGGGGGGATTTTCGCGGGAGTTTTCGCGTGGGCGGAAAAGAGGCTTGCTGGAGTTGCGGGGGAAATCAGAGGGCATGCGGTTGAGTTTACAACGGTACGTGGGGTGGCGTGTGAGCTACAAACAAAACGGGGAGCAGTGACGGAAATTCCCTGCGAAGCTCGTGGTAGCGCAGACGGGCAAGAGGTCCTTCACTTCGTTCAGGATGACAGGCCTTTAGGTGACAACGCTTCTAAAGGAATCAAACGACTTTCGAGAACTCAACGCCCTGCGGCGAGGCGCGTCGCCAGGCGGGCGGGGAGGTTGGCGGCGAAGATGCGATCCTGCGCGGCTTTCAGGTTGTAGGGAGAGCGGTGAAAGTGGACGACCTGCGCTTCTGTGTCGAAGAGGGCGAAGGCGGCGCGCCAGTCGCCATCGCGAGGCTGTCCGACGCTGCCGGGATTGATCAGGTAACGGGTTTCCGGTTTCAGTTGCAGCGAAATCGATTCTGCTTGCCCGACGGTGCGATATTCGGGGCGGAAGCCGTCGGCTCCGGTTTCGTTGGCGAAGAATCCGCCCTGCAGATGCGTGTGCCCGAAAAAAGTCAGGGGCACGGACGAAGCGATCAGCGGAGCGAGGGCATCACCCATCGAGACTACGTATTCATCTTCATCGTTGGGCGAGCCATGAACCAACTGCACTTGGGAAAGATCCAGCAACTGTTGCGGCCCTTGCGGCAGGGCCCGGAGCCAGCTGAGATTGTCGGCAGAGAGCTGGTCGCGAGTCCAGACGGCAGCGGCGGCGGCCATGGGGTTGAAGTCGTCGAGGGCGATCAGGCCGGTGGCGGCTTTGTCGTGGTTGCCGCGGACGAAAATCTTCCCCAGGTTGCGGGAACGCTCGGTGACTTCGTTGGGACTGGCGCCGTAGCCGACGACGTCGCCGAGATTTGCGACCAAGTCGAACGAGGGAGCCGTGGCCAGGCACGCTTCAAGCGCTTCGAGGTTGGCATGAATGTCGCTGAGCAGCAGTATGCGCAAGGATCACCAGACAAACTGGCGATTATAGACTAGAGGACGGATTCGGGCGTCGGCGCTGCGGGGTGGACTTTAAATTCATCACCACCGAAGGACACACGGGAACGCAGAGAGTGTGCTGCTAGCTGTCCCGGCCCGGGTTCACTACGGGGCAGCGCGCCCAATGGCCAGGGTTTATTTCCACCAGTGGCGGCATCGCACGCGCGCACTCCGCCACAAGAAACTCGCAGCGCGGTTCGAACGCGCAGCCCGGGGGCATAGCCTGGAGCGGCGGCACGGTCCCCTCGATGGTGGAAAGCGGGTGAGCGCGGTCGGTTTTGAGATCGGGCACGGCGCGGAGCAGGCCGCGAGTATAGGGATGTGCGGGCGACTCGAAGATGTCGCGCTTCGCTCCGAGTTCGACCAGGTTGCCGGCATACATCACGGCGACGCGGTCGGCAACTTGCGAGACGACCGCGAGATCGTGCGAAATGAAGAGCATGGTCAGTCCGAACTTGGAGCGAAGTTCCGCGAGCAATGCGAGAATTTGCGCCTGGATGGTGACGTCGAGCGCAGTCGTGGGTTCGTCGGCAATGAGTAGATGCGGACGATTGACGATGGCCATGGCAATCATGACGCGCTGGCGCATGCCTCCGGAAAGCTGGTGAGGATAGTCGCGGGCGCGGCGGCCGGGCTCGGGGATGGCAACGTCGTTCATGGCATCGACCGCGCGCTGCCAGGCTTCGCTTTTCGAAGTGGAGTTGTGGGCGAGCACGGCTTCGGCGATTTGTTCGCCGACGCGCATCACGGGATTGAGCGCGGTCATCGGTTCTTGAAAGATCATGGCGATGCGCGAGCCGCGAAGTTGCCGCATGGAATCGACGGGCAGCGCGGGCAGATTGCGCGGCGAGGAGCCTTCGCGGACGTCGGCGAAGAGAATCTCGCCGGAGACGCGGGCTTGTGGCGGGAGCAGGCGCATGATGGCCAGGGATGTAATCGATTTGCCGGAGCCGGATTCGCCGACCAGCCCGAGGACTTCTCGGGCAGCGATCGAGAAGCTGAGATCGTGGACTGCGGGCAGGGTTTGTGTGGGAACTTTTGTGGAAATGGCTTGTGTGGGGACGGGCACTCTTGCGAGCCTGCCCTGAGCGAAGCCGAAGGGTCCAGCGGCCTGCAGAGCCGTGGTCTTGGCAGGGAACTCGATATTCAGGTTTCGGACTTCGAGTAGTGGGGGCACCGAGTCATGTTAGCAGCGCAAGGCAAGAAGTCGCCCTGCGGGCGACGGACCCTTCGGCTTCGCTCAGGGCAGGCTCGCAGGAGTGCCCGTCCCCACACAAGCCTTGCTACTTGAATCTTCCACGAACCGGGGCGCATCTTGTAAATTGGAGCTATGAGCAAGATTCTTATTCCTACGCCTTTACGCCAGTATGTGGGGAAACAGGCCACGGTGGAGGTTTCCGCGGCCACGGTTGCTGAAGCCATGGACGCGCTGGTGGCGAAGCATCCCGATGTGCGGCGCCATCTCTACACGGACGAAGGCAAGCTGCGCGCTTTCGTCAACCTGTATGTCAACGATGAGGACATCCGCTACCTGCAGAAGGAAGCGACCGCGGTGAACGAAGGTGATAACATTTCGATTGTGCCCTCGATCGCCGGAGGCGCAGCTTGAGCAGGGCATGAGAGACTGCGGACTTGAAACCTGCCACCACAATGCGCTGTTGTACGTGTTGTCCTGCCTGAGCTGTTGGTGTCCTGACGTCTCGCTCTGAAAACCAATTGTGGAATTTGAACTCGAGGATCTATGGCCAGCACCATCACCGAAATTCCAGTGACACTCAATAAAGACGAAATTCTGCGCTACTCGCGCCATCTGATCATGCCCGAGGTGGGCATGGAGGGGCAGCAGAAGCTGAAGGCGGCGCGGGTGTTGTGCATTGGCGCGGGAGGACTGGGATCGCCGCTGGCGCTGTATCTGGCGGCGGCCGGCGTGGGCACGCTGGGCATCGTTGATTTTGATGTGGTCGACTACACGAACCTGCAGCGGCAAATTATTCACTCGACCGCCGATGTGGGCAGAAAGAAGCTCGATTCGGCCGCGGACAAGCTGAAGGGGATTAATCCGTTCCTGAATCTCCGCACATTCGATACGCGGCTGAGTAGCGATAATGCGCTGCAGCTGTTCCGCGAGTTCGACATTGTCGCCGACGGCACGGACAACTTTCCTACGCGCTATCTCGTGAACGACGCATGCGTGCTGACCGGAAAGCCGAACGTGTATGGCTCGATCTTCCGTTTCGAGGGGCAGGCCAGCATCTTCGCCACCAAAAATGGACCATGCTACCGCTGCCTTTATCCCGAACCACCACCGCCGGGACTGGTTCCTTCCTGCGCGGAGGGCGGGGTGCTCGGCATTTTGCCCGGGCTGGTGGGCGTGATGCAGGCGACCGAGGCGATTAAGCTGATCCTCGGAATCGGCGAACCGCTGGTCGGACGGCTATTGCTGATTGACGCGCTGGGGATGAAGTTTCGCGAGTTGAAACTGCGCAAGAATCCTGACTGCCCGGTATGCGGCACGCATCCCACGATCACGAAGCTGATAGACTACAACGAGTTTTGCGGCATTCGTGGGGAGGAGAAACCTGTGGCGAATGGAGTTCCGGAAATTCAAGTTGAAGAGTTGAAGCGGCGTCTCGATGCGAAAGATGATTTGTTCGTCCTCGATGTGCGCGAACCGCACGAGTACCAGATCTGCAACATTGGCGGACATCTGATTCCATTGAATGATTTACCGAAACGCGTGAGCGAACTGGATTCCAGCCGCGAAATCGTCGTCCACTGCAAGATGGGCGGACGAAGCGCTAAAGCCGTCGCGTTTCTGCAGCAGGCCGGATTCAAGAAGGTGCACAACCTCGCGGGAGGAATCAACGCCTGGGCCGAGCGCGTAGATCCGACAGTGCCGAAATACTGAAGAGCAGTTTGCTGACAAAGAAAGAGGGAGCACGCCTGCGGCGCGCTCCCTCTTTTTTACTGCGGGTTTACATTACTTGCTGGATCCAGCCTGCATGCTGTCGCTGGAATCTCCCAGTTCGAGGGCGAACTTTTTGCCTTCGAAGCGGACGCCGGTCAGGGTCTTGGTACCGTTGTCGCCGTTGTTGACCACGGCCGCGTCGTTGGCCGAGGGAGAATTCAGGTCGACCACGTGAGCCGGCACTTTGGCCAGCACGTTCTTGCCCTGCATGATGCTGAGTTCCACGTTGCCGGCGGTGCCAGTCCACTCGAGCTTGTAGTCGCCAGGTTTGAGGGTAGTGCCGTTGACAGTTACAGGATTGTAGATTTGGAGCTTTCCTTTGTCGGAAGCGAAGGCGCTCGTTGCCAGAATCAGGGCCAAACCCATTACCAGAATTTTTGAAACGGTCGCGAATTTCATGATTGTCCTTTTTCTTTCCCGAAATTACGTCGGGAAACGGTTGGGGCGGCCCGGCTCGCGACCTGCGCGAAAAAACCTCTTGTGTTTCTCCGCGAATCGCCTAAAATGCAACCGCTGGGGTTAAGCACACGGGCCTTGAAGCCTGCGCTGCTGTGATGGGGGTTTTCTCACCTGGGCCGCCAAACCGAGAGTGAGAGAATCCCCAGAACCCCGCTTAGATTTCGTTAGTAAGGTGAGCCAGTTTCACTCCTTGTTCGTTTCCAGCCTGCCGGCCTGCTTCTCATGTAAGTACGTGCTGCCTGAGCCGGAAGTTCCCGAATTTCTTTCAACGTTGCGATGGTAGTTGGACGCAACGTGGAAGTCTCCGTTAGCAGAGCATTGAGTGGATTCGTTCGAAGTGAAGGAACAATGGCCAAGTGTTTTGTATCAAGCGAGCACTCAACATAATCGATCGAGGGCGATGATGTGCGTTAGAAAACGATGATGAAAGGGATGTAATTCTTGCAGCGGGAAAGTGCCGGGCGGACGACCCAAGAAGCCTTTAACCGCGAAGGTCGCAAAGAACAGCCGCAAAGAACGCAAAGGAAGTCGCAGGACAATGAGTTGCCCGCTGCCTTGCTTTGCGATCTTCGCGGATGTTCTTTGCGTGCTTTGCGGTTAAGAGATTTGAAACTCGCCGTTGATCTCAGTCAGCGTCGCCATGCTGGCGCTCGACCGACCAGATGTTAGCCTGGTCTTTTTCGAAGGGGTAGACGTGGACCATCCAGTTGAGGACCACAGGGAAAAAGATTCCGTCGGCAGCGTCGCAGGCTTCCTTGGTGGCGATGGATCCATTGAAGCCGAATTGTGGATGAGGCTCTCGCATCTCTTTGAAGCGGCCCAGCGGAGGAATGCAGAAATTCACGTGCTCATGCCATTGCGCCACGCTGAGCGGAACGCGCTGATCGAGTTGCTCTTCGGTTAAGCGCCTGGGCGCGGTGTACATCACGCCGACCAGTTTGTAATCGTCACCATGCTTTTCATAAAGCAGCGACGTGGGATGCTCAGGATTGAAGTTGCGGGCATTCTCCCATCCGTATTTGAAACTGGTGAAGTGATATATCTTCTGCGGAATCTCGGGATGGAAAATCTTGAACCCGTCGGCCAGGGCAGCGTGATAGTCGATATATTTTTCCGAGGCCCGGCGGGCGGCTTCGACCACCTGCTGAGCGCGCTCGGCGTCGCCCGGCTTGGGCGGCCGCAGAGCGGTCATCTTCATGTGCGGGCCCATGTCCATGTGGCCTTCCATGGAGTGCATGGCGTGCGCGCTGGCCGCGCTGTCGACATCTTTGTCCGCGTCTTTCCCCATGTCCATGCCAGGCATGTCCTTCATGTTCGACATATCGTGGTCGGGCATATTCATGCCGGGCATGCTGGAACTACTGGGCCGGGCGGGTTGCGTTTGGCTCCAGGCTACGCTCGACAAAAAAAGGGCGGTCACAAAAACAGTCATTCGGTTACGCATAAGAAAATCCCCCATGGTGTGTTGATATTAACCCTGTCGCAGACCAGTTGTTTCGGCAAGAGACCGGAGGTTACTCCGGGTTACAGAGGTAACGATGGCCTGCGCTGAGAATCGGATCGCCTAAGGCGTTCGCCAGGGCGCATGGGCTGCGGCTGACAAGGTGGCGGGAATTCTGATACACCTAACAGCTTGACTCTCGAAACTGTCATCTTCCTTTTTTTCGCGGGAGCGCTGGGTGGAGCGTTGAATTCCGTGGCCGGCGGCGGAAGCTTTATTGCATTTCTCGCGCTGCTGTTTACCGGCGTACCCCCCATTCCCGCCAACGCCACAAACACGATCGCATTGTGGACGGCTGCCGCGGCCAGCGGAGGCGCGTACCGCAAGGAGTTGGACGTTCCGCGGCGTGTGATGATTCCTCTGCTCGCGGCCAGTCTTGCAGGCGGACGCGCGGGCGCGCTCTTGCTGCTGAAGACTCCAGCGCAGACATTTTTGCAAATCCTTCCCTGGCTCACGCTGGGCGCAACTCTGCTGTTCGCGTTCGGCAAAAAACTTGCGGCGGGACGGAAGTCCATTCTTGAGCATGAAGCTTCCGGCGGCGCACTGGCCGCGGCAACGCTGTTTCAGCTGATGATTGCCGTCTACGGCGGTTACTTCGGCGGAGGCATGGGGATTGTGATGCTCGCTTTGCTGGCCGCCCTGGGCATGACCAACATCCACGCCATGAACGCGCTGAAAAGCGTGATGGGATTTGTGATCAATGGCGTTGCGGTGGTGACCTTTGTGATCGCTGGTGCAGTGAATTGGAAGCACGGAATTCCGATGATCGCAGGAGGAATCGCCGGCGGATTCCTGGGAGCACACTATGCCCAGAAAGTGCCGCAGGCATGGATCCGAGTATTCGTGGTGCTGGTCGGAGCGGGGATGACAGTTTATTTTTTCTGGAAAGCCTATTAAAAACGAAGGCTATGGCCACGGATCTTCGCGGATCAAAACCACGGCTCGCACCTCACGCATCAGAATGTGAAATTGAAGTATCCGTGAAGATCCGTGAAAATCCGTGGCCCGGTTGCCTACTGCACCGGCTCGGAGACATGCTCATGGACAATGACCCACTTGCCGTCTTCGTTTTCCCAGATCACCGTCCAGCGAAAGTTACCCATCTCGATCTTTCCGGCCTGCGTCGTCATCTGCTCGCTGATCGTCGCCGTCGCCCACACCAGATCGCCGTGTGGATGTATGGCGAGATCATCGTTCACGGTGAATTTCGCGCTCTTGTAACCCGCGACGACTGACTTGACGCCTCTCTCATACTCGTCCCAACTGCCGTACTTCAGCGGAGCGATGTCAAAATACGTGTGCGAGCCGGAGGCGTAAAACTTGGCGGCGTTGGCGGTATCGAGCGTGGACCATCCATCCCACACCTTCTGCATGAACGCCTTGTCCGGGATCGGACCGGCTGGGGACTTCTTCATGGCCGAACTTTTTGTTTGCGCGACGCTGGCTAGCGACAGGGCAAGCAGGCACAGCAAAACGGCGGGAAAGCGCTTCAACGTTGGGTTCGACACCGGGTTCGAGACTAGCTCTAACATCAGGTTCCTCCGGGAATCCGGCGGAATTTTCGCACACTCGCGGGAAAAGAACAAAGAACCTGGCAATCGCCGCAAATCTGCGAAATCAGACGGACCTCAGCAGTTTCACCGCGGATGGGCCGACCCTACCCTCCGGCAATCGCCCCTATCACGATGAACGGTTCCTTCCCGCACGCGACGGCGTCAGGCAACGGCGCGTCGGGAGGCTCGTGAGATAAGTCTTCCTCGCAGGCGAAGAATCGGAGAAATGCCCGGCGCTCTTGGGTAGTGTGGTCGCGGATGGTCCCGCGCAGCATCGGATAGCGATCCTCGAGCGCGTCGAGGATGGAGCGCTGCGTGACTGGACCTTCGACGTTGAGTTCCACATCTCCACGAACTTGCGCCAGCGTTCGGAGATGCGGCGGGAGGATGACTCGGATCATGATGGCGGCAGTACCAGATGAATCATCCCAGCGTCTGCACCTCAACCGAAAGCACTGCCGGAAGATCCCGCACAATTGGAGCCCAACTATCTCCCGCGTCGGCAGACGCGTAGACCTGGCCGCCGCTGGTACCGAAATATACTCCGCACTTGTCGAGCGAATCGACGGCCATGGCGTCGCGCAGCACGTTGACGTAGCAGTGGCTCTGAGGCAGGCCTTTGGTCAGCGCTTCCCATTCGTTTCCGCCAGTGCGGCTGCGATAGACGCGCAGCTTGCCATCCGGAACAAAGTGCTCTGAGTCGCTCTTGATGGGAACCACGTAGATGGTCTCCGGCTCATGCGCATGCACGTCGATCACGAAGCCGAAATCCGTCGGCAAGTTTCCGCTGATCTCTTTCCAGTTATCGCCGGCGTCGTCGGAGCGCATCACGTCCCAATGCTTTTGCATGAACAGCACGCCCGGGCGCGCGGGGCTCATCGCCACATGATGAACGCAATGGCCGACCTCGGCTCTCGGGTCAGGAATGTATTGCGAATAGAGTCCGCGATTGATGGGCTTCCAGGTCTTGCCCGCATCGTCGGTGCGAAAGGCGCCCGCGGCCGAGATTGCAATATACATTCGCTGAGAATTGCTGGGATCGAGAATGATGGTGTGCAGGCACATGCCGCCCGCGCCCGGCTGCCACCTGGGTCCAGTGCCGTGGCCCCGAAGGCCGGAAAGTTCCTGCCAGTTTTCTCCCCCGTCGGTCGAGCGAAACAGCGCGGCGTCTTCCACGCCGGCGTAAACCGTGTCGGGATCGGTGAGGGATGGCTCGATGTGCCACACTCGTTTGAATTCCCAGGGATGCTGCGTGCCGTCATAAAATTGATGTGTGGTGAGAGGTTTGCCAGTTTCCGGAGTCACATCGTAAACAAACTTATTGCTTGCGGCCTTCGGGGGACCTGGGGCCGGCGCCTCGCCGGGAGGCGTTCCCGGCTGATGCCAGGTCTTGCCGCCGTCATCGGAACGCTGAATGATCTGCCCGAACCAGCCGCTTGACTGCGACGCGTAGAGACGATTCGGATCCGCGGGTGATCCCTTGATGTGGTACATCTCCCAGCCCGCGAAGTGCGGTCCGCTGACCTCCCAGTTTTCGCGCTTGCCGTCCGAGGTCAGGATGAATGCTCCCTTGCGCGTGCCCACCAGTATTCGTACCGTGCTCATGCTTGCTCCCTTTTTTTGTGCGTTGGCTTCGCCGTTCGATCAGGCGTTCGCGTAGTAAAGAACGACACCCCCGACCCAAACAGCTTTGTTCTCGAAAGTTTCAATCGAAGTCGCTCCTTGACCTCTTGAAACAGCGGCTTGCCACTGCCCAGAAAAACCGGATTGAGGATGACGCGGTATTCGTCGGTCATCCCGCGGATCACCATGTCCTCGCCGGCGTTGCAGGAGGAACGATGCGAGACTGGCGCTTCCGTTCCCAAAGAATTTTCAATCATGCCCTTCAACGACAGCCGCCAACGATTCAGACCGGCTTTTCGCAATTGATCATCCAAGGGATGCCGAACCGATCGGTGACCATACCAAACCGGATGGCCCAGAAGGTTTCCTGGATGGGCATCTGCACGCTTCCGTTTTCCGCCAAAGCGTGAAACACGCGGTCCGCCTCGGCCGGATCCTTCATGCTGATCGACACGGAGAAGCCCTGAGGTTTCTGGTAATGATTGGGCGGGGCATCGGCGCCTTGCAGCAGATCGTCGCCTACGCTCAGCGTGGCGTGCAGGATTTTTTTGCCCCATTCCGCGGGCACCTTGTCCGCGACGGGCGTGCCTTCATGCGGCATCATGAAAGTGATTTTCCCACCCAGACATTTTTCGTAGAACTTGAATGCCTCCTCGCACTGTCCGTTGAAATGAAGGTAAGGATAAAGTTGCATCGACTTCTCCTCCGCATGAACGATAGGATGAGCTCAGGCACGCTCGACACCGTATCAAAAATTACTTGCGAAAAACAGGTTATATTTGGATCGGCCAGCCCACCCTTCGAATACTGGAATTCTGGTCGAGTCACCACGCTTGCGCTGCTCCTAAGTTACATTCCTACAACTAGTTACAAGCCATCGACGAACGACCATCACCGGCGTATAATTAGCTCAGTAGCAACCAAAAAAGATGTGGTACAGGCTCTATCCGGCCTCGCCGGAGGGGCACTGGAGGACATCGTGAGCATTACCCCAATCGGCGGGCGTCCGCACGACGAACTCTGCCGAAAGATCACTACCGCGTCTCTGCGAGAACAGAAACTACGCCACGAACCCATCGCTTGCCTCACCGCCTACGACTACGCCACTGCGCGTCTGGTGGACGAGGCGGGCATCGATATGGTGCTGGTGGGCGATTCCCTGGCCCAAACCATGCTGGGCTATGAGAACACGCTCTCGGTCACCATGGACGAGATGCTGCACCACGTGAAGGCCGTACGCCGCGGCGTGAAGAACGCGCTGCTGTTGGCGGATATGCCTTACGGCTCTTATCAAATTGACCCCAAAACCGCCCTGGATAACGCCGCGCGCTTTGTGAAGGAAGGCGGAGCCGAGGTGGTGAAGATCGAGGGCGGGGAGAAGCGCGCCGACTTGATCCGCCGCATCATCGACGCCGAGATTCCGGTCGCCGGGCACATTGGACTCACGCCGCAGTCGGTCAACATGATGGGCGGCTACAAGGTGCAGGGAAAAAACCTTAGCGGAATCGAACAGCTCATGCGGGACGCAGTCGCTCTCGACCGTGCGGGCGTGGCCTGTCTCTATCTGGAAGGGATTCCGCGCGAAGTGGCGGCCATGATCACCGCGGAGGTGAGCACGCCCACCATCGGCATTGGCGCCGGCCCGGAATGCGATGGGCAGGTTCTGGTGTTCCACGACCTCGTGAACCTGACCTTTGGGCCGCCCGCGAAATTTGTGCGGCGGTATGGCGACGCTACGGCGCTGATCACGCACGCGGTGCAGGCTTATCGCGCGGATGTGAAGTCGCATCAGTATCCGTCGGACGCAGAGTCGTACCATTTGTCCAAAGAGACGAAGGCTGGACTCGATACGGTGCTAGAGCGCAAGCGGGCGATGCGACGTTAGGCGGCGAGATTTGGGAACCAGGTGGGAGAAAAAATCGTAGCATTGAGTAGTGCTACGCTGTTGCTAAGGAGGTAAGCACCATGCACATTTTGTCGGTGTTCTTTTTTCCGTTCTTCGGCTTCGGCTTTCTGATGTACTTTCTGCCGACGATTCTTGCCTTTGCCCGCAATAAGCGCGACACCACGGCGATTCTGCTGCTGAATCTGTTCCTGGGGTGGACAATGATCGGATGGGTAGTGGCTCTGGTCTGGGCGGTCAAGACGGATGTCACCGTGGTGGTGCGTTAGCTGTCGTGCGCGACGATGATGGCTGTGATTTGGAAATAACTTGCGAGCGAGCCGGGCTATACGACTGATCTGCACACGAGCGAGCTTCGCACTCACGATCTGCGTGCTGGCGACGCTTCTGCTGGCCGCATGTTCTTCCCGATCGAACGCGCGACCGGCTCCGGACGTGTTCGCCATGCTTCAGAATATTCCAGCGGCCAACCCGGCGAAGTACGCCGACCTGCGGGAAAAGAAAACCTGGCAAAATCCCTACCTGGTGGTGCGCGACGACGGCGTGGGTTTGCTGACCGGCGTCACGGCAAATCAAGAACAGATGCTGAAACCGGAAGAAGTGCTGGATACGCTGGCTCACTTGCCGTCGTCCGCTTGGCCTTATGGGCGCGTGGCTGCGATCCTGGTGCAGGAACCGTCCGGAAGTGCGGAACAAAGTTCGGAGCGAAGCTCGGAGCGAAGTGCGGAGCGAAGTTCGGAACAACAGAAAGTTGCCCTCCGTCGCAATCGCGGTACGGTCGCGGGAGAACTAGAGCGCGCCCACGTCGAGATCGTCTGGATGCCATCGCCTACGCCCTGAGCCCAGCTTCCCCTACGTCAAAGCACGACGACGCTCACACCCAGGCATCGCTATCGAATGTCACGCAACCACGCATGAAGATCTGCAACACAATCCGCGACATGCGGGCCGCGTCCCGCGCGGCGAGGCGCACCGGCATGCGCCTGGGCCTGATACCCACCATGGGGGCGTTGCATGAGGGACATCTGTCACTGATTCGCGCCGCGAAAGCTTCATGCCAGGTAGTGGCCGCGTCGATCTTTGTGAACCCCGCGCAGTTTGGCCCGAACGAGGACCTGGCGAGATATCCGCGGCCGTTCGAGCGCGACCTCGAGTTATTGGAAAACGAGGGCGTAGATCTGCTTTTCGCGCCTTCGGTCGACGAGATGTATCCGAGCGGCGGGGTAACCTGGGTTACGGTGGAAGAACTCAGCGGCAAGCTCGACGGGCGTTCGCGGCCCGGGCATTTCCGCGGTGTGACCACGGTCGTAGCCAAGCTGTTCCACGCGGTTGAGCCCGACGCCGCATTCTTCGGACAAAAAGACGCGGCGCAGGCAGCCATCGTCCGCCGCATGGTGCGCGACCTGAACTTTTCCGTGGAGATTGTAATTTGCCCGATTGTGCGCGAACCGGACGGGCTGGCCATGAGTTCGCGAAACGCGTATCTCGACCCGCAACAGCGCAAGCAGGCTTTGGCATTGCAGCGTTCCCTGATGCAGGTGAAGCAGATGGTCGGGGACGGTGAATACAATACCGCAAGACTGTGTGCTGCCGCGAAAGAAGTGTTTGCCGGGGAGTCTGCGGTTCGTCTCGATTATTTCGAGATTGTCGACGCGGACTCTCTCGATCCGGTCAACGATGTCACCAAAGGCGCGCTGGTGGCAGTCGCCGCGTTCGTTGGCATTACGCGCCTGATTGATAACATCCTGCTCCCGGCAAACTAAGCGTTGGGTGCTATTTTCGGGTTGCCGTGTCCGGCATTTCCTTCGGTGCGGAGTTGGACACGCTGGCAAGGTCTTGAGAAGCGAGGCTCTGGCGCACCAAATCCTCGACCCGCGACCACACGCGGGGATCGCACTCGCTCTGCGTGTGTCCGGGAGTGAAAAATCGGTCTGCCCAGGAGGCTTCCGGGCAGGGGATGGGATCTTTCCTGTAGTCGGTGCGGTAGTTCCCGAGAATTTCCGTCTTCGAGTCGTCCGCCGCGGTGATCTTTGCGCGGCCGTGGAGCAAGCCGTGAGGCTGATAGAAGTTCACCGCTTCAGCCACGTTGTCCGGAATGACGGACGCCTCTTGCCAGGGCTTTTCGATGCTATCCACCTGCACCGTCAGCAGCACGGGGATGTGGTCGCGCCGCAGTTCGCGAGCCAGCAGTACGGTGGCGGCCGCACCCCAGCTGTGCCCGTAAAGAACGATGCGTGCTCGGCTCTTCTCTGCGGCAGACAGGATTCCATCGTGATTCGTATCCAGGAGGCGAAGAATTGTCGCGCGCGCCTGGGCTCGGTGACGATTCTCAAAAACCTCGACATACGTGCTTTTTGGGACAGTGCGTTGAATGCGCTCGGCCAACTGGACCGGACCGTGGCGCGAGTCATTACGGCGAACAAAACCGCCGACAAAGCCGATCACAATTGCGGAAGCAGCCGGTTCGGAACCGGTCGTCACAGCCGCATCGGATCCTGCGAATTTGGGCAGCGCTCCAGCCGACGCGGTTCCGGCCACTAAACCTGCAACCAGCACGGCAGCTAACTTCGCGCTTAAGGAAGTCAAACCCAACCCACTCACCAATCAGTTTAGATGACTATATTCCTGAACGGGATGCGGCATAATCACGCAAGCACTCGCCTTTTGGTCGTACCGCTTAAACGCCGCGACCGGCGCGGTATTTGGTCCCATAGAGCCAGTCCAGTCTACACCTCGTGTCAAGCGTTCTCGGGAAGTTCCCGCCTAAGGGTAGCGCTCGTCGAAGCAAGGCGGCCCGACACAAACCGATTGCCTGCAAGAAGATATCGCAGAGGACGCTCCGCTGCTTTGCTGATCCCAATGCGCGGCGTCACTCGGATTTCGCTGGAACGAAACCCGTCTTCGCCAATCCACAAACTCGAGTGCGGAGAAGTGAGGTCGCAACCATTATCCCGAACGCGGGTAATCCCGAACGCCTGCGCCAGCCGTCCCGGACCGCTAGTGAGTTTGGGCAGGTCGCGGGGACCACGCAGCTCAACGCCGCGGGCCACGGCCATTTCTTCGATTCCGAGCAGTGGTTCGAGCGCCCGGAATAAAACCCCACCGGCTTTACCTTCCCAATCGCAGGAGACGTTCAGACAATAGTGGGCGCCGTAAATGAAATACACGTAGGCAAAACCGGGCGGCCCAAACAGCACCGAAGTGCGTTTAGTGTTGCCCGCAGCCGCGTGGGAGGCAGGATCTTTTTTCCCCAGATAAGCTTCCACTTCCACGATTCGGGCGGTAAGGCGATAACGCCCATTCTGACGGGCATTCTGGCCTTGCCGGCCGACATTCTGGCGCACGAGAACTTTGCCCAAAAGTTCGCGGGCGACGCGACGCGGATCGCGGCCAAAAAATGCGCGACCCAGAGGCCGAATCGTAGCAACCGCGACCTCGTTTGCTTCCTTGGCCATTGCCGGTCAAATCTTTAAACCCAGACTCGTGCCTGGATACGTTGCGTTCTTGCGGCCAGTTTACTCTTCGTTACGACTACGCGAGGCGGCGACTAAATGGGCTTGGCCTGCGTGTTCCTGGCGGCGGTGACGTTCGACGGCGTATCGTCGAAGGACTTGCCGGGTTCGTAGGCAAACTTCTCATACTTCCCGTCCACTTTCCGGATGGCGTCATGCCAGCCGTCGTCCCAGCTGATGCGCGCCTCGCTGCCAACTACTGTCCAGGTGCCGTGACTCGATCCAGTCGATTTGTGGGCCTCGCCGTCGGCGTCGAGCGTGGCGTAGAAATTGCCCCCGTTTCCCTCACCCAGTTCCCACTTGCCGACGAAGCGGGCGCGGCTGGCCGAAGAAGCGCCGACCGATAAGGAATCAAATTCGATGCGCGCAATGTCCACGGCGGGAACGCTTTGCTGATGCCCGTCTTTGAACACAATGGTGACCGGTGTCTTGAAATCGATGCGCGTGATCTCCGACATGTCGATGTTCTTCCGATGGCCGTCTTTGAAGACGAGCACGATCGATCCATTCTCGTCGGCAGGCGTGGCGTCGGCCTTCGCGACACCGATGGCGACGGCGAATATGAGGACTGCGACGATCCCAGTAACATTCACAATATTGCGCATGGATTTTCTCCTGCCGACTTTTTCCGTCCTAAAGGCCAGAAACAATGCACTCACAGAATGGTACGTAGAGCGCGCAGATTTGTTCCACGCTATCGTGGCGGCCGGCCCTAGGAAGCGATTTTGGCCGATTCCTTCAGGTACGCCAGCACTTCCTCTGCGTGGCCTTCGACCTTCACCTTGGGAAAAATGTGCTCGATCTTGCCCTCTGGCCCGATGATGAAAGTCGTCCGGACAATGCCCATTACTTTCTTGCCGTACATATTCTTTTCTTTCAGCACGCCGAACGCATCCGCCACTTTCCGGTCCGCATCCGCCAGCAAGGTAAAAGGCAGGCTGAACTTTTCCTGGAACTTTTTTTGCGACTTGGGAGTGTCGGGCGAAATGCCTATCAGCATCACGCCGGTCTTCTGGATCTTCTTGTAGGTGTCGCGAAACCCCTGGGCTTCGATGGTGCATCCCGGAGTGTCGGCGCGGGGATAGAAATACAAAACCACAGTTTTGCCGCGAAGATCCTTCAGCGAGATTTCTTTTCCGTTCTCATCCTGCAAAGTAAACTCCGGAGCTTTATCATGGATATTCATGGGAATCTCGTCTCCAGCCAAATCAGACCCGGGCGTCACAAATGCCAGGGAACGGTCCCCGGCGCTGCCGCCGTTCGACAAGATTCTATACCGCGGCGTGGTTTTGCTCACGATGCTCGCCGCGATGGCGTCGATTGCGGCGCTGAGCGCGGCCCAGGAGTCAACCCCCGAGATCGTACCTCTGAGAAAAGAGCTTCGCACAAAAAAGGACCTGGGACCGCGCGCCCTGGGATTGTTAAGAATGACGCCCAGCGGCAAAGCCACGCTGATTCCGGTGATGATCGAGATCGACGGCAAATTCTATGACGCATCGGCCTACAAGGCGGACCCGGTGCCCATGGCGCTGGAGTCGGGGACGGTGTATGAAGGCGAAAAAACCGGCGCGGCGCTGGGCCTGTTTACGATAAACAGTGCGCTGCACAGCCTCGCCGCCAATACTGACGTGCCATGGCTCGCCACCGGTACGTGGCTGGCCGCAGGATCCGAGGCGCCAAAGGGCGGGATGAAAGCGGAAATCGTTCCCAAGGGGATCGAGACCAGCGACGCGCCGCCGCGCTTGACGAAGAGCGAGACGACATCCAGCGCCGGTGCGTCTGTAACCCCTCCCGCAGGGGCGGCTCCGCCCACTTCATCCACCAAAGCGCCTTCCAGTGCGCCCTCGACACCTTCAACCATTCCGTCGCCCACGGGATCGAGCCCATCCGCGACACCGCCTGCGCCGGGTTCGACCAGCGGTTCCGCCACTTCACCGGGCACGCCTAAGCCGGACGGAAAAAAAGACGACAAAACAACTGACCAGAAAAAATCCGCCAAGAACGAAGTGCCTCCACCGAACGCGCCGTCGAGCCAGTCCTCGGGCGATGCGAAGGACGATATGAATCGGCCAAGATTGCGGCGGGGCAAGCCGACCGGGCCCATGCCGGACTACGACGTGCCGGGCTACGGCAAACTAGAGCCCGGGAAGGATTCCGGCGCAAGCGGCGGTGATAATTCGGCCGCGAAACCGGCGGCCAGGGCGGCTCCGATGGAACCAGTCGAACTGGTTCCGGCGATTTCCGATGCTGGTGGCCCTGAACTGCGCTCCTACGCCTTTACATGGGACAAGGGCGCCGAAGACGATCGCCGCAAGCAGATGCTCGACCTGGCGAAGGCGCAGTTGCTCGCATACATTGACGCGCGCGCCAAGGGACAAATCCTGGCGAAGCCTGCGGCTCATCATTCAACCACCCGAACAACCACCCGAAAACCGGCGTCCAAAGCGCCCGAGCCCATCTTCGAAAACGTTCAGATGCGCACTTTCGATCTGTGGGGCAGCAACCAGCCGGTGCTGGTCCTGAGTGCGGATGCTCACCTGCCTCCAGCGGCTTCCGGCGGCGCAATCGATGTTCCGGCAGCACCGCTGCAATATAAAATCCTGCTAGTCACGCGCACCGATATCTACGGCAGCCTGCACAAACTGTATTCCGGAGTGACCGATCGATTTCATCTCGACGTAACTCCGCAACTGGACTTGATCGACGCGGTGGATGCCGACGGCGACGGCCGCGGCGAACTCCTCTTTCACAAAACCACCGACACCGGAAGCGGCTATGTAATTTATAAGGCCACAGCCGACTCGCTCTGGAAGATGTTCGACTCCGTGAATCCGGAGTAGGGGGCATGGTTGACGCCGTGGACCGTGATGTCCCGTTGCCTGCCGATGTTGCGTTGATCCAGGGCCGCAGATCCATTTCCAGTTTTTCTGGAGACGCTTTACAATTCTCTGACTGGCTAGAAAAACGGAAGTTCATCAAGCACAACTGATGCGGCGAAACTCAATACATGCTCGAAGGAGCCTCGCTTTTTGCGACTGACACGCCGCGAGTTGGTGCGATCTGCCCTCGGCACCGGCCTTGCTGCCGCGCTGCCTGCGGGCTTTTTTTCAGCCTGCAGCGATTCCTCGAAGGCGGCCAGCGCAGCGCCGATAGCGACGAGCGCATCCAGCGTCGCACGGCAGTTTCCCGAGCCCTCAGAAATCGCGTTCCCGAAGAATTTTTTCTGGGGCACCGCCACTGCCTCCTACCAGATCGAAGGCGCATGGAAGGAAGATGGCAAAGGCGAATCCATCTGGGACCGTTTTTCGCACACTCCCGGCACCATCAAGAACGGTGACACCGGCGACATAGCTTGCGACTCCTATCATCGCTGGCGCGACGACTTCGCGTTAATGCGTGCGATGAATTTGAACAGCTACCGTTTGTCGATTTCGTGGCCGCGCATCCAGCCTTCGGGATCGGGCCCTGCGAATTCCAGGGGCACTGACTATTACAGCCGGGTGGTCGATGCCCTGCTCGAAGCTCAAATCCGCCCCTTCGTTACGCTCTATCACTGGGACTTGCCGCAGATGCTCGAAGATGCCGGAGGCTGGCCCAACCGCGACACGGCTTCGCGCTTCAGCGACTATGTCGAAATCGTCGCCCGCGCCCTCGGCGATCGTGTTAACGACTGGATGCTGTTCAACGAGCCCTCCGTATTCACCTTCAGTGGCTACCTCGAGGGCGTTCATGCCCCCGGACACCGGAGCCTGCTGGATTTTCTCCGCGCCACGCATGTGGTGAACCTGGCTCAGGGAGCCGGTTTTCGGGCACTGAAGTCAGCGCGTCCGCAGGCTCGCGTGGGAACCGCTTTCAATATGTCACCCTGTGAACCGGCGACTGATTCCGAGGCCGACAAGTTGGCTGCGGAACGCGCACACGCCATCACCAATGTCTGGTTTCTCGAACCAGCACTCGAGGGACGCTATCCGGGTGCATTTACCTATCTCCCGGAAACGGCCATGAGAATCAAGTCCGGCGACATGGAAAAGGTCCGCGCGCCCCTGGACTTCATCGGCATCAATCTCTACAACCGCACCATCGCTTCCTCGCCGGGCACGCTGGAAAGAATCACGCACCTGCAGGACTGGCTTTTCCCGGTCACGATGACCAGCAGCGGCGGAGAGCAAGGCCCCAAAACCGATATCGGGTGGGAAGTCTGGCCGCAAGCGCTCCACGACATGGTCATGCGCATCACCCGGGACTATAACCACCCCGTGATCGAGATCACCGAGAGCGGCTGCGCTTATAACGACGGTCCCGATGCAACTGGCGAAATCCGCGACACTCGCCGCATCGAATATCACCGTCAGTACCTCGCAGCCTTATCCCGTTCGATAGCCGAGGGCGCTGACGTTCGTGGATATCACGCGTGGAGCTTGATCGACAATTTTGAGTGGGCAGAAGGTTTCAGCCAGCGCTTTGGCCTGGCCTACGTGGATTTCAAAACGCAGAAGCGCACACTCAAAGATTCAGGACACTGGTATGCGAAAGTTGCCGCTGAGAATTTGCTTCGTGCTGGGACTTGAAGTTCGGGTGGGGAGGTTCGTGCTGGTGGGTTTGTGTGGGACCGGGTCCGAGACCCGGTCAGCGACCGCCAGGCCGCTATCTTTAGATTGCGTCTCCTTTGTCTCCTTTTGCGTCATCACTTTTGCGTCATCACCAGTTCGCTGTCCTTCACCTTCACATCACCCACATAATCCGGCAGCTTGAGCCGGTCGCGTTCCTCTTGCATCTTTTTCTCGAGGGCCGGCTTCACCAGCGACACCGGTATGTCGAGATCGCCCACTTTGAATTCCGTGGGATCGAACGTGGCATAACCGTCTTTCTGTCCGAGATGCCCCGAGACGGTAATCCACACGTCTTTGCCGGCGATCTGGGTCAGAAATTGCCCGTGCGCAACGTCGCCATCCATGCTGACATGCTGGTCCTTGATGGTGGGAGCGGAGGTTCCGACGTTCATGTCGGGCGAGAGACTTCCGCTGGCAGCCGCTCCTAGCGCCTGCGTGAGCGCGGCTCCGATCTCGTCGGAATTCAGGTGCAACTCGGCTTTGGATGCCGATGCTCCGCCAGCCGAAGACAACGTTGTAGATGAAGACGCAACCGAACCACTCTGCGCAGGGGTCGCGTCCGGTCCGCCGTTGCCTGTTGATTGTTGCGCCGCCTGCTGAAACTGCGAGACCTTCTGATCGAACGATTGCGCATGCGCCGCAACCGCCGCCGGAGCCTGCGTCGGCGCCACCGGAGCCGGCTTCCTCAATACCAGAATGATCGCAACCAACGACGCTGCCAGCGTCGCAACACTGATGATCCGGTCCAGCTTCAGCTTCATGGCTAGTCTCCCAGTGTTCATGGTAGACGAGCCGGTCGGCGCGGTTCAGATGACTGAAGTCACATTTGCAGATGGTACTTCGGCCTGAATCAGCCCAATTTCTTCGCCAGCAACTCATTCACCAGCTGCGGATTCGCCTGCCCCTTCGACGCCTTCATCACCTGCCCCACAAAAAATCCAATCATGGTCGTCTTGCCCGCCCGATATTGCTCGAGTTGCTTGGGATTCGCCGCCAGCACCTCATCAATCGCCCCCTCCAGCGCCGACGTATCGCTGGATTGCTGCGGCCTTCCCTCTTCTTCATACACGACGGAAAAATCTCGCCCGCGTTCAAAACAAAGATCGTAAAGATCCTTCAGCATCTTTCCCGAAATCGTTCCGGACTCCACCAGATCCGCCGACGCCGCCACGCCCTCCATCGAAATCGGCGAATGCGCAATGTCCAACCCCTTGGCCTTCAACCGTCCCATCAGCTCGCCTTGCACCAGGTTCGCAACCCGCTTCGGATTCTTCGCCGCCTTGGCTGCGGACTCAAACTGATCAGCCAGCGCCCTGGAAAAAGTCAGCACCTGCGCGTCATATTCAGTGATGCCGTATTCCTTCACCATGCGTTCCCGCCGCGCCTCCGGCAATTCGGGCAGAGTTTGCGCAATCTCAGCCTTCCACTTCGCGTCCACCACCAGCGGCAGCAAGTCCGGCTCGGGGAAATAGCGATAGTCGTGCGCCTGTTCTTTCGACCGCATCCCGTAAGTCTTGCCTTCGTTCGAGTTGTAGAGCCGCGTTTCCTGCGCGATCTTCCCGCCGGATTCGATCACCTCAACCTGCCGCCCAATCTCATAGATCAAAGCCTCGCGGATAAAACGAAACGAATTCACATTCTTGATTTCTGTCTTGGTGCCGAGTTTCTTTTGCCCGCGCGGTCGCACGCTCACGTTGGCGTCGCAGCGCAGCGAGCCTTCTTCCATATTGCAGTCGCTGACCCCGGTATAAAGGATGATCTCTTTGAGCCGCGTGAGATATTCGTAAGCTTCATCGGGAGTAGCGATGTCCGGCTCGCTGACAATTTCGATCAGCGGCACACCGGTGCGGTTCAAGTCGATCGCAGTTTTCTGGTCGGCGTCCGGGAAGCCTTCGTGCAGACTCTTCCCCGCATCTTCTTCCAAGTGAACGCGCGTAATGCCGATCTTCTTCTTCCCGCTGCCGCCCCCATCGCGCGCCGTCGGAGCTTCAATGAATCCACGCTCCGCCAGCGGCTTGTCATACTGCGAAATCTGGTAGCCTTTGGGCAAGTCGGGATAGAAATAATTCTTCCGCGCAAAAATAGACGTTCTCGTTGACGCGGCAATTCAGCGCCATCGCCGCCAGCGTGGCAAACTCCACAACCTTCTTGTTCAGCACCGGCAGCGCCCCCGGCATCCCCAGGCAAACCGGACACACATTGCTATTCGGCGCAGCCCCGAACCGCGCGGAGCATGAACAGAAAATCTTCGTAGCCGTCAGCAGCTGGACATGGACCTCCAACCCAATCACCGGCTCGAATCGAATTTGGCTGTCTAGGGACATCTCCGCATTGCTGACCATACTCCTAGTTTCCTTTCCCCGGCTGGCCCAAATACTTGTCCATCGAAATCTCAAAATACATCAACTCCACGCCCCTTACGTCATCCACACCGGTAATGTCGATGTGCGCGCCCGTCAGCGGATCAGTAATCCCTCCCACGTCGAGATACAGAAATCCGGACTGCGTGGTGCGCGGCTCGACCGCCTTGGCTGCGAATTGCGACGATTCAATCTCGTCCATTTCTTTCTTGCTGATCGTCCCCTTCACCTTTTTATGCGGGATGGGAAATGGCAACGGCGTCGGGTTCGTGTTCGCCTGCGGATTCGAAAGCCGCCGGTAAATGTCCTCCGGCGAAATCGGCGTCAGCTTGGAATTGTTCGCCGTGATCAGCGTCACCTCGATGTTGGCGATGGAGACGGGCTGGTTCCCGTCATTCGTCACCACAAAGAAAATCGGCAGCATGCCATGTTCCCGGAAGTTCAGCGAAAAAATACCCGCCTTCTCCGGCGTGTCGTAAGGGTCGGCGGCAATCGTCACCATCTCCGTGGGATGTTCGTCGTGCGCCGGATACGTCTTCGCCGCCTGCGCCACCGGCTTCACGAAATTCTTGCCCGCCCAGCTTGCAGTCGAAACGCCCAGCAACATTACGAGGAGGACAATCGAATGGCAAGCCGGTTTCTTCGTGGGCTGCATGCTTCGATTATAGAGTCTGCGACTGTACCCGCTGGTTGCCTGGCCAATTGCCCAACACGATTGCCCCAGCATTTAGAATGGCAGCACTTGATCTACTTTCTCTACAGCCTTCTGCTGGCCGCGGCCATGCTGTTGAGCCTGCCCTACTGGCTCTATCAGATGCTCCGCCACGGCAAGTACCGCCGCGGCTTTGCCGAACGCATGGGCACAGTTCCGTCGCGCCTCAGACAGACCTCATCGGAAAGCGAATCCACGCCCCCGATCTGGGTCCATGCCGTCTCCGTTGGCGAAGTCTTAGCAGTAAGCGGCCTGATCGATGAAATGCGTCGGCGCTTCCCGCGCCACCGAATTTTCATTACAACAACCACCGACACTGGTCAGGAACTCGCCCGCAAACGTTTTGGAGAAGAAAACGTCTTCTACTTTCCTTTGGATTTTGCATTCGCCATCCGCCCCTACTTGCGCGCTCTGTGCCCCGGACTGGTGGTCATCGCCGAAACCGAATTCTGGCCAAATTTTCTGCGCCTTGCGCGTGGCAGCGGCGCACGCATCGCGGTGGTGAACGCGCGCATCTCCGACCGCTCCTTGCCCAACTACCACCGCTTCCGCTCGCTGCTGAAGAAAGAACTGGAAAACATCGACCTGTTCCTTGCCCAGACCGAAGAAGACAAGACTCGCCTGGAGTCGATCGGCGCCGCGCCCAGTCGCGTGCAAATCACCGGAAATCTAAAGTTCGATGTCAACCCGCCGCCCGCGGCTCCGATTGTTGCCGCCCTGCGCAAATCGCTAGCCGCGTCCGGTGCAGGCCCGGTGCTGGTCTGCGGAAGCACCGTCGAAGGCGAGGAACCGCTTCTGCTTAAAGCCTTCGAAAACTTGCTGGTCGCGCATCCGCGTGCAGTGATGCTTTTGGCTCCGCGGCATCCCGAGCGCTTCGACTCCGTCGCAGCTCTGCTCACGCAACTGGAACTTCCCTTCGTGCGCCGAACTCTATGGGCGAAGGATGCGGCCGAGACCATGAATGCTGATGTCCTCGTTGGCGGAGTCCTGCTCGTAGATACGATCGGTGAACTGGCCGCCCTCTACGCCTTGGCCGATGTTGCTTTCGTTGGCGGCAGCCTGGTGCCGCACGGTGGGCACAACATTATCGAGCCGGCGCAATATGGTGTCGCCATTGTGGTGGGAAACCACACCGAAAATTTTCGCGATATTGTGAGCCTGTTCCAGAGCCGGGAAGCGGTCCGCGTCGTGGGCATGGCGGAACTGCCCCTCGCGCTGATGGAACTTCTGGCGAACCCCGCCGAGCGCGCGGCCCTGGGCCAACGCGTTGCAGAAACTCTGCGCTCGCAGTCCGGGGGAACGACCGCAACAACTTCCGGAGCGACGCAGCGTACCCTTGAGGCTCTGGAAAATCTTCTGACCACTCCAAGAAAAACCGAGTGAATCCTCTCGCAACCATTTACGGCGGCCTAGTCGGAGCACGGAATTCGCTCTACGACCTCGGCCTGCTTCGCGCCAAACGGCTCGCCGGCGCAGTAGTGAGCGTGGGCAATCTTTCCACCGGAGGCTCCGGCAAAACTCCCTTCGTGCTGCTGCTGGGCGAGTTGCTCAAAGCCCGTGGCATCAAGTTCGACGTGCTTTCCCGCGGCTACGGTCGCCAGACTCACGGAGCTCGCCACGTCGATCCCGCCGGCTCGCCGCGCGATTTCGGTGACGAGCCGCTTCTCATCGCCCAGCGCCTGCAGATTCCTGTCTTCGTGGGCGAAAGTCGAGTCGAAGCCGGCCGCTTGGCCGAAGCCAGGTTCGGCCCGCAACTTCATCTTCTCGATGACGGCTTTCAGCACCGCGCCCTGGCCCGCGATTTCGACATCGTCCTGCTCACTCCGCAAGATGCCGAAGACCATCTGCTTCCTGCCGGCCGCCTGCGTGAGCCCTTGCTCAACCTGCGCCGCGCCGATGCAGTCGTGCTGCCCAGCGATGCCGCGCCAGAAAAGTTCCCACTTTCAGGCAAACTCGTATGGCGAGTGCGCCGGGGAATTCTTCCTCAGCACGTGCCGCCGCGCCCGGTCGTCTTCTGCGGCATCGCGCGTCCCCAAATTTTCGTTCAACAATTGCGCGCAGCCAACATCGAGCCCGCTGCCGAAGCGTTCTACCGCGATCATCACGCTTACCGCGAGAAGGACATCCGCGAATTGCTCGCTCTCAAACAGCAAAGCGAAGCTGGAGGATTTCTCACCACCGAAAAGGACGCCATCAACCTGGGCAGCTTTCTCTACGCGCTCCATCCGCTCTCTGTCGTCCCCGTAAAAATGGAGTTGCAGGACGCCGCTAACGCCATGGATACCATGCTGCGAGTGATCACCGAACGGAAGCGTCCGGCATGAGAGAATCTCTCTTCATAGCGCCCCCGTTGCGGCGGCTGTCGTAGGAGCGTCCCGCACTCATGCGCCGGACAGCCGTCGGCGCTCCGGGGTCCGACTTATCGCAACCATGACCAAACATTCCAAAGAGTCCGACCGCCTGAAGAAGATCGTGGAAGCGTTCCCCAAGGTCACCATCACCGTTCTCGGCGACCTTGTAGCCGACGAATTCGTCTTCGGCGAAATCTCGCGCGTCTCCCGCGAAGCTCCCGTCCTGATCCTCAAACATCGCGAGCGCACGGTCGTTCCCGGAGGCGCCGCGAACGCGGTGAACAATCTCGCCGAACTCGGCGTGAACGTGCTCCCCGTCGGCGTCGTCGGAGACGACGAACCCGGACGCCTCCTCCTCAAGCATTTCCGCCACAAGCGCATTCCTGTGAGCGGTGTTCTAAAAGACAAGACTTATGCCACCATCACCAAAACCCGTATCCTCGCAGGCATGACGCATACGGCGCGCCAGCAAGTAGTCCGCATCGACCGCGAACCGCAGGAGGCGCCCAACGTTCACTTGACCCGCGAACTCTATCTCGCGGCGCGAAACTATGCCCACGTCTCCGACGCGCTGTTGCTTTCCGATTACGGCTACGGCGCCGCCACTCCCGCGATCCTCACCGCGCTGCGCGAAAAAGGTAAGCTAGGGGCCCTGCCCGTCATTCTCGATTCGCGTTACCGCCTGCTGCAATATGCCGGAGCGACCGCCGCGACCCCCAACGAACCCGAAGTTGAAGAAGCGCTCGGCGTTCACATCGGGCGGGACTGGAACAAAATGGTCGCCGCCGGCGAGCAGTTGCTGGAACGCATGAAGTTGCAGTCCCTGCTCATCACACGCGGCCGCGACGGAATGGTCGCCTTCAATCATCGGCACAAACCGGTCGACATCCCCATTTTCGGTTCCGATCAGGTGGTCGACGTAACTGGCGCCGGAGACACCGTAATCGCCGCTTTCACCGCGGCTATGGCCGCCGGAGCTACCACCGAAGAAGCCGCGCAACTGGCCAACTACGCGGGGGGAATCGTCGTAATGAAGCGCGGCACCGCCACGGTTTCGCAGCAGGAACTCCTGCACGCTCTGGAGCTGTCTCCACCCGTCACGAGACCTCACTGAATGATCAAACGAAGGACTTTGAAGAAAAACAACCAACCCGTAAACAAGATTCTGGACCGCTCGCAGCTACGCGCGCAGGTCGGGCGCTGGCGCGGCGCCGGAGAACGCATCACTCTGGCCAACGGGAATTTCGATCTTCTCCACGTCGGCCACGTGCGCTATCTGCGCGGAGCGAAAGCGCTCGGCGGAAAACTGGTGGTCGCCATCAATTCCGACGAATCGGTGCGCGCTCTCAAAGGCGAAGGACGCCCCATCATGCCCGAGCCGGAACGCGCGGAAATTGTCGCGGCGCTCGCGGATGTAGACGCAGTCGTGATTTTTCCCGAGCTCGATGTGCGGTCTCTGATTCGCGAGATTCGGCCCGACATTCAAGCCAAGGGCACCGACTACACCGCGGACTCCGTCCCCGAGCGCGATACCGTAACGGAGTATGGTGGCCGCGTCGAGATCGTGGGCGACCCCAAAGACCACTCCACCAGCGAAATCATTCGCTCGCAGATCGTTCGCTCGCGCCCGTCGCCGAGGCAGTCTTAATGGTCGATTCTCGAGACGGCGTCCACTTCAGCCGCCTGCTCATCGTGCGCCTCAGTTCCATGGGCGACGTGATCCACACTTTGCCGGCGGCGCAGGCGCTGCGCGCGGCATTTCCCAACTCAACGATCGGATGGCTCGTCGAAGAGCGCTGGGCCGAACTCCTGTGCGCGCCGGGCACACCGCTGCGAGGGCCGCGCTCCGCACAGCGGCCGCTCGTCGACTGGGTACACACCGTCAACCTGATCGGCTGGCGGAAATCATTTTTCTCACTCCACACGGTGCAAAGCATTGCGCGAGTCTGGAACGATGTTCGTTCCGCACATTACGACGTCGCAGTCGATCTGCAGGGAGCCATGCGCTCTGCGATCCTCGCGCGCTGGTCGGGCGCGCCCGCGGTCTACGGCGCAGCCGAGCCGCGCGAATCTCCCGCGAGCCTGTGGTATACGCGGCAAGCGCTTGCGCGCGGTCTGCACGTGATCGAGCAGAATCTGTCCATAGCCGAAGCGGTTATAGAAAGTGGGGCAGTTCCGCAAATAAAGACGCAGGCGCCGGGAGTGGAGTTTCCACGCGACCCCGTAGCCGAGGCGCGCATCAACCAGCGCCTCGCGGAAAAGAATATTTCCGATTTCGCGATCCTGAATCCCGGCGCAGGCTGGGGGGCGAAGCGCTGGCCCGCGGAGCGCTACGGCCAGGTCGCGCGTGAACTGGCGAGACTCAGCCTGCGTACAATTCTCAACTACGGGCCAGGCGAACAGGAACTCGCCCAAGCAGCGCAGTCCACTAGCAGCGGCGCCGCAGAAACCATGAACTGCACCATCACCGAGCTAATAGCGCTTACGCGCCGCGCCCGCGTGTTCATCGGCGGGGACACCGGCCCGTTGCACTTGGCGGCTGCGTTGGGCGTTCCAGTCGTAGCCATCTTCGGCCCGACGGACCCGGCGCGCAGCGGCCCGTACGCGACGCGCAGCATCGTGCTGCGCAATCCTGCGAGCGCCACCACGCATGCGCGCCGCGCGCAGCCAGAAGCTGGATTGCTGGAAATCAGTACGGACGAAGTGGTCTCCGCCGCCCGCACGTTGTTGGAGTAACTGTGAAGCAGTCATGACTGAGTACGCGCGCATCGCCCGCCGCATCCGCGTCCCCCTGGGATTCGTCTTCGCTCTGCTGTATCTCTGGCTGGCGAGACCGTCGCTTCGATTCCTGTTGTCAAGTCTGCTGCTGATCATACCGGGCTTGCTGATCCGCGCCCTGGCCTCGGGCCACGTCCGAAAAAATGAAGCGCTAGCCACCTCCGGACCCTACGCCTACACGCGCAATCCGCTGTACCTAGGCTCGCTCCTGATCGGAATCGGCTTCGCTATCGCCGCGCGCAGTTGGTGGGTGGGCGTTCTGCTCGTGGTGATGTTCTTCGCCATTTACCTCCCGGTGATCCGCGACGAAGAAAATTTTCTGCGCCAGAAATTTCCTGAGTTCGACGAATACGCCCGGCGGGTCCCGAGAATGTTCCCGCGTTTCACGCCGAATCGCAGCGCTGCAGACGAACCCTCAGGATTCTCTCCAGCTCTATATATGCAGCATCGCGAGTACAACGCCCTGCTCGGAGCCCTGGCCGTACTGGCCGCTCTGATCGTCAAGCTATCTTTCTTCCATCCGTAGGTGGCGCATCCGCAGATCACAAAACACTTCTTGCGCAATCGAATCACATGGGACTCATAATCCGAATTGTCCAGCCAGCTCAGTCGGACAGGCAAACAAGTCTTGCAGAGGCCTGACTCGACTGGTCGCATGGCGGGGCCCGGCAGCCGTGAGCTCAAATGCGGAATACCCGACGTCGCCGAATGTAGCGAGAGTCTCGTGGATGTCAGTACGCTGCAGGTATTCAAACATGACCAGCTTCGGACGCTGACTTCTGAGGAAGCCTTTCATGCCACGAAGCACGGAATTCTCGTGCCCTTCCACATCAATCTTAACGGCGCTGATCGCTGGAAGGTCTGCGCGATAATCCTGCAGGAATCGATCCAGCGTGGTGCGCTGCACGGTGATCGTAGGTAAGGTCGTGGTAAATCCATCCACGGTTCGGTTGCAGGCACTCACGGTCCCCATATTTTCGAATTCGACAGTGCCGACTCTATCTGACAGAGCTTCAGCGACAACTTCGAAGTTGAGGTGGTTGAGACGAATATTTTCTCTTGCCCGCTCCACGGCATTGGGGTTGGGCTCAAACAGAATCGCGTGCTGAACTTTATCGGCAACGAGCAGACTCACTAGTCCGACGTTTGCCCCGATATCGAGAAATGTTCCGCCATCAAGAAATCTGCGAAGGAACGAGATGCACTTGCCGTTGGGCAAGGAGTAGTAAAGCGCAGCGGGAGAGATGTCGCAATCGGGCCAGACCTGCACTCGCAAACCGTTCGCCAACTTCGCTTCCATGGGCGAGTTACTGATCCTTTTCCGAAGCTGCCACGCCAGGAACAGCGAGACGCGGCGAATGCGCTGGCCCCGGTTGGACGGCTCGCGCCAGATCGAACTCAAAACATACTGCAGCGCCCGGATTCTCAAATCTCGTCCTCAACAAAGAATAACTTTGGGCTAAATACCCGGACACCTCTTGGCAAGGCAGTCGTCGGAATCGTCCTCGGAACCTAAGCGGTGTTTTCGTAACGACCCGCAAACTGGAACACCACCCGGCGCCTATTTCTGGGCCACCAGTTCCCTCGCCCGACTCAACTCCGGCCGCGTCGAATTCGACCCCTCGCACACTTTCAGCAACAATGCGTAATACTCAGTCGCATCGCTCGATTTGCCAGCCTGTTCCGCCGCCCGGGCAGCCCCGGAGATCCCGTCGAAGCGGTTAGGATTTAATTTCAAGTCAGTCTGATATTCCGCCAGCGCCTGCTGCGGACGCTTCGCCTCCAGCAACATATCCGCCATCATTTCGCGCGTCGGAATCCCTTGCGGTTCGTCGCCCAGCGAATCTTCTTTATCGGCAATCGGACGCAGCGCCTCGACCGCGTCGTCATACTTGCCTTCAGCAAAAGCGAGCCACGCCTGCGCCTGTTTTAAGTCGTCTTCCGTGGCCTCGGCAAAATCTTTTTTCTTCTCATCCATCATCTTCTGATGGATGCGCTCGATCCCCGCAATATCTTTTCGCACATCGTCCGGCTTGCCGAGATGAGCCGACCCGATCGCCTTCGCCCAATAGCCCGCGGACTCTTCCGCCGTGCCCGGAACCGCCACCGGTGTGAGTGCGGCAGCGGTAGCCCAGTCATGCATCTCGATGGGATAAAGCGCCGTGAAGTGCGCCAGTGTGGCCTCATGCGGATCGAATCCCAGTCCATACATATCGTGCATGGCGGGCATGTTTTTTACTTCCTCCATCAAGGCGCGTGCGTCGGCTTCGCGCCCGCTCTGCAAATAGGCGTAGAACAGAAAATCCATCGCGTGGAACTGATGTCCCTCCCCGCCCATGTGCATGGCCGCGCTCTCGCGGGTCGCGGCGATCGACGCCAGGTTCGACTTGATGTCGTCCTGCCACAGTCCCACGCGCGCGAAAATATGCGACGGCATATGCAGCGCATGTGGAGCGGCCGGCGCAACCTGCGCGTAGCGCCGCGCCGCGGGAATGCCTAGTTCCGCCAGCTGCGGCTTGTCATAGGCGTGAATCAGATAGTGCGCCACTCCAGGATGGTCGGGCTCGGTTGCGAACAGCTTCTCCAGAATCGCGGCAGCTTGCCGGCGCCGGGCAAATGTCGCGTCCTCGTGCGGGTCGGAAGCCAACAGCGAAAGCGCGTAGAACACCGCCGCCTCGTGGTCGTCAGGATAATTCTGATAAACCGTCTGCATCGCATCGGAATAAGCCCGCGCACGCGCGTCATGATCGACTTTGGCCGAATTTTCATAGAATGCAGCGACAGCGGCGATGTAGCCGCGTTCTCGCGGGGTGACCTTCTTAGCTTCGGCCTGCGCCTTGTGGACTTCGTCAAGGCCCCGCGCAATCACCTTCTCGTCCGGCACGTTCCACAGTTGATGCCACAAGCTCATCGCGACTCCCCAATGGGCCATGGCACAATTCGGATCGTCCTTGGCGATCTGCAGGAACGCCTTCTCCGCCTCTTCGTACCAGAACGAATGCAGCAGCGCGACCCCGCGCTGAAACGGCTTCTGCACCGCCGCTGCGCAGGAAACCGGAAAATGCACGGTCCCCAACTGCGTCTCGTTCAGATCTTCGTGATGCTGGTGACCTTGATCGTCGTCAGCGAAAGCCGGGAAAGCAACCAGAATAGAAAGAAGCAGCAACCACGCAAGACGTTTCATAAGAACCCCGCGAAGCCGAGTTTAGCAGAGCCGGTTGCCAGTAGTCAGCGCCCAGCGACGAACCTATCATCCCCTGATGTATTCGGTGATGCACCCAGTCATGTCACCCAGTGATGTCACCCGTTGATCATCCCGCGATGTCATCCCGAACCGGCCGAAGGCCCGGTGAGGGACCTTACGATGCGTATAAAAAGGCATGGACGCCGACGGTCACCGTCATAGTCGCGCGAATCGTCTCGCTCTACTGCTTCCCGGTGAGCTTCCGGATCAACTCCACTTCAGCCTCCCGATACGGCGTTCCATCCGCCCGCAGCACCTCGTGAAACCACACCGGAGGCTGGCTCTTAACGTAAGGATGCTCCCACGACTCCCAGGGCAAATACGTTTGCGTCTTGCCCGCGACGAATCCCCAATTGATCGCCCCCACACGCTCCTGCTTGGCGATGGGCAAAATTCCGTCGAAGGTGCTCCCGACCGGACGCGCCATGAATTCCGTGCAGATCACCGGCCGGTTGAATTTTTTCAGCCACGCCACCTCACTCTTGAAATCCTCCGGCCAGCTGTAATTGTGAAACGTAATGATGTCCGACTCGCGCAGTTGAATCCGCTGCAACTCTCCTTGGCCTGCCGCATCGCGCGAGGTGTCGATATCCCACACTCCGCTGGTAAGCGGCTGTTGCGGATTGGCTTCCCGCGCCCACTCAAATACCTGCGGCAGCAGCGCAGCCACGCGGGCCTGCTTATCTTTCGGCTCTTTGTCGGAATAACTCCCGGCATTATCCGCGCCGGGCTCGTTCCACAAATCCCAGCCGAGGATGCGGTCGTCTTTGGCGAACGCTCCCACCACTCCTTTCACGTAGGCTTTCAGTCTCGGATATTGCGTCGGATCATCCAACGCAACCGCCCCCGGACTCTGTACCCAGCCCGAGTTGTGCACCCCCGGCACCGGAGCATGCTGCGAGCCAAGATGCGGCAGCGGGTCCCAACAGGAGTCAAAGATCACAAACAGCGGCCGGATATGATGCCGCGACGCAATGCCCAGAAAACGGTCGATGCGCTTCTGGAACCCCGCCGCATCCTGCTCCCATAGCAGATCATGCAGAAAAACCCGCATCGTATTCATGCCCAGGGATTCCGCCCAGCCAAACTCGCGGTCAATCTGATCGGGATCGAACGTTGCCTCCTGCCACATCTCCAGTTGGTTGATCGCCGACTTGGGAACGTAATTGCTTCCCACCAGCCAGGGTTGCCGCGCGTACCAGGCGTTGGCCTTCGCTTCACTCCAGCGGGATGTCTGGGCGGTAGCCGCTGTGCATAGAGCAACAGCAAGCAGTAGACGTGCGACGAAAACGGATCTCGGCGTTTTCATCCTCATCATCCTCATCATCCTCACGATGCACACTCCCGGTTTACTTATATGCCGAGCAGCCGGGAATGAGCAATGGTCCATGCTTAGAAAAAAGATAGGATGTCATCCCAACCCGGGCCGAAGGCCCGGCGAGAGCCTGCCCTGAGCGAAGTCGAAGGGGACCCTACGATGCCTATGCAGCGGCATAGTCGCCGGCGGGACCGGGCTGCGGTGCCTGCGGCGAAGGCGCCGGCAGCAACATCCGCTCCGCTCAGCGAGCCCTGGTTACAACAACCGTGGGTTCAGTCAGCGCCGCTGGCCGCATGAAAACAAAATCCACCAAAGTGTCGGTCGCGCGCAGGTTGGAGTTATTTCCCATCTGCACCGCCGCTGCGTGGGACGTCCCTTGCGCCAAGGGCACAGCCACATTCGCGCTGGTGATTCCACCAAACTCATCCAGAAGCGAAGCTTGCTGAGTCCCCAGAATTTCGTCGACCACGGTCCGCAACCGGTAACTCTCGCCATAGCTGAAGCGATTCAAAACCTGCACAAACTCGCCATTCGAAATGATTCCCGAATCTGCCGTAGGATCGGTGCCGTGCGTTGAGGGTAGTTCCCAATCGACCAGATTCACAGGCGATCCCGACGCCTCGCCCTGCACCACAACCGAAAACTGGCTTGCGGCTGGAGTCGGATTCGAGCGAAAGCGAAATTCAAGCGAATAGCGCGTCGCATTCAAATTCAGCGCGTGCGTAGCCAATCCCGGCGCGAGCTGGCTCAGTACGTGAATCGAACTGCTGGGCACGGCCACAGGCGGTCCCACCGACAAAGTCACTGACTTTATATCCGGCTCGCTGAGATTGTGCGAGTCCGCGTAATACACGATGTACACCTGAGGATACTGCCCCCGGCAACCAACCTCCACGGGCTGGCACTGCCCCACGCCGTACAAACCCAACTCACCCGTCGGCCACCCCCTCTGCGGCTGCATCAAAATTGGCCACGAGTATCCGCCATCGATCGTCTGTCCCGTATAAGTATCAAGCACCGTGCCATAGCCAAAGGTCTGCCCCCCGTCGTAGGAAACGAATGCAACCAACTGCCGCGGATAACCAATCGTGTTGGCCGGCACCACTCCGGGAATCGCCGTCGCGTCCCGGCCCAGAAGAATCAGCGCCGGTCCCGCCTGAATCATCTCAGGATCCTGCAGCACCCCCACTTGCGAGGTGTACGAAATAAGTGGTTCCCAGCTAAATCCCAGATCCTCGGAATACCGTCCGAAAGTATCCAGGCCATCGTCGGTTCGCATCATGGCGAACATAGTGTTCGGGCCGGTCTGGGCGAGCGCAGTTTCGTCAAGGCCAGGCTCCTCCGGCCCGCGCAGTTCGGAGAGCTTGCTCCAGGTGAAACCATCGTCCGACGACGACCATACCGACGGAGCATAGCCCGTACCGCCCACATATGATCCATATCCCGCTCCATACATCATCGACCCAATATTCAGCAAAGGGTCTACAACGTAGGTGGCGGTCGGGGGATTATCAAAAAACGTGAAAGGGCCCCAGGTCAATCCGTTATCCGCAGAACGGCTGTAAGCGCCACCCAGGGCGCCGCTGGAATCCGCCTTGACAAAGGCAATCAGCAAATCGCCGAGCGGAGTCCGGGCCAGCCCCGGATCGGGCTTCGATGAATCCCAATAAACCTCTTCCGGGCTCCACGTCGCCCCGCCATCCCGGCTGCGCCGCAGAATCACGAACGGACTATTCACATGGCCAGGCCCCTTCTTGTACGAAAGCACGAAGTCCCCGTTCGCGGCCTGCACCACGGCTGGAGTGTTGTTGTAAGTTCCATCGCTCTCGATGACGCTGCGATTGGTGATGGTCAGCGGACCCTCCACCACCGTGTTGGAAACAGTGAGTGCGTTCGTTGCCTGCCAGTTCAGCACGTCGCTTACATCACTGAAAAATGGGAAGACTGCATAACCGTTGGGCGCGGGGGCGGAACACCCCGGCACACGTCCAGCGGTCAGCAAAAGACTCACGGAAGCTTGCGCCCCTAAGGCAGGCAGTTTCACCCAAAGCAGTCCCCTCGCCGCCGCCGCATCGTAGGCCTCGAGCCAGTCCGGCAGCGCCTGGTGCGTGGTCGCGTCCCACACCGCCAAGCCGGATCCATTTGGAGAAGCAACTCCAAAATCAAAGTTGCTCCGATCCAGCGCGACCGCAACCGCGTAGTCCTGCAGGTTTTCTTCCCCGGAATTCTGAACCGTCACCAATCGCACTTCGGCCGCGTGGCCAGGTTCGCAACCCGAAGGCGAGGCAACGCCCCAGGCGAAAGAAGACAAGACCAGAAGGCAGTTCCCCCCGAAACCATAAGCTCGCCTGGGCATTCCCGTCTTGTAGCACAGAATTCAGCCCCATCGCTGTGACGAATGAACGTAGAGAGGTTTGCGGAGTCTCACAACCGTGGGTGCCCCATTTCTCGCGCATTTTGCGAGAAAGCCTGCCCTGAGCGAAGTCTAAGGGTGGGGATTTTCGCCGCAAGGCTTTTCTCTTCGTAATATCCCCGCCAAGAAAACTTCGGCGATCCCGCCGGCAACTCTCCGCCCCTACTCCGTTCGCAGCGCATTCATCGGCTCAATGCTGGCCGCGCGTCTCGCAGGGATAAATCCAGCAATCCCAGCGAACGCCGAGAGCACCACCACCGCCCCCGCCAGCGTCAGCGGATCATAAGTCCTCACCCCATAGAGTTGGCTCGCCATAAAATGCCCGCCCAGCAGCGCCACCGGAATCCCAATCGCAAGCCCAATTCCCACCTGCAACGACGCGCCTCGCAGCACCAGAGCCACCACGTCCCCGCGGTTCGCTCCCAGCGCCATGCGCAGCCCAATTTCGGCGGTCCGCCGCGCGACGGAATAGGCAGTAATGCCATACAGCCCCACCGACGCCAGCACCAGCGCCAGCAATCCGAACAACATGGTCAGGCGGCTGATCAGCCGCTCCTCAATGAAGTTGCCCGCAACCTGATAGTCCAGCGACTCAAAATCGAGAATCGTCAGATTCGGATTGATATTCGCCAGCGTGCGCCGCACCAGCGATTCCAGCCCCGCAGCATCCCCTGCAAAACGAATCGTCATGGAATTCGGGAACAGCGACCGCGTCTCCGCCGTGATCGCGCTGCGCTCTTTGAGCGTGGTATTCAACTGCGTCATGGGACGGAAGTACATCGGCCGCGCCGGATCGCGCGGGTTGTTGTATTTTGCGTCGGCCACGATGCCGACGATTTCATAGTCGCTCGCATACTTCTGGTCGAAAGTTCCGAAGTGGTGGCCGATGGGGTCCTCCTTGGGGAAAAACTTTTTCACGAAGGCCTGGTTCACCACCGCCACCATTCGCGATGTGGCCGTGTCCTGCTCAGTAAAGCCGCGCCCCCGCTCCACGGCTTGCCCGATGGTCTCAAAAAAATGCGGGCTCACGCGGTCCCACGACGAGCCGTTGTGCTCCCCCGGAGCCGGCGCGGGCCGGCCTTCCACATAAACACCCTCGCCCCAGTTATTGCCTTCCAGCGTGCTGTAGAGTGCTAGTCCTGCGCTCTTGACGCCGGGAAGCGAATTAAATTCACGCTCCAGCTGTTCATTCACCGCGGGCACCGTGGCCACTGTGTAGCCCGCGCCCGCGGGATCGAAGTGGAAGACATAGCGGTTCGCGGTAACAATGCCGAAATCCTGGTGCTCCAGGTTTCGCAAACTCTGCGTCAGCAATCCCGCGCCCACCAGCAGCACAAGCGAAAGCGCTGCCTGCAACACAATGAGCGACTTCTGCGGCAGCGAAGCCCGGTCTCGCGTGGAGCGATTGATTCCGTGCAAAGCTTCCGCCGGATCGGCGTGTGACGTAATCCACGCCGGCACAATTCCGAATACCACTCCCGTCAGCAGCGACAGAACAAACGCGAACCCCAGCACCACCAAAGACGGCGTCGCATGCAGGGGCAGGAAGGGCGAGTCCGGAAACGCAAGCGCCAGAATCATCCGCGCCCCGCCATAAGCCACCGCCAGGCCCACAACCCCGCCCGCGAAGCTCAGCAGCACGCTTTCCACCAGCATCTGCCGGATCAGCCGCGACCGCGCCGCTCCCAGCGCCATGCGTATCGAGATTTCCGCCCGCCGGGTTGCGCCCTTGGCCAGCAGAAGATTCGCGATGTTGGCACAGGCCACCAGAAGAACCAGGCCGGAGATCGCCATCAGCAGGCGAAGGCCGCTACCCGCTTCCTGCTGCAAATTCTGGATTCCCCCGCCGCCCGCACTCAATACCACGTGTTGCTTGGGAATCTGCGTCTCATTACCATTGATCGTGTAGGAGTTCACCGTCGCCAGCCACTGCCGAAGATTATTGGAAAGCTTGCCCTGCAGGCTTCCAGCATTCAATCCGGGTATCACTCGCCCCAGCGCATAAAGCCAGTTCGTGTCCGCCTGTTTGAGGATGCTGTTTTCTCCCTCCAGCACGGTTTCGTCATTCAGGGGAATCCAGAGCGCGGGCGGATCGTTGTTGATGCGGTCTCCGAAAAATCCCGGAACCGAAATTCCAACAATCGTCATCGGGTGGTTCTGCACGATGACGGTCGAACCCACAATCGTGGCGTCGGATCCATATGCGCTTTGCCACGCCGGATAGCTGAGAACCGCAACCAGCGCCGCTCCCGGCTGGTCGTCGCTGGGCAGCAGCATGCGCCCGGCATAAGGTCCCACCCCAAACGTCGCAAAGTAGTTCCCGGAAACATATTCGCTATTTTCCGAGCTCGCCATGCCCGACCCGCGGCGCACATTCATCGTGTTGTGTCCCGACTGGAAGGCGGCCAGTTGTTCGAACTCCGGCGTGGAGTCTTGAAAGTGACGATACAGATCGTAAGAGAAGAGATCGAAGTCGCCGTCATCGTTGATGAACCCGCCGTTCACGCAGCAGTCATCGCGGTCGCCAATGCGGTACAAACTCGCAGGATCGGCGACTGGCAGCGATTGCAGCAGAATCGCGTGCACCAGCGTAAAGATGGCGGTGTTCGCTCCAATCCCCAGCGCGATGGTAAGAATCACCGTCGCCGCAAATCCCGGCGACTTCCAAAACTGCCGCAGCGCAAGTCTGACATTTTGCATGTGTGTGAATCCTGACCCTGATTTTGAGTGCTGAGCCCTAACCTGTGGAAAGAAAGCCGGCAGCTCTACTCGCCCCCGAACCAGCTACATGATGGACGCCAGCACACCGAAAGAGTAAGCAATCAAAACCGGTAGACAGGGTTTGGTGGGTGCAGCCGGGGTTGGGTGCCCCATTTCTCGCTGCCTTTGCGAGAAGTGGGGACTTTAACTCTGGTGGGGTTCCGGTCCCGCTGGGGATTTTGACTCCAAGCGCCAGAAAGCCGCCGCCTCACATTTCAGGCAGCGACCTCCTCTGGAGACGCCTCTGCTATGGGCGTCACGGTCGCAAACCCAGCTCCTCGCGCCTTGCCCCAGATCACCCGCAATACAGCGATCAAGGCAGCCAACACCACAAACCAGGCGCCGATCAGGCCATCCGCCAACATCGTCGAGATGCTGCCGTCTTTCTTCAGCAGGAATGGCAGGAAATAAGGCGTTTGAGAGCGTATGCCGTCGATCTCACGCGTATCGTCGTTGCTCAAACCCCATTGCTCCACTTTGTCCAGAACCGCGGCCGCCATGTTCTCGAAACGCAGCCCCACCACAAACGTTGGGTGCCCCAGGGTCTCCATCTGGTGGATTTCCAGCGGATGCCAAAATACAACCGAAGCCAACTGGATCACCACACTCACTGCGGCGATGCCGATCCCCAGCCTCCACGCAATCGGTCTTAGCTGCGCACGATAGCGGAGTAACAGCGGAATCGAGATCATCGCCAGCAGTTGCACCGGGGTAGTGATATAACGGTCGCCCCACGCGAAGTCGCCGCTCCACACGAAATACTTCGCATAGAAAAGGATGTAGATCACCAGCAGCCACAAGGCCGCCAGCAGGTAGGCTTTGATCTCGGAACCAAACCGCTTCCAGACGATAAAAGACAGCACCAAAGTGAGAACGATCAGCGGGTCAAACAGAAAAATGGATTTCTCCGGCGTGATTAGCGGGCCCAGAAAACCTTCCCGCAGCGGTGTGGTCCACGGAAAGTTCGGCGGCAAGCTGGGGTTGAATTTCCTCTGTTGCTCTGCCGCTAACGAGACGTAGGTGTTAAAGAACGAACCGAAGCGGTAGTACTGATAGATGCGGTCAACCAGCAGGAATACCGCGTAAGACGGCCCCGCAACCCGCGCGTAACCATAGAGCCGCGCCAGCAAATCCCGGCCGCGGAAGCCTTTCAGCCATAGGACCAGGACTACGAACAGGGCGGCGGCGGCAATGTCCATGGCCGTCGTGAGTCGGGTCAACAGGTTGGCTCCGAGAGCCAGCGAGCCAATCCACAGTGACCGCGTACAGCCTGTACGCACCCACTCGTATTGAAAACACAATCCGATCAGCGTCAGCAACAGAATGAAGTTGTTCTCCAGCATGTTCTGCGTGTAGAGAAGAAACGTGGTACCAAGCAGCAGCGCAAGCGCGCCTGCAATCGCCTGGTTTGCCGTGAACTTCAGCAGCCGAAGAAAACGGAAGCAGACCAGCACGGTGAACACGCACACCGGGATATTGACGCTGTAACTCACCAGGATCGCGCGAAGCCCAGGATCGTGATCCGAAAAGCCCGCAAACCACGGACTGCGCTCCAAATAGGCGCCAACCAAGTCCGAGGGCAGCATGAGCAGGCTCTGCCCCATTCCATACCAGGCATAGATCGTCCCGTTCCTGCCCATCACCCCGAACTCGGGATATTCCTCGGGCAGCACCGCAGGTGCCGAGGTCCAGAGGGAATGTGTGGTCTGCAGCCGCCGCACGGTGTCAATCGAGCCCAGATCTCCCGACTGCACCAGCAAAGCCGTTAGCAACGCCGCCATCCCGAGCCAAAAGGCAGGGTTGTTCCAAATCCTTCTCCGTCCCGGTCTCATTGAACTCGAATCGCGCATTCAGGCCCTTCGCGCCCCCGCCTCGCAGCTTCGCTGCGTTTGGGCCTCTAATATCTCACATCTCTCTATTTGTGGATTCCCGGCGAAAAGCGGCCCGGAACTCATTTGTTTTCCGCCACCCCGGCCCCTATAATTCTCGCCTCAAGATCGTGAACGTTAAATATGGCTGCCTCGAACCGGCCTCCGTCGACCATGTTCAGCCCACCGGCCTCGGGCGGCTCGAACTCGGGTGACACAAACTCGATCGGTGCCAGCTCGCTCGACAAAAGCTCGCTCGACAAAAAAAAGCATGGCGGGGCGGACCTTCGCGTCTATCTCGAGCTGAAGAACGTCATCCATCACTACCTGCTGAATAAAGTCGACCTGGAAAAAATTGCTGCTGCCCCGGACGAACGAACACGGGCGCAGGTGCTTGCCGTGATCCAGGACGCCGTATCGCGGCTCAAAGCGCCGTTGAGTGGTCCTGACAAGGAACAATTATCGCTTGAGATGTTCGATGAAGTGTTCGGCCTGGGGCCGCTTGAGCCGCTACTGCAAGACCCGACCATCAGCGACATCCTGGTGAACGGAGCCAACTTAGTTTACGTCGAGCGCGCCGGCATTCTGGAAGAGACCAAAATCACATTCAAAGATGACGCGCATCTCATGCGCCTCATCCACAAGATTGTTTCCGCCATCGGCCGGCGCGTGGATGAATCGTCGCCCATGGTCGACGCTCGACTCGCCGACGGATCCCGCATTCATGTGATCATTCCGCCCCTGGCCATCGACGGCCCTCATCTTTCGATCCGGCGTTTCGGCCACATTCCCATCACTGAAGATAACCTTCTGGAGAATCAGACCCTGACTCCGCCGATGCTGGCGTTGTTGAAGGCTGCGGTGGCGGCGCGCCTCAACATCGTGATTTCCGGCGGCACGGGCTCCGGCAAGACGACGTTGCTGAACGTTCTCTCCGGCTACATTTCCTCGAAAGAACGGATCGTCACCATTGAAGATTCGGTGGAACTGCAACTGAAGCAGCGCCACGTCGTCCGCCTGGAATGCCGGCCCGCCGATCCACAAGGCAAGGGCGCAGTGCAGGCGCGGCAACTGGTCATCAACAGCCTGCGCATGCGTCCCAACCGTATCGTGGTCGGCGAGGTCCGCGGCGAGGAAGCTCTCGATATGCTGCAAGCCATGAACACCGGCCATGATGGATCCATGACCACGATTCATGCCAACAGCCCGCGCGACGCCATCGCCCGCATGGAGACCCTGGCCATGATGGCGAACCTGAACCTGCCCGAGAAGGCGATTCGAAAACAGATCGCGTCGGCGGTTTGCTTAGTTCTGCAAATTGCGCGCTTCAGCGATGGAACCCGCCGTCTCACCCACATCGCCGAAATTACCGGCATGGAAGCGGACGTGGTCAGCATGCAGGATCTATTTCTATTCGAGAAGCAAGGCGTCTCCCCTGAGGGCCGCGTGCTCGGAACCTTCAACGCCTCCGGCGTCCGCCCCAGGTTCGCCGAGAGACTCAAAGCCGCCGGCTTCGACCTCCCCTCAAATATGTTCGACCAAACCACCCGCCCCTGGAATCGGGGCTGATGACCTCAACGAAAAACCCCTCGCTTTCGCGAGGGGTTTTTCTGGGGGAGGGACTCGAGCGAGGCGCTCGTTGGGTCCCTAACTCAACTTCGACCACTGACCACTGATCCCTGGCCACTGATCTTAATTTAGCCTGATCTTACTTCGGCTGCTGCGGCGAATCCATGTTCATCGCCGGAGTCGTGTTGCTGGAGAGCTGTTCCAGATCGTTCTTCAGCAAGCTGATCTCGACGCGGCCGCCGCTGATGCGCTTGGTCTTGGTCGTGTCATCCGCTGGCGTAGGAGCGTTCCCCATGCCCACGAGGTAGATGCGATAGACCGGAATTTCGTGGTTGAGCACCATGTAGCGAACCACCGACTCGGCCATCTTCTGCGAGTGTTCGATCGCCGCCTGGCCCTTGCCGGCGGAGAATCCCTGCACTTCGATGATGTAGCCGCGCTGGCCCTTCACCGTGGACGCCATTTCATCCAGAGCGTCCTTGGCGGGCTTGCTCAACATGGTCTGGCCGGGACGGAAGAGGATTTCCGTCTGGTTCGAGGCCTTGTACTGGTCAATGTTGTTGACCACGGTCTCCACCGTCTGGATGCGCGTGGTAGCCTGCTGCGCGGTCTGCTGCGCTACGGTCGCCTTGTTGCCGGCGTCCACAGCGTGCTGGTCGGCTACATCGGCCTTGTCGGAAGCCATCTTGATGCCAGCCTGGGCGCGCGCGTCGGTATCTTTGATGTCCTTGCTGTTCGCGGCGGTCAGGTCATCCAGCTCGTTCACGCGGTCGCGAATCGGCTCGGTCTGCCGCTTCACGTAGTTCTTGCGCGCAAAGGGGTTCACCCGTCCCCAGAAGCCTTCACGGCTGGGAGGAGCCAGAGGAGCCTTGCCGGTGGCCGTGTCAGTGGATGCAGCCGGAGTGTTGGCAGGCTGAGAGGTCGTTGTAGTCTGCGCCAAAGCCGGCAACGAAAGCACTGCGGCCAGTGGCAGGGCGATGAGAATGCGGGTGTTCATGATAACTTTCCTCCAGATTGGGAGTTCCTGAGCTACCCTCACCTCCGCCCTAAGGCGGCTGGAGGGCTTGATTTCGTCCCTAAGCTTATGAAAAGCAAGCAGGTTACCCGCTTGCCGGCCCGCGCTGACGCTGCGCTGAACCTGAAAACCTGGGTGCCGAATGCAGCCGGCTCCTGCCCCTACTACTACATGTTAGATGCCAAACCCGCTGAAAGGTGGTCGTCTTAACTCATTGATATGTAAGGACGTTATAACCCTCGGCCGAGCCGCGCGATAATCCGGGCGCAATTTGGAGGGTAATTTTGGGAAACCTGATATAAAAACTGCGTGAAATTCTAACCGTCGGAGGACGGAGATTGCCAAAAACACCCACGGGCTCGTTCAGGTTTTTGCATGTGTTTTGCAGGCGGGGTTGGAAAGCCTTTGCGCTGCCTATGCTTAGCGCGTTGCTGGCGTCACTTCCCTGCTGGGCAAAGGGTCTGGCTGAAGGTCGGAGCGCAGATCAGCCGGAGGTGACGTTGGCCTCGTCGCGCATTCCTGCGGAGCATTTGCGGCAATATTCTGATCTGGCGCTCGACTGGATGCAGCAATATCTGCGGATTGACACTACCAACCCGCCGGGCCACGAGATGCGCGCGGTTACGTTCTTGAAGGGAATCCTCGATCGCGAAGGTATTGAGAACCGCGTTTTTGAATATGCGCCGGGGCGCGGGGATTTGTGGGCGCGGCTGCCGCGGGCCAGCGACGGTCCGGCCACGGAAAGCAAGCGTCCCATCGTTCTGCTCAACCATATGGATGTGGTGACTAGCGACGCCTCGCACTGGCAAGTTCCGCCGTTCAGTGGAGAAATCAAGAACGGATACATCTGGGGCCGTGGCGCCCAGGACATGAAAGACGAAGGCATGGCGCAACTGGTCGCCATGGTGATGCTCAAGCGCGAACACTTACCGCTGGACCGCGACGTGATTTTTCTCGCGGTCAGCGACGAGGAGATGGGTGGCAGCGGCTCGGACTGGTTTATCGAGCATCAGCGCGATCTGCTCGGGAATGCGGAATTCCTGATCAATGAGGGCGGCGAGAACCTGCTGGAAGATTCCCGCGTCAAATACGTGGGCGTGGATGTGGGCGAAAAGACCGTCTACTGGCTGCACGTGGTGGCGCATGGGCGGGCGGGGCATGCCTCGCGGCCTATTCCAGACTCGGCTCCGAACCGGCTGGTGCGGGCCCTGGACCGGATCATCGCGTATCAAACGCCGCTGCGGGTTTTGCCGGTGGTCGAGGAGTTCCTGCTGGGGATGGCTCCCTACGAACCGCCCGAGCGCGCCCGGGATTACCGCAATATCCACAAGGCGATTGAGGACAAGAAATTTCAGAAGGAACTGGAGCACGACGAATCGTTGAATTATCTGCTGCGCGACACGATTTCGCTGACCATGATGGGCGCCTCGGAACAGACCAACGTGATTCCTGCCGAGGCGTGGGCGAATCTGGATGTGCGCATTCTGCCTGGCGGCGACCGGCAAGCGCTGCTCGAGGCTCTTCGCAAAGTGGTGGATGACCCGAACGTCACGGTCGAGCCGCTGAGCTCGGAGTTTCGCGTGGCGAACTATTCGCCGACGGATACCGCTTTGTTCTCGGCGATCCGGCAGGTTTCCGCTCAATATTTTCCAGGCACGCCCGTGGTGCCGCTCATCACCAGTGGCTACACGGAGAATCAGCGCTACCGGCCGCTAGGCATCGACGCTTACGGGTTCAATCCTTACGTGGCCACCGAGGAAGAAGGAAGTACCGAGCACGGGAATGACGAGCGCATCCGGGTGGAAGAAGTGCGGCGGGGGCCGAGGGTTCTGTTTGACGTGCTGGCGGCAGTGGCGGGGAAATGAAGCAGTCGGGTCAATAGATTCAAGTCCTCGAAACGCGGGTCAACAACTGCTATGGCGGTGTTACAACAATTTGCCTCAAACAGTCACCACCCTCTGCGATTCATGTATGCGGAAATACTGGTCAGTTCTGGTTTTCGCGGTAGTCGTGGTGGTCATCGCATTTGCGGCTAACCCGCAGGATGTCGCAGCGGACGCCCTTGCGAAGGCTTTCACAAGAACACGATTAGCTGCTCATCTGCTGCCACTCGGTCGCATGGGCAGGAACACGTTCGGGGATAAGGTCTGTCGGCATGATTTCCAAATGCCTTCCGGTAACATCGACCTCGTAAGATACGAAACCTCCGATCCTTCACAATTGCCAGAAGCCGCACAGAAACTCGCGATCAGGCCGGACGACGGTTACCGCAAAGCGATGCGATACGGCATCGGTGTTTGTGTTCTAGCCACATCCGCAAGTGGTAGTCCCAGATTTTCTGTACTCATCGCTACTTACGAGTCGCGTTGGGAAAGTTTCGTCCGGATATTCTGGGAGTGAATTCAGTCAAGCGGCGAAAACAGCCCCTGTAACTTATCGACCGAGATGGCGCTGCGAGCCGGAGGCTCGAAGTACACGAAAGGGCGCTTGCGGCGGCCGTAGCCGCACAAGCCTGTCGTTAGAACTCTCTGAATCGGCGGGCTCGCAATTGGATGTAGGGATCCTTCGACTGTGTTGTCGTCCGCTTCGCGAACGACAACTTCGCTCAGGATGACAGAGGGATGCGCCGTGCTATGTGCTCTGCCCTGGCGCGGGTCTTAGCGCGTACTGCCGCAATACTTGGCGTGCTGGTCGAAGATGAAGTGGTCGGTCATGCCGGCGATGTAGTCGCAGATTACGCGCGGCAGGGGCTCGCGGGTGGCCTGCTCCTGGTAGTTGGGCGGGAGGGACGTGGGATTCGCCATCCAGAAGGCGAAGAGTTCGCTGACTACGCGTTCGGCGGCGTCTTTCTCGGGTTCCAGGGTGGAGCTGAAGTAGAGATTTTCGTAGAGGAATTCTTTGGATTGCTTGCGGTCGGCTTCCACTTCGGGGCTGAAGGCGGCCAGGCGCTCGGCGTGATTGCGCACGTCTTCCAGCGTTTTAACTCCCGCCTCGTCGATGCGCGCTTGCGTGTTGGTGATTAAGTCTCCGACGAAGCGGTTGAGCATGCGCTTGAGGGTTTCATTGAATTTCAATTTTTCTGGCGCAGCGGGATATGTCTTTTCCACTTCGCGATAGAAGCCGTCGAAAATCGGCACGCCTCTGCGGATTACATCGAGCGACAGCAAGTGGGATTCGTACCCGTCGTCAAGATCGGCGGTGTTGTAGGCGATTTCGTCGGTGAGGTCGATGAGCTGGGCTTCTAGCGGAGGGCACTGGTCGAGCAGGTACTCGGCCAGCTCTGGATGTTTCGCAGCGTCGTAGTCATGCGAATGTTTGATGATGCCTTCACGGACCTCGAAAGTCAGATTCAATCCGCGGAAGGCGGCGTAGCGCTGCTCGAAATCTTCCACGATGCGCAGGGCATGCAGATTGTGATCGAAATAGAGGCCGTGGGCGCGCATGGCGGCGTCGAGCGCCTTTTCGCCAGCGTGGCCGAACGGAGGATGGCCGATGTCGTGGACCAGGGCCAGGGCCTCGGCTAAATCGACGTTGAGGCCGAGGGCTCCGGCGATGGTGCGGGAGATTTGCGAGACCTCGAGCGTGTGGGTGAGGCGGTTGCGGAAGTGGTCGGAATAGCGGCGGGTGAAGACCTGAGTTTTCGCTTCGAGGCGGCGGAAGGCGCGGGCATGAATGACGCGATCGCGGTCGCGCTGAAAATCGTTGCGGTAGGGGTGAGGGAGCTCGGGGAAACGGCGTCCGCGGGTGTTTTCTACTTGGACCGCGTAGCCGGGCGACATGCGGAAAGAATAGCATTGTTGATTCCTGATTGTTGATTCCTGATTGTTGATTCCTGATTGTTGATTGCTGATTGGTGATTGTTGATTGGTGATTGAAGGCCAATGCGAATGTTTGTCATCCCGAACGCGCCGAAGGCGGGTGAGGGACCTTACGATTGACGGTAGCGTTTCTGTGGCAAACGAGGATCGTCTCCGCTGCGCGCACCCTGGCGGGCCCGCCGGCGACCAGGACACTTCAAGCGCTTCGTAAGGTCCCTCACCGGGCCTTCGGCCCCGTTCGGGATGACATCGTGCGCACAGCGTCGCTTCTGCTTTCAAGCAGCAATCAACAATTTCATTTCAGCTTCAGGCGCATTTCGTTGCTGGGCTCGAAGCCGAGGGACTCGTAGAGATGGCGTCCTTCGGGGCTGGCGTGGAGGTCGACTCGGGCGAAGCCTTCGCGCTGGCACCAGGCGATCATGGTTTGCAGGATGCGGCGGGCGATGCCGCGGCGGCGATGGTCGCGATCGGTGTACACGTTGAGAATGGTGGCGCGGCGGCATTCCAGATCATAGGGATGGGCGGGCCACGGAGAAATGATGATTGCGCCTCCGGCGACCGTGCGATTTTCGATTGAGGCGAGCCAGGAGCGGAACGATCCCTCCGCAATGGCTTTTGCCAGGTAACTTGTCGTGACGGAGACCATCGCGGAAAGGGCGGCGGCATCTTGGTAGTCCATGTCCTCGTACATGGCGCGGCGCTGGCGCAAGATTTCGGGGATGTCCGCGGGTGTGGCTTCGCGGATGTGGAGGTCGCATATGCTCGCCGGGTTCGCGGACATGCGCGGAGTTTAGCAGGTCCCGAGTGCCGAGTTGCGGCAGCACAGTCGACTCGTGTTTCTGATTGTTGATTTCTGATTGTTGATTACGAAATCCGAGTATGCAAGGGTACCGGTGAGTCAAAATCAAAATCCCCACTTCTCGCAAAAAACGCGAGAAATGGGGCACGCGGCTCGGCTTTTAGTTCTTGGGCTCGCATCTCGGGACTCGGGACTCGTTACTGCTTTTGGCTGGGAGCTTCTGACTCCTCTTTGGCCAGCTTGACTTTAGCGGCGTCGAGATCCTGTTGCACTTTGGCGAGAGCGTCGCCGTCCACTTCCGCGGTTACGGTCTTGCCCCATTCCTCGATAGCACGTTCCCAGTGGGCGGCGGCCAGCTTCAGGCGGCCGGTTTTCTGGTAGAGATCGCCGAGATGCTGCTGCACGGTGGGATCGGAGCCCATGTGGGCCGAGGCTTTGGTGAGGCTCTCTTCCGCGAGATCGTATTTGCCGAGGCGGAAGTAGGCCCAGCCCAGGGAATCCAGATAAGCGCCGTTGCCGGGATCGAGGTTCACCGCGGCCTTGATGTAGTTGAGCGATTCGTCGAGGCGCACGCCGCGGTCGGCGTTCATATAACCCAGGTAGTTGAGGGTGATGGCGCTCTGCGGGTCTGCGGCCAGAACTTTCTTGAATTGCGCTTCGGCGTCGTCGTATTTCTTTTCGCGCTCGTAGGTCGAGCCGCGCAGAAAATAAATGTAATCTTTGTCTTCGGCTTTCGTGGAAAGCTGTTCGGCTTTGTTGAGCGCGTCCTCGGCGTCTTTCCAGTGCTTGAGGCGGGTGTTCATCTGCGCCAGCGTGATGTAGACTTCGCGATCTTCCGGTTTGCCGTTGAGCAGAGAGTGGACGTCGGCGAGGGCCTTGTCGGCATCTCCGGTGTCGGCAAGTTGAGCGTCGAGCACCATGCGCAACCCGCGGTCGTCGGGCAATTTCTGGACGGCTTCGCGGGCGGCGGCCGTAGCTTGGGGCCACATTTTGCCTTCGCGGTACGTGTCGATGATGCTCTGGTAGCCGCGCTCGGCGTTTTCGTCGCCCAGAGTCAGCATCTTGCGAAAAGCGTCCACGGATGCGGGATAGTTTTCCTGCTCGCGATACACAATTCCCAGGCGCTCGACGAAGATGGCGCGATTGTTGCGATCGGCCTGGCTGTAGTTGTGGTCGGGTTTCTCGGTTTTCTTCACCAGGTCCTGCAGAAGCTTTACGGCATCGTCATAGCGGCCCTGCGCCTCATAGACGCCCGCCATGCTGTAAGGGACTTCGAGGGAATCGGGAACCATGGTGTCGGCCTTTTTCAGGTTCTCGAGAGCCTGGTCGTACTTGCCCTGGCGGCGATAAATTTCGGCGATGCGGAGATAGGTTTGCGCATCTTCGGGGTTCGCGTCGGCGATGACTTTGTATTGCTCGAGGGCAGCGTCGGTTTGACCGTCGTTGAGCAAGTTTTCGGCAAGGCCACGAATCGCATCCAGATTGTCGCGGTCGAGCATGATCGCCTTCTTGAAGGCGTCAATCGCGTTCTTGAATTCCTTGCGCTGTTCGTAAGTGGCGCCCAGAGCGGCATAGAGCTTGGCAGAACGGGAGGTGTCGGGCACCGAGCTGAGTACCTGCAGAGCGTGCGCGGTGTCACCCTCATCGGTGTAGAGGATGGCGAGGGTCGTAACTGCTTCTTCGGAATTCGGGTCGAGCTTGATCGCGGTCTTGAGCTCGCTCTCGGCTTTCTGCAAATCGTTGTTCAGGCGATAGAGGCGGCCGAGCAGAAGATGATCGTCGACACTGGTGGGCTCGATCTTCACGATCTGCTCATACTGCTCGATGGCCAGCTTCAGAACGTTGTCGGAACCGCTGCCGCCGGGCATGTCACCCAGGGAGCGCAGGTAAATGCGGCCGAGAAGTTTATGCGCCTCGAGGTTAGTGGGGTCGCGCTTGATGATGTCCTGGGCTTCGATGACGGCGTCGCGAATGCGTCCGGTCTTGACGTAGAGTTCGGCCAGGCCGGAGGTCAGGAACTCGGAAGACGGGTCGGCTTCAATGGCCAGGCGATATTCTTCCATGGCTTTGTTGGCCAGCTCGCTGCGGCCATACACCGTGACCTGCTCTTCGTACATGTGCGCGACCGCGTAGTGGTAATAGGCAGCTGCGCGATCCACTTTGCGGGGCGCAGGCTGGGCAGCCTTGGCATCTGAGGGCGCGGGAGTCGTCGATTGGCCTGCCGCCGCAGCGGCGGCGACCGTGATCACCAGAAAATAGCGAAAAAGATTCTTCATGCTGGACCTGACCTGAGCTGGCTTGAGTTGAGTTAAACCGACCTGAGTTGACCGCCGCGTTCTTAAAACCATAGTGATTGGATGCAAGACCGCTGGGGGCGGGGTGCCCTTATTCTAACCCTTCGGAGACAGGGATAGGGAAAAACAGTGCGGAGGATTGGGATCCCCGGCAAACAGAAGTACAGGACCGGCGGGATTGTGAGTGTTTTGTTGTCAAGTTCGGTAAAAGGTGGGCGTCGGGGTTGCTCCGCCCTGGAAAGCGTAAGGCTGACGCTCCACGAGGGTGGAGATTGAGATTCCTCCGCGCGCGAAGCGAAACGCGCGCTGTCGGAATGACACGCGCTCGTTTCACGCGCAACTGTCGGGTGAGTGGTTTGGTTTGGCTAGAAGCTAGAGGCTAGAAGCTAGGAGCTTGCTTTCGTCAGTGGCGGAAGTGGCGCACGCCGGTGAAGAGCATGGCCAGGCCGAGGCGGTCGGCGGCGGCGATTACTTCGGCGTCGCGTTGCGAGCCGCCGGGCTGGATGATGGCGGTGGCGCCGGCTTTTGCGATTTCTTCGACGCCGTCAGGGAAAGGAAAGAATGCGTCGGAGGCGGCGACCGTGCCTTGCAGCGGGAGTTGCGCTTTCATGGCTCCGATTTTTGCGGAGTCGACGCGGCTCATCTGGCCCGCGCCAACGCCTACGGTTTGTCCGTCCCGGGCATAGACGATCGCATTGGATTTCACATGCTTGCCCACTTTCCAGGCGAACAGCAGGGCGCGCGTCTCTTCGGGAGTGGGCGGACGCTTTGTGACTACGCGCAGGTCGGAGGACTGCAAAGGACGCGCGTCGGCATCCTGCACCAGGATTCCTCCGGAAACATTCTTCAGAACCCATTTCTGGTTTGAAGGGACAACTTCCACCAGGCGCAGATTTTTCTTGGTGGCGAATTTGGCTTTCGCAGCTTCGTCGAAGGCCGGGGCGGCGATGACTTCCAGGAACAGCTTGTGCATCTCTTCCGCGGCTTCGGCGTCGATGGGACGGTTCACGCCGATCACTCCGCCAAAAGCGGAGACGGGATCGCATTCGAGCGCGCGTTTGTAGGCCTCGGCGAGAGTGGCTCCGGTGGCTGCGCCGCAGGGATTGGTGTGCTTGATGATGGCGCACATCGGTTGGTCGAATCCGGGCTCGTTAAATTCCTGAGCGAGATCCCAAGCGGCCTGCAGGTCAACGATGTTGTTGTAGGAAAGCTCTTTGCCCTGGAGTTGGCGGGCATTGGCCACGCCGGTGCCGGAGCCGTCGGAATACATGGCGGCTTTCTGGTGCGGATTTTCGCCGTAGCGCAGATCGAGGGCTTTCTGAAAAGTAAGGCGCAGGTTCTGCGGAAATTGCTCGCCAGTCTGCGATGGGCGCTGCAAGTGGAAATCGCCGTTGACGCTGACCCGTTCGAGTGTGGAGGCAATGGCCGAATCGTAGGCTGCAGTGGTGGCAAAGGCTTTCTGGGCCAGCTTCCATTTGGTGTCGAGCGAGAGCGAGCCCTCGGAGCGCGCGAGTTCGTCGGCGATGGCGTCATAGTCGGCGGGTGAGGTGACGATGGCGACATCGTGAAAATTCTTGGCCGCGGAGCGGATCATGGAAGGTCCACCGATGTCGATGTTTTCGATGAGTTCATCGAAGGTTGCGCCGGGTCGGGCCGCAGTTTTCTCGAATGCGTAGAGATTCACCACCACCATGTCGATCGGCGGGATGCCGTGCTCGGCGACCGCGCTGCGGTGGGCGGGATTTTCGCGGCGATGCAGGATGCCTCCATGCACTTTGGGATGCAGCGTTTTGACGCGGCCGTCGAGCATTTCGGGGAATCCCGTGAGTTCGGAAATGTCTTTGACCGCGATGCCGGAATCGCGCAGCAGCTTGGCGGTGCCTCCGGTGGAGACGAGTTCGATGCCGAGCGCGGCCAGCTTGCGGGCGAACTCGGCCAGCCCGGTTTTGTCGGTGACGCTGAGAATGGCACGCTGGATCTTGGGGACGGCGGACATGATGACCTCAGAGATGAAGAAATCAAACGAGTGAAGGGTGACTGAAAATTCTATCAGCAATGCGGTGGTTGGTCGCCGGGTTGAGGCATCGGGGTGCCACGATGAGACTTGCCGATTGAGGGAAAAGCATTTAACCGCAAAGGACGCAAAGAAAAACCAAGTCCGCTCGATTGCTTGCAGCGCGGTCCACCAACCGCTCGAGCCCAGGTGTCGCTTCTAGGTTTTCGCTTTGGCTTTCAACTTGACGTGTCCATCGGTTAGCTCGACGGAGTATTCCACGCTTTGGCAGCCGTATTGTTTGCGGATTTGCTGCGTCTTTTTCTGGACGAAGGTGGTGAAGGAATCGAAGTTGCCGGTAACGTTTTCGCCGGCTTTTTTCTTGGCCGCGACCAGAGTGTTGTAGAGGCGCTCCACCTGCTCGCGCTCGCTTTTGTCGACATCATGAAGGGAAAAAGATTGCGAGGCCTGCCCCCGCGCGCCCCCGGCGGCCGCAGCGGCTGCGGCGCTGACGCCATACACGGGATGATGCTGCTCTTTGTGTTCGTCTTCGGCGATGCGCACGCCTTGCACCGAGAGCAGGGCATCCTGCGGACGGCGATAGCCTTCTTCGCGAATGCGGGCTTTCTTGCGCCACAGGTCGCTGTAAACGGCGTAGCGCTGGGACATTTCGTTGTAACGGTAGCGCTGCGAGAAGCTCATGCGGCCACCATCGGAAAACTTGCGTATGAGGGCAACCACCTTCCACTCCACGTCGGTGGGTGGACGCTTGGTCGGGTTGCTGAAGAAAATCTCGTACTCGATCTTCAGCCGCCTGAGCTGAGTGTCGAGAAGATTCAGTTCCTCGTCGGTGGTCACGCAGGAGTCTCCAGCACCAGTTTAGGAGTTATGCGGCGCGGGGGCGAGGTATCTGGTGGTCACCGAAGGCGGGGGACGAAAGTAACTGAAAGCAGCTCTCAGCTGTCAGCTATCAGCAATCAGTAAGAGCGCTGCGGTTTCCGGCTTCGGATTCGAGGCGTTGGGTTTCGGGACGGGGGCGCTGGGCTTCGCCCGAGCTTGGACAGCCGAGGCGGCTGTCTTTACATCGGTAAGCTTTGGCTTGAGCTGATGGCTGAGAGCTGACAGCTGAGAGCTTATTTCCCGGTGCTCGAGGCCATTTTCTTGACCATGGCGAGCACCAGCTTGCGGTCGCTGTCGTTGAGGCTGGTGGCATAGCGGCGAATCTGGCTGAGGAAGCGGACTTCGTCGTCGGAGAGCGTGGGCAGTCCCTTAGAGCCGTTGGTGTGGCTGGTCTCGGAGAAGAACTGTGAGAGCGCGATTTCCATAGCGCCGGCAATTTTCGACAAAGTATCGAGCGAGGGAATGGTGTGGCCGTTTTCCACGCGCGAGAGGTAGCAGCGCAACAGGCCGGTGCGCTTTTCGATATCGCCCTGCGACATGCCCTTCTGGAGCCGGTAGTTTCGGATGGTCTCGCCGATGTTTATCGTGGGGAGCATTTTAGGATGCGTGCATAGTAATCATGTCGGCACTTTCTGGCAAGTGGAAATTCGTGCCATAGGAGTATGGCCCGAACTGGGGGGAGAACTTCACTCCCTGAACCCGTTGCTTATACGGCGTGAAAGAAATCGAGCCGGCGGAATGGGGCGCTGATCGCGGCTTTGCGGCCCTACCTTTTCAGATTGGCGGCGAGGAAGGCTGCGGTGCGATTCCAGGCGTCGGCGGCATCGGCGGCGCGGTATCCGTCTTTGTTGTTGGGGTTTTCGAAGGCATGTCCGGCATCGTCGTAAATCTTGACATCGATCTTTTTGCCTAGCTGATCCAATGTCGCGCTGAACTTTTTCACGTCGTCGGGAGTGATGCCGCGATCCTGGGCGCCGAAGAGTCCGAGGATGGGCGCATTGATTTTCTTCAGCGCATCAAGATCGGTGGCGAGGTGACCGTAGTTGATGACATCGGCGGCGAGCGTTGGTTCCTGCAGCGCCACGTCGAGCGAATACCCGCCGCCCATGCACCACCCGATGGAGCCGATGCGGTTTTTCTTCACGTTGGGCTGCGCGGCGAGAAATTCAAAAGCCGCGTGCAGATCGCGTTTGGCGCGGTCTTCCGGGACGCCACGCATGATTTCGTGGGCCACGTCCGGAGTGGTGGCGACTTTGCCGCGATAGAGGTCAACCGCGAGAGTCAGGTAGCCCTCGTCGGCTAATTTCGAGGCCTGCTCTTTCACCCAATCGTTGAGGCCCCACCATTCGTGAATCACAATCAGCGCGGGGAACGGCCCTTTGCCCGCCGGAGTGTAGAGCACGCCCTGCACGGTTTCGTCGCCACTTTTGTAGGAGACGGTCTTGCTGTCAGCGGCAAAGGCGGAGACGGCGAAGAGGATGGCGAAGATCAACAAGCTGGCTTTTTTCATGGCTTGTCCTTTCGGGCAGATCACAATTGCAATTCCAGGTACAACACTCCGGGATTCGGATTGGGACAATAGGGCGCGATCTCTTTGAATCCGAATCTGCGATACATGGCGACCGCATCTTTCATCACCGGTTCGACGGTGTCAAGGCGCATGCGTTCGTAACCGATCTGTCGGGCCTCCATGATAATTTTCTCCGCCACGAGGCGGCCGAGGCCTTTGCCGCGAAACTGCGGGCGCAGGTAGAGGCGCTTCATTTCACAGATGGCTGCATCGAGTTTGTGCAGAGCCACACAGCCTGCGATTTCGCCATCAAATTCCGCAAGCAGAAGGCGGCCAGCGGGCGGGGCGTAGTCGCCAGGAAGCTCGGCGAGTTCTTTGTCGAAGTTCTGGAAGCAGAGGCTGAAGCCAAGGGACTGCGCGTACTCGAGGAAGAGTTCGCGGGCTTGCGCGATCTGGGCTGCGGATTCGGCTTCGGCAAAAGTCAAAGTCTTTACCACAGGGGACACAGAGTAATTCTGGGGATTCGTATGCTCGGCTTTCATTTCCACTACGTGACCTCTGCGTCGCTTACGGTCAAGAAGTTTGTTATCCCATCAGCAGGCCGCCGTTTACGTTTAGCACGTGGCCGGTGATGTACGACGCGCCCTCGGAACTTAGAAACTCTACGGCGCTGGCCACGTCCTCGACCGAACCGACGCGGCCCAGCGGAATCTGTTTGACGGCGGTCAGCTTGAACTCTTCGCTAAGGGCCGCGGTCATGGCAGTTTCGATGAAGCCGGGCGCGACCGCGTTGCACGTAATGTTGCGCGAGCCCACTTCGCGCGCGATGGCCATGGTGAGGCCGATCAGCCCGGCCTTGGAAGCGGCGTAGTTGGCTTGCCCCGCCTGGCCCATTTGGCCGAAGACGCTGGTGATGTTGATGATGCGTCCCCAGCGCTGCTTGAGCATGGAACCGATCACCTGCTGCGTCGCAAGATAGGCGGAGGTGAGATTGGTTTGCAAAACGGAGTCCCAGTCGGCGCGCTTCATGCGCATGACCAGCTGGTCGCGGGTGATGCCCGCGTTGTTGACTAGGATATCGATCTTGCCGAATTGCGCGATGGCGGCCTTGACTGTGTCCTTGATTTGCTCCTCGTCTCCGACGTCGAGCGGAAACGCTGCCGCCTTGCCACCCGCGGCGGTGATTTCATTTACCAGTTCGTTGAGCTTCTCGTGATTGCGCGCGGCCACGGCCACCGCAGCACCGGCGGAGGCAAGCCTTAGTGCGCATGCCCGCCCGATGCCCTGCGATGCTCCCGTAACCAGCGCCACGTGCCCTGCAAGGGACATGAATTTCTCCCGGTTGAGTGATTGGTCGCTTATTCGTTGCGTAGCTGTTAGAACGCAGAATTATACGCGCCGCTGGTTTCTAGTGGGCGGGACCATTGCCGCGCACTTGACTTGTGTGGGACGGACACTCTTTCCGTCCTACACGGGCGTTGTCGCCTCTTTAACGATTGCGTGTTGCCGAATTGCGAAGTAACATTCGAAAACTCCCATGCCTCAGACTTTGCGTGACAATGTGATCGCCATGCCCGACCCTTCCACCAAAAATCCACCCACATCTGATGCGGCCGCGGCCGGACCCCGGTCACCGCTGCGGGCTTCGGACGCCGAGGGTGCGGCGGCTCCAGTGAAGCTTCCCGCCGATGCGCCTTCCACCGAGGTCTTTGCCGTGTATGGGGTTGAGCCGGAAATTCAGGCTTACGCGATGGCCAAGTATTCGCGGTCGGCGCTGTCGATGAAGGAATCGCTGCGCGAGATCAGTTCGCAGAAGGCGGAGAAATTTCTCAACACGTTTTATTTCCAGTACGGGCACCGCTCGATCGCCGACCTGGCGCATCTTGCGCTGGCGGTGGAGCGGCTCTCAATTCTCGCCGCGATTGAGTTGGCCGACGAGCAGCGATGGGACGGACAGGAACGCTCCACGCGCTATCAGGATTTCAAGAAGAGCGGCTACTACACGCCGGATTTCGGCGCAGACAACGCAGCGCGAAACCTTTACCGCGAGACGCTGGATTTCTTGTTCGCCGAATATGAGGCGCTCTCGGCGCACATGGCGCAGCATTTGATCCGAATCACGCCCAAGCCTGCGGAAATGAAGCAGGAGGCGTATGAGCGCACGCTGAAGGCGCGGGCGTTCGACATTACGCGGTATCTGCTGCCGCTGGCCACGAACACTTCGCTGGGGGAGATCGTCAACGCCCGCACGCTGGAAACGCAGGTGGCGCATCTGCTGTCGCACACGCACAAAGAAGTACGGGTTCTCGGCGAGTCGTTGAAAAAGGCAGCGACTTCCGCGGCTTACAACGTCAACGCGGAGTCGCTGGAGAAGTTGGTCGCGGACATTCGCGCGGTCGATGCGGCGCTGGGGACGCGAGCTGAGCAGGAATTGCTGCACGAAGTTCGAGTTGCGCCGACATTGGTGAAGTACGCCGACCCGAACGCGTACGAGATGGAAACGCGGCGCGAGTTGCGGCAGGCCGCGCGCGAGTTGATGAAGAGCGAGCAGGTTGCGCCTTCAAAGGCCATCGTCGATTTGCTCGATGACGAGCCGCTCGAAGTGGAGATCGCGACCACGCTGCTCTACGAACATTCGCATCATTCGTATCGTCAGCTGCGGCAAGCGTTGCAGGTTTCAGGAGAAAGATTCCGGCGCGAGATCATCGACTTGGGCCTGCGGAATCGCGGCAAGCACGACGACATGCTGCGCGCTTTCCGCGCCGGACAGCAGTTCCGCTTCGACATTCTCATGGATACGGGCGGATTCCGCGACATGCACCGCCATCGCCGCTGCATCCAGGTAATGCAAGGATTCACCACGCAGCACGGCTACGAGATGCTGCTCGACGTGGAAGATGCTGGCATGCGTTCCCGCTTCGAGGCGGCCATGGGGCGGGTGCAGACTGCGGTGGAGAACCTGGCCCAGTGCGGCACGCCGGAAGCGGAAGAGAATTCGCAGTATGCGATTCCGCTGGCGTTCCGCAAGCGCGCGCTATTCAAGATGGACTTTGCCGAGGTGGTTTACATCTCCGAGTTGCGGACCACGCCGGCGGGGCATGTTTCCTATCGCAACGTGGCTTATGCGATGTATGAGGCCGTGGCGCGGAAGTATCCGGCGCTGGCGAAGTATTTCCGGGTGCACGATGTGACGGCGCCGGTGGATTTGTTGCAGAGGTAGAATGCTGGCGGGCTTTGGAAAACGGGGACTAGCCGGCCCTTTGGTAATACGCGTCGACCTTGTTCTTCATTTCGTTAATCAATTCCCGCGCTCGTTCTTCTGACGGATGGATTGTGTTCGCAACCTCGACCTTGGCATCCCGGTGTGCGGAAAAATGTTCCCTGCTGACCACTATTTGAGCCACTTCGAGAACCTTGGCGAGATCGCCAGGGACTGTGCATGAGGACTCGTAATCAACGGAGTAACTTTCGTTGCACATCCCACATACCAAGCTTTGGGGGTGTCGCGCCTTTCCGGAGTCCAGTTGTATCGCTGTCGGTTCGCGCAGAAGATAAGCAGTAACTAGCGGCACCTCGCCTCCAAGGGAAGAGCCCGAATAGTTCGGGCCGGATAGCTGATCGCTTTACCTTACGCAAAGGCTGATCAGCGCACTGACAGGTTTTAGTTTACACGAGAAACTCGAACGATATTTCGCGCAGTACACGTGTTTAAGGGCAGTAACTTGAGGCTGACCTAGGGGGATTGAGGGTGCTACCCTTGGGCGGGTTTGGGACCCGGGTGGTCTTTCATGGAAATGATCTTCTGCCCGAACTGCGGAAAGCTGACGGGCTACAAAAGAGCGCTCGGTTTTGGAACTTTCTTTGCCGCGCTGCTGACGGCAGGACTTTGGCTGCTCGCGATTCCGTTCTACCCCAAGCGTTGCATCACTTGTGGGCTCGGCAAATCAGATAGCGTTCCCTGGTACAAAACGTGGAGGCTCGGTGTGATAGTTCTGGCCGGCGTGGTTGCTGCCGGCGTGGCGACGGCTAGCTTGCTACGATCCGCAAACAGAAAGCCCACGGTTCATACCGATAGTGGCTATGCTCTATTGGGCCTTCAAGGCGGCGCCAAGGATGCGGGTGTTCATGCATCGGCGATGGCCTTTCGGCTCAAGGACTGTGAGGACAAGGGCGATGGCTTCAGGGACTGCCACTACGTTCGCGACCAAGACGAGAAACTGCTCCTCATTTTCTGGCGCGACGAATTGGAAACGGTTGAGTATGAATTTGGGATCGGACGCTACGACGGCATTCTCAAGGAGTTATCCGAGAAGTACGGCAAGCCCCGAAGGGGCGATGACGCAAGCGATGGGTATTGGGGAAGCTACTCCGAAAAGGTGACCCTGTCCCTCATCGAGCGGTCGGACCATACCGGTGGCGTGGCCTCTTTGCATTTCAACGGTGGCGATCTCGATAAATATATGAAGGAGGTTTATCCCACTCCGCCGAGGCCGCCCGAAATCCCGCCCGAGGTGCTGCCGGAAGTCAAAAGGGCAGAGCAGCGCCTGTTCGGTGAAAGGGCCGCGTACGTTGAAAGCCTTGGGGTCAGGGGCGGAGCCCTTCAAGGCGCACTTGCAGTGACGACGCACTGCATGGCTCACGACTGTCCCGATCACTATGCGGTCTGGACCGTGGATTTATCGACTGGCCAGGCGGCCGGGGCCCTAGCTGATCCGTCAGAAATCGTGGTCTACCTAGGCGACTATGACAGCGCGGAAAATCTCCCGCCTGCGCTGCAAGCGGAGATCGAACAACAACGGTCGGAAGGTCTGCCGTCTCCCAAACGCGTCCGTTATGTTCCTCAGGCTCAATAAGCATCGGGTCAAAACCCGATACAGTCCAACGTCGCTCGGCCTCGCTTTGTAGCAATATCTAGATTTATCTTGATCCTGCTAGATACCCCAGCTAAAATCTGACTCAGAGGCACCATGCCGCGTTCCGTCAAGATCGCCCCGGAAATCGATGCCAAGCTCTACGAGGAGCTCGTCTCCGTGGCCAAGGAGAACGGGCAGTCGCAGCGCTTTGTGCTGGAGCGCGCGCTGGAGCATTACCTGCACAATGTGGTCCCTTCGCAGCGCATGGTTAGGCCGGAGGTAATGGCCGCCTATCGCCGCTCGAACGAGAAGTATCGAGAGTTGTACAAGAAACTGGCCAAGTGATGGCCGAGCGCGTCTATCTGACGGTGGCAGAAGTAGTCGCCATCCACCATCATCAGATTGTGGAATACGGCGGCGAGCACGGTCTGCTCAATCAGGGGTCTTTGGAAGCCGCCGTTTTTCGCCCGCAGACCGGGTACTACAACGACCTGAGCGAAGAGGCGGCTGCGCTGCTGGAGTCGCTGGTCAACAATCACGCCTTTGTGGACGGCAACGAGCGGGTCGGGTTTGCCGCCGCTCACACCTTTCTCCTGTTAAACGGATTCGAACTTGACGTTACCAACGAGGCTGCCTTTGAGTTCATGATGCAGACGATTGCGGAGGGCAAATTTCGCTTCGCCCTGCTCCATAAGTGGATCTCGGCGCATGTCGTTCCCCTTCCTGGATAGATTTCGCGGGCAGGAGTGCCCGCGCCACACGATCCTCTTCGCCCAATTCGGAACGATTTCCACTGTTTATTATTAAGATTCGCCTTTTCTTCGCTTCAATCTGTATGTATAATCCGGCCAGATCAGTTTCCCATTCGTTCTGCACTCAAAGGAGCCACTCCCATGGCGGATGAACGCGGCAAAGCGATTGAAATGGCGTTTGCTCAGATTGAGAAACAGTTTGGCAAAGGGTCGATCATGCGGCTGGGGTCGAAGGAAGCGATCGTCCCCATCGCGGTGATTTCGACTGGCGCGATTTCGTTTGACGCAGCACTGGGCGTGGGCGGGTTTCCGCGCGGGCGCGTGATCGAAGTGTTTGGACCAGAGTCTTCCGGCAAGACGACGATTACTCTGCAGGTGATTGCCGAGGCGCAAAAACTTGGCGGCATGGCGGCGTTTGTGGATGCGGAGCACGCGCTCGACCCCGGATACGCCAAGAAGCTGGGCGTGGACGTGGACAACCTGCTGGTTTCGCAGCCGGACTACGGCGAGCAGGCACTGGAAATTACCGAAACGCTGGTGCGGTCCAATGCCATCGACGTGCTGGTGGTGGATTCGGTCGCGGCGCTGGTGCCTAAGGCAGAACTTGACGGCGAAATGGGAGACAGCCACATGGGCCTGCAGGCGCGGCTGATGTCGCAGGCGCTGCGCAAGCTCACGGGAACGGTTTCCAAGTCGCGCACCTGCCTGATCTTCATTAATCAAATACGCGAGAAAATTGGCGTGATGTTTGGTAACCCGGAGACCACTACCGGCGGAAAGGCGCTCAAATTTTACTCTTCGGTCCGCATTGATATTCGGCGTATCGGGGCAATTAAAGAAGGCGACGTGGTCATCGGTTCACGCACTAAGGTAAAAGTGGTGAAGAACAAAGTGGCCGCGCCGTTCCGCGAAGCTGAGTTCGACATTCTTTATGGCGAAGGCATTTCGCGCGAAGGCGATCTGCTCGATTTGGCCTCGAACAACAACATCGTCGAGAAATCCGGCTCCTGGTACAGCTACAAAGGTGAACGCATCGGCCAGGGCCGCGAAAATGCCCGCCAGTTCCTGAAAGACAACAAAGACACCATGGCCAAGCTCGACGCCGAAGTGCGGAAGGCTCTGGGGCTGACCGTGGCCCATCCGCAGCCGGCGGCCGTGACTGCCCAAACTCCACCGCCGCAAAGTGCCCGCGTCACGACTATGCCGACGGCGGCGGCGGAGCCTGTGAAGGCTCCGATCGTGGCGGCGCGGCGCTGAATTCGTTGCCAACGGGCGCGGCGTTTCAATGCGCCTGCGCCCGACTTTTTACTCCCCGATTGCCATCCTTGCTCCCGCCCGCATAAAATCTTAAATTGCACCCGCTGAGGCTGTCTCTGTGAGGACGATTGAACAAGGGCATTGCTATCTATCCCGGTTCGTTTGACCCGCCCACGAATGGCCACCTCGATCTGATTCAGCGGGGCAGCAGGATTTTTGAAGAACTGGTAGTCGCCATCCTGCGCAACTCGGAGAAGAGTCCGATGTTCAGCGTGGCCGAGCGGCTGGAGATGTTGCGGGCGCTGACTGCAGATTTGAAGAATGTCCGCATCGACACTTTCAACGGGCTGATGGTGGAATATGCCAAGTCGATTGATGCCGTGTGCATCCTGCGCGGCATCCGGGCCATCAGCGATTACGAATACGAATTGCAGATGGCGCTCATGAACCGCAAGCTCGAGCCCACCCTCGAGACCGTCTTCATGATGCCGGCCGATAAGTATTCTTACGTCAGCTCGCGCCTGGTGCGGGAAGTGGCGCAGGCGGGCGGCCCGGTGAAAGGCCTGGTACCGGAAGTGGTTGAGCAGAAGCTGCGGGAAAAGCTGGATCCGGCTTACAAGTTTCATGACACGAATGTCGTCGAATCTCCCGAGGGCGGCAGGAACAAGAAAACGAGCGACAAGAAGAGGAAGAAAAAAGCATGACCACCGCAACCACCGAAGCGCTGCGACTTACCGACCGCATCAACCGTATCGAACCGTCAGCCACCATGGCGGTGGTGGCCGAAGCGGAAAAACTGCGCTCGCAGGGAATCGATGTGGTCGATTTCGGAGCGGGCGAGCCGCACTTTGCCACGCCGCAGCACATCAAAGACGCCGCCATCGCTGCCATTCAGGGCAATTTCACGAAGTACACCGCCGTGGCCGGCACGGTCGAGTTGCGCGATGCGATCGTGCACCGGCACAACGTGGATTTTGATTCCGACTATCGCCGCGAAGAAGCGATCGCGTCGACCGGCGGCAAGCACGCGCTGTTCAACGCCATCCAGGTTTTGGTGGATCACGGCGACGAAGTGATTTTGCCCGTCCCCTACTGGGTTTCGTTCAAAGACATCGTGCGCTACGCGGGCGGACAGTGCGTTCTGCTCGAATCCGACGAGTCGCAGGGTTTCCGCGTGACCGCGGAAATGGTGGCGAGCCTCATCACGCCGCGCACCAAGGTCATCATTCTGAACTCACCTTCGAATCCTTCCGGCGCCGTGATGAGCGCCGCCGACATGACGGAAGTGGTTCGTCTGGCGCATCAGCGCGGCATCTGGGTGCTTTCGGATGAGTGCTATGTGTACCTGAACTACACTGGCAAGAATTTTTCGGTAGGTTCTCTGCGGGAATACAAAGAACGCATGGTTGTGTTGGGATCGCTCTCGAAGACGTATGCCATGACCGGATGGCGACTGGGATACGCGTTAGCTCCCGCGGCGGTAGTCAGCGCCATGGCGAAGCTGCAGAGCCAGTCGACTTCGAATCCAACTTCGATTGTGCAGAAGGCCGCGGTCGCAGCGCTGAAGGGACCACAGGAATGCGTCGCAGAGATGCGCCGCGAATACATCGACCTGCGCGACCATGTGGTGAAGGGCCTGCGAGCGATCTCCGGCATCACGTGCACCTTGCCGGAAGGCGCGTTCTATGCCTATCCCAACGTGTCATCGTTCTTCCGTTCGGGGGGCGTGAAGTCGGCGTCAGACGTGGCCGGGCGCCTTCTGCGGGAGGCGCACGTGGCCACTGTTCCCGGGGAAGGCTTCGGCACAGGCGATCACATTCGCGTTTCCTATGCGACCTCGAAAGCTGAGTTGGATCGCGGGCTCGAACGGATGCGGAAATTTTTTGCCGCTCTGTAACCGAGCGGCAACACCTGCCCGAAGCGCGGCAACAAACGATTGCCGCAAATTGGCCGTAGAGCTATATTGCGGGGTTCGGCAGAGCCGTTCCGTTTGCGGGCGGCTTTTTTGTGGTCGTCGTCCGTATGGAAAATCTCTATCCATTGCTGATGCTCCCGGGTTTCGATCCGCGCCCTTGGGGCACGCGCGACCTGTCGCCGATCTATCCCAACCATCAGTTTGCGGAAACAATTGGCGAAGCCTGGCTAACTGGCGACGATTGCAAGGTTGCCAATGCGCCGTTCGCGGGAAAAACCCTATCGCAATTAAGTGCGCAATACCAGCGCGATCTGGTGGGTGACTCTGCGCGAGATGCAAAGCGATTCCCTCTGCTGGCGAAGTTTCTTTTTCCGCACGAGAAGCTTTCGGTGCAGGTTCATCCCGACGACCGGCAGGCGCTCCGCGTGGGCCAACCCTGGGGCAAAACGGAGTGCTGGTATGTGGCGTACACAAAACCCGGATCACAAATTGCGCTGGGCCTCAAGCCCGGAGCCACAGCCCCGCAGCTCGAGCAAGCAATTCGGGAAAACCGCGCCGAGGAACTCCTCAACTGGCTCGACGTTTATGCGGGCGACATGATCTATGTTGCCGGAGGCACGGTGCACACCTTGGGGCCCGGCTCGGTGATCGTCGAGATCCAGCAACAGTCCGACACTACCTACCGCCTGTATGATTACGGACGCGGCCGGGAACTTCACCTGAAAGATGGGATGGCCGCGGTGAAAGAGAAAACCGCGTCGGGAAAGGTAACCGGGCCGGTTTCGGTGCAGGTTGACGGCAGCAAGAACCGGCACGAAATGCTGGTAGCTGCGCCGTACTTTGTGGTGGACAGGTTCGATGCAAAAGAAGCATTCGAGCTTTCAACCCGTGACGATTCGGGCAGGAGTTCGGTGCAGATTCTGGTAGCGACCGAAGGATGCGGCGCGATTGAGGCCCCTGGCGTGGAACCTGTTACCCTCGCCAAAGGCGACGCGGTTGTAGTCCCGGCCTGCCTTGAAAACTTCGGCGTGCGGCCGCAATGGACGCTCGAATTCCTGAGAGCATACGTGCCCGGGAAAAAGCTGCCTGAGCCTGAGACGAGAATGTAGTTTTTGATTTTAGTTTTTGATTTTAGTTTTTGGTTTTAGCTTTCGATTTGTTTTTGGAGTTTTTGGTTTTTCAATCTGCGTGATCTGCAAACACCTGTGGCCAGGAATTCACTCTTCTATCCCGTTATTCTCGCCGGCGGACGAGGCACGCGCTTCTGGCCGCTCAGCCGGAAGAAGCGCGCCAAGCAACTGCTCGCACTCGACGGCAAGCATACGATGATCCAGCAAACGGTGGCGAGGCTTCTGCCCCTCGCTCCTGTGAAACAATTCTGGGTCATCACCAACGAAGATCTGCGGCCGGCAATTCTGAAGCAACTGCCGAAATTGCCGAAGAGTCAAGTGTTGGCTGAGCCGGCAGGACGAAATACCGCCCCGGCAATCGGCTTGGCAGCATTTCTGTTGCTGCGGGAAAATCCCGACGCCGTCATTGGGATGTTTCCATCCGATCATGTGATCGCCAATGAAAAGCTCTTTCGTGAAACTTTGGCGCGCGGCATTCAGATCGCGGCCTCCGGCGAAAATATCGTGGTGATCGGGATTCGGCCGACTCGGGCCGAGACTGGCTACGGCTACATCGAGGCGGGCAGCGCCTCTGCGGACGGCGCTTTGCGAGTCCGCAGGTTCACAGAAAAGCCGGACGCGGCGAAGGCAGCGGAATTTGTCGCGGCGGGAAATTACTTCTGGAACAGCGGTATATTCCTGTGGAGCGCGCGCACCCTCGTCAACGCCCTGCGCGAGCATCTCCCCAAAACCGCCCGTCTGCTCGAAGAACTTTCCGGTGCGTTCGGCACACGCAAGTTTTCGGCGACATTCCGCAAGCTCTATCCAAAATGCGAAAACATCAGCGTCGACTACGCGATTCTTGAGCCGCGGTCGGCGAAAGGTGAAGAGGCGGGGAATATCTTCTGCCTGCCCGCGGATTTTGGTTGGAACGATCTGGGCTCCTGGACCGCGCTGCACGAGCATCACAGCGCGAAGAGCAAACCACCTGCCGGCAATCTGATCTCCAGCGCGGGCGCATGCGTGGTAAACGCTGAGGGAAACTACATCCACGCTCCGGAAAAGTTTGTTGCTGTCGTCGGCGTGAGCGATCTGATTGTGGTGGAAACGGACGACGCTTTGCTGATCACCACCAGGCGGCATGCGCAGGATGTCGGCAAGGTCGTGAAATATCTGGACGATAAAAAGTTGCACAAGCTTACGTAGTTCGAACTTTTAACATGCCCCAAGAAATAAAATTCGGCACCGACGGTTGGCGCGGCATCATCGCGGACGACTTCACTTTCGACAATGTACGCCGGGTCGCGGGCGCAATTGCTTCGTATGTGCTGAAGTATGAAGAATCGAAGCGCGGAGTCTTCATCGGCTACGACACGCGCTTTGCCTCGCAGCAGGCGGCTCAAGCGGCTGCGGAAGTGATCGCCGCGGCCGGAGTTCCCGTCAGACTTGCCAACGATTACACGCCGACGCCGGCTGTTTCCCACGCGGTGAAACACCAGGGCGCCGCGGGTGGAGTCATGATCACCTCCAGCCACAATCCGTGGAATTGGAACGGGGTAAAGTTCAAAGGCAAATTCGGCGGCTCGGCCACGCCTGCCATCATGCAGCGAATCGAAGAGGAAATGGCCGCCGGGGCAATGCCCAGCGGAGAGAACGCTGGCATCGAAGAAGTCGACTTGAAGCAGCCCTACATTGCGGCGGTTTGCGCTTTCGCCAACGTCGATCTGGTCGCCAAGCCCAATTTCAAGTTTGCCGTGGATGCGATGTACGGCTCCGGCAGGGGTGTTCTATCGGGGATATTCCGTGGGCGGGGAATCCGGCACGTGGCCATTCGCGAAGAGCTGAATCCGCTGTTTCCCGGGATTAATCCCGAACCGATCGAGCCGCATGTGGCCCTGCTACAACAAACCGTGGTGCGCGAAAAGTGCGATGCCGGTCTGGCCACCGACGGCGACGCCGACCGCATCGGCGCGGTTGCCGAGGACGGCGGCTTCGTCGACTCGCACAAAATATTCTGCGTGTTGCTGCGCTGGCTGCTGGAACGAAAAAAGTGGCCCGGCGACGTGGTGCGAGCCTTCAACACCACGCGCATGCTCGACCGCATCGCCGCCAAGTACGGACGCAAGATTTACGAGACCAAGATCGGTTTCAAATATATTGCCGACCTGATGATGGAACGCGAAATCCTGATCGGCGGCGAAGAGTCTGGAGGAATCGGCTACTCCCGGTACCTTCCGGAACGCGATGGTGTGCTCAACTGCCTGCTTTTGGCCAATGTGATGGCCGAGGAGGGTAAGCCGCTCGGCCAGTTGGTTGCGGACCTGCAGCGGGAATTTGGAGCTCACTACTACGGACGGCGCGATCTGCACATTGCGGAAGCGATCAAGCAGGGCGCCATTGAGCGCGCCCGTGCCGACGATACTCGAAAGCTCGGACGCTACGCCGTGATCAAAAAAGAAAATCTCGATGGCATAAAGTTTTTTCTGGACGCGCCGACCAACGGCAACGGAGCGGACGCCTGGATTTTATTCCGCGCCTCGGGAACGGAACCGTTGCTGCGGCTGTATTGCGAAGCCGCTTCGCCAGAATTGGTGGTGGAGATTCTGGCCAGCGCTGAGGAGTTCGTCCGCGCGGCCGGATGATGCCGGCCTTGCACTTTAACTCGCCATTCCTGTCGAGAGGGTGCGATACTTTTAACACAGATGAATTTTGCGGCAAGCCCAACTCCGGTTCCCGCGGACTCAGCCGATGCCCGGCGCTACAACCGCACGCGGCGGTGGCTGGGAATCGCCGACTACGTCGTGGGCCTGGCATTCCTGATCCTCCTCTTGGTTACAGGATGGTCGGGAGGGTTGCGCGATTTCGCCTACCGTTTGGGAGCGCAGAACTATACGCTTTCGGTTTTTCTCTATCTCGTCCTGCTGCTCATGATCGGCAAGGCGCTCGGCTTTGGCCTGGAATACTTCGGATTTCGCGTCGAGCGCAAGTTCAAACTCTCGAACCAGAAATTAGGCTCCTGGCTCTGGGACGAATTCAAGGGATTCCTGGTTGGCGTGGTTCTGGGCGGAGTCCTGGTCGAGTTGCTGTATTTCACCATCCGGCAATCTCCGCAACACTGGTGGTTCATCGTTTGGGCCCTGTTCATGGGGCTGTTCGTGCTCATGGCCCAATTGGCGCCGGTGGTGTTGTTCCCAATCTTCTATAAATTCGAACCGCTCGACAACGAAGACCTGCGCCGCCGGCTGGTGGTGCTGAGTGAGCGGGCCGGCACGCGAGTGCGCGGAGTCTACCGCTGGAAGCTTTCCGAAAAAAGTAAGAAAGCGAACGCCGCGCTCACAGGACTAGGAAACACACGCCGCATCATTCTTGCCGACACTCTGCTCGACAATTACACCCCCGAGGAAATCGAAGCCGTGCTCGCGCACGAGCTGGGACACCACGTGCATCGCCACATTCTGAAGGGAATCTTCGTGCAGGCCGGCATCACACTTTTCGGCTTCTGGGCGGCGAACTGGGCTCTGCATTACGCCGTGGACCAGCACCTGTTCAACTTCGACCGGCTTTCCGATTTCGCCAACCTGCCTTTGCTGATTCTGGTTTCTGCTGTGCTCTCCCTCGTATTGATGCCGGCGCTCAATGCCTACTCGCGCTTCAACGAGCGGCAGGCAGACCAGTACGCATTCGAGTCCGTGGCCAGCATCGTCCCTTTTATTTCATCGATGAACAAGCTGGCCGAGCAGAACTTGGCCGAGCGCACTCCGTCAAAGTTGGTGGAGTGGGCTTTCCACTCGCATCCCGCGATCGCCCGCCGCATAGCCGCCGCCGAAACCTGGGGACGAAAACACGATCCCGCGTTTCATGCCTGAAGTTTCGAACTTCGCAATATTTCGATCACACGTTGCAGGTCTTCTTCTGTATCGACCCCGACCGAATCATGCGGAGTTTCTCCAATGAAAATCGGCATGCCGTTCTCGAGGAAGCGTAACTGCTCCAGCCGCTCGCTTTTCTCCAGTGACGATTCCGCCAGAGAGACGAACCGGTCCAGCGCGCCTTTGCGATAAGCATACAAACCCAAATGCTTGAAGTAGCGCGGCCGCGTTCCATCGCGGTCGAAGGGAATGGTGGCTCGGGAAAAATAAAGCGCGCGCCCATTCGCATCGGCCACAACCTTCACCGCATTCGGGTTGGGAATATCCGCCTCGGCCGCGGGCGTCATCAGAGTTCCGACCTGCACGTCCGGATTTTTCATCACCCCGAGTAGCGTGGCGATTTGCTCGGCGCGAGTAAGCGGTTCGTCGCCTTGCACATTGATGTAAACGTCGGCGCTCACCTGGTTCGAAACTTCGTGTACGCGCTCGGTCCCACTGCGATGGGCGGGCGAGGTCATTCGCGCTTGCCATCCATGTGCGCGGCACACGTCGGCAATCTCGGTGGAGTCCGTGGCCACGATCACTTCAGCCAGCAGCGGCGAAGCTCGCACGGCTTCGTAGACCACTCCGATGAGCGGCCGGCCGGCAATCTCACGCAGCATCTTGCGAGGCAGGCGTGTGGAGGCCAGGCGGGCGGGAATGACGGCAATGGCTTTCATGGATTCCGTTGAAAGAAAATAAATTCTACCTCTCAGTTTCTAGTTTCACAGCTTCGCTGGCAAGCGTCCAAACATCGAACCTACGGACTTTTCCTCCGTCCCGTGCTCTTCCCCGCTACCTCATCTCGAGGAGCGCGGCCATCGTTTCCACCCCGTCCCACAGATTCTGCAAGCGCAGGTTCTCGTTGGCGGCGTGCTGATTGTCGTCGTAGTTGGCGATGGGCACCGTGATGGTGCGAGTCTGCGCGGCGCGTTCCATCGCTCCCAACGGCACGCTCCCTCCCATAGTCGGCAGCAGCACGACATTCTGGCGCGCGCTCTTCACCGCTTCAATCACTTCCCGCGCAATGGGCAGATCCATGGGCGTGCGCACGGCGTTATAGCTCGCCTCATCGCGCACAACCATTGCAACCCGGGGATGCTCCAACAGGATTTGCCGTGTGGGTTCGCGGTCCACGATGAAGTAGCCGCGGGAGCGAATGTAGTCGATGACGCGTTGCTGTTGCGCGCGCCAGTCGATCCCGACCACCAGACGCAAGTCCAAATCGGCGGTTGCGGTGGGAGGAATGACATTGGCAGCTCTGGCTCCGGTTTGCCCCGACGAGAGGCCGTTGATGTTCAGCGAAGGCTGGTTGATCAGTTCAAGCAGATGTGCGCCTGCGCCCTCGACGTGCCCCAACCAAAAGGCATTCATCAGCATCTGGTCGTTCACCGGCGCGCGGGCCAGCGCTTCTTTCTCCATCGCCGAGAGCGGCTCAATTCCGTCGTAGAAATGCGGCACCAGAACGCGGCCGTCTTCATCCTTCATCCCGGCGAGCAACTGCGCCAGCATCATCGCCGGATTCGGTGCCCAGTTTCCATAGTGGCCGCTGTGCAAACCGTGATGCGGCCCATAAACCGTGACCTCCAAATGCGCGTCGCCGCGCGCTCCAAACACCACCGTCTGCTCGCCGCTCTGATCGACCGGACCGTCACACACCAGCCACACATCGCCGTGGACCAGGTCGCGGTTCGCGTTCAGGATCTGCTCAAGATGCGGCGATCCTGCTTCCTCCTCACCCTCCCACACGAAGCGAAGATTCGCGCGCAACGCGATCCCGGCTGCCTTTAGCGCATCGAGCGCCGTAAGCTGCGCAAAGATGGCCGCCTTATCGTCGCCAGCCGATCGGGCGTAGATGCGCTGCTCGCCGTTTACGTCACGCACCACCGGCGTGAAAGGCGAGCCGCCATCCCATTCCGACGGAGTGACCGGCTGACCGTCGTAGTGCGCGTAGAAGACGATCGTATGTTGGGCGCCCGGCGCATCGATCTGCCCGAAGACCACCGGAGGCACATCGGGGAAAGAGAGCAGCCGGGAATCGATGCCGCGTTTCCGGAGTTCGGCGACCAGCAAGTCAGCGTTGCGCTTCAAGTTTGCCGGATCGGCGGCAACGTTCGGTATCGATAGCAATTCGCTAAACTGGTGCACGAGTTCCGCCCGATGTGCCGCAGTGTACGCGCGGGCAGCCTCCGGCGGCGTCTGCGCCGCAATCCCGGTTGCTAGACAAGGGAGAAGTGCAGCAACGCACAGAAGTCTCCGCCTCGGATTCATAGGCTCACTTCCGGTGCCAACGTTGCGTTTGTAGATACCGTGGACGCAAAGCCCGAACTCACTGAGGAAACCAGTCCACAACAAAATGCAACTCCCGCGCAACCGCCCCCAGAAACCGGGCCCGAGATCCCCTCGGAAGATGCTGATTTAATTGGTGGCGGCGCGTGGACTCGAACCACGGACCTACGGATTATGAGACCGTCGCTCTAGCCACCTGAGCTACGCCGCCACTGTGTTCAAAACAAACAACTTAAGTTGTTGCTATAGGCATCCTGCATCGCTTTGGTCATCGCCTGAGGCATCTCGGACCTCAGCCTGACCAACGGAGCCTAAGTGGCTACATCGAAGAGGCCTGCGATGCGTCCACGTTAATTATTATGCCACAGAGAATCGGGAGGGCAGGCGCAGCGCTCATACCAGCCAACGATCTGCCGCCAGCAGGCTAGATTTCAGCTTCTCTTTCCTGCCGTACGTCCCCGACGTGCTCCCGGGCGTACGTCGGGCAAGCTCCACAAGGTTGGGATGGAAGTGTCTCCCGTCGTCACTATCAAGGCCCGCGAGTTGCTGGTCAACCGGCTGGTGGAGGTGGGAAAACCGTTCGATTTTATGACTGATGCGGGACGGACCCACGCGAATCGTGGAGGGATCGGAACCGCGTACCATCTTTATTGTCTGCTCGCGAGGCACTTGGAAGAGCATCTTCCGGCGGGAGTTGCGGGGCGTTGGACGAGGCGGGTTTGTGTACAACGTGCGATATAGTAGACGTTGGCTATACACAATTCAGGCGTTAAATCTCGCATTCCAGCGTTTGAAAAGATGGACTTAGAAACTGCATCGGACTCGGCAATTCCGCGACAGTCGCTGACTTCGGCGGTTGCCGATAAGTTGCGCGACCAGATTATTCGCGGCGAGATTCCCGAGGGCGCGCAGCTGCGGCAGGATGCGATTGCGAATCAGTACCAGGTGAGCCGGATTCCGGTTCGCGAAGCGCTGCGACAACTGGATGCGGAAGGCCTGATCGCGATTGTTCCGAACCGGGGCGCAGTTGTGCCCGCCTTATCACCGAATGACGTCGAAGAATTATTTTTGATTCGCGCCCTGTTGGAACCTGAGGTTTTGAAACTTTCGATTCCGCACTTGACGGACGAAGATTTCACGGAAGCGGACGCCGTCTTGCGAACTTATGTAAATGAGCTGCAGCGCGAAGACCACGTCTACGCGTGGGGGCGGCTGAACTGGCAATTTCATTCCATCCTTTACTCGCGGGCCAATCAACCGCGGTTCATGGCCATCATCCGGAACGTCAACAACAGCGGCGAACGATATACGCGCTTGCAACTCTACCTGACCCACGGCATGAAGCGAGCCAATGAAGAACATCACCAGATTCTGGAGTTCTGCCGGCAGCGCGATGTACTGCAGGCCTGCAAGCTGTTACGCCAGCATATTCAATACGCGGGTGAGTCGCTGAAGCAGGCACTGGAACAGAAGCGAAGCGATGCGCAGGTGAGTCCGGGTGATGGTGCAGCGCGTTCGAAATCATAGCCGCGATGGCGTTGATCGCTTTCAGCGCCGCCGACGCCTGGCGCTGCCGAGAGATTCGCGATCTTCTTTGATTTCGAAGGTCGCGGGCGGCGCCACGCCGAGCAGATATTGGACGAAATAATCCCAGCGGCGCCGCACCAGATACAACGCGTGTTCTCCGCTCTCGCCGTGAAACATGTTGGGGACGAACAGCATGTCGAAGTTCTTATTCGCTTTCATCAATGCGTCGACGAAACGAATCGTCTCGGCGGGATGAACGTTGTCGTCGATGTCGCCATGCTCCAGCAGCAGATGCCCCTCGAGTCGCGCCGCCATGGTCACGTTCGACTGCGCGGCATAGTCGTCCTGCACGGGATATCCCTGGTAAGCCTCATTCCACCATGCTTTATCGAGGCGCGCGTCGTGATCGCCCGAGGTGGAAACTCCAACCCTGTAGAACTCCGGGAAGGCCAACATGGCGTGCGCCGCGCCGTAGCCCCCTGCGGAAGTGCCGAAGATTCCGACTCGTGTCGCATCCATGTACGGATAGCGCGCCGCCATTTGTTTGATCATGGACACGTGGTCTTCAAAAGAGCCGCCGAGGTTTCTGTAGGAAAATTGATGAAAGGCCCGGGAGCGTCCTGCGGTGCCGCGGCCATCCACCATCACTACCACAAAGCCCAGTTCTGCCATTGACTGCAGCCATAGCGTGCTGCCAAAACTCTTGGGCACAAAAAACCATTGCGGACCTGTGTAGACAAACTCGACGATCGGATATTTCTTCGCCGGATCGAAAATCGACGGGCGCCAGATCAGGCCGTAGAGGTCGGTGGTGCCATCCGCAGCTTTACCTTGGAATGGCTCGGCGAATTTCCATCCTGTCTTCAGCAGTTCACTGGCATCTGTCTTATCGAGGACGCGAACTTCTGAGCCGTCTTTGGTGCGCCGCAGCACGGCTTCGCCGGGCAAGTCGGGACGAGAATAGTTGTCGACGAAGAATATTCCGTCCGGCGAAACGCTGACGGAATGATTAGCGTTCTCGGGAGAAAGCAACTGCAATCCCTTGCCATCGAACCCGATGCTGTACAAATGTGCTTGATATGGGTCTTCGCCTTTTTCACGTCCATTGGCGAGAAAGTAGACTCGCCGATTCTTCTCGTCGATGTGCTCGATACCGCGGACTACCCATGGGCCCTGAGTGATCTGGTTCTCTAACTGTCCAGTTTTCCGGTTATAGATGTAGAGATGATTCCAACCATCGCGCTCTGACGACCAGAGGATCTCCCCCGTGGCGTCTACAAATCGGTAGAAAGTTTCGCCCGGATCCACGTACGAATCCGCCTGCTCGCGGACCACCACTTTTTGTTCTCCAGTCGATGCATCCACGACACGTAGTTCTTTGGCCTTGTATCCGCGCGCATCGTCGTCGTAATAGAAACTCTTGCTGTCAGGGAACCAATCAAAACCGGGACCATCCTGAAAAGGAAGATCGATCGACGCGTTCTGTACGTCGATCCGCTTGCCTGACTGAATGTCGAAGATGATAGGCTCCGCTTTTGCCAGCACCTCTCCCGGCAGGGGATACACGTAGGTGAAAGCCCGCGGGCGCAACTGGTCTGGCGGAACAAATTGCAAGCTGGTGAAGCGACCTGAATTCCTGGAGTCAATGCGGTAGGTGACGAGTTTTGAAGAATCAGGCGACCAGAATACTGCCGCGGGTTGTTTCACTTCTTCCGTTCCCTGATCGACCATCACGCGCAGCGAAGGCAGAGGAGTCGCATAGTCCCAACCGGCCACGCCGTCATGCGTCAGTTGCAGCACCGTGCCCGTCGAAGCGTCTCTCAGGTACAGGTTGTATTCCTTGACGTACGCGGCCCAGCGCTTGTTCGGCGAGAGGACCTCATTAGCCTTTTCCGGATGCGCCTGCTCCCTCTGGCATTCATAAGTGGCTAACGGACAGGTCCAAGGCGCACCGTCGACTGAAAAGCGAATTGACTTTCCGCCATCGACAAACTCGATTTCAGAAAACGGCAAAGCCGTCGGAGAATACTCTTGCTTCGCCGCCTTTGAAAGCGCGGTTGCGAGACGTTCATGATCGAAGGCGGGAGCACTCGTGTTCTGCTCGGCATCGACCAGCACAAACTCGCTTTCGTTCAAGCTGGTTTCTGAGCCGGCTTTCGCGCCAGCTCTGCGGTACCAGAAGCGGTTGGTCTTTTCGATCCAGTGCGGCGTCACATCCGCGATGTAGACCAGATGCCGCACGTTGCCGGGAAGAAACCGTTCGGCGCGCTGGTAGTCTTCGAGGGTGCCTTGTGCGAACGCCGCGGGCAGCGCGAGAGAGAACAACAGAACCGCGATGCTCCAGGGACGAGAATTGGAACTCATAATGTTTTGTGACTCCCGGCAACCGCGAACAACGAAAATGCATTCGCTGGATGCGACCGCCTTCGTCGCACCCAGCGAATGCATCGCAATCTCGATCAGGCGCCAAGCCCGGCTCAGAACTCGAAATTCGCCCGCAACTCGATCTCGCGCGCCCCCTGATTTGGGGACTGGCTGTTGTGGTTTGGAGAAATGCCGCCGATTCCGAACCCAGAACCCTGGACGAACGGGAACTGGTAGCCGGCGGCGGTGCAGTAGTAGTTGCATCCATTCCCAAATCCCGTTGGAAGTTAGGGTGATTAAACACATTCAGCATTTCGGCCTGGAATGTGAATCGCAGGCCTTCTCCGAATCGGAAACCGCTTGCTGATGGAAAAATCATCGTTCCAGAAGTGCGGTCCATGCAGCCACACCCGCTGGCCGATAGTACCCGGCGTGATATTGGGATTGATGTAGGCGGGGTTGGCTCCGCCTCCGGTTCCATTGTTGGCCAGGTACTTGGGATTGATCATGTCCACCGCGGGCTGCCCGGGTATATGGTAAACACCCACGGCGCTTTCTGCAGTTGCGACGGTGTCACTCCAGTCAGGACGAGGCCGCCGTCCCCCAGTCCATCGGCGTTCGGGTCGTTATTGAACGTGCTGGCGGTGTAGGGATCACCGTTGCCGCTGCCACCACCCAGCAGGAACGGAGTGCCGGTTTGAAAGTTGAAAATCGACCCGAGGGTCCAGCCTCCGACTACCTTGTCGACCGCGCCACCGCGGTTGGCGAACTGCTTGCCGCGGCCAAATGGAAGGTCGTAGGTGCCGTTGATATTCATCGAGTGTCGAATGTCGAACAGAGACGGCCCGTATCCCAGCCGCATATTGCGCAGGGTGAAGGTGTAGCCTTGGCCTTGCCAGTTGTTCGGCGTCGTCAGCCCCAGAGTATGGCTCCAGGTATAGTTGGCATCAAATTGCAGGCCGTGCCACTGTCTCTGGCGAAAGTCCACCTGAAGGCCGTTATAGTTCGAGTAGCCTTCCGCGACCAGGTTGAGCGCCGAGTTTCCCGCAGCGTAGGGATTCGCCTGCAGGAAGTTGATGGGAAGACCCGCTCCCGCACCGCCGGCGTAATTCACACCGTTCAGAGGGTTGGTGCACGGACCAAACGCCGAACCGACCAGGTTGCAGAAGTAGGGCGCAGTTCCGTTGTTGTTATCGAGCCTGCCGGCGAGAGATCCCGCCTCTCCAAGAGTCAGCATGGTGGTGAAATTGCCGTTTGTATAGTCGGCTAAACTTCCGTCGGCGCCAGCGCCTTCACCGGCGAAGGCGGCGTCGAATAAAAGCATGGCCTGCTGCCCGGCAAGGCTGTGATTCGCGAAGGAACCGTGGTAAGCGGCGTTGTTGCTGGCATTGTTAATCGCCAGATTCTGCTGCGCCGCTTTGAAATTCGTGAGAACGCCATACTGTCCAGATTGGAAAATGTTTATTTCGTTGATGTCTTCGTACATCCATTGCCGCAGCGTCCGGTTGCCCACGTAGCGTATTTCGAGCGCCCGGCTTTCGCCCAACTGACGCTGAATGCCCACATTCCAGGACTCCGTATAGGGCTGCTGAATGTGCGGATCAATGCCATTGGCTCCCGGGCCGCCCGCGAAAGTAAAGTCGGACTCCGACTCACTCACTTGATAAGTCTGAGGCGACAACGAATACGACTTGCCCGCAGGAAGTTGGAAGGGCGCGCTGCTGCCGGAAAGGAAAGGAGTATTCAAAATAAAGCTACCGGGCGCGAAGTTGCTCGTACCAGCGTTGTTGTTGGAGAAGAGATTGAAGAACTGATAGTAGAAAGCCCCCCCGTCGGAAGCCTGATTCCAGAAGTACTGCTGGGGTTCGGTGAACTTTTTCAGGGAGATTCCAGCGCGGAACACGGTTCGGTCGCCACCCAGCAGTTTTCCCGCCCATCCTGCCCCTCCGTGGGGATTCCAGGCGATGCCAAGTGCGGGCTGCGGACTTCTGTTCCAACTCTGATAAGGAGCCTGACGCTCTGCGATCATGCGGATTCGAATCTCTCCGTTTAAGGATCCCGGATTGAACAGGTTGTTCACGCCCGAAGGACCGAATACCGCCCCTTGATCGGCGTTGTGGTAAAAGCCCGTAAGGTCATGTCGGGTCCCGTGAAGTCCCAGCGCAAGCCGTAGTTAATCGTCAAGTTCGGCCGGATGCGGTAGGAATCTTGAAAGAATAGTGCCCAGGCTCGCTGCAATTCGTCGAGGTTGTACGCAGTCCAACTGGCCGGTGCCATAGCCTTTCGAGCTCGGTAATAGACGAATTCGCCGTTCACGCCAGCAATCCTGCCTGTCAGAATGGCGTACAGTTGTTCCGCTTCGCTCACCGCGGAGCCGGTAGCGTTCGGAAGCGCCTGCAGGGGGTTGTAAGGCCGGGTCGGGACTCGTTACGCCCGAAAGTTGACGACCGGGAATCCCTGGACGCCGTTGTAGTAGTGGTCGAGTTCCTGGTACCAGGAGAACCCGAAATTCACGGTGTGGGCGCGATGCTGCCACGACACGGTATCGGAAAAATTGAAGAGAGGGTAATACGTTCCCGTGGGTATATAATCGACTGTGCCACTCATTTGCGTGGCCAGTGTACCTCCGGCGCCTGGGTAGTTCCAGCCAAGTTGGGGAACGTTGGCGCTAAGGCCTGGGGCGTTATAACCGAAGAGGGCTGCATTATAGAGGAATCCGCCGCGAAACTCGTTGACCATGGTCGGCGAAAGAGTCCAATTGAAGCCGAAAGCAGTTGAATAGCTTCTTCGATGTATCGCCCGCTCCCGTCTTGGCCCAGGCCGATCCCGGAAAGTCAGGGATGTGGTTACCTGGCAAGGTAATATTTCGTCATATTCCAGGCCAGATTGAAGCGCATCTTGGCGTTCGGTGTGAAGTCCACACGGCCTGCGGGATAGTAGGTGGCCTGGGGTTTGAAACTTGCCAGTTTAGTTGCTGCACATTGGGATCGCCGGTATTGACGGGTGTGACCGTTCCGGCGCTCAGGGCGGGGTAAGCTGCGAATACGGCAGCCGTGGCGGGGCTCAATACGTTGCTCGATTGGCCCGTCTCAAGGGTGTAGAGGTTCACCGTCTGCGTGGCGTTGTTCGTGTCTACATAGGTAAACATGCCGGACTGAGCAGCCGGAGTGAAGAGCCAGTTGCTGGCCTGGACTGTACCCGGCTGCCGGGATTCCGCAAAGGTTCCAAACACGAAAAACTTGTCCTTGATAATCGGGCCGCCGATACTTCCTCCAAAATCATTGAGCTGAACAGGGTTTTTCGTTGCGGGATTCGACGGGTTATTGAGGTTAGGGCGTCGTTGTACCAACTTTTTGCGTTCAGGCCGAGTTCCTGAAGTCCTCAAAAAGTCGCCCGTGAAAAGCATTGCTGCCACGCCGGGTGACGAAGTTGAGTTGCATATTGGCTTGCCCAAAACCTTGGTCGAGGTTCAGCTGATTCGGTCTGCACCGTCATCTCTTCAATGGATTCCAGCCTCGGAGAGACAATCGGCTCTTCATTCCCTCCGAACTTCATCCTGCTCGGGCTGCCGATCACCCCGTCAATGTTATTCCCCTGGCCGATGGCTGGAAGGCCATCATAGGTTCCCGCCTTCGGCTACAAAGGTATGATCCTGGGAACCAAGAAGGAGAGTTGTGTCAAATCCCGGCCCTGGATCGGGAAGATCTTCGATTTGCTTCAGGTCGATGGTCGTACCAATCGCGTTCGTCGTGGTTTCAACCAGCGGAGCTGTTCCGCCAGTGACCTCGACTGTCTCATTAATGGCACCAACCCTCAGCGCTGCGGAAATGTCCGTCGTCTGGGCCGCCTGCACCACCACGTCGTTGAACACTTCAGTCCGAAAACCTGTCTTCGATACGGTAAGCTTGTACTTTCCAAGGGAAAGGTTCACGAAGGCGTGCGTGCCTTTCTCCTGGGTCTCGCCTTTGCGCACGTCGTTGGTGGCGAGGTCGCGGAGCTCGAGTTGCGCGCCTTGCACCACGCTGCCGCTGGGGTCGAGGACGGTTACGGTCACCGTTCCTTCAGAACCGTGCTGGGCCCAGGCAGTCGGGACGAGGCATAACGCCAGCAGAACCGACAGAACGGCAGTGAGGCCACCGAGCACTCGATGCGAAGATCGGAAAACCATTTCTCCTCCTGCAAGCCAAATAGGCTTTGCGCGGTTCTCAGCCCGCTAAGTTGCCCCGAAAGCGTCGCGCGTGCGGCTCAAACGAGCTTTCTCAACTCCTCCGACCGTCACGGGGCGGGATTCGCGACGCAGCAAACGTTTACCTATGGTGGGATTTTGTATACTTTATTCGCTGGCGTTGTCAACCATATTCTGAATTCCGTTGCGGTACCCTACGACTTTCGTTGCTGTTGTCCGGAGACGCGTATGCCATGAAGGTTCGTTCCCAGATTTCAAGGCGGGATCTGCTGAAATGCCTGGGCTCGGCCGGGATCGGGCTCGCCGTGCGCCCAGTCCTCCGGTCCGATTCGCAGCTGGCGAGTCCGGTAACTTTCGTGGATGTGGCTCGGTCGGCGGGAATTACGTTCCGACACGACAACGCCGCTTCCCCGGAAAAGTACCTGATCGAAACGATGGGATCGGGCTGCGGCTGGATTGATTACGATCAGAATGGACTGCTCGATCTCTATCTGGTGAATGGCGCGGCCACTCGCGTGTACAGCCCGAGTCGCCCCTTGCGAAGCGCGCTTTACCGGAATAACGGAGATGGCACCTTTACCGACATCACCGGCAAAGCGGGCGTCGGCGCCGAAGGTCTGTTCGGCATGGGCGTGGCGGTTGGCGATTACGATAACGACGGATTTCCGGACTTGTTTGTGCTCGGTTACGGTCGATGCATTCTGTACCACAATAACGCGGACGGAACCTTTACCGATGTCACTGTGCAGGCTGGGGTGGAGAATTCTGGCCGCTGGGCGTCGAGTGCGGCGTGGTTTGACTACGACAATGACGGTCGCCTGGATCTGGTGATTGCCAACTACGTCGACTGGTCGCCGGAGCGGAATTTCTACTGCGGGGATCAGGGTCCGGGCATGCGGAGCTACTGTCACCCGGACGATTTCCGCGGCCAGCCGCCGACTCTATATCACAATAACGGCGACGGCACTTTCACCGATGTAAGCAAATCGTCGGGCATCGGGTTGAAGGGAGGCAATGGCCTTGGGGTTGTCACTTTCGATTACGACAACGACGGGTGGCAGGACATTTTCATTGCCAACGACCACATGCCGAACTTTCTGTTTCACAATAATCGCGACGGAACGTTCCGCGAAGTGGGGTACGCGGCCGGGGTCGCGGTTAGCGCAGACGGATTGTTCGAGGCCGGCATGGGCACTGACGCAGCTGACGCGACTGGCAGCGGACGCATGGACCTGACCGTCACTCACCTCGACATGCAACTCGCGCGCTTCTACCAAAACCTGGGCGACCAGACTTTCGACGACGCAACTCTACGCTCGAAGATTGGCTACGCTACCTATCACATGAGTGGTTTCGGTACGCGCTTCATGGACTACGACAACGATGGAGCGCGCGACCTCTTCATGGCCAACGGACATGTCCTCGACAACATCGCGCGCTATCATTCCGACACGCAGTACGCCGAACCAAAGCTGATGTTCCGCAATAACGGGCATGGAATTTTTGAAAACGTCAGTGACATTCTGGGAGCGGATTTTCAGCTGCCCCGGGTGAGCCGCGGCGCAGCCGTCGCCGACTTCGACAACGACGGCGATCTCGACATTCTCGTGAACAACAATGGTCAGGCTCCTCAGTTGCTGCGCAATGATGGCGGGAATGCCAACCACTGGCTGGAGATCTTACTAATTGGCGTAAAGTCGAATCGGGACGGCGTGGGCGCCCGAGTGAAGCTGTCGGCCGGCGATCTGATGCTCTACGACCAGCGTAAGGGCGGTATGAGCTATCAATCCGCGCAGGATCCGCGCCTTCATTTTGGATTGGGGGCGCACTCGAATATTGACGCAATCGAAATCGTCTGGCCCAGCGGAAGTGTCACTAAGTTGGCCAACTTCAAGAGCGACCAGATCATCGCGATCAAAGAGGGCGTCGGAATCGTGGAGCGTCCGTTCCCGCGCATCGCTGAGAGATGAGCATCTACGCTCGCAAGCACGGAGCGCCAGTTACGGATGCGGCGGAACTGCTTCGTCCGAGACTCTCTGGCCCGCGTAACCCATCTTGCGATCTCCGGGAGCGGAACTGATGCGATCGGCCTGAGCCTGGTTCAACTTCTGGAGAGTTGCCAGCGCATCTTGCGCATGCTGGACGTCTCCGCGCCGCTGATAAGCCTTCGCGAGATTCGCGTAAACCGATTGGTTGCCGGGTTCAAGCTGCCGCGCTGTTTCCAAATGCGCAATCGCATCCTGCAGGCGGCCAGCCATCAGGTAAACGCCGCCAAGGGCAATCTGCGAAGCGGGATCGTTCTGACGTTGCGTGACGGCCTTCTCCAGAGCCGTTTGCGCTTCCGTGAATTCTGGCTGACCGGGGATGACGCCGGAGCGAATCAAGGCTTCGCCAAGAACCGTCAACAACGCGGGATTTTCGTAGCCATGTCTTACGCCTTCGCGCGCGGCGCGGATTGCCCCAGAGATGTCACCTTCGAATAATGCTTCGTGCGCCGCGGCGAGATAGCTGATCTCGCTCGCGGATGCGAGTTTGCCTACTAACTCAAACTCTGGCTTGGCCTGGTCAAACTGGTCGAGTTGGGTAAGAAACATGGCTCGTTCGTAATGGAGTCGAGCCGATTGCGGCAGGACTTGCAGTCCGATGTCGACGACTTTGAGGCCCAGACTGTAATCTTCGTGGTCTCTGCAGGCCTCCGCAACAAATGCAAAGAGTTTTTCATCCTGTGGAGACAGGGCCGCCGCTCTCTGCAGAGACGCCAGAGCCTGTTGCGGTTGCGCGTTTCCTACATAGGCTTGCGCCAGCAGATTCTCGACGGCCGCTACGTCGTGCCCGGTGCTGCGCAAACTGTTCAGAAGGTCGATCGCCGCTTTGAACTGGCTAGTCCCCACGTAGCAAAGCGCGAGATTGAAATTCGCTGCGTATTCGTTGGCGCTTCGTCCGCGAGCGGCCAGCAGGTGCGGGATGGCCTCACGGAAAAGGCCTTTGCGGGTGAGAGCGGTTCCGGCCTGGAGTTCGCCGTCGGCATCCACCTGAGAGGCAAGCCCGGTCTCGCTCTGCGGTGTCGCACTTGTTTGGTTCTGGTTGCCCGGGATTTGCTGCCTTCCTGGCGCGACCTGAGCTTGGGTCTTTACTCCTCGACACAGGATGATCACTACGGCAGCGGAGATTGCGAAACGGCGTGACCGCGACAGAAAAAGCCGCCGCTCGTTGCATTCACGACACTCACAAGCGAAAAGCTTGCCGCGGGAAATTCTTGCTACTTCCATTTGCCCTGACCCTCGACGATGGTGACGTAGCGATCAATCGGCAGCTCCGTGAAACGTTCGGTCCGGCCGCTCGGTTGCGGCCATTGAATTTCCAGCCAGTCGATTTTCGTTCGCCTTCCCAGTCCCAGAACCATGCGCGGATCATGCGCAGAAAGATAACTGCCGCCACCCACTTTGAGTTGATGACGCTTCAGGTCGCCGCTTTGATAAGTAATCTTCGCCCCGGTGGCATCGATGTTCGCCTTCGTCCCCACGAGTCGCACGCCCAGCCAATGGTTCTGCCGGCCGATATTGTTACGCAGCAGGACGGGCGCAGCGTTGTTCTGCGTCACGAGCACATCAACCGAACCATCGTTATCGAAATCGCCAAGCGCCAGGCCTCGGCCCGAGAGCGGCTTCGAGAAAATGGGTCCGCTCTGCTGGCTGACATTTTCAAAACCTTTGCCAGTGTTGTGAAACAGCAGCAACGGTTCCAGGAACTTCACGCCTTCCACTCTTTTGTCGACTGAATCATCGGGGTGTCCGTTGCAAAGCATCAGATCGAGATCACCGTCGTTGTCGTAGTCGAAAAATTTCAGTCCCCAGCCGCTCATCATGCGCGTCGCCCCGCCAATACCGGTGGGATTCGCGACATCGCTGAAGGCCTCGTTGCCATCGTTGTGGTACAGCGAGTACATCTCATGATCGACGTTGGCCTCGAACAGATCAATGCGGCCATCCTGATCGTAGTCGGCGGCGTCCACTCCCATGCCGGAGCGGGGCTTGCCAAAAACATTCACTCCAACGCCGGCCAGCAGTCCGATTTCTTCGAACCGTCCTTTGCCGCGGTTGGCGAACAAGAAGTTGGGAACCGTGTCGTTGGTTACGTAGAGATCCATCCGTCCGTCGTTGTTTATGTCTGCGGCAACGACTCCCCAGGCTTTTGCCAGCGACTGCGAGATGCCGGACTCTCTGCTGACGTCGGTAAACGTTCCATCGCCATTGTTGCGAAACAACCAGCACGGCATGGGATCGTAAATGCTCGGGATGCAGTAGAAACGCTGCCCCGTCAGAGTATCGCCGCAGAATTTGAGCTTGGCCTTGCTGTAGTCGACAAAATGGCAGACGAAGAGGTCGAGGCGCCCGTCATTGTCGTAGTCAAACCACACGGCGCTGGTGGCCCAACCCGGCGCGGCCACACCCGCCTTCGCCGTCACATCGGTGAAGGTGCCGTCTCCGTTGTTGTGGTAAAGAATGCTGTGGGGATACTGCGTGACGTAGAGATCGGGAAATCCGTCGCCATCATAGTCCCCGACGGCGACGCCCATGCCGTAAGCGTCTCCAGGCACGCCCGCTTTTTGCGTCACGTCGGTGAAAGTGCCGTCGCGGTTGTTATGATACAGCGCATTCCGCAGCGGCTGAGGCGGCTCATAGAAATCACAGCGGCCACTGTTCACCAGATAGATGTCCATCCAGCCGTCGTTGTCGTAGTCGAGGAATGCGCAGCCCGCCCCGACGGTCTCCGGCAGGTGAGCCATCGGAGAACGTCCATTCACGTGAACCCACGAAATGCCGCTCACGGAAACAGGGATTTCTTCGAAGGCAGGTAAGGATTGACCAGGTCGGGGAGAAGCCAAAGGCGGGGACAGGACGGCGCCGGTCAGCGCGCCGACTGCAGTGCAGCCGATTCCTGTGGCGCCCAGCATTTGCAAGAAGCGACGGCGGGAAGCCATGTTTCGCGCGTCGTTTCGGCAATTCGCCATTCACCAAACCCCCGCCTGCATCGCCTCGCTGCTTCGCGTAATCGCGTTACTTGGGCGCCTGCGTGCCCTGCGGACTCTTCGCCGCCGCTTCTCGCTGCAAAGCCATCTCGCGATCAGCTTCCGCCTTGTGCCCGGTGCGCGCGTAGGCCGTCGCGAGTTGGTAGTGTCCGGCAGGATCTCCGGGCTGCATCTTCACGTAGCTCTGCAGCGGCGCGACCGCGTCCGCAAACTTCCCTGCCGAGTTAAGTGACATCCCCAGCGCAAGGTATGCCTCCTGAAATCCTTCATCGAGCTTCGACGCTCGCGAAAAATGTTCGACCGCCTCATCCCATTGCCCGGATTGGCGAGCAATCTCTCCGAGCATGAACTCGGCAGACGCGCTATCAGGATCGATTTTCAGCTCTTCTGCAAATTCACTTTTTGCATTCTCGGCGTCCGGGGGCGACTGCGACATGATAGATGCGCCCGAGACGATAGTGAATGCCAGACGTTTTGGGATCCTGCTCGATAATCTTCTTATATTGGGCAATGGCCTTATCCCAGTTTCCCTGCGACTCGAAAGCTTCTGCTTCGAGTTGCTCCGCCTGATGCGAAGTTGGAGCCGTCGCCGCAAGATCCTGCGCGGCCCGGGAAGCGAGCTCCGAGTACACGTGAGTGGAGGTGAAGAGCACGTCGGGATCATGCGGAAACTCGCGGTTGAGCAGAAGCAGTGCTTCGACCGCGGTTTCTGTCTGGTCAAGACTCATGGCACAGCGAGCCGTCGACATCAATGCGCGATATTTCAGCTCCTTCCCGGCAAGATGCGCCGCGGATTTCTTCAGAATGGGCAACGCCTCCCGGCAGCGGCCTTTCGCCGCGAGGCCGATGGCTCGCTCGGCCGAAGACGAAGAGTCGGCTGGCGGAGCTTTCGACGACACTTGTGCGGGCGATAACCCGGTGAGAAGTCCGCAAACGCAGAGCGTGGCCCACAAAATGAAGAGGAGGGTTCGAGCAACTCCAGCAGCAGAGAGTCTAGCCATGACGACCTGTGGAAAGTGACGGCGACACTCCGCGAAGTATATCCTGCGGTGCCCGCAGGGCGGCCGGAAGACGGGGGTGCTGCGGAATAGGGATGAGAATTTGCGCATACGCGAGGATCCGGCGTAGTGTATACAATATCCACCGCGAAAGCGATGCGCTACGAACACCTGCAGTACAGTAGGGAGGGAAATCATCATGCCGCGACCCGGAGAGTTTTCTCGCAGACATTTTATGACGTCGGTGGCTGCGGCCGCCGGTTCAACTTTGTTGCCGAGAGCACTCATGGCAGTTCCTCCGCAGGACCCAGTTGTGAATACGACGCAAAAAGCTGGAAAGACCGTCAGCTACGAGAAGGTTCCCTGGAAAGCGCGCCCATTTCCCATGAAGCAAGTGCGATTGGGCGAGGGTCCGTGCAAAGTCGCGATGGAGGCCGACCGCCAGTACTTGCACTCGCTGCCTCCCGACCGCCTGCTGCATAACTTTCGGATCAACGCTGGTATTGCTTCCTCCGCGAAACCGCTCGGCGGATGGGAAGCTCCCGATTGTGAACTTCGCGGCCACTACGCCGGCGGACATTATCTTTCCGCCAGCGCGCTGATGTATGCCAGCTCCGGAGACGAGGACCTCAAAAACAACGCAAACACCGTTGTGGCGGAACTCGGCAAATGCCAGGCGGCGTTGAAGAGTGGTTATCTCAGCGCTTTCCCGGTTGATTTCTTCGATCGCCTGCGCGAGCGCCAAAGAGTATGGGCGCCTTTCTACACGATTCACAAGATTATGGCCGGGCTGCTCGACATGTACGTTTACTGCGGCAACGAGCAGGCGCTCGACATGGTGCAGAAAATGGCTGGCTGGACTGCCGGCTATACCGGCTCGCTCAGTTACGAACACATGCAGCGCGTGCTGGGCACGGAATTTGGCGGCATGGGTGAAGTGCTTTCGAATCTGTACGCGGTCACGGGCAAGGATTACTACCTGGAAGTGGCGCAGCGCTTCGACAAGAAGCAGTTTTTCGATCCGCTGGCGGCGCACCGGGATGAACTGAAAGGCCTGCACGTCAACACGCACATCCCGCAGGTCATCGCCGCGGCCCGGTACTACGAACTCACCGGCGACCGTCGCTATCGCGACATTGCGGAGTATTTCTGGGACGAAGTGGTCAGCGAGCGTTCCTATTGCACCGGCGGCACCAGCAACGGCGAGTCGTGGAACACGGACCCCGGTAAACTCTCGACCGAACTCAGCACCAACACGACAGAGTGCTGCTGCGCCTACAACATGATGAAGCTGACGCGGCACTTATTCGGCTGGTCACCCGACGCTCGCCTCATGGACTACTACGAGCGCACTCTGTTCAACCACCGCCTGGGCACGATCAACCCGGAAGACGGCGCCATGATGTATTACCTGCCCCTGGCGTCAGGATACTGGAAAACTTTCGGCAAACCGTTTGACGCCTTCTGGTGCTGCACCGGAACCGGCTCGGAAGAATACGGAAAGCTTACCGATACGATTTACTTCCATGACGACGATTCGCTCTACGTGAATCTCTACATCGACTCGCAACTGGAATGGCCGGAGAAAGGTCTGCGCGTGAAGCAGGAAACTCGCTTCCCGGAAGAACAAGGCACCACGATCACGATTACGGCGAAAAACCCGGCACAGCTTGCGATCAACCTTCGTATTCCGTACTGGGTGCAGCGCGGCAGCGTGAAAATCAACGGTGCGCTGCTGCCCGCGTTCGCCAGCCCGAGCAGCTATCTCACGCTCAATCGCGTCTGGAAAACCGGAGACAAAATCGAACTCAGCTTGCCCATGGGCCTTCATATCGATCCCATGCCCGACAACGAGACGATCCAAGCCGCGATGTATGGTCCGCTGGTGCTGGCCGGGCGCTTTGACGCCGTCACAAAAGAGATGAGCTACGGCGATTACGAGCCGAAGCCGGGCGACCAGAAAAAAGTTGCCGACATTGTCGCGGACCCGAGCAAGCCGACGGCATGGATTGAACTCGATGCCAGGCAACCCCTCACGTTCAACACGGTGGGGCAGTCGCAGCCGCAGACACTTGTGCCGCTCTACAAAGTAATTCACGAACGCTACGCGGTTTACTGGAAAGTGGATAACAAGACCACGTAGGTCCTTGAAGGTCTGAGCCTCCGGGCTGCAAAACCGAGACGTAGCGAAACCAAGAAAGATAGCTCATGACTCATCGCGTGCGATCAGCCCTTGGCAGCCTTATTCTGGTGTGTGCTTTGATGCCGATGTTTTTGCAATCTTCGTTCGCCCAAAACCACGCGTCCGCGCCGGCCTCCATCGAAAGTCGACGCCAGCAGCTTCTCTCCCTGTTTGACGAGCAGTGGCAATACACTTTGCGCACCAATCCCGAGTGGGCAACCATGTTGGGCGACACGCGCTATAACGATCGCCTGAGTGACCAATCTCCCGAGTTCTTCCAGTCCGAACTCGAGCAGCAACACAAATTTCTGTCACGGTTTGAGGCTGTTGATCCTGCGGGCTTCTCGCGGCAAGACGCTCTGAGCCGCGAACTGATGATTCGCCAATTGCGCCAGCAGATCGAAGGCGCGCAGTTCAAATCGTGGGAGATGCCGGTGAATCAGATGAACGGCATCCATCTCGACCTACCAGACATGGTTGCGCTCACTCCTTTCAATACCGTTACGGACTACGATAACTACCTGGCGCGCCTGCGGCAGATTCCGCATGCGTTCGACCAAGTGACCGCCAACATGCGGCTAGGCCTGCGCGATGGCCTGATGCCGCCACGCTATCTGCTCGAGAAAGTTTCTGCTGAAGCCGACGATGTAGCAAGCAAGGCTGGCGAGAACAGTCCGTTTGCCGCGCCCATAAAGAAGTTCCCCGCGAGTGTGCCCGCGGCCGATCAGAAGCGCTTGCGGGATGCCGTGCTCGCAGCGGTGGCGGACCAGATCGTGCCTGCATACCAGCGTTTTGCCGCCTTCGTTCGCAAAGACTATGCACCGCACGGCCGCACCGACCCCGGAGTCTGGTCTCTTCCCGATGGCGCAGCGCGCTACCGCTTCTCGATCCGACGCATGACCACCACCGACAAAACACCGGAGGAAATCCACGCGCTCGGCTTGAAGCAGATCGACGAAATCGAAGCTGAAATGCTTGCCGTGGCCCACAAGCTGGGGTTCAAAGACCTGGCGAGTTTGAACGATCACATCAAGAACGAACGCCGCTTCTACGCAACCTCGGGCCAGCAAGTACTCGATCTATATGCGAACTACGCGCGCGGCATGGAGCCCGAATTACCCAAACTCTTCGGCCATCTTCCGAAGAGCAAGCTGACGGTGATCCCCATGGAACCTTCGCGCTCGAAAAACGCTGTGCCCGCAGACTACACCGACGGCGCGGCAGATGGCTCGCGCCCCGGACACATCAACGTCAACGAGTGGGATCCCGAGCACCGCCTGGTCTTGAACATTGAGGCCATCGCCTACCACGAAGGCATTCCCGGCCATCATCTGCAACTTTCTCTGGCGCAGGAGATGCAGAACCTGCCGGAGTTTCGGCGCCACGCCGGGTACACCGCGTTCGTCGAGGGCTGGGCGCTCTACGCAGAGCGACTCGGAAAGGAAGTTGGGCACTACCAGGATCCCTACAGCGACTACGGCCGTCTCGAAAACGAAATGTGGCGGGCGATCCGCCTGGTCATCGACACCGGAGTGCACGAGAAGCACTGGTCGCGCGATCAGATGGTGGAATATTTCCATCGCTACACCGCGATGGACGAACCAAATGTCCAGAGTGAAGTCGACCGCTACATCGCGTGGCCCGGCCAGGCGCTGGCTTACAAGCTCGGGCAACTTGAAATTCTGAAACTACGCGAAGAAGCGCGGCAGAAACTCGGCGACAAGTTCGACATCCGCGCCTTCCACGATGAAGTGCTGGGGAACGGCGCGCTCCCGTTGGACGTGCTGGATTCGGAAGTAAGCAGCTGGATCAACAGTCAATCGAAACACTAAGAAATTCAGAATGAGATGTCGACCGCCTTGCCCTCAAATGCAACACTGCGCTTGGTTTCGCCGAGTTGCAGCGTGATGGCCTTTGTTCCCGCTGGCACCATCCGCGAGCCGGCAGCGAGCCGCATCTTAAGTTTTTTTCGCTCATCATCCCACGCCATCTGGATTCCCATCCATTCACCTTTGCGATAATCGAACGATGCGCCATCGTCTTCGTAGAGCAAGAACGACGCATCAGCGCCGGGATAGATTGAAACCAAAAGCGGCTCATCAACTTTCTCGGCGGTAAACTGTTTCACCGGACCCAGCGGCAGGATCGATCCCGCGCGCACATACAGTGGAATCGTTTCGAGGTCCACGGGGCGCTCGATTTCACGCCCGCCTTCCAGTCGTTCACCAGTCCAAAAATCGGTCCACGTACCACGCGGAAGGTAGACGCGGCGCACCGTTGCCCCTTTCTCGACAACTGGAGCAACAAGAATGCTGCGCCCCCACAAATATTCGTCGCCGCACTCGACGGCCTTGGGATCGTCAGGAAAGTGCAGCCACAGCGCACGCATGATCGGCATTCCGGTCGTCGCACACTCATGCGCCGCACTGTAGAGATAAGGCAACAATCGGTAACGCAGTTCAAGATATTTCCGGCAGATCGGCTCCACGCGCGCATCGTGCAGCTGGCTGGAATCGGGAGTGGCAGCGCCGTTATAACTTCTGATTTCTACCGGCCCAGGATCTCCCGTATTCCATCCCCAGGGCAGACGTAACTTCCAGGTGCGGCCGTGGCAACGGAAAAGCGAACAGAACGCCCCGAACTGAAACCAGCGCACATACAATTCCGCGGTAAATTCCGGCGTGGGAACAAAACCTCCAATGTCCGTGCCCCAGTAGGGAATGCCGCTGAGCGCGGTATTCAGCGCGATCGGAATATGCGTCTTCAAAGTTTCCCAGGTGGAGGACACATCGCCCGACCACAGAAACGAAGCATAGCGCTGCATGCCGGCATAGCCATTGCGATGCAGCGCGTAAGGGCGCTCGTTCGGCCGATCCACTTGCGGACCTTCCCAGTACATGCGATTGCGCACTAGCCGTGACGCGACATCGAGCGGATCACCTTCGTCGGGCCACCATCCGTCGATGCCCAGGGCAAAATCTTTGCGATGCGCGTCCCAGTAGCAGCTTGCCGCTTCTTCGTCGAACCGCGAAACCTCGCACGGATCGTGAACCTTGCCGTGAAGCTTGTCCGACAAAATCACCACATGCATGACGGCCCGAAAATGCTCTCGGTGTAGCTCCTCGAGCATTTCTTTAGGGTCGGGAAAAACTCGAGAGTTCCACACGAACGAGCCATTTTCAGTGTTCCATCCCGAAGGGCAAAAGCCAGTTCCTAAATAGATGAGCGCATCGCAAGGCAATTTCTTTTCGCGGAAAGTTTTCGCCTCGGCGAGCACTTCCTCCCGGCTGGCCAGCGTGCGATGTGACTGCTGGTAGCCGAAGCTCCACAGTGGCGGCATCTCGGCGTGGCCCGTAATGCGCGCATACTCGGACATAATCGTAGCGGGATCCGGCGACGCCACGAAAAACAAATCAAGCGCAGCGCCCGGACTCGCGGATTGAAGCTCCCCTTGCGAGCCTGTGAAATCAAAGCTGCCGTAAGGCTGGTGAAAAAATATCCCCCACCCGGACGTGCTGACGATCCAGGGAACAGGAACACGGCCACCGTGAGTCGAGAGTTTGTATCCGCCCTGGCCGCTGCGCATGGAATCCACGGAGCCGCGACGGTCGAACTGCGGTCCACCCTCCCCTAAGCCGAACAGCGGCGAGCTTCCATTCAGAAAAGTCAGGACTCCAGTATTCGCGTCCCAGGCCAACTGCTGGATGACGTCGCCGTGCTCGTTTGCAACTGAGATGCTGACCGGGTGGAAGGAAATCTTAAGCCGAAGGTTTCCCACAGCAATCGTGGCAGGCTCAGCCCGCAGCTTGGCAACCGGAGCTCCCCAGGACTCACGGACAAGAGATCCGTCGCGCGGTATTTGCCCGATCGTTCCGTTGTCGATGGGAAGAATGCTCAGGCGAAACGTATGGGCGCTGATCGAGGTTACTTGTATCTCAATCGGCTTTTCTGGTGCACGCGTATCATCCTGCGCAGTTCCCTGCTTCGAGGAAACAATGATTCCGGTGGACGCGGCCAGCAATCCTTTCAAAACATCCCGACGATTCCACCGCGGAGTCATGACTGAGTATTCTCCGATTCGATTCGCTGCTCTTCGAGCGGTCGGGCGATTGTAACGGAAACAGACAAATGGAGTAAACGTTTACCATCTGTCGCGTATAATGCCGATTCGTCAGAACATTCGAAGCGGTACATTCGTGCGCGGAGGAAAACCATTTTGCGGTGGCGCATCGCCATCCTGGTCAGTGCTGCGATCGCAATCAGCTACCTTGATCGGCAGACTCTGCCAGTCGCGGTCCAGGCGATCAGCAAAGACATCCCGCTGACCAACGGACAGTTTTCTGCGCTCCAATCGGCGTTCCTGTTCTCCTACGCGCTGATGTATGCGGGCGGCGGCAAATTGGTGGACCTTCTGGGAACGCATCGCGGGTTTACGGTGATCATGTTGTTCTGGTCGCTGGCCTGTGCCAGCCACGCTCTGGCCACCAGTTTTGCGATGCTGGCCGCAAGCCGATTCCTGCTGGGTATGGGCGAAGGCGGCGGGTTTCCTGCCGCGACCCGCGCGGTTGCGGAATGGTTTCCTACAAAAGAGCGCGCCACCGCGATGGGCATCATCAATGCCGGCACCGCAATCGGAGCAGTCGCGGCCCCTCCGCTGATCGCGGCTGTTCTCGGATACACGAACTGGCGCTGGATCTTTGTTCTCACGGGCACGCTCGGTCTGCTCTGGGTTGCGTGGTGGAGATTGTCGTATTCTTCTCCACCTACAAGTTCCCGTGGTACCGCCGCCGGCCCGATTCAGGGTCGCACTCCGGGCTCGCCAACCGGTTTGCCGTGGATCCGCTTGTTTCGCATCCGTGAGACCTGGGGGCTGGTGACCGCGAAATTTCTGAGCGACGCAGCATGGTTTTTTTACCTGTTCTGGCTCCCAAAGTATCTCTACGACGCTCGCGGCTTTGACATCAAAGCAGTCGGGACTTTCGCCTGGATGCCCAGCGCGGCCGCTGGTGTGGGATGCCTGCTGGGCGGCGGATTCTCCAGCTACCTGGTACGCCGCCAGTTCTCTCTCGGTGTGGCGCGGAAGCTGGCGCTCGGTCTGAGCGCCGCCGTCATGCCATTTGTCATTCTGGTGCCCCATGTTCCCGTGTCCTGGGCCATCGGACTCTTCTGCCTGGCCTATTTCGGCCAGCAGTCGTGGTCGACGCTGGTCATGGTGTTGCCCACGGATCTCTTCCCGCAAAATGTGGTCGGCTCCGTTGCCGGATTGGTGGGTTTCGGCGGAGCAATGGGCGGAATCTTGTTCGGCGAGCTGGCCGGCTACCTGCTCGACCACGGCTTCGGTTATAGCGTGGTTTTTCGTATCGCGGGCACACTCCACGTCGCTGCGTTTCTGATTATTCTGATTGCCGTTCCCGTTCTGCTGCCCCTGAAGCTGGAGCGGAAACTGAATTACCAGGGAGTCGCATGAAAATCACCGAAATTCGCACTCGGGTGGTGCGCTGGCGCGGAAAAACCGTCCCGCTGCCTCCGCATTTCTGCACCAACCCAATGGATCTATTGGAGTTACCCGAGGCTTCCATGCAGACTTTTACGTTTCATGGCTGGCTAGTGGTGGAAGTCTTCACCGACGACGGGCTTGTGGGTTTGGGCAACGCCGCGCTGGCGCCACAGGTGACGAAACAGATCATCGATCTCTATCTCAAGCCACTGCTCATCGGCCAGGACCCATGGGACGTAGAGCGCCTGTGGCAACACATGTACCGCAAAACAATGGCGTTCGGCCGCAAGGGACTGGGTATGGTCGCGATCAGTGCGGTGGATATCGCATTGTGGGATCTGCTGGGGAAATCGGCCAAACAGCCCGTCTATCGCCTGCTCGGCGGCAGAACGAAAAATCGCATTCCCGTGTACGCATCTCGACTTTACAGCGTGGAACTGAGTGAGCTCGCGGCGGAGGCAAAGCGTTACAAAGAAGAGGGTTACCGGGCGATGAAGCTCCGCTTTGGATGGGGACCTGCGGATGGCGCGCAGGGCATGCAGCGAAATGTCGAGCTGGTGCGAACTGTCCGCGAAAGTGTCGGTGCTGGCGTCGATGTAATGGCCGACGCTTACATGGGTTGGACTCTCGACTACGCCAAGCGCATGCTGCCGTTGCTGGAGCCGTTTCACCTTCGATGGCTGGAAGAGCCGGTGATCCCCGACGACATTCATGGTTATGCGGAGCTGAAGGCCTACGGGCGGATTCCGATCGCCGGTGGCGAACATGAGTTCACGCTTTACGGATTTCGCGAGGTGCTCGAGGCCCGCGCGCTCGATTACATCCAGTTCGACACCAATCGCGTGGGCGGCATCACGCAGGCCCGCAAAATTGCTGCGCTCGCTGAGGCACATTCGGTTCCGGTGATTCCCCATGCCGGCCAGATGCACAACTACCACGTCGTCATGGCGAGCTTGAACTCGCCGATGGCGGAATATTTTCCCATCGTCGATGTGGAAGTGGGCAACGAACTGTTCTGGTACATCTTTCAGGGCGAACCGAGAGCGAAGGACGGCTTCATCGATCTCGACGAAAACACTCCCGGGCTTGGGCTGACCATCAACGAATCCGGGCTCGAGCGGTTCGAGATAATCGAATAATCGTTGAAGGTAAAGACAGATCCGATGACGAGACTGATTCAAATCAAGAAAGGCAAGATCCGGCGGGTGGCGCTGGTGGAGGAACCCAACGTTCGCTTGCTCGACAACTGCTCGTCAATCTACGAATTAGCGCATATCGCCATCGCCGCGCGCATGAAACTCAGCGAGGCGGCGCGCCAGAGAGCCAGACTCGAAGCAATCGACTACAACCCGATTTACGACGGCAGTTCGGAATGGCGTTTGCTTCCGGCCATTGACCACCCTGAGGATTCCGCCCGCTGTTTGATTTCCGGCACCGGACTAACCCATCTCGGCAGCGCGCGCGGGCGCCAGTCGATGCACGCGACGGCTACTGAGGATCTGACCGACAGCATGAAAATGTTCCGCTGGGGAGTGGAAGGAGGACGCCCAGCGGATGGAAATATCGGCATCGCTCCAGAGTGGTTCCACAAGGGCTCTGGCTGCGCTCTGCGGGCACATGGAGAGCCGCTCGACATTCCCTCCTATGCTGAAGACGGCGGAGAGGAGGCCGAAATCGCGGGCGTTTATCTGGTTGGCCGCGATGGACGGCCTTATCGCCTCGGCATGGCGGTGGGCAACGAGTTTTCGGATCATCAATTTGAAAAGAAAAACTATCTGAATCTCGCGGGCTCCAAGCTTCGCACCTGCGCGCTTGGTCCGGAACTCGTGGTGGATGCGGAATTCGAATCCGTGCCGGTTGCGGCGAGCATCGAGAGGGGCGGTAACGTCTACTGGACAAAGACTTTCCGCACAGGAGATTCCGAAATGTGCCACAGCCTGCAGAATATTGAGCACCATCACTTCAAATTTGAAGCCCACCGCAGGCCCGGAGACGTTCACATTCACTACTTTGGGACGGATTGCCTGAGCTTCAGCGATAAGATTCGCTTGCAAGACGGTGATGTCATGCAGGTTGCAGTCGAGGGTTACGGGCGTCCTCTGCGAAATGCGGTGCGCATCGACGCGTCAAAACCTGCTCTGATCAACGTCATTGCGCTGGAATGAATGAAAATATGGCAAAACCTAACGTAGCAATTCTCGGACTGGGCATCATGGGCGTGGGCATGGCCCATCGCCTGCTGTCGGCAAACTTTCCGCTGGCCGTTTACAACCGGAATCGCGAGAAGAGCAGTCCCTTCGCGAGCGCTGGCGCGTTTGTCGCTGCATCGCCGCGCGAAGCTGCCTCGCGATCGGAAATCATTCTGAGCATGGTGGGGGATGACGTTGCTTCACGCGACATTTGGCTAGGCGAAAACGGAGCGTTGGCCGGCGCGCGCTCGAATGCGGTGCTGATCGAGTCCAGCACTCTGAGCGGCGATTGGATTCAGGAACTTGCGGCCAAGGCTGCCGAGCGTAGCTGCCGATTTCTGGATGCGCCGGTCACCGGCACCAAGCCGCATGCCGCATCCGGCGAGTTGATTTTTCTGGTCGGAGGTTCTGCAGAGGCGCTTGATGCCGCGCGGCCTGTGTTTTCGGTGCTCGGTCGCGATGTGGTTCACCTGGGCCCGGTTGGAAGCGGCTCTTTGATGAAGCTCATCAACAATTTTGTCTGTGGTGTGCAGGCCGCGTCGTTTGCCGAGGCTGTATCCATGATCGACGCTGGGGGGCTCGACCGCGCCAAGGCCGTCTCGATTCTTACCGGCGGCGCTCCGGGAAGTGGAATCGTGAAGAGAGTGGCTGACCGACTCGCTACCGGAGACTTCGCGCCAAATTTTGCGCTGCGCTGGATGGCGAAAGATATCGCGTATGCCATAGACGACGCGTCCAAGAATGGAATTTCCCTGCAAACTGCGGCCGCCGCGCTTTCTGTGTTCAAGCAGGCTATTGCTGAGGGCTATGGTGACGAAGATTTCTCAGCCGTTTCCAAGTGGTCGAAGAAACGATAGAACTCATAATTTGGCGATGAATCGAGGGACGAAATCGTGAAGCTCAACCGGCTTATCCGCGGAGGCCTTATTCCCGTGATCGCGTCGATCGTGTGCATGATGCCAACCAGCGTCGCCGCACAAGCCGCCGCCAGCAAGCCGGCTCCGACTCCAGGGCCGATGCTCGACGAAGGAATCGTGAGCTACGACACTCCCGACTTCACGCTGAGTTTGGTGCGTTCCTCGCAGACCGTGGCCGCCCTCAAACCGAAAGGAGCTGACGGCTTCGACTTCACCCCCGCAGACCTGTTAACGGCGCGTTCACGAGACGGATATTTTCATCTGGGCGACATTACGCTTCGCTTGCGCGCGGGCGACTCGGGAGACTGGAAAAATTATTCGACCGCGGTCGCACGCGTGCCAGTACGCACTCTGCCTGCGTCCAAAAATATTCTGGCCGCTGCCGACCTCGCGCCCACACTGCCCGCGGATATTCCACTGCGCGTCACGAGAACCTGGGCCGTGGATGGAGGCAAGCTCGTCCTGCGTTTCGTGTTGGCGAACACGTCGACGCGAAACGTCCAGATCGGGGCGCTGGGCATTCCCATGATTTTCAACAACGTGCTCAACGATCGAACGCTCGACCAGGCGCATGCGATCTGTTCGTTTTACGATCCTTACATCGGCGAGGACGCGGGCTATCTGCAAGTGACTCGACTCAGCGGCGACGGTCCGGCGCTGGTGGTGGTTCCCGACGGCAAAACCCCTTTTGAAGCTTACAACCCCATTCTGGATCACAAGGGGCATTGGGGCGCGGCTCCGGTATTTACCGATCCCACACCGCGAGGAATTACGTTTGAGGGCTTCTACGAATGGATGGTGCATAGCCAGGCGTACGCCGAAAATGAATGGAAGAACGCGCAGCCCTGGAACACTGCCACCAGCCTCACGCTGGCGCCGGGCGAGTCGAAAACTTACGGGCTCAAGTTTCTGGTTTCCGATTCGATTCGTCATATCGAGAAAACTCTCGCCGACAATCAGAGGCCGGTTGCCGTCGGCGTGCCCGGTTACATCCTGCCGCAGGACATAGAGGGGCGGCTGTTCCTCCAGTACGGCAGGCCCGTCGCCTCTTTGAAGGTTGAGCCCGCATCGGCGATCGAGATTCACGAAGATGCCTCGGATCACAAAGGCTGGCTAGCCTACACTCTGCGGGGGAAAACCTGGGGGCGCTCGCGTCTGACTGTCACCTACGAGGACGGAACGGTGCAAACCATTCACTACTTTGTGATCAAGCCGGAAGCACAAACCGTGGCGGACATGGGACACTTTCTCACCACGCGCCAGTGGTTCGCCGACACGAGCGATCCGTTCCACCGCGCGCCCTCGGTGATCACTTATGATCGCGAGGTCAACCACGTTGTTCTGCAAGACAGCCGCGTCTGGATCGCCGGACTGGGCGATGAAGGCGGCGCTGGCTCGTGGCTGGCAGCGATGATGAAGCAGTTGGTCCAGCCCGACAAAGAAGAACTCGACAAACTTCAGCGGTTCGTCGACGGAGTTTTATGGGGCGGCCTGCAATACAAAGATGGTCCTCACGTTTACGGGGTGCGCAAGAGCCTCTTTTACTACCAGCCGGACCAGATGCCACCGAACTATTACGACAGCAGCTTTGACTGGAAATCCTGGACCAGTTGGAATAAGCAAGCTTCGGAGGCGGTCGACCGTTCGTATGACTATCCTCACGTGGCGGCGGCGTACTGGGCACTCTATCGTCTGGCTCGCGATCACAACGGGTTAGTCACCAACCATTCCTGGGACTGGTATTTGAATCATGCTTACGAGACGTCGATGGCCATGACCAACTACGCCAAGGACCTGGCTGTGTTTGGCCAGATGGAGGGTTCTATCTTTGTGGAGATTTTGGCCGATCTCAAACGCGAAGGCATGAATACACAAGCTGCAGCCCTGGAAAGCAAGATGCGCGAACGGGCCGACCACTGGACGAAGCAAGCTTATCCGTTCGGCAGCGAAATGCCGTGGGATTCCACCGGTCAAGAAGAGGTCTATGCCTGGACAAAATATTTCGGCTACAACGACAAGGCCGAGGTCACGTTAGATGCAATTCTAGGATACGATCCGGCAATTCCGCACTGGGGCTACAACGGCAGCGCCCGCCGTTACTGGGACTTCATTTTCGCCGCCAAAGACCGGCGACTGGAGCGGCAACTGCACCACTATGGTTCGGGACTGAACGCGATTCCAGTGTTAGCGGAATACCGTGAACATCCGGAAGATTTCTATCTTTTGCGGGTGGGCTACGGCGGGACGATGGGAGCGCTGACTGACATCGACCAGGAGGGGTTTGCCTCAGCAGCTTTCCACGGATTTCCGGACATGCTTAAGCCCGACCCCTACAGCGGCGATTACGGTCCCAACTTCTTTGGACACGCCTGGAACACGGCCACTTATATCGTGAATCACCCTGAATTCGGCTGGATCGCGTTTGGCGGGAACGTTGAGACGCGAGGCAAGGTGGTTACGGTTACACCACGCGACTCGTTTCGAGCACGCGTCTATCTAGCGTCGCAGGGATTGTGGTTGACACTCGATGCGGGACAATTTGAAAGGGTCGAAGTGAATCAAGAGACCGGGACGGTGCGTGTGGGACTCGCCGGAGCGACCGATGCTACGCCGGAGGGGCTGTTGCGAATCGAGCAACCGGCCAGGATTAGCAGCGTCGGCAACTATCGCCCTGCGACGCCGTTGCAGTCTCGGCGAGGTGCCTATGTGGTTCCGCTTCAGAAAGAAATAACTTGGCTGGAATTAAAGCCTGGGCGTTGATTCGCGATGGGGATTTTGCGGGGGCCGTGGTGCCTGTAAGGTAGCAAACGTTTGCTACAAAGGCCGTCCCGGATTCCTGAGCCTGCCTATACGCTATGGTAAAATGGCCGGGATAAAATTGGATTTTTTCGAAATAACCCGATGGATATCCGCGAAATCGCCCGCAGAGCGAAGGTTTCCACCGCCACCGTATCCCGGGCAATTAATCGCGTTCCCACCGTCGATCCTCAACTAGCGAAGCGCGTGTGGAGGGTGGTGGACGAACTGGGCTACTACCCCAACACGCAGGCCCGTGCTTTGGTTTCGGGACGAAGCCGCATTTTTGGCCTGATCGTTTCCGAATTTACCAATCCATTCTTCCCAGAGATCGTCCAGACCTTTGAGAATCTGGCGGTCGAAAATAACTATGAGATCTTAATCACCTCGACGGTGAACGACCCGAAGCGGATGGAATTGTCGGTCCGGCGCATGATCGAACGCCGTGTGGATGGCGTGGCGATCCTAACGTTCGGCATGGAAGAGTCGCTGCTCGAACACCTTCGTTACCGGAAGGTTCCTCTGGTATTCGTTGATGTAGGTCCAGATGTAAGAGGAGTGGCCAATATCCGGATTAACTATCAGAACGGAATCCGGCAGGCTGTACAGCATCTGGCGGCCCTGCGCCATACGCGCATCGCGTTCGTCGCGGGGCCGCCGCATTTGAAATCCGCCATGGCCCGGCGAGAGGCATTCAGGACGTCGATGATGGAGATTGGACTTTCTCCTGACTTCATCACGGTCGGAGATCACCGCATGGAGGGAGGAATGCGTGCCCTGATTGAACTTAGCAATTTGACTGTTCAGCCAACTGCCGTGCTGTGCTCCAATGATATGACTGCGATCGGAGTCATGCGGCAAGCCTATGAGCAGAATATCCGGGTGCCGGAAGGCCTTTCCGTGGTCGGGTTCGACGATATCCGTTTGGCGGAGTTTACAACCCCTCCGTTGACGACGGTGCAAATGTCCCAAAAGGAATTGGCCAAGATTGCTTTCCGGGCGTTATTGAACGAGATCGACAGCGATCCGCCCTCGCACGAACGCCACGAATACGAACTGACGACCAGCCTGGTGCTCAGGCGTTCTACGTCGTTGGCCCCGGCTGGACCGTCCGCAACGTCCCCCAAAGGATCCGGTCGCAGCAGATCCCGAACTGGCTCGGCCGCGCTCCCGCGTTAGGTGAGATCTTCATCGCCGCTTATGACTGCAGCAGTAGGTTCCACACCTGCATCGAGGTCGCTTGCCGGTTGGCCCACGCGTAGTAGGGGATGAAGGTGAGAGGAGCCTTCTCGGTTCTCGGCTCTCCGCCGTAGCGCGAGTAGAGCGTTTTTTCCGAGCTACCCCGCTCGTAAACCGCGCCCGTATGACGGAGCACCACCATCCCGCCGAGCAGATCGTTCTTGAATTCAGTCTGAAATTGTTCTGCAGGGTGGCGCCCTGGATTCACCGCCACATCGCTAAGGGAGACGCCGCTGGGTTGATCGATCTCTTCCAGACAATAGATCAGCGGCCCGCGCTGTATCGCAACTCTTCCGCTGTCGTCGGCAACGCGCGGATTCGCTGCAATCACTTGCGGTACGACCTCTATTTTCAGCTGAATCATGTCGCCGGGAGACCAGCGGCGTCGGATCGGTAGATACTGCCCCGGCGTCGCGCCCGCCAGTGCTTTGGAATTCACGGCTACCTGCGCGTGGTCGGCCCATCCGGGAATGCGCAAGTAAAAAGTGAATTCAGTCGCTTCCGCAGGCGTGACAGCGATTTCCACATTGCCGTCCCACGGGTAGCTCGTCTTCTGCACAACCTTCAAGCCAACTCCGTTCTCCAGATGCCAGTTGAGTTCCGAATTATCGTAGAGATGCGCATAGATTCCATCCGCGCTGGTGCTGTAGAAATATCCGGGCAGCGACCCGAACGTGCGCTCCAGATTCGGCGGACAGCAGGTAGTGTCGTACCACGGGTTTCGGATTTTATCTCCAGTAGAAGGATCAAACGCCAGCGGGTTGCGATAACAGTAAAGCGTTCCGTCGAGTGACATCCCAGAATTGATTCCGTTGTACAGCGCGCGTTCGATCACGTCGGTAAACTTTGCGTCGCCGGTCACAGCCAGCATGCGCCAGTTCCACATCATGTTGCCGATGGCCGCGCAACTTTCGCCGTAAGCGCGGAAATTCGGCAACTCGTAGGCATCGCCGAATGCTTCGCCGTCGGACCGCGAACCAACTCCACCCGTCACATACATCTTGGTGGTGGTCATGTCGTTCCAGAGAGTATTCAGCGTCTGCAGATACGCCGGATCGCCCGTCTCCAGGTAATAGTCGGTGGCGCCGCAACAGGCGTACATGGCGCGAACCGCGTGCCCTTGCATCTTGGTCCGCGCTGTAAAAGGAGTTCCGCTGAACATGTAGATCGTCCGGCGCTCCGGTAACTCGATGCGCGCGTCTCCTTGCAGGATGTAACCCGCCAGATCAAGCTGACGTTTGTCGCCGGTGAGGCGGTAGAGCTCGATCAATCCCATTTCAATTTCAGGATGCCCGGAAACGATTGGCTTTTTAGGCGCCGGACCGTAATTCGGAATCAGAAAATCGTCGACGAAACGAATGCCGGCATCGAGCAATCTGCGATCGCCCGTCGCCCGATAGTAAGCGACAGCGCCCTGCAGCATGTGCCCGATGTTGTAGAGCTCATGACCCGTCGTTTGGGTTTGCGGGAGCATTCGCAAAGACTTGCGGTCATCCTGATAGTAAGTGTTCAAGTAGCCGCTGGATTCCTGTACCGCAACCACCTCGTCGATCAGCTTTTCGGCGCTTGCGCGAAGCTCAGGACGATCACCCGATTGCAGCACGAATCCAACCGCCTCGGTCCACTTGTAAACATCCGAGTCAGAATACACTGGACCAATCTGCGCAGCAGTGCTCTTGCCTGCCAGGCGGCGGAAATTATTCATGCGGCCGTTCGCCTCCAGCAGATCGTGCATAGTGGGAATACTCTTGGTCGCGTTGATCTCGCGGCGCTGTCCCCAGAAACCGCCGGTGATAGTCACCGCGCGCACGGGGATGTCCCGCAGTTTGGCGTGAGGCGACTTGGCAAGATTTTCAACGCCCTGATCTTTCCAGGCGGGTGAGCTGATCAGCGTCGCAGATGTCTGCGGCCCGGCGTTCATTCCGGCTTCGACCTCGGCGAAAACCGGATGCGTCGGCAGAGACGATACGGCAGCCGCCGAAATCGCGGCGCCTACAAACTGTCTGCGCGAGATGTTTCCTCTTTCAGACATGCATCTCTACCCCGTTTCTACATCGACCGTTTCTACATCGACCAATGTTTCTACATTGACCATTGAATGACCGTGTAAGAACGCGCCGGGACCTCGAACCTGGTCCGACCTCCGCTGTTCGCCGGCGGCGCAAATGATTGCGGCACAACTCGCTTCGACGCGGCAAAAGTGTTCGATGCCTTCAGGTCGTCGCCAGTCAGCACCGACGCCGAAATCACCCGCGCCGGAGCCACATCTTCCCAAACCATTTCCACATCATGAGCTTTCGACAAATCTCGATTCAGAATGAAGAGCGAGAGTTTGCCGTCGTCGTGATCCAGCGACCCCGCCACATCGATATATCCGACCTGGTCGAGACCCGTGACTTCGTAGGTGGGCGACTCCACCAGCAAATTCAGCACCGCGCCCCTGGCGAATTTCAGCGCCCAGCTGTAAGGATAGTAAATGGTCTGCCGCAGGATACCGCTCTCATTGGTCATGATCGGAGCAATCACATTCACCAACTGCGCGAGACAAGCGATTTTTACGCGATCGGCATTGCGCAAAAGCGAGTTGATGAGTCCGCCGACCAGCAGCGCATCTTCCAGGTTGTAGACTTCTTCCAGCAAATGCGGCGCTTCGTGCCGGTGGCCATCCACGTCATCTCCCCTGGTGGTGCGATACCAAACGTTCCATTCATCAAACGACAGCCACAGTTTTTTCGGCGAGCGTTTGTGACCGCGGACCAGGTCGCAGACCGCAACTGTCTCGGCAATCTGGCGTTCCATGCTCAAGTTCAGGGCGAGATACTTCGAAGTGTCGCCGCCGGAGTCGCGTTCATTATTGCCAAAGTAGCGGTGCAGCGACAGACCATCCACATAGTTGTAGCACTGTTCGAGCACTTCGCGATCCCACTCGAGATAGGTCGGCATCAGAGGACCGCTCGATCCACAGGCAATCAACTTCAGAGAGGAATCGACATCGCGCATCTGCCGCGCAGCATCCGCGGCCTTCAGGCCATATTCCGTCGCGGACATGTGCCCGATCTGCCACGGTCCATCCATTTCGTTGCCCAGGCACCAGTGTTGCACGTTGTAGGGATCAGCAATGCCATGCTGCCGCCGCAAGTCGCTCCATTTCGTACCCTTACCGACATTGCAGTACTCCACCAGCGCCGCCGCTTCTTCCGCCGTCCCGGTCCCCAGATTCAGCCCCATGAGCGGTTTCGTGTCCACGGCCTTGCACCAGGCCATAAACTCGTTGGTCCCAAATTGATTTGACTCGATCGAGTCCCAGGCCTTGTCGAGCGTGCGTGGACGATCTTTTTTCGGCCCTACGCCATCCAGCCAGTTGTATCCGGAAACAAAATTTCCTCCCGGATAGCGAATGATCGGAACTCCCAGTTGGCGGATTTCGTCCAGCACGTCCTTACGAAATCCGCTGGCGTCGGAGAGCTTCGACCCGGGTTCGTACACTCCCTCGTAAATGGCACGCCCCAGGTGTTCGAGGAACGAACCAAACAAATTGCGATCGAGCGGCGCAATGGTTCGTCTGGAGTCGACGTAGACCCGCGCGGTCGCGCTGCCACCCACAGAGGCAGGCGAAGTAGCCTGACCCAAGCTGTCCGATGACCACAAAGAGCGACCCAGTAAAGCTGTCGCGGAACAGGCCATCCCGGCGTTGGAAGCTTGTTTCAGAAAGCGGCGTCTGGGAGCGGAAAAGTTCGTCATGGGTTCCCCGCTCCGACATGAAGCTCCGAGTTGCTGGCTACGCGTCGGTTCGGCAGAGTAAACGATTTCTTCATATCGTGAAAAACAGCTTACAGCGCCGCCGGGAGTGGCTGTCAAGAGGTTCCTCATCTCACAGTTGACAAGCACCCGGCAAGAGAGAGAAGCTGCCTATAGTAAACGTTTGCCATCAAACTGCCTCGTCGCACAGGAGACACCCAATGGCCCGCCGTGTCAGCCGCAGAAGTTTTCTCCAAGCCGCCACCGCTACCACCGCAGCCGCTTACGCGGCGCGCTCGCTCCCCGCATGGGCTTCCACAGATTCGGCCACGGTGGATCGAGGCGCGGTCGCCGTCGATACTCCGCTCGCCACCTTCGCCTATTCCGACGTGCAGTTGCTTGACGGCCCCATGAACCGCCAGTTCGAGGAGAACCATGCCCGCTTTCTCAACCTCGACGACGATCGCCTGCTCAAGGTCTTCCGCCAGGTTGCCGGCCTGCCCGCTCCCGGAGCAGACATGGGAGGCTGGTACGACCTCACCGGCTTCAGCCTCGAACACAACGATTTCCACGGCTTCATCGCCGGTCACAGTTTTGGACAATATCTTTCCGGGCTGGCGCGTGCCTATGCCGCGACGGGGTCAGAACCTACGAAGGCAAAAGTCAATCGCCTGGTCAAGGGATACGCCGAAACACTCGATCCCAAGGCCAAGTTCTTCGTCGGCTATCGCTTGCCGGCCTATACCTACGACAAACTCTCCTGCGGCCTGATCGACGCTCATGAGTTCGCCCGCGACCCGATCGCGATGGACGTTCACGAGAAACTCACGCACGCCATCACCGCCTACCTCCCCGAAAAGGCGCTCTCCCGTCAGGAACAACGTTCGCGCCCCCACAAAGATACGTCCTTCACCTGGGACGAAACCTACACGTTGCCGGAAAATCTTTTTCTCGCCTACCAGCGCAGCGGCAAGCCGTTCTATCGCGACATGGCCAAGCAGTACCTCGAGGATGACACATATTTCAACCCGCTCGCAGAAGGCAACAACGTTCTGCCCTTCGAACACGCCTACAGCCACGTGAATGCTTTCAGTTCGGCCATGCAGGCCTACATCACGCTGGGCAGCGAAAAGCACTTGCGCGCCGCCAAGAATGGGTTCGAGATGCTGGTAAAGACACAAAGCTTTGCCACAGGCGGATGGGGTCCGAATGAATCTTTCGGAGAGCCTGGCACGGGGCAACTGGGCGACAGCCTCGCGCTTACTCACGCCAGCTTTGAAACTCCGTGCGGCGCCTACGGACACTTCAAGATCACGCGCTACCTGCTCCGCGTCACCAAAGATTCACGCTACGGCGACAGCATGGAGCGCGTGCTTTACAACACCATCCTCGGCGCGTGGCCCGTTCAAGCCGACGGCACTTCGTTTTACTACTCCGACTACGCCGACACCGGCAAGAAAGTTTGGTATGGACAAAAGTGGCCGTGCTGCTCGGGAACTTTCCCGCAGCTCGCCGCGGATTACCACATCAGCACCTATCTGCGCGCAGCCGACGGCGTATATGTGAATCTCTTCACACCATCCACGCTGAACTGGAGCGACGGCGGCGGACGCTACGGACTGAAGCAGGAAACCAGGTATCCCTTCGACAACAAAATCCAGATCCAGGTGTCCGGTTCGCAGGCCAGGGACTACACGCTCTACGTCCGCATTCCGGGCTGGGCCGCGCCCGACCCGGTGCTCTCGGTGAATGGCAAGCGAGTCTCCGATCCTGTGCAGCCGGGAACTTTTGCCGCGATTCGGAGGACCTGGAAAGATGGCGATCGCGTCGAACTCGAGCTTCCCATGCCCTTGCGTCTGGAGCAAGTGGATGTCAATCATCCGAAGCTCGTGGCCCTCGTGCAGGGTCCGCTGGTGCTCTTTGCAGTCGCCGATTCGCAGCCCAGCTTCGACCGAAACGCATTGCTGCAAGCCAAGCCGGCCAACAACGCCAAAGGAGATTGGCTCGTCAGTTCAGCCGACGGCAGCAGCGTGAGCATGCGTCCGTTCATGAACATCGACAAGGAAAATTACAGCGCGTATGTTTTGCTGAAATCTTGAGTTGCCGAAGGTACGAGTTGCCGAAAATGCGCGGAATATTCCGGCGAGCGCAGCGCGCCAGCTACTTAGGTGCGGAGTCACCTTCGACCAGCTTGTATTGGTAGCGCTGGCTCTCTTCATGCGCAGTCTGTTTGCGCAGCAGCGCGAGGCGTTTCAGCAAGTCGGGAATTTCGCGCCTGTCACGCTCGTCCCCCGTTTTCCGCAGCCCCTGAATCAGGTGATACAGCGCAGTTTGGTCTTTCGGGTCTTGCTCCAGAGCCTTCCGGCACTGCTCGACCGCTTCCCGGTTGTTGCCCGCCTGCAAGTAGAGCTTCGCCAGCACCGTCCGCGCGCCGCTGAGCGCCGGCCGCAAGGAGACAGCCTCCTGCGCCGATCGCATCGCTAGCCGAAAATCCGGCGTGCCCGGCTCGACGCCCTTCTGCGAAAGGAAGTCGGCCCGAAGGTAGAGCAGAACCGGGTCGTTGGGCTTGTGCGCCAATCTTGACTGCACTGTTGCCAGCGCCCGATCCAGGTCATTCTGCTGCTCGGCCAGCAGCCCCTGCGCGGCCGCGCTTAGCGATTGCTGAGGATTCAGTTCGTGTGCGGTTTCGAAATCGGCCTCGGCCTTGTCGTACTGGCCCAACTGAACGTATAGAACACCCCGCGCCAGGTAGAGCTGCGCCGCCTTCGGCAACTGGCCGATGCCGTCGCTCACCACGTCGATACCGACCTGAAACGAATCGTGCGCCGAGCTGATGTTCGCAAAATCCACGTAGAGATTTACGTTCTGCGGATCGAGCAGAATCGCCTGGCGAAGCGCCGTAACCGCTTGCGGCGTGTCCTTGGTGTCCTCATACGCCGTGGCAGCCAGCTCCAGAGTCTCGGCGCCAGGATTACTCTCATGCAGCATCGGCTGCAACGTCGCCAGCGCGTCCTGCGGCTGGTGAGCCATCAGTTGCACAGCCGCCAGCAGGCGACGCTCCCGCGCGTCTTCCGGCTTAAGCGCCAGCGTCCGCTGAAAAACTTCAGCCGCCTTATCGAACTGCTTCAGCTTCACCAAGCAGGTGGCATATGCATGCAGCCCATCGGGTTGGGAGTCAAACAACCCTCCCGCCGCTTTGAAATGAATCACCGCGGCCGCGCAGTTTCCTTGCTGGTACTCAAGCACCGCCAGCATCCCGTGACTGGTCCGGTCGGCAGGATGCAATCTCAACAGATGTTTCAGAAGCGGAATCGCCTTCGCACTGCCGGCGTCGTATTCGATCTGCACCGCTCCGTGCAGCGCAGGAAGATAATCGGGAGAAATCTTGAGCGCGGCCCGGTAGGAAGCGAGGGCTTCCGCCTTGTTTCCCTCGCCTGCATAGCCTGCGCCTTGCATCGCCCACAGCTGGGCATTGTTGGGAGATTCTTTCAAGGCGGCGCGGGTCATCTCGACTGCCCGGCCGTACTCGCTGGCCCGCAGTGCCGACGCGATTGCCTCAATCTGCTGTTTCTGATCTTGCGCGAACGCCGCGCGCAAACAAACCAACCCGAGAATTCCGAGACTAAGCTTCTTCAGAACAATCATTTGCGACGATCATTTGCAATGACCCGGCGCACCGACCCCTTGCCCCTGATCACTGACCCCTGCCTTTGATCCCTGCCCTACGCTACTTCTTGCCGAAGAAAGCGTCGAGCCCCGCCTGCGCAACAGCCTCGTCAACTTCAGGCTTCGCGCCGCTGGCGGCGATTCCGCCGAGGGTCTGGCCATCGACTTGAATGGGAAGTCCGCCCTGGTTGGGGAAGTAGTCGGGAAACGCCAGCACCTCGACGTTACCCTTTTTCAAATGTTTCGGCAGCGTCTTTCGAAGGGCTCCTGTAAAACGCAGCGTGCCGGGCCTTTTTCTGCGCCCAGATAATCGTGTTAAGGGGTGCGCTGTCTGCCTTTTGCAGGAAAAGCAGATTCCCGCTTTCGTCCACCACGCAGATCGTCACGTCCACGTGAAGCCGTTGCGCTTCGGCTTCCGCTCCGGCAACCATCACTTTGATGGCCGCCAGATTGAGATATTTTTTTGTCGGCAGGTCGGCGTATGACGTCATCACCCCAACTCCAAGCACAAGAACCAGCAGTACGAGCACCCGAGGCGCTCCGGTGAGCAGAAGCTTCATGGCAGCCCTCTAGATTCAGATATCCGGATTTCGACCACCCGGTCTGTCAATCATCCAGATTTTCGATCGTCCCGAGCAATCGTACCAGAGTCGACGACACTCACCACGAAGGGCACAAAGTCGCACGAAGGAAACCTGCCAGCAAGTCCCTTCGTGATACTTCGTGCCCTTCGTGGTTAAAGATTTTCTCTTGTCGAACTTCTCTTCGTCGGACAGCCTAGAACGAAAGCTTGCCTCCCAGTTGCCAGAACCTGGCTTCGTGAGACGACGTGGCTACGCCGAAGTTTCCGTCCGGAAAGTTGGTATCGACGGTGGAATAATTTGCCCGGTTGAACAAATTGAAGATCTCAAACCGGAACTCGAAATTGACTCTCTCGGTAATGTGCGTGTTTTTGTAGAAGTTGACGTTGGTTTCGTAGAAGTTCGGCCCGCGGAACCCGTTCGACTTCTCATTCCCCTCCGAACCGAACGTGGGAACAGCGAAGTCGGCCCGCGGGATTCCACCGCTGGTCCACGCCTTGTTGTTGTTCGGCTGGCTATAACTAACCGCGTCCGGGTAAGCGATATTGTCCCCATCGGCGAGGTAGTCGCCGCTGGATGCGCCATAGCCCACGGCAGGGTTCGCAGCCGAGGGGCAAGGCGGAGCTCCGACTGCGGTATTGCCACAAATCGGCTGGTAGGAATTGCCGTTGCCGGCTGTCAACGGGTACCCGGACTGGAAGATGCTGGTACCGCTAATTCCCCAACCACCGGTGAGATAGCCGACTGCACCGCGGCCATCATGCACGCCTTTCACTTGATAATTGAAGCTGAGGGAGAAGCGATTGGGCACGTCGAAAATGGATGGCCCGTAATACTGCCCAGGGTTCAGGCTCTCGGAATTGGGATAGTCGAGTGCGTCGTCCTGCGATTTCGAACGAGTGTAGGAAGCATCCACAAATCCACGCGAGAAGTGCCCTCGAACGTCAAAGATCACAGCCTGGTAGTTGCCATGCCGATCATTGTCGGCGTAGGAAATCTCACCAAAGCTGGGATTCAGGCGGACGGGATTGAGGCTGTTGTGGATGATCAGATCGTTGGGAACAGCATTGATATCAACGCCATAGGAGACATTTCCGATGGAGTTGCCGTTGCCGACGATGTCGTAGGAATGGGATCCGTTGTAACCGACGCTGGCCGCAAAGTTGTTTCCCAGCTTGCGCTCCAGAGTTGCGGACCAGATGTCGGCTTTCGGGGATTTCAGGTGAGGATTGATGCCTCCAATGGCGAAACTGGCGCCAACGACCCCACCTTGCGCGTTAAGACCGCCTCCTGATTGCGGTGTAGCGCCCGTTCCTGGCCCGAAGGTGGGGAAGGTGAAGCCAAACGGAGGTTTGCTGCTGTCTCCGAGGACGAAGATGGGGGCCTGTGTGCTCGGTGTCCCTCCCGCCACAAAATTCGGGTTTACGAATCCTGGTGGGTTACCGCGGAATTCTTCCTGCACGTTGGCCTGGGTCAGCCAGTTGTTGTAGATGCCAAACCCGCCGCGCACTACCCAGTCGCCGTGTCCCGTTGGATCCCAAGCTAAACCAACGCGTGGACTAAACAGGTTGTTCACCGAACCTTGTAGGGCGTTGTGCGTAGGCCGGGCGACGCCATCTGCCACCTGCGCCTGCTCGGTTGAGCCTGTGCCGCGGTAAAAGTTTCCAAAGACCGTGCTTGGACTCTTGGACCACGGGTTGCCGCTGTCGTCATAGCGCAGGCCCAAGGTCAGGGTCAGATTCTTCCGAGCTCTCCAGGTGTCCTCCACAAAGATTCCGTAGGTTCTGGACGCTGCATCCCAACTCCACAACTGTTCGGTGCCGGTTTGCGGGTTGTAATAAATGCCGTTCTCGTTGACGGGGGCATCCTGCGCGAGGGTCAACAGGTTGGCGAAGGAGAACTTGGGTTGCGACCAGGGGCCCTGGAAGGGCTCGACATCGTCACCGTACCAGCCTTCATAGCCGATCTTCAGGGTGTGCGTGCCCTTCACGTGGGTGAGGACGTCGCGCCAGTGGTAGTTGTGCTGAATGAAATCTCCCTGGGCGAAACCTACTCCGAATGCCTGGCCGGAGTCGACGTTGATGCCGCCGACGGAGATGGAGGGAACGGTATAGTCCTTGGCTCCGCTGCCGAGGACGCCTTCCACCCGGCTGGTGCCGATGGTGAAGTCATTCAGTGTGGAGGGAGAGAAAGTGTGCGTCCACGAGGCCTGCCCAGCGACTTGCCACGTATTGTTCAGGGCGGAGAATTGCGGCATGGCCGAGGGCGCGCCGGTGAGCAGAAGAGTTCTGAAAATGCTGGCGTAGACGCGGTCGTTCTTGAAAACCTGGTCGATGCGGCCAAAATATTGCGTACCGTTGCGTTTTTGTGTGGCGCCGAATGCGCCGGTATCGATCATGGGAGTGGAGCACGGGATATTTTCCACAGCCGCCGTTCCGCAAATCGGATTGCCGGAGGCGTCGTTACCAAAAACTTGTTGCGCGGTTTGGGAGACAGCGACGCCGGACACACCCACGGGCTGGTAATTGGTGAGCACTCCAGTTCCCACCGTGCCCGGGTTATTGGTTTGAGCAAAGGTTATGAACTCGGGCGCTGCGAAGGTCACCGATCCGCCCGCGCTTGCGGAAGAGCGCAGCGGTTCGACCGCGAAATAGAAGAAGCTATTATGGTGAGGAACTATGGGACCACCCACCGCAAAATCCATGTTGTTGGAATGGAAGGGCTGGTAGGGGTAGCCGACATAGTGCTGGGCCGCAAACATTCCCTGGTAATTGAAATAATCTGACGCGGAACCGTGGAACGCGTTGGTGCCAGACTTGGTGGTGAACATGGTTTGCAATCCGGCCGCGCGGCTGTATTCGCTGCTGAAGGTGTTGACCTGAACACTGGTTTCCTGAATGGCCTCAGGCTGGGGAGTAAGATTCAGCACGCCCTGGCGAATTCCGCTGGTCACGTCCAAGCCGTCTACCACGTACTGGTTATTGTTCTGGCCCTGACCGTTGGCGCTGGCATCCACCTGCTCTTCGGTGGAGTAGTTGTCCACGCCTGACGCGGGACTTCCAGATGCGCTGGTTCCCAGGCCGGAGGCGCCGGGAGCCATGGTCACGAGCGTGACCAGGTTGCGGCCCACGATGGGCAACTGCGCGACCGCCTGATTTTCCAGAGTCAACTGAGTGCGGCTATCGGTGGTGTCGACCACGGGAGCTTCCGTGGTGACCGTGAGCGCCTCGGACACGGAGCCGACTTTAAGGGCTATGGGCACGCTGAGGCTCTGCTCGGTGAGGAGGGTAACGTCGACCTCGGATTTTGCGAAGCCAGGGGCTTCGACCGTGATCTTGTAAGAACCGGGAGCAAGACTCAAGAACCGGAAGATGCCAGATCCGTCGGTCGTTGCAGTCTGGACGGACTTGGTGGCGGTGTTGACCAACTGCACGGTGGCCTTGGGGATGCCGGCTCCCGACGGATCCTGCACGGTGCCTTGCACACTACTGGTGAACTGGGCGAAGGCGGCAGTGCTGAAAAGGACGGCAGACAGTAACCACAAATAGCGACGGAGCTGCATGGATCCTCCCGAGCGCGCGCCTCGTCAGAGAGGCGCTGTGAGCAAACGTTTACTTCAAGCGCATACTATATAAATATTAGGGTTTACCGTTGTCAAGAACTTTCTTGGGTACCCCAGGGTCGGGAACGTTTACTGGATTCCACACGAAACAGTAAGAAACAGAAGGAGTTGCGGAAAAACCAGTCGCAGAAGAGAACGCGCACCTCAGGCGCTAAAGCGCGGACATATTTTCAACGACTTAACGGCACGAGTAAAACTCGTGCCCTTCCCACAACTTCTTTGACCGGAATTTTTCCGCAACCTCTGAAGGCGTTTTCTCTCCGAACCCATCGAGGAGATGATTTCTAGGTTCGAGCCCAGCCTTTGTTCTTCACGATTCCCGATCCTTCGCGCAGGGTGATGAGCTGGTTGGCCGAAAGTCCCTTGTATTTTTCGTGCAGGCCGTTGGGCCAGTAGATGTCGAGGTCGACGGAAGCGAATCCACCTAGGCCGAAGTGCAGGCGAGAATCGTTACAGGAATAGAAACTGGACTGGCTGAGCACCGCCTGCGCCTGCACCTTGCCGCCATAGTGGGCCAGCACGCGCGCGCCAATGGCGCTGCGGTTGGATTTGACGCCTTCGAGCTTGACCTTGATCCAGTTCTGCTTTCCCTTCATGTCGTTTCGCAACAGGGAGGGAGGTTCGTTCAGATTGACGATGAGGATGTCGAGATCTCCGTCGTTGTCGAAATCTCCGAAGGCGCAGCCGCGGCTGCAGTGAGGGTCGGTGACGCCGGGCCCGGCTTCGGCCCCCAGTTCTTCAAACGTGCGGTTGCCCAGGTTGCGGAAGACCGCGCGCGGGGATTTGTTGGGATATTGCGGCAGCTTGCGCTCCACTTCCGGGTAAACGTTGCCTGTAACCATGAACAGATCGGGATAGCCATCGTTATCCAGATCGACGATGCCGGCGCCCCAGCAGATGTAACGGGTATCGACTGCGAGGCGAGACGATCGGGTGAGGTCGTCAAAGTTTCCCTTGCCGTCGTTGTGATAAAGGCCGTTGGCGTCCTCGGCGAAGTGGGTTTTGAACAGATCGAGATGACCGTCGGGATCATAGTCGCCAACGCCGACGCCCATTCCGGCCTGCTCCATGCCGTCATCGCTGAGGGCTACGCCGCGGAGGACGCCTTCTTCCCGAAACGTTCCGTCATGATTGTTCATGAAGAGCAAACTTGGGGTGGAATCGCACGCCACAAAGATGTCTGTCCAGCCGTCTTCATCGAGATCGGCAGCGACTACGGTCATCCCGTAGCACTCGGTTGCGCTGGCGATTCCGGCCTGCTGGCTGACGTCGCTGAAGGTGCCGTCTCCGTTGTTGCGATATAGAGAATGCCTGCCCGTAGGCAGACCTCGCGGGCCGCACTCGACCGGTACGCCCTTCCAATTGCAATTTACGTTCTGGCCGGGGACGGGCGCGTGCTCGAAGGAGAAGCGCACGTAGTTGGAAACAAAAAGATCGAGGTGGCCATCGCGGTTGTAGTCGAGGAAGCTGCATCCTGCTCCCCAGCGAGGCTGGTCGTTCCACAAGCCGGCGGCCTTGGTTATGTCAGTAAACGTTCCATCGCCGTTGTTGCGGTAGAGACGATTTTGACCAAAATAGGTGCAGAAGATGTCCTCGAACCCGTCGTTGTTGTAGTCGCCGATGCAGACGCCGGATGCCCAGCCCACAGCTTTTAATCCGGCCTTCTCCGTCACATCCGTAAACGTTCCGTCACGGTTGTTTTTGTAGAGGCGATTCGTGGCGCCGGGCGGATCGCCATCCAAACGCGTGCCGGACAAAAGAAAAATATCGATCCAACCGTCGTTGTCATAGTCGAGGAAGGCGCAGCCACAACCGGTAGCCTCCAGAATGTATTTTTTGCTTTCGACTCCGCCGTAGATCACCGGAGCGTGCAAGCCCGCGGCAGCTGCGACATCGACGAAGTGTGCATAGAAAGGACGCCCCGAGGGCGCCGGCCGCGCCACCGGCTTGACAGTGTGCGAGGAAACGCCCTGAGCGAGGAGGCGTGGAGCGGCCGCCAGGGCCGCCGAACCGGCGGAGAGTCGTAGAAAATCGCGACGGGTAAAAGTCAGGGCTGTGGTTTCTCCATTGATGGTGACTTATCTTCTATCAGCTTGTAACGGTTGTGCGCGGCTTCTTCTTTAGTGCCTTCGATTCGGAGTTCGGCCAAACGCTTGAGCAGTCCCGGGATGTCGTCGGTTCGGCCGCTTTTTCTTAGTGCCTGAATCAGGTGATAGAGCGCGGTCTGATCCTTGGGGTCGCTGCTCAGGGCCTTGCGACTCTGTTCGATGGCGGCGGCATTTTCTCCGGCCTGCAGATAAAGCTTCGCGAGGACGTCGTGCGCGGAAGCCAACGAGGGGCGAAGCGCGACGGCCTTTTTGGCGGATTCCATGGCTTCACGAAATTGCGCGCTGCCGGGATCGGGGCCACGTTGCGTAAGAATGTCCGCCTGCAAATAAAGCAGGAACGGATCATTCGGCCTCTTGACCAATTTTGATTGTACCGTCGCCAGGGCGCGGTCAGGATCGTTCGCCTGCACCGCGGCGAGCCCTTCTGCAGCCGAACCCAGGGACTGCCGCGGATCGAGCGCGTCGGCGGTTTCGAAATCGGCCTCGGCTTTGTCGTATTGCGCGAGCTGCACGTAGAGCACGCCGCGCGCGACGTAAAGCGGCGCCGACTTCGGCTCGGCTGCGAGTCCGGCGTTGATCATATCCACGCCGACCTGATACGACTGATGGTCCATGGAAACGTTGGCGAAATCGAGATAGAGGTTGACGTTGTGCGGGTCCGCCACAATCGCCTGATGAAGAAGGCGGACGGCCTCTGGAGTATTTCCGTCGGCTTCGTAGGCAGTCGCGGCCAGATCGAGGACGTTGGCATCCGTCGAGTTTTGCTGCAGCAAGGGCCGCAGAGTGGCAATGGCGTCCTTGGGACGCTGCGCCATCATTTGCACGGATGCAAGGCGAGAGCGGAGACCGGCGTCAGCATCGGAATGCGCGAGCGCGGCGCTAAATACCGAAATCGCTTTCTCGGTTTCCTTCATGCGCACCAGACAATCGCCGTAGGCCTGCAACGCTCCGACCTGCGATTCGGCCAGAGAACCACTCTGCTCAAAGTGAGGCACGGCAGCGGCACAGTCTCCGCGGCGGTAAGCCAACACGGCTAACATGGCGTGGGTGGTGGGATCGTTGGGACGCAACTGCAGGATACGTTGCAACAGCGCAACCGCATCCTTTCCGCCGTTCTCATACTCGATCTGCGCCGCTCCCTCCAACGCGGGTAGGTAGTCCGGTGAGTTGTCCAGCGCGTGGCGGAACGCAGCGAGCGCTTCCTTTTTGTTTCCTTTGCCGGAAAGGGCGATGCCGCGCAAGGTCCACAGTTGCGGATTTTTGGGGTTCTGTTGCAGTTCGGGTTGGAGCAATTGGAGCGCTTTGTCGAATTGGCCCACCCGCAGCGCGGCGGTAATGGCTCCGACTTGCTCCGTCGCAGTCTGAGCAGCGAGGAAGGAACAAGCTGCGAACATTGCAGCTAGAACACCCAGTCGAGTGGGGAAACGCATACCTGACTATTATCTCCCGTTCTCTCGACGCGGGGGACTTTGGAAAAGGTTTCCCCACATAAGACCCGGAATCGACGGTGAACCGCTATCTTCGTGCATCTTCCAGATCGGCTTCAAGGCAATTTTCGCATTGGAGGCGGCAAATGGGCTACCGTACAATCCGTTAGCCAGCACATTCGACCATAGGGCTGGTAGAAATCGTTTGCTCGCGCTTGCTTCGGAAGGTGGTCCCCGGTTCAGCTAATTCGACGGCAAGACCATTCTGCTTCTCGCCTTGTAGAGCCGGTATTTCGAATACTTATGTTGCTCCTGGACGATCTGCCCACGAGCCTCCATTTCGACGTGTACCGACTGAGGCAACCACAATTTCAAGTCCAGCGTCGGTATCTGCACCGGGCCAAACAGGATATTGGCGGTCTCTCTTTGCACCAGAATCTCGGGCTGAGGGGCTAACAGGTCAGTCCGCAGGCGAACAATACGAAAATCCGATTGATCAATCCACGCGATGCCCTGCAAGAGCAGAGGAACTGATCCAGTATCACTCAGAAAGATTCCAGGAGACGCAACCGCACCCGGGATTTGCGCAAACCCGACGACATACGTATTGTGCCCGTCGGTCTGCTGCTGGCCCAGGTAGCGGAAGCGTGATTCCACTTGATTCGCGGAAGAGAAAACAATCCAGGCAGAAATGAAACCCTGAAAACTCGGCGCTCCCGCTCCTGCTTCCTCGACCGGCTTACCCTTGCTGGTCGTCCGGTATTCCCGCAGTGCCATCGTTCCTTCGGGAGCTGGATGGGTCAGGATCAGATAGCTAAAGTTACGGTCCCATCCCGAGTTGCGTCCCGCTGATAAGCAACCCGTGCCGACGCATCCTGGAGTCAAGCCCAAGGACGCAGAATATTGCGTCTGGCGCACTGCCTCGTCAGAAATCAGATCGGGTACCTTCTGCAGCAGCTCGTCGGCCTTGACCCCAACTTTGGCGACCAGATCGGAAGGTTGTTCCGGGTTGGGAGCCGGCTTCAATCCTGCTAATTCACGAACCGTCTTCTTAAGCTCCGGCAGCGGTTCGTCCATATAAGGATGAGCGTCGGAGTAAAGCCTTGCTATATCGGCCTTGATCGCGTCACTGGATTGTAACGGGGCCTGCTGGGTTTGCGGGAACGCGGGTAGTGCGGTACACGCCAAAACCAAGAAAACTGAGATGCTACGAACTGGTCGGCGTGAGTCCATGACCCGGCCTCCTCACTGCAGTAAGACGATCGCGTTCGCCCTTCATTGTAGCCACGAACGCAGATACGGAAGAACAATCCAGCACTCTTGAAGGGCGAACGCCACTCACGGCCGGCGAGGTCCTGGCGCCGCCGCAGCTGATGTTGGTTTAGCGAATCTGGCGTCGTCGATCGGAAGATTCTGTCGTAGTTGCTCCACCTGGAAAGTGAAACTCTCGCCAGGTTGGGCCACTGTTCTGCGGAATGGAGTCTGAACTCCATCGACATCCCGGTAGTCGTCGTAATCGATTCGAGTGGGAACAAGGCCCAGGGGCGACGGGGCATAGCGCACCAGGCGTTTCAACAGGCCAGACTGTTCGTCGAAATAAAACTTCATGGGAGGTAGCCCAACTCTTATACCCGAAACCACATAAGCTTCGCCGCCGCCGATATTTTCCGGATATTCGACTCGCAGCTCGGCGAATACTTGCTTGATGTGCAGCGGGAAATGAAGGTCCGCGTCCATCTCGGCGGCGTCAAGGTCCGCTCCGTGCATATCCCGTGCAGGCCGCCTCGGCATGCTCGACCAGCCCTCGTGGCCATCGAAAACGGTCATACTGTCGCCTGACGGCGTGTGCCGGATGACGGCCTGCTTGTCCGGATTCTGGTTGAACACTTCGATGCGGACGGCTTGTCCACGCAGAGTTGTCGTGCCCTGTTCCTCGCGGCTGGTAATCTTTTCGATGGCGGCCGCGCCGCCGAGTGCACGAATGTAGTGGTCGATCAGTTGGTCGGCGGTAGGCAGGTTGACGGGAAGCTTTTCCTCTGCCGGAGCCGCCGCCGCTAGTGGCTTTAGCTGCACCTCACTCCCAACAATCGGAGCGGCTTCCGGTTTGAGCGAGCCCCTGTGGCAGGAATAGCAAGTGACTTCCCGGTTGCCTTCGAAGCTGTCTTTGTCGATCGCGAGCATCATTCGCATCATGTCGCGCGCGATCTGTTTCGGTTTCTTGTCGTCTTTATCGAAATGGTCTGGCACGTGGCAATAGCTGCACTCCACGCCGAGTGATGCCGTGATGAATCGCATCGCTGGAATCAACTGGTCGGAGGAAATGCCCTTGAGCACCTGGATATTCTTGAAGACCGCTTCGGCCGTTTGGGGCGAACTGCCGGGCAAAGGCTTCTCCCCAGTTTCGTCAGACTGCCTATCCACCACTGCGCTGATTTTATCGGCCAACGCGGCGGCCTTCGCCGTGTTTCCCTGGCGCTTATAAAGATCGATCAGCGGCATATCAGCGGGCAGATGGAACGGATCAATCGTGATTGCGCGCTCCAGGTGAGCGACCGCTTGGTCAACGTCGCCAGCTTGCAGGTAGGCGGACGCGGCGTTCGTCTCGCCCGCGGCCGAGTTCGGGTCGAGTTGCAGGGCGCGCTCGAAAGCGAATTCTGCTTCCGTCGCTTGCTTTCCCAGGAGCAAGGCGGTCCCCATGGCGGTGAAGACCGCGCTGTCGGTGGAGAACTGATTCTGCACTTCTGTCAGCATGCGGTAACCGCGAACAACAAACTGTGGGGAACGGCGTTCCGCGCCGACATTCACATACGCAATGCCGAGATTCCTCATCTGCAAATCCGGCGCGGGCTCACGCCACGCTGCAATGTCGGCATCTTCAGGCAGAGGCAGAGTTTGTTGCGGCTCGGGATGCCGCTGGATTCGATGGTCGGTGAAGGCGGTGTGGCCTCCGTCTTTGGCATCCCGGCGGGGCATGTGGCAACCGATGCAATTACTCTGCTTGTCAGGATGGGAGCTGGCGAACTTCTCCACGTGGCAGGAAAGGCATTTCGACCGGTAGAACTGGACTGGCTCCAGAGGTTGATTGTGCGGGTCATGGCAGGTTCCGCACCACAACTGGCCATTGCTTTTGCGCGCACAGGTGCTTCTTGCGAGTTGCTCCACGTGGCTGATGACTTTGAATTTCTCGGCGTCCGCACCAGGCGGTGAGACATTTCGATAAGTGGTGAAAACGTCTTCCAGGTTCTGTCCCGGCAGAAAATCGGTAAACTTTTTCCCCGGATTGAGCACCCTGCCGACTCCCAACAGGTGGCACTGTTCGCAAATGCTGTCACGAGCGGCGTGATCGAGTTTTGCGGGATTGATAATTGTCCCTGCACGGGGATCGCTCAGGTGCTTATCGGCGGAGCCGTGACAACGCTCGCAGGTAATCGCCTCTGCGGAGAAGGGCGGCGACCGGTATCCGTTCGAGGTCCCGGAGATGTGTAACGCGGTTCCGGAATGGCAAAACAGACAGCCTTCCGCCACGGGTCGCGTGAAATCCGGATTTGGCAGTCCCTCGTATCCCGGCGCCAAGTCATACGCCGCGCGGCTTTTATAGTAGGCGACGGGAGATTGGAACAGGTGACCGGCCAGGTCGAGCAGGTAGCCAGAGGCGTGATTGCCTGACCCGATCACGTAATCAATGCGGTAATTGATTGCCTCTCCACCGCTTTGCAGACGTTGCCAATAGCCCGCCGGCGATGAGTGCATCGTGATTTTCGCATCGGGTGTGTTGACTACGCCATCCGGCTCCTGACCCGCGGTGCGGAGGGAGTGCGCCATCGCCGAACGCGCGTACCCCTCGACTTGGGAAGGATGGCAGAACTGGCAGCGGCTCGCTCCGGTGGGCTCGCTTACGATTTGCTGCGGCTTGGTTTGGGGAGCGGAGCGCGCCGCTGCACCGTTGCTGGATTGTCCTCGGCCAGAAGAAACAATAACCACGACAACGCCCAGAATAACGAGCAACTGCCGAGGCGTACGTTTCGGGTCCATGGCTCAGCCGGGATTCACGGTCAAACGGCAGGTGGAATTGTACCTCTGTTGCTCGCGATTCTCTCCCGCTCGCGAGTTCGTCAGTTGCCAGACTCGCTACGCGGGTCAGACAATGGCGGCAATACTAGAAAAATGCTAGAGATGTTTGCCGCGCGCTTTGTGTATCATCCGACTCCTCAAGGGCGCAGAGATCAAGGAATCAAGAGATCAACGAATGAGCGACGAGTCCTCTACCGGAAGTGTCAAACTCGGCGTGGCTATGACGCAACGCAGCGACAGAGCACCCGGCCCGAGTGAATTCGATCTCAGCTATTACGGCTGGCGAGTAGTGTTAGCGGCGTGTCTCGGCGTGATGGCCGGCTTCGGCTCGCTTTTCGTATATACCTTCTCCGTTTTTGTGAAACCGCTGGCTGCGCAATTCGGATGGAGTCGCGAAGCCATCTCCAGCGGCTTCGCCGTCGCCGCCGTCACTTTGGGCTTCATTTCCCCACTGCTGGGAAGGTGGATTGATCGCTTTGGCCCTCGCCGCATCATCCTTATTTGCATGACCGTGTATGGGTTCGCCATCGCATCATTGTCGCTGTTGCACTCCGGATTGTGGCAGTTTTACGTGACTTGCTTCGTGCTGGGCCTGGTTGGGAACGGTGCGGCACATCTGGCTTATTCGCGATCGATTTCCACCTGGTTTCATCGACGTTTGGGGTTGGCGCTGGCCTTTGTGATGGTCGGAGCGGGCTTGGGCGCCATGATTTTGCCCGTCGTCGCCCAATCCATCATCAGCCGGTATGGCTGGCGCGCAGCCTACGCGTCTCTCGGTGGTCTAGCCCTGTTACTTGGGTTGCCCCTCAGCTGGCGCTACATCCGCGAGCGCGGAGCGATCGAACCCGAGGCCGTGCTGGTTGCCCATGCGGGAATGACGTGGCAGCAGGGCCTGCGTTCTTTTGCCTTCTGGATTATCACCGCCATTCTTTTCGTAAGTTCAATCAGCATGAACGGGGCGATCACCCACTTGTCCGCATTGCTGACCGATCGAGGTCTCACGGCCGGAAACGCGGCACTCTGCGCTTCTCTCCTGGGTGGATCAAGCCTGCTTGGCAGAATCGTGGTGGGATGGCTGTTGGACCGATTCTTCGGGCCGCGGGTCGCGCTTGTCATTAACCTGATTACCGCCCTGGGCATTTTTCTACTCGCCCGGGCGACGAGTTTTCCTGCGGGCTGCCTTGCCGCTGCGCTTATTGGCGTGGGCGCCGGAGGTGAAGCCGCCATTACACCCTACCTGCTGACGCGTTACTTCGGGCTGCGCGCTTTTTCCACTCTTTACGGTCTTACCTGGACGTTCTATGCCGCCGCGGGAGCCATCGGACCAGTGCTACTGGGGCGTGCGTTTGATGCGACCGGTTCCTATTCCTCATTGCTGATTCTTCTCGCAGCAGCGCTGGGAGTGGCAGCCGCGACGAACCTTCTGCTTCCGCGCTATTCAGATTCGTTCGCTGAGGTCCGCTGACCCAGGAAGAAGGCTGAGGGTTGTCGCTGGCGACAACTGCGGCTGGAAAGCTGGAGGGTCGATGACCCGCGCTGGGTGGCGGCGACCTCGGGCCTTTTTTCAAACCACTGCCGAGACCCGATACTGCTTTCAGATTATTGACCCGGCCGCAAAGCGTCCCTATAGTCGCCGCACTTCAATCTGTGGGGAGAATTCTCGCGTGTGTTCTCTAAGGCGCTGACGGGAAATTGTTTTGCTAAATCACTTTTGGTTCTGAGGACAAATGGGGAAAAGCATGCGTAGCGCGAAAACGCTGATGTTGTTCCTGATGGCCCTGCTTACAAGTTTGAATGCCGCCGGACAGCAAATCACTGGAAGCATTCGCGGAACTGTTCTCGACCCGAGCGGCGCGATTGTCCAGGCCGCCACCGTTACTGCAAAGCAGATCGAAACCGGATTGACACGGGTTGCGATCACAGACCGCCAGGGAGAGTACGTTCTGGTCGAACTCCCGATCGGGCATTATCAATTGGAAGTTCAGGCGAAAGGTTTCCAGAAGTACCTGCAGCAGGGAATCTCGCTGGATGTTAACGAAACGGCGACGGTCGGCATTCACCTCAAGGTGGGGGCGGAAACGCAGCAAGTTGAGGTGAATGCGAACGCGGCTTTGGTGCAAAGCACAGTGAGCAGTCTCGGGCAAACTGTGATGGAGCACGAGATTCTCGACCTTCCACTGGATGGCCGCAACTTTTCTCAGTTGGGGCTGCTTCAACCGGGTGTCGTACCGTTGACGCCCGGACTTCTGGAAGCGGGCGGTCCGGCACGACAGAACCAGGCCTATGCCGTCGACGGCCAGCGGCCGGAATCGAATAATTTTATGATTGACGGGGCCGACAACGAGAGTTCTGTGGACGGTGGATTTGTGCTCAAGCCACCGATCGATGCGATCGCCGAGTTCAAAATTCTTAGCCACAACGCGAATGCGGAGTTCGGACGCAACACCGGTTCCACCACAAACATCGTCACTCGCTCAGGTACAAATTCCTTTCATGGCGCTGCCTGGGAATTTCTGCGCAACGATGCCATGGATTCGTCCGACTACTTCACGCAGGGCGTGCAGCCCCTGAAGCAGAACCAGTTTGGCGCCACGTTCGGCGGACCGATTCTGAAGGACAAGACTTTCTTCTTCGGATATTACGAAGGCTTCCGCAACCGGCAGGGTGAGACCGTACCGGCAACCGTGCCATCTGCCGCCGAAAGGCAGGGCAACTTCGGGGAGGAGTGCACCGACATACCCGGAGCTACATTCAACACGACCACTGGCCAGTGCAGTAATCCGAATGGACAGCTCACTTTTTTCGGAACCGCAGTGCCCTTCAACCAGATGACTCTGTTCACGCCGATCAATCCAATCGCCACCAACGTCTTACCGTTTTTCCCGCTGCCGAATCAAGGAGAGAATGGATTCACCGCCACGCAGACTCTGGTCGAGAATAACGACCAATTCGGTGTGCGCCTGGATCATTATCTTTCCAGCGCCGACACTCTGAATTTGCGCTATATGTTCAGCACCGGCCCGACGACGGATCCACTTTCGCCGGTCGGAGCTAATGTTCCCGGCTTTCCGGTGGGAGAGTACGACCGGGCGCAGAATGCCGTTGCGCAGGAGACGCACGTTCTTTCGCCTACCACCATCGGCGTCGTCCGCTTTTCCTTCCTGCGCAATACTTTCCTGCTCGACGAGCACCTGAATCATGAGTCTCCGGCGGATCTGGGTTTTCAGTACGCTCCGACGCTGCCTTTAGCCGCCGGACCTCCGTTCATTCAGGTCGGCGGATACGCATCAGTGGGCGACCCCATCACCGGCCCGCGCAACACATATCAGAATACGTTTGATCTCTCTGGCTCTCTGAGTTGGATCCACGGCCGCCACGAGCTGAAATTCGGCGGAGGGTACCGGCGCGATCAGATCAATGCCTTGCAGGGTATCGCCACCAACGGCTTCTTTGTGTTCGAGGGCATCCCCGCATTCGAGAACTTCATCTACAACGACGGATTTGCCAATTTTCTTTCAGGCAATCCAGTTGTTTTCTTGCAGGGCGGAGGTAACTTTGCCCGCGAAATACGTAACCGAGCGCTCGACGCTTACGGCCAGGATACCTTCAAGGTCTCATCTCGCCTGACCTTGAACGTGGGACTTCGATACGAGCTGCCTTTCCCCTCCACAGAGAGAAACAATGAAGTCAATCTCTTTGTTCCCGGAGCGCAGTCCCAGGTACTGCCCAACGCTCCCGCGGGGCTTCTCTATCCCGGCGATCCGGGCGTGCCGGCTGGTTTGATTCCAACCCAGAAGACGGCATTTGCTCCGCGCGCCGGCGTCGCGTGGGATCTGCTCGGCAACGGCAAAGCCGTGCTCAGCGCGGCCTACGGAATTTTCTACGAACCTTACTACACCGGCGAGGGTGGGCCGCTGCAGGATCCCGTAAGCTCGCCTCCTTATCTCAAGACGCAGCAGATCAGTTTCCCCGTCAACTCGTTTGCCAATCCGTTTTATATGCCGAATCCTTTCAGTCAGGATTTCCCCGAGCCGATGACATTGCTCGTGGTCGCCCGCAATTTGCATCTGCCGTACGCTCAGGATTGGAATCTGAACATTCAACGATCACTGGGCGCGGACTGGCTACTCCAGGTCGGGTACGTGGGCACCACGGGCGTGAGGCTGCCGCGATTCATTGAAGGCAATCCTCCAGCCTTTGTTCCGGGCTTGAGTAATTCAGCTGGCTTCTGTGCGCCGCAAAGCCCCCCGTGTCCGATCTCCACCGAAAACAACGTGAACCAGCGGCGTCTCTATTCTGGATGCACCTTAACGAATCCGAACAATTGCGTTTACAGCTCGGTCGGTGAGATCGCGAGTGTCTCGAACTCCAGTTATAACGCGCTGGAAGCCAGCCTGCGCAAGCGTTTCGGCCACGGCCTGTCGTTCCTTGCCTCCTATACGTGGTCGCACTCCATTGATGACGTTTCTTCCTTCAACATTACGGGCTCGGCTTCCCAACCGGTCGCAGGAGAAAACGATCTGGCACAGAATCCCTTCGATCTCGGGGCCGAGCGCGGCCGGTCGATGTTCGATTCCCACCAGCGTTTGGTACTCAGTTATCAGTGGATGCTTCCGTTTCTGCAGCGCTCCAATAGTTGGTACGGGCACATTCTCGGCAACTGGCAGTTGAACGGAATTGTCACCGCGATGAGCGGCGGCCCGTTCACGGTATTTGATTCGAACGACGTTTCGCTGCAAGGGCAGGCGCCGGAGATCACCGGCTTCTCCGCCAACCGTCCCAACCTGGTTGGCAATCCAAACTCCGGTCCGCGCACGCCGCAGGAGTGGTTCAACGTAAGCGCTTTTCAGCAACTCCAGCCCGACCCTCTAGGCCGGTTCGAAGTATTCGGGAACGAAGGCCGCAACGTAGTCCAGGGGCCGGGATACGTGAACTGGGACGCCTCGGCCTTCAAGAACATTCGTCTGACGGAATCAAAAGAACTGCAATTCCGCGGCGAATTGTTCAATTTGCTGAACCATACCAATTTTCGGTTGCCGGTCAGCGACATTGAATCGCCGACATTCGGGCAAATCCAGTCGGATGTAAGCCCGAGAGTGATTCAAGTGGCGTTGAAATTTCTGTTCTAACGATTTTCAGGAGATCAACATCATGGCTCACATTAAAGTTCCCGATAATTTGCCCGGCATTCTGGGCCCGATGGCTTTTAGTCCGGAAACGGCAAAGCCGCTCAACGCTTTGGCGGAAGTGCTGCTCCGCGGGCCGAACAGTCTAACTCCCGCGGACCGCGAAATGATCGCAACCTATGTCTCGTCCCAGAACGATTGTCATTTCTGCCAGCACTCTCACGGAGCTGTGGCGGCCTATCGCCTCGGTGGCAACGAGAAGCTGGTGAACGATGTGAAACTCAACTTCGAGTCCGCCGCGATTTCCGACAAAATGAAAGCACTGCTCGCCATTGCGGGCAAAGTACAAAAGGGCGGCAAACAGGTGACAACTTCTGACGTCGACCGCGCTCGCCGGCACGGCGCCACCGACAAAGAGATCCACGACACCGTGCTCATCGCCGCTGCCTTCTGCATGTACAACCGATATGTGGACGGCCTGGCAACCTGGGCTCCGAGCGACGCAACTATGTATCGCGAGACCGGCAGGCGGCTGGCTGAAGTGGGATACGTCGAGTCGACCGTGCAATTACCTGCGATCGAGAAAGAATATGCGTAGTTGTCGTTTGCGGATCAGCGGCTCTTGAGAGGAGCAGGACGAACTCGGCATCCCGCGCAACCGGGGCCGTGTCGGAGGGATTCAACGCCACGCAGCGGTCCGCGTGCACGCTGAGGTTCTTGCGGCAAACGATACGGGCAAACGCCAAACATCTCAGTAATATGCAGGCACGTCAGGCGGATGATTCAGTTTTTGTTACTATTCGTGGTGGAGAGCCGTTGCAGAGGCTCTAAGCGGACTCTAGGGCCCGTAGCTCAGCGGTTAGAGCAGTGGACTCATAATCTCTTGGCGCTCAGCCATTTCCGTTATTTTTCAGCCACTTAGTGCTCTGTGATGCTGCCTAATGCTGCTCTTTCTAGCCGCATTTGTGAAAGTCTTGTGAAAGTATCCGAGGCTCACTTTGCAACGCAAAGCAGAAACGCGCAGAGCAACGGCGCTGAAGTCAGTTGCGCACTTCCCGACGCGGAGCGACTTCCCAGCAGCGCAGTACTCAGCCTGTGAAGCTGGTTCCGAAAAACAACCCGCTGTTGAAATCATAGTTGCTGACAGACCTGGTTTTTCTTCCCGAGATGCTTCTGTAGGAACAGGTGATCGTGACTTTGTTCGTGCCAGATATCACGGCACCATGTTCGAGCGCATAGAAATCCACATCCAACGCCTCTGATTCCTGATCGGACTCGATGTAGGAAATCTTGCCGGCTTTCTTGGTACCAGAAACAGACCACTCTACGTCTAAAGCCGGACCGCTACCGATATTGCGAAGGCGAGGAGGGTTCGTTATAACACCAGACCGAGTGGCAATGACAACGGGCTTGGAGGTCGCTTCGGCAATCAGCTTCGTGTAGCCAACGTACTTAACCAAGTACCACAAGGTGAACACGCCAAGAATCAAAGATCCGAGCTGAAGCCAATCGGTTGCGGTCATCGCCTTATTTCGCCTCAAACTGTGCAATCAGCTTATGTAGAGCGTTGGGACTGAAAAGCCCATCAACAGCCTTGGGTCTGACTTTGTTGTACTTCGGAAGCTGAAAGTATTTCTGACGGAATGCATCGAGCAGGGCTGCTTCAAGTTTTTTCCATACCTGCTTTTTGCTGTGTGGGTCGCAGGTCACGACGTGAACGTCGATTGTTCGTACCCCGTGCAGATGGTAGAAAACCTCGCTTGCCTTACTCACTGCTGAGGCGGCTGGTCTACCCACGCCTTTCTTGGTGGTGCCGATGTAAATGATTTTTGAACGCCCGACAGTTTTTGAATCAGGACCCCTGTACCGTTGATGCTTGTTGGCGGTCAGAATGTAAACCATCTTATCCGACCATCGGTGGCTGCGCGTCAGTGTTAGCAGCGCAGTCTTGGAAGACTGAATCTTCAGCTTTGACATTTTCGTGTTCACTTTCCGGGGAAGGACGTTACGGCGCAAAGTGTATCACTGTGGGGATCAAAGTAGGCGTAGCACCCGCAAGATCTTGTGCAACAATGGAGGAGTTCTTCAGGCAGCAGCTCTAAGACTTTTCCCCGTTGCACGAGCGCTCAGGCTTCGGCTTGGGCGCTTTTTCTTTGCGCCCCCTGCGTGCTATACCCCGGTGTTACAATCTCGCGCATGAATCCGACCAAAGCAGCCGCAATTCTTGCGCTCATTGTCACACTGGCTGCGGCTGGCGATCTTCTCTACGTGTTGTATCAGGACAAGGTGGAGCTGAAGTTTGTAAATGAAGCCCTAGATTGCCTCGCGTGCAAGTCGGCCAAGAATGCTGCTGTCGCCAATTGGGAATATGTCGAGAGCAAAATCGAACTGCTAGACGCGCAGCATAGATACGCAGAGGAAGCCGCTTTCAAAAAACAGCACGCCGGGGAGCAGCCCGTTAATACCGATCTTCCATGCTCTAGTTGCGACCTCCCCGGTCCGGATTACACGACGCCCGGCGCTGTCGCAGTTGTAGGATTGATTGTCTCACTGGCTTTGTTTGGAGCGGCTAAGCCGAAGTCATGAACAGAGTCCTGCTCACTCTCGCGCTGCTTTTGCTGGTCACTGGATGCAGCCGCCTGAAGACCAAAAATATGCCTGTTGTGTTCTTCACTGACACTTGGGAAATGGGGGAAGTGAAGGAATGCCAGACCGAGCCGCTCGATGATGCTCAACCGTTTAGTCGAGACCTATTCTGCGACCGCGACGAGTACGAGATAAAGATTCTGATGCTCAACGCTTTGCCCAAAGAGAGAGCAGCGCTTGAGTCGGCGCGCTTCCGTGCAAGCTATAGCGATCCAAAAACATTCGCTATCACGTTTCGCGGAGAGGGTGTGCAGTTTGCCAGAGGTGTCGCAGAGTGGAAGTGTCGCAAGACTCCAGATGGCATCAGTTGCGAATAGCCTCTCATTGCAGATAGCTGGGAGGATGACTCTGATCCCAGCATCTTGCATCGGTAATGTAAGGGTGCCGCAAAGAGAAGGCCTTCTGTACCGCTGCTTCTTCCTTGGTGTCGTAGTAACCAAGAATTGCGATCTCACCGTTCCAAATCCCTACCAAGACGATGGGTTTCATCTCTTTGTCCTCACTCAACTCGCCTGATTATATCGAATCGAGCCGACAGAAATTTGCACAATCATGTATGTACTAACTGTGTTCTCCGGTGTCTTCTGCGACTACTAGACCACGTATCATGACGCCGCGACTTCTCCGCTGAAGATGTGCTGCAAGTGCCATGCGAGGCAAAACTTACAATAGACGATGCGCTCTTGATAGCCGTGACATGCTTCGAATTCTCGGTTGCCCTGTTCTGCGGCTTCACGATCGACAAACCACGTAGGTTTCAGTTTGCTAGAGAGCGGTTTTCCAGTACAGGTAACATACGCGGAATTGATCTTGCAATGGCAGGGTTCCTTCTTCCGCGATTTCTCTACCGCCACCACAGCCGTTTTGCCGAGCCAGTCCGCGTAATCAATCCACTGCCCTGCATAAATCACCTGCGGTGCTGATGGGATATCGCGTGGTCGAGCTTCTGATGCGCTCCAGCTCTGCCATTCACTTGAGCCGGACAAGTGCAAGCCGCGGACATACTCACGAGCTTCAGAAAATGAACGCCAGCGACTCGGCTTGGGAGACTCTGGAGCAGCAGTCTTTTTGGGTTGAGCGGAAGTGCTCTGCTTGTCATTCCCAGAGCTAGGGCGAGCGCCTACAGTTGCCGTTGGCGCAAATGGGTTCTGCTTGTCATCGTGATGCGTCGTAGCTGCCGGTTTCCCTTGCTGCTCTCGCCATCGTTTCTGAATTTCAGCGTTCCGCTCTGGGTGCCGTTCTCGGTAGCGCTGTTGCTTTTCCGCATCAGTCAGCGGAGGTCCTTCTCGATGTCTGATCCAATCGCCAAGAATCTGTTCAATAAACGACGCAACTTTTTGACTCGGACTATGCTGCGCTAGCCGCGCGTAAAGTTCACAACGGATGCTGACGTTTCGCTTCTTCGGCTGCTTGGCTTTGTAGGGCTCACTCCCAAACTCCTTTACAGCCAGAGCGCGAAGAGATTTGGACGACAGTTTTTCACCAGCGTGTCTCGCTAAGAACTCGTAAGCCCATTCCGGCGGAAAGGGCATCAGTTCGCGGTAAGCAGAATACTTGTAGCCCGGCAGACGGTGCTCCGGCGCAAAACGCGCAGCTACGAACGAAGTCTTGTACAGAAAGAATTTGCTGAGTCCGGTTGCATCATGCGCCAGTTGCAATCCCTGCTCTTTTCCCCAGGTGCGCAGCCCAAAGAGGCTAAAATCTGCCGTCCAGAGTTCTGAGGCGTTGTCGAGTTTCCGGAGACCAGCGCCCAGCTTCTGATATTCAGCTTGTGAAGTGGAAGGACCGATCTGCATCTCGGTCGGGCTGAAAAGCGCCCCTAGCGGCAAATCGAGGCTACGAGGTGAG
>CAVRCN010000007.1:0-488693 GCA_963719575.1 uncultured Acidobacteriaceae bacterium
GGGGTCCGCGGTTCAAATCCGCGCGCCCCGACCAATCACGTCTTCTGCAGCGACAAATCTGGAAACGCACATTTCAACATGGGCTATTCCTATTTTTTCTGGTAGCAGCCGATGTCTATTTTTCCGGAATCGACTCGCGGGGAGCCTTCTAGATCCCGTTCTCCGACTGGCAATCCGTCAGTCGTGCCGGCAGCGATTGCGGGTGAATCGGATCGCAGATGAAAGTCGTTGGTGGCGGTATCCACAAAATGCGGATCCAGAAAACGGGAATGACGGTCATTCCCTGTGGACTGAACATATTTATCGAATCCGGTCACGCGGGCAGAAGACTCTTCCCAGATGCTGGCCTTTGATCCGGAAGCGCAGAAATAAAGGTTGTGATCGATAGTGACGGGTGGGTGGTTGGCATCGAGCTGAGATTTGTTGACCGTCATCAGGCAGCGGGGCCCTGCATTTACGATGTTGTTCTCAAAGATATTGTCTGCCATGTTCCACTGCATCTGGAACTCGCCGGACCCGGTTCCCGACGTATCGTTTTCGTAGAGTGTGTTGTTGACTACCGCGCTGTGCTCGGTGTGTCCCCGCTCCGGCGCATAACCTCCGATGGAAACGCCCGCGGTGTGGCAGTGATAGATAAGATTATTTCGCGCGGTGATGTAGCTGGTGGCGCGGTCCTTGTGCTCACTGGCCAGTTCGATTCCGAAGTCCACATCGTGCATGACGTTCTGTTCGATCAGGATCCGGGTGCCGCCGTCCACGTAAATTCCATCCGAATTTACATCATCGCCGTAGGCCGGATTGCCCTTCGAGGTAATGTTGTAAACCAAATTGCCGCTTACGACGCCATCGCGAGCCTGGTCGACGGCAGGGTCGGGCGCCGTGCGCTCGAAACCGATGACGTCGATTCCGATGTTGTTGTTGTCGTGGACAACGTTGTGAGTAATGCGGAAGTGCGTGACGTTTCCGTTTACTACCAGCGACTCGCTCGAACCGGTTTTGAGGTGATGCACCTCGTTGCCGTCGATCACGAGTTCGCTGATAGGAGTCTTGGCGTCGGTGCCGTATACAGCTATGCCAAACCCGTTGGCACCATGTCCCGGACCATCCCGGCCATTGAAAGTCTGCTGGATATGGTGGACGTTGTTCTTCAGCAGTTCGATATGGGAGCCGGCCCCCATCACGCTTATGCCCAATGGGGTGAGCTGATGTTCGGCGGTGTGGTAGTTGCGAATCTCAAAGCCTTCGATGCGCACGTAACTCTTGTCATGAATGGTCAGTATGGCGCTTCTGCGATCAGGGGTAAGATGCTCTGCGTCGAGGACGGCCGTCTCGCCGGGATAGCTTCGAAAAGTAATGAAGCCATCTGTCGCGTTCCCGGAGGCCTTGATGGTCACGAGCTCTTCGTAGACTCCGCCCCGCACATTGACGGTGCTGCCCGCACGCACGGTGTCTGCGGCATGTTGAACCGTGCGCCAAGGCGCCGCTTGGGTGCCGGGATTCGAATCATCCCCGGAGGTCGACACGTAGAAGGAGGAACCGGTCTGGCCAAAGGCCGCGCAGCCGCACACAAATAACAAAACCAGGGACAAAACTTTCACGCTCGTCCTCCCAGAAAAGCACCCTCTAGACGCCCGCATCGAAATATTTACCGGCCCCTGCTGGACAAACGAAATAAAACGATATAAATAGTAACAGTTCGATAGTCGTTTAGCGATGATTTCCGCGGGGAACTTCCAATGAAGCGTAGAGATTTTCTAAAAAGCACTGTCGCTGTTGCCGTGGCTGCAGAACTTGGAATGGTTAAAGCGCAGGCGAAGGTTCCTGCCCACAACTGGGGAAATTACGACTTCGGCTGCGGTCCGCGGGTGGTAGATCGCCTGAATCAGGGTCCGTTCCCTCAATACCCACCGGATGCCGTTATTCCCACGGACGACGTGGTGATGACCACAACGTCTTCTTTGGAAGAGGCCGTTCCGAAGGCCGCGCCGAACGCCGCGCCGAATTATGGCATGGGACTGGTTACCTATATCACGGCCGACAGCGGCACCGAGGAAATCAAGTCAGACAACATTCAGCAGGGAATCGAAGACCTGGTTCGATTTCCCCTGGGCCAGAAGCTTTACGTCCGTCCGACCTGGAGAGAAGTGCAGCCGCGGCCTGGACGCCTGGAGATGCCCGATTATCTGAAGCTGGTTTTTGACTTGGCGAAGAAAAACAATAAGCGGGTCGGATTGCGAGTTCAGATGTCCGCTCCAGACTATAAGCACGAAGCGGCTCTCCCGGATTTTGTCCTGGAGAAAGTGCCGAAAGTCGATCTGGTGGCGCCAAGCGATCAGGAAAGCATCGCCGCAGGAAAGAGATTTCTGGAAAATCCGCACTCGCGTTACCAGCCGCGGTATGACGATCCTTTTTTCCAGCAGGCATTCAAGGAACTGGTTGGCCTGTTGGCCGCGGAATTCGATGGCAGTCCGCTCATCGAATTTATCGATACTTTCATGTACGGCTTCTGGGGTGAAGGACACACCTGGCCGTTCCCGAACAATCCTTTTCCTGACTACCTGACAGCAGAGCGGACCTGGATGAATATGCTCGAAGTCCAACTCGAAAACTTCAAGAAAACTCCTTTGCTGACCAACACGCAACCGGATTTCAGCCGGGTTGGCAATTCGGAAATGCTGGACGGCACGGTCCGCAGCAACAATTGGATTCGCAGCGACACGATCTTTATTGAGAACGAGCAGATTGAAGCGCTCAGCAACCGCCCGCCCTGGATCGCGGCATTGCTCGAGCAAGGGCTTCCGGGGAAACCTCCGAATCCGAACGCCGCACAGGAAGGGATATCTCCGGCTGAAAACATGATCGATCATGTGATCGATATCGGGGCGAATTACTGGTCGCTTTGGAACTTTCACCAGATCAGCGCGAGGAACCTGATGAGCTACTACCAGGCTTATCCGGCAGCGTTCGACCGGATCAACCGCCGCATTGGCTATCGGGTGAGGCCATCTTTCATCTGGAGCTATAAGGACGATAGTTACACGGGGCTGATTGTCGGCTTCGCCAATGACGGCATCGCGGGTGTGCCGGGGGTGTTGAGGGTGAGTGTAGAGAGCCCGGACGGAAAGGTGCTCAAGAGCGGTTGCCTGGACGCTGGCTTCCCGCTGCCGGGCAAGATTCGGCAGGCACAGTTCGTGCTTCCGAACGTTGCCGATTGGAAAGGATTGAAACTTAGAGCCGAGATTGAAGTAAAGGGAATGCGCTATCCCGTGCGCTGGGCTTGTCACCAGAAGCTGAACGATGATGGCTCGCTCACACTGCGGCCTAACCTGCGCCAGCAGATCTAAGCTGCGGTTGTTCTCATCCGAGTGACGCGCGAATGTCGCTAGGGAACGATCAGGATTGGGGCTCGCCAAAAGGTCGCCTTCTGAGCTGTCGGATCAACGACTGTAATCTGGCAGTCATAATTTCCGGCGGAAAGGTGATCCATGCTAAGGCTGAAGCTGAAAGGCATGGTTCCAAGGCGGCTGGAGGTACTGGGAACGACGGCAGCGGGCGGGGTCTCAAGAATCTTGTTGCCACCGAGATAAAGGCTGACGAAAGCGAAAAGAGGCTGGCGCGCGGGCGGGCTGCCCTGCGGAGGCTGCTTGTAGGCCTGCAGATACACGTACATCTCACGACTGGTACTGAAGACTCGAGTCACGCTCGGGATAAGCTTCTTTCCGTTTTGGACGAGGGGGTTGGCCGCGACTTCCTTCTCCTTGTGCGCGCCTTTCTCAACGTCATAGAGCGCATCTTTTAGATCGACGCGCTGGCTGCTCAGCACGACCGAGCTGATGGGGACGCGCTGCTCCTCTTTGTTCAGGTTGGGGATTACGAAGACGGTTTGATAGGTACCGATTCGCCCGGTCTCGTCGTCGCGCGCCAGGAACTTGATCATGTACTTTCCGGGCAGCAGGGTAAAGCCGGTGTCGTACTCGATGGGGCGCCGGGCGAGCTCAGCGGCGGTCGCGTCGGAGAGCTTGATGTTGACATGGTCGCGGACGTTGGTGATGGTGGTGCCACCGATGAGGTCTTTAATTTCACCGACGAAGTCGATCAGGGTATGCTCGGCGCCGCCGCGCTTGGCCAGAGCCAGCTCGCGTCCGGGAATCTTAACGACGATGGGGACGAAGTATTCGGCCCGGTTGAGCTGGAAGTGGTCGATCTCCATCGCGATGGAGAGTTCAGTGATGGGGTCCTCGAGCATCAGCGCGTCTTCGAGTTGACGCTCTTTGTCGACAGCAGTGAAGCGGCTGAACAGCTTATCCGCGTAGTAGCCCTGGCGGTAATTTAAATTCGCGCCGGAATCGTTTGTGAGGGAAACTTTGACGCGGCGGAACCTGCCGTTCTGAACTTTGTTGCTGGAGTAATAGCCAAGAATGTAATAGTCCGAGATCGCTTCCTGGGCCTGGACGATGCCGCGGGTGAGGTCGTTGTTGTCGAACAGCGCTTTGCCTCCGGTGTCCCCGGCAAGCGCAAAGAGAGTGTCCTGCGACTGCTGAAAGTTGCTGGTAGTCGCGAGAGCAGCCGCGCCGGTGTACATGCCGGAGTTGCCGGGCGCGCCTTGGGTCGCGTCGCCGAGTGGAGCTTCCGCTACCAGGCCGCGCGCGTCGACCGGCCAAAAAGAAACGCCGGCTTTAATTGCCGCATCGACCGTGGCGCGAAGCTGAGCCTGGTTGTCGATTCCGTTGAGGCGGAGGCCGCTGGCGAAATAGATCAGCGACTTCTTCTCGTTCAACTGGCCGAGCATTTTGGCCGCGGTTTGCAGGGCAGAGAGCTGGCGGTCGGTGTTGAAGACGTTGAACTCACTGTCGTCCTGGCCAAACGCAGCTCCGGTATCGGCACTGCTGGCGTCGTCGATGGTCTCGGCCGATCCCTGGCCCTCGCCCACGATCAAGGTCTGGAGGATGCTGAGCAGCTTGTTGCGATCGGCGGTGAAGTCCTGCAGGATGTCGACGGAACCGCCCTGGTAGCGGAGGATGGCCACGAGATCGACGGTCGTCATTTGCGTGCGGAGGAACTGTTCAGCAGCGGTAAGCGCGCGCAGCTGGTCAGCCGGGCGCATCGCAGACATGTCGAAATAAAGAGCCAGCAGGCGGCGATTCTTGTAGCGTTCGCTGTCTGGCGCTTCAGGCGTGACCTGGGTGCGAGCGAGGCGCTTGTAGAGCTTGAGTTCTTCGGAGCCGGGCGGTGCAACCGGCAAGGGCGATGCCTTCGCGGCGAGGTCCTGGTGTTCGCAGAAGCTGATCGTCTGTTGCGCGCCGTCCTCGGTGATCGCAAAGTCCTGGGCGGTAAGTCCCCGGATGAGCTTGCCTTGCTTATCTTTCACTATCACAGTTTCGACGACCAGTTGCGACTTGACCGTGATCGTGAGATTCCTCGATTCGCCGGGAGGCTTGTTCTGACCGGTTTGCTGAGCGGTTGCGCAAGGGGCAGCTAGTAGAAAGCAAATGGCCAACAGCATCCGCATCTCAGAACGCATTCCATAATGCAGCTCAGAACTCACTTTAGAACCTCAGGCGCAGTGTGGTTTCGAGACTGCGCATTGGATTGGCGGCAATCGGAAGGCCGAATTGCGTGCTGTTGACGGTCGTGTCCCAACCAGTGAAAACACCGTGGTTGAGGAGATTGGTCGCGTTCACGCGCAGGTCCAGGTAAAAGCGTGAACTCGGACGGAACGAGCGCACCAGCGCGGCGTCGAGACTGAACTGATCAGGGCCGGTAATCGAGTTCCTGCCCGCAGTTCCCCATTGCCCGGGCAGCGGCGCGGCGTAGGCTGCAGGGTTCAGGTGCACGCCCGCCGGCGATGCGTAGATGGAAGATCCGGTGGGGTCCGGGCGGATGGTTCCGGTCGCTCCGGTTCCAGGGACCGCCGCCAAATAAACGGGTGTTTCTGCCAAGCCCGTTCCCGCAACGATCGCGGTGAGGACGGTCCAGCCTTTAAGCATCCTGCCCCGCCAGCCTGTCATGAGAGTTCCGCCGCCGAGTCCCTCGCCGCTCGTGTATTGCACTTGCAGGTTGAGCAGGTGACGTTGATCAAACGTGGAAAGCGAGCGCTCAGCATTGAGATCGAGCCAGTTCTGCGCGATGGCCGGTGTTGGCGCGGCCGGCCCTTGCGTCGGAGCGGAGCTGGAATCAGTCGAGCCCTGGCCCTGGGTGCTGGCGGTGACGTGACCCAGCCCTCCGAGTTGAGCATCGTCGTCGATCGATTTTGAAAAGGTGTAGAGCAGGGAAGCGGTGAAGCCGCCGCGCAGCCTGCGGCGCAGCTGGACCTGGCCCGCCTGACGCGTGGAGTCGCCACCGGAAGTTTGATAGACGAATCCGGACGGACAAGTGGGGCAAGGATTCGTTGCCCCGATCGGGTAAGTGTTCGGAAGAAATTGCTGGACGCCCCGTGTGCCTTTAACACCGAGGTAGGTCGCAGTGAGCTGGATCGCGGCCGGCAAATCGCGCTGCACCGACAACTGCCAGGCCTGCGCGTACCCGACCCTGAAATTGGGATCGACTGCAAACGTGTCGGGAGTTATCGACGAGCATGGATTGAAACCGTTTGCGAGCGTGAGCGGGCAGGCGCCGCCATTCTGTACGCTCAAACTTTTCGAAAACGGGGACTGCTGGGCAAGATCGAGCGCGGCCGTCTCGTAGACAGACGTGTCGTGATAGATGCCGTAGCCAGCGCGGACGACCACAGTCGAAGCTGGAATCGGCCGCCACGAGATTCCGACGCGTGGTTCAAAGCCGAGCCTGTCCGGACGAATGAGCGAACCGGGATAGTGGGCGCCGGTGAGCGAGCCCACGGGATCGGTGCCGAGTACAGGAGCCACCGCGGTGAAGTCGGGAGCGACGTCAAGATTAACCAGGCGGCCGTGGATCTCGGTGATGGGCGCGCCATATTCCCAACGCAGCCCAGCATTGATCGTGAGCGTCGAAAGAATTCGCCAGTCATCCTGAGCGTATGCGTCGTAGACGGGCTCGCGAAGATATTTGTCCGCGTTGCCGAAGGCGACGGAACTTGTGTCTGGCACACCGATCAGAAAGTCGGCCAGGTCGGAGCCGCCAGTCGTTACGCCGCCGGCCGTGCCCTGAGTTGCGGCACCGGTGAAGGTGAAGACGCCGCGCGCATCCTGCTGAAAAAAATCGTTGAACTGTTGCTTGCGAAAATCGCCGCCAATGGTGAGGTTGTGCCGGCCGCGATAGACGGTCGTAGACGCTGAGAATCCGTCGGTGCGGGCACGATTGAACGAGCTCTGCGCATCCGTGAGGGAGGCAAAGCCGCTCGAGAAGTTGAGGGTGGGCGGACCCCAGTTGGCGGGATCCTGATCGTTGCCGACGATGCCTGCACTGCCCGATACGTTCTCGAGGTTTTCAAAATAAGGCACAACGTTCGTTCTGAAACGGCTGAAGCGATAGCTGGCGTAGAGGAAAAGATGTTGGCTGAAGCGGTGCGCCCAGTTGATGTTGGCGTTCATGCCGAGCGTATCAGTTGTATCCGTGAAACCGAACAAGCTGGAGTTCCCGGCCCGCGTACTCTGGAAGTTGAAGCTTCCATAGAGTTCGTCTTTGCGGCCAAGCGTCTTGTCCAGTCGCGACTGCAGGGCATCCTGATGAGTGCTGTTGAGAACGGGCACCTGGTAGTTATAAAGCGAATCACCGGCAATATTTGGCAATGGATAAAGCTGCAACAGGGCCTGCGCCTGCGGGCTGACAGGAACAACATTGCCAGGGAACGGCAAGCCCGTTGCCGGATTGAATACGACAACGGGTTGGCCCAAGGGGTTGAGCAGGCCTGCGAGATTGCCCATCCGCTCTTCCGCGGTGGGCACGAGGCCAGACTCAGTCGCGGCGACCCGGTCGCGCGTCCACTGGTAGGCAACGAAGAAAATGGGCCCATGCGGCAGCAGATGCGGAATCTTGATCGGCCCTCCGAGAGTAAAGGCACCGGTGATGCGATTGTAGAAAGCCTTGGGCGTTTCCAGCCCGCTGAGCGAGTAGGGACGCGCGTCAAGCGCAGAGTTGTCGAAAATAGCGGCCAGGCCGCCGTTGTAAAGACTTTTGCTGTTAGCCCTTCTGTTGCCGAAGGCCTGGTCAAGAGAGAACTTTGAGGTCGCCGCATTGTTGACGCTGCCGTTGACCAGAAATCCATCCGCGGACTGATCGTTCGTGTCCTCCTGCGGCTTGGGTATCTCGGGAAGGTTTGAAGCGTCGGCTGCGGCGGGCGTTTTCGGCGCCGCTGCTGAGCCCACGGTTGGCGGTGGATTAGGCGCCAGTTTTGTGCGCGCCATCATCTGGTTGAGCGGAAGCAACGTCAATTCAAACTTCGCCGCGGGAGTATTCGCGGTGATGGTCACTTCAGAGTCGAGCGTCGAGAAACCCTGCATCTCGATTTGGAGCTTCGCAGGTCCATCTGGCAGTTCGGTAAAAGTAAACAGGCCGCCCTGGTCGGAGACGATGCTGACTTTCTTCGTCCCTTGCGTCACCGTGACTGTCGCTCCCGGCACAGGCCAGCCATGGAAAGTGACTTGGCCGTGATATTGCGAAGCGGCGGCTAGCGCGGGAAGCGCGAACGCGGCTAGCGCCCAAACCAGGGCGCAAGCCAGTTGAAAGGTTCGACGCACTCGCCGCTGTGACACCGCGTTTCACTTCTCCCCAGGTTTCATTCCGCGTCAGTTTTCCGAAGGCTTCTCGACGTGGTCGATGACGAGAACTTCGGCGGGTGACTTGGTGGCTTCCAGCTTAAGGCCGATCTGCTCCTGGATGGCGGTATACAGAGCCGGTGGCGCGGTCGCGCTGTCGGTTGGCGGAGGAATCTTGGCTCCCATGCCCCCGAACTGCGAATCGTCGGGCGTCCACTTGAGGGAGAAATCGAACCTTCCGGTTAGTCCGGTCTGGTCGAGGACCGGGCGATCGAGCACGGCCTCCTGCATCAGGCCGGCGAAGTCAGCCATATTTGCATTCGTGACATGCAAATCACCCAGCCCATGGAAAAATAGCCCCGGAAGCCCCTTGGGATCCCCTTCACTCTTGGTCAACTTTTGCCCGGTCTTCGCGACGGACAGCACATAGACCGAAAGCTCCTTCTTGTCGCGGTGAAAAGTGAGTTTGAAGCGCTCGACGATCAGCTTCTGCAACATGCCTTTCCATTGCTTGTCGCTGGGCGCACCTTCCCCATCGGGCTGCGCGTCCACATCGAATTTGTCCGTCGCGGCCCAAGACGGGGCGCCGATGACTTGCTTGGAATGGACGCCGTAGGCAAACGAGATCATCTCGCTCAGCGAGACGTTGATGGTCTGGAAACGACGCCCTCTAACGAGGAACGCTTTCCGCTGATCGTCCGGTTTACTCGGCTTGATCGTCGCGACCTCGAAGCTGGGGGAAGCATTCGCGTCCATCGGCGGCAGTTTCGGCGGCGGCGCAGGGATGGTCCACTCCGTTTCGGGCGTTGCACGCGCCAGGTTTAGCGGCAGAGGGTTGCCCCCTTGGCCCCAATTCCCCGTGATCGTCTTGCCGTCCGCACTCAACTTGCCTTCATACGTTCCGCCGATCGCCGTGAGCGACATCTTCACAGTCGCGCCCTCCAGCGTAATTTTCGTTACTGGAATGGGAGATCCACCCTGGTCGATGCTGTAGAAAACCGCCTTGTATCCGCCGCCCTCCGCCTTTGAGATCTTGACCACAGTTCGCAGGTCCTGGCCCGCGTGCAGCGTGCCCTGCCAGGTATCCGCAATGTTTGTCGCACTTTCCGTCGTGGATTGAGCGGCGGCCCGCGTGATGTGCACCAGCCCGAAAAAGACCGGCGCCGTGATCGCGGCGATTGCGGCCATGCCGAGCAACAGCTTTCTGCTGAAATCGAGTTTGCGCGAAATGCGTTGTGCCATGACTTTCACGATCCTCTCATAATTGCGAATGGGCGCCCGTTTCCTGAAGCCTGGGACCGTCCTTTGCGATCACCAGCGAATATACGGCAAGTTCTTTGGTCTCGCGAATGGAGCGCCAGCTTGAAACGCTCCTGTAACAGCGCCTGCAGCCCCAAAAATTATACAATTCGTCTTGATCTTGAACCTTGCGCCCATCGAACATCATGTGCGCTTTGGAGCGGGCGCGACTTGCTCCTCCGCGCTTGAGACGAGGACACCGCCATGTCATTTCCGCCGGCCATCTCTTACGAGCCCTGGCCGCGACTTTCCTATCCCGAATTCGCGGCCACCCAGCATCTTCTGCATATGGCTTTACAGGCTGTGGGCAAGTTGAAGCTGAAAGAGCCGTTTGAACCGCAGTGGGCCGAGGTGCCTCTCTGGCTCAGCAGCCGAGGATTAACAACGGGACCGATCCCCTATTCCGGGGGCGCTTATGAAGTCACCGTTGATCTGATCTCTCACCAGGTGGGGTGCGCAACCAGTTGGGGATTTTCGGGTCACTGCGGCTTGGCGCCTATGTCGGTCGCCAAATTTGTGGAGCAGATCTTCGACATCCTCAGCAAAGCCGGCATCAAGGCTTCCATCAACTTGAAGCCGCAGGAAGTGCCCAACGCCATTCCATTTGACCGGGACACACTGCCTCGTCCTTACGATGCGGCACTGGTCAATGCCTGGTGGCGAATCCTGCTGAGTACGCAGCGCGTGATGCAGATTTTCCGCGGACGCTTCAAGGGGAAGACGCAGCCCATTGGCCTGATGTGGGGAACGCTGGACATCCGCGACGTGCGCTACAACGGCAAGCCCGCTTTACCCGGCGAGAAAGCCGACTACATCCGACGTAACGCCATGAACGAGGAGCTCATTGAGATGGGATGGTGGTCGGGCAGTGCTGCTTATCCAAAACCCGCGTTCTATTCCTTCACCTACCCGCAGCCCAAGGAAATCGAACACGCAAAGGTCTGCCCGGCCGGCGCGCGATGGGAGCCAACCATGGGTGAGTTCCTCTTGGATTACGACGATCTGCGCAAATCGGAAGACCCTGATGGCGATCTGCTGTCATTTTTCGAGTCAACCTATAACGCCGCTGCGGAGAGAGCAGGATGGGACCCGCACCTCGTTGGTAGCGGCAGACCTGAGTAGCTCAATTTTCCGCAGCCCTCTGCGCCAGTTCTTTTTTAGGCGAGACTCTTTCTTCCCACGACAGCCGTTTTGTGTGAAACTTGGACCCCGAAAGTAAATCGAGAACGAGGCAAAATGACTCCTTCCAAACTGGGCTCGCTCGCCCTCTGCTCCGTCCTGTGGTCCGCCACCGCTCTGCTTTCCCAGGAATTGAACTCAACTTTCGACCGCGATCCCGGCCAGCCCGTCGATCGGCAATACACCGATCAGATTCTCAAATACACCACGGACCCCTCCTTCACTTCGCCGCTGGTGAATTACCTTCCCGCCTCGAAAACCGTGCCCACACCGGCCAAGGTGCTGGGCGACGTCGCGGGCGCGCCCGACATGCTCCCCTACGCCGAGGATGTGTACAAATATTTCCGCCTGCTGGAGGCAAACAGTCCGCGGGTGAAGGTCTTCACCATCGGCCACTCCGAGGAAGGACGAGAGATGATCGCGGCCGCGATCGCCGACCCCAAGCTCCTTGCCGGCGCAAAGGAGAATGACGCGCGGCTGGCGCAGCTTGCGGACCCCCGCAAGATCGGCTTCGATGACGCCAAAGCTCGCCAGATCATCGAACAATCCTGGCCCGTCTATTACATTACCGGCACCATTCACTCCCCCGAGACGGGAGCGCCCACGGCGCTGATGGAACTCGCCTATCGCCTGGCCGTTGACGACGCGCCTTACATCAAGTACATCCGCTCGCACATGATCGTGCTGATCACTCCCGTGGTCGAAGTGGACGGCCGCGACCGCATGGTCGACATTTATAAGTGGCACAAGGCTCATCCTGGCCAGGACTGGCCGCGCCTTCTTTACTGGGGCCATTACGTCGCGCACGACAACAACCGCGACGCTATGGCCATGACCCTGGATCTGACTCGGAACGTCCTCGACACTTATCTTGGCTGGCACGCGCAGGTGTTGCACGACCTGCACGAGTCGGTTCCCTTTCTTTACGACAATACCGTGGGCGATGGACCATACAACGCATGGGTCGATCCCACACTCGCCGACGAGTGGGCGGAACTGGGCTGGAACAACGTCGCCCAGATGCAGAGCTTCGGCATGCCCGGAGTCTTCACGCATGGTGACTTCGATACCTGGAGTCCCGGCTACCTGATGTTCTTGGCCGGCATGCACAATGGGATCAGCCGCCTCTATGAAACCTTCGGCAACGGCGGCGCCGATACCGAAAAGCGCATCCTCCAGCCGGAAGATTACTCGCGCACCTGGTACCGTCAGAATCCGCCGTTGCCCGTGGTGAACTGGTCCCAGCGCGATAACAACAACTACGAAGAAAGCGCGCTGCTCTCGACTCTCTCTTACTTCTCGCATAACACCCACCATTTTCTCGAGAACTACTACGCCAAGAGTAAGCGCGCTGTCGAAAAGCCATCGCTCGAGGGACCGGCCGCCTATGTGATTCCTGCGGAAGCGGCGGACACGAATCGCCAGATCGAGTTACTCAAGGTATTGAAGCGTCAGCACGTGGAGATCGAAAAGCTATCCGAAGCGATCACTTCCACCATCCCCGCGGAAAAGCGCGGAGACAAGCCGAAGCAGGAAACCTTCCCCGCGGGCAGCATCGTGGTGCGCATGGATCAACCCTATTCCCGCGTCGCCGATGCCTTGCTCGACCGGCAGTTCTGGGCCGCAGGCGATCCGCAGAAGCATCCCTACGACGACACCGGATGGTCTTTCCCTCACCTCTTCAATCTGAAGGTTGTCCGCGTCCTCGATCCCGCGATCCTCAAGGCGAAGATGACTCCCCTGGATGATCCGGCGACACTCGCCGGCAATCTCTCCGGCTCCGGGCCGGTGCTTGCCGTGGCCAACACCAGCCAGGCTTCGCTCTTGCCCCTGGTCTATCGACTCAAGAACGCAACCATCCAGGTTGCGGAACAGCCTTTCGATGCCGACGGCAAACATTTTGCGGCCGGTTCGCTGCTCATCACCGGCTCTCTCGAAAATGACATCGCCAAAGTTCTGCACGATTTGTCTCTCGATGCATCGCGGCTCGGCGCAGCGCCGTCCGTGCCTGTCCACGCGGTTACCGCCCCGCGCATTGCTTTCATGCACACCTGGCTCGGCACACAGACTGAAGGCTGGTGGCGTTATGCGTTCGACACCGCCGGTGTTCCCTTCGATTACATCAGCACGCAGACCGTAGCCAACCAGCCGGACCTGCGGGCAAAGTACGACGTCATCGTCTTTGCTCCCGTAGGCCATTCGTCCGCGCTCGAAATTATTAACGGCATTCCTCTGTGGCATAATCCGATGCCGTGGCAGAAATCCGAGGTGACCCCCAACCTCGGCGCGATCGACAGCACCCCTGACATTCGCCCCGGACTGGGATACGAAGGCCTCGCTCATCTCAAGCAGTTTGTCGAACAAGGCGGCCTCCTCATCACCTGCGAAGATACCGCTCAATTCGCCATCGACACGGGTCTTGCACCCGGAGTCAGCGTCGCTCCCCATGACGAGGCGCGTGTCGTCGGCACGGTGCTCAAGACCATTTTCGTCGCTCGCGACAATCCGGTCGCGTTCGGCTACGGTCCCGGAGTTCCCGTCATCAGCGCCAGCGGCATGGCCTTCAATGTCAGCAATACACTCGGCCGCACCGGAAACCGCGTTCTGATGGACCCTTTGACGGATCCCCTGGACCCCTACGCGAAGCGGGCAACCGGCCGCGGCAGCGTCGACGACAGCGACGAGCCACTGGGAAGAAAGATCACCGAGCCCGAGCCGCTCGTCAAGCAGCAGCCCTGGGAGCCGAAGCCTCTAGATGAAGAACAAACCCGCAACAACCCGCAGGTGATTCCGGTTCAGAATCGGCCCGATGTCATCTTGCGCTTCACCGATGCCAAAACCCTTTTGCTCGATGGCCTGCTCGACAAACCTTCGTCGATCGCTGAACATGCTGTCGTGGTGAATGCGCACCTGGGCCAGGGAAACGTGCTGTTGTTCGCGAACAACCCCGTCTATCGCGGCGAAACCGTCGGAACTTACGCTCTGGTGTTCAACGCAATTTTGAACTATCAGTACCTCGCACACGAACCCGCACCCGCGGACAAACAGCCACCCGTTGGTCAGGTAGTGCGCCCCCAGGGAACGTTCTTCCCCGGCGGCTCAATCTCGCAGCAACAATCGGGACGATAGAACGCGAATGTGGTATAGGGGATGACACGAGGAAGCGGTGCTCTTACGGTTCCGCGTAGGCCCTCCGCAGCGATCACCAGGAACTTGTATAGGAAAGCAACCGACATGAAACTTTGCTCCCTTGCATTGCCGCTTTGTGCTTTGCTCTGTACTCCCAGTTTGTTCGTGCCAAGCGTCGTGGCTCAAGTTCCTCCATCCGCCTCACCGGCGCCGCGGGCGATCACCGTGGACGATGTCTTTGAAATCCACGACGTGCGCGATCCCCAAATCACTGACGATGGCAAGTGGGTGGCCTACACGGTCGCGACCGCCAAGTTAAAGGAGGACAAAAACGAGACCCGCGTCTGGATGACGCCGGCTGGCGGAGGCAATGCCATCGTCATGACCGCGGAAAACGTCTCCTCTTCGCATCCACGCTGGAGTCCGGACGGAAAATATCTGGCGTTTCTCTCCAAGCGCAACGAAGGCAAGACGCAGGTGTGGCTGCTCAACCGCATGGGCGGCGAGGCGCAGAAGCTAACCGATGCGATTCAAGATGTGGACGATTTTGCGTGGTCCTCTGACAGCAAGCGACTCGTCCTTGTGCTGCGCGATCCCTCGCCGGAAGAATTAGAGGAGGCCCGGAAGAAAGACAAAGACAAGGACAAGCCCGGCAGCAGCGACAACGACAATAAAGACAAAGACGCGAAGCCGAAGAAACCGAAAACACCGCCTCCCTTCGTAGTCGACCGCTATCGCTTCAAGACTGACACCGTGGGATACCTCGATCGGCGCCGCACGCATTTGTACATCTTCGATGTGGCCACCAAGGCGGCCGTGCAGATTACTTCCGGTGACTTCGACGACAACGAACCAGCCTGGTCTCCTGACGGCAAGCTGCTGGCGTTCCGCAGCAACCGCTCGGCGCCCGATCCCGACCGCACCTACGACACGAACATTTGGGTGGTCGCCGCCGACAACACCGACAAGGGCGCCCACCTGACGCAAGTCACGACAAACCCCGGCGCCGACGCCGCGCCCGCCTGGTCGCCCGACGGCAAATGGATCGCCTACATCACCCAACTTGAACCCAAGCTGCTGGTCTACGCCACCCACCACATCGCCGTTTCACCAGCTGAGGGAGGCGAGGCCAAAGTGCTCACGCGGGCCTTCGACCGCATGTCGCGCTCGCCGCGTTTCTCCCCCGACGGCAAGTTCGTATATTTCATCGCCGACGATGACGGAGCTCAAAACCTCTTTCGCGTTCCGGCTACCGGCGGGGAGATCACGCGAGCCATCTCAGGGCACGTTGTGGTCTCCGGCTACACCATCGCCAAGTCGGGCGACTTGGCCGCGCAGATCGCGAGCATGGACCGGCCCGGCGAAATCTTCTCCATGCCCGCGTCCGGTGCGCCGTTGACTCGCATCACGCACGTAAACGATGCGTTCCTGGCGAAGATCAGAATCGTGACTCCGGAGTACGTCAAGTTCAAGAGCAAAGACGGCACCGTAGTCGCCGGCTATCTGTTCAAGCCGTTGGATTATGTCGCCGGGAAAAAATATCCCACGCTGCTGCACCCTCACGGCGGGCCTGTGGGCTCCTACTACGGCGACTTCAACCATTTCTCGCAGCTCTTCGCAGCCAACGGGTACGTTGTGCTGGAGCCGAATCCGCGCGGCTCATCCGGCTACGGCCAGGATTTTTGCAAGGCCATCTTCGCCGATTGGGGAAACAAGGACTATCAGGACGACATGGCCATGGTCGATTACGCCATCGCGCAGGGCGTCGCCGATCCGGACAAGTTAGGTGTTGGCGGCTGGTCCTACGGCGGCATTTCCACCGACTTCATCATTACGCAGACCACGCGCTTCAAGGCGGCCATTTCAGGCGCAGGCACGGCGTTTCTGGCGGCGCTCTACGGCCATGACCAGTACATCCTCGACTACGACGTGGAACTCGGGCACCCGTGGGAGAACCGCGCCGTCTGGGACAAAGTCTCGCCCTATTACAGAGTCGCAAACATCACCACGCCGACTCTATTCATGGGCGGCGACATCGACTGGAATGTCCCCATCCTCGGCGGTGAACAGATGTACCAGGCTTTGAAAAGTCTGGGCCGCGAAACCGAACTGGTGGTGTATCCCGGCGAGTACCACGGTTTCAAAACGCCCTCCCACATCAAAGACCGTCTCGAACGCAACCTGAGTTGGTACGCGCACTACGTCAAAGCTGATGGCAGCCCGGCGCGGCCCGCGGCGAAGCCAAACTAACGCGCGTGGGATGGCGCGGAAAATACCGAGCGCGGTTACTTCTGCCGGCAGCGCGCATTTGCTATTCTCAACCCTCACAAGGCCTCGTAGTCACCATGAGTCGAGCGTGACCAAGATCATCCTATCGTGGAGCAGCGGCAAAGACAGCGCCTGGACGCTGCACCTTCTCCGGCAACAGCCGAACATCCAGATAGCCGCTCTGCTCACTACCTTTAACTCCAATGCGAACCGCGTCGCAATGCATGCGGTGCGGCGCACGTTGGTGGAAGTGCAGGCTGAGCGAACCGGGATTCCGCTCTGGGCTGTGGAACTGCCCTGGCCTTGCTCCAACCTGGAATATGAAGATCGCATGCGCGCCGCGTGCCAGCGGGCAACGGCTGAGGGAATCACAGCGGTGGCCTTCGGCGACCTTTTTCTGCAGGATGTTCGCGATTACCGGATTCGGCAATTGCAGGGCAGCGGGCTCGAGCCGCTCTTTCCGGTCTGGCAAATTCCTACGCAAGAACTTTCTCGCGAAATGATCGCGGCCGGCGTGAAGGCGAAGATTACCTGCGTCGACCCTTCGAAGCTTGCGAAGTCGTTTGCGGGCCAGGACTACGATTTGCGTTTGCTCGAAGCTCTACCCGCCGGGATCGATCCCTGCGGCGAGAAGGGAGAATTTCACACGTTTGTGTATGAGTCGCCGGTGTTTTCTCGCCCCATCGCGGTGCGGGCGGGAGAAGTGGTCGAGCGCGACGGGTTTGTCTTCGCCGACGTGCTTCCGGAGTGACCACTCGCGAAAATGCAGGAATGCGGGCTACTCCGTTCGCAGCGCTTCCATGGGCTCCACGGAAGCAGCGCGGCGTGCGGGAATGACGGATGCTGCGAGTGCGAGGAAGAGAATCGACACGATGGCGAGCACAAGCACGATCGGGTCCAACGCATCCACCTGAAAGAGGAGCGAGCGCAGCAGGCGTGTGGCAAAGACGGCAACGATGGCGCCGATTGCGCAGCCAGCCAGGCCGAGTTTCGCGCCGGAAACGAGAATCATCCGCAGGATGCTGGAACGCTGCGAACCGAGCGCCAGGCGGATGGCCATTTCCTGCGTGCGCAATGCGGTGGAAAAGGCGATGACACTGTAGACGCCGAGCAGAGCCAACAGAATGGCTGCACCAGCGAAGGCGGAGATCAGCGCGGTGTTGAAGCGGCGCGGCGCCTGGCCTTCCGAGACCACTCGGTCCATGGATTCCACTTGCGTGAGCGGAAGTTGTGGGTCGAGCGAGTGGACGACGGCGAGCAGAGAGTTCGCCATTTCCTCGGGCGGCAGTTGGCCGCGCACCACGATGGAACCGCCCCGGCCAGTAAGCATGCCGGGAGGCGCAAACGATCCGGCATCGGCTTTGGTCTGGCTCGTGGGGATATAGATTTGCTCTTCGGTGGGCACATCGGCCGCAAGATCTTTGACCTCACCGATTTCTCCCACAATCGTTAGCCACGGTAAATCTGCTTCTTTGGGGCCGCGGTGCAGGCGCTTGCCGATGGGATCCTGTCCCGGCCAGTAGTGCTCAGCCAGAGTGCGGTTGACGATGACGACCAGCGGAGCGCCTTCGCGGTCATCCGGAGTAAAGTCACGGCCGCGGAGAATCGGAATGCCCTGCGCCTGGAAGTAGTTGCCCATGACCTGCGGGATCCATGCCAGATTCAAACCCGCTCCCTTAGGGGGAACGTAGCCCTCGGGAGTGAATGTACCCAGAAACTCAACGTCAGCCGCGGGCAGCATGCTGGTGACACCGACCGCCTGCACGCCCGGCAACTGCTCCAGCTTTGTGCGCAAGGTTAAGTTGAACCCGTCGATGGCGGGCTGGGTGGAGTATTGCTGCCGCGGCAGGTTATACGCGGCGGTCAGCGTGTGATCGGTGGGGAAGCCGAGGCCAACGGAACGCATCTTTTCGAAGCTGCGCAATAGCAACCCCGCGGCAGTAAGCAGCACCAGAGCGACTGCCAGTTCCGCAACCACCAGGGCCGAGCGCAACCTTGCATGGCCGCCGCCGGCGGTGCCGGTGCGCCCACCTTCCTTCAGTGCTTCATTCACTCCGGTGTGCGCGGCGGCGAATGCGGGAATCAGTCCGCAGAGCAGGCCCGTGAGCACAGCCAATGTCAACTCGAAAGCCACGACCTGCCAGTTAAGGGTGATGGAGCTCACGCGGGGCAGCGTCTCCGGAAGAAAACTCACGCCTACGCGGAGGGCAACCGATGCCAATGCCAGCCCGACCACTCCGCCGGAGATGCTGAGCAGCAGGGCCTCGACGAGGGATTGGCGAAGAATGGCCGCACCGCTGGCGCCGAGCGCGAGGCGCACGGAGATTTCGCGGCGGCGACGGATGACGCGAACCAGCAACAGCCCGGCAAGATTGGCGCAGCCAATAAATAGAACCACCGTGACGGCAAAGAAGAGCGTGCGGACCAGTGGCCGAGCTTGCGCCACAGTGGTCTCATCGAGCGGCTGCACTGCGGGATGAATGCGACGGCTGGAGAGTGCCGGCGGAAAGTTGCGCATGATCTCCCGCGCCGCGTTGCCGGCATCCTCCTGAGCCTGTGCCGGAGTCAGGCCGGGCTTCAGCCTCCCGATCATGTTGTAGCCCCAGTTTCCCGCGCCCTGCACCAGTTCAGCCTGGGTGAAGCTCATGGGCACCCAGAGCTCGCTGCGGTTCAACTGGCCGGGCACCAGAGGAAATTCGAATTCGCGCGGCATGACTCCGATAATCTCGTAGGGCTTGCGGTCGAGAAGAATTTTCTTCCCCAGAATTTGGGCGTCGCCATGGAAGCGGCTGCGCCAGGTCTGGTAGCTCAGCAGAGCGACCTGCTCACTCTGGTCATCTTCCTGCTGGGTAAAGCCGCGGCCCATCAAGGGCGAGACCCCGAGCACGGGAAACATGCTTGCCGTGAGCCGCGCAGCATTGATCTCTGCCGGTTCGCCCACGCCGGAGACTCCATAAGTGGAGAGCTCATACGTGGTCGACTGGTAACCGCCCAGGCTGGAGAAGGCGCGGGTGTCGCGCATATAAATACGAATGCCGGGCGCGGTGACGCCGGGCGCATCGGCGCCGTATTTCACGCCCTCCAGAATGTCGCCCAGCGTGACCAGCCGGGCCTGATCGGGAAACGGCAACGGCCGCAGCAGCACTCCCTCAACGATGGAGAATATCGCGGTGGTGGCGCCGATGCCGAAGGCCAGCGTCAGAACCGCGGTCAGCGTGAATCCAGGCGACTTGAGCAACTGACGCAAGGCGTAACGCATGTCTTGAAATGTTCTCCGAAACATCATCTCAAATTCGAGCAGGGCGGTTAACGATTTCGCTGAGCCATCGAAAGATTAATCTAAACCCAAATCACTGTGGAATATGCATCGCCGGTTGAAGATCAGGGTTCAAGGATAACGCTCTGGTTCCCGACGGTTAGGGCGTTGCCTGCTTCTCCTTTGAAGAAGCAGACTCACGGGAACTCAAACAATGGGAGTTTTCGGAGAGCTGGTTGAAGGAGCTTCGTTAACCGATCTTCACTTGACCGATCTTGACTTAACCGATCTTCATGGAGCGTCGCCATTTGGCATGGAGCCAGACCAGAATCCCCAATGCACACACCTCGACCGGACCGGGAGGCATGATCTGCGTGTGCCAGAGACTGGCGTAATCGTTGGTGGCAACGTAGGTGGCCCAAATGGTCCCGGCGGATGCAAGCAGGCTTCCGAGGAGCTCTTCCGTGCGAATGCGCAGGAGGAATTGCCGCTCCTTGACCTTGCTGGCAGGCTTCGAGCCCGGGACGAAACCGTCGCGCCCCTCGTTCCAATCGATGAAGTCGTTGCGCTTGTCCACTACTTCCACATTGCCACGCAAAGCACCGCGGAGGCACATTACGGGGGTAACTTCGGGTTCGGGGCGAGTTCCGGGGCAAGGCTCGGGCATAGCCCGCTCTGGCAGGTTTGTGCGACTACGTCTCCGTATGCCACGCCAACGCGAGAGTCAGTCCTCTACCGGTGACAACTCTATTTTTCATTCGAGGGAGTCGAGCAGTCTTTCCCCGAGCCTGGCCTGACTCAGAAGCCTGAAGGCCAAGCTCGAAGGGACGCTCAAATGCAATTGCCACGGCGAAATCTCCGGAAGTTTCCGGCTGCACGCGAAGAACCTTGCCGCGCGCATTAAGTTGCACGCCATGGTCGGGAAGGTTCGCAACCCCAACCGCCACCTCCACCGTGGCGCCCTGCGGAATCGGGAAAGCGCTGGAAAGCAAAATGCCTCGCAGACTGATGTTCTCCGAACGGGCTTGCATTTCCTTGTGGGCCATCTTGAGTACGACCGGCATGTGCAGAGGGTAGCGAACGTCCCGCCGTTCCTGCCGCCGGTCCTGCGGCTGAGGAGAGTTCATGGATGTCATGGCTGTTCGGAGGCTACGCCCGAATGCGGTGTCGCACACAGATAACGGAAGGCTGATGGAGCAGCAGCAAAAGGGACGACTGTTGGGACAGTAATCTGTTACGGCGCCGCACAGGAATTTGGACGAGACGACGCCGAACGCTGTCTGGCTATCTGCTGCTGCTGTGTCCGGCCGCTGTGGAGAAGACCTCGGTACGGTTTCTTCCGTTGTTCTTGGCCTTGTAGAGACTGATGTCGGCCTGCTGAAGAATATCGGCGCCGGTGAGATCGGGGCTGAAAGTCGTCACGGTAACACCCATGCTGACGGTGGCGGATACTGGTCCGGAAGGCGTGTGGACGGGCTCATTCGCGATCTGGTTGCGAATCTGTTCCGCGCGCCGCACCCCGTTCGGTAGATCGCAGCCGGGCAGGATGATCAGGAATTCTTCGCCGCCGTAACGGCCCACAACATCGTAGGGTCGCAGATCGCACTTCATCCGCCGGGCTACTTCCTTCAGCACTTCGTCTCCGGCGGCATGGCCAAGGCTGTCGTTCACGCGCTTGAAATGATCGATGTCGGCCAGAATGACGGTGGCCGACTTACCCTCGCGCCCGCTGCGGGAGAATTCTCGCTGCAGAGCCGCCAGTATTTCCGAACGGTTCAGCAGGCCGGTAAGAAAATCGTGCGTGGCCGCGAATCGCAAGGACTGCTGCAGTTCCAGGATGCGCTTCCCCGCCATCACGCGGGCTCGTAACTCGGAGGGATCAACAGGTTTCGAGAGATAGTCGTCCGCTCCGGCTTCCATGGCCAACAGCAGATCCTGCTTCCGGTTCTTGGAAGTGAGCATCACGGTGTAAATGTAACTTCCATTGCCGAGCTTGCGGATGCGGCGGCAGATATCGATTCCGTCCAGGCCGGGTAAAAGCCAATCGAGCAGCGCCATCGTCGGCGGCTCGGCGGACTCCAGCAACTTGACCGCTTCTGTGCCGCTGCCGACCGCGACATGGTCAAGCCCCCAGTCGGTCAAGTATCCGCCGACCTTGTGCCGGTCGATAGATGAGTCTTCCACCAGAAGAATCTTCATGAAGCACGCCCGCCTGGAGCTTGGCAGTGCCGCCCGGCATTCGCAAGATGACCAGCGGAGAACCAAAGGCCATGCACTCCCAGCCGGGAAGCCGAATGATTGATGGCGACGGTCAGACCTTCTCCGCATAAGCGCTGCCCTTGGGCTCGCGCGTCCGACGACCTTTGTGTGGCCTCGATACTGCCGTGGACTTATGGCTGCGATCCCGATTCGGGAACTTCGGTCACTTGCTCGCGAAGGCCGCGCGAAGGACACTCTGCGGGCAGCTCGAGTTCTTCGTTTCGAGTTCTTCGTTTGGTCCGGGGGAAGGCTTACCTTGTCGACACGAAACTGATGAGGACGAGATCAGATCGTCTATGGAGACGTTAGAGGGCCCCAATCCTAAGTTTCGCGATCCTGACAAACCGTTCCGAGGAGGAACTTGATGCCCTACCTCTTGATGCCTAATCTGAAGAGACGCGCGGCCCTTGCCGCGTCGTTATTGGCCACTTTGTTGCTCGTGTTCTCCGGCAACCTGGCGCGCGCGCAAAATCAGCTCAACATCCCCCAACCCGAGTTCGTGATCGTTGCCAACCAGATTTCCCAGAATGTTTCCGTCTATGCCATCGACGCGGACAGCGGCGCGCTCGTGCAAGTGCCGGGATCGCCGTTTCCGGCGGGCATCTATCCCGACGCCGTGGCGATCGCTCCCAACGGCAAGTTTGCTTACGTGGCCAACCAAACCTGGCCCTACTACCAGGGGTATATTTCCACCTATGCCATCAATCCCGCCACGGGCGTGCTGACCACGGTGGAGGATTCGCCGTTTTTCAACAGCCAGGGGCAGCCCTATGGCCTGGCGATCAATCCTACCGGCCAGTTCCTCTATACGCCCGGCGTATTTACCGACGTGGTTTCCGGTTACACCATCAACCCCACCAGCGGCAACCTGACGTCGATCTCGGGGTCTTTCGGGACGGCGAGTCAGCCTGAAGGGATCGCTATCGATCCCACCGGCAAGTTCATCTATGCGCCCAACAGTTTGTCGGACGATGTTTCCGCCTATGCGATCAACCCGGCCAGCGGCGCGCTCATCCAGGTGGAGGGATCGCCGTTTCCGACCGGCGGCGCGACCCCCGCAGGTATCGAGAACATGGCCTTCGACCCTGCCGGCAGGTTCGCCTATGTGACCAACGTGAACAGCGGCACAATTTCCATCTTTTCCATCGATCCGGCCAGCGGCGCACTCCGTGCGATACAGGGGTCGCCCTTTCAAGATCCCGACGGCGCGCCTTATCCCGTGACAGTCGATCCCGCGGGCAAGTTCCTCTACGTCGGCAACGTCGGCGGCAACAATATTTCCGTTTTTGCCATCAACGCAATCAGCGGGGCAATCACGCCCATCGCTGGGTCGCCGTTTCCCGCAGGCGGCTATCCCTCGGACGTAGTCATCGACCATACGGGCAGGTTCGCCTATATGACCAACTCCCAGTCCAACAACATTTCCGCCTATACCATCGCGAAAAGTGGAGGGCTCACGCCGGTGGCTGGGTCGCCGTTTCCTGCCGGCACTACTCCCTTCGGCATCGCCATAACGCCGGTCAGAGGGTTGGTTCCTCGTCGGTAATCGTGCGGTCATATTTCGGAGCAGGTTTCGGGGCAGCGACGCTCGACGGACGCGCGGCTGCGGCTGCTTGCACGTCGGAGGCGAGAATCTCCCCGCCTGGCCCCGATCCCCGCAAGCTTGAAACTTCCACGACCAATTCCTTGGCGAGGCGGCGAGCTTTGGGAGAAATTTTCGCGCCCGGCGCGGCTTCCTGTGTCGGCGCGGTGACAACCGCGCCGACTGGCTCGCTCTTGCTTTGCGATACCGCGCGCGCGCTGGGAGTCGAGGCGAACGGTTCTTCCGCTGGCGGCTTTTCTCCAGGCTCTACGATCCACGCGATCGTTTGCCCCACGGGAATGTCGGTTCCAGCCGATGCTGTGATTCCAGCGAGGATCCCGTCCGCTGGAGCTTCTACTTCCACCACGGCTTTGTCGGTTTCGATTTCGAGGAGCGGCTCGCCTTTGGTGACGCGGTCACCTTCCTGCTTGCGCCAGGCCAGGAGCTTGCCGGTTTCCTGCGCCATCTCGAGGGCGGGCATCACAACGCTGAAAGCCATGGTGGTTGGGGGAGGCCGCGCGGCCTTCAGTCCGTGACTCCTACGCGCTCGGTCTTGGCGCTGGCCTCGATCATCTCGATCACGCGCTCGCTGGCGGGAGCCTCGGTTTCGCGCACGGTGGGCAGCGGGCCGTTCACGGTGAAATAGTGAGCGCCGGCAACAAGGAGCTCTTCTGCCGGGAAGCGCGTGATCACCTCGTGCCCCGTGGGCGTCACTACGATTTCTTCTTCGATGCGCGCCGCGCTCCAGCCATCGGTGGAAGGCCAGAAAGTTTCCAGAGCAAACACCATGCCGGGTTTTATCTCGACCGGATGTTCGAACGAAACCAGGCGGCTGATCACCGGCTTCTCCCAGATCGCGAGTCCGATTCCGTGGCCATATTGCAGGGCGAAACTGGCTTCTTCGTTGGGGAAACCGAATTCTTCCGCCTTCGGCCACACCGCGGCGATCTCGGCGGTGGTGCGGCCGGGGCGCACCAGTTCGATTGCCGCATCGAGATATTCGCGGCAACGTTTGTAGGCGTCCACCATCGCGTGCGATGCGTAGCCCACCGTGAAGCAGCGGTAGTAGCAGGTGCGATATCCCATGTAGGAATGCAGAATGTCGTAATAGACGGGATCGCCCGGCCGCAGCACGCGATCGGAAAATACATGCGGATGCGGATTGCAGCGCTCGCCGGAAATCGCGTTCACCGCTTCGACATACTCTGACCCAAGATCGTAGAGCACTTTGCTGACCAGGCCGACCGCTTCGTTCTCGCGCAGGCCGGGCTTCATGGCGCGATAAAGCTCGTCATAAGCCGCATCGACCATCATGGCCGAGGTATTGAGCAGAGAGATTTCATCCTGCGTCTTGATCACACGGGCTTCGGACATAAGCTGCTGTCCATCCACCACTTTGATGCCCTCGCGCTGCAAGGCAAACAGCACTGGCAGTTCGATGATGTCGATGCCTACTGGTTCTTTATGCAATCCGCGCATTTCGAGTTCAATGCGAATCTTCTTCGCAACGTCTTCAGCGCGTCCCATCTCCGGCGTCATCGCGCCCCGCAGCATCGAAATCCCGGGCCGCGAGCGGCCATCCAGCCAGGGGCAATTCAGCTGATGATGTTTGGCGGCCGATCCGAAATCCCACAGGATGGGCTCGTCATTCTGCGGCAGCAGCGTGAAGCGATTGGCCTTGTCCTGCGCCCATGTGCCGATGTGCGTCGAGGTCAGGTAGCGCACGTTGTTCATGTCGAAGCAGAGCAGCGCTCCCATCTCCGACTTGGCGAGCAGGTCTTTCGCTTTCTGCAAACGTTCGCGGCGAAGACGATCGAAGTCGATGCGATTCTCCCAGTCAACCGCCATCGTTCCGTGCGTTTTGAGCCCCATTAGAAAACCTCCAGCTCTTAAGCTCTTAGCCTCTAGCTTCTCGCTAAGACCGACTGCACATTGCCTTCGCAGCTTCGAATACGGTTTGCTCGGTCGGCACCGTCACGTCTTCCAGCGGCGGAGAGAATGGAATCGGAACATGCATTGCCCCCATGCGTTTCACCGGAGCATCCAGATCGTAGAACGCGCCCTCGGCGATCACCGCCGCCAGTTCCGACGCTACACCATAGCGGCCGTAGCCTTCATCCAGCACGATCACCCGCGAAGTTTTCTTGGCCGAATCAATCAGCGTCTTCTCATCGAGCGGCCAAGTACAGCGCGGGTCGACCACTTCCGCGCGGATGCCTGCTTTCTCCAATTGATTCGCCGCGGCCAGAGCCACCTGCACCATGCTGCTGGTCGCGACCAGGGTGATGTCGTTTCCGGTGCGCTTCACGTCGGCCACGCCCAGCGGAATCGTGTAGTCCTCTTCCGGCACCGGCCCCTTCAGCTTGTACATCATTTTGTCTTCGAAAAAAACTACGGGATTCTCGTCGCGAATCGCAGTCTTCAGCAGGCCCTTCGCGTCGTACGGCGTCGAAGGCAACACAACTTTCAATCCCGGCACGTGACTGAACCAGGCGTGCAGCGACTGCGAATGCTGTGCCGCCGAACGCCGGGTCGCGCCCAGCGTGGTGCGCATCACCATCGGAACTTTCCAGTGTCCGCCGGACATGTAGTGTGCCTTCGCAGCCTGGTTCACCATCTGGTCCATGGTCAGCGTGATGAAGTCGCCGAACATGATGTCGACCACGGGACGCAGGCCAGTCATCGCCGCGCCTACTCCAACGCCTGTGAAACCCGCTTCGGAAATCGGCGTGTCCACCACTCGCCCCGCTCCGAATTCCTCCACCAGTCCTGACAAAACTTTGAACGGCGTCCCGGCCTCGGCCACATCTTCGCCGAAGATGCACACGCGCGAGTCGTGGCGCATCTCTTCGGCCAGGGCTTCTCGCACCGCCTGCGCGAAGGTGAGCTCGCGCTCAGGCATATACGTCCTGATCGACTTGTTCCACGCCGGGATACGGCGCGGCAATGGCGAACTTTACAGCCGCTTCCATTTGCGCGCGCACTTCAGACGAAATTTCCTCCAACATGCCGGCATCGGCATGGCCCCGAGCAATCAACCAGTGCCCGTGCAACTGGATCGGATCGCGCTCGCTTTTCCACTGCTGCTCTTCTTGCTTCGGGCGGTAAGACTCGCGATTGATGTCGCCGACGTGATGACCACTGTAGCGATAGGTATCGCATTGCAGGAATCCGGGTCCACCGCCGGCACGTGCCCGCTTCACCAGCCGCGACGCAACTTCATCGACCGCGCGCACGTCCTGCCCATCGACGCTCGCCCCTTCAATGCCGAACGCGGCGGCGCGGCCGAGAATGGTTCCCGCCGTGGTTTCCGTGTAATGCGTGTACTCGTTGTAGAGATTGTTTTCGCAGACATAGATCACCGGCAGCTTCCACAACTGCGCCAGGTTCATCACTTCGTAAAGCGATCCCTGCCCCAGCGCGCCTTCGCCGAAAAAACACACCGCCACGCGATCGGTCCCCAGATACTTCGCCGTGAACGCCGCGCCGGTGGCGATTCCTACGCTGCCGGCCACAATCGCATTCGCGCCCAGGTTGCCGGTCGCGGGATCGGCAATGTGCATCGAGCCGCCTTTGCCACGGCAATAACCCGCCTCCTTGCCCAGCAACTCGGCGAACATGCGATCGGGCGCGGCGCCCTTGGCCAGGCAGTGTCCGTGGCCGCGGTGTGTGCTGGTAATGTAGTCATCGATTCGCAGCGTTTCGCAGATGCCCACTGCCACGGCTTCTTCGCCGCTGTAAAGGTGCGCCAGTCCTGGCATGAGAGCCCGCGTGTAGAGTTCGTTCACCTGCTCTTCAAATATGCGAATGCTCACCAGTTTGCGGTAGACGCGAAGCCACTTTTCTTTTTCCGTCTCGGTCGCAGCCTCGCGGCCGGCCGCCGGCTTGGAGGTTGCAGTCGTCACTTCTTCTTTCCTCCAGCAGTGACGGGAGTTGACACTCCGGACATCGCCGCCAGCACGTCAAACATGCAGGCAAAATCGTATTTCGCAAAACCCATGGCGCGCGCGGCGGTGAGGAGTTCGTTGCTCACCGCGGTGGTCGGCAACGGAACGTCCAGCTGCCGGCCCAGTTCCAACGCCAGCAGCATGTCTTTTTGCATCATGTTCACATCGAACCAGGCTTCTTCCGGCTGCTGCAAAACGAACGGTCCGCGATACTGAATCATGGGCGACGCCACCGCGCTGTGCGTGAGCACATCCACCGCTGTCTCCCGCGCAATGCCGCTCTTCTCGGCCAGCAATACGCCTTCGGAAAACGCCTGCATCTGCACCGCAAGACTTAAATTGACGGCAATTTTCATGGCCAGCGCCAGACCGTTATCGCCGACGTGCGTCACCTTCGGTCCAATATCGAGCAGCAGCGGTTTCACTTTGTCGAAAGTGTCGCGCCGTCCGCCTACCATCACCGACAACTTGCCTTCCTGCAGCGTGATCACGCTGCCGCTGACCGGAGAGTCCACCATGTCGGCGCCGCGTTCGCGCACCTTCGCCGCCAGCGCGCGACTCACCGCCGGACCGATCGTGCTCATGTCGATGAAGAATTTGCCCGTGCTCAAGCCCGCCAGCAGCCCATCGGGGCCTTCCGTGATGGCTGCGGTCGCCGCCGCGTTGGTCACCATCGCGAAGGTATAGTCGCAGGCGCTCGCCACCGCGCGCGGCGAGTCCGCCCACTGCATACCTTTTTCCACCAGCCACTGCGCCTTGGCGCGGGTGCGGTTGTAGCCCGTCACCGCGTGGCCCTTGCTCAGCAGCCGGTTGACCATCTGGCTGCCCATCACGCCCAGGCCGATGAATCCTACTTTCGCCATTCCGCTCCTGCCTCCCAACTCCTGCAACTCCTCCGACGACCTGCTCCCCTTACGAAAACCTTATTTCGCGCGAACTCACTCCTCCGCCAACGGCTTTTCGGGAGCGCGTTTACTGACCGAGGCCTTGCTATCCTCGCGCACCTGTTCCAGGTGAGCCTTCATCGCTTCGCGCGCCATTTTTGCGTCGCGCTTTTCCATGGCTTCCAGAATCCGCTTGTGATGAACCTGACCGCGTTCCGGACCGCCTTCCACCCGGAAGATTCGCAGCCGCTGCTCCCGCAGCAATCCGACAATGGAATCGATCAGCGAAAGAATCAGCGGATTCGCCGCGGCTTCCGCCAGAGCGAGATGAAAATCCAGATCCGCCTCGATGTAGGCGTCCGCATCCTTCAGCGAACGGTCCATCACGGCAACCGCTTCGCGCAGCGTCGCCCGATCCGGTTCCTGGGCGCGTTCGGCGGCCAGAGCCGCGATCTCCGGCTCCAGAATGCTGCGCACCTCGGCGAGATCGGTCGAGCCTTCCGGCTGGCCGATCTTCACCATCAAGTCAAAAGACTGCCGCACTGCCTGCGACGTTCCATCGGTGATGAACGTTCCGCGGCCGGAGTAGGCTTCCACCAGACCTTTTTCGCGCAGCGCTTTCACGGCCTCGCGCACCGCGGTGCGGCTGACCCCGAAACGTATTGCCAGTTCGCGCTCCGCAGGAAGCTGATCTCCCGCCTTGAGCGTGCCTTTGAGAATGGATTCTTCGATCTGCTGAACGATCTGCTCGTAAAGCCGAGACGTGCGAACCAGTTTGTACACTGTATTGCCCCCAGCACAAAATGGCGCGAAACCAGCCGGGCGGCTGGTCGTGGTCTGGTTACTATACCGCATATCGGCGGCTGGCTGTCGGGTTTGTTCCGTGAGGGCGATGGGCTGCTCCCGAAGTGGTACTTAGGTATAGTGGTCTGACCGCAAAGATAGTACCACAGCTGCGACTTGAGCGACGCACCAACTCAGGACTAGGATGGATTCCTGCATCGTGCGGCCCGTCTAGGCTCTGGAAATCTCGGCGGAGGGGTTGAGAGTCATCGCGTGCGAGGAAGGGCCCCGGAAACGGGTTCTGGATTCTCCTTGACACTGTTTCTCATGAAATGGTATGGCTGTCGGACCACAAAGTCAACGGAGGAAGTCTCATGCCATCCCGTAGCGGTGGCGCCGCACTTTGCGGCCGGTATCATGTCGTACCGATTCAGTTACTGGCCGCCTTGTGTGGCTTGGTACTTCTTGCCATGCCGGCCGCAACGCAATCCACCGCCGGACGCATCCTGGGCACTGTCATCGACCAAAGCGGTGCCGCAGTCAGCGGTGCCACCGTGGTCGTCACCGACGTGCTACGAGGCGCCTCGCGCACTCTAACCACCGACGATTCAGGGGGTTACGTCGCTGCCGGGCTTCAACCCGGCACCTACAAGATTCACGTTGAAGCCAAGGGCTTCAAGACCGCCGAGCGGCCTGGCGTGGTGATCGAAGTGGCCACTGACGTCCGCGCCGACTTTTCGTTGCAGACTGGCCAGGTCTCGGAAACAGTGGTGGTGAACGAAGAGATTCCGCTCCTCAACACCACTTCCTCGACTCTGGGAGGCACGCTCAGCAACCAGGAGATCAACGATCTGCCCCTAAACGGCCGCAACTACGAGAATCTGCTGCAGTTGCGTCCCGGCGTCATCCGGTATCCCGGCGGCGGATTTTCCACCACCAGCGCCAACGGCCTGCGCGCCGAAGACAACGCGTATTACATCGAGGGCCTGTTCAACAGCGGGCCCTACTCAGGCCAGGCCATTGTGAACGGAGCCGGCATCGCCGGAGACTCGGCCACGATTCTGCCGATCGACGCGATTCAGGAATTCAACCTGCAGCAAAATCCCCCCGCCGAATATGGATGGAAGCCGGGGGCAGTCGTGAATGTGGGGTTGAAGTCCGGCACCAACCACATGCACGGCAGCGCATTCATATTTGGCCGTGACGGAGCCCTGGACGCGCGCAACTATTTCAATGCCGATCCGGCTGGAAAACTGCCGCGCACTCTGGAGCAGTTCGGCGGCAGTTTTGGCGGAGCCCTGATCAAGGACAAAGCATTTTTCTTCGGCGCTTACGAAGGCCAGCATTACAGCGTGGGCAACTCTTTCGGCGGAGTCACCAGCCCGTCGATGATGCATTTGGCGGTGCCTTCCACGGGGGCCAATTGCTCCTTCGGATTTGCGGGCGACTGCGCCGACAGTATCCCGGATGCGATCGCCGACCTGCAACTCGCGCCGGCCGATGCCGGCGTCATTGTCAGCCCAGCGAGCTTGCTCATTTCCGGATGCATGGTTTCAGGCGCCACCGTAACCTGCAACGGCAGCGGATTCCCCCTGAACAATACTCAGGGCATCGGAATTGCGAACGGATTTAATAACGTGGTCCACGTCAACAACCTCGTCGGCAAAATGGACTACCACCTCAACCAACGAAGCAGCTTCAGCGGCACGTACTTTTTCGGAAACAACTCCGGGAACGTTGAGGATTTCCCTGAACTGCAGCAGAAATGGCTCTCCACGATTCACACTCGTGCGCAAGTATTAGGCGGCAACTGGATTTGGACTCCCGGCGCGCGCTGGGTGAACGAGGCACGCGCTGGCTACAACCGCCTGTACCAGCCCACGCTGCCGGACGATCTCAACACGCCAGCCTCGGCGTACGGTCTGGATACGGGCGTAAGCGGACCGGACACGGGTGGACTGCCGCGCATCGGCTTTGGTGGCTATTTTTTCCCCGGCCTGGGTGGTTTCAAGTGGCCAAAGTTTCAGGGACCGGATTCGATCACGCAGTTTGTAGATCACGTCTCCTACACTGCGGGCAAGCACGCGCTTAAATTCGGCGCTGATCTCCACTACGACAAGGTGACGAACGCCGCTTACGGCAACGCCCGAGGCAGCATCACGTTCCTGGGCGGCGTGGTGAGCGCGAACCCCGGTCCCAACGGTTCGAGCCCGCTCGAAGACTTCTTTGGGGGCGCACCATTCAAGTCCACGGTCGAGGTGGGTAATCCAACCCTGCAGCTGCACAACTGGGCCTACGGGGTATTTTTCCAGGATGACTGGCGGGCCACCAAGAACCTGACCATCAACTTCGGCGTTCGCTACGAGTTCAGCACTGTTCCTCAGGAAGCTAACAACCTGCTGGGAAATTTTGATCCAGGCGTGGGCATGGTTCAAGTAGGCCATCAGATCAGCAGCCTGTATAACCCGGACCACACGAACTTTGGCCCGCGTGGAGGCTTTGCGTGGGACATTGGCGGCAAAGGGCGGACGGTGTTGCGGGGCGGCGGCGGGCTAATCTATGAAACCGTGAACTGGCAGTCGTACATCGCTTTCAACAATGCCTTCGGTCCAGGCAGCGTTCCGACGGGCGCCCCCATTGATGCAGCGGGCGACACGTCCGGCGGGACCATCACTACGGGGAACGTCACCGTGAAGAATTTCCTGAACTACCCAACTACCTGGGATTCCACGACCACTCCTCTTTACGGGGGCAGCACCGTCAACTGCTACAACAGCCCTTGCCCCATCATGACCGTAGACCGGAACCTGACCACTCCGTATGTGTGGAACTGGAATCTGAACCTGCAGCATTCCTTCACTCCCAACTTATCGCTGGAAGCCGCCTACGTCGGCAATCGCGGGACAAATCTGACGGGCATTCGGGATATCAACCAGCCGACGGTAGGCTCGGGCTGGGGCAGCGGTCCCGGAGGCGAGCTCACGCTTTGTCTGGCCAGCGCCCCGGCCTACAACAACTGCGTCGATGACAACAACAACGGCGAGCAATTGAATCAGCCGTTCTACTCGAAATTCCCCTACCTGGCCAATATCTTCCAGATGGGAAATGTCTACCGCTCGAATTACGACGGACTGCAAGTCACGTTCAACGCGCGCAACTACTACGGACTGAGCATGGTGGCGGGCTACACTTATTCCCACGCGCTTGATGATGTGGGCGCGAACTGGGATTTCGGCTACGGCTCCGGCTTGCCGCAGAACGCTCACGACGTAGCCGCCGAGTATGCCAATAGTGACTTCGACATACGCCAACGGTTGACCATCTCGTTCACTTACGCAATTCCCGGAAGGAAGGGCTTCGGGCAAATGCGCGAAGGCTGGGAAATCAACAGCATCACGACGCTGGAGAGCCCACAGTACTGGGGACCGATGGATGAGGGAACGGACGCGGCCGGGGTTGGTCCGTTGCCGGTGAGCCCGCCCGCCAACACTCCGATTCGTTGGAGCTTCTATGGCAAGACCTCGGACTTCAAGTCGCAGAAGAGAGTCGGAATCCCGTACTTCTCGAACTCTGGTACGCCAATTCCTGCCTCCTGTCTCACGCAGGCACTGGCGGTAGATGGCGGAACTCCTGGGGCTTCGACAGCCTCTTTGAACCTGTTCGGCTGCTACGCCAACGGCAGTTCCGTGATGCTTCCACCGCCGCTGGGACAATTTGGAAACATGAGCCGGAATATGTTCGAGGACACCGGCTTCAGGAATTTCGATTTCTCGGTGGCCAAGAGTTTTCACTTCGGAGAAACCAAGCGGCTCCAGTTTCGCGCCGAGTTCTTCAACATTTTCAATCACCCCAACTTCGCCAACCCTTACGGTGGGCAGAACGGATTCGGTCTCAACGACCCTTCAGTGCAGCCGTTCGGTTGCGGTTGCGCCACGCCCGACGTTGCGGCGGCCAATCCCGTGATCGGATCGGGCGGCAGCCGCGCCACGCAGTTAGGTCTGAAGTTCACGTTCTAGCTGTTCCGCTTAGGGCTGGTTGTTCCTACCATGAATATTCAGAGTCAGCTTTCTTTCGCAATTTTATTACTGGCATTCCTGGCGCCGATTTCTGCCGGTGCCGGCAGATTGCGTAGCTTCTTCGCTCCGCTCGGAGGACAAGCGAACTGGGCGCAGATTTGAGATGCTTACGCCCTTTCCCGAATCGGGAGGTAATCCTTTCGTAACCCTCCCCTTGCACAATTTTTGCTGCACTTTCACACTGCTGAAATATTGTGCAAGTAGCATCTAACCTGGGGAGGGCGCTCCATGGGTTCACCGCGGATTTCCAAATCTCTGCCGCTGCAGGTGGCCGCCGTCTGTTATCACCGGCGCGGTCCCGAAGTGGAGTTCCTGCTGGTGAATACCAATGGCGGGAATAAGTGGACTTTTCCCAAGGGATCTCCCGATGCCCACCTTTCGCATAGCCAGGCCGCCGAGCGCGAGGCCGTGGAAGAAGCTGGCGCCACCGGAACCATTGAGCCGCGCCACTTCCACCTCTACATTCATTCCAAGGGCGTGTTCTGGCAGGCCGGCGGCGTTCAGGAATTCGTAGTCAAAGCTTTTCTGATGGAAGTGCAGCAGATGCGGCGTCCCGATGAGGCCATGCGCCATCCCACCTGGTTCGGAGCGGAGGAAGCCAAGCGCCGTCTGGCCAAGGGCCGCGAAGTAAAGTACGCTCACGAACTCGAAGCTGTCATCGACCGCGCCCTGCAGCGCATCCAGTTTCGCGGGGCTCTCTGGGCAACCGACTCCGCAAACCGCAACCCACGCGCCGCAATCCAGTCATAAGTCTTCACTCTTCGCTCCTCGCTCGGGACTCGGGACTCAGTACTCGGTACTGATTCTATGAGACGATAATTCAGCCCATGATTCAGCTTTCCGCTGCCGGAAAACGTTTCGGCCACAAACTGCTGTTTGAAAATGTCGACTGGCTGATCACGTCGCACGACCGCGTTGGACTCGTGGGCGCGAACGGCACCGGCAAAACTACGCTGATGAAGGTTCTGGCCGAACTCGACACGCTCGACTACGGCGCGCTGACCATCGCCAAAGGAACTACCGCCGGCTACCTTCCGCAGGATGGACTTTCGCTTTCCGGCCGAACCGTTTTCGCCGAATGCCTGTCGGTGTTTGACGAACTGCGAAACATGGAGCGCGAGCTCGAAACTCTGACCCACAGCATCGCGGAGCTCGACCACACCAGCACCGCCTATGCCGATGTCGCCGATCGGTATCACCGCCTGGAACACGAATTCCAAACCCGTGGTGGATACTCGATCGAGGCTGAAGTCGGAAGAGTGCTGATGGGGTTGGGTTTTCGAAAAGAAGATTGGGAGCGCCAGACAGACGAATTCTCCGGCGGCTGGCAGATGCGCCTGGCGCTCGCCAAGCTGCTGCTACAAAAACCCAACCTCCTCTTGCTCGACGAGCCCACCAACCATCTTGATCTGGAAGCCCGCAACTGGCTGGAAGAATATCTGCACGACTATCCGCATTCGTTCGTGCTCATCTCGCACGACCGTTATTTTCTAGACGTAACGGTCAACAAGATCGCCGAAATATGGAACAAGCGCTTCTGGTTCTATACCGGCAACTACGATAAATTTCTGGCGCAGAAAACGCAGCGCAACGAACAATTGCAGGCCGCTTACCGCAACCAGCGCGACCGCATCGAGCAGCTGGAAGTTTTTATCAACCGTTTCCGCTACCAGGCCACCAAGGCCAAGCAGGTGCAGAGCCGCATCAAGGAACTGGAGAAAATTGAGCGCATCGAAGTGCCGCCGGAAGAGAAGACCATCCACTTTTCGTTCACTCAGCCGAAGCAGAGCGGACGGATCGTCGCTGAGTTCGAGGGCGTCGCCAAAAGTTATCCGGGAAAAGATGGCGGCGAGAAAAAGGTCTTCAGCAACGTCAGCTTCATGATTGAGCGCGGCGACCGTATCGCGCTGGTAGGCGTCAACGGAGCAGGTAAGTCAACGCTGATCAAGTTACTCGCGGGCAGCGAGCCGCCGACCGGCGGCGAATTCCGCCTCGGCCACAACGTTGACCCGGACTACTTCGCGCAGGATCAGTACAAAGAACTCAACCCCGACGCCCGCATTCTTGACGATCTCGGCGACCTCTCGCCGAGTTCGACGCAGACGGAACTGCGCGGGCTGCTGGGTTGCTTCCTGTTTTCCGAAGACGACGTTTTCAAGAAGCTCGGCGTGCTTTCTGGGGGCGAGCGTGGCCGCTATGCGCTTCTGCGGCTGCTGCTGCATCCCGCGAACTTCCTGCTGCTCGACGAGCCCACCAACCACCTCGACCTGCGGGCCAAAGACGTACTGCTGGGCGCGCTCATGGAATACACGGGAACTGTCGTTTTCGTCTCGCACGACCGTTATTTCATCGACAACCTGGCCACGCGCGTGTTCGAAATCGGCGACGGCAAGGTCGAGATCTTTCCCGGCAATTATGAGGACTATCTCTGGCGCAAGCAGGGTGGGGACAAAACAGCGCCCACGCTGGACGACGTACCGGGAAAGAAGACCACGAAATCATCGGGTGCCCCGCTTCCCGCTGGTGTTGCGGGAAGTGGGCCTCAGCCGATGGCGACACCGCAGCCGACAAACGGGAGCAAGAGCGCAGAATCCGAGGCGCCGAAAAAGCGCGTGAATCCTATCAAGCGCAAACAGATGGAAGACCGCATCCACGATCTCGAAGAGGAAATCGAACAGGCCGAGGTCGCCATCGCCGGCCTTGAAACCGCGATGCAGAGCTTCGTCAGTGCCGACGAAAGCCAGCGTCAGTCTCAGGAACTGGACCAGCACAAAGCCAGCCACGCCGCCCTGCTCGCGGAGTGGGAAGAGCTGTCCGGGGAGTTGCAGGAATCCCAGTGACCTTGGTGGAGCCGGCACCCCCACCGGACACGTTCTTCCGTAATCTCGGTAATCCGCTTACCTGTGTGCGATAGTCAGATTGGCCGAACGGGCAGCAACTCCCGCCAGCCACAAAATTCAGACCAACCGCATAAAAGCAGGCGCAGGGGCCAGCCGCCGAGGCGCCGCGCGGGAACCCAAGGAAGGTCGCAATGCTTCAGTCGTCAGAGAATTCTTTCCTGAAGTCGAACACACCGGCTTCCAACCCCAACTCGTTCAACCCGATCAAAACCGTCACCGCCCCCGTGGACCAGGCCACCATCGGCCGCACCTTGGTCATCAAGGGCGAAATTACCGGCTCGGAAGCACTCTACATCGATGGCCGTATCGAAGGCAAAATCACCATGCCCGAGAGCCGCGTCACCATCGGGCGCAACGGCAAAGTCGATGCCAGCATCTCTGCCCGCGAAGTGGTGGTAATGGGCAAGGTGAATGGCAACATCGAATGCAGCGACCGCGTCGATATTCGCAGCGAAGGTTCCGTCACCGGCGACGTTTCCACCGCGCGCATCAGCGTGGAAGATGGCGCAGTGCTCAAGGGCGGCATCCAGGTGCGCAGCTCCGACACCAAGAACCAGCAGTCGAAGCCCGCGGAGTCGGCGAAAGCTCCTGAAATTCAGAAGTCTCTGTCCGCGACCGCCAGCGCGTAAGCATTTGAAAAGATTTACCGCAGCATGAAACAAGGCACGCTCGCGCGTGCCCTTGTTCTTTTCCATTGCCTGGCTTCTCTCTGCGCACTCTGCGGCCGTTTCTCCGCGTCCTCCGCGGTTAAGCTTTACTCTTCTCCGGCTTAAAATCCAGCGCCGCCGAATTCATGCAATACCGCAGCCCCGTAGGCGCCGGACCGTCCTCAAACACGTGTCCCAAATGCGCGTCGCAAGTGGCGCAACGGACCTCCGTCCGCACCATGCCGTAGGCACTATCTTTGTGCTCGACCACGCCGCTGCCTTCGGCCGGCTTGTAAAAGCTGGGCCAGCCCGTGCCCGAATCGAACTTGGTCTTCGAATCAAACAGGGGAGCCCCGCAGCACACGCAGTGGTATACCCCCGGCTCTTTGGTCTTCCAGTACGCGCCCGTGAAGGCGCACTCCGTTCCCGCCTCGCGGGTCACGTGATACTGCTCCGGCGTGAGCTTCTGCTTCCACTCCGCCTCGGGTTTCACAATTTTCTCGGCAATTTTCTCAGCCATGAATCGCTCCATTCTTACGATCAGTTTCTTATACTCATTAGATGTTCCAGCGGGCCGAAAGTGGCACAAGCTGGTCCCGGAGCCCATCGGCGGGCTCATCCTGCCACTTCGCCGCCCACGCCCCAATACTTCCCGCGAAAAAACAACAGCGGCTCGCCCGCCCGCACCACCACATCCTCGACTTCCGCAATGAATACGGTGTGGTCGCCAGCCTCCTGCGAAGAATGCAAACGGCACTCCAGATAGGCCAACGCCCCGTGCAGCATCGGAGTGCCGTGCCCAGTGCGATCAAACCGCGCTCCGGCCTCGGTTTCCGCGTGTTCATGGGTACGGTCCGGACGCGCATAGTATTCCGAAATCGCCCGCTGATCTTCGCGCAGCACATTGATTCCGAATCGCTTCTTGGCATGCAGGTGGGCGTGGGTGCGGGTGTTGTGGTCGACGCAAACCAGCACCAGCAGCGGATCGAGCGACACCGAGGCGAACGCATTGGCGGTCATGCCGTGGACTTCGCCGTCCAGGTCCACCGTGATGATGGTCACCCCGGTGGCGAACGATCCCATCGCTCTTCGGAATTCAGAAGAATTCAGGCTCATGCCGTCTTCGCGACCCCACGAAAAACTACCGTAGAGACGTTGCTTGCAACGTCTCTCTAACCACGATTTCTCGAACCACCCGTTCACGGCGCCGCCGGCAGAGAGGTAGCCAGCTACGTCTCTACGAACGATTCCACGCGCAACCGCATACATTACCACGGCTTGCGATTGATGTATGATTCGGTTCATCCGAACGCCGTGTCGCTGACCGCAATCACGCCTGTCGCACCCATCTCGCGGGACGCCGCTCTGCGCCTCATCCGCTGCCCCGACGGCGATCTTCCCGAACTTCTCGCCGCCGCACGCGCCGCCAAGGAACGATTCAAGCCCGGCATCGTCACCTACTCGCGCAAGGTATTTCTGCCATTGACGAATCTCTGCCGCGACTACTGCGGATACTGCACCTTTCGCCGCGATCCCGGCGACCCGGGCGCGCACACCATGACTCCCGATGAGGTTCTTGCAGTCACCCGCGCGGGAGAAAAACTTGGCTGCACCGAAGCTCTCTTCAGTCTAGGGGACAAGCCGGAACTACTTTTCCCCGCGATGCGCGAGACTTTGCGTCATTTGGGCTACAAATCCACGCTGCATTATCTCGAAGCCATGTGCGAGCTGGTGCTGCGTGAGACTACCCTGCTGCCGCATCCGAATCCCGGACTGCTCAGCGCCGAATGGATCGCTCGTCTTGCCGCCGTCTCCCCCAGCATGGGCCTGATGCTCGAAACCACCAACGCCAGCCTGCTCGCTCCCGGCGCGGCCCACGACAACGCTCCCGACAAAGTTCCGGCCAAGCGCCTGCGCACCATCGAAGATGCGGGCCGGCAAAACGTTCCCTTCACCACGGGCTTGCTTATCGGAATCGGCGAGTCGGCCGATGATCGCGTCGATACCCTGCTCGCCATCCGCGATCTGCACGAGCGTTACGGCCACATCCAGGAAGTCATTGTGCAGAATTTCCGCGTGAAGCCATCCATCCCCATGGCTGGCTGGCAGGAGCCGAGTCTCGGAGAGATGCTGCGCACCGTGGCGGTAGCTCGCTTGTTACTCCCGGACGTGAATATTCAGGCGCCGCCGAATCTCTCCGCACCTTACTATGAGGAGTTGCTGGACGCCGGCATCAACGACTGGGGAGGAATCTCGCCTTTGACCCCCGATTTCATCAACCCGGAAAAGCCCTGGCCGCATCTGGAGCAACTTCGCCTGCGCACCGAGGCTAAAGGGTTTGAGTTGCGGCAGCGTCTGCCGGTGTATCCGGAATTTCTTCCCGCAGTGATAGCCAAGCCGGGACTGCTTTCCGAAAAACTCACCGCCGCCACCGGTCCCTCGGGTCTGGCGCGGAGGGCGGCATGATCTGTGTTCTCACCGGCGGCACCGGCGGCGCCAAGTTTGTTGACGGCCTGCGCCAGGTCATGCCCGCGGAGGAGATCACGCTCATCGTCAACACTGGCGACGATCTTCTCTGGTGGGGCCTTTACGTTTCGCCGGACATCGATTCCATCACCTATGTTCTCTCCGGCATGTTGAGCCGCGAACGCGGATGGGGAGTGAAAGGCGACACTTTCCTCTGCCTGCAGGCGATGGGGCAGCTTGGCGAGCCCACGTGGTTCCACACCGGTGATCGCGACCTGGCGATGCACTTACTGCGCTCGCGTCATATGGCCGAAGGCAAGACGCTGTCCGAAGCCACCGCCATTGTCTCGGACAAGCTCGGCGTGAAGGCACGCATCCTGCCCATGAGCGACTCGCGCGTGGAAACGCGAATCGACACGCCGGTGGGCGAACTGAGCTTCGAAGAATATTTCGTGCAGCGCTGGTATCAGGACCCGGTAAACTCCGTGCGCTTCGCGGGAGCCTCCGACGCCGAACCCGCGCCCGGTGTGATTGAAGCTATCGAGTCCGCGGATGCGATCCTGATCGCGCCGAGCAATCCCATCACCAGCATTGGCCCCATCTTGGCCGTGCCCGGTATTCGCGAAGCCTTGTGCCGCGCGAAGAGCAAAATTGGCGCCGTCAGCCCAATCATCAGTGGCGCGCCGGTGAACGGGCCAGCAGGAATTCTCATGGCCGCGCAGGGTCTGCCCAGTTCCATTGCCGGCGTGGCGCAGGCCTATGAAGATTTTCTCGACGTCCTGATCTGCGACACGCGCGACTCCCGCCCCGCCGAAGTCTTGCGCAAGACCGGAGTGCGCGTGCAGTGCGCGCAAACCATCATGCGTACTCCGGAAGACAAAGCCGAGCTTGCCCGCAAAGCGCTGGCGCTGGTCTCTGCTTCGCCGGTTTCCGAGCAGGGCGGTGCCGGGCAATCTTCTTCGGATCAAACTTCTTCCGGCCAGTCTTCGTCGGACAAAGCTGCCACCGATAAAGCTTCCGCCGAGCAAACTCCGGCCGAACAAGCTCCCGCCGGCCGGCCTTTCATTCGCTACCGATCGGTGGACGATCCGTCGTGATCCTGGTTCCGGTCAAGAATCTTTCCGGCGCGAAACAGCGCCTCGCCTCGCTGCTCGATCAGACATTGCGCACCGAACTGGCGCAAGCGATGCTTCACGACGTGCTCTCCGCTCTCGCCGCGTGGACGAATCGACGCGACGTCGCCGTCGTGAGCAGCGATCCTTTCGCCACGAAATTAGCCCGCGAATATGAATTCGAAATCATTCCCGATCCCGCGAACCCCGGCGAGACCGGGGCCATCGAGATGGCCACACAAATCTGCGTGGAGCGTGGCGTGACGAGCACGTTAGTGATCCCCGCCGACATTCCACTGATGCAATCGTGGGAACTGGCAGAAATTCTCAAACAGTCTCCCCCGGAAGGCAGCGTTCTGGTCCCCGCCGCCGACGGACGCGGCACCAACGCCGCCTACCGCAGTCCCGCGGCGCTGTTTCCGCTGCGCTTCGGCAACGACAGCTTCAAGCCGCATCACGCCGCCGCCCAAGCCACAAATACGCCTTGCGTAGTGCTGCGCCTGCCGGGCATCGCAGTCGATGTCGACAGTCCCGAAGATCTCCAACATCTAGTCTCCCTCCCTGGCGAAACCCGCGCCCAGCGCCTGGCCCGCAAATGGGGCATCGATGCTCGTGTAGGGCGGGCACTCTTGCCCGCCCAGCCGCGCAGCGGCGACTTATGAAAGCCGCCACCGAAGCCGAAATCCGCCTCATCGCGATCGCTGTCTCCGAAGAAATCCACCCCGGCGACAATATCCCCGAAAAACTTCTAGGTGCGCTTAGTCGCCAACGCCAATCCCTCCGCTCCGGCGACATCCTGATCATCAAACACAAAATCGTCTCCAAAGCCGAAGGACGCCTCGTAGACCTCGCCACAATCAAGCCCTCAGCCGGTTCCATCGCCTGGGCGAAAACACATCAGCTCGACGCTCGCGTAATCGAGCTAGCCCTACGCGAAAGCCGCGCCGTGATCCGCCGCAAAAACGGAGTGCTTATCACCGAGACCCGCCACGGCTTCCTCTGCGCGAACAGCGGAATCAACGTCTCGAACGTCAACGGCGGCAGCCACGCTCTGCTGCTCCCCAAAGATCCCGACCGCTCCGCTCGCAAATTCCATCGCGAACTCAAGAAACGGACCGGCCTCGCGATTCCGGTCATCATCACCGACAGTTTCGGCCGCCCCTGGCGCGAAGGCCTCGCCGACCACTGCATCGGCATCGCGGGCATGAAGCCTTTGCGCGACGATCGCGGCCGCCGCGATCCCCACGGCTACCAGCTGCACGCCAGCATCGAAGCCGTCGCCGACGAACTGGCTGCCGCCGCGGGCCTGGTCTGCGGCAAACTCAACCGCACCCCCGCATGCATCGTGCGAGGATTCCGTTACGAATCCGGCCGCGGCAAAACCCGCGACCTGCTTCGTCCTGCAAAGACCGACCTCTTCCGGTAGACTTCCCCTGTAGAGACGTTGCTTGCAACGTCTTGCCGCCAGCGGCAGGCCTGCGTGTGGCGAGAAGAGACGTAGCCAGCTACGTCTCTACGGAGAGTCTCATGCCCCGCGAACTCACGCTTTCCGAACTCGAAAATTTCCCCGCCCTCGACTGGCTCGACATTGCGCCACGACTCACACCTGCCACGCGCGCCTCGCTCGAAAAAATTCTCGAAACGCAAAACGGCGACACGCTTTCTCTGGAAGAATCCTTCGCGCTCGCCCGCTCCGAGAGTGACGATCTCCTCGGCCTGCTGGTGGCCGCGAATCTCCTCCGCTCCGAGCTCGCCGGCAATCTCGTCACCTACGTCGTGAACCGCAACATCAATTTCACCAACATCTGTTTCGTGGGATGCAAGTTCTGCGCCTTCAGCCGCGGCCCCCGCGAGTCTGATACCTACTTTCTCGACCCAGACCAGGTCGCGCAAAAAGCCGTGGAAGCCTGGCAACTCGGCGCCACCGAAGTCTGCATCCAAGGCGGTCTGCCGCATGGCCTGCCCGCGTTTTACTACCGTGACATTCTCCGCGCCGTGAAGCGCGCCGTCCCCGGCATGCACATCCATGCGTTCTCGCCCATGGAAATTGTCTACGGAGTCGAGCTCACCGGCATGCCGCTCGCCGATTATCTAGCCATGCTGCGCGACAACGGACTCGGCACGCTCCCCGGCACCGCCGCCGAAATTCTCGACGACGAGATCCGCCACATTCTCTCTGCTAACAAGTTGTCCACGGCGCAATGGATCGAAGTCATCCGCACCGCGCACCGCGCCGGCATCCGCACCACTTCCACCATGATGTATGGCCACACCGAAACTCCGGACCACTGGGTGCGCCAGATGCTGTTGCTGCGCGACATCCAGCGCGAAACCGGCGGGTTCACCGAGTTCGTCCCTCTCGGCTTCGTCCACCAGAACACGCTACTGTTCCATCAGGGACTCGCGCGCAGCGGTCCCACGCTGGCCGAGCACCTCAAAGTTCACGCGCTGTCGCGCATCCTGCTCGCCGGATCGATCAACAACATTCAGGTTTCGTGGGTAAAGTTGAACCGCCGCCTCTCGCAACTCTGCCTGCACGCGGGCGCCAACGACTACGGCGGCACGCTGATGGAAGAAAATATTTCGCGCGAAGCCGGAGCCACCGCCGGCCAGTACACCAGCCCCGAAGATTTTCAATCGCTGATTCTGGAGATGGGCCGCATCCCCGCCGAGCGCAACACCACCTACTCGCGCATTCACATCAAGATGCCACTGAATGAAGCCGAGTTCACCGCGGAGCAGTCGCTGCCAGCGGAGTTCGCATGACCAATGAACCGGCGCCACCTGCACCGGCAGCCCCCGCGCGTCCCATCGCCATCCTCGGCGGCACCGGCCCCGCCGGCACTGGATTGGCGCTGCGCTGGGCCCGCGCCCAGGAGAGCATTATCATTGGTTCGCGCGACGCGCAGCGCGCCCGCGATGTCGCCGCTATTATTCGAGGCAAGGTTGGCTTCGGAGCTCTCGTCTCTGGAATGGAAAACAGCGCGGCCTGCGCCGCCGCCGACATTCTGATGCTTACTGTCCCCTTCGACGGCCAGGCTGCGCTGCTCAAGCAACTCAAGCCCGCGATCACCGAAGGCAGCATTCTTATTGACGCCACCGTCCCGCTCGCCGCCGCAGTCGGCGGACGCGCTTCCCGCACTCTCGGCGTCTGGCAAGGTTCCGCCGCCCAGCAAGCCGCCGAAATCGTGCCCAAGGGAGTGAGCGTGGTCGCAGCCTTCCACAACATTTCCGCCGAACTGCTGAATGGAGATGCCCCGCTCGATTGCGACGTCATCGTCTGCAGCGACGATCCTGACGCCGCCCAACTCACTCGCGAGTTAGCCGCGAAAATTCCCGGAGTCCGCGCCATCGACGGCGGCAAACTGGAAAATGCCCGCACCGTCGAACAAATCACCGCCTTGCTCATCGGCCTCAACATCCACCACAAAGGCCACGCCGGAATCCGCATCACCGGCCTGCCGCCCGAAGCCTACCGGTAGGCTCTCCACTCGCAGCACACCGAGCGGCGATGCTGCCTAGTTTGTACGCAGCGCCTGCATGGGATCGATGGACGCGGCACGGCGCGCCGGCAGGTACGAAGCGACCAACGCTGTGAAAAACAGAATCACGGCAACCGCTAGGATCACGGAGAAATCCATCGCGCCCACTCCGTACAAAGTGGTACGCATGGTGCGGCCTACCAGCACGGACCCCACGAGGCCAATCCCCAGCCCGATCGTAGCCAGCAACGAAGCTTCCTTCAGGATAAGCAAGACCACCCGTTGTTTACCCGCGCCCAGCGCCAGGCGCAGGCCGATCTCCTGGGTCCGCTGCGAAACCGCATAAGCCATCAGCCCGTAGATGCCAACCGCCGCCAGCAATAACGCCACGGCCGCAAAGCTGGCGAACAAAATCATCGTGTATCGGTCCTCGGCGAGCGACTCGTCCTTCACTTGATCCATGGTGCGAACGTGCGCCAGCGCGATCTGCGGATCAACCGTATGCACTGCCGCCGCAATCGTCTTGCTCATGGAAGCCGGATCTTCGGCAGTGCGAACGCCAATGGTGAAGCTAGGCGCTAACGATTGCGCAAAGGGCACATCAATCTCGGGATCATCGTCGCGGAAGTCTCCATACCTCACGTTGTGGATGATGCCGACAATCTGCCACTCCACCGGAGGGCCCAGCTTCGGCAGCCCGGGAATGATTTCTTCGATGGACAGGCGCTGCTGGAAAGGGTCCAAACCCTTCAGAAAGCGCCGGGCAAATTCCTCGTTCACAATTGCAACCCGCACGCTCGTGGCAGTGTCTTGATCGGTAAACGACCGCCCCTTGAGCACCTGTATGCCGAAGGTCTTGAAATAGTCGGGCGACACCGATTGAAAACCCGCGCCCGGCCGCTGCGAGGGATCGGCATAGGTCGGGCCGCCGACCACCGTGAAGGGCATGCCGTCGCTGTGGTAGCGGAGCGGCATCCCAGTTACGCTGGCAACATCGGACACTCCCGGCACCGAACGAAGCGCGCTCAGCATCTGTTGATTGTAGACATTCATCTGTTCGGGATTTTCAAACCGCCCCGCCCGCTGTTGCAGCTGAAAAGTGAGCACATGATCAGTGCGCAGACCTAAATCGACGCGCGTGAGATTCCAGAAGCTGTGTATGGCGAGGCCCGCGCCGGCCAGCAGAGATAACGCCAGACCGAATTCACCGATGATGAGTCCCCGCCGCAGCTTGTGGCTTGCGTTGCCGGTACCCGAGCGTCCGCCTTCCTTCAGCGATTCTCCCGGGTCGACCTGCGAGGCATACCAGGCGGGCGCGCAGCCAAACAGCAGACCAGCCAGCGTGGTTGCGGCCAGGGCCACAATCAGGACGTGGCCGTCCAGCTGAAAATTCGCTTCGGAGGGTAATATCCCGTCGGGCACAATCGCGAGAATCGCGCGCAACAGTACCACGCCGAGCCCCACCCCGAGCCCGCCCCCGATAAGAGCGAGAACCAGGCTTTCGGTAAGAAACTGACCAAAAATCTGTCTGCGATTTGCTCCCACGGAGCTGCGAATCGCAATTTCCCTTTGCCGCGCCGAGCCTTTCGCCAGCAACAGATTCGCAATGTTCAGGCAGGTGATGAGCAGCACGAAGCCCACCGCGCCCAGAAGAAGCCACAAGTTGCGAATGCGGTCGCGCGGGAGAAAGTCATTCTTAAGCGGCTCAACCGAAGCTCCCCAGCCCTTATTCGACACCGGATACGCTGCAGCAATGTGCTTCGTCACCGCATCCATATCGGCCTGCGCCTGTTGCAGCGTGACCCCGTTTTTCAGACGGCCCATAGTCAGCAGCCAATGGTAATCGTGATTGATCTGTTCCGGCCGGAAGGCCAGCGGAGCCGCCAACTCAAAGTTGAAGCGGTCCCCGACACCTGGCGCTAACACTCCCACCACGGTATAGGGCTCGCCATTGATGCGCATCGGTTGGCTGAGAATGCCGCGATTCGCGCCCAGCCGGTTCCACAATTTGTATGTCAAAATCACGGCGTGGTCCTTGCCCGGTATGCCTTCCTCGGAAAGGAAGTCGCGCCCCATCAGAAACCGGATTCCCTGCATGTTGAACCAGCCGGGCGTGGCGCGCATGCCGTCGAGCTCCTCAGGCTGGTCCTGCGTCGCCAGATTAAAACTGCTTCCGGTGAAAGCGCACAGTTGCTGGAAAGATTTGCTCTGCTCCTTCCAGTCGAGGAAGTCTCCCGCCGACATTCCGTTGTCGCCCCCACCCACCTTCGACCACACCATCACCAGTTGATCCGGATGAGGGTAAGGCAAGGGCGCGAGCAATACGGCATACACCACCGTGTAGATGGCGGTGGTGGCGCCAACGCCAAGCATCAGCGTCGCGACCACGGCAGCCGTCAGGCCCCAACTCTTGCGCAACCCGCGAAACCCGTAACGCAGATTCCTGATGAAAGTTCGCACGTGCCACCTCGATCAGCCAGCCAGATATAGACGTTCGACGTTCCTTTTAGTCGTGCAAATATGCGTTGCTTACATTCTTTATGCCAAATGAAGGTGGGGAGAGCTCGCTGAAAAGAATGGGGTTAGGACTTAACCTTCGGCTCAAACTCTGAGCGCACTGTCCGAAAGGGTACTTATGTGTCCGGTCCTGAACACCACATTGCCGCGGGAGTATCCTCGCTGAAATCGGTGGGCAACAACGGCGGGGCGCTGACGATGGGGCGGATGGTTCCGCAGAATTCAACGTATTGAAACGTTCCTAGTCTCGACCTCACTATCTACAGAGTAGTTTCCGCGCCCAAGTTGCCGGATTGTTTTGCTCGAACGTCAGGCGGTTACTGACATTACGATGTGGAGAAATTTGAATGGCCAGACACCGGCCTGGTTGGCCGGTTCTTGAGTCATAGCCGTCCGGCGCGTCGATAAGGGAGGTCGTCATGATTCTGGTCGCACCCAACGAGCGGGGCCCGCGTGTCGCGCTGATCCAAATCCTGCTGAATCGTGCAGGCAACACGCTCATAGTGGATGGAGTTTTCGGCCCGAAGACACGCGCTGCCGTGGTTGATTTCCAGCGCAGCCAGGGCGTTTCTCATGACGCCGTCGTCGGGCCGGATACCTGGTGGAAGTTCCCGCTGGGAGACAACACAAACGTAGTGGACGTTGTAGATATTGCCGATCCTGGCGTGGGTGGGGGCGCGGTCGCAGCACAAAAAAGGGCTGGCGGTGATCCCATCCAGCTGGGCCTGCTGTGCAATGGCGTCGAGCAGATGGTCGGCGACGTTGTTCGGGCCAGCACTTCCGGGGAGATAGCCCTGCTGCGGATCACCGGACACGGCAACCTGGGGCGCTGGTTCACCGTCTCCGTCGGCGACGTCGTCGATTTAAAACCTGCGGACTATAAGGTGTGGGCCGCCGAGTATCACAGTTACATCGATTGGGGCCACATCGACGAATTGGCGGACATCCTTGCCCCGTTGGGCGACTGCTTTGCGCCCTACGGCATGATGGAACACGGCGGCTGCTCTCTCGGCGGTAGGCTGGAAACCAGAAAACTCATGCACCGCCTGGCCGACCTGTGGCGCGTGCCCGTCTCCGCCGGCGTGGGTATTCAGCGCAGCATTCTTCGTTTCGATGGACCGGTCTTCACCGCGTACCCCGGCAATGGCACCCTCGACAGCTGGTCGAAACCATTCCGTGAAGCGAGTTACTGACGAATCGAAATTGCTAGAGTGATGGCGTCAAGCATCGCATCATCCAAAAGTGGTAATGGCCCGGTCTGGATTTTCTTTGCGTACTTCGCGGCCTTCCTTTGCGACCTTTGCGGTTAAAGTCTGTCGTTCTTGCGGGGAAAGCAACCGACTCTAACCGCTAAGTGCGCGAAGAAGAAATTCCAAATTGAGCTGGATCATGTTTGCGTCTCCATGAACCGCGCTCCCGGCATTACCTTCCTTCGCTAGCCAGAACCGCTCGCGGAACCTGCCGCCCGGTTTCGGCCTGCCGCAATTTCTTCCACACTGCCAGGTGCAGCAATATCGAGAGCGGCACCATAAACACTGGAATCATCGCCAGCGGAAATGCGCTGATTAGTTCATTGGGGTTGTTGAACGCGAACCTCTGCAACGGCGAAGGCGAAGTCAAGAAGCCCATGGTCAGGGCTACAACCAGATCGCTGATCCCAAGCAGATTCCACATGCGCACATATCCCGCAGCGCCACGCGAGCCACGCGCGTAAGCGAGTCCCACCGCTGGGGCCAACAGCCCAACGGTTATGTCGCCCACGCCCGCCGGCCAGGCAAACGCGCCCGGCAAATGTCCCGCCGCATAGAGAACTAGAAAGGTCACCCCCAGTGCTCGATAAACCTGTACTGTCACGATCCACTGCAGCGGAACAGCCTCAAGTGCCCGCTTCAGCGTGTCCCAACGCCAAAACAGCACGATGCCGGCAACGATCGGAATCAGTACGCCATATTGAATGGTGGGAATACGAGCGCCCCGGTAGACCCCGATCCAGGATAGCGATAGAGCGGCGAGCAACCAGGTCAGCAGCAACACTCCAAATCCCCAAACCGCCTGGGTGCGCACGCGGGTCGCCCACCCGGATTGTTTGAGCGCGCTGTGCAGGCCGTAGATCAATGCGACGGTAGTTGCCAGGACTCCGCCCAGTATGTCGAGAGTTAAGTAATCCGGCGTTAAATTCATATCTCGATCTCCTTTGTTTTTGTTTCTTGCGCTTTCTTCACTACACTAGATGTATATACATCTATCTCGATGCGAAATAATTTCGCGCAACATGATATAGTTGTATATGCATACATTTGTGAAAAAGGCCGGAAATGCCGGGGCCCCGCCAGGCAGTACAGTTTCCCTGCCGTGCGCGTGCGCGAGTTTGCGCAGGGCTGCCCGCGTCGTCACGCAGTTTTACGACGATGCGCTCCGCCCCACTGGCTTGCGCGTCACACAGTTCACGCTATTGCAGGCCTTGAGACTGGCGCCGGGGATTTCTCAGAAGGAACTGGCCGGATTGCTCGGAATCGACAGCACGACTCTGTCCAGAACGTTGGCTCTCTTGCGGCGGAGAAGTTGGCTCCGCGTCCAGAGCGGAACGGATCGTCGCGAGGTCCGTCTCGCTCTTACGCCTGCCGGCGAACGGGAATACAAGCGCGTACTCCCTCGTTGGCGGTTGGCGCAGACCAGACTGCGACAGGCGTTGGGAGAAGCGAACTGGAATCAGGTGATGCACGCTGCCGCGCGCGCTGCGGAAGTCACCCCGAAGCCTGATTGAGACAAGCCTGTTAATCTTCCGCTACCGGCCCTGTCATCTCCTCGGCCGGTTCGCCGCCGGCCATGGCTTGGGCCACAATCAGCCGCCGCGCTTCCACGCGAATTTTGGGCAGTTGCACGCCGAACCACCACGCGCCTGCCACCGCCGCCAGGCCGCCGATCGCCACCGTTATGGGCGCGCCGAGGCTATCTGAAAGCGCGCCGCCCAGCAGCGCTCCAATCGGGGCCATCCCCATGAACATCATGGAATACACGGCCATCACCCGTCCGCGCAACGCGTCCGGCACCATGACCTGAATCAGCGTGTTCGATGCCGCCATCTGCAGCATGATGAAATATCCCACCGGCAGCAGCAGCGCCACCGAGAGCCAGAAGGATTTCGAAGCCGCGAACAGCATCAGGCTCACGCCAAAGCCGGCGCAGCATACCGTAACCCATCGTCCTAAACCTTTCACTCCCGAACGCATGGCCAGAGTCAGCGCGCCCAGCAGTGCCCCCACGCCGGCCGCGCCCATCAGAATGCCGAGTCGTACCGCTCCCAGATCGTGGGCTCCGATCAGTGCCGCAAGATGCTGCCCGCCGCCATGCAAAACCCGGTCGGCAAAAATCGGCATCAGCACCACATAGGGCATACCTGTGACGCTGACCACTCCGAGCAGCAGCAGCAGGGTGCGAATCGGCGCCGTACGCTCCACAAACTGGAAACCTTCCACGATGTGTTCATACGGCGAAGCCTTGCTCTTCACTCTTGCGGCTGCTTGCACCTTCATCAGCAGCAATCCAACGATGACTGCGATATAGCTCACGGCATTCGCGAAAAAACACCAGCCCTCGCCCAGCCTCGCCACCAGGACGCCGGCCACGGCCGGCCCAATCACGCGCGCTCCGTTGAACATCGAGGAGTTCAGCGCAATCGCGTTCATCAGGTCTTCCTTGCCCACCATGTCCACAAGGAACGATTGCCGGCCCGGAATATCGAACGCGTTTACCACCCCGAGCAACGCGGCCAGCACAAACACGTGCCACACCTGGATTTTCCCGGTGAGCGTGAGCGCGGCCAGCGCAAACGCCAGCAGCATGGAGACCGTCTGGGTCGCAATCACAACCCGCTGCCGGTTCATCCGATCGGCGGTGATCCCGCCGATCGGCGCAAACAGAAATACCGGAATCTGGCTGGCGAATCCTACCGCACCCAGCAGCAGCCCCGAACCGGTCAGCTTGTAGACGAGCCACGACTGGGCCACGGTCTGCATCCAGGTGCCGATCAGAGAAATCAATTGTCCGCTGAAGAACAGCTGGAAGTTACGATGGCGCAGGGCTCTTCCCGCCGCCTGCCAGCGAAAACCGGCGTCGGAAGCCGCTTCCGCCGCAGTGGCCAGCGCATTTTCTGAAATGGAAGTTTTCGGTTGAGCCACGTTCGTTTCTTGGATGTTTCCGGGCCTACCCAGGAATCACTATATCGCGGAGCTTCTTGGGAGTTCGGCGCCCGGCGGGCCGTCAGCAGCCCGTGACTGACTTAATAACTGTTCAAGGCGCCTCACATGCGGTACAGTTCTCTTGCCCCTTACGCTCCCCCCCGGCGAGGCGACAGGAAGGAAGTTTGCCACCATGAATCCTTCTCCAGTCCGAGTCGAACGCCGCGCCGGACAGCGCTTTCCGTTTCTTCTTCCAGTTTTCGTTCGTGACGTCTCCAGCGGGGTCGAGGCCCGGGGCTTCACCCAGGACATCAGCTCGCGCGGCGTCTTCTTTTTCACCGACGCAGCCTTCGCCGAGGGAGCACAGATCGAGCTTACCCTCAACATGCCGTCCGAGATCACGCTGGGCGATGACATGCGAGTCCGTTGCCGCGGCTCTGTTCTGCGCGTCGCCTTGCCGACGGACCTATCACACACAGATACCTCGCAACCGGTTCCATCGCAGCACGAATCGCAGCACGACCCGTCGCAGCCATCTGCGACGCTTGGCACTCCCCGCGCCGAAACCAAAATCGGGGTTGCGGTTCGTCTCCACGGCTACGAGTATCTTCCCGAGAGTGCAGATTCTTCCTCTTCTTCCTTTCAACGCGTTTCCGCTCTCCACGAACGCCGCCACGAACCGGAAGAGGACCAGCCCGCTGTAGTTGGTGCGGGCCTGATCTCGCGCTAGGCGGGACGTTCATCGGCGACGGAAAAACTGGCAGGCAACCAACAGGAATTGGTCGACAAAACGGAGAAGTGTTCCTTCAGGAACGTTTTGTCCGGGCTATTTTGTACGTACATTTTGAGAGGCTACTGATTCCACGGCACTTACGGAATTGCTGCAAGCGCGATTTCTCAAGCCTGCGGGTGTGGTAGTTATCCGGCACGATCGTTCGCGCTGCTGGCACTTTCGGGCCTTTTCAACTCCGCCGCCTTCGCTTACAATCGGAACCACTGGACCGAATCTCCTCGAAGTCTTCCGCAGCCAGCAACTTTCGTTGGGATCTTTTGTTTTCAACGTTCAGGGGCGGAATTTTCGCATAGAAGGTACATTCGTCCCGGTATAGCCTGTTACCTAAGTCACTTGGCGGGGTGTGCGATCTCTTTCTAACATGCAAACACCGAGAGAAATCAGCGAGAACCGCACCATGCATGGGATCGCCGTCGCCCTCCTGACCGAGGACCGGGACAATTTATCCGCGCTGCAGGAGCGTCTGGAAGCGACGCGCCTGGGACGCGCCGTGTTCAGCCAGATCGGCTTTCCCGTAGGACCTACCGATTCCATTCTCCGCCAGATTCAGGACTCACGCGCCGAAGTTGTGATCGTAGATATTCCCACGCGAGATTCGCAAAGCGCCATTCACGCGGTCGAACTGATCCACGCGACCACGCAACAGATTGCCATTTTTGCCAACGGGGAGATGACGCAGCCTCCGAACATCGTCGCCAGCATGCGCGCCGGGGCTTGCGAATATCTCGACAATTCCGCCGGGTCACAGCCTTGGCTCGAAGCGCTCACCCGCTATAGTTCCACTCGTACACGGGTTCGCGGAGGGGCTGGCAAGGCGCCCATTTTCACCTTCCTCAGCGCCAAGGGAGGCGCGGGAGCCACCACCGCCGCGGTCAACACCGCGATGGCTTTGCAACAGGCTCACGGGGATGTGGTGTTGGTGGATTTCGCTCCGATTGGCCACGCGGCCCTGCATTTGAATCTGCGGCCGCAGTTCGGCGTATCCGACGCTTTGCAGAATCTCCACCGCCTCGATGTTTCCCTGCTCGACGGCCTGATGACCACCAGCAAAGAGGGATTGCACCTGCTCGCCGGCCAACAGCGACCAGACGAATCTATGGCCACGCCCGCCGAACTGACGCGCCTTTTCGATCTTCTGGTGAATCACTACCGTTACGTGATCATCGACGGATCCAGCCGGCTGGATGCCACGACGCATCTGCTCTCTGACCTTTCCAATGCCGTTCTCGTGGTCGCCCAAACTGATGTGGTTTCGCTCTGGAGCGCCGGCCGCATTCATTCTTTCCTCGGCGAAGGAACCGGGCGCGATCACATGCGCATGGTGCTGAACCGTTACAAGAAAATTCCTGGATTTACGGATGAAGATGTGGAGCAGGCCACGCACTGCAAGGTTTGGTGGAAGGTTCCGAACGCGTTTCACGCCGTTTCGCCGGCCATCGATCACGGCACGCCCGTGGTTCTGCAGGAAGGCCTGGAAATCAGCCGCTCCTACCGCGCTCTGGCCCAGGCTCTCTCCGAGGCCAGCAGCAATTCCGATGGCAGCCCCGATCTGGCTTACGATCGCGAGACGGCTGACGCCAAGGGTAAAGCCTATCCACGTCCCAGCCTCTCGCCCGTCCGCGCCGGCCACTAGCTGAAATCCGCCGGCGCTTGATTCTTAAACTCTAAACTCTTTAATTCTTTGCCGCTGGCGCCGACTCTGCTTCCTGCGGAAACATTTTGAAGGTGACATCCTGCGCGCGCGAAGTTACTTTCTTGTCCGGGCCGGTCGCATTCTCGGTGAGAGTTCCTTTCAAGACGTAATAGGCTTCGTCGCCGGGGTTCTGGCCTTCGCCGCGCTGTGCCATGCCGCTAAATTCAAACCATACGTCGTTCGTGGGCTTGGTCGTAAAGCTTAATTTGTTGTCGTCGAGTTTGCCGGTCTTGAAGAACTGGTCGACGAATGTACCCTTTTCGGTCGCGCCATCGTCGTAGCGCGAAATGAAGCCCGTCACTTGCCCCGCGTCCTCCACGGTGAGCTGGACGTATTCGCCTTCTTTCAGGAACGTGTACATGCCCGAGTATTGCTTTCCATCGTTCGAAGCCTTCGCCGACCCGGGCGACGGGGAAGGTGGTTTCGCGGCGGATGCATCGCCGGATTTCGGCGCCGGCTTCGCGTCTTGCTGCGACGCCAAAGATGGCAGCGACAATGACAGCGCGGCCAACAATGCGCCCGCGACGACAACACCTTTGCACAATTTGTTCATGATGACGCTCCTGCCGATTCCATCCTACACTCGCGGTTGATGCAGCGCGTTGAGCAGACGTCCCTTAGTTCGTCAATCCCTTTCGCATGTCCTCCCGGCTTCCCTGAAACGCGCCGGCGCAGCTAACATAGTTCGATGATCGGATCAATGATTGAGGTCGAAGTCCAGCCAGCCGCCGCAAGCCCGCGATCCGTGGCTGTTCCGGGTTTTCTGGTGGAGCATGATTCCTGGCCTCGCGTTTTCTTCGGCAATCTTCGGGATCTGATTTTTCACCGGCGGGTTTCGGTCCGCCTGGATTCTGCTCCCGGGGCATTCTGGTCTGACGTTTTTGTGCAGCGCCGGCTGCCCTGGCGTCGTTTCCTCGAGTCCCTCGGTTATCACGTTCTCGCTCTGGCTTTGCTGGTTTTGTTTTCGCGTTTCTCGTGGTTGCAGCCTCTGCCCCAGCCTCGTCCGGCTTTCGACCGCACGCAGATCGTTTATGAGCCGGTCGAGTACCTGCCTCCGGTCGACACGCGGCGCGGGGAAGCGGCACGCCCGCGGAAAGCAGACCCTGAGCTTTCGCGGCAGCCGATCATTTCGCTGCCTCCGGAAGCGGACAACCGTGTTCAAACGATCGTCGCTGCGCCCGTGGTCAGGATTAAGCGTGACGTGGCTTTGCCGAATATCGTGGCGTGGTCCGACGAAGATTCGCGGCGGCCGCAGCTTGCCATCGCACCGCCTCCGGTGGTTCTGGCTTCGAGCATCACTCGCATCGCGCCGAAGGTGACGAACTCGGTGGTCGCACCACCACCCGAAGTCGAACGATCTTCCGTGCGCACGTTCGGCGCGATGAACATCGGCCACGCCGCCGTGATCGCGCCTGCGCCGCAGCTTTCAGTCAGCGAGCAGCGCGCGTTCTCGGGACCTGCTGTCGCTGGCGCGCAGGTAGTGCCACCTCCACCGGCGTGGGCGGCATCGGGATACTCCGCGGCAGGCTCGCGCGTGATCGCGCTCAATCTTCATCCCGCCGTGGGCGCGCCGCCCGATGCGCCCGCCGGCAACCGCCGCGGATCTTTTGCCGCCACGCCGGAAGGGCATCGTGGAGCGTCGGGCAGTGCGGGCAGTTCCGGAAAGGCGAATGTTGACGGAAGTGGAAATAAGGTAAGCGGCAAGAGCGAGATGCCCGCAGGCCTTTACGTGGGGAATGCTACCAATGCGAAAACGTCATCCATAGCAGGTAACTGGGGCGGGGAAGAATCGCTTCCGGAAAACTCCGTGAACCCTCGCTTGCTCGCCGGGCTTTCTCCGCCGAGCGCGAACGTTCCGATGCACTCGGTTCAACCAGAAAACGCGAAACTTTCAGAAGCGGAGCGCGCCGTGTTTGGCGACCGCAAATTTTATTCGCTCACGCTCAACATGCCTAACCTGAACTCCGCCGGAGGCAGCTGGGTGATTCGCTTCGCCGAGCTCAAGCAGGATGCGACTGCGGATTCCGCGGGCCTATCCGCCCCCACGGCCACGCGCAAGGTGGACCCGGCGTATCCTCTGCAACTTATGCGCGAGAACGTCGAGGGCACGGTGATTGTGTATGCCGTCATTCACGCCGACGGCAGTGTGGGCGCAGTCCGTGTCCTGCGCGGCATCGATGACCGTATTGACCCGTTCGCCCGCCAGGCAATTTCGCAGTGGCAGTTCCGGCCCGCGACAAAAAATGGCACGCCCGTGGACGTGGAAGCAACTTTTCAGATTCCGTTTCGGTCGGGAGTGAGATCGGGCTTCTAGCGATCGCAAAAGAAGATGGTTACCGCGCGACGCCTTTTTTCTTTTCCAGAGCGGCGTAGATCGCGGGATCGGTGCAGACTTCGTAGTAGGAGCGCTCGGTCCAGCCTTGCACCGAGAAGTCGCGGGGATCGATGCGCGGGACGCGGCTTTCGCGGACCACAATTTTGCGGAAGATATCGCGATCGACGGGCACCATGCCGCTGGAAAGTTTGTATTCGCCTTTGTCGGACGAGGCCATGGATGCCGGCAGCTTCACGTTGAGGGGCTGCAGGGAAATTTCCTGCTGTAGCTTGCGGAACGCGGCTTCATTCATGCGGATACCGCCCAGGTTGAAGCTGATGATGGTGTCTTCGCTGTTTCCGCCGGCTTCCGGCTCGGCCGACTGGAACGCATACACGTGGAATGGGCCGGCCTGCGATTCCATCACTTTGCGCGCGTGCTTATTGCAGGAGGAAAGGCGGTCGCTCTCGTTCAGGGCTTCTGAAATCATGATCTGGTGCTCGCCGTCCATCAAGTAGAGCGGCGCCGATTCCTGCAGGGTGATGCCGACGCCCAGTTCGAGGCCGGGCATGCCGGAGCGCTGCACGAGTTGGTTGTAGCCGCGCACGATTTCGATAATCTCCCGCGCCAGCACGCACATGCGGCTCACCGCGAGGCCCGGTTCGCCTTCGCGTTCCAGAATCGCCAGGATGATCGCATCGCCTTCCAGAAAGACTTTTTGCGCACCGTACTTGGCGAGAAGCTTGTTCACCGGATCGTAGAAATTCAGGCTGAAATAGGAAGCGGGATTCAGTCCCTGGTCCATCAAAGTTCGCGTCAGACGGGTGGAATCGCGCACGTCGGCCTTGAGTACTACATGGCGGGTTACTTTATTTTCGTCGGGTTGGGCTTGCTCTTCCGGCAGCAGGAATTCGTAGAGCGTGCCGTTGACTCGCGACAGCTCGCGCATGCGGTCATTGGCCACCAGGTTTACGGCGTCGAGCGCGGAGTTCAAGGTTTCCAGCCGGCGCAGGTCGCGGTGGTAGTGAAAAAAATCCTGCAGGAAACGGGCTGCGACTTTCGCGCGTTCCGCTCCCCGGCAGCTGGCAACCTTGGCCACGGCTGCGTACAGGCTGTTGGGAGAAAGTTTTCCGTGCTCCTGGATCATGCGCTCGACGCGGTCGCACTCGGTGCGGTCGGTGAGCGCCGTCTTGAGCTGTTGCGGATTGATGCGCGGGGCATACTCGCCGAGCAGAGGCATCACGCAGTAGGACGCGATGACGTGTTCCATGATGCCTTCGTCTTCCAGCAGCCGCACCCAGGCTGCCAGGCGTTCTTCCTGGGCCACACCTTCGTCCGTGGATTCGTCAGGGGTTCCGCTGCCCACCAGAGCGAGCGCGTTTTCGCGAACGTTCATCCAGGAGTCGATGGTCTCTCCGGTAGTTTCCTGGCCATACAGAGATCGCAGAAACGTCGAGACCACTTCGCGCAGCCGTCCGTAGCGGTCGGGGTCGCGGTCCCAGTTGCCCATCATCACGTAGTGCTCGGCGCATAAAAAATCGTCGCGCCCATCTTCGGAGAATGCCAGCCGGTTCACGAATAAAACGTAGCTGTCGGCGTCCTGGCCGAACAACGAGCGGCGGGTGCGGGCCAGCGTTCCTTTTTCCACTTCGCGCACCGTCTCGAATAATTCCTGTCCGGTTTTGCGGAGAATGATTTTCTTGCGGACCTGGAATCCGTTCACGCGCTCGCGGTATTCCATCGCTTTTTGCTGCCGCATTCCTTCATAGTTCTTCAGCAGGACGCGGCAGCGTTCCAGCACCTGCGCGAACTGCAGGTTCATTTCCGTGCGCAGGAATTTCGTCACGGCGAGGCGGGCGAGCAAGTCGACTGGAATCTTGCCCTCTTTTTTCGCGCGATTCAGAGCGGCGACGTGCAACTCCGCCAGAATCGCTTTCCATTCACCGGATTCCGTTTTCGCTCGAGTCTCGCCGGCGCGCACCTGGCTGCGCAGCCAGGAAGGCCCCTGCGCTGATTGCGCCGCCTCGGCCGAGAGCAGTCCCTCGACTTCGCCGTGCCGCGCGATCTGGCGCGCGATCTGGGCGCGAGTGGCTTCCGTGAACTTGGCGCTCAACACAACGTCGTGGCGCAGGTTGTCCACGCCCACGGCGAGGCCTGCGAGCGAGACTGCGGGCACGGACGTAGCCAGTGCAGGCAGCTCCGGCTTCTCCGGCGCGGCGCCCAGGCGAAAAAATGGAATTCTCGGCATCGCTTTCTGGTGGGTTCTGGTCGGAAGTTGCTGATTACACAACTACATACCGAGGCTATCACGGCTCCGGCGCGGGCTAAAGTTACCTAGGTTACGGGGTTAACCTGCAGGTTTCATTGGGCTTAGCAGGGTTGGCGCCTCACCCGGAACAAGGAATTTCAGTTGGAGAACGGGACGATTGCGGCGCAACGTAGGTTTCCTGCAAGATTTCTTCCCGGCTCCCACGTCATTATCGCACTTCTCCGAATGGGTCCCTTCCAGTTGCTATGCGCTCCTCCAGCAACTCATCTCCCCAAACTACTCTCTGTTCCAGCGAATGCAGCTTTTTTGGCAGTCTTCCGATAAACCACTCTTTCTCGCCGTCCCAGAGCCACCAGCTTTCATAGATCCCTGGTTTCGTAGCACCTGTGGCCCGAAAGGTTGGGAAATGAAAGTTGCTCACCGGAAGATTCCCAATATGCTTCCATCTCCCACTCTTGACGGAGGCGCGCAGACCAACGAATACCGGCGGAAACAAATTGCCCGCGCTCGCCAGTTCCGCCACGCTGGACAAGGATACCGCCGTGATGCGGTCGTAAACGCGGATGAGGTACCCCATTTGCTCGTTCCATTGAACGTACTGGCAGTATGCATATCGCTCGTCAGGAAGAAGGACGGCGTAGCAATCTCCGAGTTTGATGCGAGTCGCCATCCTCAGAAATCAGAATAACGCAAGCGCATCAATCTTCGTATCTCGATCCGAACGTCTCGATTGCCGGGACTCGAGACTCGGGACTCGCTACTGGCTTTTCAGCCGCGCTGCTTCGAACTCGTCGCCCTTCTGCCATCCGATCAGCTGATTGAAGTTCGCGGCTTCCCAGCCCAGGGCGAAGCCGAAGCGGGCCATCGCTCCGTCGGCGACGAAGTCCATTTCCGGATGGTACTCATCGCTCGGTTGGTGATAGTGCTTCTCGTTAAACTCGCGGGCCTGCTGCAATCCCCAGGCCTCATCGTGGCCTTTGAACTTCATGCCTTCATTGATCGAAAAAGACGGAACCCCCACGCGCGCCAGGCTAAAATGATCGGAGCGGTAGTAGTGCCCGGCTTCCGGCCTGGAATCGGGACGGATCGCCAGGCGAAACTCTTTCGCCATCGCCTCTACCCAGGGATAAAACGTGGTCCGCTCCGCCCCTGAAACTTCCACTTCCTGCGGAGCGCCCAGCGGCGGCACGTCGTCATAGTTCAAGTCGAGCGCGATCTTTCCCGCGGGCACGGGCGGATGTTTGCCCAGATACTCCGACCCAAGCAGTCCCTGCTCTTCCGCCGTCACGGACGCGAACAGAATCGACCGCCGCGGGCGCTGCGTAGAAAGGCTGTAAGCGCGCGCCACCTCCAGCAGGATGCCGCATCCGGTGGCATTATCATTGGCGCCGTTGTAAATGTTGTCGCCCGCCATCTCCGGACGAATGCCGAGATGGTCGTAGTGCGCGGTGTAGAGCACCGCTTCGTTCTTCAGCTTGCTATCCGACCCCGGCAGCATGGCCAGCACATTGTTCGATTCGAAGCTGCGCACCTTGCTGACCATGTGCGCCTTGAGTTTCGCGCCCAGATTCACCGGACGAAAATCCCGCGCCCGCGCGTTCAGCAACATCTGATCGAAATTCATGCCTGACGCCGACGCCAACTTCTTCGCCACGTCGGACTGTACCCACGACGCAACCTTCAGCGCCGGACCATCCAGCTTCAGGTAAGACTTTTCTCCCGAATTCGAGTTCCGCACCACTTCCCAGGGATAACTCGCCATCTCTTCCACGTGAATGAGAATCACGCCCACCGCGCCTTTGCGCGCGGCTTCTTCGTATTTGTAAGTCCAGCGCCCGTAGTAGGTGAGAGCCTTGCCTTTGAAAAATTTGGGATCGTCCGAGGGGGGTTCGTTCACCAGCATCAACAAAACTTTGCCCTTCACGTCGACATCTTTGTAATCGTTCCAGTTATATTCGGGCGCTTCGATGCCATAGCCCACGTAGACGATGTCGGCGTCCACATCCGATTGCGGCTGCTGCGTCTGGTCGTAGGCAACATAGTCATCGAGCGACTTCAAGTCCATAGGCTCGCCGTGCTTCGGGACCAACGAAAACTTTGTTTCCGGCAAGGTGGTGATGCCGATCAGCGGGACTTTCTGCAGATATGTGCCGTTGTCGCCGGCGGGCTTCAGACCGTACTCGGCGAACTGCGTGGCCATGTATTCCGCCGCGATGTCGCCGCCGCGCTGTCCCGTGCCGCGGCCTTCGAGCAGGTCGTGCGAAAGAAAACGCACGTGCCAGCGAATGTGCTCCGGATTGATCGTCTCCAGGGCGATGAAGGCCGTTCCCGGCAGCTTCACCGAGACGGACTCGCGCGCCGGAGCCGCCGGAGGGTTGGCACCGCCTTCGGCCCACATCAGAAGGCTGAACGTGGCGATGGTGACGGCAACTGCAGTTCTTTTGAAAATGGCTCGCATAGATCGGCTTTCTCCCACCAGGCGCCGGGCGCATGGGAAAGCACGGAATCCTGAAAACTGTGGTTAAGACTGATGGAATTGTAATGGAGAGAAGGAAAGTTGATGACCAGGGAAACCGAGTAATCACCCGCACGAGAGTGCAAGCACTCCCGCGGCTTGGAGAGCTATTTACAACCACAGGGGGCATTGGGGACACAGGGTAAAGCCACAATCTTTGCGAAATCTGCCCGACTTCGGCCCGCGCCCGGCGGGATCAGTTCTTCGACCCTCAACCGGCGCGGAAGTCGCGGACATCCTCACCCGGCTTGAACATCACGGCAGGAGCTATTTTTCCTGCCTCCGCCATCTTGCCATTGATCTCCGCGAAATCCGCTTTCACCCAGCCGACGCTGGAGACTTCAATCTCGTCGTCCTGCGCGATCCAGAAGATGGTGGGGACGTTGGTGAGACCGTAAGCGTTCGACACTGGATACCTCTCGGTATCGTCAAGCAGCATGGGAAACGTTACGCCGAACTCTTTGGCGAACGCGGCCGTGTCTTTGGCGCTGTTCTGCGAAACTCCCAGTAGTTTGACGCCATTCTGCGCGTAGGCCTTGTGCAGCCGCTCCAGAAACGGAAACGCATATTGGCAGGTGGGGCAGGAAACCTTGAAAAACGCGAGCACGACTGGCCCATGAGCGAGCGCTTGCGGCAGCGAAAACCGCTTGCCATCCATCGCGGTCAATTCAAAATCTGGAGCCTTTGTCCCTACGGTTAGTGCTGCCATCGGTCGTCCTCCCGTTCGTCTTTTCAGGATGTTTCGCAGCCAGCGCATACGCCTTCCTGCCCGATTCTGATTCCATTTTAGATGATGCCAGGCGCGGGAAGCAGTTACGGGCGGTCACCCTGAGGGTGTTCGCCGCCTCGCCCGCAGGGTTCTCACCCCTCTCAACGGGCGGTTTCAGTTTCGAGGCATGTGGGATCCGCAAGAATCATAACGTGATCCAGCGACCGGCCGATCGCCGGCTTACGCGGAGGCGCGGTGCGCCAGCCCCCGCACCTCCACAAACCGAGACACTTTGCGGCGCGCAGACGTGTGGCGCTACAGTCAAACCCATCCAAGTCGTCTCGCATACCAAATGTATACGTCACCGTGAACGGGGTCACCGCATCCTTGCACCCCAGGCACAGGAACGTCGATTTCTGGGCGCTTTCCAAAGCGGCCTGCTTCAACATGGGATGTCCGCTAACTACTTCCGCAGATGCTACGCTTCCATCTTGCCTAACTCCGACCAGTATTTTTACGTCGCCCACAATTCGCGCCATGCGCGCCAGCGGGGGGTAAACCGGAAGCGACAACTTGGCGATTTCCGGCGTTGCGGCGATGGCCGCGCCCTGAGCCTGGGCGTTCGCAAAAGTAGTCAGCGAACACATGGCGACCACAGCACATCGCAGCGTTAAAGACAAAAGGCGTTTCACAGCTTCGATTCTAATCTCGGTTAAAGGACCAAAGCGTCTTTCTCCGCGATTCGTTCTCCGTGCCTCTGTATCTACGTGGTGGAGAAGGTTTCAAAGCAATTCCGCCTTCCACAAAATTTTCCGCGCCAGGCCAGTCAGAGCAACTCGCCCCAGGCGTGTCGCAGGAATCCAGTTCCCTCCAGCGCGCTCCGGAGCGGCGGCGCGCCAGACCTGCACCGTGTAGTCCGTTACCGTGATGGAATGCCGGAGCTTAAACAACGGCGTGGACTTGCCCTCGCCACCGGCCAGCTCAGGCAGCTCCCACATACCCGCCATCAGAGACGCATCCGGCGCACGCTGCACCAGAAACACTTCAGTGCCGCTGCTGTGTCCATCCTCGGCTCTATCTCGAAAATCGAGCGCGTAGTGAATTTCGCGTTTTTTCCGCCGCGCGAGTTTCGCACCTGCAGGCAACTCTCCGCGCGTCGCGCACAGCTCGACCACCGGACACATCAAGCACGCCGGCGTACGCGGCGTACATACCGTCGCGCCCAGTTCCATCATCGCCTGATTAAAGTCACCGGGCCGCTTGCGATCGAGCAAGTCCTCCGCGGCCTGCCACAATTCTTCTCCCGCGAGCCGCCGTCCAAAAATGCGCTGCAGAACGCGCTCCGCGTTGCCATCGACCACTGCCACTGGCTCGCCGAATGCAATGCTGGCGGTCGCCGCTGCCGTGTAGCGCCCAATCCCCGGCAGCGCCCGCCAATCTTCGGCAGTCACTGGAAACTCCCCGCCCAATTCTCGCACCACTACCTTTGCCGCCGCATGCAGCATGCGCGCGCGGCGGTAGTATCCCAGGCCGCTCCAGGCTGCCAGCACGCTGGCCTCGCGGGCAGCGGCCAGCTTCTTCACGGTCGGGAAGCGGCGCAGGAATTCTTCATAGTGCCCGATCACCGCCGCCACGCGCGTCTGCTGCAGCATGATTTCCGACAGCCACACCCGGTAGCTGTCACGGCTCTCGCGCCATGGCAGCGTGCGGGCCTTATGGGCATACCAGGCGAGCAGACTTCTGCGAAAACGCGTCGCTGAGGCACTCCAAGATGAGGCACTCCAAGCGGAACCGGGGAGGACTTGAGCCTTGGTCACAATTCAACCTACGCCCGGCGCAAGAAACGGATTCCTGATTCGCACCGTCCCATACCTGCGGCCATGCTCGAAATCTTCGGAGATAATCTCGGGCAGTCCGTAGTGCTCGGCGTAGGCCCAGAGGTGCGCGTCATACCAGGGGAGCCTGTAAGTCGCCACGCCGTAGAGAGCCATGCGGAATACATGTTCGTTGGCATAAAGTATGGGAAACTGCACCATGAACAATTCGGCTTGGCGCGTGGCATCTGCAAGCGTCATGAGGGGCGCGCTCTGTCCCCGCAGTCGGGTTACGGAATTTACAAACTCAACTAGAGATTGATGCGGGATGCGCAATCCCCCGGACATCTCACCGTCGCGCAGGAACTCCAGGGCTGCCGCGCGCTTGACGGGGTCTCGCGGGTCGCAGCGATAGACCAAAATGTTAGTGTCAACGAGGGAAGCCACGAGGCAGGCCCCGATCATCGGTGTACAGATCCTCGCGCGTCCAGCCACGATTCTCGCGGGTTAGTTGCGTGCCTTTGGCCTTTGCTTCGGCCAGTTGGTCGGCCTGAAGTTCGTCCAGCCATTTTGTATTGGCGTCAAACAGCGCCAACCGCTCCTCGACTGTCAACTCATGCCCAGCCTTGGCTTTGTGGCGCACCAGTTCGACTCGAATGCTGTCGCCTGCCGGGATCCACTCCAGTTCGTCGCCGGGGCGGATGCCGTATTTGTCGGCAATGGCCTTGGGGACGGTCAGTTGGAGCTTGCTGGTGACCTTTGGCATTTCCTTACTATATCAAGGATTGTATCCTTACTGCAAGCTGGGATGGTATTGGGTGGTGGCTCAACTTGAAAATTGAACAGCGCGTCGGCCTAGTAAACGGGAGCGCCTGCGCCGCACGCACTGGGGCGGCCTCCCCCCCAGCGCTCATGCCTCTTCATTCGCATCGTAGAGTCCCTCCCCGAGCCTTCGGCTCCGCTCAGGATGACATCCGGTTTGCGATCGCTTTGAACTGGGCCGGAACCAGCGCGATCAGCGCCAGCCATTGACCCAGCCCTTCAACCACGAAATAATAGCTGTGCCCTGGCATCCGCAACATTTGCGTGAGTTGGCTCACGCCTCATTACGAGGAGCACCATGAACGACTTCAACCGCAAGGTGGAAGACGCTTCCGCGCGCGTTGGCAAGAGCATCAACGAGGCCGCGGAACGTCTGGAGCAGGAAATCCCGGAATTCATCAAGTACCTGAACGACGAGGTCGTGCCCTCGGTTCGCAAGGGATCGACCAAGGCCCTGCGCGCGGCCTCGGAGAAGCTCACCGCGTTCGCCGACTACATGGAAAATCACCCGGGGACCACAGCCAAGTAGCTTGCCCTGGCGCGGTTGCCATGACTGTCGTTCTCCTGATCACGCTTCTGCTGCTCGCCGCTTGTGGGCATCCCAAGACGGCGCGGGTAGAAGTGCCGCCGCCTCCACCGCCCGCGTCAGGCAGCGTGGCTACTAGAGCGCAACCGTCGTCATCATCGTCGTCATCGTCATCGTCATCTCTGCCGGCCAGGACAACTGAGCCGCGCCACGACGGCGCCGAAGACGCCGCGGCTGCCGACCTGGCCGAGCCTTCGATCCCCGCCGGCGCCGCTCCGATCGCCACTGAAACCGGGATGGCCAGCTGGTATGGACCGCCTTACCACAATCGCCGCGGATCGAACGGCGAAGTCTATAACATGCACGCGATGACCGCCGCACATCGCACTCTGCCGCTCGGTTCCATCGTGCGCGTGACCAACCTCAAGACTTCGCGCTCGGCGCTGGTTCGCATCACGGATCGTGGACCGTTCATCCCCGGCCGCGTTCTCGATCTGTCTCTTGCCGCCGCCCGCAAGCTTGACGTGTATCAGCCCGGCATCGCTGAAGTGAAAGTGGAAGTGATGGAGACGCCCGCGCCGCTCGATTCCGGCGGAAAGTGGGCGGTGCAAATCGGCAGCTTCCCCGACGAAGACGTTGCCACCGAGTTCGCGGACCACCTCACCCGCCGCTACCGCACCGCTAAGGTGCTGCGTTTCGCCAGCCCCGCCGGAGGTTGGTGGATTCGCATTCGCGTGCTCGACGACGACCACGACCGCGCCCAGCAGATGGTCGCCGAGACTCGCACGCGCGAAGGCGCGGTGTTTCTGGTCAGGCTGGACTAGCGGCTATAGTGAACAATCATGAGCGAAGCCACCAGCAATTGTCTTTTCTGCCGCATCATCAGCGGGGAGATTCCTGCCAGGAAGGTTTTTGAAGACGAACATGTCTTCGCGTTTGAAGACATCAGCCCGAAGGCGCCTACGCACGTGCTCATAGTTCCGAAGAAACATTTCGCAGGGCTGAAAGAGGCCGGGGCTGGCGACGCGGAGGTCATTGGACGCTGCCATCTGGCCGCCGCTCAGATTGCCCGCGAACGCAACATCGAGAGCGGATACCGCACCGTGCTCAACGTTGGTCCTGGGGCGGGGCAGTCTGTATTTCATCTGCATGTGCATTTGCTCGGGGGACGGCCACTGGCGTGGCCTCCGGGATGAGGTGATTTTCGGCTCGAAATGCACAAACAGGCGCGCTTCTCACTTTGGTAACGTCGACACTCCCTTTCGGCCTCATTAGCATAAGGCATCTTTGCGCCTCAGAAGAATTGGGCTGCACAGGGGATTACCAAATGATTCGTCGTCGGTGCTTTGGCATTAGTATCTGCGGTCTCCTCCTGTTTCTGTTCGTTGTCGCTTGCGCCACGATGGCATTGGCTGTCGAGAACGCCTCATGCGGTTTCTCTGACTCTGCTTTCAATACTGCGACTGACATTCACGCGGTGGAAGAGTACCAGGTCGCAATCGCGCAACTGCTCAAGCAGGAAAAATTCGCTCGACTCGACTGCATCGCTGACGGACTTCGTACGAAAAAGGCGCGCTTTCCCGGGGGCGCGTGGAAGCTGCGCAACTTCTACATCGGGCTCGATGAACCGCGACCCGGCCATCCCACACAGGAAGACTGGCGGCATCATCTCGCGTTGATTGAACGCTGGACGCAGCTCCGGCCGCATTCCGCCACGGCACAGATCGCTCTCGCCGAATCCTATGTCAGCTATGGCTGGGACGCTCGTGGCACCGGCTATACCGACGATGTGAGCGACAGCGGTTGGAAAATCTTTGGCCAGCGTGTAGAAAAAGCCCGCCAGATTCTCATTGCCACCCCTACGCTTAAAAAGAAATGCCCCGACTGGTACATCGCCATGCAACAGGTCGCGCAGGGCGAGAGTTGGGATCTTCCTCGAGCCACGGCGCTGCTGCACGAGGCGATCGCCTTTGAACCGAGCTATCAGTACTACTACCGCACGTATGCGTACTCTCTGCTGCCCAAGTGGGGTGGAAAAGACGGAGACGCTGCGCGCTTCGCGGAAAAAGCCGCCAATCAGATCGGCGGCGATGACGGCGACATGCTCTATTTCCTGATCGCCAGCAGCGTGGTCTGTGCCTGCCAGGAACCGGAGTTCAACCACTTCTCATGGCCGCGCCTACAGAAAGGCTATGCCGCGACTGAGAAGAAATACGGTCCGGATCTTCTGAACATCAACAATCTCGGCATGATGGCAGTGAAAGCCGGTGACTGGGTGGTCGCGGCTCCCGCGTTCGAAAAAATCGGCGATCAGTGGGCCAAAGATGTGTGGCTCACCGAGACTTGGTTCAAGTCAAACCAGGCAATGGCGAAATCGACCTCCGCGGCCCAGGCCCGCTCGCGTGCCATTCAGCAGGAAGCTGACGCCAACGGGCAGAGTCCGGAGGGCATCGCTTATCGCAAAGACTTTGACTACAGAATGTCGGCCATCGAGCAACCCTGCCTGGAAAAGGCGAAAGAAAACCCGTCAGAGTTCGACTTCCTGGTCAGTGTAGGTAAGGATGGTGGTGTCGAGGATGCTTGGGGAACGCAGCCCACGCCTGTCATGCAGTGTCTGATGAAAGCGATGTATGACGGCCACATCAAGAACGAAAAACCGTTTCCAGCTCCGCCGAAAGCGCCCTTCTGGGTGAGCGTTCACGTGGATCCGTCGAAGGCGAATACGGCGATGAAATAGCAGTTTACTGCACCGTCGGACTTTCTTCTTCCGGCGCGCCGTGACGGCGCAGCAACTGCGGCAGGTTCTGCGAAAATGCCGAGCGCGGCAGCACCATGTCGCAGCCCACTTCATGCGCTTTCTGCTTCAGGTCTCCCTGCACGTGCGAGAGGAAGCCGATAATCGACGTTCCCTTTTTCAGCTTGGTCTTGAGTTTGGGAATCAGCGCGAGCGGCTTCACGGTATTGTGATTCAGATCGAAGATGATCAGGGACGGCTTCTCTTCGCCGTTCTGCTCCATGCGATCCATCAGCTCTTTGTCGGTCTTCACGAACTCGACCTTGACATTCATTTTGCGCGCGGTCTCCTGGATCTTGGCCGCAAAAAACAGATCGTCGACGAAGGCGAAAATTCGCGAGTTCGCGTCTTCGCGCATAGGTAAAGGCTCCGGCTCGACCACCGGATAGGTCGACCCGAAACCCGGTCGCTGCCGCGGCTTTTGCCCGTTGTTGCCTGCGGCCTGGGCCGCCCGGTAGCTGTGGTCCATGGGCGCGGTGTAAATTCCGTCTGGGTTCTGGCCGCGAGCCTGGCCCTGTCCCGGCCGCTGTCCCCGTTGATTGTTGGGACGGCGTCCGCGCCGCCTTCTGCTTCTCCCTCCGCCACCGGAGGGCTTACCCGGTCCTGCGTTCATATTCCTCTCAAGTTCTACAGCGTCATTCGAATCTCTGGACTTCTACCCTCGCAAAGCTTTGCAACCTGCCGCGGCCCCCAAGCGCAGAACCGCGGAACTGTGACACCCGGGCTCGCGCCAAGTCGCGAATCCACCGGGTCCGCGCACGTTTTTCAATACACTCCCGAGTTTCGGCTGGACGCGCCTGCGGAATAAAGTGCAACCCTTAAGACGAATACTTCTTCGCAAAGAAAACCCAAATTTTATGCGTCGGTTTTTGCCGTTTCGGATCCGTCGCGCCGTTTCGGAATTTCTGGGCGCGGAAGGCCTGCGCGGGAACGAGGCCAAATGAGAACACGACCATCGTACTCGCCTCCGCCGTATCGCGCAAGGGGGCCCGGCACCATCTTTTGCACAGGAGGACATGACTTGCGGTTCTGTCCGCCTCGCCGCATCAGGAACAGTTGATCAGGACAGCTTCTTTACGAGACCGCGTGCCACCCGGTTCCCAAGGGTCTGAACTCAAGAAAAACCGCAATCACGCCGATGAAACAACTTGCATTCCTTTATCAGGCCTGTCGTTTATCAGGCCTGTCGTGGGCAGATCACTTTGGGCGCGGGTTGGAGGGCCATGAGACACCTCGGACTAAACGCGAAGTTGGCGGCCGGCTTCGGCGCGCTGGTGGCCATGATCATTTTCACCGGAGCGGTGGGCTACTATTCGATCGGACGGCTGATCAGCGCGTCGACCGATGTCACGTTCTCTCTGAAACAGAAGGGAGCAGCCACCTCTATTGAGATGGGGATCCGGAAACAAATCAGGAGCGCGGTCGATTACGTATTCAACGGCGACCAGGCATCGTTACAGCAATACCACCAGGACAAGCAGGAAGTCGCGAAGCGACTGGAGGAACTGGGCAGAGTCCTCAGCGACGAAAAAGACAAAGCGTTACTGGCCAAAATCCGCGCCAGCACCGATCGAATCAGTGCGCTCACCGAAAAGCAGATCAGCCTGCGCCGCCAGAGCAGGAGCTATGAAGCCAATACCATGGCGTTCGGGCCCGCGATGACGGAGGCGGTGAGGAATGTGGTCGCCGACTGCAATGAACTTGAGACGCGGGAAGACGGCCTGGTAAAAGAGCGGATCAATGCGGAATACCAAACAGAATCTCAGGCCAACAAAATTACTCTGTTGCTGGTGGCCAGCGGCGTATTTTTCGGAATCTTCACTGCGGTGCTCATCGTCCGGTCGATCAGCCGCGGCGTGGCTGGCATGCTCCGAATGATCCAGGAGGTTTCCGCCAGGAATCTCGCGGTGGAAGACGTGGAAGTCGAGTCCGAAGATGAACTCGGCGAAGCTGGAATCGCACTGAACGGCATGCGGGACTCGCTGCGGGAGATGGTACGCGGCATCGCGGCTACGGCCGAAAATCTGGCCGCCGCCAGCGAAGAAATCTCTTTAGGAGCCGGCCAGTCTGCAGAAAGCGCCAGGTTACAAGCGGATCAAACGCGGCAGGTGGCCACGGCTATGACAGAGATGTCCGCCACGGTCGAACAGGTTTCCGAGAACTCGCAGACGGCTTCCAACTCTTCCAGCAAAGCCGCGCAAGCCGCGCACCAGGGCGGCCAGGTGGTAAAGGAAGCACTGGACACCATGCGCCGTATTGCGGATTCTTCCCGCACCGTCAGCGCGCGCATCACGAAACTCGGGAGCAGCTCCGAGCAAATCGGAAAAATTGTTGCCGTGATCGACGAAATTGCCGACCAGACGAATCTGCTGGCCCTGAATGCCGCCATTGAGGCGGCTCGCGCCGGCGAACAAGGCCGGGGCTTCGCCGTGGTGGCGGATGAAGTGCGGAAGCTCGCCGAACGCACCAGCCGGGCAACGAAAGAAATCGCCACCATGATCGAGTCGATTCAGGCGGAAGCCAAGAGCGCGGTCGAGGCCATCGAATTGGGAACACACGATGTCGGAATTGGAGTCGAGAAGACCACAGCCTCCGGCGCAGCCCTGCAGGAAATCATCCGCATGTCGGAGCAGGTGGGAGACATGATTTCGCACATCGCGACAGCGGCCACCGAGCAGTCCAGCGCCACCGTGGAAATCAATTCCAGCATCGGCCAGATCTCCAACCTCACCGACGACTCGTCACTCGCCGCCGAGCAAACCGCAAAATCCTGTGCGACGCTTTCGAAGATGGCAATCGACCTGCAAACCCTGGTAAGCCAGTTCCGCCTGGACAGCCGCTCGGGCCCGGCTGCCCGAACTCCGCCGCACTCTCAAGGAGACGTTCCCCGGAGACCGAAGAACGGAAACAACCGTCCCAACAATGATCGGAAGGAATTCGGGACGCAAGCCGCCGGCGCCGCTGCTGGCCGCTAACCTCGGGGAAACTGCGCCATCCTGATTACGACGACGCCGTGATGGCGGGCTGCTCGTCCTCACGCTCCGGTCGAAACTTCGCGCGCCCACTGCTGCGCCTGCCAATACAGGGCGGCAACGTCCTCGGCATTCAGATGGAGGTTATTGCTCAGCTCCGCCGCGGCTGCCCACTCCCCGCTCTCGTGCGCCAGCATTAACTGGTAGATGGGACGAAGCACGCTGGGCTTACCGAGCAGCACGGACTTGGTCTCCTGGTCGAGCGGAATCTGTTCCAGCACTTCCGCGATCGGTATTTCCAGCATGGCATCGATCAAAGAGAGCAGGCCCAACAGAAAAAGATCCGACTCACCATGCGGCACTTTGGGCGACAGCAATTCACCGAATCGGGCCCGCACCAGCGCCGACAGCACCAGATCGCTGGGCTTGTCCTGTCCCGCGCCCACCGCCGCGACCAGCCGCACCCAGCGTCGAACCTCGCGCTCCCCGAGAATGGACAGCGCGTGGCGAACCGAGTGAATCTCGCTCTTGAATCCGAATACCGCCGAGTTCATGTAACGCAGCAGCCGGTAACAAATCGACGCCTCACCCTTGACCAGGCGCTCGATCGCCGGCACATCCAGATCAGGACGCGACACTGCTTGCAACATGCGTATGTAATTGATTTGGTTCGCCGGCAGGTCGCGTGTGGCCAGCATTTCCGGTTTGCGAAAAAAATATCCCTGGAAATACACGAAGCCCTGGTGCTGTGACGCGGTGAACTCTTCTTGCGTCTCCACCTTTTCTGCCAGCATGCGACAGCGACCCTGCCCGTAACGTTTTATCAAACCCGCACGCTGTTCCACTGTGGTGAGTCTCAGATCGACCTTAATGATGTCCGCCATATCGGTCAGCGGTTCGCGCGAATCGTCGACCACGAAATCGTCGAGCGCGATCAGATATCCGGCTTCCTTCAAGCGCCGGCATGCGCTCATTACGTCCGGGTCTGGGGGAACATTCTCAAGAATTTCCACCACCGTGGACTGCGAGGGCAGCAAGGTGACCAGGCCCTTGATGAGCGTGTCTTTGGTGCAGTTCACGAACGCGCGCTTGCCGTCGCAGAGCACGTCCAACCCCATCAACAGAGAACTGTCGAGCGTAGCCCGGGACGCGGTGTCCGCGGCGTCCGCGTCGGCCGAGAAGAATGAGTTTTCCAGTCCGTTGCGAAACAGCAATTCGTAGCCGAAGACTTTCTCTTCGCGGTCGAAGATCGGCTGCCGGGCGACAAACCGCAGGTGCTTGGAATCGACGAAATCCTTGGGACTCTTGGGAGCAGTGCGGGCGCGAGCAGGCCTAGCGGCGTGAGGTGGCACTTACAGGTTATCGGCAGCGCCAGAAAAAACTGGAGCGGTAGTTCTTGACGCTATTTCGCAACCGTCCCGAGCCGGTTCCGCAACCCGCAACATTGGACGACGCTAACGAAGCGAGCCGCAGCCTGAAGCCCGACTGCCGAAGCCCGGCTCTAGGCTCGCTGCGTTCCGCCCAGCTCTTGCAGCGCTGCCACGATCTTCGCCGACCATTGCGCCACTTCTTCCTCGCGCAGGGTCCGCTCGTTCGATTGAAAGTTCGCGCGCAGCAGAATGGAATATTTTCCGGCGCCAATGGACTCGCTGCGAAACATCTCGACTGGTTTGAAGTCGCGCAGTTCGCTGAGGTTAGTAGCAGCCACGGCTTTCCGCATCTCCTCGAAGGAAACCGCATCCGCGAAGATGAACGAAAAATCCCTTTCCACCGCGGGATACTTCGGCAGCGGCGCGGACAGCGGCTCGCACAATCCGCGGCGGTAAAGATTTTCGAGATCAAGCTCGGCCAGAAAAACGTCCTGCCGCAATTTCCGCGCTCCGGCCACGTCGGGATGAATCTGCCCAAACTGTGCCACCGGCGCGCCATCCAGCAGAGCTCGCGCCGACCGGCCGGGATGAAAATATTCCGCGGTCTGGCGATCGAAACTCAAATTCCTGCCGGCGAATGGAGCCAGCAGATTTTCAACATCACCCTTGAACGCCCGAAACGCCTCGGTCGCCGCTGCGTGCTCGCCCTTGCTCGCATCCTTGCTCAAATCCAGAATTGCCCCGGCCGGCGTCGACCCTTTCACCGCGGCCAGGGTCGCGCCCAGACACGCCCGCCTCGGCTCGGCCAGCTTGCCATCGACCAACTCGTAGACCTGAGCCATCTCGAACAACCGAACGTTTTCCGAGTCCCGGTTCAGATTCCACGCCAGCATATCGAGCATTCCCGGCACCAGCGACGTGCGCATCACGGAGGCTTCTTCACTCTGCGGATTCTCGAGCTCCAGCACCTTTGCCCCCGCAGCGGAAATGGAAAACTTCTCTGCGTCCGCGTGCGAAATAAAAGTCAGCGAGATCGCTTCGTTGTAGCCCAGTGCCAGCGCACGTTTCCGCACGGCGGCATCGGCAGCCGCTTGCGGCAACTCCACCACCGCGCCGCTGTACGCGGGCAGCGTATTTTCAAACTTGTCGTAGCCGTGCAGGCGGGCGATCTCCTCGATCAGGTCAATCTCGCGCTCTACGTCGAGCCGCCAGCTGGGCACCTTCACGTCGAACTGCCCACCCGTCAATCCCGCGGGAGAACATTCAAAGCCCAGCCTTTTCAGGATGCGGAGCATCTCCGCCTCTTTCAGCTTGCTTCCCAGAATCCTCCAAACCTCCGCGACCCGCAGCACGATCAGCGCCTGATCCATTTTTCTTGCGACCACGTCCACCAGGTCGCCCTGAAGTTCGCCGCCGCCCGATTGCAAAATCATCTCCGCCACCAGGTCGCACGATACTATTGTCGATTCGAAATCCGCTCCACGCTCGAAACGATGCGATGCGTCGGTGTGCAGCCCATGCCGCCGCGACATTTTCCGCACGATCGCGGGATCCCACCACGCCGATTCGATCACGATGTTCCGCGTCTTCTCAGTAATCATCGTGTCGAAGCCGCCCATCACGCCGGCTAGACCAACTGCCTTTTTCGCGTCGGCAACTACTAGATCTTCGGAACTTAATATTCGTTCGACTCCGTCGAGGGTTTTCAGTTTCTCGCCGTCTCTCGCCTTGCGCACAATTAGCCGCCCGCCTTCGAGCAAATCCTGATCGTAAACATGCGTCGGCTTGCCGATTTCCCAGAGCACATAGTTCGTGGCGTCGACGGCGTTCGAGATGGGCCGCTGATCGAGCAACCGCAGCCGGTTCGCAACTTTCTCCGGCGAAGGTCGGATGCGTGTCCCGCGAATCACCCGCGCAGTAAACCGCGGACATAGTTCCGGCTCTTCCAAAATAATCGGGAAGGGCCCGACTTCAGTCGGGCCACTGGAGACGCCGGGAGACGCGGCTTTAGCCGCTGAGGCGTGCTTGTTAGCTGATGGCTGATTGCTGAGAGCTGAGAGCTGCCTGAGCGCCACCTCATAAATCGCCGCCGCCTCCCGCGCCACGCCGTAGTGATTCATTGCGTCGGGACGATTGGTGCCGATCTCCATTTCAAACACGGCGTCGGCCCCCGATCCGCTGATGCCTTCGGCCGCAATGCCGACAGCCGTCAAATCCTCCGCCAGTCGATGATCATCGACAGTGAGATCGACAAATTCGCGAATCCATTGTGAAGAGAGTTTCATGAAATTAGCTTCCAGCTGCTAGCTTCTAGCGAGAACCGAAATCGATCAGGAGCTATCTACGAGAATTGCTGCAAAAACCTCACGTCCCCCTGGAAGAACGCCTGCAGATCATCCACCCCATACTTCAGCAGCGCGATGCGGTCCGCGCCCATGCCGAACGCGAATCCAGAAATTTTCTTCGGGTCATATCCGTTATCTTTCACGAACTCGAACACATTGGGATCGACCATGCCGCAACCCAGAATCTCAATCCATCCCGTCTGCTTGCAGGGACGGCACGGGTCCGCCCCGCGACGCCCACTGCCGCCGCAGATGAAACAGCTCACAAACATCTCCGCGCTCGGCTCGGTAAAGGGAAAGAACGAAGGACGAAAACTCGTCTTCACGCTCGACCCGAAAAATTCCTTCATGGCATGATCGAGCGTGCCTTTTAAATCGCCGAACGTGATGTTGGTGTCCACCGCCAGTCCCTCGATCTGATGGAACATGGGCGAGTGGCTGGCATCGGGCGGGTCGTTGCGATGCACGGTTCCGGGAATCACGATGCGAATCGGCGGCCGCATCTTCTCCATGGTGCGAATCTGCACCGGAGAAGTATGCGTGCGCAGCAGCAATCGCTCGCGCAGCGGTTTGGCCTGCTGCCCGGCGATGAACAGCGTATCCTGCGTGTCGCGCGCCGGATGGTTCGGCGGAAAATTCAGCGCCTCGAAATTGTAGTAGTCAGTCTCAATGACGGGTCCGTCCGCGACAGAGTAGCCCAGCTTCTGAAAAACCGCGACCATCTCCCGCGAAGTGCGCATCACGGGATGCTCCGCACCGATGGGGCGACGGATGCCAGGCAAGGTGATGTCGATTCTTTCGCTCGAAGGGAACACGGCGCCCCATTCGGCTGGAACTGAAGCGGACTGTTTTGAAAACCGAACGCCAATCGCCAACTGGGAGATTGCAACCTTGGCCTCAACTTGAGACTTTAGGGAATTCACGAGTTGACCGACTTCGCGCTTCACTTCCTTCGGCGCGCCTTTCAGCCAGAGGTCATTGACCTGAGTGAGGATGCCATTCTTCCGCGCCATCCAACGGTCACGGAACGTTGTCCAGTCGGCCCTGTTTTCCACGGCGGCGGATTCCTGCCCGAGCGCGGAGAGCAGTTCCGCAGCTGCGTTCTCCAGCGCCGCCGACGAATAGTCCGTCAATTTGGGAACGGTGTATGCCAGGGCCTTATCTCGCAACTCAGTAATGCTTTGTCATTCCGAACCGCTTTAGCGGTGAGGAATCTGCTGTTCTCTCGCCACGGGCAGAAAAGCAGATTCCTCGCTCGCTCTCGCCGCGCGTTGCGCGGCTGCGAGCGGCTCGGAATGACAACGGCTAAATCTGATGGCTGAAAGCGGACAGCTGAGAGCTAGGCTTTGGCTTCCGCTGCCCCACTCTTGATCGCGTCCTTAGCCTGTTGCGCCAGGCTCGCAAACCCGCCCGGATCTTTCACCGCCAGGTCGGCAAGAATCTTGCGGTCGAGCTCAACGGCCGCTAACTTCAAGCCGTGGATGAACTGGTTATAGCTCAGCCCGTTGAGCTTGGCGGCGGCGCCGATGCGCACGATCCACAGCGAGCGGTATTGCCGCTTGCGCTGCTTGCGCCCCGAATAGGCGAACTTCAGGCCGCGTTCGACGGCTTCTTTCGCGGAGCGGTAGAGTTTTGATTTAGTAAGAAAGTATCCGCTGGCACGGTCTAATATCTTTTTGCGTTTGGCGCGGCGTTTGGTCCCGCGTTTTACACGAGGCATGGAATTCTCCTTTTTGTTTTCTAGTTACTGGCGGCTGGAGGTAAGGAAGATTCGCCCTGCGGCGATCTCTGACCTCTTCACGCGCCTAGAGCAATTGCTGATCCCTGATTGTTGATTGCTGATTGAAACCCCATCCGACGAAATCATGCTCGATGCAATAGGTTTTCAATCAACAATCATTCAATCAACAATCATTCAATCAACAATCAGCAATAGCTCTCACTGGTACGGGATCATGCGCAATACCTTGCGCAGGTCTCCGTCACTGACCAGGGCACCGTGGCGCAGCTTGCGCTTGTGCTTGGTTTCTTTGGAAGTCAGGATGTGACGCAGTTTCGCGTGTCCCCGCTTCACCTTTCCGGTTGCAGTTTTCTTGAAGCGCTTGGCAGCGCCTTTGTGGGTTTTCAATTTCGGCATAAGTCCTCAAGATCAGCTGTCAGCTTTCAGCCGTCAGCTTTCAGAAATTCAAAATCTTAAATTCACACTCTGAAGTTCACACTCTGGATTATCACAATCTGGAGTATCGCGAAAAGCGGCGTCTGGCCTACGCCTGCGGAGTGGGATTGGGAGCCACCGCCACGGCTGCGGCCGGCGCCAGCTGTTTCTCTTTCTCCTGCAGCAGTTGCTTTTCCTGCTTCGCCTTTTGCTTGGCTTCTTTCTCTCGTTCCTTCTCCCGTTCGACCGCCGTCTTTTTCGGCGCCAGAATCGCGTGCAGCGTATTGCCTTCTTGCCGCGGACGAAATTCCACAATGCTGTGCGGCTCCACGTCCTTGATCAGCCGCTCCAGAATCTGCCGTCCCAGTCCGGTGCGCGTCATCTCACGCCCGCGGAAAAAAATCGTCGCCTTTACCTTGTCGCCTTCATCCAGAAAACGCAGCACGTGATTCTTCTTGGTCTCGTAATCGTGGTCGTCCACATTAATGCGGAACTTGACCTCTTTCACCGTGATCGTCTTCTGGTGCTTCTTGGCCTCACGCTCTTTCTTTTCCTGCTGGTACAGATACTTCCCGTAGTCCATAATCCGGCACACGGGAGGCTGCGCGGTAGGAGAAATCTCAACCAGATCCAGATTTTTGGCTCGGGCCATCTTGAGCGCTTCGAAGGGCGGCAAGATTCCGATCTGCGCCCCTTCGTCGTCAATCACGCGGATTTCGCGCGCCCGGATGCGATCGTTGGTGCGGATAAAACGCTTATCGATACAGCCCTCCTGCTAAACAACTGAGAATGAAAGATTATAACATGGCAAATCGGGACCGGCATCAGCCTGGCAGCGCCTGCCGCGGCTCAATTGGACACGACCCGAAACGACGCCTGAAAGACCGCTCACGACGCCTTCGAGCTCTTCCAAGTCGCCTCCGCAGCGGCCGGCGCGCGGAATCCCTTCACCGCGAAGATTCCCAGCACAATAAAGATCGCCAGCACAATGAGTTGCACAATCAGGAATGGCGGCTCTTTCTGCGTCGGCGCCAGCGCGTGCACCGCCGGTATCTTCAGGAACGACTGCACCACCAGGACGAACACGTTCAGATAGAGCGCAATGACGGCGGAGACCACGTAGATCCAGCGCCACGATCCCGCGAGGTCAAGTGCATAGCGCGCCGCGATCGCCACCGCCAGCACCACCAGCGAAATAATCCCGACGATGTGTGACGGCAGCAGATGCGTGAAAGGAAACAGGAATCCGGTCAAGCTGGTTAAGACAGTGGTCACCAGGAAGATCGCAGTCGCGCCGTCGAACCGCTTCCCCTGGATCAGCCCGTACAGAACGAGCAATCCAGAGACGATCCCCACCAGGCTGATCACCACGTGGACCAGAGTAAACGTCGCTAAACTCATGCCTAAGACCATAACCACCGTCCTTTCAGGGACACGATTGTACGTTCGCCGCGCAGAAAATACTATGCGGATCGAGCAATTGAGTCGAACCAAGAAACAGATCGAAGCCCACTCCCAGGCTTCCAGCCAAATCGTGAAGCGCTTTGGCTAGCAGCTAGCACCTAGAAGCTAGTAGCTAGAAGCTAGAAGCTAGAAGCTAGAAGCTAGAAGCTGTTTCCTCCTCCTGCTAGACTCAAACGTTTGGAGGTTCTGCTTTGCACGCTGTCTACATTCTCTCCGCCGTGCGCACGCCGATCGGCAAGTTCGGCGGATCGCTGGCCCCGCTGACCGCCGCTGACATGGGCGTGGTTGCCGCGAAAGCTGCCATCGAGCGCGCCGCAGTGCAGCCCGAGCAGATTGACGAAAGCATCTTCGGCAACGCCCGCCAGGCCGGCGGCGGCCCCAATCCCGCGCGGCAGATTTCCGTTCGCAGCGGCGTCCCGCAGGAAGCGCCCGCGTTCACCGTAAATAAAGCATGCGCCTCGGGGATGAAGTCGATTGCGCTGGCCTATCAGTCAATCTTGCTTGGCGATGCCAGTTGCATTCTCGCCGGTGGCACGGAATCGATGTCGCGGGTGCCTTATTATCTCGAAGCGCGCTGGGGATTTCGCCTGGGCAATCAGGAGCTGGTCGATGGCATGTATCGCGACGGATTCTTTTGTCCCCTCGCAAAAATGGTGATGGGCGAAACCGCCGAAGTGCTCGCAGAACAGTATGAAATTTCGCGCGATGAGCAGGATGAATATGCTCTTCTGTCGCAAACCCGTGTCGCTCGCGCCCTTGCGGCCGGGCGATTCAACGACGAACTCGCTCCCGTGACGATCGAAGGCAAGAAGGGCGCGACTACCTTCAGCCGCGACGAGCATCCGTTTCCCGACGCGAGTCTGGAAAAACTGGGAAAGCTCGCACCCGTATTCTCGAAAACCGGCACGATCACAGCGGGCAATTCTTCCGGCATCACCGATGGCGCCGCCGCCGTAGTCGTCGCCAGCGAAAACTTCGTGAAGCGCAATAACCTGAAGCCGCTGGCGCGAATCGCCGCCGTCACTTCGGTGGGCGTCGATCCGCGCATCATGGGTATCGGCCCCGTCCCAGCGCTGCGCAAGCTGGAAGAGAAACACAATCTCAAGCTGCACGATTTCGGACTGATCGAACTGAACGAAGCTTTCGCCGCGCAGGTTCTGGCCTGCGACCGCGAATTAAATTTCAACCGCGACAAACTCAACGTCAACGGCGGAGCCATCGCTCTCGGCCATCCCATCGGCTGCACCGGCACGCGCATCACCGTTACTTTGCTGCACGAAATGCTCAAGCGCAACATCAAACGCGGCGTCGCCACTCTCTGCGTCAGCGGAGGCCTGGGCATGGCGCTGGCACTAGAGAACGTCGCGTGAGCGCCGAGCCATCTTTCAGTGTAGCGACGGAATCCGACGCGTCCACTCTGCTCCCGTTCATGCGCGACTACTACGCCTTCGACGGCCACGCCTTCGACGAACAGAAAGCGCGCTCTGCCTTGATCACGTTGCTTCGCGATCCAAGTCTCGGCCGCGTGTGGCTCATCTTTGCTGAGAAAAATCACGTTGTCGAAATCGATGACAAAACGGGAAACGCAGTCCTCGTCGGCTACATCGTCCTCTGCTTCGGCTACAGCCTGGAATGGCTGGGCCGCGACGCCTTCGTCGACGAGTTCTATCTGCTCCCCGGCTACCGCGGCCGCGGCTGGGGACGCAAAACCATGACTTTCCTCGAAGACGCCGCCCGCAAGCTGAACGTGACTGCGCTTCATCTCGAAGTGATGAACCAGAACAAGAATGCGCTAGAGCTTTACCGCAGCCTGGGCTTCGAAGGGCATAAGAGCTCTTTCCTTTCGAAGTGGATCGCCCAGGGTTTCTTCAAGCCAAAGAGACAAACCGCAACCTGAACGTTCAGCCTTCGCATTGATGAGATGATCTCCGTTGAGAGTTTGGTTCCTCTCCTGCGTTTAGGACGGAACTTCTGCTATGCTTCCTGCGCTGTTCCGGCGCACCCCAACGATTCCAGAAATGAAGGAAATTATCATGCTGCGATCGATCGTTCGCATTTCAGGCTTCTTCGCGGTCGTGTTCGCCGCGAGCCTCGTACTGGCTCAAGCTGAGTTTTCTGCCGAGGTTGTCGACCTGCAAAAGCCGGGCGCGCCAACCACGGCCAAACTCTACTTCGCTAAAGGCAAAATGCGAATGGAATCCCAAGCCGGCAGCCCTCATGGTGGCGGAGTGGTCCTTATGAATTTCGCCACTCAGACCGCGGACATTTTGATGCCCCAGCAGCACATGTACATGGAAATGACTTTTCAGGCACAGGCACAGCGCCAGACCTATTCCTTCTTCGAAGCCGGTAATGTGCAGGACGCATGCGGCGACTGGCAGAAGATAGCGCACACTCAAGCCGGCACTTGCCACAAAGTGGGCACCGATACCCTGAACGGCCGCAGCGCAGTTGAGTACGAGGCCACCAACTCGAGCGGAGATGTGACCCGCGTCTGGCTCGACGCCAAGGTGCGCTTTCCATTGAAATGGCAGGGTAAAAACAGCAGCGGAGAACTACGCAATCTTCAGGAAGGCTCGCAACCTGCCAGCCTGTTCGAACCTCCGGCCGGTTATACCAAGATGGACATGGGCGCCATGATGCAGCAGCACCAGCAGCAATAAGCAGGATCGCGCCCGGCTCAAACCGGGGTTCGCGAGCTCTGACTGCATGGACGCCGCCAAAACGCAGTATACTTTCTCCAAGCAGTCTTATTGGCTAGTCGGAGTTGGAATGTCCTTATCTGCCGTAATCGTGGACGACGAACAACTTGCCCGCGACGAACTCGCTTACCTGCTCAAAAATGCCGGCGACGTGGATGTAGTCGCGCAGGGCAAGAACGGCCTGGAGGCTGTCAGCCTTATCAAAGAACACAATCCCGACCTGGTTTTCCTCGACGTGCAAATGCCCGGACTCGACGGCTTCGGCGTCATCAAGAAATTGCTGGATAAGAAAGTCCCGCTGCCCAAAATCGTATTCGCCACCGCGTTCGACCAGTATGCCGTCAAGGCTTTTGAAGTGAACGCAGTCGATTACCTGCTGAAACCGTTCGACAAAAAGCGAGTCGCGCAGTCGGTGCAACGAGCGCGGGCCAAGCAGGAATCCGGCGTTCTGCCCGCCGAAAAAATCGACAACCTGGTTCGCATGCTGGAAATGCAGAAGCCGCAACTCTCGAAGATTCTGCTGAAGTCGGTCGGCCGCATGCTCCTGGTAGATCAACGTGAAATCTGCTATGCGTCGATCGAAGACGGCGTCATCACCGTGGTCACCGCGGGCATGTCGGGATTTGAGGGTCACTCGAATTGCCGAACGCTGGAGGAATTGCTCGACAGTCTCGACCCCAATCTTTTCTGGCGCGCCCACCGTTCGTTTCTGGTAAATATCAACCGCATTCGTGAAGTGGTGCCCTGGTTCAAGAGTTCCTACCAGCTGCGCATGGACGACAAGAAGCAAACCGAAGTGCCCGTCAGCCGCGCCCAGACCAAGCGCCTGCGCGAACTGTTCGGCCTCTGAGTTCGCAACGATCTTCCTCCGCAAGAACGAACCTGCAGGAAAATCATCTCCAATAAAAAAAGAGAGGGCCAAGACTTCCGGCCCTCTCCAGGCACAGGGGGGACTCAGACTGCTAAAGTCTCAAGCGCGATCCGACTGCGGATCACCAAGGTCGGTCCATCCAGCCGAATCAGTTGTTTGCGCTTCAATTCGGTCAACAACCGGGTGACGGTTTCGCGCGAGGAACCGATGCGCTGGGCCATTTCTTCGTGCGTCATCACCGACCTGAGGTGAAGTTCGTCGCAACCCGTTTGTTTGGGAGAAAACGATAGCAGCAATCGCGCCAGCTTTCCCTCCGAAGAACGCGCCATCACCAGATCGCGAATATCGCGATACGCGGACTGAAAGTCGCTGCTCAGGCTCTGCGCGGCGTTCACTCCCACTTCGCTGTGGGCATGCAGCATCTCCAGCAGATCCTTGCGGCCTATGAAGTTAAGCTGGCACGGCATAGCCGTTTCCGCCGTCATCTCATAGCTCGCCCCGGTGACCGCGGCGCTCAGCCCCAGTACTTCCCCAGCCTCCACCGTCTTCAGAATCAGCACTTTACCTTCCCGCGAAGCGGTCGAGAGCTTCACCTTGCCCGAACAGAGTATGAAGATGCCGCGAGAAATCTGTCCTTCCACGAACAGGATGGCTCCGGCCGGCATGGTGCTGTGGTGGCTGACCTGGTCGAGCGATTCCACAACACCGGAGGACAGGGCACAGAAGAATCCAGCTTTCCGGCAGAAGCATTGGGAGCAGTTTTCGATGATCTCAAGTCCGTAAGGGGTCTTCATGTTCGCCTCCATCGTCCGATACCGCCGCGGTTTGAAAACCTGGAGCCCGGCGACCGCCGGATTGCCGCCCTCCAGGTGCCTTGAACTCGCCAGCAGCTGCCTTGCGTTGGCCCGCGTGTCTTCGTGCGGGCTTTCTGCCGCCGAAAGCAGTTCCCAGGCTGAACTGGGGTCCGTGCGCCGCTCCCATTCCGCACGGCAAGCAAACAGGTAGAGCGGATCAATTTCTCCCGGACGGTTCTGGCTCACCGCTTCCGGACCGCGCGGGCTTATCTCCGCGATCGGGTGATTGGCGCCGCGGACTTCGTTGCCGAACCGTTCCTCGCCGAAGATGGGGTTCCGCCGCGGCAGCAGTGGGGCTTGCGTCAGCCCTTCCCGGCGAACTGGCCGCAGAATCGCGGGTGCGTCCAACGATACTTGAACGGCCACGCTCGACTTCACGGGTTGAAACCTAGTGGGTGCAAACACTGGTTCCACTCCACGGCTGCGCCGTATTTCAGATTTTGTAAGGGAGGCTGGGCCGATCTCGACTCTGAGGCAAACCTTTAAGAAGTGGCTGTCCCAAGCGCGACGGAAGTACTCAAGCAATTCAGGTTCCGGAACGGGTCTGAGTTTCGGAACGGTACAACTTCCCTGTTTGGAATAAGTTCCGTAAAAGACCACATGCGACCCAAACGCGGAAATTGCCGACCAGTCGGCGGGTTGCCGATTAGTCGGCAGGCTTAAGCCCCCTAGCTCTCAGCTCTCAGCTCTCAGCTATCAGCTGTCAGCTCTAAAAAGCTTTAGCTGGGAACGGTCAACTTGGCGCTGCTTGATCTTTGAACCAGTCCTTTAGTTGGAATTCGCGGGCCGTCAAAAAATCAATTCGCGCGCACCTAGTCCCAATGCATCAAAGCACAAGCTGATAGCTGATAGCTGCCGGACCTCAGCTCTGCTTCGGCCCAAGGTAGTCTTCGCGAGCGATGCGCAGGCGCTGCATTTTCGATTGCAGCGTGGTTCGCTTCAATCCCAGCCTGTGGGCGGCGCCGGTGGGGCCGGAGAGCAGGCCGCCGGTTTCCCGCAATACTCCGAGAATATGCTGCCGCTCGGCGGTGTCCAGGGTGTGGTCGGAGGAGCCGCCCTCCAGCATCTCGATTTCAAGTTCGGCCAGAGGAGCCCGCAACACCGTGTCGTCGCTGAGAATCACCGATCTCTCGATAAAATTTTCCAACTCGCGCACGTTCCCTGGCCAGTGCCAGTTGGTGAGTGCGTTCATGGTTTCAGCGGGAATGGTCTCAATGTGGCGGTCCATCCGGAGCGCGTAGTGGCGCACGAAGTGGCTGACCAGCATCGGAATATCCTGACGCCGTTCCCGCAAACTGGGCATATGGATGGGAAACACGTTCAGGCGGTAGAAAAGATCGCTGCGAAACTGGTGTTCGGCAACGTCCTTGGCCAGATCGCGATTGGTGGCTGCCACCACGCGCAGGTCCACTTTGATGGTGCGCGTGCCTCCCAGCCGCTCGAACTCATGATCCTGCAACACGCGCAACAGCTTGGGTTGCAGTTCCAGCGGAATCTCTCCCACTTCGTCCAGAAATAGAGTCCCGTGGTCGGCCAGTTCCATGCGTCCGATCTTCTGGCTGACCGCGCCGGTGAAGGCGCCTTTCTCGTGGCCAAAGAGTTCGCTTTCCAGGAGTCCAGTCGGAATGGCGGCACAATTCACTTTGATGAAATTCCGCTCCTTGCGCCGGCTCATGCGGTGAATGGCGCGGGCGACCAGCTCTTTTCCGGTGCCGGTTTCTCCCAGAATCAGGACGGTGGCATCGCTGTCGGCAACGATGGGGACGGGATCCAGGGCCTTTTTGAGCGCCGGGCTGTCGCCGATGATTTCGTCGAAATTCAGTTCTGTGCGGATTTCACCCTCCAGATATTGCTTTTCCGCGGCCAGGCGGTTCTTGAGCTGCTCGATCTCCCGGTAGGCGCGTTCGTTCTCCAGAGCGCCCGCGACCTGGGCAGCGATCTGGCTGAACAGTTCCAAATTTTCCGCCTGGAAAGCATTCGGCCGGGTGCTGCCGAAGTTCAGCGTCCCCAGCATGTCCTTGGAAGTGGGCAAGGGGATACAACACAGGCTCTGGATTCCCTCTTCGATCAGCTGTGTAGTAGGGCCGATGCCGAAGGCGGCGATTTCGTCTTTCGTGAAAATCTGCGGCGCGCCCAGTTTCAGGGCTTGTCCCGCCGGGCTGCGGTCTAATGGCACCATGGACTCCGGCGGGAGAATCCCTTTTGCGAGGGGGAAATCCGTGGCGTGCCGCCGCAACATTCCGCAGCTGTCGTCATACACCAGCAGGCTGGCGAATTCGTGATGCGTGACGTGCCGCACGTGCGCGGAAATTGAGGGGAAGACCTGCTGGATATCCAGATTCGAAGCTAGGGTAGCGCCCGTCTTCAGCAACACCCGCAGCCGTTCTTCTTCCATCCGCAAGGCTTTGTGCGCCAGCGCATTCCCCAGCGAGTGCGCCAGGGCCGCAGCCACCTGTTCGAGAAAGCCTACGTCTTCCGCTTCGAAAGCATGGTCGCTATGGCTCGACAGGGTCAACACTCCCAGCGGGCCTTTCGCGGTGAGCAGCGGAATGAAGCAGGAAGAGCGCACTCCCAGTTCGAGAGCCTTCTGCGTGACCGGGAATGGCACCTGCACCAGGTCGGCGTGTTTCAACACTTTGGTCTTGCACTCGACGAAGGTCTGACCTGTGAGCGTGTTGTCCAGCCCCAGCCGCCCGTCGTCTGGAAGGATTTTTCGCTTAATGTCCGTGGTGTTGGCATGGCTGCGCAAAGCGTTCGCGCCCGCGTCGTACAGGCAGACCGCAACGTGGTCATGAGGAAGCGCTTTCCCCAGGAAAGCCGAGACCGCCGGAAGAAGCTCCTGAATATCCAGACTGGACAGGAGGGTGGTGTCGATTTCCTGGAGAACCCGCAGCCTCTCCTTTTCCCGGACCAGGGCGCTCTGAATTGTGTTGCCTTCCACTGCCAGCGCCATCTCCGAGGCCACCCGCTTCAAGAAATCGAGGTCTTGCGCAGCGAAGGCAACGTCGTCCTTGCGGCCTAGAAACAGGAACCCCACCGTTCCCCGCGGGGTCCTCAAGGGAACAAAGCACGCCGTGCAGAATCCCTGCTCCAGCATTTCTTTCAGTCGAGGCGAGCGTGGGGCGAGTTTCTCCAACTGGCTGCGGTTCAGGCTCCTGGGCTCGGGTTCCTCCAGAAGCCGGCCCGACAGGCTGTCATGGATCGGAACTTTCTGGCCATGTTCATAAGGCAAGTCGGAGAGCGAACCGCCCAAGGCCCGGACCATGACCGTTCCAGCGCCTTGATCCACGACCGTGACGAACGCCGAATCATGCGGCACTGCTTTCTGCAGAACCGTGGAAATCGCGGGAAACGCCTGCTCGAAATCGGCTTTCGACTCGGTCAGCGCGTTGCTGACCTCGAGCAGCGCCTGCAGCCGCGCTTTCTCCTGTTGCAGCTTGCTGTTCAGCGCATCGAGCGCTTGCTCCAAACGCCTGCGCCCGGTATTGCCGACCACCATTACCCCGATTTGCTTGACCTGGCCGGTGCTGTCCTGGATGGGGAAGTAGTGCCCCAGGTGGTGCTCGACCTCGCCTCTGGTGGGCAGGATCCCACTGACCTCCAAGTCTAAGACTGGCTTGCCCGTATCCAGAACGCGCTTCAGCTCGGGCTCAATCTTGTCGGCGAATTCTCCCACCACTTCACGCAAGGTTTTGCCCAGATGGGCAGCTGCCGGCCTGCCGTTCATGTTGGCCAGGGCGTGGTTGACCGCAACGTAGCTCAAATCTTTGTCCAGGATGTAAAAGCCCACGTTGGAGGCGCTGAAGAAGGCAGCCAGCAACTGTTCGGGCTCGCTGAAGGCGTCAGGAGTGGTGTAGGCAAGAACGCGGTGGATGAGGGCTTCTGCCTGCGCGCTCATGACCTCAACTCCTCAGTCAAGATCGCGGTAATGATTGCGGAACGAAGGAAGGCAGGCGTAGCTAACAAGGTGGACGGAAAGGGGAAGCGGCGACGAAGCAGACAGGAAAGGCAAAGCCTAGCGAGCCTGCGCAGGCGAGATTGCGAGTCGACTTGTGCCTGCAGCGGGGCGTTGCACTGCAAGGGGCTCCAGCGTGGCGCGCTCAAGAAATACACAAAACCCGAGCCTTTGGCGGTGGCTGCGCCCCCTCAAGAGCAGCCCGCCTTTTCCAACATTAGTTATGAGCTTAAGTTACGCTGGCCGGTAGTGGTTGTCTGTTCAGAATTGAACACGTCGTGCAGAAAAGTGCGGCTTCCGGCTTTCGGGGACTGGGTGGGCTCGGGGGAAGAAGAAGCGGGAAGAGGAGGACGGGAGCCGGACGCCGAGAGCCGGAAGCCGTCCTAGTCGTGCAGGACCACGCTCAACAGCGAACTGTGGACCAATATCTCGCCGTTGTATTCGATCAAGCCAAGCTTTCGGAACCGGTTCATGAAGAAGTTGACTCGCGAGCGGGTGGTGCCGATCATTTCTGCCAGAGTTTCCTGACTTATGTTGGGGACGACTTTCTCCGATTTGTCTTTCCCGAAGTTGGCCAGCAAGAACAGAGCTCGCGCTAGCCGCTTTTCGCTGGAGTTGAATAGTTGATCGACCAGGTCTTCCTGGGTGCGGCTGTTGCGCATAATCAGGTACGCCACAAAAACATCGGAGAACTCGTGCTGCGCGTGCAGGGTACGGAGCATCTGCTTTTTTTCGATCTCGAGGACGGAGCAAGGGGAGGTGGTGGCGGCGGTGGCCATGCGAAGCGGCTGATCGGAGGCGATGCATCCTTCGCCCAGGAAATCGCCGGAGCCAAACATTCCGATCGTGGCTTCCTTGCCTTGTTTGGAGACGACGCTGAGCTTCACGCTGCCTTTCTGGATGTAATACACAGATCCGGCAGCGTCTCCTTGCGAAAAGATGACCGACTTGGGAGCATACTCGCGGATCGTCTTGCCCATGCCGGCACTCGCCAGGAATGCCGCGGGATCAAAACGCGCGGACAGCTTTCTGGCACGGAGCCGGTGCGCCTGGCGAGAGGAACTCATAAGAACTCGGATCGGGGTCACGCGTACCTAACCCCTATGGTCGCGCGAATTATACCCGCGCGCGTCAACGGCGGAGCGACTTTTTCTCCTACGTTACATTATCGTAACAGGAATCGAATAACCCGCGCCCTGGGCGTTGAGACGTCTGGCATTTTAAAGTCATCCACCACAAAGGGCAGCCTTCGACTTCGCTCAGGGCAGGCTGCGGCACACAAAGGGAAGCCAACGCACGCGCGCTGCTCTGAAATTTCTTTTTACCAGATGCGTACGCGGTCGGGCGGGGCGAGGTAGAGTTTCTCTCCCGGCTGGACGTCGAATGCGGCGTACCAGGCGTCGATGTTGCGGACGGTGTCTGCCCGGAACTGATCGGGGGAGTGCGAGTCGGTCATCACTTCCTGGCGGAGTGCGGCTTCACGCTCCTTGGATGCCCAGTTCTGACCGAATGCAATGAAGAACTGCTGGTCGCCGGAGAAACCATCCTGGGTGGGAGCGGCTTTGCCTGCGAGAGAGGCGCGGTAGGCATCGTAGGCGGCGGAGATGCCGGCGACGTCGGCGATATTTTCCGCCAGGGTCTGCTTGCCGTTCAGCGCGAGGTCGGGGAAAGGTTTGTAGGTATCGTATTGCGCGGCGAGCCGGGCGGTGGCGGCGTTGAAATGCGCCAGGTCGGCGGGTTTCCACCAGTCGCGGACTCGGCCTTTGGAATCGAACGCGCTGCCTTCGGTGTCAAAGGTATGGCTGATTTCGTGTCCGATGACGGACCCAATGGCGCCATAGTTCACCGCGGCGGGAGCTTGCGGATCGAAGAACGGCGGTTGCAGAATTGCTGCGGGAAAGCTGAGCGCGTTTTGCAGCGGCAGGTTGACGGCATTCACGGTCTGCGGCTCCATGGTCCATTCTTTGCGGTCGACGGGACGGCCGAGACGGGCGAGGTCGCGGTGATAGTAAAACAGCCGGCCGCGCATGAGGTTGCCGAAAATGTCATCCGCTTTGATTTCGTAGGCGGAGTAGTCGCGCCAGGTTTCCGGGTAACCGATTCCTACATAGAGAGTGGTGAGCTTGGCTTGGGCTTCGGCTTTGGTGGCTGGATCCATCCATGCAAGAGCCTCAATTCGCTGCCGGAAAGCGGTGATCAGGTTCGCGACCAGAGCTTCGGCCTGGGCCTTGGCTTCGGGTGAGAAATAACGATCGGCGTAGATTTGCCCGACCGCGTCGCCCAGCAGGCCGTTGACCACGCCGACGCCACGCTGCCAGCGTGGACGCTGGTCCGGGGTGCCCGAGAGGGTCCTGCCGAAGAAGGCGAAGCTCTCGTCGGCGAACGCCTTGGGAAGGACTCCAGCGTAAGAATCGATCAAGTGGAAGGCCAGCCAGTCTTTCCAGGTGTCGAGGGCGGTGGAGGCGACCAGGGCGGACTCTCCGGTAAAAGCTGTGGGCTGCCAGACGATGAAGCTGGCCTGGTTGCTGAGACCGGCGGCGCGAAAATATTCTGCCCAATCGAGGCCGGGAGCGTTGGCGGCGAAGTCGGCTTGTTTCCAGGGGTTGTTCGCTTTCTGGATGTCTTGCTCATCGGCCAGGCTGATGTGTTTTTCGGCGATGGCATGTTCGAGTTCGACGATGTGCTGGGCGCGGAGATCCGGGTCGGAGAATCCGGCCAGCTTGAGCAGAGCGGAAACGTGCGCCTGATATTTGGCGCGGATCTCGCGCATGCTTTGGCTGTCGGAGAGGTAGTATTCGCGGTCGGGCATATCCAGACCGCCTTGCATCAGGTAAGCGGCATAGTGCTCGGAGTCGCTAAAGCCGGGTGCGACCCATAGCCCGAAAAGGTTGGCGGTGTGAAAGTTGGTGTTGTTCAGGGCATCGACATCCGCGCGCAGGCTTTCCCCCAATGCCCGGGCCAGTTCGTGCTTGTCGCGAATGGCGGCAATGGCGTCGAGGTGCGGGCGGAGCGGAGCGAGGCCTTTGGCGTCAATCGCGGCCTCATCCATGTAGGAGTTGTAGAGGTCGGCAATTTTGCGGGCGTTGGATCCCGCGGGAGCATTGGCCTTGGCTGCTTCCTCGATCAGGCCAGCGGTGCGCTTGCGGCTCAGGTCTTCCAGGGTATCCCAGGTGCCGATGTAGCTGCGGTCGGGCGGAATTTCGGTACGCTTGATCCAGTCGCCGTTGGCGTAGTGGAAGAAATCGTCGCCGGGCTTGACTGCGCGGTCCATGTTGGCGATGACGATGCCGTGGGTCTTGGTCGCGGGCGCGTTCTGCGAATAGGCGGAGAACGAGGAGAGGACGAGAAGAGCGCATGCGGCGTTCCAGAACAACAAACTAAGTTTGAATTTCATGATGAGTGCTCCAGGAATGCTCCAGAGAAGTCGCGGAGTACGAACCCAGCCGAGTTAGACGGCGGCCAGCTACAGAGGGTAGCACGTTCGCTCACCATGCTCTCTTTGCGGGCTTCGCCGGGCGTCCCTGCGACCTTCGTGGTAAGGGCCTTGAAGCTCTTATCCGCAGAGCACGCTGAGAACGGCCGCAAAGGACGCAAAGCAAACCGGGCCTATAATTCTTTTATGGCGCGAGGCTGGGAGAGCAAATCCGTGGAGGCGCAACAGGCGGACGCTGCTGAAAAGCCTGGCCCGCGGCGGGTGGCGATGACGCCGGCGGAGGCTGCCCGGCAGCGCGAACTGGAGAGCCTGCGGCTTTCCCGGCAGAACATTCTGCAGCAACTTGAACGGGCTCACGATCCCCGGCATCGCCACATGCTCGAGGAAGCGTTGGCCGAGCTGCAACACCGAATGGACATCGCCAAACGGCAGGTTTGAACGCCATCCTGGTCTCGGAAGCGCAAGTTCTCTGACGTATAATTGAGAGCCGAATTAATACAACAATGAAAGCTTACGTTTACGTCTCGCTGAAGAAGAGTGTTCTCGATCCCCAGGGCAAAACCATCCAGGGAGCGCTTAAGAAGATGGGCTACAAGGGGCTCGAAGAAGTGCGCCAGGGCAAATATTTTGAGCTGACGCTTGACGGCGGACTCTCGCGCGAGGCCGCGCAGGCCGAAGTGGAGCGCATTGCGCGTGAAGTGTTGACTAACCCGGTTATCGAAGAGTTCCGTTTCTCCTTAGCAGACTAGAACTCGCAGACTAGACGAAGATCAGTAACGATTGGGGCGCCGGTCATGTGTGGAATTGTCGGTTATGTCGGTAAGAAATCTGTCGTTCCTGTAATTCTGGATGGCTTGCGGCGGTTGGAATACCGGGGCTACGATTCCGCCGGAATCGCCGTGGCGGGCAATGGCGAGGGGTTGCAAATCCGACGCGCCGAAGGCAAGCTGCGCAACCTGGAAGAAGCCATCCGCCTGCACCCGCTGGATGGAACCTACGGCATTGGACACACCCGCTGGGCCACGCATGGACGTCCTACCGAAGAAAATGCCCACCCGCACCGCGACTGCACCGGCAAGATTGTGGTGGTGCACAACGGCATTGTCGAAAATTATCTGAGCCTGAAAAGGAAGCTGATTGAAGAAGGGCACACGTTTACCACCGAGACTGACACCGAGATCATCGCGCATCTGGTGGAAAAGCATTTGTATAAAACGGGGAACGGCCGCCGTCCGTCGCTGGAGGAGGCTGTGCGGCGTTCGGTGAAGGAACTGACCGGCGTTTTTGCGCTGGCGGTAATCTGCACCGACGATCCCAACAAGATTGTGGCGGCGCGCAACGGGCCTCCGGCGGTGATTGGGCTGGGCAACGACGAATATTTCGTGGCCTCCGATGTGCCTGCGATTCTTGCCCACACGCGCGACATTCTTTTTCTCGGAGATGGCGACCTGGCCGTGGTGACTTCCCACGGCGTGGAGTTGACTGATTTTGACGGCAAGCCGATTCAACGCAAAGTGCAGCACATTACCTGGGACCCGATCATGGCGGAAAAGGGCGGGTTCAAGCACTTCATGCTCAAGGAAATTTATGAGCAGCCGCGCACCGTCCGGGATACCACGCTGGGCCGTGTTTCGCAGGATACCGGGCACGTGTTTCTCGATGAAATGGAGATCAGCGAGGCTGAGTTCCGCGCCGCGAGGAAAATCAACATCATTGCCTGCGGCACCAGCTGGCACGCCGGGCAGGCCGGTAAGTTCATGATCGAGACGCTGGCGCGAATTCCGGTGGAAGTGGATTATGCCAGCGAATGGCGATACCGCGATCCTATCGTTTCTCCAGATACGATTACGCTGGTGATTTCTCAGTCCGGCGAAACGGCCGATACCATTGCCGCGCAGCGTGAGGCGAAGATGCGCGGCTCCAAGACTTTGGCCATTTGCAACGTGGTTGGCTCTATGATCACGCGGGAGGCGGCGGGGACGATCTACACGCATGCCGGTCCGGAGATTGGCGTGGCTTCGACCAAGGCGTTTACGGGGCAACTCACCGCGCTTTATCTTTTCGCTCTTTACCTTGCGCAGGTTCGCGGCGTGATGACTGGCGAGCAATCTGTCGCTGCGGTGCAGGCGCTCACGCACATTCCCGCCAAGCTCGAACATCTTCTCACTCACGACCGACATGTCGAAGAGTTGGCCAAGCAATACCAGCGGGCGCAGGATTTTCTTTTTCTCGGGCGGGGCATTCACTATCCCATTGCGCTGGAAGGCGCGCTCAAACTGAAGGAAATTTCCTACATTCATGCGGAAGGCTATCCCGCCGGCGAGATGAAGCACGGCCCCAACGCGCTGATCGACGAGAATCTGCCAGTCGTTATCATCGCAACTCGGGATCTGAATAATCCCGGGTCGATGACGCGCTACGAGAAAACGTCTTCGAACTTGAAAGAAGTGAAAGCGCGCTCCGGTGTTGTGATCGCACTGGCTACCGAAGGCGACGAAGAAATCAAAGAAGCGGCCGATCACGTGCTCTACATTCCTCCAGCACCGGAAGAACTCTCGCCGATTCTGGAGATCGTTCCTTTGCAGCTGCTGGCGTATCACATCGCTGTCAGACGCGGCTGCGACGTAGATCAGCCGCGGAACCTGGCGAAGTCCGTCACTGTAGAATAAGACAAAAAACGAACGCCTTATGTGAGCGGGGCACTGCCTCGCTGCGCTCGGCGCGGGACAGCCGAGGCGGCCGTCCCCACAATCTAGCTTTATCGCTTCTTCATTATATGGGCAGCTGTGCGCGTGGAAGCATCACTCTGGCCTGGCAGCCGCTTTGGTCAGTGCGGTTCAGAAGTTCGATGGAGCCGCCGTGGGCTTCGGCGATTTGCCGCGAAAGCACCAGGCCGATTCCGGTGCCGGAAGGCTTGGTGGTGTAGAAGGGGACAAACACGTTCGAGGGATTGCCCAGCCCGGGGCCGTTGTCTTCGATGGTGAGCACCAGATCTTTCTCGGTCAATTCCCAGCGCACATCGACGACGGGGTTGCGGGGCGGTGTGTTCGCGGCTCCGTTATGAGCGGGGGCCGGGTGCTGGGGTTCCATCGCTGCCTCGACCGCGTTGCGCATCAGGTTGATCAGCATTTGCTCTAGTAGATCGGGATCAACTATCAGCTCGACCGGAGGACTGGGAAGCACTTGCACTGGGAGAGCAGCCTCCAGGGCGGCGACTCGTTGAACGATGGGAGCGAGTTGGGTCTTTCGGGCGATGGGCGGCGGCATCTGCGCAAGTTGGCGGTAGGCCTGCAGAAAACGATTGAGGGAGTGAGCGCGGGATTCGATGATCGAGAGGCCGCGTTCGAAGTCTTCGCGCTGATCGGAGTCGAGCGCCTTGTTCGAAATTTGCGCTCGCAGGGTCCCGGCAATCGATTTGATGGGCGTAAGCGAGTTGTTCAGTTCGTGACCCAGCACGCGAATCAGGCGCTGCCATGCGCCGCGTTCTTCTTCGCGCAGGGCGCGGCTCACATCGGACAAAACGATGAGAGTGTGGGGCACGCCTTTCTGGCGAAATGAACTGCGCCGCACTTGCCAGCGCGCGTTTGGTCCCTGGAAGTGCAATGGAACCACGGTTTCACTTTCGGCGCTCATGCAGGCGGCCAGGCCGATTTCTTTTGCGGTGCGGCCGAGGAGCCTGACGGCAGGCTGCTGCAGCAGGCGTTCTCCGGCGGAGTTGACCAGGCGCAGAATCTGGTCGGGGTCGAAAGTGAACAGGGGGACTTCAATTTCTTCGACCACGCGGCGCAACAGCGCGGTGGCTTCAATGGCGCGAATCCGCTGGTCGGAGAGCAGGTCGGCCAGGGTATTCACTTCGATGGAGAGTTCGCCGAGAGCGTCGTCGGTGGCGGCTCCACGGGCGCGGAACGAGTAGTCTTCTTCGCGTAAGGCGGAGATTACATTGGCCAGAGTCTGCAAGGGGCGCGTGGTTTGCTCCTGCAGCGCCATCGCTAGTATCCACCACACAAATAATTCGGCGAACAGCAGCGCCAGTTTGGATTCGAGGGTCCAGGGTTGCAGCCAGATCAAGATGCCGCTGGTGAGCAGGGCGGGAAGCGCGACCAGCAGAGCGAACAGACTGACGCGCCGTTCATAGAGAAGGCGAACGCGCTTTGGTGGGGGCTTGCGCCTGCCGGGATGGGTCCCGTGCGGGCTAGAGCCCATACTTCTCCATTCGACGATAGAGCGCGCCGCGGCTGAGGCCAAGGGTTTCGGCGGCCTGGCTCACGTTTCCCTGGGAACGCTGCAATGCCTTACGGATCAGAATCGCTTCTACGGATTCGAGGCTGAGCTCTTCGAGATTCTGGCTTTGGGGACGGAGCATGTCGAGGCCGAGGTCGGCGCGCTGGATTTCGCTGCCGCGGCACATCAGGACGGCGCGCTCGAGGGTGTGCTCCAGTTCGCGAACGTTGCCGGGCCATGCGTATTGCAGGAGAAGTTGCAGGGCAGAAATCTCGAAACCCTTTATCGGACGGCGGTAACGCGAGGCATAGCGCGAAAGGAAATGTCCAGCAAGGGCGGGAATGTCTTCGCGGCGTTCGCGCAGTGCGGGCACATGAATCTCGACTGTATTCAGACGGAAGAGCAAGTCTTCGCGAAACTGGCCGGAAGCGCAGGCGGCGCGGAGATCGGCATTGGTGGCGGAGACCACGCGCACGTCCACGCGCAGAGCGCGGGAGGAGCCGACGCGCTCGAGTTCGCCTGCTTCCAGCACGCGCAACAGCTTGGCTTGCTGGCGCAGAGGAACGTTGCCGATTTCGTCGAGAAAAATTGTGCCGCCATCGGCGAGTTCGAAACGTCCGATGCGGTCGAAGCGGGCGTCAGTAAACGCGCCTTTCACGTGGCCGAAAAGTTCACTTTCAAACAAGGCTTCGGGAACGGCGCCGGTGTTTACCGAGACCATGAGGCGCGAGGCGCGGGACGAGACGGCATGCAGAGTGCGAGCCACAACTTCTTTTCCGGTGCCGTGTTCGCCGGTGATCAGGACGTTCGCGTCGGAGGGACCGACGCGGGCAATGGCCTCGATAACGGGTTGCATGAGAGGAGCGGTGGCAATGAACTCCGGGCGCCCCTCGGCCTGCAGCAGGCGATTCTGGGCAGCCAGCCGCTCGGCGCGTTGTAACGCGCGGCGAAGCTCAACCTGAGCGCGGACGATGGTGAGCAGGCGCGCATTCTCCCAGGGCTTCTGGATGAAATCGCGGGCGCCGCGACGCATGGCTTCGACCGCTAATTCAATGTTGGCCCAGGCGGTCATCACGATGACGGGGATGGTGTTGTCGAGACCCACAATTTCGGAAAGGAGGTCGAGGCCTTCCTGTCCGGAAGTGGTGTCGCGGGTGTAGTTCAGGTCGATGAGCAGGGCATCGTAGAAACCGGTGGCGAGGGCATCGCGAACCAGCGCGGGGGATCTCGCCGTTTCCACTTCGTATCCTTGCGGACGCAAGAGGAGATCGAGAGCTTCGAGAACGTGTTGCTGGTCGTCGGCGGCCAGGATGCGGGGACGCTCGAAGCTGGGCCTCGCCGGGTTTGCACCCGCAGGGCTGACTGCGGCAGGGCTCACGGCGGAGAGTTCTCCTGGTTTGGCGGAAGTTGGCATGGCGATCTATGGGTTCGCGGCGCTGATGTTATCACTCACCGTGCCGGTCACCGCATTTTGCAGCTGAATGCCATTATGTTCCAAAGTGACGCCGGTTGCCCGGTCAAGTTCAACTTTTGCCTTCTCGAAGATGGTCATCGCGGTTACCAGATCGAGTTCGGCCAGCGCGAGATCACGCTGGGCAGAGAGTGTTTGATAGCTCGATCCTGCGCCCAGGTCTTGCTCTTTCTTGGTGATGTCGAAGGTGCGCTGCGCGAGATCGCGGGCTTTTCGGGCGGCTTGAACGCGGGCTCCGGTTTGTTCGACGGCATATTGCGCGTTGCGGACTTCGATGCGGACTTGCTTCTTCAGTTGCTCCAGGCGCAATTCTGCCTGGCGGTATTCGAGCTCGGAGCGGTACTGATCGGCTTTTGCGACGCGATTGCGGAGCGGGATATTCAGGTTCAATCCCACGTAGTAATCGGGGGAAGAATTGTTGAAGGTGTTGGCGAGGGCTCCTCCGAAATCAACCGGCACACTCGCGGAGCAACCCTCGGTACAGATGGGATTCAGCGAGCCCGCCAGCCCAGCTCCCGAATAAAAACCCACCACAGAAAGAGTTGGCAGCAAGGCGTTGCGCGCAGCGCGGCGACTGATCTGGCGATTCACCAGATCGACGTCGGACTCCGCCAGTTCGGTGCGATCGTGCAGCGCTTCAGAAATCAAGTCCTGGATCGACTGGGTGGTGGTCTGGGGCTGCAGACCTTCCATTCGGTCTGTAGGTACAACCGGCATTGCTTCCAGAACTGGATCGTCCAGGCTTTTTGTGATGGCATTCTTCATCAGCGTTTCCTGGAGTTCGAGGCTGGTACGCGCCACCGTCAAATCCTGGTCACGCTTGGAAACCTCCGCCTCGGCACGCAGCACATCCATCTCTGGAATGCTTTGCAGCTGCAACTGCTTCCGCGCATTCTCCAAGGTTTGCTGGGCGAAAGCGGAAGATTGTTCGTTCACCTGCGTCTGTTCGTAAGCACTCACCAGATCCCAATACATATTTTCAATCTGGGTGATGGTGGCGATCACCTGGTCTTTGAAAGCAATGTCCGAGATCTTCTTGTTGTTCTTGGCGATTCGCAAATAGCGCAGGTTGGGCCCGAACCCGAATCCCGCGAGCAGTTCCTGTTGGATCGTGAAACGATAGAATGAGGTAAGAGTGGGTGACAGCGTGAAATCCGGACTATTCGTAGTCTGACGTGCGTTGTTGAAAGAAAAATTGATGCTGGTTCCGGTGGCAAACGCTTGCGAGTAATTGATGTTGAATTGCCCGGTGTTGAGCTGCAGGGACGGAACTCCGTAGATTGCCTGGTTGATCACGGGCGAAGTCTGATGCTCATCGCCGATGTTGGCGAGGATGAGGGGATCGTAGGAAGAGACCGCGGTTCCGGTGCCGAGCGTAGACTGCACCAATCCGGACGCGCCGGCTCCGGCACCGCCCGCGCCACTGGTTGTGCCTCCAGCGCCCGCGCCGGGAGCGCCAGTGCCGAAACCTCCGACGCCGCCGCCGGGAGTTCCCTGAACTACTCCCGTATTCACGCCGCGAAAAAATCCTCCCGCCTGGGTGCGGAGAATATCGGTGTTCGCAATCGGAAGATTGTAGCGGGCGATGGCCAAATCCAGATTGTTTTCGAGGGCGAGATTAATGCAGTCTTTCAACGCGAGATAGAGCTTGCCGTCGCGGATGTGGAGGTCCAGACGCGGCGAGTTCGCCAGCACCGGCTCGGGAACGTAGTCCGGAGAATAGGCACTGATCGGGTTGCGCGATTTCGGCATGTCGAAACGAACGGGAAGGCTGACCTGCGGCGCGGTGGGCGCCGGCGTGGCGGCTGTCTGGGCCTGCATTGTTGGAGCCAGCGTGGCATAAACACAGCTGGCACAAACACAAATGATTGAGATCGATCTCAAGAAAATCGACCGTTTCAAAAAATTGGGACCCGGAACTGTCACGATGCACTGACCTCCGCCGATTGGTTAAGTGTGGGATTGGCGGTGTCGCCTACCAGCCACCCATCACGCAGTTGAATGGTGCGGCTGCCGTAGGCAGCGTTCGCCTCGGAGTGGGTGACCTGCACGATGGTCGTTCCCTGCTGGTTCAGCCCGCGGAAGAGTTCCATGATTTCCCGGGCCTGGCCGGAGTGCAGGTTGCCGGTGGGTTCGTCGGCCAGCAGCAGCGGAGGCCTGTGGATTACGGCCCGGGCGATTCCCACGAGCTGCTGCTGTCCTCCCGAGAGCTGATTAGGATACAGATCTTTTTTCGCGACGATCTGGAAGCGATCGAGCGTGTCCGCGACCAGGCTCTGCCGCTGGCCGCGAGGAATGTCTTTGTAGGAAAGCGGGAGATCAATGTTTTCCTGCACGGTGAGGTCATCGAGGAGGTGGTAGCTTTGGAAGACCATTCCGACATTCTTCTTCGCCAGCTCGCTGCGTTGTTTGCGTTTGAGATCGTGTACGGCTTGTTCACGGAACCAATACTCGCCCTCCCACTGGTCGTCGAGAAGCGCGAGCACGTTAAGCAGAGAAGATTTTCCGGCTCCGGAGGGTCCCATCACGGTGATGAACTCGCCTTCGCGGATGTCGAGGTTGACGCGGCGGAGAACCCAGGTTCGTCCAGCGCCGGTCTTGTAGCTGCGGTCGATATTTTTCAGTTGGATCATTTCCCTCTCGATTCATAGATTTCGAAATTTCTATTCGTAACGCAGCGCCACCATGGGATCGACCTTCGCGGCCCGACGGGCTGGAATATAGCTGGCCAGCGCTGACACAAATGCAATAAGGGCAGCAACGGAAGCAAACGTGACGGGGTCGTTGGCGTGGACTCCGTAAAGGATGCTGGACAGCATGCGGCTCACTGCTAGCCCGCCAACCATGCCCAGTCCCAAGCCCACGCCGGCAAGCGCCAATGCCTCGCCGATCACCTGCTGCAGGATCCACCGACGTTGCGCACCGAGCGCGAGTCGAATGCCGATTTCCTGGGTTCGTCTCTCGACTGTATACGAAATCACGCCGTAAACGCCGACGCTGACGAGAGTGAGCCCGGCGGCAGAAAACAGAATCAGTAGAGTCAGGAAAAAGCGTGGCTGGGCGAGTGACATCGTGGAAATAGCCTGACGCAGCGTGCCGCTTGATTCTGTGACCAGCCCTGCATCAATCACCCGCAGCTTTTCTTGAATGCTTGAAAGGGACAGCATGCGGGGATCTCCGAATGTTCGCAACAGAACTCCCCGATTCGCAAATCCGGTTAAGCTGAACGGAACGTAGGCTGCGGGCTTCGCGGGCTCCTGCAGGCCCTGGTTTTTCTGATCGGCTACGACTCCGACAATTTCAAACCAGGCATCGATTTTCTCCGGGACCCTCTGGAGAAATCCGAATTTCACCATTTTTCCCAAAGGATCAGTCGCACCGAAATACTGATGCGCGAAAGTCTGATTGATAATCGCGACCTTCCGCGCCTCAAAAACCTCGGGCTCAGAAAATGGCCTTCCCTCCAACACGGGAACATTCAGCACGTCGAAGTACTGGCCGCTGATGAGATACAGAAGCGAGGCTGCAGGGATTTCGTTTTCGTAACCGCGAATCTCCACTCCGCTCGGAATGCCCCCATAAGGCGGTAGAGTGCTAGTCTCGGTTACGGAAGCAACGCCCGGCAGAGCGCGCAATTCCGGCAGGAGGTTCCGGAAGAAACGTGTCTTCTGCTCCGCGGTTGCGTATTGCTGATCGGGTAAGACAATGCGAACGCCTAGGACATGATCCGGATCGAACCCCAGATGGACGCTCCGGAGCGCGGCAAAACTCCTTGCCAGCAAGCCCGCTCCTAGGGCTAGCACAACCGACAATGCGATTTGCGAAACAACAAAAACACGCTGCAGTTTCCGTCCCCTCAAACTTCTGCCTGTTTTTCCACCTGCCCTGAGAGGCTCGTTCACGTCGGCCCTCGCAGTGTGCAGCGCGGGAAGAAGGCCAAAGAGAACCAGCGAAGCAACAGAGACTGCCAGTGTCCACGAAAATACCGGGATATTCAGGCGTATGGTTGCCTCCTGCGGAATTGTGCCCAGAGGAATAATGGAAGCCGCCATTCTGCTTCCCACGACCGCAAGTGCCAGCGCGCCCAACGCCCCGGCAAATGCCAAGACCATGCTTTCGACCAGTAATTGTCGAACCAACCGTCCGTGACTGGCGCCGAGCACGGACCGGATCGCAATCTCTCGTTCCCGGACAGTTGCTCGCGCGAGCAGCAGGCTGGCGACATTGCCGCAGGCAATGAGCAGCAGCACCCCGACGCCCCCCAGCAATAGAAATAAAGTTAGACGAAAACTTCCGACGACGGAATCCACGTAGGTTTCGAGTTCGGCAGTGGTTTCTTTCGGATAGTTTTGCGGAGAAGACGACGCGAGGCGTTTCAGAACGACGTCCAAGTCGGCGGTCGCTTCCTGTTTGGAAACATGTGGTTTGAGCCGGCCATAGAGCCAAAACGTGCGATCGTACATGCTTCCGGTCACGCGCTCCAAAGCAACAGGTATCCAGATATCCCCATTCCACCATGCGAAATTCCGTGGCATGACACCGATCACCGTCGTCGGCTGTTCGTCCAGCAAGATGGTTTTGCCGACTATGCTTGAGTCTTTGCCAAAGCTGCGCTCAAAGACTTTGTAGCTGAGAACGACCACGGGAGGGGAACCGGGTCTGACATCTTCGATAGTGGATGTCCTGCCAACGACCGGGGCCACACCGAGCACGGAAAAGGTGTTGGCCGTCACCACAGCACAGTCGAAACGTTCCGGGGTTGCGGTGCCGGTCAGAACTGCGTCTCGCGGGTGAACTCCAATGACCGCATCAAAAACATGGTTCTCACGCTCGATCTCCAGAAAATCGGTGGTCAGAAACTCATTCTCTCCCTTGCGCGGCCCGCGCTTGCGGGCGTCTTCGATGTGCACGGTGACCAACCGCTCGCTGCCCACATAAGGCAGCGGCTGAAGCAGCACCGCGTAAACCACGCTGAAGATAACGCTCGTCCCGCCAATTCCGAGTGCGAGCGCGACTACAGCGCTGGCGGTAAAGCCAGGGCTCTTGCGCAACTGCCGCAAGGCGTAACGAACATCTTGGAGCAAACCAATCATTTGCGTTTCCTTATTCGTAGCGCAGAGCCACCATGGGATCGACCTTCGAAGCCCTGTTCGCGGGCAGGTAGCAGGCGAGCAGAGCCGCCGCAAAGAGCGCGGCCGCGACCGCGCTGAACGCGGCTATATCGATCGTGCCTACGCCATAGAGCAGGCCACGCATCGCGCGTCCGACGAAGCAGGCACCTACCAGTCCCACTCCCAAACCGATTGCGGCCAGGATGACGCCTTCTTTCAGGATCAGGGCCAGAACGTGGTCCTGACTGGCACCCAGGGCCATGCGTAATCCGATTTCGTGGGTGCGCTGCGATACGGCGAAGGCCATGACGCCGTAGATGCCGATCGCGGCCAGCAGGAGTGCGACGGAGGCGAAGCTGACATACAGCGCCGTCGTGAACCGGTCTCCCACCAAAGACTGGCTGACTATCTGGTCCATGGTCTTGACGTCGGCCAAGGCCAATTCAGGATCAACCGAGTGCACGGCGCCGGCAATACTCTTAGTCATCTCCGCAGGATCGTTGGTGGTTCGCACCGCCATCTGCGCTTGCGGCCACGGACTTTGTGCGAAAGGAACATCGATCTCAGGAAAACCGTCGCTGCGAATGCCGCCGTTGTGAATGTTGCGAAACACGCCGACGATCTGCCATTCGATGGGAGGGCCCAGTTTAGTTACGCCGGGAATTAATTGCTCGACCAGAATGCGTTGCGTTAGCGGGTCTACTCCCTTGAGAAACCGGTTTACAAAAGTCTCATTCACAATGGCGACGGGAACACTGCTGGCCGTGTCCTGGTCGGTGAAGGCCCGGCCCTTCGCCATCTGGATCGCGAAAGTCTCGAAGAATCCTGGTGTCACCATCTGAAACCCGGCTCCGGGGCGGTCGGATGGGTTTGCAAACGGCTTGCCTGCGATGGTGAAGGGCATTCCGAAATTCGTGCCTTGCAGAGGCATGCCAGTCGCCGCTTCGGCGCGAATCACGCCCGGAAGAGATTCGATCTTGTCCACGAGCAGCTTGTAATACGCGACCATTTGTTCGGGTTGCGTCAGACGTTTCTCGGGAACTGGAAGGCTGAACGTGAGAATGTGATCGGTGCGGAAACCGGGATCGACGCGCGCCAGGTTCCAAAAGCTGTGAAGGGCCAAACCCGCACCGGCTAACAAGGTAAGGGCCAGGCCAAATTCGGCGACAACGAGCGCCCTGCGGAGACGATGGCGTCCGGCGCTGGTGCCGGAACGTCCGCCTTCTTTCAACGTTTCATTCGGATCAACTCGCGAGGCATGCCACGCAGGAGCGCAACCGAACAGTATGCCGGCAATGGCCGTGGCCCCTAGAGTGAAAAGCAGAACGGGAATGTTCAGTCTTACGTCGGCCTCGGAAGGAAGAGTGTCCGGCATCTTCGCCATCATGATTTTGATGATCGCCCAGCCCAACCCAATTCCGAGCGTTCCGCCCAGCACCGCCAATACCAGGCTCTCGGTCAGGAACTGGCTGAACATCTGCCATCGGCTCGCGCCCAGCGCATTGCGTACCGCCACTTCTTTCAGCCGCGTCGTACCCTTGGCGAGCACCAGGTTGGCCACGTTCCCGCAGGCGATCAGAAGGATGAAACCAACTCCGCCCATCAACAGCCAGAGCGTCTGCTTCGACTCCTTGGGGAAAAAATCGTTGTGGAGTTCCTCGACACTGGCGCCCCAGCCGCGATTGCTGTGCGGATGGTCTTGCGCAATGCGGTTGGTCACCACTTCCATGTCGGCTTGCGCCTGCGCCAACGACACACCCGGCTTCATGCGGCCCATGACCAGCAGCCAGTGAAAATCGTGGTTGATCTGATCGGGCTTGAACGCCAGCGGGACGAAGAATTGACGGTCCAATCGGTCTGCCTGGCCCGCGGCCAGCACACCGACCACGGTGTACGGCTCGCTGTTCATCTGGATCGTCTTGCCAATAAGGTTGCTCTCGGCCCCGAGATGTTCCCAGAGCCGGTGCGTAAGAATGACCTCGTGATCTTTGCCCGGCACTCCCTCTTCCGGCAGAAAATCGCGTCCCATAAGAAACTTGTTGCCGGTCATGCGAAAAAATCCAGGCGAATCGGCGTCGCCGTTGATCTGCTCCGGTTGCCCCGGCGTGGCGAAGTTGTAGCTCACGCCGCTCCAGGCGCACATGTCCGTGAAGGTCTTGTTCTGCTCCTTCCAGTCGAGATAGTCGCCCGCCGCGACCGAATTTCTGCCGCCCTGAATCTTCGACCACACTATGACCAGTTGGTCGGGATTGGGATAGGGCATGGGGGCCAGCAGCACGGCATAAATCACACTGAAGATTGCCGTGTTCGCACCGATGCCCAGCGCCAGCGTCATGGCGGCAACAGCGGTGAAGCCGGGGTTCTTTCGCAGCAGCCGGAAACTGTAGCGAGCGTTTTGCAGGAGCGTTTTCATAAGTCCTCATTCGTAACGCAGCGCTACCATGGGATCGACCTTGGTCGCCCGGTAGGCTGGCACAATGCTGGCGACGAATGCGACCGCGACCAGGAGCATCGCGACCGCCACGAAAGTAATAGGATCCGTCGGCCGCACGCCAAAGATCAGGCTCGACAAAACGCGTCCCAGTGCGAGGGCTCCGGCCGTTCCTAGTGCCACGCCGAGCAAGGTTGGTTTCATGGCTTCGAACACGACCATACGCAGCACTTCGCCCAGAGGAGCGCCCAGCGCCAGTCGGATTCCAATTTCTCGCACGCTGCGTTTCACGCTGTAGGAGAGCACGCTGTAGATTCCGACCGCGGCGAGCAACAAAGCGAGTCCCGCGAACGCGCCCAGAAGCAGCATGTTGAAACGCTGTTGCGATAGAGAGTTCGCGACCAGGTCATCCAGGGTGGAAATGTCGACAAGAGGAATGTCGCGGTCGACTTCGTGCACGGCATTCGATACGGCGGAAGCCAGTTCGCCGGAACCGGAGTGCGAACGCACCACCAGCGTCATAGGAAACGAGCCCCATCCGCCGGTCGCCGGAACGGAAACCTGATCGAACGGAAAATAAAGTGTCGCGCTGGGGCGCGGCTGGTCCAGGCTGTCGACTTTTACGTCGCCCACGACTCCCACCACTTCGCGCACCGCGTCGGGGAAAAATGTGAGGGTAAGACGCTTGCCGATTGGGTCTTCGCCCGGCCAAAACTGCTGAGCCATCGACTCGCTTACCAGAACCACTGCAGGCCTTCCGGCAACGTCGGTGTCGTTGAGGTCGCGGCCACGCAGCGTCGGAATGTGCATGGCACTCATGTACCCCGCGCTGACCAGGCGCACATCGACCTCTGGCTGTTCCGACATGGGCACAACCGGGCGGCCCTCGACGGCGATGGGCTGATGCGAACCGCCGGTTAAAGGAATGTTGTCGATTGCAGCCGCCGATTCCACGCCGGGCAACGACCGCACACGCTGCAGCACTCGGTCGAAGAAACGGATCGCCTGGTCCGGCGAGGGAAACTTGGCCCGGGAGACCATCGCAGTCATGGTCAAAACCTGATGAGAGTCGAAGCCTGGATTCACACTTTGAAGCTTCTGAAAACTCCGAATCATCAGCCCCGCGCCGATCAGCAGCATGAGTGAAAGGGCGACTTCCGACACAACCAGAATGCTCCGGGTGCGATGACCGCCCGAATCCGCATCGGTTCGGCCCAGGCCCTGCTTGAGCGCCTGATTCACATCACGCCGGGTTAAACGTAGCGCCGGCAGCGCTCCCGCGACAATGCCCGTGACTATGGAAATGACGGCGGTGAAAGCCAGAACCTTTGAATCCAGCCCCACCTCGATCGATTGCGGCAACTTGTCGGACAGAAAGGCCACAATCAGGCGGACTGCAAAGTGAGCAAAGGCCAGGCCGACCGCTCCTCCCAGGAGCGCAAGCAGCACGGTCTCCGTGAGAATTTGGCGAAGCACGCGGGCCGAGGTCGCACCCAGCGCAGTTCGAATCGCGATTTCTTTCTGGCGACTGAAGGTCTTCGCCAGTGCCAGGTTGGCGACATTGACGCAAGCGATAAGAAGAACGAACGCCACAGCTCCCAGCAAGACCAGCAGCGCAGGCCGCACATCGGAGACCAGATCGTCTTGCAAGGGCACAACCACCGCGCCCCATCCCTTGTCATCGTCGGGATACAGTTGCTGCAGTCTGCCGGAAATCGTGTTCATCTCGGCCTGCGCCTGCTTCAGGTCAACTCCGGGCTTCAGGCGCGCGATAACGATGGAGTGATGCTCTCCGCGCACCGCGCGTTCCTGGTCCGTCCAGGCCATGGGGGTCCACATCTGGGCGAAATCAGGAAAGCGGAAACTCGCCGGCATGACCCCGGCCACGAGATAAGGTTGACCGTCCAGATTGATGTCGCGGCCCACAATGTCAGGATTCGCGCCGAAATGCTCCCGCCACAAGCGGTGGCTAAGAACCACAACGTGGGAACGCCCCGGCTGGTCTTCTTCCGGGGTAAGGACGCGGCCCAGCATGGGCTGAACTCCCAGCGTCGCGAAGAAACCAGAGGACACTGCGCCGGCGGCCAGTTGTTCAGGCTTGGCGCCGCCGGTCACCGTAAACCCGTGGTAGGTATAGATTGCCATGTGGTCGAACACCTGGTTCTGGCGCTCCCAATCCAGGTAGTTCGCGGCAGAGACCGGAAACGTGGTCATGCCGGGAAAACTCTTTTCGGGCGGAACATGCCAGATCCGCACCAGGCGACTGGCGTCCGCGAACGCTAGCGGACGCAGCAGTACCGCATTCACGACGCTGAAAATGGCAGTGTTGAAGCCAATCCCCAGCGCCAGGGTTATGACCGCAACGGCGGCGAAGCCGGGACTCTTGCGGAACTGGCGCAGTGCGTAACGGAAATCCTGGAGTAATCCATTCATAATTCGCCTCCTTATTCGTAACGCAGCGCCACCATGGGGTCGACCTTCGAAGCGCGGCGAGCTGGCAGGTAGTTCGCTAGTAAGGCCACGGTCACGAGCAGTGCGGCAACACCTGCGAAAGTCAGAGGGTCGGTTGCCGTAATCCCAAACAGCATCCCTGAGATCAGCCGTGTCATTGCGAGCGAAAGCACGGCGCCCACGGCAATCCCCATGAGAGCGAGTGCCATTCCCTGCTTCACTACGAGCACAAGCACATCGGGACGCCTGGCACCCAGAGCCATGCGGATACCGATTTCGTGGGCGCGTTGCGCGACCGAGTACGACATGACACCGTAGAGTCCGATGGCCGCAAGCAGCATCGCCACAGCGGCAAAGATGGAGAGCAGCAACATGCTGAACTTCCTCCTCTGAACGGACTTGGCGATCACATCCTGCATCGTGCGGACGTTGGCGAGAGGAACGTCTTTGTTCACGCTCCAGACCACATTCTGCGCCGCCAAAGTCAGGCTCGTGGGGTCAGAGGTTGCGCTGCGTATCGCCACGAACATCGAAGGCCATTGCGCCTGGCCGAGTAACTGGTAAATCTCAGAGTGAGGATCTGCATCGAGCCCGACGTGCCGGACATTGCCCACAACGCCGATGATCTGCAGCGTCAAATCGTCCGGGCCGAAATGGGTGATATGTTTGCCGATTGGGTCCTGTCCAGGAAAAACGGTTCGCGCTAGAGCATCGTTGACGACGGCTAGATTAAGCGAACTTTCGAGGTCGCTCTCGCTGAAGCTGCGGCCCTTCAGCAATGGGATCCGCATCGCACGGAAATAGTCAGGAGTGCTGACGCGAATGTCCGCGCTGTAATCCTTTTCGACTCCGGGAACGTTGAAGCTGCGTGAACTGTTGCCTCCAGACAGCGGCAGCCTGCTGACCGCACCTACGGCCTGGACGCCCGGCAAGGCCTGAAGCCGTTGCACAACTTGCTGATAAAACGCGAGTTGGCGAACACGATCGGCGGAGGACGGAAGTGCAAGGTTGAAGGTCAGGAGATGATCCGGATCGAAGCCGGCATTAACCTCCATGAGTCGCGCGAAACTCTTTACCAGTAGCCCGGCCCCAACCAGCAGAACCAGCGAGAGTCCAACTTCGGCGATCACCAGAGCGGAACGGGTTCGCCCCCGGTTCCCTGTGCTCCCACGTTCCCCTTCCTTGAGGGATTCATTGGGGTGCGATCGCGACGATTGCAGAGCCGGGATCAGGCCAAACACAACTCCGCAGACCAGGGAAGCCAGGAAACTGAAGGCCAACACTTCCCGGTTGATTCCAATCTGTTTGAACTCGCGGATATCCGGTGGACTCAGTGCCAATAGCGCCGGAACCGCCAGTGCCGCAAGCAGAAACCCAAGCACTCCTCCCACGAGCGCGAGCAGAACACTTTCGGTAAGCAACTGGCGAAGCAAGCGCCGGCGGCTCGCTCCCAGCGCCGTTCGTATGGAGATTTCTTTGGCGCGCGCTGTGGCTCGTGCCAGAAGAAGGTTGGCAACGTTCGCGCACACGATGAGAAGCACCATAACTACCGCAGCCAGCAGAACCAGCAGAACCGGACGAATATCACCGACGATATATTCATGTAACGGTAGAAAGCTAACTCCGGTCTGGTCGTTCGAATCCGGATATTGCTTCTCCAGGCGGCGGCCGATGGTATCGAGCTCCGCGCGGGCCTGCTGTACGCTCACTCCAGGCTTCAACCGTGCCCAGACGTGAAGATAGTTTCTGTCCCTGAATTGGCGTGGGTCTTTGTCAGGCACTAGAGGATGAGTAGGGACTCCCCATGGAGAAGGTATCCACAGCTCGCCATACTCCTCTGCAGAAAAGGCTGGTGGCATCACTCCGACAACGTTGTACTGCTCACCATCGAGGTGAATGTCGCGGCCTACTATCGCTCGATCTGCGGCAAAGTAGCGTTGCCACAGGCCGTAGCCGAGCACGACGACGTGATCGCTGCCGGGCCGCGCATCGCTCGCCTGCAAACCGCGCCCTAGAATGGGAGCTACTCCGAACAGAGGAAAGAAGCTGGGCGTGGTCATCGCGCCTCCGATCCGATCCGGACGATCTCCCGCCGATAGGCTTCCTTGCCATCCGCGAGACGCTGCCATCTCGGCGAAGACGTGATTTTGTGAGACCCAATCCAGATAGTTGGCAGGCGACGCGTCGTCGGTCGATAGGCCCTTGAACGTCTGTGAGACTTTTACAATTCGATCCGAATCTGGGAAGGGAAGCGGATGCAACAACACTTGATCGACCACACTGAACACCGCAGTGGTGGCGCCGATCCCCAGCGCCAGCGTGATGACCGCAACGGCGGCAAAGCCGGGGCTTTTGCGGAACTGGCGCAGTGCGTAACGGAAATCCTGGATCAAGCTGGTCATCTGGTTTCTCTCCTCACTCGTAGCGCAGCGCGACCATGGGATCGACTTTCGCGGCGCGGAATGCCGGAATATAGGCTGCGGCCAGCCCGGCCAGCGCGACTGCGACGCAAACCAGAATCAGCACAGAGGGATTGCGCGCTCCGACGCCGTACAACATGTCCTGCAAAACAGACGCTGAGAGCAGCGCGGCAACGGTGCCAATCACAATTCCGGCTCCAAGCAGAATTGCGGCATCGCGCAATATCATGGCGAGGACCGCGCCCCGCTGTGCTCCCAGGGCCATGCGAACCCCAATCTCGCGCGTGCGCCGCGCAACGGAATAGGTCATCACTCCGTAGAGGCCAACGATGGTGAGAGCCATGGCGAGCCCGGCAAACGTGCTCAGCAGGACGGTTGCGAATCGCGGCTGCGAAAGCTGGGTGAACATCAACTCGTCCATGGTGCGAACCTGAGTGACGGGAATGTCCTTGTCCATCGACGAGACGATGTGTTGAACGCTGGCCCCCACGCTTGTCCGATCGAGCTGCGTTCGCACCACCGAATATAGGCAGCACCACTGGGGCAGCTGATCTGCCGGCAGGTACATCGCGGGCTCCATTTCGCGCTGAGTTCCCCCCAGCCTGATGTCGCCGACCACGCCCACAATTTCCCGCCACGGTGGTCCGCCCGGAGTCCCGTTGCCGGCGCCCGGTTTGAGCTTCTTGCCCAGCACTTGCTCGCCAGGGAAGAATTTTTGTGCAAATGCACGATTCACAATCATTACTTGCAGCGACTTCATATCGTCACGTTCAGAAAAGTCGCGCCCTTCGAGCACGGGAACTTGCATGGTGCGGAAATAATCTGGCGTGATCGGCGCAAGGTCCGCGCTGGGGCGCTGGCCTTCCGTGGTTGGATGTTCGGGATCCTCGAAGCTGATCACGATTCCGTCGTTGCTCATGGGCAGGACCATGACGCCGGCGGCAGATTGCACGCCGGGCAGCGCGCGGAGTCTTTCGAAGTAATCGCGATAGAACTGCGGGCGCGTGTCTTTGTATTGCGCGTCCGGAGTTTCGAAGCGGAGCGTGGTCAGGTGATCAGGATTGAATCCTTTGTCGGTGTGGAGAAGCCTTGAAAAGCTGGTAATGAGCAGCCCTGCTCCGACCGTCAGGACTAGACCGAGCGCGACCTGTCCGACAATCAGAGAGGAGCGCAGCCAGTCGCGTCCAAAGATTTCGCTTCTGCCGCCTTCCTTTAGGGTTGAGACAAGATCTGTTCGCGAACCGGCGATCGCGGGGACGACGCCGAAGATAATTCCGGCCACGAACGACAACGCAATCGCGAATACGAGCACGCGCAAATCGACGCCGGCGTCGGCGGCGCGCGGAACACTGTCCCCGATCAAAGAAAGAATCACCGGCGTGCAGAAAAAGGCCAGGGCACATCCGGCGACTCCGCCGCACGTGCTCAAGACCGTGCTCTCGGCCAGCAACTGCCGCACGATCCGCCGCTTCCCGGCGCCCAGAGCTGAGCGCAGAGCGATTTCGCGTTGCCGTTCGCGCATGCGCGCCAGCAGCAGATTTGCGATGTTACCGCAAGCGATCAACAACACGAGCGCGACCGAACCCAGCACGACGAGAAGTACGGTTCGCGTATCGCCAATCAGGGCATCGATCTCGCTAATCACCCGGGCCGAATCATGTTTGGTATTGGAATTGGGATATTCCTTTGCAAGATTCAGTGCAATCGCTCGCAGATCCTGATCCGCCTCCTGGACCGTGGTGCCGGGCTTCATCCGTCCGAACACGCTCAGGAAATGCATGCCGCGATTGCCGGTACTTGGATGTGGATCGTTCGGATCGTTGTCCACCGCTAGCGTGGTCCAAATGGCGTTCGCCGGCTCGCTGATCGGAAAGCGGAAGGACCTGGGCATGACTCCGACAACGGTAAAAAGGTCACCGCTGAGGTGAACGGCGCGCCCGAGGATCGACTTGTCACCACCGAATTGAGTCTCCCACAGCGCGTGACCGATGAGAATCACTCGCGTTCCAGCTTTCTCTTCGTCCGGAGTGAACCCGCGGCCGAGTTCCGGACGGATTCCAAGCGCCGAAACAAAATCCCAGGAGACCACCTGCGCATCCACATGCAGCGGCCGCTGCTGCCCCGTCAGAACGAAGGAAGCGTCGCGATAGGAGACCAGATGTTCGAGGGTGTGGTTCTGCGAGCGCCAGTCGAAGAAATCGGGATAGCTTACGTCACTGGACCGAGGATTGTGAGATTCAACCGATTGCGCCTCAATGAGCCGCTCCGGCTGATAGTAGGGCAGAGGTCGCAACATCACTGCGTCCACCACGCTGAACACCGCAGTATTGGCGCCGATGCCCAGCGCCAGCGTGATTACCGCGACTGCGGCGAAGCCCGGATTCTTACGCAACTGCCGCAGAGCGTAGCGGAGATCCTGCATCAGGTTGCTGAACATTTCTCCCGTCCTCCTTACTCGTAGCGCAGGGCCACCATGGGATCGACCCGAGCCGCCCGGCGCGCCGGGATGTAGCTTGCCAGCATTGCCGCGGTCGCCAGGACTGCAGAAACTGCGGCCAGGGTGGCCGCGTCCCAGGTGCGAACTCCAAAAAGCAGCCCGCGAATCAGAGTTGCGGCAGCGATCGAGCAGATAAGGCCCGCGGCAATTCCCGCTCCCGCCAGCCATCCCGCCTCTTTCATGATGAGTTGATACACCGAGCTGCGCTGCGCGCCGAGAGCCATGCGAACTCCGATCTCGCGCGTGCGCTGGCTTACCGAGTACGAAATCACGCCATAAAGGCCAACCACTCCCAGCAACAAGGCGAGGAAAGCGAAACCACCCACCAGCCATGCGGAAGAACGGTGGAGATAGGCAGCCGGCGAATCGTTGATTCTGGCGGTCATGGTGGCTTCGTTCATCGTGCCAATGCCGGGATCACTCTCATGGATGGCCGCGACCAGCGTCGGCAGCAGTGACTTCTCGTCTTGCGAGGTACGCACGATGAGTGAGAAATAGGTGTCGGTGTTCTGATTAAACGGATAATAAACAGCTGGCCAGGTCTCAGAGTCCAGCGAGCCGTCCTTCACGTCTTGCACGACCCCAATGATTTCCTTGATCGACTTCGGCGTCAGCTCGGTGTCGCCGATCCGCTTGCCGATGGGATCTTCGCCGGGAAAATATTTCTTTGCGAGGGTCTCGTTGATGATGACGACCAGAGGCTTCGACGCATCCTCGGCATCGGTAAAATACCGGCCGCGCAAGAGCTTGGCGTGCAGCGTGGAGAAAAACTCGGAGCTCACATCCCGCTGGTTCACTTCATTGTGTTGACCGTCGTAGGGACGGCCCACGAAGCGGATCCAGTCGGTGTTGCCGTTGAAGCTCACGGGCAACACGCTGGAAATGCCCGCGGATTCCACACCCGGCAGGCTGGTGACGCGGCCCATGATCCGCCGCTCGACCGCCAGCACCTGCTCATCCTTGGGGTAGCTGGCATCCGACAGCGCAACTTGCAGCGTGGCCAGATGATCGGGCTGAAATCCAATGTTGACGTGAAGCAGGCGATAGAAACTCTTGCCCAGCAGTCCGGCGCCCACCAGCAGAACAACCGCAATCGCCAGTTCGGCGACCACGAGGTTGGCGGCAAAACGGCGCCACAGGGTTCCGGCGTAACCGCGACCACCTTCGCTCAGGCCTTCTCGCAGTTTTGTCAGCGGCAGGCGCACGGCCGGCGCAACGGAGAACAGCGCCGCCGCGAGCACGGAGACCACTCCTGCAAAAAGCAGCACATGAGAGTTCAAGCCGAGCCCGGCCAGGTACGGCATACCCGCCATCATGTCTTTCGAGATGAGGCGTGTGAGGACCTGCATCGCTCCATCGGCAGCGACCAGGCCAAGCAGGCTGCCCGCTGCCGCCAGCACCAGGCCTTCGGTAATGAACTGGCGAATCAGCCGTCCGCGCGACGCACCCAGCGCACCCCGCACCGCAATCTCACGCTTGCGGCTTTCGGAGCGAACCAACAGCAGGCTTGACACGTTGACGCATGCGATCACCAGCAGCAAGCCCGCACCGCCCAGCAGCACCAGCAGGACGGGGCGGATATCCGCAACCATCACTTCCGACAGAGGCAGCACGCTGGCCCCCTGGTCGCGGTTGTCTTTGGGATACTGCAGTTCCAGTTGCCGCGCAATCGTTTTCATCTCGGCCCGAGCCATCTCCACGGAGACGCCATCTTTGAGCCGTCCGATTCCCTTGAGGTTGTGGCAGCCGCGCCGGAGGGCACACTGATCGGAAGCGTGCAATGTCGTCCAGAACTCGACATTCCCTCGGAGGGCGAATTGGAAATCATCCGGCAGCACTCCGACTATGGCGTAAGGAATGCCGCTGAGAGCAACGGTCTCGCTGGTCACATCTTTCCTGCCGCCAAACCGTTTCTGCCACGTGGCGTAGCTCAGGATCACGGTTCTTGGGGCGCTTGGCAAATCCTCGCCAGTATAGAAATCACGCCCGAGCAGAGGAGCGATCCCCAGCGTGCGAAAGAATCCATCGCTCACGCTTAGCCCGGGTACCGGCTCGGTGCCCGCCGCAGTGCGCAGCAGGTAGCCGCCTCCGGTGTAGACCTCCATAGAACTGAATACGTGGTTGAGTCTCTTCCAATCCAGATAGTCGGGATAAGAAAGGTTGGCATGCGGAATCATGGCGACACTTTCCGTAACGTCGACCAGCCGGTTGGGATTCGGGTAAGGCAACGGCTTGATCAGCGCCGCGTCGACAAAGCCGAAAATGGCCACGCTGGCGCCGATCCCAAGAGCCAGGATGAGAACAGCCGTGCAGGCAAACCCCGGGCTCTTGCGCAGTTGCCGCAGGGCGTAGCGCAGGTCTTGAACCAGCCCGCTCATGCATGCACGTCCGCCATCAGTTTTTTCAGCTCTTCTTCGGCGACCACTTTGCCGTCAAACAAATGCACTTCGCGCTGGGCGTGCTTGGCGAAGCGCGGATCGTGCGTCACCATGCAGATGGTCGCGCCTTCGCGATGCAGGTTTTGCAGCAGCTCCATCACGGCTTCGCCGTTGCGGGAATCCAGATTTCCGGTGGGCTCATCCGCCAGCAGGATGGAAGGTTTGCCGCCCAACGCGCGCGCCACCGCGACGCGCTGCTGCTGACCGCCTGAGAGTTGCGACGGATAATGCCGCACCCGGTGCGCCATGCCGACACGTTCCAGCGCTTCCATCACGCGCTTCTTTCTTTCAGGCGCGATCATCCGCTGACGGTAGGTGAGAGGCAGTTCGACATTTTCGTAGACCGTTAGATCGCCAATCAGGTTGAAACTTTGAAAGATGAAGCCGATTTCCTGGTTGCGGATGCGCGACCGCTCGGCGAAATCCAGGTTCTCCACCGACTTCCCGTTCAGCGAGTAGCTCCCCGCGGTCGGCGTATCGAGCAGACCGATAATGGAGAGCAAGGTGGACTTGCCGCAACCCGACGGTCCCGACATGGCCACGTATTCCCCTTTGGCAATCGAAAGGTGCACGCCGGAGAGAGCGTGGGTTTCAATCTCGTCGGTATAGAAAACCTTCGTCATTTCCTGAATTTGGATTAACGGCTGTCCGGCTTCTGTCATAGTTTCTGCCTCGATGGTCTTGATTTCGGTCTCTACTGGTTTGTGTCGATCTTTGCTTTTGTGGATATTGACGTCGTCGTACTCGATTTCATCCTTTATTCCAGACGGATGCGGTCCGTCTTATCCCAGCGTGACATGTCGGAAAGAATCACGGTGTCACCCTCGTGCAGGCCGTCAAATACCTGAATCGAATTCACGGATTCGCGTCCGACTTTTACCGAGACACGCGTCGCTTCCTTGCCATCTGGGTCCAGCTTGAACAAGCTGATAGTGCTGTTCTCCTGTCCGAAAGCCGGACGCCCCACATAAAGAATGTTGTCCAGTCGCTCCAGGTCGATGGTGCCGTCCACGCTCAAATCCGGGCGCGCGCCCATGGGGAGGACGCCCGTAAGTTTGACATCCACGGTAACGGTTCCGTTTTGTACCGCGGGGTCGACCCGCATCACGGTTCCGCTAATGATCCCGTTATGTGTATCGATGGCCGCCGGTTCGCCGTCTTGCACATCCCGGGCCTGGGTTTCAGCGATCTTCAATGTCGCCATCAGATGATTCGGCTCGACTACCTTTGCCAGCATCGCTCCCGGCTGAACATGCTGGCCAACCTGGAGCGGCAAATCCACCAACACTCCGTCGATCCCCGCGCGGACTTTCAGAGCATCGAGTTGTTTTTGCTTCAACTCGGCCAGAGTCCTCGCCTGGTCAACCTTGTCCTGTTCCTGAGCCATCTGAGTGTCGATGGCCTTCTTGTTGATCACCAGTCGCTGCTCTTCCAGATCGTTTCTGGTGGTGAGTTCGTCAGCTTTTCCCTTAGACGCCTTGTAGGCTAAACCGGAGATCACGCCGAGATCGTAGAGGGCCTTGTCGGTATCCGCCTGCCGTTGCGCCTGGCTGTAGTCGGCGGTCACAGTGGCTGCGCCCGCTTTCTGGGTCATCAGATCGCTTTCGAGCTTCACTTGCAGGCTCTGGTATTCAGCTTCGGCTGCCTTCAATTGCAGCTGTGCGTCCACCGCCGCCTGCTCCACCTGGGGATTGCTCATTTCCACAAGAATGTCGTTCGCTTTCACCTGCGAGCCCGGCAGCATGCGGATGCGCACTACGGTAGCTTCAGTCTCGGCGGGAATCTGGCGAACTGCTTCCTGGGCGGGGACGAGTGAGCCCGGCCCGCGCACCTGCCGCAGCATAGACCCACGTTTCACTGTGTCGGTATACACGGTTCCTCGCTCAACAGAGGGCGCTGCCGGCTTCAGCTGCAACACCCCAATCGTCGCTGCCGCGATCACGACGACGCCGATTCCTCCAAACACAATCTGGCGGCGGAGTTTCTGGCGCTTGAATTCTGGGCGGGCGATGTCCATCGAGCTTCTCTATCGCAACTCGACCGCCACATCTCAAAAGGCTCTAAATGTCTGAGGCGATGTAAGATAAGACCTCGTAGACGTTCGACGGCAGGGCAACGGTGTCCACTGCCGGAACCGACTGTCCATTACCGGACAGCACAGCACAAAACGATCGAGCCGATCTGCGAACTAGCTTCTATGAACAAGAAAGACAGCGAGTTAGGAATGAATTGTCCGATCACGCGCCGTGATTTTCTGAACGGCGTGGCTGTCGGTGTGGGTGGCGCGATCGCTGCGCCCAATTGGCTGGCTGCGCTTGATTCGCACGCGTACGCGCCTGAAAACGATCCCAACTACTATCCTCCAGCCCTGACCGGCATGAGGGGCAACCACGACGGCACTTACACCTTCGCTCACCGGCTACGGGATGGGGAATCGTGGGAGAGCATGGGCAACCCGGAAGCAACCGGCGAGACTTATGACTTGATCGTGGTGGGCGGCGGCATCAGCGGACTGGCCGCCGCATACTTCTATCGCAAGAATGCAGGAAGCAAGGCCCGGATTCTCGTCGTGGATAATCATGACGACTTCGGGGGACACGCCAAGCGCAATGAATTTCGCGCCGGCAGCCGCTTCCTGCTCAGCTACGGCGGCACGCAGTCGATCGAGAGCCCGTCGCGCTACAGCGATGTATCCAAGGGGTTGTTGAAAGATCTCGGCATCGACACGCAGCGCTTCTACCAGGCCTACGATCAGCGTCTGTATTCGTCGCTCAAGTTGGGAACCGGCGCATTCTTTGATCGAGAGACATTCGGAGAGGATCGCTTCGTCGCTGGAATGGGATCGCTACCCTGGCCGGAGTTTCTCGCCAAAACGCCACTCTCTGACGTCGCCCGGCGTGACATCGCACGCGTGTACACAGAAAAAGTAGATTACCTGCCCGGCCTGTCGCGCGACCAGAAGCGCGCGCGCCTGCATAAAGTCAGCTACGCCGATTTCCTCACCAAGATCGCAAAATTGCATGCCGATGTTCTTCCTTTTTTTCAAACGCGCACCAACGATCTGTGGGCCGTGGGCATTGACGCCGTCCCGGCCTTGAGCTGCTACGAAGCTGGTGACGACTACGGCGTCGGCTACCCGGGCTTTGATGGATTGGACCTGGGAGGTAACGCGGGAGAAAAAGAGGAGCCTTATATCTTTCACTTTCCCGATGGAAACGCGTCGATCGCCCGCATGCTGGTGCGCACGTTGATCCCGGGTTGCATCCCCGGCCACACCATGGAAGACGTAGTCACGGCACGCGCCGACTATAGCCGCCTGGACGCTTCCGACTCGCCGGTTCGCATTCGACTCAATAGCACCGTGGTGCACGTGCGCCGCGTAGGGCCCGATTCCGCACGCGAGGTCGAGGTCGCCTACATGCGCGGAGGAAAAGTTCAGACAGTTCGGAGCAAGCGCTGCGTTCTGGCTTGCTATAACGGGATGATTCCGTATCTGTGTCCTGAACTTCCCGACAAGCAGAAAGAAGCGCTCGCCTATGGCGTGAAGGCACCGCTCGTCTACACGCATGTCGCGCTGCGGAACTGGAGATCTTTCCAGAAGTTAGAAGTGCAGCAGATCGTCGCGCCCGGCGCCTACCATTCCTATGTCGCGTTGGATTTTCCCGTGAGCCTTGGACAATACAATTTTCCCAGGAAGCCGGAAGAACCGATGGTGCTATTTATGCTGCGGACGCCTTGCCAGCCGGGCCTTCCACAACGCGAGCAGCACCGGGCCGGGCGTTACGAGCTGATGGCAACTCCATTCGCTACCTTCGAGCGCAACATCCGCGATCAGCTTGCCAGAATGCTCGGTTCTGCCGGATTCGATCCCGCGAAGGACATCGAGGGCATCACTGTGAACCGCTGGGCTCATGGCTATGCCTACAGCTACAACCCGCTGTTCGATCCCGACTGGCCCGAGGGAGAGCAGCCCTGGGTTCTTGGCCGCAAGCCGTTCGGAAAAATTGCGATCGCCAACTCCGACGCGGGCGCTTCCGCCTACACCGATGTCGCAATCGACCAGGCCTACCGCGCGGTTCAGGAACTGGCTTCCAACGGAGAAACTTCTTAGCACGGAAAATCATTTATGGCCGGTGAAGGATTCGCAAATCTACGGGTGCTCTCGCTGGAGAGCCGGCGCTCTCGGGAAATGGGTGTGCTGATCGCGAACCATGGTGGGCAGGCCACTGTGGTGGCTTCCACGCGCGAGGTTCCGTCGGGACCGAACGCCGAGGAATCCTCCTTTGCTGAAGGGTTGGTCAAGGGCCAATTCCAGATGGTGATTTTCATGACTGGAGTCGGGACGCGCGCCCTGGCGCAGGCCATTGAGCCGTCCTGTCCGCGGGAGCAACTAGTCGCAGCTCTGAGCAAGGTCACCGTCATAGCACGAGGGCCCAAACCAGTTACGGTTCTGCGGGAGTTTGGCGTGCCCATCACTCTGACGGTGTCCGAGCCCAATACCTGGCGGGAGATTCTGCAGGCTCTCGACCAGAATGCGGAAGCAATCCCCCTGAAAGGCACCCGCGTGGCGGTGCAGGAACATGGCGTGCCCAGCCGCGAACTTTATGCTGGACTTGCAGAACGCGGAGCCGAGGTGTTCCCCGTGCCAGTGTACAAGTGGGCTCCGCCAGAAGATGCGGAGCCGTTACGCCGCGCGATTGCCGATCTTGCCCGCGGAAACTTCGAGGTCGTACTATTTACGTCGTCCGTCCAGCTGCATCATTTGTTCCGGTTCGCGGACGAAATGGGGAAGCATCAGGAAGTCGCAGACGGACTGCGCCGCGGGGTGGTCGGGTCCATCGGCCCGGTCACGTCGGAAACCCTGCGCGAATACGGAATCACTCCTGACCTTGAGCCCTCCCATCCAAAAATGGGCTTCCTGGTGAAAGAGTTGGCTGAGCGCAGCGCGGAACTCCTGCAGCACAAGAAGTGAGTTGAGCGCTGTTCGCATTTCGTAACAAACCCATACTGTTCTTTACAACTACAAAACCGCGGCGTACACTCGCGCCATTCCCCCCGAGAATGGTGTGACTGTCGCTATCCCTCCGCCTTTGGATTGCTTCTGTGACGAACATAAACGGCAAAGCGTATGCAATGAACGCGATTACGCCTATGAAGCCGTGGAAGACGCCCATCCTGCGGATCCTCTTCTTCCTTTTGGGTGCGATCAAGCCGCTCCAGTCGGGTCTGAAGAACCTTTCTTTTATTCACTTCGCGCGCTGGGTGATCATAGACCGCAACCAGTTTCCGCACCTTGGACCAAAGCAACCTCGCGAAAATCTGCGCTACGACTATTTGATTTTTTTCAGCAACTTTAACGGAACGTGGAACCAATACATCGACGCCTTTTCCGCTGTCCTTTCCACGGGACTGAATGCGATTTGGACGTGGAGCGAAAAGTTTCCCGGTTCCGTTCCGGTGACGCCGTTCAAAGGCTATATAAACCAGGTTCAGTTCGACACAGATTATTTCTACAACGCCTATCCCCGGGCGGCGACCAATGACGTCAAAGCCGCTCTGCGAGTGCACGAAGCTTTCGACGATTTTTCCAAAACCAGCCAGACTCTTTCCCCAGCTGAATTCGAAAAGGCGTATCTGGAATTTCTGGCACAGGTGCGAGTGGACCTCGGCTCCACGGGGATGGCTCCGGTAGGGACGTAATGGCAAACCAGAGCGGACAAATCTACGGGCTGACCATCCTGGCACCCATCCTCGAAGGCGATACTCTCGACATCGGTCACGCCACGGCACTGCGCTGGTATCTCGCGAGTTTGCCGAGAGACCATACCAGCCCGTTCGCGCAAGTTTCCAGCACTCACTTTGCGCGCCTGGTGGTCATGGACGACGTGGTCTTCGTGGGCGTGCCTGCGATCGAAGAACATCTGAAGTCCCGCTATCTCGTCTTCGAAACAAATTTCGACGGCGATCTCGACACCTATCTCACTCGCATGGCCCGGGAAATTCCAGACGTTGTGGATTCCGTCTGGAAACATTGTGTGGGCTATCCGGGAGTATCCGACCCGGCCGTGTTTGCCGCCTACATGAAGAAGTGCCAGATCGAAACCACATTCTTCTTCGCCGATGTGAACAACAAGACCGTGCAGCAGAACTTGAAGGCTTTGCAGGTTCAGTCAGCTCTCTCGCACTTCATTGAGCAAAACCAGGGCAAGCCCGCGGCCGAAATACAGAAGTCATTCGGCGTGCTTGTGGAGCATTTAGCGAAGGCTTCCGCTCCGCTGCCCGGCGGAAAGGAATCCGAGAAAACCGCGGCGGAGGATCGTCCCTATGACCACTAGCGCGAAGACCGCCAGCACGAAAATCGATGTCTCCGATATCCAGGGCTTCGCGCTGAAGGGCTACAACTTTCCCTTCGCTCGTTATCTATTGCTGGAACTCTCCCACGTCAAAGGGGCTCAGGATTTCATCGCCAAAATCGTTCAATACCTCACCACTGGCGAGCGTTGGGACGAAAAGCCGCTTTCAACTGTAAACATCGCATTCACCTTCCATGGGCTCGCCAAACTTGAACTCCCTGCACCAACCTTGCTTAGCTTCCCGGTCGAATTTCAGCAAGGCATGAAGGCGCGAGGAGAAATCCTCTACGACACCGGCAAGAACAGTCCCGAGCATTGGGAGCCGGTTTGGCGTGACAACCGCGTGCACGTGTGGCTGGCGGTGAACGCGCAGACTCCGGAGGCGCTCGATCAACAATGCGCGCTGCTGCTCCAGATCGCGAATCAGACCGGCGGAGCCACGTTGCTGCAAGCGCAGGACGCGCACGCAATCTTCATCGATGGCAAGCCCACCACGATGGAGCACTTCGGCTATACGGATGGATTCGGAAATCCGGATTTCAAAGGCGCGGAACGGCAGTGCGTCCCAGGCCAAGGCAAGTTAACGGCCGACGGAAAATGGGAGGCTCTGGCTACCGGCGAATTCCTGCTGGGGTACGCCGATGAATCCGGCGAGCTGCCGGTCGCTCCCATCCCTCATTTGCTGGCGCGCAACGGCACGTTCATGGTTTACCGCAAAATGCATCAGAACGTAGCTACCTTCCGTGCGTTTCTCGATCAGCAGGGCCGGCTGTATCCCGGCGGAAAAGAAAAGCTCGCTTCAAAATTTGTCGGGCGCTGGCGCGACGGAACTCCCGTTGAACTTTCGCCGGACCATCCTGATCCCACCATTGTCGCAGACAATAATCGCAACACGAATTTCGCTTACGGCAAAGATTTGAACGGCCTGCGCTGTCCAGTTGGCGCCCACATCCGGCGCGGGAATCCGCGTGATTCATTTGGATTCGACGGCGAGCTGGTCAACCGCCGCCGCATCATGCGCCGCGGTCTTACCTACGGAACTTATGTGCCGGAGGGCCAGCCAGTTCGCGATGAGGACGAACACGGCATCATCTTTATGGCCTTGAACGCCAGCCTGTTCCGCCAGTTCGAATTCGTTCAACAGCAGTGGATCGAATACGGAAATGACCTGCACCAGGGCAACGACAAGGATCTGGTCATCGGAAATCACGGAGGCAAGGGCAAGAGCGTTTTGCAGGGAACGGCCGATCCTCAAAATCCGCCGTTCATCTGCGCCAACCTGCCCAACTTCGTCGAACTGCGAGGCGGCGACTATTTTTTTATGCCCAGCCTGACCGCGCTACAGATGATCGCGAGCGGAACCGTCGACCCCAGATAAAGATTGAGATAAGAAGCCCGTGAGCGGAGATTCCAATGTTCGAAAACCTCAAAAGCGTTCTGGGCACTCCGGTGAAGGGACTAACGATGCGGATAAAGGTGCATTGATCGTGGCGTGCCGTGATGGGTGCGAGTGGCGGAAACGGTCCCGTTTGCGGCAGGAAATCTGCGGTCCGACGTAGGGTCCCTCCGAGAGCTTCGCTCTCTGCGGGATGACACTGCGTGTTTATCATCAGGAGGATAGCGCATTCGCGACGATGAACACACGACAACCTGACACTGGCTTTGCGCTCTGCTATCGTTCTTGATATGTCCCGAAATGTCCCTCACGTTGCTGCCCGAACTATTTCCGGTAGCTTATCTTTTCTTTGCTTCGCTCTTCTCGCACTGAGCGTCACCTCTCCAGCTTTTGCCAAGGACAAACCTGCGGCGCAACATCGCGCCAGCATCCATCTGACGCGGGATGGCGAAAGATGGGCGGAGCGGACGCTGCACAGGCTGACGCTCGAAGAAAAAGTTGGGCAGGTGTTCATGATCTGGTGCCGGGCCAGCTTTCTGAATGTGGAGAGCCCGGAATACCTGCAGTGGCGCGAGGCCATGCAGAAATATCACATCGGGTCGTTCGCGATGACCGTGCATGTGGATGGTCCGTTCCTTTTGCGCAGCGAGCCGTATGAGGCGGCGGAGCTGCTGAACCGGCTACAACGCGACTCCAAGCTGCCGCTGCTTTTTGCCGCCGATTTTGAGCGCGGTTTGTCGATGCGGCTGATGGGGGCTACGGTGTTTCCTCATGCCATGGCGTTCGGAGGCGACGGCAAGATGGAAGACGCAGAGAATTTCGGGCGCATCACGGGCGAGGAATCGCGGGCGATCGGCATTCACTGGAATTTTTTCCCTGATGCGGATGTGAATTCGAATCCGGCGAATCCCATCATCAACACGCGGTCGTTCGGCGAAGATCCGCAGCAGGTGGGCGATCTGGTTACGGCCTATATCAAGGGCGCGCACGAGGCCGGAATGCTGACCACCGTGAAACATTTTCCGGGACATGGAGACACGGCCACCGATTCGCATCTGGGCGTGGCGGCCGTAGATGGAAACCTCGCTCACCTCGATTCGATCGAACTGCCGCCGTTTCGGCAGGCGATTGCCGCCGGAGTGGATGCGGTGATGGTGGCGCACGTTACGGTCCCGGCGCTCGATCCGGATCCCAATCATGTGGCCACAATTTCCCCGGGTGTGGTGACAGATTTGCTCCAAAAGCAGCTTGGATTCAAAGGCCTGATTGTGACCGACGCGCTCGACATGGCCGGGCTGACTCATCTTTTTGCCAACAATATTGGGCGCGCAGCCGTGGAAGCGTTCAAGGCGGGGAACGATCTGCTCTTGATCCCTGCCGACCTGGGCGCTTCGTATGAGGCCATGGTCAAGGCGGTGCGGTCAGGGGAAATCTCCCGCGAGCGGCTCGATCACTCCGTGCTTAAGATATTGAAACTAAAGGCATCTCTGGGCTTGCAGATTGTACGTACGGTGGATGTGAGCGCGGTGGCGGCAGCAGTTGGCAAGCCGGAAAATATTACTTTCGGGCAGCAAGTGGCCGAATCGGCCGTGACGCTGGTTCGCGACAACGGCAAGGTGCTGCCGCTGAAATCCAAGGGAACTATTAAGGGCGGACTTCCGTATACCACAGTGGAAGAGACGCACAACCAGGTGGTGGGGGTGATCTTCTCCGATGACGTGCGCACGGATGCCGGCCGCGTGTTTGGGCGGGAATTCCGGGCGCGGATTCCGGATGCGCGCGTAATTTACGTGGACCCGCGCATTGCTGCCGGCGAGAGTGACGACGTGCTCAAGGCAGTGGACGAGGCGGAGACGGTGGTGACGGCGGTCTATGTGATTCCGAGCGCGGGAAAGATAGGCAACTCCATGGCGATGGCCGATGCCACGGGCACGCTGTTGCAACAGGTGCTGGACCGGGCTGCGGCGAAGACGGTGGTGGTGGCGATGGGGAATCCCTACCTGGCGTCGGATTTTCCGAAGATCGAGAACTATATGTGTACTTTCTCGAGCGTGTCGGTCTCAGAATTGGGCGCGATCAAAGCGCTGTTCGGGGAGATTGCGATCCGCGGACATCTGCCGGTAACGATTCCAAACGTGGCGCAGCGCGGCGCTGGAATTGAACGGCCGGCGCAACTGGCGAGCGGAGGGATTCCGAATGCACAGCAATAAATTCTATTGGGCGCGTGGTGCGAGTTTGGGAGCGGCGGCTTTGGCTGGCGTGCTGCTTGCTGGTTGCAGCGTGAATGTGAAGAAGGAATCGAATGGGCAGGATAAGCAGGTGGATATCAACACGCCGGTGGGCGGGATTCACGTGAGCAAGGGAGCCGATGTCGCCGACACGGGCCTGGCGGTGTATCCCGGAGCGCGGCTGAAGCCGGAAGATTCCGGGTCTGACGATAAGAGCGCGAACGTGAGCATCTCGGGATTCGGTTACGGGCTGAAAGTGGTGGCTCTGCAATACGAGTCGGATGACGCCCCGGCCAAGGTGGTGGCATTCTATAAAGACCAACTGAAAAAATACGGCAACGTGCTGGAGTGCCCCACGTCAGGCCACTTCCATTTGAACATGAAATATTCCGACAAGTCAGGCGACTCGCACGCGCTGACCTGCGACAGCGTCGGCGGGACGAACATCGAGCTGAAGGCCGGCACCGACGAGAACCAGCACATCGTGGCGGTGGAATCCGAAGGTAAGGGGTCGAGTTTCTCCCTGGTCTATGTGCGGACACACGGCAAGGACGCGGATATCTAGCTTCGGGCTTATCTAAATCCGTATAACAGGTCGCTGATTGCTTTGGGAGGACAACATGTTTCGTCGTCTGACGCTCTCTTTATCACTCACACTCGCTGCGATGTTCACGCTGCCAGCGTTGGCGCAGCAATCGGACACGCAGGACAAGCCGTTTGATGTTCGCAGCTCAATCGGCGATCTGCATGTGGGCAAGGACGCTGACGCGCACAATGCCGGACTGCCGTTGTATCCCGGCGCGCGGGCCAAACACGAAGAAAACAATGATCCTTTGAATTTCGGAGTCACGACAGAGGGCTTCGGGCTGAAGCTGGTCGTTGCAAAGTACGAATCCGACGACGCGCCGGCTAAAGTTGTCAACTTCTACCGCGAGAAACTGAAAAGGTACGGCAAGGTGCTGGAGTGCCACTCCCAGAAGCACGGCGGCGACGTTAGCGTGCACAGCGACGACAAGGACTCTCAGGGATCCGTTTCCAAGGATAACGACCAGGAATCGAAGCAGTTAAAGTGTGACAGCGACAGTGGCCCTGTCACGGAACTGAAAGTTGGCACGGAAGACAACCAGCACGTGGTTGCGATCGAACCCGGAGATTCTGGCAAGGGCGCGACCTTCGCGCTCGTCTACGTTCGCACTCGCGGGAAGCAGGGAGACATTTAAGAGGCACGAGGCACCGAAATTCGAAGCCAGCCGTTTGTTCTCCTCGAGCAATCGTCTTTGGAGCACTCCTTCGCCTATAGTCCCGGCCCGTCCTTGCCTCGGCGGGAGCGCTGCGGTACTTTCAAATAGGCCCTTCTTCCATCCAGATGGATCATCCCTGTCATAAATGCGGGCAGTCAGCGGAGGATGGCGTGCCTTTTTGTTCGCACTGTGGGGCGCCGCAGATTCGCGTCGCCGTGGCCGAGCCTGCGCCAGTCGCGATTTCCGAGCAGGAAGCAGCGCCCGCCCTGCTTGCCAGTGCGCTTGGCGCTCCGTCACATGCGAACATGAGTGCGGGCGGGCTTCGCCTGCCGGTGCAGTGGTCGCGAGCCATGCAGCCGTGCGCTCTGGCTGCGCTGATCGCGGCGGTGGTCATGAGCACGGGTCTGGTTGCTCTGCCCCTGGCCGTGCTGGGTGCGGGATTTCTGGCCGTGGCGTTTTATCTGCGGCGCATTCCAGGCACGGTGGTAAGCGCAAAGGAGGGAGCACGGCTGGGCAGCGTCAGCGGCCTGCTCTGCTTTGGAATGTGGGCCTTCCTCGAAACGCTGGTCGTGGCGGTGCTTCACAAAGGGCCGGAAATCCGGAAAATGATGCTGGACGCGGTCGAGCAGCAGGCATCGCGCTACTCGGATCCGCAGTTTCAGGCGAGCGTGGAGTTCATGCGTTCTCCCGCAGGCTTTACGGTAATGATGGTGGGCTCCGTGATCGTGGCCTTTCTCGCTTGTGTAATTCTGGCCAGCATCGGCGGAGCCTTGGCCGGGGCGTTTTTCGGGCGCCGTGGCCGCTCGTAAGTTCCTAAACGGAGATGGAGTTGCTCCCTGTCCGCCCCCCCCGAAGTCCTTGCCGCGGGTCCGCTCGCCGCGTATGATGCAACGTTTATCTTTTTGGTCGTTGACCTGTCTGTACGTTGATCTGTCACGCAATGAATAAGCCCGCACGCGGTTCGCTGCTCGGGATTGAACACCTGGACGCGAAGGAAATCCTGGGCCTGCTCAAGCTGGCCCGCCGCATGAATCCGCTGAAGGTCCGGCCGCTGCTGCGCGGCAAGCGCATCGCCCTTTTGTTTTACGAAGCCTCCACCCGCACGCGTTCGTCGTTCGAGTTTGCCGCCAAGTCGCTGGGCGCGATGACCACGCTGGTGCAGTCCTCGGGATCGAGCATTGAGAAGGGCGAGTCGCTGCTCGACACCGGCTACACCTTGCGCGCCGTTGGAGCCGACGCCATCGTCATCCGGCATCCTTCGGCCGGAGCGCCGCACTTGATGGCGCAGCATCTCGATATTCCCATCATCAACGCCGGCGACGGCATGCACGAACATCCCTCGCAGGCGCTGCTCGATGCCTTCACCATCCTGAAGCACAAGAAATCGTTGAAGGGATTGCAGGCTACGATCATTGGCGACATCCTGCACAGCCGCGTGGCGCGCTCGGCGTGCCATCTGCTGACCAAACTCGGAGTGAAGATTACACTTTGCGGACCGCCCGAGTTTGTGCCCGAGGTCGCGGCGACGCTTGTGCCCGGGCTGCGCATTACCCGTCAGATCGAAGAGGGCCTGCGCGGTACAGATGTAGTCATGCTGCTGCGCGTTCAAAAGGAACGATTGGCGGGGCAGAAGATTCGCGTGCAGGATTACATCGCGCGCTACCAGATGACCGTCGCTCGCGTGAAGTTGGCCAAGGGCGACGCGATTGTGATGCATCCCGGGCCGATCATCCGCGGGCTGGAGTTAACGGCGGAGGTTGCCGACGGGCCGCAGTCGGTGATTGTGGAAGAAGTGCACAACGGCGTGCCGACGCGGATGGCAATTCTTGCGCGGGCATTGGGAAAGGCGAAGTGAACTCTATGCCTTGTCAGAATGACAAGCAGCGTCCCGCGGGAGCGGCCAGATGACGCGAGCCGCGAGCCCCAGCCTGCTGATCAAAGGTGGGCAGTTGATCGACCCGGCAGCGAAAATCAACGCGCCGATGGACGTGTTGCTGCGTGATGGCCGAGTCGCCGAAGTTGCTCTGCCGAACAAGATTCGCGGCAGCGCGGACGAGAAGTTTGACGCGCGCGGGCTGATCGTGGCGCCCGGCTTCATCGACCTGCATGTGCATTTGCGCGAGCCCGGACAAAGCTACAAAGAAACTATCGCCAGCGGCACTGCTGCTGCCGCGGCTGGAGGGTTCACATCCGTTTGCACAATGCCCAACACCGCGCCAGTGGTCGATACCGCTGAGTGGGTCACGTGGTTGCGCAGCCCGGAGCGCGGAGCCGTGGTCAATGTTTTTCCGATCGGCGCGGCAACGCGCGGCAGCCGCGGGCAGACTCTCAGCGACTTCGCCGCTTTGCAACGCGCCGGGGCTGTCGCGGTTACGGACGACGGGAAGCCCATCCTCGACGACGACATTATGCGCATGGCTCTGCGACTCGGCGCGGAGTTGAACTTCCCCGTGGTGCAGCATGCCGAGGATACGCGCCTCACAGAAAATTGTTCCATGCACGAAGGCGCAACCAGCTTTCGCCTGGGATTGCGTGCCATGCCGGCCGCGGCGGAAGCCAACATTGTGGATCGCGATGTGACACTCGCGCAGCAGATTCGCGAATCGCGACTGCACGTGGCTCATCTTTCTACTTCGAACGCGCTCAAGTCGGTGCGTCGCGGCAAGCGCGCGAAGGCTCGCGTCACCTGCGAAGTTACGCCACATCACTTCACGCTGCTCGACGAAAATGTGGGCGAGTACGACACCAATTTCAAGATGAACCCGCCGCTGCGTTCGGCCAGCGATCGCGAGGCCATTCTGGTGGCGCTCGCCGACGGCACCGTGGACGCCATTGCCACCGATCACGCCCCGCACGCGCTGCACGAGAAGCAGGTGGAGTTCGAGCGCGCAGCATTCGGCATCACAGGCCTCGAAACTGCGCTGGCTCTCGCCATTACAAAGCTTCACCGCGAGCACAAAATTCCTTTGACGCGCATTGTCGAGCTATTCACTGCGGGCCCAGCGCGAGTGTTCGACCTGCGCGGCCGCGGATCGCTGGCTCGCGGGAATTTCGCTGACGTCACGATTTTCGATCCCAGGAAGAGATGGACGTTCGAGGCCGCGAAGTCGTTGTCGCTTTCGCGCAACACGCCGTTTGATGGTTGGCAATTCACAGGGAAAGTTGTGGCGACGATCGTGAGCGGGAAGATTGTGCACCGCGCCAATTAAGATGGGTTGGGTGGGAACGGGCACTCTTGCGAGCCTGCCCTGAGCGAAGTCGAAGGGTTCGCCGAGCGAAGCTCAGATGCCTGTCAGTTAACCAAAATCCCCATCTTCTTCCCGACCTGCTTGAGCACTGCCAGCGCCTGTTCCAACTCCTCTCTCGTGTGCGTTGCGGTCATGATGGTGCGGATGCGGGCTTTGCCTTCGGGGACCGTGGGGAAGGCGATGCCGGTGCCGAGCACTCCCTGTTTGAAAAGCTCGCGGGAGAAATCCATGGTGAGTTTGCCATCGCCGATGATGATTGGCGTGATTGGAGTTTCGCTGGCCGGAGTCGTGCGTCCGCCGATGTCGAATCCGAGCAGGCCCAGTTCTTTTTTCCAGAAGCGTGTGTTCTCCCAGAGCTTTTCCATGCGCTCCGGCTCGTTTTCCAGAACATCGAAGGCTGCAATGCACGTGGCCGCCACCGACGGAGGATGCGACGTGGAAAACAAAAATGGACGCGCGCGGTGATAAAGAAAATCGATGAGATCGCGCGTGCCGCAGACGTAGCCGCCGAGTGCGCCGATGGCTTTCGATAACGTCCCCACCTGAATATCCACGCGGCCATGCACATTGAAATGGTCGACGGTGCCGCGGCCGTTGCGGCCGAGGATGCCGGAAGCGTGTGCGTCGTCGACCATCATGATGGCGCCGTATTTTTCGGCCAGGTCGCAGAGCGCGGGCAGCGGGCCGATGTCGCCGTCCATGGAGAAGACGCCGTCGGTGATGAGCAGCTTCTTGCCGGTCGCGTCCCTAATGCTGGCGAGCTGCTCTTCGGCATGGGCGATGTCTTTGTGGCGGAATACCAGAATCTTCGCCTTCGAGAGGCGCGCGCCGTCAATGATCGAGGCGTGATTCAGCCCGTCCGAGATGATGAAATCTTCCTTGCCCAGCACCGCCGAAACCGTCCCTGCGTTGGCCGCGAACCCGGACTGGAAGACCACGCAGGCTTCCACATTTTTGAAGCGGGCGATTTTTTCTTCCAGTTCCATGTGGATTTTCATGGTCCCGGCAATCGTGCGCACTGCGCCCGATCCCACCCCGTATTTGCGCGTGGCTTCGAGCGCCGCTTCGCGCAGCTTGGGATGCGTGGTCAGTCCCAGATAGTTGTTCGAAGCCAGGTTGATTACCTTCTTGCCGTCGAACGTGCAGACCGCAGCCTGCTCATCATCGAGCACGCGCAGCTTGAAGTGCGTGCCCTTGGTTTTGAGTTCGTTGAGCTGGTCGGTGAGATAAGAAAGTGGATTGGTGCGGGTTGCAGTGGTCATATCGTGCCTCAGCTATCGCACTCCGTTCGGGTACACCAGGATCTTGCTCGCCTCTCCGGTTTTAAGCCGCTCCATGGCTTTCGAGAAATCTTTCATCGCGATGCGGTCGGTGATCACCGGATGCAGGTCGAGTTTGCCCGCTTTCAGCAGCGCGGTCATCTGGTACCAGGTCTGGTACATGCGGCGTCCGTTGATGCCTTGCACCGTGATGCCTTTGAAAATAATGTCTTCGGAAAAATTCAGCGAGATGGGTTTTGAGGTCAGGCCAAGAAGGGAAATTCTTCCCCCGCGCCGCACGATGTCGAACGCAGTGCGAATCGAATCCGGATGGCCCGCCATTTCGAGCACTACGTCCACGCCGAGGCCGCCTGTTCGTTCGGCCACAATTTTTCGCACGTCTTCTTTCGCCGGATTGAGAACGTAGTCGGCCTTCATGGTGCGGGCGACGTTCGCGCGGTGTTCGTTGACCTCGATGGCAAACACGGTGGTCGCTCCCACGGCCCTGGCGACCGCGATGGCAAATAATCCGATCGGCCCGCAGCCCGTGATGGCCACGGTCTTGGCGGCGATCTCCCCGGCCAGCACAGTATGCACGGCATTGCCCAGCGGATCGAGAATGGATGCGTAGTCCTGTGGAATCGCCGGATCGAGTTTCCAGATATTCGACTCGGGGATGACCACGTACTCCGCGAAGGCTCCGTCGGCGTCGACACCGATGATCTTCACGTTCTGGCAAATGTGCGCCTCGCCGGTGCGGCACAGCAGACATTTTCCGCAGGCTACATGCATCTCAGCGGAAACGAAGTCGCCCTCTTTGACGCTAGTCACTTCCTCGCCAAACGCGACCACCTCGCCGCAGAATTCATGCCCGGGAATCAGCGGAGGATGAATGCGGTTCTGCGCCCAGCGATCCCAGTTGTAGATGTGAAGATCGGTGCCGCAGATAGAGGCAACTTTCACCTTGACCAGCACATCGTTGCGCCCATAGGCAGGAATCTTGACCTCGCGAATCTCCGCGCCGGGCGCGGCTTCCGGCTTGACGACCGCGAGCATAGTAGATGGCATGACGACTACCTTATAAGTTCCGAATCACACAATACAAAACAGTTGATTCTAGCACCGCGCCCAAGTCGGATGAGGAGCTCCTTAGACTCGACTCGACTCGACTCGACTCGGTTCAGCCCAGCTCGACTCGGCTCAGGATAGGCTCCGCGGCCGTTCAAGGTTAACTTCTCCTTACTCCGACCACACGTTCGCAACCATCTTGCCGAGCCGCGCATCGAAAGACGGCCAACATACAGGAGGTTACCGTAGCGTGCGCACCCAGTCTCTTGCCATCTTTCTGATCTCAGTTTGTTTCCTCGGCGGCGTCTCGATGTCGGCGTCTCCGGTAGCGGTGCGTTACAAGGAAGGCTTGGTTCATGGCTTTCTCGTACTGGGCACACTTGACGGCAACCCCATTGCGGAAGGCGACCTCGCGCAAGTCGCGCGCGGCAATCGCGTCACCAGTCAACTCCTATTCCGATTCAAGGACGGTTCGCGACAAGAGGAAACCACGGTTTTTTCCCAGCGCGGCAATTTTCGCCTGATCAGCTATCACCTCGTGCAGAAAGGCCCGGCATTCAAGCATGCCATGGACGAGTTGGTGACTGCGTCCACTGGCCAGGTGACAGTTCGCTACACGGACGATGACGGCAAGCAGAAAGTAGAGAACGCGCATTTAAAGCTGCCGCCGGATCTGGCCAATGGCCTGGTGCCCACGCTGTTGAAGAATCTTCCGCCCGGTGCGACGCAGGCGGAATTCTCAATGCTGGTGGCCGCGCCGAAACCTCGCGTCGTCAAGCTGATGATTACGGCCGACGGTACCGAACCATTTTCTCTTGTCGGATCGGGTCGTGAGGGGAGTCGCTACGCCGTGAAGGTCGACATCGGAGGTCTCGCCGGAGTTATAGCGCCGATCCTGGGAAAGCAGCCGCCAGACTCGCACGTCTGGATTCTTCGTGGCGAAGCTCCTGCCTTCCTCAAATCTGAGACGATGTTTTACATCGGTGGACCTATGTGGCTTGTTGAACTGGCTTCCCCGGTTTGGCCTCGAACCTCGACCTCGGATGCGAAGAAGGAAGAAGCGGTGAAACGCTAGGCGGGACGCGCCATCACCCTCGCCAGCTTCCAATCAGCCGTCCGCCTCGGCCTGCGATTACCAACTTAAGGCCTGGGGGCCTTCGGCGCGACTGTTTTGAATTCCTCCGACTTGCCGCGTGGAATGCTCAGAGACCTCCACTTGCCGGAGCGGATATGTTTCGCCAGAAACACGATCTGGCCGGTGTGGTAGGCATAGTGCGCGACCTGGCGGTTCACGGCCTGTAACACGGTGTGGAGCTCGCCGCGGATCGTAACCGTGCGCATCACGTCCTCCGGCTTGAGGGACTCAATCGCTTCAAACACCCGCGTCCAGCCTCCTTCCCACCACTTCGTAAGATCGGCGCGCGTGGTCGCGGGGCTGAGCTCGAATTCCTGGTCGCGATAGCGGTCGGGCTTTTCGCCATCCGTGGTGAGGAAGTCGGTGAAGCGCGAGCGCATGTTGCCCGCCATGTGCTTCACGATAACGGCGATGGAGTTCGATTCCGGGTCGAGCGCGAAGAATAATTCTTCATCTTTGAGTTGAGCCATCGCTCCCTCGGCCAGGCGCTTGTGCCCGCGCATCTGGCGGTGGGCTTCGTCGAGATAATGAGCAGCAGGGTCGGTCGTCATGCCAGGCCACCAAGTTCGATACGCGCGCTAAATATGAGCGCTAGATCAGATGCCGGGAGTGGCGGGAGGAATAATCGGGTAAGGCGCAACCGGAGTTGTTGGCCGCAGCTCCACCTCGACTTCGAATCCGCCCACCCACTTCGAAAGCAGGTTGTAGAGCAGCGCCCCGATGGCGCCGCCAATAAATCCAATCGCGCCGTAGAAAAAGGGCAAGAGAATGGCAACGACCACACCCACAATTCCCGCGAAGGGGGAGTTCTCTTGCCCAGCCATTGATCCGACCAACCCGAAGAGCAGGAAGAAGGGCGCGAAAAGCAGTCCCATGCAGGCATACAGCACGCCCATAATCTTGGCTACTGACATCACTCCGAACGATTTCACGATGTGCATATTCGATCCTCGCTCTCAACCAACAAGAACTTTTCGTCAGTCGACCGCACCCCAGCCGCCACCGCCGGGAGACTCAATCCTGATCCGTTCTCCCGCGCGCAGGCACGTGCTGAATTTTCCAGCCATCGCTTCGACGGAACCGTCGTGGCGAATCACGCTCGCGGTTCCGGGCCAGCCGTCCTCGCCACCAGCCAACCCCCAGGGCCCACGAGTGCGGCGATCGGCGAGCAGCGTGACCGAGCAATCCGTCAGCACTTCGATCTCACGCACAATGCCGTCGCCGCCGCGATGCTTTCCATTTCCTCCGCTGCCCGTACGCAGCGAATATCGCCGTACGCGCAGGGGATAAGCATATTCCAGCGCCTCCGCCGGCGTGTTTAGAGAATTGGTCATGTGCGTGTGCACGCCGGAGACTCCAGGTTTGCCGGGCCGCGCGCCCATGCCGCCAGCGATCGTCTCATAGTAGGCGAAGGGCTGGCCCGTGCGCGGGTCGTCGTCACGAAGATCGCCCTCACGAAGATCGATGCCGCCGATGGTGAGATTGTTCATGGTCCCCGACGCGGCAGCGGGGATGCGTTCTGGAATCGCCTGCGCCAGAGCGCGTAGCAGCACGTCAACGATGCGCTGCGAAGTTTCCACATTCCCACCAGCCACCGCTGCTGGTGGCCGCGCGTTCACGATGGTTCCTCCCGGCGCGATCACCTGAATCGGACGCATCAATCCCGCCGTGGCCGGCACGTCTTCCGCCAGCAGGCAGCGGAAAACGTAGAAGCAGGCTGAATAAGTGATGGCTTCGACCGCATTGACACTGCCCTCCACCTGCGGATCGCTGCCCGTAAAATCGACGGTGACCATGTGGGCGCCGGCATCCCGCCGCCGCGCCTTTCCGTGAACCGACAGGTGGTGAAACTTTATCGCAACGGCAATTCTCACGGGTTTGTCACTGATCCCATCCCCGTCCAAAAAATCTTCGGCACGATACGTCCCCACCGGCACACTCTGCAAAAACGCCCGCATCAGTTCTTCCGAATATTCCAGCAGTTCCCGCGCCGCGAGCTTAGCCTTCCGCACTCCGTATCGCGCACAAACTTCGCGCAGCCGCTCGGAGCCGGTGTGGCAGGCCGCGAGTTGCGCGGCCAAATCGCCTTCGCGTTCCTCCGGCGTGCGCACGTTGTTGAGCAGCAACGCGAGAACGTCATGCTGCATCGTCCCGGCGCTTATCAGCTTCACCGGCGGAATGCGCATGCCCTCCTGATAGATTTCGCGGCATAGCCCCATCGACCCGGGATACGCTCCGCCCACGTCGGCATGATGCGCTCTCGAAGCCACATAAAAATCCGGACTCATGGAGCCGCGGACGCCTCGCCCGCTAAAGCTAGGGGAATGCTCTTGCCTCTGGCCGCCGGGCCCGCCCCTCACATAGACGGGCGCGACCAGCGTGATATCCGGCAAATGCGTTCCTCCGCGAAACGGATCGTTAAGCATCACCACATCGCCCGGCTGCATCCCGCCACTGAGTTCGCACGCCGCAATCGCAGCCCGCACCGACATGGGCATCGACCCCAAATGCACCGGCATGTGGTCGCCCATGGCGATCACCTCGCCATCGCCATCGAACACCGCACAGGAATAATCGCGCCGCTCTTTGATGTTGGGAGAAAACGCGGTCCGCCGCAGCGTGGCGCCCATCTCCTCGGCGATGGAGTGGAAGAGACTCTTGAAGATTTCGAGTTCAACGGGATCGCGGGGCATGTGGCGCAGTGTACTACCAGTCGTTGGCCGTTCGTCGTTGGTCGTTGGCAAGAGCCCGACGGAGTGCCCAATCGCGCACGAACGTTTCGATGAACCTGCGTCGGCCAACGACGAACGACGAACGACCAACGACTTTTTCCTGCCCGAATCTGCAAAATTCTGTTGACACTTCATTCACCGTGCCGCAATATCTTGTATCAGAGAGACCGCTAGTACTATTGATTGGGCTGGTCTTTCAGGCAACGGGCCCGAAGTTCAAATCTCGCAAGGGAAATCGTTCAACGGAGGATCCTTCAATGGCAACGAAGAAGAAGGCAAAAAAGAAAAAGCACTAACCGCCCGCGAGACCTAGTCTCGCATCGTCAGGATTTTCACTGGCCTCTCCGGAGAAGCACCTCTTGAGAGGCTTTTCCAATTCAGCTGTCAGCTCTCAGCTCAAACGCGAAGCCCACGGCAGCATTGCCCGCCTTGCTTCCCGATCCAAACTCTCCCAAGCATATATTCTCCAGAGCGTGTTCATAAGGTTCGCCCGTCCGTGAGCCCTCCGGTCTTATCGCACGAGCTGATAGCTGACGGCTGAAAGCTGATAGCTCCGCATGTTCTTCCGTGCGCGAAAATCTCTCTCCCACCTTTTCAACCTGTGTCACAATAGGCGGACGACACGGCTTCGGCCGGAGTTCTCCACATGGCTGCCAAGAAACAAGGACGGTCGAACGGCGCGGGCAGTAAAGCCAACGCCAAATCCAAAGCCGACGACGTTCTCATCCCCGACAAGCTCTACTTCCGCATCGGCGAAGTGGCCAACTTGTGCCGCCTGCCCGCCTACGTGCTGCGCTTCTGGGAGAGCGAATTCCCGCAGCTGAAGCCGGTGAAGAGCTCGACCGGCCAGCGCATGTACCGCAAGCGCGACGTGGAGAGCGTGTTGCACATTAAGCAACTGCTCTACGAGCAGGGATTCACTATCCAAGGCGCGCGCCAGCATCTGCGCGCGGAAGCCAAAGCCGACAAGGGCCAGTCCACGATTCCGTTCCCCACGCACTCCAAAGCCGAGATTCAGCACATCCGCCAGGGCCTACGTGAGATTCTGAGTTTGCTCACTGCACGCAGAACGGGGTAGGTTCTAGAACCAATCGACTCCAAACAAGCGAATCCCACTTCCAGCTTTTCCCGACACGAGTCCGGAACCGACACCGGTCTATAATGCCTCGTCATGAAGTTCGGGGTTCTTGCCCTCACGCTGATGGCGGCCGTGCTTGCTCAAACGCAGGACCAGTCTGCTTGTCCGCGTCCCCGGCATAGCATGCCTACCAGCCAGTGTGGCTCAGAGGAGGTCAAACGGGAGATCACGGTTCGAGTGGCTACGCTCGATACGGGCGCGGGCAGCCTTCGTGGAGGATATGTCACCTCTGGATCGAACGTAGGCCCCGAGGCGATGATGGATGCCGTTGCCAGCGTTGAACAGCGCCAGTACAGAAAATGTGATGCCCTCACAGAGATCACTGAACGAGTCAAGGACTCATTTCAGCGGCTCGGTTATTTCTGTATTGACGTCTATCCGATCGGAGCCAAGCAAACTGGGAAAAATGAATTCACGATAAGTATTCACGTTCATCCCGGGCAGAAATACCGGTTGAAGGAAATCACGTTCTCCGGCGCGACCGTGTTCTCCACTGATGAGCTGCAATCCATCTTCCGGATGAAATCAAACTCTCAGTTCGATACCGGATCGGTTCATCGAGGAGTGGAGTCACTGCAAAAATCCTATGCAAAAAAAGGGCGCCCGAACGTGACCGCCGAACTGTCCGCCGCCGTTGATGAAAAGAGTCAGGCTATTGCCCTCGTTGTCAAAATCCAGGAAGACGCCCCCTCGCATTAGCTAACGTCGACTGCTCTCGCCTACGGTGCTTTGCCCGCCACCCACTCCGGCTTGAAATCCGAATTGGCCAGCCACTCGACCGGCTCCACCAGCGACGCAATCGCTTGTTCCATATGTTTGAGATCGACGTGAGCCATATCGTCGCTGGGCTGGTGATAGTCGCGATGCAGGCCGTAACTGGAGACCGTCTGCGCGACGATGCCGCGTTTGGCCAGGGCAAAATTGTCCGAGCGCTGAAAAAACTTCTCTGCCGGATGCGGATCAGCCACCAGCCGCGCACCATGCCTCGCCAGCTCCGGGCCCAGGTTACTGCGGTCGTATCCCGTGAGCCACAGCTGCCCGGGCTGCACCGCGGAGTCGGGACGCCCAATCATTTCAAACTCAAGATTGGCGACGATGTGATCGAGCGGCAGCGGCGGATGGCGCAGAAAATACCGGTCGCCCTGTCCGCCGGTCTCTTCGCTGCCGAAGAAAACCAACATCACGGTGCGTTTCGGCCGCTCGCCCGCCGCCAGCGCCCGCCCCAGCTGCAACACCGCCACGCAGCCGGATGCGTCGTCGTCCGCGCCGTTGTAAATGCTGTCGCCTTTCACCGGCGTTCCCACGCCCAAGTGGTCCATATGCGCGGTCAGCAGCACCACCTGGTCCTTCAGCTTGGCATCGCTGCCCGTTAAAACTCCGATCACGTTGCGCGTATGCCACGGCTTGGGTCCACCGCGGAAATCGAAAGTGCCGGAGACGTCCTGAATATATCCACCCGCGTCGCCCAGCGGAGAAATTCCAATCTGCCGCAGTTCGCGCGCCAGGTAGCTCGCCGCTCGCAGCTCGTCAACGGTACCGCTGCCGCGCCCCCGCATGGCATCGCTGGCAAGCGTACCCAGCTCGTCCGCAATTTGAGTGGCCGGTGTTTGTGGAGCTTGGAGATGCTGGCCGAGGCCTGTGGCCGGCCCAAGCAGACTGAGACAGATCGAAGCCGCGATGACAATGGTGAGCTTGGGGCGCTTCACGGGCTCTCCTGAGATGCCCGCAGTGTACGCTCCCGGTAGGCAGGTGTGGCTAGAAGCTGGCAGCTGAAAGACCAACTTGAACCCGCATCACCATCTGGCCTAGAATCGTGCGCCATGGCATCCGACCCCCTACAGATCGAGCGCGTTGACCGGGGAGTCCTCTGTCTGCACGGCCCGCTCACCGTGGAAAACGTTTCTCCGTTCATCAACGCGGTGCGCCGCGAAGACGCGCCCACCATGATTCTCGATTTTACGGGCGTGCCGTATCTCGATTCCTCGGGCCTTGGATCGCTGGTCAGTTCCTGCATTTCATGCCAGAAGGCCGGACGCCGCATGGCGCTCACCGGCGTCAACCAGCGCGTCATGAAAGTGTTCCAGATCACCAAAACCGAACCGCTGTTCCTGATGTTCCCCACCGTCTCCGACGCGCTCGAAGCCTTCACCAACGCCGGAACCGCGTAGACGCCCAGGCGCGAGACGACGAAGCGCGAGGAGATCTGCGTCGAGCCGCTCCAGTCTGCTAGAATTTCTATTCATCGTCATCCATCCTTGGCGCTTGCCGGAGTTTTTTCCCCATGCCTGAATCTTTTACGCCAACGCCGCGGACTCGTGTCGTCCGCGAACCCGAGCGCGCGGCTTATGATCGCGAAACTGCGTACCGCATTCTTGATGAAGGCTTTCTGTGTCACGTCGGCTTCGCGGTCGAGGGGCAGCCTTTTGTCATTCCTACGTCGTACGGGCGCGTGGAAAGCAATCTGTACATTCACGGGTCGGCAGCGAGCCGCATGCTGCGGCAGATGAAAGACGGCGTCGCGGTGTGCGTGACCGTGACATTGCTCGATGGGCTGGTACTCGCGCGCTCCATTTTCAATCACTCCATGAATTACCGCTCGGTGGTGATCCTGGGGAAGGCGACGCTGGTGGACGATCCTAAAGAGAAGATCGAGGCTCTGTATGCGCTCTCGCAACACATTCTGCCCGGCCGCTGGGACGAAGCGCGCCAGCCCAACGAGCGCGAGCTGAAAGCAACGTCCGTGCTGCGGGTGCCGATCGAAGAGTTCTCGGCGAAAGTTCGCGTCGGCCCACCAGTGGATGACGCCGAAGACTATGCGTTTCCGACTTGGGCAGGGGTTGTCCCGCTGGAGATGATTGCGGGAGAGCCGATTGACGACGCGCGGCTCCTGCAGGGGCAGGAAGTGCCGGAATACGCGAAGGGCTACAGGCGTAAGCGCTAACCGCAACCACTTATAAGGACAGCTGCCTTGACTGTGCCGCGAAGCGTAGCAACGCGGTCTGTGGCAATCCTACGGAATCAGCAACAGCTTCCCCGTGGTCTTCCGGCCTTCCAGGTCACGGTGCGCTTGCTGCGCTTCAGCTAGCGGGTAGGTGTGCGCGATGCGGAGTTTGAGTTTTCCGCTGGAAATCATGTTGAATACTGCACCAGACCGCGCCAGCAACTCTTCGCGCGTGGCGGTGAAGTGGGCCAGGCTGGTGCGGGCCATATAGAGCGAGCCTTTCTGCGAGAGCGTAATGGGATCCACGGGCGGAACCGGGCCGCTCGACGCGCCAAACAACACCAGCATGCCGCGCGGGCGCAGCACGTTCATGCTTTTTTCGAAGGTCGCCTTGCCCACACTGTCGTAGACCACGTCCACGCCCTGGCCTCCAGTGAGGCGTTTGGTTTCGGCTTCGAAATCGACCTGCGTGTAGAGGATGACGTCATCGGCGCCAGCTTCGCGCGCCAGCTTGGCCTTCTCCTCGGTGGAGACGGTCGTGATTACGCGTGCACCGAGATTGTGCGCCATCTGGATCAACAGGAGTCCCACGCCGCCGGCGCCGGCGTGAATCAGCGCGGTTTTCCCGGGTGCTAACGGGTAGGTGTCGTAACAGAGATAATGCGCGGTCATGCCCTGGAGCATGGCGCCAGCCGCGTCGCGGTCGCCCACGTCCTCCGGGACGGGCACCAGAGCGGCGGCGGGCGCAGCTACATATTCGGCATACGACCCGAGCGCGCCGCTCCAGGCGACGCGGTTGCCGACCTTGGCCGTTTTCACGTCAGCGCCCACCGCGGTGACCACACCCGAACCCTCCTGCCCAACCACGAACGGCACGGGCGCGTGGTAGCGGCCCTCGCGGATGTAGACATCGATGAAATTGACGCCCGCGGCGGCAATCTTCACCAACGCCTCGTGACTTTTCGGTTGAGGGACGGGCAAGTCCACCAGTTCCATAGCTTCCGGTCCGCCCACTTGCTTCACTTGAATGGCTTTCATGGTCTTCCTTTACCCCAGTTTGATTTCTTCGCCTGGTTGTTTGCCGCGAGAAATTATACGGGACTGAGGACGCGAGATGGGTTCGGTCTGATCCGCGGGGGCGAAACGAAATGAGCTTCCGGTATTGTCATTTGCAGTGAGGCATTCCGAATCTTGAATCTGACGCCGCAATGATGCGGGGTGTCTGCTACACTGTCCCGTCGGCGCCGAGGAGCCTCCATCATGGCCGAAAAAGTCCCCCAGACGTTTGCCAATCACACGCGGTTCGATCCGCCGTTTCACTTTTTCGCGTTGCCGGTTTTTGTGTTGGGGCTGCTGTTGGCTCTCGTCCATTTCTTCGCGCATATCAGTGAGGGTGACTTTCGCGATCACTTCCATGCCTTCCTGCTGATTCTGCTGGCGATGGCTCTGCTGCTGATCGCACTAAAAGAGCGCGCCTATGCCGCGAAAGTGCAGGATCGCGTGATCCGCCTCGAAGAGCGCTTGCGGCTGGCCATGCTTCTGCCTGAGCCCCTACGAGCCCGGATTCCCGAATTGAGCGAAGCGCAGCTGGTTGCGTTGCGCTTCGCCTCTGACGCGGAGATTCCGAAGCTGGTGGAACGCACGCTGAAGGAGAAGTTGTCGCGGAAGGACATCAAGAAGGCGATCCAGAACTGGCGTCCAGATTATTGGCGGGTTTGACAGGCTGGCGGGGATTGGACCATTGGCAGTTGGAGGACGCGGGGCTTCGGCCCCAGCTTGGACGGCCGAGGCGGTCGTCGCCGCATGGATCGGGAAGGTCCAGGCGTCCAGCCGTAGGTAATGGGACGTAATAGCGCTGCCGAGACCATGCCGAGTGGTGCCTAAGGTAACCGCCGAAGTGCCTTTTCGGCGTTGACCCAGGCCCGAACGGCAGGTACGATTTTGATTAAGGCCGTACACGCCCAACGCCCAGGGAGAATCCCGCATCTTATAGAGAATATGAGGCTTGTATAGAGTTATGAGGCTTGCAAAACCCCACTTACGGAGCGCGATGCTGGCATGCATGGTTTTGGCGTGGTCGGCGTGCCAGAGCGCGCAGAAGCCGGCATCACTTTTGCCGCCGGGGTCGGCGCCCTCGTTGAGCGCGGTTGCGGCTTCCTCTGGTCAGGCCAAGCCGGGTGGGTTGGCTTCCGCGCAAACTCAACAGGCCAAGCCGGATTCGTCCTTAAAGACTGTAGGTGCTACAGCTTCTGCCCAGACTTCGACACAGGATTCCTCCCAAGCCAGTTCTTCGGCAAACCCTTCGGCGGCCGGCTCCGACCCGGTAGGAGATCTGGTGGCGCGGGTTGAGAAAGAATACCAGGCGGGAGTGGTCAACTACGAGGCCGGGAATACTGACGCGGCCAAACTGAATTTCGATAATGCCTTCAACGCGATGTTGGGCAGCAATCTGGACGTCCGCTCCGACGATCGGCTGCAGAAGGAATTCGACCGCGTTGTGGCGGGAGTGAATGAGCTAGGGCTGGACGGTCTGGGCGGGAATCCAGGGGATGCCGGGAACAACCCAGCCGACGCCGAAGACCAGCAGAAATCCGAGCCGGCGCCCATCGACGAGACTAACGGCATTACGCCTTCGGCCGACGCCAGCGTGCGGGCTAAGGCGCAGGCGGAAATCAAGTCGACCCATTCCGATCTGCCGCTCATGATGACCGACCAGGTGGCCGGCTACATCAGCTACTTTTCGAATCGCGGACGCGGCAACTTCGAGCGCGCCTTTGCCCGCTCCGGCCGCTACCACGACATGATGGTTTCCGTCCTCAAGGAGGAAGGCGTGCCGCAGGATCTGATTTATCTGGCGCAGGCCGAGTCCGGGTTCCATCCGCTGGCGGTTTCGCGAGTGGGAGCGCGCGGCATCTGGCAGTTTATGGCGAGCCGGGCCCGCGGCTACGGTCTTTCGCACAATATGTACGTCGACGACCGGCAGGATCCCGAGAAATCCACGCGTGCGGCCGCGCATCACTTGAAAGATCTGTATAACGAGTTCGGCGACTGGTATTTGGCCATGGCCGCATACAATTCGGGCCCGGGTACGGTGCAGTCCGCAGTGAAGCGCACTGGCTTTGCCGACTTCTGGGAGCTTTACCGGCGCAACGTTCTGCCCAAGGAGACGCGGAATTACGTTCCCATCATTCTGGCCGTGACCATCATGGCCAAGAATCCATCGCAGTATGGCTTGAACGAAGTGGTGATGGAGCATCCTGCGGACTACGACACCGTGACGCTTACCGCTCCGGTCGATCTGCGACTGGTGGCGGAATGCGTGGGTGGAAGCGTGGAGGACTTGCAGGATCTGAATCCCAGCCTGCTGCGACTGACCACGCCGCGCGAAGGACAGTTTGAGTTGCACCTGCCCGCCGGGACGAAAGATCAATACGAAACCGCGATGGCCGCGATTCCGGCCGGGATGCGGTTGTGGTGGCGTTACCACACGGTTCATTCTGGCGACACCCTGGCTTCGCTGGCGCGCACTTACCACACCACGGCCAAGTCCATTGCCGAGGCCAACCACCTGGATACTCCCGCTGAACTCGAAGCCGATGCCAAGCTGGTGATCCCGGTCGCGCCGGGAAAGCATCCGCTTTCGGATACGGCCACTTACGCGCGGCGCATCACGCGCTACAAGGTTCACTCCGGCGATACCGTACAAACTGTGGCGGAGAATTTTGGCGTGTCGCCGCTGATGGTGCGGCGCTGGAACGGCCTGCGGGGCGAAAGCCTTTCCGGACGCCGAGTGCTGGCCCTGCATCTGCCGATTACGCCGAACGCGCATGCCACCGAAGTAGCTTCGGCGCGGACAGCCAAGAAACATACGACGAAGCCGGCAACGCAAACCGCCAGTGACAAGCCTCCGGTCACAAAGTCCGCCAAGATCGAACGAGTAGAGACTGCCGCCGCTGCTCCGGTGATTCATCACAAGGTGAAGACCGGCGAAACTCTCTACTCGATCGCTACCTACTACAAGACCAGCGTCGCCGCGCTCAAGCGCGACAACCGCGATATCGCGATCCTGCGTCCGGGCATGATTCTGATTGTGCAACATAGGTAGCACGCCGGACCCTGGACCTCTAGGCTTGTCCTGACCGATGCCCATTTTTCGTATTTTCTTTGCCCAGTAGCCAGCCGTACAAAAAGCGAATCCTGGCAGATTCGGCGCCATCCGAGGAGTCTTCGCCTGCGATTGTGCTTCCCTTTGCCCGCCGTCGTGTGATAACAGGATAATTGGGTGAGGCATTTTCTGCCCTTGCAGGCTGCACTAAACGTCGTGCTATAATCGCGCGCCGTTCCAGAAGAAGTTCCGGTGGTCTTTTAAATTCTCTCGTGCCCGCAGCCCGGGCGCTCGTTGCCGCAACGAGCCGCCACGGGCCGCCACTAAAGATCAGGAGGATCCATGACGTTTTACGACCCCACGCTCTACGGACGTGACGAAGAAGATGAATTCGCCGACAGCGGCGCTTACAGCGAGTCGCTGGAAGAAGATTTCGAAGAGGAAGAGGAAGAAGAAGCTGGCCTGCCCGAACCGGATGCACATGCTCCGGCGCCGGTAGCCACGCCCGCGCCTCCTGCTCCTAAACCAGCCGCACCGAAACCGCCAGCTCCTGCCGGTGGCGGCGGAGGCTCCAAACCTGCCGCGAAAAAGAAAGCGGCAAAGAAGCCCGCCAAGAAAAAAGCTGCGAAAAAACCGGCCAAGAAAAAAGCCGCTAAGAAGCCTGCAAAGAAAGCTAAGAAAAAAGCCGCCAAGAAACCAGCCAAGAAAAAAGGCAAGAAGCGCCGTTAAGTTGCGGTGTGGCCGCGACCGCCTCCGTTTCGCGCCAGTGTGAACCGCGCCCTGTTATCGGGGCGCGGTTTTTTGTTCACAGTCAACCCGTAAAATCTGACCAGCAACATGCCAAGGTACCAAGAGATTTTGGCGGCAACCTTTCCGGGAAAAGAAACGAAGATCTTTGATCCCGCGGATGGCTTCGCGCCTCTTGCCGATCTGTTCACCGTTACCGACGCGACCGTCGCCAAACGCGCGGACCGTTGGTGGATGTTTCTCGCGGGCAAGGCCGCCAGCCGGGAAGGAATTCAATTATTCAGCGCGTCCCTTCCGCAGGGCGCAGCTCTCGCCGCCACGGGCTGGCGGCTGACGTTCCGAGCCCGGCGATTCGAGCAGGATCGCCGTGCTGGCCGGGCAGGCCGTGAGCGCTCCGTGGGATCTGAAAGGCGGACGCCACTGCCCTTCATATGTAAGGGGTTGGGACCCGCAGCGCGGCGATTGGGTCGAGAGAATCTACTACGCTGGGGGAGCCGCGCAGGTGTGGGGCCCCTACACGATCGGTTATCTGGAGTGGGACGGCAATCAATGGGTCGACCAGCCCTCTCCGGTGTTTACTCCCAACGAAGCCTGGGAGCATGGCAGCGTCTACGAGCCTAATCTGATCTACGCCGACGGCAGATGGAAAATGTGGTACGCCGCCGGATCGAATCAGGAAGACTACATCGTTCAGGGATACGCCGAAAGCCTGGACGGGCGCTCGAACTGGAGCCGCCATAAGATTGTTTTTGCTCCAGAAGAGAAAGTTTTCGACTTCTGCGTAGTGCAAACGAGTGGACGATATGAAGCCGTTTTCTCGCGAGTCTGGCTGGCGCCGACTTCGCCACCCGCGACGACCGGACTTTGGTGGTGCCACGCCGAAACGCCATCTTCCGACATGGGCGATTGGAGCGAGCCCGTGCAGATCATGAAGGCAGAATCCGCAGGTTGGCGGACCGGTCCGTGGAAGCCATCGTTTCACTACAGCGAGACGGCTCCAGATTTGATGCTCGTATTTTTCGACGGCGTGTACAAAACGAGCGCTGGTGGTCCGTTTCCTTTCGTTTTTACATCCGGATGCCTTGAGATCCGGCGACCCGATAGCATCTGACAGGCTGCGTATATAATTCTGGACACTTCCTGGAAAAAGAACTATGAAAACCAGAATCGTCCAGCCGTTTTGCCTGCTCGTCCTCCTATCGCTGTCGGCGCTGGTTGCATCTTCGCTCGCGCAAGGCCCTGCTGTTCCCAACCCGCCCGCCACGCCCAAGCATCCCGTTACCGACGAATACCAGGGCGTGAAGGTCACGGATGACTACCGCTGGCTCGAAAATTGGGACGATCCCGCCGTCAAGCAATGGAGCGCGGCGCAGAATGCCCGCACGCGCGAGTATCTCGACCACTTGCCGGCGCGGGCGGCTATCAAAGAGCGTCTCCACCAACTTGCCGCGGCGACATCGGCTTCGTATTACGATCTGCAGTTCCGTGCGGGAATGCTGTTCGCCGAAAAATATCAGCCGCCTCTGCAGCAGCCTATGCTCGTCGCGATGCGCTCGGCTGACGATCCCGCGAGCGCCAAGGTCATCTTCGATCCCAATGCTGCCAGCGCCAAGGGATCGCTCTCCATGGATTTCTACGTGCCTTCTTTCGGCGGAAAATATGTTGCGGCTGCCCTTTCGGAGAATGGCTCGGAAGACAGCTCCGCGCATATTTTTGAAGTCGCCACTGGCAAGGAGTTGGGCGACGTCGTCCCGCGCGTGAACTTTGCCACCGGCGGGGGCAGCATCGCGTGGAAGGCCGATAGCTCCGGTTTTTACTACACGCGTTATCCGCAGGGGAACGAACGCGCGCCCGAAGACGCCAACTTCTACCAGCAGGTTTATTTTCACAAGCTCGGCACGGACGCGAAAGAAGATACCTATGTCATCGGGAAAGATTTTCCGCGCATCGCCGAAATTCTGCTCCACACCAGCGACGACGGCCGCTGGCTGCTGGTTGCCGTCGCAAATGGCGATGGCGGCCAGTTCGCGCATTATCTGATGGACTCCAACGGCAAGTGGACGCAGCTTACGCACTTTGAAGACGGCGTGGTCTCGGTCAAGTTCGGCGTGGATCCAGCGCTCTACCTGCTCTCGCGCAAAGACGCGCCGCGCGGGCAGATTCTGCGCCTGCCGCTGGATCAGCTGGATCTCGCGCAATCCAAGGTTGTGGTTCCGCAATCGTCGGGAGCCGCTTCCGGCGGCGCTGACGACAGCGCGCGCGCTTCCATCGAGAACTTCGTGCCGGCGTGGAACCATCTCTACGTGATCGACATTATCGGCGGGCCTTCGCGGGTGCGCGTGTTCGCACGAAAGAATTCTGAACGCGGCGCGCGCGGCGCGGCTCCCGTTCTTGATCAAGTTGGAGAAGTGCCGCTGCCGCCCATCTCGGCCATCGGCCAGGTCGTTTCCGTTGGCGCTGGCGATGTGCTTTTCTACACCTCCACTTACATTGAACCGGCTGCGTGGTATTACTATGACGCCGCCGGCGGCAAGGCCACGCGCACCGCGCTCGTCGAAACTTCTCCCGTGAATTTTGACGACGCCGAAGTGGTGCGCGACTTCGCTACTTCCAAAGACGGCACGCGGGTTCCGCTCAACATCATCCGCCGCAAGGGCACGAAGCTTGACGGCACGAACCCCACGCTGCTCTACGGATACGGCGGCTACGGCATCAGCGAGAAGCCATTCTTTCTCGGTTCGTTCGCGCGTATTTGGCTGGATCAGGGCGGCATCTACGTCGACGCGAATCTCCGCGGCGGCGCCGAGTACGGCGAGGAATGGCACCACGCGGGGAACCTCACGCACAAGCAGAACGTCTTTGACGATTTCATTGCCTCGGCGCAGTACCTGATCGACCAGAAATACACGTCGCCGGCGCATCTGGCGATTCTCGGCGGCAGCAACGGAGGCCTGCTCATGGGCGCGGCCTTTACCCAGCGTCCTGACCTGTTTCGCGCAGTCGTCTCCGAGGTGGGCATTTACGACATGCTGCGCGTCGAGCTCGATCCCAACGGAGCGTTCAATGTCACCGAGTTCGGAACGGTGAAAGATCCCGAGCAGTTCAAGGCGCTCTACGCCTACTCGCCCTATCACCACGTGAAAGACGGCACGGCTTATCCCGCAATCTATATGCCCACGGGAGAAAACGACCACCGAGTCAACCCCATGCAGTCACGAAAAATGATCGCGCGCCTGCAGGCCGCGTCGCGCTCCCGTTATCCGATTTTGTTGCGCACTTCGTCCGCCGCCGGGCACGGCTTCGGCACTGCCCTCGACGAACAGATTGAGCAAGAGGCCGACGTGTTCAGTTTCTTGTTTGATCAGTTGGGAATCAGGTACGCGCCATAGAGAGAGAATAAGAATGAACGGTCGTCAAGAACGCCGGCTAAACCGGGGTCGAGGCTCACCAGGCGCGCGACCGCTCGATCTGCCCATGATCGCTGCTCTTCTGGTCGATTGATCCCGAATTACAGTTTGCAGCCTGCTCTGATCGTCGCCCTGCAAGGCTAGGAAGCGGAAGGGTTGCAGGCTCCAGGAAAGCGGGCTCAGCATTTCCGCCGAACCAAGCACCATGCCAGCCGCGGTCAGGATCATCAGTTTGCCATTGCTTCCGGTGTCGACTGGATGAGGCACGGAGAGCAAGCCGCCGGTCAGCGAAACAACTTTCAATTTGCCCGGCACGCTGCGGCCATCTTTGAGTCGAAGCACCGCCGGTGTGGGCTCGGCAAAATGCACTCTCGGGGCCCGCGGAGGGGGCTGCGATGGGGGGAGAGACTTCATACCTGAGTCAAGTATCTGACAGGCGAGTCCACCGCAGCAGATTACGGAAGGGCTTGCCCGGAGCCGGTTACTGCTACTACTTCCCGCCTTCCACCGCGAGCAGGCACTTGCCGTACAGTTCCAACAAATGCGCCGCGTATTCTTCCGGCTTGGCCGCCGATCCTCCGCCGGTGAAGCCGACGCCGCCGCTGCTGGCCGTCTTGCCGTATCCCGTGGTCATCGCAACGAACTTCATCAGATCGAGCGCAATATCTTCGTCGCGGCGCGAACCCGCGCCCCTGGCCGGTGTTTCGTCCATGAGTCCTTCTCCTGATCCGGAAATAAGAGGAATGTCGTCGTCCTCGAACTCTTCGTCGTCCATTCCGCATGAAATCATAACTGCGAAGATCTCCGCCAGCGATGATAGCAGAGGGGCGGGCTTGCGGCGTTCGGCTTCCGGGCTGAGTATCCGTACAGCTTGAACTGCGCCATCTAACTAATATCTGTCATCCCGAACGCGCCGAAGGCGGGTGAGGGACCTTACGACGGAGGGCTGCATTCCTGCGGCAAACGGGGATCGGTTCCGCTGCGCGCACTGTGACGCGCCCGCCAGCGACCATGCCACTTCAAGCGCTTCGTAAGGTCTCTCACCAGGCCTTCGGCCCCCTTTCGGGATGACATCGTGTGTGCTGTGTCATTCAGATTCCGATTTCGTGACGCTGCATCTCACCGTTTCACCTCGCTCATCAACCCCATCAAGTTATTCTCCGAATCCCGGAAGAACGTCATCCACAAATCGTGATCGGGCATTTTCGCCACCAGGTGGGGCTCGTCTTCGAAGCGAGCGCCGTTCGCTTTCATCTTGACGTGTGCGGCCTGAATATCCGGCACGGCAAAATACAGAATCGAACCGGGATGATCGTGCTCCGGCTTCTCCGGACGCGACAACATCAGCCGCACGCCTCCGCAATCGAAAAATGCCAATCCCGGCGGCGCTTTGAACAGCAACTTCAGGCCCAGCACATCCTGATAAAAACCGGCGGCGCGCTCCACATCTTGCGCAACAATGGCAACCTGCCCCAGCCGTGAGATTCCGATTCCCGCAGCGGACGTGTTCATCTCGCTTGACCTCTCCTTTTCCGAATTTGATAGCATACGCGCCCCCGCATCCCGCCAAACTCGCGGAGGCTGTGGAAATCCTGCGGAACTCGCCGGCGGGCTGGAATTGACCTGTCCAGCGGTCACAAAGGGGTGAGTACCGGGGTGACATGAAAAGTTTGACAGCGTGCGCGATACTAGATTGGGGCAAGGGATGAGTGTGCCGGGTGTCATCTCTCGAGTGCCTGTCTGTGGTCTCCCAGGGTTGATCGGCTGAGCGCTCTGTCGAAAAGTCCAGCCTGAAAAATTTCAATCCCGCAAATCGTCTGAATCGAGGTTCTCAATAATTGTTGCGTGAACGCAATCTGATGATTGCCGGCGCCGTTCTGCTGCTGGTGCACGTCGGCGTAGTTGCCACCTTCGGGACGGCGGCCCGCGGTCCATTTCTGTCTGATCTTCTACAGTTGGTCCTGGGTGGCCTCGTCGTGCTCGCGTGCTTCCGCGCGAGCCGGCGTTCGGAAGGGCTGGCCTGCTCGGTGTGGCGCCTGGCTGCGATCGCCTATGTTCTGTGGCTGGTGGCTCAGAGCGTCGGTGTTTATAACGATCTGTTTCCCGGCTCGTCCACCGCTTCTTGGATCGCCAATCTGTTGTTCTGTTTCTGGTTCGCTCCCATGGCGATGGCCATGTTCCTCGATCCCGAACACGAAGCTGGACATCTCGACACTTTGGTGGCTCTCGATTTTGTGCAGGGCACGATGGTCTGCATCGCGGCCTACTTGTATTTTTTCTACCTGCCCAAGGCCGAAGCAACCGGCGAGTTGGCGCATGGAGTTTGGGCGCCTTACTTTGTGGGCTACGGTTTTGTAGCCGGAGCCTATCTGCTGCGGGCAGGTCTCAGCCGCTCCCTTTTGACCCGGAAACTGTTCGGTCGCCTCGGGCTTTTTCTGGCCCTGTCGGGATCGGTGGACGCTCTCTACTTCTACGGTCCAGGGCGCGGCCTCAAGACTGGAGCCTGGTTCGACATTCTCTGGAGCATCATGCTGGTGATTCCTCTGGCGCTGGCCACGACCTGGAAGAGCGCCGAGGCGCCCGCCGTTTTTGAGCGCAACGCTCCGCGGCGCGAAAAGAAAATTCACAGTGAACTGTTTCATCTTTTTTATCCGCTGCTGGTGCTGATCATGTCGCTGCGTATCGCGCAGGAGCATCTGCGCCTGGCGGCCGGCGTAGTGTTTCTTTCGTTTGTGTGTTCCAGCGCGCGCCTTCTGGTCACGCAGACCCGCCTCATCCGCACCCAGGACGCGCTTCGCCGCGAAGCTTCCCATGACGGCCTGACCAGCCTGTGGAACCACAAAGTCATTCTCGAAATTCTCAACCGCGAACTGGTCCGCTCCGAACGTCACGGCCAGCCAGTGGGCGTGATCATGGCGGACGTGGACGATTTCAAGAACGTGAATGACAGTCGCGGGCACGCTGCGGGCGACGTGGTGCTGCGCATCATCGCCAGCGAAATCGCAGCGGTGGTGCGACCTTATGATTCTGTCGGACGTTACGGCGGAGAGGAATTCCTGATCGTCGCCCCCGATTGCGGGTCCGCGGAAATTTGGGAACTCGCAGAGCGCATCCGCAATTGCATTGCGAACTGCAGCATCGTGGCCGCGGGAACTGACATGCACGTCACATTAAGCCTGGGCATTGCCACGGGCACGTCCGCCGCCAATGCGGAAAAGCTGCTGAACGCCGCCGATACCGCGCTCTACCAGGCCAAGAACGGCGGCCGGAACCGGGTCGAGCCCAGCGCCGGCCGTGCCGCGAGCGCCGGTTCCGGATCTTCGTCCGCAGCGCAAAGCAGCTTCTGGCTGTAATCCCGAGCAGGGCCGCGCGGCGTGCAAGGCGACGCGCACCCGCTACTCCAAATCTCTCCAGTTGGGACCCACGCCCATTTCCACGAGCAATGGGACGGCCAGCGTGTGCGCCTTCTCCATGTGCTCGCGAACCAGGGACTGCATGGTGCCCACTTCACTCTCCGGTACCTCGAAAACAAGTTCGTCGTGGACCTGCAAAGTCATTCTGGATTTCAGTCCGCGGTCGCGCAATGCGGCGTCGATGCGGATCATCGCGACTTTGATCAGGTCGGCGGCAGTGCCTTGCAGCGGAGTGTTGACCGCCGTGCGCTCCGCAAACCCGCGCTGGTTGGCGTTCTTGCTGTTGATGTCTGGGATGGGACGCACGCGCCCGTGAAGCGTTCTAACTTTGAGATCGCGGCGCGCTTCTTCGAGCGTCTTGTCGATGAAGGCGCGCACGCCTTTGTACCTTTCGAAATAAGCGGCGATGAACTGTTTGGCCTCGGCGGGCTCGATGCCGAGCTGCTGCGAAAGTCCGAACGCCGAGAGGCCGTAGACAATGCCGAAGTTGACGACCTTGGCCTGGCGGCGATGGTCGGGCGTGACCATAAGCGGGGGCACGCCAAAGACTTGCGACGCGGTGAGCGTGTGAATGTCGTCGTCGCGGCGGTAAGCTTCGACCAGCAGAGGATCGCGCGAGAAATGCGCGAGCAGACGAAGTTCGATCTGCGAATAATCGGCGGTGAGCAGCACGTGGCCGGGCTCTGCGGTGAAGGCGGCGCGAATGCCACGTCCGAGTTCGGTGCGGATGGGAATATTTTGCAGGTTGGGATTCGCCGAAGACAGCCGTCCCGTGGCGGTTCCCGTCTGGCCGAAAGTGGTGTGCAGCCGTCCGGTTGCCGGATTGATGAGCGCTGGAAGCGCATCGACGTAAGTGGATTTCAGTTTCGTGAGCTGGCGGTAGTCGAGAACTTTTCTGGCGATGGGATGCTCTTCCGCCAGGGTCTCAAGCACGTCGACGGCGGTTGAGATGGTGCGTCCCTTGCCATATTTCACGGGCTTGGGAAGATTGAGGCGATTGAACAAAACATCGCCGAGCTGGCGCGGAGAGCTGATGTTGAATTCGCTGCCGGCGATTTCGTAAATCTCTTTGGCTTTGACCGCGCTCTCGCGCTCGAGTTCGGACGACATGGTCGCCAGCGCGGCGGTGTCGATCTTCACCCCGGCCTGCTCCATTCGGGCGAGCACGGGGACGAGCGGGAGATCCATTTCCTCGTAAAGCTTGGTGAGGTTCGCTTGCTCCACGTCTGCGCGCAAAGCGGAAGCAAGGCGACCGGTAATGTCGGCGGACTCTGCAAGATCGCCGGACAGCTTGAGATTGAAGCGGCGCAGCGCGACCTCGGGCAGGCGATGCGACGAGTAAGTGGGATCGAGCAGATAGGAGTACAGCATGGGATCGTGCCGCACGCCTTGCAACTCGATGCCCAGCGGCGCGAGCGTGTGAATCGCAGCTTTGTAATCGTGAATTGACTTGGGTGTTTCCACGTCGGTGAGAGCCGACAATAATTTTGATCCCTCCTCGCTGGCGTCGAGCTTCACCGTGGTGGCCGTCCCCGCAGCCGCGGAGATCGCCGCACGACGGACAGCGGGCTCCGGTGCCACAGGCGACGCTTCGTCACTCAGCGCCAGCATCATCGACTCTTGCGGTTCCGGTTCAGCTTCTTCTTCGGCAGTCTCCGGAGGCGGCTCTGCCCGTTCGACGGCTACGGCAAGCGCGCTTCCTGCTGTCACCGACTTAAGAACATTTTCTACATCAGCCGCGGATTTCGCTTCGCCGTAATTCGCTTCAGTGACTTCGACCACCGGCAACAACTCTTTCAGCAGCGAAGTAAATTCGAGCTCGGTGAAAAGCTCGCGCAGCGCGTCGAGTGCCGGTTCGCCCGCGCGCATCGCCTCAACATCAAGTTCGACGGGAACGTTGGTGTCGATGGTCGCCATGCTCTTGCTGAAAAGAATTGCCTCGCGATTGTTCTGCAGAGATTCACGATAAGTTTTCTTCTCAACTTCGGCGGCGTGTTCCAGCGCCCGCTCGACCGTGCCGAAGCGCTTGATGATCTCAACCGAACCTTTGTCGCCGATGCCCGGCGCCCCGGGGATATTGTCGATGGCATCACCGCGCAGAGCCATCACGTCGATCACGCGTTCCGGAGGCACGCCAAGAATTTCCTCAACCTTGGCGGCATCGCAAATCAAATTATCTTTGGGCGGGTTCAGGATCTGAACTTTGTCGTTGACCAGTTGCATCATGTCTTTGTCGCTCGAGACGACGTAGACGGTGTGCGAAGCCTCTGCGGCTTTGCGGGCGAGGGTGCCGATCAAATCGTCGGCTTCGAAGCCGGCGAGTTCGAGAATGGGGATGCGATACGCTTCGAGCGCGCGCCGGATATAGGGAAGTTGTTGCGCCAAATCCTCCGGCATGGCCGCACGATTGGCTTTGTAACCTTTGTATTCCACCTCGGTAAAAGTTTGCGTCTTGATGTCGAACTTGCGGACGGTGGTGATGGCCTCCGCCTGCTGGTCGCGAAAAGTAGGCGCCGCTACGTCGTAAACCGCCGCCAGGTATTCGGGCGAAAAATCGTCGCGCAGCTTGCGCAGCATGTTGACGAAAACGTAGATGGCGGCGGTGGGCAATCCGTTTTTGGTCGACATGGACCGCTGGCGCGCCATGGCGTGGTAGGCGCGGAAAATAAACGACATCGTGTCGATGAGAAAGATGCGGCCGTGCGCGGACGCTGGCCTTGCGGAGGCCGTTGCGACGGCATCGAGTTCCGAAGATTTCCTGCGGGGAGGCAAGTGGCTAGTTTAGCAGCCGGAGTGTTTGCGTTGCAGTGGTGGGAATGCCGATCAGCTGGTGAGTCGTGGTTTAAGTAACACGGCGCTAGAAATCCACCTTGAAGTTGGCTTCTACTGTCTTCTTGCCTTCGCCACTGGAACTGCGAAACACCAGATAGTACTTCACAGCCTGGTCCATGGAGGCCGGCAGATCGAAGTTCACCGCCTGATTGTGGGAATCTTCCACCGAGAAAAGAGCTTCCGAGGGACGCCCATGCTGGAAGTCGCCATATTGATCCTCGTTAAGCACCAGGAAATCGACATTGGCGGCGCCGCCCGATTCTCCGTGGACATCCCCGACAAACGATGTGTACAGGCCGTGCAAATGGGGACGCACGGCATGCGCCGGAATCTCAAATGGAAAAGCCACGGCAGTCTTCAGGGTGAAAGTTTTCTGCAAAACGTTCTGATCTGTGCCCACAGGCGACGGAGCCACATGGTCATACTGGACGGGAGCCGGCGCGGGAGGCACAGCTTTCTGCTCGCAGGAACTCACGCCCAGAAAGAGGACTGCCGCGGCAACCATACTACTGGGCAACATATTGGGAAACATGCAGCGCAGCGGTCGCTTCGACATGGATTGTCTCACCGCAATACGGACTTCCCATACGCCGTGTGGTAGTGCAGTTGGATTTCTCCGCAGGTGCCCTGCTCCGCGGAATAGACGACGCAAGTATCGAATGGGCGCGAATACACATGCAGGCTCACCGCGCGCTCGCCAAACTGGCGCGGGTTGAGCACGCGATGCACCGGTTCCCGCGGATCAACCGCGCAGGGTTGCGCAATGTTCATCTCCACAGTCTCGGAGGGTTCGAGCTCGCAACGGCCGGCGCTCAAGTCCTGGCGAATCACGCGGAAGTTTTCCACCTGCAAACGCCCGATCGGCACTGCCATCCAGCAGTTCTGGTCACGATGATTATGCACGGAACTGGCCTGGCCGATCTCCCAGCAAATGGCCAGCAATTCGTAGAGTGGAGTTTTGTCGATCAGGTTGCGCGTGTAGTGCTGGCGGTCCCAGGTGAGATAGGGGGAGAGTGAGTTGGCGTCTACCGGACACTCCTGCAGAAGCTTCCGGATGGTCTCAGTTTCGTCGAAGGCAGCCTGCGGCTGCTGGCGCAGTCCAGCCACCAGGTCCTGAATCGAGACGACCTGTTTCGCAGCGGTAGTCATGGCGCTCGTTCTTGGTGCTCACGGGGGAACTTGCTGGCCGAAAACCTTGCTTGCTGAAAATCCGTTTGCCAGAGATCAAAGATAAAGTATAGCGCAGGGGCGAACCGCGAACGGTATCACCCAGGGAACATGGCAGACGCAAAACATTTCACGCCAGAAACATGCAGTCCCCGTACGAGTAGAAACGGTAACGTTGCTCCACCGCATGGTCGTAAGCGCGCAGCACATTCTCGCGTCCGCCGAAGGCACACACCAGCATGAGCAGAGTGGATTCCGGGAGGTGAAAGTTTGTGAGCAAACCCTGGACAACCTGGAATTTATAGCCAGGATAAATAAAAATGTCGGCATCGCCGGAGCCGGCGGAAATGCTGCCTCCGGCCTGCCGCGCCGCATATTCCAGAGTCCGGACGGTAGTGGTTCCAACGGCAATGACCCGGCGCGAGGCCGCCAGAGCGCCATTTATCTTGTTCGCGGCCGCGGGCGTAATGGTGAACGGTTCCCGGTGCAGCTTGTGTTCCTCCACACGCTCAACGCGCACGGGTTGGAAGGTTCCAAGGCCGACGTGCAGAGTAATCTCGGCGGTTTCAATGCCGCGGTCCGCAATTTGGGAGAGGACTTCCGGAGTGAAGTGGAGACCGGCGGTGGGAGCGGCCACCGAACCGCGCTCGCGCGCATAGACCGTCTGGTAGCGCGCGCGGTCCGCGGAAGAGTCAGGGCGGTCAATGTAAGGCGGAAGTGGGACATGGCCGACGAGCGCGATCTTGGCGAAAAAGTCATCTACGGGCTCAAAGCGGATGGTTCGTTCGCCGAAGGGACCGCGCGCCAGGACTTCGGCTTGAAGTTCGTGCTGCCCTTCATCGTCGTCCCCGAAAAAAATCCGCTCTCCAACCTGAATCTTGCGCCCCGGCCGGACCAGACACTCCCAGTCGTTTTGGCCCTCGCTTTTGTCAGTGCCCGGACTTGGACCCACCTGTCGGGTCAGCAGCACTTCGACGCGGCCCTGCAGAAACTCGCGAGCCGCCGGATTGCGCGCACTCACCGCCTGCGAATTCAGCCCGGCGCGCCGGCCCAACAGCCGGGCCGGAAACACTTTTGTATTGTTAAGAACCAGCAGGTCGTCCGGACGCAACAGTCCCGGAAAATCGCGAAATCCCCGGTCGGACAACTGGCCGGTCGAGCGCTCCACATGCAGCAGCCGCGATGCCGAGCGATCGGCCAGGGGCGCCTGGGCAATCAAATCTTCGGGCAGATGGAAGTTGAAATCGGAAACCAGCACGCCCTCCGATTATAGGGAAATGCCTGTAGGGAATTGCCCCTCGCATTGAGCCGCCAGATTACTTCTAGATTTTCGTAAATTTCGTTGTGTCCGTCCAAAGGGGCTGGTACTATGCCGTTGCCTGTTGCGGAACCGCTTTTTCGCCACTCCCCCAAGGGTACCCATGTCTAGCGAGCGCAAACATAGGGAAGAAATCGTCCGCTACGGACGCACGCTGCACGAGCGCGGCCTGGTCGCCGCCATGGACGGCAACCTGTCGGTCCGACTGAAGGGCGAACGCATTCTGGTGACCCCGACCTGCGTGAGCAAGGGCCACATGCGTGCGGCGGACATGGTCGTGGTCGACATGGAAGGCCAGCGCGTCTCAGGCCGCCGCAATGTGACCAGCGAAATCGGCATGCACCTTTTGATTTACCGCATGCGCCCCGACATTCAAGCCATCGTCCACGCGCACCCGCCCACCGCTACCGGCTTCGCGGCCGCGGGAATCGCGCTGACCCAGCCGCTGGTCTGCGAAGTTGTGATGGGCCTGGGTTGCATACCCTTGGCGCGCTACGGCACGCCGGGGACGTCTGAACTAGCCCGCACCCTGGAGCCCTTCGTCCCGCATTACGACGCCATTCTGATGTCAAATCATGGCGTCGTGGCCTACGGCGACACGCTCGAGCGCGCCTACATGAAGATGGAAACCGTGGAGCACTTCGCCCAGATTGCCCTGGTTACCCATCTCCTCGGCCGCCAGCAACCGCTGCAGGAAGTCGAAGTACAGAAGTTGCTGGTAGCGCGCGCCAAATATTTCGGAGCGAAAATGGCGTCGTCCATGCCCCTGCCCATGCACAGCTCCCCCGAGAAGGCCAGCTAGCACCTGCGTCACTGGCCAACCCTCCCGTTTTATTGACGCGAGGGACGAACCAAGGTGGCCTTATGTTGGGGGCAAAAAGGAGATCCCGGATGAAACCTGCACGCCTCGTCTCCTCGTTCGTCCGTCTCATGTTTGGCGCTCTATTAACTTTAGTGCTCGCAACCGCACAATCGAACCCTGCCGTTCACGTCGATCAAGCCAATGCAACACGAGATTCCCAAACGTCGCCTGCGACGATGGAGGCGGATCGGGTCCAGGCCGCGCAAATGCCGCCGATCAGGTTGGCGAAGGTTGCTACCTACAGCTCCGGCTTGTCGGGTGGAGGGAACGTGGCTGGCAATTCGGTCGCGATTGCAGACCTCAATGGCGACGGCAGGCCCGATCTGGTCGTCGTTGAAGGCGACAACATGTTTAGTGTGCTGCTGGGCAACGGCGACGGCACCTTCCAGGCTCCCGTCAGCTATAGCACAGGTGGCCCCTGGGCGACTTCGGTCGCGATCGGAGATCTGAACGGCGACGGCAAGCTTGACGTGGTCCTCGTTGGCTAGGTTGCAGGACTCGATGGAAGAGTGGGCGTCCTCTTGGGCAATGGCGACGGCACTTTCCAGACGCCCTTCAACTACAATACGGGCTCCGGGGGGGCGAACCATTCGGTCGCGATCGCGGATCTGAACGGTGACGGCCATCCGGACGTGGTCGTGGCGAGCGAGTGTCTGACCTCCGAATGCTCTCATGGGGCAGACCCCGGTGGCGTCAGTGTGCTTCTGGGCAACGGCGACGGCACTTTCCAGAACCCGATCAACTACAGTTCCGGTGGCCCCGACGCACTGTCTGTTGCAGTCGCGGACGTGAATGGCGACGGTAGGCCCGACCTTGTGGCTCTCAACGCGTCCAGCACGGTTGGCGTGCTGCTGAACCAAACCTTATATTTCACAAGAACCGTGCTCACCTTATCCCCCAACCCATCGCTGGTCAATCAGGCGGTGACTTTCACGGCGACGATTACTTCGACTCCTCCTGTGCCCAACGGTGAAGTAGTGACCTTCTACAACGGCACGACAGATCTTGGCACGGGTACAACGACCAACGGAGTGGCGACCCTCACCACCTCGTTCTCCAAAGCCCTGATGCGCGCCGCCAAGGCCACATACTCCGGCGATCCTTTCCACAAAGCCAGCTCCGGGACGGTAAGGGAGACGGTTGCTCTCTATCCTTCCACCACCACCCTCGCGTCGAGCCCGAATCCCTCGACCTCTGGCCAGGCGGTGACGCTAGCCGCAACCGTCAGTTCCGGCGCGGCAGGTGGACCAACCGGCACGGTGGTATTCAAAAATGGCGCTACCTACCTGGGAACCAAGCCGCTAAACGCCGGCACGGCCATCCTAACCACGTCGAAGCTGCCGGTCGAAACGCTGACGCTTGGGGCGTATTATAGCGGAGACACGCTATCGGGGAAGAGTTCAGGAACAGCCACGCAAACTGTGGGCGACGCGCCAAGCCACTAGCTAAATCGCTTTGGCGAGTGATGCGCCGAGTTTCACCTTTTAAAAAAGCCCGCACCGCGAAGAATCGCGCAATCTCTTCGTCAATGTTCCGCCGCTCCTGCTGGGAAAGCAGCGGATATCAATTTATTCCCCTCCGATTCTGAATCGAAATCCCACCCGAAAATTAATCGGCAATGCCGGATACCCCACCACCTCGTTGTAGCGCCGGTCGAGCGCGTTCTCCACACTCGCGTACGCACTCACGCGCCGGTTGATGGCATACCATCCCCCAAGATCGGCGCGCACATACCCGGCTGCGTGGTCAATGTTGAAGCCGTAGAAATCATCGTCCGGCCGCCGCCCCACGAAACTTCCACTCAACTTCGCGCCCCAACGCGTGCCCAGGTAAGACAACAACATTATCGCGGAGTGTTTGGGACGCCGCAGCAGCGGCTGCCCCGGATTGTATTGCGAATCGATGGGCGCAGGATTGTCCAGAATCTGCGTCGATGTGTAGGTATACGCAGTATTCAGCAGCAGCCGCGTCCGGAGTTTGGCCTGCAGCCCCACCTCCGCACCTTGCGCGAAGGCCTCATTCACATTGAAGTATTCGCCGACAAACGTCGTCGGGTTCACCGTCTCGTAATTGATCTGGTCGCGAAAGAGGTTATTGAAATAGGTGACATTCAGCACATATTTCCCGCCGAAGAAATTCTGCTGCAAACCCGCCTCGAAAGCCCGCACCCGTTCCGGCTTCAGTCCGGGATTCGGAACGGAATAGGGCGCCCCTGCAAACGTCTCTTCCAGTCGCGGTTCCTTGAAACCCGTGGCATAGGAAAAACGCAGCCGAGTTGCAGAAACAAAATCTCCGCCCCGCCGCGCCAGCAAAGTCATCGCCACGCGCGGCACGCCGATGTTACCGAACACGCTGCTGTGCACGAACCGCCCGCCCGCGATCGCCGAAAATCTTCCCCACGTGATCTGCTGTTGCAGATACACATCCTGATTCAACCGCTGCCCCGACGCGGAGGGCGGATAGTCCAGATCCCCCACCACTCCGTTTTCATTCTCCACGCGATAGCCAACCGTCGTATGCGTCCAGCTTCGCTCCGAGTAATCGCCCTGGTATTCAAATCCCACGCGATTGATGTGATCGTATTCGTGCGAAGGAAAATCGAACTGCCCATAGAGCGGGCTCACGCGGTCAGGGTCGCCATTCAGATTCACGTCGTTATAGCGATAGAGATAATCAAAACCGGTAAACCGGTGCTGCCAGCCTGAAGGCGCGGCCACCGCCAGTTCCACGCTCCCTAGAAGGCTGTTGAGCTGCGACCACTCGCTGGGTTCGGGCGGCAGCGGCACGGATTCTGTCACGCCATTGACTGTGACCGGAACCAGCGGATCGTAGCCGTTGAAGCTCCATTCCCCCGGAACCCCCGTGTGACTGTTGGAGTGTCGCAGGTGCACGCGCATAGAAACCCGATCGCTCAACGCAGCGCCAACATTCGCTCCCTGAAGTGAATCAGAATTAGCGTTGTTGATGCCGAATCCGTCGGTATTGAATTGGTCGCCGAACACGTTGAAATCGAAAAGCCCGCGCGCGCCGGCAAGAGACGCGTAGCCGTTTGCGGTTCCGAAATTTCCGCCATCGGCGCCGAATCGAAATTCGGGAACAGGCGTGCTTCCGGTGCGAGTCCAAACCTGCACCACGCTGGTCATCGCGTCCGACCCGTAAAGCGTGCTCTGCGCGCCGCGCACAAATTCCATGCGGCTGGCCTGGGTGAGCGGCAGCGTGCCAAAGTCGAAAGTTCCGCCCGGTTCGTTGATGGTGACGCCATCGACAATCACTTTGTTGTAGGTGGAATCGCCGCCACGCACGAACAGCGACGACAAACCTCCGCGCTGCCCGGCCGTATTCACAACCGCGCCCGGAAGAAATCGAACTCCGTCGTCAGCGGCCACGGGCTGCATCACGGTGAGTTGCTCGTGGTTGAGCGTGTCGATGTCCGCGCCCGCAGCCTCGCCGGGCACGGGCGTGCGCGTGGCGCTGACCACCACGGTTTCCGATGCAGTCGCCAGACGAAGCAGCACAGTGAGTTCTTCAGCACGAGGAGGAACCTGGACAACCTCGACAGCGAAACCCGGAGCCAGCACACGTATTTGGGATCGTAAATTGTCGGACGGCGAGTCTGTGATCCTCAGGCCGTGGAGGGTGGCGATTCCCTCGGCGGAAGAAATGGCAACCTCGATGGGAGTGTCTGTGTCGTTTGAAGATAGCAACACTTGCGCACCCGCCACCGCGGCGGATTGCGGATCAACCACTCTAACTTTGAGGTTTGCGGCAGAAGCCGCCGCTGCAAAGACAAACACCAAGACGAATGCAAAAACGAAAACAAAAACTGCAACGCGAAATACGCGCATAACCATCCTCCTTTTCACGCGAAAGGGGTTAAGGTGGACGGATTGCGCCGGTCTCCTGGCTTTGCGAGTAAGGATGCGACCAGCATCCGGAATTAGCGTCTGGCCTTCCCGGGATCGCTCCCAGTGACCACCCGCAGTTTCCTCGCTTACAGTTGCGCGGCAGCGCGGGATTCACACCCGCTTCCCTGTCTTCGCCGAGCGGCAAAGACGCGCACTCCGAAGGATATTGGAAAAGAACAAAAAACTAGTCTGAGAAATCTACCGGGGCAGAGCGGTGTAAGTCAACCCGTGTTGAGCACTTACGGACTCACAGACCGATGTCATCCCGCAGAAGCGCGCCAAGCGCTTCGGAGGGACCTTACGAAACCCGTACATCGGTTTGTACTGATGCGAGGAGGCTTGCACTGCATGAAGCGCAGGCATTCCCATCCGCGGCATCGGTGGCTTTGGTCGGCGTAAGGTCCCCTTCGACTCGCTCAGGGCAGGCTCTCGCCCGGCTGTCGCCGCGCTCAGAATGAGATTGCGATGGAACAGTTTTGAACAGTTCTTAAAATTGAGCCACCACCTGAACGTGAGTGGTGTCTCAGTTCAAGAGATGCACGCCCATCAGTCTCGATAAGGAAATTCCGCCGTCCCGACCTTCCGAATGTTGGCTTCCGCAAATTCGCGCACCCGGTCAAGCGAGGCCTGCAACTCCTGCTGATAGCGCTCCAGCTCTTCATCCGCGGCGCCGCGCGGCACCGGGATCATCTTTCCAAACCGCACCAGCACTCGCGAAAATGGCTTCGGAATCATCAGCCGGTCCCACGTGTTCAGCACCCACGCTCGCTCCACCGCCATATGAAACGTGCTCAGAGGTACGCCCGCCGACCGCGCCAGCGCCACCGGCCCCGGCTTCACCTGATAACGCGGACCGCGTGGCCCATCGAGCGTGAACGCCACGGTCCATCCCTCTTCGAGCGCGCGGCGCAGCCCGAGCAACGAACGCACCGCACTGCGACTGCTGGATCCCTTAACCGCGACAAACCCGTACCGGCGGATGATGCGTCCCATATATTCGCCGTCATAGCTGTAACTGCTCATCACGCGCACGCCGATGTCGCGGCAGATGTAAGTCGCGGGAATAATGCAGGCATGCCACAAAGAAACGATCAGAGGCCGCTGATACACAGTTTCCTGCGCGCCCTCTTCGCGCGAAATGCAAACCCGCAACGTCGGACCGATCAGCCGTATCACCCAATACCCCGCCCAGATGATCAGGCTCAACACGATCCTCTGGCGCAGCGTGAAGCGACGCGGCCCAGACTCCGGTTCCGCAGCAGCAGGCGCTTCGCGAGTAGTCGCCTCAGTCACGGAGATATTGTAACGGGAAGGCGTGATTGAACAAGGATCGCGGAGTGACGCCCTTGGCGCGACTCATGTGGAGACAGCCGCCCTTCGACTTCGCTCCGGGCAGGCTCTCGGCTGTCCAAGCCCGGGCGAAGCCCGGCGCGCCCACGACACCGAACTAACCACGTCCGCTTAATTTTCCAGGTAGGAGTCGATCCACTTCTTCACGGAATGGCGCCGTTCGTCCGCGGCGTCAAAGCGCACGCCGTAAGACTTCGGCTTCCGCCAGCTGACCACCCCGCGCACCGTAACCCGCGGCAGTGTCACGAGTGCGAAAGAAATTTCCACGTTGGTGTGCAGCGACAGTTCCTCGCCCGTCTGCAACGACATTCCGCCCGAACTGATCTCAATACTGCTGGCGGTGAACCGGGCGCCGTCGGCCGCCTTGACGGCCACTTCCGTCATCACCGGAACCCGCACGTAGCGCCGGAATTCATGCAGCACCAGCAGATGCGTCGCCTTCACCAGTTTGATCGCCGCCGGACGCTCCAGCGGCTCGCTGAACATGGCATTGATGCCGTACTTGGAATAGCGCATCGCTTCCTGCGCGTTGCCCCCAAGTCCATAAATCACGCAACGGCTGTTCGAAGGAGAGCTGCGCGCCGCTTCCATCACCGCCTCGGCCCCGGCGCCCTCACCCAGATTCAACACGCACGCTTCAAATTTTTCGCGGCGCAGCCGCTCGGCCGCATTCGAAGTGATCGAAACCGACTCAATCCCGAATTGCCGGAAGCACTCCACCAGCAAGGCCCGTGCCGACTCTTTTACGTCAACCAGCGCAGTCCGCGCGGCAGCCTTCCGGGTGAACGAGGCAGTAGGAAGAATAGAGGCCAAAGTTTTTTCCATAGTCGAGGGGACGACTTACCACTGATTCATTCTGGCTTGCCCCGCCGAACTTGCAAAGACACAAAGGGCCAACCACGAAGTACTAAAGTCTCATTACCCGGATTGCACCGCCGGACCAAAAAAATCGCCAACCGCGCATCTCCTGCAGAGACAAATGCTTACGAGCGAAGCAACTCGGCGCGCTCTATCATGGCCGAGGCTCTTCTCAACTCGAAAGGCGCGCCTGATTTCGCGGCCGATAGCGCAGTGATGTGCGGGTTAAGTTGTGGGTAGAGTTTTTCGGAGAACTTCCGTCTAACCCACAGAACAAGAAATGGTAGGCACGAGGAGACTCGAACTCCTGACCTCTACCGTGTCAAGGTAGCGCTCTAACCAACTGAGCTACGCGCCTACAACAACTTACAGATTATCATGGGAACATTTGGCAGCGGAAGCGGTTCACTGCTCAGATGACATGATCCCTGACTCGCTGACCTGCGACCGGCCGCGACGTTCATCGTGCTTCGCTCACAGACGCTTCAGCCGCAATTTCTTTCATGCGGCGCAAGTCGAGCTTCCCTGTGCCGAGATAGGGAAGAATCTCCACGCGGACGAACTGATCCGCGCGCGGTTTCCACAGCGCCGGCAGATCCGATTTGCCGAGTTGCGCCAGGCAAGCTTCCAATTTGTCCTCGGGCAAAATGTGCAGCACCATCAGACGCTCGCCTTTTTTCTCGTCTGGCGCCGAGGTCACGGCGAAAGTCTGTTCCGCAGCGCCCACGAATTCGTGGAGCTTGTCTTCGATCTTGATATGCGGAACCATTTCACCGCCGATCTTGCTGAACCGGCTCATGCGGTCCGTGATCCGCACGAACCCATCTTCATCGATCGCGGCAATGTCGCCCGTGTTGTACCAGCCGTCGCGCAGAACATCCGCTGTTTACTCCGTACGATTTAAGTATCCGAGCATCACGTTGGGGCCGCGCACGAGAAGCAAACCCGTCTCGCCCTAAGGAACCGGCTCGAAGCTTTCCGGATTCACGATGCGCACGCTGATTCCGGGCAGAGGATGGCCGATGCTGGAACGCTTCGCGCCCACTTGCCGAAACTGCGCCGCGCGGAAATCGTGCGTGTTCACGGTGACCACGGGCGCGTACTCGGTGCAGCCGTAGCCTTCGAGCGGGCGAATTCCGAAATGATCTTCAAACGCCACGGTTACCTCTGGTTTGCGAGGAAAGCGTTGCAGTCGAGGGTTTATGGCGGAAAATAAAGAGCAAGACTCGCGACTCCGGACGTTCTAATATGACCCCTTAGTATTGGGCCAACAGAACCGCGTACATACGGGAGAGTGCCACGGGTGGAGCTCCTAGTCGTACCGTTAGTTTTGTTAGTGGTGTTGATGTTGAGCGCGGCGCCGCTGGCTATTTGTGCCCTCTGGCGGCAGGGTAAGCTTCGCCAGCAATTGGCCGAGCTGACCAAACTTGCCGCGAAGCAGAACGATGCTCTGCATCGTGAACTGCTCGATCTCAGGCGTCAACTGGCCGCCTTGCCGCGCATCGCGGCGCCGCCTGCCGAGCCTCCCGCCGAACCGGCCCTGCGCGTTTCTGCGACGATTCCTCAGGCGGAGCAGCCCGTCACACTGCCGCCAACGGTGGTCTTGAAGCCGGCCGGACCAACGCCGCCGGTTCCGGCCGCTCCCGCTATCAATGTCACCTCTCCCGGTGAATCACAGAAAGCTCCCCCCGCGGTTCCCGCGCCGCCCGTCGAACCGAAGCTGCCTGCGCCCGTTGTTCCGCCGCGGACGCCCGCTCCGGCGCAGCCGCCAGTAACTCCGCCACGACCGCCCCGCTATGTCGATGCTCCAAATGTTCCGCCTTCGCCTCCAGTCATGCCGCCAGCCACGACCGCGCGAGTCGTGCCTCCGCCACAGGTCGCGCCACTTCGTTCCGCGGTAGCGCAGTCAACCGCGCAGCATCGCATCCAGTCGATGTCCGCCATGGAAGATGCCCTCGGCCGAAATTGGCTGAACAAAATTGGCATCGTTCTGATAGTCGTCGGCATAGCCTATTTCGGCATTCTAGAGTTCCGGCACCTCGGGCCTGTTCTCAAGGACCTCCTGCTCTATGCCGTCTCATTTGCATTTCTCGGCGGAGGAATTTTCGTCGAGAAGCGCGATCGCTACCGCGTGCTCGGCTACACCCTGATCGGCGGCGGATGGGCCACGCTCTACTTCACCACCTATGCGTTGAATCACGTAGCGGCCATGCGGGTGGTGCAATCGGAAGTGCTCGACCTCGTCCTGATGCTTGCCGTAGCCGCAGTCATGGTCGTGAACACGCTGCGTTATCGTTCGCAGCTGGTGACCGGCCTCGCGTTTCTGCTCGGCTACTTCACCGTCACCCTCAGCCAGGACAAGGTTTACAGCCTGTCTGCGGGCTTGATTCTGGCCATCGGACTGGTCACCGTTGTCATCCGCATGGGATGGTACGAGCTCGAGATTTTCGGCATCCTCTCCAGCTTTCTCAACCACTTTTATTGGCTCTATCGCCTGCTCGGCCCCGAGGGCGCGCAGCATCAGTCCTTTCCGGCTTATCACGTCAGCACGCTTCTGCTCTTCTTCTACTGGCTGACTTATCGCATTTCTTACGTCGTCCGCAAACCGAAGAATCCGTTTGAAGAACACGTTTCGACCGCGGCCGCGCTGCTCAACACGCTGCTCCTGCTTGGCGTGTTGAAGTTTCAGTCAGTGCAACCCGAGCTGGCGTGGATCGCTCTCCTCGTCGTTGGCGCAATGGAATTCAGTTTCGGCCAGCTTCCCATCGTCAAGCGCCGTCGCGAGGCGTTCGTCGTGCTGACCGTGCTGGGTGCGGCGCTCATGGTCGCCGCCGTTCCCTTTCACTACACGGGCAACAACGTCGCCATCCTCTGGTTGATCGGTGCCGAAGTGTTCCTGATTGCTGGGGCAGTCGCAAGCGAAGTGGTTTTCCGTCGCCTCGGACTGATCATCGGACTGCTGGTTGCCTTTCGTCTTGCGGGCTTCGATTTCATGCAGCTCATGGCGGCACGCAGCGCGAGCGAAAATCTATTGCTGGAAGCTGCCGTAATGTTCGGTCTCTGCGCCGTCGTCTTCTACGCCAACGCATTGCTGATCGGCCGTCGCTGGCCAAAGTTTTTTCAGGATTCCCCCGACGCTCCGCTTCTGGCGCTCCATTCGTACATCGGCGGATTCGCTGCCGTCTCCTCGGTCTGGGCCTTCTGCTCGAATGATTGGACGGCTCTCGGCTTCGCTGCCATCATGCTGACGCTCGCCGCGTTCCAGCGCAAGCTCCGCAACCTGCACCTGGTCGTGCAGTATGCGGGCGTCATTGCCCCGCTCACCATGGTCCGCGTGTTTGCCGTCAACCTCCACACTGAGGTTCTACTGCCCGCGCACGTCAGCATGCGCCTGCTGTCTCTGCCTCTTCTCGCCGCCGTTTTCTACGTGACTGGTTACCTTAGCGACCGCAGCGAGAACAGCAGCGGCAACGTCGACCTGAGCGTACTCCGCGGGTTATTCTCCGCCGCCGGAACTTTTCTCGTCGCAGCGCTGATTTATTTCGAAGTTCCTGCCCTCTGGCAGCCTCTCGCCGCAATCGCATTCGCAGTCGTGCTCCTGGAAGCCGGACATCGCTCGCCATATCGCCCGTTGACGTGGCACACACACGCCGTCGCCGCGCTCGCGGTGTTCTTCGCCGTCACTGCCGATCCTTTGGCCGCGCACCGCTGGGGCACCATTCCCGTTCATGCATTCGCTGCCTTGCCGGTGGTGGTCGGCGCTTATTGGATCGCCAAACGCATGCAGGTCGTCCTTCCACGCAGCACCGGTCTGCGCAGTAACGATTCACAGCAAGCTCGTGCAGCTGCCATCGCCTACACCTGGGTCGCCGCCGGCCTGGTCGTGTGGGGCCTGAATGAAGCTCTGTCCGTCGCGTGGGTCGCTGTCGGCTGGATCATCTTCGCCGTCGCGCTGGCCCACACGACCCGCTGGATTCGCTATCGCCATCTCGCCTGGCAAGCCGACGCCGTCGCGCTCCTCGCCATCGCGCGCACCTACACTTACAATTACGCGTTCGACATAGTTTATTGGCCGCACATCTCGGTGCGTCTCCTGACAGTTGTCATCGTAGCCGCCGGGCTCTACTCCATCACGCGCAAGCCCATCAAGCTGAATGAATCCTATGTCCGAATCTCGCCATTCCTGATCAGTGCCGCCGGCACGGCTCTGCTCGCGTTGTTGGCGTGGCATGAATCTCCCGCGGGATGGCTCGCCGCGGTGTGGGCGGCATTCGCTCTGGTACTGGCGCTGGTCGATCGCCGCTTCAAACTCGACGAACTGGGCTGGCAGGCGCACGCGCTCGCCGCCATCACCATGCTGCGAAGCATCACAGTGAATCTTTATGTCACGGACACCTGGCACGGCATCAGCGTCCGCCTTCTGTCGCTGTCCATTGTGGCCGTAATCTTTTACGCGCTGTCGTACCTGATCCGCATGCCGCAGGAGTGGCGCCAGCGCGAGTTCCATCACATTTACTCCTGGGCCGCTGGCGCGCTGGTCTCGCTGCTGGTGTGGTACGAATTGCCCGCGCTCAGCGTGGCCGTCGGCTGGGCCGTGTTCGGTTTGCTGCTGTTCGAATACGGACTCGTGCGCCGCGTCCGCCAGTTCCGCTTTCAAGCGTACGTGGCGCTCAGCGCCGCATTCGCCCGAATCTTCTTCGTCAATCTCACGGCCGGCGATCCCGGAAACTTCTGGAGCGACCGCAGCTATACCGTCCTCCCCATCGCGCTCATTATCTTTTTTGTCTACTCACAATTAGAAACAGATAAAAAGGGCGCGCAAGATGATCAGCGCCTTCACTTCGACGAACTCCTCGCCTGCCTCGGAACCGGCAGCATCGTCGCTCTGCTCTATTTCGAGTTCACTCATGTCTGGGTAGTGACCGCGTGGGCCGTGGTGGCCTTCATTCTGCTCGGCGTTTCTCTGTGGTTGGAACGGCCAACGACGAATCTGGGAAGCGACGCCCCGAAAGCGAATCGCTTGCAAACGCATCGGCCAATTTTTCTTTACCAGGGATTGCTTCTCGCCGTCGGCGCCTGCGCCCGCGGCATCGTCCACAATCTTTTCGGCGCCAGCTATTTCACGGCCGGCACCTGGACCGGACGCTACGCCGTCCTCGGCTCGGCCGTGGCCGTGCTGTTCCTATGTCTGCCCTTCGCTTTTCGACTGCGCGATCGCTATCGCGACAAACCCGCCGGTCGTTGGATCAGCCCCATCATCAGGCATCCCGAGCAAATCCTCTTCTTCGCGCCGGTCATCCTGCTTACGATTCTGCTCGCCCTGCAACTGCGCGCCGGCATGGTCACCGTGGGCTGGGGCATCGAGGGATTTCTGATTCTGCTCAGCGCATTCGCCATCAACGAGCGTAGCTTCCGCCTGACCGGACTCATCCTTCTGCTGGCCTGCTTCGTCAAAATTGTTCTGATTGATATGTGGCGGCTGGAAGCGCGCGATCGGTACATCACGCTCATCATGGTGGGGGGCGCGATTCTGCTCGCATCCTTCCTCTACACTCGCTACAGCGAAAAGATTCGCCAATACCTATGAAACGTTCCGCCGCGTTTGTCGCTGTGCTGCTCGTAGCCCTCGCGGCGCTTTACTACACTCAGCGCCATCAGCGCCCCGTCGCGGTTTCCGCCAACGCCGTCGTGGACATGGTGGCCGACGCGCAACGCGACCTCACCCGCGCCCCCATGCGTTTCACGCGTCTCTCCGACGACGAAGAAATCGCCATCGGCAACGAACTCGCCCGGCGTTACGCCGTCACCGTGCCACTCACCGCCGAAGAACACGCCTACGAGCGCTATATCCAGCGCGTGGGTTTCGCGCTCGGGCAGCGCGCCCATCGCCGTCTCCCGTATTCCTTCCATCTCCTTCCCGACCGCAACCTGATGAACGCCCTCTCCCTGCCCGGTGGCCACGTCTATGTTGGAGAAGGTTTGCTCGACCTCATGACCAGCGAAGATCAGCTCGCATTCATCCTCTCGCACGAAGTCGAACACATCGACCACTATCACTGCGCCGAGCGCGTCCAGGTGCAGGCGCACCTCAAGAATCTGCAACTCGAAGTCGTCGGCGCTCTCGTGCAAATCCCGCTGCAGGTCTGGGAAGCCGGCTATTCCAAAGACGAAGAACTCGAAGCCGATCGCGAAGGCCTCCGCCTCGCGGTTCTCTCCGGCTACTCGCCCTACGGCGCCGTCACCTTACTGGAAAAGTGCGCCCGGCTACATGACGAATACGTAATCCACGCGCACAGCCCCGAGCAGGAAATTTCGGAACTCGCCATGCAAAGCCTGGAAGGCTACTTCCGCTCCCACCCCATGCCCTCCGAACGCTTGGCGCAAGCCCACCAGCTCATCGCGCAAAACGGCTGGCAAGACCGCACCACGCAAAAACCTTTCCGCGTCGAATACCAAGTGCACAACGGCGAGTACGTGAAATGAGGGCGGCAACGCCGCATCAGTTTGATTCCGCACCCTCGACCAGAGAAGATGTCATCCCGAACCGTGCCGATGGCGCGGTGAGGGACCCTACGAAGCGCATGAAGAGGCATCACCGCCTGCGGGCGTCGTCACACCGCGTGCACCGAATGCAGCTCCAGCTTGCAGCACCCCTAATGTTCCCGCCCCACATACCACGGCGCACTCACCGTAAATATCCGCTCATTCCCCCGCGCCAGCAACACCCATTCCAAGAGCCGCCCGCGCTGATTGTGTAGAAAATATTCGTACCACCGGTCCTCCACCAGCTCCGGAATGACCACCACAATGCTGCGCGTAGGATTCTGTTTCGAAATATCAAGAACAAATTGCACGATCGGAATAATGACAAAGCGATACGGCGACGGCAAAATATGCAGCTTAGGTGGCTCCTTGCCCGCCGCACGAAACGGTTTTTCCACGTAATGATCCCAGTCTTCCTGCAGCAACTCAGAATGCTCGCTGGGGTCAACGTGCAAGGCAATCACTTCCGGCGAGAGCCGCGCCGCAAATTCAATCCCCAGCCGCGAGATGTTGCTCCACCGATCAATCGCAATCACCGCAATCGGAGCCTGGCTGAGACTCGCCGCGTCCACCGGAACCCTGCAGCTGGTCATCATCTTCACCGCGTGGTAGTGGCGCCGGACCGCGTTAAAGAAAATAATCGTCATCGGAATGAAGAGCAGCGTGATCCACGCGCCTTCCACAAACTTCGCAACCAGCACTACGCAGGTAGTAACGCCGGTGACCACGCCGCCCAGTCCATTTACGAGCAGGCTCTTCAGCCAATGCGAGCCGCGGCGCCGCCACCAGTGCATCACCATGCCCGATTGTGAAAGCGTGAAAGCCAGAAACGCCCCGACCGCGTAGAGCGGAATAAGTCGATCCGTGACCCCACCGAAAAGAATGAGAACGCCGCCGCAAAGCGCCGCGAGAATAACGATGCCGTACGAATAAACCAGCCGCCTTCCACGGTATCCAAAAACATGCGGCAGGTAATTGTTCTGCGCGATGGCGCGGCAAAGGCGCGGAAAATCAGCAAACGCCGTGTTCGCGGAAAGAGATAGAACCACGAGAATCGATCCCATGGTCAGATAATAAAAAATGCCTTTGCCGAAAACCGCGCCCGTAAGCAGCGAGAGCACGCTCTGGTATCCTGGTGCACCCGGATCAGTGGCCGCGATTCCGTACACCCTGACCAGATAAGAAATTCCCGCCAGCATCACCGCCAGCAGAAAAATAATCACCGTGAGCGTGCGCTGCGCATTCTTCACCGTAGGTTCCTTGAAAGCCTTCACCCCGTTGCTCACCGCCTCGACTCCGGTCAACGCCGTGCACCCGCTGGCAAACACTTTAAGCAGCAGCCAGTAGCTCACCGCCGCCGTCACCGGCGGCGGCACAGGCAATGCAACCGACGGCGTCGGATGCCCGCCGCTCAGCAGCACCCGCACAATTCCTCCGACGATCGTAATGAGAATCGTCCCCACAAAAAGATATGTTGGAATCGCAAACGCTGTCCCAGCCTCGCGCACCCCGCGCAGGTTGAGAATCGTGATCACAATCAAAATCCCCACGCAGAGCGAAACCGTGTGCGGCAGCAAAGAGGGAACGGCCGAGATCAACGCCCCCACTCCCGCGGAAATACCTACCGCCGCCGTCAGGATATAATCCGCAAGCAGCGCCGCTGCCGCCAGCAGCCCCGCGGGCGCGCCGAGGTTAAACCGCGCCACCGTATAGGATCCGCCACCAGATGGATAAGCAGCGATTGTCTGCAGGTAGGAAAAATATACGATCACCAGCAACGTGATGATCGCCGCGCTGACCGGCACGATATAGTGAACGCCCAGCAATCCCAAAGGCATCAGCAGGCTGAGCGCCGCTTCCGGTCCGTAAGCCGCCGAACTCAACGCATCAAGACCAAAAATCGGAATGCCCTGCGTCGGACCGATCTGCTCGGCGCGTTCGTCGCTGGTCGAGATCGGCTTCCCAACTACGAGATCAAGAATATTCATCGGCGATCAAAGTTGTGCTTCAAACCAGCATAGCGACCCTGTTTTTCTTTGCGATCTCCGCGGCTTTTCTCAGCGTCCTCAGCGATTAAAAGCTTTTTCTCCCGCACCCGGAAAAACCGGCTCAGACTTGATATCATGGATCGTTCTCTTCTGGTAAGTGAATCGTAGGGCAGCTATCCGGCGTCTCTTCTGTCACCCTGCCGTCCGCCTGCCACGAAATTCAGGAAGCCAAAATCCAGCTTAGGAGTTCGCCCATGTCCGCACCCAGCCGTCGTCCCGAAATTCGCCGGCGTCGCACCCGCAACGAAAAAATCGTCCACCTGCGCAAGCGCCTGGCCGCCGCCAAAACCGACGCCGATCGTGACCGCTACACCGCCAAGCTCCACAAACTCGCCGTCGGCTCCCCCGGCCAACCGCTGCTCAAGTAGCGTGGTCAAAGCGAGTCCGCGTGTATTGAAGGATTTTCTCCGCGTCCTCTGCGGATTTTCTCTGCGACCTTTGCGGTTAAAAGCTCTCTGTCGCCGCCACCACGGACGGATAGAATTCCCGTGAAAGGGACAGCTAGGCCACTCCGCTGCTGAGTTTCTCCGCTTCGTTCGAGGGAGATCTCGGGCTCGGCTGTTCTCCGCTTCCCGCCGCGCCGCCCACCTGCCGGTACACTTCCAGAATTCGCCGCACCGACTTCTCCCACGAAAACCTTCCCGCCTGCAGGTAGCTGCGTTCTTTCATCCGCTCGCGCAACCCTTGATCGAGCAGCACGCGGAGCAGCGCCCGCATGATCTCAAAAACGTTCTCCGGATTCACCAGCACCGCCGCGTTGCCGACCACCTCGGGCAGCGATGACACGTTCGACGTCACCACCGGCGTCCCGTGCGCCATCGCCTCCAGCGGAGGCAGCCCGAATCCTTCATACAGTGACGGAAACACAAATATCTTCGCCGCGTCATAAAAAATTCTCAGCACCTCGATGGGAACAAACCCCAGAAAGCGCACATCGTTCTGCACTCCGCTGCGCACCACTGTGCGCCGCAAATCCGGATTACCCGAGAGATCGTCCCCGATAATGATCAGCTTGAGGTCGGGGAATGCCCCTTCCTTTTCCAGTTCCCCTTTCAGCGCCGAAAACGCTTCAATCATTCGCACCACGTTCTTATGCGCGCTTACCCGCCCCGCGTATAGCAAAAAGGGATACGTCACCTGATACCGCTTGGCGATCAACTCCCGGTCGGCCGCGCTGGCGTGCCCGTGCAGAAAACGCTCATCAATGGCGTTGTACACCACTTCGATGCGGTCCGGCGGAATTCCAAACAACTTCTCGATTTCCATCTTGGTAAAATTTGAAACCGCGAAAATCCGCGCCGCCCCCCTCAGTACCCGCCTGGTTAGCTGAAAGTGAACCGATCGCCACAGGCTGTTTCGCTCCCGGCCCAGCGACATATGTTCCAGCATGTCGTGCACCGTCATCACATAAGGACAAGGCAGCGCGCGCGGCACCGAGAAAACATTGGGCACATGCAGCAGGTCACAGTCGAGTCGCCGCAGAATCGTGCGAAACTCCCAATACCCCTTCAGCGACCGCTCCGGCCTGAGCAGCGGAACCGCATGAAAATTAGGCGGCAGCGAACCGATTTCCTCCACCTTGGAAGAAGGTCCGATCAGCAGATATTTATTCTCGTGGTCCAGGCGCCCCAGCGTTCGCACCACATTGCGGATATAAGTTCCCACCCCAAATTCCGTCATCCGCCGGATATCAATGGCAATCTTCACGGAAGGAATTTAACCACAGAAGCCGCGCAGAAACACAAAATGAATAGCGAGAGGTGAATGGCGGGAGCTAGTCAAACTCAGAAGCCTTGTCATCCTGAGCGAAGTGGTCGTTCGCAACGCGAACGACCACGCAGTCGAAGGACCCCATGCAATCCTGCACCAGCAAAGGCCTCAATAGGGGTTTTAACCACGACTCGGTGCAGCTATTTCTCCTTGCAAAAACACTTAAGCGGCAGCGACGATGCAGCCTACGCCCTGACTTCCGCCTTCGCCCTGCGCTCCGCATACAACGGAAACGCTTCGCAAAGTTCCAGCACCTGCCCGCGCACCTTGCCCGCAACGCTCGGGTCCGCCCGATGCAGCAACACTTCGGCGATCCACCGCCCCACCTGCCGCATCTCGCTTTCCTTCATGCCACGCGTGGTCAGCGCCGGAGTGCCAATCCGCACCCCGCTCGGCTTCATCGGCGGATTCGTATCGAATGGAATCGCATTCTTGTTCACCGTGATCCCCGCGTCGCCCAGTGCTTTCTCGGCTTCGCTTCCCAGCATCCCCTTCGAAAAAACGTCCACCAGCATCAGGTGCGTGTCCGTCCCTCCGGAAATAATCCGGAACCCTTCCTCCGCCAGCGTCTGCGCCAGCACTTTCGCGTTCGCGACAACCTGCGCTGCGTACTCGCGAAATTCCGGCTGCATCGCTTCGTGAAAGCAAACCGCCTTCGCCGCCATGATGTGCACCAGCGGCCCGCCCTGCATCCCCGGAAACACCACCTTGTCGATGGCCGCGCCAAATTCAGCCTTCGAAAGAATCATGCCCGCCCGCGGCCCACGTAATGTTTTATGAGTTGTCGAGGTAACAATATGCGCGTGCGGCACCGGAGAAGGATGCGCACCCCCGGCCACGAGTCCCGCAAAGTGCGCCATGTCGACCAGAAAAAGCGCGCCCACCTTGTCTGCAATCCGCCGCATGCGCGCAAAATCAATCGTCCGCGGATAAGCGCTGCCCCCGCCGATAATCAGCCTCGGTCGTTCCTGCTCGGCGATCTTTTCGAGCGCATCGTAATCAATCGTCTCCGTCTCTTTGGTCACGCCATAAGGAATAATCTTGTATGTCTTCCCCGAAAAATTCAGGTGATGCCCGTGTGTGAGGTGTCCGCCATGCGCCAGGTTCAGTCCAAGAATAATATCGCCCGGTTGCAGCACCGAGGCGTAAGCTTCCATGTTCGCCTGCGATCCCGCGTGCGGCTGCACGTTGGCATGCTCCGCCCCGAACAGCGTCTTGGCACGGTCGCGCGCCAAATTCTCCACCACGTCGGCAAATTCGCAGCCGCCGTAATAGCGCTTGCCGGGGTATCCCTCGGCATATTTATTGGTAAACACCGACCCCGCCGCTTCCAGCACAGCTTCGCTGACGAAATTTTCCGAGGCAATCAGCTCAAGCCCTTCGTGCTGTCGCCGCGCTTCGTTGTCGATGGCCGCCGCAATCTGCGGATCATTTTCGTACAGCGGCATATACATTCGAGTTGCAACAGAGTTCGAGACGGAGTGTGAGACAGGATTCATCATGTCGATTTCCTAAGGCCTCTCGTAAACGTTCGGATCGTGCCGTTCCATATATCGCTCCGAAGACTTGACAGGCATAAACCCAACCTGCGCATAAAGCCCGTGGGCATCGCGGGTCGTAAGAATCCAGCGCCGTAAATTCTGCAGTGCCGTATGCTGCGTGATGCATTCCATCAGCCACTTGCCCAGCCCGCGCCCGCGATGCGACTCCAGCACAAACACGTCACCCACATATGCGATGGTCGCAAAATCGCTGATCACGCGGGCAAAGCCCACTTGCCCGCCCCCGCCATCATAAATGCCAAAGCACAGCGCATGTTCTATCGATCGCGCCACAACCTCGCGCGGAACGCCCCGAGCCCAATAACAATTCGTCAGAAAATCGTAAATCACATCCAGATCAAGCCGCGCAGCGTCGGTGCTGATCAGGAATTCCCCGCGCCGGTGCTCGACGATTTCAGTGGCGTTACTGGCACGCGTAGATTCCACGCTCACATTTTAACCTGCTAAGGCCGACCCACCCGTGAGATATAAAGCCGGAAAAATCCCTCCGCATCCGACTCAAGGCAAACCTGCGCATTCGGAGCGCCATTCTCCGGCCGCGTGAATCCCTTCTCATCCACACGAATGCGCATCGTCCGCACCGGACAAAGTTTCGGATCCAAAATATAAGCCACCGTCATCACATCGAAAAGTGTCGGCGTCTCCTGCCCCCATTCGTGATAAAGCAGCGTCAGCGCATCAGTAAGCGGCGTCCCCGATTGAAACAAGATCGCCCGCCTCACTTCATCCAGCTTCAGTTGCGTCGAGTCAAGCGGCATCACGTAAATCGGAACCCCCGACGAAAACAGTTTCTGCGCCGAAGGAATGTCATTCACAATATTCCATTCCGCCTGCGGTCCATGCGGCGGAAAATATCCCATATCGCCGTAGCCGCGATAAATCGACCCGCCCATCAGCACTACCCGCCGCAGTTTACGAAAAGTTTCCGGGTCCTTGTCGATCACCGCCCCCACGTTCATCAGCGGCCCGATCGCGACCAGCGTAATCTGTCCCGGATACCGCCGAATCTGCTCCAGAATAAAATCCACCGCCTTGGGATGCGACACCCGCGCGAAGTGTGCCCCCTCGGCATAGCGGCGCTGCGTGAAGCGATCATTGGCAGGAGTGGTCGTGGCCGAACCCACTGCGACTGGAATGTCCACCCGGTTCACTTCGCCGAGCATCCGGTCCACCAGCTTGGCGCGAGTTTCCGTATCTCCGAAAGTCGTGGTGATGCCGAGAATCTCCAGCTCCGGACTACGCAGCGCCAGCGCAATCGCAAACGCATCATCCACATCGTCGCCAATGTCAGTGTCAATGATGATCTTCTCGTGTGCTTTCTCTGGCACAATTTCTGGAACGCGCAGCTTTTCCGATTGCGCGTGCCCGCAAACAGCGAGCAAGCTCACCAGCCCAAAGAGGCCGAGCCCCAACCAGGTAACGATTGCGGCGAATCTGGAAATGGCCGTCATCCTTTCTGTCTCAATCAAACGCCGTCCGCAAAAACGACGCCAGCTGCCACCCATCCATATAGCTATAGGGCGCCTCGCCCATCGTGTAGTGCCCACAAGGCAGCACCACCACTTTATGATCCAACCCATGCCGCTCGAATTCCGCCACTACGTCGCGCGATAGTTCCGGCAAAAAAGTCAGATCGTATTTCGCATAAACAATCAGCGACTTCCGCGGCCACCGCGAGAACTGCTTGAAATATGCCATCGGACTAACCGCCAGCCACGACTGCCGCAGCGTCTCCAGCGTAATCTGCGACTCGATCCCCTGACGGATATGCCGCGTCGACTGCCCATGCCACACCACGTCGGCAACATAAGTCGACGCATGATTAAACGCCGCCACGCGAATCCGCGGATCATGCGCCGCCGCGATAAACGCATAACAAGACCCCAGGCTCGTGCCCAAAATCCCGAGCCGGCTGTAACCCTGCTGCTCCAGCCAGTCGAGACAACATCGAATATCAACCACGCCCTGCCGCACCGCATCCAGCGTGCGCCCAATGTTGGCGGAAACCGCGTAATCCGCTCGGCTGATTTCCGCGGGCATGCGGATATCGTGATAAGGCATGCTCAGCCGCAGCACGGAAATTCCCAGCATGTTCAGCACTTTGCATAAGCTCACATAAGCCACTGCATCCGCGTTCCAGTGCGGCAACAGAACAATCGCGCGCCGCCCCCGCGCCGGAAACCACCTTGCATTCACCAGATTATTTTCCGGATACGGCGTTTTCACCGGCGCGGTAAATCGCAGGAACTGCGCGAACGTGCCCTTCACCTTCGCCTCAAGCTTCGGATCAGGAACTTCGCGCGTAGAGAAAACTTTCACCTCGCGCTTCTCCAGCCGGAAGTCGTTCGGCGGCGTGTAGGAATAAAACTCATCGCTCGCCGCCACGATCCGCCGGTTGAAATCCACAAAGAATTTCGCCGGATCATCCACCCCGTGCCCCGGCCGCGTCCCGTTGCGGCAAGGCCAATCCCGCGCCCACTCCACTCCCCACTCCAGCGGACGCACTACGCGATTATTGTCCACCGACGTCAGCCGGTGCTCCCAGTCATACATCCATTGTGCGTAGCGGGAAGGCATGGTCAGCCTTCTAGTCTAACAAGCGGAGACGGCATGTTTAGGAAAGATGCAGGCAACGGTCGCAATCAGCAGTTAGCACTTGGCATTTGGTCGCTGAGTGGCGCCCGCTAAGAGATTACGGCGATAAGACGAACGGTCTTACTTCGGCAGTCTAACCCCTGCCCTCTGACCCCTGCCCACTGCCCTTCTAGCTCCCGTACTTCCTCGGCACCCTCTTCGAAATATTGCAAAGAATCTCGTACGGGCTGCTGTTAGCCAAAGCAGCGTGTTCCAGCGCATCGACGCTGAGCCCGTCCCCGGACCCGAGCAGAACAACTTCATCTCCCACCGCGATGCCCGGAATCCCGGTCACATCCGCCAGAGTCAGGTCCATCGAAATCCGCCCCACGATCGGCGCGTAGTGGTCGCGCACAATCACCCGTCCCCGATTGGATAGCTGGCGGTTATACCCGTCGGCGTAACCCACCGGCAGCACCGCAACGTGCGCCGGAGCCTTGGTCACATAAGTCGCGCCATAACCCAGCGCCTGATCGCCCGGAAAACTCCGCAACGAAAGAATGCGCGTCTTCCACGTAAGAATCGGTTTCACCGGCAAACGCAACGTGCCGCCGCTCACTTCACGCCCCGCGCGCTGGAACGGCAAATAATATCCATAGAGCGCAATGCCCGGCCGCACCATGCTGTTCTTATTCATACCGGCCCAGCTCTCACCGGCCAAAGCTTCGCGCCGCGAAATCACCGCGCCCGTATTCGCCACGTGCACAAACGTCGGAGTCATCCCGGCATCGCGCACCAGGCGCCGCGCTTCTTCGAACTTGTGCAGCTGGTCGGCCACCGAAGGCGCATCCAGAATTTCGGACGACGCCAGGTGAGTCGACAATCCTCCAAGCTCAAGATGCTTCGCCCCTTGCAACGCCGCGAGCAACGCCGGAAGTTCTGCGACCGCAACTCCCAGTCGCCCCATGCCGGTGTCCACCTTCAAGTGCACCGAGTGGCGCGCCCCGCCCAATGCGGCAGCCGCCTTTTCCATCACCTCGATATGCCAGGGCTCCCACACCGTCGGCGTCAGCCGCAGCCGCACGATCTCATTTTCTTCGCCGCGCCAGAAACCAGTCATCAACAGAATGTTCGCTTGTATGCCGGCCTCGCGCAGCGGAATCGCCTCATCGAGCGAAGTCACTCCCAGCCAGCTCGCGCCTTCGGTTTCGAGCGCCCGCGAGCATTCCACGGCCCCGTGACCGTAAGCGTCGGCCTTCACCACGGCGCACACCGTCACGCCCGCTCCCACGTGCTTCTGCACGATGCGAAAATTTTCCCGCAAGGCCGCGAGTGATACTTCGGCCCAGGTGGGGCGCGTCGCCACGCGGCTCAGAATTTCTGCAGTGGTTGCCACTTTCGCGATTATAGCGGCAGCGTCCGCCGTCTCCAGGTTACCCCCGGGCTACTCCCGCCCGAGCCACGAATCCGGGATCCAGCCCTCTTTCTGTTCGTTTTTCGTAACAATTCTTCCGCGCATATGCGACCTACCGTTTTTCGTTCTAGGATGAGCACTCCCTCCCCCCTTCTCTCTGCCGCTGGCGACGCAAGTCGCCAGCGGCTCGGTCTGCTGCGTCAAAATCTCCCCAAAGCTCAATCCATGTGGGGGGGGCATGTGGGGACGGGCACTCTTGCGAGCCTGCCCTGAGCGAAGCCGAAGGGTCCGCCGAGCGCAGCTCGGCTCTTGCCTTTATGGTTTTGATTTTCTTGGTTTTGACTTCTGCGGTTTGATTCTTCGCGGCTTTTGTCTTAGGTCGCAGCGCCGTCTTCAGCGCTGCGATCCCCGCACCACGTCGCATGTGGCTTCAGCCGCTACGCTTCAAGCCCCACATAGCAAACCCGCCCCACCAGATAATCGGCCGAGTTCTTGCCCTCATCCATGGTGATCACTTCGACAGGATGAGTCTGGTTGTGCGGGCGCAGGATGAGATGGTTGCCCGCGACTTCCACGTACCTCACCGTGCAGGTTCCGTCCTTGAGCACGGCATAGAGATTGAACTCGCCCTTGCGGTAGGGCTTGAGTGAATTGTAATGCCGGTCGAGCAGCAGGGTCGCTCCCGGCGTCAGCCGCGGATACATGCTCACGCCGTCGTCGCTGTCGACTTTGATCAGTACGAACCGCTCCCAGCTCCCGCGGCCGCCTTCTTTTTCCGCACGCAGCTTGCGCAGGAATGTTTTTTTGAATTTCAGGATCTCTTTCACGTTCATGCTGGCGATCAGAGGCTGGGTGGCAGCGACCGTTCCCTCGACTTGCAGGATATTTTCGAACTCATCGCCGCTGGGCGGCAGAATCGAGGCGCGCTTGTTCACCTCGGCGGGATCCAGCAGGTCCAGCACCGAAAGATGTTGCACCGCAATGACTTTGTCCATTCCCTCTATGCTCAACCCCCGCTTCCGGTTCAGGAAGTTGGAAATGTGCGCCTGTTTGAATCCGGTTTGTTGCGCCAGTCGCAGCCCGGTTAATTCATGGGCCTCGATGCGATCCCACAGAATCTTGCGGAGATTTTCTTGCAAGACGCGGAATTTCATAGCTTTGGAGTATAGCACCGGTGTCCATAGCAGGCGCTCATTTAGAGCGTTTTCCACAGCCCGTTTGGTAGCTCAACCTTGACTGAGGAAATTACCAGCTATACCATCGCGCAGCATCAAACACATTTCCGGTTCAGGGATGAAGAAGTGATGAGCAACGGAGACAACGTCAATGAGGAGAAGGGCTTCGTCGAATTCCGCCGCAAGGTGCGGGCGGCCGAAGTGCTCTCCGCAGCCATGGAGCGGCTGCTGCTGTCGCTGCAGTTTACCGGACGCGTGAGCGTGGTTGTGCAAAACGGACGCGTTCTCAAGTCGGGCTACGAGGAAGGTTATTTCCGCCAGCGCTATGACGCCCATGGCGCTGACGGCGAGATGGGCTCGAAGCTCTAGAGAATAGGAGGACTTGGCAGCAAAGGTCCCACGATAAGGAAAGACAAGAAAGACAAGAATCGCGGGACAGTCAGGTAGCACGAGGCCGCGGCTTCCGCGGCCTTGAAAACTAAATAGCCCAGGCAGGTCATCGTAATCGAAACGAGCCCTGCGTTCGATCTCCGCTCCGCGCGGAGATCGGCGCAGGGCTTTTTTGTTGTTCGCAACCGAAAACCACTGACGCGTCACGACTGAACGAATCAGAAAAGAGGAGTTATGAAAAACAATCGCACCAATAAGCCAAAAAACGAACAGCGAGTGGAACTGAAGTATTGCGAAGGCTGCGGCGGTTTGGGAATCCGCGAGTGTGGCGGCGGGCAAGTCTACTGCAACGATTGTTTGCGCAAGATGGCCGAACTTCCGGTTTCGCAGACTCCCTCACGCCGCCCGATCCTTCCCGTCGGAAGGCGCAGCACGCTCGGCGACAGCGCCGTTTCCGTCGGACCAGATTCTAACCAGCCTGGTTCTGACGAGCCAGATTCGGACGACTCGGGTTCCGAAGACCTGGATGCGATGGCTGCGGCCGCCACGCGCTTCGCCATGCGGATCGCGGCGGCGGGCGGTGCGGCATGAGCGAAATCATTTCCTGGATCGCGGCTGAGTCCGAGGGGCCAGAACCACCTGCGCCGCAACATCTTCCGCTTCACCAGCCCCCGGCGACGGAGGAAACGACGGCGGAGGCAAGCGAAACGACGGCGGGCGCCACCGACGCGGGAGCCGATTGGGCGAACGATCCGCTTTTCAAAGAAACTGCTCGCGAGGCTGACGTCTTCGAGCAGCAGCGGCGGCGGCGCGTCTACCGCGGACGAACCGCGGCCATGCTGCAGCGCTACATGCGTTACGCGCTGGAAACAGGACGGATCCCGTCAATCCTCGGTGGCGAGTTCTTCCGCAGCCGGGTTACGTCCTACGGCGTGAGTACGTTCGAAGACCGGGCCATCTTTGTGCACGACATGGAGAAGTGCCTGAACCGGCTGGACGAGATGTCGCGGCAGATTCTGGCGCGCGTGGTGTTGCAGGGGCATGACCGCGACGAAGCGGCGCGCCTGTTCGGCTGTACGCCGCGGACTCTTCGTCGCAATCTGGCGGAGGCGCTCGACCGCATGGCCGATATTCTTCTCGGAGTGGGATTGCTGGAAGCGCTTCCGACCACTGCGCCTTCTTCGGAAAATTCACTTTCCCAAGCGCCGGGCGGGCCTGTGGAAAAAACTTGTCAAGGGGGTGACGTTACCGATTTCTTGCTAAGTGATTGTGAAGACGGCAAATAAAAAGTTGAAAACCGTGTCCGCTTTCCCTTTGCAATTTGATATTCTGAATATAGAGAGTGAGAAAAAAGAACTCTCTGGTTGAGGGCGCGCCTGCGGGCGCGCCCTCTGCGTTTTGCGGCAAGAGATATTGGCAGAGAGCATTCTTGCCGGAACCACCGTGGTTGCCATGGGGGTCCGGGTGTCGAACACAAAGAAAAAAGAAAAAACAAAGGAAAAAACAAAGGGAAAGAGCAATCGGGCGGGGAAAAAAGCAGCAACGACCACGATAACCACGACGACGACGACAACATCTTCGTCATCGTCCTCGTCATCCACCGACAAAAAGCCGATCGACCTGGCTGAGGTGAGAAAAGACATCAGCAAGATTGTGGGAACCAACGCCACCGCTCTTGCCAGAGCAGTGATGGGGGAAGGCTTGAAGGGGCAACTGGCGCCGGTAAAGTATTTGTTCGAAGCGACCGGCCTGTATCCCGCGACGGAGAGCAGCGAGAGCAAGCCAGACAAGGAGTCGCTGGCGCACACGCTGATGCGCAACTTGAAGTTACCGGAGAGCCCGATCGTCAATGAGGACGACAACGAGGACGACGAGGTCGCGGATTCCGGCGGCCCTCCGGCGGTTCCGGGAATTGGGCAGACGAAGCAACAGGCCGGCGCCGATTCGGGAACCAGCGCTGACGGGAAACTTTCTACTGGAGTGCAAGGGGTAGCGGCCGAAGCGGGTGGGGCCAGTATCGTAGAATGAGACGACGGCGGGAGTCATTGGGGCGAGGCAGTGGTGGAAACTCCCGTGAGGTCCTTCGCTTCGCTCAGGATGACAAGCTTAGAGACATTCGCGCCGATCGACTCGGGGCACAGGACGGGAATGGACATTACGTGGTTGACCGACCGGATCGCGGTCGGGGGCGGAATCTGGACGGCGGACAACATGGCGAAGGTGGCGCGGGAGGGAGTGACGCACATCATCGACATGCAGATCGAGTTCGACGATACGCCGCTGGGAGAAGAAGCCGGGATCGAAGTGTTGTGGAATCCGACGGACGACGATTTTGATCGCAAGCCGCGGGAGCTGTTTCAGCGGGGAGTGGATTTTGCCAGGATCGTGCTGGAAGAGCCCACGGCGAAACTGCTCATCCATTGCGCAGCTGGAGTGCACCGGGCGCCGATGATGGCGCTGGCGCTGCTGGGGTCGATGGGATGGACGGTGCAAGATGCGATGGCATTGATCGAGAAGCGGCGTCCGGTGGCGGATTTTGCGGATGTGTATGTGCGCAGCGTGGAGGCGTTTCTGGAAGGGCTGACGCCGCAGGGATCGCGATTTTCTACTTTTTGATTTTGGGCTCGAAGAGAACAAAGCCTAAACCACAGAGGTCACAGGGGTCACAGGGTATTGCGGCGCGGAGTTAGAGCTTTCCTTTGACGGGAGCGAAGAAAGTCAGAACGCTTCCGGATTTTCTTGGAAAAGTTTGAGAGGTGAGAGAGCATGCTTCTTGCGGAGCGTGGGGCGCGGTGGTGCGCCCGCGGAAGGTGGACGCGCCGCAGATCAGAAGCGAGACTGATGTGGAAACTCCCTTTGAGGCTGGTGGTCATGCCGGCAGGTATGGGGTCCCTCGCTTCGCTCGGGATGACAGAATGACAGACTTCTTGGGGTGACAGACTTTAAGGGAGCAGAAATTGGAGGAGATCATGTTTGACGCGGGCAAGGTGGGCGCGGGCCGGCGCCCGGTGGGGCGGGTGTTTGGAGTGCTGGCGCTGATGGCGCTGGCGGGCGGAATGCTGGCTTTGCGGGCCGCGGCCGCGCCGGCGCCGCAGAGTGGACCGGCGGTGACCACGGTGAGCGACACGGTTTACCGCGCCGACGGAACGCCCGCGCGGGGGACGCTGGTGATCACGTGGCCCGCATTCCTCCTGGCGAACGGAACGCCGATCGCCGCGGGGGTGAACAACGTGACGCTGGGAACGGGTGGCCAGCTGACCACGACACTGGTGCCGAATGTTGGGGTAACGCCGGCGGGTATGTATTACACGGTGGTTTACCAACTGAACGATGGCACGACGCGGACAGAGTACTGGCTGGTTCCGACGACTTCTCCGGCGAACCTGGCGACGGTGCGGACCACCCCGGGGTCAGGCACGTCAGCGCAGCCGGTCTCCATGCAGTACGTGAACACGGCACTCGCCGGGAAGGCGAACGACAACGCGGTGGTGCATCTGGCCACGGCGGAGACGATCACCGGCACGAAGACGTTCGCGGCGGTGCCGAACGTTCCGGCTCCCGCGAACGCCGGCGATGTTGCGAATAAGGGATACGTAGACAACGCGGTGAGCAATGTGGGAGCGGGCAACTTTGTGCCCGTGGCGGGCGGAGCGATGACCGGGCCGCTGACGTTGAGTGGAAGTCCGGTGGCGGCGTTGCAGGCGGCTCCGAAACAATATGTGGACACGGGGCTGGCGACGAAGGCGGATCTGGTATCGGGACGAGTGCCGACGAGCGAGTTGGGGACGGGCACGACGAGCCCGACGGTGTGCCTGTATGGCAACCAGATCTGGGGCGCATGCGGAAATGTGAGCACGACGCCCAGCGCCACGCAGTCGATCGCGGAACCTGCGGGCGCGGTATTCACGGCGAACCGTATCGGGCAGAAGCGGATGGCGGATCAGTTCTATTGGAAACAGAGTCCGACGACTCCGGCGGCGCTGACGCCAGGAGCGGTGACGGTGACGCTCTCGCCGTGTCCGCAGGGATTTCTGAATACGATCAACGGAACGAACTCGAATCACTGGATCTATGTGGATTCGGCGACGGGAGACGCGCAGCAGCCGGGCGAGCCGGTGCTGATCACGGGAGAGAGTTGCACGGCGGGTACGGCTTCCGGGACGGTCACGTTTTCGGTGGCGTATGCGCACGCGGCGGGGTATGCGCTGGAGAGCGGAACCGGAGGAATCAAGGAAGCCATCGTGGACGCGAACCAGGTGCGCTACGACACGGTCCGCGGCAACAACACCTGGGTGGAGCTGACGCCGAACCAGGTGACGACGATGAAGGCTCCGCTGTACTGGCAGACGAGCATGGGGCGGCTTTCGGGATCGAGCCTGATTGAGTGCACGGTAAATATGTCGTGCATCAACGTGGGGGACACGAACTCCCTGGGATGGGCCAGCGGAAATTCGAATTTGTATTTCGACAACGTGATGGATGGATTCTGGCTGCGGCCGAGCTCGAGCATGGTGTTTTGGGATGTGACGCCGTCGACACCATCGACGATTACGGCGGGGAGCACGAGCGTGACGCTGCAGATTCCGACATGCCCGGCAGGCTTCTGGCCGAAGATTCCGAATCAGATTCTCTGGCTGAATGGAACCAGCGGAGGGCTGGTGACTACAGCGTATGAGGCTGCGGCGCCGGGGCCGGGCGAATTCGTTCAGGTGACGGGAGGGACGTGCACGCCGGGAGCGACGAATGGAACGATCGTAATTGTGCCGGCCACACCGGGGCTGAGCGCGTTAGCGGCGCACGGAACTGGATACACGCTCTCCAACGGGGCGACGTCTTACATCGAAGACAATTCGGAGAACTCGGTGATCTCGAACATCATGACCAACGGATGGACGGGAAACGTAGGGTATGGGTTCGTGATACAAAACGACAACAACCAGGCGGAGACGGTGACGAACCTGAGCATGCTGGGGGGGACGAGATGTGACAACGATTTTTGCGGAGCGACGTTGTTTGGTCCGGGCCCGAATACGATCAACGCGGGGATTACGAATTTTTCGGGAGGCACGAACCAGGCGTGCGCCGTGTGGTATGACGGGAACGACCTTGCGATTGGGCCCACGGTGTGCCAGGGCTTCCAGAACTATGCGATTTTCATGTCGACCAAGCGCGGGGGGAGCCTCGAACATGCAGTGCTCCACACGGTGCACCGCGAGCGAGGTGGGTTGAGCAACTCGCTGGGCGTGGGCCTGGGTGCGGCAGACATCATCGCGCAGGGCTACAGCCTGACCGTGGATGGAAATGGAGATGGAGTCAACGATTTTCCGAGCTTCAGCGTGACGGGCACTCCCGGAGGACAGTTGCAGGCCTACTACCTCTCGATCCTGGATGTGACCGATGGGACCAAGACGGTTCCGATTCCGCTGGGAACGGCAAACGTCACGAACCCGAATGCCAACAACGTGACGGTGAAGTGGGTGACGGCGGATGCATTCAGCGGCAAAACGATCAACTTCGAGTTGTACCGGGTGGCGCTGCTGGGCGGTGTTCCGGGGATCGTTCCGAACCCGAACGTCTGCGATGGCGTGAACGGCGACCCGACCTGCCTGGTGGCGACGAACATTTCTCCCGCGACGATTTGCGACATTCATGGAGCATGCACGTTCACCGACAACGTGCAGACTCCGGGAGCGGTGACACCCTACACGGGAATCGACGGCGCGGGGACGGGATATTCTCCGACGAACAGCTTCAGTCCCGGAGGGATCGTCCTCGACAGCAGCGCAACGTACCAGGGCGAACCCGCGTGCCTGGTGGTGATGGGGGGATGGCTGAATAACTTCGCGTCGATTTTCGACAATGAGATTGCGCCGGGAGGATGCGTGCCATCGGGGGGATCGTTTAATCCGATGCTGACGGCGTTCAGCAATAACGGGGGAGGCTACGCACAGTGGGGACTGCTGCTGCCCGACCGGAACAAGACGGCGGATGGCGGATTGTGGACGAACCTGAAAGGACGAATCAATCTGATCGGAGGCGGGACGTATCCGCGAGATGCGTTTACGTGGGTGGATTCGAATCCAGCGAAGACGCTGGGAAGTAAATTGGACTATGGCAGTGGGGTGGTGGGCAGCGTGTATGGAGGAGTGAATCGTCCGCAATGGGATGTAGGGGACATTGCGACCGGAGTGGAGAACGCGGGGGCGGGATTGTACAACCGGGTTCCGGCGAGCGGAGTCTTTGACTGGTATGTGGGAGCGCTGCCCAATAATCCAGGCGGGACCAGTAACAACTGGACGGAAGAACTCTCGGGGTCGGGGCATACGATCAACGTGCCGGTGACGGTGAACGGGAACCTGACGGTGACGGGAGTGTGCACGGGGTGCGGCGGGGGCGGGTCGGGATCGGGGACGGTGAACAGCGGGACGGCGTCGCAGGTGGCGGTTTACCCGGGCAATGGAGCGGCGGTGAGCGGAGACAGCGCGCTGAGCGACAGCGGAACCACGCTGAACTATGCGGGCAGCGGCGGAATTTCGGCGGCGGCGGGAACCTTCAGCGGGAACGTGACGGTGAATGGACAGCTGATGGTGGCGGGACCGTGGATGGTGAACTCTCCGGTGCCGGGAAGTCCGATGGGAGCGGCGCCATCCGGGACGTCGGCGCTGGGAATTTCGAATGACGGGTATTTTTACATCTCGGCGAATGCAGGGACACCGCTGAAGGTGGCGACGACTGGGACGAGTTCGTATTTTTCGAATTTGTTTCAGGAAGACGGGAACGATCTGGGGGAGTTCAACGGAACGAATCCGCAGGGACTGCATATTTACGGGACGTACACGAATGTGTCGAACTACGAGCGGACGGGCTTGAGCTGGGACGCAACGGACGGGTACTTCGTGCTGAAGAACGAGAACGCGGGAACCGGCTCGCAGAGGGGGATCGGGTTCTGGATTGGGTCTGGGGTACGGTGGGCGATTGATACTCTCAGCACACTGAAGCCGGGATCGAACAATTCGTTCAACATCGGGAACACGACGTTTGCTCCACAGACGATTTACGCAGCCACGTCATTCGACACGCTGACCCAGGGACGCGAGAACTTCGAGTTGTGCAACGACGGGACGACGGGAACGTCGTTGAATTTTCTGGCGGTGTATAACGGCGCGACGCCGGCGTGCGCGGTGAAAGCCGGGACATCGGCTGCGGACGGCGTGATTGGAGTGGTGAACAACGGATCGGGGACGAGTGGGAATGCGGTGATCACGTATCGCGGATATGCGTTGTGCTCGTTTGACGCTTCGACGACGGCGGGAGACTTTGTGGTGGCGAGCACGACGAACGCAGGGGATTGCCACGATGCGGGTGCGACGCGGCCGGCGGGCATCCAGGTGATTGGGCGGGTGGAGTCGACGAACGGCGCCCTGGGGACCTATGGGATAAGGACGTCGCTGGAAGCGCCGAGCGATAGCGGAGTTACGCCGGGGCCCTATTCGATTCCGTGGTTTACCACGAACACGACAGGGACGGCGATTTCGTTTTCGAGCACGGCGGGCAAGGCCGAACTGTGGGGAGTGGCGCTGACGTTTCCGCTGAGCACGACGCAGGTGACGTATTACGTTTCGACAGCGGACAACAGCGCGAACACGTATGACATCGGAGTGCTGAACAGCTCGGGGACTATTGTGGCGCATATCGGCAGCACGGCGGGAACGACGTTTGCTCCGAGCGTGGGATGGAAGACACTGAACTGGACGGCCGGGGCGACGCTGCAACCGGGGCGATATTACCTGGCAATCACGAGCAGTTGCACCAGCACCTGCGCTCAGATTTTTGGAGGAACGACGGCGGGATTTACGTTCCTGGGCGGGCCGAGCGGTACGGCAGAGAGCGTGAGCGCGGGCGGAACGCTGAATAGCGGGATCACAATTCCGGCGGACAATCCGACGGAGGCGACGATTATGGCTTGGGAAGTGCATTGAGGCAGGGGTCAGGGGTCAGGTGCGGATGACGCCGGAGGGTCCGGCGGTTTCGCCGGATGCGGGGCTGCAGTATTGAGCGTCTGAGCGCAGAGCGGTGGGGGATGGGGCAGTGACCAGTGGTTAGTGCTTAGTGGGCAGATCGGAAGTGGGGCCATCGGCTGGAGCCGGTGGCCTTTTTTATTGGAGATTGGCGGTGCGGCGTGCGCGAGTTCAGTTTTCTGGCGGCGGTTTTGGCGCTGGCCGGCGCGGGTTGCGAGCGGCGGGCGGCGCGGGTTGTGCTGCCGAATCTCGTGATTCCGGTGGCGTGCGCGTCGGAGATCACGCTGCTGCATTGTGATGCGCGGGTGAATCCGCCGAAGTGCAAGAGTGCGCGGGTGACTTACCGAAGCGGGTGCGAGCGGATTGTGGTGAAGAGTGAAGAGCTTAACCGCAGAGGACACTGAGGGTGCGGAATTTTATGAAACGGCATTTTATTTTACGGGCGCTGGTCGTCATCATTCTGGTGCTTGAGTTCGGTTCGTTGGCGTCGGCGACGACTTACTACGTCAGCTTCAGCACGGGGAGCGACAGCAACAGCGGGACTGCGTCGACGGCGGCATGGCAGACGATTGCGCATGTGAATGCGCAGACGTTTCTGCCGGGGGATTCGATTCTGTTCCGGCGAGGAGATGTGTGGAATGAAAGTCTGGTACCGCCTTCTTCGGGGACTTCGGGAAATCCGATTGCGTTTGACGCCTATGGCAACGGGCCGGCGCCGAACTTGACGGGATACTATGCGGTGCCGGCTTCGACGTGGACATTTGTTACGGGGAACGCGTGGAAGGCTCCGGTGCCGTTGACGTACACGACGGTGAGCTTCTGTCTGTTCGGGTCGGTGTGGGGGCTGAAGGTTCCGTTCGGGACGGGAAACCTGACGGCGCAGTGGGATTTTTATTTTTCGAGTGGGTACATTTACGTGTACTCGTCGGGAAATCCGGCGACGCATTACAACGCGCCGATCATGCCGATGGCGTTGAGCGATGTGCCGGTGATCAACGTCAATGGGAAGACGTGGCTGACGTTTCAGCATTTTCTGGTGAACTGGTTCGACGACGAAGGCGTGTATGTGCAGGGGACGAGCGATCACCTGGTGTTCGCGAACATGGAAGCGGACTCGATGATTCCGCAAGGAACGCAGCCGCTGGGATTTTATGTGAATGAGAGCACGCAGCCGACCGACATCAAGTTTTACAACGACGAAGCGCACTTGAACTATGACGGATTCCGAATCGATGGCTTCACCTTTAACGGTGTGGGAACGCCGATCACGCTGGTGAACGACAAGGCCTACGGGAATCGGGACGGCGCGCTGGTGGATAACACTGGGAAGGTGGACACCACGTGCACAGTCTCTGGCTGCACCGATGGAGGAGCATCGATGGGGCCGGGCGCGGCGAATTATTCGTACTGCCATTTTTACGCGTCGAGCCTGGCGATTGCGAGTTCGACGGATGTGGAAGGGGCACAGTATGCGCTGGGGCCGACGGCGGGAGCGGGGAACGTTGCGGCGGATACTGCGCCGGTGGTGCAGGTGTGGCAAAGATATCCGGCGTGGGTGACGTTGACGGTGGATGATGCGGGAATGACGCCGGGAGCGGATACGTATTACCACGGCACGGTGGTGCCGATTGCGGATGCGGCGGGAGTTCCGGTAGGGGCGGCGATTACGGTGGGGTATCCGTTGGCGCAGACTTTGATCTCCGAATTTCAGGGATGGATCAATGAGGGGCGGGATGTGACGTCGCATTCGATATCTCATACCTATTACACGAATACGGATGCGCTGGACATTCAATACACCGGCAGCGGGACGGCGGCGACGTTGAGCATCAGCGGCCAGACGCTGGTGATTACGGTGACCGGGGCCGCCGACGGTGTGAGTTATAACCTGGCGCGGGGACAGGTGGGAGCCCTCCAAACCATACAGGCCTTGCGCGAGGCGCTGGTGGCTACGGGAAAATTTACCGCGACCGAAGCGACGCCCTGCCAAGGGCCTTATGGGACGGGGTGTTCGGCGTACACGGAAGCGGCGCTGCTGTCTCAGGATTTGGCGGACGTCAGTGGGCAGAACGTGAAGAGCAGCATTTATTCCATGCAGCTCGATGTGACGCGGCTGACCACGGATGAGATTACGCTGTCGCGGAATTGGATGACGACGAACCTGACGGGGCTGCCATCGAGTCCGGTGTATGTGTATCCCGGAGGGTACGAGACGCCGACGATGCAGGGGATCACGGCTGGCGTGCCTTATGTGGGCGCGCGCGGAGCACTGAAAGAAGATCTGGGAGTGAAGGACACGTACGCGAGCGGGTTCGACGTGCAGAACATCACGAGCTTCGGCGTGAACCCGACCTGGCAGGGACTTGCGCCGGCGGCATTGAATCAGAAAATTCAGGCGCTGGTTTGGAAACAGCAAGTGTGGGGAGTGCCGTGGGGAATTTTCTGGCACTGGAATGCGACGACCCTGATGGGCGAGCTGAGCGCGACCGAAGTCACAAATCTGATTGCCGACTTCAAGGCGAGCGGCGCGACCATCCTGAAGAACACGGACCTGGTGAACTTGTTGCTCGGCGGAACGATCTACGCCGGGACCGACGGAGACACTTACTACAAATCTCAGACGGCGAGCACGGCGCTGGATTTCCGGCCGACATTGAATTCTCCGGTGGTGGATAAGGGAGCAAATCTGGGCACGGCGTATGCGCTCGATATTAACGGAGTGAATCAGAATTCCTATGGGATCGGGTGGGAAATTGGGGCACATGTATTCGCGGGGTATTCGTTCTATGGCGGCGTGGCGGGCGGGTCGCACTCCACGACGGGCGAAGGGTCGGCTCCGAATTACAGCGCGGCGCGGACGGACGTGAGCATTGTGCAGCCAGTGACGCCGACACCGAACATGGGCGGACTGGTTGGAGCGGGGACTTGCGTGACGCCGGCGGACTTTGGGTTGCCGATCTGCCGGATCACGGATTCGACGCTGGACCCGACCAAGGCAAATTTTTCACTCGACACCACGTCGAGCGGGTCCGGGGATTTGACGTTGTGGAATACGAATTCGACGCTGCTGACGCTGGAGAATGAGGGTTCGAGAATGTACCCGATGGCGTTCAATCCGGCGACCATGGTGGCTTCGCGTCTTTATCCTACGAATGCGACTTACGCCGCGCAGGGCGGATTTTGGATTGCGGGTGGAGGGTCGGCGTGGAGTTACAGCAGTCCGACGGTGTTGTATACGATGACGGGGACGCAACTGCAGAAGTACGATTTCGCGGGATACAACACGGGCGGCAGTCCTCCGGCGGCGACTACGGTCTACGACTTTACCAGCAGCCCGAACTGCCTGGTATCAGGCTATGTCTCGACGTGGGCCAGTTTCGGAGAGACGAGCAAGTATCCCGCGGATCAGGTTTTCGTGAGCGGCGAATCGAATGCGGGCGGCCAGGGAACCGGCAATGACGTGGTGGCTTACAAAGTGGGCAGCGGATGCAGTTACCTGAACACGATCACGGGCACAGTGACCGGGGATTGGGGAACTACGGGGACGGTTGGGATTCCGGATCGCTTCTACGTGCACAACGTGAAAATTTCGAAAGACGGGCAGTGGGCGATGGTGGCGCAACAGCAGTGCCTGGTGCATCCGAGCATTACGTCGATTTCGCTGACTACGGATGTAGTGACGGCGGTGTTGAGCAGTACGACGGGGTTGTCGGTGGGCAGCATGATCGACGTGAATACGGTCACGCCGAGCTCGTTCGATCAAAACGACATTCCGCTAACTTCCGTGAATGCGGGAACGAACACGGTGCAGTGGGCGGAGACGGGCGCGAATGCCACGGGCAGCGGCGGGACGATCGACAACTGCATTTCGCAGTTGCCCTACCTGTGGCAGATCGGAACGACGAATCTTTATCCTTCCTGCACGCAGGGAGGGAAATGCGGCGGGCACTGGACGGAGGGCATGAGCCATCTGGTGAACGCGAACTACTCTCCGTTCTGGCAGCAGGACATCCGGCTTTATGGAAACAATAATCCGGGGAACGCGGTGATTGCCACGCTTCCCCCGACCAGCGGAGTTAACGCGTGCACGGATGTGCAAACCGATCAGCATCAGAACTGGTCGAACGTGGATGTGCTGGACAGCTATCCTTTCTTTACGAGTACGGCGGCGGACCTGGCGAACGCGCAGACGCCGGGATCTTACAACTGTGCGTGGGTGAATGAAATTCTTGGAATCTCGACGGTGACAGGGACGGTCTACCGCTTCGCGCATACGTATACGACTGGGTTGAACTGGAGTTTCGATTCGCAGTATGCCATTGGCGGAGTGTCGCAGGACGGGCGCTTTTACGCGTTCACTTCGGACTGGCAAGGAACACTGGGCACCGAGGGCGGAGCGAACGGAACTTGTACGAATTCGCCGAACAGTTCGACGGCGTGCCGCAATGATGTGTTCGTGGTGAAGCTGAGCAGTCCGTAGGGCTCGCTCGATCAATCGCAACAATTAAGCGCGGGGCCGGCTTCGTGGTTTTGGCCGGGGACGCGGAAGTGTGCTCTGTCGAGTCGGGCGCGGAAACAAAGATCGAAGCCGATGTTGAAACTCCCTGCGAAGCCGGTGGTGGCGCGGACGTGCAAGGGGTCCCCTTCGACTTCGCTCAGGGCAGGCTCTCGCTTCGCTCGGGATGACAATTGCTTTTTTCGACGGAAACGAAATGGAGGAAACATTATGCAGAGTAAAAAACTGAACGTTGGGCGCGCGCTCGCTGCGCTGGTACTGTGCGCGACGATGATTCTGACCGCGTGTTCGACGGCGTGGATCACAGAGGCGGAAGAAATTGTGACGGCGCTGATTCCGGCGGCCTCGAACCTGCTGACGCTGATCGAAGCCCTGGACGGCAAGGGCGTCTCGACGCAGGACTTGCAAGTGACGCAGAGCGCCAGCACGCAGGCGCAGACCGATTTGCAGTTGATCAATACGCTGATCACGCAATATCAGCAGGCAACGGACGCCGCGACGCAGGCTTCGTTGCTGAGGCAGATCCAGACGGCGATCGCGACGGTGCAAACGAACTTGAGCGCGCTGCTGCCGGCGCTGCATATTACGGACGCGGCCACGCAGGCCAAGGTTACGGCTGTGATTGGGTTGATCCTGGCGGAAGTGCAATCGCTGGAGGCGATCATACCCATAGTGCAGCCCATCGTCACTTCCAGCACTTCGCTGGCGCGGGCGAGCGCGAAAGCGAAAACAACAAAAGTGAAACCGCCGCTCTCGGCGAGCCAGTTTCGAACGTCTTATAACGCGATCATGACGGCGAAGACAGGCAACGCAACGCTTGACGCTGCCGCGGCGAAGTGCAAGCTGCATGGTCCGGGCTTTTGGAGCAGCCTGGGCAAGGCCATTGGGGAGGCGAGGTTTGGACAGTAGAGAGCTCGTTTCGCATTCCGAGGAAAGTGATGTGCCCGCCGAAACTTCCGCGAGCGACTGGAGATTGCAACATCACGTGCATTGCGCGTGCGTGAAATGCATTGATCATCCATCGCAGGCGAAGCCGGGCGTGCATGTGTTTCCGGACCGGTTGCATGTGCTGACCATGCTGGAGAATCCGCAGCGGTGGCGGTCGCGCTACTGGAACTACTGGATGTTCGAGCGGGAGTGCGAGGCGGCGGGAGCGATTCTGCATACGGCCGAGGTGGCTTTCGGCGAGCGGCACTTTGAGGTGACGCGGCCAGACGATCCGCGGCACCTGCAGCTGCGGACCACGAGCGAAATCTGGCACAAGGAAAATGCGCTGAATCTGCTGATGCAGCGACTGCCGGCGGACGCGAAGTATGTGGCTTGGGTGGACGCCGACGTGAAATTCGCACGGCCGGACTGGGCACAGGAAACTCTGCAGCAGCTGCAGCACTACGACGTGGTGCAGATGTTCAGCCACGCCCAGGATGTGGGTCCGGAGTATGAACCGCTGCGGACGACGCCGGGATTTCTTTACAAGTGGGTGGCGGACCGGCCGAGCCCGCACGACGCACACTTCGGCATGCCGCGGACGGCGTATGGATATTACAGCGTGGGGAGCGGGCAGTTCTGGCATCCGGGATTTGCGTGGGCGGCGAAGCGGAGCGCTCTCGACAGCGTGGGCATGCTGATGGATTGGGCCATTCTCGGTTCGGGAGACTGGCACATGGCGTCCGCGCTGGTGGGGCAGGTAGAGCGGTCGCTGTGCTCGGGATATTCGCCGGCGTATATCCGCATGTGCCGCGAGTGGCAGAAGAACGCGGAGAAACATATTCGCAGGAATGTGGGTTACGTGCCGGGCCTGGTAAATCATTTCTTTCACGGGACGAAACGAAATCGCGTGTACGACCAGCGGTGGAGGTTGCTGACGCAAACGGGATACGATCCGCAAATTGATTTGAAGCGGGACTGGCAGGGATTATTTCAGCTGACGGAGCGAAGCACGATGCTGCGGGATGGGATTCGTCAGTATGGGCGGATGCGGAACGAAGATGCGACGGAGACGGGGAGCTAGGAGCGGTGCAGCGCTCCAGAAAAAAACAGGGTCCCTCCACTGCGCTTCTTATTCCCTTCGGGAATAAGAAGCTCCGGTCGGGGTGACAATTTGTAAGAGGAAAACATTTTGACAAGCGATCTTTATTTGTTGCGACAACTCGGAATGGTGCTCGACAACAAGCTGGGCGAGGACACCGTACGGGATTGGTTGATCGGGAAGTTGTTGAAGATCCGGCCGAAGAAGGGCAACCTGACCTGCCTGCATTTGAATCGGGCGCAGCAGGAATATTCGCGAAAGTGCACGCGGCGGAATATTGTGCTGAAGGCGCGGCAGTTGGGGATCACGACGTATGTGGCCGCGCGCTATTTTATTCAGACCATCACGCGGCCGGGGACGCTGACGGTGCAGGTGGCGCATAACGAAGAATCGGCGCAGGCGATTTTCCGGGTGGTGCATCGCTTCTGGGAAAAACTGCCCAAAGGGATGCAGGAGGGCGCGCTGGTTCGGTCGCGCGCCAACGTTCGCCAGATTGTGTTTCCCAAGCTGGACAGCGAGTATCGCGTGGAAACGGCGGACGACAATGCGGGGCGCGGGATGACCATCCATAATTTGCATTGCTCGGAGGTCTCCCGCTGGCCCCGCAACGGTTTGGAAACGCTGGCTTCGCTGCGCGCGGCGGTGGTTCCCGACGGCGAAATTGTTTTGGAATCGACCGCGAACGGTGCGAGCGGCGTGTTTTACGAAGAGTGGCAAAAGGCTGGAGAGACCGGATACACGCAGCATTTTTTTCCCTGGTGGTTCGAGCCGCAATATCAGGAAGAGAAGTGGTTGCCGCAGGCGCCCACTCCGGAAGAAATGGAGTTGGTGGCGAAACACGGGTTGAGGGAAGCGCAGATCGCGTGGCGGCGCATGCGGTGGAAAGACTTGCGGCGCCTGGCTGCGCAGGAATTCGCGGAAGATCCGGTGGCGTGTTTTCTGGCGTCGGGCGAGTGCGTGTTTGATCTGGAGGCGGTGGAGCAGGCGTCCGCGCGTTCGGACCAGCCCTTCGAGTCGGAGGATAACGGGCGCATGCTGACCTGGTTTCCGCCGACGCTCGGGAGACGCTACATCATCGGTGTGGATACCGCAGGCGGTGGGTCGGACGGAGACTACACGTGCGCGCAGGTGATTGAGCGGAGCTTGGGATTGCAATGCGCGGAGCTGCACGGGCACTTTCCGCCGTTTGAGTTGGCGCGCAGGGTGGCCGCGCTCGGGCGCAAGTACGAATCGGCGCTGCTGGCGGTGGAGCGGAACAATCATGGGTACGGCGTGCTGGCGCATCTCAAGGAACTGCATTACGAAAATATTTTCGAGCAGGGCGGGCAGGACGGCTGGCTGACTTCGGCGGCGAGCCGTCCGGCGATGATTGAGAATCTGGCGGCGGTGTTGATGGCGAAGCCGGAACTATTTCATAGTCCGCGGCTGCTGGGAGAGTTGCGAACTTTTGTGCGGCATGAAGATGGAAACGGCGCGGCCGCGGATGGCGCGCATGACGATTGCGTGATGGCGATGGCGGTTGCGCTGGCGGTGCGGCGGGAAGATGCCGGGCGCATCGCGCGGCGCGGAGCGATGGGGATGGCGAGTTTGGTGGTGGGGTGAGGGCGGGCTCGGGCTGCGGCTTTCGGGCTTCGGCTGCGTCTGGGTTGGGCGTCACATACTTTGGGGCGGGAGTTGGGGTATGATGTCCGGCCTTGTGGTGCGGGCTAGTCTCGGAAATCGAGCTGCGCTCGATGGGCGGGCAAGAGTGCCCGTCCCCACACTTTGGATTTTTAGAAAACAACTTGCCGGTTTACGCGGTCCAACACGTGAGAAGGATGCGGGGCGGGGCGCAGGGACATTTGATGCGCTGCTCGGATGGAAACTTTTATGTGGTGAAGTTTCGCAATAATCCGCAGCATCTGCGGGTGCTGGCCAACGAGATGCTGGCTACGCGGCTGGCTGAACGCGCGGGGCTGCCGGTGCCTGCGACTGAAGTGGTGGAAGTGGAAGACTGGCTGGTGGAGCACACGCCGGAGCTGCATATTCAGCTGGCGCATAACACGATCCGGTGCCAGGCGGGACTACAATTCGGGTCGCGATACGTGGTAAGTCCGCTGGAAGGGCAGGTGCTGGATTATCTTCCGGTGGAAATGCTGGACCGGGTGCGAAACCGCCAGGACTTTGCCGGCATGCTCGTGGTGGACAAGTGGACGGGCAACGCCAACGGGCGGCAGGCAGCGTTTTGGCGGAAGTCGCGCGAGCGTTTGTACACGGCGTCGTTCATTGATCAAGGATATTGCTTTAACGCGGGGGAGTGGACGTTTCCGGATTATCCGCTGCGCGGGGTGTATGCGCGTAACGAAGTGTATGAGGATGTGCGGGGATGGGAATCGTTTGAGCCGTGGCTTTCGCGGATCGAGACGATGGAAGGCGATGCGTTGTGGGATATTGTGAACGCGATTCCTCCGGAATGGTATGAGAGCGACTCTGACGAGTTGGAGAAACTTATTAAGACTCTGATCGAGCGGCGAGTTCTGGTACGCGAACTCATTGAGGCGTTTCGAATGTCGCCGAGGAGGCCGTTTCCGCATTGGGTGGAGCATTAGTTTTCATTACGGAGGCGTCACGACGGTGAAAGGGATGTCAAAATCCCCACCCGCTGATTCTTGACGGATGGCTGAGAAGAGACAACTCGAATTTTTCCTGCTGCGGTATGTGCCGGACGCGGTGAAGGGAGAGTTCGTGAATTTCGGGTTGATGGCGATTGAGAATGGGCCGGACGGGGCGCAGTTGATTGATGTGCGGTTCACTCGCGATTGGGGGAGAGTATTGTGTCTTGATCCCCAGGCGGATCTGGATGTGCTTTCGGCTCTGCAGAAAGAGATTCGGCAGGAGATCGGGCGGAAGAGAGATGAGCTGACTTTGTTGAGAAAGATGGAGGATTCGTTTTCGGGTGTAGTTCAGCTTTCTCCAGTTGTGCCGGTGTTGACGGAACGGACGGCGGTTAGCGAGATCGAGGATGTGGCGAGGATTTTTCTGGAGACTGCCAAGGTGCACCGTACCCGAGAGCCGGCGGGGCGGCAGAAGATTCTGGTAACGATGCGGGATGAGTTTGAGAAGGCCGGAGTCCTGGCGCTGTTGAATGCGGTTCCTGCGGAGCCCTACACGAAGCCCGGTGATCCGTTTGAGTTTGACTTCGGGTATCGATACGGAAGCGAGATTAAGTTGTTTCATGCGGTGTCGATGCGGGCGAGCGTGGATTCTGCGGTGATGCTGGCGGCGCGGTATCCAAAGATTGTGCCGATGATGGCACAGCTGACGGCGACCACGCCCCTGCTGACGGCGGTGGTTGAGGCGGAGTTGGACCGGACCAGGAGTGAGATTGGGTTTGCGCTGGAGATGATGGAGGAGAGCGGGATCATGGTGGCGACGACCAGGGAGATCGCGGGGATTGCGGAAGTGGCGAGAGTGGAGTTACGGGCGTGAGAGACACGGTGGTTGCAATGGTTCGGACGCTGATTGTCTTGATTCCGCCTGTACTCGTGATCGCGGGTTGGACGAAATGGTGCGGACGATCGGGAATCACAGTGCCGCGCGGAAATCGCCAATATGCGATTGCAGCAGGCCTGGGAGCGGCATCGATTTCCAGTGCCTGCTATGTCGGCCTGGTGTGGTACCTGGAAAAGAAACGAATCGGATACTGGAACGAGTACCTTTTGGCGTTGGCCTGGGGGAAGTTCAACTGGCCAGTGTCCGTTTTGGCCGGGATCTTCGGGTTGGTGGGCAAAGGCAAGGGCCGTGGTTTACTGATACCGGCCGCGGCCTGGCTAGTGTTTGTTTGGACGATGGCAGTTATTCACTGAGCATGCAATGATGAGGAAGTCCTTCGCTTCACTCAGGATGAAAAGCGTGATTTTGTCCGACGTGTAGTTTGAGGCTCGAGTTTGGAATGAGCTCCGCCATGGCGGGGCTTTTTTATTGGGCGGGTTTGTTGCTGATGGATAGAGTCGCGGGCAAGAGTGCCCGCGCTACACAATCGATGCCGGATAGACAGGCCACATTCGTTTCATAAGAGAAAGAACATCATGAAAATTACTGAGACGTTGCGCGGCGCGATGCGCCGGATGGCAGGAGTGTCTTTTAATTCGCTGCGGGCGGGCTTGTTCGCTGGGTTGCCGGCGGGAATATCGGACGAGCGGCTGGCGAAGAGGCGGCGGACTTCGGCGCTGCCTTCGATCTTCAACTCTTATAGTCCTCTCAATGACGCGATGCCGAAACCGTCGCCGTATAACTTGCGGCGGTTTTCGGAGACGCCGGTGGCGCGGCGGGCGATCAACTGCATTAAGGACCGCATCGCGGGCATGCGCTGGCGGGTGCAGCCGCGGCAGGGGCACGCGCTCGAGGCGTTGCCCGACGGCGCGGAGCGCGTGCGAATTCTCACGGACAACTTTGAGGCGCCGAATCCCGACGATTCGTTCCGGTCGTTCGCGGAGCAGGTGCTCGAAGACGTGATCGTGGGCGGGTACGGAGCGATCGAAGTGCAGGCTACTGGAGATTCAGCGCGGCCGCTGGTGCTGTGGCCGGTGGATGGGGCGTCGATCCGGATGAATATCGATTGGGATGGATCGCCGAGCGGGCAGCGGTACCTGCAGGTGAACGATCAGTCGGGAGTGAATTCGCAGATCAAGCTGGATGACGATGAGTTGATTTATATCCGGCTGAATCCGCGGACGCACACGCCGTTTGGATTGGGGCGGCTGGAAGTTGCGTTCGAGACGATCAATTCGTTTTTAGGCGCGCATCGTTACGCGTCGCGCCTGGCTTCGAACACGGTGGTGCAGTACGCGCTGTGGCTGCAGGATTTGACGCCGGAACATCACGAGCGGCTGATCCGCTGGTGGCAGGACGAGATTGAGGGAACGGGACGCGTTCCGATTTTGTCGGTGGAGAGCAAGCCGGAAGTTTTGCGGTTTGGTGGCGGCACTGATGCTGACTTGCGGTTGCAGTGGCAGGAATTTCTGTTGCGCATTATCGCCGATGCTTTCGACCTGCCTCCGTTTTATTTGGGAGTGGAGGCGGACGTGAACCGCTCGACCGCGGAGGAATACAACGACCTGGCGTTCCGGCAGGCGATTGTGCCGACGGCGCGGTTGCTGGCTGAGTATCTGACGCGGGATGCGATTGCGAAAAAGCTGGGATGGACGGACCTGGAATTTGTGTTTGCCGATGTGGAGACGACTGATCCGCTGGAGGAGGCGCAGATTCAGCAGATATTGCTGCAGACGGGCGTGCTGACGGTGAATGAGGTGAGGCGGATGCGCGGGTTGCCGGAGCTGCCCGCGGCGGGGGAGTGAGCGCGGGCTCTCGGATGTGGGGCTTCGCCGGAATCCCACTCCAGTCTCACCAAAGGGCGGCGAGCCAAGAATGGGGAACTCGCGAGTGACGACAGAGAACTCCCTGAGACTGACGGGATAGACGCGGGGAGTGCAGGGGTCCTTCGACTACGCAGGGCGAGTCGCTTCGCGGCTCGCCCTGCTTCGCTCAGGATGACAGGGCATTAAGGATGGAAGTGAGGAACATGACTATCGAACTGGAGAGTATGGCGATTGCGATGCCGGAGGTGGTGGGGCATCCGAACCGGGAAGCGTTTTGTGGTGTATTGACGCTTGTCGATGTTCCATCACAGCGGTCTCCGTCGGGGGCGCGGGGACACCAGGTGGTGCTGACCCGGGCTGCTGCCGAAGCTGCATTGCCGTCGCTGCTGGGGATGGCGCTTGATTATGCGCCGTCGTATGACCGGCACGATGTGCAGCGCAAGGTGGGCGTGATCACGCAGGCGGAGGTGGTGGGGCACACGCTGGAAATTGGCGGGTATTTGTTTGCGCGGGACTTTCCGGAGGTGGTGAAGAAGATCGCGGCGTCGGGACGGCGCGAGGGGCGGGCGAAGACGGCGAGCGTCTTGCTTCCAAAGACCGTTCAAGCAGCGACTGTGCGAGCTGGAACCGTTCGCACTGGGAACATTTTTGGGATGGTGGATGCACGGGGCGGAGGGCACTGCCGAGCTGCGCTCGGCTCTGAGGGGCAAGAGTGCCCGTCACCGCATAACCTAGGATCGCTCTCGGGCTTGGCGAACCGGTTGCTGCGTTTGACGATCGCTCTGCGGGGAGGATCGCGAGAGCACGAAGAAGAGGATGAGCAGGTGCAGAGTGCGTTACCGGCGGAAAGCTTGCATGCGGAAGACGCCGAGTTGGGAATGTCTTACGAGGTGACCGGAGTGGAGCTGGTGAATGCGCGGGCCCGGGTGTGGATGTTGACGAAAGTGATTTTTACGGGTGCGGCGATTCTGCGCCGCGACAAGGCGGCTTACCAGGATACGTGGATTGAGCTGGGCAGTTAGAAAGTTGAGCAATCAAGTCAGCCGGTGAAATCACCGGGAAGGAGAAAGCATGAACGAAGAAGTGATGCAGCAGTGGATGGCGACAGCAGAACGGCTGGCGAGTGCGGCCGAGGCGCTGGATCGTGTGCTGGGGAAGATGGAGCAGCAGCAGGAAGCGCTAAGCAACAAGGTGGACCGGATTGTAGCGGCGGTGGACGAACGTCCGCTCTACGAACCGCAAAGCGCGGAAGGGAACCGGCAGCTGACGGAACGAGTTGCGGAACTGGAGAAGTCGAACGCCGATCTGAAGGCGCAGGCGGCGCGGATGGCACGGAAGACGCTGCCTTCCACGGTTTCGGCAATTCTGGCCAAGAGCTGTGAAGCGGGCAGCGAGAAGCTGGACCGAGGGATGCTGGACAAAACGCTGCAGAGCTTGAGCGTGGAGCAGCGGATTGCGGTGAAGGCGGAGTTGGCGCGGGCCGGGATGATCGAGTAGCGGGCTTCGGGCTTCGGCTTGCGGGCTTCGGCAAAGCAGGGCACGACTTCGTCGTGCCTTTTTTGTTGGGTGCGATTGTTGAGCAGGGCGGCATCGGAATCAACTTTCATTTGCGAAAAGCATTGCGGGAAAGCATTGCAAGAAAAATCAACGACGAGGAGAACACATGAAAGGACAATTTGTAGATTTATTTGCGGCAGCGGATTTTATTGGGCCTGGCGCCATTGAAGTGGAACGGTACCAGACGGAAATTTTCGACATTGTGCGGCGGAGGGGCGTGTTCGGGCAAAGGATCAAGCAGGTGCCGGCGACGGGGCATCCATCGCGATTCTTTGAGGAGACGGCCATTGCGGCTCCGACGGCGGCGCAAGGGTTCATGGACCCTCGCAACATTGTGCCGACGGTGCAGGCGCCGACGCGGGTGGAACTGGCGGTGCCGCTGAAGGCGCTGGTGTCGCAGATCAACTACAACCTGTTCGATCTGGAAGTAACGGCGCAGCAAAGCCAGTTCGCGTATTTGCAGGCGAAGGATCTGGCCGACGCTGTGGACGGACTGTTGCGAACTCACGATGTGGCGCTGTGGAACGGCACGGACACATCGCTGAGCGCGCCGACGACGACGCAGTATTTCGGAGCGATCGGGCAGATCGAGGCGGGGGGCAACACAGTGACGGTCGCGAAGACCACGGGCAACATCGTGCAAACCTTCAGGACCGCGGTCGCCCAAATGGTATCGAATTCGTCGTACCAGGTGAGGCCGACGGCGATTTACGCCAACCCGATGCTGCTTGATCTGATCGACCAGGAGATGAAGTCGTCCTTCAACGTCGTGTTGAACACGGTTGAGATCACAGGCGGTTTCCGGGTGAAAGCACTCTCGACTCAGGCAGGCGATCTGCCGCTGATTCCGGAATGGGCGCTGGGGTACACGGGGACGATCGGTTCTGGAGCGGTGTTGCCGGCATATATCGTGACCGAGGACTTGATCGAGTATCACTGGCTGACCGATCCGAATCCGCGAGTGTTCAGGCTGGGGCTGCCGGGCGCGTTGTCGCAGCAGCAAGTGGTGGTGAAGTTCGGCGCTCCGGTGGTGAAGGGGGCGAACTTTGCGCACTACGAAGTGAAGGTGACGGACTAGGAGAGCAGTTCTCAGTTCTCAGCTCTCGGTTCTCAGCGCGGCCTTTTCGGGCAGCGTTGAGAAACGGACTGAGAACTGAGGGCTGATCGTTGATTACCAGAACTCATTACTGAGAACCGAGAACTGAGAACTGAACTGAAAGCCGAGGACTAGAACTCATCATGAATTATCTGGCTACGACCGACTACATAACGTATGGGCTGGATCCGGCGACTGATCCATCGTGGATCACGGCGGCGTCGGCTGTGATTGACGCGCACTGCCGGCGAGTGACGCTGGGAGTGAATCAGTACGAAGAGCGGCTGAAGCTGCCTCCGGAGATGAACATAGTGCGGGTCAGCTATTTGCCCCTGGTGACCGTGGCGCCGGCGACGACTCCGATTGTGACGCTGCAGGGGCGTTATGGAATGCCGCGAAGGGGCGAGTGGCCGTTTCCGGAGTTGAGCCTGGAGTTTGCCCTGGTGTTCGCGTTGCCGGGAATGTGGACGACGATTGATCCGACCACCATCGATATCTGGGCGGACAGCGGCGAGCTTACGTTTCCGGTGAATGCGCTGGGATTATTTTTCAACGAAGTGGATGTGGTTTACAACGCGGGATGGAGCACGATTCCGACGCCGGTGCAGGTGGCGTGCGCGCAAATTGTGAAAAACGCGCAGGCAACTCCGGCGTTGAACGTGAAGTCGGGCCAGCTTGACCGGATGCGCATGGATTATTTCGGCGACACGCTGGTGGACCAGACGGTGGCCAGCTTGCTGGCTCCGTATGTGTCGATGAAGGGCGCGTAGCTGAAACTCTGCGAGGGAGGAATTATGGGAGGCGGAATTTGTGGGGCTGCGCTGGTGCGGGCGGCGAATGCGATGTTGCAGGCGTTGGGCGGAGATCAGGTGAGCATTGTGCTGCCCGCGACGGCGACGGCGAGCGACGCCGCGGGACAGTTGGGGCTGGTGGATCCGGGAACGCAGGAAGTGATTGTGTCACCGGTGGTGACCAGAAATCTGACTACGGGAAATCTTGGTCCGCGGCGGCGAATTGAGTTCACGCTGCCGGCGGCTGTGATCGCCGATCAGTTGCCGTCGCTGGGAATGGGGACGGCGGAAGAACTGTTCGATGCGGCGTTGGGGCTGATGTACGACACGGACTTGTTTCACATCGAGATGGTGACGACGGAGAATTTTGCGGGAACGGCGTATTTCTACGTGGTGACAGCGGTGGAATAGCTGTCAGCTATCAGCCGTCAGCCTGGGCGGTGGCGAACATGGCTGCTGGTTTGCTGATTTGTATTTTCAATTTCTGCAGGGCGCGTTTGAGCTGATAGCTGAGGGCTGAAAGCTGAGATCTGACTTATGCAATTTGCGAAAGATAGTTTTTTTATGGCGCTGCAACAGCGGCTGGCGGCGCTGAATCCGGCACGCACGGTGACGCTCAATGGGGCGACGGTTCCGGCGATTCTGGTGGTGGAGAATCTTCTGCCAGCGGCCGCGGACCCGCAACCGAACACATTTTATCTGGAGTGGGGAGCGGCCAACGTGCTGGATGGTCACGCCGGCAACTCCGCGTTGATGAGCCTGGCATGCGTGATTTCGTACTTCACGCTGGGAACGGTCGCGAGCATGGTGGATCGCGGACGGCTGCTGGGGCAACTCGATGACGAATTGCTGGGAATCTGCCAGCCGCCGAACACGGAGAAAACCGATTACACGCAATCTCCGAGCGCGGATTTGGGTACCGGCATCTTCTGGAGCCAGCCAGCGTTTGATGAAGCGCTTACCGGCGGTGTGGAAGATGACACGGCCGCTTACCAGACGGGGAAGTCTGCCAAGCGTTTGTTTTACACGCAGGACTACCAGGACGGGCGAGTGGCGCGCAGGGCGCTGCTGACAGTTTATTTCTTCTCGGAGGTGACGCTGCTATGAGCACTTCTCCGTTACGAGCGGCGATGGTTCCGGTGTCGCGGCAGATGCGCGTCTATTTCGCGCCGGTGAACCGGACCACTGAGACGCCGACGATATTTGATCCGGGAGTGTATGGGGCGTTCGCGCTGGATTCTCCGCCGGCACCGTGGCTTGACCTGGGATGGATCGACAATTTCGAACGCTTCTATGACACGCCGACGGATGTGGTGCGGTCGGGGAGCGGAGAGTTGCCGGCGGCGCAATTTCGCGGTCCGCTGGAGGCGCGGGTGGAATTTGATTTTCGGGAGTGGGGCAAGTTGCAAATGGCGCTGGCGTGCGGATCGGAACATATGAACGTGCTGGCGCCGGTGGGAAGCGCAACTGCGGCGCCTTCGGGCGGAACTCCGTTGCCGGGAGTGGCGGTGCTGGCGGGATCGACGGCGAGTGAAGTGGTATTCGGAACCGGCGCGGTGAGCAGCTTTGCGGTAGGAAGCTTGATCGCGGTGGATTTGGATTACGCGCAGCAAACCGGATATGTGGGATCGGGGATCGCGGGGGCGTATGTGAGTGATCCCGCAGCGGTGAACAATGACGTGAACTATGTGCGGCGGGTGACGTTCAACGTGGGGCGAGTCGTGGAAGTGACCGCGACGGCGGTGGTGCTCGCGCAGCCGCTGCTGGCGGGGGCGCCGGCCACGGGAGCTTCGGCGCAAACGGTGGTGGCGTTTGTGGATCGCGAAGGCGGATCGTTTTTTCAGGAGTGGTCGGCGTTGTTCGTGGCGGAACAGGAAACTGGCGGGAGAGTTTGTTTTTATTATCCGCGGTTGAGTCCGAATCCTGGGGGCGGGGCGAAAAGTTCGGGATTCTCGAAAGCTGGGGTTGGGAGTGGGTTTGTTCGGGAAGAGTTTGCGGGGATTAAGAAACCGCTGTCTGCGATTTCGTTGCGGGCGGCGTTTCTGGCGTTGCCGTCGACGGATCCGAATGATGGGCAGACCGTGGTGTGCTACCGGAGTTATTTTCCGGCGGCGCAGGCGGCGGTTTATTGAGGAGCAGGGGCCAGTGGTCAGAGATTAGGGGTCAGCTAAGGCTTGCAAGTTTACAGGGTCAAGCTTCTTTCCGAAGAACGATTACGCTATGAAACTTACGATTGACAATTTGCAGGGGGCGGGCGCGGAAGATTATACCGCGGCATTGGACGGTACGGTTGCGCCTAAGGTCGTCCGGAAGCTGAACAAGGCCGCGACAGTTCAGTTGACGCTGGTGGCGAACTCGCCGAGTTTTGTGGTGCCGGCAATTGGGGCGCGGGTGATTTTGGCGAAGGCGAATGGAAGTTACGTGTTCACGGGATATCTGACGCAGGCTCCGCAATGCGAATATTTGGGGTGGGGGCAGCAGGCGCCGGTGTATCGGTACGGGCTGGTGGCGGAGAGCGATGAAGTTTTGCTTGATCAGAAGGCGCTGCCGAACCGGGCGCCGTTTGTGGAGCGGGCCGCTGGGGCGGCGCTGCGGCAACTGGCGCAGGATTTGCTTCCGGGAGAATTTGATACCAGCGCCGTTGCGGATGTGGACACGCTGGCGTCGTACGCGGTGAATCCGCAGGAGAAGTTTTCTTATCACGCGGGCGAGATTGCGGTGGCGGCGCGGGCGAGCTACCGGGCGATGAACGGGGCGCTGGAGCTGGCGGGAGTGGGTGCGGCGACCTATGCGCTCAACGAGAGCGATCCAAATTTTTCGCCTGGTGGATTGGAGTTGGTCAGCCCGAACCTGCTGATGAACCAGGTGCAGGTGATTGGACTCGACGAGCCACAGGATTATGTGCGCGATTATCTGGTTGGCGATGGTCTAAGCCTGGATTTTTATCTCTCGCAGAAGCCGTTTGCGCAGAGCTCATATGCGCTGATCGATGAAGAGTTTGCGGGGGCTTCGCTCGATCCGACAACGTGGGTCGTGAATGATCCGTCGTCGGCGATTTCGGTGGCGGCACAAACTTTGCAGGTCGCGGGGGGAACTGGGGTGGATGGGCAGACCACCGTGAGCTTCATTGAACAAGTTGAACTTGGCGGAGCGCTGGAGTTGCAGCATGGAGACATCAGCTTCACGGGTGCTTCGCAAGGCGTGCTGGGCGGGCTTTACACGGGAGCCGTTTCGGTGGCGAACTGCCTGGCGGGATTCCAGGTTACGTCGTCGGGCGCGGGAGTGAACATCCAGGCATTGATTCAGGGAGCGCTTACGGGGGCAGTGATCGCGACTACTGCGGGGCATCGATACATTCTGACTACGTATTTTTATTCGATGGAAGTTTACCGGTCGCAGCAGACTTACCATTCGTCGCTGCATCCGGCTGGGGCGGGATGGGGCGGGGAAGCGGTGGCGGCGGATGTGCGGTTTGTGCTGGAGGTGCAGGATGTGGATCCGTCGAACCCGGCGACGCTGATAGCGCCGGGAATTGTGCTATATGACGGGGTGATTACGAGTGCCCCGGGATTCTGCACTTACGCATTGGTGAACGCGGCGAGCATGCATTGCAGCATTGCTTACACCTATGTGGCGCACATTTCGCTGGCGGAGGTGCGAACCGCGCTGCCCAGCGCAAGTTATGTGACGCAACTGGTGGGGTCGCTCTCGGATGGAGCGGAGTGCGAGATTACGAGTTCGCCGTCGGTGGATTTTTATCCGCAGTACGTGCCGGCTTTGAATGAACTGATTGTGGTGAGTTACCGCGGGTCGGGGCGGGCGGCGGCGGAAGTGCAGAATGCCGCGAGCGTGGCCAGCTTGCAGCATGGCTCAGACGATGGGACGCGCGGCGCGGTGCGGGATGTGAAGGTACCGGCTGCGCGCACGGCGGCGGATTGCGAGAACGCGGCGCTGGCGATTCTGGAAGATGCTGGCGGAGTGGCGTGGTCGGGGAGTTACCAGACCTGGAGCGATTTTCTGCCTGGGGCCGCGGCTGATATTTTTCCGGGAGATGCGGTGGCGGTGAATGTGCCTTCGCGCGGCGCGGCATTCACAGCGATTGTGCGGCAGGTCGAAATCCAAGTCGCCGATCCGGCGGATGATCGCGGTTTGTACAAGATTGAGTTCGCGAATGATCTGGGGGCGCCGCTGGCGATGCAGTCTGCAGTGACTTTGACGACGGTGCCGCTGCAGGATTTGCCTCCTGTGCTGGCGACGACGCAGGTGGGCGCGTATTACCGGGTAAACCTGACGGACGCGCAAGTCACGGCGGTGACTTCTACAACTGTGACGGTGGATGCGGGGATGACGCCGCCCAGCGGTTGCGGAATTGAGGTTAGGGCCCACGATTATGGATGGGGCGAGTCGAATGACCGGAATCTGCTGGGGCGGTTCAGCGCGGAAACTTTCAGCTTGCCCCGGCTGGCGCGGAGTCAGAATTATTTTTTGCGGTTGTATGACAGTTCTTCACCACCGCGGTATTCACGGTATTCGGCGGCGCTGCATGTGGATTATCCGCTTTAGGGTTTGGGATCAGGAGACTCGGTTTATGGAATTCACGGGGAAAGAACTACTGGCGATGCGGATGGTTGACGAGGTGTTCCAGCGCGAAGTGCTGGACAAGTTAGCGCGCCTCGAAACCAAGATGGACACGCTGGTGGGTAATGGACAGATGGGGCGGGTGAAAACTTCGGAGAACAAGATTGAGGCGCTGGAAAAATCGGAAATGCGGAACAGCCTGCACAACCGCGTGGTGAATGCGGCCATCAGCGCGGCGATCGGGCTGGTGATCGCGCTGCATAAGTATTGGTTCAAGTAGAAGCTCGCCTGCGCTCTGAGAAAAATCATTAGGGGGAAATATTTATGGACTTCTTGCAGCAGTTATTGCGCGGAATTGCGTTTGTGCCCGCGCTGGTGAGTGGAATTGAAGGACTTTTCGGGGGGAAATCCGGCGCTGAGAAAAAAGATGCGGCGATGACATTTTTGGAAAATGCTCTGGCGATGTCCGATGCGGTTGCGGCGCGGGAGATAGTGAATCCGGAGCAGTTCAAGAACGGGATCTCGCAGATTATTGATGGGGTGGTGCTGTGTATGAATGCATCGGCGTGGACGAAAAGCAGCTCTCAGCCCGCAGCGGCCACTCCTCCCGCGTAGGGTGCTGGGGAAATAGAAATCCCCACTTCTCGTGCAAAGGGCGCACGAGAAATGGGGCACCCAGGATCGTTCGTTCCTGCAGTTCCTAGCCGATTTCTTCGCTCCAGGTTTCCATGGTTTTTTTCACGAAGGCCATGAACTGGTCGGCGACGGCGCCGTCGATGAGGCGGTGGTCGTAGCCGAGCGTGAGATGGACGACGGAGCGGATGGCGATGGAGTCGTTGCCTTCTTTGTCGGTGACGACCAGCGGCATTTTCGTGATGCCGCCGACGCCCATGATGGCGGAGTTGGGCTGGTTGATGATGGGCAAGCCGAAGACGGCGCCGAACTGGCCGGGGTTGGTGACGGTGAAGGTGGAGCCTTCGATGTCTTCGGGTTTGAGTTTTTTGTTGCGGGCGCGTTCGCCGAGGTCGGTGATGCCGCGCTGCAGGCCGAGGAAGTTGAGGTCTCCGGCGTTTTTGAGGACGGGGACGATGAGTCCCCAGTCGAGCGCGACGGCGATGCCGACGTTGATGCCGCGGTGGTAGCGGATGTTGTCGCCTTCGAGCGAAGCGTTGATGATGGGCCACTGCTGCAGGGCGATGATGGCGGCGCGCACGAAAAACGGCATGAAGGTGAGACGGACGCCGTGGCGCTGCTCGAATCCGGCTTTTTGTTTAGCGCGCAGGGTGACGATGCGGGTGAAGTCCACTTCGTACATGCAGTGGACGTGGGCGCTGGTGCGGCGCGACTCGATCATGCGCTGCGCGATGATCTTGCGCATGTTCGTCATGGGGACGAGATCGCCGGGGTAGGGGGCGGGAGCGGGGGTTGCAGCAGGGCGGACGGCTGCTGCTGGCTGAACAGCCGCTGGAGTTGGAGCCGACTGCGCGGCGGCAGGCTGCGCTGGCGATTCGCGCTCGATGAAGGACATGATGTCTTGCTTGGTGATGCGACCGCCGAGTCCGGAGCCGGTGATTTGCGAGAGGCTGACGCCGTGCTCGCGGGCGATTTTGCGGACCAGCGGGGAGGAGCGGGCTTCGTCGTCTTCTTCGTTGTGGGATGAGGTTACCGGTGGCGCGGGCGCTGGGGCAGAGGCGGCTTTCTTTTCTTCTTTTTTCTCTTCTGGTTTTTCTTCTGATTTTTTCTCAGGCGCGGCGGGCGCTGCTTTGGCGGGAGCGGTTGCAGCGGATTCGCCGTCTGCAGCAATGGTGCCGACTACCGTGTTCACACCGACCGTGGTGCCTTCGGCGACCTTGATTTCGCGCAGGATGCCGGAAGCGGGGGCGGGAATTTCGGCGTCTACTTTGTCGGTGGAGATTTCGAACAGCGGTTCGTCGCGCTGCACTTTGTCGCCGGGCTTTTTCAGCCACTTGGTAATAGTGCCCTCCACGATGGACTCGCCCATCTGGGGCATGATGATGTCAGTCGGCATGATTTCCTTCCGTAGGCCCACGGGTCTGAAGATGGGCCGGACGCAAACTTCATATTATAGCGGGTGAGGGATTGGTGGTGGAAACGGACGCGGCTTTGTAGTGCCTCGGTTTGAAACTGAGGCACTGCCAAAATCTGCGATGGTGTTTAGTGTGAAGTCCCCACTTCTCGCAAAAGACGCGAGAAATGGGGCACCCACGTCAAACATAGGCCTCAGTTTGAAATGGACTTTGGTCTATCAGAGAAAAACCCGATCAACCTTCGTTCGACGGAAAGCCGATGGAGGCTGTCTCCACATGAGCATCTTGAAAACTTGCGGGCGCTAGTGCTTGTGGCTTTCTTTTTTCTCTTCTTCTTTTTTTTCGTCGGCGGCGGGTGGGGCGACGGTTATGTTGTTCTTCCAGTAATCCTGGACGGCGGGGGGGAGTTTGTCCATGTGGGACAGGAATGAGGTTAGCTTCCACATGTCTGGTTCGGAAAGGACGCCTTCCCAGGCGGGCATAGCGGTGAGACGGGAGCCGGTGCGGATGGTGAAGAAGATGTGCCACTCGGGATCGTCGGGCGGGTCGGAAATGAGATTGGGAGCCGGGGGATAGAAATTCCTGGCGAGGGCCGCGGGCTTGCGGTCGAGGCCGCCGTGGCAGAGGGCGCAGTTCATGGTGTAGAGCTTCATGCCGTCGATCAGGTTCTGGTCGCTGGGCGTGAGCGGATTGGCAACGTGGGGAGCGTGACGCTCCATGGAAGCGTCCATTGCGGTGTTGGCCAGGTGCTGCTCCAGGTGCGATGGGGCGACGTTGGCGGTGGTGGGAATGAAACCGAGCATGGCGATGCCGAGTCCGCCGAGGATGAGTACGAGAAGAGTGACGATGACGCCGAGAATGAACTTGCCCATGGAGCCTCCGAAGCGACTATTGTGGCAGAAGGAGTGGGTGGCGCGCTAGTTGCTGCCAGGTTTGGGATAGAGAAACCATACCGGAATCGGCTCACGTGCTTGAATCCAGGACGGCGGAATACTTTCGACGCCGGATGACATCGCGACGATGCCTCCCACGATGGCGCAAGTTGTGTCGCGGTCGCCTAATCCGCTAACTGTGGTCCACAATGCATCTTCATAGTCGTTGAGATGGTGAGCAGCCACCCACACCGAAAATGGAACTGTGTCCTGAGCGCTTACTTTGCTGCCATTCCCAAGCACGGCGACCGCCTCTTCGACGGTCGTATCGGTTGGCAGGGCAAGGGCGTTGACGAGGCCGCGACGGACTTCGCTGTCAGGTGTTCGCTCACAAATCTCCTGAAGAAACTTACGCGGAGTAATCGGCGAACTCTTGTGTCGCCATGCGAAAGCGGCAGCCATGGCGACTGCGATTGCGCCTGAAACTCCCTCGGGATGACTATGGGTGATCACAGCAGAGAGTTCAGCTTGTTTAGTCAATTTGGTGAGATCATCGGCGAAATAAGCGCCTAGAGGGGCGATCCGCATTGCGGCTCCGTTGCCAAAAGAACCTCTTCCCTTGAACAGGGCTGGTGCCATTTTGGCCCAGGCGGATGGCGTGCTCGCCAGTTCTGGAAGCAGGGAGTGCATGGCGGCCCCGTAGCCGCGATGAGGATCGGCCAAGAAATTTCTTCCGAAACTTTCCGCTAAAGATTCCTGGCGGATTTCGCCGTGCTCTTCGAGGCTTTCGGTAATGGCGACGGCCATTGCGGTGTCGTCGGTGTACCGCCAGGGAGGTGAGGGGCGGGCGCGCTGTGAGATCAGAGACCGGGCGACTTCGGGATGAAGAAAAAAGCGCTCGCCGAAAGCGTCGCCGCAACTCAAACCGTGTAGGGAATGGATCGCGCGAGTCAGTCGCTCCTGCGCGATCTTTGGTGATTGATGCATTTGGTATCAATACGCATTCAGGCGGCGGGCTTCGCGGACTACGTCTTCTACTTTGGGGAGGTAGTGTTCTTCTTGTGGCGGGGAGAACGGGATGGCGGAGTCTAAGCCGGCGATGCGGACGATGGGGCCGTCGAGATCGTCGAAGGCTTCTTCGTTGATGATGGCGGCGATTTCGCCGGCGAGGCCTCCGGTGCGGGAGTGTTCGTGGAGGATGATGACCTTGTTTGTTTTCTTTACGGTTGCTGCGATCGCTTCGCGATCTAACGGCGAGACGGTGCGGAGGTCGAGGATTTCTAAATCGATATTTTCTTTTGCGAGGATGTCGGCGGCTTCGAGCGCGGAGTGGACCATGGCGGCGTAGGTGATGACGCTGAGGTCGCGGCCTTCGCGGACGATGTTCGCTTTGCCGATGGGAACGACGTAATCTTCTGCGGGGACTTCACCTTTGATGCGGCGGTAGAGATATTTGTGTTCGAAGAAGATGCAAGGGTTGTTGTCGCGGATGGCAGCTTTGATCAGGCCTTTGGCATCGTAGGGCGTGGCGGGGCAGATGACCTTGAGGCCGGGATTGTGCACGAACCACATCTCGGGATTCTGCGAGTGGAAGGGGCCGCCGTGGACGTATCCGCCGCTGGGACCGCGGAGGACGAGTGGTGCGGGCGCGCCCCAGAGGTAGTGGGTTTTTGCGACCATGTTGCTGATCTGGTTGAAGGCGCAGCCGATGAAATCCATGAACTGGAATTCGGCGACGGGGCGCATGCCGGTGAGGGAGGCTCCGAAGGCCGCGCCTACGATGGCGGATTCGGCGATGGGCGTGTCGATGACGCGCTCGGGGCCGAAACGGTCGATGAAACCGTCGGTGACTTTGAAGGCTCCGCCGTAAATGCCGATGTCTTCGCCCAGGCAGAAGACGGAGGGGTCGCGGTCCATTTCTTCCCAGATTCCCTGGCGGATGGCTTCGAGGTAGGTGAGTTGCATAGTTGTTGTTCTCCAGGTGATTCTCTCGTTAGGAATCGTTTCAGCCAACCTCCGACAGAACGCGCTTTCTTCTCTTTCGGAGTATTCGCCAACGCCAGAGGAGCCCAGCCAACATTAGGAAGATTACAGCGGCAGTGGCGGGCAAGAATGTGCCCACCCACAAAAGAGTGTCGATCAACATTCGCATCCGGCTGGTTTGGCGAATCATGTCGGCCGAAATCAGAACGGACTGGCTCCAATTCAAGGTCTTGAGCGGGCCGAGGAATCCTTGCTCGACGCAACCCTCCAGGTTGTAAACACCAACAAGATGAGAAAAGTGACTGGCCACAATCATATCGCGCGAGAACTCTTTCCAGTCGAGCGGAATGGGGTTGACGCCGGCACTTGGGTTGGCCTGCGTGTTGCCAATCGCAATGGCTTGGGCGTCGGGGCCAAGAGCCCAGATCATGCCGGCGCCAAGCTTCGGAACGAAGCTGGAATAAAGCATCAGCACTTCTTCGTCACCACGAACATCCACAACGCCTAGAAGCCGTTCCAGTAGTGTGGTGTTTTCGCGGCGCTCTGCCGCAATGAAAGGCATCTGGCAGGTCTGAACAAGATAACCGCGAGCTTGTAGCTGGCGGACGAGATGGTTGTAGGCCTCTCGCGCACGGTAGACGCGAGCTCGATCGAAGTAGCGGGCAGCCAGCAGACTGACAAGGCGCCACTTGTGCTCTTTCAGGCTTGTCAGTTGAGTGAAGTTCGGTTCGATGTCTAAACCCACTCCCTCCCAATGCAAACCGTACTGGTCACTCCATTTCTCGAAACCGGCGACGGCGGCTACGGCCTGCGGAGCATCGTCGGCATTGAGGTATATCCCTTCCTGCTTGGGCAGTTCGATCCAGGCGACGAGCGGGATGCCTGCGGCGTTTAGCTGGCGTACTGTCTGAGCACGCCGGGAGCTGAGATCGGGAACGGCCAGCGCAAGGCTGGCGTGCAGGTCTTCAAGATCAGAAATGACTTGAGGATTTGCAAAAAGTGCCTGCATCGCGGGGACGCCCTGATCGCAGCAGGCGAAGAAGAGTTGCGGACGCTGGCCCGATCCCTGGACGCTAACGCCTGTGGCCCAGGTCACCGCAGGGCCCGGGGTCGCAACAAGGAGCAGTACGACGAGCGCCGCGAACGAGGCAAGACTTTTTACAGGCTTTAGTGCAGCGGTCACTTCAGATGCACGGCCGCTTCGGATTGCCTGAAGCCGCCGGTTCCCTTCTTTACTTTCGGGATGCCGTATTTTGGTTTGATTTCGTGGCAGCCCTCTTCGCAGTAGACGCCGCCTTCGGCGGATTCTGGCGTCGGCATCGGGGAGTTTACGGCGATTTCTCGTTCTTCTTCTATGATCCGTTCTACTTCTGAAATTAGTTCAGCGTTCTCTTTCGCGGTCAGCCACTTCTTTTCTTTCACCAAGTAATTTTCGAATCTCGCGATGGGGTCGCGCTTTTTCCAGAAGTCGAACATTGGCTTGGGCACGTAGGCGGCGGCGTCGTGGATGGCGTGGCCTTTCATTCGCATCATTTTGGCTTCGATCAGCGTGGGGCCCTCGCCACGGTGGGCGCGCTCGACGGCTTCGTGGGCGGCGTCGTAGACCTGGCAGGCGTCGGTGCCGTCGACGATGACGCCGGGGATGCCGTATCCGATGGCGCGTTCGGCGAGATCTTTGCAGCGGTATTGCATTTCTGATGGCGTGGAGTAGGCCCACTCGTTGCTCTCGATGAAGAGCACTAAGCCGAGATTTTGCACGGCGGCGAAGTTGATGCCTTCGTAGGTGACGCCGGTGGACTGGCCTCCGTCGCCGATGTAGGTCATGACGGCGACGTTGCGGCCTTGCAGGCGCGCGCCGAGGGCGACGCCGCTGAGAACTGGAATCAAATCGCCGAGCATGGAGATGGGCGAGACCATGTTGCGTTTTTCGATGTCGCCGAAGTGGCTGGTGCCGTCGCGGCCGCGGGTGGGCGAATCGGCTTTGGCCATGTATTGCATCATGGTGTCGCGGGCGGCGAATCCGCGGACGAGGAGCGAGCCCTGGTTGCGGATCATTGGAGCAAACCAGTCGTCTTTGTCGAGCGCGTAGGCGGAGGCGCAGGAGCAGGCTTCCTGGCCGAGTCCGAAGTAGACTCCGCCGACGACTTTGCCTTGCTTGTAGAGATTTTCGAGGGCGACTTCCATTTTGCGGTTGAGCAGCATGAAGCGGTAGATTTCGATGCATTGCTGCTTGCTCAGATATTTCGAGTCGCGGATGGGCGGGACGGGGGCGTCGAGATTGCCGGTGACTTCGTAGCGGACGTGGTCGGGGGCGTCTTTATGTTTTTCGTTTTCCTTAACTACGACTTGGCGGACGCTGAGATTGGGGTGCTCAAGGCGGAGGTCGGGGACGGAGTAGGTACGGAGGTCGGTTGTGGTGGACTTGGACCGAGATGCACCCTTGTGGGGGCGGGTTCCGTTCGCGCTGGGTTTGGAGTTTTTCTTGATCGCCATGAAGGGGACCGAGTACAGACGCAAGCGTCAATGCTATCGCAGAGTGAAAGGAAAGAGCTAGTGCGGGGTCCTGACCGGGGGCACACTTGCCTTCGCACCGCCCGCCTGTAGTCGAAGCTTAGGCAAGGGCTAGCTCAAGGTCTCCCGCAATAGCGGCGTTGGCTGCATATTCAATGTGCAGAATCCGCCTCGCACCATCCGACTGCGATTTGGACGAAGAATGAACCACCAATGGCTTCATGGCCACGATTCCCCCTCGCGAGACGCAACATTCTACCGGGACAATGTCTTGTGCTAATTGATGGATCGCGTCGTCGCTAAGCACGCCTAGAGTGTGAGTTGCTGGCAGCACACGCAAGGGACCGTTCTGCGATGTGGAGTCGTCAAGATGAACACGCAAGGCAAGCACTTGAGAAAGGGCGGTTGCCGGGGCATGAGCGTAAATCACGCCCTCTTTAACGGACCACGGTCCCCAACCAGGCGTCTCCTTTCGACGCCCCAGCGGGAGCGCTGTGTCTTGATGCCAGACCACAAGCCAGTTGGCGTCGGTTGTCTTTTCGAACATCGTGGCCCGGAACGGATAGGCGTCTGCGCCCAAAATGCTGCGCGCGATTCCGAATAGCTGTGGCTCTCGCGCAAGTGAAGCGACCGCATCATTTCCCAATGCATGACGCACTCCGGCACGGCTGCGACGCAGATTGGCCACTGCGAGGTTCTCTGCCAACAGCGCTACCCGATCTTCTTCGAATATCCCCGGTATAACTGCAAATCCGCGATCTTCGACCAGTTGGCGGCACGTCGCGGGTTCCAACGAGATCAGCTCCAAAATTTGTCCTCTTTGTGGAGTCGGCGGAGTTCGGTGGGCGGCCGCATTGGTACGCCGACTGTGCGGCCCAGCAGGGCGTCCAGCGTCTCGACCCAAAGGATTTGGGTGGAGAATACTTTGCTGAAGTTGCGGGAGATGGATTCGGCGACGGCGGTCATGTCGAGTTCTTTGCCGAGTTCTTTTTGCATGGAGGTGACGGGCTTTGCGGTGATGCCGCAGGGGACGATCAGGTTGAAGTAGGTGAGGTCGGTGTTTACGTTGAGGGCGAAGCCGTGGGAGGTGACGGAGCGGGAGATGTGGATGCCGATGGCGGCTAGCTTGGAGTCGACATTTCCGGAGGCGCCGGCAAACAGCAGGTTCCTCGACTCCAGAAAACGATTCTGCGAATCGTCTTCTTCCGCTCGGAATGACAAAGAATCGGGGTTTGGCGAAATGTCAGCATTGGTCCAGACGCCGGTGAGGCCGGGGATGCGTTTGGTTTCGATGGCGAAGTCGGCGCAGGTGCGGATCAGGACTTCTTCCAGGCGGCGGACGAAATCTACTGCGCCTAGCGTCTTGCGTAGGGTGGACGAAGAGTCCGCTCCACTTGAGTAGCCGCGGAGATCGAAGATGGGATAGCCGACTAGTTGGCCGGGGCCGTGAAAGGTGACGTCACCGCCGCGGTCGCATTCGAAGAGCTCGACGCCGCGCTGGGCGAGGAGTTCGGGGGAGGCGATTACGTTCGCGGCTTTGGCGTTGCGGCCTAGCGTGATTACCGGTTTGTGTTCTAGCAGGAGAAGGACGTCGCCGATTTTGTTTTCTTTGCGCAGGGCTACTAGCTGCTGTTGTACGCGGAGGCCGGTGGCGTAGTCGATGGTGCCGAGTTGGAGGACGGAGATCAATGGCTTTTCGCCGCGGATTTGCGCGGATTCTCGCGGATTAAGATCAAAATCTTAACCACAGGGGGCACGGAGGAATTGCATAGGTCCTTCGCGCAAAGGGCGCGCTCAGGATGACAAAGCTTCGGTGTTTTATCCGTGTTCATCCGCGTTGATCCGTGGCTGTGATGGTTGGCTACGAAGTTCATGCATTGATCGCTATGCCGTAGACGCTGTTTGCGGCGTCCAGCATGGCTTCGGCCAGCGTGGGATGCGCGTGGATGGTCCACATTAGATCTTCTACGGTTGCTTCCAGTTCCATTGCGACTACCGCTTCGGCGATTAATTCGGTAGCTTGGGGGCCGATGATGTGGACGCCGAGGATTTCGCCGTAGTCGGCGTCGCTGACGATTTTGATGAAGCCTTCGTGCTGGCCGACGATCGAGGCGCGCGAGTTTGCGGTGAAGGGGAACTTGCCGATTTTCACGTTGTATCCGGCTTCGCGGGCGCGGGTTTCGGTGAGGCCGACGCTGCCGATTTCGGGATGGCAATAAGTTGCGCCGGGGATGTGTTCGGGGTTGATTGGCTTGCCGGGTTTGCCGGCGATTTTCGCGACGGCCACGATGGCTTCCATGGCGCCGACGTGCGCCAGTTGCGGACTGCCGAGCACGATGTCGCCGACGGCGTAGATGCCGGGGTCGGAGGTTTGCATCCAGGAATCGGTTTTGATGAAGCCGCGGTCGGGCTTGATTTTGGTGCGTTCGAGTCCGACGTTTTCGGTGCGGGGCTTGCGGCCGACGGCTATCAGGATTTTTTCGGCTTCGATTTTTTGTTGCTTGCCGTCGACGGTGATGGTGACGGTGACTCCCGCTTTTGTTTTTTCTACTTTGTCGACTTTGGCGCTGGTGTGGAAGTTAATGCCGCGTTTGCGGTAGACGCGGGCGAGTTCCTTGGAAATCTCTTCGTCTTCGACGGGAACCAGGCGCGGCAGCATTTCGATGATGGTGACTTCGCAGTCGAAAGAGCGGTAGATCGAGGCGAACTCTACTCCCACGGCTCCGGCGCCGACGATGACCAAGGATTTTGGAAGATCTTTCAGACTGAGGATTTCGATGTTGGTGAGGATGCGGTCGCTAGCTTCGAGACCGGGCAGCATGCGGGCTTCGGAGCCGGTGGCCAGGATTACGTTCTTCGCTTTGAGGTGCGTAGCTTTATTGTCGTTCACGATTTCGACGGTGAATACGCCGCTTTGCGCGGAGCCGGTCATTTTTCCGTAACCCTTAATCGTATCGACCTTGTTTTTCTTCATCAGGAATTCGAGGCCTTTGGCGTGCTTGGCTACGATTCTTGATTTGCGGTCCTGGATGGCGGCCCAGTTCAGCTTGCGGGCGTCGATGCCTTCGATGCCGAATTCTTTCGCGTCTTTCAGGTGATCCCAGAGTTCTGCGTTAAAGAGTAACGCTTTGGTCGGAATGCAGCCTACGTGCAGGCAGGTGCCGCCGAGGAATCCGTCTTTTTCGATGAGCGCGGTTTTCAGGCCCCATTGGCCGGCGCGGATGGCGGCGGTGTAGCCTGCGGGGCCGCTGCCGATGATGGCGATGTCGTAGAGAGTTTCGGGCAAAGAGATATAGTCCTCAGTAGGAAGAGATGAGATCGGGTGGACTAATGATTCTAGAACAGGGCGCGTGGGCGGGCCAAACTTAGGCAGGTCAGTTCGAAGACTTTACCAGCAAGGAAGGAAGTTGTTTGAAACGAGCGACGGGAATTACTGAAACTAGGGCGGGAAAAAATTGAAAGGGCCGTGACATTGGTTATGCTCTAGCTGCCGCCTCCTGCGAGGGAGCCAACAGCGTGGACGCATGTACCGTCACAGCCCCTTGATGCGATCACTGCTTTCACAGTCCCAAACCCCAACTGCACCTCGCAGCGCCGTCGGTTTTTTCAGGTTTGGCTGCCCCTCGGGTTGCCCCGCTTGGCTGATCACTCAGTCTACTTCGGGTCAGCAATTTTATTCGCTGCCCCTTTCAACCGTCGACGGGAGTAACCTTAACAGACCGTTCATAAATGTCAACGCAAACTATTGGTGCAATCGCTCGCCGCAAACCTGTGAATAACTCAGAACGCAAGCTATTGGAAAACTGACGCTTACGGATTTGAAAAATCAATTCGTCCCGGTTTTGCACAGAAGGTTGCACAGTGACAAAAATCGGGAAAAAGTAACCGGCGAACCAAGAATCACCTTGACGCGAAAAATATATGGGAGCATGGTGAATCTAACGGGCAAGAATCACGAGGACTGATGTCTGAACTGGTGGCGTATGTGGATGGTGGGTCCCTGGGGAATCCGGGGCCGTCGGGCATTGGAGTGGTGATTGCCGGCTGCGAGAGTGGGCCCATCCGCATCGCGAAGTGGATTGGGCATCAGGATAACAACGTGGCGGAATACGCGGCGCTGCTGGAAGCGCTGCAGTGGGCGCTTAAGCTGAAGGCGAAGGCGCTGCACGTTTATTCGGATTCGCAGGTCGTGGTGCGGCAGATGTTGGGCGAATATACCTGCTGCAGTCCGCGGCTGTATTCTCTGCACTGGACCTGCCGCAAGCTGGCGCGCGGGTTGAATTTTTCCATCTCACACGTTCCCCGCGAAGATAATGCCGAAGCCAACGGGCTGGCGCAAGCCGCGGTCCGGGAGCGGACGGTTTAGGTTCTTCTTCTGCTGACGGTCTGTCTTAACCCCTAAAAAGCGCGGTATTAGATTTGTCATCCCGAACGCGCCGAAGGCGGGTGAGGGACCTTATGGCGGATTGAAGCGCCGGTGCGGTGGACGGAAGCGCACATAGTGCATGCAGTGTGACGGTTCTCGCCGGCGTTCATGGCGGTGCGGTCGCATCGTAGGGTCCCTCACCGGGCCTTCGGCCCCGTTCGGGATGACAAATTTCAGATGCGGTCCTCTTATCGCAACGCTGGAAGCGCTGCGCCACCCAAAATCAACTCGCGGCGTGTCGTTTCGGTACTTTTGGCTACCGTTCCGATACGGGAAGGGCTGGAAGTCCTTGACACTGCGGGGGCTCCGAGGGAGACTCAGAGTAACGCATCCTAACAATGGTGGCGGGTTGGCGGGGCCGGATTGTGCATCCGGCAGCCCGGGCTCGTCCTGACGCGGTTCCAAGAACCATGAGGGGTGCAGGCGCGCGCCGCTTATTCGATGGAACATTATTCGATTATCGATCGTTCGGTTATCGATCGCTCGATTATTGATCGTTCAGGGGATCAACCCTTGCCGCGGCCTGGCACGGAGCCGGAGCTGGAGGCGGGTGAGTTGGAGTCTGAGCTGGAGCTTGACGTGGCGCATGGCGGCCTTGGCCGATTGAATTCGACCGGTTTGAATCCGGGAGTTGCGAGTCCCAGCGTTTCGGCGGGAATCGCCGCTGCGAACGCGCTGGCGGCGGCCGGGCTGCCGGCCGAAGCGGGCTGGCATGTGGGTCCGCGATTTCCGGGCGAAGATGGCGGGCATTCGATGGCGGAAATGGCGCAACGCGATCTGGACGCGGCGCTGCAACTGCTGGCGGACCGGGCGCAGTACATTACCGGGGCGGGCGGGGCGGCGATTGCGCTGCGCCGCGACGAGCGCAATGAGATGCTTTGCCGGGCCAGCTCGGGGGCAAAGGCTCCGCAGCTGGGGGCGCTGCTTTCGACGGAATCGGGCCTCTCCGGCGAGAGTGTGCGCACGCGCATGCCGCTGCGCTGCGATGATGCCGAGCACGATCCGCGGGTGAATCAGGAAAGCTGCCGGGATCTGGGGATTGCCTCGGTCATGATTGTTCCGATCATGGGCGAAGATCGGCTGGGTCAGGGGCAGGTTCTGGGCGTGTTTGAACTTTTCTCGGGGCAGTCGGACGCCTTCGCCGAGCGCGATTTGTCGGCGCTGCAGCGGCTGGGCGAGATGGTGGAAACCGCGGTGAAGCTGGCGCGGGCGGTCGAGGGCGCGCCGCCGGAGATGGTGGCGCCGGATATGGAGATTGATGCGGCGGACCTGATTCTGCCGGATCAAGTTCCGTCCGATATCATGACCGAGGTCGCCACCGAGGTCACGGTGGTCCCCAGAGGGACCACGGGCGTTCTTGAGTCTGCGGGCTTTGCGGATGAAGGGCCGGTGCTGGAAGTGGAGATGGACGAGGCGTCTGCGGAGCCTCGGGGTGAAGCGGCGGTTGCCGAGGATGGTGAGGAGGCGGTGGTAGCTGCGGCACCAGCCAGTGCGCCGGCGATTCCGGTTCTCCCGCCACCAGCCATTCCCGCGGATATTCGTGCGGTGGTTGCTACTCCTGCGGCGGTCTCGCCTGTTATTGTCCCTTCCGACGGTGTTCCGTCTGCTGCGGTCTCGGCTGCCGCCGTGCCTGCGAAGGAACCGGCGAAGCGTCCGCTGATGTGGTCGGCGGCGGCGGTGCATGGCAGTCCGGATGCGCCGAAGGCGGGGGATGCGGACCAGAGCCACGTGCCTCCGATGCTGCGAAGTTTGCGGAAATGCAAGGCTTGCGGGTTTCCCGTGTCGGAGGGACGCACGCTGTGCGTGGAGTGTGACGAAAAGCAGTGGCGCGGGCATCCTCTGCCTGTAACGGCCAAGGCCAAGGCTGCAGGACCTGCGGTCGACTTCCGGCAGGGAGGCCCGGCGGGCTCGCCGGTGCCGAGTCGGACGCAGCCTAAGGCAGCTTCGGCTCCGGTTCCAATTGCGGCGGGTCGTCCGGCAGATTCGTCCTCTGAGGCGTCGACGATAACCCCTTTCGTTTCTTCATCGGCAACCCCTTCCAGCCCCGCAGCGGTTAGGGTCGCGCCGCAGAGCTTGGCTGCTGTGCTGGCTGAACTGGGTGAGCAGGAAAAACGCGTGGAAGCGGCGCGGCGGGGGGCGCCGACTGCTATCCCCCCCGTGGCTGCGGCGCCTGCTCCCCTGGAGTCTGCCGCGGTTGCTGTTCCTGTTCCTGTCCCTGTCTCGGTCTCCGTGCCTGTGCCTGTTTCTGCGCCATCAGGGCTGTCTGGTCAGGCTGGGGCCAAGACTGCTGAGGGCGGCGAGGCTAAGGCTGGGGTTGAGCCGGTCCGGGAAATCGCGCAAAACCCTGCATCTCTTGACTTTAGCGGAGGGCTGGGGAGGTCGGAATCGTGGCTGGGGGCGAACAAGTACATTCTGGGGGCGATTCTGGTGATTGCGGCGGTGGTGGCGGGGATTGTTTGGCTGCGGTAGGGTGCGGGGTCTGCTGACGGGTGTTAGAGTGTCTCGGTTTTGAAGGAAACACCAATAGAGCCTTAATCGCTGAGGGCGCGGAGAAACCGGAGCTGAGTAGGCACCTCCGGGGGCTCGGAAACCCTTGACAACATTGGCAATTCTGCTAGAGTTCGAAGAAAGCTTGAAGAAGGAATAAATCTACGAAACTCAACCCAGGTGCCCTGAATATGAAGAACGTTTACGAAGTGTTGCGGCAGAAGGAAATGGAATTGACCCGGCTGGAGAAGGAAGTGGAAGCGCTGCGGCTGGTGGCTCCGCTGCTGTCGGAAGAGAAGGAAGCCATGTTGGATATGGGGAAGCCGGCTTTGGCGACGGCGGTGAACGGGCCGCAAGCGACCACGCGGATACCGGTGCAGACGGCGGCGATGCCTGCGATTCCCGTGACGACGCAGCCGATGCGCGCGGCGGGGTGGGAAGATACGGCGAAGCGCTGGCCGTAGGCTTGCTTTTTGATGCTCGTGTGGCCGGCGTTTTTTGAATTTGTATTTTAGTTCGATTGCTGGAGACCAGCCCGGGACGCGTCCCGGGCTGAAGTGTATGGGAACGAAGTTGCGGTTGCGGTTGGGTGCAACTCGCGAACTTTGATTCGGCTCTCCGGAGAAAAGTGAACCACAGGGGACACAGGCGGCACAGGGTAGTGCTGAGAACTTCATCATGTTTTATCGCCAGGTTTTATTGCCGACTGGAAGCGAAGAGGATTGAAAAGACGGCTTGATCAGGAGAGGATTATGAGGGCGACGATTGTGCTGATGGCGGTGGTGGTCGTGAGCCTCGTGCTGGGCGTGAGTGCGGCGGCGGCCAAGGATAAGGAGATGACGGGAACGATCGTATCGGAGAATTCGGTTCCCTGTGGCTCGCAGGCGAAGGGCAAGAAGCAGACGGTGCAGATGATGTGCCAGGAATATGTGATCCGCACCGACGCGACCGATTACCATGTGCGGCAGGAAAAAGAAGAGCACAAGGCACTGCTGCCGGTGAACGCTCCGGTGGAGTTGACCCTCAGCAAAGACAAGATGAAGTTCAAGGTGAATGGGAAGGGATACGAGATGCTGGTGGTGTCGGAGTCGGCGGCGCCGATGGGACCTGCTCCCGCTCCGAAGCCGTAGGGAGGGAGTCCTCAGCCTGCCAGGGTTATCCGAAGGTCAAAGGCGACGGACAAGAGTGTCCGTCCTACACGAGCAGAACCCCGGGACCACAGACTACTCACTGACGATTTTGCCGAGGGCGGCTAGCAGGCGGTCTACTTCTTCGTGCGTGTTGTAGTGGACGAGGCCGATGCGCAGGAAGCCGCCGGATTTTTCTACGTCTAATTGTTCGGTGAGGTTCAGGGCGTAGTAGTTGCCGTCCCAGGTGAAGATGCCGCGGCGGCCTAAGTTCGTGGCGAGTTCGAGCGGGGCGTAATTTTCGATTCTCACGGCGAGGGTGGCGCAGCGTTCGTGGAATCTTGACGGGTCGGTGATGCCGTAAATTTTCAGGCCAGAAATTTCTTTTAGGCCCGCCATTATTCGTTCCAGCAATCCGCACTCGTGCTCGTGGATAGCTTGGTAGGCGGCTTCGATGGCGGCGCGGCGTTCATTGGTTGCGCCACTTCTGTCGGCAGCATCGTTCCCACCCTTCGAAAACCGCGAAGAGCCTGCCCCGAGCTTGTCGAAGGGGTGGGGCACCCTCGTTTTGGTTGTCCCATTTGTTGACTCATTCGTTAGACCACGGCCGAGGTAGGCTAGATACTCCACGCAGGCGGCGATTCCGGCGATGCATTCGTGATTCAGCGTGCCCCACTCCCAGCAATTTGGGATTGCGTTCGTATTGGGACGAACTTTGTAGGGGCGCAGGCGCTCGAGGTGCTCGCGTTTGCCGAAGAGGACGCCCATGTGGGGGCCGAAGAATTTGTAGGTGGAACACACCAGAAAATCGCAATCGAGCGCGGCCACGTCGATGAGTCCGTGCGGGGCGTAGTGGACGGCGTCAATGTAGGCGAGCGCTCCGGCGGCGTGGGCGAGGCGGACGATTTCTTTTACGGGATTGATGGTGCCGACGGCGTTGGAAGCGTATCCGGCGGCGACTAGCTTGGTGTTGGAATTTATCTTCGCGGCTAGGTCGGCCAGGTCGAGCGTGCAATCTTCTTCCTGAATCTCAGCCCACCGGACGGTGACGCCGCGGTCTTCCGCCATTTGCAGCCACGGGGAGACGTTGGCGTCGTGATCGAGGCGCGTGACTACGATTTCGTCGCCAGGGCCAAACTCGCCGTCGCTTATCGCTCGACCAATGGCGCGGCTCATGGCGTAGGTGAGCGTGGTCATGTTGGGGCCGAAGACGACTTCGTCCGGGGCGCAGTGCAGGAAGTCGGCCATGGCGCTTCGGGCTTCGGCGATCATGGCGTCGGTGTGGCGGCTGGTGGCGTAGGCTCCGCCGGTGTTGGCGTTGTTGCGGCCGAGGTAGTTGGAGATGGCGTCGATGACGCGCTGCGGGACTTGCGTGCCGCCGGGGCCGTCGAGGAAGGTAGCCTGCTGGCCGTTCACGGTTTGGGCCAGAGAGGGGAACTGGGCGCGGACGTGGGTTATATCAAGGGCGGCCTTCTCAGCAGTCTCCATGAGTTATTTCTATCATGGGCGTCGAGGGAGCCTACTGATCCGGGGTCACTTGGACTTTCTTAGGTGGCTTGGTGATTTCGAAGCTCACCGTTTCGAACATCGTGTCCGTCGTGCTGTCGGGCCCATAAGCGTATCCTTCGAGGCAATCCGCATAGCCTTGCGCAAGCCACAGAATAAAACCCATTCCGTACTTGATTCCGTCGACTTTGGCGGCAGGCCCATCTCTTAGGCGCCCGCCTCCGATTGGCGCGCCGGAGTTGTGATCCACGGTAAAGTGAGTGAAAAACCCGCATCCGGTGTTCTCGCGGCTGCGCAGGGCCGCCGTTGTCAGCTGCGCCTTAAGTGCAGCTCGATCCTCCGGATATGCCTGGCAGATGGCCTCGAGCACGGCTTGTTCGAGCGGCGTAAAGGTGGTTTGTTGCAAGGGCATGGTCCGGATGTTTCCTGCGGAAGACCTATGGGGCTAAAGCCCGCATCATTATAGGATAGGGCGCCACAGGGCGCTTACGGCACGGCTGAAGCCGTCCCTACCCGTCCTTGCGCTTACAGGCTAGTCTCACACGGCTCTCACGAAATCTGCCAACATTCCATAGGCGGTCGCGTAGAGGCCGGGATTTTCTTCGGTGATGGCGAGCCCAGGAAAAATATCCGTTTCGAAATAGATGTGGGACGAGGTGCCGGCGATCTTCGCCATAGGGCTGCTGCTCAATATTTTTTCTGGCTTCACGCTGGCCGTTACTTTCGCTTGCGCACCGGTTCCCTCACGTTTGGCGCGGCAGACCAGCTTGTAGGGCCAGCCGTCGCGGCGGGCGTTGCGCACGCCTTCCGGAGTCAAGTCTCGGATGCCTTCGCGCTGGATATCTTCCAGGGTTATCGGCACGTCCATCAGCACCGTGATCAGAGCGGCGGTTTTTACGGCGGCGTCCCAGCCGTCGATGTCATGCGTGGCGTCGGTTTCGGCAATGCCGAAGTCTTGCGCTTTTTTCAGGGCGGCGTCGAGGGTGAGTCCTTTCTCCATTTCGCTCAGGATCACGTTGGTGGTGGAATTTAGGATGCCGTGGAAACCTCGCAGGTGGATGGTGGGGAGCTGATCGAACAAAGAAAAAATCGGAACGCCGTCCATCACCGTGGATTCGAAGAGAAATTTTTTTCCGCGCGCTTTCGCCAGTTCGCGCAGTTCCCGATACGCATGCACGATAGGGCCTTTATTGGCGGTGATGGCGTGGGCTCCGTGAGTGAGGGCGGCGCGGATGTGGTCGACGGCGGGTTGGCCGGTTTCGACGTTGAGGGAAGTGGCTTCGAAGAGGACGTTGGCGCGGGCCGCGGCGAGCCACTCGTTCACGCTTGCTGGCTGCGGATAAGCTTTCCGGCTTTTCGGTGGCAAAACTGGCGGCTCTGCACTTGCTTCCCGGCCGTCAGCGGGCAGGAGTGCCCGCTCCACACAGGCATTCGAATCCAGGCCTTGTGGGTCCGCGATCCAGCCCAGGCGGCGGGAAGCGATTCCGGTGATGCGGTAGGAGATGCCGTGTTCGTCGCGCAATTTGTCGGCGCGGTCGTGCAGCAGGCGGGCGAGAGTGCGGTTCACGTTGCCGAAGCCGAGAAAGCAGAGGTTCTGGGTCTGAATGGGATTCCCCTTGCCACACGTCATTTCGTAGAGACGTTGCTTGCAACGTCTCTGCCGGAGACGTTGCGAACGTCTGCATTCACGGTGCCGCCGGCGGAGACGTAGCAAGCTACGTCTCTACGGTTGGATGGGGAAAAGCTAGCCCATGACTGTGGTGTGCTCGGGTTTGATTTTGTAGAGCACGCGGACTTCGCCGGGCTGGCCGTAGGGATATTTGTCGACGCCGAGATATTTTTTAGCGAGCTTGTCGATGTGAGCAGCGGCGCCGTCTTCGGTAATCTCTACCACGCGGCCGCGGATTTCCATGAAGCGATAGGGATTTTCGGGATCGATCAGGGCCAGCGAGACGCGGGGGTCGCGGCGCACGTTGCGGTCTTTCTGGCGTCCCTTGGCGGAGTTGAAGATGACGTGCTCGCCGTCGAAGTCGACCCAGACGGGAGTGACTTGCGGGCGGCCGTCAGGCATAAGAGTGCCGAGGCTGGCGAAGGCGCGCTTGGTAAACAAATCGCGATATTTTTCCGGGATCACTGCGGACATAAAGACCCTCCAGAATTTGAACTCGAGCAATTATAGTAGACTTCAAAATCGTTTAGCGGAGGAATGGGACGGCATGATGAGTCAACGAGGTGAAAACAGAAACTTCCTGCGGCGGCCTTTGATGCCGGCCGCGATCAGGATTGTGCTGGCGATGTTGCTCACGCTGGCGCTGGCCGCGGCCGCGGCGGGACAGAGCGCGGAGAAATATCCGCCGACGATTGTGTTTATGACGGATTTTGGAGTGGTGGACGATTCGGTGGCGCTGTGCCGCGGCGTGATGTATTCGATTATGCCGGATGTGCGGATCGTGGATTTGACGCACCAGGTTACACCGTTTTCGATTTCCGATGGGGCGCGCTTTCTGTTTGGAACGACGCCTTATTTTCCGGCGGGGACGGTGTTTGTGGTGGTGATCGACCCTACGGTGGGAAGCACGCGCAAGGCGATCATCGCGAAGTCGCAACGCGGGCAATATTTTGTGCTGCCGGATAACGGGCTGCTGACGCTGGTGGAACGGCGCGACGGGATCGCGGGGGTGCACGAGATTACGAATCCGGAGTGGATGATTGGGGCGAAGCTTTCGTCGACGTTCCACGGACGCGATATTTTTTCGCCGGCTGGGGCGCATGTGGCGCGCGGGGACGACTGGACGCAGGCGGGGCCGGAAGTTCCGGTGAAGGATTTGGTACGGCTCGATTTGAAGGCAGCGAAGTTTGAAGGCGGAAGTTTGGTTGGACAAGTGATTGCGACGGATGGTCCGTTTGGGAATCTGGTGACGAATGTGAGCGCTGAAGATTTTATGAAGCTGGGGTATGAGCGCGGGCAGGAAGTGCCGGTGAAGGTCGGCGGCAAGATGATGAAGATCAAATTTGTGCGAACGTTCAGCGATGTCGGGCTGAAGCAGCCGCTGCTGTATATCGATTCGCGCGGACGGTTCAGTCTGGCGGTGAACCAGGGCAGCTTTGCGGCAGTTTATAAGATTGAGCCGCCGGTGGAGCTGGTGATTGCGCCGGCGAGGAAGTGAGACGTAGCAAGCTACGTCTCTACGAGAGCCGACTGCTTGACGTCTTCCGCGATGCGCGGGAGCACAGCGCGCAGCAGGGCCTCGAATGTGGTTTTCACGCGCTCGCCGGTTTCCATTACTTCGGCGTGGGACAGCGGCTGGTCGAGAATTCCGGCGGCCATGTTGGTTACGCAGGAAATTGCGAGGACTTTGATTCCCATATGGCGGGCTGCGATCACTTCCGCCACGGTTGACATTCCTACCAGGTCGGCGCCGATGCGGCGCAAGTATTCAATCTCTGCGGGAGTTTCGTAGCTGGGGCCGAGGAGTCCGGCGTAGACGCCTTCGTGCAGGGTCATGCCCTGCTTGGCCGCTTCTGTGCGGGCGATTTCGCGATATGCCTTCGCGTAGGCGTGCGTCATGTCGGGGAAGCGGACGCCGAAGCGGTCGTCGCTAGGGCCGACCAGCGGATTCGCTCCTTGCAAGTTGATGTGATCGCGAATCAGGACCAGCGCTCCCTGCGAGTAGCTGAGATTGATTCCTCCGGCGGCGTTGGTGAGGATCGCGGTTTTGATTCCCATGCGGCCGAAGACGCGGATGGGGAACGTGACTTGTTGCGCCGAATAGCCTTCGTAGAGATGGGCGCGTCCCTGCATGGCGGCGACCGGGACGCTGCCGGCTTTGCCGATGACCATTTGTCCGGCGTGTCCGATTGCGGTTGATTGCGGGAACGCGGGGATATCGGCGTAGGGGATGCGGGTGGCTTCGGTGAGCGATTCGGCGAAGGCGCCGAGGCCGGAGCCTAGGACGAGGGCGATGCGGGGACGGAGTGGCGTTTTTGCGAGCAGAAGTTGCGCGGCGGATTCGGCGGCGGCGAAGGGATCGGTCATATTCAGGACAGCTCCGGGCTTTGCTTAGTGGGCAGGAAACTCAGGGTCCCTCCACTCCGCTCCTCATTCCCTTCGGGAATGAGAAGCTCCGGTCGGGATGACAATCCGTAGAAGGATAACAACTTCAAACCCGGATGAAAGCTGAGTTTCGGCGTATCCATTCACAAATCGCCGTCGGCCAGGTAGCGGCCGTGGCCGTTGTGTTCCAGCCAATCATACAGAAATGTCTGGTAGAGATAAGACGCCACAATTTCCTCGCCGAGTTCGTGGGTCTCGGTGCAGATGAAGGGCAGGCGCAGGCCCGCGAGCACGGCGATGAGCGATTGGGTGATGCGGTTTGGATTCGCGGCGCGGTAGGGATATTCGGACTTAATTTCGCTCAGCGGCGCGGTTACGACTAACAGGCTGTGGGGAAGATCGGCCATGCGGCGCAGGCGGTTGATGAAGACGCTGCGGTTGGTGGTGAACGATTGAATCAGGTCAGCGAGGTCTTTGCGCTCGACCACGCAAGAATCTTCCATGCCCACGACAGAATAATCGCCGAGCGGCAGGGCGCGGTGCTCGATGCGGGCGAACCATCCCTTGAAGCGGCGGAAGGAAAGCGGATTCTGCTCGCGAGTGTCGACGATGGCGACTGGCAAGGGAGTGCGCAGTTGCGTTCCGCCACGATCGGCAATCACCGGCAGCGCGGGATGCAGAACCGGCGTGGCCTGCATGGACCACGCGAGCGGCGACGGGATCAGGGTGCGTTTACGGGGCATTCAGTTCGTGGTGATTAGGTTGATGCGAATTCGGTATTTGGATTGAGAGCAAAATCCCCGCTTCTCGCAAAAGGCGCGAGAAACGGGGCACCCGCACCCGGCTGTCAATACTTGCTTTCAAATTCGTTGAACTTGTCTTCGAGTTCCCATTGTTCGCGGGCTTTCTCGTTTTGACCGAGGAACTGGCGACAGGTCTCCGTTAGATTCTCGCCGCCCAATGGACTTCCTGCACATGCCGCCGCGACGCGGAATGCCGGCTTGGTGGCGGACCACAGGCTTGCGCCGGGCAGGAAGCTGTGTTCCAAACTCTGGCGCGCCATGCGTTTCAGGTCGGCATAGGAGAGGCCGAAGCCTTCGACGGCGCGAAGGTATTCGTGCGTCATGTCGGAGCGGTTGACGCCTTCGTCGTCGGTGGAGAGCGCGACGGGGACTCCGTATTTCATATAAACAGGCAACGGGTGATCGTCGCCGCTGACGCCGAGAATCACGTCGTTCGAGGTCAGGCTGATCTCGACCAGCACGTTGCGCTCGGCCATTTCTTTGAGGAGGGCGAGAGGATTCTTCTCCTCCATCACGTCGACGCCGTGGCCGATGCGCTCGGCGTGGCCTTGCTCGACAGAGGAGCGAATGTGGAAGGCGAGATTTTCAGGCTCCACGAGTCCCATGGCGAGTTCGCCCGCGTGCAGCGTGATGTGAACTTTGGGATAGACGCCGTGCAGGTAATCGAGCATGGCCATATGCTGGTTGAAATCGCGGAGCGGCACGTACCAGTCTTCGGGCATCACGAGGTTGAGGCCAACGAACTTAGGATCGGAAGAGGCTAGCTCGAAGCCGAGGACCATTTGTGCGAAGACGCTCTCGCGGGGCAGGCCGCGCAGCACTTGGTAAAGATAACGGACGGTGACGCCGCAGCCGGGTTCGGCGGAGGGCGTGCCGCACTTGAGTTCGGTGCGAGCGCGGGCGACATCCTCGTTCAGCTTTTTGCTGGTCGATGCGACGATGTCTGTCAATCCGGCGTCGAGCAACCTCTTGCGGAAGGCCGCGTAATCGGAGTCGTAGCCGATCTTTGCGCCGAGCTGCGCGGCTGCGCGCCCGTCGGCGGTGTGCATGAGTTCGAGGTATTGCAAGTGATCCTGCGCGGCGCGATTCAAAATAGTGGCCACGGCTTCGGCGGCGTGCAAATGCGAGGCCAAGCCGAACTTGTCGAAGGTGGCGAAGAAGTGGTCGTGGCCGGATTCGTCGCCGGGCTTCCAGTTGCGCATGGACCAGGCGTCGATGATCTGGTTGTAGAGAACGTGGTCGTCATAGGAGCAGCGGGCTGCGGGCTTGTTCGTATATTTTTCGCAGGAGTCGTCGCAGGGCGGGGCCAGCAGACGCGAAGAAGAGCGGTCGACGCAGAGGTTGTCGGTGACGGCAAAGTCGATGAGATCTTCGGCGTAGATGGCGCCATCGAGATGGTTGTGCAGGTCTCCGCCCTTGGGCATTTCGCGGAGGAAGGGCAACAGCAACGGCGGCTGCTTGCGGATGGAGTCAAAATGGCGGACGGTTTTTTGCTCGCGAGTTTGCGCGGCGGCCAGGGCGGAGAGAAGGATCAGCAGAGAGACAAGGGCGCGACGCGCAGTCGAGTGCAAGAGGGCAACCTCCGGAAGCTGGAAAGGCATTGTAGTGCGGGAGGGAGTGTTCATAAAGGCATTTCACCACGGAGACACAGAGAACCAATCGGCCTAATAAAGGCTGCCGGGCGCCGGGCAAAACCGAGTCGAGCTTTGCTCGACCGGACAGCCAGGGTCGGCTGTCCCCACATGAGCTGTGGTAGTCACACGAGCAAAGGGCTTGTCCGGGGCGGATTTGGCGGATTATTCACAATATGGAGACGAATACAAAAACGTTTTTCTGTTCAGCGAGCTCAACCAGGATGCGGAAAAGCTGCGGCTGGAGCGGCCTCGGCGCAAGCAGGTGCGAGACGGGTGCACCAAATTTGGTCAGGGGGCTGTGGACGGCGTGCACTCGATTGAAAATGCGCGGGTTGCGGGCGGTGAATTTTGATTGACGAGAAAATTAGAAAGAGTAGAACAGTAATCGTTCTTTGACAGCTTCTTAAGTTTTTCCGGTTGGTGCGGCGTCCGGGGCTCAAGCGAAGTCACCTTTCACATCGCAAGATGAAGAAGGAGGGCGAGCAAGGGTCTATAGCAAAGCGCTGGTCGAGGAGAACGGGAAGAAACGTCGAAGGCAGGATAGAGTTCCGAGGCGTCAGGCAGGTTTGTCCAGTTGGCGGTAAGCCCGGAGCCCGAGCGAAGATCGCGCGCAGCGCCCGCAAGGGAAGCAGCGAGAGCAGGTCGAGTGAGGGTCTAAAGCGAGCTACTGGCTGAGAGGAACGGGCCTGACATCACCTCGGAACTCTTATTTTTTGGAGTTCTAGCTGCTGCTAGAGTTCTCAGTTCTCAGTTCTACGACGAGCTTTGCCCTTTCTAAGGGCTCAGAGCCAAGAGCTAAGAGCGCAAACCTATGCCTTTTTTCGGGAGACGATGACCCACACTGTGCCGCGGCCTTCGCAAAAGCGGCAGCGTTCCTGGCCCATTGAACTTCCCGCTCCGCGGCATTCGAGGCAGGTGGCGACGATATGAAGTTCCTGCAGGGACGTCTCTGGGAGCTTGGCGGCATCTTTGTAGGTTTCGGCGTGATGGAAATCGCGCAGCCAGAAGACTAGCTTGCCTTCGAGGGTTTCGCGCTCTTTGATGCCGAGTTGGGCGGCGCGCTGCGGCCACCATTCGTGAATGCAACCATAGCAAACCAGTTCGCCAGCATCGAAAAGGGCTCCGGGATCGGAGCGGCGAAGGAACTTCTTGCACCAGCAGCAGGCGTTGACACCGAGCAGGGCGAAAGCGTCTTTCAATCGCTCGAGGTCGAGTTGGTGACGGGCCAGGAGCTCTTCCGGGCGTGGAGTGGATTCTTCGGACATGGTTTTCTAAAGGATACACAATCTGGAAGGTACGGGCAGGGGTGGAAACTCCCTTGGAGGCCGATGGTGGTGCGGATTTACATGGGGTCCCTCGCTTTGCTCGGGATGACAGGACTATTTGCCCGGGATTAGAAGTGAGTTTGATCCACGTTCGGGTTGAGCAGCGATTTCGGAATCTATTAGTCGAAGTGCTAGTGGACGTCCTAGTCGACGTGTTCGCCGACTTCGAAGCCTTCTTCGGCGTGTGGTAGTACATCACGTTCGGCGGCGACCCAGACGTAGAGCGTCGGCAGCAGGAAGATGCTCATGATGAGGGCGGCGATGAGGCCTCCGACGATGACGATGGCGAAGGGGCGCTGCGAATCGGAACCGATGGCGTGGGAGAGAGCGGCTGGGAGCAAACCTAACGTCGCCACCAACATGGTCATCATAATGGGGCGGAGGCGAAGGACCGCGCCCTCGACGGCGGCGTCTTCTATGGTGAAGCGGCGTGAGCGCAGTTGGTTGATGTATTCCAGCATGATGACTCCGGTTTGCACCGACACGCCGAACAGCGCAAGGAAGCCGACGCCGGAGGAAACGCTGAAATTTGTTCCGGTAAACCAGAGCGCGAGCAGGCCGCCGATGGGCGCAATGGCGATGTTCGCCATAATCAGCAGCGCCCATTTCATGGATCTGAACATCGTGTAAAGAATGATGAAGATGATGAGGATAGTGATGGGGAGCACGATGAGCAGACGCGCGTTGGCTCTCTTCTGGCTCTCGTACTCGCCTTCCCAATCGAGGCTGTACCCAGTGGGCAATTTAACTTGTTCGTTTACTTTCTTGATGGCTTCTTCGACCGTGCTGCCGAGGTCGCGGCCGCGGACGCTGTATTTGATGGCGACGTAACGGCGGTTGCCTTCGCGGTAAACTTCCGAGGCTCCGTCTGTAAGCTTGATTTTGCAGAGTTGACCCAGCGATACGCGTTCGCCGGAGGGTGAGAGAAGGCGAATGTTCTCGATGGCTTCTTTTGTGTTGCGGTATTGGGGAAGATAGCGCAACGTGAGGTCGTATCGTGCTTCGCCCTGGAGAACCTGAGTGAGAGCGTTCCCGCCGACGGCGGTCTGCACCGCGTCCTGGATGTCGGAGACGTTGATCTGATAACGGGCGGCGGCTTCGCGGTCGACCGTGACGTTCAGATTGGGCTGGCCGAGTACGCGAAAAACCCCCAGATCTTCAATGCCCTTGATCTGGGACATGATCTTTACGATCTCATCGCTCTTATCCTCGAGAACTTTCAAGTCGTCGCCGTAGACCTTGGTCGCCAGCGCGCCTTTCACACCGCTGACGGCTTCTTCCATATTGTCTTCGATGGGCTGGGAAAAACCCCACAGCGCGCCGGGAATTTTGTCGAGTTCGCGCTGCATGGCGGCGATTAATTCTTCTTTGTTCTGGTGAAAAACGGGGCGCCATTCTTCTTTCGGCTTGAGATCAACGAAGAATTCGGTGTTGAAGAAACCGGTGTTGTCCGTTCCGTCATCGGGTCGGCCTACCTGGCTGGTGCATCGCGGTACTTCCGGAAAAGAGCAAAGTACGATTCGAGCCTGGTTGGCGACGCGGATACCTTCGTCCGGGCCGGTGCTGGGGGCAAGCGTGCCGCGTACCCAGAGCGCGCCTTCATCCAGGTGAGGCAGAAATTCAGAACCGATGGCGCCGCTGAACGCGAGGTAACCCCCAACGGCCGTCAGAAGCACGCACACACCGACTGTGATCGCACGCCGGTGAATCGCCCAACGGAGAGCATCGCGGTATCGGTCACTCACATAAGTCATCAGTGGGTTACGCCACTCGCGGGTCCCCTTGGCGAAGGCGAAACTTGCCAGCACGGGCGCAACCAGAATCGAGAACAGCAATGCGCCCAACAGCGCGAAGGCCACCGTCCAAGCCATGGGATGGAATAGCCTGCCTTCAACGCGCTGCAGCGTAAAAATCGGCAAGAAAGCGGTAATGGTGATGACGATGGCGAAGAAGACCGGGCGCTGTACCTCATGCGAGGCGAAGCTGATGATTTCGTTGGAACTCCTTGACCCATCGGAATGGCTTAAATGGCGCACAATGTTTTCGATCAACACGATGGCGCCTTCCACGACCACACCGAAATCCAAAGCGCCCAGGGAGAGCAGGTTCGCGGGAATGTGCCGCAGGTCCAGGCAAATGGCGGCAAACAGGAGGGCAAACGGAATGGTTACGGCGACGATGAGGGCGCCGCGAACGTTCCCCAGAAACAGAAGCAGAACGATCAACACCAGGATCATGCCTTCGGTGAGGTTGTGCAGGACCGTGTGGGACGTATAGTGGACCAGATCACTGCGATCAAGAAAAGGGACGATCGTGACCCCCGGAGGCAAGATGTGCTTGTTCAGTTCCTCCACTTTTTGATGGATGCCCTCGATCGCGGTCTCGGCGGTTGCGCCTTTGCGCAGCAGCACGATGCCGGAGACGACATCGTCGTTGTCGACGATCTTTCCATTCTCGCGGTGAATGGCTTTGGCAAACTGGCCGAGGCGAATTTTTGGGCCTTGTGAAACCACAGCAATGTCTTTGACGCGGAGTGGCGTGCCATTCTTGCTCAGGATGACCGTCTCTTCGATGTCGTGGACACGATCGACCAATCCCACGGAGCGCACGTTGATCTGCTGCAGACCTTCCTGGATAAAACTTCCGCCGGCGTTGACGTTGTTGTTGGTGAGTTGCTGCTCGACCTGGGCCAGGCTCAGGCCGTAGGCGACGAGTTTGTTGGGGTCGACGCGCACCTGATATTCGCGGGTGGGGCCGCCGAAGCTGGAAACGTCGACAATGTCGGGGACGGCTTTGAAATTCTTTTCGACGACCCAGTCTTCGAGGGACTTCAGTTCCATCGCGTCATAGGCCGGGTTGGTGCTGTGCAGGGTGAAGAAATAAATCTGGCCGACGGGGCTCCAGTCGGTGCCCATTTGCGGGTTGACGCCTGGTGGGAGTGTGACTTGGCTCAGGCGTTCGAGGACGCGCTCGCGGTTCCAGTCGTTGTCGGATTCGTCGTCGAAAATCAGCTTCAGGTCAGAGAGTCCGAACAGCGAGAACGAACGCAGATGCACGACGTGCGGGATGCCGTTCATCACGACTTCGAGCGGAATCGTGACTTGTTGTTCGATTTGCTCGGCTGAAATCCCGGGCCATTGCGTGATGACTTCCACATAGTTGTCGGCTACGTCGGGATAAGCTTCGATGGGCAGCCGTTCGAACGAGACGATTCCGCCGGCAAAAAGGATTAGGGCCAGAGCCAGGACGAGGAGGCGGTTGCCCAGCGCGAAATCGACGACGCGGCGGATCATTTATTTATTGCTCACCATATTTATTGCTCACCGTTATTGCTCTGCGTTATTGCTCCACCATTTATTGTTCCACCGTGTTCTGCAGCGGCAAGGCGTTGGAGACCACACGATCGCCGGGCTTGAGGCCGGAGACGATTTCCTGCATGTTGCCGGGAAGCATGCTGCCCGTCTGCACTTCAAGGCGCTTGAAGTGGAACGGAGTAATAGGCGCATAAACCCACTCGCGATCATGCAGGTGCAGAATTGCGCTTGCGGGAATCGCGGCGTAGGTTTCGGCCTGCTTGCCATAGAATGTGGCGGTCACGAACATGCCCACGCGCACCATTCCCGGGTTGGCGACTTCGAGCCGAACTTTGGCGGTGCGGAGACTGGGATCGAGCACCGGGAGGATGTTGTCGATGCGGCCCTTAAAAGTCTGGTTGGGATAAGCGGTCAAATGAATGTCGGCAAATTGTCCGACATGCACGGCGTCGAGATCATTTTCGTAAACGTCGCAGATAATCCAGACATAGGACAAATCAGAAATGGTGAAGGGGTTGGGAGCACCGAGTCCCTGGACTCCGGAGGCATTGGTGACCTGCTGGTCGGTGATGACGCCGGAGATAGGGGCGACGATGTCGACGATTCCAGAGGGGTGGTCTTTGTCGATGCCGAGAAGCTTCAGTTGTTCGGTGGCGGCATTGAGATCGGTTTTGGCGTCTGCTTCCGTTCCTTCGGCTTGTTCGAGAGCGCTCTTGGCCGTGGCTCCTTTGTCGAAGAGAGTCTGTGCGCGCTCAAGTTGCAGGCGCGTCAGGCGTTCATCATTCACGGCTTTCAGATAAGTCTGGTAGGCGCCGGAGACGTCGGCACTTTGCACTCGCAGCAATAATTGTCCTTTCTTCACGGTGTCGCCGAGCCTGGCCTTCAGCTCCACGACCCGGCCTGCAGCGATCGAAATTACCGGCACAGAGCGCGCGATATCCGGCTGCACGACTCCGGTCACGTTCAGGGCGGGGGCTGCTTTGTGTTCGATTGCGGTTACCAGAGGAAACTGGTCCGGATGGTCCACTTTGAAATTGTTGGCGTCCATATCCGGCTCAACGGTTGCCGGTGGGGGCGCCTCAGCTTTCGGGTCCGGCTTGCCATGATTGCAGGCAACGAGCAGAGAAACTCCTGACAATGAGACTGCCAGCAACGCAAGGCGCAGGACTGATTGATTTTTCACTGAATTACCTCCCGCCCCACGGCCAGATTTAATTGCGCGGCCGCCGCTAAATACGATCCGATGAGATTTGCGTAATTCAATTGCACGCTGCGGTAATCGCTCTCCGCATTCAAGAAGTCGAGGAGAGAAGCTCCACCGTGCTGGTAGGCAAAGAAAACCGTTTCGCGCACCCGCACCGCCTGTTCGAGATATTTTTCTTTGTAGGGGCGCAGAAGAATCAGGCTGCCGTTGAGGGTGGCGTAGGCGGAATCGACGTCGTTGAAGACCTGGGCTTCGGTTGCAGCGCGCAATTTTTCATTTCGCGTAATGTCGATTTGAGTCCGCAGTTTCTCGCCTTGATTGCGATCGAAGATGCGCAGCGGAATGTTCACGCCCACTCCGAAGTAGGCATCAATCGGGGGATTCCGGCCCACGTCGAAGATGAGAGTGGGATCGGTAGAGCCGTTGGCAACGGCGAGCTTGTGGTCGGTCTCAGCTTTGTCCACGGCCTGGACTGCGGCGCGGAGATCGGGACGGGTATCGAGCGCGATGCGGCGGTAATCGTCCTGCGCCTGAATCTGGTTGGAGAAATCGAAGACTCCGACCACGTCCATTTTTTCGACCGGTGTGCGGTCGTTAAGGAGCATGAGGAGCTGGATTTTCGCAGTGCGCAGATTTACTTCGGCAGTTTGCAGATCAGACTCGTACTGCACGCGCTGCAGTTCCAGACGGTCGAGATCGATGTGGGCAATGTCTCCGGCCTGGAAGCGGTCGCGGCTGATTTGCAGAACGTGGTCGTAGTATTCGAGATTGTCTTTGGCCACTTGCCGCACGGCTTTGGCTTGCAGGATTTGCACAAAGGCGCTGCGCAAGGTGAAGAGCAGGCTTCGTTCCAGGTCGGACTGCTGCGAAACGCCGATCGCGGTTGTTTTCTTCGCACTCTCGGTGCGTAACTCGCGCTTGTGGGCGCGCTCGTGAAGATAGCTGAACGTGCCGGTGGTCAGCAGATACGCGAAGGGGCCGTGGGAAGGTCCGTTGTTGAACGTGTCGATCTGGTCAGCGTTGAGTTGCAGATTGGGGTTGGGGCGAAAATGCGCGGTGATTTCTTCAGCCTTCAGTTCATCGATGTTGAGCTTGCCCGCGAGCAGCGTGGGGTTATCCAGCTCGAAACGGTCTTTTACTTGATCCCAGGTCCAACTTTGGACGGGCTGCGGGGCCGGCGGGGGAGTTGGCTGTTGCGCGGACGAGGCTGCGGCAACTCCCAGCACTAGAAGCGGGAGAAGCCAAACACCTCGACTGGTTTTGCTGCGCATTGCTGAACTCCGTTAGTCGTAAACTGCGTTGGCCGTAAACTCAGCTAGCCCTGAATTTCAATAACCCTGAATTTCGACAACCCTAAATTTCGTTAGACCCTTTAGGAGCAGACCGTCGTCTCTGTACGGGACTCCACGAGTATGTAGGGCCGCTCGTAAGAATTTCGTAAAGATGGGGAAAAGTCACCGTCGATTCTTGCCAGCGACGGGTCGGCAATTCAGTGAAACATATTCAGCGAACTACGCGGGGCGGGAGCGGGGCGGAGCGCGGCTGGCGCGCAAAACGAGGGAAGCCGCAGGCTCCGATTGAGGCATGGAAAAAGATTCGTGCCGGCCCTCGGCGAGCAGTGCATACGAGGCCGGGGTTGCGACCACCGCGGGCAGAGGGTGCCAACGGGCGTGCCAAAGGGAAGTCTTTTCCCCTGCCGCCTGGCGAGCGCTGCGCTTGCCGGGTGAGGATTCTTCCATCTCGGTGCGCATCACGTGCAGGTCGTCGGTGGCTGAGATAACGGGAAAAAGCAGAACCAGCAAACACGCCAGAGCGAGCAAGCACTGCAGAGAACCGAGTTTGCCCAGGGCTCGCGTGTGGAAGCTCCGCCGCCACAGCCAGCAGGCCGGCAGCGCGAGCAAGAGCCACGCAAGGTTCAGCAGCAGTTCCATCCGCAGTAAGTTTTGCAGAAACTCGGACGGGAAGTCAATGTGACCGGGGTACCTGAGTGATTCGGTTCGCGGTGGTGACGAGGAAACCGTCGAGCTTCGCTCGACCGGACAGCCGAGGGCGTCCCCACATGAGCGTCTCCTGGCTAGGGCCCAACCGTGACTCGGAGTCGCGGCGTTTGCAGGTGCTGGCGGTAGATGCGGTTTCTGACGGCTACTTCTCCTACTAGATCCACGTTCACTATGTAAGCGCCGAAGGGCAGGATCTCGCCGAAGGGAAGTTCCATGGCGGTGGTGAAATGAGGCAGGGGGAAATGCTGATAGCCGATGGCGGTGGCGCGTCCGTTTTCGGCAACGGCCTTCACGATAAACGTTAGATCGACATCGTCAACCGTAGTATTCGAGACTTCGACACTGCCTTCAATGCGGTTTCCATTTACGTGGGCGGGCGCTTTCCAGATGAGCGTGAGGGCCTCGACCACGCGCAGCACGAACTCCTTTTGCACGGCTCGCTGGCGGCCGTTGTCGGTTACGGAAATGGCAAAACGATATTCGCCGGCGCGAGTGGGCTCGCCATGAAGCAGTCCGTTGTCCTCCAGTTTGAGTCCAGGCGGTAAAACGCCTCTCTGCAGACGCCAATGCAGAACGGAGCCTCCGCCCTGCGTGTTGAACAGGAAGGAATAGCGCGCGTGAGGGTAGGTATCGGGCAAGGCCGAATTGTTCTTGATGGTCAGGCTGTTATCGTTTAATGCCTCCGCCCCTGCCGAAGCCGTGCTTGCCTGTTGACCAGCCGGATTCGCGTTCGCAGGATTCACCTGGCACACCAGAGTTCCGCTTACTGCCGCAAGCGAGTACAACACAGAGAACAAACACGCCTGACGGAACAATTTTGCCTGGAAGCTCGACACTTTCTAAGCCTACTCCTTTCCACTCACGAACCGGTCCACGGTGCGGAGAAACATGCCCGTGTCGTCCACAAATGTCATGTGTCCCGCTTTGGGCAGAATGACTAGCCTCGAACCGGGGATTTTCGCATGCATTGCCTCGGAAAGCGGCGGCGCGCACTCATCGTGATCTCCAACCATGATCAGCGTCGGCACTTGGATGCTCGCCAGGCGGTTCGTGTACTCCACAGACTTTAAATTTCCATCCACGATGTATTCCCCGTGCGAGCCCCACATTTCGCGATACAGATCCCAACTCATATTTCCGGCGGCGACGGGATCGTAGTTTGGGTCGGGGCGATTTTGATACAGATAGGGGAAATATCCCTCGCCCCAGGCGGCGACCATGTAATCGTTGGTATAGCGATTCTTTTCATAGTCATGGCCGTGGCCGAACAGGCCATCCGCCTCCATTTTGTTGATGCGATCGCGCAACTCGGCAGGCATTTTTTCTTTCATCTGCACGAAGACCTTGTTCAAATCTTTGGTGCTGGACCAGGTGCTGGCCAGGATCAAGTGCGACAGGTTCTTCTGATATTTCAGGGCATAGGCTTGGGCCAAGGCCCCACCGTAAGAATGCCCGAGCAGGGAAATCTTGCCGAGATTCAGGCCGCTGCGAACGGCTTCCACGTCTTCCACCATGTTTTCGACGGTGTATTTTGAGGCGTCTTCGAGTTTTTGCGACCGGCCGGAGCCGCGCTCGTCGATGAACACCAGCTGATTGTGCCGGGCCAGCGGCAACAGATAAGGCAGGAAATAGTCGTGAGACGCGCCGGGGCCGCCGTGGAGAATCAGCAAAGGTTTGCCCCGGCCCAGGGTGTAGAAGTAAATCATGACGCCGTTGGCGTCGACGAAGCCCTCGTGCGCGGGATAGACGCTGGGTACGGGCTGGGCAGCCGGTTTTGCTGCTGGGTGGGCCGTCTTTGTCTTGGCAGCTTGCGCGAAGCTTGCTGCGCCGGAAACAAGCACGGCCAGCAGGGCGAGAATGTAAAGAAATGTAGAGCGGAGCCAAGGCTGGTGTGGGGAAAAGTCACTGGTTTTCATGAGCGCCATGCTAACCCGTGGAGTGGCAAGTGGACAACGGTGGGGAAATCCGGTTTTCGGGAGCAACGCGACGGGAACTGGGGCGAATCAAACTGCTTGCTTCGATTTTTGTTTCAGGAGAGCGCTACTTATTCTTGAGGTTCGGGTTTACGGCAGTGGAATTCACCTGTGCTACGGTGAAGAGGTGTCTCCAAATCTTCCGAGCTGGGATCTCCTAGGGGGTAGTTATGTTATTACGAAATCGGTTTGTCCTAATGGTTGTTCTGGCCACGCTGGCGGTGTTGATGGGTTGCAGCAGTACGAATAAGGCGGCGCCTCCTCCGACCGGGGGATTCGGCGATACGAATTTGAGCGGCACGTATGTCTTCTCGACGGCTGGTAGTGACTCCGTCAACGGTTTTTTCTTGACCATGGTGGGTACTTTCACAGCCTGCGGTTGTGCGGGCGGCACCATCAGCGCGGGCGTGGTGGACATGAATGACCCCGGCTTTCCGGCTCCGGTGGTACAGTTGGCGATAACCGGTGGCAGTTATAGCGTGAGTGTGGATGGGCGCGGTACCGCTACCCTTAATACCGCCACTGCCACTCCGTTCTCCACCTCGAAGATTGTGCTGGACTTCGTCCTGAGCTCCAATCAGGGCGGGCTGGTGACCGAGTTCGACAACAACGGAAGCGGCAGCGGCACGCTCGATCTGCAGACCAGTGTGGGTCAATCCGATCTCGCCGGCACATACGTTTTTAATTTGGCTGGCATTTCGGGGCTTAGCTTGTCGGACGTTGGAGTGCCGCTGGCTACGGTCGGTTCGGTCACACTGAATTCCTCAGGCAGCGCGACGGGCGGCGTTCAGGATATCAATAACAACAGCGCCTACAACAGCCAGGCCATCGGCGCGGGTTCTAACGTCACACTCGGAACGCGGAATACGGCAACGATCGCGGGCCTGAATTTTGACGTCTATCCGATCGATTCGACACATTTGAAGTTCATCGAGACGGACGTGGCGCCCATCCTCGTGGGCGACGTTTTCTCTCAGACCAGTTCCTCTTTCCCGTCCGGCGAGTTGGCATTTACCATGGCAGGCATCGACTACAGCGCTGCAACCCCGGGCCCGCTTGCGGTAGGGGGCATGATGAACGCGGCTGGCACCACAATCAGCGATGGCGTTGAAGATGTGAACGACGCCGGAAACAGCAATATCACGTCAAGCTCCCCGATTAGTCCCCCACTCGCGTTCACGGGTAGCATTACACCCTCGGGTGAGCGTTTCTTTGTCACTCTGGATAACTTTGCCAACGGCGCCGGGGGCACGGTCGGCAACTATGCGTTTGCAGCCTATCCTTCTACCGGTGGCACGCAGTTGCTGGAGGTCGACAACGGGGGCATCACCGGCGGCGTCGCTTACCCGCAGAACAGTACTTCCTTCGCTTCGGGGCAAGGCTACGGGTTGAACCTGACCGGGACCAACGAAAGCAGCGAAGAAGACGACATCGCCGAATTCACGAACACCAGCAACGCGCTCTCGGGCTTGATTGACGTGAATGATGAGGGGGATACCCAGAAGCCCCAGAACTTCGCCGGCTTGTACACGGCGGATACGTCTAATCCTGGGCGCGCCATAATCACGACCACACAGGGTGGGGTCAACCTGATGTCGTACACGGTGGACGGCACGAACAGCATCTTTGTTGAAATCGACCCCTATCAAGTTGCCATAGGTTCGATCGGGCAACAGGCTTCCGAGTCTCAGGGGGCGATCGCGACACGAATGGCTGTGTTGCGGCCGAGAGCGGCTGCCGCGGGGAGCTTGGAAGAAGAGGCCGGTGGCGGATTCGGGCAGGGCCGTAGTAGGCGGTTGTTGTTTGGAAGCGTTTCAAGGGGCACGGGCTACGCCTGTGCCCTTTGCTTTTTGCGAAGGTGGTTCGTGTGGTTTGTTGCTCGGCGGGTTGCTGGTATAACTCGTGGCGGGTTTACGGAGGAGGAATTCACCTATGCTAGCCTGTGAACAGGTGTCTTCAAATTTCGAGATGGAATCGCATTCGGGAGTAGTTATCTCATTACGAAATCGGGCTGTCCTAATTTTTGTTCTGGTCGCGCTGACAGTCCTGGCGGGATGCAGCAGTACGAATAAAGCGGCCCCTCCTCCGGCCGGGGGATTCGGTGATACGGATTTAAGTGGCACCTACGTTTTTTCCATTTCCGGTGCCGATGTCAACGGGAATTTCCTGGCCATGGTGGGCATGTTCACTGCTTGCGGCTGCGCGAGTGGCACCGTCAGCGCTGGCACCTTGGACATGGAGGACGCGGTCTTTACGGCTCCCGTGCCCCAGCTCGCGATAACCGGGGGCACTTACAGCGTAGGTGTGGACGGGCGCGGTAAAGCTAATCTGGTTGGCACTGCCACTCCGTTGGGAAATTCGAGATTACTCTTGATTTCGTCCTGAGCTCCTCTCAGGGCGGACTGGTCACCGAGTTCGACGCCAACGGAAGCGGCAGCGGTACCCTTGACCTTCAGAACAGCGTGGCCCCACCCAAACCGCTGGTGCGTACGTTTTTAGTTTGGGAGGCATTTCGGGGCTCAGCGTGATCTGACGTTGGAATCCCGTTGGCCACGGTGGGTTCTCTAACACTGGATGCGTCGGGCAATGCGACGGGCGGCGTCGAGGATAACAACAATGACGGTGCCTACAGCAGCCTGACCATTCGTCGCGTTCTCCGGTCTTAGTTGGAACGCCGACTACGGCGACGATCGCGGGCCTGAATTTTGATGTCTATCCGATCGATTCCACACATTTGAAGCTCATCGAGACGGACGTGGCCCCTATCCTGGTAGGCGACGTTTTCTCGCAGGCCACTTCCGCATTTCCGTCGGGCGAATTGGCATTCACGATGGCTGGCATCGATTACAGCGCTGCAACACCGGGGCCGCTTGCGGTTGGTGGCATGATGAACGCCGCTGGCACCACAATCAGCAATGGCGTTGAAGATGTGAACGACGCCGGAAACAGCAACATCACGTCTACCTCGACGTTAGTCCGCCGCTCGCGTTCAAGGGTGGAATTAGGCCTTCGGGCGGACGTTTCTTTGTCACTCTGAATAACTTTGCGAACGGCGCCGGGGGTACGGTCGGCACCTACACGTTTGCGGCCTATCCTTCCAGCGGCGGCACGCAGTTGCTGGAGGTCGATGACGCGGGGAATCACCGGGGGCGTCGCATACCCGCAAAACAGTACGTCCTTCGCTTCAGGGCAAGGGTACGGTTTGAATCTGACTGCGTCCAATTTCGAAAGCAACGAAGAGGACGACATCGCCGAATTCACGAACAGCAACAACAGCCTCTACGGGCCTGATTGACGTGAATGATGAGGGGGACAGCCAGAAGCCCCAGAACTTCAGCGGCAGCTACGCGGCGGATTCGTCTAATCCTGGCCGCGCGCTGATTAGGACCACACAGGGTGGATTCAATCTGATTTCGTACACGGTGGACGGCACGAACAGCATCTTTATTGAAATTGACGGCTATCAAGTCGCGATGGGTTCGATCGGGCAACAGGCTTCCGAGTCTCAGGGGGCGATCGCGACACGAATGGCTGTGTTGCGGCCGAGAGCGGCTGCCCGAGGAGCTTGGAAGAAAAAGCCGGCGGGTGATTCGAGCAGGGCGCAGTAGGCTGCTGTTGTTTGAGAGCGTCACAAGGGGCACGGACTAAACCTGTGCCCTTTGCTATTTGCAGTTCGCGTAATCGGTTTCGATCAGGTCGCTGAAGGACTCTCCGCGCAAAAGAAATGCGACCACCGGGGCTGAAGCCCGCGCTGATTTTAGGGGCTTCACGCTGCGCTGAAGCGCCGCTCTTCCACGGTTGTGCTCGGGCGGCTCAGCTCTCGGACACTTCTATCTTCGTCGCCGGGGCGACTCCGGCTGCGGCTTTTGCCGGGGACGCGAATGACGCGACTAGCCGATATCCCAGCAACACCAGCAACACGAACGCGTAGCGGAGTGGCGATCGTAAATCGGCTTTGACCAGCCAGATGTAGTGGATGACTCCAGCTGCGGCGCTGAGGTAGATGAGGCGGTGCTGAGCTTGCCAGCGCTTGCCGCCGAGGCGGCGGATCCAGCCTTTGGTGGAGGTCAGGGCGAGAGGAATCATCAGCACGAAACCGGCGAGGCCGGCGGTGATGAAGCGGCGTTTGGCGATGTCGGCGAGCATTTCGTGCACGTCGAAGAATTTGTCGAGCCAGACGTAGGTGGTGAGGTGCAGGCATCCGTAGAAAAAAGCGAACAGGCCGAACATGCGGCGCAGGTTGATCAGCCAGTATTGCCGCGTGAGCTTGCGCAGCGGAGTGACGGAGAGCGTGATCAGCAGAAAGACGAGCGTACAGGTGCCGGTGGAGTGAGTGATCGCCTCGATGGGATTCGCTCCCAGTTCAGCGTGGAAGCCGCGCCAGACAAGGCTTGCCAAGGGCGCCAGGCAGGCGAGGAAGATTACGGGTTTGAAATAGCGAAGCATAAGAGCAGTGGTCAGGGACAAGGGACCAGGGGCCAGTAAATACTCGCGTGGGCTTCGGATCCGTACGACTGATCCCTGATCCCTGCTCTAGAAATTCTTTTTCAGGTCCATGCCGGTGTATAAACTTGCTACCTGATCGCCATAGCCGTTGAACATCAATGTGGGGCGCTTGAAGAATTCTCCCAGGCGGCGTTCTTTGGCCTGGCTCCAGCGGGGATGGTCCACGTTTGGATTCACGTTGGAATAAAAGCCGTATTCGCTGGGCGCGGAGATGTTCCAGGTATTCAGCGGCTGTTTGTCGGTGAAGCGGATGTGGACGATGGCCTTGGCGCTCTTGAAGCCATATTTCCAGGGAACGACGATGCGCAACGGCGCGCCATCCTGATTCGGAAGGTCCTGGCCGTACATGCCGAAACATAGCAGGGCCAGCGGATGCATGGCCTCATCCATGCGCAGGCCTTCGACATAAGGCCAGTCGAGCACGGCACGGCGCTGCCCTGGCATCTGGCTGGGATCGAGCAGGGTGACAAACTCCACGAATTTTGCTTTGCTCTGCGGGTTGAGGCGCTTGATGAGTTCGCTCAAAGAAAAACCCACCCAGGGCACAACGATGGACCAGCCTTCCACGCAGCGATGGCGATAAATGCGCTCTTCGGGCGGCGCCATTTTGATGATGGTGTCCACGTCGAGTTCCTGCTTTTTGTCGACCAGTCCGTCGATTTTTACCTTCCACGGCCGGGTTCGGAAATTCTTCGCCAGATCCGCGGGTTCTTCTTTCTGCGTGGAGAATTCGTAGTAGTTGTTGTAATGGGTGACGTCGTTGTACGGAGTGACTGTCTCCGTGGTGCTGAACGGGCTCTTCTTGATGCCATCAATTTTGTTGCCGGCTTGCGCCGCGGTCGTCGGATTCATCAGCTGCCGTAGACCCGCGCCGGCGGCGGCTACGGCTCCGGTAACGGCCGCGCCGGCCAGAAATTTCCGCCGGTTCAGGTAAAGACTCCGGGGCGTGATTTCAGACGAACGAGTGTCTGGTGCCTTCTTGATCAGCATTGGAACCCCTGTCTTACGGGACGCGACTGCAGTCCCATGCGGATTTCGACGCGGCTGTCCATTTGTCTGCTAGAAGTATCTTCAACCAGATAGGACGCTGAGAGCAAAGAAAAGTTGCAAAAACCAGCCACGGATTTCACGGATATTCACGGATAAACCTTCATGCTGTTCGGTATCCGTGAGAATCCGTAGCCAAGAAGTTTTTATTCCCGCTAACCCAGCACTTCCCGCACCTTTCGCGAGAGGCTTTGCAGGGTGAATGGCTTTTGCAGGAATGCTTTGCCGCTTTCGAGAGCGCCTTCGCTGACGATGGTGTCTTCGGTATATCCGGAAAGATAGAGCACTTTGACTTCGGGGCGGGCGGCGACGAGTTGGTCGGCAAGTTCGCGGCCGCTCATTCCGGGCATGACTACATCGGTGATGATCAGGTCAATAGTTCCGGTATGGGCTGCTGCAACCGCCAAACCAGACTGCCCATTTTCCGCCTCCACAACCTGGTAACCCTTGCTGGCGAGAGTCTCCCGCACCAGTTGCCGCACGGATTCTTCGTCCTCGACCAACAGAATGGTTTCGGAGCCGCCGACGGCGGTGCGCGAAGCCGGCGCGGCTCCGTGGGCTTCGGCAGCCTCCTCGGCGCGTGGCAGGTAGATGTTGAAAGTGGTTCCTCGTCCGATTTCGCTGTGCACCATTACATAGCCTCCGCTCTGCTTGACGATTCCGTAAACGGTGGAGAGTCCGAGCCCGGTGCCTTTGCCTTTCTCCTTAGTGGTGAAGAACGGTTCAAAAATGCGCGACTGCGTTTCCCGGTCCATGCCCGCGCCATTGTCGCCGACTGAGAGCAGGACGTAGTGGCCGGGATGAATGAAGGTTTGTTCACCGCGATAGGCGTCGTCGAGCGTGATGTTGCGAGTCTGGATCACGATCTGACCGCCGCCGGGCATGGCATCCTTGGAATTAACCACAAGGTTCATGAGCACTTGCTCAAGCTGCCCGGCGTCGGCCCTTGTGCAGCCGGCGTCCGGAGCGAGCCGGGCTATGAGCTCGATGTTTTCGCCGATCAGGGGCCGGAGCAGACGCTCCATGTCTTGAACTACTGCGTTCACATCGACGATTTTGAGCTCGAGCATCTGCTTGCGGCTGAATGCCAGCAGTTGCCGGGTGAGCGTGGTAGCCCGGTCGGAGGCCAGCTGAATGGCGCGAGCTTTCTCGTGGAGAGGATGATCGAGATCCAATTGCCCGAGGATAACCTCGGTGTAGCCGCTGATGACCATGAGCAGATTATTGAAATCGTGGGCGACACCGCCGGCGAGGCGCCCTACGGCTTCCATTTTCTGGGCCTGGCGGAACTGATCTTCAAGCAGGCGGCGTTCGGTGACGTCTTCCGCGATAGCCTCGAGCACGTCTGCGGGCTCATCAGCATTGCTGACGGCGCGGCCGCTGATGCGGACCGTGATGGGGCTTGCGTTCTTCCGCTTCCACTTCACTTCGATTCCGTCCATCCTGCCGACGCGCCGGAATTCGTCGATCAGCCGCGTGTGTTCTTCCGGATGCATGAACACATCTCTCTGGGGATCGAGAGCCAGCAATTCTTCCGCAGACTCGTAACCCAGCATGGCGATGAGCGCCGGGTTCACATCCAGGAATTTTCCTTCAAGGGTGGCACGGTAAATGCCGTATACCGAACTCTGCACCAGCGAGCGATAGCGCCACTCCGAGCGGCGCAATGCCTGCTCGTTCCGCTTGTGCTCAACGGCGCTGGCTACCTGCTGCGAAACGAACGTCAGAATTTCCTTGTCCCTTTCGCAGAAGCGGACGTTCTTGGAATAGGTTTGCACCACGACCGCGCCGAAGCTGTGTTCCCCCACTTTCAGCGGAACCCCCATCCAATCCAGCGATCGAGCGCCGGTGCGCTCCACTTCTCCCTGTTCCTCCAGTTTCTGGAGCACCTCGGGAGTGGCCAACAGTGATTCGCCAGTCCGCAAAACGTATTCGGTCAAACCTCGGTTCCGCTTCCGCGATTTGGGTGCGGAGTCGCGCTCATCGACAAAGTAGGGAAAGCTGAGCACATCAGTCGAGGGATCATAGAGAGCGATGTAGAGGTTGCGGGCGTACATTAATTCACCCACGATGCGGTGTACGGCCGCGAAAAATTGCTGGAGATCGTGCGCAGTGTTGCTGATGTTGGCCACGCGATACAGGGCCGAGTTCAGGGCCTCCGCCTGCTTGCGTCTTGAGATGTCGCGGAAAATCGTGTGGACGGCTGTGGTTTTGCCGTTGACGATCGTGGGAACGCTGGAGACCGCAACATCGAACACGGCGCCGTCCTTGGTTCGCCGCTGAGTGTCGATGGTGATCTTCTCGCCGCGTTCCAGGCACTCGGCGATCCAGTAAATTTCCGCCTGCCGTTCCGGCGGTACGATCAACGGTTGCAGCGTGCTGCCGAGCACTTCGTCGATCTGGTACCCAAACATGCGCAGGAAAGCGTCATTGACGCAAAGCACGCCCGCGTCGATGGACTCAATCGCCAGCGCGTCGGGCACATTCTGAAACAGCCGTTCGAGGTGGTCGAGGCGAGACTGGTCAATCTGGCTGCTGACCTCACTCCAGCAGAGCGGAGACAGAAGAGAAGTGCGCTCGACCTTGTTTCCCGAGCTTTCCGGCGAGAGAAATGCGGGGGCTGCGCCGCTTTCCAGCGCCTTTTTCAAGCGCTCGACGCGCGCGAGTTCCTCGGATCGTGATCGGGTGACACGTTCCCCCACGCGGGATTCTCCCCCTCTTCTGGTATTCGTGCTGATGGCGTGTTCCTCGAAATGGTAAAACGCTGGGGTACTGACGAGGAAGTTACGGGAGTAATCCGGAGTTAGCGGTTCAGGAAATCAGGAATCCGAGCTTCGTGTTATGTCGGCGCCGTTTACGCCTTGGTGGCCAGCATCTGACAGACGCGGCGGATGGTGTCGCGCTGGTTGTCGTTCAGGGTCAGGAACTCGAAGCCGTAATGCAGACCCTGGCCATAACGCACAATGGCCCGCACCTTGAGAGGATAAGGGCTGAGCGGCAAGGGGATTTCGAGGGTTACGATTTCGCCGGCTTCAAGATTGCCCGTGAGGGTCGCGCCGATGCCGTCCTGGCCGAGTTCGGTGGAGCGTCCCCAACAGCTTCGGAATTCTCCAGCCTGAAACATTTTTACCTGCATGCGCAGATCGATGGCGAACCTGGGATAGCGCCGCGTGTAGGCAGGCGTCTTGGCGCCAGGTGCATCCGTCGTCTTGGTTTTCGCGCGGGCTGTCATTTCATGCGCCTGTTTTTCTCTTCCACCGGACGCGATTTGAAGTCGTTTTAGTTCCCGTGCAGCAAATATCCCGGCTCCAGCGGCAGCTTGCCGGCAATCTTCACGACCGCGACGCCGCTGTTGATCGAATATACGTCCACCACTCCCACCGCTCCGGGGATGGACGCTACCTTGTTGACCAGTTCTTCGTCGGAGTTGACCGTCATAATTGCCGGATGCCCCATGCGTCCGTGATTGGCGGAAGCAATCAATTGCCGCACTCCGCTCTCGGGCATCTCATAAACTTTTTCCAGAAGTATTTTGGTTTCCGGTGCCGAGGGGTTGCGCATAATGAAAGTGACGGGCTTCCCGTCGGGCCAGCGGACGGTTTGCCCCTTGCAAACCTTGACCAGATCCGCCAGCGTCAGGGCGCTGACCGTGTTCGCCTTGTTGGAAACAAAGGCGAGATCTCGCGCCGCAGCCAGCGTAACGCTGGCCAGCACCAAAAGCGAAACGATCATTGCGCGACGACAGAACAATTTCTTCCCCTCACCGGCCACACCTGGCCTTGTGACGATTCTCCTGCAATTTCTTCAGCGACTCAACGGCAACGAAGGCCATGTACCTTTGGTTGGGCTCCGTTTTTAGAGGGGAGGGAATCGATTCGTTTAAACTCGCACGCTTTTTCCGTTGCGGGTTCCTGGGCGCGCGCCTTTTCGTGCTGGCTTTTCCTTGAAGGCGGCGCCGCTGAAGCACCAGTACCCGGCCGCGGTTCCTCCGGCGAACAAAGACCAGATCGCTGTCTGTACCCAGCCCGCGTAGTTTTCCAACCCGGTATTCGCCAGATCCCAGAACGTAAGCGGCCACACGATGATCACGTACACTCCAACCACCGCCAGCACCAGCGTAAAAGCCACGAACACGGCCGCCACTCCGGCGGACAAGCTTTCAAAGAGCAGCATCGACCAATGCTGGTCTTCGGGATTACCCCGGGAATTGCCCTGCGAATTTTGCGCGCGCGGTCTTTGGACGAGCGGCGACATGAGCCTCCTGGCTGGGGCCGGTTGCTTGGGAGAACGGGCAAAGCTCGGGCGACGCTTTGCCAGAGCACTCTCTTCCAGGCTAGAGCATAGAATTCGCTGGGAAATGCTCCAAGTTACTTTCGACACTTTCGACGCGCTGGCAGAGCGATGGCAGCGGCGCGAAGGGAGAAAAAAAGCGGCTCATCCGTTGCGCGGATGCAGCTTGGCGAGCCGGAGGGCGGCTTCGTCCAGGGTTTCCGGTTTTTTGCAAAATGCGAATCGTACTTGCCGGGCCCCGTCGCGCGGATCGCGATAGAAACTTGAACCGGGCACGGCGGCGACTCCGATTTCTTTGACCAAATACTTGGTGAACGCGATGTCGTCGGCGAATCCGAACGCGCTAATATCGGTCATCACGTAATAGGCGCCGCGCGGTTGAAAGCAGCGGAACCCCGCGGCGGTCAGTGCAGGCACGAGATGATCGCGGCGCTTGCGATATCCCTCGGCCAGCCTCGTGTAGTACTCCGGCGGCAGGCTCAAAGCTGTCGCGCCCGCCTCCTGCAAAGGAGCTGGTGCGCCGACCGTCAGAAAGTCGTGCACCTTGCGGATCGCGTTGGTGATCTTCTCCGGCGCGACCGCCCATCCCACGCGCCATCCCGTAACGCTGTAGGTCTTTGACATTCCATTGATGGTGACGGTGCGCTCGCGCATGCCTTCGAGCGACGCCATTGAAATGTGCTCGGTGCCGTCATAGAGAATGTGCTCGTAGATTTCGTCGGTGATCGCAAGCACATCGAACTCCACGCACAAGTCGCGAATCAGTTCGAGCTCGGCGCGCGTGAATACTTTTCCAGTAGGGTTGTTGGGTGTATTGAGAATGACGGCTTTGGTGTGACGGTCGAACGCCCGGCGCAATTCCTTTTCGTCGAACGTCCACTCGGCGGCAGCATTCGCCGGAGGGTGCAGCTTCACAAATCTCGGCTTGGCTCCGCTCAGCACCGAATCCGGACCATAATTTTCGTAGAACGGCTCGAAGATGACGACTTCATCGCCTGTATTGCACACCGCGAGCAAAGTAGAAATCATCGCCTCCGTCGAGCCGCAACAAACCGTGATGTCCTTTTCCGGATCGACGGAAATGCCTTGCCAGACGCCCATCTGCCGCGCGATCGCATTGCGCAGATTCTTGGCGCCCCAGGTGATGGCGTATTGGTTAACGTCGGCCGCAACAGCTTGCTGGGCAGCCTGTTTGATTTCCGCCGGCGCAGGAAAATCCGGAAATCCCTGCGCCAGATTGACGGCGCCATAGAGCATGGCCTGCCGCGTCATCTCGCGAATCACCGACTCGGTAAAGTGCTCAACCTTGTCGCTGAGAAAATGCTTCGATTGTGTAGAAGTAATCTCCGCCATAAAAGCGTTGGCCCAAGCTACTTCTTCACCTGAATCCCCAACTCTCGCAGTTGCTTTTCACCCACAGGCGTAGGTGCGTCCACCATCAGATCCACGGCTCGCGCGGTCTTGGGGAAGGGAATTACTTCGCGCAGGCTTTCTGCACCGGCCAGAATCATCACGATGCGGTCGAGGCCCAGCGCAATTCCTCCGTGGGGAGGCGTGCCATATTCCAGCGCTTCCAGGAAGAATCCGAAGCGCGCTCGCGCTTCTTCTTCGGTCATGCCCAGGGCGCGGAAAATTCGGCTCTGCACATCCTGGCGGTGAATACGAATCGATCCCGAGCCCAGTTCGGTGCCATTGAGCACCACGTCATACGCCAGCGCACGCACCGCGCTCAACTCCGACTGCGGATCGTGCAACGACTCCACGCCCGCCTCCAGCTTGGGCATATCTTCTTCATGCGGCGAGGTGAACGGATGATGCGCCGCCATCCAGCTCTTCTCGCCTTCGTCCCATTCGAACATGGGAAAATTCGTGACCCACAAGAAACGGAAATCCTTCGCCGGATCGCCGGTCTTCTTGAAAATGCCGTGACGGTCGGCGTACTTCTGCGCCAGCGCCAGGCGCAACAGGCCAGCCGACGCATAAATCGCCAGCTCCTGCGGCGTGACTTTGCGATGCGTGGGAAGGGTTGTCTGTTCGCCGGTTTGCGCCGATCCGGCGACAATCACGATCAGATCGCCGGCCTCGACTGCAGCCTTCGCCGAAATTCTTGCCGCCTCCTCCGGAAAATTCTTTTCAATCCGTTTGAAGTCTTCGAATACTCTCGCGCCGCCTTTGGAAATAAACATCGGCTTAATCGCGTCGCGCTCCGCGCGCGAGAGTTCGCCCACCTTCGGAATGCGAATCGCCACCACAGGCAAATTCGTATTCAATGCCAGTTGCTGCAGGTTCTCGGGCGCGAAACATTCCTTCACGTCCACGAACGCCGGCAACCGCAAATCCGGCTTGTCAATGCCATAGAGCCGGATCGCCTCGTCATAGTCCATCCGCGCAAACGGAGTCTTGATCGTCGAGCCTGCCGCGGCGAACGCGGCCGTCAGAAATCCTTCCACCACTTCCCACACGCGCTCCGGCTGCGGATACGACATTTCCAAATCGATCTGCGTGAACTCGGGCTGGCGGTCGGCGCGCAAGTCCTCGTCGCGGAAACAGCGCACAATCTGGAAATATTTATCGAACCCCGAAATCATCAGGATCTGCTTGAAAAGCTGCGGCGATTGCGGCAGAGCATAAAACGTTCCCGGCTGCACGCGGCTGGGGACAAGGTAATCGCGCGCGCCCTCCGGCGTGGACCGCGTCATGAAGGGCGTTTCAATCTCAAAAAATCCCTGGCCGGAAAGATAATCTCGGATGGCCTTCGCCACCTTGTGCCGCATCTCGATGTTGAACTGCATCACGTCGCGGCGCAGATCGATGTAGCGATATTTCAGGCGCGTTTCTTCATTGGTCAGGGCTGTGTCCGAAGGTAAGAACGGCGGCAGCTTCGACTCGTTGAGAATGCGCAGTTCCTCGGCTACGAGTTCCACTTCGCCGGTCGCCATATTTTTGTTCACCGTGTTGGCGTCGCGCAGCTTCACCGTGCCGGTAACCGCAATCACGTACTCGTTGCGTAGGGCCGCCGCCTTTTCGTGAATCGCGGCGTCGCGCTCGGCGTTGACCACGACCTGGGTCACGCCAGTGCGGTCGCGCAGATCAATAAAAAGGAGGTTGCCGTGATCGCGGCGCCGGTTCACCCAGCCCATGAGCACGGCCTTTTTGCCGGCGTCGGAGACGCGGAGCGCTCCGCACATGTGCGTTCGTCGTAGATCGCCTAAGTAATCGAGCAAGCTGTGTCCTTACAGTGAAAGTGCGGATGGTCCGCCGAATCCTTGATTATAAACGCAGGTGACCAGACAGACGACTGGGATTGCTGCCGCGGAGTTCAAAGATTTTCACCACGAAGGAGACAAAGGTACCCGAAGGAGAGCCTGCCGACACGGCCTTCGTGATGCTGCGGGAACTGTTAGCATGATGCACTCGGTCTGACTGGAGCTTGCGCCTTGAATCCCCTGAATGTCTTTTCGCTCATCGTTTCTAGTTTTGACCCTGGCTTTGATCCGGTTGCGATCTTCACTCCGCTGACAATCTTCGGCCTGATTGCGGTGATCGCGATGGTCGTCTGCTATGCCTGCGAGAATCGCTCGCCCGCATTCATCCTGGCTTTCGCAGGAGCGTGCGTGCTGGGGTCGATTTATGGATTCCTGCAGGGGGCGTGGCCGTTCGGCGCGGTGGAACTGGTGTGGTCGGCAATCGCGATCAGCCGCTGGCGCAAAGCCCGACACGAAAAGGCGCTTAAGACTGAGTAGAGCGACCGGATGGGGCGCGCCCGCGGACGAAACTTACTTTCCCTTGGTGGCTTTTCCGTCCATCACGGTGGTCCACTTGGTTCCGTCCTGCGACATTTCAAACGTAAAGTTGTACGACGTAGACGACGTCATCTTCATAGTGAAGCGGCCTTTCGTGACCGTGCCACCCTCTTTTTCGTCACCCAGCCAGGTCCATGTATCGCCGTCGAGCGAACCGCGGGAATCCTCGAACTCGCCCCAGCTGTTGAATTCGCGATAGGTGTAGGCTTTGTCGTCTTTGGAATATCCCATCACAGCGATTCCCGTGCCGTCGCCCATGGAACTCTTGAAATCGGCATGGCACACCAGAAAAAACGCGCCGTCCATCCATTCGCATTTTTGGATCTCGGTCATCTTTCCGCCTGGTCCCATTGCGCCGGGCTTCATCTCCCCGTCCAGGGTCCAGGTGCCGGTAAGAGCATCCAGCTTCTTTAGTTCCGGCCCGGGCTTAGGCATTTCCTGCGCCAGCGCGGCCGCGGCAAGAATCGTCCACACCGCCAAAGTCATCCCGGCTTTTTTCATGACCCTATCTCCTCGAACGAACTTTGAACTTTTCTCGCCCCTAAGTTGGAACACCAGGCAAAAAAACTAAAGACAAGAAACCTGGCCAGAAACGCTGATCTTAGGCCCCGTTCACTAGCGAGTCAACGCACCACTCATTATCATTGGACGAGCTGAGCGTTACTTCGTGATCACTCCGCAGGCGATGCGGTCGCCAGAGTTGCCGGAGGGATCGGTCTTGTAATCGTCCGCCTTGGCGTGGATGACGATCGCCGTGCCTCCGTTACTCAGCAGCGAGCCGAGAGTCACATCGTTGTCTTCGAAGCGGAACGGTCCGGCGTTGCCATTGGCGTCAACAGTGAAATTCTTCATGTCGCCGGCATGGTGTCCCTCGGGATTATCGAACCCGTGTTTCTTGCCTTCGGGATTGAAATGCGCTCCGGCCGACTTGAAGTCCGGCCCTTCGCACTTGGGAACCTGGTGGAAATGGATGGCATGTTCTCCCGGAGTGAGATCGTGGACGGTGAGCTCGAGTCCCACGGAGTGCGGGCCTTTGGCCCAAATGATCACGTGGCCAACGACTTTACCCTGAGCATCCTTAAGTTCCACCTTGGTCTTGGCCGCGCTCAGGGCGGAGCCAAGAGTCAGAAAGAGAGACAAGCCAACGGCGAAAGATATCACGCGTTTCATGGGGATCAGCCTCCTGCCTGGTGGAATTATAGTCAAGTTCTCGGGAGCTTAGATGGTTACCAGAACAGGACAGGCTGGGGATGCCGTTCGCCATGTTTGTCCACAAAGATGTGGAGTATACTGCGGGTCAGAAGCAAATTCTTTTGGGAAAAGTGCAATCATGGCTTTGAATGCGGTGGAAGAAGCGGCGGAGCAGGTTCCGGCGGATTATTTTCAGGCGCTGGAAGAAAAGGTTTATCGCACCATCGAAATGTACAAGTCGGCGCGGCAGGCGCAAGCTACGGCTGAGCGCGACGCGCAAAGAGCACGGCAGCAACTGAGTGAACGCGACGAACAGTTGGATACGCTGCGTCGCGAGGCGGTGCAACTGCGCAAAGAGCGCGAAGAAATTCGCGGCCGCGTGGAGAAGATGCTGGCGCAGATTGAATCGATGGCCGAAGAGCAGGCCAGCTGAGGCCGCAGCCGCAGACTTCGCGCTGAACGCTGAGTGCAGGCCGAAACAGCAGGGTTTCCACTTTCGGGGAAACATATATGGCGACGGCAACCAAGGATCAACCGGTGAAGGACGCGCAGAACGCAAGCGTGCGAGTGGAGATTTTTGATCAGGTCTACAACCTGCGGGGATCTGATCCGGAATATATCCTCAAGCTCGCGGAATACGTAGACGGCAAGATGCGCGCCGTGGCCGAGGCCACCAATACCATTGACACCGTGCGTCTGGCGGTGCTGGCGGCGCTGAATATCGCCGATGAGCATCATCTTTTGCAGCGGTCGGTCGATAGCGGAGCAACCGATTACCAGAAGCGCGCGCACTTGTTAGCAGATGCGCTGGACGAAGTTCTGCAGGAGAAGCGCAAGGCAGGCTGACCTGCAGGACAACCCTGCATCTTTGTATCTGCCGAGTTGCGCTCGGCTTGGCGGGCAAGAGTCTCCGCCCCAAACCAACACACTACGAACTAGCCCCCGGTCTCCTGGCTGCGTCCGTCGCCGGGCGCATCCAGCACTTCGCGTACTTTCGCGACCAATGCCGCCAGCGAAAAGGGTTTCGGTAGGAACCAGAGTCCCGCATCCAGAACGCCGTAGTGCACAATCGCGTTACCGGTATAGCCGGAGACGTAGAGCAGCTTTACGCTGGGGCGAATGCGCGCCACTTGCTCGGCAAGTTGCCGGCCATTCATTTTGGGCATGACCACGTCCGTCACCAGAAGGTGGATCTCGTGGGGATGGGTGCGGCACACAGCCAGCCCTTCTTCCGGATTGGCGGCGGCTAACACTTTGTAGCCGCAATGGGCCAGCACCGAACTTGCCAGCTGATTGAGCTGCGGGTCGTCCTCCACCAACAGGATGGTCTCGGTCCCGCGCTGGATACCGGAAGGTCGATTTTCCGCCGACAACGGTTGAGCGGGCTGATCTACGCGGGGAAGATAGATTTTGAACGTTGTCCCCTGACCCAACTCGCTGTACACCCAGACGTAGCCTCCACTCGCCTTCACGACTCCGTAAACGGTGGAAAGTCCAAGCCCCGTGCCTTTGCCGGGTTCCTTCGTGGTGTAGAAGGGCTCGAAGATGTGAGCCAAGGTTTCGGGAGACATGCCGACGCCCGTGTCGCTGACCGCCAGCATGACGTATCGTCCGGGTTCAACGGGTCGATGCTCGTGAGAGTAAGCCTCGTCGAGTTGGACGTTGGAAGTTTCCAGAGTCAGTTTCCCGCCGCTGGGCATGGCATCGCGCGCATTCAGGGCCAGGTTCATGAGAACTTGCTCGATCTGCCCGGGATCAGCTTTCACCGTGCCCAGATCCGTAGCCGGAACCGTGAGCACTTCAATGTCTTCTCCGATCAGCCGCCGCAACATGGTGTCGAGATTCAGCATCACGTTGTTGAGGTCGATGAGCCGCGGCGAACGCACCTGCTTGCGGCTGAAGGCAAGCAATTGGCGGGTAATGCCGGCAGCCCGGTCGGCGGCCGATTTGATCTGGGCCGTCCCTTCGGCCAGCCGGCTGCCCGGCGGCAAGCCATCCATTAGCAATTGCGTGTAACCCAGAATCACGGTCAGGAGATTGTTGAAATCGTGGGCTACTCCCCCGGCCAGGCGGCCCACGGCTTCCATCTTCTGCGACTGGCGGAGCCGGTCTTCCAGCACCACACGCTCGGTCACGTCCTGCACCAGCGAGGCAACGCCCAGCACCCGTCCCGAGTCGTCAACCAGAGGAGTGTTATACCACTCGCACGAAATCGTCCGGCCGTCCTTGGTGATGTTGTCGTTGGTGCTCCGCGCTCCGCCTCGTTGAGCAAGAAGATCGTGCCAGACGCGGTCGACGTGTTCGCGGAAATTCGGAGGCACCGTAAAACTGGCATGCTGGCCGATCGCTTCCGCTCGCGAATATCCGAAAATGCGTTCGGCGGCCGGATTCCAGGAGGCAACCCGGAAGTCGAGGTCCCATTCGATCACCGCCAGGGGCGTATGCTCAACGTGAATCCTCAGTCTCTGCTCTGACTTGAGAATTTTCTCCTCGACCCGTTTGCGGTCGGTAATATCGCGGCAGATGCCCAGCAATCCGACTGTCTGGCCGTTCGGGTCGCGAAACGGACCCTTGTTGGAAAGGTAGATGCGGGCCACTCCGCCGGAGGTGGCGCTCTCCTCGTAAGTCTGCATCGCGCCCGATTGCACGACCTCGCGGTCCCGCTTCATGATCTCGCGGCCCTCTTCCGGAGTGAAGAGTTCCGCGTCGTTCTTCCCGATTATCTCTGCCGTGCTCCGCCCGAGAAAGCGTCCTCCGGCGGAATTAATCATCAGATAACGCCCTTGCAGGTCTTTCACGAACACCGCGTCCGTTGTGCCTTCGGTGATGCCCTGCAGCAGAGAAAGGTTTTTCTCCAGCTCGCGGGAACTTACCAGCAACTGGTTCTGCACGACATACATGCGCCCGCCCGCCGCGGCGAACGAAACCGTCACCAGAACAACGGCCCACACGAACTGCTCCTGCGCAATGCCCAATACAAGCGGGAAGACGACGGCTGGAATCAGCAAAGGGGCGAACAACCCCAGCAGTTGCATGCTGCGGGCGGGCGCGCCGACTTTCTGCAAATCCTCCTCGGCATCGTTCCAGGTCGCAGCGATAACCGCGAGCAGGCAGAATGTCACCGTCCACATCAGATCGAACCACGTTCCCTCTTTATAGTGCTCGGAAGCCAGTGCGCTGAGAGTGGTGTTGGTGGTGACGGCGTAGACACAGAAGAAAATTGCCAGCCTTTGAAATAGCTTGCGCGCAGGCCGAAAGCGAGCTAGCATCCCACGCACCAGGAAGCTCAGGGTGAGCAGGCCAAAAAAAACAATGCCCGCACTCAAGGCGCGGGTCGACATGGTATGCCGCGCGGTCTGCCACCGCGAAGGGATGTAAATGATCGAAAGTTCCACCGCCAGCACCAGCGTGCAGACCTGGACAAAATCACAGATGCGGAGCCAGCGGTATCCGCTGTTCGGGTCCAGTGGACTTAGAAACAACGCCATCATCGCAGGCACGGCCCAAAAGAAGACTAGAAAATCGCTCGGCCAGATCGTGCCCATGGCCCGATGGGCATAGTCGTAGAAATACGTGTAGAACACCTGACCCACGAATGCCAGAAACAGGGAAAGCGCAACCAGTCGCCATACTCGCTTGCCGAAGGGTCCCGCGCTGCGCGCAGCCAGCCAACTCGCAATCGTCGCCAGCAGCGCGCCGGCTCCCGCAAGCCAGTCTCCTCCCACCGAAGCGGTATCGGTGCCAAAACGAAGCAACAGAAGCACTACATGCCCGAAGACCAGAATCCCTGCGGCTGCCAGCACAGCCGCACGATATTTGCGCATCACTTCGACTTAACCTCCGGCGCTGGGTTTCGTAGCCCCAACGCTCATAGGAGTCCCGGTTTCGCGTCCCGAGTATACAACGACAGCTTTGAGAGACGATGGGTGGGGGCACGGGCTTGTGTGTGGGGACGGGCACTCTTGCCCGTCCGTCGCCCGCAGGGCGATTCTTGGTTTCACCCACCCCAAGCCAGAAGCCGAGCGCCGGAAGCCGGAAGCCAGCTCTTTTGTTACTTTGGTTGCAAACCACCTGCCAACTATTTGCAGTCTTCCACTTGCCAAGCGCGAGGCTTTTGCCTAGCATCCAGATTGAAAGCCGACCTGCCGGGTTGGTGATGGCGGTAACCGATTTTTGAACCAATGCTGAATGAACGGGAGCTCGACTCGAACTAAGATCCGGTGTGCGATGCTCCGTCATGCGGAGATGCCTAAAGGGTCTCGGCGGGCACCCAACGTCTACCGACGGGTTCATTCTCGGCCCGTCACACGGCACAGTGGGTCGGCTTTGTTGTTTTGACGTTGCTCGTCTAGGGCGGGCACTCTTGCCCGCCAACTCTATCCACACCATCAGAAGCATCAAACACCCCTGCCCATTCCTGCTAGACTGAACCAGTAAGACTGATTAAGTTAAGACTGAGCAGGTAAGACTGACCGAATAACGCCGGCCAAGTGGCGAATCTCACGTTTCCAGCATCCAATCTACTGTGTTTCCACAACTGCTGCATTACGGGAAGTTTTTCCTGCCGACCTATGGATTCCTGGTCTCGCTCGGAGTCCTGGCAGGCCTCTGGGTGAGCGTGCGCAACTCCGAACGCCTGGGCATGGACGGCGAAAAAGTCTGGAACTTCGGAATCCTGGTAGTGCTCTGCGGGATTCTCGGGGCCAAGATTCTCTACGTCATTAACGATTGGGGCTATTACTCGGCCCATCCCGGAGAGATTTTCAGCGTCGCAACCTTGCAGGCCGGTGGAGTTTTTTCCGGCGGGTTGATTGCGTCTTTCCTCGCGGCGGCGTGGTATATCCGCCGCCACCACTTACCCGCGCTCCGGATTTGTGACGCCTTTGCTCCCGGCCTCGCTCTGGGCCACGCCATCGGGCGCTTAGGCTGCTTCGCCGCCGGATGCTGCTACGGCAAGGAAACCCACCACTGGTGGGGCGTCACCTTTACCAATCACCTGGCGAACGAGATCACAGGAACTCCGCTGCACGTGCCGCTCGAGCCGACTCAGCTGTTTGAATCTGCAGTGGAGCTGGCGAATTTTATCTTTCTTATGTGGCTGCTGAAGCGCCGCAAGTTCGATGGTCAGGTGTTCGGCGCGTTTATGTTCATCTACGGCGTGGCGCGATTCTTCCTCGAATTCCTCCGCGCCGACCCGGGGCGGGGTTCGGTATTTGGCGGAGCCATGTCCGGCACGCAGTTGATTGCCATCGGCCTCGTCCTCGGAGGCGGCCTAATCTGGTGGCTGCGGCCAGGAGCAAAGACGTTTCAAGCGCAACCGGCGGAGGCCACGCGCTAGGCTGCGCTTCGTACGAGACGAATAAGGCTGGTTCGTGCCGCCTTGAGACAGACGCTTTAGCTAATTAATCGAGTATGCGGAACTGAATCGTTCCAGCCACGACGGAAAGCGGAATTTCAAAGCTCTAGATCTGCTGGCGATTTCCCAATTCTTCTTGACCGCCAAAACCTTGGCGCTCGGGATCAAGCGTGCCCCTTGGATGGAGTAATCGTCCGGATTGAAATAATACTTCGGTTGAAAGCACGCGCCCATTCCATCGTAATCGCAGTCCCTTTGCCCCTGGACGAAAAGCACTTTATTGTCGCTGACTATTTGGCCTAGGATATCAAGGCAGAGGTACCCGACGGGTACGGAAACCGGATCGTTCCAATGCTCACCGCCCTTGTACTTCGCCGAGGTAGGCCGCACGTCCTCTAGGTGCCTTATCAGCAGCGGAATAGCTGCTTCGTGCAGACCGACGATCTTCCTCACCACTGCCGCAGGCCTTTCGTTCAGAACGGTGCCGTCTCCTGCTCCGTCTGCGATGTAGATCGTTCCGAAATTCGGAGTCGAGACTAGCTCGTCCACGAGGGCGTCCGGCTCCTTCTGACGATTGAGACGAGGTCCAGCGGACATGCCCTGCGACCCAGCCGTATGACAAAGCGCCGCGGCTAGGAACAGTGGGATTACAAGAGCCCGCGTTATTTTCATGAACTAAGTTCAACACGAGCACCCTCTAGGCGCAGGATTACCGAGGAATCTTTCGTCGAAGTGTGATCGGACGCCTGGTCATAAGATGGCGAGCTAGGGCTGTAGTATCCTTCGCCAAATGCCGGAATCATTTCCAATCCAGATGTCGGTCGAGGCCGACGACGCCGGCAAACGCCTGGACCAGTTTCTCGTCTCGCGGCTGGAAGGCGTGAGCCGCGCCCGCGTGCAGGAATTGATCGCGTCAGAAAAAGTGCTGGTCGATCAGTCGCCGGCGAAAGCTTCCCTGAAACTGCGCGGCGGCGAGAGCGTAAGCGTGCTCGGCCGCGCAGAACGTCCGCCGCTGCGGGCGATCGCCGAAGAGATTCCCCTCGACATCCGCTACGAAGACGACGATCTTGCCGTGATCAACAAGCCCGCGGGAATGATGGTCCACGCCGGCGCGGGCCCAACCGAAAGTGATCACAATCGCGGCACGCTGGTGAACGCCCTGCTCCATCATTTCGCGAGCTTGTCGGGCGTCGGGGGCGAACTTCGCCCCGGAATTGTGCACCGTCTCGACAAGGAAACCAGCGGATTGATCGTAGTCGCCAAGAACGACGACGCGCACCGCAAATTAGCGGCGCAGTTTGCGGCACGCGAAGTGAAAAAGAAATACATCGCACTCGTGCACGGTTGGGTTAAACGCGATGAGGGAACAATTACCCAAAGCATCAGCCGCGACCGCGTCCACCGCACCCGCATGACCACGCGGCACGCCGGCGGCCGCGAGGCGATCACGCACTATCACGTCACGCGGCGCCTGGAAACGGCCTTTGGAAAATTCACCCTGCTCGACCTGAAAATCGATACCGGACGCACTCACCAGATCCGCGTCCACATGAAGTCGCTCGGACATCCGGTGGTGGGAGACACGCTCTACGGCGCGCCCCCCGTAACGCGCCAATCTACCGCGAAACGCGGCAAACCGTCAGACACACCGGTCGAGCTTTCTCTCAATCGCAATTTTCTGCACGCCGCCGAACTGGAATTGCAACATCCGCGCACCACAGAAAAAATCTCGCTCCAGAGCGAGCTGCCGCCAGACCTGCAGAAGTTTCTGACAACGTTAGAATCCTAGCGGGAGTTGCTCTTGTGGGCGCCGCCGCCCCTTCGACTTCGCTCAGGGCAGGCTCTCGGCTGCCCGTCGAGCGAAACGCGACGGTTTCCTGACCACGACCGATAAACCGAGCCACTACCTGAAACTCGTGCAGGTTATGCGGAGCCCTCCATCGCCAGATATAATAAAACTCAGATGGGACTGCTCAAGATTAATCCAAATAAAGGAATCGTCGGATTTGTGCTGGCCATGTTGTTTGCCGCGTGCGCGATGGCGCAGTCGTCTCCGCCTGAGAGTCCGCAGCCACAACCACGGCCTTCCTCTTCTTCGGCTCCGGCTACTACCGCCCCCTCGCAACCTCCAACTCAGCCGCCCAGCGCTCAAACGGCGGAGCCTCCGAAGACAGATTCTTCCAAGGCCGATCCGCCCTCAGAGACGCCCGTCGAAGACGAGATTACCAAGTTCAAAATCGGCTCCAACGAAGTGAACGTGGTATTCACCGTGACGGACAAACACGGGAAGCAGATCACGGATTTGAAGCAGAGCGACTTTCAGGTCTTGGATGACAACCGGCCCGTGGAGCAGATTCGCAGCTTTCGCGCCGAAACCAACCTGCCCTTGCTAGTGGGCCTGCTGATCGATGCCAGCAATTCGGTGCGCGATCGTTTCAAGTTCGAGCAGGAAGCCGCGATCGAGTTTCTAAACCAGGCGATACGGCTGCGCTACGACCACGCCTTCGTCGTAGGCTTCGACGCCACGCCCGAGGTCACGCAAGACTTTACTGACAACACCGAAGCGCTGGCCCACGGAGTGCGCGAACTCCGTCCCGGTGGCGGCACGGCGATGTTCGATGCTATTTATTTTGCCTGCCGCGACAAGCTCTTGAAGACGCCGCGCTCCACGCCCTCGCGGCGTGCCATTATTCTGCTCAGCGACGGCGAGGACAACCTGAGTCACGTAACCCGCGAGGAAGCGATTGAAATGGCGCAGCGGGCCGAGGCCATCGTCTACACCATCAGCACCAACATCAGCGGGGTTAAGGGACAGGGTGACAAGGTGCTGGAGCGCATTGCCGACGCCACCGGAGGGCGGGCGTTTTTCCCCTTCCAGATTCGCGACGTGGCCAACGATTTTGCCGAAATCCAGAACGAACTCCGCAGCCAATACGCGGTTTCCTACAAGCCGGGCGACTTCAAGGCGGACGGGCACTATCGCACCATCGAAATTGTGGCCAACGATCGCAAGAATCTCCGCGTGCGGTCGCGCCGCGGATACTACGCCCCGACCCAGTAGAACTCGGCATCCGGCTTCGAGCGTCCGCTAAATCGGATGCAGTCTCCGAAGAGTCGCGCATCTCCCGTGTCCGAACCCTATGCTCCCTGCTTACACCCTGCACAAGAGACCCATTTCCACATCCACCCGCATTCCCGCTATCGCCCGTACATCGCCTTCCGTACCGTGGTAACTCCGCGCCGGGCGGGGGAAGATAGCTGCTCCAGGCTTTCGGCCCGCGCCAATTTTTTCAGGTTGCAGGCAGAAAACAACTGATTCCTGGAAACCAAGTTCCACCGAGGTGGCTGCCATACCCCATGCCTGAATCGCAGAATTCCGAACCCCGGCTTTCCGAATCTCGCGTTTCCGAAGCGCCAGTTCCCGAACTGCACGCTTCCCAGGAATCGCATCACGTTTTGGAGAGCTGGCAGCAGATGGTGCAGGGAGTATTGGCCGTGGCCTTGATTCTGGGCGCGCTCGCCATGTTTCATTACTACGCGCCACTCGCGGCCCAGGGCGCGCCGCCGAGCGATCTGCAGCAGCAGGTGCATCAACTCACCGCGCAGGTCGCGGAACTCGAGCAGGAACAGGCCATGCCTGCCGTGGTCCTGAACCGCTATCGCAACTCCATCGGCTACATCTACGGCGTGTATCAGGTGGGCTTTCCCGACCACCGTCCCGCAGTGCGGGCGCGAGTTTCGGGAACCGGATTTCTCGTGGGCGACGGGCTTATCGCCACCAACCGCCACGTGGCCGAACCCTGGTATGGCGACTCCGAGGCGGAAACTTTAATCCAGCGCGGCGCCAGCGCCACGCTGGAAAGTCTCGTCGTATTTTTCCCGGGCTCGCCCACTCCCGTGAATTTGTCGATGGGTCCAGTCTCCACTACTTCCGATCTTGCCATTTTGCGCGCGGAAGCTTCCCCCGCGTTGCATGCACTGCCCGCTTTGCCTCTCGCCAAATCGGCCGCGTCTCCCGGAGAACTGGTCACCGTAATCGGCTACCCCATGGGAATCGCCGGCATGGTGGCGAAGTCTCCGGAGGGAGTTTACGAACGCCTGGCTTATCGCCACGGCGACATCACGGCTGCCAGCGAATTGGCAGCGCTCTCGCTGATCCGCCCATCCGCAACCTGTGGCCACCTCGGCGACGTAGTCGGCGACAAGCTCATCTACGACGCGCCCACCGCTCACGGCGGCAGCGGCGGTCCGGTATTTGATACGAAGGGCGAAGTGATCGGAGTGAACTCCGCCTACATGGATGGATTTTCCGGCGGAACGCTGGGCGTGGCCGTCTCATCTCTGCGGCCCCTGCTGGAAGCCGCGCAGAAGCAGCGTTAAGACCCAGGTTTAGAGGATTAGGAGACCCGCAAAAGTTGCAGCCGCGAAGCTTGAGCTTCGCGGCTGCTTTATTTTAGCCGCAGATCAGAACGCCCAACGCAGGGAAAACTGAATCAGCCGCGGTGTCCCCGTGGTGTTGACAATCTCGCCGAACGGGTCCGTCCCGGTGCCGCCGTTTCCCGCCCACAGCAAATACTGCTCATAGTCAGTAACCTGGGGGACGCCAAAATTCGCATGATTCCACAGGTTGAAGAAGTCCGCGGTGAACCGCAAATCCTGCCGCTCCGAGAGCTTGAAGTGGCGGATCAGCGAGAAATCCCAGTTCTGCTGGAAAGGTCCATGATAAAGATTGCGCGCCAGGTCCCCGAAGCCGGTGGTGCAGAAGTTGGAGTCCCCCGCGCATTGTGTCGGATACAACAGCGGCGCGGTCGCAAATGCCGCGGGATTCAGATATCCACTCAGCCGCTGCCGCAGGCTGCCCGAAGACAGTCCTTGCGAAATCGACGCCCCCGCCGCCAGGCTGGCCCCAACCGGAGAAGTCCCCGCCCCCAGAAAAGCATTGCCGCCGTTTGAATCGAGAATGGAGAATGGTAAGCCCGACTGCAAACTGGTGACGCCGCTGATCGCCCATCCGCTGAAAGCCGCGTGAGCCGCTCCGCTCGCGTGGTCGAAGAACGGCAGCGAATAAAGGTAGCTGACCTTCAGAACCTGCGGACGATTGAAGTCCGAAATCCCGTAGGATGCATTTACCGTGGTTTCATCGTTGTAAGCCGTGTTGTTCGCGGTGTTTCCGGTGGAGGTCGCATCCAGATTCTTTGACCACGTGTAGGCCGCCTGTATGTAACCGCGCTGCCAGCGCCGCGACAAAGTAGCCTGCAGCGAGTGGTAGGCGGAGTAAGCGTCGTTGGCGAAGATCTGGTAACCGGAATAACCGTTCAATCCCGGCGTGGGAGTACGCGCGATGGCATTATCGAATGTATTAGTAGTTATCTGGTAGGTATTGCCCTGGTTATCTTTAACCGTGAACGGATTCGTCGGGCTGGCGTTCACGGATTCGATGGCGTCCCGCGTATCGCGCAGGTGCGTGCCTCGGGTTCCAACGTAGCCCAGCTCCAGCACCCACTTATGGCCCAGATCGCGCTGCAGCGTGAGGTTCCACTGCTGCGTGTTCGGAACCACAAAATGGTGCGGCACTTCCAGCACGAACAGATTCTGGGTGGAGTTCACGCCGGGCGCGGGCGGGCCGGGGCAGGCATAGGTCGCGGCTTGAGTCGTGTCACCCCCCGGAAACCCAGTGATCTGCGCCAGGCAAGGCACCCACGCGGCCGAGAGTTGCCCGGCCGCGGGAACAGCATTGGAATTCGTTGCCGGCGTCCCGGTGAAAAAGTCGGACATAGTGAAGCCCGGAGTCTGTCCAAAGAACACGATGGGGATAAACGGTGACTGGAAGCTGAGTTGATCCACCGCCCCCACATCTTCGCGAACATAGTAGATGCCGTATCCACCGCGCAGGGTCATATTGTGGTGGCCGAGAATATCCCACGCGAAGCCCACTCGCGGGCCGAGACCCGTTGAGACGCTGTTCCCGAACGTTGAGCCGGAAGCATTCCCGCTCAGCCCGGCGACGCCCAATTTGTTTACGCACTTGGGATAAACGAACGGATAGGTGCCGGACTCAGTCAGGTCGGACTCGAGATTGCCGATGTGGCAGGCGTTGTCGGTCCACGCCCCCATAAACTCGGTGCGCAGGCCCAGATTCAGCGTGAGATCGGCGGTCGCCTTCCAGTCGTCCTGCACAAACAGAGCGGAGTTTTTCTGCCGATAGTTGTGGTTGTAAACGCCGCCGCCGCCGAAACTGAATTCGGGAGTTCCCTGCAGAAAGTTAGCAAAATCACTGATGGTAGAAGCGCCGAAATAAAGCTGGCCGTTGAAGACTTGCGGAAATTTCTTGTTGAGCGCCACCGGCGTAAACTCCCCTCCTACACGCCAGGTATGCTTGGTGCGAACCCAACTCAGGGTTTCCACGATGTCAAAGTTGTTTTGCGCCTGATACTGGTTGGCCTGCGGAGTCGGCCCGAACTGAAAGCCGGAACTGACGAAGGTAAACTTGTAGATATTATCAGTCAGGTTATCGGTCGGCCGGGTAATGCCAACCTGGTCTACAGTTACCGGCGGAACGTTGATGTCGCTGTTGTTGATGCGAACAAAGCCCACCCGGAAGTCGCTGACCAGCGTCGGCGAAAAAACGTGAGTCTCGGCGAGCGTGACCACGCGGTCGTGCACCGGCAACTGGTAGGGGAAGTTGAGATCGGTTCCACTGATGCTGCCTCCTAGCGACGCCTGCAGGCCGCCCGCTCCGAAGGGCACGTCCGATTCGAAGTTGGTAAAGAAAAAGCGCGCCGACAGCTTGTCATTCGAGTTGCGGAACTCCCGATCCCAACTCGCGGTGAACTGATTGTCGGTGTAGCTTCCAGGCTTGCTCACAGCAAACGGAACCACTGTTCCCCCGGGGGTTCCCGCTGGCACGTTGGGTAAAGGAAACAAATACCCGTTGGCCGGGGCCCCGAACTGGTCGCTCTGGAATGCAATCAAAGATGCGGCTACGGGGTCTACCGAAGCGTTGCCAAAATCCGCTTCTAACTGAGCCTGCCCCGCGGCAGCGCGGTCAGCTGCCGGAACGTATGGAATCAGCGTGCTGATGAACGTGCCCGGAGAATCACCGCTGCGCTGGCGCGTGCCCGAATAGTTCACGAAGAAGAAGCCGAGTTTCCCCCCGGTTCCAATCGGCCCTCCCAGATCGCCACCGAAAATATTCTGCTGAATTACCGGTCTTGGTTCGCCATTCTGGTTGAGGAAGTAGTCGTTGGCGTCCAGCACTGTGTTGCGAAAAAATTCGTAAGCCTCGCCATGGTACGTGTTCGTCCCCGTCTTCAGAATGGCGTTGATGTTGCCGCCTCCGTTGCGCCCCTGGCTGGCGTCGTAAAGCGACGTTTGCACCTTGAACTCCTGGATCACCGCGGGATTGGGCAGCGGCGTCGTGGTCAGCTCAGCTACGTTATAGTCGGTGGCGCTGATCCCTTCGATCAGATAGTTGTTGTTGTCCTCGCGCTGCCCGTTCACTTCAATGCGCACGTCGCCGCGCCCCAGCTGCGAAGAGCTGTTGAGGTTGCTCTGCGCGCCGCTCGAAAGCGTCAGCAGTTGCTGGAAGTTCTGCGTCGCCAGCGGCAAGTTGCGGATGGTATTGGCCTCGATCGCCTGGCCGGTCGCCGGGGTCGTGGTTTCCACTTGTTGCACGTCGGCCTGCACTTCAATCTTTTCCTGCACGGTGCGCGGGCGCAACTTCGCGATCAGGCGCGTGGTTTCCGTGACCCGCACCACGATGTCGGGAAAGTCGCTCTGCGCAAAACTCGAGCTCTGCACCGTGACCCTGTAATTTCCCGCGGGCAGAAGCGGCACCGTAAATGTTCCATCGGCATCGGTCTTCACCGTGCGCTCCACCGCGTTCGTGTCCTGGTTGGTGATGCGCACGTCCGCGCCCGCAACCACGGCCCCACTGGGGTCTTGCACCGTCCCACTAATGGCGCCGGTCGCGCCGCCCTGTGCAAACGCCTGCACCATCAAGAGTGAAATCGCGAAACTGAGAGAAATCAGCTTGGATAACGGCCTCGACATAGTCTTCTCCCTAACCGGTAAAATGAAATGCAAGGTTGTTGGACAGTTTGCTTCGCGTTTATCGAGAAATCTGAGAACTCAAAGGCAGGCACGACGCACAACACCAGACAGCCTGCCGCCAGACTGAGTTCGCGCGCAGACGTGCGCCGCTGAACCCAAAAAGCAACCGCTCGGTCTCAAGTGTGGTCATGAGAAACACGCGTCCCTGGAAAGCCTATCTAGGATTGGGCGAAAGCTTATCGCAAACCCCAAATCGTTTGCAACCAAAGCGGAGCAGTAGTGGCCTGCCTGGATGCGGATGCCCCACTCTAAACGCGCACTTTTGCTCCGAAGCCGCCTGCCCTGTGCGGAAGTCGAAGGGCGGTTTTTGACAGAGCAGACTCACACCGGCCGGGCGCCCGCGTGCGGAGATCAGCAGTCAACTCCCGCACCACTCGTTTCATCAATGTTCGTTCTGAAATTTGAGGACCTTCTCATCTTCATGCAAACGCTGGTCACCGGACGCCGAGGCGTCGCCCGAGACAGCATAGGCTACCGCCGCCCCAATGAGGGCGGGCACGATGAAAGCATGTCCGCCCGTCGCTTCCGCGACGAAAACAACCGCGGCGAGCGGCGTCTTGTAACCAGCAGACAGAAATGAGGCCATGCCGACAGCCGCATAGAGATCCAGCACCGCGTGGGGCACAAAGGACTGCGCAAAAGCCGTTCCCAGACTGCCGCCGGTAAGGAACAAAGGGACGAACATGGCGCTCACTCCCCCGCTGGCCAGGGTAAACAGCGTAGCGGCGAGTTTCAGCACGCTGAAAGTCAGAAGTTGCATGGTGCTGTGGTGCGCAGTCAGAAGATCTCCCACTGCCTCATAATTCGGGCCCAGGGGCACGAGACTGCCAGGATACATTTCCAGGAAAAAGAGTCCACAGAGGCCGGTTAGCCCACCGCCGATGGCCAGCTTCACCCAGTGCGGCGCAGACCACTTCACAAAGAAAGTGCGAGCCCGCCGGAACGTAATGACAAACACCATCGCAATCAGTCCGATGACCAATCCGAGCAGCGCGCTCCAATAGAGATCGCGGCGCTCAAATCCGGTCGAACCCGTGAAGTTGAAAAGCGGCGACGCCCCCAGAAACGAACTCAAAGTTACGAATGAGACCACGGATGCGATCAGGGACGGCACGAGAGCCTCGTGAGCCAGGTCGTCGCGGTACGGCATTTCCAAGGCGAAGACGATGCCGGTCAGGGGTGCCCGAAATACGGCCGACATGCCCGCGGCCGCGCCACAGATCAGCATGATGCGGCGGTCGCGCTCGTCGAGGCGCAGGCGCCGAAGCTTTTTCCAAAGCCATGAGCCTAGCGCCGCACCCCCGTAAATGCTCGGCCCTTCCAGCGCGGCGCTGCCGCCAAAACCTACAGTCGTAATGGCCGCGATAATCTTGGGCACGAACGATCGCATGTCGACGTTGCCCTCATGCTCGTGGTACGAGCGAATAATTTCTTCCGTGGAATGCAGATTGGGATCGGGAGTCAAGTACTGCATGATGAGTCCCGTGGCGACAAAAGCCAGAACCAGGCCGGGCACAATCGCCCAGTGATGATGAAGATAGTAGGCAAGCACGGGAGGCCAAAGCTTTCCGAGAATGACTACCACGATGCCGGTAATCACCAGGCCTGTCACCAGGCCAATCACAGGCGCAACCACAAGCCACTTGCGCAGGTCGCGGGCATAAACTGCCGTCAGATCTTCGTGGACGAGCGGCAGATATTTATGGAGTAAAGGATATTTAACAAGGCTCTTGAACCGTTGACCACGCTTTAGGTCTGGGTTTTCCATGGCTTGGCGTTTCGTTTCCTTTGTTTTGGAAGCTCTCTCTGTCCGATCTCGCCCGCCTGCAGATTGTTCTCGCGGCAGAAAAGGCGAAGGTGCGCAAGGTTCGTCCGCCGCTGCGAATCGCTCGTTCGCCGCAGTTATACCGGAATCGTGAGGTGCTTTTTCTGAAGTGCCGTGGCGCGCCTGCGCCGCGTTGCACCCTCTTCCCGCATCACCCGCCGCAGGGCGGCCACCAGCGTAGGGCCTGCGGTGCGCAGTTCGTCGCGGTGGTGCAGCGCCAGCTCGGCGAGAATCCGCTCGCCCTTGGGAGTGAGCGCCAGCAATACTTCGCGGCGATCGTCCTGGGCCCGCTCGCGGTGCACCCAACCGCGGGATTCCAGCCGGTTGATCAGTTCCACGGCGCTGTGGTGGCGGATCTGCATGCGGGTGGCGAGTTCTCGAATGCGCGGGCGCACGCCTGCCGGCATCCCCTTGATCGCCAGCATCAGCTGGTACTGCCCTCGTTCCAGTCCGGCCTGCTTGAGCGCCTGCTCACTGAAATGAAGGAACTTGCGAATCTGATAGCGGAACTCCGCGAGCGCCTGGTAATCCGAAAGCATGAGCTTCTTCATGTTGACGATTGTATCGTGGCGCGATCTACGTCCAGATTAGTATATCGTAAGACGATATAAAAGAAAACGCGATTTTGTTTTACCCTGTGTTCCCCTGTGCCCTCTGTGGTTTGACGACCCCAGGGCCACCGCCGCAACCGGCCCTCGCTGGTTTGTTTGCCGTCCTGCGTTTAGAATCCTTAGTCCCACAGTTCTTGATCCCACCCGAGGAGGCACTCCCGCCTTGATCCCGCGTTACACCCGCCCCGACATGGCCCGCATCTGGAGCGACGAAAACCGCTTCCGTACCTGGCTGGCCGTGGAAGTCGCCGCCACCGAAACCCTGGCCGAGGCCGGCATGGTTCCGAAAGACGCAGCCAAAGCCATTCGCGAACGGGCCGACTTCAGCGTGGAACGCATTCAGGAAATCGAAGCCGAGGTTCGCCACGACGTCATCGCCTTCACCACCGCGGTCGCCGAGATCGTCGGCCCGCACGCCCGCTGGTTCCACTATGGCCTTACCTCCAACGACGTCGTGGATACCGCCCAGGCCCTGTTAATCAAGCAGGCGTCCCAAGTCATCGCCCAGGATCTGCAAAATCTGGCCGAAGCCCTGGAACGCCGCGCCTGGGAATTCAAAGACACTCCGATGGTGGGCCGCACCCATGGCATTCACGCCGAGCCCATCACCTTCGGCTTCAAGCTGGCAAACTGGTTTTCCGAAACCCAGCGCAACATCGCGCGCTTCGCGGCCGCCGCCGAAGACATGCGAGTCGGAAAGTTTTCCGGAGCGGTCGGCATCTTCGCCCATCTCACACCCGAACTGGAAGAGAAAATGTGCGCCCGCCTGGGATTGAAGGCGGCGGCAGTCTCGTCGCAGGTAATTCAGCGCGACCGCCACGCGCACTATCTTGCCACGCTCGCGGTCATCGCTTCCACGCTCGACAAGATTGCGACCGAGATCCGTCACCTGCAGCGCACCGAAGTACGCGAGGCGGAGGAATTCTTCAGCGAGAAGCAAAAAGGCTCGTCGGCAATGCCGCACAAGCGCAATCCGATCACGACCGAGCAGATCAGCGGCTTGGCGCGCGTAGTACGCGGCAACGCGCAGGCGGGATTTGAAAATGTCGCGTTGTGGCACGAGCGCGACATCTCGCATTCTTCCGTGGAGCGCGTGATTCTGCCGGATTCGACCACGCTGGTCGACTATCTCCTGAACAAAACCACCAACCTCATCGACACCATGTTCGTGTACCCCGCCCGCATGCTGGCGAACCTGGAAAGCACGCGCGGCCTGATCTTCAGCGGACAGCTGTTGCTTGACCTGGTGGAACACGGCGTCTCGCGCGAGGACGCCTACCGCCTGGTGCAAGCCCACGCCATGCATGCCTGGAAAGAAGGATTGGATTTTCACCAGCTAGTGTTAGCCGATAAAGAAATCACCAGCCGTGTTCCGCCAAAACAGATCGAATACGCTTTCGACCTGAAGCGGCAATTGAAAAACGTAGACAAAATCTTCGCCCGCGTCTTCGGAAGCAAGAAAAGCAAAACTCCGTCTTCCGGGAATGCTGTGCGCCCTTCCCACAGTTCCCGCCGTCGCTGACCTTTCCACTTGATTACTTTCGTGTTCACTTTTTGGCTATATCTGGTTGGCGCTCGTATGTTCCCCGTGCCACAATGACCCCGATCATCTCGAGCAAAGTCAACCTCAGTGCACCTGGGGCTGCGCAGAAAAATTGACCAGAGGGGAATGCAGCATGTGCCATCCGGGGGCTTTCCATTTTGCGTCGCGTCGTGCTCGTTCAGGCGCTCGGCTTTGCATCTTTCTGGTCGGATTGGCAGTGGCGCTTGCTGCCGCCGAAACGCCCGGCGTCAACGACAACAGCATCCTCCTCGGGTCCTGTTCGGCATTGGATGGACCGGCGCGCGTTCTCGGCACTCAGACGGTACTCGGCGCGTCCTCCTATCTGCATGCGATCAATGACGAAGGCGGAGTCTACGGTCGCAAGATCCAGCTGCTCGCTTATGACGACGGCTACGATCCCGACAAGGCTCCCGCATGCTTCAAGCGTATGACGAAGGAAGGCGTCTTTGCTCTCGGATTCTTTGTGGGCACGCCCACCGCAAAGGTGTATGTGCCCCTGGCGCAAGATGAGAAGATTCCGGTCGTGGGGCTCTTCACCGGCGCGCAAATGCTCTACGAACCTCTGAAGCATTATGTGATCAATGTGCGCGCGTCTTACTACGACGAGACGCGCGAACAGATCGACCAGCTCTGGAAGCTGAACATCCGTAAGATCGGCGTGATCTATCAGGACGACGCTTTTGGCAAGGCCGTTCTTGACGGCGTAAAGCTGGCCTTGCTGAAGCACGGTTCTGCCCCTGTGGCGCTCGGCGCTTTCGCGCGCAACACCGTGGAAGTCGACGCCGGCATGAAAGAGGTCATGGCTGCGCATCCGCAAGCCGTGGTGGTCGTCGGGCCCTATGCCCCCGTGGCAGCGATCGTGAAGCAAGCGCATGCCGGTGGATGGCGGCCCCAGTTTCTTACCGTTTCATTTGTGGGCACGGAAGAATTTATCAAAGAGGCCGGGCCGGACGCCGAGGGTACGGTCATCACGCAAGTGGTGCCGCCCTATGACCGCACCGACTATGCCACCGTGGCTCTCTACCGGAAATATCTGGACCGGTATTATCCTTCGACGCCGCCAAGTTTCGTGAGTCTGGAAGGCTTTGTGGATGCGATGGTGGTGGTCGAAGGCTTGAAGCGGGCGGGAAAAGACCTGACACGCGAGAAGTTCATTACCGCCATCGAGTCCATCCACAATATGGATTTCGGCCTGGGCACGAAGCTGATTATCGGTTACAGCGCCACGGACCACAAAGGCTTCGACAATGTGTATTCCACCGTCGTGCGCGGCGGCCAACCCGTGGTGCTTACCGATTGGTCATCCGTCGCGAAGTGAAGACCTGCGCGCTGGCACGGTAGTCCCCCGCTTGATTTAACCCCGGGCCACAACGAAAGTTTCGCGGCAATTCTCTGTGTGACGGCGAATAAACTCTCACCAGGATGCGCGGACGTGCATCCTCCGCGCCAGCCTCCGCATCGAACTAATTAACCAGGCAGTTAATTCGTAAAGTTTCGTCAACTGGGTCGGAGGTGACCTGTGACAATCACAAGAAAGGCAGGCTTGCTCAAAGCGGTGGGCTCTGTGCTGGCGCTGGGACTGTTGACTGCAACGCTGGTGGCTCAAACTACGACTGCACAGACGGCGCCTGCCCAAACCGCGGCTGCCGCCCGCTACGACAATCAAATTCAAACCGCCGTTGCGCAAAAGCTGGCGGCGAAAAGCCAGTTCCGTGACGTCAAGTCGAACGTGGAAGACGGCATCGTGACGCTCACGGGCACAGTCGACCTGTACCAGCGCAAACTGGACGCGGCCAAGCTCGCTCGCAAGACTGCGAACGTGCAAGGTGTGCGCGATCTCGTCACGGTCGCCGGGCCGAATGTCCCCGATGAGCAACTCGACAAGAAATTGTCGACGAAGATGCGCTACGTGCGTTCCGGCTATGACAGCACGTTCGATTATTTCGCCCTGAACGTGAAGGACGGCGTAGTAACCATCGACGGTCAGGATCGAACCGGCGTTGGCCGCGACGAGGCCCTGGCGGAGGCTGCGAACATGCCCGGAGTGAAGGACGTGATCGCCAACATCTCACTCGCGCCGGTGTCGATGTTCGATGACGGCTTGCGCATTCGTGCCGAGCGCACGCTCTATCGCGATCCTGTATTGAGCAAGTACGCGATGGATCCGGCTCGGCCGATTCGTATCATCATCGAGAACGGACACGTCACGCTCTACGGCTTCGTAGAAACCAAGATGGACAAGGAAATCGCCGGCATTCGAGCCAGCCAGCTCCCCGGCGCTTTCAGCGTAGAGAACAAGCTGGTGGTGGAAGGGTACTCGCGACAGTCAGGAATGTAAGGTGTTGGAGCGCTGGGTGAAAAGGGCGCGGCGCAGGCCGCGCCTTCTTATTTCGGCGGCGTATGCTCAAACGGCAGCTTCATATAGCGCGCCTTCTCCACTTCAATGATCAAGGCCACGCGCGCTTCGGGACTTCGCATCGGAAATGGCTTGCCAATGTATTTATGCGAGATCACATCCATGATTTTCAACTCCGGATCCGGTCGCCGCTCGATGACACGTCCGCGAATCTGCACTTCTTCATAGGGATTATCAAAATTTAAAATCGACAAGGCGATTCGCGGATCCCGCCGAGTATTCTTCGCCTTGAGCGAACCTTCCCCGGTGCAGATCACGAGATGCTCGCCCTCTCGTCCGATCCAGATGGGCACGGACTGCGGAGAACCGTCAGGCATCAGCGTGGCGAGATGCGCAAAATTAGCGTGGTCGACAAGTTGTTTGATTTCCGGAGAGAGAGTGATGCTCATGAATTCCTCCTCAACATCTAGATTCGGAGCCCGGTCCGATTCAAACTCGTGAATTCAAGCCAGACGGTTGATCAGCGAAGCCACATATCCTGCGCCGAAGCCGTTATCGATATTTACTACGCTCACATTCGATGCACAGGAATTCAGCATGCCGAGCAGCGCAGTCAGCCCTCTAAAGGACGCACCGTAACCCACGCTGGTGGGCACGGCGATCACGGGGACGCCAACAAGTCCACCGACTACGCTGGGCAGCGCGCCTTCCATGCCGGCGCAAACGATCACCACGCGGGCCTTCATGAGCGCCTCGCGATTCGCCAGCAGTCGGTGAATGCCGGCGACGCCTACGTCGTAGAAGTGTTCAACGTCGTTGCCCATCAGTTCGGCGGTGACGACGGCCTCTTCGGCAACAGGAATGTCGCTGGTGCCCGCCGAGACCACGGCGATGGTCCCCTTGCCGTACGTCTTCGCGTCGCGCTGCAAGACGATCGCCCGCGCCAGCTTGCGATACTCCGCGGCGCGAACTTTTTTCTTTACGGCGGCAAACTGTTTTTCATCGGCGCGGGTCGCGAGAATATTGCCGCCCTGTTTGGCGAGCCGCGCAAAAATCTGTGCCAGATTCGCCGGGGTCTTACGCTCCCCGAGGATGACTTCCGGCATTCCGGCGCGCAACGCGCGATGGTGGTCAACTTTGGCGAAGCCAAGATCTTCGAATGGCAGGTGGCGCAGGCGCTGCACTGCGTCGTCCGGCGAAAGTTTACCCCGGCGAACCTGCTCAAACAGTTTGCGGATGGATTCGGCGTTCACGGGGACACTCGGCAGTCAGCACTCAGCAATCAGCCGTGCGAGGTCCAGAGTAGCATCTTCGAGCGAGGGAATGTGTTAACTGCGGCCGGCGCGGGAAAGCGCGCGAGCCTTGGCAATCATCGTTGCACAGACTTTGCGGGCCAGGCCGGGTTCCTCGAGATGCGCTAGGAACAGGCGTCGCAGCCCGCTGGGTTTCACTTTGCCAGCCAAGTACGCGTCGTAGATATGGCCCCCGATGCGATAACCCCACTCCTGTGCGGAGGCTTCAACTTTCTGCGGGTCTTTCTGGGCATCCCCACGAACCGCCGACTGCGCCACTTTCTCGCATGCGGCGCGGGACAGCCAACCAGAATCTTCGCGGTCCTGTGACGGTCGCGACGGACAGAGCACTCTCGATCCGAAGTAGGCCACGGCGTGCTCGACAATTCTCGCGTAGAAAGTGTCGAGAGTCGCCTCCGGAGCGCAGTTTTCCGCGTCCTGGTTCTGATCAGCGATGCCGCCGCTCCGCCGTCGGGGCAAGCCCTGGCAAGCCTGATGAAGAAAACGCGCGGCGTCTTCGGCAGCGTGCATCATCTGGAATTCCCGCACGTAAAACGCATTCACCTGTGCCAGATAAATGCTGCCGCGCTGTTCCACCTGGGCCAGCATCGTTTCCATCTCCGGCTCGCTCACCCCTTTTCGCGCCAGCAGGCGGCGCAGCATCGCGTCTGACGTCCGGCCGTAAACTTCCGGCATCATGTCGACCAGAAATTTTGGTTGCGTGCCGTTATGCGAAGAGTAGCGGTCGATCTCGAGGAACCGCACCAGGCTGTCGATCAGGTTGTAGAGCGTGGGCGCAAAATCAGGACCGCCTTCACACCGGCTCCACTGGTCGAGCAGCAGCCGGTAGCTCTCATATTTCTCCAGCGGCGTCGCGTTGAAAACGCAGAGTACATCTTCGCGAACGCGCACCGCCTCCACTTTATCGGCGCGTTCTCCAGCCGCGCGCCAGTAGAGCGCATCCACGTTTTGCAGCACAGTCAGAACTTTTGTGCCGGGCATTTCTACGTGCAACACGCGCGGCAAATGCCCAGGAGCAAGATGCGATTCGCCGAACAAAACAAAAATGGCGGCGCTGGGATGGCGCTGGCGAATCTCGGCGATCTTGGCGGCTGCGTGGCGATCGCGCGCCCCGATTTTGCGCAAGTCTTCGCGCGGCATGCAGTCGAGGCCGTAAACGCCTTCGGCATGATCGCGGGCGGTGGCCAGCAATTCGTAAAACGGCGTCCAATCATAGCCCCAATCGAGTTCGAAGCGGATGCGCTGGCGAAGTTCGCTCTCGTCAATTTCGCGGCGCCACCATTCGTCGAGAATGTGCTGGTCGCGCGCGAAGATGGTTTCCACGCCCAGCACCACCGGGCGCCCGCCGGCCAGCGCGCGCTGCTCCACCACGGAGGCCGCATAGCGCTGGGCCGCGGGCAGCGCGTGGTAATCGCCGATTAGCACTACGTCGGCAGCCTGCATTGCGTTCTGAATCTGCGGCGAGTCCAGAAGAGAATCGTAAGTGCGGAAGGCATCGCCATATTCGCGAAGATATTTGCGCCGGTTGTGCGTGTCCTGCGCCCGGATTTCGCGTTCCACTCCCGCCAGCGCGTGCAACTGGCCCGCGCTGCGCCGGAACCGCAAGTTGGTGGCGGATGCCATAAAATCAGCTTCTAGCTTCTAGGTCTTAGCTTCTAGCTAACCTCTAACCTCTAACCCCTGCTCTTGACTTCAGCGCCGCAGCGTCCCTATGCTTTAGCCCGTTCTTCACGTCGCCACGCCGGAGCTGCATTGTCGAACCAACCGCCGCAGAACCTGACCATCGCGACCACCGGCGCCAGCGGGGCCATCTTCCTCCGACACTTTTTGCTTGCCGTGGGACGCGACCCGCGCGTGCGAACCGTAAACTTCATCGCCTCTGACAGCGGCCTGCGCGTTCTGGCCGAGGAGTTGGGACTGAAGGGCCGCTCCAATCTCGTGGGCCAGATTCTCGGATTTCCCGGCGGCCGCTCCTCCAGCAAAATTCGGGTTCAAGCCAACGCCGATATCGGAGCGAACGTGGCCAGCGGTTCGTATCCCGCCGACGCCATGATCGTGATCCCGTGTAGCGTGGGCACTTTGGCCCGCATCGCCAACGGCGTCGCCTCACACCTGATCGAACGCGCCGCTGATGTCTGCCTCAAAGAGAAGCGTCCGCTGGTGTTGTGCGTGCGCGAGACGCCGCTCAATAAAATTCACATCCGCAACATGTACCGGGCTGCCGACGCGGGCGCCACTGTCTTCCCTCTGATTCCCGCGTTCTATAACCTGCCCGCCTCAGTCGACGCCATGGCCCGCGAGTTTGCCTGCCGCGTGCTCGCCCACGTGGGCCTGCCCCAGCCCGGCGCTTTCCGCTGGAAGGGCTGATTTCTCTCGCCGGCAAGATCAGGGGACGATTTCAGTGTAGAGAGCCGGAAGTACATACGGCAGATATCCGCCGGACATGTACGCCGGGATGGTTTCGGTTCGCGCGCTCCGAATAGAACCGAGATTTCCAGAGCGACGACGCCGGCCGGTTGGCGTAGAATGCGGCAAATTCCAGTGAGGGTGACGCGATGTCGTCGCGGGATCATCGACCGAAGGAAAACGTCAGGCTGTCTGCGCTGCGCAATCGGCGGCACGTCATCGTCGTATTCGCGTTCGGGCTTGTGTTGACCGCGGCCACAACCTCAGCCCATGCGACTGAGGATCAGAATCCGCTGGCCGGCGATCCTCAGGCGGCGAAGGCGGGCGAGTATCAGTTCCGCATTAACTGCGCGCTGTGCCACGGGTTGGGCGCGCGCGGCGGTGGGCGCGGTCCCGACCTGACTCGGGCGCAGAAAAAACACACGCACTCTGACGCGGAAATGTTTCAGGTAATCAGCAACGGCATCGCGGGCACGGCCATGCCGGCCAACGGCACCAACGGCCAGGGCGTCGGCATGACCGATGAAGAAATCTGGCAGATCATCGCCTACATTCGCAGCCAGGAAGTGAAGGCGGCGTCCCAGTCGCTGGGCAATGTGGCGCGGGGCAAGGAATTGTTCTACGGCGACGGCAACTGCTCACTGTGCCACATGGTGGCGGGCAAGGGCGGACGGCTTGGGCCTGAACTCACTTCGGTGGGCGGATCGCGCACGCGTGAGGCGATCATTGATTCGGTGCGCAATCCCAGCCGGCGGCTGGCTTGGGGCCTGAGCGAGGCTACAAAAGAATTTCCGCAGGAGTACGAGAGCGTGAAAGTGGTCACCGCGGACGGAAAGGAAATCAACGGGGTGACGCTGAATGAAGACAACTTCAGCGTACAGATTATGGATAGGAACGAGCAGATTCATCTGCTGCAGAAAGACAAGCTGCGCTCGTTTCAGAAGAGCCGCGATTCGACCATGCCGAAATACAATGCGGACACTCTGAGCGACAAGGATCTCGACGACATTGTGGCTTACCTGGTCAGCGTGGGGGCGAAATGAAGAGGCTTAAGCGCAGAGAACGCGGAGGACGGCCGCGGAGAGCACGGAGTCCTCGACTCTTGACGGGTGCGTTAGCAATTCTCTTCGCATACGTCGCGCTTGCGGATCACGCCCGCGCGCAGGTCACGTTTGAGCGCCTGCTCAACTCGGCGAAAGAGCCGCAGAATTGGATGACTTACTCCGGCGACTACCTCGGCCGGCGCTTCAGCGCACTCGACCAGATCAATACCACCAATGTGCGCGCGCTGACCGCGAAGTGGGTGTACCAGACCGCGGCTACCGGGAAGCTGGAGACTTCGCCGCTGGTGGTGGACGGCATTCTCTACGCGACCGCGCAGGACGACCGCGCCTTCGCGCTCGACGCGCGCACGGGGCGGCCGATCTGGATGTTTCAGCATCCGCTGCCGGGCGATATTCGTCCGTGCTGCGGGCGGGTGAATCGCGGGCTTGCGATTCTTGGCGACAAAGTTTTTCTCGGGACGCTCGACGCGCACGTGATCGCACTCGATTCCAAGACGGGCAATGTTGTGTGGGACGTGGTCGCTGCCGATTATCGAACCGGGCACAGTTTCACCGTGGCTCCGCTCGCTGTTAAGGATCTTGTGGTCATTGGCGTGTCGGGTGGCGAGTATGGCGTGCGCGGATTCATCGACGCTTACGATGCTGCGACCGGCAAACGGCGGTGGCGTTTCTACACCGTGCCGGGCCCGGGCGAGCCGGGGCATGAAACATGGGAAGGCGATTCGTGGAAAGTGGGCGGCGCGCCGGCGTGGAATACCGGGACCTACGATGCCGTGACCAATCAGATTTTCTGGCCGACGGGGAATCCTGCGCCCTCGAATCGCGGCCAGGGGCGTGCGGGCGACAATCTTTATAGCAACACGCTGCTGGCCTTGAACGCCGACACTGGAAAGCTGAACTGGTATTTCCAGTTCACCAAGCACGACGAGCATGACTGGGACGCGACCCAGGTGCCGGTGATGATCGATGCGGGCGGCAAGCATCTGATCGCGCAGGCCAACCGCAACGGATTCTTCTATGTGATCGATCGCACGAACGGGAAGCTGATCTCGGCGAACGCTTACGGCAAGACTACGTGGAGCGATGCTAAAGACGCCGAGGGACGCCCGATCGCGAACCAGAATGCTTCGCCGACGCTTGAGGGGCACACGGTTTGTCCCGGCGCGCTGGGCACGACCAACTTCATGGCGCCGACGTATGATCCGCAGACTGGGCTGTTCTATGTGACAGCGCGCGACCAGTGCGACATCTTCAGCACTGCTCCGCAACCTTACGAGGCGGGGCACGCGTACTACGGCAGCGCTTATTTTCCATCGGAGGATGCCAGACCTTATCGCGGATTCCTGAAGGCTATCGACCCGGTGACGGGGCAGGTGAAGTGGAAGTTTGAGCATACGTCGCCGACATGGTCGGGAGTGCTGTCGACGGCTGGAGGGCTGGTTTTTACTGGTGACGCGGAGGGAAACTTCATCGCGATGGATGCGGCGGCGGGGAAACCGTTGTGGCACTTTCAGATGGGCGGCGCGGTTTACGCTGCGCCGATGGCGTTCGCCGTCGACGGGAAAGAGTATGTGGCCATCGCGGCGGGGAGCGCGGTGTACGCTTTCGGGCTGCCGTAGAGACGCGTTCCTGGGTGTGCGAAACCTGCGAAGTGTTCCTTCAGGAACACTGTGGAAAACTCCGGGGTGAGCGGAAGCGGTTTGTTTGCAGGAGTTTGCGACGTTTCACAGTTAAGGCTATTGACCATCTCAGATGACCATGATGTAATGAAATGGTCATGAAGGAAATTGCGATTTCTGAGTTCAAAGCGAAATGCCTGGCATTGCTCGATCAGGTGGAGAAGACGAAGAAGCCGATTCGGGTGACGCGGCGGGGGAAGATTGTTGCGGAGGTTTATCCGCCATCCCCGGTTGCGACGGCGGATTGGATAGGGTCGATGAAGGGTGAGATTGAAATTTTGGGCGACATCGTCGGTCCTGCCAGTGACGAGAGCGACTGGGAGGTACTGCGCGATTGAGGTTGCTGCTGGACACGCATATCTGGATTTGGAGTTTGCAGGACCCGAAGCGCCTGGGCAGGCGGCTGCTGCGCGAGTTGCACAACCCGGAAAATGAATTGTGGTTGTCGCCCATCAGCACATGGGAAGCTCTCATGCTGCACGACAAGGGCCGGGTGCGTTTGCATGGTGATCCGGATGCATGGGTGATTCGAGCGACGGCGCCGTTTCAGGAGGCTCCGTTGACGCATGAGATTGCGGCGGTGTCGCGGCGGTTGAATTTGCCGCAACGCGATCCGGCGGATCGGTTTCTGGCGGCTACCGCGCTGGTGCTGGATTTGGTTCTGGTGACGGCGGATGCGAGTTTGCTGGGGCTGGGGGAGATTGCGACGTTGGGGAACCGTTGAGGCGCGTCCGCAGCGAGAGCGGTTTACAAGCGCGTCTCATGAATGGGTAATCGGGTTCGGTGGTGAAGTGGACTGCTTTCAAGAACTAGTGCCAAATCCCCAGCTTGTTTGACCTGGCTTCGGTCTCTGCTTCACGATATTTGCAAAATGTTTAGTGTGGCATTTTGTACGGCGCAGGCTCTGAGGTCCGAGCTAACCCGGTGGTGAGCAGAGATAGGCCGACGTCTGCACCCTGCAACAGAACCGTGCCCGTGACTTCTGCGGGTTTCCTCTTCAAGGAACTCCAGTCGCTGGGATTCACCCAAACCTCGACGAGCTTGTTCACGACCATTTCCGTGACCTGTCGTCTTGCCTCGTCAGCGAGTGGCCCGTGCTGCTCAACCGCGATGCCAACGACGTGAACCCTAATGCGCCGATGACCCTTGGTGACGGCTGTGAGGAGCGTGCTTCCGTCCGCAACGGATACTATTTTTCCTTCAACCGACTCCCACAGCTGGCTCTCGACCAACGGGCTGCCGCATGGATCGTTTGAGAAATCTATGCTTGGTTTTGAATTTGTGCTGTTCTGTGCCTCGGCCCTTGACGCTACAAGGGCGACCAATGCCAGGAGCACAATGCGGAGCGAGGGCGGCATGGCGGAATCGTATCATCCGCTAGTGGCACGGGAGGAATTGGAGTTGTAGAGTACGCGTGAAAATGCGTGCCGTCCCTGCCGGACTCGCTGGGCGCTTCTCCTTCGACCCGGCACTCACGTGCCGGGCTATCGCATCCCGCCCCTTCGGGGCTGGAACTTCCTGAACGGGACATCGTTTAGGCGCTTCCCCTAAAACACTCTCCTAAAGAGCCAGAAGAGGGAACCTGACAGCATCATGGCTACCGGCAGGGTCAGGACCCAGGCCAGGCCGAGGTTGCGGACTGTGGACCACTGGATGCCGGAGTGGTTGGCGGCCATGGTGCCGGCGATGCCGGAAGACAAGACGTGAGTGGTGCTCACGGGGAGGCCGAAGCCGTCGGCGGCGCCGATCGTCGCCATGGCGGTGATTTCGGCGACTGCGCCCTGGGCGTAGGTTAAGTGGCTCTTGCCGATTTTTTCGCCGACCGTGATTACGATGCGCTTCCAGCCGACCATGGTGCCCAGGCCGAGGGCCATGGCGACTGCGACTTTTACCCACAAGGGAATGAAGCGGGTGGAATAGTCGACGTGCTTTTTGTAGTTGGCGAGCACGGCGGCGTCGGCGTCGGAAAATTTGGGCTGGCCGTTTTTCTTGACCAGGCGCAGGGCTTCACTCACCAGGTACATGTCATTGCGGAAGTTGCGCACGCGGTCGTTGGGGACGTTCTTCAATTCCTTGTAGAGGCTGGTTTCGGTACCGATGTCGTTGATCAAGGTGCGCAGCGCCAGCATGGTGTTGGGAGTGAATTGCTTGGTGCGGATGTAGTCGGTAAGGTCGTCGCGAGCGTCGCCGATCACGGCGTCGGGACTCACGTAGTGGCTAACGGTGTCAGCGGCCTGCTGGCTGACGGCGATGAAATCCTGCGACTGCTGGAAAGTGACGGCGTGGTTGAGGGCGTAGGCCGTGGGCACGGTGCCGATGAGAATCAGCATGATCAGGCCCATACCTTTTTGTCCGTCATTGGAGCCGTGGAAGAAACTGACTCCGGTGCAGGTGAGGATGAGCAGGGCGCGAATGTAGAGCGGCGGAGGCTCGGTGCCTTCGGGAGCCGTGTAAAGTTTTGGATCCTTAATGAGGGCCTTGGCGAGGAGCAGCAGTAACCCCGCGACGGCGAAGCCCACGATGGGCGAGAGCAGCAGCGAATAGCCGATGTTTGTGGCCTGGCCCCAATCCACGCCGCTGGTTCCGGAGCGCCCGTTGATGAGCTGGTTGGCGATGCCGACTCCGATGACGGAGCCGATGAGCGTGTGCGAACTGGAGGCGGGCAAACCGAACCACCAGGTGCCGAGATTCCAGATAATGGCCGCGACCAGCAGGGCGAAGACCATGGCGAATCCGGCCTTGCTGCCGACTTGCAGAATCAATTCGACGGGAAGCAGGGAGATGATGGCGAAGGCGACCAGTCCGCTGGAGGCGAGCACTCCCAGGAAATTCCAGAAGCCGGACCACACCACCGCGATGTGCGGCTCGAGCGAATGGGTGTAGATGACCGTGGCCACGGCGTTGGCGGTGTCGTGGAATCCGTTGACGAACTCGAAGCCGAGGGCGACCAGCAACGCGATGCCGAGCAGCACATAAGGCAGAAGCGACTGCGAGGGCGAGACGGAAAGATCGCGCACCAGAGCGGTTCCGGAATAGAGCACGCCCACGATCAGCACGAGGCCGAAAATGATCATGCCAAGTTTGCCGGGAGAGCGCGAGAGTTTTGCGTCGAGTGCGGACTGGGGCTTGGTCTCAAGTACAGTTGCGGTGGCCATAGGCTCCTCGTTGAGGGATAGAGTGAAGATTGCCGCTGAAAGGAGGGACTATACGCGGGGAATGTTACGGGGATGTGAAAAGAGGAGGGAGGTAGTGTCTGAAAAGTGCGTTGATGGAAAACTTCCAGCCCGTTGCGCCTGTCCCGGCCAATCGCTATCGTGAAGACATGCCGAGTGTAGCGCACGTGCGTGGCAGCGTTGCGGGGGCGGCCATTCTGACGCTTTTCGGCTCCGCGTGGTGCATTGTGGCGCTTGCTCTTTGGCCCGCGCACCCCGTGTGGTCAATTCCGGCGGGGTCGGTGGCGACGATCGTATTGCTCGCTCTGTGCGTCACGCGGGCTAGGGCTTTAAGAAACATCCCGAGCATCCATGATGCGGCCGCCGCGGCCCGAGGAAAGCGCGCCGGCATGCTTTTTGGAATCATATTTGGAATCGAAAGCGGGTTGATATGGCTGTGCGCGATGCTGCTGGCACGGCTTGGCCTGGGCATTTGGATTCCGATTGCGGTCGCCGTTATCGTCGGCCTGCATTTCATTCCGTTGGCGCGCGTATTCGAAGTGCCGCTTTACTATTGGACGGGAGCGCTCTCCGTCCTTGGTATGGCCGGGTGTTCGCTGATCCGCGATGCTGGCACTCGGTTGCTGTGCGCGGGACTAATGATGGCGGCGGTGCTTTGGCTGACCGCCGTGTTGTTGCTCCTGCAAGCCAGATTGAGCGGACCATGTCCGATCGTCTGAAAAATTTTCGATCTAAACCTCAGCCCATTCTTCAGACGACACCAGCCCCGTGTCCCAACAGAGCGTTAGGCAAAATCTGTTCTTTGCCGACCTCCCCGTCAGAACTTGACCACGATTCCGGCGCTGAAGCGGAGGTTGTTTTCGTGGCTGCTTAAGTTGGGGAGCACGTTGGGGCCGAAGGCGTGGTTGTAGATGGCATTCAGGTCGTGGCCGGTGTAGTAGTAGTCGACCTGTGCCAGGCGGACGGAGAAGCGGGGGTAGATCTTGTAGTCGACGCCGGCTCCGGCGGCTGCGGCGAGAGCCCAGTCGGTGACGTATTGAGAAGAGCCGAAGAGGCCGGGGATGGAGCCTGCGTCCAGGTGGAAGCGCTCGGTGCCGACCAGGGCGTGGACGAAGGGAGTGAATTTCGATTTGGCTTTGAAGGTGTACACCGGGCCACCCATGATGGAGTATTCGTTGGCGTCGGGGAGTTGAACCAGCGCCTGGTTGGGACTGGAGAAGGGATTGCCGTAGTGGCCGGCGAAGTCGGCGACAAATCCCAGACGGGGCTTCCAGTTGTATTGCACTTCGGAATTCCATCCGCTGAAGTTGGAGTTTATTCCGTAGGTGCCGGGAGGCTGGCTGAGAGCCGAATCGAGGGCAGCGCCGGTTAATCCGCCGGTGTCGGCGTGCACCAGGGAATAACCGCCGAAGACCTGCACTTTGGGGTTTGAGTTTTGCGCCATTGCGGAAGAAGCGAAAAAAATCATCAGAGCCAGTGCTGCGGCGGCGAAACGGGTCATGGTCGGGCGTTCTCCGTTTATCTTAATTATGTTTATCCAGATGTTTGTCGATGTTTATCTGGGATGCTCGAAATCTTAGGATGCTCGAAATCCAGGATGCACGAAATCCAGGATGCACGAAATCAATTATCTAGGATGCTGCGAAACCGGGCGCCAAGACGCGCTATGTCAAATATACCTAAAGGGGGGCGCGGGCGCTGCTGGGGCGGCATTTTCGGTGGCGTCGTGAGGCGTTCACCACAGAGGACACGGGGGATCACAGGGTAGACCGGAGTTCTGAGATATTGAGTGAGTGCGGGACAATTTTTGAGGTCAGCCACCTTCGCGTGGCGGGTCAAAGCGCGGCCATGCGGCGCTGGACTAGCGCGAAGTAGAGGGCTACCAGAATGAGCAGGGCTCCGTTCACGCTGAGCACGACTGGGGCGGTGAACAGGGGGACGAGCCATCCGGAGAGCAGATTGCCCATGGGCATGCCGCCGCGGAAGGCGAAGTTGTAGACGCTCATGACCCGGCCGCGCATTTCGTTGGTGGTGATCAGTTGCACCAGGGAATTCACGGTAGCGAAAACTGCCATCATCGATGCGCCGACCAGAACCAGCAGGGTCTCGCTCAAGGGCAGAGACTTGGAGAGAGCGAAGCCGGAAATTCCCGCGCCCAGGCAGGCGAGCGCGCCGAGAGCGACCAGTCCTTTCCTCTTGAAATTGCCCGCGCTGGCGATGCTGAGCGAGCCGCAGATGGAACCGAGTCCCATGAGCGCGAGGAGATTGCCGTAGGTTTCCGGGCCGCGATGGAAAATGTCTTTCACGAACACGGGAATGTAGGTGCGCATGGGCATGGCCAGCGCGGTCATGCAGAAGGCCAGAATGATGAGGGCTTCCATGGAACCCTGCCTGCGGGCGAATCGAATGCCTTGCTTCAGGCTGGTGAACATGGACTCCGCGGTTTTCACCGGCAGAAAACGGGCAGTGATGAGGGTCAGCGAAATGATTGGAGCCAGGAAGGAAACAGCGTTCAGGCCGAAGCACCATTTCTCTCCGAGCCTGCCCAAGGCTTGCCCGGCCAGCGCCGGCCCCACCATGATCGCCACGTTGAACTGGATGGCGTTCAGGGCGATGGCGTTGGGCATGTCGTCCTTTTCGACCAGCGTGGGAATCAGGGCCTGGTAGGCGGGACCTCCGAAGGCCTGCGCGAAACCGGAAATGAACGACAGGCAAAGAATGTGCCAGACATGAACGTGGCCCGTTGCGACCAGAACGGTGAGGATGCTGGCCGTCGCCATCTGAACATATTGCGAGCTGAGCAGAATTTTTCTGCGCTCCATGCGATCGGCGACCACGCCGCCGATCAGCGAGAACAGAAAGATGGGGATGCCGCCGAGAAATTGATCCAGCGCCAGCAGGAACGCGGAGTGGCTGAGGCGGTAGATGAGCCATCCCTGGGCCACGATTTGCATCCAGGTACCGATGCTGGAGGTGCAGGCGCCAATCCACATCAAGCGGAAATCGCGATACTGGAATGCTTTGAAGACCCGGCCAAGGACCTGGGATGGGCTCCTACGCGCAGGCTTCTCCGGCAGCGTTTCGGGCAGTGTTTCTTTAATGTCCACGAATCAGTTTAGTTTCCATCGAAATGGTAGCAGTATTTTGGGGTGGGCGTTTTGTGTCACGTGTTGACGAAAGGACGCCTCACCTTCTGCTAGAATGCCTGCCGTGAAAAGACGAACATTACTCCAGGCGCTTCCTGCGGCAGCGGTAACGTTGCTTCCGCGATCCCTTTGGGCTGGTCCTCAGCACGACAACGCCAATCCGACGCCAGCCTCGACCGGTGTCTATGAACTCCGTGTCTATCATGCCGCTTCCGGAAAATTGGGCGAACTGCATGCGCGCTTCCGTGATCACACGATAAAAATCTTTGACCGCCACGGAATGAAAAGCGTTGCCTATTGGACTCCTCTCGATGAGCCGGAGAAGAGCAACACGCTGATCTACATTCTTCAGCATCCGAGCCGGGAAGCGGCAACCGCCAACTGGAAAGCCTTCCAGGACGACCCGGCGTGGGAAAGTGTGCGCGACAAATCCGAAGAGCACGGCAAACTCGTGGAGAAAGTGGACTCCTCTTTCATGGCCTTAACCGACTTCTCGCCGCGGTTGGTGTAGGGCAGCCGAGGGTGCGGTGGCCCATGGATGGTAGAAAGTCGCCAGGTGCTGTTGAGCCTGCGGTGGGGGTTAGCGCCTGTTCTCGCCAGCCTGAGCTTATACTTGCCCAACTCGAGGAATGCAGACAATGTCACTTTACACTTGGTGGGCATTATTCGGGGTGCCGTTGTTGACTATGGTGGTTGCCTGGGTAGGTCTTTTGTCAGCCTGGCGTACAGAAAACAACCACGTCCGAATATGGATTGCAGTCGCGATGTTCTTTCCTACGATGGCTACGCTAATAGCTTGCGGCGGTCTGGCTTACGTAGAGTGGGGTGGAAGAGTCGATGCCCTTAAAGTCTACGGGGAGGGCTTTTTCGTTTCGCTGCTCGGGGTAGTCTTGTGTTTCATTGTCTCCCATGAGTTTCGGCGCTGGTTCTCTGCTTTGGCTCTCCTCGTTTCGACTTGGATGTTGCTGTTGTTCGGACTGATGGGATCGGCAGCTGACTGACCTGTTGAAATTTCGCCGTTGCACTCATTCAGCACGCCGAGGGGGTGTGAGTGCATTCACAGCACGTAGATCCGAAGCATCCACCAGACAAGAAATAGCGCGACGATGCCCCCCGCGATGTGAACGATCCAATCGCCGGCGGTTTTCGGCCTGCCAAAATTGAACATGTGGCAATGGTAGCAGGCACTGCGGAAAGCGAATGGATGTATACTGTGCCCCGCCGTCCGCGCTGTAGGGTTAGAGCGCCACTCGGCACGCTGGTGACCCATGGTGACCCTTCCCGAGAGCGATGTCTATCAATTCCTGTACCGCGACGGTTCGCCTGCCTGCTTCGCTGAGGTACAGGCCTTTGCGGCACTGCAGGGAGGCACTGGCACGAAGATTCTGGTATTTGGTGGAAACGGCAGCGTCCAGACGAACGGCAGTGGCTTCTTGCCTCGAATTGCCAGAGCTCAAAACTGGGTGAACCCGGAGCTTCACCTGATCGACCGCGTGGCCAGGCGGTCTGCAACATTCCCCGTGTTCGCCTGGTCATACAAGCTGGATTGGGATCGACCAGCACCCTTCGCCGAATCCGGCGCCCAAGAGTTCGACGATGTAGGCGACTTCCTGGATTTTCTCGTGACCCGTTACAGCTCCCTTTCGAGTTCGAGCGCCAAGCCGACGCCTTTGAAATTCTTATTGAACCGCGTCGGGTCGCCGCCGGAATTCCAAAGTGCTGGAGTGATATTCCTGCAACTCCAGAAAGCGCTGGACCAGGCCAATCAGAACTTCCTCTTAGACCCGAGGGCGACGGATATCAATCAGGAATTCGAAGACGAGCACCTGAAGCCGGGCCGGCGCATGCTGTGGGCTTTGAGTGGATTGATCCACATTGGCGCGCGGACCTCCGGACGCCACACAACTGACACCCTGTCGGCAGCATATTTGCAGATGCTTCAGCGCATCGCGTCGCCGAAAAGGACGTCCTTGCGGCTGGCGGAAATTCTGAAGGCCATGTCTCATGCGCTTCCCGACGGACTAAGAAAAAACGATGGCGTGATCAATGAACTCGAAGACTGGGCACTGGCTGGTCTGCTGATTTTTCTCGCTGGGCTCAACGCTTTCGGCTACGTGTTTGAGAGTTTTGATGAACCAGGCGATCCCTTTATGGAAATCTCCTCTGTCACCATGGTTCTGCCCAAGGCCTGACGGTCTGGCACAACGCTTCTTTGACGGTGCTTCGGATGTCATTGACAAACAAAACTCGGGAGAGTTATTGTGCGATTACACCGGAAAGGAGGTGGTCGAATGACAAGTTCTGAATGTGGCAGTAGTTGTGGGAGTCTAAGACCAGGTGAGGTGGCTGAGACTTAGGGCTGGTTGCTCTAAGCGGGGCTTGGGACGCAGCCGCGCGTGCGCGACGCGCCGAAGCTACAGCCCGCACACTAACCGGTGAATGAGGATGGACGTCCGCTTGACTCAGGTCGGTCAGGGGCGTCGATCGGGTACACCCCGGAGTTGCCGTGAGAGGCCACGTAGAGTGACCACCTCTTGGTCAATCCCAAACAGTCCGCCGGACGGCCCGCAGGTTTCACAACTTGCGGGCTGTTTTTTTGGCGGGCAGTGACTTTAGAGCTTTTAACCGCAGAGAACGCAAAGAAAAGCCGCAGAGGCCGCAAAGGAAACAGGAGCAAATCTTTGACTGTGTGTTCTGGTTATTGTTCCGACCAATACTTATTGAAGCCGGCGTAGTCTGACGGCAAGTTTGCCAGGATGGTTCTGCGCAATTCCAGCATGTCCACGGAGCCTTGCTTCTTGTACAGGACTTTGCCGTCGGGAGCAATCAGCACCGTGTAGGGCACGGCAGACTCCCAGGTGGGGTCGAAGGCGGCCTGCAACGCGGCGGTGTCGTCGGACGCGAACAGCAGATTGCGGCTGGTGGCGTGCATTTTCTCGAGCAGACGCATTACTGAGTTTTTTTCGTCGGGCATGTTGGCGGCGACTGTTACTAACTCCAGATCGCGATCGTCATACATCCGGAATGTGTCCTCGAAATCGGGAAACTCGTGGATGCAGGATCCGCACCAGGTCGCCCAAAAACTTACCAGCAAAGTTTTGTGCGTGGGATTCGCGTGCAATGTTTTCAAGTCGGCCGCGGAAACCATCTCCAGTTGCACGGGTTGCGATTCGATTTTGCGAAGGGTTTCCAGACGCGAGGCTTGCTTCTCTTTCCATTTGGTCGAACAACCGAAGACGCCGGTGTGCTTCACGGCTACTTCGCGATGCGCGAGCAGCGCGTCGATGGCGTCGCGCGCCTCGTGCGTCTTGACCATTTCGATGCGATAGCTGTTGTCCATGCGGCCTTCGTAACGGAGACGGCGATCCTGATCGAAAACAAAAACGTGCGGCGTGGCCTGCGGGCCGTAGGCGTCGGTTACTGACTGCGTTTCGCCATCGTAAAGATACGGGTAGGTCAGATGCTTGTACTGGGCGCGGATCTTCATCTCGTCGAGACTGTCGCTGATGTCGGAGGAATCCAGTTCGTCGATTCTGATTGCGGTCGGATCGTTGGGTTGAATGGCAACCACGGCGACGCCGCGGTCTTTGTAATCCGCCGCGAGCTGGGAGATTCGGGTCTCGTACATTTGTGCGATGGGGCAATGATTGCAGGTAAACACGACGACGAGGACGGGGCTGGAAGAGTAGTCTGCGAGCTTATGAATGGCTCCATCGACCCCCGGAAGTTCGAAGTTTGGCGCGGGCGAACCCAGCGCAAGGATGGGATGCGTTTGCTGGGCCGACGCAGTCAGCGCAAGGATCAGAAACGCGAAAACTTTCCACATATTTATTTCTCCTCCAGAGACAGCTCTACAGCCCTCTCGCGATGGATCCAATGCATCATACAACGGGCAATTCCGCGGGGAACAATTTCCTCTTGCGTAAGTTGTTCGAGCTGAGACGACGCGCGCAGCGCGGTTTGCGCCGGCCAATAAGAATTCCGTGAAATCACTAGCTGACTCCGGATGGCGGACGTATGATGCTCGGCTATGGCGAGGATTGATTCCGAACAGGAGCGGCGCCGGCTCGTCGCCTTCTACGCCGGACAGATGGACGGCGAGCTGGAAAGAGTTGCGACTCAGGCATACGAACTGACCGATCTCGCCCGCGAAGCCCTGCGAGCCGAGTTAACGCGGAGAGGCTTGAGCGCGAAGTTGGTCGAGATTGAGCCTGTTGTCAAGGATGTTGTCGCCAGGGAAGACTTGCCGGGCGATCCGCCTCCGCCCATACCTCCACGAACCGAAGCGGCCTTCGATGGTGAGGGTGAGCTTCGAGAGTTGGTGACGATCCGCACGTTCCGCGATCTGCCGGAAGCGCTGCTGGCGAAAGGCAGTCTTGAGTCGGCAGGAATCGAAGCTTTGCTCGCGGATGACAACGTGATTCGGCTGGACTGGTTCTGGTCGAACCTGATGGGTGGGATCAAGCTGCAGGTGGATCAGGAAGACGCCGAGGCTGCGAACCGAATTCTCGACCAGCCGATCCCGGAAGGATTCGATGTTGCCGGAGTGGGCGAATATCAGCAACCGCGTTGTCCGAGATGCCAGTCGCTCGATGTTAGCTTTCAGGAATTAGATGAGCCCGTCGCCTACGTAAGCGCGTATTTCGGCGTGCCGATTCCATGGAGGCGGCGCGCCTGGCGCTGCCACGCCTGTAATGCGGAGTGGGAGGAAAGCGACGATCATGGTGCGGACGAGGGTCAACCAGGCGAGGATCGGACAGGAGACAGCCACCGGGATTGACCCAGTGCGGCTACCGCATTTTTATTTCAACGTTAAAAACGCCACACCGTAGCCGTTGAGGGTTACCGTCATTTGTGAACTGGGAGTGACAGTGACTGCCGACGGGCCCTGGCTCACGATGGTGGTGGCGTCGATGGTGAGCAGGCTGCCCGACTGAAACGTCGGCAGGGCAGATAAATCAATCCCGATGACGTGCGGGGCGCCAGGGCCGTTATTGTCGGTGGTGGATTGCACGGAATGGTTGGCGACCATAATCACGACGCTGCTGTCGGGATTCTGCACCGGCAACACTTCAATATCCGCGTCGTCCGAGTTGGTGAAATTCAGAATGTTCGCGCCCGGCGGAGAGGGAAACATGCGTGCGAGCCAATAATCCACCCAGTAGCTGAGTTGAATGTCGTCGTTGCTGTAGTTCACTTCGCCGAACTGGGCGTCGGCGTCGAAATCCCAATGATATAAAGCCTGGGCGCCAACTTTGCCTAACTGCGAAAAAACATAGGGACGCCAGGCCGCGAAGAATGGGCTCGAACCGCGCAAGTCGGTGACAAACAGCTGCCCCGGATTACAGGTGCTGTCGCCGTTCGCGTTCGCGTAGTCGGCGTTCACGTTATTTTCCAGGACCCACACGGGAACCGACGCCAACGCCGGGTTGGTCTGCAGTTGCGCCTGAATGCTCTGCACTTCTGTGGCAAACCCGGGAACCGTGCCGAAGACCTTTGTGTCCGGATCGGATTGATCGCAACTCGAATAAAAATGCGTGGCCAACACGTCCACCCGGGCAGTTACGCCGCTCACGAAATCGGGCAAATAGGTTTGCGCCAAACCGGAATAGTCGCCCAGTTCTACCGCCGCGAACTTTATCGAAGAGTCCACCGACTGCATAGCGGGAACCACGACGTTGTAAAGCTGCGTGTATTGTGCCGAATCGAGATTGTTAAAGTTGGGTTCGTTGTAGATGCCCCACCATGTAATCGTCTGGTTTGGGTAAGCCTGAGAAACGTGGAACGTGCCGTCGGTCGAGGTGAAGCCGCCCTTGTTGTAGTAGAGGACCAAATCCTGGGTGTACGCGGCGAATTGCGCGTACGTGGGATCGAGAAAGGTTTGGTCGGCGCCGTACATGAAAGCGGGCGCGACCGCGATCTGGAACTCCGGGCTATGGTCGCCGACGCCGAGCACAGGCTGAGTGATCGCGTCTTCGATGGAGAAGTCCCATGTCGATGCGGTGGTCTGCGGCACACCCTGGGACACTGCTTGCAAACGAACGTGCTGCGGCATCAGGTTGCCGAGGGTGGTGGTCGCGCCGGGATTGTCGGTGAAGAACTGGTAGTCCCACTCGGCCGGCTGGAACGACGTGGACATGGCCACGTTTAGCGGTCCGCTTACGCTGCTTGAAATCTGCACGTTGACGTCCGGTGGCGGTGGTGGCGGCGGCGTGGTCATGCTGCCTCCGCCGCCGCAACCTGCAGCCGAAATCGCCAGGGTCAGAAGCGCGAAGCTAAAGATCTTTTGCATGGCGGCCAACATTGTAACCGGGATTGGAGTATGGATTGTAGTGGGAAGTCTGCGGTGGAGCGTGGTTTGAGGGCGGTAAATGAAGAGACCGTCGAGCTTCGCTCGACTTGGACAGCCGAGGGCGGCTATCCCCAGATGAGCATCTCGAAAGAACAATTACGACGCTGCGCTTGCGAGGGCGTCGCCTCAGCTGGGGAGGGCTCGGGCGAAGCCCTTGTGCACCACTTCCAAAGTATCTTCGGCCAAGTGCAGGGGGGGGAGTTCGTCGCGGGTAAACCAGCGGGCATCGGAGGCGTCACCGGCCGCGGCTAATTCGCCGCTGAGGCGGCGGCAGAGAAAATCCACCAGCACGTAGTGGTATTGCACGCTGCCCTTCCCATCGCGCAGGACGCGATCGAAGACGCCCAGCAGTTCGCCGGGCTCGACGGTGAGTCCGGTTTCTTCGCGGGCTTCGCGGATAGCGGCATCGCGAACCAGTTCGCCGACTTCCAGCATGCCTCCGGGGATCGACCACTGGGCTTGCAGCGGAGGGTGCGCGCGTTTTACGAGAACGACGCGGGAGTTCTCGATGATGACGGCGCCGACTCCGACCAGCGGTTGCTCGGGATATTCACGTTGCATCGTGCTGGCATTTTAAAGCAAGAAATAGTGGGCAAACAGCAGGTCCCCTTCGGCTTCGCCAGGGCAGGCTCTCCACCGCTCATCTCGTTCCCTTCGAGAAGGAGAAGTTCCGGTCGGGATGACAGTTTGTAACAGCAGGCAGCCGCCGAGCTTTCGCTCGGCTCGGACGGGCAAGAGTGCCCGCCCCCACACAAGCTCTCCCCACGCACGCCATCTCCACGCAGGCGATCTCTACACAGGGCATTTTCTCTGCGGCTCTGTGGTTAAATGTAGCTGCCTATGGCGCTTGAGGAATACAACCGGAAGCGGCGGTTTGAGGAGACGCCGGAGCCTCCGCCTAAAGTAGAGAGCAAGGCGGGGCATCGGTTTGTGGTGCAGAAGCACGATGCCACGCGGTTGCACTACGACTTTCGGCTGGAGATGGAGGGCGTGTTGAAGTCGTGGGCAGTGCCCAAGGGACCGTCCCTCGATCCGGCGGACAAGCGGCTGGCCATGCAGGTGGAGGATCATCCGGTTTCGTATTTCGATTTCGAGGGCAACATTCCGGAAGGGAACTACGGCGCGGGCACGGTGATGGTGTGGGATGTGGGCACGTGGGAGCCGCTTTCGCCGGTCTCGATCAAAGGGAAATATGTGCCGGGGACGGAGGCCGAAGCCGTGTCGATGCTGGCCAAAGGCGATTTGAAATTCCGACTGCATGGCAAGAAATTGAATGGAGATTTCGCGCTCGTGAAGATGCGCGGGCGGCGTCCGGGGAGCAAGGGAAACGAATGGCTGATGATCAAGAAGCACGATGAATTTGTGGTCGAGGGATATGACATTGAATCCCACGATGAGTCGGTGCTGAGCGGTCGCAGCCTGGCTGAGATTGCGGGCGATGCGGGCTCGGCGGAGTGGAAGAGCCGCCCAGCGGGGCGGGGAAAACTGAAAGCCGCGTGGCTGGCCGACGCTGTGGCTAAGCTTGACCAGAAAAAAAAACAAAAAAAGCTGACCACAGGGGGCTCGGAGGAACACAGGGAAAAAAAAGAAAAAGAAAACAAGCCTGAATCGACGGCTCCGGTGGCACCGACAAAATCCCCCAAAGCCAAAGCAAATTCCCCTGTGCCCCCTGTGGCGAAGGAAGTTTCTGCGGCACCGGTGAAGCGGCCCATGCCGCTGACCATCCATCCCATGCTGGCGGAATCGGTTGAGAAACCGTTCGACGGAGCGGAGTGGCTTTTTGAAATCAAGTGGGATGGATACCGGGCAGTCGCGTTTATCCATGCGGGCAAGGTGCGACTCGTCTCGCGCAATCAGAACGATTTGACGGCGCGTTATCCCGAGTTGAAAGACCTGCCGAAATTCGTTCACGCGCGCGAGGCGATTCTCGACGGGGAAGTGGTGGCGCTCGATGAGGAAGGCCGCGCATCGTTCAGCTTGATGCAGCAACGCACCGGGTTTCGTCCCGGCGGACGCCGAGCTGCCGAGAAAGCCGACGTGCCGGTGCTCTACTACGCGTTCGATTTGCTCTATCTCGATGGCTACGATTGGCGCCGTGTCCCGCTCGAGGCGCGCAAGGCCAAGCTGGCGTCACTGCTGTTTGCAGGAGATTCAGTGCGTTACTCCGATCATTATCCGGAGCAGGGAAAAGCGTTGTTCGACATGGCGCACAAGAAGGGGTTGGAAGGCATTCTGGCGAAGAAGCGGCAGAGTATTTATGAAGAGCGCCGCAGCCGCGAATGGCTGAAGATCAAAATCAAACACCGGCAAGAGTGCGTAATCGGCGGATTCACCGAACCGGAAGGAAGCCGCGCGCATTTCGGTTCGATCGTGCTCGGATTGTATGACGGCAAGGGCCGGCTGATTCATGTGGGACAGGCGGGGAGCGGATTCGATCAGAGATCGCTGGAGGAAGTCTGGGAATTACTGAAGAAGATCGAGACGAAGAAGAATCCGTTCTACGGCGAAGTCGAGGCGCTGCGGAAAGTGAGTTGGGTGAAACCCGAACTGGTCGCGGAGATCGAGTATGCGGAATGGACGAAGGGAGCTGACGGCGGTTCGCCAAAGCTGCGGGCTCCGGTGTTTCTGGGGTTGAGGGATGATAAGGACCCGAAGGATTGCCTGCTGCGGGAAGCAAAGTAGCGAGCCAGCAGGGGCGGTCCTGTCGACTGCGGTTGAGGGGAGGTGGACGTAAGCTCGCTCACCGAGCCTTCGGCCCGGTTCGGGATGACAGGGGTTTTGGGTTAGCTAAAGGCTATCTTCGCTCCTACTGCAGCAATCCGTACACTTCGACTTCACCCCTTGCGCTGAAATACACGCGGCCATTCATCACTACCGGGATCACGAACCGCGTTGCCATCGCGGCGCGATCACGCGCGCCTTTTTGTTCGGAGCTGTAGATCGGCTGGTTGATCTTGGTCGCGTCGAACGCGTAGAGAACGGCCGGCTGGCTCGGGCCGTTCCAGGTTTTGGTCGCAATCGCCCACACGATCGCGTTCTTGGTTCCGTTGGCGGAGACCGATGGGCTCGCGCCGGGATTTGCGAACCTTGTGTCGGAAGTTGTGTTCAGAATCAGCTGATCCTTGGTGACGGCGTAATCGCGCAGGGAATCATTGTCGCAGGCGAAAAACACGTGCTGGTTCCAGTAGGCCATCGCCCCGTAGCCTCCGCCGGCCATGCGGATCCGCTGCACGATCGCGTCACCGTCGGGTCGAAATTTTCCCATTTGATCGCGGTCGATGACGTAGATCTGCGAGCCTTTCGACGGTTGCAGCAGCAGGTGACGGTGAGATCCGGACTGGTCGGGCAACAGCAGCGGGCCGCTGGAGCCGAGATCGGCGTCTCCACTGCTCAATCGCGCCTGATCGTAAGGAGTAAAGTAGTCGCGCAATGCCAGCGAAGAGCCGTCCAGCGCCAGCTTGAGGGGCGAGTCGCCGTAGTCCCGGCCGCCTGAGGCGGCGTCGAAAGTTCCGTTCCCGGTGGGCACGTAAACATTGCCGTTGGGATCGGCGGCTGGCCCCGTGTCGCTCGCCCAAATGCCTTCGGTACCGTCGGGAGTCACGTTCAGCACGGCTTTTTGCGCCAGCGTTTCCGCGTCGTAGGCCATAACCCAGCCGTGGTAGGGATCCAGATCGCAGGACGACGCCCAAGTAAGGTACACCGCGCTGTTTAACAGCAGTAGAGCAGCGCGCGGATTTTCCCGCAGAGGATTGAGCGGCACTTGCCCGTTGGTGTTGCCCTCGCCTTTGCCCGGCACTGATGCGGAGATCAGCTTAGGGCCGCCAAATTTTTCTACGCCGGTCGTGCTCGCGAGCGCGTGCAGATGCTGAAAATATTCTTTGTCGCCGAAGGTAGGGTCGGTCATGGTCCGCGCCAGCACATACAGCGTGCCCGTCTTCAGATCGATGACGGGCGTCGATGTGATTCCAACCTCGGGCTGAATAAAGGGGCATTGCGTATCTCGCGTGGGAACTGTCGTCAGGCTGCGTTTGCGGTCGAGGAAACTGACTTGCCATAGCGGCGCGTCACCGGGACGCTCGGCGTCGAACGCATAGACGCTGTCGTGCTCGGTGGCGACACAGAGCACATTATGTTTTCCCTTGCCCGGAATCTCGACTCCGGGCACGAACAAGGGCTGCGCATAGACTGCGCCGTCCACTTTGAATGCTCCCAGTTTTCCGAAGTGACTGGCGTTCACGTTCTGCGGGGTCAGTACCTTTTCGTTCAGCGTGGCCCCGGTGCGCAGATTGTCATACTGTGAAGTCGTCACCTGCCCGACGGCGGTTGTCAGCGGAACAGCAAGCGCAAGCACAGCGCTGTAACCTGCTAGCCGCTTCATTCGACCACCTCTACTTAATGTCCTTCATGGCCAGCAGCGTGCCGTAATCCCGGCCGCCCGGTTCCACCGCCCGCGCCACGATGCCGGCGAAAGCTGCTTTCAATTCCGGGAACCTGGCGACCATTGCTTTGATCACGCTGACGTTGTCTTGATAGGTGTGGGTGGTATCGGAAATGTTGCTGGCCTGGTATTTCACGATCAGGTCCAGATCGCTGCCCACGGCCTCGGGAAAGACAATCGTCAGCTTGTAGGTTGCGCTTCCCGCGGGCAGGTCTGCGGTTCTTCCATTGGCGGGAAAATCCGCAGGCTGCAGGGGCTGGGACTCGTCGTTGAGTTGGTCGGTGGCGGCGGTTTTCATGAACGCAAGAGGAGAAATCAAACTCAGCGCCTCCCGGTAGTAGAGCCAGGCATTGTGCAACTGGCCCTTCGTCTTATAGTCGCGGGCGCGCGCGACGAACCAGTCGGCGGCATGCCCCGCAGCCTGGACGGTCTTGATGTAGAGGCCGCCCAGTTTCCAATCATTTCCCTCCTGCTCCAGAACAAAGGAGACGGTTGCCGGATTCGAGGAAGCGGCGTCGAGAATCACGACCGCATACTTGCCCGGTGGGAGATCGTCGAGATTGAAAACCGCGCTGTTCGGAGTTTGGCCATGTCTATTGAACACGCCACAGAGAAACTCCGCATGGGCGATGGGAGCCGTCCCTTCCACCTGCAGGAGAAATGGCGGGCGCACGCTGGCATGAGAACCTGCGATCTCTGCCCGCTGGTCCTTGATTGCCGCTTCGATTCCACTGAAGTTGGAAGCGATGCCGGGGATCGAATTCTGGCGGAGACCAGCCAGATCTCCGCTGGCGGCCATCTCGAAGTAGCGCTGGCCGGCGGAGATAATGGCGGCGCGAGTGGCGGCGTCCATGTCATCCGCGGTTTTGCAGCTCTCCGCGCGCGCCACGACACCCGCGCCTGACAGTAATAGAAATGCGCTCAACAACATGCCCAGGCCAGCGGCCAGGCGGGGGGTATCATGATTCATCGAAGTATTGCCTTTTGCTTTCACAGGGTTGGCGGCGCCGCAGGCTGCGCCGCGGCTTGCCACCGCCTCTAAATTGTACGCCGCTGGACGCCCTAGGTTGTCCCCGTTCGGCGGCAAAACGCCGAACTCCGGTGGCGCTTTGTCGACCTGCTGTCTTGCCGCCTCATGCAAGGGAGCGGAGCCATTGCGTTCTATTATGCCGGCCAGCAGGTTCTTCACATCCTGTGGCGGGAGCGGTGTAGAATTTTTGCAAGGCTGATGGTGGGGGGCGAGCCGAGCTTCCGGGAGGAGTCGTTATGCGCGCACGACGTAGTTTTTCATCGCTGTGGATCGCCGGCATGATTGCCGGCATTCTGTGCGCCGCAGGATTTGGAGCAGTCGATCAATCGAAGGCCGCTTCTACTTCCACATCCAAGAGCCACCGAAAAACGGCCAGGAAACAGGTACTTCCGCCGCTGCCCTCGGGGCCGCGGGGACCGGTGCCGCAAATCTCCCTGGACTCGATGCAAGCCGTGGCACCGCACGTAACCTACGAGGGTGGTCAACTCACGATTGTGGCTCCGAATTCGACTCTGGGGGACATTCTGCGGGCAGTCCGCAAGCTGACCGGCGCGGAGATGGACATTCCGGCCAATGCGACAGAGCGGGTGGTGACCAATCTGGGGCCGGGTCCAGCTCCCGGCGTAGTGGCGGAGTTGCTGAACGGGTCGCACTTCAACTACGTGTTGCTGGGCGCGCCGTCTGACGCCAAAACGCTGACCCGCGTGGTTCTGGTGGCGAAAAGCGGTCCGGAGACCACCGCTCCGGGCGAGGGCGCGATGGCGAATGCGGCATCGCCACAGCCGGTGGTTGCGCAGGCTGCTCCCGACGCGGCGGATACCGACGCGACCGACGACACCGATGACAGCACTGATCAGAACGACGCGGAAGCGGCCGAACCGCCCCCAGGGGACAATGCGGTCAAGACTCCGCAGCAATTGTTACAGGAGATGCAGCAGCGCCAACTGCAGATGCAGCAGCAACAAGCCGGGGGACAACCGCTGCTTCCGGGCGCTGGCATCACGCCACCCCGACGGGGACCGCAACAGCCGCCGCCGCCGCAACAGACAGATCAGCAATAGGCTTTAGCAAGTACACGGATAGCTCCGGGCTGTCCCACTGGCCGGAATCTCCCAGGCCAGCGGAATGCGTGATCTCGGAGCGGCTTGAAAATTCGTTGTCCTGGTTCGGGGTTGAGCTAACGCAGGTTGCCGGCCAGTTCTTTGCCTTCGACATTCCTGGCCCGCTGCAGCAGTTTCCAGTCGCGGGCAAAGTCTCGTTCCGAGACCGTGGGGGTGGACGTCCGGCGCAACTCCGCCTCCAGCCTGGCCTCGAGAAGTTCGCGGACCAGCCGCGAAGGAGCGCCGCTGCTGAGAACGTTGTCGGCGGAAATGCCCACTCTCACCAGACGCTCGCCCACCTGCAGGCGCAGGACCGGTCTATCCTGGGCATCAAATTCCAATTGCGCTTTGGACTCGAGTCGCGCCCATTCCTTGCGGATATTTCCGCCGGCGTCTTCGGCATCGGCCTCGGCGAGCAAGCCTTCCAGTTCTTTCTCACGAGCCTGGCGATCGTCGCGGCTCAGCGGAAGCTCCCGTTCGCCGTCGGCGGCAAAGACCATGGCATCGTGCGCGGGATCAAAATGCCGGGCTCCGGTTCCTACGAAAACAGCAAACACGCATCCGGCAAAAATCGGGCTGGCCACGGCGCTGGGCACGATGTATTTCTTCGATTTGAAGAAAGACTCCACTACGCCATGCACGTTGGTGCTGCGCGGCATGCTGCCCGGAATCTGCGGTATCACCAGTCTCGAGAATTGCAGTTCAGGATGACGCCCGCTGTAGCGGATGAGCGTTTGCGCCAACTGCTTGGGAGTCGTCATGCCCACATCGGCAACCACGCTGCGATGCAAAGCCCTGGGGTAATAGAAGTTAATGATGTCTTTCGCAAAGTCGGCGCAGTTGCGCCAGGCCAGGTGGAAGTGCGAACGATTCGCGGACGAGTTCAGCGCGCGGATGAGGGCTGCATCCTGCTCCCGCGTGGTTTCAATTTCGAAGCCGTAAATCGTGCGGTCGTAGGAAGATCCGACCAGTTCATACCAGTTTCCTCCGGGTATGGCGCCGTTCTTGCCGTCGGGAGCTACCGCGCGGAGATGTTGCCGGCGGTAGCGATCGCGGAGTTGCAGCACCATCCTGGCGTCGGCGAAAAGCGGGATATCCTCAGGCCGCTCAGCCGCATAGAGGTAAGGGATGAACGGAATCGCGACCCAATCGTAGCCCCCAACTCCATCATACCGGCTGATGACAATTCCGGTTTCGCCCGGCGCGCACGGCCGCAATTTGACCGGCGACTCGGCGCAGACGCCGGATAGATACACCGCGGCGTGGCCGGTCGCGGTGAAAAAGCCCATATGCCCATAAGGCTCTTCCAGAAGCAGTGTCGCAGAGGCGCTCGCACGCGGCGCACACGCCCAGATCAGGACGATCAGTGCACCACATACGCGGCGTATTCTTTGGAGGCCGTTTTGGGACATCAAAGTTACCCTGAGAAAATCCTAACCTTCTTGTTTAGAACCCTTTAGCGCAAGATTAGTTGCTGTAAATCGGAACGACCAGTTACCGAAGGCCAGCAATAATCGGGTCGGTGAACGACCTTTTTCAGGCGAATAACAGAAGAAAAGGGTGGGCACAGGAGGCGGCAAGGCGAGGCTGTGGAAAATCTGTGGAATACGCTGCTGGAGGGTCCACACGGCCCCCTTGGACACTGATTGATACCGGGGAGACACTCTTCCTCTGAATCCTGATTGTGGCGATTGAAAAGGCGATGGAAAAGCCGTACAACGTTCTCTAACGTTCGGTTCAGTTCCTCACGAAGCCCGGGGAGGATGACATGTACGCGCTCGCACAAAATTTCCGCTTCGCATTTCGCCAGCTCCGCAAGACACCGGGTTTCAGCGTGACCGTGGTCCTCACACTGGCTCTTGGGATTGGAGCCACAACCGCCATCTTCTCGCTGGTCGAAGGCATCCTGTTGCGGCCGCTGCCATTCAGCAATCCTGACCGCCTCGTTCTGTTAGGGGATCACCTGGGAGACGGCACGAGCACGCCCGTGACGGCGCGCGAGATCAGAATTTACCCGAGCGCGACCAGCGCTTTTTCTTCCATGGGCGGCTACACCTCAACCAGTTATGAGCTTTCCGGCGGCGCGACATCGGAAGAAGTCCGCGCTGCCCGGTTCAACGCCGCCGTGTTTCCCACTCTCGGCGTCCGTCCTGTTCTTGGCCGCGTCTTTTCTCAACAGGAGGAGGACGCGCACCAGCCGCTCGCTGTGATCAGTTATGCACTGTGGCTAAATCGCTACCAGCGCGACCCCCGCGTGCTTGGCAGTTCCATCGACCTCGACCGCAGGCCGTACACGATCATCGGAGTGATGCCGCGCAGCTTCGAGTTTCCGTTGGAAGACGGACAACTTGACCAGGTGCGGCTCTGGGTGCCCCTGAGCCTTACGCCCGAGGAACTTTCAGAGACGAATGCAGGTTTCTGGGGATTCCAGTTAGTGGCTCGCCTGAAAGATGGCGTCACGCTCCCGCAGGCGGCGCTGGATGCGGACCGCGTCGCCCGGCAGATCATGCGCGGTTTTCCCGCAAGCATGGATGCAATTCACATTCGGGGTAACGTCACGCCGCTGATGGAGTATGCCGTTGCGGACGTCCGGCCCCTGCTGCGCACGCTGTTCTTCGCGGTCTCCGTCGTGTTGCTGATTGCCTGCGTCAATGTCGCGGGGCTGCTATTGGTGCGGGCCATTCGGCGGCGGCGCGAGTACGCTGTTCGACTCGCTCTCGGTGCGCGTGCCAGCGCGATCCTCCGCGAGTCTGTTTGCGAGGGCCTGTTGCTCAGTGTTACCGGGGGACTGCTGGGCCTGGCGTTTGCCGCGGCCGCCATACGAACTGCCCTGCATCTGCTGCCAGAGTCGATGCCCCGGATCGACTCCATCTCGATCAACGGAATTGTCGTCATCTTCGCTTTGCTTCTCGCTCTTGCCACTGGCGTGTTGTGCAGCCTGGCTCCGGCCTTCGCAGCGTTGCGGACCAACCTGACGGAGAGTCTCAAGGAGGGCGTGAGAACCGGCACTGGCGCTTCGAGCCACGCCTGGCTGCGCTCAACCCTGGTGGTCTCAGAGATTGCCATTGCGCTGGTGCTGCTGACCATCTCCGGCGCGTTCCTGCGTAGCTTTCAGAAGATGCGCGCTGTCGACCCCGGCTTCCGCTCTGACCACGTCCTGGTCGCCAGCTATCAGTTGCCCGGCAACCAGTACTCCACTCAGACTTCCGCCGAAGCCTTCAACCGGGCCGTGGTCGACCGGCTGGCCAGCAAGCCGGGCATCGTTGCCGTCGGCATCACCAGCCTTCTCCCCGCGTCCGGTCTTTACGCGGGGGCTGGATACACCATTGAGGGTGCGCCAACAGACGGCTGGAAGCTAAAATTCGCCATGTTCGCGATCACTTACGGCGACTATTTCCGCGCCATGAGCATCCCGTTGCTCGATGGACGGTATTTCACTATGGACGATCGCGCAAACTCATCGCTCGTCATGATCGTCAGCCAGTCCATGGCCGAACATTCCTGGCCCGGTCAGCGGGTTGTCGGGAAGCGGATGCACATTGGCAACCCGCACAAGGGACTGCCCTGGGCCACGGTGGTGGGCGTGGTCGCCGATACCAAGATCGGTTCACCCGATGAGCCCAGCAAGGATCAGTGGTACATGAGCGCGGAGCAGCCCGCGATTCTCTTCGGCACTGGCGCCTCGGACACCTCCATCCTGACTAGTGGGTACATCACACTTCGTTCCGCGCTTCCTCCCGAGCAGATGGCGCAAACCCTACGGGCGGCCGTCGCCGAGGTCGACCCGCTTCTCGCTCTGCAGCAGGTGCAGCCCATGAGTGCCGTCATTTCGAACGTGGAAGCGCCGCGACGGTTCAATACCGACTTGGTCACCGCTTTCGCCGCGGGGGCGCTGCTGCTCGCGATTACCGGGATCTACGCAGTGGTAGCGTTCTCGGTTTCGTTGCGCACCCAGGAGATTGCCATCCGCATGGCGCTGGGCGCGCAGCGCAACCGCATCGCGCGGCTGGTTCTGATTTCGGGGGCGAAGATGGCGCTGATCGGCTGCGGCTTCGGCGTGCTCGGCGCGCTCGCGATCTCGCGGATGGTCAGCGCATTTCTGTTCGACGTGAGCGCTACCGATCCGCTTGTCTACCTGGCGGCGGCCTTGACTATGATGTTTCTGGCACTGGCCGCATCGGCGCTTCCCGCAATGCGCGCCGCTTCCGCCGACCCCATCGACGCGCTGCGCGAAATTTAACTTGACACGCCATTCCCGCAGTGCTATTTTTATCGCATAGTGCTATAAAACTAGCACATAACGAAATGAAGAAAACGAAACTTACACCTCTTGCGCGCCGCGAACGCCAGATCATGGATGTTCTCTACAAACTGGAGCGGGCGACGGTTGGGGAAGTAGTCGCCGCGTTTCCGGACCAGCCGCATTATTCAACGGTGCGCGCGCAACTTCGGGTGCTGGAAGAAAAAGGGCACGTCCGTCACGAAGAACAGGGCCTGAGGTATGTCTACTTTCCCGCGGTGCCGCGGGATGTGGCACGCCGCTCGGCGCTGCGGCACCTCGTGGAAACATTCTTTGACGGGTCCACGGAAAAAGTGGTGGCCGCGTTGCTGGGCGGAGAAGTTTCACGGATCTCGCCGGAAGAAATGGATCGGCTGGCGCGGCTGATCGCCAAGAGCGGAAAGGAAAGCTGACCATGAAGCTACTCATTGAGTCCGGATCTGCGCTGGCATTTCTGATCGCGTGCTCCGTAAAGGTGACGGGCCTTCTGGTTGTGGTGTGTTTTCTGGCGATCGCGCTGCGCAATCAATCGGCCGCGCTGCGGCACCGCGCGTGGGCTGCGGGGATTCTCAGTTCGCTCGCGCTTCCGGTATTCGCGCCGCTGCTTCCAGCGTGGCATTCGGCTGCGTTCGCGGGTGCGGGGGTGTGGGGTCCTGCGGGTGCGATGGCAACCCAGGCGAAGTCTGGGAATTTTTCTGCCATGATCGTCAACGCGATTGTCGTCAATGCCGGCGCGGTTTCGCCGCTGTTCGGCAAGCTGGCCGTTATCCTTCTGCTGATCTGGGTGGCCGGCTTCTTCATTCTTGCGCTCAAGCTCGCGGGCGGGTTGGCGCGGCTGACGCGGGCATCGGCGCAGGCGAGGCCGCTGCAACAGGACGACTGGCTGCGCCTTGCCGCGGAATTTTCTCAGTCGCTGAAGGTCGGGCGCCGCGTGCGCGTGCTGCAGTGCTCCAATCCTATGGCGATGCCGATCACATGGGGAGTGTTTCGGCCCGTGGTCATCCTTCCAGCGAGTGCATCCGATTGGCCGGAGAGCCGGCGGCGGATGGTGCTCTTGCACGAGTTGACGCACATCGCGCGTTATGACTGGTTCCTGCAGATTTGCGCCGAGCTGGCGCGATGTTTCTACTGGTTCCATCCTTTGGCATGGATCGCGGCGGGAAATCTGCGTCACGAAAGTGAACGCGCCTGCGACGATTCTGTGCTGAATTCCGGAGTAGAAGCGTCAGCCTACGCCGCGCAGCTTCTCGATCTCGCGCGAACTCTGAAAAACTCAAGCCGCACCTGGGCTACGGCGCTGGCCATCGCACGACCATCCACTCTTGAAAGGAGATTTATTGCCATGCTGAATCCGTCGATCAATCGCAATAAAATGTCGCGAGGAGTTGGACTCTTCACCGTGTTTGCGGCCTTATGTCTCTTACTCCCGCTGGCCGCTTTGCGGCTGCCGGCGCAGGATCTCTCTGGCAGTTTTGGTGGAACCGTTCGCGATGCAAACGGGAGCGGCGCGAAGAACGCGACCGTGATCATGACCAACGACAAATCGAATACGAACGTCATGACCGTGTCCGACGCCGACGGCAACTTTACGTTCAAGGGTTTGCCAGCGGGAGAATATGAAATGAAAGTGGTGAAGCCGGGATTTGCGGTGTACCGGGCCTCGGGGCTGGAACCCAGTGTGGAATCTTCGCAGAACATTACGCTGGAAGCCTCTGCGGCTGGTGAAGGAGGAAATGTACTGCCGCGGCTGGAGCCGGGAGCGAAGCCGCCACTGTCGCTGGACAGCGGAGTGGAGGCTACGAAAATTCTCAGCAAGGTTACGCCGACGTATCCCGCCGCAGCCAAGGCGGCCCGAACCCAGGGAGCGGTGACGCTGGATGCGATTATCGGAGTGGATGGCAAAGTGCGGGCTCTGCGCGTGCGCAACACCGACATCGATCCTGACCTGGCCCGCGCGGCCGTTGAGTCTGTGAGCCAATGGCGCTATCGTCCGACACTGGTGAACGACGAGCCCATCGAAATCGCCACGACCGTGGTGGTGAATTTCACGCTGATGCAGTAGAAGCAGTCGCTTGGCACTGTTTAGAAAACCATCGCCGGCGGCTGGTCTGTTTTCCCGGCAGCTGCTGGCGATGTTTTTATCATTCTTCTTCCCGATCTTTTTTCTGATCGAGTATCCGCTGGCGCGCCCAGCGCGCGGTTGCGGCGACGGTCTCATCCTCGTCGCTGGCCAGCTTTTGCAGCAGGGACAGGAATTTTTGGTCGCCGCTGTTGCCGGCTGCAATCACGGCGTTGCGCCGCAGGCCTGAGCGTTTGGCGCGGCGTACCGGAGAGCCACGGAACGCGCTGCGAAATTCTTCCTCGCTGATTTCCGCCAGCCAGTCGAGCGCTGGGTTCACCAGCTCGGGGCGGGGAGCAAATTCCGGCGCAGAGGTTGGCGGAGCCTTCCGGTTCCACGGGCAAACGTCCTGGCAAATGTCGCAGCCGAAGACGTGGCGTCCCACGCCGGCTCGCTTCTCTTCGGGAATCTCGCCGCGTTTCTCAATCGTGAGGTAGGAAATGCATAAGTTGGAATCGAGCTGGTAGGGCGCGATCAGGGCGTCGGTGGGGCAGGCCTCGATGCAGCGCGTGCAGGAGCCGCAGCGGTCGGGCGCGGGCAGGTCGGTCTGGAGTTCGAGCGAAGTCAGAATCACGCCCAGGAAAAGCCACGAGCCTTTTTTCTGGTTGATGATGCAGGTATTTTTTCCGATCCAGCCGACTCCGGCGTACTTAGCGAAAACGCGCTCGACGATGGGGCCGGTGTCGACGTAGGAACGTGTGACGATATCCGCGGCGTGGTCGGCGGATGGTTCAGCTTCTGCGGTCTGCCGCAAGGTGTCCTCGACTTGCCGTAGGCGGCGCAGGACGGCTTCGTGATAGTCCTCGCGGCCCCAGGCATAGCGCGAGATCCATCCGCGGCTGGCGTTGTGAGATTCGCCATCTGGCAACTCCGTCGAATAAGGCTGCGCAGTGTTGTAGTTGATGGCGCAGACCACGACGCTTCGCGCCCAGGGCGCGACCCGCGCCAGAGATGCGCGCTTGAGATCTCCGCGCTCATCGCAGGCTTCCATGTATTTCATTTCGCCGGCGCGGCCGACGGCGATCCACGCGGGAAAATGATCGAGCTCCGGCGCATGCGCGGTCGGCGCAATGCCGCAGAGGTCGAAGCCGGCGTCTGAGGCGGCGCGCTTGACGATCGAGGTAAGTTTGGGAATATGACTCATAGAAACACGTGTGGCAGACGCAAAAGGTCAACCGCGAGACCAAAAGCTCGTAACCGCAAAGAGCGCAAAGAAGAGCCGCGAAGGACGCAAAGAAAAACAGCTAATGAGAATTTCTTTGCGATCTTTGCGGCATTTCTTTGCGGACTTTGCGGTTAAAGGCTTCGTGGACTGGAATGAACATATGATGGATTCGCAATCTATGCACGCTTCAGAATTCGGAACCTTCAGTTCCAAACTGGAACCAGAAAATTACTTGCGAGTCGATTTTTTATTGCCTTCGTTTTCTAAGGGTATAGGCTTCCCGGTAACGAGTCACGCATCTTCCCCTGCGCGTTCTCCGAAATTGATTTTGCAAAGGAGAAAGCCGATATGCCGCAAGCACCCCAACCCCAAATTGCAACCATTCAAATATCGGTCATCAATGAGAGCACCGTGTTGACCGATGCCGATGTCACACCGGTGGTTCCGGCTCTGCAACAGCAAGTCACCGGCGATTTTCGCCCGGTGTGGGGCGTCGACGCCGAACTTGCGTTGATTCCTCAGGGACAGCAACCCCCAGCCGGAAGCTGGTGGCTGGTGATCCTCGACAATTCCGATCAAGCGGGAGCGCTGGGCTATCACGACCTGACCAGCGAAGGCCTGCCCATGGGCAAAGTCTTTGCCGCCAGCGATTTGACGGCGGGCACTTCGTGGACCATCACGGCGAGCCATGAACTACTCGAAATGCTGGTCGACCCGGACATTAACCTGAGCGCGTTCATCCAGAACGCGGAGACAACTGGAACTCTCTATGCCTACGAAGTCTGCGACGCGTGCGAGGACGACAGCTTCGGCTACCAGATCGACAACGTTCTGGTGTCGGACTTTGTCTACCCTGCATGGTTTGAGACGTTCCGGGCGCCGGGCTCAACCCAATTCGACCACATGAGCCAGATTCAGAATCCGCTGCATTTGCTGAAGGGCGGCTACATCGGACTGTTCGACATCACCGCCGGCAGCGGCTGGCAGCAGCAGACGGCGGAAAAAATTCCAAGCAGCATGAAGCAACGTGGCAAGGTGGGTTCGCGCCGCGAACGCCGCGCCACTCCTCGCATTCAATGGGTGAACAGCCTGCCGCAACGCAAGATCGTCGGCAACGCGCACGAGTATCGCAAACACGTAATGGCGATTCAACGGCGAAGGGAAGCAGCCTAGGCTCCCCTGCAACACTCTCCCCATCCGCCCCGCGCGCCCTGCGCGGGGCCTTTTTTGTGCGCCTGCTGGCTAGAGATCGCCGTGGGCGACCATGCTGACTCGAAGCCCGATTCCGGGTATTCTTTCGCGATGGTTACAAACCAATTCCGAGGTAACGTTCTTGCCATCTTGCTGTGTTGCGCGCCAATGGTGGGCCAGCAGGGCGCGACTGCGCCGGTTACGGTCAGCGTGACGGATCAAACCGGAGCAGGTATTCCACACCTGCAAATTCGAATCGTTCCCGCGCCCGATCCTACGCCGAAAATGGAGACCGACGAGAAAGGTAAGCTATCGCTCGATCTGAAACCCGGAGGGTATGCGCTCTTCGCGCGCTTTTCCGGTTTCAAGCCGCTCGCGACCCACTTTGACGTGCGTGCAGCGAAGGATTTGCAAACAATTCCCTTCGTTTTACAGATTGCCACGTACAGCGGGCCGGTGGTGGTAGTGGACGCCGCTTCGAAAGCGGATCTGACGCTGCTGGCATATCCGTATCACGATCCGTCAGGGTTATCGCTGGCGCAATTGAAGGCTCTGCCTCACACGATGGTTACTGTTCACAATCCTCATACCAAAGCAGATGAAACTTATTCAGGCGTACGCGTCGCCGACGTTCTCACGCCGCTGGGCGCGCCGCTGGGAAAAGAACTTCACGGAATCGCTCTCACCAATTACCTGGTTGCGACCGGTTCTGATGGTTATCAGGTTGTGCTTGCGCTGGCCGAGGTCGATCCCACCTTTCATCCGGGCGAAGTTCTCGTCGCCGACACGATGAATGGCAAACCGCTCGATGCGCATTCCGGCCCGCTCAAGCTTGTGGTCACGGAAGACAAACGGCCGGCGCGGTCCGTGCGCAATTTGACTACGATTGAACTGAGGTTGCTTCAGTAAATAGGGAAACAATAGAGAGCGAGACGAAGGTAGTTCTGCGCAGCGCGACTACACGCCCAGCTTTTTCACTTCTTCGTTGTAGTACTTGCGGTAGAGGATGTCCCACTCCTGCGAGCCTTCGAGGATGGTGCGTTTCTGGCTCTCGATTTTGTGGCGGGCGGCGACGTCGATTCTTTCCTCCTGATTGAGCAACTCTTCGAGCAGCTTGCGGGTTTCCTGGCGGATGGTGTTGGGATCTTCGATGAATTCCACTTCGTCCATGGCCTTGAGGACGTCCGAGACCGCGCGGGCCAGCACGTTCACTTTGTCGCGGCTGAGCCTCACAGCACCGCCTTGTACTTGCGCACCAGTTCGGTTTTCACCTTGCGGAACATTTCCTGGTAGTTGGCACCGGTTTTCTGCATCTCGTCGGAATAAGCTTCGAGGATGACGCGGACTTCATCGTTGATGCGGTCTTCGAGCGAGAGTTCATCCACCAGCGCAGCGTGCACGCGCTCGGTGACCGCCGGGACCTTGTCGGTCTCAATGAACTTGCCGGCAATCAGTTTCTTGGTGACTTCGCGGGCTAAATAGCCCACATATTCTTTGGAAAGAAGCATTGCGGATCGGAGGCCCTGCGCCAGTGATTGTGAATTAAAAAGTGTAACACAGGCGGAGCCTTGCTGCGGCCGGCGCGGGGGCGACCGGGGGCCGGGCCGGTGCTCGGGTTTGAGCCGCAAATTACGGCCCGTCATCCTGAGCGAAGTTGTCATCCGCGAAGCGGACGACAACGCAGTCGAAGGACCCCTAGGAGCTTAGCGACCGCCGGAACCCTGGAGCTCTTGACTGATAACCGCACATGGCCAGAGCAAACTGGCGGTAGCGATCCTTCGACTGCGTTGGTCGTGCGCTTCGCGCACGGCCAACTCCGCTCAGGATGACAGCGCGACGAAGCGGTCACTGCGTCGCTTTCCCGAACCACTCCTCGAACCACTCCAGCGTACGCAGATTGTAATCGCGCGCGTCGGCCGGCTTTATGAACATGTGTCCTTCGTCCGGATAGACTACCAGCGTCGTCGGCACATTCATCGCCTTCAGCGCGTGCCACCACTCCACGGACTGTTCCATGGGAACCTCGCCGTCGCGGTCGCCGACCAGAATCAGCGTAGGCGTCTTCACCGCTTTCACGAAGCGCATGGGATCGCTCTTGGCATACACCGCCGGGTCGTCGTATACCGAGGTGCCGAAGAACGGGATCATCCATTCGTCGATATCGTTCAAGCCATAGTAACTGAGCCAGTCCGAGAGGCCGGCGCCCGCCACTGCCGCGGCGAAGCGCGTGGTCTGCGTCTCCGCCCACATGGTCATGTAGCCGCCGTAACTGTGCCCGCGAATGCCAATGCGTTTCGGATCGATGGGATACTGCTTCGACAGCGCCCCCACTCCGGCCATGATGTCGCGGTAATCGCCGCCGCCGAAATCCTTGACGTTGCCTTGCGTAAATGCTTCGCCCTGACCGTAACTGCCGCGCGGGTTCGGGCACAAGGCGAAGTAGCCTAATGCGGCTTCGGCGCCGTTGAGGCCTTCGTCCCAGTGCGAAGTGCAGGCATGCGCGGGTCCGCCGTGCACGTTCACCACCAGAGGATAAGTTTTGCCCGAACTGAAATCCTTGGGAAACGTGAGCCAACCCTGCACTCGCGTGCTGCCGTTCATCCAGTGCACGTTGCGAGTTTCGCCCCACGCAGGTTTCACGCTGGAGTTGAGGTGCGTGACTTGCTCCCACTTGCCAATCGCTCCGGCCCAGATTTCCGGCGGCGTTCCTGCGGATTCCCGAACCACGGCGATCTTCGCCCCGTCGCGCGAGAACGAACCGCTGGGCTCCCAGCCGTCGCTGGCCGTGCCGGTCAGTTCTTCGCCAGTCCACAAAAGTTGGGTTGCGCCGCCGTTAATGCCGATCGCTGCGAAGCTGGAGTTTCCATCCAGATCCTGCGCGAAGACGATGCGGTCCGAACCCGACCACGTCACAGCGGAGGGAGATGCCTTGATTCCTGGAGTAAGATTTCGCGCGGGCCCGCCCGCGAGCGACGCCAGCATGATTTCTCCTCCCGTGAGTCCCGCGTCGCTCATCAGCCCTTCGATGAACGCCACATTTTTTCCGTCGGGAGAAACGTGAGGGTCGGCGAGTTCCAGCTTCGGTTCGTAGATCTCGTGCATCTCTCCATTCTGCGTGCTGATCCGATAAAGTCGAGCTGACCACCAGTTCGCATCGCCATTGCCGTGTGCGGCGATTGCAGCCCAGCTTTGCCCGTCGGGAGTCCAATCGTATTCGTAGACGTATATGTCCGCAGGCGTGACTTGGGTCAGCTGGTTGTTGCTCAGATCGTCCACTGCGATGCGCTGCTCATAAATTTTATCGTCGACGACTCCGGCCAGCGGTGTCATCGGCTGCAGCGGCCCGGCCACGCGCGGCATGCCTTCAATGAAGAGAACGGCAAGCCTCGATCCATCGGGAGAAAATCGCGGATTCTCGGCGTATCCCTTCAATTCGGCGCGCTTCATCGGGGCGCTGCCGTCGACCGCCGCAGTCCAGAGTTGCGCTGAGGGCACGTCGCCGGGAAGGTCCGCCAGGAACGCCAGTTGCTTGCTGTCCGCCGACCAGGCAACTTCCCGCAGCGGAAGTTTTCCATCGACGGAAATCGTATGCGAGGCGCCGCCGCTCAGGACACGTACCGTGAGCTCTCCATCCACGATGTAGGCAAACTGCGCTCCGTCCGGCGATATCGCCACCTGATCGATCCTCCTGGCGTGCGGCATGGAGTCGAGCACGGTGGCGGCGCGAGAAGTCGAGGACTCCTGTCCATGCGATGGAGAAGTAAGAACGAATGAGACCGCGATCACACAGGACAGCGCAAGAAATCGCTTGCAGCGGCTGGCATCTGATTTCATGGCAAACGAGTATACACAGCCGGAGATGGCGGTGGCGTCTACCCACCGCCGCTGGCACCTGGCTCACGAACGGCATACAATGCATTAGCCGAACTTCCTATGTCTCCCATTCCCGACGACCTCACCACCATTAAAGACGACATGATCGCCTTCGTCGAAGGCCACGGCATGCGCCGCTTCCACGGCTACGTGGACTATGAAGAGGTGCAGTGCGTCATGTGGGAGACGGGCGGAAATCCTGATGGTTGGAAGGATTTCGTGGAACTGGCCAAGAGCGCTGGCGCAGCCTTTCTCACCATGCACTCCTGGACTCTCGAGCGCACCGAGCTCGACGAACTGGTGCAGCGCCTTTCGACCTCAGAATTCACCGACACCGAGGACGTGGAAGACGCGCGCTGGCTCCGCGCCTACTCCGGCAAAGTAGGATTCCTTCAGCTGGGATGGGCCTACCAGGGCTCGATGTTCCTGTGCGAAGTCAGCACCGAGTGGTATGAACGCTACCAGCACCTGCTCGAAGTCTCCGACGAATTCGGCGGCCTCGCCATCGACGAACCCGGCCAGGACGAAGAAACCTAGGAACCGTTTGAGTTGCGCCCGGTTAGGGCACTCGGGCTTACCAGCCAGGAGTAAACTTCTCGCTCAGCATGAAATGGAATTTTCCGAGTGCGGACGCGGATAGCGCCTCACGACTCGCCGCGGAGTTGCGGACGAACTCCGCTGTTGCAGGCAGCGACTCGTCGACGATTTCCACTCTGGCTCGCCTTCTTTGCCGCCGAGGCATTACCGGGATTGAATCGGCCGCCCGCTTCCTATCTCCTTCGCTCACTCATTTGCATCCGCCCGAGCTCATGACCGGCCTGCGCGCCGCCGTCGACCGCATCGACGCCGCCCTCGAACGCAAAGAGCCGATTCTGATTTACGGCGACTATGACGTCGACGGCACCATGGCCGTCATCATTCTGAAGACGGCCATCGAACTCTGCGGTGGCGCGGCCGATTTCCACGTCCCGCACCGCATTCGTGAAGGTTACGACCTGCGCGATGACGTGATCGAACGCGCCGCCGCGGCCGGCATTCGCCTGATCATCAGCGTCGACATGGGCATCCGCGCCTTCGCGCCGGCGGAAACGGCGCGCCGGCTGGGCGTGGATCTCATCGTCACCGATCATCACCTGCCCGGCCCGGACGGCGTTCCCGCAGCGTTGGCCGTAGTCAATCCCAATCAGGCGGGATGCAATTATCCCTACAAGCAGCTGTGCGGCGCGGGAGTGGCATTCAAGCTGGCGCAAGGATTGATGCAGCGCCGCCTCGACCCCAAAGATCAGAACAAGTTGCTGCTGTCGTTCATGAAAGTTGCGGCCATTGCCACCATCGCCGATGCCGTTCCGCTCACCGGAGAAAATCGCGTCTTCGCCAAACTCGGACTGGACGCGCTACGCCACACTGTGAATCCCGGGTTGAAGGCGCTGCTCGAGGTCGCGCAGATTTCAGCGCAGCGTCCACCGACGTCCACCGAAGTTGCGTTCCGCATCGCGCCGCGCATCAACGCCGCCGGCCGCATGGATGTGGCCCGAGATGTGATCGAACTTTTCAGCGTGAAAGATGTTGCGCGCGCCCGCGAGCTGGCCGCCAAACTCGATCAGCTCAACACCAGCCGCCAGGAAGAAGAGCGGCGAATCCTACGGGCGCTCGAAGAGCGCATCAGCGGCGATCCCGCGCTGTGCGACGCCTACTGCATCGTGCTTGATGGCGAGGGCTGGCACCGCGGCGTCATCGGCATTACGGCCACGCGGGTGGTTGAGCGCTACAACCGGCCTACGCTCGTGATTTCACGCGAAGGCGAGGAAGCCTTCGGATCGGGTCGTTCGATTCGCGCCTTTCATCTGCTCGAAGCAGTTGAATCCTGCCGCGATCTTTTCTTGCGCTACGGCGGACACGCCCACGCCTGCGGTTTCGCCATGCCCGCGGCCAACATCGAGCCGTTGCGCACCCGGCTGGATATGTTCGCCCGCGCCCGCCTCACGCTCGCCGATTTCGAACCCGTGCTCGACGTTGACGCCGAGCTTCACTTCGAAGAAATCACACCCGAACTTTTTCAGGCGCTGCGATTGCTGGAACCCTACGGCGTAGGAAATCCCGAACCAGTATTCTCCGCACGCGGCACAAAACTAACCGCCCCGCCGCGCATCCTGAAAGACAAGCATCTGAAATTAAAGCTGACGGCCGGGGTTATACCCGCCGGGGTGGGCGCCACGTCCGCGCCAGCCACGTCAGTGGCCGGGTTTGCCGCTGGCTCAACAGAGGACGAGAATCAAGAATTGTCCGAGGTAGCGATTCTGGCCGCACCCCGCTGCCATCCAGATTCCGCATCCATCCCCAGACGCGACGTGAGAGCCGCAGTAGAGCATCGAAATGAAGCCGAAAAGAGTTCCGCAAGCTGGCGAAGATCCATCGTCTTCGACGCCCTGGCCTGGAACATGGCTGAGCGCGTCCAGCAGTCGCCGCTCCTGGCCGGCGACACCATCGACATTGCCTTCACCATCGGACACAACGACCATCCCGAGTACGGCGGCCTGGAACTCTCCCTGCGCGATTATCTGCCTACTGTCCCTTAAGAGCACGGTAGACGTCGTGAACGAACTCGTCGGCCCCGACGCGCCCGTGTCCAAACTCCGCGTCAAAGTCAGCGGTGGGGTGCTCGGCTAGTACTTCGCTTTCGGTTCGACCCGCCACGATCCTGCGTTGGATACGATCGCGAACCGTCACAATCATGTCGAGAAGCGCTTTTACCGCTGTGCCATCTGTCACTTTTCCGCGCGCCGGCACAATGTGGAAACTGCTGTCAGTCCATCCCTCTAGCGTTTTCACCAGACCGTCGAGCGTGCCACCTTGTGCTGCGTCGATGGCGGGGTAGCCGTCTCCGGGAAAGGCCTCGCCGAGGTAAACCGTCTTCGCTACATGGAAATGCACGATTGCGTCTGCATCGCTGTACCCCGGTTTCTGGTGGACCACATGTATCGACTCTCCGTTCAGGTCAAAGGCCAACACCTCAGAAAAAGCGATACGCGGGCGGTCAACTCCGAGCTTAATGAAACGCGGGGACAACGGCGGGGGCGCTCCCATCGTGTCTCCGTCAAGACGCCGGAGTGCATTCTCCTGCATGGCGACGAACGCCCCTCGCCTCCCCCATCCCGCATCGCCCTCGGAATGAGCGAAGTCCTGCGGCGCGATGACTACGTAGCGAACCAGGGACTTGGTCCGGCTCGCAAGGATGCTGCTGATGCGCGGCGTGCTTGCGGCCGGCGGCGTACCAACCAAGAAAGCGCCGTCCGGCCCAACCGAAGAAACGACATTCCCCGCCGTTGTGGAAAAGACGAGGAGTGCCGGCGTAATTTCAGTCACACCGACTGCGTCTGCCTGGGCGCTAAATGCGCACTCACCTGCCAGCACGAGGAACAATCCGAGCAGGACGCACATACAATCAAGACGACGAGCACGAGATCGCAGAACGACCATGTCAGCCAGGTCCTTTCACTCGCTTCGAATATTACTCTCCGCAAGTGCGGCGACAGAATCGCCGTGGCCGGCATTTGGCGAAATGAGCTTCCCGCAGCACTTACCACAGATGGTAGTACCCATCCCGCCGCCCCAATTCCACTTTCACGCCGAACAACTGCGACAGCTGTTCCACCTGCAGCATCTCTTCCTTGGGACCATCCGCCACGATGCGTCCCCGGCTCATCAGCACCACGCGTTGAATCTCGGGCACAATGTCCGCCAGTTCGTGGGTCACCAGAATAATTCCGATGCCCGAGTTCGCGAGCGTGCGCATGGCCTGCCGCACCGTGTGCTGCGCGGCGAGATCGAGTGAGTTGCAGGGTTCGTCGAACAGCAACGCGCGCGGATTATGCACCAGCGCCCGCGCGATCAGCACGCGCCGCGCCTCGCCCGAAGACATCTCGCAAACAGGCCGCTCCGCCAGATGCGAAATCCCTAGCTGCTGCAGCGCGTCGTCCGCCAATTGCCGGTGTCCGGGATCAACCGCGTGATTCGAGAAAATGCTGATGCTGCTGAAAAAGCCCGACAACACCACGTCGCGTCCATTCGCGTCCCCGGTAACGGAAGCCATCAGGTCGTTTGAGACGATGCCGAGGCGGGCGCGCAAGCTGAACACGTCCCAGGATTCTTCGCCCAGGATCGTCATCGCCGAGTCCGGCCGCACCACCGGATAACACTCGCGCGTAATCGTCTTGATCAGCGTGGACTTGCCGCAGCCGTTCGGCCCCAGGATGGCGACGTGCTCGTCGGCGCCGATGCGCAGGCTGAAGTCGTCGAGCGCGGGGGTCTGGCCCCGCATTACGCAGATGTTCTTTAATTCCAGCAGCAGTGGTGTTGCGTGCGTGTTCATTGCATCCAAGTGTAGATGAAGGGTAAGCGAGAACCGTTTAGCGGGCGACGATACGGGTGGCCCGGTCGACACCAGTTGAGGGTGCGGCCGACGTAAGGTCCCTCACCGAGCCTTTGGCTCAGTTCGGGATGACAAGCTTTCTAGGCGTAACTGAGTGCTGAAAACTGGCAACCGACAACCGACAACTGCTTCTAAGCATTACACTGAACTTAGCGATGCCGCTCCCCGTCTACCATTTGCGACGCTGGTTGGTGGCGATCGCCGTCGTCTGCACGGTGATCGTTGCGGGGATGTATTTACGCGTCCGCTTTCACCAACTCAGCGTGCTGAAAGGGATTCCGGGAAAGATCGGGATCGACATCAAGCAAACCGCCACGGGCTTCCAGTTTTCCAAGTCCGACGGCAAGCGCACGCTGTTCACCATCGAGGCCAGCGACCTCAAGCAATTCAAACTCGACGGACGCGCCGAACTGCACAACGTCAACATCGTGCTCTACGGACGCGATTCCTCGCGCTTCGACCGCATCTCCGGCGACGACTTCACTTACGATCCGAAATCCGGCGACATCGCCGCCAAAGGGGAAGTCCAGATCGATCTGGAAGCCAATCCCGCGGGCCGCACCAACCCCGATCAGTCCGTCCCCAAAGAACTCAGGAGCTCCATCCATCTCAAGACTCGCGACTTGATTTTCAATCGCGAGAGCGGAAACGCCACGACTCCCGCGCAAGTTGAGTTCAGCACTCCTCAGGCTTCCGGATCGGCCGTGGGCGTTCTGTATGCGGGCAAAGCCAACACGCTGACCCTGGCGTCCCAGGTTCGCGTGGAGATGCCTGGGGACGTCCCCTCGACCATCGAGGCGTCGAGTGGCCTGATCACCGGCGAGCCTCGCGTGGTTCTGCTGGAACATCCGAACGTTCTGCGCGGCAATGAAACCATGCAGGCGGATCACGCGAAACTGTTTCTGAACGCCGACAACAATGTGGATCGGATCCTGGCTACGGGCGGTGTGCACGCGCAGCTGAGCGAGGCCACAGGCGAGAGCCGCACCGCGAAAGCAAGAGAGCCGCACACCAAAAAGGGGCCGGCAAGGACTACTGCAGCGAGCGGCGGTGCTCAAGGACCAACTCCCGATACGCAAGTTCACTCCGACGAAGCCGAGTTCCTGCTGACCGGCAAACAGAATCAGCTGCGCACCGCAACCTTGACCGGCCATGTGGAACTTGAGCGCGCCGGCGCGCAACCGATGCAGGGCAACGCCGGCCGTGTGATTCTAGACTACGCCGGCCAGAACCAGCTGCAGAAGATACATGCGCTCGACCACGTGCGCCTGACGCAAAGCCCCGCGAATCGTGACACGCCAGCCGTGAAAGGCTCCACGAAAGATTCCGGTGCCCAGGACTTCGCCCTGACCGCATCCGCAGTTGATTTTCCTATGGTTGACGGCCGGTTCGTGGATCGCGCCGAAACCTTCGGCCCCGCGCAAATCACGATTCTTTCGGCTCCGCTCGCGCAATCCAAGCCCCGAACTTCGAGCCCGCCCGGCACGCCAGCTCCCGCGGCACAGCAAACCGTCATTACCGCCGGAAAGTTCAACGCCAAGTTCGAGACCATTGACGGAAGCAGCCGCTTATCCACGATCCACGGCGCGCCCGATGCGCGCATCGTGAACCAGGGCCCGGGCCAGCCGGAGAGAGTCAGCACCAGCGAAACAGTGGATGCCACGCTCCTCCCGCAGGGAGGCATCGCCACCGTTACCCAGCGGGGCAACGTCAATTACTCCGACGATCAGAGCCCTGACAAACGCACGCAAGCTACAGCAGATCTCGCGCGCTACACTCCCGCCAACCAGGTGCTCACCCTTACCGGCACTGTCACCGGAAGCCCCCGTGTGGTCGAAGGCGGCATGACCACCACCGCGCAGACCATCCGCATCAACCGCGCCACCGGCGAAGCCCTGGCCGAAGGCGACGTCAAGAGCACCTACAGCGAATTGCAGGAGCAGCCCAACGGCTCCCTGCTGGCTTCCTCTTCGCCCATTCACGTCACGGCGCGCAGCATGACCGCGCGCGACCATCCCGCCATCGCCGTCTACACCGGAGGCGCTCGCCTCTGGCAAGACGCCAACGTCATCGAAGCCCCCACCATCCAGTTCGACCGGGAACACCGTTCCCTGGTGGCCCAGGGCACCCAGGCGCGGCCAGTCTCGACGATTCTGGTGCAGCCCGAGAAGGTCCAACCCGAGAAAGTCCAAGCGGATACCCAACCAGAACAGAATGTCGCGCCGGAACCGGCCACACCCAGGCAGGGCCAACCACGAGTACACAAGCAAGGGATTGGGACGAAGCCTAACGCTGTAGCCAAGTCAGATCGCCCCAGCCTGATCGCCATCACAGCCGCCAAGCTCACCTACGTCGATTCTGAACGCAAGGCCCACTACGAAGGCGGAGTCTCGGCGAAAAGTAGTGACTTCACCGCGTCGTCGCAGACCATGGACGTCTATCTGCTTCCGCGGAGCCAAATCGTAAGCCAGAATGCGACCCAAACCAAACCCAGTCAATCAGTTACGGGACAGGGACGAATCGACCGCGTGGTCGCCGAAGGCCACGTTCTGGTTCTGCAGCCCAACCGACGTGCCGAGGGTGAGAAACTGGTCTATACGGCCGCGGACGACAAGTTTGTGCTCACCGGCGGACCGCCTAGCATTTTTGATGCCGAACAAGGCAAGATTACGGGAGTTTCGTTGACTTTCTTTAGGGCCGATGATAGGGTGCTCGTAGAAGGCGAAGCAAGTACTCCTGTGGTAACTCAGACCCGAGTGGCGCGGTAAATGGCAAGCTAAATGCGTACCCTGGCCACGGAAGAAATTGGCAAATCGTATCGTGGCCGGCGGGTTGTGAACGGTGTCAGCCTGCGAGTCGAACAGGGCGAAGTTGTTGGTTTATTAGGCCCTAACGGCGCAGGCAAGACGACTACTTTTTACGCCATTGTTGGCCTGATCCCTCCCGATACTGGCCGCGTGTTGTACGACGGTCAGGACATTACAGACGTTCCCATGTATCTGCGGGCCCGTCAGTATGGCATCAGTTATCTCCCACAAGAAGCATCGGTTTTTCGCAAGCTTACGGTCGAAGAGAACATCCTCGCAGTGCTGGAGGCGCAGCCGATTTCCTGGCACGAGCGCCGCGAGAAGATGGAACGCTTTATCGATGGGCTGGGGCTGGAGCACATCCGCCAGAATCGCGGATATGCCCTCTCCGGGGGTGAGCGCCGGCGCGTGGAAATTGCCCGCTGCCTGTGCATTAATCCGACGTTTATTTTGCTGGACGAACCGTTTTCCGGGATCGACCCGATTGCCGTGCTGGACTTGCAGAAAATTATCAGCGGCCTGCGGGCGAGCGGCATCGGAGTACTGATCACGGATCACAATGTGCGCGAAACGCTTTCGGTTACCGACCGTGCCTACATCATCGATGACGGCAGAATTTTCCGTCACGGACCGCCGGAGCAGTTGGCGAGTGATCCGGAAGTGAGAAGGGTGTATCTGGGAGAGAGTTTTTCGTTAGTTTAGAAGCGTCGTTGGCCGATCGTCGTTGGTCGTTGGCCAATCCGACTGAGGGTGCAACGGCGAAGGGCGAACGACCAACGACGAAGGACCAACGACTGATCCTATGGTCATGTTGCAACACAAATTGAGCGTCAAGCTGTCGCAGCGCCAGATCCTTACTCCGGGACTGGTGCAGATGGTTTCCGTGCTGGCGCTCAACAAGCTTGAGCTCAAGGACATGATCAATACCGAGATGGTGGAGAACCCGGTTCTCGAAGAACTCGAAGAATCGGTTCCGCTGCTCGATGAAGTTGGAGGCAAAGAGGCGGACCGCGAGCGCGCCGCCACCGCTTCCACGGAAGAAAATCCCATCGCTGCCGTCGAGAAGAAAGATCCGTTCGAAGAAATCGACTTCGGATCGTTCTTTCAGGATTATCTCGATCCCGGCTATCGCAGCCGCGGTGAGATGGAAGAAATCGAGCGCCCGTCGTTCGAGAATTTTCTCTCGAAGCCCGGCAATCTAACTGATCATCTGGCCTGGCAGCTGGGTGCGCTGAGCCTGCGCAGCGAAGTGCGCGAAGCCGCCGACCTGATCATCGGCAACCTGAATGAAGACGGATATTTAATCGCCAGCGATGACGAACTCCTGGGAGTCGCGCCGCCCGCGTCCGCGGAAGCCGATGCGGTGACCGCCAAGAAGATTGTGAGCGAGGCGCAAGCCTTGGGACTGGCAGAGGACGCCTTAGCCGAGGAAGCTCTCGCGGAAGATGGCCCAGCCGAAGAAGTTTTGGCGGAAGATGGTTTAGCCGGACAAGTTTCATCCGAGACCAGCGCCACGGATCTGACCGAAAGCAGTGCAGTAGAAAGTAATCTAGCTGAGAGTGCCACGCTCGGAGCCGCAACTCACCCGAACGCCGCGGACGAATTTTCATCCGCTGCAGAAGCCAGCACCGCCGGCCCTGATGCGACCGCGTCGTTTTCCATGCGCTCCGGGGACGCGGCTGCAGCCGTCGCTCCCGCTCCCGAAGCCGCGCAGCCGCCACCTTCCGCGACCTGGACACCCAAATTCTCCGCCGCCGATTTGCAGGAAGCTCTGGACACGGTCCGCCAGCTCGACCCTCCGGGCGTAGGTTGCCGCGATCTCCGCGAGTGCCTGCTCTACCAGCTCCGCTATCACCAGCAGCAGCTTGCGCTCCACAAAAACGGAGACAGGAACGGCGACAAAAACGGAGAGAAAAACGGCAACGGAACGGCTCAGATTCTTCAGGATGCTACCGCCATTGTCGATCAACATCTGCGCGCTCTGCAGAACAAGCAGCACAAAGAAATCGCGCGCGCCATCGGTCGTCCGCCGGAGGCGATCGAACATGCGCTGAATTACATCCGCACCCTCGATCCCCGCCCCGGCCTGCGCTACAACAAAACCCAGCCGCGCCTCATTGAGCCTGACGTTGCTTTCGTGAAGCACGGCGACGAATGGCTGGTCATCATGAACGATGAAGACCTGCCCCAGCTTCGCCTGAATCCGGCATACAAAAAGCTCGTGACCCGCGACGGCACCAACGACAAGACCACCCGCGACTACGTGAAAGAGCGCTACAAGAGCGCCATCCAGCTCATCAAGAATATCGAGCAGCGCAAGCAGACCATCACCAAAGTCTGTTATTGCATTGTCGCGCGCCAGCAGGATTTTCTCGAACGAGGCATCGACCAGCTGAAACCCATGATGATCAAGGAGGTGGCCGAAGAAATCGGCGTGCATCCTTCCACGGTAAGCCGCGCGGTGGCCAGCAAATATGCCCACACCCCGCAGGGCGTATTCGAACTGCGCTACTTCTTCAGCGAGAGCGTGCAGGGCCCCGAGGGCGGCAACACATCGTTACTGATCCTCAAGCGCCGAGTCAAAAAGCTCATCGACGAAGAAGATCCCAGCCGTCCGCTAACCGACGAGCAGATCACCCGCATCCTGCAATCGCAAGGCATCCAGGTGACCCGCCGCACGGTAGCAAAATACCGCGAGGATATGCGCATCCCGAGCACGCACCAGCGAAGAGTGAAGAAGTAATGCAGAAGTAAGAAGTCAGAATGCAGAAGTAAAAACTAAAAAGCAAGAAACACCAAAGGTTGCGATTGTCGAGAATGCTGAAAGCAAGAGATTTTACTTCTGCATTCTGACTTCTAACTTCTGACTTAAATGCAGTGCCCATTTCATCTCGATCGAGAATTTCACTAGGGGGCGCTCATGAACGTGGAATACACCGGCAGACACTACGTAGTAACTTCTACCATCCGCAAAGAGGTTGAAACCGGCCTCACAAAAATTCGCAAAATTCTGGGCGACCGGTTTGACAGCAAAGTCATTCTCGCCGTCGAGAAGCACCGCCACAAAGCCGAAATCACCATCAGCCCCCGCAATGGACCGCTCGTCGGCCTGGCCCAGGCCAGGGACATGACCATCGCCGTCAACGAAGCGCTCGACCATCTGGAAAAGCAGGCGGTCAAATACAAAACGCGCTGGCAGTCGAAAAAACGCTCGGCCCGAAAAATCGAAGAGACGAAAAAATGGAACGGCCACTCGTCGCTGCCCCTGCCCTCGCAGGAAGACCTGCAAACCGCGGTTGGCCTCTCGGAGAAAACCGCCGTGCCCGTGGTCGTACACAAATATCCCGCCGTAGCCAAGACCACCGAGGTGCATCTGGTCCGCTCCGACGAAGCCGTCGCTATGCGTCCCATGACTCTCGAAGAAGCCATCAAAGAGGCCCACTTCAAGGATCGCGATGTCTTCGTGTTCCGCGATCCCAAAGGCAAAGTCATGATCCTGCACCGCACAAGAGACGGGAAAATGGAGCTGATCGAAGCGCCCTAAGGCAGGCTTCGGGCTTCCGCTTTCAGGCTTCAGCAACGCTCCGTGAGAAGCTTTCAGCTATCAGCTATCAGCTTTCAGCCGTCAGCTAAACGGGTTTGGGTGCCCCATTTCTCGCGTCTTTTGCGAGAAGTGGGGATTTCGATTTCCTGGGAACGGCACTGATACGTTTTAATAGCGGCGATTCGCGTGTTAGAATTCGCGGCCGAGGGAGTTCTCCCCAAATGGTTCAGACTTGGCATGGGTGTTTTTTCACCTTGATATTTGTCGCTCTCGTTTTCAGCGTGCCACAGTTAGTGCGTGCTCAATCCGCCCCAGCCAGACTTTCCGTGCACTGGGAGGAACTCACCGCCTCCGATTTCCGCGAAGGCATTCATCGCTCGCAGGGCACATGCCTGCTTCCGTTCGGCATTCTCGAGAAGCATGGTCCGCATCTTCCTCTCGGCACCGATTTGCTCGAACGTCCGCTACGCCGCGCTGCACGCGGCTGAACAGGAATACGCGGTCGTATTTCCTGAATATTATTTTGGCCAGATCGCCGAGGCCCGCCACGAGCCCGGAACCGTTGCCTATAGCCGCGACATGCAACTCGCGTTGCTGCAGGAAACTACCGACGAGATGGCGCGCAACGGCTGCAAGAAAGTTCTGATCGTCAATGGCCACGGCGGCAACGACAGCTTGCTGCCTTTCTTCGCGCAGTCGCAGCTGGATAAGCCGCACGATTATGTGGTCTATGTTTTCAACGAGCGCACGCCGCAGCACGGTGGTCCCGCGAGGAAAACTTCCATCGACATGCACGCCGGCGAAAGCGAAACCTCGAAGATGATGATCTCGCGCCCTGATCTTGTGCATCAGGACCGCGCTGCGAACGAATCCGGTGCCGACCAGCATCGCCAGAAAATTCCGGAAGACGTTTACACCGGCATCTGGTGGTACACGCGCTTTCCGAATCACTACGCCGGCGATGGCTCAGCCGCGACCCGCGAACTGGGGGAATATCAGATGAAGTGGTGGATCGATTCGGTGGTCAAAGCGATTCAGGCCGTGAAAGCGGACAACGTCAGCTTGAAACTGCAGAATGAATTCTACGAAAAGAGCACGCATCCGCTGGATACGCAACCGTGAAAAGGATTTCAGATGGTAGCTTTCAGATTGCAGATTGAGAAGCCCCCGCTGACGAGCATTTGTTTGAAAATCAACAATCACAAATCTAAAATCTGAAATCTGAAATCAGCAATCGCCCTACGAGCTCCCAATCAGCACGCCGGTGATGAACACCAGCACACCGCCCAGCCCAACCTGCAGCGCCGCCGAAATCCACGGACTATCCATATAGCGGTGCCGAATCCAGGTGATCACGCCCAGTTCGGCGACGACCACCGCGCCCGCGGCCCACAGCGCGAGACGGAAGTCGCGAAACATAAACGGCAGCGTGTGGCCAATGCCGCCGAGTCCCGTCATCGCCCCGCAAATCAAGCCGCGCACCCACGGATGTCCGCGCCCAGTCAGGCTGCCGTCATCGGAGAGCGCTTCGGCAAATCCCATGCTGATGCCCGCGCCGGCCGAGGCGGCCAGGCCCACGAGAAACGCGTCCTGAGTGTTGTGCGTGGCGAAAGCGGCGGCGAACACGGGCGCCAGCGTAGAGACCGAACCATCCATCAGGCCCGCGAGCCCCGGCTGCACGATTTGCAAAACGAAAAGCCGGCGCTGCGCTAACTCTTCGTCCTGCTTTACCTGAGCCGGAAGTTTTTGTTTGTCTAGCTCCTGGGCGCGTTCCTCGTGCTCGCGTTCTTCGTTGATGAGATCGTCGAGCAATTGCCGCACGCTGGCGTCCTGCGTGCGGCGGGCGGCCTTTTCGTAAAAGCGGCGAGTTTCGACTTCCATCGTGCTCGCCTCTTTGCGGACCGCCTCAATGCGCAGAGGACGCATCAGCCACAGCGCGGGCCGCGCCACAAAGCCGCGGACGTCCTGGCGGCGAATCAGGGGGATGTGCTCGCCAAATTTCTGGCGGTAGAGTTCAATCAGGCGCCGCCGGTGCCCGGACTCCTCCTCGCGCATGGCCTCAAACATTTCTGCCGACGCGGGATAGTCCTGCCGCAGTCCTTCGGAAAAGTCGGCATACACGCGCTCGTCCTCTTCCTCCAGCGAAATCGCCAGCGCAAGCACCTCACGTTCCGTGAGATCGTGAAATTTCTTCATGGCGCATTAGCTTACCTGCCGGAGCGGGCAGATGACAAACCGCGAACCCACGATCACTGAAGCCAAAGAGTGCGCGCGAGGAATCGCTGGGGTTACCCAGTGATCCACTGTGTCCTCTGTGGTTAAGTTTTCTCTGACCGCGAAAATCGGCGCAATATCCCGCGGATTTCTTTGCTACTATCGCCTAGATGCCCCGCAGAAAGACCTCAGGCAACCGGGCCAAAGCCGCGCTCGGAAAAGCGGCCAAGAAGCCGCGCCGCGCCACTCGCAAGAGCCAGCGCTCGCGCGAACTGGTGATCATCACTGGCATGAGCGGTTCTGGGAAGGCCTCGGTGCTCAAGGCCTTCGAAGATCTCGGCTACTATTGCGTGGATAACCTGCCCATCGAATTGATCCCGAGCTTTGCCGAACTGGCGGTGCAATCGGACGAAATTCGCCGCACGGCGCTGGTGGTGGATGTGCGCGAAGGATCGAAACTCGAACGTCTGCCCGGCATTCTGAAAGCGGTCCGGCGAATGATTCCGGCGAAAGTCGTGTTTCTGGAAGCGACGGACGCGGTACTGCTGCGCCGGTTCAGCGAAACCCGGCGGCCGCATCCGCTGGGCGCAACCGCGGGAGTAAAGTCGGCGCTGAAGGCCGAACGCGGCCACCTGGGCCGCATTCGCGCTCTGGCTGATTTTGTCATCGACACTTCCAAGTTCAACGTTCACGAGTTGCGGTCCCACATCACGGAGCGCTTCCGCGAGCAGTCTTCCGAAAAAAACATTCTGGTTTCCTGCGTCAGTTTCGGCTTCCGTCAGGGCGTTCCCGAAGATGCGGATCTGCTTTTCGATGTTCGCTTCCTTCCCAACCCGCATTTCGTGCCCGAATTCCGCGCCCTCACCGGACGCAATCCGCGCGTGGCCAAATATATTCGCTCGTTTCCCCAGACGCGCGAATTCATCCAGCGCATTTCCGATCTTTTGGTTTATTTGCTGCCGCACTACATCAAAGAGGGCAAGAGTTATCTCACCATAGGCTTCGGCTGCACCGGTGGCCAGCATCGCTCGGTGATGATCGCCGAAGAAGTCTGCGGACGCCTGCGGAAAGCGGGCTACCGGGTGAAGGTCGTGCACCGGGACAGCCCGAAGTAAAGGGTCACGGAAGTTTGGCGGGTCCACCCTCCAGTCAACGACAAACCCTCCCCCAGAGCGGTAGAATAACGGCTTGCACCTCATGCCAATTCCACCGGCAGCAAGCGATTGCGGCCTATTCCGCTTGGGAGCCCCATGCGGCAACTGACGCGCCTGTTGCGCTACGTGCGCCCATTTTTGCTCCAGCTGTTTCCCGGAGTTGCGCTGCTGGCCGCGGTGGGATTTCTTGAAGCGTTCCGGCTGATCCTGCTGAAGCCGGTGCTTGATCGCGTGCTCGTTCCCGCGTCCGGATCTGAAAACATTCTGCTGTTCACCATTCCTCGGATCGGCCGGCCGGTCTACCTGCAGCAATTGGTTCCCCTGCACTTTCACGATGCCTGGACGATTGTGGCTTTCGCGCTCGTAGCCTCGACGTTCCTGAAGGGCCTTCTGGATTATGCCGGCACTTATCTGGTAAATCACGCCGGCTTCGGCATGATCACCGATCTGCGGGATGACCTTTACAACGCCATCCTGCGGCAGTCGGCGGCATTTTTTTCCAAGCACGCTACCGGCACGCTGCTCTCGACCATGGTCAGCGATATCGACCGCGTGCAATATGCGATGTCGGCGGTGCTGGCCGAGTTCCTGCAACAGATTTTCACGTTCATTTTTACTGCGGCCGCGGTGGTGGTGATTGGAGGCAGGCTCGCCTGGGTGCTGCTGCTGTTCGCGCCCATCATTGTTTATTCTTCGCGCAAGATCGGCATCCGGGTGCGCCATCACACCCGTCGCGGGCAGGACAAGCTGGCCGAAATCCAAAATATTTTGCACGAAACGATCACGGGAAACCGCATCGTAAAAGCCTTCAACACCGAGAACTGGGAGATCTCGCGCTTCCGCCAGGCGGCGCGACGGCTGTTCCGCGCCAACCTGAAATCGGTGGCGGCGGCAGCCATCAGTTCGCCGCTGATGGATGTTCTCGGCGCGATCGCAGTAGCCTTGCTTCTTTTACTCGGCCGCAACCAGATCAAGAGCGGCGAACTCACGACCGGAGCTTTCGTCGCGTTCATTGCCGCCGTCTTCAGCCTCTACAATCCCGTGCGCAAGTTCGCACAGTTCAACAATAACTTCCAGCAAGCTCTTGGCGCATCGTCGGAAATTTTCCGCTTCATGGATCTCGAAGATGACGTGCGCGAAAAGCCGCGCGCCAAAACTCTGCCGAGGTTTTCCGGAAAGGTTCTGTTCGAGCAAGTCAGCTTCGCCTATGCTGCAGAGAGCGAAGGCGGCGAGGCTCGCGATGTGCTGCGCAACATCGATCTCGAAGTCAATCGCGGCGAGGTGCTGGCAATTGTTGGCTCCAGCGGCGCCGGCAAGAGCACGCTGGTCCACCTGATTCCGCGCTTCTTCGACGCCAGCGGCGGACGCGTCCTGATCGACGGCTATGACATTCGCGATGTGACTCTGGCATCTCTTCGTGCGCAGATCGGGATCGTCACCCAGGACACGATACTGTTCAACGATACGGTGCGAAACAACATTGCCTACGGGCAGCCGTTTACTCCGCAGAAAGAAGTGGAGGCGGCCGCCCGCGCCGCCCTGGCGCATGACTTTATTCGTGCCATGCCCAGCGGTTATGACACGCTCATTGGAGAGCGCGGGGTGCGGCTTTCCGGCGGAGAGCGCCAGCGCCTCGCCATTGCCCGCGCGATTCTGAAAAATGCTCCGATTCTGATTTTGGACGAAGCCACCTCCGCGCTCGACAGCGAATCGGAGTCGCTAGTGCAAACCGCTCTTCACAATCTGATGGAAGGCAGAACGGTGTTCGTGATTGCGCACCGCCTTTCGACGGTGCGCCGCGCCAACCGCATCGTGGTGATTGAGAATGGCACCATCACCGATGTGGGCCCACACGACGAGTTGATGAGCAGGCTCGGCACATATCGCCGTTTGTACGATTTGCAGTTCACTAATTTGGAAACGCCGCGGGTTGTCGTACAGCCTTGACTAGCAGAAGACGAACACCATGCCGATGAAATCCATGCCAATACGATCGATGCCCATACGATCAATGACCGGTTTCGCCCAGGTGAAGGGCGAGGTCGAGCCACAAGCCCGGGCCGTCGCCGTAAGTTCTTTCGGCGGTGCAGCTGCTTCCACAAACGGGCACCTCGGCTTCGCGCTTTCGTTGAAGGCCGTGAATCACCGTTTTCTTGATCTGCACTTCCGCTTGCCTTCGGGGACGGATTCACTCGAGATGCAATTGCGCCGGTTGCTGAAAGAAGGGATGGCGCGGGGTCACGTGGAAGTTACGCTCAGCCTTGAGCGGGCGAGCGGCGAAACATTCGTCCTGAACCGCGAACTGGTTGGCGGCTACATTGCCGCGTTTCGGAAAGCTGCTGCGGAATTTTCCTTGGCCGCAGAGCCCGATCTCAATGCCATTCTCCGCATCCCGGGCGCGCTCGACTCAGCTCGCGAGAATGTGGATGGAGAAATTGAAGGTGCGGTTCTGGCTAAAGTAGGCGACGCGCTGCTGCGGCTCAACCAGATGCGCGAGGAGGAAGGCCGCGGTATCGAGCGCGAATTGCGCCAGCGCATGGCTCACCTTGTGGAAGCGGGCAAGAGCGTGCAACAGCACCGCCGCGCAGTTCTGCAAAGCTACACCGAGCGGCTACACTCGCGCATTCAGGAATTGTTGGGCGCAAGCGCCGACAAGGAACGCGTGCTGCAGGAAGTAGCACTGCTGGTGGATCGCAGCGACATTCAGGAAGAAATTGTCCGGCTGGAGACGCACGTGCAACATTTTCTGGGCCTGCTCGATGAAGGCGGCGAGGTCGGCAAGAAGCTGGACTTCCTGTTGCAGGAAATGAATCGCGAAGCCAACACGTTGCTTTCGAAGACGTTGGGGCTGGCGGGGGAAGCGCTCAAAATTACCGAGGCGGGATTGGCCATGAAAGCGGAGATTGAAAAATCGCGCGAGCAGGTACAGAACCTGGAATGAGCTCAGAATCTGGTACGGTTTTACCTGGAACGATGTCACTTGGAGCAAGCACAACCGGAATGACTTCATCTGGGACGAGCGCTGCCCACAAGCCGCTGGTCTATATCATCTCCGCGCCTTCAGGGTCGGGCAAGTCTACGCTGGTGGCCAAGTTGCTGCAGTTTGTCCCCAACCTCGAGTTTTCCATCTCTTACACCACGCGCCTGCCGCGGGGCAGCGAAGAGAATGGCAAGGAATATTTTTTTGTATCGCGCGAGGAGTTCCAGCGCATGATCGACGCGGATGAATTCCTGGAGCACGCCGTGCTTTACGGCATCGACTATTACGGAACTGCGCGCACCGTGCTGCGGGAGGCGGAACGAAAGGGAAGAGATGTGTTGCTCGATATTGATGTGCAGGGCGCCAGGCAAATTAAACAGAGGCTTCCCGAAGCCGTTAGTATTTTCATATTGCCGCCGGACCGTAAGACGCTGGAATGGCGGCTTCGGCATCGCGGGGAAGACAATGATGAAGTCATCCAGCGCCGTTTGGTCACGGCCCGTCGGGAGATTGAGAATTACGACAAATACAACTATATTTTGATCAACGATGACTTGCAGGAGTCCGTCGATAGCCTGGAGGCCATCGTGCGCGCGGAGCGTCTGTGCCGTTCTGGCCGGCCGCTGACGGACGAGGAGAAGAGCACCTTGGCTTTGGCGGATCGTAGTCGTCTGGCAAATATTCGCGATCGCGTTCGCCGCATTCTCGATTCCTTTTCTCCCCCGGAGGTTTCAGGGGCGTAGCGGTTTCGCGGTATCATTACTGAAAGCGGCAGGCAACACGGGCCGCAAACGATAAGAACGGCAACAGTAAGTCGAAGGCTCGGTTTCCCTCGAACGACCATGGCAGGCTCGAACATTGTTGAAAGTCGATTTCGGAATTAAGGGAGAATCCCTGTATGAAGTTGATAGAAGGCTTCGACAGCAATTACCGGTATATCTTGGTGGCCGCGCGGCGAGCGCGCCAATTGCAGTCCGGCGCGCCGCCGGTGGTCGATACCAGTTCGCGCAAGCCCTGCCGCATCGCACAGGATGAGATTCGAGCGGGCAAAGTGAAGTGGGAGATTCCAGAAATCCGTCCGGCAATCGAGCAGGCCGGTGAGGCTCTGGACAAGGCGCTCGGTCAGGACTGAGGGAGTGTTGATTTTGTGATTGTGGATTGCTGATTTTCCATTGCGTTTGTTTGGGCTTTTCAATCAACAATCAGAAATCAACAATCAACAATTATGAAAGTCGCTCTAGGCGTGACCGGCGGCATCGCGGCGTACAAAGCCGCGGAAATCGTCCGCCTGCTGCAGGACCGCGGAATTCGTGTGCAGGTGGTGATGACGCGCGCGGCGCAGGAATTTGTTCGTCCTCTCACCTTTGCAGCGCTCTCCGGCGAAAAAGTGATCACCGGCATGTTCTCGCCCGGCGAGGAGCACGAACCCAACATCGATTCCGCCATCGAGCACATTGCGGTCGCGCAGGCGATCGATGCCCTGGTCGTGGCTCCCGCTACGGCCGATGTGATCGCGCACTTCGCGCAAGGCATTTCCAGCGATTTCCTCACCACTCTGTATCTCGCGACCACCGCGCCCGTCGTCATGGCCCCAGCCATGAACGTCAACATGTGGAACCATCCCGCCACGCAGACAAATCTCGAAATCCTGCGCCAGCGCGGTGTCAAAATCGTGGAACCGGGGTCGGGCTACCTGGCCTGTGGCATGACCGGCGCGGGCCGGCTCGCGGAAAACGAAACAATCGTCGCCGCGGTGCTGGAAGCGCTGGGTGCGTCGCAAGACTTGAGCGGCGAGACTGTGCTCATCACGGCGGGTCCAACGCGCGAAAAAATCGATCCCGTACGTTATCTCACCAACCGTTCCAGCGGACGCATGGGCTACGCCCTGGCTGAAGCCGCATTGCGCCGCGGCGCGCGCGTGCTGCTCGTAAGTGGGCCCACTGCTCTCACGCCGCCGGGAGCTGCAGAACTCACGCGTGTCGAGTCGGCTGCGGAGATGCGCAACGCGGTGCTCGATCTGCTGCCCAACGCTACCATTGTCATCAAGACTGCGGCGGTTTCCGATTATCGCCCGAAAGTCGCGGCTGGGCAAAAGATCAAACGCAAAGGTGCAATGACGCTCGAACTCGAAGCCACGCCCGACATCCTCAAAGAAATTTCCCTGCGCAAGCGGTCGCATATCGTCGTAGGTTTCGCCGCCGAAACTGAAAACGTGCTCGAAAACGCGCGCCAGAAGCTGGCTGCCAAACACCTCGACGCGATCGTCGTCAACGACGTTTCCCATGAAGGCGTGGGCTTCGACTCCGACCGCAACGCCGCGACCATCCTCACTCACGACGAAGTTGTGGAAGTTCCCGAGACCACGAAGTGGGAAGTGGCGCAACGCGTCCTCGACCAAGTCGTGCGCCTGCGCCAGCAGCGTAAGGCGCCGGTGAAAGCCTGACGCGTTATCCCTGATCCGTTGTCAAAGGTTCTGCATTACAATCCAAGCACCAATGTCTCCCACTCTTGACCCCGCGCTGCGGCGCGCGCTCGCCGACCGCGTGCGCTACTACAACGAATTGGGCATTTACGACTTCTATCGCAGAGGGCCTGCGGCCCAGATATCAACTGGCGGCATGGCCGCTGCGGGAATCACCTCATCATTAGCACCGTCCACCGCATCCCAGTCAGAAACGCGAGAGGAAATGGCCGCCAGAAAATCCGCAGTGGTTGCGCCCGTCGCCGACTCAAGCAATTATGAGGCACACGCCCCGAAGCCAGAGTACGGCGTCACCGATCCCATCGCCGCGCTCAAGATGATTCGCGAAGATCTCGGCGAATGCACCCGCTGCAAGCTGCATAAACAAGGCCGCAAGCAGATCGTCTTTGGCGTGGGCAATCCGCGCGCCGAGCTGATGTTCGTGGGCGAAGGTCCGGGCGCCGACGAAGACGCGCAGGGTGAGCCCTTCGTCGGCCGCGCCGGCCAGTTGCTCAACAACATGATCAAGGCCATGGGACTGCAACGCGAAGAAATCTACATCGCGAACGTGGTCAAGTGCCGTCCGCCGGGCAACCGCACTCCGGAACCTGACGAATGCGACACCTGTTCGCCCTTTCTGATGCGGCAGATCGCGGCCATCATGCCAAAAGTTGTGGTGGCTCTGGGCGCCACCGCGGCCAAGAATCTGCTGGCCATGAATTCATCTCTCGGAGAGTTGCGCGGTCGCTTTTACGATTTCAAACCCGCGGGCGTGCGCAGCAACGATCCCGCATGGCCCGGCGCGCGCCTTGCGGTTACATACCATCCGGCATATCTGTTGCGCGATCCGCGACAGAAGGGCGAAGCCTGGAAAGACTTGCAGATGGTGATGAAGTATCTCGGCCTGAAAGCGCCGAAGCCGGACGCGTAGACGTGGCCGCGCTCCTCCACTGCCCGCGACCCGGGCAGCGCAGCCGTAGTTTATCCTTCAATCAATGCCCGAATTCTGCGACGTTGCCCTGCCCGTACCGCTGGACATGGCATTCACCTATCGTGTCCCGGCGGACGCCGCGCCGATTGTCGGCGGCCGCGTGCTCGTCCCATTTCGCCAGCAGCGCATGACGGGCATCGTGGTTGAGTTGCACGACCGCAAGCCTTCCGTCCAGATCAAGAATCTCATCAGCGTGCTAGACGCCGCGCCGGTGCTCGATGAGCAACTCCTGCACCTCGGCCGCTGGATCGCGGATTACTATCTCGCGCCTATCGGAGAAGTTTTCCGCGCGATGCTGCCTCTGAGCGCAGAGTTCAAGCGTTCTATCGGCTACCGCATCACCGACGAGGGCCAAATGGCACTGCATCTCGCGGGCATGTCGGGATCGTCGGCCCGATCGCAACGCACGCCGGAGGACCAGGCGACAGAGTTTCGCGTGCTCGATTATCTGGCGGCGCGCGCATCCGAAAGCACGGATCCAGTGAAAGAACTGGTTCGAGAAGAAACGCTGCGCTCGGCCACTCGCGTTTCAAAATCCATCCTCGCCGGAATGGTTCGCAAGAAATGGTTGCACCGCGAAGACGTCTCCGCCGCACGCGATGCCACGCGCACCATGAAGATTGCGCAGCTCAAGTCGGCGGAGGGAAAGCTCAACGCGAATCAACAAACCTTCCTCGACACGCTGGCCGCATCCGGCGGCCGAGTGCCCATGGAAACGCTGCAAGCGCTGGACGTTCCTCGAAGCACGCTCAGCACACTGGTCAAACGAGGCCTGGTCGAAATCGCCGAACAGCCCGCCGGCCGTACCATCTCACGCAGTCGGCCGCGTCCTTCACCATTTGCGTTCGAGTTTAATTCGGCTCAGCAGGCCGCGCTCGCCCGCATTCGTGAAGGCGTCGCATCCCGCAATTTCTCCGGGATGCTGCTGCACGGCGTCACCGGCTCGGGAAAGACCGCCGTCTATCTGGCTGGCATGCGCGATGTGCTCGAGGCGGGACGATCCGCCATTCTCCTCGTACCTGAGATTGGCCTCACCCCCGCCGTTGCCGCCGATCTCCATCAGATTTTCGGCGACGAAGTTGCCATTCTGCATTCTGCGCTATCCGACCGCGAGCGTGCCGAGCAATGGCACCGCATCAAAGGCGGAGAGGCGCGCATGGTCGTCGGCACGCGATCCGCGGTGTTTGCGCCGGTCGCCGACCTGGCTCTGATCATCGTCGACGAAGAGCACGACGCCTCCTACAAACAGGAAGAGACTCCCCGCTACCACGCCCGCGACATCGCTGTGATGCGAGCGAAGATGGCGAAGGCCGTGGTTGTGCTGGGATCGGCTACGCCGTCGCTGGAATCCTATTTCAACGCCAAGAAGAACAAATACGCATTGATCGAGTTGCCCGACCGCGTGGAGCAGCGGCCACTGCCCGAAGTCGAGATCGTCGACATGCGGCAGGAGTTTCAAGAAACCGGACACGAGCAGGTCATCTCGCGCAAGCTGGCCGCTGAAATCAAAGAGCGGATCGAACTCAAAGAGCAGGTAATGGTCTTGCTCAACCGCCGCGGCTACTCGCCGGTTGTCCTGTGCCGGGCCTGCGGCAAAACCCTGGAATGCAAGAACTGCGCCATCGCACTCACGCATCACAAGCGCGAGCACAAAATGGTTTGCCATTACTGCGGCTACACCGCGCCCGTGCCGAAAGTCTGCGGGCACTGCGGCAGCGAATATGTTTATTTCCTTGGCACCGGCTCGGAAAAGCTGGAGGAGTTTCTGCACGGCATGTTTCCCCAAGCCCGCATCGCGCGCCTCGATCGCGACACCGTCCGCGGCCACGATGATTTCGAGCGCACTCTGAACGCGCTCAACGAAGGCGATCTCGACATGATCGTAGGCACGCAGATGATCGCGAAGGGCCACGACATTCACGGCGTCACACTGGTGGGCGTGGTGGGCGCCGACGCAGCCCTAGGCTTTCCGGATTTTCGCGCCGCCGAGCGCACATTTCAGCTGCTCACGCAAGTCGCTGGACGCGCCGGACGCGGCCAGTCTCCGGGAAAAGTTGTGCTGCAAACTTATTTTCAGGATCACTACGCCGTGCAATACGCCGCCCGCCACGACTTCGCCGGATTCTACGAAAAAGAGTTACGCTTCCGCAGCTGGATGCACTATCCGCCATATTCCGCCCTGGCCAACGTTCTGGTGCGCAGCGATAAGCTCGAGGAAGCTCTCGAATGGTCGGGACTCCTGGGACAGTGGTTCGAGAAAACGCGCCACGAGGGCGTGCGCGTACTCGGCCCCGCGGCCGCGCCCATCGTGCGACTGAAGCGCGACTACCGTTATCACTTCGTTCTCAAATCCCCGAGCCGCGAAAAACTGAACGGCACGTTGCGCGCCATGCTGGCTCACGCCGCGCAGCTGAAAATTCCGCGCACGCAAGTGATTGTAGATGTGGATGCACTGTGGTTGATGTGAGGATAGCAGCTCTTGGTTGTTGGCTCTTAGCTCTTAGCCAGAACACATCGCTTCGTTATTTCCCGAAAAGCTGACGGACGGCTAGTATCAACTGCGGAATCAATTCTCTCGCCGCCGCGTGGTGAATAGGCACTCTAGTCAAAGTAAGCGCCAGCATCGCTAGAGCGAAAAGCGCCAGCCACAGGCGCCCGCCGGAAACGCGCGGCAACTCTGCCACTTGCGGATGCCGCAGGCTGCTTAACTGCAACAGGATCGCCCACAGAAACCATCCCGACCAAAGGTAATAGCCCATGGGCAGCAGAACAAGAATAGTCAGCCGCGAAACAAACTTATGCGCCCACGGCGCCAGCGAAAAGACGATATGCCCGCCATCCAGTTGACCACCCGGCAACAGGTTTAGCGATGTGGCGAACATCCCCACCCAGGCCGCGATCGCGCACGGATGCAGCAGCACGCGCTCCAAGGGCAGCGCCGCTACACTGTGCGCGCCGCTGTGCCAGGCCAGCAGGCTTTGCATCCACTGGAAGATCAAGGGATATCCCATTTGCAGGTCGGGCGCCCGCAGCCCCGCCGGAAGCGGCTTAGAGAGCCCCAGTGATGCCCACAACACTGCCACCGACACTACGAATCCAGCAATCGGTCCAGCGATGCCAATGTCAAAAAGCGCCGTTCTCGACCGGATGGGCGATCGAATCCGGATGAACGCTCCCAGAGTTCCGAACAACGTGGGCGCAGGAATGAAAAATGGCAGCGTGGCCCACACGCGATAGCGTTTGCAATACAGATAGTGACCCATCTCGTGGGCCAGCAGAATCAGCATCAGCGTCGCCGCAAAAGGTACACCCAGCATCAGGTGCGACCACGGATGGCCGAAAACCCAGCTCACCGGAAACAACGGCAGCGAATCGTCGTCGAGCGAGAACGCCGGCTTGTTGACCAGAAAATTGGCCTGCATCCGCGCCCCTACCACCAGCGTCGTGAAGCAAGTGAGCAGCAGCAGCAGCGCATGCAGCCAATAGATTTGTCCCGGCGGCCGTGGCACCCACCGCACCGCGGGGCGAACTTCGTCCGCGGAAGGATACGTGATAGAAGGAATCGGATCGGACATTCGAAACTTCAGTCAGAATCTAAGCCCGGCATTCAACCCAAGCTTCTCTTGATGCTACTACGAGTTGCAGATGCGAGTTGGGGGCTCGGCGTGCAGCAATCGGATTCGAAACCAGTTCTTGGTGGATGAAAGTTCTGAAGGGAGCGGTCTACGCGCGGAAAGTAAGAGCTAAGAGCCAAGAGCTAGAAGCTCTTCCTAATCAATCGACTGCAGCTCTTTCCCCGGCTTAAACCGTACCGCCCGGCCCGGTGGAATGGAAACCTCGGCCCCGGTGCGCGGATTGCGTCCGATTCCGGTCTTGCGCGGACGCACGTTAAACACGCCAAATCCCCGCAGCTCAATACGATCCGAGCGTGCCAGCGCCTTCTTCATGCTCTCGAAAACCGTTTCCACCGCCAGTTCGGCCTTGGTCTTGGTGATGCCTGTTCTGGCAACCACTTCGTTGATGATGTCGAGCTTAATCACAAGGGGCTCCCGATTTCGAGGTCAAGATGTGCCTCAAGTTATTGATGCTAGGGGAGATAACCGAGATTGTCAACGGGAGCATCCGCTCCGTAAACGGGGCAGCGCTCCTGAGGCGTGCGGAATTTAAAGAGCCGGCCACCGCCTTGGTCAGGAATTGTGCCGTCGGTTCAATGACGTTATTTTCAGAGAGTTACGAGGTTTGAAGTCCTTGCGGAGCAATCCCGCGGTCGGGACTGGCTAAACCTGTAGATACGTCAGATACTGTTGATCCTCGATCGCCGTAAACGGCATCAACTTCACGACTTCGCTGTCTGTCGTCACGTGCCATACCTCGGGGACCATCTTCTTCACCGCCAACAACTGCGCGCGCGTTACTTTCGGCTGCGACTCCCCAAGCGCGAACAGCACGATCGGCCCTACCAGCAGCGCCACCGTATCGGGATGCTGTGCATCGATCGCCTCCAGCCGCTTCGTCAGCGGAAGCTCCAGTTCGATGCGGTCGCCGTTTTTCCAAATCCGCTTCACACCCGCAAAACTCCCTGCCGAGGCCGCCTCGCGCTTTCCGTTCACCCCAATCGAAGCCCCTTCCGCCCACTCCGGGATCCGCAAATTCACCGCAAACTCCGCCGCGCGCGAGGTCTGCACATCAATCTGCACATGCGCTTCGTAGGGATACTCGCTTTTCTGCGTAAGCTCGATCTGTGCTCCGCCTTGCGTCCATCGCAGCGTCGACGGGATATAAAGATTTACGTAGACGCCCTGCGCATTGCGGAAATATGTATTGATGCGGTAATCCGCTGCTACCTGTGGCAATGTCCCCGAGCAGCACGCCCAACGTTGCTCGTGGTAAACCTTGCGCCCTTTGAAGTTGTAATCCGAATAGTAGTAAGTGCGGCCATCCGGCTGCAGCGGCAACGATCCCAGCACCGTGTTGTACATCACGCGTTCCATGCTGTCGCCGTAGCGGGAGTCGCGCGTCACGCGCAGCAGGTAGCGCGTCAGCTTGAAGTGAGCGTAGGAACCGCACGGAGTTTCAAAACTGGAGTGACTGCCCGTGAGGCTCTTGAAAATTTCCGCGCTGCCCGGAGCGCGCAGAGTCTCATCCGGCCCCCAGCCGCCCGTAGCAAAACTCTGCGCCCCGATCATGTCAAAACCATTCCTGGCCGCGCGCAAATGCTTCTCACTGCCCAGCGTGAGATAAGCTTGCATGGCCGAGCATAGCGAGTTCACATGGCTGTAAGCGTGCCGTCCTTCGAGGTCGCTGCGCCCTTCCGCCAGCGGATCGTAATACGCGTCGTCAAGATACTGCAGACCGAGAGCGCGATACTGTTCTCCCGCTCCGCGCTGGTAAGCCAGAAACAGATTTTCAGAAATCGTGTAGGACTCGTCCCATGTGTACGAAACATCCGGGTTCGAGCGCCATCTTTGCCCGTGCTCTACGGCTTTTTTCGGTAAGTGCGGCAACGCCGTCTTCGTGGTTTCGTCCATGATGGCGAAGGCATCGGGATCGCCCACGTACTGGTGCGAGTCAATCAGCCCGCACACCAGTTTGTCGTAGGAATAGGCAGGGAACCGAGTGTTTTCGTAAAATTCGCCGGCAATCGTTTTGGCGTACAGACGATTCAGCCGGAGAACTTTCTCGCGCGTCTCCGGCGAGCGGTGGATGGCATAAGAACGCGCCAGCGCGGAAACCCATTGCCCGAACGTGCATCCCGGGGCAAAGCCGACTTCAAAATAGTCCTTGCTGTCCGGAGCGTACTGATACCAGCCGCCCAAGTCCTGGCCCGGCGCCGGTTGCCCAACCATCTCGCGGAACGGCTTGAGCAGGCTGTCCTCGTTCAGCCCCATCAGCAGCGCATGCGTTTCCGCCAACTGTTTTTCGTGGAGATCACTGGCCAACGTCACATCGCCATAGCCGAATTCATCGAGGGGAGGGGAAGAGATAGTTGCAGCGAACCCTGGGAAACGAAACGCGGGAACGAGGCAAGCCGCCGATGCCAGCGACGCCGACTGCACAAACTTTCTGCGGGAAATTTCGTGTGAGAACATCCGGACTCCCGTCTTCCCCGGAGACCGGTCGCCGCTGCAGTGGCCGGTGAACCTCCGATCCCGGTCCCACAACTTCACCGCTCGTTCTCGCCCTCTTTATACATGTATTTGATGGCGGGCTTGTAGATCATCAGGTTCGGGCCGCCGTTGTCGCGGTTCACTTTGATGCACTGCCGGTCGTACCACTCAATGACGCCGCGCACTTCCTCGCCGTCACGGAGCACAATCACCATCGGAGTGCGCGACTGCATCTGTTTCTGATAATAGAAATTCTCCGCGTTCGTCTGCTCCGGAGGCGTCAGCTTTCGTCCGCCGCCGCCCGTCGCCCCGCTTCCCATCCCGCCGCCCCGGTCGCCGCGATCCCGGTCGTGCCGCTCCGGACGCTCCGCGCGCTCCCGCGCCGGCAACGGAGGCGAGTTGTGGTTGCCGTGGTTCTCCCCCCGCGGCAGAGTCGGCCGGATCAGCTTGCGGTTCGCAAAGTTTTCCTTCTCAGCGGATTCACCGGCAGGGACAGGTTGATCCATAATTTCCTTCATAGTAGCGCTACCCCAAGTACACCCGTTCGATACACGCATTTCCCGCGCGCCTTCGCGCAAAACTTCCGGGACCCTGTGAATGTAATTTACGAAGGCGTGGAATTTTCACTTACCGTACCACAGGAACCGCCCCGAAACAATCCTGTCGTGCGACACCCGGCCAGCCGGTGTGCCGAAACTGACACTGAATTTGATTTTGGGTACAGCGTTTGATTTTGGGTGGCGCAGCGCTTCAGCGCTGCGATCAGCGGTATCGCTGAAGTTCGGCTTTAGCCGCTGCGGGAATGTTCTGGAGAGGGAGTTGATGATCCCGGCAATTCTCCTGACGGCTCCCCTGACTCCGTGTTCGACAAATCCGCGCCTCTTCGTTCCTTCCCGCTCAAGGTGACCACCGCCACCAGCGACGCAACCATCACCACCGTCCACGACAGCACCGGCGGAAAGCTGCCTCCAAAGCGCTGTTCCACGATCTGGGCCTGGATCACTCCATTCCGTGACGAGAAAAAGTTTCCCAACTGATAGGCCAGTCCCGGAAATGTCCCGCGCACCGCCGGCGGAGAAAGTTCATTCAGATGCGCGGGAATCACTCCCCACGCCCCCTGCACCATGAACTGCATCAGGAAACCGCCTACCGCCAGCATGGCAACCGTGTGCGAATACGCCCACAAAGGAATCATCGGAATCGCGAGCAGCGCCGCGATCGCAATCGCCCGCCGCCTCCCGATTCGCTCCGACCACGTGCCAAAACAAATCCCGCCCAGCAGCGCACCGATGCTGCCAATCATCGAAACTGTCCGCACCGTCTGCGGCGCGAATAAAAGATTCTTCTCTAGAAATGTCGGATACAGATCCTGCGTGCCGTGGCTGAAAGAATTGAAGCCGAACATCAGCAGGACGAGAAAAAGAAAACTGCCTAGGTAAGTGGCAACGTCCTTGCTCACATGCCGCTCCGTCGCGCGCGATACGCGGCCTTGCATCCACGCCGGCGATTCATCCACTTTGCTCCGAATGTAAATCACCAGGAACGCCGGCAGCGCTCCAATCACGAACATCCCGCGCCAGCCCACAATGGGGAACAGTGTTCCGTAAACCGCGGCCGCCAGCAGATTCCCCACCACATAGCCTTCCTGCAACACGCCGGAAAAAAATCCGCGCCCTTCCGCCGGCAACGTCTCGAACGCCAATGCCGCTCCCACTCCCCATTCCCCGCCCATGGCGATTCCAAAGAGCGCCCGCATGATCAAAAAAAATTTCAACGAAGGCGCAAACGCCGAAGCCAGTTCGAACACCGAATACGCAATGATGTCGACCATCAGCGTCGGGCGCCGGCCAAACCGGTCCGCCATCCACCCAAATAAAAGCGCGCCCACCGGTCGCATGGCCAGCGTAAGAAAAATCGCTTCCGCGATCGCCGACACCTTCGTCTGAAACTGCGCGGCCAGCGCGTTCACGCAGAAAATCAGAATAAAAAAATCAAACGCGTCCAGCGACCACCCCAGAAAACAGGCGATAAACGTGTTCCGCTGCACCGGAGTTAGCCTGCGAAAATGTCCAACAAATTCCATTGTTTTAGAATTCCGCCCAAGTCCTGCGGATGCTAGCATATGTTTTTCAATCAGCAATCAGAAATCAACACTTCCCAGCCCATGCCCGAACTCGATTCACCTCAGCGCCAGACGCCCGATTCGCTCATGCTGCCCGGCTTCTGGTATCGCGCCCTGCCCGCCGACCGCGTCGTTCGCAACCGACTTCATCAGGCAACGCTCCTCGAAATTCCTCTGGTCGTCGGCCGCGACCGCCGGGGCCATCCTTTCGCTTTGCGCGACGCTTGCCCGCACCGCGGCATGCCACTCCATGACGGCCACTTCGACGGAGCCAACATCGAGTGCCCCTACCACGGCTGGACCTTCGACGCTCACAGCGGGCAGTGCCAGCTCATTCCTTCACTCACCGCCGACCAGAATTTAAGAGTGGATCGCGTCTACGCCGGCAGCTATCCCTGTGAGGAGCAGGATGGTTTCGTATGGGTTTATATTCCGGAGCCCGGCCCGCAGGGCGCGGGATTTACCAAGTCCGCCGACGCCCCTAATCCCGCGCCGCAAATTGAGAAGTTCGGCGAAACGTCCAGCGCCAAATACAACCTCGCTTATCTCACTGCCGACATGCCCGTCAGTGTCGATCACGGCATCATCGGCCTCATGGATCCCGCGCACGGGCCGTTCGTTCACCAGGCGTGGTGGTGGCGCAGCCGCCACAGCATTCACGAGAAGCACAAAAATTTCGAGCCCATCCCCAACGGATTCCGCATGAGCGCCCACATCCCCAGCTCAAACTCCGCGCCCTACAAGCTTCTGCGCCTGTATGCCGCTGCCGACTCCATCACCACCACCATCGATTTTGTTTTGCCGAACCTGCGCAGCGAGACCATCCGCGCCGGAAAATTCTGGTTCTCAAGCTTGACCACGGTCACGCCCATCACGCGCAATCATTGCCGCATCGATGTAGTCGCCGCCTGGAATATTTTTCGCTGGGTGCCCTTCGGCCCGGAGTTGTTGAAGTTCGTGTTCGCGAAATTCGTCGAGCAAGACCGCCGCACCATGGAGATGCAAGCCGAAGGCCTGAAGCACAATCCGCACTTAATGCTGATCGACGACGCCGACCGTCCCGCAAAATGGTATTTCCAGCTAAAAGCCGCTCACCTGGAAGCGAAGCGCACAGGTGAAGCGATGAAACATCCCATGCCGGGCCCCGTAACGTTGAAGTGGAGAAGCTAGTTCGTGTAGGACGGACACTCTTGTCCGTCGCTTCTGATCTTGTTCTTGGTTTTCGTTCTCACCGCTGCTCCGCCACCAACCAATCCATCGCCTCTTCCCGCGTCTTGAACGTCGGCAACTCGCGCTGCGAAAAACTCTTCAAATGTTCATAAAATATGTTCGGCAACGTCTCCGTCCCCACCCACGCCGACCGCTTCAGGTGCGGACGATCGAACACTAAGTCCAGCTTCAGCCGTTCGATGGCAACGCGGTCAAACTGCGCACCCGTAAAATCCGCCAGCAGCAGCACCGACTCCTTGGGCTCGGCCGTCACGTAACTGGGAACCAGCCGCGACATCGTCTCCAATTCCTCAGCCGTGCAGTACGAACAATCCGCCAGCAGAATCTGTTTTCCCTTATGTTCGATGAACCGAATCCGGTCCTCCATAAGAAAGAAACTCCAACCCAGGAATGGAAACTGGAAACTGACCCCTGAATCCTGACCACTGCTTTCTCACCCCAGCAGCGAATCCACCACCCCATACACCCCGTCCAGCGCGGCATCCAGCGCCGCGGGATCTTTTCCGCCAGCCTCCGCCAGATCCGGACGCCCACCACCTTTCCCGCCAACTTTCTGCGCCACGAGCCCAATCACTTTTCCAGCCTGCACACGTGCGGTCAAATCTTTCGTGACGCCTACGATCAGCGACACGTTCCCATTCGACGCAGAGCCAAGCACGACAACCCCCGACCCAATCTTGTCGCGCAACTGGTCGACAAGAGTCCGCATTTGCGCCCGCTCCAGATTGTCCACGCGATGCGCTAGCACTTTCACGCCCTTCACTTCCTTCACCTTGTCACCAATGGCGGCTGCTCCGATCGACGCCGACGCCGACTTCATCCGCACCTGATCGAGCTCGCGCCCCAGCCGCTTGATCTCCGCATCCTTCTTTTCCAGTTCCGCCTTCAATGCCTCAGCCGGAGACGCCGTCTCGGCGTGGGCGGAAATCTCCTCCGTGGAGGGCGCCCCATCTTTGCGCGGTTTTTGCGCAAGGGTGGGAACCACGAACGCCGACACCACCTGTTCGAGTTCATGATCTTTCCGGAAATGCCGCAGTGATCCCTCGCCCGTGATGGCCTCCACGCGCCGCACGCCCGAAGACACGCTGTTTTCTTTCAAAATCTTGATCAGCCCAATCTCCCCGGTCGCCGCCGTGTGCGTCCCACCGCAAAGCTCCGTCGAGAAATCCCCAATACGAACCACGCGCACCTTGTCGCCATACTTTTCCCCGAACAGCGCCATCGCATGATACTTGTTGATGGCTTCGTCGATCGGCACATCGGTAAGAGTCTCCACTTTCCGGTTGCGCAGCACTTCCTTGTTGATGATGTCTTCAATATCCTGCAACTCTTCGTCTTCCACCGCCGTGAAATGCGAAAAATCAAACCGCAAATGATTCGGCGCCACCAGCGACCCCGCCTGCTTCACATGCTTCCCCAGCACCTCGCGCAAGCCAGCATGCAGCAGATGCGTGGCCGTGTGATTGCGCATCGTCGCCTCGCGAATCTCGGTGTTGACCACGGCGTCGACCTTATCCCCGACCTTGAGGGTGCCCCATTTCTCGCGCGCACTTTGCGCGAGAAGTGGGGATTTCATCACCACCTGATGCGCCCGCACCCCCTGAATCGGCGAATAACATCCCTTCACCTCGGCAACGACAGTGTTGTGATCGTCCGAATAAAACCATCCCCGATCTCCGACCTGCCCACCCGACTCAGCATAGAACGGAGTGTGATCAAGAATGACTTCGCCGGTGTCGCCAGCCGCAAGCTGCTGCACCCCCTGCCCATTGTGAATAATAGCGAGCACCTCGCACCCGTCCGACCGAGTCTGCCAGTATCCTTCAAATTTAGAAGTCGGCAACTTCTGATAAGCAGGATTCGCCGTCTGCTTGGCCGCACCTTTCCATGAAGCGCGAGCACGAGATTTCTGTTCGACCATTGCCGACTCGAAACCGCCTTGATCAAGGAAGATCGCCTGATCGCGACAAGCATCCTCTATAAAATCCAGCGGCAGTCCGTAGGTATCGTAGAGTTTGAATGCCTTGCGGCCGTCATAGACAGGCGAGAGCGCGAGGTCAACTGTCTTCCAATCCCTCTTCTCCAGCGGAACGGGGCGTTGAGTTGCTCTCTCCGCCCGTGCTGTTTCCCTGTCAGCGATCAATGGTGCGAGATCGTCTTCCAGCTTCGCCAAGCCAACCTCCATAGTGTTGGCGAACCGCTTCTCTTCCGCCAGCACTGCCCTGGACACGTTAGCCAGGGACTCCCCGAGTTCCGGATACGCATCCAGCATCAGATCCCGTACAGCGGATACCATCTCGTACAGGAACGGTTTAGTCTGCCCGAGCAACCGTCCGTGTGTGATCGCGCGCCGGATGATCTTGCGCAGCACATAGCCGCGCCCTTCATTCGAGGGCGTCACGCCATCGGAGATCAAAAACGTAGCCGCACGAGAATGATCTGCAATCACCCGCAGGGATGCAGCCGATTTCGCCTTGGCCTCCTTCTCCAATTCCTTCGACAGCGACGTACCCGTCAACTCCGCCGCTCTCTTGATCAACGGCACAAACAAATCCGTCTCGTAATTAGAAATCACGCCCTGCAGCACCGCCGTTACCCGCTCCAGCCCCATCCCCGTATCAATCGAAGGCTTGGGCAGGGGATTCAGTTTCCCGCCGGCATCGCGGTCAAACTGCATGAACACCAGATTCCAAATCTCCACATACCGTCCGCAGTCGCACGGAAACGCGCAGTCCGCGTGTCCCTGATCAGACGCCGCCGGCCCCATGTCGTAATAAATCTCGCTACAAGGACCGCACGGCCCGGTGTCGCCCATCTGCCAGAAATTATCTTTCAGTCCACCGTCGAAAATGCGATCCTTCGCCACGCCCTGCGCCACCCACAGGTCATAAGCCTCAACGTCGCGAGGCACGGGCATCGGCTCTCCCGACCCTTCAAAAATCGTCACATACAACTTCTCCTTCGCAATTCCAAACCACTCCGGCGAAGTGATCAGCTCCCACGCGTAAGCAATCGCATCTTTCTTGAAATAATCGCCAAAGGAAAAATTCCCCAGCATCTCAAAAAAAGTGTGATGCCGGTTGGTGAACCCTACGTTCTCCAGATCGTTATGCTTGCCCCCGGCGCGCACGCATTTCTGCGAAGTCGTGGCGCGCGAGTAGTCGCGCTTCTCGAGTCCCAGAAAAACGTCCTTGAACTGGTTCATCCCGGCGTTAGTGAACAGCAGCGTGGGATCATTCTGCGGAACGAGCGACGACGAATGGACTTCCTTGTGCGGTCGATCTTTTCGCTGCACAAAAAAGTCCAGGAATTTGCGGCGGATTTCCGAACCGGTCAGCATGAAGGACTAATTCTAAATGAAAACGGTTTCTTGCCGAGCAGAACACAAGTGAAGAACGAGCCAAAGACGGCACAGACCACAAGAAAAATATTGAACCTCTGTGTTCCCTGTGTCCTCTGTGGTAACGCCTTTTTTGCTACTTCGCAGCAGCGACGGTCTTCTGCGTCCCCTTTTTCACTCCGCTGCCCGTAGTCTTCGCGTCCGTCTTTACCGCAGCGCCCGTTGTCGTCGCGGCTTTCCCCGTCGCCTTGCCAGCCTTGTCAGCAGCTTGCTCTGTGTTTTTGGTGGCGGGCTTGGTGTCTTTTCCCGATCCCTTGGTCGCCGTCCGTGTATCGTTCGCCACGTTCTTCGCGGCGTTCTTTGTAGCGAGACCGAATTTCTTCGCCGCGTTCCCAATCACCCTGCCCGTGTCAGCAGCAGATTTCGCGGTGTCCTTTGCCCCCGACTTCGCGGCGTCCTTCAAGGATGTCCTATCGCCCGCAGACTTGTCTTTGCCCGAACCCGCCCTGTCCTGGCTATAAACAAACACCGCTGCCGTCAACCAAACGCCCACGAAAATTGTTCCCCATTTCGTTTTCACAGGATCTCCTCAATTTGTCGCGGATTGGTTTTGCAGTATGCAACGCTCACCCAAGTCGGCGCAAATCGGGCTCACGCGGATTCGCTTTCCAAAGCGCTCAGGGTCTCATCATCCACGTGCCACTTCTTCAGGATTGTGAAAATAGTTTTCGTGCCGAAGCCAGCCCGTGCCAGTTGCCGGAAAATCCGCGCGGTCTGCTTCTGATCTTTCGGCTTCTGCAGCCGCTTCTTGCGAAGATATTCCCGCGCCTGCTTCTCGTCACTTACTCCCTCATAAGCGGCTTCCACGGCCTTCTCAATCACTGAACCATGCACGCCCCGCGTCTTCAAATCCGTGACCACGCGCATGCGTCCCAGTTTCAAATTATCGCGGCGCAGCGAGGAGTAATACGCCGCATAGTGCGCGTCGTTCAAATATCCCTGATCCTTCAACCGCCGGATCACCAGCTCGATCAGCGTCTGTCCATACTCGGACTCCGCATCTTCCACGCGCGCCCGCATCAGCCGCTTCAACTCAGCCACACTCCGCATGCGCCGCGCCAACGCCCCCACGGAATATTCGTAGAGCTGATCTTCAGAATAAGGTTTTTTCTTCGGACGCGAAAACGCCATGCCCTAACGATAGCCCTACTGAGTGCCGAATCGCCAGTCCCGAGTCGCGAGCAGAAGACGCGGCAGAGCCGCAAGCAAAAAGGCGCGCACATGCGCGCCTAAAGATAAGGAGGCAACCAAACGAAGAAGGCAACTCTCTAATCCGCCCGAAGCCCGAAGCCCGAAGCCCGAAGCCCGAAGCCCGAAGCCCGAAGCCCGAAGCCCGAAGCCCGAAGCCCGAAGCCCGAAGCCCGAAGCCCTACCGCCCAAACCCCGCCGACTGCATCGACTGCCTCGAAATATCCGCCGTCGACGCGATGCCCTGCATGCGCAGCTTGAAGTCATCGGCGTTGGAAGCATTCTCCAGCGCGGTTTCGTAATTGACCAGCCCCGCGCGGAAAAGATCCCACAGCGACTGGTCAAACGTCTGCATGCCGTATTGCGAGGTGCCGGCCGCAATCGCGTCACGAATGGACCGCGTTTTTTCCGGCACCAGAATTGACTCGCGAATGTACGCCGTGTTAATCATCACTTCCACCGCAGGTACGCGGCCCTCACCGTCACAGCGTCGCACCAGGCGCTGGCTGACGATCGCCCGCAGCACGGCCGCCAGCTGCATGCGGATCTGCTTCTGCTCCGGCGGAGGAAAAATGGAAATCACGCGGTTCACCGTTTCCACCGCGTCCAGCGTGTGCAAGGTCGAGAACACCATGTGGCCGGTTTCGGCCGCGTGCAGCGCCGTCGAAATCGTTTCCAGGTCGCGCATTTCGCCCACCAGAATCACGTCCGGATCCTGCCGCAGGGAAGCGCGCAACGCCGCACCGAACGAGGGCGTATCCACCCCGATCTCGCGCTGGTTCACGTATCCCTTTTTGTCGCGATGCAGAAATTCGATCGGGTCCTCAATCGTAACGATATGTTCCGCCCGCGAAGAATTCACCCGGTCCACCATCGCGGCCAGAGTAGTCGACTTACCGGAACCCGTAACGCCCGTCACCAGCACCAGCCCGCGCGGCATGTCGCAAATCTGCTCCACCACTTTGGGCAAAAATAATTCGTCGAGCGCGCGAATCTTCGTGGGAATTACGCGCAGCACCAATCCCACGTTGCCGCGCTGCTGGAAAATGTTCACACGGAAGCGGCCCAGTCCGGCTACGCCGTAGGCCATGTCGATTTCCGTGGTCTCTTTGAATTTTTGTTTCTGCCGCGCCGACATCATGCTGAACGCCATGGTCAGCATGTCTTCCGCGCTGATGCGCGGCTGATCCGTCAACGGCACCAGTTCGCCGTCAATGCGCAGATGCGGGTAGTTCCCTACCTTCAAATGCAAATCCGAAGCTTTGCGTTCTGTCGCAATCCGCAGCAGGTCATCAATATTCATCGAAGAGTTTCCGTGAGAGCTCTTCAGTATGATGAACCGAATCGTCACCTTCCCCAAGATGACCTAGGTAACCGCCGCCGATCAGCGTTTGGACACAGCCTTAAGTTTGCCCCGGCAGTCTTGTCATCCCGAACCGGGCCGAAGGCCGGGTGAGGGACCCTACGTCAGCCCGCCACCCTCAACCGCAATGGCCGGGACACGCGGGTGCCCCATTTCTCGCGCTTTTGCGAGAAGTGGGGATTTCCCGCCAGTTCCAACTCTGAAGCGTAACCTCCCCGGGCCTCTGGACCAATGTCAAGCATGCCGCCTCGCCGCCTCCCCCTCCCCACTCTCCCCCTGCCACTTTCTCGATAACCCTTCCATCTGCGCCAGCACCTTCTCAATATCTTTCATGCGCTCGGTAATGCCGTAAGTCACCGCCGGAGGAATCGTCGGCTCGTAGTGCCGGAACACGAATTTCTTTTCTTCCAGCGTGCGCAGCCGCTCCGTCAGCACGCGTGAAGAGATGCCCTCCACCTGCCGCCGCAAGACTCCAAACCGCATCGGCCCGTCATGGCTCAATGCCCACAAAATATGCAGCGTCCAGGGCCGGGTCAGCAGTTCTAGCATGCCGCCGATGGCGCAGGGAGAATGTGCAGCTGATTTATGAGTGCGTCGTGCCATGTGTAAGATTTCCTTCGTGATACTTGGTGTCCTTTGTGGTTCAGGTTCCTCGCTTTCCGCGGCAGCGAGTCACGGTTCAATAGTTACTAAGTTACTATAAAGTGCCTGGTATGTAAAGAGCTGGCAGTTATTATTTGTAACCAATCGCGAACCCGGTTCATCTGATCGTTCGAAAGCCGGAGGTTCTCATGAGATTGCTTCGCATCGATTCCAGCGCTCGCCGCAACTCAGTTTCCCGCCAGCTCACCCAAAGCTTCGTGGAATCCTGGAAAAAGGAAAACCGTGCGGGAGAAGTCGTCGAGCGCGATCTGGCTACAACTCCGCTTCCCCTGATTACGGATGAGTGGACGCTCGCCCTCCACACCGACCCGGCCAAGCGCACTCCCGCGCAACAGGAAACTCTCGCAGTGTCCGACGCACTTGTGGAAGAACTGCTGGCTGCGGACACCATCGTGATTGGCGCTCCCATGCACAACTTCACGATCTCCGCTCTCTTGAAGGCATGGATCGACCAGATCGTCCGCGTCGGCCGCACCGTTGCCTGGGGCGCGAGGGGTCCCGAGGGGTTGTTGAAGGGAAAAAGGGTTGTCGTCGTCACTTCGCGTGGAGGATCTTTTCGCCCCGGCACTCCCACCGCCGCATATGATCATCAGGAGCCATACCTGCGGCACATTCTCGCATTCATCGGTCTGACCAGTGTCACTTTCATCCATGCCGAGAATCAGAAACCGGGAGATCTCGCCGAACCAGCGCGCACCGCGGCTATCGCGCAACTCCAGGCCGCCGCGCAAAACCGTTTCATCGCCGCGCACGATCTCACCGTGTAAGGTTTGATTTTTGGGTGGTGCAGCGCTTCCAGCGCTGCGGTAAAGGCACGCAGAACCGTGGAAGAGCGGCGCTTCAGCGCCGCGTTATTCTGAGGAACGATGGGGGCTTTAGCCCTGGTAGGCTTCATGCACCTGCCGGGAAGGATCTATCGGGACCATCTTGATTCCCTGTGCATTCGTTCGGCAAGTTGTCACTCTATACTGACGCAAACTAAATTAGGAGACTCCAAAATGGCAGCCAACAATTCCGCTTCCCAACCGCAATCCACGGCGGGCTCCGGCCCCATCGTCCTGCTCGGCCGCGTCCTGTTCGCGCTAATCTTCGTGATGTCTGGGCCACGCCACTTCCTAAGCCAGACCATCGCTTACGCCGCCTCGCAAGGCGTGCCCATGGCGTCTATCGCCGTACCGTTGTCGGGCACTCTGGCCCTCGTTGGAGGCCTCTCGATCCTACTGGGCTACCGCGCCAAAATAGGCGCTTGGCTAATCGTCCTATTTCTCGTCGGAATTACGCCGATGATGCACAAATTCTGGGGCGTCAGCGACCCGGTGATGCAGCAGATCCAGATGATCATGTTCTTCAAGAACGCGTCGATGCTCGGTGCCGCGCTCCTGATCACGCAGCTAGGCTCGGGCCCCTGGAGCCTCGATTCGCGCAAGAAGTAAGAGCGGATACGTACGTCCGCTCTTGCCATCTCGACCTGCCCGCGAGAGGAGCTTTGTCATCCCGAACATCGCGTCTTTCTCCGCGACGGAGAAATCTGAGTCTCCACGGCAGCGGAGCGCCAGCCTTGGTACCCTGGCAAATCCGCGGCCCGCCCCATCCGCTTGGACTTAGTCCACAGACTTAGTCTATCTTAGCCCTATGGAAGTCAACATCCACGTGGCCAAGACGCACCTCTCCCGCCTCCTCCAGCGCGTCGCCGCTGGAGAGGAGGTCACCATCGCCCGCTCCGGAGTCCCCGTGGCCCGCCTGGTCCCCATCGAACCCAAGAAGGGAAAAGTCCGTCCCCTGGGATTTGATCGCGGCCGGATTTGGATCGCCGACGATTTCGACGCCCCCTTGCCCGACGACCTGTTGAAGCAGTTCTACGGTGGCGAGCTCCCAAAACTCGAGAAGCCCCGCCGACGGAAGCGCCGGTGAAGTACTTGCTCGACACCATGGTCTGGCTCTGGAGCGTAGGGCCAACAGAATTAATCGGACGAGCCGGTCTGGAAATTCTAAGTAACGGACTCGATGAGATTCATCTCTCCGCCGCGAGTTCCTGGGAGATTGCCGTCAAGGCAAAGCTGGGAAAGTTTCAACTGCCGGAAGCGCCCGGCCGTTATGTGCGCTCCAGACTGGCGAAGCAAGGCATCCGCCCACTGTCGGTTACCCTGGACCACACGCTCAGCGTCTACGATCTTCCACTCCATCACAACGATCCTTTTGATCGCCTGATCATTGCCCAGGCACTCGCCGAGGATATGGTGATCCTCACCTCCGACCGCATGTTTAGGAAGTACTCAGTGGACCTGGTGTGGTGCGGAAAATAAAAGTCAGGAAACAAAAGCTGCGGCGAAATTGACGTATCGTTCCACAAAAAAGCCGCCCTCGGCGGGCGGCCTGCTTCTGCTGTAACGGATGACGCTACGCAGCGGTCTCGGCTGCGACCGGCGGCCGAAATGGCTCGTCGTAGCTGCCACCGTAAATCGACGGCACCTTCGATCCCATGGGCCGCAGATAAGTCGTTAGCTCTCCGCGATGATGAATGCTGTGGTTGCTCAGGAAGCTCAGATACAGCACGGCCGGCAAGTTGAAGGCGCCATAAAAGTTGACGGGCGTGAGCAACTGCTCCGGCGTCAGCGCCGCGATGCGCGCCACGCCACGCTTCATCCTCTCGTCATACCACGCCACCACTTCCGCCGAGGTTTCAGGCTTGTGCTCTGGCGTCTCCCTCGTGAAATTCAGCCCGGCAATTCCATCCAAAAACTGAATGTCGGAGTTGGCGATGTGCCACGCCAGTTCCTTCGCGGTGCGCGCGTTAGGATCGGGCTTGTAGCTGGAGGCCGCGTCGGGCACGGCCGCGATTACTTTCTTGGTGATCTCCGCCTCACGCGTGATGCCGTCAAGCATCATCGCTCGGTAGCCGAGGGCAAATTCCGGACTCATACCTTGGGACATTTTTACCTCCTGTGATTGGTGTTATGTTTTTCTGACTCAAGAAGCCGAAAGGGGCGCGGTGAGCGCCCCTGGTCTTCTTAAGATCGGGTTGATGCCTAGCCAACGGATTATACCCCGACCGGCTGCTTGCTGCGCACCGGAACCGGCGTGAGCCAGCCGTGGCGGTCGGATTTCTCTCCGCGCACGATGGCGTAAAACTCTTTCTGCAGCGCCTTGGTGATCGGTCCGGTCACGCCCTTACCCACGTTGATCTTGTCGACCGAACGAATCGGCGTGACTTCCGCGGCGGTGCCGGTGAAGAAAGCTTCGTCGGCAATGTAAAGCATCTCGCGCGGAATCATCTGTTCGACGATCGGGATGTTCAGGTCGCGCGCGATCTGCAGCACCGAGTCGCGCGTGATTCCAGGCAGCACCGAGTTGCCCAGCGGCGCGGTGATCAGCTTGTCGCGATGCACCAGGAAAATATTCTCCCCGGAACCTTCGCTGACGTATCCATTGACGTCGAGCGCGATGCCTTCGACGTATCCGTTGACGACGGCTTCCATCTTGATGAGCTGCGAGTTCATGTAATTGGCGCCGGCCTTGGCCATGGCGGGCAGAGTGTTGGGAGCGAGGCGCGTCCACGAAGAGACGCACACGTCGCAGCCGTCGACATCGCCGCCCAGATATTTTCCCCACGGATAGTTGATGATGTAAACCTCGGTGGGCGAATTGAACGGGTTCACGCCGGCCTCGCCGTATCCGCGAAGAATGATGGGGCGCACGTAGCAGGGCCACGCGCCGTTGTGGGCCACGGTTTCGAGCATGCCCTTGATGATCTGCTCGCGGGTGAAGTCCACGTCGATGCGGTAGACCTTGGCCGAATCCAGCAGCCGCTGAATGTGTTCCTGGGCGCGGAAAATCGCCGGCCCGGTGGGCAGCTCGTAGCAGCGAATGCCCTCAAACACCGACGAGCCATAGTGGATGACGTGCGACATCACGTGGATGGTGGCGTCGTCCCAGTTGATGAGCTTGCCGTTGTGCCAGATCTTGTCAGTCTTCTGGATTGCCATGCGGACTCCTTGTGAACATTATAACGGAGCCAGCTGTCGGCTTTCGGCGGTCAGCTGTCAGCTACTAGCCACCCCGCTCCTGTGACGGCTCATGTGGGGACAGCCGCCCTCGGCTGTCCGGCGGCGCGGGTGTATCGCGCCGCTCGTATTTGATGCGGAGCGCCGAAATGTTCCCGCAGGAACACATCGTCGATTTGTAAAAGTGTTCCTGAAGGAACATCTGTGGAAAAGCGGCAAAAAGCGTCAACACGGCAAACGCATCCGCATGATGGACTTAGGGACGATTGCCGAAATACCGGCAGCAAGTGTGGTCAAAAAGCCACGCCAAAAACGGCCTCTCGAGGTGTAGCGTTTTGAGATTGGAGGGGATTTACGCTGCACGCACAGCGACGACAGAGAACACAAAAGCAAGGGGATTTTTTGTCGCGGCGTGGGAGTGTGCTGCATTTTCACCAAAGGAAAACCGGGGAACATCCCGTCTGTCCCAGTTTACCGGGCCCCCTAGGCTTGTTTCTTCGCGGACCGGAGCGCTTCCTTAGCCTGCCCCAGTTCCTGTTCCAGTTCTTGGATCCGTCGCTCGGCCTTTTGGTACTTCTCGATTTCCAGCGGCGTAACGGCCATTTTCCTTAGCGACCCGGCTATGAGCCGGGCAGATGTTTCGGGGTCGTGACCGTTGTCGAGCGTCTTGCGTAGCTCTTCCTCTTTGACCCCCAGTTTTTCGGCTTCTGCGCGTATACCGTTCTCGAGTTCTTGAAGCAGGAGGCCGCGGGACGCCCAGGGTATGTCGTAGTGTTCGGTCGAACGGATGACGCGCAGGGCTCGTCTCTCGGTGTCCCGCAGGCGGTTGCTCGCGCCGAATTCGAAGAGGGCTCTCCGAAGGGAGTCGGCACTGAGGCCTAGCTCCGGAACCATCGACAGTAGGTACGAGAATGACGACAGCGAGATGACGGTTTTTGCCCCTATCTCGTCCCGGAACTTGTGTCCAGCTCTGCGGATCTGGCTTGACGATGTGAGCAGCAAGTGGAAGCGGTCGTCACCAGCCTTTTGGCGGGCGATACGTCCGGCGGCGACGGATGCCGTCAGCCTCGCGTCACGGTCAATCTTGTACATTCTGTCTTCAAGTTCAGCACCGGAGCTTCGCAGGGCAGACATCAGGTACGATCTCACTTTGCGCTCAAAGTCGGGATCGGAAGTGTTGGGAAGTAGGTCGGAGGGGAATCGCGACCTTAAGCTCGTCAGTACTTTGGTGTAGTCGTTGGACGCGTTGCCTCGGAATTGTCCGACGAATTTGTCCCATCTAATCTCTGTTCTTTCTAGCGTGTGGTAGGTTCTTACGAATGCGTTGTCGATGTAGCGCCGGAGTTCGTTCCTCTGAAGCTTCCCTAAGAGATGTTCTGTTTCTCTGAAGTCCCTCTGACTTATCCAGGCGTGATGAGCCACCTCTTCGAGAACCACTGGGGAGAGGAGTACTTTGCCACCGGACTGAATCCACCGCGCAATGAGTTCGGTGGCAGCCTTGTGATCGGGCTCCGCGCTGCAAAGATAGGTGAGGATAATGTCGCTGTCGAGGATGAGGTCGTATTTCTTGAGCAGGTCGCGGATCGCCGTGCTGGATGTTGATTCGAGTCCAAGGCTGCAAAGAATCACGAACCTCTCGCAGATCTGTGTCAGCCAGTCGAACGCTGCGGTAGAACGATCGCTAAACATGTCAAGCACCGCTCGCGCTAGGGACTCACGCGTGTCTGGGGTCTTGGCAAGAAGAGCGACCTTCTGTGCTCCTTCAATTAAGAGCTCGCGTAGGCTTTTCTCTTCGGTAGGGCCCTCTGGTTTTTCCGACAGCACGTCATCTATCGCTTTTATTGTGGCTAGCCCGTTGTTGTAGAAAAGCGTGCTCAGGAAGTCGAGCAGGGCGGACCAGAACTGCTCGTACTGGAGGTCTGCCATCTTCTGCCCAAGCAGGTTCTCGACCTCGTCTCTGACCAGCTGCCTTCCTTTGAGCAGAAAGCCCGCGGCGTCGGCCGGTAATGAGTCCACTTCCTTCTGTCCGGCGTCCGTTATGCTCCAGTGGTCCTGTCTTCGCCGGATTGTTCCCGCGATACGCTCGCGGTCGAGCGCGGCAAGGATAGCTTCTGTCCTCATTGGCCTTGGGAGGCCGAGGTCTTTCGAGAAATCCTGGGCCATTTGTTCCGCTGTGTCTTCGTTTCTAGCCGCAAGGTGGTCGAGGATTGCCCTCCGCAGGATTTCCCGTCGGAGTGCGCCAGCGTCATCGGAGCTAAAGGTTGCTAGGGCAAGGCGCAAGCCTCGAGTCTCGCCTTTTTGCTCCGGTTGCGCCATGAGGTTCGCGCGAATTGTGGCAAGTTCTGCGTGGTAATACTTTTCGAAGATTTCGGGCCATTTCTCTGCCAGTTTGGCCAGCTGTATGGATCCAAGAACGAGCAGGCTTCCGCTGGGCGCATGCCTCCGTATGATTTGCGTGATTTCGTCCACCTTTTCCTCTGAAAGGCGCTGGGAAGAGCAGTAGATCAGACGATCGGGGCTGGAGGTCGCCGTGACCCTGAGTAGGTCCGAGTCTGCCTTCGAGTTGATGTCTCTGTTGAGAGTTGCGCATAGGATATGTCTGTGAGTGCCGCGACTGGCAGCGGTAGACCGCGCATCGCGGCCGCGGTCCCAACTTTGTGAAGTCGGGACGAATGTAACGCCTTCGTTAAGGCTGCAGAGAGCGGTGACGAACTCTTCGAACCTGTAGTCGCTCTTCTCGGCTTCTATGATCGTTTCCGCGATCGCTGCATTCATCTTTGTAGCCTCAAAAAAAGGGCCGAGGCCTGGTGTGGCCGCGACCCCCTCGCAGTGGGTCCTTTTTTACACCTGTGGGGGAGGGGAGGCAAGGGACTTTTGTGGGGTGGGTGGGGGCACGGGGGTGGGGAGGGGGTGTGGCGTCCGCTTGAAGGTCAAAACCAAAATCTTAGGTCAAAGGCGACGGACAGGAGTGTCCGTCCTACATTTGCGTAGGAGAACAAGCGGAGAGAACTCCTTGCAGCGGTCGGGTAACGGTTAGGAGTGCAGGGGTCCTTCGACTGCGGTTGGTCTTTGCGCTGGGGCGCAAAGACCAATCCTCGCTCAGGATGACAGAAGTTTTTGAAGTTGAAGTTATTGTGCCGGCGTGAGGCTGGCTTTGATGGTGACGCCGGGGAGCTCATCCCCGCGGAAGAACTTGGCTTTCGAGCCCTCTTTTTGATCTTCCGCACGCATTTCGGGCATGGCTTCGTAGGGCTTGCTGTAGTCGTTGGCGGCGTTCCAGAAGAGGAATCCGATGCCGCCTTTGGCGCGGGCGGTTTCTACCTGAATCTTTATGTATTCGGGGGAGTAGGTCTTGGTGCGCCAGCGGAAGGCTTGCAGCCAGGGGCGGATGACGACGCCGGTAGCGAGGTTTCCGTCGGGATGGGTGATGAGTTCGAAGCGTTGCATGGATTCGCCGATGAAGTGGGCGGGCTCGTCGCCGGGGTGGGCGATGTTGTCCATGCCGAAGAAGTGGCTGGGGTAGATCATGGGGCTGAGCACGTCGCAGTAGTGGGCCATGCCGACGATGTCTTGTCCGGTGTGGGAGAGGTCGACCTGGCGCTGCCAGGCCATGACTCCGAAGACGTCGAGGCTGAGGAGCACGCCGGTGGGGTGGAGTTCGGTGTAGGCCTTTTTTAGGAAGGCGGTGATTACGTCGGTGCGCTGGGGGGTGGTGGGGGTGATGTGGGTCAGGTGCTTGGCTGCGTGCTTGGGTTCTGATTGCTTGGCTGTCGTGGTAGTTGGAGTTGTGGTGGCTTGGTCGGTCGGGACCGTTCCGCCTTGCTTCGCTTCGGCGGGACGGGCGGGGCGCCCGTCACCACATGGCTTGTCTCCACATGCTTCCGCTTGCGCGGCGGCTTCAAGCGGTTGATCTTTTTGGAAGGCGAAGAGGGCGTCTTTTTGGTCGCCTTCGGCGGGGAATCTTACGTAGTCGAACTGGATTTCGTCGGCGCCTAGCTGGGCTACGTGTTTGGCCAGGGCGATGTTGTAGTCCTGCACCTGGGGGTTCGAGGGATCGGTCCAGACCAGCTTGCCGTTCTCGCGCCAGGGCTGTCCGGTTTTGCGGGAGTGGACGGCCAGGTCGGGATGCTCGACTACCATGCGCTCGTCGCGGAAGATGGCGATGCGGGCGATGGCGTGCATATTTTCTGAATGCAGGAAGCGCACGAACTTGGGCACGTCGTGAATATAAATTTTGTGCTGGCCGAGGAGCGGATGCTCGAAGGGAATGTTGACGCTGCCGTCGGAATCTTTGATGTCGAAGACTACGGCGTTGCCGCCGACTTCGCGCCAGTGGCGGATGATGCGGAGTCCGTGGTCGCTGGCGGCCATCACTCCGGTGAGGTAGATGGCGCGGACTTCGAAATCTCTGGGTACGGGGATGGTCTTCTCGGTGATGGGCGCGGCGAGGATCCCGGGGATGATGATGTTCTCGTTGGCTTTGAGAATGTTCGAGGCGTCGGATTTATGATTCGCGGCGCGGATGGCGTCGGCGAGTTGGGACGACGTTAAATAAGAAGTTTTGCCGAGGTAGCGGCGGGCGATGGTGGGGATAGCTTCTCCACGCTTCGCGGTGTAGATTTCGGTGCCGGGGGCTGCGGGCTGCAGCGCGGGGATGTCCGCGGGCTTGGTGGACGTTGTGGTCGTGGCGCTTACGGGCTGCAGCTGGGCGGCGGCCTGTGATGTGGCGACGGCGGGCTGCGCTTGTGTCTGGGGCTGGGCCGCTTGCGCCGACGATGAGTGCGAGTTCAGCTGCCAGGCGGCTGAACCGAAAAGAATGCACGAAACTGCAGTGATGGTGAGAACAGACGAGCGGCCCAAGGTTCCTCCCCGGAATAGCGTCCCGCGAAAAACTTTCCCGATTGCGATACTAGCTTGGGCTTGCGGTGCCTGCTAGTTACGGCTGGCCAGACACGATTGACTTCTTATGTTCGCCTGGGTGGTTAGATGTTCTTGGGGAGGGGACGGACGGCTGATTTCGTGGTTCCCCTACGGGAAGCGTTGGCGGGTTCCGTTTGAGCGGGGGAGATGGTTGGGGTCAGGGGATTTTGACGTTTGATTTGGTGGGTGGGTCCCACCCCTTCGGCACGCTCAGGGCAGGCTTTTGCCGCAAAGGGCGCGGCAAAAATGGGGCACCTCGGCGGGGTTCTTGCTCACCGACGCGTGGGTTTCTTGCTCGCCCAGAGAGCTTGGGGCTTGAGGGCGTTACTGGTTTCTTCCTTGATGGTGCAAAGTATTTCTCTTTGGGGCTGTGCGGTTCTGGGCGGGGGTGGGGGGAACTGCCTGCAATCGACGCTAAGTCCAAATAGACACAGGAGTTCCGGATTGGTCTGATTCGCGGTGACCCGTGGCGAACCGCTTGCTTATTCTCAATTACCCAGGCGCGCCGTGGAGGTCTCGGGCGGGCGGAATGACGGGAAAGCGTCTCAGGTTCCAATAAGCTGGTTCCGGAAGTGGGCGAGAACGATGAAAAGACCCGTAACTTCCGGAAAAACGTGGTAAAGAACCGAAAGAACTGGTAAGAAGACTGGTACTGAAAGGAACAACGTCCGGTGATGCGGGCGACGACCCTATGAGAACGAATCTTGCCACAGTGCTGGATCCGAACCGCCGCAGCAGCGATGCGGGAGAGTTTGAAGCTTCGCTACGCCGCCGGATTGTTGGTCAGGAGCAGGCGGTCGAAAAAGTGGTCCAGATCTACCAGATGTTTCTGGCGGGGTTGAATGCGCCGGGACGTCCGGTGGGGAATTTGCTGTTTCTGGGGCCTACGGGATCGGGCAAGACGCGCGTGGTCGAAGCCATGGCGGAGTCGTTGTTCGGGGACGCGCGGGCTTGCATCAAGATTGACTGTGCCGAGTTCCAGCACTCGCACGAGATTGCCAAGCTGATCGGATCGCCTCCGGGATATTTGGGACATCGGGAGACGCATCCGCTGCTGACGCAGGAAGCGTTGAACCAGTGGTACACGGAGAAGCTGAAGCTTTCGATTCTGCTGTTTGACGAAATCGAAAAGGCCAGCGATTCGTTGTGGCAACTGCTGCTGGGAATTCTGGACAAGGCTACGCTGACGCTGGGCGATAACCGGCGGGTGGATTTGTCGCAGTGCATCATCATCCTGACGTCGAATTTGGGCGCGGGAGAGATGACCAACCTGGTGGACGGCGGGTTTGGGTTTGCGCCGAAAGTGGTGGAAGTGGACGAGTCGTTCGACGACAAGATTCAGCGTACGGCGGTGGACGCGGCGCGGCGCAAGTTTACTCCGGAGTTCATGAACCGCATCGACAAGACCGTGGTGTTCAAGACGCTGCGCGACGAACATCTTTCGCAGATTCTGGATATCGAACTGGGCATGGTGCAACAGCGCGTGCTGATGGCGGCGGGCGCGAACCAGTTTGTGTTCAACTGCACGGCGAAAGTAAAAGAATATTTGCTGAAGGAAGGCACTGATCCGCGGTACGGCGCGCGGCACTTGAAACGCGCGATTGAACGCAACTTAGTTTTCCCGCTGGCGAATCTGGTGGCGACTGGGCAGGTGAAGCTGGGCGATTTCGTGCGTATCGATATGGCTTCCGAGGGCAAGATGATCTTCGTGAAAGAAGCCGAGAACACGATGGCTCCGGTGCTGCTGGAACGCTACGGAGCAGCGGCGGCGTCGCAACCGGCCGCGCGGGCGGCGAGGACGGCGGTTAATAATCGCCGCGACTTTGGGACTGGCCAGCCCGTCGGTGGCGGAGAGCAAGTAAGGCTATCGGCTTTTGGCCTTCAGCTTTCGGCTAGGAACATAAACAATTTTTCTTCTCGCTTGACCGCATCTCGCGAGTCGTATGGCACTCGATGGCGCCGGGAATTTTCCGGCGCCATTTTTTTTGTGGGCTCGGGCTGATCGGTTGGGGTTGAGGGTTGCGGCTGTCGGGGTGCGGGCTGTGTGGAGCAATTAGATGCGGGCAGCAGAAATACCCCACTTCTCGCAAGAGAGGCGAGAAATGGGGCACCCGGGGCCGAGATGGTTACGGAATGTCTCACGTGGTCAGGGCGCGGATGCTGGTAGGGATGCTTCGACTACGCCGGGAGGATCGCTTCGCGATCTTCCCGGCTACGCTCTGCATGACAAGGGACGTGAGTGCGGTTTAGCGGAGGACCCCGTCTTACTGTTGCGAGGTCTTATTGCTGTGCGGTTTGGGCAAGATCGTCCTTCATCACGCTTACTTCTACGCGGGTGCCGCTCATGCGTTCATTGGAAGGATTGCCCAGGCCGAGAACGTACATGCGGTAGGCTGGGATCTCCTGGTTCTCCACCAGGTAACGGACTACGGCGTCCGCCATTTTTCGGGAGTTGGCCATGGCGGCCTGGCCGCGACCGGCAGAGAATCCCTGCACTTCGAGGATGTAACCGTGCTGGCCTTTGAGTTGGGCGGCGACTTGGTCGAGCGCGTCCTTGGCTTGCTTGCTCAGGGCGGTCTGACCGGGACGGAAACGAAGCTCGGTCTGCGCGCCGGATTTGTATTGATCGAGATTGCGGACCTCGGTCTCATCGGCGGAGACGCGGGTGTCGAGCGTGGCGACGGTCTGATGGGCCATCTCAGCCTTGGTGGCGGCTTCTGTGGCGTGCTGATCGGCGAGGCTGACTTTTTCGGAAGCCAACTGAAGGCCGTGCTGGGCGCGGGCATCGACGTCGCGGATCTTTTTCTGGTTCGAGGCGGTGATCTCATCCAGTTCTTCGATGCGGTCGCGGATGGGCTGAGTATGCCGCTTGACGTATTCCTTGGTGGCAAACGGATGCATGAGGAGTGCGGCCAGGCCGGGCTCGTCGCCGTCCCAGAAGTCGGGAGGTTTGGGAGACGACAAGGGCTCGAGCTCGGGCGTGGTTGCGGAGGCTTGCGCCGAGGCTGCCGGCTGCATGCCGGCTGAGGTAGATTGTTGCGCTAGCGCGGGAAGCGCAAGGGTTGTCGACAAAAGCAGGGCGACGAACAGATGATTCTTCATAACTTCTCCGAACTACGGCAAACTTTAGTGCGACCTATTGTAGCGCCGAAGGGTGGGTTTTTGGACAAGAAAATCGCGGGAAGAGGCTGTTTTCGGGGTGTTCCAGGGGGGTGGGGAGATTCCCCATGTCTCGCAAAACCGGCGAGACATGGGGCACCCTGGAGTACCTAAGTCAAGCCTTTCTGGTGCGACTTAACCAGGAGATAGGCTGCGATCAGGAGAGCGAGGCAGGTGAGGCCGCTCCACAGATTGATGATTGGCGAGAGCCAGGTTTGGATGGTGGCGATTGATACCAGGGCGAAGCCGAGTGGTGATCCCCATTGGCCGAGCGGGGAACGCAGAGGCAAGGCGGCGAGTTGTTGCGGGGATTGGCGGCGGCGAAAGCGGATGTGGGCGGCGAGGGAGACCAGCCAGGCGAGGATCATTCCGGTGAACGCGGTGCCGATCAGGTAGCGGAAGGCATTTTGCGGGGCCCAGAGCGCGAGGGCCAGCGCGACGAGAATTCCGAAGGAGGAGGCCACGACGGCGAATTGCGGCGAGCCAGAGTGGTTCACGCGGCCGAGGCGGGTGGGGGCCCATCCCGTGCGGGACAGAGAGAACAGCATGCGGGAGCCGACGTAGAGTGCGGCGTTGGCTCCGGAGAGCGCGGCGGAGAGGACGACGAAATTCATCAGGCCGGGAGCGCGGGGAATTTTGGCAATGCGGAAGACGCCGACGAACGGACTTTCGGCGACTCCGGCGTGGTTCCAGGGCATGACGCCGAGCAGAACCACCATGGCGCCAACATAGACGAAGGTCAATATAAGGAATGTGAGCCAGACGGCGCGGGGAGTGTTTTTCGACGTGCTCGATTCGCCGGTGGTGACCGCGACCATCTCGACTCCTCCGAAGCTGTAGATGGCGAAGGTCATAGCGATGAGTGGGGAGAGCGGGCCGTTGGGAAGCAACCCGCCGTGGGCGCGGTATTGCGGGGCGACGTGGCCGCTGAATAATAGGAGCGCGCCGATCACGATGAAGGCCACGATGGTGACGACCTTGACCATGGAGAGCCAGAACTCGAAGCGTCCGTAAGAGGCGACGCTGCGCAGGTTGACCGCGAGCAGCAGCGCGGAGAAAACCAGGATCCAGATATAAGCGCGCACCGAAGGAAACCAGTAGGCCATGTAGGTGGCGGCGGCGACCATCTCCGCGCCGATGTTCAGGGCCATACCCATCCAGTAACCGGCGCGGGCGATGAAGCCGGCGAAGGGGCCGAGGTAGAGGCTGCCATAAACGCCGAACGATCCGGCGGCAGGATGGGCGCAGGCCAGCTCGCCGAGGGCCATGGCGACGGTGAAGCTGATGAAGGCGGCGGCGAGAAAACTGAGGATGGCGGCCGGGCCGGCGATCTGCATGGCCGCGCCGGAGCCGAGCAGCAGGCCGGTGCCGATGGAGCCGCCGACGGCGATCATGGCCATTTGCCCGGAGGTGAGTTGGTGGCGGAGTCCGTCTTCGTGAGCTTGTGGGGCGTCTTGAATTTGTGACGAAGCAGGCTCCGAGGGCATGCAGCACCATAGCAAAAAAGGTTGGGTCGCCCAAGTCGCGGGCGATCGGGAAGGAGCGGCCGATTGGCTTATCCGGAATCTTCCCAGGTCTCGCAAAACCGGCGGGACCTGGGGCACCCGCAGCACACTCGGACGCCGGAAGTGTCCGATTTGCCGGGCCGCTGCTCGCGTGGGAATGTCCAGCCTGCTTCCACGTCGTTTTTCTTTGCCGCCACAGTCGTAAGAGAGGATAATTCCACCGAACTTAATCTCGCCTTCCGAAGCCAAGGGGCTGCTGTTTAGTGTGTGGCGAGAACGGGATAGTCTTGGGGCGCTGGTACGGCCAACGGTAAGACCGTGGCGGCGGCGGAGGGAGGAATTAGTTATGGGCAACGACTCATTGCGGATGCGGATTACTCCCGCGGAAATACTTCGGGATTGGCTGTTGGACAATACCGATAGCCTGCGGATGCGCCCGGAGCGCGACATCATTTTGATGGCGCGTCTGGAATTAGGTTACCAACTAAAGGACATGGATAACGGCGACATCGCCTGGGAAATCCATAAGTGGGCCGAGACTCACAGCTTCCTACCGGTGAACTGGCAGGGCACTCCTGGTTCTGCGGTTCCGGCGAACTCCGGCGCCGCTCCCGTGAGGGCTGGCGACCCAGAGATACTGGATCGCTTAAAGGAGCTCATGAAAACGCTCGGCTCCATTCCCACGGAACTCAAGTGGGTGGGAGACGGAGTGAGCGCAGGCATCTCGGTCAGTGGGGCGACCGTCACCGCGGGCAAGGGTGATGCGAAGATAACAGCCACGGCGGGCTGGAATCGCTCGCTCGAGTTAAAGACCGCCGTTTCGGGCATGTCGTTCGCCGCCAAGATCGATCCTGCCAATCAGAACTGGTCCATGACTTTTACCATCGGCCGCCAGTCGCCCAACCTCTCCAACGTCGCGAACGTGTTCCAGCAAGGGGAGAGCGCGATCCGTGGCGTTCTGTCGAATGCGAACAAGGTCGACTTCACCAATCCAGGAAAAACCGTGCAGACATTTACTCCGTACCTGGCCCCGATTAAAGATGCCATCGATGCGGCCGGGAAGATCGCGGCGCAGCGCCCTGGAGACATCAGCTTCGGGGTATCGCTAAAAGGTGGCCTTCCGGGAGCGCCGGCGGGGTCCGGCGGCGTCACCGGGATGGCGTTGTTCACGGTCATCTTTTGAGAAGCATTGCCAACACCGGCTACTCGTTGCGCAGGATGGCAATGATGTCGAGACTGGCGATGCGGCAAGTGGCGGACCAGATGCTCCCCGGCTCGGGGAAAGGTCGCCACCGGATTACCGCCCTGGTTCCTGCCGATTCAAATCATTGCGCACCACTGCTCCGCTTTTCATCACGAACTTCACCTTCTGCAATTCGGTGATGTCCTCGGCTGGGTCTCCGAGGGTGGCGACAATGTCGGCGAACTTGCCGGGCTCGATCGAGCCGACGCGATCCTGCCAGCCCAGCAACTCCGCGCCATTCGCCGTTGCCGCCTGGATGATCTGCCACGGGGTCATGCCGGATTCGCTATACGCCTGATAGATGAGCTTGCTGCTTTCTCCGCGGGTGCGTTTCCCTGCCTGGTAATATTCGTCGGAGCCGGCGGCGATGCGGACGCCGGCCGCGATGGCGCGCCGAAGGCGGTCGTGATTCCCCTGGGCAAACCTGTTAAACCTGGCTTCACTGTCCTTGCGTTCGTCGGCAGTGGCAGTCGCTGAAATAAAAGACATGTAAAACTCCGCAGGATAGTCGGTCGGAACCAGAAAGATTTTCTTGGCCGCCATCATTTGCAGTACGTCATCGGGCACTGTGTAAGCATGCTCGATCGAATCGACTCCGGCTTCGGCTGCAATGCGGGTGGCATCGTTTCCAATCGCGTGAGCAGCAACTTTTCTGTGCACGCGGTGTGCCTCCTCGACAATGGTCTTCATCTCTTCCAGGGAAACCACGCGCGGGCCCGTGTTCACGATCACCTTGATGCAATCGGCTCCGTCGAAAAAAGCCTGCTGCACCGCCCGCCGCGCCTCGTCCACGGTAGCAACGGGGCGTACTCCTGCTCCACTAACCGTTCGGCATCGTGCTGCAGTTGTCCGAATTGGCCGCCCGGCGCCGATAACGCACGCGTTGACGCCACAATATGCGGCCCACTGACCCAGCCCTTATTGATTGCGTCCCGTAACGCAACGTCGCCATTGATCCCGGAATTGCCAACGTCGCGCACCGTGGTGATGCCCGCCTCCAGGTCCTCGCGGCCCATTTTCGCTCCCAGCAACGCGCGCTCGGCTGGACTCATCTGCGCGACGGTGAGGATCATATTGTTGTCGTCGCCGCCGTAGGCGAAGTCGTAGTTCTGCAGCAGATGGGTGTGGGCATCCACGAGGCCCGGCATCAGCGTCGCCTTGCCCAGATCAATTACCTGCGCACCGGCCGGGATCGGAATGCCCGCGCCCACTTCTTTAATGCGCGTTCCGTCAATTACGACAACGGGATTCATCACTGATTTGCCGTTTTTGACGTCCAGTAACTTTGCCGCACGCAGCACTACCAGAGGATGATTCTCCGGCTGCGGCGTTTGGCTGATGCCGTAGCTACTCAGGATTAGAAGAAGAGCGGCAACTGCTTTTAGACGAGCGTGGCGCATGGGAAGTTCCTTTCGGCCTCGAAAACGGCCCGATCATACACCTATCGCTCGGCTTGCTCCCAGCGTGAAATGAGTTCATCCGTCCGGCTTCAAGGTTACCGGCCATTTCGCCGGACTACTCGCTGCGCAGGATGGCAATGATGTCGAGACCGGCGATGCGGCGCGTGGCGGACCAGATGCTCGCCGATGCTACGAGAGCGAAGAGTATGACTAGGCCCGAGGATGCTGCCAGGCCGATGGGCTTTGCACCTTCCATCAGAGTTTCGAGAAAGCGGCCGGTGAGTTGGGCCCCGGCGATTCCGGGGAGGGCTCCGGCTGCGATCATCAGCAAGCCCTGCCGCAAGAGCATGCCCCTGAGGCGTGCAGGAGTGGTGCCGAGAGCCATGCGCACGCCCATTTCCTGAGTCCTTTGGATGACGGCGTAGGAAACGATGCCGTAGATGCCGATCACTGCCAGGAGCACGGCGAATCCGGCGAAAATCCACACAGCGGTTCGGTAAAACTTTGGCGCGGCGAAGACTTCATCCAGCCGCTGCTGCATCGTCTTCACGCTGAATACAGGAACTTGCGGGTCTACGGACTGGATGGTGTCGCGGATTTCAGCCAGGTGATCTTCGGCGCGGCCGTCCACGCGCACCACGAACGTTGAGAAGAAGCTGCCGGGGGTTTCCGACGGTAGGAAGACTTGATTGCTGTCGGCAAGTGTGGGATCGGTTTCGTAGTTCATTCCTTTTACCACGCCAACAATTTTCCGCGGAGCGTCTCCTTCGATCGTGAGCTGATGATTGAGGGCGTCCTGGGGCGCGCCGAATCCGACGGCGAACCGCTCGTTGACGACGGCGACTTTCGCGCCGGAACGAACTTCGGCATCTGTGAATTCGCGGCCGTAGAGAATCCGTCCGCCCATGGTCTGGAAGTATCCTGACAAAACCGGGACGAGAGTGGAATTGAGTTTTGCCGGGCGTCCATCCAATCCGAATGGTCCGCCGACAAATGCCGAAGCGTAGAGTGGAAGGAAATCTGTTTCACTGGCGGAGCGAACTCCAGGGAGCCTGCGGACGCGGTCCAGCACCTCTTCAAAATACGGGAGCTGCTGCTTATCCAGTTGGTGGGTCGTGCCGTCAAGGGAGACGGCTACAGTCACGACTTGGTTCACATCGTAGCCGCGGTCGATTCGCATCAAGTGGACGAACGCGCGTCCCAGGCAAACTGATGAGGCGAGAAGAATCATGGTGAGCATGACCTGCGCGGCTACCAGGCTTTGGCGAACCAGACGCGAGCCGCGGATCGTGGTGAAGCTCCGCGAACCGAGAGCGTGGAGGCGGCCTGCATACAGCGAAGGCAAGACGAGCGAGGGCAAGACGCCTAACGCCAAAGTGGTAAGTACGGACACAATCAGGGTAAAGGCGAGTACGCGTCCGTCGAAGATTGAATAGGATTGTGCGCCGAGTGGTGGGGGCTCAATTTTCGCTGCGAACGACGTAATCCAAAATGCGATCAGCAACCCGGCCAGAGTGGCAACGAACGAGAGAAGCAAGCACTCGGTGAGCAGCTGTCGCATCAGGCGAGCGCGGCTTGCGCCGAGGGCGGAGCGGATGGAGAGTTCCGCGGCGCGGTCGGTGGTGCGGGCTAGCAGGAGATTCGCAACATTCGTGCATGCAATCAGCAGGACCAACACCACTGCGCCCATGAACATCAAGGAAGCGTTCTTCACGGGGCCGGCAAGTCCGTCCTGCAGTGAGGTGATGCCCGGACGCGGCTGGGAGCCGTCGATTCCTCCCGGATTCGGCGCCAGGCGGGCGACCTCCACGGCGAACGCAGCACGTGCCTGCGGCCATGAGATGCCCGGTTTCAGACGCGCGACAGTTCCCCAGCCGTTGTTGCCGGGACTGAAGGCGGCCGGCTTCCAGAGAACGGCTTTGCCCGGGTAATCGAAACCCGGAGGCGCGACGCCAACGATGGTAAGCGCGTTGCCGTCGAGTCGAATCGTGGAGCCCAGAACTTTCCGGTCGCCTGCGAAAAATTGCTGCCAGAGCCCGTAACTGATCACCGCCACGGCGTTCGGTCCGGGCAATCCCCAGCCGGTTCCGTCGATATCTTCATCGGCGGCGAATCCACTTCCCAGCACTGGCTGCGCGCCCAGCAACGAGAAGAAATTCCACGATGTCTGAGCGAGGTGTACGCGGCTCCCGACACGCATTCCTCCCTGCTCAACGCTACCCAGGTTCGCATCGAATTCCTCGAAAAGCGCGGCATCGGCGAGGTAGGCGCTGTGCTGCCGCCAATCGTGAAACTGCTTCGCGCTATCGTGGGGCGGAATGAATTCGTGCAGAAGAGCCAGACGGTCCGGTTCGCGAAACGGAAGCGAGCGCAGCAGCAATGCGTTGACCACGCTGAACACACCGGTGTTTGCGCCAATGCCGATGGCGAGGGCGGCGATGGCGAATGCTGTGTGCCAAGGGCGGCCGGCCCAATGCCGAAGAGTGTATTTGAGGTCCTGAAACACTTCGCACGACACTTTATTCCGCGGCTGTATTTTACCCCAGAGGGACCAAGGTCAATGAGCGTGGTGGCGACTTATCGCCACTTGATAGAGGCTTTATGGCTGGCCTCCAGCGATGCATGTTGCAATAGCAACATTTCTATGTTGTAATAGCAACATGGAGGGGGTGAGCCATGAACCAAACCCTGGATGCGATTTTCCAAAGGCGAGCGGTGAAGGTGTTTGAACCGGTTGAAATTTCCGAAGGACTGCGCGAGCAAATTCTCAATGCCGCCCGCCATGCTCCCTCCAGCTTTAACAGCCAGCCTTACAAGTTTTATTGGGTGGGGTCCGGGGCCAGGAAGGCCGCGGTGGCGAAACTGTGCCTGGGACAGAAGCCCGCGGAAACCGCCTCCGCATTAGTGGTGGCGGTTGCCGACCTGGGATCGCTGTCGACCACGGCGCAAGGCCAGCTGGAGTGGATGCGAAGTAGCAACTTCACCGAAGCAAAACTCCGCGACTTTGAGCGGAAAGCAAAGATCGGGCGGATCCTGTTCATGCCGGGGCCATTCGGAATGTTTGCCGCGATCAAACGGGCCTTGTTCCGAGTGCTGAATCTGCGGATGGTGATCGGGATGCCGCCGCTCTCCCGGCAGGACTTGTTCAAGTGGGCGACGAAGAGTACATCGTTAGCTTGCCAGAATCTGATGATCGCTGCCGAAGCGCTGGGAATGAATACCTGTCCGATGGAAGGCTTTGACGGCCGCAGGCTCTCTCGATATCTGAGATTGTCTGGCCGGCACCACGAGATTGTGATGGTGATTGCGATCGGGAAGAAATCGCGTGCCTATAATGAGCCACCGCAGTGGCGAAGACCTCTCGAGGCCACGGTGACCATCCTATGAATATCCTCCCCAGGAAAGAGATTCCCGATGACATTCTGAAAGACTCGGTACTCGCCAATATCGCAGCGGCGTATTTCTCGGTGGGAAAGAGACTGGAGCGAAAAACCCAGTGCTCGGCGACCCGTGGCTTTATCCTGTCGACATTGCGTGGCGGAACGACGCTGAATCAGAACCAGATCGCCACGCTCCTGGGTATTGACCGGACCGTGGTGCACCGGGCTATCAAGACACTGGCCAGGGAAGGACTCGTGTCGGAGCACAGGGAAAAATCGGGCCGAGCAATTCGAGTCCAGCTGACGGCCAAAGGAAGGAAGTACCGAGAACGGCTCATCAAAGCTCGGGTGACCGCCGATGAGAGTGTCCGGCGGCAAATGACATCGGAGGAGCGCGAGACACTTCTTCGGCTTCTGAAGCTGGTTGCGGAATGTGAGTTCTGATGGACGGTATGCCTTAGGCCCACTTTGCCTTAGGCATGGAGAAGACCGGCAGGGCAAGTTGGCGAAACCAGGCCGTTTTACGCTCGAAACCCCGATAGGCCTTTGCCTCGAGACGAGCGCGGTGGCGCTGCTGGCAGACAGCAGATTCCTCCCCTGCGCTGCGCTCTGGTCGGAATGACAACGCTCACAGGATTAGATTGCTCTCCGTGCGGGGGGGTGACCTTCGTAATCGCGAGGGGGCGTTCCCGCATTGCTGCGGTTTGGGCTGGCTCCTAGAATCGGAGCAGGGTTACTCCGCCCGTTGGCTGTTGCACGTTGGCTTTACACGTTACCCAGTATCCGCACATGGCAGAAACCACCAGACGACCGGACCGAGTTGAGATTGCACGGCGGGTAGAGCGTGCGGAGAAGCTCCTGCAGAAGGGGAAAACCGCCGAGGCGCTGGAAGAGTATTTGCTGGTCCTGAAAGACGATCCGGAAAACGATGTGGTGCGGCAGTTGTCGGCCGATCTGTGCCTGTCGCTGAGCCGGAATAAGGAAGCGGTGCAGTTGCTGGGAGACTTGTTTGAGCGGCAAGTTTCCGCCGGCGACGCCACCCGCGCCAGCCTCACCTACAAGAAACTGGCTCGGCATGGGAGCCCGACCTGGCAGCAAAAATATCGTTTTGGACAGCTGCTGGAAGGGTCGAACCGCAAGCTGGCGGTTGTGACCTACGAGGCTGCCTTCGCCGATCTGATGAAGCTCGACAATAAGAAAGATGCGGCTACGCTGCTGGAGCGGGTTGTGGCGCTGGAGCAGACCATGGCGAACTTCCAGCGCTTCGCCGAGCTTTCTTCGGAACTCGGCAACCGGAAAGTGGCGGCGGCGGCGTTCCATCGTGTGGCGCAACTGGCGGCGGAAGCCGGTGAAGAGAGTTCGGCGTGGTATGAACGCGCCTATCAGGAAGATTCTTCCGATCAGGGAATCGCGCTGGCCTACGGAAAAAGCCAACTGGCGCAGGGGCAAGCGGGCGCGGCGATTTTTATTCTCGAGCCGCAGGTCAACTCGGGCCAGACCACTCCTGAATTGCGGGATGTTTACACCGAAGCGCTGGTCGCGGCGGGGCGGTTTGCCGAGGCCGAGCCGCTGGTCTGGCAAATGTTTGAGCAGAATCCGGCGCGGGTGCAGCAGGTGATCGGGCTGATCGGACAATTTCTCGACGTCAACCAGGACGATGCGGCGGTGGCCCTGGCCCGGAAGCTGGAACAGTTTCAGCGGCGGCGGGGCGAGCGGCGGCAGTTCATCGCCATCATGCAGGACATTACGGCGGGGCATCGCGCGTCGTCGCAGATGCTGGAGTTCCTCAGCGAACTTTATAACGCGTCGAACCGCGAGAACGAATATTGCCTGACGCTGCTGAAATTGTTTGATCTCTACTGCAGTACCGGCGAGTATGCCAAGGCTGCGGAATGCCTGGACCGCTCGGCGGAAGTGGATCCGTATGAGGCCGGGCACCTGAAGCGGCTCGACATGCTGAAGGGCAAAGTGGACGATGCCCGCTTCAAGCTGATCGCGTCGCGCTTTTCGCCGATGACCAAAGCGGCCGAGGAGCCGTCGCACCAGGAAGCGCCGACGCTGGGAGCGTCCACGCTGCAGGATTTAATGCTACAGGCGGAAATTCTTGTGCAGTACGGCATGCGCAACAAGGCGGTGGAGCGATTGCAACGCATTCAGGAAATGTTTCCGCGCGAAGAAGAACGCAACGAAGACTTGCAGCGGCTGTATCTGGCAGCGGGGATCACGCCGCGTTATGCGGGGTCGGCGCCGTTGCCGCCAGCTCCGGCTCCGGTGCCGGGCATCACGCCTGCGGCTGCACCCGCGGCTCCGGTGGCTGATCCGGCGGCCGATGTTCGCAGCTTTACCCGCGTGGCCGAAATTACGCGCAAGCTGTATCACCAGGGAACTGCGAAAGCTGTGCTTACCACGGCAGTGAAGGAAATTGGAAGTCACTGGGAAACCACGCGGTGCGTGGTGGCGATGGCCAAGCCCGGCCTGCCGCCGACTGCGCTGGAAGAGTTCTGCGCCGAGGGACATAAGGCCGCGAGCCTTTCGACGCTGGCGAAACTGATTGTCTGTGTGCAGGAATCGGCTCCGGGACCGGAGGCGTTGATCGCTCCGGATGCGGCGAAAGCACCTCAGTTGCAAACGGCGCAGAAGTGGATTACCGAACTCGGCGCGGTTTCGCTCTTGGCGATTCCTTTGACCGACGGCGAAGAGCCGGTGGGCGTGCTGCTGCTGATGCACTCCAGGCCCCGGGTTTGGCAACCGTCTGACGTCGTCGTGCTGAAGACGGTGGCGGACCAGATGGTGATTGCGTTGAACAACGCCGGGCTACGACGCCTGGTGAAAAATCTTTCGGTGACCGACGAAAAGTCGGGGCTGCTGAAACGCGCGTCCTACATTGACCTGCTGCTGGCGGAGAGCAAGCGCGCGATTCAAAACTCGGCTCCGCTTTCGCTGCTGCTGTTGCAGTTCGGCCGAAGCGCCGCCATGGTGAAGGAATACGGCGAAGCTGAAATAGAGAGTGTGCTGGGAAAAATCGGGCAGCTCTTTGCGGCGAACATCCGCTCGAACGATTTGGCCTTCCGCTACGACACCACCACGGTTGCCATCATTCTGGGAGACACGGCCACCAAGGAAGCGACACTGGCGGTTGAGAAACTGCGTAAGATCATTTCTGAAGTGCGTCTGCCCGCGAAGAACGGGGCAGAAAAAGGTCACCTCGCGCAGTTTTCGGCGGGGCTGGCCGAAGCTGTGGTCAAGCAGGATTACGATCCGGTGGATATCGTGACCGAAGTGATCAACCGCGCGGAGCATGCGCTGGCCCAGTCTCTGGCGCAGGGGCCGGGGAAAGTTGTGGCGCTGTCGGCGGCCCTGGCCGCGGGCGCGGTCGCGTAAGCGGAAGTCACTTGCTAGTCTGGAATTCGAATACTTCCATCCTCCGCAATCGCGAAAAATGGATTCCAGGCAACCTCCCACAGAAATCCGTCCTGATCGGAAAAATACCCTGAATATCCGCCCCAGAAGGCTTCCTGCGCGGGCTTGACGAGCTTTGCCCCGGCTGCAACAGCCTCTGCGAGCACGGAGTCCACTTCCCCGCGATTGCGGGTGTTGTAGGCCAGCGACATTCCGTTGAAGCCGTGGCCGTCGGCAGCAACATTCGCGTCCTTGGCAAGATCGGGCCGCGGGTATAGGGCCAGGGCCATTCCTCCGGCCTGAAAGAATACGATTCCCTCTGACTTCGCCATGGACCGGCGCCATCCCAGGCGCTCGTAGAATTCCTGACTGCGCTTCAGATCCGCCACGCCCAGTGTGATGATGCTCAGGCGCTGTTCCATCTGATTTCTCCTCGGCCGACGGTAACGCCACTGTAAACAACGATATCGGCGAGTTACTTCCGAGGCAAGCCACTCGTCAGCCGAAATGACCCAACGCGTCGCAGCTCTCGTGGTGGCAAAGTCCTCTCGCGCGCTGCTAGACTAGCTAGTTTAGCTTTAGTGACTCTGATCTATTCTGGTCAGAGATCCGTCAGGAAAATCAATGTTGAAACCGGGAGACATCGCCATTGTCAGCGGGGCGCGCACGCCCTTTGGCCGCTATTGCGGAAAGTTGAAGGATTTTACCGCGCAGGAATTGGGGGCGATCGCGGGCAGGAGTGCGATCGAGCGGTCGGGAATCGACGCGAAAGAATTCGACCACGCGGTTTTTGGCAACGCCCAGCAAACTTCCGGCGACGCGCTTTATGGCGCGCGGCACGTGGGGTTGCGGGCGGGCCTGCCGATTGAGACTCCGGCGCTAACCGTGAACCGGCTGTGTGGTTCGGGCATGCAGGCGATCGTTTCGGCGGCGCAGATGATTCAGACGGATGAGGCGAAGATTGTTCTGGCCGGCGGGATGGAGGCCATGTCGCAGGCTCCGTTTGTGATTCGCGGCCGCGATGGATTTACGCTGACTCCGGGCGGGAAGCTGGAAGATTCGCTGATGGTGGCGTTGCTCGATACGTATTGCGGATTGTACATGGCGAATACGGCGCAGCTGTACGGTTTGGAACACGGCATTACGCGCGAGATGCAGGACGGGTTTGCCTTGCGCTCGCAGCAAAAGGCCGACGCGGCTTATAAAGAAGGGCGCATTCAGGAAGAGTTGGTTCCGGTGCCGCTGCGAAATGCGAAGGGCGAGGCTACGGGAGAATCACTGACGGAAGATGATCACCGGCGTCCGCAGACCACAATCGAAGGCCTGGCGAAGCTGAAGGCGGCGTTTTGGGGCGGAACGGTGACGGCGGGAAACGCGAGCGGCATTGTGGATGGTGCGGCGGCGGTCGTCGTGATGTCGTTGGACGAAGTGCGCAAGCGCAACATGAGTCCGCTGGGGCGGATTGTGAGCTGGGGCATTGCCGGTGTTGAGCCGAACGTGATGGGGCGCGGTCCGGTGCCTGCGACGAAGATCGCGCTGCAGAAGGCCGGTTTGAATTTGGACTACATCGATTTGATTGAAGTGAATGAGGCGTTCGCGGCGCAGTATCTGGCGGTCGAGAAAGAGTTGGGATTAGATCGCGAAAAAGTAAACGTCAACGGCGGAGCGATAGCGCTGGGGCATCCGCTGGGCGCGACCGGGACGCGGCTGGTGATCACGCTGCTGTACGAGCTACGCCGGCGGAAGAAGAAGTATGGACTGGCGTCGGCCTGCATTGGCGGCGGGCAGGGGATTGCGATGGTGGTGGAGAGCATGAGCTGAAAGTCTTAACCACAGAGGGCACAGGGGAACGCAGAGAAAGTCGATGCGGTGACGATCTCATGATGGAGTTGACTATGGATGCAGCGATCTGGAACAGCAAGGACGACGTTTATGACGCGTTCTTCAGCGTCGTGGGTGCGCCATCTTGGCACGGGAGAAATTTCGATGCCCTGAATGACAGCATCGCGAACGGTCAGATTAACGAGGTGGAGGTTCCCTATCGGCTGGTCATTGTCAACTTTGACTTGATCGGCGCAGGTGCGAAAACGATGGCTAGTGATTTTGTGGATTTGGTTCGCGAAATCGCCGCAACGTGGAATCCCAGTGGAGATTGTCGTCCATAGCTCGCAATAGTCCCTATGTTTCGTGTCACCGGAAGGTGTTTATGGAAATTAAGAAGGTTGGAGTTCTCGGTTGCGGTCTGATGGGTTCCGGCATTGCGCAGGTCTGCGCGACGGCTGGATTCGACGTCACTGTGCTGGAAGTCGAGCAGAAGTTTCTCGACAAAGGCTTCGCCGGGATTGGGAAATCTTTGGCGAAATTTGCCGAGCGTCCGGTGGAGAAGGGTGGAATCACGGCGCAGCAGAAAGACGCGATTCGCGCGCGGCTGCGGGGGACGACCAGCAAATCCGACCTGGCGGATTGCGACATTGTGATTGAGGCCATCATCGAGAATGTCGACGAGAAGAAGAAGATGTATGCGTCGATTGATGGCATCGTGAAGAAAGACGCGATTTTCGCTTCGAATACTTCTTCCATTTCGGTGACCGAGCTCCTGACCGCGGTGAAGCGGCCCGAGCGGTTTATCGGGCTGCACTTTTTTAATCCGGTGCCGCTGATGAAGTTAGTGGAGGTGGTGCGGACGATTGCCACAGCCGACGATGTTTATGAGACGGCGTACGAGTTCGGGAAAAAGCTGGGTAAGGTTCCGGTGCGCACTTCGGACAAGACGGGGTTCATCGTAAACCGGCTGCTGGTGCCGTATTTGCTCGATGCCATTCGTGCGTATGAAGAGGGCGTGGGGTCGATCGAGGATATTGACAACGCGATGAAGCTGGGATGCGGGTATCCCATGGGACCGTTTACCTTGCTCGATTTCGTCGGCCTCGACACGACTTACTACATCACGCATGTGATGTTTGACGAGTTCAAGGAGCACCGGTTTGCGTCGCCTCCACTGCTGAAGCGGCTGGTGATGGCGGGCTGGTATGGGCGGAAGTCGGGCAAAGGGTTTTATGATTATGCGGACCCGGAGAGGCCGCGGGCTAACAAGCTGTAACGTTCTGTCATCCTGAGCGGAGTAAGAAGTTCGCGAAGCGAAGTTCTTGCGGAGTCGAAGGATCCCTTTCAGCGTGTACGACGGCGGGCGTCGCAAGGCGTTTTCACGAGCGTGCGGCGAGAGAACTCCTTTTTGGGCCGTTGCTGATTTCAAAGGGCGCGGGGTCGTTCGACTGCGGTTGATCTCTGCGCTTGAGCGCAGAGATCAATCCTCGCTCAGGATGACAGAGCATTGTTGATTCGCGCGAATCCACGGTGAGATTGACTTTATGAACTTTGAAAACATTCTTCTCGAAAAGAAAAACTCCATCGCTTACGTCACTGTCAACCGGCCCAAGGTGCTCAACGCGCTCAACATGGCCACCATGGAGGAATTACGCGCGGCGTTTCATGACATCAAGAACGACGCCGCAATCCGCGTGGTGATCTTCACTGGCGCGGGCGAGAAGGCGTTCATTGCCGGCGCCGACATCAGCGAGTTGGCCAAGCAGGATGCCGTGACCGGCAAGGAGTACACCCATCGCGGACAGAACGTTCTCAACCTGATTGAGAATCTTGGTAAACCGGTGATCGCATGCATTAATGGATTCGCTCTGGGTGGCGGATGCGAGATTGCAATGGCTTGCACCATGCGCCTCGCCAGCGAGAATGCGAAGCTCGGGCAGCCGGAAGTGAAGCTGGGGATTATTCCCGGCTACGGTGGTTCGCAGCGGCTGCCGCGGCTGGTGGGCAAGGGTCGGGCCATGCAGCACATCCTTACGGGCGAGATGATCTCCGCGCAGGAGGCGCATCGCATCGGGCTGGTGAATGAAGTCACTGCGCCGGCAGATCTGATTCCGCGGGCGGAGGCGATTGCCGCAAAGATTATCGCCAACGCGCCGCTGGCCGTGCAGTATGCCATGGAGGCCGTCAATAAAGGGATGGAGATGACGTTGGCCGAAGGGCTTTATCTGGAGGCCGTGCTGTTCGCGATTTCCTGCGCCACGGAAGACAAGAAGGAAGGGACATCGGCGTTTCTGGAAAAGCGTCCTGCACAGTTCAAAGGCAAATAACTTCTCAGCCGCGGATTTTCGCGGATCATTTTTTCATGGTCAGCTTGCTTTCGCCGGCGTGAGATGAGTGCGGTAGTGGAGCTGCAGGCTGGTTACATAGGTCCTTCGCTTCGCTCAGGATGACAGCGTGAAATGGTGAATAAGAAAGACAGCAACAGTCATCGCGGAGAGCTTTCTGCCCAACCCAAGCTGCGCGCGGTGGAAGGCGAGTTGAATGCCGCCGAAAAACGATTCGCCATTGTGGTCGCACGGTTCAATGCCTTCATCACGGAGCGGCTTTTGCAGAGCGCGTATGACGGGCTGGTGCGCTGCGGAGCGAAGAAGCAAGACATCGAAATTGTGCGCGTGCCCGGAGCGTTCGAAATTCCTTCCGCGGCGCGGACTCTGGCGGAGACCGAAAAATATCATGCCATCATCTGCCTGGGTTGCTTGCTGCGCGGAGATACGGCGCACTATGACGTGATCGTGCATGAAGTCACGCGCGGCATCGGGCAGTCGGCACAGGAGACTGGCGTGCCACATGCCTTCGGCGTGCTTACCTGCGACACGCTCGAGCAGGCCATCGATCGCGCCGGGCTGAAGATGGGGAATAAGGGATTTGAGGCGGCGCTGGCGGCGGTGGAGATGGCGGCGCTGAAGCAAGCTATCAGCTATCAGCTATCAGCTGTCAGCAAAGGCAAAACCAAGAGAAAGAAGCGAAAGTTAGATTTTCGCAAACGCAAGAACTGAGCTTCCTTTGCCATTCGCTGCGTATCAGCCTCATCCCTGACTGCATCCTCTAGTAGACTCAAGCTGACGGCTGAAAGCCGATGGCTGACAGCTCTTATGGGCACTCGCAGAAAATCCCGTGAAATGGCGTTGCAGATGCTTTTCCAGGCGGACATGGGAAAGCAGGATGCCGACCACGTGCGCCGCACCTTCTGGGGCGAGCATGACGGTACCGGTGCTGACGTGCGTGGATTTGCCGACGATCTTTTCCGCGTGGCCACCGACCGCGGCGGAGAAATCGATGGCCTCATCGAGCGCCATGCCGAGCACTGGCGGATGGAACGCATGGCCGCGGTCGACCGCAATCTCTTGCGGGCCGCGGTGGCGGAGTTGCTGGCCTACCGGGAAACTCCGCGAGCCGTGGTGATCAACGAAGCGCTGGAGATCGCGCGCAAATTTTCCACGCCGGAATCCGTGCATTTCCTGAATGGCGTGCTGGATAGCATTGGCAAGGAACTCGAAAAACCTGCGTAGGATTCTTTTGGCCCGGACTACGCGAGATTTACGTTATTTGCTACGGCTTCACTCCCACCAAATCCAACGTGCAGGCAATCGTGGTGGCTCCAAATCCGCAGAAGGGATTGTTCACGTTGGGCAGATCCGGGAAAGAAATCTCCTGCACGTCCGTGGCGGATATTGTGTTTATTTCGTGCAGGGTGCCATCGTTGGCGGCAACGTAGATCAAAGTTCCATCCTCGGTGAAGGACGCGCTGACGGGAATCGCATTGTCCGCGAGCGGAATGCTGCCGCTCAGCGATCCGGTGTTGAAATCGAAAACCAGAATGCTGCTGAAGTTGGTGGTGACTACGTAGGCTCGGGTACCGTCGGGGGAAACGAAAAAGCTGATGGGATTAAATGTGCCCACCCCGAAATTAAAGTGCACCGGAGGGAAAGGCACGGGGTTCGTAGGGTTCGTCGCGATGGGAGGGTTCGTCGCGATGGCAATGAGCTGCGAGCAAGGCGGGGTCGGAGTCGGCGGATAACCGAAACCGGGCACGCTTGTGTCGGTTGCGATCAGGTCGATGCCGGTGTTGTCGAGAGCGACGAGCACGTCCAGTCCGACGGCATTCAAGTCGGAGGTGAGCAGCGCGTTTACCACCGGCGGTGGGGCGCTAGCCGCGGGCAGCACGCGCAGAAATACAGGCAGCGCCTGCAGGTTGATGACAAGTGGGCCGGGCGGGTTGAGTGTGGGATCCGTGGCGAGCGCGTTGTTGCAAGTGTTAAACGTCGTCACCGACGAGGCCGCGCTGCCGCCGGTAACGAAGGCGAAGGCTCCGCTGGAGGAAAACGTGACCGCGCTGGCGGGTGCGGTCAACGGAATAGTCTGCATGGACTGTAGCGGGGAGTAGACGAAAATAGTATTCCCGGTGGCGCTGCTGCAGGGCACGGCGCCGGGAACGCACGCCAGAATATAGGCCTTTAAGGCGTCGGGCGAAAAGCCGGCGGCAACGGCGCCGGAAATCGTAAAACTGCTGAGGGCGGGAGAAGAGGCGTTGGCGGAGTTGGTGATGTAAACCTGGTTCGGAATATGGACGGTGTCGGAAAAAACCGCGAGCTGGCCGTTGGACGAAACCGCCAATACCTTCCCCGTGAAAGTTCCGAGCCCGCCGAAGGGATTGCTGGCACTGCCGATATTGGCCGGGTTGATAGTAAACACGCCAAAATTGCTTCCCACATAAGCCTTATCGCCGGCGGCGTCGAAGAGCAGAGAATTGGGCGGCGTCGGTATGCCGACTGGATTGCCCGGGACATTGGTGGCGGTCGACACGTCGTAGAGGGAAACGGAACAATCGAAATTGGTAACGCAATCCAGGCTGGAACTGATCACTCCGGTGGTGGTGGGCGTTCCGGTGACCACGCCGGAAATCGCCGTGGCGGCGTACACGGGGACCGGAGTGTACAGCGCGGCGGTGCTCGGCGGCAGGTTTGCCGGGACCAGCGGGAATCCAATATTGCAGCTGGGCGGAGTGCAGGAAGCGGTGACAATCCCAGCGCCCGGGCCGGCAGTAGACGCGGCGCAGGTGAGCTGGTCTGTACAAGTCGCCGGCACGGAAACGGCGCCGGGCTCGGTCGCGCTCCAGGTCAAGGGCGGCTTTTCCATGAGGTTTCCCAGAACGTCGTAGACCGTCGCGTTAACCGTTTGGGTCGTTCCCTTGCTGGAGACGAAAGTGGTAACGCCGCTTTTCTGGGAACCCGCTGCTCCCAGCTGCAGCACGATCTGCTGCACCGGGCAGGTCTCAAAAAAGTCCCAGGCCGGACCGTTATTGTTGAACTGCTGAAACGGGGTGCTGGTAACGCCGCTGGCCGAGGCGAAAACCTGGCTGAAGCCGGGTGCGGCCGCCGTGGCGGTCGCTTGGTTGGTGACCACATTATAGGAAGACGTGATGATGGGGGTGATGGTGACTACGCTCGGGCTGACCGCGGAAAAACTGAACTGACCCACTGAAGAAGTAACGTCAACCCCCTGGCTGTAAGCCGTGGCCTGCAGCGTGATGGTCTGACCCTGCGAAAGACACGGCACCGGGTTGGTGTAGGGCGGGGAGGGCGGCACCTGGTTTACCACGATATTGTCGATCGGCGGGTGGACAAAGACCAGAGTGGGCGAACTCACTACTCCGTCCGCCGTGGCCGTGACTTGAACCACGCCCGAGGGGCCGGGAACGCAGACCGTGAAGGTGGTGCTCCACACGCCGGCGCAGGCCGTTCCGCCGGGAGCGAAGTTGAGCAGGCTGGTGTCACTCGACTGGAAAGTTATCGGCACGTTGAGGCTGGCATTGGCGCTGTTCGTGGCGCTGGCGGAAAACCTGAGCGTGCTGCCCAGTTGCAGGGAAGTGGTGCCCCCGGGGTTAAGAGCGATCCTCGCCGGGAATGCGGACCTGGAGGGGGACGAGTGTCCGCCGCAGCCCCCGAGAACGGACAGCAATCCCACGCTCACACCGCACAACGCTACCGCGCACACCAGACGACCCGTCCTCGACCTGCCCATGAACCCTTTCTCCTCGCCCTGCGGCGCGATGCCCTGCGCCACAATGTCCTGAACCACGATGCCCGGAGCCACGATCTCTTGCATCACGCCAGGGACGAGCCGCTCTTGCAAATTGAAAAAACCAGAGTTGTAAGAACTCCAGAGTTGTAAGAATTAGAGTTGCGAGAACCAGAACTACGAGAACCAGAACTACGAGAACCAGAACTGCAGGAACGATTGCAAACCCCAACCAACCGCGAAACCTGGATGAATTGCAAAACCCAATGAATTGGGAAACCTGTAGTCTAGAGGCTCAACGCGGAATCGGCAAGCGCCGCGAGCGGATTCCATCTCCTTAGCAGTTCCCAGTTCAAGAATCGTGCAGGAAATGTTCCGCTTCGGGTGCTCCACTTCTGGGATGCAAAAACACGGGTTGACGATGTTCGGATCCACTTGCTATAGTAGATGGGTTCCGCGAGATCACCCAGGCTGGCTGTGCGTTGTCGCTTTTGTGTGCGCGCAATTCACGGATGAGCTTTCTCCTCGCTGAAATGCTCCTGCGGTGCCTTCCGCCCTTTTGTGGAAGGATATGCAGGGGAAGGCTGACGAAACGGAGCGCCCCCGGAGTTTGGCCGGGTGCCACCGTCGGCAGCGTAAGTCTGAATGGGAATCCAGAATCTCTCCGGCATTTTTGTGCGGCGAGAAGTAATGGTTGGCCTTGTTTTGCTATGGGCCGGCCATGCCCGCGATGCGCGTTCTAGATCAGCGGATTGAAGAATAGCAGGATGGAAGCAGGATATGAGCTTGTGCGCTGCCTTCGTGAAAGCGAGGCTGTGCCCGGCTAAGGAGTGGTGAAGAGTGCCTACGTTCAATCAACTGGTGCGTGACGGCCGCAAGCGGCCCCGTTACAAGACGGCCAGCCCGGCGCTGCAGGGATGTCCGCAGAAGCGCGGAGTTTGCACCCGCGTGTACACGCAGACCCCTAAGAAGCCGAACTCGGCTTTGCGGAAAGTGGCGCGCGTGCGGCTGACCAACGGCATTGAAGTGACCACCTATATTCCCGGCGTCGGCCACAACCTGCAGGAGCACTCGATTGTGCTGATCCGCGGGGGACGCGTGAAAGATCTGCCGGGCGTGCGTTATCACGTGATTCGCGGCACGCTGGACGCAGTCGGCGTCGCCGGCCGCATGCAGGGACGTTCGAAGTACGGCGCCAAGAGGCCGAAGAAAGCGTAAAGGGAAAAGTGGTTGATCGTTGGCCGATAGGTCAATGAATTTCCGGGGGAGCGCGAAATGCGAACCCGGCAAAGCTCAAGCCAAAAGCTAAGAGCTTAGGAGCTGAAAGTTTACATGCCTCGTAAAGGACATATCGCCAAGCGGACCGTTCCGAACGATGCCGTCTACGGCTCGGATCTGGTGACGAAGTTCATCAACTCGATGATGTGGCAGGGCAAGCGCTCCACCGCCGAAGGCATCTTCTATGAAGCCTTGACGCGCCTGGAGTCGAAGGGCGGCGACGAGGCTCTGAAGCTGTTCAAGAAGGCCGTCGAGAACGCCAAGCCGCTGCTCGAAGTGAAGACCCGCCGCGTGGGCGGCGCCAACTACCAGGTTCCGGTAGAAGTCAACGCCGACCGCCGGACGTCGCTGGGGATTCGGTGGCTGATTACCTACGCCCGGTCGCGCGGCGAAAAAGGAATGATCGACAAGCTCAGCAACGAATTGCTGGACGCCGCCAACGGTAAAGGCGCGGCCATCAAGAAGAAAGAAGACGTACACCGCATGGCGGAAGCCAACAAGGCGTTCGCGCATTACAGGTGGTAAGTAAGAAGTTGCATAGATCCTTCGCGGCAAAGAACGCCGCTCAGGATGACAAAGAGTTTTAGCTGAGAGCTGAAGGCTGAGAGCTGACAGCTGATTTCGGAGCCCAGAAAGAGTTAGAAAGTCGTGCCCAGAACAGTCCCATTAGAACGCTGCAGGAACATCGGCATCATGGCCCACATCGATGCCGGTAAGACCACTACGACGGAGCGCATCCTGTTTTACACGGGAAAGACGCACCGCATCGGAGAGGTGCACGAAGGCACTGCCACCATGGACTGGATGGAGCAGGAGCAGGAGCGCGGCATCACGATTACGTCGGCCGCCACGACCTGTACTTGGCGCGATATTCGCATCAACATTATTGATACGCCCGGCCACGTCGATTTTACCGCCGAGGTGGAACGCTCGCTGCGCGTGCTCGACGGCGCTGTCGCCGTGTTTGACGCGGTGCACGGGGTGCAGCCGCAGTCGGAAAAAGTCTGGCGTCAGGCGGACAAATACGGCGTTCCCAGAATCTGCTTCATCAACAAAATCGATAAGATGGGTGCCGACTTCGAGCACGCCGTCGATACCATCCGCAAGCGCCTCAGCGCCAAGCCCGTCGCCATTCAATTTCCCATCGGCCAGGAAGATAAGTTCAAGGGCGTGGTCGACCTGATCAACATGAAGGCGATCGTGTGGGCGGACGACACCATCGGCGCGGAATACCTCACCGAAGAAATTCCCGCCGAGTTGAAGAAGAAAGCGGAAGCATTCCACGCGCAGTTGGTCGAGAGCATCGCGGAAAACGACGACGAGATCCTGCACAAATTTCTGGAAGGCGAAGAGATCAGCGCCGACGCGCTGCGCGCTTCGCTGCGCAAGTCGACCATCGCGTTGAAAGTGTTTCCCGTGGTGGTAGGAACGGCCTTCAAGAATAAGGGCGTGCAGCCGCTGCTCGATGCGGTCGTCGACTACCTGCCGTCGCCGCTCGATGTTCCGGAAACCCATGGAATCAATCCCGACAACGGGGAAAAGATTTTCCGCCACGCCGACGACAAAGAGCCGTTCGCGGCGCTGGCCTTCAAGATCATGGCCGACCCCTTCGTCGGTCAGCTCACATTTATTCGCGTCTACTCCGGCCAGCTCAAAACCGGCGACTCCGTGCAGAACGTGCGCACCACCAAGACCGAGCGCATCGGGCGTCTGCTGAAGATGCACGCCAACAAGCGCGAAGAAATCAACGAAATTCTCGCGGGGGATATTTGCGCCGCCGTCGGATTGAAAAACGTGGGCACCGGCGACACCATCTGCGACGAAGATCATCCCATCGCGCTCGAATCGATTACCTTTGCGGTTCCCGTGATTTCAGTCGCGGTCGAACCGAAGACCAAAGCCGACCAGGAAAAAATGGGCATGGCGCTGTCGCGCCTGGCCCAGGAAGATCCCACCTTTAAGGTTCACACCGATCCCGACAGTGGACAGACCATCATCAGCGGCATGGGCGAGCTGCACCTCGAAATCATCGTCGACCGCATGATGCGCGAATACAAAGTCGAAGCCAACGTGGGCAAGCCGCAGGTGGCGTATCGCGAGACCATTCGCCGCCACGCCGAAGCAGAAGGCAAATACATCCGCCAGACCGGCGGCCGCGGCCAGTACGGCCACGCCAAGATTTATCTCGACCCGCAACCGCCGGGCACAGGCTACGAATTTGTCAACGATGTTACCGGCGGCTCGGTGCCGAAAGAATTTATCAAGCCCATCGATCAGGGAATTCAGGAAGCGCTCGAAGGCGGAATTCTCGCGGGCTATCCGATGGTCGATGTCAAGGCGACGCTCTACGACGGCAGCTATCACGATGTTGATTCGAACGAAATGGCGTTCAAGATTGCCGGTTCCATGGCGTTCAAAGAAGCCGCCCGCAAGGCTTCCCCGGTACTGCTCGAGCCGGTGATGGCTGTCGAAGTGGTTACGCCCGAAGATTATGCAGGCACCATTATGGGCGATCTGAGTTCGCGCCGCGGACGCATCGAAGGCATGGAGCACCGCGCCGGTTCGCAGGTGATCAAGGCCATCGTTCCGCTGGCGGAAATGTTTGGTTACGCGACTCACATGCGTTCGTCGACCCAGGGCCGCGCGGAATATTCCATGCACTTTGCGCGCTATGAAGAAGCTCCGCGATCGGTGGCGGAGGAAATCATCGCGAAGGTGCAGGGCACGGCGAAATGACTGGCAGCGCCGCGGTTCGTCGTCGACCGCAGGTTCTGGATCAGAGAAAGTAAGCGGGCTGAATTTGAAACGATGTTTGGGCCGGACGGGATCTGGGCGCGGTTCTTGCGACAGGCTGAAAGCTATATCGCGACCGAAGTGAAGCGTGAGTCGTTTCCCGAGGTCGGGAGCGATGGACAGTACCGGGTTCTAGATTTTTGGAGTGGGCATCGCGGTTTTGAAATTTTCCGCGAGCGGTTTGCGGAAGGTTTCGCAGAGTTCGACCGGCAGATTGTCGACGAACTGGTAGAGAAGCAGGAATTCGTTGGCGCGTATTACGAAGCCGATGGGGACGATTTAGTTTCGGCGTAAGTGGAGCCGAGGAGAAAGAAAGATGGCGAAAGAGAAATTTGATCGCAACAAGCCGCACTGCAACGTCGGGACGATTGGTCACATCGATCATGGCAAGACCACGTTGACGGCGGCTATCACGAAAGTGTTGTCGAAGCACAATCCGAAGAACACGTTCCGGTCGTTTGATTCGATCGACAACGCGCCCGAAGAAAAAGCTCGCGGAATCACGATCGCGACGGCGCACGTCGAATACGAAACGGCGAACCGGCACTACGCGCACGTCGATTGCCCCGGCCACGCCGACTACATCAAGAACATGATCACCGGCGCGGCGCAGATGGATGGCGGCATTCTGGTGGTCGCGGCGACGGATGGTCCGATGCCGCAGACACGCGAACACGTGCTGCTGGCGCGGCAGGTGGGCGTGCCCTACCTGGTGGTCGCGCTGAACAAGGTCGACGCAGTGGACGATCCTGAACTGCTTGAACTCGTCGAACTGGAAGTGCGCGAGTTGCTGAAGAGCTACAAGTTTCCCGGCGACGACGTTCCGGTCGTGCGGGTTTCGGCTCTGGGCGCGCTGAATGGGGAAGAGAAAGGCGAAAAGCAGGTCGACGAACTGATGGCGGCGGTGGACAAATATATTCCGCAGCCGGTGCGCGAACTGGACAAGCCCTTCCTGATGCCGATTGAAGATATTTTTTCGATTCAGGGACGCGGCACCGTGGTGACCGGGAGAATCGAGCGCGGCAAAGTGAAAGTCGGCGAAGAAGTGGAAATCGTCGGCTTCCGCGACACGCGTAAGACGGTAGTCACGGGCGTCGAAATGTTCAAGAAGCAACTCGACGAAGGCATGGCCGGAGACAACGCAGGCCTCTTGCTGCGCGGCATTGCGAAAGAAGACGTCGAGCGCGGCATGGTGCTGGCCAAGGGTGGATCGATCACCCCGCACACCAAGTTCAAGGCAGAAGTCTACATCCTGACCAAAGAAGAAGGTGGACGGCACACGCCATTCTTTAAGGGATACCGTCCGCAGTTTTACCTGCGTACGACCGATGTGACCGGAGTTGCGGAACTTCCTGCCGGCACCGAGATGGTGATGCCCGGCGACAACGTCAGCCTGGTGATTGAACTGATCACGCCAGTAGCTATGGAAAAGGGCCTGCGCTTCGCGATTCGCGAAGGCGGCCACACGGTAGGCGCAGGAACGATTTCGGAGATTATTCAGTAAGGTCAGAAGTCAGAAGTAAGAATGCAGAAGTAAAAACAAATTCAACTTCTGCATTCTGAATTCTTACTTCTGCATTTAGAAACGCGGCTTGCATCCTGCCGCCAGTTCTTTCCTTCCGGGCTTCCTAGAGAAGCTGGCCGGGAGGGGTTAGAGAGATGACACTGTGATTGGAAAAGAAAGAATTCGCATCCGGTTGAAGGCTTACGACTACCGCATTCTGGATCAGTCGACGGGCGAGATCGTGGAAACCGCGCGGCGCACCGGAGCACAGATAGCCGGGCCGATTCCGCTGCCTACGATGAAGAACAAGTACTGCGTGCTGCGTTCGCCGCACGTGGACAAGAAGTCGCGGGAGCAATTTGAGATCCGCACTCACAAGCGTCTGCTCGATATTCTCGAGCCGACGCAGCAGACGGTCGACGCGCTGATGAAGCTCGATCTGCCGGCGGGCGTGGATGTGGAGATCAAAGCATTCGGCAAAGAGCATAAGTAGAGCAAGACGCGGGCTTACGCCCGCGGAACGGGCAAGAGTGCCCGTTCCCACACGAGTACCACATGAGCATAGACGCTCCCTAGCCAATAGCCGTCGCATAGAACGCGGCGAGCCACGCTGGGCATGGAGAGGGAAATGGCAACGAGAGTTACGGGCATTCTAGGCAAGAAGGTCGGCATGACGCAGCTGTTCGACTCAAAGGGCGATGTGCGTCCGGTCACCGTGCTGCAGGCTGGTCCGTGCGTGGTCACGCAGCATAAGTCGGCGACCCGCGATGGTTACGAGTCGGCTCAGATTGGCCTGGTGGAATTTGTGAAGCAGTCCCGGCTCACCAAGCCGGCTCAGGGACACCTGGCGAAGCATAATCTTCCGCCGGTAAAGTTTATGCGGGAAGTTCCGCTCGAAACTGACGGCGCGGCGGACGCCGACGTCACGATTAAAGTCGGCGACCGGATCCTGGTCGAGATTTTTGACGGCGAAAGATTTGTCGACATCGTGGGCGTGAGCAAGGGAAAGGGTTTTCAGGGCGTAGTCAAGCGGCATCATTTTGCGGGTGGCCCGAAGTCGCACGGTTCGATGTTTCAGATTACCGGGTCGATCGGTTCTTCGGCGTTTCCCTCGCGCGTGTTCAAAGGCATGCGCATGTCGGGACACATGGGCAATGCCCGCGTAACGCAGCGCAACCTGCGGGTGCTGGGCCTCGATAAAGACGAGAACCTGCTGGTGGTTGAAGGTAGCGTGCCCGGACCGCAGGGCGGATATATCGTGATTACCAAGGCAAAAAAGCCGCCGCGAGAGCGCCGTGGGTTTGCGGGTTCAGCGACGGTGGATCCGTTGAAGGCGGCGAAGAGAGCAGCGAAGAAAGCATAAGTTTGTGTGGAGCGGGCACTGGTGCCGCTGACCGACGAGAAATGATATGGCAACGATAGACATTCACAATTTAAGCGGAGCCAAGGTGGGAACGTTCGATCTCGCCGACGAAATTTTCGGCGCGGTCAACGAAGATCTGCTCTGGGAAGCGGTCAAGCATTACCGCGCCGGGCAGCACAAGGGCACGCACAAGACCAAGGGCCGCTGGGAAGTTTCCGGTTCGGGCAAGAAGCTCTGGAAGCAGAAGGGCACGGGGCGCGCCCGTATCGGCTCCATCCGCTCGCCACTGTGGCGGCATGGTTACACCGTGCACGGTCCGCAGCCGCGTTCCTACGATTACGCCTTCCCGCGCAAGAAGCTGCTGGGCGCGTTGCGCTCGGCGCTGGCGGCGAAGCTGGCCGACGGCAAACTGATCATCGTCAACGCCTTCGACGTGAAGGAGCCCAAAACGAAAGAGTTCCGCAAAGCGCTCGACGCGCTGAAAGTTGACAAGACAGTTCTGATCGTCGAGGCCGCGAAGCACGAGAACCGCAACCTGGAACTGAGCGCGCGCAATATTCACGGGCTCGAGCTGCTGAGCGGCACCGAGGTGCATCCTTATCACCTGCTGAAGTACGATCGCGTGATTTTCTCGCACCCGGCGATCGAGAAACTGCAAGTGTCGTTGAAGAAATCGATTTCCAAGCGGCAGCACAAGTCCGGCACGGGCAAAGATAAAGACGAAGACGAAGGCGCGAAGAAAGCGGCGTCGGCTCCGCGGCGGCGGGCGCGGCCTGACAAAGCGGCGGAGGTAGCCTAGAAAAATGAAATCCGCATACCAGATTATTCGCCGTCCGGTGATTACCGAAAAAGGCCTGGCCATCAAGGAGCTCCAGAACACGCTGGTGTTCCAGGTGGCGCCGAAGGCTACCAAAACGGAAATCAAGGAAGCTGTGCAGACGATTTTCAAGGTGAAAGTGTATTCCGTGCGCACCGCCACCTATCCCGGGAAAGAGCGGCGGCGCGGCAAGTTTGCCGGCTACCGTCCGGACTGGAAGAAAGCGTACGTGCGTTTGCGCTCCGGCGAAAAAATGCCGGAGTACGCGCAGAATCTGTAAGACCGTCGTTGGTCGCTCGTCGTTGGCCGTTGGCCGGCACGAACCGATGCAGCGGCAAGGAAAAGCTAAGAGCCAAAAGCTAGTAGCTAAGAGCTGATTTTTATGCCGATCAAAACTTATCGACCGACGACGCAGACGTTGCGCTATCGCACGACCATCGTCAATGACGACATTACGACCATGCATCCGCACAAGCCTCTGGTCGAGCCCAAGCCGCGTACCGGCGGACGCCGCAACTCGGGCGACACCACCATGCGCTTCATCGGGGGCGGCCACAAGCGCAAGCTGCGCATCATCGACTTCAAGCGCGACAAGACCGGGATTCCGGCCACGGTCACCACGATTGAATACGACCCCAACCGCTCGTCGCGCATCGCGCTGCTGGCGTATGCGGATGGCGAGAAGCGCTACATCATTCAGCCCGAGGGCCTCAAAGTTGGCCAGAAGGTAGTGAGCGGCCCCGACGCCGACATTCTGGTGGGCAACGCGCTGCCGCTGCGGAACATTCCGCCGGGCACGCAGATTCACAATCTCGAACTGAAGCCGGGCAAGGGTGGGCAGATGGTGCGCTCGGCCGGCGGTGCGGCGCAACTGGTCGCGAAGGAAGAAGAGTACGCGCTGGTGAAGCTGCCTTCGGGCGAGACTCGCAAGATTTCGCAGGACTGCATGGCCACGATCGGCCAGGTTGGCAATCTCGATCACGAAAACGTGACCATCGGCAAGGCGGGACGCTCGCGGTGGCTGGGCAAGCGTCCGCACAATCGCGGCGTGTCGATGAACCCGGTCGACCATCCGCACGGCGGCGGTGAAGGCAAGACTTCCGGCGGCCGGCATCCGGTCACCCCGTGGGGACAGCCAACGCGGGGCTACAAGACGCGCAACAACAAGCGCACCGACAAGTTCATCGTAAGCCGCCGCAGCAAGAAGCGCGGCTAGAAGAAGCAGATTCCTCGCTTCGCTCGGAATGACAAAGTGCGAGTGAGCGAGAGGGTGAGAGACGACGGAGCGGTTAGCTGAAAGCTGACGGCTGAAAGCTGAGAGCTGAATTTATGGCACGTTCAACAAAAAAAGGCGCGTTCGTGGATGGCTACCTTCTCACCAGGGTAGAAGCTATGAACGCCCGCAGCGAGAAGAAAGTTCTGCGCACCTGGTCGCGGCGGTCTACCGTCGTGCCAGAGATGGTGGGACACACCATTGCAGTGCACAACGGCAAAAAATTCATCCCGGTGTATGTGACCGAGAACATGGTGGGCCACAAGCTCGGCGAGTTCAGTTTTACACGCCAGTTCAAAGGACACTCCATGCGAGCTGCGACTGAAGTAGCAGCCAAGCCGGCCGGCATTCCGGGAGGTCCGGGAGCGATTACGCCGTCGGCTCCTTCAGCGTCCGCGGCACCGAAAGCATAGGAAAAACGCTTTTGGCTCTTAGCTCTTGGCTTTTGGCCAAAAGCTAAAGGCCAAGAGCCAAGAGCGAGATTGACACTATGGAATTTCGAGCTGAATTACGTTACCTGCGCGTGTCGCCGCAGAAAGCCCGCCTGGTGCTGGACCTGATCAAGGGCCGCAAGGTGGAGGACGCGCGCAACACCCTGGCGTTCACCAAGAAGCGGGTGGCGGCGCACGTCGGCAAGCTGCTGCAGTCGGCGCTGGACAACGCGAATTTTCTGGCCAGCGAAAAAAATATTGACGTCGAGATCGACAACCTCTACGTGAAGCGCGCGGTGGCCAATGAAGGCCCGCGGATGAAGCGCATTCGTCCGGCGCCGCAAGGACGCGCGTACCGTTATCAGCGACGCATTGCGCACATCGAACTCGTGCTGGCCGAGCGCGGCAAGAATGGCGCGGCGGTCGCGAACGAAGTCAGGGGCGCGGCAGCGGCTTCTCCGGCGAAGGCCAAGCGGCGCGCTCCGGCAGTGAAAGCGGCCGCGGGCAAGAAGAAAGTGAAAGTGGCGGCGAAATAGATAGGCGCTGCCGCTAGCGAATGCGGACGCGGGATTCAGTTCGTGAAGAACTTGGTTTAGGGAAGCAGGATTTAGGAGAAGCAATGGGACAAAAAGTCCATCCTTATGGTTTTCGGCTCGGCTACACCAAGCCGTGGAAGTCGCGCTGGTTTGTCGAGCGCGACTACGACAAGCTGCTCCATGAAGACGTCAAGCTGAAGACCGAGCTGAAGGACAAGCTCAAGTCGGCGGGCGTCAGCACCATCGAAATCGAGCGGCCCGGCAACAAGCTGCGCATCATTATCAAGACGGCGCGCCCCGGAATCATTATCGGGCGCAAGGGCGCGGAGATCGACAAGCTCAAGGGCGAACTGCAGAAGCGGACGTCGCGCGAGGTCTTTGTCGATATCCAGGAAGTGCACAAGCCCGAGCTCGACGCGCAACTGGTTTCGGAATCGATTGCGCTGCAGCTGGAAAAACGCGTGGGTTTCCGCCGCGCCATGCGCAAGGCGGTAGATTCGGCGCTGCGTTTTGGCTGCAAGGGAATCAAGGTCCGCGTCAGCGGACGCCTGAACGGCAACGAAATCGCGCGCTCGGAGTGGTACCTGCAGGGCCGGTTGCCGCTGCACACCCTGCGCGCCGATATCGACTACGGCTTCACCGAAGCGCGCACGACCTACGGCGTAATCGGAGTGAAGTGCTGGGTCTACAAAGGCGAAATTTTGCCCGCCAAAAAACGCGAGCCGCAGACGGCAGTGGCGGGCGGGTTCTAAGTTCGTAGAGACGTTGCTTGCAACGTCTCTGCCGGCGCGGCACGTGGTGAGAAGCGAGACGTTACAAGTAACGTCTCTACGAGAATCTTTTATGTTAATGCCAAAGAAAGTGAAGTATCGCAAGCAGCAGCGCGGCCGCATGACCGGCAAGGCGTGGCGCGGATCGACGCTGGCGTTCGGCGACTTCGGGCTGAAAGTGCTCGAGCCGGGCTGGATCACCGACCGGCAGATTGAAGCCAGCCGCGTGGCTATGACCCGTTTCGTGAAGCGTGGCGGCAAGATCTGGATCCGCCTGTTTCCCGACAAGCCGGTCACCAAGAAGCCGGCCGAAACCCGTATGGGCAAAGGCAAAGGCGCTCCCGATCACTGGGTCGCCGTGGTTCGCCCGGGAAAGATTCTGTTCGAGATGGAAGGCGTGACGCTGGCCGACGCATCGGAAGCGTTGCGCCTGGCGTCGCACAAGCTGCCCCTGCGCACGACCATGGTCAAACGCGAAGGCATGGTGCATTAAAGAAGCCGTCAGCCATCAGCTGTCAGCCGTCAGCGAGTAACGCGATGGTTGGATTTAGCTGAGGGCTGAAAGCTGACTGAGAGCGATATTATGAATGCCGACAAAATCAGAAATCTGACCGAAGAAGAGCTCGCCCATCAGGAGCGCGACTTGGCGGACCAGTTGTTCAAGCTGAAATTTCAGCTGAATATGGGCCAGACCGAGAGCCTGAAGAAGATTCGCGGCTTGCGCAAAGACATTGCCCGGGTCAAGACGATCCAAGGGGAGCGCGGCCGCACCACGGCAAGCGTAACAACGGCCAGCGCAACTAGTGCCAGCGCAACGGAGAAACGATAATGGCTGAAACCGCAAGCCAGACCGAGCAGGTGCAGGGCCGGCGCAAGGAAATCGTTGGAGAAGTCGTCTCCAGTCGCATGCACAAAACCATCGTGGTGAAGGTGACGCGCAAGAAGGCGCATCCCTTCTACAAGCGCGTGGTCGCGCGCAACAAGAAGTTTTACGCGCACGACGAAACCAACCAGGCGCATGTGGGCGACGTGGTGCGTCTCGAAGAGACGCGGCCGCTGTCGAAACTAAAGCGCTGGAAGCTGAAAGATATTGTTCGCAAGGCCGCGATCGTTCCGGAAGCAGCAGTTGAAGTCGCGGTGAAGTAGACGCGCGCGGACATGATCTGCGGAATAAAGGGGAGATTGACGTATGGCTGTGATGATGAGATCGATGCTGGAGGTGGCCGACAACTCGGGCGCCCGCAAGCTGCAGATGATTCTGCCGCTGGGCGGCTCGACCGGATTGAACGCCGGTCTGGGCGACGTGATCACGGCGGCGGTGAAAGAGGCTGCGCCCGAAGGCCAGACGAAAAAAGGAACGGTAGTGAAGGCGGTGATTGTGCGCACGCGAAAAGAACACCGCCGGCGCGATGGCACCTACATCCGCTTCGATTCGAATGCGGCGGTCTTGATCAACGACGCGGGCGAGCCGGTGGGTACGCGCGTCTTCGGACCGGTGGCCCGCGAGCTGCGCGAGAAGAAGTTTTTGAAGATCGTTTCGCTGGCGCCGGAAGTGATTTAAGGCAAGTTTCAGAGTTTCAAGGTTTCAAGGTGCCTTGAAAAATTTGGAATCTTGCAGGTTAGCGGTTTGGTTTTGAAACCTTGAAACGTTGAAGCCTCGAAACTTTGATTTTATGCGAATCGCAAGCACTGAAAACAACCGAGTGGATATTCGGCGCAACGACACCGTCAAGGTGATTACGGGGCGCGACAAGGGCAAGGAAGGGCGCGTGCTGCGCGTGTTTCCGAATGACAGCAAGATTCTGGTCGAGCACGTGATGATGGTGAAAAAGCACGTGCGCCCCAACCCGCAGCGCAACATCAAGGGCGGGATTGCCGAGCAGGAAAGCCGCATCGCAATCTCGAACGTGCAGCTGGTCTGCGGCACCTGCGGCCCGGTCCGCATCGGACATGAAGTGCGCGGCGACCGAAAAGTCCGCGTGTGCAAGAAGTGCGATACCACGCTGGATAAATAGCTGTCAGCTATCAGCCATCAGCTTTCAGCTTTGTGGCGGGGATGCGAACGGCAAAATGGAAATTGAGACTCACGAACCGGAATGCGTCGGCCTATAAGCTTTTAAAGCTGAGAGCTGACAGCTGATTCCTAAACCGTGAGCGGAAGTGGAAGAGCTACAAATGGCAAAAGACAAGAAATCATCGAAAGACTCGGCGCAGGAACAGAAAGCTCCTGATCAGGCGCGGCATGGCGCCAAGGAGCGTCCTCGGCTGCGTGCGCGGTTTGAGAAGGAAGTGGCGCCGGCGCTGCTGAAAGAACTCGAACTGCACAACCAGATGGCGGTTCCGCGCCTGCACAAAATCGTGGTGAACATGGGCGTGGGCGAAGCTACGCAGAACGCCAAGGTGCTCGACCCGGCAGTGAATGAACTGGGCCAGATCACCGGCCAGAAGCCGGTTGTGACCCGGGCCAAGAAATCGATTGCGGCGTTCAAAGTGCGCGAAGGCCAGGCCATTGGAGCCATGGTCACCCTGCGCGGCGATCGCATGTACGAATTTTTCGACCGTCTGGTGAACATCGTGCTGCCGCGCGTGCGCGACTTCCGCGGCGTCTCGACCAAGTCGTTCGACGGGCGCGGCAATTACACCCTTGGCCTGCACGACCAGTTAATCTTTCCGGAAATTTCTTACGAGAAGGTCGACAAGCAAAAGGGAATGAACGTAACCATCGTGACCACGGCCGCGAACGACAATCAGGCGCGCTCGCTGTTGAAGCACCTGGGCATGCCGTTCCGGGCGTGAAGGCAAGGTTTCGAAGTTTCAAGGTTTAGCTAGCAGCTAAGAAGCTAGAAGCTAGGAGCTAAGTTGGCAACTACAGCAAAACGAGTAAAAGACGCGAAGATTCAGAAGAAGTTTGAGCTGGCGCGCGACGCCAAGAAGCCGCGGCCCAAGTTTTCCACGCGCCGGCACAACCGCTGCAGCCTGTGCGGACGCCCGCGCGCGTTTCTGCGCAAGTTCGGAGTGTGCCGCTTGTGCTTCCGCGGGCTGGCGCTGCGCGGAGAAATTCCAGGCGTTTCGAAATCGTCCTGGTAAGGAAGTCGTTGGCCGTCCCTCATTGGCCAATGACCAACGACGAAGGACCAACGACCGAAGTTGAAGTTGAAGCTGCCGCAGGTTCTCCGCGGAACGCGGAGCGAACGGGTGGCTAGAGGAGAAACCAACGATGAGGTTGACCGATCCGGTCGCAGACATGCTGACGCGAGTGCGGAACGCACTCCAGGCCCGGCACCAGAAGGTGGATATCCCGGCTTCGCGCCTGAAGCTGGAGATTGCCCGCATTCTGAAGGAAGAGGGCTACATCTCGAATTTCAAGGCCGCTGAGGAAGAGGGCCACAAGGTCATCCGGGTTTACCTCAAGTACGGCGCCAACAACGAGGCGGCGATCTCCACCGTCAATCGTGTGTCGCGTCCCGGCTGCCGCGTCTACGTGCGGCGCAGCGAGATTCCACGCGTGCTCGGCGGCATGGGCATCAACATCCTCACCACGCCGCGCGGCGTGATGACCGGACGCCAGGCCCGCCGCGAAGGCGTAGGCGGCGAATTGTTGTGCGAGATTTGGTAGAAGAGCAGCTTCTAGCTATTAGCTTCTAGCTACTAGCTCAGACGCCGCAACTGAAACATTGAAGAGAAGTGTCTTAACCGGAGTTTGGACTTCAAAACAAACGCCTGGCTAGAAGCTAGGAGCTAGAAGCTAGAAGCTTATGTCAAGAATTGGAAAAAAGCCGATTGCGATCCCCAAAGGGGTGACGGTCAAGGTTGAAGGCAACACCGTTTTAGTCCAGGGCCCCAAGGGCAAGCTGGACACGGCGCTGCCGGCCGGAATCAAGGTCGAACAAAAAGACGGCAACATCGTCGCCATCCGCGAGAACGACTCGCAGGCCGCTGTCCATGGCCTGGCGCGCGCTCTGGTCAATAACGCCGTCGAGGGCGTCACCAAGGGCTGGACCCGCGACCTGGAGATCGTCGGCATTGGTTATCGCGCCGAGATGAAGGGCAAGACGGTCGTATTCAGCCTGGGATATTCGCATCCCATCGAGTATCCGCTGCCCACGGGCGTGGACGCGGTGGTTGATCCCAAGCAGACCAAGATTTCGCTCACTGGAATCGACCGCCAGAAAGTCGGACAGGTCGCCGCGGAAATGCGCGCTCTGCGTCCGCCCGACCCGTACAAGAATAAAGGTGTGCGCTATGCCGGCGAACGCCTGAAGAAGAAGGTTGGAAAAACAGGCGCGAAGTAGCCAGTAGTTGAAGGTGTCGAACTCTTTGGCCAACGGCCGACGACGAACGACCAAGGACAGATTTTATGCTGACAAGAATTTCGAAAAATCATAAACGCGGCCACGTGCACGACCGCATACGGAAAAAGATGCAGGGCACGGCGGAGCGTCCGCGGCTCAACGTATACCGTTCGCTGAACCACATTTATGTGCAGCTGGTCGACGATTTGCATGGCAAGACGCTGGTTTCGGCGAGCACCGCCGAAGGCAAGAAAGAAGACCGCCGCACCGGCGGCAACGTGGCCGCGGCCAAAGTCGTAGGCAAAACCATTGCCGAACGTGCCAAAGCCAAAGGCGTCAGCAAAGTGGTCTTCGACCGTGGCGGCTACATCTATCACGGACGAGTCAAGGCGCTGGCCGATGCCGCGCGCGAAGCGGGATTGCAGTTCTAAAGGCAGCTCTCAGCAGTCAGCTCTCAGCCATCAGCTGGAGCGGCAGGCTGATAGCTGAAAGCTGATAGCTGAAAGCTGGGTTTAAAGAATGCCAACAGTAATCAAGAAACTCGATGCAGGTTCGTTTCAGCTCAAGGACCAGGTGGTCGCCATCAACCGCGTGACGAAAGTCGTCAAGGGCGGCAAGAATCTTTCTTTCGCCGCGCTGGTGGTGGTGGGTGATCCCTCGGCCGCTGTAGTCGGCTATGGTTCCGGCAAGGCCAAGGAAGTTCCGCAGGCCATCCGCAAGGGAATCGAGTCGGCCAAGAAAAACCTGATCAAGGTGAACCTCACGCAGACCAGCATTGCCCACCTCGTGCTGGGACGCTACGGTTCCGGCAAGGTGCTGCTCAAGCCGGCGCCGGAAGGCACGGGCGTAATCGCGGGCGGCGCGGTGCGCGCAGTCATGACTTCGGTGGGCGTGCAAAACGTCCTGACCAAGTCCATCGGCACCACCAACCCGCACAACGTAATCAAAGCCACATTCGACGCCCTGAAGCAGCTCAAGAGCCGCGAAAGCGTCGCGTTGATGCGCGGCAAAACGGCGCAGGAACTGTAAAGAGATTCGTAACCAGCAACTGGCAATTGAGGTTCACATGACGGCGAAGAAAACAAATTCGGGCGGCGGAAAAGTTCACCTGAAGTGGGTGCGCTCCGCCATTTGTGCCCCGGTAAAACAGAAACTGGTGATCAAGGGCCTGGGCTTTACCCGCCTGAATCAGGTCATCGAGCGCCCAGACACGCAGGCCATCCGCGGCATGGTGGCGAAAGTCCCGCATCTGGTGGAGTTTGTGAACTAGCATTTTTGTAGAGACGTAGCTTGCTACGTCTCTGCCGGCAGCGAGATTTCCGCCGGCTCAGGCGAGACGCTGCAAGCAACGTCTCTACGAAAGAAGTGAACGAATGAATCTATCCAACATCCGAGCACCAAAAAAGTCGTCGGAAAAGCGCAAGCGCGTCGGCCGCGGCATGGGTTCCGGCATGGGCAAAACTTCCACCCGCGGACACAAGGGCCAGCGCTCGCGCACCGGATCGCGCATGATCCGCGGTTTTGAAGGCGGCCAAATGCCGCTGCACCGCCGCATGCCCAAGCGCGGCTTCACAAACATCTTCCGCAAGGAATTCAACATCGTGAGCCTCGAACGCCTGGCCGAGCTGGGCAAAGAGTTCCACGGCGATCCCATCACGCCCGACGTTCTGCGCAAAGCCGGAATCATCAAGACCAAGCATCCCGTCAAGATTCTCGGCGATGGCGAACTCACTGTCGCCATCACCGTACACGCCCACAAATTTTCGAAGTCGGCGCAGGAAAAAATCACCAAGGCCGGCGGCAAGGTTGAGGTCTTGCAGTAATGGTTGAGAAGCTGCTCAACATATTCCGGATTCCCGACCTGCGCAAACGCATCCTGTTTACGCTGGGCATGCTGTTCGTGTACCGCCTGGGCGGGCACATTCCGACGCCCGGCATCAACACTGCCGCGCTCGAAAACTACTTTCAGGGCCAGCAGGGTGGTCTTTTCGGTTTCATCGACCTGTTTTCCGGCGGACAAGTTCGCCGCATGACGATTTTCGCCCTGGGCATCATGCCCTACATCACCGCGTCCATCATTCTGCAATTGCTCACCGTGGTCTACGAACCGCTGGCCAAGCTGCAGAAAGAAGGCGAGCTCGGGCGCAAGAAAATCACCATGTGGACGCGCTACATCACCGTCATCTTGAGCGCCGTGCAATCGTTCGGGATCGCGATCGGCCTCGAAAAGGGCGGATACGCGCTCAATTCCGGGCCCGCCTTCATCCTGATGGTGATGCTGACCCTGACCACGGGCAGTGCCTTCATCATGTGGCTGGGCGAGCAGATCACGGAGCGCGGCGTGGGCAACGGCATGTCTCTGCTGATTTTCGCGGGCATCGTGGTTGGATTGCCGCGCGGCGTCGCCGACCTGTTTGACAAAGCGAAGAACGGCGCCTGGGGGGCTCTCACGTTCCCCCTGATGATCGGGCTGATTATCTTCATGATCGCGGTAGTCGCCTTCATTGTCTACGTGGAACGCAGCGAACGGCGAATCCCGGTGCAGTACGCCAAGCGTGTGGTCGGGCGCAAGGTGATGGGCGGGCAGTCCACGCATTTGCCGCTGCGTGTGAATGCCGGCGGTGTGATGCCGGTGATCTTCGCCTCTTCCATTCTGAGTTTGCCGCCCATGATCGGTGCGGGCCTTGGGTTTACCAACAATCGCTATCTGGGGCCGGTCATCGATTGGCTGAAGTGGGGCGAGCCGCTTTACACCGTCGTCTACGCTGTCGGCATCGTTTTCTTCGCCTACTTCTATGTGTCCATCGTCTTCAACCCCAGCGAAGTTGCCGACAACATGCGGAAATACGGCGGATTTATCCCGGGCATCCGGCCCGGCAAGCGCACTGCCGACTTCATCAACGAAGTTCTCACTCGCATCACCCTGGTGGGCGCGCTCTACCTGATCATCATTTCGTTCATTCCCGAGTGGATGATTGCCGGAATCCGGCTGAACCATATCTTCCTGATCGGAAGATATTTTGAGGCTATGCCCAACTGGGTGCTGAACGGCCTGGGTGTGACCTTTTATTTTGGCGGGACGTCTCTGCTGATTGTGGTGGGTGTGGCCATGGATACGGTCACGCAAATCGAGGCGCAACTTATCATGCGCCATTACGATGGTTTCACGCCGCGCAGTGGCAGAATTCGCGGCCGCCGCAACTGGTCGTAACGAAGCAGTTCTCAGTTCTCGGTTCTCAGTTCTCAGTTTCGGAACGGGAGCTGTCTGGGTTGTGATGGCGCAGGGTTTCGCTGAGAACTGAAAACTGAGAACCGAGAACTAGTATTGATGGCGCTGGAAACCTCGCGTGACGTAGGTCCCGTCGTGCTGCTCGGAGCTCCGGGTGCCGGAAAAGGCACTCAGGCCAAGCGGGTGCATGAGCGTTACCTGATTCCCCATATCTCGACCGGGGATCTTTTGCGGGAGAATATTTCCCGTGGCACGGAGCTGGGCATGGTCGCCAAGGGCGTCATGGCCCGGGGTGAGCTGGTTTCCGACGACCTGGTTTGCAACATGGTTCGCGGACGTCTGGCTCTGCCGGATTGTGGACGCGGTTACGTGCTCGACGGTTTTCCGCGCACAGCGGCGCAGGCAGGATGGCTCGACGCCCTGCTCGATGACACGCATGATGACCCGCTCTTTGACAACTCGCGTGCGACTCGAGCCTGGCCGATTGTGATCAGCCTCGAGGTAGACTATAATCAATTGTTGCTCCGGATCACTGGACGCCGTTCTTGTCCTACCGATGGACGGATCTACAACGTCCATTTCCAGCCGCCCCGCGTCGATGAATTGTGCGATCTCGACGGGACCAGGCTGGTGACCCGAAATGATGACCGCCTGGAAGTGATTCAGCCGCGGCTTACGGCGTATCAGGAACAGACGCGCCCCGTAGCCGACTACTACCAGCGGACCGGCCGGTTGATCGCGGTGGATGGCGAACTTCCCATCGACCAGGTTACGGAGAAGATTTTCCGGATTCTTGAGGACCATCACGCAGCATAGGAATGGCGATTGTGTGCAAATCGGCGGCGGAAATTGAAAAGATGCGGCAGAGCGGCCGCATCGTGCGACAAGTTCTCGACCATGTGCGCACTTTGGTGGCGCCCGGCGTCACCACCATGGATCTGGAACGCGCCGCTGAAAAAAAGATTAAAGAACTCGGCGCCAAGCCGGCCTTTAAGGGATATTACGATTATCCCTGCGTGCTCTGTACCTCGGTGAACGAAGAAATTGTGCATGGCATCCCGTCGGAAAAGCGGGTGCTGAAAGACGGCGACATCGTTTCCATCGATTGCGGCGTCGTGCTCGACGGCTATTACGGCGATGCGGCAATCACGGTTCCCGCGGGTGGCGCAGTGAAGCCGGAATTGGCGAAGCTGCTGGAAGTTACGGAAGCATCGCTGTACCGCGGCATTGCGCAGGCGCGTATTGGCAACTCAGTTGGCGATGTAGGCGCGGCCGTGCAGGAACATGTCGAAGCCGCCGGTTTCAGCGTAGTCCGCGAGTTTGTAGGACATGGCATCGGGACGCGGTTGCACGAAGAGCCGCAGGTCCCGAACTTCGGAGCGCGTGGTCACGGCGCAAAGTTGCGCGAGGGCATGGTGCTGGCGATCGAGCCCATGGTGAATTATGGCAAGCCGGGATCGCGTGTGCTGGACGACAAGTGGACCGCAGTAACCGAAGACGGCAGCTTCAGCGCCCACTTCGAGCACTGTGTAGCCGTAACCAAAGATGGTCCGGTGATTTTGACGCAGTAAAGAATGCAGTTCTTAGTTCTCGGTTCTCAGTTCTCAGTTGGGAACCGGGTGCTTTCAACTGAGAACTGAGAACTAGCAACTGAGAACTGATACTAAATGAGTAAAGAAGACGCGATTGAAGTGATGGCGGTGGTTCTGGAACCGCTGCCCAACGCTATGTTCAAGGTGGAACTGGAGAACAAGCACCAGGTGCTGGCGCACGTTTCCGGCAAGATGCGCAAGAATTTCATTCGCATCCTGCCCGGCGACAAGGTCGCAGTGGAGCTTTCCCCCTACGACCTGAATCGCGGCCGGATTGTGTACCGCTATAAATAATCACGTAGAGACAGCCGCCTCGGCTGTCCACCCAGGGCGAAGCCCGGCTGGTTCAATCGAGAGCAGGCAACTAAGAACTAGGAACTGAGAACTGTATGAAAGTACGAGCATCGGTAAAAAAGATTTGCGACAAGTGCAAGGTCATCCACCGCAAAGGTGTAGTGCGGGTGATCTGCGTCATCTCGAAACATAAACAGCGCCAGGGCTGAAAAATCGCCCTTGGCCTTTCGCTCTTGGCTTTTCGCTAAGAGCCAGGAGCTAAGAGCTAAAAGCGGGGTTTAGAAAACATGGCACGTATCGCAGGCGTCGATCTTCCGCGCCAGAAGCACATCAACATCGCGCTCACCTACATCTACGGCATCGGGCATCCCCGCGCCGGAAGCATCCTCGACGAAGCTAAGGTCGAGCCCATGAAGAAGGTGCAGGACCTCAGCGAAGAAGAGATCAACCGCATCCGCACCGTCATCGAGGCCCAGGGCCTGGTGGAAGGCGATCTGCGCAAGGAAGTTTCGATGAACATCAAGCGCCTCATCGAAATCGGTTCCTACCGCGGATTCCGCCATCGCCGCAACCTGCCGGTCCGCGGACAGCGCACCCATACCAACGCCCGCACCCGCAAAGGTCCGCGCAAAGGAACAGTCGCACAAAAGAAGAAGGCGACGTCGAAAACATAGAAACTAGTTCTCAGTTCCCAGTTCTCGGTTCTCAGTTGCGAACCGGGTTACTGAGAACTGAGAACTGAGAACTGAGAACTGGAAAATGGCAAAACCAGCAGCAGCGGGCGGCGCAGCAGCCGCACCCGAGAAAAAAGGCAAAAAGAAAACCTTCAAGAAGAAGGAACGCAAGCACGTGCCCCATGGCTTGGTCTACGTGCAGGCGTCTTTCAACAACACGATCGTGACCATCACCGACATGAACGGCAACGTCCTGTCGTGGAAGAGTTCCGGATCGCTCGGGTTCCGCGGATCGCGCAAGGGTACGCCCTTCGCCGCGCAGCAAGCCGCCTCGAACGCCGCCAACCTGGCGCGCGATCACGGCGTCCGCAGCGTGGATGTCCGCGTCAGCGGCCCCGGTTCCGGCCGCGAGTCGGCCGTGCGCGCTCTGGCCGCCTCAGGAATAGAAGTGCGTTCCATTCGCGACGTCACGCCGATTCCGCACAACGGCTGCCGTCCGCCAAAACGCCGAAGGGTGTAAGAACCGTCGTTGGCCGTTCGTCGTCGGTCGTTGGCAAAATCAAAACGGCGAAGGACCAATGGCCAACGACCAACGACAGATTTTCGTCCGGGACGAAGGGTGAAGCCAAACCCGTAAACCGGTCATCTAAAAGGAGAACAAACTTGGCCCGTTATACCGATGCAGTCTGCCGTCTATGCCGCCGCGAGGGCATGAAGCTGTTCCTCAAAGGCGCAAAGTGCTTCAGCGATAAGTGTCCCATCGAGAAGCGCAACTTCGCTCCCGGACAACACGGGAAAGACCGCAAAGCCAAAATCGTAGGCTACGGCCTGCAGTTACGCGAAAAACAGAAAGCCAAGCGCATCTACTTCACGCAGGAAGGTCAGTTCCGCAACTACTTCGAGAAGGCTGCGCGCTCCAAAGGCGTGACCGGCGAGCTGCTATTGCAGCAGCTGGAACGCCGCCTCGATAACGTTGTCTACCGTCTGGGCTTCGCGCAGTCGCGGCGTCAGGCGCGCCAGTTGGTGCGTCACGGGCACGTTGCCGTCAACACGCGCAAGGTGAACATTCCTTCGTACGAAGTGAGCGCGGGCGAGGAGATTTCCATCCGCGAGAACAGCAAGAAGCTCACGGTGCTCGAACTCGCCAAGGAATTCGCCAGCCACGGCACCACTGCCCAGCTGGCTGGAAGTGGACCGCGACAATTACAAGGCGCGCGTCCTGAGTTTGCCCAAGCGCGAAGATATTCAGCTGCCGGTCAACGAACAGCTGATCGTCGAGTTGTACAGCAAGTAATCGTAGAGACGTTGCTTGCAACCTCTCTGCGTGCGGCGCCACGAATGCAGGTGAGCGCCGTGAAGCGAGCAGCAAACGATTTTGTGGCAAGCGAGACGTAACAAGTTACGTCTCTACGGTCCATAAATTCGAGCGGTCCATAAATTTCGAGCCAGATCAGCCTGTGCCGGCACTTGACCTGAATCCAGCTTTACGCAACATGGACCGATTCAGGGAGCCGGCGCTGAGCCAAACGGCCGAAGGAGAAACACATGCTTTGGAAGGGTTTTCAGAAACCGAAACGTCTCGCAGTTGACACCTCCAACCTCACCGACAAATACGGCATTTTCTGGGCGCAGCCTTTTGAGCGCGGCTTCGGCACCACCGTGGGCAACGCCCTGCGGCGCGTGCTGCTGAGCTCGATTGAAGGCGCAGCCGTCACCGCCGTGAAGATGGAAGGCGTACTGCACGAATTCCAATCGATCCCCGGCGTCGTGGAGGATGCGACCGACATCATCCTCAACCTCAAGCAGATTCCATTCAAGTTGAGCGGCGACGCGCCGAAAGCCATTTACCTGCGCGCCGATCAGCCCGGCGTGGTCACCAGCGGCATGATCGAAGCCGACGGCAACGTCGAGGTTCTGGACAAAGATGTCTACATCGCCACAGTCAGCGAGGGTGGCAAGCTCGACATGGAAATGCGCCTCAAGCGCGGCCGCGGCTACACTTCCGCCGACAAGAACTTCGACGAAGATCTCGGCATCGGCTTCATTCCCATCGATTCCGTCCATTCGCCGGTGCGCAAGTGCAACTATACCGTCGAAGCCGCGCGTCTCGGCCAGATCACCGACTACGACAAGCTCACGCTCGAAGTCTGGACCAACGGCTCCATCACGCCCGCCGATTCCATCGGCCTGGCCGCGAAGCTGCTGAAGGACCACATGAACATCTTCATCAACTTCGAGGAAGAAATCGAAACCGGCACGTCGTCGTCCGACGACCGCAAGCCCGAGATTCACAACGAGAACCTCAACCGTTCCGTGGAAGAACTCGAGCTTTCGGTGCGCAGCTATAACTGCCTGAAGAACGCGAACATCCAGACCATCGGCGAGCTCGTGCAGAAAACCGAAGCCGAAATGCTCAAGACCAAAAACTTCGGCCGCAAGTCGCTGAACGAAATCAAAGAGATTCTCTCTTCGATGGGATTGAGTCTGGGCATGAAGATCGACGAGCACGGCAACGCCGTGCCCGGGCCGACTTCGAATCAGGTCCTTCCGGCTTCCGCTTACGGGCCGGACGACCAGCTGTAAATTCGGCGTCCGGCTTCCGGCCCTCGGCTTCCGGCCGGAAGCGGGACGACGCTTTTGTTAGATCAAGAAACTGAGGAGCTAGTAGCTAGAAGCTAAGAGCCAGAAGCTGAGGTTTTTCCCATGCGTCACAAAGTAGCAGGATTTAAACTCGGACGGAACACGGCGCACCGGCGTTCGCTGCTCCGCAACCTGGTCACCTCCGTGATCGTAGAAGAACGGATCGAAACCACCGTTCCCAAGGCTAAAGCGGCGCGCCCCATCGTCGAGAAAATGATCACCTTGGGCAAGCGCGGCGATCTCGCCGCCCGCCGCCTGGCGGGCGCTTACCTGATGACCGATGAGGCGCTGGTCAAGCTCTTCGACACCGTTGGCCCGCGTTTCGGCGATCGCAACGGCGGCTACACCCGCATCATCCGCACTCACTGGAACAAAGGCGACGGCGCCGACAAGGCATTCCTCGAACTCCTCGGCAGCGAGAAGATCCTCGACGAAAAGAAAGAAAAGCGCGCCGAAGCCCGCGCCAAGAAAGTCGCCGAAGCCAAGAAAGCCATGGAAGAAGCCGAAGCGCAAGCCCAAGTCGAGAAGGAATCGTCCGCTGCAGAAGGCAAGGACGAAGACAAGAAAGAGTAGGCTCCGCTTTCGAGACGCCAAAAGGCACGGCATTGCGCCGTGCCTTTTCCTGTTGCGTGCGCGCCACGCCATCCCCATTCGTACATGTCCCCTCGGAACCTTCCGGCGGTAATCTTGTCGTCTCCGCCAACAACTCCATAAACTTCTTGTAATGGCCTTCACTCGCACACAGATCGGTATTGCGGTCGGCGCCGGCGTCCTGCTGGTCGCGGTGTTTCTGGGCTACGTGTGGTGGCTCAGCGATCAAGGACCGGTGCTGGCGCGCTCGGAAGAACGCGACCCGCTCAGCGGTCTGCCCGTCAGCATCAAGATGAATCCGCTGCGCGACCGCTCCACCGAAAGGGCCGCCGGAAAATTTCTGCATGCCATGCGCGACGGCCACTGCGATGAACTGCTGGCCAACTGGGAACGCGATTACCACAAAAAATACGCCCGCTACATCTGCGCCTCCGAGGCGCAGCACCCGCTCATCTCCTGGGAACTGGTGGAGTGGGAAGAAGCTCCGCCGCTCATCATCCTCCACTATCGCGGCAAGCGCGAAAGCAGTTCCGGCGCGCCCGACAAAGAGTTGTTCACCGTCACTACTGAAAATAAAAACGGAGAATGGGTCGTGACCAAGTACGACGCGATGTACTGAAACCAGTTCCCGGTTCTTGGTTGTCAGTCCCCAGTTCCATTTAGCGAGCTGGGCCTTAGCCGTTTAGGTTGCCGCGGTGTCTAACCTCGGGTATGCGATCTCGCTGGCAATTAGTCCTTCCCGCTTGCGGCTTGCTTCTCTTCGCGATATTGACATACCAGTCAATGGTGGAGAATCGAGCCTTTCATAGCGGCCGCTACTTCTGGTGGTCTGCCATGCGGCTGGACTCTGATCCTCTGGACAGGCACCCCGCGCCTCGAACCGCGATCGCATGCCACGACAAGGTAGAGAACTGCCTGCCCATGGAGCCGATGGAGATTTGGATTGATCCCGGATGGGTGACACGGTGCTTCATGTTGCTTGCCCTTCCCGCGTTTCTCGCGACCGCCGGAATCGTCAGTGGATTGGCGCGGTTGGGTGTCAGCGAGATTACGAGTTTTTTCGTCTCGATGCCGCTCTTGACCCTGCTTGGTTCTGCTCCGTCGGTTGGATACTAGATCGATGGCGTAGCAAGCGTGCGCGAACATGATAGAAATGCCTTATGCCCGCCGCCCTCCCTGCCGAGCGTGAGCCTTCCGCGGCCCGCAACATCTACGCCTTCGGCTTCACGTCGTTCCTGAACGACACGGCGACCGAGATGGCCTACTGGGTGCTGCCTGCGTTTCTGGTGTCGCTGGGTGCGGGGCCGGCGCAACTAGGTTTGATCGAGGGCGTGGCCGAAAGCGTGGCGTCATTCGCCAAACTCTTCTCCGGATACCTCACCGACCGCATCGACCGCCGCAAGCCGCTGGTGGTCGCGGGGTATTTCGCCGCCAACGCGGTCAAGCCGCTACTCGCGCTCGCCACGTCGTGGTGGCACATCCTGCTGATTCGTTTCACCGACCGTCTGGCCAAGGGTGTCCGCGGTACGCCGCGCGACGTCATGGTGGCCGAGTCCGTCCCGAAAGGCCGGCTGGGCGCGGCTTACGGCCTGATCCAGTCCATGGATTCCGCGGGCGCGATCGCCGGCCCCCTGATCGCATTCACTCTGCTGGCGCGTTACGGAATGCGAACCGTCTTCTGGGCGGCCGCCATTCCCGGAGCTCTATGCGTGCTGGTAGCTCTGTTCGGCATCCGCGAGAAGCGCAGCCAGGCCGCCAACGGCGCAGAACTCCAGCCCGCACAAGTCAGCACAGTTCAACTCGCGGCAGAGCGACTGAACGCGACCGCACCATCAGGTTCCGTCAAGTTGCCGGCAGCTTTTTATTTTGTCCTGTTTGCGGTCACCCTGTTTTCGCTGGGCAACTCCAGTGACATGTTTCTGGTGATGCGCGCTCAGAACGCGGGCATCCCGGTCGCGCTCGCGCCTCTGCTGGGGCTGGTGTTCAACCTTACCTACACGCTCGGTTCCTGGCCCGCCGGATGGTTCAGCGACCACCTCTCGCGCCGCGGTTTTTCACGACACGGTTCGTCACGACGATGGATCGCCGCCACCGGTTACTTAACCTTCGCAGGCGTGTATTTCGTCTTCGGTCGCGCACCGTCCGCGCTGGCCATCTGGATCGCGATGGCAGTCTACGGCTTTTACTATGCCCTGACGCAGCCAGTGCTGAAAGCATTGGTGATAGAAGCCGTCGGCGACGAAGTGCGCGGACGCGTCCTCGGCGTCTATTTTTTCGTGACCAGCGTCGCCACGCTGGCCGCCAGCCTGATCACCGGCGAGTTGTGGAAACACTACGGAGCCGGCGTTCCGTTTTTCGTTTCGGCAGGGCTTGCTTTAGCCTCGGCCGCACTGCTCTTGATGAATCGCGCTTCTGATTAAATCTCTGTCGTCTGCGACCCTTGTGGTTAAAAGCTTCGCCCGTTGTCTCAAGAGTCACAGCTCATGCCTGCTCTACAATAGCCAGGTGTCCGAGTCTCCCAACGCGCGCCTCGACCGCGTCCTGGCGCAACTCCGTCTTTACGAGCATCCTCTCCTGAACTTCTCCGCACGCGCCAAGGGAGACGGCGTCGAGATCATCATCCAATTCAAAGACGAATCCGTCCCCGTGCACACCTACTATTTCGATATCCATCCCCGTGACCTCGACGACTCCCAGTTCGAATGGAGCTTCCAGCGCCAGCTCTACGACGCCCTGCACGACTACTTCATGGAAATGTTCATCCGCACCCCGCAAGACCGCACCGACCGCCGCCAGAGGGATTTGTGACTCAAAGCGAGGTCACGCAACGTGAGATTATTCGAGAAGTCATGAACCCGCTGCGCCAAAAGATCGAGCAGGAAATCCGCGACCGCGGCCCCATCCCTTTTTCGCACTACATGGAACTCTGCCTCTACGATCCCGACCACGGCTACTATTCCCGCAATGCCGAGCAGTTTGGCAAGTCCGGCGACTTCTACACCTCAAGCGACGTGCATGCCGTCTTCGGACGACTCATGGCACGCCAGTTCGACGAAATGTGGCGCGCCCTCGGCTCGCCAGAGAAAATCGCCGTAGTCGAACTCGGCCCCGGCCGGGGCCTGTTCGCGCAAGATGTTCTCGACTGGTCCGAAAAAAAGTTCCCCGACTTCTTCCGCGCACTGCGCTACATCTTGGTGGAAAGCTCACAGCCTCTGCGCCAGCGCATCGAAGCGACGCTGGCTCGTCACTTCAAATCTGGAAGCACGGCATTCGCGTCCGAACGGGAGCCGGGGCTTGCGGAAAGAACCGCGAAGGGCACGACTTCAGTCTTTGAGCCTGCCCTGAGTGAGCGAAGCGACCGAAGGGTGCCGAAAAGCGGCGCACACACTTGGGCTTTAGCCCCTGAGGTTCCGCTCGTTGTCTTCGCCAACGAATTCTTCGACGCCCTCCCCGTCGAAATCATAAGCCCGCTAGGTTCTCTCCACATCGACACCCGCGAAGGACGCCTCGTCGAAACCTGGGCCTCATCCTCGCCCGAAGAACTCGAATTCCTCGACCGCTACTCCATCCATCCCGAACCCGACGAACGTGTCGAAGTCCCGCTGATCGCGCAACAATACATGCACGGTACTGCCTCTACCATCCATCGCGGATTCCTCATTGCCATCGACTACGGCTACACCCGCGCCGAACAACTCGCCGGACGCCATCGCGGTACGCTTAAAGCTATACGCCAGCACTCCGTCAGCGCGAATCCCTACGAGGCTCCCGGAGAACAGGACATCACCGCCGACGTAAACTTCACCGCGCTCGCGGCCGCTGCTGAACAGCACGGCATGCAGACACAAAAGCTGATCACGCAATCGCAATTCCTGATGGGCATCGGCGAAAACACCCAATTTGCCGACGCCTTCGAAGACTGCCGCCTCCCGCAAGAGCGCGCGAAAGTCGCCCTGCAACTCAAACACCTGGTCACCCCCGCCGGCATGGGAGAGAGCTTTCACGTGTTGATCGCGTGCAAGGGAATAGAAGAAGAAAAAGTAGCAGCCCTGTCAGGCCTGAGTTTCGAACGAAACAGCTAGCACGGCCCATGTGGAGACAGCCGCCCTCGGCTGTCCCGGGCGCAGCCCGGCGGTGTTGCTACCGCAGACTTGAAGCTAGCGCCCCGCATTCTTGGGCGCTGCCTCGGGATACTCATAAACCCCGCGCCCGCACTTCCGTCCCAGCCTTCCTGCCTGCACATACTCCACCAGCAGCGGCGCGGGACGATATTTCTCTCCCAGCGTCTTGTGCAGATATTCCAGAATGCTCAGCCGTGTGTCGAGCCCTACAAGGTCGACCAACTCGAACGGCCCCATGGGATGATTCAGCCCCAGCTTCACCGCCTTGTCGATGTCCGCGGCGGAGGCGATCCCTTCCTCAAGCATAAGGAATGCCTCATTCCCGATCATGGCGTTGATGCGGCTGGTGATGAAGCCAGGCGACTCCTTGATCACGACCACTTCTTTTCCCATGCGCTTGCCTACTTCCACGGCGGAGGCCAGCGTGTCGTCGTCAGTCTCGAGAGCGCGCACCACTTCAAGCAGTTTCATCTTATGCACGGGATTAAAAAAGTGCATGCCGACAATTTTCTTTGCGCGGTAGGTGACGCTGGCAATCTCGCTGATGCTAAGCGAAGAAGTGTTGGAAGCGAGAATTGTGGCGGGACGGCAGATCTTATCGAGCAGGGTGAAGATTTCAATCTTCGATTCCATCTCCTCCGGAACCGCTTCGATCACGAGATCGGCTTCGCGCGCCGCCTCGTCCACCGAGTTCGCGTATTCCACGCGGCGGAAAGCCGCATCGGCATCGGGCGCTGCGACTTTGCCCAGTTCGACGGCCTTGTGGAGATTGGCGCGGATTTCGTTCTCGGCCTTGCGTAAGGCTCCGGGCAGCAGGTCTTCGAGGATGGTTCGGTAGCCGCCGAGGGCGGCAGCGTGGGCAATGCCGCGGCCCATGGTCCCGGCGCCGATCACGGCGATGGTCTGGACCTGCGACACCTGCTAGCCCGCCTTCTCCAGGTCCGCGAGCGCCGCGTTGAGCGCGCCGCCAGCCGTGCGCAAATATTCCGCGAGCCGCTTGCGCTCTTCGGCACTCATGTTGGGAATGTAAAGGCAAAGGCGGCGCAAAGTTGCGGTAATGTCGTCTACATAGTTCATGGAACGGATGAGTTCACCTGTCGCTGGCATAAGAGCTCCTGTTGTAAGGCCGAAACTTCTATTTTGGACGTGCTGATGAATTTAGTAAAGCGACAGGCCCAAATCAAAATCTTTGACCACAGAGGGCACTAAGGTACACGAAGGAAAATCTATGCGTACTCCTTTGTGTACCTTCATGTCATTGGTGGTTATTGAATTTTAAGAATCGGACCTTATTGGGAGCCCGGCGCTGCGGAGTGGCGCACAAGAATTATGAACATCTCAGGTAACTTGTGTCAGAATAACGCCGATCAATTGTTTTTATGGGTCAGAGCCAGGCAGCGGGTATCGAATAGGCATGAGTGAAAACGTTTTGAAGCGCTATATTTTCGCGAGCGATTTCGATCAGACGCTCACGTTCAATGACTCCGGCTACGTGCTGGCGGAGCTGGTGGGCATTCCTACGGACGAGTTCGAGCGCAAGGCCAAGGGGATGGCGAAGATCAACCTGGTGCAGCAGGGCGCGGAGCTGGCTTATCTTCTGCTGCACGATCCTGAATTCAAGGCCAAGGTGCGCAAGGAGCATCTGCACGAAGCGGGGAAGCGTGTGCGGCTTAAGGAAAATATTCAGCTGCTCTACCAGCTGCTGGAAGCAGGTATCGACGGTCACTTCTTTGATCTTTACGTGCTCTCGGCCGCGCCCGTGGAAGTGATCTATTCGGCGCTCGAGGGCATCGTTCCCAAAGATCATATTTATGGGACGCAGTTTCTTTACAAGCCTTCCGGCGAGATCGACACCATCGTCCGGGCTACGGCTGGCTACGGCAAGGTCGCGGTGCTCGACCAGTTGCTGAGCAAACTGGTGGTGGGCCCGGACCATGTGATCTACAGCGGCGATGGCAGCTCTGACATTCATGTGATGCTGCACGTGAATGCGCGGGATGGATTGACCATCGCGGTGTCGGAGTCGCCGGACATCTCGCAGATCGCCAAGCGGACGGTGCTGAGCACGAGCGCGCTGGCGGTGCTCGCTCCGATCTTGGAGGAGGTGGCGGGGTGGGAGCGGTCGCGCATTCGCGGCTTCTTTGAAGTCAATGGAATGCTGATCCAGGAGTGGGAACGGGTGCGGACGGACTGGCTGACGGTGCGTCCGGTGGCGAGGGAGGCGGCCGAAGGGGTGGTTTGAGGTGGAATTGGGGCAAAGTTTTCCACAGTGTTCCTGAAGGAACACTTCTGCGATTTGTGCGCTAGCACTACAAAGAATGCCTTCCCTGCAATAGCCAAAAGATATTCGTGCGTACGCCCTTTTGAGTCAGGTGGTTCGGGAGGGCTGCCGATATATCGGCAGCGAGTGCGGCGAAAAAGCCACACGAAAACTGGGCTCTCGAGAGGTCAAAACAGCTCCTAATTTCTCAGATTGAGAGGGCTGCAAGAGAAGGATCACAGAATGCTGCGCGATAAGAGTTTGATTCCGCTTTCACGGCAGCACCAGCATGCGCTGGCGTTGTGCGTGCGGGTTGAACGCGCTTCGCCGATTGCGGAGGCGGACTTGCCGGCGTGGCGGGCGGAGATTGCGCTGCAGTTTGAACAGGAAATCCGGATTCATTTTGCGGCGGAGGAACTCATGGTTTTTCCGGCGGCGCGTGGGTTCGCGGAATTGATTTCGCTGGTGGAGGAATTGGTTGCCGAGCACGCTCGGCTGCGGGAATGGTTTTCGCGGGCGGAGAGCTTGTCGAGCGCCGAATTGGGGTTGTTTGTTCGCGCCCTTTCTGAGCACATTCGAAAAGAAGAGCGGCAACTTTTTGAGCGGATGCAGGGGTTGATGAGTCGGGAGGGGCTTGCGGCTCTGGGGGCGCGGTTGGAGGATGCGCATAAGGACGCGGGGCGGGCTTGTGTATTGCCGACGGGTGCGGGAAAGCTGCAGACGAAAGCAGATTCCTCTCCGGCTGGCGCCGGTTCGGAATGACAAACGGCTTGGGGTGATGGGGCACGCGGACGAGTCGCCCGTGTCCACACGAGGTGCGGCGGCTCGGCTCGATTTGTGGTGGCGGAGACAGTTAGCGGGTAAGAGTGACCGCTCCACACATGCTCGGCGAGTTTGCTGTGGAGCGGGGTTGTCGGTAGAATTAGATGAGCCGCGCCTTGCGGCGGACGGGGACTTACGGGCCAACCATGGAACCTGGGATGTCGGGCGAGGAAGGTTCTCTTCAGGGTGACTTCGATCCAGAAAAACTAAGCCTTTGCGTGCGGGTCACGCTGGCGGCGAACCGCGCGTCGGTCGATCCGGTGGTGGCGGAAGTGATGGAGACGATCCGGCGGGTGAAGTGCGTGGATGGCAAGGAAGACGCGATTGAGTTGGCCTTGCAGGAGGCACTCGCGAATGCCGTGGTGCATGGCGCCAAGGAAGACCCCAACAAGACCGTGGAGTGCATTGTGGCGTGCGAGGAAGATCGCGGGCTGATTATTATCGTGCGCGATCCGGGCCCGGGGTTCGATGTGGGCGCGATTCCGAATTGCACCGTCGGCGAGAATGTTTATTCGAATCATGGGCGGGGAATTTTTCTGATTAATCAGCTGATGGATAAGGTGGAGTTCCGCAAGAATGGGGCGGAGATTCACATGGTGAAGAAGTAAGGGCCTCAGGGGCTGAAGCCCTCCTGAATTTGGGAGCTTTACGCGGCGCTGAAGCGCCGCTCTTCCACGGTATTACAGGCGTCTCCTCCGCGCACTTTCACGCACAGCACGTTTTTTCGCAGCACGGCATGCTCTTCCACATTCCTAGTCCTGTCCTACTCTTTTGCGGCGATTCCGAGGGACTTCATTTTGCGGTAGAGATGACTGCGCTCGAGGCCGAGGGTTTCGGCGGCGCGGGTTACGTTGCCGTGGTTTTCATCGAGTTTTTTTAGGATGAAATCGCGCTCGTAGGCGTCGCGGGCCTGGTGCAGCGTGGAGAATTCGGTTTTGGCGGGGCGGCGGGTTCCGTCGCGATAGACCAGCGGCGGCAGATGTTTGCGCTCGAAGCGAGTCGTCGTGGGGTTCATGATGACGATGCGCTCGATCACGTTGCGCAGTTCGCGGACGTTGCCCGGCCAGGAATAACGCATGAGCACATCGATGGCTTCGTCGGTAATTTCGCGGGGCTTGCGGCCGTAGGTGGAAGCGAGCTCCTTGAGAAAATGCCGGGCGAAGAGCGGGATATCTTCTTTGCGCTCGCGCAGGGGCGGGACAAAAAAAGGAATCACGTTGAGTCGGTAGAAAAGATCCTCGCGAAAATTTCCGCGGGAAATTTCGTCTTCGAGATCTTTGTTGGTGGAGGCGATCACGCGGACGTCGACGGTGGTCAATCCTTCACCGCCGACCGGGGCGAAGCGCTGCTCCTCCAGCGTGCGTAGAACTTTGGACTGCGTTTTCAGGCTCATATCCCCGACTTCGTCGAGAAAAAGCGTGCCGCCGCTGGCTTTTTGGAACTTGCCTTCTTTGTCGGTGGCCGCGCCGGGGAACGATCCTTTGTGGTGACCGAAGAGTTCACTCTCGATGAGATCTTCGGGGATGGCGGCGCAGTTGACCTCGACGAAAGTTTCATCCTTGCGCAAGCTTTGGCCGTGGATGGCATGGGCGACCAGTTCTTTGCCGGTGCCGGACTCGCCGTAAATGAGAACGCGGCCGTTGGTGGGCGCCATGAGGCCGATTTGCTGGCGCAGGGCCTTCATGGGAATGCTGTCGCCGACGATCACGGTTTTGGAGTGAAGCTGTTTCTTCAGGTCGACATTTTCGCGGCGCAGCTTCTTGGATTCGATCGCGTTCTTGACGACGAGCAGCGTGCGCTCGATGGAGAGAGGTTTTTCGAGGAAGTCATAGGCGCCAAGTTTGGTGGCGCGGACGGCGGTCTCGATGGTGCCGTGGCCGGAGATCATGATGACTTCCGGGGGATTCTCGAGGGCGCGGATTTTCTGCAGAGTGTCAAGGCCGTCGATGCCGGGCATCCAGATATCGAGGAGGACAACGTCGAAGGCGGTTTTTCGAATCAGGTCGAGGCCGGCTTCGCCGCTCTCGGCGGCGGAGGCGGAGTAGCCTTCATCGGCGAGGACGCCGGAGAGGGAATCGCGAATGCCGCGTTCATCGTCGACGATCAATATGCTATGCATGCTGAATGGTGGCGGCGACCGGAGTAGATTCGGGGACGACCGGCAACTCCACGACGAAGCGGGCGCCGACCGGATCATTTTCTTCGACGCGAATGGAGCCGTGGTGATCTTCGATGATGCGGCTCACGATGGCGAGGCCCAGTCCGGTGCCACGGCGCTTGGTGGAAAAATACGGCAGAAAAAGCTTTTCTTTTAGTTCGTGAGTGACGCCGTGACCGGTATCGGACACGGAAATTTCTACCGCGTCGCGGCTCGCGACGAGGGACGTGGAGATTTCGATTTCGCGCACGAGAGAATCCTGAAGCGCGTCGGCGGCGTTGTCTACGAGATTGGCGACGGCGCGCTTGATAGACTCGGCGTCGGCCATGACGCGGGGAAGATCGGGAGTCAGGGATTTGTGCAGACGGATGCCGTCGAGGCGGCCGTTGAACATGGAAAGCGCGTTCTCGATGACTTCGTTGATGTCGGCGGGCTGCGGCTTGGACGCGGGAAAGCGCGCCAGGGTGGAGAACTCGTCGACCAGGCGGCGGACGGTTTCGGCGGCGCTGGCAATGGTTTCGGCGCACGAACGAACGACTTCGAGCGAAGCGGGATCGGCGGGAGTGGCGCGCTCCAGGTGGCGGCGAATGCGTTCCGCGGAAAGCGCGATGGGTGTGAGCGGGTTTTTAATTTCATGCGCGACGCGACGCGCGACTTCACGCCAGGCGGCTTGCTTCTGCGCTTTGAGCAGGTCGGACAAATCCTCGAACACGAGTACGTATCCGGACTTCTCCCCTTGATGGCGGAGCGTGGCCACCGTTATCGCTACGTTCAGCGAGGCGCGTTGGGCGGGCATTTCCATTTGGGCGGCGGCCATGCCCATGCGATCGGCGCGGCGCAACAGGGGATCGAGGTCTTCCAGCACTTCGGCGGGGAAAATTTCGGCCAGGGGAGAGCCCAGCAGAATCGGCGGCGTGGCGTCGTGCGGGGCCTCGGGGTGAAACATGCGGAGCAGAGCCTGGTTGGCATGGGTGACGCGGCGCGCGGCATCGAGCGAAAGCACTCCAGTGGGAATGCTCTCGAGGATGGTTTCCATCTGGCGGCGGCGGCGGTCGAGTTCGGCGTTGGCTTCGGTGGCGTCGCGGCTGGAGGCATCAATCTGGCGGCGGCTGGCCTCGAGCTCTTCGGCCATGCGGTTGAAAGAGCGCACGAGATCGCCGATTTCGTCGGCGCCGCTGATTTCGACGCGGTAGTCGAGGCGTCCTCGGGAAATTTCCTGCGTGGCTTCGGCGAGGGCGGCGAGCGGACGCGTGACTAGCTTCGAGAGGAACAGCGCGAGCCAGGTGGTGACAAACAACACGATCATGGTGAGCAGCAGGAGATAACCCATGTAGACGCTGCGCACGCGGCGGCGTTCGCGGGCGAGATCGTAGTAACGCTGCTGGCCGGCCTCGACTTGTTTCAGGGTTTGAGCGAGTTCGGCGGGGAGCGGAATGGCGATGACTATGATTCCGGATTTTTCGACGGGCGCGGTGCCGAGCGTGTAGTCGGTATTGTTCCAGGTGAATTGTGACACGCGGCCGGCGGCTGCGTCGGCGAGCGGGAGCTTTGAGTGCAACATTGCCCACGAGCCGGGGGCGTTGAAACTGGTGGTCTCGTTTCCGTCTTGCACGGCGAGGGCGAATCCGCCTTGCAAGGAGGGCTCGTGAAGGCGGAATTCCCTGGTTAGCTCGGAGAACTCGTGGTCGGTGAAGGCGCGCTGGGCGGGCGCGGACGCGGCGATGACTTGCGCTTCGGAGCGGGCGTTCTGGGTGGCGTAGTTGGCCAGGAGCGAACCCATGGCATGAATGTCGGAGCGAACTTCTTCGGCGGGAGTGGAGAACCAGCGTTCGATGGAGCGGTTCATTAATCCATAGGCGAACCAATACATCACCACGACCGGGACAAACGAGAGCAGGAGCGCACCAGCGACCATGCGGGTGCGGAACTTTGAGCCGAGCACTCCCATGCGGCGCTCGGCGAAGAGCTTCAGAAGATTGCGGAACAGGACGAAGGTCAGGGCGACGAACAACAACGAGATGAGAAAAGTGAGCGCCCAGAAAACCAGGATTTCTTCGTTGTTACCGGGGCGGAGGAAGTTTGGGTCGAAGGCGTTTTGCGAAACCAAAATGGCGAGCAGGAGCGAGACCGCGATTGCGAGCAGGATGATGGCGCGCTTGCGGTTGGACTTTTTGGGAACGCGGGTTGGGACTGGTTGGGGCACGGGGTTGGCGTCCTGGTCGGGACGTTGCAAGTCATTATAGATGCATGGTGTGTTCTTGCCCGGGATCGGGTGGCGCTCGGGGGCGGGACTGAGATTCCCCGCCGCTATGAAGGGCGCGACGTTTAGCGGGCAGGCGGCGGGGTGACCCCGTCGACTGCGGTTGAGGGGGACGAGAAAGTAGGGTCCCTCACCGAGCCTTCGGCTCGGTTCGGGATGACAAGGGTTTGAGCAAGTGAGAACGGAAAGGTAAGAATGCCGTTGGGGATGGCTAAGAGCTTAGAGGTAAAAGCTAAGAGCCAGAATCTTGCGTCTAGTTTGCGCTGCGGCCTGCGGTGAGGTCCTGGAGGACGGCGTCGTAGGCGGGCTTGGGGCGGTAGGCTTTGTCGAACAATAATGCGCGGCCGCGGGCGCCGTGGGAGTAGGAGCCGATCCAGGAATATTTGTCGGTGAATCCCCAGGTTTGGATCGCGGTGCAGCCGGGGTTCTGCAGGCAGGCGTGGAGCACGCTGCGATAGGTCTGCGCTTGACGGAGCAGGTCGTTGTCGCGCAGATCGCCGGCGCGAACCGGTAGATCTTCTGAGTTAGCGGGCAGGGGGACATCCAGTTCGGTGATGTGGACTTGGAGGCCGAGGGCGGTGAGGCGGGCGATGTTGGTGGCGAGGGCGGCGGTGTCGACGTCGGGACCGGGAAGATGTAGCTGCAGGCCGACGCCGTCGATGGGGACGGCGCGATGTTTGAAATCTTTGAGCATTTCGTAAATCGCGTCGGACTTGTGATTGAGGAATTCGCCTTCGGCTTCGTTGTAGAAGAGGAGCGCGTGCGGGTCGGCCTCGCGGGCCCAGCGGAAGACCTGTTCGAGATAGGCGGTTCCCTGGCCGGCGAAACCGATGCCGGGCTGGTTGTACCAGATCGAATCGCGCATCCTGCCGGTTTCGTCCATCGCCTCGTTGACCACGTCCCAGGCGAACACCTGGCCGGCGTAACGCTTCATGACTCGGTCGATGTGGTCGTGCAGCAGTTGAGATAGTTGCGGCGACGTGAAGTGGCCTCGGGCGAGCCAATCCGGGTGAGCATGATCCCAGACCAGGCAATGACCGCGGACTTTCATCTTGTGCGCCAGGGCGAAGGCGACGACTGCGTCAGCTTCGCGAAAATCGAAACTGTCGGGGTTGCGGCGGATGACCCACCATTTCATGGCGTCTTCGGGCTCGACCATGTTGAATTCGCGGGCCAGGGTGGAGGCGTAGTTCGTCTCTGAGAACAATGACGGGCGCACGGCGGTGCCGATTAAAATTCCGGCGCGGTCGGCTGCCTGGCGCAGCGACTGAGGCGGCTCGGGTTGAGTGGGAGACGATCGCGGAGAAATCACAAGGCTCGCGAGGCCGGCCAGCAGGACGCCGAGCATTCGAAACTTCTGGAAGTTGGTGAACATGAATCCGCGAGTGCAACGTCAGCTTACGTACTACGGGGAAGGAACTGCTGTAAAGGGCATCCGTCACAATGGGGCTGTGATTTTTTGCAGTAGTGCTTGCCCACGCCGACGATCAGGCCGTGCAAGTCGTTGTAAGCCTGTGCCAGCGCGGTCCGCGGGGCGCTGCTCATCGCGGAGGGCGGATGGACCGTTCTGGGAAGACTAGCGTTCGAACCGTGTCCGGGTCGCCTCGATTTCGTTTCTTTTGCATCAACCTTCGATTCCCTGGCGGTTGGCGCGAGAGCGCGCTCGAACAAAGCGCGAATCTCTTCGTAGTGGGTTTTCAGTGGGAGAATTTCGTGGCGCTCGAGGATGCGGCGGGTGTAGGCGTCGACGACGAAGACGGGATGGTTTCCGGCGTACAGGAGAATCGAATCCGCGGTCTCGGGGCCGATGCCGTTCAGGGCCAGCAGTTCCTCGCGAAGATGACTCGTCGGTTGAGCAAAGAGATTGTCCAACGAACCGGCGTATTGCCCATCCAGAAATGCAACGAAGGCTTTGAGGCGCTGGGCTTTCTGGCGGAAATATCCTGAGGGGCGAATCAGGAGTTCGAGTTCGGGTAACGGGACGCGACGGATCGCTTCTAGGGATAGAGCTTTCGCGCTTCGCAGGTTCGACAGGGCGCGTTCCACGTTCGTCCAGGCCGTGTTCTGAGTGAGGAAGGTTCCTACGATTACTTCAAAGGGAGTGTGCGCCGGCCACCAATGCTGCGGTCCCCAGGCGGCGAGAAGGGTGCGGTAGTAGGCACGAATTTGTGCATCATTGCTGGGTCGATTCGAGGATCGGCTTCCAGCGCGATCCACGGTGCGACACAGCCTCGCAAGTTTCATTCGTCGAGCCTAATTTCTTGCACTTGCACTCGCGAGTTTACTGCCATCGTGCGTCCAGCCTACCAGCGTGGAATCATTTCCCCGCGTCTTGTCGATGCGGATAATAGGGCCGTGGTCATTCCGGTATAGCACCCGCGCTTCCACTTCGTAGCGCAATACCTCATCGGGCCCTTGCCGCCACGGTTCGGGGAATGAAAACGTCAGCATCGAGTCTGAAGCGGGCGCAGAGTTTTTTAACTTGCTCGATCGTGAGGTTCCGTCGACCCGAGAGAAACATGCCCACCGCACTTTCCGAACCGAACTCCGGAATCAAACTCCGTTGCGTGAGGTTGCCGTGTTCAATGAGAAAGCGCACCACCGAAATTGGGTCGGAGGCAGGGATGGGATAATGCTCATCCTCATAGCGTTCGATGAGCAGAGTGAGAAGTTCAATGGCCTCTACCTCGGAAGGCGAAGGATTGTCCAAAGCACTGAGTTTGAAAAGGGCTTCGGTATAGGCCTGGAGTTCCGCGTCATTGTGGATGATGCGGGGCGCTCCCTTGGCAATCATCTTGGCCGGGTTGGCCAATGTTGCTGTGTTCATTTCTTTTTCCCGTACTTTCTGTCCCAGTTTTTAATAAGTCCGCGGCTTCCAGATACTCCGGCCGTTCCTGTCCAGGAATGGGTCTAGCTCCTTTTGCGAAATAGGAGAAAGCCCGCGAATGAAGCGAAACTACGGTAACCCCTGTTTTCACTAACTTCCACAGTATCAACACGCGGCGGTTACCCTCCATATGAACCAAAGTTACTGGTAAGGTAACGCGGTTGCGTTGACAATTTGTGTCAACGCGAGTGCGCTGCGTTTCTCTCCCCGCGAACGGCAGCGGTTTGCGTGAAAGCCTGCAGGATTGTCAGGCGTCGTTTTACTAACTGGATAGGAGATCGCCGTATGTCTCAACGGCTGGGTGACCTTCTCGTCAAAGAGAAGATCATAACCCCAGAGCAGTTGGAACAAGCGAATAAGGTGCAGAAGGAGCAGAGCTGCCGCCTGGGGTCCGCCCTGGTGAAGCTCGGGTTCCTCACGGACGAGGACGTCACGAATTTTCTCTCCCGTCAGTACGGCGTGCCTGCCATCAATCTTTCGTATTTTGAAATTGATCCCGCGGTGGTGAAGCTGATTCCGTTCGAGACCGCGAAACGTTACCAGATTCTGCCGCTGAGCCGCGTGGGCGCGTCACTGACCATCGCCATGGTCGACCCCACCAACGTGTTCGCGATGGACGATATCAAGTTCATGACCGGCTTCAATATTGAGCCGGTCGTGGCGTCGGAAAGTTCGATTCAGTCCGGCATCGAGAAGGCATATGGGACCTCCCAGGGAGATGACCTGGAAACCGTAATGCAGTCGATGACGGACGATGCCGATGTGGAAGTGCAGGCGGAAGAAGAGCAAATCGGGCTGGCCGATCTGGAGAAGGCGGCCGACGAAGCTCCGGTGGTGAAGCTGGTGAACCTGGTGTTAACAGACGCGGTGAAGCGGGGCGCCAGCGACATCCACATTGAACCTTACGAAAAAGAGTTCCGCGTGCGCTTCCGTATTGACGGTGTGCTGCAGGCGATTATGTCGCCGCCGGTCAAGCTGAAGGACGCGATCACGTCCCGTTTGAAGATTATGGCCAAGCTCGACATCAGCGAGAAGCGATTGCCGCAGGACGGCCGCATCATGCTGAAGATGCAGCTCGGCGGACGCAAGAAGCAGCTCGATTTCCGTGTGAGCACGCTGCCCACGTTGTGGGGCGAAAAAATCGTGCTCCGGCTGCTGGACAAAGAAAACCTGCGCCTCGACATGACTAAGCTCGGTTTCGAGTCTGAGTCCCTGGTGAAATTTGAGAAGGCGATTCTCAAGCCTTACGGCATGGTGCTGGTTACGGGGCCCACGGGATCGGGCAAGACCAACACTTTGTACTCGGCGATCTCGCGATTGAATCAGCCCGATACGAACATTATGACGGCGGAAGATCCGGTCGAGTTCCAGTTGGGCGGCGTTAACCAGGTGCAGATGAAGGAACAGATCGGGTTGAACTTTGCGGCTGCCCTGCGATCGTTCCTGCGGCAAGATCCGAACATCATTCTGGTGGGCGAAATTCGAGACTTTGAAACGGCGGAAATCGCGATCAAGGCGGCCCTCACAGGTCACCTTGTGCTTTCTACGCTCCATACCAATGGCGCGCCGGAAACCATTACTCGTCTGATGAACATGGGCATTGAGCCTTTCCTGGTTGCGACGTCGGTGCACATGATCGTTGCCCAGCGTCTGATCCGCCGCATCTGCAAAGACTGCTCCGAACCATTCGAGGTGCCGGTGCAGACCCTGATCGACGAAGGTTACAGTCCCGAAGAAGCCAAGACGGTCAAACCCCACAAGGGCAAAGGCTGCGGAACTTGCAACAACACGGGATACAAGGGCCGCGCGGGTTTGTATGAAGTGATGGAAGTGGATGACGAGATCCGGGAACTGGTGCTGGTAGGGGCGTCGGCCGTGGAGTTGAAGAAGAAGGCGATTGAACGCGGCATGATTACTCTGCGGCGGAGCGGCCTGATCAAGGTGGCCGCGGGTATGACCACGCTTGAGGAAGTGGCTCGCGAAACAATTCACTAGTTTGGAAGCGAAGGGGAACACTTATGGGTTTGTCGCTTAGCGATCTGCTGAAGAGAATGCTGGAAATGAACGGCAGCGATCTTCACATCACCACGAACTCGCCGCCGCAGATTCGCGTGCACGGGCATCTGGTGCCGCTCGACCTGCCGCAGATGACGCCGGCCGAAACCAAGCAGCTGGCTTACAGCGTGATGACCGATTCCCAGAAGCACCGCTTCGAAGAAAGTCTCGAACTCGACTTTTCGTTCGGCTTGAAGGGACTGGCTCGCTTCCGCGCCAACGTGTTCAACCAGCGGGGCGCCACGGCGGCCGTCTTCCGTGTGATTCCGTTTGAAATTAAATCTTTCAATCAGCTCAACCTGGCGCCCGTGGTCAGCAAATTCTGCGACAAGCCTCGCGGTCTGATTTTGGTGACGGGTCCGACCGGATCAGGCAAGTCGACCACTCTGGCCGCGATGATTGACAAGATCAATACGGAGCGGCACGACCACATCCTCACGATTGAGGATCCGATCGAATTCGTGCACATGAACAAGAATTGCCTGGTGAACCAGCGCGAGCTGCACGCCGATACGAAGAGCTTTACCGACGCGTTGCGCGCCGCGCTTCGTGAAGACCCGGATGTGGTGCTGATCGGCGAAATGCGAGATCTGGAAACCATTGAGTCGGCGCTGCGAATTGCGGAAACCGGCCACTTGACTTTCGGCACCTTGCACACCAACTCGGCAACCTCCACTATCAACCGTATCATCGACGTGTTTCCGGCCCACCAGCAGCCCCAGATTCGTGCCCAGCTTTCGCTGGTGCTGGAAGGCATCATGTGCCAAAGCTTGCTGCCCAAGATTGACGGCAAAGGCCGCGCCATGATCATGGAGATTCTGGTGCCGAATTCGGCGGTTCGCAACCTGATCCGCGAAGACAAGATTCACCAGGTCTATTCGTCGATGCAATCGGGGCAGGAAAAATTCGGGATGCAGACGTTTAACCAGGCGCTGGCGACGGCGTATTTCCAGAAACAGATTTCTCTGGAAGTGGCGCTGCAGCGCTCCAGCAACGTCGATGAGTTGCAGGAAATGATCAACCGCGGAGCCAGCCTGACCAACCGGGGAGCCGCGGGCGCAGCAGCAGCCAAGGGAGCGGCTTCGTCGAAGCATTAAATTCCGCAGGCCGGAGTGAGACTGATTTCTCGCTGCGGAGTAAGTGAAAGTTTTCGTGGACTAACGGCAGGATTTTCGAAGCAGAGTATAGACGGAACAACGGACGAATTGAGGAGAGGCTAAAACCATGCCAGTTTTTACATTCTCAGGCAAGGACGCCTCCGGGCAGAAGATTTCCGGAGAACGAGTAGCGCCGAACAAGCAAAGTCTGGCGTCAGCACTGCGTCGTGAGCGCATTACACCCGGCGCCATCCGCGAAAAGGGCAAAGAATTCGTGATGCCAACGTTTGGCTCCGGCAAAGTCGGGACCAAGGACATTGCGATCTTCTTCCGCCAGTTTTCGGTCATGATCGACGCTGGTTTGCCCCTGGTGCAGTGTCTGGAAATTCTGGCGTCGAACCAAGAAAACCCGGCGTTTCAGAAGACTCTAAACGGGGTCCGCACCACAGTGGAAGGCGGCGCAACCCTGGCCAACGCCATGCGCTCGTTTCCGATCGTGTTCGACGACCTGACCACCAACATGATCGAGGCCGGCGAGACCGGCGGTATTCTCGACATCATCTTGCAGCGCCTGGCTGTCTACGTGGAAAAAGCCGTACGCCTGCGGGCCGCGGTGAAGTCGGCGTTGATTTATCCGATTGCCGTGGTATCGATGGCCTTCCTGATCGTCGGCGCGCTGTTGAAGTGGGTGGTGCCCATTTTCGCCAATCTGTTCAACGGTCTGGGCGTGACCCTGCCACTCCCCACGCGAATTGTGTTGGGTTTAAGCAATTTCGTGCAAGGGTTTTGGTGGATTGTCTTTGTAGGAGGCTTCGGCCTCGTCGTTGGCATCAAGCAAATCAAGAAGAACCGGCAGGGACGCTACTACTTCGACAAGATGATGCTGCATCTGCCGGTGATGGGATCGTTGCTGCGGAAAATTGCAGTGGGTCGATTCACGCGTACGCTGGGCACATTGATCACTTCCGGCGTGCCGATTCTGGAAGGTCTGAGCATCACCGCGAAAACTTCTGGCAACGCGGTTCTGGAAGAGGCGCTGATGAAGGTGCGCAAGGCCATCGAAGAAGGGCGCACCATCATCGATCCGCTGAAGGAATGCGGCGTGTTTCCTAACATGGTGACGCAGATGATTGGCGTGGGCGAAGCCACGGGCGCCATGGATTCGATGTTGCAGAAGATCGCCGACTTCTACGAGGAAGAGGTGGACGCGGCGACCAAAGACATGCTGGCCATGCTCGAGCCCGTCATCATCGGCTTGCTCGGCGTCATGATCGGCGGCATCGTGATTTCGCTCTACATGCCGTTGTTCGCCATGATCGCCAAACTGGCTGGCTAAGTACAAGGTTTCAAGGTGACAAGGTTTCAAAGTCGCAAGGTTACAACCTTCACGACTTCGAAACCTTGAAACCTTGAAACATCTGAAACCTGATTTTTCTAAGACCACCGGGATTGCAATGCAATCGACCTTTGATGAGCGGAATTGGCTGGCCTGGCTGGTCAAGGTGCGCGTTCTCATCCTGACTTTTCTGCTCGGGATTCAGCTGACTGTCGCCGAGTTCACGCGCACGACGCTGCCGGTCCGTCTCTTTATTGGCACCATCCTGTTCTGGTTTACGGTTTCGCTGGTTTACATGTTTTTGCTTTCCTTCTGGAGAGAGCATCGCCTGCAGGCGTCTCTGCAGGTGGTGACCGACCTGGTTTTGGTGAGCCTGGTGGTCCACGAAACCGGAGGCTGGGACAGTTCCTTCAATTTTCTCTACCCTCTGGTCATCATCGTGGCTGCAGTCCTGTTGCCGCGGGTGTGGGCGCACCTGGTGGCGGCGCTGGCATTTCTGCTGTATGGCACGGTTCTCGAACTGAATTATTACGGCGTCGTGCATTCGTATTGCACCACGCATCCCGCGCCCAAAGCTTTGCAAGCCATCATCTTCGTCAACCTGTTCGCCTTCCTGGCGGTGGCCTATCTGGCGGGGCTGCTGACCGGCAAGCTGCGCCAGGCGCGAGTGCAATTGAAGGATGCCAGCGGCGCGCTGGAAGACCTGCAGGCCCTGCACGAGAACATTATTCATTCCATCAGCAGCGGACTGATCACCACCGGGCTTGACGGTCGCATTACGCTGGTGAACCCGGCTGCGCAAAAGCTGCTGGAGCGTTCCGCGGCGGAGTTGGTGGGCACCCCGGTAAAAGATTTATTTCTGGACCCGCTGCCCAACACGGAATCGCCGCAGCCGCACGCGGAGATTCGCTTTGAAGTGCCCAAGAGTTTCCGCAAGACGTTCCGGGTGCGGGTCGCAACCCTTACCGTGCCGGAACGCGGAGTGCTGGGCTTTGTCTACGCGTTTGATGATTTGACTGAGATCCGGCGTCTGGAGCGGGAAGTGCGCATGCAGGACCGGCTCGCCGCCGTGGGCAGGCTGGCTGCCGCGATCGCGCATGAGATTCGCAATCCTCTGACCTCGATCGCGGGGTCGGTGAGCATGCTCTCGGGCATTCCGGAAATGAACGACGAGCACCGCCACTTGCTCGGGATTGTGACCCGCGAGTCGCAGCGCCTGAACAGCATCATTACCGATTTTCTGGCTTACTCCCGCACCAAGCAGTATCACTTCGGCAGAACGGATCTGGTCCAGTTGGTGGAAGATACGCTGACGCTGATGGACCACCGCATGGCCGCGGAAAAAACCGGGATCACCATCGAGCGCCGCTTTGCCGCAACCAAAGCTCTCACCATTGCCGACGGCGACAAGATCAAACAAGTCTTCTGGAATTTCTGCGAAAACGCGGTTCGCGCCATGCGAGGTGGCGGAAAGCTCACGGTCAGCATCGAGCCCCTGGGCGACGACTGGCAGGTGGGATTCACCGACACCGGTGCGGGCCTGAGTCCGCAGCAGATCGAAAAAATCTTCGAGCCCTTCCAATCAAACTTCGAAGGCGGCACCGGCCTGGGGCTGGCCATTGTCTACCAGATTGTGCAGGCACATGAAGGCAGAGTATGGGCGCGCTCGAAACCGGGACAGGGCGCGACGTTCATCCTGAGGCTGCGGCGTTTGGATGCGGAGAAAAGTGTTTCTTCCGGAGCGCCTTCCGCGAAGGCGGCTCATGAGACTCCGGCCGCGGTGCTCGCGCACCAGGCTGCGGTCGCCGCGGGAGGAGGGGCTCGTGGCTAACATTCTGGTCTGCGACGACGAACGTTCCATCTGCGAAATGCTGGATATTGCCCTGCGCCGCGAAGGCCATCGCGTGGAAACCGTGCAGTCCGGACAGGCGGCCAAAAATAAAATCGACGGCGCTCTCTACGACGTGATCGTCACTGACATCAAGATGCCGAGCATCGACGGCATCGAAGTGTTGCGGCACGCGCATCGCGTTTCGCCGGATTCGGCGGTCATTCTCATCACTGCGGTCGACGACTACGAAGCGGCGGTCGAGGCCGTGAAGGCGGGCGGAGCGTCCGACTACATTCGCAAGAATCCCGGGCTCGTCGACGAAATCAAGCTGGCCATCAACCGCGTTCTCGAGAAGCTGGTGTTGAGCAAGCAGAATTTCGCGCTGCGCCGCGACGCTGCCACGCGCAACTCGCTGGACAACATCATCGGCTCCAGCGGTGCCATGGAAAAGCTGAAGCAGACGGTGCGGACCGTGGCCTCGACCGCCAGCACCGTATTGATTCACGGCGAAAGCGGGACGGGTAAAGAACTGGTCGCGCGCGCCGTGCACGTGTGCTCGCCTCGGGTTACGGACTCATTCGTGTCGGTGAATTGCGGCGCGTTTCCGGAAACGCTGCTCGAAAGCGAGCTGTTCGGCTATGTGAAAGGCGCATTCACCGGAGCGAACCAGAACAAGCGTGGACTGTTTGAGGTTGCTGACGGAGGCACGATCTTCCTCGACGAGATCAGCGAAATGAGCCTGGCCATGCAGGTGAAACTGCTGCGCGTGCTGCAGGAACGCACGGTGCGCCCGGTCGGCGGCACCAGCGAAATCTCGATTGACGTGCGCGTGATTGCCGCGACCAACCGCGATCTCGACAAGGCCGTCGCCGAAAATTTATTTCGCGAAGATCTTTATTACCGCCTCAACGTGATTCCTATCCGCGTGCCTCCACTGCGCGAACGTCCGGAAGACATTTCGCTGCTGGTGAATCATTTCCTCAAGAAATATGCGGCCGCGGCGGGACGCAGCATTCTGCGCATTCATAAAGACTCGCTCAATACGCTGTGCGGCTACGAGTGGCCGGGAAACGTGCGCCAGCTGGAAAATACCGTGGAGCGCGCTGTTGCCCTGGAAATGACCGACGAGTTGCACGTGGAACTTCCGGTGGAACGTTCCAAAGCGCGCGCGGCTGCCGCTGCCGCTGGGGGCGCCGGGGGGTTGCAGGATATCCCCGCGGGTTCGATCTTGCCTGAGGGCGTGGGCATGGAAGTTTACGTCGCTGGCATCGAGCGCTCGCTCCTGCAGAACGCGCTCGACCAAAGCAACGGCGTGCAAACCAAAGCCGCCGATCTGCTGGGAATTTCTTACCGATCGTTCCGGCATTTGATGAAGAAGTACGAGTTGTAGCTGTCAGCTATCAGCTATCAGCTCTCAGCTTGACCCGAAACCTCGACCTGAAACGAAGAGCGCGGCAGATTCCTGTGGTCCCGAGAGTTCTTAGCTGATAGCTGACGGCTGATAGCTGAGAGCCAGCCTCAGCGGCTGGTAACTTCCTATTCCCCGTCCGCGCCTTGCTGTGGTAAACCTATCCCGTGCGCCATACGCTGCGCTTTCTCTGGAACGCGACGAAACACCATCGCCTGGCTCCGTGGCGGAGTCCTTATCTTCTGTGGCGTATTGAGACTTACACGGGAGTCAAGATGACGCAGATCGGGTTTCTGGAGTTTTGGGAATTCGTGTGGCGGGAGCGGACCCATCTGTGGCGGTTTCTGAAGTGGACTGGAGAGATGGAGCGGTATGTCCATCCCAAACCTAGAAGTTCCTGATTAGCCGGAGTCAGATCATTCAACCACGGAGTCACAGAGGCGCGGAGAAAACAAATCTTTGCCCTCTCCGTGGCTCTGTGGCTCCGTGGTGAGGAATTGCTCGGAAGCTACGCGCTTTTTCCCGCTGCCGCGCCCTCGCCCAGGATGATGCTTACCTCGTTGCCCTTGCCCGCGCCCGTGATTTGCGCGGCGTTGCCGCGGTTGGCGGCGATCTCGAGGAAGCCCATGCTGCCCATGATGCCGAACACTTCTCCGGCGGCGCCCTCGGCGTAGAGCGTGCGGATCTCCGTAACCTCTTTGCTGCCCACGACCAGCTTGAAGGGCGCAGGATCGGCTCCAAACAGCATAGGCGCGTCCTTGGGCGTGATGTTGGTGATCAGGTTGCCGAAGCGGTCCACTTTCAGGATTACGGCGCGCATGCGGTTCGCGTCCACGATCTTCGGCTTGGGCGCGGCGAAGCGCGTGAAATCCGTAATCTCGTCGCCGAATTTGTGCGAATCGACCTGCTTGGCGAGATAGGCTGCCACGGGAGCGAAAATATCGCGCGCGTGGAAGGTGTTGCTGATCGGCTGCAGAAAATAATGGTCGGAGCTGATGTGGCGGACGTGCGTCCGCTCCTCCAGCGCGTAAACCAGGGAGAGCACGCCGTTATCGGGCGCCACAAAATAGTATTTGTCGCTGATCGCGATAATCGGCCGCCGTGCCGTGCCCACTCCCGGATCGACCACCACCAGGTGCACGGTTCCGGAAGGGAAGTAGGAATAGGCTTGCGAAATCGTCAGCGCGCCATCGAGCACGTCAAAGGGCTGCACAGCGTGAGAGATGTCGACGATCTGGGCGTCAGGCGAAATTTCGAGAATGACGCCCTTCAAGACGCCCACGAAATGATCGTTGGTCCCGAAATCAGTGGTTAAAGTTACAGTCGGACGTGAAGGCACGTTCCCTCGCAGAATCGATGATTAAAGATAAAAAGGCAGGATATTCCCTGTACCCGAAGTTAATTTGTGATCGGCCTGTGCGTCAAGGCACAGAGGTAATAGGTCGACGTGAGGCCTACGGCGGGGGGCGTCTTAACATCGGCCTAATGAGGCCAACCACATGAGCCTGCTATCTCGGCTGTTTCCGTAATTCCGGGCTGACGCATGCTTCGGGAAGAAACGAAATTTTCAAATCTATCGGTCGCGTGCAAGCGTCGCCATATTGCGGTCGGCGTAACTCTACGAGCACCGGGACAAAAATCTCTCGCATCCCGCAGGGGTTATACGCAGCTCGTATTCGCCCGCAGGTATGTCTCTGAAAGCGAATTTACCTTCGTCATCAGTCTTCACCAGTTGCTGAGAGACATCGGTTGGACCGTTCTGGTTGCGCTTCGTTAGTCGAAGTGAGCCTGGCCAAACGAATCCTTTTTCATTCAGAACTTGGCCGCAGACCTGGTGAACTCGGAGCGGCTTTCCGATAATGCATTCACCTGTCATCATGTTCGCCAAAAGAATGAGGCTCGCCGTCATGGCAAGGCCGCGTGCGCGCAAAGCATTTGAGTCAAGAAGCATGATGGCAGTGTAAACCGCGACGGACCGTGAAGATAGGAAGTAACTGTCGCTGATAGGCGATAACACTTATCCGGCAGGACGCCAAATGCGCGATGCCCTGAAGCCGGCTTCTACTCATACCGCAGCGCCTCAATGGGGTTCATCCGCGACGCCTTCAGTGCAGGGAAAAATCCTGAAATTATTCCCACCGCCGAAAGAATAACGAACGACACCATCATCACGCCCATGGACGCGTGCAGAAAAATCGCGCCCTCATGGTCGGCGGTTTTGTAGAACTCGTCATACAACGGCATCGGAGGAATCGCCCAGGTGAGCACCTCGGCGACGGCCATTCCGATCAGCCCGCCCACGAACGTGAGCACCAGCGCTTCCAGCAGAAACTGCACCAGGATGTGCCGGGGCCGCGCGCCAATGGCCTTGCGCAGGCCGATCTCGCGCGTCCGCTCCGTGACTGATACCAGCATGATGTTCATCACGCCGATGCCGCCCACGGCCAGCGTGACCACGCCGATCAGTCCCAGCACCGTTTGCAGGCCCAGGGAAAAGCCGTTGATCATGGCGCGGTCTTCAATGGTGTCCCACACCGGCGTGGCTTTGTCGTCCTTGGGATCGAAATGATGACGCCGCGCCACCACTTCGCGCACCGCCGCCAACGCCTTCTTGTTCAACTCGGCTGCGGTGGGCTGGATGATGATTTCGTCGGGATCGCGAATGTTTTTCAGGTCGCGCATCAGCCCGAACGGAATGAATGCATTCTCGTTGTCGGGACCGTTGTACATGGAGTCCTGAATTTTGTTGCGCATGGTCCCGATGACCTCGAAATCGAGTCCACCGATCTCTACGTGCTGGCCTACGCCGGGCGCGCCCTGGAACACTTTCTTGGCGGCGTTGTAGCCCAGGATCACCACGCGACGATGGTCGGCAAAATCGCCGTCGTTGAAATAACGGCCATCGTCGAGCGTGAGCTTGCGCATCTGCCCATAAGGCATTTCCACGCCGCGCACCTGCAGCGAAACCACGCGGGTGCCGATCTTGAAGGGAAGATCGCGGTCGATCTCGCCGCTCACCGCCCGCACAATCGGAACTTCGTCGCGGATGGCCTCAACGTCCTCATAGTCGTACTTGACCGCTTTGCCTGCCCTTTGCCCTCCAGCCTGCAGGCTGGTTTGCCCCGGCCACAAGACCATCACGTTGTTGCCCATGTTCATAAAAGCGTTGAGCACACACCCGCCCAGGCCCTGGCCGTAAGCCAGCAGCAGCACCACGGACGCCAGGCCCCATACGATGCCGAGCATAGTGAGCCCGGAGCGCATGCGGTCGCGCATCAGCGCCTGCCAGCCTTGCGAGATGAGTTCTTTCAGGAACATGGGCTTTCGAACTCTTGTCATTCCGAACGGGCAAAGCCCGCGAGGAATCTGCTGCTTGCCTGGAGCGCCACCAGCGCTGGACGCTACTCCACGTGTATGTCGCCAGAGCCCGTACGCACGGCCAGCAGCGGGCCTCCGCCGCGAACCTTGCCGTTGATGGACTTGCGGCTTTCTTGTACTCGGCCCTGCACCGTCATCTCGACTGGGGCGTCGATATCGACTGTGCCCGAGCTGGTTGAGATTCGAGCTTCGAAAGCGGCATTGTTGGGCAAGTGAACGTGCACGTTGCCGGATCCGGTCTTGATGTCCCACGATCCGCTCTGCGTGCCTTCGGCGGTAATGTCGCCGCTGCCCGCTTCCGCGCGGAACGCTCCATTCACTCCGCGCGCGGTGATGTTGCCGGAACCGGTTTGCAAGTCGATGTCGCCCGCTCCGGTTTCTTCCACCTCCACATCGCCGCTGCCCGTGCCGCCGCGCACCGCGCCGGAAATCTCATGCGCCCGGACGTTGCCGGAGCCGGTCTGCACGTGAATCTCGCCGGTGAGCTGCGCCACTTTCAGATCGCCCGATCCGCTCTGCAGATCGGCGTTACCCTTGAGACCTTCAATAATCTGGTCTCCCGAGCCGGTGTGGGCGCGCAGCGCCGTGTCTGTGGGCACGGTGATTTCGTAGTCCACGGAAATGTCACGCGCTTCCACGTAATCGATGTGGATGCTGTTGCCTTGCTGCCGCACCGGCGGGTTTTGCTCGATCGCGGTCACGTCGGTTTTACGTTCCCCGCGCAGCCAGCGATCGCTGACGAAAATCTTGCCGCGAATCGAGACCGATCCCGCAGGGCCACTTCGTACTGTGACATCGCCGGAGTGGGTGAGCACTTCGAGGTCGACGGGGCCGCTCACTTGCAGCGTGCGCTCGAACGTTCCCTGGGGCGTGGACGCGAAAGCGAGGGTGGAGAAACCTACGGCCAGGGCGATCGCCAGGCCTGCGATGCGGGCCGGCGCGGAGGACAAAATGCGAAAGCTGCGATGCTTATTCATATCGGAGAGACTCCACAGGTGTCATTTCCGCGGCGCGCTGGGCAGGATACATGCCTGCGGTCACGGTAATCAAAGAAAGCGTCACAATCGAAGCGACAATCGAAATCCAAGAAACAATGGGATGGGGAACGAAATCGGGCAGGGGCAGGGCTTCCATCGCCGCACACATTCCCACGCCGAAGGAGAGCCCAAGAACTCCGCTGGCGATGGTCAGCATGGCCGACTCCGCAAAAAACTGCCGCAGAATGTCGCGCTTGGTTGCGCCCATGGCTTTGCGCGTGCCGATCTCGCGCGTGCGTTCCGTGACCGATACCAGCATGATGTTCATTACCCCAATACCGCCCAGGCACAGCGTGACGATGGCGACGCAGCCGAAGAAAATGGTAACCACGCCGAAAATCTTGTCCAGAAGCTTGGCGCCTTCCATGGTGTCCCAAATGAACAGCGCATCTTTGTCCAGTGGGTCGAAATGGTGCACCCGGGCCAGCGTTCGCCGCACCTGCTGTACAGACGCTTCATGTTCCTCAGGGTCACCAACTTCGAGAACAATATCGTCGAGGTAGCCGCGCACAATTCCGGCGCCTTTTTTCTCTGGGGGAGGAAAGTCCCGCGAGACGGCCGAGTAGGGAGCAAACAGATAGTCGTTGTCGGGGCCGTTGTAGTTCGAGTTCTGGTTCTTTTCTTTTAAGACGCCAATCACGATATAAGGCACACTCTTGATGAGCAGGCCCGCGCCAATCGCGGGTTGGCCAGGGAACAACTGCCGGTAGGCTTTCGATCCCAGCACCACGACACGGCGGCCGTCGCGCTCGTCATCGTCGTCGATCAGGCGGCCTTCGTCGATCAGCAGCGAGCGGAAATCCTGATACGAGGGCCACATGCCCACCACGCCGCGGTTGGCGGAATTGTACTGGCTGACCTCGGGAATGGTGCGCCGCAACTCCGGGCTGACGTTCTTGACCAGGTAACACTCGTCGCGGATCAAATCGGCGTCATCCACGTTAAGTTGAATCTCGCGTCCCGCAGCGCGTCCGCCGACCTGAGCGCTGGTGCGCCCGCCCCACATAATCACCAGATCCTTGCCCAGGGTCTGCATGTGCTTTTTCTGGTCGACGCTGAAGCCGCGCCCGAGGCCCACCAGGATAATCACCGACGCGATCCCCCACACGATGCCAAACATCGTGAGGAAAGTCCGCATCTTGTGAGCCCGGAAAGTGGCAAACGCCTGGCGCAGGATTTCGGAGAGAGTCATTGAGTTGCGAGTCCCGAGTCGCTAGTCCCGAGTTATGAATCTAGCCGCCGTCTTCTTCCAGCTTCTTCATCGAATTGATCAAGCCGCTTAGCACGCGCCCCAGTTCATCGGCCTTAGCGATCAATTTGTCTGCTTGTTCCTCTCGAAGATATCCACGGTCTCTTGAGATCAGTACCTGCGTTTCAATTTCCGCGAGCGAACCTCGTGCATGACGCAAGAATCGAATAAACTCAGGATTCGTGTAATGCGCCTGTCCTTCGGCAATGTTGCTTGGGATAGAAACAGCAGCGCGTCGAAGCTGGCTCGTCAGCCCATAAATCTCGTGTTGCGGAAAGGAATCGGTAGCGTCACAGATTGCCCCGACGAGTTGCATACCCTTCTTCCAAGCGATCGTCTCTATAGCTCATCGTGTCAGCATACAACTAGGGACTCGGGACTCGTAACTACTGCAGTACTACCTGATCGCCTTCCTTCAAACCGCTGAGCACTTCGGTCTTGGCGCCGTTCGAGATCCCGATGTTGATGGCAACCTTGTCCATGCCGTCTTTCCCCTTCGGATCGGGAATGTCGACCGAAGCTTTTTTGTCCTTGTCGTAGAGGATTGCGCCTTCGGGAATCTGCAGAACATTCTTGTGTTCTTCCAGAATAATTTCCGCGTTGGCGGTCATTTCAGCCTTGAGCTCGCCGCCCGGATTCTGGATCGAAACGCGCACTTCGAACGTCGTAACGTTGTCCTTCTCCACGCCCATGGGAGAAATCTTCGTGACTTTGCCGGTAAAAGTCTTGTCCTTGAACGACTCCACCTTGATGCGCGCGGGCTGGCCCAGATAAACCTTGCCGATGTCGCTCTCGTCCACTTTGCCCTTCACGTAGACTTCGCTGGTATCTCCCAGAGTCATGACCAGAGTCGCCGAAGAACCCAACACCAGAATGGAGCTGACCGCGTCGCCCATTTCCACGTCGCGCGAGAGCACGATGCCGTCAATCGGCGAAATGATATCGGTGTAGCTGAGCTGTTCCTCGAGCTGCGTAAGGTTTGCCTGGTCCTGCACTACTTGGGCCTGGGCCTGAGCGATCTTCGCCTTTAGAACTGTCACCTCGGCCTTCGAAACATTCTGCTTGTTCAGCGACATCTCGTAGTTCTTCTCCGCATCGTCCAGCGCGGAAGCCGAAACTACTCCATCCTTGGCCATGCTCGTCGCGCGATCGTAGGCGCGCTTGAACACCGGCACATCCGGGCCTTCGGCGTCCACTTTGGCGCGCTCGAAATCGGCCTGCGAACTCTTCAGGTTGGCTTGCGCCGCTTCCAGCGCGGCGCGCGACTGTGCGACCTGCGCTTCGATCTCGATCTTATCCAGCTGCGCCAGTAGTTGGCCCTTCTTGACGTGGTCGCCGTAGTCCACCAGAAGTTTCTTCACAATGCCGCTAGCCTTCGACTTCACTTCCACCTTGGTGATGGGCGTGACTTTGCCGGTAGCAACCACGCTCTTGGCCAGGTCTCCCCTTTCTACTTTCGCCAGCTTCGAAGGGTCAATCTTGGTGCCGCCGCGCGTGGCCGCGAACACTCCCACCGTGATCAGCAGGACGATTCCCAGGGCTATGCCGCCATAAATGAATAACTTGCGGCGCTTCTTCTTATTATTTCCGTTTCCGTTCACAACGCCTCCTAAGGGGATGATTCCACTGATGATTCAACTCTGATCGTCTGGTGATTCGATGCTTTCTGCTGGATAGGAGCCGTACGGCGCTCTCACTACCTAATACGGGGCCAAAGTGGCTTTTGTTCCAGAAAATTAAGATGCTCTAGTTAGAATGCGCTACAGAAAGACTCGAAGACCATCGGTGACAACCGCCAACGCCAATGCCACCTGCTACTTAGACCAGCAATGCCCTAAAAGGATAGCGAAACATGGAATCGAATTTGTGGTGCCGCACGGGCTCTACTCCTACCTCTAGATTCATCGGCAGTCCACCTAACTGTCAACACCAGAAAACTGACAACTATCCACCAGCCCCTGCCTCAGCAACTGCCTTGAAATGTTAGAATTAGCGTTCCATGATCGCCTTTGTGCTGCTCCGGGTCTTTCTGATCCTGCTCCTGGTCGCAGCCAACGCATTCTTCGCGGCCGCCGAGTTCTCGCTGGTCAGCGTGCGCGATACCCGTATCCAGCAACTCATTGAATCCGGACGCATTGGCGCCCGCATCGTGCAGCGCCTGCACCAGCATCTGGATGAGGTCGTGAACGGCGTTCAGCTGGGAATCACCATCGTCAGCCTCACCCTGGGCTGGATCGGCGAGCCCATGGTCGCGCGCCTGGTAGAAGGTATGGACTTCGTCCACCGCGTGCCCCACGCCGAGGTTTATGCCCACACCATCGCTATCATCATTGCTTTCAGCCTGATTACGTATATGCACGTGCTGCTGGGTGAGCTCGTGCCCAAGACTCTGGCCCTGCAGCGCGCCGAGCAGATTGCCCTCGCCGTGGCCGCGCCCATGGAAGCTTTTCTGACGATTACGCGGCCCGTTCTTTTCGTGATGCGCCGGTCTGGGGGTCTGGTGCTGCGGCTGTTTGGTGCTCAGGACACGCGGCGTCGCGGCGCCATCCATTCGCCTGACGAACTCAAGCTCATCGTCACCGCCAGCCGCCAGTTTGGCCAGATTCCTGAGTTTCAGGAAGAGATGATTCATAACGCCATCGAGCTCGACAATGTCACCGTCAAAGAAGTGATGGTGGCGCGCCCCGACATTTTCTCGTTGCCTTCCGATTTGCTGCTCGACGATGCGCTCGCCCGCGTGGTGGAGGGCCAGCATTCGCGCATCCCGGTCTTCGATCCGCAGCGCGGCCCGGAACACATTGTCGGCGTGCTTTATTACAAAGATCTTATGCGCTGGATGCGCCTGCGGCTCAGCAATCTTGGCCAGACCACGGCCACGCGCATTTCCCGCATGCAGATCGGCCAGATCATTCACGATGTGCTGGTGGTGCCGGAAACCAAGGTGCTTGCGGAACTGCTGGCCGAGTTCAAAGATCGGCGCCGGCATCTTGCCGTGGTGGTCGACGAGTACGGCTCAACCGCCGGAGTGATCACGGTCGAGGACATCCTCGAGCAGCTCGTCGGCAATATTGAAGACGAATTCGACCACTCGCCGAACGAACCGGCGCTGGACGACGAATCCGTGCTCGTGCTGGAAGGCTCGGTGAATATCCGCGACCTGGAAACGCAGCACGGGCTGAGTCTGCCGCGGGACGCCGGCTTCGAAACTCTCGCCGGGTTCATCCTCGCCCGCCTGCAGAAAATTCCCAGCCTGCGCGAATCGTTCGAATACGAAGGCTGGCGTTATACCGTGGAAGAGCTGGAAGGGCACCGCATCGCAAAAGTTAGGATCGAGAAGGCCGCCAAGGTGGAAGGTGAAGCGGAAGCGGCTAAGGGTGCGGGAGATTGAGTAACCCTCCAAACTTGTCATCCTGAGCGAAGCATGATGACGAGAGAAGCGAGTCAGCATGCGTAGTCGAAGGACCCCGGTGCGGATGACGCCGTTCGATCTGCCGCAGGGAGTTCTCACGATGCCTTGCTTGCGAAAATCTGAGATGGCGCCCGTGCAGCGAACTCCTCGACGTGTCTGGATGCGATGCCGAGCTGCAAGGGGTCCTTCGACTCCGCATCAGCTTCGCATTCGCGAAGCTGATGCTGCGCTCGGGATGACAGATTGATTTTAGGGAACTGACAAATGAAAACCGTCCTCCAACGCGTGCTCTACACTCTGCCAGTGATCTGGCTTGTCGTGAGCCTCGTCTTTCTGCTCATCCATCTCGTGCCCGGAGACCCCATCCAGCAGATGCTCGGCGAAGGCGCGCCGCCCTCCGACATTGAGGCTACGCGCCATGCCTACGGCCTCGACGCCCCGCTCGGCGAGCAGTACATCCATTACTGGAAGGGCGTGCTGCACGGCGACCTCGGCCCCTCGTTCCGCTACAACCAGAGCGTGACCCACCTTGTCCTCGAGCGCTATCCCTACACGCTGAAACTTACCCTGGCGTCGCTGTTCATCGCAATCGTTCTTTCCATTCCCGCCGGCGTGCGTTCGGCACGGCGCCCCAACCGCTGGGACGACCGCCTGCTCTCCGTCGTCAGCCTGTTCGGCCTGTCGTTCCCCAACTTCGCGCTCGGACCCATCCTGATTCTTCTTTTCGCGATCAAGCTGGGATGGCTCCCCGTCTCCGGCGCGGGCTCGTTCGCCAACCTCGTATTGCCAGCGGTGACCATGGGAACCGCGATGGCCGCAATCCTCACCCGCATGGTGCGCACTTCGATGCTTGAAGAGCTCAGCCAGGACTACATTCGCACCGCGCGCGCCAAAGGATTGCCCGAGCGCACCGTGGTTTACCGCCACGCCCTGCGCAATGCCATGATCCCCGTCCTCACCGTGCTGGGCCTGCAGTTCGGCGCGCTGCTGGCTGGCGCCATCGTGACCGAGAAGATTTTTTCCTGGCCGGGCATCGGCCGCTTAACCATCGACGCCATCTCTGCCCGCGACTACTACCTGGTGCAAGGCTGCATCCTGGCGATTGGCCTGACGTATGTCGCAGTGAACTTCCTGACGGATGTGCTGTACTCGGTGGCGAACCCGAGGATTCGGCAATGAGCTAGTAGCGGAGATTGCTGATAGGGCCGCCACAAGTTCTGGCCGTGCTCCCCGTCCGGCTCAGTGGCGCCGCCCAACTGCATAGGTCCTTCGCGCAAAAGGCGCGCTCAGGATGACAAGGCATAAAACCACGACAAGTATGGATACTGAGTATCTGAGTGTGGATACTGACGCGGTCCCGCGCCCACTTTTCCACTGCCGTAATGTTCAGCTATCACAGACACCCAACGTCTCGATTTGTCATCCTGAGCCCAGCGTGCTCCAGCGCGGCCGAAAGCCGCCACGCGAAGGACCTATGTACTTTGTGTACATCATGACGAACCGATCGAAGACCTTTTACATAGGCGTCACCAACCATCTCATGCGAAGAGCCCGCGAGCACAAGACGGGAACCGGCTCGGAATTTACCGCGAAATACAAACTTGACCGCCTCGTTTATTTCGAGCGCTTCGAGGACGTTCGCAACGCAATCGAGCGCGAAAAGCGCATCAAGGGCTGATTGCGAATCAAGAAAATCGCCCTCGTCGTTTCGGTCAATCCATCGTGGAAGGACTTGAGCGAAGAGTGGTACGCGCATCATCAATACCAGCCGCAGAGCGCTTAGGCTTCCTCAAACCAACTCAATCACCACCCGCTGCCCCACCAACGCTGCCGCCCGTTGCAGACTCGACAGCGTAATGTCGCGCTTCGGATCGAGAATGCGATCGACCTGCGAGCGGCTCGTCTTCAGCAAGACCGCCATGCGCGCCTTGGAAATCTTTTTCTTCTTCATGGCTTTGGCCAACTGCCAGGCCACGACCTCCTTGACGGCCTGCGCCTGCGCTTCCTCGAAGATCTTTTCTTTCTTGAGGAAGTCGTCAATGCTCGATCCCAGATTCTTCTTGCTCATTGCTCCAACTCCTTCTGGCGTTTTCGCGCCAGCGCCAAATCATCCTCGGGCGTAGCTCGCGTTTTCTTGATGAACCCGTGCAGCGCCACGAGCCGGCCCTGATAAAAGCAAATCAGAACACGCGCTGTGCGATGGCCGGTAAGATCGGTTCGCGCTTCCCACAAGCCTTTTCCCATCGGGCGGAAGAGTGGCATGCCCACGGGCCAGCGCCACTGCGCGCGCAAGAGGTCGGTTCCGATGGCGCGCCGCTCCGCTTCCTCCAGTCCCCGCAACCAGTCGCGGACCGGCTCATGGCCCGCTTCATTACGGAAGAATACTAGTTCGATCTTCCGAGGCGTCTTTTCGGGAGCCATCTTTCACGCTTCAATACTAGTGTACCATAAAAAGTACGTTGCGCAAGCGCGCTGGCCGTATAAGATTCACTGCGTGTCCACCGTCCCAATCTCGTTACGCCGCCGGGTCGCTGGGAATGCCCGCCACAATCCGCTAGCCGCTGCGGGGGTGGTATTGGTCGTCGTCTTTGTGATCCTTGCGCTGTTCGCGCCTTGGATCGCGCCGCAAGATCCGGCTGCGATCGATCTTCCCGCGCGCCTCGACTCCCCATCTTCCGCGCACTGGTTTGGCACGGACGAACTTGGCCGCGACATTCTTTCGCGGGTCGTTTACGGTGCGCGCGTCTCCATGCTGGTGGGCAGTTGCGTGGTGCTTACGTCGCTGGCGCTCGGTCTCATCATCGGTTCTATCGCCGGATACTACGGCGGAGGCATCGACCGCTTCGTCAACATCGTGCTGATGAATGCGTTTCTATCGTTCCCCGGAATTCTGCTGGCGATCGCCTTCGTCGCCTTTCGCGGTCCGGGCATCTTCAATCTTGTGGTCGCGCTTTCCCTGGGCGGATGGGTGGGCTACGCGCGCCTGGTTCGGGGGCAAGTGCTGGCCGCTCGCGAGCGCGAATTTGTCGAAGCTGCTCGCGCGCTGGGCGCCAGCGACTTGCGTATCGTCGTCCGGCATATTCTGCCGAATATTATTCAGCCAGTGATTGTGCAGGCCGCGATCGGCATGGCCGGAGCCATCCTCGCCGAAGCCACGATGAGCTTTCTCGGGCTCGGCGTGCCTCCGCCGACGGCCAGTTGGGGAGCCATGCTCAATGATGGCCGCGCCCATTTGTTCGATGCGCCGCATCTGGTTCTTTTCCCCGCGCTGGCGGTGATGCTGGCCGTGTTGTCGTTTAATTTTATCGGCGACGCTCTGCGCGACTATCTCGATCCCCGCTCCCGCATTGAAGCGGGATTGTAATTTTAGGGGTCGAATCTGAAGCTGTCAGACGGTGCGATCTGGCTTCAGTCTTCGTTCTAGTCTTCGGGTTCGGGCGCTGGCCCCGCGCCCTCGGCGGGTTTCGTGTTTCCCGCAACGATCGCCCGCCAGTTCAGAATCGCATTCCATAGCAGACGCTGATCGCCGCGATTTAAATCGCGGTGCATGGGGTTGAAGTTGAAAGACACAACGTGTCCTTTACCAACGGGCATGTCCAGGATCGCCGGCCGGCCGATCAGATTTTCTTCTCCCCAGGCCTGGCCGCTCTCGACGAACGGCTTGCCGCCGGTGTCGCCCCATTCCATCACCACGCCGCTGCGGTCTTCGGGGCCGTCCAGACACGTCGTGCAATAGGCCATGCGCAGCCAGCGCCGCGGGATGTTATACAGCGGAAAATTCTGTCGAAAAACGTAGGTGTGCAGGGGATACCCGTAGGCAATGGGATGATCGGCGCGGTCGAACGTGACTCGCACGTGGGCTCCGGGCGTTCGTGTAGCCGCTTGCTGCGAGGCGGCTGATGACGCGCCACCGCCGCCCGCCGCGCTGCGCGGAACGCCTCCTGAAGAGCGCCGGACAAATCGCACCAGGCCGCCTTCCAGCGCCAGCATGCTTCCGCTGCCGAGCGTCACCATCAACCCTCCCTCGTCGATGAAGCGCTGAATCTGAGCGAGGCCTTCGTAACCGATTCCTCCGGTGATGTCGTCAGATTCTGCGGGCGTGCCAAAACTTGGAGTCTGCGCGGTTTTCTTGAAGGGCATGGGCGACCAGGTTTTCGGCAGACCTTCAATCTGCTCTGCCAGTTCAAGATCGACGTGTCCGTAAAGCAGGACGTCGATGTGCCCGCGGAGATTCCCGGCGCGAATGTCCTCGTCGCGCAAATAGGTGTAAGGAACTTTGCGCTGGTCGAGCGAGTAACGGATCCATCCGATCGAGTCTGTATCCGCCCACGGCACCCACACGCCAATGCGCGGCGCGGGCGCGTTGTGGGTCGGCACATCCGGCAGAGCCGAGACCTGCGTGAAATCGAGTCCCAGTTCCGTTGCGGTTGACGCAATCGCGTCGTGAAGCCGAGCTTGATCTGTAAGAATCCACGACCCCGCGGGAAACTTCGCGCCGCCTGCGTCGAACTCACGTTCCGCAATCTTGATATCGAAACCAGCCAGACGATAGCGGGCGGCGAGAAAAGATTCCTGTCCGGTGTCCTTCAGCAGATAAACGGGTCCGGCGCCGGTAATGCGGCCAACCACACGCGGCGGATCGTTTAGCGGAGTCAGCGCGGTCTCGCGGATGGAGGCGTCGGCCGTGGGAATCGCCTGCAAATGGTAATTGGCGGGAAGTTCCCAGGAGACATCATCGTAGGGCGGCTCTCCATCTTTCGGATAATGTTGCGGCGTGAGCAAATCCACTGCGTAGTTGCGGTAGGGCTGATCGAGGCGAACCACGAAGGTTCCTGCGGGGAAGTTTCCATCCTTAAGAAGAATCGGATTCTGCGCCCGCGCCACTTCGATTTTCTGCCCCATCAGCCGGCCCACCATTTGCGCGACCCGTGCCGGGTCGCCTTGATCTTCCGGAATCAGAAACGCATAGGGCGGCTGTGTCAGGCCTTTCTGCCACGAATCCCACCCCTTCCTGTAGAAATTGTGCAGCATTTCTTTGGAGTGGCTGGCCGACTCGTCGAGCGCCGCTAGCGCGCCCGTTTCCTGGTAATTGAGATTGTCACGGGCCGACCATGTAACCTCGCGCGGCGCCGGCAGCGGACGGTACCACTCCATCTTGGCCGACGACGGCGAAACCGATCGCTTCTCTGTCTCCGCGCTGCCGTTGCCAAACGTTTCGTAGCCGCGCCCAATGCTGTTGTGATTCATGGCCACCGAATCGAGATAGAGGTGGGCGAACGCTTCTCCGAAATTCCACGTTGAAACGCCGGGCATGCCCATGGCCGTCATGACCTCGACCTCGTGAAAGCTGAGCTCGAGAAATTCGGTGTAGGTAATGGGATCAATGTTGGGGTTATAGGGTCCGGTGCCGTTCCAGGTCATCATCAGGGGCGAACCCTCGTGCAGATCGTGCACCACCGTGGGATGCCACTCGTGAAACATGCGGTGCACGGCTTTCGTGGTTTCGTGCGTCTGCTGGTGGGTGTCGCGGTTGATATCCACGAAAGTGTATTTCGACCAGTACGGAGGCGACTGCCGGGGCAGAGTGTTGCGGTCAGTTTTGCCCTTGAGATAGCGATAGAACCAGTCGACCATTTTGTCGCGGCCGTCGGGATTGGAAATGGGATTGATCAGCACCACCATTTGTTCGCGGATGCGCCGAATCATGGGCTGCTCCGATACTGCCAGGCGGTAGGCTAGTTCGAGCATGGCCTCGGTGGATCCGGTCTCATCGGAGTGAAGCGCGGCGTTGAAGTAATAAATGGGGCGGGCGGTCGCGATGATTTTGTCGGCGGCAGCCTGGTCGGTGCGGCGCGGATCTGCCAAGGCTGCGGTGGCGGCTTTCAGCCGATCGAGATCGCGGATTCCGGCCTCGTCGGCGATGGCGAGGATGAGGATTTCGCGGCCTTCTTCGCTGTGGCCAATGGTGAACACGCGAACCCGAGGGCTTGCCGCAGCCAGGGCGCGGGCATACGCGTAGGATTTCTCGGTCCCCAGCAATTCTCCGGGAGCGCCCATGATGCGGCCCAGAAACTTCTCCGGAGACGGAACCGTGGCGGATTGCGGGACGTACGAGACCCAGGGCGAAACATAGTGCGGATCGGTGGTCGCGGCCGCGATGGCCTGGACCGAACCGGGCTCGGGGACATCGGGGCTTTGCGCAATCGCGGTGACCGTCCACAAGACCGGCAACAACGCCATACAAGAAATTCCCACCAGCGCGCGTCGCAACATGAGGCCCCCTGAGGTCGATTGAAGCGAAAGTGTAGCACGCAGTGACGCTGGGGTTTCCCCCTACGATCTAAGTGCTAGAAATCCAAAGAATGGAGGTGGGTTGTTCGGTGACCGAGGCTCGAGTAGTGGGCTGTTCACAACCGCCTACTTGCATCAATATCAATATCAATCCGTCCGCAGCGCCTTCATGGGGTCGATGGAAGCGGCACGCCGCGCCGGCAGTAACGAGGCGACCAACGCCAGCATCAGCACGGAGACCGCTGCCAGCACCAACACGAGTGGGTCAAACGGACTCACACCAAAGAGAAGCGCCCGCAGCAATTTTGAAGCGGCCGCGGCACCCAGCAACCCCAACGCACAACCAGCGATGGCGAGCTTGGCCGCCGAGGTAAACACCAGCCCAAGAATTCCCGCGCGTTGCGAGCCTAGAGCAATGCGTATGGCCATCTCCTGTTCGCGCAGAGCGGCCGAGAACGCAATCACGCTGTAGATGCCGAGCAGCGACAGCAGCACCGCCGCGAGAGCGAAGGCGGTAATGATAGCGGTGTTGAAGCGGCGGGGAGCTTCGCTATCGGAAACCGCGTGCTCCATGCTTTGCACCTGGGTAAGCGGCAGCTGGGGATCAATGGCGCGAACCGTGGCGCGCAGCACACTTTCCATCTGCTCCGGCACCATCGCCGTGCGCAAAGCGATAAAACCTCCGTTGCCGTTGAGATCTGTGGGCGAGGCCAGAGTGCCTGCGGATTTTTCAACCTGTTCGACCGGTTGATACCACTGTTCTTTGTCGGGAGCATCGGGCGAGTTCTCTTTCACATCAGCGACTTGCCCCACAATGGTCAGCCAGGGCGCATTCGTTTCCGGGGTGCCGATGCGCAGGCGTTTCCCAATGGGATCGGCGCCGGGCCAGTAGTGCTCGGCGAGCTTGTGGTTGACGATGATCACTAATTGCGTATTCTCGGTGTCCGCCGGGGTGAAAAAACGGCCGCCGAGCAATGGAATCCCCATAGCTTGCAGGTAATCGCCCTGCACCTGCACCCACGTCGCAAGGTTCATGCCAGCTCCTTGCGGCGGTACGTAGCCTTCGGCGACGAACGTGGTGTTGCTGTTGTTGCCAGCCGCGGGCAGAAATGACGTAAGACCCACGGACTTCACGCCGGGAAGCTGCTGCAAACGGCGAATCAATTCGCGATTGAATTCATCCACCGCCGGTTGGGTTGCGTACTGCTTCTGCGGCAGCGAGTAAGAAGCCGCAAGAACGTGGTCCGGCCGGAAGCCGAGATCGACGGCACGCATTTTCTCAAAACTCCGCAGCAACAACCCGGAAGCCACGAGCAGAACCAGCGCGACGGCGATTTCACCAATGACTAGGGCGGAGCGCAGCCGCGCATGTCCGCTGCCCGCGCTGCCGGTGCGTCCGCCTTCCTTGAGAGTGTTATTCACGCTGGTTCGCAGAGCAGCAAAAGCCGGGGCCAGTCCGCAGACCACGCCGGTGAGCACGGCGAGGAGAATCGCGAACGACACGACCTGCCAATCGAGGCCGATTTCGTCGAGGCGAGGCAGGGTCTCCGGCAACCAGCTTATGCCCACCCGCATTGCGATCGCGGCCAGAGCCAAGCCGAGCAGGGCGCCGCTCACGCTCAAGACGAGGCTTTCCAGAATTGCCTGCCGCAGCAGCGCTCCGGCGCGCGCTCCCAGCGCGAGGCGCACGGCGATTTCCCGGCGGCGGCGAATGGCTCGGACCAGCAGCAGCCCGGCAAGATTGGCGCAAGCGATGAGCAGCACAACCACGATCGCCAGAAACAAAGTGCGCACCAGTTGCCGGGCCTGCTCAACAGTTTCCTCGTGAAGCGAGCGCACCACGGCTCGTATGTGCATACTTGCCATAAAGGCGGGATAGTTACGCATCGTCTCCACGGCCACGCGCTCGGCATCGCTTTCCGCCTGAGCCGGGGTGATTCCCGGCTTCAGCCTTCCGACCATGTTGTAGTTCCAATTCGCTGCTCCGCCCGTACTCAATTCCGCCGGCGTGAAGCTCATCGGAACCCATAGCTCGCTGCTGTTCAGGTGTCCCGGCACCAGCGGGAACTCAAAGTTCCGCGGCATCACGCCGATCACCACATAAGGCTTGCGGTCGAGCAGGATCTTGGTTCCCAGCACGTGTGGATCGCCGTGCAACCGGTTTTGCCAGAGCGCGTAGCTGACTACAGTTACTTGTTCTTTCTGGTCATCTTCCTGCTGCGTAAAGATTCGGCCCATGACAGGCTCGACCCCCAGGGCCGGAAGCACTCCGCCCGAAAGTCGCGTTCCATTCACCTGTGCCGGATCGCCAATCCCGGAGAGTTCATATCCGTTTTGCGTATACCCGCCCAGGCTTTCGAAGCTGTGCGTGTCGCGGGTGTAGGCCCGAATGTCCGGAGCCGTCACTCCGGCCTCGCCATTGCCGCCGATGTCGACGCCCTGCAGAATGTCTGCAACCTGCACCAGCCTCTCGGGGTGCGGAAACGGCAGCGGCCGCAGCAACACGCCTTCGACAATGGAGAAGATGGCGGTGGTAGCTCCGATGCCGAGCGCGAGCATCAGCACGGCCGTCGCGGTAAAGCCCGGCGACTTCAGCAAATGGCGGATCGCGATTCGCAGGTTCTGCAACGACATCGTCGGCTCCTTGCGAGATGGGCTGGGGTTTATGGAGCATTTGCCGGACCAAATGACCTTTTGGACTAAGTGATTGTCCTGTCAGCATCTAGGGAAGCGCAGGGGGCCCGGTGAGGGGCGAAGCCGTCCGGATTTCGAAACCCACTGTCCGGGAACGGACACCGATCCTTTAGCTCCAAACGTCAGCATTTCAACCGGTCACCCGGCGGCCGCCGTCCGCAAGCTCCTGAAAATGCGCCGGATCGAGTTCTTGACACACATTACAAATTGCAATATTGTTATTGCGATGTGAGATATGAAATTGGGCGAGAAAATCCGCTACTTGCGTGAAGTGGAAGGTTCGTTGCGCGACCTGGGGCGTCCCATGACGCAGCAGGAAGTCGTGCTCGCCCTTCGTCAGGAACTGGGAGCCGGCCCGGGGTCTACGAAAAAGGATGCGGCGAAAAAAACCATCAGCCAGTCCTACCTGTCGCAGATTGAAAGCGGGGCGCGGCCGCACATGACGCAGTCTTCGCGGGCGCTGCTGGCCAAGTTTTTCAAAGTGCATCCCGGTTTTCTGGTGGATGATCCCGAGGGTTATCACACGGAGTTGACGTTCTGATTTGCGCACCACTGAAGGCCAGCTCGACGTTTGGCTGCTGCAGGGTTCGGAGCATTTTGCCAGCGACGCTGAGGTTAGTCAGGTACTGATCAAGGCCGCGCGCGAAAAAGATACGCGGCGTTGCCTGCTGCTGTTGGGCGCAATTCTGGACACGCCAGGCCTGGCGGACCGTTTGCTGGAGGCTCTGCGTCCGGAACTGATGGCGAAACATAACCACCGCGGTGCCGGTGCCGAGGGGAGGCGAACCCGATGACTTCCGTCAGGTTGGACTGGTCAGACTTTTACTTGATCTGTTTCGCGGCCGGCTTCTGCTTGAGTTTTTTTTCTTTCGTGTTCGGAGGCTCGCGCTCCGGCCACTTGCACCTGCCGCATTTTCACGGGCACGCGGGCGGCATGCATATGCCTTCGGCTCCCGTTGCCGCCGGGCACGCTCCGATGGCAGGTGCGCCGCACGCGCCGGCAGCAGGGCACGCTGGCGCAACACGGGCTGCTGGTACACAGGGAGGGCGAGGCGGCATGTCGCCTTTTAACTTCATGACGCTGACGGCGTTCCTGGCCTGGTTCGGCGGGACGGGATACCTGCTGACCCGTTATTCCACGCTGTGGGTTGGCATGGGATTGCTGCTCTCCGTGGTAAGCGGTCTGGTGGGTGGTGGAATCATTTTTGTGTTCCTGAGCAAAGTGCTGATGTCCGACGAAGAGAACATGAATGCCGCGGATTATGAAATGGTGGGCGTGCTGGGCAGAGTTACAAGCCCCATCCGCGCAGGCGGGACCGGAGAAATTCTGTATTCGCAGGTTGGAACCCGGCGGGTTTGCGGCGCGCGCAGCGAAGATGGCAGCGCGGTCGCCAGGGGGACCGAGGTCGTGGTCACGCGTTACGAAAAAGGCATTGCCTATGTCCAGCTGTGGAGCGAAATGTCGGGGGAACAGTAAGCTGCCTGCTCGCGGTGCTTGGAGGCTCTATGAAACGGGATTGGTACAAACCGGCGCTTTGGCTAATGTGGTTGGCGTTACCGATCACGGCGCTGAGGTACTGGCGGGCCTGGGACCAGTTGCCCATGCGGATGGCGGTGCACTTCGACGCCAACTGGCAGCCCAACGGTTACACATCGCGGGAGGGGTCGCTGATGCTGGGGCTCGGCATCATGGTTTTCATGCTGATCGTGTTCACGATCGCAGGCTTGATCGTGCGCGCTCAAAAACCGTCTGCGTCCTGGCCAATGCTGGTGGTTTTCTATGTGGGGATCGGGATCCTGTGGTTCGCAAATAACTCGATTGTCGAGTGGAACCTGAATTCCCCGCCAGTCCATTCCGAGTTGATCCGCGCACACTCCCCGGCGGTGTGCGACTCAGGCGGAACAGAGTTTCTCGCGTTGCATTTGTGATTTTCCGCACTGCATTTGTAAGAGGAGGCGTTATGGGATTGGGATTGTCGACAATGGTGACGATTTGGATTTTTGTCGGGCTGGGAGTGATGGTCCTTCTGTTCCTGATGAGCGGAATGGCCAGGCTCTATCGCAAAGCGGGGCCGCACGAGGCACTCATCGTGTACGGCCTGGGAGGAACGCGGGTGGTGAAGGGCGGTTCGCTGATACTGCCGATGGTTCAGGTTTGCCGCGAGCTTTCTCTGGAACTGATGTCGTTCGACGTGGCGCCGCAGCAGGATCTCTACACCAAGCAAGGTGTGGCCGTTACCGTCGAAGCCGTCGCACAAATTAAAGTCAAGTCTGACATTGAGTCCGTCTTGACCGCGGCTGAGCAGTTCCTGACCAAGACCGATCAAGAACGGGAAGGTTTGATCCGGCTGGTGATGGAAGGCCACCTGCGCGGCATCATCGGGCAGCTCACGGTGGAAGAAATCGTGAAGCAGCCGGAAATGGTTTCCGACCGCATGCGCGGCACCTGCGCCGAAGACATGAACAAGATGGGCCTCGAGGTGATCTCGTTCACCATAAAAGAGGTGCGCGACAAGAACGAATACATCACCAACATGGGCAAGCCCGATGTGGCGCGCATCAAGCGCGACGCTGACGTTGCCACGGCGGAAGCGGACCGTGATACCGCGATCCGGCGCGCGGTGGCGCAGCGGGAATCAGCCGTGGCCAAAGCGCAGGCCGATCAGGAGCGGGTGCTGGCGGAAACATTGTCCCTGGCCAAACAGGCCGAAGCGCAGCGCGATCTGGAAATCAAGAAGGCGCAATACCTGGAAGTCACCAAGCGGCAGCAGGCGCAAGCCGACAAGGCGTACGACATCCAGACCAACATCATGCAGCAGCAGGTGATCGCCGAGCAGGTGAAGGTGCAGCAGATCGAGAAAGAGCAGCAAGTCAAGGTGCAGGAAGCGGAAATCAACCGCCGCGAAAAGGAACTGATTGCCACGGTGCTAAAGCCGGCCGAAATCGAGCGTCAGAGGATTGAAACGCTGGCCGCGGCCGAGAAGCAGCGGCTGATCGCGGAAGCCGAAGGCCAGGCGTCATCGATTCGGGCGCAGGGCGAGGCCGAAGCCGAAATCATTTTCAAGAAAGGTGAGTCCGAAGCCAAAGCGATGAACGTCAAGGCCGAAGCGTATCAGGAATACAACCAGGCGGCCGTGATCGACAGGCTGTTTACCAGCATGCCGGAGATTGTGAAAGCCCTGGCGGCTCCGCTGGCTAACGTCGACAAGATCACCATCGTCTCCACCGGAAACGGCGATGCTTCCGGCATGAACAAAATCACCGGCGACATTACGAAGATGGCGGCACAGGTGCCCGCATTGTTCGAGACGCTCTCCGGCATGCCGCTATCAGAGTTGCTGGGTAAGGTCCGGCTGATCGGCGACAAAGCCCCCAAAGCGGGCGATGCGCCGAAAGCGTAAGGGAAATGATTACGTGAGAAATGCCTACGTGGGGACGGGCGCCTTCGCCCGTTCCGCCGAGTCCACCGAGCACAGCAAGGTGTGCAGTTGAGCAGCGAGAACTGGGGGCGTTTATGAAAACAAAATCCCAATACTTGGCACTAGGTCTCGGCCTAGGAGCGGCTCTGGGCGCGGTGTTCGGACTTCTGTTCAGACACGGGAGCGTCGGGCTGACCATCGGCATGGCGATCGGCCTCTTGATCGGCGCCGTGTTCGCCGCAAGGCAATGAATCGACCGCAATGCGCGCAGAGATCGCGTGCATAAAAAGAGAAATCCAAAGCTAAAAGCTAAAAGCTAAAAGCTAAAAGCTAGAAAGCTAAAAAAGGAGTCCATCATGGCATTACTGGAGCGCGTTTCCACATTAGTCCGGGCCAACCTCAACGACCTGATCGACAAAGCGGAAGAACCGGAAAAGATGATCAAGCAGGTCATTCTCGATATGCAGAACCAGTTGCTGCAGGTGAAGACGCAGGTGGCAATCGCCATCGCCGACCAGCACCTGCTGGAAAAAAAGCGCAAAGAAAACGCAGACAAAGCCGCCGAATGGATGCGCAAGGCCGAACTTGCCGTCGACAAGAAAGAAGACGACCTGGCGCGGGCCTCGCTGCAGCGCGTGGAAAGCTATCGCGAGTTGAGCGAGAACTTCGCGCAACAGGTGGCCGACCAGAAAGCGCAGGTGGAGAACCTGAAATCCGCCCTGCGTAAACTGGATCAGAAGCTCACCGAAGCCGAGGCCAAGGCCGACGTGCTCATGGCGCAGCAGCGCCGCGCTCGCGCCGTGACCAAGGCCAGCGACGCGCGCATGGCCATGGGCGACAGCTCCAAGGCAGCTACGTTTGACCGCATGAAGCGCAAAGTGGCGCATTCGGAAGCGGTAAGCGAAGCCAGGTCAGAGATCGCCGGTTCCGACATCAACGACCGCCTGGCCGCGCTGGAGAAAGAAGACCGCATCGAGCAGCTGCTGGTGGAGTTGAAGGGCAAGCGCGGCGCGTGAGGGGGAAATCGTGTTCAGGATCATGCTGATGAGCGTCCGGTGGCCGTTCTTTGGGGGGGCCATGTTACTCGGGGGGCTCGCCAACGGCCTTGCGTTCTTAGTGCTGGACCGGATGGGCCCGCTCGGCCGCCGAGTTGGTATCTGGCGCACCCATAAGGACTGGGCCCTTTATCGCGAGTATTGGCGAATAGCACCGGAGAGGAATTGGTCGAGAACGCCGATCACTATTGCTCTCTTGAGCTTTGTTCTTGCCGGGTACTTCATGTGGCTTTCGATGAAAGGCGTCGTCGTGCCCCGCTAGCACAAAAAGGAATTGGGTACTGTTACAGTAACTGTAACAGTACCAGGGATTGAATACCATTTACAGATGCCAAATGGCATTATATAATGTCATTCATGACAAGCCTGTTGACGGTCGACAAGGCGGGACGGGTTGTATTGCCCAAGCCTGTACGGGACGAACTGCAATTGAGTCCTGGCGATTCGCTGGAACTGGAGAGCTCGGAAGATCAGATTGTTCTGCGGCCGGTGCGAGGAAATGGACCTCTGCGCAAGAAGCGCGGAGTGTGGGTATTCCGCACGGGCCAACCGCTTTCCCTGAACCGGGTGAACGAAACAATCGCAGAAGTTCGGCGAGAGCGCGACCGTGACAATCTGCGTGGGCACGATATCGGGGGGTCTGACATCAGCGATCGCGGCGCGGTCCAGCGCAAGCGTGGAAAACGCCGGTGAGGTGGTTCTTCGATACCTCGGTTCTCATTCCGGTTTTCATGGAAGACCACGAGCACCATGAAGCGAGCCTCACCGCCTTTATTGCCGCTGACAAGAAGCAAGCCTGCTGCGCCGCGCACAGCCTGGCGGAACTCTATTCCGTGCTTACCCGGCTGCCAGGAAACCGCTTGAGCGGAGAACAGGTCTTGCTGTTTCTGGAGGCCGTCGAGGAGCGCCTGACGGTGATTGCGCTCGACAGCCGGGAATATTACTCGGCGATCCGCGAAGCCGCCGCTGCGGGCGTTGTCGGTGGAATGCTCTACGACGCGCTGCTGGCGCGCTGCGCGCGGAAAGCGGGCGCGGAAGTTATTTACACCTGGAATGTCCAGCACTTCCGGCGATTGGGTCCCGAGGTGGCTAGCCGCACCAAGACGCCGTGAACCGTAGCCTGCCCGATGTTAAGATATTTAACTGAGCCGACTGCCGGGCCCGAGTGCTTACATCCCTTGACCAGTGGGCGGCATCTCTCCAATACTGGTGGTCGGGTTCCGAGCCCGCGGCTCTGGGGGACTGCTCAGGAACTTCCAAGGGCTGCAAAATCTACTATCGTTCTTAAGGACCGTTCATGAAGAAAGTTGCAATCGTAGCGCTGCTGGCCCTCGGGTGTTTCGTGGCAGGCTGTGGCACGACCCGAACTGCCACGACGGCCGCGGGTGGCAATTGGGAGGCGACTTTTCAAGGGCCGCCCGCCAACGAGACACTGTTCAACTTCGAGACTACGTTTTCGGTCAACGACACCGGGGCATTGGTTGTCACCAACTTGAATTTCCTGACCGCCGGGCCATGCTTCCCGGTGACGGGATTGGGAGAAACGGTGGGCGGGACGTTTGATTTGACCTCAGCGGTGAGCGACCCCACGGCGACCGCCAACGTTACTTTCACGGTGAACGGCAACGGCAACTCGCTCACCCTGACGGGGACGGCGACTGGTGTCACCAATACCGTCGCCCAGACCACCACCTGGAATAACGTCACAGGTACCTGGACGCTGACGGGAAGTTCAAGCTGCACGCTCGGCCTGCCCACCCCCGGTGGAACATTCACCATGTGTCCCGGCAGCACGACTTGCACCACGACGTAGAGAAGCTGGAGTTCGGCGGCTAACGCTCGCGCATTTTGTGACTCCTGGCCAGCGGACGCACGCTGGAACAAGCTCGGTTCCGCTGGGCATCCGCCCTTGCCAGGCCAGTCGCAACGCCAAGCGTTCCGCAACCTTTCAGAACCAATCGCTGCGATAAGCGACCCACCACGCGATAAACACGATCGGGATGGTTGCGGCGATGCCCCACCAAATCGGGAGCAGAAAATCTGCCACCAGACCCAGAATCATGAACACCATCCAGAAGACCTTGCGCTCCATGAAGCGATTGTAGGCCAGCGGCTCGCAGCGTGCAGAAAATGCGAGCGGAGCAGCCGTCATCGGCAGGGTCACAATCGAAGTGAACTTTATGTGTTACGGAGCGCAGACCGCGGCGGCTCGGGTTTTCTTGACGGTGGAGCGCGGGAGAAGCGTGCGCAACCAGGCAGTGAATTCGCGCATGGGGCGAGTGACGAAATGGCGGCGGGCGCGGAGATATCCGATGCGGCGGAAACTGTTGCCGCGCAGCGGAACAAGCTTGCAGCCGGCGGAATGCGACGAAGCCATGGCGGGAATTACTGTCAAGCCGAAGCCGGCGCGCACCAGCTGAAAAATACTTGCCAGTTGATCGGTCTCAAACACGGAGCGCATGCCAGCCTTGGCGCGAGTGCAGGTGGCAAGAACGTCTTCGCGCAGGCAATGTCCTTCTTTCAGCAGCAGCAGTCGCTCGCCGCGCAAGTCCTGCAAATCGATCTCACGTTTGCGGGCTACAGGATGACCCGCGGCCACCGCCAGGAATAGCGGCTCGCGGCCGAGTTCGCTGCAGATAATGTCGGGATTGCGAACCGGCAGGCCCGAAACGGCAAGATCGAGATCGCCGGATTGCAGCTGTTCAATGAGGCGGGGAGTGGTGTCTTCGACGAACTGCAATTCGACTTCGGAAAAGCAGGCTAAGAATTCGCCAATGCGAGGCGCGATCAGGTACGGCATGATGGTGGGAATCACGCCGATGCGGAGTTTGCCCCGAACTCCTTTTTGCAGGCTGGCCAGCGAAGACTGCGCTTCGGCAACCTGTTGCAGGATATTTACGGCACGCCGGCTCAGGTCTTCGCCAAAGGTGGTGAGCCGGATGGAGCGGCCCAGGCGTTCAAACAAGGGCGTACCGACTTGTTTCTCGAGCACGCGGATCTGCTGCGAGAGCGAAGGTTGAGTAATGCCGAGTTGCCCAGCGGCGCGAGTGAAACTGCCGGCGCGGGCCACGGCACAGAAATAGCGGAGCTGATGGATTTCCATGGTCGTACCTTTTGATCGATTCTCCGTCGACCGAAGCTTTTCTTGAATCATACGCGAGAAATTCATCCATAGCTTCTGCCTATTTCACATATCCGTGTGGTAGTTTCATTCCTATGGGTAGAATTTCAACACGCCGTCAAAGAGAGTAGTCTTTAGAGGACACAGTCCTAATCGTTTTCAACATTTCAATTTCGACTACCACGAAGGCAATTCAAAGCACCGAAATAGAAGAGGAGAATTTATGGACGAGAAAAAGCTGACGACACAAGCCGGGCGTCCCGTGGGCGACAACCAGAATTCGCTCACCGTAGGACCGCGCGGCCCGGTGGTGTTTGAAGATTATCTGCTGTTCGAAAAGATGGCGATTTTCAATCGCGAGCGTATCCCCGAACGCGTTGTGCATGCCAAGGGGTCGGGGGCTCACGGGCGCTTCACCTGCACCAATCCTGAAATGGCGAAATTCACAACGGCGAAACTGTTCTCCGCGGTGGGTAAAAAGACGCCGACGTTTCTGCGCTTCTCGACCGTGGGCGGCGAAAAGGGATCGGCCGATACCGAACGCGATCCGCGCGGTTTTGCTCTCAAGTTCTACACCGAAGAAGGCAACTGGGATATGACGGGCAACAACACGCCGGTCTTCTTCATCCGCGATCCGCTGAAATTCGGCGACTTCATCCACACCCAGAAACGCGATCCCGAGACCAACCTGAAATCTCCGACCATGATGTGGGACTTCTGGTCGCTCTCGCCGGAATCGCTGCATCAGGTGACCATACTGTTCTCCGACCGTGGCACGCCCGACGGCTACCGGCACATGAACGGCTACAGCAGCCATACTTTCAGCCTGATCAACGGCAAGAAGGAACTTTTCTATGTGAAGTGGCATTTCAAAACCAAGCAAGGCATCAAAAATTTCACCGGCGAGAAAGCCAGCGAAATGCGCGGCATCGATCCCGATTATTCGCAGCGCGATCTTTTCAATGCGATTGCGAACGGCGATTTTCCCAAGTGGCGGGTCTGCATTCAAGTCATGCCGGAGAAGGAGGCGGAGACTTACCACATCAATCCTTTCGATTTGACCAAGGTGTGGCCGCACGCGGATTATCCGCTGGTCGAGGTCGGCGAACTGGTTCTGGATCGCAATCCGGAAAACTATTTTGCCGAAGTCGAGCAGGCCGCGTTCGAGCCGAAAAACGTCGTCCAGGGCATGGGATATTCGCCGGACAAAATGCTGCAGGCCCGGCTGATCTCGTATCCGGACGCGCATCGCTATCGGCTGGGCGTAAACTACGATTCGCTTCCCGTCAACAAACCGCAATGCCCGGTGCACACCTACAACCGCGACGGAGCGATGCGCTTCGACGGCAACTCCGGTTCCGCGCCGAACTATGAGCCCAACAGCTTTCATGGTCCCGCGGAAGATCCCGCATATCGGGAGCGGGCCCGCACCATCAGCGGCTCGGTCGATCGCCACAATCACCGCCTCGACAGCGACTATTATTCGCAGCCCGGTAATCTGTTCCGCTTGATGAAGCCGGACGCGCAGAAGCGGCTGATCAGCAACATCGTTGGCACCATGGCGTCGATTCCGCGCGAGATTCAGGAACGCCAGATTCGGCATTTCTATAAGGCCGATCCAAATTATGGACGCGGCGTTGCCGAGGGCCTGGGACTGAAGCTGGACGAAGTGATGAACGGCGAACTGGCCGCCACCGGAGACTGAGCGGAAATCTACTTGCAGTCTCTTTCCCGAATATTCCCTGTTGCAGCAATTGAAAACGCCCCGGCCAAAAGCCGGGGCGTTCTTTCGCCAAAAAACGCTGATGCAATCTAGAACATGTTCCACAAAAACTGGTTATAAACGTCGTGGTGGTACTGCACCTCGGGCGGTTTTACGAACGTGCCCAGCAGCCGCGGACAGCGGTCCGCAGCGGCCTGTTTCAGGTCAGCGTAGCGGCCTTTCACGTCTGCGCCCAGAAGTTTGGTGGTCCACTCGGCGTTGCGGAAGTCCTCCAGCGCGGTGTAGATGTTGTCGGGCAAGTAGCGCTCGGCCTGGCGCAGGTTCTTGATCTTCGAGGTTTCCCCGTCGATTCCGCTCTTGAAGACCGCGAGCATCACCAGATAAGGATTCGCGTCCGGAGCTACGGAGCGAACCTCCACTCGCATGCTCTTCTCGTTGCCGATAGGAATGCGGATCATGGAGCCACGATCGACCGCCGAAGCCTTGATCTGGTTCGGCGCTTCAAAATGCGGATCGAGACGGCGATAGGCATTCACGCTGGCGTTGAGCAGCAGGCAAATGTCGTTGCCGTGAGTCAGGATACGATCGAGAAAGGCATAGCCCATCTTGCTGAGCTTTTCCTCGCCCTTCGGATCCCAGAACAGATTTTTTCCGTTCTCGCTGATGGAAACATTCGTGTGCATGCCGCTGCCGTTCACGCCCACCACCGGCTTGGGCAGGAACGACGCAGTCAATCCCATGTGGGTGGCGACCTGGCGGCAGATCAGCTTGTAGAGTTGAATCTGGTCGGCCGCGGCCACCACTTCCCCGTAGCCGTAATTGATTTCAAACTGCGAAGGCGCGACTTCAGGATGGTCTTTCTCGTTCTGGAAGGCCATGGCGCGCTGCACTTCGGCAGTAGTGTCGATGAACGTGCGCAGCGGATCGCCCGGCAGCGAGTGATAATATCCGCCGGTGTTCACGTATTCGAACTTGCCGGTTTCGTAATAGTGGCGCTCCGCGTCGGGAGTCTTGAACAGAAAGCCTTCAATCTCGTTGGCGGCATTGAGCGTGTAGTTGTGCTTCTTGTACAGGCCTTCGGCGTAACCTTTCAGCACACCGCGAATGTCGGCCGTGTAGGGCGTCCCGCCCTTGTCGATGACTTCGCCGAAGACCAGCACCTTGCCCGAGCCGAACACGTCCGAAGGCGCCCAGTAGAACGCGGACCAGTCAATCCCCAGCCGCAGATCGCTCTCGCGCTGCGCCGTGAAACCGCGAATGGAGGAACCGTCGAACGTCAGGTTGTCCCAGCTCTTCACCAGGAATTTCTTGTCGTAATCGAGCATATGCAACCGGCCTTCGAGATCGCTGAACAGCACGGTTACGGCCTTGATGCGCTTCTCGTCAATCAAATACCGAATCCGCTCTTCCTGAATCGTGTGCATGGCCACGCGGTTCTTGCGCTGCTCTTTCGCGTTCAGGTTCAGGTCTTCCAGTTCGTCGTAAGTGAGTGCCAGGAAATTCCTTAGTTCGTTGGACATGGATGTCGTTTTAGTCTCCTAAAAATTAGTTCACCGATAACAATGTGACGAATACAGGGACTCGCGTGGGTGGTGATCAGCAGGGAAGAATAATGCCCAGCGCAGCCCCCTGCCAATCGAAAAAGCTGATGGGAGGGATAAAAGAGATTTATTCGGAGGGCCCGACCTCTCGGCCGGATGCGCGGCCAGATGCAGCGCCATCACAGGTTCCTGTGCGCAAAGGCGGCAGCACTCCACTCGCCCATGGGATGCTCCGCGCCGCAGTCCAGGCATCTCGTTGCAGCAAACCTAGTTCGGCAGTGCGGACAGCTTGACCCGGTTTGGAAAGTGTCGAACGGCTGCCCGCATTTTCCGCACGTCCAGAATTCTCCCAACGGCGGGGCCGTCTTGCACGCCGGGCAGGCAAACCCCTCCCGGCGCGGCAGTTTTGCGAATCGCAACAGCGCCCGCGCATGTTGCAGGCCGCCCCAGCAATTCATCAGCACGAACACGGAGATCACCCCCAACCAGAGGTCTTGGTCCCAGAGGGCGAGCCCGATGAATCCGGCTACGCCAACCAATCCCAGGATCGTAGCCACTAGTAAGCTGCGGGCGCGTCCCATCAAAAACCACAGCAGCGAGCGAAGGATTTGCCCGCCGTCCAGCGGATAAATGGGCAGAATGTTGAAAACCAGCAGTCCCAGGTTAATCCAGGAAACCGCTTGCAACAGTTTGAAAAGGTCGGGCGCGGTAGCCGCCATTCCCTGCGACCGGCTCAGCGTGACCAGTACGTAAAGAACCGGCAGCAGCGCCACGTTCACCAACGGCCCCGCCGCAATGCTCCAGAGCGTAGCCCCGGGCCGCGGCGGCGGGTCCACATACGCCACTCCGCCGAGAGGCCACAGAACAATCTGGTTTGCCGTGCCTCCAACTTGCCGGCAAGCCAGCGCGTGCCCGAACTCGTGAATCATCACGATCAGGAACAGGGCCAGATACTCCAGCACCTGCCAGGTGATAGAAGAGTAACTCCCCTTCCGGCTCTGGATTTCATACACCGCCACCAGAAACCAGGACCAATGCAGAAACACATCAATGCCTGCGAATCGAAACAGGTGGATCGAACCTTTGTGGCTCGGCATGTGTCGCAGTTTAATTCATAATCCCGGCTGGCGTAGTGAGGGACGCCCGAAAAAGAGGCCGGGTGCCCCATTTCTCGCGTCTTTTGCCGAGAAGTGGGCGGCAGCGTACCAGCCCTAACCCTTCGACTCCGAACGACTGTGATCCCTGTTGGATTTGCGCGCCAGGGCTTTCAGGCTGACCCGCAGCGCTACTGCCGGTGGGCCGAAGCGCCCGCCGCCAGCTCGCGCAACGTGCTCAGGAATCCGGCAGCCGTGGCTGGATCGGCGAGTGCATCCAAGGTGACGGTGACGGAAAACTGCGGAGATTCGGGCCGGAAGCGCACTTGCAACACGTCCTGCCGCTGCACCATCATCAGGGCGTTCAGCTCGGAGGTGGGATCTTCCTTCCAGTGCGTGCGGGTCGTAAGAATGAGCGGGCCAGGATGATGAACTTCCCACTCGCGTCGGTCGCGCGGGCGTCCCACGCTGCGGCTGCGGGCGGACCAGCGATGGCGCACCACTTCCAAATGAAAGCTGGGAGAGCCGCCCAGATCGGCTTCAAAAGTCAGCGTTTCTTTTTGTTTGCGCCAGCAGTCGAGAATCCAGTGCACCGGAAACGGCCGGCGGAATTGCATGGTGACCCGCGCATCCTCAAAGCCGCGCGAAGGAAACTGAAGATTGGCATTAAGACGGTAAAAGCCGAGCCAGCGCGAGCCGAGTACACGCCCTTTTCCTGCGCAAGCCGCCTGCACCCAGCGCAGCGCCGCTTTGCCTTTGTGCCGGTTGTAGAGGATAAATGCCAGGGACCACAGCGCCAACCAGAGCACCACAATAGCGATCACGGCGATAACGTCAATCAGCAGAAGGCGTCCCACAACGCTTCCTCTGATGAAGATGGTACGACCAAGGTTGCAGAGAGAGCAAGAGGCCCATTCGTGCCATTTCGATTTTTCTGTGAAAATCCGCAAAGGCGTACTTTCGGTCGTCTCTCGATCATTCATTTCCTGGCCGCCTACATGGCTTTCGGCGCGGTTGCGGGATAGCGCACTGCCCAGCCGCTACAATGTCGGCGTGCCTTTCACCATTCGCGATTTCCGGCTGGACGATTTCGAGACCCTCTGGCATATCGACCAGGAATGCTTTTCGCCGGGGATTTCCTATTCCCGTCCGGAACTGAAGTTTTACGTCCGCCGGCGAGGTTCTTTCACCCTGGTGGCTGAAAAAGCGGCTGAAAAAGCGGCGGACACAGTGGCTGAACAAGTGCCAGAGAAATCAGCGGCGGTGCCCATCAAAGAAAAGATTGCAGGTTTCATCGTGACTCAGACCGGCCTCACTGGGCACATAATTACGATCGATGTGATGGCTGCCGCGCGGCGCTCAGGCGTGGGATCGCAATTGTTGCAGGCCGCGGAAGATCGTCTGCGGACGGTTGGCAGCAGCGCTGTCGGCCTCGAAACTGCGGTAGATAATGTTTCTGCCCTGGCGTTCTACAAGCGTCACGGATACAGCGTCATCGAGACCGTGCCTCGCTATTACTCGAATGGTGTGGACGCGCTACGAATGAAGAAGACGCTTGGGCCAACGAAATAACCCGACGACATTAGACGATGCCATAAGCCGCCCCCGGGTCCATGTTTGATGCCGCACCGCGCGGATTCTCGCATACAATGCGGGCTGTTTTTGAAACGCCGGAGATCCGGTTCAGGGATGGTGGACATGGCCACTCAGGCCACAGTCGTAAGCAGGCAGTCGCAACGCAGGTTCTACCTGGGGATTGCGGTCGTGATCGCCGCCATCGTCTTCGCAGGCTTTGCCCGCACTTACTACCTGAGAGGTTTTTTCACCGCCGAGCCGCTGCCTGGCCTGCTCCATCTCCACGGGCTGGTTTTCACCTGCTGGTTGCTGCTGTTCGTGGTGCAAACGACTCTGGTGGCCGCCGGCAGGACTGATATTCACCGCCGACTGGGCGTCGTGGGAGGAGTGCTCGCCGCCACCATGCTGGTAGTCGGAGTCCTCACCGCCATTCATGCCGCACAGCGCGGCGGCACGCCGTTGGGTATGCCTGCGTTGCGCTTCATGGTGATCCCCCTCGGCGACATTACCGTTTTTTCGATTCTGGTGACGGCTGCCCTTTTGTACCGCCGCAAACCCGAGATCCACAAACGGCTGATGTTGTGCGCCACCATCGCCATCCTGGCTCCCGCCACCAGCCGCCTGCCTTTTGCTTTCATCCGGCGAGTCGGACCTGTGGCGTTTTTTGGATTAGCGGACCTGGTGCTGCTCGCTTGCATCCTCTACGACCTGGTCTCCCGGCGGAAAGTGCATCCTGCGTACTGGTGGGCGGGCCTGCTGATCGTGGCGTCGCAGCCTTTGCGCCTTATCCTGTCGGGGACACATGCATGGCTGGCCTTCGCGCAATGGCTGACGCGCTGAAATGCAGCATTTCTTAAAAATCATTTGCCATCGCCCGCCTGCTCTAGATACCTTTCGTTACCGGGGTCCTTAATAAGAAAAACGCGATGAAAGTTGCGATTCAAGGCGAGCGCGGTTCCTTCAGCCACGAGGCAGCGGAGAAGATGCTGCCAGGCTGCACCGTGATCCCGTGCGCGCGCTCGGCGGAAGTTTTCGACCGGGTCGGGCGCGGAACTGCCGCGGCCGCGGTCATCCCCATTGAAAACACGCTGGCCGGAACCGTAGCCGAGCACGCCGATCTGCTCGTGTCGCGCAACGTCTTCATTCAAGGCGAATGCCGCCTGCGGATCGTTCACAACCTGATCGCCGCCCCCGGCGTGAAGCTGAGTGCAGTGCGCCGGGCGTTGTCCCATCCTGTGGCCCTTGACCAGTGCCGTGATTTCTTTCGCCAGCATCCGCAGATCGAGTCGGTTCCGTTCTACGACACGGCGGGCAGCGTGAAGTACGTTATCTCCAACAAGTTGAAAGACGCCGCCGGCATCGCCGGACGCCACGCCGCGCGCGAATATTCCGGAAAAATCCTGCAGGCCGGCATCGAAGACGACAAAAGCAACTTCACCCGCTTCTTCCTGATTCGCAAATCAAGCGTGGGGCCGAGAGAGGGAAAATCGAATCGCGGAAGCGAGTCCGCCGTCCGCTTTCGCGGACTGATTCCGCGCGGCGCCAACAAGACTTCCATCGCCTTCAAAGTAAAAAACGTCCCCGGAGCGCTCTTCAAATCTCTCAGCGTGTTCGCTCTGCGCGACATCAGCCTGAGCAAAATCGAATCGCGCCCCATGCGCGGGCGTCCCTGGGAATACGTCTTCTACGTCGATTTCCTGCGCGGCGACGACGAGCCCGCCAGAAACGCACTCCGCCACCTAGGCGAAGTCGCCGACTTTGTGAAAGTGCTAGGAATTTACCCGGGAGACTAAGCACGCTCTTACGAACCGTACTTCAGACCCCGCCGGATTCGGGAATCCCAGCACTTCCGTTCGCGTTTCCGTCGATTTCGCTTGGCAAGCACCCATTATCCGCGTTAGCCTCGGCACCTCGGATATCATGCCACCCCACGGCAACCGGACTACAATTCAGGCCTGACCGGAACTTGCCGGAAGGCGGGCTGAACCTTTTCCGAGAGAGTATCATCTAAACTTGAGCGACTTACACTCAAGGAGACATATGAGCCAGCAATCACCTTCCGAGCGCGCTCCTAAGTCCAAGGAAACCAAGGATATGCAGGATCAACGAGCACTGCCGGTGCTGCCCGTGCGGGATACGGTTCTGTTTCCCCACGCGGTTTTGCCCCTCACCGTGGGGCGGGAAAGCTCGGTCCAGCTGATCAATTCGCTGGGAGAAGACAAGACCATCATCGTCGTGGCGCAGCGCGAAGCCCGCGTGGATTCGCCCCAGCCCAGCGATTTGTACACCATCGGGACCTCGGCAGTAGTCCACAAAGTTGTAAAAATGCCCAACCAGAGCCTGTTCGTGTTCGCCGAAGGTCTGGAGCGCGTGAAACTCGGCGAATTTACCCAGCTCACCCCATTTATGCGGGCCAAGGTTTCGGCCGTGCCGGAGCCGCCGCCACCAGTCGTCACCTCGGAAATCGAGGCCCTGCAGCGCAATGTGCTCACGCTCTTCCAGCAGATCGTCGCGGGTTCACCTACGCTTTCCGACGAACTTTCCACCGTGGCCATGAACATTGACGAGCCCGGCCGCCTGGTGGATTTCATCGCGTCCTCGCTGCCGTCGCTTTCCACTCCCGACAAGCAGGACACGCTCGAGACCACCGACTTGCAGGTGCGCCTCGAAAAAATCAACCAGCACCTCGCCAAGGAACTGGAAGTCCAGCAACTGCGCAACAAGATTCAGAGTGAAGTGCAGGACCGCGTGCAGCAGACCCAGCGCGAGTATTACCTGCGCGAGCAGATGAAAGCTATTCAGAAAGAACTGGGCGAGCAGGATGAAGGCCAGCGCGACGTGGAAGACCTGAAAAAGAAAATCGAAGAAGCCGGCATGCCCGACGACGTAAAGAAAGAAGCCCTGAAAGAATTGGGTCGGCTTTCCCGCATGTCCCCGATGGCTGCTGACTATTCGCTGACCCGTAACTACATCGAGTGGCTGGCCGTGCTGCCCTGGGCTAAGACTTCAGGCGGCGAAATCGAAATTCCCAAGGCCAAGGAAATTCTCGATGCCGACCACTACGACCTCGAGAAAGTGAAAGACCGCATTCTCGACTATCTTTCCGTGCGCCGGTTGAAGCCGAATATGAAGGGCCCGATTCTGTGCTTCGTCGGACCTCCGGGTGTGGGCAAAACTTCGCTGGGCAAATCAATCGCGCGCGCCCTGGGACGCAAGTTCGTGCGCCTCTCGCTCGGCGGCGTGCACGATGAAGCGGAAATCCGCGGCCATCGCCGCACCTACATCGGCGCGTTGCCGGGGCAGATCATCCAGGGAATTCGCCGCGCAGAAACCAAGGATCCGGTTTTCATGCTCGACGAAATCGACAAAGTCGGACGCGACTTTCGCGGCGATCCCGCTTCGGCCTTGCTCGAAGCGCTCGATCCCGAGCAGAATTCCAGCTTCCGCGACAACTATCTCAACGTCACATTCGACTTGTCGAAGGTGCTTTTCATCACCACCGCGAACATGCTCGACCCCATCGCCGAGCCGCTGCGCGATCGCATGGAGATCATCGAACTGCAGGGTTACAGCGAAGAAGAGAAAGTACACATTTCGTTCCGCTATCTGATTCCGCGCCAGATCGACGAGAACGGAATCACGACCGAGCAGATTGAATTTCCCGAAGACTCGGTGCGTTACGTCATCCGCCACTACACGCGGGAAGCCGGCGTGCGCAATCTGGAGCGCACCATCGGCACCATTTGCCGCAAACAGGCGCGGCGCTTGGCCGAAGGCAAGCAAGAGAAGCTGGTGGTCTCGAAAGAAACCATTCAGGAATTTCTCGGTGGCATCAAGATTCGCACCGAAGGCGAAATCGAAGAGCGCACGCAGCGGCCCGGCGTGGCCGTGGGCCTGGCCTGGACTCCATCCGGCGGCGACGTGCTGTTCGTCGAAGCCAGCCGAATGCGCGGCAAAGGCGGTTTCACCATCACCGGGCAGATTCAGGACGTGATGCGCGAGTCGATGCAGGCGGCGCACAGCTGGGTACGTTCTAACGCGGAACGGTTGGGGCTGGACGAGGAATTTTTCGCCAACCACGACATTCACATTCACGTGCCCGCGGGCGCCATTCCAAAGGACGGCCCGTCAGCCGGAGTCACAATTGTGACCGCGCTGGTGTCGCTGCTCTCCGGACGCCGCATTCGCCCGTTTACCGCGATGACTGGCGAAATCACGCTGAGCGGGAATGTGCTTCCCGTCGGCGGCATCAAGGAAAAAGTCCTGGCCGCAAAACGCGCGGGCGTTCGCGACGTGATCATGCCCGCGGAAAACAAGATGAACGTGGAGGAAGATCTCACGCCCGAGCAGATCGAGAACCTCACCGTTCACTACGTGAAAACCATCGACGAAGCGCTGAGCGTGCTGATTCCGATTGTGGAAGAAGGCGCGCCAGAGGCTGAGACCGCCCCGCCCGCGGGTTCGAAGGCGTTAGGCAAACCAGCCCCGCCAGTCAGTGAGCCTCATCCCGTTCCCGCGGGATTTCACGCATAGCCTACCCGAATGAGTCGGAAGCGAAAACGATGGCCGATCCCGAAAAAGGGACCGGCCATTTTTATCGACTGAAGGCCTCAGGTTTTCGCTCGGGTCCGGCCCTCGAGAATTTGCGAGGTAGCCTCACGTCTTCCGGATCACGGCGCTCGCGATACACTTGCGACTGGCTACTCTCATGCGGGTGCGCGTCCTCTTCTTCGGCATGCTGAAAGATCTGGCCGGCAAGTCCGTTGACTTGTTGGACTTGCCGGAGCCCGCTTCCGTCGCGGATGTGCTGGCGCACTACCAGGCGCGCGTACCTCGATTGAAGGATTCGCTTTCATCTCTGGCAGTGGCGGTGAATCAGCAGTATGCCGGCCCGGAGACGAAACTGAAGCTCGACGATGAGGTCGCCTTATTGCCGCCAGTCAGCGGAGGATCGGGCAAGGACGCGGGCGAGGCGCCCGCTGGACAGCCGGCGGGACGCCGGCGCTACGCCGAAGATCCCATGGTTCATGCCGAGATCGTTCATGCCGAGATCATCCGCGAAGCGATTGACACGCAACAGGTTCTGGCCAGCCTCAAGCGCGGGGACGACGGTGCAGCCGTGGTTTTCGAAGGCGTGGTTCGCAACCAGACCCGCGGGCGCAAAACGCTCTATCTCAATTACGAGGCCTACGAAGAAATGGCCCTGCGGCAGATGGAGGCGCTGGCCGAGCAGTCGCTGCAGCAGTTCCAGATTCGCGATGTGGCCGTCGTTCACCGGTTGGGGCGGCTGGAGATCGGCGAAACCAGCGTGCTGGTGGTAGTGGCGTCCGCCCATCGTGCCGCCGCGTTTGACGCTTGCCGCTGGCTCATCGATACCCTCAAGCGCACCGTTCCCATCTGGAAGAAGGAATATTTCGAAGACGGTGCAGTTTGGGCCGATGGCGAGCCCTTTCCCGTGGAAATTCCCCGCGCAAATCCGCCCGGCTAAGACACCCCTGCTGACTGCGGACGCATCCAACTAAACAGGGCTAGTAATTGGCCTTCCGCAAATTGGGGCAAGGTATAATCTGCGTCACTCGTCTCTAGTCAATCATGTCCTGTAAATCATGAGAAGATCCGCTTTCCTGGCTCCACGGATTCTGGGCGTGCTGGTTTTGACCTGTGCCGGGCTGGCACAGGAACCGCCTGCCCATTCCGGGCCCGCCGAGACGCTGAAGGTCAACGTCAAGCTGGTCAACGTGTTCGTGACCGTTACGGATGCCCACAGCGCCCCGGTGGGCGGGCTCACGAAAGAAAACTTCATCCTGCTGGAAGACGGCCAGCAACAGAACATTTCTATTTTTGAGAAGCAGTCGGCTGCGCCGCTGTCGATCGCGCTGGCCGTCGATACCAGCCTGAGTACGCGTCACGACCTCCCGCTCGAGCAGGCCTCCGCGAAACGGTTTGCCCATGCCATCCTGCGTCCGGTGGACGCGCTTTCGGTCTACGGATTCAGCGAGTACGTGCGCGAGTCGACCAGCTTTACCGCCGACCTGAAGCGCATTGACGAAGGCATCGACCACATCCGCCTGGGTGCCGCAACCGCGCTCTACGACGCGATCTATCTGGTGTCTCGCGCCCTTGATCGCCGCCAGGGACGCAAGGTGATCGTCCTGATCACCGATGGCGGCGACACGATCAGCAAAATAAATTACAAGGAAGCAGTCCGTGCGGCGCTGGAGGCGGAAGCCACGGTCTACAGCATCATCGTGGTGCCCATCGAAAACAGCGCTGGACGCGAAACCGGAGGCGAGCACGCCTTGATCCAGCTCTCCGAGGATACTGGCGGCAAATATTATTATGCGACTTCTATCACTCAGCTCGACGACGCCTTCCAGCAAATCAGCGACGAACTGCGCACGCAATATTTGCTGGCTTACTATCCGATTCACCGGACATCTTTTTCCGATTTCCGCCGCATCCAGGTCAATGTGTTGGGCCGGCCCGAGGCGTCGGATTACCACGTCCGCAATCGCGCCGGCTACTACACCGTGAAATCGGACTTCTGAACCGGCTTGATCCTGTGTGATCGTTGGGTTGCGCGACACTCAGGCGGTTGACACAGATGGCGGATATGCAGATATATTGGCAATACCTGATTTTCAGCGGAACCGGTTCGCGACTTGCTGTTTTCCTGCCCAAAGCATCATTCAGGATCGCGAGAAGATTCAATCGCGAGAAGACAATTTCGAGTTCGTGGTTGCCGATTATGACGCGGGTTGTGAGTTCGTAAGCTGAGATTTTGTCTGACCCGGCCTGACGATTCCCGGCTTCCGTTTCACGATGAGTGCGAGGGAATGATTCGCGCAAGAAGTTAGGGATAAAGTCTTGCAAAGGAAGGTGAACATGTTGTTCGACGCCAATCCCCGCCGTTCCCACGCGCGGAGCTTGTATGCGGGCCGGTCCTACGCGGGTTGCATCTACGCGGGCCGATCCCACGCGGGAACGGCCCTCAGGACGCTTTTCGTGATGTTTTGTGTGCTGGCCTGCTCGACGCTGATGCTCGCCCAAACCACGATTTCCACGGGAAGCATTCAGGGCGTGGTCACCGACCCAACGGGAGCAGTGGTGAGCGGGGCGAAGATTTCCATCAGCAACAAGGCCACGGGACGCGTGATCACAACCACGACCACTTCGGCCGGCGCCTACGCATCGGGCGCGCTGATTCCCGGCAGTTACACGCTAAGAGTCGAGGCGCCGGGATTCAGCACTTCGGAGCTTGCCGTCACCGTGCAGGTCGGCGTGACTTCAACCGGCAACATCAAGCTGCACGTTGGCCAGGCGGCACAAGTGGTGGAAGTTCAGAGTAACGAAGTCGCAGTCAACACCGAGCAGGCCACCGTGCAAGGAGTTCTGACCACGGAGCAGATCGAAAACCTGCCCATCAATGGACGAAATTTTCTTGACCTGGCTCAACTGGAGCCCGGAGTGCAAATCCAGGATGGCGGAAATTTTGACCCCACTAAGAACGGATTCTCTTCCATTTCGTTTGGCGGCCGTTTCGGACGCACCGCCCGCATCGAAGTCGACGGCCTCGACATCAGCGACGAAACTGTAGGCACGACCACGCAAAACGTCCCCGAAGGCGCCATTCAGGAATTTCAGATTCAGCAGTCCTCGCTCGATCTTTCCACCGAGCTCACTTCTTCCGGATCAGTCAACGTGACCACCCGGTCGGGCACCAACGCCTACCACGGCGAGGGCTATTACTTTTTCCGCGATCAAACTCTCGACGCCGCACTTCCCGGCGGCAGCGACAATCCTTTCCAGCGCAATCAGTTTGGCGGCAACTTTGGCGGAGCGATTCTGAAAGACAAGCTATTTTTCTTCCTCGATGGCGAGCGGACGAAGCAGGATCTGCTCAATCCCGTGCTGCCGAGCGGCGTGTTCGCCGCCGCCGCCGGAAGTTATAGCTCGCCCTTTCGCGAAGTGGAAGGCCTCGGGAAAATCGATTGGCAGATCAACCCCAGGTACCATTTTTTCTATCGCTTCTCCTACGATCAGAATCACAGCGTGCTGGCGTTCATCCCCAACAGCTTCCAACCGTTCGGGAATGTGAATCACACCCCTGACCACGCCATGGGTCTCGATTTCAGCACCGGAAGCTACACGCACAGCATTCGTTTCGGTTACATGAAATTCCGCAACGGAATCGTCGATGCGGTTGCCGGGTCGAGCCTGGCCTCGTCTCCCGTCTTTGATCCAGCACCGGGACTCGAGCTGGCCATTGGCAGCGATCCGGATTGCCTGACCGCCGGGGCAGACGCTTTCTGTTCCGGGCCGAACTTCCTGGCGCCGCAGCAGACCTACCAGACCGACCACCAGATCAAGTACGACGGCAGCAGAGCGCTGGGTGCGCACATTTTCCGCTACGGCGGCGGGTTCAATCATATTTTCGGCGGCGGCTTTGCCAGCTTCCTGAAGCTGGCGCCGGCTGTGGGATCCGGAATCGGGGACTGTGCTTTCACATGCATGGGCTTACCCGGAGGCGCAAGCAATCCGCTGAACTACCCAGCGAACAACGTCTCCCTCGGCAACGGACAAGGCTATGCCTCGGAAATCCCAGCCTTCGGTTTTCCGGCGGGGGGCAGCGGACCCGACAACCGTATTTCGGCATATTTCGGAGACGCGTGGAAGGTCAAACCCAACCTGACTTTATCGTACGGGATTCGTTATGTGCGCGACTCCGGGCGCACCGACAGCGACCTGGGGCCGATTTCGGGTCTGAATCAGTTCAACAATCAGTTCTATTCCAGCCTGGGCAATCGAGTGAATCAACCCAATCTCAACTTTGCTCCGCAAGTAGGCATCGCCTATGATCCTTCGGGCAAGGGTAAGACGGTGATTCGTGGAGGCATCGGCCTTTTCTACGAAAACTCGATCTGGAACAACATCGAATTCGACCGGCCCGCGCGGTTGCAAAAGGGAATGTTCCTGGCCGATACCACCGTCTGCTCCAGCGGCAGTCCCCAAGCCCTGAGCTTGCCGACGGGCACCACGGTCCCCATTACGTTTTGTGGCCAGCCGATTGGCAGCGTCGCCAGCCAGATTTCCGCGCTTCAGGCCCAGTACCAAGCCGCTACGGTGGCGGCCGGCCCGGCTGTCAATCCCTCGTTTATCGGCACCACCCTGGCAGACGGGTTAGACGCGACGGGTACGGACCTGCTGGCCCCCACTTACGTCAGCCCGCGCTCCCTGCAAATGAACCTGGGCATCCAGCGCGAGATTCGTCCCGGTGTGGTTTTCACGGTGGACTATTTGCGCAACATTGAGACCCATACCCTGCTCGCGGTCGATACCAACCACGTCGGCGACTATCGGTTCCCAGCCATGAATTTCACCGGCGCGGTGCTGAATGCCATACAAGCCACGGTGGCGAATAACCAGGGGTCGGCAAATGCCGGTTGTGCTTCCCTGGGCGCAGGGCCGGCGATGGTCAGCTGCTACCTCGCCCATTTCAACAACACCTATTCACCATCGTCACCGCAGGGCGGCGGACCCGATCCCTACGCCGGCACCATTGCGGACTTCGCCACCAATGGCCTCGATTCCGGCTATTCGCTATGCGGAGGGTTTCCTTGTCCGACTGCCGCTTTCCCTGGCATCAACCCGCTCGTTGGGGCCAACCAGATGCTGTTCCCCATCGGTTACGCGAAAAATACCGCGTTACAGCTGTCGCTGAAGCAGCACCTCAAGAATCCGTTCCCCGGTATTACGAACTTCGACCTGCAGGTGTCTTATCAGTTGGAACGCTACGTTGCCGCGGCGGCCGATAACGACTTCATCACCATCGCTACCGACTTCAACAGCCCGCAGCGTTTTCTGGGGCCGAACGGCCTTGACCGCACCCACCAGATTTCTTTCGGCGGCAGCATGGATTTGCCCCTGCATTTCCGCGTGGGCATGATTGGACATTTCTACAGCCCGCTGCCGGTCACGCTCACTTTGAGCCCCACCGGAAATCCAGGCGGCATCTTCGTCACCGATGTGACTGGCGACGGCACCGGCGACGGCAGTTTTGCCTCCAATGGAGGCCTCGGCGACGTTTTGCCGGGAACCAACATCGGCTCGTTCGGGCATGGCATCAACCAGAACAACATCAACAATGCCATCAACAAGTACAACCACGCGGATGCCTCGCAGCCCACTCCAGCGGGTCAGGTGCTGATCAACAGCGACCTGTTCGGAGTGAATGCGACCCAGAGCTTGTCGAATCTGCAGTCGCTGGGCGGAGTGCAACAGCCCATCACGCCTGCTCCCTACGACGAAGCCGGCATGGGCTGGCTGCGCGCTTTCGACCTGAGTTTGAACTGGGTCTACAAGGTCAAGGATCGGGTCACCGTGCAGCCCGGTGTTTCGTTTTTCAACGTGGCGAACTTCGCGAACTTTGACGGACCCGCCAACCCGTTGAGCGGAGTCCTGAACGGAAGTTGCGGATCGCTCAACGGCACCGGCTTCGGCATCTGCCCCACTCGGGGCCAGCAGAGCAGCAATCGCCTGGGCCTGGGCTCGGGCGTTTTCGCGCTGGGCTCTCCGCGGGTAATGGAGTTTTCGTTGAAATTCAGCTTCTAGCGCCCTATGTAGGCACAGCCGCCTCGGCTGTCCACCGAGCGTAGTGAGGGCCGGTGCCGTGTGGAAGTGTGCGGTGCGGGGCGCGCCTATGGATTCAACTCGCTGCGCAGCCGCTTGGAGAGCTTTTCAATCTGTTTCAGCTTCAGCAGAACGTCTTTCGGCAGCATGCCCTTCTTGATGCTCTCCACATCGGTGGGAATCGACTGCGCGGTTCGGGCCAATTCGGCGGCGTCTCTCTGCACTTCGATCAAATCGATTCGGGTAACCGCGGGCGTTGCGGGATCGGGGGTGCTCACCATGGGGGTTTGCTGCGAGGGCGGAGGTTGAGGCATCCCTCTGGTCGAGGCCTGGGCCTTCGCCGGCTGGGAGCAAAGCGACAAAACGGCCAGGAATGCGAAAGAAATAACACACTTCACGGCGGACCTCCTGCCAGAACCACAGTTTCGCTCGCTATTTTACTCCGGCTCCGCGCTCGTTGAGTGACGGCATTGCCGTTTTCTCCCTTGTGTACAATGTCAGGCATGCCTTTCCGCACGCCGCCGGGCAATCCCAACGCCGCCAATCGCGGGCGCACTCCGCCTCCGGAAGATACTTTTGAGGAAGCTGCCTTCCTCAAGTCTTTGGGGGAGAAGCAGAAGCCGGTGTCGGTGAAGCTGCTGGACGGGCAGACATTCCGCGGCTGGATCGAATACTACGACAAGCATATGGTCCGGCTCACCCGCGAGGGCGCGCCCAACCTGTTCATCTTCAAGCACGAGATCATGTACATTGCCGAGGACGGCGGAAAGCGGAAATGAGGCGGGCTTCGGGCTTCGGCTTGCGGCTTACGGCGCCCGGCAAAGTGAGATTTTAGATTGCAGATTTCAGATTGCAGATTGAAAATCTGAAATCTTCAATTTGAAATCTGAAATCTACATCGCGCTGATCCCGCGGCAACATGGATTACTCGACGAAGATGCCATCCGGCGCACCGCATCACGATAACTTCCTCCCCGCCATGTCGGCCATCGCCCGCGAGGCGGGCGCCCTGCTGATGCATTATTTTCAAAAGCACATCAAGATCGAGTACAAGGGCGACGCCGATCTGGTCACGGCGGCCGACCGCGCTTCAGAGACGCTGATTCGCGAGCGCATCCAGCAGCAGTTTCCCGGGCACGATGTTCTCGGCGAAGAGCAGGGATTGAACGACCAGGGCAGCGACTACCGCTGGTATGTCGATCCGCTCGACGGCACCACAAATTTCGCGCATGGCTATCCGGTGTTTTGCGTGTCGATGGCGCTGGAGCACCGGGAATCCAAAACGCAGTCAGAGAAACAAGCGCAGCGCATCGCGGGCGTGGTTTACGACCCCACGCGCGACGAACTGTTTTCCGCGGAGCAGGGACGGGGTGCGCATCTGAATGGCGCGGCCATCCAGGTTTCGCAGGCGGCGCAGTTGAAGGAGAGTCTTTTGGCCACCGGATTTCCCAGCCACAAGCGGCACAAGAATCCCAACATTCACTTCTATCACCAGATCACGCTGCGCACCCACGGCGTGCGGCGCGCCGGCTCGGCGGCGCTCGATCTATGCAATGTCGCGAGCGGCCGCTTTGATGGCTTCTGGGAATTCAATCTCAACCCCTGGGACACCGCCGCCGGTGTTCTCATCGTGGAGGAAGCCGGCGGTAAAGTGAGCCGCTTCGACGGCTCGCCGTTCGAAATCGACAGCCGCGAGACTCTGGCCTCGAACGGATTGATCCACCAGGCGCTGGTGCAGGAATTCCAGGAGATCTTCGCCGGCCGCGGACTCGATCCGCTGCCCAACCCGCGCGATTACAAGAGATAAGACTCCCGTGCTCCCCTGTGTAACCCTGTGTCCTCTGTGGTTAAGAATGTCTTCACCACAGAGTCCACAGAAGAACACAGGGTACACACGAACCAGCCCGCGGCCATTGCGGTTCATGTGGCTCCTCCCCGCGGCGTTACAATAGATTGGGAGCGCCAACTTTTGGTCCCTCCCTCTATTTCTGACTCCGCAGGTTCAACGTGATCGAATCACTCCTCGAACGCAAGATTGAAAAGCGACCCGATAAAGTCAAACTGCAAGGCCGTATTCTTTTTCTCACCGAAGATCCGGAACTCATCCGAAAGCAACTCGCGGGCGAAGACCTGCCCTGGGACACCAAGAACCCTGGGGCGAATCCCAAACTGCGCGACGACATTTCAACCGACGAGATCACACCCGCGCATTACTGTTTCTATTTTGACGAGACTCTCGGCGAGATTCCTTATCTCGGCCTGAAATGCGGCAGTGTAACGCCGATCGGCCGCGGCGATGTAAAACGCGGCGGGTTTGTCTGCGCAGTCAGCGGCAAGCGCCGCGGCAAAGGCTCCAGCCGCGAGCAGTCTCCCTACGCGGAAATGTGCGCCGGCATTCGCGTGGTGATCGCCGAGAACATCGAGCGCATCTACAAGCAGAATTGCCAGAACCTGGGCCTGCTGACTTCGACGAATTTCTCGCTGATCGATCGCATTCGCGCCGGAGAAGAAATCGCGCTCAACGAATTCACCGCGGGCGAAGATGAAATTACGCGGCAGGTGATCGAATACGGCGGCCTGTTTCCGTTCAACGTAGCGCGCATGCAGAAGAAAGTATTTCTGCCCCCGATCGAGAACAAATTCCAACTTGTAGGGATGGCCACCGGCTCACGCCTATGCCGCACGCATCCGATGACGGTGGCGGAGAAAATTTTCGCCCGCCACATGATTAACGAGAAAGGCAAAGTCGGCGTTCCGGCCGTCAAGCCCGGCGACACCGGCTTCGCCCGCGCCGACCTCCGCTTCAGCCACGAATACGTCACCCCGATGGCGGCAATCTTTTTCGAACGCTATGTCGGTCATGACGCCAAGGTCAACGATCCGGCAAGCATCATTTTCTTCCGCGATCACCTGACCTTCCTCGACGAAGTAATTTCCGAAGAGAAAAAGAAACTCGGTCTGCTTGACCTGGCTACGCAGCTAAAACTCAAGCAGCAGGATTTCGCCGCCAGGCAGGGAATCAAGCTGCACGGCGAATTAAAAGACCGCAAAGGCTCCGAAGGCATTTGCCATTCGATCGTTCTCGAAAGTTACGCTCTGCCCGGCCAGTTGAATATCGGCTCCGACTCGCACACCCCGCACGTGGGCGCGATCGGCTGCGTAGCCTTCGGCATCGGCACGACCGACGTTTTCAATTCCTGGATCACGAAAGACGTACGCGTGAAAGTCCCGGAGTCGGTCAAGATCATTATCCGCGGCCGCAAGCACCCGAACGTCACCGCCAAGGATTTCATCCTGAAAATCCTCAGCCTCGATTACGTGCGCAGCGGCAAGGCCCTGGCCAAGGTGATGGAATATGCGGGACAAGCCATCGAAGATCTCAGCGTCGATGAGCGCGCCACCATGACCAACATGGCCGCCGAAATCGGCGGCTTCACCGGAATCGTCGCGCCCGACCAAAAAGCAGTCGACTTCCTGGTCGAGCGCCGCAACATGGACCGCAAAAAAGCCGAAGCCATGATCGAAGGCCTCTACAGCGACCACGACGCGCATTACGCCCACGTGATCGAACTCGACGCCGCCGAGATCACGCCCATGGTGGCCACGCCCGGCGATCCCGGCAACGGAAAATGCATTCGCGACCTGAACACTCCTGTCCCAGTCGAGATCGCCTATGGCGGCACCTGCACCGCCGGAAAAAATGAAGACATGGACATGTACGCTGCCGTCCTGGCCGATGCGCTCAAACAGGGCAAGCGCATTGCCGATTCGGTGAAGTTCTACATCCAGTTCGGCTCGCAGGAAACGCGCGAATATTGCATGCGTCGCGGATATCTTGAGGTCTTTCAGAAAGCTGGCGCAATCGTGATCGAACCCAGTTGCGGCGCCTGCATCAACGCCGGCCCGGGAGTTTCCACGCGCCCCGACCAGATCGTGATCAGCGCCCAGAACCGCAACTTCCCCGGCCGCAGCGGTCCCGGACAAATGTATCTCGCCTCGCCCTACACCGTGGCAGCCAGCGCAGTGGCCGGCTACATCGTGGAGTACGAAGCGAGCGAGAAAGAGGAACTGGTGCGAGCGTCAGGGAGTTCCGGAGATAAGTTGTGAGCGTAGCGAGATTAAGGCGAGAGCTTTTGCGAAACCTCGGCCTTGCCAGTCTTTCAGGACTGATCGTGACATTTTGCGCAGCTTACGTGGCCCGGTTCTCGCACCACGGTTGGGCGCTGCTCAGGTACGGGATAGATGGCCCTCTCAGCCCACTGGCCGATGTGATTTCAAATTCTTTCTGGATGTTTGTCGCGCTCTGTGTAGTCAGCGTTTTCAGGTCAATTTCCCGGAAGTCAGAGGGCTAGACCTTAGGGTTAGGTTATTGGGCGCTGAGCGTGGATTTACGGGGAATGGAAGCGCTCTCGACCCTGCCCTCACCCGTAAGTGGTTGATTTCAGCTAGGATGGCTGAAATCAGCCACCCCGAACTTTGCAACTTTTTTCGCGCTGCCGCGTTCAAATGAGTAGGCGCTTCCAGACAGAGACGGTGGATCTGGAGCAGGGGGTAACAAAAATGCGATATCTAAAGTATGTGGCGTTGCTGGCGGTTTTGATGGTTCCACTGGCCTACTCTCAAGCGCAGGTGGGCGTGGGAGTGGACGTTGGCCCGGGCTATGTGGGAGCGGCTCCGGTCTGCGACTACGGCTACTACAGCTACTATCCTTACGCGTGCGCTCCGTATGGATATTACGGGCCTAGCTGGTTTTCCGGTGGAATCTTCATCGGCGCCGGCCCGTGGTATCACTGGGGCGGGGGCGGGTGGGGACGCGGCTACTATGGGCGCGGCGGCTGGGGCTACGGACACGGCTACGGCTACGGACGCGGCTACGCGGGGCGTGGTTATGCGGGGCGTGGTTATGCGGGGCGTGGTTATGCGGGACGTGGTTATGCGGGACGTGGTGCGGTCGGCGGATTCCATGGCGGCGCGGTTCGCGGCGGTAACGCCTTCCACGGTGGCGGAGGGTACCACGGCGGCGGCGGCGGTTTCCACGGTGGAGGCGGTTCCCACGGTGGAGGTGGCGGGCACGGTGGCGGCGGACACCGCTAAATCGGTCCCCGATCGGCAGCAGTGATCAGCAGCAATGATCGGCGGCAACGGCCGGCAAGCAACTCTTGCCGGCCGTTTCTTTTTCGGGTCAGCTTCTAACCGTATTAGGTTCTAACCGTTAGGTTTCGCTTCGTCTCTTTGGTGGTTCGTCGCTTTTCCCCACGCCAGGCGCCAAACGGACCCTTCCCGCCAAAACAAAACCCCTGTACCCGCGGCCCGCGTTCTTGCTAGAATGTGCGGTTCCGTGCGGAAGGGCGGAAAGGTCCCGCCCCGGCGTAGTAAGATATTTGTATAGATCTCAGGAGACAGAACCCTTATGGCCTATGTAATTGCCGAGCCTTGCATCAACACCAAAGACACCGCCTGCGTCGATGCGTGTCCCGTGGATTGCATTCATCCCAAGAAAGACGAGCCCGCCTACGCCACTGCAGAGCTTTTGTATATCGACCCGGTGGAATGTATTGACTGTGGCGCCTGCGTGCCCGTCTGCCCGGTGTCGGCCATTTTCGCGCTCGACGACCTGCCGGAAAAGTGGAACGAATTCACCGCGAAAAACGCCGCGTATTACGGCCGGTAGGGAGCTGTCAGTTTTCAGCGGTCCGCCACCAGTCGTCAGGAAAACCAAGCCGGGTTCGAGTACGGAAAGAAGTTCGAGGCGTGCGCCCATTCATGGGCGCGCGCCTTTTCGATTTTGATCGAGATGCCGTCGCAGGAAACCAGTGCGTGGACCCATCCTTCACTGGGTGCCCCATTTCTCGCGCCCTTTGCGAGAAGTGGGATTTTGATTTTGCCGATGCATCTTTGTCGACGATTTTTCTGAGAGCTGACAGCTGAAAGCGCCCTCCATTTACAATCACCTCGTCGCCCTCATGGCCCTGATGGAATCGGAAGCGATCGTCTTGCGCACCTATCCGTTGCGCGAGGCTGATCTGCTGGTCACACTGTTCACGCGCGCGGAAGGCAAAGTTCGCGGCGTAGCGCGATCGGCAAAAAAATCGAAGCGCCGCTTCGGTGGCGCGCTCGAGCCCATGACTCATGTGCGCGCGTTTTACAACGTCCGCGAACGCCAGGAACTGGTGCGCTTCGATGCCTGCGAAGTAATCGAGTCTCCCCTGGCCACCGAAGTCAGCTACGCGCGCGCCGTCGCGCTGGCTCACGTCGCCGAGCTGCTCGACGAACTCCTTCCAGACCGCGAAGCCAACGACGCCATCTTCCGCCTCACGCTTTCCGTGCTGCACGCCCTGCAGCACGTCGAGATCGCCGGCGCCGCAACCAAGGAAATAAATTCGGAAAAGACGCGCCTGGAAGAAAAGGGTGCGGAAGAAGCAAGCGCCGAAAAGACAAGAGCTGACAAAAAAGCCGGCTCAGACGCAAAGACCAGCTCAAACATCTGGATGCCCATCACGTATTTTGAGCTCTGGCTGACGCGCCTGGTCGGCTTCCTCCCTGAATTGACGGAATGCATCGCCTGCGGCCGCACCCTGAACGGCAGCCGCGCCTGGTTCCACGCCCTGGCCGATGGTCTGATGTGCCCCGAAGACAAGCGCCTGGCGTCCTCCGAGATTTCGAGTGACTCGCGCGCTCTGGCCGCGCAAATGTTTCGCGCCCCGGTAGAGAGTTTCGCCGGAACGCCCTGGCCCAAATCCCAAGCCGCCGACCTGCGCAAGTTCCTCATCCAAACCCTGCAGCGTCACATCGAGAAAAAACTGGTTACGGCGGGAATGCTGGAGAAAGGCGGGTTCTAGCTTTGGAACCACGTCCGGAGACAGCCGTCGGGACGATATAATAGATGCAACAGCGAGGTTTTCTCGCGGAGGCGGACATGGCTCCCGATCCCACCCAAGAACGACAGCAAGCTCACGCGCTGATCGACATGTTGCCGGATGAGAAACTGGCCGCGGTGCGAATTTTGCTGCAGGTCATGGTGGAACCCCTGTCGCATTCGTTGGCCTCGGCGCTGGTCGACGATGAGGACATCACGCCGGACACTGCTGCCGCGCTGGAGCGTGCTCGGGCCTCATTGGCGCGGGGCGAAGGCATTCCGCACGAAGAGATCCTCCGCGAATTTGGGCATAACAAGTGACTGCCGAGGCAGCTCGGATCGCCGTGATCTGGGCCTCCGAGGCCCGCTCCGATCTGCGGGCCATTGATCGAGAAACGGCGATCCAGATTCTCCACTGCATCGACCGCTACCTTGCCAGCCGTGCCGGCGAGGTGAAGAAGCTCAAAGCTCCCCTCATCGGTTTTCGCCTCCGATGTGGCGACTACCGGGTGTTTTTCGATCACAAATCCGAGAGTGCCATCAACATCACTGCCGTGCGCAACCGCCGGGAAGCCTACCGTTGAATCCAGTCTGCGGTCCCCGCGGTAAGCTCACAAACCGGCCTCACGTCAAGTCTACTTTCGTCTCCTCAAACGTCCACAAAAGTAGACACTTTTTCCACAACTTAACTCCTTTCTCTTCAGCGCCGGTCGAAATTATCAACGACTTAGCGGGAGTTTTTCTGAAGTTTTCCACAGTGTTCCTTCAGGAACGTTTTGTAAATACGCGGCCGAAGCGCGCAAGCCCTAGCTGACGACTCCCTGTCGTTTCCATTACAATCATGGATTACCTGCCGGGCTCCAATGGCACTGTGGCGCAGCTTCTAGTTCCCAGCCCCGAGCAGTCATGCGGATCAAGGGTTCGCTAGAAGCTAGCAGCTAGCAGCTGTATCTCATGCATCCATCCACTTCCAATCCGCCGACGTTTCAGGAACTCATCCTGCGGCTGCAAGCATTCTGGGCTGAGCGGGGATGCGTGCTGCAGCAACCGTATGACGTCGAAGTGGGCGCGGGGACGATGGCGCCGGAAACTTTTCTGCGCGTGCTCGGTCCAAAGCCTTACAAGGTAGCGTATGTGCAGCCCTCGCGGCGTCCGGCTGACGGGCGTTATGGCGAGAATCCCAACCGATTGTTCAAGCACATGCAGCTGCAGGTGATCCTGAAGCCTCCGCCGGAAAACGTACAGGAGTTATACCTCGAATCGCTTAGCGCGCTCGGCATCGACCTGCGCCAGCACGACATCAAGTTTGAAGAAGACAACTGGGAAGCTCCCACGCTCAGTGCTTGGGGCGTGGGCTGGCAGGTGATGCTCGACGGCCTCGAGATCACGCAGTTCACATATTTTCAGCAGTGCGGCGGCGTGGACCTGTTTCCGATTTCGGCCGAACTCACCTACGGCCTGGAGCGCATCGGAGCGTTCCTGCAGGATGTGGATTCGATCTACGACATTGTGTGGGCGCGCGATCCGGAGACGGGACACGTGGTCAAGTATGGCGACGTGCGCCTGGCTGACGAGTTGCAGTTTTCGGTGTACAACTTTGAGTTGGCGGACGTGGAGAAGGCCTGGAAGCATTTCGATCTCTGCGAAGCCGAGTGCAAGGGGCTGCTGGAGAAGTATGCGGCTCTGGCAAAAGATCACGCCGAGGGCGACGGGATCGCGCGAGCGAAGGCGCGGTTTCCGCTTCTCGCTGCGTACGATCTTTGTTTGAAGTGCTCGCACATGTTTAACATGCTCGACGCGCGCGGCGCGATTTCAGTGACCGAGCGCGTGGGCGTGATTGCGCGGGTGCGGGCGCTGGCCGTCGGCATCGCGAAGGCCTGGGTGGATCAGCAGAAGAGCGAAGTGGCAGCTGCGTCGGAGAAATCCGACGAACCGGAACCCGCAAACGTGAAGAAGGCGAGAGTTGGGAACGAGAAGCTGTCGCCGGTTGGGTAGAGATAGGGTGAGAGCGAGACGCTCTCGGGACAGCCGCCGGGACGGCGGCGCTACGATGTGATGCCCGTCACTGTCGGGCGTCGCGACATTCTGAGAAACTTATTGGTCTGATTGCATGGCAGATTTTCTACTTGAGATCGGGTGCGAAGAGATTCCGGCGAGGATGATTGAGGCGGCCTCGCTGGAGTTGAGCGAGCGTGTCGGTGGATTGTTGCGTCGCGAGCGACTGGGCGCGGGCGCGGTCGCGAGCTTCGATTCGCCGCGTCGGTTAGCGGTGCTGGCGTCTGGGATTTCTGCGGCGCAGGCGGACGTCACGGAGCAAGTCACTGGACCTTCGGTGAACGTCGCCTACAAGGATGGGCAGCCCACGCCTGCGGCGCACGCCTTCGCCAAGAAGTCTGGAGTGGACGTCTCGCAACTGGAAAAAGTCAGCACGCCTAAGGGCGAGTATGTAGCCGCTCGGGTCACGAAGAAGGGGCGCGCCGCGGCCGAGATTCTCGCGGAGAATTTGCCGAAGGAAATTTCCACGATCTACTGGCCGAAGAATATGTACTGGCGGAAGCCGAACGAGCGGTTCGTGCGTCCAGTACGCTGGCTGGTGGCGATACTGGATGGGGAGACCATTCCGCTCGAGTTCGACGGGGTCCGCGCGGGGAGAACTTCACGGGGGCACAGGATTCTGTCCGACGGCCCTGTGACAATTTCGGGCGTAGGATCTTCCTACATTGATTCGTTGCGTGCGGCGAAGGTTCTGGGACGCGGAGAACGCGAGCATCAGATTCGCAAAGCGCTTGATGCGGCGACGCGAACCGTTCCCGGTGCGCGCTGGCGCGAAGACAAGACGCTTCTCGATACCGTGGTGAACCTTACGGAATTTCCGTCGGTGATTCTGGGAAGTTTCGATCCGCGGTTTCTGGCGTTGCCGGCGGAAGTGCTGGTCACGGTGATGCGCGATCACCAGAAATATTTTGCGGTCGAAGATGCCGAAAGCAAACTGCTGCCGCATTTTCTTGCCGTGCTCAATACGGACAGCGATCCGCAGGGGCTGATCCGGCACGGGAACGAACGCGTGCTGCGGGCGCGCTTCAACGACGCACGGTTTTTCTGGGAGACAGACCAGAAGAAGTCGCTGCTGGAGCGGCTGGAATTGCTGAAGCATGTGACCTTCCAGAAAGATTTGGGCAGCTATTACGAGAAGACGCTGCGCGTGCAGCGGCTGTGCAGCTGGCTGAGCGAGATCCTCAAGCAGAACGGTACGGCGGTGCGTCCGGGCGTGATTCACAAAGCTGTCTGCCTGGCGAAGACCGACCTGACCACCGAACTGGTGAAAGAGTTCACTGAACTGCAGGGCATTGTTGGCGGGCTCTATGCGCGGGCGCAGCAACTGGATCCGAGTCTGCCGGAGGCGACGCGCCTCGCCATTGCGGACGCAATTTACGATCACTACAAGCCTGGATCGACTGAGGATGAAGTGCCGCGGTCGATCGAGGGGGCTGTGCTTTCGATCGGCGACAAGGCGGACACGATCGCAGGAATGTTTGCGCTGGGATTGGTGCCGAGCGGGTCGAAGGATCCGTTTGCGCTGCGGCGGCAGGCCAACGCCATCGTGAAGGTGATTGCGGAGAAGAAGTTGCCGTTGCGGCTGACCGTGATGATGCGGGACGCGCGGACTGGGTATGCGAAGTCTGAGGCGGAGAAAAAGTTCGTCGACGAGACAACGTTCGATGCGTCGGTGAGACCATTCTTCCGCGAGCGGCTGGAATTTTATTTGAAGGATGTGCGCGGATATGCGTATGACGTGGTGAAAGCCGTACTGGGGGCGGACGCGGAAGACGTGGTGGATGCGCTTGCGCGCGCCGAAGCCGTGAAGCAGGTTTTGCACATGCCGGAGTTTCAAGCGATTGGCGCGGCTTGCAAGCGGATGAGGAATATCCTGAAGCAAGCGGACGAAAAGGGAATTACGCTGGCAGGGAAGTTCGAACCTCTGCCTGATTCCGCGCAGGAAGAGAAAGTGCTGGCAGCCTATGTCGAGGTCAACGGTCCGAGAGTTGGCGCACTGCAGAAAGAAGCGAAGTACGGTGATGCGCTGCTGCTTCTTTCCACAGCGCGTGAACCGGTGGACGCATTTTTCGACAAGGTGATGGTGATGGTGGACGACGAGCGCGTGCGAGCGAACCGGTTGGCGTTGCTGCGGACTTTGCTGAAGGAATTTTCCACGATCGCGGATTTTTCTGAGATCGTGACGGAAGGGAAGGTCTAGACGTTTCAGCCGTCCCTGCGGGATTTTATTGCCTTGCGGCTTGACCCGGCGCTGAAGCGCCGGGCTCTTATCGCGATGGCCCTGCGGGGCCTCAAGATCCCGCGGCAGCAGGGGTTTAGAAGGACAGACTGCCGGCGAGATGCCGGCGCTACGAAAATTCAGAAAAAGGACTCATAGTCATGGCGACGATTACTCTCCCCGAAGCTCCAGCGCAGACTGGCAAGCAGGAAACGAAGCAAGACGCGAAGAAGTCTGCGACTAAGTACGTCTATTTCTTTGGCGGCGGCAAGGCCGACGGCGACGGCAAGATGAAGGACGTGCTGGGCGGCAAGGGCGCCGGCCTGGCCGAGATGACTAACGCCGGGTTGCCCGTGCCTCCGGGATTCACGATTCAGACCGAGGCTTGCCGCGAGTACATGCGCAGCGGCGGGGTGTCGAAAGACGTGGACCGCCAGATGGAAGATGCGTTGGCGAAGTTGGAGGCGCTGCAGGGGCAGAAGCTGGGCGCGGGCGAGAATCCGTTGCTGGTGAGCGTGCGCTCGGGCGCGAAATTTTCCATGCCGGGCATGATGGATACGATTCTCAATCTCGGCCTTAACGACCAGAGCGTGGTGGCGCTGGCCAAGCTCAGCAACAATCCGCGGTTCGCGGCGGATTCCTACCGGCGGTTGATTCAGATGTTCGGCAACGTAGTGCTCGATATTAAGAAGTCTGAATTCGATGAAGTGTTCGATCACAAGAAGAAGCAGAAGAAAGCGAAGCTCGACACCGATCTCGACGCGAAGGCGTTGCAGGAAGTGATTGCGGAATATAAGAAAGTCGTGAAGAAGCATGCCAAGCGCGACTTTCCGCAGGATCCGCACGAGCAACTGGTAATGGCTCGGGACGCGGTGTTTCGGTCGTGGCAGAACGACCGCGCCAAGACTTATCGGCGCATTAACAACATCGACGACATGCTCGGCACTGCCGTGAACGTGCAGGCAATGGTCTTCGGCAATCTCGGTGACACCAGCGGCACGGGTGTGGGCTTTACGCGCAATCCCGCGATTGGGACGAAAGAATTTTATGGTGAGTTTCTTCTGAACGCGCAAGGCGAGGATGTGGTTTCAGGTGTGCGTACGCCGGTGCCGATTCTTGAACTGCACAAGATCATGCCCGACGTTTACAACCAGCTGCGCGACACCACGACACGGCTGGAAAAACACTACAAAGACATGCAGGATTTTGAGTTCACGATTCAGGACGGCAAGCTCTACATGCTGCAGACGCGCAACGGCAAGCGAACTGGGCTGGCGGCGGTGCGCGTGGCGCTCCAGATGGTGGAAGAGGGATTGATCACGAAGGAGGAAGCGATTTTCCGAGTCGAGCCGAATCAGCTTTATGACTTTCTGGTGCCGCGACTGGATGAGAAGAGCACGAAGGTGGAAGTGCTGGCGACCGGGTTACCGGCGTCGCCGGGTGCGGCCGTGGGGCAGATCGTGTTCACCGCGGATGAAGCAGTGAAGATGGCAGGCCACGACGCGGAGAAGAAGCCGGTGATTCTGGTGCGCGCCGAGACGACTCCGGAAGATATTCATGGCATGGAAGTGGCTAAAGGAATTCTCACCTCGCGCGGCGGCATGACCAGCCACGCCGCGGTGGTGACGCGCGGCATGGGCAAGTGCTGCGTGGCTGGGGCGGAGAAAATCACGGTTGACGAGAAAGCGCGCGAGATGCGCGTGAAAGGGCAGACGTTCAAGGAAGGCGACTGGATTTCACTCGACGGCACGACTGGGCGCGTGATCAAAGGCAAGCTAAGCACAATCCCGCCGAAGGCGGATGATCCGGAGTTGCAGCAGTTCATGCAGTGGGCGGATCCCTACCGCAAAATGAAAGTCCGCGCGAACGCGGATGTTCCCCGCGACGCGATTCAGGCGCGGGCGTTCGGAGCGGAGGGAATCGGGCTCTGCCGGACTGAGCACATGTTCTTTGGCAAAGACAAGATTCGGCACATGCGGGCCATGATTCTGGCCGACAATGAGAAAGATCGGCGCGCTGCGCTGAAGAAATTGTTGCCGCTGCAGCGTGAAGATTTTGCTGGTGTATTCAAAGCGATGGACGGCTTGCCAGTCACGATCCGTACGCTGGATCCGCCGCTGCATGAGTTTTTGCCGCGGCGCGAGGACTTGATGGTGGAGATTGCGACCCTTCCGCATGCTGGCGCAAAGCAGAAGAAAGAATTGGTGAAGCGGTATTCGGATTATGGCGCGAAGCGAGTCGGCGATCTGAAGAAGCTGCTGTCTACGCTGCTGGCGCGGGTGGAACAGTTGCACGAATTCAATCCCATGCTCGGGCATCGCGGATGCCGGCTTGGCATTACATATCCGGAAATTACGGAAATGCAGGCACGCGCGATTTTTGAGGCCGCCGTCGAAGTCTCAAAGAAGGGCGTGAAGGTGCTCCCGGAAGTCATGATTCCTTTGGTGGCGACAGTGAAGGAAATGGCGAACCAGGGGGCGATCGTGCGGCGAGTGGCAGACGAAGTGTTCAAAGAGAAGGGAATGAAGATCGACTACATGGTCGGCACCATGATCGAGTTGCCGCGTGCCGCGCTAGTAGCGGGCGAAATTGCGAAGGAAGCGGAATTCTTCTCGTATGGCACGAACGACCTCACGCAGACCACGTTCGGCTTTTCGCGCGACGACGTGAACAAGATCCTTCCGACTTACCTGGCGGAGGGAATCCTGAAGCAGGATCCGTTCGCGGCGCTGGATCAGGAGGGCGTGGGACAGCTGGTGAAGATGGCGACGGAGAACGGTCGGAAAACGCGATCGAACTTGAAAGTGGGAATCTGCGGGGAGCACGGCGGCGAGCCGTCGTCCGTGGAGTTCTGCTATCGCACTGGTCTGAATTACGTATCGTGCTCGCCATTCCGTGTGCTGACGGCTCGCTTGGCGGCCGCGCAAGCGGCGGCTGCCGAAACGCTCAAGGTCGAGGGCGGGAGAACGAAGTAGCGATGTGAATCAGGTCAGAATCTCGGCACAGGGGACGCGGAGGATTACGAAGCAAACCGGCGCTGTGTTCTTCTGCGTCCTCTTTCTATTGCACTTTCTGCAGGCGGGCGATTAATTTCTGCGCCAGATTTTCCTCTGATTCTGACCAGAGCAGGCGCGCCGTGGCGCGCGTGTTTTTTTCCGCCTTCATCGTGAACTCGACTAGTTTGCTGACGTTGGCGCGAACCCTCACCTGGGTTTCCTCGGTGAGCGCAACGTTCTCCTGCAGGAAAGGGGCGTCCAGCCCGAAATCTACTTGGATGTGCCCGGTCTGCTGGTAAGTGCCGTTATCAAATTCTTCGCCCTGCGCTATGAACTTCACCGGTGCCGGAACCATGCTCCACTCGCTTCCGGCTTCGTTAGGTGTCCAGAGATCCCAATGCGCGTCGAAGATGTAGGCGTAGTCGTCATGCACCAGGTCGGCGGCGAGGATGACGGCGTCTTCAGGGCCGACGCCGGGAGTAAACCGGCGTTCGAGCACTGTGGCTTCGCTCCACGAAACCGGCTGGACGGCGGCGTAGGTGATTCCCGGTCGCTGCGCGGAAAAGGGAAACTGCTGCAACACGGCGAGAATATGCGGCAGCATCGACGGACCAGAAAAATCAGGAAACCAAAGGCTCAGATATAGTGGATCAGACATACGCGTTAGAATGCGAGTGGTGCGGGTTGCGAGAAAGAACGAGCGCCCAAGAAATAGCGGGAGGCGGACTTTCCGAAATTATTGTAATGCCTGGGCGCGAAGCATGGACGCGTCGAGCGGCCGAGAGATGATTTCGTACGCGGGATTCGTCGCTGAACGATGGTCAGGCGGGGTCGGCTTCGTCATGGCTGACGCATCGTTGAGAGACGAATCGCGAAGCTGGCAAACGGTATGCGGGCCGAGTTTTGACACTCTCGGAGAATCGCTGTTAAGATCACGGTTGGCATCAAACCCTTAGGATCAAGGAGTTCCGCGGCAGTTCGCGGCAGCCCCCGCCCAATTGATCGTCCCCGTCGTCTAGCCTGGCCTAGGACATCGCCCTTTCACGGCGGTAACACGGGTTCAAATCCCGTCGGGGACGCCAACCTTATCAACCACTTGCACATCCCCTCCAGAATTTTGTACGTCCGTTAACGTCCGATAAGCCTCGGTGCTTGGTTTTTCTTCGTTTTTGTCGAGCAACAAGCTCACAACTCGGCTCTGCGCATCTCGCTTGGTTTGCGTGATCGCTTGCGCGTAAATGTTCAGAGTGACCGAGATGTTTGCGTGCCGCATTAGCTCTTGCACGACCTTCACGTCTTCGCCGTTCCCTTTGAGGAGCGTCGCATACGTATGCCGGAACGTATGCCAACCGAAATGGCCTACGATTCCTATTTCCTTGGCCGCCGGTTCCAAGTGCGCCTTGTAAAGCGAACCTGGCCAGTACGGCAATTTCCCTTTGCTGTGTGGACTCGCGAATACCCAGTCCTCATCGATTGGATATGGACTCAGTAGCCGCCAGTTCCAAAGGACCTTAGACAATCGCAAATCGAGCGGAACCGGTTTGCGAGAGGCCTCGGTCTTACAGTCGCCCACGTGTTGCATGACGATCGAGCGGATGACATGGACCTCCATCTTCTGAAAATCAATGTCCTTCCACTTGAGGCCTAGCAACTCCCCGACCCGAAGGCCCGTGAACACGGCTAGAAATACCATCGTGCGCGTAGGCTCCTTCAGGATGCGAAGCAGTGCCGCAATCTGCTCGATGGAAAGCACAATGGGCATCCTGGTCCGCTTGGCGCTTTGACGCACCATGCGTATGGGATTCACACCGAGCCATTCCCACCTGACAGCGTGATTGAACACGGCACTCATGATGTTTCGAGCTTTGGCCTTGCTTCCATTCGCATACTTGAGCGACCGAAGCCACTGCTCGACAGCGACTGCCTTAACCTCGGTGACGCGATAGCTTCCCCAACGAGGCAGAATCCACTTGTTGAAATATCCCTCGTAGGTGACCTGCGTCTTCCGTGTTTTGCTGCAATTCGCGCCTAGTTCCTTTTCCCGGTAGTGTTCGATAAGCGTTTGAACACTGATCGGGGTCAAGCTAGTGCGCGGACTCTCAGCGTTGATGTCTGCCCGAAGTGCGGCTATGGCCTTCTGCGCCGACGCTTCGTTCGGGTACTGTTCGACCGAACCAACAATCAGACAGCGTCGCTTGCGAGAGCCGTCTGCCTGGAGTTCGTACCACCGATACTCCCATGCTTTCCGACCACCGGCACGCTTCACGATCTGAAGGCTGCCTTGCTGAAATCTCGTCCGTCTCATCACGATCCTCCGTGGTTAGGGACGGTACGGATAGCTGGCTAACTTTACCCTCAAATGCACCCACGCGTCGAGATCGGATGTGCGAAAGCGCCACAATTTTCCTATCCGCATGGCGCGTATCTCGCCCTTGCGGGCGAGCCGTTGAAGTGTTTTCGGGTGGATCTGCAGCAAGGCTGCCGCCTCGCGCGAATCGACTAACCTCTCGAAATGAGGGAACGGCTGGCTGACTGGCGTTACTTCGTGGATCTCGCTCATAAAATCTCCTGCAGCGAGAGTCGAGACCGGGCTGAAATCACTCCGTCGTCTGAAGGTCGGCTTTGGCGTCCGCCTTCGTCCGACAGATTTCGAGCCCATTCACTACTCGGCTGGCGTTGGTTTTCGCGTCATGGGCGGACGAGAACATTATCCGTATAGAAACCGTACAAGACGCATTTGTTGCTTCATCTCAAAGAATCTTTTTTCTTTTCGACTTCGAAAATATTTCTCAACAACTGCTTAAAGTGCCTAAAGCGCCTAGAAGTGCTTTTAGGAGCTTGTTGAAAATATCGCTTACGCAGCGTGTGGATCATTCTAAGAGCCGCACGCTTTGTTATTTTGGATTTCGCTCGGCCACCATCGGCGGCAACCGAGGGTCGGGACCGCTGCTTCACGCGCTCTGCGCCCGCAGTTTCGGGATACGGATCAGGTTGAAGACCGCGCAGCTGAACACGAACAACCAATCCACCTTCGCCAGCCCGCGTAGTTTCACCTTCTTCAAAGGCCCAATCTGCTTCAGCCATCCGAACGGCTTCTCCACCAACCATCGTTTGCTCAAACTGATCGCGTACCCCGGATGCCGACTGGTTCGTTCGTCGATCGCGCCGTGCTGCCGGCGTGCTACGTGCGGCGTCACACCCAACTCGCGCACCGTGTCGACGAAGTCGCGCGTGTCATAGGCTTTGTCCGCTCCCGTCGTGATCCGACCACTTCGCTTCCGGGTCAACTCATACAACATTAATAAAGCCGCATCGCGCTCCGCCCTGCCATCCGCCTGCGTGGTCATCGCGGCCGCGATCAACCCATTCCGGTTCTCCACCAAGGTATGTCCCAGATAGCTCAGCTTGGATTCCTGGCCTGCCGACTTCTTATAGAGCCGCGCTTCCGGGTCGGTGCGCGAGGCGTGCGTCTGGTTGCGGCGCGACTCGCCATGAAAATCTCCTCCGCTCCCCGACCCGCCGTCGTCCTTGCGGCGAAAGCTCTTCTGTCCCGCCCAGGCCTCGATCAGCGTCCCATCCACTGTGAAGTGCTCGTCCGACATCAACCCCGCCGCCTGCTCTTTGACATGGGCGAAAAACTTCTGCGCCAGATCCTGGTTCAATAGCCGGTCGCGGTTCTTGCTGAACACCGCGTGGTTCCATACCGTGTCGTCGATCTCCAAGCCCACGAACCAACGGAACAGCAAGTTGTAGTTGAGTTGCTCCATCAACAGCCGCTCGCTGCGCACCGAATAAAACACCTGCAGCAGCAACGCCCGCAGTAACCGTTCGGGGGCAATCGAGGGCCGTCCCACCTGCGAGTACAGCCCATCGAAATCCTTGGACATCTCCGCCAAGACCGCATCCACCAGCATCCTCACTCCGCGCAGTGGATGATCCGCTGGTATCCGATCTTCCAACGCCACATAACTGAACATCCCCGTTTGCAGTTGCTGATCGTCTCCTCGCATTCCTGTTTCTTATCACGCATCCGCTGTGGATTGGCAGTGGTTTTTCAACAACCTCTTAGGTACGTTTAGGGAATCTACGGGAACAGAGCAATCGCCGCACTCAACCGCCCCCTCTTTAGCGAGGTGGTTCCATAGATTCGGGCGAAATTTTGCCCTCTATCTATAAAAGGAACCTGCAGGAGGAAAAATATGTCGAAAATATTTCGAATGCGGCCCGAACGCTGCTCCTCACCAGCCTTGGACTGGGTAATGAAGGAGCAACTGCAATTCGCTATACGAGTTCCGAATGCACATCTATCAGGTCAGACTCCCCACATTGGAGCAGTATGGCCGGGAAGCGGCTCGTGTCAAGGCTCTCCGACCGCTTCGCGGCGCAAGAAACGCGGTCTTGACACAAGCCTTTCTCCCCGGCCCGTCACTCCGCCATGTGGGGAATCCGCAGGTGTGTGGCCAATAGTGACCCATCAATGTCCAAGACCCAGACCAAGACCGCCGAGGTTATGGTCGAGGTCAATATGTGGAGTCCTTTCAGGCTCCGGTGCGTGCGCTGGAGAGAATGAATGTTGCTCTCCGATCTGTCCAGCTTGCCGGTTTACGTCGGTCACCAGGTCGACACCGTGGTGCCCTTTTTCCACATTGTGCGCGGTTAGCTGTTTGCGAGCCAGTTCGATCGCGGACTGACGCATCGTGGATACACCGACAGATTCACGAAGTTGCTCGCGGTCGCTGGTGATGATGACGATCTCGCTCCTACCACGGCTCGCAGCAACATAGAACAGCTCCTTTTTCATAGCGTCCGCCGAGATGATCACGGTATCTACCGTTTTGCCCTGGCTTCTATGGGCGGTGACCGCATAACCGTGTGTGAATTCGTGATAGTTCGCTGGAAGTGTTCTTCCGTCTTCGAGGCGTATGGCACCGCCATCTAGGGAACTCACTTTGACCAGCTCTCCGTTGGTCGCCCGGAGTTCCGGCCCTCGACGGTTTGCTGTGAGCATGAGGCTGTCGCCAGGGGCAACTTCAATGGGCTGACGCTCATAAACGGAAAATGCCCGCGTTTGTTTCGGCGAGATGTTCACCTCTTCTCCGGTTTCCTTTCGCGCAACCAGAGATTCAGGGCCAGTGCGCACGACTTCCAGCGACTCATGTCGTTTTGCAAGTTTCGTGTCTCTGTGAAACTGCAGAATCTGCCCCTCTTGGTAGTTGGACAGTTCCTCTTTCTGGGCTCTTGTCCACTGGAGCGATACGAACCGATCAAAAGAATGGCCGACTCCCAGTTCGCCGTGTTCTTTCCGATCCTGGCGAATCACGTCGGTGAGTTGGGAAATCTCAGCATGAGTGCCCGCAACTACCAGCGTATCGCGTCCTTCGGCTCGAAATTCACGATGCAGCTCCGCCACAATCTGGCCTCGGTCGAAGATGGATACTTCGCGAATGGCTCCTAGCTTTTCCAATTGTGCGAACCCCTGTTCCGGTGAATGTCTCATGGTCTTTACGGCCTCGCGATAAAAGGAATTCGTCTGCCGCTGTACTTCGGTAAGTGACACACTCTTTAGGCCAGACTCCCGTTCCAAAATACGCAACGCATCCGAGGCCTCAACGCTGGGAATCTGCCGCGTGTCACCGGAAAAGACAATTCTGGCTCCCTGATCCTCTGCGAGGTGCAGCAAGCTCTGCATTTGCCGGCCAGAAACCATACCTGCTTCATCAACAATCAAAACCCTCCCGGGCAGTGCGCCCTGTGGTTCTTGAGACTCCAGAAGTCGGGAGACAGTCATTGCGTCACGGAAGCCAACGTTTTCCAGTTCGTCCACCGCACTTCGGGTGGGAGCCACAGCGAGAACTTCGTGTCCGGCCTCTCTGAGGCCACGGTCAATTTCACGCAGTGTCGCCGTCTTGCCAGTACCGGCAGCGCCTCGAACATTGACCGCCAAATCGCGAGAGTCGAGTACAGCTTCGACGGCGCGCTTCTGTTCGGGACGGAGGTGGCCCGAAAGCTCAAAGTCACGCCCCTTGCCGAGGTGGTCGTAGCGATCCACTCCGCGG
>CAVRCN010000008.1:0-275314 GCA_963719575.1 uncultured Acidobacteriaceae bacterium
TTCCAGAAACTTTCGAAGCCTGTGCCAAATACTGGGCTATCGGCCGTTGCAATCGACGCCTTCCAGATATCGGCGCGCCCCAGATCGGAATTCCTGCCCAGCGCGCTCGTTACCATGGACTCACCTCCAAGGAGCAGTGTGAGCCCCCCAACAAGAACGATTCCCAAGCAGAGCACATGGACCCTGCCGGGCCGGCTTCTGATGGCTCGTAGACCGGTTGCAAGCATAAGCCCACCGCCGAGAATGAAGCAGGCGATGGCGGTGGCACAATGGGCCATCTGAAGAAGCAAAATGCCGAAGGTAAGTAAGGTACCCTGTGCCACCAAGCGCCGAGCACGATTGGGCGCGTCCTGATCCAGGAGCAGAGCGCGCACGTGCCATAGCGCACCAAGCGAAACCAGAAACACGATGAGGCCCAGCGCATTCTTGTTTAAAGTTACACCTGTGTTCATGGGAGTCCCACCGGGGTCGTATCCGCGACCCAAATCCGTATACCGGATCAATACGACGGAAAGAGGCAACAGAGTGAAACCGACTCGCGAGTAGAGTCGACGGAGCGCCGCGATCGGCTGGGCATCGGTCACGATCACGAGCACCATTACAAGATCGCCGACGTCCTTAGTCCAACGCTTAAAAGCGGGCCCATGGAAAGGCGACCACGCCGTGCTCATCATGCAATAGAGGAAGTATATAAGTACCGGGCCGCTCGCCTTGAGTAGCGTACTTGCCCTATCTCTCCGGAGGAACACGACCACTATAGCGACAACCATGAGCGCCGCATAAATAGCCGCATCCATTGGGCTCCCATCGAGTGTTGATGCAAGGCCGCCCCCGGATCCGCTTGTCCCCAACCATACGGAAACCGGTCTCGATGCTGCTATCCAAAGCCAGATGACAGGCAACCACAGAGCCTTGGATGTTCGAGCGGACTTATCCTGGTCAAGGTAAAAAAGCCCCGCGACTCCAACACTGCAGATCAGGAGGGCGAGCGTAGCGCCCATTCAATACTCCTTGGAACGATGTCGTCCAGCGAACGTGCCTGGGTCCAAGCGAAGACCGTCCCGCAACTCTAACGAATGATGCACTCTCTCAGCGGCTGGTCTGCGACGGCTCAAGCGAAGACCGCTTTGTACAACTTGTCCGTGATTGCCGTTTTTGCTCTTGCGCGATCTACCACTTCTACAATCACTATAGTGAGAGCGAAAGCCGCAAGGAAAGACATCGCCAAACCTGCAACCCCGAGATTGATGTGGCGGAATCCCGCGCTGAGGATCTGAAGGATCGCAATTTGAGATATATATCCAAGCAATGAGTACTTCCCGAGCAGAATAACCTCACTTCTGAGAGTGCCGAACTCACTACCGCTACTACCTACAAGATAAATGACCATCAAGCTTAAGAACACCCCGACGATAAGGAGTGGAAATGGGACATTCCAGATCGTTATCGCAATCGTATAACACAGGTAGGCCAACGCAAGTACGTACGGGTGTCGTACGAAATTGTTGATCGCTTCAATGGACACGAATCCTGTGAGCGCGCCCACCATTCCGATTGTGACGCATTCAAGGTTCGCACTCTGCGCGCCGGTCAATCCTAGTAAGAAGACGGACAAGAGGAGGAGTACGCATACGACCTGGAAAGTGTACTTATAAAATCTGTATGGGAGCATCAACACTCCCGAGAGCATGAGCAAATAACTGATGGGCACCAGAATAGGAAAGGCAGCGACCTTACCACCCCCGACCGGGACATTGCCTGATACAAAAACCGCGAAGATGTTCGCAGGATCGAGCGGGTGCTGCACCAGGGCGCCAGTGCCCAATACGGGGACAACAACAGTTCGCGCCAGGTTTAAGACGACGAATATTGCCAGGAGCTTAAGCCCCCTCGTGAATAATCTCCTCGAAAGGCGAGGGTCGGCGCCAGCATACTTTGAGAGATAAACGTTCGAGACCATGAATCCGGCAATGAAGATGAATGAGGGGGTCAAGAAATGCAGGTATTTGTAATATCCCCATTGAGGCCCGATGAAATAGTTTATCCAATGGTAAAGCACCATGATCAGGACCAATGCCCCTTTGGTGAAATCGAGCGCGGGATTGCGGTCCACCTTCTTTGGCTTTGCGGATCCTTGCGCACTGGTACCCAATTCGACCGCCGTGATTGATGAACTGGGGCTTAGTACCGATCTGTCGAGGAGAGAGGACACGGGTCTCGGACCGATTAGTTACTCGAATCCAGGAAAAGCCGGTGGATCAGTTCCAGCGAGAGAAGTCGGTGAATCTCCGTTGTGTAGTTGCGATTGCCCTTTAGATGGCCGCGGACGATGGCTTCGACCCCGCTCCGCTCAAGATACGGGCGCGACAACGTGCGTGAGTCCAGCAGCATCTCCTTAACATAGTTGGCTAGAATGCCGCGGTACCAGATGCGGTAGTGGTAGACCTTGTGTCGGCCGAGGAACAGACGTTCCAACTTCAACGGTGCGAAGAAATGATCGATCCCAGCGAGCCACTGTGGCATCCCGTAGTCGTAGGCATATTCGGCCTTGAACGTGAATTCCTGGTAATTCCGGTCAACCCAGCTGGCTAAGCCTGGTTTCCCGCCGAAACCGCGATCCGTACGAATCTGTTGCATGGCCATGCTGCCGTCGCCAATGAGTCGTACGCGGACATCGTTGTTCGCGGTTGCCGCCTGGGGCGCGCGAAACGCCGTGCGCACGAAGTCGTTATCGAGGAATGGCGTTCGCACCGCCAGTTGTGTCTGCTCCAGCGACAAAATGCCGTAGTGGTGCCAGGGCGCCTGTCGAAACGCAGAAAAAGAAGTTGGATGCCCCTGGATGAGGCCGGCGTAAGTCTCGCGTGCCGTCTTAACGTGGGGAAGAAGGGTCGAGCTATACAATCCCGGAGCGGGGTCTACCGGTTTGAACGCTCGAGTCTGGGGGCGTTGTATCTCGTCCCCGTAGAGTCCTGTCATCCTTACCGGCGCAATCTCACGAGCCCGCTCGCTGAGATACAAATCGGGAGCCCGAGTCACTTCCACGCAGCCATCCGTCAGGTACACGCTGCGTTCCGCGTAGTAAGGGAATCGAGCAAAGAACTCATCGCCTACCGGAATCACCTGATAGGGCTGCTGGCATTCCTGGGCAATCCGGCGCGCCACCACAACATCGCGGCATTCTCGATCGATGCCTCCATACGTATAGCAAGGCAGCGACTTCGGTGGAAACCTCTGCCAGGCCATCACCGTCCGAGTGTCGAGCCCTCCGGTCAGTGATATACCGATCTGCTCATGGCCGTTGAGGTATCGGGGGAAACGGCGCGAAAAAATATCTCGGATTTCACGGTGATAGGCTTCCGGATCCAGCAGCTCTTGTTGTTCCCACTCGCGCGGAGCAAAATATGTTTTCTTGGCATCGACCGAGCCAGCCCGAAAGGTCCAAGCTGACGCCGGAGGCAGCACGTGGATTCCCTCGAACAGCGTTCGATTCTCGAGCACGCATCCACAGGCAACAAACTCCCCTAGGCTGCGAGGATTCGGCCGACGCAGTTCGGGGCGCACGGCCAAAATCGCCTTCGCCTCCACAGCGAAGTAGAAAGCCTCTTTCGCCTCGTGATAATAGAGACGGTGCATTGAGTAGCGGTCATTGAAGAGCGTCGCTACTCCGCGAGTACGGTCCGATACAAGCCCTTGAAATCGGCCGTTGAGGCTCTTCGGGAAGCAGGGATCGTCTTCGTAAAGATGAACCAGATACGACGGGCCGTCGGGTTTGAACTGATGACCGTGCTCCTTGAGGCCCTGGACGGTGCTTGGTTCCGCATATTCCTCGCCAGAAAACACGAGTGTAACGTCACCCCGCTCGTTCTGGACTGGCATTCCGTCCGAAAAAGAGTTCTCGCGTGCCGTCCACCCGACGTAAACTCCGGAGGCCTCGTCAATCCAGGTTCCCGTCACATAGAAAGACTCGTGGCGGAGGAGCTTGAGCATGCGCAGCAACTGCGGCTCGGCCCATTCGCGAGGCTTACTGGTTATGAGACCAAAGATTCCAGGCATTTAGGTTCGGCTCAAACTGGGGTGGGTTGCCACAGCTGCAGCGGGTAGGAAATTGGAGCCGGCGGGGGGAGTTGAACGCCCCATCTGCCGCATACGATGCGACCGCTCTGACATTGAGCTACACCGGCTCATGTTTAAAAGCATGGAGCTTGGCGCGTGTGTTCACCAGAAAAGTGATCACGCTGTGGGGCAGGAGTCCGAGAAGACCGCGATGGAGCTTCAGCCTGACGCTGATCGCACCTTTCACGGTCAAGGGCACGTAGTAGCGCGGTGCCAGTATCTCCTCAAACCCATTTCGAATCTTGAATTCCCGCAAAGGAGTATGGCGCTTGTTTCCGTAATTAAACTTTCCAAAGATCAGATGATGAATCCCTTTTTGCTCACATAGCTCAACGGCCTTGGCCATGATGGCGTTGGCCGGCCTCTTGTCATGATGACTGGCCTTTGGGAGAAAGGTCAAGATGGAAGCAACGTCCCCGCGGTAGATCAACTTCACGACGCCGATCAACTCTTTTTCGTGATAAGCGCAAATGTAATCGCAACGGTCAAGAAACGCAGCCTGGTCCTTCTTAACTTGGTCGAGAGTCTTTCCGTAGTGAGTAAAAACTTTCCCCTGCCGCACCGGAGAGTCGTTATTTAGAATTTGGAGGTCGCGAATCAAGTCATCGTCGAGACTCCTGACCTGAACGACCACGCCCCTTTTTTGCGCCCGGCGGACGTTCTTGCGCGTTTCCTGCGGCAGGCCTTCCCACCATTCCTGGAAGCTGGCGAGGCGAACCGCGGCAATACTCTCCCATTCCACGGGATACTCGTACTTGGGGCGGATCGCGGGAAGCTTTTGCGCAAAACTCAAGATGTCCGCCCGCAGATCGGCAGACCGCTGCTGCTTCAAAACCTGGACGCATCCCTGAGGATCCTCGAGTTCTGATTCCAGCCACTCCTCCGCCTCCACGCGAGCGATCCGAATCCACTTCCCTCGGACGATGATGTCTTTTCCGTTTATCTCAAGGGCGGGCACGCTGAACCACTTGCCCTTAATCGCGACTTCGATGTTCTTCTGCGTTGCTGGCATCACTTAGTTGTTTCCTGTCAGTTGCGTCTGCGGGGTGGCCGGGCGTGCGGAATACGATGCGGTTGAATTGCGACTCACCAATTTTCTGAACCAGCTCAATTCTTCACCAGCACCTTTGGCCGAAAAACAATTACAGTAGGTTTTCCCGGAACCTCGTACCGATCTTTCTCGACAACATCAAACTCGGCCTCCATGATCTTGAGCATTGCGGTCGGTCTAGCCTTGTCCTCGGTTCTCTCGGGGCTTGAAGCGAACAACCGGACGACGAAGACGCCACCGTCTTTCAAATATGCCGAGTAGCGGTCCAACGTCTCCTTCACCTTGCCCAAGGGGACGTGATACATCGACTCGCGGAACAGGATTACATCGTACTGACCGGTGGGAACGTAGGTGAGGAAATCGCCGCATTCAAAGCTGTTCTTTTCTCCTCGTCCGCACTCCTTGCTGCGCCGGCGCGCTTTCGCCAACGCTGCTTCGGAGATATCCACTCCGAGGTAGCTCCGATAGGACGTCTCAGCCATTTCGGTGGCGGTATTGCCCGAGCCACATCCGATATCGAGGATACTTCCGTTCGTAGTGTGCCTTTCGAGGTGCGGATACACGCAGTCCCCAACCGTGTTATAGGCAAAGGACCACTTCTCCTCGGAATATTCTTTATCCCAAAAGCGCTTCTTGAGATTCGTCGGGCCGTAGCTCAGCAGAAACCCGCGCACAAACCTGGCAGTTCGATCCACGATATACATGCTCATCTCCATCTAAAAGTTCCTTTATAAAGGCGATCTATCTGTTGTTGGTTTTGCGACGAAAGAGGCGGGGGAGACGCCCCGTGACCTCGTAACAAACTTTTTCAGCCGCTGCAGCTGTTCGCCGTGGGTAAAAGCGACCAGGTCGCGGGATACCGATATCTCGGCCCGCCGGGCCATCGACCAGAAATAACCCGCACCCAAGGCCAATCCGCCGAGAACGAAGGGTGGATTCCTCATTTGATAAAGCGTTCGGAAAAGCTCCCAGAGAGGATGATTGCCAAAAGAATAATCTTTTGCTCCCAGTTTAAACCTGGCCTTCAGTACACCCTGCCCGGCGGTATTCATCGCCCGGTGATGAATGCAAACCTTGTCGGTAAAGGTCCTGGTCTTCCAACCTTTCATTCTTGCGGATACGACCGCGATATGGTCGATGCCACCGCCTTTGACGGGCGTATATCCACCGATCGCGTCGAAACATTCTCGCCTGAATAGTTGGCAACCGCCCCAGACATTCTCAATGTTGGAAAAGCGGTAGTCGTACTGCAGCGATCCTTCCCTGAAAGGTGATCCGCCGACACCGAGGTCCGGGTTCTCGGCGAACTTGCTCAAGAGATACTGAAAGTGGTCTGGTTCAATCGAAACGTCCGCATCAAGATTGCCGATCACATCCGGGTTCAGTTCCTTCGCTTTCGCATACCCAGCATTGAAGGCATGAACCTTTCCGGCGAAGTGCCGCTCCGCTCGTTCCGGCATGCGAAGCAACTCGATCCACGGATTGTCCGCAGCGTACTTGCGTACGAGGTCATCGGTGCCGTCGGTGGAACCGTCGCTGACGATAATCCACTTCAGCGGCCGGTACATCTGCGCGACCATCGGATTGGAGCGTCAATTCAATGAATTGCGCCTCGTTCCGGGCCGGCGTGATCAGGATATAAGTGGGAAGTGTTGCCATGCTTATGCAGAGAAGTGGGTTGATGAGCTCGATAGACTTCGTCGCGTTACGTGGCAATAAGAGACGGCGCCACTTGCGGAGTGGCCGAGACTCCACCGATTCCAATATAGTGGAACCCGTGGGATGCGACCTCTTGGCGGTTCAGTGCATTTCGCCCATCGATGATCAGCGGCCTCTCGACGAGCGTTGCGAGCCGACTCCAATCGATCTTCCGGAACTCTTCCCACTCGGTAAGCAGCACAACGGCATCGGCTCCCTCGGCTGCCTGGTAAGCGTCGGCGCAATATGTAACGTCGGGAAGAACTGCCCTCGCCTTTTCGATGGCCTCGGGGTCATAGGCGCGAACGACAGCACCTTCGGCCAGCAGGGCTTTCACGAGCGCGATGGAGGGTGCGAAGCGGACATCGTCGGTGTTCGGCTTGAATGCCAGCCCCCACACGGCGATCTTCTTGCCACGCACAACCCACAGTTCTTTTCGGATTTTCTCGATGAAATGGTCCACGCGAGCTTTGATTGATCTTCTCCACTTCTTTCAGCAGCGAGAAATCACAGCCCGATTTCTCTGCAATTCGGATGAACGCTTGCACGTCCTTCGGGAAGCAGAAACCTCCAAAACCAATTCCCGGACTCAAGAAAGCTGGGCCAATTCGGGGATCGAGCCCCATCCCTTCGGCGACACGGGTCACGTCAGCGCCCACCACTTCGCACAGATTCGCAACCATGTTGATGAACGAAATCTTCATCGCCAGAAAGGAATTGGAAGCGTGCTTGATGAGCTCGGCCGAATTGGTATCAGTCGCCAGGAATACCGGTTCTTTGCGCTTCGGGCAATCCGAATGGATCGGGCAAGTGAACTTCTGCTTGATGATCGGCTCATAGATTTGCCGCAGCAGCTTTTCGGCTCGCGGCGAGTCGACCCCAATCACAATCCGGTCGGGATGAAGAAAATCCTCAACCGAAGAGCCTTCGCGCAGGAATTCAGGGTTCGAGGCAACGTCGTAGCTCAGACCGTTTTTGCTGTGGACAGAAAGGTGCCTCTGGAGCTGACCGCCGGTCTGGACGGGTACCGTACTCTTTTCGATCACCAGGCGATAGCCCGACGCACCCTTTGCGATGGATCGCGCGACACCTTCGATGGCGGAAAGGTCGGCATCTCCATTCGGAAGTGGCGGCGTCCCGACGCAGATGAAGATCGCGTCGCCCCACGGGATCGCCTCCTCAGTGGACCCGAAGCACAGTCGGCCAGCCTTTCGGACGTTCTTGATCACGTCCTCTAGGTGTGGCTCAAACAGGGGCATGACGCCCTTCGATGGCGGAAAGGTCCGCATCTCCGTTCGGGAGCGGCGGCGTTCCCACACAGATGAAGATCGCGTCGCCCCAGGCAATCGCCTCTTCGGTGGACCCGAAGCACAGCCGGCCAGCCTTTCGGACGTTCTTGATCACGTCCTCCAGGTGTGGCTCAAACAGCGGCATGACGCCATCCTGCAGTTTCGCAAGTTTTTCGACGTCGCTTTCACTGCAGAAAACATCGTGGCCGACCTGTGCCAGACAAGCAGCGGTCGTCAGACCTACGTAGCCCGCGCCAATGACTGAGAGTTTCATGTTGTGATGTCCTTTGAGTGTAAAACTTGGGATTAAGGTCCGGCTTATGCTCTGCGAGTCTCCGCCTCTAGGGAAATGGCGTCGGTCTCGACGCCCTTCCGACCCGTCATCGAGATGAAGTTGATGATTTCCTCTACCACGCGAACCTGCTGCTTTGCGGCCAACTGCGGGAACATCGGCAACGAGACAATTTCCGCAGCCGCTTTCTCGGCGACCGGGAAATCTCCTTTCCGGTAATTCAGCGCCGCGTAGGCCTTCTGCAGATGAAGCGGGATCGGATAGTGAATGCCGGTTGCGATGCCCGCCGATTTCAAATGTTCCATCAGCCCTTCACGATCATCCACGCAAATCACATAGAGGTGATAGACGGCACGGGACCACGACGGCTCATGCGGGATCGCGACGGACTCTGCAGAAACCAGCAGACGGCCATATTCTGCTGCCCGCTCGCGGCGCTGCGCGTTCCACTTCGCCAGATGCTTCAGCTTCACATGCAGTAGCCCGGCCTGAATTGCGTCAAGCCGGCCGTTGTAGCCTTCGATGTCGTGGTAATACTTTGTGGCCTGGCCATGATCGCGGAGCATCTTCATGGTCTTCGCGATGCCGGCATCGTTGGTGGTGGCTGCGCCTGCTTCCCCGCATGCGCCCAGATTTTTCCCAGGATAAAAGCTGAACGCCGCGGCTCGTCCCATAGATCCAGCCTTCATCCAGCGGTTGTGCTTGCGCGAGAAATACTCGGCGCCGTGGGCCTGGCAAGCGTCTTCGATCACGACCAGGCGGTAGCGATCCGCGAGTTCGAGAATGGCGTCCATATCCGCCATTTGCCCGTAAAGATGGACTGGAACCACAGCTGTGACCGGGCGGCCACTGCGGCGGCTCAGCAGTGTGCCAGCATCGTCGACCGTGCACTGCGTTTCCAGATACTCGCCGAGTTTTGCGGGATCCATGTTGAACGTCTGCTCGTCGATGTCGACGAACTCGGGCAACGCTCCGGCCTGCGAAATCGCTTCGGTCGTCGCGATGAACGTATGCGGCACGGTGACCACAACGTCGCCGGGCTTTACTCCGGCGGCCATCAGCGCGAACCGCAAAGCGTCGGTTCCGCTGCTGATCGGCGACCGAATAGCTGGTTTCGCAGAAAGCGGCGAATGCCTTCTCAAAATCTTCCACCATGGGTCCGCCAATGAATCCGGCGGTCCGCAAGGCTTTGTGAAACACTTCGGTTAATTCCTGCTCAAGTTCAACGTGAGGAGTGACCAGATCTAGAAAAGGAATGCTATTATGCGCGTTTGAAACACTCACTTTGTGACCTCCACGGTCGGTTCGATATAACGCAAAACCTTTGCTGGATTTCCAACCACGATGCTGTTGGGTGGTACGTCTTTGGTGACCACGCTGCCTGCTCCCACAATCGCGTTTTCACCGATGCTGAGGTTCGAGAGAATCGTGGCCCCTGAGCCAATCGACGCTCCCTTCTTGACTACAGTGCGCTCGACTTTCCAGTCGGCTTCGGTCTGCAGGTTTCCGCCGGCAGCGGTGGCCCGCGGATAGCTGTCGTTGATGAACATCACGCCGTGGCCGATGAAAACGTTGTCTTCGATGGTGACGCCTTCGCAGATGAACGTGTGGCTCGAAATTTTGCAGCGCTTGCCGACTGTCGCGTTTTTCTGGATCTCGACAAAGGCGCCGATCTTGGTTTCATCGCCGACCTCGCAGCCGTAAAGATTGATGAACTTGGAGAGCTTCACATCCTGCCCAAGCTTCACATCCGGCGCGATGCATACATGAGGGTTCATGAACAGAAATGGCTCCCGCTCTGACAGTTGGTTTTTAGTTTTGGAAAGCAACCACGGGCGGGGAGAGTAAGGCGCGGTTCAATCGGCGCTGGCGGTCCGCTGGTTCCCATTCGTCATAGCGGAACTTACCTGCTCCCCACTTCAGTCTCAACTCCAGGACTCTGGGATGAATCGCTCTTGACCGGCGCGCTCACCCGATTGTGCGACGGAACCGTCGCCAAAGCCTGTTTCCGGGCCCGGGAGTACCAGGCGCTCTGCTTCTGCCAGTTGTTGACGCAATCATGAAGCAGCTCAGGTTCTTCCCACGGAACATCGTGGTACCCCGACCGCAGAAACGCGCTTTCGGGATCTCGTATCCATTCTTGCGGAAACAGTGCGATCGTATCTTTCTCTGTGACTCTCGGCGCTGGTTGCACTTCTTCACCTGACACCGCAGCATACAAAGCTGCTGGAATGTCACGGCCAAGCCCAAGCGCTAAATGTCCGACCTGAGTCGCCCGGGGGTTGATTTCGATCAGGAAAGCGCTTGCCAGTCTGCTCTTCCAGCATGAAATCGAATCCATGCACGCCCGAGAGACCAAGTCGCCGGACCATTTTTTCGGCAGCAGCCGACATTTCAGGGTTCTCGATCGGGCGCACTACGGTCGCGTGTCCGGCAGCACTTACCTTGTTCATCACCTCAAAATGAAGGGCCGCCAAAACTTTCCCGTTCCAGCAAGCCACGGCGCTGGTGGCTTCCTTCCCATCAACAAAGGCTTGCGCATTGACCACGAATTTCTCGCGGCGAACCGTCGGGGAAATCAGCGTCAGGTCGTCATCCAGGAGGGCGTGCTTGGCCGCCCGGAGAAACCGTGGCGGAGCCTGCAGAAATCGAAAAGCGCGCTCTGCTTCCTCCACTGTGCGAACAACTCGCACGCCGTCCCCGCCGGAAGTGCCATTCGCTTTCAACACTGCTGGGAATCCATTTTGGATGATCCAATCCTTGAAGCCGTCGAAATTTTCGATCACGCCCGTTTTCGGGATGCGAATGCCTTCCTGCTGCGCCAGTTCCATAAAGGCGGCCCTGGCATAGCAGGTAGGAAAGCTTTCCGCGGCTCCCAGTGAACGCTCGATCAGCGCGCAAATCGCAGAACCCGTTTTTCCCTCGCGGCGCTCGCGTTCGTAGAGGCGGTGCAGGTGCCGGGTCGCAAGATCGTCCCCGGAAACAATCAGATCCGGCTCGGCGTCGGTAATGGCCGCGCGCAACGAGCGCAATGGAGCCAGCCCATTGAAGCGATGTATTTTGCGCGCCACTTTCGTTTTGCTGAGCGGATGCCGGCGAGGGCAGACCATGTCCACCGTAAACCCTGCGACGGCCAAGGCCATTGCTAGGCGGGCAGTCGGGTACCAGCAGAAAGTCGTGGCGATTAAGACTTTAGGTTTCACTTTTATCCAGACCTTCGGGCGAGAGGAGAGAATCGGCAGGGACAACTCAGAGACTGCACCACGGCTCCGCGTTTGTGGATCGACTCGTTTGCGGCTTCCAGCATCCGGACCACACGCAGGCCCGCTTCGCCGTCGTTTACCGGAGTTTTATCGTTGGCGATGCAGTCGACGAAATAGGCGAGTTCGCGAGTCAGAGCTTCCACCTGTTCGATCTGCGGCGCCCACATATCGCCCGAGCGGTAATGCACCAGCAAGTCATAAAGCCCTTCGCGGCTGGTGACCTTTACGCCTTTGTCGTAGATCTTGATTTTCTCGTCGGCCTCGAGGTCGTTCCACACCAGCATTTTCTTTTCTCCGCCAATCAGCGTGGTCCGAACCTTGACCGGGGACAGCCAGTTGACGTTGATGTGCGCAATCACTTTGTCGGGAAAATAGACGGTGATGTAGGCAACGTCTTCGTGCCCGTTCAGGTGGGTCTGTCCGGTGGCGGAAATCGCCTCCGGAGTCTGCTCGATCAGGTGATCGATGATCGAGAGGTCATGCGGAGCCAGATCCCAAACCACGTTCACGTCATGCTGAAACAGTCCCAGATTCACGCGGGTGGAATCGTAGTAGTACAGCTTCCCCAGCGATCCGTCGTCCAGCAATTGCTTGATTTTTGTGACCGCACCGGTGAACAGGAAGGTGTGGTCCACCATGATTTTCAGATTTCTCTGTGCCGCCAACTCGATGAGCTCCTGCGCCTGATCTGCGTTGCTGGTGAACGGCTTCTCGACAAAAATGTGCTTGCCGTTCAGCAAGGCAGCTTTAGCCAGCTCATAGTGGGTCCAGACCGGGGTCACCACGGCGATGGCGTCGATGTCCGGGGAAGACATCAACTCTGCGGAGTCCTCGGTCACCAGCACATCAGGATAGGCCTTTGCCACTTTCTTGCGCGATGCCGGGCTCTTGTCGCAAACCGCGACTACTTCGGCCGTCTCCAGACGGTCCAGGTTCCGAACCACATTCGGCCCCCAGTATCCGTAGCCTATAACCCCAAACTTCACCATGACTTCACCCCGTTGCTCGTGCTTTGCGTTCGACTCGCGAGTTTTGACCAGTACGTTTGTCATAGAGATGTGAGCGCTGGGGGGAGGGCTTGGGGGAGGGATAGCAAGAACTTCTTAGTGAGCGCCGTCGCCGAAAACTACCGCGGCCGGCGTACGCGCCAGGATCTTGATGTCCACCCAGGGAGACCAGGTCCGCGCGTATCGCAGGTCGAGACGAACCATGTCATCGAAAGCCACGCGGCAGCGGCCGCTGACCTGCCAGAGTCCGGTGATTCCAGGCTTGGCCTCAAGCAAACGGCGGCGATGCCAAACGTCGTACTTTTCGACCTCGTAGGGAAGCGGAGGACGAGGCCCGACCAACGACATCTCGCCTTTCAACACATTGATCAACTGCGGCAGCTCATCGAGGCTGCTGCGTCGCAAGAACGCTCCAACCCGGGTGATTCGAGGATCCTTGATCAGCTTGAATACTCCGTTACCGTTGGCGTCGGTATGGCGTTCCGCCTTCCCGGCAATCAGCTTCTGGACATACTCTTTGTGCCTGCTGGCATCGTTGCCGGTATACATCGACCGGAATTTCAGGAAATCAAAAGGCGTGCCGTTCTGGCCAATCCGCTTTTGACGAAACAGGACCGGCCCTTCCGAGGTCGCCTTGATGGCCAGTGCAATCATGAAGAGCAGCGGAGCACCGAAGATCAGGGCCACGGCGCTACCTGCAACGTCCATGGCTCGCTTGAGTCCATTGGAAACCCGCTTGGTGTCGGCTTGCCGGGACAGATCAGGGTACAGGGCCGGATTACTGGGACGCTTGGGCACTTCGTCGTCGTTGCCCCACTCTTCCGGATACACATGGAAAGAAAGGCTGACTTGATTGAACTGTTCCGGGGTCAGGTCACTGCGCAGAGCCGCACCCAGCCGCTCAATCATCGTGCTGAGGATCGAGTTGCGATCCTCGAGTCCGATCTCGGTGAACATCACCCCTACGACGGAATCAGTTTTGTACCACCCGGCTACGTCCGTCTCCCGCGTCGATCCTGAAAGACCGGCGAGAATCTTGCTCAGGATCTTCGCGGTCGCTCCGGCAGGAAGATGATCCCCCATATCCAGCAACATCAGCAGGAAGGGCTTGCGGGACCGCTCCGTCCTTCGCCGTTCGAGCGAAATCATGCGGTGAAATGTTTCTTCGTTGAGAATGCCGCGCTCGCCGGTCGATTCCGGGTTTGCAGCAAAAGGTCCAATACCGACACTAAAGCGTCGCAAGTTCACGACTTCATCTCCTGGAATTTCTGCGTTGAGTTTTTCGGATCAACTAATGGCCCGCTTGCGCTTTGACTCTTACCGGGGGGAGAGAAGACTTAAATGCGGTTGAATTTCGAGGTCAGCAATCTTTGGTTTCGATCAGAACTGGTTTCGATCAGAACTGGCTCAAGTCGATTGTCCTGAAAACGTTCCGTCACTTCGTTGTGGGGGAATAGCGTTGGTAGTAGCTCTTGTGGTCCGGGTGGACGCAGCCGTTCAGTACAACTCCCAACAGGTCCGACTTCTTCAGAACTTCCAGCCCTCGCTGCAGCTGCTTTTTTTCCGATTTCCCTTCGCGAGCCACCAGCAGGGTACCATCCGTTACACGCGACCAGACCGTAGTGTCTGCCAGGGGAAGCAATGGCGGCGAGTCCACGATAATCCAATCGAAAAGATCGGCCAGTTGCCTCATCAGATAGGAAAGGCGGCCCGATTGCAGCAACTCGAGAGGATTCTCGGGCGGGTTGCCGGCCGGCATGAACCAGAAATTCGGACCCTCCAGACGGTACACGTTCGAGACCGTCTGGCGCCCGCTCTGCAGCCATTCCCCAAGACCGGCCAGTCTTCCCAGTCCAAATTGCTGAGCCAGCGTCGGACGCCGCAGATCACCCTCAATCAACAGAACGCTCTGTTTCCTCCGTGCCAGCACGCCCGCCAGATTGGCCGACACCGTACTCTTGCCTTCTTCCGGGATCGTGCTCGTGACCAGCACTTTCTTCAATGGCCGGCTTTGCTGCAACTGACGTAACCGAACCCCCAGGAAGCGGAACTTCTCCGCCGCCAGGCTGTCGGGCTCGCTGAGGAAAACGAGGCGGCTCGTGGGCAGAACGCTCACTTCCAGGGACGGAAAGTCCACCGGACCGTCGCCAGTGACTTCCTTGGTGAAAGGCTCGGTCGTGGTGGTTTGCACATTGGCCGGCTGGTCAGCAACGGGCTCGCCAGGGATGGACTGGACAGAGATTGGTGGGACAACGGCCGGCAGAGCCGCAACTGGCTCAAGAGTTGGCGCCGGCTCCGGGATTGGCCGTTGCTCTCTCGGCGCCTCGAACACTTCGGTGACAATGGATACCAGGTCGGGATATTCCACCCCCGATTGTTCCGTCCCCGATCTTTGCAGCGCGTCAAATATACGGCTCATGTTTCCTGACTCCCGTTCCCAGCGCGTCGTTCAGATCGTTGTTCAGATCAGCGTTCAGATCAGCGTTCAGATCGGTCTCGTTCGATTGGATACGCCGCATGTAGGTGTAAAGATCCAGCAGAGTCTTGGCGGCGCGCTGCACCTCGGTGGCATGCCCCTCGCCGCCTGCCCTCCCGCTCACCACCCCGCCGGACGGCGGATGCATCACGTTCATCCGGAAATCCGCCGCGATTTCCTCGATCATTTCGGGGGTGATCGCGAGCGTCTGCCGCGCGTAGCCTTGAATGAGCGCGTTCTCGCACAGGGTATTGATCAAGCGCGCGATTCCGCCCGAACACCGATGTATTTCGAGGATGGTGTCGTCGGGAAAAAGCATTCCTGGATTCGCGCTTCCCGCCAGTTGCAGGCGGCGGTGAATGTAACCCTTGGTCTCGTTGATATCCAGCGGCGCCAGGTGCGAGCGCAACGCAATCCGCTGCTTGAGCTGCCGCAAATCGACCGAGTCCAGCTTCTCGTCGAGTTCAGGCTGCCCGACCAGAAGAATCTGCAGCAGCTTCTCTTGCGACGTTTCCAGGTTGGTCAGCAGCCGGATTTCTTCCAGCACTTCGATTGGAAGATGGTGAGCCTCGTCCACCACCAGCACCGTGGTCAGGCCCTTCTGATGGCGCGCAATCACGAACGAACTCAGGTCCAGCAGAAAGTCGCTTTTGGTCTTGCCCGCAGTGGGCAGGCGAAAATCGCCAGCCACGTATTGCAAGAAATCGATCGGCGTGAGCCGCGGGTTGAAGACATACGCATAAGTCACGTTGCTGCGGCTTAAGAGTTGCAGCAGGCAACGCACCAGCAAGGTCTTGCCCGTGCCCACTTCTCCGGTCATTACCACGAAGCCTTTACGCCGCCGCACTCCGTAGTAGAGCGCCGCCAGGGCCTCGTTGTGTCTCTTCGTCGAGAAAAGAAATGACGGGTCGGGAGTAATCTCGAACGGGTTGCGCTGCAGATTGTAGAAACGCTTATACATTGGGAATCAACCAGTTATCAGTTATCCGCGCAAAAAGCTGATCGCCGACCCCGCCAATATGGTAACAAACACCACCGCGGCAGTCGCCCATCCCAGCCAGATTTTCCGGGTAGCGCTTTGCTCGTCGCCAAGATTCACGATGGCGGGAATCTCGGCCATTACCTCTGCGGGCAACAGCTTCTTCAGCTGCTTCTCGTCATACATGCGGTCGTCCATAAACTCGAACGCTCCCGCTACGGCTACTCCGAGCGCCAGCCCGATGCCCAGTCCGATCCCGCAGAATTTGAGACGATTCGGAAAGTCCGGCTTTTGTGGGAAACTCGGCGGATCAATCATCTGAAAGCGCTCCCCGCGTTGCTGCATCACCATGCTCGTAGCCATGGCGGAGTCGTTCTTCTTTTTCAGCAAATCGTCATAGTTAGCTTTGGACTGGTCATAACCACGCGTCAGGTCGGCCAACTGTTGTTCGCGGATGGGCTCCTGGTTGAGGCGCCCCTGATACTCGTCCATTTTCACTTTGAGGGCAGCGATCGAATGTTCACGATTGGCAATCTCGACCTGGTTCGATTTCAGCTGACCCTCGATCGGAGCCAGCAAGGAAACCTGTGTCGGATCCGTACTCCCCGAGCCGGCTGCCGTATCCCCACCATCGGTTTGCGCGGCCGCACTCTTCGCCTTCATGCTGGCCACCAGCTGGTCCCGCATCTTCTCGGTCTTCGCGATCTGTTCCTTCAGGTTGCGCACGTCGGGATGGCGGTCGGTGTAGTGCGAACTGAGGTCGGCCAGCTGCGCCTTGAGTTTGTCCAGTTCCTGGTCGAGAGCCGGCAACCCGACTGTCGTGGTCCCATCCGAAGTCTTAGATGATCCTTGCAGCGTCCGGTACTGATCCGCCATGGATTGCAGATAGACTTGCTGCTGCCGGGCGGTATTGAGAGCGTCCTCTTCGTTCTGCAGCTGGGATTGCAGACCGCTCAGGATCTGCAGGTTGCTCGCCAACTGGCCGGGCATCTCGCCCACGTGCTCCGCCTTGAACTGGCGGACTTTCTCTTCCTGTTCGGACAGCGTTTTCCGCGCGGTTTCCAGCTGGCCTTCCAGAAACTTGGTGTTGTCTTTGGCCTGGTTCGTACTCTCTTCCACGTTCTCGTTGATGAACAGATTCGTCAACTCGCTGGTCACGGCCTGGGCCAGGTGCGGATTGCGCGACGTGTAGGAAACATTGAACGCTGTGATCTGCTGGCGCTCGTCGCGCACCAGATCGATGCCAATGTCTTTGCGCATACGATCAACCTTGGCGTCTGGAGATCCCTTGGAGCGTGGTCCTGTATAAAGATTGAACTGGTCAATGATATGCAGAAGCCGCGTCCGGCTGAGAATCTGCTGGGTGATGCTCTGCATCCGCTCCTGCAAGTCGTCGGTCACATTCGGCGTGACGTAATCCTTCGGCATGGTGGGTTGCTCCACCAGAATCAGCGTGCTCGAGAGGTAGCGCGGCGGAAGCACCCAACTCGCTCCCCACACCACCGCCCAAGCCAGGAACAGCGGAATGAGGAAATGAAAGTGGCGACGCCGCACCACGCCCAGGTAATGCTGAATGTCGATACTTTCCGGACTTTGCTCTTCGGGATCGTCAACCATATTTATCTTCCCAGCGGTCTGGAGAACTGATACGACAGCGCAACGAATTCGCGATTCGTGTCGGGAGTCCCAGCCAGAACCGCAACTCCACTGTAAACCTGGTGCAGACGCGTGTATCCCATCTGCACATTGAGATGCTGGCCAACCCGCTGCTGCAACGACGCAGTTCCCGAAACCGTGTGCCCGTTTTCACTGGCCAGAGACGAGGCGCCCAAAATGTCATTCTGCGCATACATGCTCCCGACCGACGCGCTCAGTGTCTTTGAAAGTTGTTGCCCGATCGAGGCACTGGCCATGTCCTGTCGCACGGCTCCGATCAACCCGCCGCTGCTTGAGATCATGTGCGCGTAACTGACCGCCAGGTTGGTCACGTGTCCCTGCCAGCTCACGCTTCCGCCAGCCTGCGGGTTCCAGCTGTTGGACGCGGGCGACGCGGTCGATCCAGTCGTGGAAAACTGCGGCCCGAGCTCTGCATATTGCGGCCCGCCAAAAACCGAAATGGAGAACCTCGTCGAGGGTCGCAGCGTGTAGAACAAAAGCAGTGCGTGGGTCTGCGTCTCGTTCGTACCCTGCGTCGGAAACGATTGCAAGCGCTGGTACTGGTACGCCACACCGAGATAGTTCACCTTCGAGATCCGCAGCGCATAGAATGCCGATCCGCCCTGCGACTCCGAATCAAACAATCCCGGAACCTCCGACTGATTCGGATAGTGCAAGTTGGTGAACGTTCCGCTGGCGCCAATCATGGCATTCAGTGCGAATTGGTAGGTCATGCCGACATTGCCGGTATTGGTGAGGTGGTCCGCAATCGGCGCGATCACCGAAAAATTACCGCCTTCGGTTCCGCCCGATACCGCTCCGGCCGATCCCAGATCCGGCTGCGTGAACACGCTGGAGCTTTTCTGAAAGCCATCGCGCGCCGCGAAGGTCACATGCGGGCTCAGGCGATATTGGAAATCAATCGCGGCGTTCTGGTCAGTTTCGTTCCTCGAGCTAAAGCGCTGATAGAAAGTAAACCCCGGCGCGTAGGTCATGACGAAGTGCGTTCGCGTCGTGGTCTCGTCAATCGCCAGCGTAGGCGCCACCGAATAGCTCACATCACTCTCCGCATGTCCGTTCACCGGACCCACCGCGTTGTCGCTGTATGCACTGGTGAACAACACGCCGCCGCGCAGGTAATTGGAACGCTCCTGGGAGACGGAAATCGTCGGATAAGATTGGCCGCTGACCGGCGGCGGAGCCACCATGCGATCTCCGTTATTCACCGGAGCACTGTCGGAACCCGTGTTAGAATTCGACGCCGAATTCGCGGGCGGTACGGTCGCCTGATCGGGAGTGTCCGCAGGCTGCTGACACCACACCGGCATCGCCACCAGCAGCGCCGGGCCTAACCAGAACGGATTGAGTTTGCTTGACTTCACAGAACCAGATTTCACAGAGCCAGATCTTGCAGGACCAAATCTTACGGAACAAAAATAGTGTCGCGCGGCTGCAGCTTCACGTTCTGCTCAGGATTCTTGCCCTTCACCACATCTTTGTAATTGAAGGGCAGCCGGACCTCGGTTCCATCCGGTTTCTGCCGCAGCACATAAATGTTTTTCTGCTTGGCGAAATCACGAAATCCGCCGGCTAGCGCGATCGCGTCCAGCACCGTCGCAGAATTCGAAATCATGTAGGAACCAGGCTTGTTCACCATGCCCAGAATATTGAACTTCTGACTGTTGATTTGCTGCACGATCACCGTAACTTCCGGCTCGGAGATGAAGCTCTTGAGCTTGGTCGCGATTTCTTGTTCCAGCTTCAGCGGAGTCTGCCCTGCGGCCTGCACTTCTCCGACCAGCGGCAACGAAATTCTTCCATCCGAACGCACCGGAACCGAGCGTGAGATTTCTTTTTCATTCCACACGTTGATCGCCAGCACGTCGTCATTGCCAATCACAAAGGTGTCGTCGTGCGCTTTTCCCGACGCGTCCGCTGCGTGGCTCGCTACATCCGTTTTCGCCGGCAGGTTCGCTTGGGGCGCGGTGCCCGATACCGCCTGCGCTCCCAGTCCGCTCGGCAGAACCGCGCACAACAGCAGCATTCCGATTCGTTCCATCCACAAGGTGTATGACTTTCTGGTCATAGCCGCTCCGGATTCTTGCTGGGAGAGAATTCTTGCTTTGAGAATTCTCTCTCGCATCTCGTGTCGCGTAGCCGCGGTCAACTTACCTTCCCGTTCTTGGCCCCTTGGCCCTGCAGCACCAACCGCTCTCCCGGCAAGGGAGAGATAAACCGCTCGGCAGCGGTCATGTGGTATTGCTCGATCTTGTACAGCAGAGTGCGATAACTCACTTCGAGCAGGCGTGCCGCAGCTTTGCGGTTCCAGCCCGTGCGCTCCAGGGCCGCTCCGATAGCGTTCTTCTCCGCTTCGCATTTTACGCTTTGCACCAGCGATTTCAGCGACTTTTGCCCGGCCTGGCTCTCGCCATTGCCGTTGTGCCCCGCCGGAGAAGCCGCGAACTTCAACGTCAGCGGGAGATGCACTTTCCCGTTTCCGTTGACGGAAGTCGCATTGGTTTCAGGGAACGACAGCTCCTGGTCTCCAGCGACCAGATAGCGCTTCACAAAGGTCTCGAGCTCGTTCACGTTTCCGGGCCAGGCATAGTCCTGGCAGGCGTCGAGCACGTTCGGCGAGAACTCCCGCGGCGGCAGGCCATAATGCCTCGCCAGTTTATGCATCAGGTGCCGCAGCAGCACGGCAATTTCGTCGCGGCGCTGGCGCAGCGGCGGAACGTGCACAGTAAACGCGCTCAGCCGGTAGTAAAGATCCTCGCGCAGCTTCTTCTCTGCCAGCGCGCGATCAACGTTCACGCTGGTGGCGGCCAGGATATGCACGTCGACCGGTGCAGGCCGGTCGCTTCCCGGCTTGACGAGAGTCTTGTCATGCAGAATCTGCAGCAGCCTGCCTTGCAGGCCGAGCGGCATCTCCGTGATCTCATCCAGGAAGATCGTGCCTTTCTCGCCCAGTTCAAATTTTCCAGGGTTCGCCCGGTGGCCATTGGCGGGGAATGGCCGGTCGCTCCCGAACAGTTCCTCTTCGAGCATATCGCCCGGCACAGCGCCGCAGTCCACCTTCAGGAAACGGAAACCGGAGCGCACCGAAAGCTTGTGAATCAGCCGCGCCACCGTCGACCGTCCGCTTCCGCCTTCGCCCAGAATCAGTACCGGCACGTCCGCTTGCGCCAGCAGTTCTGCCTGAGCGCGCAGCCGCTGCATGATCGGGCTGCCGCTTACAAAAAACGTTTCGTGCCCCAGTTGCTCAACGTCTTCGCTGACTATCCCGGTGGCCCCGTGCTCTGGCTCGAAAAGATGCTTGCGGATCAGGTGTTCCAGCTGTTCCTCGGTGAACGGACGGACCAGCACGTCTTCGGCCCCCAGCCTGGTCGCTTCTTTTTTCCGGCCGCCGTCTTCGGAATGGCATAACACCAGCACCCGCAACTCGGGACGCAACCGGCGCAGCCACCGCAGGATGTGCAAGCTGTCCCCATCCCCGCGCGGCAGGTCCAGCAGGAGCAGGTCGGGCGCTACGCCCGACTGCACGCGTTCCATGGCATCCCAGCCGCTCGGCGCGGTTTCCAGTTGCCACGAGTTGGTTTCGCCGATCGACCACAGCGAGCGCAAAATCTGCGGCTCACGGCTGACGACCAGCACTCGTACGGTTGCAGTCATGGGTTCGGCCACGGGCTCAGTGACTCCTTGCATCACGCACAGGATGAGATCGACAAATCACTGTCGAAGAATCAACGACGAAAGAATCAAGAGTGAAAGAATCAAGAGTGAAAAGCAGAATCAGGCGGAGGGAATAAATTGCGTTTTCTTAATTCCGAATTCTAAATTCTGACTTCCACGTTCCCTACACGGCTTCGACAGCGTAGCCTTCGACGCGAACTGACAACGACCGCTGGATGGCGTCCACGGAAATCACCAGCGTGCTGTCTCCGTTGCGCGAAACCAGGATGCCCTCGAGTCCGTCGAGCGCTCCGCTGCGGATGCGCACGCGTTGTCCAATCTTGAGGAACGGATGCGAAGCCCAGGGCAGTTCGCTTTCCACCAACCTGCGAACCGCATCCACCTGCTCGTCGGGAATCGGCGAACCTTCGCCGCGGGCGCCCACCAGTCGAAGCACGCCGTCAATTCCAAGAACCCGCAGGCGATCGGTTCGGCTGGGAGCAAATCGGGCAAACATGTAGCAGCCAAACAGCGGCAACTGTACTGACTTCTTGCGGTCACTCCAGCGCCGGACTTCGGTGACCATCGGCAAGAATGTGGTTACGCCCCATTCCTCGAGCCGCTGTGCCACCATCTTTTCGTGCCGGGAACGGGTGTGCAGGGCATACCAGCTTTCGGCGCATGTTTCCGCGCCCGTTTCCGCTAGCTAGAATCGGCTGTGAAAGCTGTCCCGTAAGGTGATTCGTGGCCATAGCTTCGCCCTCTCAGTCCCATCCCGTAGGAGGACATTGGTGAATCGCAGACAGATTCTGGGAGATCTCACACGTCGAGATCTGGGGGAACTACCGACAACAACTAAGGGGGAGGAACGTCAAATCCCTACTATTTCTGTAGAGATTATCGTACATCAATCTTCAAGATCAAGGGCAAATGCTGCTCGGCTCTCGATTCGATCCTGGGGGGATTCGCAAGTAAAACAGGGGGTAATGAACCTAAACACATACCGAACTTGAGGCTCATTATATCCCGCTGCTGCCGCTTGTCAATAGCCCGTAAGCCTAGGCCGTGCACTCGGTGGCAGAGTTTTGCACAGTCTGGTTCCGACAGCTTGTGCAAGCCACTTCCAGGCTCTCTAGTAATCGACTTAGCCAACTGTATCAATAACTTAGACCGGATTCGCTGCCCGGCTTGCCTCACTCAAAACGGTCAACCTCGCCAACCATCGGAATCTTTTGCCAATTCACCAGGCACAGGAACGCCACCTAAGGAACCAGCCGGGGCTTGCCCAGTTGCAGAAACTTACTGCAGAGTGCAGATCGTTGCAAGAGGTATACCATCCGGGTGCAGTCAATTCTCCAGAAGGACAGGGTATAAATGATCAATCGATAGAGATAAAAGGACAGGAGTCTGTAGAATCATTTAGTAGTACTATCGTCTCTATCATCCCGTACTGCCTTCATTCCGTTGGCAGCTGGGAGGATTGGTTTCAGCTCTGCCAAAGCCCTGATCCAACAGGCTATGCGGGAGGTTTCAGGCACTCAGGCCGTCGCGATCTTGGCCGACGATTCGCTTTCTCCCCAACCTTGGCTATGAGCCATCCCCCTTGCCTGCAAACAATTGCACCGGGTTGCAGATCTTTGCAACATGATTGCGAAGCTTCCGATCCCGGCACTTGTACCGGCAATAAGCATTGCGGTAGACTCGCACGCTAGGTCGATGAGTCGTCGTCGCTGCGTCGCGGATTTTGTTTCTGGCTCCAAACAAAATTGTTTTCTCGTCGGAACGTGGCCCAGAATTTCCCTCCGCCAGGACGAACTCCCAACTGCAGGTCGGCATAGAAACCGTCAAGCGATCGAGTATCTGAAATGCTCGAAGGCTGATGGGCTGAGCCGTGGCATCTCTGGCGCGGTCCTGGTCGGAACTTCGAGTCTTACTGCGATGAACACGCTGCGATGAACATGCTGCGGTGAACATGCTGCGGTGAACATGCTGCGGTAAACGTGCGGTGATCAAAGTGCAAACCAAGTCCGCGGAGCCGGCAAGAGCAGTTCGCGTGATGGTTGCGGACAGCTCGCGCATTCACACACAACTTCTGTCGGAAGCGCTGGAGCGCGATCCTGAGTTGGACGTGGTCCCCTGGAGCGCCGATCCGCGCGGGCTGTTGGCGGCCGCGCTGGCGGGTGATGTGAATGTCCTGGCAGTCAGCTCCGCGCTCGACGGGCATCCGGCCCGCGGCCTGGAAACCTTACGCGATTTGCGCGCGGCCCGCCCCGGAATTCGAGCCGTGGTGCTGCTTGATTCGCGCAAGCCCGAGGCCATCCTCGACGCGTTTCGTGCCGGAGCCCGCGGAGTCTTCAACCGCGACAGTTCGATCGAGATGTTCTGCAAGTGCATCCGCAGCGTGCATCAGGGGCAGATCTGGGCCGACAGCGCCGACGTCGCGCTCGTCATCGAGGCGCTGGCTTCCGCGCCTCGCATGCGCCTGCCCGCTGCCGATGGCCTGAACCTTCTTTCCAAACGCGAGTGTGAAGTGGTTCAGTGCCTGGTGCAGGGACTCACCAACCGCGAGATTGCCGAACGCATGGGACTCAGCCCGCACACGGTGAAGAACTACCTGTTTCGCGTTTTCGACAAGCTCGGCGTATCCAACCGCACTGAGCTCTTGTTCATGACCTTGAGCCAGGGCGGCAATGCAGAGGAAGCGGCAGCACCCGATCCTGTCGCGACCGCGCCTGAGGGAGTTCCCTCCGAAACCAGCCTCGTCGCCCTGCTCAAAGCGGCCGAGGCGGGCGCTCCGCATGCTCAGTTATCCCTCAGCCAGGCGTACTGGGCGCGTCGCACTGAGCCAGCGGATCTTGTGCGCGCCTACATGTGGCACCTGGTGGCGACGAAGCGAGCCAACGAAGCCGGCCAGTTCATTGCCAAACAGATGACCCCGAAGGAGATCGAGGAGGCCGAGCAGCAGGCTCTGCGATGGATTTCGCGGCTGAAAAACGTTAAACCCCTGGCCGGCCCTGTCTAGAATCGCTTCACGCCTGATCCCACATCGGTTGCAGGCCACAGCCAATCGCGAGAACGGATTGACCTGTACGGCAAATTGCCGTACAATCCTTGAAGTTGGAGGTGTTTAGATGGCTGCTCCACAACAAGCGAGGATCGAGGCGCGCGTCAGCCTCAAACAGAAGCAACTGTTTGAACGGGCCGCCGAAATTGAAGGAGTCACGCTAACAGATTTTGCAATCTCAAGTATGCAAAGAGCCGCCGTCAGTGCTCTCCAGGAGCACACAAGGATGGAACTGAGTGAACGCAATCAGAGGGCATTCATAGAGGCTTTGATGAACCCACCGGCACCGAACGAGGCTCTGCGTAAGGCTGCGAAGGCCTATTCGAGAATGAAATAAGCCCGCCGTGATCGCTGACAAAAGCAAATACAACATCGAGCCGCTCGGTGAGCATAACCGAGCGGCTTTTTCTTGTGGGAATGCCCCACTCGACCAATACATTCGAGAGCAAGCCTCACAGGATGTCAAACGAAGACTCGCAAGTGTTTTCGTCATCACGGCCAAGGATGATCCTAAGACAGTTCTGGCGTACTACACGCTTTCGAGCAGAGAGCTCAAACTTGAACAACTCCCACCCGAGATAGCGAAGAGGGCGGGTAAGTACCAGCATCTGGGCGTAACCCTTCTTGGAAGACTCGCCGTCGTTGAGAAATCCAAAGGAACCGGTCTTGGCGCCCTGATGCTGATGAACGCCCTTGATAGGAGTTTGGTTGCAGCAAAAGACGTCGCATCCTGGGCAGTTTTCGTCGAAGCAATTGACCGCAATGCAGCTAGCTTCTATCGAAAATATGGCTTTATCGAATTACCGGAAGACGAGTTTAAGCTCTTCCTGCCGATGAAGACAGTTGCAAAATCGTTTTCGGAATAAGCGGTGGGGTGTCTCGCTGACTCAATCCCACACCACGGGAAGAACGTCGCCCGAACTCACATCGCGACGGCCGCCAGACTGGTACGCTTGCCACGACGGCGCGAGAAACCCTCTGGCGACGAAGAGAAGCGATTTCGCTTCAGGTTGAACCCTACGACCTGGCTTTGTCAAAGCTGGAACGAAACATTCAACGTGACCGAGACGATGTGAAACACCTCGCCCGAACTGTCCCGCTCGATCTGGAAGTTCTGAAGCAGCGATATCGGACGGAATTACGCTGGCAGCTTGGGCATCCTGAGCGCGAAGACCTGACTCTCCGCTTGTGGATTGAAGCCATTAACGAAGACAGAGAACAAGAGACGCAAACCTAGCCCATGAGGCCAGCCGCGCTTTCATCGCCAAACAGCTGACCCCCAAGGAGGTCGAGGAGGCCGAGCAGCAGGCTCTGCAATGGATTTCGCGGCTGAAGAAGATATTCCCCTTGCCAGATCCTGCTTAGAATCGCGTCACGGCTCATCCAGCATATCTCCTGCACAACAGAGGCAAACCTAAAGAAGATTGACATGTACGGCAAATTGCCGTACAGTAGGGGACACGAGAGGTATTTTTATGGCTGCTCCACAACAAGCGAGGATCGAGGCGCGGGTCAGCCTTAAACAGAAGCGACTGTTTGAACGGGCTGCCGAAATCGAAGGGGTCACGCTAACAGATTTTGCAATCTCAAGTATGCAAAGAGCCGCCATCAGCGCTGTTGAGGAGCACACAAGGATTGAGTTGAGTGAACGCAATCAGAGGGCATTTGTAGAGGCTTTGATGAATCCACCGGCACCGAACGAGGCTCTGCGTGAGGCTGCGAAGGCCTATTCGAGAATGAAATAAGCGCGCTGTGATCGCGGACAAAAGCAAATACAACATCGAGCCGCTTGGTGATCACAACCGGGCGGCTTTTTCTTGTGGGAATGCCTCACTCGACCAATACATTCGAGAGCAAGCCTCGCAGGGTGTCAAACGAAAACTCGCAAGTGTTTTCGTCATCACGGCCAAGGATGACCCCAAGACAATTCTGGCGTACTACACGCTTTCGAGCAGAGAGCTCAAACTTGAACAGCTCCCACCCGAGATTGCGAAGAAGGCGGGCAAGTACCGGCATCTGGGCGTAACCCTTCTTGGAAGACTCGCGGTCGTTGAGAAATCCAAAGGAACAGGGCTCGGAACGCTGGCGCTGATGAGCGCCCTTGACAGGAGTTTGGTTGCAGCAAAAGACGTTGCATCCTGGGCAGTTTTCGTCGAAGCAATTGACCGCAATGCAGCTAGCTTCTACCGAAAATATGGCTTTATCGAATTACCGGGAGACACGCTTAAGCTCTTCCTGCCGATGAAGACAATTGCAAAATCGTTTTCAGAATAAGCGCATAAGAGGGCCTCGGGGAGGCCGAGCAGCAGGCTTGGCGATGGCTTTCGCGCCTGAAAAAAATAAAAAACTGGGCTGCCGCTCTCCAGAATCTGCTTATCGTTTCGCCTTTACATCCGTCGCCGAATGAGCGACACCATCTGCGCAAACTCTTCGCACGGCTCTAAGAAATGAGATGGAACTGGCGCCGGATATTCTGGAATCGGGGATCGGCACGCAAAACATCCAGACTGCGGTCGGTGTTGATTTCGCTCACGGTACATGAATGGTCATCGACGCAACGCTTTAGCCAGCCGAACGCCTTTTCTTTGTCTCCCAGAGCGGCGTAGGTAACAGCAAAGCTGTAAGGGGCAGCCGTTCCCCATCCATCATCCGCTAGCAGGGATGCGAGCAGACTGCGCGCACGGTTCTTTTCACCTGCGAGAGCGTAAATGTGCGCCACCTCTACGCCATAAGGCGAGTAGCTGCCTCTAAGTTTCTGCGCCAGGCGAAATTCTTCGACGGCCTGTCCGTACAGACCTTTGCTTTGGTAGGCGACGGCCAACGTGCCATGTGCCGGTGCGCTGGAAGGATCAATTTCTAACGCGCTTTGCGCGAAGCGCAGGGCTTCGTCGTAGCGCCCCGCGGAGAGATAGACCTGTCCCGCATTGTAGTGGACACCGAGGGACAGCGGGTCCAGTTCCAGCGCACGATCAATTTGCCCGACGGCCTCGTCCGGGCGTTGCATTGCGGCAAGATAGAGCGCATACCAGTGATGCGCGTTCGCGTTGCCTGGATCGAGAGTCAAAGCGCGCTGGTAGTCCTCCTCTGCGCCGGACGAATCCCTCTCGTTGACGAATTTCTCGTAGGCGAGCGCCGTATAAGCCTCGGAAAGAGTGTTGTCTAATTCGAGGGCCCTGCGTGCAGCATCCCGAGCCTTGCCATAGGCTTCAATGTCAGGGAGATATCCGCCACCGAGAACGAGGTAGGAGTCAGCCAGACCTGCGTATGCGGCCGCGTATTGGGGATCGCGATCGATCGCGCGCTGAAAATACTCCACCGACTTGAGCAAACCTTGCCGGCTGCGTTTGTTCCAATAAAAACGCCCGAGAAGATAATCCTGGTAGGCTTCAGCATCCACGGGATGGGGCGCGTTCAGCCGGGCTTCCGCTGCAGCGTCCAGGCTGAGGCGCACTTCGCTCGCAATCGCGATCGCCACCTTTTCCTGGACATCGAGAATGTTGCCCAAGTCGCGCTCATATTCGCCGGTCCAGACATGAGACGCGTCGGAACCACGGACCAGCTGAGTCGTGATCCGCAGGCGACTCCCTGCGCTGCGGATGCTGCTCTCAAGGATGTAGTCTGCCTTCAGTTCCTTTGCAATCTCCGGGATGGCCCGGTTTGTGCCCTTGTACTTCATGGCGGAAGTGCGGGCGATCACCGCCAATCGTCCCGGACTCAGGCGGCTCAGTTCGGAAATCATGGCTTCCGTCAGACCGTCACAGACATATTCCTGTTGATCGTTGCCGGTGTAATTCGCGAAAGGCAGGACTGCGATGCGCGCCGGAAAGCCCGATGTGGTGGCGCGCGCCGTGGAAATGGTTTCCCGCTTGTGGAGCTCCAGGACTCCAACACCAGCGAGTAGGAGCAACAGAGCCATCGCAAGCCATCGCTGATTCGGGACCGAGAAGAGCCACCGAGCAGGAATTGTGAATGCCGACGGAGTCGCTGATGACGCGATTACTGAACCGGGATCGAACGAATCGAGATGAAGAGGGGAATCCGGGACATCGGATGGCAGCTGTGTCACCGGAACCGTCAACCGGTATCCGCGCCGGGGTACGGTTTGGATCAGGTCTTCACCAACTGCCTTCCGCAAGACCGATATGTTTCTGGCCAGACTGCCCTCGCCCACGTAAGTGTCGGGCCAAACTCTGGCAATCAGCGCGTCCTTTTCCACCAGGGATCCGCGAGCCTCGACCAGGGCCAGCAGCGTATCGAATTCTTTGGGTGTTAAGAGTATCGGTTGGCCGTCCCGGCTCAACGCACACTTGCCCGCGTCCATGCGCAGAGGCCCGAAAATGAAAGCCCTTCTCTCTGAGGACTGCATTTCAACTCCCAAGCCGGCTTTAAGAAATTCTTAAGGATTCTGTAAAGACGGCGCGCGGTTGGTTGGGCTAGCTTTTGGGCGTCAAACTCGCACGGCTTCCTCTTCGGTGCGCCAAGGCCCAGCTTCGCGTCCGCCATAACGGGCGACGGCATGCTAAAGGAATTAGTGTGCTTGAGCAATAGCACCAAGAGGCCAGTCCGACCGCGAGGAAAGGAACCAGCCATGCAGTCGCGCCAGGCCATCATCGCGCTACTCGTCCTATCAGCCATGTTTTGTGCATCTTTTGCCGCTGCGCAAAGCAAAGGCACCTTTTCGGCCGGAATCAACTATCCTGCTGGCCCGGCGACAGTACCGAGCAACACGGGATACCTCTTCGGTGGGATTTCGCCATTTGAAGCCCACATCGGAGACTTTAACGGCGATGGCAAGCCGGATATCGTGACTGCGGCGAGTTGCAGCTTGGCCGGTAATGGAAGCGCGGGCATTCCGAACTGCCCCGCGAGCGGGTATGCGGCGGTCGTCTATTTGAGCAATGGCGACGGAACGTTTCAGCCAGGGATGCCGGCAGGGACCATTTCGGCTCTTCGCTCCATTGCAGTAGGCGACTTTAACGGGGATGGCAAGTTAGACATTGCGGCCGGCAGCGATTGCCTCTCCAGTTCGGATTGCAGCTCAGGAGCCATGGTCATTCTTCTGGGAAACGGCGACGGGACCTTTACCACCGGAGCGACCTACCCATTGAATGGAATCTTGAGCCAGGCGAACACGATTGCGATTGGCGATCTGAACAATGACGGGAAGCTGGATATCGTGACGGGCATCGCGTGCTACAACATTTCCGTTAATGGCTGTTCCGTGGGCGCGATTGAAGTCTTCCTGGGCAATGGCGACGGAACATTCCAGACCCCGCAAACGTCTCTCACGTCTGGCAATAACGCAATTCCGGTTTTGGTTGGGGATTTCAATCGGGATGGTAAGCCGGACGTTGCAGCCACTTCGGGGACCACGCTTGCATTTTTCCCCGGCAACGGCGACGGCACACTTGGCACGCCCACGTCGATCTCTCTTCCGTACGGCGGGCAAGCCATTACGGCAGGCGATTTTAATTCCGACGGGAATCTCGATGTCGCAGTTGGTGGCTATTTCTTTGTGATGGTTGCGTTCGGTAACGGGGATGGTACGTTCCAAACTCCCACTGTCTACTACCTGAACTCCACCTTCGCCGAGTCCATCGTTTCGGCGGATATGAACGGCGATGGAAAACCTGATCTGATCCTTGGCGGCGGGCAAGGCTACACGTTTAACACCGCGACGCTGTTGCTGAACGATGGGACTGGCAACTTCAGCAACCTCTCGACCTTCTTTCTCGGCGGTTGGAATTACGCGTCTGTAGCCGTCGCGGATTTAACCGGCAACGGCAAGAACGACATCGTACTTATGAGCGGCTTCGGGGAGGCTTCACAGGGCACATCCGATGGGACCCTCAGCGTGCTACGCGGGAATGGCGACGGCACGATGCGCAGCGCACAATATCTCAACGAAAATCCAAACGGCACCAACCCAACCGTGGCGGGCGCGGCGGCCGCGGGCGACTTCAATGGCGATGGATTCCAGGATCTCATCTTTCCGAGCGGTTGCGGACCGGGCGACAGCTGCTCGCCCAGCGGGTTTACCCTTCTTTTGTCGAATGGAGCGGGAGGATTTCAGGCGCCGCTCAGTTTCACCGCGCCGGTCAACGGGGCGAATTATCTGGCGGTCGCCGATTTCAATGGCGATGGCAAGCCCGACGTGGCGGTCTTCAATAACTGCGACGCTTCCTGCACTGGGACGTCGGTAAGCATTTTTCTCAACACCGGCAGCGGCACGTTCTCAGAGCCGAACGTTTATGAGGGCGGCGGGGTCACGCAACTTACCATGATCGCTGGAGATTTCAATGGCGACGGCAAAATGGATATCGCAGTGTTGAACGCCTGCGATCCGTCGTGCAGTGTTCCCGGAGTGATTGGGATACTGCTGGGCAATGGGGATGGCACGTTCCAACCTATCGTGACGACGAACATGCCCAGCGGTCCTGCGACCTGGATTGCAGGAGCGGATTTCAACTTGGATGGGAAGACAGATCTTGTCGTCGTGGAAGGCAACGGGAATGCAAGCGATCCTTACGCTGGAACCGCCCAGATTTTGTTGAGCAACGGCGATGGCACCTTCACATTTGGAAACTCCTATGCAACGGGCGGAGACCGGACGGGAAGTGCGACCGGAATGGCAGTCACTACGGGCGACGTGAACGGAGACGGGAAAGCAGATATTGTCATCGGCAATTTGTGCGAGCCAATCGTCGGCGGCCAGTTCGGCTATGACGTAAATTGCGCCAATGGGGCCATTGGAGTTCTGCTGGGCAATGGCGACGGCACCTTCCAGTATGGGCCTTCCTACGATATCCCCGACGCCAACTTCTACTCCATCGCCCTGGCGGACGTAAATGGCGACGGCAAGCTCGACTATGTTGGCTCCACGGGAACCGGCGTGGCGGTTTCGTTCGGCAACGGAGATGGTAGCTTCCAGCCGCCCACCGTCTACGCAGCGCTCTCCGTGGGTTGGGACGTGCAACTGGCCATTGCCGATTTGAACGGCGACGGTGGGCTGGACATTGTTCAACCCAGCGACAATGGCCAACTTGCAATCCTCTACAATCAGGGATTCAGCAATCCACAACCAGTCGTGACGCTGCAGTCTTCGATGGACCCGTCCACCTACGGACAGCAAGTCACTTTCACCGCGACCGTGACCCCAACTTCGGGCACGCCAACTGGAACGGTTACGTTCATGGACGGGGCAACCAAACTTGCCATCCCGGTAACGCTGGCCAACGGGAGTGCTTCACTCACTTTTGGGGCGCTCGCCGCGGGGACTCATTCGATTGTTGCCGACTATAGCGGCGACAACAACTTCCTGCCTGCAAACTCGGCGGCGCTGACCCAGAAAGTGAATCAGGCTTCAACGGCAATTCAAGTCGCTTCCAGCGCTAATCCGTCGTACGTGGACCAGGGTGTGACATTCCGTGCCACGGTGACCGGTCAGTTCCAGGGGCCGGCAACCGGCAGCGTCACCTTCAAACAAGGCAAGGTGATCCTGGGCACGGAGACGCTCACTAACGGCCAGGCCATCTATGCGACCACGTTCACTACAACCGGAGCGCGCTCGATCACGGCAACGTACTCCGGGGATGGCAACGATCTTGCGAGCACGTCTTCAACACTGAAACAGGTTGTCGATTCTCTGCCCGCGGCAACCACTACGTCGGTCGCAACGTCGGGCAGTCCTCTCTTTGTCGGTCAATCCGCGAGCTTCACTGCGAAAGAGTTTTCCACCTACGGCCCGATTCCGGATGGTGAGACAGTGACTTTTAGCGATGGCTCCACAACACTCGCGACAGTTGCGCTCTCGGGAGGAATCGCCGTTTACTCCACATCGTCTCTTAAAGCGGCGACCCACACTATCAAAGTGGCATATGCGGGAGACGGAACCTTCAAGGCCAGTACCGGATCAGTGAAAGAAGTCATCAATCTGTATCCCAGCGCTACGAGCGCTCCGGGGTCCGGCCTGAATCCCTCAACCTATGGGCAAGCGGTGACTCTAACGGTCACGGTCAGTTCGACTGCACCGAATACTCCAAGCGGAACCGTGACCTTCAAGAACGGCGCGGCCACGCTCGGCACGGCCACGCTCAACAGCGGAGTGGCGACGCTGACAAAAACAAATCTTCCCGTCGGGTCGCTCTCGATCAGCGCGGTTTATAGCGGCGATTCTGAAACTGCCAAGGGCACCTCGGCCGTCATGATCCAGACCGTGAATCAGGCCACGACTGCGACCGCAGTAACTTCATCGCGGAATCCCTCAAACTTAGGCCAGTTGGTGAAGTTCACGGCAACCGTGACCTCCTCGACGACCACCCCGACCGGGACAGTGACCTTCATGGACGGAAGCAATGTGCTCACAACGGCGAATCTTGCGGGAGGCAAGGCGAGTTACAGCACATCGGCGCTAGGCGCGGGATCGCATAACATTACCGCGGGGTATAACGGAACAGCCAACATCACTGGAAGTACTTCCACTGTGCTGGTGCAGACGGTGAACTAACCGCTGGAGGAAATCGGTCACCGCGCGGGCGAGCGCGAGCACTTTTCTCGACGGAGAACGGTTTTCGCGCGTCCAGCTTGGTTCTCCTCTGATCTGCGGCTGGAGGCCGGGGACTTTCGCCCGGGTCGAGAAATTACTCACCTTGCCGGATTAGGCCCCGACATGCCGGTCTTCCGGAGCGTTACGTAGCAAGAGTCTTCGGTGGGCATTCCTTGCGCTGGGTATAGTCAGGGTCGAACCCTGCTGTCTCGGGTCACATCCCACACTTCGTCCGGTGAACCGTAACCGCGGCGATAGGCTTGGCCGCAGATTTCGTATGGCTTCAAGTCTGTCGAACCCCACTGACTGGACGCGGGCGGCATACGGCAAGAACAGTACAGGATCCACCCTGAGGCGCCATGCGCGGTGAGCGGGATCAGGTACGATCCGTTGCGATACGGGCTGAAACTTGGCAAATATCGAGTGCGGCATTTCGGGCACTCGACGCAATGACGAACACGAGACATGAAGATCGAAACCGCGGTTTGATTGCAACCAGTGTGGCGCGTCAGAAATGGCGGCTATTGCGAATGCTCACTCAGATTCCATTTCGTTGATGGGAGTGAAGTAAAACTTTGAATGACGCATTAGCGAGCTCATACGTCCCATCGACTGGCGGGTCGGATGCATTCGTATCACCACATGTGCCGAAGTTGAGGGGATGAATTACATTCCGGCAGGGATAACGCGCCGGTCGTACAACAGAGAACGGCGTGTATACACGATTAGGGCTTGCGTTGTGATGCGGTTTGAAGGTGTTGCTCCGCAGAAACGGCCCGCATCTACCAGAAAATGAATTCGCCGGCTGGGGTTCTACGAAAAAGTGGATAAGCGTTGACAGTTGTTTCCGTGACATACATACTGGTCGGTATGATCGGTGCAACTCCCGAGTTGTATAGCTGCATCATTAAGAGTTGCATCGGACTAACTCTGTGCCAAAGGGAGGAGTGAATGGAACAAAAAACACTCAAGAGAATCGCATTGGGAAGCTTCGTGCTTGTGCTGGCGCTGAGTGCGATCTCGCAAATGCAGGCGCAATCCAAAACTCCTTATCCCAGCATGGCCGCGCTTGACCGTTACCTGATGCCGGATCGAAATGCCGAAATAGCCCTGGCGCGAAGTGCGGCTCCGGACTCCATATCCCACGACGCCAAAATTCTGGTTCTTGGACCGCATGGCTATGAAACCGCCGTTGAGGGCAAGAATGGTTTCGTATGCGCCGTGGAGCGCGGGTGGATGGCTCCATTCGACAATCCGGAATTTTGGAACCCCAAAATTCGAGGTCCCCTCTGTTTCAATCCGCCCGCGGTGCGTTCCATCCTTCCGATGACTTACAAAAGGACTGAGATGGTATTGGCGGGTCAATCCAAGGATCAGATCATGGAAGGAATCGCGACATTTGCCAAGAAAGAGCTGCCGCCCCTGGAGCCTGGTGCTTTCACCTACATGCTGTCGAAGGAAGCGTATCTTACGGACCGCGACGACCACAACATCGCCCATTTGATGTTCTATACTCCGCTCATGGACAAAGCGGTTTGGGGCGCGGATCTCCCCAAGTCTCCCGTCATGCTGAATCCACAGTTCGCCCGGGAAGGGATCGATGTATTCATAGTTCTTACTGGCATGTGGTCGGATGGAACGCTCGCCCCCGTCAATAATTGACGGCGCGAATGTAAGGGATTTCGCGATTGTCGGCAATCGTGAAGACGCTACGAAGGAAGATGAGTTGCAATCGTGATGGGACTCTCATCGCAACTGCACATTGCTACGAAAGGGCCTGCTTCTCGGATGCAGGGGCAGAATCAGCCGTCGCCGCGGGTTGCCATCAAGGTGAAGGGAAAAATTCTCTTCATCAATCTCAACGATGTGGTTACGGTTCAGGCTGAAGGAGATTATGTATCGCTGCAGCAGAACGCGAGTTCCTATCTGGTGCGCGAGTTACTTTCGGCGGTGGCGGAGCAACTTGAGCCACGGGGATTCATTCGGATCCATCGCTCGATTCTGGTGAACACTTCTTTTGTGGAAGAGATCAGGCCTTACCCAACCGGCGAATATGGTCTTCGAGTGAAAGGTGGAAAGGAATACACTGTGACCCGCACCTACAAGAAGAACCTCAAATCGCTCGCGGAATTCTGGATTGGCGCCGGCGGTTTCTTCCACGACTGACAGCATCGTCACAGCGTGAACAGGCTATCCGCGGCCTGCCACTCGCCTCCGGCCTCGTGCCGGGCGAAGCGACTCGAGGTGGCCGCTTACCCTTCTTTGGCCGGATTGCATCGTCCGCGCATCCTGCGAATTCTTTGTTAAAACCACGTAACCCTCGTACGTTGCGATCAGGAACGTAGCCGTTTCATTTGCGTCTACATCATTGCGCACTAACCCGCGTTTCTGTCCTTCACGCAGTGCGCCCGCCACGGCGTCATGCCAGTTCCTGAAGAGTTTGGCCGTCCTTCTGCGGAATCCCTCATCAAGACCTGACATCTCTTGCGACAAGTTCAGCAGGGGGCAGCCACGCTCAACGTCTTCTCTTTTCAGCGATTCGGACTGAACAATGCGAACCAGAGCGGCGATGGGGTCCTTGGCGTTCCGTAAGGGCTGGACCCACTTCCGGTGAAGGTCACTCGCCATGACCTCGTCCAGTACCGCATACCCGAGGGCCTCCTTGTCGTCAAAGTGGTAGTACAGCGCGCCTTTGGTGACGCCTGCTGCGGCCAGGATCGCATCCAGGTCGGCGCCCCGAAAGCCAGAGCGGTAAATCTCCTGGAAGGCGGCCTGCAACAGTATCCCTCGGGTGCGTTCCGCATTCCGCGACATCGCCCCCACGGGTCGCGATCGTTTTTTACCAGCGGACATACCAATCAGTATGCCCGTTCACGCGGCGAGGTGTCGAGCCGAACATTTCCACGCCCTGAAACTGCGGTTGAACATCTCAAAGATGATTCAGCTCGTGATGTACCCGATGACCTACATTCGCCGTCAGTCTTGCCGCGGATGGCGCCATTGCCAAGTTTCGTTTCGATTCGCGGTTCGCACATTCCAAGTAATCGGTCCCTTGGCTTCTTGATATCCACATACTCCGCCCAGTTCGCACTAATCCGATCGTTTTTTCGCAACCCCATTACCCAACCATCCACCCTCTCGACTAACGGGCGCTAGAATGACGAGATCGAACTGCAATTCTTGCGCCAGGTGCAATCCATCCAACCCGTCTCCGGCAACGTCGACGACGAACCCTCCCTCCCCAAGTCCCTTCTTCAGAAACTTGGCCGTCTTGGCCTCATCTTCGATGATCAGAATTCTCATGACTTGTCCTCCCGGAACATCGCGGAAAAGGGTCGCCGCATCCCTAGAAAACCAGTCTTAGCGCGAATTGAATCTCGCGCGGAGTGCCGGAGCCCACCGGGGTTATCGGGTTTACGATGGCGGTGTTCAAGTTCACCGAAGTGACGATGCTGCCGAACCCGGTTGGACAGCCCGCAGGATTTGAGGCTGTAACGTCACACGTAGCCTGCGGCGGACCTAGCTGCGGGTGATTGAAGATGTTGAAGAACTCGGAGCGAAACTCGAGGCTCGCGCGCTCTGTAAGCGAGATGTGCTTTGCAATGCCGAGATCCATTTGCCAGGTGCCCGGCCCGCGCAGAAGGTCGCGCGGCGCGGTCCCGAATTCCCCTGCCGGGGTGGCAAACGCCGCGGGGTTAATCCACTCCGCGACGCTTTTGCCCCCTGGCGGAGTGAGAGAAACGCCGGGAACCAGATCGGGACGCTCCGTGCCCGAGGCCCCGTCCGGCGCGGTGTAACTGCTGGGCATCAGCACATTCACCGGGAAGCCGGTGCGAGCGAGGGCAGTCGTCGTCAGTTCCCAGTTGCCCAGGATAGCGCTTGCAATACCGGGGTCATGCAGCAGCGACTTGCCGCGGCCGACGGGCAGCTGATAGACCACATTGCCATTGACCACATGCTGTGCGTCCCAGGCGCCGCTGGCGCGATCACAGGCCAGGCATAACGGATTCTGAGGCGATATCTCATCGCCATCGCCGCTGCCGTTGGAGCCGTTGTCGATCTCGTGCGACCAGGTGTAATTGGCCGTCACCAGGAGGCCGTGAGAGAACGCACGCCGCAAACCCAGGGAGAGACCGTTGTACGAGCTCATGCCAATTGAGCCACGCCAGCCGATGGCGGGAGCAAAGGCCGGATACTGCACAATCCCGGTGGCCGGATCGATCAGGTTCACTACGTTGGTTTCCAGCAGATGCACCCCGTGGCTTCCCAGGTAAGAAACCGTGCCCACGAAGTTCGCAGGCAGCTCTCGCTGCGCTGAGAGGCTCCACTGCTCGACATATGTGTCCTTGCGGTTGCGTTGTTCGGCGTTCGGCGAGAGAGTTCCGGGACCGGTAAAATACGAATCGACCGGATACGTGAGCTGTAGGGTCGAAGTGCTTTTCGCCGCATAGGAGGGCACTTCGTTCTTGGCGGGCAGATTCTGATCGTCCAACTGTCCGTCTTCGTGGTAGATGCCGAATCCGCCTCGAATCACGGTCTGGCCGCCCTTCCACGGCGTCCAGGCAAAGCCCACGCGGGGATCGATATCGCCGTAGTTCTGACGGCCGAAGCTGGCGCCGATACCGCAGAATCCCTGCGGTCCGCAGGTGTCGAAATCGAACGGGTTGGCCAAACCGTCCTCCTCGTGGAAGAGATCGAAGACGGTGTAGCGAACGCCCAGGTTCAGGGTGAGGTTGGGCAGCACCTTGTACTCGTCCTGCGCGTAGCCGAAGTAATCGTTCTTGCGCAAGTGGTTGACCGGCAAGGAGCCGGTCAGGCTGGCTTTTGTCACCAGATTCGCGGCCAGGTCCTCCACCGTGGTAAACGTAATTTTTCCATGCTCACCGGAGCTCTGATTCAATTGAATGCGGCGGAACTCGGCTCCAAACTTTAAGGTATGCCGGCCATGAACCCAGGTCAGGTTGTCGAGCCAGGAGAATGAGTTGCCGGCGTAGATGCTGCCGTAGTCGTAGTTCTGGGTGATGAATCCCGGCGCAGGACCGGTGGCGATCGCAATCTGATAGAGGATGCCGGTTTCATTCAGGTTGTAAGTGTTTGAGGTGGCGCGATTGAATCCAAACTTAGTCTCATTCACCAGGTTGGGACTGAAGATGTGCAGTAATTCGAGCGCGCCGTTGACCGGTGTGGAGACTCTCTGCTCCAGGTCCGTGGCGGCAGCGGAAAGCGGCTGCGTATCGACGGACCGGTCGTAATTGAATCGCAGGAAGCCCGTGGTGTTTGCCGAGAAATGCTGGTCAAGGCGCAGCATCGTGGAATTCTCGTTGACCACTTGAGTGCAGGAGCAGGTCAGCAGGTCGATGTTGGGGTCGCTGGTGGAGGTTTCAATTGTGTTTGGACCTGCTCCGGGGTAGGCGTTGATGATCCCGTAGATCGGCGACGAGGTGGGAACCGTTGCCAGCAGCGCCGCGCTGGGCACGTCGCCGCTGACCGGATAGCCCCAGTTTTGCCGGTAGGCCTCCGAAGCGATGAAGAAGAATGTCTTGTCGCGCTTGATGGGGCCGCCCAGCGCTCCGCCGAACTGATTCAGACGAAGCGGCTGCTGGGTTTCCCCGTTGGAGGCCCATCCCGGCTCCGGCGCGTCAAAAACGTTGTTGCGCAAGAACTCGAAGAGGCGGCCGTGGAAGCGGTTCGTGCCTGAGGGCGAAGTGACGTCCAGTTGCGGTCCGCCGGTTCCACCTTCCTCGGCAGATGCCATCAGGGAATCGACGCGGAACTCCTGAATCGAGTCCAGAGGAATGGCGAGCCGCACCCATGTACGCTGCGTCTGATTCACGACGTTGGTCGCGTCAACGCCGTCGTAGGTCCAGTTGCTGTCGTCGAGGCCCCGTCCGGCGAACCGAATCGACCGCTGGTTGCTGCCGCCGGTGTCAATGGCGCCGGGGACGAAGGCCGTCAGTGAAGCCCAGTCGCGGCCGTTCAGCGGCAAATCATCCGCCTGCTGTCTCTCGATCAAACCGGTCACCGCGCTGGTGTTGCGGTCCATCAGAGCCGAAGCGGCGGACACCTCCAGGCGTTCGTTGCGCCCGGAAACTTGCAGAGCCACATCGAGCGTTCGCGTGCGGCCGATGACCTCCTCGACATCAACAAAGGTGACCGGCTTAAACCCCGCATGCTCAAACGTGATCGTGTAATTCCCGACCGGCAACTCGGGGATGTCATAGGTTCCCTCAGCAGAGGACTTGATCTCGCGTTTCAGCCCCGTGGAAATCTGCACGGCGGTAATCTGCGCCTGGGGAAGAACGCGGCCCGAGGGATCGGTGACAACGCCGCTCAGCCCTGCACGATCGACTTGCGCCAGCGAAGGGTACACAAGACACAGCATGACGCCGACAAGACAGGCAATCTGCCTCGTTTCCCGAAGAGGTTTCCGCCCGCGCAGGCCGGAAAAAAGGGGGGTTGAATTCATGCGAAGCAGATCGCAGGAGTATTTGCGTCTTTTCATGGCTGGTGTTCCTCCGCGCGACGCGTAAACCGTGTTGGTCCCATTGTCAGAACCTGAATCGGAATCTAAGTCTGTCACGCAGACAGGCAGATCGTCACGGGTGGCGGACCGAAGTGACTTTGTGGACCGCTACTGCTGATTTTATCGCCAGTTTCTTTTTCGAGAAGCTCAACGCTGGCCGAGGGTTAACAGCTATGGCAACGCAACGTCGCCGGCGGATCCCGGTTCTGCATGCTGCGCGCTGTGGTAAATCAGCAAGTCGCCCCAGGCGAAAAACTGGAAGCGGCAACGTTACTGGCTCATAGTTAGGGAAATTGAAGCAAGTGTCAATTTCTGGTGAAAAAACATTCCGGCGGCCACACTACAGCTTCCACGCTAGGTTCGCATCATGTCCCAGGCTCCAAATCCAGCCGTGCCGCAGCAGGTGGCGCCTCTGCTTGCGTTGGCAACCACCTTCCTCAGGGCGGGGCGACCAGCCGATGCGATCGCGCCGTAGCGCGATGCGGCGCTGCTGCAGCCATCCAATCCCATGATCCAGCACGATCTCGGCCTGGCCTGCCTTGAGGTCGGCCGCTTGCCGGATGCGATCGCAGCATTGCAGCGTGCCGTCTCCAGCAACCCCCGCTACGCGGATGCATATTTTCGCCTGGGAATTGCCTTGGAGAGGCTGGGCAACATCGGTAGTGCAATCGCTGCAGTTCGCTCCATAGCTTGAACGTTTGTCAATCGGATCGTTTGTTTCTGATCCATTCGTGACTGCCGAGATTCACTTTTTTCAATCCAAATCATCCAAACCCCAAATAGAATGGGTGCCGCGGCGGCTTGTCGTCCGCGGACGAGACGGCGGCAAGCTCTCAAATTCGAAGGAGGAGTCGATGATCAGCGACTGGATCGGGCAAATCGGAGTGAATGCGGCCAGATTTGCCGCGATGCTGCTGCTGGTCGGCAGCTCAATAACGGCGCTCCAGGCGCAATCGTCTGGCATAGAGCACGCTTTGCAAGTCACTGTGAACAAGGTAGATGGCACATACGCGATCGCGATGCCAGGATCGAGTTCGCCGGCCTTACAGTCCGGAGTCGGGGCGGAGGTGGATGGACGCTGGCTGCATGCGGCGGATTATCCGCGGCATACAGTCGAGCGCTTGCAAGCTCACGGATATCTGGGCGAGGCGACAGACTGGCAGGTGACTTACTCGGGATTAAGCGAGGAACCGGACCTGATTTATCACCTGCGTGTTTACTCGAGCGAGCCTTTTGGAGATATCCAGGTAACGGTTCGGAATACAACTGGAAAGGCCATTCACGTCGAGAGCATTCGTTGCCTGGAGGCAACCGAGGGACCGGTTATCGACTTGGGCGGCCCGGTCCTCGACAATCGAGTCCTCTCCGACAGTTTCAGCGAGGACCGGCCGGGCATTGTCATCCGCGACCTTGCAAACGCCGAACAGCAGATGCATCGTGCCGTCGGCAGCCAGCTTATCTACAATCGCCGGAGCCATCAGAGCTTGTTTCTAGGCGCGCTCACTTCGGACCGGTTTCTCACCATTTTGCGGCTTCATCTCGGCTCTTCCGGCGGCGCAATTCACGCTGCCGCTTACGAGGTCGATTCAACTGGGACAACCGAACTGGAAAAGGAAAACTCGCTCCAGCACTCCTCGGCGGAGGATCAGGTGCAATTGAGCCTGCCGGTTGCCCCGGGTGGGGAACTACCGTCGGAGCGGGTGCTCTTCAGCCTGGCCACGGATTACCATCAGCAACTGGAGACCTATGGCTCCCTGATTCGACAGATTCATCATGCCAGAGTCTCGGCACCCGCATTGATGGGCTGGTGGAGCTGGACTGCATTCTACTTCGGTTTGAATGAGGGAGCGGCTCTGACCAACGCCGAGTGGGAAGCGGAGCATCTGAAATCCCTCGGCTACAACATTTTCCATATGGACGAAGGCTACCAATATGCAAGGGGAGAATACAGCACCCCGAATGCGACTCACTTTCCCAACGGTCTGGCCACACTCGAGTACGAGGTGCGCGGATTGGGGCTGGTTCCGGCCATATGGACTGCTCCATTTGAAGTATCGGAGCGTGCATGGGTATATGAAAACCATCCGGATTGGCTCGTAAAAAACGCACAAGGTCAGCCCATCCATGCCGGCACGGTCGCGCGTAACAAAGATCAGCTATTCGTGCTGGACACTACAAACCCAGGGGCTCAGGAGTATCTGCGAAAGACTTATTCCACGCTGGTGAACGACTGGGGCATCCGTTACATCAAGATGGATTTCATGGACGACAGCGGGATTGAAGGTTACTACTATGCACCCAATACAACGGCTCTGGAAGCCCAGAGAATCGGGCTGAAGATCATCCGCGAGACTGTTGGGGACAGCGTGTACTTGGACAAAGATGGAAGCGTCATGCTCAACCCGGTGGGTTATGTGGATTATGGCCGGACATCGCAGGATACAGGGCATACCTTCGGCGCCAGTAAAGATGCCGCGCCGGGAATTGCGGCGCGGTACTACATGAATCGCAATTTTTTTGTGGCCGATCCGGATGCGTTCACGGTATCAACGCAGACCGTTGCTGATCAGACATGGCACGGGGGCACTAAGCCGGCTACTCTGGATGAGGCCAGAGTCTCCATTGCGCTCGCTGCCGTTTCCGGCGGGATGTTCGAGATCGGAGACGATCTTCCGTCGTTATCGAAGGCTCCTGAGCGCCTCGCGCTGATTCAGAATCAGGACCTGATTCAGATGGTTCGTCTGGGACGGGCATCGGTTCCATTAGATCTGATGAGTTTCGCAGCTGAGGACGGGCAGCCGAGCATCTTCTTTCTTAAGGAGGAGGACCGGCAAAGCATTCTGACTGTCTTCAACTGGACCGACAAGGAGATAGACCGCGCCATCGATCTCGCAACCACTGGATTGCCTGCGACGGGCCAGTACATTGTTAAGGATGTTCTGGACAATCAGGAGATCCCCATTCGATCAGGCGGCATGCTGGCTTTTCATCAGCCGCCTCATTCGGTGCGGGTACTGAAAATAGTCGACGCTCACATCCCCGCGATTGGTCCCAGCGTTACGACGGATCACCCTTCCGCCGGGAAGGCGGGAGCCACGCTTCGTTTTGCGGCTCACGTTAAGGGCAGCGAAGCTGTCCTCTCCTATCACTGGGATTTCGGCGACGGCGTGACCCTGGATGGCAGCGAAGTGAATCATGCCTATACGCAGCCAGGAGAGTACGAGGTGCATCTGATGGCCACTGGTCTCGACGGGCTTACTACGGAAGATCACTTCCATCTCCCCATCTCCGGCCATATGCCGACGACCTTCGATCCGCCAAGCATCAAGCGCTACCCACCGGCCAGGTGAAGCGTTCCGCCTGGCCCACGCTTTTCAAAAGGCTGCCCTTTCTGGGCAGGGGGGATTTTGCCTCGCCAGAAATGCCGCTCAGAAGATGAACTTCATCCCAAACTGGCCAATGCGAGGATTATGTGCGGCCCCCGGATGCAGGAAGTTGGAGGCCTCCAACCCGGTCGTGGCGTTGCCTTCCACGCAGTCCGAGCTTCCAGAATTGAAGGTTGAACCGCAGGAACCGCTGTTGATTCCGTTCCACTGCGGGTGATTGAAGATGTTGAAACCCTCCGCCCGAAACTCGATGGCCTTGGATTCGCCCATGGCGAAGTGCTTGAACAGTCCCATGTCGAAATTGGTGCGGCGCGGCATGTTGAGCGAGTCGCGTCCCGAGTCTCCAAAGGTGAGGCCGGTCGGCTGGTTATAGGCGGCGGGGTTGAACAAAAGCGGCCCCACCACTCCCGGAGCGAACCTCTCCGATGACGGCGTAGAAGCGTGCGGATTGCCCACGATGTCCGCATAGGCTCCAGTGCCGGCTCCATTCGCGACTCCGGCATTGTCATAATAGGCGCCATTGATGATGCTGAAAGGCTCCCCGGTCTGCAGGGTCGTGATCCCGGAAAGCTGCCAGCCCCCGAGAAATGTCTTGGTTTTGCCCCTCGAGTGCCGGAACATCGGCAAATCGTAAACGTAGCTGACGGTCAGGATATGACGCTGGTCAAAGGTGGAACTGGCTCGGCTGGATTCGATGTCATAGGAGTTGACGAAGCTGCTGTCATACCGATCGGACGAATCGTCAATCGAGTGGCTGTAAGTGTAGGCCAGAGTGAGTTCGAGGCCGCCTACGTTGCGACGCCCGCTGACCTGCAGTGCGTTGTAATTCGAGTTCGCGAACAGATCGATGCGCTGGATCTGGTCGTAGCCCGGATAGTTCGTGCGAAAGCTGTCCGCACTGACATTCCCGCAAGCCACATTGAGGTTGGTGATCGCCTGCCCGGTGACTACCGCTCCAGTATCGAGCACGTTATCGCCATTTGCCAGATTGGTGCAATCAGTGTTCGTGATCGGCTGTCCGGGACGAAAAGGATTCAGGTTCGCCGGCACCGGGGGAAGCTGGTTGATATCGCGCATGAGCGACAAGTGCGTCCCTTTGCTGCCCACATAGGCTACGGTAAGTAGCGTGCCTTTCGACAACTCATGCTGCACGTCCAGATGCCACTGCTGCACGTAGGGCCAGATCGCTTTATCGGGAATCGAATAAACCATGATCGGGAAATATTCGGTGCCCGTTCCCGCCGCGCCCCCGATGTTGAGGTATCCCGAGTTTCCGTTGGGTGTCCCGGGGATATTTGTTTGGTACGAATTCACCACCAGCGGCGGTTGGGCTTCGAGAGACTCGGTGTTGGCTTCGTCTCCGTTCATATGCTCGAAGAATATCCCGTAGCCGCCGCGTATGGCGGTCTTGCCATCGCCCTTCGGATCAAATGCAAATCCCAGGCGGGGCGCCGGGTTGAAGAGGTGCCCCTTCATGCAGCCGATGGGAACCCCGGGAGAGCCGCACTGGACCATACCGGTTAGACTATTGATCGACTGGCCCGACGGAAACACCAGCGAACCATCCACAGGAGAAATGGTGGGTGCATTGGCCGGGTTATAGAGGGCGGGGTCGAAGTTGTAAGCCTGCAAATACCGTTCGCGATACGTTCCGTACAGGCTGATCCGCAAGCCCAGATTCAGCGTAAGTTTCTTGGTCGCATGCCAGTCGTCCTGCAGGTAGGGCTCAAAGATCTTGTAGCGGAAGTAATACTTGATTTTCTTGCTGGCCTGCCCGAATGACTGGATCTGGCCGAGTTGCATATCCGCAAACGCATTTCCGGTGCTGGCATAAGCATTCTGTCCAGTCCCGGTGTAACTCGACGCGGGGTCTCCGTAGAAATTCAGCCAACCCTGGGGTTCGACCGAGGCGTCTTCGTTTTTCTGGGCATCCACGAAATACCCGCCAAACTGCAGGTTATGTTTGCCCAGAATCTTGGTGACATTGTCCTTGTAGGTATAGGTGGGATTGGAGTTGAACCAGGGCGCGGAGGACGTATCGATGGTGAAGCCCCCGTCGTAGGCGTTCCCATTGCTGATGACGAATTTGGGGAGCTCCCCGCCAAACCCGTTGGCGAAGATTCCGGTCATGGTCATGCTCGCAGGCCGCTGCCATTGGTTGCTGGTCTGCAACAAGCTGAGGTGGTCGGTGGTGTAACTGAAGACAAATTCATTCAACAATGTGGGCGAGGCGGTTGCCGTCAGATTCGCGACAATGCTCACTCCTGGACCGATGATGGTGCCCCCGATCGCCGGAACCGACGATCCAGACCATGGCGAGACGGGATAAAACTGCTGCCACGAATCGTGAATGAAGCGGAAGTTTCCGTGTATTTTCGGGGTGAAGTTCTGGTCGATCTTGAATAACTCCTCATGCCAATGCGTGTCTTGGGGCCAGCTCTCCTGGAACAGGCCTCCGGGTTCGTTGGGCAGTGGAATGAGATTGATCAGCGGGCCCGAATTCACGGTGTCGATCTGGCTCTGGCCTCCGTTTTGGCTGCCGTTAAGATTGTTATTGTTGAATCCGATGTAAGCGCCTGGGAAATCGGTCTGGTCAGGATACAGCGCGTACGCGGGACAGTCAGGATAGGCTGTCACGTTCGCGGGAGCGCTCGTCGGACGGAAAAATGGCGTTCCAGCAGCCGGACAGACATCGGTGAAGTCGCCGCCGCGCTCGGCCGTTGACGGCAGGCGCGTGTTATAGACGGCGAACGGCACGTCCTCCCGGCGAAACTCCTGCGACCAGAAAAAAAACGTCTTGTCCTTTCGTATCGGTCCTCCAAAAATGTATCCAAAATCGTGCTTCTTGTAGGCGGGCTTGTCCGTGTCCGGTGGATCGAAATAATTGTGTGCGTTGAACAGTTCGTTGCGCACGAATTCAAAAGCTTCGCCGTGAAAATTGTTGGTTCCCGACTTGGTCACCGCTTCGATGGTGGCCGATCCGTTGCGGCCATACTGCGCGCCGTAAGTTGAAGTAATCACACGCACTTCCGCCAACGCGTCGACGTTGGGGTAGACGTTCAGGGAGCCATTACTGCCATTGTCCAGATTATCGCCGCCGTCGACTTCCCAGTTGTTGTACTCAGTGCGGCCGCCATTAACGGCGTAAAGGACGTTGCCCGCAACGCCCACCGTGCCCTCGTCCTGTCCGCTCTGGTTGCTGACTCCCGGAATCAGCGTGATCAGCTGTACGAAGTTGCGGCCGTTCAGCTCGAGTTGGCTGATCTGCTTGCCCGTGATCGTTCCCGCGACCTCGGAGGATTGTGTCTCCACCTGGCCAGCCGCGCTACCTTCCACCACTACCTCGCTGCTGACCTTGCCCACGACCAGCGAGCAGTCCACGCGAATTTTTTCGCCTACCCGCAGCACCACATTCTTGGCCTCATGCTTCTCAAAGCCGGGTGCTGTAATGGTCACGTTGTAGCTGCCCGCTCCCAGCCCGGCAACCAGATAGTTGCCGTCCGAGTTGGTCTGCGCCGTACGGAGAAGGCCTTTGTCGGAATCGGTGACGGTGACGGTGGCGCCGGAAATCACAGCGCTTGTATTGTCACGCACCGTACCCGTGATGACGCCGTTGACCTGGGCGAATAGAGGAGCCGTGCCGAGCAGAAGGCACACTTGGGCACACCACAATCCTGGTCGCAACTTCATAATCCCCCCTCAGGATCTGAAAGCACCGTACTCGTGCGCGACGCATCTCGAACCGCCAGCCGTCGTCCCGCACGCCGCGGCGATTTGTGCACGCGACCTGCGCATCGGCTAGGGCAGCGCGCCAGTTAGAGAACACTTTCGAAGCGAAATTAAAACGTTTCAATATCAAACCACCCGGTAATTCATTGTCAAGCAGAAAGAACATAAGAAGATGCAGTCCGCCATATCTGCTTGAGTCAGAACGGGCCACTTCGCCGCCCAGTCTTTGAATCGCTGCGGCGTTGCGGAGTATAGTGCGAGAGTCAGACTGGGAGGACGCGGAAAAAAAATTGGTGCAAGTTTCTGCCTCCCAGCCGCCATTTAGTTTTCCAGCAATGCTCCCCAAATTCCTCATTCTGCTCGTGTTCCTGGTGCCGGCTGCGTTCTCAGCGCAAGGTTTGCCTCCCTCCTCTTCCCCGGTTCATTCCAACCAGGTTCATTCCAATGCGGAAACCGACCGGCACGACCGTCCCCTGGATCCCAGGCAACAGGAACTTTTTCAAAAGGGAGAAGCATCTCTGAAGAATGGAGATCTGGCCGGAGCGGAACGTTCCTTTCGCTCCGTGCTGGCCGCAAACCCCCAGGCTGCCGGAGCCTACGCGAATCTGGGCGTAATCGAGATGCGCCGCCAGCGATGGCTGCAGGCCCGCGAAATGCTGCGTCGCGCAGAAACTCTCGCGCCGGATGTACCCGGGATTCGCTTGAATATCGGGCTATCCTATTACAAGCAAAGCGACTACGCCTCGGCCATCGCACCGTTCAGGAGCGTAGTCCGCGATGTGCCGGGCCTTCTGCAGGCGCAATATCTGCTTGGGTTGTGTTACCTCTTCGTCGCAAATTATGCCGAATCCATGGCCACGCTTGAACCTCTGTGGCCTCAGGAATCGGATCAGCTGAGCTACTTGTACGCCCTGGGAATTGCAGCCGGAGAGGCTGGGAATACGCAACTCGAACAGCGCGCTCTGGACCATTTGCTGGAAGTGGGCCAGAACTCACCCGAGGTCCATCTTTTTATGGGCAAAGCCTATATCAACCACGAAAAGTATGACGAAGCGCTGGCCGAGTTGAAGCTTGCGGCCGAGGCCAACCCCAAGCTGCCCTTCGTACATTTCAATCTCGGCTTTGCTTATCTGAAGAAGCAGGAGTGGAAACACGCGCAGGCGGAGTTTCTTGCCGATATCGCCGTCGAACCCCAGGTCGCCTATAGCTTCGAACAGCTTGGCCTCGTGTACGCCCAGCAACAAGAAGATCAGAAGGCCGAAGCGGCGCTGCTCCAGGCGGTGCGAATCGACCCGCGGCTGACCGACTCCCATGTGGGACTGGCTCAAGTCTATGACCGTCAAAAGAAATATGCCGCGGCGCTGGCAGAAATCAACGCCGCCAGCAAACTTGATCCAGCCAGTTACTCAATTCATTACGTCCGCGGGCAGATTTTGCTTCACATGGGGCGCACATCGGAAGGGAAGTCTGAAATGCAAACCTACACCCGCATGTTCGCCGACGCGCGTGAGAAGGGAAGACGCGCTCTGGAGCAAAGCGCGTTGCCTAACCCTGAACTCTCCGGCGAAGCGCACTGAGCGTCCGCGGTCGAACTCAGCACGCCCGAAGCTTACCGCGCGCGGATGCCCCCGCGAATTACAACCACCGATGCTGCCGGTAATTCATAAGCTGTATCCGCGCTGACATTCTGCTTGACGTGTAGAATCGGCCCGTCCGGATCGGCCATGCCGAAGCTTTCCACTTCCACCGAAGGTTCAGCCGGATATTCGGCATGCCCCACGAAGCGCGTATGTCCCGGATGCCACTGATACTGTGCTTTTCCGAAAGTCGAAATCTCAACCGCTCCGTCGAACGCCTCGTTCTCGTGGCTGGCCTGGTCCTCAAACGCGATCTTCACCCGGTGAGCATTTTGCTGATCGCGATTCACAATAAGCAGCGACCACCGGCCATCGGGACGCTTCAGGGCATATGCCGTCACCAACGCATGTCCCGCGCCGTCGTCAATATCACTGCGGGCGGGGGATACATCCTGCAGTTTGTCACCTGGAGTGACCCACTCCAGATTAATCAGTTGGGCCGTGAAGAACTGCGCGAGAGGCTGCTGAATCTTGTATTGCGCGTCGACCGTGAGCATCCCAAAGGTTCCCGGCGAATCGTTGCAGCCGTGTTCCATTACCAGCGGCAGATAATGAAAGTAGTAAACGCCGTTGCCACCCGCGGTCAGAAATGAGCCGATATAATCGGCGAGCCAGAGCCCCGAAAAAATGTCCATGAAAGTTTCGCTGGCTCCGGAGGAAAGATTTCCCTCGGTGATGAACATGGGAAGGTCCGCGGGAATTCCATCATCGTGCCAGACTTGCATGATGTGGTTGATGAGTTGCGGCTCCTCATAAAGGCTGCCCCAGGGAATCTTGCACGGCTCGTAAGGATAATGCTCGAAAGAGAAAAACGAAAGATCGCCCATGCGTCCGTGCTGTCTCAGGTAATCGATGAACCTCCCGGTCCAGGACACTTTGCCGTTCGCAGCCGGCCAGGTTTCAATATCCTGGTTCACGCCCTGAAATGACGGTCCGCCCAATTTAAGACTCGGATCAAGCCGATGCAGGGCCGTAGCCCACTGCAGATAAAGCGCACCGTAATCCTCGGGCGAAGTGTATTGTCCGTCCGCTTCTTCGCCCATTTCAATGTAGGAAATTGGATAGCCCCGTTTCTTCAGATAGGCAATCTCGGCGACGGCATTCTCCGGCGTATCGTAAACCAGCGCGATCGGGATCATGGCCGGCAGGCCTCGGGTCACGCCGCTGGTAAAGAAAAAATCGAAACCTACCTGCGCTTGATGAGTTGTTCCGAGATCAGAGGCTTCGTGCCATGGGTCCACGGAGGAGCAATACGTGGTGGTCTGTTCCTGGTCGGGCGTATGCCGCATGATGTCGTGGAACTCGCCGTCGGCAGTGGCCGTTCCGAGATAAATTTCGCGGATCGCGTAGCCGACGCAAGCGCGAGGGTCGGCGGAGGCGTGCCCTGCTGCGCAAGTATTGGAAGATTCCATCATCAGAATGCGCAGGAATCGAACCGGAAGAGGACTCGCATTCAGACGCATGATGTCTGATCCGCCGTGCCCCTTCTCAATGACCCCCAGCGGAAACGTCTGCCACACCCCCTTGGTCGGCGCGTGCATCGGATCGTCTCCCGTCCAGTGCTGTACTTCAAATTTCGTAGCGAACGGTTCCCCCCATTTGATCACGATGCTGTCGACTTGCTGCATTTGCGCCAGATCGATCACGACCCACTGCGGATGCAAGGAATCGCTTTCGCCAGTGAAGCGCTCCGTCAGATACGGATTGCTCTTCCAATAACTATTCTCATCGCCATCTGTCATGCGCGAAAACCCGGCATTCGGCGTGCCATCATTCCGTGTAAAGCCACGATGCGGCAGCGAATATCCGTACGAATGGCGAATCGGCTCGCCAGGAGTTGCCGAGCCCACGAAATATCCTTTCCCGCTGCCTTCGCTCCACGTGCCCTGCGGATTCCAGTGCCACGCCTCGATGGATAACTCCGTATTGTTTCGATAGCTCACAGGCTGCCACCCCGAGGCCATCGCCCTCGCTAAATTCGGCTGCGTCAATCCGCTGTCAACGGCCTCCGACGGGATTCGGTCAATTCCGGCGCCCAGAGTCTCGTTCGGACGAAAGTGATTCGTCGCGTGCGCGGGAGTGATATCGACCTGGATGGTTTGTGCGGGCGACAAAGTCGCGAGGACGACGCATGCAAAAACAAAACTCAGAGCTGTAGAAAGCAGACCTTTAAAAAGCACCATTTTGTTCAAGGCATTGCTCCTGGGAATCGACGTGGTCGCATTCCAACCTTGGCTGAATGACTATTTCGTGGCATTCCCGTTCATCGCGAGAGTCGTGCGATGTAAACCGCGAATGGATCAAGGGCGATCTGATCTAACCGACCACTCGGCGCTGCGGCCACGGTCGTGAGCATAGTTGTGACCTTGGCGGAAGCGAAACCTTGTTCGGAAAGATTAAAACCGACTTGCTGCGGGGTCGCTGACATATTTAGAACAACCAGTACCGCCTCATTCTTGTAACGGCGCAGGTAGGAGAGGACATTGGGATTGTCCTGATTCAACGCGACATAGTCTCCGTCCAGCAAGGCGCGGTCCTCGTGCCGAAGCGCCAGCAGGTGTTTGTAAAATTGCAGAACCGAGTCCGGGTCCTTCAGTTCGCTGGCCACATTATGGGTTTTGTAATTGGCCGGAACCGGCAACCACGGGGTAGCCGAGCTGAACCCCGCGTTGGGCGAGTCGTTCCACTGCATGGGCGTGCGTTCTCCATCGCGGCCTTTTTCCTTCGGCCATCCGGTAATCCCAAGCGGGTCCTTTACGTCTTCCTTGCGCACCGGATCATTGTTCTCCATCGCCAGTTCCTCGCCGTAATACATGATCGGCGTTCCGCGAAGGGTCAGATACATTCCCGCCATCAGCTTGGCAATCTGGTCGTTGTGTTTTCCGTCGCCGTAGCGCACCGCGGATCGTGGCATATCATGATTGCCGATCACGTAAACCGGCCAGCCGCCCGTAGATTCAGCGTTTGCGATCTGTGTGCGAAAGTCGTTTGCCGACAGCTTATTCACCGTGCAGAACATGAAATCCATGGGCAATTGGATTTCGTCATTGTGGTCGCCGTAATATTCTTTCAGCTCCCCTCGATTCGACGTGTAAGTCTCCCCGATCAAGACCGCATTATTCTGGTCGGCCACCTTGCGCAACTTTTTAAGTTCAATGTGATTTTCCGGCAATTTGTCGTTGTACTTATTTTCCATGTTGGGATCGCCCAAATCACTCGTGCCCGGTAAAACTGGATTGTCGTGAAGGTTCGGGTCTTCGAACAAGAGATCCACAGCATCCAGCCGAAACCCGGAAACGCCGTTCTTATACCAGAAGCGGGTCACGTCGAACATGGCTTTTTCCACGGCGGGGTTGCGCCAGTTGAGATCCGGTTGCTGGACTTCAAAGAAATGGTAGTAATACTGGCCGGTCTTCGGATCAAACTGCCAGGTCGACCCGCCGAAGTCGGAAATCCAATTGTTCGGAGGGACGCCGGGCGCTTTGCCATCGCGCCAAATGTACCAGTCCCGGTGCGCCGAAGTTCGCGATGACGCAGAATCGAGGAACCACTTGTGCTCCGAGGAACTATGATTCAGAACAAAATCCATGATGATGCGGATGTCGTGCTTCTTCGCTTCCTTCGCCAGATGCTGGAAGTCTTTCAGCGTTCCGTACATCGGATCGATATTTTCGTAGTCCGAGACGTCATATCCGAAATCGAATTGCGGCGATGGATAACAAGGCGAAATCCAAATGGCATCCACGCCGAGATCCTTCAGGTAATCAAGTTTCGACGCGATGCCGTTGAGGTCGCCGACGCCATCGCCATTACTGTCGGCGAAGCTGCGCGGATAAATTTCATAGAACACGGCATGCTGCCACCACGGGTGGGCTTCCAAATCCGCGCCCCGGTCCTGCGCGCCGGCGAAGGACAATGCAAAACCTACAGCCACAACCAGAAAAGCTACGGTTCGAACTCGTCGAAACATTGTGCGTCGCTCCCATAACGCCAAAAGCTGAACTGCAAGACTCTCCGACATTACAACAAAATGAAAAGATGGTCGCAGACCGCTCGTCACTTCCAGTCTGGGGGATGACTATGTTCGGTATGCCTTGAGGCTTTCCATCCAAAGTTGGCGGTGGCTGGAGGGCCAGCGGAATTCCGCGCCCGTCACAAATCGCATGACGCTTGCTGCCGAGCTTCGCTCGCTCGGAAGATTAGGGCTGTTTGAAGCCCCAGAAAACGCAGTGACGGTCCAAATAGCGATACGGTTTATTGATATGTTCATGCGCTGGCACTGGCAACAACTCGACGATACTAGCTCGTCGAACTGTGAGCCTCAGAATACCAATCGCAAGGCGAACTGCATGAACCGCGGCGTCGTCAGCGTCGAAAGATATTTGCCGAACTGTGTCGGATCATAGGACAGCGAAGGTTGCGCGGCGCGCACGTCGTAGCGCACCGAGTTGGTGGCGTTAAAGGCTTGCCAGCTGAACTCCAGTCTCCTCTGCTCGCCAAGTGAGAAGTCCTTGCTCACTCCGGTATCGATATCGAACATGCCTTCGCCGGTCACGTTGTTGCGGACCCCGGATTCACCCGGCCACTCCGGGCGGAAAGCCGCCTCCGCTGCCACCGGATCAGCGAAGATAGCAGGGCCGATGCCCACGCCGTTGACAATGGCGTTCTTGGTGTTGGACGCTTTAGGAACCGGGCCGTTCGGTTCGGCATCGCCCTCGATATTCCAGTTCGTTGCCCAGGTGAAACCGTTGTCGATGGTGATGGGGAAGCCGCTGGTCCGCCGAAATATGCCGGAGACGTGCCACCCCCCAATGATCGCGTTGACCACCGGGTTCGCGCCCGCCGCCAGCGCCTGGCCTCTGCCAAAGGGGAGATGATAGACCAGGTTGCCATTGATCTGGTGGAAGGCGTTGAAATCGGAAAGCCCGCGCAGAGACAGCGGGTCCCAGGAATTGATGACAATCCCGCCGCCGTTCAAATCGTCGCCGGTTCCACCGGTTCCTTCATAAGGACCGACGCGTTCCGCTGCCGATGCCTCGTCAAACCCTTTCGAGAACGTGTAGTTAAACTGCCCCTGCAGATTGGCTCCCCAGCGGACGTTGTAGGTGACCTGCAGCGCGTTGTAGTCGGAAGTGCCGATGTTGCGCCACGAGTACAGCGAAGCGAACTGGTCATGGAAGAAGCTGTAGGGGCCGTTCTTGCTGTTCGGCAGCGTCACTCCGGTAATAGAGCCGGGCACATCCATGAGGAACAGCGAGAAAGTTTCGTTGTGCGGGAAACAGGTCCAAAGTTCATAAACATTCTGTGTGGCCGACGGGTTGGCAGGGTTGTTGCCGGTTGCGCAATTGAGGCCCTGTCCGACGATCGATCCCTGGGTCGACACGCCCGCAAAGCCGGGAAAGATATTCTCAAAAAATGGAATGGGCTGGATCTGGTTGACGTCCGTGCCGTTGGCAGCAGCCTTCGAGAGCATGGTGGCAGACTGAAAATACGTCGTCTTCGAGGAAGGATCCGTCAGATTCGCAGGCATGGCCAGATCGACCTGCAACGGGAGCCGCCGGGCAATCGTGCCCACGTAGGCTATCTGAAGCGACGAGTGGGGTGTGATTTGGCGCGAGAGCGAGAAATTAAAGATATGCGCGTAAGGGGTTTTTAAGGTCTGGTCAAGTCCCCAGTTGATGGCAAAAGCGCTATTGCTTGGGACATACGGGAAACCACCCGCCGGAGCGGGGCCTAACAAGCAGCCCGGGTTATTTAGATTGGGGCACGCGGGTGGCAAGCAGGACTGCCCCGATGATCCCGGGACGAGGCAGGTAAAGCGTGGAGCATTTGAGGGCGAGACCACGCCTGCGGGATTTCCGAGATCGGTGGAGAGACCGAAAGAGCCGTGCTGGTCAAACGTGTTTACAATCGGAATGCCAAAGTGGTCGTAAGTGATGCTGTAACCGCCGCGGACCGCGAACTGGTCTTTCTTTCCCAGAATCTTTGAGACCCAGCCGTCGCCGGTGTCGGGCGCCCAAGCCACGGCGAAGCGCGGCGAAAAGTTCTTGTGGTCCCAGTTCCACAGGGGGGGACCGTGATTCACTTTTCCGCCAAGGACGAAAGAAATCTCCCCGGCGCTGTTGGCCGACGCGCCTTGTGAGGCCAATTGAGCGGTGTGGTTGAACCAGTCGGCGACGTTTTGATTCGAGCAGCCGCCGTATGAATTCGCCACGCACGGCGCCACCTGCAGCCCATCGCTTTCGTAGGGCGGAGCTTCGAGTACCCAGCGCAAGCCGTAAGTCACGGTCAACCGAGGCGTCATCCGCCAGGTATCCTGCCCGTAGTACTCGTAGTCGTCGATCGTGTAACGGCGGTTGATGGGCGCGCCTTGGGGCACTGCGCTGCCGTTGTGAGCGAAATTGTAGACACCGTCGCCCTCGGCAAAAATGCCTAACACGATCGCGACGGCCTGGTCGTAGTTGGGGCCGAAGTTGCTGTCTACAGTCGGATAGCAGCCGACTCCTGTCGATGGGTTACACGGACCCGGTCCAATCGGATTGTTTGCCGGATCCAGCGGGCTGGGAGTGCCGGCGATCCCACCCGTGTTGAGATAGACCGGGTTGGTCTGAACGTCGGAGTACGAGTTGGCGTCGCTGGTGTGGTTGTTGCGAATCAGAAACCAATCGGTGCCGAACTGAAGCGTGTGATTTCCTTTTGTCCAGCTCAAACTGTCGGTGAACTGGTTGACGGGCACCACGGCAATGGTGGAACGAGTGAAAGGAACAAGGTTGTCGAGCCCATTCAGATAAACTCCCGGATACTGAGACGCACCGGCGTTATTCGTTCCCTGCCGAATGTACCCCCAGTGAAAATCATTGATCAGCTTGGGAGAGATGAGGGAAGTGATTCCGATGGTTAGGCCTTTGCTGTCGTCCAGCGCGTTTGTAGCTGCGGACTGGCCGGGAAACTGGGGCTGTCCCGGTTGCTTGAAGTTTTGCGTCTCGCCGCGTGCGAACAGGCTTTCTGAGCCGTTGGATGTGATGTGGTAGTCGAGCCGGGTAATGTAGGTGTTAAAGCTGGCGTCGGCGGGCGGCGCAAAACGAAAACCGAGCGTGTTCGAACCGTCCCCGGCGTTTTCATTGGCCGCTGGATACTGGTTAAGAATGGCCAATATCCCCGCGCTGGGACCGATTTTGAGCGGGTCCATCTGCGTGATTTGGGCCGGATTGAGCGCATAGTAGCCCGATTGAACTCCGTCCACGCCGTTGATGGTGCCGCCGGAACAAAGAGGGTTTTGGCTACCATCCATCTCCAGGGCGCATTTGTACACGAGATCGCCCGCAGCCAGAGTCGGGCTCGGCACCGTACGCAATGCGCTGGATCCCTGGGCGTCGCGTCGCCCTTCATAATTGGCGAAGAAGAAGAGCCGGTTCTTCATAATCGGCCCTCCGAACGTCACGCCAAACACATTCCGCAACAGCTTGGGCGCCGTGTTGGATTCCCCGCTGCTTAACTGCGATTCTTTCAGAAACGGATCGTTGGCGCTGAAAATAGTATTCCGGTTGTACTCATAAGCCGAGCCGTGGAAGCTGTTGGTGCCGCTCTTGGTCGCCAGCGCGACCTGAGCCCCGCTGGAATAGCCAGAGTCGGCATTGGCGTTGGCCGTGGTGACCCGGAATTCCTGCACCGAATCGGGCGGCACATTCAGGACGCTGGTAAAAGCGTAACCATTATTCTGGTCGTTGACTCCAATCCCGTCGAGCGTCACGTTGGATTGATCGCTGCGCAGGCCGTTCACTGCGCCGCTGCGTGTGTCCAGGTCCTGATTCAGCTGGCTGCCCAGATACGCTACACCAGCCTGCAGGCTCAACAGTTGAACTACGTTGCGGTCGGCAATGGGTAATTCCGCAATTTGGTTTTCTTGGAGAGTGTTGCCCAGTGAAGCGTCCGTGCGATTGATCAGCGGGGCCTGGCCTTCGACCGTTACCGATGTCGCCACACCCGCAACCCGAAACTGAATGTTGAGGGTGGAGGGCGTTTTCACAACGAGCGTGACGTTCGACGCCACATAGGATGCAAAACCCTTTGCCGTTGCCTCCAGCTGATAGTTGCCCGGAGGCACGTCCAGGAACTGGTAGAGCCCTGCCGCGTTGCTGGTGGTAGTCCGCTGCAGCCCCGTTGCGGCGTCGGTCAGGGTAATCTCCGCTCCGCGAACGCTTGCGCCAGTCGAGTCAGAAACGCTGCCATTCAGCTGGCTGGTTGATTGTGCCGTCGCCAACGCTGCCAGCAACGCCGCTACGGCGAACCCCCAAATCGCCCGCCGTGCTCCCTGCATGCACCGAATTCCAAAATCAGACCATCCTTTGTGCTGCCTGCCGCTCGCTCGCTGCTGGATTCGCGTCATCAACATAGCCTCCGAGGTAGAAGCCAACGCCGGGCGAAACACGTGAGAAGAAATCACACGTGTGTTCTTCTCCCCGCGTCCGCTTTCGCTTTTTCGATTCCCTTCGCCGGTTCTGGACCAACCAGATGAAAACCCTTCCTGTCCCAGGCACGATTATCGCTGCCCTTGATAAGACCTCTGCTGTCCCGAGTGGCCGGGATTATACCTGAAGATGGAACCGAAGTTCATGGAGAAAATCTGATCGCCGAACGATGTTTCTTGAATCGGCGCCGCGGCCAGCTCTCTGGCATGGGCCCGATGGATCCTGTTACGCTTCCCGTCGTAGGCCGTTGATGGCAGCGGTCGCGTACCACGTTGTTCTACCCGCGGCACCATGCTGGTTGATCCCATGGTGGAGCTGCGAATAATTCGTTAGCATGTGATCTGCCGCAACCGTGTCGAGGCTCGATATGTCCTTACCGCTTCGTTATGCGTTTCGTCAGCTTCGGGAAAGTCCGGGTTTTGCCGTTACCGCCATACTCACGCTCGCCCTGGGCATCGGCGCGTCGACGGCCATCTTCGCCGTTCTTGATGCGGTGCTGTTGGAGCCGCTGCCCTTTGCGCAGCCGGACCGGCTGGTCGCGGTCTCTTCCCAGCCTGACGGCGTTGTTTCCATTCCCACGATGCAGGACTATCAGTCCCGTTCCACCACCTTCTCCACCCTCGCCGCGTACCGCGATTGGTCGCCAGCCCAGAAAACAACCAATGCAATCGCCGCCCAGCGGATTCTGGTTGTGACCCAGGGCTTCTTCTCGACCCTGGGAACTCGTTTTGCAATGGGGGCAAGCTGGCCGATCACGGGAAATGAACAGGACTGTTCTTCGCAGGCGATTGTCAGCGGTGGCTACTGGAAGCGTCTGGGCGGCGGCAACGTGCTCGGCGACCGGATGCTAAACCTTGCAGGACGAGACTTCCAGATCGCAGGCGTGCTCCCGCTGGAGCAGGCGATCGAAGGGTCCGGCGCTCTCAATCAGCCTGAGGTCTTCGTCCCGATCGGCTGCGACAGCGAGGAACGTCCAAATTCGCGCGGCGACATGAGTTTTGATTTGATCGGCAGACTGCGGCCGGGAGTCACACTGGGCCAGGCAAACGCTGATTTGTCGCGCGTGGATCGTACCCTCCAGAAGGATTATCCGAACGACTACGGTGCCGACAACGCTGCATTCCGGAGACCGCCCCGGGTCTTTCCCTACATTGAATTACTGGTAGGCACAGAAACGAAGCCCGCGCTTCTCATGACCTTTGCAGCGTGCGGCTTGCTGCTTGTGATCGCCTGTGCCAACCTTGCAAGCCTTCTGCTGGCGCGCAACACTCGTCGGCGAAGTGAATTCGCAACACGGGCAACACTTGGGGCCTCGCTTGGTCACCTTCTCCGGCAGCTGATGGTCGAAAGCGCGATACTCGTCCTGCTTGGCGCGGCCGGTGGCCTTGCGCTGGCCCTCCTTGTGTTGGGATTACTGAAGACCACAACCGCGCTGCACCTGCCTCGCCTGGCTCATGCCTCCGTCCGCCCGGCAGTTGTGGCGTTCGTGATCGTAGTTTCGACCGCGGTCACCGTATTCCTGGCCCTCTTGCCCGCTTGGCGAACCTTGCGGCCAGCGCTCCTGCAGGATCTTCAAGGCGTGGGACGAACTTCTGCAGGGCGCACCCTGCGATTTACCCGGCGTTTGCTCGTCGTTGCGCAACTCACTCTGACCGTGGTTCTTCTTGCCTGCGCGGGATGGATGATCGGCAGCGTGTATCTGCTACTGCACCAACCGCTCGGGTTCGCACCCGATCGCCTGCTCATGTTGAAAGCGCAGCTCAACTCTGACAATTCGACGAAGGAACAAGCTCGGCTCTATGAATTGAAGTTGAGCCAGATCCGCGCGAGCCTGCGCCAACTCCCAGGCGTGGTCTCCGTTGCTTTCACCGATCATCAGCCGCTCGGCCACGCAATCAACCGTTACGACTTCTGCGCCGATGTACATCCGGAACCATGCAAGCAGCAAGTCAATATCAATCCCAACTCTTATGCCATCAGCCCGAACTACTTCTCAACCATCGGGCAATCCTTGCTGGGAGGCCGCGACTTCAACGCGGCAGACGATGGCCGCAGCCATGTCGCGATCGTCAACCAGGCGTTGGCTGCGCGAGAATGGCCTGGACAAAGCGCCTTGGGACATCGTGTGCACACTGGAGAAATCCACACCCCCGAGGGCGAGAGTTGGGCCACGGTGGTTGGTGTCGTGGGCAATGTGCACAATTACGATCTTGTTTCCCAGCCGGGACCGGACTTGTACATTCCACGCGCGGAAAACCCGAGTGGCTTTGCCAGATTCATTCTGAATGTGACCGGCGACCCTGGCCTTCTAAAAAATGCAGCCCGGGTAAAGCTCAAGACCAAGTTTCCGGAAGTGACCATCTTCGGGTTCGAAACCATGTCTGAAGAAATGTCGAGCGAGGTCTCTGAACGTGTATTCCTGATGCAGGTGGCCACATCATTCGGCGCGGTCGCTCTCTTTCTTTCAATACTCGGTGTGTACGGTCTGCTGGCCTACGAGGTCTCGCTGCGCGAAAAGGAAATCGGCATACGTTTGGCGCTTGGATCTCCGCGAGAAAAAGTCGTACGGTTGCTGCTCTATGAAGAAGGTCGCTGGCTTATGACGGGTGCGATCCTGGGATTGGCTTGTGCGGTCGCGACTGGGTATAGCTTTCGTGCGCGATTCTACGGCGCGCATGCTACCTCGCTGTCGGTCTTGCTGGGTTCTGCCTTGCTGCTGCTCGGGCCAGCATTTTTGGCGATCACTTTACCTGCACGCCGGGCCGCTCTTCAAGATCCCGCTGAAACGCTGCGCCGAGAATAAAGAGCCGTTTCTCGCCAGTTGGATAACCCCAAGAAAACGGGTTGGCCCGCGACCCGCGGACCAACCCGAATTCTTGCGGTCCTCACTCTGTAACTGACGTGATCTGACCGGTCGAAGGGTCCAGGATGAGCAGAACGTTGCGCTGTTGAGTGAAGTCGAGCAGAGTGCCGACATCTCCCGCAATCGCATCGAACGACCCTGTCCCGATGCGCCCCAGCCCCCAATTGTCCTCGATGAAGCGCGTGATCGAACTCTGATCAAGCACCGTGCCGCCCACAAAGTTTTCTCTTGCATACTGCGAGACCACGACGAACGGCAGCCGCGGACCATATCCACATCGCCCTTGAACGCCGGCCAGCGAGTCGGGGCCTGCGCCGCAAGCTCCCGCGCCGCTCAACGCGTCATCGCTGGTGACCGATTGATTCAATATCGGTCCAATCACGTGGTCGTACCATCCGTCAGAGTCGTCCCAGGCAATGAAAACGGCGGTCTCGTTCCACTCTGGCAATTGCTGCAGCTGATTGATGGTGTTGACCAGCCAAAACTGCTCATCCAACGGAGAAGAGTTGGCCGGGTGACCATCCTGGGCGCGCGCTGCTTTGAGAAAAGTCACCGCAGGCAGGTTACCCGCAGCCGCAGCCTGCCAGAAATAGGACAGGTCGTAAATGTGATTCGCGGGCCCGTTGTTTCCAACCTCGGCCACACTCGCAGGAGCAATGTGATGGGGGTTGCTCGTAGTGGCATAAAACTGAAACGGGTTGTGATAGCCGGCATACGCGGTTTCCGCTGTGCCATCCAGCCGGTTGGTCGTGGTGTTGCACTGCGCCGGATTTCCTGGGCTATACGGCGCTGAAGGTGTAAATCCCCCCTGAAACCAGCCCCACGTAACACCTTTCGCATTGAGCAAGTCGCCGATGTTCTTACCGCCCAACGCAACGTGATCGTAGCTAATACAATCTTCATACCAGGGGTCAGGGTCGCCGATCACGGTGTTGTTCACGACATCGTAAGCCAGATCTCCGTAGGCGTCATCCGCCCTCAAATCAATGCCCCCCGTCATGCCTGAAGCCAGATTGATAGCGCCAACCGCGGACGGACCAAAAGTCGAACCGTGGAAGTTATCGCTCATGGCAAAGTACTGAGCGTAATTCCAAAGCGCGGTAATGGTGTTGCCGTCGTAATACCCCATCACCACGCTGGTGCCGTATTGCGCCAGCGAAGGATAGGTAGAGCTGCTGCACGCTTTTCCGGTGAATTGCGGAAACTTGTCCATAAGCCCGGCATCGAAGGCCTGCTGCTCTGGGGTGTAGTCGTGGTTCTGATCGCACGTATAGTTCTGGCTGGGATCGAGACGGAACGGTTGCGAGCTCGTGCCATTCGGGTTCCGGTTAACCAGCCCGCGATTGAGTCCGTTCACTGACGGACTGTTCGGGCGCGCGATAAACCGTGTTTCCCCCGCCGGATTTTTTGCGCTCGGATAGGTCCCGAAGTAGTGATCGAACGATACGTTCTCCTGGAAAATAATCACCACATGTTTAATCGGCGTCTTGGTTACAAGCCGGGCTGCGGCATCGCCGGCGGTGGCCTCAGGAACGGCGACCGCCAGGCTGGCAACCACTAGCAATCCTGCCATCCGGTGAAAGTTCTTATTCATACGCTCTCCTTGGTCAGACTATTTGCTGAGACTGTGAGGTGACGACCGCCGAAGCCGCGAATCCGGCTCTGGGCAAGGCAAGCCGGGGATTGATCGCAACTCGGTGCCAATCCTTATACTCCGTTGCTATCGTTCCTGAAACATAAAATTCACATAGCTGCAACATGAAAACCCGATGGGGGCGTGGGGCAGTGACCGCAAAAATTTGCAACCTTGGATTGTCGCGGATTTCAGCCGGATCGCAACTGGGAGTCAATTCCTATCAGGGGTGAGCGGAGTTCACATCGGCCGGTTCCACCCGGATCAATCCCATCATCCCGCCATCCTCGTGTTCCAGTAGATGGCAGTGAAATGGGAAAACGCCAACTGCGTTCGGATCGCGAAAATCCATCCGCAGCCGCACTGTTGGATACCGGGGAGTCTTCCCATCCCAGAAAGGTACCGGGATCGTGTCGCGCAGAAACGGTTCGTTGATCGGGATGCCAAACCATTCGAGCATCAGGAAATGAACCTGATGAATGTGAAAATCGTGCAGCTCCTGCGAACGGTTTTCGATGATCCAATCCTCCACGTCTCCCTGATGCACCACGATATTCGGAACCCCAGACCCCGGATCAAACAGCGCCGGTTTCTGGCCTTCGACGGTCAAATAAAAATCCGTGGGGCTCTTGGGATCGCCGGGGTTGTGGGCTTGTTCCGAGAAATAAAGTGTGCGGGTTCGGATGGGCGTTACCTTTCCCAGCCACGGCAGGCGCGAAACCTTGGTTGGGGAAACGCTGGTTGGGGAAACGCTTGCGGAAGCGGCCGAAGCCGGCAGGAAAAACGACGGCTCGGGCGCATCTGGCGAGCTGACAATGTTCGCCAACGTGCGGGTCGGATCATTTTCGCCGTCGGGACCAGTATTCACACTGCGGGTAATAAGAGTTGCCGCAGTGCCCTGCGCCGGCGCAGTCACAATGAATTCGGTTCTGCCCCCGGGTGGAACCCCAAGATGGTTTTGCCACAGCACATAGTCGCCGCCTGAACCGTTGTCGTTCACGGGAGCGCCGTCCACGCCCGCAATGCCCAACGCCTGCGGCTTGCCTTCAAACAGCACCTGCAAATTCAAGTACGTGATCGAACAAGCATTCACCACGCGCCAGAACTGCCGCTCCAGGGGACGCATCCGGATTGTGGCGGGCGGGTACTCGGGATACGGCACCGAAACAAAATTCAGCGACAGATCCTTCGCCGGGATTCCCGATCCATCTCCGGTGTTGCGGGCATCTCCGTCCCTGTCGAGCAAAACCGATGGAGCTTTCTGGGCATTTCCAGACGGCGCAGCGCCCGGATTCAACAGGTCTTCGTCGCGGATCACAATTACTCGCTCGGGCAATCCGGCCACCTGTTTGTTCTTCTGTTCGATGCCCTCGACTATGAGCGCTCCCGAAGCGCCGCCCACTACTTGCGCCCGCGTGAAGCCGTGCAGATGCGGATGATACCAATACAACCCGGGCGGCTGGTCCTGCGGAATGCGTGTGCGGTATTCGAAGCTGGCCGCGCCCGCCTCAATAGAAGTGTGCAACACGTCATCCTGATGACACACCGGCGGAATCGTGAGGCCGTGAAAATGTAAGTTGGTCGACGTCGCATTCATTGCCACATTCCCGCACGGATCGGGGATGCTTGCCGGCGAGGAAGTCATCGGCATCGAACCGCGCTTCGTCGTGGAGGCGGATTTTGAACGATCCACCGGAGGGTCCGGCCGCGCAGGCGCCATGGGCCCCAGTTCATTCTTCAATCGAAGAACAAGCAGGTCTCCCGGATTGAGGCGCAGCGTCGGAGACTCGATAGTGCCGTCATATAGATAACAGTACCGAGTGCGTCCATGCTCATCGGTTTCGTTGCGGAAAACCAGATCGACGATGAGCTGTCCGTTCTTGCTCGTGAGATTTGCGGGTTCCGGAATCTCGCTGCCAGCCTTGGGCCGCGAACAAATCGCATCGCCCTCCAATCCTCGGGGCTGCTGCCTTGTCACTGGACCGGCACTGGCATTCTGAACAGCCTGCGCCGCCACGGCGTGGGCGCCGCAGAACGCAATGAAGAACGTAGAGAGAATCGTGAGAAGAAAAAATTGCACGAGTTTTTCGGCTTTGTTCGCGATTATACCCATCCAAACGCGAAACCAGCGTGGTTTACTCTCTTGTTTTCTTACGCTTGGAAATTACTGACGCCGAAAATCAGAGCCGCCGCGCAACCAGCTTTTCATCAAAAATGAACGCTCTCCCATGCTTTTCGTCGCATTTGTACGTTGAAAAACCACAAATTCACGCGAAATCCCCCTCTTTCGAGCGCATTTGTCCGTGGATTTGCCGATTTCGGGCAGCGATACCATCATCCAAACACCTGAAAACGCTACATTAAGGTACCGGTATGACCGTGCAGCAATTTTCGCCTTGCCTTGCCCACAGAAAGAGCCAATAATTTCTATCAGGCGCCCTCCCACTACTACTTTGGCAAGTAGCGCTCTTCCCCTTTTTCGTCCTAAGCTTAAGAAAAGGATACGCATGCGGGATGTTTGTCCTGTTCCTGATCAGATTTCGGCGCAGCGCACCTCATCCCCGCATTTCCCCGCTTTATTTCAAAGTGATCGAGAGCTGAGTTACGAAGAGCTTGATCGCGGGGCGGATCAGTTTGCGGGACATCTGATGCGGGTTGGTGTTGCGGCGGGCGACACCGTGGCCATCTGCATGGAACGGTCGTTCGACTGGATTGTTGCTGCGCTCGGCATCATGCGGGCTGGCGCTGCATACGTGCCGCTCGATTCCGCGTGGCCGGATGCGCGCTTACGCTACGCTGTGAACGACTCGGGAGCAAAGGTTCTGGTGGCCCGAGCCGCACTTCTGGATCGACTGCAAGTGAAAGCGCGGGGTATTGATCCTTGTCGTGATGCCGCGGCGATCGCTGCCGCTCCTCCTGTAGTTCCCAAACCCATCCCAGGGGAAAGCCTTGCCTACGTGATCTACACCTCGGGGTCGACTGGCGTTCCCAAAGGGGTTGAGATTACGCATGCCAATCTCTCTCATCTCGCTCGTTGGCACCAGGAAGCTTTTCACGTGACGCGACGAGATCGCGCGAGTCATCTTGCCGGTCTTGGATTTGATGCGGCGGTGTGGGAACTTTGGCCGAATCTTGCCGCGGGGGCGACCGTGTGCCTCGCAGATGACGCAGTGCGCTCGTCGCCGGACTTGATGCAGCAATGGATGATTCGCGAGCGGGTAACGATCGCCTACGTTCCGACCGTCCATGCCGCGGCCATGATGGCGATGGAATGGCCGGCCACGACGGCATTGCGCCTTCTGCTTACCGGTGGGGATGTGCTGCCCCACGCTCCAGCCGGCCGGCTTCCCTTCGACGTGGTCAATAACTATGGCCCCACGGAATGCACTGTGGTTGCCACATCCTCTGTGGTCAAGCCGGGGTCGCGCGGCGCACCACCCATTGGTCGTCCGATCAACGGCACCAGTGTCTATCTGTTGAACGAACGCGCCGAGCAGGTTCCGGATGGCAGCGTCGGCGAGATTTATATTGGCGGCTGCGGGGTAGGGCGTGGGTATCGCAATCTGCCTGAGCTTACCGGACGAAGCTTTCTTCCCGATCCTTTCGCGGAGGCACCGGGAGCTCGCATGTATCGCACGGGCGATCGCGGCGTGCGAGGGCCAGACGGAGAGATTGAATTTCGCGGACGCCTCGACCGGCAAACGAAAATCCGCGGACAGCGTGTAGAACTCGATGAGATCGCCAGTGTTCTCACTCTCCACCCAAGCGTTGATTTCGCCACGGCGATCACCAGCACCTCGGACGCCGGAGAGAGCGAACTTGTGGCGTACGTTCTCCCGAAGCAGAACGCTCGTATTCCGACCGTGCAGGAACTCCAGACACACTTGCTCGCCAGCTTGCCCGACTACATGGTTCCAGCCATCTTCGTGCGATTGCATGCGCTCCCGTTATCGGCCAATGGGAAACTTGATCTGACGACGCTGCCGCCGCCAACGGACGCGAATCTACTCGAAAGAACCGCCGCTGGCGCGTCCTCTACGCCGATCGAGGCAGAGTTGCTGACCATGGCGCGGCAGCTTCTCAAGAACGATTCACTTCGTGTAGATGACAACTTTTTCCTGGCGGGGGGACATTCCCTTCTGGGCATGCAGCTTTTGATGCGCCTGCAAAATGTATTTGGGGTGGATCTGGCATTGCGACAACTTTTTGAAGCACCCACCGTTGAGCGTCTCGCCTTGCTGGTGGAGACGATGCTGAGGCAACAGCGCCTGGGCGTGATTTGGGCGCACCTGCTGGGGCGAAAGAATGTAAAACTTGACGACAATTTCTTTGCTCTGGGCGGCAACCCGGAGTTGATGGCTGTTCTACAGCAGCGCATTGTCGCGGAGTTCGGACAGAATGTCCCGATTGCCGAGCTGGTGCAAAGTCCCACAGTTCGCCAGCAGGCACAGCTCACGCGGAGAGTGGCGAAAGCCAAGCCGGTGCAATCCGGAGTCCTTGCCGCGCGCTCCAATGGAAATTACAACAGAATTTTCTGGGTTCACTATTTAAGCTGGAGCCTGGCAAAGGTAATGGGAGACGATCACCCATTCCACTTTGTCGTGCTTACTGCCGAGGATTTCGCGTCACTGGGCGAAGTGCCCACTCTGCACAGCATTGCCGCGTGCCTGCTGCGCAAGATTCTGGCGGCGCAACCTAAAGGCCCCTATACCCTCGGTGGTTTTTGTGCCGGTGGCGTCCTGGCCTACGAAATCGCGTCCCAACTGCGGGCTGCTGGACACGAGGTCTCGCTGCTTGTGCTGTTGGATGCGCCAAACCTCGCACACCTCGAGTCACACGGCTCGCTTACGAGTAAGCTGAGCTACCCGGGTTACGCTTTGAAAAGAGTTACGCGGTTGGGCCCGCGAATGAGCCTTGCCTACTTTCGTGAGCATCTGTTCAAACGCGCCGAACCTGCATCCACGCCCGCGAGATCCGAGATTGCCGTGGCTCAGAAAATGGTAAGGGCAGCGGTGCTTGCGTATCAGCCGGAGAACTACGAAGGAAAGGTGCTTCTGCTCCTGGCTTCTGATCGCGCCCCTCATTTGGACTTGAGTCCCGGATGGCAGTCCGTCGTCGCTCCGCACAACTTGCATATACAGTACCTGGATGGGCATCGCCACGACTTACTAAAAGTGCCAAACGTGCGTAACGTAGTGGACGCCATTGTTTCTAACCTCGAATCTGCGACTGACGAAAAGTGAAGGCGACGGAAGTCAGCGCATCCAGATCGACGCCACTTACTCAATGAGTCATGAAGAAGCAGCCGCGAACGACGAGAACCAAAGTCTTCTCCGGCTACTCAACCCAGATGTGTTAGCGGATCCGCACGCGCTGTATCGTACCTTGCGCGAGCGTAGTCCCGTGCACTGGGACCCCTACATGCATGCCTGGGTGGTGACCAGCTACGCGGAAGTCGTAACCGTGCTGAAGGATTTTTCGGCGGACCGCACGCCCCCGCTGGCTTATCTGGATCAGCTTGGGCTCGCGTTAATGAAGCCTTTTGCCGAAGTCATGCTGCAGCAGATGATGTTTATGGATGGCGCCACGCACGCCCGTCTGCGCGGCATTTGCGCGGCGGCATTCACGCCGCGAAGGGTAGAGGAGCTGCGCGCGGAGATCGAGTCCATCGCCGACGAACTGATCGACAACGTTATCGAATCTGGACGCATGGACATGATCGCTGACTTTGCCAACCGTTTACCTGCGATCGTTACGGCGAAGCTGCTGGGTGTGCCCATCGAAGATCATGAGCAGCTCCACGCGTGGGTGATCGACTTGGCGGAAGTGCTGGGAAATTTTCAACACCATCCTGATCGCGTGGCAGAGATCGTGCGAAGCCTTGAAGATCTGAAGAACTACGTTGCCGCAAGAATGCAGGAGCAGCGCAGGCGCCCAACCAGCGGCCTGATTAGCTCGCTCATGACCGCACAGGTTGACGGCCACCGCCTTTCCGATGATGAAGTCATCGCAAATACGATTATCACGTTGATCGGTGGCCACGAGACCACTACAAACCTGATCGCGAGCGGATTTCTGACACTGCTTCGCGACCCCGGGAACTTCCAACAGCTACGTGATCATCCCGAGATCATCGGCTCCGCGGTTGAGGAGTTGCTGCGCTTCGAGTCGCCCGTGCAACACACCGCACGAATTGCACCCGCCGACATGCAGCTGGGTGGCAAGACCATCCGAAAGGATGCGAGGGTAGTGGCGGTTCTCGCCGCCGCGAATCGCGATCCAAGTCGATTCCCCAGCCCCGACCGTCTGGATTTGCTTCGTCCGGACAACCGGCATCTGGCGTTTGGCTGGGCGGCTCATTTCTGTTTCGGCGCTCCTTTAGCGCGGATCGAGGGCCAAATCGCTTTCAATAAGCTTCTGCGGCGGCTTGCGAGCCCGGCCTTGCTTGATAAGACGCTGAATTGGCGAGAGAATGCCGGCCTGCGCGGCTTGACCGCATTGAATATCAGCTTCGATCCTGCGCTCCCGGCGAAGAGAGGTTAGCTACCATCTGCCGAGTGCCGGGCAGGGTTAGGATTACGCCAGCACTTTCAGTGTGTACACGTTCAACGGCGCCTGCGGCGGATCGCAGAATAGCTGCGAGCTATTTGCCGCAGTTGCGTAGTATTCGATGGCGTCGTCGTCCTTCTGAAAAGGTCCCAGCTGCGCGGTATGGACGCTGCGTCCTGCGTGGACGGCAGGGTGAGTTCGCCATCCCTGCGTGTTTTGGCGTCGGGTGAGCAGGTTGACTTCAGCGATTCCTTCCAACCCGGCCGCGACGATCCCGGGCGCGATGATGAAGATCCGAACTGACTCCCCGGCTTTGAGAAGTGACGGTCGCGTGGGGACGAAAACTCGAGGCGAATTCGCGGCTTCCGGTGAGACCGCCGCTGCATAGGCTTGGTCCATCTCGGCAGGCAGTTCATTCACAAATTCTTTAATGGATAGCCGCAGGCGCTCCAGCGCAATTCGAACGAACTTGTTTTGCATCGACGCGAGTTGGCCCAGATCGTTGCGCGTGGCAATGACCGCCTGGTATTCAATCATGGCATTGCGCACCATCGGAGCCAGCGCAAGCCAGAGTGGAACCCCGCGTTGCATCACCTCCGCGCGCGCGGCATCCGGCTTGCCTGCGGCCCTCAGGTCCACTGCGCGTTTGAGCACCGCATCAAGCTTGTGGGCGGTTTCATAAGCGTCGCAATACGGCACCATAAAAGCGACAAAGCCTGCGAAATAGCCGAGACGATCGCGCTCCAGGGCTGAGGTGGCCCGGGATGCGAGCTGGCGGAATTTTTCGGCCATGACACGCTGCCGGGTGAGAGCGGCGACATCAGGTTCGGTATCCGCATAGTCGAAGGCTTCGCTGTAATCGCCTGCGATTTCCACTCGATTCGCGAATCCAGATTTATCGTAGCTGCCGAGAAACGTCGACGAGATCGCACGGCCACTGTCGCAGTCGTCGAAGAGACTCGCCAGCTCCGCGGCGCGCTCGCCCGAAGCCTGTGCGGCGCAAAAATTGTGGTAATGGGCGGACGCTGAGAGCTGGCGGTTCCAACTGGCGCGGGCCAGGTAAGTTGCGGTCGGGTCAATGATGCGCTGGCGCCAGTGAATGCCCAACATACCCTGGCAGCCGAAATCCTCGGCGCGCTTGATGTCTGTCTGAAAGCGGCTGGCTCGAAATTGCGGGAACCACATCGAAGGGTCATCTTCGATCCACGGGATGGGCCAGCGCTCTCGGCTCCCCAACTTACCGAACGCTTCGTTGATAGGATCCCATCCCAGCGAGTCGCTCAACGCAGCGAAAATTATGTCTTCCGGCAGGCGCTGGTGCAGGGATTCGAAATGGCGCGTCACTCCGCCCCAACCGGCGAGCACCAGCCGCTTGTTGGGCGCGTGCCGCCTCAGAAAATCATGGGCCTGCGCAAACGGCGTAATCGAAAGCGGTACGTTCTTGGAGCGGCTCTCCCAGTTTGCGTTTTCATCCTGCCAGAGCCACACGTGATCGACCATGGGGTAACGTTCCAGCAAATCGCCGAGCCGACGATCTAGAAGGTCACGCGCGGTATTCGACTCGATAAAACCGCCGGGATGCGAGAGCGCTTCCGGCGGCAGCGCGCGAACAATTTCCGCCGGGTTCTGGTAGGGCTCAAAGCCAATACCAGTGCGGATGCCCAGCTCTCCGGCAAAATCGAAAGCCGTGCGCAACATTGCAGTCGTGCGGCTGGCAATGTCCCAGGTATCGGCGCTGGTGCGCGTGGCATCGGACCCGAAGGTTTCTGTATCGAAGAATTGTGCTGCACCCATCTTGAAGGCCGACGTGCGCTGCGGCAGATATCCCCAGCTGGTCATCGTCGTGTCTTCGAGGGCGGACCTGTGACCGCTTCCGGCAAAGTCAAATGAAAGGTAGGACTCGGCTAAAGGGCCGGGATCATTTTGCGTATAAACGTGCATGCCGAACGTATTGAAGCGCATGCGCAACATGGCCGCGAGATACGCCTTGAAATCTTCCTCGTTGTAGACGCTGATGCAATTCAGGAAATCCGGCCACGGCAGGAGTCCACGCGTGGCAAAGGACGGAGAAGCGCTCCAGGGCTGGCCTGGCTCTGGTAAACGCAATCCTGGCGGGCGATCAACGGGCAATGTCGCGCCATTCACACCGAAGACCACGCCTTGCCGCTCCAGGAAATCGAAGACTGCATAGAGGAGCGCCTGCTCGCTGGATGCGCGAAAAATAGCGCCATTGCCTGATGCAGAGATTTCATAATCTTGGTTTCCCTTGAAGCGTAAGGGGTCGAGATCGAGCGTAAGTAGCGTTGCGCCGGCAACGTCGGCGTCACTGGTTAGTTTCACTTCAGTTGCCGCGCCCAGCATACGCAGTCCGCTTAACAATTCTCGGGTTGCAAGCCGCGTCTTCAGGTTGTCCGCAGCAAGCGTGCGAATGGCAACTTGGGATGGTCCCAACTGCGCTGAAGCGCCCCTCCGGCTGAGCACGCTGCCGGCGGACGCCAGTGCACTGACTTTCATAAATTCTCTGCGGTCGATCATCAAGAGGGTCCTATTGGGCGCTCACGGCGGAAATTAGTTATTCACGCGTACCGCCACCACAGCCATACCGCGGCGAGCACCGGTACGAGAGAGATCACGGCGAAGACCGGCAACTCTTCCGCGACCGAGTAGCCGGCGCGAGCGACTCCGAACCACAGATCGACCGCTGCGATAATCAGCCACAGCGGAATGAACAGCCCGATTGCGATTCTAGTTGCGCCTGCCCCGCCGACCCAGCGGACGAGCAACGCGCAAACCACCAGCAATACCAGTCCCCGCCGATGATCAATGCCGTACGCATAAAGCCCCCCTGAATCTGCGGACCGCGCGCCCACTTAATCGCGACTTAAGATGCTCAAGCAATCATGACAGGGAAGTCATCCAATGGCCAATGATGCATTTGCCTCAAAGAGAAGTTAGGAGTACAACGGTCACTCATCGAAATATTTCTCGCTTCGCATGTGTTGTCCAGTCGAGTACAATCCGGCTCAGATGGAGGTGCAGGATGAAATGTCTTCTTCGAAAACTATGGCGCGAGGAGCAGGGCCAGGATATCGCCGAGTATGCGGTGATGCTCGCCGTAATCCTGGTGTTGGTGGTTGGTACGATCCGCCTGATCGGGAGCAACGCGAACAACGTATTCTCGAACGCAGCCAGCTCAATTCAATGATTCGAAACTTCGGTGATCCGAATTCAATGATCCGAATTCAATGATTCGAATTCGATGATCCGAATCCAATGATCCGAGTCCGACAGGATTTCCTTCTGCCCAACTCGGTCAAGCGTCATGTCGGGCCGGTGCGTGCTATCGCGTAGTCGAAAGTGTTCGACTTCGTTCAGCGCCGCTGAGCTGATACTTTTCGGAAACGCCCGCCCTACTCGCTCGTGTAATTGATTTCCATCCGCCGCACTTGAAACCCCGAGACGTACAAGACCAGCAACGAAACAATCACGATGCCCAGAATCGCGGCGGCCGTAGAAACCGGATCAGGATTGGAAACCAGCAGTGACAGCAGTGGCGGCATGCCGGGAGGGCTGGGAATTTCCACCGGGCAGAGCGATTTCAGATAATAAATGACGCTGAACTTTTTGAGCAGCGCCGGCAGAAACGGATTCGCCGTCTCCCAAACCAAAATCGCAGCCGCCGGCAGAATCGGATTCTTGAACAACATTCCCGCCGCCAGAAAGAAAGCCCCGTACCCGAGGCACGCCAGCGCCGTAACCCCCAGATACGCTGCGGCATTCGCCAGGCCGTGATTTTGATAGAGGTAGAGATCCCGCACATTCGGGCTGAACTGCCCCGTGAAGACGGCGAACTGCACCAACTCGCTGGTAATGAAAATGATGCAGGTCGCCAGCAATCCAGCCATGAACTTTCCCACCATCAGCACGTCGCGGCGGACCGGCGCGAGAAAATAAAAATGCAGGCTCTTGTCGAGAATTTCCCCGCGGAACAAGTTCATGAAGATTCCCAGGCACCCGAAAAAAATCGCCAGCCGCAAATAGAAAAACTGAAACACCCCGGCGTAAATCACGGCGTCTTCAGGCAGGTTGTACCCTTGCTGAACATTGATGCTGACCACTTTTCCGTCCGCAAGGCCGACCTGCAGAGTGTTCACGCCATCGGAATACGTGTAGTTCTCGTGTGGAATCTCCACAAAGGAAGGCCCGGCGGCGCTCACCTGCGTGCCCTGGCCCTGCCTCGTCAGAGTGGCCGCCAAAACAACCACGTTGTGATTGTCGGGCAGCGTAAGGCTTTGCACAGTCTTGGCGTGGTTGAGAGCGAAGCTGTAGCCGTACAAATACGATTCCTGTTTATCCAGCTTGCCATCGCGCGAATCGCGATAAGGCATCACTACAGCCAGCAATTCTCCCGGCTGCTCCCCGGGATTCGGAACGCAGCCGCACCAGTCGCTGAAGTTTTGCGTGAACGTGCTGGTGGAACCGTCGGTATAAGTCACCGTGATCGCCTGACCCAACACCGGCCCGTAGACTCCAGCAGCCAGCAATTGCAATGTCGCGAACTGGCCTGCCGGCAGGCTAATCGGTTTGCCGTCGCCATAAACAGCATCGGGTTCATTCACCGGACCAAAGTCGAACTGGATGCCATTCAGTATCCGGTTCGCAGTCAGCAGGTTCGACGAATACGCGTAACCTTCGCCGTCCAGACCATCACTCGTGAAACTCGTCCCGTCGGCATAGATGCTGTTCCGGTTGTATGCAGAAGTCAGGTTCACCGGCGTGCCGGCGCCGCCCGTGCCGCTCACGGCGCTCGTAACTCGAATCAGCTTTCGCTGGTTCCAATGAAAACGCTGCGGTGCCTTCCCCAGCAGAGCGACCACTTCCGGCGTCGTCATGCCCGTCTTCACCGCGAGCAGTTCCTGGTAAGTCAATTTTTTATCGCCCTGGCGCGCGATTTCGAGAGTTTGCCCCCGCTCGTGCGAAACGATGACCGCATGTCCGACGAACAGCAGAATCGGCAGCAGCGCGAGAATGTAAATCCACAGCCCGCGCCGCGCAAAAAATGTCTTCTTCATTTCCAGGCGGATGATGGCCTTGATCTGCGCCCACCACAGTTGGGTCAACGTGAGTTGGCTCATCGCGTCTCCTCGTTGTTGCCAATCAGGTATTCGTAAACCGAATTCACATCGTCGTCGGCGGGCGCGACCGATTCAATTTCAATCCCATTCAACGCGATGTGATTCAGCATCAGATAGAACCGGTCTGCATCCTTGGTCTTGATCAACAACCCGTGCTCGTCGTTATGGATGCGCACTTCGATGGTGTGCTCCGATTCCATCATCTTCGACGCCAGATCTCGCGGGTGATTGCAGCGAATCAAAATCTGCGCCGGATGCTCGCGAATTTCATTGCGCACTCCCTGGATTTGCCCCTCCGCCACCACATACCCGTTGCTCAACAAAATGACCTGATCCGATATCGCATCCACTTCATGAAGAATGTGGCTGGAAATAATCACGTAACATCCGTCCGACGCCGCCGCGCGAAACAGTGCGATCATCTCGGCGCGAGCCAGCGGGTCAAGCCCATTTAGCGGTTCATCCAGCACCAGCACTCGCGGGTTGTGGCACAACGCCTGCGCCAGCCGGATGCGCTGCCGCATCCCCTTGCTGTAACCACCCACGTTGCGCGCCGCCGCATCCCGAAGATTCACGCGATCAATGGCTCTCCACGCCAGCTGCGTCGCCGTTTGCGAGTCGTTGCCTGCGAGGAGAAGATAGGAATAAACAAATTGAAATCCCGTCAGCCCTTTGGGAAAGGCATCGAACTGCGTGCTGTAACCAAGAATCCTGAAAAGTTTCTCCGGTTCGTCCGGGCGGAGTCCCAGAACCTGGATTCGCCCCCGCGTGGGACGCACCAACCCCGTCATTAAATTCATCAGCGTAGTTTTTCCCGAACCATTGGGCCCCACCAGGCTGGTCACGCCAGGAGGAATCGACAGATTCACTCGGTTCACGCCAAGAATCTCGCCATAAAACTTCGAGATGTCCTCGAAAATGATGCGGTCATTCATTGGTTAAAAACTCACTGTCCAAGCTCATGGTCAAAACTCAATCGACCACCTCATAGGCTTGCACTTTTCGAACCAGCAGCGCCAGGCAGGCTCCGCAGTAGGTAAGCAACGCAATCCACGCTGCCCCGGACGAAATAGCGCGGTCGCTCTCGATGCGAAACAGCGAAGTCCAAACCGTAGAAACCAGATAGAACAAATTAAGGAAGTGACCCGACTGCGTGCGCATCACGGCATTGATCGCTTGCGCGAACCCGGCTCCAAAAAATAAAACCGCAAGCAGCAAAGCCCCCGCAACAATTCTCCACCGTACCCACGCCGACAGCGCCATGGCGAGCAGCGACAGCATCGCGATCCAGATCCAGGAAGAAAGCAAAAGGCTTCCCGCAATCCAAAGATGACTCCAGGTCCATGCCGCCCCGGCCTGGCTGGCCTGCACTGCAAACAGAACCAGGCCTGGAATCCATGTAATCTGCGAAAGCAAGATTGCCAGCACGGACGCTTTGCCCACCACGTACTCGGCGCGCGAGAACGGCCGGCAGAAGTAAAGCGGCAGCGCCCCATTGGCCAGGTCCGGCGAAATCAGGCCCGGGCCGGTGAACGCGGTCAACACAAATGCCAGCACACCCTGCACGGTCATGAAATAGAAAAAGAATTCGTTGTCGATCTTGACGAACGGGCCACTGCCCAGACTCTCAGGAAGAGTCAACCTGTGAGAGAGGTAAATGATAAGCAGGCACGCCAGCGGATAAAAAAAGCACAACACGAAAAGTGCCGTCTGCAGCTTCGAGCGAAACAGGCTTCTCCTCGAATAGCGAAACAGCACCAGAAAGCGGGACCACGCCGGCGTGAGCGCCCCCGCATACGACGTGTAGGTGCGTCTATAAACGGCCAAGGCGATTCTCCAGAGGGCTCGGTGTCAGGGGCGAGTGCGACATATCAGCTTTCCATCTCAACTTTCCATCGCCTTCAGGAAAATGTCTTCCAGCGTGTCGCGCCGGAAATTGAGCCGGCGAATCCGCACATCGCGTTCCGCTGCAATGCGATAAATGTCGCGCACCTCGACGCCGTCGGCGAGAATCATCTTCAGCCGGTTCGCCGACACGGCGCACTCGCACCCCAGCTTCTCGATCGCTTCCGTGAAATCCCCATTGGCGCCGTAAGTTTCAAGTTCCAGAAATCTCTTGTTCGCCTTGCGTTCTTCTTCCAGGTTCGAGTAGTGTGCGATTCGTCCGTGGTTCAAAATCAACACCTCTTCGCACGTGTCTTCCACATCGCGCAACAAGTGCGAGCAGAGCACGATCTGCAGTTGCTTGCTGTCGCGAATATCGCGGATCATGCGAATCATGCGTTGCCGCGCCGAAGGATCGAGACCGTTGGTCGGTTCGTCAAGAATCAGCAGCTTGGGTCCGTGCGCGATCGCCTGCGCAAGTTTCGCCAACTGCTTCATGCCCAGAGAATAGGTTCCCAACTCGCGATAGCGGGCTTCCGCCAGTCCCACGCAGAACAGCGCTTCATGCGCGCGCTCCAGCGCCGCGGCCGGCGGCAAGCCAGAGAGCTCCGCCATCATCTGCACAAACGAAACCGCGCTCATCTTTGAAATCAGCGCGTCATTCTCCGGCATGTAGCCGACCAGGCCGCGCACTTTTCGCGTTTCAGTTCGGATGTCGTAACCGAGCACGCGCGCCGAACCAGAGCAAGGTTTGTAGAATCCCAGAAGCGTATTGATCAGCGTGGATTTGCCGGCGCCGTTCGGGCCAAGCAGTCCAATCGCGCGCCCGCGCAGCGAGCACACAAGATTCTTCAAAATTTCGCGGCTGCCGAACCGGACAGAAAGCCCTTGCAACTCAATAACCGGTGTTTGCGGAGCAGTGGCGGCTTGCTCACTCATGCCGTCTACTGCTCCGGGTTGGGTCGCGGTGCTCATCAATCACAGGGTCGAAAGTCACTCGGTCGAAACTATTGGGTTGGATTAGGTGTCGAGCTCGGATGGCTCATCGCGCCTCCAAGAAACATGTGCGGAGGAAACGCGCCGCCCTGGCCCAGCGTCATCAGAGTACCCAGGTCGAAGCCCATGAAGCCAGTATCGCTTGCCACCACGATCCGCTGTGGCTCGCCATACACATAGATCAGGCCCGGCGCGGTATTCTCCTGAAGCGTGGCGATGGACTTTTGCTGCTGCGCGGTAAGCGTTCCCATTGTCTTGATTTGATCCACCAGCGGGCCAATCACAGGTCCGATGTTGTGATAAAAGATCGCCGAGAAATTTGTGTAGCCGTCGCTCGGCAGCAGCGCCTGGAAGGTTGGCGAGTGGGTCAGCGTATTTCCAGACTGGCGGTCCCGGATCGCTTGCGCCAGCGTCGCAATGTCCGGCCCGGCGATCAGATAGCTGTCTTCGTAGGTGTAGTCCACTTCAAAGTTCGCCTGATTCGAATGGCGGATGGTGTAGTAAGTCTGCGACCCGCTCTGCTGCTGCGTGAGTTGCAGCGAGCCGATGGACGAAGACGAAGACGAAGACGAAGACGAAGACGAACCCGAGGCCGAAGCCGCTTCGCGATTGAAACTGTCAACCAGTTTCCCAATGGTCGCCTGCAAAGTCGCCGGATCGTATACCTCGACAACCGCCTTCCATCGCGGCGTAGGCAGCACCGGACCATCGAAGGCCACGGTTATCTCGCCGCCCAGCGGTGCGGTGATGTCATCCAGCACGCTCACCCCGGCCTTGGCTTCGAACTTCGCGAGATCCGCGGAGAAGTTCGCGTCACCACCGCCGATGATCTGGAAGATTTCCTCCACGATGCTTCGCGGATTCTTCATCACCACCGAATTCACCATGCTCGCGTTGGGCGAAATAAATTCCAGCCCGCCCATGCTGGCCGGTGCTGCCAGCCACGACGCAACCCCACTTCGATCGGAACCGAACGTCAGCGCTGCCCGACTTTCCGTCTTGCCTCCAACTTCGCGGCGTTCCATCATCAGATATCGCACGTCCCCTATCCCCGGCGGCAACTTGTCGCCGCTGTTATCCTGTACGTGCTGCGCCACAATTTGTTCCATGTCCGCGCAGAAGAGCCAGCTTGCGCCCTGCTGATAGGCACGTGCCACCTGCTGGTAGAGCGGCGTTTCGGCGAAAGGACTCGCGCCAGGCTGCTGCGTCCGCGCAACCGCCCGCTGCAGTTCCGCGCCATCCGGACTCGCGATCAGCACGTCGTCATTGAGGTAAACCAGGAAAGCATGGTTCGACGAAGACGACGACGCCAGCGCCGAAGGATCATGCACAATCTGCAGCGCCGATTGTGCGCCACCCGAATTGAACCGCTGGATCTCGCCTTGCAGAAAACTTTCCAGCCCCGGTTGCTTAACCCTCGCCAGCACCACCGGCGAAGAATAAGTCGAGCCTTCTTTCGCCACCGTGAATACGATCTCGTCTCCCAGATAGCTGCTGAAGGTTTTCAACTCGTCCACCACGTCGGCAAGCTTTGGGCCGTTCCCGCGTTGCTGCTGCTTCCACCAGTCTCGTAGTGCCGGACTCTGCTGCATCCGCTCCTGAAACAGCTGGCTGGCTTCGCCCAGCGTGGCTGACAGATTCGGAATCGCGGCATACACCACCGTGTGCTCCGGAACGTAAGGCAAAAGATCGGAGCTGTAGCGCAACCCAGGCCCCGGAATCGCCTCGATCTGTTTTTGCAGAACGGAAAAATCTCCCAGCAGCGCGAGATATTTCGCGGAATTGCGGCTCCACGCAATCTCGTTCTGGATTGGAACCTTGGAAACATTGGAGTTGGAAGTTTGTTCTTCGCCGGCGGTCAGCTCGGCAGTCTGGTCGCCGTAAGCCACCCGAACCACGCCTTCCACCACCGCCACGCGCGAACCCTTGATTCCGTGATTGACGGAAAAGATCGTGCCTTTCACCGAAACCAGGCAATCGTCGGTCGCAACATAAAGGCGCCCGTTGTGCTGCTTTGCGGCTTGAACCATAATGCGCCCACCATCCAGGTGGATCGTGGTTCCTTTCCATTCGCGAGACACGGAAAGATCGGAGCGCTCGCCCATCTCCACCAGTGACCCATCAAGCAGCCGCACCACTGCATCCGAACCCTTGGCCGTGCGAATTTCATCTCCATTGCGAATCTGGTAGCCCGCTGGAATCAGGCGCACCTGCTCATCGGAGACCGCATAAAGCGAGCCGTTCACGTTTTGCACTGCGCCGCGAACGGCGTGCTGCCCAGGAAAAATACCGTTGGCCAGCGCGAGCGCCCCAGCCACGACCACGGCGACCGCGGCCGCAGTCATAGCCCATTGCCATGCTGGAAACTTTCGCGACTCTGCCTGCGCGTGCAACACAATACCCCAAGCTGGCTGCCCTGCCGGACGCCGCGACGCGCTATCGCCGCTGCGGGCCTGCTCCACGGCGTGGCGGCATGCGACACACTGATGCACGTGATCTTCAAACAGCAACCTGCGCGCCCCCGGCAGTTTCTTTTCCAGATACGCCGGGACGAGCGTTTGAAAATCTTCACAGCTCCGCAACATATGCGCGCCGAGCTCGGCGGCTGAAGAACCAGTGATCGAACTCCAAACTCGATCGCCAGCCTGGGAGACCAACTGGTCGTCGACCTTTTCGTTGCGAATTTCAGAAAGTAGCCGGTCAAATTTATGATCGCTCATGATTTTTTCTCCCATGGTCTTTTGGTCTTTCTACGATGATCTTTCCTGCAATGATCTTTCCTACGATGGTCTTTCCTACGATGGTCTTTCTAACTTGATCTATCTCAGGTACGGACGAAGCTGTTTGCGCAATTGCATGCGGGTGCGATGCACGATCACGGCCACCCGCACCTGCGAGATGCCGAGCGCCTCCGCAATTTCCTGATTACTGAGTCCCTCGAGGAATCGCAGCGCAAAAATCTCGGCCGGCCGCGGTTTCAACTGCGCAATCGCGCGGCTCAGGGCTTGCCGCAGGCCGGAGTCATCGGCTTGCGCCGGCGCAGTCTGCATCAGGCCCGAGCTTTTTCCCGAACCTTTCCCCGAACTCTCTCCCGAACCCTCTTCGGGCAGCGGAACGGTCTGGTCGGCCTGCCTCGACCGGATTACATCCAGAGCCGCGTTGATCGCTGCCCGGCGCAGGTAACTCTCGGGCTTCTCCAGCGGATCGGCGTTGCGGCCGCGGCGCAGCAAGCGCAGGAAAACGGTTTGCAGCACGTCTTCCGCGTCCCCGGCATTGCCGGTAATCCGGTAAGCCGTTGCGAACACCAGACCGTGGTGCGCCCGAAAATCCCGCTCAAGCTCGTTCGGAATCGCGATTGCCGCTTCCTCCAATACGCTTAGCAGGTTACGCCTCCTCTTAGTTCTCTCACCAGTAAAGACGTGGGACAGGGCGGTTTATTACAGGGAGCAAAAAATAATTTGGGGCACTCAGGGCGTGGGGCTGGTGGAGGCTCCGGTGCGCTTCACCTGGTGCCAGGTCAAATCCCCGCGCAGATACTCCCAGATTCCCTGCAGGCGCCAGATCATGGTCATTTGGCGGTAAGGGAAATGTTCGAACAGGCAGTACACCAGCAACCATGCGACCTCGCGCCAACTGCCGTAGCGGCGATAATTCATTTCTTCGAGCAGCACGGAACCGACCGAGATCAACGTGGCGAAGGCATATCCGAACAACATGAACTGAATGAAGAAATGCTGGCTCAGCACGCCCAGCACGGCCGCCAGAATAATTGTGACGTAGCCAAGCAGCTCGAGCAGCGGAGCGAGACATTCAAACAGCCACATATACGGCAGGATGATCCAGCCGACGCGCCCGTAGCGCGTGCGGAAAAGCATGTCGCGGGCTTTCCAGAGCGTGTCGAGAAGTCCTTTGTGCCAGCGAGCGCGTTGGCGCGCCAAGGATTTGTAATCTGATGGCGCTTCGGTCCAGCAGGTGGGGTCAGGAATGAAGTTGATGTGGTAATCCACGCCGAGGTCGTTGAGATAGCGATGGAGGCGCACGATCAGGTCGAAGTCTTCGCCGACCGCATCAGCCCGAAAGCCGCCGATCTTCAGCAGAAGATCGCGACGAAAAATGCCGAAGGCTCCTGAAATAATGGGCAGCAGGTTGAATGCTGCCCACGCCTCGCGGCCCACAAGAAATGCGCGCAGGTACTCAATGACTTGCAGCATTTCGATATGAGTGCGGGGCAGGCGAACTTCCTTCAGCTCCGCTGCTTCGACGACCGATCCATTCAAGATTCGGATAATCCCTCCGACGGCGACCACCCGCTCCGGATCGGAGATGACGCCGGCCATAATGCGGGAGAGAGAATCTTTCTCCAGAATCGAATCGGCATCCACCACGCAAACGTAGGGACTGCTGGCCGCGTTGATTCCCGCGTTGATCGCGTCGGCCTTGCATCCTGCGGATTGCTTGTCCAGCACCAGCAGCTGCGGATTTTCGAGGCTGCGGTAAATCCCAATCACCGGCGCGGTTGCAATTTCGGAAATGTGGAGAATAGGGGCGTGATGCAAGTCAAAATTTTCGCGCAGCTCCCGCATGGTGCCGTCCTGCGACGCGTCGTTGATGACAATCACTTCCAGTTGCGGGTAATCCAGCCGGAGCAGCGAGCGCACGCTGGCGACTATGCACAGCTCCTCGTTGCGCGCCGGAACCAGCAGACTGATCGGCGGAGTAAAGGGAGAGGTTCGAATTCCCTCAAGCCGAAGGCTCGCCAGCCGATAGCGATGGAGAGTGTTCATGTAACTGGCCACCACCAGCAGCGCCAGGTTGATCACGTTTGAAATGAGGTAAAAGATGAACAAGCTGTCGTTCGAGATTTGGAGAAAGAGGATCATCAGCGCTTTCCCACGGCCGCACCCGCAACTTTGCCGGGCACAGCGAAATGATCTCGCACGACGGCGGCGACGCTTTCAACGTCAGAGGCAGCGGGATCGCGGTCGGCAACTTTGCCCAATCCTTCGAGCGCCGCGTCCAAAGACCCGTGACGCTCCAGTTCCGACAGGAACGCCTGCAGGGCGTAGTTGTCCTGCGTGGCCACGACTTTTTCCAGAATTTCTTCATTGCCCTGCTGCATGCGGGCGAGCGTCCAGGCGGCGCGCTGCCTGACGTGGCGGTTTGCATCACACAATGCGCGCAGCAGGACGGGTACCTTGCTGGTGTGTTCGAGAGAACTCAGGGCGATCACCGCGCGCAGGCGAACAAACCACTCCGCATCCACGGCCAAAGTTGAAAGCACCGGGAAGGAAACTTCCGGATCGACCTTGGCGAGGGCCCGGGCCGCGGACGCGCGAACTTCGGGAAGCGGGTCGGCAGCGAGGATCAGCAACTCCTCGCCCAGGCTGGGGTCGGCGAGCTCTCCGAGGATGCGCGCAATCAGTTCCCGTGTCTCCCCGTTCGCAAGATTCAGGTAAGGGATGAGAACGCCTGGCGATCCGCGGCAGCAATTCAACAGAGCATTCTTCAGAGTGTGCTCGGGGACCTTGAGTTCGTCGGAAATGAAAAGTTCGAGAAGTGGCAACGCGGCCTTCGCCGACGAAATGCGGCCAAGCGCGCGAACGGCCGCCACGCGGGTTTCTTCGGAAGGGGACGCCAATGCTTCTGCCAGCGCAGGGATGGCTTCAGGTGCGCGGGTGCGGCCCAGCGTAAGCAGTGCCGAGCGCCTGCGCCAGCCTCCTGAGGAACGCGCCTCGCGGATTCGCAGGTCGAGCAATCCGCTGTTGCGCAGGCACGCGAGAAACGGCGGCAGCTGGTCTTGGTCGCAAACTTCGATGTTGTCGAGCAGTATGTCTTCCACGATCTGACAGTCGAGAGGTTTCAGCCGCCACGCGGATCCAGGAATTTTTCCCGACAAAATGTCCGCCCATTGTTCGCGAAGGGCGACGGTGCGCGTGTTCAGCCGCGAGAAATAACGTCCGCGGTACCAGCGGCGAAAAACGATGAAGCCGACCAGCAGCAGAATTCCGAACAAAGAAAACAGAATCGCCCGGGCCACAAGCCAGGCCAGGCCCAGGTCGCGAAGCCAGCTAGAATCGGATCCCATAGCTCAATCCCATGCTGGTTTGTCTCTGGCCGTATTCGCGATCCTGGATGGCGACAAAGCCGGTTGCGTCCTGACTTTCGGCAAAACGGTAACGCACGCCGCCGCCATAGGTGCGGGCCGACAGGCGGCCGATCTGATCGACTTGCGCGAAATTTTCCGCGCCCACTGCGAACAGTAAATTTCCTGAGAGTCTTCGAACCAGCGGGAATCCGATTTTCGTTGAGCCCGATGGAACCCAATCCGATTCGCCGTTGGTAAATCGTGTGTGAGAGCCGGTGACTGACAGCGTCCACGTCCACTCCCCGGGGAGATAAACGATTTGAGTGGTGTTGAGTGTGTCGACCTGCGCTCCCCGATACCACAGGTAATGTTCCTGGTAGGAGCTCTCCAAGCCTTTGAAGCATGCATTGGAAAACCGGAAACCGTGTCCGTACTCGATCAGCGCTTCGGTTTCCGGGACCACATCCTGCGGATTCGCTCCAGCGCCCAGGACGCGCACCCAATTGTTTTCGTGGAAACGATAGGCAGCGTCAGCCCACATCTTGACCGCATTCTCGCCAAACAAGTGGTACTCGCTCGAGCCAAACGACGTGGTCCAGCGCCGGTTCCAGTGCGCGGTGAGAGTCGCGGTTTCAACTTGCGCGTCGTCGGTGTAGTTGAAAAAATCCGCTTCCTCGCCGAATCGCAGTTCATATCGCGAATCCCCGGTGAGACTTGCTAACCCGGTGATCGCAGCCGGATTTGCCGGGTCGGAAATGAGCACCGCGCGAAACTGAGCTCGCGCCTCGGAGATGCGTTGCAACAGAGAGAGCACGCGGGCACGCCTGATTAACACTTCCGTGTTTTGCGGCGCAGCGCTGCGAGCTTCTTCCAGAACCGCCAGCGCCTCGGAATATTTCTGCTGCCAGAGAAGAACATCGGCGAGGCCGGTGAGCACGTCGACATCGTTTGGAAATTTGTCGAGTACCAGGCGGTATTCGGTTTCCGCTTCTGGCCAATGTCCGGTCCACGCCAGCAGACGGCCGCGCCAGGCGTGAGCTTCCATGTCAGCCGGAGCCTGTGCCAGACGGCGATCCACGACAGCCAGAGCCGCGGGAATCTGGTGCTGGTTGACGTCAGTGCGCACAAGTTGCTGCCAGTTCTCCGCGCGCATGGGAGTAGAAAGCATCAGAGCCACACGACTCCAACCAGCGCGCAGGCGCAGCTGGCGGTGGGGGAAAAACCATCCGAAAAGCGGGCTCAAGATTCTCCTCTGCGCGGGCTTCTGCATCGACTTTCGTGGAACTCATGCGTCATGAGAATTTGCTGGCTGAGTCCAGGAAGGTTTTGCGAGCCACTATTCGCGTTTACCAAGCGACACTAGGAACATCGGTAGGAAACACGCACGCAAACAGGTGACTGAGGTAACTGCGGCGGGAGGTTTTGTCGCGCGCCTGAGTTTCGCGGGCGCCGGTTTTCAGTAGCGAATATGCACCAGCGCCTGCGACTTGCCCGCGAGATCGGGAAGAATTACTTCATGATCGGTCCAGCGAATCCCGGGAATTCCGGAAGCGCTTTGAATTTTGCGCGGGGAAACCAGAGTGAGTCCGGCGACCGGGAGCTCGGAATCAATTTCAATTTGCTCGCCACCGCTCACCGGCTGCGGAAACCAGCGCACCTGGCTGCGGGCCTTCCAGAAGCGGGCGTAGTCGAGCATGCTTTCGACCAGAATATTTTTGGGAAGGCCGGCAAGAAGGCCGCGTTCCGCGTCCAGCTTGTCTTTCGCGTTGTTGCTGTGAATCAGAATGACGGAAGGCGCGCCGTTTTCCGCGTTGGCTTCAATCACGTCCAGCATTGAAGGGATTCGCTCTACGATCGGCGGAAGCTGCTCGTCTTCGAACGTCACCGGGAATTCGAAAATCGTGCTGGGCTCCGTCATCCCCAGGTCGAAATCGAGTTGATAGGGAAAATTGCTGAGCACATCGCCGGCCGTAAACGACGAATCGAATTCATATCCGCAGCGCACCAGCGCCTCGGGAAGATACGGCGGGACGCGCAAGTGGCCGGCGCGGAAAAAGATCGTATGGTGTCCCTGAAGTTCGCCATCGAGGAGGCTCTTGCTCACGCACACTTCGCCGAGCGCGGTCGCATCCTGGGCGGCATTGTCGCGCGTGGCCCGGGCGCGATAAGTCGGATATTGTTCGTCCCCGGTTCCCAGGGGAACTTTGTTGAATAGCTTTGAGTGAATCACCGTGTGGCTTTCGATATCGCTTTTGCCGGTCAACAGCTGCCGTAAAATATCCAGCGACTGCCCGAAGAAAAAGGCGTGGCTGTTGACATCGTCGAGATATTTGGTCTGAACAAAAAACGTGCTGGAAGTGCCTGCGCTTTTTTCGAAGTCGGCGAAGGCGAGCATCGGTTTAAACGAATATTCCCAATCCACGTCGTGCGAAAGCAGCAAGGCCGACCGCTTGCCTTGCGGAATTGTGCCGAGGCGAACCCCGGAATCTGAATAGGTTTCGTACCACGCGCGCAGCAGGAGCAGCCACACATCGGTGCCGGGCTCGAAGGCATTCACGTAGATGCGTTGGGCTTCGTAATCGCGATTCTGCTGATTCCGCAATACAACGTCATTCAGCGCGACGCCGATCAGATACGCATGGCCGCGCCCAACGTCGTGCCGGAGAATTGCGGCGGAACCGTCGTCGAATTGAGCCAGGATTCTGGTTCCGGCTGATGCTTTGTAGCCATTCGTCCAGATGACTTCGGCGATCGCGGGAGAGCCGAGCGGGACTTCCTTTTCTTCGGGGCGGTTCAAGTATCGCAACATAGGATCTGCGGTAACCGGGTTCGTCATATCCAGAGCCGATGCATCGAAGACAATCTTGTGGCGAGTACGGAGTGGAATCACATCGTCGAAGCCGAAGAGAGGCTTGAATCCGCCCCAGAAAACATTCGACGCGAAAACCGCGCCGCCTTGAGTCACAAAATCGGTGATGGTCTGAGCCTGGGCCGCGTCGAAACTTGTCGCATCGACTTCGGGATACATGACGAGCAGCTTATGGCGCAAGGCGGTGTGCAGATCGCGAGTCACAAAGAATGGAATCCCCATTTCCTGCAGGCATCGCACCGCAGACTCCGCGCCCTGATCAGACTTGGTGAGAAGAATCGCAACCTGAGAGGGCGCTCTTTCGGGAAAAATCTGGGTCGGGTCGCTTTGAGCAGGCTGTGGGCGGCTGGCGACATGCAATGAGATGGGATGCAACAGCGGGGAGCGGTCGTACCCATAGATCGCGTAAACCAGCAGGCAGGCGATCGCGAGGAGGGTTAGCCAGCGTAGAGTTTTCACGAGTATGCGCACCCGGGAATTGAATTCCATACGCCCCGACGACGATGCGCATGAGGCGCGCGCGATTTCTCGCTATCAGAAGTGTTTAACTCTGTTGGTTGCCCCACGAACGCTGGATACGTTTTTTCCAATGAATATAGACGCTATTCCACTTATCGGCATTCCCGCGTTTTCCGTGAGTGGGTCGAATGCCGGATTCTTCCGATGGCAGCGAGCCAGCCGCAGGCACCCGGGGGGATATTTGCGACGGTTCGGCGATAGGAAGAGAGGTCATCCAGCAGAGAGGGAGCGAAGTAACACGAAGGGATTGGCTGGTCGGGCTTGATTGGGGGACTTCGAGTCCCTCTTATGCGAGCGTCGCGCTAATTTGTGCTTGCGCCGGCGCGCAGCAATGGCAGGATGGCGGCGTCGATCGCGTCCTCCGTAAGATCGGTGAGTTTGACGTTGCGATGCAGGCTCCAATGCTCGACCTGCTCGGCGGTTTTTCCCGGCGCCAGTTTGGTTAACGGGCTGAGGGTTTCCATCTCGAGGAATTCGTTGTTGGTAAAGGTTTCGAAGGAGCAGCCGAAATCGGGATAGGTCTCGCCAGAAATTGCCTGAGCGCGTTTGATGAACGCCTCACCATTTAAGACGTACGCGCCCCAGGTATTCGGGTTGAACATTCCCAACTTCTGCGCTTCGGAGTTATTCGGATCCTGCTTCAACGTCAGGTATTTTCTGGTGAAGACCCAGCGCTTGTCGGCGAGGTTCGTGTAGGCCCACATCACCAGAGGATTGGTGGCTTCAAGGTTCGCCGGATGCCTTCCACGCGGCGGAAAACCTGAGATCGCGATGCCTCCCGGCGCCATCATCGTCAATGCCCAAACGGAGTATTCCAGAGAGAAAAGAGATCGATTTGTGATGCGGTGGAAGACGGTGACTTCGGTTCCCGTAGCGGCAATTCTGACTTCAATTTCTTTCTGCAGGTTGGTCAGTGGTTCCACGGGGGCTCGGGCGATCAGTCCATTTGCGGTAATCGTTATCTCAACCGGAACGTTGTCGGGCGCCCAGGTCGCAATCGGGTCTTCGGGAGCTTTCCAGACACGGTCTCCGCCGCGCAGTTGCTCTTTTTGCTCTCCGGTTCCGCCGAGTTGCTCGGCAAACTCCTTGAAAAGATTCTGGCCGCCGACGAATCCAAAGCGGATTACGCGCGGACCAACGTCGCCGGTAACCACCAGTTCGACTTCGCCGTTGCTTACGCGGTAGGAATTGTGCCATCCCTTGTATTCGATTTTCTCTACTTTGACAGTGGCAGCCGCGTGCGAAGCAACCATCAGGGTGAGAACTAGTAAGACAATCCGCGTTGACATGACGCCACTCCCTTTCGACGAGCTTGGTGAAGGTACGCTTCTGCGAGGCCGCTAGTCTACAAGTTCTGTCAAGGTACGCCCTGTAGTAGCCTTGTGCTTCCGACTCAAAGTGCGTCGCATCAGTGCCCTGACGGCCATAGCCGGTGATGCAGTACAAGTGCTGCACAGCAAGAACCATTGGGCTGCTGGATAGGTTACGTTAGAGATGGGTTTAATCGGTTACAAAAATGGCATAATGTTAGCGCTAGCGAGGCTGCAATCCCCCAGCGCGTATCGTTTCGGCTCCTATGGCCTGCCTTTGTCTGAATACAACATCATACGGTCACTGTACTGGGCGCGGCCCCTCGAGTGTGCAACTTCGAACTGACGCAAGAAAGGGTGAATGAGCAACGCCGATCAGGTCCTACCTAAAGTCCGGGAAGCCTTTAAGGCCGTCTTTGACGTCGAGCCACAATCGCTGACTTTGGAGACCAGCGCAGGTGACATTCCGGGCTGGAATTCACTCGGCCATTTATCTCTTACCTCCCATTTGGAACAGACTTTCGGGATCACCTTCGATGTGGATGAGTTGATGGAAATGGAGAACGTTCGCGAAATCGTGCGCATCGTTTCGGCGAAGCTTCCTGAGAAAGCATAACGTGACAGGCACTGTCGAATGGAATTTTGCCAGGCGATTAGTGGAGCGTCTGGGGCCGGGTTCCTGCTTAATCGATGCCGCCACGCGGCAAACGATTTGTTCGGAGGATTTACCGCGACTGATTGCCGCCTACGGCGCGGCTTTTCTATCCGCTGGTTTGCGTAAGGGCGATCGGGTGCTGATCGGTTGTTGCCTGACGCCCTCAACCGCCTTGGCTTATTTAGGAGCCATGTATGTGGGCCTGGTTGCAGTGCCGGTAGAAGATCGCGAAGTTCGTGAATCTGGAACAAATCTTTTGGAAGTAACGGGTGCAAAAGCCGTGTGGACCGAAACCGCGGTCCGCGCGGGAGGTGACACGGGTCGCGTCGTCTGGCTGCAAGGTGAATCGGCCCAGGAACTCCGTCCAGTGATGCCCCCCGCTGATTGCGTCGCTGCAGATCCGGCGGCACTGATGGCCACTTCCGGTTCAACCGGTGTTTCTCGATTTGTGATGGTCAGTCACGGAAACCTGATCGCGAATACCGAAGCGATTATCCGAAGCCAGGGCCTGGACAGCGACGACCGAGCGATGCTGGTTCTGCCATTAAGCTACTGCTTTGGGGCGAGCGTGCTGCATACACATCTTTATCAGGGCGGCGGCGTGGTGTTCGATCGCCGCTTTATGTTTCCGGATAAGGTGCTGCACGCGATCAATGAATTTGGCTGCACGACATTCGCGGGAGTGCCAACCGTTTATAACGTGCTTCTGCGCCGATCGAATATTCGGCGGATCGCCATGCCGGGTTTGAGGCGCTTTCTCCAAGCTGGGGGCGCTTTGGCGTCGCAGAGAATCAGCGAGATGCGGGCGGCGTTCCCTTCGACGCGGTTCTATGTGATGTATGGACAAACCGAAGCGACCGCCCGGATATCTTGCATGGAACCCGAACGCTGGGAGGAGAAGCCGGGAAGCGTGGGCCGGCCTTTGGACAACTTGACCGTCTCGATCGTAGATGAAGATGGAAATGACTTACCCGCAGGGCAGATTGGCGAACTGCGAGTAAAAGGACCATCCGTATGCCCCGGTTATTGGGATGACCCTGAGGAGACGCGTCGCGTCCACTCTGATGGTTGGCTCCGTACCGGCGATCTGGCTCGACAGGACGACGAAGGTTATCTATGGATTGAAGGGCGCAAATCGGCGTTTGTAAAAATGCGAGGAATCCGCGTGAGTTTTGCGGAAGTGGAGGAGAGAGTAGCAGCGGTTCCTGGAGTGTATGAATGCGCGGCGCGTGGAGTCGAAGATCCGGAGGCGGGCGAGGCTTTGGTTTTGTTTGTCGTGCCGGATGAGGGCGCGGCAATTCCAGAAGAAGAGATTCGCCGCCATCTTCCTGTCCACTGGGCCGTCGACTCGATTCGCATGGTTTCTGAATTGCCCAGGACATCGGCGGGGAAAATCGCGTTTTCGTCGCTTGCGGGTAAGGCGAACACTTGCGTGCAGCCGTTAGAAGACAAGATTGAGCGACTTCTGTCTACGTCTCTGTATAGTGTGCCTCCTGAAGGGAGGCAGGCGAGCCTCTTGGAAATACTTCGAGAAGAACTCGATAACGCCTGCGAACGGCATTCCGGCTATAAGAATTATGTGCAGCAATGGCCAACGGACTATCGAACCGCTGGCAAAGTTGCCGATCTACCTTTTCTGCCGGTTGCGATGCTAAAGGCGAATCCTCCGTTGTCGCTGGTAGCCATTGACGAGATTAAGAAAACGTTGACCTCGAGCGCGACAACGTCTCAGCTGCCGAGCCGGGTTGTTCTCGATTCGAAGACTGCGCGGCGCACGTCCAAGGGAATCGTCGCTATTGTCCGCGACTTTATCGGACCCGCCCGCAGACCTTACCTGGTTGTGGACACACCGGATTTCATGGGCGGGAGTACTCTTGGCGCGAGAGGCGCCGCGATTCAGGGGCTGCAACCCTTTGCCAGCGAGACCACTTACTGTCTTAGCCCCGATGGCCACGGCGAATTACTTCTTGATCGAGAAAAGCTGAAAGAATTCGCGGACAGGTTTGCGACCAACAAAGACCAGCAAGCCGCCGAAGTACTGGTGTACGGCTTTACGTTTATCTTATGGAACCACTTAGTCAAGCCTCTGCTGGCGGAAAATATCTGCCTCAACTTGCAGAAGGCTTGGATCCTGCACAGTGGCGGCTGGAAGCGTCTGCAGGATCAGGCGGTGGAGAAATCACGATTTAACGAGCAGTTGTCTCAGGTGTTCGGTTGTACCGTGGACCGTGTTATCGATTTCTATGGCATGGTTGAGGGCGTAGGAGTGATTTATCCCGATTGCCGCGAAGGCAACAAACACGCACCCGCGTTTGGCGATGTGATCGTGCGAAATTCGCTAACGCTCGAGCCTGTTGCTGCCGGGGAGCGCGGAATTGTTCAGGTCTGCAACGCCTTACCGACCAGCTTCCCGGGCCACCTGCTGCTTACCGACGATATGGCCGAAGTGATTGCGTATGATGGTTGCCCCTGCGGGAGACGCGGCATCAGTTTTCGGTTTGCAGGAAGGATACCCGAGGCGGAACTCAGAGGTTGCGGGAATATTCAGAGCAAACGATCGTTGATGAATTAAACGACGATGAACTGAATGACGACTGTTTTCATGACTGCGCTCGTTCACAACGTTAACTCGCCCGATGAGATTTCCCGTGCCGCAGCCAAGCTGCGTCAAGTTGTTCTGGACGCGGACCTTTCGCCGAACGACGTGATCACCCTTCTTGATTCCTGGGGGAAAGCGCTCGACGCCCGCGAACTGGACGATATTCCCGGGATTGTTTTTCTTCGAATATGGCTTAGACGCGGTTCTTTGGAGCCAATGATCGTGCGCGAGTTCGGACCTGGTGGTCTGGATGGCGGCTGGATTGAACAAGGTCGCGCCGGTTACAAAGCCTTCCCGTTAGGTGTAGTGGGTCACTGGCCTGCGGGCAATGTAGAAATCCAACCCATACTGTCGATGACCTGCGCGCTTCTTGGAGGCAATGCTGCCTTGGTGCGCGTTCCCAGCGGACTCTTCGAGTTGACTGGGCTCTTGATGGCGAAGCTGGTTCAAAGCGATCCCGACGAGTTGCTGACTCAACGTATCTTTATGGCTGCGTTCGCGCACGACCGGCAGGACTTGCAAGAAGCCATGGCTCGAGTTGTCGACGGAGCGATGATTTGGGGAGGTCAGGAAGCCGTTCTGCAAATTCGAGGATTGCCATTTCCGCATTGGGCGAAAGTGGCAGTGTTCGGTCCCAGGATATCCGTAGCAGCGATGGACGCAGGGGCCTGGAGCAACGCCAGCGAACAGGAGTCATGGTGCCGGCGCATTGCGCGGGACGTCTGGCAGTTTGATCAGCAGGCATGTTCTTCGCCGCAGGTATTGTTCCTGGAAAAAGAGACGGGGAAGTCTACCACTCAATTTTTATCGACTCTGCGGCGTGCGTTTGAAACGGAAAACCGTGACCACGCGCGGCAAAACATTTCTGGGGCTCTGACCTCCGCGATCTGCCAGGCACGCGCGTCCTGGCTGCTGGCGGATTCTTCGCATCAGGCGGTTTTTCCGGCGAGTCCAGATTGGACGCTGTTATTGGGCGTAGGTGTGGACATTCCTCAGCCTGTTCAAGGGAGAACCTTGACAGTTCTGGAGGTGGACGATTTGCTCGCTCCAGTTTCCAGGTTCGATGGAAACGTGCAGACGCTTGGTTTGGGCATGGCCGATCCGGAGAAAGAGAAAAAACTCACCGACGTGGCCGGGAAAAAAGGTGTCGACCGGATTGTTAAACTTGGACGTATGCATGTGTTTTCCTCGCCGTGGGACGGCGTTGATCTGGTGCGGCCCATGGTTCGGATGGTTCGCCATGTATGCTCCACGGACTGAATGTGTTGCGAAAGAATACCCACGTTATGCCGGACGCCAAGACATTTCTTAGAAGCCTGGAGACAAGAGCGAAGGTGCTTGCTCCCTCCGCTCGAGCCACGTTCGAGGCAAACGAGGCGCTCTGTTCCTGGCTTTTGGACCCGCTGGCCCGCTGGGCTGAAGCCGCATATGGCGAGCGTGCTTTTGATGACGCGGCGAAGGGATACGCCCGGTATTGTCTAGGAGTGTGGAAGTCGCAACAAGTCTATGAGCAGGCTGGCCGGTACACGCCAGAAAAAATGCCAGATCTTATTTCGGAAGTGTATGAGGACGAAGGCTACATGATTCCTTACATGTGGGCCGCGATCTTGATTTATGCCTTCTGGCCTTCCATGGTCAGCCACATCGCAATGTATCGGGATGATTTTCTGAAAGCGCTGCCGCCAGGCGGGAGCGTTCTGGAGTTGGCCAGCGGTCATGGCGTGATGGGCCTGCTGGCGGCCGAGACCCGGCCCGATATACGCGTCACAGGTTACGACATCAGTCCACCGGCGACGGTAGTGGCGAATCGGCTATTGAATGTCTCCGGGCATGGCGACCGGGTAAGTTTCGAAGTCAAGGACGCGCTGAAGTTGAACCTGACCGAGAGCCGCGGGACCTATCAAGGAATTATCGCCGCTATGCTGGCTGAACATTTGGAAGATCCGCGTCCTTTGTTCGCAGTGCTGGCGCATCATCTCGCGGCTGACGGTCTCGTCTTTTTCAGCACTGCGCTCGAATCCGCCCAGCGCGATCATACCTACGAATTTCATCATGAAAGTGAACTCGTAAAGATGGCCGAGGATGTCGGCCTTCGTGTTACGCGGTTGGTTTCTGACGCCGGCATCCCTGTTCCTGGTGGCCGTTTTCTTCCGCGCGCCCTGGGTATGATCCTGCGCCGGCGGTGAGCAACTTCGCGAAATGTGTCCGGGCAGCAAGATTTGATTTTTGGCGAAACGATAATTCTATGACGATGACCTTTGAAGAAGTGAGAGCACGTTTAAAGCAGCGATTCCCGCTGATTATGGTCGACCGGGTCTTGGAATTGGAGCCTGGGAAGCGCATCAAGGCTCTCAAGAACGTCACGGGAAACGAGATTCAATTCCTGGGACATTTTCCGGAGTTTGCCATCATGCCGGGAACTTTCATTATTGAAGCCATCGGGCAAAGCGCCTCTATTTTGTTCAGCCAGACTGCGGGCGACAATGTAGACCCTCGAGAATTCCTGGTGCTGGCGATCGTAAATGACATGAAATTTCTGGTGCCGGTGTTGCCGGGGCACACCCTGATTATCGAAGTGAACATTCTCAAAATCACAGAGCAGGCAGCCCTGGTGGAGGGTGTTGTCAGCGTGGAGGGCACGGTGGTGACGCGGGGTAAGTTGAGCTTCGCGCGAAAGATTCTATAGATAGGTGCAAACTTAGAATCACTTTGTCGACTCCCTGCCTTGAGATGCACCTGCCAGGCTTCCTAGGTTAGGAAGGTAGCTTGTGGACCTGTTATGAAGAGATCGTCGCTGTCGCACATCTGGAACTGAAGAGATGGTAAAAGTTCCGAACCGTCCCTGCGGAAGAAAACCACAGGCGTCCGCTTAAGCAGGCGCATACCCGCTTGCCGCGCGCCAATGACGCTCACTTCCGTCGAGCATCGGGCGACGAGTTCGGAAGCGTCGGTGTGTTCCAGTGCCGCGTCGTGGGCGAGTTGGAAGGCGATGCGCCAGATTTCCGGCGATGGGCTCTCCAGCCACACCCCGGCCACGCGCGCCTGTTCCCGAACGACAGACAGCGCAAGAAAACCAATGACTCGGTCTTTGTTCACAATGTTAAATGTCAGACAAGTGGCCACCGGGCATTGCTGAAGGTACCGAAAAAAAGACTCGTCGCGTTCGCGAGATGGGATAGCAAAGCCTTCCGCCGTGGCCGCAACGGCGGCCCATCCGCTGGGCACTTGTCTTAGAGGAATCCTCGACCACCATAAGTTCCGGGCAAACCGCGGCGGCAGCCGCCAGTCCCTGCTCTGGTGCCTGAGCATTTGTCGCCACGGCCGGATCGGGCGTGCCCAAGTCAGAGCGTCCGCAACCGCACGGAAGCCCAGCTTCGGAAGAATCGCTCGTGTTATTTCCTCGCCGCCAATTCCGTAAACAAAGTCGAAGGTTCTGGTTAGGTTCTTGATCGAGGACCAGCCCGCTCCGCGCGCGTGAGGGTCCGCAGCCCAATCCATGGCGTGAACCCCGCGCTCGCCCTTTGTTCCGGTCCGCACCGTGACCGGCCAAAGCCCGACGTGAGCGATGATGCAACCGTCGCGTTCCATCCAGTATGAGCGCGGTTCCGGCCAGTCTTCCCGCGGAGTCCAGTACTTCCACCGCAACATCGACGAGCTCACCAGGCCCGCGTTGGCCGAGAACATGCGAGTCAGGAACTCGCTCAAGCGCTCCTCGTCGTCACCGGTTGTGGGCCGCCAGAGAGGATCCATTCAACAGTTCTCCACTCCCGCTAAGCGCAATACGGGCGACTGAAAGAGATCGCCTGATTGCGGCGATGCAAAATGCGGCCCGACTAACATCCAACAGGCACCGGAACGCCATACCGCAGGTCTGGGAGAAATAAGAACGTTGAGGCAGAGGAGAAACCAGTCAAATACACATGCCGAGTTAGTTCCAGCGGATTTGTTTTCTCTTTCAAGAGCACCTAAGAGACACCAAGACTACTCGATGACTCTGCTGTTATATCAGAACAGCAGGCAGGCTGAATAAGAATTGCGGCGTATACCACCGCTCGTGGTTTCGTTGACGTGCGGATGGCACATCCGTAAGATGAGGCGACCCCGAAGCCGGGCAACCACTTCAGTGATCAGTTAAATCATCATGAAACCGGAGACTCCCCGTATCAAGAGCCACAGACGTTTGATTCTCATCACAGTTCTGCTATGCGTCAGCCAGCTGCCCGGGTTGGCTTCGCGGGCTGCAACGCACGTCGTTCCGCTATACACCGCTCCAGGCGCGGAATTGACGGCTGCCACGGCCGCAATTCAGCGGGATGAGCTTCGCCTCTCAAACAGCGCCATTGAGGCAGAATGGCAATTCCATGAAAATGGCCTCGTTGCAAAAACACTGACGGATCGTTTGACTCATCGAACCATCTCGCTGGCGGCGAATGCGTTCGTCGTCAGTTTACGGGACGGCACGGTTCTGAAGTCATCGGAGATGCGCGTGATCGCCCCGCCCCGGATGGAAAAACTCGAACCCGATCCAAACGCATCGCAACTCGTTGCGAGGTTTGGCGGCTGGCAGATCGAGGTGGGTCTGAGCGATCCCGCCAAGCGATTGCAAGTCACATGGCGTGCCGTTCTGCGCGATGGTTCGGCATATGTGCGCCAGGAAGTAACGCTAAGTGCGATCGGCAAAGATCTTCCTATCAGCAGCGTTCGACTTGTTGACGTGACCATTCCGGGCGTTCGAGTGTACGGCGCCGTTAAGGGATCTCCTGTCGTGGCAGGGAACCTCTTCTTCGGGTTCGAGCACCCGCTTTCCGAAAGCAGAGCTTCGGGTGATCGTGCGATCGCGCAGATCTGGCGCGAGTTGCCTCTGCGAACTGGGCAAACTGTTACGTATTCCTCTGTGGCGGGAGTTACGCTTCCCGGACAACTGCGCCGCGGCTTCCTGGCCTACCTCGAACGGGAGCGCGCACATCCGTATCGAACATTTCTGCATTACAACTCCTGGTACGACATTGGCTACGAAACCAAATACAACCAGGCGGACGCGCTGGGAGCCATTCACGCTTTTGGCGACGAGTTGGTGGAAAAGCGCGGCGTGAAAATGGACTCTTTTATGTTTGACGATGGATGGGACGACGAAAAACATCTGTGGCATTTTCATTCCGGCTTTCCCGATGGGTTCACTCCGGTGAAGGAAGCAGCTTCAAAATTTGGGGCTGCGCCCGGAATCTGGTTTTCGCCCTGGGGCGGGTACGGAGCCGCGAAGGCTGAGCGGTTAAAGTACGGCAAAGAAGAAGGCTTCGAAACCAATGAAGGCGGCTTCGCACTTTCCGCGCCTAAGTATTACGCGCTATTCCGTGAAACCACGCTGGAGTTCATACGGAAATTTGGCATTAATCAATTCAAGATCGATGGAACGGGAAACGTCGACACTGCCTTTCCTGGCTCCGCATTTGACAGCGACTTCCAGGCTGCGATCAGCTTGATCCACGAATGGCGAACCGTGAAGCCGGATATTTATATCAACCTGACAACGGGCACCTATCCCTCGCCATTTTGGCTGCAGTACGCAGATTCCATCTGGCGCGGCGGCGACGACCACAGTTTTCTCGGTGTGGGTTCCTGGCGGCAGCGCTGGATTACCTATCGCGATGCCGACACCTATTCGGGCATCGTAATGTCGGGTCCTTTATTTCCACTCAACTCCCTTATGCTGCATGGCCTGATCTATGCGCAACATGCCAACCACCTAGACACAGACCCTAACGGCGACTTCGGCGATGAGGTCCACGACTATTTCGGCACCGGAACGCAGTTGCAGGAAATGTATATCAGTCATTCGTTGCTGACGGAGAAGGACTGGGACATTCTGGCGGAGGCTGCTAAGTGGTCGCGTACGAACGCAGACACTCTGGTCGATACACATTGGGTAGGCGGCGACCCTGCGCTGCTGGAGGTATACGGCTGGGCTTCCTGGTCGCCCCGCAAAGGGATACTGGTCTTGCGAAATCCCAGCGACAAGCCGCAGGACTTTGTCGTGGACGTGAACAACGCGTTCGAATTGCCGCCGGGCGCACCTAAGACTTATGGGGCCCACAGTCCATGGCGGGAGGATCGAGAGAAGCCCTCAATCACGCTGTCCGCGAGTGTGCCTTATACATTTCACCTGCGGCCCTTCCAGGTGTTAACGCTTGAAGCAAGCCCGAAGGATTAGCAATCCGCAGGATTAGCAGGAGGATCAGCAATAGAGATTACTGATGCAATGCACTCACGGAAGCCCATCCACACCAAAACCCGCCTCGACTTATTCGCCGGGGCGGGCTGGTGTGTAAGAGGACTGCTGCTTGTGGCTGGCTTAGGCCGCTTTCTTCTGCTTCGCCTTCCATGCCGCCCAGCGGGCCTTCTGAGCAATCGCGATCTTCCGGCGAGCGGCTGTGGACATAATGCGCTTGGGCTTGATTGCAGTTCGATTCGCCCAGCGCGCTTTCTGCGCGAGACTGATCGCCCTACGGCCGGCGGCAGACAAGGTGCGTCGTGGTCGGGGAGAAGCGGCCGCGATGCTCGACCCGTTGTTAGTATTCGATCCTCGCAGCGCACTGATAGCTGCGTCTAAGCGACCAAGTTCACTTTGAACTTGCTTGCGTTGGCTTTGTAACTGATCCACTATGTGTGACAGATTTGGCATGTATTACCCCCTCGGGCAACTATCTTAGCAGAGGTGGGTGACTTAGAAGCAGCGTAGTTGCTTTCAAAAACAAAATACGCTCAGCAGAAGGTGCCATTATGAAAACAGTCCGAAGGACTCAAGTGCTTACCGCATTTCTAGCTGGTCTTGTCTGGAGCGTGAACCTTGCCGTCGCGCAGAAGGTTGTAGTCGATTCGTCTCCATCGCACGTGGTCAATACGTTTAGTCCGGTCCGCTCTCTGGGCGCCGCCATCGACCGGCTCAGGACTGGGACTCCCGATCATCTGCTGACGGATCCGCTGCTGAAGGAAATCCTCAACGCCGGTTGGCAAACGGTAACCTATCGTCAAAATACCGAACTCATGGTTGAGGCGTGGCACTGGAATCCGAACGGAGCGTGGAGTAACGCGAAGCAACAGGAGGGTTACTTCGTCGGTAATTCCGAGCCGACCAGTGAGATGATCCGCCATTCCTGGGCTGCTCCGCTGCCGCATCGCGGCTTCAGTCGAGGTGATGGCAATGGGTGGTCGCGCCTGACTGACGGCGATCCGAAATCGTACTGGAAGAGTAATCCCTATCTAACTCGTGCATTCACCGGCGAGGACGACTCGCTGCATCCGCAGTGGGTGATGATCGACTTGGGCAGCAAGGTAGATGTGAACGCGATCCGCATCGCGTGGGCCGATCCCTATGCTCGCCGTTACTCGGTGCAGTTTTGGACGGGCGACCTTGAACCCTTTTATGAGGGGACCACCAAGGGCACGTGGCAGACATTTCCGTTAGGCACAGTCACGGAGGGCAAGGGCGGTACAGTCACGCTGAAGCTCGTCTCCTGGATGATCTCCGTCCGCTACATCCGCATCTGGATGACGGAATCCTCCAACACTTGTGACAGCCACGGCTCCGCCGACCCGCGAAATTGCGTAGGATATGCCATCAACGAACTTTATGTTGGAGCCCTCTCGGCGAACGGCGAGTTCAACGACTACGTCACTCATTTTCCCAGCCGCGATCAGACCGTAACCTGGCCCTCGTCTGTGGACCCGTGGCACGCGGCCACCGATCTCGACGAATCCCGCGGTGACCAGGTGGGATTCGATTTCTTCTTCACCAGCGGAGTTACTCGTGGTCTGCCCACGATGGTCCCGATTGCCATGTTGTATTCCACTCCGGAAGATGCGGCCAACGAAATTGCCTATCTCTATAAACGTCACTACCCGATCTCGTGGATCGAAATGGGCGAGGAAGCCGACGGTCAGCACATGCTGCCCGAGGACTACGGCGCACTTTACATCCAATTCGCAACGGCGATTCATAAGCTCGTCCCCGAAGCCAAGCTGGGAGGCCCTCCATTTGAAGGAACGTTTGGCGATGTCGAAGTGTGGCCGGACGCCGCCGGAAAGGTTTCCTGGCTGGGACGTTTTGTGGATTACCTGAAAGCCCACGGCCGCCTGAATGATTTCACATTCTTTTCATTCGAGCACTATCCCTATCAGGACAGGCCGACCTATTCCTGGGCCGATCTGTATCCGGAGCCGGGATACGTCAGCCACATAGTTCAAGTCTGGAAAGATAATGGCCTGCCTCCGAATATTCCGTTCTTCATGACGGAGGGAAACATCGGCGGAGGCGCGGGACCGTCGACTGTGAAGAGCGGTCTGTGGCTGGCTGACTACGTTGGATCGATGATGAGCGAAGGCGCCGGGGCAACTTATTACTTTCACTACATGCCATCGCCTCGCCAATTTGGAGGCTTTGGAAGTTTTTTGTGGATCGACGAGAACTACCACGTATTAGGATATCCGCCGCAATATCTGGCTGCGCAGGTCATCACCAAGGAGTGGGTGCAGCCGGTGGATGCGCCACACAAGCTTTTCAAAGCTTCAAGCGACGTCACCGACGCCGCAGGAACCGTGCTGGTCACGGCTTATGCCGTGGAGCGCCCAGATGGGCAGTGGTCAGTCATGCTGGTCAACCGAGATCAACACAACGATCACGCTGTAAAGCTATCTTTTGCGGATACGGAGACCCGGCGCGACCGCTACTTTTCTGGCCAAGTGGATCGCGTAACTTTCGGATCGGCGGAATATCAATGGCACAAGGAAGGAACCGGAGGCCACGCCGACCCCGACGGACCACCATCCAAATCGACCGTCGCTGGCGGTGCGGAAGCGCTTTACCAGCTTCCGAAAGCTTCGATCACGGTGCTGCGCGGCCACATCGCGCCGTAACAATCGCGCAATAGCGATCGCGCAATAACAAATGCCGACGGTGTGATCGCTAAGAGAGAAAATTACTTCGTGATTTCCGCGATCTGCACGCCATACGGTTCTAAGAGGTTGCCGGTAGCGTAATCGACGGCAGCCACCGCCAGTCGGTAACTGACCTCGGCTTGCAAGAGTCCCTGCTCCGCCGCCGCCAGTTCGGTTTGCGCTTCGAGCACCAGAAAAATCTGCCCCGTTCCCAACTCGTACTTGCGCTGCTCGGCCGCCATGGTCTTGCGCGCCAGGTCTACAGATTCCTTACTGGCCGCGATGTTGATTTTCGCTTCCTCAAGCTGATGGACCGCGTTGCTGACCTCGTATGTGATCTGTTCCTTAATCTGCCTCTCCGTGTACAGGTCTCTGCTGCGCGACACCAAGGCACTGCCGAGTGCCGCTTGACCGCTCCGGTTTTTGACCGGGAGATTCAGTGTTAGACCGAACCCGTAGCTGGGATATCCGAAACCAAACAACTGGTTCAGGGAGTCGCCGAACCCTCCCGCGGAAACCGTCTGGTCGGTAACAATGTTGTTCAGTCCGTTCCCCGAGTAGTTTCCGTTCACGCGCAAATCTGGTAGCAAATTGTTGTGAGCGAGACGGATGCTGGTGTCATCATTGGCCAGGGACAGACGCGCGGCTTCCAACTCCGGGCGTTTTCCCATCGCCAGTTGCAGGGCAGCCGCCGCATCGATGCTCCGCAACTCCTCGCCCGGTTCCGGCGGCTCCGTCAAATCGAGATCGAGCGCTCGAAAGTAAGGATCGAGATCCGCGCCCACCGTCTGACGAAAAGCATCCTCAGCCTGCCGCAGCGCATACTCGCTCTGGATCACCTGCACGCGCCGGCCCGCTACCTGCGATTCGGAGCGATAAATATCCAGCGGCGGCAGCGCTCCCAGTTCCAGTGCGCGCTTGTCGTGCTTGTAGGTAGCCTCGGCAGCATCGAGCGATTTCTGCGCCACTTCCAGGTTGCCCCGCGCCTGCACCACATTCCAATATTGCCCGACCACTTGCTGAATGGTGACACTGACTTGAGCCTCAAACGTGGCGCGGGACGCTCGCACATTCCGGCGCGCGATCACCAGAGGCGCGCGATTTGCGAACAACCAGCGGTTGCGCAACAACGGCTGTGTGAACTGAAAGCCGAGAAACGAAGAGATGGAGGGATTGAAGAAGTTGTAAGTGCTATTAGACGAGTACTTAGTCGCGTTGAAATTGACTTGAATATTAGTTCCGGTCTCGAATGTCTGGTTGTAGTTGATCTGCGTGACCTGGTTCAAGCTGCTCAACGATCCCATCGCCGCGGCTCCGGAAAGCTGCGTATACGCCTGCGAAAGCTGTCCCTGGGAGTTGAAGCTGCCCTGCACGTAAGGATCAAACGGCGAATGCGCACCGAGCAGAAAATACTTGGAGTTCTCAATGTTCAACTCCTGCAGCCTGACGTTGCTGTTGTTGGCCAGCGTCAGTACCACGGCATCCTGCAGCGTGAGGCGCAACTTGCCATCGACCACGTGCTCCCGCATATACTTCGGGCCCGGCAGCGTGTCCGTCACTGCCTGAGGATTCGTCAGCCCGCGAAACGTTTCCCGCTCGCGAATGGTTTGCGCGGACAGGATGCTCGCGCCCAGGCACAGCAAAGCGGCGCATAGCAGGATAGGACACAGAACGAGACGAAGCTTCATTTCTTCTCCTTCCAGAACTGCGGACAGAAAACTCACGCGAGGATAGTTTGTTCAAGGGCCGTTGACTCACTCGTAGCGAATGGCTTCCACCGGATCCAGGCGCGCGGCCTTCACCGCGGGATAAATCCCAAACACCAGGCCCACAGTGATGGAAACTACAAACGCTAAAAGGATCGAACTCACAGTCACGATGGTTGACCAGCCGGCAAGCAACGCGATCAGGCGCGACATCACGAAGCCAAAAACGATGCCGAGGCTTCCGCCGACGAACGAGATCATCATGGCCTCAACCACGAACTGCCGAACAATATCGGACTGTCGAGCCCCCACCGCGCGGCGCACGCCGATCTCCCGCGTTCGCTCGAGAATGCTGGCCAGCATGATGTTCATGATTCCAATACCGCCAACCAGCAGCGAGATCGAAGCAATCGCAACCATCACAATGCTGAACAACCGTTCCGTGCGCTTTTGTTCAGCCAGAAGTTCGGCAGGCACAATCACGCTGAAGTCTCCCGCCCCGTGGTGAGACGAATCCAGAATCGCCCTCACTACCTGCGCCACAGCGGGCATATCCGCGCCATCCCGCAGGTTGAGATAGATTCCATCAATCTCGTCGCGCACATCGCTATAGCTGTCTTCCAGGCGAAGAATCGCCGCGGTCAGCGGAACATAAATGATGTTGTTGAGATCCTGCGTGGGAATTCCTGCCACTTCTGTCCTTGAACTGAGTTGAGGACTCGCCACTCCGATCACGCGAAACCACTGCTCGTTCACCTTGACGTACTGATCGATCGGATCAGCGGCTCCGAACAGGCTCGACCGCGCAGCCGCGCCCAATACGCAGACCGCCGCGCCCCGCTTCTCTTCGTCCTCATCAAAAAACCTGCCCTCCACTAATTGAAGGCCGCCAATCGTGGTGTAACTCGGGTTTACGCCGTAAACGGCGGGCACATCCTCCTGCGCTTTCGGAATGGTCTTCGAAGGCGTCATCCGCTTGCGCGGAGTCGAAGCCACGATGTCGTTCACGTCATCGCGAATCACGCGGTAGTCCTGAAATGTAAGTCCGGGCGAAATCTTGCGAACCTTGGAATGAGCCTGCCACTCCGTGGTTTCCTTCGCTTCCACGATGAGGTTGCGGACGCCCATCTGCTCGATCAGCGCCATCACTTTCTGCCGCGCGCCCGCGCCGATAGAGAGCATGGAGACCACCGCAGCCACGCCGAAAATCATTCCCAGCATGGTCAGCAGCGAGCGCAGCCGGTGAAGCAGCAGGTTCTGCAGCCCCAGGCGTATATCCGGGATCCATTGCTGGTAGCCGTGGAGCACGCGCGCCGGGCTGGACGATGCAATGGTCGCCATCAGGGCGTGCCTCCGCCAATGCCCGCTGAAGGCGTGCTCGCACTACCCGCTCTTCGTGGCGCAGTCGGATCGACCAGCGCGACTTCACTGCCTGCATTCAATCCTTCAATCGCAGCGCGGCTCTCGCTTTCGTTTTGAATCTTGACCTCGCGCGGCTCGAATCCGTTGCCGCTCTTCACGTAGACAACGCGTTTGCCATCTTTCAGGAACAGCGCCTGCAGTGGAACGTAGAGCGCGTTCTTTTTTCTTCCCCGCGAATCACGACCTGAGCAGTGAGACCGGGACGCAGGCGAGGATCGGCGTTCGGAAGTTGAATCGTAACGTCGAATTTGCCGCCCATATCCTGTTCCCAGAATTGCTTCATCGACATGCCTCCCACGGTCTTGACGGTTCCGTGGAAAACCTGCCCGGGCAAAGCGTCGAACTCAATTTCCGCCGGCTGCCCTCCCTTGATGTTGCTGCGGTCGTGTTCGTTGATTTTGCAGACGATCTCTACCTCACGAGGGTCGATCACCTCCGCAATCGAGCTGCCCGCCTCAACCTGGTCCCCTTCGCGGTAGTCGGGCAGAGTCATGCCGTCAAAAAAGAATCCACCGCTCGCGTCCCGATTCTTCTCGATGGAAACCAGCCCATCGATGGCTGCGGGCACGCGCATCTTATCGATGTTCTGCTGCGCCTGATCCATCGCCAGCTTCGCTTTGTTCCGCTTCTCCTGGGCGAGGTAAATCGTGGCCTGGCCAGACGCGGTGTGCGACTGGATGTCCTGTTCTAACTCCGCCAGCACTCGCTGCGCCTGTTCCAGCGCGAGCTGGTTTTTCTTCCCGTCGATCGCGCTCACCAGCTCATTTTTCTGGACATCCAGCTCCGCCCGCCGCACGTCGAAGCGATCTTTGAGCAGAGCGACTTTGTCTTGCGCCGCCAGCACCGCGGCGTCAGCCTTGGCCTTGGTGATTTCCTGATCCGCCTGCAGCAACTCCGAGCGGTTCTGCTCCAGCTTGTAGCGCTGCTCGCTGGGGTCGAACTCAATGACGATGTCGCCTTTCTTCACCGCGACGCCGGTATGCGAGAGCCGCGTGATTTGCAGAGCGCCGCCGCCGACCGGGGGCGCGGTCAGCGTGATGGTGTGGGTCGCGCGCAACTCGCCAGTAGCCACAACTTTCAGCTCCATGTCTCCGCGCTTTACCTGACCAACGGGAATCTCGCCATCGCTCGCGGGAACGCTCGATCGCCGTGCCGCCGCTACCACAGCGACCGCGCCCACCAGAATCGCGGCGAACACTGCCCAAAGGATGACGCGGCGGCGTTTCATCTGCGCGAAATCACTCCTTCACCGTCGGATCTTTCAGAGCTACGCGGTCGCCCGCGCTCAGGCCCTTCGCCACCAGGACTCGGTCGCGGCTTCGTCGTTTCACCTCGATCACCCGCTCTTGAAATTTTGAACCCTGCCACACGTAAGCCACGGTCTGTCCCGATTTCTGAAACGAAGCTTCCACTGGAATGGTGAGCGCATCCGGAACCCGGTCCACCACCACTGTGAGCTGCGCCGTCATCCCGGGCTTCAACCGCGCGTCGGCCTGATCAAGCGCAATCACCAGATTGAAATTCCTCGGGATCGGCCACCCAGCCGAAAAATCGATGGTCGCGATGGTGCTGATCTGCTCGATCTTGCCGGTAAATTGCCGGTCGGGAATCGCGTCCAGTTGCGCGCTCACGGCTTCGTTCAGCGCCAAACGTCCGCGCTCGGTTTCGTCCGCCCGCGCCGAGATTCGCAGCGTGGAGACATCCGGCAACTCCGCGATCGGCGCGCCCGGCCAGGCCCGGTCACCAGGTTTGAACGGAGCTTCGCCTCCGGGACGCCACGTCGAAATCAGGCTGATCATTCCCGCCGCCGGCGCCGGCAACGTCATCTTGGTCAGGGCGCTCTCCGCTCGCTTCACGTCATAGGCTGCCTTCCTGCTGGCTTCCACCTTGCTTTCAATCGTCGCCTTATTCACCGCGCGATCGGCGGTCAGCTTTGCTTCCACCTCATGCAATTTCTGATCAGCGTCGGCGACTTTCAAATTCGCCTCGGCGCCTTCGATTTTCGAGACAATCTCCTGTTTGCTGGCATCCAGCTTCGCCGTCTCCACGTCGAATCGCGCTTTCTTCACCGCGGTCACGTCTTCTTCTTCCGTAAGACGCGCCTGCGCCTTGGCCTGGTCGATTTCCGCCTGCGCCGATTTCAAAGTAGACCGGTGTTGCGCCAGATCCTGCTCGGTTTTCGTCTTGTCAAATTCCACCACCACATCGCCCTGCTTCACCTGCGTACCATCCGCCGCGATCTTGATGATCTGCAGATCGCCCGCTTCCGCGGGAGCCGAAATCGTCACCGACTTCATCGCTTTCACTTCACCCCGAAACTGAATCGAGTCGATGAACTCTCCGCGCTTCACGTCAAGTGTAGGAACCTCCGGCGACCGATTCGAGTATCGAACCGCACCGAAGACCACACCGCTGCCTACCAACAAGACAACCGCGACCACCATCACCTTGCGCCGAATCCATAGTTGCTTCATTCGCGCCATCGCGGTTCCTGAGTTCATTGCGAACCACCTGCAGCCCCGCCGGCCCCGGCAACATCCACATCCACCGCGGCAGAAAGGTCGGGCATCAGCTTGGCGTCGCTACCGGCAATCGAGAAAACTACGGCGAAGGTACGCAGCTTCGAGGAGAAGTCGCCGTTCCTTCCGATGGGAGCCATTTCCTCCAATTTGCCCGGAAACACCAACTGCGGATACGCATCGAGATACACTCTCGCCGTCTGGCCGACCCGCAAACTCAGGAAGTCTTCCTGATTCACCGGCGCCTGCACCTGCATCCTGGAAGGATCGACCACCTGCATGAAAGGCACGCCAGGCCGCACCTGGTCGCCTTCTTGCACTTCTCCCATCTTTCCCTGCTTCCAGATCGTGTTCAAAACCACCACGCCGTCGATCGGCGAGTGAATCTGCATGAGTTCGGAATTCGCCTGCGCGTGCCGCATGGTTTCGCGCGTGCGATCGCGCTGAATCTCCAGAATACGAATTGCCGCCTGGGCCGCATTCCGCTTCAGATCGAACGTCTCGCGCAGTTGTTGCAGCGTGGCCTTCGCCTCGTCCAGGTTCTCCTGCGCTTTTTCGGCGTCGATCCGCGAGAGGATCTCCACTTTCTGCATTTCGAGTTCAGCTTTGCTCAGGTTGTCTTCCGCCTGCTTCATCTCGGTTTCGTCCTTGGCGCGGGCCGCATTCTCCTTGGCTTGCTCCTCCAGCACCTGGTCGACGAGTTTTCCGTAGTCCGCTTGCTTGTCGATGAAGTCGCGCAACTGCGCCTGCCGGTCGAATTCCACCAGCAGATCCCCTCGTTTCACCCGAGCTCCCACCTGCGCAATCTTTGTAATCGTGAGCGTGCCTACGGACTGCCCTGCAAGAAGAGGCGCCAGGATGGCTCGAGATTGCACCGCCTCGGTTGTGCCCTTGAGCCGCAAAGTGCGGCTGGAATCAGTGTGAACACTCGAGGCTTGCGCGCCATGTCCGCTCGACTGCTTTTTCCCGGTTTTCATGCCAACCAGCACGAGCGTCCCGACAACCAAGGCAATCACAGCCGCGACAATGACGCCGCGCACCGGTCCCTGAAACCATGACCCGTTCAATCCGGACCCGCCCGGGCCCGGACCTTTCGCCGGCTTCTCGAGCACCGGCGGAGAGGAGGTTTCTATGGTCACTTCGGCAGGAGATGGAGGCATGCTCGATTGCTCTTGCAGCAGATTTTCTGGGATCGGCCGAAATACGCCCCGGTTTATGAAGATGCCATTATCCAACAGAAAAGCTGCCTCGAAATACAAATTCCTCGGGAATACTCGCTTCCTGGACTTGCTATCTTGATCGAAGTTAGCCGCCGTCCTTGCATCCTATTTCGCGTTTTCCTTGTTGCTTTCTCGCTACCGGCATCGAGAGCGGGACTGAATCTGTCTTGACGAACCTGTCTGGACCAACCTGAGGTACACTTCCCTCGATCAGCCCTCGGGGGCTTACTATTCTCTTGCTCTCCTCTCCGGATTCTCGTCGAGACCAGCGCTCAACGTCCATGCCAATCGTCGATCTTGTCATCTTCGTGATCGCGCGCCTTCAAGTCGGCCTTCGTTCCCGGCATAGTCTGGTTTCGATATTTCTGCCGGTATTCCTCCTGCCTGCTCTCGCGGTTGCTTCGTTTTCTCAAACCTCTGCGAACCTGCAAGCCAGCTCGCCCACCGCAGTCACTCTTCGGGTCATCGTCGTCAACTCTGAGGCCGAAGCGCAGCAGATACTCGATCGTCTGAAAAAAGGCGAAGACTTCGGCGTAATTGCCAGGAGCAAATCGATTGATCCCAACGCGGAAGATTACGGCTACGTCGGTCGTGTGGACATTGCCACCTTACATCCCGAATTACGAGAGGCCTTGCGCGGCCTGGCGCCGGGCCAAGTCACCAGCATCATCAAAGTCCCGGGCGGATACGCCATCCTGAAAGTCTTGCCCGAGAGCGAAGGCTCTGTCGGTCAAGGCATGAGCGCTAACCGGGAATTTCCGCTCTCCGGCAAACGCACCATCGAATATCCCGCCGACGTCGCCGGGCAAATGATCGCGGATCTAGCGTTTCAAAAATATCCCAAACGACCGGGCTGGGAGCAAGACCTCCGCGAAATTTGCGAGGTTCGCAAACAATCCCTGTCGACGCTTGAGTCGCGCCTCAAAAACCGTCTCTATCCCGCGACGCCGAAAATGTCGCCCGCTGAAAAGCCTATCGACTCGATCCAGGCCCACTACGCATTGGCCCAGGTCGAAGCCTATCAGGGAAACATGGATCACGCAGTGGCAGAGTGGGAGGCCGCGTATCAGCTCGCCTCAGCCAACGTCCCAACCGGAGTACCTCAATTGGAAGCCGTGCTCGGCGTCGCATACTTGCACAAATCAGAAATGGAGAACGGCGTTTACCGCGATCCGGATGACAAATGCATTTTCCCGCCGCGCGCGGGAATGAAGTACAACAACGTCGCCGACTCGGAAAAAGCTGTTTCCTACTTCTCTAAATATCTGGCGCGCAAGCCTGACGATGTCCAGAACAAATGGCTCCTGAATCTGGCCTACATGACCATGGGAAAATACCCGGCCGGTGTTCCGGAGAAATATCTGATTTCACCGAAGCTGTTTGAATCCCGGGAGAACATCGGACGTTTTATCGACGTCGCCCCGCGCGCAGGGCTCAACATCGTTTCCATGGCGAATGGCCTGGTAGTGGATGACTTCGATAACGACGGCCTCCTGGACGTGATGATTTCCAGCTACAACCTGTGCGAGCCGCTCCACTATTTTCACAACAACGGCGACGGCACCTTCACCGACCGCGCCGCGTCGGCTGGCCTCGCCGATCAACTGGGCGGCCTCAACATGATCCAGGCCGATTACAACAACGACGGCTGCATGGATCTCCTGGTCCTTCGCGGAGCGTGGGAGTTTCCCATCCGCAAATCGCTCCTGCGAAATAATTGCGACGGCACTTTCACCGATGTCACCAAAGAAGCGGGTTTGGCTGAGCCCGCAACCCGCACCCAGACCGCGGTTTGGGCCGATATCGACAACGACGGTTTCGTCGACCTGTTTATCGGCAACGAAAATGGTCCCAGCCAACTCTTCCGCAATCGCGGCGACGGAACGTTCGAAGACATTTCCCACTCGTCCGGCGTGGACAAAATTGCGTTCACCAAAGGAGTCGTGGCCGCCGACTATGATAACGACGGCTACGTAGATTTCTTCGTCTCGAACCTTTACGGCCCCAACTTCCTCTATCACAACAATCACGACCGCACCTTTACCGAGGTCGCGCAAAAAGCCGGAGTGCAGTTGCCCGACTCCCAAAGTTTCGCGACCGCGTTTCTCGACTATGACAACGACGGCTGGCCCGACCTCTTGGTCAACAGTTTCTCTTTCTCGGCCGACGAATCCTTGCGAAGTTATCTCGGCCTTCCGCACAGCGCCGAAACTCCGAAGCTTTTCAAGAACATGAAAGATGGCACGTTCAAGGATGTAACCAAAGAAGTCGGGTTGGATAGGGTCTACGCCCCCATGGGCGTCAACGTCGGAGACGTCGACAACGACGGCTTTCTCGACATCTATCTCGGAACAGGCGGCCCGGAATACGGCTTCTTGTTACCCAAAGTCTTGCTCCGCAACAACGAAGGCAAGTCTTTCGTCGACATTAGCCCTTCCGCTAGAATCGGAGACCTTCACAAAGGCCATGGCGCGGCCTTTGCTGACCTGCAAAACGGAGGATACGAAGACATCCTGACTTCCATGGGCGGCGCGACTCCGGGCGACGCGCACGCCTTTCGGGTTTTCGAGAATCCCGGAACTGAAAATGCCAGCGACAAGAAGAACGACTGGATCAACATCAAGCTGGTCGGAGTCAAAACGAACCGCGCCGCCATCGGAGCGCGGATCAAAATCACTGTCGAAAACAAAGGAAAGGGAACCCGCTCCATCTATCGCACGGTCAGCAGTGGTGGCTCTTTCGGCGCTTCCCCATTAGCGCAGCACATTGGCCTGGGAAAATCGGCAAGCCTGCGCAGCGTGGAAATATCGTGGCCGGCCAGCGGGACGTCCCAGAAATTTTCGGATATCCGCTCCAACCAGTTCCTTCAAATCACCGAGTTCGCCAGGAACTACAAGACGCTCGCTCCAAAACGCTTTCGCTTCGAAGATAGAAAGCCCGGCGTCGCGGCAGTTCAACCATGACTTCCACCCACACGATATAGAATGCCGCGAGCATGCGCCGCGTACTGACTTTCGCCCTGGCGGTTATCCTGACGCCGGCGATTTGTGCTCAACCATCCCCTCAGCCGCCCAAGCAGAAACCGGAGCAGAAGCCCGAGCAAAGAAAAGACCAGCCCAAGACCCCAGCGAAGTTCACCGACGTCACCTCTGCCCTGGGAGTGAATTTCCAATACCTTTCTTCCCACACCCCCAAGCATTACCTGCTCGAAACCATGGGAGCCGGCGTCGCCCTGTTCGATTACGACAACGATGGCAGGCTCGACATTTTTCTGGTCAACGGCGCGCCCCTCCACGATCCCACGCCCAAAGGCACCATCCCGCAGAAGACCGGACCAAAATACTGGAATCGCCTCTTTCACCAGAAGCCCGACGGCACATTTGAAGATGTCACCGAAAAGGCCGGCTTGCAGGGCGCAGGCTACGGCATGGGCGTCGCGGTCGGCGACTACGACAACGACGGCTTCGAAGATTTATATGTAACCGCCTACGGCGGCAACAAGCTCTACCACAACAACGGAGACGGCACCTTCACCGACGTCACCGAAAAAGCCGGAGTCGCCGGCAGCGGTTGGTCGACGAGCGCAGCCTGGATAGATCTCGATAATGACGGTCTGCTCGATCTCGTCGTCCTGCGCTACGTGCAGTGGGATTTCGATGACATCTGGTGCGGAGAACACCGCGACGGCTATCGCTCCTACTGCCATCCCGATTACTTCCAGCCCGTTTCGCCGCTGGTCTATCGCAACGACGGCAACGGCCACTTCACCGAAGTCTCGCAAAAAATCGGCATCTCCAAACCCGGCAAGGGACTGGGCCTGGCGCTCGCCGACTACGATCGCGACGGCCACATCGATCTTTTTGTCGCCAACGATTCCATGTTCGAGTTTCTCTATCACAACAAAGGCAACGGCACCTTCGAAGAAGTCGGACTCGCCTCCGGCATTGCCGCCGATGCCGATGGCCGCACCTTCGCGGGCATGGGCGTGGATTTCGCGGACTACAACAACGACGGCTTGCCCGACCTCGTGATCACCGACCTCGCCAACCAGATGTATGCGCTCTACAAAAATAACGGCGACGGAACTTTCGGCTACGCCAGCTACGATTCGGGCCTGGGCCGCATGACGCGCCCGCATTCCGGTTGGGGCGTCCGCTTCCTCGACTACGACAACGACGGATGGAAAGATCTTCTCATCGCGCAGGGTCACGATCTCGACACCATCGAACTGAACTATCCCAACCTGCACTATCGCGAGCCGATGTTGTTAGTGCACAACACCGGCCGCGGATTCGTCGACGTGTCACAGGATTCCGGCGACATCTTTCATGAACCCTGGCTCGGGCGGGGACTGGCAATCGGAGACCTCGACAACGACGGCCGCGTCGATGCCGTCGTCACCACGAATGATGGCCCCGTGCATATCCTGCACAACGAAACTCAGACCGCGAACCACTGGTTAACGCTGAAACTCGTAGGCCACAAAAGCAACCGCGACGCTATCGGCGCAGAAATCAAACTCGTAACCGCCGCAGGACAACAATTCGCGACCGTCACCACCGCAAGCAGTTATCTCTCCTCCAGCGACAAGCGCGCACATTTCGGCCTGGGATCGGAGAAGGTGGCGAACATCATAGAGATTCACTGGCCAAGCGGTATCGTGCAAACCCTCAAAGACGTGCCGGCTGACCGGATTCTGCAGGTTGACGAACCACCCACGGAAAAACCAGGAACTAAGAATTGATGCATATCCCTCATGCCAAGGTGGCCGTTTCGATTCTGGTGCTCGCGGAGCTGTTCCTCGTGTCGTCAGTCTTGGTGATACCAGGCAACGCTCAAAACGCGCCAGCCGCGAAGCAACCGCAAACCACACAATCATCCCCACCCATGGGCATGGCCACCGGCGTTGCCCACGCACCCGTAAAAGATTCCAAATCCCGCCCCATCACCTCCGGCGGCTTCGTCGACGGCGCTCCCGTCGTGTTTCTCGACATCACCCAGCAATCCGGCCTCGCCAAGTTCCACCATCGCATGGGCACGCCTGCCAAATCGACCATCCTCGAAACCAACGGCTCCGGAGTAGCCTTGCTCGACTACGACAACGACGGTTGGCTCGACATTTACCTGCTGAATGGTTCCACCGTAGCTGCCATCGAAGGAAAAGAATCTGCGCCGCGCGCCATGTTGTTGCACAACAATCATGATGGAACCTTCACGGATGTCACTGAGAAAGCTGGAGTTGCGAACGAACGTTGGGGATTCGGCGTGGCCGTCGCCGATTATGACAACGACGGTTGGCCAGACATCTACGTCGCCAACTACGGCAAGAATCGCCTGTATCACAACAATCACGACGGAACCTTCACTGATGTAGCAGAAAAAGCAGGAGTTACGCTCGGCGGCTGGTCCACCGGACCCACCTGGGGCGACTACGATCACGACGGTTTGCTCGATTTATTCGTTCCCGGATACGTGAAATACGATTTAGAGCATCCGTTTGAGGCCGGAAAGGGCAAGATTCCGCCGGGAGCGTGTCAATTTCGCGGTGTGAACGTGTTTTGCGGGCCTCTGGGTTTGCCGGGCGAAGGCGATCATCTCTTTCATAACAATGGAGATGGCACGTTTACCGATGTAAGCGTGAAGGCCGGCGTTTCCGATCCCTACGGTTATTACGGTCTCGCCTCTGTTTTTGTCGATATTGACGACGACGGATGGCTGGATTTGGTGGTGGCGAACGATTCCGTGCCCAATTACGTCTATCGCAATCGCCACGACGGCACGTTTGAGGATGTGAGTTACGTTTCCGGCATGGGATTGAGCGGCGATGGACGCGAGCAGGCGTCGATGGGGATCGGCGTTGGCGACTTCAACCGCGACGGCCGCGTTGATTTTCTGATCAGCACCTTTTCCGACGACTACAAAACGCTGTATCGCAATGAAGGGGAAGGTAGTTTCAGCGATGCGACCTTCGAAGCCGGCCTGGTCGAGCCCACCATCCCTTTCCTCTCGTGGGGAAATGGCTTCCTCGATTTTGACAACGACGGCCTGCTCGATGCCTTTATCGCCAACGGGCACGTTTACGTTGGAGTCGATTCGCTGGACTGGGGCACGACCTGGGCGGAGCGTCCACAGTTGTTTCGCAATCTCGACGGCAAGCACTTCCGCGAGGTCGCTCCTGCAACGGGCAGCGGCCTTGCGGCAGTTATTCCTGCGCGAGGAGCAGCTTTCGGAGATCTCTTCAACGACGGCCATATCGACGTTGTTATCAACAACATGGACTCCGCACCCACGCTTCTGCGCAATGTGGTCAAAAATAGCAACCATTGGATCACGCTGAAACTGATGGGCGGCCCCAAAAGTCCACGCGACGCGATCGGAACCAAAGTGTTCCTGACTGCGGGAGGCATTCGGCAGCGGGCTGACGTCTACAGCGGGGCCAGCTACGGCTCCAGTTCCGATCCCCGGGTGCATTTTGGGCTGGGGACTTCCCCGAAGGTTGAGAAAGTTGAAATCTACTGGCCCAGCGGAGTGAAGCAGGAAGTGGCGATTCCGGGCGTCGACCGAATCTTCACCGTGTTGGAAGGAAAGGGAGTTACGGAGTAGATTGCTTGGCTGGCAATTTGGCGATTGGGAGGAAAAACAGCAAGTACTAAGGGAACTAAGTATCACTTAAGTGTCACTAAGGTTTCGGCTGCCGGTTGTATTAAGCGAATTCCATTTTCTGGTTCCTAACGATATGAAAAGACATGCCTCCCTGCGACGCCACCATCGGCGCGGCTGGATTTTGTTGTCGCTGGACGAACTTGCCAGCAAGCGCAGTCCGGCCTTCCAAACGCCTCCCTTACGCCGGGCATAATTGTTTTTAACTAGCTCCTATTCAATCGGATAGAGGGGAAGGTAGAGATAACACAGCGGTGCATTGACTCCCAGGTCGAGGAGGGCCAGACTGCGCCGCGATGCTTGTACTGGGCGCGGCGGATGCGTGTCAGTGCTTCCTTCCACGTGCCCGTGGCGGCGGCTGAGACGTAGCAAGCTACATCTCTACAGGAGCCGCTCGGTTTGGAAAGCAACGACTTTATCAAGGAGTCTGAGATGAGGACGTTCTCGATCCCGGTGGTTGTCAGCTCTCGTTCCGCCAGTTGCTTTTGCGTGATTGTATGTTTGGCACTCCTGCTGAGTTCAGCGCCGCGAGCGCAAGCCCAGGCGACCAGCGGGATCATCGGTACGGTCACGGACAGCACCGGCGCGGTGGTCGAAGGAGCTACCGTCACCGCCACGAACACTGCGACTGGTGTGGCCACCCACGGTGTGACTGCCACCTCCGGGGCTTACACCATCGTCGACCTGATTCCTGGCCCCTATACGGTCAAGATCGAGAAGTCGGGCTTCCAGACGTTTGTCGCGAATGGGGTCGCGGTGGAACCGGGAGGCAAGCGATCGACGGTGGATGCGACTCTGAAGACGGGCGGCATTCACGAAGTGATGGAGGTGACCGCACAAGCGATCACGCTCGAAACCGAGGAACCGCAGCTGGCCACCACGATTGAGCACGAAGTGGTCGAAGAACTTCCGATGCAAATCGGCGGCGTCAACGGCGGTGTGGCGAACGTGGGGCGGCAGATCGACGATTACCTGTTCCTGGCTCCGGGGACGCAGGGCGGCGAATTCAGCCACCGCATCAACGGCGGCGTCGACTTCGAAAATGAAGTGGTGTTTAACGGGATCGGGGTGGTGCAGGCGGAAACCCAGGGCTTCCAGACTTTCATCAACCCGCCTTTCGAAATGGTGAGCGAGTTTTCCGTGCTAAGCTCCGTGTTCTCGGCGCAATATGGCCTGGCGCAGGGCGTGGTCTCGTACACGTTTGCTTCCGGCACCAACAAGTTACACGGCGACGCGTTCGAGATCATGCGGAACAGTTATTTCGACGCTCCGGGAGTCGCCAACTTCCACCCGGATGGGACCTGCTGCCAAGTCCCAGCCGTCATCCAGCATAACTACGGGTTCGCGCTGGGAGGCCCGGTCTGGATCCCTCACGTCTACGATGGAAAAAACAAGACCTTCTGGCATTTCGATCTGGAATGGTTCCGCCAGAATTCGGCTCAAACCGGTTTTATGACTGTTCCCACGACCGCAGAACTGGGAGGCGACTTCAGCGCATTGGTCGACGGAAACGGAAACCCGATCAACATCTACGTTCCCCCTGCATGGCTCGGCAACCCCGCACTCATTCCATCAGGGTGCACTCCCCCGGTAGCACCGGGACTGCAATGGCCGGGAAATAAAATTCCCTCGACTTGCATCAGCGCGGCATCGGCGTTGATTACGCCGCTCATCGCGACCCCTAACGTTCCCAACACATTGTCGAATAACGCGACTTCGCTGGCGGGTACCGGAGTCTTCCGGCAGCCCAACTGGGGTTTTTCCATCGACCATAACCTCACCGAGAAGCAGAAAATACACGGCAGTTTCTGGCGCGACAAAGAGACTACCCCGGCGTGCTGCAACAACGGCGCCCTTTACCCGCTCAACAGTCCACTCACTGGCCAGAACCCGCAATACAGGCTGGGAACCGGTCTGTTCCTGACCTATTCCAACGCGCTCACCGATCATCTGGTGATGACGGGCGGATTCGGCTGGATGGGCGAAATCAACAACCAGTTCAATCCCAACGTCAGCAACCCGTTCCCTGGTGTGTTAGGCAGCGTTTCCTATCCGCAAATCAACTTTGGCAGTAATGATCCGAATGCAGTGGAGCCGAGCGGCCTGGGGCAGGCGCTGACGTTTTCGCTGAACCGGAAGCTCGGCCTTAGTTTCGTGAACAACTGGCTCTGGATTCACGGCAAGCATACGTTCAACATCGGGATGGACGTCCACCGCGCTTACCAGGACGATCACGAGTGCCAGAATTGCGGCGGCTACATCAACTTCAGCAACCAAACCACCAGCGACGGCATCAATGTCGCGAGCACGGGAAGCGCTTTTGCCAGCTTCCTGCTGGGCCAGGTGGATTCCACTTCGCGCGCGTTTGCGCCGGAAAGCAGGCTCCGCAACCTTGCGGTGTCGCCTTATATCCAGGACAACATCAAGATTTCGCCGCGGCTTACGGTGAACGCCGGGATACGCTGGGATATCCTGCGTCCCTTCACCGAAAACAACAACAACGTGGTTTATTTCGATCCCAACATACCGAATCCGGGAGCGGTCAATCCGGCCACGGGGCAGCCGCTGCTTGGGGCAGCCACGCAGTTTGGCACATGCACGGGCTGCTCGGGCTTTGACCATGGCCCGGTCCAATTCAAGCACTTCAGCCCGCGGCTGGGATTCACGTATGAACTGAATCACAAGACGGTGGTTCTTGGCGGACTTGCCTTCAGCACGTTGAACGGGGGTGCTTTTGAGTTCGGCGTGAACAAGGTGGCCAACAATTATGGCCAATGGCTGGTGGGCAACCTGCCCGCGAACGGAAACGGTACTGACATCCCGGGATGGGGCGAGTGGGATGCTACGCCTGTTGGCAATCCTCCGGCGCTGCCGTTTACCCCGACCGTTGCGAACGCCAGCAGCAGCGCGCTCCACGAATTCGTTCCGACCGCGAGGGCTCCCACGTCCGAGGCATGGAATGCTGGAGTGCAGCGCGAACTGCCGTGGAATATGTTCCTGTCGGTGTCGTATGTGGGGAACAGAGAACTTCATTTGCCGGGGATGCTCAACCCGATTAATCAGTTGAGCCCGACGATGCTGAGTACTCTGTGTCCCGATCCGGAGCCAATTACAGATACAAACGATCCGAACTACGGCAAGGTGACCAGCCCCAACTGTCTGCTTTCGGCGGATAACGTGTTGGGCGGCGGGCCCGGCACCGCGTGGACCGCGGCGCCGCAACAGGCTGCGCTGCAGGCCTTGGGCGTTCCCCTGGCTCCCGGCGTCAACTGCCCGGCGACCAGCAACAACCCCGGACCCTTCCCCAGCTACTACGCTCCATACGCAACCTTCGGATGCGATTGGGGCGCCGGAGTTTCGGTGCAGCAGGCAGTGCTTCCGCACCCGATGTATACGCCGAGCGGGTCGTGCGGAGGGCTGTGCAACAACTTCGATAATACTGGCACCGCGTTTTACAACGCGCTCCAGGTGCAGGGGCAGAAGCGCTTTACTAACGGCGTGAGCTTTCTGGTGTCGTACACGCTGTCGAAAACTATGTCGAATACCGACACCGGCTTCTCGACTTTCAATTACGGTTCGCTGAACGGGTATAACCAGAAGTCGGAGTGGTCGATTGCCAGCAATGACCAGACGCATATCGTAACCGTCAGCGGCGTTTACGAACTGCCGATCGGCCCGCACAAGCAATTCGCAAACTACAACAACACGGCATCGCGACTGTTGCTGGGTGGCTGGCAGCTGAGCGGAGTTCTCAACTATGACAGCGGTTCGCCGCAGTCGATTGGTTCCAACTACAATCCTTACGGGAATGGTTTTAACCGCGCAAATATTGTGCCCGGACAACCGTTCAATCTTGATTGGCACAATTACTACAAGTCTCTCGGCCAGCAGTCGGCCTCGCCGACAGCTTTCAATACCAACGCATTTGCCGTTGCCGGATATACGGGAGGCGACTCGCTTCGTGAAATCGCGGGCATACGCAGTGCGTTCCTCAAGAACGAGAACGTGGGACTGGCGAAGCACTTTCACTTTACCGAACGCGTGCAAGCCGAACTCAGGATGGAATATTCCAACCTGCTGAACCGGGTGCAAGTCTGCGGCGCGGATTACAACGTGGCGGACGGGCCATTGCATTTTGGCATTGTGAATGGGAACGGCAATGGCGGGAGTAATCCGTGCCAGAACAACCGGCCAAGACAGGGACAGGTGTTTTTAAAGGTCAGTTTCTAGTGGCTGGTTTCTGGATCCTGGTTTTTGATTTGGAGATCGAGATCTGACGCGGCCGTTGCGCTGGCTGGAATTTCGAGCCGGGACCTGAGGGTCCCGGTTTTTGTTTGTTCGTTTTCTCTCATGAGTGCGAGAGGGCAGACTTACAATGGGCGAATGATTCGGGCTGCCGGATTCGTGCCTGCGGTGGTGCTGCTCTGTGCATTTTCGCTCGGACAGTCGGTGCCGGGTTCCGTGGAGGAGTCCGCGCGTTCTAGGGCTGAGCCGGATTTAGCACTTGGGCGGGCGCGTTTGCTTATCGCGCAGGGGAAACTCAGCGAGGCCGAACGTGCCGTTCGGCAATATCTGAACACGCACTCCAACTCGGCGGACGGGCACTTCCTGCTGGGATCTATTTATTTTCAGGAAGTGCACGAGGAAGCTTTCTCACAAAAGCGAGTTGAGGTTGAAGACGCCAATTCTGGCGCGGGTGATTTGAAACTTTCAGATTCGAAACTCACGGATTCGAAATTCGGCGATCCGAAATTCAAGGAAGAGAAAGAGACTAAGGCGAAGGCTTCTTTGGCCGAGTACACGGAGGGCGCCAAATACCGTGTCCCTGGCGCGTTTGAGCTGAAGGTGGTGGCGTTTGATTATGTTTTGCTGGGCGACTATAGCGACGCCGACAAGTGGCTGACGCGGGCGTTGCAGTCGGCTCCCGCGGACGGTGAAATCTGGTACTACCTGGGGCGGACGAAGTACAACGAGAACCGATTTGAAGAGGCGATCGATGCGTTTCAGCGCTGCCTGAAGCTGGACCCTGCGAATCTTCGCGCGGAATATAACTTAGGGTTGGCCTATGAGGGACTTGGGCGCACGGAAGACGCGGCAGAGGCGTTTCGCACTGCGATTGGTTGGCAGGAAAACAAACTGAATCAGGAAGCGGAACCGTTCATTGATCTGGGATCGCTATTGTTGGACGAGAATCAGGCGCAGCAGGCTTTGCATTATCTTGTGCAGGCGGTCGCGATTGCGCCGCAGGAATTTCGCGCGCATGAGCAGTTAGGGCGAGCGTATGAACGTCTGGGTCAGATGGAGAAGGCGCAGGCGGAATTTGAAAAGGCGGTGGCGCAGGCTCCGCAGAATCCGCGGCTGCATTATGTGCTGGGTCAGGTTTATCGCAAGGAGGGCTTGGCCGAGAAGGCGAAAGTTGAGTTTGACCGGTCTTCTGAGTTGCGGCGGGATTCGCCGTCAGAAGGACGTTGAGAGGGCGAGCAGAACTCCCGGAGAATGATCAGTGCGCCTCTTCTTTATTCTGCAGGACTTCTTTGGCACGCTCAGCTTTTGCGTCGCGGGCGCTCTCCTCGAGTTTGCTGAAGAGTTGCATTTCGGTTTGTGCGTCGCGCGAGCGTCCGAGGGCGCGGTAGGCTTGCGCCAGGAAAAAATGGGTGCTGGCATCGTCGGGGCTGGAGCGTTCGGCGGCTTCCAATTCTTTTGCCGCTTCGTCGTTGCGGTTCAGCTTGAGTAGGGCGCGGCCGCGGTCGATGCGGGCTTGCGTCAGGTCGGGGCAGGCGGCGAGGGCTTTGTCGACGCTTGCGAGGCCTTCTTCGAAATTCATGCGCTGTTCGATGAGGATGTTCGCGATCTGCGCCTGCGCCTTGCAGTTGGTGGGGTCGTTGACGAGTTCGGCCTGGAGTTCTTTGATGGCGGCGTCCCACTCGCCCAGCAGCCAATACGTGTTTCCTAACTTGTAGTGAGTGCCGGCCTGCTGCGGCGCCATTTCGATCGCCTTTTTGTATTCGACCACCGCGCCGTCGTAATTCTTCATGCTCTCCATGATCTCGCCCGACATTTCGTGCACATACACAGAATTCGGATCGATGGTGTTCAGCTTCGTCAGAGCCTTCTCGGAGAGCTGCATGTAGACTTCGCCGAGAAGATAGAAAACTTCCTGGTCGCTCGGCTCGCGGCGGGCGAGTTCCTCAAGGTGGCGGGCCGCGGCTTGCAGATCTCCCAGCTTGATCAGGTCGTTGGCCAGGAAAAGCTCCGCATGGTTGTCCTTGGGATTCGAGCGCAGCGCGGCTTCCAAGCGGGCGCGAGATTTTCCGTAGTCGCCGGCCTCGTAGAACGAAATGCCCAGCAGGGCCGACGCCGATGCCATCTTAGGATCGACGGCCAGTCCCTTCTCGAGAACTGCGATGGCCTGGCGATAGTCGCGCTGCTGAAAATAGAGCATGCCCAGATTGTTGTAGGCGGCGCCCAGGCGCGGCGCTACTTTCAGAATGGATTCGTATTTCGCGATGGCTTCGGCCTGGTCGCCGCGGGCTTGCGCTTCTTTGGCTTCGCTGTAGAGTTTCTCGACGCGGGGATCATCGGCATCGGAGGTTGATTGCGCGGCGCGTGCGATCGGCACCGCAGCGGCAATGCACGCCAGAAGCACCGTAGCCAGGAACAAACGCTTCCATCCACGAAGATTACGAAATGTTCTGGCCCTTTCCGGCATAGGAGTGAAAATTCTACATCGGCTGCGCAAGGAGTCAGCTCGCTTGCCAGCTTCTGCGAAGAGGATGAGCCTCCGTGTTGAATACAACTTTGGTCAGATCCAATGTTTCAGGCGGAGCAAAAAGTAGATACATATATTTCAAAGTTTCCGCCAGAAAAAAGCTCTCCATCTCGTTCTTTTTCTCTTTCGTTACGACGCTCTTCAATGCCGCGTAGGCTACGTCGGTGCGGCAATATTTTATGAGGCTATCCAGGAAAGTCTTGCCCATATCGAGATAGCGGGGATCGCTGGTGAAGCGATAAAGATAAAAGGCCGACTCGATGATTTCCGGCCGCAGGGCGTAACCGTCGTAGGCAATCTTCATTTTGGAATAGTCCAGTTCTTCTGGTTCGATTCCAAAGAGCGTCCACATTTTGTAGCAGGATTCTTCCAGCCGTCGCGCGCGGTCGAGGTCGCCGCCCAGAGCCAGCGTCCCAGGAAAGAAAGCATCCAGCGAGCCAAACTCCGTGCCGATGCGTTTGCCGGTATTCATATCGACTTCGCCGTACCACAATCCTGAAGGGGTATCGTCGGCGACATATTTGTTCACGGCCGCGATACTTGATTGCCACATGCGCTGGCAATCTTTGTCGCCGAACAGCAGCCAGCATTTCAGCAAGTACTCATAATAAGAATCGATTCCGCCACCGACGTTGCTGGTGGGGTCGGTCCACGCGCCGGTTTTTACGTTGATGCCCGCGCCCACCAGTCCGATCGACGACCGGCGATCGTAGAGTTCCACCAGGGCGCGCTTGGCCTTGTCGTAGTAGACAGGCTTTCCGGTCAACTTGCTCAGCGTGCCGAATTCCATAAGCATAGTGCCAACCTCGGCGGGATTGGTTTGCTGGTCCCGAACCGCGCCGGTTTTCAGATTCACGTTCACGTAGGGCATGCCAGTGGGAGAATTGAACGCCGGAAGCAGGCGACTTCCCAGGTCGTCCGCCAAATCCAGCAGGCGCTTGTCGCCGGTGAGTTGGTAGCTGCTCAGCAAGCCGCCGAGCAGCCGGATGGTGATCTCGAAATTCTTGACGTAAATATCCTGATTGAACGACAGGTTCGAGGCGATAAACTCCCTGGTCTTTGCGGCCTCTTCGTCCAAGCCCAACAGGATCATGGTGTCGAGGGCGTCCACGGGTGTCATGGAAAGGGAAACGCTGTGCCAGTCGCGATAGCTTTTGCTTAACGGCCGAAGCTCGTCATGGCCCCACGCGTATTGCTTGTAACCGTTCCAGGCGTGGAGGAACTCCTGCCGCACAAGTCTCGCCATTTCCGCTTTGTCAACGCCGGGCGAGAGATGGAGATTCTGCGGCGTCGCAGCCGGTTGACTCTGAGCCAACCAGGTCGAGGCAGACAGCGGAGATCCACCCAGCAGCGTCCTGCCTCCAAGGCAAGCGAATCCGAACGTTCGCAACCATCTTCGTCTTGAAAAGGGTGCGACTCGAGTCTGGGGCAGTCTGGACATAACAATCCCTCCGCTGGGCGGGGACAGCTCGCGGGCTAGTCTTCCGAGTTCGCGAGGGGAAGTCAATGCACCCAGATGTCATCTCGGTGCTCCCGCGTATGTGATTGAGGGAATGAGCCTTGCGGCGTGTTGTTCCCGGAGCATTTCGTCCGGAACGGCCTTTCCCGGGCGGGAAACCGAATTTCTTGATCACTGACGGTTTTACGTGCTACCCTCGCGGCTAATCTTCAGCGGGCACCTCGGGTCAACACGATGGAAGCCATCTCTCAGTCCCACCGAACCCTGCGCTTTGGCGTTTTTGATGTGGATCTGCGTACCGCCGAATTGCGTAAGCACGGGGTGCGCATCCGGCTGGAAGAGCAACCGTTTCACATTCTGACTTTGTTGCTGGAATGCCCCGGGGAACTGGTGACGCGGGAAGAGCTTCGCCAGAAGCTCTGGTCGGCGGACACATTTGTCGACTTCGACCGCAGCCTGAACAAGGCCATGAGCAAGCTGAGGCTGGCTCTGGGTGATTCCGCGGAGAGCCCCCGCTATATTGAGACTCTGCATCGGCGTGGCTACCGGTTTATCGCTCCTATTCAGCATGACGAACCGGTGGTTCCGCACGCGGCGGCGCATGATTCCGATCCCGGTCTGCGCGTGGCCGCGGCTCGGGCGCCTCAGCCAGCAGTGTCTCCTGTGGCATCGGGCACAGTCGTTGGTCCGCCAGGGTCGCAGTCTGCCTGGTGGTTGCGCCGCACGTACCTGCCGGCGGCCGTGACCCTGGCGGTGGTTGCTGTCGGAGCTATTTTTTATTTGCGAGCGCGCCCGGTCACGCCTGCGAGTTTACCGGCCACCGTCGTTCCGCGCAGATCCGTGGCTGTCCTCGGCTTCAAGAATTTATCCGGCCGCGCTGACCAGGCATGGGTTTCGACCGCTTTATCCGATTGGCTCACCACTGAGCTTGCGGCCGGCGAGGAACTGCGCACCATCTCGTCGGAGAGCGTGGCGCGAATGCGAATTGAGCTTTCGCAGCCCGATGTTGACAGTTTGGGCAAGGACAGCCTGGCTCGCATCGGCAAGAATTTGGGCACCGACTTCGTGGTGGTGGGCTCGTATGCGAGTTTGCGTCAGGCATCCGGCGGGCAGATGCGCCTCGATCTGCGGCTGCAAGATACACGGACTGGGGAAACGATTGATGCGGTGTCGGAGACGGGAACCGAGTCGCGTCTTTTTGATCTAGTCTCGCAGGCTGGGGAGCATCTGCGGACTCGGCTCGGCGTGCAGGAAGTCACTCGCCAGCAGGCGGCCGAAGTTGCCGTCGCGTTGCCCGCGAACCATGATGCTGCGCGTTTTTATTCGGAAGGCTTGGGGAAGTTACGCGTGTTTGATGCGCTGGCCGCGCGCGATTTGTTCGAGAAGGCCATTGCGACGGAACCTCGCTACGCGCTTTCGCACGCGGCTCTCGCGACCGCCTGGGCCACTCTGGGTTATGACGAGAATGCGCGGTCGGAAGCCAAGCGGGCTTTCGAACTTTCCTCAAACCTGCCTCGGGCGGAGCGTCTTCTTGTAGAAGGACGCTACTACGAGACGTCGAAGAACTGGGAAAAGGCCATCGAGATTTACCGCGCCCTGGTCGCGTTCTTTCCAGACAGCCTCGATTACGGGCTAGCCCTGGCCCAAGCGCAAGTCAGCGGAGGCAAGGGGAAAGACGCGCTCGAAACCGTGGAGGCTTTGCAGAAACTTCCGCCTCCTTTGGGCGACGATCCGAGAATCGACTTGGCGGAATCTCGCGCCGCCGAATCTCTGGGTGACTACCGGCGCGACCAGGCATCGTGTGTCCGGGCGGCGCAGAAAGCGCGCGCGCTGGGAGCGTCATTGCTGCTCGCCGAGGCTCGCTCGGATCAGGCGTGGGCACTTTCGAACCTGGGCAGTTCCGATGAAGCCGTTCAGGCCGCGGCCGAAGCCAAGCAGATATTCGACGCGGCCGATGACCAGCGAGGCGTCGCCAAAGCGATCAACCTCAGCGGAATCGCGCTCGAAAATAAAGGAGATTCGGTGGGGGCCAAGAAAATGTACGAACAGGCCCTGGCCACGTTTCGCCGGATCGGAAATAAACTGGGAGTCGCGAACGAACTCGACGATCTTGGGGATGTGCTGCTGGCTCTGGGCGATCCCAACGGAGCTCGCCAGAAGTATGAAGAGTCGCTGGCGACGAATCAGGAAATAGCCAACCCTGACGGCGTTGCGCTGGTGAAAGGCGCTCTTGGAGTTGTGCTGCTGGCTCTCGGAGATCACGAGAACGCGAAGAAGTCGTGTGAAGAGTCCATCGAACTTAGCCGGCGCATTGGCGATCGGGAAAAGGCCGCCATCGGCATGGCTTGCCTGGGAAGCGCTTACCGGGCGGAAGGGAACTTCGCCCAGGCACGCCAACACGAGTCGGAAGCGATTGCGATTTTCGACGAGATTGGAGACCGGCAGAGCTCGTCGCGCTTTCAGCTCGAGCTGGCGGAGCTTTCCATCGATGAACATAATGGTCCGGAAGCTGCGGCCATTGCCAACCGCGTGATCGAGGAATTTTCGCGGGAAAATGCGCTGCGAGATGAGTCCCTGGCGCATGCGGTTCTTTCCCAGGCGATGTTGGCGCAGGGAAAAATCCAGGACGCGAGGAAGGCGATCGACCAGTCCTCGGCGCTTTCGGAAAAATATCACGACCGGCTGGTGGAGTTATTTACCGCCATCACTGCGGCCCGGGTTCACGCGGCCTCGTCCGATGCGGCGGACCGGGCCAAGGCCGCGGATCGCCTGCAGCAGGTTCTGGCAGAATCGGCCCGGACGGGACTGCTGAACTATGCCTTCGAAGCGCGGCTGGCGCTGGGCGAGCTCGATATGAACAATGGCAACCGCGCCGCCGGCCGAGGCCGTCTCGAATCCTTGCGGAAAGACGCCAACGACCGGGGCTTTGGACTGATTGCCCAGCAAGCCGCCAGTGCCATGACGGAGGCGACCGCGCAGCCGTGATCGTCGCCACGAAGCCGCTTCCAATCGGGGATGAATGCATCCGCGGGAACAATTTTCACAGGGAACAACATCGCACAACGTCTATTGCATCAATTACATACGCGGGGGCATGCAGATGACATCTGGATGCATTGACATTCCCGGCGTAAACTCCGAAAACTAATCTGCGGCTCCTCGTCCTGCCCGCAAAAACACCTGGAGAAACTGTGATGCTACGATTCCGCACGACCACGACCTTGTTTGCGTTCTCACTCGCCAGTCTGCTGATGCTCGCCGCCGCGCAGGCGCAAACCGCCGATAAGTCTGACTCGGACAAGCCCGACCTGAGCAAGCAGCCGACTCTCTACGTGGTGGGCTACGCACACCTGGACACCGAATGGCGATGGGAGTATCCGCAGGTCATCAACGAATATATTCGCAAAACCATGGAGGATAATTTTGCCCTCATCGATAAATATCCTCACTACATTTTCAATTTCAGCGGCGCCAACCGTTACCGCTTCATGAAGGAATATTATCCCGCCGATTTCGCGCGCCTGAAGAAATATGTCGATGAAGGCCGGTGGTTCCCCGCGGGGTCGTCCATGGAAGAGGGCGACGTGAACGCGCCCAGCGCCGAGGCCATTATCCGGCAAGTGTTGTACGGCAATAACTGGTTCCGCAAAGAGCTGGGCAAGGCGAGCGCGGAATACATGCTGCCCGACTGCTTCGGATTTCCGGCGTCGCTGCCGAGCATCCTCGCGCACTCCGGCGTCAAAGGATTCTCCACGCAAAAACTGGTGTGGGGCTCTTCCGCACCCGGCGGTGGTCCGGAATCGCTGGAGAAAACTCCGGAGGGCACGCCGTTCAATGTGGGCGTGTGGGTGGGCCCGGACGGCGAGAGCGTGCTGGCGGGGCTGAATCCAGGCGCCTATGACGGCGGCATCGAGACCGATCTCAGCCAGCCTTTGCCTCAGCTGCCGCCCGATGCGGCGCTCCAGGACATACAAAAGAAGCTGCAGGCGGTGCGTGCGAAGCTCGACCGGGAGCAGGGCAGCGGGCATGCGTCCGATCCGAACGACATTGAGGAATCCATCCACCTGAGAGACGAACTGGATGCGTTTGCGAGGGTCGATCAAGACCGGGCGCAGGCACGGCATCAACGCGACTGGGCGGGGCGGGTTGAGCTGAACGGCAAAGTCAGCGGCGTGTTCACCGATTACCACTATTACGGAACAGGTGACATCGGCGGCGCTCCGCGGGAGAAAGATGTGGCGCGTCTGGAAGCGATCGTCACCAAAGGAACGGTGAGCCTGCCGCCCGCGGGAGCATTCTCTTTTCGCGGGAGTGCTGAGGGGCCGCCGGTGAAAGTCGGCGATGGCCCGGTGCACGTGATCTCGTCCAACGCTGAGCAGATGTTCTTAGATATCACTCCGCGCCAGGCCGCCGGGCTTCCGCGCTACACGGGCGAGATGGAGTTGACGAACCACTCCGCCGGCTCGCTGACCTCGCAGGCTTATCAGAAGCGCTGGCTCCGCAAAGAGGAATTGCTGGCCGACGCCGCCGAGAAAGCTTCGATCGCCGCGGAATTGCTGGGCGCGCGGCCTTATCCTCTAGCGCGCCTGAACGATGCATGGACGCTGGTGATGGGCGGCCACTTCCACGACCTCGCCGCCGGCACCGCTACTCCCAAGGCTTACGAGTTTGCGTGGAACGACGATGTGATCGCGATGAACCAGTTTGCGGGCGTGCTCCACAATGCCACCGAAGGCGTTACCGCGGCGTTGAATACCGAAACGAAGGGCGTTCCGCTGGTTGTGTTCAATCCATTGAACATCGCGCGCGAAGACGTGGTCGAAGCCAGCGTCAACTTTCCCGGCGGAATGCCGAAAGCGGTTCGCGTGATCGCTTCCGACGGCAAAGAAGTTCCGTCGCAGATTTCAAACGGCAAGGTGATCTTTGCAGCCAAGGTGCCCTCGGTTGGATACGCGGTTTACGACGTGCAGTCGTCGCAGGGTCCGCGGCCCGGTGACGGAGCCGCAGCCGCGTTATTGCGGGTGACCGAGAGCTCACTCGAGAACCAGTTTTACCGCGTGCAGCTAAATGCGGATGGTGACATCGCCAGCATCTTCGACAAATCGATTGGCAGGGAATTGCTGGCCTCGCCCGCGCGCCTCGCCATTTCTTACGACAACCCCGAGCACTGGCCTGCCTGGAACATGGATTGGGATCAGGAGCAGGCTGCGCCGAAAGCCTACGTCACGGGCCCCGCGAAAATTCGCGTCGTGGAAAATGGCCACGCCCGCGTGGCCGTGGAAGTTTCGCGAGAGACGGCGGGCTCCGGATTCGTGCAAACCATCAGCCTCTCGGCGGGGGATGCGGGCAAGCGCGTAGAGATCAGGAACGCGATCGACTGGAATACCAAAGTGTCGAATTTGAAGGCGAGCTTTCCGTTGGCGGCGTCGAACCAGGTGGCCACTTATAACTGGGACATTGGGACGATTCAACGGCCGAGTGCCGAGCCGAAGAAATTCGAAGTGCCGTCGCACCAGTGGATCGACCTGACGGATATGACGGGCGAGTTTGGCGCCACGATCCTCACCGACTGCAAGAATGGATCCGACAAGCCCAACGATCACACCATCCGCCTCACGCTGATCCGCACCCCCGGCACGCGCGGCGGTTATGCCGACCAGGGCACGCAGGATATTGGACATCACGAGTTTGTCTACGGAATCGCCGGCCACGCCGCCGGCTGGCGCCAAGGTCAGACTGACTGGCAGGCGCAGCGCCTCAACGCGCCGCTCATCGCTTTCGAAACCTCAAAGCATGCGGGCGCGCTGGGCCAGGAATTTTCTTTGCTCAAGGTCAGCAACCCGCGCATTCGAGTGTTAGCGCTGAAGAAAGCGGAACTGAGCGACGAGATCGTCGTGCGCCTGGTGGAGCTCGACGGCAAACCCCAGCCTGATGTCCGCATATCGTTCGATACGCCGATCACCGCCGCTCGCGAGGTTGACGGCCAGGAGCAGCCTGTTGGAGCTGCAACCGTAGATGGCGGCACGCTGGTCACTTCGTTCTCCGCCTATCAGCCGCGCACGTTCGCGGTTAAGCTGGCCGCGCCGCAAGTCAAGGTTGCAGCAGTGCATTCCACGCCGGTCGCGCTGCACTACGATCTCGCGACCGCCAGCAACGACGGCGCCAAATCGCAATCCGGATTCGACGGCAAGGGCAACTCTCTGCCGGCGGAAATGCTGCCCGCGCAAATCACCTTCAACGACGTGCAATTCCATCTTGCCCCGGCGAAGACCGGCGCGCTCAACGCAGTCGTCGCGAAGGGGCAGAAAATCGAATTGCCCTCCGGCACATACAACCGCGTTTACGTACTGGCAGCCTCGGCGAGCGGCGACCAGAAAGCAACGTTCAAGGTCGGAAGCACCGGGGTCGAGCTGAACGTTGAGGATTGGGGCGGATTCATCGGTCAATGGGACAATCGACAGTGGAGTTCGAAAGACACGTCAAACGACGACTACGGCCAGATGATCGGCATCAAACCCGGGTTCATCAAGCGCGCGGACCTGGCCTGGTTCTGCACCCACCATCACAACGCAGCGGGCGAGAACGTGACCTACAGCTACTCCTATCTGTTCGCGTATCCGATCGATCTGCCTGCCGGAACGAAAACCATTACATTGCCGGAGAATGACAAGATCCGCATTCTGGCCATCTCGGTGGCCGATGAGAATGCTGCAGTAAAGCCAGCGCAGCCGCTCTACGATGTGCTTCCTTTTCCGGCCGCCGGAGCCGGTGATTTTTCACTTTCGACGTCGCCGACTAGTCTTTCGTTCACTCAGGGACAAAGTGCCTCAATTGCGATCAACGTGTTTCCGCGGAACGGATTCACGGGCAGCGTCAGCATGACGGCATCGGGACTCCCAGCGGGAGTGACTGCGTCTTTCACTCCGGCTGGCACGGCAGCAGGAAGCACGATGACGCTGGCTTCCGCGAGTTCGGCGAACCCGGCGCCCGCAACCGTAACAGTGACGGGCGTTTCGGGGAACCTGTCGCATTCGGTCACGATCGCGCTCAGCGTAATCGGCATCAAGAAAGGGACGGTGCCGGTTGATCTTTCTTCGGCCTACAACGTGAGAGGCATCTATACCGACGGCTCAAAGTTCGCGACAGCGGCCAGCCTCGACGGCGGAGGGTTCTCTTACTCAAAGGAAACTCTGGGCTCCACGCAGCTATGGGATGGCGTTTCGTTTCATCTCGGTCCCGCCAACGCCCCGGACGCAGTCGAGAGCAAAACCGTTGCACTTCCCGAAGGCAAGTTCGCCAGCCTCAAGCTTCTCGCGACCGGCGTCGAAGGCAGCCAGGAGTCGCAGGTCTTTACCATCACCTACGCCGACGGAACATCTTCATCGTTCACGCAAAGCCTCAGCGATTGGTATGCGCCGAGCAGTTACGCGGGCGAGTCCGAAGCTGTGGTCACTCCCTATCGGATCGTGGGTGATGGCTCCAAAGACTTCGGGACGTTTCATGTTTACGGATATTCTTTCGACCTCGACAAGAGCAAGCTAGTGCACAGCTTCACCTTGCCAGATACTGAACACGTCCTGGTCCTCGCGATGACTCTGGTGCCCCTCGCCGCGTAAAACACCCTTGCAACTCAGCAGGGCCTCAAAGCTTCGCAGTGATCGTCACGTCGCTGCCCACCCTCGTCCAATCCTCGAACGGCGATGCAGACGGACGCAGCCGTCCCGGGTTCATGATGTTGTCGGGATCGAGTCCTCCCTTAATCGCGGCTACTGCCAGCACGCCCAGTGGCGAAATGTCATCGGTCAGCCACGGCAGGTGTTCGGTACCGACCGCGTGGTGGTGCGACAAAGTGGCTCCGTGATCCATGAACGACTGCTGCGCAGTTCGTTTCGCGTGCAGATACTGCTGCATCTCGCGGCCATCCTGCTGCTTGCAGGCGAATGTTAAATACAGGCTCGCTCCACAGTGATACGTGTGGCTGATGTGGCATCCCACCCAGGGCTTCACTCCGCTCTCGCGAATCGCCGCGCCCAGAGACGCGGTCGTCGCGCGATAAAGCGGGACGATATTTTTCCAGGTCGTGGAAGTCTCGCTCACATCGGAAGTAACTCCGCGATCCATGAGGAAATCGCGTATGTGAGGAAAATCGTATTTGCTCGATTCGAAGGACTTCCCCGAACCGGGGCCCAGGTCCACCGCACCGAAGCGGCGGTAGATGGCGCTCACCTCACGGTGCTGGCGAGCCACATCGCTCTTGCTGCCCTCGAAGGTGGTGAGCATGAGGCAAGCCCGCGCGAAATCAAATCCCTTAACTCTGAGATAACTCTTCATGCATTTCGCGACCGCCCGCGAAAGGCCCGACGACGGAGGCTTGAATGCCAGCGACAGCGCCGTTTTGTCGGGATCGTTGAGCCGCGACATCGAAGGCGTGCACTCGTTGCGCACGCACTCGTGCATGGCCGCAACGCCGCCTTCGAATTCCATAAATAAATAGCCGTGAGTGCGGCGCACCCCGGGCCGGAGATGCACTCGCATGGTCGCTTCCGTAATCACCCCCAGCGTTCCCTCGCTGCCGATGCACAGATGATTCACATCGATGCCGTTCGAAGACTTGGGCACAGTTCGCGTTGCCAAGACTCCCAGCGGCGTGACCATCCGCAACGCGATGACCATGTCCTCGATCTTGCCGTACTTGTCGCTCTGCATTCCCGCGGACCGTGTAGCGATCCACCCGCCGAGCGTCGAGTGCAGAAACGAATCCGGAAAGTGCCCGAGGGTTAGCCCGCAGCTATTCAATTGCTCCTCAAGATCGGGACCAAAAGCCCCAGCCTCGATGCGCGCCGTGCAGGACTCCACATCCACCGCCAGAACTCGCCGCATGCGCCGCATATCGAGCGATACCGCCATGCGGCGCGCCTCGCTGCGCTCCAAACATCCGGCAATATTCGATCCGCCCCCGAACGGAATAACCACAACATCGTGCCGCGCCGCCGTGCGCAAGGTCGCCAGCACATCCTGTTCGCTCTCGGGATAAAGCACCAGATCGGGCGCACCTTCAGCCATCCCTCGCCGCAAACGAAACAGATCGCGAAAACCCTTGCCATACGCGTGGATTACGCGCTCGCGCCGGCTATCGCAAATTTGATCAGCCCGCATCGCCAATTTCATATCCGTCAGAAAGCCTTCATGCCGCATTGCCTCACGCAATTGCACAGCCTCGAGCGGCACGGGCGGAGTACCTATTTCGTCTTGTTCCACAGCGAGCACGGCCTTGGCATAAGGCCACAACCCCGGATGGGCCCCTGAGTTGAAGCCGACTTCTTCATCTCCCCATCCCCACCATTTCATGTGCTTGGCCGTGTACATTGTGTCCTTTCGGATTTACGGGCTTGCGTAGTTACGTCGCTACTAAGAACCCGTCGTCATCCAGAACCCCCGGGTATGACGAAATCCACAATTTCTGCCAGAATTAACTTACATGAAATTGGACCCGCCGATACTGAACAATCTGCGGCTATCGCTCTGCGCATTCTTAGGAACCGCGTGAGCCCGAAACCCGCTTCCTCAACGGTTGAGGTGTTAACCACGATTTGGCAGCGCGTGCTGCAGCGGCCGTCTATCGGCATCCACGATCATTTTTTCAGCGTCGGCGGCGATTTTCATACGGCAGACATGCTGTTTGCCGCCATCGCGCAAGAGTGCGGCCACCAACTTCCCAGCGCCACTATCTACCATGCCCCAACCGTCGCACAGCTGGCTCGCTTGTTGGATCAGCCTGCGCTCCCGCGATTCTCGCCCTTCGTCGAGGTGAAGGCTGGCAGCGAGCAGCCGCCAATTCTCATCGTGCACGGACTCGCTGGCACCGTGCCGTTTTTCGAACTCGCCCACGACATGGCGACGAATAATCATCCAGTCTATGGGATTCAATCCAAAGGTGTAGACGGAATGGAGGAACCGCTCGATCGCGTGGAAGACATGGCCGCGTTCTATCTTCGTTCGCTCAGAGAAATACAGCCGCACGGTCCTTATCTCTTGATCGGCTATTCTTTCGGCGGCCTGGTGGCGCTGGAAATGGCGCAGAGTTTGCGCCAAGTCGGAGAATGCGTCGCGCTGCTGGCTCTGGTCGATGCCTACCCGGATGCACGCTACATGTTGCCGGGCCAGCGCCTGCGGCTCCGCGCGCAGCGGGTCGGAAGCCGTATCGCTGATTTGCAGCGAAGATCGGTGCGTGCCGGAACTCTATACATTGTTCGGAGGCTGAAGCACCGGCTGAGCATTGGCGGAGTCGACAACGCCGGCAATCTTCCTCCCGGAGCATCCCGTCTGTCGTTCGAACAAACCACTCCCAGGGTCAAGGAAAAGGCGTACCTGGCCTTGGCGCGCTATCGGCCGCAGTTTTACGGTGGAAAAATAAAGTTCGTGAAGAGCGAGAGCGACTCGTATTACCCGGCGAATCCTGCCGCTGTGTGGGCTAAGTTAACAGCTGAGTTCGAATGCGACACCGTGCCCGGCGGCCATTTCGACGTGGTCACGGGAGACATCAAAAGTCTTGCCGCCGTGCTGACCCGCTATGTAACCGAAGCGCTCCGTTCGAAATAAAAACCGCGTCCGAATTCACTCCATCAATGTCCAGCGCTCGCGCTCCCTTTCCGGACCAGCAAGGCCAGCCGCGGAAACAGAAAGTGTCCGCCAGCATCATCGATCACATTGACCTGGCAAGTATAGAATCCGGGTTTGAACGAACCGAGCGGCACGTCAAGCTGGAACACAGCCGCCTTTCGTTCTCGCGCATTCAGGTCGTCCAACTCCACCAGCGAACTCTCGTAGGCTTTGGCTTTGCCCTGAAAAAATGCCACGTTGCTTAAGAGCCGGATGCCAGGCTTGGTGTCTCCACTCCGGGCAGACCCCGCGCCCCTCGCGGAATCCGCCGCACTCGCACGCGCCGGATCATAGACCTCATAGTAAAGAAACAGGTTCTGCGCGTCGGAGAAAACATGCGTGATGTTCGGGATAATCTCGGATCCGTCGTGCACCAGCGGGTTCAGATTTGTGCCCTTCTTCGCCGCTTGTGTCTGGCTGGCCAGCACCACCGAACTCATCTTCAGCGGCTGCGTCTTCAAGTCCGGCACTTCAATGTCGGCTTCGAACGATCCCATGCGCCCAGTCTGATTCTCGCGCACCACAAATTTCAGGTGATACTTTCCGCTCAGCAGACTCATCCCGGTGTCATACTGCACGTTTTTTTTCTGCACCTCGGTTGCCGTGTCCACCGCCAGCTTCACGGTGTCGCGAATTCGGTTCAACGGATGGTGTTCGTTGTCGGTCACCATGCCAATCACATCCAGCGTCGCCTTGTCGCGGTCGCTGCTCCGGACGAACGGAATTTGCGATCCCGGCACCACCAGCGAAATGGGAACGAAAAATTTATTGTTCTCCAGGCGAAAGTAGGAGACTCCCAGATAAATCGGCAAATCCGTTGCCGGCAGTTCGGAAGCGAGTTCCTCCTCAAGCTGCCGCTCCTTGTCATCTTTCGTGGAATGCTGATAATCCGCGGGAGCGTAGTAGCCGCGGCGGTAGTCGATCTTCACTCCCGGGATGTTGCTCTTCACCACGATGCGCCGGTAACGCCCGTCCCGCGCGGGATTCGTGCTGTGATAACCGAGCAGGTAATAAGTGGACGTATCCTGCTGCACGCCTTTGAAAATCTTGCTGAAGTCGTTGGAATCGAGAAACGCCCGTCCCCCGGTGTCGCTGGCCAGCGTCACGAGAGTTTCTTGCGTTGTGAAATTCGAATTCAAAGCGTTCAAGGTCGCCTGACCGGAATACGCCGACACGCCGCGCAGGCTGGCGTTTTGCGCTTCGCCGCCGGCCACCAGCGCCTGCAGCCCGCGCATGTCCATGGTGTAAATCGCCAGGTTCGAACGCACCGCCGCGTTCACCGCCGCGCGCAGTTCCGCCTGATTCTCAATGCCGGTACGGTCCATGCCGCTGGAAAAATAAATCAGCGATTTTTTCTGCTGCACATGCGACAACCGCTCGGCTACTGATCGCAATGCCTCCAGCCGCCGGTCAGTATTGAAAATGTTGTACTCCGTGTCGTCGGCGGTGAAAGGCTGGCCCGTGTCTGGCGTCCCCTCAGTTGTTCCGGTTGTGCCTTCCTCGAAACCCTGCCCGCTGCCCGAACTGAATTGCTCCAGCTGTTTCTTCAGCAGTGCATGATCCGCGGTGAAATCCTGATTCACCAGCAGCGAGCTCCCCAGCGAAACAATGGACACCAGATCCGCGGGCGCCATTTGCGCGTCAACATAGTGCTCGGCCGACGTGACCGCGTGGTCGATTTCGTCCGGCTCCATGGCCGACAGATCGAAGAACAAAACAATCAGCCGCCGGTCTTTGAACTGCGAGGCTAAATCCGCAGCCGCTGGAGTCGCCTTCGCGGGAGCTTCCGCCAGCGGCTTCACTTGCGCTACATCCAGCGCCGGCACGGCATCCACGTTCTCCACATCAAAGGAAAGCACCTTCTGCGTTTTGTTGTCCTCGAGGATCGTGAAGTTCTCCGGCTTCAATCCCTGCACAAAGTTTCCGTTCTTGTCCCGCACCGTCACGTTCACCAGCACCAGGTCCGATTCCGATCGCAGCCGCAGTTCCGACTGCTGCTGCGAAAGCAAAGTCGAACACAGCAACACAGACGTCAGCAGCAGTGCTGCAGCTTTATCAGCGATTCGGTTGGAAGTGAACGTCATATCCATACTCTTCTCGAAAAGCCCGACAAGATCCTCGAGACAGCTTCCTCTTCAAAATCGAAAGCGCGACGTAATGGTGAACGCCCGCATGGCCCCGGCTGCGGTAACCCGGCCAAACGTGGGCGAGGTCACCGATGTATCGATCGAAGAGTAATTCACCATGTTGAAAATATTAGTGGCCTGCGCCCGAAACTCCAGCAGGCGCGACTCCTTCATCGGAAAGATTTTCGTAAACGCCATATCGAATACTTTGCTGCCTGGGCCGATAAGGCTGTTGCGCCGTGCATTGCCGTACTCTCCCGTCGGTGGCGCAACAAATGCAGCGGTATTAAACCACTCCGCAATCGAAGGATTCGGTAGGCTCACCGATTGACCAGGAACCAGGTCCGGCCGCAGCGTGGCGTTTGTTCCCGCGTTCACATCGCTGACGTCGTTCACAAATCGCGGCGTAAACGGCAGCCCCGAGGCGAACGTCCAATCGCCGCTCCACTGCCAGTCGCCAAGAACGGCGCGCAACGGCGTGTTTCCAGTGAGCCAGCGCTTGTCATGTCCAAACGGCAACTCCCACAAATAATCTGCGCTGAACTTATGCGTCTGGTTGAAACTGGAAAGCCCGCGCTCCGCCGATAGATTAAAAGGATTCTGCGCCACGTTGGCCGCGCCTCCGCCCGAAGATCCTCCGCCTCCGCCCGCGCCCGTGCCGCCCGCGCCCAATCCCGGCGTGTTTGCGCCCGACGTAGCTCCCCCGCCAATGGAAGATGCATCGTCCAGCGACTTGGAAAATGTGTAAGTGCCGCCGATCGAAAATCCTTTCGCCAGCCGCTTGCGCAGCCGCACCGTTCCTGCGTTCGCCTCTGAATCCGCCACCGAGCTTTCGTACGTGAAGGCTTGAACCCCGGAAATGCGAATCCCGGTCGCGGTCCGGTTGGGAGCTTCCAGAATGTCGAGATCGGTTCCCTTGGTTCCCGTGTAATCAATATTCAAAAGAATCGTGGGACGAATCTGCTGCTGAATATCCAGATTGCGAATCTGCACATAGCCCAGCCGGTAATTCGGATTCACCGCATAATCGTTGGTGATACCGGTCGCCGCGGGAAACCCGCTCTGCAGCGTCAGGTTCGGGAGAGACGGGAAAGCCGCCTGAACATTCGTCGCCGTGGTAGAAAACGGCGGCTGAAAAGCAAGTTGCTGCGCAATGCCCTGGTACGCGCCCGTGTTGTAGTTGATGCCATATCCACCGCGCACTACGGTTTTCGAAAATGGCTTCCACGCAAAACCCACGCGCGGCGCGAAGTTGTTGCGATCCGGCCGCACCAGGCTGGCCGGCAGCGGGCCGCTGTAGGGCCCCGCTTGTCCCGGCTGAATCGGCGTCACCGCCAGCGCGAGCGCCGGATTCTGCACCAGCACTCCCGGCGAAAGGTCGAGATTCACAATGCGATTATTGATTTCCGTAAGCGGCGAAACGTATTCGTAGCGCACTCCCAGATTCAACGTCAAATTCCCGCGCATCTTCCATTCATCCTGCGCATACAAATCCCAGAAGTTGCCGCGGAAATGATTGTTCTGCCCGAACTGTTCCAACGTCTGCTGCGGCAGCCCCAGCAGAAAATCCGCAAAGTCGTATCCCGTCCCCGCCACCGGATTCCCACTGTCGAGTTGCGAAGTATTGAGACCGCTGAAAACGAACGACCCGCGCGGATTACTGTCCGTTTCCGGATTCACCTCTACCCGCCGGAAATCCGCGCCCCAGCGCAACGTGTGCTTGCCGTGGTTCCAGATCATATTGTCGGTGAACGTGTAAGTCTGGTTTCTCGTGAGCGCCGGAGTAATGTCCTGAAGACTGCCAAAATTTGTGAAAGAGAGAGTCGGCAACCCCCAATCGAAAGGATTCTGGGAAACTCCCGTAATTCCTACCGTATTCGTAATGTTGTCATTGAACGCATACAAATTCTGCGTGTGCGTTCGGCTGCGGTTGAAGTCCGCGCGAACAATGTTGGTCAGCTTTCCTTTGCTCCGCGTATAAGAGACCGGAACATCGAAACTGCGCACCGTCGTGCTCCCGCCAACGCTGGGGAAGGGATTCGTCAGGTTCGCGCTCGACTGGTGATAATGAAAGCCAACCTGCAAGCTGTTGCGCGGAGCGTTTCTCCCACCTCCGCCACCGCGGCGCCCGCCCGCCGGCGCCGCGCCAAAGCTGTGGTTCACCCGCACATTCAGATCGTCGCTGTCGCTGATCGCGGACGTGACGAAGTGAAAATTCTGAAAAGTCCCCGCGTTCGCCAGATTCGGCAGCGGAATATAGTTCAACAATCCCAGCGCGACACAACTCGCCGCCCCGGCCGTGGGAATGCAAGCTCCCGACGGCGAGAATGTCGGCAGCGGAATCTGATTGTCCAAAAACGGCGCGTTGGTCGCGGGATTAAAAAGTTCTACCTGCTGTCCTCTTTCGAGTCCCGAGGTGTAGTCGATCCCGGAAAAGTTTCCTTGCCGTTCCTGCAAGGTCGGCACCGTCGAAAACTGATCGAAAGGATTCTCTCCATGCTTGCCGTTGAAATTGACGAAATAAAAAGTCTTCGTCCCGCCGTGATAGATGTGAGGAATATTCAGCGGCCCACCCACGGAACCTCCGAAGCTGTTCTGCAGATATCCCGGCTTCTCCACCGGTTGGCCGGTTATCGAAAACGGCGAGGCATTCAAAGCCGCATCGCCGACGCCGTAATACACCGATCCGTGCGGACGATTGATATCAAACCCGCGTCGCCCAAAAACCATCGGCCCGCCGCCGCCGAATCCTCCGCGACCGCCCCCGCCGCGAAATCCACCGCCGTCGCCGAACCCTCCGCCCTGCTGCCGCGCCTCGTTGAAGCGCTCCTGCATTTCGTCCGCGCTCATCGCGTTGAACGAATTGGAAGTGTTCCCCGAAACCGCCACCGATTCCGTCGCGCTGTTCGGAGCGATCCCCGGCACCGGCATTCCCGAAGGCACAACATCGCTCATGGAACCGCCGGCATCCTGCCCCGCTCCACTCTGCGAAACAGAAAGACTCTGAAATCCGCGCCCACCGCCGTTCCCCCGCCGCTGCTGGTCTTCACCACCATTGCGAGCCGCACTATTACCGGCCTCGTTACTGCGAGCCTCGCGCGCCCGCGATTGCAAAACCAATTCAAAGTTCTGCTGCACATCCGGATGCGTGGCGTCGAGCGTCACTTCCTGCGCGCTTCCCGCAAACGCCGCCATCTGTACGCGCACGCTATATTTCCCGTCGGCAGGAATCCGCAGCACGTAACTGCCATCCACATCCGTCCAGGTATTGACTTGTTCTTTGGTAGCCGCATTCGTCGCGGAAACTCCGGCCCCGGGAATCGGCATGTTCCCCGATTTCACAATTCCGTGAATGCTTCGCGCCCCACTCGCCGGAGCGGCAACTTGCTCCTGCCCCCACATTGCAACCGAATACAACGCAGCGAAAAGAAGGAAAGAAGAGAAGATAACTTCCAGCGCAAACCCAGGGCGCAGCCCGCCCTTCTTCGCTCGAAAACCCGGCAACAAACGACGGGAACTTCTCATAGCATCGTGCAGACGCGGTGCTGTCTTCCCGGATCATACCGCCCCACCCCCGCGCCAACTGTAAAGTTTTGTTGCGTTTTTTCTAAAATTGTCGCCACCCAACATTCGCGAAATGAGTTTGCGAAACACCTGCCAATCGCCCGCCAAACCGCTGCCGTCCCCGGTCTCGGCTCACCAATTTCGATCCCCACGCATCAAACTTTTTGTTTCTCGCGGGCCCCAGCGGTCCCGTTCCAATCGTAGAATATTCTTCGGAGATCTGGCCCGTGCTTCTCCAACCCATGTATGTCCGACCCATGCCCGTGCAACCCATGTTCCACAAGCAACGTCGTCTTCCCGCCGTATCTGCCCACGGCGTCTATTTGCGCGGCGTGTTCGCATGTCGCAAGTCGGCCCCCGCTCTCGCCATCGCCATCGCGCTCTTAATCTGTCCCGCCAGAATGCTTGCCCAGCGCGGCGGCGGACGCAGCCAGCCCGGCGTCAGCTCAAAGCCCATCATCTGCGTGCATGACTGCGTTGATCCTAACTTCGGACTGGGTGACGACGACGATCGCAACCTCGATCGCCTCATGGCCGTGCAAGCCACCCCCGAACAGACCACCTCATTCGACGCCTTGTTGAAGGATGTCCAGGCCGCCAGAGATCAGCTGCAAACATTCACTCAGGTTCTCCAGAAAGCTCCGGTTTCATCAGCGTCGCCCGATCCCGCGGCCATGCTGGATCAGGCCATCGAAAAAGTTCGCACCAGCAGCCAGAATTTCCTCGCCTCGTTTTCTGCCGCGCAAAAGTCCGGCCTGAAGGAGGTCACCCGGAAACTTGAATCTGCGGATTCCGATCTCGACAAACAGCGAACCGCCTTCGGTCGCACTCTCCAGACCGCGAAAACGGACAGCGCGCCCATCGCCGCCTCAGCTGCGAATCTCGACAATGCACTCGCCACTTTTCAAAACCAGCAACTCGCGCTCGGCCGGGAAATGAGCGTCGTCCTTCCCTCCGACGGCCGCGACCTCTCCTTCATTCTTCCCTCGGTGAAAGCCGCGGTCGCCGTCGCCGGCCGGTCCATCTCAGTTCCGCTATCCGGCGCCACGGCCCGCACCTCCGCGGCAGACAGTCACGACCAGTTCAGCCTGAGGGTAGTCGCCGATTTCTCCGACCTGCAGCAAAACATCACCGACATTCTCCGTACTCTCCTTACGCGCTCTCCTCGCTGTGGCGAGCGCCTTGAGATTCAACATGCCTCGCTCACCCCTCTGGAGCCCGCCAGCCTCGTAGTGATGAACCTGCATTTCGAACGCTGGATTTGCCCCGGCGGAAGCCCCATGGAACTGGCCTCCGGCGACGGCACGGTTGAGGTCAAGCTCACTCCCTCGATCGAACAAAACAAGATCGAACAAAACAAGATCGAACAGAAAGAGATCGAACAAAACAAGACCGACGAAAATAAGACTGCATCCGATCCGGTCGCACAGCATCCGGTCGAACAAAATCCCCGAACGCCGGAAATGAGCTTGCGTCTCGCGTCCGAGTTTGGCCGCGTTGACGCCGAAGGACTGTTCCGTGAGTCCCTGCTTTCCGGCGCTCTCGGCGATACCGTGCGCGAGCAAGTCGCGGCGTCGCTATTCCCGGCCATGCAGACAGCCGCAAACCTCAAGTCCACACTTCCGCCCGTCGGTCGGGAATCCGGCACCCTCCGGAAAGCCCAATTTCAGGATGCCGGCGCCGGCCAGCTGAGATTAGTCCTGGATGGCCAGCTGCAGCTTTCCGACGAGCAGACAAAACAATTTGCCGCCCAGCTCAAGCAACCCATATCCGCGCAGGAAACATCCCCGCCATAGCCCCGGAGGACGATAAGAGGCAAAGCCACGATCACGAGTACTCCTTATCTTTCCATCTTCCCATCGTCAAATTGATCCCCTAACCCCGCCTTGCGTAAAGTTATGCAAAGATTGCCCAAATCCTGGTTTCTCGCGCAACTTCAGGCGCATAATTCCGTTCATAGAGGTAGACAGACCAATCTAAAAAAAGATCAATCTGGAAAGCTCGTTCCAAAATGTTCGTTTCGAAAAGGAGATCCCCTATGCTTAAGCAATACCTGCTTGTTCTTATCGCCGCCGGCGCCATCTCAATCGCCGTGCCTTTCGCCGCGGCCCAGGATAGCCCGTCTCAGAATGGCGATCAGCAATCCGCGCAGGGCCATCGTCACGGAATGGATCCGGCCCAACGCACCCAGGAGCTGACCAAGAAACTAAAACTCACCACCGACCAGCAAGCTAAAGTGAAAGACGCGCTCGAGTCCGAACATTCGCAGATGGAGAGCACGCATCAGGACAGCTCTCTTTCTCAGGACGATCGCCGCGCCAAGATGATGGAGATCCGCAAGACCACGAACACCCAGATCCGCGAGCTTCTCGACTCCGACCAGCAGAAGAAGTGGGACGAAATGCAGGCTCAGCGTGGCCAATGGGGACAGCACCGCCACGAAGGCGGCGCCAGCCCTAACCAATAGGCTCATCAGAAAGAGAAACAGCGATCTGCAAAGCGAAGGCCGGCCGTCGTCTCGCGGAACACTCCGGGACGCGGTCGGCTTTTGTTTCCTTCGCTATGTTCTCGCTGCGCTCCAGTCAGTCCTCAGACCTCCACTCCCAACCGCGCAGCTTCCAATCCTGGTTTTCCCCCACTACAGCGCCCACATATCGTGCGTCTGGGCGAAGCGAGCGCAGGCTCCAGCGGGAACTATCGCCCGCCTGCAATCGCGCAGGCTGTCCGGGCGTGAGTGAAACGTGAAAACTCTTGAGCGGAATTTGCAGTCCTTCGCCCCGCGCTTTGATGTAGGCCTCCTTGCGGGTCCAGCAAAGAAAAAAGCCTTCATCCTGCGCGGGCGCAGGCAAGCTCCGCAGTTCCTTCACTTCCTGCGAAGAAAAAAAACGCTCCGCGATTTTCTCGCCCGCGAAATCAGGCCGCACCAGTTCCACGTCCACTCCCACCTCCCGTCCAACGGCAAACGCAAACAAGGCCATCCCGTGGGAATGCGAAACATTGAACTGCATTTGGGACGACCCGCTCCGCAGCGCCGGTTTGCCCTGGGCGCCGTAATCAAATTCGATCTCACCCGCGGCCCGGCTCAAATATCTCCCCAGCAGTTCGCGGAGAATTCCCCGCGCCGCAATATAACTATTCCGGTCCGGCTGAAAAACAAAACGCCGCGCACGATCCTTCTCGTCCGGCGCAAGCGTGGCCTCGAACTGATCAAGCACTCGCTCGCCGCAATCAAGAGAAGCCCGCCAGACATGAACCTCGTCCGCTTCAAACCTCAGCCGATCCGGCCTCGGTTCCCAGGAGTCAAAGTCAGGGGCAGCGTCATTTGCCAGTCCATCGCCCATAGCCAAGTCAAAAGTCAAAATGCAAAGTAAAGACAGTTTACTTCAGCATTCTGACCCCTGATCCCTGACCCCTGATCCCTGACCCCTGACCCCTGACCCCTGACCCCTGACCGCTGACCCCTGACTTTCGTGGTGGCCGATTTCTCTTTCGCATAGAATGGGCGCAGACAATTTCGCTTTGTCTGAATCACTGCAATGCAATGATCAAGCGATCCCCAAAAACGGCGTTTCTCTTTTTATGCGCAATCTCCCTGATCGCGGCGTGGCGACCCTTGCGAGATACGCTCTGGTTGGCGACGCACGATGAAGAATATACCCACCTGCTGCTCATTCTCCCGGCCGCAGCCGCCATGATTTGGCTGAAGCTGTCCGGAGGGCGGTGGCGCTCCTCCTCAGGATCAGGATCATCTTCACCCATATCAAGTTCATTGGGATCAACACAGTCGTTGCTTGCGCCAGGTCTCGGCGCTGGCCTGTTTCTGCTGAGCATTTCGCTGTTGATCGCGGGCTTCGCAAGATGGCGCACGGATCTGCCCCAGGATGAACGACTTACCGCCAACATGCTGGCCCTGGTGGTCTGGTGGGTAGGCTCATTCGTTCTCTGTTTCGGCACTCGACTTTCGCGATCTTTGCTTTTTCCGCTGGGCTTTTTGCTTCTGGTAGTGCCACTGCCGCGGTTTCTGCTGGATGGGATCGTTGCCTGGCTGCAGCAAGCGTCAGCCTTTGCAGCGCATTGCATGTTCTCCATTGCTCGCGTGCCAGTGACTCAAAACGGCGTGCTGCTCGATATTCCAGGCTTGACCGTGGAGGTCGCGAAAGAGTGCAGCAGCATCCGTTCCAGCTCTATGTTGTTGGTAACAACCATGATTCTGGCGCAGCTCCTGCTGCGCACGTCGTGGCGAAAATGGCTGGCGATCCTTGTCGCCATTCCTGTTTCCGTCGCCAAAAATGGTCTTCGCATTTTCACGATTGCAATGCTTGGAACGCGTGTGGATCCGTCGTATTTGACCGGAAAGCTCCATCACAAGGGTGGAATCGTCTTTTTTTCCATTGGTCTCGGTTGCATGTTCTTTGTATTGTGGATCTTGCAGCGGAATGAGCGAGCATCTTTTTCTCCCATGCGCGACCCAGGCTAAAGTCTTGAACAGAAAGGAAATCCGGGCGCATCTACCATTCCGGCGCATGAAATCAGGCTTTCCAGTGCGTGTGCGCGCCAAGCGTAACTCTTCTGTATTCCTGATCTTAGCGGCCATCGCAATGGCCGGCGCGACGCAAATCGGCTGTACCGGTTGCCGAACTGCCGCAAATCCGACTCCGACCCAGAGGCTGGAGCAAGCTCTCAAGCGCAGGGACGCGCTCATAGAAGCGCAACTGGTCGCGAGCAGCTCAGCCCCTGCCACGGACCCGACCTGTCCTCTGCTGAACGCTTCCATGGTGCCTTCCACGCCGCCGGCGAAGGGAGGGTACCGGGTGACTCTCACGTGGAAAGCCAGCGCGCCGGCAGATCCCAAACACTCGGCCGCGTTCGGCTATTGCATCTATCGCGGCGCGCCCGGAGATCCCAACCCCAGCCTCATTAACACCGTCCCAATCCCTGGGACCAGTTGCATTGACGATCTGGTGGCGAATGGCGGGCGCTACTCCTACGTGGTGCGGGCCATCAGTGCCGGCGGCGCTGCCAGTGTCACCTCAAACCCCGCACCCGTTCAGATTCCACCCACGGGGACAAGCAAATCGCCGATTTCCGCAAGCTCACCACCTCTCTGCCGCGGGTCTGCAGGGAGATAGCGACGGCGGAGCCTTGCGTCAGATGCGCAAGGTGAGTAGTTACGCTCGAATCCCTTCGAACCAGGAATCCCAATAGTCCCTGCAACTTCTTTCTTCCTGAAAGCCGTCGCCAGAGCCTGTGGCGAAGGGATTTTGGTTCTAAGCTTGACAACGGGTGTACAATTCCGGCTGCCTGTCATTGCACCGATTTTTGGGCATATTTGACGGCTTTCGTCCAAGAAAAAAACGTAGAAAAAACCGGAGGGTAGGACCATGGATCGATCAGCTCGGCTGCACATTGTCGGAAAGATTACTTATTACCTGGGATGGATTTCCCTCATTTGTGGGGGCCTTTTCCAGGTGGGCATCGGCAGGGCCATGTTCACGGCTCTGACCGTCACGAAGCGCAATCTGTTCGAAGTCGCGGTGGTGTGCTTCCTCATCTGCATGGCGTCGGAGATTCGCGCGATCGGAGCTACCGAAAAAGAGGTCCCGGTCATCGTAAAGAGACCGGCGGCCGCTTAGTCGGTTCCGTTCGAGCTTCGGGGATCCACGCACAAACAACTCACCTCCCTCTTGAACCTCGTTGCTTCGCAAAGGCTCGAACCCAGTCGTCAAATCGTCCATGTGCCCTAATCTGAAGGGCGCGGGGCGAAGTGTGGGCCGGCTGGGAGCTCGGCCGGCGGGGCACTGCGGGGAGCGTAAGTTAATGCTTGCAACGACTTATAGAGCAATTTCGTCACGTTGCAAGCGCTTGCAACCGGTGGCAAAAAGTCTCATCTTGACACGCGGTTCCAGGGGCGGTAGCGTAGATGCTGCCGCGTTGTATGCGCGGCAATATTACTGTTCTGTGACAGGAAAATCAGTGAAGAATACATTGATGTTGGCTGCGGTGCTTTTTGCGTTGTCCCTACCCACATGGGCTGAGCCCAGCGGGGGCAGGTATACGCCGCCGCCGCCGAAGCCAAAACCGTCAACGGCAGTTCCGGAAGGTGGGAACTGGCCGGCTTATACGATTGTTTCGGGTGCAGTGTTGCTGGGGGGCTTAATGCTCGCCCGGAAGCGCGAAGCCGGAACGGTCGCCGACCGAAGCTAAGCCCAGCGGAAGAAGCTGGCCGCACTTCATTCTCCCCCCGGTTATTTTACTTTCTCCCCTGCCCTCTCCCAATTTTGTCTAGTCTGGCATTCGTGTGCCGCTGCGGGCTATTCCTGCCTCCGTTTCATCCTCATTCTTTCCATCTCTGCGAGCTGACTTAATCTTCTTCCACCTCGCGAATGCACGCCTAGACCTGGGACAGGAGGCTGTGAAGAAATCGCCCGAGCGACTCCATAGCAGTATTGTTTGATCGACGAACGTCCGTACACTGCAGGTGTGAAGAATCCTGTGGCGTCTCTGGTTCCTCACAACTGTGTGTCATCCTCTTGGCTAAATCGTCCAGGTAATCCGCCGCGAGAAGACAAGTCAAACGCTCAAGAGGTCGGCAGCCGAAATCCCCGGCCTTCGAAAACCGCGAAGACCGGGGCAGCCTCAGTTGGTGTGATGTCGCCAAGAACAGGAAAGGGTGGGCCAGCCTCCACGTGCTCTACAACCATCGAGGTCAAAATCCCCACTTCTCGCGCACAGAACGCGCGAGAAATGGGGCACCCTCGGGAGTGGGCTCGTCCGCTTGGCTCTCGCAGCCGTCGGATCGACGGCGAAAGTCTTAGCTTACTTTCAGACCATTGGGTGCCAGGGGGAGCGAGCGCAGGCGCTGGCTGGTGGCGTTGAAGATGGCGTTGGCGATGGCGGGGGCCATGCCGATCATGGGACATTCTCCGGCTCCGGCTGAGGGCAAGTCTTTGCGGTCGAGCAGAACGGTGTCGAGGGCGGGAACATCGCTGAAACGGGGAACGCGATAGCGTGACAAGCGGCCGTTGAGGATTTTTCCGTTGTCGAATTCGATGGCTTCGAAAAGCGCTCCGCCCAGACCTTGAATGTTGGAACCTTCGATCTGGCTGCGCAGGTTGTCGGGGTTGACGATGGCTCCGCATTCGAATGCCGAAACCACGCGCACCACTTTCACTTCGCCAGATTTGCGATCGACGTTGACTTCCGCGAAGGTGGCGATGTTTCCCAGCTTTTCGTAGCCTCCGCCCATGCCGAAACCCTGACCGGGAGCGCTCTTTGAGGCTCCCCAGCCGAATTTTTTCGCGGCTGCCTGAAACACGGCACGCAGCCTTTCGTCTTTCAAATTCTTGAGGCGAAATTCCAGCGGATCGAGTTTGAGGGTGTGAGCCAGCTCGTCCATGTGCGACTCGCGCGCGAAATGGTTGGCGGTGGCGGCCAGGGCGCGGTACGAGCCCTGGCGCAAAGGATATTTTGTGGCGTGAAACACGATTCGCTGATTCGGGATTTCGTAGTAGGTGCGAATTCCTGCGGAGCCGGAATTGTAGTTATGAAATTCCCACGCGGTGAGGGTGCCGTCGGCCGCGACGCCGCTTTTTACGTCAATCACTCCGGCGGGACGGAAGTATGCCCAGGTGAATTCCTCTTCGCGCGTCCACACGACTTTCACTGGACGCTTCGCGGCGCGCGCGAGACGCGCTGCTTCGATCGCGGTTTCGCCGGTGTGCTTGCCGCCGTATCCTGAGCCCGTGTCCGGCATCAGCACCCGCACTTTTTCTTCGGGAATGTGGAACGCCTCGGCGAGTTGACCGCGCACGCCAAAGGGGCGCTGCGTGCCGGTCCACACAGTGAGCGCGTCGCCATCCCATTTTGCCAGTGCCGCGCGGGGCTCGAGCGGAACGTGAGCGATATAGGAAACCGTGTAAGTCTGCTGCAATTGATGAGCGGACGATGCCAGAGCCTTATCGACGGAACCGGTTTCGTAGCTATCTCCGTCGCCGGTAGGGTCATCGCCTTTGATGGTGTTCTTCCTCAGATAATCGAAAAGGTCTTTGCTGGATGGCTGCGGCTCGGATTTCCATTCCGCGTGAATTGCCGCTACGGCAGACGAAGCCAACGCCACGCTGGGGGCCGCGACGCCGACAAAGTTGCCATCGTGGACCACGAGGGCGCCTGTCTGCTCGGCTTTCTGGGTGTCGAGCGAGAGCAGAGTCGCGCCGAAAGATGGCGGGCGCAGCAGCTTTCCGTGCAGCATGCCGGGCAGCGTCCGGTCGGAGGGATAGCGGTGCTTGCCGGTGACGAAGTCGCGTCCATCTACCTTCGGAGCGGACTGGCCGGCTACTTTCCAACTGGCCGCCGGAATCAGAGGATCTTCGGCAGGGAGGTTCTGGGTGAGTTGTTGGCCCTTGAGCAGCGCGGCGTATTCCACCGAGCGCTTCGTTTGCGGGTCGGTAACTTTGGCGTCGGCGGCGACGAGATGAGCAGGATCGGCGTGCCACTGCGTGGCCGCGAGTCCGATGAGAAGATCGCGGGCCGAGGCAGCGACCTTGCGCAGTTGCAGATTCATGGTGGGAGTGGTGCGGCTGCCGAAAGTTCCCATGTCGAACGGGGTGAGTTGCGTGTCGCCCATCACGAGTTCGATTGTGCTGAGGGGAACGTGCAATTCTTCCGCGACGGCCTGGCTGAGAGAGGTGCGGATATTCTGGCCCACCTCAACCTTGCCGGTGTAGACAGTGACGGTGCCGTCTTCGCCAATGTGAAGCCAGGCGTCGATTTCTTTGGGGAGAGAATCGCCTCTCCACTGCCGCGCGCCGCCGGACTCCTGCGCGGTTGCGGTGTGTTTTAGAACGGAGACCACCAGAAGTCCCGCGCCGAGAAATTTGAAGAAGTCGCGGCGGTCCAGATCGAAGTGGTAGACCGGGGCAGCTTGCAACTCGTAGCGCTCCGGCTCGAGGAGAAGTTGGCTGGGCGTTTTACTGTTCATCGGCTGGCTCCTTTCGCGGCTTGTGATTCCGCGAGCGCGGAGGCTGCTTTCTGAATCGCGGTGACAATGCGCGGGTAGGTTCCGCAGCGGCAGATGTTGCCTTCCATGAAATCGACGATCTGGTCGCGCGTGGGATGGCGGTTTACGGTGAGCAGACTCACGGCCGATATGATCATTCCCGAGGTGCAGTACGCGCACTGCATGGCTTGCTCGTCGAGGAACGCCTGCTGCACGGGATGGAGGCGATCTCCGGCGGCAATGCCTTCGATGGTGGTGATCTGCTTCTGGCTGACGGTGCCGACCCTGGTGATGCAGGATCGCTGCGCTTTTCCGTCGATTAAAACGGTGCAGGCGCCGCACTGGCCCTCGCCGCAGCCGTACTTGCTTCCGGTCAGGTCGAGATAATCGCGCAGGACGGTGAGCAGGCTGGTTTGGGGATCTGCGTCTACGCTATAGGCGTGATGATTGACGGAGAGATGAATGGCCATTGGGGGACCTCGATCGAGGAGTTGCTCGCAGAACTACTGATTTTCAAATCATATACCTGGGCGGATATCTGTGGCTTGGCTGGGGCGGGACGCTTTGGCTGGCGCTCCGCCGTTGGCGTGGGATTCCTTGCTCACGATACTGCCTGGAATATTGTTGCCGGGTCCCGAAAAGTCAAAATCTCAAGAGGTTTGCAGTTGGGATTCCCACCCTTCGAAAATCGCGAAGGGTGGGGCAGCCTCGGTCGGGATGGCGCACAGACGGGGCAGCCTCGGGAGTGGGGCTGCTGAGCTTTTTAGTTCACCGTGACTTTTACCGGGCTACACGGACTGCTCTCTGCGCCGCTGGAGCTTACTGAGGTGACGTCGTAGTAGTAGGTGGATCCCGAAGCGACGGTGTCGTCGGTGAAGGCGGTTGCTGCGTCCAGCGCGGAGTTGAGCCTGGAATAAGTGCCGCTCAAGGTGGGGCTGCGATAGACGTTGTAGCCCGAAACCTGAGAAGTGCTCGCATCCCACGAGAGATTCACCGAGTAGGCGGGTTCAACGCCGCTCCCGCCCAGAGCTTCGGCGGTGGGAGAGTCGGCGGCGGTGCTGGCGAACTTGAGAGTGGAGGTGACCGCTCCGCCGGACTGCGGGGTGAAGACGACGTCGAAGGAAGCGCTCTGGCCGGCGCCGAGAGTGAGCGGAAGCGTGATGCCGCTGATGCTGAACAGCGAACTGCCCAGGCTGGCGGCGGAAACGGTCACGCTGCTGCCCGCCGCGGTTATGGTTGCTGGTTTAGTGCCGGTGTTGCCCACGGTTACGGAGCCAAAACTCAGGCTTGCCGGCGAGACGGAGAGCTTGGCCGTACTGGTTCCTCCTCCGGTTCCGGATAGAGGGACGGTGAGAACGGGATCGCCGACGTTGGATACCGAGAAATTGCTTGCCATTTCGCCGCGCCATTTGGGAGTGAAGGTGACTTGAAACGTTGCGGCCTGTCCAGCTTCCAGAGAAATAGGCAAGGCGGGGCCGCTCAGAGCGAATTCACTGGCGGGGTGAATTTCCTGCGAAATCGTGATGGTCGATGAGCCCTCGTTGGTTAGAGTGACGGCTGACGTGGAATGGCTACCCAGGGCGACATTGCCGAAGGCGAGGCTGGAAGGGCTCGCGGTCAACGACCAATTGTCTACGCCCGTGCCCCAGGCGGGAACGGTGAGCGAGATTCCGGAAGCGCTCTTGACCAGCAAGTCTCCCGCCTCGGGCTTGGATGACGCGGGGGAGAACACGACCTTGAACTGGGCGCTTGCACCCGCCTTCAGGACGAGCGGGAAAGTAAGCCCGCTCACGGCGAACTCCTGGTTCTCCACTTGCAAGGCTGAGAGCTTGACTGACGATGATCCGGTGTTGGAGAGCGTGGCGGATAATGTTTTCTGCTGGCCCACCACCACTTTTCCGAAAGCAAGGTTTCCCGGGGTACAAGCCAGGTGCACGGTAGCCCCTGCGACCGCGGGCAGGAAAGTGGCGAGCCACAAAACCAGCGCCACCTTCCGCAGTGCGGGGGTGGGGGGCGTATCGACGCCGCAGGCGGGGGGAGCCATGTCCACATTGTGGCGGCTGCGAGCTTTGGGAGAAAAGGTCCCGGTAGTTCATTCGGGAACTATCGAGTACAGACTCGGGACTGGTGACTGCCCAATCGTCTCACGGACGGTGCGATGCCAGGCACGAAAATCGGACGACGCAGGGGTTGAGCCTGCGTCGTCCGGACTGGAGCGAGTGCATCCCGGATTACGGAATGATGGCCTGGGCGGGAGTGGAAGGTGCACTCTCTTCGTTGCTGGAATTGACTGCGGTGGTCACGTAGTAATACGTCTGATTCGCGGTCACGGTGCTGTCGGTATATGCGGTACTGCTGTTGAGAGATGGATTGATTTTTGAAAACGGGCCGGTGGAAGCTGCGCCGCGGTAAACGTTGTAGCCCGTAACTTCGGAAGTGCTGGGCGACCACGACAAGCCGACGGTGTATACCGGAGTGACGCCGGTGCCGGTCAGGGCTTCGGCTTCGGTGGGAGTGGTGGCGTTGCTGGCGAAGGATAAGGTTCCGGACGCGGTTGCGCTGCTTTGTGGGGTAAAGGTTACGTCCAGAGAAATGCTTTGCCCCGCAGCGATAGTGATGGGGAACGAAGTGCCTGCGAGGGAAAACTGCGCGCTACTGCTGGCCGAGGAAGAGATGGTTACGGCTGCTCCGGAAGCGCTCAGGCTTAGTGTCTGATTGCCGGTATTCCCGACTGTGACGTTTCCGAAGTTCAGGGCTGAGGGCGCGATGGTCAGTTGCCCCACAACGACTGCGGCTCCGGCGCCGGTAAGGGGCACCGTCAATCCCGGGCCCTGCACAAAAATACTTCCTCCATCGGTCGCGGCCGATTGCGGCGCAAAGGCGACGGTGAAGGTCACGCTCTGGCCAGCGGGGAGAGACAGCGGCAGGGCTGGTCCGGTGACTGAAAACGTTGCCCCGCTGGTTTGCAGGCCTGTGAGAGACACCGCCGACTTGCGCGTGTTGGTGAGCACCACAGGCAGGGTTGAGGTTGATCCGACAGTCTGAGATCCAAATGACAAACTCGACGGAGTGGCAGTTATTGGCGGAGCGTTATTGCCGGTGCCGCTTACCGCGAGCGTAAGGGTCGGGTTCGAGGCGTTGCTCACGAAAGCGATGGTGCCTCTGGTCCAGCCGGAGGTTGTGGGCGTAAAAACTACGCTCACGCTCACACTCTGGCCCGACGCGAGAACCGTGGGCAACGCTGCAACGGATGCGCTGAATTCGGCGTTGCTCAAATTTATTTCAGACAGAGTCACGGTGGTCGAGCCAGCGTTGGTGAGGTTCACCAGCAAGGCTTCCGTTTCGCCCACGCCGACTGTGCCGAAGCGCAGGGTGGTGGAAGAGCACGTAAGCTGTTCGGAGGCTGCTTTGGCATGCATGGGCAGAACGCCGAGCAGGCTGATGATTGTAAGTTTGGTTATGAGGTTGACTAGACGGACGGGTACGAGCTGCGATATGGGAGGGGGGAGTCTCATAGCGCTTCCAATATTCAACGCTAAGCGGCGTGCGCGGTAGATTCCCCTGGTACAGTTTTGTGCGCTGGCCGAAAGGCCAATCATTTACATTGGCGTTTTCTCAGGAACGGACAGGGAGTGAGTGGTTACTGTACAAATGATTAGTGCATGAGTCCGAAGGCGCGGGAGTGGAATTCCATGACTTCTTCGAAATGCGAAACGAAGTAGGACACGCTGTGATCGCCGGGATAAGAATGATATTCGTGCGCGATGCCTTCCTTCTGTAATAGCTGGTGCAGCGCCGCAGCGCCTTTTTCAAAACCGAAATTGTCATCCTGTCCGCAATTGAAATAAATGCTGAGCTTGTGCAAAGCTGCGCTGTGCTTCTTCGCGAGGACGAACGGGTTGTTTTCGTTCCAGTGGCGCACGTCGATGGGATCTCCGAAGACTGCGGTTAAGACTTCGCCCATGGGAGCGCCGGATTGCGCCGCGTTGTCGAGTTCTTCCGGAGTTTCGGTAATCAAGGCGGCGCTCTGCGCGCTCACCGCCGAAAACATTTCGGGATGCGCGAAAGCGAGTCGCAGCGCGCCATAGCCGCCCATAGAGATTCCGCTGACTGCGCGGGCTTCGCGGCCGGGGCGAATGCGATACTTGGCCTCGATTTGCGGAATGAACTCGCGAATCAGGAAATCGCTGTAACGCACGGAGCCGTCAGCCGAGTTGATGTAGAAACTGCGCCGGCCTTCGGGCTCGACGATGAGAAAATCTCCGATCTTGCCCTGGCGGTGCAGATCGTCGAGCAGGGTCATGCCTCCGCTGTTGAAAAGGGTTTGCTCGTTGTCGCCGAGGCCGTGCAGGAAATACAGCACCGGATAACGAGCAGCGGGATCTTTTGCCGGAGTGGGTGCGGGTGCGCTGTAGCTGGCCGGAAGATAGACGCAGTAGTGGACTACCTGTTTCAGAATCTTGCTATTCAGGGCGGCGCAGTCGATGCGGCCCTGCGCGTGGGCTGAACCGAGCGAGCACAGCAGGAAAACGAATAGCGTGGTGCAAGTCTTTGGGAAAACCTGGCGCATGAACTCAGTTTACTCGTAGCGCAGCGCCTGCACCGGATCGAGCCGGGCGGCGCGTCCCGCGGGGTACAGGCCGGAAATCAGGCTGACCACGACTGCGAAGCCGATTGCGAACAAAACCAACCACCAAGGCACCGCCCAGAAATTATCCGCTGGCAAGGACTGGCGACGGAGATAAATGTTCGTGACCGTGTTGATCACCCTGCCGATGGCCCAGCCTAACGCGACGCCCACAATCCCGCCGAGAATGCCCATGGCTCCGGCTTCGGCGAAGAAAAGCTTTTTCACATCGCCGTCGCTGGCGCCGATCGCTTTCATGATGCCGATTTCGCGGCGGCGCTCGAGAATGGCCATGACCAGCGTGTTCACGATTCCAATGGATGCGACGGCCAGTGCCAGGCTGCCGAAGATTCCCAGAAACACGTCCAGGACTTTGAAAAATGTTTGGATGCTGCGGCTGGCGTCGAGAATCGAGAAAGTGGTGAATCCCATTTTCTTGATGGCGTCTTCGACGGTCTGCACCTGGCTGGGTTTGACGACCTTCACGCTGATCGAGGAGTAGACCGGCAGATCGCTGGCCGCGCGCGAAACTTCACGCAAATCGGTGGCCTGCATCACGTGCAGACTTTCGGCGAGCTTGAGCGGGAGAAATACTTTTGCCCGCGTGGGACCGCGCATGCTTTCCGGATCGAGATCGGAAACTCCGACGATCTTGAGCTTCAGTTCGCGCGAGACCACAGAGTAGGCAGTTCCGGCCAGAGCATCCGACGGACTCGCAGACGCTGGAGTTGGCGTCGTCTCGCGCTGGGCGTAGCGCATGACTAATTCCTTGCCGAGCAGCGGCGCGGCCAGATCGGCGACGTTGGGCTCGGGCGTCCCGAGTCTGGGAGTCTTGCCCAGTAATTCTTCGGCGAACGATTTCTGCAGGATGGCTTCGGGAGCGGTGTCGGAAGAAAAATAATTTCCCTGCATTCCTTCGAACGCGTCATTCGATTTGGCGGAGGCTGGAAGAGCGGAAATCGTTGTCAGATGAGGCTTGTCTTCGAAGCGCAGTTCAGTGGTGAAGCGAATATCGGGATAGGCTTCGAGAACGTTCGGGAGATGCTCGATTTCCACGCGCGCTGCCTCATCGAGCACGCGGCTTTCGCCGGGTGCGGGTCCATTGCGCTCTTCTTCACGGCCCATGCCGCGCATTTCGCGGCGGGAGCTGACGATGACGGTGTCGAACAGTCCGGACTTTCCCAGTCGACGCGAGGCCAGCTGTTGCAGTCCAATGCCGAGCGAAAGCATGGCGACCAGAGATGCCACGCCCACGGAAATGCCGATCGTGGTCAGCGAATTCCGCAGCAAGGATTCGCGCAGGTTGCGCAGCGCCAGTTCGGCGAGGTCGGGAATTTTCATCGCTGTACTCCAGTGGCTTGGACGGGCGCAGCCGCAGGGACATTCGGACGGTCGTCGACCAGTTTTCCATCCGCCAGAAAAATCATTCGCCGGGCATAGCGTTCGGCGAGCGCGCGCTCGTGGGTCACCATCACCACTGTCATCCCCAGCCCTCCGTTGAATTCGCGAAGCAGGTCCATGATCTCGGTTCCGGTGTGGCTGTCGAGGTTGCCGGTGGGTTCGTCGGCCAGCAAGAGTTGCGGACGATTGATCAATGCACGGGCCAGCGCAGCGCGCTGCTGTTCGCCTCCCGAAAGTTCACTGGGGCGATGGTTGCTGCGCGCCTTTAATCCCACGCGCTCTAATGCTTCCCGAGCCATGCCCTCGCGTTTGTCACGATCCACTTCCGCGAAACGCAGCGGCAGCTCCACATTCTCTGCCAGGGTCATGCTGGCGATCAGATTGAACGACTGGAAAACCATTCCGACCACGTGCAGCCGGTACTTGGCCAGTTCCTCGCGCGAAAGCTGCGCCAGGTCCTTCTCTTGCACGACCACACTTCCTGAGGTTGGACGATCGAGGCCCGCAATCAGATTCAACACGGAGGACTTTCCCGAGCCCGAACTGCCGAGCAGCGCAACGAATTCTCCAGAGCGCACTTCGAGAGAAACTCCGTCGACGGCGCGGATCAAGGTTTCGCCCATGCGGTAATGGCGGCAAAGATTTTCGGTGCGGATCGCACCGTTCGCGGGAGGATTGGCTGGAGCAATGGCCATAGGTCTAACGAATAGTTCCTCGCAACACGCCCAGGGCGTCTGCGGTTTTTCCGCCGCCGTTTTTGCCGGGTGTGCCGCTGCCATCCACGGTAACGGCGTCACCTTCGCCGGGAGCCAGGAACAGGTTGTCTTCGACTCCGTGCTGTCGCGTGTAAAGGTCATAGTAGCGGCCGCGCGCGGCATAGAGCTGGGCGTGTGTGCCGCGCTCCACGATCTTCCCCTGCTCCATGACCAGAATCTGGTCGGCCCGGCGAATGGTAGAGAGCCGGTGGGCGATGACGAACGTGGTGCGTCCCTGCATGAGATACGAAAGGCCCTGCTGAATCATCTGTTCGGATTCCGAGTCGAGACTGGAAGTGGCTTCATCGAGAATTAGAATGCGAGGCTCGGCCAAAATGGCGCGGGCAATCGAGAGGCGCTGACGCTGGCCGCCTGAAAGCTTCACACCGCGCTCGCCTACCACAGTGTCGTACTTGTCGGGGAACGCTTCGGCGAACTCATCGACGCGCGCAATCCGGCAGGCGCGCATGATCTCTTCCTCAGTCGCGTTCGGCCGTGAGAACGCCACATTTTCACGAATTGTTCCGTCGAACAGGAACGATTCCTGAAGCACGACTCCCAAGCGCGTGCGGAAGGAATCGAGACGCACCGTGCTCAAATCTACCCCGTCCACGCGGACCGTGCCTTTGGTGGGCACATAAAATGCTGAGATCAATCCGATGGTAGTCGACTTGCCGGACCCTGACGAACCGACCAGAGCCGTGACTGTCCCCGGCTCGGAGCGGAACGAAATGTTGTGCAGCACTTCGTGGGAGCCGTCATAGCTGAAACTCACATCGTCAAACTCGATAGTGCCCTCGATGTCGTTTAGCTTCACTGAGCGCCTGGGGTCCTGATCTTCCGGACGCTCGCGCATGATTTCCTGCGTTCGCTCCAGTCCGGCGAGGGCCTCGGTGAGCTGCGTGCCGATCGCAACCACTTGCATGATGGGGATGACGAGAAACCCCAGCAGGATGTTGTAGGAAAAATAGCTCCCAGTGGTGAGCTTGCCTCCCACCATCTGGTGACCGCCGACGTACATGGTCGCGGCGCCTACGACTCCCATCAGCACGCTGGCGGAGAGGCTCATGAGCGAGGTCGCGGTGAGCGTGCGCATGACGTTATCGAGCAGACGGCGCACGCCGGTGGCAAAAGTTTTTTCTTCCCGCTCTTCCGCGTGATATCCCTTGATGACTCTGACACCGCCGAGCGATTCGGTGAGCCGTCCCGTGACTTCGGCATTGATTTTGCCACGGTCGCGGAAGATGGGGCGGATCGTAGCGAAGGCCTTGTTCAGCGCGAAAGCGAAGCACCCGAGAGAACCAACAGCGATCAGCGTGAGCGGCGTGCTGATGCGAAGCAACAACACGAGCGCGATGCTGGCCGCAACCAGGCCTCCGGTAAAATCTACGAGACCGGTGCCCAGCAAATTGCGGACGCCTTCTACATCGCTCATGATGCGCGACACCAGCGCGCCACTTTTATTCGCATCGTAAAAGGAGATCGGCAAACGGGAGATGTGAACCTGCACCTGCTCGCGAAGGTCGGCAATCAAGCGCTGCGCCGCCTTTGACAGCAGTTGCGTCAAAGAAAACGAAGTCACGCCCTGCACGAGCGTGGCCAACAAGACCGCGAAAACAAGCGGCGGCAGGAGTGACAGATGGCGTTTGCCAACGACATCATCGATCAGGAATTTCGAGGAATAGGGCAGGACGAATCCCGCAACCTTGTTGATCACCATCAGCACGAAGCCCAGCGCCAGCAGCCAGCGGCGGGGGCGCATCAGCTTCCAGACTTCTGGCAGAACGGCCTTCAGCCTTTGGGATTTCGCGATTTTCTTAGGATCTTTCTCTGCGGAACTCAATCCTTTGTTTGACTCCGTTGGAAACCAATTTGCTTCTTTTATTCTGCGTTGCGCGGGCTTCGGGCTTCGGGCTTTGGCAATCGGGCTTCGAAAACCGGGCTTCGGGCTTCGGCTATCGGGCTTCGGCAAAGCCCGGGGTTCCTGATCTGCTGGACGGCACGCTGATCGAACTCTCTTTCGCTGAAGCCCGAAAGCTGAAGCCCGAAGCCCAAAGCCCGAAGCCCGCTGTTGTGACAGTTCCGGCCTGGGCGATGTATGCTCGGGGCGTGTTCCGCTCATCTTCGCCGGACCGCTCGCCGACTCCGGGCCTTGCTTTGGGCCTGCTGGTTACGCTTTCCGTGGTGCTTGCCTACTCAGCCTACATTACATGGCAGGTGGCGGGTTTGCGCAAGCTGCAAACGCAACTGGTCGACCGCAATCGTAAGGATTCGCTGCAATTGTTGCGCATTCAGAACGATCTGAACCTGCTGGCCGTGGCCATGCGCGACATGGTGAGCAACGACGAGCCTTATCCATTGACGGCGTGGTCGGCGCAGTTCCAGCGCATTCGCACGGATCTGGATGATGCCATGCATATCGAGTCCGGGTTGGCGGCCTTCAGCCGCACGCCCGAGCAGAGCGCCTTTCTGGCCAGCGAGTTTACTCAATTCTGGAACGCCGTGGACCGCGTTTTCGCGCTCGCTCATGATGGCAAAGAGAAAGAAGCGCGCGCGGACATTCAACTCTCTCTGCAGTCGCGGCAGGCTGCGCTGAGCACCGCCGTGGCTCGACTGCTGGTGCAGAACACGGAAAACGAAGAGCAGGCGGGGCAGCGGATCGTGCAGATTTACGACCGCGTGCAGCGGCAGGTTTACGTTTTTCTTGCGGCGACGTTGCTTGCTGTCTTGCTGACCGGGCTTTCATTGATTCGCTGGAATCGCCGTTTGTTCGCACGTATGACGGAACTTTCGGAGCGGCGCAGCGAGCTGGCACAGAAATTAATCGCGACGCAGGAGTCGACGCTGCGCTACATTTCGCGCGAGTTGCACGACGAGTTCGGACAAATCCTCACCGCGATTGGGTCGATGCTGCGGCGTGCCGGAAACCAGGTGCCGGAAGGATCGCCGCTGCGAGCTGATTTGCAAGAGGTCCGCGAGATCGCGCAGTCGACCCTGGATAAAGTTCGCAGCTTGTCGCAGGCGCTGCATCCTGTCATGCTCGATGAGGCAGGCCTGGAGAGCACGCTCGATTGGTATATTCCTACCGTGGAAAGACAAACGGGAATTGCCATATCCTACGTAAAGCAAGGCGAGCCCTTTGCGGTGGATGGCGGCGCGGGGGTGCACATTTACCGCGTGCTGCAGGAGGCGCTGAACAATGTTGCGCGGCACGCCAGCGCTAAGCAGGCGTGGGTGCGGCTGCGTTTTCTGCCCGTGGCGCTCGAACTCGAGGTGGAGGACCACGGAGTAGGATTTGCCGAGCGGCTGTCGCGGCAGGGGATTGGCCTGGTGGCGATGCGCGAGCGCTCGGAACTGATGGGCGGGCAGTTGGTGATCTCGCGGCCGGCTGAAGGCGGAACGCTGGTTCATTTGATGGTTCCAAGGGAGAAGGCAGAGTCTCATGGCAAAGAAGATCACAGTGCTGTTGGTGGATGATCACAGCCTGGTTCGGCGCGGCTTCCGGCGCATGCTAGAAGACGAACCCGACATGGATGTAGTGGGCGAGGCCGGCGACGGAGAAAAAGCCATCGAACTGGCGCGCACACTCCATCCGAAGGTGATTGTGATGGATTGCGCGCTCCCGGGCATGAACGGATTGGAAGCGACGCGCAGAATACTGGACGATTCGCCGGAGATCGGCGTGCTCATGCTCAGCATGCACAGCGAGAGCACCTGGGTGCGGCAGGCCGTGGATGCCGGGGCCAAGGGCTACGTGCTGAAGAATGCGCTGGATCTTGAATTGGGATCGGCCATTCGCAAGGTAGCCGCAGGAGACACCGTTTTCGATCCGCAGGTCGAGCAGAATTCTCCGCTGAAGGGAGAGCGCAACAGTCTGACTCCGCGCGAACTGGAAGTGCTGCAGATGATTGTGGATGGCAAATCGAACAAAGAGATCGCGGCGGTCCTTGATCTGAGCGCGAACACGGTCGCGGTTCATCGGGCCAACATCATGAACGCGCTGGGAATTCACAAGACTGCCGAACTGGTGGTCTATGCCATCCGCGCTGGGCTGGTGAACGTTCCGTGAATCGCAGGTCGTTTCTGCACGGAATGGCGGGTGTGGCATCGTGCGCGCAGTTGCCGTTGCTCGAGGCGTTCTCACTGAATGCGATCTCCGCCCATTCGCTGTCCGCGCAAACGGGCCTGGCCACGGCTCCCGGATTTCGTCTCGTCGATGTGACTGTCCAAGCCGGAATTCACTTCCAGCACAACAGCGGGGCTTATGGCGGCAAACTTCTTCCCGAAACGCTGGGCTCGGGCTGCGCTTTTCTCGACTACGACCGCGATGGCTGGCAGGATATTCTGCTGATCAATGGCATGGACTGGCCGGGCCACAAAACACAGCGCTCCACTTTGCGTCTATATCACAACAACCGCAACGGCACGTTCACTGACGTGACCACGCACGCCGGTCTCGACATTGAACTCTACGGCATGGGTGTGGCCGTTGGCGATTACAACAACGACGGCTTTCCCGATATTCTTGTCACCTGCGTGGGCCAGAACCGGTTGTTTCGCAATACCGGTAGGGGCACGTTCGTGGATGTGACCACATCCAGCGGGCTCGGCAAGCGCGAGGGATTCAGCACTTCCGCTTTGTGGTTCGATTACGACCGCGACGGAAGGCTCGATCTTTTTGTCTGCAACTATGTGAAGTGGTCGCCGGGGCATGATGTGTTTTGCAGCCTCGACGGCAAGCACAAGTCTTATTGCACGCCAGAAGCCTACCGCGGCGAGACTTGCTGGCTGTTTCACAATCGCGGCAACGGAACTTTCGAGGACGTCACCGCCGCCAGCGGCATTTTCGACAGCAGTTCGAAATCGCTGGGCGTCGCCATGCTCGACGACGAGCGCAGTGGATGGCCCGACCTGCTGGTGGCCAATGATACGCAGCCTAATAAACTTTATCGCAACCAGCGTAACGGCACATTTAAAGATGCGGCCGTGGAAGCTGGCCTAGCCTTCAGCAATGAAGGCAAGGCGCGCGCGGGCATGGGAGTGGACGCCGCCGATTTCGAGAACTCAGGGCACCCCGGCGTGGCCATCACCAATTTTGACAACGAAATGATCGGGCTCTACCAGTCGAACGGGAAAACTTTTGAAGACGTTGCCGCGGTGAGCGGGGTGGGGATGGCGTCGAAAACCAGCCTGGGTTTTGGCTGCTCTTTCCTCGACGCCAATCTCGATGGCTGGCTCGATCTCGCTGTCGCCAACGGACACATTGATGAGACCGTGCGCAACATTCGCGGGAACGTGGGCTATGCACAGCCGCCACAACTTTTTCTGAACGGCGGCCTGAACGCGGGCAAGAGCAGCTTCCGCGATGTGGCTGCGGATTTGGGCGGAGCTTTCAGTCAACCGAAAGTGGGGCGCGGCCTGGCGTATGCCGATTTCGACCGTGACGGTGACCTCGACCTCCTGCTCACAACCAACAACGGTCCGGCGTATCTCTATCGCAGCGACCAGTTGGCGGGGAACAAAAGTATCCGGTTTCACTTGGTGGGGACGAAATCGAACCGCGATGGCATCGGAGCGACTGTGCAGATTTTCGCCGGTGGCTCGTCCCAATCGCGAATGGTGAAGAGCGGGTCGAGCTACTTGTCGCAGTCCGAACTTCCCGTTACGTTCGGGCTGGAGAAACGCGACCAGATCGATCGCGTCGTTGTTCAATGGCCCAGCGGGAGAACCGAAGAGTATAAGAATTTGGCCGCGGGCCGGTCCTATGAGTGTGTGGAAGGAAAAGGCATTACGGGGCAACACGGTTTCTGAGCAGATGGACGCAAAAAGCTTTTAACCGCAGAGATCGCAAAGGTTTCGCAGAGGTCGCAAAGAAAATCTCTTGTTCTTCTTTTTCTTCTTCACGCTTCGCGATTACAGGCTTTGCGGTTTCTGAAGCAATCGCGGCTCAAGGTTTCACTTGGGAGCCAGAGTTCCCGCAGCAACGATATCGATTTGAACCGAATCATCCACGCGCAGAAACAAGGCGCTTGGATTCTTCATTCCCCATTTCACATACGGGATCGTGAAGTGGAGGGTCGCTGTCCAATGAGCTCCTTCGAGATCCGCGGCCGCGGGAACGTCGATTTCCCGATCCACTCCGTGAATGGTGAAGATTCCGTGAACCTTCACTGCGGATTTTCCCTGAGGGCTGACGGTCCCTTCCAGGCGGTCGGGACGAAATGTAATTTCCGGGTACTGTTCACTCTCCAGAACCTCGCGGTGCATTTTGCCGTCCCGCATTTTGCTGCCGGTGTCGCCGCTCTTCGCGTCTACGACAATTTCCCCGGTGAGCATTCCCGCTGCCGGATCGAGTTGCAGCGTTCCCCGCTTCAATCGGAACGTTCCGTGAACGGTGTGCAGAACATCGCCCAGCGTGATGTTGACGTTAGTCTTGGCAGGATCGAGTTGCAGCGTGGACTGTTGGGCGGAAGCCGCTGCGCTCGCTCCGAGCAGCGCGAACAAAAGCAAGCTCAGCTTGTGCCGCGGAGTTTTCTGGCCATCCCGGGTGGTCGCGCGCATGAGGTTAGGCAGTGAGCAGTCCCCATCCGAACGAGATCCCATCCAGAGCCAGGCTCTGCGGCGACAGTGCTCCCACGTGCAAGGCCAGCAATCTTTCGAAGATTTCCGGCTTGCGGCGAAAAACTTGCAGCGTACGTCGTTGCAGCCGCGGGCGTCCATCGAGCGTCAACATGAGCCGCGCCATCCATAGCGGACGCAACGCAAGGCGGCGATGCTCGGCCTGGTACGGCTGCAAATCACCCGACCGGAGGCATTGTGCCAGGGCGACCGCCTGGCTGAAGGAAAGACCCAAGCCTTGTCCCGTGATGGCGTCCACGGTGCCGGAAGCATCGCCGATCAGCGCGACGTTGCGGCGATAAACGCGCTTGAGCGTGCGGTTGGCCGTGAGCGCGCCGCGCTCGACTGAGACGGTTTCGGCACCACGAAGCCGGGCATGCAGCTCGGGAAGCGCTGCTAAAGCTTGTTCCACTCGCAGCTTCGCATCGCGCGAGGCGACGGCTACGCAAACTTCGTCGTCGCTCACCGCCGTGGCATAGCCCTGACTGCGATCGCCCCAGTAGATCTCCATGTGATCGCTCCACGGTTTCACGCGATAGTGCCGGCGAAAGGCGTATCGCAAGCCCGTGCGCACACGCATGTCGAGTCCGGCCCAGCGGCGCACGCGTGAATTTGCTCCGTCGGCTCCCACGATCCACTTGGCGCCGACGGTGCGATTTCTCACGCGAACTTCTTCTCCTGAAATACCCGTAACGGCGGTCCGCCAGAGGAGATCTACTCCTTCATCTGCGGCGCGTTCGGTCATGATTCGATGCAGCGCGGTTCGGCGGACCGCGAGGCCAACGCCACGGGAAGGGAACAGCGCATCGGCCGACACGCCGGAACTGAGGAACCGGATTCCGCGGAATGGATATCCATCGCGACGCTTCAACGTGATCCCGAGGCCCTGCAGCGCGAGCAGCCCGTCGGGCATAAGTCCCTCGCCGCAAGTCTTATCGATCGGCGGCTCGCTGGCATCGGCGACCACCGCACGCAAGCCGCATTGCCGCGCTGCGATTCCTGCCGCCAGGCCTGCCGGCCCTCCGCCGATCACGAACACATCGGTAGACTTCAGCAAACTGAAACCTCACCACCGCAGAAGCAGAAGTTCTGAACAGAATCCCGGTCCCATCGCCGCAAGCAGGCCCAGCGTGCCCGGCTCGGGACGACGGTTCCGCATCACATCTTCGAGCACCACGAGCACCGACGCGGAAGATAAGTTTCCTACCCTGCGCAGGCAGGCCCATGATGGATCGAGCTGACCGTCTCGCAACTCCAGCGCGTCGGCCGTTGCCTCCAACACCTTGGGGCCACCGGTGTGCAGCACCCAGCTATTCAGATCGCTTCGCCGGTATCCGTGGTCGGCGAGAAACTCGTCGACATCGTGACCCAAATTTTCGCGGATCAAAGTCGGCACCTCGGGGGAGAGCGTGATCTTGAAGCCTTTTTCGGAAACGTTCCAGCCCATCATCGGTTCCGTGTCAGGATAGAAGACGGACCGGGTCGCGAGAATCTCCGGCCCATTGGCGTCCATGTCATCTCCGGTCACGATTACAGCTGCCGAGCCATCGGCGAACAAACCAGAGGAAATTAAGTTCGCGACGGAAAGATCGTCGCGCTGCAACGTCAACGAGCAAAGTTCAACCGAGACCAGCGCTGCGGCCTGTGAAGGGTATGCCTTCACATAGTCCGCAGCCCGCGAAATTCCGGCCGCGCCCGCGACGCATCCCAGCCCGAAAATTGGCACACGCCGGATATTGCGCGGCAACCCCATGCGATTGATGAGCAGCGCGTCAATGGAAGGGCTTGAAATCCCCGTGACCGAAGTAAAGAACAGAGAGCCCAACTGCTCGGGCGCCAGCCCGGCATGATGCAGAGCGCGGCAGAGCGCCTGCTCTCCTAATTCCTGCGCCACCTTGATCCAGATATCGTTGGCCTGTCCCCAGGTCGTGAGTTTGTGGTAGTCCTCCGCGGGCATCGCCAGGTAGCGCCCGTCTACGGTGACGTTGCGGTGCAACCGGGCCAGGGTCAGGGGATTCTTGAGCCGCGCGCCCCAATATTCCTGCAGCTTTTCCAGCAGGAACTTCTGCGAGTAGTAGTACTTGGGAAACGCGCTGGCGGCGCTGGCGATCTTCATGGTTGTCTCGATCCGGCTTGTCGCGATTTAGATGGTCGCGCAAAGCCTGTCAGGTCGTGCGACCATCGGTATTCCGGTCGCGCCCGCCAAACGCGTGCCGACGAAAAATATTCTCCCAACTCCGAAGTCCGGAGTTGTCATGGCGCTGTTAAAAGCCTGAGCAGCCCGAAACTCCGCACCGCTTCACTGCAATATAGCGATGGACGAAGGGAATCCACCCGGCGAATACGTGGCTACCTCTCCGAGCGTACCATTGCCGGGGTCCAGAAGGAACACCTCGAGCGATCCGGCCTGGCCTCCTACCATGAGATAGTTGCCGTTCGGGTCAGCAGCAAGCGAGGTGGGTTGCTTCACGGTGGTGAACGGTGAGAGCGTAAGAATGGTGAGCCCACCGTCTGAGCCGATGGAATACGCAGCTAGATTACCGGCGGCTGAACTGCTCGATCCCTGATTGGCTACGTAGAGGTACTTGCCTGAGGGATCGATGAGCAGCGACACGGGAGCTGACACCCCGGATTCACCCAGCGGCGAATTGGGAAACTGCTGCAGAATTCCCCCGGACAAAATCGTGAATGCGGAGATAGAATTCCCGCCGGCGCCGTTCACGCAATAGAGGTAGGTCCCGGTTGAATCCACGACCAGGCCCCCCGGGGTGCTGTTGGCGGCGTTAGTGGGGAATAACCCGACCAGGGTGGGCACACCGGCAGTGAGTGACCATACTTCGATTTGCCCGCTTTGGGTTTGCCCGTTGGGGACCGCAGCCCCGATGAAAATGAAGTTGCCGGAGGGCGCGAGCGCCATGCCGCTTGGTTTGACGCCTAAAAAGGTCGTCGTAGGCGCACTCAGAGTTCCGTCGGAGGCAAAGGAAAGAACCGAGAGACTTCCGGACGTGGCATTCGCTACGTACAAGTAGCCTCCCGCTGCATCCATCGCCATCAGCGATGGGGTCTGGGCATCCGATCCCAAGGGGGTTCGGGAAATTTCTGTGATGATGCCCGTGGACTGGGCAATGGAGAACAGCGAAATGTCATCCTCCGCCGAATTCGCCACGTAGAGATACTTCCCGGAAGGATGCAGCAGAAGCGCTTCCGGCGCCTGGCCGGTGTCAAAGGGACTGTTCAACAGCGTGGTCAACACACCCGAATTGGGGTCCTCCCGGAACACGGCGATCTGGTTGGCCGACGGCAGGGCGGTGAAGACGTAGTGACTCTCAGTGGTTCCACAACTGATCCATGTCGCAGCGCTCAAACCCACCACCAACAGCGCCGTTGCTTTCTTTAGCATCCGTAACTCCTAAGGCAAATTTTTAAAAGCGAAAAGAAAGGAAACCACTAGGATGCGCCGGCTCCGGATTCCGCGCGAATCTGTTGTCCCTCACACCGAATCATCTGACAAACTCGTTCAAATGATTGGTCATGGACAGAAAAATTTAATCTCGGCCATGCCGACCGCGGACCACAGCTTTCCTCCGGAGATTTTCCCTTCAGACGATAAAGATCTTTGAAGAACCTATTCTACCCATATCTTGGCGGGGCACGCCATTCCTTACGGCTGGATATTGGGGCGGATGGCGGTCGCGCGTCCTTAAGGCTAACTGTTCCTGGTTCGACTCAACACAGTGCCCAGCACGGTTGATGGTGCGATGCTGGCCTTGCGCGCTCAGGTTGCATCGCGCTAAGCCGGTGCAGGTCTGCGATTCCGCAAACCTGGAGGTCGAGCGGTAAGGTTCAGTGTGCGAGGGAGGGCCGCGGACTTCCAGACGCAGCGGTTTCCGGCAGGGCATGGTCTTCGCCGCCGCGTAGCCACAACCGCAAACGGTCGAGGTACACATAGACCACGGGAGTGGTGAACAGGGTCAGCGCCTGGCTCACAGCCAGTCCGCCAACGATCGTAATTCCCAGCGGCCGGTGCAATTCCGAGCCGGTTCCGTGGCCCAGGGCCAGCGGCAGCCCACCCAGCAGGGCCGCCATGGTGGTCATCATGATGGGGCGGAAGCGCAGAATGCAGGCATCGTAGATGGCTTCCACCGGCTTCTTGCCCTGGGTGCGTTCCACCTCCAGGGCCACATCGATCATCATGATGGCGTTCTTTTTTACCAGCCCAATCAGAAGGATGATGCCGATCGTCCCAATCACGTTGAGTTCGTTGTGGGTCAGAAGCAGCGCCAGCAGCGCCCCCACACCCGCCGAAGGCAGCGTCGACAATATCGTGATGGGGTGAATGTAGCTTTCGTACAACATACCCAGAACGATATATACCGCGATCAAAGCGGTGAGAATCAGGACTGGCTCGCTCGAAAGCGAATCCTTGAAGGCAGCGGCCGTACCCTGGAAGCTCGCCTGAATTGTGGGCGGCAGACCTATGTCACGTTCCGTTTTTTCAATTGCCTGCGTGGCTTCGCCCAGAGAAACCCCAGGCGCCAGGTTGAACGAAATGGTCACCGACGGAAGCTGGCCCTGATGATTCACCTCCAGCGGAGTGTTTGACGGCTCGTAGTGCGTGAACGCCGCCAAAGGCACCGGCGTTCCTGTGGTCGAGCGCAGATAAATATTCTGCAGCGCTTCGGGAGTCTGCTGAAATTGTGGAGCAACTTCCATCACCACGTGATACTGGTTCAGCGGCCGGTACATGGTGGAAACCTGCCGCTGCCCAAACGCGTCGTAGAGAGTGTTGTCCAGTGTCGCTGCTGTAATGCCCATGCGGCTGGCCGTGTCGCGGTCGATCACCAGCTTGGCTTGTAATCCGCGATCCTGCTGGTCCGAATTCTGGTCGCGCAGTTGCGGCAACTTTTTGAGCTTTTCCAGCACCCGCGGCGCCCAGCTGTTCAGATCCTCTAAGTTTCCACTCTGCAAGGTGTACTGGTATTGCGCGTTTCCCCAGCGCCCGCCAATCGTCAGATCCTGAGCCGCCTGCATTATCAGCGTTGCGCCGGGCACAACCGCCAGCTTACCGCGCAGACGGTTAATCACGTCGTCCGCTGACGCGTAGTGGCAAGGCTCCCAGAAGTGATTCTTTGCACAGGGTCCACGTTCCTCCAAAGGCTTGAGCATCACAAAGAAGCGGCCCTGATTCAGCGCCGTATTGCCGCCGGCAAACCCGACCACCGTGTCGACGGCGGGATCTTTCATCACAATGGAAACGTAGCGCGCCATCTTATCGCGCATGGATTGGAACGAGATATCCTGCGCCGCCACCAGTGACCCATGCAGGCGTCCCGCGTCCTGCTGGGGGAAAAAGCCCTTGGGCACCTTGATGTAAAGAAACACGCTCAAACACGCCACCATAATGGTTACGGCCAGCGTTATGGGCTGGTGTGCGAGCACCCACTTCAGCGCGTGGTTGTAAGCCGCCAGAAGCCGCTCGAAGAACCACTCGCTGACGCGGTAGAAGAAATTATGTTTCTCATGTTTTGGTTTACGCAGGAATTTGGCGCACATGGTCGGAGTGGTGGTCAGCGAAACCACCAGCGAAACTCCGATCGCAATGCTGAGAGTAACGGCAAACTCGCGGAACAGCCGGCCCACGATGCCGCCCATCATGAGCAGCGGAATGAACACCGCCACCAGCGAGACGCTCATCGAGACCACGGTAAACCCAATCTCCGCCGCTCCCTTGAATGTCGCCTGCACCACGTTCATGCCGTGCTCTACGTAGCGCGCAATGTTCTCCAGCACCACGATCGCGTCATCCACGACGAATCCGGTCGAAATGGCGAGCGCCATCAGCGACAGGTTGTCCAGGCTATAGCCCAGCAGATACATCCCGCTGAAAGTTCCCACCAGCGAGAGCGGTACGGCGATGCTGGGGATGATGGTGGCGCGCACCGTCCGCAGAAACGCGAACACCACCAGGATCACGAGAATGACGGAGATGATAAGCGTCCTCTCAATGTCCTTGACCGAAGCCCGCACGGTCACCGTGCGGTCCATCGCAATCGTCAGCTGGATTGCTGGAGAAATGGAGGACTGCAGGAACGGCATCAAAGCCCGCACCCGGTCGACCGTGGCGATGATGTTGGCTCCCGGTTGCCGGAACACGATGACCAGAACGGCGGGCTTGGCGTTGGCGAGACCAAGATTACGGCGGTCGGAAACCGAATCTTCAACCTCAGCCACGTCTCCCAGGCGCACCGGCGCGCCGTTGTGGTAAGCCACAATGAGCGGCCGGTATTGGTCCGCGGTAAACAACTGGTCAGTATCGGTGAAGGAATACGATCGCTCGCTGTCGGAAACCTGGCCTTTGGGTCCGTTTGCGTTGGCGGCATTCAAAGCGTTGCGAACGGTATCGAGGCCCACTCCCAGTTTGTTCAGTAACGTTGGATTCACTTCCGCGCGCACCGCGGGCTGCGCTGCTCCACCGACGAAAACCTGGCCAACTCCGTCTACTTGAGCGAGCTTTTGCGCGAGAATGGAATCAGCGGCGTCATACATCTGCGGCACCGTCATGGTGTCCGACGTCAGTGCCAGAATAAGAATGGGCGCGTCCGCCGGGTTCGCCTTGCGGTAGGTGGGATTGCTGGGCAAGTTGGCGGGAAGCTGGCTGCGCGCGGCGTTAATGGCGGCCTGGACGTCGCGGGCCGCGGCATCAATATTTCGATTGAGATCGAATTGCAGCGTGATGCCGGTCGTGCCCAACTGGCTCGACGAAGTCATCTGATTGACCGCCGCAATGCGCCCGAACTGGCGCTCCAGGGGCGTGGCCACGGCCGACGCCATGGTCTGCGGATCCGCCCCCGGCAGCCCCGCGCCCACGCCGATCACCGGGAAATCCACTCTCGGCAGCGGCCCCACCGGAAGAAAGTTGAAGGCGAGAATCCCCGACAGCAGCAACGCCGCCGCCAGCAGCGACGTGCCCACCGGACGCCGGATAAATGGAGCCGAAATACTCATACTCTAATCAACATGAATCAACATGCATAACTGGCATGCTTAAATCTGCCGGCCTAATCTGCCGACCTAATCTCCCGAGGCTGGCTCCTCGGCGATTTCGTTGCCGATCTTGTATCGCTCAAACCGGCGCGCCAGCCGGTCAAACCACAGGTAGATCACCGGCGTGGTGTAAAGCGTGAGCAACTGGCTGAGCAGAAGTCCGCCCACAATGGTGATGCCCAGCGGACGGCGCAACTCCGCTCCCGTTCCAGAGCCCAGAGCCAGAGGCAAACCGCCGAGCAGCGCGGCCATGGTCGTCATCATGATAGGACGGAAGCGCAGCAGACAGGCCTGAAAGATCGCTTCTTCTGGCGGCTTGTGCTCCACGCGCTCGGCTTCCAGCGCAAAGTCGATCATCATGATCGCGTTTTTCTTGACGATGCCGATCAGAAGAATGATCCCTATCAGGGCCACCACCGTAAGATCGTTGTGCGTGATCTGCAAGGCCAGAATCGCGCCGACTCCAGCCGAAGGCAGCGTCGAGAGAATCGTGATGGGGTGAATGTAGCTTTCATACAGAACGCCCAGCACGATGTAAACCGTAATCACCGCGGCCAGAATCAGGTAAGGTTCGCTGGCCAGCGAATTCTGGAATGCCGCCGCCGTTCCCTGAAACGCGGTGTGGATGCTCGCCGGCAGCTGAATTTCCTTTTCGGCCGCCTGGATGGCGCGAGTTGCATCTCCCAGCGAACCGCCGGGAGCCAGGTTAAACGAAAGCGTCACCACCGGAAATTGTCCCTGGTGGTTGACGGCGAGAGACGCGGGACTCGATTGTATTCGGGTAAACGTCGAGATCGGAACCGGAGCTCCGCTGGTGGTCACGGCCGCGCCATTAGCAGAGGGCGCGCCCGTGTTCGGCGTCACGGTGCTGGGGCGGATATAAATATCTTTCAGATCCGCGGGAGTCTTCGCGAAGGTTGGGAGAACCTCGAGGATCACGTGATACTGGTTCAGCTGCGTAAAGATGGTCGAAACCTGCCGCTGCCCGAACGCGTCATAAAGCGTGTTGTCAATCGCCTGCGGAAATATGCCCAGCCGGGAGGCGGTATCGCGGTCAATCGTGATGTTGGTTTTCAGTCCGTTGTTGAGTTGATCGGTGGCCACGTCGCGCAGTTCAGGCAGAGTCCGCAGCTTGTCGACAAGTTTCTGTGTCCACTCCGCCAGTTCCTGAGCGTCAGCGTCTTCCACCGAATACTGAAACTCAGTGCGGCTCACGCGGTCTTCCACAGTCAGGTCCTGCACCGGCTGCATGTAGAGAGTGATCCCGTGCACGGCAGCCAGTTGGGGTTGCAGCTTCCGGATGATTGTGGAAGCGTCGTCCTTGCGCTCGTCCAGCGATTTCAGATTGATCTGAATGCGGCCCACATTCGGCGTTGTGTTGGTGCCGTCCACCCCGATGAACGACGACAGGCTCTCCACGTCCTGCTTATCGTTGAGAATAATTTTTGCCAGCTCCTGCTGCCGCTGCGCCAGCGCGTCAAACGAAACGTCGTCCGGCGCTTCCGAAATTCCCAGAATCACGCCCGTATCCTGCACCGGGAAAAATCCCTTCGGGACAACCACATATAGAACCAGCGTAAGCACCAGAGTTCCGAGGGTCACGAACAAAGTTGCGGGCTGGTGCTGCAACACCCATTTCACGGTGCGCCCGTAGAAGGCGACCACGCGATTGAAGAAGTCTTCGGAAATATCGTAGAACCGGCCTTTTTCTCCTTCCTTGCGATGCTTCAACAACTTGGCGCACATCATCGGCGTCAAGCTCAGCGACACTCCCGCCGACACCAGGATGGTCACCGACAGCGTCACCGCGAACTCCCGGAACAGGCGCCCCACAATGTCGCCCATAAACAGCAGCGGAATTAGCACGGCAATCAGCGAAACTGTCAGCGAAACAATGGTGAAGCCAATCTGTCCCGAGCCTTTCAGCGCCGCGTCCAGGGGTGAATCTCCCATCTCCAGAAAGCGGTCGATGTTCTCGATCATGACGATGGCATCATCCACCACAAATCCGGTAGAGATGGTCAGCGCCATCAGCGTCAGATTGTTGAGGCTGTATCCCAGCAAGTACATCACGCCAAACGTGCCGATCAGAGAAAGCGGCACTGCCACGCTGGGGATCACGGTCGCGGAAAGATTCCGCAGGAACAGGAAGATGACCATCACTACCAGCACGATGGTCAGCATCAGCTCAAACTCAACGTCTCTCACAGAAGCGCGGATGGTGAGAGTCCGGTCGGTAAGAATCTGCATTTTCACCGCCGACGGCAGGGACGCCTGCAATTGCGGCAGCAGTTTCTTGATCCGGTCCACCACGCTGATGATGTTGGCGCCGGGCTGGCGTTGAATATTGACGATCACCGCCGGAGTCAGATTCATCCATGCCGCGAGCCTTACGTTCTCGGTTCCGTCGATGACGTTGGCTACGTCCTCGATACGCACCGGCGCGCCGTTGTGATACGCGATCACAATCGGTTTGTATTGCGCGCTCGTGAGCAACTGATCGTTGGCTCCGATGGTGTAGGACTGCCGCGAACCATCGATCACACCCTTGGCCTGGTCCACATTGGCCTGCACCAGCGCCGCTCGCAAGTCTTCCAGGCTCAGCCCGTAGGAAGCCAGCGCCGTGGGGTTGGCCTGAATCCGCACCGCCGGCTTTTGGCCGCCGCTGATCGAAACCAGCCCCACCCCCGGCAACTGTGAAATTTTCTGCGCCAGCGCCGTGTCGGCCAGGTCTTCCACCTTCGACAGGGCTAGCGAATCGGACGTCATCGCCAGCGTAAGAATCGGCGAGTCCGCTGGATTCACTTTGTTGTAGATGGGCGGATTCGGAAGATCCGCCGGAAGATACGTGGACCCTGCATTGATCGCAGCTTGCACTTGCTGCTCTTCCACGTCGATGTTCTGATCCAGTCCGAACTGCAGCGTGATGACGGAACTGCCAAAGGAACTGGTCGAGGTCATCTGGGCAAGTCCCGGGACCTGGCCGAATTGCCGCTCCAGCGGCGAAGTCACGGAAGACGCCATCACGTCGGGATCTGCGCCGGGATAAAACGTCAAAACCTCAATGGTCGGGTAGTCGACTTCAGGAAGCGCCGAGACCGGAAGCTGCGTGAACGCAACCCACCCCACCAGCAGCACGCCTACCATAAGCAGCGTGGTGGCGACCGGGCGAAGAATGAATAACCTGGATGGGCTCATGATCGATTCACGATTAACTTACGAACTGCTCAAGACTTATCGCAAAGGCGGGCTCACGAACAAAGCCGTCATGAACCAGGAGTTCCCGCAGTGGCTGGTTGGCGGCGGCTCGAACCTGCCCTTGCAGGCACGTTTCGGGGCGCGATCTTGCTGCCGTTTTGCAGTTTGTCCTGCCCATCCGTTACAACCGTGTCGCCGGGGTTGAGCCCGCTGGCCACTGCCGTGGTATCGCCTTGCGAAATCGAGATGGTAACCGGACGCGCCTCCACCGTCTGGTCCGGCTTCATGACATAAACGAACGTTCCCTGCGGTCCGCGCAGAATCGCCGCGGTCGGCACCACCGTGCTGTTCTTGCGCGTTTCCAGCAGGAGTTTGGTGTTCACAAACTGGTTGGGCCAGAGCTGGTTGTCTTTGTTGTCGAACACGGCTTTCAGCTTGTCCGTGCCGGTGGTCGGATCGATCTGATTGTCGATCGTCATCAGCTTTCCCGTGGCCAGCTTGGTCTGGTTGTCCGCGTCGAAGGCGTCCACTTCGAGCGTGGCGTTCTTCATATGCTTCGCCACAGTCGGCAACACGTTTTCCGGCAGCGTGAAGATCACCCCAATCGGCTGCAGTTGCGTGAGGATCAGCATCGGATTCGTGTCGGCCGCGTGCACGATGTTTCCCGGATCCACCTGCCGCAGGCCGACGCGGCCAGTGAACGGCGCCGTGATGTTGCAGTAGACAAGTTGCAGCTTGGCGTTATCGATCTGCGCCTGGTCCGTGCGCACCTGGCCGTCGAGCTGATCCACCATGGATTTCTGCGTGTCCACCTGCTGCTGGGCGATGCTTCCGGAGGGAATGAGCGTGGTGTAGCGGTCAAGGTTCAGCCTGGCATCGCGCAGCGACGCTTGATCCTTGAATAGTTGCGCCTGCACTTGCTCCAGTTGCACCTGGTAGGGACGCGGATCGATCACGATGAGTAAATCGCCCTGCTTCACCGTTTGCCCTTCCTTGAAGTTGACGCGCATGATTTGCCCGTCGACGCGGCTCTTTATGTTCGCCGTGTAGAATGCCGTCACCGAGCCCAGACCCACCAGGTAAACAGGCATATCCTGCTGGGTTACGGGGGCGATCGCCACCGAAACAGCGCGCGGCGCGGCCGCTTGCGCCTGCTCCCTGGCGTCGCCGCCGGTGCAGGAAATGAAGCCGGCACACAGAGTCAAAGCCAAGACCACGGCGAGCCATGACGCCCCCGGGGATCGCCGGGTTTTCTCGCAATGAGTTTGCTTCGGCTCGGTTGGGGTCGACTTGGTATGAATCGAAATGCAGCGGGAGTCGCTCATAATTTTATGATGTCGGTGCGCTCAGCAGATATTCCTCAGACTCGCGGTTGACCCGCCAAGCATTAGACGTACACAAGTTCCGTTCGGTTTCGCTAATCTATGCGCAAAAACCGCGAAACTCACCCACTCCAACGGGGATTCTCCGGGAGGGCCGACGTGGGAACCGAATCACAGATGCAGTAGCAGAACTTAGCACAAAACCAGCATCAACTGGGCCCCGGCGGCAGGTCAAGAGTAGGGCGAAAGTTTTACAAATCTTTACTCCCTTACCATGGATCTTTACGCATGGACCTTCGTGATGCACCGATCTCGATGGAACGACCCTTGTGACGCGATCTTTGTAACTCGATCTCTATAGGGCTGACAGGTACGAATTGATTTTGGGAAGTGACTGCTACGAACTGACTCGCTCTGCTGCGCCCAGCGCCGCCAATGTCGGGTGCTGCATTTCGTACGCCGTAATCTCCGCCTCATGCTGCAAGGTGAGCCCGATATCGTCCAGCCCGTTCAGCAGGCAATGCCGGACGAATTCGTCGACCGGAAACTTCGCGCGAAATCCCTGCTCATCGCGCACGTCATATTGTTCCAGGTCGATTGTGAGCTGATAATCGTTCGTCTCGCGGGCGCGGCGCATCAATTCTTCGACTTCACGCTCGCTTAACAGCACCGTGAGGAATCCATTCTTGGTGCTGTTGTTGGCAAAGATGTCGGCGAAGGAAGATGAGATGACCGCGCGAAAACCGAAGTCGGCCAGCGCCCACACCGCATGCTCCCGCGATGACCCGCAGCCAAAATTCTTTCCCGCCACCAGAATGCTCGCGCCTATGTAGCGCGGCTGATCCAGAACAAACTGGTCCTGCTTAGACTGGCCCAGCGCAGCCTGACCCTGAACGGAATCGGCATTCTTCTTTTTCCGTCCGCTGAGAATCGCCAATCGTAAAACAAGAACTGGCCAAAGCCTGTTTTCTCGATTCGCTTCAGGAATTGCTTGGGAATGATCTGGTCGGTGTCCACGTTGACCCTGTCCAAGGGCACCACGCGCCCGCGATGTGTCGTAAACGGATTCATCGCGCGTTCCCTACCATTCTCCGAAAGTCACTCATTGAAACTTCCAGTTTCGAATGTCGGTAAAATGCCCTTCAATCGCCGCCGCCGCCGCCATCATCGGACTCACCAGATGCGTCCGTCCGCCGCGCCCCTGCCGGCCTTCAAAATTCCGGTTGCTGGTGGACGCGCAGCGCTCACCCGGCTGCAAAATATCCGGATTCATTCCCAGACACATCGAGCATCCCGACTCCCGCCACTCAAATCCCGCGTCCAGAAAAACGCGGTGCAGTCCTTCCTGCTCGGCCACGCGCTTCACCGTCTGCGATCCCGGCACCACCATCGCCCGAACCTTTGGGCTCACATGATGTCCTCGCGCCACTCGCGCCGCCGCCCGCAGGTCTTCGATCCGCGAATTCGTGCACGACCCGATGAACACCCGGTCCACGCCGATATCTTCAATGCGCTTGCCCGCCTCCAGCCCCATATACTGCAGCGCGAGCTCCGTCGACCGCCGGTCGGCCTCTTTCAAGCTTCCCGTGTCCGGCACGCGACCCGTCACCGGCGCCACCATCCCCGGATTCGTTCCCCAGGTTACAAATGGACAAAGCTGCGCCGCATCAATCTCGATGACCTTGTCAAAGACCGCCCCTTCATCGCTCGCCAGCGTGTGCCAATACTCGACCGATTTTTCCCATTCGTCTTTGCCTGGCGCAAAACGCTTTCCTTTGACATACGCGACGGTGGTATCGTCCGGTGCTACCATTCCGGCGCGCGCGCCCGCCTCGATGCTCATATTGCACAGTGTCATGCGGCCTTCCATCGAAAGCCCGCGCACCGCTTCCCCGGCGTATTCAATCACGTGCCCGGTCGCGCCATCTGTACCGATTTGCCCGATGATTCCCAGCGCCAGATCTTTGGCCGTGACGCCCTCCGCCAGCCGGCCGTGCACTTCAATCTTCATCGTCTTCGGCTTCTGCTGCGCCAGGCATTGGGTCGCCAGCACATGCTCCACTTCGGACGTTCCAATGCCGAACGCCAGCGCACCGAACGCGCCGTGCGTGCTGGTGTGGCTGTCGCCACAAACAATTGTGATTCCGGGCTGCGTCAGCCCCAGCTCCGGTCCAATGACGTGGACGATGCCCTGGTCCGGCGAATCCATATCAAACAGCCGGACGCCAAACTCCTTGCAATTGGTTTGCAGCGCCGCAATCTGCCGCGCCGCGATCACATCGGTAATCGGAGTGCCGCGCGGCTCAGTCGGAATGTTGTGGTCGACAGTGGCGACAGTTCGCGCCGGCTGACGCACTTTGCGTCCCGCAACCCGCAGCCCGTCGAACGCCTGTGGCGAAGTCACTTCATGCACCAGATGGAGATCGATGTAAATAATCGGAGACCGCCCGCCCGGTTGGGCCACCAGGTGCGCGTCCCAAATTTTCTCGAATAGTGTGCGCTTTGCAGTCATCGCAATGAATCACGCCGCTCCCAGCGGCGTTGAACGTCTCAATATGTAACTTGTAGTTTTTCACAGGCAAGCAGATCGGAGCAAGCCACTGCGATCGAAGGAAATAACTCAGATGGGGCAGCCGACATTTCCTGTGAGTCCTAAATGAACCGCTGCTCCGCCCCGCCCGTATATACTCTTGGGTTTCAGCTGGAAAGCTGCGACCGTATCCAGGAGAGAAATCATGCAGAGCCGCATCACCGGGACGACTATGCCCGTGCTCGAATTCATCCTCGAACCCAACGAAACCATTATTTCCGAAGCCGGAGAACTTTCCTGGATGTCGAGTGCGATCCAGATGACCACGCACACGCAATTCGGCGGAGGCGGCGGAATCTTCGGCGTCTTGAAGCGCGTGGCCGGTGGCGGAACGTTGTTCATGACGGAGTACCGAGCCGCGGGCTTTGCGGGAGAACTCGCATTCGCAGCCAAGATGCCGGGGCACATTGTGCCCGTCGAGGTGAGTCCGGTGCAGGAATATCTCATCCACCGTCACGGCTTCCTCTGTGCGACCCAGCAGATTCAGATCGGCGTCGGCTTCCAGCAAACGCTCGGCGCCGGGATTTTCGGCGGCGACGGCTTCCTGCTGCAGAAGCTCAGCGGACAAGGCGTGGCGTGGCTCGAACTCTCAGGCGAACTCGTGATCCGCGATCTTAAGCCGGGAGAAACCCTGCGCGTGCATCCTGGCCACGTGGGCGCGTTTCAATCGAGCGTGTCGTTTCAGATCACGACCGTGCCGGGGATTAAGAACATGATTTTCGGCGGCGACGGAATCTTTCTGGCCGCACTCACCGGTCCCGGCAGAATCTGGCTGCAGACGCTGCCCATCTCCCGGCTGGCTCACGAACTGCAGGAGTACATGCCGAATCGCGAAACCAGGCAGTCGGTGCAGGGCGGCGTAGTCGGCGGAATTGTCGGCTCGATTCTCGACAACATGAAATAACGGGCGAAATCTCGGGTATCATAAAAGCAACGCTACAAGCGTAATCGGTTTGTGCTTCCGTAACCTGTTGGTTTCGCTTTTTGCGGAACCATTTGGTTATGTATTTTTCGTAGCCGTTCGGTTATGTATTGCGTCATGCTTACCTTATGATCAACGGCAAACGCATTGCGGTGGTCATGCCCGCCTACAACGCGGAGCTGACGCTTGAGGCCACCGTGGCCGATCTGCCCGATCTGGTCGACATCCGCATCCTCGTGGATGACCACAGTTCTGACGGCACGGTTGCGCTTGCCCAGCGCCTGGGGCTGCATGTTTTCCAGCATGACCGCAATTACGGTTATGGCCGCAACCAGCAGACCTGCTATCGCGAGGCGCTCGCTGCCGGCGCCGACGTAATCATCATGCTGCATCCCGATTATCAATACACGCCGCTGCTGATAACGGCCATGGGCAGCATGGTTGCCTATGAGGTGTATGACGTGGTGCTGGGGTCGCGCATCATCGGCGGGCGGGCGCTGCACGGTGGCATGCCGTTTTACAAATACGTGGCCAACCGCATGCTGACCGCTTTCGAGAATCTTTTTCTGCGCGTCAAGCTCTCCGAATATCACACCGGATATCGTGCCTTCAGCCGCAAGGTTTTAAGCGAACTGCCGCTGCTCGAAAATTCCGACGACTTCGTATTCGACAACCAGATGCTGGCCCAGTGCGTGTATTTTGGATTTCGTATCGGAGAAGTGTCTTGCCCGACGAAGTATTTCGAAGAGGCCTCTTCCATCAACTTCCGCCGCAGCGTGACCTACGGATTTGGCGTGCTCGGCACCACGCTGCAGTTCGCGCTACAGCGAATCGGTTTAATGCACCTGCGCCGCTTCAGCGACAAAGGACGCAAACTCGATCCCGGCTTCCCCACGTATTACGCCCCGAGGACTGAGACGGTTCGATCGGCCTGATTTTTTCGCTGGGTTTTCTTGTACGGCTTCAGGATTTCTTCTTCGACAAAAATCCCAGCACCTTACTGGCAAACTCGTCCGAGAATCCGAACCGCACCTTGGCCCGCGAATAAAGGTCGACGGCTTTTTTGTCGAGCCAGATCATCGCCGACTTTCCCCAGCCATCCTGCGGACGCGCAAAATAATCGGTGGAGTGCGCAGTCACTTTCTTTCCTGGCTCAACCGTGTAGTAGTAGAGCGCGAGGCTCTTGCGCGATTGGTCCGGGGGACAAGTCAGCGGATCAGGGAAGCCGTGCAGCGAGCGCTCGTCGGTGGTAAAAATCAAAGCGTGATTTACCATCGGCGGATACTTGGCCGCGCAGCGCCTCATTCCGCGCTCCCACAATTCGAGCGCTCCGCCCCACTCCTGCTGCCAACCCGGATTCAGATAGAGAATCAAATTCACGCGCCGGTGCCAGCTGGTGTGAAAGTGGTGCATGGAAAAATCGGTATGCACATTCAAATAGCCGCCCGGGCCAGACTGATGCAGGCCGCCGCCTTCGAGCATGGGATCGGCAATCAGATTCGGAATTCCGGTCAACTCTGAAACCCACGCGGTGAACTCCGGCGAATTCAATTCCTCCGTGACCGCCGCAATCGTCGGCGGAAAAAGTTCGCGCCGGGGCATGCCCAGCTTGTTTTCGTTGGGATGTTTGTACTGCGTCCAGGCGGCGCTATCGGGACGCGGAAATTCCTCCGCCATGGTCAACGCAACCTCAGGCTCGAGAAAATCCTTCAGCAGAATGTGCGGGCAAGGCTGGTTATCATGGTATCGCTTCGCCAGTCCAGACAGCGCCACGCCCCACCTTTCATAGGGAAATAGCCGGACTGGGGCTTGAACGGCCTGCGCAATGGACATAGCCTGAGATCTCCTGGGTTTCTTGTAATTGTATCCGATCGCTATACCGGAAGTGCGGATTTTGCCGCCGTTGGAGGCGGCCGTTGTCGCCGCAACGAGTCGCCGACGGTCTATCGACGCTCTGTGCTCCAGCACTCGCACAACCGTACAGAAGACGTTGAATGCGCAAGCAAACGGCAGATAAATATCGAACCAATCGAGCGGGTGCTCGCTTTCATAAGTCACCCTGACGTCACGCCGAAGGGCGGGCGGTGTGTGTGCCCGATGCCGCTCCTTCGCCGGATCAAGGCGTTACCGTGAAAACGCTTTTACTCGTGGCCTTGCCGCCCGGAGTGGTCAGGACCACTTTCCCGGTCTTAGCTCCTGTGGGGACGGCGAAGGTCACCTGCGCATCGGAGTTTACCGTGAACGCCGTCACCCTCACTCCACCTACGGCGATCGCGATCGCCTGAATAAGGCCCGTTCCAGCAATGACCACCGGGTCGCCGACCTTGCCACTCGTTGGAGTAACACTAATGACCTTGGGCGTCACCTTGAAGATCTGTTTGCTCAACAGTGTGCCGGATGATGTAGTGATGGTGACGAATCCGGTTTCTCCCGCCGGAACCTTCGCGGTCATATAGGTGTTGGAAACCACATGGAACGACGCGGGCGTTCCGTTAAACTCGACGCTGTTAGCTCCTGAGAATCCTTGGCCGAGGATCCCTACAGTCTTGCCCACCGGACCCAGGGTGCTTACCAGCGATGCGAACGGCGTGATGCCGCCGTCGAGACTATAGATATCACCCATGCCCGGAGTTCCGCCTCGTTTTGTCATTCCGAAAATCTCGCCGTCGGTGTGCTGGAATGGCGTGGAATAGGCTCCGTCCCCGTGAGCGGCGTCGAAGCTGTAAAGCACCGTGTAACTGCCGCCCAGGGTCAGCTGGAAGATGACACCCTCACCGAACATCCCACCCCAAATCGTAGCCCCGTACAGATTTCCATCGCTGCCGGCTACCAGCCCAGCGAAGGCCTGATAACCCGCGAGGGTGTGAACATTATCGAAGTCCACCACGACCGTGAGGGTTCCCCCCGTCGTGATCTTGTAAATGACTCCGGCATTAGTGCCGCCTCCCGCCGTAGTTGTACCGTAGAGGTTGCCGTCCGAACCCTGCACCAGTCCGCCAATCGGGTAAGAGCCATGTGAGCCGTCAAAGTTGTAGAGGGTGGTGACCTTCTTCCCCGCGATCTTGTAGACCGTCCCCGCGGAATACGTACCCCCGAATTCCGTCACACCATAGAAATAGCCATCGCTCGCCTGCAGGAGGGGACCGTACAACGTCGTCGGAATTGTGTTGATGACCTTGAACACCCCACCGGCCGAGATTTGAAAGGCTACCCCCGGGTACGATGTGCCGTAGAAGATCCCGTTTGTTCCGAGGGTCAGTGGCGCTACCGTAAGCCCGCCGTCAGCATTTCCCGTAAAGTCATAGAGCACACTCAAGACCCCCGCAGGCGTGATCTTGAAAATATTGCCGTAGCCGTGTGCGCCACCCAGTTCCGTAGTTCCGTAGAGATTGCCGTCGACGCCGAGCACCAGGCCCCCGACGGGCGTGCTACCGTGCGGGCCGTCGAAACTGTGGATAATCTTGAAGCTGCCCGCAGGCGTGATCTGGAAGACTATCCCGAGGTTGCTTGCGCCCCCGGTGGACGTTATGCCGTAGACGTTGCCATCCCGCCCCTGGGCCAACGTCGCGGGATATTGCGGACAGCACCCATCGGGAGTCCCACCGAATTCATACAGATCGCTGTAGATTTGGGAGCTGGCGGCCTCCGCCGAAAATATTAAGCAGAGCATGAAGAGGAGGAAGAACAGTCCGGCCGTTCCTCCTCCAGCAGGCAGATAGCCCCCCACTCTGCTGCGCGGTTCGCTCTTCCTGGGAAGGCGAGTTGTCGCAGAAAACATCGGTAGAATCGTCATATGCTTCGCTCCTCTTAACTCTCTCGTAAAAACGAGCAAGTCGCCATTCGGCGCCTGCTCGTACTACTAAGAACGGAAATTCGGAACAAACTGGCTCATTGGTCGTCTGGAGACCTAAGGGGGGCGCCGTTTGTGCAGTTTCGCTTTTCGACCCTGCGCGGCCACAGGCAAGGTGGCGGAGCGCATGGCGCAAATCTGGCGCGCCAACTCTACGGCGGGAGTGCGGACAGCCAGAAAGGCCTTTTCAGAGGTGCCGGGGTCCCGCAAGTCGCCGGATAAGCGCCCGAGTGTTCAGCGGGGGGACGATTCTTGCTTCGCGATGAGAGGAGAGCAGTGAAAAAACTTGCGCACTGGACTGGCTGCTCCCGTAAGACGAAATCGGAGCGACGCGAGTGTGCAGTTGCGAGTCAGCCTAGAGGTGTGCACAGTTCATCCGGGGCAGCGATTCCCTCAAGGCACCCGGCAAACTTGCACCGCGGCATTTTGGTAGACGCAATCGAGGCCGGCAACTCCCGGCTGCTGCACAACGACCCAATTCACGCCGTATTTCTGTTTCAATCGCGCAAAATCTGCGGAAGAAAAATTCTTCCAGGGAGTCTGCGCTTTCACCTGCTCCAGCCACTTCTCGGCTAGCGGCGGAAACATGCTGACCACGCCATTGTCCTTGTTGGCATCGGCAAGCCGGCTGCGCTGCGCCAGACACCGGAAGCCGGTTTCATCTTCGCCCGGTATGTGCATATATTCGGGATTGAGCGCGAACACCGCGTCGACGGGCGTGTTCTGCCGAATCCATACGAAAGCCTGCGCCCATTGATTCCGCGGAGTGACGCCGGGCCACTCCACGTGAGCGCTCGCCGGAAAAAGCGCCAACTGCGCCGCGAACATTCCTGCACTCAAGGGAACGAACAGCGCCAGCCATCGCCACCAGCGATTCTGCAAAACATATTCGGCGACGAACCCGCCCATAACCACGAACATTGCCATGTAGAGCAGATGTAAGCTGCGCAGCGGCTGCAAACGAGCCAGACTCTCAAAACGAGCTGGCAGATCGAACGCCAGCGCCATCACAAAATAGATGAGGTCGTAAATAATAAAAGCGCGGCATAAGAGATCGAGCCCGCGCGAACCGCGGGCGCGAGCCATCCGTCCGAACCACCAGAACAGCAGCACCGGAGCGAGAATCCCCAACTGCTCATACCACTGCCAGCGCTGGATGTAGTGAAATCCATGCCGCAGCGCGGCCTCGTGGTAGGCCGGCGAACTCGGAGGGTCCAGAGAAATGCCGAACGGAAAAAGCAGAAAGCCCAGAGCGCTGGCCGCGCTCGGGGGGATATTTTCGCCTGCATCCGCGTTTCTGCCTTCGACATACTTCATGAACACGAGCAGGAAACAAAACGAACAGGCAAACGCTGCCATCAGGGGATGCACGCACGCGGCAAACGCCAGCCACAGCAGAGCGCGAACATATTTATTTTCCAGAGTCCTGGTCACCGCGAAGATCGCAGCAAACGCCGCCAGGTTTCGCGGATTCAGATACTGGTCCATGATGTAGAGCGCGGTCCCGGCCACCGGAATCGTAAGCAACGCCGCCACCAGACAGACTCCACCCCACCGCGCTCTCGCGCTCGCAAAGCAAACGCCGCCCAATTCCCAGCAGGCCAGCAGCAGTAAGAAAATCGATACCATGTGCCACAGAAAAAGTCCCAACGCGAACGGCAGATGCGTAACGCGGATCGAGAATGCAATCAGATTCGGAAACAGGGTCAGGTTGGCATGCGAAGCGAAGAACTCCCGCATCACCGGAAACAATTTGGGATTCAGAATCTTCTCGACGCCCGGAAGATAAATTTCCGCGTCCTCGGCGTAGGGATGATACCCGTGCACCAGCAGAGCGCCGGCCGTCAGCAGGAGCAAGTAGAACGCCGTCCGGGATCTTTTCACGCGGCACCACGCGCCGCACGCCGCTCCTGCCGCCACGAAACCACCGCATACACAGCCAGCACCACAAACAGCGGATCAATCGGACGCCGGTAATAATCCTCCGGGTGCGTCAGGTAATACACGATAGGAAAAAAGAAAAACACGATGATGTAAGGCATCGCCACGACCCAACCATCGCGCCGCGCGCGCCTCAAACCAGCGAGCGTCAACACTGTCAGCAGCGTGCAGAAAACAATGTTAGGAGGGTCCATTGGTTCCTCCTGCAGATAGCGATGACCGAAGCTCCAGTAGCCGGTCCACAAATACAGCACGCGCCGCGCTGTCATCCATGCATACAAGCCGCGATGGTCGTCAATAAAATCGAGGCCCTGGTCGAGCTTCTTCGACACGTACGCAATCTCTCCCAGTTGCTGATATTCCTTCCACTCCTCTTCATTGTCCGAGGGATGATATCCCGGAGGGCCCCAGTGCCAGCTGTCCTGATTGTTGCCGAAGTAAACTTCCAGGCCCAGGCAACTGCGAAAAGGGATGATCTTGTGGAAGACGCGATAGTTTCGCACCATCCACGGCGCCGTCACGATGACCACCGCGAGCACGGCCGCGATTCCTGGTACGAACCAGCGTGCTTTCTGCCGATATCGCCGGTACCACATCCACGCGCCCAGGAATGGAGCCACAGACAGCACCACCGGGTCGGTCAACGCGCCAAAGCCGGAAAGCGCGCCGAACAAAGCCCAATCAGAAATTCGAGACGACGATTCGAGTCGCAGTGCAGCGAGAAATACCAGACTCATCAGCAGCGTTGTCAGTGCAGTGGCCCAGATGAAGTCCGCTGAAAAATAGATGCCATAGGGAAAAAATGCCCACGCCCATCCTGCCCAAAGCGCAGTTTTTTCCCCGAAGTGCATTCGCGCAATCAGAAATACAGGAATGCAGGTGAGCGCGGAAAATAAGCTGTCAAGCGATAGCGCGACCAGCGCCGAGGTTTTGCTGTAGATGCCGAAAATCTTGAAGATTCCCGCCAGCAGATAGGGGAATATCGGCGAAAGCCATGCCGTTGGCCCGGTCTGGCCGAACAGCGGATTGCTGAATCCTTCTCCCAGCGCAATCGATCGCGCGATTCTTCCCGCCTCTCCGCCGAAGCGCCAGTGATCGCGCGCCGGGTCTGTCCGCTCGGGATACAGAAATCCCACCACGATCAGCCGGATTACAAGACCGGCGAGCACCATCCACAGCAGCGATCGCCGGGCGTGTCGACGCGACGCCTGCGGATCGTGGTCGGTGCCGAAAGTAGTGTCAGCCGAAGAGATAGGTGGTCCCCGATTACTCGATGTTGAACGCTGAAGACAGAATAGAGGTGTACCACATCCTCGGCCAACGTTGCTCCGCAGTGTAGGCGCCAACCGAATTTTATTGAGACTCGCTCCAGCCCGGCCCTTGCGCCTTTCCTCCTCCGTCCGTAGCATTTAACTAATGCCGACCGCGACTGAAACCGTGCGATCCCGTTTGAGCACCGATATGGCTCTGGGGGAAATCGTGAACTTTGCTTACGACACGTTCTGCTCGAACAAAGTTCGTTTCATGCTGACCGCGCTTGGCATGGTGATTGGCACCGCTTCGCTCATCTTAGTTGTAACCATCGGCATGACTGGACGCGAGTACGCCCTGAGCCAGATTGAAGCCATCGGCACCAACGAAATCTGGGCCGAATACCAGGGCGCGCAGCACATCAGCAATTCCAGCCTCGATCCGCTCACCGTGGAGGATGTACAGGCCGTGCTGGAGCAAGTCCCCGGCGTAGTCGCGGCGTCGCCCGTCGTCACTCTGGGCGAGCGCATTCCAGTCGGCAACGGGGACGAAAAAGACATTCAGGTTCTCGGCGTGTATCCCGAATATCAGCGTGTGCGCAACCTGAAAGTTCTCTCCGGGCGTTTTTTTGACGCCGAAGACTCCCAGGCCCATAACAAAGTCGGTGTCATTACCGAGAAAATGGCGAAGTCTGTCTACGGCTCGCCTCAAGCCGCGATCGGGAAAGTCATCAAACTCACAGGCCTGCCCTTCACCATCATTGGCACCTTCAAAGAAAGCGCGGAGACATTCGGTGAATCGGAAGTCACCGACAACACCATGGTCATTCCCTACAGCGTGAGCCGCTATTTTCTGGAAACGCCCAGCGTCAAGATGGTTTACTTCTCCATGCGGGATTCCGCCTCGGTACCAGCGGCAACTGTGCAGATCAAGCGCGTGCTGCGTTCCCGCCACCGCGCGGAATCGGTTTACAACGTGTCGAATCTCACGGACATTCTGGCCACCGCTGACCGCATTCTGACCGCACTGACATGGGGATTGCTGGCCAGCGCCATGGTCACGCTATTGGTCAGCGGCATCGGCATCATGAACATCATGCTGGCGACCGTGACTTCGAGAATTCGCGAGATCGGAATCCGCAAGGCCGTCGGCGCGACCCGCCGCGAAATCCGCTTTCAATTTCTGGCTGAGGCAGTTTTGATCTCGCTCATCGGAGGCATCGCCGGCATCGCCATCGGCCTGGCCCTGCCTTACTCCGTGCGCTTCCTCACGGACTACCGCATCCCGATCTCAGGTTGGTCGGCGATCATCGCCATCGTGGTGTCGTCGCTGGTCGGCGTCATTTTTGGAACTGTCCCAGCCACCCGCGCGGCGCAACTCGATCCAGTCGAGAGCCTGCGCCACGAATAACAGCCGGCGGTTCCCGGCTTTCTTGCTCTAGCGCCTGTCCGTGCGCTTGCCTTTAGCCTCCGACGAAACCGCCCGAAATAATGGCGCGCCCCATGCCCCGCTCGCGAGCAGCGCCCCGAATGTCACCACGGCGTCAATGCTTTCGCGGCCCTGCCGCGACCAGTAGGCCGCTGCATCCAGATTCAGCCACAGAGCGAATTCGTCCAGCGTCAGGGCTGCTCCAACGCCGTAAGTCAGCGCCAGCAACCGGCTCAAGAAGATCGCGCTCGGCTTCTCCCCGGTGCCCACTTCCGCGATCTCCGCATAGCCAGTGATGAGCAGAAGAAGAATCCCCCACACCAGGTGATGGATGTGCCGTCCACCCATCTCGACGTAACTAAACGGCCCCACATGATGAGTGATCGACATCACCAGCAGCCGCACCCCAACGAACGTCACAAAAAAACCAATCGAGGCCAGGAACAACCGCCGCCGTGGCCGGTCCGGAATCCGCTGGTGGATCACCAGACCAAGCGTCGTCAAGTGCAGCGCCAGCAGAATCAGAGCCGTCGACCCGCTCACGAAGATCAACAGAATCCACGATCCGGAAATGTGCATAGGCAAGCATTATCACGGCTCGGGTACATGGCTCGCAAAGATGTTCAGTCGCGTTCTGTAAACGAGTAGAATGTCGCCATGAAATGGCGCTGGTGCCGCAGATGATTCTTCAGCTCCTGGTCGAGAATGCGATTCGACACGGCGTTTCCTCGGCCCTCGAAGGAGGACGGGTCTCTGTCTACGGATTTGAAGGTAGAAATGGACAATTGAAACATTAGACGGCAACTCTCCGTTTTTGGTGATTCATCGAGCGCTTCGTTTACCGACCGAAGTGTCATATTCAGGAGCTTCCGATGAAACGCGCCACTCACGCAGTCACGCCCTGGTCTGCTGCTTTCGTTCTCTTCTTCTTTCTTGGTTTCGCCACTCAACCACCGCACCGGGTGTGGCGGCGTACACCGTGAACGGCGGTTCGCTCGACACCTACTTGGCGATGTCGAACGGAAACTACAACACTGTTGTGCAAGCGTGGGATAACTGCGGAAACGTCTACAAGACGCCAGTATCGATCACCGTAGAATGATAGTCACTTTCGCAAGGGCCTCTGGGCTGGCTCGCAAGAGCCAGCCCACTGCTCCGAGCCCCGGTCGAAATCGTCTCCACAGGTTCGGAGTTGACGATTTGCTCCGTATCCTCCCTGTGGTCGAAGCCAGACACGAAATTCCAGCGAAACGGTTAGGTCACGCGACCGCCGCGAGGAAACTCAGATCCCAAATCTCCCCAAAAACCACAAAGCCGGGCTGGTTGGCCCGGCCTTTCCCGTTCGTGGAACTGAGCGCAGGCGTCTTTTTTCGATCACCGGCTCAGAATGTCAATCCCTTAACTTAGCCCAACTCCTGCTCTACCAGCTTTCACCGCAGCGCGGGGTCACCGGCCCGCGCGGCAGGATTCTTTCCATCACAGCCTTACATCACCATGGCCAGGTTCTCCAGCTCGTGCTGCAGAACCGGCAGAGCGCACCCTGCCATCTCGACGCGGCCCGCCGCGTCCAGAGCTGCCTTGGGAGATACCCCATAGCCGCGGCCCATCAGGAACACCTGCAAGAGCTCCGCGGCCTCGTACGAATCGATCATGCCGCCCTGGAGCAGATCGTTCCGCAACGCTGCCAATTCCGTCATCGTGAATCTGTCTTTGTCGATGCTCAGATTGCTCATTCTATCGTTCATGGCCGTCATCACCTCCGACTCCGACCTTCGTGGCTATTAGACTCATCGGCAGCCATACAAGTTGCATGCAATTTCGCTGCCGTACCCGCCCTCGTATTTTATGTACGTAAGGCAGGTCCCTTTAGATTTCATAAACCCCTGTAATTCTCAGAAGTTGCGGGCGATCCCGGTCGACCCCTGGGAAGGCCGAAGTGACCGCGGAGGGTTACTTTCGTCCCAAAACTGACACGTTGTGTCATTCTGGCGCGGAAACACGTATAGCCCACTCGGGCGGCCGACTGGGCCAAAAGTCTCAGGCTTCGCGAGAATCAGGGTTGGCGAAAATCAGGGTTGGCAGCCTCAGGGTTAGCGAAACTCGGAACGCGGGGGACCAGGACGCCAGACCAGCCAGGTCGAGCTCAGGAAGTTTCGATGGTTGCCTGATCCACCAGCATGATAGGAATATCGTCCTTCACCGCGTAGACCCGGTGGCAGGCTATGCACTTCAAACTCTCCGGATTCTGGCGATACTCCAGCCCCTGCTTGCAAGCCGGGCAAACCAGAATTTCCAGCAGATCCTTGGCAATCATGCGTAGCATTGTACGCCACGAAAGCAGTAGCGAGTCGCGAGTGCCGAGTGCAAGTTGCCCGACTCACGACTCGGGACCCGCGACTCGGGACTCCGCGATGAGCGCACTAGGTGTAAGATTTTCTAGCCGAAGCCCGAAAGCCAAAGCCCGGAGCCTGCATGCCCGCCACCATCCTCGACGGCACCAAGATCGCGCACGAAATCCGCAGCGAAGTGGCGGCGGAAGTAAGAACCATGGCCGCCGCCGGCGTACGTCCCGGCCTGGCGGTGGTCCTGGTCGGCCACAATCCCGCCTCCGAGATTTATGTGCGCGGCAAAGTCAAGGCCTGTGAAGAGGTTGGCGTCTACAGCGAGACTCATACCCACCCCGATACCGCCACCACCGACGACCTCCTCGCCCTGATCGACGACCTCGACGGCCGTGACCCGATCAACGGCATCCTGGTGCAGCTCCCCTTGCCCCCGCAAGTCGACGCCAAGGAAGTGCTGATGGCCGTCGACCCCGCCAAAGATGTCGACGGATTCCATCCCGTCAACGTCGGCTTCCTCTCGACGCAGCGTCCCGGCCTGGTTCCGTGCACGCCCGCCGGCGTCCTCGAGATTCTGAAGCGCAGCCAAATTCCCATTGCCGGCCAGGAAGTCGTGGTCGTCGGCCGCAGCGACATTGTAGGCAAACCCGTGGCCATGCTGCTGCTCAACGCCAATGCCACGGTCACCGTCTGCCACTCGAAGACCCGCGACCTGCCGGAAGTCTGCCGCCGCGCCGACATTCTCGTCGCCGCCATCGGCCGCGCCGGCATGATCACCCGCGACTTTGTGAAGCCAGGCGCTACCGTGATCAACGTCGGCATGAACAAAGTGACCGACCTCGCAGAATTTGAGCGCCTGTTCGGGCGCGGCCTGGCCAAAAATGCCAAGCGCGAAGAGACTTTCCGCACCAAAGGATCCACGCTGGTAGGCGACGTCCATCCCGAAGTCGCCGAAGTTGCCGGAGCCATCACCCCCGTTCCCGGTGGCGTCGGCCCCCTGACGATCGCCATGCTGATGTTCAACACCGTAAAAGCCGCAAAACTGCGCTGGGGCGGCCGCGTACCGGAACTATCACGCGCCTGAGCCCCAAATGCGGATCCATCACGAAGACACACTGAGAACGTCGGTCCCGAGTCCCAAGACCCGAGTAGCGAGAACCATGCGATCTGCTCGGGGTACTCGGTACTCGGTACTCGCGACTCGGTACTGTTCTTCTCTGTGTCTCTGTGCCTCTGTGGTCAAGGCCCTTCCTGCGGGGGCCAATTGCTGAAAGTCGGACTAACCGGCGCCATCGCCTCAGGAAAGTCAGTCGTGGGAGAGATGTTTGTTGCCCTAGGTGCGCATCTCGCTCAGGCCGACCGCATCGCCCACTCGCTCATGAAGCCCGGCGAGGCCGTCTACGACGAAGTCGTGCGCCATTTCGGACGCGGCATCCTCAACCCCGACGGCAGCATCAACCGCTCCAAGCTGGCCGAACTCGCCTTCGGCACGAATCCCGTCAACCCAAGTCCCGGCAACGCAAATCCCGGCAACGCAAGTCCCGGCAGCAGCCAGTCCGCGCGTGTCGAAGAGTTAAACCGCATCGTGCATCCCGCCGTGCTGCGCCGCCAGGAAGAATGGATGAACGAAATCGGACGCCACAACCCCCGCGCCGTCGCCATCGTGGAAGCCGCACTGATCCTCGAAGCCGGCGCAGCCAAACAATTCGACCGCCTGATCGTAGTGAAGTGCAGCGAAGAACAACGCATCGCCCGCTTTGCCGCCCGCCAAAAACTCGACCTCGAAGCCGCCCGCAAAGAAGTAACCCGCCGCATGGCCGCGCAACTTCCCGAAGCAGAAAAAATCAAAGCCGCCAGTTACATTATCGATAACTCCGCCACGCTGGAACAGACGCAGGCGCAAGTACGCGAAGTGTGGGAGAAGCTGCGCGCCGAAGCGACCGAGAAGATCTAACGCAGCCCAGCGTTGTCATTCCGACGCGCGAGCGCAGCGAGGCAGGAGGAATCTGCTTTCTGCCGAGGACTACCACGACCGCAGTCGCCGCCATTGAACCTCGCCCGCGTAGGCGGACACTCCCATCCGCTGCCGACACTATTTCCCCGCATTGATTAGAATGAAGTTTCCGGGACCTTTCGGCCTCTGGACATCGTATCTACTCTTAGGTGGTTTGAAATCATGAAGCTCATGCGGCCTTTGATTCTGGCGCTGGCGATTGCCGGTGCGTTCTTCTATTTCACGACCTGGAAGTCAAATTCCCGTGCCAGCGCCTTGCATCCCTCGAACTGGTTCAGCCATCCGGCGAGCGTGGAGATCACGGAAGCGGCCGGAGGCGAGTCGCTGGACAGCGAAGAGCAGAACAATATTGCGGTTTACAAAAAGAATATCCCTTCGGTGGTGAACGTCACTTCACGCGCCATGACGTTCGATTTCTTCTACGGGCTGGTGCCGCAGGAGGGCCAGGGCTCCGGCTTCGTGATCGACAAGGACGGCCACATTCTTACCAACTACCACGTCATCGCCGACGCGCGGCAAGTGGAAGTCACCATGCACAACCGCAAAAAGTACAAAGCCACCGTGGTTGGCACCGACCCCGCGCATGATCTGGCGGTGATCCAGATCAAGGCCACCGACCTGGTTCCGGCAGTGCTGGGCGATTCGCACAACCTGCAGGTGGGACAGAAGGTGTATGCCATTGGCAATCCGTTCGGGCTGGCAGGAACCATGACGCGCGGCATTGTGAGCTCGATTCGTCCGGTGCGCGAGCCCAACGGCGCCACCATCGACGAAGCGATTCAAACCGATGCCGCGATTAATCCCGGCAACTCAGGTGGACCGTTGATGAACTGGCACGGAGAAGTCATCGGCATTAACACTATGATTCTTTCCAGCGTGAACCAGAATGCCGGCATCGGATTTGCCATTCCCATCAACACCGCCAAGGCCGTGCTGAACGATCTGATGACGCTGGGCCGAGTGCGGCGCCCAGCGCTAGGTGTGCGCACGATTCCGATCAGCCCGGAACTGGCCGACGAAATCGGCTTGCCCGCGGATTACGGTTTGCTGATTCTGCAAGTGAACCCCGGCGGATCGGCCGACCTGGCCGGACTGCGCGGCGGTGACCAGCGCGCCTACCTGGGCAACAGTCTCATCATGCTGGGCGGCGACCTGATCGTCGCCATTGACGGCGAAAAAGTTACAGACGAAGACGACCTCGCCCAGATGATGAACGACCACCGCGCCGGAGACACCGTGAAAATCACCATCTACCGGGGCAAGAAAAAAATGGACGTGCAGGTTCCGCTGGGAGAAGCCAAGCAGCAAGTGTGAGGCAAGCGGCTAGCTCTCAGCCGTCGTCGGCATCCTCGGCGGTAAATTAATCTCATGAACGTCGATTCCATTCGCGCCTGCTGCTTATCCTTCCCGCACGCAGTCGAGAAGCTGCAGTGGGGCGATTCGCTCTGCTTCAAGGTGGGCAAGAAAGTGGGCGGGAAGATTTTTACCATCGTCGGCCTCGACGATCTGCGGGTGTGCTTCAAATGCACGCCGGAGATGTTCGCCGAACTCATCGAGCGCGAAGATATTCGTCCCGCGCCGTATGTGGGGCGATACAAGTGGGTGATGCTGGATCGTCTGGATGCGCTGCGCAGCGATGAATTGGAAGAGTTGATCCGCCAGTCGTATGAGATGGTGGCAGCGAAGGCGCCGGCAATGAAATCTGGCCAGCGGAAGACTTCAGCGAAGATCGGCGCTCCGAGCAGGACCAGGAAGAGAGGTTGACTTTCGGCAGCGTGGATAGCGTTGGCGGGCAGAGCCTGCCCTGAGCGAAGCCGAAGAGAGTGCCCGCCCGACATAGGTTCAGAACGAGCTAACCAGATTTGACTCTCCTGCGGCGGTCGGCTAGCCTCAGAGTTCGGCTTTGTCTTCGGAGAGCTTCAACTGGATGCCATCCCCGCACAAATCATGGATGTGGCTGCTGATGGCTGCGCTAGCCGTGTGTGCGCCGTGCGCGAATGCTTCGAATTACCCGGTCCATGCGCAGCACGCGATCGTGGTCAGCGCGCGCGACCTGGCTTCGCAGGCCGGGGTTGAGATCATGCAGGCGGGCGGCAACGCGGTGGATGCCGCGGTGGCTACGGGATTCGCGCTGGCGGTGGTGCATCCGGCGGCGGGAAACCTGGGCGGCGGCGGTTTCATGCTGATCCGCATGGCCGATGGCAAGGCGCACTTTGTCGACTATCGCGAAAAAGCTCCGGCGGCCGCGAAGCCCGATATGTATTTGGACGCGCAGGGCAACGTGATCGAAGGCGCCAGCGAGATCGGCTACAAGTCGATTGGCGTTCCGGGATCGGTTGCCGGCATGGTTTACGCGGAAAAAAAGTACGGCAAGCTCACGCTGCAGCAGGTGATGGCACCCGCGATCAAGTTGGCCCGCAAAGGTTATGCACTTACTTGGGGCGAAGCGCGCGATTTTCAGGGCGACTCCGATCTGGCGAAGTTTCCAGAATCGCGGCGCATCTTTCAGCGCGACGGTAACTACTACCAGCCTGGCGATATTTTTCGCCAGCCCGACCTGGCGCGGACTCTCGAGCGAATTGCCGCGAAGCCCGACGACTTTTATCACGGCACAATTGCGCGCGAGTTGGCGGCCGCGATTCAGAAGGGCGGAGGAATCATCACCGCGGAAGATCTGGAGCAGTATGAAGTGAAAGAGCGCGAACCGATCCGCGGAACGTATCGCGGATACGAAATCCTCAGCGCTCCGCCGCCGTCTTCCGGCGGAACGGTACTCGTTGAAGCACTGAATATTCTGGAAGGCTACGATCTGGCGAAGCTCGGAAGCCGGTCGTCGGAGTCGATTCACCTTACGACGGAAGCTTTCCGGCGCGCATTTTTCGACCGCGCGGAATTCATGGGTGATCCGGATTTCTCGAGGATTCCCGTGGCCCAGCTCATCGACAAGAGATATGCAGCCGCGTGGCGGGAATCGATTAATCCGGCGCATGCCAGCGTCAGCAAAGAATTAAAGCGCCCTGCGGTCTTCCATGAATTAGAGCAGTATGCTGCAACGCATCCCCAGCCCGTGGGCATGCACGAAGGCCAGCACACCACGCACTATTCGATAGTCGACGCGGAAGGCAACGCCGTCGCAGTGACCACCACGATCAATAACTGGTTCGGATCGCAGGCTACGGCCGAAGGTCTGGGATTTTTATTGAACGACGAGATGGACGATTTCTCCGCCAAGCCCGGCGTCCCCAACGCGGACGGCCTTATTCAAGGCGCGGCAAATGCGATCGGCCCGGGCAAACGTCCGCTGTCATCCATGACGCCGACCATCGTGGTGCGCGATGGAAAGCCGTTTCTGGTGCTCGGTTCGCCGGGGAGTTCGAAGATCATCACCACCGTCGCCAATGTTCTGATGGGCGTGGTGGATTACGGGATGAACATTCAGGAAGCGGTGAACGCCCCGCGTTTCCATAACCAGTGGCTGCCCGACGTGTTGAATGTGGAGAAATGGTTTTCGCCAGACACGATCACCGCGCTGCAAAAAATGGGCCACCACGTTCAGATCGGCCTGCGCGAAGAGGGCGGGGGCTACTGGAGCGATGCCGAGTGTATTGAGATTGATCCAAAGACCGGCGACCGGCTCGGCGCGAGCGATGGAAGAAATAACGGCAAGGCAGTGGGATATTAGAACATTGTTGATTGCTGATTTTTGATTGTTGATTGAAAATCAAAGGCGAGTTGGTTTTGGGGTTCAATCAACATCAGCAATCATCAACTTCTTAAGGACTGAGAATGCTGAAAGCGGTTTCAACGTTCGTGTATGTCAAGGAGCGGTTGCATCCTGGGCTTCTGGATGGCCTATCCCATAACGGAGCGCAGACGATTGAGATTTTTGCCGCGCGCCAGCACATCGACTACGCCAACCGCAAGCAGCACGTTAAAGAAATTGCCGAGTGGTTTCGCGCCAGCGGGATCCCGCTGAACTCGGTGCACTCGCCGCTCTATGCCGACTACGAGTGGGGTCGCGCGGGCGCTCCTCCGGTGAACATTGCCTCCACCGATCGCGCCGGGCGCATCGAGGCTATGGACGAGATCAAGCGCGCTCTCGAAATCGCGGAGCAAATTCCGTTCCGCTTTCTGGTGCAGCATCTGGGCACGCCCAACGAGGACTTCAGCGAAAAGAAATTTGAAGCGGCCATGACCTCCATCGAGCACCTGCGCGCGTTTGCCAAGCCCCTGGGCGTGAGAATTTTGCTGGAGAATATTCCCAACGAACTCTCCACGCCAGAGAAGTTGGTGGAAATGATTCGCGGCGCCCATTTCGACGATGTAGGCGTATGCTTCGACGTGGGCCACGCGCACATCATGAGCTCCGTACGCGAAGCTTTCGAGATTCTGCGCGGCCACATTTGTTCGACCCATCTTCACGACAACCAAAAAGACAAAGATTCGCATCTGTGGCCGGGCGACGGGACGGTTGATTGGAAGGAAGCCATGGAACTGCTCCGCTCAGCCCCGCAGACTCCAGCGCTGCTGCTGGAACTCGAAGGCGATGAGAAAGTGAATCCCCTCGACAAATTGGCCGAAACATTCGAGAAGCTGGACGCCGCGTAGAAAATGAATCATTGAATCATTGACTGATTGAGTCATTGACTCATTGGCAACCCGTTGCTGTCGCCGCCAGTAAAATCAATGACTCAATGATTCAATCGCTCAATGATTCAATCCGTTAATGATTCAATGACTCAATTCATGTCTGCTCCTGTAACCACAATCGCAGAAATCGGCAAGCACGAAGGCCAGGCGGTCACCATCCGCGGCTGGCTCTACAACCTGCGTGAGAGCGGGAAGCTGCTGTTCCCGCAGTTTCGCGACGGCTCTGGCGTGATTCAGGGCGTGGTGCCCAAGAACGCGGTCGCGCCGGAAGTGTTCGAGGCGATCAAGACCCTGACCCAGGAATCCAGCGTGATCGTCGAAGGCAAAGTCCGCGCCGACAAGCGCGCCCACGGCGGATACGAGCTCGACGTTGCGAACGTGCAGGTCATCCAGCGCGTGCCGGAATCCGATCCTTATCCCATCACGCCCAAAGAACACGGCACCGATTTCCTCATGGAGCACCGCCATCTCTGGCTGCGCTCTCAGCGCCAGGCGTCGATCTTGCGGGTGCGCGCCGAGATCATCAAAGCCGCGCGCGATTTTTTCGACGAACGCGGATTCACTCTGACCGATCCACCGATCATTACTCCGGCCGCCTGCGAGGGCACGACCACGCTTTTCCCGGTCGACTATTTCGAGGAACAGGCATACCTCACGCAGTCCGGCCAGCTCTATGCGGAAGCTTTGGCGATGGCGCTCGGCAAAGTGTATTCGTTCGGTCCAACATTTCGCGCGGAAAAATCAAAGACGCGCCGCCATCTCACCGAGTTCTGGATGGTCGAACCCGAAGTTGCTTACGCGGAACTCGACGACGTGATGGAACTGGCCCAAGGGCTGATCAGCTTCATCGTCAAGCGCTGCCTTGAGCACCGCCGCGCAGACCTGCAAACCATTGGCCGCGACGTTTTGAAACTGGAAAAAATCGAGCCGCCATTTCCGCGGATCAGTTACGACGATGCCGTCAAGAATCTGCAGGAGGGCTACGCAAAAGGCGCTCTGGAAGCCAAGTTTGAGTGGGGCGGCGACCTCGGCTCTCCGGACGAAACTTATCTATCCGCGCAATTCGACAAGCCGGTCATGGTGCATCGTTATCCGGCGAAGATAAAAGCGTTTTATATGGAACCCGATCCGGAGCGTCCGGATTTAGCCCTGTGTGTGGATGTTCTCGCGCCCGAAGGTTACGGCGAAATTATCGGCGGGTCGCAGCGCATGGCTTCGCACGCGTTGCTGCTGCAGCGCATTCACGAGCACGGCTTGCCGGAAGAAGCGTTCAAGTGGTATCTCGACTTGCGCAAATTCGGCAGCGTGCCGCACGGCGGATTCGGCATGGGCATTGAGCGCGCCGTGGCATGGATCTGCGGCCTCGAGCACGTGCGGGAAACAATTCCGTTCCCGCGGATGTTGTATCGACTGTATCCGTAAGAAAAGCATTGAGTCATTGAGTCATTGAGTCAATGAATCAATCATTCAATGATTTAATGATTCAATTGTTAAGCCCACGATGACGACTGCAATCTCCACCACCATCTCCCCCAGAAAAATCCGCGTGATTGGCGTGCCGCTGGACTTGGGGCAGTCGCGGCGCGGCGTGGATATGGGTCCGTCCGCAGTGCGCGTCGCCGGTCTTGAAGCGCGCCTGGAAGAGCTCGGTCACGAGGTGGAAGACGGCGGCAACGTTGCGGTCGCCATCCCCGAACAGAAAAAAGAAGGCGATCCGCACGCCAAGTATTTGAAAGAAATCACGGTCACCTGCACCAAGGCCGCGGAACTTGTGGTGAAGACGCTAGAGGCAGGAAAGGTTCCGCTGGCGTTGGGCGGCGACCACTCGATGGCGGCCGGAACGGTCTCTGGCGTGGCTGAGTTCTATCGCCGGCAGAAAGAGCACATCGGCCTGATCTGGATCGACGCGCACACCGACATCAACACTCCGGAAACTTCGCCGAGCGGCAACGTGCATGGCATGCCACTCGCGGCGCTGTTGGGATTGGGCCCGCCGGAGTTGTCGAACATCTTCGATTTTTCTCCCAAGGTGAAGCCGCAAAATTGCGTGCTGGTAGGCGTGCGCGACATCGACGCCGTTGAAAAAGAGAATGTGCGCCGCGCCGGCATTGGAGTCTTCACCATGCGCGACATCGACGAGCGCGGCATGCGCACCGTGATGGAAGACGCGCTGAGCATGGCTGGCCGCGGCACCGCGGGCTATCACATTTCACTCGACATGGATTGGATCGATCCCGAGGACGCGCCCGGCGTAGGCACTCCCGTGCGCGGCGGCGCGACCTATCGCGAAGCGCATCTCGCCATGGAGATCATCGCCGATCACGGCCGCATGCTGAGTTTCGAGATCGTCGAAGTGAATCCCGTGATCGACGAGCACAACCGCACCGCCGATCTGGCCGTGGAGCTGGCGCTGTCGGCCTTCGGAAAGAAAATTCTGTAGTCCGGTTCTGATGTACCAATCCTGCGATTGACGCGGAACTCTGCTCCCGTCCACACTGAAACGTCATGAAAAAACTTCGAGTCGGCATTTTGTTTGGCGGGCGCAGCGGGGAGCATGAAGTCTCGCTGCTTTCGGCTGCATCCGTTCTCAACGCAATCGACAAAAATAAATATGAAGTGGTGCCTATCGGCATCACCAAAGACGGCCGCTGGCTGACGGCGGAGCACGCCGAAGATTTGCTCCAAGGCAAGATCGTGATCGAGCCGCGCCAGCTTCGGGCCGGAGATCCCGAGACCACGCCCGCAGCGGCGGTCTTGGCGCGGGGCGAAGCAGTCATCGTCCCGCCGGAGCCGGTCCACCGGCAGAGCGGCCTGGTGCCGTTTCAGAGTGATGCGACGCTCACGCGCCGTGCCAGCGACCGTGCCATCAACGTTGACGTAATTTTCCCCGTGCTGCACGGCACGTTCGGCGAAGACGGCACGATTCAGGGTCTCCTCGAACTGGCCGACATCGCTTACGTTGGCGCTGGAGTCCTGGGCTCGGCTGCGGGGATGGACAAAGACGTGATGAAGTCGCTGTTCATCGCCGCCGGGATTCCCATCGTGAAGCACGTCACGATTCTGCGCAGCGCATGGGAACTCGACTCCAAGAAAACTGGAGCGAAGAAAATTTATAAGCTGGTCGAGAGCAGATTGAACTATCCCGTGTTCGTGAAGCCGGCAAACCTGGGATCGTCGCTAGGAATCAGCAAGGCGCACAACCGCAAGGAACTTGGCCCAGCGATCGAAGAGGCCGCCAAGTTCGATCGCAAGATCGTGATCGAGCAGGGCGTCGGCGGAAAACGGAATAAAGCCCGCGAGATCGAGTGCTCAGTTCTCGGCAACGACGATCCAATCGCGTCGGTCCCCGGTGAGATCGTGCCCGGAAAAGAATTCTACGATTACACCGCAAAATATCTCGACGAAGGTTCTCAGTTGATTATTCCGGCCAAGCTTTCGAGGGCCGGCACGAAGAAAGTGCAGGAGTTGGCGATTGCAGCCTTCAAAGCCGTAGACTGCTCCGGCCTGGCGCGCGTGGATTTCCTGATGGAGCCCGGCTCTCAAACCAAGTCAGGGAAAAAGGCGGGAAAGATTTACCTGAACGAGATCAATACCATGCCGGGATTCACCGCGATCAGCATGTATCCCAAGCTGTGGGCGGCATCCGGGCTGGCGTACCCGGATCTGATCGACCGCCTGATCCAGCTCGGAATTGAACGGCACGAAGACAAGAAGAAAAATCAGTACAGCCGATGAAGTCGATTCGCTGATTGCCGATTCTGGCTGATCGAACGCCGGCGGAATAAAACTTGCGGGGTCGAGTGTAAGAGCCTGCGTGTCGACAACGGCGGTCGACAGCAGCCTGGTCCAGTAGTTGGCGGGAGCGCCCGCGAGAATTCCGTCGTAATCTTCCGGATAGCGCTGCGCCTCCATCAGCGCCTCGCGGCCACCGTCGGAACAACCGGCAAAATAAGAATGCTGCGGAGCGTTGCCATAAAAACCTTGCACCGCGGCCTTCGCGACTCGCGTCATTTCGTGAATGCCGCGATGCCCGAAATCAATCACTTTCTCGGGATGCCCCAAAGCCCACGCTGCTTGCGTCGGGTTTCCCGAGTGCCCGGTGTCAGTCGCGACAGCGGCAAATCCGTGGCTCAACGCCGATCCCAACTCCGGGTAGTCAATTTGTCCCGCAAATCCCCCGTTGCCGATGCCTTGCAGTCTGCCATTCCATCCCGACGCAGGCAGCCAGACTTCAATCTTGATGTCGGAATCCGCAGTTGGCGTGGCGTCCACCGCGAAACGGCAGAACGCGGGAAGCTTCTTGTAGAACGCAGACAGATCCTCTCCGCTGAACGGCGCCGGCGGACCGACGAACGCCCCCGCCGCAACCGATTGAGCCGCGCTGATCTTTGCGTTGGGCAACGCGAGCGCAGCGAGTGACTCGCAAGCAGACTTATCGGAGCCTTGCGCGGTTCCCGCCGAGCTTCCCGACTGCCCGACCGCCGTCGCGTCGTATTCATCTTCGTTTTCGTGCGCCTCCCAATCACTCACGGCAAGAGAGTGTAATTCAGTTGCGGCGCAGTTGCATCTCAAGTCACTTCGCGCGGCCGGCAGGGGTTATCTTCGGCTCAGGGGATGGCGACTCCTTCGGAAGCGCAAACGCAACATACACTCCGCCCGGTTTCGATTTCGGATCTTTTCCCCCGCCCGCGGCAATCAAAACGAACTGCCGTCCGTTCACTTCATACGTGGCCGGAGTGGCGTTGCCAGCAAACGGCAGCGTAAATTCCCACAGCAGTTCGCCCGTCGCCTTGTCGAACGCGCGGAATTTCTTGTCGAAGTTCGTAGCGCCAATAAAGACCAATCCGCCCGCCGTCACCACCGGACCGCCATAATTCTCCGTCCCCGTATTCTTCACTCCCGCCGCCGCCAACTCCGGATATTCTCCCAGCGGAATCTTCCACACATAGTCGCCGGTGTTCAGATTGATCGCATTCAACGTGCCCCACGGCGGCGCGATCGCCGGATATCCCTCCGCGTCAAGGAATTTCTTATATCCCGTGAAGCGGTATTTCATGGCGAGCAACGGCTCGCCAGAACTCGCCATCTCTTTGTTTTCGCCGCTGGTCAAGTAGCCGATCACCGCAGACGCCTCGTCGTCACTCAGATTCGGAAAGCCCGGCATGCGTCCCTTGCCGTTCTTGATCGTGGACGCAATTTGCGCCGCACTCAGCCGCGTTCCCACTCCAATCAGCGACGGCAGCGCCGGAGGCGAGCCCGCCATGTTCTCCCCGTGGCAAATGCTGCACTGGCTCATGTAAATCCCTTGCGGACTATGTTCGCCGGTGTTAGGCGCGAGCGCTCCGGTCCAGGCAACGTCATTGGCATTGATGTAGATGACGCCAGTCTCCGCGTCCACCGCGGGCCCACCCCATTCCGCCCCGCCGTCGAAACCGGGAAAGATGACCGTATCTTTTCCCACACTGAACGGCACAAACTGGCCTTCACTGCGAAACTTGCGAAAAGTTTCCAGAGCCCACTGATGCGACTCAGGCGTACGCGTAGTAAGCAGATCCTCGGTGAGAAGCTGGCGCGAGAAAGGCGCCGGTTTGGCAGGCAGAGGCTGCTGCAAAGCAGCAACTTCATCCGGCACCGTGCTCGGCGGATAACTCTGATATGCAATCGGAAACAGCGGCTTGCCATTCGTGCGATCAAAAAGATAGACAAACCCCTGCTTGGTAGTCTGCGCGACGGCGTCAATTTTTTCCCCGTCGCGCGTCACCGTGAGCAACACCGGCGGCGAAGGAAAATCACGATCCCACAAGTCGTGCCGCACTCCCTGAAAATGCCAGATCCTCTCGCCCGTCTCCGCATTCAGCGCGAGCAGGCAGTCCGCGAAAAGATCGTCGCCGATGCGGTCAGCTCCATAAAAATCAAACGCAGCCGAACCCGTGGGAACATAAACAATGCCGCGCTTCGCGTCGAGCGCAAATCCTGCCCAGTTGTTCGCGGCCCCGCTGGTTTTCCACGCGTCCTTCGGCCAGGTGTCGTAGCCAAATTCGCCGGGCCGCGGAATCGTGTGGAACGACCACCGCATCTGCCCGGTGCGCACATCAAAGGCGCGAACATCGCCGGGAGGCGCAGGCAGCGTCTCTGGATTTCGTCCCCCAACAATAATCAGATCTTTGTAGACAATCCCCGGACTGGTCATCGTCACCGACTGCGCCGCGGCCGGCTCGCGCCCCAGATTTTCGCGAAGATCGATCCGTCCGCCGTGTCCGAAGCTTGCGATCGGCAATCCAGTGGCGGCATCCAGCGCGTAAAGAAAATTCATCACGCCCACCAGAATGCGCTTGTCTTTTTTCTGAACCTCGCCACCGACTTTCTTCTCGTCCGCCCAGTAAGCAAGCCCGCGATCCGGCTGCGTACCGCGAATCCCGGAATCAAACTTCCACAGCAAATTGCCAGTCGCGGCGTCGAGCGCAAATATTTTTTGTGTGGGGGTTATTCCGTAGAGCACGCCGTCGACCTCAATCGGACTCGTCTGCAGCACGCCTTCTTCCTGCGTATCAAAACTCCAGGCAACGGCCAGTTGTTTTACGTTGCTGCGGTTGATCTGGGCGAGCGTCGAATAGTGATTGTTCTCAGGCGCACCGCCATAGGCAGGCCAGTCGCGTTTCTTCTCCTGCTCATTGTGCTGGCCCGCGGTGGAGAACCTTGCTCCCGCCAGCAGCAATAAGCAGGCAGCCAGCAATGCCAGCATTGAGCGGTTGATCATCTGAAAGCGCTCGTTCATGATGTTGTAATAACCAGGGTCCACCGTGACGGCGAAAAGTGGTATTCTGTCCGTCGTTTTCTCTGCGTCCTCAGCGGCCTTTCTCTGCGATCTCTGCGATTAAAAGCTCTTCAGCCCCCATCCCAGACCCGCGAAATCGCCGGGAATCGCAGAGACTCCGCTAGCCACCCCAGTTTACTCTTGACTCCCTCGCAGGCATTTTGTACCATGATGAGGACAAGTTTGCTCTTCATTAGATGTGTTGAGCAGACCTGAATTTCATGCAGAGTGGCTGAGGGACGAGCCCTGTGACGCCACGGCAACCGATCCGGGATCATATATCCCGGGTGCTTGGTGCCAACTCTCTCCTGGAAACGGGGAACATGGGATTCGGCATGCGAGCTCTATTTGCATTCTGAACCTCTTTTTCCTTTTTCTGGAGAAAGAGGCCTTTGTATTTTAGGGCCAATTTTTCCGGCTCGTCCTCAGCTACTCGCAGTAACGAAGAAGTGGGTGCCCCATCCTTTCGCGCATTTTGCGAAAGGGTGGGAGACCACGACACTTGGTTTTACGAAATAAGAAAGCGAGTAGTCACATGTCTCACTACGACCTGCGCTGCCGGGAATGCGGACGGACCTGGGGCAACCAGCCCCGCTCCATCTGCGACGATTGTTTCTCCCCTCTGGAAGTCGCCTACGACTATGACGCCGTGCGCGCGTCATTCACCCGCGAGCGAATTTCCCAGCGGCCGCAGAATATGTGGCGTTACTCTGAGCTATTGCCCCTCCCCCAGGGATTTCAACCGCGCCTGCCAGTCGGCTTCACGCCGCTGCTGCAGGCGCCGCGGCTCGCCGCGAAGCTGGGCGCGCGTCCGGAAAATCTTTACCTCAAGAATGATGCAGTCTGTCTGCCGACGCTAAGCTTCAAAGACCGCGTAGTAGCCGTGGCCTTAGCGCAAGCCCGCGAGTTTGGCTTCGATACCGTCTCCTGTTCGTCCACCGGAAACCTCGCCAACGCCGTGGCCGCGCACGCCGCCCGCGAAGGACTCAAGGCCTGGGTCTTCATCCCAGCCGATCTCGAGCCCGCCAAAATTCTGGGCACAAACGTCTTCGGCGCGAAAGTAGTCCGCATAGCTGGCAGCTATGACCAGGTCAACCGCCTGTGCTCGCAAATTGCCGACGAACACAACTGGGGCTTCGTCAACGTAAACCTGCGCCCCTATTACGCCGAAGGCTCGAAAACCGTCGGCTTCGAAATCGCCGAGCAACTGGGATGGCGTCTGCCCGATAACGTGGTCTGTCCCATGGCCGGCGGCTCGCTGATCGTAAAAATCAAGAAAGCATTTTCAGAATTGGTCCAGTTGGGCCTGGTAGAAGACAAGCCGGTAAAATTCTTCGGCGCGCAAGCCACAGGATGCTCTCCGATTTCAACCGCCGTGAAAACCGGCAGCTCCGAAATCGAGCCGCAGAAACCCGCGACCATCGCGCGTTCCCTCGCCATCGGCAATCCCGCCGACGGTCACTACGCCATCAAGACCATTAAACAGAGTGGCGGATGGAGCGAGGACATCAGCGATCCCGAGGTCGTCGATTCGATCCGCCTGCTGGCCGAGACCGAAGGCGTCTTCACCGAAACCGCTGGCGGCGTCACCGTAGGCACTGCCGGCAAACTGTATCGTCAAGACCGCATCCTGCCCGAAGAAACGACAGTTTTGTGCATCACCGGCAACGGCCTGAAGACCACCGACGCACTGACCGGCGTTTTCCAGGAAGAACGCGCGATCGCTCCGAAGTTAGCCGAGTTCGAAAACTACCTGCACCAAACGCTGGACGTAGCCGAAGTCGCAAAAGAAGTAGCCGCCACCATAGGAGCGTAAGGTTTGTGGGGACGGGTTTATGTGGGGATAGGTTTATGTAGGACGGGCACTCTTGCCCGTCGGTCGAGCGATAGCTCGGACTGGCTTTTAACTTTTGAAGTCACCACAAAACAAGAATCCAGCACGCAAGCCCGAAAGGTGCAGCATGTCCATCACCGTCCAAATCCCAACGGCCCTTCGCCGCCACACCGCCGGCACCGCCTCGCTAACCTGCGCCGCCACAAATCTGGAAGACCTGTTTTCCGTCCTCGACGAAAAGTTTCCCGACCTCAAGCCTCACCTGCGCGACAATACCGGTCAAATCCGCCGCTTCCTCAACATCTACGTCAACGAAGAAGACATCCGCTTCCTTGGCGGCCCCACCTACGCCTTCCAGGAAGGCGATGAAGTCCTGCTCGTCCCCTCGATCGCCGGCGGCGTCGGATAGGGAGGGGCTAGAGTCGCGTAGGACGGGCACTCTTGCCCGTCAAGTCGAGCGACAGCTCGACGCGCGGCCGTTCGATTCCCTTCGAAAATCGCCAGCGCACTCGTAGGCCGCGGCCGCCAAGGTCATCGCCGATTTCCCTCATTTATTTCCAGGTAGCAGCGAATGCGTAAAATGAGGGAAGATGCTGCTGAAGAACCGAGAGACACAGGGAGCAAACGCCATGGAAACACCGAACGAACCGAATCGCGAATCAGCTCCAGCCGAGGCGGCGAAGCACATCAAGAGTGCCCACCAGATTCTGGAGGCGCTGCAACAGAAAATCGGAAAACACCCGGAGATTGGCGCGGCCATCACGAAACTGGAGATGGCGCTGAATGTTTTGGCGGTACAGACTGGCGGACTGCTGTAGCTGTGCGTATGAAGGCGGACCACTGAGGTAGCCACGGCATTTCGCGGCAGCACCGGCCCGCCCTGGCGAAATATCATTTCGTTCATCAGCCGGTAGTGTTTCCTGGAGAGCAAGCGGAATCAGGAAAATTCTCGCAGCCAGCTGCCGGAAAATGGTTCTTGCATCGCGAGCGGGCCGGTGTATAATCTAACTAACTGGTTAATTAATACTAAGCTGCCAGCTTACGGCAGGCCGCGAAACGTATTTATGGCTCGATTATTTCGACATCATCCGCAGCACGGTCACCACTTCGGCCGCATGGGGACGCGCGGGCAACCGGAGGAGAGCCGGGCCGCCATTCTGCAGGCGGCGGCGCAGGAGTTTGCCGAGCATGGCATCGCCGGAGCGCGCACGGATGCCATTGCGCGCGAGGCCCGGGTCAACAAAGCCTTGATTTACTACTACTTCGAGGACAAGGAAAAGCTTTACGGTGCAGTGCTGGATGAAGCGTTTGGGGCGCTCAAGGTGAACGTGTTTCGCGTGCTCGACAGTGAATTGCCGGCGCGTGAGAAGATTCTGGCTTATGTGGCCGCGTATTTCGACTTCGTAGCCGCCAACCAGGTGTATCCCAAGCTGATGCAGCGCGAGATGATGCGGGCGCGCGACGGGCAGTCGCCGCATCTCGACAAGCTGATCAAGAATTATTTCCAGCCGATTTTCGCGCGCGTCGGCGAATTGCTGAACCAAGGAATTGCCGACGGAGAGTTTCGGAACGTGAGCACCGCGCATTTTGTGCCGTCGATGGTGGCCATGATCGTTTTTTATTTCAGCAGCGCGCCCATGATGCACAAGATCGTCGGCTTTAACCCGTTGACGCCGGAGCGGATCGCCGAGCGCCGCGCCGCGGTGCTCGATTTTATTTCGGCGGGGCTGTTCCGGCCGGATGCCAAAGGTGGCGCTGGCTCCAGTCCCCGCCCCAGTGCGAGTCCTAGTTCGAGTCGCCCTAATTCCAGCCTTAATCCGAACCAAGGAGCACGCTCATGAGCGCGCGCAACCGTTTTTTCATGCTTCTCGGAATCATTTTCGTGATCGCGGCGATTTATTACGCGCTTTCCACTGATCATTCCAAAGACCTGGTGCTGATCGGCACGGTCGACTCCAATCAGGTGATTGTGAGCGCGCAGGTGGAAGGGCGCATTCAGAGATTGCTGGTGGATGAGGGCACTCCGGTGAAGGCGGGCGACTTGATCGCCGTGCTGGATCCCTCCGAGTTGAAGGCGGAAGAAGCGGCGGCCGCGGCGAACATAGGCAGCGTGCAACATAAAGTCTCCCAGATGCAGCACACCGAGAAATCAACCTCAGGCTCGACTTCCAACGACGTGAGCAACGCGCAGGCCATGCTGTCGTCGGCACAGGCGCAGCTTCTGCAGGCACAGGCTGCGCTGGAGCGCACCGAAAGCGACAGCCGGCGCACGATCGCGCTGGCCAAAGCCGGCGTGGCCTCGGACCAGGACCGTGTGCAGGCCGAGACCAACCTGCAGGCGGCGCAGGCGACCGTGCAGGCGCAGCGGGATTTGGTGAAGGCTGCAGAGGCGAGCCTGAACTCGGCCATCGCGCGTACGCAACAAGCCAACGCAGCCAAGAGCACCGTACGTTCCACCGAGGCCGATCTTAAAAGTGCCATCGCGCAGAGAAACGAGGCGGAGGTGCGGCTGGGATACACGAACGTCTATGCGCCGGTTACCGGAACGGTTTCGGTGCGCGCGGCGCGGCAGGGGGAAGTAGTGAACATTGGCGCGCCGATTGTGACCATCGTCGATTTGACCGACACCTGGGCGCGGGTGGCGATTCCGGAAACTTATGCCGACCATATCGGCTACGGCGATGTGCTGCGCGTGAGAATGCCGGGGGGAACCGTCACCAGCGGCAAAGTTTTTTTCAAAGGGGTCGAAGGAGATTTTGCGACACAGCGGGATGTGAGCCGGCGCAAGCGGGACATCAAGACGATTGTTCTGAAGGTGAGGCTCGACAATCCGAAAGGCGCGTATGTGCCGGGAATGACTGCCGAAGTGTTGGTATCGCCGGCGCAACTGAAGGGCGAACCGGATACGCAGAGCGCGGCCGCGACGGGGACGCGCTGATGAATTCGCCCACGGCCACAAATGGGGGCAACGGAGCGGAAGCGCAGGCTGCGCCGCAAGCTGTTTCGCAAACAGCTTCGCACGGTTTAGAGAAGCCGGTCTACGATCCGGCCGCGCAATCGGCAATCGCGGTCGAGCACATCGTCAAGAAATACGGCGAGTTCACCGCGGTTGACGACATTTCGTTCGACGTGAAGGAAGGCGAGATCTTCGGACTGCTGGGTCCGAACGGGGCGGGGAAGTCGACGCTGATTCGCATGATGACCACGCTGATCCCGATCACTGCCGGGCACGCGAGGATTGCGGGGCACGATGTGGCGAAAGATGCCGATGCGGTGCGGCGGGTGATTGGAGTGATTCCGCAGGCGCTGACCAGCGATCTGGATCTTACAGTGGAAGAGAACCTGAACATCTACGCCAAGCTCTACGATGTTCCGGCGAAAGAGCGGAAGCGTTCGATCGAAGAACTCCTGGGACTGGTGGACCTGACGAAATGGCGCGGGGCGCAGACGAAAACACTTTCTGGTGGCATGCGGCGGCGGCTGGAGATTGCACGCGGGCTGGTGCATCACCCTAGGATTTTCTTTCTCGATGAGCCTACTACCGGCCTCGATCCGGTGTCGCGCGTGGCGGTGTGGGAAATGCTGGGCAACATCAAGGCCCATCGCCAGCTCACGATCTTGATCACAACCCACTACATGGACGAAGCGGACCGCCTGTGCGACCGCATCGCGATTGTGGACCACGGCAAGCTGGTGGCGCTGGATACGCCGGCGGCGCTGAAAGCGAGCGTGCCGGGATCGAATGTGATTGAGGCGCAGTTTGAACATCCGCCGGAGGATTGGGAGCAGAAGCTGCACGCGCTCGACGATGTGACGTCAGTGCAGCACGAAGGCGCGGGGATGTACCGCGTGCTGACCGGGAACGGGTCGCAGACCACGACTCAACTGGTGGAAATGGCCGTGGCGGCGGGGGTTGCGGTGAAGGCGCTCTCGGTGCAGAACACCACGCTGGACGACGTATTCGTCCACTACACGGGGCGGCAGTTGCGCGACGAGCTGCAGAAGGCTTACGCGTTCGTGATGCCGCAGCGGCCCGGATTGCAGCCGTGAATAGTCCCGAGTTGCGAGCCCCGAGTTGCGAGCCCCGAGTCCCATGTTTTGTGTTCTGAGTTGGGAGTCCTGGGCCGGGGTCAAAGGTGGCCGCGAGATATAAGTTGAGGAGGTTCAACAACAACTCAACGAGCTGAGTCGCATATTGCGCGGGGTGATTAATTCTCTGAAAGGCGAGCGGATTCGAGACTCGGGACTCGGGACGCGCGACTCACGACTGACTTATGAACCGAATGATGGCGATTGTCGAGCGCGAGATGCGCAAGTTTTTCCGGTCGCCGGCGCTGATGCTGGCGTCGATGATTATGCCGCTGGTGCAGCTCATTGTTCTGGGGAATGCGTTTGGTGGGAAGATTCGCGATGCGCGGCTGGCTATTGTCGACCAGGATGGCGGCACGCAGGCGTTGAGGGTTCGGGAGGCGTTTGATTCGGTGCGTGCGAACATTCGCACCTTCGTGCCGATTTACTATGCCGACCAAAAAAAAGCGGTGGAGGACGTTCGCAACGGCAAGCTCGATGGCGCAGTGATTATCCCGCCGGAGTTTTCGCGGCGGGTTTACGAGGAAAACCATCCGCAAATTGCCGTGGTGGTGGACAACAGTGACAACTTCATGAGTTCCGCGTTGGAGTCGGAACTCACCGACCTGGTCAACTCGCTGAATCAGCCGGCAGTCTCGCCGCGCATCCTGCAGCAGACGGCGCTCTCCATCGTCGAGCTTTATCCTTACATCGAATACATGAAATACCTGCTGCCGGGATCGCTGGCGCTGGCGATGTTTGTTTCGGTGATGATCGGCGGCGGCATGCTCTACATCGACGACAAAGCGCGCGGGGTGCATGAAGGTTATCTGGTGACGCCGATCACCAAGCTGGAATTGGTGCTGGGGCTGAACCTGGCGGGCGCGATCAAGGCAGTGATGACGGGCATAATCATCTGCGTGATCGGATCGCTGCTGGCGGGGGTGGGGACGATTTTTAATCCTGCGACTATTTTGGGGTTGCTGGTGATGATTTTGCTGACCTCGCTGGCGTTCAATACCATGATGTTTCTGCTGATGGTGCGGATCGAGGATCCGCTGGTGCCGCGGGCCATGTTCGGCATTCTCAATACGCTGCTGTTTTTTCCCAGCGGAGCGATTTATCCGATTCAGGCGTTTCCACGGTGGTTGAAAGCCATTGCGAGAGTGGATCCGTTCACCTACGCGGTGGATGGCTTCAAATGCCTGCTGTTGAAAGAAACCACGTTGTCGGCGGTGTGGGGCGACATGCTGTTTCTTTCGGTGTTTGCGGCGATCACGCTGGGGATTGCGATTCCGTTGTTCAAGAGAACGCTGTAGGGATGGTTCACGGCTGAGACCGGTTGTGGCGGCCAGAAAACCAAATACCTTGCGGCATTTCGCGGGCAAGAGTGCCCGCGCCACACAACCTATGCCACACAATTCCCTTCACACCATCCTCGCCACACGATCCGGCTATGATTATTTTTGTTTCCGGGAACTTTTCACTTAGCCCGTGTGTCCGTTATGCTAGAGGGGTATGACACTGCTGGACGCGAAGGAATACGATCCGCGAGTCGAGCGGAGGCGAAAGAGGAGAATTATCGCCGCCGTCGTTTTCGTATTGGTGGTGCTTTTTCTGGGCTGGTGGTTTCGATACTGGCCGGAGGAGCACGTGGCGAATGTCTTTTTTGATGACTTGCAGAATCAGAATTACGAAGCGGCCTATGGCGTCTGGTTTCACGACCCGCAATGGAAACAGCACCCGGAGCGTTATAAGAAATATTCCTTCAATGATTTCTATCAGGATTGGGGCCCGGTTGGGGAGTGGGGGCAGATCAAGTCGCACAAGATTTATGCGGCGGGCGTGCCTCCGGGTGGAGGAAGCGGCGTGATCGTCGACATGACGGTGAACGATCGAGTAGAACACGCGCGGGTGTGGGTGCAGAAGTCGGATAAGACGATGAGTTTTTCGCCCATCTGAGCTGCTAGCTTCTAGCGACTAGCTTCTAGCTTTATCGCTCGCTGAACTCACATCTTCCTTAACAGCGATCAGCGTTACTTCCGCACATTCTTCACGATAGATACTTTTGTAGAGGGGCCCAGTAGTGGGACTTCCATCCGTCGGCCAGGCTTTCTGCTTTGCCTTGGGGGAATCCGGTGTGGTCGAAGACCAGGCTGGTGCCGGCTCCGGCTTCGTTCAGTTGGAATCTTGCGATTGAGTAGACGCCCCGCGCCCATTCTGCGGCGCGCCACGCCTGGACCAGCCGCTCGTTGGGGATCATCTCGATGTGCCGGCCTGAGATTACGCCGCCGAAGAGGGAGAACGATCCGCCGACTTGCGGGCTGATGGTGGTGGAGGCGCCGGGGATACTGAAATCGGTGACTTTGCTGAATTGTTTCGCGTCGGTCAGCGCCTGGTAGACGCGCGCGCGGCTTGCTTTGAAAGCTACTTCCTGATGGATGCATTCGCAGGTGCGCGAAATTCCATTGTCTGCGGGCGATGAGGCTGTCGCGGTGAGAGCTCTGGCCTTCGTGATGAAGCCGAGTGCGGGCAGGATTCCTAGAAGGCGCGCGGAAAGTTCTCTTCGGGTTACGAGATTCGAAGTCATTGGATTTTCCCTTTCCTGGTCGGCGAACGAATTGAGGGCCTGGCTTCTTCAGGCTGCGGCGGATAGCTGTTCCAGCGTTTTTGTCAGCGACGTTTCGTCGCCTACGTTCAGGCAGGTTTTCGAACGGTCGATTTGGCGCATCAGGCCGCAGAGGACTTTTCCGGGGCCGACTTCGATGAATGTTTGCACGTGCTCGGCGATCAGCAGGCGCATGCACTGCTCCCACTTCACGGAGCCGGTGACCTGGCGAACGAGAGTGTCGCGGGCGCGAAGTTCGTCGGTGACGAAGGCGGCTTCGACGTTGCAGGCGATGGGGTAGCCAGGCTTCTGCATTTTCAATGCATTGAGGTCGACTTCCAGGCGATCTTGCGCGGGCTTCATCAAGGAACAATGGAAGGGCGCGCTCACGGGCAGCAACTTGGCGCGCTTGGCGCCGCGCTCGTCGGCGAGTTTGGCGGCGCGTTCGACGGCGGCGGTGTTGCCGGAGATTACGATCTGCTCGGGCGAGTTGATGTTGGCGGGATCGCAGACCTCGTTCTCGGAGGCGTCGCGGCAAACGGCGTTGACTTTGTCGAAATCCATGCCGAGGATTGCGGCCATCGCGCCCACGCCGACGGGGACTGCTTCCTGCATGTATCTTCCGCGATTGCGAACGGTGCGAACGGCGTCGGCGAAGGTGAAGGTTCCGGCGCAGACGTGGGCGGAATATTCGCCGAGACTGTGGCCTGCTACGAAGGCGGGTTTCGGGATGAGGGTTTCAAGCACTCGCAACGCTGCGATCGAGGCGGTAAGGATCGCCGGTTGCGTGATTTCGGTGAGGCGAAGCTGGTCTTCGGGGCCTTCGAAGCAGAGTTGCGAAAGTTTGTAGCCGAGGGCTTCGTCGGCTTCTTCGAAAGTTTGGCGGGCGATGGGATATTTCTCGGATAAATCTTTGCCCATGCCGACGGACTGCGAGCCCTGGCCGGGGAAGAGGAGCGCGATGGTGCGGTTGGTCTGTGTCATGACAGGTATGAAGTCGCCGATAAATTTCCTGCGAACAATTTTCTACAAACAGCTTTCCAGAAACGGGTTTCTACGAACGGGCACGAGCAGGCCTCCTTGCTACGGCTCCGAAAGAAAACGTAACATTTCCTGGAGGAGCCGCGGACCCTGGTCGGTGTCGAAAATAAATTGCGCATGGGCGGACCCTTCGAGAACCACCAACTTCTTGGGGTCGGGGGCTTTGCGATAGTGCTCGGTGATTCCGGGCAGCCGGGGACCGTCGCCACTCTGGTCGTCGCGGGTCACGATGAACGATTTTCGTCCTTTCAAGCGCTCGGGCGAATCGCCTCCTTCGGACCCGAGAAAAACGATGCGGTCGATTTCGCCCGGGTTTGACTCGGCCGACGCATCGCCAGCGGCGTCGCCTCCCATGCTCGCGCCAACCACGGAAACAGAGTTCGCGCCTGCGTTGTGCAGGTATCGAACTGCGGCCAGCACGTCGGGATAGTGCTTCCAGTCTTCGTTTTGCGAGCCAGGTACTGACTGGCCGTAGCCACGGAAATCGATGGCCAAGACGCGGAAGCCTGCATCTGCGAGCACTTCCGCTTGCTTGCGCCAGCTCTCTTTGGTGAAGCGGCCGCCATGCGCGAGCACGACCGCCCGATCACCTTTTCCGTAGAGGTCGGCGTGAAGGCGATAGCCATCCGGAGCCAAAAACGTGACCGCTTCTTGAGCCGGAATTTGGCCAACGGAGAGTACGGTGAACAGCAAAACGAAAAGAACTGTGACGAAGGCTCGCATGTGCTACGTGGTTCGCGCGACTTCAGGTTCCGCGGCAGCCGGCTTTAGTGCCGCTAGGCCGCGCTCGATGGAATCGTTGATGCCGCGCTCGGCGAATTCCGCGGCTACGCGCACTGCGTTCTTCATGGCGTTGGCGTTCGACGAGCCGTGCGTGATGATGCAGACGCCTTTCAGTCCAAGCAACGGCGCGCCGCCGTATTCCGTGTGATCGAGGCGCTTTTTGAAATCGATGAAGGCGCTGCGTGAGAGCAAGGCTCCGACCTGGCTGGTGATGGTGGCCTTCAGCGATTCCTTCAACGCAGTGCGGACCAGATTCGCGACGCCTTCTGAAATTTTCAGGGCGACGTTGCCGACGAAACCGTCGGCGACGATGACGTCAACTTTTCCGTTGTATAGATCGCGGCCCTCAACGTTGCCGATAAAATTCAAGGGAAGTTGCTTAAGCAGTTGAAAAGCCTCGCGCGTGAGCTGGTTGCCTTTGGCTTCTTCTTCGCCGATGGAGAGCAGGCCGACGCGCGGGCCGGGCGTCCCGGACCGTTTTCCAAACATATCTCCAAACATCGCGCGGAAATAAATATCACCCATCACGGCGAATTGTTCCAGGTTGTGGGGCTCGCAGTCGACGTTTGCGCCTACGTCAAGCAGCATGGCCGCGGGGCCCGGCGCGGTGGGAAAAACCGCGGCCAGCGCGGGGCGGTCGACTCCGGCTACCGCGCCCAGCACGACTTTGGCGGTGGCCATGGCGGCTCCGGTGTTGCCGGCGGTGACGAAGCCGGCGGCCTGGCCTTCGCGCACCATGCGCAAACCCACGCGCATGGAGGAGTCGCGCTTGGCGCGCACCGCCTCCACCTTGTCGTCCATGGTGATGTATTCGCTGGCGTGGACGATCTCGATGGGCAGGCGGAGAGCGGCGGGATGGCGGTCCAGCTCGGCTTTGACCGTGGCTTCCGGACCGATGAGCAACACGCGCACGCCGTATTGACGCGCGGCTTGAATCGCGCCCTCGATTTCTGGCTTGGGCGCGCGGTCCGAACCCATCGCATCCAGCGCGATGACGCTAGGCATGGTTGGCGAGAACGACTCCGTATTCGCCGGCTGAGTTAGCTGGCTTCTTTAACGTCGAGAACTTCTCGTCCTTTATAGTAGCCGCATTTGGAGCAGGCGCGGTGCGGCATTTTCTTTTCGTGACAGTTGGGGCATTCAGAGAGTGAATGGCCCTTCAGGGCGTCATGGGCGCGCCGGGTGGAGGTGCGTTTCTGGGAGTGTCGCCGTTTTGGATTAGGCATGGTGGATAAATTCCTTCGCTTTTCTAATTTCGCGTTTTTCTAACTGCGCAAAACTTAATTTCGCGGAACTAATTCTCGCGGAATCAATTCTCGAGTCGTCCGCGGATTTCTTTCAACGCCAACCACCGCGGATCTTCCATCGGGACCGCGCAGGAGCATTTCTCCTGATTCAGATTCTTGCCGCAGTGCAGGCAGAGGCCACGGCAATCTTCGCTGCAAGTCACTTTCAGCGGCAAGGCCAACAGCACCTGCTCGCGCAGGACATCTTCGAGCAGCAGGCCGTCCCCTTCATAGTAGCCGATTTCGGCCTCGGCGTCGGTCACGGAAAGCTCGTCGCGGCCCGCGTCGGTGCCGAGCGGCCGGTAGAGCAGCTCGAAATCGCGCGTCACATTCTGCGCGACCGGTTCCAGGCAGCGGGCGCAACTTAATTCCAGGCCCGCGCTGAGAGTTCCTCGCAGGCGAATGTCGATGACGACCTTATGCTTGCCGTGCTGCTCCTCGACCAATTCGGCGCGTCCGCTGGTCTGGAGCGGGGTGCGCTGGTGGATGTCTTCCCCGAAGTCGATGACCCCGGGCTGGAACTCCTCCTTGAATTCAACAGGATGGCGTTCCAGATCGTGAATGTCGAGGAACATGAGAAACCTCCGCGCCCCAACGTCGTATCAGCAGTTCCGCGGAAGCTTGCCAAGAGGCGTAAGTACCGCAAGGAGCAAGACTTAGGATAAAGGGTGGGGGAAGGGGGTGTCAAGAAAAGCTAGTGTCGATGCGTCATGGGAAGTGCTAGAATATCCCTAGGAGTTCCCTATGGCAACCCTCTACGTGGAAAATGTTCCTGACGATGTCTATAAGGCCCTGCGCAAGCGAGCACGCGAGAATCGCAAATCGATGGCATCTGAGGTTATTGCGCTGTTGACGCAGTTCATTCCCACTGAGGAAGATCTGAAACGGCGTCGCAAGGCCTTTGGCGAGTTGGCTAAGCTTCGGGCTATGCCGCCGCTGACTCCTGGTCCATTTCCCTCCGCCGAGGAGATGATCCGTGAGGACCGCGAACGTTGAAGGCTGTTGTGGTCGACGCCAGCGTCGCCATGAAGTGGTGTTTGCCCGTGGAGGGCGAACAGTTGGTTCCGGAGGCGGAGGAACTCCTGGTCTCCTACCGCGCCAGGGACATTGCATTCCTCGTGCCGGATCTGTTTTGGCTGGAGGTGGCGAGCGCTCTTTGGAAAGCGGTTCGCAAACAAAAGATTGATCGCAATCGAGCGGAGCGCGGCTATTCCCTCGTCACCGACCTCGGAATTCCCACGATTCCCTCGTTCGACCTTGTGCCCAAAGCATTGGATTTGGCCGTAATTCACGACCGGACGGTGTATGACAGTGTCTATGTCGCCCTGGCATTGCTGTACAAGGCGGACTTGATCACCGCTGACGAGCGGCTGGCCAACGGGCTCGCGGCGCGGTTTCCGGTGAAGTGGCTGGGCGCGTTCTGAGTTGGAATCGTTTCTTGCGGATTATTGCAACGGTGAGTTCAGTCCCAGCGCCCGGATGGTGACTTCATCCGGAGTTGCCCGCCCGTCTTTTCTTGTGACGACCCCGAAGCTGCCGGAATAATCCCACATAGCCCAGCCGATGCCGTGGTGCTCGAGTGCGGTGCGCACGTCTGTAAGCCAGGCCTCGCGGTCGTGCGGATCGGAGTAAGCGCGGAAGACACCGAACTCATTGCAGATCAGCGGCACATTGCGCTGCTTCGCCCAGTCGGCCGCCTGATTGATCTCGGCTTCGATGCGGGATGCGTCCCAATGATCCTGACCATAGCGAATCACCTGCAAACGGTCAGGGGCCTCGGGAACGGCGGCCGCAACCTGCGCGGCATTTTCCGGAGAGGAAGGATAGTGCAGTCCCTTGACCCAGTGCCAGTAAAACGCGCCCCAGGTCGCGCCCTGATGCGTAAAGAGATGCGGCTCGTAAAAATGGAAAACATAGATGACGTTGGGATCGCGCAGCGGCTCAAGAAAAACCATGTCGTCGTCATCGTCCCAGCGCGCCCCGGCGGCGATGATCGTGTGTGTGGGCGCTCCCTGGCGGATCGCCGCAGCTAGCTTCGCTTCCACTCCATACCAGCGATAGGGGTCGCGCATTTCCGGTTCATTGAGGATTTCGAAAAAAACGCGGTCCTGATCCCAGGAGGAATAGCGCCGCGCCACGGTGCGCCAGAAATCGGCGAAGCGCTCCACGAAATCGTCTTCCTGAAGACGGGCTTTGAAATCGGAGTCGGGATGCATGTCGAGTTCAACCGCGAGGCCGGCGTCGAGAATCATCTTTATCGCCGCATCGAGCGAGCTGAAATATTCGGCCGCGCCGCCGGGACGGCGGTTCGCTTCCATGATGGGCTGCGGGTTCACGCTGAGGCGCACGTGGTCGAAGCCCATGGATTTGATGAGCGCGATGTCGGTGGCGGTGGTCCAGGTCTGGAAATGTTCTTTCGTGTAACCCCGGGGATCGTAGACCTGCGCGAACCATTCGCTGAGATTAATGCCGTGGCGAATGTGAGCGAGGCGGGCGGCGGGAACGGACGAGAGTTGGGTCGCGTTCTGCGCGAATGCTGAAGAGAGAGATATAAAAAGAAGAAGGCCGATCCATTTGAGTTTCACGCATCTCTCCATCAAGATCATGAGCTGAGAATCGGCAGAGCCCGGATTCTTTTCTTCGTCGCCGAATAGATCGCGTTGCAGAGTGCGGGCGCGAGCGGCGGCACCGACGGCTCTCCGATTCCCGAAGGCGCTTCCGTGCTGGGAACGGCATAGACCTCGACCACCGGAGTCTCCGCCATGCGCAGCGGCGCGTAATCGTCGAAATTGCCCTGCACGACGCGGCCTTTCTCGATCGTAATCTTCGCCCGCAGCGCGTTCGACAACGCGTAAACGATTCCACCCTGAATCTGCTGCTCGAGAATGCTGGGATTCACCACCTGGCCGCAATCGACCACGGCCACCACGCGATGCACGCGCGGCTGGTCGTTCTCCATGGTGATCTCGACCACCTCCGCCATGTACGACGCGAAACATCCGAAGCAAGCCACGCCGCGATAGTGTCCCGCAGGCAAAGGCTTGGCCCATCCGGCGTTCTCGGCTGCGAGTTGCAGCACGCCGCGCATGCGGGCGGTGTGCCAGGTAGTGGTGAAATATTGCAGGTCCTGATCTTTCGCCAACAGATGAAGCCGGTATTGCAGCGAATCTTTCCCCGCGGCGACCGCGAGCTCGTCAATGAAACTTTCGAGCGCGAAGGCAGCTTGTAGCGCATACACCGACCGCATCCAGCCGAGCGGCACCGGAGTTTCTGTCATCACATATTCGATCGAATAGTTGGGGAGCGCATAAACCGGGCCCGCCTCATCCGGAAGATCGGGATCCACGCCGCCGGGCGTGGGCTGACCCTTCTGTCCGCTGATCGAGGGCGAAATAATCCGGTGGGTCAACGCGGCGGGAAAACCAGCACCGTCGAGCGCGGCGCTCAGTTGGTGTAGACTCGCCGGGCGGTACGTGGAGAATCGCATGTCATCTTCACGAGTCCAGAGCACCTTCGCCGGCCCGCTGATTGCCTTCGAAACCAGCGCGGCTTCCACCGCGTAGTCGTGCTCCAGGCGGCGGCCGAAGCCTCCGCCCATCAGCGTGACGTTTACTTTTACCTGGTCCGGGTCCAGGCCGATCGCTTGCGCCACCGAGTCGCGGCAATCCTGTGGGACTTGCGTCGGCGCCCACAGTTCGCATTTCGTGCTTTGGAAATGCGCCGTGCAGTTGCCGGGCTCCATGGGAGCATGCGCCATGAACGGCAATTCGTACTCTGCCGAAATGCGGCGGCCGCTGGCTTTCGCGGCATCGCCCGCGGAATATAGGCTCGCGCCTTTTTTCGACGCGCCTTGCTTCAGCGACTCCATCACTGCCGCTGTATTCAAATTTTTGTTTGGACCATCGTCCCACGAAACGTTCAGCACGCGGCGGCCTTCCATCGCACCCCAAACGCTGTCGGCGACCACGGCGACGGCCGTGTCGCTGATCTTACCCACGTAACTAACGCCGGGAATCTTCTTCGATTCCTTGTCGTCGAAGCCGGTCAGCTTTCCGCCGATCGTGGGGCAACGCGACAGCACGGCAAACTTCATCCCCGGCATACGAAAGTCGATGCCGAAGACCGCTTCGCCCGTAACTTTCGCGGGCGTGTCGAGACGCGGCAATCGCCGGCCGACGATTTTATAATCTTTGCTCACCTTCAACGTGACGTCGGTCGGGACAGGCAGCGTGGACGCCTTCTCCACCAGTTCGCCATACGTGAGCCGTCGGTTCGAAGCGGCGTGCTTGATTGTGCCGTTCTCCGCAGTGCATCCCGAGCGCGGCACGCCCCATGTGAGCGCCGCAGCCGAGATCAGCATCTCGCGCGCGGCCGCGCCGGCCTTGCGCATTGGGTCCCAGGTGGTGCGGACGCTGGCGCTTCCGCCCGTGGTCTGGTCGCCAAAGAGCGTGCTCGCTCCGGCTTGCTCGATCTCGATTTGTTTCCAGTCGGCTTCGAGTTCCTCCGCCAGAATCATGGGCAGCGCGGTGCGCACGCCCTGGCCCATCTCCGAGCGCGCGACCACGATGGTCACTTTGTTGTCTGGCGTGATGCGCAGATAAGCATTCGGCGAAAAAACTTTATTGCCAGACTGCGATCCATGCGGCAAATAAAACCCGATCACCAGTCCTGCGCCAGCGCCGGCGCCAACCACGACAAAGTCACGGCGGGAAAGTGGGCTCATCGCGCGGCTCCGTTTCCGGCGGCCCGATGCACGGCCTTGCGAATGCGCTCGTAGGTTCCGCAGCGGCAGAGGTTGCCATTCATCGCTTGCGTGATCTGGTCGTCGGTGGGATTCGGCGTTTTGGCCAGCAGTGCCGCCGCCGTCATGATCTGCCCGGTCTGGCAGTAGCCGCATTGCGGAACTTCTTCGGCAATCCACGCCTGCTGCAAGGCGTGCAGGCCATTCGCGGTCAGCCCTTCGATGGTGGTGACGCTCTTGCCCTGAATCTGCTCGACTGGCGTGGAGCAGGAGCGCACCGGCGCGCCATCCACGTGCACCGTGCAAGCGCCGCACAATCCCGCGCCACAGCCAAATTTCGTTCCTGTGAGTTCGAGCGTGTCGCGTAACACCCAGAGCAGCGGGGTTTGCGGCGACACGCTCACTTTTTTCTCGCTGCCGTTAACGCGGAATGATATGTCGGCCATTTTGGGTTGCAGGCTCGCTGGAGCAACATCCTACTCAACTTCGATCTGTGGGAAAAGGGAAATGGGAATCCAAAGCTTTTAACCGCGGAGGTCGCAAAGAAACGCCGCAGAGGCCGCAAAGAAAATCTGGTTTGCTTTGCGGCCTCTGCGGCTTTCCTCTGTGCTCTCTGCGGTTAAAAGCTTTTGCTACTTCAGGTCCGCCAATTTCTGCGTGGCCAGCTGCGCCGCTTCGCCTGTGGGATTTTCTTTCTTGATCTCTTCGTAAGTCCGCTTGGCGTCAAGAGGCTGGTTCGAGGCTTCGTAAAGATCGGCAAGCTGCAACTGGGCGGTGACTTTACTCACCGTTTTTGTGGGCTTCTTCATCAACTCCTGATACAGTGCGACCGCTTCTTTGACGCGGTTAGTGTCGCCGTAAAGTGACGCCAGCGCGAGCTTGGCCATGGAAGCCAGTTCGCCGTTCCCGGCAGAAGCGACTTGCTTCAGATCGCGCTCCGCAGCCGCGTTGTCACCCGCATCCTCGGCCGTCACTCCCAGAAAGTAGTGAGCCATATCGGCAGTGCGGGTATGCGGATATTTGTCGGCGATCGCCTGAAACTCTTTGTGCGCGGCTTCCGCGCGTTCTTTCGCGGAAGTGAACGATGGCACATCCGGCTGCGCCGGCGACCCGGCTGGCCGCAGTTGCGCGTTCATGGTTCGGACGGCCTGGGCAAAATCGAAGCTGGCCTTTTCGTCCTGGGTCGTCAGGTAATACCACCCGCCCAGCACCGCGCCCAAAACCACGGCGACTACGATGCCGACGATGGTGACCGTGGACCTGTGTTCCACCGTCCAATGTGCGGTCCTCTCGGCAGTGGCAATTGTGACGCGGCTGAACGCGTCTTGTTTAAGTTGATGGCGGGTCTCTGCGCGCACGGACTTCCCTTCTACTAACGATGGCGGGTGGAATTAGGATGACAATCTAACAGTCTAACAGGCTAAAAATGCGGGCGTCAAAATATTCCCGATACCGCCTTGGACCCCAACCAGGTTGTCATCCTGAGGCCCGCGCTTTTTGCGGGACGAAGGACCTATGCAACTTGCCGCCGCTGAGGCGCAGCATTGCATAGGTCCTTCGCTTTGCTCAGGATGACAAGTTCACGAAAGCAAAACGCCGCCGAGCCAGCGGCGGCGTTGCTCGCTACAAACCTGTCCCTACCGCGGAGCTTCCTCCAGCAATCCCTGTTCAAGTTTCTCCTGGCACTCGATGCAGTGGCGCGCCCAGGGCACAGCCTCCAGCCGCTTGGCGTTGATTTCCTTGCCGCAGTGGATGCACTCGCCGAAGCTGCCTTCTCGAATGCGGAGCAGCGCCTTCTCCACCATCTGCAGAAGCTGCCGCTCGTTGTTGCTCTGGCTGAACAGAAACTCTTTGGTGTAGGAACTGGCGGCGCGGTCGGCAATGTCCTGGGCCGTATCCTCGTCCGCCGAGCGCCCGTCTTTTTGCGTGCGGTTCACGGTGCGGCGCAAATCCTGCTGCCGCGTCTCCAACCTCTTCTTGAATGCTTCCAACTTCTTCTTATCCATAGGTCACGTCAAACTTGGGTTGTCAAAACTGCATCACCCGGAATTAATCCGACTTCAAACTGGTTGGGACGCCTCCTCCCGGAGGCGTCCCTGTCAATAAGGCCAAACGAAGATCATAAGCGCCAAAATTGAGATGCGTCAACCGCTCCAGAGGATGGGTCATGGTGCAGCTTGAAATTCGGTACTGGGCTGTTTTGAAAGATTCCCGTATAACATACCGACGGAGCCGGGAAGGATGACGGAGCCGGGAAGGATGACGGAGCCGGAAAGGATAAAGAAACCAATCATGGACATAGCCTTGGGACCCTGGACCGCCGCAAAGACCCTTGACGCGAAGCAGCGCCAGACTCTACCCGACGCCATGGGTGACGAAGCCTGGAACACAGTCAAGAAGAAGGATGGCTTCACGCCCGTAAAGGTCGAGGGAGTCACTCCGGCGAAGAGTGGCTTCACCATCTCGGGCCAAGTCGTACAAGTAGCCAAGCAGGGCATCAACACGCAAGTAAAGTTGACGTTCACGCTGTGGGCGGATGGAACCTTTTCAAACGTCGCCCCCGTCCATGGACAAGGGGCCGCCCAAGGGGGCGCGAGCGCCGAAGACGTCGTGCGAGCGATCACTGAGGACAGCGTCGAAAAACTTCTGGGCGCCATCAAGTCGGGCAGTGCTGGCAAGGCCCGTTGACTCCTAAATACAGATGAGGATGTAACAGAGATGCAGCCGAGGATGTAGCAGAGATGATGTCATCCCGAACCGGGCCGAAGGCGCGGTGAGGGACCTTACGAAAAGCGCGAAGCGGCATGGGAGTGGGCGGGACCATCACGCTGCGAGCAGCAACGCAGGTCCCGTTTGCGGCAGAAACGGCATTGTCCGTCGTAAGGTTCCTCACCCGCCTTCGGCGCGTTCGGGATGACAAAGCTATCCGCAGCACTGCGGCCCCGGAGCCCGAAGCCCGTCCTACCGCGGCAGCGGCTCCTTCATATTCGCCAGCGCATAACCGATCACCGCCATTGCCGCCGCATTCTCCCGCAGCTCCGCAGGAACTACTTTGTCCAGAGTGTCGGCCGCAGTGTGGTGATAATTGAAGTAGGTGCGTCCGTCCTGCAACAGGCCCAGCGCGGGAACGCCCTGTTCTGACATGTCGGATATATCCGCGCCCGGTGCGTAGCTCGATTCCTGCAGCGCGTTGGCTCCAATGCTTTGCAGAACGTCCATAACCGGTTCAAGCATTTCCGCGTCCGCGTGACTGATCTTTGCTTCGAATCCGAGCGGATGCGCCGCTCCGGAATCGCTTTCGATCGCCGCCACATACTTCGCAAACTCCGCGGAATGATCCTTGGTGTAAGCCCTGCTGCCGGAGCCGCCGGTCTCCTCGTCCATCCAGGCAATCACGCGGATCGTCCGCTTGGGCCGCAGATGCAGCCGCTGCAGCAGCTCCGCCGTCTCCATGGCAATCACCACGCCGGCGCCGTCGTCGATGGCGCCCGTGCCCAGGTCCCAGGAGTCGAGGTGTCCGGACACCACAACAATCTGCTCGGGATGCTCGCTGCCCTTGATGTCGGCGATCACGTTATGGCTGGTGGTGTCAGGCAGTTGCTGCGGAGTGAGCGTGAGGTGCATGCGCACCTTGCCTTCCGCGGCGAGATCCGCGATCAGAGTGGCGTCCTCAGCCGTGACTGCGCCCGCGGGAATCCCCGCTGGAATGCTGAACCCGGTGTGCGGAAGCCGATAATCCGCGTTGCCCACCGATCGCACCAGGCAGGCCGCCCCACCCCAGTCAGCCACCATTTTCGGACCGGTGGCCCGGTAGCGCACCGCTTCGCCGTACGCGGCGAACGCCATGCCAGCCGCCGCTTTCTGCTTGTCGAACAGTTCATTGAACAGCACGATCTTTCCGGCAACCCCCGCGCGTCCTAAAGCCTTGAACTGGTCGAAGTCGCTGACCACCACTACGTCCGCAGTGATTCCCAAGGCCGGTGTCGCCGAGCTTCCGCCCAGCGCCGTGAGCACAATCTTCTGCCCCGTGCCCTTCGCCTGGCCGGAATATTCGACCAGCTCCGCCGTTTCCGCGCCACGCACCCAATGCGGCACCTTCACTTCTTCGAGTTGTACGTCCAGCCCCAGCTGGCGCAACTCCGCGGCCACGTAGTCCACCGCGGCCTCAGCCTGCACAGATCCGGTTGGGCGCGGGCCGATGTTCTCCGTGAGATGGGCGAGCTGGCGGTAGGCATAATCATCCGCCAGCGCCGCCGACTTGATGGCTGTCAGTTCCTCCAGCAGTTGCGGCGGAAGACTTTCGTGGCGCGGCCGGGAAAACATCGCCGGCACACTCGAAGCGGAACCCGATTGGGGCTGGCTCTGGGCGTAGCCTGCGCTCGCAGCAACAAGCAGGCCGCAGCACATCATCAGGAGTAAACAGAGGTAACACCGTGTCTTTAGCATGGTCGCTGGACAGTGTATCCGACTAGGCCTCAAGGACGAAACAGGGGTCGCGCCAGCCCGGCGCGCCGGTCGAAGGTGGTGGTGTTGGAATCAAGCAGAGGCCCCTGCACACGGTTCCTTTTCCGTCCCATATAGTTGACTACAGCAAATATATATATGCTATTGTCAACTTCATAGGAGGCGTCCATGGCGGAGTCTGGCATCCCCAAACAGGTGAACGCAATTCGCGCGTTCAATCGCTTCTATACCCGCAAGATTGGCGTGCTGGATGGAATGGCCAGCAGCCCGTTCTCTCTTGCCGAGGCCCGCGTACTCTATGAGCTGGCGAATCGTCGGCAGCCCACCGCCACCGACATCCGCAAGGAGCTCGCGCTCGATGCCGGTTATTTGAGCCGCATCCTGCGCGATTTCGAACGCCGGAAGTTCGTCACACGCGAGCGCTCCAAGACCGACGAACGTCAGAGATTCCTGTCGCTGACCCGCAAGGGGCGGAGCGCCTTTGGCCCCCTTGACGCGCGCTCGAACCGGGATGTGGCCGCCATGCTCGAAGACCTGTCGCCCGCCGGGCGGAAGCAACTGGTGGACTCGGTGCAGACGGTTCGCAGGCTCCTGGGCGACACAGCGGAAGCGAAAACCTCCTATTTGCTGCGGCCGCATCAGCCGGGCGATATGGGCTGGATCGTCCATCGCCAGGCCATTCTCTATGCCGACGAATATGGGTGGGATGGAACCTACGAGGCGCTGGCCGCCGAAGTTGTGGCGCAATTCATCAAGAATTACGATCCCAATCGCGAACGCGCCTGGGTGGCTGAAAAGGATGGAGAAAGGGTTGGCGCCGTTTTCGTTGCCCGGGCATCGGACCAGATTGCAAAACTGCGGCTGTTGCACGTGGAACGGCAAGCGCGCGGACTGGGCATTGGCCAACGGCTGGTGGAGGAATGTATCGGATTCGCGCGGCAGGCAGGCTACCAAAGGATGACCCTGTGGACCCAGAGGATTCTCCACGCGGCACGACACATTTACAAAAAGGCAGGCTTCCAGGTCGTGCACGAAGAAAAGCATCACAGCTTTGGAAAGGATCTTACGGCGGAGACCTGGGAACTCGATCTAAAGACGACTGCGTAGCCAGGAGAATTCCTCCATGAGCGTTATGGCGGCGCTCAAAAACAAAAGTGGCCCCATTTCTGGGGCCACAGTCTAAAGAGGCAATGGAAGGTGATGTCAGGAAAGGCGATGCATGAGACCGTTCCGCCAGCCGGAACGGCTATTTGGGAAATGTTTAACGCATTGGAAGAGAGTGAAGGTCACTTTTTGTGCGGCCTCTTTTATTACTGAGAGAAGAAGCACTTCTCGCACCAAATCGGAGCCCGGATTTCTCCCTCCGCACTCAGCGCAACCAGTGCCAATAAGTGAATGACTGGCAGGGAGTTAACAGCTTTTACCCACAGCCTGGCCGATCGCGGCCCGACTTGAGTAAAAAGAGGGAAGTGCAGAACAATGCACATTCGTTGCACACGGAAGGGTGCAAGCGGTTTCCGAGGCTGGCTCGCTTCACCCAAAAGCCAAGCCCCTGGCGGGTTTTGGCCGGTCAGGGCCTAAGGGCGGGGATGCGGAACTTTCTTAGACTCGGCCCGCTGCTGCCACACGTGAGGGTGCCCCATTTCTCTCGCGTCCTTTGCGCGAGAAGTGGGGTCTTTTTGACGCCAGCTCCCTAATGCCTCGGTGGCCCACACTAGCGCGTCCTCTGCGCTAGTGTGGGTCTTTAATTCTTCAGCTCTTTCCGACTTCGCCCAAAAAAACCAAACCCCTGACGGCAGTCAGGGGTCGAATGGCAATGTGTAAGCTCTTGCTTCGGGTTAGCTGTTTCCGGCCACGGTACGCAGCTTCCCGGGCAGGAAGTGATACGGCGGCCACGGACCGCTGATCGCTACTTCGCAGTTCTTCAACTGCTTGGCGGCGGTGGTATAGCGGTTCTGGTATTTTTCCACGCTCTTGGAGTCGATCAGGTGGGCGATGTCGATGAGCATGCCTTCCGGCGCAACCTTCTTGCAGCTCACTTCTTCTTCCAGCGGGTTGAACAGCTTGTGCACCTGCACCGAAAGCGCCCGGGCTTTGGTCTGGCGCTCGCGTTCGCGCGAAGCCTTCACCTTCAATTTCGACAGGTAGTCGCCGCCGACCGTATCCGGCAGTTCGATGTCGATCATGGCCTCCCGCAACGAACCGTCGCGCACCACCAGCTTGATGTGCATTTCAGACTTACCGCGCAGCCGGGCGACGCTCAACCCAAAAGCACGCCGGTTCACGCGAACCGCTTGCCGCAGTGCGTCGTCGCTCTCAAAAACGGTGCCAAAACGGAACGGAAGTACCGTGGAGTTGCGGAAACACGAACTGACCACGCGCGCGTGCTCGATCGCGGTCTTCTGATCGAGTTCGCCGGCTGTGTGGTCAAATTCGCTCACAATCACCGCGAATTCGCCACTGGGATAACTCAGAACTGCGGCTCCATTCACCCCTTGAACGCCCTCTAACAGGAAAGGGCGGCGGGTGCGGGTTCCATTGGGAAGGGTTTGATGCTCCGTGAGGCAGTACGCGTACCACGCCATATTTGAACTCTCCGAAACCGGGAACGGAGGCGGACCGAGCCACCTCTCGTGTCAAAACAAGCTGTTGAAATAGCTCTTTGGAAGTTTGGACGGGCGGTACTGGACTAAAACCAGAGGCTAGTTACAATCTCAGCCTCCTCTTTCATATTACTTCGGGAACCTTGCAAAAAGCAACTATTTCCTTTCGGAAAGCATCGCATTGCGCTTATTTAGCTGCGGCGCCCCTGGTTGCTCGCTCCTGCAGGGCCAGCAGCACCACTCGGAGCATTTCGTCCCCAGGGGCTGGCTTCCCAGTCCAGATCTCAAACTGCCGCGCTGCCTGCTGCACGAACATTTCGATCCCCGGAATCACCTGCGCGCCCCGCTCTTTGGCCAATTTCAGAAAGCGGGTCTCGCCCGGATCATAAATCATATCAAAGACATAGCGAGCATTGATCTCTTTTTCCTGCAACGGCGATTCGTGCGAATTTCCCATGCCGACCGGAGTCGCATTGATGATCACGTCGAAGGCTAACTTCTTCATATCCGCACGTTTAATCGACCGCGCCCGCGCCTGCCGGGCCAGTTTTTGCGCTGGAGCCGCACTCCGGTTCAGGATGTAAACCTCCGCCCCGCGCTCCTTCAGCCCAAAAACTGCCGCGCGTGCCGCTCCGCCGGCTCCCAGGACGAGGATTCTTGCACCATCGAGGGTGCTCAGGCGCCGTTCCAAAGGACGTACCACCCCGGCCGTATCCGTGTTGAAGCCGTAGAGTTTACCGTCCTGCGCGCGTACCACGGTATTGCAGGCGCCAACCTTGGTGGTGTGGGTGTCCGTGTTGTCGAGGTAGGGCAGAATCGCCTGCTTGTACGGCATGGTGACGCTGAGGCCGTGAATCGGGATCTCCCGCACGCAGGTAATCAGGTCTTTGATGGTTTTGGCATGCAAAGCCAGGTACACGGCGTTGACGTTCTCCCGGCGAAAGGCCGCATTCATGATGGCTGGAGACAGCGAATGCGCCACAGGGTCGCCAGCCACGCCATACACGCGCGTAGCAGGGTCAACCTGCTCGATGCGGTACATATTGCGCAGTTCCTGCGCGGTAACCTGTCCGGGAGCGGTCTCTTCGCCTGCAATGGCCGAGGCGAAGGTAAAGACGCTGCCTGCCCGCACGCCCAGCACGCGGCTGATAAACCCCTGTTCTCCCATACTCATACAGACCATGGAGTGCTTGTCGCTCTCGCGAGACAGGAACTTGATCATGGTGACATTGTCGGAGAGAGTGGTGGCGGTGCTGGCGATTTTGTAGAAATCAGCGGGGATCGGCAGCATCTTTTCGAGGGTCTCGTCCAGCTTCTTGGTGCCGCGGAAGTCGTGGAAAGACAAGATCATAGCGGCCCGGCCGCGCAACTTCTGTAACTGTCCGGGCTTAACCTGGCTGGCTGTCTGCAGGTCGATATCGATCATCTGGCAGCCTGCGGCCGCGGCTTTCGACAAAACCTCAAGCTGCGACGCCATGGAACCATGGAACTTGCCTCCATTGGCCACGCGGCGGCAAGTGGCGATCACTACCGTTCCGGGGTGGGATTCGATAAAGCGCTTCACTTTGGGAAGCGCCAGGCTGGGCTTCGAAAGGTAGTCCAATCTGAACTCCAGAAAGGAGTTATCTCGAACAAGAGCCTCCGCCTTCTCCACCATTTCCGCGGGGTCCGAGCCGATAACAGCCACACAAACCCGCGGCAGCCGCAAAGGAAGCAATCGAGGTGTAAAGGCGGTTGGGGAAGAGATCATGGAGCCAGTTGAGTGTACGCGAAATATGACGGCGAATTATTACAGGGGCTTAAACGCATATGCAACAACCGATTCGCAGTAGAGGCCAAAAACTTTCGCCCCGAATTGGCTAACACCGTCGTAACCTTGACCCACCCTTACCCTGTTGTTACCTTCCGGCTGAGGGCTTTCCTTTCTGGCACTTAGCTGGACTGGCAAGTAGGAACCGGCGCTCTGGAGGCGTCGTTCCGGAGGTAACATGAAGAAAACATTACTGTTAGTGCTGCTCGTCGCCACTGCCGCCTGGGCCCAATCGGGCAGCGATAGCAGCGCCACCGACGCCCCGCAGGGCACCGTCCCGACGTCGACCAGCTTTCCCATTGAGCGCGTGCCAACGCCCACCTATGCGGACGTTTATTGCGCAGGATTTATCAGCAAACAGACCTTGCCGGACGCCAACTTCATTTCCGGGGGCCTGGAAACGCCCACCACGACAAAGTTTGCGAAGGGCGACATGGTGTACCTGCAGGGATCGGGATACACCGCGGGCGCCGAATATGAAATCATTCGCGCTTTGCGCGATGCCAACGAGTACGAGATTTATCCCGGGCAGAAAAAACTACTGAAGGAAACCGGGCAGCCCTACGAGGACGTTGGCCGGGTGCGAATCATCGATACGCGCAGCCGAACCGCGATCGGAAAGATCGAGTATTCCTGCGACGGCATTAATCCCGGCGACACGGCGATTCCGTTCACGGAAAAGGCGACCTTCAACTTCCGTGGGCCGATCAAGTTCGACCGCTTCCTGCCGGCCAGCAACAAGCTCTCGGGCCGCATTGTAATGGGCAAGGATTTCGATTCCGAACTGGGAACCGGCCACAAGGTCTACATGAATGTGGGAGCAAACCAGGGCGTGAAAGTGGGGGATTATTTTCGGGCGGTGCGGTCCTACGACGCCGACTTGAAAGATCCCGTGGATTCTCTCTCATTCAAGGCGGCGCTCGCCGAAGATTCGCAGCTGAAAACTCCTTCGGTGGATCCGCACCTGTTTACCAAATCGAACGGGCCAGTGATTCACGTACGCGATCTGCCGCGGCGTTCGGTGGGTGAAATTCTTGTTCTCAGCGTGACCCCCACGACCTCAACTGGAATGATTATTTTCGCGCTGGAAGATGTGTACGCCGGCGACGGCGTGGAAGCGGACCAGGTGCAGTAGAGCAGTTCAATAGACCCGGTGCCACCGACTCGGTGCGATAGATCGGATGTGATCGAGCGGGTGCACAACAAAAATCGGATGCAATAGAGAAGCAGTGGTTAGTGGCCAGAGCTTTCAGCAGCCGGGAACGGGAAACCGTTTCCGGCATTTGTTTTTTCAGGGCTGGTCACTTTCGCCGAACACTTCTGCGGTGAAGGCTTCGAGGGTTGCGCCTTTTTGCCAGGCGTCGAGAGGAAGGCCGGCTTTGCGGCAGGTCTGTTCGAGGAAGGTGATGCGGTTCCAGCTGCGCTCGACCGGAACCTGGGGCAGGAGGAGTCCGCGCTGGCCCGGTGCGCTGATCAGCAAGCCGTGACGGCCTACCTCAATAGCGTCGGCGAGAATGGGGCGGGGAGGCGAGAGGACGCTTAGTTCGATCTGCAGGCTGGGCGCCTCGTCGAGTTTCACGGGTTCGAAACGATTGTCTTCAAAGGCGGCGGCGCACGCCGTTTCCGCCACGGCACGATAGAGCGGGGTGGTCGGAAACACGTAGCCCACACAGCCGCGCAACCCTCCCCGCAAATAAAGGGAAGTGAAAACCCCACGCGGTTCGGCGAGATGGACGCTGGGCGGGTCGAACGGGAGATGGCGTTGTTCGAGCGAAGAGAGGATCGCCTGGTGAGCGACGGTGAGCAATTGAGTTCGCTCGGCAGCAGAAAACTCCGCGCCTGAGGCGGAAGACTCGATGGAGACAGCGGGCGAGCTACGGGGTAGCAGCGACATCGCGATCAGCCTGGGGCGGCGGCACGGGTTTTCTGCGCCGGCTGAGAATGAAGGCCCGGCGGCGGCGCTTCACCACGCGCTGGTCGATCTTCGACCAGAATGCAACAAAGTAATCGATGGCCGACACCAGCGAAACGCACACCATGAACCAGATCGCCGCGAAAGCGATCCAGTGAATGGGGAAAACGTAGGGGCCGTAGACCGGCCACACTGGCCAGCGGTGATCGAGAATGACCGCGACCGCGGAAACAATCTGTACCACCATTTTGAACTTGCCGAGTTCGCTGGCTTCAATCGTGAAGCCCTCGGACGCAGCAATGGAGCGCAGGCCGCTCACCAGAAATTCGCGGCCGATGATGATCACCGCGACCCACGCGGGAACCAGGCTGGGATTGAATTGCACCAGCGTGACAAACATCGCTGCGATCAGGAGTTTGTCGGCCAGGGGATCGAGCAGAATTCCGGTGGTAGTAATCTGTCCGCGTTTGCGGGCCAGGTAACCGTCAATGCCGTCGGTGCAGGCGGCGGCGATGAACACGGCCGAGGCCAGCAATTCCTTTTCGCCATTCACACTGCTGAAGTGGCTGCTGGAAATAATCCAGATCAGCAGAGGAATGCTGGCGATGCGGATCAGCGTGATGGAGTTAGGCAGATTCACACTGCTGGGTGGTTCCCGGGATCGGCCGGAGGATCAGTTGATTATCCTCCACGGGAGTGGGGAACGCAATGTGACGGAAGGACCGGGGTTGGACGACGAGTTTTCACCACGGAGATGTTTCAACTAAAGCCGATGTCATCCCGAACGCGCCGAAGGCGGGTGACGGACCTTACGACTGTCTAGGTCATAACTGCAGTTGAGAGGACTGCCTCTGGCGCTCGCACCCGTGACAGTACCCGCCGGCGCTCATGCCACTTCACAAGCATCGTAGGGTCCCTCACCGGGCCTTCGGCCCCGTTCGGGATGACATCGGGCAAGGCGAAGGGCGCTCCGGTGAAGAGGTTCGCGTTTCGCCTATTTCGGCGCTGGCGCCATCGCTCCCGGCTTTGCTTGCTTGGCGATGATCGAGTCTTTGATTTTGTCGTAGGTGGCTTGGGGGATAATTTTCTTCTGCACCAGATCGAGCTTGGTGCGGTAGGGACGGCCGTCGATGATCTTCTGCGAATAGGCGTCGCCGATTCCCGGCAGCGCCTTGAGCTGATCTTTCGTCGCCGTGTTGATGTCGAGCTTGTCGGTCTTGGATGGCCCCTTCATCGCAGAACCCGCCTGCATGCTTCCGGAAGCGGCAGAGGCGATCTCGGGCTTGCTTCCGGGCTCGTTGGTTTGCGCGGCGCCGGCGCTGCCCACCAGCGACAGAGCAAAGACTAGAACTGCAATCTGCGCCATTAGCTTTTTTTCGATCGGCTTCATTGGTTCTCCTTCGGTTCTAACTCGGTAATGCTTACGCGTAAATTCCCCGCTGGCGAATGGTGTAAGCCACGCGATCAATCGCCAGCATGTAGGCCGCGATGCGGTTGTTGACGTGGTGCGTTTCCGCATAACGGACCACATCTTCAAACGACGATACCATGATGCTTTCCAGTTGTTCATTGACCACCGACTCTTTCCAGAAGTAGCCCTGGCGGTCCTGCACCCACTCGAAATAGGAAGTGGTCACGCCGCCGGCGTTGGCGAGAATGTCGGGGATCACGAAGACTCCCTTGTCGGTGAGGATGTCGTCGGCGGCGGAGGTGGTGGGTCCGTTCGCGCCCTCGGCCAGGATGCGGCATTTCACGCGATTCACGTTGCGGCTGGTGATGACGTTTTCCGTGGCCGCGGGAATAAGAATTTCGCACTCCGTGGTGAGCAGGTCTTCGGTAGCGGCCTTCTCGGCTCCGGGGAAGCCGTGGACGGTTCCATTTTTCTGGCGGAACTCGGTGAGCGCTTTCAAGTCGATGCCGTTGGTGTTGAGCAATCCGCCGCCGACTTCGGCGATGCCGATGACTTTGTAGCCCGCCTCGTGCATCAGCAGCGCGGCGTTCGAGCCGACGTTGCCGAAGCCCTGCACGATCACGCGGCTGCGCTCGCGTTGCAGGCCGAGTTTGCGGATGGCTTCATCGCAGACGATCATGATGCCGCGCCCGGTGGCTTCGCGGCGGCCGCGCGATCCGCCAATGTTGATGGGCTTTCCGGTCACTACTGCGGTCACAGTCTGGCGCATGTGCATGGAATAGGTATCCATCATCCATGCCATGGTTTGCTCGTTGGTGTTGACGTCGGGCGCCGGGACATCTTTTTCTGGGCCGATGAATTCGATGAGCTCGGCGGTGTAGCGGCGCGTCATGCGCTCCAGTTCACCCATGGACATTTTGTGGGGATCGCAAATCACTCCGCCCTTTGCGCCGCCGAAGGGAATGTTCACGACGGCGCACTTCCAGGTCATCCAGGCAGCGAGAGCGCGAACTTCGTCGAGCGTGACGTCGGGCGCGTAGCGGATTCCGCCCTTGCTGGGGCCGCGTGCGATCGAATGCTGTACGCGGAATCCGGTGAAGACTTCGAGATGGCCGTCGTCCATGGAGACGGGGATGTGCACGATCAGCTCGCGATTGGGATAGCGCAGCACCCGCCACAAGCCCTCATCAAGGTTGAGCTTCTGGGCAGCCAGGTCGAAGCGCGCCCGTTGCGATTCCCAGGGATTGGCTTCGTTGGCGGACGGCGGCGGAGCGGACACAGTACTCATAAAATAAATCTCCGGAATAATGGCGTCGGGGATGCGAGCCGGCGCCGGGATGAGTTCCCGGAGTGGGCGGGCAAACGTTCAGAAGTATATGAGGCGGGGTGGGCAGAAGCAAGGGAGGGGTGCTACTCATAGCGCAAGGCCACCATAGGGTCTACCAGGGAAGCCCTTCGCGCCGGCAAGTAGCCTGCGATCGCCGCGACGATCAGCAATATGACGGTTGCGCTGACGAGCGTGAGAGGGTCGGTCGGCCTGAGTCCGAAAAGCATATTGGAGACCATGCGATCGCCGGCCAACGCGACGGGTATGCCGATGACAACACCGATCGAGACCAGTATCAGGATCTCGCGTAGAACCGTCCAGAGCATATTGGAGCGCCCGGCCCCCAGCGCCATGCGGATGCCGATTTCATTCGTTCGTCTCGTAACGACGTAGGACATTACGCCATAGATACCGATGCAGGATAGAAAAACCGCCAGCAGTCCGAAAAAGGCGGAGAGCTGGGCGACGAGACGCTGATTGGTGATTGAGCGTCCGACCTGCTCGTCGAGTGTGGTCACGCGGCTGATGGGCAGGTTCCGGTCAATCGAGTGGATGGTCTGCCGGACGGCAGCGGCGACGGGAGCGAAGTCGCCAGTGTAGCGGACTTCGAAGTCGCCGAAGTCCCATGGATGCTGAGTGTATGGGAAGTAATCGAGGTTTACAGGTTCTTCGGCAAGATCAGCAAACTTGACGTCCTTCGCTACGCCGATCACGGTGACTTCGTCTTCTGGCTTGTTATCGCCCACGTAATAGTGATGCCCGATCGGGTTGCCGGGCGGAAAGAGAGTCTTGGCCGTATGCTCGCTGATGATCGCGACAGGCAGCGAGGTGCTCGTGTCAGAAGGTAAGAAATTGCGACCCGCGAGCAGCGGGATTTGCATGGCCGCGAGATAGCCGACGCCAACAACATTGTGCATGACGTTGATGTTGTCGTCGATATTCATTCCCGGCACGACGACACTCGAGTTCCAGCTGCCCTCGTTGAAGGTGAATGCCGAGAAGCTGGCGGCCTTCACGTTTGGGAGAGCGCTGACCCGCTCTTCAACCTGCTGAAAGAGTGCGAGGTCTCGCGGCTCGCCGGCGGTATATCCGGCAGAGCTTGAGTCGATGTTGAGGCGCAGGACGTTTTCTTTGTTGAAGCCAGTGTCGACATTGTTCAGATTGACGAGACTGCGAAGAAAGAGTCCGGCTCCTACCATGAGGACGAGTGAGAGCGCGACCTGTGAAATGACGAGGGCTTTGGCGAGCGGATTCCTCCCGCTTGCGCCCTGGGAACCGCGGCCGGCCTTAAGTGTGTCGGTAAGCTGCAGCCGCGTGGCGCGAAAGGCAGGAATGGCGCCAAAGATCAACGCGGTAGCGATCGTCACCGCCAGCGTAAACAGCAGTAGCCGCGTATCAAGGGAGACATCGAGAGGTATCGGGTCGAGTCCGCCCGAAACCATGCGTAAGAGAATGCGATTGGCGACGGACGCCAGCACGACGCCAAGCAGGCCGCCGGTGAGAGCAAGGAGCAGGCTTTCAGTCAGAAGCTGACGGATGATGCGTGAACGCCGGGCACCGAGCGCCTGGCGGACAGCCAGCTCCCGAGCGCGCGCGGTCGATCGGGCAAGGAGCAGGTTGGCAATGTTGGCGCAGGCGATGAGCAGGACAAGAGCCACCACTGCCATCAGGATCTGGAGTGGTTCTGAAAATTGGTGGCGAAGCGAGGAAAGGCCCGTGGCCATTGGCGTCAACAGGACTTTCGTCTTATCTAGCTTTTGCAGATTTTCCTGACTAAGCTTGGCATCGGGAAATCCCAGCAGGATTTGCCGGAAGAGTAGATTTACATTCGATGTGGCCTCGGGGATTGAGATTCCGGGCTTGAGACGGCCCATGATCAAGAGCGATTCCGAGAAGTTGTCCTTATATCCGCCGAAGTTTGGAGGGACCGCCTCGATCATGGAGAGCGGAACCCACATATCCGGCGCTTCGCCGACCTTGGTACCGAAGAATTCAGGCGGGGCAACGCCGATGATGTTGTAGGTGGTGGCGCCGAGTCTGAGTTTGCGGTCCAGGACGTGGGGGTCCCGGGCGAGGCTGCGTTTCCACCAGGCATAGCTGATGACTGCGACAGGGTGATCGCCTTCCGAATTATCGTCGCCATCATTCAAGGTGCGCCCGATAAAGGCGCTCACTCCGAGGGTGCCGAAGTATGTTCCGGAGACGAGCTGGACGTTCATCGGTTCTGATTCATTTCTTCCGTCGACGTAGCCATGGACACCATTCGTCATGCTGCAGATGGCGGCAGTGTCGGAAAAGACATGATTGTCTCCCCGCATTCGCTGGTAGAACGGGTAGGAGTAGAGTTGCGTTCTGGCGAAGTCGTCGGTGATGCCGGAAGCGGTGCCTTTGCCCAGCAAAATGAGTTGAGCGGGATCCTTTACGGGTAAGGAGCGCAGCATGACGGCGTCGAGCAGGCTGAAGATGGCGGTATTTGCGCCGATGCCTAAAGCGAGCGAGAGCAGTGCGACAATGGTGAGTGCCGGGCTGCGCAACATGGCGCGGCTGCCGTAAGCGGCGTCCTGGACGAAACTTTCCAACCAGTCCCATCTCCACGCCATATAACTTTCCTCCTTCAACAGGGTCGCATTCCCAAATCGACGTAAGGCTGCATAACGGGCGTCCTCTGGCGTTAGCCCTACCCGCACCTGTTCCTGCTCTCTGAGTTCCAGGTGCAGACGCATTTCTTCTTCGAGGTCTGCGTCAAACTTCTGGCGACGCATGAGCATCCAAAGCCGTCTTAAAATTTCCTTCAGCCAATCCATGGAGATCGCCTCTCAAGCTGTCTGAATCACACGGGTGATGGCTCCGATGACCCGCTCAAACTGGGACAGTTCTGTTTCCAATTGTTTGCGGCCCGCTCCTGTAAGCTGGTAATACCGAGCCCGGCGGTTTCCAGCCGTAGTTCCCCACTTGGCCTTCACCCAGCCTTTGATCAGCATCCGCTGAAGGGCCGGATATAACGACCCTTCTTCCACCTGCAGAACGTCATCAGAGATCCTCTGGATAGAGTCTGCGATCTCATAGCCGTGCATCTCACCAGCATGTGCAAGCGTCTTCAAAATCAGAAGATAAAGAGTTCCGGGCGGAATCTCGTCTCGATGCAAGGCATGCCTCCTATCCGAACGGTCGCTGCCATAGCTAGACTATGCCAGAATCGAACAGCTAGCGCTTTAATGTCAAGACAAATAGGGAATTTTCTCGCCTGGGAATCTCCAAATGGCAAACCTGGTAGCTAAACTTCGATAGACTCGAGGATCCTTGCCCGGAAACTCATTCGATAATCTGCGCCCGAGCAGCGCAGTGCCGTCCGACGTTTACAATAACCACAACGCCCATGTCTGATTTCTCCCAGGTTACGGTCGAACAGGTTCGCAGTTACTGGGACCAGCGGCCGTGCAACATCCGGCATTCGCCCAAGCCGGTGGGGACGCGCGAATATTTCGACGAAGTGGAGGCGCGGAAATATTTTGTGGAGCCGCACATTCCGCGATTTGCGGAATTTGAGCGCTGGCGCGGGAAGCGCGTGCTTGAGATTGGATGCGGCATTGGCACCGATACCGTCAACTTCGCGCGGCACGGGGCGCAGGTCACGGCGGTGGATTTGTCGGCGCAGTCGATCGAGGTGGCGCGCAAGCGCGTCGACGTTTTTGGGTTGAGTAATAACGTCACCTTCTACAATGGCAGTGCCGAAGAGCTGGCTTCGTTTGTCCCGGTCGAGCCCTACGATCTTATTTATTCGTTCGGAGTGATCCATCACACGCCGCATCCCGAGCGGGTGGTCGACCAGATGCGGCAGTACGCGCGGCTCGGGGGAGCGGAGAAGACCACGGTGAAGATCATGGTGTATTACCGGCCCTCGTGGAAAGTGTTCTGGATTTTGATGGGCTACGGCAAAGGACAATTCTGGAAACTGAAAGAGCTGATCGCCAAACATTCCGAGGCGCAAAGCGGATGCCCGGTGACCTATTCGTATACTCGCGGCGAAGGACGCGCCCTGATCGAGCATTCGGGATTCCGCATGACCGATGCGTTCGTCGATCACATTTTCCCTTATCGCATTGCCGAGTACGTCAAGTATGAGTACGTGAAAGACTGGCCGTGGAGCTGGACTCCGCAGGGTTTGTACCGCTGGATGGAACGGCACTTTGGCTGGCACTTGTGCCTGACGGCAGAGGCGAGTTGAATCGACGCGTGAACCGGAACGTCTCGGGCTGTGGTTCCCACCCTTCGAAAACCGCGAAGGGTGGGGCAGCCTGCTTCCGTGGCGATGCCAGATCGAGCCGGAACCATAAATGATGAAGGCATCTGTGATCGGGTTGGGGAAACTGGGGTCGCCGCTGGCGGCGTGCCTGGCTGCGCGGGGCGTGTTCGTCATCGGCGTCGATCAAGATGCGCGCAAGGTGGAAGCCATCAACCAGGGCCAGCCTCCAGTGCACGAACCCGACCTGGCGGAAATGCTGGCGCAGAGTGAAGGACGGTTGACCGCGACTTCCGACATTGAAGTGGCGGTGCGCGATACGCAGATTACTTTTATCGTGGTCTCGACCCCCAGCGATCCGGCCGGAGGATTCTCGCTGCGCTACGTGGAGCCGGTGTGCCAGGCCATTGGCCGCGCCCTCGCGAAGAAACACGAATATCATCTCGTCTGCCTGACCAGCACAGTGATGCCAGGCACGACTGGTGGCCCGGTCCGCGAGATGCTCGAGAAAGCTAGCGGCAAGAAAATGGGCGCGGAATTTGGCCTGTGCTATAGCCCAGAGTTTATCGCGCTGGGCAGCGTGATCCGCGACTTCCTGAATCCTGACATGTTGCTCATCGGCGAATCGGACGCGCGGGCGGGAGACACGCTGCAGGCGCTCTACGCGCAAGTGTGCGAGAACAAACCGTCGGTGGCGCGCATGGCGTTTGTGAACGCCGAAGTTACCAAACTTGCTGTGAACACCTATGTCACCACAAAGATCAGCTATGCCAACATGCTGGCGCGCATTTGCGAACGCTTGCCTGGCACGAATGTCGACGTAATCACTTCCGCTCTCGGTCTCGATACACGCATCGGCGCGAAATATTTGAAGGGCGCCGTGAGCTACGGCGGGCCCTGTTTTCCGCGGGATAATCTTGCTCTGGTGCAACTGGCCCAGCAGTTGGGCGTTCCTCCCGACCTGGCGCAGACCGTCGACCGCTTCAACCGTTTGCAGGGAATCTGGCTCGCCGATCTGGTGCAGCACCGGGTGCAGCATCGGAAGCAAGGGACGGTGGGAATTCTCGGCCTGACCTACAAAGCCGGCACGGATGTGGTGGAAGAAGCCGTCGGTTTTCTGCTGACCAAGGAACTGGCGAGCCGCGGCGTGAAAGTTCTGGCGTTCGATCCGGCGTATGGAAAAGTTTCCGCGCCCGCCGCGATCGCGAACGTGTGCTTCGCGGCGACCGCGATCGAATGCATTTCCAAGTCCGACGTTGTGGTGCTGGCCACGTCGTGGCCCGAGTTCAGCGCGATTCCCGGCGGTCAGTGGGTGCGCAACGGCGATCCCCGCACCGTGATCGACTGCTGGCGCGCGGTGAAGTTTCTCCACGACACGCCCGGCGTGGACTACCTGGGCCTCGGCATTGGGGAAGGCTTGGTATGAGCGCGGCTGCAGCTCCGCTGACCATCTTCGCCATCCCCAAGGCTTTTCGCGGACACATCGCCGTCATCCAGCGCAACGCCATCGCCAGCTGGACGCGAATAAATCCGCGGCCTGACGTGATTCTGTTCGGCACCGATGAAGGTACCGCCGAAGTCGCGGCGGAATTGGGAGTGCAGCACGTCCCCACCGTGCAGAAGAATCAGTGGGGCACGCCGCTGGTGAGCGATCTGTTCGCGCAGGCGCAGCAAATCAGCCGCAGTCCGTGGTTGTGTTACGTGAATGCTGACATTATTCTCTTCGACGACTTCATCGCCGCCGTCACGCGTGCAGCCGCCTGGTCCGAGCGCTTTCTGATGGTGGGCCGCCGCATCGACGTGGATATTACCGAGCCGCTTCGTTTCGAAACTAACTGGTCCGCGCAGCTGAAAGAATCTGCGCGCGCGAAAGGCCGCCTGCAGATCGCCCGCAACATCGACTATTTCGCGTTCTCGCGCGGGCTGTATCCCGCGATGCCGCCGCTTGCGATTGGCCGCTTCTGGTGGGACAACTGGCTGCTTTGGAAAGCGCGGTCACTCGGCGCGCCGGTGCTTGACGCTACTGCTGTGGTCACCGCAATCCACCAGAATCACGATTACTCGCACACAACTTACGGCCCCGGCAAAGCTGAGATGATGGCGAGTGAAGAAGCCATCTTGAATTGCCGGCTCACTTGCGAACACAATCCCGCAGATTTTGAGGAAGGCTTGTCGTGGCGCTACATTTATACGATTGACGATGCTACGCACAAACTCGCGCCGCGCGCGATCACGGGCAATCCGCGACATTTGTGGAAAAGTTTCAAGCGCCACTCGTCGCGGCCGCTGGGCATGGCGAAGCTGTTGAAGCGCGCGGTCTTTGGTCCTGGTCCGCGAACGACACCGAGCGCGGCGCCATTGCGCGAAGCCAGCGATTCCAAGCGCGGACACGGAACCACATGAGCCTTCTGCAGAAAATTATCGGCAAGCGCGATGGCAAGGTCGACGGATCGGCGGTGCCGTTGCCGGAACAACTTCCATATCCCGTGCAGGTTAAGCGGCGCCGCTACGAAAATGAAGACGTGCGCAAGCGTGGCGGCGTGCAGGTGTTCGACACGCCGGGTGCGCTGGCCCTCAACGCCGCCCGCATGGATCACCTGGAATCGCTGGGACTGCCGCTCACGGGGAAACGCGCGCTGGACCTGGGTTGTGGCGTGGGGCATCTGGGCTCTCGCCTGCAGCAGATGGGCTGCTCGGTGGTGTGCGTCGACGGACGCGCCCAGAACATCGAGAATTTGCGCACACGTTATCCGCAACTCGAAGGTCATGTCGGCGATGTGGAGCAGGACCTGTCGCGCTTCGGACGCTTTGACGTAGTTTTCTCCTACGGCCTGCTCTATCATCTCGAGAATCCGTTGCAGTCCATTCGTAACATGGCCGCGGTGTGCGGAGATTTGTTGCTGCTCGAAACCATGGTGAGCGACCACACGCTGCCGGTGGTTCGCATCGAAGACGAGAGCACGGACTTCAATCAGGCCATGGCCGGGCTTGCGGGCCGGCCGACGCCGCATTACGTTGTATTGGGTCTGAACCGAGCCGGTTTCGAGCATGTGTATGCTCCGGCGACGCCGCCGGCGCATGAGGATTTTCGTTTTGCGTGGACGAACGATCTGGCGTGCGTGCGCGACGGGCATCCACTGCGCTGTGTTTTTGTGGCTTCGCGGAATGAGCTGAAGAATTCGGGCCTTGTGTCGCTGCTTAAGGACTAAGGACTAAACACTCGTGGCAAACCTGAGCCTCAGCGGCTGGCTGGGACCTCGCCTGGCGGCGAAGCCGGTCGTCGAGCTTTTTCCGGGATGGGTGCTGGGATCGGGCCAGCGCGCCGATTCTGCGAGCCAGTTTCGTAGAGAGCTTTGGCCGTTGCTGCGGCAGCCATTCGCGGTCTCGTGGCTGGATAGCTCAAAGCTATTTTTATATCCAGGCAATGAGACCAGCCGTTCGGTGTTCGTCACCGGGCGGTATGAGCCCAATGAATTCTTCCTGCTGCAGCGGGTCCTCAAACCCGGGATGACCTTCATCGATGCCGGGGCGAACATGGGACTCTATTCCATATTTGCCGCGCGGCGGGTAGGTCCGAGAGGGAAGGTGCTGGCGCTTGAGCCCAGCGGCCGCGAGTTCGAGATCCTGCAAAAGAATGTGAAGCTGAATTTGCTGACCAATGTGATCACCATACGCAAGGCAGTTTCCGATCGCGCCTCGGACGTGGAACTGTCAGTCGCGCCGTTGGAAAAATCGGGGCACAACACGCTGGGAGCTTTTGCTTACGAAACCCCACTCGATCATCGCGAGCGCGTACAGGCGGAGCGACTCGACGACGTCGTTTACGGCGAAGGGCTGGCGCGCGTGGACGTGATCAAAATGGATATTGAAGGCGCCGAGATGGCTGCGCTGCGAGGCGCGGAGGAAACTGTGCGGCAGTTCAAACCGGTGCTGCTCATCGAACTTTCTGATCGTTCCCTGCAGCATCAGGGTACGAGCAGCGGCGACGTGCTCGGCTGGCTGGGGCAGCATGGGTACCAGATGTTCTGCTTCGATCCCGCTACAGGATCGCCGGTTGCGCTGACGCCTCGGCCTCATTTTGATTCCGAAAACGTTGTCGCTGCGGCGTGGGATGCCACGCCTTGGTAATCCCACCCTCAAACAATTCGGAGTCAGACGCAGTTTCGGCCAAATCGCCCTCAGTCAACGATGCGGTTGCAACTTCCGGCGAGTGGCCGAAAATTGCGCTGGTCACGCCAGTATTCAACTCGGCGCGCTATCTCGAGGCTGCCATCCGCTCGGTGCTGAGCCAGGGTTATCCGAATCTGGAGTATGTAATTGCTGACGGAGGCTCGACCGACGGCAGCGTCGAGATCATCCGCAAATATGAAACGCAGTTGCACGCCTGGTTCAGCGAGCCCGACCGCGGCATGTATGACGCCATCAATAAAGGCTTCGCCCGGACCTCGGGCGATGCGACCGGCGATGCGATGGGTGGGGCAATGGGATGGATCAGCGCGACCGACCTGCTGCATGCGGGGTCGTTGTTCGTCGTGGGCAGTGTGTTTCGCGCGTTCGGGGAAGTGGAATGGATCACCGGGCGCCCCACGGGCTTCAGCGATGAGGGCATGGCCGTGGAAACTCTGCGCCTGCGGCAGTGGTCGCGCTGGCGATTCCTGGCCGGCGCGAATCGATACATCCAACAGGAGTCCACGTTCTGGCGCCGCAGCCTGTGGGAGCGCGCCGGCGGCCGCGTGGATGACGCGCGGTGCAGCGCCAGCGACTTTGAATTGTGGGTGCGATTCTTCCGCTTCGCAAAGCTCTATCCCGTCGATGCGCTGATCGGCGGTTTCCGTTCGCATCCCGACTCGCTGGGCCTGCGTAATCTGGAAGAGTGCCACAACATCCACGAAGAAATTCTCGCGCAGGAGGTTGCGTCACTGCCGGATGCTTCGTCGCTGCGCGGGTTTCGCTCCCTGAGCGCGAGCGTGCTAAGGATGCCGGCGCTGGCGAAGCCGTGGCGCAAACTGGCGATTGGAACGCTGATGAAGTGGCCGGGAAAGGACCTGCCGCCGGTGATTCGTTATCGCGACGGGCGCTGGGTTATGGCGCGATAGCGCGTGCTGCGATAAATGATTGGCGACGACTCCGCTGCCAAAGCTTTTAACCGCAGAGATCGCAAAGAAAAGCCGCAGAGGGCGCAAAGAAACCAGGAGAAAAATCGCCGTGCGATTTTCTTTGCGACCTCTGCGGCTTTCCTTTGCGCTTCTGCGGTTAGAAGGCTTTTAAGCTTTGGCAGGCAGTGGCGAGGCGGGCATCGAAGGCAACGCAGCCTACAGCTTGATTTCCATCCCCTCAGCCGCCGCGCGCACCTTGGGATAGTAATTCCGCGCTTCCTGCACCACTTTGTCGACGATGGCGTCCGTGTGTTCCGGATCGTGATGGAACAGAACCAGTTCTTTGGCGCCGCTTTCCATGACCACGTTCACGGCTTCGCGCCAATGGCTATGTCCCCAGCCACGGCGGCGGGCTTCATATTCTTCGGGCAGATATTGCGCGTCGTAGATGAGCACATCCGCGCCCGCGGCTAATTTGCGCACGGCTTTGTCAAATCCGGCGTCGCCGGGTTCGTTATCCGTGGCATAGACCAGAATGCCTTCTTTGGTTTCCAGGCGGAATCCCATGCAACCCTGCGGATGATTCAGCCATGCGGCCTGCAACTGCACGCCGTCCTCGAGCTTTACGCTGCCGCTGTCGAGGTCGAAGAACTCCTGCTTGGCTTTCATCTCGTTGAGGTTGACCGGGAAGTAAGGCGCGGCCATCTGCTCCGCCATCACCTGCTTGAGGCTGCGGATGCGGCTCGACGAGTGAAACGAAAAATGTCCCCCGGGGTTGTCATACAAAGGACGGAAAAATGGCATCCCCTGAATGTGGTCCCAGTGAAAGTGCGAAACGAAAACATGGGCATGAAACTGGCGGTCGCCGAATTCGTGCTTCAGTTGGTTGCCCAGCACGCGGAAGCCGGTGCCGCAATCGAAAATATAAATGCGTTCTCCAACGCGCACCTCGACGCACGAGGTGTTACCCCCGTAGCGCAGATTCTCGGCTTGTGGCGTGGGCGTGGAACCACGGACGCCCCAAAACTTGATCCGCATCGGTTTGGTTGGATTTCGCTTTCTAATCTTGGACGGCGACAGAGCTTCCGTCAATTGGATTGGTGGTTCGCTGGCCTTACCTCAGAAACTGCCCACTCCGTTCGCGTTCTGGATTTTGAACCATTCGTAACGCAGCCCAATCAAAAAGAGGTCGCTTCGAATTTTCATAAAGGCCTGCTGGATGCGTCCCGTGACGAAGCCGTCGCTGCGAATCCTGCTCTGGTCGCTGCGGGCTCCGCGGGCGTCGGCCAGGCGCAGCCGCTGGCATTGTTCCCAGTCGCCGCTGTCCTGACATAAGTCGTTGCTGTTGTTGATGTTAGACTCTCTCAGGTCGCGCAGGTTGCTGCTCTCCCGGATGGCCGCCGTCAACACGTCGTTGGTCTCATCAAACCAGTCATGGAACGCTGCCTCGGTCTGCTGCGGCGTGTGCGATTCCTTGTATTTTTTCACTGCCGCCACGATTTCGGCGATGTTATCGCTGCCTTCCAGGCTGAGCCGGGGAATCGGACTCTTGTGCAGCTCCAGATCGTCGTCGTCGATCACTCGCTTGGCGTGGGCCGCGGGCCTCTTCGAGGTTCGCGCAGCGGCTGCCACGGACGCGTTTTGATCGGCCGCCGGCACGGTCGTCGGCGGACATGCTGCCGGGGCACTCTGGGCGACGGCGCCGAGCGTGCCAAGCATGCCAAACAACGCGCAAACTACAGCCGATACCGTCAGGCCGAGACGCAAGCTACGCATAGGAGTCCGGAACCACTTCAGTCTATGGACCTTCTAATTCTAGCCTTGCACTCGACCCCGGCAAGGTGACCAAAGTTCCCGGTACGTCGGCATGAAGGTAACGGCCAGTAGGGCTTGAATTCGGCGAACATGCGCAGCCGACATTCTAGTTCGCCGCTTCCCCTATAATGAAAAGCCCACGAACGCTCGGCCCTGTTGGTGAAAAGCATGCTGCAACCGGATTTCAAACAATTCTCCCGGCTGGCCCGGGAAGCCACGCTGGTGCCGGTGGTGAAGTCCGTGTCGGCGGACTTGCTGACGCCCGTTTCGGCGTTTCTCGCCATCGCAGAGAAAGAGCCGCACGCCTTTCTGCTCGAGTCCATTGAGCGCGGAGAGCAGATCGGGCGTTACACATTCCTTGGGGCGCGGCCTTACATGCGCGTCCGGGCTTCGGCCGGCAAGGTTGAAGTGGAACGCAATGGCCGCGCCCAGAAGCGCGAGGGAAATGTTTTTCAAGTAGTGAAAGAGACGCTGCGCGCTCACCACCTTGCTGCTGTGCCCGGACTGCCCCCGTTTACTGCCGGGGCTGTCGGATACTTTGCCTACGACGTCGTGCGGCAACTGGAAAACATTGGCGCGCACGCGAAGGACGACCTCGGACTACCCGACGCTGAACTGATGTTTTTTGATCGTCTGCTGGCCTTCGATCATCTCCGCCATCAGATTCACATCATGGCCGCCGCCGATGTTTCACGCGAAAGTGCGCGGCAGGCTTACGATCGCGCGGTCCGTGATATTGCCGCGATCGAGAAGAAACTGGCATCGGGACTGCGTCCAGGGTTGTGGCGCAAGTCGTCTGCCGCTAGATCAACCGCCAAAGCGCCGAAGCTCAAGATTCATTCCGGCACCAGCCGCAACCAGTTCCTGCGGAGCGTAGATCGCTGCAAGGAGTACATTGCCGCCGGTGACATCTTCCAGGTTGTGCTTTCGCAGCGGCTCGACTTCAAGCCGGAAGTTGCGCCCTTCGATCTCTACCGCGCGCTGCGGCAGGTGAATCCCTCGCCCTATCTTTATTTCCTGCGCCTGGACGGTACCCACATTCTCGGTTCTTCTCCGGAAATGCTGGTGCGTGTCACCGGACGGAAGCTGGAGTATCGCCCCATCGCCGGCACGCATCCCCGCGGACGCGACGAAGCCGAAGATGCGCGCCTCGAACAGCAAATGCTCAACGACGAAAAAGAGCGCGCCGAACACGTCATGCTGGTCGACCTCGGCCGCAACGACTTGGGGCGCGTCAGCGAATACGGCTCCGTCAAAGTAAAGGACCTGATGTACGTGGAGCGCTACTCCCACGTCATGCATCTGGTTTCGGCGCTGGAAGGCACGCTGCGCAAGGGTCTCGACGCCCTCGACGCTTTCGCCGCCTGCTTCCCGGCAGGGACCCTCAGCGGCGCGCCCAAAGTACGCGCCATGCAGATCATCGAAGAGCTGGAGCCCACGCGCCGCGGCATCTACGGCGGGTCGGTGCTATACGCCGATTTCGCCGGCAATCTCGATTCCTGCATCGGCATCCGCACCTTGCTCATGCAGGGCAAGCACGCGTATCTGCAAGCAGGCGCTGGAATCGTGGCCGATTCCGACCCGGCGCGTGAGTTCGAAGAGAGCATGAACAAAGCTCAGGCGCTCCTGCGCGCCGTGGAGATGGCAAGGAACGGCGGTCGATGAAAAGATCAGTGGACAGTGGCCAGTCTGCCATTTCGGGAAATCCACAAGAGCGTGTGATGGATGTCACATTCCCTTCAACATCCACGCGCCTACTCTGAGCAGATGCATTCCTCAGTCAGCCCTATCGTTCAGTCCTATCGCGATTTGGTCGTGTGGAAAAAATCGATGACCCTGGTCTTGGACGTTTATCGCAGCACCCAGGCGTTTCCGAAGCCTGAAACCTACGGCCTGGTTGCGCAGTTGCGGCGCGCGGCGGTTTCAATCCCCAGCAATATCGCAGAGGGCCAGGCGAGACTCTCCACGGCAGAGTTCAAACAATCTCTCGGACATGCCCGGGGATCTCTGATGGAAGTAGAAACCTACATTCTCTTGGCGCGTGAGCTCGAGTATTTGGGCGCGATCCGTGCGAGAGTCTGCTCAGTTCAACCGCCGAAGTCGGCCGGATTCTGAACGGCCTGCTGAACTCGCTAGTGCGGGAGAGAAATAATGGCCTTTAGGAGATATCTGGCCACTCATCACTGACCTCTGCCCACTGCTAGAAAATTCTCCACCAGCTTCTTCCCCGCATCCGTAAGCACGCTCTCGGGATGAAACTGCACCCCCTCAACGGGATACTGCCGGTGGCGCAGTCCCATAATCGTCCGGGTGCCGTCTTTTTCCGTGGTCCAGGCGCTGATTTCCAAATCTTCCGGAAGATCTTTCTCTTCGACGATGAGCGAGTGGTAGCGCGTAGCCGTCATCGGCATCGGCAGGCCCTGAAAAATGCTTTTGTTGTCGTGCATTACGGCGCTGGTTTTGCCGTGCATCACGTGGCCCGCCCGCACTACGCGCCCGCCGAAAGCCTCGCCGATCGCCTGATGTCCCAGGCAGACGCCCAGCACCGGAGCCTTCCCGGCAAAGTGGCGAATCAGGTCGACGCTGATCCCGGCCTCCTGAGGCGTGCATGGCCCGGGAGAAATCACGATTCGCTCCGGCATCATCTTTTCCACCTGAGCGACCGTGACCTGATCGTTGCGACGCACTTCCACCGTGGCTCCCAGTTCGCCCAGATACTGGACCAGGTTGTAGGTGAACGAATCGTAGTTGTCGAGCACGAAGACCAGAAATAAACCTCACGCCGGCAATACCGCGAAGAACTGCCCACCTGAACGGGCTATGCTCCGCACGATGGTGGTATTGACCCTGCCGCAGTCTTTGCTCATTATGGCATAGCTTTCACTACGATCAGAATTGGAGATGTGCATGGCTGAGGCCCAGGAAAAACGGGCGGCAAGACGCTTCGCGCTCCGCATCCCCGTCGCCGTCAGTCGCGACGGAAACGGATCGCCCAGCGAAGCGGCTCACATCCGCGACGTGAGCGCCCGCGGCATCTGTTTCTACGTGGACTCCGCCGTCGCCCAGGGATCACCCATCGGATTTACCCTGACCCTGCCTCCCGAAATCACGCTCACCGAGAGCATCCGTGTGCAATGCAAAGGACGCGTGGTCCGCGTGGAAAACGGCGCCGGCGATGGCCGGATCGCGGTCGCCGCCGTGATCGAAGAATACGAGTTCCTGCCCGAAGCTTAATTCTGACTTAGCCCGATTTTTCACTGCCAAGGTACCCTTCGACCCGCTCAGGGCGAGCCTTGCCCGCGACCGCGCGGGCGATGACGCGCCACGAAGAGTAATATCTCTCCCAAAGTTCCATGACCGAACGAAGCTCCATGATGAAACGAATCTGCCGGTCCCCTTTTCTACTGCTGGCATTCCTTCTCTGCGCTTTCCCCGCATTCGCCGCCGGATCTCCTGTGCACGGGCTCTGGGTCTGGAAAACTTCTGCCGTGCTTGATGCGCCGCACGGCGCCGTCAAGCTGCGCGATTTCTGCCAGGCGCAGGACATTAATGAAGTTTACGTTTCGTTCTCGGCGAAAGACGGCTCGCCGGAAGAGGGGCAATTAACCGGCCTTATCGCGCGACTCCATCGCGTCAACATCCGCGTGGAAGCCCTACTCTCGAGCAACGATGCCGACGAAGCGGGTAAGGCCAGAGAAAAACTTCTCGACCATGTACGCGCCGTCGTGCAATTCAACCGGCGGCATCCCGAGAACCGTTTCGACGGGATTCATCTCGATATCGAACCGCAGCAGCGCCCGGAAAACAAAGGCGCCGGGAATCTGAAATTTCTACCCGGCCTGGTCGATGCCTGGCGCCGGGTGCGCGCGCTGGCTGAACCGGCGCAGCTCACCGTGAACGCCGATATTCAGAACAAGCTCCTGAAGGGCAGCCTCGCGGAGCGGGAAATGCTTTTGTCCGCGCTGCCGCGGTTGACTCTGATGCTCTACGAGCTGAGCTCTCCCGGCGATGGCGACACTCCGGAAAAGAAAATCGAAAAACTGCGCAACAAGAGTACGAAACTTCTCGATATGGCTTATTCGGGATTAACCGACGCGAATCTGGCGAAAATGTCCATCGGCCTGCGCACGCCCGACTACGGCGAGCTGCTTCCGAAGATGCTCCAATCCCTGGACAGCGCGCATCGCACGAATCCGCACTACCTGGGCTGGGCGCGCCACTCCTACAACGACACGCTGAAATAGGAAATAGCAAGTATGCGGCGGACAAGAGTGTCCGTCCTCCGGAGTCAAGATCAAAAGCCAAAAATCAAAAGCCCGGCCTGATCGGGGCCGGGCTTGGGTTTTCGAGTTGCCGGAATATCAGGCAGCCGAGGATCTCTTGGAACGACCCTCGATCGTGATCGGTTGAGCTACTTTCCGCACGAGAAAGGGTTGCAGGTTCGGCTCAGAACCGGCCCACTCCAGACTTGCAATGGAATGTCCGGGCTGGCACGTAACGAAATAGCGCTCTCCGTTGGGGCTGGTTACTTCAAACTTACCGGACTCGCCCTGTAAAGCCTCGGCAACGTCATAGGTTGTAATGCTGTCATTCAGTTTCATGGGGACTTCCTCCAGTTTTCTATTACGGTTGTTGGTTGGATTGTCCCCTACCCTAGGGAGGAGCTTATGTCTCCATGATAGAACGCGAGACGGCGGAGTCAAGGGCAGCCGCTAATTTTTCCTGGCTAATTCATACTAGGGAATTTACCCGAGGCGCACTCGACTCGCCATAAATAAACTCCGATTGTGATCGTGTAGGACGGACACTCTTGTCCGTCCTACGTTAAACTTCGTCTTGTTCTTTTAGTTTCGCGATCACGCCGAAATCTTCCAGCGTGGTCGTATCGCCTTTCACTTCACCGCTGCCGGCCAGCTCACGCAGCAACCGCCGCATGATTTTTCCGCTGCGAGTTTTCGGCAGCGTATCGGTGAAGCGAATATCGTCGGGCTTGGCCAGCGATCCGATTTCTTTCGCCACCCACTTGCGCAATTCTTCTTTCAGTTCGTTCGTCGGCTTCCGGCCCTGCTGCAAAGTCACGAACGCCGAAATCGCCTGCCCCTTCAGCTCATCCGGACGCCCCACCACCGCGGCCTCCGCCACGGCCTCGTGCGCCACCAGGGCGGACTCCACTTCCATCGTGCTCAAGCGATGTCCGCTTACGTTGAGAACGTCATCGACGCGGCCCATGATCCAGAAGTAGCCGTCTTTGTCTTTGCGCGCGCCGTCGCCGGTGAAATACATGCCCGGAATTTGCGACCAGTAATTTTTCACATATCTATCGGGGTCGCCGTAGACGGTGCGCAGCATGCCGGGCCACGGGCGCTTGATCACCAGAAATCCTCCAGAACCTTCGGGCACGGATTTGCCATCCATGGTGACCACGTCGACCACGACGCCGGGAAACGGCCGCGTGGCCGAGCCGGGCTTGGTGGCGATCGCGCCGGGAATCGGGGCGATCATGATGTGGCCGGTCTCCGTCTGCCACCACGTGTCGGTGATGGGGCAGCGGTTGCCGCCGATGATTTCGCGATACCACATCCAGGCTTCGGGGTTGATGGGTTCGCCGACGGTGCCGAGCAGGCGCAGGCTCGACATGTCATGCTTGTTGGGCCATTCGTTGCCCCATTTGATGAACGTGCGGATCGCCGTGGGCGCGGTGTAGAAAATATTTACTTTGTGGCGCGCGATGATTGACCAGAAACGGTCGGGCTCGGGAAAATTCGGCGCGCCTTCGTACATCAGGCTGGTGGCGCCGTTCTGCAGCGGGCCGTAGACAATGTAGCTGTGGCCGGTGACCCATCCGATGTCGGCGGTGCACCAGTAGGTGTCTTCATCTTTCAGGTCGAAGATCCATTTCGTGGTGAGGTAGGTACCCACCGAATATCCGCCGGTGGTGTGGACCACGCCTTTCGGTTTGCCGGTGGTGCCGGAAGTGTAAAGAATGTAGAGCGGATGCTCGGCGTCGAGCGGCTCGGCGGGACACACGTCGGACGCATTCGCCATCAGCTCGTGCCACCAGTGATCGCGTCCCGACTGCATGTTGATTGCAGTTCCGGTGCGTTTGTAGACGACCACATTCTTCACGCTGGGACACGACTTCAAGGCTTCTTCGACGGCGGGAAATAATTTCACTTCCGCGCCGCGGCGGTACGATCCATCCTGCGTGATCACGGCCGTGGCCTGCGAATCGTGGATGCGGTCGACGAGGGCGTTCGAAGAGAAACCTCCGAAGATGATGGTGTGCGGCGCGCCGACGCGGGCGCAGGCCAGCATGGCGATGGGCAACTCGGGCGTCATGCCCATGTAGATGGCGACGCGGTCGCCTTTCTTCACGCCAAGCGTTTTCAGCACATTCGCGAATTTCTGCACTTCGCGGTGCAGTTGCTGATAGGTGAGCACGCGAACCTCGCCGGGCTCGCTCTCCCAGATCAGCGCGGCTTTGTTCTTGCGCCAGGTCGAGACGTGACGGTCGAGGCAGTTGTAGGAAAGATTGATCTGGCCGCCGACGAACCATTTGGCCCACGGGCAATTCCACTCCAGAACTTTTTCCCAGGGCTTGAACCAGTGCAGCTCGCGGGCAATGTCTCCCCAGAATTTATCGGGATCGTCGATCGATTCCTTGTAGAGGCGCTCGTACTCGGCCAGGCTCTTGATGTGCGCGTGCTTGCCGAATTCCTCGGGCGGCTCGAATGTGCGCTGCTCCTGCAGGATGGAATCGATGTTGGTGGCCTGCATGTCGACGCTTTTGGGATCGATGACTGCTTTATCGGGCATGATGAAACCTCAACGAGGAGGAATGGGCTTTCCCGTGCGGGATTGCGAAGGGACATTCTACAACGGGGGCAGGCTGCCTCAGGAATTGAGGTCCGTGGTGTCCACTCGTTGAAAACCGCGACGAGTGGGGCAGCCTCATTTGTGACGGCGCCTGGGCCGACCCTGGCCCGGCTACACGTCCAGAAAACGGTCGCGATTTTCGGGGCTGGGTAGAAAGCAAGTTTCCGACCGTCCGAAAAAGCGGTAGCGGTTGCGGGCGATGATGCGGTATCCCCAGTCGCGGAGGAAGCGGGGCTTGAATTGCCCCACGAATCCCATGAGGCCCCAGAAGAAGCCGAGTTGTTTCAGCACGAAGATGACCGCATCGGAGCGGGCCAGCAGATGTTCATCCGGCTGATCGGGATTGACCACGACATAAACGGTGTCGAGATCCGCCGCGTCCGCTCCATGCCGCGCCAGGATGCGCGCGGCCAGCGCGCTTTGCAGCGAGGCGAACCGGAAAACTCCAGCGGGATCGCGTCGCAGGACAAACTGGTTCAGGCGGTTGCAGAGTCCGCAGACGCCGTCGTAGAGCAGGATGGGGTGGGTCATGGGTTCCGCTGCTCTGAGAACTGTAGCACTCGGATCGTTTGGCGCTATTTCTCTGAGGGTGGTCCATCCTTGCGTTCTTTGCAAGGGTGGGATTCCACGGTCGCCTGGACTCTGGCTGGTAATTGGGACACGTACCAATGTTTCTCGCGCTGGAGTTGCAAGTAAAATAGAATAAAGCGTTCCCTGGAAGTGAAGATTCGCGGAATCGAGGCCGGGGAGGAACAGATGCCCCCGTTTCTGCATCTAAGCGGAAAGCGCTTTCATTTTGCCAAAGGCTGCCAGCGAAGCTGAGTCTTGTTATCCTTGTGAAGAGAAATCTTGAAGAAATCTGAGAAGAGAAATCTTGTGAATACGAGTTTTGAGGTCCCCATGAAAACTGTAAAGCTGTGTATTGCCTGTGCCGTGCTCGTAAGCGTTGCCTACGGGATGCCGCTTAACAACTCCGCCCGCTCGGTGATTCCCGGCGACCTGCAACAACTGATCTCGGTGGACTACCGGGCGATGCGCAACTCACCGACCGCGATGGCGCTGAAGAATCAACTGCTGCCCGATTACCTGAAACAGTTCGAGGGCGCGTTGAAAGGCATCGCCATTGATCCGGACAAGGACGTGGACACGCTTTCGTTCGCGTCGTTCCGCACGCCGAAACAGGGCGTGAAGAACGTGGGCATCGTCAGCGGCGAATTCAACATGAAGGCCGTGCTCAAGAAGATGAAGCTGCAGGCCTACAAGCCCAAGCTCTATAAGGACGCTAAACTCTACCCGATGAATGGGGGCATGGTGATGACGTTTCTGGATGACAACACCATGCTGTTCGGCGAGTCTACGGCGGTGAAGATTGCGCTGGACACGAAAAACGGGGACGTGCTGAACATCGACACCAACTCCATTATGTCGGACATGATGGGGAGCGTGGATGCGTCGCCGGTGTGGAGCATCCTGGACCAACTGGGCACGCAGAACGTGATGCGTTCGGCGCTGGGCGATGCCGCCAAAGTTGCCGATTATGAGTCGATCAAGAAGCGACTGCTGGGCTCGCGCTACACCATGGATTTCAGCAGCGGGGTCAACTTTGACCTCGACGTGGAGGCTTCGGACTCGATTACGGCAGCCACGCTTTCGTCGTTCGTGAAGGCGGGCATGCTTTACAAGAAAATGAGCGCCAGCCCCATCGAGAAAGTCGCTCTCGACAACACCACGATCGATTCCGACAGCTCGGATGTGAAAGTTCACTTCAAATCGAACGACCAGCAATTCCAGTCGCTGATGCATTCGGAACTGTTTGCGGCGGTTTCGCACTAGACCAGTCCCGAGTTGCGAGTCCCGAGTCCCGAGTTACAGATAGCGAGTCCCGAGGGTGCGGTCGCATCACGGGACTCGCTACTTTTTGGCGCGCTTTGCGCGGGCCCAGCCTTGTTTTACGATCTGGCGAGCGCGGCCGACAGCTAACGCATCCTCGGGAACGTCCTCCGTGATGCACGAGGCCGCGCCTACATACGCGCCTTTGCCTACGCGCACTGGAGCTACCAGGGTGCTGTCGCTGCCGATGAAGACGCCGTCTTCGATTACGGTTTTGTGTTTGTTGACGCCATCGTAGTTGCAGGTGATGGTTCCGGCGCCAATGTTTACGCCCGCGCCGATTTCCGCGTCCCCGAGATAAGTAAGATGGTTGGCCTTCGATCCCTTTCCCAGCTTGATTTTCTTGGTCTCGACAAAATTGCCGACGTGCGCGGCTTCGCCGATCTCGCTGCCCGGCCGCAGGTGCGAATACGGACCAATCACCGCGCCCGCCTCGACTCGCGACTCTTCGATCAGCGAGCCGGGGCGAATCGTGACTCCGTCGCCGATTTCAGAATCGCGAATTACGCTGTAGGAGCGCACGCGGCAGCCCCTCCCGATGCGCGTGTTGCCTAACAATTGCACGTAGGGCTCGATGACGGTTTCGGGGGCGATCTGGACGTCAGCATCGATGACGCAGGTCGCGGGATAAAAGACAGTGACGCCTTCGGACATCAACTGGCGGCACTTGCCCAGGCGCATTTTTTCGTCGATCTCGGCCAGCTCGGCGCGGGTGTTTCCTCCCAGCACTTCGCTCGGGTTTGCGGTCTTCGTGGCGACTACTCTGCGCTTGGCTTTTCGCAGAATCTCGGCCATGTCGGTGAGGTAGTATTCGCCGTGCGCATTCGCGGTGGAGAGCCGGACAATGTTCTGGTAGAGGTCCGGAATCGCGAAAACGTAAAAGCCCGAATTGATCTCGCGGATTTTTTTCTGCGCAGGGCTCGCCGCTTTTTCTTCGACGATGGCTTTTACTTCTGCGCTGCTCGGGCCTTTGCGCAGAACGCGGCCGTAGCCGGTGGGATTCTCAAGGTCCGCGCTCAGCAGGGTCATGGCTGCGTGCGCCTGCAGATGGAAGTCACGCAGGCGGGTAACGGTTTCCGCGGTAATCATGGGCGCATCGCCGGAGAGCACGATCACGTGGTCGTAGGCCGCGAGAGCAGATTGCGCTACCATGAGCGCATGGCCAGTGCCGCGCTGCTCGGCCTGCAGCACATAACGGATGCCCGATTTTCCGGTTGCTGCGCGCACGCGCTCGGCCTCGTGACCGATGATGGCGTATACGTCCCGGGCCGGCACAACGGCCGTCGCGGCGCGGATTACATGCTCCAGCAGGGGCTTCCCGCCCACTTCATGCAAGACTTTAGGTAATTGCGATTTCAGCCGGGTGCCCTTGCCCGCCGCCATGATGGCGATGGCAATGCGGGGAGCATGCGCCGGGGGGCGACCGGAGGCCGCAGCGGCGCTGGCTGCACTACGCTTGGATTTCTTCATTTGCCTCAATATACCTTGACTAAGAAGCAATGGCTATTTCCGGCCTCATGGCCTAGAATCTCGTCTCCAGCACCCTGTGGAGAAACCGGGCGCGGACACAGAAGGCGGCCACAAGGGCTGAAGCCTGCGCTGGTTTGGTTGGCCTTACGCGGCCCATTCGACTTCGCTCAGGGCAGGCTGCTGAACCGCCGCTGTTCCACGGTACTGCTGAGAATGGATGAGCAACCCTTGGGGGGAAATACATGCCGAAGTATGTGATCGAACGAGATATTCCGAACGTTGGGGATGTAACGCCAGATCAAGTGGTGGCGATTTCGCAGAAATCCTGCAGCGTGCTGAACAAGCTGGGGCCGCAGATTCAGTGGCTGCACAGCTATGTGACGCAAGACAAGATTTACTGCGTTTATATTGCGCCCAACGAAGAGATGGTGCGGGAACACGCGAAACAAGGCGGGTTTCCGGCGAACCGGGTTTCTGAGGTTAAGCTGGTGATCGATCCGACATCGGCCGAGGCCTGAGGATTCTCACAGGCCAATTCCGCCGTCGACGGTGAGAATCTGGCCGGTGATGAATTGGGGCGCAGTGGCGAAGAACAGAACGGCTGCGGCGATTTCGTCTCCGCGGCCGTTGCGCTGCATGGGGGTTTGTTTGGCCATGCGCCGCATGAAAGCCGCAGCGGACTTTTCTCCCAGATCGATCATGCCGGGAGCGACGGCGTTCACGGCAATCTCCGGCGCCAGCGCTTTGGCCATCACCTTGGTGAGCATGTGCAGCGCCGCCTTCGACGAACAGTAATGGGCGTGCGTGGCCCACGGGCGCAGCCCGCCGAGCGAACCCATGTTGATGATCTTGGCATCCGTCTTTGCCCCGCTCGTCTTTGCCGCGCTCGTGTTTTTGTTTTTGGGGCGTGGACGTCGCATCCACGGCAGCGCCTCGCGGGATACCAGGAACGGGCCTCGGGTGTTCGAGGCGAACATGGCATCCCATTGTTTGACGGTTAGTTCCTCGAATTCGGCGGTCTCGTAGTTGGCGGCGTTGTTGACCAGAATGTCGATGCGGCCCAGTTCACGGCCGGCGTCTTTCATCATGGTGCGAACGCTGGCTTCATCGGTGATGTCGCAGCGCAGAGCGAACGCGCGCACGCCGAGCGCCGACAAATCTGCCACGGTTTGCTGCGCTTCGCGAGCCGATGCCAGAAACGTGATGGCGACATCTGCGCCCGCTTGCGCCAACGCCAGCGCGGACGCCCGGCCCAGGCGCTTGGCTCCCCCGGTGATGAGGGCAGTCTTGCCGCGAAGAGTTTGTGGGTGATCGTGCATGGGGTGATCGTGCATGGGGTGATTTTACATGGCAGGATTCGCGGGAACCTGTTCAACGTGTCGTCTCCGTGGTGGATACTCCCTTTTCACCCTGGTGGTGAGTTCGGCTGGCATGGGGCTCTTCGGCTTTGCTCACGCCAGGCTCCGTCACCGAGGAAAACCAATCCCGGTTTTTCCTCCGTGTCTCTGTGGCTCCGTGGTGAAAATACAATTTCCGATGTAATCAGAACTTTGGCGACGGACGGCGGCAATGCTGCTCTTCACAATTCTGCCCCACCCTTTCACCCTGCCCCTCCAGGTGGTATGTTCGTTTCATAAGCTCTAGCCTTGCCTCCAGGAGTGTTCTTGCCCCCATCCCCCATCCAGTTGGCGCGCCTGGCACTGATACTTGCGATAGCCCCAATGGCGTTGCTCGCGCCTTCCGGGGTTCTCGCGCAGGATTCCGGGCGCAGAGCCGCCACCAATGGCCAGGGCACGGTTCCTGCATCTGTGGCGCTGGTGAGCAGCGTGCAGATTGTGCACGAGCATGGCGTTCCCGCTCTTGAGATTCTGGCCACACACCCCATCGTGCCCGTCATCCAGACCCTTGATCAGCCGCCGCGCCTGGTCGTCGATCTGCCCAACGCGCGATTGGGCCAGGTGCGGAAGCGCATTTCCGTAAAGGAGGAAGGAATTGCGGCGATCCGCACGGAACAATACCGGAAGCAGCCTCCGGTGTCGCGCATCGTTGTGGATCTGTCCGGACCCTACGGCTACAGCTGGGATGCCGCCGGAAATCGTCTGATGATTCGATTGAAGCCGCCCGGGGATTCGAATCATGATTCGAATCACGAAGCGCATCACGATTCGAATCGTCAAGCGAACTCCAACGCGAATGCCGACGCGAAAGCGGGCCAGAACACCGCGCTGCCGCCACTCGCCGCCCCCACCCTGGCCACGGTGAGCGATCCGGCGGTCGTTCCCGTGTCCGGTGGCCCGGGCACGGTAGTGCTCGCCGGAAGCCGAATCGGCGCGGGGGCTTCCGTCACGGCCGGCTCCGAAACCGCAGTTCTGACTTTGTCCCGCGGAGGCGAGATACGCGTCTGCCCCGGCACCACGGTTTCGGTGACGCCGTCGAAGAGCAAGCACGATTTCATGTTGGGCATGAGCAGCGGCGCGCTGGAGGCGCACTACGCGCTCGATGCCGCCGCCGATTCCGTGCTCACTCCCGATTTCAGAATCCTGCTGGCCGGGCCGGGAGAGTTTGACTATGCCATCAGTGCCGATTCCCACGGCACTACCTGCGTGCGGGCCCTGATGGGCAACACCGCTTCCGTGATTGTCTCGGAATTAATGGGAGACCGCATCTACCAGGTCAAGCCAACCGAGCAGGCGGTGTTCCGCTCCGGGCGAATCGACAAAGTGGATAGCGACGTTCCCCTGGAATGTGGTTGCCCGCCGCCGGCGCCCGCGAATACATTACGCGCCAATACGCCAGTCGCCGCGTCTGACACTGAACTCTCGGCGAAGGCGACGCTGGGTAGCGCCTCCAGTCCGGCCGAAAACCTTCCTGCGGCTGGCAATCCAGGCCGGGACTCGTCTTCCAACACGTCGTCCGAAGCGATGCTAACGCACGGCTCCGAAACCGATCCGTTGCCTCCGTCGAAACCCGGGGAGGTCCACATCCAGGTCGACGCGCCGTTTGTTTTCAGCGGCCGGAAGAAACTCGCGGAGCCGCCAGCCGCGCTCGTGCATGAGGTCGCAAGTCTCCCTCTGGAAGACTCGTCCCGCCAGATTCGCCTCGAGACCGTGGTCGAACCACCGAGAATCAAGCACCCACTCCTGAATCGCCTGAAACGATTTTTCGTTGCAGTCTTCGGCTAAAGCCAGCCCATTACGGCGAATCCGCCACAAATCAAAGCCGTGAACCCCGAACCCCGAAGCTCGAAGCCCGAACCTAATCCCGGTTGATGACCCGCCGCAGCGGTTCCACTTTGTCGCGAGCCGCGTCGCGCAAATCTTCCGCCAGATCGACGCCGCGTTTGGCAACGTCCCGTACCCGTTCGCGGGCGTCACGCGTACGATCCTTGGCCTCGTCGGCCCAATCCCCGACCGTGTCCTTGGCGTCATCGTAGCCCTTTTTCAGATCGCGGCGAAACTGCTTGCCAGTCTTGGGCGCCAGCATCAGCGCAGCCAGCGCGCCTGCTCCCAGCCCAATCAGCAGAAACGTGACCGCCGTGCCTACGTGGCTCTCGTCCGAAGATTCATACTTTCCAAATCGCATAAGACCTCACTTCCGCCCGGCAGAATACACCACCAAGCTAAACTGCGGATAACTGCTAATAGCGCCTACTCAATCAATTCTAGTCCCGCGCGGGGCTGGCGGCACAATCCGGGAAAGACGGTAGTCTTAAATTTCCGCTCATGTGAGCCGAGCGCACCGGGCAACCTGCTCCGGAACCCCGGTTTCCTTTCCCCCGCACCTCCGTGTAAAATAACGCTTTAGCCCCGGTAGCAGCGGAATTGTGGCCTGCCCGTCTTCCGCTGAGTCTGGCCGCTGGCTCTAGCAATCCGCAATCGTACAAGGAGATTTTTCTAGCGATGTCGATCCCTGCCACCCAGATGCGTCCTGGCATGATCATCAAGCACAACAATGATCTGCACTCCGTGTTCAGCGTCGAACACCGTACTCCCGGCAACCTGCGCGCCTTCATCCAGGCCAAGCTGCGCAACCTGCGCACCGGCGCCATGTTCGAGCACCGTTTCCGCTCGCCCGACCCCATCGAGAAAATTACGGTCGACGAAGTCGACATGCAGTTCCTCTACGCCGACGGCGATAGTTATTACTTCATGGACACGGCCAACTACGAGCAGACCTACCTCTCCAAGGAAATCCTGGGCGACGCCGTGGAGTACCTCATCCCCAACCTCGAAATCAAAGTCGAATTTTTCGACGGCAAGGCCGTAGGCATCGAGCTTCCCCAAACCGTGATTCTCACCGTGATCGAAACCGAGCCCGGCCTGAAGAGCGCGACCGCCAGCAGCGTGACCAAAGCCGCCCGCACCGAAACCGGCCTGGTGGTGCAGGTTCCCCCATTCATCAACGAAGGCGAGAAAATCAAAGTAGACACGGCCGAGGGCGCCTATTTGTCGCGAGCGTAAAAAAGTCAGAAGTAAGAAGTCAGAATGCAGAAGTAAAACCTGAGCGGGTGCCCCATTTCTCGCGCGCTCTTTGCGCGAGAAGTGGGGCTTTTGCCGGAATGAATAAATTAAAGCTTGAAATCTTACTTCTGCATTCTGACTTCTGACCTCTGCATTTCCATCTCAGACGATGACCTCCACCGAAAAAGCCGCCGAAGCCCGCCGCTTCCTGGTTCGCGGGCGCGTGCAGGGCGTAGGCTTCCGCTGGTTTGTGGAGCGCGAAGCCCACATCCTCGGAATCGCCGGATGGGTGCGCAACAACGCCGACGGCAGCGTGGAAATACACGCGCAGGGAACACACGAGCAGTTGGTCGCTCTTCGCTCGCGTCTGCGTGAAGGCCCACGCGCCGCTCGCGTCGACAACGTCGAAGAATCGGAATCCCAGCCCGCCGCCGGACTGAATTTGTTTCGCATCGAAGGAGCGTGGTAAGTGCCGCCCAGTTCTAATTCCGGCCTAAACGCCGACCAGTTGAAGCACATGATCCGCGAGTGCCCGGATTTCCCCAAGCCCGGCATCCTGTTCTACGACATCACCACGCTGCTAAAGGATAAAGTCGGTTTCGCCGCGCTGATCGACAAATTTTTCGATTACTACGCCAGCGAGCAGGTCGATCTCGTCCTGGGCATGGAAGCTCGCGGCTTCATTTTCAGCCCTGCGCTCGCCTATCGCCTCAAAGCCGGCTTCGTTCCCGTACGCAAGCCCGGCAAACTTCCCGCCGAGACCGTGAAATACGATTACGCTCTCGAGTACGGCACCAACTCGCTCGAGATTCACAAAGACGCCATCCAGAAAGGCCAGCGCGTTCTGATTGTCGACGATCTGCTGGCCACCGGCGGCACCGCCGAAGCCACCGCCAAGCTGGCCTCGTCGTTAGGCGCAGACATCGCCGGCCTGGGCTTCGTAGTCGAACTCGATTTCCTCCACGGCCGCGACAAACTAAAAGGCTACGACGTAATGTCACTTCTGCACTACGACAAGTAGCGCGGCCGCGGTAAATGCTTTGTCATCCCGACATCGCGGACTTGTCATCCCGACCGGAGCTTCTCATTCCCGAAGGGAATGGGAAGCGCAGTGGAGGGACCTTGTGTTTTTTCTGCATCGTCACATCTCCGTCACCACCAACCCCAAATCCTTCCCCAAATATCCCTTCCGCCGAAACCAATCCTCCATCGCATCTCTCAGCTGATCAATCGGAACGTTCTTCCCAATCTCCATCTGCCCGTCAGAAACGGGAAGCGTGTCGTCGAAGACGCTGGCATTGGTAAAGTTTCGCATGGAAAAATTATCCAGCCACTTGATCGGGCAGGGAAGTTTCCCGCCAGCCCCTGCATACTCCACGCGAATCTTGCGCGCAAACATAAATTAGATTTAACCACAGCGTGTGCCCGAAGCAGCAAGCAGACAACTGGGTTAGTGCCAGAATTTGAATTTCTTCGCGAACTTTGCGGTTTTCCTTTGCGAACTTTGCGGTGAAAGGCTTTTGTTCTTGCGCGGATCAAAAGACTTTAATCGCCAAGTGCGCGAAGAAGGGCCGCAAACTCCGCGAAGAAATTCAAATTCAGCCACTGCAGACAACTGCCTCCGCTTGACAGCCTCGCCCCGCGGCAATAATCTCCTCTCCACATCTCTCGGGCCCCCATCGTTCGCGTCAGAAGAAAGAAGTCTTAAGGAGGCTTCCATGCTTACAAGTTTGATTTGGTGGGTAGTAGTTGGACTGATCGCCGGTTGGGCCGCGGGCAAGATCATGACGGGCGGCGGCTACGGCACCGCGATGGATATCGTTCTCGGCATCGTCGGCGCCGTCATCGGCGGATGGCTTCTGGGCGCGCTCGGCATCCACGCCGGCGGCTTGATCGGCACAATCGTAGTCGCCATCATCGGCGCGATTTTCCTGATCTGGTTGACCCGACTGCTCAAGAAAGCATAAGCACCGCCGTAGCGACAGCCGCCGGTTCGACTTCGCTCAGGGCAGGCTGTCGGCTGTCCAGCGTGGGCGAAGCCCCGCTGTGCGAGCAAGTGCGGCGCGGGCGCTCCTGCCCGCGAAATGCCGCCAGCTTAACCGCCGCACAGGGCCTCGGCACGAAGCCCCACTTCTCGCAAAGAACGCGAGAAATGGGGCACCCGCTTTCGGTCACGCTTAACCGTCCGCCAGCCAGCCATCTCAAAACGCAGCGTTTGCATCCGACCCCCAGACGCCTCCGCTCGGTGTCTAAATCCCTGCAAAGGCCGCGCCAGTCGCGCAAGAACGCACCTGCCTTGCGTTCTAGTTGCGACGCCCGGCCCTGATCGACGGAGGAATCATGCGCGCTTCGAAAGTTGCAGTCCTGTGGTTGCTGCTGGTTGCATTTTCACTTGGCCAGTCTTCTACTGGAACTCCAAACCCCACGGACGCGGCCGCCCGCCTGCCCGTAACCCGCGTCATCCTCTACAAAAACGGCGTCGGCTATTTTGAGCACGCCGGACACGTCCGCGGCAGCCAGGACGTGAACGTGGATTTCACCACCGCCCAACTGAACGACGTGCTGAAATCCCTCACCGTGCTCGACCTGGGCAAGGGACGCATCACCGGCGTCAGTTACAACTCGAACGCGCCGTTGGCCAGGCGTCTCGGCTCGCTGCATCTGCCCGTGGGAGAGAATCCGACCACCGCGCAATTTCTTGACGCCCTGCGCGGCGCGCGCCTCGAAGTGAAAAGTGGATCCGAAACCGCCACCGGCCGCCTGCTCAGCATCGACGAGCGCGAGATTCCCATCAAAGGCGATCAGAAGATCACGGTCGATCAGATTTCGATCGTCAGCGACGCCGGAGAAGTGCGCATCTTCGACATGACTCCCGGCACCAGCGTTCGCGTCGCCGAAAAAGAAGTGAACGAAGAAGTCGGCAAATATCTCGGACTCGTCGCCTCCACCCGCGATCAGGACCTGCGCCGCATGACCATCTCCACCGCCGGCGAGGGCGAGCGCGACTTGCTGGTCAGCTACATCAGCGAAGTTCCAGTGTGGAAGAGCACCTACCGCATCGTGATTCCGAATGAAGGCAAGCCGCTGCTGCAAGGCTGGGCCATCGTCGATAACACGGTTGGCGAAGACTGGAAGAACGTAGAACTGGCGCTGGTGGCGGGCGCTCCGCAATCGTTCGTGCAGGAACTTTCACAGCCCTATTACACGCGGAGGCCAGTGGTGCCGCTGCCGGAGAACGCGATGCTCTCGCCGCAGACGCACGAAGCCACGCTGGAAGAACTCGCACCTCCACCCCCTGTGGCGAGTGGCGGCGTGGTTGGGGGCGTCCCCGGCGGGGTAACCGGCGGAGAGATGGACGCAGTTGTTATCAATGGCCGCCTCCCGGCCGTGAACATGCCGAGGAAAATCAATGGTGGCATCGGCGCGGGCTACGGCGTGGGCACCGGCGGCGGCATGTACAAGGCCTGGACCGCCGCTCGCCCCGAAGCCGCCGATTCCCTCGAAGCCGCCACCACGACCGCTCAAACTCGCGACCTCGGCGACCTCTTCGAATACAAACTCAAAGACCGCGTCACCATCCGCAAAAACCAGTCGGCGCTCGTTCCGATCTTGCAGTCGCGCATCGACGCGGAAAAAGTTTCCGTCTGGAATCCTTCGGAGAGCTCCGTGCTACGCGCGCTCTGGGTCAACAACACCAGCGACCTCACGCTCGATGGCGGCAGCTTCAACGTGCTCGAAGGCGAAGCCTTCGCCGGCGAGGGCCTGATGGACCCGATCAAGCCCGGCGAAAAACGTCTGCTCTCCTACGCCGCCGACCTCGGCGTGCTGGTCGACGCCAAGCAGAAAGCCGAGAACCAGCACGTCACCAAAGTGATCATCGCGCACGGCACCATGACGCAGATGACCCAGGAGCGCCAGGAAAATACCTACACCATCCGCAACCGCGACACGGCCGCGCGGACCGTGGTCATCGAGCATCCCGCGCGCGCCGGCTGGAAGCTCACCGACGACGAAACTCCCGCCGAGAGTTCCGCATCCTTCCACCGCTTCCGTCTCACCGTCGAGCCGAAAAAAACCACGACTTTGACCGTCAAAGAATATCGTCCCATCCTGAACAGCTATCAACTCACCAATGTTACCGACGATCAGATCAAATATTTCCTGGTGCAGAAGATGATCAACGTCGAAACGGAACGAGTGCTGCGCAAAGTATTTCTCCAAAAAAACGACATCGCGCAACTCGACGCCTCGATCGCCGGCCGCAAGACGCAGATCACGAGCATCTCCGACGATCAGCAGCGTGTGCGCGAAAACATGAAAGCGCTGAAAGGCAGCGCGGAAGAAAAAGCATTGGTGGAACGTTACGTGAAAGAGTTGAACGAACAGGAAGACCGCATGCAGTCCCTGCGCCACGAAATCACCGACCTGCAACAGAAACGCGAGTCCGCGCAAAAGACGCTGAACGAAACCATCGAAGCGCTGCAGATGGAGGTGACGCTATAGCTGGGTCTATGACACAGGAGAGTCAGCCTTAGGGTTGCTGATGGAGCGATTACAGATTTGCGATTGCAGATTTCAGATTGTTGATTTCAGATTGAAGATTGAAAACCTGCGCACCCGGTCGTCTCAAGAAGCACCCCATGCGGCGATTCCGGTGCCCGCTCTCGAGCATGGAAGGTGCCGGTCGGACCTTGGGACCGGGCACGCCCGGTCGCCCTGCTGCGGACAGTTCAATCGATTTAACGAGTGCATCTAAGTGCATTATTTTCATGCACTTACGACGGTGTTTTGGCACAGGCGGCAAGCCTCGCAAGGCCATGAAACTGGGAGGGTTCGGGCGGATCGCTCCAAAGACAGTGCAACCCCGCGAAAGGATGCCCGGCCGTAGCCGAAGTCGACGAATCTTACCGCTGCGCCCGCGGCCCCGCCGCCTTCACTTCCGACGGCGGGTCAAAGTTCTCGAAGTTTTTGGCGAAGCGGTTGCGCAGGTCTTCGGCGGCTTTGTCATACGCGGCCTTGTCCGCCCACTTGTTGCGCGGGTTCAGCACTTGCGGAGGCACGCCGTGACAATTTTTGGGAATGCTGAATCCGAACGTCGGCTCGATTTCAAACTCTTCCCGCACCAGCTCTCCTTCCACCGCCGCATCCACCATGGCGCGCGTGTAAGGGATGTCCATGCGCCGGCCCACGCCATAAGGTCCGCCTTGCCAGCCAGTATTCACCAGCCAGCACTGCGCGTTATGTTCACGCAAGCGGCGGCCCAGCATTTCGGCGTACACCTTGGGGCGAAGCGGCAGAAACGGGGATCCAAAGCATGTCGAAAATGTTGCCGAAGGTTCCTTCACCCCAGCTTCAGTGCCGGCCACTTTCGCGGTGTAGCCCGAGAGAAAGTGATACATCGCCTGCTCCGGAGTCAGGCGAGCGATCGGCGGCAGCACGCCGAAAGCGTCTGCCGTGAGGAACACCACATTCTTCGGATGCCCGCCAATTCCGGGAATCACGGCGTTGTCGATGAAATCAACGGGATAGGCGGCGCGCGTGTTTTCCGTTTTGCTGTCGTCGTTGTAATCGGGAACTCGGGTGAGCGGGTCGAGCGCCACATTTTCCAGCACGCACCCGAAACGCAGCGCATTCCAGATCTGCGGCTCGTTCCTTTTCGAGAGCTTGATGCACTTGGCGTAGCATCCGCCCTCGAAGTTGAACACGCCGCTCGAACTCCAGCCGTGCTCGTCGTCGCCGATCAGATCGCGCGACGGGTCGGCGGAAAGCGTCGTCTTGCCCGTTCCCGACAATCCGAAAAATAATGCGCTCACTCCGTTGTGCCCCACGTTAGCCGAACAGTGCATGGGGAACACGTTGCGCGGGGGCAGCAGAAAATTCATGATGCTGAAAATGCACTTCTTCATCTCCCCGGCATAAGAAGTTCCGCCAATCAGCACCGTCTTGCGGGAAAAATTCAGCAGAATAAAAACTTCGGAGTTGGTGCCGTCGCGTTTAGGATCGGCCTTGAACTCCGGCGCCGCAATCACCGTGAACTCCGGCCGATGCAGTTTCAGTTCTTCCGCCGACGGCCGCAGAAATAATTGCCGCACGAACAAGTTGTGCCAGGCATACTCGTTCACGAAACGCACCGGCAGGCGATAAGCGGGATCGGCTCCGCAGAAAAGATCCTGCACAAAAAGTTCGCGCCCGCGCAGGTGTTCCATCACGCGTTCGTAGAGCGCGTCGAATTTCTCCGCTTCAAATGGAGCGTTCACCGCGCCCCACGCCACTGCGTTCGCCGTGGGTTCGTCCTTCACAATGAACTTGTCTTTTGGAGAACGCCCGGTGCGGTTGGTATAGCCCACGATCGCGCCGTTGGCGGCCAGTTTCGCTTCATTGCGACGGATCGCGTGCTCCACCAGAAGCGCAGGCGACAGATTGAAATGTGTCCTGCCTTCACTCAGCAACTCAGCAAGGTTGCTGATGTGCACGGTCGTGGCCATAAAAAAATCTCCTCAAAAATCCGGAACGAAGAACCCGGAACCCAAAACCCACAGCGAAGACAGGCGAAAAAGACAAACGCCGTATTGTGCGCTCAAATCCCATGCGCTGCCAAGGGAGCGTAATCACAGCCGTTATCAGCGCGGCGGGGCCCCGTCGAAAATCCCTCGTTGTCAAATACATACAAGGTGGCGCAAAGCAGAAAAAAGCGGAGAAAACAAGGTGAACCCGGTTTTGAACATGCGTTGACTTTCTCAGGAAGCCGAAGGCAGAGACCTTACGCCGTCACTTCCGCTTGCATCGCGGCCACGGCGGCGTCCAGGTGCGCCAGCGTCTCCTCCACGGTCAGGGAATACATTTCACGCCCCGAAGCGTCGCCGCACTCGATCGCCGTCTTCAAATAATGCCCCGCAATCTCCAGCGCCAGCGAGTCCGTGATTATCTTTCCCGTACGGTTCCTGTATTCCACCCACGCCGGATGCGGCAGCGCCACCGAGGCCTTCTTGCCGTCCACCAGAAACTTGATGTCCACCGCGTCGGCGTGCCGCGTGGAGATCGCCACAATCAGGGCCTGATAAACGCAGTGGACTTTCTTCTTCGTCCAGCGATCCGTAGCTGTGAAATTTTCAAACATAGCTGACTAAAACTATATCGGACGAACATGGACCGGGGCAAACGGACCCGCTTAATGCCGCCTCGGTTAGCGTAGACGTGTGGCGGCCCGGGCCGCCTCTTCTTGCCCATGTTCTCATAGCCACCACGGAAGAGGCTGCCCCACCCTTCGCGGTTTTCGAAGGGTGGGTGTCTCGGATGATGGTAGCAGGGGATCGGTTAACATGAAGTCGTGCCGACCCGTGCTCCCAAACCAACCCGCAAGCGGTCTAAACTCAAGCGACCCAAACTCAATATTCTTCGCGCGCAGAATCTGGAAAAGATTCCGTGGCTGGTTCACGGCTTCTCCACGCGCCCCGGAGGATTCTCCCGCGCCTACGGCAAACGTGATCTGAATCTCGGCCTCACCAAAGACGACCCGCGCGCCACAGTCGAGCGCAATCGCGCAGAGTTTCTGCGCGGGCTCGAAGCCACAGCCGCCCGCCGCAACGACAGTCACAAACCAGCGCGCTGGAAGCTCATCACTCTCCGCCAGGTCCACTCGGACATCATTCATCACGTTGACTCTCATCACGTTGCATCCGACGCGCCTCCCACCGGCGACGGCCTGATCACCGCCACTCCCGGCCTGCTGCTCGGCATTCAGACCGCCGACTGCCTCCCCATTATCCTCGTCGATGCCAAACGCCGCGCCGTGGGCGTGTTTCACGCGGGCTGGCGCGGCACGGTAAAGCGAATCGTCGAAAAAGGTATCGGAGAGATGCACCGCTGGTTCGGCACCCGCCCTCAAGATTTAAAGGCAGCGATCGGCCCGGGAGTTGGCGGCTGCTGTTACGAAGTGGGCGAAGAAGTTCGCACGAAGTTCGAGTCCCAGTTTTCTTACGCGGCGAAGTTGTTCCGCGAAGTCAAAGATTCCGATCCCGTCCGCGAGAAATATCCGCTCCTCTTCTTAACCGCCCGCGCCCCCGGCCACGGCGAACTGCCGCCTAAGATTTTTCTCGATCTCGCGGAAGCGAACCGCCGGCAACTGCTCTCGGTGGGCGTCCCGGCGAGGAGCATCGCAGCGTCGCCGCTCTGCACCAGTTGCCGCACCGATCTTCTGTTTTCCTATCGCGCCGAAAAAGGCAAGACCGGCCGGATGATGGCCGTGGCCGGAATTCGCACTCGATGATGAGTGTAATCTGGTAACAACAGTTGACTTCCGGTTTGCCCGTCATTCGGCCAGGAAGAGCTTAGTCAAACTTCCAGACGGGTAGCTCATCGTTGCCAATTAGCAATCTGACAGGGCGATTTCAAAGGACGAGCTCAGTAGCGCTCTCGTGTCAAAATTGACGGTTATCAGTTATCGCCATATGATTTCTGTCTGTCGACTCTGCCAGCCATGATTGGTACGACTTTTTCGCATTACAGGGTAGTGGAAAAAATCGGGGGCGGAGGCATGGGCGTTGTCTACAAGGCTGAAGACACTCGGTTGGGTAGATTCGTCGCTCTTAAGTTCCTTCCCGAGAGCGTTGCGCGTGACGCGGCAGCACTGGAACGGTTTCGGCGCGAAGCTCGCGCTTCATCGTCTCTCAACCATCCCAATATCTGCACGATTTACGACATCGGCGAACAAGATGACCGCGCGTTTATGGTCATGGAGTTCCTCGATGGCGCAGCACTGAACCATCTGATTGCCGGTCGTCCAATACAAACCGAACAGCTTGTCCGTATTGCCATTGAGATCGTCGATGCACTCGATGCCGCGCACCGCGAAGGTATCGTGCATCGCGACATAAAGCCCGCGAACATATTCGTCACTCGCCGGGGACACGCGAAGATTCTTGACTTCGGACTCGCGAAAGTCACCGGCAAGATCGCCGAGCCGTCCAGTGAGGCGGAGACCATGGCCGACTCTAATGCGGTGCACCTAACCAGCCCCGGTGCAATGTTGGGCACGGTCAGTTACATGTCGCCGGAGCAGGTAAAGGCACAAGAACTGGATTCCCGGAGCGATCTTTTCTCCTTTGGGGCGGTGCTTTACGAGATGTCAACCGGCAATGCTCCGTTCAAGGGATCCAGTCCCGGTGAAATCTGCAGTGCGATTCTGCGCGACGAACCACTCCCGCCTCTCGGTCTAAACCCCCGATTGCCAACGGGAATCGAAGGAATCATCCGCAAGGCTCTGGAGAAAGATCGCGACCTGCGTTACCAAAGCGCGTCAGAAATTCGAGCCGATCTAAGCCGCTTTCAGAGGGACACGAGTTCTGGAAGTTCCGCCGTAGCCGCCTCAGGGATGACTTCGGAGTCGAACCGTATGGTCGCCGTTCCGGGCAAAGCGCACCCCTCGCTATTGCGAACCCTGCCTTGGGCCCTCGTCGCTCTGCCGATCATCGTCGTGCTCGCCTTCTTGTTGCGTCCACGGCTACCTCCGCCAACCGTTTCTGGATTTGTTCAGCTCACCCACGACGCTGCGCCTAAATTTCTGGTGGGAACGGACGGCTCGCGTCTTTACCTGGGAGAGAATCCACCTACTCCAACCCTGGCCCAGGTTTCTGTAGCGGGCGGCGATATTGTGTCATTGTCGGCCATCGCACAGCAGATGTACCCGCTTTCGGTGTCACCGGATGGCTCCGCTCTTCTCATGTCTGAGGGAGCCAACATCTGTGGCAACTGCCCCTTGTGGGCCGTGCCCACGGTCGGCGGCTCACCACGGAGACTCGGCGAGACGGCGGGTCCGGGCGGTGCGTGGTCTCCGGACGGCGAAAAGCTTGCTTACGCAGACCCGAAAGGCATTTACCTTGCAAATGGTGATGGGACACAACCTACGAAACTCGCTTCATCCCCGGATGGTGCAACCAGGTTCGCGTGGTCGCCCGACGGTAAAAACATACGATTCACGGCCGGCGACATTATGGAACCCTTCACGATCTGGCAAGTGTCGCGGGACGGCTCCAATCTGCATCTTCTTCTGCCTGGGTTGAATGGCGGGGTCGACCAGTGCTGCGGGCACTGGACGCCGGACGGAAACTACTACGTTTTCGCAGCAGGCGGCCAGATCTGGGCTCGTCGTGAGACCGGGAGCCTTTGGCACAGGGTCAGCAACCAACCGGTGCAGCTTACTAGTGGGGCAATTACTTACGGCGGCTCCAACATTATTCCGGGCAAGGACGGAAAGAAGCTCTTCGCGGTCGAAGCTCTGAGGCGGGGAGAACTAGAACGCTACGACCGTGACACGAAAGCTTTCGTGCCTTTTTTCAATGGTATTTCGGCACAGGACGTGGCCTTTTCCAACGATGGCCAGTGGGTCGCTTACGTCTTGTTCCCTGAAGGTACGCTCTGGAAAAGTAAGGTGGACGGAAGCGAAAAGATTCAACTCAGCTACCCACCGCTTTACGCGATGCAGCCTCGCTGGTCTCCGGATGGCACGCAACTCCTGTTTTGGGTGTTGCAGACCGGGAAGCCCCCGCGCATTTACATCAGCTCCGGCAATGACGGAACACCGCGCGAGTTGATCCCCGACAGCAGTGGGAATATTCAGGCCGATGGGACATGGTCGCCGGATGGGAATTCGATTGCCTTCGCGGGCGGACCCACTGGCGCAGGTCCAGCCGCAATGGAAATCGATATCTTAGACCTCAAAACGCATCAGGTTTCCTTGCTTTCCGGCTCCCAAGGTTTTTACTCGCCACGCTGGTCGCCCGACGGGCACTACCTTCTCGCCGAGCCGAACACGGCGGAAAGCCTAAGGCTATACGATTTCAAACTTCGTAAATGGTCCGTGTTGACCAACGGGAGGGCGGGTTATCCATGCTGGTCCCGGAATGGCGAATACGTCTATTTCCTGTCGAAACGGAAGGAACCGGTCATCTTACGTGTAAGCATTCGAGACCAGAAGGTGGAGCAAGTCGCTAGCCTGAAAGAAATGCGTACAACGGGCTATTGGGGAGAGTGGCTCGGCCTTGCACCCGGCGATTCCCCGCTCACGCTCAAAGACGTGGGTACCGAGGAGATCGTCTCAATGGATTTTCACGAGCCATAACTCTAATTTACAAAGAAAGCATGGCGGCTCCGAATGGACGTACAGTCGGCCAACCGGAAGTAAATCCAAGCCGCCCAGCAATCGTGCTAATTGGCGATAAATCGCGATTCCACTCACCGTCAGTCTGTGACTCGGAAACGCTCAGCCCTCACCCTTCCCGCATCTGTTATCGTGTCGAAGATCTCGGCGTCCGAATTCGAGGGCTTTCCATTTTGAAATCAACACTCGCGGCTGCGCTGCTCGCCTTGGCGGTCTTCTCTTCTGCCGTTTTTGCTTCCGCCGTTTTTGCTTCTGCCCAGGTTTCCTCCAGCCAGATCGATGCGGTCTTCGCCTCGCTGAAGTCGAGCGACGCTCCGGGAGCGGCCGTGCTCGTGGTGCGCGACGGCCGCGTGGCGTTTCGCCAGGGATACGGTGTCACCGACTTGCGCACCAGAACGAAGATCGACGCGCACACCAATTTTCGCCTGGCCTCGTTTACCAAGCAATTCACCGCCGCCTGCATTATGCTGCTGGCGCACGACGGCAAGTTGCACTATGACGACCACCTCACCGATTTTTTCCCCGAGTTCCCCGAATATGGCAGGTCCATCACGGTCCGCAACCTGCTCAACCATACTTCCGGACTGCCTGACTACGAGGATCTGCTGATGAAACAGTATCCCGATACTCCGCCCGAAAAAGTCCCGCAGATTCTCGACGCGGGCGTGCTCAGACTGCTCGAACAGCAAAGCACCGGCGAATTTCCCGCGGGCTCGAAATGGGAGTACAGCAACTCGGGTTACGCCGTCTTGGCGATGATCGTGGAAAAAGTTTCCGGCAAACCCTTCGGCCAGTTCCTGCACGACAGAATTTTCGTCCCGCTGAAAATGACCAATACGCTGGCCTACGAGAAAGGCAAAAACGAGGTCCCGCATCGCGCCTACGGTCACACAAAGAAGGAGGAGACCAGGAATAACGAAGCGAAGACCAAGCCGGGAGGCGTCACCAACACCGACGAAATCTGGCAGGAAACCGATCAAAGCCCCACGTCCGCCGTGCTCGGCGACGGCGGCATCTATTCGTCGCTGGACGATCTGGCGAAATGGGACCGCGCCCTCCGCAACCACACTCTGCTCACCGAAAAAGAAATGCAGCCGGCGCTGACCCCGGTCGAGCCTACCGGAGGTCCCGCAATGTTTCCTGACGGGCACGCCCTAGGTTACGGTTTCGGCTGGTTCCTCAACGCCTACCGCGATCAGAAGCGCATGTCACACGACGGCAGTACCATCGGATTCCGCACCACCATCCAGCGTTTCCCCGACGACGCCCTGACCATCATCATTCTCTGCAACCGCGCCGACCTCGACCCCGAAGCCTTAGCGCTGAAAGTCGCCGACCTCTACCTCGGAACGAAATAGCTCATGTTTGCTGGTGTGGGGACGGACGCCTCGTCCGTCCGGGCCGCGCAAAGCGCGGCAGCGGGTGTACGCTTGCCCGTCGAGGGCATGATCGCTATCTAAAAAGAAAAAGAGACGTTGCGGAGCAACGTCTCTACGATGAAATCTGTTCCGCCGTCTATGCCGTGGGTGGCGTTCCCGCGGAGAGAGCAGCCTTCGCGGCGGCCGCGGCGCTTTCGTTGACCAGGTCCTTTAACTCCTTGCTGGGCTTGAAGAAAGGAATCTTCTTGGCGGGAACTTCCACGCGCTCGCCGGTCTTCGGGTTACGTCCCACGCGTGGTTTGCGCTGACGGGTGCGGAAGCTGCCAAAGCCGCGAATCTCGATTTTGTCGCCGGCGCGCAGCGAGCGGACGACGCTGTCGAAGATGGTTTCCACAATTACTTCGCTGTCTTTGCGCGTAAGTTCAGCTAAACGCGAGACTTCGTCAATCAGATCGGCTTTGGTCATAACCCCTCTTTTATGCGCCCGAGCGGCACGGCGCTCTCGAATCTGCCGCTAAACCCAACTGTCACCTGGACTAAGCGAAGAAACGCGAAAATGAAACACGGAGCGACCTCCGCCGCGACGGCAGAACCTCCATAACCTTCTCAAATTTCAGGGGTTGTACGCAAGTGGGAAGCTGGGGTCCGCGTCAAAAACGCTCAAAAACGCGAAAAACTGCTGTCCAGACGTAGAAATTCAGCGCAAAACTACGACCCGAGGCTTAAATTCCGCTCCTGAAACCCTGCAAGTCCAAGCCGGGCAACTACTTCCACAGATAATAGAAACCGACCTGCTGCTCCAGCATCTTCTCGCGCCCCGGGATCCACTGCGAGATGTCGCCGGTCAAAAGATCGAGCATGGTTTTGCGATCGCGGTCGGGACGCACCAGCGTGGGCTCGCCCTTGATTCCAACCGATTTCGCGGTATCGGACACGGCCGACTCGAAATCACCGACCTGGTCGATCAGCTTCATCGAAAGCGCCTGCTCGCCAGTCCAGACTTTTCCGTTGGCGATGGCTTTGACGTCGTCGAATTTCATCTTGCGGCCATCGGCGACGGCTTGGATGAACTGTCCGAACATGTTGTCGATCAGCGATTGCATGTAGGCCTGCTCGGCGGGAGTGAGGTCGCGCGCGGGATTGCCGGTGTCTTTGAACTCGCCGGTCTTGATGACCACGTCTTTCAGTTTGGCCCACTTGAGCAGGTCGCCATAGTTCACCCATTGCGCGATCACGCCGATTGAACCCACGATGCTGCCCTTGTCGGCATAAATCTTGCTCGACGCCGAGGCCACGTAAAACGCGCCGCTGGCGCCGACCGTTTCGATCGAGACCACAATGCGCTTCTTCTTTTCTTCGCGGATGCGCTTGACTTCGCGGTAAATCTCTTCCGACGCGGCCACACCGCCGCCGGGGGAATTCACGTGGATAATGATGGCCTTGATGGAAGAGTCGTCGCCGAACTTCTTGAGTTCGTCGACCACGGGATGCGGCGAGAGAATCACGCCGTCGAGATCGACCACTCCGATGCGGTCGCCAAAGCCGCCGAACCCGGCCTCGGTGCCTCCCGCATGCAGTGTGAGATACACCAGCGAAAATACTGCCAGCACAAAGAGGAAGAAAGCTCCTCCTCCAATCAGAATCCAGAGCAGGGTGCGGGAACGCGGCGCTTCAGGCATGGGGAAAGTTTAGCACCTGGGGGAAGGTTCGAGTTTCCCGTTCCAAGGTATAGTTTCCGGATTGCCGACCATACGGGAGTTTGAACCGTACCATCTTCTGGAACGCAGAACAGCCTACTCGGGCCGCGAGGCCGGCGTCGACCGTGCCTGAGCGCGGAAGCGAGCTGGAGGAATTTGAAATTCGCGCTTGAAGGCGCGATTGAATGCCGCTTCCGACTCGTAACCTACTTCCGCCGCGATTTGTGCAACTGGATGACTTTGGGACAAGAGCATTTCGGCCCCGAGTTGCAACCTCCAGCGCGTCAAATAGGCCATGGGCGGTTCGTTGAGGTAATGTCGAAAGCGCTCCGCAATCACAGAACGCGAGACGCCAGCCTCTTTCGCGATTGAATCCATCGTCCAGGGATGTGACGGTGAGCCGTGCATAAGCGCGAGTGCCTTGCCGACGACCGCATCGCGCGTGCCCGCCAGCCAGCCCGTTTGCTTCGGCGAGAGATCGGTAACATACGCACGCAGAGTCTCCATAAATAAAACTTCTGCAAGCTTGGTCAGCACCGCTTCGCCGCCCGGGCGCGAAACGACCGCCTCGTCTGCCGAGAAACGGATCGAATCCTCCAACCATTTCCCCGATGGCTGATCGCGAAGACTGATCTTGAAAAGCGGCGGCAGGCCGCTTAGAAAAACCTGGCTCAGTCTAGGCTCGCATGCCATGTAGCCACAGACAAATCGAGTTAACGCGCCCCCGCCGCCGAGCCGCCATAGTTTGAACCCTTGCGAAAAAATTCGATCCAACTCCGGCGAAATGTCCACAGTACAGGGAGCAGAACCGTTTTCTACGATATGCGGATCGCCGTGTGGAAGAACAACAATGTCCCCGGCTTCGAGCATCAGCGGTTTTCCTTGTTCCAGTCGGACCGAAGCCCGGCCGCCCAAAAGGAGATGGTAGACAATCACGTGCTTGGCCTTGATGCCGAGATGAGGCGCAATTATCTGCCCCGCCGGCGAGCGAACCCTCCAGGGCAACGCAAACTCCCCGTTGTAGTACATGGCGCCTTGCAGCTTCACGGCTCTTAGTACTTCGGAAAGAACATCCAAGAATCCTCCCAACAGACTTTCAGCAAACCCGGACGGAGTCCTGAGCAAGCGATCATACACCCGTGAATGCATGAGCAAGAAAAACGGACGCGCGGGAAAGCGTCCGACCAAATTCTTGTGTAACGTGTCAAATGCAGCGCAACTCTCAACACGAGAAGGAGAAAACGACTATGACTCAAAGCGCAACCGTACCCGATGTGGACGCACTGAAGTCACGGCTAAAACAAACGTGGGCGGCAGGCGACTACGATTATTTCTCGCGGTTCATGGAACGGGGAGCGCGCGTCTTCTACGAACAAATCGACATTCCCGCCGGATGCCGATTGCTGGATGTTGCGTGCGGCTCAGGTCAGCTGGCACTTTGGGCGGCACGCGAGGGCCTCAACGTCACAGGCGTGGATATCGCGCCGAATCAGATTCGGAGGGCGCAAGCGCGTGCTAAAGCGGAGGGCCTTACGGCACGTTTCATGGAAGGTGATGCGGAAGCATTGCCATTCGAGGATGCGAGCTTCGATGTAGTTATAAGCCTGATCGGGGCAATGTTTGCGCCGCGCCCCGAATTGGTCGCAAAGGAACTACTGAGGGTGTGCGCCCCGGGCGGCACGATTGCGATGGGGAATTGGACGGCGGAAGGATTCGTCGGGCAGATGTTCAAAACATTTGCGAAGTTCATCGCGCCCGCGGGCATGCCCTCTCCATTGCTTTGGGGCGATGAGAATGCCGTTCGGTCGCGATTCAGGGACGGTGTGTCAGACTTGCAGATGCGACGCCGCGAATACTTGTTTGACTATCCATTTGCGCCTGCGGACGTGGTCGAATTGTTTTTCCGTTACTACGGACCGTCGAATCGCGCCTTCGCGTCTCTCGATCAAAACGCCTCTAAAAACCTGCGCGGGGAACTTGAGGCTTTGTGGACGTCACATAATCGTGGAGGCGATGAACTCACGATATTGCCAGGCGAGTATCTCGAAATCATCGCTATTCGCTCCTGAGGAATACGCTGCGGTCCTCGCGAACTGCTCCTCCTGTCCGATGAGAATGCGAGCCTGGGCGCGCGTTCGGGTTCGTCGGCAAGTCCTGAGTAACGCTAGTGCTTTTTCGGACGCGACGCCGGGATGAGTGCTCAAGGCTGAAAGAAGGTGTGAGGCGTCGCGTTCGAAAAAGCCGTCAGAAGGAAGCCGCTGGCGCGGCGGACGCGGTACTTATGCAAATTGAATGGAGCCAGAGAGGTTTGTAGAAGTTGTCGGGTGGTCGAGGTCCGTGGCGGAGGAGCCGACGCGCATGGGCAAAGCGGGTCGATGGCCGAAGCGAAGCCTAGTCTGGGGCATGAAGAAGATGTCGGGCGGCGACGGAGACACACTTCGGCGAGCGCGCTGAACCGCGCCAGCAGTTGGGGTTGTGGGCGAGTGATTTCATGCAGCTGTGACCAGGAGCGGTGGCGAACGAAGTTGGAGTTGTGCTGCGGTGAATCGTTCGACGACGGCCATCGGTCCGCCGCACTTGGGACAGCGCCACAGCGGGTGCGCTGTAGGAGCGGTCGACGTTTCCGATTCGTTTTTCGGTGGAGTGGCGTGAAGAGCAGCGAAGCACCGTGGCAGTAGTGCGGAGCGCCGGCAGTTGGCGAGGAAGCCGAAGTGGCGGATGCGGACGAAGCCCTTGGGGAGCAGGTGAAGTAGGAAGCGACGCAGAAACTCATCGCGCGAGACGGTCATCACTTTCTGCTGATTGTGGTTGGCGGAGTCGCGCCAGCGGAAGGTGACTTGGCCGTCCGCCAATGTAACCAATCGATGGTTGGAGATGGCGACGCGGTGGGTATAGCGGCCGAGATACTGCAGGACGTACTCGGGTCCGCCGAAAGGTGGTTTGGAGTAGACGATCCAGTCTTTGCGGAAGAGCGGACGCAGCCAGGCAGCGAAGAACTTGGGATGGGTGAGCGGTGCGAGCTTTCCGGCCAGGTGCAGTTGACGGCGTTCAAAGGCAGACTTCAGGCCGGCGACGAACTTGCCACGAAACACGCGCCGCAGTACAGCGATAGGGAGAAAGAAGCGTGGGCGGGACCGAATCCAGCGGGCGTGATCGCGGGAGAGTCCGCCGGCGGGAACGACGCAATGGACATGGGGATGAAGTTGGAGTTTCTGGTTCCAGGTGTGAAGCACGCTGAAGAAGCCGATCTCGGCTCCGAGATGGGCGGGATGGCGCGCGACCTCCATCAGGGTTTCGGCGCTGGCCCGGAGCAGCAAACCGTAGATGAGTTTCCTGTTCTGGAGAGCCAATGCAGCCAGTTGCGGCGGCAGGGTGAAGACGACGTGCACGTAGGGCGTGGGCAGCAGTTCACGGCGACGCGCCGCGATCCAGCGTTCCCGCGCCCCGGTCTGACACTTCGGGCAGTGCCGGTTGCGACACGAGTTGTAGGAGATGGTGGCACGGTGTCCGCAACTGGCGCACTCATCGATATGGCCGCCGAGAGCGGCGGTGCGACAGCGCGCGATGGCCAGCAGGACTTTAAGGTGGGTCCAGCGGAGCCACGAACGATTCCTCTCGATGAAGTCTGCACCTGCGCTGCGAATGATGTCGGCCACCTCTAACCGTGGCCGACTCATTTACTCCTCCTCGAACGACCTGCCTTTCTTCAGCATCAGCGCATCCAGCGGACTGGGCGTGGCATGCAGGTGCCGTTGCGAGAGGTGGAGATAGCGAGCGGTTTCTTTCAGATCGTGATGGCCTAACAGGATCTGGATGGTGTGCAGGTCGGCACCGGCTTCGAGCAAGTGGGTGGCGAAGCAATGGCGGAGCACGTGGGGATAGATCCGTTTCTTAATCCCGGCGCGGCGGGCGGCTTCGACGCAGGCGTGGTAGGGCGTCTTGTCATCCATGGGGTGATCACCACTGTGCCAGCGATTACCGGGAAATAACCAGACGGATTTTTTGCGCAAGCGTCGCCAGTGAGCGCGTAGTTCCTCGAGCAGGACGGGGCTGAGCATGACGTCGCGGTCTTGGTGACCTTTGCCGTCCTGAATGTGCACGACCATGCGTCGGCTATCGATGTCGCTGACCTTGAGGCGCGTGAGCTCGGTGCGGCGCACGCCGGTGCCGTAGAGGGTCATCAAAATGGTGCGATAGAAGGGAGTCGGCGCGGCATCGATGAGCTGTGCTACTTCTTCCTGACTGAGAATGGTGGGCAGGCGATAGCGCTTCTTGGGATAGGGAGTATCGGCAATGCTCCAGGGCCTCTTGAGCGTCTGGATGTAGAGGAAGCGCAGGGCGCAGAGATGGTTGGTTACCGAACCGGGAGTCAGTTTGTGCACGGTAAAGAGTTGCGCTTGGTACTCGCGGATGTGTCGCGGTCCCAGGCGATCGGGCGAGGGGTGGAAGTGCTGGGCGAACCGCTCGATGAAACGAATGTAACGTCGTGTGGTAGCTTCAGAGTAATGACGTCGCTGGAGTTCCTCCAGCATCATTTTGCGTAGATGGGTCACAGGGACCTCCTTGTGACCCACAATTTATCTGAGCCGAAAATCAGGACTGCCGACATCACCTACGCGGCAGCGTCCGCCGCGCCAGCGGCTTCGTTCTGACGGGCAACCCTGACCCTACCGATTAGGGAAGGTTTGGCCGACGATACTTCCATAACTAATGGCGAAGCCCCGTTCAGGTCGTCTTGGCTTGCCAGTTCGTTCCCCGACGGCTACGCGCGCACCAGCTCATTTCTGGGCCAATAGCGAGCGTGCGTCTTGAAGTTCGGGCCGGTCCCCATCGGCATGCTGGCAGATGGCCACGAGCTTGGCATAGTATGTTTTCGCCTTCTCTTGATCGCCCGAAAGCTTGGCCGCGCGTGCCGCCCCGGCCAGCGCGTTGAAACGATTTGGCGCCGTGCGGAGGGTGGCTTCGAACTCCGTCATCGCTTGCGCCGGCTGCTTCAGTTCCAGCAACATCTCGCCAAGCAGTTCGCGAGCTGGCAGGATGACTCCTGGGGTGACGTTGTTCTTGTCGGTCCGGTCTTCATGCTCGGCGGCGGCACGCATCTGCCTGAGGGCCTCTTCGCGCTTTCCTTCAGCGAGGCTTATCCAGGCAGCGGCGCTCTCGCGCTGGATATCCACTTGGTCAGCCCAATAGCTGTCGTTGACTTGTGTAAGCGTGTCACGGAGGGATGCGAGCTGCTGTACCTCTTTTTCGGCAACATCGATTTGCCCCGTATGTGAAGCGCCGAGGGCTCGCGCGAAATGCAGGTTCGCTTCGGTCCACGCAGCCCTCCCGCCCGGAAACGTATTCGGCGGTATAAGGAGCGCGGCGGCTTCTGCCCAGCGATGCCGCTCCACAGCGTAGCGTGCAGGCGAAGCGCCCATGGCGTACAGCCAGTTCATATATTGCGGATCGTCAGGACGGCCCGGTGGTGGCGCATCCAGTGCTCTTTTCGCCTCGCGATCCTGGCCCCCTTGTAGGTACGCGTAGAGCAGGTAATCCTTTGCGTGTAGCTCGTTGCCGGGCGCATTGTTTTTCTGGGCCGAGGCAGCCGAAACGAGGTTGGAGTCAATGGACTCCTGCCATAAGCCGAGCCGGGTGAAGATGTGGGACGGCATGTGGAGCGCGTGCGGTGAGTCTGGCGCAATCTGGGCGTAACGTCGCGCTGCATCCAAGGCCCTGTCAGCAAGCGGTGGATAATCGTAGGCGTGAATGATGTAGTGAGCTACGCCGGGGTGTTCTGGTTGTTCTGCAAATAGTGGCTCAAGGATCGCGCCAGCCTTTTTCTGATTCACATACGTTTTGTCGGTTGGTGGCGCGGTGGCGAGCAGTGCCAGCGCATAAAAAATCGCGGCCTCATGATCGTCAGGGTAGTGCGCTTGCAGCTGGTCCATGGCTTTTTCGTAAGCCAAGGCGCGAGTGCGGTAGTCGAGTTGATCGGCGTCTTTGTAGAACGTCTCGATCGCCGCAATATAATCGCGTTCGCGCTGTGTCTTGGCACCAGCTAACTTTGCTTTTTCCACAGCGGCCGCGCCAGCTTTCAGATCAGCCGGGCCGGGCGCTTGCCAGACCTGATGGTAGTACGTCATGGCGATTCCCCAATAGGCCATCCCGCACGTGGATCTTTCTGTGCGATAGCAGCGAAAGTGTCGCTAGCCTTCTCGTACCAAAAAGAATGGAGCATCGCTACGGCGCTGCTGAATTGCGGCTGAACCGATGGTTTGCACAAAACGGGGAAACTCACCTTGCCGAGTTTGCTCGGGTCGCCTGCGGGATCATGTTGAGCAACCGCTGGTGGCACGAATGCGGCGCACACGTCCACAAGCAGTACCATGCAAATGAATGTCATTCGCTTCATGCTGGTCTCCAGTCGTCAAATACCCTCTGGAACGAATGCGCCGAATAGTTAAGAATCCGTGCGACCTATTTTGGGTCGCGACCCCAATGAAGTCAAAAAAGATCGAAACAGTTGCGCACCTGGCGTTCGCAGCGTGCATCGGGTGGTCATTCGCCTATCCGCAGAAGTGACCAAGTTCGCAACGGATCATGGCGTGTTCTCGGGATTCCGCC
>CAVRCN010000009.1:0-875000 GCA_963719575.1 uncultured Acidobacteriaceae bacterium
TGGCACACCTCGCAGGAGTTTGGAACTCATCTCGGAAATCGAGGAACCGCCGGGTCTCAGGTAAACCCGTCCGCCCGTCTACAAAATGACTCCGATCACTCTCGGCGGCGCCTGAGAATTTTCAGAATCCTGTGCTTGGCAGTGTCCCGCGAGCGAGTCTCATCTTTCATGCCTCTCGCCTGCTGGGAACACTCTAGCGACTTAGGAGTCACCTTCGGCATCAATGCCAAGTCCAGCAGTCCAGTTGCCTCTTTGGAAAAGCCTGAATGAGGTCATTGCAACCGCGCATACTCCGCCTTAGCTTGCTTGAAGATGGGAATATCAGGGTCGGCGTCTTCCCAGAGGTTGAAGAAGTCCTGATACGATCCTTTCGCCTTGGCGGTGTCGCCTGCAAGTGCATAGGCACGTCCGATTTGAAGATGAGCCAGCGCCCCTGTCACTCCGTTCTGCACGATGCCGCGGTGATCGAGGATCTTCTGAAACTCTACGACCGCAGCGGCACCGTTGTGGGACCGTAGGAAAGCCTGGCCACGCTCATACGCCGGGACCAAGTTTCCTCTCTGCGTCAATTCGTAGGGAGCGGCCCCTTCCAAATCCACAAGCGCTTGTGATGGGTTGCCGTTGCTGAGTTCAATGGCCGCCCCAATGGTCGGTAGCCAGTAGAACTTCAATAATGTATTAGTCGGATAGCTCTTCTCCAGTTCCTCGACCAACAGTTTGGCTTTGGGAGTGTCGCCGATGCGAGCCAGCGTCAGGGCGGCCAGCACCTTAACATCCCGTCCTGCGGACAACGCCAAGGCCGCTACTGCTTTTTGTCTTGCGGACGCGACGTTGCCCAACTCTGCTTCGGTCCAACCGGCGTCCGCCTCGTTCGATGCCGCTGCTTCTTTAGTCTCGGCACGGATGGCCGAGTCCACCGATCTGCGCCAAGAGTCCCGCGCCGGGATCAGCCTTCCGAAGTAAGCCTCAGTATCGCCCTGCAGCGACAATAACGAATCTTCGTCCCCCGGTTTTCCCGCAGCCCAAGCTACCTGCTGCTCCATCTTCGTGGCATCTCCTCGCAGAAACGCAAGAGCATAGATTTGCACGCGCAAGTATCCGCCGTCCAGCTTGCGCGCCAAGGCTTGATCAAAGGTGGCGCTCGCTTCCTCCAGTCGGTTCAGATTGAGATACGTTTCCCCGAGATTCACATAGCTGAAGAGGGCATCGGGTGCAAGCCGCATCGCTTGCTGGTATTCCGCGAGCGCTTTTTCATGTTGTCCCAACAATGCGTAGTACGCTCCTAAGTCGAGATGTGGAACGGAATCATTTGGGTAGTTCGCAACCCAAAGGTCGTAAGTCTGCGCCTGCTTCTCGAGTTCTCCGGTAGCACGAAAATAGGTCGAGGTGATCCGGAACTTTTCCCGTTCACTGACCCGATCCCTCAATTGGTAGGCCTTCGTCGCATACTCCAGCGCACGCGAAGTTTCACCGAAATTGTCGTACACCATCGCCAACACGGCATATCCCATCGGGAAGTTTGGGTCGAGTTCAACAGCTCGCTCCAGGGACGGAAGGGCCGGCGGGTCTCCCTGTTCGTCCCTTATCCTGACCCCCATGCTGTAGCTCTTCAGTGCTTCTAGAGAGGATGTGGTAGCTTCAATGGGCACATCAAATTTCTGCACCGATGGCAGCGACTCTCCCAGCCTGCCGCGCAGACTCGACGAGGCTCGGCTCAGCGCCTTCAGAACGTCTTCCTTGCCGGTGGCTTCGACCTGCTCGTTAGCCAAAGTGTCGCCGCTGCTGCAGGCAACGGCATTCAAGTCAATCAGGTAGTGGCTGCCCAGGGTGGAGATCGTCCCGCCCAGCAAGGCCTTACTTCCGGTTCGCAAGCACAGTTCCCGGCTGATCTCCGCGGTGACGCGTTCGTTTGTCGGGTCGCCCATCATGCGCAGGGTCTCACCGACCTTTCGGTCGGAGACTATGTTCAGGAAGGGAGATTGCTCCAAGTCCACGGCCAGCGCCTGTTTCAATGCGTCATCAAAAACGATATCGCCAGTTTTGTTGTCGAAGCTGGAGATCACAACCGTATCCTTATCGGTGAGTGTCTTGCTCTGATGAGAACGGTAGTAGAGCCAACCCGCGATGAGCCCGGAGATCATCACGCACGCGAATGCGGTAGCGCTCCATGGCTTCCATCTCTGAAGGATAGCCTTATGCCGCATAGTTACTGTGCCCGAGCTTGCTATCGGCAGTCGTCCGCTCTCTGTGTCGCGCTTAAGGCGTTGCAGGTCAGTGCGGATGTCGGCAGCATGCTGATAGCGAAGACTGCGATCTTTTTCCAGAGCCTTATTAATGATCTCTCCCAGCTTCGCTGGAACTTGTTTGTTCAACTCCGCTGGCGGCACCGGATCGCGGTTCAGAATCGCCTCGTAGATCGTCGCTTCACTTTCGCCACGGAACGGCTGTTGTCCCGTTGCCATCTCGTACAGCACCGCTCCGAAGGAGAACAGATCGGTGCGATTATCAAGTTCCTTCGCTCGCGCTTGCTCCGGCGACATGTAGGCCACCGTCCCTAATGCTGCTCCTCCGCCTGTCAGCGGCTCCAGCGTCAACGCCGTTTCTTCTTCGCCGCTTCCGCTCGATGATCCCTTTTTCTGTGGTCCCGTCAGCTTCGCCAACCCGAAGTCCAGCACCTTGGCATGGCCGCGCTTGGTCACGAAAATATTCGCCGGCTTGATGTCGCGATGCACGATGCCTTCGGCGTGCGCTGCCTCCAGCGCATCGGCAATCTCGATGGCCAGAGGCAGAAGAGTTTCCATCTCCAGCGGACGCCCCCCGATCCGCTGCCGCAGCGTCATGCCATCCAGAAACTCCATGGCGATGAACGCTCGCCCGTCGTGCTCCCCAATCTCGTAAATCGTGCAGATGTTGGGATGATTCAACGCCGACGCTGCCCGCGCCTCGCGCCGAAACCGCTCCAGCGCCGCCGGATCGTGTGCCGTATCTTCGGGAAGAAACTTCAGCGCTGCCACCCGGCCCAGCAAAGTGTCTTCAGCCTTGTAGACCACGCCCATGCCGCCGGCGCCCAGCGACTCCAGCACGCGATAGTGAGAAATGGTCTGGCCGGTGATGGAAGATGATCCCGACGGGGTCACGCCGAGAGTAGGCAACTGCGCCGCAACGTCGGCGACGTGCAGCCCGGGCGATTCCAGAAAGCTTCCCGCCTTGCGATCAGAAGTGAGCAGCGACCGGACTTCCTCCAGCAGTTCGGAATCGCCGCCACACTGCTGGCGCAGAAATTCCTCCTGCCGCGCGGCCGGCAGTTGCAGCGCCGCCTGCAGCAGTTCGTCTACTCGTTTCCAGCGGTCAGCGTCCATCAGGAGACCACTATCGCCCTCGCTTGAATCGCTCCCGCCCATCTGCTATCGACTGACTTCTCTCAGCAGCACTATATCCGAAGCGTCGTGTTCGTATGCCACTGCTAGAGTTCTTCCGTCGGGCGACCAGCGAAAGTCGCTGATCCGGTCGAAAGAGGCAGTCGTGACTTGATAGCCTGAGGATCCGTCGAGCCGTTGCGTCCAAAGACTCTGCCCCCGGTTATCCTCGATGACATAAGCAACCGCTCGCCCGTCAGGGCTAAACTTTGGGCCTCCAGCGAAAATGCCCCCTGAGGTTGAGTTCCGCTCAGGTTTCAGAAAGTCCGTCGCAAACTTTGAATCGCTCAAATCTACAATGGCCAACTTCTGCTTGTTGTCCTTCGTAACGGGATCAACTGAATCTACGAGAACGGTCAACCGCTTGCCGTCGCGGGAAAGATCAATGCCACCGAGGTATTGGACCAGACCTGACTTCTTGGCTTCGCCGACAACTTCAGATTGGCCGCCATCGATTGGTGCTCGCATGATCCTAATGAGGTCGTCTAAGTAATAAACCCAGCGGCCGTCTGGCGAACAGGCCGGCGAGGTGTCCTTGATTCCATGGGTGAGTTGCGTCGGGTGGGAGCCGTCTCGGTCGGTTTTCCATATGGTCCTGTCTTGCGTCCCGGCACGGTAGAGCCAGCTGACGAGTATCGGCCCGTCGCGACAACTCGCCACTCCCAAAATGGCCCCCGACGTTTCGCTGATCAAATCTGCCTGTTTTACCCCTTGTGCGTTTAGTCGCATCAGCCGCGACCCGTCTGTAGCGACCAGGCTTCCGTCAGACGTCCAATCGAACGCGCTGATGCGTTCTGCCTGAGAGGCCAGGACCGCCAAAGTGGCGTGAGGGCGGGTCGAACCATCTAACAAGTCCAAGGTGCGGGTCGTTTTGACCTGCACGGTGGCTGCAGTCTTCTTGTCGCTGGAAAGTGTTAATGAGCTATAACTATTCGTGTCTCGCGTTACTGGCTGAAGATTTCCACTGTCGATCGAGACCACACCGATTTGGCGGCGACCGAAGCTCCAACCGGTTTCCGAATAGAGCGCTAAGAGTTTCTTGTTAGTCAAAGGACTTATGTCGAACAGGGGATTCTTATCAAACGCTGTCAGGAAGATCTCCTGTTTGCGCTTCAAGTCAAATGCCTTAATCAAGCCTGTCCGCGGACTGAACGTCCCATACGAGTAAACAATGGTGTTTCCATCGTCTGACCAGGATGCGCAACATGGATAGTTTTCGTTGCCGCCCCCCTCGATCGGTTCAATATCAAGCACCGTTTCACTGCTGCCATCCGGGTGGGCCGTAAGCAGCCAGTACTTTCCCATCTCTGGATCGTTGTTTCGGATGTAGGCGATACGCTGAGCGTCGGGAGAGAAGGTAACTCTTGTCTCTACGTCACGAGCGACCAGTCGCGGAGTCCCACCCAAAACCGGCACACGGAAGAGGTCCCATTCGTTATTCGCAACCCTGCTCACGAAATACAGATAGTTGGCGTCTGGCGAAAAGGCGAGCCTTCTGTAGTGTGGAAGGGTTGCGATCCATCTTGGCTCACGAATCGGTAGACTGCCAGCGCTGCCACTACCAACGCGACTGCGCCCACAGGGGCGATCCACCTTCTCTTGACGTTTGTACCTAGCGGTTTTGCCGGTGCAGCCTGACGTCCTGATTCCGTTTCGCGCTTGAGGCGTTGCAAATCTGTACGGATGTCAGAGGCGTGCTGATAACGGAGATCGCGATCCTTCTCCAGCGCCTTGTGGATGATCTCTTCCAGTCTCGCCGGAACTTCTTTGTTCAGCTCTGCAGGAGGGACCGGATCGCGATTCAGGATCGCATCGTAGATCGTCGCCTCGCTCTCGCCACGGAACGGGTGTTGTCCCGTCGCCATCTCATACAACACCGCCCCGAACGAGAACAAATCCGTGCGGTTATCGAGTTCTTTCGCCCTCGCTTGCTCCGGCGACATGTAGGCCACCGTCCCTAGCGCTGCTCCCCCGCCCGTGAGCGGCTCCAGCGTTAGTACTGTCTCTTCGTCGCCGATCCCCCTCGATGATCTCTTTTTCTGCGGTCCCGTCAGTTTCGCCAAGCCGAAGTCCAGCACCTTGGCATGGCCGCGTTTGGTCACGAAAATATTTGCTGGCTTGATGTCGCGGTGCACGATGCCTTCGGCGTGGGCTGCCTCAAGAGCGTCGGCAATCTCGATGGCTAGAGGCAACAACGTTTCTATCTCCAGCGGGCGTCCGGCGATCTTTTGCCGCAGCGTCATGCCATCCAGAAACTCCATGGCGATGAACGCTCGTCCCTCATGCTCACCGATCTCGTAGATGGTGCAGATGTTGGGATGGTTCAGTGCGGACGCTGCCCGCGCCTCGCGCCGGAAGCGCTCCAGGGCCGCCGGATCGTGTGCCGTATCTTCGGGAAGAAACTTCAACGCGGCTACAGGGCCGAGCAAAGTATCTTCCGCCTTGTAGACCACGCCCATGCCGCCCGATCCCAGCGGCCCGAGCACGCGATAGTGAGAGATCGTCTGGCCGGTGATCGAAGATGAAGATGATCCCGACTGGGTCATGCCTAGAGTAGGCAACTGCGCCGCGACCTCAGCGACGTTGAGCCCGGGTGATTCCAGAAAGCTTCCCGCCTTGCGATGCGACGTGAGCAGCGACCGGACTTCCTCCAGCAGTTCCGCATCGCCGGCGCACTGCTGGCGCAGGAATTCCTCCTGCCGCTCAGCCGGTACTTGCAGCGCCGCCTGCAGCAGTTCATCTACGCGTTTAAAGCGGTCAGCGTCCATCGGAACTTCCGCGACTCATCTCGCGGTGCAGCCAAGCCCGAGCGGTGCTCCAGTCGCGCGCCACTGTGATCGCCGACACTTTGAGCACCTCGGCTGTCTCCTCGACATTTAATCCGCCGAAGAAGCGCAGTTCCACGACCTGCGCTTTGCGCGGATCGATTTTCGCCAGCGCCTTTAGCGCATCATCGAGCGCGACGACGTCGAGATCTTTCCCCTTGCCCGGCTCCAACAGCCCTGAGTCGTCCAACGATAGTGTCTCGGCAGCGCCTCCGCGTTTCCCGGCACGGTGGCGGCGGGCATAATCGACAAGAATCTGCCGCATCTGCTGGGCGGCGATGGCAAAGAAGTGGGAGCGGCCCTCCCAGTGCGGAGCATTTAGCCCCACCAGGCGGAGATAGGCTTCATTCACCAGGGCGGCGCTTTGCAAAGTGTGGTCGGGACGTTCCTTGCGCAACTGAAAGTGGGCCAGGCGCTGCAGTTCCTTATAGACCACGGGCAACAAGGCGTCCAGAGCTTTGCGGTCGCCACCCCGCCAGCCCTGTAACAGCTGCGTGATCTCTCCTGCCGATTCGTGCCCCACGAAGCAACCTTTGGGAGGGGAAGCGCTTTGGGACCTCAAGGGTAGCCACGGCGGTTTCAGATGTCAACTGGAAATGGCTGACAATTCAGCTACTTAGGGCGGGTTCCTTGCGGCCAGAAAATATTTCGAGCACCGATGATAGGTTCTGCCGCCGACTTTGCGCTGTTACAGACAGAAGGGCAGAAACGCGAAGGAGAACGGTATGAAGCTCAAGACCAAGATCCGGGCAGGCAGATCAGACCCAACCACAACGTCACGGTTCATGGAATGACAGCCTCTTCCTTCGCAACTAGCCGGATCGCGGCGCAGGCTGCGGAGACTGCTGAGGTCGTGACTCTGGCGGCTTCGACGAGTGCGTGGTAGTTGCAATTCTGCGGGCGGCTGCCCAACAGCGGATGCCGCCTCGCCAGGCACAAGGTTTGGTCGGACATTATCGCAACACTTGGGGCCAGAATTCCATGCGGTTGTTGCGAGGAAAGGAGACTCCTATGAAACTGCAGACTCGAATCAAGGCTGGTCGTCCCGTCCCGAACCACAACACCATCGTTCGTTAACCCTGCTGGGGCATGTACCGATCCCGCGAAGTGAGGTCATGCCCCGAAAGTTTCAAACGTCTGAACTCAAAGGAGAATCGTATGAAACTCAAGACCAGAATCAAGGCAGGAAAGCTCGCAGCCAACCACAACACAATCGTTCAATAACTCTCCAGGGACTTGTATCGATGCCACGAAGTGCGGTCATGCCCCGAAAGTTTCAAGCGTCTGAATGCAAAGGAGAATCGTATGAAACTCAAAACCAGAGTCAAGGCGGGAAAGCTCTCCGCAAACCACAACACCATTGTTCGTTAACGCTGCTGGGGCTTATGACGATCCCGAGGAGTGAGGTCATCCCCGAAAGTTTCAACCTTCCGAACCCAAAGGAGAATCGTATGAACCTCAAGACCAAAATCAAGGCAGGAAAACTCGCCGGCAACCACAACACCATCGTTCGTTAATTGGCTGGGCGGTACGCATGTTCTGTGCGCCACTGCCAGCATAACGACCCGCGACCCGAACGTCGCGGGTCCCCTTTGGAGAGATCCACATGGCCAGCACCGCTTTTGCCCGAACTTTTGCCCGGTTGCTGTCGGACCGCGGTGGCTTGACTCGCACTCTGCTGGCTGTCGGCGTGCTGGTGCTGGGTGGGTGGTGCTTCTGGGCGGCACGGGCGCGCGTGACTTTGTATGAGGTTTCGTCCGAGGCTCGGGTCGAGTTGGATGCGGCCGCCTATCCCATTCAGTCTCCGCTGCTCGGCCGCGTGGTCGAGGCTCATCTGCGGGTGGGTCAGGCCGTGCAACGCGGGGATGTGCTGATTGAGATTGATGCCGCTCCCGAACAGTTGCAGATGCGCCAGGAAAGTGTTCACGCGCAAGGGTTGGAGTTGGAAGTAACCCGGCTGCGCTCGCAGGTGGCAGCGGAGCAAAGCGCTCGCGCGGAAGAACAAAGAACCGCACAGCTCAGCCTTGAGGAAGCAGACGGCCGGGTGCGTGAGGCCGAAGCCGCCTCGAAGTATGCCGACGCCGAATTGTCCCGCGAGCAAAAGATGAAAGACGCAGGCCTGGTTCCACCGCGCGACCTGGAAAGAATCGACGCCGATGCGCGCCGCTTGCGCGCAGCTTTTGAAAATACCGAAACCGCCGCCCGGCGTCTGCCCCAGGAACAAGCTACCCGCGACCGAGAGCGCGATGTGCGTATCCAGCGTTTGTACTCCGAAATCGCGGCGCTGGAAGAACAGCGCAATACGGTGAATGCCGGCGTACAGGGTTTGAAGTATGAAGTCGAGCGCCGCCAAATCCGCGCGCCCATCGACGGGCATATTGGCGAATGCATGATTCTCCGTCCGGGGTCAGTCGTAGAAGAAGCTGAAAATCTTGCCTCAATCGTCCCTTCTGGCCAGTTGCGCGTGGTGGCGCAATTTCCCGCCGAGGCTGCGCTCGGCCGGATCCACTCCGGCCAGCAGGCCACGCTAAGGCTGGACGGTTATCCCTGGGCAGAGTTCGGCTCGGTTTTCGCTACGGTTTCGCGGGTAGCGCAGGAGAGCCGCGACGGCAAGGTACGCGTCGAGTTAGCAATCATTCCTGGTACCAGCTTTCGGGGACGGCTGGAACATGGAATGCCGGGAACGATCGAGGTCGCGGTCGAACATGTGACTCCGCTGGCCCTGGTGTTGCGTACCACCGGCCAGTGGATGACGAGGCGCCCATGAAACGATTCCTCGTCCCGGAAGTGATTCAAAGCTCGGTGATGGACTGCGGTCCGGCCTCATTGAAAGCGCTGTTCGCCGGATTCGGACTTTATCTCTCTTACGGCCGCTTGCGGGAAGCCTGCCAGACCGATGTCGACGGAACCTCGATCGATACCCTGGAAACCATGGCCCAGACGCTGGGCCTCGACGCCGCGCAGGTCGTCATCCCCTCGGACCTGGTATTGCTCCCAACGTCAGAGTGTTTGCCGGCCATTGTGGTGCTGCGCCTGGCCGGAGGCGCGACCCACTTTGTTGTGCTGTGGAGCGTGCACGGTCCTCTGGTGCAAATCATGGATCCGGGAGCGGGCCGCATCTGGATGCACTGCCGGAGATTTCTGGATTCGCTCTACATCCACGAACAGATGGTCACACATGAGATGTGGGAGGAATGGTCGCAAAGCGACCTCTTTACCGCGAGCCTGGAAAGCCGCATGCGTGCTCTCGGCGTTGAGCCGGATTCGTTGAACGAACCCTTAAGTAAAGATCGGTCGCATCTGGACGCCTCCCTGCGGCTGGCTCAGACTCTTTGCGACGCAGGCAAGTTGACGCGCGGCGCGGAAGCGGAACGATTCCTCAACTTGTGCGCACAAAACCGCGAGCAGATTCCAGCCGAGTTCTGGACTGTTCGCAAGACGACGGACGGCGACGGACAGCTAATGATGCGTGGCGCCGTGTTGGTGGTTGCTGCGGGCAGGCGGGAGAAAGCGTCCACTGAGCCGTTGCCGCAATCCCTCGAAGCCGTGCGCAATGAACCGCCGACGCGGGTTTGGCTTCCCGTGTGGGAGGCAGTTCGAGAGAGCGGTTGGGTTTCTACCGGCCTGATTGTTTTGGCTCTGCTGGCTTCCGCTGCGGGAACGGTTTTCGAGCCTCTGCTGTTTCGCGGATTCTTTGACCTGGCCCGGCACTTGAGGCTGACTGGTCAGCGCATCGGCGCGATCACCGCCATGATCTGTTTTCTTGGGGGGCTGTTGGCGCTGGAGTGGCCCGCGGTGACCGGGCTTCTGCGCCTTGGACGACATCTGGAAATGCGGCTGCGCACCCGCATCCTGATGAAGATTCCCCGACAGCATGACCGCCATTTTCAATCTCGCTTGATTTCAGATATGGCATTCCGCGCACACACGCTGCAACTCTTGCGCCACTTGCCGGAATTCGCCGGACTCTTCGTGCGTTTAACAGCCAGCCTGATCTTTGCTGCGGCCGGTATCTCCTGGTTTTATCCTGGCGCGGCCCTGCCTGCCGTGTTGGCAGTGATTGTTGCGGTGGGAGTTCCTCTTCTGTTTCAGCCCGCGCTGGCAAGTCGGGACTTGCGTTTTCGCGAGTTCAGCGGCGCCCTGAGCCGCTTCTATCTGGATGCACTCCTCGGGTTGCGCCCCATCCAGGCACACGGCGCCGCGCGGACGCTTCGCACTCTGCATTCTGAACAGCTGGGGCAGTGGGCCGAAGCCGGCCTGCGACTGCAGTCTGTATTCGTACGCGCCGAGGTGTTACAGATGGCGGTGACGTATGTGCCCGTCATCGCGCTGGTTTATCGGGAAGCTCTGCGCACTTCCTCTCCCGCGGGATTGCTGTTGCTGGCGTATTGGGCCGTTTCTATTCCGACCCTCGGTCAGGAGTTGGCGTCCATCGCCTGGGACATGCCCGCCCTGCGCAACACGCTGTGGCGCCTTCTGGAACCTCTCGGCGCGCCAGAAGAGGAGGTCCCGGAAGTCGCGCCTGCGACGGCGAAGACCTGTGGCGTCGGCGTGGAAATCGAGAACGTAACGGTAGTCGCAGGCGGTCACATCATTCTTGAGAATGTCGACCTCAGCGTCGCACCTGGAGAACACATCGCGGTAGTTGGCCTATCCGGTGCCGGAAAATCTTCTCTGGCCAGTCTGCTGCTCGGATGGCACAAACCGCAGTCGGGCACCGTGACGGTGGACGGAGCGCCACTCGACGCAGAACAACTGTCACAACTGCGGCGCCACACTGCATGGATCGCTCCCGAGGTTCACCTTTTTCAGGCGTCACTCCTGGACAACCTCAATTATGGCAATGGATCCGATTCCACGGGGCGAGTGGGCCTGGCGATTCAAGGCACGGACCTGCTGAGCGTGCTCGAACGCCTGCCCGATGGTTTGCAGACCGAGTTGGGCGAAAGCGGCGCGCTGGTCTCCGGCGGCGAAGGGCAGAACGTCCGGATAGGGCGCGCCATGGCGCGTCCTGATGTTCGCCTCGCAATCCTCGACGAACCAGCGCGTGGTCTGGATCGCGAAGCGAGGCGGAGTTTGCTGGCACGAGCGCGTCAGCACTTTGCCAAGGCAACGATGATCTTCGTTACCCATGATGTTCCTGACACCCTCGACTTCCAACGCGTCTTGGTGGTCGAGCAAGGTCGGATTATCGAACAGGGCTCGCCGCGCGAGTTATACGAGAAGACAGATTCCCGGTACCGCGCTTTGTGCGATCAGGAGACGATCACTCGCCAGCGGTTATGGTCAGGATCGACTTGGCGGCACTTGAAGATGAGCAGCGGAGTTCTGAGTGAGACGATGGAGGCCCGCGAATGGACAGCCGCTTAGCCGCGTACATTGCGGTCCTGCCGCCGCAGCCCGGGCAGGGTTCCGCTGATTCTCTCGCTGTCGAACTCTGGCCAGACGCATCGTTTTGGCAGCAGATGAAGGCCGCAGGATTGGTCTCCCGTATAGCCGCTCTACTCGGCACGCATGGCCTTGAAATCGCACTCGTGTTTGCGAGCTGGGCCTTCCTGGGCTCGGGCGCACTCAGCGGGCGGTTGGACTATGCCTGGCTGACAGCGTGGGCACTGTGTCTGGCCAGCACAGTGCCGCTGCGCGCCGCCTCGCGCTGGCTTGAGGGAGTCGTCGCTGTCGGTTTCGGTGGCTTGCTGAAACAACGTTTGATGGTGGGTGCGATGACGATGGACGCCGACCTCATGCGGCGGAAGGGCGCCGGCGAGTTGTTGAGCGAGGTCTTGGAATCGGAAGCGATTGAGCAACTGGGCGCCAGCGGAGGGCTGCAGATCGTGCTCGCTGCTCTCGAATTGCTGCTGGCTCCGTTCGTCATTGCGTTCGGAGCCGCTGCCGGCGCTGAGATCACGTTGCTGATTCTCTGGATGGGCGTGTGCGCGCTTCTCACTTCCCAGAATATGCGGCGTCGCTTTTCCTGGACGAGAAAGCGCCTTGGATTGACCCACCAGTTGGTGGAAAAAATGAGCGCCCACCGCACCCGGCTGGCGCAACAGGCGCCGTCGGAGTGGCACTATGAGGAAGACCGTGAAACCGAGCAGTACACCGGAATGTCCGAGACTCTGGACCGATCGTCGGCATGGATCGAAACTGCGTTGCCTCGCAGCTATGTCATTGCCGCTTTTGCCGTGCTGGCGCCATCGTTTCTTTCCGGCAAAGCCTCACTGACACAGCTCGCCATCAGCTTCGGAGCGATCCTGTTCACGAGCGCCGCAATTGAACGTTTGACCGCCTGGCTTTCTCCCGGATCCGCGGCCTGGATTGCTTGGCGGAATGTGAAGGCGATGTTTGACGCCGCGGCCGAAGCCGACCGAGCGGTACTGCCGCCTGAAATGTCCTCGATTTCAGACACCATCTTGCAAGCTCACAATGTCATGTTTACTCACCAGGGCCGATACGAGCCGATTCTGAAAGGATGCAGTCTCACTATCGAGCGCGGTGATTCCGTATTACTCCAGGGCGACTCCGGCAGTGGCAAGTCCACGTTGGTCTCTCTGCTCGGTGGCTTGCGGCTTCCTTCGGGCGGTCTCCTACTAGCGGGAGGACTGGATCGGCACACACTCGGCGAAGCAACTTGGCGACATCGCATCGCCGTAGCTCCGCAGTATCACGAGAACCATGTATTCACCGCGCCACTCAGCTTCAATCTCCTGCTGGGGCGGCCCTACCCACACACGGCCCAGGACCTCGATGAAGCTAAAGAGCTGTGCCATGAACTCGGTCTTGGACCACTGCTGGAGCGGATGCCGGCTGGGCTCGACCAGATCGTCGGCGAGACGGGCTGGCAGCTTTCACAAGGGGAACGAGGACGAGTTTTTCTGGCGCGCGCGTTGTTGCAGAATGCCGAAGTCGTAATGCTGGACGAAAGTTTTGGGGCGCTTGATCCTCAGAACCTCAGCCAATGCCTGGATTGCGTGACTCGGCGAGCAAAGACGCTTCTGGTGGTGGCACATCCATGAACACGGACCGCGCTGTCGAATTGCAAGAGCAGGCTTGGAATCTGCAAGCTGAAGGAAAGCTGAAAGAAGCGGCAACGGCTGTAAGAAAGGCTTTGCTGCTTCTCGAAGAGTCAGGTGACGCAAACTCGCCCGATGCCGCCAATCTGCTCAACGATCTTGCCGAAATCGAGAGCGAACGCCAGAACTTCCAGGACGCTTTGGCCCTGGCAGAACGGGCGGAGTGCACTGAAGACCAGCTAGGCGATGTCTTCGCCGGCGAAGGCGCCGCGCAGATTCGCGCCAGAACGATGGGATTGATCGGCGAAATATGCCGTGTGCGCGGTGATTTCGATCGTGCCGAGGGAAGCCTCAAAGAAGCACTCCGGATCGCGGCGGTTCAATTCGGTGAGGCATCGAAGGAAGTGGCCGATGCCCAGAATAATCTCGCCGTTCTCTACAAGGCCTGCGGCCGCTTCGACGAGGGGTTGCACTTGTACCAAAAGGCTCTCGAAGCCATCGTCAAACTGGACGGTGAAGACTGCCTGTCCAGCAGCGTCATCTATCACAATATCGGCGGCATCCTGCATGCCAAGGGTGATTTCACGGCCGCGGAAGCTCCAGGGCGAAAAGCCTGGGAGATTTCTCGGCGACTGCTTGGCGAAGAGGATTCTCGGACCTTGTTCGACGCCGTCGCCTACGCGGCGATTCTCGACGGCCTCCAGAGATATGAGGAAAGCGAAGCCATATATAGAAGAGCGTTGGTGATCTTTGAGAAGATTTTCGGGCCCGAGCACTACGAAGTGGCGTCGAACCTGCACAATCTGGCCGCAGTCCTTTGCGCTCGCGGTGATCTTGACCAGGCTGAGAAACTCTACCAGCAAGCGCTGACGATCAAGGAGAAACTGTTAGGTGTAGAAAGTCCGGACGCGGCTCTGACGCGGAATAATCTCGGCGGATTGCTCAATCTAAAAGGACGGCCGAGGGAAGCGACGGCTATGCTGCAGAGTGCAGTGGAGACTCTTCAAAGCCGGCTTGCACCGGACCATCCGCACCTGGCTTTCGCCCGCGCGAACCTAGAGAGCGCGCTACTCTCCTTGAAGAATTTGGACGCAGATGGACCGTCGTGAGCATGAAGAACGGTTGGCAGACCATCTTGCCCTTTTTGCCATCGGCGCGACGTGCAAAATATGCGATTGTATCGTATATTTTGCATATGTGGATTCCACGCGCGGTTGAACCCCGCCTGCAACGCTCTGCGAAGACGCGGCCAGTAGTCGTGCTGACCGGAGCCAGACAGACCGGAAAGACCTCCACCTTTCTGCGCCTGTTCCCGAAACATGCGTTTGTGTCCCTCGACCTCCCCAACGAGGCTGAGCAGGCCGAAAAAGAACCGGGCACTTTTCTCCAACGTCACCCGCCGCCCGTCCTCATTGATGAGGTCCAATATGCGCCGGGCTTGTTCCGGCACCTCAAGGTAGCCGTGGACGCCCACCGTACACGCAACGGACAATTCCTGCTGACTGGTTCGCAGAAGTTCGCCCTGATGAAGAACGCTTCCGAATCGCTCGCAGGCAGGGCCGACATCGTGGAACTGGAAACCCTTTCCTTTGCCGAGATTCTAGCAGCGTTGCCGCAAACCGGGGTCGAGATAGCCATTGTGCGTGGCGGGTTTCCAGAGCTGTATGCAAACCCAGACATTGATCCCGTGGCGTTTTACAATTCCTATCTTGCTACTTATCTCGAACGAGACGTGCGCTCCTTAACCAATGTCGGCAGCCTGCGCGACTTCGAAAGATTTCTGCGCGCCTGCGCACTCCGTTCTGCCAACCTGCTGAACAAAGCGGACTTGGCGCGCGATGTAGGTATTGCCCCTTCAACAGCGAACCACTGGCTGTCCATGCTGGAAGCTTCAGGCCAGATCGTACTGCTTGAGCCGTGGTTCTCGAATCGAACCAAGTCCATCGTTAAGAGCCCCAAGCTCTATCTCGCGGACACTGGTCTACTTTGCGCTTTGCTGAATATCCGCACTGAGGACGCTCTTCGGCAATCACCGGCGGTCGGCGCGGTCTGGGAAACGTTCGTTTTCGCCCAGCTTCGGGACCGGGAACGTCGCGGAGGGCGCACAGGCAGCCTCTTTTTCTGGCGCGACCGAACCCGCGAAGTAGATTTTGTGGTGGACGCGGGCGGACGCTTGGAACTGTTTGAAGCGAAGTGGACGGAACTGCCAGATGCCGGCGACACGGTGAATCTCGATTTTGTACGCAGTGTGGTGGGCAAATCGCGAGTGGTAGGTGGTGCTATCGTCTGCCGAACACCAAACGGCTTCCCGCTTGCGAATGGATTCCGTGCGCTGCCTATAACTGAACTCAGATGAATTTTTGCTGATGGTGTACGGGAAATCTGACATTCCCGGAATAGCGGAATGATAAGCCGAGGCCGCCGAGGTCTGTGTCAAGGCCGGGCAAAGCCCGCCGCGCAACGCGGTCGCAGAGCCTTGACACAGGCCGGGCCTCGGCTACGCTCTGACTATCCGGGGCATGCGATTTGGGAATTGCAAAACCTAGAGACCGAGACCCAAACCCTGAGCAATCTGATTCGTGTGCGTGGTTTGTGGCTCAATCTTGTGCGCTACTGGCTCTTGCCGAATCGCGGGCGAATGGGACACGTCGCGGCTGAGTTCCTGCCCGAGCGTCTGTGAGTTGTTCGTATAAATCCGTGCGTCGAAGCGTCCACGTGAGACGGAAACGTAGGCCATGCGGCTGTTGAGCAGATCCTTGGGACCCAGTTCGTTGTCCACGTGAATCAAGACACGGTCGGCAGTCTGTCCCTGGCTGGAGTGGCTGGTCATGGCATACCCGTGGTCGAGATGCGGATGATTGCGCCGATCGAGTTCGACCGCGCGACCACCGTCCATCTTCAAGCGCAGCCGCTCGTGTCCGTCGATGATCTCGATGGTCCCTAACTCGCGGTTCGCAACTTTCAGTTCGTTGGCCGGCGCGGTGAATTGGATGCGGTCGCCTACTGAAAAACTCCGCATCTCCTCGCGGAAGACGGAAACGCCCTGCTGTCGGCGTGGATCGTAAGTGCGCTGCGTGCCGTCCTGCAGCTCCACAGTCAGCCGGTTTCTCGGAGCGTCAATGCTCTTCACCTGTGCGTACGAGCCTTTCCCGATGCCGGTCTCCTTTGATGCGCGCGAATAGCGCAGCACATCGCCCACCTCATAGCGCTCGGCCCATGTGCGGTCCGCGCCGGTGAGGCCTTGGCGCGGCACCAGCGTCCTGATGCGGTGCTCCTCGTTGCTGACGATGCCACCCTGCTGCAATTCGGAATGGATACGCTCGTTGATCTCGACGCGAGAGCGATTGTCGGGAGAAATCACCAGCGTGTTCTCCGGCGATTGTGCGTACTCCTTCGCAATCGCGGCGATGCGCTCGTCGCGGCCTTGAATCTCATGGACTCGGCTCTGCCGGTCAAGATTCTGTATCGCCTCGCGCACTTCGCCCCGTGCAAGCTGCTCGACTACCTGTTTCAGTTCCGGGTCTTTCTGGCGCACGATGACTTTGAGCTTCACCGTTTTCATGCCCGCGTCCTGGAGCTGCGCGAAGGGCCTCCCGGCCTCAACCGCCTCATGTTGCCGCCGGTCGCGGACTGGAAGCCTCAAGATATTCCTTCGTGTAGCCCTTTACTTCCGGCTGTCCATGCTTGCCGCGCTCCAGTTCGTAGCCCAGCTTTTCCAGACGCAGCGCTAGCTCGGATCGGTAAACGGCGGTGGCGTAGCGCTGTGACACGAACATCTCGTGGGGCTGCAGAGCTCGCATCTGTTTCCCATTTTCGAGACCGTTCTCGCGCTCGGTCATGTTGAAGATCACGGCATGGGTATGAAGCTGGGGCGCAGCATAGCCATCGACGGGCCGTGCGGTGTCGTGCTCGAAAGTGGCGGCGATAAATTTTCCGGTCGTCTCCGGGGCATGGACATTGCCGATCCGCGCCTGCGTGTATCGTTCAAGTTCCTGAAGTGCCACGCGTACACTCTCCCGATGGGCTTCCCGCACCCGATCATCGCCGCCCACAAGAGCGGTAAGCGATACCGACTTCGGCGCAGAGAATGTGGCGTCCCACCCGGCGCGATGCTCGGCGCTGGTCACCTCTCTGCCAAATTTGCCTTCATAGGTTCTCGAAACTTGATGCCGTACGAGTTGCTCTTCGGTGTGCGGATGTTGGCCTTCACTCAGTCGTGCAAAGTGTTCGGAACCAACGCCACCTTGCAACCCCCACTGCTCGGCGAGTCTGCCCTGCCACTCACTGTGACCCTGCTGATCGCGGCTCCAGTAGTTCTGTTCCTGCGAGGCAAACTCCCGCACATGGTAGGCCTGTGCCTGGCTGGCCGGGTATTGTGCAGTGCGCCGCTTGTTGGGCTACTGGCCCTCGGAATATTGCTGTTTGGGGCCTCTACTTGAATCCGGCATGCTCCAACCGGCGCAGCAGCATAGATACAAAGCTCAAATGGTCAAGGCAAATGTCGATGCTATCTACGACGGTGTCTTCATGGCCGCGCGGGTTACGGATGCCCTGCATACCACCAGCAAAGATAAATTGATACCCTGCCTGCTCGTCTTTATCGCTGGGGCTTCTCAACGCGGTTAGCTGTACTTTGGGCGCAGCGCCGCCGAATGCATCCATCATTAGCTGGAACCCTGACTTAGCAATGCCTGAATGCTTGCCTATCTTTTTGTCTAGATATTTGAAGGCGTGGAAGGTGGCTTCCGCGTAATGGCCGTCGTCGAACAGCTTCCTTACTTTGGGCGGCAAATCTGTATGAACGTTGCGCACGTCAAAGGGATGCAGCGTCCCCGTCTCGACGGCAGGCTGGGTAGCCGGTTCGCGTTGCGGCAATTGCGCCAGCGCGCGCGCGATAGCCTCAAACCTTCGCAGGCTACTTGACATTCAGCAGATTCTCCCTGATGCTGCGGAAAATCCGGTCGTACGTTTCTTGGTCTGCTGCTGGCGGCAGATTTACTTCGACGCGCACTGTTAACCCAAAATCGCGCTTGCCATTTCCGCCGAGGCCCTGCTTGCCGAGGTCAGCCTGCTGCTGTGTCGTCGTTGTCTTTGCAGCCTTACCGTTCTTCGCTTTTGGTTCCTTGGCCGCTTTTTGTTTTTGGGGCGCTGGTACTTCCCCGTGACCGGCCAGCCCAGCTAACGCTTGGAATGTAGACGCCTGCCTGCGCCCCACAACATCGCTGGTTTGGTCGGAATTGCGAAAAAACGAAATTAGCTTATCAAACGACTGCTCCCAAGACGCATCCCCGTATATCCCGAACAGTTCCTTGTAGGCATCCTTAACCATCGCACCGAAGTCATTCTGAAATTCAGTGTCTTCATGCTGGTTGAACGCAGCAGTAGCCTTTGGCGTTTTGTTCCCTTCTTCATCAATCACTCCGACATAGCGCAGCGTATTGATGACGTAGCTTTCGTTCTGTGGAGCGATGCCTAGTTTGCGCAGTGTGTCCGCATTGACAGTGGCGGGGAAAGTCTTTCGGAATTGATTGACGGCCCCGGTTATTGCGCCGGGTGATGCGTACGGGTGCTTTTCGTCGCCAAAGGTTCCTCCTTATATATAAGGCAAATCCTAGCACCGTAGGCGGTGCAAAACCTAGAGGAGTACTTACAGCCGGGCCGCCAAGGACGCGAAGGACGCGGAAGTAATTTAGCAGCCCCCATCCGGCGTAACATCGAAACGCCCTCGCACGCTCCGCAGTTCCCAATTTTGGGGTAACGTGTCGAGGCGTCAATGTGTCTCCCCTCAGGAGTAGATGAACCATGCCCCAGCCAATCGTGATGAAAAAACCAGCCATGCCTCAGCTCGTCAACACGCGCAAGGCCGCTGAGATTCTCGGACGCTCAGCAGCAACATTGAAACGATGGCGCGCCGAGGGAGTTGGGCCGAATTGGATAGAACTGCAAGGTCGGGTTAGTTATGATGTGAATGTTCTTTTGGAATATATCCAGAAGAACACACGAGTTGCTTCCGTGCGGGCTGCAATGGAGGAAGCTCGTGAAGCTGTTTAATAAAGCGAAGTCCAAGTTTTACTGGTATGACTTCACGGTGCGCGGACAACGCTACCGTGGGTCAACCAACGAAACAAAAGCGGCCAGGGCGGCAAAGGTTGCTGGTCTGAAACTCGCCCATGTGGTCGAGAATACTGATCCGCTTCCCCAAAAAGCTCCTGTGTTGCTGGAGTTTTCCCGGCGCTTCCTGGAATGGCTGGACAAGGTCAGACTGGAAGACAAAACCAAAACCTACTACCGCGATGGCTGGCGACTCCTCAAGACGACAACCGTCGTGAATATGCGATTGGATCAGATCACCAGGGATGTTATCGAAACATTGAGGTTCTCGGGCGCGTCCTCAAATGCCAATTGCGCGCTGAGAACGTTAAGAAGAATGCTGCACAAGGCGGAGGAGTGGACACTGATTCGCCACGCTCCGAAACTCAAACTGATGAAGGAATACGGACGTTCACTCAGGCTTGACGATGAAGCGGAAAAGAAATTGTTGGCCGGCGCTGCTGCCTGCAATTGGCGGAAACGCAGCCTTCAACTTTTCCAGGACATCATCATCTTGATGCGCGATACGGGCATGCGTAACGAAAGAGAGCTTTACCGGATGCGCATCGAGAACCTGGATTGGAAAACCCGCGTGATCTTCGTGCCGGACAGCAAGACCGAAGAAGGAAGGAGACGCGTGCCGATGAGCAATCGCGTCTTTGACGTTCTTAAACATCGGTGCGGAGAAAAACCCGAAGGATGGGTTTTCCCGTCGAAACGCGCCGAGTCTGCTCATCTCACCACAATGGCGAAGAGATTTCGCGAAGCGAGGGTCAAAGCTGGGCTTCCCGAAGATCTTGTCCTCTATTGTGGACGGCATGATTACGGCACCCGGATTCTGAAGAGAACCGGAAACCTGGCTGCCGTCATGAGAACCATGGGACACAGGGATGTGAAGACTGCGATGCAGTATCAACATCCCGAACTAGAGATCGTGCGCGCTGCGCTCGATCAAGACACAACAGTAGAGAAACGGGCGTAGCCGGATTGAGTTACGGCACACTTTACGGCACACCTGGAAAAATCGGTTTGCAAATCACCGGTAAGTGATTGAAAAGATGGTGAGCGCGGTAGGAATCGAACCTACAACCTACTGATTAAGAGTCAGTTGCTCTGCCAATTGAGCTACGCGCCCACGGTGGGAATCTTCGAGGAAGGACGAAACAGAAATTATAGCATCCGCGCTCGCCGCTGGCAGCCACCGCATCGGCTTGAAACCACTGTTTTGAATTCGTCGACAACAGAGGTCACGCCGGACCACCGGCTATCGCGGAACGCGCGGAGAAACGCCGCGGGGTGCCGCGTTCGATGTGGCGGCCGCTACTTTCGTTCTGCGCTGCAGGCACTACGGTTGTTGCTGCACTTCCGCCGGAAGGCCACGCGAGCCTTCGCTCGCCACCGGACGCCGTGGCGGTAACGGCGCGGTTCCAATCGCCGGACGCCGCTCTACCGTTCCGATCACTGGCGCCTCATCCATGCCGTCCCCGGAATACGCCATCGACTCAAAGGGCTGCTCCGAACAGAGCTGGTCCACCATGCGCTGTTGACGTCCGCTCAGCACCGCGTGCGGAAGAATTGGAAAATTGCGAAACATCCACAACAGTTGTACTCGCTGAAAAAAAGCCGGCATTACATACCGGGGTCCGATGGGAGTCTGCACTCGCACCACACCGCCGGCCAATTTTTCGATCCACATACTTGGGCCCGCCTGTTACCTGAGATTGGCCAGAGCAATTCTAGGGCCGCCATTATTGCACCGAAGGCGATGCAATGGGAAGCTTTTTTTCACAGCTCGACCCCGCCACTGTGTGACGCCCGAACATTTGGGTCCGAGCCCAGTTCAATATTGGGAACTTAGATGCAGAAACGAGGAATTCGACTGCTCCAGAATCAGGCGCCAGATGTGTCGATCAGATCGCGGCTTCGGGCAGTATGTCCATTCGCTGTATTTTCGCCGCCACCCCGAACTCGCTTCCTACCTGTTCGGCGCGCACAATCGTGGCCTGGCAGCATACCCAGCATTTCTGGCCGTCCGTAAGTTCGGGCGGAAGGATCAGCACCAGCTCGACTTCGGCGCCGGTTTCCATCTTCGCCTTGCTGTAGAGGAAGACGCCGTTGCTGCTCACGTCGCGGGTCTGCGCCGAATGCTCAACTCCGTGCGCGGTTCGCACCCGCGCGGGAACGCTGGTAGGTATTCTTTTCCGGGAGCGGCGCTCAGCTTGGGATGTCATGACGTCTCGCAGGTGCCCACCAAATCTACACTAAACCCGCGAGTTTGCTGAGAGTTTCTGGCGCTTGGCCGCTGAATGAATCTGGTTCGGGAGGCGCGCTAAATAATCGGCCGGCTCGATCGCAGCGCTGGAACCACCAGGGCCTGCTCCATGGTAGGCAAATTTGTGCCCCGCAGTTTCCCTTCAATTTCATGCAATTTGTCGGTCATGCCGGTTTCGTAATAAGCCTGCACCAGCAGTTCCATGGTGAAGGGATTGTCCTGGTCTTCCTCCAGATGCGCGATGGCGTCTTCGAATTTCTTCTCATCCATCAGCAGCGTGCCGGCCGCGCCGTTATAAGAGCACAGGATCACGCGGTTGCGGCTGCCGGTGGCCATGGTTTCCAGTTGCTGCAGAGATTTGTCGGCCAGAGCCTGATCGCCCGCGCGCGCCGCCCGTACCACCCGGTTGCGCAGGATGTGGGAGAGTTCTTCGTCCTTGTCCGACATCACGATGTCGCGATGGCTGAGCGCCTCCTGAGCCTGCTTCAGATATTTCAAAGCAACGTTATCGTCGGCCTGGTATTCCGCCATGTGCCGGAGTGCCTGGGCCTCCTGCAGGTCCTGATCCTTGGCGTGCGCGGTCGCAGCGATCTCCAAAAATGCCTTGTCGGCTTCGCTGAATTTGCCGTCGCGCACCCAGGTCATCGCGCTTTGCATGCCGTAAGTCAGACGGTCGGCCTCATTATGCGCGTAGCGGATGGCGCGCTCGTATTCAATCCGCGCCTGCTCCTGGTTGCCCATCAAAGCGTAGGTGTCTCCCAGCCCAAGCTGCGAAGTCACGAAGTCCGGGTCAAGCATCAGGGCTGCGCGATAATGCAGCAGAGATTGCTCGAAACGTCCGGCCATTCTCAGCAGTTCGCCGTAAGAATCCTGCGGATTCGGCTCCCTGGGCAGCAGCGCTACGTAACGATCCATATCGACAAACGCCTTATCAAACTGCCGGTTTCGAGCGTAGAGGTACGCCTGGTCGTTCAGGGCCGCCGGAAAGTTCTTGTCAATCGCCAGCGCCTTTTCCATGATCCTCTGCGCCTGCTCGTTGCCCTCCTCGAGCATCAGCCAGTTCCCGGCAAGGTAGAGCAGGTGCTTGTCGTGCGGATACATCTCCAAGAGGTCGTTCATCAGCGAGATGCCCTCGATGTAGTCGCCTTCCTGCACCTTGCTGATCCAACCCACCATCAACTGCTCTCCCGGAGTCAGCTTGGGCACCAGCGCTTTGGCTTTGGCGCGCGCCTCGTTCACTTCCTGCGGATTGCCGCTGTTCAGCGCAATCGACACCCAGGCCGCCGCCAGGTTCGGATCTTCTTTCACCGCCGCCCGCCAATCCTCATTGCAGCGTTCCAGGTAGAGGTTCTCATAGTCGGCGACGCCTTCTTCGTAAAGCGCCCGCGCCCGCACCGAGGAAGTCGTCACCGGCAGCGTGGCGGTCTCACCCTTCTTCAAGTGATGTGCCGAGAGCGGCGCGGCCAGGATCAGCACGAGCGCAGAAATGGCGAACATCGTCTTAGGACAGGTTGCAGGGGGGCGGACGGCAATAGGCAGGTCGCGATGCATCAGGAATCTCCGGAACGGATGCTTTGTACAGATACCTTGTACAGACGTTCAGATGACTACGGGGAGGGGATCAATCAAGAGCAGGGTAACATCGCCGAAACGGCAGACGTAGTGACCAAAGGCGTAGGCCGGTTGCGGCTCCTTGCCTGAAATAACAAGGAACTAACCACCGGAGGTCGTCTCATAAATGGGCTCGGGAAGGGCGCGAGTTTTATTCGTGCCGTTAAGTCGTTGAAAATATGTCCGCGCTTGAGCGCCTGAGGTGAGCACACCCGGCGACGAATTTTGCCGCAGCCTCTTCCAGCCGTGCCGCCTGAGCGCTCAGAAATCGGGGCTTTAGCCCTCTCTGAGGTTTCCCTTTTGACTAGATAGCCTCCAGGCGCCGCGTCGGTCCAGCGAGGAAACAATTTTGGGACCGGGCGAAAAAAAGCCCCCGCCGCAAAAGCGGCAGGGGCCGAGGAGTGAGACGACGCTCAGAAAATGATCTTCAGTCCAAGCTGCATGTTGAACGCTTCGCCGGGCCCGATTCCAGGAGCTCCGTTGAAGTCGCCGATGGTGTCGCTGACGATGCCGCTGCTGACACTCGTAGCGCCCGGACCGGATGCCAGGTTGATGTGGTTGAACAGGTTAAACATCTCGATACGGAACTGGGCTCTGATCCGCTCTGTGATCGGGATCGCCTTGAACACCGACAGATCAACGTCCGAAAAGTCGGGCCCGTAAATCTGGTTGCGGCGCAGCGTGCCCAGGAACGTGGCCCCCGGCGAGACAAAGCTGGCGGGATTGATCCAGGTAACGCCCGCCTTATTAAACTTATGCGATACCCCAGCAAACGGACTGGCGATCTCATCGATCCCAATCCCATTGCCTTCGCCGCGGGTTTCATCGATGGGTTGGCCGCCGTGGAAGGTCATCAGGCTGTTCACGGACCAACCATGGGTGAGGATCTTAGGTCCATGCGACGAACCCGGGATGTCCCAGGTGAACGTGGCTGAGAAGTTGTTGCGAGTGTCGAAATCCCCGTTGCCGTACTCGGCGGCCAGATTGGTGCTGTCCAGCGGGATGGCGCCGCGGTACTCGCTGATTTCATCCAGCTCGTGCGCCCAGGTATAGGCAAACGAGGCGCTCAGCCCGTGCCACGCCCGCAGACGCAACGTGCTCTGCAGCGCGTTATAGTTCGACGTCCCAATGCTGTTGAGCTGGTTAATGGAGCAGGCCTGGCAGGAGAAGTTCGGATACGCGCCGTAGTAAACCCCCGTGGCCGGGCCGTTATCTCCGAAAGCATCAGTATTGAAGATTTGGCCAGGGAACTGGTTCAGGTTCAGCATAATCGAAAGCTTGCGGCCCTCGCTGCCTACGTAACCCACTTGCCACACCGCCATCCCGTTCCCGAAGCTCTTTTCGACGTTCAGGTTGTAGTTGATGTAGTAGGGAGTACGGAAATTCTGGTTGACCGAGTACACGCTGTAAGTGTTAGGACCACACTCAGCCGCTTGTCCGGACACGCAGGTGGCGATGCCGGGGAAAATGTAGGTGTTCGGTTGCCAGGTGTATGCGTCCGCCTCATAGTTCGAAACCGGCGACGGACCCGCCGGGTTACTTTCCAGACCGTCGGCTCCGCCATTGGGCGGGCGGAAGTCAAGAAATGGGTTCATGTTGATCTGATCGTAAAACACGCCGACACCGCCCCGGACCACTATGTCTTCCCGGCTGGTGGGCTGGTAAGCGAAACCCAAACGTGGAGCAAAATTATTCTTGTCGGGCGGGAAAATCGAATCGATGCCCGCCCCCTGGATGACCAGCCCTTTACCTGGGACAAACACCGTAAGATCTTTGCTGCCATTGTGCAGCGGGCCGAAGTAATCCCAGCGCAAGCCCCAGTTCACATTGAGTCTGGAGTTGATTTGGATAGCATCCTGGGCGAAGAAATCAACGCCATTCGCAACCACCTTGCGCTCCGCGTTGCCCACTGCGATGGAGGACGACGAAACATCCCCGGCAAGGAAATCAGCCAGCGAAATCGTTGCCAGACACACAGCGTCGCTCGAAGCGCAGCTACCTGCCCACGGACCCTGTGAGCCATCGAACGTAAAACTCCCCAGCGAGTGCCGGAAGTAGAATTCATCCACGTGCCCCTGGCGGTATTCACCGCCAAAGCGGAGCTGGTGCTTGCCGATGTTATAGGACACAATGTCGCTCAGCATTCCGGTGATGTCGTTACGCCCTTCGGGCGGCGTTAGTCCTATCTGTTCGAAGCCGTTGATGGCGATATTAGGGGCGCCCGGAATCGGCTGGCCGTGAATCAGAGCGTCCTGGCTGAGATACAACCCCAGAGCATGCGTGTCGAAGCTGTTATTGGCGTCGTGGAAAATCTGGTTGAAGTAATTGACGCCAAACAGCAACTGGTTGGTCAGGCGCGGCGTCAAAGCGGAATTCAACACCGCCGAATAGTTCTGCAGGTGAATCGGCGCTTTCTCGTAATAGTAGGAAAGATTGGAACTGGCCGTGGCCAGCGCCGCGCTCGCGCCCAGAGGCGCAATCTGGTCCCCTTGTCCATTGAACGCACGCAGCATCAGGCGGTGTTTCTCGTTGAAGTTGTGGTCCAGCTTCAGATTGCCGTTGTAGCTGTAGCCGATGGAAGGATCGGTTCCGAAGAAGTTATTCAAAGTTCCGGGAAGGTTCTTAATCGAGCCAGGCCAGAGGGTGGCCAGCAGGGAGTCGGAAAGAGTGCTCTCCGTGACGCCGTTGGTGGTCAGCAGAGCGCGAGCGCCCGCAACCCAGCCTCCGGGAGTGGCGCTGGTCGGATCCCCCGAAGGTTCCGTCGCCAGCCCCGACACGCTGATCACGTAACGCTGCTTCTCAAACGTCAGGAAATAGAACGTCTTGTCCTTCTTGATTGGGCCGCCAATGGAGAATCCGAGGTTATAGTTGCGCAGCTCCGGCTTGTGAACGCCATCGGGTGTAAACGGTGATTCGGCTCCATACGCTTCATTGCGGTTGAAATAATATGCGCTGCCGTGGAGTTGGTTCGTGCCCGACCGCAGCACGATGTTGACGATGCCGCCGGCATTGCGGCCGCCCTCGGCGTTCGACTGGGTTTGCGCCGCAAACTCGTCAATTGCATCCAGCGGCATAATAGTGCCGGCGATGCCCGATACGCCGCCCTGGTTGACTGCCGGAATGTTGTGCCAGAAGTCGTTGTTGTCAACGCCGTCAATCTGCCAGTTCATCTGGTTGGCGCGCGTGCCGTTGAGCGACCCGTAACCGCCCACCGAGTATCCGCCGTAGCCGGGCTGCACCGCAATGAACTGCGTGAAGTCGCGCCCGTTCATGGGCACGTCCTGCACCGCTTCCGTGGGCAGAATGTTGTCCTGCGCGGCGGTCGTGGTGTCGAGCGTGAGCGCAGCTGCGGAAACCTCCACCACCGTCGTTCCCGCCGATCCCGCTGCAAGTTTTACGGGAAGCGTGTAGGCGCCTCCGGCGGTCACCGTGATGTTATCGAACGCAGCGGAACGGAATCCGGCAGCTGTTACCGCGACTTTGTAGGTTCCCAGCGGCAGATCCTGAAAAGCGAACTCGCCGCCACTGGTGGTGGTTGCGGTGATCGCGACGGCTGTGGCTACGTTGGTCGCCTTTACGCTGGCGCCCGCCACCACAGCTCCGGACGGGTCGGTCACGGTGCCATTGATGGCGCCGCGGAATGTCTGCGCGTATCCGGTTGCCCCAAGCAGCACGAGTACGATGAATCCACTCAGTAGACCTCTCATGTACGTCTTCTCCTTCACCCGGCTTTCAAAAGCCCGGTGGTGAACTTCTAGAATCAGCTGAATTGCAAAGGCTAGTTATCGCTAACGAAGCAGGTTACCCGCCACAATCGATGATGCCGTTATCTTTCTTATTTATAACGACTTACAAAAGACCCCGGAACGGAAAATACGTATCGGTAGTCTCTTCTTAGTGGATGTGAGAATCTGTAGCCCCGAAGCCCCAGGCAAACGTGGACTGGTCAGGCCTCTAGCTGGGAAGAAATGGAGAACGACAACGGCATTCAGCATCACGCGTCAAAATCATCGCAGTGAGTGCGCTTCTTTTCTTTGTCCACAGGAATACTCTTGCAAGGCCGCAACTTTAGCGAAGCGCAGACCCAATCGTCAATCTCGGATTTCGGGAAGGCCTGAAGTTGGACGGCCAGTCGCTTGAGAGCGAGGCCATATTAGGCTGTAAAATCAAGCACTTAGAGGAGAGTGGGATTCGTTTTCCTGATTCGGGAGTGCAATTCTTTGAGGCGCCGATTCTTCTGGGTGCCCCATTTCTCGCGTCCTTTGCGAGAAAGCCTGCCCTGAGCGAAGTCGAAGGGTGGGGCTTTTGACCCGGGGATTTCTACTCTGTATTTAGAAGCTGAAAGCAAGTCCGCCGCGCACCGAGCGCGCGGCCTGCACCAGATAAACCGTCTGGCCATCCTGGCCCATGACCGGGACATAACCCTGCGCCAGCAGGTTCCGCACTTCAATCAGCGCTTCCATGTGGCCGGTTAGAAAGCCCATGCTGGGAATTGGCTGGCGAAGGAAGCAACTCAGGTAAGGATCACTCTGTCCCGGCGAGGCATTAAACATGTCGACGGGAGTAAGCGCCTGTCCATTTACCCAGCGGTAGGAAGCGATCCAGCGAGTGTGAAGCCGCGGCAACGTGCCGTTGAACTTGGCGGCCAAGGCATGGCGCCGGACCGTGGTGATCCAGGGCTGCGCATCCTGCAGTGAAATCGGCTGCGGGATATCGGCCTGTGACAGGTTGAGCGTCCCACCCCAGGCATAGTCGAGCGTGGCGGTCAGGTCGCTCGAGAACTTGTGCTGCACCACGGCCCGCAGCCCAGGCGTGTTGAGAGTTCCACCTTCGTAGCTGAAGGTGCCGGAATATACGTCGGGCAACACAAATCCGCCCGCCGCCGTCACTTCGCCGGCGCCGGTCAGAGCCGTATCGGCAATGCGATCGGAAAATACGGCAAACTGCACATTGGTCTTGCCCATGCGCCGTGACAGGCTCAACTCCTGGTGATGAGCCCGCTCGATCTTGGAAGCGAAGTTCTGCAGGCTGACTCGCGGGTCCGATTCGCTCAAATCCGCGGGAGCCGAATCGAAACCTCTTTCAATCCGGGCATCGGGCAGCGACGTGGCGTAGGCATACTCCAGAACCGTATTGGGTGAGAGGTGCAAGTCGGCCGAGCCGTAGGGACGAAACGCACTCACCCGGCCCAGGAACTGAATCGTCTGCAACTCGCTGCCGAATTTCAACTCCAGCACGTCACCCACTGCTAACGAATCGCCCATGGCCAGAGCCAGAGCTTGCAGCGAGGCGTTGTGCAGGTTCGGGTCGGAAGGCGCGAAGCGGCGCACGGTAACAGCCACGGACGGTTCCGAGCCATCGGGCAAAACGCGAGAATACGCCGTGCGGAACACCGCATCAGGCGTGCCATCGCCGTAACCCACGTTCCCGCTCATACCCACGCGGCCCGTGGAGAAAATCGAGCGCTCCAGGGTAAAGCCCGTGCTCATGTCTGATCCGCTGCCGTAGCCATCGCTGGTGGAACCCGCCAGGAAGGAAAGCGAACCCTTCAGCTCATGATTCTGTTTTTCCGCGGTCTGCGTCGGATCGTCAAACACACGCAGGATGGGCCGGTTGGCGACTGAACGAAGAGTCCATTTCCAATCGTCATCGTCGGGAACGGCTCGAATCCGTCCCACATCGAGCGCGCCCAGCAGCGTATTTAGCGTGACGTTCAGTTTGAGATGAGCGCCCGGAACCAGCCCGATGCGTTCCAGCACGGTCGGCAGAAACGCGGGAGCTGAAACTTTTACGGAATACACGCCGGGCAGCAAGCCGGCAACGGAGTAGAAACCTAACCCATCCGTGAAGGTAGTCAGAGAGCGGGAGGCCGAACCGATCTTTGATCCGATCTTTGATCCGATCTTTGATCCAATCCCCGATCCAATCTCGGAACCAAGGATCTCCACCACCGCCCCCATCTGCGGGGCTCCCGAGGCATTGCGAACGTATCCTGAGATCGCGCCCGGCTGCTCACTGGCACACACGGGAAGCGCCAATCCGAGGACCACTACCCAAGTTCCGAGCTTGCTTATCAAGCCCTACCCACCCCCGGGGGATTCAAGCAGGCCGCTACTCTACCGCAAATACGGCCGACGGATCAATGGTCTGCTTGGAGATGTTGTCGTTCACTTTGATATCAATCTTGTACGTGCCAGGTTGCAGGTTCGCCACCACAATCGATTTTTGCAGGGTCACTTGATCGCCGATATTGCCCATCTGCTCTGTGGAATCCACATGCTGAATCACCGGCTTGTTCGTCGCCAGATTGACGATGTCATACTCGAAAGTGGCCGAGGGCTTGTGGGTTTTCTCGTCGATTCCCAGATTGTAGACCTGCATCCAGAAATTCAACTTCGGGTCGTGACCTTTCTTGAAAAGAGCCGGCTTGCCGTCCGCAGGCGCCACGCGCGGCCTCACCTTCATGGTGCCGATCACGAAACTGCCCGTGCCGATGGTTTTGGTGGGCACCGGCTCCATCTGGTCGGCAACGATCAGCGTAGACGTTGCCAGCTTCTCCTCATTCGAGAAGTCCGGAACGATTACGCCCCGGCTCCATACCCCTCTGCGGTCGCCGTTTACGTCCTTCACGGCGATTTCCAGCTTGTAGCGCCCGGGGCGTAAAGGAATCGCCTTCCAGTACACCGAGGAATTCTCGGCAGTGCGTGGCAGCAATTCTTCCGGAACGTCCACTTGTACCGGATCTTCAAACGTCTGCACCACCTTGCCCGTCAACGTGGTGAAGCGGGCGAAGATGTTCACCGTGCCGCGCTGCACCCCGTCTTTGTTGACGAAGGTGATGTCGCGGTTCTTCATCTGGATGGTCACGGGCACCAGCACTGTGTCGCTGGTGACTTTCACAAAATCCGTCCGCACATCGAAAGGCATCGGATTCAGGACGATCTTGCTGTTGACGATTTCTTCCAGATCTTTGTACTTGACCGGCGGAGGCGCCTGCAGCTTGGCGAACTGCTCGAGCCGGTCGAACTCTTTGGCACTTTCGCTGGCGCTGTTCGGGCCCAGACCAAGCCTCTCCAGGCCGTTGCCGCCGCTGAACCGCTGGGTCTTGTTGGCCATGCCCATCTGCTCGTACATGGTCAATCCCGCGTTGGGCGTGTAGAGCAGGGCATCTTTCTCGGAGCGATCCATGGTCATGTGATATTCGCCGCACATACAAGTGTCGACGAACTCGATGATGACCTCTTGCCCGATGCCTTCGAGGTAACGGTAACGCCAGTCCTCAAATGGGAATGTGGAGGTCTCGCCGCCACCTTCGGACATGGGCCGTTCATAACTTCCGCCCGAGGGATGCGACTCAATCTCGTCGGGCTTGCCGTACATGATGTAGATGCGGCCCCGGTCCGACTTCCAGCCCGGAATGCCGGCGGCGAAATGCTCGTTGGCGTAGGCAATTCGCTGGTAGTGCTCTTCTTTGTACTCGTTCTCTTCCGTGTCTGGAGTGGGATCGCGACGCTGCCAGAAAGCTTCGATGAACGAATCGCGTTCTTCGTCGTTACTCAACTGCTTGAAGGCCGCCTTCTCTTCGTCGGTGATGATCCAGACCACATCTTCATCGAGCCACTTCTTGTAAGGCCCTTTGATTTCTTTCCGGTAGTCCTTTTCCTGCTGTTTCCTTTTCTTGGGGTCGAGGGGCTTTTTGAGAGGATCAGCTTCTTGCGCGGTCTGGACCGACTGGGCGGCTGCGGCCGCGTCTCCAGCCGATTTGTCGGCCGGTTTGGGATTTGGATCCTGGGCCAGGGCGCAGGGAACAGCTACGCCCATAAGTGCCAGAAAAGAAGCGAGAAGGTATCGGTGCATGCAAACCCGGAACATGAGAGGGACTCCTGCCAGACGACTATTGCCGTACCATTTTAGGCTGTTATCTGTGTCAAAGCAAGGCTAACTCGCGTCCTGAGAACGGATCAATTTGTCGACGACCAGCAAAATCATCAACCACCAATGGCACTAAATATCACGAAGGGCTTTCCTCGTGTGGGTTTGTGTCCTTAGCGGTAAAAGGGCCGTCAAATTGACCCCTGTTTCGAACCCTGAGCACGGATGGAAATCGACCATCCCCTACTTTGTTAGAAGCGCCCGGGGAAGCCCGGAGTTGCCCGGGGGCACCGAATCTTGAACTTTGGCCGGGCCGGGCGGCAAGCTATAATTACCTTGACTTCGTTTGGGGCAGGTCATACGGGCTTCCTATTCGTGTCGTGGGTCTTGGCCACTCGTTCTTCCTGATTGGGCTTCCTGATTGGGAACTTTCCCGCCACTGGGATCGTATTACAGGATGTGTGTCCGTTACTCTCACCGGCTGAGGCAGTATGGCGTTCCTTGCCCGACGGTCTCTTAAGCATGAACCCAGGCATGAAACCCGGGCGTGAACCCAGGGCATGAACCTGAAATCCTCCGGACTGTGACGGCAATATGAAACCTTGGAAAAAGATTGCAATCGGGGTCGGCGCAGCCCTTCTACTCATAGCCATCGTGAGTTTCACGGTGCACCAGAGTGCCAAGAACGTGGTGACGGTGCAAACCGGCAAGGTGCAGCGTGAAGATCTGGCGACGGTAGTGAGCGCTTCGGGCGAAATCAAACCCAAGAACTACGTCAACATCGGCGCGAACGCGTTTGGAAAAATTACCCACCTGTACGTGAAGGAAGGCGATCACGTGAAGCAGGGTCAATTGCTGGCGCAACTGGAGAACGTGCAATCCACGGCCGATGTGAACGCGAATGAAGCGTCGCTGCAGGCTGCGGAAACGGACGCGATTGCGGCCGACGCGGGCCTGCGGACTTCCCAGGCCGATCTGGTCCGCGCCCAGGCCGATTACGACCGCAACAAGCTGGACTGGCAGCGGGCCCAGAGCCTGTTCAAGGATGGGCTGATTGCGAAGTCCGATTTCGACAGCCGCAAGAACGCATGGGCCACGGCGGATGCCGGCCTGGTGCAGGCGCAAGCGAAAGTTGCGCAGGCCAAGGCGCAGAACGATTCCGCCACTGAGCACGTGGCGCAGGCGCGGGCCACGCTGACGCACTACACCGATCTGCTGAAGAAGACGACTTACAACGCGCCTTTCGATGGCGTGGTCAGCAATTTGCCGGTGCGCGAAGGCGAGACGGTGGTGGTGGGCATCCAGAACGCGCAGGGCAGCACCTTGATGACGATTGCGGCCATGGGCATCATCACTGCGGAAGTGAATGTGGATGAAACCGACATTGTGAATGTGAAGATCGGCCAGCCCGCCGAGGTCACGATTGATGCAATCCCGAAGAAGACGTTCCACGGGACAGTCTCGGAAATCGGAGACAACGCCATTGTCCGCTCCAGCGGTGTGTCCACTTCGCAGTCGACCAGCACCAGCGAAGAAGCCAAGGATTTCAAAGTGGTGGTGACCCTGACGGATCCGCCGCCCGATCTGCGGCCGGGACTTTCGACGACCGCGAAGATCACGACGGCCACGCGCAGCTCGGCATTGGCAATTCCCATTCAGGCACTGACCATGCGCACCAAGGAGCAGATGGAGAAACAAAATTCCGGTCCCGGCGCGGTGCATGCCGCGGCGCCGTCACCCACGGAAACGGCATCCAAGGGTCCAAGGAAGAATGACGAGATCCAGGGCGTATTCGTAATCCGGAATCGTAAGGCTGAGTTTGTGCCGGTTACGACGGGCATTACAGGGGCTACGGATATTGAAGTGCTCAACGGACTTAAGGAAAGCGATGAAGTCATCACCGGCAGTTACAAGGTGTTGCGCACGCTGCGTCCGGGAAGCAGCGTGAAGATCGACAATTCAGTCCCGAAAAAGGACGAAGACGAAACATCCTAACGTTGGAACGTTACGTTATAACGTTCGAAGGGCTGGCGCGTCCAAAGGGAAAGCCGATCTCAGGTTCGTAGGGGTTTGTAAGAGCCGGATGAACCCGGTGCATCAAGAAGCTGAAGCAATCGCAGTTGGAAGCTGTTTGAACGGATCCGAACTCGAAGTCATTTACGGCAGTAAATCAGGGCCAAAACTTAACGCCAGGACTTAAACACCAAACGATCGGAGAAGTCAGTGGCATCGGACCAGGAGCAGGAGAAAGAGAAAAAGATGGCAACCGCCGAAGTGATCAATATGCCGACCTCCGCAGTTCTGGCGCCGCCGGAATCCTGCATGATCGCGGCTGAGGACCTGTGGAAGACCTACGACATGGGCTCGGAGCAGCAGGTGCATGCGCTGCAGGGCGTGAATCTGCGCATCCAGCGTAATGAATACGTTGCCATCATGGGGCCTTCGGGGTCGGGCAAATCGACGCTGATGAACCTGATCGGCTGCCTGGACACTCCCAGCAAAGGCAAGTACTGGCTGAACAGCCAGCTGGTGAGCGAACTGGACGACGACGAACTGGCCCGCATCCGCAACAAAGAGATTGGCTTCGTCTTTCAGACGTTCAATCTGTTGGCCCGCGCCACGGCGCTGCACAATGTGGAGCTGCCGCTGATCTACGCCGGTGTTCCCACCGACGAGCGCATGGAACGCGCCAAGGCTTCGCTGGCGGCCGTGGGCATGGAAGCCCGCATGAGCCACAAACCGAACGAGCTTTCCGGCGGGCAACGGCAGCGCGTGGCCATTGCGCGGGCGCTGGTGAATAAGCCCTCCATCATTCTGGCCGACGAACCCACGGGCAACCTGGATTCGCAGACCGGCATTGAAATCATGGCGCTGTTTGACCGTCTGCAGGCGGAAGGCAACACCATCATCCTGGTTACCCATGAAGGCGACATCGCGGAGTATGCCCACCGGGTCATCCACATCAAGGACGGTGTAATCGCAAGTGATGAGAGCAAGGGCCGGGGACAGCGCAGCTAAAGGCTCGGAACTTTGAGTTTGAGACCACGCCCAGCCGGGAGGCTGGGCGTTGGTGTTTGGCGGTGGACATGACTGGCTGCTTATTCAAGCGGAACCGCGCAGAAGCGAGTCTGAAGCTGAAGCCTTTCGCGTCGGCATGGGGAAATCGCTGCGCCGCCTCGCGCGAGCCTAGGATATTTCTTAGGGCGATTGAACCTTGGCTTGAGCCCCACTGATTGGCCAACGAGCGTTAACGCGATGTTTCGCGAATCAACGACGACATCGACCCGAGCAGTTCTGCGCCTGCCCGCAACCCGATCGACCCTTTTGTCGTGGATGGGGAGGTTCGGCCGAGCGCTCACCTTGACCCAATCTCATGGGCATGAGCCATAGAACAGATTAGGAACATTAATCAAATTGTCGCTGGGCACGAAAGTGTTGGGCGCATTTCCGTATGGCGCGCCCCCGCTGAGGCCCCAGTGACCTGCAATAATAGTATTGCCTGTCACCGCGGCCGTATAGCAGTTGAAATTGATGGCCACCGAGTACATGAATTTGTTGCGCGTCACCGTAGCACCGGTACCGTTCAACGATATCCCTTCCCCGCCGTAAAAATTGTTGGATTTAATCTGGGCATCCGGCGCATTCACATCCATGTTTCCGTCGCTGAGGGTGTTCCCTGAGAAAACCGTCCCCGGCGAAGCGGTCAGCATCGTGCTGAGTTCACTGAAATTTTCTGTTACTGTGCCAGCGGTGTTGCAGTTGAACCAAACGGCCCATGAGTTGTAGAAGTAATTGCCCTTGACGTTCACAAGCGATCGGCTGGGAGTGCTGCAGGTAAAAATACCGTAACCGCTTGGCTGTTCGAAATTGCTGTCCTCGACGGTCGTGGTGGATACGGTAGAGGTTCCGTTCTCCAGCAAGATGGCGATCTCCCCGATCTGTGGACAGAGATCGGCTTCGGTATCCATAGTCACGTGGTCGATGGTACCGAATCCATCGGAATAGAAAATTCCGACCAGATCAGAGGAAGAAGGACAAGTTGTCGGCGCCGAGACCGTGATGTTCGACAGATTCACCGGTCCAGCGTTGACAAAAACGATCGGATAGACCTCAGAGAACGAGATGCTGTTTTCCAAAGATCCAGCCAAGGGGGGCTGAATGAGAACCTGCGACGAGGTTCCCACCCGGAAGCCGCGCAAGGTGAGCGGTTTGCTGATCACAAGGTCTTCGGCATACGTGCCGGGACAGATCATGATGGTGGAATCTGCCGGCGCGTTCTCGATTGCTTCACCGATGGTGGAGTAACTTCCTGTTTTGCAGGTTCCAACGTAGTAGGTCTTAGCTGCCGACGGACGTGCCCAAAAGAGGGTGGCCAGCAGCAGCAAAGACGGCATGCAGAATCGTGACGGAGTCATGTTCCTGCGGATAATCGCGATTGCGGAGCCCAAAGGGATTTCTGTGAGCATATAACCTCCTATGACGCGTGAGTGGGCGGTCCTCTCTAGAGAGGGCCCAATGTGAATTTCGTTCTTACGGTGAAATATCGAAAACGGCGGGGGGAAAACGACAGCTGCGCCTTCGATATTCGTAAACCGGATCGCGCAAACCGTAGCACTTTACACCGCTTTCCGAAGAGTCGGCAAGGACTAACTCTTGAAAACGGGCCATTTTCGCTCATTGACCGTTCGGCAGCGCCTTATTCCGCGTCGGCCCCAGAAGCGCAGAGGTGCGACCCAGGCAAATACGACTCTCGCGGTGAGCGAAGCGCTGCGCCACCCAAAGTCAAATCCGGCGTCGGTCGCGCCCGCAACCTTCTAGGACTTGGGCGGATCTCCAGCAACCGCGGCGGCGGCCATTTCTGTGGTGGCCAGCGGTTCTGCGACCATCACCTGGTCGCGGCCGGCGCGCTTGGCGCAGTAGAGGGCGGCATCGGCGGCGGCGAGCAGTTCTGCGGCGGATGTTCCGTTCGCGGGCAGTTCGGCCACTCCGACGGAAACCGTGATTTTGCCCATCGAGAGTCCCTGATGCAGAACTGTCAGTTCATGCAGCTTGGCGCGTATGCGCTCGGCGCGCGAGCGGGAGGCTTCGGCGCTGGCGGTGGGCAGCACGATGACAAACTCTTCGCCTCCAAAGCGGCAGACGCTGTCTTCCACTCGAATGCTCTTAATCAGAAACGCGCCCACTTCGCGCAGAATCGTGTCGCCCGCCTCGTGGCCATAGGTGTCGTTGAATTTCTTGAAGTGGTCCAGATCGAGCATGAGGATTCCCAGGGGCTGCTCGGCGCGCGCGGCGCGGCGGATCTCGCGCTCCAGCATTTCCTGCAGGTAGCGCCGGTTGTAGAGGCCGGTCAGAGGATCCTTGACCGACTGCGCCCGCAACGCCTCGCGCAAGCGGATGTTGGCAATGGAGAGTCCCACTTGCTCGGCGAAGGTAGTCTTGAAGGAAAGTTCGGAGTCGGCGAGCTGGGGCGATTCATCCGTCGCTTGAAAATGGACGACCCCCAGGGCTTCGCCCTGCGCGAGGATGGGAACACACAGGTAAGTATTCTTCACGCCTTCGGCGTGGCGGCAAGGCGCGGTAGAGTCACCCGCGATCACTAGGTGCGGATGTCCGGTGCGGAGCGCCCAACAGGCGATGGGCTCGAAGGCGGCTACCGGAAGCTGGCACTCCGCCCACCAGCCAATAATTTCTGCCAAGTCTCGCGCCGGATTCAAGAGCGCGACCGCGCCGCGGCCGAGAGAAAAAATGCGGGGCGCGAAACCAAGGGCCGCGGCGAACACTTCTTCGCGGGTAACGCAGCTCTGCAGGAGCTCGCCCATTTTCGCGAGCATGGTGGCGCGTTGCGAACGCTCGGTGACCTCGCGCAGCGTTCTCTCGTTTTGCTGGTCGAGCTCGCGGCGGGCGGAATCGCGTTCCCACATTTCTTCCTGCAGCCGGGTATTGGCGTCGGCCAACTCCTCGGTCCGTTCTTTGATTTCTGCCTCGAGGATCTGCTGGTTATGTTTTTGGTCTTCGATGTCAGTGCAGGTGCCGAACCACTTGATGATTTCGCCCTTCGCGTCGCGGATGGGATTGGCTCGTCCCAGGAACCAGCGATAGACACCGTCCGCGGCGCGGCGGAAGCGGTACTCCACGTCGTAGGGTTCTCCGGTTTGCAACGCGGCTTTCCATTTTTCCAGGCAGGGAGCCAGATCGTCCGCGTGGATGGCCACGGTCCATCCGCTGCCCACGCTTTGCGCGGTGGTCAGGCCGGTGTACTGCAGCCATTTCCGGCTGAAGAAGTCATCGTCGCCATCGGGGTTGGCAGTCCAGATCATCTCGGGAAGCGCTTCGGCCACCGCACGAAAGTACAATTCATCCCTTCGGGACGCCTCGGCCGCGGTGCGCTGCGTAGCCAGAAAACGGTCCAGGAAGGACGTTGTAATTGCGCCAGCCAGGACCGCAAAGCTCATCGCGCTGATCGCTGCAATGCCGAGCGAGGAAATACCCACCGCGTTGGTCAGGTCGGGCGGGACGGTGGAAGAGCGGAATGTCACCGCCCACATGCCGGTGAAGTGCATCAGCGGAATCGCGGCTCCCATCAGCACCGTACTGATTACTTTTCTGGTGCTCGTCCGTTTTTCCGGCGGGACGCGAAGTGTGAGATTCAGCGCCGCCAGAGAAACTCCAATGGCGAGAACCAGGGAAAGCGCCACTAGACTCCAGGTGTATTCGATGGTGGCCGGCAGCCGCATGGCCGCCATGCCAATGTAATGCATAGCCGCGATTCCCCCGCCCATCAGAACGGCGCCCGCGATTTCCTGCGCCACTCCCAGGCGCTCGCGGCTCACGGTAAACAACGCCACTGCGGACGCCGCAATCGCCGCCAGCAAAGACAGCAGGACCGTGGGGTAGTGATAGAGAACGGGCACGGGCAGGGTCAGAGCCAGCATCCCGATGTAGTGCATGGTCCAGATTCCCAGGCCCATGGCAGCAGCTCCGCCAGCCAGCCAGAGCACTTTCGCCCAAGCGAGCGTGGCCCGGACTCTGCCCGCAAGATCGAGCGCGGCATAGGCGGCAAGCAAAGCGAAAGCGACGGAAAGCACCACCAGCCGGTAGTCGTAACTGCCTGTCAGTACGGCACCTCGCACGCGGCCCTCCTCAGTATTTCTATCGGCAGCGAGGCGCGCGGGGTTCAGAATTAGAAATTATTAAGAAACAGCGATCTGCTTTTCTTTGCGTCCTTTGCGGTTTTTCTTTGCGTCCTTTGCGGTTAAGGTCTTTTTTCGGCACGCGGGAAAGCTTTTAACCGCGAAGATCGCGAAGAAAGGCCGCAAAGGTCGCAAAGAAAAAAGAATGGAAAAAGGCCTCTCTTGCGAGAAGCCTTTTGCATTCGGAAATGAGTTTTGCGCTACGGGGTGTTGTTTACGGGACGAATCGCAGCCGTATCGCCCGGCTGGCTTGGTCCGGCGATGAAGAAGTTGTGGTCGTAAAGATTGCGGTACATGCGTCCGGCAATTTCTGCAGCCTTGGGGCCGAAGGTGGGACGGCCGCCCTGCAGGAATATCACGACGACGATGCGTCCTACGCTGGTGTTGGCATAGGAAGCAAACCAGCCAAAACGGGTTCCGGCATGCGAGCAGGTCCCGGTCTTGCCCAGGATTTCTTCTTCGTTGAAATTGAGGCGCAGGCTGCGGGCGGTGCCGTATTGCACCGCGCCGGCCATGCCGTCAGAAATTTCCGGAATCAGCGGAGCGATATCGAGCGTGCGTTTGATCCGCGGCTGGAAGTTCGCAACTTCCTCGGGCGTGGTGGGATGCTGCAGGTAGTAAAGCGTTCCGCCATTGGCGATGGCCGAAACCATAGCGCCCAGCTGCAATGGCGTCATGGAAACGCCCTCGCCATAGGAGCACATTTTGCCTACGCCGCCGAGCTTGTCGGGAAGCACTTCATCGGGATAGCTGCCCAGTTGTTCGCCCGGAATGTCATAACCGGCTAACTCGCCGAGCCCGTATTCATGCGCATAGTAAGCGACTTTTTCAAAGCCGAGCTTGCGTCCGAGAGTCTCGAAATAGAGGTTGTTGGAGTGCGCCAGCGCCTCGGTAAGATTGAGGCGGCTGCGGCCTCCGAGTGCGACCTCGGTATCTTTTGAAACCAGCCCTTCGTTCAGCGCGGCGAGAGCGACCGAGAGCTTGATGGTGGAGCAGGGTTGCGCACCGCTTGAAAGCGCGAGCTTCTGGTTCACCATGGCCAGGACGCGGCCGCTGGTGGGTTCGATCGCGACTACCGTGCCATTCATGTTACCCAGCGCGTCGAGCGCAGCCTGGCGAACCACGCTGTCTTCGCCAGCGGTGACATCGCCTTCGGCAATGTCCTCGGCGAACGAACTCATGTGAAAACGTTCCTGGTAGCGGCGGCGATGAGCCGCAGTCCCGGATAGATGTGCACTGGATAAATGTGCACTGGAACTATGCGCGCTGGAAGACGCAGTGGCGGTGCGGGCGCGGGCCAAATGATGCAGGCGACGCCTGGTCCGCTGCGTTTCATTGATCTTCTGAGTCCTGGATTTTGCCGTGTTGGTTGCGGGCGTGTTGACGTGCGCAGCCCAACTCGCCACGCTCAAGGGCAGCCAGATCAGGAAGGCAAAAATCCCACGAAAAAAGCGCATTCCCTGCTTTGACATCTTTCTTTTTTCCCCGCTTCAGAAGTTCTGGATACTTTCGATGCACGCACGGTGCCAGCCAGAAGTAACTTCGCCAAAGGGCTTAAAATCATGCCCAATTCTCGGATAATACGGGACTTAACCCATTTCAGGCAATAATAAAGTTTAGATCGGCGAAAACATTAATTTCGATTTAAACCATTCTGGGACAACAACATGCGTCGCTAGTTACTTGCGTTCCATCGCCTTCAGTAACCGGTTACTGGTTACTCTTACGATACTCCCCCGAAGGAAAAACTTTTCCCATTTCAAAGGCAGTGGGCAGGGGCCGGTGCCCCCAGCTTGAATCTGTCTGGCTCTGCCGCGGCCGAACTATCGTTGCTCCCTGCATCCGTTTTCTGCCTACATTACCTCGCTGCGCTTGCGCAGGAAGGCGGGAACGTCGAGATCGTCCTGTTCAAAGTTAGAGCGCTCGAAGTTCGCATGCTCGACGCCAGTGTGCATCGAGTCCACCGGGATGGACTGGGTGGCGTTCGAACTATAGGCCAGCCCGCTGGTGCTCGCGGCGGACGCAAAGGATTCATCAAAAGAACGGTCCTCGAACGAACGGCTGTCCGCGGCGCTGACGGAAAGTTCGGAGTGAGATTCATTTGCGCTCGACATGATGTGCCCGGACGTGGGCGCATCCGCGGGCTCCCGCGACGGAAAATCCATGGCATCGTCGTTGCGGGCGGCGAACGAAGGGCGAGTTTCCTGCTGGCGCTGCCGGGTTGGCGCCGTGCGGAAGCCGGTGGCGATCACGGTGATTTTCACCGCATCTTTCATTTTCTCGTCCATCACTGCGCCGAAAATAATGTTGGCGTCGTCGTGCGCGGCGCTCTGGATGATGGTGCAGGCCTGCTGCACTTCGGCGAGTTTCAGCGAAGCCGAGCCGGTGATGTTGATCAGGATGCCGCGCGCGCCGTCGATGGCGCCGGCTTCGAGCAGCGGTGAGGCGATCGCCCGTTGCGCCGCTTCCATGGTGCGATTCTGGCCGCTGGCCGTGGCCGTGCCCATCACGGCATAGCCCATGCCGGCCATGATGGTTTTCACGTCGGCGAAGTCGCGGTTGATGATGCCGGGGATGGTGATGATGTCGGAAATTCCCTGCACACCCTGGCGAAGAATGTCGTCGGCGATGCGGAAAGATTCGAAGAATCCGGCGTTTTCAGCGACTGCGAGAAGTTTTTCGTTGGGGATCACGATGGTGGTGTCTACCGATTCCATCAGCTCGGCAATGCCGCGCTCGGCCTGCGCCATCCGCCGTTTGCCTTCAAACGAAAATGGCTTGGTGACGACCGCAACTGTCAACGCGCCCATTTCTACCGCCAGCGACGCGATGATCGGCGCCGCTCCCGTGCCGGTGCCGCCGCCGAGGCCGGTGGTGACGAAAACCATGTCCGCGCCTTCGAGGGCTTCAATGATCTTGTCGGAATCTTCGAGCGCGGCTTTGCGGCCGACTTCCGGATTCGCGCCCGCACCCAGCCCGTTGGTGAGCTTCACGCCAAGCTGCAGCTTGACCGGCGCGTGCGACATGCGCAGCGCCTGCAGATCGGTATTGGCAACGATGAATTCGATGCCGTCGACTCCGGCGTCGATCATGCGGTTGACGGCGTTGCCGCCGCCTCCGCCGACGCCGATCACTTTGATCTTGGCGTCATTGCGGGCTTCTTCGTTAAAGCTGATGCGAATGCTGGAATCGTTGGTCATAGTGTCCTCTGATGAATGCCATTTTCGAAATTGAGTCAATGAATCATTGACTCAATGAATCAATTCCTACGCCCCTTTACCTACCAACAGCGCTTTCAATCTCGTTCCCCAGCGGTCTTCCTGCAAGCCTCTGGCAACTCTCGCGCGCTGTCCGTAATTCACCATGCCCAGCACCGTAGCGAACTCGGGCTCGGCCAGTGTGGCCGGCATTTTGGCCAGCGGCATGGGCCAGGAAAGGCGCACGGCGCGGCGCAGCACGGATTCCGCTACGTCGAAGATGCCGGGCAGGCGTGAGGCTCCGCCGCTCAAGACAATGCCCGCCAGGCAAACGTCGAACATGCCGCTGTGGCGCAAGCTCTCGCGCATCATCTCGAATAGTTCGCGCGCCCGCGGCTCGAGAATTTCCGCCACCAGCCGCTGCCGCAGCAAACGCGAGGGGCGGTCGCCGACCGACGGCACTTCCACTTCGTTGCCTTCGGGGATCAGCGTGACGATCGCGTTGCCGTAAGCTTTCTTGATTTTTTCCGCTTCCGCCAGTGGCGTGCACAACCCTACCGATAAGTCGCTGGTGAAATGGTCGCCGCCGATTGGAATCACTCCGGCGAAAGCTACCGCGCCTTGATGAAACACAATCATCTCCGTCGATCCAGCGCCGATATCGGCCAGGCAGACGCCGAGTTCGCGCTCATCGGCGCGCAGCACGGAATCGGCCGCCGCAAGTGGCTCGTAGACGGTATCGTCCACGTGCACTCCGGCTTTATTCACTGCAGTGATTACGTTCTGCGTGGCGCTGGTTGCGGCGGTCACCATGTGGACACGCACTTCGAGACGCGCCGCCATCATGCCCAAGGGATCGTGCACGCCGGCCTGTTCGTCCAAAATAAATTCCTGCGGCAGCAGATGCAGAATCTCGCGATCTGCGGGCAGAGGAATTGCGCGGGCGCGGTCGACTGCCTGCTTGATTTCATCGCGCCCGATTTCCCGCGGACGCGTGCCCAGGCTGATGCCGCCGTGACTGTTCACGCCGCGCACGTGGGCTCCGCCAATCCCTACGATCGCGTGTTCGACCGGCGCACCGGCGGTGTCTTCGGCCGCTTCGACGGCTTTCTGAATCGCAGCCACGGCTTTGTCGAGTTCCACGATTACGCCTTTGCGCGATCCGCGAGACTCGGCCACGCCGTGCCCGCGATAGCGCAGTCCGGTCTCGGTGACCTCCGCCATCAGCGCGCAAGTTTTGGCGCTGCCTACATCGATTGCGGTAAGAAAACTTCCCTGCTGGTTCGCCATGCTTTTATGAATCCCGATCTTTGCTGACCCGATCTTTACTTAAATTGAAATGCGTTTAGATTCATCTGTCTAATTTTGAGCCTGACTTTCTTGCTGCTTCGCGATCGCCGGACTCGGCTTCGGCAAGGCGGGGTTCGCGGCTGGCGGCGTCACGCCCGCATGCAACGATTTTCCTGCCGCCGTTTTCCGCGCAGCCGTCTTGCTTTGACTTTGACGGGGACTCCGGGCCAGACTGTGACCGGCCGCCGAATTTATTTTCTTCGCAGCAGCGGAACTGGCCGGTTTGGCCGGCGCAGCTGCTTTCTTCGGGCCGGTGGCGGCTTTACTTTTCGCAAGCGGCTTCCTGGCGTTCGCGTTGGCCTTCGCCCCTGGTTTCCTCACTGTCGGTTTCGCACTCGCGGTGTTGGAATTGAGCTTCTGCTCCGTCATTTCAAACGCGGGCTTGGGCACCGGCTTGTCATCAGGACCTGCGTGAACTGGCAGCTTCGTCACCAGCGCCGCCCGCTTCACCGGCGCGGGTGCAGGCGTTCTCACCGCCGCGAAAGTCACCGCCGCCGACTTTGTCGCTTTCGCCGTTTTCCGTATATCTGGATTCACCACAATCTGGTTGTCGTAGCGCAAGTCGACCGACTCCAGATCGCGGAACTGCTGCCGCCACTCCTGCACGTGGCTGGCATACGTTTTGTAGCGCCGCAGGTAATCCGACGAGCCGAGATGCACCAGCACGTCCCCGGCCGGATCATTCACCCGCACCTTCACGTCTTCCAGGTCGATGAGATTTACTTCGCTCAAATCCTGCGAATAACGCGCGCCGCCGGAATCGAGCTCACCGACGAGATCCATGTAAACCTTCATTCGCGGAGCGCGCGTCGAAAGCGGCTCCCCCGGATTCATCCCCAGAATCACGGGGAATGAATATTTATGCTTCGGCGGCAAATCCATGAGCGTGCCGCCGGCGTCGATCAGCGCGATGCGCGGTCCGACGCGCGCGAACGCCACCGGCGTGCGCTCGACAATTTCCACCTTCAGGCGGTTGGGTACGAACCGCATCACGCTGGCCGACTCCACCCAGGGAATCTGCTCCAACTGCGCTTGCTGCTGCGCCAGCGGAATGAAAAAAATGTTGCGCCCAATGTCGCCGCCCATTACTTCCATGATTTGCGCTTTGGTCACGTTCTGCGTGCCGGTGACTTCGATGTTGTCGCTGGATTGCACACGGAAACGCCAGGAATGCTCGCCATATTCGTAAAGCGCGGCCGCGGCGATCCCGGCGGCGCACAACGCGGCGGCGGCCATAGCCACCCACAGCAGCCAGTTGACGGTTTTTCTCGGGAGGGTACTGCGCCGGGCCGGGACCCGCTTTTGCCCGCGCAGGAATGGAGATTCCTCGTCCACGTCCAGGTCAACGAGCCGCGCGTCGTCCAAATCGTTGTCGTGATTGTTGCGCGCGGGTTCGACGCTGTGTGGATACAACTCTTCCTGCACGATGGTGGAACCGCTTTTTCGCGCCATCAGTTCAGGTCAGTTGTCGTGGAAATCGCTGAGCCTTCAAACTATAACTTCATTTTGCGATTTGAGATAGACAAAATGTTGGTTCGTTTTGCACAGGTGGGCAACCGCTCATGTGGAGACAGCTGGGGGTCCTACGTTGTCTTAAGCCTTATCCCGCAAATAAAAATGGGCACGGCTGTTTTTCCGTGCCCCTTCCCAAGAGACAAGAGGACGCATGTCCAGACAACACACAGACGAGAAACTTAAATCGGACCCATATCCGAGTCAGCCGCAGAAATAGCCGGAGCCGGAATCCTGATCATAGGCATCCGCGGAATGTTCACCAGGGGAATCCTCACCGCCGGAACGTTCACCCGCACCCGCGGACAGACCACTCGAATCTTTACCGGGTCAAACCCAGCCCGATCAATCACAACCCGCTCAAACGCAGCCGGCGCAAAACTCATACGGGCGACCTGCGCGTTGACTCGCGCCTCGACCTGCGCTTGAGCCCGCGCCTGGCTGGCCTGCAACCTCGCCACTTGAGCCTCTTCCCGGGCCGTCATCCGATCAAAGCGGGCGATTTTGGTCTGTGCAAATCTGGTCTGGTTCTGCGCGAATCTGTTCTGGAACTCGGCCATCGCCGTCGATAACCGGCAGGAAGCCGTTTCATCGCGCACTGCCGCCATCCGAACCTCGGCCACGAACTGGTCCGCCTGCTCAGAAACGCGCTGGACCACAAAACCCGACCGGTCCGAGATGCGCTCGGCAATCCGGTGCGCCCACGCCGCCCCACCGTCGTGATAAAACCCGTTTAACCCCAGCGCCATCACTCCGGCCGTCAGCCACGCCCACGCCTGTGTTTTCATTGCCTTGCTCTCCGTATGGGAGATAGACGGACCCCGACGGAATCCGTTAGCGAAGGAAGATACGAGCCGGAGGGCGGGTTAGTTCCCCGGGTTTCTGGCAAGGAGTGCGATGGCGATATTTCAACGGTTATCCCTTTTTGGTTCAGTCGACCCTGGAGCGCGTTCCGAGGAGTTGTTTTTTGCAAGCGATTCGTCTGCACTTGATTGTCTGCCAGTGATCGTCGAGGCGGAGGCACGGCGGGAATCTGACTGCGGCTCAAGCAGGGTCGTAGAGTTGCCGATGATTGCTGCAGAGGGCTGTTTCATGCGAGGGAAGGTTCTGGCTTTGGCGATCGTGAGCATGGCATGGTTGTGGGGATGGAGCCAGATTGATGACGACCAGGCCAGAATCCTGAACCTGGAAAACGCGTGGAACCGGTCGGTGCAAACCAAAGACACGGCAGGGCTCGACATGCTGCTGGCGCCGGAACTGGTATACGTCGGCATTGAGGGCAAGCTGATGAGTAAGGCGGAGTACATAGCCAGCGTGCACTCGCAGGCGGAGCTTCCCGCACGGGTGGTGACCGAATCCATGAAGGTGCATGTGTTCGGTGCGGCTGCCATCGTCGACGGCGTGTACCGGGAAAATGGGCTGAAGAGGGGGAAGCCGTATACGCTGCGGGCACGCTTCATCGACATGTGGGTGCGCCGCCGGGATAGTTGGGTGTGCGTAGCGAGTGACGGAACGGTGATAGGGCCCTGAGTGGGGGGCGTCGAGAGGGGTCCCGAGGCGCGAAACCTGGGTCTCCACAGACTGGGTGTCTTCCTGATGATGATGATGAGGACAAGCAGCACTCGCCGCCCGGTCAACATCCAAGGTGAGTGCCATAGGGATGAGAGCAATCAGCTCGTCACCCGCATCCGATACCTTTGTTCCTCGCGATGTTAGAGGCTTCCCAATAGTCTTGTGTTATGGCCAATACCAAACCTGCGACGCGATGCAGAGTAAAGATAGTTTGTGTTCTTGCCCTGGCCGGGGCCTTTGCAATACCGCTACTGGCTCAAGACAAGAGCGATGGCGAATCCAAGGTCATTGCCATGGAGAAGGCATGGAACCAGGCCTACAAAGCTCGCGATGGTAAGGCACTGGGTACCATGCTGCATGATTCCATAGTGCTGATCAACGACGACGGCAGCCTGCAATCAAAAAATGAATTTCTTGCAGGCATTGACACGGCGAAGCCTTTCGCGAATCAACAGGGCAATCCGGAGTCAATCAAGGTCCGATTCTTTGGCAACGTCGCCATCGCGACCGGGGTGTTTCGTCAAAGCGGCCTGGAAAACGGGAAAGCGTTTGTACGACGAAATCGCTTCGTCGATACCTGGATTCACAATGGCAATTCGTGGCAGTGCGTAGCCGCCTCGGCTACTCCGATTCTCCACTAATTGCACAGAATGTTCCGCGCAGGGTGCTCCGAGCCAAAGCCTAAACTCCGTTGTCGGAATAAGGCCGTGCTCGTTCCTTCAGGTTCTCCAGGATCATTGGCCCCAGCTGCGAAACGCTGCCGGCGCCCAGGGTCAGGATCATGTCGCCGTCCTGCGCAGCTGCTGCGGCGGAAGTCACCGCATCGGCGAATGAACCTACGTACTGCACGCTCAGTCCACCGCTCGCGGCGGTCGAACCGGTGATTGATCCGCCATGCGAGCCGATGGTGCGCGCCAGGGCCTCGGCGGTGATGCCTTCGATCGGTTTCTCGCTGGCCGCATAAATATCGAGCACGAATAGCGAATCCGCGTCGCCAAACGCCGCGCTGAATTCTTCCATCAGATCGCGAGTGCGGGTGTAGCGGTGCGGCTGGAACACGACATGAATCTTGCGGAAGCCGCAGGTCTTCGCCGCGGCCAGCGTGGCTTTAATCTCCGTAGGATGGTGGCCGTAGTCGTCGATCACGCTCACGCCCGCCGCTTGCCCGCGCAACTGGAAACGCCGGTCCACGCCGCGGAACTGGTCGAGCGCTCCGCGGATCGCCTCGACGCCAACGTCCAGACCCACGCCCACCGCAATCGCAGCCGTCGCATTCAGAATGTTGTGCACGCCGGGCACATGGAGCGTGAATTCGCCGAGATCTTGTTTTCGATAGCTCACGCGAAACGTGTTCAAAGGCGGGTGCCCCATTTCTCGCGCGTCTTTCGCGCGAGAAAGCCTGCCCTGAGCTTGCCGAAGGGTGGGGACTTTGATCCAAAAATCCGACCCGCGTTTCGTGCCATAGGTCACCGTGCGCCGCTGCACCTCGGGCAAAAGCCGCCGTAGCATCGGATCGTCATTGCAGGCCACGATCATTCCGTAAAACGGCACGCGGTCCATGAAATCGAGAAACGTTTTCTTCACGTCGCGCATGTTGCGGTAGCAATCCATGTGCTCGCGATCGATGTTGGTGACGACAGAAAGAATGGGGGACAATTTCAGAAACGACCTGTCACTCTCATCGGCCTCAGCCACCAGATACTGCGACTTCCCGAGCCGCGCGTTCGACCCCATCGCGTCCACGCGCCCGCCCACCACCACGGTCGGGTCGAGCCCGCCCGCGGCCAGCACCGCCGCCACCATCGACGTGGTTGTGGTCTTGCCGTGCATGCCGGCGATGGCAATGCCATACTTCAGCCGCATCAACTCGGCCAGCATCTCCGCCCGTTGAATCACCGGCACGTGCAGCTTGTGCGCCTCAGCAACTTCGGGATTCTCCACCGAGATCGCCGAACTGGTAACGACCACTTCTGCGCCTGAAACATTTTCCGCGCGATGTCCCTCGAACACGGTCGCGCCCAAGCCGGCCAGCCGTTGAGTCACCGCCGAACTTCTCAAGTCCGACCCGGAAACCTTGTAGCCGAGATTCAGCAGCACCTCGGCAATCCCGCTCATGCCGATGCCACCGATGCCCACGAAATGTATGTGCTGAATCTTGGCAAACATAAGTCAAAATCTTCCGGCCGCGGATTTACACGGATTCACGCGGATAGAAATCTTTTTCCAATCTCAAATACACCTTCGATTCTTGTCATCCTGAGCGAAGTAAGCGCTTCGCGAATGCGAAGCACTTACGCAGTCGAAGGACCCCTAGCAGCTATCTAGAGCCATCGGCTCAGCAGGGAATTCTCCCCTCAACTTCCGTCACCCCCGAAAGCCGATACTTAAGATCTGGGTTCATCGGCACGTTCTTCAATCCCTGCCACGCGAGCCGCCATCGCGGCAATATCCCGCGCCGCGTTGGGATGCGCCAAACTCCGCGCCGCCGCGCTCATTTTCTGCAATCGTGATGAATCTTGCAGCAACACCGCGATCGTCTCCGCCAGCCAGACACCCTCAAGTTTCGACTCTTCTACCACCACCGCGGCGCCAGCCCGCTCCAGGGCCTCGGCATTCACCCGCTGATGATCATCCGCCGCTCGCGGGAACGGAACAAACACCGCAGGCTTCCCTGCCGCGGCAATCTCCGCCACGGTGCTCGCGCCCGAACGGCATACCACAAGATCCGCGCGGGCAAACGCCGCCGGCATGTCTTCGATGAACTTGAAAACTTCGAACGTGAAGCTCGCCGCCGGCGCGCCCGCTGTATCCTGCAGCCCGCCATACGCGGCCAGCGCGTCATTATAGTCACGCTCACCCGTCTGATGGATGATATGAATCCCCGGCGCCTCCTGCCGCAACACGGGCAGGCAGCGGATCATCGCCTCATTGATGGCGTGCGCCCCCTGGCTTCCGCCGAAAACCAGAAGGGTCGGAGTCCCACCGTGTTTGGGAGGAATCTCAAAGAACGCCTGCCGCACTGGCACACCGGTCACTTCCGCGTGACGAAAATATTTTGCCGTCTCCTGAAAGTGCACCGCGGCCGCCGAAACGAAACGCGCCACCATGCGATTGGCAAACCCCGGCACCACATTCGGCTCAAACGCCAGCGTGGGAATATGTTTCACCAGCGCCGCCAGCATCGCCGGGCCGGAAGCGTATCCGCCCACGCCGATGACCACGTCGGGTGCGAACTGGTTCAGCATGCGCCCCGCATCCCACACCGCGCGCGGCAAATCAAACGCCGTCTTCAGGCGCGTCACCAGGCTTACATTCTTCAGCGCTCCCACCCGCACCAACTGCAGCGGATATCCCGCCGCCGGGATCAGGCGATTCTCGATTCCGCGCGCGGTTCCAATGAACAGCACTTCGGCTCCATAACTTTTCTTGAGTTGATTGGCAATGGCCAGCGCCGGGATCACGTGTCCACCCGTCCCGCCGCCCGCCAGGATTGCGCGCATGAGGTGACTATAAACGATTGAATCATTGAACCATTGAGAGATTGAGTCAATGAGTCAATGATTCAATGGTTCAATGACTCATTGATTCAATGGCCTCATTCGGCCTGCTTGGTAATATTCAGCAGCACGCCCACGCAGGCCAGCGTCACAAACAGTGACGATCCTCCGTAGGACACCAGCGGCAGTGGAATCCCCTTCGTCGGCATCATGCCCAGCACCACGCTGATATTGATGAACGCCTGCAGCACCACCATGCAGGTGATTCCGATCGCCAGATATCGGCCGAAGACGTCTTCCGTGCGCCACGAAGCCCGCATTCCGCGCCACAGGAAGATGGCAAACAGCGTGACCACGAACAGCGCCCCCACCAGGCCCAACTCTTCGGCGGTCACGGCAAAAATAAAATCGGTGTGCGGCTCCGGCAGATAAAAAAGCTTCTGCTTGCCTTCCATCAGCCCCGTGCCGGTGATGCCGCCCGTGCTCACCGCGATCAGCGACTGAATCAAGTGGAACCCAGCCTTCTGCCGCTCGGCGTAAGGATTCAGAAACGCCAGAATGCGGTCACGCCGGAAAGCGACGTGAAAAATCAGAAAGTAAAGCGGCACCAGCGACGCCCCAAACGCATACGCGAAATAGCGCAGCCGCATCCCCGCCACATACAGAATGCATGCTGCAATGCCCGCGCAGGCAATCGCTGTACCAAGATCGGGCTGCAACACGATCAGGCCCAGCAGCACGAGCACGGGCGCGGCCGCCGGCAGCAGCGTGTTGCGCACGTCGTCCATCTCCTTGGTGCGGCCCGCAAGAAAATATGCCAGAAACAAAATCAGCACCGGCTTCGCCAACTCGGAAGGCTGAAACGAAAACGCCCCCACTCGGAACCAGCGATGCGTGTTGTGCGAGCGATCCAGAAAAAACACGGAGATCAACAGCAGCGTGGTCACTCCCAGCAGCGGAAACACGAGCGCGGGATGCTTGTAGCGCCGGTAATCCACCTGCATCGCTACCACCATGGCGGCGATCCCCGCTGCCGCCCACATCAACTGCTTCGACAGGAACGCATACTCCGACCCGAAGCGTTCCCGCGCCATCACCGCCGACGCCGAAAACACCATCACCAGCCCCACAAACACCAGAAGCATGGTCACGGTGAAGAGACAGCGGTCGACACTCACGCGCTTTGCCATGGGTGTTTCATTTCACCACGGCAGCGAAGACGCACGCAGAAAGAATTGCTGATCGTTGATTGCTGATTGTTGCTTGTCTTGGTTCCTATGGCACCTGATCGCGCCTACAATGCCATCGAGATTTTCTATGAGCCCTTCTCCCGCGAGTGATCTAAAGAAGAGTGTTCCAAAGACTTCCATCGCCCCCATGCTCTCCGTTCGCCGGGGCGCCAGCGCGATCGGGTTCTATAAGGCGGCGTTCGGAGCGGGCGAGTCGTACCGCGTCGACGCCCCGGATGGAGCAGTCGTGGCCCGGTTGTCAGTAGGGGAAGCCGAATTCTGGGTCACGGACGAGTCTCCGGAGCACCTCAACTTCAGCCCCGAATCTCTCGGCGGCGGGACGGTGCGGATGGTGATGATCGTGGAAGATCCGGATGCTGCTTTTGCCCGGGCCGTTGCGGCAGGAGCCACAGTGGTCTGGCCTGTCGGCAACCAGCATGGCTGGCGTCTGGGCCGCATTGTCGATCCCTTCGGCCACCACTGGGAAATCGGCAAACCGTTGGAGGAAGGCTCCTGACCCTTATCCCGCCGGCACCAGCGGCGTGCGCTTTGCCATGGGAACGAACTCGCGCACCTCGTGGCCGACATAGACCTGGCGCGGGCGCGCGATCTTCTGCTCGGGATCGGTGATCAGTTCCTGCCACTGCGCCAGCCATCCCACCGTACGCGGAATCGCAAACAGCACGGTGAACATTTCCGGCTTGAAACCGACCGCCTGGTAAATGATCCCGGAATAAAAATCGACGTTGGGATAAAGCTTGCGCTTGATGAAGTAGTCGTCTTCGAGCGCGATGCGCTCCAGTTCCAGCGCGATTTCCAGCTTGGGATTGCGCCCCGTCACCTCGAACACCTGCTGCGCCGTCCACTTGATGATCTTGGCCCGCGGATCGTAATTCTTATACACACGATGCCCGAACCCCATCAGCCGGCCGTGACCTTCTTTCACCCGTTTTACATACGCCGGAATATTTTCCTTGGAGCCAATCTCGTCGAGCATGCGGATCACTTCTTCGTTCGCGCCACCATGCAGCGGTCCGGAAAGCGCCGCCGCAGCCGAAGCGGTCGACAGAAACGGATCGGCCTGCGAGCTGCCCACCGAGCGCATGGCGTTGGTGCTGCAGTTCTGCTCGTGGTCGGCATGCAAAATAAAAAGAATGTCGAGCGCTTTCGCCAGCGCCGGATTGGCGCTGTATTTGGGCTCAACTTTCTTCCACAGCATGTTCATGAAATTTTCGCTGTAGCTGAGATCGTTGTCCGGATAAACATAGGGCAGGCCGGCGTTGTGGCGATACGACATCGCCGCGATCGAGGGCATTTTCCCGATCAGCCGCTTGATCTGCAGCATCCGGTTGCCGGCGTCGTGAATGTCGCGCGCCTCCGGATAAATCGTGGAGAGCGCGGCCACTGTGCTCACCAGCATCGCCATGGGATGCGCGTCGTAGCGGAAACCCTCCATGAACTTTTTCGTGTTCTCATGCAGCATGGTGTGGTGCGTAATCTCAAGCACCCAGCTTTTCAGTTCGCTCTCAGTGGGCAATTCGCCAAACAGCAGAAGGAACGCTACTTCCAGAAAGCTGCAGTGCTCGGCCAGCACCTCGATGGGGTAGCCGCGGTATCGCAGAATTCCACGGTCGCCGTCGATGAACGTGATGGTGCTGCGGCACGACGCCGTGTTCATGAAGGCCGGGTCGTAGGTCATCAGCCCGAAATCTTCCGGGCTGGTTTTAATCTGCCGCAAATCCATGGCGCGGATTGTCCCGTTCTCAATGGGGACTCTATAGCTGCGGCCGGTGCGGCTGTCTGTGATGGCGAGATTATCCTGGTCTTGTGCCATTTCTTGTCCCCTGGCAGACTCCGTGCGCAGACTCTGCGGCAGCCGCCTCCCTGATCAGAGTGTCCCAGATTCCAATGGGACACTCTGGATTGTGTCACGACCGTTGGCAGAAGCAGTGATTCTAATCACATTCCTGCGAAATCGCATTCCGGAGACAGACCCAAGCCCAAAGGCAGACGGGATGCGGGTTTCAGATCACAACCGGTTGAAGCCGCAGCCATCAGGTCGTGCCGACCTTGGCGTCAGCGGCGAGGGCTCGCACAATTTCTTTGAAAGTCTGCCCGCGGTGTTCGTAATTCTTGAACTGGTCGAAGCTGGCGCAGGCCGGAGCCAGCAACACTACGTCGCCGGGCTGCGCCGCGGCATGAGCTTTGCGGAGGGCGTGGTCGAGCGTCTCGGCATGCACAATTTCAACACCTTTTATCTGCGACGCTATCTTCGCCGCCGCCGCGCCGATCGTGTACACGCGCTTCACGCGCTGCCGCAGCAGATCATTGAGCACCGTATAGTCGCTGCCTTTGTCCTTGCCGCCGAGAATCAGGTGAATGTTCGCGGGAAAAGACTCCAGTGCCTTGATGGTCGCGTCCACGTTGGTAGCCTTGGAATCGTTGTAGTAGTCCACGCCGCCGATGGTGGCGACAAACTCCAGCCGGTGTTCCACCGCCTTGAACTCGCGCACCGCCTGCCGGATTTTTCCCGGAGCACAACCCATCAGCACGCCCGCACACACCGCGGCCAAAACGTTTTCCAGATTGTGCGCGCCCTTGAGCGGAATCTCGGAAACCTGCATGATTTCGCGCTGCCCGGCTGCAGATTGCGAGCTTGCATGTTGTCCCGCACCGTCGCGAAACAAAATGTTCCCGTCGCGCACCCACGCCCCTTGCTGCACTTCCTTCTGCCGGCTGAACCAGAAAACCTGGGCCCGCGTGCGAGCGGCCATAGTGGCGCACGTCGGATCGTCGGCATTCAACACCGCGAAGTCGCCCGGTTGCTGGTTCTCGAAAATGCGCGCCTTCGCATCGGTATAGGCCGCGAACGTGCGATGGCGGTCGAGGTGATCGGGCGTGACGTTGAGCACAACGGCAACCTTCGGCCGAAATGTCTGAATAGTCTCAAGCTGAAAGCTCGAAACTTCCAGAACGATCACGGTTTCCGGCTGGGCGCGCTCCGCCAGCGAAATCGCAGGAGTGCCGATGTTGCCGCCCACCAACGCCGGGAAACCAGCGGCGGTCATGATCTCGCCGGCGAGTGTGGTAGTGGTTGTCTTCCCGTTTGATCCGGTGATGGCCACGATCGGCCCCGGCAGAAATCGCGCGGCCAGTTCGATCTCGCCAATCACGCTCACGCCCTGTGACTTGGCCTGTACCAACGACGGCGCGTCCACGGGGACGCCGGGGCTCACCACGATCAGGTCCTGCCCGCGAAACGTGCGGTCGCCATGCCCGCCGGTCTCGACCGTGATGCCGTGATCAAGCAGCGCGGGTATCTCGTTGCGCAGTTCGTCGCCGCTCTTGGTATCAGAGACCGTGACGCGCGCCCCGTGCGCCTTCAAGAACAGCGCCGACGCTACCCCGGACTTGCCGAGTCCGACCACCAGCACGCGTTTGTCTTTGAGTTCCATGAGTGGATCGACTGTTGATTGATGATTGCTGATTGTTGATTTAGAAGCCCATGCACAGCCCCTCCGCCAGAGGTTTTCAATCAGCAATCAGCAATTGCTTTTCTTGCAGCCAACTTCACCGCAGTTTCAGCGTCGTCAGCGCGAACAACGCGAACACCAGCGACGCGATCCAGAAGCGCACAATAATTTTCGACTCCGACCAGCCCATCAGTTCGAAATGATGATGCAGCGGAGCCATTTTAAAAATCCGCTTCTTGCGCAGCTTATACGAGCCCACCTGCAGGATGACCGAGACTGCCTCGATCACAAAAACGCCGCCAATAAATGGCAGCAGCAGTTCCTGCTTGATCATGACCGCGACGGTTCCAATCGCGCCGCCCAGCGCCAGCGAACCAACGTCTCCCATAAACACTTCGGCGGGATGCGCGTTGTACCACAGGAATCCGATGGACGAGCCCACCATCGCCCCGCAAAAAATTGTCAGCTCCGCAACCTGCGGCATGCGCTGCAATTCAAGATAGGTAGCGAAAGTGGCGTGTCCACTCACGTAAGTGAGCACCGCCAACGCACCCGCAGCAATCACGGTGCATCCGATGGCGAGTCCGTCCAGCCCGTCGGTAAGATTGACCGCGTTGCTCGAAAACACAATCACCAGCGCGACGAAAATGATGAACGGAAGAAACGCCAGCGGCCACAGATGCGGATTCCGCACCAGCGTTCCAATCACCAGGTCCGGATGAAACTGCTTGAAAAACGGCACGAACAGGCTGGTGGAATACATGCCGTGGGTCTGCATGGCGATCAGGGCCACGGCAATCAAGATGCCCGTGGCAAACTGCAGCCCAAGTTTCTGCCGCGCCGTCAGGCCCAGGTTGCGGCGATGCGCAACTTTCGTGTAGTCGTCGGCGAAACCGATCGCCGCATACGCACACGTGGCGAACACGGCGATCCAGACGAAGCGGTTGCTCAGGTCGGCCCACAACAGCGTCGGCACAACAATCGCAATCACAATCAGCAAGCCACCCATGGTCGGCGTGCCCGCTTTTTTCTGATGAGCTTTGGGACCTTCTTCGCGAATGTATTGCCCGATCTGGAATTCGCGCAACCGGCTGATGACCAGCGGACCCACGATCAGCGCGGTGAACAGCGCGGTGAGACTGGCAAACGCAGTGCGAAACGTCACATAACGAAAAATGCGGAACGGCGGAAAGTAATGCTGCAGTTTCGTGAACAACAGCCAGTAGAGCAATCAGCCTCCGTCCCGTTCAGAAAAGCATTGTTGATTGTGTGATTGTGATTGCTGATTGAATCCCAAACAACCGCTCAGTTCCGTACGATTTTTAATCAGCAATCAAAAATCATCAATCAACAATTGCATTCCGCGCCTTCCACGTCTCCAAAGCTTTTTCCAGCTTCACGCCGCGGGACGCCTTCAGCAAAACCACGTCTCCGTCTCGCACTTCGCGCGCCAGCCACTCGCCAGCGGCTTCAGGCGTAGCCACGAACTCCGCCCGCACGCCGGCCACACGCGCGCTCTCGACCATGGCCTGTGCCAGTCCGCGCACTCCAACCAGCGCGTCAACTTTTTTCTCCGCCATGCAACGTCCGGACTGGCGATGCAAATCTTCGCCAGCCGCTCCCAGTTCCAGCATTTCACCCGCAACCACAATGCGGCGGCGCGCGGGCATCGCGGCCAACGCGTCGACCATCGCGTCGAGCGCCTTCGGATTGGAATTGTAGCAATCGTTGACGACCGTGATGTTACCCAGTTGGACAACTTGTCCGCGCTTGTCGGGCGGGGAGAGTGTGGCCAGCGCGTCGGCCGCGTCAGCAAGCTTCAGGCCGCGCTCGATTCCCACAGCCACCGCGGTCAGAGCGTTGAGCACGTTGTGCGACCCCACCAGGGGCAGATTGACGTGAGCGCGCGAGTTGCCGATCACAACATCGAATTCCGAACCGCCGGCTCCCCTGGGCTGAATATTTTCCGCGCGCACGCCGGCGGAAGATTGCGTTCCGTAAAGAACAACCTTGCCGCGGAAGTCGCGGCCAAACTGCGAAACATATTCGTCGTCCGCGTTCAGAACCGCAGTCCCATTCGCGGGCAAGGATTCGACCAATTCATATTTCGCGCGCGCGATACCAGCAATGGAATCGAAGAACTCCAGGTGCACAGGAGCGACGTTCGTGACCACGCCGATTTCCGGCTGCGCGATTTTCGCCAGCGCACGAATCTCGCCCGCGTGCGACATTCCCATTTCGATGACAGCCACGTCATGCTCCGGTTCGAGCTTGAGCAACATCAGCGGCAGGCCAAAATGATTATTGAAGTTGCCCTCCGATTTCAGCACGCGAAAGCGCGTAGCGAGCACGTGCGCGATCGCTTCTTTCGTGGTGGTCTTTCCCGCCGAGCCAGTGACTCCGACCAGCGGCTTGCCCCAGAGCTTGCGCACGGCGGTCGCGAGCGTTTGCAAAGCCACCAGAGTATCGTCCACCGCCAGCAGCTGCCCGCGCGATGCGTAGCGATGCAATTGGTCTTTTCGCACCACAGCACCGACCCCGCCCTTTTCCAGGGCAGAAGCCACGTAATCGTGCCCATCCAGCCGCTCGCCTTTCACGGCAAAAAAAAGCTGGCCGGGGCCGATGGCGCGCGAGTCGATGGAATAGGCTTGTGCTACCTGTTCGCGCAGGCCTTGCGGAAAATCATCCGCAGCGGCGATGAGCTCGGCGATCTTGGAGAGGGGCAGGATCATTTTTCGTTAGCCTGCGCGTGGCTCCCGACGCCGTCGTTCGCCGTCTCCGGCGAAAGCTCACTGCACAAAAATCCGGCGGAGCGCAGTGCCTCGCGCGCAACTTCCACATCATCGAAAGCGCGCGAGCCTTCGCGCGTGATCTGAACTTTCTCGTGACCTTTCCCGGCGAGGAGCACAATGTCGCCGGGCCGCGCCTCGGCCATGACAAGCGCGATCGCCTTGCGGCGGTCGGGCTCGATGCTGTATTTCCTGCCCGTCCGCTGCACGCCAACCAGCGCGTCGTTAATAATGGCCAGCGGATCTTCGCTTCGCGGATTGTCGGAGGTTAGAACCACAAAATCGCTGCCCCGCCCCGCCGCTTCGCCCATCAGCGGACGCTTGGCGCGATCGCGATCTCCGCCGCACCCGAACAGGGTCAACACGCGCGCGTTCATTCCTCCACGCGCCACAAATTCGCGGGCCAGCGCGGTGAGGTTGCGCAGCGCATCGTCGGTGTGCGCATAATCCACCACCACCGTAAAGGGCTGCCCGCAATCCACACGCTGAAATCTTCCCGGAACATGCGTCAGCCGCTCGACCCCACGCGCGATCGCGGAAGCTTCGCAGTTGCGCGCATAACAAGCCGCGGCCGCCGCGAGAATGTTATACACATTCACGCGCCCGATCAGCGGCGAAAACAAAGGGACAATTTCTCCCGGCATCACCAGATCAAACCGCGTGCCCCGCGGAGTGATGTCGACGCGCGCCACGTGAAAGTCCCCGCGCTCCCATCCATACCGAAGCACCACGGAGCTGCGCTTGCGGCTGAACTCGGCCAGCTTCGCGCCATATTCGTCGTCGAGGTTGGTCACCGCCGCGCGCGGCGCGTCGGTGCCGCATCCCTCAAACAGCACACGCTTGGCGGCGAAATACTGCTCCATCGTCACGTGATAGTCGAGATGGTCGCGCGTGAGATTCGTAAAGACGGCTACGTCAAAGGGCACGCCATAAACGCGCTCCTGCGCCAGCGCGTGCGAAGAAACTTCCATGACCGCTTCGGACGCACCCTGGGCCAGCGCTTCATGCAGAATGCGATTCAGCTCCAGCGCCTCGGGCGTGGTATGCGGCGCGGGCAGAATTTTTCCAGCCACGCGATATTCAACGGTTCCGATCAGAGCGCTCTTGCGCCCGGCCGCGGCCAGAATCGATTCCACCAGAAACGCGGTCGTACTTTTTCCATTTGTTCCGGTGATGCCCGTGACTGCAATTCTCTCCGCCGGCTTTTTGTAAAAGTTTGCGCTAATGCGCGCCAAAGCCCGCCGCCCGTGCGGCACCAGCGCCCAGGCCACGCCTTCGCGAGGCTTTTCCGCAGGCGAATCCGTGACCACCGCCACCGCTCCCGACTGAATGGCGTTATCGATAAAACGGTTGCCATCGGAGGTTTCTCCGCGCATAGCCACGAACAGGCATCCCGGTTTCACACGGCGCGAGTCGTATTCCACACTACTCACGTCCGGGTTCCCGCTATGCGCGAGAATTTCCGCTCCATCCAGAAGATGTTGGAAGGTCATTGCTCAGAATTATATGGCAGCGGGGACGAAACGCAGTTGATACGCGCTGTGAAGTGGGCGCCACCGATATACACGACATAGGCGGCGGTCTTCTTTGCGTCCTCTGCGGTTTTTCCTTTGCGATCTTTGCGGTTAAAAGCTTTGCGTCCCCGGCGGCAACCGTTCCAGGCGCGCAAATTACTGAACGCACAGATTACTAAGGTGACGTTCCTGCGATGCTTCCCGGGCGCTACAGTAAATCCATCGGAGCGAACTATGTCCACCGGAACCAGTACCGGAAAATACCGTTGCGCCCAGTGTGAGCAGTCCGAGAGCTCGTGCGAGTGCGAAAAGTATTGCTGCCTCTGCCAGACCTCGCTCGACAACGTCCGCCTCTGCGCGGACGGGCTTTTTTACTGCGAGCCCTGCCGCAAGGCCTGCGATTACAAGACATCGAGCTAAATGTCACGCTCCATGCCGCTCTAAATATCGTGCTAAATCACCACCGCTTCCTTGTACTCGCCAAACACCTCGCGCATCGTGTCGGAAATTTCTCCGACGGTCGCGTAAGCCTCCACCGCAGTCAGAATCCGCGGCATCACATTCGCGCCCGAGCGCGCGGCATCCTCTACGCTCTGCAGCGCCGCCTTCCATGGTCCCGAGTCACGCCGGGCGCGCAGCGCGCGAGTCCGCTCCACTTGCTTCGATTCCAGCGCGGGATCGATGCGCTGAATCGGGATCGGCTTCTCTTCCTCCACCTCGAACCGGTTCACTCCCACGACGATTGCCTCGTCCTGATCGACAGCCTGCTGATATTCATACGCCGCGTTCTGAATTTCCTGCTGCACGAAGCCGCGCTCAATCGCCTTCAGCATCCCGCCGAGAACCTCGATTTTCCCCAGGTACTCAGCCGCGCGCTTCTCGATTTCATTAGTCAGCGCCTCCACATAATACGACCCGGCCAGCGGATCGATGGTCTGCGCCGCTCCCGACTCATAAGCGATCACCTGCTGCGCGCGCAGCGCGATCCGCGCCGCCTGCTCGGTGGGCAGGGCCAGCGCTTCGTCATACCCGTTGGTATGCAGCGACTGTGTTCCGCCGAGAACCGCGGCCAGCGCCTGAATCGCGGTGCGAACAATATTATTTTCCGGTTGCTGCGCCGTGAGCGTCGAGCCCGCGGTTTGAGTGTGAAACCGCAACATCCACGACCGCGGATTCTTCGCCTTGAAATGTTCGCGCATAATGCGCGCCCACATCCTGCGCGCCGCGCGAAACTTCGCCACTTCTTCCAGAAAATTACTGTGCGCATTAAAGAAAAAAGAAACCCGCGGAGCGAACTGGTCCACGTTGAGCCCGGCCTTGATCGCCGCCTCCACGTAGGCCATTCCGTTGCCCAGCGTGAACGCCACTTCCTGCACCGCCGTGGACCCGGCCTCCCGCATGTGATACCCGGAAATCGAAATCGTGTTCCATTCGGGCACGTTCTCATTCGTCCAGGCAAACATGTCGGTGACCACGCGGAGTGCTTGATGGGGTGGGTAGATATAGGTGCCGCGGGCAATGTATTCCTTGAGCACATCGTTCTGCACCGTACCCGAAAGCTTGCGGATATCCGCGCCCTGCCGCCGCGCCACCGCCACATACAACGCCAGCAGGATCGACGCCGTTGCATTGATGGTCATCGATGTTGAGATTTTCGTCAGATCGATGCCATCAAAAAGCCGCTGCATGTCCTCGATCGAATCAATCGCCACGCCCACCTTGCCCACTTCGCCCACGGCTAGCGCATGGTCCGAATCCATTCCAATCTGCGTGGGCAGATCGAACGCCACCGAAAGCCCTGTGGTTCCGTTCGCCAGCAAATATTTGTAACGCTTGTTCGATTCCTCGGCGTCCCCCATGCCGGCATATTGCCGCATCGTCCACAGCCGCCCGCGGTACATGGTGGCCTGCACGCCGCGCGTAAAGGGATATTCGCCGGGATAGCCAATTTCGCCTTCATAGTCGGAGCCCTTAAGATCGGCCGGCCCGTAGAGAGGCTTCACCGCAATGTGCGACGAAGTTTCAACCGGAAGTTCTCGTGCATCGACCTTGTCAGCCGCGACGTTTATTTTGTTGGCCATTTTGAAAACCTGCCGTGATCCCGAAAGCGCCCGCCGCGAAGATCTGCTCCGAACGAAAATCGCACGCACAGAAGGGAGCCCGCGTTAGAGAACGCTCATTCGCGCAGCCTGGTCTTTCTCCTCACCCGCCAGAACGAACTCACCCCAAACCACGCAAACGCCAGCGTGAACCCCACCGCAATCAGCACGCGCCCCGCAGTCGCGTGTCCCGCCTGGTACTTCGTATACTCGCGCGCCAGCGCGAATCCGCCGAACACTGCCATAAACAAAAACACCGCACCCGTCACTTCCAGCCACAAAACGTGGGCCACCTGCCCGAACGACCGTGCCGTGGCGCGCGCCCCTTGCAGCACCGCGCCCCAGGCGCGGCTGCGCACGGCCTGTTCAGTAAAAAGCTGCCCCGCCATGCGCGTGGCTGCCCCCAACTTCCGTGCGGCAGAAATGTGGCTCACGGCCTCGATTTTAACAGCCTCCGGCGCTACAATGGCGCAACTGAGCCGGGGCAGCGAACCGTTCCCCCGCCCGGGGCATCCAAAGAGTGTGGCCGTGGCCCGGCCAGGGGGACCTAAGTGGATCAGCAACTCAAGCAGCTCATGAAGGAACTCGGCGAAGCCATCAACGAATCGCTTTCCGACTCGGAAGAAATTGCCGAGGTCGTTTCTCGCATCAAGGAAGGCGGATACGACATTTTCCTGGTCCTCGAAGCCACCATCGGCGTCAGCAAGCAAGGCGAAAAAGCTGCGGACAAAACTTCCCTGGTCACTACCATCAACACGAATCCCGAATTAAAAGTCAACGATCAGGACCTGAAGTTTCTGAAATCGCTGAGGATCAAGATCGAAGAAAAGTAAGCCGCGGATTTGAATTGGCGTAAGGTCTGCCATCAACTTCACCGGTGGAATTTGGGTGTAAATTCCTGCCATGCGACCCACCGCGGTGCTCGGTTTCGGAACTTGCATTATTAGTCTTCTCGCTGCTTTCGTTCCAAGCTACGGGCTTCCTGTAAGCAGCGATTACTCTCGCGAGACGATCACCCAACTCATTGACGACCTGACTCAGATCGACTCGGAGTCGCCGGGAATTAGCTTCCCTGTCATATACGTTGGATTCGCGGCAGAGGACAACTCTGCCTCTGCTTGGATAAACACTCGTGGTGTCGCCCCTCCCGAGGTGCCACCGCAAATGCGTGAGTTGGTTCGTCGTGGCCCGCTTGCCTTGCCGGAGCTGATTAAGCATTTGGAGGACAAGAGGCCAACGAAACTCGAAGTTGGCGGTTACCCCCACGTCTTTTCGGGTAAGGTCTTCGGCTATGAATATGACCCTCGTCTCCGCGATCCGCAGCCAACGCCCTTGGGCTTCTTTCATTGGACGCAAAGAGGCTTTGCAAGCACGTATACACTCAGGGTTGGGGATGTGTGTTTTGCGCTCATCGGGCAGATTGTAAACCGTCACCTATCTGCCGTCCGACTTCAGCCGAGTGGATTCTTGGTCGTCAACTCCCCTATTGAGGTCCCGGACCTTCTTGACATGGTGAAAAGCGACTGGGGTAGTGGAGATGCAGAGACTGTCAAGGCATCCCTTCTAGCGGACATTCACGGTGCGAACAGTCTAGTAGGATTTAGACAAGACGCATATATCGAATGGGTTGCGAATCCGGCGCTACGACGGTTGAAGCTGTATTTCCCTGAGGACTACCGTGCGCTTCCCGGCGGCAACCTACCAAGAAAAGCGGATTTTGAGAGGTCAAGATAGTGTGTGGAGAATAGTACCTCCAGCCGATAACTGCTGATGAATCCTCGTTACACTGATCGAGCCGCCGGGCGGACATTAATGAGATGGGGTCGGCTCTAGCAGCTAGCAGCTTTCCTTCTTCCTCCACGTAGAACCTCTGCACCTTCGCCCGGTTTCCGCCGCCCCTCCGCCTTCAATCCCTCAGCACCTGATCCAGCACCTGCTCCACCGCGCGATTCCCCTCGATAATCGAAGATTTGTGATCGGGCATTCCCGAGAGATCAACGTTCGCGAAGGCGATTCTTCCAAACGGCGCCGCCCGAAGAACGTCCCCCGGCGCGGGTTTGCCGTCTTTGCCGAAATAAAATCCCGGAGCCGGGCTCGCATAGGCGTGTCCCCACCGGTTCAGAATGATCCCGGCGATGTCGCGGGATGCATCGAAGCCCGAATGCGCGAACATCTCGGTAAGCTGCTGCCGAATCTGCCGCTCATACTCGGCGAACGGAGTAGAAATCATTTCCGCGCGGCCCATGTGGCCCTGTTCCTCGGCGGTGTGCCCGGGATGTGAGTACAGAACTTTGATCGTGAGCACCACCGGCGAATCGGGTCCAATGGTCGGCGAACCGGCGCCGCACAGGGCCAGCTTATGGATTTGCAGGTACGTTCCGATCCCCTCAAACCACTGGCAGCCGGAAATCCCCATCTTGTAAAGGAATCGCCAGTTGCGGACGGCGACGTTCGCCACCATGCACGGAGAGCGATAGAACTGCGCATAGGCCGCCTTGCGATCGTCAGGCAGATCGCGAACAATGTGCTTCGTGGTCCAGCTGCCGCCGGCCATAATCACGGAACGCGCCTTCACGCGGTAGGTCCTTCCGTCACGCGTGTAGACGACCGTGACCGACTCCGATTTCTCTGGCTCGCCGTCGTGTTTCAGCCAGACGGCAGTCGAGTCCAGGCGAATTCGCGCGGCCGACCCGGCTCGGTCAATAGCCCCAAAATTCACGTTGTTCCGGCACACATCTTCCAGCGTGCGTTCGCCGAAAATCGATTCCGGAATCATCGTCTTCACGATCAGGCGTGCGATCCCGCTGTTGCCGTCCGGAAACATCTGCGGCTCTTCGTCGGCCAATGGACCGAGAGCATCGAAGGCATAAGCGGTGTAGCCGGAGAGTGCATCGGCCCCCAGGCCGAAAGCTCCGCCCTCGTCGGTCGAGAGAAATGTTCGGACGGTTTCGCGGCTGATGCCGCGGCTCTCCATGATGTGGTCTTCGAGAGTCATCGTGTCGAGCCGGCGCGAGATGGCGTCCCCCCGGTAGCGCGGCGCTTGCGCCGAGCTCGGCGATTGAGACTTCAACAACTCTTCCCGCGCCGTTGCGGAAATCGGAGCCCCTTCCAACTTCTTGCCCCAGGGATCGGCCAGCCACACCCCTTGCGGCTGGCCAAATTTCGCGCCGAAGTAAAGGCCATAGGGAGCTGAGGCCAGATACGGCGTAGTGGTGAGCGCGATCTCCGGGTCGGGGCCGGCCCACTTCTGATATTCCAGCCGCGGTTTTTCCAGCCCGATGGATTGGTAGAAGCGCTCGATAAAGCTGTGGGGATAGTTCACCTGGAATAACGCCGACCCCTGATGCGCCGGCAGCCGGTGACCATCCACCAGAAACTCGTTACGCTTCGCCTCGCCGCCGAAGATGGGATGATTGTCGAGCACCAGGCAAGTCTTCCCCTTGCCCGCCTGCCGTTGAAAAATCAAAGCCGCAGCCAGCCCGCTGATTCCCCCGCCGACCACAACCAGATCATAAGTCTCTCCAGTCTCGATCACGCCCGCAGCCGGGCCTTCAAACAGTCCGTCGCGAATCTGGTGCCCGGCCTCCAAAACGGCGCGGGTATTTCCGTTCGAGTTCGCGTAGTCGCCTACGCCGCCGTACCCCGTCCAGTCGTCGTCGGGCAATTTTTCCTGCGCCGCTTTCTGCACGGCCAGCAACTCCGCCGGAGACGCAGAACCCATCAGCAGGCCGCCCGAAGCCAGCAGCGTCGCGTTAAGAAAATCGCGCCGCGTGATCCCGCAATCCATTCCCAGAGCCCAATCCGCGCTCTCGGCCCTGGCATTTCTGCCAGTCTCGCGCTTTTTCTTTTTCTTCTCAGGCATTCCCGCACCCTCCGCCGCGCCGCTGGCATTATACGAACCTTTCCGCGCTTTGTGATTCTCGCTCTACCCCGTGCACCCTGTGCCCTCTGTGGTCGACGAGTCCAGGACACGACTCTCACCACCCACCTGCGGCAACCCTCCCCCACTGTGCTACCATCTACTGTTTTTCAAGGGTGCTTCCATGTCGATGAAAGACACTCTCGGAGTTCTTCTTGCGGGCGGCGCCGGAGAGCGCCTCTATCCTCTCACCCGCGACCGGGCCAAGCCCGCCGTGACTTTCGGCGGCATTTACCGCATCATCGACATCACGCTCTCCAACTGCCTGAACTCCGATCTGCGCCGCGTCTACATCCTCACCCAGTACAAAGCGCTCTCACTGAACCGCCACATCCGCGAAGGCTGGAACATCCTCGGCCGCGAAGTCGGAGAATTCGTCGAAGTCCTGCCCCCCATGAAGCGCGTCAGCGACCAGTGGTATCAAGGCACCGCCGACGCCGTCTACCAGAACATTTATTCCATCGGCTCCGAGCAGCCGAAACACGTGCTGATTCTCTCCGGCGACCACATCTACAAAATGGATTACGGCAAGATGATGCGCCAGCACAAAGATTCCGCCGCCGACATCACTCTCGCCACCATCCAGATCGCCCCCGAGGAAACTTCCCGCTTCGGCGTGGTCAACGTCGACAAAGACGGCCGCGTCAACGGCTTCGAGGAAAAACCCAAGATCACGCAGCTCCGTTCCGCCCTGAATCCGGCCAAGGTTTGCGCATCGATGGGCGTCTATCTATTCAATGCCGATGTTCTGATCCCCGTGCTCCTCAAAGATGCCGAAGACGCCACCTCCAGCCACGATTTCGGCAAAGACATTCTGCCCAAGATGGTCGCCGACTATCGCGTCTTCGCCTACGATTTCGTCGACGAGAACAAAAAAGAAGCGCACTACTGGCGCGATGTAGGCACGCTTGAGGCTTACTACGAAGCCAACATGGACATCGTCTCCGTCTCCCCCATCTTCAATCTCTACGACGAAGAGTGGCCCATCCGCACCCACCAGCGCCAGTATCCACCGGCAAAATTCGTGTTCGCCGAAGCCGGACGCACCGGCTCCGCAGTCGATTCCATCGTCTCCCACGGCTGCATCGTTTCCGGCGGCGCCGTGAAAAATTCCATTCTCTCCCCCGACGTGCGCGTGAATTCCTACTCCGAAGTCGACGACTGCATCCTGTTTTCCCACGTCAGCGTCGGCCGCCGCTGCCGCATCCGCCGCGCCATCCTCGACCGCGACGTCCACGTCCCCGAAGGCACCACCATCGGCTACGACGCCGAAGCCGACCGCCAGCGCTACTTCGTCACCGACAGCGGCATCACCGTGGTCACCCGCGATTATTCGCTCTTCGAAAATCCCGTCACGGTCGATTACTTCACCAGCGAGTAGCCGGACGATCCTCATCAGCGCCTACCTTCGTGATACTTAGAATGAAACCACGGGCGAATCCCCTCCGCGATTCCCGGCGCTGCTACAATTCCGTTGTTTTACATAAACTTGCGAGCGAGAACTTTGGCGTCCACATCAGCGTATTGTCTTGTGGTGACGATTTCTTGAGTACGCGGCCCCAAGGCTTAAGTCTCTCAGGATCAATGGTTTCACAACGAAAGTTTGCCGGTTGCCGCGGGTTTAAAGTCACGTCCGTAGAATCTTCGACGTTTTTTTCGTCTTTTTGGCGCGGTCCTGCGGTTTTGCTCTGCGTCCTCTGCGGAATTTCTTAGCGTCCTCAGCGGTTAAAAGCTCTTAAAGCCGCAACCGTCAAGAACTTCCGCGAAGTTAAGAATTAGCCTCATCCAGCAGTTCCGGGGAGTAACGGGTGGAAGACGTCCAGGTCGTTGCGATGCTGGTTCGCCGTTGTATTGCCGGCGATGCCGTGGCCTGGGAGGAAATCGTGCGCACCTACAACCGCCGTATCTATAACATCTGCTATCGTTTCGCGGGATCGGGCGACGACGCCGAAGACCTGACGCAGGAAGTGTTCATCAAGATGTACCGCACGCTCGCCACTTACGACCACACCAAAGGCGCGTTTGCCACCTGGGTGACCACGATTACGCGCAATTTGCTGGTCGATCACTTCCGCAAAGGCAAGCAGCAGCGCCTAACCGATTCCATCGACGCCACTTCCGAGCATGAGGACGCGATCCCGCTCAGTGAGCAAATTCAGGACCAATCCGCGCCCCCGGACGCGCACGTGCGCAGCCGGGAGGTGGGAGAGACCGTGCATGCGGCTTTGGGGAAGCTCTCCCCGGAGCTGCGGGAAGCAGTGATTCTAAGGGACTTACAGGATATGGACTACCGCGAAATTGCAACCGTTTTGAAGGTTCCGGAGGGTACCGTGAAATCAAGAATAAATCGAGGGCGAGCGGAACTTGCGCGCCTACTACAACGTACCTATAGGCAGGTGATGTGATGCCAGATCACAAGCAGGAAAAGACCAGTAACGGAATGATTTGCAACGAGTTCGACGCTTTGCTCGCGGACATGATGGATGGTGTCCTGACGGGCGCGAAACTCGAAGGCTTCCGTGCGCACGCGCAGGTTTGCTCGAACTGCGGAGCGCTGTTTGTGGAAGCCGAGGCAGGCCGAAACTGGCTGAAGTCTCTCACGGAGGTGGAGCCTCCAGCCGGATTGGTCGAAAATGTTCTGGCATCAACTACGGGGATTGCAAGCGGTCGCCTGGGCTCTGCTGTGCTCACGACGCAGCCGCGGGTTTCGTGGCTGGAGCGGGTGCAGGCGTGGGCCATGGGCATAGCCGAGCCGGTGTGGGGAACCATCCGGCAACCACGATTCGCCATGTCGTTTGGCATGGCGTTCTTCGCGCTGTCGGTGGGGTTGACCGTTCTCGGGGTCAAGCCGGCTGACGTGCGACAGATCAGCTTGCGGCCCACGGCTTTGCGGCACAGCTACAACATGACGCAGGCCCGGGTAGTGCGGTATTACGAGAACATCCGGTTCGTCTACGAGGTGGAGTCGCGGGTGCGCGAATTCAGGCGCAACATGACTCCCGCGGAGCCGAGTCCGGTCAAAACGAAAGAACATAAGAACGACACCAGCAAGGAGCCCGAACAGAAACAGGAGCGCAATTACAGCGAGACGGAAGACCGTCTGGTTCTCGCGGGCGCTTCGGTCTCTCCCTCTGTCGACCTTCTTCGAGGCAAGCTTCTGGAAGACAACGATCTGCCTGTAGTGCCGGTGACCACGTACAGGAGGTTCGTATGAACTGCGCCAACCACGACGTTGCTGCAGTGGCCTTTTGCCGCACGTGCGGCAAGCCACTCTGCGGCACCTGCACCCGCGACGTCCGCGGGGTGATTTACTGCGAGTCTTGTCTCGCAGCACGCCTGGACAGCACAACTCCGGCAGCGGGATTCACGCCAGTAGTACCGCCGCCTCCGCCACAAACTGGGTACCAGCAGTTCATGGATCCAAACTTGGGAGTACAGGGCTTGGGATTGAAAGTTCCGCCGGGGCCAACCTCGGGGCCGAATCCGACCGTCGCAGGGATTCTGGCTGGGTTTTTCCCCTTCGGCGTGGGAGCTGTCTACTGCTCGCAATACGCCAAGGGACTCGCGCATCTGGTGATTTTCGTGCTGATGATCGTGGGCCTGAGCTCGAACGTGCCCTGGTTTGTCGATGTGGTGCTGGGCCTTTCGCTGGGTTTTTTCTACTTTTACCAGATTATCGACGCGGTGCGAACGGCTAGAGCGCTGCAGTTGGGCCAACCGGTGCCCGATCCTTTTGGGCTGGCGCAGACGTTCGGTGTCGGCGAGAAGGTGGACGCCACCAAGGTTCCGATTGGCGCCGTGATTCTGATTGGTCTGGGAGTGCTTTTCCTGCTGCATACGGTGGGACTGTTTGAGTTTGGCATTGGGCGCTTCTGGCCGCTGATTCTGATCTTTCTGGGCGGCTGGATTTTTGCCAAGAACTGGGGATTGATCGAGTCCAACCGCCACATGTGCCTGTGCGAGCGTTGCCGCACGCGCAAACTGATGGGGCCGGCGATCCTGGTCACATTGGGCGTGCTTTTCCTGCTCGACAACGTCGGGCGGATTGGATTCGACCGTACCTGGCCGGCGATTCTGCTGGTGATCGGTATTGTGAAACTGATGCAGAGCAATGCTTCGTCGGAGGGGCACATGGGTCCGCTGCCCCCGGCGCCACCGGGATTTCCGCCGACGGGCGTTCCTCCGACACCCCCGGCGGGCTTTCCACCGACGCCTCCGAGGGACGCGTCGCCGTCCGGGACTGCGCCGGAATCGGAACAACCGCCTTCTTCAGGCGAGGTGAATCATGTCTAACTATGGTGGGGTGCCGAACCCAGTCGTGCCGAACCCAATGATGCCGAATCCAGGACTTCCGCCACGCCGCCGGCGTTCTTTTGCCGGTCCGGTGGTGCTGATCATGGTTGGGGTGGTGTTTCTTCTGGGCAACCTGCACCTGCTGTCGTGGTCGAGCCTGGGAATCTGGTTTGCGCATTACTGGCCGATGCTGCTGATTGTTTGGGGAGTGATCAAGCTGGCGGAACACATGCAGGCGCAGAGGTCGGGGCAGCGGGCTCCGGGAATCGGCGCGGGCGGAGTCCTGCTGGTGGTGATGATCGTGATCTTCGGGCTGACGGCGACGCAGGCGGTGCGCTTCCGCGAGCACTGGCCCAATATCCGGGACCAGTTCAATATCGACGACGAAGACTTCAACAACATTTTCGGCGATAACTACAGCTTCGACGATCATCTGGAACAGGACTTTCCTGCCGGGGCGAGCCTGAAGGTGATTGACACCGACGGCGCCGTGAGTGTGCACACTTCCGATGACAACAAGATCACGGTGGTGGTGCGCAAGCGCGTGGGCGCGGACACCCAGGGCGACGCGGACAAATACAATGCCGAGACCAAGCCTACGATCACCGTGAGCGGCGGGCTGGTTACGCTGGACGCGAGGATTCAGGCGGCGGGCGACCACTCGATCAAGAGCGATCTGGATATTTCTTTGCCACGCAAGGCGCCGGTATCGATTGTGTCGCGGCGCGGCGACGTCAACGTGATTGGCCGGGACGGAAATCTGGACCTGGGCGTGCAGCACGGCGACATTGACGTGGAAGATGTTACGGGCAACGTGAAGGTGAGTCTGGAAAAAGGCTCGGCGAAGATTGAGCAGGTGACGGGCGACGTGATTGTGGACGGGCGTCTGAACGACACTTCGGTGTCGGACGTGAAGGGCACAGTGCAGCTGGAGGGCGAGTTCCAGGAGAGCGTGAAGCTGGCGCACCTGAGCAAGAGCGTGACCTTCAAGTCGTCACGTACGGACATGGAGTTCTCGAAGATTGATGGCGACCTGAGCCTGGATTCCGACGATCTGCACGCGGAAGAGATTACGGGGCCGCTGCACCTGCTGACGCGTTCGAAGAACATCCGGCTGGAAGATGTTTCCGGCGATGTGCGGCTGCAGGACGACAACGGCGGCGTGGACGTGGAAATGCGTTCGATGGGCAATGTGCAAATCGATAACCGCGAGGGCGACGTTCATCTGGGGATACCGGAAAAGGCCGGCTTCCGCATGGACGCCCGCACGCGCGATGGAGAAATTCAGTCGGACTTTTCGGAATTGAAAGTGGACAACGGCGACGATAAGGGCAGCGCGAGCGGTTCGGTGGGCAACGCGTCGGCGCATGTGGTGATCAACGACGAACACGGCGGGATTGAGATTCGGAAGGCGGAGGTCCGCGGCGGGCCGAAGGAAGGCGTGGTTGGCGGCGTTTCGGGCGGAGTGCCGGGGCCGAGGCATGAGAAGCCGGCGAAGTCGCTGCCGGCGCCGAAGGATAAGGTTGAGCCGACGGAGAATTGAAAAGCAGTGGTCAGGGATCAGTGGGCAGGGGGCAGTTTTTTCTCGGCCAGGGTTTCGATTCTTTCCAGGACTTCGTCTTCGGTTAGTTTTGTGGAGTCGATTACTACGGCGTCGGCGGCTGCGACCAGCGGGGATACGGACCGGGTGCGATCGCGGTGATCGCGTTCGCGCAGGTCGGCGGCGGTGCTGGCGGCTACTTCTCCTCTGATTTTTTGCTGCTCCATGCGGCGCTGCTCGCGCACTACCGGATCGGCATCTAGAAAAATCTTTAAATCCGCGTCTGGGAAAACTTTCGTCCCGATATCGCGGCCTTCCATCACAATGCCACCGCCCGCGCCCATGGCGCGCTGATGCGCGACCATCCACGCACGGACTTGCGGGTGTACCGAGACGCGTGACGCGGCTTCGGTGACATCACGCTCGCGGATGCGGGAAGACACATCGTGGCCGTCGAGCAGGGTGCGGTTGCCGCCGATTGTGGGCTCGAGCTGGATGCGGGATGACTCGGCCAGCTTGGTCAGCGCGGATTCATCGTCAAACGAAATGTCGTGGTCGATGGCTTTGAGGGCGAGGGCGCGGTACATGGCTCCGCTTTCGAGATTGACGTAGCCGAGCTTGCGAGCGAGGCGCGAGGCGATGGTGCTTTTGCCGGCGCCGGCGGGACCGTCGATGGCGATGATGAGTTTGCGGGGGGTGGGAGCTTGGGAGGGTTGGTTGGGAGCGTCTCTCATCGCGAAGTTAACGATTGTACACGGGGAGGGACGGGGCTACGGGCGCGGCAGGCGGCGAAGGTTACGGCTGGCGGCGTTTGGGGCCGGAGGGCTTGCCGCCGCGAGAATTGGCGTCCCGAGGACCGGGGCTGAACTTGTTGAAGGGGCGTTTCGCGCGCGGGGCGGACGACCGCAGCCTGAGTTCGCGCGGGGCGGGCTGCCGGCGGGTGGGGCGGGGGTAGCGAGTCTCTGCTTTCTTTCTTGTCGTTCTTGTTGGGCGGCTTGTCGGGTGGCGACTTGCGCGGCGGGATCGAAAGCGACTTTCGCCGGGGTGATCTGCAGCATGGAGCGGCCGGCGACCTGGGTGAAGCTCAATTCGCGGGCGGCCAGCAGGGCGTTTACGGCGTCGCGGACTTTGGAGCGGGCTACGAAGTTGCCGAAGAAAATTTCCAGTTCGGATTGCTCGACTGCGATTGCGGCTTCCAGATATTTTGAGAGCAGGGCGGTAAGAGCTTCGGCCACGGAGAGGCTGATGCCTTCGCGCACGGCTTCGGGGGCCCAGCGGTAGAGCACGTCCCAGAAAGAGCCTTCGCTGCGGGTGTAATCGACGCGGGTGATGCGGAGGTTCGACCAAAGCTCGCCGAGAGCTTTATCGAGCGCGGGGAATGAGACGCTGCCGCCGAGGGCTTCCTGCATTTTTTGTTTCGAGACGGGGCCGGAGCGCTGGATCAGGTCGAAGGCATCGCAGGCCAGCGGAGAATAGGGCGAGCGAGCGCCCGACTTCGGCGGCTGCCTGGGATTTCGTTCGCCAACCAGCGCGTAGAAATAGGGGAACGCGGAGGCTGCCACCAGGAAAGCGTTGTTCTCGCCGAAGAGATTGGCTTCGAAAGCGGCGCGCTCGCGCAGCAGGCGGATCATGAGTTCCGTGGCCTCGGCGGCGCGGGGATCGGCGAAGGCGTGCTGCCAGTCGGGCAGGCGATCGTCGGAGCCGACGAAAGCTCCGATGAAGGTGGGAAGCGGCACGGGCGGGCGCATGGGATACATCAGGGCGAAGCCTACGCTCTCGAGGAAGGCGCGCGCGTTTTCGATGGTGTGGATGGGCTTGCCATCGAGACGCCATTTTTCGCGGCGCGCGGTTTTGAGGTCGTGGTCGGTCATAGAGTCAGTGGCCAGTGGCTAGTTCTCAGTTCTCAGCTGATCGCTGGCGGCTCTCGGCTAGATTCTCTTGAACGCCTTTTGGATGTCCTTTACAGAATACCGCAGGACGACGGGTCTGCCGTGGGGGCAGGAGTAGGGGTGGTCGGTTTTGGCTAGTTCGGTGAGCAGCCACTCCATTTTGTGGGGATCAAGGGGCATGTTTACTTTGATGGCGGCGTGGCAGGCGATGGAGGCGGCAATGCGGGCGCGAATTTTTTCCAGATTCAGGGACTGCTCTTCGCGGGTGAACTGGTCGAGGAGTTCGTGCAGGAGGTGTTCGACGGCGGAGGCTACCACTCCAGCGGGGGCGACTTTTACGGCGACACTGCGGGCGCCGAAGGGCTCGGCTTCGAAGCCGTTGCGCTGAAGTTCGTCGGAAATTTCGGCGAAGACTGCTTGTTGCGCTGGGGAAAGTTCCAGAACGATCGGCATGAGGAGGCGCTGGCTTTCCACTTTCTGCGCGGCGCGCTGCTTCAGAATGCGCTCGAACAAGACGCGCTCGTGAGCTACGTGTTGGTCGACGATCCAGAGTCCGGATTCGTTTACGGCGAGGATGAACGAGTTGCGAATCTGCCCCAGGGGCTTGAGAGTGGACAGCGAAGCCAGGGTTGAGTCTTCTTCTTCGCGGGCGTTTCCCCGGACGTCTTCACTCGCGTCGAGCGCGGGGGCGCATCCGTTGTCGGGAATCGGGCCCCAGGTTTTCGATTCCAATCCGCGAGCTACGGGGATGGCGGCGTTCGCCTCGACTGCGATTCCGCCTTCGAACTGGAGGCGGCCGGAGATTGGGGGAACGGTCGGGGCATGCAGGGCGAAACCGCGTCCGGTTGCAGGATCGTAAGTTGGTTGCGGAGCGGCTGACGCACCGGGCACAAGGACTGGACCGAGCGTGTGTTCGGACGATTGCTCGGACTGCCTCTCGGATAATCTCTCGGGCAATCTCTCGGACGATCGTTCCCAGTCGAGTTGCGCTCCGGGCGTGAGGTTTGGGCTGGTCAGGCCGGGACCCGCCGTGGCGTGCGCGCGAATCTCGGTTACGAACTGGGGCACGGGACGAGCTTTCATCAGAGCGGCGCGCACCGAGTCGCGGACGAAATCGTGCATCACGCTCCCCTGGCGGAAGCGAACTTCCGTTTTCGAGGGATGAACGTTGACGTCGACTTCGCCCGACGGCATTTCGAGGAACAGCAGCACGACGGGATAAACCGTGGGCGGAATAATGTTGCGATAAGCCTCGGTGAGGGCGTGCTGCACCAGGCGGTCGCGGATGAGGCGTCCGCTGACGAATACGAAGATTGAGTTGCGGTTAAGCTTTTGGATCTCGGGCTTGGAAACGAAGCCGTGGAGGCGCATGGCTCCGGGGCTTTTCGCCACAATGGTTTCGCCATCCTCATCGAGTTCTTTACGGCGCCAGGGTGGAGGCTGCGGCAGGCCGACATGTTCGAGGGGTTGCAGCGCGGCCACCGGAATGAGCTGATCTAAAGTTTCTTTACCGAATACCTGGTAGACGCGCTCGCTCGATCCGGCCACTGGCGGCGCGACCAGCATGGCGTTGGTCGCGGAGTGCAACTCGAAATGTTTCTCGGGATGCGCCAGCGCGTAATGCGTGACCAGCGAGGCGATGTGGGAAAGCTCGGTGGACTCCGCCTTGAGAAATTTCTTGCGCGCGGGGGTGTTGAAGAACAGGTCGCGCACGGTGATCGACGTGCCGGCGGGCAGTCCGGCTTCTTCGACGCGCGCGATTTTGCCGCCATTGATTTCGAGGACCGTCCCGGCCGACTCTTCCGGGGCGCGGGTTTCCAGACGCAGGCGCGAGACGGACGCGATCGAAGGCAAGGCCTCGCCGCGAAAGCCGAGAGTGGAGATGGTCAACAGGTCTTCCGCGTCTTTCATCTTCGAGGTGGCGTGGCGCTCGAAGGCGAGCATGGCGTCGTCGCGCACCATACCGCATCCGTTATCGGTGATTTGGATCAGCTTTTTGCCGCCGGCTTCGACGATGATCTTGATGCGGGTGGCGCCGGCGTCGAGGGAGTTTTCCAGCAGTTCTTTGACTACCGAGGCGGGACGTTCCACTACCTCGCCGGCGGCGATTTTGTTGGCGACGTTTTCGGAGAGGACGTGGATGCGGCCCATGTGAAGATCAGTGGCCAGGGATCAGGGATCAGGGGCCAGTCGTCAGTTTCGCAGACATGCGGGGAAAAGCAAAGGCGGGCGGGGCTGTTCGGGGAGTTGGGAACAGCAAATCGGGAAGGGCACGAGTAACTCGTGCCCTTTCCGACTGAACCTACTGGACCACAAGCGTGACTGTAGTGGAAGCGGTAGTCCCGCCTGCTGTGGCGTTGACGGTCACCACATACGAGCCCGCGGGCGTGCCGGGATTGCTGGTCGAACTGCTGTTGCTGCTGCTGCAGGAAGCGAGCCACAGCGTGGAGAAGCCCAGCACCACAATCAGGCTCAGGAAGCGCAGGCCGCGAGCGGCGCGCTTGCGCGAGCCCGCCGTGAAGACGATGCCGAACAGGCCGGGCAACAGGGCTGCGAAGAATATGCCCCGGCCCGTGCCCAGAGGCCGGCGCATTTGTGCCGTGGGCGCGATCGTGGAGATGGTCAGGGAAGCCGAGTCTGCGCTGGTCGGAATGGAGGGCGTGATCGTACACACCGATCCCGATGACGATAAGGCCGTGGTTTCTGTGCAGGTAAACGTGAGGGCTGGGTGCGTTCCGGTGACGGTGATGGTGGCGGTGCCAGTCTGCCCCGGCGTTACCTGCAGCGAATTGACGCCGACGCCGAGGGTGAAATTTGGCGGCGGGGTCGTCGTGCTTGCGTTCCAGGCGGTAAAGAGGGCGTTGGCATCGACCGAGCCGAGGCCGGTGACCAGGTTGTAGCCGGTGGTGCCGTCGGCGGTGGCGGCGTTGAAGCCAAAGGAATCGGTAGTCCCGGCAACTCCAGGGCACAGATAGGTGGAGTTGGCCGGCATGTCGGTAGGCGTGTCACCCGCGCAGTAAACGATGTTGCTGCCGGACTTGACTGGGTGGAACGCGCCGTTCGCGGGGGTGGCAGCCAGCGTGTACAGGGTGGGGTTGATGTTGCCCAGACCGGGCGTACTTTGGAAGCCGTTGGTTACCAAGTACTGGTTCAGCATGGTCACGATGCCGGCGAAAATCGGGGCGGAGGCTGAGGTGCCACCCACGAGCGAAGGTTCGACCACAAAGTTATTGCCGCTGACCACACCGCTGATTGCGGTTGTGATGCCGGCGGTGCCGCCGCTGCCGCAACTGCTGGTCGACTCCCCGCTGTAGGGAGCGGTTTGGGAAAGTTCCTCCACGGGCGTGCAGTAGATGTAGCCGGGGAAGTTTGGCGACGCCAGGAGAGAAACGTCGGGGGAGAACCGGACCGCCGTCTGCCCCGAAATCGTGAGCGCTGACTGCCAAGAGGGCTGCGGGAAGCCGGACACGCAGGTGGAATTGTCGGCACTCTGTTTGGCGCAATTGCTGGGACCGCCTCCGCTCGCTACGATGGCGTAGCTTTCCTGCCAGGAAAGGGCGGTGTTGCCAAAAGCAGCTGCCAGTTCCACGTCGTCGTTCCACGCCGCCTCTGGAATGTAGGAATTCACGCTTTGCCCGTCCGTGGTGTTGGTGGTGCTCCAAAAGGAGGATCCCGCTTCAAGATCGGTGTAAGGGATTGAGGTTCCGCCCACGCCGGTGACTTCCGGACTGCTGGCGGGGTAGCTGACCGCCAGCCCGTAGTTCGCGAGATTATTGACGTCGACGGCGGGCGGGAACGGGGGGTCGCACTCAGCGGCGCCGCTGTCACCGCTGGAGTTGATGAATGTGATCCCTTCGGAGTTTGCCTTCATGAGTTCTGTCTCGTCCGCCAGGGGCGCCCCGGTGGTTGGATCAAGAATGAAGTTGTCGTTGAACTCGCAGGTGCCGTAGCTCATGCTGATCACGGGCGCGTAAATGGGGCTGTGGTCGATGGCATAGTAGTAGGACGTAAAGACATTGTCCGAATTGACGAAGATGATCTGGGCGCCGGGGGCGGTGGCTGCGGACCACTCCAGATCAAGATCGGCTTCCGAGAGGTCATCGAGGGAAACCCCGGGGTCAGAACTTGTTGTGAGGTCCAGCACGTACTGAAAGTTGGCGGTGGAGCTGGTGGTGCAGGAAGTGATTACATCGCTGCCATTCGTGGTACAGCCGCTGATCGCTGTCTGCCCGAAGCCCGAACGGAAGTTATTGAGGTCGGCCAGGTAAACGTCGGTCTGGCCCACGATCACCAGCTTCTCGCCGGTGCCGTCAATTCCAGAGGGGAAGTTGTACATTTTGGCGATGTCGCCCGGGGCGGCGAAATTCGGAAACGCGAGATTGGCGTCATTGAAGTAGAAGTCAGGGCGAACATTCCGAGCCCGGGGCAAGGCTTTCCTGACACTCGGCCTGGGGCGGAAGTCGTCCAGCCCGCGGAAGCCGACGGCGACTCCTGACAACGCGACCGGGATGGAAGGTGGGGCGGCGTTAGAGAAGTGCATTTTGCCGTTCACGTTGTAGCGGTGGATTTCGGTTCGGAGCGCGCTCTCAATCTGGGAGGCGGTGCCGCTGAAGACGATCCAGTTGCGGCCGTTGGCCACGTGGTCGACGCTGAAGCCTTGCGACTTCAGCCACGCCGAGGTCTTCTGAACGTCGTTGTGGCTGAGACCGAAACGGTCGGCATACTGCTGGGGAGTGAGCCACTTGTGAAAGCTGGCAGACTTGGCATCCTGTTGCTCGGCGAGCAGCTGCTTCAGTGCCTTGACTTGGCTGGGCGAGGGGACAGTGAGAAGCGTGACGTGGAGCTGGAGGGAGGGTTCCACCCGGCCCTGGTCGAATTGCGGCAGGGCGCGGCGCTGAATCTGGCTCTTCAGAACCACCCTGTGGCTGGAGTCGATGGCGCCGGCGATGCGGTCGGGAGCCTCGGCGAAGCTGAGCGTTGCTGCGCAGATCGTGATTACGCAAATCGCGGTTAAGCAGATCGTACTTGAGAGGGTTGAGGCAATGCTGCAGCACAGCGACGAACGAAGATTTCGCATACACGCTCCGTGACGGGATCGAGACCGATTTGGCCCAGGCAGAACTGCTTGTGCATAGCTTACACAAGGATTGCCTGTTTGGATCAAGTTTGTTCTATCGCGGGTTGTATCGGGAGAAAATTTTACAAAGGGCGAGTTAAAACAGTAACGGCGGTAACCGGAGGCTACTCGCCGCGTCCCGCGCCTGCCTGCCGTATACTGCGGATGCCGCTTCTACAGCCGTTTCTATCCGGGCCGCCGCTGTAGCGACTGCGTCTTGCGGCTGGGGACTTCTGCGCGGCCGCCAAACGTTTGCGCTGACCATGCCAGCACCGGAACCAGGTTCATCCCGCCTCGCGTATATCGATTGGATCCGCGGGTGGGCTTGCGTGCTGATGTTTCAAACTCATTGCTACGATTCATGGCTCTCGGCCGGGGCGCGCCAGAGCCGGTTTTTCATGTATTCGCAACTGGGTGGGACTTTTCCGGCGCCGCTTTTTCTGTTTCTGGCAGGAATTTCGTTTGCGCTGGTCACGGAGAAGCTGTGGAAGAAAAATCTTTCTCCGGCACAGATTGCCAGCCGCACGATTCGGCGGGGCGCGGAGATTTTTGGCTTTGGCCTGCTGTTCCGGCTGCAGGAGTTCGTCGTTGCGATGGGGTGGTCGCCCTGGACGGACCTACTGCGGGTGGACATCCTGAACACGATTGGCCTCTCGCTAATGCTGATGGGCGGAGTGTGCTGGCTGGCGTTGTCGGCGGCGGGCAGGTCTGCGAGCGGAGCGAAGACGCGGCTGGCGCTGGTGGGGGCTTCGTCGGTCACGGCTGTGCTGATTTCGCTGTTGACGCCGCCGCTGTGGACCACGTGGCGTCCGCGCTGGCTGCCATGGCCTCTGGAGTCTTATATCGACGGCGTGCACAACCTGGGCGTGCCGCAGTCGTGGCAGTTTCCGATTTTTCCTTGGGCCGCGTTCGCGTTCGCCGGGCTGGCGGCGGGATTCGTGCTGCAGAGTCCGTGGGTCCGCGGGCGCGAGGCGCGCATCTTTTTGGCGGTTGGAGCCGGTGGGGTTGCGCTGGTGGAGGCGGCGCGGTGGGTCGACTCGCAATCGTGGCACATTTATGCCGTCTACGATTTCTGGCATACCAGCCCCGCGTTTTTTTTGATCCGGCTGGGCATGCTGATGGCGATTCTTTCGGCGAGCTACGCGTGGTGCCGCTGGGGCGCGGGGCAGTGGGGATTCAGTCCGCTGATTCAGTTAGGGCAGGCTTCGCTGCTGGTTTATTGGGTGCACATGGAGTTTGTTTACGGACGGCTTTCCATTCTGCACAAGCATGGGGTCGGGATTCGTGCGGCGACGGTGGGACTGGTGGTGATTTGCGTGGGGATGGTGGCGCTGGCTGCGGTCCGCACGCGGACGAAGGGGCGTGGAGCAGAGGTGGCGGGCTGGCTGCGTCTGCGACCGGCGCGCGCGTAGCGCCGGATTCCTCCGGGCAACCGACGCGACCGCGGCGCTACTTAAACCTTTGCGCGAATTCCACCGCCGTGCGTTCGGCCCAGCGTCCGTCGTCGTGAGCGTGGCCGTTGCGTTCGGCGAGAAAGGCGCAGTGCCCGCCATCGCTGGTTTCGATGAACGTGATATTGGGATTGGCCGCGATCCGCCGGCGCGTTTCGGCGCGGAGCCGGATAAAAGGATCGTTCGCGGCGTGGACGATCAAACCCGGCACGGCAATGCGATCGACCACGTTTGATGCGGCCGCGCGCGCGTAGTAGTCGTCGGCGCCGGTAAAGCCGCAATAGAAAGCGGTGATGCGATCGTCAAATTCGCGCAGGCTGGAAATTCCCTTGAGGCGCGCGGCGTCGAAATCGGCGGGAAACAATTTGACTTTGCGGCGAAAGCGCTGGAACAACTGCAGCATAAAATAATATTCGTAGAGCCGGTTGGCGGGTTCGTGCAGCGCGTCGGCGGAGGCTGCCAGATCCATCGCGGGGCAAACCGCAACCACGGCGCGGAACTGCGCTGGCGCATGGTTGCCCCACTCCCCCGCGAGCTTCAACACCAGATTTCCCCCCATGGAAAATCCGATCAGGACGAACCGGGATACGCCGTCATTTTCAACGACGTTCTGCGCTACTGCGGCCACATCGCCCGACAGGCTTGAGTTGTAGAGCGTGGGCGCAGCCGCGTCCATGCCGCCGCAATTGCGCTGGTTGACGAGCACCACGTTCATGCCGGCGTCGAGTCCGTCGCGGGCGACTCCTCGCATGTATTGCGAATCGGTTGAGCCTTCGAGGCCGTGCACCACGATGACGGTGAGCGCGCCGCGCCGGTCGGCCTCCCAATGGCACAGGCAGCGCAGCTTGACGCCGGAAGCGACCTCGATCAAGCGTTCCTCAGCTTTTGGCAACTGGATTCTGCGTGGCAGCAGAAAGCTGGCGACGGTCTGCACGTGTCCGCCACGAAACCACGGGTGCGGACGGAACGGCGGAATCTCGGATTTCGCGGCGGACGTCACGAGTGCAATCGGATGTTCAGCCTGCTCCTGCGCAAGACCGCGCGCCGGATTTTCCTCGCTGCCCGTCTGATCCCCGGAATCAGTTTGCGAAGTTGGCACGAATTGATTCTAATGGAGGCAGCACCGCGAAAGGCCGGGAGACGCTCATATGCCCATCTTTGAATACATCTGTCAGGAATGCCATCACCAGTTCGAAGCCCTCGTCTTCGGCAAACAGCGGGCAAAATGCCCGAAGTGCGACGCGACCGAGCTGGACCCTCAACTCTCGGTGTTTGCGGTTTCGGCAAAGGGCTCGTCGAGCGGCACGGCATCTTCCGGCGCCGCGTGCGGTTCGTGCGGCGATCCGCGCGGAGCTGGCGCTTGCTCGCTCGGCGACATGGATTGAGGGCGGCTTCGGCTTTCGGGCTTCAGGCTTCGGCGGATCTTTTCGTGTGCCTTGCCGAAGCCGAAGCCAAAAGCCCGAAGCCGCTGCCGCGTTCCGTCCCGGTTGCGTTGTAAACTCGCAGGATGCGCGTGAAGATTCTGGGCTCGGCCGCGGGCGGCGGATTTCCGCAGTGGAATTGTGGCTGCGTGAATTGCCGTGCGCTGCGCGCCGGGACCTTCCACGGAAAAGCGCGCACCCAGACTCAGGTTGCGATCACGCAAGATGGCCGGAGTTGGTTCCTGCTGGGAGCGTCTCCCGATTTGCGAGCACAGATTGAGGCCACGCCGGAACTTCATCCGCGGGCGCAGTCTCACGGAGAAACTCCGCGCCAGTCGCCGATCGCGGGAGTTGTTCTTGCCAACGCCGATCTCGACCATGTGCTCGGCTTGTTGCTGCTGCGCGAGTTGCAGCCGCTGCGAGTTCACGCGACGGCTTCAGTGCGCCGCATTCTTCGCGAGGACAACACTATGTTCGGCATGCTGCAACGCGTGGCGAATCAGGCTTCGTGGGAGGACTTCACGCCGGGAGAATCGTTTCCGCTGGTTGGTCCCGCGGGAGAGGATTCTGGTTTGCGCGGCCGCGCGGTGTCGCTGGGAACCCATTTTCCCGCTTATGTTTCTGCCGCGCGCCAAGGCCAACTCGCTCCACGGGAATCTTCTATGGGATTGCTGATCGATTCTGCGTCGGGCAAGCGATTGGCTTATATGCCGGCGGTTCCGGAGATTGATGAGGCGCTGCTCCGCGAGTTTGAGTCCGCCGACCTTCTTTTTTTCGACGGAACATTCTGGAGCGACGACGAACTCATTCGCACCCAAGGCGGCGGAAACAGGGCGCGGCAGATGGGGCATGTCCCGGTGTCGTCGGCGGAAGGCAGCCTGAAGAAGTTGGCCGGACTGCGGCGACCACGTAAAATCTATTTGCATGTGAACAACACCAACCCCATGCTGAATGAGAGCGGCGCCGACTACCGGCAGGTGCGCGAAGCCGGTTGGGAAATCGCGGAGGATGGATGGCAGTTCGACCTGTAGAAAAATCCAACGCGCCTGGCCGAAAGGACGCTTCGACTGAAAATGCCCGGGTGCTCTCGCTCCACGAACTGCGCGCCCGGCTGCGTGCCGTGGGCGAGGAACGTTATCACCACCGGCATCCGTTTCATCGGATGATGCATGAAGGCCGCCTTACTCGCGGCCAACTGCAGGCCTGGGCTTTGAACCGGTACTACTATCAGAGCATCATTCCGATCAAGGATTCGATCATTCTCTCGCGCGGACCTGACCCAGCTTTTCGCCGCGCCTGGCGCAAGCGAGTGATTGATCATGATGGCGATACGACCGATAACGGTGCTGGCAGTAATGCTGCGAGTAATAACAAGCCAAATATTAATGAAGGCGGTATTAAGCGCTGGCTGAAGCTTGCTGAAGCCACGGGCCTGAATCCTGACGACGTGCGCGCGGGAAAAGGAATTCTCCCTGCAACTCGATTTGCGGTGAACGAATATCTCAACATCGTGCGCAGCCGCACCCTGCTGGAAGCCGTGGCGTCATCTCTCACTGAGATGTTCTCGCGTGATTTGATCACGTTGCGCATGGAGAAGCTGCGGCAGTATTATCCGTGGCTTTCTGGAGGTCTCGATTATTTCGAAGCGCGGCTGACGCAAGCTCCGGAAGATGCAGAATTCGCTGTGAACTATGTTTACGAAAACGCGAAGACGCGGGCGGAGCAGGAACTCGCCATTCAGGCGCTGCGCGACAAATGCGACATTCTCTGGGCGCAGCTGGACGCGCTCTACTTTGCCTACGTGCAGCCAGGCTGGCCGCCGCCCGGCGCGTTTCGCATTGAAAAGGTGGATGCCTGATGGCTCCCCCTCTCGATTCGAGCCAGCCGCGGCTGGCCGCAGGCTGCCGCTGGGGGGGAAGCGACGCCGATCGCGTCATTCTTTTCCCTGAGGGAGCTATCAAGCTGCAAGGCACAGGACGGCAGGTGCTGGAACGCTGCGACGGCCAGCGCACTTTCGGCGAAATCATTCTAGAGTTGCAAAAACAGTTCCTCGACGCGGATCCTGACAAGATTCGCGCCGACATCACGATGTTTCTTGAGCAGCTGCAGAAGAAACGGATCGTTGATTACTAGACCGTAAATTACTAAGGCGGCAATATTAGAACGATTACTATCCGAGACTTATAACCGTAGAATTGATTCAGGTTGGCATGGTTCCCAATCCTCTCGCGCTCATCGCCGAAGTTACGCATCGCTGCCCGCTGCACTGCGTCTACTGTTCGAATCCTCTGCAGTTGGCGGGAACGGAATCGGAACTCTCCACCGACCAATGGGCGAGCGTCTTCCAGCAATCAGGCAAGCTCGGAATGTTACACGCGCACTTCACCGGTGGCGAACCGCTGGCGCGGCAGGATTTAACCGAACTCATCGCGGCCGCGCGCGCCGCAGGTCTCTACACGAACCTGATCACTTCGGGAATCGGCCTCGGTGAGCCGCGGCTGGCGGCGCTGGTTGCGGCCGGCCTCGATCACATACAAATCAGCTTTCAAGATTCTCGGGAAGGCCCCGCCAACTGGATCGCCGGCGCCAAAGCGCATACCCACAAGATTGAACTCTCCCGTGTGATTCGCCGGCATAAGATCGCGTTCACCGTGAATCTGGTGGTGCACCGACAGAATCTCGACCACCTCGAAGAAATGATCGCCTTCATCGAGCAACTGAACCCCGATCGCGTGGAGATTGCCCACACGCAGTATTACGGCTGGGCTCTGGCAAACCGGGCCGCATTGATGCCAACGCGTGCGCAGATTGATGCGGCGGTCAAAATTGTAGCGGCGGCGGAGCAGCGGCTCGCGGGGCGCGTGCGCCTCGATTCGGTCGTGCCTGACTACTACGCCAAATATCCGAAGGCTTGCATGGGAGGATGGGGGCGAAGATTGATGCTCATCAATCCGGCGGGGAAAGTGCTTCCCTGCCATGCCGCGGAAGTGATTCCCGGTATGACGTTCGAAAATGTGCGAGAGCGGACACTGGAGTGGATTTGGCGCGAGTCGCCCTCATTCTGCCGTTTTCGAGGCGAAGATTGGATGCCGGAGCCTTGCCGCAGCTGCGATCGCCGCGCGGAAGATTTCGGCGGCTGCCGCTGCCAGGCTTTTCTGCTCGCGGCAGACGCTACCGTCACCGATCCCGCGTGCTCGCTCGCGCCTACGCACGGCATTGTTGAAGCCGCGGTGCGCGAAGCCAATTCCGATGAGACGGTTGCACAGGCGAAGGCGGCATCGTCATTTGTGCAATTGCAGCGCGAGACAAGCAGCCTCTGGAATTACCGGATAAATCCGGAATAGCTTTTTCCTCACTGCCGGCATTTCGCGGCAAGAGTTCCTTCGGCTTCGCTCAGGACAGGCCCGCGCCACACAAACATTACCAGCGAACGCCGAGGGTAAGGGTACGGGCGTCGGTGGTGTTGCCGTTGCGGCTGCCGTGCAGGGCGCGATACTCGGCGTAGATGTCGACCTTATCGGTCACCTTGCGGGCGATGCCTCCGCCAAAGTTGAAGCCGAATTGATTCTGACTTTCTTTGAGGAAGGTGCCCAGCGGAAGGCTGCGATTGAGACACGTGCCCCACCAGTCCCAGAACGAGTTACAGCTGCCGCCGGGAACCGCGGTCGACGAATCGATTTTTCCCGACCGGTGGTAGAAACCGGGGCCGATTAAGGCGTATCCGCTATAGACGCTGGTAACCGGGATGTACACGATGGGATCGAACGTGAGACCGTACACGTGATTGTTAGCGCCCGGCGCCTGGGCCAGCTGCAACGCGGAGGTGCGCAAAGGAAGGTCGGTCCAGGAGAGATCCATCCGGAATCCAAAATATTTGCTGAAGTTGCGAGCCCCGCCAACGTCAGCGGCCGATCCCCCTCCCCTCACAAACTGCTCGGTCGTGCCGTTCGGCAGATTCGCTCCCCCGCCCGCGTTGAACAGCCATGGCCTGTAATTGCGAGGTTTCACTTTCCGCACGGGCGTTTCTACTTCCGGATTCTCCTGGGTATCTGCAGGAGCGGTAGTGGGCTTGGGTGCCTCGGGAGTCTGCTGGGCTTGCTGGGCTTGGACGACCCCAGTCGTCAAGAGGCAGAGCATTACGACGCAGATCGTTCCCGAGCAGATCGTTGCCGAACAGATGGGGGCAGCAGACCTAACAATCTTCACGAACCTTTCAAACATTCATTCTCCTCCCGCTACCGGGCCTGGTTTGCGGACCATAGCGCTCGGTATCGAAAGGCGCTGGTCAAACAGCGTATCCACGACTCTGCCGCGGCACGAGTGAATCGCTGGCAGGACGAACGTTCCATCTTATCAAGTTTGATGCCAACTCGGCGCGCCAAGCCGCCCAGCGGGGTGAGGTCCTCTGCCGGAAGCAGGGCAATCCTGGATCGAACTTTTCACTTCGTGTAAGCCCAGCCTCGTTAGCCATCAGAGCAGGCAGCGAAGCTACCTCACCGAAACCGCAATAAGACTATTTGAGCTTTGCTGGATGTCCTTGTCTCGGGCACCCCGCAGGCAAGACAATTCAGCGGCCCACCAGCTTCTGCAGGGCCTCCGGGTAGCGCGCGCCCTGAACCTCAATCCCTGACAACGCGTCCTTGATTTGCTGCAAGTCCTTGGAAGTGAGTTCCAATTTTGCGGCTCCCAGGTTCTCCTCCAGGCGATGGAGCTTTGTAGTCCCGGGGATGGGAACGATCCAGGGCTTCTGGGCCAGCAGCCACGCCAGAGCGATCTGCGCCCTCGTCGCCTTCTTTTGATCCGCAATCTGGCCGAGCGCATCCACCAATTGCTGATTAGCCTTGCGAGCCTCAACATTGAAGCGCGGCACAATGTTGCGGAAGTCGTTGCTGGCGAAGGTTGTGTTCTCGTTAATGGCGCCGGTGAGGAAGCCTTTCCCCAGCGGGCTGAACGGAACAAAGCCGATTCCGAGTTCCTCCAGCGTCGGCAGGATTTCCTTTTCCGGCTCTCGCCACCACAGCGAATACTCGCTCTGGAGAGCAGCGACGGGCTGAACCGCGTGGGCCCGGCGGATCGTTTTTGCGCCCGCTTCCGAGAGGCCGAAGTGCTTCACCTTGCCCGCCCGAATCAATTCCTTAACGGTGCCAGCAACTTCCTCGATGGGCACGTTCGCATCGACGCGGTGCTGATAGTACAGGTCGATGGCATCAATTCGCAGCCGCTTGAGCGAGCCTTCGACGACCTGCCTGATGTGTTCCGACCGACTGTTAAGAGCAGACCATTTGCCGCCCTCATTGGGATTGGCCTCCCACCCGAACTTGGTTGCGATCGCGACTTTTCCGCGAAACGGAGCCAGGGCCTCGCCCACAAGTTCTTCGTTCACGAGTGGCCCGTACACTTCCGCGGTATCGAAAAACGTGACACCGCGCTCCACTGCGGCGCGGATCAGTTGGATTGCCTCGTGTTTTTCGGTCGCGGGTCCTAAGCCAAAGCTCAATCCCATACAACCCAGGCCCAAGGCAGAAACCTCAAGGCCACTCTTACCCAATTTGCGCGTTTCCATATCTCATCCTCTCGAGTATGACGCTTTCATGATGCCGATTGTTCGTCTTGAGTATGCTCCGCTGTCGACGCCGATCTGCCTTGAGTTTAAGCAATTCGTGTATATGAAGCCAGACCCTTGTGGTTTCACAGACTCATGAATATGATTCATGAATCATGAAAAACCATTTGGGCGAGCTCGCCGCGTTCGCCACCATCGCCGAGGAACGGAGCTTCACTCGTGCTGCGGTTCGGCTGGGAGTCTCACAATCCGCCCTTAGCCACGCGATGAGGGGGATGGAGAAAAAACTGGGCTTGCAATTGTTGGCTCGCACGACTCGGAGCGTTGCCCCCACGGCGGCGGGTAGCGCCCTCCTCAAACATCTGGCACCCGCTCTCGAACAGATTGAGAATTCGCTTTCAGAAGCAAGGAAGCTTCGGGAGCGCCCCGCAGGCCGCGTGCGGCTCGTCATGTCGAGGCCCGCCGCCCACATGGTGCTGCTGCCCAGGCTGGCAGTCTTTGCGGCGGCATACCCCGATATCGTGCTGGATGTCGTCACTTCGAATGACCCCGTCGATCTGGTTGCCGGCGAGTTTGATGCCGGAATTCAAATCGGAGAATTCATACAGCGCGACATGATCGCCGTCCGGGTCAGCCAGGACTTGCGGCTCGCGGTCCTGGGTTCGCCGGAGTACTTTGAGTCTCACAAAGTTCCGCGAACGCCCCGCGATCTGAATGACCACCGATGTATCGGATTTCGTCTTAGAGGCGGCCCTTACCGTTGGGAGTTCGAAAAAGGGCGTAAGACTTTGACGATCAGCGCTCAGGGGCCGGTGATATTCGACGATTCGAACCTGGTCATCCAGGCGGTGCTGGACGGCGTTGGTCTCGGTATGGCACTGGAGAACAGCGTCGCGGAGCTCATCGCCGGTCGCCGGTTGATTCAAGTCCTGTCGGACTGGTGTCCTATCTTCCCTGGCTTCTACCTGTACTACCCAAGCCGTCGCAATCAGCCTGCTGCGCTAGCCGCCCTGATCGAGGCGCTTCGTCTTGCGGGAGGATCAAGATCCGGGACATCCTCGGGGGCCGTTCGGCCATGAGAAATGAGTTTGTGGGGTCGTCATCCGAGGATTCTGCTTTGCAGTTCCCGAGAAGCGCCTGCCGCCAGTATTATGAACAGGAGCGCATGCATCGCGCGAGAACAGACCTTGCCCAAACAGAAATCAGCTAAGAAGCCCATAAAAACAGCCGCATCCGCGCAGCACGAGCATGCCGCTGCTCGCACTGTCGCCCGCCCCAAAGCCGCATGCCGCGTGGCTTTAATCGGCTTTGGCACCGTAGGCCGAGCGGTGACTAATATTCTCTGCGAGACGGTTCTTGGTGAAAGTGGCGACGGCTCGCTGCGGCTGACTCACATCTGCAATCGCAACGTCGAACGCAAGAAGCAGGCGTGGGTCTCGCAGACCCTGGTCTCGCAGAACCTGGTTTCGCAGAACCTGGTTTCGCAGACCCTGGTTCCGAGTGATGTGATTTGGACCGACGACTTTCACGTGGTCCTCAATTCCGACGCCGACATTGTGATCGAACTGATCGGCGGTCTATCTCCCGCCGGGGAAATCGTGCGCGGGGCGCTGCAGGCCGGCAAGTCGGTCATCACGGCTAACAAGCAGCTTATCGCGCGCCATGGTCCTGAGCTGCTGCAACTGGCGAGCGCGAAGGGAGTGCGCCTCGAATTCGGCGCGTCGGTAGCGGGTGGAGTTCCGGTGCTGCCGGCGCTCCGCACTGGTTTGTCCGGAGACCGGCTGCGTGGCATTGCGGGAATTCTGAATGGCACCTGCAACTACATTCTCAGCCGCATTGAGAGCGCTCGCATCCCGTTCAGCGAAGCTCTGGAAGAGGCCCAGGCGCGCGGCTTTGCCGAAGCCGACGCTTCGGAAGATCTTGACGGCGGCGACGCCCGGGCCAAGCTCGCGATTCTTGTGCTCGCGGGATTGCAGGCTCATGTGGCGCCCGAATCCATTCGCTCCCGCAGCATCCGCACGGTGGAGGCGGTTGACTTCGACTATGCGAGTGAGTTGGGTTGCACCATCCGCCAGATCTCGCGGGCGGATTTGAAAAGCGACGCTCTGTTTGCCGAGGTGGGGCCGAGTCTGGTGCCGGTCTCGTCGCCGTTCGGGCGCGTGCAGAGCAATCAGAATCTCGTGCTGACTTCCGGCAAGTATGGCGGAGACATGGCGTTTCTGGGCGCCGGCGCGGGGGGAGATCCTACCGCGGTGGCGGTGATCTCTGACCTGAAGCTGGTGGCCCAGAACTTTTCTGGCGGGAGCCGCACGGATGGTGGAGGCACGGTCACGGCTGCGCTGCTGTCCCCGGAAACGAGTTGCGACTTTGAGACTCCGTGGTACTTGCGGTTTCTGGTGCGGGACCGGCCCGGCATTGTGGCGCGGCTGGCGCAGATTCTTTCCGCGCATCAGTTGAATATTGACGCCGTGCTGCAGAATCCCGGCTTCGACAAAGCTGCGCTTCCGTTCGTGATTACGCTGGAGCCCTGCCGCGATTCACAACTTCGGCCGGCGCTGGAGGAAATGGCGGCTCTGGATTTTGCCATCCGGCCGTGCTTGTGGCTGCCGATTTTGCGGTAGAACTGCGGGTTGAAAGGCGGATGGAGCATCTCGGGAAAAGTGCTTTAGCCCTAGGTTTCGCGGAACCGAACTACGAAACCAAACTTTGGCTATATTGCCTTCGAGAATCAGCGTGGAGACCTTATGGCAAGAGATATCATTCGAACACCCAACGCGCCATCTCCCCCGCCGACCTACAGCCAAGCGATACGAGCAGCGGGTCTCGTGTTCGTCTCAGGCACCGGGCCGCACGACCCAGTAACCGGGAAGATTGTAGGGGAGACGATCCAGGAGCAGACCAGACAGTGCCTGGAGAATGTGTCGGCCATCCTCAAAGCCGCAGGCACTTCCCTTGAACGGGTGGTGAGTGCCACTGTCATTCTTCTTGAGGAAACAGACTTCGCCGGAATGAATGAAGAGTGGATTAAGTGGTTTCCATCGAACCCTCCGGCACGACAAGGCGCGAAGCTCCCCGTTCGAATCCCCGGCATGAAAGTGTCCATCGCGGCCATTGCCGAAGCCTGAGCGCTCAAGCGAGAGGAAGCGAACGAACTGCGCTTGCGTTTGTCAAAGGCAGAATCGTGCAGAAGAAGTTTTGCGCCGCCCGCCAGCTTCATGGCGGCGAGGCGGCGCAATCTAGCAACTTGGATTTAATTCCAGAAGGGATTTTTCAGCCCGGCGGGCGCCAGAGCCTTGTCTGCGGTGGACTCGGTGTCGAACTCGTCCGAGATTTTCTCGTCCATGAAACGAGACTCGGGCGGCGCCATCGCTTTATCTTTTCTCTCCGGGAAACCGAGGGGAGAGGGATATTCCGATTTCATTGCGAACCTCCTATGCCGCGAATGATCTGTTGCGGCTAATAATCTAGTTTTTATTCAACCACCAAGCGGGAGACCGTGGGGCTGCAAAATTTGAATGATTCGCATCGAAAAAGCCGCATCCTAGTTCCCCCGCAAAAACCGCTTGCTGCAAACTGGTAGGATGTTCAGACGCGAGTCGCGTCGCTACGAAACGCTAAACTCCTTCAAGGATGCAATCATGAAATACCGCCAGCTGGGGCGTACCGGTTTTGAAGTGAGCGGGATCGGCCACGGGCTCTGGGGCATGAGCGGCTGGAGCGGCTCCAGCGACGTGGAATCCCTTGCCGCTCTACAACTTGCAGCCGATCTGGGCTGCAATTTCTACGACACGGCCTGGGCTTACGGCGAGGGCAAAAGCGACGGCCTGCTGGGCGAAATCATGACCCGCAATCCAAAAAAGAGGCTTTACGCCGCGTCCAAGATTCCACCCGCCAACGACCGCTGGCCGGCGCTGCCGGAATACAAATACCAGGACGTTTTCTCGCCGAAACATGTATTCAAATACGCGGATATGATTCGCAAGCAGCTGCGGACCGACACGATTGACCTTTTGCAGTTTCATGTGTGGGACGATAGTTGGACCAACGAGCCCGATTTTCGCTCCACGGTCGACAAACTGAAGCACGATGGCTGGATTCGCTATTTCGGCCTCAGCATCAACCGCTGGCAGGCGGAAAATGGCATCAGGGCCCTGCGAACGGGCCTGGTCGACGTGGTGCAGGTGATTTACAACATTTTCGACCAATCGCCGGAAGACGAGCTCTTTCCGGTTTGCCAGGAACTGAACGTCGGCGTCATTGCCCGCGTGCCCTTCGATGAAGGCAGCCTGGGGGGCAAGATGACGCTCGAAACCCGCTTCCCCAAAGATGACTGGCGTTCCGGCTATTTCGGCCCGGAGAATCTGGCCAAGACGATCAAGCGGGTCGACAAGTTGAAAGAAATCCTGCCTGCGGGAATGACTCTGCCCGAGATGGCGTTGCGCTTTATTTTGTCCCATCCCGCGGTGGGCACTACGATCGCAGGCATGCGCAAGCTCGACCACGTGCGCCAGAACATCGCCAGCGACGCTGGCCCGCTCGATAAAGCTTTGTTGGCAGAGCTGAAAAAACACCGCTGGGACCGCACACCGCAACGCTGGTCGGATTAGCCGAATTTATTTGTTGGGACGCGTCTCACTTCTCGTCTTAATTCTCATCATTCTCATCGGGCGATGAGCTGCCGGTCGTCTGCTAGTTTCTGGTAGTAGATTAGCCGCCTCAGCTAACCTCGTTGCTCGGGATTTTTCAAATCCCGCCGATGGCGATCCGAGCCCGAACACCCACCAAACCAAAACGAGGAGAATCATGTTCAGAAGGGCGATGATTGCCAGAGTGTTGATTGCTGCAGTATGCGCGATGTTGGCAGCCAGCCTGGTGCAGGCGCAGAATCCCAGAGGTTCTCTGCGCGGCACGGTTCAGGACGCTACCGGGGCGCGAGTTGCCTCCGCCAAAATCGTGGTGCAGGCGGTTGACTCTTCCCTGCGGCGGGAGGTTTCGAGCGAGGATCGCGGGGAGTTCCGTCTCGACGATCTTCTCCCCGGCGCTTACAGCATTACCGCGAGCGCTGCCGGCTTCGCCCCGGCGCAAGCGAATGTCGTAATCGCCGTCGCGACGGTTCGCGATGTGACGGTTACGATGAAACCGTCTGCCGTGCCGCAAACGGTGAATGTGCAGGCTGAAACATCCTCCATCACCACTCAGACCATTGATTTGGCGAGCGCCGTTCATCAGGGAGTGGTTGGAAGCCAGGACCTCGAGGCGCTTCCGCTCCCGGCCCGCAGCTTTGCCAACATTGCCTATCTCGTGCCCGGAACCGAACCGGTTGAGCCTTCCGATCCCACCAAGGCGCGTATCACCGCGGTTTCCACCGGCGGAAGCTCAGGGTTGAACAACGAACTATCAGTGGACGGCGCCGACAATTCCGACGACTGGATCGGCGGCTTCCTGCAAAACTTTTCCCCCGATGGCATTCAGGAATTCGCCGTGCGCACCTCGAATGAAGACGCCGACACCGGAGGCACCACCGCGGGGTCCGTCGTGATCACTACCAAGCGCGGGACCAACGATTGGCACGGCGACGGGGCTTTCTACGAGCGCGCGGCGGCGCTGAATGCGCGCTTTCCCATTGAGAATCCCGCGCAGACTTGCACCGACGGAACCTGCGTCAACAATCCCAAGCAGCCGTTTTCCCGCCAGAATTACGTAGGCACGATCGGCGGCCCACTGGCCCGAAATAAAGTTTGGGTCTTTACCTCGTTCGAGAATGTTCACGAAAATGCCAGCATCGCCTATAGCCCTGCGAGCGTTGCCCAATTCGATGCGCTTGCACAGCTAGCTAATGAAGGTTTGATTACTGGCGTCCCTTCTATTAACGTTCCTGCTACGGTTCCCATCCCCTTCCGCGACTACCTTGGGTCGGTGCGTTTTGACTGGGCGCAGTCCCCGAAGTCGCAGTGGTTTCTGCGAACGTCCGAAGACAGTTACCTCACGCACAACGCACTGGTGCAGCAGGCGACGCTGCCTTCCACCGGATTGATCACTCATAACAATTACTGGAACGCTGTGATCAGCAACACTTATACGTTCAGTCCGACCTGGCTCGGCACGCTCGTGCTCGACGCGAGCTTGTTGCACCTTACCCAGACGCGCAACTCCGATCTGGGTTTCGCGCTGCAATTTCCTTTCAGCGTGACGGCTCTGACCGTTTCCGGCTTCGAAACTTTCGGCGACAACCAGTTCGCAACTCCGATCACACTTTTTCCGGATCTGCGCAATCAGGATAAATATCAAATTCGCTACGACTTAAGTCATGTCCAGGGCGATCACGCGCTGAAGTTCGGAATCAACTTCATTCACGAACCGGTGCTCAGTGGCGCGTTTGCGGCCACAGCGGAGCAGTTCACTACGTATCCCTCCAACCCCGACTGCTACATCAATCCGCCGGGCGCGGACTGCGGAGGTATCACGAGTCCCTTGCCGTTCTATTACACTCCGCCAGCCGATCAGTGCAATCCCGCACCCGATCCAGCTTCCGGCATCGGCTGCACGTTCACTCCCGCCGGCGACGGCACGTTCACGCAGAACGTTCAGCGGCTCGCGCTCTACGCGGAAGACTCATGGCGCGCCTCGCGTCATCTCACGATCAACTACGGCCTGCGCTACCAGACGACGTTCGGTTTATTCACTGCTTCAGGCCTGAGCCAAACTGCCAACCCTTCATTTTCTCTGCTGCCTTCGCTCGGCTATCCACTTGCCGTGCCCCACGACAACCGCAAGCAGATCGCACCGCGTCTCGGCATCGCTTATTCTCCCGGCAGTAGCGGAAAAACCGTGCTCCGGGCCGGCTTCGGCATGTTTTACGACGATCTCGCCCAGAACGGCTGGGCTACGGCGTTTGAAGCGGTGGACCCGAATCCCGCAGCGCCGCCGTCGCTCATCGATCCCAACTACAAGACGCCCTACGCCATCCACATCACCGGCGGTGTCCAGCACGCGTTCAACCAGCACTGGCTGATGAGTGCCGACTACACCCATGAGCAGGGAAACCACGGTTATCGCGCGTTTCCGTATCCCTCGGCCACTGTGTTCGAGTCCGATAATCGCTCCAGCTACAACGCGCTGATGCTGCACTTGCAAGGCAACACGCGCCGCTTCAACCTGACTGCGAATTACACGTTCTCCAAGGCGCAAACCTGGGGATGCCTGCTCGGCGAACTCTTTGATTATGTGGATGGCGTCTGCACCCTGCAGAGCGGGTCGCAGGCTGGGCAGTTGGACGCATTCGGCCCCGGCGACTACGGCCCTTCCGGCGAGGACGTTCGGCATCGCTTTGTGCTGGCCGGCACGCTGCACGTTCCCGGCGGTTTCGAGGTCAGCACCATCGCCCAGTTCGAAAGCGCCAGGCCCATCACGATCACCAATGAGGACAATACCGCCCGCATCTGGGTGAACGGAGCGTATACCAGCCTCGACGAATTCCGCGGCACGGCTTACATGCAGACCGACCTGCGGGTCACGCGCCCGTTCAAAATTGGCGAGCGCGCGCAGATTAATCCGTTCGCTGAGTTTTTCAACCTCTTCAACCGCAACAATCCGGGAGCGAACTTTGCGGTTAATGTTGCCCAGCTTCCCATTCCGGCCGCGCAGATGATGCCGAATGCACAAGGCATCACCAATGTCACGAGCATTTGCACGGTGCCAGACTGCTCGCAGACCGCGCCCGTCACCAGCCTGGAGCAGCTTGAAATTCCAGAAGGGGCTCTGGGAGACTTTTTCGGTCCCGGCACCACGGTGGGCATTCCGTTCGCGGCGCAGGTTGGCGTGCGGGTGACGTTCTGAGGCGCGGGCTTCGGGCTTCGGGCTTCGGCGCCGACTATCTCACAGGCTCTTGCCGAGCGGGACACGAGCGAAACTTCAGGGGCTAAAGCCCGCATCTTTACTGGCTGTTCACGGCACGGCTGAAGCCGGGCCCATCCCGAACCCATTTACGAGGTCCCTTCTAATACCCCGCCGGAACCACCGCATCTTCGGGATATCCCGGCACGCCGAACTCGGGAACGTCGAGACCTTCTTCTTCCGCCTCGGGCGACACTCGCATGCTCTTCACTTTGTTCACGCACCAGAAGACGCCGTAAGTCGCGCCGAACGCCCACACCGCATATAAAGTTGCGCCCATGAGCTGCATCACGAACTGCCGCGTATCGCCGTGAAGCAATCCGGTGACGCCCAGGCCGGCGCGTCCCAGGTAGGACGTTGCGCCCACGCCATTCCATCCCGCGCCATAGGCGCCATCGGCGAAGATGCCGACACTCACCGCGCCCAGCCAGCCGCAGTATCCGTGCACGGAGATCGCGCCGCAGGGATCGTCAATCCTGAGCACGCGCTCGTTGAACAGAACGCCGCCGCAAACCAGCAGTCCCGCGAGGACGCCAATCACCGCTGCCGACGTTGGAGATACAAACGCGCACGGCGCAGTGATGGCGACCAGGCCCGCCAGCATTCCGTTGCACGCCATGGTAACGTCCGGTTTGCCGAACATGAAATACCAGACCAGCATGGCTGCGGCCGAGCCCGCCACCGCGGCCAGGTTGGTGTTCACGGCCACGACGGAGATGCGGAGATCCGTTGCTCCAAGCGTGGAGCCGGGATTAAATCCCATCCAGCCGAAAAGCAGAATGAACGTGCCGGTGACCACATACACGATGTTGTGAGCCGGGAACGCTCGAATCTTTCCTCCGGGGCCATACTTGCCCAGGCGCGGACCCAGAATTATCGCGAGAGCCATGGCGCAGAAACCGCCAACCGCGTGCACCACCGTGGACCCGGCAAAGTCGACGTAACCGTGACCCATGTTCATGGTCGAGCCCAGTTGCGAGAGCCAGCCGCCGCCCCAGGTCCAGCAGCCGGAGATGGGATAAAGAATCGCGCCGACAAAAAGTTCACACAGCAGGAAGGCCCAGAACGTGATGCGCTCGCAGATGGCGCCGACAATGATGTATCCGGCGGTCTCCATGAATACGACTTCGAACAGCGTGAGGCAGTTGCTGCCGGCGTCATAGGCGGGGCCGGTGAGGAAAAATCCTTTGCCGCCGACGAATCCCCATTGACCGCTGCCAACCAGAAAATGGTTGAGCGTGAGGACGCCGCCCAGGTTGGTGGGCGCGGCATTGATGGCGACGGCGCCGAACTGGAAAGCGTATCCCACGGCGTAGTAGGCGAGGAAGGCGAACACATAGGCCGCGAAGTTCAGCATCATCAGGTGGCCGGCATTTTTCTTTCGCACCAGCCCGCAGGTGAGCAGGGCGAATCCGGCTTGCATGAACAGCACCAGATAGCCGGTATTCAGCGTCCACGCGAAGTTGGTGGCGACGCGCACGTGGCCCACTGTGTCGGCCAACTTCACGGCCAGCGGCTCTTTCGCCACTTGCGCCTGGTATTCATCGAATGCTTTTTTGTTGGCGGCGTAGTCGGGAGCGTTTTTGTCGGTCGGTTCGGCAACCACAAAGGGATTGCCGGCGGCGTCGACCGCGGTGTTTTTGTCTCCCGTCGCGGTTCCGGAGGGATCGGGCTTGGGTTCGTCGGCGAAGGCGCGCGTCGATAGCCCGGCTAACATTGTCATTGCCACGGCGAGCAGGATCACAGCTCCGCTCCGCAACAGCGAAAAACGCCTGCATGGTGGATGCAGGATGAATGGTAACGGGAAGGATCGTTTTTCAGTACAACGTTCGGCTCGTTCTTCAGCACGTTTTTCAGCACGTTTTTCAGCACGACGTTCAGCTCGATAAGTCATAAGTTTGACAGCTCCTGTACCTGAAGGAATGGAGGACTTGCGAAGAGGCGTGCACGGCGGGATACCAACGCCGGCTGCAAAAATCCGGATCTTAACTGTGGCGTTCTAGTAATCAGGGCATGTTGCCGCAGTGAACAGACCCTGTGCGGCGAGGCAGACACACCAACACGGCAGCGGCCGCGATTCAAACGGCCGCGCCACGCAGCAGCAAACATTTCAGATAACACGCTTCCTGCTATACATCCTCTCCCGAACGGGTTGTTTCAAATCTGCAGAAAAAGCAGCCTCAATCATGAGATTCCTGGGGCAATCCGCAGTTTGTCGGCACACAGTAAACGCTGTGATCTATCGAGTCCAACAGATAATTCTTATTGCGGTTATCAAAAATGGCGCAGGGGAGTTTGCCCGGCGGAAGCACGGCCCCAGACTATTTTTGGCGATGGGAAGGCTTCTGCGGGGCGAGAAGCAAGAGTTACCGGGAAGACTGAAAGCGAGGAAGAGAGGACTGGAAACGAACGCACAAAAACAAAACGGCAAGAAAAACCGCAGACCCTCTACCGCACCAGCCATTCGGTCGCGGTATGCAGGCGCACCAGGAGCACGCCGTAGGTCGAGACAAGTGCTGCGGCCAGCGCCAGAGCAGCGCCTGCGGCAATCCAGGGAGAGTATCGGCGGCCGATCGGAACCCGGCGTTCTTCGTTCCACGCCAGCAGCCGCTCCACGCGGACATTCATCACCGCCGCCGGGCTATGCACCAGCGCCGCCGTCAAATCGACCTGCACCTCAAATGGAGCCAGCCGTGATAGCTTGATCAGCGCCGCGGCTAGGTCCAACGCCTCGCCGACATTGAATACGGCTGCATCGTCAGCCGCGAGTTCGGTGGCTTCGAGCCAGGCCGCTTCCAGCGCCGCCATTCCCGGAAACCGAACCAGCCGCAGCAGCAACTTTTTCAGATTGTCACAGCTCCGCACGTGCGCCAGTTCGTGGCGCACGGCAGTTTGCAACTCTCTTTCCGTGAGCAAAAACTCCGCCGCTCCTGACATCAGGATGCGCGGCTTCAGAATACCCGCCGCAGCGAGTGCCGGGACGACTCGCGAAATTCGCACCACCGGAACTTTTCCGCGCGATTCCACCAGCTTCGCTTCGCTCATCCAGGACGTGATCGCGCGCGAAGCAGTCTTCACGGCCCGGGCGGCGTTCCATACTCCAAACGCGGCCAGCATCAATCCGCAAAGGCCCAGCAGCAACGGAGCGATTCCGATGGGCTCGTCGATGGAGCGCGGCTCCAGCAGCACAAACGAAGGCACTGTGAACGCCGCCGTCACGGCCACTGCCGCCACCAACGGGAACATTCTCAGTCCAAACAGAAGGTCTGCACAGTGCCGCACCGGATATTTCCGGCCGTAAAGCCAGAACCTGCGCCACCCGCAACTCACCGCCAGCGACAGCCCGCTGTATACCAGCACGAACACCGAGCATGAGACTGCGACCAGCCGCGCCGCAAACATTTAGCCTTGCTCCTTCTTGCGGGTATCGTGACCGGATAATTGGCGCCGCTTGGTCTCCACCAGGTCCTGCAGATCGTCCAGCAAGTGCACATCGCGTTCAGTAAGAATCTCCACCAGATACGAAAGCGGCAGCGACGATTCCGGACTCGAATCCAGCATCTGGCGAAATACGCTGCCGGCCACTTCCCGTTGCAATTCCTCGCGTGTGAACCGCGGCGCGTAACGGAATGCTCTGCCTTCCGCCACTCTGGTCAGCAGATTCTTTTTGAAAAGACGATCCAGTGTGGTCATCAGGGTGGTGTAGGCGAGGTCCTCGTTGTCTTCTTCGAGCAACTCGCGGACGGTCGCCGTCCCTTTCGCCCAGAGCGCCTCCAAAAGACGCTGCTCCAGTGGTCCCAGCTGCGAGGAAGCGGTGCGAAGATGGAAGATTCGGTTCATCCTGCCCCAAAATTGCAAGCATTCTACCTTACCCCCACACCCGGCGCCAGCAGCAATGTTGGCCAGATCTGCCGCTGCGGATGAATCGAGATGGAACGAGCAGGCGTTGCCTTGCGACACTGGCAACGCTCATATACTCCGAACATGACACTCAAGAATGCGGCATTGCTGGCTTTGATCGGGACGATACTGATGACGGTCCTCCTGGTGTGGGATTTTGTCTTCACCGTCCTCAACGTAGTACGGGGCGTGGTTCCACCCGTCATGCTGTTCCACTCATTCATCTATGCGTTTGGCTGCTTCAGCGTGATGGTGTTCTTTTTCGTGTCCCATAGAACGCAGTCGTGATTGTTGCTTTAGAACGCGCAGGGCAGGGGAGCAGAATTGCCTGCCTGCGGCGCATTTTTGGCGAAGGCGACATTCACCACGAATCGTCGGACTGATGGTGCCTAGGCAGTTCGGACCAGCCAATCGCATCGCGCCGCGGCGCAGCTGCTTTTGAATCTGGCGCTCGAGGGCAACGCCCTCGACGCCGCGGTTTGAATCCTGACGAAATCACCACTGTGGACCGGGTTCCGGCATCTACGTACTCTGCAATGAGACGCGGCACGTTTGAGCCGGGGTGCCAATGACAGCCAAGTCCAGCTACTTCATTCCCAGGTCGGTCAGGATTTTCGGATTTTCTTCACCGGCGGCGAGGACCTGATGGCAGGCGCTACAGTCATTAGTGATGGTCTGACCGGCGGCACTGGTGTGGCTGCCGTCGTGGCAACGGAAGCAGCCGGGGGAGTCATTGTGGCCAAGATTGTTTGGGTGAGCGCCCCAGGTAAGACGCATGTCGGGGAAGATGTTGCGAAGGTAAATGTTGGCCACCTCCTGGGCGGACTGCTCCACTGCGGTGCGGTCCGTTTGATAGATTTGCGGGTAATTCGTCTGATAGAACTTGTTGATTTCGGCAGTGATGCTCTGCCTGGCCACGTCACGGGTGGTGTAATTCACCTTTAGAACCTCGACCGCTTTTTTCTTGATGTAGGGCAGCGCCGGGCTGATGTGGCCGAGCGACATTTGTTTGTCCACGGCATTTTCGGGCAGGTCGAAGGCATGCGTGGGCCGGTTGTGGCAATCCACGCAATCCATCACGCGATGCTCTCCCTTGTCCAATTGCTGTTGGGTGGGCTTGGCATCGGTGGAAATAAATTCGGTAGTTTTTCCCTGATCGTCGGTGTAATAGACGACGGGGATCGTCTGGCGCTCGAAGTCGGTGGAAATGTAGCGGATGCGGGCGTTGTTATCGAGGTGGTGGCCGTGAATGCCGACCGAACCCTCCCAGGTGCGTCCGCCCACTTTCAGCAGCAACACATCGGTCTGTGGCGTGTTCTTTTCGTCGTCTTTGTAGCTGGTATTCACCAGGAACTTGTCGCCGGTGAAGCGCTGCGGCCAGTGACACTGCTCGCAGGTTTCACGCGCTGGGCGCAGGTTCGCTACCGGCGAAGGAATGGGACGCGGATAGTCGTGGAACGTTACCATGAAAACCTGCCGCAAGCCTGTGACTTTGGCTCGCACGAACCACGACGCTCCCGGACCGATATGGCAATCTACACAGGCCACGCGGGAGTGCGGGGAATTCTGATAGGCCGTGTACTCCGGGGCCATCACGGTGTGACAAGTCGTCCCGCAGAAACTGGTGGAATCCATGTATTCGACTCCACGGTAAGAGGCCGTGCCAATGATCAAGAGGTTGACGATGGTCGCAAAGACCACCCACTCCAAGGTACGGCGCACCACCGGAAGGTGCAGGTCGATGGCGGGGAAAACCCCCGGCAGTTGCCCGCTGCCACGCAGACTTCGTCTTCTGAACCAAATGCCAATCGGAATCAGCAGCAGGCCAAGTACAAAAATTCCCGGGAGGATGAGAAAAACCAGGAGGCCGATATAAGGATGCGGCGGCCCGGGCAGGAAGATGTCATAAAACCAGAAGGCGATGGTGGTGAGCGCGGTGCTGGTGGTGATGACCGCGCCCGTGAGGGTAGTGGGATTCTGTCCCAGGAAATAAATTGGTTGTGTCCAGCCTCGGATGCGTTCTCGCAGACTCATCGGGAACCTGCCGCTCTTAATAATTTATTGTGCACTGGATGATCTCAGGTTCCTGCCACGTTGCACAGGTACACTTCAAAACCGCGCCGCCTAGCGTCTACAGCTCTGCGCCCTTTCCCGTATCAGATCCCCCATCCCAATCTCGAGCGCGGCAGCCGGCAGGACTACTTTTTCAGCGTGCGGATGTAAGCCACCAGACCCTTGATGTCTTCCGGCTTCAGCGAGCCATACTTGGGCATCTTGTTCTTGCCATTCGTAATGATCTCGGTAAGTTGAGCGTCGGACATGCCCTGGACTTCAGCGCCGGTAAAGTCGTGGGCGCCCATTTTCTTGCCCATTGCCGAACCGGTGCCATCGGCGGCGTGGCAGCCCGCGCATCTTGATTTAAAGATAGTTGCTGCGTCCTGTGCACGCGCTGACAGAGGAATGCTAAGAAGGACAGTGAAGGCGGTCGCGGTGGCAAACAGTCTTAAGCTGATTATCTTCATTTCTAAGCTCCGTTTGATCTCGAAAGTTCGTCCGAGTTTTGGCTGGCCACAACACTAAAACGTGAATCGATCCTTAAACTGTGCAATATTGAACACCCTTGCCGCTGGCCGGCAATGGCCCAACACAGATGCAGTCCGGCTTCATAACGATCGAGTCAGATCGTCGACGAAAGCCGCGGCCCGCTCCTGAATCTCCCCATCATCCCCAAACCCGCGCAGCCAGTTCACGTCCGGCTCGCGCCGGAACCAGGTCATCTGCCGCTTGGCGTAGTTGCGATGAGCCTGCTGTGCCGCCACGATGGCCTGCTCACGCCCAAGTTCTCCGCGCAGAAACTGCGCTGCCTGTTTGTAACCGAGCGAAGCCAGCGGACGCGCCGCTACGCCATATTTCTGAACCAATGCCTGCGTCTCTTCCACCAACCCCGCGTCAAACATGCGCCGCGCGCGCCTGTTGATTCGTTCGTAAAGCGCCTCGCGTTCAGGCTCGAGCCCAAGCCGCAGAATGCGGAAGCCGCGCAGCGGGTCGCGCCCCTGCTGCTGCAAGAGTTCGGACATTTTCTGCCGTGAGCCTTTGTCCCGCGAGGTCAGACAAACCTCGATCGCGCGAATCAGCTTGGGCACGTCGTTGGCGTGAATTTTCCCGGCGGAGTCGCGATCAAGTCGTACCAGAATTTTGTGAAGATAGTTCGACCCGCGACTCCCGGCACGCTCGCGCAAGCGCTCGCGCAATTCTTCCGAACGTCCGGGCCCGGGAAAAAGACCGTCGAGCAGGGCGCGCAAATAGAGCCCGGTGCCGCCAACCACGATCGGGAGGCGCTCCCGCGAACTGATTTCGTGCACGAGCTGCCGCGCCTGGCGTGCATATTCGCCGGCCGTGATATACCCGGTCGCATCGACAACATCGAACAGATAGTGAGGGACGCGGCTGCGCTCCTCGACGGTAGGTTTTGCTGTACCGACTTCAAACTCGCGATACATCGCGACCGAATCGCAGTTCACGATCTCGCCCCGAAAGCGCTCGGCCAGCGCCAGCGACAAAGCCGTCTTCCCGCTGCCCGTTGGGCCGAGCAGCGCCAGCAACGGCGGCTCAGTCCGCGCCGCCTCGCGAGGCACGTGATCCATTGTCTGCGCCACCGTCCGCTCCACGCTCAGCGCAAACTCCAGTGAATGGCGTGCCAATAGCGGATGATAGTAATCGCCAGCAATAGAAGCGCAATCAGCAGCAGCCCCGTCGTCTCGGTCGCATAAATCGCGTGGCGCTGATGCTTGTGATCGTTCTCGTTCTTCTGCTCCGGATCGTGTGGCTCGGCAGACACGCCCAACATTGTAGCTCTGCTGATCGCAGCCTGTGTGGGGACGGGCACTCTTGCCCGTCCGCCGAGCGCAGGTCGGCCGCGTTCTCCTGCAGCTCCTGAACGGCATCCCGTGTCCCTGCGGCCGATGCTACACTACGTCGTCGTCCATGCCCGTGCCGCAAAACAACAGCAGAATCGCGCGCTTTGGAGTGTTCGAACTCGATCTCAAGGCCGGCGAACTCCGCAAGAACGGCCGCAAGCTTCGCCTGCAGGAGCAGCCGTTCCAGATTCTCGCGCTCCTGCTCGAGCGCGCCGGCGATGTTGTGACCCGCGAAGAACTGCGCCAGAAACTTTGGCCTGCCGACACCTTCGTAGACTTCGACCACGGACTGAACACGGCCGTAAACAAATTGCGCGAGGTTCTGGGAGACTCGGCTTCCAGCCCGCGATTCATTGAAACCCTGGCGCGGCGCGGATACCGCTTCATCGCGCCGGTGGCACAGGAAACAAGACAGGAAATGCAGCAGGAACTTGCGGCCGCTGCTTTGCATCCCGACCTGGACATCCCCATCCCGCGGCGTGGGCTGACGCGCAGCCTGTTTGCGCTGGTTCAGGTAATGTACTTGAGCTTCTATCTGTCCGCGCTCTTTCGCCTGCACGCGATCCAGAACATCGCAGATTCATTTCTTCCCGCATGGGGCGCGACGACGCTCACCGGGCTCGTCATGATCACCGCGGGCGTGGGCATTCCTCTGCGCTGTTATCTGCTCTCGGCGATCGGCTTCGACCATCAGCAACTTGCCGGAAAATTCCAGAAGATGTTCCCGTTCGTGCTCGCGCTCGATCAGTTATGGGCAGTGTCACCGTTCCTGCTGACCTCGAAGATCGGGATCGGCGCCGCGTTCGCAGCCTGCGCAGCTCTGCTCTACCTGCCATTTTCCGAGCGCACCCTGATCCGCATGGCGTATGTCGGTAAGCGTTTGAGCAGCTAGTTTTTCAATCGATCTCTCCGGGCGCGCGATTTTTGGGCTGACGATTTCCGGTCGAATTCGCGGAACCAATCTCACCAATCCCTCGTATCTTCGTCTAACACGCCGAAGCAGGAGTGTGCCCTTCGCCCGGCCGGAGCAACTTAATCTGGAGAAACTTACTATGAAACGCATCACGGTAAATCGCGTGTCGTTTGCGATTCTGGCTCTCGCGCTCGCGGCCGCCGCACCTGCGCGCGCCGACGAATGGTCGAAAACTTTCAATCTCACGGGCAAGCCCGATCTGCGCGTGGAAACGTCTGACGCCAATATCCGCGTCGACACCTGGGACCAGAACACGATCCAGGCCACGGTCACCACTGTCCGCTACAAGATCGGCGGCGACGGAATCAAAATCGAGGAGCACCAGACGGGCGGCGTGGTCGAGCTTGACGTGCAGTACCCGCACACTCACGGTTTTACCATCGACTGGGGCCAGCGCCGCGTCGATATCGTGATTCATATGCCGCGCGAGGGCAAGGTCAACCTGCACACCGAAGATGGCAAAATCGAAATCGCCGGGTTCAAGGGCGAGATGGACTTGCACAGCGGGGACGGATCGGAAACCCTCGACGCAGTCGACGGCAAATTGCGAGCCACCACTGGAGACGGGCACATCCGCGCCAATGGCCGCTTCGATGAGCTTGATTTAAAGACCGGGGATGGCCACGTGGAAGTGCACGCAGCAGCGGGCTCGTCGCTCAATACCAACTGGAGGCTCGAAACCGGCGACGGCAACGTCACTCTGGAAATTCCCGGAAACATGGCTGCGGATGTCGACCTGCACACTGGCGATGGACACATCGACCTCGATATGCCGGTCACCACCGAAGGCAAAATCCGCGAGAACGAAGTTCGGGGAAAGCTTAACGGCGGCGGGAATCTGATGACCATCCACACCGGAGATGGTTCGATTCATCTGCGCAAGGGATGAACGCGGCCTTCCGGCACTCGGCTTCCGCGCCGCCTTGAGATATCCTCAATTAGCTGGATGTCCGGCGGTTCTGGCATTTTATGATTTCGCGCAGCATCACAATTCGTATTCCTCACGACCTTGACTCTCGGCTGCGGGAGCGATGCCGCGTCAGCGGACAAACTCTTTCTCCAGTGACACGGCTCGCGCTGGAGAACTACTTGCGCTTTGGGGAGGGCGGCGTTCGGCGTATAACATGGGGCGGGATGCTGACCTGATCGGTTGCGTGCGAAATGCCCCTACTGATCTGAGCACGAACCGCAGGGTTCTAGTGGGTTTCGGCATCGGTGACTTGTAAACTAACCAGTCCAGACCTCGGAGAACATTCCATGGCAAACTCACGCATTTGCTCTCTTGCGCTCACTCTCAGTTTAGTCTTCTTCTGTCATTCCCTCGCCAACGCCCAGCAACCCGCAGCCGCCAAGTCCGAGCCAGTGCTCGACGTTTCATCCATGGATCAGACCATAGACCCGTGCGTGGATTTTTTTCGGTATTCCTGCGGCGGGTGGATCAAGAAGAATCCGATTCCGGCGGATCAATCGAGTTGGGACACCTACTCCAAAATGCAGGATGAGAATACGGCGCGCCTGCGCGGCATTCTCGACGAAGCCGCCGCGGGTGGCCCCGGGCGCGACGCCATCACCCAAAAAATCGGCGACTATTACGCTTCCTGCATGGATGAAAAAGCCGTAGACGCGGCCGGCATCAAGCCGCTGCAGCCTTATCTGGACGCGATTGCCGGCATGCGCACCAAGGCGGATCTGGCCCGAGTCGCAGCCGATGCCGCTTACACATCGCATTACCGGCGCAGCACGTTATTTTTCTTTAGCTCGGACCAGGACTTTAAAGACTCTACTCAGGTGATCGCATCGGCGTTCCAGGGAGGCCTCGGCCTTCCCGACCGCGACTACTATTTCAAAACCGATGCGAAATCGCAGGAGCTTCGTAAGCAATACGTGGCCCATGTGCAGAAGATGTTCGAACTGCTGGGGGACAAGCCAGAAACGGCCGCAACGGAGTCGCAAACCGTGATGCGGATCGAAACCGCGCTGGCCAAGGGTTCCATGACGCGCGTGGAGATGCGCGATCCGCAAAAGCTCTATCACAAGATGACCGCGGCCGAGCTTCAGACTCTGGCTCCGAATTTTCAGTGGGGTACATATTTCACCAAAGTTGGATTGCCCGCGCTGGCCAGCCTGAACGTAGCCACGCCGGATTTTTTCAAAGCCTTGAGTGAAGAGATCGATAAAGAAGACCTGGCGAGCTGGAAGACCTACCTGCGCTGGCACCTGGTGCATGCGGCCGCTCCGCATCTTTCGGCGCCCTTCGTCAACACTGATTTCGACTACTTCGGAAAAACGCTGCAAGGCCTGCAACAGATCGAACCGCTCTGGAAGCGCTGCTCGAAAAACGTCGACAACCAGTTGGGCGAAGCTCTGGGGCAAGCCTACGTGGCCAAATATTTCGGCCCTGAGGCCAAGCAAGCGGCACTCAAGATGGTAAAGGAAATCGAAGCCGCCATGGAGCAGGACATCAACTCGCTGCCGTGGATGAGCGCCGCCACCAAGCCGCGCGCCCTCGAGAAACTCCGCGCCGTAGCCAACAAAATCGGCTATCCCGACAAGTGGCGCGACTACAGCAAACTGGAAATTGTCCGCGGCGATGCCATGGGCAATGTTTTGCGCGCCGATCAATTCGAATTCAACCGCGAGCTGGCGAAAATTGGCAAGCCCGTCGATCGCGGCGAGTGGGGTATGACTCCGCCCACGGTGAATGCGGAATACGACCCGCAGCTGAACGATATTAACTTTCCGGCGGGCGTGCTGCAGCCGCCGGCGTTCGATCTCACTTCTGACGCCGCGCCGAACTACGGCGATACCGGCGGCACCATCGGCCACGAACTCACTCATGGTTTCGACGATGAAGGTCGCCAATTCGATGCACAAGGAAACCTTCGCGAGTGGTGGACTCCCGACGATGAAAAAGAATTCGTCAAGCGCGCTTCCTGCATCTCCGACCAGTATTCCACTTACACGATCGTCGACGACATCAAGATCAATGGAAAGCTCACCCTCGGGGAGGACATCGCCGACCTTGGCGGCTTGATTCTGGCCTACATGGCGTGGAAAGAAGATACAAAAGCGCAGACCCTGCAGCCGCTCGATGGACTCACGCCCGATCAGCGCTTCTTCGTGGGCTACGGCCAGAGTTGGTGCGGTGCAACCCGGCCCGAAACCATGCGCCTGCGGGCGACCGTCGATCCGCATTCGCCGGAGAAATACCGCACCAACGGCGTAGTCTCAAACATGCCGGAGTTCCAGCAAGCATTTCACTGCAAGGCCGGATCGCCGATGGTGAATGCCAACCGCTGCCGGGTCTGGTAAGCGCTTAACGATTACCGACGGAGCCAAGCGAGTTCGCATCGACATGGTGCAAGCCGTCCGCCTTACTGCAAGTCGTTCTTGTCGGGATGCGGGCCGAGGTAGTAGTAAGTGAAACGCAGTGCCAGGTATTGTCCGCCAAACTCGCTCGGCAGCGGCGGGAACGGATTCGAATCCGTAATGCTGCCCCAGGCGGGACGGTCAAGCGCAACGTCGCCAGAGGACGCGACCAGCTTCATTCCAGCCACCTGGCCATCCTTGGTAATCGCGAACTCAATCACAAGCTTGCCCTTCTTCAGTTCGGCGGATTCTGGAATCAGGTTGTACCAATTCTGCCGCACGTCCTGCACGATGCGCTGCAGATAAGGGCCGAAATCCACCCCCATGGTGTCGCTGAGAATCTCGGCAGGGCCCAACTGCCGCCCCCGCGCCCCGGTATTGAGGCCGAAATCGCCGTCCTGCCCGCCTTGTCCAGCGGCCCTTGAAGCCGCAGCCGCCTCGGCCGCTTGTTGCACCGCCGAACCCGCTGTCATGGTCCCGGCATATTTGGCGAATTCATTCACCCGGCTGTTGGGCCGAACGGGGATTTGCAATCGCGCCAGCTGATTGGCATCGCTGGGCGGATGCGCCCCTTGCTGGCTGGGCTGCGGCTGATTCTGCGCCATCGCGGGCGGTTGCTGCGCAGCCGGCTGCGGCGCTCGGGGACCTGTCAACCCCGGCGCTCCCGGCGGAGGCGTCGCCAGAATCTTGCGCAGTTCCTTGGGATCGAGTTCCGGATGGCGCGACATCGCGATCCGGTCTTTATCGGAAATCACGTTGCTCTTGGGCCTGCGCGCCACCTTCTGCGCATCCGGCGGCAGCTCCAGATAAGTAAGGTTCTTGCCGCTGGTTAAGTCCTTTTGCGATACCACCACCAGCGGGTGCCACGGAAGATATTTCTCAATCAGATTGAGGTTCCACAACAGGATGAAGAGCACCAGATGGACAATGACAGAAATCCACGCCGCTTCGCGACGGCGCGAACGCGACAGGTCATCCTGCAACTGTATGAGCAGATGAGGAATATTCGCATCGGGAACGCGATAGGCGGTCTCCCAATCACGCACGTCGTAGAGGCCAAGCTGCTCCGGCTGCGGCTTTTCGGGCGGGGCGACCGGGTCCTGGAATGGAATTTGCGTGATTGGCATGCGCTGGGGCTAAACTCGTCTGGCTCGTTAGACTGCGATTCCCCCCTCAACGTTGCATCCGGCCTTCGAGGCACGGCGCAAGCGAAGTCTTAGGGCCAAGTTACCTCTCATTTTCGCATCTTTCCAAGGATTCTCCCACCAGCAAATAGCCTGCGCCTTCGCCGTGTAAATATTTGTAAAAAGTCTAGCCGCATCAGCCACTTGCGAAGAAGATGCTGCGGATCAGAGTGACTTCGCCGTGACCGGGAGATTCACGCTTTGTCCGTGCCGGCGGATGGCGTCGACGATGTCGAGGGCCAGCGCGAGCGCGCGGTGGCCATCTTCCAGAGGCACGGCCGGCGTGGAACGCGTCTGCACCGCGCGCAGAAACGACTTCAGCTCCGCGTGCAGCGGCTCCTCGGAAGCTACAGGCGGTTTGCTGACCGCGATCTGAGGATTCACCGTGGGCGCTCCGGCGGCGCTTTGCGCAGCGCTGTTCTGTCCGGAATCGTGCTGTCCAACTGTAAACACCAATACTTCCTGGCGGCCGTAGTCGAGCGAGATGTACTGCCGCGGCTGGAAAAAGCGCAGCTTGCGCACCCGCTCGGTGGAAACCCGGCTGGCGGTAAGGTTCGCAACGCAGCCCGATTCGAATTCCAGTCGCACATTGGCGATATCGACTTTGCCGGAAAGAATCGGCAGTCCAACCGCGCGAACCTCCTTCACCGGAGATTTCGCGAAGGCCAGCACAATATCAAGATCGTGAATCATCAGGTCGAGCACTACGTCCACATCGAGCGAACGTGGCGTAAAAACGCTGAGCCGGTGCACCTCAAAAAACATGGGCCGGGTGAGCAGCGGCGTGGTGGCGCGCACGGCAGGATTGAAGCGCTCCAGATGGCCGACCTGTGCAATGCGCTTGTGAGTAGCCGCCACGGCCAACAACTCATCTGCCTCCGCAAGCGACGCAGCTACCGGCTTCTCGATCAGAACGTCGACGCCTTTTTCCATCAATTCGCGGGCCGTCACAAGATGCTGCGCGGTAGGCGCGGCCACGGACGCAGCCTGGATCTCACTGTGCGTAGTGAGCATTTGACTCACCGAGCCGAAAGACCGGCAGCCGAATTCGCGGGCTACGGCATCCGCTCGGGTGACATCGGGATCAACCACTCCCACCAGGCGAACGGCTTCCCCCTGCTGTTCGAGTTCCTTATAAACGCGAGCGTGGTTGCGCCCAAACACACCCACCCCAACCACCGCGACCGGAATCGAATTCGGCAATGACAGAACAAATCCTCGGAGGCCAGTTGCCGGAAAAGATTGTAAACGCAAAGCCAGGAAAGAGCATCTCCATAACGGACCTGTACCATTGCAGAACGCTGCCGCCGAGCCGCGGTCGTGGAAAGCTGTGAGAGAAAGGATTCCATCGCCCCATGAGAACCATCGCGCTGCTGACGATTTCAAATATCTTCATGACGTTCGCCTGGTACGGACATTTGAAATATCGCAACGTGCCGCTTTACAAAGTGATTCTGATCAGCTGGCTGATCGCGTTCTTTGAATATTGCTTTCAGGTCCCGGCCAACCGCATCGGCTCCTACGAGTTCAGTGCAGTCCAGCTCAAGACGATCCAGGAAGTGATTACCCTGGTGGTCTTCTCGGTATTCTCGGTGCTCTACCTCGGCCAATCCATCCGGTGGAACCATGTAGCAGGCTTCGCCCTGATCGTGTGCGCGGTGGGATTGATCTTCAAGCAGTGGTGAGATGGGGCTGGTGCTGACTTTGCTGGCCCCTAGCCCCTGATCCCTGGCCACTGCTGTTCAATTACCAGCTTTTCCACTTGGCCGGAGCTTTCGCCCTCTTCAAAATCGCAATCTGCCCCGCGTGATACAGCTCATGCTGCGCCATGCCATGCAGCATGTGATAAAAATCGTAGCGCTTGCCCGGAACGCGGTCGCGCAGCCGCGACTCGGGCAGAGCCGCGACCGTTTTAACCAACGCCCGGTGAGTGCGCGTCATCTCGGCCACCGCCTTGCTCCAGGCCGCGGGCGTGGGATTTGCAACGGGCGGAAAATTCTCCGCGCCCTGGGGCTGGCATTTCTCACCATGCAACCGGACGAGGGCAGCCCCGTCCCAGGCCGCAACGTGCAGCACCAGTTCCCAGATGCTGTGTGCGTCAGCTAGCGGCTTGGCCGCAGCCGTGGCCGCGTCGATGTCGGCCAGCAGTTCGAGCAAAGCCGGCCCGTGCCACGCGTTGCCATCAAACGCGCGGCTAAGCTGATCGGCAATGCGCGCAGGTTCAACCAACGCGGCCGCCGGCTTTTTTTTCATTTCGCGCCGTCTCCTTGCGGATCTGCAACCACTGCAATGTCCCCGGCGTTCGCGGCCTCGAGAATCGTCTCTCCATCCAGCAGCAAACACTTCCCCGCATCCAGCGCCAAACATGCAGCTCCGGCTTCGCGCATCACTTCAATCGTCTTTATCCCGATCACGGGCACGTCAAAGCGCATATCCTGATTCGGTTTCGCGATCTTCACCACGGTGAGCGCACGGCTGAGCGTAGATGCCTCGCCTTCCAGCGAACGCATGATCTGGCCGGCGCGTTCAATGGCGGCGTCGGTGCCTTCCATGGCCTCGACCGCCACGCACGCCGCGTCGGCAATCACCACGGTCTGACCGATGTCGTGGCTTGCCAGGTCCCGAGCCACGCCGCGGCCGTAGTTGATATTTTTGCGTTCCTGTTCCGTGGGAGCGCGGCGGCTCAGCACGCCCGGCTTGACCAGCAGCGGCTCCAGCAGCCAGGTCGAACTCTCGAGCCCAATGCCTTCGTCGGCGAGAACCTTCGCCACGGCGCCGAGTAAAGAATCCGTATTTCGCGTGGTCAACGACAACAACAGCTTGGCAAGCCGCCAGTCGGGACGGATACTGGAAAAAATCTGCTTATGCCGGACTTGCCCCGCCATAATGGCGCGGTGCACGCCCTCGCGCTGGAAAATTTCAATCAACTTCGAGAGTTCACCGAGCGAAAACCAGTGAACCGCCGCCGCCCCGCGCGATTCAATCTCCGGAAAAGTCTCCTCTTTAATCGCAGCCACCACCACTTCGTACCCCTGCGCGCGCGCCGCATCGAGCACGAGAAATGGAAACTTGCCGTTGCCCGCGATGAGGCCGAGACGCTGCATAAGTCAGTTGCCGGTTGCCGGTTGTCAGTTGCCAGTCGGGAACCCAACGACTCTAGATTGAACCGATTAGGCCGTTCAAAATCCTTCCTACTTCCGCTGATAACTTAAGGAGACGTTTCGTCTCCTCCGGAGAAACGTACTGCAATCTGCCTGCAAGCATGATCTGAGTCTCCGTCTCAAGGAGCGACCCGCGAGCGTGGCCGAGAAACTGCTTGAATTCTCCCGGCGTCAGTCGGCCTTGTCCCCCAGCGATGTTGCTCGGTACAGATACTGCGGCTCGTCGAAGCTGACTCGTTAGTCCATACAACTCATCCTTGGGAAATCCGCGAGTAGCCTTGTAAACCTCTTCGGCGAGGTCCATAGCTTTTTGCCATGCAATGAGGTCTTGATACGAAAGCCCCATGCCCTGCCTCCTAAAGCCTGTTACTGGCAACTGACAACCAGCAACAGGCAACTGCTACTTAATCACTCCCCGCTCCGAAGATTCGATAAACCGGATCAGCATGTCCACATCTTCCCCGCGATCCGCTTCTGACTTCAATTTTTCCAGTGCCTGCGACGTATTCATCTTCGAAGCCAGCAGAATCTTGTAGGCGTGGTGGATTTTCCCGATGCGCTCCTTGGAGAATCCGCGTCGCTCGAGCCCAACTTTGTTCAGCCCGTAAGCGTGCGTGTCACGCGCAGCGGACGTTACAGAAAACGGCAAAACGTCCTGCGTGATCGTAGTGCCGCCGCCAATATACGAATGCGCTCCAATCCGCACGAACTGATGCACCGGGCACAACGCCCCTACCACTGCCCATTCTTCGACCGTCACGTGGCCGCCGAGCGTGGCTCCGTTCACCAGCATGGCATGATCGCCGATCACCGAGTCGTGCCCGACATGCGTATAAGCCATGATCAGAGTGTAGCTGCCGACTTTCGTCAGCCCTCCGCCTTTGACCGTGCCGCGATTGATGGTGACATACTCGCGGATCTCGTTGTGCTCACCAATCTCCAGCCGCGTGGGCTCGCCTTTGTAGGTCACGTCCTGGGGAGACATGCCGATCGCGCAAAAAGGAAAAAAACTGTTATGCGCGCCGATCTTGGTTGGCCCTTCGATAGCGACGTGAGAAATCAACCGGCAGTTCTCCCCCAATTCGACGTGAGGCCCGATCCCGCAGTAGGGACCAACCTGGCACGATGCAGGAACCTTGGCGCGGCGATCGATGACGGCGCTGGGATGAATGTTCAAGAAAGAATGTCCGTGGAAGGTTGCATCAGAAAATGGCGTGTAAGTGCCGTGCGTTTCATCACTCGGCGCACTGACTTTATCCCGCAGTCTCGTCTCTATCGCCATCATCCGCCGCCGACCCTCGGCCGCGCGAACTGTCAATCAGTTGGCACGATACCGTGGCCTCGGCGACGCGCCTGCTGCCAACGTAAGCGGTGCCCTGCATCTTGGCCGCCGTCATTCCCGGCACGACTCGCCAGCCTTTCACCTCTACCTCGAGCCGCAGCTGGTCTCCGGGGCTTACCGGGCTCCGGAATTTGGCGCGCTCGATTCCAGTGAACACCATCACCTTGTCGGCGCGGTCCTCCACTTCGGTCAGCAACAGCGCCCCACCCGCCTGTGCGATGGCTTCAACGATCAGCACCCCGGGCATGATCGGCAGCCCCGGAAAGTGTCCGGCAAAAAACGGTTCGTTGATGGTTACATTCTTGATGGCGACGATGCGCTCCTTGCGCTGCAACTCCAGCACCCGGTCAATCAGCAGAAAAGGATAGCGATGCGGAAGGATGCGCAGGATCTCATGGATATCCAGCACGGTCTTGCCCGCGCCCGGCGCTTCCTTCACAGCAGGAGTGCTCTCAGTCATAATTCGTCCCAAACAGCTTGAAGATTATACTGTAACGCACTGCGTGCCGCCGCAGGCCGTATAGTGAAGGTCGTCACCCGCACGAACAAACTGCGACCACCAGCGTCCACTAACTGAAAGAGGAGCAATGCCCAGCAAGAAATCGCACGCCAAGAAATCACCCGCGACGCAAGAAGCGTCCACCGCCTGGCGCGACCGCCTGCATTATTTCGAAGCCCGGCAGGAGCAGATGGTAGAAGCGGCCCGCGAATTGGTGGAGATCGAATCTCCCAGCGACAATAAACCCGCTGGCGACCGTCTGGGCGCTTACCTCGCGGAAAAATTTCGCGTGATGGGTGGTGAGACGCACCTGCACCGCACCGAGGCTTATGCCGATCACTTGCAAATCAATTTCCCCGGCCGCGGCAACCTGGCGCCGGTTCTGCTGTTGGGCCACTTCGATACGGTCTATCCCGTGGGCACGCTGGCTACCATGCTGTGCGGTGTTGCCGGTGATCGACTGCACGGCCCCGGCGTCCTCGACATGAAGGCTGGCATCGTCCTGATGATGGAAGCGATCGCAGCCCTGAAAACATGGCACGGCGAACTGCCGCGCCCGGTCACAGTTTTTCTGGTATCAGACGAGGAAGTCGGCAGCTACTCTTCGCGCGCGACCACGGAAGCTTTGGCCCGGGAGTCTGCGGCTGCGCTCGTACTCGAACCGGCAGCCGGACTTCGCGGCGCGCTAAAAACTGCGCGTAAGGGAGTCGGCGAGTACACGTTGAAAGTCGAAGGCGTGGCGGCGCACGCCGGCCTCGATCCCGGGAAAGGCCACAGCGCTATCCTCGAACTCGCCCGCCAGATCACGGCTCTTTCCAGGCTCAACGATCTTCGGCGCGGGCTTTCAGTGAATCCTGGAATTATTCAAGGCGGAACGCGCACCAACGTAGTTGCCGCCGAAGCCTCGGTAAAAATCGACGTGCGCATCAAGAGCGCGAAACAGAAAGTTGTTATCGACCGCAAGCTCCGGTCATTGAAGCCCTTCGACAAGCATTGCCAGTTGGGGATCACGGGTCGCATCAATCGCCTGCCCATGGAGCGCACTGAAGGCGTCGCCGTGCTCTACATGAAAGCCCGCGAAATTGCCCGCGGGATCGGCTGGAAGCTCGACGAAGCTTCCGTCGGCGGAGGCTCCGATGGCAACTTCACCGCCGGCATCGGCGTCCCCACGCTCGATGGCATGGGCGCCGTGGGTGAGGGCGCGCACGCCCTGCACGAGCACATCGTCATCTCCGAGTTGCCGCGCCGCGCCCTGCTGCTGGCGAGCATGATTGAACAAGCATGATCGCATCCGAGCAATCGTCTTTGCCGAGCGATAGCGATCTTGGCCATTCACGCGAAGCAGCATGCCCTATGCCGAGCAGCCGCGTCGGCGTCTTACGACGCAATGAATCGCGGGTTTGGCTCGATTCCAGGTGCACCGAATCAGCACCCCGATTCCCGCCCGGGTAATGTCCGCCGGGCCAGTTGCAGACCGTTACCTTTGTCACTTTCGGGTCTCCCGGAGTACTCCTAGAATCGAGCCTATGACGTTGGAGTCTCTTCTGCTGAGCCGGGACAGCGATCTGGTACGGGTGATCCGGCCCACGCTGGAAAAGCTGTCGATCGAGGTCGAACTCTGCCAGGAGGCACGGGCCGCGGCGGATATTCTGGTCTCCGAAAAGTTCGATGCCGTCATCGTCGATTGCGACGATCTGACCGGCGGCTTAGAAGTGCTGCAGGGCCTGCGCAGCACGCCCAGCAACAAGAACTCCGTAACCTTCGCCATCCTCAACGGAAAAAAGACAACCACGCAAGATGCCTTTGGCATGGGCGCGAATTTTGTACTGCAGAAGCCCATCAGCAATCTGAACGCCTCGCGCTGTTTTCATGCGGCGTTGAATTTCATGTTGAAAGAACGGCGCCGTTATTTCCGGCAGCCGGTGAAAATGCCGGTCAGCGTTTTCCTGGGCGAGAAAGAACTGAAAGCCACCAGCACCAACATCAGCGAGGGCGGAATCGCGCTCGCCATGCGCGACGCCATGCCCAAGGGCGCCACGCCGCGCCTCAAGTTTGTGATTCCAGACATCAATCTGGCCTTGGATGTGGAAACCGAGGTAGCCTGGGCGGACCTGAAAGGCCGTGCCGGCTTCCGCTTCCATGGCGTTGCCGAAAGCACGCAAAAGCTGCTCGAAAAGTGGCTCGACAGCCGGATGGAAAAAGAATTCCCCGGCGCCAAAGACCGCATCGCGACCGCCCCAGAAAACCTCCAGTAAAGTCAGAAGGCAGAAGTCAAAATGCAGAAGTAAGACGCAGGTTTACTTCTGCATTCTGACTTCTGACTTCTGCATTCAGCTTGTTTCCGCCCAGTATCCACTTTGAGACTTGCGTCTCCGCATGAACGTGGCACCCTAGAGGTTTACGGGAGAGCCATCCTCATGCTGACCAACGACTTTCGCATAGCCCGCGTGCAAAAAACCCTGCGCTGGTTTGAAGAAGACATGCCGCTGCTCGACCTGCGCGTGAAGGAACTTTCAGCGGAGCGCCAGGAGTCCGCCCGCCAGTTCGCCGCAGCCCTGATCGACCAAACCAGAGCCGAACTACAACGCCTGCTGCAGGAGCAGCCAGAAGAACTCAGCCATCAAGACCAGTCCTCCTGCGAACCCGCCGACTAGCGGATCTGCCACCAATTCTTGCCTGTGGTTGGGTTTTGATCGTGCGGAGCGAACATTGCAGAGTTCAGATTGCAGATTTTCAGATTAAAAGTCAAAATCTTATGGCTTTTCAATCTGCAATCTAAAATCAACAATCTGAAATCGCTTTACTGTCTCGCCAGAAGAGCTCGCCACGAAAAGAATCTGCTAAAAAACTGACCCAGCCGAAGCATGCGCCAGCGCTCCGTGCACGCTAGCAGCCTCTTCCTGATCGAGCGTAACTTCCTCCCACAGCGTCTTGTCGCGCAGGATGCGCGAAACCAGCGCCGTATGCATGGCATGGCCCGCGCGGTCGGCCACAACCTTGCCCAGGATCTGTTTCCCCAGCAACGCCAGGTCGCCCACCAGATCCAACACCTTGTGCCGCACAAATTCGTCGCCGAAACGAAGAGGTCCGTTCTCGACGCTGTCCTTGGTCAGGACAATGCAGTTTTCGCGCGACGCGCCACGAATCAGGCCCATATTGCGCATCGCCCGCTCATCTTCACGCGAACCAAACGTGCGCGCCCCCGCAATGTGCCGCAGATAGTTGCCGTTCGAGAGTTCTACCTGAAAGGTTTCTTTTCCAATCAGCGGATGGGGAAAATTGATGGAGTAGGAAACTGAATAATTCTCAGCGGGATATACCGCGATAAACTTGTTGCCTTCACGCATTTCCAGCTCGCGCCGGATTCTCAGATACTTGCGCGGCCGCCTCTGCTTGCGAATGCCCGCCTTCTGAATCATTTCCACAAATGGCCGGGCGCTGCCGTCGAGGATGGGCAACTCCAGGTTATCCAGTTCCACAATCGCGTTGTCGATGCCCATTCCAATGAACGCGGAAAGAATGTGTTCGGTCGTGGAGATGAGCACGCCTTTTTTCATCAGGCTGGTGGCGTAACTCACGCGCGCCACGTTGAGACCCACGGCCTCAATTTCAAAACCGTCGAGATCGGTGCGGCGAAACCGAATGCCCGTCGCGGGTGACGCCGGGAGCATGCGCAAGGAAACCGGAGCGCCGCTGTGCAGGCCAATGCCCGTGCACTCCACGGCAGTGCGGATTGTCTGCTCCTGGGTCAGATAAGAGACCTGTTATGTTTCGGCGAACCACTAGATTACGCCTCGCTGAGGAAATCTGTGTGTGGCAAAAAAGCCACACTCCGTGGCAGATCGCAGACGTGGAACCAACTTGGTATCTGCCCCACAGCAATCGGAAACCCTTGCTGTTCTATGAGTTAACTCGCAAACGTCGGGCAGTGCCAGGGCGGCCACACCCCACTAGTGCTTGGACGACCGTTTATCTGGCACTTTGTTCGGATTGTAGCCAGAGTGCGGATCGAACATGGCCTGATCCAGATTCTGGTTGTAACTCGCTCCACTGAGAAAGCGCTGGCCCGCCATATCTCCGTTGAAATAACGGGTCAGGCTGTAGGGCGTCATAATCCCCTGCACTGGGCGGTAGTTGTCGTAAATCTCTTCCTCAAGGTTTTTTTGCCGATCCACCGGATCGCGCCAGTCGAAGGTCTTCTTCAGCGGAAGATGCGTGTCTACGTCGAGGTATAAACTGACCGCCTCATCCTGACCGTTGATCAGCGTCACTTTGAGCGCGGGCTTTTCGGCGGCAATGGCGTTGCCTTCATAGAAGAGCGCCACTTTCGGGTCGTTGATCCAGGTGCGCAGCAGATTGTCGAGCGAGAACCTGCGCCGCCGCAGGTAGGGCGTAAGATCCTTTTCGTCCATCGGATGCACGCCTTTGTAGGTGATTTCGTATCCCCTGTTTCCAACGTAAACCTCGGCCACGTCGCGTTCCTTGCTGAGTTCGTCGCGCTGCTTGTCGGGAAACTCGAAAAAGCTCCAGAACAGCACGCCTGTGCTGGTGGGCCGGCCATGATAGAAGTTGTACCCGCGCCCCTGCATCTCCCGGTCGTGGATGGTGAGATAAGCCTGCCCTCCCAGCGCCTGGATCGCCTGATTCAGCAGATCCTTCGCCTTCCGTGCATTCTCCTGGTCCATGGGAATGTTCGGCCCCTGCGTGCCCGACAGCGCAGCGCTCGATGTGTTCGAGGGCGGATTCGAGGGAGGAGGAGATTGCGTGGTAGACGGGGTTGCTCCAGCCGGCGCCTGTCCCCAGGCCGGGGTCGCCGTGAGGACGACCGCCGGACAAGCGACCGCCGACAAGACGATCGCCGGAAACGCGATTACCAGCGACGGGACCGCCAAAAACAAAATAAGAAGAGAGCGTTTCATCCAGGTTAACGGGGTCAGTGCCTGCAAACAGAATTGTAGCGTTTCGCGTGGAATTCCCGCTCGCAGCTGCGAACATCCTCAATTCCTTGGATGCACGAACAAGCCCGCGGGCGGAGCCCCCGGGGAGCATTTTTGTCGCGTTCTTCGTTATTGCGTCTAGTGCGTGCCCTACCCCGCCAGAACCGCGCCTCCATTCACGTTGAAGACTTCGCCAGTGATGAAGCCGGCCAGTTCGGTGCACAGGAACAACACCGGGGCAGCAATCTCCTCCGGCCGGCCAGCGCGGCCCAGTGGAATCGTGGCGCGGATCTTCGCGCCAACTTCCGCATCTTCCAGCGCTGGTTTCGACATGTCGGTATCAACCCACCCCGGAGCCACGCAATTTACGTAAATTCCGGCTGGCGCCAATTCCGTCGAAAGGCTCTTCGTCAAGCTGATAATCGCGCCCTTGGTCGCGGAATAGTCGCAATGAAAAGCCTCGCCGCGCTGTCCGCTGGTGGAACTGATCAGCACGATGTGCCCAGCGGCGCCGGCCCGCGGTTGCGACTTCATCTGCGCGACCCCGTGTTTCACCAGCCCAAAAACCGCATCCAGATTGATCGACATTGTCGAGCGCCACTGCTCATCGGACATGTGTTCAATTGCAACATCCTCCGGAGGCCAGACGCCGTGGTTGGCCACCAGAATGTCGAGCCGCCCGAAATGTTTAACGGTTTCAGCAACCAGCGCGCGCGGTGCGTCGGGACTATTCAGCTCGCAAGCTACGGCATGGCAATTCGCCCCGCCACATTCCCGAGCCAGCGCCTCCGCCTGAGAACGCGCTTTCTGATAACTGAACACAACTTTGGCGCCCGCAGCCGCGAACATCCGCACAGTCGACGCTCCAATGCCGCGCGACCCGCCTGTTATGAGAGCCACCTTGCCGGAAAGAGAAAGAGGAATGGACATGACAGCTAGTGTCCAGTTTCCGCTTTCCAGTTGCAAGTAGGGGTAATGAGTAGCGCCGCCGTCCCGGCGGCTGTCCGGCGGGCGTCCTCGCCCGCCGCGCCGGAGAGCAGAGCCGCTGCTCTTGCAAACTCACGGCAGTCCCTGCCCGGCGGCCCATGGGCGGGACGCCCGCAGGACAGCCGGCAAGATGCCGGCGTTACGGGCTAGGAAACGACATCCGCTCCGACTTCAGTTCGCGCAGGAGCAACCGCACCAGCATGCCGTCAAACCGTGTTCCGCTCATCTTGGCCAGTTCGTCGAGTGCTTGATCCGGAGTTCTGGCCGCTGAAATGGACTGCTCCGTCAGCATGTTCGCGTAGGCGTCGGTGAGGCCGATGATGCGCGCCCACACTGGAATTTGTTCGCCGATCAGGCCATCGGGATAGCCTGAACCGTCGAAGCGCTGGTGGTGGTGGGCAATCGCGGCGCACATGTTCTCGCTGCGCGGAAGCATGCCGACAATCTCGGCGCCCACCTCGGCGTGCCTCCGGACTCTGGTGAACTCTTGATCCGTGAGCGGGCCGGGCTTGTTCAGAATCCGCTCAGGCACAAAGATTTTGCCCACATCGTGCACGCGGGCGGCATAGACCAGGTCGGCGGTTTCTTCCGCCGGCAGGCGCAGGGCGCGCGCGATGATTTCGGTGTAACGGGCTACCAGGTCGCCGTGTCCGGCGGTGCGCAACTCGCGCGATTCCACGGCGCGGCTCAGAATCTCGATCGACTCGCGGAGCAGCGCCAGGTTGGTCTCCTGATCTCTCTCCTGATCCCCGCCGCAGAGTTTACGCAACGTCGTGGTCAGTTCTTCGACGTGCTCAAATCCAGTGTGCTCGCGCTGCAAGAAACCTTCGATGTAGGCGGAAATCTGTTGCCGCTGCCGGGCAAAATCCTGGCCTTCGGCGAACTCTTCCGCCGTCGATACCCGATTCCCGCCCGAGCGCTTCGAAACGTACATACCCGCATCGGCCACGCGAATAATGTCTTCTATAGAAAAGCCGTGCATCGGGAAACTCGCGACGCCGAAGCTGCCGGTAATTTTGTGTTCGCTCAGCATGGGATCGCTGGCAATCCACTGCCGCAGGCGTTCCGCCAGGACGATGGCCTGATCGGGACCGGTCTCCGGCATCAGCACAATAAATTCGTCGCCCCCATAACGGGCCACCACGTTTTGCTGGCGCGACTTCTGCTCCAGCAACCGGCCCAGCCTCGCCAGCACCAGGTCGCCCTCGAAATGTCCCATGGTGTCATTGACTTCCTTGAACTTGTCGAGATCGATGAGCACCACCGAGAACGGACGTCCCGAGCGCGAGGCGCGCTTCCACTCGGCGGAGAGCGCTTCCCAGAAAAAGCGGCGAGTCTTGATGCCGGTCAAGCCGTCGGTAATGGATTGCTGTTGCAGCTTCTGAAACACGAAGGCGTTATGCAGCGCAGTGGCCAGCAGGTCGGCGAGCGTGTTGAGAATCAGCACGTCCTGCGGAGCGAATGCGTTTTCGTTGCGGCTCTCGATGTTGAGCGCTCCCAGCAGGTTTTCGCCGTAGGTGATGGGAATGCACAACACGGCGCGCGCGTCCGGCAGAATGCCCGAAAGTTGGCCCAGGCTGGCGTTCTGCACCAAAGCTCTCTCGCCGGTGCGAGCCACGCGTCCCAGGATGCCGGTGCCCAGCGGAATGCGCTGGCCCATGGCGTGAGTGGTAACGCCCGCCTCGGCCTTGATTTCGATTTCTTTGGTGCCGTAGTCGAGCAGCCCGATGCCGATGTGGTCGAAGCTGAAGTTCTTCTGGATCTCGCTCGCGATCTGGCCCAGCATGTGGACGGGATCTTCGCTGGAAATCGCCGTGCGCGACACGTTGTTGAGAAATGCCAGTTGCCGCGAACGCCGCTGTTCTTCGGCAAATAGCCGGGCATTTTCCATCGCAACGGAAACCTGGCCGGCCGCTGTCATCAGCACGTCAAGATCGCGCTGCTCAAAAACGTTTTCTCGTTCCCGGTTCATCGCGACCATCACTCCCGCCGGTTTGTTCCCGAGAAAGATCGGCACGGCAATCAGGCATTTCGCCGGACGCGGCGGAACGTGCGTGATCCCGAGGCGCGAGCGCACCGCCTCCAGATCGCCGCGGACGATCAACGGCTGCCCGCTGTGAATCACATATTCCGTGAACGCGTTCTCCAGTTTGCGCGACCGCTTAGGGCACACGCGGTGGGCTTCCACCTCCATTTCGAAGTGGATGCGGTCGCCTTCCTGGAACGCGATGTAGAAGTCGCTGGTATCAAAAATTTGCCCCAGCTCGATCTGAATGGTGCGCAGAATCTCGTCCTGGTCGAGACGAGAACTGATGGCCTGCCCGATCTCGGTAAGCAGTTCATATTCCTGGGTGCGGCGGTGAGCATCGTGGGTGACCACATAGTTTTCCAGCGTAAGCGCCAGCTGCAGCGCCAGCCCTACCATCAGACGCGGACCGGAGGCGCCAAACCCCGCACGTTCCGCATGGGGAAACACGATCACCCCGAAATTGTGCTCGCGGGTCTGCAAACTCACGGCGGTGAGGTTGCGAATGCCGGCCTGCGAGAAAACTCGCTTGAAATCCGCGAATGTTCCCACCGGACCCGCGAGCAGCGGCTCGCTCATTTGCGCCAAATCGTAGACGGTGAAGATTCCGCTCTGCCGGTAGGCAATCTGGCAAATATAATCGGCGGCGCCGCTGGTCTCGATCTCCCGCAGAAATTCCGGCGAGAAACCATGTTGCACGGAAGGCAGCAATCCGCGCCAGCGTTGTGCAACGCAGATGGCCGCGCGCGGCATCGAGAGCGCGCTCACCAGGCGCTCCAGCGCGGTTTGCATATTCGGCGTCAGGTCGCTTGCGGCCAGCAGGCGCCGCGGATCCGCTCCCAGCGTCGACAGGGCCAGCGTACTTTCCTGCAGGGAATTGCGCTGGTTTTCAAACAGCACCATCACCATCGCGATTCCCAGCAACATCTGCGGCACCGGGCCCAGCAAGCGGCCGGCGCTGCCCAGAGTTTCACCCCAGGGACTATGCAGCTGCCCCATCCCCATCAGCGCCGCCCACAAAGCCAGAGCCAGCCCCAGCACCTTGAACGCGAGCGATCCGCGCCGGTGTCCGTTGAGATAAAACACCGCGGAGCAATACAGCAGGACCAGCCCGAGTCCCACACCGAGGCGGATGGCGGGCTGGGCGTCGGGTACAAAAACACCGCCGATGATGTGTCCGCTGAAACTGATGCCTACCAGAACCACCCCGGCGGCCCCCAGCGCGGCGTCATACCAGCGGAAGCGGTAAGGGCCGCGCATCAGACGCGTGGAAACGAAAATACAAAGCGCCATCGCGACCAAAAACAGCGAGCTCGCCAGAAATGCCGGCGGCGAGGCGCGATAAAAAGAAAACGCATCCAGAACGTAATGCAGCGAGTAAGCGGCCCACGCCATCTGCCACGCGCGGAAATACGCCTGCCGGCTTTGTTCGTAGAGGTAGGTAAAAACGAGAAACAGCAACACCGAGACGAAACCCGGGATCACAACTGCGGGAATGACAAGATTATCCATGATGCCGACGAATACTCCTGAGGGAAGGCTTCCGAGGCTAGGGTTCCAAGGAAAGACTCTCCCAGACATCTTCGGGGGGAAACGGCAACTCTATGTTTTCATACGCCGCGTCCCGATACAACAGGATTTAAGTACACCCTAAGAAACTTTCGAACTCCCGTAACGTGTTGGATTTAAGCCGGGTTGCCTGGGGCTCACGGCTTGACGATAGTTTTCCACCGCCCGTAACATCGCAATGGATTCCTAATGACTGATTCTTCAAGCAACCCTTTGCCGGACGGCGCATCGTCGAGCGCTGCGTCGACCACGCCCGCCGCGATGAAGCCGCGCGTCCGTTTCGCGCCCTCGCCCACCGGCTTTCTGCATGTGGGCAGCGCGAGGACGTTTATTTTCAACTGGTTATACGCCCGCCATAACGCCGGAACCATGATCCTGCGCCTCGACGATACCGATGTTGAGCGCAACACGGACGCCTCGGTCAACTCCATTTTCGAAGGCTTAAAGTGGCTCGGTCTGGGCTGGGACGAGCAATATAAGCAGTCGGAGCGCGGCGCGCTTCACCGGAAAACGGCAGAAGCCATCTTCGAAAAAGGCCTCGCCTACCGCGACTTCACTCCCGCCCACACCGGGGATAGCGAACGATCCGGCGCGCAGGGGACGTGGCTGTTCAACCCGGGCATGCGCGAGCTTTCGCGCGCCGAAAGCGACCGCCGCGCCGCCGCCGGAGAGCCGTTCGCGCTACGATTTCGCGTGCCCCGCGAAAGCGCTCGGCCAGTGTGTTTCACCGACGCGGTTTACGGGGAGCAAGTAAAATCCGCCGCCGACATTGAAGACTTCGCGTTGCTGCGTTCCGACGGCATGCCCACTTATCACCTCGCTTCGTGCGCTGACGATGCCGACATGCGCATCACCCACATCATCCGCGGCCAGGACCATCTGACGAATACTTTCAAACACGTTCTGATTTTCGAAGCCGCCGGCGCAACGCCGCCGCAGTTCGCGCATCTCCCACTGCTGGTGGCTCCGGACGGCACCAAGCTTTCCAAGCGCCGCCACGGCCCGGTGGTAAGCGTCACCACCTACCGCGACGCCGGATTCCTTCCCGAGTCCTTCATCAATTTCCTGTGTCTCTTGGGCTGGTCGCCAAAAAACGACCGCGAGAATATGTCGCTGCAGGAACTTACGGACGCCTTTTCGCTGGAAGGCATCAACCGCTCGAACGCGGTGGTGAACTTCAAGGAGCCGGCCGCCACTCCAGAGGAAACGTTCGATCCGAAAGCGGTGTGGCTCAACGCCGAACACATCCGCGGACTGCCCGTCGAAGACCTGAGCGCCCGCCTGCTGCCAATCGTGCGCGCCGCCGGATTCAATATGACCCCAGAAAAAATGCTGCGCATCACGCCGCTGATCCGCGAGCGCATCAAGTTGCTCCGCGAAGTGCTCACCGCCGCCGATTTCTTCTTCGTCGATCAACTCCCGCCCTACGACCCCGCCGAACTCGTCCCGCAAAAAGGAGACGCGGCGATGGCGTTGAAAGTTCTAAAGCGCGCGCAGGAAGTATTGCCAGGTGTCGAATTCAAACACGACCCGCTGGATCAGGCCCTGCGCGCCGCCGCTCAGGAGCTAGGCGTGAAGGCCGGGCAAATGTTCCAGCCCATCCGCGTAGCCGTCTGCGGCCGCAAGAACGCCCCACCGCTATTCGAAACGCTGGAAGTGCTGGGGCGGGAAACCACCCTCAAGCGAATCGAACAAGCGATCCAAAAAGCCGAATAGCACGCTGGAATATCAAAGGGTTTCCTTTGTGCACCTTGGTGTCCTTAGCGGTGAACGGGGTGCTTCGTCGCCGAATATGTGGCCCCAGAGTTTGTTGCATCCCAGCGCTCAGTTTCTAATCTATTGGCCGTTACGAACGATTCAACGGCGTAGAAAGTCTCTTCGGCCATTGCCATCCAACCTGATCAAACATGACCTGGTAAATCCAGTATGGAAGCCTCTGGTCGAGATGACGCGCTGGCGTCAGGTGCATTACCGCAAGCACCTCGCGGAAGGGAACGGGTTTACTGCGGGTGGACCAGCATCCGTCGCAGTTCCGGGGCAGGTTGTGTCGGCGGGAGTCTGAAGCCGGGATTTCGGAGCGCGGAGGCTGCGTGGTCCGGGTCGCAATTCTGCCGCTAGTTGAGCGAGCGTACCGAGGACGGGTCGAGCAACACGAAGGAACAGCCGGTGTAGGCGTAGCACCCAAGAATCCCGCGGCGCACGAAGCGCGCGGGAGTGCCGCTCGGCGCTGGAACATGGAAATCGATGCTCTTCAGTTGTTTTCCCTGAAGCTTCATCTTGTCCGATCCGCTGATGAACTTCACATCTTCCGCCCTGAATGTGTTGGTCTTCGGGTCCGCAGCGAGCAAAACAAAAAACTCCGCACTCTCCGTCCCAGGCAGAAATCGTGACAATTTGAAGGTGCGGTCGCGGATGGCGAGGTCGGAAGCGTCTGGCATGCTGTTCGACTGTACCCTGCCGGAGGTCAGGTGATCGAGGCGCTTTTGCGCCTCCTCCAGTTCGGTTTGATATTGGGTCAGCGCCAATTGGTGCGACATCGACAGGCGTGCCACTGCCGAGCGGCACATCTGGATGGCGATCCCTATCCTGTGCATCCCCTGGTAAACCTGACATAAGTGGTCCGCTACTACCCCATCTTGGGTCAGCTTCCACGCAGCCTGCAGATACGGCTCAGCCACTTCCGGCTTCCCCATCCGCTCATTCACCCAGCCGAGCGTATCCCAGTATGCTGACAGCTTCTCGACTCCTCTTAGATCTTCCACCTTCAAATCCGTCAGCGTTATCTTCTGCGATTCTTCTTCCGCCGCCCGGACGGCTTTCTTCGCATAGTCGAAGGCGAGCGGCAGGTTCAAATCCGCATTGGCCATTTCGTAGGCCGCGTCGTTGAAAGTGTTGCCCTCCGGATCCACGTCGGCCAGCTTGGCGAATGCCGCTCCCGCCTGATCACGTTGGCCCGCGTCCAGGTAGGCGGATCCCAGTCTGGCTTGCAGGTCGGCCCGCTTGCCGTTGATTTTCACCGCCGCCTCAAGCGCTGCCACGGCTTCGGAATATCGCTTCAGGCTGACCAGGCAACCGCCCAGGTTCCCCGGCCCGTCTGCATCGTCCGGATAGGCCTTGATGTAGTCTTGCCACACCGGGATCGCTTCCTCAAATTTCGAATTCGCCATCAGACCGTAACCGAGAGCCTTCGGAATTGCGGGCTGCGCGGGGGCTGCCGCCATGGCTTTGTGAAAGGCGTCCATCCCAGCATCCAACTGTTTCTGCGAGATCAGTATCGTCCCCAGAAATACCCAGGCCCGCGCGAACTTAGGATCAGCCGACACTGCGCGATACAGAGACGACACCGCTCCCTGCACGTCGCGCCTGGTCACGTCGTCGCGCGCCGCCGCTTCCAGACGGTTTGCGTCGGAAGAATCACTGTCGGGGAGATCCCGAATACCCTTCATGTAGGAAGGGGACGCTCCCGGAGGCTGAGAACGCGGCGTAAACACTGCGTTGGCGGATGACGTCGGCACGTACCGGTTCACGTCATTCTGCAGGTTCTTGAGGAAGCTCCGATAGTCGTCGAGCTCGGCCAGCGGAACCTCGTGCATCTTCGTCAGCAGCCGTCGCTTTGCGATGAGGATGCCCGGTTCCTCGGAATACGAGGCATGGTATTCCGCGAAGTCATACTTCAAGTCCACGTTGGGTGGCACTATCGGCTTGTAGCCCTTGGGAAGCTCCACCTTGGAATCTGACGTGGTCTCCAGCGGCGGTCCAAGCCAGACCGGATCCCTGGCGTCCTCTTTGACTTGCGGCATGTAGAACGGCAGGCCGGGAACGGTAAACTGCCGGTTGGTCCAGTCGGGATAGTCCTTGCGGTGATAAGAGTAGGCAAAATGAAAAGGCTCGCCGCTGGCGTCCGGGGTGCTCGCGCTGACGTCGCTCACCGTGCCAGCGTAGCCCAGCGCAAAAGAAATCTGCTGCACCAGGTCCTTCCACTGGGACTGTTGGACCTGGCGGAATGCCGCGCGCAGCATCACCTCGCTGTCGCCTCGAGTCGTGTCCTCAATCTTGGCTTCGAACGTGCCATCGTCGTTGAGCTTGCCCTCGACCTTGAAGCGGGTCGTGCTGGGAATGGACGGATCGGCAGGCGTGGTTACCAGTTGTATCGAGTGCTCCCCTGCCATCACCAACGCCTGTTTATCGCGCAGTGGCTGCATCAGGTAACCGAGAGGCGCAACTTCAGGGGTGGTATCGAGCCACACGGCGTCTTTGCCGCGCGGGAGATAACCGATGATGTGGTCGAATTGCGCCGGGGACGGAACCTCGGGATCGATTTTCCGACTCGAACTGATGAGCGCGGGATAGATCGTGATGCCGGAAGCCTGAAGCAACGAAGCCAGCAGCGTGTGCTTGTCCTTGCAATCGCCGTAGCCGTTGGTGAGGACGTCCTCGGCGGCGTGTGGCTGATATCGTCCGATGCCAAACGCAATTCCAATGTAACGGTATTGCGTGCTCACAAAGGCGTAGAGGGCATGCAATTTGGCGGCGTCATCCGTCATGCCTTTCGTGAGTTCCGCGGCTTTCGCGCGGATCGCGGGAGTGGGTTCGACACGGTCTTTTTGCAGGTTCCAATACCAGCGGCCCACCTCGTCCCAGCTTTGGAAGCTGCTTATTTGCACGTCGGGCTGAGGGAGATGGCCGAGCGCCATCTCGACCGACTCTTTCTGGTCGTCGTCCGGTTCTTTGTCGTTTTGCAGCTTGGAGAACGTCCAGGTATACACGCGAGAGCCCGCTTCCGTGCGGATGGTCTGGGTGGCTTGGGGTCCCTTCACCTTGGCGGCGCGTTCGCTGGGCACCTTGATTTCCAGCCGCTCACTTAACACGATGCCGCGGTGAAAGTTGTACTGAAACCAGAACTGTCCCGGAATCAGCGGCTTGGTGGTGTGCCAGTGCGCCGCGTATTCCAGAATGTCGCCGTCGCCCAGGCCTTTGACCGCGACATGTTTCTCCCGCAGATCGCTGTAGAAGGGAGCACTACGAGTGATCTCCGCATCCAGGTCCTGCACGTTGTCCGGCGGAGTAACCACGGTGCTCCCGTCGGCCTTGCGGACCCGGACGTAGTCAATCTCTACGATCTGGGTTGCCGATTGGAATGGAAAGCTCAACAGGCCCCACTGTTTAACCCCGGCGTCGGTCTGCACGTGAACGCGCGTGGATTGTTCACGGGTAGAGTTGCCCTGGTTGTCGAAGGTAATCTTGCTGGACATCTCTTCGATGACCGCGGCCTCTTGGGAGTAATCGCCGGCGGCAGGAGATTTTGCAGGCGAAGTTTGCGCGCGGCCGGCCACCGACATCGTTAGCGCAACAGCCAGAGAAAACGCGCACCAGAACCGCATCATAGCTTGCCCGCATTTATCGTCGGTCTGCCAAGAAAAGGCAAGTAAGAAAGTCGAGCGACACGCATCAAGAAGCATTTAAGCAGGGAGGAGCGTCAGACCCGTCCGTGCGAGCGCGACTCGGCTGCGCTGCAGGAAAGGGGCACGCTCGGGAGTGGCACCGGACACTCACTCCGGCGTCGGTAAGCGGAAGGCTCCGTATGTTGTCTTCAACTTCGCAGGCGGGCTTTCCTGAGGAAAACACTTGACAGTTACACTATGTGACGCATAGTGTATATCACATACTATATGGCGACTGGTACTGCCAGCTCGGAAGTGTTTGAAAACCTGCGCTTGGAGCTGCGCCGGGGATGCTTGATCGTCGCCGTGCTGGCCCAGTTGCGCAGCGAGCAGTACGGGTACACGCTGCGCAAGGCTCTGGCAGACGACGGCCTGGCAATCGATGAAGGCACCCTCTACCCGCTTCTCCGCCGACTGGAGACCCAGGGCCTGCTGGTGAGCCAGTGGCGCGAAGAGGATAAGCGCAACAAGCGCTTTTACCGGCTGTCGGCTGGTGGGGAATTGATCCTTACGCAATTGCTTGGGGAGTGGGAGAGCATCAACGCGTCGTTAAACAGAATTCTTCGCGAGGCACCGTTATGAGCAAGGTATTCAGCCCGGATTCACCCAGCCACGATTCGTCCACCAGGAACGCAACGGAACTGATTGATCGCTATCTGCAGGCCGTCCGCTTCTGGCTGCCCAAGACGAATCGGCAAGATGATCTGCTCACAGAGCTAGGAGAGGATCTGCGCTCCCAGATCGAGGATAAGGAAACCGAACTGGGCCACCCCCTCGATAAGGCCGAGATCGCGGCCATCCTTAAGCGCTGCGGCAGCCCAATGATGGTGGCCGGCCGCCTCGGACCGCAGCGCTTCCTGATCGGTCCCGCTCTGTTTCCAATCTACGAATTCGTATTGAAGACGGTGCTGCTGTGGATTCTGGTTCCGATATTCATTTTCATCGTGGGCCCGGCGAACGTGGCCAACTCGGGCGGCAACTGGGGACTGGCTATAGCCAGCACTATCGGCGATCTGTGGTTCGGCCTGTTCATCGCAGCGGGCATCATCACCCTGGTGTTTGCCATCATCGAGCGCACGAACAAGCATCTTGGAACCGAAATCAAGTGGGATCCGCTCAAGCTCCCGCCGGTGCGAAGGGACGAGCTCAAACCATCTCCACTGAAAGCGGTCTGCGAATTTGGATTTAGCGTCTTCGGCCTGGTCTGGCTGTTGCTCGTGCCGCACTATCCGTTCCTGATTCTCGGTCCGGCAGCGGCGTTTCTGGAGGCAGCACCGCTGCTGCATACGTTCTATGTTCCGTTTGTTTTGCTCGGCGTCGTTGCTTTGGCGAGGTCAGGCATCACGCTGGCGCGGCCGGAGTGGACGTGGTTCCCGCCCCTGGGCGAGCTATTGCAGTCGGCACTGATGCTGATCCTGCTGCATTACATGATCGAGGCCATCACCAGGGCGCCCACCGGCTACCCGTTCGTGATCTTGCAGGATGCGGTGCGGGATTCGCCAAAATACGTTAAGCTCGCCGCAATCGTGAATGTGTCGATCTTGATCAGCATCGCCGGCGCCTGGCTCGGACTTTGCATCGCCGCAGTCGTGCAGACGTGGCAATTCCTGCGGTATCTGCGGAAGCGAACTTCCGCCGCGCGCCACCCCGCGTCCCTTGGCGTGCAGTAGAGCCGATGGAAGGTCGTGTGGAGCGGGCACTCTTGCCCGCTTGCGTACAGTGCAACAAAGCAAGCGGGCACGAGTGCCCGCTCCACACCTGCGCGCTTGCGATAAGATCAGAGTATGAAAACGCCGTCTGCCGAGGCCGAGGCTGGAGTGCACGCCACGCCCGCGCCTCGCCCCTCCAACTTCATACGCGACATTATTCTCGACGACCTGAAGACGAATAAGTATGCGGGCCGCGTGCAAACCCGCTTCCCTCCCGAGCCCAACGGCTATCTGCACATCGGCCACGCCAAGGCCATCTGCCTCGATTTTGGACTGGCCGACGAGTTCGGCGGCCACACAAACCTGCGCTTTGACGACACCAATCCCGAGAAAGAAGAAACGGAATACGTGGAGTCGATCAAAGCGGATGTGCAGTGGCTCGGCTTCCACTGGGACGGCCTCTTCTACGCGTCGGATTATTTCGACCAGCTCTACGAATGGGCGGTCAAGCTGATCAAGGACGGCAAGGCTTACGTCGACGATCTATCGGCGGAAGAAATTCGCAAGCATCGCGGCACGCTCACCGAGCCGGGCAAGAACAGCCCGCACCGCAACCGCTCGGTCGAAGAGAATCTGAATTTGTTCGAACGCATGCGCGCCGGCGAGTTCCCAGACGGCTCGCGAGTTCTGCGCGCGAAGATCGATATGGCTTCGCCGAATTTGAATATGCGCGATCCCGTGATGTATCGCATCCTGCATGCCGAGCATCACCGAACCGGCAGCAAGTGGTGCATTTATCCCATGTATGACTACGCGCACGGGCAATCGGACTCGCTCGAAAAAGTTACGCACTCCATGTGCACGCTGGAGTTTGAGGACCATCGCCCGCTCTACAACTGGTTCATCCAGCAGCTGGGAATTTTTCCTTCGCAGCAGATCGAGTTCGACCGTCTCAACCTCACCTACACGTTGCTGAGCAAACGCAAGCTGCTGCAACTGGTGCAGGAAGGCCGGGTACGTGGCTGGGACGATCCGCGGATGCCGACGCTGAGCGGCATTCGCCGCCGCGGTTACACGCCCGAAGCGATTCGAAATTTTTGCGCGTCGATCGGCGTTTCAAAAACCACGGGCTCGATCGAGCTGGCCATGCTTGAACATTTCGTGCGCGAAGAACTCAACAAGCGCGCTCCGCGGGTGATGGCCGTGCTGCGTCCGCTGAAAGTTGTGATCGATAACTATTCAGAAGGGCAGGTCGACGAACTGGATGCGGTGAACAACCCCGAAGACGAGAGCGCAGGCTCCCGCAAGATTCCGTTCTCGCGCGTGCTCTACATCGAGCAGGACGATTTCCGCGAAGTTCCTCCGCCAAAATATTTCCGCCTCTCGCCGGGACGCGAAGTTCGCCTGCGCTACGGCTATTTCGTGACTGCCAAGAGCGTGGTGAAAAACGAAAAAGGAGAAGTCGTCGAAGTGCACTGCACTTACGACCCCGCAAGCAAAGGCGGAAACTCTCCCGACGGGCGAAAAGTGAAGTCGACCATCCACTGGGTCTCAGCCGCACACGCGGTCGACGCCGAAGTGCGGATTTACGAAAACTTGTTCACTAAAGAGAATCCCAGCGACGTGGAACTGGGGAAAGATGTGCTGGACAATCTCAACCCCAACTCGCTGGAGACTATCGCCGACGCGAAAGTCGAACCGTCGCTAGCCAGCGCCGCCGCCGGCACTCGCTACCAGTTCGAGCGCCTGGGATATTTCTGCGTGGACCCCGACTCCACGCCGGGGAAGCCGGTCTTCAACCGAACCGTGGCGCTGAAAGATGCCTGGGCGAGGGTGGAGAAAAAGCAAGGCGGGAAGTAGCCTGATCATTCGAGCTCTTCATCACAGAGAGTAGGACGTTGGGCGCACGAAAGAAAGCACGGTACCGACGCAGCACGCTAAAAGCGAAACCCCGAGCGCAAATTCCACTCGGGGTCAGCACGTCAGCCTGTCAAGCTCAATACGATTATCAAAGGACAGGAATCGGAGGTCAACGTTACTTGAGGATCTGCGCCACTCCAGCTTGGCAATGTCATCCGAGATTCGAAATCCGGACGCTCGTCAGCTCGCGGCATGCGCCTGTCACAAGCTGATATCCTGACCAAATTTTCGGTAGTACAATCTGCGGCGCAGCTTGGCCCGGGAAAAACTGCCCGCGCAGATGACGCAAGCTTCCACCTGACTCCCCATGCACTCGACTATTCTCTTGGCATTTTTTGAGTTCTCGCGCACAGCCGTCTCGATGAGCGCCGCCGCCATCGTGCTTTTCCTGATAGCGCTGTGGGCTGCGAAGACCGATATCGCGCAGGCCCGCGGCCTCGACAAAATCGTCGTGTTGAGCAATTTGTGTTTCGCGCTCCCGCTGGCGGTCTTCGGCGCGGAACATCTCTCGGCCGCAAGAGGCATCTCGCAGGGCGTGCCTTCGTTCGTGCCCTGGCATTTGTTCTGGGCTTACTTCGTCGGCTTTGCTTTGCTGGCCGCGTCTTTAAGCATTGCCACGAAAATTCAGGTGCGCTGGTCCGGCCTTCTGTTCGGGATCATGATGTTTCTTTTTGTGGCGATGATGGATATCCCTGGAGTTCTCCAGGACACCAGGAACAGATTTTCCTGGGCGTTGGCCCTGCGCGAACTGGCGTTCGGTGGCGGAGGCTGGCTTCTCGCGAGTACTACGATGCGCGGGAGAGGCCAAAGCATGTTCATCACCGTGGGCCGCGTGCTGGCCGGGATCGCCGCCATCTTTTACGGCGTCGAGACTTTTCTGCATCCGCTGGGAATGCCCGGCATCCCTCTCGAAAAATTGATGTCCGAATGGATTCCGGCGCGCCCGCTCATCGGCTATGTGACGGCCGCAATTCTCGTGGTTGCCGGAGCAGCCATTCTGCTGGCGAAAAAGACGCGGATAGCAGCGACGTTCCTCGGCGCCTGGATTGTGGCGCTGGTCGTGTTCGTCTATGGACCGATCCTGATCGCGTCGTTGCTGGACCCGAGCACCACGGTCAAAGTCGAGGGGCTCAACTACTTTTTCGACACGTTGCTGTTTGCCGGAACGGTTCTGGCGCTGGCCAGCGCCACGCCACGCACTGACTAAATTTCGAACCGCTGTCTTGCTGAGCGAAGAACGACCATCGTGAAGCGATGGTCGTTCGCAGTCGATGCATCCCTACCCCCAGCGCGGACCCGCCGTTGTGAGAAGGTGCAGACGCACGCTGCGCGATGGCCAAAGAGATGCTTCGACTCCGCAGTGACGATCGCTTCGCGATCCTCACCGCTCCGCTCAGCATGACAGTGGGCCGGTTTTAGCTGACGGCTGAGAGCTGATGGCCAACAGCTAGCTATGCACGTGCGGGCTCTGCGCGGGATTAGCGTGGTGCGTGGCCGGCTCTTTAACAACCTTCACATCGAACTCCACACGCACGGTCTTCGGAGGATAGCAGGCGGAGTTGTCGCACGCCTGGTAGCGCAGCACGCCGTGCATAATGTATTTGCCGGGCGTTACCGAGTGCAGCGGATGCACCGCCACCACGATCCTGAAGTCTCCGGTGTAAACGTTCAGTTTTTCGTCGGGAGAAAAAGGGAAAGCCAAATCCTCGCCCGCGGGATATTCGATCTTGCCCAGGATGATGTCAGTGGGTAGATCCATACGCAGAGCTGTAGGAATTAAAAATTCGGACTTGGGCGCGCTCGAATTGATGTGATAACCGCGCGGCACGCGGAAATCCAGATTCACCATGGTCTGCGCCGCGCGCGGCGCGGTCACCAGCGGCACCGGCGCGATCACCACCGAGGGAACTTTGCTACCGGTTTGCGCGCTCGCGGCAACCGTCAATAAAACCATCGCGCACATCGCGGCCTTCAGGCGCTGGTGGGGCCTTCGCGAGTTTAGGCTGCGCGTCATGCGATCCCTGAAAATGCTATTTAAGAATACTAAAGCCGGAGAACGCCGCTACCTATTGCTTGTTCTGAGACTGCACCGTCTCATCCGCGGCCGATGCGTGTTGCGTGTCCTGCCCCGTGTCGAGCGCCCGCTTGATGTCCTCTTCTATGTCGCCCTTGCCCTTGAGCCCCAGAATCTTGTCCACGATCTTCCCATCGCGGCCGATGAAGAAAGTTTCCGGCAATGCCGGCACGCCGCCATACTGATCGCCGACCGCTTCCTTGCCGATCAGGATGGGATAGTTCACGCCCATGTCTTTGGCAAACTTGGCGATGTCTTCCTTGCTGGCGTCGTCCATGGCCACGCCGACAATCTGCAGGCCCTGCGCGCCGTACTCACTCTGCAGTTCGACGAACCACGGCATTTCAATTTTGCAGGGAGTGCACCAGGTAGCCCAGAAATTCAGCAGCACTGCCTTCCCGCGCAAATCGGAGAGACGCATCGTTTTCCCGTCAAGCGATTCCAGCGTGAAGTCGGGAGCCACCGTGGCCTGCGTGAGGTGCAGTCGTGGGCGGGCAGCCATGTGAAGGCCAAGATACAGCATTCCGGCCACAACCACAGCCACCACAACCAGGGCCAGCGGATTGCGTCCTCCGCCGGCGGACGGCGGTGGGGTGGGCTCTGAAGGCGGAGGCATAATCGGCGGCGATGTTTCCATAGCAACTCCTTTACAACGCGAAGCGGTTCAAGAACGAAAACCAGTTCGAGATCAGTGTAAACCGGCCAATCACCAGCAGCACTCCCAGCGCAATCAAGAGCCCGCCAGACGCCACTTCCAGCGCGTGCATGTGCGAGCGGAAGCGGCTGTAAAACTTGAGAAACCGCTCCATCAACAGCGAGGTCAACAGAAACGGCACCGCCAATCCCAGCGAGTATACCGCCAGCAACAGGATCCCCTTCACCAGCGTGTTCTGCTCGCCCGCGATGGTCAGGATCGCGGTGAGAATCGGCCCCAGACACGGCGTCCAGCCGAAAGCGAAGGCAAAGCCGATCACAAAAGCTCCGATCGGAGTGCTGCTGCCTTTCAGGCTGTGCAGCCGCGCGTCCATGTACAGCGCTTTGATCTTGAAGATGCCGGTCAGGTGCAATCCGAACAAAATAATCACTACCCCGGCCACCTTCGCCAGCGTGTGCTTGTAGATCCCCAACACCTGCCCGATCTCAGTGGCCGCCGCTCCCAACGCAATAAACACCACACTGAAGCCCAAAATGAATCCCACCGAATTCACCATGACGCGGCGCATCAGGTGACCTTGTGGAGCTTTCAGTTCCTCAACGCCGGCGCCCGAAATCAAAGAAAGGTATCCCGGAACCAGCGGCAGCACGCACGGCGAGAGGAACGAAATCAGGCCCGCAAGAAACGCGGCAATGGGGAGTGGAAGATTCGACATCGGCTTGTATTCTAATTGTATCTGCTGCTGGGCAAACCACGACTGGATCGCCTACTCGGTTGATTATTGATGAGACTCCGCGAACAGCATTTAGTTTCGCGCAATCACGTTTCTTTGCCCGGTGCCCTGAGGCGGCCGTCCCCACTCTCTAGCGCGGTCCCGAAGGCGCGGCTCCCTGCGCGCCGGTGCTAACCGCTCCCCCCTCGGAATCCGTTAGCATCTTTTTCAGGAACCCCGCCGGAATCGCGGCGTTGAGCGTGGCCCGGTTGCCTTCCTGCCGCACCTGCAAACTATCAAACAGCGCCTTCACGTCCGCGTCCGTGCCAGAGCTGCCCACCGAGCCTTCGGCCGCGTGAAAAACCGTCAGATAAGCCTTGAGCTTCTCGGCGATGCTGCGGGCGTCGTCCACGCTGGCGGTAAGAGCTTCAGCACGAAGATGCAGCGGGCCCGACCGCAGCGGCAAATGCAGCGGATTGTAGCCCGCGGAGATCACTAGATCCGCCGGCTTCGAAAAAACGTCGCCCCATCCCCCAAAGCCGGGCGCGGAAGGCTGCACATGCGCCACCACCCAGGCCGGACTGCCAAACTGCACCCGCTTGTAATACCGGCGCAGCAAAGCCGGCCCGCCAAATGGAGAAGCCAGCCGGCGCGAGCGGTCCACGATGCCGCGGATCACCGCCGCATCGTCATGGTTCGAGCACGCCACCGAGTCCACCCCCAGAATCGCCACCCGGAACGATCGTCCCTCGATCGGAATCGTAAAAATGTCCACCGATTGATAGTTCTCTACGGATTGCGCGTGCTGTTTCAGATAGGCAGCAAGCTTCCCGCCGTCGAACTTGCCGACGAAAACTTCCGAGAAACGAGGCTCGGGCGCGGAGCTCCCCGTACCGCCGCCCGGCCAGCTCACCGGATAGTGGACGGCAAAAGCCGCGGCGTCCAGGTCGCGCTCAAACTCGAATCCAGTCTGTGCGATGAATTGCTGGTACTCAGGATCGTGGTAAACGGCGGGCACACCGCTCTCGGGATTCAGTTTCCGCACCCAGCCCAGATTCACGTACACGAAGGCGTCGGCCCCGGGAAGCAGACGGGCGGGTTCCGGTGGCGCGTTCTTTCGCAGCTGGACCGCGACAGTAATGGCCGCAGCCACAACCACCACCGCCAACACGAGGGGGAGAGGGCGTCTGATTCGCATGAATTGCGACTAGCGCTGAAATGATAGCACCGGGGTGGGCTTATCTGCTTATGTGGGGACGGGCGACTCGCCCGTCCGGTCGAGCGAAGCTCGATCGGTTTCGTCGTCGCCGGAGGCAAGGCACCCGCTTCTGCAACCACCCGTCCCAACCGGAAAGATTCTTTTGATGGCCGCCGTTTTTTCTCTTGCTCTTTTGTTATAGGCATAGTTACACTCATGACTGTAGGTAACCATTATGACTGCCATCGACTATAACGAGCTTCTGGAGCAAGCCTTCAGGGAATACACCGACTTGGTGAAAGAACGCCGAGAGATTGACTGGAGGGCTGCGCAGAAAGAGCAGTTTATCGTTGCTACGATCAACATGCTTCCTGACGACAAAAAAGGCAAGTGGGTGACCCTCTTCGATAATTTGTCCGGGGAGCCTGTGACGCTTTCGGACGCGATTCGCGCGGTGCTTCAGGCAGCGCCTAAGAAATTCCACACAGCCACCGAAGTCCGCGATGCGCTCCGCAAAAACAAATTCGACTTCAGCCAATACACCACGAATCCCCTGTCCAGCGTTCATGCGGCTCTCAAGCGCCTTAAGCCCGAAGAGGCGGAAGTCAGCAAAACTGAAGGGGTCATGGCGTGGAGGTGGAAAGAGAGTGCAAGGAAACTGCGAAGACATAAACGCAAACGCAACGCTTTCATCGGCACTTACCGGGGAATCGCCGCGCCCACCATGGGACTTATGGGCCGTAATGCATACGAATCTACGATGTTTGTCCCTTTTTCGACACACGGGGGCAGCCTTCTCGATGATATGAGCTCGGTCTATGAAGAGGAACCGCGCATCATCTTACCCAGCGAGGCCAACAAAAAGCCGCGAACCAAATGACTTTAGGCGTTCAATCCACGCGAAAGGAGAAATGCCATGGCGATCAGACCGCCACCAGTACGAAATTAACGACAGGGCATTCTTGGGCGCTGACCCTTGAATGCCCCCTTGGGGGTGTAGCTCAATCCGGTAGAGCAGCGGACTTTGAATCCGCAGGTTGTGGGTCCAATCCCCACCACCCCCACCTACGAATCTTACGGCTGATCCCGCAAGAACGCAAAGACGACGAACGGGAGCCGATGCGGTTGCGCCGAAACTTCCCCTTGTGATAACTTAATTAATTGTCCCGGACATCTGGCAGGGATCAGAGGGATAAGTTTGCGCGAAGGCGCGTCTTTCCCGAATTGCTGGCGTAGCTCAGTCGGTAGAGCACCTGATTTGTAATCAGGGGGTCGGGGGTTCAAATCCCTTCGCCAGCTCCAGAAAACGACAGAGTACCTAGCAACGAACGACAACGTAGCAACGAACGATAGAGGCGAATTTTCCGGCGGTTCGGCGGACTCGGTAGCGGCGCAGCAGGTTTTTCCAAACCCACTCCATTCGGAAATTTTCCGGCGTGTAGTGATCTTCGCGGTGTCTTGTGCGCGAGCCTTGGTTTCCCTGTGTTGCGAAAGTAAAATGAATTGGTCTGCGGGTTTTCCGTGAGCGGTTCCGGCGTCCCTGCATGGGTGGTCTGCTGGACGAAGCGTAACGGCCGCATCGCCCGGATTTTTTGCACAGGTGGGTGAGTGGTTAAAGCCAACAGACTGTAAATCTGTCCCTCCTAGCGAGGTACGAAGGTTCGAATCCTTCCCTGTGCACCATTTGTTGAGCCGTTTAGCGGGCGTAAGCCGAAGCGAAAGCAAGGCGGGAGTCCGCTGGCGAAATCCTGAGCGTTCTTCGCGAAGGATCTGAGTTGAATGAGCCGCCTGTCCATAGCGTTGATTTGTTACGCGGTGCTCGGAGCGCTGGCGTGGACCACGCTCACGGACCCAAGGTTGAGGGCGGGCACGCTGGTGATTCTGGCCCTGTTCGCCGTGAAGTCGCTTTTGCGCCGCAAAGACCTGCTGCACGCGGACGTGGACGAGGATAAGGCAAGCGGACCGGAGAAGGCGTCAGTAGAAGTGGCTGAGAGCTGAAAGCTGACAGCTGGGTTCGGGCCGATGTTGAGGCGTTTTGCGGGCGTGAGTCTGAGCGATAGCGAGGACGGGAGTCCGCAGCCGAAATCCCGAGCGTTGTTGGCGAGGGATCTGTAACCGCGATGGTTAAGCCGATGTAGCTCAGTTGGTAGAGCACTCCCTTGGTAAGGGAGAGGTCACCAGTTCAATCCTGGTCATCGGCTCCAGAGATTGGAAGTTTGAGCGGAAGGTTTTTGGAAGGGCAGTTTGGGAAGGGCGCGGCTTCAGCCGTGCCGCACAGAGTCGGAATGCGAGCGGCTTTAGCCGCTGAGGTTTAGCTGAGAGCTGACGGCTGATAGCTGAAAGCTGGGTTCAAGCGGGAGTAACTCAGTGGTAGAGTCACAGCCTTCCAAGCTGTTGGTCGCGGGTTCGATTCCCGTCTCCCGCTCCATGATTCAAGCGCGAAGCGCACGGAGCTGACGTTGGCATTCGAACAGGCGACAATCAAGGTTGAGAAGGTCGAAGAGTTCGGCAAGCTGCAGGCAGCAGTCGAGCAGGCGTTCTTGCCCGGGAAAGCGGAGCGCTTCCTGAAGCAGCTCGACCGCAAGGGAATTCGCGTCCGGGACTTTGATGGAATATTGGCGGCGCGCCTGCTGGAAGACGCCGCCGGCGATTCGGGCTTGAACGCGCAGCAGTTATATCAAGGGCTGCCGGTTTCCGATCAGGCCCAGATGCGCGAGTTCTACCTGTCGAAGCTGGAAGGCGTCGACGTCGCGCTGCGGCACAAGTTTAAGAAGCTGTACCAGTACTACTGAAGTTGAAGCGACGAAGAAGTTGCATAGGTCCTTCGCGGCAAAGAGCGCCGCTCAGGATGACATGGGGTTAACTGAGAGCTGAAGGCTGAGAGCTGACAGCTCAAGCTAGAAGCTAAGAGCTTAGGAGCTAAGAGCTGCGTTATGGCGAAAGAGAAATTTGATCGCAACAAACCGCACTGCAACGTCGGAACGATTGGTCACATCGACCATGGCAAGACCACGTTGACCGCGGCCATCACCAAGGTTTTGTCGAAACACAATCCGAAGATTCTGTTCCGGTCGTTCGATTCGATCGACAACGCTCCGGAAGAAAAAGCGCGCGGAATCACCATCGCGACGGCGCACGTCGAGTACGAGACCGCGAACCGGCATTATGCGCACGTGGATTGCCCCGGCCACGCCGACTACATCAAGAACATGATCACCGGCGCGGCGCAGATGGACGGCGCGATTCTCGTGGTCGCCGCCACCGACGGCCCCATGCCGCAGACGCGCGAGCACGTGCTGCTGGCGCGGCAGGTGGGCGTGCCTTACATCGTCGTGGCTTTGAATAAGTGTGACGCGGTCGATGATCCCGAGTTGCTGGATCTGGTCGAACTCGAAGTGCGCGAGTTGCTGAAGACCTACAAGTTCCCCGGGGACGACGTTCCGGTGGTGCGGCTCTCCGCACTGGGCGCGCTGAACGGCGAAGCGAAGTGGGAGAAACAGATCGACGCTTTGATGGAAGCGGTGGACAAGAGCGTGCCGCAGCCGGTGCGCGAATTGGACAAGCCCTTCCTGATGCCGATTGAAGATATTTTTTCGATTCAGGGCCGCGGCACCGTTGTGACTGGAAGAATCGAGCGCGGCAAAGTGAAGGTCGGCGAAGAAGTGGAAATCGTCGGCTTCCGCGACACCCGCAAGACCGTCGTGACGGGCGTCGAAATGTTCAAGAAGCAACTCGACGAAGGTATGGCCGGCGACAATGCAGGCTTGCTTCTGCGCGGCATCGCGAAAGAAGATGTCGAGCGTGGCATGGTGCTGGCCAAGGGCGGATCGATCACGCCGCACACCAAATTCAAGGCGGAAGTCTACATCCTGACCAAAGAAGAAGGTGGACGGCACACGCCATTCTTCAAGGGCTACCGTCCGCAGTTTTATCTGCGCACCACGGACGTGACGGGTGTGGCAGAACTTCCCGAAGGTACCGAAATGGTGATGCCCGGCGACAACGTCAGCCTGGTGATCGAACTGATCACCCCGGTAGCGATGGAAAAAGGCTTGCGCTTCGCGATTCGCGAAGGTGGCCACACGGTAGGCGCCGGAACGATCGCGGAGATTGTGCAGTAAAGTCAGAAGTAAGAATGCAGAAGTAAGTACAAGACTGAGTCGATGTCGAGGGTTTAATTCTGCATTCTGAATTCTGCCTTCTGCATTGACTGGAAGCTAGGAGCTGTTTTTATGCCCCGAGAAATTGTGACCTTACAGTGCGGTGATTGCAAAGAGCGGAATTATTCGACCACCAAGAACCGGAAGACGACCACGGAGCGGCTGGAGTTCAAAAAATTCTGCCGCCGTTGCCGCAAGCACACGCCGCACAAAGAAGTGAAATAGTCGCGAGCTGCGAGTCCTGAGTCGCGAGGGAATTTCCCTCGGGAATTTCCCTCGGGACTAGGGGCTCGGGACTCGGGACTATGAATTCAGGGGCGTAAGCTCAACGGTTAAACTGTCGGTCTCCAAAACCGAACTTGGGGGTTCGAATCCCTCCGCCCCTGCCAGAGTTTTGAGGGTAACGGAAGATTCAGGGAGTAGAGATGGCAGTCGAGACGAAAAAAATGGCGAATTTAGCAGCAGGGGGCGGCAACTTCGGCGACCAGATCAAATCCTGGCCGGAACGCATCAAGTCGTTCTATAACGACGTGCGCACCGAAATGCGCAAAGTGACCGCGCCCTCGTGGCAGGATGTGCAGGCCACGACCACGGTAGTGATCATCACTGTCTTTCTCTTTGCGCTGTATTTCGCCGTGATCGACTACTTCATCCAGCATGGCGTCACTTACTTGTTCAACGCTTTCAAGGCTCACTGATTTAAAGATCACAGATTCACGGGACACAGATTCACGGGTCGCGATTGGACCACTGACGAAATCGACGGATAAAAAAGAAGCATCTTATGCAGGACGAAGAAAAAAACCAGGCAGGGCCCAGCGGAGAAGGCGAACAGCATCCTCCCGCTGCGGACGGAACCAACGCTACCACCGCGACCGCCGAAGCGCCGCGCAACCCGAACATGAAGTGGTACATCATCCACTCCTATTCCGGCTTCGAGCGCAAGGTCAAAGAGTCGCTGGAATCGCGCGTCGCCGCCTTCGGGCTGCAGGACAAGATCGGCAAGGTGCTGATCCCGACCGAATCGGTCACCGAGGTGCGCGGCGGCAAGAAGTACACCTCCGAGCGCATGTTCTATCCCGGCTACGTGCTGGTCGAAATGGACATGGACGATCATGTCTGGCATGTGGTGAAGTCCACGCCGCGCGTCACCGGATTTGTCGGCACCGGGCAGCAGCCGACTCCATTGTCCGAAGAAGAAGTCCAGCACATCGTCTACAAAGTCGCCGACAGCCGCGAGAAGCCGAAGCTCAAAGTCAAGTTCGAGAAGAACGAGTCGGTGCGCATCACCGAAGGCCCGTTCGCCAGCTTCACCGGCGTGGTCGACGAAGTGAACGAAGATCGCGAGACACTGAAAGTAATGGTCACAATTTTCGGCCGCTCCACCCCGGTAGAACTGGAGTTCAACCAGGTGGAGAAAGTGGCGTAGCAGGAAGTATGGGTATTTTCACCGCCAAGTTGCGCGTTTGGAATCCTGCGAGTTCGACCACGACTCAAGAAATTGAGGCCATGGTCGACACAGGGGCGTCGTATAGCTGGGTTTTGCGCGCGCGACTCGAGCCGTTGGGATGCGTCCGGTGCGGCGAATGCAGTTTCGGACGATCGAGGGCAAGACTATCGAACGCGATCTGGTTCCGGTGTTCGTGGCAGCGGATGGCTTCACCGGCGGGGACAACGTAGTGATGGCTGAGCCGGGCGACATGGAAGTGATTGGCGCACACACGCTCGAGAGCCTCGGCTTGACGGTAGATCCGGTGGGCAAGAAGCTGGTGCCGGCCGTGGGGCTCGCATTGACGGCGATCTCCTGCCGCGATCTGGAGAATTCAGTCGAAGGATAGAAAATGGCCAAAAAAGTTACAGGTTACGTAAAGTTGCAGATCGCCGCCGGCAAGGCAACTCCGGCGCCTCCGGTCGGCCCGGCCCTTGGCCAGGCGCAGATCAACATCATGGAGTTCTGCAAGCAGTTCAACGCCAGAACCAACCAGAAGGAGATGGAGGGGCTCATCATCCCGGTCGTGCTCTCGGTGTACAACGACCGCTCTTTCACCTTCATCACCAAGACGCCGCCGGCTTCGATTCTGCTGAAGCGCGCCGCCGGCATCGCCAAGGGTTCGGGAACGCCGAACAAAGACAAAGTCGGCAAAGTCACGGCCAAGCAGGTGGAAGAGATCGCGAAACAAAAAATGCCCGACCTGAATGCCGCGTCAGTCGACACCGCGATCAAGAGCATCCGCGGCACAGCCAGATCGATGGGCATCGAAGTAGTCGGATAGACCAATCTGTAGAGACGTAGCTTGCTACGTCTCTGTCGAAACCACCACGGCTCCCGGCACACTGAGAGCGGTGGGAGACAAGGAAAAGTAAAATGAAAAAAGAAGGAAAAAACATCGCCAAGGCGCACGCCGCAGTCGAGCACCGCGCCTACGTTCTGAAGGATGCGGTTCCGCTCCTGCAGAAAGTGAAATACGCCAAGTTCGACGAAACTGTCGAGATCACGCTGCGCCTGGGAGTCGATCCAAAGCACGCCGACCAGATGGTCCGCGGCACGGTCGTGCTGCCGCACGGTCTCGGCAAATCCAAAAAAGTTCTGGTCATCGCGACCGGAGACAAAGTGAAAGAAGCCGAAGCGGCCGGAGCCGATTTCGCCGGCGGCGAAGAAATGGTCGAGAAGATCACCAAGGAAAACTGGACCGACTTCGACGCGCTCATCGCCACGCCTGACGTGATGAAATCCGTGGGACGCTTGGGCAAGATTCTTGGCCCCAAGGGCCTGATGCCGAATCCGAAAACTGGAACCGTCACCTTCGACGTAGCCCAGGCAGTGAAAGAAGTGAAGGCCGGCAAGGTCGAGTTCCGCACCGACAAGACGGCGCTGGTGCACGTGCCGGTAGGGAAAATTTCGTTCACCCCCGATAAGCTCATCGAGAATGCGACCGTCGTGATCACCAGCGTGATCAAGGCCAAGCCGTCGGTGGCGAAAGGCAAGTACATCAAAGGCTGCACGCTGAGTTCGACCATGGGCCCGGGAATTCTGCTGGACGTGGCTCCGATCGAACTTGCGGCGAAGGCGTAGCGGGTAGCGGGTAAATGTAGCGACAGCCGCCTCGGCTGTCCGAGCCGGGCGCAGTCCGGCAGTGAATCAAGGTTTAGAAGTATCGAACTCAGAAGGATAGACAATGCCAGTTACTAAAGCGAAAAAGGCGCTACAGGTCGAGAAGCTGAGCAAAGACCTGAAAAATGTTTCGAACGTGGTGGTCGCCACCTACAGCAAGCTCACCGTCCATCAGGACTTTGAGCTGCGCAAGGCTCTGCGCGGCGTGGGCGCGAAATATCAGGTGGTGAAGAACACGCTCGCCGAGCGCGCCGCCAAAGGCACGAAGGTCGAAGAGGGACTGAAGAACCTGACCGGCGTCACCTCCATCGCCTACACCACGGGCGACCCGGTCGCGATGGCCAAGGCGCTCACGAAGTACGCCAAGGACACTCCGGAATTCACTTTCAAAGTGGGCGTGGTAGAAGGCCGCGTAATTTCGATCAAAGAAATCGAAGCCCTGGCCAGCATGCCGTCGAAGGAAGAGTTGATGTCGAAACTGCTGTTCCTGATCAACTCGCCGGCGCAGCGTCTGGTCACCGTGATGAACGCGGTGGGCCGCAACCTGGCCGTGGTCGTCGATCAAGGCGTGCAGCAGAAAAAGTTCAAAGAGGTGTAAGGCGTAGCTCGTGTGGAGCGGGCACTCTTGCCCGCTTGCATACAGCGCCTAAAACCTCGCGGGCAAGAGTGCCCGCGCGACATTGAAAAAGTTTGGTTGTGCGAAGGTCAGGGGTTGCGCGGTCCGTTCCAGGCGTTGTCTGGCGCTGGGAAGTCGGACCTGCCGCACTGGAAACCGTGACCTGCGGATAACGAAAAGCGAGACGTAGCAAGCTACGTCTCTACGAAGAGACTAAATAACTGGAGAACAATATGGCAGACCTGCAACAGCTGGAAGATTCAATCGTAGCCCTGTCGCTGCTGGACGCGGCAGAGCTGGTCAAGAAACTGGAATCGCGTCTCGGCGTGTCCGCGGCAGCGGCAGCCCCGGTCGCGGTAGCCGGCGGCGGCGCAGCAGCAGCAGCGGCTCCGGCGGAAGAGAAGACCGAGTTTGCCGTCGTCCTCAAAGAGGTTGGCGCCAACAAAATCAACGTGATCAAGGCCGTCCGCGAAGTCACCAGCCTGGGCCTGAAAGAAGCCAAGGAACTGGTCGATGGAGCGCCCAAGACCGTGAAAGAGGGCGTTTCCAAGGACGAGGCCGAGACCATCAAGAAGAAATTCACCGATGCCGGCGCCGTTGTCGAAGTGAAGTGACGCCGTTCAGCGGGGCGTGAGGCTGAGCGAATGCGAAGCCGGGAGCCCCGCTGGCGTCATCCCGAGCGCACTTTGCGAGGGATCTGGCGTGCGGCGGCATGGGCTCCGGAGTTGCGGATCGGGGCGCTCCCGGACGGAGTCGGGCTCGTTTGCCACCGTTTTCCCGTTTTGCACCCTCCACAGGGCACAATCGCCCTAAGTTGGTGCAAGAACTGGAAATAATTGACTTTTCTTAGTTGTGAAGCGTGGGCGCCGGTGTTAGCATCTATATAACACCGCTTTCCCTGCCTCACTCATGCGCGAGCGAGGCTCGCGGGAAGTTTGGGCAACTGCTTCGCAAGGCAGGCGAAGCGGAAACAGGCCGAATAACTGGCGCGAAAGAATTCAAATCAAGAAGGGCGAAACGCCTCGGTTGGCGTCTGCGGGAACCACTGTCCCTGCAGATGCCCATTCGCGTTTTCCGCGTTTCGCGAATCTTAGCTGTAACGATTTTTGCTTCAACGATCTACGGTTCAACGATCCATGCTTCAACGATCCATGCTTCAACGATCCATGCTTCAACGATCCATGCTTCAACGATCCATGCTTCAACGATCCATGCTTCAACGATCCATGCTTCAACGATCCATGCTTCAACGATCCATGCTTCAACGATCCATGCTTCAACGATCCATGCTTCAACGATCCATGCTTCAGCGATCTACGGTGCAACGATCTACCGCTTAAACGATCTACCAGGTTAGTACCGCGGCGCGGCTTTCAGTAAGAAACGACGCGCCCCACATTCCGCGGTTCCGGCGCCGCTCTCGGCAGCGCCCAAGATTGGGAGTTTCTCGACGATGAAGACGAATGCCTTCCGTAAACGTTTCGATTTTTCAAAAATTCCAGCCACCATTCAGATCCCGAATCTGATCGAGGTGCAGAAGCGTTCCTATGACCGCTTCCTGCAAATGGACAAACTGCCCAGCGAGCGCGAAGACGGCGGCCTGCAGGCGGTGTTTCAGTCCGTGTTCCCGATCACCGACTTCCGCAACGTATCACAACTTGAGTTTGTGGATTACGCCATTGGTAACTGGGAGTGCAAGTGCGGTCACCTCAAGGGACTGCATCACCTGCGTACCACTTGCAAAAATTGCGGCAATACCGTAATTACCGATCCGTTCCATCCCGGCGAAGTGCTGTGCTCGAAGTGCGGCACCTACAACGCCAACACGCCCGATTTCTGCAACAAGTGCGGCGACCCGGTCGGATTGCAACTGAAGTACGACGTGGCCGAGTGCGAAGAGCGCGGCATGACTTATTCCGCGCCGCTCAAGGTCACCATGCGTCTGACCATCTTCGATAAGGACGCTGAAACCGGAAACCGCTCCATCCGCGACATCAAGGAGCAGGAAGTTTTCTTCGGCGACGTCCCGCTGATGACGCAGAACGGCACCTTTATTATCAATGGGACAGAACGCGTCATTGTCAGCCAGTTGCACCGCTCGCCCGGCGTGTTTTTCGAAACCGCCAACAACCGCACCTACTTCCTGGGAAAGATTATCCCCTACCGCGGCTCGTGGGTGGAATTCGAATACGACCAGAAGAATGTGCTCTACGTCCGCATCGACCGCAAGCGCAAGTTCCTGGGCACGATTTTCCTGCGCGCGCTCGGCCTGCGTTCCGGCGAAGATATTCTGAAGACGTTCTACACCACGGACCGCATTGCGATCCGCGACAAGAAGCTTTTCTGGACTCTTGATCCGGCCAGCGAGAAGCCCACGAACCTGCTGGGCATGAAACTCGCACACAGCATCAAGAACAAGTCGGGCGACGAAATCGCCCACTCCGGCCGCAAGATCAACGCCCAGATTCTGAAGGACATTCAAAAGGCGAAGATCACCGAGATCGAAGTCGACATCACCGACCTCGAAGGCGCGTGGACCGCCGGCGACATCGTCGACACCACCACCGGCGAAGTCATGCTCGAAGCCAACTCCGAGCTCATTGCCGACAAGCTCTCGAAGATTCTCGACTCCGGTGTCATCGAGATGAGCCTGTTCTTCCCCGAGCGCGACGATGTGGGCACGGTGATCAGCCAGACCCTGAAGCGCGATTCGGTGAAGACGCCGCAGGAAGCGTTGATCGAAATCTACCGCAAGCTGCGCCCCGGCGATCCGCCGACGCTCGACACGGCGACGGCGCTGTTTCACGGCATGTTCTTCGATCCGCGCAAGTACGATTTCTCGCGCGTGGGCCGCTTGAAGTTCAACATCAAGCTGCACGAGAACCAGGAATTCACCAGTCTCGACAAGCGCACGCTTGATCCTGACGATTTTTACGACACCATCAATTACCTGCTGAAGCTGCGCAAGAGCATTGGCGCGGTCGACGACATCGATCACCTGGGCAACCGCCGCGTGCGCGCGGTCGGCGAACTCATGGAAAACCAGTTCCGCATCGGCCTGGTCCGCATGGAACGCGCGATCAAAGAAAAAATGTCCGTGTACCAGGAAATGTCCACGGCCATGCCGCACGATCTGGTCAATGCCAAGCCGGTGATGGCTGCGATCCGCGAATTCTTCGGATCGTCGCAGCTCTCGCAGTTCATGGATCAGACCAACCCGCTGTCGGAGATCACGCACAAGCGGCGTCTCTCCGCGCTTGGGCCGGGTGGTCTGTCGCGTGAACGAGCTGGATTCGAAGTGCGCGACGTGCATCCCACGCACTACGGCCGCATCTGCCCGATTGAAACGCCGGAGGGTCCGAACATCGGACTGATTTCGTCGCTGAGCTGCTACGCGCGCATCAACGACTACGGCTTCATCGAGTCGCCGTATCGCAAAATCAAGAACGGCCGTGTGATCGACTACGTCACGGTGGTCAACACCGGCGACAGCGATCACAAGGTCGGCGATCACGTGGAAAAACACGAGATCGAAAAACTGAACGCCGAGTTGAAAGAGAAGCGCAAGAAGCCGATCGAGCTTGAGCCTTTCTCGTTCTATCTCTCGGCATGGGAAGAAGACCGGCACACCATCGCTCAGGCGAACGTGGAACTGGACGACAAAGGCCGCATCGTGGCCGAACTGGTAAACGCCCGCAAGGCCGGCAACTTCGTATTCGTCAGCCGCGAGGAAGTCGACTACGTCGACGTCAGCCCCAAACAGCTGGTTTCCGTGGCCGCGTCGCTGGTTCCGTTCCTCGAGCACGACGACGCGAACCGCGCGCTGATGGGCGCGAACATGCAACGGCAATCCGTTCCGCTGTTGCGAGCTCAAGCCCCGATCGTCGGTACCGGAATGGAAGGCGTCACGGCCCGCGATTCCGGCGCCGTGGTTCTCGCTCGCCGCAACGGGCTGGTCGATTCGGTCGACTCCGAACGCATCATCGTGCGCGTCGAAGGCGAACATCATCCTACGCAGTTGTCGCGCGAGGTGGGCAGCGACATTTATCAGCTCACCAAGTTCAAGCGTTCCAACCAGAACACCTGCATCAACCAGAAGCCGGTGGTCAAGAAGGGACAGCGCGTTCTGAAGGGCGAGGTCATTGCCGACGGTCCCTGCACCGATCACGGCGAGCTGGCTCTCGGCCGCAACGTGCTGGTGGCCTTCATGCCGTGGCGCGGGTACAACTTCGAAGACGCGATTCTAGTCTCCGAAAAAATGGTGAAGGACGATTACTACACGTCGCTGCACATCGAGGAGTTCGAACTCGAAGCGCGCGACACGAAACTCGGTCCCGAAGAAGTTACGCGCGACATTCCAAACGTCAGCGAGACCATGCTGCGCAATCTGGACGAGGCGGGCGTCATCCGCATCGGCGCCAGCATCAAGCAGGGCGACATTCTGGTGGGCAAGGTTACGCCCAAGGGCGAGACCCAGCTGACGCCGGAAGAAAAACTGCTGCGCGCCATCTTCGGAGAAAAAGCCGGCGACGTGCGCGACGCTTCCCTCTATTGCCCGCCGGGCATCGAGGGCGTCATCGTCGACGTCAAGATTTTCTCGCGCAAGGGCCAGGAAAAAGACGAGCGCGCCAAGTTCATCGAAGGCACGCAGATCGCGAAGCTCGAGAAAAACTTGTCGGACGAAATCCGCATCTTGACCGACGAGCGCCTCAAGCGCCTGGAAAACATTCTGGGCAACAAGGAAGTGCAGGCCGACCTGCACGACGAGCGCACCAACAAGCGCCTGTTGACCAAGGGCACCATGCTCAATCGCGACGAGATTGAGCGCATCTCCACCCGCAACCTGAAACGCATCAAGTATGCGGATAAAGATCCGCGGGTGAATGAGCAGATCGACGAGATCGAGGAAATGACCTCGCGCCAGATCGATGTGCTCAAGAAAATCGTCAACGAGAAGAAAGACAAGCTCACCAAGGGCGACGAACTGCCGCCCGGCGTGATCAAGCTGGTCAAAGTCTACGTCGCGATGAAGCGCAAGCTGAGCGTCGGCGACAAGATGGCCGGCCGCCACGGCAACAAGGGCGTGATTGCCCGCATCCTGCCGGAAGAGGACATGCCTTACCTCGAAGACGGGCAGCCGGTGGAAATCGTGCTCAACCCGCTGGGCGTGCCTTCTCGTATGAACGTGGGACAGATTCTCGAAACCCATCTGGGATGGGCGGGATTCGTGCTCGGCGAGAAGATCACGCAATTGCTCAAGGAGAACACGCGCACCGAGGCTATCCGGCGCGAGTTGAAGGCGCTGTTCAAGGACTCGCAGCTGGCGGACATCATTTCAGAAATGTCCGACGAAGAACTGGAAGCCGTGGCCCCGACCCTGACCAGGGGCGTGTTCATGGGCTCGCCGGTGTTCGACGGCTCGCGCGAAGGCGAAATCAAGGCGCTGCTCGAGCATGCCGGTCTTCCGACTTCGGGCAAAACCACGCTGCATGACGGCATGACCGGAGACAAGTTCGAACAGCCGGTCACCGTCGGTTACATCTACATGCTGAAGCTGTCGCATCTGGTGGACGACAAGATTCACGCGCGCTCCATCGGACCGTACTCGCTGATCACGCAACAGCCGCTGGGTGGAAAAGCCCAGTTCGGCGGACAACGTTTCGGCGAAATGGAAGTGTGGGCGCTCGAAGCCTACGGCGCGGCTTTCATCCTGCAGGAGCTTTTGACGGCGAAGTCCGACGACGTATACGGCCGCACCAAGATTTACGAGGCCATCGTCAAGGGCGAAGCCGCCATGGAGCCCGGCGTACCCGAATCGTTTAACGTGCTGATCCGCGAGCTGCAATCGCTCTGCCTGGATGTGGAATTGATCAAGGCAGCGGAGAAGAAGCCCACGGCCAGCGCGGCAGCGGATTAATCGTAGAGACGTAGCTAGCTACGTCTCTACAGTGCCACGAATTCTTAAGTACAGTTCCCGGGGCCGTCGCTCTCAGCCACCGCGGAACACAAAAACTGGCAGCTGCCACTGACAACTGGCAACTCCCTGAGAGCAGGAAGCGGAGGACCACCTTGTTTCGTTCGAGCCCTTTCGAAATGGCAAATGTGATCGCGGACTTCGACGCCATCCGTATCAGTCTGGCGTCTCCGGAAAAAATCCGGAGCTGGTCGCACGGCGAAGTCACCAAGCCCGAGACCATCAACTACCGCACCTTCAAACCGGAGCGCGATGGATTGTTCTGCGCCCGCATCTTTGGCCCGGTCACCGACTGGGAGTGCCTCTGCGGCAAGTACAAGCGCATGAAGCACCGCGGCGTCATCTGCGACAAGTGCGGCGTGGAAGTCACGCTCTCGAAAGTGCGGCGCGAACGGCTCGGCCACATCGAGCTGGCTTCGCCCTGCTCGCACGTGTGGTTCTTCAAAGGCCTGCCCAGCCGTATCGGGCACCTGCTCGACATTTCTCTGCGTGACCTCGAGTCCGTGCTGTACTTCGAGGCTTACGTAGTCGTCGAGCCCGGCGACGCTCCGGTGAAAGAGCGCGAAGTCATCAAGGACGAAGCCAAGTTCCGCGAACTCGACCAGCAATACCGTCCCGCCGGTTTCAAGGCGATGATGGGTGCGGAAGCAATTAAAGAATTGCTGAAGCGCGTCGACACCGACGGCCTCTCCGTCGAGCTGCGCGAGAAGATGAAGAACGAGAGCTCGCTGCAGAAGCGGCTCAAGTACGCCAAGCGCCTGAAAGTTGTCGAAGCTTTCCGGCGCAGCGGCAACAAGCCGCACTGGATGATTCTCGACGTCATCCCGGTGATTCCGCCGGAGCTGCGCCCACTCGTTCCACTCGATGGCGGCCGCTTCGCCACGTCTGACTTGAACGATCTTTACCGCCGCGTCATCAACCGCAACAACCGGTTGAAGAAGCTGATGGACCTGCACGCTCCCGAAGTCATCGTGCGCAACGAAAAGCGCATGCTGCAGGAAGCGGTCGACGCGCTGTTCGATAACGGCCGCCGCGGCCGCGTGCTGCGTGGCGCCAACAACCGTCCGCTGAAATCTTTGTCTGACACGCTGAAAGGCAAGCAGGGACGCTTCCGCCAGAACCTGCTGGGCAAGCGCGTCGACTACTCCGGCCGTTCGGTGATCGTGGTTGGTCCCGAGCTCAAGCTGCACCAGTGCGGTCTGCCGAAGAAGATGGCGCTCGAACTTTTCAAGCCGTTCATCTATCACCGGCTGGAACAAACGGGCAACGTCACCACCATTAAGCAAGCGAAAGAAATGGTGGAGCAGCAGGAACCTATTGTCTGGGACATTCTTGAAGAAGTAATTAAAGACCATCCCGTGCTGCTGAACCGCGCTCCCACGCTGCATCGCCTGGGCATTCAGGCGTTCGAGCCGGTGCTCGTGGAAGGCAAAGCAATTAAGATTCACCCGCTGGTTTGCACGGCGTTCAACGCCGATTTCGACGGCGACCAGATGGCCGTGCACATTCCGCTGTCTCCGGAAGCGCAGGTGGAAGCCAGCGTATTGATGCTGGCCTCGCACAACATTCTGTCGCCGGCGTCAGGTCACCCGATCACGGTGCCGACGCAGGACATGGTGCTGGGCCTCTACTACCTCACCAAATCCAAGCCCGGAGCCAAGGGCGAGGGCCGCGCTTTCGCTAACATCGAAGAAGTGCTGATGGCGCTGGACGTGGGCGCAGTCGAAACGCTTTCTCCGATCCGCCTGCGCTACAGCGGCTCGCTGATCGACCTGACCACCGCCTACGACGATCAGGACATCATCCACACCGAGCCGGTGCAGGTGGAGCGTTCCTTCGTGAACACCACGGTGGGCCGCGCCATTCTGAACGATCACCTGCCTGAGGGCATGCCTTACATCAACGGCCTGCTCAAGAAAAAAGGTATCGGCGCGCTGGTTAATTATTGCTACCTGACGTTCGGACTAGAGACCACGGTCAAGATGCTCGACGAGGTCAAGACGCTGGGCTTCACGTTCGCGACGCGTTCCGGCTTGTCCATCGGCATCGACGACATGGTCATCCCGGACAACAAGAAGATTCTTGTCCGCGACGCCGAAAAACAAGTCGTCAGTGTGCAGCAGCAATATCTCGACGGCGCAATCACCGACGGCGAGCGCAAGAACAAAGTGATCGAAATCTGGTCGGGGATCACGGAAAAAGTCTCGGACGAAATGTTTGCCGAGATGCAGCGCCGCGATAAAGAAGGCGACCTCAATCCGATTTACGTCATGGCCGATTCCGGCGCTCGCGGATCGAAACAGCAGATCCGCCAGCTCTCCGGGATGCGTGGATTGATGGCCAAGCCTTCTGGCGAAATCATCGAGTCGCCCATCACGGCCAACTTCCGTGAAGGTCTCACGGTGCTGGAATATTTCGTCTCGACACACGGCGCCCGAAAGGGTCTGGCCGACACGGCGCTGAAGACGGCCGATTCCGGCTACCTCACGCGGCGTCTGGTCGACGTGGCCCAGGACGTAATCATCAGCGAATACGACTGCGGCACGGTCGACGGCATCTACGTGCAGGGCATTGTCGAAGCCGGCGAAATCATCGAACCGCTGCGCGACCGCATCGTGGGCCGCGTTTCGCTGGAGAAAATCAAAGACTATGACGGCAACGTTGTGGTCGACATCAACCAGGAAATCACCGAAGACCTCGCGGGAGCGATTCAGGCGGCCGGCATAGAGCGAGTAAAAATCCGCTCGGTGCTGACGTGTGAATCCAAGCGCGGCGTCTGCGTCATGTGCTACGGCCGCAACCTGGCCTCCGGACGGCTCGTCGAACTTGGCGAAGCTACCGGCGTCATCGCGGCGCAGTCCATCGGCGAGCCCGGAACCCAGCTGACGATGCGTACGTTCCACATCGGCGGCACGGCTTCGCGAATTTCCGAGCAGTCGCGTCTCGATGCCAAGAACAACGGCACTGTGCGCTTCATCGGTTTGCAGACCGTCAAGTCGAAATCCGGCGATCTCGTGGTCATGAACCGGCAGGGCTCTATCGCGGTCCTGGACGAAAAGGGTCGCGAACGCGAGCGCTACTCCGTGGTGTACGGCGCCAAGGTGAAAGTCAACGAAGGCGATCACGTCCAGATGGGCCAGGTCATGGTCGAGTGGGATCCTTACACTTTCGCGATCGTCACCGAAATCGGCGGCGCGGTGCAGTTCAAGGACTTGCAGGACGGCGTGACTCTGCATGAAGAAGTCGACGAAGTCACCGGCTTGTCCCGTCACGTGGTGGCCGACTCGCCCGATGAAAAACGTCAGCCCGCGATCGTGATCAAGGGCAAGGCCAGCAAGCGCTACCTGATGCCATCGCGTTCCCACCTTATGGTGCAGGAAGGCGACACGGTTTTCCCGGGAGACATCCTGGCGAAGATCCCGCGCGAAACCACGCGCACCAAGGACATCACGGGCGGTCTGCCGCGCGTCGTGGAATTGTTCGAAGCCCGCAAGCCGCATGAGACGGCCGTCATCAGCGAAATCGATGGCACCATCAAGTTCGGCGAAGTGGCCAAGGGTCAGCGCAAAATCTACGTGGTAGCCGACAACGGCACCGAGAAGGAATACCAGGTGCCGCGCGGCGTCCACGTCAATGTGCAGGAAGGCGAACGTGTGAAAGCTGGCGAGCCTTTGATGGACGGCCCGCTCAACCCGCACGACATTCTTGCCGTACTCGGCGAAAAAGAACTGCAGGCTTACCTGGTCAATGAAATCCAGGAGGTGTACCGCCTGCAGGGCGTCAACATCAACGACAAGCACATCGAAGTGATCGTCCGCCAGATGATGCGTTGGGTAAAGGTGGAAGACGTGGGGGATACCACGTTCCTGCTTGAGCAGCAGCTCGACAAGTTCCACTTCCGCGAGGAAAACGATCGCGTCATCAAGGAAGGTGGCAAACCAGCCACCGGACGCCCGCTCCTGCTGGGCATCACCAAAGCGTCGCTGTCGACCGACTCGTTCATTTCGGCGGCGTCGTTCCAGGAGACCACGCGCGTGCTCACCGAAGCCTCAATCCAAGGCGCGGTCGACCACCTGCGCGGCCTCAAAGAAAACGTCATCGTGGGTCGCCTCATCCCCGCCGGCACCGGCATGGAGTACTACCGCAACGTGCGCCTCTCGCCAGAAATGGAAGAGGCCGCGGCCAAGGTGCAGGCGGAAGTCTCGGCCGCGTATGAAGAAGCCGAGCGCGCGCTGGAGATGATGCGCCACGAAGGCGAGACCGAAGAGCTGGCCGCCGAGTAAAGCCACTTGAAACCTGGATTCCGGGGGCGAGAATATTCGCCCCCGGAGTTATTTTGGTTTCTGAAGATTCATGCACGCCAACCCCCAGCGTTTGCAAAGCGAAGAACCCGGCGAACTTCCCTCTTTGCGTCCGGTGCCTCCAGGCCCTACTCTAGGGCTGGTGACTCTGCGCTTCCTGCGGCTGTTGCGGCTGGCGTTCTGGCGTGCCTTCCAGCACGATGCCTTTTCTATTGCCAAAGCCTGCGCCTACTCCTCGATTCTCACTTTCTTCCCTCTCTTACTCGTGGTCGGCTCGGTGCTCGCTTCGTTCCGCACGGGCCAGACTTATCTGCGCGAAGTCACCATCGCACTGGGAAGCATCCTCCCCACCGGCAGCGCCACCGCCACCGCGTTCCTCAAAGGATCCACGCAACACTCCACCGGCCTTCTCGTCACCACTTTTCTGCTCACGCTGTGGACCTCTTCCGGCGTCATGATTTCCTGGATGGACGGTTTCCGCCGCTCCTACGAACTTCCGAAAATCTGGGGCCTCGTCAAAGAGCGGATGATCTCTTTCGCGCTGGTGATTCTCGCCGGCATCCCGCTGATGTTTGCCACCATCCTGGTAGCTTCCGGCAGCAGCATCGAGCGCACCATCCTGTTTCACATGAATCATGAATTCGGCTTTTACGTGCTGCTGATGTGGTCTGCCATTCGCTGGCTCATTGCAACCCTCACCAGCATCGCCGTGATCGCGCTCATTTATCACAACGCCGTTCCGCGCACGCAGCCCTGGCATAGCGTGCTGCCAGGTTCGGTGTTGGCCACGGCCATGTGGTTCAGCGTTACCCTGGTCTTCGGCTGGTATTTGCAGCATTACGCCGACTACAGCATTATGTATGGATCGCTGGGAGCGGCCATCGCCCTGCTGGTCTGGATGTACATGGTCTCGCTGGTCGTCCTCGTAGGCGCGGAGTTCAACGCCATGCTGTTCCCCCGCGCCCGGCTCGGAAAAGAGCTGAACGCGGTCAACGGCCCCAAGGCGGCGGACTAGCCGCCGCTGTTACACTCCTGTCAGGCCATTCCTCTGTGGGACAGCGATGTGACCCGTAATGGTGGACGATTGAAAGCTCCTAATCCCAATCCCGAAGTTTCTCCCGCCCAGCCGTCGCCTGCGTCGAGAGTGGGCCGCCGCGCGAAAATCATCGCCACCATCGGCCCCGCGTGCCATTCCGAAGCCGCCATGCGCGACCTGCTCCGCCTCGGCATGGACGTCGCGCGCCTGAATTTTTCTCACGGCTCGCACGAGGATCATGCCCGCAACATCGAGCGCCTGCGCCGCGCCGCCGACCGCGAAGGCCAAAGCGTCTGCATTTTACAAGACCTGCAAGGTCCCAAAATCCGCACTGGACGCCTGGAGCGGAACGAACCAGTCGAAATCAAATCCGGCTCGACGGTCATCATCACTCCCAGAGACATCGCCGGCACGGCCACACGGATTTCCACCACATTCCCCGACCTGGCCCGCGAAGTGGAGCCAGGCGCGCGCATCCTGCTCACCGACGGTCTCATCGAACTGCGGGTTCGCGGCACGCGCGGCAAAGATGTAGTCTGCGATGTCCTGAATGGCGGGACGCTGGGCGAGCATCAAGGAATCAATCTGCCGGGCGTCGCCCTTTCCATCCCGGCGCTCACTCCGAAAGACCGCAAGGATCTCGAATTCGGACTCACCCACGGCGTCGACGCCGTCGCGCTCTCCTTCGTGCGCCGCGCCGCCGACGTGCGCACCGTCAAACAGATCATCGCCGCCCACGCCAGCGACATTCCCGTGATCGCAAAACTGGAAAAGCCTCAAGCTATAGACCATCTGGAGGAAATTCTCGAGGTCGCCGACGGCGTGATGGTGGCCCGCGGCGACCTGGGCGTGGAAGTTGCGCCGGAAAAAGTTCCCGTCATCCAGAAGCAGGTCATCCGCCGCGCCGCCGCGTGGCGTAAGCCGGTAATCACGGCCACGCAAATGCTCGAATCGATGATCGAGAACCCGCGTCCCACCCGCGCCGAGGCCAGCGACGTAGCCAATGCGATTTTCGATGGCAGCGACGCGGTCATGCTCTCCGCCGAAACCGCCACCGGAAGCTATCCTCGCGAAGCGGTCGCCATGATGGCGCGCATCGTAGTCGAAGCCGAATGCAACATGGGAGACTTCACGCAGCCCCGCCGCCGCCGCGACCATCGCGGACTTTCGGTCGCCGAGACGATTTGCGAATCGATCGCACATTCCGCCGAAGAGCTGCCCATGGGCGCGATCGTTGTGTTTACCGAAACCGGCAACACCGCCCGCATGATCTCCAAGCACCGCCCGCAAGTTCCTATCTACGCTTTCACGCATTCGCTGCCCGTGGTGCAGCGCGTGAATTTGTATTGGGGCGTTCATCCCGTGCGTTGCCGCCAGGCCAAGTCCGCCGAGCAGATGGTGACCATGGCCGAGCGGGAACTCCTGCGCCGCGGCCTGCTGAAGCCGGGTGAGGTTCTGGGAGTAGTCGCCGGCACGCGCCAGGCTTCCGGTTCCACCAACTTCATGCGCCTGCACCAGGTGAGCCCCGAAGAGGCCAGCGCGGCGGTTAGCTCTAAGCAAACCTCAATCGAATCGCAGGGGCGCACCCGCCGGAGGAAATAATTCGCATGCCTCAGGAAATATTATCGGTCGCAGTGTGGGAGCCGCTGCCCGAGATGGAAGCCGCGTCCCTTGAGACCGTCCGCGAACTGATCTCCATTCTCGCCGCCAAAGGCTACAGCCGCGACCTCCTTTATCGCGATCCAGAATCGCATTATGTTTTGATGCGCTACTGGAAGTCGGAAGAAGCCCGCCGCGCCGCCCAAGAAGATCCCGACGCGCAACGTTGCTGGGCAAAACTCGGCCACGAAATTCAAATCCTGAAAGTGTACGAAAAGCTGGAAGCCGTCCCGCTGGAAGCGAGCAACGCGACGTAAGCTTCACGACCCATGTGGGGCAGCCGCCCCATCGACTTCGCTCAGGGCAGGCTCTCGGCTGTCCGGTCGAGCGAAGCTCGGCAGCTGCGTCCATCGTCTAAAATGTGAGCGAGCACCGTGTCCACCACTTCCATCCGCGCCTACACCGACGACTCCACCGACCCCCGCGTGCGCGGCTATCTGCACACTCCCAAAACTTCCAACAGTAAAGCCCTGGTCCTCACCCACGGCGCCGGATCAAACTCGCAAGCCCCACTGCTCATCGCTCTGGCCGATGTCTTCTGCGCCGCTGGTTTCACCGTCCTGCGCTGCGACCTGCCCTACCGCCAATCCCGCTCCTACGGCCCGCCCGGCCCCGGTGATGCCGCCCGCGATCGCGCCGGCCTGAAAAACGCCATCGCCGCGATGAAAAAAATAACCACGGGACGCACATTCCTCGGCGGCCACTCCTACGGCGGACGCCAGGCCAGCATGCTCTGCGCCGAAGAACCTGAATTAGTCCCCGGCCTGCTCCTGCTCTCCTATCCCCTGCATCCTCCGCGCAAGCCCGAGCAGCAACGCACCCAGCATCTCCCCGACCTGCGAACTCCCACCCTCTTCGTCCAGGGCACGCGCGATCCCTTCGGCACAATCGCCGAACTCGAGCAGGCGTTGAAGATGATCCCCGGGAAAACGAAGTTACTGGTGGTCGAAGGCGGAGGTCACGACCTGGGATTCAAGGGCAAAGCGAGGCGGGAAGAGTTACCGCGGGATATTTTGCTGGAATTCACGCAAATGTTCCAATCGTAGAGACGTTGCTTGCAACGTCTCTGCCGCCAGAGAGAAAGAAGTATGCCGCGTCCGCGCCGCGGATGGAAGGTCGCTGGTTTTATCCGTTTTATTGGTGTAAATCCGTGAAATCCGTCGGCGCCTTTGCCCCTAATTCACCCACCCCGACTTCCCGCCCCCGTTGCCCTTGCGCGGATCATCATCCGGCGGCACATAATTCCCGTGCTCATCGAAGTGGACATCCCGATCGTGCGCCCGCATGTAGACTTCAAATTTCTTCGCCGCCCGCCGCCGCCGCCAGCGGTAATATCCGTTCCGCGCGCTGAAGTAGCGCTCGGTCGCGGCAAACGTCAGCCCGCGGCTGGGAACAAATTTTATATACAGGAAGCCAAACAGAAGTCCGCCCAGGTGAGCGAAGTTCGCAACTCCGCCCTGCGACGGCTGAAATGTCGCAATCACCACCACAAAGATGATGATCCCCACCAGATACTTAGCCTTGATCGAAAACGGAAACGGAAACAGGTAAACTTCGCGGTCGCCGTAAAGCATTCCAAACGCGATCAACAAGCCAAAGATACCACCCGACGCTCCGATCGTCGGCACCAGCGGTGATGTGCCCGGCAGCCCCGTGTAAGACACCGCCATGGTCACCAGCGCCGCGCCCACCACGCAGAAAAAATAAAATTCCAGAAACTTCCGCGAACCCCAATCCTGTTCCTCCTGCGAGCCGAACATCCACAAGGTGAGCATGTTGAGGAGGAGGTGGCTCACGCTGCCGTGCAGAAAAGAATACGTCGCAAGCTGCCACACCATTCCGTAGTGCACCACCGCAAACGGCACCAGTCCGAGGTAGACCTCCACGTCTCGCGCCAGTTGAGGCGCGAGTCGCTCCAGCACCACCTGCACGAAATAAACCGCCGCGCAGATAATGATCAGCCGCTTCACCCACCGCGTAAACGGCGGAAAGCTCAACGTCATGGATCGTCCACGATTCATGGTTCAGTCAGGATGCCCAGTCAATATGCTCAGCCAGTACGGTCGGTCAGGTACGAAGTCAATCCATGGATCCGTCTGTGGCCAGACCAGAGAGGAGAACCGCAACCACCTTTTGTGAATGTACTCTTCCCTCAATCTTATCAGTTCATCGGGTTTTACTGACCCGTGGCCCCTGTCCCCTGACCACTGCCTCTACTCCGGCACCGGCACCACCGGCAAACTCGCGTGCCCTGCCGCGTCCAGCGCACGCACGGCGAAGATGACATTATCCTTCGAAAGCTTCAGCGTGGCGCGCGTAGCATTGCCACACTTTAGGGCATGCTCCCATTCCGGGCTGGAGGTTGCCCGCCACAGAACTTCATACTCCGCCGCGCCCGGCACCGCGTCCCAGGTCAGCGTGGAATCGTTCTCCAATTTCTTCGCCAGCAAATGAACATTTGCCGGAGGCGCCGGAGCCGCCGCCAGCGAAGCCAGCGTCGCCGCATTCAGCCGCGCCACGTTCGCCACGTAGTCGAAGTCCACAAACTTCGGCACGTCCCCATATTCGATGCCGTTTTCCGTGCGCACGTCCTGATGCTGATGATGGAAATCCTCACGAAACTCCGTGAAGCGCACGCCTGAAAATCCCTGCTGATTAAACGAGTAATGGTCACCGCCGCGCAGGTATCGATCCAGCCGGAACACCAGCATCGGCTTCACGCCCACATCCCCCGCGTAAGTCCTGCCCACACCTGCGATGTAGCGCGCCAGTTGCCGCGACCCTGAATCGTTCTCGCCCCCCAGGTCGCGTATGCGCCGGATATCCAGCTCGGTCGCGGCTGCCGGCAGCCCCTCGGAAAATACCCGCACCACCGCATGATCCTGCTCCGCGCTCTTGTCGCCCCCCACAATGTCGTTGTTCAGCACCGCCTCAATGTTCCAACCCTGTTCCTTCGCCATCTTGGCAAAGTGGCTGCTGCCATTCAATCCTTGCTCTTCACCGGCGACGGTCAGAAAAATTATTGTCGCCGGAAACTTCATCTTGCTCGACATTTGGCTCAACACCCGCGCGCATTCCAGGCTCACGGCGGTTCCGCTGCCGTCGTCGTTGGCGCCGGGCGCGTCGCCTTTGCCGTCGAGTGTTCCGCTGTTGCGCGAATCGTAATGCCCGGTCACCAGCACGATGCGCTGCGCATCACTCGTCCCCTTGAGAACCGCATAAACATTGGTGATCACCGTCGGCTGCGGAATGCGCGCGGCCGGCGCTTCCGTGAAGCTATCCGTCTTCACCTCCAGGCACCCGCCGCATTCTTGCGAGTAGCGTTCGAACTCTGCTTTTATCCACTCCCGCGCCGCCCCGATCCCGCGCCCGGCCGCAATCGACGCCGGATCCTGTGCCGAAATCGTGGCTCGCGTCCCGAAGCTCACCAGCTTGTCGATGTTGGCCTGAATATGTTCCGCCGAAACCGGCCGCAAAGCCGCCACGATTCGTGCGTCCGGGCGGCCAGGCTCAATCGCCGTTGCGCCCGCGCCCTGACTCTGAGCGGCGCTGGGTAACGCCAGCCCCAACGCCATCAAAAAAAACTGCAGTTCTTTTAGGAACCCTTTCGAGAATCGCTGCATCTGAAGCTCCGGATTGAGAAGATGTGAGACTTGTCAAGAACGAAATGCCGAGTGTAGCGTTAACGGATCACCGAAGGTTGCCGCCAGCCTACTGGGAAGGACCCGTTCACGGCAACACCCCTTGACCTGCGGCGACGGAAACTCTAAATATTATCAGGGGCTCGAATCGGCTAGGGAGGCTTTATGGTGCTTTGCCCGGAATGCGATACCAAACTCGATCTTGAGGAAGACGATGTCGACGAGGGCGAGGTCATTTCCTGCCCCGAGTGCGGCACCGATTTCGAAATCATCACCACCAATCCGCTCGAACTCAAAGCGGTGGAAGAAGGCTATGTAGAAGAGGAAGAAGAGGAGGAGACGGAAGACGGTGACTACTCCTAGACCTCGTCACAACTCCTCCGCCCCGATCCGTTTTCCGCTGCTCTGCCTCCTGCTCGCCGCAGTTCTGCTTCCAGCTCCTGGCCGAAATGGCCAACTGGCAGCCGACTCCAAGCCCTCCAAGAAAGAGTACGCCCTGATCTTCGGCACAGTATGGGGTCCCGACGACCGCCCGGTCTATGGCATCCCAGTCAAGATCCGCCGCGCTCAAGACAAAAAACCCAAGTGGGAGGTCTACTCCGACCATCACGGAGAATTCGCCCAGCGCGTCCCTCCCGGCGAAGCCGATTACATTCTCACGGCAGATCTCAAAGGCGTGAAGACTGCCGACGGCAAGCCCTTGCACCAGGTCAGTGAAGTCAAAGTACACGTCGACTATGACGAACGCGAAGACACCGGCCTTCACTTGGCCCCATAGATATGTTCTCAAGTTCTGCCCGTTGTCGCCGCTAGGCGCGGCCGTTCACCCTTCGAGCGACCCGCGTGAAGCGAGCCACCTGACACCCCACATGAGACAATAAGAAATGACCTACGGCATGCATCTCCGACGTTCCCTGGCCATCCTCGCCTCCTGCGCCCTGCTCGTGGCCCTGTGTGGCCTGGCCCATGCCTCGCCTGACAAAAAAGACAAGAACGCTGGACGTCTCCTCTATGGCAAAGTGCTCGACGGCCGGGACAACCCCGTGGTCAACGCTGTCGTCTATCTAACCAACACCCGCACACGCGGAGTTAAGACCTACATCGTCAGCCAGGACGGCACCTACCGCTTCCCCGCGCTTTCCAGCGCCGTGGACTACGAAGTCTACGCCCAATTCAACGGCCACAAGAGCGATACCAAGTCCGTCAGCCAGTTCGACGACCGCTCCGAAGTCTACATTGATCTTCGCATCGGCTCGCGCTAGGGTACGTACCTTTTCGTGCAACTTTTTCCCGCCATTCCGGTTCAATATAGGTATAGCTGTTTGTGTCTGGAGGTGATCTTGAAAGAATTGCGCACATTTCCGAGGAATTTCTCATCCCTGATTAGCTCAACTCTGGCGGCAAAGGCTCTTTTCGCTTGTCTCGCTCTCGTGTGCCTGTGCACGCTATCAGCCTTCGCTCAGGATGCCTCAGGCGGCGCCATGAGCCCCTATCAGGGCGAAAAAGATGGAGTCTCCGCCGGCGGTAAGTGGATGCAGTTCGCATCGGAAGACAAAATGACCGGCGCCAAGAAAGTCCGTTTCGAGCTGCTGGCCGACAATTATCTGGCCGAGGATCCCGACTACAAACCGCGAATCGAGATTCTGTGCACAAACAATAAGTACACGTATGCCGACTTCAATCCCGGCATCCGGCTCGGCCCGCCCAACCGGCCCGGCTTCTGGGGCCAGCCTCAGATGGAAGTCATGGTCCGCATCGACGATACTCACAGCTATCACGGCTGGAACTGGATTCGCGACCGTTTCCTCTCCATGGACAAAGGCACCACACGCGGCCTGCTCGGCGCACAGGTCTTCAAAATACGTATCCCCGGCCAAAGGGGCAGAGAAATCGCCGAGTTCTCCCCCGCCGGACTAAACCTGGATCAGGTCAAACAAGCCTGTGACCTGACCCCCAAGAAACCCAGCAAAGACTAAAAACAAAGATCAGGGGCCAGGGACGAGCGACTGATCCCTAGCCCCTGACCCCTGCCCTTCCCGCAACCCCCTTAGCACTTGCCCCGCGAACCGCTCTGCTGGCACCTTGGACTGTCACCCCAAGCGACCCAGAGCAACAATGAACAGCAACATCATCACCGGCCTGGCATTCTTCCTGTTCATCGCAGGCGCGTTCGTCTACGCCGTCATCCTCTATAACGAGCTCGTCCGGCTGCGCAACGAAAACGACCGCGCCTGGGCCAATGTCAACGTCCTACTCAAGCAGCGTCACGACGAAATTCCCAACCTGGTCGAGACCGTAAAAGGCTACATGCAGCACGAACAGCAGACGCTTCTTGCCGTAACACAAGCCCGCGCCGCGTCTATGAACGCCGCCAGCATCAGCCAGAAAGCCACTGCCGACCTGCAGATGACCGGCGCGCTGCGCAGCCTGTTCGCCGTCGCCGAAAATTATCCCCAGCTCAAAGCCAACGAAAATTTCCTCAAGCTGCAGAACCGCATCAGCGAACTCGAAGAGCGCATCGCCGATCGCCGCGAGTTCTTCAACGACGACGTCAACACCTACAACACCCGCATCGGCCAGATCCCCGAAGTCTTCATCGCCAGCTTCCTCGAACTCAAGCCCCGCTCCATGTTCAAAGTCTCCGACGAAGATCGCCGCCAAGTCGAAGTGAAATTTCAGAACAGCCAGGCCTAGGGAATCGAGTGCAGTGCGTCAAACAGATCGACGGCTATAAGTCCGCCGGTTTACCCTGTGATCACTGGCCCTTTGAATAGAAACGCAACCGGTGCCTTTGGTAACCCGCCGCCAGGTTACTCAAGTATTCGCCACAGCTCTATGTGAATTCGGACTTCGACCTTTGTAACTGGCGACCCCCCGCGCTCCACAACTAAGCTGCGCGCTGGGGGTTTGCTCACACTATGAACAACTTAATCAAACAGTCGCTCTTAGTCCTGGCAGCGGGGGGTCTTATGTTCGTTGGCGCCGCCTCTGCTCAAACCCAAGACAACACATCCGGCGCGGGCGCGGGAGTGGTCGATCCCAATCATCCTCGCGTCAACGAAGTCAACGGCCGCGAGCAGAACCAGCAGGACCGCATCGCCAACGGCGAAAAGAACGGCACCCTGACGCCCGGACAGGCCGCTCACCTGGAAAATCGCGAAGCCAGGACCGAGAACCAGCAGAAGGCCGATATGGCCGCCCACAACGGTCACCTGACCAAGGCCGAGCAGAACAAGCTCAACCGGGAACAGAACAGGACCAGCCGGCAGATTTACAAAGACAAGCACGAAGCCAAGTAGCATTGAAGGGTCAGGACAAAAGCCGCAACTCATCGCGGCTTTTTTCTTTTTCGCTCATGTAGCCGCAGACGTCTCGCCCGCGCAGGCTTGGGGCACACACTCTGAGGCCCATACGCACACCCTCAGCTCACCCCAGCAGCCGCGCCGCATCCTTCGCGTAGTAAGTCAGAATAATGCCCGCCCCCGCGCGCCGGATACTTACCAGCGATTCCATCATCACCCGGTCGCGGTCAATCCAGTTATTACGCGCGGCCGCTTCGATCATGGCATATTCCCCCGACACCTGATACGCCGCCAGCGGCACATCGAAGCGCTCGCGCGCCGCCGCAATCACGTCCAGATAAGGCATGGCTGGCTTCACCATGATCATGTCCGCACCTTCTTCAATGTCGAGTTCGATTTCGCGCATGGCCTCGCGCACGTTCGCCCCATCCATCTGATACGAACGCCGGTCGCCGAATTGCGGAGTCGAATCCGCCGCTTCGCGGAACGGTCCATAGAAACCAGAAGCAAACTTCGCCGCGTAAGAAAGAATCGGCGTGTTGATAGACCCCGCTTTGTCGAGAGCCCCGCGGATCGCTCCCACCCGCCCGTCCATCATGTCCGACGGCGCAATGATGTCCACGCCCGCCCGCGCCAGCGACACCGAGGTCCGTGCCAGCAGTTCCAGCGACGCGTCGTTGTCGATCTCGAAACTCGACTGCACAGCCCGCTCGGCCGCCGACGCCAGCGTCGCGATCGCCTTGTCTTTCTCTTCGTTATTCTTCACCATCAGCACCCGCTGTGACGGTGTCAGGGCGTCCCGAACCGCCGCGCCCAGAGACTGCGTAATAGACGACTGCGCGATAGACGATTGCGGAATCGCCGTCCCCATCACAATCCCGCAGTGTCCGTGCGACATATATTCGCAGAGGCAAACATCCCCCATCACAATCAGCCCGGGGACCTCCCGCTTCATGGCACGCGTGGCCCTCTGCACAATCCCATCTTCTTCCCACGCACCGGTGGCCACTTCATCTTTTTTCTCCGGCAGCCCGAACAGGATCACCGCCGGCACCCCCAGCGCATGCGCCTCCTCAGCTTCTTTCACCGCCTCATCCACTGACAGGTTGAACACACCCGGCATCGAACGAACTTCCTTGCGCACACCCTCTCCCGGACAAACGAACAGCGGATAAACAAACGCATCCGGCGTGAGCCGGGTTTCGCGCACCAGACTGCGAAGTTCTCCCGTACGGCGGAGACGGCGAAGGCGGGTAACAGGAAAGGCCATAAGGCACCACCGGGACTCATGATTCTAGAGCATGATGATTCTAGAACATCCCCGCCCGTGTAGGACGGACACTCCTGTCCGTCGCCTTTGACTTTGTTCTTGGGCGGGCTTGGGTGGCACAGCGCTTCAGCGCTGCGATTAGGCTCCAATTTTCTATCTGGGCCTTTAGCCTCTGAGGTTCCGCTCGCCTGACTCAATCCAGCCCGCCGCGTATAACCAAAGTAACCTTCCAGCCTCGCTCAACTCCCAGAACGCCGAATACCTGCCATAGAATTGAGAACGGATGAATCTGTTCCGCCGCAACCGTTGGTATGTCGTAGCCGCTGGCATCACGCTGGCCTATGCCCTCGTGGCCGTGGTAGCCCCTCGCGGGCCCCGGCTCACGGCGTTTGGTGACATTTTCGTCCTGTTCCTTATGCTGAGTGGCGTAGCCGTCACGCTCGGCAACGCTCGCTCTGAATCCCGCGTAGAGCGCCGTTTCTGGGGCCTCCTGGCCTTCGGGTTCCTTCTTTGGAGCTGCAACCAGGCAGCGTGGGCCTATCACGAGGCCATTCTCCGGCTGCAGGTCCCCGATCCCTACTTTGCCGACATCATTCTGTTTTTTCATCTTGTGCCCATCATGGCCGCCATGGCCTGGCGCCCCGATCTCACTCGAACCGAGTCGCGCTTTCAACTCAGCACCCTGAATTTTCTAATGCTGCTGGTGTGGTGGATATTCCTCTACGCCTTCATCGTCTTTCCCCATCAGTATGTGGTTCTGAACGTCCGTGCTTACGACTATTACTACGAGGGCCTCTACCAACTGGAAAAAGTTCTTCTGCTGGCCGTTCTGGGCTTCGCCGCGTGGAATAGCTCCGGGGCCTGGAAGCGGCTCTATCTGCAACTTTTGGGTGCCGACGCTTTGTACGCCTTCGGCTCCTACGTGCTCGATAAGGCGGTCAACACGGGGACATATTATTCCGGAGGCCCCTACGACATCCCTCTCGTCGGCTCGGTTACCTGGATGGTCGCAGCCTGTCTGGCTGCCCGCCAGCAGCCGCTCACCAGCGAGGCTCCGCCCAAAAAATCGCCCTGGGGAAGCATTTCGCCGCAATTAGCCATGCTGGCAATTCTTTCCTTGCCCGCGCTGGGTTTGTGGACTTTCCTCTTCGACAAATCCCCCCCCGCCTCGCGGACGTTCCGTCTGTTCGCAGTGCTGGCCGCCATGCTGGTGCTGGGCGCCTTCGTGTTTCTGCGGCAATACATCCAGGACCAGGCATTGATGCGGCTTTTGCGCGAATCGCGCAAGGCTTACGCCGACCAGGAGCGGTTGCAGACTCAACTTGTGCAAAAGGAGAAACTGGCTTCGCTCGCCGATCTCGTCGCTGGCGCGGCCCGTGAAATCGACCATCCGCTGACCGCCATCATGTTTCACTCCGACCAGCTCTGGACCCGCGAACACCTCTCCACCGAGCAGGGTGCCATGGTTCGCAAAATCGTCGATCAGGCCCGCCGCACCCGCGACCTGGTCTCGAACCTGTTGAGTTTTGCCCAGCAAAGTCACGGCGAGAGAATCAAGGTCGATCTCGCCCCACTGCTCCAACGTTGCGCCCAAATGCTGGAAGCCAAGCATTCCTCGGACCGCATCAAAGTCTCCGTTTCGCTCGACCCCGAGTTGCCGCGCGTCGCCGGAAACGCCAACCAATTGTTCCAGGCCTTTCACGAGATCATGGAAAACGCCGTGGACGCTCTCGCCGAAGTCGGCGGCGGCTCCCTCGCCATCACCGCGCTCCGCCATGGCTCCGACGCCGTAATCCAGTTCTCTGATACCGGTCCCGGCATCCGCGAATTAGATCGCGTATTCGATCCCTTCTACACCACCAAGCCCGTCGGCAAAGGCACCGGCCTCGGCCTCAGTGCCGCCTGGGGCGTCGTCCAGGATCACAGCGGCCAAATCACCTGCCACAACAAGCCCGAAGGCGGAGCCTTGTTCATCCTCCGTCTCCCCGCCGCCATCGCAGTAACCCCGCAAGTAGCCGAAGCCGCCAAAGCCTGACCGTCCGGCCGTGCTCCCGCAACCAGCGCTCACAGTGGAGTGCCCGCAAGTAAAAGCCATCACCACCAACCTCATGGCCAAGTCGCAGTCTCCGCGTCCTTTGCGGCTTTCCTCTGCGACCTCTGCGGTGAAAAGCTCCTGCCCCGCTTCCCTCCATCGTCCCCGTCCCCTTCCGCAAGTAAATCCATCACCACCAACCTCATAACCGTCGCAGTCTCCGCGTCCTTTGCGGCCTTCCTCTGCGACCTCTGCGGTGAAAAGCTTTTGCCCCGCTTCTCTCCACCGTCCCCGCGCCCTTCCGCAAGTAAATCCATCACCACCAACCTCATAACCGTCGCAGTCTCCGCGTCCTCTGCGGCCTTCCTCTGCGACCTCTGCGGTGAAAAGCTTTTGCCCCGCTTCTCTCCACCGTCCCCGCGCCCTTCCGCAAGTAAATCCATCACCACCAACCTCATAACCGTTGCAGTCTTCGCGTCCTTTGCGGCCTTCCTCTGCGACCTTCGCGGTGAAAAGCTTTTGCCCCGCTTCTCTCCACCGTCCCCGCGCCCTTCCGCAAGTAAATCCATCACCACCAACCTCATAACCGTTGCAGTCTTCGCGTCCTTTGCGGCCTTCCTTTGCGACCTTCGCGGTTAAAAGCTTTTGCCCCGCTTCTCCCCCCTGCAACGTCCCCGCGCCCTCCTTCCTGTACCATAAAAACTGCAATGCCCGCCGCCCTAACCCACAGTTCCGCGCGCGTCCTCGAGTTCGATTCCCTCCTCGACCTCCTGCGCGGCTACGCTTCCTCGCCCCTCGGCCAGGCCCGCATCGCCGCTCTCGCTCCCTCCACCGACCGCGCTTGGATCGAATCCCAGCACCAACTCGCCAGCGAAATCCGCGAATTCCACCGCGTCGGCGGACGCTTCGAATTTTCCGGCCTGCTCCCCACCTCCCAGCTCGTCCAGAAATCCCGCATCCTAGGAGCTATTCTCGAAACCACCGAAATTCGTGACGTCGTCCTCATCGTCGACCGCGCCGCCGAATGGCGCGAGATCTCTCTGCATCCCCCCGCCAGCATGAAGCGCGACTGGCGCGCCGTGACCACACTCTCCGCCCAGCTCGCCGACTTCAACGAATTCCTCCGCTTCTTCCGCAACAAAATTCAGCCCGACGGCACACTCGAAGATCACGCTTCCCCCGAACTCACCCGCATCCGCCGCGAAATCGAAAGACAGCGCCGCACCATCCAGGAATCCCTCCGCGGATACCTCCGCCGTCTCGCCGAAGGCGGCACCGTGCAGGACGAACTGATCTCCATCCGCGGCGAACGCTTCGTCATCCCCATCAAAGTCGAGCAGAAACGCCGCGTCCAGGGCGTGGTTCACGGCGCCAGCTCCAGCGGCCAAACCGTCTACGTCGAGCCCCTCGAAACCATCGAACAGAACAACGAACTCGTTCGCCTCCTCGACGAAGAGCTCGCCGAGATTCACCGCATCCTCCAGGAAATGACCCGCCAAATCGGCGAACACTCCGACTCAATCCAAGCCGCAGAAAAAGTTCTCTGCGAACTGGAACTGCAATTCGCGAAATCCCGCTTCGCCGAAGACTACAACTGCGTCTCCGTAACTCTGAGCGGCCCACTCGGCATGGGTGCCCCATTCAAGCCCGCCTTTGGCTTGAGTGGGGATTTCCCCGCAACCACCAATGAACTAACCACCAACGAACCACCCCACCTCCTCCTGCACAATGCCCGCCACCCTTTGCTGGAGCATAACTTAAAGCTAAAGGGCATCCCCATAGTCCCGGTCACCATAGAACTCGAAACCCCCACCCGCCAGCTGGTCATCACCGGCCCCAACACCGGCGGCAAAACCGTCACTCTGAAAACCGTCGGCCTCCTCGCCCTCATGGCGCAATCCGGAATCCCCGTCCCCGCCGATCGCGCCGATCTCCCCGTCTTCGACGCCGTGCTAGCCGACATCGGCGACTATCAATCCATCGAGCAGAATCTTTCCACCTTCTCCGCCCACGTCACCAACATCGATCTCATCTCCCGTACGGCAACGCCCCACTCGCTAGTCCTGCTCGACGAGCTAGGTTCGGCCACCGATCCCGAAGAAGGCGCCGCACTCGCAGTCGCCATCGCCGGATATTTCCTCCGCATCGGCTGTCTGGCCGTCATCTCTACGCATCACACCTCGCTGAAAGTTTACGGCGCAAATACTCCCGGCGCATTGAACGCCTCAGTCGGCTTCAACGAGTCCACGCTCCAGCCCACCTACGAATTGAAAGTCGGCGTCCCCGGCGCCTCCGCCGGAATCAACATCGCGCAGCGCCTCGGCCTGAATCCCGCGATCATCGACGCAGCCCGCTCACGTCTCGGGTCTCAGACTCGCAACGTCGGCGAATTTCTCGATCGCCTCCACGCGGATCTGCGCGAAGCGGAAAACGATCAGCTCCGTCTGAAGACTCGTGAACAGGAACTCGACCGCGAGAAAGCGCGCCTCGCCGCCGAAGGCAAGAAAGACCAGCAGGCAAAAATCCGCGAGATGGAAACAAAACTCGAAAGCGTCCTCCGCGACTTCGAATATCAAACCCGCGAAGCCGTAAACGCCATCCAGGACCGCGCCGCCGCGCAAAAGATCTCAAAAGACGCCGACCGCCGCGTCGCCAAACTGCGCCGAGAATTCCGCGAGCAATTCGATTCCACCGTAGTCGCTCACTCCACCGGCGCCGATCAGGGCGATCCCAACGCCCAGCCGCAGGTCGTGAAATATGTTTCCGTCGGCGACACCGTCAAGCTGAAGTCCACCGGCCGTCCCGCAAGAATCATGCGCAAGATCGATGACAACAATTTCGAAGTGCAAATCGGCGCCATGAAAATGAAAATCGCCCGTGACGATGTAGCCGCCGTCCTGACCCCCGCCCAGCCCGCCCCCACCGACTCTCCCGTGAAAGCCGCCCGCGCCCGCGGCATCTCAGTATCGCTGAACAACGAAAGCGAGTCCGCCAACGTCCCCACCGAAATCAACGTAATCGGCCGCACCGTCGACGACGCCGCCCGCGAAGTCGAACGCTTCGTCGACCGCGCCTTCCTGGCCGGCCTCCCCCGCGTCCGCGTAGTCCACGGCAGCGGCATGGGCATCCTCCGCAAAGCCCTCCGCCAGCTCCTCCAGCAGCATCCCCACGTAGAATCCGTAGCCGAGCCCCCCCAAAACGAAGGCGGCGCCGGCGCCACAGTAGTAGAGCTGCGCCTGTAAGTAGGAACGAAACTGTCATGCTGAGCGAAGTGTGTCCATTCGCGAAGCGAATGGCCACACGCAGTCGAAGCATCCCTACCTTACCCGTCACTCAGCGAGCGGCGGAGCTACACTGCATATATCGGAGCCAGCCCGCAAGTTCCAATCTGGGAGCGACACTCGCTGCGATGTGACGCAAATCACAGCCTTTTCCCGTCACCCACCCTCATACTCTTGTCATGCTGAGAGAAGCAGGATCGTCCGAAGGACGGTCCTACGCAGCCGAAGCATCCCTACCCTCACCCATGCCCCGCGAGCGCCGAAGCTACTGCGTCTACATCATGGCCAGCCCGACAGGCACTCTCTACGTCGGTTTCACCGGCAATCTCCACCAACGCATCTTCCAGCACAAATTCCACGAACTGGAAGGCTTCACCAGCAAATACGACGTAGAACGCCTCCTCTACTGGGCGTCCTTCGACGATGTGCATTTCGCAATCGCACGCGAAAAGCAGTTAAAGGGCTGGTCCCGCGCAAAGAAGATCGCCCTGATCGAGGCGCGAAACCCGCACTGGCTCGACCTGGCCGCGGAATGGTATCCGTGGATGAAGAAGAGCAGCTGAGAGATTGCGATGAAACACTCGGTGTCTTGTCATGCTGAGCGGAGCCGGGACGGTCGGAACGACCGTCCCGGCGCAGTCGAAGCATCCCTACTCCCGAACCTGTCGCTGGCGTCGTGCAAGGCACTGCTTGTGTTAAGGACCGGCAGCCGCCAAACCCCCACAAACCCGCAGGGCTCGTCTAGATCGCAGGGATGCTTCGACTGCGTCCGGCCATTCGCTTTGCGAACGGCCGCCCTTCGCTCAGCATGACAAAAGGATAAATCCGGTTTTCCCTAAGCCATCAACCGCTAACACCCGATTCCCACAGCTTCTCCACAACAATCCGTGTCCGGTATATTCCATACAGCCCCTTTCTAGCTCACAATTCCCACGGAGAAGTGTCTCTCACCCATGGCGAACCCCGGCGACTTCGCGTACACGGTCAAACAGCAGGCGGATATCGTCCGCATCATCGGCGACTACGTCAAGCTGAAGAAGGCGGGCGCGCAAAATTTCTCCGGCCTGTGCCCATTCCACGGCGAGAAGACCGCATCGTTCTCCGTCCATGCCACGCGCCAGTTTTTTCACTGCTTCGGCTGCGGCGTCTCCGGCGACGTCTTCAGCTTCGTCCAGAAAATCGAAAACATCACCTTCCCCGAAGCCGTGCGGATGGTGGCGCAAAAGCTAAACATCCCGTTGCCCAAGGCGAGTTATTCGACTCCAGGCGAAGCCAAAGAAGCCCGCCTGCGCGGCCAGTTGCTCGACGTCCACGAGCACGCCTCCGCATTTTTTCAGGAATGCCTCAAGCGCCCCGAAGGCGCGCGCGCCCGCGAATATCTCCTGGGCCGCGGCCTCGACGAAGCCACCATCGCCCGCTTCCGCATCGGCTACGCCCCCGATTCCGGCTTCCTCCTCCGCGACCGCCTGAAAACCGAATTCAACGAAGAGATGCTCCGCGAAAGCGGCCTGTTCTCCTGGAAGGAAGCGAGTCCCGAGTCCCGAGTTCCGAGTCCTGAGCAGAGCCCAGGACCCATGAACTCCGCCCGGGACGACCGGGAGGCTGAGCCAACGACCAACGACCGTTTTCAGCCTGCCCTGAGCGAAGCGAAGGGACCAACGACCCGCTCGGGACTCGGGACTCGGGACTCGCAACTAGCGATCTACTCCAAGTTCCGCAACCGCGTCATGTTCCCCATCACCAGCGAAGCCGGAAAAATCATCGCCTTCACCGGACGCACTCTCGCCACCGACGAAAAAGCCGGCCCAAAATATCTGAACTCGCCGGAAACGCCGATCTATTCCAAAGGCAAAGTCCTCTTCAACCTCGACCTGGCCAAAGAATGGGTCCGCAAATTCGACTACGCCATCCTGGTCGAAGGCCAAATGGATTGCATCTCCGTCTACGCCGCCGGATTCCACAACGTCATCGCCAGTTCCGGCACCGCCTTCACCGAGCTGCAAGCCAAGCTCCTCGGCCGTTTCAGCAAGAATGTAGTCGTCAACTTCGATCCCGACACCGCCGGCGCGAAAGCCACCGACCGCACGCTTGGCCTGCTGGTAGAAGAAGAATTCCAAATTAAAGTCCTAACGCTGGAGCAGGGTTTCGATCCCGATCTCTACATCCGCCGCAAAGGCAAAGACGCCTACGCCGCCGCGCTGAAAACTTCGCAAAAATATTTCGACTACCTCATCGAACGCGCCCGCGCGCAATTCCCCGTGCGCACCGGCGAAGGCAAAAAGCAGGCCGTGAATCATCTGTTGCCCCACATCCAACGCGTGCCCAGCCGCATCATTCGCGACGAACTGGCGCAGGAAATCGCGCAGAAACTCGGCATCGATTCGGGCGTATTGCGGCAGGAGCTGAAGCACGTCGCCGCCACCCGATCGGCTGCAGCAGTCAAGGCCCCGGCGGAAGCCCAAGTCACCGACGCCGAACGCATCCTGATCCGCGCCCTGGCCTCCGCCCGCCAAATGCAGCCCGGAGAAGGACATGTCTCCGCCCGCGACGGGGCATGGTTTGACAAGCAAGAAGAATTCGACCCCGCCCGCCAGGCCCGCTTCGTCCTGCAAAACGAAGCCCTGCACCGTGGCCTCGCCACCGAGGCCTTGGCCGATGCCCTGCTCAATGCCGGGGCGGAAATTGCCGATGTAATGGAAGTGCCCCAAGCCGAGGCCGATCGGCGTATGCTGGCCACGATCTTGTTGAAAGAAGACGAGATCCTGACCGCCGAACTGTTGGACCGCGCCGTGCGCGCGCTGCAGAAGATTCACATCAAGCGCCGCGTCGAACAAGTCCGGCGCGAGCTGGAATCCTCAAGGAGCGGCAGCGATGATCAGCAGCGCAACCTGCTCCTCCGCGAACTCGAGCGCCTGAGCCGCGCCCTGCGCGATCGTGGTCAGGGAAGCGGCCTCGGCGACGGAGGATCGGCCCCGGCGGCCTGAAAACATTGACGCGGAAACACCGAAAACGCATGAAACAAAAAGACGTTCCAGACCATCTAAGTATTTAGCAGAGTTAGAGATAGCGGCAGGTAAGGGACGGGGTACGGGGATCGATAGCGGGCAACTGATAGACGCGGCAGCACTTATGTGCTAAACTCTGTAAGTTTGTGCTAGGCACAATCCCGCAACATCCCAGTCCCACCCTTACGGAAACTTTACCACAACGCTCTCGGCGAGCGAATTGAGTAGTTGAAGGATACTTCTTGGCTCTTGACGACAAATACGAGGACATTAAAAAGCTGATCGACACCGGCAAAGAGAAGGGATATCTCACGTATGACCAGGTCAACGACCTCATACCGCATGACGTGCACAGTCCCGACGACCTTGACGATCTGCTGACCACGATTGGTACGCAAGGAATCGACGTGCTGGAAGGCCCCAAGTCGCCTTCCGCCGCCGCGCTCGATAAAAAATTCGAGGATGCAGAAGAAGGCTCCGAGGACGTCGAACTCGACCTCACCCCCGGAGCTCTGGAAAAAACCAACGACCCTGTGCGCATGTATCTGCGCGAGATGGGGACCGTGCCGCTGCTCACGCGCGAAGGCGAAGTGGAAATCGCCAAGCGCATCGAGCGCGGTCAAATCCGCGTGCTCAAGGCCTTGTCGCGGTCTCCCATCGTCATCCGGGAACTGCTGGCCATGGGCGAAGACCTCAAGAAGGGCGTGCGCTCGATCAAGGAAGTGGTCACCTTCGACGAAGAAGAGATCACCGACGAAATCCTGCAGAATCGCCTGAATGAGTTCACCGGCAAGATCGACGCCATGGCCAAGCTCTACAAAAAGGTCACCGTCGTCGAAGAAAAATACGTAGCAACTTCGCAGAAGAAGCGTCCCAAGGATCACCGCCGCGCGCGCCGGAACTTTGCCCGCGCGATTGTTCGCGTGTCGCAGGCGGTGCGCAAGCTGGGCTTCACCAACGCGGAACGCAAACGGCTCATCGACCGCCTCAACAAGATGGTCGACGGCATGCGCTCGCTCGATCGCCAGTCGCAAAATCTCGAGCGCAAGGCCGACGCCACTCGCAGCGAAGAGCAGAAAAAAGAATACCGGCGGCAGTCGCGCGCCGTTCGCGGCGAAGTGGAAAAGCTGGAACTGGAAACTGGCGTGTCGTTTCCGGAGCTCAAGCGCACTCAGCGCGAGATCATCCAGGGCGACATGGACGCGGAGCAGGCCAAGCGCGAGCTGATCGAGGCCAACCTCCGCCTGGTGGTTTCCATCGCCAAGAAATACACCAACCGCGGACTGCAGTTCCTCGACCTGATTCAGGAAGGCAACATCGGCCTGATGAAAGCCGTGGACAAATTCGAATACCGCCGTGGCTATAAATTTTCCACGTATGCCACGTGGTGGATTCGGCAGGCCATTACCCGTGCCATCGCCGATCAGGCGCGTACCATTCGCATCCCGGTGCACATGATCGAAACCATCAACAAGCTGATACGAACTTCTCGTCAGCTGGTGCAGGAACTGGGACGCGAGCCAACGTCGGAAGAAATCGCCAAGCGCATGGATATTCCGGTGGCGAAAGTGCGGAAAGTTTTGAAGATCGCGCAGGAACCCATCTCTCTCGAAACGCCGATCGGCGAAGAGGAAGATTCGCATCTCGGCGACTTCATCGAAGACCGCGCCGTAGTATCACCGGCCGAAGCCGTGATCAACGTGAACCTCAAGGACCAGACCGGACAAGTCCTGCGCACGCTGACCCCACGCGAAGAAAAAGTAATCAAGATGCGTTTCGGCCTCGAAGACGGCAGCGAGCACACTCTGGAAGAAGTCGGCCAAAGCTTCGCCGTAACCCGCGAACGCATCCGCCAGATCGAAGCCAAAGCGCTGCGCAAGCTTCGCCATCCGTCGAGATCGCGAAAGCTGCGGGCGTTTATGGATGGAGTGAAGGACTAAGAGCTAGGGGTTGTCATCCTGAGCGAAGTGAGGCGATTCGCGAATGCGAATCGCCTCACGCAGTCGAAGGACCCCTAGCAGCGTTAACAAGGCACGGCTTCGGCCGTGCCTTCTTGTTTTGTTAGCGATCTTCGTATTCTCAAATCGGTATGTGGTGCCAAAATGTTGCTTGTTTGTCTGGTTGTGCAGGTGCGCGCGCCCATACAATTGTTAGCGACGGGCGGCGTTTAGGAGGGTGTTGCCAGTGGGTACTGGACGCTGTTTGCCAAACAGTCGAGTGGCTTTTCAGCCACTAGGGTTCAACTCCCTTGCCCTCCTCGCGTCACTCGACTTTACCGAAGTAGCTTGACAACAGACCTGACTTCTCTATGATGGATGGTGTTTGGCAAACAGCGTCCTGTACTTTTAAGCCCCGAGTGAATCTCGGGGCTTTTGCTTTAGGGGCGTGGTTCGCATCTTCCCCTTCGCGATTTTCGAAGGGTGGGATACCACGGACCTGGAAGATACCAGACAATACGCCCGCCCCAAACTCAAGCCACCGGCAGCCGAAATCCCCGGCCTTCGAAAACCGCGAAGACCGGGGCACCCTCAGTTAGTCACGACGTCGGCGAGAAACAGAAAAGCGACCGCCTTTCCCCAATCTCCGTTTTTGCATCATCTGTGCTCCCAATCCCCAGGACTGGAAGTAGTTTAATCTTTTCACGAGGGCGGGGTGGATGCCTGTCGATAAATCCCCTTACACTCAACCACCAGCGGTCAAACGTGTAATCGCCTGACTTCAACCCCTGTCGCGCCCGTTATAATTCACGGCGATGGCCAGCGACGTCTTTCTCTCGTGGGCGAACCGCACCGTGCTTCGCCCGGGCCGCGAAGAACCCTACCTGTCAATCCAGGACATCGTTGTTTTCGTTCGCGATCTGGAAGTGAGTAAGCGGTTCTACCTCGAACAATTGGGCTTCGAGCTCATCACGGAGCAACGCCTTCCCACCGGCGAACGCTGGATTGAAGTTGCGCCTCCCGACGGCAGCGCGAACCTCGCGCTGGTTGAACCCAAGCCCGACGCGCCGGAATACAAACTGATTGGCGGCTACCGCTGGGTCCTGTTCATGACCGAAGATGTCGACGCCAAGTACAAAGAATGGAGCGAGCGCGGCGTTCGTTTCTCGACTGCTCCGGAGACGCCGGGGTGGGGCGGCACCTATGCGCGCTTCGAGGATCCGGACGGGAACGCGTTTGGCCTGGAAGGGTTCGACGAGGTGAAGCAAAGCCTGGAGTCGCGCCGGCGGGCGCACGCCGAGAAACTCGAATCCGAACGCCGCACCGCCCAGGAACTGGAAATCGCGCGCCAGGTGCAGGCGCGTTTGTTTCCCCAGATTCAGCCGGAATTGAAAACCCTGGAGTACGCCGGTATCTGCGTGCAGGCGCGCCAGGTGGGAGGGGATTATTTCGACTTCCTGAATCTCGGGCCGCAGCGGCTGGGGTTGATCATCGGCGATGTTTCCGGCAAGGGGATCGCCGCCGCTCTGCTGATGGCGAATCTGCAGGCCAGCTTGCGCAGCCAGTCGGCGCTGGCCTTCGAGCAGCCCGAGGAGTTGCTCCGCTCGGTGAACCGCCTCTTCTATGACAACACCGGCGACAGTGCTTATGCCTCGCTTTTGTTTGCCGAATACGACGAAGCGGCGCAGCGGCTGCGCTACGTCAATTGCGGCCATTTGTCAGGTCTGTTGGTAAGAAGCGACGGCAAAGTGGATCGGCTCGAGTCCACCAGCACCCTGCTCGGACTTTTCAGAGAGTGGAATTGCTCGATGCGCGAGCAGCAACTCTCTCCCGGCGACGTGCTCGCGCTTTACACCGATGGCATCACCGAAGCCAGCAACGAGCGCGGAGAAGAATTTGGCGAGCGCTGCCTGATTGAATCGCTGCAGCAACATCGCGACCTGCCGTGCCAGGCTTTGCTGGCCGCGATCGTGGACGGTGTTCGGCGATTCAGTTTTCAGGAACAACACGACGACATCACGGCGATCGTCGCGAAGTTCAAGGCTGCTGGCTGACGTGTTTCCGGCGGATTCCCGAGTCCACCAGCCTGTGCGGTTACTCCAAAGGTTCGAAGCGGGGGGATTGAGCGCCGAGGGCGCTGAGCGCTTCGTCGACGGTGCGCACGACATGCAGCAGAGGCCGTGTGGACTCTCCCGCGATCTGGAACATGCGCATCAAGCCGTACCCAGCCGTCACCGGAACTACGATGAAACGGGGATGGTCGGTTAAGCCCGGCGTGATGGGTTTGCGCTTTGCCAGGGTGCGCAGGAAATCGGCGGCCACGGCAAAGTCGGCCACGCCGGAAAGGTCCCAGATGCCCGCGCGGGCGTCGGTCGCCCTCCAATTTTTGCCGAGGGCGTTATGGTATTCCTCCGCAGCTTCATTCGTCAGCTGACCCTCGAACCGGGCCAGCAGGATCCTGTTGACCGGGTCGAACTCGAATCGGAATGCCATGAGAGCAACAATTCTACCCGGTTCTCGCAGTGAGTTGTCGGCGCGACGGGTTACAGCAGTCGACGCGCTCCCACAACAACATCCAGTCGTTTTGTTCTCTGTGAGCCTGAGTTACTGCTCATCGATCGTCAAGTGGATCTCTTTCATCTCCGCAATTTCCGTGATCACAATCGCACGCGTGCCCATCCGCTCAAATACGGTTCCGCTAGCCCGCACGTATTTGCCAACGAATGGCATCAGCTTCTGCCGCTGATCCGTGTCCGGCATTTTGGCGGAGATGGGAAAATACAAGTGACCATCCTTGGTCAGAATAACCAGCGGCGAACCACCCCTCACGCAGTCCCTCACGCATTTAAGGCTTAGCTCAGTCGCAGTTCCATCCAGGTTCTGAATAGGACAGGCAACATCCCGAACCAGGCCCTCGATGGTTGCTTTCGAAGCATTCGCCCGGTCGCCTGCCATTGAAGTGCTCTGCGGAGTGCTCTGCGGAGAGTGAGACGCCGCCAGGACCGAGATTATCCCGCAGCCTGCAAGCAAGCAAACACTCAGGAATCGCCTCATCGGTTCTCCTTGTTCATTTTCATAGACCCTGGGCATTGCACACCCTGCAGCGGGCCTCGTCAAGATCCAGGATTTTGCAATGCCGCCCGGTCAAATTGGCGAAACATCTCGATCTGAGCGTTTTCGAAAGTTGCGCTGGACAAGAACTCAAATGGTCCCCAGCGCAAAGCGTTGCTCTTTGTGTGACGGCTGTTTCCGACTTCACTTCTGGCTAAGTTGTTGAGCCTGCGTGGAAGTGATTGATTCTACGGGAACGCAGTTTACCCACCCCGAAAATCACGCGCGGCAGCCCGCGTGGAATACCCCGTAATTGCGTTTGCAGGCTCGCTGGACGCGTTCGAGTGACAGGGACGGGTTGAGCTTCGTCCGACAAGTAAACCTGCCCCAAATCGCCCCTGATTGAGAAGTTAGCTTTAAGCTAACATAACGCGCTCCACCGGGAATCAACAACTTACGTGTGATCCGCGCAGAATCAACGACTTAGAATTTACTCCTGGCAAAGTACCGGCGGCATAACGACATTGGCTGGTCGCAGCGAATGACATCCTGCTGATGACATCGTTCTGATGAAATCTTTAGGCCAAGGTCAGAGGCAGAGTCAAAGTCGAAAAGCCCCACTTCTCGCAAAGGACGCGAGAAATGGGGCACCCGGAGAAGTGCTGGTTATTCGGGAAGGCGGATGCTTCCGTCCGCGGCGATTGGGAAGGATGGATTCCAGGCGACTTCCCAGAGAAATCCGTCGGGATCGGCGAAGTAGCCGGAATAGCCGCCCCAAAACGCTTCCTGGGCGGGCTTGACGAGTTTTGCGCCGGCGGCTTCGGCTTCGCGGAGCACCGAGTCGACTTCCGCGCGAGTGCGGGCGTTGTAGGCCAGCGAGATTCCGCTGAAGCCGTCGCCGTGGGCGGAGACATTTGCGTCCTTGGCGAGTTCGTGCCGGGGATAGAGCGCCAGGGCCATGCCGCCGGCCTGGAAAAATACGACGCCTTCCGTGTTGGCCATGGATCTGCGCCATCCCAGGCGCTCGTAGAATTCGCGGCTGCGCTTTAAATCTGCAACGCCCAGAGTGATCAGGCTCACGCGCTGTTCCATTTATTCCTCCAAGTATTAATTCATCCGATCATAATGTAGTGCTTGCGCTGTAGTGCTTGTGTGATGTCATCTCGAGCGGGGCCGAAGGCGCGGTGAGGGACCTTACGTCTGGCTATATCGTCCCTGCCGTAGAGGGGACCCGCCTCCGCCGCACGCACCGTGACTGCAGGCACCGTGACGGATCCCGCCCGCGTTTGTGCCACTTCATTCGCTTCGTTAGGTCCCTCACGGCGCCTTCGGCCCCGTTCGGGATGACATCGCGTACGCGAACGCTCCTGCTTGCAGGCTATTCGTGGCGCAGGGCTTCGATGGGATCGAGGCGCGAGGCGCGGAAGGCTGGGATCATGCCGCTGACTAATCCTACGAGGCCGAGAATCAACGTGGAGGCGATCAGGGTGCTGGGAGCGATGATCAGGCGGATGTCGCCGGCTTCTCCGTTTTTGGCGAAGGCGCTGTATAAGGTGAGCCGGCCCACGGAGAGCGCGACCACGTAAGCCAGGATCACTCCCAGCACGCCGCCGAGGAAAGTGATGGTGAGCGCTTCGGCGAGGAACTGCATCAGGATGTAGCGGCGGGGCGCGCCCAGCGCCTTCTGCACGCCAATCTCGCGGGTGCGCTGAGTCACCGAAACCAGCATGATGTTCATGAGGCCGACGCCGCCGATGCCAAGGGTGAGCGTGCCGATGAAACCCATCAGAACCTTGAGCCCAAGAGTAATGATCTCGAACTGATGGACTTGCATCATGAGGTTGAACACGCGCACGGCCTGGCGGTCGGTCTGGTTGAATCTATGCTCCGTCGCCATGATGGTGCGAACCGATTGTTCCAGGGATTGGTACTGGGGAGTCTGGTAGGTGAACCAGATGGAATCGAGGTAATGGGTATTCTTCAAGTCGCCCATGGTGGTGAAGGGGACGTAGAGCACGCGATTGATATCGTCGTTGCCTTCCTGCATTTTGGCTTTGAGGATGCCGATGACTTCGAAGCTGAGGCCGTCGACGCGGACGTGCTCGCCGAGAGCGTTGCGCCCGGAGAATAGTTTTTCTTTGGCTTCGGAACCGATGACGGCGACGCGGGCGCGTTGCACCTGGTCTTCCATGTTATAGAAGCGGCCCTGCGCCAGCTTGAGGGAGCGGATCTCCATCACGTCGGGATCGTTGCCGGTGACGGCCCAGGTGAACACCCGGGTGTCGTACTGGATGTTGGCTTGCTTGCTGACTTCGGGAGTGATGCGGCTGATTTGGGGCAGGTTGGCAGTGAGCGTGTCGATGTCGTCCTCGGTGAAGCGGACGAGGACTCCGGCTTTCTGCCCACCGGCCTGCATCGATGTGCGGCCCGGGACCACGATGACGAGCTTGGTTCCGAAGTTGGCGAAGATGTTGGCGCAGGCCTGACCGAAACCGTCGCCATAAGCGAGCAGCATGACTACGGTCGCGATGCCCCAGGCCATGCCCAGCATGGTGAGCGCAGTGCGGCGGCGATTGTGCCGCATCGCGCCGTAGGCTTCCTGGAGAAGATCACGAAACATATTGGGTCAGGGTTAATTATTGTTGTCGTTTCAGTCTTATTGCGTTTTCTGCTGTCGCGATCACTCCTGCCGCAGCGCTTCCACGGGTTGCAGCATGGCGGCTTTGCGCGCGGGATAGAGGCCGGCGACTACTCCGGCCAGAGTCAGGCTGCCGATGGCGAGCAAAGCGGACATGGGCACGAGTTTTGGCGGATCGAATCCGCCCGGTCCATGAAACGAGCCCATCATTGCCATTAGGCCGGCGGCCATGCCCATGCCGAGCAGGCCGCTGGTCAGTGTGAGCAGCAGGCCTTCGAGAAAAAAATGAAACAGGATGCTGCGGTTGGTTGCGCCCAGGGCCTTGCGCAATCCGATTTCATGAGTGCGCTCGCTGACTGCGACCAGCATGATGTTGATGACGCCGATGGCGCCCAGCGCCAGCGTGACCATGCCCACCGCGCCCAGGAACAAGTTCATGACGTCGAAAATGGTTCCCACCATTTTTGAGGACTGGATGGAATCCCACTCGTCGAAGGAGTTTTCGTCGCTGGCGTCGAAGTCGTGATTGCGGGCCACAATCTTGTTGACTTCCTTCTGAGCCAGCAGGTGGTCCGCGGTGACGGTCGGCTGGTATTCGATGTAGGAAATGGAGTTCTGGTGGCTGTCTCCCTTGATCGGAAAGTAGGTGGCCATCACCTGGAACGGGATGTAGCCGCGCATATTGAGCCAGGTGTTGTCGCCGCGGCCGAGATGCGGCGTGCTGCCGATGACTTCGAACCGCAGGCCGTTTATCAATACGAATGCGCCCACCGACGGGCGCCCGGGGAACAGGGTCTTCTGCAGTTCACTGCCGAGGACGATCACGTTGCGCCGTTGCGCGTCGTCCATTGGATCCAGCCAGCGGCCATCTTTGAGGGGAAGATAACTGATCTCGTTGAGCTGCGGCTCCACGCCCACGATCTCGACGCCGGCGCTGGCGAATTCGCTTACCTCATGCAGATCGGTGCGCGAGAGCAAGGGGCAGGCATTGCGGACGTGGGGAGCTTCGTTGCGAATATCCAGGTAGTCCTGGTAGGTGAGCAGATAGGAGCGGGCGGAATTCATGCTGCCTGCTACGGCGGGGGCGCGGCCGGGAAAGATAAACATGATGTCCCGGCCGAACTCGGCCATTTCGCGCTTGTTGCCGGAGCGGAAGCCTTCGCCGACGCCCACCAGCAGCAGTAACGATCCCACTCCCCAGGCAATGCCGAACATGGTGAGGAACGAGCGCAGCTTATGGGCCCAGAGGTTGCGGAAGATTTGCGCGAAGATGTCGAAAACAGTGCGCATAGTTGAGGTATCAGATATATGTTACATCTCCAAGGGTTGCATGATGTGCGCCTCAAGCTGGCAGAGGTCCGACGGGAAAGAAGCCATCCGACAGCGCCGGCGAGCTCGTTACTTGGCCGCGGCGTGGTGGTCGTAGCTGATGACGCGGGTAATTTTCCACGCGCCATCTTTGTACTGCCACAGGTGGATGAACTTGGCTTCGCCGACTCCTTCGGTATCTTCATGCCCGGGGTGGTGGAAGCGGTGAACACCCATCTCCACGGCGCCGTAGCCCTTCATGGGGTAGACCTGCATGGTGCCGGGAACCAGCTCGCGGGTCACTTTGCCGCAGATATTCTTCTTGATGGCGTCGGTCAAAGCGGCTTTGCCGAGGGTGACTCCGCCCTGATCGTGATAAAACTCCACATCGTCGACGAAGAATGAGGCGAACTTTTCCAGATCGCAGCGGTTATAGGCATCGAAAAGGGAGGAATCGAGCGTGGCGATGGCTTTGTCGAGCTCCGCCTGGGAATGAATGCTTTCGAGCGGCGGGACCGCCTGAGCGTTGGCGCGCATGCCGCTCAACCCGAGCAACGGGAACAGCAACAGCAGTCTTGCCACAGCGAAGATGTTTTTCATCGAAAATGCCTCTCCCGGGTGCTGCCAGCACATTGGATATACGTGGCGAAGCGAACGAATGTTCCCGCCGCGCCTTCATTGCAAGGATTGCCGTTTGTGCCCGCTTTCGGCCAAAAGTACACGATGCAGCGTTAGGCGCTGACTTGCACGATCTCCTGGCAGACCTGTGGATGCAATGAGTTGCGGCGCGCCGGCGCGGAAGGCCAGCTAAGTGCACCAGTAGAAGCGAGTGAGCGAGCATTCGCCTCCTCTTTCAGGTTCCCTGAAACTAAGTCAGCCCATCTGAAGTTATCCCCTCTTAGCGACTCTAACTTATGGAGGTTTCACTATGTTTGCACGCAATGTCTCTTTTTATCTGAAATCGAATTCGCAGTCTGACTATATGCGCACGTTTGAAAACGAAATTCTTCCCTTGCTCCGCAAGCAGAAGGGCTTCAAGGAACAGATCACCCTGTCGAACCCCAACAGCCAGGAGACGGTCTCAATCAGTCTCTGGGAGAACAAGGCCAACGCCGATGCTTACAACACGAACACCTATCCGGAAGTGTTGCGGACGTTTGGCAAGCTGATCGACGGAATGCCGAAAGTTCAGACGTTCGAGACGGTCGTCTCGACTTCGCATAACGTCCTGCAAGCTGTGTAAGGACGCATCGTCTCCATGGGCGGCCCGCGAAAGGGGCCGCCATTTTTTTTCACGTGGTTTGCACGCACGGTAGTGCGCAAATGCAGGCTGGGGTTGTGGCTTGAAGTGATCGCGTAACAGGTTGTACGACCGGCTCCGCGGGCGGAGGGCTAGCGGGTGCGGTGTTGCGCGCGCTTGGCCGCTTTGCGTTGGGCCTTCTGGGACTTCTTAATCGCCTTCAGTTGCTTCCGTCCCGCCTTCCTCGAATATTTTTGATACTGCTTGGCCGCTTTGCGGGCCTCGCGGCCATTTTCTCCGATGCTTTTGTTCTCCGGTTTGCTCGGCAGCGACCATGCGGGAGTGATGGCGAGCAGGAGCAGGAATGTGGCGATGCGTTTCATCGGCGGGTGCTTGAACTTACAAATATCTTACAACGGATGATCGTCGTCGATTCGATTTCTTGCGGTAAAAGCGCGCCTCGGCGGCTAAAGCCGCAACCCGGAGAGTGCCACTGTCGCAGCGCTGGAAGCGCTGCGCCGCCCGAAATCGAATGGGATGGGTTCCGCGGGGCTTTGCTGAAGCCCGAAAGCTGAAGCCCGAAGCCCGACCTTCAGTCGCCGAAGCCGATGCCGATGGCTCTGGCGGTGCGTACTACTTCGCCATTCGGATTCACTGACTTTAAATGGCCGATGGCGTGGGCGATGTCGACGGAGACCACCGACTCGCCGCGCAGGGCGACCATCATGCCGAAGCCACCGGCGGCGATCAGGTCGACGGCGGCTACGCCGAAGCGGGTGGCGAGGATGCGGTCGAAGGGTGAGGGCGTGCCTCCGCGCTGGATGTGGCCAAGCACGCTGATGCGCACTTCCTTGCCGGAGCCGCGAGCGATGGCGTTGCCGATCAGGTTGGCGACGGAATCGACGCGGCGGTTTTCTTTCAGTTCCGGCGGAAGTTTCACGCCTTCGGCGACCACCACAATGGTGAAGTACTTGCCCTGCTTTTCGCGGGCGGCAATGAGCTTGCAGACGTGCGCGACGGTGAAAGGAATTTCCGGAATCAGAATCACGTGCGCGCCGCCGGCGATGCCGGCTTCGAGAGCGATCCAGCCGCAATCGCGTCCCATGACTTCAACCACCATCACGCGATGATGCGAGGCCGCGGTGGTGTGGATTTTGTCGAGCGCGTCGGTGACGGTGTGCAGCGCGGTGTCGAACCCGAACGTGACTTCGGTGGCGGAAAGATCGTTGTCGATGGTCTTGGGAACGCCGACAACCTTCAGTCCCTTCTGGAAAAGCTCGTAGGCGATTTTCTGCGAGCCGTCGCCGCCAATGCTGATGATGGCGTCGATGCCCAGCTTGTGCGCGTGGCTGATGACGTGCGCGGAAATGTCGCGGGTGACTTCGCGGCCGTGGACCACGCTCTTGTAGTGAAACGGATCGCCGCGGTTGGTGGTGCCGAGGATGGTGCCTCCGCGGGGCAGAATGCCGGAGACTTTCTCGAGCGTGAGTTCGAAGGCTTTCTCAGGCCAGATGAGGCCGTCGAAGCCGTCCGGGATGCCGATGACTTTCCAGCCGTGGCTCAGGATGGCGGATTTGGTGGCGGCGCGGATGACGGCGTTGAGACCGGGAGCGTCCCCGCCACCGGTGGCGATGCCAATGCATTTGATGTCAGACATGAATTCGTTGGTAGTCTTTCTTAGCGATCTTTCGTCGTTGGTTTCTCGTGAGGCTGACGGGGAGCATCACGATCATACCGTTGGGATGGGTGGGGAGAGCAACGTTACGACCGGGCATGGCGGGAGGAGTGGAGGAGTCGGAAATCAAAATCCCCACTTCTCGCAAAAGACGCGAGAAATGGGGCACCCGGTCGCTGTCTTTCACGGGCGAAGGCGAACTTCATCGGTAAACTTCGCCGCGGTGGCCAATGCGAATCACTAGAATAGTTACTGCTGAGTGCTGGATTTCGCAGATCACACGATAATCACCGATCCGGTAGCGCCCCAGAGTGCCTAGCGGACCGCTCAGAGCCTTGCCGAGTGTGCGCGGGTTCTCTTGCTTCGCAACGCGCCCGTCCATGAGATCGAGGATGCGCCGGGCCATCGGTTTGTCCAGCTTCTTCAGTTGTTTCCTGGCGGTTTGGGTGTAATCAATCGTCGTAATCAATCACCCAAGCCAAGGTCGCTTCTCACCTGCGCGCTGGACTGAATCTTTTCTTCCCCTTTGCGGACCCGCTCGAGAACGTCGGCGGCGAGATAGTAGTCCTCAAGATCGTCCAGGCCGTTCTCGATCAGCTGGCGCAGGTAGAAGGCTTTGGTACGGCCGGTTTGGGCGGCGAGGTACTCCAGGCGTTGCTCGGCTTTTGAGGAAAGTCGTATGGAAGTGGCCATAGGCAGCAGCTACGATACCTGTATTCAATATATCACAATCGGGTTTCGAGCATCCAAGTCAAAATCCCCGCTCCTTGCAAAGTACGCGAGAAAATGGGGCACCCGGGTTGGGTTGGCCCGCCCGGCTTTCCGTAAAATTCTGCGCAAGTTTTGGATTGCGGGTCGTTCTCCTTGTTCGAGAATGCGCCGGGCTGCCGGTAAAACCATGTACCATCGGAGATCGAGCAAGATCCGGGCATTCTGCTAAAATTAGTTTCTCTGAGGCGATTGCTTATGCTGGCTGGGCGCAAACTCGCGTTGACACTTGCTTTCACGGTTCTGATTGCACTGGCCTTTGGGGTCAGCTGCACGGGGTTTTTCCCGCCGAATAGTCTCACGGCGATCACGATCCAGCCTCCGAGCCCGCAGATCGAAGTTGGTACGCCGCAGACTTTACAGGCCTGGGGAACGTATGCGAACAACACCGGGACGAGCCAGATTACCAGCGGTGTGGTGTGGACCAGCAGCGATAACACGGTGCTGACGATCGGCGCGACCACCGGCGTGGCCACGGGCGTAGGCACGGGAGGCAGCGCCACAGTAACAGCCTCTGCGCAGGGCCTGAGCGGGACGGCTTCTGCGACTGTGTATCTGGGCACCCTCACCAGCTTCGAAGTGTGCATGGGTACATTTGGCGACACAACTTCTTGCTCCGACGGTTCCAGCCCGCTGGTTTGGAATGCGAACGCTTCGGGTACCCCGCAAGCGACCTTCGTCGCACAGGGTGTCTCCGGCGGCACGACGTATGACTTTACAACCGCGTCCACGTGGACGGTGGTGTCGCAGCCGGCAAATGGGGGGACGATTCAGTGCACAAATAGCGATGTATCCCCAGAGACCTGCTCTGTGAGTGAAAATTCTACAGCCGCAACATACGCTGTTACTGTGACCTACGGCACAACTGATGCGGCCACATTGAACATAGTCGTGACGAATTAATGCGGGCGGTCAGTTCGATACGTGTCAGGAAGTTTACCTGTCAGGAAGTTTTGGACCTTGGCGCCGGGCTTCGACAGCCGAGGCGGCTGTCGCCACATGGATTCGTGGCGGGCTTCCAACTTTCCGGCCTTAGATTCTCTTCCAATTCAGACGTTAAGACCTCAGACTTCGGCTTGGTCGTACCGAGGTCTGAGGTCTCAGGTCTGACGTCCAACATCTGACGTTGGGCGATTCTGCGGCGCAGCTACTTCTTTTCTTTCTCTTCCTTTGGAGCTGGCTTGGGCTTGGCTTGGGGCCTCGGCTGGCTCTTTGGTTGAGGACGCGCTTCCGTTTGAGGACGCGCTTCTGTCCGCGGGCGAGCTTCAGTTTGCGGGCGAGATTCGCTCTGCGGGCGAGCGGTCTCGGTCCGGGGAGCGGCCCCGCGTGGTGCTTCTGCGTTCTTCATTGGCGCCGCTTCGTTGTTTTTCACCGCCGGAGTGACAGGCCGCGCCAGGTTGCTGCGAGGCGCGGGGCTGTTGCGGTTCTCGGCGGGCGCTGGTCCGCGGGCTTCTTTGGGCGACATGGCTGGGGCGTGATATTCCCCACCTGCGGCTTTGGCTGTGACTACGCCGCGTCCGCTGAACTCGCCGGGGCGGGCGGTGGCGGCGATGGCCGGACGTCCATGATTTTCAGACGCGAAGTTTGCCCGGTTCTGGCTGGCCAGGTGTGCCTGCTGAGCCTGTGCCGCCACGGGAGGCGTGTGCGGCTCGCGGGCGTAGGATTCTTGCTGCGCCGTGGCCCGCACGGTGATGCCGCCTGCGCCGCCGTTAAAGGCGACGTGCGAATCGTTGTTCACGATGACCGTACGGTTCACGTAGACGTTGGTGATGTGGACGGTGTCGACGTGCATGACGGCGGTGTTGTAGAAGAAAGCTCCGCCACGCCACTCGCCGCCGCCAAAGCCGACCCCGCCGTAGCCGAAGCCGTAGTTCACGCCACCGTAGAATCCGACGTGCGGACCCCAGTAGCCTTCATGCCAGCCGTAGAATCCGTTGTTCCATCCCCAGTAGCCGGGGGTCCAGAGCAGGCCGGGTGTGGGAGCCATGACCCAGGTGCCGGGCACCCAGTAGTAGCCGGCATCGTCGTTCCAAGACCAGAAGCCGGGGGTCCAGAGATAGCCGGGAGCGGGGCAGATGGGCTGTTCGTAAACCGGCAGAGCGGGCGGGGCGATGCGGACGTTGAAACTGATGCCGACCGAAATCTGCGCGAAAGCTGCGGTTGAAAGCGAGAGTAAGACTGCGAATAACAACGCGTAAACAACAGGGTGTTTGCGGTTCATGGAGTTTCCTCTTTCGTGGTTTCTTTCAATTCCTTTGACTTGCGCCAGACACGGTTTTCCGGCGAAGTGCATTTGACACCAGATTACTGAGGAATCGCCGATGGCCTAGTAGCCAAAGGTATCTCGGTAAGAGGTGTCCTTAAATTGTTCTCACTTGTGTAAACCCCGGAGTGGGGCGGATGTTGTGGGCGGGAAGGGGTTTGGAATGTGTGGGTTCGGGGGGCTCAGGAGACAGAGGTCAAAAGAGTACAAGAGTCAAAATCCCCACTTCTCGCAAAAGACGCGAGAAATGGGCACCCGGCTGGAGCCCCAAGAGCTGAAGCCCGATAGCCGAAGCCCCGTCTTAGTTTGCTCTTTTGCCTTTGGCGATGCGGGCGTCGATGGGCTTGCGGCCGGCGAAGCCTTCGTTGGTGCCGTGCCAGTGGGTGATGGATTTTTCGCCGAGCTTCCAGCAGAGAAGAATGACTTGGCCTTCGACTTCGCAGGGAAAATCGAGCAGGCCGATGTTGAGATCTTTGACTTGCACACCGATGGAATCAATTTCGCCGAGAGCATCGCGCACGCGCTGCTCGGCCTTGCCGCGCTCGGCTTTGCGGCGGGCGATGGGAACGATGTCGACGAAGGTTCCGCCGTTGAGAAAGATGCGGTGGTTGGTGGCCTGCATCTCGGACTCGACTTCGTCCATTAATTGCTTGCCGGCGATGGCGCCGCGCAGAAGCGACTCGAGCACGGAGAGCAGCGATTGGGCTTCGTCGAGAGTGAAGGTGCGGTCGGGCATTTGGGCTTATCTATTTTACAGCAGTTGGGGCTTCGTCGTTGGCCGTTCGTCGTTGGTCGTTCGCCAAAGGCTGTCGGCTGTAACAAATGGGCCGACTTGGCGGCGATGACGAGTTCTCGCCAACGACGAACGCCCAACGGCCAACGACGTTTTTTCGTTACTTCGCCGGAGGCTTGATGAATTCTACGTCGAGGTTGATGGTGATTTCGTCGCCGACTACGCCGGGGGCGCCGTTCACGCTGAAATCCTGGCGGATGACTTTGGTGGACGCGGAGGCGCCGCAGCGGGGGTTGCCCCAGGGATCTTTGATGGCAGGGGATGGGCCGTCGACATCGAGGACAACTTCTTTGGTGACGCCGTGAATGGTGAGATCGCCGGCGACTTTCAGCTTACCGGGGCCGGCGGGTTCGATTTTTTTCGATTTGAAAGTGATGGTGGGATATTTCTGCACGTCGAAGAAGTTGGGGCTGCGCAGGTCGTTGTCGCGCATCTCGACGCGGGTATCGACGGAAGCGGCGTCAATGCTGGCTGTGATCTGGTCCTTGGCGGGATTGGCTTCGTCGAGGAGGATGGTGCCGCTGACTTTGGTGAAGGCGCCGCGGACGGTGGAAATTCCGAGATGGCGGACTGAGAACTGCGCGGAAGAATGCATGGGATCGATTTGCCAGGCGTCTTGTGCGGCGGCGGTCAGGGTCGCGGCGGGGATGAGGAAGAGTGCGAGGAAGAGTGCGGATAGAGTGCGCGACATGTGGTGTCCTCAGATGGATTTTTGAGTTCGTACAGTGTAGCAGGGGCGCTGGGCTTCGGCTTATCGGACGGGGGCGCTCGGCTTCGCCTTCGCTTGGACGGGCGAGGCGCCCGTCACTCCATCGTTTTTGCTGAAGCCCGAACGCTGAAGCCCGAAGCCGGGTTTAGCGGCCTTGCGACGGATCGGGCGACGTGGCGGTGTTTACATCAATGTGCAAGCGCTCGGCGGTGGGGATTTTCGGGGCGATGCAATCTCCGTCGCGATTGTAATTTGTGCAGTGGGCGGCGGTGGGGGTGCGGGGAGATTGCGCGAACTGCCAGACTTCGGCGAAGGGGACGGCGCTTTCGGCGGGTCCTGGCACATTCTTTGGAAAGGCGCAACCGGGCGCGGGCGGGCAAGCGTCATTCGTGACCCAGTAGACGATGTCGCGGCCGGCGGCGTTGGCGCGAATGTCGTCCGCAGTGACGACGTTGTCGTCGTCCGCGGCGGGGACGCCGGAGCAGTAGATGCCGCCGCGGAATCCAGCGGCGATGACGCCGTCGACCCAGGCATAGATGTAGGCCCTTTGCTCGGGCAACATTCGTCCGCCTTGTTCCTGGTCGAGGAAGATGATGGTGTGCGCGGGGAAGCCTTCGCGGTGCGCGGCGGCGGCGGCAGCTTGCGCGTCGGATTGGCCGAGGCGCGTGGCTTTGGCGATGGGTTTGAGTTGGGCCGATTTAAGTTCAGCATAAAGGCGTCCGTTGAAGAGAACGAGGAATCCGAAGCCGACGGATTTGACGGCGGCGCGGTGGCCGGTCCAGGAGTTGGTTTTTTCGCCGGGAGGATGGTTGAGCCAGAAGCCAGTGTAGGAAAAAGTTTCGTGCAGGGCTTTGAGGTTGGCGTCGCCGGGGTAGGCGTTGCGGTCGAAGCCGAGGTAGGTCTGCGCGTGTAGTGTGGCGCAGAAGAGGATCAATGTTGTGGCGAGGCGCGCTACGTTCATCGGCTTCATCCCCCGATGTGCACCATGGTTCTCGATGCGGGGACGAAATCGGGCTCGCCGATGTGGTGGCGTTCTTCTTTTTTCTGGATCACGCCTTGAATAAATTCGGCTAAGTCTTCGTCGCTGGCGCCGCGGCGCATTTGGGCGTGGAGGTCGTGGTCCCACACGGAAAATAAGCAGGTGCGGATTTTGCCGTCGCTGGTGATGCGGATGCGGCTGCAGTGTCCGCAGAAGGGATGGGAGACTGGGGCGATGATGCCGATTTCGCCGATGCCGTCGTCGAAGCGGTAGCGGCGGGCGGTTTCGGAGCGCGCGTGCGGAATTTCGACCAGCGGGCGGTACTCGGACATGCGGGCCAGGATTTCGTCGAGCGTGACTACCGTGGTGGGCGACCAGGTGCGGCCTTCTTCGAGCGGCATGAATTCGATGAAGCGCACGGTGACGCCTTCTTCGCGGGCAAACATGCCGAAGGGGATGATTTGATCTTCGTTGAAGCCGCGCATGAGCACGCAGTTTACTTTCAGGGGCCAGAGTCCGGCGCGGCGGGCGGCGCGGATGCCGGCGAGGACGTGGTCGTATCCGTTGGCGACGCGGGTGATTCGGGCGAAGCGGTCGGGGTCGACGGCGTCCATGGAGACGGTGACTCGGGTGAGGCCCGCGGCTTTGAGCGGCTGGGCGAGATCGGCTAGCAGGTGGCCGTTGGTGGTGAGCGCGATGTCGAGGGGCTCGGCGGCGTTTCCGTTGGGTTGGCGGAGTTTGGATAACTCACGCACGAACTCGATCACGCCTTTGCGCAGGAGCGGCTCGCCGCCGGTGAGCCGGATTTTTGTGATCCCCATACTGACCAGCACGCGCGCCATGCGGAGGTAGTCGTCGAACGGCAGGTCGCCGTAGAGCGCGCCTTCGTTGCCGGTGCGGCAGTAGACACACTTATAGTTGCAGCGGTCGGTGATGGAGATCCGCAGGTCGCTGATGCGGCGTCCGAATTTGTCGGTGAGGTACAAGCGCGTCGTTGGTCGTTCGTCGTTGGTCGTTCGCATGTTCGTCGCCGGCAGTAAAAAGCGTTTCACCGCAGAGAGCGGAAGAAAAGCCGCGGAGGACGCGAAGAAAACTCATCCCTCGCCGCCGCAGTCGGGGTATGCCTCGGGTTGGGGCGGTCGGAAACTCCACTTCATTATAGAACCCCGCATGCCCGGAGAAGTGATTGTCAATCGCCATGCTGCTTCGGGCGGTCGTCGATAATCTTCGGGTAATGACCTCGCCGCCTTGCGTGTTCGATCTGTTCTGGGGTCAAGTCGAGGCAGCACCACATGCAGTGATAGGGAGGCTGATGTCCGCACCCGCAAAGCTCCGAATCTTCGCAGCTACAGTATTGTTTCGCTTTGCTATCGGCCATGAATGATCCGCCCCCATCGGAGGCTCAGGGCTTTACCATCACAAGTGCCTTCTCGATTGCAGCTTCCGCTAGCGGGGCCATGATTTTAAATCCCGCGGGGTTCGGGTGCAGGCCGTCATCGGCTAAATTTTTTTTCAGGAGGCCTTTGTCATCGACCAGGGCAGTGAAGTAGTCGAGATAGAGGCAGTCGGGGTGTGCGGCTACATATTCTTCCAGCCACTTGTTGAGTGCGAGAATTTTTTCTGGGGAGCGCTGGGCGAAGAAATCCTGCGACTTGGGCGTGTAGTTGTGGATCGGCAGCACTGACGAGAACACCACGCGGATGTGGTTGGCGGCGGCCAGTTCGGCTAGAGACGCGTAGTCGGACTCGATATCTTCGAGGCGCATGGGGCCGGTGTTGCCTGCGATGTCGTTGGTGCCGGCGAGGATTACGACGACTTTGGGTTGCAGAGCGATCACGTCCTGGCGGAAGCGGACCAGCATTTGCGGGGTGGTCTGGCCTCCGATGCCGCGGTTGATGTAGGGCTTGCCGGGAAAATATTCGTCGAGATGCCAGATGTCGGTGATGGAGTCTCCGAAAAAGACGACGCGGTTCTCGCCGGGCGCGGGCGGCTTGAGGGCGGCGTTGGCTTCGCGGTAGCGGGCGAGCTGGCCGAAGTCGTCGGTGAAGACGGCGATGCGCCGGGCGCGGTATTGGTCGAGGCCGGCGAAGCCGGTGGAGGGGATAGTGAGCGGCGCGGGCTGAGGCGCCTGAGCCGGTTGTTGCGCTACGGCGGAAACGGCGAGGAAGAGAACGAACGCGAGCGTCGGAAAGCGGCGAGATGATTTCATTGTGTTGTCCTTAAACGTCATCAGGATAACGCGGAAAGCGTCAGAACCGGTGAAGGCGGAAAAATCGTTGCTGCGCATCGCATCATGGTTTGCCGGCAATCGCCCGCGCGATTGCCCTCTCCGCAAGCGGTGCCATGATTTTGTATCCGGCGGCGTTCGGATGCAAGCCTTCGTCGCTGAGATTGCGCTTCAGCATGCCTTTGTCATCGACGACGGCTGAGAAATAGTCGAGATAGACGAATCCGTCCTTCGCGCAGTAGTCCTTTAGCCAGGTGTTCAGGGCCAGGATTCGTTCGCGCGGGCGCAGGGCAAACGACTCCTTCGCATCCGCGGTGTAGTTGTTCACCGGAAGCAGCGAGGCAAAGACGATTCGAATGTGGTGCAGGCGCGCCAAGTCGGCCATGGACGCGTAGTTGGCCTCAATGTCCTCGTTGCGCGTGGGGCCGGTGACGCCGGCAACGTCGTTGGTTCCGGCCAGCACGACCAAGATCTTGGGCTGCAGGTTGATCACGTCCTGGCGGAAGCGGACCAGCATCTGGGGAGTGGTCTGGCCGTCGATGCCGCGGTTGAGGTAGGGCTTGCCCGGAAAATAGTCTTCCAGCTTCCAATAATCGGTGATGGAGTCGCCGAGGAACACAACTCGATTCTCGGCTTCCGCGGGGGGGTTAAGGGCAGCATCGGCATCGCGATAGCGTTTGAGTTCTCCGAAGTCGTCGGTGTAGATGGCGATGCGGGAGGCGCGGTATTGGTCCAGGCTGGGGGAGGCGGTGAGGGGGATGGTGGGCGGGGCGGGCTGTTGGGCGAGGGCCGTGAGTGCGAGCAGAACTGGGGCGGCGAAGATCGTGGTGCGGGATCGCATGGCGGAAATGCTATCACGGGGGTTAGTCCAGCGGGAGCGGGACAAAGTTGCCTGTGCCGCGAGGGCATTGCTGCTTTATACAGAGCGCCTCGCTGCGCTCGGCTGAACGGGCGAGGCGTCCGTTCCCACACAAACTTTTTATCCCCACGGGATCCGTTCCCACGCGCGGCTCCGCTACGTTAGACTGTCTGGTTCTCGGGAGACATCAATCCTATGAATTGGCTGGGACGAGGCGTCCTGCTGGTTGGCATCTTCGTTTCTGCGTTCCTTTTCTCCCGGAAGTTTGGGCGGGCGCTGCGGATTATTTTGGCGGCGAAGCCGGACGCAGACTTCAAGCTGAGGCCCATCGGGCCGCGCATTCGCAAGGTGCTATGGGAAGTGGGCGCGCAGGGATTGGTGATTGCGCAGAGGCCGCTGCCGGGGTTGGCGCATGCGTTTGTGTTCTGGGGTTTTTGCGTGTTTGCGCTGGTCACGCTGAATCATATTGCTACGGGGTTTGGTTTTGCGTTTCTTTCGCGCACCAGCTTTTGGGGGCGTGGTTATTTTCTGGTCGCTGGCGTGTTCGCGGTGGCGGTGGCGATTTCGATTGCCGGGCTGGCGTTTCGGAGATTCGTGATTCGTCCGAAGTGGCTGGAGCCGCTTTCTCCGGAGTCGGGGCTGATTGCGTTTTTGATCTTTGCGTTAATGGTTACGTATCTGGCCACGTTCTTTGTCGTCGAAGGAACTGCGGCGGGCTGGGCCTGGTGGTGGGCGCATACGGTGGTGTTGCTGGTTTTTCTGCCTTTGATTCCGAGCACGAAGCATATGCACCTGGTGCTGAGTCCGGTGACGATTTTTCTGGAGCGCGACGGGTTCAGCAAGATTCCACCTCTCGTCGGCGATGAGGATTTCGGTCTGGTCGAGGGCAAAGATCTTACTCAGATCGCGGCGCTCCAGGCTTATTCCTGCGTGGAGTGCGGACGGTGCACGGAGCATTGTCCGGCGAATACAACGGGGAAGATTCTGAATCCCAAGGAAATTATTCTGGGCGCGCGGCATTATCTGGACGAGTTTGGACCGAAGAGCAGCGAGCCGCTGCTGGGAAAACATCTTTCGATGGAGGCGGCGTTTCAGTGCACTACGTGCGGCGCTTGCGAATTTCAGTGTCCGGTCGGGATCCAGCATTTGCCGATGATTATTGGGCTGCGGCGCGGCGCGGTGAATACTGGGAAGTGGGACAACTCGCACGGCAGCGAGTTGTTTGTCACGCTGGAGCGGCAGGGGAACGCGCTGGGATTTCCGCCATCGGACCGGGAAAAGTTTATCGAGAAAAACGGGTTGCCGTATTTCGATGGCACGCAGGAATATTGCTTGTGGATGGGCTGCCTGGGATCGTTTGATCCGAATGGGCGGAAGATTCTGCTGGCGCTGGTGGAAGTGCTGCGGCATGTGGGAGTCACGTTTGGGGTTTTGCGGCAGGAGAAGTGCAGCGGAGATCCGGTGCGGCGGCTGGGGAATGATTATTTGTTTGGCGAACTGGCGCAGGGAAATCTGGAAAACATTCGCGCGGGCGGAGTGAAGAAGATGGTTTCGATTTGTCCGCACTGCGTGCGGACGATTGGCGAGGATTGGAAGGAGCACGGAGGGAGCGTCCAGATTGAACATCACACGGAATTGATGGACCGCTATCGCGACAAGCTGCCGGCAGGCGGCAGTAATGACGAACAGAAGAAGACGGTGTTTCACGACGCGTGTTATCTGGGGCGGTATCGCGGCGTGTATGACGAGCCGCGGGATGTGATTGCGCGCTATGGGCAGGTCGTGGATCCGCCGCGGGCGCGGGAACGTGGCTTCTGCTGCGGCGGCGGCGGCGGGCTGATGTTTCTGGGAGAAGAAACCGGGAAGCGGGTGAATCTGGAGCGGGCGCAGGAATTAGTCGCGACGGGGGCGAGCGTGGTGGCGGCGGCGTGTCCGTTCTGCAATTCGATGTTGAGGGATGGGCTGGCGGCGGCCACGGCCAATCCGCCGGAGTTGCTGGATGTGGCGCAGATTGCGGCGGCGGCGATTGGGAAGGGAAAGACGGCCGGGAACTAGCTTCAACTTGCCACGGATTTTCCCGGATCAACACGGATACGGCAAGGGCTATTGCTTCCCGGCGGGTTCGCGATCGGCCTCTAATAGGATTTCGACGGCGTCACACAGATTTTCAAACGCCTGTTCTAGCGTATCGCCTTCGGAAATCGCACCTGGCACTTCTTCGGTATAGGCAACGTAACCGCCGCCTTCGGACTCCGGGACCCATTTGAATACCGCGGTCAAACCCCTGTTCATGCTTCTATTTAACCCGTTGTGTCCAGACATGGCGCCAACAGCAGATTCCTCACCGGCTTGAAGCCGGTTCGGAATGACAAATGAGGTTTTCGATCCGTGTTGATCCGTGGCGAAGATGTTAACTCCCTGCCTTCGCCTTCTTTACCTCTTCAATCAGCGGGGGGACGATGTCGAATAAGTTTCCCACCACGGCGTAGTCGGCGATTTCGAAAAGCGGCGCTTCGGAATCTTTGTTGATGGCGATGATGGCTTTCGAGCCTTTCATGCCGACGATGTGCTGGATGGCGCCGCTGATGCCGAGTGCCAGGTAAAGTTTGGGCGCGACGGTTTGGCCGGAGGAGCCGACCTGGCGGTCCATGGGGAGCCAGCCGGAGTCGCAGATGGGGCGGGAGGCGGCGAGTTCTCCGCCGAGGGCGTCGGCGAGTTGTTTCGCCATCTCGATGTTTTTCTGTTCTTTGATACCGCGGCCGACGGAGACGATGATCTCGGCTTGCGTGAGGTCGACCGCTTGTTTCACTTCTTTGAAGACTTCCTGCGGCTTGGTGCGGATTACGCCGTCGGAGATTGTGACGCTCACTACTTCGACCAGGGCTGCGGCCGCGCCGGCTTCGGCTTTGTCGCCGCGGAATGAGCCGTTCTGGAAAGTGGCGAACCACGGGGCGTCTGTGGTGAAGCTGACGTCGGCGGCTAGCTTGCCTTGAAACATCTGGCGAGTGAAAGTCAGCTTTCCGTTTTCGTGTTTGAAGCCGATGCAGTCACTGATCACGGTGCGTCCCATGGCGGTGGCGAGCTTGGGGACGAAGTCGCGCACCTGATAGGTGTGCGGCATCAGCACGAGGTTGGGCTGCTTCGTGGTGAGGAATTGTTTGAGCGCGGCGGCGAAGGCGTCGGGGGTGTAGGGCTCGAGTTTGGGGGATTCGATCGCGTAGACCTTGGCGAGTTTTTTCGCGGCCACTTCCGCGGCCAGCGCGTTGACGCTGGCGCCGACTACGGCGGCTTCGAGGGTCCATCCGGTAGCGGCGGCGATGGCCTGGGCGGCGGTGATGGTTTCCCAGGAGACGCGGTTGAGTTTGGATTCGCGTTGTTCGACGATGACTAGGATGGTATCGGGCATAAGTCCGCTCTTAGCTCTTAAGCTTTTGGCTTTTGGCTCCTAGCCTAAGTCAAAACCGTGCCGATCTTCGCTCGGCCGACGGGCAAGAGTGCCCGTCCTACACGAGCACTCACAGGACGCGCAGTTCGTTGCGCAGTTTGTCTACTAACTTTTTTGCGATTTCGGCTGGGGCGCCTTCGATCACTTCGGTCTTTTTTGTTTTTTGGGGGATGTAGAGACGCTCGATTTTTTGTAAATTGTCGCCGATGGCGGATTGCACTTCGGCTAGCGGCACTTTTCGCATGGGCTTATTCTTGGCTTGCTTGATGCCGATTAGCGTTGCGTAGCGCAGCTTGTTGATGCCGGACTGGATGGTCAGGACTGAGGGCAGCGGCATATCGACGAACTGGAAGAATCCAGCTTCGAGTTCGCGCTTCACGCGGATGCCGCCGTCCGTTTTTTCGATGTGCATGATGATGGTGGCGTGCGGCCAGGCCAGCAATTCGGCGAGGATGACGCCGGTTTGCGCGTAGCCGTAGTCGTCGGATTGCAGGCCGGTGAAGATGAGGTCGAATTTTTCGTCTTTGATGGCGGCGGCGAAGGCTTTGGCGGTGTTGAAGGCGTCGAGGCCGACGAAGGCGTTGTCTTCGAGATGGATGGCGCGGTCCGCGCCTTTGGCCAGGGCTTCGCGCAACACTTGCTGGGCGCGGGCGGGGCCGCTGGTGATGACCACCACTTCGCCGGTGTGCTTTTCGCGCTGGCGCAGAGCTTCTTCCAGCGCGAAGGCGTCGGGCTCATTCACTTCGTAGGGGACTTCGTCGCGAATCCAGGTGCCGGTTTCGTTGAGCTTGAGCGGGGCGTCTTTTTGCGGCACCTGCTTCATGCAGACCAGAATTTTCAAACGCTGACTCCTTACTTCCGGCTTCGGGGAACTACGGAAAACTCGTCAGTATAAATGACGGGCGAAGGCAGGTGGAAATCTCGCGGACCATTGAGAGCTGTTAGCGCTTTGATCGCGTCGCCGGCCTACCCAATATTTCCGGCTTGAAAAGAGCGCTCAGGACTATCGCCAGTCCGAAAAGGATTGCGAACGGCGCGAAAACTAATTCTCCGAACCAGTTTTGATAGTGTAAGTCCCCCTTCTGCAAGATCGGGGCAAGACCGCACCCGAGGACAGCCAAGCCGGCGAGACCAGCAACGATCCGAACTAGCGGACGCTTTGGGTCGGAATTAAGCATTGGGCACGTTGCCGTCTAAGTACTACTCGGTGATGACCACGGACTGGCCGGTGATGTCGAAGCGCTTGCGGCAGCGCATGTTTTTGCAGGCCATTACGTCGTCTTTGCGGACCATATAGTTGCGGGCTTTGGCGAAGCGGGCGCGGTCGCGCTCGTCGGCGCGTCCGGCGAGCTGGCGCTTCTTGGTGCGGACCAGCCACGTGACTTCATATTCCGCGGCCTGGTGGCAATGTGGACAATTCAGGTTGGCCGGCTTCTTTTCCTGGCGCTCGTCGAAAAATTCGCGTTCTTCCATAAGGGCGGTCGTTGGTCGGTCGCCGTTGGCCGTTGGCCGGAATATTCCACCGGCAGCCACGGCGCTGCAACTGCGAAAGACAATTATTGCAGGTTTGCGGGCTACAAGCTATGGCAACATGCTGTAGCAACATGGAAGCGACGGGCTGGAGAAAATGGCAAGGAAGAAAAAAGCGAAGCGGTTCAGCGCGGTGACGGCGGTGAAGGAGTTGGCGCGAGAGCGTGTGGGCGCGCCTCCGTCGGGGCAAGTCGTGCTGGAGAAAAAGAAGAAGCCGGAAAAACATAAACCTACGCTGGGGAAGATGCTGGGCGAGACCGAGTGAGGGCGGTTTGGCGGCGGTCGCTACGTGAGTTGGAGCGGGAGTCGACGTGGCGGCCTTACCGGCTTGTTAGTTGAACGTGGCGGTCACGGTGGAGCTGATCTCCAGGAAGACGGTGCAGCTTGCGCCGTTTGTGCTGTTGCAGCCGTTCCAAGACTGGAAGCCACTGGCGGGAGTCGCGGTCAGCGTGATGGCCTGGCCGGTCGTGAATTGCGAGCTGCAGCTGGATCCGGTAGTGCAACTGATGCCAGCCGGCGAACTTGTAACGTTCCCGCTGGTGGTGCCGGTCACGGTCACGGTGAGAATTGGTTCGGGGCCGGCGGGAGTGCAGCCGCTGGACGCGGGCCCGTTTACGGTGATGGGGACTTCGTTGCTGACAACGTCATTGGGGCTGTCGTAGTAAGTCGCATAAATATTGGCCAATCCGCAGTTGACATTGGGCGAAACCACTCCGGTATTGCTGACCTGGGCGACCTGCGGGTTGTCCGTTTGCCAAGTGACGATATCGGTGATGTCCTTGGTTGCCGGCGGATGAATATAGGTGCCGAAAGCCTTGAAGTCAAAATACAAGCTGGGGTCCGGCGCGCCGAAAGTGCCGCCCGAGAAGGGGATGTTGATGGAGATCAAGTGCTGGTTGAAGGCGCAGCTGGAGAGGCTGAGTAACAGGGTCGCGGTCGCGATCAGGGTAATGATGCCGAACCACTTCGCTTTCATGAAGACTCCTGGGACCGACGGGCCGAGTTAAACGCGTGCAGCCGGGGACTGGGGCAAATCTAGTCAATGGTACGCGAAAAATCAATATCAAGAACGGGGCGGGGTCGTGGTTGGTCTGTCGGCGGTGGGGAAAAAACCGGTCGAGCTTCGCTCGGACCGGGACGGGCGAGGCGCCCGTCGCCACATGAGTTAGGGTTTTACGGCTTCGGCCACTACCTGGGCGAAGTTGCGGACATCCTCTTCGGTGGTATCGAAGGAGCACATCCAGCGGACGATGCATTCTTCTTCAATCCACATGTAGAAAAAATAGCGGGCATTGATTTTTTCGACGGCCGGGCGGGGGATTTGGACGAATACGCCGTTGGCTTCAACCTTCCAGACGATCTTCACTCCAGCAATAAGGCGGATTTCTTTTTCCAGCAGGCGGGCCATGCGATTGGCATGCTCGGCGCTGCGGCGCCAGAGGTCGTTCGTGAGCAGGGCCTCGAATTGCACGGCGATGAAGCGCATTTTTGACGCTAGCTGCATGCCTTGTTTGCGTAGGTAGAGGAAATCGCGGCTCAGGCCGGGGCTATTGGGTTGATTAAAAAAGACAACGGCTTCTCCCCCCATCATCCCGTTCTTGGTGCCGCCGAAAGAGAGCACGTCTACGCCGAGGTCGCGCGTGGCTTGGCGCAGAGTTTGCCCGAGACTGGCAGCGGCGTTGGCGATGCGGGCGCCATCCATGTGCAGGAACATTTCGCGTTCGTGCGCGAAGCGGGCCAGGGTTTGTATTTCTTCGGGCTGGTAAACGGTTCCCATTTCCGTGGATTGTGTGATGGAAATCACGCGGGCCTGCACGTGGTGCTGGTCGCCGATGCCGTGGTAGGCGTGGCGGACGGAGTCGAGTGTGATTTTTCCGTCGCGATGAGGCAGGGGGATCAGTTTGCAGCCGGTGTGCTTCTCGGGAGCGCCGCATTCGTCGGTGTAGATGTGCGCGTAGTCGCTGCAGAGAACCGCGTGATACGGGCGATTCAGGGCTTCGAGGCCGAGCACATTCGCTCCAGTGCCGTTGAAGGTGAAAAAGACGTCGATGCCGGGGCCGAAATGTTCCTCGAATTTGGCGATGGCCGAACGGGTGTAGGGATCGTCGCCGTAGGCGATTACGTGTCCCTGATTGGCGCGGGCGATCGCTTCTATGATTTCTGGATGGACGCCGGCGTTGTTGTCGCTGGCGAAACTGCGGGTGATCGGTTTGGGGGCTGGTGGCATAGGAAAAACTAATGTAGCAGAGCGAGGTGCGGGACGGTGGTCGTGGGGAAATGGGGAGTGGTGCGGTTCGACAGGAAATCGGGCCAAACATGCGATTATGCGGTCGCATCGTACGCGACCCTTCCGCTTCGCGCAGGGCGGGCTCCTTTCGCGCGGCTCCCCTAATGCTCACTGCGCAAGCAACGGTTGTTGGGAAAGGCCAAGCACAATTTTTTGCGTCCGTTTGTGCGTCCGGCGAATCTTTATGTGCACGGTTAACTTAGGCGTTCGAGCCGCGTCCAATACGGGATGAGCGGCTTCTAAAATTGGGCTGGCTCGGGTTGCGGAACGCTGGTTGCAGAACCGGAAATCGCGGTGTAAGCTAAGAAATCCATGGCGAAGAATATTCGAAAGTCTGCTCGAAAATTCGGTCGAAACGACGCGGGGTTGGGATGGACGTTCGCGCTGGTATTGGCGGCGGGGTTCACGGTCGGCTGCACCAGCCATGCGGCGCAGAGCGCACACGCGGGCGGGCCGGTAGGGATGCCGGTTAAGGTGGAGGAAGCGAAGCCGGTGCCGGTGAACGATTCCAGCGAGTATGTGGCGACGGTAAAGTCGCGGGATTCGGCTGTGATCATGCCGCAGGTCGAAGGGCAGATTACGCAGATATTTGTGCACTCCGGAGATCGCGTGGGAGCGGGCAGTCCGATGATGGAGATTGATCCGCTGAAGCAGCAAGCTACAGTGAAGAGCCAGGAGAGCGCACGGGCGGCGCAAGAAGCGAGCCTGATCTGGGCGAAAAAGCAGTATGAGCGCACCCAGGGGCTTTCCGCCGCGGGAGTGGTGAGCAAGCAGGATCTGGACCAGGCGAAGTCGACGCTGGACGCGGCCCAGGCGCAGATGGACTCGCTCGCGTCGCAGGTGCGCGAGCAGGAAGTCCAGTTGCACTACTACAAAGTAGTTGCTCCCCGCGGCGGAGTCGTGGGCGACATTCCAGTGCGGGTGGGCGACCGCGTCACAACCACGACCCAGCTTACAACCGTGGATAAACCCGGGAGTCTTGAGATTTATGTGTATGTGCCGATCGAGCACTCGGGCCAGCTGAAAATGAATCTTCCGGTGCAGGTGCTCGATAGCGAGGGCAAGGTGCTGGCGGATTCGCGGGTGAGCTTTATTTCTCCGCAAGTCGATAACACTACGCAGAGCGTGCTGGTGAAGGCCCGAATCGCGAACCGGAATGACGCGCTGCGGCAGTCGCAGTTCATTCGCGCGCGGGTGGTGTGGGGGACGCACAGCAATCCGGAGGTTCCGATTCTGGCGGTGTCGCGGCTGGCAGGGCAATACTTTGCATTCGTGGCCGAGCCGCAGCAGGGTGGCGCCTACATCGCCCGGCAGAAGCCGTTGAAGATCGGGCAGACGGTAGGCAACGACTTTGAAGTTCAGGACGGCATCAAGCCCGGCGACAAGGTGATTGTCTCGGGAACCCAGTTTCTGCTGGATGGAGCGCCGGTGATTCCACTGAGTTGAAAGCCGGGCTTCGAAAACCGGGCTTCGGGCTGCGGCTTTCGGGCTTCAGCTAAACCCCGCGGGCTTCGAGGTGATCGTCGTAGTTTTTCTGCAAGTTTTGCTGATGGTTGGGAATTGGCACTTGCCGATTGTGGGAGTGCCGCTCTACTGAAATCGCGCGCGACTGAGTGCTCGGTGCGCGCCACCAAGTGGTTGGCCGAAGCCCGAAAGCTGAAGCCTGAAGCCCGGTTTTTGAAGCCTAACTTTCTATGTTTGTTCGATTCTTTATACAGCGTCCGGTGTTTGCCGCGGTTTGCGCGCTGCTGATTGTTCTGGCGGGCTCGGCCGTGATTCCCACCTTGCCGATCTCGCAGTTTCCGAACCTGGCGCCGCCGCAGGTGGGCGTTACCAGCGTCTACATTGGGGCCAGCGCGCAGACGGTGGAGAGCGCGGTCACGATCCCCATTGAGCAGCAGATCAACGGCGCGGAGGGGATGAAATACGTCACTTCGACCAGCGGCAACGACGGAACCAGCACCGTCACCGCCACGTTCGATCTGAACCGCGATCCCGACCTGGCCACGGTCGACATCCAGAACCGCGTGAACACGGCGCAGGGACGGCTTCCCGCAGCGGTGAAGGCGGTCGGCATCACGACCGCGAAGACTTCGCAGAACTTCGTGTTTGGCGCAGCCGTTTTCGCCGACAAGGACCAGAGCGGCAAAGAGCTCTACTCCACGCTGTTCCTGAGCAATTATCTCGATGTGTACGTGCGCGATTCGCTGAAGCGCATTCCGGGAGTCGCGGATGTGATCATCTTCGGCGAGCGTAAGTACTCGATGCGGCTGTGGCTGGATCCGGGGCGGCTGGCGGGCCGCGCGCTGACCGCGACCGATGTGGTCAACGCGCTCTCGGAACAGAACGTGGAAATCGCCGCCGGGCAGGTGGGACAGCAGCCCGCGATGGCGGGACAAAATTACCAGATCAGCGTGCGAGCGGTGGGGCGGTTGAGCGAGCCGGCGCAGTTCGACAACATTATTCTCAAGACAAACTCCGACGGCACGCTGGTCCGGTTGAGGGACGTTGGCCATGCGGAACTGGGCGCGGAAAGCTACGCCAACGACGTGCAGTTCAACGGGCAGGATGCGATGGGCCTGGCGGTCACGCAGCTCTCGACTGCGAACGCGCTCGATGTGGACCGCAGAGCGATCGCGGAACTGGATCGATTGTCGAAGAACTTTCCTCCCGGCATGCACTACAAAGTTGCGTTCGACACCACCGACGCGGTGAGTGAGTCGATCCGCGACGTGGTCTTCACGGTAGGTTCGGCGATCCTGCTTGTCATCCTGGTCATCTTTATCTTCCTCGGCGACTGGCGGACGACGATGATTCACTTTATCGCCACTCCGGTTTCGCTGATCGGCACCTTCGTCTTCGTGAAGTTGCTCGGCTTCTCCATCAACACGCTGACCTTGTTCGGCATCACGCTCGCCACTGGCCTGGTGGTCGACGACGCCATCGTGGTGATTGAAAACATTGAGCGTCATATTCAAGAAGGTGAGCACGACTCCCACAAAGCCGCGGCCGCAGCCACTGCCGAAATTACCAGCGCCGTCATCGCCACCTCGCTGGTGCTGGTTGCGGTGTTCGTGCCGGTTGCGTTCTTTCCCGGGACGACCGGCATTCTGTTTCGCCAGTTTGCACTGACCATCGCATTTTCCATTGCCATTTCCGCCTTCAACGCCCTCACCCTGGCTCCGGTGCTGGCGGCGATTTTTCTGAGCGGCCCCCACCGGCAAAAATGGTGGTGGCTGCAAAAGTTTGACGACGGTGTCGTGGTCATGACCCGTGGATACCGTGCCCTGCTGCATCACCTGCTGAAACACAAACTGGCGATGGCGCTGCTGTTTTTCGCCGGACTGGGGCTTACTTATTTTGTGTTCACGCGGGTGCCGACTGGGTTCGTGCCCGACGAAGACCAGGGCTACTTCATTATTGTGATCCAGGCGCCGTCGGGGGCGTCACTGGAATACACGAAGGCGATTGGAAAGCAGGTTTCGTCCTTGCTGACGGACGTAACGGAGGCGGAAGGCACCTTCTCCGTGGCGGGCTTCAGTTTCGCGGGATCGGCGGCGAATCAGGGACTCATTTTTGTTCCGTTGAAACCGTATTCGCAGCGCAAGGGCGACGCCCATACTGCGTCGGCGATTCTGAACCGCATTCGTCCGCGAATGTTTGGAGTTTCGGGAGCGATCGTGTTTCCCACGCTGCCGCCTCCAATTCAGGGCCTGAGCCAGTTCGGCGGATTTCAGTTCGTGGTGCAGGATCAGGCCGCGCACAAGCTCGAGGAGCTGGCCAGCACCACGCAGGGAATTCTGCAGCAGGCGTCGCAGCGCAAAGACTTGACCCGGCTGTTTACGTCGTTTACCGCAAACGATCCGCAGTATCTGGTGACCATTGACCGCGAAAAAGCAAAGAGCCTGCATGTGCCGCTGTCGCAGATCACGGACACTCTCGGCGTGTATATGGGGTCATCGTATGTAAATGATTTCGACTTCAACAACCGGTCGTACCGGGTCTATGTGCAGGCGGACAAGCAATTCCGGGCGCAGGCGCAGGACATGAAGGAGTTTTATGTACGATCGGACAGTGGAGCGATGGTGCCGCTGGACAATCTGATCACGGTGACGCAGACGACCACGCCGCAGGTGATCAGCCACTACAACTTGTTCCGGTCGGCAGAAATCGATGGCTCGCCTGCGCCCGGATACAGTTCCGGGCAGGCGATCGCGGCCATGGAGGAGCTGGCCAAGAAAATGCCGCAAGGATTCACCTATAGTTGGACGGGGCTTTCGCTGGAGGAATTGGCGGCGGGCGGGACGTCTTTGATTCTGTTTGGGCTGGGCACGCTGGTCGTCTATCTGACACTATCCGCGCAATATGAAAGTTTCGTGCTGCCGTTCATCGTGCTGCTGGCCGTGCCGATGGCGCTGCTGGGAGCGCTGGGAGCGCAATGGATTCGCAGCTTGCAGAATGACGTGTTCTGCCAGGTGGGACTGGTGATGCTGGTGGGACTCTCCAGCAAGAATGCGATTCTCATCGTGGAGTTTGCCGAGCAGTTGCGCCAGCGCGGAACGCCGTTGTTGGAAGCGGCGATACAGGGTGCGACCATTCGTCTGCGGCCGATTCTGATGACTTCTCTGGCATTCATTCTCGGCGTAGTGCCGCTGGTGTTTGCCAGTGGCGCCGGCGAAAATGGCCGCCACTCCGTGGGCACCACCGTATTCGGCGGCATGATCATGTCGACGTTGCTGAATCTTTTCTTTATTCCAGTGCTGTATTTGATTATTGAGGGCTGGCGTGAGCGGGGGAAGGAACCGGTGCATGCGCCGGCGCCTCCGGTCGGTCCTGGCGGGGCACAACCACTTCCCGGAACCGCAGCGGTCTAGCTGACGGCGGACTTGCCGTTGGTTCCACTTTTGGTTTTCGTGCCTCGCTGACCGATGGTTTTCTCTTCGGCTTGCTTTCGCGCCTTGCGCCGCATCTTCGCCATCCACTCCCGGGAATACATGGTGCCGCGGCATTTGCGGGAACCGCAACGGCAGGGCGCGGGTTCCTCGTCATCGTAGAGGTTGTAATCCCACAGCAATTCTTCGCCCGCGGCGATGTTGCGAATCGCAAAAATCCACACGCGGTTTTTGATTTCGTCAATTTCGCAATTCGGATCGCAGGAATGATTCAGGAACGCCCCCAGGCCTTCGCCGTCGATGACGGTCTTGCCATCTTCCAGACCGTATAAGTAAGTACGGGACGCGCCATCGTAGAGGCGGTCGGCCTCTTCGGGCGTGATGCGCGGGCCAGCGTATTCCACGACGCGGGCTCCCTTGCGAATGGGACGCGTAGTGTAAACGCCAGCCGAATGAATGGGCGAAGGACGGACGACCAGGGCCATGAACTAATTTCGCATGAGTGAGGCGTTCCGGGGAACAGCATTTTCAGGCTTCGCTTCGCGGCCTGGCTGTGCGGTCTGGCCGGTCGACGGCGCGCTTCGTGGTAGACTTCCGCTCGCAAACGAAACTTATCCGAAGTTGGATGCAGGGGGGATCATGAGATTCAGAATTCAGACTGCCGTTGGGATAGTGGCCGCATTGCTGCTCTGTGGATTGTCGCTGTCGGAAACTTCTGCGGCACAGAGCTCGAATTCAAAACAGGCTGACGCCAGCGCTGCCGACAGCGAGAAGGCTGCTTATTGTACGCAGACCGGCGGGGTTGTGGAATACCGCAAGCCCTACTACAACACCAATTCTGATCCGAGCCAGTGGCTCGTCCTGGCGGGTGGGGAATGGTTTTGCCAGTACACGAAAACTGGCGGCACTTCCCGCATTCACATTTCCCTGAATTCGCTCAACGCCACGCAACCCAGCCTGGCGGTGCTGGCTTACTACGCAAAAGTACAGTGGAACCGTCAAGGCAATGGCAATCCGGCATCGTTCTATTGCACGCAGCTCGGAGGTTCCGATTCTTTTGGTGGAGTGAACCCGTTTGGTGGAGGCTGGGTAATGTTCGGCGCGATCGACGAGGTCCTCGAGGCTTGCATATTTCCGGATAATTCCACCATCGACTCGTGGGGGCTGCTCTACCATTCCGTCAACATCATTCGCGGAAAGGATCTGGCGCATGTTCTGAAGTTTAAGAACCCTTACTGAGCGCAGGCGGACGCCAAGCAGTAGGAATGTTCCAGGAATGCGTAACGCGCATGCTCACTGTTCCGGGTCATACACGGAACTGCCGAAGCCCATTTTCCGGGCATAATCCTGCATCTGTTCCAGCGCCTGTTTTGCGTTCTCCAGCTCGCTGCGCATGTCTTCCACCTGCCGCTGCTTCTGCTGCTGGCTCTGGTTCCACTGGACGCAGTTGGCGACGCAGTTTGCTCCGGCAAAATGAATCGAGTCGTTCAGGTCCGTGATCTGGGCCTGCAGGGCGCTGATGCCGTTTTTCTGATCCTGAATCTGCGACCGGACCTCGTCGGGCGACATCTTTCCGCCAAAGGCAGGGTCGGGAGCGAATTCTCCCTTGCCTGTCGGCGAAGCGGGAGTTTTCACGCCGGCGACAGGATGTTGCGGCAGTTCGTCGTTGGTGATGACGTGGGACGCACGATGCAGTTGCGCGTCTTTGCTTTTGGCATCTTGACTTTGGGTATTTCCGGGCTGCGCGTCTTTCGCAGGGACTTCTTTTTGCTTCTGCTGGCGCGCCTGCCGTGCCACATCGCCCAGTGACGGTTCGTCCTGGCCTCGGGCGTGGTCTGCAAATAGCAAGGCACTCGCAAGAACATAGGCGAACAAGAAAAGTCTGCAGATAGGCCGCACGGGATTGGACCTCCCTCCGGCACTCCACTGAGGGAGGACGGATACTTGATTCATCGTATCGCTCGTAGCGCCCCAGGCGAGGTTACGTTAGTGTCAGGGCTGTGCAATGGCTCAGGGTACTCGAGGATCGCGTACAACTGGGACGTTTCGGCCAAACCTCTGATATTCTCGCAGCCATGGAAAACCGTTCTTTCAGCGATGTGGGAGGAACACCTGGCGGCCTGGGGCCGTTTCTGCTCGGCTTTGTCATGGCCTGCGTCGGAGGATATTTGCTGAGCAACCAGGTTAGCGTGGTTGGTTCCTACTGGAGCTTTTACGGCGCGAACACTTTTGGGATCACGTTAGTGCCGCTGCTTTTCGGGGTGGCAATTTTGTTCTGGAACGGAAGCAGCAAAATCGGATGGTTCTTAACCGCTGCGGGAGTGCTTTTCATTCTGGCGGGCGTGATCGCCAACATGCATATTTATTTTCGTCCGGCGAGCCTGTTCGAAACTCTGGTGATGCTGATCCTGTTTGTCGGCGGGATCGGACTCATCGCTCGCTCGCTGCGCTCGCATCCCGGCGAGACCCCGAAGACTCCATAACATAACCATCATGCCGATCCCATTTGCAGACTACGCGGCCCGCGTGCAGCAGAAACTGGAGCAGGATTACGGGATACGCGTGGTGACTCGGGATATTCCCGACCCCCTCACCGGCGACCTCGACGGATTGGAAATCCACATTGACTATGCGGTCACGGCCGAGCTGCGGCTTTTTCTGCTGGGACATCTTTTTGGACACACGGTGCAATGGGATGTAAACCCCGCGGCATTTGAGATAGGCCGGCGTTACCAGCCTCCGGTGGACGAAGTGCTCATTCCCGCGATCGTTGCCTACGAAGGCGAGGCTGCCTGCTACGGGCTCGCTTTGTTCCATGAGTGCGGCATCACGGACGCTGACCAGTGGTTTTCGAATTACAGCGCGTGTGATCGGGCTTATCTGCTGCATTTCTATCGCACCGGCGAGAAGCGCGATCCGCAAACTTTCTGGCGAGACGATGCGCCGCTGGTTCAGCCCAAACTCATCCCGCCGTTCACGCCCACGAGAAGAGCGTTCCGGATGGATGGGATCGTGATTTAAGAGGATTCATCCGCCTGAGCTTTGCCGAGCCAACGCCATCAGTTCATTCGTGCGGCGGATTACTTCGCTGCGGTCGAGGTCACGATACTGCTTCGGCAGGAGACTCTTGCTGGTGCACTCGAGAACTGCAACCATATTTTGCAAATCGATTTCGGTGGGGTAGTAGGGCGGGATGAAGTCGTCGAGCGCGGCTTTGAGATCGTCGGCGTCCACGGCTGATTTCTTCTGCAAGCTGCTTCGCATGTGGCTGCGCACCAGGACCGCTTCAATGTCGGCACCCGACAGGCTCAAGGCTCGTTCCATGAAGAATTTTTCCACGTCAGCCGGAAACGCCTTCATGCCGACCTTTCGCTGCATGGCCCGCAACAGTGCCAGGCGCTCTTCGGGCGTGTCGGGATAAAACAGAGCGATGTGTTCTTCGGCTCTGCCCTGCCGCTTCAAATCCACGGGCAACAAGTCGGGACGGCAGGTGAGCAGAAACCAGATCACCTTGCCGCGGAGTTCGGTGTTGCCCATGAATTGTGCGATTTGCGCAAACACGCGGTTGCCTACTCCGCTGTCGCCGGAACTGGAGCGGTCGCCGAGTTGGGCGTCGGCTTCGTCGACAATCACCGCAATCGGGCTCATAGCTTTGAGTAAACCCAGAACCCGCTCCAGATTACCTTCTGTCACACCCTGCCACATGCTGCGAAAGTTTTTCAACGTCACGGCAGGAATGCCGACCTCGCCGGCGAAGCAGGTCGTGATGAAAGTTTTTCCCGTGCCCACCGGACCGCAAATCACGTAGCCCATAGGCAAGACGTCCGTGTTGCCGGCGCGGATCGCGGCGGCGGCGTCCTGCAACTTCCGTTTTGCCTGATCGTTACCGGCAACGAACGACAGGTCGAAACGACTCTGTACAAATTCCAGCAGGCCGCCGGATTCCGACTCGATGAGATCCCGCTTGCGTTCCGACAGAAACTTCAGCGTGAGCGGCTGCTGGTTCTGCACCGCGTGTGAGATGAGGCTCTGCAGTTGCATCCGCTTTAAACCTGCGCCCAGCGTGGCCAGCGTCTCATCGCTCACTTCGGAGCCGGCGGGCAATCCTTTATCTTTCAGTTGTCCGCGGATAAAATCCAGGCGCTCCGCGTAATCGGGCAAGGGAATGGCGATGGAGGAGACTCCAGGATTCTGCACGATGCCTTGATTGAGTTCGATCTGATTTTCCGAGACCAGGCAGATCGTGACGTCCGCGTTCAGAAACGCTGCATTGCGCGCCCACCGCTTCAGAATCACCAGCGAATTGCGATCCTCCGCGGACATGCTGGAAACGTCTCCGGCGGGAGCAATGGTTTCGGCGAAGTCGATAACCAAACCGATTTTCTTGCCGTCGGCGATGCGCAGGCGCAGGTAGTTGTCGAGCAGGTTCAGAACCGCGTCCGGACTGCGCGGCACCCCGCCCTGCGCGTAGGTGGTCCCGTGGAAACTGTCGTAGCCTTCGAGGGCGCGGCGGAAGTCGGATTGGCTGCCGGGGTTGCCGAAACTTAATCCCCCGCGGTCATAGTGCAGAATCAGGTCACGCTGGCCAAAAAGCGCGCTGAAAAGAAATTCATCGAGCGCCACAAACGTGGTCGCGTCCTGCCCGCGCAGCGATACCAGATCGCGCACGTTTCCGTAGAGTACGAAAAGAGAATACGACCGCGAGTAATATTTTTCCGAAAGTTCCCGCGCCCACGGAGGAAGCGCATCCAGATACTTTCCCGTTGTCGATACGTTCGCAGTCATTTCAGTTTTGAATCCAGTTTCGAAACCGGTTTTGAATCTAGTTTGGAATTCTGGTGCGATTTGGCCCCGAGGAAGTCGAAGTGGAAGTATCGTCCATCGACATAATCCCCTCCATCTCCGGGGTTAGATCGCTGAAAATCGCTTCCACCTGTTGCACCGTCTGCTCCGTCTCTTCAACATCCTTCACCAGGTTGTCGAGCTGATCGCTGATCTGCTGCGGATCGCGCATGGTGACCGATTGATCGCGAATCAGATGCAGCACGTCTTCCACCGCCGAGCACTGCGCGTCCACAACCTTGCGGTTTTCGCAAAGCTTGTCGTACTTCTCCAGGCGCTTGGTGAGAATCTCGATGCGCTTCTTGTTGATCTCCTGAACCCGCGGAGGGTCGGTGCTCAGCGACTTCTGCAGCGTCGCCACCTCGCGTTTGATTTCATTCTGGTCGGTGCTGCGCAGATATTGTTGCTGCTGCGCAGCCGCCAGCAGCAGCCGGGCATAGCCGTTCAGCAGGCCGCTCAGTCGCCCATCCATCTGCTGCAGGAAAATCTGCGAGGTGGTGGAGAGCTGGTTGAAATTGTTGTGGATCGAGCTGCACACTTCGGCGAGCTTCCAGTAGCGGCTCTGCATGTCGGACGGCAGGCTGCGCAGCATCTGGCTGAGTCTCTGCTGATGCTTCTGCTGTTCTTCTGAAAATTTCCAGGACCGCACCAGCCGCTGAAATCGCCAGTTCTGGGGGACGATGGCCAGATACATCAGCTCGAGTCCACCCGCCAGAATCACTGGCAGGAAGCTGCCGCTGAGCAGCGCGAACACGCCGGCGCCGGCGAGCGCAATCCAGTTGTATTGCAGATGGAAGGCTTCTTTTACGAAGTTAATGTCGCGAGACTGATCAGGAGAAGAACCCGACTGATCCTGAAAGTCGGCGGGAGACATTTAGACGCTCACCCGCACGAATCCGTTCCCCGGAGCGTGCCGCAAACGGCCGAGAACATAATTTTGCAGCTCGTGAAATTCATTTCGCTCCTTCAGTGCCAGGTCGCGCGGGCGATCGAACGGCACTTGAACATCTTCGATGATCGTCCCGGGATGCGCGCTCATGATGAAAATCCTGTCCGCCAGGTAAACCGCTTCCTCCACGTCGTGCGTGACAAACAAAATGGTGCTGGCAGTTTCATCCCAAACTTTCAACAGCAGTTGCTGCATCTCGCTGCGGGTTTGCGCGTCCAACGCGCCAAACGGCTCGTCCATCAGGATAATGGACGGGCGAAGCGCCAGCGTGCGCGCGATCGCAACCCGTTGCTGCATTCCCCCGGAGAGCGTTTCCGGGTACGCGTTCTCAAAACCGCTGAGACCGATGTCATTGACTAATTGCGCCACTGTCTCCTTGCGTTTTTCTTCCGGGACGCCGTTAATCTTCAGACCGTAAGCTATGTTACCAGTGACGGTCAGCCAGGGAAACGAAGTGTATTTCTGAAACACCATGCCGCGATCTTTTCCCGGGCCGTGCACCGGTTGTTCATTCACCAGGATCTCTCCGGTATCGGCAGTATCGAGGCCAGCAATCAAACGCAGCAAAGTGGACTTGCCGCAGCCGGAAGGACCCAGCAGGACGCGGAACTCGCCAATGTCGCGGCCTTCACGCGAGTACGCATCTTCGATCTCGAAATTGATGTTCTCGAGCGCGTCGACCTTGGAGCCGTCGGCGGAAACAAACGTCCGGCTGATTTTGCGCACCGTGATTTTCGATTTCTTAGCTTCCATGCTTGGCCGCCTTCAAGTGTGCCGTGGCGCTTGGAACTCCCGCGCCTCCGCCCGCGAATGGGGACATGCTTTTGCGCCACGGGAAGAGGCGGCTTTCGAGGAACGTCAGCAGGAAGCGAAACAAGAATGCGGCGATGCCGATGGCGATAATTCCCGCGTACACACGATCGAAGTCCAGCACTTTGCGAGCGGCCTCCACCATGTAACCCACGCCTTTGCGAGCATTCAACATCTCAGCAAGGATTACGTAGGTCCAGCCAATGTCATACAGGATTCGGAAGGATGAAAAAATCGCCGGGAACGACGCGCGAAAAATGAGCCACAACACCTGCCGCTGGTTCGCCCCGAGCGTGTAGGCGGTTTCCAGCAAAGCATTGTCCACCCGATTGACTTCTTCGACCACTACGGCCAGCAAATAAAAAAACATTCCGAACCAGAGGAATGCAATTTTCTCGGTTTCGTCGATGCCGAACAGAGCGATGAACGCGGGAAGAAACGCGGTGAGCGGCATGGCGCGCATGGGTGCCGCGACCGGGTTGATCAGTTCGAACAGCCAGCGGTAGCTCGACATGAAAATGCCGAGCGGGATGGCGACCACCGCGCACCAGAAAAACGCCTGGGCAATGCGCCACCAACTCATGAACACGTTGCCAAGCAGGTCATAGTCCGTCCAGAGCATTCCGAACGCGCGAATTACTCCGAGAGGCCTGGGAAACAACGAAACATGCGGCCCTTGCCAATAGGGCACAAGTATCCAGAGCAATACAATGGTGCCCCACGTGATGAATGGAGCCGCCCATCGGACCCAAGGCGCTGCTTCTTTGCGAATCGTGAACCAGTCATTCATGCTGCCTGCTCATGTCGCCCGCTGATGTCGCGCCCTTCATCGTGCTCTTTCGCGGATCACTATCCGCTAACTTGCCGGGTTCGCATAGACCTTGATGTCGGTACGGCGATTCTTCTCGCGCCCTTCCGGCGTCGCATTGGTGTCGATGGGTTTGTCCGGGCCATTGCCGGCCGTCCGCAGCCGCGCCGCAGGGAAGCCATACTTTTGGATCAGGTAGTTCTTCACCTCATCTGCGCGCGCGTGCGAGAGCTGAATGTTGTAGGCGCGCGATCCCGTCGAATCGGTATTGCCGTCGATGTCAACGACCGTGTTCTCGTAAGCGCGCATGGTGGCGGCGAGTTCATCCACGATCGCGCGTGAATCCATACTCATGCTCGAAGAATTGGGATCGAAGTAAATCGACCGGTGTTGCGTCGCAATCGGCGTTGCGCCAGGTGCCGGCGACTTATACTCGATGGGTGCTTCGCTGGAGGCCATGGAAAAGTTGTCAGCCAATTTCTCTACGTAGCGGCGATCCAGACTCTCCTCCGGATCGTACGTGTGCTTGATGACGCGCAAATCCCGATACATATCCTGTGCCATCCCGAGGATGTTGGCGTAATCGGCGTTCGATCCGGGGGTGCCCATGAACGATCGATTGTCGGCGTAGTCCGCCAGCTTCACACCACCGAGCATCGTTTTCGCCAAGTCGGAAGGAATATTGAAATCCTTCACCGTGCCAATCAGGTTGTAAGCCCTGTCCGGTTGCGTCTTGATGAACTCCACGCCTTCGAGCCAGCCCTGGGAAAACTTCAGCAGGGTCTGCGGATGCTTGGCTGAAAAGCTGTCACTCACCACAAGAATGTCGGCGATCAAATGATTCGCGATTCTTGTGTCGTAGATTTTTTTCGATCCCGGCCGCTTGGCGACCGCATCGCTCATATCCGGGTCCCAGGCGACGGCGGCATCCACTTTTTCCTGCGCGAAGAGCGTGGCCGGTTCGATCCCGTCTTTCGTGTGGACCGCTTTGTTGAAAATCTCCTGGCGTTGCGCCGTGCTGAGGCCGGAGGTCTTGAGTCCGTTGTAGAGCAGAAAGTGCGACGGCGTGAACGGAGCGAAAGCCACGGTCTTGCCGGCGAGGTCCTCGATGCTGTTGATGCCCTGCTTGCCGATGACGCCATCGGCGCCGCGCGACCAGTCGACCATGAGAAACGCGTGCGACCCGAATCCCTTTTCTTTGAACTGCGCGTAGTCTTTCGCGTAGACGTCCGCGGTGGTCAGCATGACGTCGACGTTATCGGTAGCCAGCGCGGCCGCGCCCTCGGTCCAGTCGTCGATAATCTTGAACGAAACCTTCAGGCCTTTCTTGCCGAAGATGGAGTCGGGAACCGTGTCCAGCCCGCCGTTCGCCACCAGGCCGCCCACGCAACCGACCCACACGTTCACGCGGACGCGTACCTCAGGATCGCTGTCGCTCGACGACGCCGGGATCAACAAGGGCTTCGAGGCATCCACCGTCTCGCCGCTCCCCGAGGAAGAACTCCTGCCCGTCAATTTGCTGAAATCAATGATGCCGTATCGATTGAGGCTATAGCCCACCAGGGCCGCGCCGATCAGGAAAATCAGAACCCATCCGCCTCGCTCAATCTTCATCGCCATGACTTTCTCCTCCCCAACTGTGCCGATCTAATTCGTATCTCTATTAGCTATACGTCGCTCGTACTAAGAAGTTCGTTGTTGTTCCTTGGAAGCAATCGTCTTTTCCGCGCCGCTGGACGCTGCCGCTTGCGGAGCCAACCCCATCTCGATCTTGAACTGTTTCACCAGTTCACTGGCTTGCATCTTCTCCGCTTCGTCATCGATCTTGATCTTCTGCTGGTCGACGTTGCTCATGGCCATATCCATGCGAGCTTCGTTGACCGCGGTGGTCTCCTCAATCTTGCGCACCATCTCATCGTGCGTCTGGCTGATTCCGGCAACCTCGAATTGCTCCATGGCATCGGCGACCTTTTTCTGCCACTGCGAGCGGCGATAGTCGGCGATTGCGCCCAAAGCTTCTTGCGTCTTCCGGTCTTTCTCGCGCATGAAAGCCGTTTTCACGGCCATGGCTTTGTCGAAGGCCGCGCGAGCTGTCGTGAGCTGTCCCTGATTTCTGGCGAGCGCGCCCTTGGTCTGCTCCAGTTGCGCGGCGTAGGTCCCGGCGATGTCGTCGCGATTGGCTTGAATCGCGGCTTTCACCTTGGCAGTCAGGGCGGCCATATCGCTCTGGTACTTGGCCTGCTCCCGCTCCAACAGCGTTACGTTGGCCTTGACCATGGCAATGCTCTCGTTCATTCGCGGAACCTGATCGTTCATGTCGCGGATGTTCTGCTGCAGAATGAGTTCCGGATCTTCGGCCACCGAAATGAAGAAACCGAAGAACGAACGAAATACTCTCGAGAGACGTTGCCACATAAATTCCTCCTGATCAGGAACGTTGCGCTGTTTTGGGTGACGGCTCCGCTTGCGCAGCGCCGGTCGTAATCGGGTTCTCGCTCACAAAGTATCCCACCGCTTCGGCAATCTTTTTCTCTTCCTGCTGCTTCTTCAGCCGCCATCCGGTGAACCGCGTTTTTTCGCGCATGACTTCGTCGTTGTTCGCCTGAATCTTGGCCCGCTGCGCAGTGACGAACTGGTCGATCTGCGCCTGAATGTCGGTATTTTCTTTCGTCTTCCTGGATTCCAATTCGTCCGCCGCGCGCTGCTGCACCCGCTCGTAAGTGTCGAGGGCGCGGTCCCGGCGCACCGCATCCTGGATCACTTCCTTGATGTCCACTCCCGCAGCATCGAGCGCGACCAGCACCGAAGACTTTTTCACGTCGGAAGGCTGGTTGCGAATGTGCTCGCTTTCGAGCATTTGCGAAATTTTCAGGATGGAGTAACCCTGCGGCGCCGGAGGAATCTCCGCCGCCTGATAAATCTGTTCGAAGGAAGTGGGATCGGAAACGGGCGTGGTAAACTTCGGTTCCGCCGCAAGCGTCGACGCGATCTCAGCCACGCTCTGAGCGGCGCTTTTTCCGGTCCCGGAAGCGCTCTTCGCATTCGGCGAGCTGGACGCAGCGGGGTTGTCTTCGTCGACGGAAACGATGTAGTTGTACCACTTCTTCGACATTCAGTCCTCCAACCCGCGCGCAATCCTAGCCCAGACACTGGTCCACGCTAGTCTAGAAGAAACCGAGGTCTACCGTGACCCTGAAAAGTAATGCCCAGTGCCCGCTTTGTCAATTCTTTCAATTAGTTCCGAGCCATCGACGGTTCGCCGTCATCCGCGCTCTCGCACTCGCCGGAACTCCTCCGGAGTCTTCCGGAGCCACAACAATTTAATCGCAGACGTGGAAGTTGATCAATTCAGCTAGAATGGGCACTTTCGCCGTTCAAAATGACCACCATTTTTGAACGGACGCCGGTTTGAAGAATGGAACCCACGTGGCCGCTGACGAACTTCCCTCGATCCTGCCCTCGATTTTGAGCCGAGTTGTAGAAACCAAAGCTGACTACGACATCCGCCTGCTCGCCCAACAACTGGGAACAAACTATCGCTCGCTGATGTACTGGCTGCGCGGCGAGCGGAACATGCCGGCTTATCTGCTGCCGCGGATCTGCACCATCCTCGGCAACTACGAAGCCCTCGACTATCTGGAGAGCCAGGCGGGGCGCGTGGCTTTCAAACTGCCCGACCCAAAGATGACTCTGGAGAAGGAATTGCTTGCCGTCTCCAATCTGATTCGAGAAGTTGGAGAAGCGCTGGAGAGTGTGGCGGAGACTCTCGCTGACGGCATCGTGGAGGAGAGTGAACTGAGATCGACCGTTCCCAAGCTGGAGGGCGTGATTCAGGAATGCGCTTCGCTGAAATATCTGCTCGAAGATCTTTCCAAGCGCCGAAAAAAGAGGACCCGCAATCAATAAGCGCGCGCTTTTGCTGGCGGGCGGTTACTCGCTTTGTTCTTTCTCTTTGGATTTCAGAAATGCCTCCAGCGCTTCGATGTCCTCAGGCAGCATGCGGGTAAACTTGATCCCGTTGCCCACCTGGGGATCGCACGTGACCACGGCGCCCAACACCAGCAGCGTGTCGTCGAGTTGCAACTTCAGCTCGATCGTGGTGCCGACCGCAAAAGGAAAAAATGTATCGATGTAACACCCACCGAGGCTCAGGTCGGTGGTGGCTCCGCGAATGGGAGACGTACTTTCCTCGGTGTGCAACTCCACTGGCGCTCGTACTTTGATTCGCGGGCTTCCTCGTCGCTCTTGTTCCATAGTGGCTTTCTCGTCAATTCCTCCCGCAAGAGTATAGACCTCGGGTGCTTCCGCAACAGATACGAAAGAAAACCGGAGTCTCTGAGATAGTGACGGAGACTCCGGCCCCGATCACGCCTTGGTATGCGTCGCGAGATTAATTGTGACCGTGTCGCTCGGAGCGCCGCCTCCGGCCACCGCGGGATGAAAATCAATGCGAAGCTGCTGCGCGTTGACGGTGATCCGCAGATAGCCGTAATCCTTGTCGTCGTATTTGTCTAGCGTAAGCACGGTGGCCTGCACCACCGGGCTCGCATCGAGGTAAGTGACGTTGGCGCCCTGGGCCGGTTCCTGCGCGGGTTGGCCTTTCTTGGCCTGGACCAGCGGATTCACATTGTGGCCGCTATCTCCGCAGACGATGAAGGGCACGTCGAACTTCTTGCCGCTGAAAGTCACCGAGCGGGTGTAGTGCTGGTAATTGTGCGCATGTCCGGAGAGAAACGCATGCGGATAAACGCCCTGCGCTTTGCAGACGGTATCGATATCCCGCAGCATGGGGTTGCTGCTGCTATGCGTGCCGCCGCTACCTTTGCCGCCCTGCGGCGGCGCATAAATGAAAGCCGGATGGTGCGTGGCCAGCAGCACGGCGCCCTGGAAGTTGTCGGTTTTGATGCGTTGCAGCTGCGCCGTGAGATACGCCAGCTGAACGTCGGGCACGCTCTTCCATTTTCCTGACTCGCTCGAAATCAATCCTGGATCTTCGAGTGCGTTACTGAACAGTCCAATGATGCGCACAAACGGCGCGTCCAGCGTGAAGTAAACGCCGGGCTGCGTCATGGCCGTGCGGTGCAGCGGAGCGGCCTCGGTGGTTACGACCGGCCCCGCCGAGCAGAAGTTGCGCATGAAAATCTTCAGCGGCTGCGCGGCCACGGCCGTGCCAGGCACGATGAACGAATCGTGGTTGCCGGGAATTGCCAGGATTGGCGCCGGGTAGTTTCGGTAAGGCTCATAAAACTGATCGTAGTAATACTCCGACTCGCCAAAGTCGTAGACCACGTCGCCCAGGTGATACAGAAACGCAGGAACGTTAGCGGGGATCGAGGTGTGAAAGTCGTTGGTCACCATGTCGGAAACGCGGATGGCGTTGGCATACTTCTGAGCGCTGGACGCGCCCGTATCGCCGAGCACATGGAAACAAATCTGCTTGGCGTTCTGAATGTTCTGAATAATCTCTGTCCCATGCGGCCCCCAGGCTTCCTGGAGTTCGAAGAGATCGCCAGGTTTGGCGGTGGAAGCAGGGAAGCTGACCACATCTTTCGTCAACAGATTCTGAATCTGCTTATAGAGCTTGGTGTCGGATGGATGCGGAACTTTGAACTGCGTAGGGTCGGGCGTGGGGACACCTTCGTTGAAAACCGGTTCCCCGAAGACTGGCGCTACGAGCGGTGTCTTGGCATTTCTGGGCATGGCTGCTTTCCTTTCGTTGAGTTCGTGACAGTTTCCTGCGCCGGACCGGAACTCCCCCTCGCAACAACTCGATCGCTCGGGAACTCCACACGCGCTCGGAGCACCCGTTATTTCCTGGGGATTGGCCGCGAACGCTCAGAACCGGGGTGGTCTGCGCAGATCGCCTATCAGGATCGTCTAACTAGCACTGGGCGCCGATGTCATCTCATTTTTCAAGAGCGCCCCGGGGAATGGTCTATGAATTTACCGCTGCCGGTAGCTTTGTGCAAGCAGAACCGACGCGGTTGCGCAAAAAACAACGCCGGCCATCAGGGATGGCCGGCGCTGGCTGTCGAGTTGAAGTAAGTCGAGTTGCGCGAACCGGTTGCTTCAGCAATCACGAGCTGTTACTGCGCCGGCGTCGCCGGAGTGGCTGGCGTCGCGGGCGCGCTGGCCGTCACTTCGGGAGCGGCTACGGCTGAGGCTACAGGAACGATCTTCACCGTCGCCATAATCGCAGCCAGGCGGTTGAAGACTTTATCCCGATCCACGTGCTTCATGGCACCTTCCGTTTCATGAGCCATGGTGGTTACGTTGAGCGCGAACTCGTAGCAACCCCCATTCTGGAAGATGTGGAAGTACTTGGTATCGCTCTGCCGGTTGCCTTCCCCCGCAACCGCTTCCGCCGACTGCAATTCCAGATCGCCCAGCAGCAGCTTGGAAGTCGACGTTGCCGTGGCAAACGTGGCCGGACTCGAAGCGCTTGGGGTTGAGGAAACTGCAGTTGACGTTGCCGGAGCGGACGTCACTGGGGCTGAGGTAGTGGCGACAGCCGTGGTTGAGGCAGGCACAGCCTGCTCCGCAACGCTCTGGGCCGGCGCAGACGGAGTCACAGTCTGGGTCGATACAGTCTGGGTCGATGCAGCCTCGGTTAGTGCAGGTTTGCTTGACGCAGACTCAGTCGACATGGACGGCGCCGCGGCTTGCGTAGCATCAGAAGACCCCACGGCTTTAGGTTGCGGCACTGCGAACTCGCCGCACTGCTCGGCCGTAACATCCTTATTGACGCTCACGTTGAAGTAGGCCGCCGATAAATCCGTATCGGCAAACGCGGTCTCGGGCAGCTCCACCGCAGCCAGCGCAACTCCGCCGGGCACGACGAAGTTCATAGGCAGCGGACTGGATGCCACCAGCTCAGTCGCCGCATTGCCGGTTTCGAGTCCGTACTTACGCGGATATTCAAACGTCACACCATAGGTCTGATCCGCATACGTGACAGTCGCGGGCCGCTTCCTGACTACTTTTTTCGCAGCCGGCTTCGCGGGCAACGCAGCCGGCGCGGGCGTGCTGGAACTGAGCATGGTGTTGGGAGTTGGGTTCGGGGTTATGGGGATCGGACTGTTCGAGCTCACCGGCTTCGGCTCGTCTTTGGAGCAGCCGACGGTCAGCGAACAAACGATCAAAAGCGCGCCGAACAATAGCGCGCCGGTGTTTTTCCCCCAAGTGATGGATTTGCGGGATTCGGAAATCTTATTCTCTGCAATCTTGCTTGCGGAACTGAAACAGTTGATACGGGTCATGGTTGGTCACCTCCTGCTGCTGAGCAGCGCAAGTGATAGTGCAGGAGGTGTGCCAAGCGGAAGAGCATTGATTTTGCTGGGGTTAGGGCGAGGCAGCGCGGCGGAAGTTGTGGAGCGCGAGACACGCCGTGCATGCTGTGACACGTTTGACGTGGCATGAAGCAGTAGCATTGTCGGCGATCTCCCGCCTATTCTTGAACCGTGGAGACTGAATCGACGACGCTCTATCGACCGGTTGGTGAAAAAGAACTTGAACTTATCCGGGCAAGCGGATTCCGTTCATTTCCACCGCGTTTGCCGGAGCAGCCCATCTTCTATCCAGTACTCAGCGAAAATTACGCCACGCAGATTGCGCGCGACTGGAATACGAAGGATGAGCGTTCGGGACTTGTGGGCTACGTGCTGCGCTTCGCTGTACGGACGGAATTCCTCAGCCGGTATGAGGTACACGTAGTTGGAAGTTCCATGCATCGAGAATATTGGATTCCGGCAGGCGATTTGGCGGCAATGAACGCCAACATCGTTGGCGACATCGAAGTGGTGTCAGAGTTTCGCGGAAAAACATAACACCACGAATGTGTGCGGCGTTTCGGCATTTCGCGGGCAAGAGTGCCCGCGTCACACTTTCCGTGATGCCGCAGTAGACAAACTTACGCAGCAGCGATGCGGCGGATCAGATCTTCCTGCTCGCTCTTGCTCTCGGCGCCGATAGTGAACGCATCCAGCAGGCCGAGCGACAATGCGAACTTGATGCCCTCGTCCTGACGATTGCGCAGCGCACCCTGGCCGAGAATCTTCATGCCGACGACTGCTTTTCCCGCCGCCTTCATTTCGTGCAGCACGCTCACCACCGTGGGAGGATCTGCGTCCATGAAAGCACCCACCGGATTGATGCGGGCGAGATCAATTTCCACCCATGGAGATTTCGCGGCCGCACGCAGGGCTTCGATGCTGTGGCAGGAGCAGCCGTGGGCGCGGATGATTCCTTTTTCTTTCGCCTCAGAAAGCACGTCCATCGCGCCTTTGTAGCGCTCCGTCCAGTCGGGTTCAGTGACGCAGTGCATCAGGCACACGTCAAGATAGTCAGTGCCCAGCTCGCGGCGGAAGCGGTCCAGATCGGCGCGCATGGTCGCGGCGTCGCGCGACAAGGATTTTGTCAGCACGGTGACTTTATCGCGCTGCACATGCTTGAGCGCTTCAGCAACATGCGGATGGCTTCCGTAAGAATCGGCGGCATCGAAAAATCGCAGGCCGTGATCGTAGCCGTTGAGCAGCAGATCGGAAAGTCCCTTCACTCCGAGCGCGGTCTGATGCGAATGGTGTCCGGAGCCGACGGTACCCGTGCCCATGGCAAGGCGGCTGGTCTTGATGCCGGTGCTGCCGAGCGTGACTATGTCAAAAGCCCCAAACTTCGCTGGAAGCGACTGGGCGGCGATTGCGTCGAGGATGGCTTTGGACGAGAGCCACGCGGCTCCCACACCGGTAGCAGAGCGAATGAGGAATTCGCGGCGATGCATAAATCCTCCTACGTCGGTGGCGCTTGCTAAGAGATTACACCCAAGAAACCATAATGCGTTACCGCAGAGGTCGCTGAGAACAGCCGCGGAGATCGCAGAGAAGCGGCGCGCTCCCTCGAACTTCTCCCAAGGAATGGGCGGAGCAAGAGCGAGAACGTCACTCGAATTGTTTTCGAAAGGCGGCGAGCTGTTGCTGAACTTCGGAAAGTTCCCGGCGCAGCGCAGCAACATCTTCTTCCAGTTGGGCGAGGCGGTCAGCGGAAGACGAAGCAGAGTGCGTCGGGATATCTGATGCAGTCGAGGGCGGCAAATCAGGAATGACAGGCTCGCCCGCAAAGAGATGCGTGTACCGCGATTCCTTCGTCCCCGGTTGTCGTGGCAAAACCCGCGCCAGCGGCGGCTCGCGCTGGGCAAGGCGATCGAGAGTCGAGACCACGTCATCCAGCTCTTCGAAATGAAACATGCGGTCGGTGCGCCCGCGCAGTTCGCCGGGAGTCTGCGGCCCGCGCAGCAGAAGCACGCACACAATGGCGATCTCGCGCCGGTCGAAGTTGAACACTTCCTGCAGCCGGTGTTCATATTTTGTGACCCGGCTGTCTGCGCCGCTGGCCGGTCCGGCGAGGCGCTTTTCCTGCAGCGTAGCCAGCGCCGTGCGCACGGATTCTTCATCGAGGCTCATCACCGGCTCACGATTATTTTTCTGGTTGCACGCATTGACCAGCGCGTTGAGCGAGAGCGGGTAGTAATCGGGCGTGGTAGTGTCTTTCTCGATGAGGGACCCGAGGACGCGGGTTTCGATTTCGGTGAGGTTCAACATGCTGACCGGAGGATGTCGCGTGTTCCGATTTTAACGGAGCGGAAGGCTTGAAGCGACTGTGTCGTAAGAAAGTAAAAATCCCCACTTCTCGCAAAGGAAGCGAGAAGTGGGGCACCCTACGGAGTTTATTTAAAACAACGCAGTCGGCCGGCGCTTCCAGGTTTTGCCCTTCTCCTGCGCAATCTTTTCCATGTCCGCAACGTAGGTTCCGGCCTGCGTGAGCACGTGGTGTAGATCGTTGCCGACGCTGATGAACGTGAACCCCTTTTCCAGGAACTCGCCGACACGCGAGGTGCCGAACAGAAACAATCCCAGGATTACGTTATTCTTGCGCGCATGGTCGATCAGTTTTTTCGTGGCGGCATCGAGTTCCGGCGAAGTGTACATGTGTGGAAACTCGTATTTGTTATAAAGCCCCATCGACATGCAGAGATCGTTCTGCCCGAGGAAAAGAATGTCAACGCCGGGGACGGCAGCGATCTCGGCAATGTTCTCAATGCACGAAGCCGTTTCCACCTGCAGCGCCACGATGCCTTCGTTGTTCCAGTTGCCGGCGTATCCGAGCAGTCCGTTCTTGTTCATGCTGCGCTGCGGAAAATAGACCGAGCGTGTGCCCACGGTAGGATATTTCATGCAACTGACGGCCTGGCGCGCTTCCTCAGCGGTGTTGATATAGGGAACAAGAACGCCGTCGGCGCCCATGTCGAGAGCCTGCTGGATGCCGGGGCGGTCATCGTATCCGCCGACGCGAACCAGCGACTTGGCTCCGCCGTTCGCGATCCCGCTGAGCATCGCGGAAAGTTTCTCGTAGCCCATGGGGCCGTGTTGCGTATCCACCAGCAGCCAGTCGTAGCCGCTGTGCGCGAGTTGCTCGGCGACGGTGGGGCTGTGAGCGTTAAGGAACAGACCCATCTTGGGCGATCCTGCGCGCAGTTGTTTCTTGAATTCAGAACCGCTGAGTGCGGCGTCGGGCATGCGGTGTTCCTCCTGGGTTTCGAGTCGGGGTTCGAATCGGCGATCGAGTCGAATTTTGTAGTGTACCCCACGCGTCGAGCAAGACGGCGCACCGCAAGTAAATTTTCGGGAAGCGTGACCCCGGGACATTCTTCCGCGCGCCGCGGAGATGCCTGTTAATCTGCCTTGATATAGTTAATGTCTAGCCGCGGCCGATTTTAGATTTCAGATTTCAGATTTAAGATTTCTCAATCTGAAATCTGAAATCGACAATCTGAAATCTTGGTCTTGAGTCTGCCGGGACCGGCTGTCAGACCGAAATTTTGCGCGCACGATTCAAGGAGTCAACTCATGCGTCTGCTTCTGCACTGGATTCTCAGCGGGCTGGCGGTTTGGATTGTGGCCCAGGTAATCCCCGGATTTCACGTCAGCGGGCCCATTGCGGCGCTGATCGCAGCCTTGGTCATCGGCTTCGTCAATGCCACCATCGGCCTGGTCCTGAAGATTCTCACATTTCCATTAACCCTCCTCACCCTTGGCCTTTTCTGGTTGGTGATCAACGCCTTGATGCTGGAGCTGGCATCGGCACTCCTCGCGCCAAATTTTCAGGTGCGCGGATTCTTAGCAGCCTTCATCGGCGCAATTCTCCTCAGCCTGGTCAACATGCTGCTGAAAGGATTAGTCAGTCCCGGTCCCGACAGCAGGCGCTAAGAGCGAGCGCTATGCTTCACGGCTTCTTCGGCGGCTTCTTTGGTTTGAGGGATTCCCAATCTTCATTCGTGAGCAGCCGTCCCAGATTGCTGAATTCGCCGGCGCCTTGCAGAAACTCTCCTCCGTCCATGCGGACGACCTCGCCGTTGATGTAGGCAGAACCATCGCTCACCAGAAACGCTGCCAGATTCGCCAGTTCTTCGACCGTTCCGAAACGATGCATCGGGTTGTGGCCGAGCGCCGCAGCTTCAAATTCCGGACGCGGCAACACGCGGGAAAACGCGCCCTGCGTCGGGATCGGCCCGGGAGCGATCGCGTTCATGCGAATGCCGCGGTTCCCCCATTCCACGGCGAGGCTCCGCATCAAAGCTTCGACGCCGGCCTTCGACACGGCCGATGGCACCACGTAAGCCGAGCCCACCGGCGCATACGTGGCCGAGATGCTGAGGACCGTGCCTTTGTGGTTGGCGTGGAGCCAGCGGCGTCCGCAAGCCATGGTCGCGTGCAGAGTGCCCATGAGCACGATGCCAATCACGGATTGGAATGCTCGGGGGGAAAGTTCCTCGGTGCGCGCAATGAAATTTCCGGCAGCGTTGTTGACCAGAATGTCGAGCGGGCCGTGCTTCCAGATCGAATCGATCATGGCTTCCACCGATTCGAGTTCGCGGACGTCGCACGGGAGAGCGTGGATGCGTCCGCCCGTGGTCGCCGACAGTTCAGCCGCGGTTTGCTTCAGAACTTCTTCGCGGCGGCCACAGATGTAGACCTCTGCGCCGAGTTCGAGAAACCGCTGCGCCATGCCCTTACCGAGGCCCGTGCCACCGCCGGTAATGAGGATGCGTTTGTTGAGAAGAAGATCGGTGCGAAACATGGGTGCTCCCCCGGCGTTCTTATGCGATGCCGGTAAACAGCGGATTCCTCGCCGGGCTTCGCCCGGTTCGGAATGACAAGAGTATATGGGGTCGCGATGCAGTAGGTGAGGCGACGGTGCGGCGTCGCGCTACAGATCGCAGGCGACCCGAAAGCCGTAGTCCGCATACTGAAATTCCGGCGGGATGCTGGAGCGGGCCGAGCAGCGCGCAACTTTCACGTGATGCCGCCACGACCCCCCGCGTGAAGCCTTGCGCTGGCCGTTCACGGGGCCGCGCGGATTGCGCTCCGGCGAACTCGCATAGTAATTCGGATCGTACCAGTCGCTGCACCACTCGTGGACGTTGTCGCAAATATCATAGAGTCCAAAAGCGTTGGCGGCGTAGCGCGCGACCCGCTCCGGGCCGCACTGCCAGCGTGTCGCATAGTCGGGAAGGGACTGCGGTGGTTCGTCACCCCACGGAAAATTCTTCTGTTCGAGGCCGCCGCGCGCCGCGCACTCCCATTCGGCCTCGGTGGGTAAACGGTAATTGCGGCCGGTCTGTGCGCATAGCCATTGGCAGTACCGGGTTGCTTCAAACCAGGAGACGCCGGCGACCGGCTGCTGAGGATGATTGAAATTCGGATCGTTCCAAAACGGCGGCGGCTGAGCCGCAGTCGCGTGCAGGAAAAATTCGTACTCAGCGTTGGTGACCTGGGTCGCGGCCAGCAGGAACGAGTCAATCCATACGCGGTGCACCGGACGTTCGCAGTCCTGGCCAGAGTTCGACCCCATCAGGAACCAGCCTTCAGGCACGCGAGCCAGAGCTGGCTCCGTGGCTGGCGTCGCTGAAATATCTGGCCGGGTTGTGGTGAGTTTCATGACAGAAAAGGCTGTTGCCGCGTTTTCGTGACAGACTTAAAGTCTACCAGCGCTCGATTCTCCGGGAGATGTCATCCCGAACGGGGCCGAAGGCCCGGTGAGGGACCTTACCATGCGCAGGAAGTGGCATGAACGCGGGCAAATGCCGCCACGCCGCGCAGTCACGGTGAACGCGGCAGAGGCGCTCCCGTTTGCGGCAGGGACGATTGCGGCGCGTCGTAAGGTCCCCTTCGACTCCGCTCAGGGCAGGCTCTCACCCGCCTTCGGCGGGTTCGGGATGACATCGCTCGAGTGCATCGATCAGGCCTGCGCTTTCCCGCGAAATAGTTTGCCAGGAGCTAATTCTAAGTCGTTGATTCTGCGCGCATCACACGTAAAGTGTTGATTCCACGTGGGGCGTGCGATGTTAACTTTAAGCTAATTTAATCGCTGGAAGCGATTTCAGGCAGGCTTAATCGTCGGACGGTGGTCAGCTCGTCCCCGGCACTCGAACGCGTCCTACGGGCTTGCAAACGCAATTACGGGCCATTCTGCGCGGGCTGCCGCATGCCATTTTGCCGCCTCGGAAAAGCCGCCTTCATAAGAATCAATCACTTCCACGCAGCCTCAACAACTTAGCCGGAAGTGAAACAGGAACCAGCCGTCGGCTCTCCGCTCTCCGCTCTCAGCCATCAGCTATCAGCCCAGACAGTCGGCCTCGTTGAAGAGAATTCTGAACCGACCACTCCTAACCCTGCTACATGGACGAGGCTAGACGGACCGGCTAAAAGAGCGGAGCTTCTCCACCAGCGTCGCAATATCGTTTTCCTGGAATAGCCGGACGGCGGCGATTCCGGCTGCTCCTGCGTCGAGGCAGGATTGAGCATTCTCGAGTGTGATTCCTCCCAGGGCCAGCACCGGAATTCTGAAGCCGCATGCTTCCTTGAGCGTGCCGAGACCCGCCGGGCGAGCGGCGGGCGCGTCTTTTTTCTCGAAGACGGGCGCGAACACCGCGAAGTCTGCGGCGCTGGCGGCGGCCTGGGCGAGTTCTGCTGGGGAGTGACAGGAGATTGCGACGATCGGTCTTCGTGGAGAGGTTTCGCGGGCAAGAGTGCCCGCGCCACATTTGCCCACGCTACGCTCGCTCGCGCTACGCTGCCAGATCGTTCGGACTTGACCCGCTGACACATCTTCCGAGCGGAGATGAACACCGTGGGCGCCTGTGGCCAGGGCCACGTCCGTGCGCGAGTTGATGAGAAGGGCAGTTGCCAGTTGCCGGTGGCCAGTTGTCAGTTGCTGCGCTTTGGCGACAGCGGTGAGTGCCTCGCGCGTCAACCGTTCCAGCTCGCGGGTGGAAAGATCCTTTTCGCGAAGTTGAATGTAGTCCACGCCGCAGCGGGCGGCTTCGGCGATCTTGTCGAGCAACTGACGACGGCGGTCAGGCTCGTCCCCGGCAAAAGCGGCGCGGTCAGTGATGTAGTAGAGCACGGGGCTTTAGCCAACTTAGTTCTTCAGCCTAGGGTCTGGTTTTGGCGATCTCGGGCAGGGCTTCGCCTTCTTTTTTCGGTGCGCCCCCGAGATGGTATTTGGTCAGGCCATCGCGCAGGAACTCGAACGCATCTTCCGGCGAATCAACGATTTTCAGCAGATCGAGATCCCCCTGCGACACCGTGCCGGCGTCGACAAAGGCCTGGAAGTTGATGATGCGGTTCCAGTATTCGCTGCCGTAGATCACCACCAGAATTTTCTTGGCCAGCTTGTCGGTCTGGGCGAGGGTGAGAATTTCGAAGAGCTCGTCCATGGTTCCGAAGCCGCCGGGGAAAATCACCAGTCCCTTGGCCAGGTAGGCGAACCAGAACTTACGCATGAAGAAATAGTGAAACTGGAAGTTCAGCGACGGCGTGACGTAGGGATTAGGATTCTGCTCGAACGGCAGCGCAATGTTCAATCCAATGGTCTTGCCGCCGGCTTCGTGCGCGCCCAGGTTGGCCGCCTCCATGATGCCGGGACCTCCGCCGGTGGTGACCACGAAGCGGTGCCGGCGCGCGGGAATCTGAATCGACCACGTGGTCAGCATGTGGGCGAGGCGGCGCGCGTCTTCGTAGTAACGCGCCATATCCACGCCGGCCTGGGCGCGCTTCAGGTTTTCTTCCTGCTGCGCCCGGGGCGCATTCGCGCCGTTCTTCTCCACTGCCGTCAGATTTTTTTTCGCTGCGCTTTTTCCTTCGAACCGAGCCGAGCCGAAAAAGACCACCGTGTCCTGAATCTGCTCGCGGCGAAAGCGTGCCAGAGGCTCCTGATACTCGGCCAGGATTCGCAGGACGCGTCCATCGGGACTGTTGAGGAAGCTTTCGTTCTGATACGCCAGCGGCGCGGACTGGAGCGGGTCGGTCATGAAAAAACTCTCGTTCTGAAAAAGTATAAGAGCGGCTCGGTACAGCGCAACAGCATACCGGAGCGGCGGCGCTCGCGCGAATGTCCTGGCGGCTCCCATTGCAGATTTCAGATTGATGATTTCAGATTTTCAATCTGCAATCTGAAGTCTGACTTCTGAAATGGCTTCAGCTTCCCAGCGTTTCAGCTTCTACGCCATCCCCCGCGTAATGTCCTGGCGGCCTCAATTGCAGGTTTCAGATTGATGATTTCAGATTTTCAATCTGCAATCTGAAATCTGACCTCTGAAATGGCTTCATCTGCGCCCATCCTACCTGTGCTCGTGGTAATGCAGCGCCTCCCAGAAACCAATCCAGATATCGAGCAGGCCCAAGCCCGTGCAGATGCCGCGGAAAAAGCCGCTCGAGACCAAAGTCCGCAGGCTGGGATAGGAAAGCAGCAAGTAGTTGTCGGTCCATTCCGGCGTCCAGGGAAGAATGATCAGCAGTACACCCGCCACGGCGCTGATCAAAACGAAAAGGAAGACCGAGGCGCGGTGCAGCCACAGCTGCAAGCCGGGCAGCAAGCCTGGTTCCGGTACGAGCGGCGACTGGTCACGACTACTGGGCGGCCGATCGGAGGAAGACGAATCGGCATGGTCGAGCACCGCACTGCGAATCTCCGGCGCTATCGGCGCAGGGCTTTCGCCATGAACTGGGGTGCTGGACAAAGGAGCGCCGGACAAAGGCATCTTGGAATCGGTGCTCACGCGCAGCCTCGCGAAACCAGGCACAGAATGGCCCGCGCGGTTCCGCAAATTGCAGGATGCTCGCGACGAAGGCGATGGGGGGCAGAGCCCATCCCTCTATTCTACGACTTCAGGGCCTTGATGCGCTCGGCCACGTCGCGATAATCGATGTTGCTGCCGTAGACTTCCATGAAGTGCTTCAGAGCCAAGGACTTGTCCCCGGCAGTCTCATGGGCGGCGGCGAGTTCGTAATTCAGAGCGGTGCGGGTTTCCTGATCGATGCCAACCACGCCAAGAGCCTTTTCATACCAGCGGATCGCGGCCTCGGGCACGCCTTTGTCGAGGAAGCATTGCGCCAGCCACGTGTAGGTCTGCATGATCTGGGGGAAGGCGTGTCCGCGATCCACCGACTGGCAGGCTTTTTGCAATTCTCCGATCGCTTCGTCCAGCAATCCCATTTCGCGGAATGCGATGCCGAGGTTGTAGTGAGTCTCGGGGTCTTCATCGGCGGACGCGACATCAGATTCGAGATCGTGCTTCAACTCGCCGAACATTTCGGCCAGGTCGACGCCGGGTTCGTCTCCGAACGGGGAAGCTTTGGCGGCCGCGGCGGGCGGCGCGGCGGGCACCGATACAGGCAACGGCGGTTGCGGCTTGGGCGGCTGAATAACGTGCGGCTCGATCACGCGCGGAGGCTGCGCCGCGACCGCGGGCACAGTCGGCGGCGGCCCAGCGGGTGTAACGCGTCCCATTGCCGGCGCGGCAGCCGCGGCACTCGCTGCCGGAGCGCTGACATGCGGCGTGGATACAGGTCTCGGTATGCCGGGCGTCAGCTTCGCGGCTGGTTGCGCGGTCGGCGGTTGCTCGATCTGCGGCGCTGCGACCGGAGCCGCGGCCAGGAAATCATCGCCCAAAGACTCTTCAAGGTCAGCCACGAACTCGCCCAGTACTGGAGCTTGTTGCGCGGCAACGACTGGTTCCGTGTGGGCGACTGGAGCCAGTTCAGGTTCGGCGGCGCGAACCGGCCTTTGGGCGTGCGGCTGCTCGGCCGGTTTAGCCACGGCACCGGAGAGGAAGTTATCGCCCAGCGAAGACTCGAGATCAGAAACGAACTCCTGCAACATGGCCGGAGCAGGTTCTTCAATTTCAGGCTCGGGAGCCGGGGCCGGTTTTGGCGCGGGCTTCTTCTTCGGCGGCGGCGCGGGCGCGGCTTGTACAACTTCAGGTTCCGGTTCTTGTTCCGGGGCTGGTTCTTCAATTTCGACGGCGGCTTCTGGCTCCGGAATTTCCGGTTCGGCGATCTTTGCTTCGGCGATCCTTGGCTCGGGGATCCTTGGCTCGGGGACCTTTGGCCCGGCGATCTTCGCTTCGGCGATCTTGGTTTGGGAGATCTTGGTTTGGGTGATCGTTGGCTCGGGGACCTTGACTTCTTCGACCTGCGCTTCGGGGACGACAGCTTCTTCGACCTCGGCCTGCGGGATATCGTCGACGGTGATTTCCTCGATCGACTCTTCGGCGTTGGCAGTTTCGGCTTCGGCGGCAGTCTGCGTCGCGGCTTCAAGCTCGGCGCGCACCTGGTCTACGCGGGCATCGTCGGGTGCCTGCGTCTGCAGCTTGGCCAAAGCGGCCCAGGCCTGTTCGGGCAAGCCTTGCGCAAAGTAGAAACGAATCTCGTCAACTGTTTCGTTGATCTTTTCGTCGCTGGGGAGCTCTGCCGCTTCTGCGGGCTCGGCGATCTCGCTTTCGGCTGCTGGCTGCTCAGGAGAATCCGCTTCGACGGTGACCGAGTCTTCCCATTCCGACGAAAGATCGATTTCATCGGTCTGCGCTTCGCCCTCTGTCGCCGGTACCGTGACCTCTTCAGCCTCTGCAGCTGCGGCCTCTTCGCCAGCGGCAGCGGGCACTTCGTGCGCCGGGTCTCCCGCCGTAGGCCAGGGCGCGGCCACTTCGGCTTCGGCGATTTCGGCTCCGGGAGCTTCCTCAACCGCGAACTCCTGCGCAACGTCATCGTCTACGACGGCGACTGCTTCCTCTTCCGCTTCCGCACCGTGCGACATCGCAACTTCTTCGCCCACGGCAACCGCGGCGGGCCCGGCGGTACGTTCCTCAAAGCGGTCCGCGAGTTCGCCGTAGCGCGTGGCTTCTTCGGGATATCCGGCATCGGAATAGAGGGTCTGCAGCGTGTGGCAACATACGCCAGCTTCGGTGAAACGCCCGGCGCGAGTGTGCAGGGCGGCGAGACGCTGGTTCAAACGCAAATCATTCGGAGCCTGAGGCAAGGCCGCGACCAGGGGCCCCAGCGCCTTGGCGGGCATGTTGTAGGAGATGAAAAGTTCGGCATCGGTCAGCGCCGAACGCACCGCGAGCGAAACTTCATCCGAGTAATGCTGGTGAACCGAGGGAGCCGTTGCCTCCAGTTCGTCCACGATTACGACCGCTTCTTCCGGCGTGATGAGCTTGGTGGCGCCTGTGGTCCCTCCCAGCCGCGCCAGCATCTGCTCGTAGTTCTGCAGGTGCATGGTGTTGTCGGGTTCGCGTTGCGACAGGCTCTGGTAGAGGTCGCGGGCGCGCACGAAATCGCCCGCTTGCACGCTGGCGTGGGCCAGTAGCTCCGTTACTTCGGTGGTGTGGGTGTTCTCTCCCGCCTTGTTGAACAGGGCGAGCAGCTTCTCGAGCGATGCGGGATTATCGCGTACATGCCCGATGATGCCGTGCAGGTGGTCGAGGATCTTTTCCGGGTCTTCGGCCAGCAGCCGCTCGGCATTGTCGTCGTAAACCTGGAGAGCGCTTTCGTATTGGCCGGCCTGCATCAACGCATCGGCGAAATCGGAAATGGCCGAGAGGTCGTTGTGCACGGTGAGCAGCTTGCCGGAAATCGTTCCGGCATCGGAAAGCCGTCCCGCCTGCAGGTAAGCCTTCAACAAATCTTTTAAGCCTTCGGGATTCGAGTCCAGGTCCGCGACCTTGGTGAGCGCAGTGATCGCGCCCTCGGCGTCTCCCGATTCCAGCAGGTTCTTCCCCTGCATCAGCAAGGCATGGGAATTGCCGGGGTCGAGCGTGAGCATGCGGGTGAGGATTTCGTCGGCTCCGGTGAGCGAGCCTTTCGCACGCATGGTGTCCGCCGCCGCGGAGAAGATTTGCCACGCTTCGGTTTTCTTTCCCAGACGGACGTAGACTTCCGCCAGCTTGAGCCGCATGGTGGTATTTTCCGGATCCATCTCGAGGATCTTCTGGAAAATACGCACCGCATTCTCGAGTTCGCCGGACTTCAGGAATTCTTCCGCTACCTGCAGATACTGGGCGCGGGCGTCGTTGAAAAGACCCTGCTGGGTATAGAGCTCGGCCAGCTTCAGCACGCTCTCGAGCGAAGGCTTGAGCTTGCTGATCTTCTTGTACATCGCAATGGCCTTGACCGTGAAACCCTGGCTGGCATAGGCATCGCCGACAGTCTTGAAGCACTCGGTGGCTTTGTCGCTTTCCCCGATGCGGGAATAGAGGTCGCCGACGGTGTTGGCGACCGTGAGATCCTTGGGGTCATTCTTGAGGACTTTGTCGTACTCCGCGATGGCATTCTGCAGCTTGCCCTGCTGGACATACTTCTCCGCGCTGCTGAGAACCTTTTGCTTGTTGAAGCCGAACAGCGCCATAGTCGGTGCGGACCCCAGTCCTGGTGTAACGTAGAACGTCTAACGTAGAAACGTAGTGCTTAGAAACGTTGTGCGTAAAATCGTGTTGCGCAAAATCGTCTTGCAGTAAAACCATGTTGCGCAAAACCCAAATTACTCCCGGACAAACGCCGCCGGGCTGTCGCGAAGGGCAATCGTACAATTCGACGAAGACCCTCCGGACAAGGCCAATTGTACTTCCGGGCGTCATCAACCGCATGGTTACCGATGGGTTACCGGAGGTTACCAAAAGGGAGTGTACGAACGGGCTATAGGGGTATCTTTGGCAATTTACCTGTGCTTTCCGGTATTTTGGGTAAGAAAAACGGAGCCCCGGCCGGACCGATTCATTGCTTGCGCGAGTGGTGCCCCCTAATATGAACGTGCTATTTGGCAGGGACGCGCAACCGTGTATTTTCCAGAGGCGGAGTCGCAAGCAACCGCAGACAGAAAAACAGCCGTGCTGAAAGGCGCCCACATTTATGACCTGGATTCGAACTGTACCGCTGACCGAGGCCGATGAAAAACTGCGGCAGGCAATTGAAGGCGAGCAAGTCTTCTATCCCAAGGAATATGCCATGCCGGTGCATCCCGATGCACTCGGGGGCATCGTCGATTGTGGGGTCGCATACACTGATTCCCGACGCGCTCTATCACGCGTTCGGCACTTTCGGCGCGCTGATGTCGCCCGATCTGCCGCTCTCGCGCCGTCAGCACGAGATGATCGCAACCATGGTTTCGGTCACCAACCGGTGCGTGTATTGAATCGAGTCACACGCAGAGTTTCTGCGTAGGGTGACGTTGGATAAGACGCTGGTCGAGGCTCTGGCTGCAGGATTACACCACTGCCCCCATTACTCCCCAGGAGCGCGTGATGGTGGACTACGTGGTGAAGTTGACCAAGGACGCCACCAAGGTCTGGAAAATGACATCGAGGGCCTGCGCGCGGCGGGGTTCGACGACCGCGGAATCCTGCAGATCACGCTGATTGCTTCCTGGTTCAATTACATCAATCGGGTAGCGGATGCGCTGGGGGTGGGGCGGGAGTAGATTTCCTGCCGGGGATGGTGCAGTTTGAAAACTGTCCTGATGGCGCTCTTTCGCGGGACGATTCCACTAAACTTGAGTTGGATTGAGGCTGAAGTCAGAATCGCGCCTCGCCGCCACTCATGGCCGAATCGCTAGCGGAATTTTTCTCCACGAACTTTCAGGCGCATCGCCACGAGCGGGCCTACGGGCATTACCGCGGCTACCGCATGGAGTGGTTTACCTACGGCCAGGTGCTGGAACTGGCCTCGCGTTTCGCCCGTGAATTAGAGGCTCGGCAGATCGGCAAGGGCGACCGCGTCATGATCTGGGGCGAGAACCGCGCCGAATGGGTTGGCGCGTTTTTCGGATGTGCGCTGCGCGGCGTAGTCGTCGTCCCCATGGACAACGGTGCTTCTGGTGATTTTGCGGCGCGCGTTTTTCGCCAGGTGGAAGCCAAACTACTGATCTGTTCCCGCCCGCACGCACAGGAAGGGCCGGGAGAATTTCCTGTCGCTTCTGCCACGCTGATTCTTGAAGATTTGCCGCAAGCGCTGGAACGTCATTCTGCGGCTCAAGTCCCCACCGTCGCACTCGGCCGCGACGACATCCTGCAAATAGTTTTTACCTCCGGCACTACGACCGAACCCAAGGGCGTGATCATCACGCATGGGAACGTACTGGCTAACATCGTTCCACTCGAGCAGGAGATTCGGCGCTACCTGAAGTATGAGCGCATCGTGCACCCGGTGGGTTTTCTGAACCTGCTGCCGCTCAGCCACGTCTTCGGACAATTTTTGGGATTGTTCCTGCCGCCGCTGCTGGGAGGGACGGTTATTTCCCAAGAAGAATTCAAACCTTCGGAAATTATCCGCACGATTCGGCGCGAGCGAATCTCAGTGCTGGTCAGCGTGCCTCGAGTCTTGCAGTCGCTCAAACAGAAGATTGAGCGCGATCTGGAAGATCAAGGAAAGATGGATCAATTTCAGCGACGGTTCCGCTCCGCCGAGGGCAAACACTTTTTGCGCCGTTGGTGGATCTTTCGAAATATCCGCCGCCAGTTCGGATGGAAATTCCTGGCATTCATTTGCGGCGGCGCGGCGCTCGACCCCGAAACCGAAGAATTCTGGGGACGGCTGGGCTACGCCGCGATCCAAGGTTACGGGCTCACGGAAACGACATCGCTGATCAGCGTGAATCATCCCTTCAAGCTGGGCAAGGGATCGATCGGAAAAGTGCTGCCTGGGCGTGAGCTCAAGCTGGCGGAAGACGGCGAAATTCTCGTCCGCGGTGGCGGCGTAGCGGCGGGATATTGGGACGGCTCCGGGCGCCACGACCTCACCGGCGACCAGGGCTGGTATCGCACCGGCGACGTTGGCGCTCTCGACGAAAGCGGCAATCTCTATTTCAAGGGGCGTAAGAAGGAAGTGATCGTTACTCCGGCGGGCCTCAACATCTACCCGGAGGATCTGGAATCCGCACTGCGACGACAGCCGGAAATAAAGGATTGCGTGGTCGTGGGGATCAACCGAGGAGGAAACGACGGTGGAGGAAATGCGGAACCTTGCGCGGTCGTGATTCTGAGGGACGAAGGCGGCAACGTAACCCGCAGCGCCGCGGATGGCGAGAGGATTCTCGAAGAGATCGTCCAGCGCGCCAATCAATCTCTCGCCGAATATCAGCGGATGCGGATGTGGTTCTTGTGGCCGCAAGCAGACTTCCCGCGGACCAGTACGCAAAAGCCGCGGAAAAACTTAATTCAGGACGTTGCGCAGAACCACTTCCTCACGCCTGACTCGAAATCCGGAAGCGGCGCAACCCCTGGGGCATCGTCGGCACCACTCGCCGAGCTCATCGCGCGCGTCGTCGGACGTCCCGTTCCCAACCTCAAGGCCGGCGCCAACCTTGACTCCGATCTTGGCCTCAGCTCGCTTGATCGCGTGGAACTGCTGGGCGCACTAGAAGATCGCTACCAGGTCGATCTCGGCGAAACACGGTTCAGTGCGGTTCGCACGGTCGGCGACCTCGACAAGATTTTGCGCGGCGAGGCGTCATCTGAACCCGCGCAAAAAGCGGCCTATCACTATCCCCGCTGGACCTTGTGCTGGCCGGCCACGTGGCTGCGATTCCTGGCTCATTACTTATTGTTGCGCCCGGCGATGATTCTGCTGGGCTGGCCGCGAATCGAGGGCCGCGAGAACCTGCGGGGCGTGACCGCGCCGCTTCTGGTGGTCTGCAATCACATCGCTGACGTGGATTTTGCATTCGTACAAACTGCGTTGCCCGCGCGCTTTCGCCATCGCATGGCCACCGCTACTCGCGGCGAAGACCTGGAAGCATTGCGCACGCCTGCGGCGTCGCGGGGATTTTTCGCGGGCATCTATGACCGCACGCTTTGGTTTCTCGGCGTTTGTCTGCTGAATCTTTTTCCTCTGCCGCGCGAGGCCGGATTCCGGCAAAGTTTTGCCTACGCTGGAGAAGCCGTCGATCGCGGCTACAGCATTCTGGTTTTTCCCGAAGGCCGCCACACCGTGGATGGAAACATGAATTCGTTTCGTGCTGGCATCGGACTGCTCGCCAACAATCTCGGCGTCCCGGTTTTACCCATGCGGATTTCGGGACTGTTCGAATTGAAGCGGGCAGAGAAGCGGTTCGCTGCGCCGTGGAAGATTCGCGTACATATCGGGCAGCCGATGAAATTTGAGCCGGGCACCGATCCCGCGCAGATCGCAGCGGAATTGCAAAAGGCTGTGGAGCTTCTCTAGCGGGCTAGCGGCCTTCTGATAAATGCGCTGCGGTGGGCCGCGAGCGAAATCTCAGCCCGGCTAGCCGCGCGAGAATGCATACCTCAGACGCTAAAGCGCGGACACATTTTCGGCACCTTAGCGCACGAGTAAAACTCGTGCCCTTCCCGAACCATTCATGGGATGACTTCTATTCTTTGTGTCGAACTATTCTTCGTCTCCCATGGGTTCTTCCATTTGCAAGGTGGAATCGATCTCGATCTCCGGCAGATTCGCTTCGTGCAGTTTGCGGTTGAGTTCGGGCAGCGCCTCTTTCTTGAACGCAGCCCAGCGCTTCAGCACGGCCGCGCTGTCGTGCTCGGCTGCCGTGATGGCTGCTAACTGCGCGGAGGTTGGGGTCGCATCCACCTGCCAAATTTGGCCGTACAGTGTGCTTGCATTTCCGTTCACTTGCATCAAAGTTGGCTCCGCGGCCGCCACCGGCGCCCCGAAGGGCGAGGCGTTGCCCAGCAGAGCGGCGAGTTTCTCTTGAAAAGTCTGCACTGCTTCTCCAGCCACTCGCAGCTTCTCGCTCTGTTTCTTGAGTTGTGCATCGATCGAGTTCGCCTGCTGCGCCGCCAGAGAAGTCTGGCTCACAAGCGAGGCCAACTGCGTCTCCGCGTTAAATTTCTTTTCCAACCCGAGCGCCGGAATTTTTACCCGTGGGTCCATTTTCACGGTCAGGGCCGCAGTCTGGCTTTTACCGTTCGCGGTTAGCCGCACCGTGTAGCGACCGGGCAACGCCGTTGGCCCCAGGGGCAAACGCGGCGTGTCTCCCGGAATCGCAGCAATCGGATAATCGTGCCGCAAGGAATTCGGAGTCTGGTAGTGCAGGTCCCACACCCAGCGGTGCATGCCCGCCTCGGCCGAAAGTGCACGGAACGGACGCAGCCAGTAAAGCGGGATCAGCTGTTTCTTCAAATCGGCCTCAGAAGCCTGGGGCTGGTCCGTGCTTGCAAAGCTGCGCACAACCTGGCCGCGCGCATCCAGAATCTCCAGCTTGACTGGGCCGGCAACCGCGCTCCCGAGGTAGTAGTCAATCACCGCGCCGTCGGGAGGATTCGCCGCTGCCGGCTCATCGGGTGGAAGGGGAGTGTCGGTGTAGGTGTCGCGCTGCACGCGATAAGCTGGAGCGGGCGCGAAAAGATGCGCATCCGAATTTACAACCGCTTCGCTGACCTGGCGCAGCGGAGTGATGTCGTCCAAAATCCAGAACGAACGGCCATGCGTTCCCACGATGAGATCGTCGTCGTGAATCCAGAGATCGCGCATCGAAGTGTGCGGCAGGTTCAACTGCAGCGACTGCCAGTGGTCGCCGTCATCGAACGAAACCCACACTGCGTTCTCCGTGCCGGCAAATAACAAACCTTTGCGCACCGGATCTTCGCGCACCGTATCCACTGGCCCGAAATCCGGAAGGCCAGCGGTGATCAGCTTCCAGCTTTTGCCGCCGTTGTGGGTGCGATAGATGTACGGATGCATGTCGTTGATGCGAAAGCGGCTCACCGACGCATACGCCGTCTCTTCATCAAAATGCGAAGACGCAATCTGCGTCACCTTGCTCCACGGCGTGAGATCTTTTGGAGTAATGCCCTCCCAGTTCTTGCCGCCGTCGCGAGTGAGCCAGATGAGGCCGTCGTCCGTTCCCGCCCATAGCGTGTTGACGTTCTTGAATGAAGGTGCGAGCGCGTAGATCACGCCCCGCTGCTTCTCCGCGCCCTTGCGCACGAGTTTGCCCACACTCGACGGGACGCCGGGATTCTCCCGCGTCAAGTCGCGGCTGATGGTTTGCCACGTATTCCCGCCGTCGATGGTCTTGAACAACACATTGGTCGCGTAATAGAGGATGTGCGGATCAACCGGCGAAAACATCGTCGGCTCGGTCCGGTCCGCCCGGTATTTTTCGTTACGCACCGGGATCGGAGTCACATCCTGCACCTGCCCGGTTGACCAGTGGAAACGCGAAACGTCACTGCGCCCGCCTCCATAAACAATGTCGGCATCGAGCGGATCGGGCGCCACGTAGCCATATTCGATCACGCCCACGGGATGCCACTCGCGGTAGGTGATGGCGCCGTCGTTGCCCCGGCTGGAGATGCAGACCGATCCGCTCTCCTGCTGGCCTCCGCAAACGCGATAAGGAAACGTATTGGTGACCGCCGCGTGATAGATCTGCGCAGTGGGCTGGTTGTACCAGGAACTCCAGCTCGCTCCGCCATTGACGGTTACCAGCGCGCCCTGGTCGCTCACCAGCAAAATATTGTTGCCGTCGTTGGGATTGATCCACAGATTCTGGTAGTCGTCGCCGCCCGGCGCGCCGCGGAATCCCGCCCAGGTTTTTCCGCCATCGATCGAGCGCATTGTCACTGTGCTCGCCACATACACCATGTCAGGATTTTTTGGGTCAACTTTCGGAATCGGCAGATCGCCGCCGCCAATTCTCCCCGACGCCCGCGGATCGTCGGTAATCTGCGCCCAGTTTCCCCCCGCGTCATCGGAGCGGTAAACGGCAAGCTTGCCGCCGCTCGTGCCCAAAGTCGCATAGAGACGCCGCGCATCGCTGGGCGCGATCGCCACATAGATTTGCGAAAGATCCTTCGGCAAGCCGTTGGTGAGCGCATGCCAAGTGGCGCCTCCATCCACCGACTTGAACAGGCCGCCCTTGCTGCCGTTGAACTCGTTGCCGTCTTCCCACGGACCTTCGCGCACTTCCCACATCGAGGCGTACACCACGTCTGGATCCGACGGATCGATTTCCACGTCGGAGCCGCCCGTGTTCTCGTCTTTCGAAATCACTCTCTGCCAGCTCTGTCCACCGTCGGTGGATCGGTAAATTCCGCGCTCCTCGCTCGGCCCGTAAGGATGGCCCAGCACCGCCGCGAATACCCGGTTTGGATCCCTCGGATCGACCGCCAGGGCGGGGATCTGCTGCCCGTCGCGCAATCCCAGGTGAGTCCAGGTTTTGCCCGCGTCGATAGATTTATAAATTCCGTCGCCCACCGAGAGATCGGGGCGATGCAATCCCTCCCCGCTGGCCACGTAAATGATGTTTGCATCCGATGGCGCGACCGCGATCGCTCCAATCGATTGCGTCGGTTCGCGGTCGAAGATCGGATTCCAGGTGCGGCCGGAATCGTCCGTCTTCCAGACTCCGCCATTCACCTGCCCCACGTAGAAAACGTTGGGCTGGCTCGGAACGCCCGTTGCCGCGCGCGTGCGGCCTCCGCGGAACGGGCCAATCATCCGCCAATGCAGTTGCTGATATGCGCTCTCCGGAATTTGTTGCGCGCGGAGCGAGCCCACTGGCAGGAAAAACAATGCAACCGCGAATAGATGAACCACCACCCAGGATCTGTTCATTTCCCCCCTCGGTCACGAACGCGAGCTACTTAGAATAATCTAAAACGTTCGTGACCGCGGGATATTGCTTGCCGCGGTGCCCTCAACCGCTACTGCCGTTACAATGGCGTCAACATGATTGCCCATCTGCGGGGGAAGCTGCTGGCCAAACACCCGAACCAGGCCATCGTCGAAACCGGCGGCGTCGGCTATGACGTGACCATCAGCGTGCCCACATTTTCCGACTTGCCTGCGCTGGGAGCCGAAGTCTCGCTGCACATCCATACGCATGTGCGCGAAGACTTGATTGCACTGTACGGGTTTCTGCGCCCGTCGGAAAAACTGCTGTTCGAAAAGCTCATTACGGTGAGCGGAATCGGCCCCAAGCTGGCGATCACCATCCTGAGTGGAATGGCGGCGGACGAAATGGTGCGCGCGATTCGAGGCAACGACATCACGCGCCTCACCCGCATTCCCGGAATCGGCAAAAAGACCGCCGAGCGCATGGTGCTGGAACTACGCGACAAACTGCCCGAGCCCGGACCGAGCGCCACTCCGGCAGCTCCGCCGATGAGCGGTACGGAAGAAGATGTACTCTCGGCCCTGGTCAACCTCGGGTATCAGCGCCCAGCCGCCGAGAAAGCTCTGGGTGTCGTAACAAAAAGCGGCAAAGGCGCATCCTTCGACGCCATGTTCCGCGACGCGCTAGCCGCCTTGTCGAAGTAGCGAGGCAGCAACGCTCCGATGCGAGCCACGGCGTAGCTCCACAAGCCCGCCCGAAGATTCCTCCCGCAGCAGCAGCCGGCCACAACCGTCCAGTTGGGCCTCCCGCATAGCGATGGCAGGGCTGCGCGGAATCCTGCGGCGGTTCCGAAATGGACCTGGCCGCAGTGCTTTTTTTAAGGAATGAGCAATTTTGAACACGTCGGATTCGGGCAGCCGATTAGATTTTTTTAAGGTTGAAAGGTTCTGGAAGTGCAATAGGTGAGTGTGACTCCTGGTGTGCGGCTCAGTGAAGCCGAGAGGAAGAAGGATAACGGTCATGCGTAGATACAGCCATCCCCAGATCTGGTTTACAGCATTTCTGCTGCTGATTTTCGGCGCCGGATGCAGCGACTATGACAAGAGCACCAACCCCGGCCTGGTCCCGCCGACCGTGATTTCCGAAACGCCGGTGAGTGGTGCGGTCGGCATCTGCGCCACGGGGGTGACCGCTACGTTCAGTGAAGCGATGAATCCCGCAACCATGGATACCACGAGCTTTACCTTGACCGCGGGCACTCCGTCCGTGCCGATCACAGGGGTCGTTACCTACGCGGCATCCACCGCCACCTTCACGCCATCCAGCGCTCTGGCGGTGAATACACTCTATACCGCTACGATTACGACCGGCGCAGTCGACGCGCAGGGCATTGCGCTCGCGAGTAACTTCGTATGGACCTTCACCACCGCCAGCTCATGTGTTCCCCCCGCCGTGGTTTCCGTAGCCCCTCCGAATCTCGCGGTTGGCATCTGCCCCAACACCCTGGTGGTTGCAACCTTCAACATGGCGATGAATCCGGCCACGATCAATACGACAACCTTTACTTTGACATCGGCTGGTACTCCGCCGGTGTCCGTGGCTGGAGCCATTGTCTACAATCCAGCCATCTACGCGGCAACCTTTACCCCAACCAATCCTCTCGCCCTGGACACTCTCTACACCGCCACGATTACCACGGGGGCCCAGGATCTCGCCGGCAATTCACTGGCAGCGAATTATGTATGGACCTTCACCACGTCCGCCACGGCGTGTCAAGCCTCCGTACCGTTGGGGACGGCCTGCATGTTTGGGATTCTGGCCGCCACTCCGGCGGTTGCCAATAGCGGCCCCACCAACGTTACGGGAGATATCGGAATTTATCCGGCAGCTTCGATCACCGGATTTCCGCCGGGAACGCTGACGGGCGCGGAATACGCTGGCGATGCGGTGGCCGCGACGGCCCAGGGTGATTTGACGACGGCGTATGACTACGCCGCGGGAGCGACGGGCGGCGCCGTCCTGCCCGCCGATATAGGCGGAGAGACGCTGGCTCCTGGCGTTTATAAGACCACGAGCAGCCAGCCCTCGCTGGGTATTACCGGGAACCTTACGCTCAGCGGCAATGGTGTGTACATCTTCCAGATCGTGTCCACGCTGACCACGGCCGCGAACAACAGCGATGTCATTCTAAGCGGCGGCGCCACGGCTCAAGACGTGTTCTGGCAGGTTGGTAGTTCGGCCACGCTTGGAACCACCACAACATTCGCAGGAACCATTATGGCTCAGGCCTCGGTCTCGCTTGACACCGGCGCCACGCTGAATGGCAGAGCGCTGGCCCGGACCGGCGCGGTTACGCTGCTAAGCAATCCGGTCAATGTACCTCCCTGTCAATGAGGTGTTCGGGGTTGGAGCAGCTTGAGGTTGCTCCACTGCGAGGCAGGCGCTAAACGCATGAGTTCGGGTCACGGAAGCTCGGAGGAATCAGCACATGTCATCTCAATTTCATAATACCTGTAGCCGGGCTACTATCAGAAGGTTGGCAATGGTCGCGATCCTGTGCAGCGTGGGCACGCTCGCGGCAGCGCAGGATCAGCCTGCTCCCAAGTGGGAGATCTTCGGCGGGTACTCTTTTGTCGATCCCGGCACGGATGTGCATGGCCTGCTTCCAGAAGCGATTCTTCCGGTGAACAGCCGCGTGGAATCGAATCCGCGGGGCGCCGGTGCCAGCATTACCTTCAACTTCAACCGCTGGTTAGGATTAACCGGCGACGTCAGCGGGGATTTGAGCAGCGGCGAAAAAGGAGTCGCCATGCGAATTGACGACGCCGAATTCTTCAACCTGTCCGCTGGGCCTAAGATAACTTTTCGCAGCCGCCATTTTTCCCCGTTTCTCGAAGCTCTCGTAGGCGAGCATCGCCTGGCGTCGGAAGTCTTTGGAAGCGATCACGAAGTCGGGTTCATGGCTGGCGGCGGTCTCGATCTGAACTTGAATCGGCACTTCGCCCTGCGCCTGATCCGCGCCGATTACGTGTTTTCGAATCATCAGTACGGTCCGTCGTCAGTGGTTCCTGCCACGGATGTGAGAGGAGTAAGACTGCAGAGTGGCGTGGTATTGATGTGGGGCGGTAAGCGGGCGGTAACCTCCCCAACGGCCGCCTGCTCGGTAGAGCCCGCCGAAGTCTTCGCCGGCGAGCCGGTGACCGCGACTGCGGCTGGGGCAAATTTCAATCCCAGGCGCACCGTAGCGTATCAATGGAGTGGTTCCGGCGTGCCATCTGGCGCGACCGCCGCTTCCACCCAGATTGACACGACCGGCTTGCAGTCCGGCCCATACCAGGTCACTGCCAGCTTGAGCGATGGCAGCCAAAATGGCGTTGCCTCCTGCAGTGCCAGATTCGTAGTGAAAGCGCCCCGTCCGCCCGTGATTTCATGTTCGCCAGATCCGGCGAGCGTACCGACAGGCGGGACCTCGACCATCAGCTCCAACGCCAGCAGCCCGGATGGCCGCAGGCTCACCTACACTTACACCACCAGCGCCGGAAACATTACCGGCAACACCTCCATCGCCACTCTCGACACCGCAGGCGCACAGCCCGGGCCGATTACCGTAACCTGCAATGTAGGCGATGACCGCAATCCATCGCTTACCGCTTCTTCCGTAACCACCGTAACCCTGCAAGCCCCACTGCCACCACCACCTCCACCGCCCGATATCGCTGCCATTGAGAAGAGGCTTGCCCTGCACAGCGTTTATTTCGCGACGGCGAAGCCCAGGATCGAGAATCCCGATGCCGGCCTGCTTGCCAGCCAGGAAAAAACTCTCAAGGCGCTGGCCAGTGATTTCCTGATCTATCTGCATAGCAAGCCGGATGCCCACCTGACTCTGGAAGGCCACGCCGACCGGCGCGGCTCGATCGAATACAATCAGGGACTCTCCGAACGGCGGGTCGACCGCGTTAAACGCTTTCTGGTCGAACAGGGCGTTCCGGCCGCTAACATCCAGACCAAGGCGTTCGGCGAGCAAGAAAACCTCACCGACACCCAGGTAAAGCAGGCGGTTGAACGGAATCCCGAGTTGAGCCCAGAAGACCGGCAAAGAGTACTCAGCAATATGAAGACGATCATCCTGGCCAGCAACCGCAGGGTGGACATCACTTTGAGCAACGCCGGCCAGGCCTCCCAGGAGTCCGTCCGCGAGTACCCGTTCAACGCAGCCGATTCGCTGAGCCTGCTGCAAGAGGAAGGAACCAAGAAAACAGCCCGGCCGGCGGCCCGTAAGAAGGCAACGCCCAAGGCTCAATAAGCCAGGCCAAGGTGCGACATGAATGAAAGGGAGTGCCCCGAGAGCTGAAGGCGGAAGCCCGGGGACATCACTCTATTTTCCGATGCAGAACGTGCTGAAGATCAGATTCAGTATGTCGTCGTTGGTGGTAGCGCCCGTGATCGCATCCAGGGGACGCAGCGCGCCATAAAGATCAAGCAGCAACATCTCATGGGGCACTTTGCCACGCACCGCATTCTTCGCGGCGGCGAGCGCCGCCAGCGAATCCCGTACCAATCCCTGATGGCGGACGTTCGTGAGAAACCCGCTCTCCGCCTGCGTTCCAGCCTCGCCGCCCACGTGGCGCAAAATTTCGCCGCGTAACTCGGCAATGCCCTCGCCTGTCAAAGCAGATGTATGAATTGAACACTGACCGCTCACCCCTGATCCCTGACCACTGCTCTTCAGATCCCACTTATTCCCCACGACAATCGCCGGCCGGCCCTCGGCCAGCCGCAGCAACTCCGCATCTTCTGCGGAGGCATCGTCGGCAGAGGCAAGCTGCGAAGCATCTAGCACCACCAGCACCAGGTCGGCATCGGCCAGCGCTTCCATCGATTTGCGAATGCCGATCGATTCCGCCTCATCGAGCGCCTGGCGAATGCCCGCCGTATCGACGAGCTTCACCGGGATGCCGCCGATGGCCACCGTTTCCGTTACCAGATCGCGCGTAGTTCCCGGCGTGGCTGTGACGATCGCCCGCTGCCGCTCCACCAGGCGATTGAACAAACTCGACTTGCCCACGTTCGGCCGGCCTACGATCGCCAGCGTCAACCCTTCGTGCACAATCTTGCCGTAAGCAAAACTCGCCGCAAGTTGTTCCAGCGGATTCTCGACGCCATCGATGCGGGCGAGAATCGTGTCATCCGGCAGCACCGAAACGTCGTCCTCGGCAAAGTCGATGCCAGCTTCCAGCACCGCGATTAACTCGACCAACGTTTGTTTGATCGGCTGCAAGCGTTTCGATAACGCTCCTTCCAACTGCTGCGCCGCGACCTTCGCCTGATACAAAGTCTGCGATTCGATCAGATCGCGCACCGCTTCCGCCTGCGCCAGATCGATGCGCCCGTTGAGGAATGCGCGCATGGTGAACTCGCCCGGCTCCGCCAGCCGCGCCCCTGCCGCCACGCAAAGCTCGACAATGTGCCGCAGCACCACCGGCGACCCATGCGCGGAAATCTCAACAATGTCGTCAGTGGTGTAAGAATGCGGCTTCGCGAAGTAAGTGACGACGACCTCGTCAATGCGCTGTGGAGAGGAAATTCGTGATGGGTGCCCCATTCTAGCCGCGCTCTTTGCGGCTAGAGTGGGGATTTTGACTTCCGCCGTGCCTGTTGGGATAGATTCAGGCTCGATAAATTCCCCGAAGATCGCCCGCCCCGGCTCCATCTCGTGCCTCAGCCGCAACATAGGCGCGACCATCGCGCGCGCCTGCGCCCCCGCAACGCGCACCACGCCGATCCCGCCGCGCCCCGGAGGCGTGGCAATCGCAACGATTGTGTCGTCAAGGTTCACGCGCCGATTGTAACGGGTACACTGGTCGTTGGTCGCTCGTCGTTGGTCGTTGGCAAAACCAAACGGTCGGGTGCCCATGTCTCGCTTCTTTTACGAGACGTGGGGATTTTCACGAAAGCTGAGGAACACTTAACTTTGTCCGTAGCCGATGAACTCTTAAAAGCTAACGAAACTTTCGCCCGCAGTTTTAAGCTGGGAGATTTGGCCGTCCGCCCCAAACGCCATGTCGCGGTGCTGGCCTGCATGGACTCCCGCATCCTGTTCGAGCACTGCCTGGGCCTGCATCCCGGCGACGCCCACATGATCCGCAACGCCGGCGGCATCGCTACAGACGACGCGCTGCGCTCGCTGATCGTTTCCCATCACCTGCTCGACACGCAGGAGTTCATCATCATCAACCACACCGACTGCGGCCTGCTGAAAGTGCGGGAGGACGAATTGAAAAAGCGCCTAACGGAGAAGATGGGAACCGCCGCGGACGAACCCTCGCACTTCCACGCCTTCGACGATCTGGAAGCGAACGTGCGCCTGCAGATCGAGCGAGTGAAATCGCACCCGTGGATTCCGAAACATATTCCGGTGCGCGGATTTGTTTACGACGTGAAGACGGGAAGGCTCAGCGAGGTTGTGTGAGCCTGGACGCCCCGGCCAAGAACCGTGCGTGAAGGGCGATCAAGGTCTGTCCGATCTGAGCTGTCTCATCTCTTCAATAATTCCGCGCAGCTTCCTTTTTTCAACGTCGTCCAACTTCACCCACGTTTCCGGCAGGCCGAAGCTCAAGGTTCTGCTGTGAAGATCGTTCAGCGCCGGGTCTTTCAGGTGCCTGTTCTCGTAGCTATCAACGTCCCACTTGCGACATTCCCCGCTCAGTATGCGCTCAGCTTGGTCGGCTATTTCTTGCGGCGTAGTCTGTGTGCGTTTGAAGATGCGCAGCATAGAGCCTCATTTCCCGGGGATCTGTGCCTTCGGTGCTTTCGCGCCACGTAGCAGGCCCTCGGTGCTGAGGTCTTCGTCTACATCAGGCCAGTGGATGCCATAGCCACCGCCGGCAATTTTCCAGTTGTTACGCTGGGTGGGCGTGGCGTTCAGCAGGCGCGGATACCACACGAGCGGCACGCTGATCACGCGCCCGTCGCGGAGGGATACACTCAGCGCGTCCTCGCTGAACGCAACGTCGAGCACCCGCTCATCTGTCGTTATTGCCGAAGAACCCATTCCACGCCTCCCGGAACAGCGCCCCGTTCTCGATCACTATGGATTGTACCGTGCGGAGTTCGTGCGCGCGAAACCCGAAATTCGATGCGAGTTGGACAGGATCGAGCCAGAATTTCGCCGACAGATCGTCGCGGTCGACATGAATGTGCGGCGGCTCATTCGGCTCGTGACTGTAGAAGTAGAAGCGGTACGGACCGGACCGCAACACCGTCGGCATGGCCCGGATTCTAACAAAATCCTCCGGTATGGAACGCCGCCAATTCCAGGAAGTTTCGCGGGCGAGGGCCCCGCCACGCTACCGCGCAACTTTCGCGATCTCCGCCTTCAACTCCGCATAGGGCAGCGCCCCCGGATGGTACATCGCCACTTTCCCCGTCCGGTCGAGCAGCACCAGCGTCGGCGTGGTTGAAGCGCCGTAGGTATCGAAATCGTATTTGCTGATCGGGACCGGCATGTCCAGTAGTCCGCCGTAGAAGCGGTGCCGCACCGCGTCGATGTAGGCCAGTTCGTCCGCCGGAGCAGCGTGCTCCACCTGCGCGGTGTAGCCATACAGTCGCGTCGGACCGATCACGGTTAATCCCTTGGACGCGAATTCCGAGCGCAGTTGCGTGATGATCGGCGCCTCCGCCTTGCAGTCGCCGCACCAGTGCGCCCAGAAAAACAGCAGCACCGGCGATCCCTTGAGCTGAGCCAGCGCGGGAGCTTTCACGCCCAGAAATTGAGCATCCTTTAACACGGGCGCCGGCTTTCCTTGCAGCGAAAGCAGATTCAGATTCTTCTGCAGCCGCGCCCGAATCGAGGTGTTGCCATAAGTCTGCAATGCGGTTTGCAGCACTCCGACGGCCTGTATCCTCTGCCCGCGAGCCGCCAGCACTTGCGACTGCACTTCGAGCGCTGCGCCAAGCGCGATCGGCAAATGCGGCTCTGCGTCGAGAGCGCGCCCCTTCAATTGCTCAGCCACCAAAGCCTTGGTCTGTTTGGTATAAGCGGCGGCCTCGTCGTATTGCTTTGCATCGAGCGCAGCCCGCCCCAGCCACGAGTAAGCTTCGAGATATTCCGGCGTCACGCCCTGCTGGCCGCGGTAGGCATTCAACTCCGACTCGGCCGCCGAGAAATTATTCTGCGCGAGCGTCTGCCGAACGTCGTCGACAATTCCCGCCCATGCCGACGCAACCAGGATGAACCACAACAGAACCGTACGAAAGCGCATCTCTAGATGATGATTGTTTTTCGAGAAAGTGGCAACTGATTCTCGGAATGGATTGTGGATCAATCTGCAGATTGAGCGGTGACGGTGTTCGCCGGCCGATGACCTTATGAGGCGCGCAGGTCAGTTGTACGGATACGAGGAAGACCTTCGCCTTATGCAGCGGGGCATTCCTGTTCACGGCAGTAATGGCGTCACTCTGACGTAAGGTCCTTCGCCCGGCTTCGCCGCCCTCGGGATGACATCCGTTTTGATGACATCCGTTTTGCCGTGGTGAACGAAAGTTAGCGGGCTATCTCCGCGTTTCGCCCGCGTGTAACGCTCGCTTAACCCCCATATAATCAGTTACTTAGGCGTGATTATAAAAAAATCTTGTAGCTATTCCGGTGCCATGCTGTATATACTAGCGCTGCGTTTGATCTTTAAGCTTGCTTCGCAGTACCCAGTTTCTCCGCTCAACCCAGCGCGTGACCTGCCTGCAGAAGAATTCTTGAAAGTTTCAGCGCCACATCAAAGAAAAGGAACATTGCATCAACATGGAAACAGGAACAGTGAAGTGGTTTAACGACGCCAAAGGCTACGGTTTTATCAGCCGCCAGAACGGCGAGGATGTCTTCGTGCATTTCTCCGCCATTCAGGCGAGCGGTTTTCGCAGCCTGCAGGAAGGTCAACAGGTTCAGTTCGACGTGGTCAAAGGCCCCAAGGGCTGGCAGGCCGAGAACGTGAAGGGTGTCTAACTAAACCGCTTCACCGAAACAATCCGAAAAAGGCGGCCAGCAATGGCCGCCTTTTATTTTTCCGCTCCATATTGTTCACCTCGATTGTTCACCTCCGAATTTTTCACTTCCGAACCGATTGTTCGCCTGGGCGCCAAAAACCGCTTGACATTATGTAACGTAATAGTACGATACGTACTATAAATGCCGAAGGCCATCTCGAAACTCGGGTGCGCCCTGCTGGGCCTGCTTCAGCAAAAGCCGTCGTCGGGTTACGACCTCCGGAAAGTTTTCTCCGCCACCGCCATGAGCACCTATAGCGACAGTCCCGGCGCCATCTATCCCGCGCTGCAGCGCCTGCAGCAGCAGGGATTCATCCGCGGAATCATCGAAAGCGGCGCGGGACTACGCCGCCGGCAGGTTTTCCACCTGACCGCGCTGGGCACGGCGGAACTCAGAAAATGGATTGCCCGCCCGGTGCTGCGAGCCGACATAATCCGCGGCCTCGACGAAGTGATGCTGCGTTTCGCCTTTTCCGAACAGGCCGCGGGCCCGTCCGCTTCCGTCCGCATCCTGCTGTCGCTGCAGGACGAGTTGAAGTCGCACATCCCCGATCTTCGCGTCCAACTCAGCGCAGGAAAGGCAATTATGCCCACGTCCGGCAGATTGGCTCTGGAAAGCGGCATCAAGAGTTACGAATGCATTTTACGCTGGACCAGAGATGCACTCCGAACCTATGCCCTCAAAAAGATTGCACCAACGAGGGATGATCGTCCAGGGATCAAGAAAGAAGAATTGCGAGTTTCGAGATCGGAACATTAAGACTTAGGGAGTCGAGGCGTCATGAAGACAAGAGTCGTTCTCTACTGTTCGCTCGCGGGCCTGACGATGACCATCGCAACGCTGGGCGCGGGCCATTTTGCCTGGTGGTGGTTATCCGGCGCGGTCATGGCGGCGGCGTTCGTGCCCGTGGCGCTATTCGGTCCACGCAGCGCGCTCGGCCAATTCGGAGTGATCGTTCCCGTGATGGCCATTGTTGCCGTGCTTTGCACGTGGTCCGAAGCAATCGTGTATATACCCCGGGCGCGTCCACGTGCGCTTCGCGACTTGATCGGAGCTTTGGTTCTGTACCTCCTCATGGCCGCTGTGCTGGCCGTTCTGGCATGGGCATTGCGCCTGCCGAAGTTGCCGGCCTCAACGCCTAACTCGGTGGAGCGCCGCTCGCTCGGCAGCGCCCTTGCCATGGTCCTCGTCTGTGGAATTGTCTATGTGGCTTTCTACCTGGTCACCGGCGGAATCACCTATGAGTTCTTCACCAAGAAATATTACCCGGACGCCGTTCAAATTGCCGGCAGCTTCGGGGTGTGGCTCTGGGTAATCCAGTTGGGGCGGGGAGTCCTGATGACCCTGGCTGTACTTCCTGCGATCTACACACTGCGCATGCCCCGCTGGCAGTCGGCAATCGCGATCGGCATGCTCATTTGGGTAGCGGGCGGTCTGGCGCTGCTGCTGGTGCCGAACGCGGCCATGGGTGCGACCCAGAGGTTCATCCACACCATCGAGATTCTCACTCAAAACGCGCCGCTGGGCATCATCGCGGTACTCTTGCTACGCCCCAGGTCCACAGCGAGTCGGGCTTCGGTTTCAAAACTTGCCGCGGCCAGCATGTAGTGCGCGCCTGGTTCAACCTAAGGCTGAGCGTCCCGAATCAAAACCACGTCGGAATCGGCGTGGCCGCGCACAAACGCCAACTGCTTGCCATCGAACGACCAATGGAAGGCCCAGAGATGTTCGGAGGTAAACGCCGTGAGTTGCTTTCCCGGCGAGCCATCCAGCGGCTGCGACCACAGATTGTCGGCGCCGTCCTCGCGAACCGGGTACACAATGGACTTGCCGTCGCGCGAGAACCGGATCTGCCCGGTTCTTTCGCGTTCGAACTTGATCATTTTGCGAACCTTGCCCGCATCGGTTTCGACCAGCGCCAGTTTTTCCTCGTGACCGCCGGCGTGATCAATGGTCGCAAACGCGGCCGTGCCACCGTCGGGCGAAACGTCGAAAAAGCCGGTGATGGGTAAGTCTGTGATCTGCCGCGCAGCGCCGCCGTCAATCGGCACCTTCATGATGTGCCCGGTTCCGCCATCCATGTAATAAGCCCAGCGCGAGTCCGGAGAACAGATTGGATAGTTGTCCTGCTTGCCGTTCGACAATTGCTTCAGATTCCCGCCGGAGGCGTCCGCGCGCCACACATTCTGGCCATTGCCACCGTTCAGGCTGAGCAAGAACAGAATGTAACGGCCGTCCGAACACTCCCACGGATCGCCGTTCACTGAATTCATCTCCGTGGCGAAAGCCCCCTTGGCTCCCGTCTCAGGGTTCACCCAGCGCAGCATATTGTCATTGTCGTCGATCAACCGTCCTTCGCGTGTCCAGGTGAAGTTTGTGAAGTCAGCGGCTGGACCAACCTTCCGCGCGCCGCTGCCGTCGGAGGTGGCGGGCATGACAAACAAATTCCATCGCCCCTGGCTGAGCACGGTGGCCAGCACCTGCCCATTCGCCGCCAGGCTCAGATCGGAATAGTTATTGGTGTCGCGGGTGACTGGACTCAACTTGCCTTCCGGATAAGAGACGAAGACGATTTGCGCTCGCGTATAGTTCGTCGACCGATCGCTATCCAGGGCCAGCAAGCCTTGACCATCCGGCATCCAGGTCGGCAGACCCATTCCGTCGGCAGACGCCATCAGCAGGTGTTGCTGACCGGTATTGACGTCCACTGCAACCAATCCCGAAAGGGCATTCTCCGGCTGATTTTCGATGCACAGAATGGTCTTGCCATCGGGCGACCATGCGGGAGCGGAGAGCACATGCTCTTCGGCACCGCTGGCGAGCGCCGTCTCTTCTTCGTTTTCGAGCGAGCGCACAATCAACCGGTACTTACCCGGATCAGGATTGTCGTACCGCATGAAAGCTACCTTCCGGCCGTCCGGGGAAACCGTGACGTTTGAGTCCACATCCTCCGCCAATCTCTCGGGTGTACCTCCCAGCAGCGGCGCACGATATAGAAACTGCAGATCGGGAGTTCCCGGGTCGCTGCGCACGAAATAAAAATAGTTTCCGTCGGGAGAGAAGCGCAGACCGTTGTAACGGACGTCGGCCGGAGGCTGCACCTGCGTGATGCTGTTGGTCGGAACGTTCCGCAGCGACAAGCTAGCCAGACCCTTGTCCCGCACCATGCTGAGGATGTACTTTCCGTCTGGCGAGATTGCCACCAGTGCCACGTTGCCTTCCTCAGTAACCTTATTTACGGAGAAATTTCGGAATGGCATAGTTCGGCGCCGCAGCAACGAATAAACGCCATAGCTCGCCGCCAGCAGAACGACAACTCCGCACAAGGCTGCCACGCCCGTTCCCACTCGGTGCCGACCCGCCACGGCCACCGGTGCAGACGTGTAAGACGATCGCCCCGTGACAGCCGCTGACCCTGACGTTCCCGCCGCTACCGCATTAACCGCTGGTATCGAGCCCGATGCCGAACCCGAGCCCGAAGCAACAGCCGCAGCTCCAGCCTTGCGTCCCGACTCCAAATCCCGCTTCAGCCGCTTCAGGTCGCCCCGCAGATCGGCTGCTGATTGGTAGCGCAGGTCGCGGTCTTTTTCCAGAGCCTTCTCGATAATCTCTCCGAGCTTCGGCGGCAACGCTGCGTTCAGCTGCAGCGCTGGAACCGGCTCCAGTTCCAGAATCGCGTGGAAAATCACCGCTGACGTATTGCCCGCAAACGGCAGCCGTCCGGTGGCCATCTGGTAAATCACCGCTCCCAGCGAAAACAAATCCGTGCGCGTGTCCAGCTCCTGCCCGCGCGCCTGCTCCGGCGACATGTAAGCAATCGTGCCCACGGTCGCACCCGGGCTGGTCAGGTGCGCAGGGCTGGGATCGTCCTGCGTAGGCCCGATGGTTTCCATCGCCAGGTTCGCGCGCGTCAGCTTGGCCAGCCCGAAATCCAGGACTTTCACTGCTCCGCGCCTGGTCAGAAAAATATTCGCCGGCTTAATGTCGCGATGGATGATTCCTCTGGCGTGCGCCGCATCCAGCGCGTCCGCAAGCTGGATGCCCCAGTCCAGCAACCGGTCCACCGACACCGCGCCCGTATTCAGCTGATGGTAGAGCGTGTCGCCTTCCAGCAACTCCATGGCAATAAACGATTGGTCGCCCGCTCGCTCGACCGCATAAATCGTGCAGATGTTGGGATGGTTCAGCGCCGAAGCCGTCCGCGCTTCCAGTAGAAAACGGTCCAGCGCATTTTGATCGCCGGCAAGTTTCGGCGGCAAAAATTTCAAAGCCACCCGCCGCCCCAGGTCGAGGTCCTGCGCCTCATAAACAATCCCCATCCCGCCGCTGCCCAGCTGGCCCGTGATGCGGTAATGCGAGATGGTTTGTCCAATCATAAGAAAATATCCAAACGGATTCATTTTAGCGCGGATCGGTTTCCATGAAAGCCATTGGCTTCTAGCTCTGAGCCACTCCAGAATCGGGTGCCCCATTTCTCGCGTCTTTTGCGAGAAGTGGGGATTTTTGACGTCCGCCCCCGCCGCGACATTTCGCTCCGGTGTTCCAGCCTCGGCGACCTGATTCCGTCCTCTCTCCAACCCCTAGCTCTTCCACGGACTCGCATGCCTCGGTTCGTAAATTCCAATCTTGCCGCCGCCCGGAAGCGTGAAGCTGGCAAGCTTCCCCCAACGTTGTTCACTCACTCCCGAAACCTTCACCTTCTTCGCCCCGAGATCCTTCAAAGTCGCCGCGATGTCATCGCACATCAGGAAAAGCTCGTGCTTGTCGTCACTATCAGATGCTCGGTTCTCCGAATCATGTTCTCCGGATTCATGAAAAGCAGCCTCCAGCCGCGGCATGGCAAAAATCAGCCAGCCGTGCCCGGCGTCCACGAAAGGGAACTCCAGCACTTCGCGAAAAAAGGCCCGGTCCGCCACCGGATCCTTTGTGTAGATCACTACATGCGCCCCGTTGATCATCCGTGACCTCCCGTTTCCAAACATCGAGGCCCATGCTCTCACCGCACCGCTACCTTCGCAACCCTACATGACAATTACGAAGGCAAGCCCCACAATTTACAATCCCCTCATGCTCGCGCTCGCCATAACCGGCGCCGTCACGGCGGCCGCCGCGACGGCCAGTTACCAATCTATGGCTCCCACCAGCCAATGGTACGGAAAAACTTTCACCGGCCTCGCGCGCGGCGCAAAACAACTTGCCCTTACCTACGACGACGGCCCCAACGATCCCCATACCCTGCAACTGCTGGAAGTTCTCGCCAGGCACAACGTAAAGGCAACTTTTTTCATGATCGGACACTATGCCCAGCAGCGCCCCGACCTCGCCCGCGAAGTCGCCCGCGCCGGCCACGCCATCGGCAACCATACCTTCACCCATCCCCTGCTGACGTTCAAGAGCGACGCCGAAATTCGCCGTGAACTCTCCGGCTGCCGCGCCGCCCTCAGCGACGCCGTGGGCCAGCACACCAATCTTTTTCGTCCTCCCTTCGGTGGCCGCCGCCCCGCCGTGGTGCGCATCGCCCGCGAATCAGGCATGGAGCCCGTCATGTGGAACATAACCGGCTACGACTGGACCGCGCCGCCGGCCGCGGAAATCGAACGGAAAGTCGCCAGCAAAATTCGCGGCGGAGACGTGATCCTGCTACACGACGGCGGCCATCAAGCAATGGGCGCCAACCGTTCCCAGACCGTCGCTGCCACCGACCAGCTGCTCACCGCCTATAAAGCCGAAGGCTATGAGTTCGTCACGATCCCACGCATGATGAGCAGTCATGTTAAATAAGCATGCGAGGAATCCATTAAATAATCGACTCTGAATCACCGCCGACCAGGAGCTCTCATGAACCGCGTTCTTCTCTTTCTTCTCGCCACCGCCATCACCGCCGCAGCCCAGCCCAAGGCGCTCTTCTACATGACCGACAACCCGAACTCCGTGAAATCCTTCCTCGATCACGCCGACAAAATCGACATCCTCGTGCCCGCCTGGTACGGAGTCGACGGCAACGGACTCATGTGGGGCGGACCGAATCCCTCCGTCCTGCAAACCGCGGCGCAGCACCACGTGCCGGTCATGCCCATCGTCGCGACCGCCGTGCAAGCGGACCTGCACAAACTCTTCATCACTCCCGCGGCGCGCCAGGCCTTCATCGAATCCGTTCTCAGCGAATGCAAGAAAAACGGCTACACCGGTTTTCAAATCGACTTCGAAAACGTGAAATGGACCGACCGAGATCTGCTCTCCGCCTTCGTCGCCGAAACTGCCGACGCGCTGCACAAGCAAAAACTGCAACTCACCATCGCCACGGTCCCCAACGCCCCCGGAGCTCCCGGACATAGCGGATTCTCTCGCTGGCTCTATGCCAACTGGCGCGGCGCTTACGATCTCAAGGCGCTGTCTCAGTCTGCCGACCTGATTTGCCTGATGACCTACGATCAAAACACTCGCTATACCGAGCCCGGCCCGGTCGCCGGATATCCCTGGACGGTGCAGCAGTTGGAATACGCCCTGCAATTCGTTCCCCGGGAAAAGTTGTCCTTGGGCATTCCGGTCTATGGCTATCACTGGTACGCCGGCGATCCCGGAGACACCGACAAACCGAACCCAACCGCCGAATACATCGGCCAACAGGAAATCGACGAATATCTCGCCGCCTATCACCCGCATCCTGAGTGGGACGCGTCTGACCGCGTGGCCTGGTTTTATTTTTACAAGGACGATACTCGCGAGTGGGTTTTCTACACCGACAAGCGCGGTTTTCAGGAGCGCTGGAACCTGGCGCGCGACCGCAAGTTGCAAGGCTTCTGCTCGTGGGTACTCGGCACCGAAGATCCCGAAATCTGGACCGTGTTGCCTTCGCACAAATAAAAATTCATCTCAGGAGATTCACGGGTTCGCGAACGCCTGCTTCGCCGCCGCAATCGTCTGCTGCACATCCTGCTCCGTATGCGCCGCGCTCAGGAAAGCCGCCTCATACTGTGAAGGCGGCAAGTACACGCCGTTATCGAGCATCCCCCGGAAGAATTTTCCAAACGCTTCCGTATTCGATTTCGACGCACTGTCCCAATCCTTCACCGGCCCCTTGGTAAAGAACCACGTAAACATCGATCCCACGCGGTTGTGGCACAGCGTGACTCCGGCCTCTTTTGCCGCAGCCGCGACGCCCTCCACTAGTTCGCCGCTCAACTTCTCGAGGCGCGGATAAATCTCCTGCTTGTGATCGCGCAAGCGTTTCAGCGTCGCGCATCCGGCGGCCATGGCCAGCGGATTCCCCGAGAGCGTTCCGGCCTGGTACATCGGCCCCAGCGGCGCCACCAGATCCATAATCTCGGTCGGGCCGCCGTAGGCGCCCACCGGCAATCCGCCTCCGATAATTTTTCCCATCGTCGTCAGATCCGGCCGAACATTGTAAATCTCCTGCGCCCCTCCAAACGCCAGCCGGAATCCCGTCATCACTTCATCGAAGATCAGCACCGAATGTTCGCGTTCAGTAATCAAACGCAGCGCCACCAGGAAGTCGTCGGCGGCCGGCACGCACCCCATGTTCCCCACCACCGGCTCCACAATCACGCAGGCAATCTGATGCTTGAATTTGTGGAATGCGTGCTCCACCATCTGAATATTGTTGAACGGCAAGGCGACAGTAAATTGAATAAACTCTTCTGGAACGCCCGCCGATCCCGGAATCCCCAGCGTCGCCACTCCCGAGCCCGCCTTCACCAGCAGCGCGTCGGCGTGCCCGTGATAGCACCCCTCAAACTTCACAATATATTTTCTTTTTGTGTAAGCCCGTGCCAGCCGGATCGCCGACATGGTGGCTTCCGTCCCCGAGCTCACGAAGCGCACTTTCTGCATTTGCGGAAACGCGGATATCACCAACTCCGCCAGATCGGCCTCCGACGGCGTCGACGCGCCGAAACTCGTGCCGTTGCAAGCCGCGCCCAGAATCGCATCGAGCACATCCTGATCCGCGTGCCCCAGAATCAGCGGTCCCCACGAACCGATGTAGTCGATGTATTCGTTCTCGTCTGCATCCCAGATATGCGATCCCTTGCCCCGCACAATGAACACCGGATCGCATCCCACCGCGCGAAATGCCCGCACCGGCGAATTCACGCCGCCCGGAATCATGCTCTCCGCGCGCTGTTGCAGCCGCCGCGATTGCTCGACCTTCCGCGATGTTGTGGACGGCATCAAATCCTCCGGCAGCGCCACGGAACATTTTGAATATACGCACACGGCAACCCGACGCCACCGCACTCCATGAACCGATTACTATAGCAGCGCCCGGCTCCGCAAATTAATCAGATATTCACCGCCCGTCCATCATTCTGCAACATTGCGGCGCTACTCTGAAGTCCATCAAGATGCCCTTCTAACCGGGAGGGTTTGAAGGACGGCTTCGGGGGCTCCGAGCCGTCTTTTTTATTTTCGCGCCGCCAACCCAATCAAGACCAACAAGCGCTCGGGGCGCCGTTATCCTCAGGGATTTCCTTCGTGAACCTTAGTGTCCTTAGTGGTGAAAGATTTAGAAGCCGTCCCCTTCACAGAAACCCAAGCCCACCTCACTTCAGATACGACTTCACAATATCCACCAGTTCATCCGCCGCAATTGCCTGCGCCGAGGTCGGCTTGCGCCCCGGATCGAGCACGTGAAAACGCACGTGATCCTCCAGCAATTCCGCCATAAGCCCGTTCATCGCGCCCCGCGCGGCTGTGATCAATTGCAGAACGTCTCCGCAATCTCTTTCCTCGCTGAGCGCCCGTTCGATCGCGTCGACTTGGCCACGAATGCGCCGCACCCGCAATCTTAATTTTTCCTTTTCCCGCAATGTATGAGCCATGGCGTTTCCTATATGAAATTCTACGAACTTTTGTCTGGACTATACCATAGGGGGGTATGGTACAAGAAAGAATAACGGGACTGAGCGTCCCCGGCGGCCCCCCCTTTGGCTGCACCATTAACATTCCTTTAATGAACCCTGCGTAGGCTTGGGGCCTGAAACGAGTAGTCGAGGTGATCGGCGCGACGAAGTATTGTTGCATGGTTTTATAGTTAATTATAGTTAAGTACCCATGCTATATTGACGTTAATCCTTCAAGGCAAAGACTAGCGAGTAACGGTGTAAGCCCGCGAGTCAGCAGCCTGAAGCGTGCCAGATTCAATAACGAACCTGGCAAAACAATCCATGAGAAATCGCACCCAACTTGCACATTCCGGCAGATGCTTTGTTTTCTGCTCTGCAGTCGTGTTTGCTCCGGCCCTCCCCGCTCTCGCCCAGCAACCAGGGGCGCCGTCTCCCGCGTCCCAGACGTCCGCGGCCGTTAGCACCCCACGCTCCGATGCCAAGCTGGCCGACAATCCCACCGACCCGTCTGCGAGTCCTCCCGACAATGACACCACCGAAGCTATGCTCCCTCATTTCAAGGACACGCGCTTCTGGCTCTCCGGCCAGGCGAATTTTATTTTTCAGGCACATCCTGACTTCACTTCCCCCTACAGCGGCAAGAATAGCCTCAGCGGAAACTACCAGAAAGCAACTTCCCGCGTGCTGACGCTCTACACCGGCGTCCGCCTCAACCGCTCCACCGAACTCCTTGTCGATATCGAAGAAGCTGGCGGAGCCGCGCTCAGCACCGGCCTGGGCCTGGCCGGTAACACCGATCTCGACATCGTCCGCAATCCCTCGCTCAGCAAAGCTCCCTATCTCGGCCGCGGCATAATTCACAAAGTCTTCGCGCTAAGCAAAGACAAAATCGAAAACACGCGCACCTATCTGTCTCTTTTCGACGAGCTTCCCCGCCGCCGTCTCGAAATCCGCTTTGGCAAGTTCAGCATGCCCGACTTCTTCGACGTCAACTCGGTCGGTTCCGACACTCACTTCCAGTTCATCAACTGGGCCACCGACAACAACGGAGCATGGGACTACGCCGCCGACACACGCGGCTACACCGTCGGCGCTGTCGCCGACTTCGAGGACCGCAACTGGGGCTTGCGTTTCGCCGAAGCTCTCATGCCCAACGTCGCCAACGGCATCGATCTCGTCTGGCGCCCCTGGCAGGCCCGCGGCGAAAATTTCGAATACGAGTTGCGCCACGGATTCATCCCCCAGAAAGCCGGAGTGGTGCGCCTCCTGGCCTACGTCAACCACGCGAACATGGGAATCTATCGTGACGCCGTCATTCAGTTCGAAGATGGCCAGCTCAACGAGAGCGTTCCCGAAATCACGAACCATCCCTGGCACATCACCGCCAAGTACGGCTTCGGCGTGAACCTCGAACAGAGCCTCACACCCACTTTCACCGCCTTCGCACGCTGGGGATGGGATAACGGAAAAACTGAATCATTCGCCTATACAGAAATTGATTCCACCGTGGTAGAAGGCATCGGCGCGAATGGCGCCAAGTGGCATCGCAAGCAGGACCGCGCCGGAATCGCCTTCCTCACCGACGGAATCAAGAAAGACCATCAGAACTATCTGGCCGATGGCGGCCTCGGCTTTCTCCTCGGCGATGGCAAGCTCAACTACGGCCGCGAAAACATTCTGGAAATTTACTACACCCTGCACGTGTGGCGCGGCTTCTACGTCGCTCCCGGCACACAATACATCGTCGATCCCGGCTACAACCGCGACCGCGGTCCCGCCTTCGTCGGCTCCTTCCGCGCCCACATGGAATTCTGAAACCTAAACACGCGAACCGTATCTCTCCAACTCTGTCATCCCGAGCGAAGAGAGGGACCCCCATGGCCTCCCAAATCGTCACGAACACAGACGGGCGTTTCCACCCAGCCGCCCTGCTCCTTCGCCATCACAGAAGGCGATCCAAAACAACCGTCTCGAATTCCTCGATGCGCGCGAAGACCGGGTCGTTCGTGATGAATCCTGTTGCATTTGCCTGAATGGCAGTGGCTGCCTGCAGAGCATCCGGGGTTCGCAACTTATAGGTGGCGCGGATTCGTGCGGCAATGTCAGACGCTTCCAGGTCGGGGGCAATCCATCGCAAATTGGGATACGTGGAAAGCAGTCCGTAGAATTCCTCAATCCTGCGCTCGTCATCGTCCCGATAAGACGGCACCAGCAACTCCGTCATCGTGATGGTCGAGGTCACGGCCTCATGACCCGCACGCTCCACCCACGCAAAAACCGAGTCGGCGAGCCCAAGGTAACGCGGATTGGCCTCCAGTTGATAAATAAAGATGCTGGTGTCGATCGCGATCCGTCGGTGGCGCCGGAGAAAAAGGCGAAGTCGCTCTACTCCCAACTCTTGCGTTCCTTCTTAACGTGTTGCGAGGGATAGCTCTTACCCGCTAGACCTCGAATTGCCGCTCTGTACGAAGCTGGCTTCTGCAGCACCAGCACTCGCTCTCCGCGGACCACCACCAAGACCTTGTCACCGGCTCTTAAATCAAGCGCCTGACGCGCTTCCCGGGGAATTACGATCTGATTCTTCGAAGAAACTGTTGCTTGCGCCATGCTTTACATTTTAGCAGAAAGTAAAGCAGTCCGACTTTATATTTGTTGTCCTCCCCGGGCTCGCTACTTCTCCACCTTCACGCCATTCCAGAACGCCACGTACCCCTTAATCTGCCTCGCCGCCGCCTTCGGCTCCGGGTAATACCATGCCGCTCCGGCATTCCGTTTGCCGTTGACTTCAACGTCGTAGTAACTTGCCGTCCCTTTCCACGGGCAAGCCGTATGCACTTCGCTGGACCGGAAATATTCCTTGCGAATCGCATCCGGCGGAAAATATTGGTTGCCTTCCACTTCCACTGTCTGGTTGCTTTCGGCGAGCACCGCGCCTTCCCACATTGCTTTTGCCATGATGCGCGTTTAGATTCCTAACAGGGACAACGGTTGCACAATCCTGGAGGCGCGATGGAAGTACCTACGGCTGACCCGATCGCCACAACCCAGTTCAACGGACACTCCATGGTCGGCTCGCTCCAGCGCGTACTCGTCTGCTCCCCGCGCACCGCCGGATGGAATCGTCCCGAATACGCCGCGCGCTGGCGCGACCTCGGCTTCCACCACCCGCCGGACTTCGCAACCGCGCAGGCGCAGCATGAAGCCCTCTGCAATGAACTCGCCGCCGCCGGCGCGGACGTTATGGAACTCGCGCCCGCGCCCGAACTCTCTCTCGACTCCGTCTACACCCACGATGCGTCACTGCCCACGGATTTCGGCCTCATCGTCATGCGTCCCGGCAAACCCAACCGCGTATTCGAAGGCCACCACCAAGGCACATTCTGTTTACGCTTCGGCATCCCCACGCTCGCCAAGATCATCGCAGCCGGTGCCACCGAAGCCGGCGACATTGTCTGGCTAGATGCGAACACGCTGCTCGTCGGCCACGGTTACCGCACCAACGCCGCCGGCATTCAGCAACTGCGCGATCTGCTCGCGCCCAAAGGCATCAACGTTCTTTCCGCGCCACTGCTCTACGGCTCCGGACCCGCCGCCTGCCTGCACCTCATGTCGTTGATCAGCCTGCTCGACGAACATACCGCTCTGGTCGACTTGCCTTGGCTCGCGGTCGAAACCGTCGAACTGCTCAAGTCGCGCGGCTATCGCTTCATCGAGATTGACTCCTCCGAGCGCGACACCCTGGCCTGCAACGTCCTCGCTCTCGGCGGCAAGCGCCTGCTCGCCCTTGAAGAGAACAGCAAAACAAACGCCCGTCTCCGCGCCGCCGGCTTCCACGTCCGCACCTTCCCGGGCAGCGAACTCTGCATCAACGGCAGCGGCGGCCCCACCTGCCTGACGCGTCCCCTCCTGCGCGGGTGAGCGGCAGTCAGGAGTCGGTGCCTCGCTCGCGGCTCGTGTGGGAACGGGCGCCTCGCCCGTTCCGCCAAGCGCAGCGAGGCGGCTCTTCTTCCACTGACCTTTCCACAACGATCGTCGTCGCGGAAGACGCCTGCCCACAAAACTCCTGTTAAAATAATCCTGCATGCTGCTTCCCTTCGTCCGCGAACTCTTCGCGGACGTGGAAAAACTTTCCGCCTTCGCGCGTGTAGCCTCCCACCTGCGGGAGGGCACGGGGCGGACACGTGTCTCCGGCCTCACTCCCACGGCAAAAGCCTTGCTGCTCGTGCTTTTGCAGCGCCGCGCCGAGCGTCCTCTGATTGTCGTTGTAAATGACAATCGCGCTGTCGAGGATTTCGTCCCCATCCTCCGCGGGTTCTGCGAACTCACCGCCGCATGCGATCCCGAAGGCGTCGTCTCGCTGCCCGCCCGCGACGTTTTGCCCTTTCAGAATCTGTCACCGCATCCCGAGCTGCAGGAGGAGCGCGCCACCGCCCTGTGGAAGATTGCCACGGGCGCTGCGTCGATCGTGGTGGCGCCAGTCGCGGCCACGGCCATCCGCCTGCGCGCGGCCGAGTTTTACACCGACCTCGCCCGCATCATTCGCCGCGGCGAATCGCTCGACACCGACACTCTGCTCGCGCACCTGAACACCGTCGGCTACAACCCCGCCGACGTCGTCGAGATGCCCGGACAATACGCCCTGCGTGGCGGCATCCTCGACGTCTACTCTCCCGAAGCCGAGCGTCCGGTACGCATCGAATTCTTCGGTGACGAAGTCGACTCGATCCGCCGCTTCGATCCCGCCTCGCAACGTTCTTCCAATCCCGTCGACGAAGCGCTTCTTCTGCCGCTCACCGAAACTCCGGTTAGCGATCACCTGCTGGCCGCGATCCACACGCGCCTATCGGGTAAACGCATCGTGGGTTCCGGCCAACCGGGCTCGGAAGAAATTGTGGAAGCCGCCATTCGCGCTGGCGGAGTTACAGTTTTTCCCGGCTGGGAATTTTACGCGCCCGTTGCTGGAGCCGACCGCACCATTTTCGATCTTCTCCCCCGCGCTGCCGTTCTCCTCGACGAACCCGAACAACTCCGTCAGGAGTTCGACCGTTTCTGGATGCGCGTCAAAGAAATGCACGAGCGCAGCGGCGTAGGAAATCTCGTGCGCCCCGAAGACTTGTATCTGTCCCCCGAACACTGGTGGAAAAAAGTTGGAACCCTTCCGGGCGCCGATGTGGAACACCTCGGCATCGCACGCCCCGACGACGAGAATCAGTCCGTCGCATTTCTCTCCCAGCCCGCATCCCGCTTCCACGGCGCGGTTCCGGCTATGCTGCAGCAGCTGCAGAAACTTCGTCAGGAAAATATGCAGGTACTCATGGCCGTCCCTAACAACGGAGAAGTCGAACGCCTCGCCGACATTTTCACTGAATACAATGTTTCCTTCCGCCTCGGTACGCGCACTCGCGGAGGTGAAAGTTACGCCGACGAAACCAGTTACTTCGCCGGCGACGTTCTCACCACCACGCTGGCCAAGGCCTACATTCCCGACGGCGTTGTTTTTCCCGAAGCCAATCTCGCCATCTTCGGCGCGCGCGATCTATTCGACGAATCTGACACCGTGGCCATGCGCCCGCAGCGCCAGAAATCAAAAGTGTCGGCATTCCTTTCCGATTTCCGCGATTTGCAAGTCGGCGACTACGTCGTTCACGTCGAGCACGGCATCGGCCAGTATCAGGGCTTGAAAGAAATCAATCAGGGCGACGGCAACGCCGAATTCATGCTGCTCGAATACGCCGACGCCGCGCGCCTTTACGTCCCCCTCACGCGCCTCGACCTGATTCAGAAATATCGCTCGTCCGAAGGCGCGAAGCCGGCGCTCAGCAGCCTGGGCACGGCCGCCTGGTCGAAAACGAAAGCGCGCGTGCGCAAAGCCATGAAAGACATGGCCGACGAACTGCTCAAACTTTACGCCGAAAGAAAAACCGCAGTTGGCCACGCTTTCCCTCCGGGCAACGAGTGGGTGCGCGAGTTCGAAGATGCATTCGAGTTCAACGAAACTGAAGACCAGGCGCAAGCCATCGCCGACGTAACCCGCGACATGGAATCGACGCAGCCCATGGACCGCCTGCTCTGCGGCGATGTCGGCTATGGCAAGACAGAAGTCGCGATGCGCGCGGCTTTCAAGGCCGTCGGCGACAACCGGCAGGTCGCGCTGCTGGCTCCCACCACCGTGCTCGCCTTTCAGCACTACGAAACCTTCAAGCAGCGCTTCGCCGCTTTTCCCGTCACCATTGAAATGATCAGCCGCTTCCGCAACGCCAAACAGCAGAAAGAAATTCTGCAGAAAACCGAAGCCGGCAAAATCGACATCCTCATCGGCACGCACCGCATCCTTTCCAAAGACATCAAGTTCTCCGACCTCGGCCTGCTCATCGTCGACGAAGAGCAGCGCTTCGGCGTTCGCCACAAAGAACGCATCAAGCAAATGCGCAAACAGGTCGATGTGCTCACCATGTCGGCCACGCCGATTCCCCGCACACTGCACATGTCGCTGGTCGGCCTGCGCGACATGAGTGTGATTGAGACTCCACCCAAAGACCGCATGGCGATTCAGACCATCGTCGCGAACTGGGACGAGAAACTAATTCAATCGGCCATCGAGCAGGAACTGGAACGCGGAGGCCAGGTTTATTTCGTGCACAACCGCGTGGAGAGCATTTGGGAAATCGCCGCCAAGCTGCAGACGATGGTGCCGAAAGCGCGCGTCGCCGTAGGCCACGGACAAATGTCCGAGGGCGAGCTCGAAAAAGTGATGCTCAAGTTCATGCATCACGAAGCCGACATTCTGGTCGCGACCACGATCATCGAGAACGGCCTCGACATTCCCCTGTGCAACACAATTCTGATCAACCGCGCCGACCGCCTCGGTTTATCGGAACTCTACCAGCTTCGCGGCCGCGTCGGCCGCTCCAGCCGCCGCGCCTACGCATACTTGTTGTTGCCGTCAGAAATTGAGTTAACGCCAATTGCTCGCCGTCGACTCGCAGCGTTGAAAGAATTTTCCGACCTCGGCGCAGGATTCAAAATCGCCGCCCTCGACCTGGAATTGCGCGGAGCAGGAAATCTTCTGGGCGGCGAGCAGAGCGGACACATCGAGGCCATCGGCTTCGAACTCTACACGCAAATGCTCGAACGCGCCGTCCGCGAAATGAAAGGCGAAGCCGCGCCGGACGAAGCCGAGACGCAGCTCAATCTCGGCCTGAACATCCGCATCCCCGGCGACTACATCCCGGAAGAAAATCAGCGCTTACAGATGTACAAGCGCGTAGCCAGAGTCGAAACCGAATCGCAACTCGGCGACGTCGGCGCAGAGTTAGAAGACCGCTACGGCCCGCCGCCGCCCCCGGTACGCAATCTGCTCGACTACGCGTCGCTAAAATTGTTGTGCATGCGAGTGGGCGTGAACGCGATCGACCGCAAGCGCGAAACGGTGACCTTCAAGTTCCGCCAGAATGCGGCCGTCGATCCCGAGCAGCTGGCCCGCTTCGTTTCCGCCCAGCGCGGCGCGCAGTTCACTCCGGATGGAATGTTGAAGTTTGCGTTGAAAGCCACGGCTGCGGAAGACGTCCTCCGCGCGTTGCGCACAGTTCTGGAACAATTGGCGAGCGCGGAGGCGCCCGCGGCTGCGCCTGCCGTGGCGGTTGAACCACTGAACGCCAAACGAGAGTAGCCAGCAACTCACAAAAGCCCCGCAGTTTACAATAATCCCGTCATGAAGCCCACGCCCGAACGACGAGCCAACACCGACCGCCGCAAAAAGCGCATCGTCCGCAAAGCCGTTTTTCCTGCCGCCGGCTTGGGCACGCGCTTTCTTCCCGCCACCAAAGCCCAGCCCAAGGAAATGCTCCCGCTCGTCGACAAACCCATCATTCAATACGGCGTGGAAGAGGCCATGGCCTCCGGCTGCGATCAGATCATCATCATCACCGGGCGTGGCAAGCAGGCCATCGAAGACCATTTCGACGTCAGCTACGAGCTCGAGCGCATGCTCGAGGATCGCGGGAAAACTGAGCTGCTCAAGATCGTGCGCTCCATTTCCGACATGATTCACGTCGCCTACATTCGCCAGAAAGAGGCGCTGGGCCTGGGCCACGCCATCCTTACCGCGCGCGAACTGGTCGGCGATGAGGCCTTCGCCGTGCTCCTGGCCGACGACGTCATCGACGCAAAAGTCCCTTGCCTCAAACAGCTGATCGACGTCTACAACGAAAAGCAATGTTCGGTGATCGCGACGCAAGTGATCGAAGGAGCCGCGATTTCTTCCTACGGCGTCATCAAAACTAAGCCAGTCGCCGGATCCAACGGCAGGCTGCACGAAGTCCTCGATCTCGTCGAGAAACCCAAACTCCAAGATGCCCCATCCAATCTCGCCGTGATCGGACGCTACGTTCTCACTCCCGCCGTGTTCGAAGCTCTCGAGAGCATCGCTCCCGGCGCCGGCGGCGAACTCCAGCTTACCGACGGTCTGCGCCAACTTTTGAAGAAAGAAAAAATGTACGCCTGCGTCTACGAAGGCCGCCGCCACGACGCCGGCGACAAACTCGGATTCCTGAAAGCCACAGTAGAATTCGCCCTCAAACGCGAAGGCCTGGGCGAAGAATTCCGCGAGTACCTGAAGGGATTGCGGCTCTGATGGGCAAGCGCAGCCAGCCCCGTAAGCCGGTGAAAGTGCCGGTGCGCATCTTCGGCACCGACAGCCACGGCCAGGTCTTTTCCGAGAAGGTCTCCACCGTCAACATCAGCCGCAGCGGGGCAGAGATCATCGACGTTCTTCCCGAACTCAGGGTCGGCGAGATCATCGGACTGACTTACGGCAACAATCGCGTACACTTCCGCGTAAAGTGGATCGGCGCAGCGGGCACGCCCAAAGCGGGACACGTCGGCCTGCGCAGCACCGCCCCCGACAAGCCGCTCTGGGATGACCTGCTCTCTCCCGACGCCCCCGATAACTTCCAGCCGGGAAGTGTTGAGCGCCGCAAGACTCCGCGCTTCCGTTGCCAGAACTCGATTGAGATTCATGTTCAGCAGGGCGCGTCCTTTTGGGGCACCGTTGCCGACCTCGGCCTTGCAGGATGTTACGTCGAGATGCCCATCCCGCTGGAGCCTGGGACGAAGGCGAGAGTGGGCATCTGGTTGGGACAAACCAAAGCCTGGGCCGAAGCCGAAGTTGCCCACAGAAGTCCGGGCCTCGGAATCGGCCTGAAGTTCACCGCGATTTCCGATCAGGATCTCGACGAAATTCGGAAATTTCTTGGAAGCCTCGCACCCTTGGCGAGAAAACCCATGATGCCCGTAGCTTCGCTTCAAACAAAAATCTAGCTGGAAAATAACTAGGCATCTAAGCCATGGCGGAATAAAAGGCCGGGTGCCCCATTCTTGTCGCCCTTTTCACGACAGGAGCCCTGAGCGAAGCCGAAGCCTGCGGATTTTGAATTTCTACCCTTGCCGCATCTTCTTCGATTTCTCCTCAACCCCGCGCGCCAGCTTCTCCTTGTGCGCCACAAGCTTCTTCGCAATTGAATTGTCGCTCAACCCGATCATCTGCGCCGCCAAAATCCCCGCGTTCGTGGCCCCCGGCTTGCCGATCGCAACCGTCGCTACCGGAATCCCCGCCGGCATCTGCACCGTCGCCAGCAGAGAATCCATCCCCTGCAGCGAAGTCGACGGAATCGGCACCCCAATCACCGGCAAGGTCGTATGCGCCGCAATCACTCCCGCCAGATGCGCCGCCCCGCCCGCCCCCGCAATGATCACGCGAATCCCGCGCTCGCGAGCCCCGCGTGCAAACTCCGCCGTGCGGTCCGGCGACCGATGCGCCGAAGTCACATCCATCTCGTACGCGATTCCAAATTCCTCCAGCGCCTTGCCCGCCTCGCGCATAATCTCAAGATCAGAATCGCTCCCCATCACAATCGAAACTAGTGGCTTGCTCATTTCTCTCCTATTCGTTTCTATAGCCCTGTCATCCTGAGCGAAGGATTTGCTTCGCGAATGCGAAGCAAATCCGCAGTCGAAGCACCCCTTTGAGTTCGACACTCCCACGGGCCCCAAAAGGAATCTCCACAACAGAATCCGCCAACTACTTCTTCAGAGCCCTCCCCGCAATATCCTTCCGGTAATGCGCTCCCTCGAAACTAATCTTTCCGCAAGCCGCATACGTGCGCTCCACCGCCGTTTCCAAATCGCCGGCCCGCGCCGTTACCCCCAGCACCCGCCCGCCGGAAGTGTAGTAAGCATCGCCGCGTTTCGTCGTCCCCGAGTGAAAAACTTTCACGCCCTCAATCGCCCCCGCCTCTTCCAGTCCCGTAATTCTCTTCCCCGCATCAAACGTCCCCGGATATCCTCCCGATGCCATCACCACGCACACCGACGCCTCCCGCGACCACTTGAAATCCCCTTCGCTCACCCGCCCCTCGATCGAAGCCTCCAGCGCCTCCACCAGATCGCTCTCCAACCGCATCAGAATCGGCTGCGTCTCCGGATCGCCAAACCGGCAGTTGAACTCCAGCACCATCGGCCCGCGCGCCGTCATCATTAGCCCGCAATAAAGCACACCCTTGAACTCCGCTCCTTCTTCCTTCATCCCCGCAACTACGGGCCGCGCAATGTGCGCCACCAGCCAGTCGCGCATCTTGTCGTCAACAATTTCCGGAGTCGAATACGCTCCCATCCCTCCCGTATTCGGACCCGTATCTCCATCGCCCACGCGCTTGTGATCCTGCGCCGCCACCAGCGGCGCAACGCGCTCGCCGTCGCTGAATACGAGAAACGAAAGTTCGTCCCCCGTCAGGCATTCTTCCAGCACCACCCGCGTTCCCGCCTCGCCCAGCATCCTGCCGCTCAACATGTCCGCGGCGGCGCTCGCCGCCTCTTCTTTGCTCTTGGCAATCACCACGCCCTTGCCTGCGGCCAGCCCGTCCGCCTTCACCACCACCGGAGCATGAAAATGTCCCAGCGCCGATCGCACCTGCTCCACGGATTCGCAAATTGCATAAGGCGCCGTAGGAATGTGATGCCGCTGCAGAAATTCCTTGGCAAAACTCTTGCTCGACTCCAGCTGCGCGGCAGCCTTCGTCGGACCAAACACCGCCCACCCGCGCGCGGTGAACGCGTCGACAACGCCCAAAGACAGCGGCAACTCCGGCCCCACCACGGTGAGATCCGGCTGCACCTTCGCCGCCAGCGCCGTCATCGACTCCAGACTCTTTAAATCCGCCGGCAGACACTCCGCCTCATCGCCAATGCCGCCATTCCCCTGCGCGCAATAAAGTTGCGAAACCCGCGCCGACTGCCGCAGCTTCCACACCAGCGCGTGCTCGCGCCCGCCGCTTCCCAATACCAAAACTTTCATAGCCAGAGGATTCAGGTTAGAGGCCGACGGCGAGGGGTGTCAAACCGGAGGGCCATCGCTAATTGTTGATTTCTGATTTCTGATTGTTGATTAAAAACCGCCCGCCCGCTTTTACAATCAACAATCAGCAATCAGCAATCAGCAATTAACCACGCTTAATCCCTGACGTATAATCTCTCCAATGATCACCGTCTCCAAGGAAGATTACCTGAAGTCGATCCTCCAGGCGGAGAGCGAAGGTGAAGACGTCATCTCCGCGCGCCTCGCCGACTCGCTCAAAGTGTCGCCGCCCGCCGTCACCATGGCCCTGCGCCGCCTCAAAAAAGACGGCCTGGTCCGCGTGCAGGGCGACGGCCTGGTGCAACTCACCGCCGCTGGACGCAAGATCGCCCGCAAACTCGCCCTGCGTCACCACCTGATCGAGCGCATGCTCTCCGAACTTTTCGGCATGGAGTGGTGGAAAGTCCACGACGAAGCCGAACGCCTCGAACACGCTGTCTCGCCCGACTTCGAAGCCAAACTCCTGGCCCGCCTGGGACGCGGCGGCGCATGTCCCCACGGCAATCTCAGCGAACTCGAAAGCCCCGCCAGCCGCCGCCGCCGCGGCCTGGTCCTGTTGGCCGATGCAGCACCCGCGCAGACCTACACCGTCAGCGGCATCTACGAACGCGACCGTCGTCTGCTCGAATTCCTCGAAGCCCGCGGCATCCGCCCCGGCGCAAAAGTCCGCCTGCTCGAGCGCAACTACGACCAGACCCTCACCCTCTCCACCTCCAGCGGCAACGTCTCCCTGGGCCCCGCTGCCGCCGAGCGCGTCTGGCTAATCTCCTTCGAGCAGCGCCCCAAACGCTGAGTGTCGATAAAATCTCATTAGCTTCCTCTAACCTTGTCATCCTCACGAATCTTGTCATCCTTAAACAGCTCTGTCATCCTGAGCGAAGTTGGAGGACCATGCCCGCTTGCGCCGCCACTAGCGTTGCGAGAAATTTCCACCACCACAATAGGTTTTACCGCCTCAGTCCCTACTCTCCTCAATCAAATCCTCCCAATCTATAAATCGGTTAACTATGGTTTACGTAATAATGTATACTTCCGCTAATGAGTTGTATCGTGACGTCGGCTGGCTCGATGGCCCGGAAGGAATAGAAATATAAAGTTTTCTCCGTGTCTCCGTGTGAATAGGCTCTAATCTGCAAACTCGACCAATCTCTGAAATGATCGAACCCGCCGACCTCCACATTACCCACGAAGATATCGACCGCGCTCACGACCGCGAGCGTGTCTCCGCCGAGCGCGACCGCCCCGGCCTCGGGCCGCGCGCCCGCCTCCTGTGGCTGCTCATCGGCCCCGGCATCCTGGTCATGCTCGGCGAGAACGACGGCCCCAGCATGCTGTCCTACGCCTCTACCGGCGCCCGCTTTGGCATCGGATTTTTCCTCCCCTTCGTCGTCCTGACCTTCGTCATGGCCTGCGTCGTCCAGGAAATGACCGTCCGCCTCGGCGCCGCCACCCATCGCGGACACGCCGAACTTATCTTCGACCGCTTCGGCCCCTTCTGGGGATGGTTCTCCATGGTCGACCTCATGGTCGGCAACTTTCTCACTCTGGTCACCGAATTCATCGCCATCCGCGCCGGCCTCGGATACTTCGGTGTGCCCCCCGCAATCGCCGTCCTGAGCGCATTGCTGGTTCTCGTCGTCGCCTTGCTCACACACCGTTACTGGACCTGGGAGCGCATTACTCTCGCCGCCGCCATGTTCAACCTGATATTTGTTCCGGTCGCCCTGCTCAGCCATCCTCACTGGGGCGAAATCGGCCACGCACTGTTCACATGGAAGCCGCTCCCCGGCGGCATCAACCAGGAAACCGTCCTCATCCTGCTCGCCGACATTGGCGCCACTGTCACTCCCTGGATGCTTTTCTTCCAGCAAAGCGCCATCGCCGACAAAGGCCTCACCACGCGCGACATCCGCTTCGGCCGCATCGACACCGTCCTCGGTGCAACTCTCGCCACCCTCGCCGCGCTCGCCACTATCATCGCGACCGCTCCGCTCTTCACCCACGGCATGACCGCCTCCAACTTCGAAGCCGCCGAATTCGCCCAGGCTCTGCAACCCTTTGTCGGACACTGGGGCTCCGCACTCTTCGCGCTCGGCATGTTCGAAGCCGGAATGGTCGCCGCCGTCACCATCTCCACCGCCTCGGCCTACGCCTTCGGCGAAGTCGCTCGTCGCCCGCACAGCCTGAATCTTCCTTTCAGTCAGGGCAAATCGTTCTATCTTGTGTTGCTACTCGAAGCCGCCGCCGCCGCCGGACTCGTTCTGATCCCAGGAATTCCGTTGGTTTACATCGTGCTCGTAGTCAACGTGATCGCAGTCCTGGCCATGCCCCCCGCGCTCTTGTTCCTTTACATGCTGGTCAACGACCACGAAATCATGGGAGACCTGGTTAGTCCAGTGTGGGCCAATGTACTTGCACTCGCGGTCGTAATCATTTTGGTCGCAGCCGGCCTGCTTTTCGGCGTGAGTGTCGTGGCTCCCCAAGCGTTAGCCGTATTCGGAGGCAAGTAATGGCCCACGAACTCAATCCCGTCCCTGCCGCCGCAATCACTCCCGAAGATTCCGCCGCAGTCGTCGCCTCCCTCGAGCCCGACCAACTGATCTCCGCCAAAGTCCTCCACCACTGCCCCCGCCGAAAGCTGACCCGCGCCGAGACCATCCTGTTCTGGGCCCTCCGCATCTACCTGGTCTTCATGCTGGGCGTCGTCCTCTATCAAATCCTGACCGGAGCGCACTAACCGGCCTTGATATTCGAAGCGAGGTTCCCTTCGTGTATCTTGGTGTCCTTTGTGGTGAATCGGCTTTCGAGTCCGGAGCCCAAAGTCCAAAGTCCTTTCGTTTTCGTCCGCACCCTACGCAATCCGCGGCAGAACGACTAAACTAGAAAGTTCAGAATTCCCCGCACCTCCAGCAGGCGCGCAGCATCCATTTATTCAGGAAGGCCATTCATGTCGTCGAACAGTTTCAATAGCCGCTCCGTCCTCAAAGTCGGCAACAAAGAATACGAAATCTACCGCCTCGACGCGCTCGACAAGCAGGGAATCTCCACTCAGCACCTGCCATTTTCGTTGCGCATTCTCCTGGAAAACTTGCTGCGCACCGAAGACGGCCGCAACGTCACCGAGAACGAAATCCGCGCCCTCGCCAGCTGGGGTACCGGAGGAACGACCAAAAATTCCAAGCCCGACAAAGAAATCGCCTTCACCCCCAGCCGCGTCCTCTTGCAGGATTTCACCGGCGTTCCCTGCGTCGTCGACCTCGCCGCCATGCGCGACGCCATGAAGCAACTCGGCGGCGATCCCGCGCTGATCAACCCCTTGCAGCCCGTCGAACTCGTCATCGACCACTCGGTGCAAGTCGACGAATTCGGCACCGCCGGAGCTCTCGACCTGAACGCGCTGCTCGAATTCGGACGCAACCAGGAGCGTTACGCCTTCCTCCGCTGGGGACAAACCGGATTCCGCAATCTCGCCATCGTCCCGCCCGACACCGGCATCGTCCACCAAGTCAATCTCGAATACCTTGCCCGCGTGGTCTTCGTCCAGGAATCTCCCGGCAAGCGCCTTGCCTACCCCGACACGTTAGTGGGCACCGACAGTCACACCACGATGATTAACGGACTCGGAGTTCTCGGTTGGGGCGTGGGTGGAATCGAGGCCGAGGCTGCGATGCTCGGGCAGCCCGTCTCCATGCTGATTCCACTGGTCGTCGGCGTGAAGCTTACGGGACGCCTGCGCGAAGGCGCAACCGCCACGGATCTGGTGCTGACGATTACCGAGCTGCTGCGCAAGCACGGCGTGGTCGGAAAGTTTGTCGAATATTTTGGTCCCGGCCTGCGCGATCTTGCTCTCGCCGATCGCGCCACCATCGCCAACATGTCGCCGGAATATGGCGCCACATGCGGCATCTTCCCCATCGACAAGGAAAGCCTGCGCTACCTGCGCCTCACCGGACGCAGCGAAGAACAGATTGCCCTCGTCGAAGCCTACGCCCGCGAGCAAGGCATCTTCCACGACGAAAAAACTCCCGAAGCCGACTATTCCGAACTCCTCACCCTCGATCTCGACACGGTCGAGCCCAGCCTCGCCGGACCCAAGCGCCCGCAGGATCGAGTGCTGCTCTCGCAAGCCGGAGAGTCTTTCAACAAAGCGTTGCCGTCGCTGATCAAGCCGAAACCAGGAGCGAAGGCGGCCGCGGCAACCGCAACCGCCAGCGCCACCAACAATTCCGGCCGCTGGGAGCAGGAAGGTGGCAGTCCCACCGCCATCGGCGTGGAAGACCCCAACGTGCACGAGCACGTCTCCGCGGACGTAAAGAACTCGCTCAAGCACGGCAGCGTAGTGATCGCCGCCATTACATCGTGCACCAACACTTCCAACCCGCACGTTCTAATCGGCGCGGGTTTGCTGGCGAAAAAAGCCGTCGAAAAAGGATTGTCGGTTCCGCCCTGGGTCAAGACTTCGCTCGCACCCGGTTCCAAAGTGGTCACCGACTACCTGAATAAAGCTGGCCTCACGCCTTATCTCGAGAAGCTGAAATTTCATACCGTGGGCTACGGCTGCACCACCTGCATCGGCAACTCCGGCCCGCTGCCCGCGGAAGTTTCCCAGGCTATCGACGAAAACAATCTGGTGGTCGCGTCGGTGCTTTCCGGCAATCGCAACTTCGAAGGCCGCATCAATTCTGAAGTTCGCGCCAACTATCTCATGTCACCGCCGCTGGTAGTCGCCTTCGCCCTCGCCGGACGCATCGATCTCGATCTGCGCAAAGATCCTCTCGGCAAAGACCGCGAAAACAAACCCGTCTACCTCGCCGATATCTGGCCTACGGAGCGCGAAATCGAAGAGGCCCTGCAGAATTCCATTTCTTCCGACATGTTCACCAAAAGCTACGCCGAAGTTTTCCTGGGCGACGAACGCTGGCGCGGCTTGCCTGTTCCCAAGGGGCAGACTTACGCCTGGGAAAAAGATTCAACCTACATTCGCCGCGCTCCCTACTTCGACGAAATGGCGGTGAAGCCCTCGCCGGTCGAAGACATTCGCAAAGCGCGCGCGTTGGCCGTCGTCGGCGACAGCGTCACCACCGACCACATTTCCCCTGCCGGCTCCATCAAGAAAGACAGCCCCGCGGGAAAATACTTGCAGGAACACGGCGTGCAGCCCGCGGATTTCAACTCCTACGGTTCGCGCCGCGGCAATCATGAAGTTATGGTGCGCGGCACCTTTGCCAACGTCCGTCTGCGCAACAAACTGGTCTCAACCGAAGGCGGATTCACTCGCCATCTTCCCACGCAAACCGAAATGTCGATCTTCGACGCTTCCGAGAAATACCTGGCAGAAGGCATTCCTCTCGTCATCCTCGCTGGAAAAGAGTACGGCTCCGGCTCCTCGCGCGACTGGGCGGCGAAAGGTCCCAAGCTGCTCGGCGTACACGCCGTGATCGCCGAAAGTTACGAACGCATTCACCGCTCGAACTTGGTCGGCATGGGAATTCTCCCGCTGCAATTCCTGGCGGGCCAGACAGCCGAATCGCTCAAGCTGACCGGTGAAGAAACTTTCGACATCACCGGCATCCGCGACGTCGTCGAAAAATTCGCCGCGGGAAAACAAATCAAAGTCCGCGCCAAAGGCAAGCCCCGCGACAAAGCCATCGAGTTCGAAGCCCTGGTCCGCATCGACACGCCGCAGGAAGCGCTGTACTACGCCAACGGCGGGATTCTGCCGTATGTGCTGCGCCAACTGCTGGCGGCCAAACCGAGTGCGCAGACCGTAGGCGTGTAAGCGGGACTTCGGTTCATCCCGAGCCTGGCCGAAGGCCCGGTTCGGGATGACATCGCTTTTTCGCCGCTCATGCTGAACGCGTCCGCGATTTCCTGAAAGCGCTCGCGACCTCGCCGCCCCAGCTGTCCACGAACTTGCCCAGGCGATCTAAAGCCCGTGGGAACTCGCGTCCGGTGGCGGCGAAGCCAAGCCGAAAATGCGAAGGACAATCGAAGCAATCCCCTGGGGCGAGCAGAATTCCTTGCTCCGCTGCCGCCTGGCAGAATGGCCTGGCGTTCTCTCCGCTCACCAGCCAGGGGAATGCCGTCATGCCTCCTTGCGGGCGAATCCATGCCAACGTTTCCTGATGCCCAGCCATAAAGCGATCCAGGTGCTCCAGGTTCCGGGCCGCCGTTTCTTGCGTCTTCCAGAGAACCGCGTCCCGGCTGCGCATCGCGATTTCGGCAAGCATTTCTCCCGCCGAATTGTTTGAGATCGAAAAATATGCACGCGCATTCCAATAACGCTCGCGACGTTTTCGGTCATGCTCAATCATCCATCCGGTACGAACACCGGGCACCGAGAATGCTTTCGAGAAATCGTGGATCACGGTCGCTTGCGGCAGCCGCGACGCCGACTTTGTCTCTCGTCCGTGGTAAATCGGGTGATATACCTCGTCGCTCACCAGTTGAATTCCACGCGTCGAGGTGAACTCGTGCAACCTCTCCATCTCCGCATCGCTGATGGCCGCGCCTGTCGGGTTGTGCGGGCTGTTCACCAGGATCAGGTTCGTCTTTCCATCCGCGAGCTGCATGATCTCTTCCACGTCGATGGTGAAGTTGTTCTCCTTGCGCAATCCGTAAAATCGGGTCTCAAGACCCAGCGACTCAGGCAGCGCGGAAAAGGTGGTGAATCCAGGCCGAGGCAATATGACGTTGGCTCCGGGCTCAGCCGCCATCCACATCAGGACGACCAGAGCCTCCGAAGCGCCGGTCATCACCAGCACACACTCCGCACTCACGTCGTGCATTTCCGCGATCGCTTCGCGGAGCCCGTCGGCTCCAGCCGGACGGCTGTAGACCAACTCATGATTGAGGAACCGCTGCCGCTCTTCCTCGCCCGCGAGGTTCAATATTTCATTCACGGTCCAACGCGGTCCCGTGCTCGCTGCCAGGTCGAATTCAATATCGTGCTCGTAGTTGTCCAGCCACTTATCCAGCAGGAAAGGTTTCAATTGCATGCCACACCTCGAATCGATCAACATTCATCATTTACGATGTCATCCCGAATCGGGCCGAAGGCCCGGTGAGGGACCTTACGATGCGCACGAAGCAGCATGATCGCCGGCGGGATGCCGTTACGATGCATGCAGCGAGCGCATTCCCGTTTGCCGCAAATGCGCTGCTGCCAAACGTAAGGTCCCTCACCCGCCTTCGGCGCGTTCGGGATGACATCGCGTTTTGGAGTTGATGATGACATCATGTTTTGGAGTTGCTTGCAGAGGATCTACGCGCACTCCTCGGAGCTAACGATTTGTGCCGCGAGCGGAACCGCCTCCGGCCCCTTCACCGCGACCGTCCACTCACCGCGGCGAATCAAAACGATCGCGCCGAGAATCGCTGCCGACGCCAGCACTACGCGCAGCGTCAGAGGCTCCGATGCGATCAGCCATCCCAGGAACACCGCCACGATGGGATTCGCATAGGTGTGCGTGGCCACCAGCGCCGGCGGACAGCGTTGCAGCAGCCAGGTGTAAGCCGTAAACGCAACGATCGATCCGAAGGTGATCAAATAACCCAGGCCGAATATCGAGCGCAGCGAAATAGCCGCTAAGTGTGTGGCATGGAACTCCCCCGTAACCGCGGCGGCGAGCAGGAGCATGGCCGCGCCGCACAGCGTGGGCAGCGCGGTGCGGCCGAGCGCGTCGGTGGGCAGCTTGAGGCGCGGAGTGATGACCACTCCCGCGGACCACGACAACGAGCCCAGGAGCACGGCCAGCAATCCCAGCATGCTTGAGCCTTTGATCTGAAGTTCAAAGCCGGTGAGGATGGCGACTCCGGCCACGCCCAAACCCAGGCCCAGCGCGCTGAGGCGGCTGATCTTCTGCTGCCCCGCGAGCCACCCCAAAACCACGATAAACATCGGCTCGGTCGCGATCAGCAGCGCGGCCAGGCCCGAGCCCACATATTGTTCCGCCCAGTGCAGCGAGCCGTGACCAACCAGAAAGAAGAGCGCACCCAGAACGCATCCCGAAACCCAGTGCTCCCGCGCAGGCCGAAACCCGCGCGCCGAGGCCCACGCCAACAGCACGCTGCCCGCAATGGCATGCCGGATGCCAGCCGTCACCAGCGGAGGGATGGTTTCGACGGCGTAGTGAATCGCGAGATAGGTCGATCCCCAGACGAGGTAGATGGCGGCGAAAGCCAGCGCCATCTTGATGGTCTCGGCGCGATCGCGTGGGCCGGCGGGTTCGGGGTTGGGAACGATCACAGGTCTGCCTCCTATGTTAATCATCTTTGTCTTGTGGAGTCGGGTCTCGCCAAGCCGGGTCGGGGGAAGTCGGGTGTCGCGAAGTGGGGTCGCGGGAAGTTTGGCGGTACGGAGTTTGGCGGGGCTCTGAGGGGGCTGAACGAGAGACATGAACTAACCTCCTAAACATACTTTGCAGGTTAGGTATACTGTAGGCGTGCTATACCTAACTTGTCAAGAGCCTTTTGATGGTTAGATAATAGGAAACAGGCCGGAAAAGGAGGGATCTCCTGACGGAAAAGAAAGCGACCATGAAAATCTCGCGGCGGCGTCCGCCGCGCTTTGAACTGATTGCGGGCAACGTCAGCCTCGACTTCGTCAACACCTTGGACGACCGCCCCACCAAGCCCAAGGAGTTGCTCGAGACTTACCTGGATCTCGTCCGCTTCGGCGAAGATGCCGGACTGCTTTCATCGCCGGAGGCCGACCGGCTCTACGAGCGCAGCTACCTCGAACCCGACCTCGCCGCGCGTGCGCTTAGTCAGGCGAGAGAATTGCGTGAAGCGATTCACGATGTTTTCCGGGCGATCATGAACAAGCGTCCCGCGCCGCCGGCTGCGCTGGCCCGCCTGAATGCCTCCGCGCAAGCCGCGGCCGGGCATATGCATCTGGTGCCAACGAAGGGCGGCGGGTTCGAGTGGAGCTTCGACAACTTTGGAGACTTCGACAGCCTGCTCTGGCCGATCGCCCGTGCGGCGGCCGACCTGCTCGCGTCGGACCAGTTGGCCCACGTTCGTCCATGCTCGTCGAAAACCTGCGAGTGGTTTTTTCTGGATACCAGCAAGAACCATCACCGCCGCTGGTGCAACATGACCAGCTGCGGGAACCGGGCGAAGGTGCAGAGATTTTATGTGCGGAAGAAAAAGAGCAGCGCCTAGCTGCTAGCCAAACAGCATGGCGGGATCGTCGCGATCGTTTCCGAATCCACGTCCTGAATCGAAAGAGGTCAAAATCCCCACTTCTCGCAAAAGACGCGAGAAATGGGGCACCCGTCGCGGATCGGGCTGGGTGTGGATCAGGATAGATGTCACGCGGAGTGGCGCTGTTGGAATTCCTCAATCTTGCCTTTGGCTTTTTCTTTCGCGTCGTCCACGGACTGGCTGACCTTCGCGCGGCTCTGGGCGGCCTTTTCGGAGGCGGCTTGCTTGTGCGATTCGTGGATCTGCTTGGCGGCGTCCTTGGCATCGCCCCAGGTTTCTTTCGCCGCGCCTTTGGCTTGTTTGACCACGCCTTGGTTGGCCAGCTTTTCGCTGCCAACAGTGTTCCCTACGCTTTGCTGCACTTTGCCGACAGCCTGATCGATCTTGCCGCTCACCTGATCTTTATTCATAAGTTCCTCCTGATTTTGTGTCTTAACTAATTTTGAATCTAAATTCTGTATCGTTGCGGAATTTGGTCGACGCGATCACTCCCTAAATCGTACGCGCCTGGCTCACCTAAGCCATCGGGAGAACAGGGGAGACGGCGTGAATTTGCACCGTAGCCTCGTTCCTGTATTTGTTGCTGTGTTTGCAACAAGTACATCCGAGTTCAAGCCCGCTTGCGTTTTTTCGTTGCCTTCTTTGCGGCGGCGCGTGGCTTCTTGCGGACCACGATGGTTATGCTTCTCTTCTTTGTCTTTTGACTCGCGTTTGCCTTTTTGCTTGCGGTTTTCTTTTGGCTGTTTGTTTTCTTTTTGATCGCGGTTTTCTTTCTGGTTGCCGATCTGAAGGGAGGCACTAATTCCAGTTCCAGCTTCGACTGTTTTGAATGGCGATGGTGACCGTGCTGCAGCGGCTCGATGCGCGCAGCTTCTTTTTCGGTTCGCAACTGAGTGTCTGCAGTTTTTTGGCGTTCTTCCTCAAGGTATTCCGGAATCGTTTGCGTTGTCATGGCAGCCAGTGTGGCAGAATTGGTTCGGTCAAGTCTGTGTCATTTTGGCCACTTGTGGAGGGCAATTGCGACTTACCGTCAACCGTGCAGTACCGTCCAGTTAAACGGGAGTAGAATCCGCCACATGAAGGCGTTCGACAGCGGACGGGAAGTAAAGAGTTCCTCATTTCCCAGATTGTCGAGGAGGCGCAGCAGGAGAACATCCCGCTCTCCGAAGTCGAGCGCAAAATGCTGTACTTTACGGAAAGTGGATGGACGCTTCCTGACATCATGACGGTTAACGAGGATTTTGATCGTGAGTACGACAAGGCGAGTATGAACACAAAATTGCGAAACTAGTTCGAAGGCCGACAAGCGCATTCGAAGGGTGAACGCGATGATTACGACAAATGGTGAGCCGCAATCCGTTTTCTTGAACGAGAAGACCACTACATTTTGTAATGATTCGATGGCGGGCCTACGGCCTCGCGGTGATCAGTTGAGGCTACTCGCAGCTGGGCTCGGCATTGTAACCGTGATGCTCATCGCGATTTTATTGAGCGTCAAGTATGACATCCATATGCCCTACCAGAGCGACCTCGGAACTGTTGTATGGGTGTTCCTCGCTTGTTTGTCGTTTCATACATGCTTCTAGGTTCTCATGTGCGAGGAAAGCCGATGACCTCACCTCCACGGTGCTGAAGAAACTGTCCCGAATTTGGCAGCGCGTCAGTGGAAACGCATGACCGTCGAGAGCAGGCTTTACACTTAAAACCCTCCTCGGCCTGAAGCTCGGCCAGCCTTCAAAGTCAAAGTCCCCACCCTAACGTCGCAAAGAACGCGACGTTAGATGGGCACCCGCTTCTAATGCAGCCTCGCTCGATACCGACAGTCGTGCCGCTTGCAGGGATTCTTCGCTTCGCTCAGAATGACAGACTTAAGAAATCTGAGAAAGTTCCGGGAGGCTATCTTGATCGCTCCTCTTCTTGCTGTTCTTGTGCTGCTGGGCTCGCTGACAGGTTCGGCTCTGGCTCAGAGTGTTGTTCACTACGCGACCACCGTCGACAACGTGAAATATCTTTTTGCTACGGCGGAGCCGGTGGTGCGGCTGAAGTCGGGGGACATTCTAGATACCAACACGCTCGACTGTTTCGGCAACACGATCCGGAAGCCGGGCGACACGCTGAGCATGGCTACGGGGGACAATCCGCTGGCGGGGCCGTTCTATGTGGAGGGAGCGGAGCCGGGCGACACGCTGGCGGTGAAGATTCTTGACCTGCAGGTGGATGGCGACACCGGAGTGGGCGCGTTTGCGCCGGGATTTGGCGCGATCAACGAAACCAATTACACGCCCATGCTGCATCCGCCGCTGCCGGAGAAGATCTGGTATTACCACATCGATCATGCGGCGAACACGGCTACGTTCAAGGCGCTGGATTCGGATTTTTCGGTGAAGATTCCGATGCATCCGTTTTTCGGATGCATTGGCGTGGCTCCGGCCAAGGGCGAGGCGCGCAGTTCGGTGGTGCCGGCGGAGTTTGGCGGGAACATGGATTCTCCGGAAGCGAGCGTGGGCAACACCGTGTATTTTCCGGTGAACGTGAAGGGCGGCCTTCTCTACATCGGAGACGGGCACGCGGCCATGGGCGATGGCGAAATTGCCGGGACGGCGATTGAGGTTCCGTTGAAAGCGCGGCTGCAGCTCAGCGTGATCAAGGGACGCACCATCAGCTGGCCGCAGTTTGAAAATGACGACGCAATTATGACGGTGGGAGCTTACCGTCCGTTGGACGACGCGCTGCGCATCGCCTTCACCGAGCTGGTGTACTGGATTCACAAGGATTACGGATTGTCGGAACTCGACGCCTATGAATTGCTCTCGAAAGTCGGGAGAATTCATTTGAACGAGATGGTGGATCCGAATTACGTGGTGGTGGCGTCGGTGGAGAAGAAGTATTTGCCGAAGAAGAAGTGATGGAGCCGTAACGTCAAAATCCCCACTTCTCGCAAAGACGCGAGATATGGGGCACCCGGCCTACTCGAGGGATGCGTCGCAACAGGGGGACGTGGCCTGCCCGCCTAGGCTGCGGTGCGTCGTTTGCTTTTGTTACCGCGGATCGGCCATCATGTCCGATATGATGCTTGCTGCAAAACTAACCACGCTGGATAGCAAACATTGGTGGAGCGCCGCCATTGACGTTGATCGAATCTCCGACAGCGAACTGATTGTCAAGGAGCTTACATTCGGTCACGACGCACCTCCGACCGATGCCACGAATGAGCAGACCTTAACAACGACTCTTGAGTATGAAGGCCGATCGTTCGTTGGCGACGTTATCCTTGGACCGCTAGCCAATCCGCACTTTGCACACCTTCGCGGCATCGAGACTCCGCTCCCAATTCTGAGGCGGGCGACCCGCCTAGACTAAAGGAGCGCGGACCATGCGGCTGAAAACGCCTTGGCGAATCGCTATCGCTATCTTTGGGACCGTTGCCACGGTTTTGGCTTATTTTTATGCCAAATCAATCGAGACTGTGGCGGCTCTGGCAGCCGACGGGTCGAGCCTGACCTATTTTCAGAGACAAATTAGGTTCGGGACCTTAGCGGCGATATTCTTTGAGATCATCACAATCGTCATTGTTGCTCCGCTTGTGCCGCCGCAGCCCTCGGAGAACTATCGCTATGCGCGAACGGCCTTACGCATTGGAGGTTCAACTGTCCTGTGCGTGTCAGCGGCCGTGCTTCTTCGCACCATTGCCTTAACCGTTTACTTAATGTTGCATCCATAGAATTGACAACCTGGGGCTGGCCCGCGGGGAACCCGCGCTCAATCCAAAGGAAATCAAATGAACAGAACCGTTTGCTTTTCAGATATTTCTTTGGGTAAGGTGAGGGTATGAACACTAGAAACATGAATGAGGGAGAGCTGAAGACGGCGCTGTATGAAAGGGCGCGTGAAGAGGGGGTCGACCTCACCGATCCAAAGAACAGGTTCACCATCTGGAGCGAGAATGGCATCTGGTGTGAAAAAGCTGCCCACCTTCTCCACGAGGGCCCAGCGGCCACCATACCGGAGAAGCAACTCAAGGTCGGAGAGTGCGCGAGAAAGACCGGCTACAGCAGGACGATGATATTAGACGCCTTTCAGGATCAGATCGAAATAATGCTAGCTCTGGGAGCAGTAAGCGCATTTGGCTCGCGGTAGGACCTACCGCAGGCTGGGGGCTGGCCCGCGCATCCTCGTTCTCGGCGGGTGCCCCATTTCTCGCGTCTTTTGCGAGAAGTGGGGCACCCGGCGCGTGTTTTATGGTCCAGGCGCGTTTTCGGCTTCCGTCAGTAGGTGGAGTGGGTGGGTTGGGTGCTTTCGATTTTTCCGGCTACTACTGAGAGCTTGTACGGCGTTCCCGCTTCGCTCGTCCATTTATTGAGATCGAAATCTCCGTCCGCTTTTACTCGAATCACTTCTATGTTGCCGAAGGTTAGTGGCTCGTCTTTCTTGCACAGCTCTGGAGCGTGCGTGGGGCGCAGGAAGTAGGCGCCTTTGCCGGTGCCAACAACCTTCGCTTTGCCGTCGGCTTCGACTAACACGGCGGATTTTTCGTCGATGGCGATTTCGCGTGGAGACTGCGACCATCCGTCTTGCATGATTCTTGCCAGGAATCCCAGCGAGCGGCCTAGGCGGTCGCGTTTGGCGAAGTGGGAGTCGGTGATGAGATTTTCGAGGTGAGGAATTTTCAGGAAATTTCTTACCAGCGTGACGCGGTCGAAATAGGGATTGGGGAGAACGTCGGTGGAGGCGAGATCTTTGTCGTCGGGCTTGTCTTTGAGACAGGCGTAAACGAATTCGCCTTCGACGGCGAGTCCGGCGCTGGTGCCGCCGATGGGCTTGCCGGCGGCGATTCCGGCGTTGATGGCGGTTTCGACGGGAGTGTCCTGCCATCCGCGAATGTAGTTGGACTGGTCGCCGCCGGCGATGAAGACAGCCTCGGCCTGGGAAATGATCGTAGCGACGGCGGGATCGTTTGCGGCTTCGCGGTTGGGAATGATCAGCGTGGCGACGGAGTTGAGATGGCAGAGTTTGTTGTGGCAGAGTTTGGTAACCCAGGGGTTGTAGTCGTCATCGCCGGTGGCGCGGAGGATGAGGAAATCGCCGCCGTTGGCTTTCTGGCAGAGCCAGCGGAAAGCTTCATCGAGGTCGGAGCCTCCACCCATCATGGCAGTGCCGGGAGTAGGGGTGGTTTGGATATCTTTCGGATTGCCGAGTCGGAAGTAGCGGTAGGAGGCGGCGTGGGCGGTGGTGGCTAGAAGCAGTGTGATGATGAGGAGGCGCATGGGGTTGTTGGGGGCCTTACGTTCGCAAGGTTCGTAGTCGACCCATGTCATCCTGAGGGCCGCGTTCTTTGCGGACTGAAGGATCTATGCCCACTCAAAACGATCGACACGCGACATTGTCGTTAGAGACAGAATGACAGGGCGGTTGTCACAGAGTGAGTTTTAGTTGTTTTCGTTGCTGGCGCGCTTCCAGTTGATCAGTTCGCCGATGGTGGAGCTGGTGCTGGAGACTGGTTGCTTGTAGGCTTCCACTTCCATGCGGGAGGCTTCTTCGCCGACGGCACGGATGCTGAGTCCGACTTTCTTCTCTTCGGGACTCATTTTGATGATCTTGAAATCGTGTTCGAAGCCGGGCTCGAGGGTCATGGGCTGGCCGTTACCGTCTACGGCTTCTGACTTGTGGCACAGGCCTTCGACGCCCTCGGCGATTTCGACGAACGCGCCGAATGCGGCTACGCGCAGCACTTTGCCGTGGACTACGTCGCCGATGTGGTGAGTCTCGAAGAACGATTCCCAGATGTCGGGTTGCAGTTGCTTGACGCCGAGAGAGAGGCGGCGCTTGTCGGGCTCGATGGCAAGCACGATGGCTTTTACGCGGTCGCCTTTCTTGAGAACTTCTGACGGGTGTTTTACACGCTTGGTCCAACTCAGGTTGCTGACGTGGACTAAACCGTCGATGCCATCTTCAATTTCCAGGAATGCGCCGAAGTCGGTGAGGTTGCGCACGCGGCCTTCCACCGTCATGCCGACGGGGAACTTCTCGTGCAGGGAATCCCAGGGATTGGCCGCCAGCTGGCGCATGCCGAGAGAAATGCGGCGCTCGGTCGGATTGACGTTGAGCACTACGCAATCGACTTGATCTCCGACGTTGACCAGCTTCGAAGGATGCTTCATGCGCTTCGACCAGGTCATCTCGCTGACGTGAACTAGGCCTTCAATGCCCTGCTCGAGTTCGACGAATGCGCCGTAGTCGGTGACGCTGATGACGCGGCCGGATACGTGCGCGCCCACGGGATAACGATGCTCGGCGTCGAGCCAGGGATCGGGCGTGAGCTGCTTGAAGCCGAGGGAGACACGCTGTTTTTCTTTGTCGTACTTGAGAACCTTGACTTGAATCTGATCGCCGACGTTGACCAGGTCGCGGGGGTGGGTGAGGCGTCCCCAGGACATGTCGGTGATGTGGAGCAGGCCGTCGAGGCCACCGAGATCGACGAATGCGCCGTATTCGGTGAGATTTTTTACGACTCCGGTGAGTACGCCGCCTTCTTCCAGGTGCTCGAGAGTTTTCGAACGCTTTTCGAGTTGCTCGCCTTCGAGCAGTTCCTTGCGCGAAGCGACGATGTTGCCGCGCTTCTTGTTGAGCTTGATGATGGCGACTTCGATGGTCTGGCCCTTCATGCCGTCGAGGTTGCGGACGGGACGCACATCCACCTGCGAACCGGGCAGAAACGCGTGCGCGCCGAGAATGTCGACAGTGAGGCCGCCTTTGATGCGTTCGACGACGACGGCTTTGATCGGCGTCTTGTCGTGATACGCCTTTTCAATCTCGTCCCAGGCGTGGATGCGCTGCGCCTTCTGGTGAGAAAGGTTGATGTAGCCTTCCTCGGTCTGGCCCTTGTCGCGCATCACGTCGATTTCGTCGCCGGGCTTTACCTTGGGCTTGCCCTCGTGGTCGAGCACTTCAGCGAGCGGCAGCATGCCTTCGGACTTGGCACCGATATCCACGACTACATGCGTGCCGGTGAGCTTGAGCACGGTGCCTTTGATGACGCGGTCGGCGCCGGCGGCGGCTTCTTCGGCTTCGGTGGTGAAAGTCTCGAGCGCGGAGGCGAAGTCTTCGCCTGAGGGTTTATCGTCCTGAGCGGCCTCGTGCTCGGCTATTTCCTGCGCGGTGGCGTCGTGCGCGGTAACGTCCTGCGAAGCGAAGCGAGGCTCATCCGCGGAGTCGGCGGGAGCTGCGCTCTCGCTGGCATGGGAAGTCGCCGCAGTGGCGGTGGGCTCAGGTTCGGTCGCAAGGGCAGTGTTGGAATCGGAATTTTGGGCGGTAGTCTCGTCGAGCAAGGTCATGCCTCTCTGATGAACGGGATGCGGGGCCTGCCTGACGGACTGCTGGAGTGCGTCGTTTGGTTGTAGTGGGCTCACCCTGGCGAGTGAGCTGACAAAACCAGCTGTCGGACGTTTTACAGAAACCCGCGTCCAAAGGGAACACTCCGACTATAGCAACGGCTTGCAAACAGTGTCAAACGCAAATCTCGGGCATGTTACTGGGAGGTTGCAGAGGGCGGAGAGCCTTGCGCAGGACGCGTCCCATGCGCCGGCCGCGAGTAAGAACCGTCGAGCTTCGCTCGACGGACAGCCGAGGGCGGCTGTCCCCACATAAACATCTCCCGAATCCAGAGGTGGAGTGCGAGTTTCCCGTGGCCGTTGCATCTGCTAACCTGCCGCTATGGATTATCTCTGGACGCCGTGGCGCTACGCCTACGTTTCTTCGGCGGGAAAAACTCAGGAGTGCGTCTTCTGCGATGCGGTCAAGGACCGAGATGATTCCAGGACGCACATTGTCTATCGCGGCGAACGTTGTTTCGTCATTTTGAATGCCTATCCTTACACGCCGGGGCATGTGATGGTGGTTCCTTATGCGCATCTGGACGAGTTGCAGAAGCTGCCGCCGGAAGCGGCTCACGAAATGATGGAGCTTAGCCAGCGCATGGAGACCGTGCTCCGCGAGCTCTACCATCCGGACGGAATCAACCTGGGGATGAATATCGGCAAGGCCGCGGGGGCTGGCATCGCGGGACACATTCATATGCACGTGCTGCCGCGCTGGGTCGCGGATGCGAATTTTCTTTCGGTGGTAGGCGAGACTCGCATTTTGCCGGAGACGCTCGATGTGACCTGGAAACGGATCAGCGGGGCGCTGGCGAAACCTGTTTAGGAGAACTTTATGTTTAAGTCCGGCCCGAACGCAAACGCTGAGGCAGTGGCGAAACTTCCTCAATGGCCGCTGGTGCCGCACGCAAACAGCAGGTCCTTCGACTGCGCATGCCGATTCGCTTTGCTCATCGGCATGCTTCGCTCAGGATGACAGAGCGCGGGCGCTCACTTCTTGTGTTGGCCTGGTTCTGGGAGGGTGACTTCATTTTTTCCGGAGCCGTAGACGTCGCCTACAACTTTTAGATTCTTGTCCAGACGCACGGCGGCGCCCAGCAGGCCGCGCCGGGGACGGGCTCCGCGACTGAAGGCGCTGGGAATTTGCGTGAAACGCAGATCCTGAAAATATACGATGTAGCCTCCGTCGGGCAGCGCTTCGGTTTCCGTGATGGGGTATTGCGCCCAAGACAGGTAGACGCGTCCCAGGTAGGAATTTTTGGCCGCGAGCGACACTGGAGTTTCCTCTGGCTTGTAGTGGATATCGAGGCGGCCTTCGGGATCGACCTCGGGCGCGAGGGAGTTCACCGGTGCGAGCGCGAAGAAATTGGAAGTTTCCACCACGCCGTACCAGAGAAACGGATCGGTCATCGCAGGATAGGCGGAAACCCGCAGCGGGTCGGCATTTTCATAGGAGCGGGCAGCCAGCGCATTGAGCGCGCGGCGATGTTCGTAATCGCGCACTCCCCACATCAGCACTACTCCTGCCAGAGCCAGAGTCGCGGCGACGCGTCCCCTGGGACCGTGGCGCGACGCGCCGATCTCGCGGTCGATCAATGAGAAGAGCTCCGGCACGATCAAGCCCAGGAATAGGAAAGCCAGCATCACGGGCTCAACGATGAAGACGATGTCCCACGAGTACCACTTTTCGTAAAAGGGCCAGAAAGGGCGCACGCCGTAATTGTTCGTGAAATCGAGGAGGATGTGGCTGAGTCCGGCGAGGCAGGCGTAGAGGTAGAGCAGTCCCCAGCGCGGCGGCAGGTTGGGATTGTTCAGCTTGCGTCCGCGCAGCCGCCAGATCAAGTAGACGAAGGCAACCACCGCTACAGCATCAATGGGAACGCCTAGAAAAGAATGGGTAAAACCGCGATGGTGCGCGAAGCCGAATGCGGGGCCGCCGAAACGGCTGAGAACGTCCAGGTCGGGAGCTTCGGCTGCGAGCGTGAGCGTCAGCGTGGCCAGGGCTGTGTTGCGGTTCAATCCGGCGCGACCCATACACGCGCCGGTCAGGAAGTGGGTGACGGGTTCCAAGCGGGTTCGGGATATTGTGACACGGCGGGGCGTGGGTGCGCATGGGAGTGGGGAAACCGGCTGGAAGTGTGGAGCGTCGCGGCTCGCTTCGCTTTGCCGGACAGCCGAGGCGGCTGTCGCTACGCGATTTATTTACACGCGCTTTTACGCCAGCAAGGTCAGGGCATTTTGCACGATTGTCATTTCTACTGGCAGGGTGCCCAGCAATTCGCCATCGGCTTCGGCGTAGATTTTCCGCTGCGGCGCGGTGTTGGCGGGTGCGGGTAGATATTGGCAGGAAACTTTGCTGCTATGCACCAGGTCGACGCCCTGGATTGACCAATTCCGGCGCAGCAGGGCGCGCGTCACGTAGGCGAGATACGCAGTGCGGCTCGCTGTGCGACATACGATCAGGCGCAGGTCATCGCGATCCAGGGACGCGCCTGGGGCAAATTCCTGGAGAACTCCTCCGAAGTTGCGGATGCGCACTGCCATCAATTCCGTTACCTGGGCGCTGCGGCGTTCGTCAGTGCCAGCCACAACGTATTCCGCGGAGAAGCGCCGCATGCGGTAGGTGAGCCAGAGCCTCCAGGCCTTGGCGTAGTAGGCGGCCATACCCAACTGCCGCTTGCTGCCTGCGTGCAGCTTGTAGAAGAGATGAGCGTCCACGCCGATGCCCGCCGCCATAATGAAATAGCGCGTGCCTGGTTTGCCCTGGAAATCCAAATATCGAACGTGTCCCAAAGCGATACGGCGCGGAGACGCATGGAGAGCGGCCTTCGCGGCCGCGATGACGTCGAATGGGAAGTTGAGATCATGGGCCAGCGCGTTCGCCGTGCCCATCGGCAATATCGCTAGTGCCACAGGAGACATCGCCAGCACCTGGATAATGTTGTGGATGGTGCCGTCGCCTCCACAAGCGAAGATGGTGTCGCAACCGGAAGCGATGGCTTGCCGAGTATGTTGGCCGGCATCGTCGCGGGATTGCGAGAGCACCAGTTCGGCCTCGACGCCAGCGGCACGCAAGAGTTGCAGAACAGATTCAAGGTCCGCCTGCCGTCGCGAGCGACGGCCTCCGGAATCAGGGTTGTAGAGCAAAGCTGCTTTGCGCATGATAATTCCGCAACGCTGGATTGTACCGGAGGAGCAGGTCAGGGTCGGCTCAGCGCTTGCCCCATTCCCACATGCCGAACATCGCTTTCTGCGGCAGGGGATGCCCGAACTGGCGTGCCAGCATTGCGATTTGACCGCGGTGGTGCGCATCGTGCGCGATGAGGTAGGCGGCGAATCCAGCAACGTCTGGGCGAAAGCCGCGGACGCGTCCGTCTTTTTGCAGAGCTGCAATCATCACTACGCTGAGAGCGTGACGGCTGCGCTCCAGGGCGTGCAGGGCCTGAGCGGGCGTCACTTTCGTGCGGTCAAGTTGCGCTGGAATCTTGCTGCCCTTGGCCGAAACCTTCAACCACATTACGCGCACGTTGTGCATGTGGGCGATGATCGCCGGGATGGTGCGGCCTTTGCCGTTGGCAGTTTTTCCCTTCCAGGCCGCGGGAGGAATATGGTCGATCAGATATTGGTTGATGCGGTTGTTGGTGTTGAAGGCGTTCAGCAAGGCGATCGGGAGTTCGCCGGCAAACACCTTGCCTCGCGGAACACCGTTCGCCGCTGATGGAGCTTCTGGCATGATTCGTTAGTGCGCAGTGCTCAACTTCTTGGCAGGAACTCTCAATTTGGCATAAGCTCGCGCCATTGGCAAGGGCAGCTTTTCCACAGCGGTTTAGTTTCCCGGTACTTGCGGCCCGCGGAGACGGCCGAGAGCCTGCCTCGGGTGGAGTCGAAGCGCTGTCCCTTCGTGTTTTCTTCCGCCTATAATCTTTTGCGATGCCTGCTGCCGCCAAAGACCTTGCAAAGAAGATCGAGTCCCTCCGCGACAAGATTCGCCACCACGAATCTCTCTACTACGTTCTCGACCAACCCGAGATCAGCGACGCCGACTTCGACAAGCTGATGCTGCAACTGAAGGATCTGGAGGCTCAGCATCCGGAACTTGTCACTCCTGACTCGCCCACGCAGCGCGTCGGGGGCAAGCCCCGCGAGGGGTTCGTCAAGGTCCAGCATTCCTCGCCCATGCTGTCACTCGACAACACTTACAACGAAGACGAACTGCGCGATTGGGAACGCCGCGTGCACGATCTCAGCGGCCGCAGTGATGTCGAGTACGTTTGCGAACTGAAGCTCGACGGGATGTCGCTGGCACTGATCTATGAAGACGGTAAGCTGGCGCGGGGCGTGACTCGCGGCGACGGATCGGTCGGCGAGGACGTGACTCTCAACGTCCGCACCGTGCGCTCGATTCCCCTGCTGATTCCGGTTGAAAAGTTGAAGAAGGCAGGGATTCCTGTGGATTTCGAAGTGCGCGGTGAGTTGCTCATGCCCACCGCGTCGTTTAAGAAGATCAACGAAGAACGCGAACGGGACGGGCTGCCAACGTTTGCGAACCCGCGCAATTTCACCGCGGGCACTGTACGGCAACTGGATTCCAACATCACGGCGCAACGCCGGCTCGATTATTTTCCTTACATGCTGTTGCGAAACGGCCGCACTTATTTTGATCGTCATTGGAAAACACTGGGGGCGCTCGACGCTGCCGGATTCAAAGTGAATCAAAACCGCAAGCTGGTTTCGTCGATGGACGAAGTCTGGGAGTTTATCCAGCAGTGGGAAGCCAAGCGCGACTCTCTGCCGTACGAGATCGACGGCATCGTCGTCAAAGTAGATCGCACCGCGTTGCAGGACGAACTCGGCTTCACCGGCAAGGCTCCCCGGTGGGCCATCGCCTACAAATATGCTGCGCGCGGCGGTGTCACAAAGCTAGAGAACGTACGCTGGCAGGTTGGCCGTACCGGCAAACTTACTCCAGTAGCCGAGCTGGTTCCGGTTTCCATTGGCGGAACGACGGTTCGCAACGCGACGATGCACAACATGGACGAAATCCAACGGTTGGGGGTAAAGATTGGCGATTGGGTGCGAGTCGAACGCGGCGGCGACGTAATCCCCAAAGTGGTGGAGGTGGACAAAGATAAAGATCATCCCCGCGGTAAAGACGATATCGACGTGCCGGATAAGTGCCCTGTCTGCGGCACGAAAGTGATGCGCACCGAAGGCGAGGTCGATTATCGCTGCGTGAACGCGAACTGCCCCGCGAAGCTGCAGGGTACGATCCTGCACTTCGCTTCCCGCGGCGTGATGAATATTGACGGAATGGGCGATGCCCTGGTTGCGCAGCTCACCGAACGCGGTCTGGTCAAGAACGTTGCCGACATTTACAAACTGACCAAAGAGAATCTGCTCAGTCTCGATCGCATGGGCGACAAATCCGCGCAGAACATTCTCGATGAGATCAAGGGCTCGAAAAAGCTGCCGCTCGAGCGGGTTATCTACGGCCTCGGCATTCGTTTCGTTGGCGAGCGCACCGCGCAGTTCCTTGCTGAACATTTCGGCTCGATGGACGCACTCGAGAAAGCATCCGTCGAGGTATTGCAGAACGTCGACGAAGTGGGCCCGCGCATTGCGGAGAGTATCGCCGAATTTTTCAGCATCCCTGCCAATCGGAGGTTAGTGGAGCGTCTGCGCGAAGCCAAGTTGACGCTCAGCGGCGAAAAGAAGCGGCGCGGAACCAAGCTGGCCGGCAAGATATTTGTGCTGACCGGAACGCTGCCGCGTTTCACCCGCGATGAGGCTAAGAAGATGATTGAAGATGCTGGCGGGAAAGTAACTGGCTCGGTCAGCAGGAAAACCGACTACGTGGTCGCAGGCTCCGACGCCGGATCCAAGCTCGACAAGGCCCGGGAGTTGGGCGTGGCGGTGATCGACGAAAAGCAGATGGAAGAGCTCGCCGGCTAGCCGCCGCCGCTTTCGGGCTTCAGGCTTGACGCGCTCCCGCCCGTAGACCAGAATAGTGGTTCGTATCCATCGTTAGAATTCGAGGGTGCTCATGCTGGCTTATCTATTCGTACTCCTGGCGATCGCCGTCCGTTTCCTGCCCTTTGCGGGCCCGCTTAACGTTCTGCCGCATGCCTGGCACTTCACGCCGATCGGAGCTTCGCTCTTATTCTTCGGGGCGCGCGGCGCGCGCCGCCAGATGTGGATACCCCTCGTGCTGCTGGCCATCACCAACGTCATCCTTACGAAGTACGTCTACGCTGCTCAGTTTTCCTGGGACCAGTTGGTCACCTGGGCGTGGTACGCGGCCATTCTTTGGCTGGGATCGAATCTGCGCGAGAAGTCCGGCCCGGTTCGAGTGGTCGGCGCCGCGCTGACTTGTTCCGCCTCGTTCTTCCTGGTCAGCAATTTCGCGGTCTGGGCCGCATGGGACATGTATCCCCATACAATCAGCGGTTTGATGATGTCTTACACCGCCGGTCTTCCGTTCCTCCGCGGAACGGTAAGCAGTGACCTGTTCTTCTCGGTAGCGTTTTTCGGAGTGCCCGTTTTCGTGCAAGCGCTTTCCCGCTGGGCGCGTGGCTCCGTTGGCGACCACACCGCCGCAGCTTAAGCATGTGTGGCGCGGGCACTCCTGCCCGTGCAATGCCGGGCGCATACAGAAACCGAGCCGAGCGAACCTCGACTCAGCTCCCGCTCTTGGCGGCGAGTTTCCCAGCTCTCCCGCGGCGCCGCAGAAGCAACCAAACGGCTAGTCCTGCCACGACCACTCCCAATACCCAATAAAAATGCTGCCGAAACAACTTGCCGGTAAGATCCACAATTTGCGGACCGAACCACAGCGTCAGTAAAGAAAGCACCATGAAGCGGACGAATCTGCCCGCAAAAACCGCAGCCAGAAAGTCGCGGAATCGCATTTCAAACACTGCCGCTCCCAGCACGAAAACCTTGAACGGGGTGGGCGGAGGCAGCATTCCGGGAAACATCAGCGCCCAGAATTCGTGGCGCTCAAACGATGCGTGGATTTTCTGAAAGCGTGCCTCAGAAATTCTCTTGCGTAACACCTTCTCGCCACCCAGGTATCCCAGGATGTAGAGCGGAATGCTTCCCACCGCCGATCCCAGGGAAGCCAGGATCACATACAAAAGAAAATGGCTGCGGTCTTTGTAGACGTAAGCGGCGACCACAGCGTCCACGGGCATTCCCAGCAACGCCGAATCCGCGAAGGCGACGACAAACGGACCCCAGATTCCCAGCGGCACCAGCAACCGGAAGATCCATGCGGTATAGCGCGCCAGGATGTGTCCAATGGTTTTCAACAGGAACTCAGTTTACGTGAAAGGCGGAAGGGCACGGGTAAAGCGGAAACGTCCAGCTTAAAAATGTTTCGTATGCCCCTGCAGCAACTTCAGCGCGTGCGGAATCAGCTCGACCACCGCTTCCAGCGATTGCACCGCGCCGGCTGGGCTGCCGGGCACATTCAGGATAAGAGTTTTATCGCGCACTCCGCATACGCCCCGGCTCAGCGCGGCAAACGGAGTCCTCTTCACGCCTGCGCCGCGCATCTGCTCTGCCACGCCGTCGAGCATCCGGTCGCAGATCGCCAGCGTCGCTTCCGGTGTGACGTCGCGCGGGGCGATGCCGGTCCCGCCCGTGGTCACGATCAACTGCACATCCAGCGCCAGGCGCATCAGCAGATTTTGAATCTGCATGGAATCGTCCGGCACAATTTCCCGCGCGGCGATTCGAAAACTAAGTTTCTCCAGAACTTGCGCCACCGCCGGACCAGACAAGTCCTTCCGTTCGCCGTGGGCGCAGGAGTCGCTGACCGTTATTACTGCGGCCAGAAAAGACTCGGGTGTTTCCACCTTAGCTGTCGAGGAGGACATCTTCCTCCTCTTCCCTGCGGCCGCTGCCTGCGCTCGCCGCGCCAGCCGGTGTGGCAACTGGCGCGCCAGCCCCCGGCGGATTGGCGCTGGCCACATCACTACTAGCCACCCCGCCGCTCGGGCCGGCAATCTCGCCGCCTTCGCCGCCGCCGTCGCGAGCTGATTCGTCGAGCAGCCGCAGACCTTCCATCAGCAGGCCCTGCGTGTTCAGTTGCGTGGTTTCCTTAGCCGTCTTGCCTTCGAAGTCGAGTTCGAAACTGCCGCCCGTCCAGCGCAAAACTTTGAAGACCGCTTCGTCGCCCACCAGCGCGCCATAGGTGGCATGCTTAACCTGGCCTTCGACGAAAAACACTTCGCACTTGTCGCCCTCTTTGGTCAGCGTGAGCTGGCAACTTTTGCGGCCCATCTCGAGCGACTGCATCAGGTCGATGACGTTCATCTGCGCCAGATTGCCGCGCACCACGCCATCGGAGGGCGCGGTCTTCGCCATTTTTTCCAGTGCGATGCGGTCGATCATGCGCTTGATGCGCCGCACCGCCTCTCGCAGAAAGAATGGCTTCTCCAGATAGTCGTCCGCGGCGTCTTGCGGCGATAAGCGCTCTGCAATGTCGGCTTTGTTCGCCATCAGCACGGCGGAAAAGTTGGCGGTCTTGGGACGGCTCTTCAATTTTTCGATCAGCTGCCGCCCATCCATTCCGGGCAGGCGATAGTCACACACCACCAGGTCCGGAGGATCGTCCACCGCTTTGAGCAGCGCGTCGGCGGATTCCGACGCCGCCGTCACGTTCGCCAGCGGAGACAGGGCCTGCTGCAGCATGCCCAGCACCATCGGATTGTCTTCCACCAGCAGCAGCTTGACGTCGTTGGCCATGAATGGATTGAACTGTTATTTCTTGTTTCTTATTTTCCTGAGCGCGTCTTCTTGAATCGCTTGCTCTTCGAGCGCTGCGGCCGCAGGTAATCGCCGCTCTTTCCGCCCGTCTTCCGTTCCAGCACGATCTCGCGAATTTCGATTCCCTTATCCATCCCTTTGGTCATGTCATAGACGGTCAGGGCCGAAACAGTGACGGCAACCAGCGCCTCCATCTCAACTCCAGTTTGAGCCGTAGTTGCGACTTTGGAGACGATTGCGACGCCATTCTCGCACAGCCGCATCTCGACATCAACGCGCGCCAGTGGCAGCGGATGGCACATAGGGATCAGTTCCGCGGTACGCTTGGCCGCCATGATGCCCGCGATTCGAGCCACTTCCAGAGGATCTCCCTTGGGATTCTTCGGCAGTGCCGCCAGCACTGCCGGCTTCATGGCGACAAAGGCGCTGGCCTCGGCTTCGCGCCTGCCCGACTTTTTGCCGGATACGTCAACCATGTGGGCACGGCCGGCATGATCGTAGTGGGAGAGCTTGGTCATTCGTTCGGAATCGGATCCGTGATCATTATTTCACACGCTGGGAAAAGGCTGATCTGAACGCCGAGGACGCGGGCGAAAAAAGAGGAAAGTCTCCGGACGGAATTGAAGCGCACACATTGCGCGGTCACCGCATCATCACCGCGACCCAGTCCCCTGCCGTGATGAGTTCACGGTCAGGCGGCACGACGACGTAGCAGTTGGCGCGAGCGGTGGCCGCGATGTCTCCCGAGCCCTGCCAGGCCACTAAATGGACCTGCGAGTTTTCCAACTCTCCAGAAAGAGTCGCGGGGAGAAACCGCCGCAGCCCGGTCTTGACGCGGACTTCCGATGCTAGCCGGGCATGCAGAAATGTCAGCTTCCGCGGAGACATTCCTGCCAAGGCTTCAACCATGGGCCGAGCAAACAGTTCGAACGTGACCATCGTCGATACCGGATTGCCTGGGAGACCGAAGAAGTATTTATCTTCCGCGGACCGAACTCGCCCGAACACGACTGGACGCCCCGGCTGGATTTTCGCGCCGGTGAAGAAGAATTCCGCGCCCAGTTCCGCCAGCGCCTGCTCGACCAGATCGTAACGTCCCATGGAAACGCCGCCGGTCAGGAGCAGCAGATCAGAGTGCAGTCCCAGTTCAATCAACCGCCGAAGTTTTTCGGTCTCGTCCGCGGCGATGGGCAAAAGTACTGGAACACCGCCGGCAGCGAGAATCTGCGCCGCGAGCGAATAACTGTTGGAGTTGCGAATCTGCGTGCGACCGGGCGTGGCGTCAACACCCACGATCTCGTCGCCGGTGGTGAGCACCGCGATTCGCGGCCGCTTATAGACTTCCACCCGCGATTTGCCCACGCAAGCGGCCAGCGCAATCGCGGCGTCATTCAGTCGCACGCCGCGATCCACCAGGAGTCCGCCTTGTCGCGCCTCGGCGCCGCGGGCAACAATGTTTTCTCCGGTTGCCACAGCTCTTGTGACCTCAACGCGCCGCTCCAGCCGCGAAGTGTATTCGACCATCACCACTGCATCCACATCGGCTGGCACGGGTGCGCCGGTCATGATGGAGACCGCCTGGCCCGGATCTACGTAAGCGGGAAGTAAATTCGGGTTCTCTCCAGCCCGGATCTCCCCGATCACTTCCAGGGTCGCGGGAAGCTGAGACAAATCGCTGGAGCGCACGGCATAGCCATCGCGAGTAGAACGTGGGAACGGGGGGATATCACGGTCGGCCACGACAGGGTCGGCAAGCACACGGCCGGCAGCGGCGAGCAGATCCACAGTTTCCGTCGCGCCCGCGGCTTCCGCGGTATGGAGTCTGATCGTGCTGGCTTGTTCTTGAACGACGCGGCGTGCTTCCTCGAAGCTGAGCACGGACGGGGAATCGGGCTGCGGTGTCATGCCCCCATAATAAGACCAAGCACGCACGCGCGTTCCATGTGATTTCTTGCAGAGTATTTTCGCGGCCGCACAGCAGAACTGGCAGTTATCTGGCTAGCTCCTGGCCCAGCATCGCGGGATTGCTGGCGAACGAGATTCCAACTTCCAGATCAACAACCCGATCGTGAACCAGTCGCGCGATCTCACCATCGAAATACTGCATGCCGTCCTCAGACCCGGCCTTCATGGCATCGAGCAGGGTCTTGTCCTCGCGTTCGCCTTTTTCGACGCATTCGCGGGTACGGGCATTGGCCTTGAGAATCTCGATCACCGGAACGCGGCCGTTGCGCCCGGTCTTGGGCAGGAGCCGCTGGCAGATGATGTAACGGAACGATTTGGCGAAACGTTCTCGCACCGACTGCTGCTCGTTGGGCGCAAAGGACGTGACAATGCGCTCCACGGTTTTCGAAGCGTCCATGGTATTCAGGCTGGATAGAACCAGGTGCCCCGTCTCAGCCGCTTCCAGAACAATTTCGATGGTCTCCCGGTCGCGCATCTCGCCCACCAGAATCACCTTGGGAGCCTGCCGCAGGGCCGATCGCAGCGCGTGGGCAAAGCTCGGAGTATCGCTGTGCAACTCGCGCTGATGAATAGTAGAGCTCTTGTGATTGTGCAGAAACTCGATGGGATCTTCGATGGTAATGATGTGGTAATACTTCTCGCGATTGATGCAGTCGAGCAGAACGGCCAGAGTGGACGACTTGCCCGACCCTGCCGGACCCGTCACCAAAACAATGCCATCGCGCAACTTCGACACGTCCGCCAGTTGCTCGGGCAGCCGCAGGGTCGCGAAATCAGGAATGGCGGTAGGAATCACCCGCATCACCACCGCACAACTGCCGCGCTGAATAAAAATGTTGACCCGAAAACGCGCCAGCCCGGGCAGTCCGTAAGAAATGTCGCAGGCGCCGTGCTCGCGCAAGGTAGTAATAGCCTGCTTATTGTCGCCAATCAAATCCACGGCGATGTGCCGCGTGTCGTCCGCATTCAGCACAGTCATCCCCGGAACCTGCACGGGGATCAGCTGGCCATAGACCTGCACCTGCGGCGGGCGGCCGGGCGAGAAAATAAGGTCGCTGATCTTCTCGGCAGCGCCCAGCATGGCGCTCAGTAAAGCAGGCGTCGCTACCCTGCCTTTTCCCGAAAAGCCTTCAAGAACAACAGAGATTGGGGCAATGCCCGGTGATGCCATTCGCTCCTCGCACTTGCGAAATCGCACGCACCACAGAGAGGGAAAAACGATGTGAACTGTCTTAACTGTACCGCGCCGCGAGCCGTAACGCTAAGGGCAGCAAGTACATCTCCCTTCGTAACCTGGCAACCCTTTCGACAAAATAACGAGGGCGGCCAGTTCGGCCGCCCCCGTGTAAAACACACTAGGTCTCGTTCCCTTTCGCTATTTGTTCGTAGATTTCTTCTTAGTGCCGTAGCTGGTTTGCACCGGAGCTCCTATGGAGGCCAGCATCGCTTTCGCTTCCTCGGAGTGACCTCCGGTGGGCTGCAATTCCAGGTATTTCTGGAACGCCTCAGCGGTGCCTGGAGCAGCCACCATTTTGTCACCTTGCAAAGTGGCCTTGCCCAGAAGATTTACGCCCTTCTGGTAATAGGCTTCGGCACGCGTGGGATCCGCGGCAATGCACTTATCGAAAGCGACAACGGCAGCGTCCACTTTACCCGCATTGGTAAGCACCGCGCCGATGTTGAAATACGACTGCGCCACGGAGCCAGGATCGGCTTGCGCAGCCAGTTCGTAGGTCTTCACCGCTTCGTCAATCTTGCCCGCCCGATTGTACGCGTCCGCCAGGTTGTTGTAGTAGGCGGCGAGATTTTTGGTGGCGTTAGGATCTTTGTCTTTACCGGACTTGATGGCGTCCTGCTTGAGTTCAATGGCCTTCGCGTAAGCGTCTGCCGCCTCTCCGAATCGTTTCTGCTTCTCGGCCAAATCGGTCTGCTTTGGAGCCGACAAACGATAGGCATCGCCCAGCTTGAACCAGACGAGGTCGCGAGTAGCGTCGATCTGGTTGGCTTCGGTGAGAACCGCGATCGCGCCGTCAAAATTCCCCGCATCGGAGTCCGCCTTGGCAGCCAGCAGCTTTTCGTTCAGGGTTTTGACCGTATTCACTTCCTTGGACTGCTTGGCCTGTTCCTCCTGCTTTTGCTTTAACTGCTCCGGAGTCAGACCTATTCCCTTGGCGGCACTTTCCTGTTCCTTCTTCACGTCAAAATCCACAGTATTCTCGTCGATCTGAACGTGGAATCCTTTGACGTGGTCTGTTTCTTTGTTCGCCTTCAGATCATCGGCATTCTTGTAGAGAGTCACCGTGTACGTGCCAGGGGTGATCCCCAACGAAAAATATTCACCTTTCTTGTTGGTCTTAAGGGTGTACTTTTGGCCGTTGTCCGTATTGACCCAGACCACTACAGCATCGGCGAAGGGGTTGCCCTGCGCGTCTTTGCAGACTCCCTTGACCGACCCCGAAGCCTGGGCGAAAACTGGAGGCACGCACAACGCCGCCGCCAGAATTGCGAGCACGAAAATTGCAAAATGTTTTTTCATTTTGGCCTCCCGGCCGAAACCTTATCTACCTTGCAGCTTCCACATACGAAATCGGATCCTTCACTCCCGCAGACTGAAACGCGCGCACGCGCAAAACGCAGCTGTCACACGTACCGCAGGCCAGATCCTCGCGCCGGTAGCATGACCAAGTTAAATCGAAGGGTGCGCCCAGTTCAAGGCCAAGCTGCACAATCTGAGATTTGCGCATCGCAATCAAGGGCGTGACGATCTCAATGCGCCCTTCTTTCGTCCCCGCACGCACCACCTGGTTGAACGCCTGGTAGTAAGCCGGACGGCAATCGGGATATCCCGAACTGTCTTGTTCCACAGCGCCGATATACACTTTTTCGGCCCCCAGCACTTCAGCCCAGCTCACCGCGACAGCCAGAAAATGCGCATTGCGAAAAGGCACATACGTAACCGGGACTCCACCGCCCGGAAGCCCCGGCCCTGCCGCATCCGAGTCCGGGACTCTGATGCCCTCATCGGTGAGAGCCGAACCACCGATGGCGGATAACGCGTCATTGCGAACCATGAGCTGGTCAAGAATGTCGAGTCGCCGGCAAATTGCCAGAAACGATTGCCGCTCCCGCTCTTCGGTGCGCTGGCCATAGCTGATATGGACCGCTGCCGCCGCGCCGTAGTCGCGTACCGCCAGCGCCGCGCACACCGTGGAATCCATGCCGCCGCTCAACAGGACCACCGCCCGCGATTTTGTTGCGCCCGCCACTAAACGCCCTTCACCGCCGGGTCCCAAATAAACTTGTGCAACTGCATCCCCAGCCGGGCCGGGACATTGTCAGCGATCATCCATTCGGCGAGCTCCTGGGGATCGAGCAGGCAGTGCGAGCTGTCGCGCGCCCCCGTAGCATCCTTTCGAAACGCAGGTGAGAACAAAACGGCGTTCACCCGTTGCGCCAATCGGTGCCGTTGCGTGAAGTCACGCGCAAACTCGTAGCCCGCTCGGCTGCTGAGCACGAACTTAACCTCGTCGTGCGCCGTGAGCGCTTCCAGGTTACTCATGCAAAACGTGTCCGGCTCGCCGGAGTCAGGACACTTGACATCGACGATTTTGACCACGCCCGCGGGAACCCGCTGCAGAGGCCGCTCTCCGCTGGTTTCAAGAAGCACGCTGTAACCTTCCCGCAGCAGTCGGTCCATGAGCGGAACCACTTCGCGCTCCTGCAGCATGGGCTCGCCCCCGGTGATCTCGATCAGCCCGCCGCCCGGGCTGAGGCGGTCCACGTCACCGAGCACCTCTTCGATCGCCATTTTCCGCCCGCCCGTGAACGTGTATTCACTGTCGCACCACGAGCAGCGCAAATTGCAGCCCGTCAGCCGGACAAACACACACGGCAACCCTGCGTAGGTAGACTCTCCTTGGAGCGACTTGTAAATTTCAGTAATCTGCACAGGTATCTGCACGAAGACGGCTGGCCACTGATCGATGATCACTGGCCCCTGACCCCTGATCTTCGCTACTCGCTGTACTTCGCCGTAGTCGTATCTGTCTCAAACACCGTTACATCTTTCACGCGCACGCGCCCGCCAGTCACTCGTTGCAGCCGGGTATCGGACTCGTGATAAAAGTACTTTGCCAGATTTTCAGCCGAAGGATTGATCACGGTGAACGGTTCGATATCGTTGATCATCTGATGATCGAGCCTCTCAATCACCTGCTTCATGACCTCGCGCAAGTCCTTGAAGTCGAGCAGCAGCCCAGCCTTGTCAAGTTCCGCTCCGGCCAGCGTGATCCTGATCTTGTAGTTGTGCCCGTGCGGATTCTCGCACTTGCCCTTGTAATTGCGCAGGTAGTGACCCGCGGCAAACGTATCTTCCACCGTAACTTCGAACATGCATCCCTCAGCGGCCCCGTGCGAACACAGGCCCAACCGCAATCTTCAGCCAAACACATCATTGTACCGCGCCAACGCTGTGTGAGCCCCGCAGGCCTTAGCCTGTGTGTCTTTACCCTGTGTGGCTTTACCCTGTGTCCCCCAGTGTCCACTGTGGTGAGAGAACTTAGGACGACCACGAACCCCGACTTGACTCCCGCCGCGCGCCGCGGTTAGCTTGCCTATTCGGATTCCAGCCCGCAACCAAGGAGCGCCCATGCAACATCGCGATTCGAGTCTCTTTCCTTCTATCTTCCTTATTCTTCTGGCGAACCTGCTTCTGCCCAACCTTATTTCATTCAACGCCGCAGCCCAGAGCAGGCCTGATCCGCCGCCAGAGTTCAGCATCAAGGAGCACTACACCAAGTATGAATACCGGATCCCCATGCGCGACGGCATTCATCTCTTCACCTCGATCTACGTGCCCAAAGATAGCTCGAGAACTTTTCCGTTCCTGATCGACCGCACGCCGTACAGCGTCGGACCTTACGGCGAAGACCAGTATCGCCGCACCCTCGGCCCCGCGCCCGAGTTCGACAAAGCGGGATACATTTTCGTTTTCCAGGACGTGCGCGGCCGCTACATGTCGGAAGGCAAGTTCATCGAGATGCGTCCGCACATCGACGTCAAAAAATCAAACCAGGACGTGGATGACGCCAGCGATCTCTACGACACCATCGACTGGCTGCTCAAGAACGTTCCCAACAACAACGGGAACGCCGGCATCTGGGGAATTTCCTATCCCGGCTTCTACACCTCCGCCAGCATCATCGACTCGCATCCCGCGCTGAAAGCGGCTTCTCCCCAGGCTCCCATGACCGATCTTTTCATGGGCGACGACGCCTACCACGGCGGAGCATTCATGCTGGCGGCGAATTTTGGCTTCTATAGTTCCTTCAAGCCGCAGGAGAATCCCCAGCTCCCGCCGAAAACTTCCGTCCCCTTCGACTACGGCACCAAAGATGGCTATGAGTTTTATCTCAAGGTGGGGCCCACCGGAAATCTTTCAAAATATCTGGAAGGTAAAAGTGCTCTGTTCGACGACCAACTCCATCACGACACATACGACGATTATTGGAAGGCCCGCAACCTCGCGCCGCACATGAAGAACATCCACTGCGCCGTGCTCACCGTTGGCGGATGGTTCGACGCCGAGGATCTTCAGGGTCCCTTCTCCACCTTCCACGCCATCGACAAGAATAATTCTGGGATTTTCAACGCCCTGGTCGTCGGCCCCTGGGTGCACGGCGGATGGGCCCGCTACGACGGCGAGCATCTGGGACGAGTGGAGTTCGCTGCCAACACCGGCGAGTATTACCGCAGCAAGATTCTTTTCCCGTTTTTCGAACAATATCTTAAAGGTAATGGCGATGCGAAGCTGCCCAAGGCATACGTTTTCGAAACCGGTACGAATGTATGGAGACAATATTCAGCCTGGCCTCCGAAAAACGCCGAGCCAAAAACCCTCTATTTCCAGGCTAACGGCGGGCTCTCGTTCGATCCGCCTGCAGCCGACTCGCCCGCGTTCGACGAATACGTTAGCGATCCCGCCAAGCCGGTGCCGTTCGTGAATTACGTTTCGCTGAATGTGCCCCAGGAATACATGCTCTCCGATCAGCGTTTCGCCTCCAGTCGCACCGACGTTCTGGTCTATCAAACGCCAGTTTTGCAGGAAGACGTCACCATCGCAGGTCCGATCTTGCCTCGACTTTTCGTCTCGAGCAGCGGAACGGATTCTGATTTTGACGTGAAGCTGATCAACGTCTACCCGCCCGACTTCCCCGACAGCAAACTGGACGCAACCCGGCCAGAAGACATCAACAAGCCGCGAACCGATGTGCCTCCGCCCAGTTTCACCATGGGCGGATATCAGCAACTGGTTCGCGGCGAGCCCTTCCGCGGCAAGTTTCGCCACAGTTTCGAAAAGCCCGAACCATTTACTCCTGGCAAAGTGGAAGAGATCAACGCCACGTTTCAGGATGTAAACCACACCTTCCGCCGCGGCCACCGCATCATGGTGCAGATTCAGAGTTCCTGGTTCCCGCTCACCGACCGCAATCCCCAAACCTTCATAAACATTCCCGACGCCAAGCCCTCGGATTTCGTAAAAGCCACCGAACGCGTGTACCACACGAAAGCAGAGGCGTCAGGGATTGGGGTCGGAGCGATAACTGGCAAGTAACTTATAACAGGATAGATACAAAGCTTTATGCTTGCGGTCGAGTTCCTCTCAGGTTGACAGTCGATGTTGCCTTACATTATAGTAAGGGATATAAAAGTGTGGAAGGACAGTATGGCCACTGCAACCATCACATCCAAAGGGCAGATCACAATTCCCGTTCGGGTGCGTGCAGCTTTGGGCGTCGATTCCGGAGACCGGATCGAATTCGTCGAGTTGGAGAAAGGGCAGTTCGCAATCATCCCCGCCACCCGCTCGCTTCAGGAATTGAACGGGCTATTTAAGGGAAGGCGAAAAACTGCCGCCACGATCGACGAAATGGATGAGGCGATCGCCAAAGGTGCTGCCGAATCTTTGTGATTTGCCCGAACCTGATCGTCCCAACCTGATTGGTCCTGACATGATCGGTCTCGACACAAACGTCCTCGTCCGCTTCCTCACCCATGACGACCCGGTGCAAACCCCCGCCGCCATTAAATTGATGCGCTCGCTATCCTCTGCTTCTCCGGGGTTCGTTTCGCTCGTCGTGATCGCCGAGCTAAGCTGGGTGCTCAAATCGCTGTACAACTTTGAAAGGAGCGAAATGGAACTCGTTCTCGAAAACTTATTGCGCAGTGATGCGTTGCTTGTCGAAAGGTCGGAAATCGTGTGGCAGGCCTTGCGGAAATTCAAGACAAGCAATGCGGGATTCTCTGACTGCCTGGTCGAACGCAGCGGCCACGCGGCGGTATGCATTTATACGGCTACCTTCGACAAACGCGCCGTGGCCACCGGGATGCGACTCCTCGAAGATATATAGTCTTTGCCATTTCCTCTGAGCTATTGCTTACTGGGCCGACCCTACCCCAAAAAACTCCTCCACCACCCGCATCTCCGTGGTTTTTTTATACTTCGGCAGACTCTCCACAAACACCCGTCCATACTGCTTCTTCAAAATGCGGTTATCGAGCAGGCAGAGCAATCCTCGGTCATGCAGCGACCGGATCAGCCGTCCGAAGCCTTGTTTCAACGTGATCACCGCGGCCGGCACCTGATATTGAAAAAATGCATTCCCGCCATCGGCGTCGATCGCTTTCATCCGCGCCGCCACCACCGGATCGCTGGGCACCGCAAACGGCAACCGGTCAATGATCACGCAACTCAACTGCTCGCCCTGCACGTCTACGCCCTGCCAGAAGGACGACGTCGCAAACAGCACCGCGTTCGGCGTCAGCCGAAACTCCCCAAGCAGAGCGCTCTTCGGCGCGTCTCCCTGCCGCAGCATAGGAAATTCGACGATGCCCAATAACCGTTGGTAAACGTCGTTCATCTGCGCGTAGCTGGTAAAAAGCACGAACGCCCGCCCCCGCGTAATCTCGAGCAGCTTGCGAATCCGCTCCGCCGCCATGGCTCCGAACTGCGGCGCGCGCGGATCAGGCAAATCCGGCGGCACATACAGCAGCGCCTGACTTTCGTAATCAAAATGCGAAGGCAGCACCGACTCGCGCGCATGCTCCAGCCCCAGCCGCTGCCGGATGTACTCGAATCCTCCGCCCACCGCGAGCGTAGCCGAAGTCAGCACCGCGCACTCTAGCTTCGACCACAAACACTCCCGCAAAATCGGCCCCACATCAATCGGCGTAGCCTGCAGGAAAACATTCTGCCGGCCGCCCTCATTGCGAAACCCTTGAGAACCGTCTTTCGTTTTCCCAATGTCTCGCTGTCTCCCGCGTCCGCCCCGCCGCTCGATCCAGAACACCGTATTGCGATCCTCAGCTTCCAGCGCAAACCCAAGCTGCACCTGAATCTCCTGCGCCCGCCGTACAAAGTTGAAAACTTCCTCCGGCTTCTGTGGCAAGCCCTCCAACTCCCCGGCCAATCGCGTCAACGCCTGATTCAACGCCAGAAACTCGTCGCCGTTTTCTTCCAGAAACTCACGCCGCGTCTCGAAAGCAAACCGTCCTTCACCCGCAGGCAGCAGCGAAAAAAAGAATTGCGACCGCTCCCGCAAACTTCCCAACGCACCGGAAAGCCCCGCCGAAAACATGCGGTTATGCTGCAGCGAAGCCTCAACATCCCGCGCCAAATCCTCCACCCGCAGGTTGCTCACCGAAATCCCGAAATAATTTCCGGCCACATCCTCAATCTCATGCGCCTCATCGAAAATCACCGCCGCCGCTTCCGGAAGAATCCCCGCATCGGCCGCGCCCTCGGCCTGCAGCTTGATGGCAAGATCCGCGAAAAATAAATGATGGTTGACGATGATAATGTCGCTTTCCATCGCCTTGCGCCGCATCTCAGTGATAAAGCACCGCTCCCACTGGCTGCATTTCTGCCCCAGGCAGGCGTCGGCGCGCGCGTCCAGTTTGTGCCACAGCATGCTCGCTTCAGGAAGTTCGGCCAGCTCCGCGCGATCGCCTGTCTGCGTAGTTTTTTCCCACGCCGCCATCGCACGATATTGCTCAATCTCGTCAAGCCCGCTCAGCACCGGCTGATCAGCAAGGTCGTAAAGTTTCTTGCGGCACAAATAATTGTTGCGCCCCTTCATGTAACAAACCGAAAGCCGCGAGCCGGAACCCGGAAGCCCGCCGATCAACGCCTGCTCCAAAAAAGGCACGTCCTTATAGAAAAGTTGTTCCTGCAGATTTTTCGTCCCGGTCGAAATAATCACGCGCTTGCCCGACCGAATCACGGGCATGAGGTAAGCCAGCGTCTTCCCCGTGCCGGTGCCCGCTTCCACAATCAGATGCCGCTTTTCTTCCAGCGCCTGCTCCACGGCCTGCGCCATCTGCAACTGCCCGCGCCGAAATTCATACGCCGGATGCGTCCGCGACAGCACTCCCCCCGGAGCGAAGAATTGGTAAAGCGACGCGTCCTTGCCGCTGGCCGCCGAGCGAGTTGAAGGTGGTGAACCCACGAAGCCTCTATAATAGCTGTTCAGGCAAAAGCCATCGGCACACGTCGTGTGGGACGGGCACGCTTCCCCGCCCTGCCGACTCGAAGAGTCGGCCGCGCCTTCACAAATGCGCAAGGACTCAGGGTTCTGGCACCCTGAGGAAGGTCAGTTTCCAAACTCATTTTGACGCAGCCCACCTACAACTCGACCAGCACTCTCGCCACCACCGCAGCCGGCGTCCCCACGCTCGCCATCGTCGGCCGGCCGAACGTCGGCAAGTCCACGCTGTTCAACCGCATCGTAGGCTCGCGCCGCGCCATCGTCGGCGACGAGCCCGGCATCACCCGCGACCGCCTCTACGGTGATGCCGAATGGCGCGGACGCCATCTGCGCATCGTCGACACCGGCGGCATTCTTCCCGAAGAAAAAGATTTCATCCCCTCAGAAATCTTCCGCCAGGCTCGAGTCGCGCTCGACGAAGCCGCTGCCATCGTCATGGTCGTCGACGGACGCACCGAACTCGCAGGCCCTGATCTCGAACTCGTCCGCCTCCTGCGCAAAGCCGATCGCCCGCTGTTTCTGGCCGTGAACAAAGTCGATGGCGAAAAACAATCCGCGCTGCTCGACAATTTTCATCGCCTGGGAATCCGCGAAATGTTCCCCGTCTCCGCCGAGCACGGCCGCGGAGTAGACGATCTCCTAGACGCAATCCTGAAAGTCTTGCCCGAATCCCTGTCATCAGACCAAGGGCGAGAAGAAGACAGCGCCGCCGCCCCGCCCGCAGTCGAGAAAGCGCCCCGCCCTCGCAGCCGAAAGCACTTGGATTCATTCCCTCCCTTCCCAGACGAAGTCGAAACGGCCAACGGCCAACGACCAGCGGCCAATGACGATTCTCCCCACGAAACCAAAGTCGCCATCATCGGCCATCCCAACGTCGGCAAGTCCACGCTCTTGAACGCGCTCACCGCGTCCGACCGCGCCATCGTCTCGCCCATCCCCGGCACCACGCGCGACGCGGTCGACGAAATTCTCGAGCACAACGGCCGCCGTTTCCGCTTCATCGACACCGCCGGCATTCGCCGCAAAGGCAAGACTCATCTCATGGCCGAGAAACTTTCGGTCGTTATGGCGCGCAAGCATCTGGAAGCCGCCAACGTCGCCCTGCTCGTCATCGACGCCACCGAAGGCGTCAGCCAGCTTGACGCTGCGATCGCCGGCTACGCCCACGAAAGCGGACGCTCCATGATTATCGTGGTCAACAAATGGGACTTGGTCAGCAGCGGCGCCTTAAAACCGGGAAGGCCGTCGAAAGCGACGCGCATGCGCGAAAGCAAACGCCCCGGCGACCGCGAAGCCTACGAAGAGCGCCTGCGCTACGACCTCAAATTTCTAAACTACGCCCCCGTAGTCTTCATCTCCGCCAGCACCGGCAAGGGCGTCGAAAGAATTTTCCCGCTACTCGAAAAAGTCGCCACCGAACGCCGCAAGCGCGTCACCACCTCGCAAATGAACCGCTTCATCGAGCACGTCGACTTCGAGCGCGCCTCCGTCCCCATGCGCCAGCGCGTAAAAATTCTCTACATGACGCAAGCCTCCGTTGCTCCGCCCACGTTCGTCCTCTTCACCAACCGCGCCGTAAAATTACACTTCTCCTACCAGCGTTTCCTGGAAAACCAAATCCGCGAAGCCTTCGGCTTCAGCGGCACTCCAATCTGGATAAAAAACCGAGCGAGAAATACGTAGGCAAGAAAACACGCGTAGGGACAGCCGCCTCGGCTGTCCAGCCAAGCGCAGCGAGCCCTAGCGAATGCGAATACGGGTCGGGCCCACGACCGTCAGTCGTCCGGCCATCTCCATGTTCCAGCAACTTCGGAAGCCGTGATCGCACAAACGACAAGATGGTTCGACGGCCCGATCCATCCGGGCGGAACAACACCACGCCACCATGTTCGTGAACGGGATATTGCAATAAGCTGGCAATGCCCTTGTCGAGAGTCAACAATATTGCGACCGCCTGCCCGAGCCGCCTGGACAATGGTTGCGTCATCTGCGCCGGACAAACCTTCGCCAACCACGGTGTCCGCATCGTGCCCCAGACGCGAAAGGTCATCCGCCAGTTCGCGCGGAAGATTCTCGTCCAGCTTGAATCTCATTTCGTCCGAATCGGCACGAGCCGTTCTTCGTGCGCCAGCTCCGCCGCGTAGGCGAGTGCGGCTTCAATGTGCTCCGGTTTCAGAGAGGGATAACTGTGCAGAATCTCTTCTTTGGTCGACCCTTCGGCGAGGCTGTCAAGAATCACCGTCACGGAAATTCGCGTCCCCGCGGCGCACAGCTCTCCTCCGCAGACGTTCGGTTTGCTCTCGAAAAACTCCTGCCACGCAACCATGCCCTCATTTTAGCGGGAGTCTCGACAATCGCCAATGAATTCTCGACTGAACGGGCTCTCACTCCCCCGCCACCTCCCGTCCCTGCGTCAGCAACCCCACCTTCTGCACGCCCGCGTGATGCGCCGCGTCAATCACCTCCGCCACATACTGGAAATCCACGTCCGCATCGCCGCGCACGAACGCCACTTTCTCCGCCCGCGTCAAATAGATCCGCGCCAGCCGCGTGTCCAAATCCTCCCACCGGACGTCTTCCTGATTGATCTTGAGCGTCGGCCGCGCGTCTTTCATGGTCCACACCACCTGAATCACAACCGTGCGCGACTCCTGTTCCCCCGCCGTCTGTTTCTGATCCGGCTGCGGAATCTGCGCCGACTCGCCCTGCTCCTGATCCATCGCCACCACCAGCATGAACATCACAATCAACGTCAGCAGCACATCCACCAGCGGCGTAACGTTAATCTGTGGTCCGCGCGCACCTCCGCCTGCCATGGAGAATCCCATCGGAACTCGCTCCTCTCGGGCACGCGCGTGTCTGCAACATCAGACACCTCGCCCAGGCGCAGAGTTCCACGGCCTTCCACCGGCGTTCCCCTGCCAGTTCGAAGAAAGTGAGAACAAAAAATTTAGGATGTAGGAATCAGGCTGAATCAATCACATTGAAGGCAGCGGCGGTGGCTGCCCAAACGGAGCAGTTCCTATCGACGGCACCGGCACTCGCGTCGCGGGATAAAGCGCCGCACTCAACGCCGGATATCGCCCTGCAAAAAAGTAAATCGAATACGCCGGGAAGAACACAATCGCCGGCACCGAAACCAGCGACACCAGATACAGAAAGCAAAAAAGCAGAACGCATCCCACCACCACGGCCAACGTGATGGTTCCAGCGTTCCAGGTCAGCCCCGCCGACTTGCCCGCCAACACTCCCACCGCGCCGAAAACCACCGTCGGGACCACGAAGAACACCGCCACAATCGCAGTCACGATTGCGATCACCACCGCCGCCACAATCGCCATCACGATCTTCATCACGATGTAAATCGCGTAGTCGCCCTTTTCCGCATTCATCATCCCCCACAGGCGCCGCCATCCCTCAAACACGCCAATCCCTTCCAGCGCCATCTGCGGCACCACAAAATCCTTGGTAAGCACAAACACCACCGCTGCGACCACAGCGAAAATCGCCGCGACAAGAAACAGAAGAATTCCTCCCAGAATCATTGGTCCCACATGCTCGCCGGGCTCTTTGAACCAGCCTCCCGCAAGCGCGAAAGCGACGGGAATCCCGATCACCACCGCGAAAAACGCGATCGAGGCCAGAAGGTAGAGCAACTTCCACACAAAATACCGGAGCCCCGGCCCCTGCCTGCGGCTCCAACCCTCTCCCACCCGGCACTCCCGGGTCAACACACTGTCGAATAAAATGAAGCGCATCACGCTGCTCACATACATCAGGATGACTCCCAGCACCAGCAGAGAAGCCACCAGCGCGGCAATCAACCCTGCGTAGATCGCGAGATTCGGCATCGACCAGTCTTGCATGGCCCAGCTATGCATGGCCCAACCATGCATCGACCCAGCCTGCCCCAGAAAGTGCCGGCCGTTGTCCCCGCGCGGAATATTAAAGTTGGTAAAGGTGCGGTTGCAGCCGCCGCCAGAGCCCAGTTCTCCGGCCAGCAGTCCTACCACGGCCAGCTTGGTCCATTGACCAAACCGAAAAGGCTGAAACAATTGTTTCTTGGTATGCAGCAGGGCGGGAGAAATTGCATCCACGGCAGAAATAGGCAAGCGCTCACCTCACTCTAAATCGCTTCCCAGCAAGTTACTAAGAATCGCCCCGCGGATCAAATCAATTCAGAAACAGCGCAGAACGAAGAACTCAAAATGCAGAAGTAAAAAGTGCGACCTCGGGATGTGCCAGCGCCCTCTCAGATCCCGATCCCTGAACCCTGACCCCTGATCCCTGATCCTACTCACCCAGCACCTTCTCCATCGTAAACAACTCCGTCCCAAACAAATCCTGCGGCTCCTCCACCACGCGTCGAAACCCGAACCCCTCATACAGCCGTATCGCAGAACTAAGAAACCGAGTGCTGCTAAGAAACAGCCCGCCGTACCCCTCACTCACAGCCCAGCTCTCAACCGTGCTCAGCAACTCCGCTCCCACTCCCCATCCCCGAGCCGCCGGCAAAACCGCCATCCCCCGAACGTAAACCGACGCGCCCTTCGCAACCGCAGCCACCGTGCCCACCACAGCCTCATCGCGCAGCGCAACCCACACCGGCCCTTCCTGTATGCGAATCAAAATCTGCTCCGCGCCCAGAGCCGTCGCCGCGAACCCACCATCCGTATACAACGCCCTGAACTCCACGAACGATTCGTAGAGCACCCTCGCGATAACCGGAGCATCTTCCGCGCCCGCGCACCGAATCGTAACCGACTTTGCCGCCCGCATTTCTCCGCGCCCTCCGCGGCCGTTCTCTGCGATCTCAGCGATAAGAGCTTCCCGCCGCCGCCCCAGCCGCCGCCAGCCACTCATCAAACTCCCGCAGCGCCACCTCGCACTGCAACCGGTGCCGCTCGGTGCGATCGCGAACTTTCTTCTCCAGCGCCGGCAGCAAATCAAAAGTAATATTCGCCGGCTGAAAATTCCGGGCATCCGCATGCGTCACATAATGCGTCAGCGATCCGAATGCGCTCGCCCGCGGAGGCGCAACCAGCTCTTCGCCGCGCGCCAGCGCCGCAGCATTCATCCCCGCCACGAGCCCCGTGGCAATCGACTCCACATACCCCTCCACGCCGCAAATCTGTCCCGCAAACAAAACCCGCGGATGCGCCTTCATCTGCAGCGTCTCCCGCAGCAGCGTCGGCGCATTGATATAAGTATTGCGATGAATCTGCCCGTAACGCAGAAACCGCGCATTCTCGAGGCCGGGAATCAGCCGCAGCACCCGCGCCTGCTCCCCAAACTTCAAATGATTCTGGAACCCCACCAGATTGTAGGAATCCGCCCGCAGATTTTCCTGCCGCAACTGCACCACCGCATACGGCATCCGCCCCGTTCGCGGATCCTTCAACCCCACCGGCTTCATCGGACCAAACCGCAGCGTATCCCGCCCCCGCCGCGCAATCTCCTCAATCGGCAAACAGCTCTCAAAATAATTCAGCTTCTCCCAATCCCGCTCCTCCACCGCCTGCGCCGCCACCAGCGCGCCGTAGAACGCGTCGTATTCTTCCGCCGTCATTGGGCAATTAATGTAATCCGCCGACCCCTTGTCATACCGCGCCGCCATATAAACCCGCGACATATCAATCGAATCCGCCTCGACGATGGGGCTGATCGAATCATAAAAATAAAGATGCGGAGTGGAGTGATTTTGATCGACGGCGTTCCGATTTTGGGTGGCGCAGCGCTTCAGCGCTGCGATTTCAGCCCCCATCGGCAAAGCGGCTTCAGCCGCTGAGGTGCCTTGCTGAGTCGACACCGACAAGCTCAACCGCCCAATCTCCCCCGCCAGCGCCTCCGAAGTCAGCGGCCCGCTCGCCACAATCGTAATGTCCCCCTCATCAATCGCCGTCACTTCCTCCCGCCGCACCACAATCCGCGCCTCGCGCAAAATCGTTTCAGTCACTCTCGCCGCAAACGTCACCCGATCCACCGCCAGCGCATGACCCGCCGGAACCGCGCACTCCCGCGCAATTTCCAGCAACAGCGATCCCGCCCGCCGCATCTCCTCCTTCAACAGCCACGGAGCCGTATTCTCGCTATCCGACTTCAGCGAATTCGAACAAACCAACTCCGCAAAGTCCCCAGTCTGGTGCGCCGGCGTAGTCCGCACCGGCCGCATCTCAAACAACTCCACCTCCACCCCCCGCCGCGCACACTGCCACGCCGCCTCCGCCCCCGCCAGCCCCGCCCCGATAATGCGAACTCTGCTTTTCATCGAACCATCGTTCAGCGTTCTTCTTTGCGACCTTCGCGATGTTTTCTTTGCGGCCTTCGCGGTCAAAGGCTTTCAGGTTTCAGCCTGGCCATCACCAGACAGCATCCCACAGGATCGGTCAAGACAAGGCACGCCCTTAGCCGGTCGACACCTTTAACTTCACCGCCCGCGCCTTGCGTGGTTCGTGAATCCTCTCGCCTCTCTCCAGCATGGCCACGAACTCCACAATCTTCCGCGCCCGCGTCTCCGCTTTCTTCACAGTCTGAATCCGAAACAGCACCGCATACCGGTTCGCCCGATCAAACCCCTGAAAAAACTCCCGCGCCCGCGGACTCGCATCCAGCGCCGCATGAAAGTCCTTCGGCACCTCCGCGCCCTTAGGAGAATCGTAAGCCGACTCCCATCTCCCACTTTTCCGAGCGAACTCCACCGCCTCCAACCCCGCCGCCTTCATCCCCCCGCTCGCAATCAGCGCCAGCGCTTTCTCCCGGTTGATCTTCGACCAGATACTCCGCTGTCCCCGCGGCACAAATCTCTGCAGCCAGGCCAGTTCGCTGTCAGGTTTCTTCTGACCATCAATCCATCCGTAAGTCAGCGCTACCTCCAAAGCCTCGCCGTACGTCACAGATCGAATCCCCGACCCTTTCTTCGCCAGCCGCAACCACAAGCCCTGATGCTTGCGATGATTTTTCTCCAGCCACACATCCCACGCCGCCCGGTTCGCAAACAATCGCACCAGCGCCACATCCGCCTTGCCCTTTTTCACTTTCACGATCCACTCTCCGCCAGCCTCCGCAGCGCCTCGCCGCTCAGCATTACCCGGCGCCACTGGTCCGGAAACTCCGCTCCCAGCGCCCGGTACAGCTCAATCGCTTTCTGGTTCCAGTCGAGCACTTCCCAGTGTATTCCGTAACAACCATCTTCCACAGCAGCGCGCGCTACCGCGGCCAGCAACTCCTTCCCAATGCCCTTACCGCGAAACTTCTCCCGCACAAACAGATCCTCCAGATACAACGCGCGCCCCGCCCAGGTGGAAAAGTAGCCAAAGAAAACCGCGTACCCCGCAGCCTGCCCATCCCATTCCGCAATCAGCGCGCGAAATCGCGGATTCTCCCCAAACCCGTCCCGCGCCAACTCTTCTTCCCCGATCGTCACCAAATCGAGCTGGCGTTCAAACTTCGCCAGCTCGCGGATCATCGTCCGCAGCACCTCACAGTCATCAACATTCGCAGGACGAATCAAAACCATCGCCAGAAAAACTCCCGCTCAAAGCTATAACCCGATAGATAAATGTGGGGACGGGTGTGGGGCTATGATGAAAGATGAAATCATTCTCAACTCCAGCCTGGAGGACCCCATGGCCCGCATCACCCTTATCGCCCCCGAATCAGCTTCCCCCGAAGTCAACGAGATCTACGAAAAAGCCCTCCGCGGCAAACCCGGCAATGCCCAGAAAGCCCTCGCCCACCGTCCCGAAATGCTCAAGAACTTTCTGCCCTTCTACGCCAGCGTAGGCCGTTCCCTCGATCGCAAGCTCTACGAACTCATCTACCTCCGCGTCTCGCTGATCAACCAGTGCTACTACTGCACGCAGCATCACGTAGCCAGTTCCAAACGCGTAGGCCTCACCGCCGAAGACTGGGCCGCTCTCCGCGCCGGAGACTACTCCCGCTACACCGCCAAAGAAAAAGCCGCGCTCACCTACGCCGACAAACTCACGCGCACCCCCCACGACATCACCGACTCCGACTTCGCCCCTCTGAAAAAAGAATTCTCCGACCCCGAAATCGTCGACGTGCACCTGCTCACCGGCCTGGCAAACTTAACCAACCGCTTCACCGACCCGCTCGCCCTGGAGCTGGAGTTTCCAGAAGAAAAAATCTAGTCCCACTTTTGTCATCGACGAGCGAAGCGACGATGAATCTGAAGGTTCACCCTGTGTTCCTCTGTGTCCTCTGTGGTGAAGGGTTTTGATTTCCAAGTCACCCGTTACGAAATTACAAAATTTCCCGCACGTCCCCCACCCTCCGCGTCACCCGTTCCCGATCCAGATATTCCAGCAGCGGAATCGCATACTTCCGCGTCACTCCCGTCAACTCCTTAAACTTCGCCACATCAATCTTCGCCGACTTCGTCTTATACCCCGCCAGATCCCGCCGCAACAGCTCCAGCGCCCCGCGATGAAACACCAGCTCGTCAGAAATCTTCACCAGCACGCGATCGCGCAACAACAAAGTCACAATCTTCTGCGCCCGCGCCTTGTCGATCTTCAGCCCCGCAATCACCTCCTGCAGCGCCGGAACTTTCAGCCCCGCCACCGCAAGCGCCTCTTCGATTGTCTTCTTCGCCTCCGCTTCCTCATCCTTCATCACCACGCCGCGTCCCGGCAACCGCACCAACTCGCCGGCAATCGCTATCATTCGTTCGCGATCCAAGTCCTCAAGGGCTCGGTCAAATACTGAGTCTGCTGTTTTCAAATTTTCGCGCAACCGCTCTCTTGTGATGCCATTCTCGAGCGGATTCTGCCTCTGAAAGTCACCGATCACCCGCAACATCCTCTGTTGGAGGCTGGCCAAGTGCCCGGCATGCAACAGTCGATCGCCGATTCGAAGGATTTCCCCATTCTGCACGGCGCGCGAGAGCGCAGCCTCGATCGCAGACTTCCCCAAGCCGCTATTGGCGATCAGTTGCGAAAGCGAAACTCCCATGTACGCGCGGCGTAGAATTCTCATCCTCAGCATGCTTTCTCGGTCGCCGTCCGCAAGGATACTCAGAAAGTCCTCGTCCTGCGATAACCGCGAAACGGGAGCTACATCCAGCACCACGCCTCCGCCAATCGTCACTACCGGCGAAAACTGGCGAATGATAAATCGGTCTCCCGGCAGCAGCAGCGCCGGCTCCGCAAGTGTGATCCTGGCAAACCCCTCCTCACCCGGAGAAAACTGCGGGTGCCTCATCCTTGCGCCTTCTTTGGGCAGCGTGGGGATTTTGGCCTCGGTCTCATGAAGCAGCGGGTGCCCCATTTCTCGCGCGTCCTTTGCGCGAGAAGTGGGGGTCTTGGCACCGAACCCGTACAACACTACTTCCGCCACCGTCTCCATCGTGTGCGAATGAAAATGCACTCGCGACCGATTCTTCAGAGGCCGAGCCGCCGAAGGCAGCAGCCGCAGCGTCACATCCGCCCGTCGCGTTGTGACGAACGTATCCACCGGCGCCAGCGTCATCCCGCGCGCCAAGTCCTCGGTGCTAGCTCCGGCCAGATTCAACGCCGTGCGTTGTCCGGCCATTGCCACGTCCGTTGCCTCACCATGCACCTGCACCCCGCGCACCCGAACCCTGCGTCCGGTCGGAAAAACTTCCAGCTCATCCTCCGGACGAATCGCCCCCGCCACCAGCGTCCCTGTAACCACTGTGCCGAAGCCTTTCATCGTAAACACGCGATCAATCGGCAAACGCGCCAGCGCCTGCGAATCGCGCGCCGCAACCTCGCCCGCAGCAGCCACCAGCGCCTGCTTCAACTCACCTAGTCCAGCCCCGGTTAGCGAACTCACCGCCACAATGGATTTCGCGCTATCCATTTTCGGGTTATCTAAGAAACTCCCGCGCAAAAATTCCTGCACCTCCAGTCGCACCACCTCCAGCGTCTCCGCATCCACTGCATCCGCCTTGGTCAGCACCGTGATCCCGCGCCGCACTCCCAGCAACTGCAGAATGTCAAAATGTTCCCGCGTCTGCGGCTTGATCCCTTCATCCGCCGCAATCACCAGCAGCACCAGATCGATCCCGCCCACCCCCGCCAGCATGTTGCGCACAAACCGTTCGTGCCCCGGCACATCGACAAACCCAATCCGCAGCGTCTCTCCGTTTTTCGCAGGATCGTCCGCCGACATATCCATATGCGCAAAGCCCAGATCAATCGTGATCCCCCGCCGCTTCTCTTCTTCCAGCCGGTCCGCATCAATCCCGGTCAGCGCCTTCACCAGTGCCGTCTTCCCGTGATCAATATGCCCCGCCGTCCCCACAATGATCGATTTCATCGCCCCAGAATCTTACCGGAAAGTGTAGGGTGGGCACTCCTGCCCGCCACGGCCGCGCCAGCGGACGGCCTTTGGCCGGCAGGCGCAACCGATCCGGACCAGCTCCCCAATGTTTTCAATAGCTTCCAGATAATCACAACAACTTACAAACTTTTTCAATCACTTACACCGATTTCGCGTCAGGAGTCGATTTAAGCCCCGCCCATCCCGCGGACGCCCTGAGCGTCGACCCGAGCAGACAAACGCGCTCACAGCTCGATTCTGTGCGCCCCAGGGCCATCCTACGCGTGCCCTCGCCCGCAGTCGAAGCCAGTAAACTCCGCGGCTCCATCCCCTGTTTTCAATAAGTTAGAGATTTCCACAATGAAAACAAAGAACATCGCGCAACCGGAAAGTAGGCGCCGTGATTGCCGCTTCAGTGTTATCAATAGCTTATAGATAAGTCGTTGAAACGAAAGAGTAACTTCTTCAGCAAACGAGTAACGCCGCCGTCCCGCACTCCGATGTCATCCCGAATCGAGCCAAAGGCTCGGTGAGGGACCTTACGACGATTTCCGTCGTAACTGCAGCCGGCGAGAACCACCACCGCCGCTCGCACCCGTCACGGCACCCGCCTCCGCCCATGCCACGTCACTCGCTTCGTAAGGTCCCTCACCGGGCCTTCGGCCCCGTTCGGGATGACATTCCCTCTGGTTCTTGGCGAAGCCCATCAACTTGCACACAGTCCACCCAAACTCTAATCTTCCCCATAGCGAGGAGTTCCAGGATGAGAGCATCTGTCTTTATCGGAACCAGCGTCGACGGCTTCATCGCCCGACTCAACGGCGATCTCGACTTTCTCCCGGAGGGTGGCGGCGAGCCCCACGGCTACAGCGAGTTCCTCGCAACCGTCGACGCGCTGGTCATCGGCCGCAAGACTTTCGAAACCGTTCTCGCGTTTCCCGACTGGCCCTATGGCGACAAGCGTGTAGTGGTCCTGAGCAGCAGGCCCGTCGACTTTTCGAACGTGCATGGCCGCCGCGTCGAACAAATGTCCGGCACTCCCGCCGAGATCGTTGCGAAACTCGCCGCCAGCGGCGTCCAGCATGCCTACATCGACGGTGGCATCACCATTCAACGTTTCCTGCGCGCCGGCCTCATTCAACGTCTCACCATCACGCGCGTGCCTGTGCTCATCGGAGAAGGCATTCCTCTCTTCGGCGCCCTGCCGCGCGATCTGCGCCTGCGCCACATCTCCACACAGCACTATCCCAGCGGCCTGGTGAAAAGCGAGTACGAAGTTGTGACCTGACATCCTGCAGCCTGCACTTCGCGCTCGGCGTGGAAGAAAAAGCTCTTAACCGCAAAGATCGCAAAGAAAATCCGCGAAGGACGCAAAGCAAACCAGTGAATTTGCTCTCCTTTGCGGCCTCTGCGGATTTTCTTTGCGATCTTTGCGGTTAAAGGCTTTTTCCTGCCTCCTGACAATTTCGCGCCTGCTTTTCCTACCCTCCTGCGCCCCAAAATGCGACAATAGAAGTTCCTCATGCCCACTGCCCTGACTTCTGCGCCCACTCCGGAAATCCTCCGGCAGCACGGGCTTACGGCTGACGAGTACGAAAAAATCAAGCAGCTTCTCGGCAACCGCGAGCCCACGCTGACCGAACTCGGCATCTTCAGCGTGATGTGGAGCGAGCACTGTTCCTACAAATCGTCCCGCGTGCATTTGAAGCGCTTGCCCACGCGCAGCAAGCTGGTGCTGCAGGGACCGGGCGAGAACGCCGGCATCATCGACATCGGCGACGGCTGGGCCTGTGCCTTCAAAATCGAATCGCACAACCATCCCAGCTTCATCGAGCCATTCCAGGGCGCAACGACAGGCGTCGGCGGAATCCTGCGCGACATTTTCACCATGGGCGCAAGGCCGGTGGCGGTGATGGATTCGCTGCGCTTCGGGCCGATTCGTGTAGGGCGGACACTCTTGTGCGCCACGGCCGCGCCAGCGGCCGGGTTTGGTTTAGATGACAAGTCAAAAGCGACGGACAAAGCCTGCCCTGAGCCTGCCGAAGGGAGTGTCCGACCTACACAATCCACTCAGGCTGAGATTCACAAGAACCACTCCATTCTCGAAGGCGTGGTCAGCGGCGTGGCTTCTTACGGCAACTGCTTCGGCGTCCCTAACTTAGGTGGCGAGACGAAGTTCGAGCCGTGCTACTCAGGCAATCCGCTGGTGAATGCATTCGCGCTCGGGCTGGTGCGCAAAGACGAAATTTTCTACGCGCGCGCTGCCGGCGAAGGCAATCCGGTGATCTACGTGGGCGCGAAGACCGGACGCGACGGCATCCACGGCGCGACCATGGCTAGCGAAGAATTCAGCGAGGCGTCGGAAGCGAAGCGGCCGAACGTGCAGGTCGGCGATCCGTTTCTGGAGAAGTTGCTGCTTGAAGCTTGCCTGGAAGCCATGCGGACGGGAGCCATTGTCGGCATTCAAGATATGGGGGCGGCGGGACTTACGTGTTCCACGTGCGAGATGGGCGGGCGCGGAAACGTTGGCATCGAAATTGAACTTGATCGCGTGCCGCAGCGCGAAACCGGCATGAGTGCTTACGAGATCATGCTGAGCGAATCGCAGGAGCGCATGCTGCTGGTGGCGCAAAAAGGACGCGAGGGCGAAGTTTTTCGGGTTTTTGAAAAGTGGGGGCTGGATGCGGTCGAGGTCGGCAAGGTCACGACTGACAATAAGTTGCGCGTGCTGCACCATGGTGAAGTCGTCGCGGAGATTCCCAATCCGGCGTTGACGGATGATGCGCCGGTTTATAAGCGGCCGCTGGCGCGGTGGGAGCCTCCGGTGCCGCGGGAGATGCCGGAGTTCGTTAAGCTTTCGGCGAAAATCCCCACCCTTCGGCAAGCTCAGGGCAGGCTTTCTCGCGCACAGGACGCGCGAGAAATGGGGCACCCATCTGTAACCTCCGTGAACTTCACGCAAGATTTGAAACAGCTTCTCGCTAGTCCGAACATTTGCGGGAAGCGGTGGGTTTGGCAGCAATACGATCACATGGTGCAGACCAATACTGTGGAAGCTCCGGGAGCGGGCGATGCGGGGGTGATTCGCATTAAGAGTGACGGCCCCGGCCCTCAGCGTGGGCTGGCGATGGCTTTGGATGGGAACGGGCGGTGGTGCTATCTGGATCCGCGGCTGGGGGCGATGCATGCGGTGGCGGAAGCGGCGCGCAAAGTGGCGTGTTCGGGGGCAACTCCTGTGGCGGCAACCAATTGCCTTAACTTTGGGAATCCGGAGAAGCCACACATTATGTGGCAGTTTTCGCAGACCATTGATGGAATTACCAAAGCTTGCGAAGAACTGGAGATTCCGATCACCGGGGGCAACGTTAGTTTTTACAACGAGACGCTGGGTGAGGGCATCTATCCCACGCCGGTGCTTGGAGTTGTGGGGATTGTCGACGACGTGAACAAAACCGCGAAAATGCATTTTGCGGCAGCCGGACGCACGATTGTGCTATTGCGCGCGGGCGCAGCTGGCGATATCACCGATGTAGAGAGTGAGTTCGGGTCGTCGGAATACGCAAAAGAGATTCTGGGTGCGTTGTGGGGATATCCGCCGGAGCTTGATTTGGAGCGGGAGGCAGCGCTGCAGAAAGCGGTGATCGAACTGATTCAGTTGGGGATGGTGCAGACGGTGCACGATTGTTCCGATGGCGGCGTGGCAGTCGCGATCGCTGAGAAAACTTTTGCGAAAGGCATTGGGGCGCGGGTGAATCTTATTTCTGGTGGGCTTCCGGGGGAGTTTGTGTTGTTTGGAGAGGATGCGAGCCGGATATTGCTTTCGTGCGACGCGGGGCAGGTGGGGGGAATCCAACAGATTGCAGAGCAGTTGGGGGTGGTGGCTGAGGTGATTGGAGAGACGGGATCGGACCGGGTGGAGATTTCGGTGGATGAAGATTTGGTGGTTTCTGTGGGGGTTGCGGAGTTGCGTGAGGATTATGAGGGGGCGCTGGAATCAGCTTTGCAGGCTGAGGGGGAGACTGCGGTGGTGGATACGTAGAGCTTGAACCACAGGGGACACAGAGGGGCACAGGGTAGACCGAGCTGAGCTTTGCTTGTCTGGACGGTTAGGGACGCAGTCCTTCAAGCGCAGTGGTGGACTTTGGGAGTGGTGGTGGTGACAAAATCCCCACTTCTCGCAAAGGACGCGAGAAATGGGGCACCCGAACCGCGGTGAGTTTGAGCTAAGAGCTAACGGCTAAGAGCTAAATGCTGACTTCTGACAAATTTCGGGATGAGTGCGGAGTTGTCGCGGTGTTTGCGCATCCGGAGGCGGAGAAGCTTGCTTATCTGGGGCTGCATGCGTTGCAGCATCGGGGGCAGGAGTCGGCGGGGATTGTTAGCTCTGATGGGCTGAGTTTGCACCAGCATAAGGCGATGGGGCTGGTCGCCGACATTTTTACCGAGGATGTGCTTTCGCGGCTGCGCGGGACTTTGGCGTTGGGGCATACGCGGTATTCGACGGCGGGGGATTCGGCGTTGCTGAATGCGCAGCCGATTGTGGTGCAGTCGAACAAGGGCGCGATTGCGGTGGCGCATAACGGGAACCTGGTGAATGCGGTGGAGGTGCGGGCGCGGCTGGAGCGGCAGGGGTCGATTTTTCAGACCAACAGCGATACGGAAGTGATTGTGCATTTGATCGCGCTTTCGAAAGAGCACACGCTGCCGGAGGCGATGGCGGATGCGCTGCGGCAGGTGGAGGGCGCGTTTTCGCTGGTGATGATGAGTACGGATAGAGTATTCGCGGTGCGCGATCCGCGCGGGTTTCGGCCGCTGGCGATGGGGCGGATTCCGGCGCTGGAGGGGCAGACGCGCGATACTGTCGTTTTTGCTTCGGAGACTTGCGCGTTTGATTTGATTGGCGCCGATTATGTGCGCGACGTGAAACCGGGCGAGCTGGTCGTGGTGGGGCCGGAAGGGATTACGTCAGAATTTTATGCGGCGGCTGCGCCGCAATCGAGCTGCATTTTTGAGCATGTTTATTTTTCGCGTCCGGACAGCCGCGTGTTTGGGCGGGCGGTGCAGACCAGCCGCGAAGAGTTGGGGCGGGAGATGGCGCGGGAGTCGCCGGTGGAAGCCGACGTGGTGGTTCCGGTGCCGGATTCGGGCGTGACCGCGGCGGTGGGCTACGCGGCGGAGAGCGGGATTCCGTTTCGCTTTGGGCTGATCCGGAATCACTATGTGGGGCGGACTTTTATTGAGCCCAGCCAGAGCGTGCGCGATTTTGGAGTGAAGCTGAAACTGAATCCGGTGCGGTCGCTGCTGGAAGGCAAGCGGGTGGTGCTGATTGACGATTCGATCGTGCGCGGGACCACCAGCCGGAAAATTGTGCGGTTGATTCGCGGGGCGGGAGCGAAGGAAGTGCATATGCGGATTTCGTGTCCGCCGACGATTTCGCCTTGTTATTACGGGGTGGATACGCCTTCGAAAAATCAGCTGATCGCAGCTAATAAATCGGTTGAGGAGATTCGCGAGTATATTGGCGCGGATTCTCTGGCTTATCTTTCGCTGGAGGGGCTGAAGCGGGCTTGCGGGGAGGGGCCGCTGATTTCTTACTGCTCAGCGTGTTATACGGGGAGCTATCCTACCAACATTGTGGACGTGGAAGAGATATTGCCGGCTGCGGTTCGGCGGTAGGGGCGAAAACTTTTTCGCCGCGGATTTGCGCGGATTTTTCTTTTTCTTTCCTTAAATTTTCTGATCTGTGGGAGCACCGCGCAAGCTTTCAGCGGTGTGGTGGCTATGGGGATCCCCTTCGACTTCGCTCAGGGCAGGCTTTCGCTTCGCTCTGGATGACAAGGCGTGGGGGAATTCGACAAAATCCCAAGAGAAATGGGACTGTGGAATCCCACGTCTCGCAAAGGAGGCGAGACGTGGGGCACCCGGCTTTTGAGTTGACTGAGGCAAAGGCCGGCCGCTGACGCGGCCGTGGCGGGCAAGAGTGCCCGCCCTACACTCAAAGGCCTCCGGGGCCCTTGCGGGCTGCGGAGGCTTTTGTTTTGGCTTCGCCAGCGACTTTACTTCTTGTCGGAGGCGTTGGCGGGGTTGAAGGAGTCGGCGAAGGCTTGGGCGTTGGGGGTGCCTACTCCGGTTACGTTGTCCCAGCCCACTTTGGTGTGCAGGGAAGTGGAGGAGTTGCAGAGATTACCGTAGTACGGCCCAAAAAAGCTGGGAGACAACATGGTGCAATCGGTGCCGAACGAAATGACATAGGACGTGTCCTCGATGAGGGGATAGTCCCAGATTGCGCTGATGAACTTTGCCGGGGGCGCGGCCCCGGGGCCTCCCAGGACTTCGGCTGCGGTGTACTTGGTGGTGCCAGCGGAGTCGACGATGGTGGCGATCACGTTATTCTTCATGCTAACGGGAACGACATCGAAGATGGATCCGGCGGGCAGTGAATAGACGTGGGCTGCGGCCTGGCCCAGAGCGGAACCGCCGTTGGCCTCGGACTCCTGATTGGCGATTGCCCACAGGGCCGAGAACATTGGGGTAGCGACGCTGGTGCCGCCGTAGACCTGCCAGACCTGCTCCGGAACCTGACCCGGATTGCTGATGAGGATGGCGACTCCGGTGTAGGGGTCGGCGACCCAGGAGATATCGGGAAGCAAGCGCTGCTTGCCGGGCAGGGATTTCTGGAAGGCCGGCTTGGGGAATCCGGCGAGGCAGTTGTAGTTGACGTCGACGGTGACGCAGGTGCTTGGACCGCCGCCGGCGCCGCCATAGAACCCGAAAACGCCATAGTAAACGGGATCAATCACGTAGCCCTCAGAGGCGAGTTCGGTGATGTTGTTTCCCCACCCGGCTTGCCAGGCGATGGAGTTGTCGGCATTCAGCGCCAGGCTGACGCCCCCGACTGCGGTGGACCAGGGGGAATCTGCGGGATAGCTGACGGTGGTTTCTCCGTAGAAGGCGCTGAAGTCGCCATCGTCGCCGGTGGCGAAATCGGCGGAGATGCCGTAGACGGCGGCGAGTTCGGAGAGCAGGCTGCCGGTCTCCAGTTCGGCGGTGGAAACGAAAGCTTCGGGAGCGCCGTAGCTGCCGGAGATTACGGTGCCGAGGCCGTCGTAGATGGTGAGGTATTCCGACTCGTCGATATTCTGAAAGCTATTGTCCGGGGGAACGATGAGGTTGATGCTGGCGCCGGGTGCGACAGCATGGGCCCATTCGACGTCAATGTTGATTTCCGCGTCGGGAGCCTCGCAGAAAGTTGGCGAGGGAATGTTGTAGATATTGAAATTCGACGAAGTGAGCGCGGGCAAGCCGAACTGCGCGGAGAAGGCGTTGGCATCGCTCAGAATGGTGGGCGAACCGCACCAGTCGATGATGGCGATGGTTTGTCCGGCTCCGGTATAGCCTTCGTTGTAGAGGCCGGTGAGATTGTAGGCGGTCTGGATGACCGGCGGAGTGTAGGCGCAGCCTGCGCTGGTGGCGCTCTGCAGATTCAGGTGATTGCCCGAGTAGGTGCCGATGGGAAGGGGTCCGCCGTTATCGGGCGCAGTGGTGAAGGTTTCCTTCTCCGTGCCGTCGAAGCAATTGGAGTTGAAGAAATCGGCGGGGGTTATGTTGGCTGGTTTGGCGGCTGCCCTGGCGGCAAGAGCGCTCTTGGCGCCGTGGCTGCTGGTGGGAGGAGTGATGGTTCGAGCCATCATGGGATGCTCGAAGGTGGCGGTGTCGAGCCCGGAGACGGAGCGAACCAGAGGAGCGGCGGCGCCGTCGACGTAAGGATCGCGATCATTGGAGCGGACGATCTGGCCGCGCACCTGGTAGTCGTTGAGGGAAACGTGGAAAGCGGTTTGCACGTCGCTGACGGTGCCGCGCGCCCGGACGAACATATTGTTGGGGCCGGTGGTGACGACTTTGAGATTGTGGGATTCGAAAAATTCGCGCACCGTGGCGGCTTCCTGCGTGGTGGGAGCGAAGCGGGCGAGGTCGGAGTTCTTGAGCCAGTGGCGATAGTTGGGCGAAGTCCGGTCATAAAGCTGTTGGGCGAGCGTGTCGAGGATGGCGCGATTGTGCAGATTCAGCCAGACGCTGACTTCGATGGTCTTGGCTGGATCTTCGGCGCCGAGATTTTTAGCGGTGGAGACGAAAGTGGGTGTGTTGTGCGCAACGAGTTGTCCGGCCGCCGCAGACGCGGGTAGAACCGCGCCCAGGGTGAGGGCCAGCAGAACCAAGCTGAGCACAGCCATGCTGAGCACAACCGGGCTCAGGCCAATCGTCCGCGCGCGGCGGACGTGAGCTGAGGAGTTCAACGGTGCTTTCTCCTGATACATTACTTCCTCCCTGAGAGTGAGTTTTCTGAGAAACGTCGTCCGGACCGTGGAGACGACTTGCCATCATGCTGCTGCGATGAACTGCTGCGATGATGTGCTGCGATCGTCTGCGACCTACGGCACAGGCGCGGTAATTGCCCCTTGCAAGGGAAAGGAGCAGCCTCGATCAACAACCGGGATTGCGGGATGTAACGTTGCCGCTGGACTGCGAGGAGCGGGCTGCGAGAACCGGGGCGCGACAATCTGCGATCGCGGCAATTCTGCGAACCATCCGCACAGCACAACAACATAGGGTTAGTAGTAAGCCACTGTTATGTGAGCGGCGTCAAGGCCGGAAGCGAAGAAAAATCAGATAATCGTTTGAGTGTGCAGAAAGTTGCATAGAGAGTGCAGGAAGCAGGTTGAAACAAATTCGCGCGGCGGAACGTGGGGAGTCAGCGAGAAGGCTTGCGGGCGCGGGCGATGCGCGGGATGGATTGCAGGTCGGGGATGAGGAGAACGTCGTCCCAGCTTTGGTCGTTCCAGTTTTGCAGGAGGTGCTGTACTTGCGCCGCGATGGTGCCGCTGATTTCGAGGACGAGCCATCCGCCGGGAAGGAGAGCGGCGTGGGCCTGGGGAATGAGGCGGGCGATGACTTCGAGGCCGGTGGGTCCGGCGAAGACGGCGTTGTGCGGTTCGAACTTGCGGACTTCGAGCTGGACTTGATCTTCTTCGGATTCGCCGACGTAGGGAGGATTGGAGACGACGAAGCCGAAAGTTTCCGGGGGCAGGCCGGTGAGGAGATCGGTTTGGTGGAAGTGGATGCGGGATTCGAGTTGATGGCGGGCGGCGTTGGCGCGGGCGATTTCGAGGGCGGCGGGGGAAATATCGGTGGCGTGGATTTCTGCTTGCGAAAGTTCTTTGGCGAGAGCTAGGGCGATGCAGCCGGAGCCGGTGCCGACGTCGGCGATGCGGAGGTTTAGAGAGTGGGCGGTTGTGACGTTGGCGGAGGGGACGTGGATAGAGTTGGCGGGCAGGAGTGCCCGCCCCACATTACCACTGGCGAGTTCGAGGACGGTTTCGATGGCGTGTTCGGTTTCGGGGCGGGGGATTAGAACGGCGGGAGTGACGATCAGGTCCATGCCCCAGAACTCCTGATGGCCGGTGATGTATTGCGCGGGGACGCCGCGGGCGCGCTCGGCGAGAGCTGCTTCGTAGCGGGACTGCTCGCCGGTGGTGAGTTCGCGCTCGGGGTGCGCGTGGAGAAAGGCGCGGTCGCAGTTGAGAGTGAACATGAGGAGGAGTTCGGCGTTCAGGCGCGGGGAGGGGACGTGGTCGGCGGTGAGGCGGGAGATAGCGGAGGTTAGGGATGGCTTCAACTGCACTTGTACATTTCAACACAGAGCGGGGTGGGGCGCGTGTCGAGGCCGCAGACGGTGAAAGCGGAAGTGACGACGCCCTTCGACTGCGGTGGGAGCGCCGGCTGACGTAGGGTCCCTCGCTTCGCTTCGGGATGACAAGACTTAGAGACGGACGGGGACGCACGCGACGCCAGAAACTAGCAGCCAGAAACTAGCACTAGCGACCGGGAACTGGTTTCTAGTGAGGGAGCTTGAAGTTGATGCTGATTTCGGTCTGGATCTCGACGGGGTCGCCGTTCAGAAGATACGGTTTGTATTTCCACTGCTTCACGGCGTCGACGGCGGATTGAGTCAGGAGTTGGTCACCGCTGACGACTTTTACTTCGCCCACACTTCCGGTCTTGCCGACGGTCGCCAAAAGCTTGACGGGTCCCTCGATGCGCATGCGAAGAGCAGTGGGCGGATACGCGGGTTGAACTTTTTTCAGCAGCAGGCCCTGAGAAACTCCCTGCGAGACGGTGAGAGTTTGAAGGATGGGTTTGGCGGCATCGTCGCCCGCAGTGAGATTCGATAAGTTTCCATCGGAACCACCGGCAGCAAGGCCAACCATGCTGGGAGCGGCTGCGTCGGGCGCGGGCGGCTTGGCGGCAGATTTTGTGGAGCCGTTCTTTAGAATGATCGGCGGAGCGGCGGTTTCCGGGTTATCGGCCGGAGGGGCGGCGGACTTAGAAGCCGGTGCGGACTTGGTTGCGGGCGCGGAGGCGGAAGACTTGGAACTGGCCGCTGGGACAGCTGCACCGTCGTTTTCGGAGTCGTCGGTGGCAGCGTCCGAGGTGGATGGCTGAGTGTCTGCCGTTTGCGATTGCGGCAGAGCGGTCTGCGCGCCCGGCGAAGATGCTGACGTGGCGGAGGCCGCTGAAGGTTGAGCCGACGCGGGATGCGCGGGAGCAGCAACCTTGGTTGTCGCGGGCGATGTTTGGTTCGGAGCGGCGGCGGGAGCGCTCAATTTATTGTGCAGCTGCGTCGAGCCGAAATAGATTGCGCAGGCCAGGAAAGCGGCCGCGGCGATTCCGAGGAATATTTTTTTGCTGCCGGCGCTCTCGGATTTTTCCGGGAGATTGGCTCCGCCAAAAGTGAAGCTGGGCGCGGCGGCGGTGCTGGATTCGGCTGGCTTCGGGTCAGCGGCATTCGCATTGGCTGAACTGTTTTCTGCGGTCTTTTCTGTGGAGGCGGCCGGCTTGGTTTCGCTGGGCGCGGCGGCTTCGCGGGCTGGCGCGGGCGCGCTGGCGGCTCCGCTGCCGGAAGCGGGCGACCCAGGGTTGAGCGGGGCGGCGCTGAGCGGCGATGATGCCGCAGCGACGGCCGGGAGCGCGGATTTTACGGCTGGTTGAGCTCCGGCACTTTCAATTGCGGCGGTCACGAATGCCGCACCGGAGGCTGCTGAAGCTGTGGTCTGAATCTGAGGCTTCTCAGGAGCGCTGGCGGCCAGCTTCGAGATGGGTGGTGCGACCGGGCGCGGCCTGGCAGCGGTCGCCGCGGACAGCGTTGCGGGCCTTGCAGGCGCGGCTGATAGGGTGCTGGTGGGCTTCGGAGGAACCGGCGTTGTGGGCATCGGTGCGCCGGCGGGCGCGGCCGGCTTGGCCGCTTCGCCTTTGCGCAGAAGTCCACGGGCTACCCGCAGCGTTCCTTTGGCCTGCTCTACGTTGATGGGTTTCGTCAATACAAGGTTAGCGCCGATGCGGAATGCCTTGGCGACTCCGGGCTGTCCCTCAACCACGGCCACCGCGAGAGACGCCTGATTGATCGCGGAGTTGCGCGCGCTCTTGAAGAGCAAGGAGGCGTTCTGGTCGTTATCGCAGTCGACGACGACGGCGTCGAAGTGCTCGGCCATCAATTTCTTGACCGCAGCAAAAGGTTCGACACACGATTCGACGGCAAACTCCAGCTCGCTCAGGACTTGCGTCACTGTGCGGGCAATTTTTTCGTCGGGACAGAAGAGAAGAGCTCGGTAACCCATACCATGGTCATCGTAGGTACAGCGGTAAGGGGCGGCAAGTTACGGCAGTAATTCAAGGGGCATTGACTCGGGGCGCGGGGATGGGTGTTTGGGGGGGGTGGGGAGTCGGGATTGCGATCACCGCAAGTACATAGACGGAAGTAATGTAGCCGTCCAGTTTGAACTGCAACACCACCAATGCTTGTTATCCTGAACGCGCCGGAAGGCGGGTGAGGGACCCTACGACGGTCTCCGCCGTAACCGCAGCAGACGAGGACCACCCCCGCCGTACGTATCGTGACAGCCCCCGTCCGCGTTCATGCCGCTTCACACGCATCGTAAGGTCCCCTTCGACTTCGCTCAGGGCAGGCTCTCACCGGGCCTTTGGCTCCGTTCAGGATGACATCGCGGGTGATGCGTCTTCGATCCGGCCCTACGCGTAGAATGGCGGCCATGCGGGTGCCGCTGTGGCTGAAGATTGGGTGGACCCTTTGGCTGGTCGCCTGGGCGCCGGTTTATTGGAGCCACTACGGACTGCAGAATTTTCTTTTTTTCTGTGATATCGGAAATATTCTGATCGGAATTGGATTGTGGCTGGAAAGCCCGCTGATATTTTCGTGGCAGGCGTGCGGTCTGCTGGTTTTCCAGACGCTCTACACCATTGATCTCGCGGGCGCGTTGATTAGCGGCCGCCACGTGATTGGCGGCACGGAGTACATGTTCAATGCGGACTTGCCATTGTTCATGCGGTTGCTCAGCCTGTTTCATGTAGTGACGCCGCCGCTGCTGGTGTGGGCGATCTGGCGGTTGGGTTACGATCCGCGGGGGTGGAGGTGGCAGACGGTTACGTGCTGGATTGTGGTGCCGATCAATTATTTCTGGCGTCCGGAATACGACGTGAACTGGGCGCGCGGATTATTTTTCCGGGATCAGCATGTGGTGCCGGGAGCGGTTTATCTTCTGGCGTACCTGCTGGTGGTGCCGCTGGTGGTTTATTTTCCTACGCATCGGCTGCTGGTGTGGCTGAGCCGGCGGTGGAAGCGGCGCACCGGGGCTGAAGTCCGCACTGATTCCGGGGACGTTACGCGGCGCTGAAGCGCCGCTCTTCCATGGCGCTGCACGCATCCGTGAGCTTTTCGGTAGCCTGCCAGAACAAGTTCGATGCTTGCCTATTTCGCTCCGCGGAGGGAGCGCGGTTATGAATTGGTTGCGAGTGATTGCAATTGTGGTTGGCGCCGGCTTGGTTACGTCGCTCACGGACTGGCTTTTCGCAGGCGATTGGCTTCACCGGCGCTACACGTATCCCGAGATCTGGCGTCAGGGTGCGGAAGCGAGAGCGATTGCCCTGACCAGCCCGCTGCCGTTTTTGACTTGCGGAGCCTTTGCTTATATGGCGGCCTGGCTGGGTCTGCATTCGGTGGCGGGTGCTGTGAAACTGGCAGCGGCGGTGTGGCTGATCGGGCCGTTGCCGATGATCCTGACGAACGCGGCGTTCATGAAGCTGCACCGGGTGTTTGTGACGTCTTACGCGGTGGGGTGGTTGATGAAGCTCACGATCGTTGCGGTGGCGGTGGGATGGTTCCTTCGCTGAAGCCGACCGATTAGTGCTTAGGGTCGGGATTCGGATTCGGGTTGCGCACGGCCGAATCGGGCTGCGGGTAGTCGATGGTTCCCTGAAACGACGAGATATCTTGCTGGTGAAAATCGGGGAACGGTAATTTCTTGTTGTCGCGCAGGTCGGCGATTTTTTTCGTGGCGGTTTCCGCTTTATCTTTTTCCAGTCCGGAGTCGCGGCTGATGTATAGGGTTTGCGAGGGCATGGCTACGCTGGCGCCGGCGTCGTCGACGAGATCCATCATGCGCAGCAGCAGGTCTTCGCGGACGGCGGCGAATTCGTTGAAGTCGACGGTGAGCACGTAAGAGAAAATCTCGACGTTAAGGGAAGCAGCAGCGATGTCGGTGAGGCGCACACGAACGGTTTTGGTTTCGATTTTGGGGTGACTGTAGAGCAGGCGGCGAAGTTCCGAAAGCACGTAGCGGAGATGATCTGCTTTGGTCTCGGGGCGGAAGCCGAGATTGGTCTTGAACAGAATCTTGTCGCGGCGGCTGAGGTTTTCGACGTTGATGGTGGCGACGGTGCCATTGGGAATCGCGAGCAGAGTGCGATCGTCGGTGCGAACGCGGGTGGAGCGCAGGCCGATGTCTTCGACGGTGCCGCTGCGATCGCCGAAGCGGCAAGTGTCGCCGACGCGGATGACTTCGTCGCCGAGGACAGAGACTCCGCCGAAAAGATTTGCAATCGTCTGCTGCGCGCCGAAGCCGATGGCCAGACCTCCGATGCCGAGGCCGGCGAGAGCGGTGGTCATGTTGAAACCCAGAGTGTCGAGCACGGCGAACACAGCGGTCACGAACACGACAGCTTTAAGAATTCGCTCGCCCAATAAGACGAGCGATCCCGTGCCGCTGTGACCGTGGGACAAGGCGCGGGTGCGCACGCGCTGCAACGACCAACGAATGGCGCGCCAGAAAATCCAGCTGGCGCCGATGATGAGAGCGATGCTGGTGAGCTGAATGTAATAGTGCCGCTGCAAAAGCGGCATGCCGAGATAGCTGGCGAGGATGCGATGGGTCACGGTCCCGACCAGCAGCCACGCCGGACTTGAAACCGAGTGCCAGCGGCTGACGTCGCCCTGGCTGCGCCGGGCCCACCAGCGCATAGGAAAATCGAGCAACGTCAGAACGAGCCAGCCCACCGCGGCGGCCAGAGGAATCGCGAGCAGCAGAGCGAGCCACTGCCAGAGAGGCATTCCTTCGAACTGATGGTTCACCAGAAAATTGGGAAGGCGCGACTCGACCTGGCGCGCTTCGACTTGATCGTAGAGTTCGGGAAGCTTGGCCAAGGTGTCGGACGAGATCAGCCAGATTTTGCCGGAACCGGGATCGGATACGCGGACCAGCTGCAAGTCGACTTCGACATCGCCCGACACCATGGGGCCAAGATCCTGACGGTCGAAGGGAACGCCCTCCTGCGGCGTGCCTTCGGGCTGTGTGCTCACGTGCTTCAAGCTGCCGGCGAAGGCGCGGTCCATCACCAGCTTGAGCTTGGTGGCGGTTTGTTCGCCTTCGGATTGGCGGTGCGCGGCGCTCATCTGCAGATATTGCGCGGCAATTTTGTAGTTGCCTGACTGCGCTGCCTGCAGGAATCCGAGGACGGAACCGGAAGGCGTTCCGCGGCCGAGAGGGTCAGCGAGCGTGGTGCTCCCGGCTGGGGTTGTTGATGGCTGCAGGATCTGGGTTAGAGCGGATTGCGCCGTTGCGGGCAGACACGCCAGAAAAAAGAAAACGAAGACGAGGGTTCTGGAGATGACGGATTTCATAAGGAAGGAGGACATAATCTTCTCCGCGCGCGAGTTGTACGGGCATGCTGAGACGAATGCGTAAAAGGGCGCGCGACAACTAATTGTATCGGAACAAATTCGCGAAGTTAGCGCGGCGAGTTGGGTTCCGCACATCTTAACTCCGCGCGTCAAGGCCGCTTAGGGCGGTAGACGTCGGTGGTGGTGCCGAAGAAAACTTCGGCGGCATTCATCACCGTTTCCGAGAGCGTGGGGTGGGGATGGATGCTGAGGGCCACGTCTTTGGCGAGCGCGGCCATTTCGATGGCTACGACGCCTTCGGCGATCAACTCTCCGGCGCCGGCGCCGACGATGCCGACTCCGAGCACGCGCTCGGTTTGCGGATCGATGAGGAGCTTGGTCATGCCTTCGGGACGGTCGAGTGTGACGGCGCGTCCCGAGGCCGCCCAGGGGAACTTGGCGACTTTGATGTCGCGGTTTTCGTTTTGCGCCTGGGTTTCGGTCAGGCCGCACCAGGCAACTTCGGGGTCGGTGAAAACCACGGCGGGAATTGCAGCGGGCTCGAACGCAACTTTGTGTCCGGCGATGGCTTCGACGGCGGTGCGGCCTTCGTGCATGGCTTTGTGTGCCAGCATGGGCTCTCCGACAAGATCGCCGATGGCGTAGATCGATGGGTCGTCCGTTTGGAGCTGCTTGTTTACCTGGACGAAGCCTTTAGGTCCGACTTTTACTTGAGTTTTGTCGAGGCCGGGAATTTCTGAGTTGGGCTTGCGGCCGACGGAAACCAGAACGCGATCGAAAACTTTTTCGCGGTCGTTTACCTCCGGGCCTTCGAAAGTGGCGCGGATGCCGGTGCCTTCGTCTTTGACGGCGGCGACCGTGGTGTTGAGCAGGATGCTGTCGAACAGTTTTTCCAGACGCTTGTTTAAGGGAAGAACCAGATCGCGGTCGGCTCCGGGGAGCAAGCCGGGAAGCATTTCGACAACGGTGACGCGCGTGCCGAGAGCGGCATAGACCGAACCGAGTTCGAGGCCGATGTAACCTCCGCCAACTACCAGCAGGCTGCCGGGAATGTCCTCGAGGCTGAGCGCGCCGGTGGAATCCATCATGCGGGGCGAATCGATCTTCAGCGAGGGAACCATCGCGGGGCGCGAGCCGGTGGCGAGGATGATGCGGTCGAAGGCGAGAGTTTCTTCGGAGCCGTCGGATTTGGTGACGCGAAGAGTCGTGGAGTTCTCGAATGCGGCGCGGCCCTGCACGTATTTTACTTTGCGCTGCTTGGAGAGGATGCCGAGACCTCCGGTGAGCTTCTTGACTACACCTTCTTTCCAGGAACGCAGGCGTGCGAGATCAATTTGCGGCGCCGCGAAATCGATGCCCCAGTTTTTCGCTTGCTCCGATTCTTCGATCAGCTTCGCAACATGCAGCAGCGCTTTCGACGGGATGCAGCCGCGGTAGAGGCAGACGCCTCCGGGGTTGAGTTCGGGATCGATCAGGGTGACGGTCATGCCGAGATCGGCGGCGAGGAAGGCGGCGGCGTAGCCGCCGGGGCCGGCGCCGACTACTGCGATGTTTAGAGATTGTGTGTCAGACATGATTTTGATTCGTAGAGACGTTGCTTGCAACGTCTCTGCAGGCAGCGTCGCACATTTTTACTAGTACCCAGAATTTACCGGTACTGCCGGCAGAGACGTAGCGAGCTACGTCTCTACGACGGCGAAGAACTATCCTTGCACCGAGAGCAGGAACGGCTGTTCGAAGGCTTCGGCGATCCAGCGCAGGAAGCGTGCCGCGTCGGCGCCGTCGATCAGGCGATGGTCGTAGGAAAGCGAGAGCGGCAGAATCAGCCGGGGTTCGAACTTTCCTCCGTCTTTATCTTGGATCCACTCCGGTTCGATGCGGGAGCGGGATAGGCCGAGGATGGCCACTTCCGGATGATTCACGATGGGAGTGAAACCGATTCCTCCGATGCCGCCCAGGTTGGTGATGGTGAAAGTTCCGCCTTCCATCTCGGCCGGGGTTAGCTTTTTGTCGCGAGCTCTTTTCGAGAGCTGCGAGAGTTCCACGGCGAGCTCGACGATATTCTTTTTATCCACATCGCGAATCACAGGAACCAGCAGGCCGCGATCAGTGTCCGCGGCGACGCCGATGTGGATGTACTGCTTGTAGACGATTTCTTCTTTCTCGATGTCGATGCTGGCATTGAACTGGGGGAAAACCTTGAGCGCCGCCGCACAAACTTTCAGCGCGATGGCGGTCACCGTCATTTTGCCACCGGCTTCCGCGGCCTTGGGAGCGAAACGCGCGCGCAGTTGCTCGAGCTCGGTGATGTCGGCGCGATCCTGTTGCGTGACGTGAGGAATCGTGTTCCAGGATTCGGCGAGGTGCTCAGCGGTTTTGCGGCGAACTCCGCGCATGGAAACGCGCTCGGTCTTGCCCCACTTGGTGAAGTCGGGAAGCTTGGGGGCGGCGAAATGTCCGGCCAGAGGCGGCGCTTGTGCGGCCGAGATTACTGCTGAGAGCAGAGCCTTGGCGTGAGCCTTGACGTTGTCTTCGCTGATGCGTCCGCCGGGACCGGTGCCCTTTACTTCGTAGATGTCGATGCCCAGTTCCCGCGCGAGTCGCCGGATACTGGGCGCAGCGGGAACGGGTTGACGATGTTCGGTTCCCGCAACTTTACCCAGCTGCAGCGGCATGGAGAAAGCGGACGGAGAAAGTTGCGGCTGATCGGGAGGCAGCGCCTGTTCTTCGGTTTTACCTTCAGCGCGAATCGCCGCCTGGAATGCGAGGCGGGCACCATGCTGTCCGGAGACGTGTTCCACGGGGCCGCTCTGCTTTTGTGCCGGCTCGGGCGCGGCCGCGCCGCCTTCCAGGGTGAAGATCACCTGGCCTACCTTAATTTTTTCGCCTTCTTTTACTTTTACTTCTTTGACTACGCCGCTTACCGAGGATGGAACTTCCACGACCGCTTTGTCAGTTTCCAATTCCATCACGGGCTGGCCTTCGGAAACTTTCGTTCCCGGAGAAATCATCAATCGAACCAGATCGCCTTGCGAAATATTCTCGCCAAGCTCGGGCAAGGTGAACTGGCCGGCGCCGGGATTAGTCGCAACTTGCGCGGGAGCTCGCCGATCGCCGCCTGCCGGCTGCGCCGGAGCTGCTGCGCGCGATGCAGCTGCGGGAACGGTGGGCGCGGGCTGTGACTGTGCGGCAGGAGCGGCCGCAGGTGCGACCGGCGGAACTGGCTGGGTTTGCGCGGCAGATGGCTGAGCCGGCGCGGCCGGCTTGGCCGCAACTCCGTTGTCTACGGTGAAAATAACCTGGCCGACTTTAATCTTGTCGCCTTCTTTGACGCGGATCTCCTGCACGGTGCCGCTGACCGACGAAGGCACTTCCAAAACTGCTTTGTCCGTTTCCAGCTCCATCACGGACTCGCCGGCGTTGATTTTGGTTCCGGGTGCGATCATGAGGCGCACGAGGTCGCCTTGCTCGATGTTTTCACCCAACTCCGGAAGTTTGAATTCGATCACTTCTTCTGTTTCCTTTTTGAGGCAGCTTTTTAGGTAGCTTTGATTACATAGCTCCGGTTTTCGATTCCAGCGTCCGGCCGTCCGATTCGACCGCCCGAATAGATGTCGCACTCGCCTATGTATTTGCGGGATTCGCCTTTTCCGGATTGATGCCTAAGTCCTTAATCGATTGCTGCACAACATCAAGACCGATTTTCTTTTCCCGCGCCAGCGCTCCAAGCGTCGCCAACACGATGTGCTTGGCATCGACTTCGAAAAAGTCACGCAGCGCGATGCGGCTTTCGCTGCGGCCGAAGCCATCGGTCCCGAGCGAAACTAATTCTCCGGGCACCCACTTCGAGAGGCTTTCCGGAAGCACCTTCATATAATCCGAAGCCGCGATGAACGGGCCCGGAGCGTCTTTGAGCATCTGCGTTACGTAGGGAACCTTCGCGGCTTCGCCAGGATGCAGCATGTTCCAGCGCTCGCATTCGTTCGCATCGCGGTAAAGTTCCTTGTAGCTGGTGACGCTCCATACATCGGCAGCGACGCCGTATTTTTCCTCCAGAATCTGCTGCGCTTTTAAGACTTCGTACATGATCGTGCCGCTGCCGAGGAGCTGCACGCGGGCCTTAGCCTCGGTCTTGGCGGAAGTCTTGAAACGATACAGACCTTTCAGCACGCCCTCGCGAATGTTCGCGCCCTCAGGCATGTGCGGCATGGGCAGAGGTTCGTTGGTGACCGTGATGTAGTAGAAGATCGACTCCTGGTCGACGTACATGCGCTTGATGCCATCCTGAATAATGATCGCGATCTCATAGGCAAACGCGGGATCGTACGCCATCAGGTTCGGAACGGGCAGCGCGAGCACGTGACTGTGTCCGTCCTGATGTTGCAGGCCTTCGCCGGCCAGCGTGGTGCGTCCGGCGGTGCCGCCGACGAGGAATCCGCGGCAGCGCAGATCGGCAGCGGCCCAGATCAGGTCGCCGATCCGCTGGAAGCCGAACATGGAGTAGTAAATGAAAAACGGAATTGTGTTGATACCGTGATTCGCATACGCCGTGCCCGCGGCAATCAGCGAGCACATGGACCCAGCTTCGGTGATTCCTTCTTCGAGAATCTGCCCGTTCTTCGCTTCCTTGTAGTAGAGGAGCGTGTCCATGTCGACCGGTTCGTAGTTCTGGCCGACGCTGGAATAGATTCCCACCTGGCGGAACAGGGCCTCCATACCGAACGTGCGCGCTTCGTCGGGAACGATAGGCACGATGAGCTTGCCTATCTCGGGATCGCGCAGCAATTTCGCGAGCAGCCGCACGAACACCATAGTGGTGGAAACGTCGCGACCCTCCGTGCCTTTGTGGAATTCGTCGAAGAAAGAATCGGCGATCGGCTTCAGCGGGGTGGCGCGGACTTTACGCTGCGGCATGTATCCGCCGAGTTGCTGGCGGCGTGCTTGCATGTATTTGATTTCCGGGCTGTCGTCGTGAGGGCGGTAGAAAGGCGCTTCGTGGAGCTCGTCGTCGGGAATTGGAATTCCGAAACGCGAGCGGAACATCTGCAGCTCGTCTTCGTTCAACTTTTTCTGCTGGTGGGTAATGTTCTTGCCTTCGCCGGCTTCGCCGAGCCCGTAGCCCTTGATGGTTTTCGCGAGGATGATGGTCGGGGCGCCGGTGTGCTCCACCGCCGCTTTGTAGGCTGCGTGGACTTTAATGGGATCGTGCCCGCCCAGACGCATGCGCGCGAGTTGATCGTCTGAAAGATGCTCGACCATCTTGAGCAGCCGAGGGTCGGAGCCAAATAGATTCTGGCGGAAATAGGCTCCGCTCTCGACGAAATACTTTTGATACTGACCGTCGCTGACTTCGCCGAGACGCTTTACCAGCAGGCCGTCGCGGTCATTCTGGATGAGGCTGTCCCAGTCCGTGCCCCAGATCACTTTGATCACATTCCAGCCGGCGCCGCGGAAAATGGCTTCCAGTTCCTGGATGATCTTGCCGTTGCCGCGCACCGGGCCGTCGAGGCGCTGCAGGTTGCAGTTCACCACGAAAATCAAATTGTCGAGTTTTTCGCGCGAGGCCAGAGAGATGGAACCGAGGGACTCGGGTTCGTCCATTTCGCCGTCGCCGAGGAACGCCCAGACTTTTCCGCCGGTCGTCTTTTTCAGTTCGCGATTCTCGAGATACTTGATGAAGCGAGCGTGGTAAATCGCCTGGATCGGGCCCAGCCCCATGGAGACCGTGGGAAACTCCCAGAACTCAGGCATGAGCCAGGGATGCGGATAAGAACTAAGACCACCGCCGGGTTTTAATTCGCGTCGAAAATTTTGCAGCTTCTCTTTAGGGATGCGGCCCTCGAGATAAGCGCGAGAATACATTCCTGGCGCGGCGTGCCCCTGGAAATAGACCACGTCACGGTCGCCGCTTTCCGTCTTGGCGCGGAAGAAATGATTAAAGGCAACTTCGTACAACGTGGCCGCGGAAGCGTAGGTAGAAATGTGGCCGCCGATGCCTTCCTGAATTTTGTTGGCGCGAACCACCATGGCCAGAGCGTTCCAGCGCACCAGGCTCTTGATGCGGCGTTCCATTTCCTGGCTGCCGGGGAATGGCGGCTGCTGGCTGCTCGCGATCGTGTTCTGGTAAGGCGTGGTCGCCGAGAATGGAAGATTGATTCCAGCTTCCTGCCGAACATGCAAAGCCAACTGCTGCAGCAATCTGCCGGCGCGGTTGGGGCCTCCCTGGGACAGAACGTAGTCGAGGGAATCGACCCACTCCCGCGTTTCCAATACCTCTAAGCCATCGGTTTCAGTCTGAGCCACGTCTGGTTTCTCCGGTGTGTAGGGCACAACACTTAATCATATGCAATTGCGAGGATTTTTGCTGGCAGAAACTCTCGGTTCGGGTTACTTCTGATTTAGAATCCGTTTGGGCGGCCCGGGGTGGAGGTTTTTATGCTGAAGGTTGTGTTGCTGCTGCTCGTCGTGCTCGGGATGGTTCTTCTGGTTCCGCGCTTGCTTTCGCACGGAACGCTGCCGGAAGTGGGCAGCGCCGCTCCCGACTTCACGTTGCCCACGCAGGAGGGTTCCACCGCGAGCCTGAAGGACTATCGAGGCAAATGGGTGGTGCTCTATTTTTATCCTAAGGACCAGACTCCAGGGTGCACGCGGGAAGCGCACAATTTTCAGGTCGATCAGCCGAAATTTGCCGAGCGCAATGCGGTGGTGCTGGGCGTGAGCCTGGATAGCGTGGAGTCCCACAAAGAGTTTTGCGCCAAGGAAGGATTGAACTTCAAACTGCTGGCCGATACAGGGCACAGCGTCACGAAAGCTTACGGCTCGCTCATGAACCTGGGTGTGGTGCAGGTTGCTTCCAGGAACACGTTCATTATCAATCCGGAAGGAAAAGTGGCGAAGGTTTACAACGGTGTGAACCCGGCGCATCACAGCGATGAGGTTCTTGCCGACTTGGGCCGGCTGCAGAAGTCGTAACCAGAATTAGTAATCAGCATTCGCAATCAATGACGCACCGCGCCTTTCATCTTGACACGCTAAAGTTAATCGATGGCCACAGTAGCTAACCGTCCCGAACTGCGTGAGCCCGCGGGATACCGCTTCCCGCCTGGGTTTCAGCGGAATCTGCTGTGGTTTGCCTTTCGCAAGTTTCGTCCCGGCAATCCCATCTTCTTGTTTCAGCACCTGGCTGAGAAATACGGCGACGTTGCGCACTACAAGATCGGCGGGCACCACATCGTATTCCTGAATCATCCGGAATACATTCGCGAAGTGCTGGTGGTACAGAACGACAACTTCATCAAAGAACGCACGGTGCAGCGCACGAAGATGCTGCTGGGCGATGGCATGATCACCAGCGAGGACGCCGAACACCGGGCGCAGCGGCAAGTGGCTCAGCCGGCGTTTCATCGCCAGCGCATCCAGGAATACGGGGCCGCGATTGTGGACGAGGCGGCGCGAGCGCGCGAGTCATGGAAAGATGGCGAGCAGCGGGACATTGCCATCGACATGATGCACCTGAGTCTCAAGATTGTCGCGCGTACTTTGTTTGCCGCCGACCTGCAGAACGAAGTGCTGGAACTGGCCGACGCCATCAACCGGATCATGGGGCTCTACAATTTTCTGGTGATGCTGCCGGCGGCGGAGTGGCTGGTCCACTTGCGGCCACCGGGCTTGGCCGCGTTTGTGAAGGCGCGCAAACGCATCGACGCGGTGGTGTATCGCATGATTGATGCGCATCGCCGGCGCGGCGGCAACGGCGGAAGTCTGCTTGATCTGATGCTGTCCGCATCTTCTTATGAAAGCCCAAGTGACGGAGGGCCGGATTCGCAGCAGGCGCTGCGCGATCAGGTCATTACGATTTTCCTGGCAGGCTACGAAACCGTGGCCAACGCTCTGATCTGGACGTGGTACTTGCTATCGCAGAATCCCGAGTGTGAGCGGCGGTGTCACGAGGAAGTGGATTCTGTGCTGCAAGGCCGTCTGCCCACCGCCGAGGATGTTCCTCGTTTGCGTTACGTGGAAATGGTGCTGGCGGAGTCGATGCGGCTTTATCCTCCAGCGTGGGCGATGGGGCGTTATGCCCGCAACGATTTTCAGTTAGGAGATTTCCGGCTGCCAGCGTGGACCACGGTGTTGATCAGCCAGTTCGTCACGCACCGCGATCCCCGCTATTTTCCTGATCCGTTGCGATTCGATCCCGAACGCTTCACCGTGGAAGCGAAGTCGAGGCGCACGAAGTTCACCTACTTTCCTTTTGGCGCAGGAGTGCGCCAGTGCATCGGAGAATCGTTTGCCTGGATGGAAGGCGTGCTCGTCCTGGCCACGTTCCTGCAGAAATGGCGACTGCGGCTGGTTCCGGGTCAGCGCGTCGAGCCGCAACCATTGATCACGCTGCGTCCGAAGTACGGCATGAAAATGCAGATCGAAGCCAGAGACTTAGACTAGTTTTTTCCTGACAGATACATGTCTGCGACATGTTGGGCAATTTCCCAAGGCTTGCCTTCTGCCAGATTTGTCAGCACTACAACCGTTAGGCGATCATCCACGTATCGGTCGATGGTGGTCTGGAAACCCTGCCAGGCCCCGTCGTGGCCAATCACGCGATGCCCTTTTTTCTCCCCCACAAACCATCCGAACCCGTAGGCGGAACCGTCGGCGCCTTTATTCGGGCTGCCATCCTTCAATTTCACGGGCGTCCACATCAGTTCGAGGCTGGAGCGCTTGAGCAGCTTTTCTCCGTAGAGGGCGGCGTCCCATTTCGCCAGGTCGAGGATTGAAAAATACAAGCTGCCGTCTGCGGTGGTATTCACCATAGGCGCGACCCATTCCTGGTTTTTCAGTTCGCCCTTCACCAAGCGGTAGCCGGCGGCGCGATTGGGAACAATATCGGCCTCGCTGATAATGCGGGTGGTCTGCATCCCCAGCGGCTGAAAAATGCGCTGTTGCAGGAAATCGCCGTAGAATTCTCCGGTCACGTGGTGAATCAGAATGCCCAACGTGAGATACCCGAGGTTGCTGTAGTCCCATTTCGTTCCGGGAGGGTAGGCCAGCGGAATGCCCTCGACCATTTTCACTAGTTCGTCTTCCGTCCAGTCTTTGCGAAAGTCAAATTTCTCGGGATAGTCCGTGAACCCGGCGGTGTGACTCAGCAGCTCGCGCACGGTCACTTCTTTCCAACTTGCGGGCGCATCGGGAAAATATTTTGTGAGCGGATCGTCCAGCGCCACTCTGCCTTCTTCCACCAGCATCATCACAGCGGTCGCGGTGAACTGCTTGCCGACCGATCCTGACTGGAATACGGTTTCCGGTTTCACTGGAACCTGGAGTTCAACATTGGCGAGACCGAAACCTTCGGCGCGCACGATCTCGCCGCCCTTCGATACCAGCAGCGACAAGCCTGGAATGCGCTGCTTCTGCATTTCGCTGCGGACGTAGTCGCCGACCGGATCGGGAGCCGCGGAGGAATTCTGAGCATTGCCCGCAGTCGGGAGTAACGTGGAAATCGCGAGTGAGAAAAATATTGCCGCAGCTAATGCGCGTCGGGAGGGCATGTGTGTTCTCCAGTAAAAATAGAATCTGTAGTGTAATTCGCCGCTTTCAATTCTTCGCTTTCAAATTGTTGTATAGTGACTCCAACGTCGCAGTTGAGCAGTGAGGATGGGGCTGAAAATCTCCGAGCTGTCTGCGACAGCCCCCCAGTAAGAATCTGACTTCTTTTTCCGGAGTTTTTCGCCCCGGGCTCCATTGGGAGCGCGCTGAACTTTCAGTTTCATCGTTGTGGCGGCAAATACGGCGAGGGGAAAGCTCTCTCCAAATAAGGAAGGATGGCTGCGAGCTACCACGAACGATTCAGCTGGGAGCGAATCAGCCAACCAGGGCCAGAATGATCACGATCGTATCCGGGATACCGAGGTCGGGCACTTCTCTCATGATGCAAATGATTGCGGCAGGAGGAATGGCTGTGCTGACCGACAGCCAGCGCAATGCCGACGCCAACAATCCTCGCGGGTATTACGAGTTGGAGTCGGTGAAAACCCTGGCGCGCAACCCGGATGCCATCGCCGAAGGGGAAGGCAAAGCGGTGAAGGTGATTTCCTCGCTGCTGACGTTTCTGCCGAATCGCCACGACTACCGCGTGATCTTCATGTGCCGCCCGCTCGATGAGGTTCTCGCATCGCAGGACCGGATGATGCAGAGGCTCGGTCGAGTCGTCCCGCCCGCGCCGACGGAATCGGTAAAAGGAGCATTCGAGCAGCACATCCTGCAAATGCGAAGCTGGCTCGCCGCGCAGCCCAACATGGCGGTGCTTTACGTGGAATATGGTGCGGTGGTGAGGGACGCGCACACCGAGGCCTCCCGGATAAAGGCCTTCCTGGGACTTGATCTGGACGTAGAAGCGATGGCCCTGCAAGTGGAGCAGTCGCTTTACCGCGAAAGGTCTTCGGGCTGAGGTTCGTGGGCGGAGAAGGCTTCGGATGCCCTCCAATATCGTTATTCTTTTGCACGAACCTCCACCAGGATTTAAGATGGCGCGCACCTCCTTTTCCTTAACTTCATGACTCCATCGGGGAAGCCGTTCCACCCGCGCTGGCCGCTGGTTCTGCTGATTCTGGCAGCGTCCGTGGCAGTCCTTCCGGCGCACGCCGCACAGGCAACTCCAGGCGAAGGCCCAGGGCTGAAGCCGATTCTCGAGTACATCGCCTCGGGGTGGGACACGCTTACCCGTTCCATGACCGATTGCCAGAGCCTGGTCGATCCGAAAATAAAAGTGGCTCCGGTGCTCTACCTGCCGGCTGGTTTCGCAGAACCGGCGGCCGTGCAGAAACTGGCGGCTGATTGCAATGTCCGCGTGGAACACCTGCCTGCGGAAATCCACCGCCTCGGGGAAATCGATACCAGCAAGATTCAGCCCCCCGGGCTGCTCTATCTGGAGAATAAATATGTGGTGCCCGGTGGCCGCTTCAATGAGATGTACGGTTGGGACAGCTACTTTATTGTCCGCGGGCTGCTACGTTCCAGGCGTATCGAACTGGCGCGAGGGATGGTCGACAACTTCTTTTTTGAGATTGAGCACTACGGCGCCATGCTCAATGCCAATCGCACGTATTACCTGAGCCGGTCACAACCGCCGTTTTTGAGTTCGATGTTTGTAGACGTTTACCGGTCGATGCCGCGAGACAAGCCGGACTTCCCGTGGCTCGAGCGCGCCTACGCGGACCTGGAAAAAGATTACGACATGTGGACCCGCGATCCGCATCTGGCCGGGCAGACGGGACTCTCGCGCTACTACGATTTTGGCGATGGTCCGCCGGCCGAAGCGCTGCAGGATGAGACCGGGTTTTACCGTAAGGTGGCGACCTATTTCTTTTTTCATCCCGCAGAGGCCGATCATTACGTGGTTCAAAGCGATCTGGCCCGCAGCCTTGTGCAGGACCGGACCGCGGCGCCCGTGGCGGGATCGCCGTATGCGCTGCAGGTGTGTGACGCGCCGATGACGATGGCTCGTCCGGATTGCGAAAAGTCGCAGCAATTCAAGTTGAGCGCCGATTATTACAAGGGCGACCGTTCGATGCGGGAGTCGGGATTTGATGTCAGCTTCCGCTTCGGTCCCTTCGGCGCTGGCACGCAGCACTATGCTCCGGTCTGCCTCAATAGCCTGCTGTACAAAACGGAAAAAGACATGGAGCAGATCAGCCGCTGGTTGGGACACAGCGCTGATGCTGATAAGTGGAGCCGGCGCGCGGAAGCGCGCAAGAAACTTGTTGTCCGTTATCTCTGGGATCCGAAACAGGGACTGTTCTTCGACTTCAATGTCGAGATCGGCAAGCAGTCCTCCTACCGTTATGCTTCCACTTTTTATCCGCTGTGGGCCGGCCTGGCGACCCCGGAGCAGGCCAAGGCCGTGGCAGAGAATATTAAGATTTTCGAGCGGCCTGGCGGCGTGGCGATGAGCCCTTACGACACCGGCGCGCAGTGGGATTTGCCCTACGGCTGGGGAAACATTGAGATGCTGGCGATCGAGGGCCTTCGCCGCTATGGCTTCAACGCCGAGGCAGACCGCGTTTCTTACGAATTTGTTTCCATGGTCGCGGAAAATTTCCGTCGCGACGGTAACATTCGCGAAAAGTACAACGTGGTGACGCGATCGTCGGAGTCGAGCGTAGAACTCGGCTACCACATGAATGTGGTAGGGTTCGGCTGGACGAACGCCGCGGTTCTCGAACTGCTGCACGGACTGCCGAAAGAAATGCTTGACAGGCTGGAGAAGTCGCAGCAGGATCCGGCTCCAACGCCCAGGTAAGCGAAGGCCTCGGTCAAAGAGATTTCGCCAGGAAATTCGTCCAACAAATTCGCTCAGGAAATTTCAGCCAGCGAGTTCTCCAGCGCACCTTGCTTCGGCGCTGGAGTGGCTCCCGGCTGGCTCGCCACCCATGCTCCCACCAGGTTGGCGACTTCGTTCATGCCGTCGAGCGAGGCGCCGTGCAGGTATTCGTGGGCGAGGCCGGCGGTAAAGGCGTCTCCGGCGCCGATGGTATCTGCCACCTGCACGCGAAACCCGGCGTGCTCACTCGATCCCGACTCGCTGACCAACAAACTGCCGCGGTTTCCCCGCGTAATGCAGACCAGTTCCAGATCGTAGAGGCGGAGCAGCTTTTCGGCTGCCGATTTCTCACCGCCGTGGCCGGCGCTGTAGACAAGGCCGCCGAGTTTCATGATCTTGGGGAGTTCTTCGTCGTTAAGCTTGACGATATCGGCGAGGCTCATGGATTCAGCGAGAAGTTCGCGGGAATAGAAATCGCCTCTGAGGTTGACGTCGAAGATGCGCAATGCATCCCGCGAAGTTGCGCGGAGAAAGTTCCCGATAGTCTCGCGGCTCTGCGGCGAGCGCTGCGCCAGCGATCCAAAACACACCGCATCGGCTTCCCTGGCCAGCCGCTGCCATTGCGGAGTCCACTCCATGTAGTCCCACGCCGCGGGCTGCGCAATCACAAAGCTAGCCTGGCCTTTGCCGTCGACGCGAGCCTGCGCCGTGCCGGTGGGATGATCTTTGTCAGTGTCGGTTTGCACGAAGCTCACCGGCAGGCCGAGCGCCTCCATGCGGTGTCGAGCTTCCTGGCCTCGCGCATCTGCTCCTACGCGGCTGGCGACGACGCCGCGGTCCCCCATCAGGCTGGTGATGTAGGCGAAGTTGGCGGGCGCGCCTCCCAGATGCGTCGCTTCCGGCAAGATGTCCCACAGAACCTCGCCGAGGCCAACCACTGTTTTTTTCATGGTCCCTGCAACTCGTAAGCGGCTTGGATTATGACGGAGGCCGCGACGCACGAGCCCTGGTCGTCGATCCATCGCCCGGTCAGCGAAACATCAGCGCCAAAGCGCAAAACAAGAGGGAGTCCCGAAGGACTCCCTGTGAGAGAGAGGCGCGTCATCCGTTTAAAACGAGAACTTCAAAGCAAACTCCAGCTGACGCATGCCGGTGGTCGAACCCGGCGAAGAGTCGGCTTCGATGTCGGTGATGCTGCCGTTTCCAGAGCAGTCAATACATGTGCCACTGCCGCCCTGGTTGTTGTTGAAGCCCAACACTGGGTGATTGAACAGATTGAAGGCGTCCATGCGGAATTGAGCCTTCACGCGTTCGGTAATGGTGAAATTCTTCATGATCGCAGCATCGGAGAAAAAGGCCCGCGGTCCGCGGAAACCCAAAAGTCCTGCGTTACCGAGGGCTCCGCAGGCCGGCACCGCAAACCCCCCGCCCGAGGGCCGGGCCAACGTGCAGGTGTCGACGCCGGGAGCGAGCGACGCGGCCGGATAGATCAGGGGGGCCACTGGCGTGAAGAAGGGCACCTGGTGTGTAACTGGATTAAACGACCCCGCCCCCACGTGAAAGCTGCCACTCTTATCGGGACGGCACAACCCGATGTCGTTGGTTTGACTGCACTCGTTGTAGCTCGGGGTCCAAGGCAATCCGCCGCTCCAGTTGGTAGTGCCGGTAATCTGCCAACCACCGATAATCAAATTCTCAGCCCTGCCGGCATTTCCAGCAAAGCTCTTACCCCTCCCGAAGGGCAATTCATACACGGTTTCTGTCACCCAGACGTGGTTGCGGACCTGGTCGTCTGGTCCATAAGAGAAGGGATGGTTGTCGGCGTAGTAGTTGCTATCGTATTTGTTGGCGTGGGCGAATGTGTAGTGGGTCAGGAACTGCAGGCCGTGCGAGAACCGCTTATCTACTTTGATCTGTAAGGCGTTGTAAATGCTGCTGGCGTCATTGCCCAAGTAGTTGCCCTGATCCTGAGAGCAGCACATCAAGTTTCCGGTTGTGCTGCTGGGGTCGGGTATGCCCGAATACGTAAAGGCGTTGTAAAGCGGGCGCCGCGTGACCTGGGCAGTAGAGGGCGTGAAAGTGGGGGCGGCGCATCCTGTGTTGACGGCGCCGGTGCAGGTGGGGCCGGACTGGACTACCGCCGTGCCCGGACCGATCGCTGGCTGATTCACGTTATAGGTGTTGCCGTCGCCAGCAAACCCGTGGGTTCCCTTGTTGCCGATATATGCCACCTCCAGCGAGGTAGAGTTGTTCAGTTGGTGCTGTACTGTGACGTTCCAGGCATCCAGCGTCGGCAGACGTTGGAAAGTCGGACGGATGTGCGGCTGGGTGCAGCTTTGGAACTGAGTGACCCCCCCAATCACAACGGAACCCGCCTGGTAGCAGGCCGGTCCCGCCAATGGAAACAGCCCATTGGATGGAATCGCGGGGAAGTTAAAGATCGGCGGCCCCTCGTCGAGGGTAAACGCCGCGAACTTGTTAGGGACAGCCGGCTGCACAAATTGGGCGGCCAGAACAGGTAGATTTTGCGTTACCGCGTGCCCGAAATTCGACCCGAACACGCCCATGTCGAAGCTGCGGCCATAGCCCATGCGAACCACGGTTTTCGCGTTGATCTGGTAGGCGGCGCCCAACCGAGGAGCGAAATAACTCCACTTATTGTTGATGTTTCCGTTGAGCCCGATCCCGTTCTCTCCGGCTACTCGGACCACGCCTTGGACGATGTTGGCGAACCCGCCCTGATCTTTACCGTTCACGTATTCTGGGAAGTAGACCTCCCAACGCAGCCCGTAGTTTAACGTGAGTTTGGGCGTGATGCGCCAGGTGTCCTGGCCGTAGAAGAACGTACGGTGCTGGCGTTCTGCCGCGTCTACGCTCGTGCTGACGTACCGGCTCAACTGGGTTACGTCGCCCAGCATAAAGGTCGCGAAGTCAAGGCCGCCATTACCAGCGTCGGAGGTGCCTTGGTGGTTAAAGGCATAAACGCCAGTGCGATTGGAGTCGCTCGGCACGCGTAGATTCCTGGCGTAACGAATGTCGGCGCCAAACTTGAATTGGTGGTTGCCGCGGATTTTCGTCATGTTGCCGACGAACTGGAACTGGCGCTCGCGTTCGATGAGCGGGCAGTTGCAGCGAGCCACGCCCAATCCGTCTCCGAAGTTGGACCCTGTGCCGTCCATGTCGAACTCGCCCAATCCCGACGTGAAGTTGTCGCCCATATTGGCGTTCGGAATGCCGAAAGCCGTCATCGCTGCTTTGCCCGCGTCCGGCTTGTTGGTGAGCGGGTTGTACTGGAAATAGCCGAAGCGGAAGTCGCCCAACAGGCTGGAACTAAAGGTCTTGGTGACGCCCGATGCCAGGCTGTAGTTATGAACGTTAGAGCTACCGGCTAAACCTCCAGGGCCAAATCCAACCCCACCCACGGCTCCAAGGCTAGGCGCCCCCGAAAGACTGAAATAATTCAGGCTGAAGCGCCCAAACACTTGCGTGCTCTGGCTGGCGGCGTAGTCAAATCGAGTGTCGAAGCTATTCTGGTTGTACGGGCCAGCACCAGCCCCGACGAAGTTGTTAAGACATCCAGAACCGGCCGCGCACGTGCCGGTGGTCGTCGGATTCGGGAAGGCCGCCAGCATCTTCAGGGCTGCGGCTGACACAAAGCTTTGCCCAAGCGCTCCCGCAGTGATCGGAACCAGAAACGCATCCGTTGCAGGACAGGTCGCACTCGGATTTGACTGTTCTCCCAGCGGACCGCAGAACGCTAAACGACTTCCTCCGGTCGAATCTCCCGTGAGGGGGTCGTAAAGATAGTTCGAGGGATCGCCTGCCACTCCGTTACCGATTCTCGACGCATAGTCGCTGAAATCGCAGTAGACGCCCCCAGCACAACTGCTCTTCAGAAGTGCCGTCGGAATTGTTTCCTGGTTGCTGATGCCGTTTTTCTGGCGTGTGGCTTGGTAGTCACCGAAAAAGAACAACTTGTTCTTGATGATCGGACCACCAATCGTTCCTCCGATCTGCTGCCACCGCGAGGATGGGATCAGCCGACCGGTTACCGGGTCGGGGGCAAACTGTGTGAACGGATCGCGCGCCGCAAGCGCGTCCGTACGCCGGTACCAAAAGCCGCTGCCGTGAAGGTCGTTGCTGCCGGACTTGGTTTGCACCGTCACAACGCCAGCCACAGCCTTTCCGAACTCAGCGTCGTAATTGCCAAGCGTAACTTTAGCCTCCTGAATCGCGTCCAGGTTTGGGTTTACTACGATGATCCCGAGAATCGGATCTTGGTTGTCAGTGCCGTCCAGTTCGAAGGCGGTGCCGCTGAAGTGCTGCCCATTGACGAAGATCTGCTGGCCGCCCTGTGGGTTTTCGGTGGCGGCGTGGCTCCATCCCACCAGCTTCTGCGTGCCCGGAGATAACAGCTCAAAGGAGGTAAAGTTACGGTTCAAAATGGGGGCATCCTCGATGGCTCTCTCGTTGAATTCGATCGCTACGTCGGCGCGGTCGGTCTTCAACTGCGGGGATTCTGCAGTGACTTCCACCTGCTCGCTGGTCGAGCCGACTTCGAACTGGCCGTCGACTTTGGAACCGGTGTCGGCCGAGACGGTGATGTCCCTGAACTCGAGCTTCTTGAAGCCCGGAGCTTCGACACGAACGGTATAAACGTCCGGGATGAGGTGCGTGACGGTGTAGTTGCCGCTCTCGTTGGTCGTGGTCTGATCGCTGGTGCCTTTGCCCTGGTCAATGACCGTGACTTGGGCGTTGGCAACGGCTGCTCCGGAGGGATCAGTCACCGTGCCCAGGATGCTGCCGAAAACCGCTTGACCGAATGCTCCTGGCACACAAAAGCCGCAGAGAAATACGAACGTCACCACTGACGCCAGAACCGACTTCTTCATGGAAGTCCTCCTAGAACCGCCCTTGCTAAAACTTGAGTTCACTTACCCCAGATTCAAATTGCCCGAGACTTGCAGGGAGACCCTTATAATCAAGCAGCCTGCAAGTGGTAGTACAAAACCACTATTGAATTAAGTTTCACTAGGTTTTTAACGGTTACAGGTGTAAAGTGCCAGCGTCACAGCAAGATACAGACCTCTGTTACGTGGTTGTTAAATGGCTTTGACACGGACGTACGCGGCTGGGCGGGAGCAATGCTTCCAGCAAATAGATAAACTTATTAATAGTCATAGCCTCCGGGGATCTGAGTCGCTGTGCAAGCTGCTTCGCTACCTCGCCGAACACTCCCTTGACCAACCCGGCGTCGCGCTAAAGGAGTACCAGATCGCCACCGAGGTCCTGGGGCGGTCTCCGGGCTTCGACCCGCAAAGTGATTCAACGGTCCGGGTGCAGGCGGGGCGCTTGCGCGTCAAACTGGCGGAGTACTACGCCCATGAAGGCCCCGATGACCCCATCGCGGTAGAGCTGCCGAAAGGCTCCTATGCTCTGACCTTTCACGTGCGGACTCCGCCCGCCTCCAGCTCGACGCTGCCAGGAGTCAGCCTGCGGTTCGCGAACCAGGCAACAAGAGACGAAGAAGCCTCCAAAAGGCCCTGGGTGATCGCCGTTGTTGTGCTGGCGGTGTTGTTGCTGTTTTCGCTGGCGGCGGTGGGAGTGCTGCTGGCCACGAGATTGCGGCCGCAAGTCGCTGCCAGGCAATCCGCTCCTGCGGCTTACCAGGTTTTCTGGAACAACTTCGTCAGCGGTCCGCAACAGCCTTGGGTCATCTTCAGCAACGGCAGCTTCGTGGGCCGGCCGGAGACCGGCATGCGGTATTTCAACGCGGCCTCGGACTCGCGCGCCTTTGTCCTCGACCACTACACCGGCGTGGGGGAAGTTCTGGCGGTTCATCAACTCGACCGCGTCTTCGGTCTGCTCAATCGGCAGCTTCGCGTGAAACGCGGAGCCCTGTTCTCCCTCGACGACGCGAAAAACAACGACCTCATCTTTGTGGGGTCTCCCTCCGAGAACCTCACGCTGCTGGATGTTCCGGGGACGCGAGAGTTCGTATTCCGGCGCGTGGACGCCGGCCCCCGCAAAGGCGATCTCGGGGTGCTCAATGTTCATCCTCAGTCCGGCGAGTCGACCATGTACTTCGCCACTCCCGCAAACCAGCCGACCACCGAGGATTATGCCGTGATCGGGCTGCTGCCCGGACTCGACCCGGAGCGATCCATCCTGATCTTGGCGGGGAATTCCACGTTCGGCACCCAGGCGGCTGTGGAGTATGTTTGCCGGGAAGATTCGCTGGCGGAGTTGTTACAGCGTCTCGGCGTTTCGAAGCCCGGTGACCTGAAGCCGTTCGAAGCTCTCTTGCGGGTAAAGGTAGCTCACGGAGTTCCGGTGAAGGAAGATCTGATCGCAGTGCGAAGCCGAGCACGCTGATTTCGGGGTCAGGAGCCACGGGAGCGTCTTCGATTTTTCGGCGCGCCGGGGTTCGTGGCTGTTCGCGAATCCCTTTGACCCCGCTGCTCCACTGTGGAACACTTCGTCGATCTTATGTCGCGCAGCTGTCGCATCCGAGGGAACCTTTCTCTGGTCTTTGTCTGCGGAGTGTCCCTCTTCGGCTTGCTGACGGCGACAGCATCAGCTCAACGATCAGGCATTCTTAACGATCCCGGCTCCCTGAGCGATTTTTCAACGTCCTATAACACTGCTCCCGGGACCGGCGTGCTCGTCTTCAGCGTGTTCTCCGAAGACAGCAGAACTCATCTTGATCGGCAAGCGCTTCTCAAGCTGGTAAACCTGGGCGCGCAAACCGCGATCTGGCAAACCACAGAGGACACATCCAAGGGCATCTTCGCGAACGTTCCGTATGGAAGCTATGACGTAGAAGTGAGTGCAGTCGGCTATTTCAGCGCGCACAAAGAACTGCAGGTAATGAGCTCTCTGCGGCCGCTGGAGATGGACATCGTTCTGCACCGGGACCCTTCCGCCATCAACCTGGACGTGGATGCCGGCGTGATGTCTCCGAAGGCGCGCAAACAAACCAAGCATGCGATCTCAGCGCTTAAATCTGGGAATCTCAAGGAAGCGGAGCGGCAATTGGACGATGCCTTCAAATCGGCTCCCGCCAGCCCCGAGCTGAATTTCCTTCTTGGGTATTTGTACTTCCAGAAGAAAGACTATGCGCAAGCTGGAAATTACTTGAGCACTGCCGCGGCCTTGAAACCCAACAATGTTCAGACCCTCACGCTGCTGGGCAGGGCTGGACTCGAACAGCGCAACTATCCGGCGGCCCGCTCTGCTCTGGAGTCGGCGATCGCAGCCGATGCGGAAAACTGGTTGCCGCATAACTTGCTTGCCGACGCCTATCTGCGACAAGAGAATTACGGCAAAGCGCGCGACGAGGCACAATCCGCAATCGAAAAGGGGAAGACTGCGGCGAATCCCGCGCAGCTCGTCCTTGGTCAGGCTTTGTTGGGATTGGGCCGCGATGAAGAAGGCATTCAGGCGCTGAATGTTTTTCTGCACGCCTCACCGCGGCATCCCATTGCGGGGCAGGTTCGCAGCTTGATCGCTGAGATCAAGGAGCGCGATTCTGCTTCCGCGCCAGCGCACAGTTCCCTTTATTCCGAAGCGAATTCGCGCGAAGCAAATGCTGGCGTAAAGGCCGAAATGAATCCCGAGGCGAAGCTCTCCGGCATCGATCCGCTGCTTGCCCTTCCTCGCCCCGGATTGTCGGTGAGATCGTGGCAGCCGCCAGGGGTCGACGAGATGAAGCCCGCTCTCGCCGCTGGCGTTGTCTGCCCCTCGGAGCGGGTGATCGAAGAATCGGGCAAGCGAGTGCTGGAACTATCCCAGGATCTGGCTCGCTTTGCGGCGGTCGAAGATTTGTTGCATCAGCGGCTGGATGAGTTTGGCACTCCCACGCGGACCGAGAGCAGAAAATTCAATTACGTCGCATCCATTACGGAGTCTGAGCCCGGGTTCCTTGCGGTGAATGAATATCGCGCCGACAAGCTGAATCTCGATGGCTATCCCGATCAGATTTCCAGCTCCGGTTTTGCCGCGCTGGCTCTCGTGTTTCATCCCCACATGCGCGACAACTTCGAGATTTCGTGCGAAGGCCTGGGCGATTGGTACGGCCAGGCCACGTGGGTCCTGCATTTCCGCCAGCGCGACGACCGTCCGGTCCGGATGCACAGCTACAAGGTCGGCGATCGGGTGTATCCGGTGAAGCTCAAAGGCCGCGCCTGGATCACCGCGGACAGCTTCCAGATTGTGCGCATTGAATCGGAGATGGTGAAGCCGATGCCGGAAATCCAACTGCTGAGCGAACATCAGATCGTGGAATATGGGCCGATCCCGTTCGCGAAAAAAAATACTTCACTCTGGCTGCCGAAAAGCGCGGAGATTTATTTCGATTTCCGCAAGCATCGCTACTATCGCCGGCACAGCTTTGATCGCTACATGCTTTTTTCGGTCGACTCCGAAGAAAAAGACAAACCGCCAAAGAGTGCGCCGGCTCCGGAAGGCAAGACGATTCCTCCTGCCGCACCGACCATCTGAACTCAAGCGGAATATTATGGACTAACTACGGATGCGAATTCTGACGCATCTGCAACTCTTCCGCCAGTTTCAGTTCGCTCTCAGCTTCGTCTTTCTTGCCCATATCGCGGTAGGCTTGTCCGAGCAGATGATGCGTCGTTGGGTTGTTGGGGTCCATGTTGGCCGCCCGCTGCAGCGCACGGATGGATAGCTCGAATTCGCCTTTCTTCTCCAGAACTTTTCCCATCAGGATGTACGGTCCAGTCGAGGTCGAATCCAGCCAGATGGAGCGCTGCAGAAGCCGTTCCGCGTCTTCAAATTTCTGGATTCGCGAATAAGCATCGGCCAGCTTGTAATAGGCGGGGGCGTGCCCGGGATTGATCGCGATTTCTTTTTCAAATTCCGCAATCGCCTCGGGCACCCGCGACTTGTAAAGATACAACTCCCCGAGCAGAAAATGAGCGAGCGGAAGTTTGGGATCGAGAGCCGCGGCTTTCAGCGCATATTCTTCGGCCACTGGATCAAATTCCTGTCGGAACAGCATGCGCGCCGTAAACAAATAGCTGGCAGCCGAGTCCGGCGGCACGTCAAACATTCTGGCGAACGCTTTGCGCGCCTGCGGATAGTCCTTGGTTTGGATATAGCAGATTCCGAGAATGTAGGCCGCATCCACATTGGCGCGCGGAAGCCAGCCCTGAACTTTTTCGAGCAGCGGAATCGCGTCCGCCGGGTGACCGCCCAGGTAGTAAGAAATTCCGAGAAGTTGCGCCGCTTCGCCACTGCCGGGATCAGCGGCCGCGGCTTTCTTCAGATGTTCGATCGCCTTAGGAAAGTCGCCCTTCTTGTAATAAGCCGTGCCCAGTTCCAGGTCCAGTCCCTTCGTATCGGGGGCGCTGGTTCCAACGGCTTCGAGATCGGCAATCGCTTCGTCGAACTTGCCTTGCTCCGACAGCTTGCGCGCCTGAACGATCTCAGGCGCAACTTGAGCGGGCGATGCGGAAGCCTTCTGCGATGTATCGGCCTGCCCCGCCTGTTGAGCGAGTCCGGTTGACGCGCAAACCCACAGAAACATTGCGAGCCACATCCATCGAGCCAATCGGTCCCGGTCTAATCCGTGATGCGTTGCTTTCATCGTGATCCAGTCTGTCGAGAAAAAGCTCGAGCCGCCTAACCCGCATCCCTCGACTAACGAGCAAATCTAATGCTGGTTCGTGACCCGCAGCAGTTCCTCCAAATTCTCTTTTGCCAGTGATAGATGTGGATCGATCAGCAGTGCGCGCTCGAAATGTGATTTTGCTTCAGCGAATTGCCCCATCTCGGCCAGAGCCGATCCCAGATTCGCCTCAGCGTTGGCGTCATCGGGCTGGGCGTGCAAGGCCAGGCGAAACTGCAGCGCTGCATCCTCAAAGTTATTTTGCGAAGCCAGAGCCTGCCCAAGATTGTAATGAGCGTCAAAGTAATCCGGGCGGATTTGCAGCGCTCGCGAGAGATACTGCACCGCCTCATCGGGTTTTCCGGCGGCCAGCAACGCCGCCCCCATCGCATTGTTCGCGGCTGCATCATCCGGACGAAGATGCAGCGCGGCCTCATACTGTTTTGTTGCGTCAGCGAGTTGGCCCTTCGCTTGCATCATTGCCGCGAGATTGTAATGCGCCTCAAAGTCGGCAGGATTTTTCTCCAGGTTATGGCGGGCCAGAGCCTCCTGCAGCACCATTCTCGGATCACCACGCGCGGGATCGTAATGCACCGGCAAAACCTGCAGCCACAAGTGGCACATCTCGTCGCTCGAGCGGTTGCCGCCCATCACCCGCGCCGGCGGATGATTCGGGTTCAACGGATTCTCCTCCGAATTGTCATACACGTACCGCAGACTCACGGTCGTGCCTTTGGGCAACAGAACCGGTTCCTCATAGCGGTATACCGCCTGCCAGTTCAAGTTCCACCGCGGAATGTGAATGAGCGTTTCTTTCTTGCCGTCCGGGAAAGTGGCATACGCCTGAATGTCTTTTCCCAGATAGTGCGCGTGCGGGTAGATCGCCAGCAACTCGACATCGATGGGCAGTTTGAACGCGTCTGTTACCAGAAAATCTTTTTGTCCCGCAGGAATGTTGAGCTTGGCGTCATTCTCCAACTGCAGAAGCATGGGCAGCTTCGTCGCAGGATGGTCCGTGAAATAAATCCCAATGCTGGGCTGGATCACTTCCGTTTTTCCCGACGGCTGCAAGTGCGTGTTCAAAACCAGGTCCGTGCCCTTGTCCAGACGCACCGCCATTCCCTCGGGCTCCACATAAGGAACGGTTCCCGGTTTCCAGAAAAGCAAATGGCTGTCGGGATCGAACGTTTGCGATTCAATCTGAATCTCCATTCCTCCGAATCCAGCCCCCGGTGCGGCCTCGCGCGAGCGCAGCGACCCGGCGCGATCCACGAGAATATTGGCGTGGTGCACGTAGCGCTTGTCGCCCGGGCGAATCTCGATCGCCTTTGCCCAACGTGTCTGCCGGATGGGGAGGTGAAAAATAAAATTCCAGTACGTGTCTATTCCCTGCGGCGGCAGAATCAGTGGCTTCTCCGCCGTAAGAATCAGGTCCGGGGTGCCGAGCCTCCAACCCTCGGCAACTTTCGGCTCTGGCGGCAGATCACGAGAATCGCCTTCGATTGCACCCTGATCGAACCACTCCCGAAAAAGCTTGATCTGAGCCTCGGACAATCGCAGGTCGTCGGCAAATTTCAACTTCTGCGGTTCCGGAAGCCACGGAGGCATGGTCCGCGCCGCGGTGAGCTCGGCAATCTGCCGCGCGTGTCTCTTCACATCAGAATAAGTTAGCAACGAAAACGGCGCCGCCTCCCCCGGTTGGTGACACGTGGCGCAGGAGCGAAAAACAATCGGAGCAATGTCACGATTGAAAGTAATTTCGCGTCCCGCCGGCTTTTGGTCGGACGCGGCGCGGGCTACAGGCCATTCAGACGCCGCGGCCACACTGAGAATAGTCAGCAGAGTGAGTGACAACGACTGCCACGAGGTAAGCAACCGTGAGGTGGGCAACCGTGAGGCCAAAGACCAATCCAGCCCTCGTGTTCCGCGATTCACTCGAGGTCCGAGATGTAACATCCCACTCCCCTGACTTCACTTTTCGCCACCGATTTGCCGGCCAGCGCAGCCTGGATCGCATCACTTAACTCGTGCGTCGTGGGCGCCGGACGTGACTGGCCAGGCGCCACATACCAGTCGTCAATTCGTCCGTCATAAACCAGTTGGTGCTTGCGATCAAACACCGCAACCTCCGGCGCAATCTGCACCCGCGCCCGCTTCACCAGCGTGTGGTCCGGATCTCGCAGCGCCGGAAGCCGGTACCCGTAATCTGAAAGGTATTGCCGGATGGTTTGCCCCGACTCCTCCTTGTCGGGATAGACGAGCCAGAAACTTGCTTCGCGCTCATATCGCGCGCTGATCTGCTGAATGGCTGGCGCATAGCGACTAGAGACGGGACAATCTCTGCGAAGAAAAATCAGAACCACAATTTTGCCCGCTGCCGCAGCGAACGGATCAACCGTTTTGCCATCGAGATCGACGGCGCTTGGCTGCGCCAGCGCGACGGAAACGAAGCATAAGACAGCGAGCATCCAGCACAGGAAACGACCCGGGGACGACGCGAAACTGCTATCACGCATAGAAACGCCACAAGCGCAGCGCCGGCTAAATTCTACGAGCACCGATGAACGGCTGTCTATCTCGTGCATGCCACTTTGCGCACCGAATCGTGCGCGACGCGCCATGGTTCTCAAGCCATCAAGGGCGGCAACTGGCTGGCGAGCGATTCAACCCCTGCAGCATTTTTCTGGCTGAGTCCAGATCCGGATTGAACTCCAGCACTTGAACCACAGTCTTTCTCGCCTCATCGTATTTTTCGGCGTCGCAATAGGCGCGAGCCATGTTCATGCCGATACTGCTGCGATCGGGCGCTCGCTGAAACGCATCCTGCCATAGTTTGACCGCATCCTGCAGATGCCCCTTCTGCGCTTCGATCACCCCAAGGTTGGTTGCAGCGTCAATCGAATCAGGATCGGCGCGAAGCGCGCGCTGGTACAGTTCCCGCGCATCCTCCGTGGCACCGTGCTTTTGTTCGATGTATCCCAGGGCAGCAAGAAGCGCAGGATCGTTCGGAGACCCCCTCAGCGCCGCCTCCAGCAGTTTTTGCGTCTGCGGTTCAGCTGCGGTCATCCCGCTCTCCACCAGCGATTCCCACGCCAGCGCCAGGTCCCGGGGATCGACCTCCTGCGAACCAGGAAACGGAACTAACTTCGGCGACGGCCCACGCTCGCCCACGTCCTGCAAAAGCTGCGGTGAGATCTGCGGCCGCCGCGGAATGCGATGGTCCGTGACCTGCGTGTGCGCCACATCGGTGCTGGGTGAAGAAGGCATATGGCACGCAGTGCAATCCGGACGATCGACGTGATGCTTGGCCGCGAAAGACTCCCCGTGGCAAGCCAGACATTTCCCGCGATAGTACGCGACCCGCTCTTCCGGCGCAGGAGACTGGTGTGGATCGTGACAACTGACGCACCACATTGCATCGCCTGCCTTCTTCTTGCACCCACTCTGCGCCAGGGCCTCCACCTGGCTGACCGCGCCCAGTCCTGCACCCTGTCCACCTACCAGCACAAAATAGCGAATGTAGTCCGCGAGCTTCGCTCCGGGACGAAACTCGTAAACGTGGCGCCCCGCGCGCTCGATGGCAACCTTGCCCTCGAGATGGCATTGCATGCACACCTCGTCGCGCCGCGCCGCGCTCAACTTCGCGGGATTCACAATTGCGCCGTCGTTCCCATGCGCCGCTGCATTTATATGTGCGCCACCGGGCCCGTGACAGCGTTCGCAGGATACTCCGTTGTGCGTGAACGCCGGAGTCGGATAGCGGTTGGCGGTGCCCTTCAGCGGCGCTTGCATTCCGCTCACGTGGCAGTGCAGGCAACTCGTATAGGCCGGAAGATTCAACGGAATCTCGCGCGCCGACTGGTACGCCGGCGCCATATCCCAGGTTTGTTTGTTCGCGTACCAGTTCACCGGAGACTCAAACAGGAAACCATCGGTCTCGAAAAGATAGCTGCGGCCACGCCGTCCGGAACCAATGTAGTAGAGCAATTCTTTTTTCCCGTGGAGCGCCGGATCACCCGCACGATCGTCGCCATGACGACCGTCGCCAGCGCGATCGTAGCTAAGCCAGACGCGGTCCCCTTCGCGGTAGATACGATAATGAACGCCGGAAAGCTTGTGATCGAACTCCGCGGGGGTCACCAAGTCGCTCGCCACGGTATCGATCGCCGGCCCGCTGGCGTGGGCCATAGCAGTGCGCTGGTAGGACTCGAAGGTCGCCGCGTGGCAGCGCGCGCAAGCCTCGTTGCCGACGGATCCGCTTTCGCCACTGGCAACCGATTTCGCCGACTCGATCTGCGCCGGATATTTCTCAGATGCGAAGCTCGACAGCGCGAGAAGCAAGCAAGCTATGCGCGCGACTTTGGACAGCCGATGCAAGTCTGAAACGCTCCTGTACTAATTCGACGGCGTGGTCGCGTGCTCCCCTAACTCGGCAGCTTTTTGAAGCTCCTGCTTCGCCCCGTCGGCATCCCCTTTTTGCCGCAGCGCCAACCCCAGCTGGTAGTGCGCCGTGGCGTAGGTGGGCATGGCATCAATGGCGGAGCGGAATTGCGAAATCGCACCGTCGAGGTCGCCTGTACTCAGCAAGCGGCGGCCCGAATTCGTGGCAAATGTAGCCGCCTGCAGATTGTTTTTCTCCTTCGTGATTTCCGCGCCCAGCCTGCTTTCCGCGGCCGCTCCAGCGGAATCCCCGAGCTGACGCAGGATCGACGCCAGTGTGGTATGCGCGCCCGCAAAGTCAGGCTGCAGCCGCGTCGCCGTCCTCAGCGCGTCGGCGGCCTCGGGCAACTTACCCATCTGCTTCAGGATCGTTCCCAACATGTAATACGCTTCGGCGTAATCGGGCTGAATCTCAATCGCTTGCCGCATCTGCTCCGCCGCAGCCGGAAAATCTCCCGACTGCCACAGCGTAATTCCCAAGCTGTAGTGAGCATCGGCCAACTTGGGGTCGAGGCGAATGGCTTCCTTCCACTCGGCGATTGCGGCCGGCAAGTCATCTTTCAGTTTGAGTGCCAGCGCCAGATCGTAGTGCAAACTCGCGCGTTGCGGATCAAGAATCAAAGCTGCGCGAAACTGGCTGGCTGCCGCATCGAAATCCGTCTTCTGCAAATAAGCCGTGCCCAGATTTTGCAGAAATCCCGCGTCGGCGGGGCGCAACTGGAGAGCTCGCTGAAATTCCTTGATCGCCGCATCCGCTCCACCTCGCTGCACCAGCGCAAGCGCCAGATTGTTATGCGCTTCCGGGTCGGACGGTGAGAGTTCCACTGCCTTGGAGAACGCAGTCACCGCCCGTTCCACATCGCCTCGCCGCTGCAGCAAAAGGCCGAAGCTCGTTTGCACCGCCGCGAGATCAGGCTTCAGCGCAGCGGCGCGTTCAAAAGAGCGGAGAGCCTCGTCGGGCTGCGCGGACTGCTCCAGAAGTCCGCGCTGGTACCAGGCGATGGCGTCGTTGGGATTCAGTTTGATGGCCTGATCCAGCGAATCCTGCGCCGGTTTCGCTTCGCCGTCACTCGCGAGCACCACACCCAGATGTAAATAAGCCGGCTCATAGTCTGAGTTAAGGCGCACAGCTTCGCGGAATTCTTTTTCCGCATCCGCGAATTTCGATTGTTGCGCCCAGAGCGCGCCCATTTCATCGTGATACTCCGGCCGCTCCGGCGCCAGCCTCATCGCTTCTTTGATTTCCGCGGCAGCCTCGTCGGTCTTCTGCTGCAGGCTAAGCGCGCGTCCCAGCGCCTCGTGAGCCTGTGGAGTCTTCGGCGCCAACTGCACGGCGAGTCGAAATTCGGCTACCGCTTCGTCCAGCGATCCCTTGGCTTCCAGAGCCTGACCCAGGTAAGCGTGCGCGACGGCTAGAGTAGGACGCAGTTTCACCAGCACACGAAAATGCGCGATCGCGTCATCGACCTGCCCCTGCTGCAACAGCACCTGGCCGAGCATGTTCTGCGCATCAGCACTGCGCGGATCGAGCCGCACGGCTTTCGCGAAAGCTTCGTGCGCGGTCACAACGTCGCCACGCTCCCAGGCGGCGCGACCGGACTCGTACGCCGTCGCAGCGGCGCCTCCGGCAGATTTCGTCTGCGCTGCAAGCGGGGCAGGATGCACGATCGCAGATGCGGCGAAGAACGTGCCCCAAGTCGTTGCCAGAACCAGCAGGGTGCGCGAGAATCGGAGAGCACTCATCGTACTTAATACGGCGGCTGGGGGCTGCGCCGCCGTTCACAGCTGTGCCTTCGTTAGTAGCAGTTGAGCAATTCGGACCATCGCACCAGGTCGCTTCGCAAATGATCCGCTTCAATCATCACGCCAGCTGGTCCGGTTTTCTGGCGCTGCTCCTGACGCTGAATCTTCAGCATAGCGCAAGTTGGCCGTCGGGAGCCTGGCTTCGCGTGTCCGATACTCCAGTCATCTCGCCGCTTACTTCGCCAGAAGGCGACGGCTGGGAATCAGCCGGTACGTTCAACCCGGCGGTCGTAGTGCGCGGCGGCAAAATCATCATGCTCTACCGCGCCCAGGATAAGCACGGCACTTCGCGACTCGGCTACGCCGAGAGCAACGACGGCCTGCACTTTACGCGGCGCGCCCAGCCCGTGTTTTCGCCGACAGAGCCTTACGAAAAAGACGGCGGCGTCGAAGACCCGCGTCTGGTTCAGTTCAGCAATGTCCGGTTCAGCGACGTCTATTACCTCACCTACACCGCCTACAACAAGAAAGACGCACAGCTCTGCCTCGCAACCTCACGAGACCTCATTCACTGGCAGCGCCGGGGCATCATCCTTCCCGCATATCGAGGAAACTGGAACGTACGCTGGACCAAGTCGGGCGCGATCATACCGGAAAAGATTAGCGGGAAATACTGGATGTATTTCCTGGGCACGACCGCCGACAACAAAGATCAGACGGGCCTCGCCTATTCCACCGACCTCATCCACTGGACAGAGGCGACAACTTCTCCCGTGCTGCCTGTGCGGGAAGGTCAATTCGATTCTCGCGTCGCGGAACCTGGGCCGCCTCCCATCGTAACCCCGCACGGAATTTATCTCGTCTACAACGGTGCCGATGACAAGCTCACATACCGCACCGGTATCGCCGTCTTCGACCGCAACGACCCTCGGCGTCTGATCTGGCGCACCGACAAGCCGGTCTTCTCTCCAGAAAAAGAATGGGAAAAAGTTGGACAAGTCCCCAACGTGGTTTTCGTGGAAGGCAACGCGCTTTTCAAGGGCCGCGAACTTTTCTACTATGGCGGAGCCGACACCTACGTCGGCGTCGCAGAAGCACCTTCAATTCAATAACCAAGCTCAATCCCGTCGTGTTGCAGATTTAAATCTCGGTGATCACCAATGCTACGGCGCAGGTCGTGCTAGAATTCGCCGCTGCTTCTCCTTTCTTGTCGTGAGCCTTCATTCAGCAAGCTCCGGCGCAAGCCTGCGACGGTTCCATCCACCCGCCGCAACCGTTCAGTTCAACGCCAACAGAAATTCGCGCCCCGCGCGGCGCCGCGCTAGATTCGGTTTCGAGCACCTAGCGCTTCTATTCCTCTTACTTCTTGTGTTCTCCGCCTCTCTACTCGCGCAGCGTAAGGAACCGGCTCCACAGTTGTCGCGAACCGTTCGCTCCTGGGAGTTCCTCCCCGTGGTCGGCACCCGCGCAGCCTTGTTCGGCGACGAGTCTGGACGCATGGAGGCGTGGGTCTATCCGCTGAAGATTTTTCGCGGCTTGCATCTGACCTTCCACTCCGGGGACCGCGCCTTACCCGCGGAAAGTCTGTCGCGCACTCTGGTGGTGCGCCCTGAGTCCGCGACCTTGCTCTACGCGGGCGATTCGTTTCGCGTGCGTGAAACACTGTTCGTTCCGGTGCACGAATCGGGAGCCGTGATCCTGTTCGACATAGAAACCGAACAACCGCTGGAAATCGAAGCCGCCTTCATCGCGGACTTTGCCCTCGAATGGCCGGCGGCCATCGGCGGCACCGACGTCGATTGGGACCCCAAGCGCCGCGCCTTCGTCTTCGGCGAAGAAACCAGAAAGTTTGCCGCGATCCTGGGCTCTCCCACCGCGCAGGACGCACACGAGTCCTACGAAACAAATTATTCATCTTCCAATGAGAACTCGTTCCGCCTGGGCGTCACTCCGAAGGGACACGAAACCCGGCTCCTGGTAATCGCAGGATCAGTTGCCGGCATCGCGGACGCGAGCAAAACTTATCAGCGCCTCTCGTCTTCCTACGCGGACCTGCTGCGCGATTCCGCCGACTACTACCGAAACTATCTCACGCAAACCGTCAGTCTCGAACTTCCTGACGCCACCTTGCAGCAGGCCTACGACTGGGCGCGCATCAGCACCATCCAGGGATTGGTAAACAATCCTTATCTCGGAACCGGCCTGGTTGCAGGTTACAGAACTTCCGGCACCAGCCAGCGTCCGGGATTCGCCTGGTTCTTCGGCCGCGATTCCTTGTGGACCTCGTTCGCTTTAAACGCCGAAGGAGACTATTCGACCACCCGCACCGCCCTTGAGTTCATCAGCAAATACCAGCGCGCGGACGGCAAAGTTCCGCACGAGATTTCGCAGAGCGCGAGTCTGGTGCCCTGGTTCAAAGATTATCCCTATCCATACGTGTCCGCCGATGCCACGCCACTCTTCATTATTGCGATGAACGATTACGTGGCGCAGAGCGGCGACCTCGCGTTCCTTCGCGACCACTGGGACAACGCCTGGAGGGCATACCAATTCCTGCGTTCCACCTACGACGCGCAGGGCCTCGCGCAAAATGCCGGAGTTGGCCACGGCTGGGTCGAGGGTGGTCCGCTGTTGCCGGTCAAGAACGAGTTCTACCAGGCTGGGCTGGGAGTTGAGGCTCTACGCGCTCTCTCCAGCCTGGCCGGATTCGCAGGCAAAGATGATCTGAAAAAACAACTGGCCGCAGAGTTCGACCAGAAGCGTACTCTTCTCGACCAAAGTTTCTGGTCTCCAGAAAAAAAGATTTATGCGTTCGCCCTGACCCTGAACAACCAACGATCCGACGAAGCCAGCGTGCTGGCCACTGTTCCCATGTGGTTTGGTTTGCCCGATCCCGGCCACGCCGATCAGATGATCACGCAACTCTCCGAGGCCGAGCACGAAACCGATTGGGGCATGCGCATCATCTCGTCTCACTCCAAATCCTACGACGGGTCTGGCTATCACTTCGGTTCGGTCTGGCCGCTGTTCACGGGCTGGGCCTCCGTAGGAGAATACAAATATCACCGCTCGCTGCCCGCTTACTTCAACCTGCGCGCAAACGCGCTGCTGGCTCTCGACGGCTCGCTCGGCCATTTCACGGAAGTCCTGTCCGGCGATTACTACCAATCTTTCTCCACCAGTTCGCCGCACCAGATCTGGTCCGCGGCCATGGTTATCAGCCCGATTCTGCGCGGCCTTTTCGGATTGCAGGTCGACGCAGCAAACCACACGATCTCGCTGGCTCCGCACGTGCCCGCCGACTGGACTTCATTCGCCATTCATAACGTTCACGCGGGACCAATCGCCGTCGATTTTCAATATCACAAAACGCCAGACAGCATCGTGCTCGAGACCAACTCCACTGGCGCGGGAGATTGCTGGGTCAATTTCTCCCCAGCTCTCAGCCCGCGCGCGCACGTAGTCGGCGTCGAGTCGAACGGCCGCCCGTTGCCTTTCAAACTGCAGGCGAGCGGTGACGAAGACCAGCACGTATCCGTGCGCTTCCCCGCGCACGCCGGTCCCAACCGCGTGGTGATCCGCGTGAAAAATGATTTCGGATTGTCGCAGTCGAACGAACTCCCGCCGCTCGGCAGCGCCAGCCGCGCACTGCGCGTACTCTCCGAATCGTGGAATCCATCTCGAACTCAGTTGACGGTCGAAGTCTCAGGGTTGCCGGGAACGCAGTACAACCTTGAAGCCTGGAATCCCTCGCAGATCAGTTCGATTGACGGCGCGGTGCTCAGCGAGGGAAAGATTCACCTCGAGATCGCGGGAACTGGCGAAGACTATCAACGCCACACGATCGTCTTTCGTTTCGGCAAGCCGTAGAGATTTTGGCGGGAGGCATTTATGAACATGGAAAAAACGACGAACAGGTTGCCGTTGCTGGTAGCTGCCCTCTGCGTTCTGTTGGCCACCGCCGCCGCTCAAACCGCGCCCAGCGTGGCGGACGCTGAAGGCCATCCATGGTGGCAGCACGCGGTTTTCTACGAGCTATACCCCCGCAGCTTCGCCGACAGCAACAACGATGGCGTCGGAGACTTGAAGGGCATCACCTCGAAACTGGATTACCTCAGAGACCTGGGCGTAGACGCCATCTGGATTTCCCCGTGCTTTCCTTCGCCGCAAGTCGATTTCGGCTATGACGTTTCCGATTACGAAAACATCGATCCCATGTACGGTACGCTGGCCGACTTCGACGTTCTCGCCACTGAAGCGAAGAAACACGGCATCCGCATCATCCTCGACTTCGTCGTGAATCATACTTCCGACCAGCACAAGTGGTTCCTCGACTCCAAATCCTCGCGCACCTCCGAGCACCGCGATTGGTACATCTGGCGCGATGGCAAGGGACCCGGCGAGCCTCCCAACAATTGGCTCTCGACTTTCGGCGGCTCGGCGTGGACGTTCGATCCCACGACGAATCAGTATTACTACCATTATTTCTACGCCCAGCAGCCGGACTTGAACTGGCGCAATCCCGCCGTGAAAGACGCGATGTTCGACGTGACGCGCTGGTGGTACAACCGCGGCGTCGCCGGTTTCCGTCTGGATGCGGTCGACACATTGTTCGAAGATCCCAACCTGCGCGATAATCCCATCGAGAAGCCCGGCAGGAATCACTTTGGCGATCCCTTTGAAAAAGACCAATACAACACCAAGCTGCCCGAAGTCCACGACGTTCTCCGCGGCTTGCGCAAAGTCGCGGACGAAAACAACGCAGTGCTGATCGGCGAAACCTGGACCGCCGACATTGCCGAACTCAACCGCTACTACGGCCAGGGCAAAGACGAACTGCAGTTGCCCATGGATTTTCTTTTCACCACCGTCAACAAACTGTCGCCCGCCGAATTCCGCAAGCAGATCGCCGCCGTAGATTCGGCTTCTGGCTGGCCAACATTTGTGATCAGCAACCACGACATCGTGCGCTCCTACGACCGCTACGGCGACGGCAAGCACAACGATCAGATCGCAAAACTGATGGCCGCTCTCTACCTCACCTTGCGTGGAACGCCCATCATCTACTACGGCGAAGAAATCGGCATGAAGACCACTCCTCCCACCCGCAAGGAAGACGTGAAAGATCCCATCGGCCGCACCGGATGGCCCGAAGAAAAAGGCCGCGATGGCGAACGCACCCCCATGCAGTGGAACGAAAGCGCAAACGCAGGTTTTTCCACCGCCACTCCGTGGCTGCCCGTCCCCCCGACCTACAAAACCCACAACGTTGCAGACGAGTCCAAAGATCCGAACTCAGTGCTCGAGTTCTACAAAAGCGTGCTCAAGCTGCGCCACACCAGCAGAGCGCTTCTCGATGGCAGCTACGCAGCCCTGAATGAAAGCGATCAGGATGTTCTTTCCTACCTGCGCGCCTACAAGGACGACGTGGTGCTGGTGGCTCTGAACATGTCGGGATCGCCAAAGAAAGTAAATTTCGAACTCAAGCACAACGGCTTCTCATCGGCGAAGAGCTTGGTAGCGACCGGCAAGTCTTCCGCCAAGGGCGACGAAGTTTCCCTGGAGCCCTACGGAGTTTTCATCGGCCAGTTGACTCGCGTCGCGGGTCATTGACGTGGAGCAAGATTCGCAGCGAGGAAATTCACCGAGAGGTTTCACAGCTGAGGCTTACGAAACGACAGAAGATTTGGAGGCGCGGGTCGGAATCGAACCGACGCATAAAGGTTTTGCAGACCTCTCCCTTACCACTTGGGTACCGCGCCCCTCGTCCCTACGTTAGCTTTCCGGGCGGAAAAAGTCCATCGGGAGGAGTTCCACATCAAAGGAATCTGGAGCGGGAGACGGGATTTGAACCCGCGACTTCGACCTTGGCAAGGTCGCACTCTACCACTGAGTTACTCCCGCTCAACATTTGCAATTATAAATGACGCGTTCCGCGGGAGCAACGCGCAACGCCAACCGCTCCTGCCGAAGGTCCAGCGAACTAGCGGTGTATTCTTTTGGCGAACCATGTCAACTAAGAAACCGTCGCTCCGCGGCACCAAGTGGCTTGGGACGATCCCGGTGGAAGCCGAGTGCACCGCATGTGCCGGCGTGAAGTTTAAAGCCAGCACCGGAAGCCACCGCCCCGACCGCGAAGAATACGCAAAGTCGCTGCAACAGCAGTTCGACGCGCACTTAAAGCAGGCGCATGCGGAGCACGACGTCGGCAAAGCCGCGTCGTGACTCACCGGGGCGAACGCGTCAGTGTGGCGCCCACTGCGGGTCTTCTTCCGGGCTCACGATCTGCCCGTCGCGCATGTGGATGATCCGGTCTCCGTACTTCGCCGCCTCCGGATTGTGCGTGATCATCAGGACCGTCTGCCCTAATTCCTGATTCGATTGCCGCAGCATTCCCAGCACGATCTCCGAGTTCTTGGAATCCAGGTTGCCCGTGGGTTCGTCGGCCAGCACCACCGCCGGCTTGTTGATCAGCGCTCGCGCCAAAGCCACGCGCTGCTGTTCCCCGCCGGAGAGTTCCGCCGGCCTATGCATCAAACGCTTGCTGAGCCCGAGCAGATCGGTGATGCGATTGAAATGCGCCGGATCGCCCGCGCCATTGCCCGAAATTTCCTGCGCGATGGCGATATTAGACCGCGCATCGAGAGTCGGAAGCAGGTTGAACTTCTGGAATACGAACCCGATCTTGCGCTTGCGCATGCGGGTGCGCTCGCTGTCGGAGAGCGCGGCGAAATCGTCTCCATCGAGCACTACGCTGCCGGAGTCGGCGCGGGTGAGTCCGCCGAGCAGGTAGAACAGCGTCGACTTGCCGCTGCCCGAAGGCCCCACCACGCTGACAAACTCCCCCTTCTGCACGCTGAAGGAGATGCCTCGGAGAGCCTCAACCTCGATCTTTCCGATGTGGTAGGTCTTACGAAGTTCTTTCGCTTCGATAAATGCGCCGGCCATGCCCACGCACGATCTTACACGAAGCCAGCCCGCTGGCGGCACGGCCGATAAAGCACTCTTGTCATCCTGAGCGAAGTTGTTGTTCGCGAAGCGAACAACAACGCAGTCGAAGGACCCCATGCCGACCAGCGCCACCCGCGGCCTGACCAGGAGTTTCCACCAGCGCGCTATGCTTATTACCGCCTCACTGTAAAAAAACTATGCCAGGCGATCTCAGGCTGCGCCGGCCTGCGATGATGCCTGTACGGGCCGCTGCTGCATGCGTTTCGGACCCCGCTTTCGTACCAGCAGGATGCGAATGCGTTCCAGCAAGTCCGCGGGCGCGTACATGCCTTTGGTGAGGAACACGTCGGCCTGTGATTCGTGACTGTAGATTCGCACTTTGCTGGAGATCAGCACGGCGGGCGTCTGCGGCGACAGGTTCTTGATGGCAGCGATCAACTGCGGGCCGTCGAGCCCGGGCATCGCCATGTCGGTCACCACCAGGTCAATGCCTCCCTGCCGGAACCGCGCCAGCGCTTCTTCTCCGCGCGAAAAACTCACCACGCGGTAGCCCCGGGTTTCCAGCATGATCTTGCGATGGGAGAGCGATTGTTCGTTGTCGTCGACACACAGGATAGTGCGCTTTGGCTTCATCAATCCTTTAGCAATCCGCCGGGCCGTGAAAAGAAATCGCACGCCAGCGGATGGTTTTCTCTATATGAAGAATGTAAGAGCGATCTGCATGCTAACGGCTCGGGCGAGCGGCTGTAAAGTGCCGCCGACGCTAATGAGACTTTCTGGCCATTGCTCTTTCCCCGCGCTCGTGCGCCGCACTGTTTTCCGCCGTTTGCGCAAGGTTGCTCACAGAAAAACTTCTCCGCGCAAAACCTCCACCGCATTGCCGCCGACGCGGACGTTAACTATCCGGTTATTGTCCCGCGTGTTTTCGAGGTTGTCCTTGCGCGATGCCCGCACGAAAATCCGGCTCGGACGCTTCATTTCCAGGCCTTGTTCGATCATGACGTGCTCATCGGGTTTGGCCACGCCGTGCGCCACCATCCACGCCGCGGTGCAGCCGGCGGCGGAGCCGGTTGCGGGATCCTCGCCGTTGTAGAAAAGCATGCGCGCGTGGAGCCGGGCTTCGCGGTCTTCGGTTTCGCGAGTCACAAAATAAAAAAACTTGCCGTCAGTCTTCGCCAGATACTCAGCCGCCCGGTTCATGTCGAGGCGCAGATTCTGCATCACCGCCAGCGACTTGAGCGGCGTCACTGTGTAAGGCAGTCCGGTTGAAACCGTCTGGATGGGCACAGAGTCGTCGAAGTCCTCAACTCGCAGTCCGGTTGCCTGGGCCACTGCTTCGCGAGAGTGCGAGGAGCCGAAGACCGGATCCATCTGCGTCATCTCGGCGAATACCGACTGCCCGGCGCCGTCCTCAAAACGCACCGGCACCGTGCCCACATTCAGGTTCAATTTGACTTCGCGCGCGCCGGTCTGGCCACGCAATGCGAAAGCCGTGCCCAGCGTGGGATGCCCGGCAAACGGCAGTTCTTCCTGCACGGTAAAAATTCTGACGCGCACGCCGCGCTCGCGCTCCATTTCTGTCTGACCCGCGGCCGCATCGCCGTCTCGGTCCCTGGGCAGAATAAAAGTAGTCTCCGAAAGGTTCATCTCCTTGGCGATCGATTGCATCTCCGCGTCGCTCAACCCGCGGCCATCGAAGAACACTGCCAGCGAGTTGCCTTCCAGAGGCCGCGAAGAAAAAACGTCCCACTGTGCCATCGCCAGTCGTCGTACCTGTCCGCTCACAAGAATTGCTCCCCCCAGAATCGTGTTTAAAGCCAAGGTTTTGATGACGGTCTGGATGCCCCGGACTGACAAAATGTTCCTGAAGGAACACAACTGCGATTTGCAAAAGTGTTCCTTCAGGAACACCTGTGGAAAAGCGCCAAAAAGTGGATCGGTGGTAAGCCGTTTATCGGGAGCGGTTTATGGGAAAATGCCGAAATATCGGCAGCGAGTGTGGCGAAATTACCACGGTGAAATGGCGCGCTCGAGGTGGATTGTTTTGAGACGGAGCGCGTTTGGAAAGCAGTGGCCAGAGATCAGGGGCCGGGGGTCAGGAATCCTCTCCCCGTCTGGTGAAATCCGCCGGTCGCCGCCGGTTTGACACCGGACGAACCGGCCTTTTATCCTGACTACGTGCTTAACCCTGCCTTCAGCGGCTGTCTGTGTTGTTGTATGCACGCGCCGCGGTGTGGGTAACAGGGTCAGCGAGAGTTCCTATCAACCCACCCGCAGCAAACCGGGTGGGTTTTCGTTTTCAGCGGAGATCGCCCGGATTTGAAAGCTGCTGCGGACCAGCTTTCGCAACAAAAATTGAATTCACGAGGAGAAGAAAAGAACATGCCTACCGAGACCGCAACTGCGACAGCCAGCATTCCCCGCATCAACGACACAGCCCCTGACTTCACCGCCGAGACCACGCAAGGTACCATTCACTTCCACGATTGGATTGGCGACGGCTGGGCCGTTTTGTTTTCACACCCCAAGGACTTTACCCCCGTATGCACCACCGAACTCGGCTACATGGCCGGCCTGCAGCCCGAATTCGCCAAGCGCAACACCAAAATCATCGGCCTGAGCGTGGACCCCGTCACCAGCCATGGCAAGTGGGCCGCCGACATCGAGGAAACCCAGGGGCACAAAGTGAATTATCCGATGATCGGCGACCCGGAACTGAAGATCGCCAAACTCTACGGCATGCTGCCAGCGGAGAGCGGACACACTTCCGAAGGCCGCACTGCCGCCGACAATGCCACGGTGCGCACCGTGTTCGTCGTTGGTCCCGACAAGAAAGTGAAGCTGCAACTCAGTTATCCGATGAGCACCGGCCGCAACTTCGACGAGATTCTGCGCGTGATCGACTCCATGCAGCTTACCGCCAAGCACAAAGTCGCCACGCCTGTGAACTGGAAACAGGGCGAGGACGTCATCATCCTGCCATCCGTGTCGAACGAAGATGCGCAAAAGAAATATCCGGAAGGTTGGAAGTCGCCAAAGCCCTATCTGCGAATCGTTCGGCAGCCGAAGTAAGGCTGCCGGCAGCAGCCAGGAAACCGTGGGTGCCCCATTTCTCGCGTCCTTTGCGAGGGGTGGGGACTTTTTTTAATCCCCGTCGAACCTCTCCGCTAAATTTGAACTCCCGGCTTTGCGCTCGTATACTTGCAGGCCGCTATGAAGGTAATTGTGATTATTCCGGCGGCGGGGCTGGGGACGCGCATGGGTCCCATGCCGGGCGCCAAGAGTAAGGCGCAGCCGATTCCTTCCAAACAATTCACCGAACTGGGCGGGACTCCGATTCTGATTCATACTCTGCGGAAGTTTGCCGCGGTCGAGGCGGTGAGCGAGATCTGGATTGCGCTGCGGGAGAATGAGATTGCGGGATTCCGGGCGCGGCTGGAGAGCGAAGCAAAAGATGTCTTGAAGAAAAAGGTGGAGTTGGTGGTGGGCGGGGAGCACCGGCAGCAGTCGGTGGAGCATGCGCTGAACGCGGTTTCGGCGGCGGCGGATGACATTGTGCTGGTGCATGATGCGGTGCGTCCGTTTGTGACGGCGGAGATTATTGGGGCGGTGATTGAGGCGGCCAAGAAATATGGCGCGGCGATTGCCGGGCTGCCGGCCGTGGATACGGTGAAACAGGTGGAGCGGACCGCCGAGGGGGCGATCGTCAAAGCCACCATCCCCCGCGCAGGAGTTGTCCTGGCCCAGACTCCGCAGGGCTTTCGTTATGGCGTGATCAAGAAAGTTTTCGATGAAGCCGCTGCCGACGGTTTCACCGGAACCGACGAGGCCTCGCTCGCCGAGCGCAGCGGCCACGAAGTCGCCGTCGTCATGGGCTCACCTAGAAATATCAAGATCACGTCTCCAGGGGATATGGAACTGGCGGAGTTTTATTTAGGGGAATAGAAAACCTTTTCGCCGCGGATTTGCGCGGATTCTCGCGGATAGAGCGAAATGCTGGCTGAAGAGCTTAAACATCGGGAGCTTACTGAACGGATAATTGGAGTGTTCTACGATGTTTACAACGAATTGGGGCATGGATTTCTGGAGAGCGTTTACGAGCAGGCCCTCGCGCTCGCCTTCTCCGAAGCTGGCATGAAAACGGAAAGACAGGGGCCTGTGTCTGTCTGGTTCCGCAGCCAGGCTGTTGGAGATTTTCGTGCTGACATGTCGGTTGAGGGGAAGGTTTTGATTGAGCTCAAGGCGGCTCGCACGATCGAACAGGCTCATGAAAAGCAGCTATTGAACTATTTGCGCGCTACAGATATCGAGGTTGGGTTGCTGTTGAATTTGGTGTTAAGGCTCAATTTCGGCGGCTGGCTTATGAGAATGAGAGAAAAAAGATCCGCGTTGATCCGCGTGAATCCGCGGCGAGTTAGGGGTTGCGCTTGAGAATTGGGTATGGGTTTGATTCGCACGAATTTCGCCCCGGGATTCCTCTGAAGATTGGCGGAATCACCCTGCCCCATGACAAAGGCCTGGGCGGGCATTCGGATGGCGATGTGTTGCTGCATGCGATTACGGATGCGTTGCTGGGGGCGATTGCGGCACCGGATATTGGGGCGCTGTTTCCGCCCTCAGAGGCGAAGTGGAAGGGCGCGGACTCGGTGATTTTTTTGCGCGAGGCGCTGAAGCGGGTGCGGGACGCGGGGTACGGGGTGGCGAATGTGGATGCCAGTCTGATTCTGGCTGCGCCGAAGATTGGTCCGCATGCGGCGGCGATTCGGGCGCGGGTGGCGGAGTTGCTGGGGGTGCGCGGGGATTGCGTGGGGCTGAAGGCGAAGACTCCGGAGGGGTTGAATCTGGAGAATGCGGCTTTGGCGCATGTGGTGGTGCTGCTGGAGAAAGTAGCGCGGCAGCGGAAGAAGAGGTAAGAAAGTCACAGTCTTTTCGCCGCGGAGGTACGCGGATCTTCGCGGATTTTTCTTTTTCTTCTTTTAGTTTCTTCTTTTCTTCTTCTATTGGATTGTTTGATTCTTCTTTCCAGCGCGACAATCCTCACTTTGCTTTTTCGGACTCGGCGGTTAGTTGCTTGTAACGTTCTGCTGCGGCCTCTACCAACGCTTGGAAGATGGCGCGCGAGGATTCGTCTTCGTCGACTGAGCGTTCGGGGTGCCATTGGACTGCTAAGACGAAATGATCCGGCGACGTTCCTTCTACGGCTTCGATGATGCCGTCGGTGGGGCAGCGGGCGGCGATGCGGAGGTCTTCACCGATCGTGTCGGCGGATTGGTGGTGGGAGGAGTTTACGGGGAGGAGCAGGGTGGCTTGGCCGGGGGCTTTCGGGCTGCTCTCGGGCAATGGGGGCGGAACGGCTCTCGCGGGCGGCGTTTGGGAAGAATTGGCGCTCGCTCCGCTTCGCTGGACAGCCGAGGCGGCTGTCGCCACATGAGTTGGGGCAGCTTCCTCCACATGAGGTGACGCCGTGTCTCTACGCAGGATTTCTGCCAGCTTGGAATTGGTTTCTATTTCGACGGTGTGGGCGATGGCTACTTTCTTTCCTGCTTCGTGGTCCACGCGGGCGCGTAATTCTTCTGGCAGAAAATCCGGGATGTGCTGGAGCAGGGAGCCGGAGCGGAAGACGTTGAGGCTTTGTAGTCCGTAGCAGATGCCGAGGATGGGCTTACGGTGACGGTAGGCGTCTGCGAGGAGGAGGTCGTCGACCGTGTTGCGAGCGACGTTTGCGGGGGCGGTGTGCGGCGAGCGGGGAGCGCGGAATTTTGCGGGATCGACGTCGGCTTTGCTGCCGGGGAGGAGGACGGCGTCGCAGGTGGCGATGAGTTTTTTTATTTCTGCTGGAGTTTGATCCAGCGGGATGCGGATTGGGTCGCCGCCGGCCTGAGTGATGGCTTGTTCGTATTGCGGGATGGCGCGCTCGGCGTATTCGGGGTCGGAGGAGTGGGGCAGGGGGATGGCGATGCGGGGCATGGGGTATTGTAGCTTTTGCGGGGAGTGGGGCGGGGGCGGTGCTTACATCGAGCAGGCGGCTTCCGGGAAAATGTGGCGCTCGCCTTCGGCTTCGCTTGGACCCTTCGGCTTCGCTCAGGGCAGGCTTGCGAGGCGCCCGTCGCCACAGGGGTTGTGGTGGCTTGCAACCGGAACATTCTTAGCTGATGCGTTCGATGGTGGCCAGGGCTTTGGTTTGGCGGTAGTGGCGGATTTCCATGATTAGCGAGAGCACGAAGATTACGGTGCCGGCTACTGCGGCTACGGGTGCGGCGATGTAGCGGTAGGCGATGCGCATGTCGGGATGGACACTGCGCAGCCTGGCGGTGATCACGGTGCCGAGGATGGCGAAGAGCAGGGTCACGGCGAAGCAGAGCAGGGTGCCGATGAAAGTTGCGAGAAACACGCGGACGGGGATGGTATACCAGCGTGGGGTGTGATGGGGCGGCATGGGTATCAAGGGAATTCTACTAGGATCGCTCTGGAAGAGCGTGCGGCGAAAATCGCAACATGTCTGCAACATGGCCGCAATATGAATTGTGCTGGGAAAGGCGGGCGACGGTTGGGAAGATGGGGCGCTCGCTTCGCTTTGCTGGACAGCCGAGGCGGCTGTCGCCACATGAGTTGAGGTGATGTTTCTGGAGTCAAGGGCTAGGGTCAAAATCTGAAGTCAGAAGCGACGGACAGGAGTGTCCGCCCTGCACTTGCTGGGGTATAAGATAGTCATCATGTCACAGGCGGCGCCAGCGATTACGCGGAGTCCGGCGGAAGTGGTGCGGGTGACGCCGGTTTCGCAGGCGGCGAATGGGATTTGCTATGCCGTGGCGGGCGAGACGGCGATCAATTCGTTTGACCTGGAACGGATGATTGCGGCGGTGCCGGGGAAAGTGGCGTCGGCCCTCGAGCGCAAGGCTTATTATTTTGTGCCGCTGGCAGTGAGCCAGGGCGAAGAGACGGTGATCGCCGATCGCTATGATGTGGCGCTCAGCGATAATGCGGTTTGCCATCGCAACTTGAATCTGGGAGATTCGCAGTGCGTGTTTATTTCGACGCGGCTGATGGATGACAAGTTTTCGGTGGCGTTTGAGTTTTATATCAATGTAGGGCACGGGCTGGTGGAGCGGGCGGGAGTGTCGCACGACTTCAGCGAGCTGGCGTGGAGCCAGGTGGAAGCGGGGGTTCGCGGCGAGACGTCTCTGGATGCGTTTGAGGCGCGGAAACTGGCTACGACCGATGGGCCGGATGCGGAGCGCTATAAGAACGAATATTTCGAGGCTACGTTCGCGGATACGATTTCGATTTATTTGCTGTCACTGTATCTGGATGTGGATTACCGGGATCTGCGGGAGCGGGATTATCCGCTGCTGGCGCCTTCGGCTCTAGCCGAGCGGTTGAGGAAAGTGGCGGAATTGTTTCCGGCGAATGCGGGTTTTGAGTTTGCGGTGCTGTATCGGCGGCACGGGTAGGATCGACACACGGGCAACTTCTTTCGCCGCGGATTTTCGCGGATGCACGCGGATTAAAGCGAAGTCACTTCTTTTTTCTGTTTCTCTCTTCTGAAGCATTCTTAGAATCCAAGCGTGGCTGGGGTCAAGGGCTAGAGTCAAAACCAGGGTCAAAGGCGACGGACAAGAGTGTCCGTCCTACATGGACTGGGGGCGCTCGCCTTCGGCTTCGCTTGGACAGCCGCGGTGGCTGTCGCCACATGAGGTGATTCGAGGGCGACTAACTCTTGTACTTCGTCTTACTTGGCGCTGACGACGAAATTTACGGTGCTGGGCTGATTGGGGGTGACGGTTACGGATTTTTCCCACGTTTTCGGTTCGGAAAACAGTGGGCGGTCCACTCTCTTTTCGGTCAAAACATCGTAGGTTTGTTGCCGTCCCAGGATTCCCCAGCCTTCGTGCCAGGCCACAATCTGATAGGTTCCGGGAGGCACGTCGGTGAACTCGTACTGTCCGCTGTCATCGGTGACGGCGTAGTAGGGATGAGTCACCACCATCATCTCGGCATTCATCCAGACGTGGCCACCGTTGCAGTGCAGGTGAACCAGTCCCGGAGTGGACATGATGCGCGAGGTGGGCTGGTTCTGGAAAGGAAACGGCAGGTTGAAGCTGGCGGCTCCCTCCATGTGGATCGTGTGCAGAGTGGCGTCGGAGCTTTGCATGGTTAGCGCGCTATTCTGCGGGACCAGAAGAATGTGCGGAACGTAGTGGCACAGTTTCTGGTCGAGGTGACGGCGTTGCTCGGGCAAATTCATGGCCTTGCCGCTGGAAATGTTTTTAAGGTAGACGATGGTATTGGCGACGCCGCCTTGTGGGCCAACGATCAGGCGCTCCAGGTCGGTGGTCTTGTGGGAATCGGGGTCGCAAACCTGCGGATCTTTGGTGATCGGAAACTCCAGGTTGTGCGGCAGAGGCCCGGCCCATTTGACGGTGCCGGAGATGGTGCCGCCGTCCATGACCTGGATGACCTGGTAGCTTTGGGCGAAGGCTGCTGGAACAGCTGTGAGACAGAGGGTCAGAAAAAAAGCATTTTGAATTGCCCGGCGCATCGTTTCCTCCGAATGCATGGTAGCCGGCGCGTCCTGGCGCCCCACCATGCATGAGATTTGGCGTTACATCGTGCGCGCTCCCACGGGCTTACATCCCTAGGTTCGGGAAAAAGCTGTAACAGGGCCGGAAAATCTCCGGTACAGCGATTGTGGTTGCGTTTGTTGCCGATTCCGGCATGGAGGAACCGTTTCGGAAAAACGGCAGGTAAGCGGAATCTCTTTCAGGGTGCGCCCGAAAAGGTAAGTAGTCGAGATTACCGAGGTCACCGCGGCGGTGGGAAGTACTGCTCTATGTAGTAGTTACGAAGGTGGGGAGGGTATCGAGGCAGGCCGCCCCATGTAGGAACAGCTCTTAGCAACTTCCTGCGAGGCGACGCTTGTGCCTGGGGGCGCTCGCCTGCGGCCCTTCGACTTCGCTCAGGGCAGGCTTTCGCTCGACAGCCGAGGCGGCTGTCGCCACATGGGCGGTTGAGACTTTACAATCATTGCCCAATGCCAGTCACTGTCCGATCATTCGCGAAGATTAATCTTGGGCTGCGGATTGGGGCGGCGCGGGCGGACGGGTTTCATGAGTTGCTCACGGTCTACCAGACGATTGGGTTGCATGACGAGGTTCGGGTGAGCGTGGGGCGCGGAACGGGGATTGAGATTCGCTGTGCGGATCCGCGGGTACCTTGCGATGAATCGAATACTTGTTTCCGCATTGTGGAAAAAGCTCTGCGCGTGCTCAAGGTTAAAGGCCGCGTGGTGATTGAGATTGAGAAGCGGCTGCCGGTGCAGGGCGGGCTGGGCGGGGCGTCGGCGAATGCGGTGGCGGCGCTGCTGGGGCTGGAACGGGTGCTCAAGAGATCTCTGGCTTCGGCGGAGAGGCTCAGGATTGCGGCAGAAGTGGGATCGGACTTGCCTTTGTTTCTGGTGGGTGGGACGGTGCTGGGAGTGGGGCGCGGGGAGCAGGTTTATCCGCTGCAGGATTTGCCGGCGACGGCTTGTGTGGTGGTGACTCCGGAGGTGGGGGTTTCGACTCCGAAGGCGTTTGCCGAGTGGGACCGGAGAGGGGCGCTGCCAGCAGAAAAGCGAGCCGAGCTGCGCTCGGCCGGACAGCCGAGGGCGGCTGTCTCCACACAATCTCAGATAGGTAGCGCTGAATTGACGCTGTCTACTCCATTCGATAGAATGGTTGAGCTTGGCCGTGGGATGTCGGCGTGGCTGAGCGAGACTTACTCCGGTGCTCCTTCTGATTTCTTGGCAAGGGGGGGCCGGGCCGAGAATCCGCTTCTCGAGCTTGTCCGGGCTGGGATCGAAAACGACTTTGAACAAGTCGTCTTTCCTGAGTATCCCGAGCTGAGTGAAGGAAAACGTGCGCTGGTGCGTGCGGGGGCGGTGTATGCGTCCTTGTCGGGCTCCGGGTCGGCGCTGTATGGATTGTTTGGGTCGCGGGCCGAGGCGGCTAAAGCCGCGGGCAGGCTGCGGAGTGAGGGCTGGGCGGCGCGGGCTACGGCTACGCTGACTCGTGCTCAGTACTGGCGGCGGATGGGTGCGGGGTCGACGAAGAATTTTTGATTGTTGATTTTTGATTGTTGATTGACAATGAGGTCGGCTGATTTTCAATCGGCAATCAACAATCGGGCAATCAACAATGGCTTACTGGGCCGTCGACTAATGGTAGGTCAAGTGCCTTTGGAGCACTTTGTCTAGGTTCGAATCCTAGCGGCCCAGCCAAAGATCAGTTCTCCGTTGCCAGTTCTCAGTTCTCAGTTGAACTGGCCGAGTCCGAAAGACTGAGAACTGGGAACCGGGAACTGAGAACTGCCTATGGCTACTTTAGTCACGCCGACCGACAAGACTGAGAAGGCCGAAAAGAAGAGTCCACCTGTGACTGACGAGAAGCTGGAGCGGAAGCCGCGTCCGCGGGTGGATGAGAAGTTCAAGATTTTCTGCGGGACGGCCAACCCGCAGCTGGCCGACGAGGTATGCCAGTTTCTGGGCATGCAGCGGGGGCAGGCGCAGGTGATGCGCTTTGCCGACGGCGAGGCGTACGTGCAGATTCAGGAAAATGTGCGCGGCGCGGATGTGTTCGTGATGCAGCCCACGTGCCGTCCAGTGGACGGGCACTTGATGGAGCTGCTGCTGATGATTGACGCGCTGAAGCGCGCGTCGGCGCGGCGGATTACGGCGGTGATTCCCTATTTTGGTTATGCGCGGCAGGATCGCAAGGACAAGCCGCGCAGCCCGATCTCGTCGAAGCTGGTGGCGGATTTGCTGACTACTGCGGGCGCGCACCGTGCGCTGATTGTGGATTTGCATACGCCGCAGTTGCAGGGATTTTTTAATATTCCGGTGGATCATCTTTTTGCTTCGCCGGTGCTGGTGGACCACTTCCGCAAGCTGAATTTGCCGAATTTGACCGTGGTTTCGCCAGACGCGGGCGGCGTGGAGCGGGCGCGGTTTTTTGCGAAGAAAGTGGATGCGGCTCTGGCGATTGTGGATAAACGCCGCGTGGAGGTGAACGTGGCGGAAGTGATGCACGTGATCGGCGACGTGAATGGGCGGACTTGTTTGATCATCGACGATTTGATCGACACGGCGGGCACGCTGGTGAAGACGGCGGCGGCTCTCATGGAAAACGGGGCGACCATGGTTTACGCCTGCGCTTCGCATGCGGTGCTTTCGGGGCCGGCTGTCGAGAACATTAAGAATTCCGTGATCAAGGAACTGGTGGTGACGAACACCATCCCGCTGAATGCCGAAGCCGATGCGGCGCGCACGGAAAAAGGCGGGAAGATTACGGTGCTCTCGATTGCGGGGTTGATTGGGCGCGCGATTCAGGCGAATCACGAAGAGACTTCGGTGAGCAAGTTGTTTATCTAGTTCCGAGCTGCGAGTCCCGAGTCGCGAGCAGGCGGTTTGCTCGTAGCTCACGGCTCACGGCTCACGGCTCAAAGCTAAAGGACCTTAATTTTATGGCGACTGCTATTGAAACCAACGTACTTGAAGCGCATCCGCGGGAATCGGGGAACAAGAACATGGCCCGACGAGTCCGCGTGGGCGGGAAAATTCCGGGCGTGCTTTATGGTGCGGGCAAGAACTCACTTTCGGTGAGCGTCGATCCGCGGCAGGTGACGCGCATCCTGAACTCGAAGACCGGCCACAACACGATTTTCGATCTCGCGCTGAACGGCGGCGAGCAAACCAAAGCCATGATCGTCGACTGGCAGTACGAGCCCATCAAGGGCAAACTACTGCACATCGACTTGAAGCGCATCGCCATGGATAAGGCGCTGAAAGTGAGCGTGCCGATTTTCCTGCGAGGCGAAGCGGCGGGCGTGAAGCAGGAAGGTGGCATCCTGGAGCAGATTCTGCGCGAGGTGGAGATCGAGTGCCTGCCGGCGGATATTCCCAGCCACGTCGACGCCGATGTGAGTGAACTGGTATTCGGCAAAGTGCTGCGGGTGTCGGATTTGTCGCTCGGAGAAAAGGTGAAGGTGCTCACCGATCCACATCAGCCGGTGGCACACGTCACCACGGTGAAGGAAGAAGTTGTGGCTGCGCCGGAAGCGGTGGCGGCGGAGGCAGGAGCGGTTCCGGCCGAGCCCGAGGTTATCAAGAAGGGCAAGCAGGACGCGGAGGAAGAAGGCGCCGAGGGTGCGGAGAAGGCCGAGAAGAAGCCAGAGAAGGCCGAGAAGAAGGAGAAGAAGTAGCGGCGTGGGTCCGCCAAGGTTTGCGGCCGCGCTTCGCCCCTTCGACTTCGCTCAGGGCAAGGCTGGCCGGACAGCCGAGGCGGTTGTCTCCACGTGGTTTGAGGTGGCGGCGTGAAACTGGGATGGTGGCGTGAAACTGATCGTCGGTCTCGGCAATCCCGGTCACGAATACGAGCTTTCGCCGCATAACCTGGGCTTTCTGGCGGTGGATCGCATTGCCGGCGATTTGAAAGTCGAAGTCCGGAACCGCTTGTGTCGGGCTTTGACGGCGCGGGTGGTGATTGAGGGCGTTCCTGCGCTGCTGGCCAAGCCCGAGACTTACATGAATTTGAGCGGGTTGTCGGTTCGGGAACTGGTCGAGAAGCACGAAGTGGTCCCGGAAGCGGACCTGATCGTAATTCAGGACGAACTGGATTTTCCGTTGGGGACACTGCGCATTCACACACGGCGCAGCTCGGCGGGGCACAACGGCATTGAGTCGATCATTGATGCGCTGGGAACCGACGATTTCCTACGCATCCGGATTGGCGTAGCGCCGGAGCACAAGGTGGAAGATGGCCAGCGCTATTTGCTGGCGCCGATGCGCAAGGCCGACCTCAAGGTGGTGGACGGAGTCCTCGACACTGCGGCGGAGGCGGTCCGAGTGATTTTGAAAGATGGTCCGGCGGCGGCGATGAACCGCTTTAACCGGAAAGAGTAACGGGCTTCGGGCTTCAGCTTTCGGGCTTCGGCCAAAAGCGAAATTAGCCGCGGATTTGGGCGGATTCTCACGGATTGTTTTCTCGGATCAAGATCTTTGAGAAGTTTCCTGGTTGGTTTGGTTTATCCGTGTGATCCGTGAAGATCCGTGGCCGGTTTGGTGGCCTAGAATTTTGGAGACAGAGAATGAATCGTACTTATGAGTTGATGTTTATCGTCCGACCTGACATGACGGACGAGGATTTGGACAAACTGGTTTCCACGCTGGGGACGGCGGTTACCTCCTCGAATGGAACCGTGAAGAGCGTGGAAAAAATGGGCAAGCGGCGGCTGGCATATACCGTGCGCAAATTCCACGAGGGCGTTTATGTGCTGATGACCGTGGAAGGCGGAGGCGGGGTGATGCACGAACTGGAGCGCCGGCTGCGCGTGAGTGAGCCGGTCATCAAGTTCCTGACCGTGCGCATCGACGAGGAACAGAAGCGCCTCGATAAGATTAAAGCCATCCGCGACTCGCGCAAGAAAGTAAGCGCGCAACCCGTGGCAGCTGCGCCGGCGGAGGAACCTGCGGCGGCGCCGGCGGCGGAAGCTCCGGCGACGGCTTGAAGAGCAGGGGTCAGGGGCCAGTATGGCCGGCACTGACTGCGGGCCACGGCAACGGTTCTGTCAGCGCATATGTGGAGATTTGACTAATGGCTAGCCAATTATCACTAACCACTGATTTTGAGTGAGGATGACTTAAGGAGCACCATGGCTGAAGAAACGAAAGCACCAGCGCCCACTGAACGAGCGGCCGGCGACGCACCTGCACCGCGCGAGGCACATGCCCCGCGATCTTTTGGAGATCGTCCAAGTGGAGATCGTCCCGGCGGCGACCGGCCGCGTTTCGGCGGCGGGGGCGGCGGCGGACGGGGTCCGGGCGGTCCTCCGCGCGAAGGCGGACGCAAGTTTTTCCGGCGCAAGAAAGTCTGCAAGTTCTGCGTCGAGAAAATCGAAAGCATCAACTATAAGGATTACCGGATGCTCGGCCAGTTCGTGGCCGAAAGCGGCAAGATTGTGCCGCGGCGGCTGACCGGCGTGTGTTCGCCGCATCAGCACCGGCTTTCGTCCGCGATCAAGCAGGCGCGGAATATCGCTCTGCTGCCGTTTGCCGGGCGGGCATCGTAGGAAAACCAGCTTCTAGCTACTAGCCTCTAGCTAAACGGGGCCGGAGGTTTGGGTTGGCTAGGAGCTAGCAGCTAGAAGCTAGGAGCTATCATGGAAGTCATTCTCAAAGAAGACGTAGTCAAGCTGGGCGCACGCGGCGACGTAGTGAAAGTTGCCGAGGGATATGGGCGCAATTACCTTTTGCCGCGCAAGCTGGCCATTGAGGCCAATGCCGGGAACAAGGCCGTCATCGTGCAGATGAAGGCCGCGTCGGTGCGGCGCTCCGCCAAGGAAAAGACCCAGGCCGAGGAACTGGCCAAGCAGTTCGAGGGCGTGTCGGTATCGTTCCACCGGAAGGCGGGCGAGGGCGATCAGCTCTTTGGTTCAGTCACGTCGAGCGACATCGGCGAGGCGCTCACCAAGAAGGGATTCAACATTGACCGCCGCAAGATCCAGCTGCACGAGCCGCTGAAGACTGTGGGCGAGTTCACCATCCCGGTGAAGCTGCACAAGGATGTGACTGCGCATCTGAAGGTGGTTATTGAGAAGGAAGCGGTGGTGGCCTAGACGATTTGAGAGTGGGTCGCGATGCCGACAACGATCCGCGAAGTGTTCGCAGCAGCGGGGCTAACCCAGAATGGTGTCGTGAGGTGGAGGTCGATGCCGAAGGCATTCGACCCGGGCGTGTATGTCGTTTCTCTGACAGAGGGGCTCGAAACCTGCGACGGCCAAATGACTGAAGCGCCACTCGCGGCAGCTGAATTCCAACACTGGCTGAAGGTCCGCCCCGAACTAACTCTCGACCGCGTCCGACCGACCGTCCAGCAGTTGATGGATCGCGTTGAGCGCTTCTGGATTCCCGACGAAGTAATCCTCTACATCGGACTGGCGGGGACATCCCTGTCTACGCGACTCGAGCAATACTACAGAACGCCAATCGGGAGCCGCGGCCCGCATGCTGGCGGATACTTCCTCAAGTTGTTGTCGAACCTCAACCAGCTTTGGGTGCACTATGCTCGATGCCCTGATCGCAAGCTCGCGGAGGATAGAATGCTGCGGCGATTCTGCGACCACGTCTCAGAGGACTCGAAACAAGTTTTGCAGGACCCCGCTCATCCCTTCCCGTTCGCCAACCTCGAGTGGCCTCATGGCACAAAGAAGGCCTCTGGTCTACACGGTGCTTGCGAGGCGCGAAGCAGCTCCGGCCCGCCTGAATCGGGGGTAGTACCTGTGCGGGTGTCGGCTAAGCAGCATAGGTACGAGACTCAACGCGTGACTGCAGTCGACCTCCGCAACGGGCGGATACGGATTCCTTCGGGGCGGGGCTCTCTGACGAAGATTTGTTTCCACAAGAGAAGGATGCTATCCAAGTTGTGTTAAGAGGGCGGTTGGTGCCGGGCAAGTGGGACCCGAGGATGGGACCTGACCGCCAGCGGTCGGGCGTGCTTCGGGTCGGGAGCGTATTGGGGGAGCTCGTCCGACATGATGACGTCTTGGTAGTATCCGTAGGAGCTGACGGAATTATCCGCCTAGCGTGATCGACTTGCCTCACCTTCAGGGCAATTTCGCTGCCAAGCTGGGACGAATGGTTGTGTTCCACTGTTCTGTTTACCTCTAAATCGTTGCCCCAGAACCACCTAGCGCCCACAAAAATCATCCCGACGACTATAATTTCTGCTCACGGTTCCACGGACCACCCGTCTATTCCTGTGCAAGCCCGGATACAGTCTGCACGCCGGGACCTGCAGAGGACACGACAGAATGCCGGCCGAAGCATGGGTAGTGCCGTTTGCGGTTAGCCAACGGGCCCACTCGGGACGAAGCGAGAGAGCGGAAAAAGTCGGCGGTGGAAGAAGTGAGAACCAGCTTAGGGAGAACGACCCCGTGCGGGGCCGCATGGCTGGGCTAGATCGCCAAACTCAAGACCGCCGCATCGACGACACGATGCTGATTCGCGAGGCGCAGCGCGGTAACCGCGGCGCGTTCGAGGAGCTGGTGCGTCACTACGACCAGTCCGTTCTGCGACTGGCGCTTCATCTCACCGGGACCGAGCAAGACGCTCAGGACGTCTACCAGGACGCGTTCCTGAAGGCTTACAAGAATATCGGCAGCTTCCGGTTTGAGTGCTCCTTTTACACCTGGATTTATCGGATCGTGACTAATTTGTGTCTCGACCACCTGCGCAAGAAGAACGTGCGCAAGGAAGATGCCCCGGTCGCGAAGGATGCGTCGGGCGGGGAGTATGACCTGCTCGATCAGGTGCCGGACGGACGGGCGGGAGCGAATCCGGAGCGCGATTTGATGCGGCGGCAACTGGGTGCGCGCATCTCCGGCGCGCTGGAGAAGTTGACGCCGCGGGAGCGCATGGTGTTTGAGTTGAAGCATTACCACGGGTTGAAGCTGCGGACTGTGGGAGAGATTTTGCATACGACGGAAGAGACGGCGAAGAATACTTTGTTTCGGGCCACGCAGAAGTTGCGCGGGGCGCTGGCGGATATGAGATGAACTGGCAGTAGGGACGGGTGCGGCCCGGCTTCGCCAGGGCCGGACAGCCGAGGCGGCTGTCTCCGCATGGTTCGTGGGCCGTCGAAAATGAGGGTGCAATTATGAAATGTGAATGGGTTCGAGAGAATATTGTGCTGCAGGTTTATGGGGAGCTGGCGGATGACGCTCGTCATGAACTGGAGCAGCATGTGGCGCGCTGCGCGGACTGCGCGGCGGAGCTGAAGGCGGAGCAGGAATTTCATGCGCTGCTGGCGAATGCTCCGGCGGTTGAGCCGACACCCAACCTGGTGGCGGCATCGCGGATGCGGCTACAGGAAGCGTTGGAGACGGCCCAGCAGGGCGCGTTCTGGCACAAGTTTGCGTTTGACCCGGCGAGCTGGCTGCGGCAGGTGAAGTTCTCGCCGGCGCTGGCATCGGCGATTTTGATTCTCGGCTTTGCGGGTGGAGTCGGGACGGCGTACAGAATGTTTCCTGGCGCGAAGGTTGCGGGCACCCCTCCCGTCGTTGACCAGACACCGCACACCGAGGCCGCGATCGCCGGGATTCGTTCCATCACGCAGACTCCGGGCTCGAGTCAGATTGACATCAAGTACGACACCGTCGCCACGCAGGATGCGCAGGGTTCGCTGAACGACCAGAAAATCCAGCAGCTGCTTTTGTATGCGGCCCGCAATAACTATAACTCCGGGCTCAGCATGGATTCCGTCAATTTGCTCACGCAGAAGCCGAACGACGCGCAGGTGCAGGAAGCTCTGCTCTATGTGTTGCAGTACGACTCGAATCCGGGAGCGCGATTGAAATCCCTGAGCGCTCTGGGCGCGTATGTGAAGAGCGACCAACGGGTGCGCGATGCGGTCTTGACGGCGCTGGTGAACGATTCGAATCAGGGCGTGCGCACCGAAGCGCTGCGGCTGATTGAGCCGGTCAAGGCCGATGGCAGCGTGCGCGGCGTGCTGATGACGCTGGCAGCGAAAGATCAGAGCACTTACATCCGGTCGCAGGCCCGCACCATGCTGGCCCAGCTGCCGGAAATTGACTAAGAAAAATCAAGAGGTGGATGAATTGAAACGTTGGTCACAAATCGTTGGGCTGGCCAGAGCTCTGGCGCTGTTTGCTCCGCTGGTCGTGGTTCCGCTGGTCGTTGTTCCGATAGCCCTGGTTCCGAAGAGCTGGGCGCAAGAGACTCATGTATCCCGCGAAGGCGACACTTGGGGTCAGCAGGTCACCGGCTCGCTGGCGTCGGTGAAGATTCTAAAAGTGAAAGTCGATATGGGCTCGGTAGCAGTGCACGGAGGACAGCAGCAAGGCATTAATTACGTCGTTCATACGAAGTTCAAAACCTCTTCCGAGCAGGACGCGCGTCGCCAGTTCGAGCAGTACAAAGTAACCGCCTATGTAAAGGGCGACACCGCGTGGATCGTGGGCGATTGGCAGGGAGGACGCCAGCCCCGGCATTTTTCTGGCGAGGTCTCCATCAATGTTCCCCGCGAGATGACGCTGGTCAAGCTCGAAACAGAAGGCGGCAACGTGGATGCCACGGGTGTTACCGGCCGCGTGGAGGCGGAGAGCGGCGGTGGCAGCATGCATCTCGATGACATTGGCGGAGGCGCGAACGCCGAGACCGGCGGCGGTTCGATCGACGTGGGTAGGGTGAGCGGCGATCTGGGACTGCATACGGGCGGCGGCACGATTGAAGTGCGTCAAGCCAACGGTAAGGTGATCGCGGAGACGGGCGGCGGCAGCGTGAAAATTCAATCGGGCGCGCAGGGCGCGACGATCGAAACCGGCGGCGGCAGCGTCGAAGTGAAGCAGTGCAACGGGAAACTGAAGGTTTCGACGGGTGGCGGCAGCATCGACCTGGGAGATATCAACGGGCCGGTAGAGATCGAAACGGGCGGCGGCACGATTCACCTTAGTTCCGCGAAGGGCGCGGTTCGGGCGCAGACGGGCGGCGGCGGCATCGAGCTCTACGGCGTGCCTTCCGCGCGCGCGGAGACCGGCGCGGGCAGCATCATCGTGAAGCTGGTGAACACGGGCAGTGGCGAACGCAACGATTCCATGCTTGAGACCTCTGCCGGGGATATTACGGTCTACATTGCGCCGGATGTGGCGATTTCGGTGCGGGCCAGTGTGGAGCTGGGCAACGGCCACCGCATCACCTCAGATTTTTCCGACATTCACGTCAGCAGCGAAGGCGGCGGTGACTGGGGCGCGCCGAAGACGCTCACGGCTGAAGGCAAGCTGAACGGCGGTGGTCCGGTGCTGAAAGTGCGGACGACTACCGGCGACATCTGCATCAGGCGGTCGAATCACTAAAGAACTCTTTGAAGTTCGCCGCACTTTTCGACGAGCTTGTGCGGCATGTTTTCAAACTATTCTGAGGGCAATGACCATGCGGAAATATATTCTGACGTCTCTCACGGTACTGCCTCTGCTGCTCAGCTATTCTCATGCGGCGCAAAATTGGTCGGTGGATCCGCCGGCGGCCTACGGGTTTCCCAGCGAGGATTCCAGCACCGGATCGTATCTGGGCGTGGACATCAGCGACGTGAGCACAGAGCGGCTTTCGGCGCTGAAGCTGAAAGAAGAAAAAGGAGTCGAAGTCACCATGGTGGACCAGGATGCTCCGGCCGGCAAAGCGGGCATCAAGGAACACGACGTCATCCTCAGCATGAACGGCACGACGATCGAAAGCCAGGTGCAACTGAAACGCATGATCCGGGAGACGCCGCCGGGACGCGTTGTGACCTTTGGGATCAGCCGCGACGGGCAGCCGATAACCATCAAGGTGCAGCTTGGTGACCGGCGTAAGCAGTATGCCTGGGAAGGTCCGAAGATGAAGGATTTCCATGTGGAAATTCCGTCCATTTCTATCAATCCCGATATTGAGATCCCGCAGATCAATGTTGTGGTAGTGCGGTCTTCCGCGCGCAGCGGCCTGATGGTGGAAAACATTACCGCGCAGCTGGGAGAATTTTTCGGCGTCAAAGACGGAAACGGGGTGCTGGTTCGCGCCGTGGAAAAAGGCAGTCGCGGCGAGAAAGCTGGTTTCCGCGCCGGGGACATCATCGTGAAGATCAATGACAAGCCAGTGCATGATACCGGCGACTTCACCAACGTCATGCATTCGCGAGACAGCGGAACGGTGAGCGTCGGAGTAATTCGCGACAAGAAGGAGCAGAACCTGAATCTCGAACTGCCGCCGCATGGGGATTCCGGCGCGTTGATCGAGGAAGATAGCTTAGACGAGCCTCTTGTGAACGCCGAGACTGAAGTGGCAATAAGCAAGTTGCAAGGCGAGCTGGCGGAAGTCCAGCCCGATATGGACTTGATTTCGGATGAGAGCGAGCGGGCCGAGCAGGCGGTGGATGCGCTACGCCAGGCCACTTGCGCCCAGCAACGAGCGGAGCAAGCGAAGCGGTTTGAACAAAGGAATGAGGCGCAGAGTGATGCGCTCCAATCCGCGCTCGACCAAATGCGCCAGGCGCAGGGAAAGGCAATGCAGCCGCAGATGCTGGAGCAGATGAATCGCGAGCAGAAGGTGATGAAGCAGCAAAAGGAAAAGCTCAAAATCGACATCGAGCGGATACTCAAGGAAACCCGCAAGGGCGGGTTCGATATTTAGCGCTCAGCCAGCAGCTCGAGCTATTCTAGTTGCTGGCCGAACTGGCGCGGACAAGAGTCGCGAGGGCGATGCGGTTCCTGCCCGCTTGTTTCGCGGCGTAGAGGCCGTTGTCTGCGGCTCGCACTAACTCATCGCGACTGGTGCCGTGGTCGGGAAAGGCGGCCACTCCGGCGCTGATCGTGACCGTCTGGGGCACGCCCGGGAACTGCCACTGCTCCACCATCCTTCTGAGTTTTTCGGCGACGCTTACCGCGTGCGAAGCATTGGTCTGCGTGAGCACGATCCCGAATTCCTCGCCTCCGTAGCGGCACACCACGTCAATCTTGCGCAGCTGCTGATGAAAGAGAGATGAAACCTGCCGCAGGACTTCGTCTCCCAGCAAATGTCCGAACTCGTCGTTGAGCCGCTTGAACTGGTCAATGTCGGCCATGATGACCGCCATGCCAGTGCCGTAGCGGCGCGAGCGCTCGATCTCCTCGATAATGCGCAACTCAAAGAAGCGCCGGTTGAAGATTCCGGTCAGGCCATCGAGATAAGCCAGCTGTTTTACCCGCTCCACGTAATGCGCATTCTGGATGGCAGTGGCGCAAATGTCGGCCACGGATTCCAGACACTGCAGCTCACTCTCGCGAAAGGCATTGCGATTCGCACTTTCGAGCGCCAGCACTCCCAGGATTTGCCCGAATGAAACCAGCGGTATGCTCATGCGCGCCGCGGATTCGACAAAGAACCGCATGCACTCGGGCTTGCTGGCCAGGTCATTCTCGATAAGCGTGCCGCTGGTCGAAAGAATATGCGACCAGGGCTCGCGATCCGCCGGAAAGCGCCCGCCTTCGGGAATCCGCGCAGTAAGGGTTCCGTGGTGCGCCCGCAGTACCAGTTCGCTCTCTTCGCGAAGAAACAAGGAAACGTGCGGCACCTGGAACGCCTGCTGAATCAGCACACAAACCTTGCCCAGCAGTTCCCCCAGATCCAGAACCGCGGTGCTCTGCTGCGCGATGGCGTTGATGGCCTCCAGTTGCCGCGCCCGTTGCCGCTCCAGCGTATACAGGCGGGCGTTCTGCAGAGCCATCGAGGCCTGGGTCGAAAACAAAATAAGCAGGTCAATGGTTTCTTTATCGAAGTGGTCGAGCCGGGCGCTTTGGCAGTCGAGCACTCCCACCACCTCGTCGCGCACCATCAGCGGCAGGGCGAGCTCCGAACGCGTCGACTTCGTGGCGCAGACGTAGCGCAAATCTTTCCTGACGTCGGGCGCGTAAATCGGTTGTTTCTTCAGCGCGGCCGCGCCGGTAATCCCTTCGCCTAAGCCCAGACGGATCTGGTCCTGTCCTTCGTCCCAGCCGATCTGCGAGCGCACACACAGCTGCTGCCTTTCCTCATCCAGCAGAAGGATCGCCGCATTCTGCAGGTGGAAATAGTCGCGCGCAATGGCCAGAATCCGCTGCAGCACCTCGTCTGGATCAAAGGTGGAAAGCACGGCCTGCCCCGCATCGTATAGGACGGCGGTTTTCTGCATTCAGTGCGGATTCTACAGGCGAAGGCGGCAGGGCCCGAGGTGCCTAAAGTAACTGACCCCCGGGAGGATGCTGATCCGCTTCTCGCCGGGTGCCCCATTTCTCGCGTTCTTTGCGAGAAGTGGGCCTTGCTCCACCCGGCACATCCGTTGTTCTTGTGGTTTGCGCGCTACTTCCACCTGCGCGCCGTGCGGATCAGCCCGTAGGCTACGAGACAGAACCAGAAATCAAGAGCCATCCCCAGGTCGAAATGAAATGGACGGTGCCGCGCCACGGGCGGGAAAGATGGAGCCAGGAGAAAATACGTTACATTACCGAGCACCACTGCCAACAAAACCTGGAGGAAGTTGGCCATCGCCGTTACCCAGGGTTTAGACACCGCGGAACCTCGACTCGGATAGCATCGATACGGGTGGCGTGCAGTTCGCCCGCATGCAGCGGCGGCAGCTTTGCCCCGGCAACTTTCGTAGTCCTGCTAACATCCTTGAGGAACCCCTGCGCATGCTTGAGCTTTCCACACCGGTGAAATATGTCAAGGGCATTGGTCCGCGCATTGCCGACGTTCTAGCCACCAAGGGAATCTCGACGGTCGACGATCTTCTCCATTATCTGCCATTTCGTTATGAAGACCGGCTCAATCCGCGCGGAATTTCCGAGCTGCGGGCCGGGGAAATGGCAACGGTCATCGGCGAAGTGCGCAGTTCGGGGCTCGTGTTCACTCGCCGTATGCCGATTTTCAAGCTGACCTTGGAGCAAGGACGTGCTCACCTGCGTTGCCTGTGGTTCCATGGCGTCTATTTGAAGGACAAGTTCAAGCTCGGTCAGACGGTCGCGCTCTACGGGAAGGTGGAGGCGAACCCAAGTACGCGCGAACTCCAAATCAGCAACCCGCAGTTTGAGATTTTGGGCGACCCGACGGAGCGATCGGATGGGCCGGAAGCGGCACCGAACACCGGGCTCAGCCCCGGACCCGGCGCTGTTCAGAAAAAGCCGGCCGCGGAATCGCTCGAGATTGGCCGCATCGTCCCGATCTACGAATCAGTTGGGCAGGCGCGGCTTACGCCGCGCTGGTTTCGCCGCGTGTTGCGAACAGCGCTCGAAAATCTGAATCCCGACCTGCCCGAACCAATTCCTGCGATTGTTCGCAAGCGCCTGGCGCTGGTCTCTCCGCGCGAGGCGCTCTGGAAGGTGCATTGGCCGGATGCTGGCGAGAGCCTGCAGGACTTGCAGTCGGCGCGCACTCCGGCGCACGTCCGGATGATCTTCGACGAACTGTTTTTCGTGGAGCTGGGACTGGAGTTGAAGCGCCGGCAGCAGAAAGCGCAAACCGGAATTGCTTTTCGCCTCGACGAGCCGGTCCGCGCGGCGATCAAGAAGATTCTTCCCTTCCATCCCACGGCGGCGCAGAAACGCGTGCTCAAGGAAATTGCGTCTGACATGGAAAAGCCTTATCCCATGCGGCGTTTGCTGCAGGGCGATGTGGGGTCGGGCAAGACGATCGTGGGCTTCGAGGCCGCCATCATCGCCATTGAAAATGGATGCCAGGTAGCGCTCATGGTGCCCACCGAAATTCTGGCGCAGCAGCATTATTTTTCCGCGCGCAGAATTCTCGAGAGTGCAGGCTACCGCATCGTGCTTCTTACCGGCTCCCTCGAATCGGATCGCAAGCGCGAAGTGAGGCGGCACATCGCGCAGGGAAGCGCGCAACTGATGATCGGCACGCATGCGCTTCTCGAAGAAAAAGTCGAGTTCGCCAACCTCGGTTTGGTCATCGTCGACGAGCAGCATCGCTTCGGCGTGCTGCAACGCCTGAAGCTGATGAAGAAGCCATCCGATGGCGGTGAGATTACTCACGTAGAGACAGCCGCCTCGGCTGTCCGGCCAGACCCTGCCCTGAGCCTGCCGAAGGGGCGAAGCGCGGTCGCCTCTCCACAAGGCCCGCCCCCCGAACCCGATGTCCTGGTGATGACCGCAACCCCCATCCCCCGCACCCTCGCGCTCACTCTCTATGGCGATCTCGACCTCAGCGTGCTCGACGAGCTTCCCCCGGCCGCACGCCAATCGTCACCCGCCGCGTCGCCGACGAGCGCTCGCCCGAAGTGTGGGATTTCGTGCGCAAGCAGATCGCCGCTGGGCATCAAGCGTACGTGGTTTATCCCGTGATCGAAGAGAACGAAGAAACCGAACTCAAGGCCGCGATCAAGATGTACCGCGAATTGAGCGGCCACGTTTTCGCCGATTTGAAAGTGGGACTGCTGCACGGCCGCCTCGATCCAGAATTGAAAGACCAGGTCATGCGCATGTTCCAGAAAGGCGAGTTGCAGATTCTTGTCGCCACCACGGTGATCGAAGTCGGTGTCGACGTGCCGAATGCAACCGTGATGGTCATCGAACACGCCGAACGCTTCGGCCTGGCGCAACTTCACCAGCTGCGCGGCCGCATCGGACGCGGAGCCGCGAAATCTTATTGCATCCTGATGACCGGTGGCAAAGTGAGCGAAGAGGGTGAGAAACGTCTCGATGCCATGGTGAAAACCAACGACGGCTTCAAGATCGCCGAACTCGATCTCGAACTCCGCGGCCCGGGCGAATTCTTCGGCACACGCCAGGCAGGCATGCCAAGTTTCCGCGTAGCCAATTTAATTCGCGACCGTGAGTTGCTGGAAGCCGCCAAGCGCGAGGCCGCCGCCGTGGTCGCCGGCCCAAGCGCCGAGATTTCAGAAGTGGAAGTGAGCCGCGCCCTGGTTCACATGCGCACCCGCTGGCAGAACACCTACGGATTGGTTGAAGTGGGGTAACGACCTGGGAGCGTCGCAATCAAACTGATAGAATCGAAGCGATGGCTGGCACGTCTCAACTGATCCAGATCGAGCTTGCACCGCCGCAGCGCGTGCCCAAGCCCACGTGGCTGCGCGCGAAAGCTCCCTCTGGCGACAACTTTCATAACCTGAAAAAGCTGGCCCGCGGACTCGGCCTGCACACCGTATGCGAATCGGCGCAGTGTCCGAACATCGGCGAATGCTGGAATCACAAGACTGCAACGTTCATGCTGCTGGGCGATATCTGCACCCGGCGCTGCGGCTTCTGTGCCGTGCCTAAGGGACGGCCCGAGCCCATCGACTGGGACGAACCACGCCGCGTCGCCGAGGCTGTGGCTACCCTGGGCCTGAAACACGCAGTCGTAACCAGCGTGAACCGCGACGACGACAACATCGGCGGCGCCAAAGTTTTTGCCGAGACCATCCGCGAGATTCGCGAGCTCACGCCGGATTGCCGCATCGAAGTGCTGATCCCCGATTTTCAAGGGCTCGACGACGCGTTGAAGATCGTCCTCGACGCCAATCCCGACGTGCTCAACCACAATACGGAAACTGTCCCGCGCCTGTATCGCGCCGTGCGCTCCGGCGCCCGTTACGAGCGCACTCTCACTCTGCTGGAAAACGCCAAAAAGTTTTCTCCCGTCATGGTAACCAAGAGTGGCGTCATGGTTGGCCTGGGCGAATCGTCGGAGGAACTGGTGGAAGTGTTCCGCGATCTGGGCAATCGCGGCGTCGATATTCTCACTGTCGGACAGTATTTGCGGCCTTCGAAAGATCATCTTCCCATCGCCCGCTTCTACGCTCCGGAAGAGTTTCAATATCTCAAAGACGAGGCCCTGCGCTTCGGATTCCGCCATGTCGAATCAGGACCGATGGTGCGCTCCAGCTACCACGCCCACGAGCAGGCGGAGTCGACCAGCACGCCGCGGGTGGTCTGCTGAGCCGGTCATGTTTTTACACGCCACAAACTTAGTAGACAATTCCAGCATTCGACGTTGCCCCCGGGATCCAGCGTTTCGCTGCCGTCGCAGCGCAACGAGCCGGAGGTTCTGCACCACGTGGTAAGCGTTCTTCTGGTTGTCCTTGGTTTCTTTGCGGGGGCGCTGGGCGCGATCACCGGGATCGGCGGCGGCGTAGTGCTGGCTCCCGTTCTCGCGCTGTATTTCGGCATCCCGATTCGCGAGGCCATTGGAACCAGCCTGGTAGCGGTCATCACCACCTCGGCCGCGAGCTCTTCGGTTCATCTGCAGCGCCACACCACCGACATTCGCCTGGGCATGACGCTCGAACTCGCCACCGCGCTGGGCGCCGCGGTCACTGCCTATCTGGTCGGCTATTTCAATCGCAGCCTTCTCGAAGGAGTCTTCGCCGGATTTCTGCTTTACAGTTCGATCACGATCCTATCGCGGGGCGGAAAGGTGAAGCCGGGAGACGAATCGTTCTCCGAGCCGCCCCTCGCGAGCAACGGTGCCGTCGTGATTCCGCCCTACGAGCCCAAACGTTATCCCCTCGGGTTGGCCTCGTCGCTGGTGGCCGGCGCGCTTTCCGGGCTGCTGGGCATTGGCGGCGGCCCCATCAAGGTTCCAGTGATGTACATCTTTATGGGAGTGCCGCTCATGGTGGCCACCGCCACCTCCAACTTTATGGTGGGCGTGACCGCCGCAGCCAGCGCCATTGTTTATTACCGCCGCGGCGACATTCTGGTGGAAGTGGCCGCGCCGCTGGCGGTCGGAGTTTTTCTGGGATCGCTGCTCGGCGCGCGCATTGCTCCCCGCATTCGCACGCGTTATGTCGTCTACCTGCTCGTGGCGATCATGCTATATCTGGCCGGCCACCTGGCTGTGAACCTGGTCGAGCATTTGCATCGAGGAGGCGCGGCATGAGTCAGTTACGCGAGCCCGCCTTCGATCGCGTCGTCGCTTTGGTGTTGCGGATTGGCGCGTTCAGTTGCTTCTTCGTCATGCTGGCCGGCCTGATCACCGGTCTCTTCGTGCCAGGGCGAATTCCCCTGGACATTGAGCGCGCCGGCGTGTTGCTGATGCTGGCCACTCCCGTGGTTCGCGTGCTGGTAGCTTGTTTTCTTTTCTTCCACGAGAAGGATATGAAGTACGGCTGGATTTCCCTGGGCGTGCTCGTGATCTTAATGCTGGGAGCGGTCTTCGGGATCGGCGAGCACTAGAGACCTCTTGCGCTAATGCCCTAAGAAGAAGCTCAGAAGATGTGCAACTTGATGCTGAGATATTTCTTGGGATTTTCCTTGACGGCCTTCACCAGCGCCGCAGCTTCCGTAATCATATGGTTGGCGTTGTTATACAGGGTATCGTCTTTGATGAGCTTGCCAGCCGTCCCCTGTCCGGCTTCCAGTTCGGAAGTTAGCTCCGAAAGCTTGGTGATGGTGGTATCCAGCTTCTTCGCCAGCTCATCATCCTCAACGAGCCTTCCGATCGTGCCCTTGCCCGAGCTGATGGTTTCGCTGACCTTCTTGATATTCGCGATGGTATCGTTGGCGTTGTTATAGAGCGACGGATCCTTCAGCAACTTTCCCGCCGTGCCCTTACCGGCTTGCACGTCGTCGATCACCGCGTTCATTTTGTCGAGCGTGGCCAGGAACTTCTCATAAGCGTCGTTGCGGTTGATCAGCGCGCCCAGGCTGCCGTGGCCCTTGGCCACTTCTTCCACCATCCCTTGCAGGTCTGCCACCGTCGTCGACAGCCGGTTGTAAAGCGTCGGATCATAAATTAGTTTGCCCAGCGATCCCTTGCCACTCTCCGCGAAAGCCAGAATGCGGTCCGCGCGCTTGAGCAGCGCGTCCATGTTCTCCAGCGTGCTCTGGCTGGCGCGCACCACCTGGTTGAAGTCGGGGTGCACCTGCGTGGCAAGCGTGTCTCCGTCCTGCACCGGGGGTCCTACCGCTTGCGAACTATCAATGTCGAGGTAGGTTTCGCCCAGCACCCCTGCGGTATCAAGGGATACAACCGAATCGCGGCGCAAGTCGAAGCCATACTTCGTGCTCACCTTCATGATCACTTCGACCGGAGTCTGTTGCTTATCCTTGTCGGGAACGATCCGGATGTGGATAACATTGCCCACGTCCACGCCGCTCAGCCGCACTGGGGCGCCCTCGCGCAGACCACTGGCGTTGTCAAAATACGATTCCAGCTTGATGCGCTTCGAAAACAGCCCGCGCGTTCCCGACATCAGAAAGAGCAGCACCGCCAGCGTCACGCAGGAGACGACCACCGTGACGCCAACGCGCAGCTCCGACCATTTAAGCTGCTTCTGGCTAGGCAAGAGATCTCCTCATTGTGGCCAATCCCAATCGTCGTCAACCCAGCGTCTTTTCTCAGGTTCCGCTCTCAGGTTCCGCCAGGCCCCGGAAGTGAAATCCGTTCGTTGCATCATAGCAAACCCGGGCCCGTTTCCTTACGCCGCCTGGGAGCGTAGCGCGCGCGTCAGCAAAAGCGCCAGTAAGTAGGCGCCAGCTCCGCAGGCCAGAGTCACGGTCAGCCCGAACTGGATGGCAATCAGCATCGCCAGCACCGACCCCAAAACGCTGGCCGCCGCGTTCATGGCCCAGGCCCACTCCACCGCATTTTCAGGGCGCGCTTCCGCGGAAGGAAACTCGGGCACCGGGGACGAGGCCAGCGCGCGCAAGCCGGTCGGGAAAGGCATGCCCATCACAAAGCCGAGCGGCGCCAGCAGCACCGCGCTGATCAACAACCGATAGTTGAACGCCAGGCCAACCAGCGCCGCCAGACGTCCGGGAAGAAAAATCACATCCACCACCAGAACTAAGACCACCAGTGCCAGAGGGATCCAGCCCTGCTCGGTTCGCGGCAGCCAGACGCGTGAGAACAGACTTCCGGCTCCGCTCGACAGCATCAGCAAAAAGATCACAACCGTCAGCGCATAAGTGGGGTGTCCCAGGAAAAGCACGAACCGCTGGATGAAGGCAATCTCCACGAGAATGTAGCCGAGCCCCACCGCAATGAAATACAGCAACGGAACCGGCGACTGACGCGCCGCTCCGCCCTTGAAAGCCAGTGGCAGAATCAAGAATGCGAGCACCGCAATTACGGAGATTCCAAAAACCAGAAGCAGCACCAGCACGCCCAGATTCACTTTCCAGTCCACTCCTTCCTGCAAACCTTTTTCCCCGAGGATCTGCCCCGGCTTGAGTGTGAAGAAAAAAAACGGCGCATTGTCGGTCACGGGCGAAACGTTGTAGGCATACGTGCGGGCGAAGCCATAAGGATCATTGCTGGCGATCAGCTGCGAGAACGGATTATCGGGCGGCGCCGAAGGCATGTAGAGCGCAGTTAGCGGAGCGTGACTCGCGAAGTGCGCCCGTACAGCCATCTCTTCCTCAAACGTGAATGGACTCTTCTTGGCCAGCACCACCACCGGAATGCCGTCTTCATTCAGTTCCCCGAGCGATGCCACCATGAAATGCCGCGCCGGATTTGCAATTCCCATGCCGTGCAGCGTTTCCATCGCCACCGAAACCACCCGCAGCGCCTCGCGAGGATTCGCGAACTCCCAGCGCGTGATGGCGATCATGCCATCGGGCTTCAAGTGATCGAAATATTCGCGGAATGCCTGCACGGTATACAAATTGTTTTCGCTCAGCGCGAACGCCCCGGCCGCGGTCGAAGCCCAGGTGTCGACCAGCGTCATCTGCACGACGTCGAAGCGCTCCGAAGTCGACCGCAGATACGACCGTCCGTCGGTGACGTGAATGTGCACGTCCGGGCGTTCGTAAAGGTGCAGCGAGTAGTCGGCGTAGCGCCCGCGCATAATGTCGTCCGCGATGATCGGATTGATCTCAATGCCGGTCACGCTGGGGCTGCCCTTCGCCAGCGCTCGCACCACGTCCACTCCTCCACCCGGCCCAATGATGGCGTATTCCCCGTGCGGCCGCAAAACGTTGACCAGAGCCGGCGGAGCGGTCATCAGGTTGGTTTCCCAAACCGTCCCGGCCCAATGCGACAAGTCCACATTCATAATGTAGGTGGAGGCATCGGCGTCGATCACGATGGACTTGGTATACGGAGTCTGCCGGTCGACCTCCACGCGCGAAATCGCGTTCCAGCGCGCGTATTCCACCCACGCCGGATTGCGGTACATTCCCTTGGCGTAGACCACATCGATGCGGCGGCCGGAATGATTCACCGCGATCAACGCCACCATGGCCAGAACCAAAATACCTGCGATGCGGCGTTCTGAATTTGTTTGGGACCACACGATGGCCGCCACTCCCAGCGTGGCCGCGGCAATCAAAATCGCGTTCGGCCCGCCCAGCCCGTTCAGCAGCGGAACCACGGCCAGGCAGGCCAGCGCGCCTCCGCCCAGGTCGGCTCCGTAGAGCCGCGGGATGCGATGAGGCTCGCGCGCAAACACCACCGCAAACAGTAGCCCCGTAAGAAAAAACGGAACCGCCGCCGTCAGGTAGATCACAGTCAGGCGCAGAAAATTCCCGTAGCTGACCTCCAGCGCCACCGGCACGTGCAGCACAATCTCGAGCATCACGAAAACGACGAAAGAATTCGCCATGCACAGCCGCGCAGCCAGCGTGCGCGTGTCAATCGCCGACAAGCGCGACTTCAGCAGGTATGCGAACACTCCGCCGGCGCCGAGCCCCAGCAGCGCGATCGAGATCGCGAGAAACGCGAAGTGGTAGAAGAGAATCACCGAAAACAGACGCGTGAGCGCGAGCTCCAGCAGCAGCGCCGAGAAGCTGGTAAGAGCCAGCCCGGTCAGCACAATCTTCCCGGGGATCTCGCGATTGCTCGGTGACAAAACTGGAGTCGGAGCAGTAACCGGCATAATTTTGTTGAAGGCGACAGTTTAGCAGATGGGAAAGACAGCGGCGGAAGTTAAGGAGTCAGAAGTAAGAATGCCGAAGTAAAGGCAAAACCAACTTCTGCATTTTGAATTCTTACTTCTGCATTTAAAGTCGCGTTAGTTCTCCAGAATCACCTGCGCGATCGCCTGCTCGGCGGTGTGCGAAATAGAAAGCGCGGCGTTCTTCACTCCCAGCCGCGCGGCGAACTCCGCCGCGACCCCATGAAACGCCAGGGTCGGCCGCCCGCCCGGCATCCGCGTGACTTCGCAATCCCGCCAGCGCACTCCATGGTTCCAACCAGTGCCCAGCGCCTTCATCGCCGCCTCTTTCGCGGCGAAGCGCGCGGCGTAACGCTCCATGCGGTTCGCCTTGGAGTCGCAGTAGCGCATTTCCCCCGCAGTAAAAATCCGGTGCAGAAACCGGTCGCCGAACCGTTCAATCGCCCGACGGATGCGAGGAACTTCTGCAATATCAATGCCCGTCCCAACGATCATAAGAAGACCATCATAAGAAGACGCTAAGCAGGACCATGACAGGTCAACTCTATGATGAACAATCACGCCGCAATTTGATGAAGCGCCGCCGTGATCAATTCGTCCTGCTCCGGAAACACCGTTCGCAGATCGAGTAGCACGCGCCCATCCTCAACCCGCGCAACTACCGGCGGATCAGCGGCACGCAGCCGCGCAGACAACTCGTCAGCGCTCAGCCCTTCGCAACCGAGACCGATCACCCGCGTCGGCAAAATCGAAGACGGCGCCGCCCCGCCACCAATCACAGATTCGCCGTCGATAATCTCCACCTGTAATCTCGGCAACGCCACTTTCGCCGCTACCGCCTCCGCCCGTTGGCCGATCTCCTGCTGCGTGAGACGCATCATCCGCAGCGTAGGAATGGCATCGTGATCATGCTTTACATACGCGAGAAGAGTCGCTTCCAGCGCGGCGTAAGTGAGCTTGTCCACGCGCAGCGCCCGGAACAGTGAGTTCGAGCGCATGCCCGCGATCAGATCGCATCGCCCGCTGAGGAGTCCAGCCTGCGGGCCGCCCATCAGCTTGTCGCCGCTGTAACTGACGATATCGACGCCGGCGCGCAGACTGTCGAGCACCGTCGGCTCTCCGCTGACCCCGAACGCCTGCAGATCCACCAGCGCTCCACTCCCGAGGTCCTCCATGAGCGGCAGCCCACGCTCGCGGGCCAAGCCCACAAGATCCGCGGTGGAAGCCTGTTCCGTGAATCCGCTGATCTCGAAATTCGAACGGTGCACCCGCAGCAGCAGCTTCGTACGCTGGTTGATAGCTTGTTCGTAGTCGGCGACCCGCGTGCGATTCGTCGTGCCCACCTCGCGCAGAATCGCTCCCGATTTCTCCATCACATCCGGGATGCGGAACGAGCCGCCAATCTCCACCAGCTCCCCGCGCGAGACAATCACTTCTCCGCCGTCAGCCAAAGTATTCAACGCCAGCAAAACCGCAGCCGCGTTGTTATTCACCACGATGGTAGAAACGGCTGATGTCGAAGCGGCCGATGTGGAGACAGCCGCCTCGGCGGACTCGCGTGAGCCTGCCCTGAGCCTGTCGAAGGGGCGAAGCCCCGCGGAAGCTCCTGGAGCCCCGCCGTCGCCAAGCAGCCTGCGAAGCAACCGCTCGACATGCACATCGCGCGCCCCGCGCTCTCCGGCGCCAAGCTCAAACTCCAGATTCGAATAAGTCGCTGCGGTTCCGCGAATGTGGTCAAGCGCAGCTTCCGCCAGCGGAGCGCGTCCCAGATTCGTATGCAGAATCACTCCCGTGGCATTGATCACCGTGCGCAGCGAGTAGCCCAGCGCCCGCCGGAGTTGCTCTCCTACCGCGCCATCCACGCCCGTCAGCGCAAAATCCAAAGCCCGCTCATCGAGCAGGCCCGAAGAAATTTCCTCGCGCAAGAGACCAAGCATTGCCCTAACCGCATCCGCCACCGCGGCAGATCCGTGCGTGTCGGCCAGAGCAGCCACCCCCGGAGAGTGAAGCACCTCGTCCACCGCAGGTAATTTGCGAAAAAGCTCCACTTTGGCCGCGCTCTTCACCGGAGGATTATCCCACGGGAACCAGGGCGTGGTCGCGCCGCACGCCCCATATCGAAACTCTAAAGCGTGTGCAGATATGCCAGCAGCGCCTCGATGTCCTGCTGGCTGAGCGTCTGACTGTAGCCCGGCATCTCTTTGCGGCCGAGGCGAATAATGTCGACCACCCGTTCGTCGTTAGCGGGAAGCCCGCTCAACGAAAGATACGGCTGTTTGAAAACGCCCTTCAGTCCCGGGCCTTTTCTGCCGTGGGTGGAATAGGCATCGTGGCAACGGTCGCAGTGAGAATCGTAGATCTTGCGTCCCGCGGCCTGTTGCGGATTGAGCCCAAGTTCCGCGTCTGACTTACGGCGTTCCACATCACACCCGCACAATAGCGCAAGCATGAGCAGAGCAGCGCCTGCCCCGAAAACAATCGAACGAAATAAGTGAAAATTTTCCTTCATGCGCCAACGCCCGCCAATCGCCCGAAATGCGCCCTGATTGCAGACACGGCGGGCACAATCCCCTTACAATAACAGAGCAAAGGCGAGTCACGACCGAACTGCGCGCGATAAACAAGGAGACCACGGGAGAGTCCCGGAATGACGGTTGCGATCAAGCGGGTCTACGAACCGGCAAAGCGAGCAGACGGTGTGCGCGTGCTGGTGGACCGTTTGTGGCCCCGCGGCCTGACCAAAGAGCGCGCCGCGGTCCACGAGTGGCTGCGCGATCTCTCGCCTTCCGATGAATTGCGAAAATGGTTTCATGCCCGGCCTGATCATTGGCAAATTTTCCGTAAGAAATACCTGAGAGAACTCGCCCGCCCCGAAGCCGAGACCGAATTGCGCCAGCTCTACCTTCTCGCGCACAAAAGGAAACAACTCACCCTGCTCTTCGCCTCGAAGAACGCCCAGCACAACAACGCGCTAGTCCTGAAGGAACTGCTGGACGGGATGCGCAAGCCCCCGACCGGCACCGGCCCGGGCGCAGTTCACGCCATGGGCAGCCGCAGGGCCGCAATACGGCGGAGATAGCCGGACAGGGCTCGTGTGGGGCGGGCACTCCTGCCCGCCACGGCGGCGCCAGCGGCCGGCCCTTGAATTCGCGGTTCCAGGGGCAACGTGATCGGCCAGGCACCCGCGACTTTCCTCACTCCGAAATTTACCCCTCGGAAATGTCCTCCCACCAATCGCTCCTCCTCGCGAGGAATCCCGTTCATTTAGAATCGTCCGCGATGAGAGCAGTCTTCCAATGGAGCCTGGGTTCGCGCGCGCTGGAACTCGGCAAGCGCACGTTGATCATGGGCGTCGTCAATGTCACACCCGATTCTTTTTCCGACGGCGGCCTGTATCTCGACCGCGACCGGGCGGTCGCACATGCGCAACTCCTGCTCGACGAAGGCGCCGACATCCTCGACATCGGCGGCGAATCGACGCGTCCGGGCGCGCGCGTGGAAGCCTCTGCCGCTCCATCGTCGAGCGATGCCAACAAGAGTTCCGCCAGGTCCGCGAGCCCCAAAACCGCAGTCACCGCCGAAGAAGAATTGAGACGCGTCCTTCCGGTCATCGCCGAACTGAAAAAGAAACATCCCGCAGCCGTCCTCTCCATCGACACTTACAAAGCAACCGTAGCCCGCGCCGCGGTGGCTGCCGGAGCCGAGATCGTCAACGACGTCAGCGGTTTCCGATGGGATCGCCAGATGGCGAAAACCGTAGCCGATCTAAAATGCGGCGCCGTCCTCATGCACACGCGCGGACGTCCCGAAGATTGGCGAAGGGGAGATTGGCGAGCGGAAGAATGGCAAGCCCTGCCTCCTCCCGGCGACATCGTGCTGCTGGTGAAACGTGAGCTCAAAGAATGCGCCGAAGCTGCTGTGCTCTCCGGCGTCCGGCGCGAACGCATTGTGCTCGATCCCGGCTTCGGCTTCGGCAAAAGCTTTGAAGAAAATTATCCGCTGCTGGCGCGCTTCAACGATCTGCAAGCCCTGGGCTTTCCGCTGTTAGCCGGAACATCGCGCAAGTCTTTCATCGGCCGCACGCTGGCAAAAGACGGCAAAGATGCCCCCGTTTCCGATCGCCTCTACGGAACGCTGGCCAGCCAGACCGCGCTGATTCTCAAAGGCGCGCACATTGTGCGCACGCATGACGTCAAGGCAGCGGTGGAAGCCGCGCGCGTCGCAGATGCGATTCTTCAGACTCGCTGACGCCCGCTCGAAACTCCGTCCCGCACCGCCAACCGCCTATGCGAGGCCAAACCAACGCCCGCTACTTCACCGCGGTCGGGGATGCGGTCGGAGATGTTGGATAAATTCCCTCCAGCGGCTTCGCCAACTGATCCTCCAGTTCGGGATGCGGCAGCGGCTTCCGCGGCAGCATCGCATCGCGCTGCGCCGTGTTGTAAACGAAGATGGCCATAATCACGGCGGCCTGCTTCAGGTCAGGCTCGGAGAGCCGTTCGTAGGTGTCGAGGCTGGTGTGGTGGCTGCGCGTCCCGTAGTCGCGCGGGTCCTGGATGAACTGGAAACCCGGGAGCCCGACCTGATCAAAAGAAACGTGATCAGTAGCCCCGGTATTGCGCAGCGTGACGGTGGTAAAACCGAGGTCGCTGATGGGAGCCGCCCATTGTTGAAAGATCATCGAAGCCGCCAGGTTGCCCTCCGCGAAAATGCCGAGAAATTTTCCCGTACCGTTGTCGGCATTGAAGTAGGCGTCGAGCCGGGCATGTTCCGGCTTGAGTGTGATGGGCCCCGTCTGCTGGCGAAGAAACTCGGGCACCACCTGTTCTTCGGGCTTGGTGGAGTAGGAACGCACTCCGAAATGGTTGCTGACGTAGCCCGCGGACCCGAAGATGCCCTGCTCTTCTCCGCCCCACAGGCCGATGCGAATCGTACGCCGCGGCTGAATATTGAGCGCCCGCAGAATGCGCATGGCTTCGAGCGCGATGATCGTTCCTGCGCCGTTGTCGGTGGCTCCGGTCCCGGCAATCCAGCTATCGAGATGCCCGCCCAGCATCACCACCTGATCCTTCAACGCGGGGTCGGTGCCGGCGATCTCGCCAATCACGTCGCTGCCCGGCTCATGGTCGCCATAAAACTTCGTCGCGATATTGAGACGCAAGGAGACGGGAACGCCATGTGAAACTAGGCGGTGCATGCGGCCGAACGCCTCACTCGCAATCGCGGCCGAAGGAATGGCCTGCCTGTGCTCGGGGCGGTAGACGAACCAGCCCAGTGAAACATTGGTATCGTCGTGCAGGACCCCGCCGAAGCCGCCCGGGCGCAAGACGGCGATCGCATGCTCGTCGGCGAAAAAGTGCCCGACCTTCTCCAGGAATGCCATCTCTTTAAATATCTTTTCCCAGAACGCAGGATCGTTAGGGAGAACGTAACTGTCATTCTGGTCGCCGTCGAGCGGATACGATCGGAAGTGATCGAGCTTGGCCTGGTCATAATGCTCGAGCGCGTTCGCTGGATCAGGATTAATCTTCGGCGCGTCGCCGTAAAGAATGATCTTACCGGCCAGCTTGCCCTTCCATGCATCGAAGTCCTTCTCTTCCTTGAGCGCGGGAACGGCGATCACTTCGTCGGTACCTTCGCCAGCCGTCGCGGGTGACCACGGCGTAGCTTGCGCCAGAAAAGTCGCGGTACCGGGCGCCGTCATCTCCACCGAAGTCCCGATCTGTTGCCAGCCCATTCCGAACTCGCCCCAGGATTCGCCGTGAACGTTGGTCGCTCCCATGCGCCGGAGCTGGTCAAGCGACCACCGCTCGGCCTTCGCGAAGTCGGGCGAGCCGGTCAGGCGCGGCCCAACGCCATCAAACAATCCGCTCGCGTACTCCATAATGTGCGAGTGGTTGAAGCCCTCGTCGCGGATGCGCGCGATCGTCTCGAGATCGAGAGTTTCAGAAGCGGCCTGAGCCGGAGCGGACGCTTCTGCAGACGCAGCCTTGGGTTTTTCCGCAGCGAATGCAGATAGCGACACAGCTAGAAAAAGAACAGCGACGATTTTCATGGCCCGTCGATAATACGGCAGCCAAGTCCGGAGTCACAAATAGGCCTTCTCATTATTGACCGCAGAGACCGCCCAGGCAGAATCTGCCCGCCGAAGCGCAAACATATCTAAGAAGTCTCTCACGCAATCGAGAAGCGATCACTTTTGAACAGCCGCGTCCTGTCCCAACGCGTAGCATCCAAATTAAATCTCCTCAGTTCCAGTAATTTCTCACCGGACGTTGGCGTGGCAAGAAAAATGCAGCGAATATTTAGAGCCCCACCGCCTCTATGTCTTCCCCGACGAATCCGGTAGCGAATACAGCTTCTTCCGCCCCGCGCACGGCTGCCGCCGCCGCTCCAGCCGCGGCTCCCATGTCCACTCCTGCCCTGCTGGCGACAATGCTGAGAGCTTCGCCGAAGATTAGCGATCTCTTTTTTTCGCCCGGAAAACCACCGCTCGTCGAGATCAATGGAAAACTGGTCCCCGCCGGCGCGGCGCGCTCGCTCACCTGTGAAGACACTCGCCGCATCGCTTCCGATCTTATGGGCGACAACGAAGATGCCCGCGAGAAGTTAAAGAAAGTCGGCTCCTGCGATGTGTCCTTCAGTCTGCCAGGCGCCAGCCGCTTTCGCGTGAACATCTTCATGCAGCGCGGCACCTGCGCCGTGGTCATGCGCGTAATTCCCGGCAAGGTTCCGGACTTCGAATCGCTGAACCTGCCTTTCGAACTCGGCAAAATTGTTGGGTTGCGCAACGGCATCGTGCTGGTCACCGGCCCCACCGGCTCCGGCAAGTCGTCCACTCTCGCCGCGATCATCGACAAAATTAATAAAGAGCAGTCTTATCACGTGCTCACCATTGAAGATCCCATCGAGTTCCTGCACCCGCACAAAAACTGCATCGTTCATCAGCGCGAGTTGCACGCCGATACTCCCAGCTTCGCCCTCGCCTTGCGCGCAGCGCTGCGCCAGGCCCCAAAAGTAATTCTCGTCGGCGAAATGCGCGACCGCGAGACCATCGAGATCGCCATGGAAGCCGCGGAAACCGGCCATCTCGTCATGTCCACTTTGCACACCATCGACGCCTCGAAAACCATCGAGCGCATCGTCGGCGCTTTCCCCATGGCCGAACAGCACACCCTTCGCAATCGTCTCTCCAAAAGTTTTCGCTACATCGTTTCCCAGAGACTACTTCCCCGCAAGGATGGCACTGGTCGCGTCGCCGCCTTTGAAATCTTGAAGTCCACTCTGCGCACTCGCGAGTACGTGGAAAAAGGCGAAGCCGATGGCAAGACTCTGCTCGACGCCATGCGCGTCGGCGGCCAGGACGGCATGCAAACCTTCGACGGCGAAATCGAAAAACTGATCCGCGAAGGCGTCATCGATCTCGACACCGGCCTCGCCTACGCCACCAACCCCGGCAATCTTCAACTCGAGTTAGCGGATCTGGCCCAGGAACTCTCCGACCCGCTGCTGGATACTACCGCGACCTAGTGGAAGAGCGGCCCTTCAGCGCCTGTGGTCGCAACTCTGCGTCTACCGCGAATTTTTCCGAGCGCCTAAGGCTGCCCATTTCTGCGACGCCGTGATGCCTCTAGTGTTATCTTTCTTCCACCCGAAACTTATGGTTCTGGTCCTCCGGAATCGCAGAACCCCCATAGGATCGAAAAATGAAAAGCTCGCCTCCCCCGCGTTCCGCCCGGTCACTGCTCGCCGCGCTTCTCCTGTTCGCCCTTGCGCATCCGCTCCAGGCTCAACACGGAAGGAAACGCACAGCAACTCCCGCCCCGAATACGCCGGAGTCGCTGGGCTTCTCCTCCCAGCGGCTGGAGCGCCTTCATGCCGCAATGCAGCAGCTAGTCGACCAGAAGCAGCTCGCCGGAATCGTCACCCTGCTCGCCCGCCACGGTAAAGTGGTCGAAGAAAAAACCTACGGCAAGAAAGACAGCGCCGCCAACGCCGCCATGACCAGCGACACAATTTTCCGCATCTTCTCCATGACCAAGCCAGTCACCGGCGTCGCCATGATGATCCTTTACGAAGAAGGCAAATGGCGTCCTTCCGATCCCATCTCAAAATATATTCCCGAGTTCGCCCACCTGAAAGTTTTCAAGGGCATGGACGACAGCGGCAAGATGATTCTCGAAGACCCCATTCATCCTCCCACCATGCACGAGCTGATGACCCACACCGCCGGCTTCACGTACGGATTCTTCGGACACACTCCTGTCGACCAGATGTATATGGAGCAGCACATGCTCCAATCGCAATCCCTGCAGGAGTTCATCGACAAGCTCGCCAAGACTCCGCTGCTCTACCAGCCCGGCACGCGCTGGGTCTACAGCGTCTCCATGGATATTCAGGGCTACATCATCGAAAAATTGTCGGGCCAGTCCCTGCCCGATTTTATGCAGCAGCACATTTTCGGGCCGCTGGCCATGAAGGACTCCGGATTTTTCGTTCCGCAAAACAAGCGCGGCCGCTTCGCCACGCTCTACGGAGAAAATGAAAAAGGCGAACTGGTCGCAAACCCCCGAAGCAGAACGGGCAACGACTACGCGTCTCAGCCAGGTATGGCCTCGGGCGGCGGCGGCATGGTCTCCACCGCGCAGGACTATCTCCGCTTCGCGCAGATGCTGCTGAACGGCGGCGAGCTCGACGGCGTTCGCATCCTCGCTCCGGCCACGGTGCAGCTTATGACCGCAAACCATCTTGCCCCTGCGCTCATGACCGGCGAGTCCTCCGTCGGTTCGGACGTCATCCGCCCCGGCCTGGGCTGGGGCTATGATTGCGCAGTCTTCACCGATCCGCTGCAAGCCGACGAAATCGTGGGCCGCGGAACTTTCTTCTGGCTCGGAGCCGCAGACACCTGGTTCTGGGTGGATCCCACCAACGATCTCATTTTTGTCGGTATGACTCAGCGCATGCTCGGCCCCGGATCTCCCAACGTCGAGGAGTTGAGCCAACCCCCTGTCTATCAGGCGCTGGTAAAGCCGCAGATGTAAGCCAACGATGCACCCCGCGCGCGCCCATCCCCTCACCCCTCAGTAAAATGCTAGGGCGCCAGCACTGGCGTCATGGTGAAGGTCCCGGTCCCGCTGCATCCCACCGTCCCCGCCACGGTCCAGCTACCGGTGATCTGACCGCCGCTCACCGTCCCGTCCAGGGTCAGCACATTCATGTTTGCCCCCGTCGAGCTGACCACATAATGGAAATGGCCTGTAACCTGGCCATTGAAATTTCCCCCGATCGTGAATGTGCCGCTCTCCGTAACCGGGGCGAACGTACACGGTGCCATGTTGTTCACCGTGAAGTTGAAGTTGCTCGTCCCCAGCGAGCCATCGCCATTGACCGTGATGTTCGTCATGAACGCGAACGTCTCATTTCCCGCGCTGTTCAAGGTCGCGCTCCAGTTTCCATTGATATTGCCGTTCACGTGCTGACCTCCTCCGCATCCGGAGAGTGCCACACTCGCAGCCAGCAATACGAGCACTGCCGTTCTTTTCATAGCGAAGTCCTCTTTTCGTCGGGATTTCACGAAGGGCGCCTCGTGCGATGCCAGCGCCAGAGCGAAAGGTTGTCAGCAACTCGGAGCGCCGATTCCTCTGGCGATCGTCACCCGAAGAATGGAACCCGGCCCTCAGGGAAAGGTTGCGACACAACTCGAAAGCGCGGGTTTGCCAGGGCGCGCGTTCGGGAAGGGCTCGAGTTTTGCTCGTGCCGTTTAAGTTGTTAAGAATTTGCGCGCTTCAGAGCCTGACGTCCGCGCTCGTATCCAACCCCTGCCGTACGAGACAGCCGCGATCCTCCTAAACAAGAGGCACCGGGCCAAACTCCGGTGACTCGAGCTGCAGCAGCTTGTACGCCGCATCCAGCGAACGAACCAGGTGCAGATCGGGACGGGTTTTTTCGGCAAGTATCTGAAACATGCGCGCCATGCCGTACACCACATCGCTCGGAGTGACGAATACTCTCATAAATCCCGCCGGAAACGCGGACGCACCCGCCGCCAGCCGTTTCACTACATCGCTGGAAACGTCGAACTTCGTATGCGAGAAGACAAGGATGCCGTGACACGGCGGATGGGACGCAAAATACTTCGCCACGATGGCGTAGCTCTTCAACAGCGATTCGTCCGTCACCACGCCTTCTATGGTCACGCGCAAAACCGCGTTCTTTGCGTCGAAATCCAGGACGCAGCCCACGGAGAACCTCCCCCTCAGCGTTCCTCCGCCCCTTCTCGCGAGCGTACCCCATCGCAAAACTTTTTCCAACAGGATTCAAGCCGGTTCATTGCGCTCAGCGCCGTGGAAGAGCGGCGCTCGTGTTCGTGCTGTTAAGTCGTTCAAAGTTATGTCCGCCCTTTGGCGCCCAGGGTGTGCATTCCCTCCTCGGAGTCGTGCTTTCCGCAGCCTCATGGAATGCCTTCGCGGAATCCGCGCCAGCCCGGCGCCCTCCAAAATCCCATTACCGCTATATAGCGAAACTGCAAACATTTGCGCCCATCGCCAAGGATGAGTATCCTCTTGCGTGATCTGCTATATAGTTCTATACTCCGCGCCGTCAGCAATCTGCCAGTTCTGGAGGTGTCTGTTATGACCCACGTCTTCCCGCTTCGCCCCTTTCGAATGGTCTCGTTCCGAGTCCTGTTGACCACGGTGTTGGCGCTCGCCGCCTGCGTCACTCCCTCGGCTGCTCAAAGCTCGGCTGCTCAAAGCAACAATCACGCCAAGATTCTCGGAGGATACTTCGAAGAGTGGAGTATCTATTACGCCGGCTACAACATCGCCAACCTGCAGCAGAATGGTGTCGCCAGTAAACTCACCCACCTGCTCTACGCCTTCGCCAACGTAACCACCACGCCATCGCCCGCCTGCGCCATCGCCGACAGCTGGGCTGACTACCAGACTCCCTATCTTCCCAGTGTGAGCGGTGTCGCCTACCCCGGCCCGGTCTATGGAAACTTCGCCGCCATTCAACAACTCAAGCAACTCCATCCGTCGCTTAAGGTGCTGATGTCGATCGGCGGGGCCTCTGCCGCGAACACTGCAGCATTCGTGACTGCGGCCAGCACAGCAGCGGGGCGCCAGGCGCTCGCCGCTTCGTGCATCGACATGTTCGTCAGCGGCAACATCGCTCCAGGCATCACCGCTCCCGGCTTGTTTGATGGCTTCAATATCGATTGGGAATTCCCCACCGCCACCGACACAAAAACTTTCACCGCCCTGCTGGCAGAGTTCCATACTCAACTGCAGGCGCTCGCGGCAACCACCGGCAAGCATTACGTCATGTCATTCGAGGGACCCGCAGGCGCGCAGAACTATGTAAACATCGATCTTAAAAAAGCCGCCGAGCAAGTGGACTTCATCACCGTCGATGGCTACGACTACGCCGGATCATGGGATTCGCAGACCAACGACGCTTCCCCGCTGTTCGATTCCAAGCAGGATCCTCTGTACAGTCAGGATCTCGACATTGATGCCACCGTCGACGCCTATCTCGCCGCCGGAGTGCCGCCCTACAAGTACACCATGGGTGTGCCTCTCTACGGCGCCGGTTGGACTGGCGTTCCTAAAAAGAACCATGGCTTGTACCAGAACTCAACCGGACCTTCTCCAGTCCTCTGGGCAAACGGAACAGGGTTATGTCCCGATCTCAGCGGCAACACCGCCGGCTGTGACACTCTCTTGACCCCCGGCCTAGCCACCTATTCGACGCTGGTAAATCTCACCGCCAACGGATACACCAGTTACTACGACGCTAAAAGAGTAGCTGTATCCCTCTACGATTCAGGCGCTGGAACCTTCTATACTTTCGACAACCCCAGCACTGCGCTTCTGAAAATGCTCTACATCGAACTAAAAGTTCCCGGAGGTCTCGGCGGCGCCTACGTGTGGGCCCTGAAAGACGACGACGCAAATGGAACCATGGTAAAAACCATGGCCGCGGGCCTGGGCCGCTAGCGACAAAGGCCATAGGACAAGGTTCGGACGGGTAAGGGGTTCAACGCTTTGTCATCCTGAGGCCCGCGCCTTTTGCGGGCCGAAGGACCTATGCAACTTGCCGACGCCGAGGCGCAGTCAGCAAGTTACGCGGGTCCTTCGCTTCGCTCAGGCTGACAACCTGCATGTTCGGGAAGGCCACGGCTTTTCAGCCGTGCCGTAAAGAGTGGAGAAGGAAGAGCGCTTTAGCGCCTGAGGTGCGCCTTCCCTCGCGCGATTAGTTTTGCCGCAAAGTCTTCGAGCCCGTGCCAGCAGAAGTCTGCTAGAACGCCTTCTCTGAATCCAGCAGAATGGTCACCGGGCCTTCGTTCACCAGTTCCACTTTCATCATTTCCTGGAAGCGTCCAGTCTCGCAGCGCAACCCCGCGGCGCGAATGCGCTCGACGAAAAATTCATAAATCTGGCGCGCCTTCTCCGGCGCAGCAGCCGCATCGAAAGACGGCCGCTTGCCGCGTCGCACGTCCCCGTAGAGCGTAAACTGCGATACCGCCAGCACGCTGCCGCCCGCGTCCTGCACGCTGCGGTTCATCTTGCCTTGAGCATCTTCAAAGACTCGCAAGCCTGAGATTTTTTCGGCAAGGTACACCGCATCGGCCTCAGCATCCGCATCGCCGACGCCGAGCAACACCAGCAGCCCCATACCAATCTCGCCCACGACATTCCCGCTCACCGAAACCTTTGCGCGGCTCACACGCTGCACAACAGCACGCATAGAATTCTCGACTCCTGAAATGTTTGACTAGCTGTGCGAAAAAAGCTTAAACCACGAAGGACACGAAGTATCACGAAGAACTCCGGAAGCCCGAAGCCGGTGGCCCGAAGCCCGAGGCCCGCCGACGTTTGACCACGGCAACCGCGAACCATTAGGATTCCATTTGGGCAGCTTCTATTGCCAGAGGCTCTGCCCTTGCGGCAGGCCCCATCCTTTACACTGATTCGTACGTACAATTACACTACACACTCGCCTTTTTTGATTTTCCGGAGAGGAGTTTTGCGATGGCTGATGAGAAAGTAAACGAGAAAGACAAGCAGATTGCGGAAAAGGTAAAGCAGATCATCGTCGAGCAGCTAGGCGTCGACGAGGGAGAAGTGACTTCGAGCGCTTCCTTCGTGGACGATCTGGGCGCGGACTCGCTCGACACTGTCGAACTGGTTATGGCCTTCGAAGAAGGCTTCGACATTGAGATTCCGGACGAGGACGCGGAGAAAATCCGCACCGTGCAGGATGCGGTGGATTACATCCAGAAGCACTCGAAAGTCGCCAAGTAGCACGCTAGACGACGCAGCCCGGCCCCGAAAACAGCAACGACGAATCGAGGCAAGCGAGGAAAAACATGGCAGCCGTTGATGAAAAAGTAAAACAGATTATCGTGGAGCAGCTGGGTGTGGATGAGGGCGAAGCGACTGCGAGCGCCTCGTTCGTCGACGACCTGGGCGCGGACTCGCTCGACACCGTGGAACTCGTGATGGCGTTTGAAGAAGCCTTCGACATCGAAATTCCCGACGAAGACGCCGAGAAGATTCGCACCGTGCAGGACGCAGTCGACTACATTTCCAAACACGCGAAAGCGGGTAAATAGGTTTGGGACGCAGGGTGGTAGTGACGGGCCTCGGACTGATCTGCGGCGTGGGCAATACCACAGAGGAAGTCTGGAGCGCGGTGCTGGCCGGCAAGAGCGGCGTGGCCCGCATCACCCATTTCGATTCCGCCAAGTTTGCCTGCCAGATCGCCGCCGAGGTCAAAGGCTTCGACCCGCTGAACTTCATCGAGAAAAAAGAGCTGAAGAAGATGGGGCGCTTCATCCACCTGGCCATCGCCGCCTCGGATGAAGCCATGAAGATGTCGGGGCTGAAAGTGACTCCGGAGAACGATGAACGCGTGGGCGTGCACATTGGATCGGGCATCGGCGGGTTCGACATCATCGAACGCGAGCACACCGCTCTGATGGAAGGCGGACCGCGCAAGATCTCTCCATTTTTTATTCCTGCCGCCATCGTCAACCTCGCGGCCGGCCACGTTTCCATGCGCACCGGCGCCAAGGGACCCAATGAGGCCACCGCGACGGCCTGCACCACCAGCGCTCACTCCATTGGCGATTCTTTCCGCATCATTCAGCACAACGACGCGGACGTGATGATCGCCGGCGGCTCGGAAGCTGCCATCACTCCCATGGGGGTGGGAGGGTTCGCCGCCATGCGCGCGCTCTCCACCCGCAACGACGATCCCGAGAAGGCGAGCCGGCCCTGGGACCGTGATCGCGACGGCTTCGTGATGGGTGAGGGTGCAGGCATCCTGGTGCTCGAAGAGCTGGAGTTTGCCCGCAAGCGCGGCGCAACCATCCTGGCTGAAGTAGCTGGCTATGGCATGTCCGGCGACGCCTACCACATGACCCAGCCGGCTCCGGAGCACGAAGGCGGGTTCCGTGTGATGCGCAACGCCGTGCGCGACGCCGGAGTGAATGCCGATGTGGTCGGCTACGTCAACGCCCACGGCACATCGACTCCAATCGGCGACACGCTCGAAGCGCACGCCATCCGCAACTTTTTTGGCACGCGGAAAATTCCTGTGAGCTCCACGAAATCCATGACCGGGCACCTGCTCGGCGGCGCCGGCGGCCTCGAAGCTGGCATCACGGTGCTGGCGCTGCGCCACCAGATTCTGCCGCCGACGATCAACCTTGAGAATCAGGACCCGGAGACCGACGCGATGGATTTTGTTCCCAACCGGGCGCGCAAGGCTGAAATCGAGTACGCCATGTCGAACTCCTTCGGCTTCGGCGGCACCAACGGCGCGCTGCTGTTCCGACGCTGGAGCGAGTAGGACGCTGGTTCAAAGCAGTGGCTAGTGATCCGTGGGCAGTGGTCAGTAAAAACACTTGCCCCGGCGATTTGACAGCCACCGATCCCCGGCAGCCAATTCCTGACGAAATGTTCCTGAAGGAACACAACTGCGATTTGTAAAAGTGTTCCTTCAGGAACGTCTGTGGAAAAGCACCGAAAAGTGGACTGGTGGTAAGCCTTTTATCGCGAGTGGCTTATGAGCGATTGCCGATATATCGGCAGCAAGTGTGGCGAAATAGCCACAGTGAAAAGAGGCTCTCGAGGTGCATCGTTTTGAGACGGTTGGGAAAGGCTACCAAAGCTCTGCGATCCAGCCGCCCATGGATGCAAAGAGCAACGCAGCGCGCTCATCGGCGACCACCGCAAAAAGGCAAAGCGGATCGGGTACCCGCAGAGTACTCGAGTAACCTTGTTTCGAGGAGTTCCGCACCTGCAAAATGGTAGCGCGGCTGGGAAAAGGCAGGCACTCGGCGGAAGTGACATTGGCTGGCAGGATTTGCCTGATGAGCGTCTCTGACCACGGCGGGAGTCGAAATGAAGGGTATTGTTGCGGGTATTGTGTTCGCGTTGACGGCGCAGGTGCTGGTTGGTCAGGCTGCGCCGGGCGCTTTCCCGCAGGTCCCCCCGCAAATTCCCACGCAGATCTCCCCGCAAATCGCCCCGCATGTTCGGGTGGGAGTCGCTTCCGATTGGACGCATCATCATGTCCTCTACCCGGATTCGAAAGATGAGTCCGTGATGGCGCGAGCCCGAAGAGATCCGCGCTGGAGGCAGAATTGGTATATCCGGCATCCGGAATTCTGGTGGCCGGGCCCCTTTGGCGGGCATCACGGGCGCAGCCGCAGAGACTGGAGCATGCCTTTGACGGCGTCCCCGTTAACTTCTGCTTTTGAGCCGATGTTCGAGTTCGCCTTCACCAATGGCATCGACATGGGGAACGGCAGCCTCAACACAACAGACATTGGCGGTGGTGAATTTCTGGCGACTGCTGGCACGCTCAACGTGACGGCCGGCCGGGATATTGGCTCCTACCCGCTGTATCCAGGAGGGCCAGGGACAACGGGGAGCCCAAGCGGATACTTCACGTACAACGATGTTCTCTATCCCTCAGTCGACCCCGGAATCGATCTGGAGGGGCTTCTCTTCATTGGCAGTGGTTTGGAGATCAATATCTTCAGCAATGGTGCGGATAGCTACGAGTTTTACGACAACACCAACTATAACAACACGGGAGATTCGTTCATTCTCAGCGCCGCTCCAGGCGGAGGGCAGACTTTCCCGGCGAAATATGTGTTTGATGTGACGGCGTCGCCCAGCTGCACCAATGATTACGTGGTGATCGGTGTTCCGGCGAACCCTGCGCCGGGCGGGCAAGCCAACATCGTTGGATTCAACAATCTTTATAGCGGCACGTCCACGCCAACTCCATATTGCGGCACGAGCGAACCAACGGTGATGTTCGCCTACGCTTCCGGCAGCGGACAGGTGCCGGGTTCGGTGGTTCTGTCACAGAATGGGAGCCAGATTGCGTATGTGGAGAATCGCACCAGCAGTTCCTACTTCCACGTCCTGACCCTTGGCACGACGGGGACGAACGGGACCAGCGCGACAGCGGCGGTGGTGCCGGGAAGCGGGGGCGGAAACAACGCTGTGGACCAGAGTGTGCTGCTTTCGCCGGACGGTGGCACCACGAACCAGGGCTCCACGAATGCGGCATTCGTGGTTTACACACATAACGACGCCAATGACGTGGCCTATGTCACCACTTACAGTACGGCCAGCGGCGGCTCCGGCTACTTGTACAAGATCAGCAACGTATTCAACGGGAGCGCCACGCCAACGCTGGTCTGGAGCGTCGCCATCGACGCGGTGCCGTCGACTCCGGTATACGATTCGGTATCGAATAAAATCTTTTTTACGGATAGCAACGGCAGCATCGACTATGTAGAAGACACGGGTCCGTCACCGTCGGTTGTTTACGGCGCGGTACTGGCTAGCGGCAACACGGCGGAGAATGCTGTGGTTGTCGATAGCGTTGGTCAGATGGTCTACGCTTCCTTCAACTCCGACGGGAGCAATGCCGTGATCGTGCAAGCCCTCACCAGCATGGCGAGCAGCGTCTCCGTACCTGTGGGCACGGCAAGCACGATCTACACCGGACCTTACGAGCCGGACTTTAACCATGCCTGGTACACCGGAACGGGGACACCGCTGCTCTACATCGCCGGAACGGGCACTGGGACGCTTCCGACCCTCTACAGTGTCGGGTTCAACGGCAGTGGCGTGATGAACAGCAGCGCCAACGCTACCACGGCGGCTCTGGCTACCGGCATTGCGGACTCGTCACCGGTTACTGAGTTCTACAACGCAACGCTCGGGAAGGATTATCTTTTCGTGGGGGTCACGGACCATTGCATTGCTTCTGCCGGCGGCGGAAATGCCGGTTGCGTGATGAGCCTGGACATCACCAGCGGCTTTCCAACAGTCACTGGCAGCAGCACGGCGCTGGCTGCACCCGGGGGCACGAGCGGCATCATTGTGGACAACGACAGCAGTTTGAACGAAGCTTCCAGCATTTACTACGCGACCAAGACCGGGGCGAACCTGGTGAAAGCCACGCAGGCCGGGCTGAACTGAGGCCACGGCGCGCGGGGCCGACGGCCGATCCGCAGGCCGGGCGGAAAGCTTGCGGTTACATCTGCGGCGACCTTGGGAAGCCATTAAAGCGGCGACAGCTCGTCTTCTTTTCCCTCGTCCTTCTTTTCAAAGGCAAATCTCTTCTCCAGGAATTGCTGTGCCAGGTCCTTGCCGCCGGTGCCGAACGCGATTGCCAGGCCAAGCATTACGGCTCCAAAAGCGGTTCCGAAGGCGACCAGCACGGTTTGTTCCGCGATTCCCAACTCCTCAAAGACCATGGACAAGACAAAGACAATGATGATGGTGCGAGTGGAAACACTCAGGAGCCGGGGCGAAGGAAGGTTGGCATTCACGGCGGCCAGCAGCGCGGCGCGGGAAAAAAAGCTGGCGGCGAGCAGACCGAAAAACAGAATGAACAGCGCGACAAATAGACGAGGCAGGAAAAGAAAGAACCGGGCGATTTCGTCCTGTAACCCAAGAATCCCGAGCACGCTTACACCCAGCAGAATGAAGCCCAGCCAGGCCACCCAGAACGTAAACCGGCTTAGCAGTTCGGTCGCAGAAGGCAACGCGGCTTTGGTGAGGAGTTGGGAAGCGCCGGCGTTTTCCGAGAGCTTGTCGAACTTGATGAGCCGAAGAATGCTGCGCAAGAACATTTTCAGGAGGTAGGCGACCACCCACCCGGCGACTGCGATGATCACCAATACGATGATCCGGGGAAGGATGTGGGCGAAGCCTCGGGTAAGCTCCTGCATAGCCTGAGTCAATTCGTTGATAATCATTTGCCGCATGATGACCTCACTCGCTACCGTTTCCAAATCTCCAGCAGATACGGTTTCGTTCGTTCGAATTCAAGGCACAAGCTTTCGATGTTGTTTTCGACGTCGGCGTCGGACCCGTTGATGTTCTCCGTGAGAAATGTGAACGCTCTGCCGCGAAAAAGCGGGGCCAGCGCCTGGATGATGTGGTCTCTGCTGATCACGGATTTGTGATACGCCGCCGCAAACTCGTAAACCGTCTTAACCCATAATTCCGCGGAATAACGAAACGGGACGTCTTCCGTGCGGGCGATGCGTTGGAGTTCCGCCAGCGTCGCGGGAGAAAGAATGGACTGAAATACAGATTCCAGTTCGGCGACTCCAGTGGAAAACATTTCTCGCAGCCGTTTTCTGTTTACGCGCAGTGGTTCCGGAGTGAACTCCCGCTCAGCGCCGGTGGTAGGGATTGGCTGGGACCCGGTCCGGGCATTCCACAACGAAAAATTCGGTTCCAACGAAGAGAACAATGCCCCGACAGTTTGCCGCATCGCCGGAACCAGGTCGGCGGAATGCCGCTCTGCATGCTCCTTGGCTCCCAGGAAAGATTGGCAAATACGATACTCTCCGGCGATCGCGGCCAGGGTGAGTTGGGTTTCGGAACCGGCATGAGCAGTTTCGTCGTGCCAGGCGTTCTGGGTGAGGAATTGGCTTCCGAAGCGGCCGGAAAATGCGAAGTCCAGGGCGTATGGCTCGCGGATTTTCAATCCATAAAGCGCGCGGGTCATGGGATATAGGAGATTGGTCAGGAGAATTCCGTCGAACCGGTGGCGGCGGTAGGTGGGCAACACGAGATCGAAATCTTCTGTGTAAACGGGACGCAGGAGGGTGGCGAGCCAATCGGTTGTGATTTGAGTGGACTCGGGAGAAATCACGGTGCAGGCCCTGGCTCGCAACAATTCGGCGGCGGCCATGATCGTCCGCAGCGCAGTCCCGCGTGCGGGGCTGCTGGCATATTGCGTGGTGATGGAGTGGAATGTTCGGAGGGCGTAGGGCTTGGAGTTAGGCCGGGCATCGTCGATGGCGGCGCTTGCGATCAGATTGGGCGTGCCGTCGCGCGAACCTCCGTCGGCGTTGATGATTGCCGCTCTCTCCCGGGGAAAAAATTGGAGAATGCCGGCCTGGATGGTTTCGACGATCGGGCCGATCGTCTTGGCGTTATTGTGGGTGGGCACACCCACCAGGATGTCGACCTCACCGACATTGATGAGCTGGCGAAGAAAATCGTCCGTGAGAAAAGTCTCTTCCGCCAATTTAACCTCTGCCATGAGACGTCGTTCCCCAGTCAGCGATCACTTCAGATTCGGCGCAACCGAAACCAGTAAAACTGATAAGGACCAAGGGTCAGCAAATACGGCAAGTCGCCGACCCGCGGAAAAATGTTCTTGCCGAACATCTCGATCAGGATATTTCCTTTGTGACGGCGCAAGTCGAGTTCGACAGCCTGTGCCGCATTCGAAAGATTGTTGACCACCAGGATCGTCTCATTCTCCAACTGGCGCACGTAGGCCAATATCCGGTGATTGGCAGGATAGAGAAACTCAATCGACCCGGCGCCGAACACGTTGGTGGTTTTCCGCACCGCAATGATGCGTGCCATCCAGTTGAGGAGGGAGTGCTCGGTTTTTTTTTGTGAAACCACATTGACCGCGGGGTAACCATAGACTGGATCCTGGATTAAGGGCGCATAGAGTTTCTCCGTCTCGGCGGCGGAAAAACCTCCGTTCCAGCCGCCGCTCCACTGCATCGGAGTACGCACTCCATTGCGGTCGCCCAGCTTGGTGTTGTCACCCATGCCGATTTCGTCGCCGTAATAAATGCTGGGAGTACCGGGTAACGACATCAGCAGTCCGTGCATTAACTCGATGCGCCTGCGGTCGTTGTCGAGCAAAGGGGCGAGCCGTCGCCGAATTCCAAGGTTCAGCCGCATTTCCTTGTCTTTGGCGTAGGTGTCGTTCATGTAGTCCCGTTCGACATGGGTAAGCATTTCGAGGGTCAGTTCGTCATGATTGCGCAGGAACAGACACCACTGGCAGGAAGCGGGAATCTCCGGGGTTTGTTGCAGAATCTCCGTGATGGGTTTGCGGTCTTCTAACTTCACTCCCATGAACATTCTGGGCATGAGCGGGAAATGAAACGCCATGTGGAATTCATTTCCGTCGGCGAAGTAGGGGCGAAGATCGGCGGGCCATTGATTGGCCTCAGCCAGAAGCATCTTACCGGGGAATTGTTCATCGAGCCTGCGCCGCAACTCTTTCAGGATGGCGTGGGTCTCGGGCAAATTTTCGCAAGTCGTGCCCTCGCGTTCCACGAGGTAAGGGACCGCATCCAGCCGGAAGCCGTCGACGCCGATTTCCAGCCAGAACTTCATGACGTTCCACATCTCTTCGCGGACGGCGGGATTGTCATAATTGAGGTCGGGCTGGTGGCTGAAGAAACGATGCCAATAATAAGATTTGGAAATTGGATCCCAGGCCCAGTTGGACAGCTCGGTATCGAGAAAATTGATGCGAGCTTCGGGATACCCGGTGTCGGTATCGCTCCAGACATACCAATCGCGGCGCGGGTTTTCCCGCGAACTGCGGGACTGCTGGAACCAGGGGTGCTGATCGGAGGTGTGATTCGCCACCATTTCGATGATCACGCGGATCTGGCGCGCGTGAGCCGATTTCAGGAATGTCCTGAAATCTTCCAGGGTTCCATAGCTGGAATGGACGGAGTAGTAGTCGGAGATATCGTAGCCGTCGTCGCGCAGAGGGGAGGGAAAGAAGGGCATCAGCCAGATGGTGTTGATGCCGAGTTCCTGCAGGTAGTCCAGCTTTTGATCAAGCCCCTGAAAGTCGCCAACGCCATCGCCGCTGCTGTCGTAGAAAGTGCGAACGTGGGCCTGGTAGATGATCGCGAGTTTGTACCAGGGCACATCCTGCTTTAGTGGCAAACCGCCTCCTCGGGTACTGAAGTCGCCGAAGCCAATGCCTATTTTCGCATTCATTCAGGCTCGGTGGGCAGCTCCTGCTTATCCAGCAGGTGTCGGAGATGGGCGGCCTGCTGGCGTTTATCCATTTATCATTAGGCGGGCGGGAGAAACGAATGCGATTTCGCGCGATAGCTTCGGACTATGACGGGACACTGGCCCAGGATGGGCGGGTCGACCGCGACACCCTGGCTGGACTTGAACGAGTACGGGAATCGGGAAGAAAGCTGATCCTGGTCACCGGCCGCGAACTTCCCAGTTTGCGCACTGTGTTTTCGAGCTCCCATCTTTTTGACCGGATTGTAGCGGAGAACGGTGCACTGATTCACAACCCAGAAACGGGGGAAGAGCGGCTCTTGTGCCCGGCCGTCTCCCGCGAACTCGTAGCCGAACTGCGCCAGCAAGGGGCGCCGCTTTCTGTGGGAAAGTGCATTGTGGCAACGGTCAAGCCTCATGATTTCGCGGTTTTGCGGGCGATCCGCGAGTTGAACCTTCCGCTGCAAGTGATTTTCAACAATGAATCGGTGATGATCGTGCCGCGCGGGACCAGCAAGAGTACGGGCCTTTCCGCCGCGTTGTCTGAGTTGGGGCTTTCGAGCGAGAGCGTCGTGGGAATCGGCGATGCGGAGAACGATCATGATTTGTTGAGTCTTTGCGGTTGCTCAGTCGCTGTGGCCAATGCCATACCTGCGCTCAAGCAGCGTGCCGATGTCGTCACCGTCGGCAGCTACGGGGCGGGGGTGCTGGAGGTCATCCAGCGATTGATCGACAAGGATAGTCTCAGCTGACGGGTCAAGCGGGGAACGGGCCATCTGTGACTCCAGCCGGTTGGCGGGCTCGTCGAGCCGCACTTCACATAATTCGGAAATCAAGGCGCTGGCCCAGCGAAAGATGTTATGTTCTCTGACGACCCGGCGCATGTGCTGCATCCTGGTCTTCCGCTCCTCGACATCCATTTCCAGGGCGGAACGGATGGCCTCGGCCATCTGCTCAATGTCGTAGGGGTTCACGAGGAGCGCGTCCGACAATTCGCGGGCTGCGCCGGTGAAACGGCTCAGGATGAGCACTCCTTGTTCATCCTGACGCGCGGCCACGAATTCCTTGGCCACCAGATTCATGCCATCGTGCAGAGAAGTGACCAGGCAAAGATCCGCGGTGCGGTAAAAGCGCTGGATTTCCTGGTGGCTGTGCTGACGTTTCATGAAGACGATGGGTTTCCACTTGCTCGTCTGGAATCGCCAATTAATACGTTCCGCTTCGGCTTCCACTTCCGCCAGCAGGTCGTGATACCGCTTGATGTGAGTGCGGCTGGGCGCTCCGATTTGGATAAACGTAAATTTCTCGCGATAACCTGGATGCTTCTCCAGGAGCCTTTCGATGGCGAGGAAGCGTTCTGGAATCCCTTTTGTATAGTCCACGCGATCCACGCCCACGCCGAGGAATACGGCCTCGATGCCCAGTTCGCGCAGCAATGCGACTCGCTCCATGTAGGTGGATTCGGCGGCCTCGGTGGGAGCGGAATTCTCCGGAAACTCTACGCTGATGGGAAATGGTTTCACCACGGTGCGGTGCTCTTCGCGATTGACGGTGAAATGTTCCCAGTCGATACGCGATTCGAGCGTGCGATCCACGGTTTGCAGGAAGTTGGTGCAGTGGGCTTGAATGTGGAAGCCGATCAAATCCGCGCCCAACAATCCGTTGACGAGTTGTCTTTGCCACGGACAAATGGCGAACGCCTCCGGGTTCGGCCAGGGGATATGCCAGAAGATCGCCACGCGCGCATCCGGGCGGGCTTTCTTAATCATCCGGGGTAGAAGCGCGAAATGGTAATCCTGGGCCAGAAGCACGGGACGGTGCATGCCCTCCATTTCTTTCAGGACCGCGTCTGCGAACCGGCGGTTGGCCCTTTCATAGTGCTCCCAGTCGGAGACTCGAAACACAGGGCGCGTGTGGGCAATGTGGCAGAGCGGCCAGAGCCCCTCGTTGGCAAAGCCGTAGTAGTAGCCTTCCTCTTCTTCCTTGCTCAACCAGACCCGGCGCAACGTGTAGCGGGGATCATCGGGAGGAACGCGCAAGCGGTCATGCTTGTCGACGGTCTCGCGGTCCGCGTCTCCGCTGCCGTGCGCAACCCAGGTTCCATCGCAAGCGCGCAACACGGGCTCCAGCGCAGTCACTAGTCCGCTGGCGGGAACGATCGCTTCTACACCCCTGCCCTGACGCCTATGGATGTAGGGCTCGCGGTTCGCAACGACGAACAGGCGGCTCTCGCCCAGCCTGCCGCGCACGTGGACCGAGAGCCGTTCGGCTGTCCAGAAAGAGTCCGCGGCCTGGCGCAACTGAGCCTCCTGCTCGGCTGCGGAGCGGGCCGCCGTGAGACTTGCGGCGAAGCTTGCCATTTCGTGGGCGAGGGGCCGGAACATATCCAGATCGGGCGCGGCTGGCCGGGAAGAGAGCTTACCCGTGCGCAAGGCGCGCATCCACTGCGCTGCCCGGGCAATTGGGCCCGCAATGCTCCAGCGCACAATCAGAAGCGTGGTGAGTGTGATCAGGAAAACCAGTACGAGCACGCGCAGAAACGTTTCGCGCCAAATCCTTCGGCTTTGGGCACTGATGTAGCTGGCGTCGTCAACGGTCGCCAGCCAGCCGACAACCGCTTCGCCCTGATGGAGAGGGAGCGTGTAAACAAAGACGGGAGCTTCCGCCAGTCGGATAAATTCCCCTGTGTTTTCGCCCCGAGTGGCTGCCTGCTGGACGACCGCAGGTTCGCCCGTGAGCTGCGGAGCGAGTGCGGGAGTTATGGCGAGTGCTTCGCCTTGAGTGTTGTAGACCGCAACTCCGGTGAGATGTTCCCGGGTGGCGAACCGGTCAATCGTGAGCTGTAGTTCTTTGCGTGAGTTTTTCTTGAGATTGAGATAAGGTTCGACTTTGTCGGCGAGGCTCTCTCCCAATACTTCCGCCCGGTGCTCCATGTCCCGGCGCAGACCCAGCTTTTGAAAGCGGACCTCGTAGTAGGACGAAAGCAGCGAGATGAGAGTGATGCCAACGATCAGCGAGATAGTAAGGCGAAGAGTTAGGATGCGCACGTATGACCTTGCAAATCGGCTGCCGCGCTGCGCCCCCGCTCTTCACGACCAAGGCCTCCAGCCACCACGTGATAGGGGCACAGGCTGCTGAGAAAAAAGGCGAGCTGTCGCCGCGCGCGGCCTCGGTATCTCGATAGAGGCACACGCATCACCTGCGGCTGATTCAGCTCGCCCACTCGGGGGAATGCTCTTTCCATCTCGTGCAGCATAATTCAGACGTTCAACTATTGGTTCGTCCGTGACCTCCTCGGCAGCAGACCCGTCGCCGGAAGACCCGTCGCCAGAAAGCTGAGTCCCAGCAAACCGAATAGCGGCAGCGAACTGGCTGTGCTGGGCTGGGCTGGGGTTGCTTACTCGCGGCGGGAGTTGGATCAGCCCTAGCCGGGAACCTGGAGCATCGAATGGAACTGCACAAACTTTATTGAGGATGCGGCGGATTGTCTGTTCAAAACCGCTCACATTCGATTTGGTGACGACCCCGAAATTATCTCCAGCGCTCACGAGCCGTAAACCAGGTTGGCCGATCCTGGCCATCTATTTCTATGGTGAGGTTTCGACAGTTGAGATCGTCCACGGCTAGAATCATTCGGAGCTTTCCCGGGAGAGTGATTTCGCCTGGTTCAGATTCCTGCGTTCGCTGAGACGACCCGATGATTGTCAATTTCGCAGAACGGGCTCACAACCACAGCTGGGCACTCGACCCGGTGACCCGATCCCTGCTCGATACCGATTTCTACAAGTTGCTGATGCTGCAGTTCATCTGGAAGCACTATCCGAAGACGCGGGTATCACTCTCGCTGGTCAACCGCACCACTTCAGTGCGTCTTGCCGATCTGTTGACCACTGAAGAATTTACCCAGCAACTGGAGCATGTGAGGAAACTGCGGTTCCGAAAATCAGAACTGGTCTGGCTGGCCGGCAACACGTTCTATGGCCGCCGAGGAATTTTCGAGCCCGGATTCCTGGAATGGCTGGAGCACGATTTCCGGTTGTCGGACTACGAACTGAAGATTAACGGCGACCAGTTTCATCTCACGTTTGACGGGCTCTGGACTGAGACCACCATGTGGGAGCTTTATTCGCTCTCGATTCTCGATGAGCTGAAAACCCGCGCTCATCTGAAAAAGCTCAGCGAGTTCGGTCTCGACATTTTGTACGCCCGTGCAAAAACCAAGCTGTGGAGCAAGATTGAACGCCTGCGCGGTGTGCCCGATCTCCGGCTCGCTGATTTTGGCACGAGGCGCCGTCACAGTTTCTTATGGCAGGAGTATGTGGTCGAGGCCATGGCTTCGAATCTCGGGCAAAATTTTGTCGGCACCTCGAATGCGTTCCTGGCCCACAAACACGATCTGGAAGCGATTGGAACGAACGCGCACGAGATTCCGATGGTGGTGGCTGCGCTGGCCGGGGATGACGAGTCACTGAAGGCCTCGCAATATCGCGTGCTCGATATGTGGCAAAGAACTTACGAAGGCGAATTGCGGATCATGCTGCCGGACACGTTTGGCACAACGCAGTTTCTGCAAGGCGCGCCGGAATGGGCGGCAGACTGGACCGGCCAGCGCATTGACAGCAAGAATCCTTATGCAGCCGGGGATGAATACATCGCGTGGCTGAAGGCCCGTGGTCGCGATCCAGCGGGCAAGCTCATCATTGCCTCCGATGCGCTCGATGTCGACGATATACTCGGCCTGCACGCATACTTCGGCGGCGTTATGGCGAAGGGGTTAACTGCCGCGGATTTTCGCGACGCTGCCGATTTTCTGGATCGCCGCAAGTGGGCTCCGGGACGCCGCATTCGATTCAGCGCCGGTTGGGGTACATTGCTGACCAACGATTTCCGCGGCTGCGATCCGCAGGGCGGCAGCGGATTCGATCCGATCAGCCTGATCTGCAAGGTGTCGAGTGCGGAGGGCCGCCCGGCCGTGAAGCTCTCCGATAATTACGCCAAAGCGCTCGGCCTGCCTTCCGAAGTGGAGCGCTACCGGCGAGTGTTTGGCGCTGCTGGAATGAGTAATCTCCCCGTTGTTACGTAACGTACTAGCCGAGTTCGGAAAAGTGGCTTAACGTCTTCCGGGCATGATTGCGTTGTGGTTGTTCGAGTGACGCGGCGTGAGCCGGCGGTTGCAAACCTTGCCGGGTGCGGCGACAATCAGGGCGTCGTGAAAAAACTCCCGTCTCGCCGCGATAAGGCTTCGCCTGCCGTCGAGCGTGCCCCTTTTTCGCCGGGCGCTTTGGTGGTGGTGACCCTAAGCAACCCCAGAGACAAATTCTGGGGAATGATTCTGGTGTTAGCCCCGGAGGGCCTGAGCGTCAGCGGTATTGAGCTTGCGTCGGTTGAAGATCTGGCCGTCATGGTCAAAGGCGGCGAGCTGTTTACGCCGTCCGTGGTTTTCTTCCCCATGCACCGCATTCATCGCATCGAACTCGACCTGCCGGATGGAGACATTCCCTCCCTGTCCCAACGATTCCAGGCGAAGACGGGCCAGGAGCCTGCGGCTGTGCTGGGATCGAGGGGCGACGGCACGACGAAAGCAGACGCAAGTCGTTCAGATTCCCGGTCTGATTCCGGGCGGGGGCGCGCGTGAAAATTTCTCAGATTTTCACGGCGCCGAACCAGCTCACTTTGTTGCGGATGGTTTTTGTTCCGTTCATCGTGATTCATCTGGTGGAAGGCCGCTATCTCTGGGCGCTGGTGGTTTTCGTAATCGCGGGTTTCAGCGACGGACTGGACGGATTGCTGGCTCGGACTCTTCATCAACAAACTTTGCTCGGCCAGTACCTCGACCCTATTGCCGACAAACTCCTGCTGAGCACGATGTTTCTGGTGCTGGCGATCCTCCACAAAATTCCCTGGAAGTACACGGTGGTGGTGTTCAGCCGTGATATTTCGATTCTGGCCGCCAGCGCCGTGTTGTTTGCCATTGCCGGACTGCGGGATTTCCGGCCCAGCATTTTCGGAAAGGCAAACACTTTCTCGCAAATCGCCGCCGTATTTTTCGTTTTGCTGCGCGAGGTGCGCCCCGGGCGCTGGGTTTGGATCGCGCGCACGGTCTCCTTGCGCGCCACTTTTATCTTCACGATTATTTCCGCATTGCACTACGTTTTTCTGGTGCAGAGCCGGTTGCGGGCACACACTCACGCTCTGCCGGAACAGGCCTCGTCCTCCGGAACGCCTATTTGACCGCATTTCCAATATCCCCCTAGAATCATAGGTCCGTCGCTGCTCCCGAAAGTTGCTATGGCGCTCCGCCTTTACAACACCATGTCCGCGCGGGTCGAGGAATTCCGTCCGCTGGTTGACGACGAAGTCCGCATGTACGCCTGCGGGCCCACGGTGTATGACTACGGGCATATCGGCAACTTTCGTACATTTATCGCGGTCGATCTGCTGCAGCGCTTTCTTCGCCAGAGCGGATACAAAGTCCGCTATGTGATGAACATCACCGACGTGGACGACAAAATCATTCGCAATGCCGCGCACGACGGTGTGAGCGTTCAGAAATATACCGCAAAATACGAGAAAGCATTCCGCGAAGATGCCGCGATGATCGGCATTGAAGAGCCGGTGCTGGTGCACGCCACTGAATTTATTCCTCAGATGGCGGAGTTCGTCGCGAAGCTGGTGGAAAAAGGTATCGCGTACCGCACCGAGGACGGTTCGTATTATTTCCGGATTGCGAAGTTTCCACAGTACGGCAAACTTTCAAAAAAAGATTTTGGCGGGATGCTCGATGGCGCTCGCGTAGATGTCGACGAATACGAGAAGGACAGCGCCCGCGACTTCGCTTTGTGGAAAGCGCCGAAGCCGGACGAAGCCTCGTGGGATACGGTGATCGGTCCCGGACGCCCAGGCTGGCATCTGGAGTGCTCGGTGATGTCGATGCAGAAACTGGGCGAGAGTTTTGACTTGCACGCCGGAGGCGAGGATCTGATTTTCCCGCACCACGAAAATGAGATCGCGCAGTCCGAATCGCTGACAGGAAAGCCTTTCGCGCATTTCTGGTTTCACGCACGCTTTCTGCTGGTGGAAGGCGAGAAGATGTCGAAGAGTCTGGGAAATTTTTTTACTCTGCGCGATCTGGTGCTGAAAGGGCACAAGCCGTCTTCGATTCGTTATCTGCTGGCGTCAGTCCCTTACCGAAACCAGTTGAATTTCACCTTTGACGGGCTGAAGCAGGCGGCAGTCTCCGTGGAACGTTTGCGGAATTTCAGTCTGCGACTGACCGCGGGAAATTTCCCGGCGGGCGCCAGTCAGGAAATGCAGACGCTGGCGAGCGAAACCGTCGACCGTATGCGAGCTGCTCTCGAGGACGACCTCAACACCGCGCAAGCACAGGGCGCGATCTTCGAAATGGTGCGTCGCGCCAACGCTGCTTTCGACACGGGGGAGATTAAGAAGGACGACGTTGCTCCTCTGCTGGCGGCACTCGGCAAGTTTGACGAAATTTTCGCGGTGCTCAACGATGACGATGGCCCTAAGATGAAACGAGTCTTCGACTGGGCGCAGACGGAAGGGCGTGAGAAAGACGTCAGCAAAAATCTACGCGACACCGTTCAGTCCGGCCAGCTTTCAGATGCAGACATCGAAAAAAAGATCGACGCTATGAAAGCGGCCCGCAACGCCCGCGACTTCAAAGCGTCAGACACGATCCGCGCCGAGCTGACTGCCGCGGGCATCATTATCGAACAAACCAAAGACGGCATCCGCTGGAGAAGAAAGTAACTCGAAGTTCGCTGGCGCAAGAAAACACGGGCTCTTAGGTCATAGCTGAGAGCTGAGGCTGACAGCTGTTTTTATGAAATCTTTCGACGAATACCTCCGCGACGCGGAACTGGCCCACGGCCATCTTTGCGCCGGGCAGGTTCTGGGCGTGCGCCTGGCGATTCTCGGGTTGCAAAAACTCGGCATCGACGATCCGCAGGGGAAAGACCGCAAGCGGCTGGTCACATTCGTGGAAATCGACCGTTGCGCCACCGACGCCGTCGCCGTGGTCACGGGATGCCGGCTGGGCAAGCGCGCGCTCAAGTTTCGCGACTGGGGCAAAGTCGCGGCCACGTTCGTCGACGTGAGCAGCGGCAAGGCCCTCCGCATCGTAGCCAAGGAATCCTCCAAGGCTCTCGCTCGCCAGATGCATCCAGAAATCGAAGATAAAAATCAGCAGCAGATGCTGGCTTACCGCGAGATTTCCGATGACGATCTTTTTTCGCTGCAGTGGGTGAAGGTCGATCTGCCACCCGAAGAATTCCCCGGATACAAAGGCGAGCGCGCGGTGTGCGACGCATGCGGTGAAGGCGTCAACTTTCGCCGGGAGGTGCGGCGCGATGGAAAAGTGCTGTGTCGCGCGTGCGCCGGGGAGAGTTACTACACGGCGCTCTGAGACAGATCTAACGCCAAATTACCGCGCCGATTTCTGCGCCTGCTCATACCCGTGCGCTACGCGTAGAATCGTGGCCTCGTCGAAATGTTTCCCGAGAATCTGCAAACCGATCGGCAGCTTCTCCTTCGTCTCGCCGCACGGAATCGAAATCCCCGGAATGCCCGCCAAATCAGCCGTCACGGTGTAGATGTCGGCGAGGTACATGGCCAAGGGATCGTTCGATTTTTCGCCCAAGCGAAACGCAGCAGTCGGACTGGTCGGCGTGACAATGGCATCCACCTTCCGAAAAGCTTCTTCGAAATCGCGCGTCAATAACGTGCGCACTTTTTGCGCTTTCAGATAATAAGCGTCGTAGTAACCGGCGCTCAGCGCGTAAGTTCCAAGCATGATGCGCCGTTTCACTTCCGGGCCGAAGCCCTCGTCGCGGCTGCGGCGGTACATTTCCGAAAGCGTCTTCACTCCGTTCGCGCGGTTGGTGTAACGCACGCCGTCGTAACGCGCCAGGTTCGCCGAAGCCTCCGCCGTCGCCACCAAATAATAAGTCGGGATCGCGTAGGGCGTGTGCGGCAACGAGACGGGAACAATTTCGCAGCCCAGTCCTGTCAACTTGTCGATGGCCGCTTCCACCGCCTGCCGGACTTCTTGATCCAAGCCTTCGCCGAAATATTCCTTCGCCACGCCCAGCTTCAGCCCGCGCACTGGTTTATCGAGTTCGGCAACGTAATCGGGCACGGGCAAATCCGCCGAGGTTGCATCCATCGGATCGCGTCCGGCAATGGCTCGCAACACGATCGCTGCATCCTTCACGGTTTTGGCCAGCGGTCCAATGTGATCGAGTGACGAAGCGAACGCGATCAGGCCGTAACGCGAGACGCGCCCGTAGGTGGGCATCAAGCCGACCACGCCGCAAAATGCCGCGGGCTGGCGAATCGATCCGCCGGTATCGGAGCCCAGGGCGACCACCGCCATGTCAGACGCGACCGCCGCCGCCGATCCGCCAGAGGAGCCTCCCGGCACGCGGTTCAGATCGCGTGGGTTGCGCACGGGATGAAATCCAGAGTTCTCATTAGACGAGCCCATGGCAAACTCGTCGCAATTTGTCTTGCCGAGCACCACCGCTCCGGCTGCTTCCAGGCGCGCGACCGCGGTGCAATCATACGGCGGAATATATTTGCTGAGAATTTTCGATCCCGCAGTCGTGCGCACGCACCTCGTGCTCATCACATCTTTAATGGCGACCGGCACTCCGCCGAGCGGCGGGAGAATCTTTCCTTCAGCGGCCATGCGGTCGATGTGGTCCGCTTGCTCCAGTGCACGCTCTTTCGACAGCGTGAGGAATGCTCCGATCTGGCCGTCTTCTTTCTGGATGCGCGCGTAGCACGCCTCCGCCAGCGCGAAGGCGGTGGCTTTACGCTCCTGCACAGCGGAGCGGGCGGCGTCGATGGTGAGGGAGGTCAGGTCCATGGGAACGAACCTAGAAGGCAGAAGTCAAAAGTGAAAATTCAGAAGTCAACCGTCCCAACTTCTGCATTCCGACTTCTGCACTCTGCATTTATCTTTCAATCACTTTCGGCACTCTGAAAAAAGTTCCGTCCGTATCCGGGGCATTCTGCAGCGCAACTTCCTGCGGCAACGATTTGCGCAGGCCTTCGAGCACATCCTCGCGGCTGGCGTAGGCGAAGCGCTCGCTGCCCTGCTTGGATTCATCGACGCCGTAACGGTCGGAAACCTGCGCCATCGGCTGGACATCTGACGTATCCAGTTCATTGAGCATGTCGACGTAATCCAGAATCGAATTCAGATCGCGCACCATGCCCGCCCGCTCTTCCACCGTAAGTTCCAGATTCGCGAGGTCGGCTACGTAGGCAACGTCTTTTTCAGTGACTTTCATTTTCAGTGACCATTGTCGAAGAAATCTCGCGACACAATTCGCTTGCGCAAACGCGCGCTCACTTTGACGGGGAAGCGATCACGAATTCAATCCTCTGGACATTTTCCATCGTGTAGCGATTGATCGTCGCCACGTAACGGGGAGCCAGAGACTGCAGTTCGCGCCTCCACCCGGCGTCGGCCACCTCGACCCGCAAGACTCCGCCCGCAAAATCCAGTGCGCGTGTGCGCTCCGCGACCACCGATCCGCACACCAGCGGCCACGCCGTTAAAGTCGCTTCGGCCGCCGGCATTCGCCGCAGGGAATCGGCGACCACCTTCTCCAACCCTGCTCCAGCCTGCTCCATGCAGAACTCCAATTCCGGCCGCCGGCCGGCACACTCACGACTAGCGAGGTTTTGATTTTAGCATCCTGGCGCGCAGGCCGACGCCGCCGGAATTCGCGCTACGCAGGAAACTCACGCCTCACAAATTCCAATGCCGATTCCTTCGAGGCCAGGCGACCCTCGAGCTGCGCATCTTCCACGGCTTCCAGAATTTCGCGGAACTTCGGTCCAGGCACACGTCCTGCGGCAATCAGATCGTCGCCGCTGACCAGAGGCGACGGCCTCATCTTCTCGGGTGGAATCACAGACAGTTTTTCTTTCACAAATTCATAAGTCCTCAGGTTGCCGTGGCTCGCCAGAGAGTCCGCCCGGTGCAGCGCCAGGTGCTGGTCGAAATGCGGCATGCGCAGAAACTTCTTCAGCGTGGACTCGCTCATGCGCGTGGTCTGTCCAAAACGCATGTGGTTGTTCACCAGCGCCAGCACCTGCTCAGCCTCATCGCCCGAAAACCGCAAACGCTGGCAGATTTCCTCCGCCATCTTCACGCCGACATCCACGTGCCCATCAAACCGGATGCGGTCCGGCGCCACGCGAAACGTCGGCGGCTTGCCAACGTCATGCATCAGCGCGCCCCAGGCCAGCGCGGGCGGGCATGGCTGCGGCAAGTTTTCCAGAAGCAGCAGCGTATGTACAAACACGTCGCCTTCGGGATGAAACTGCGGCGGCTGTTGCACGCCCTTCATCGCGGAAATCTCCGGCAGCACTTCCCGCAGCAAACCACTCTCGTCGAGCAGCAGGAACGCGCGGCGGGCATGGCCTTCAGTGAGCATGCGCGTGAGTTCATCGCGTACCCGTTCCCGCGAGACGACGCCGATCTCACTGGCCAGCTTCTTGATCGCGGCAAACGTGCCTGGCTCGATCGCGTATTCAAAACGAGCGGCAAAGCGCACCGCCCGCAACATGCGCAGCTTGTCTTCGGCGAAACGGCGTTCGGGATCGCCGATGGCACGGACAATTCTTGCTTCCAGGTCCTTGCGTCCGCCGACAAAGTCGAGCACCTCCCTGCTCACGGGATCGAGCAGCATGCCGTTGATCGTAAAATCGCGCCGAGCCACGTCTTCCCGCGGATCCTGACTAAAGCGCACTTCATCGGGATGGCGGCCGTCCGAATATCCAATATCGCTGCGGAAGGTAGCGACCTCCACGGCATGCGCGTGTGTTGACACGTTGCAGGTCAGGCCTTCCGCAGTAGATTTTCCCGTAGAGACGGTGCTTGCAACGTCTCTCTCCGGCGGCGGCTCCGGCACAGGCACGAGCACCACCCCAAACTGCGCTCCCACCGCATAGGTTTCGGGAAAAATCGTCATCACCTGCTGCGGCGTGGCATTCGTGGCCACGTCGTAGTCTTTCGGTTCCCGCCCCAACAGCAGATCGCGCACGCATCCGCCAACCAGGTAGGCCTGATAGCCCCGCTGTCGCAGAGTTTGGACGATCGTCGTCGAGAAGCTGGCGGAAGAAAATCCCGACCCCGCGACGTATTTGAGCAGGTTGGTCATAATGTCTCAACGTCGAGATTCTAATAATATAGTTTTGTGCCTGATACCTACATCCTCGGGATCGAAAGTTCCTGCGACGAGACCGCCGCGGCCGTGGTTCGCTCCGGCGAGCAGGTGGTCTCGAATGTCGTAGCTTCGCAGATCGCCATTCATCAGCCTTACAGCGGCGTGGTCCCCGAACTGGCGTCGCGCGAGCATCTGCGGGCGATCGTCCCGGTCGTGCGGCAAGCCCTGGCTGAAGCGAAGCATACTTATTCTTCAGTCGATGCCATCGCCGTCACCCAGGGGCCGGGCCTCGCCGGCGCGCTGATGGTGGGCATCAGCTACGCCAAGGCTCTGGCGTTCGCCCTCGACAAACCCTTGATCGCCGTGAACCATCTCGAAGGCCACATTCATGCGGTCCTGCTGGAAGAGCGGCAGAAGGGCAACCACGAGTTGCAGTTTCCGGTGCTGGCTCTGGTCGTATCCGGCGGCCACACGCACCTGTATCTGGCGGAACAAAAGCGCGACTGCTGGACTTACGACAATGTCGGCCACACTCGCGATGACGCAGCCGGCGAAGCCTTCGACAAAGTGGCCAAGCTGTTGGGCCTGGGCTATCCGGGCGGACCGATCATTGACCGCCTCGCGCCCCATGGCGATCCCCGAGCGGTGAAATTTCCGCCAGCGCAGATCAAACATCGCGACCGCCGCACCGGCACTCTCGGCAGCGCTGAAAACAAGTCAGATCATCCCCGCTTCGATTTTTCCTACAGTGGCATCAAGACGGCCGTGCTGCGCTACGTCGAGTCCCACCACATGCAAGCTGCCATCGAACTCCGCCGCAAGGCTGTCGCCAACATCCCCAAACCCAGGTTCGAGGACTACCTCGCCCACTGCGATAAGCAAACTCTCGACCTGGTAGCGTCTTTCCAGCGCGCCATCGTGGAAGACCTGTGTGGGAGAACTCTGGCGGCGGCGCGGGCTTTCGACGTGGCCACGCTCTTCGTCACCGGCGGAGTGGCCGCGAACAGCGAGTTGCGGCGAACCTTCGACCGCGATGCCGCAGCCGAGGGCCTGCCCGTCTATTTCCCGTCGCTCCGGCTCTCCACCGACAACGCGGCCATGATCGCCGCTGCTGCCTATCCCAAGTTTCTGTCGAAGGATTTTGCGCCTGCTGATTTTTCGGCTGAGGCTGGAATGCGACTGTAGCGGTGAGACTTTGTTTCTTGGGTTGGGCGGGCGTCTCGGTGGCTTGCTATTTCGTTGCGGAGTGCTTCTTCGCGCTCGTTTTGCGCAGCGCCTTCACAGCTTTATCCAGCTGTTCTTCTATATCTATGTCCTTGTACACAAAGAAGTTGGCGAGCTTCTCAGCTTCTTTCGAATCGCTGCTCCGGCTGGCGATAATGATGATAGGAATCTGCGCCGTTTCCGGTTTGCTCTTGACCGCGGCGATCAATTCGCGACCCGACATGGTGGGCATCTGCAGGTCAGTCACAATCAGATCCGGTCGCACGTGCTTCAGAATTTCAAGTGCATCAACGCCGTTCCCGGCGGATTCCACCGTAAAACCATGCTTTTCCAGCAGACGGCTCACCGTATAACGGATCAGCATGGAATCGTCGACAACGAGGGCGACGGCAGGCATATAGAAATAGAAATGGAGACGAGCAGACACACCCGCACGGCCCCATGCCGGGACAATAGCAGCCTCTGCCGCCCGCAACAACCGTAAAGCGGAATCGAAAGGTCACCTTGGTCACGTGGGGCTGACTGCGGGTCAGAGGTCGCTGCTTTGGCTTCGTTCCTCGATCGTCATGTCCTTGAGTTCGCTGTAGTCGAAGATTTCGCCGCATTCCAGGCATTCCACGAATTCGGCGTCTTCGTCGCGGCTCACAATTTGCACGCGGGGATGCTTGCAAGGTGGTTTCTTGTCTACGCTTTGAGGGGGAGTGGGCGACTTGGAGGTCATAAATCCGGAAGAGTCCTCATTACAAGAGGCGGAGGCACGAATGCGCCGGAATTTCCGGTATTTTAGACCGGCTTCGCGGCTTGTCAAGCCCCTTTACCGCACTTGGCGGTAGATTTTCCGCAATTGGGCTTGGGAATTCGAGCGCCAACGTCGGGGCGCGCTCATTTCTAACCTTGGGCGGGTCTCACGCAAGCCCTTCAGTCTTCGATAGTTACCACTCGCTCCGAGCACCGCCCGGCTCGCTGGAGACCATTGCCGGGCATCCAGGGCGGCTGTAGACTCATAAGTAAGACTCTGGGACGACGGCAATCGCTGCAACTTGCGCAGGAGAGTTATTCATGAGTACGAACGCGAAGACCCCTGAGGCACTTGCCCAAAACCAGCATCTTCCGCATTCCGCCCCGCCGGGCGTGACCCTCCCCATTTACATGGACAACCACGCTACCACTGCGATGGATCTGCGCGTGCTAGAGGAGATGCTGCCGTATTTTGTCGAGAAATTCGGCAACGCCGCCAGCCGCAACCACTCCTTTGGCTGGGCCGCGGAAGACGCTGTCGAGACAGCGCGGGAGCGCATCGCGAAGCTTATCGGCGCCACGCCTAAAGAAATCGTCTTTACCTCGGGTGCTACCGAGAGTGACAACCTCGCGATCAAGGGAGCCGTCGAGATGTACCGCGAAGAGGGCGACCACATCATCACCGCGGTCACCGAACATAAAGCGGTGCTCGACACCTGCAAGCATCTGGAAAAGGACGGATACCGCGTCACCTACCTGCCGGTGCAAAAAGACGGACTGATCGACCTCGACGACCTGAAGCGCGCATTAGATGGCAAGACCATCCTGGTCACCATCATGTCCGCCAACAACGAAATCGGCGTGCTGCAGCCCATTGAGGAAATCGGCAAACTGTGCCACGAGCGTGGAGTGATTTTTCACACCGACGCGGCGCAATCCGTCGGCAAGATGCCCATCCACGTCGACAAGCAGAACATCGACCTGATGTCGATCGCGGGCCACAAACTCTACGGCCCCAAGGGCGTGGGCGCGTTGTACGTGCGCAACAAGAATCCCCGCCTGCGGCTTTCCGCCCTCTTCGATGGCGGAGGCCACGAGCGCGGCATGCGCTCGGGCACGCTGAATGTTCCCGGCATCGTCGGCCTGGGCAAAGCTTGCGCCATCGCGCAGGAAGAAATGCTGAAGGAATCCTGCCACCTCGCCGGCAGGCGCAACCGCTTGCGCGACCGCATCCTGGGACGCCTGGATGATGTCACCATCAACGGCTCCATGGAGCACCGCCTGCCCGGCAACCTCAACCTCAGCTTCGCGCACGTAGATGGCGAGGCGCTGCTGATGGCCCTCAACGACATCGCGGTTTCCAGCGGTTCGGCCTGCACCACCGCGGCGATCGAGCCCTCTCATGTGCTCCGAGCGATCGGCATCAGCGACGACCTGGCGCACAGTTCCATCCGCTTCGGCATCGGCCGCTTTAATACCGACACTGAAATCGATTACGTAGCCGATCGCATCGTCGAAACCGTCACCCGTCTACGCGAGTTGAATTCCAGCAGATAGCTGCTAGTTCCCACTGGCCAGCTCCTTGTAAAACTTCTGCAGCACATAAAACGCTTGCTTCCGCTGGCCGCGATTTGAAATCAAACCTTTGCGGTTGTGGTAATCCTGAATCCCCGGAAGCAGGCGGGTGGGCGAACGGAAATCCATCAGCACCCACGGAGTCATCCCCGCCAGATTCGGCATGCGTTGAATCATGGCCAGCTGATGCTTGTACAGGTTCGCCTGAAATTCCTCGGTCCACACTTCATCGACGTCGCCGTGACGGCCGTATTGCGCGCCGCCGCCAAATTCGCTCACGATCAGCGGCTTGTCCCACCTCGATTTCCACTGCATCTTGTCGAGATCTTCCATCTTCGACTCATACCACCCCATGTACTCGTTGAGCCCGAGCACATCCAGCACCTCGCCCAGGGGATCGGTGAGCGTGCGCAAGTCGGGACCGGATTTATCTGTGCGATTCATCGCCGACGTAATCAATCGCGTCGAATCAAGCTCGCGTGCGTCCTCGGCCAGCTGCTTCAGAAACGTCACGCGTTCCGGCTTCACCGGAGTTTCATTCGAGAGCGACCACAAGATTACCGCGGCGCGATTGCGATCGCGCGCGATCATGTCGCGCAGTTGTGCCTGGGCGTTGGCCAGGGTCGCGGGATTCTGCCAGTCAACGTCCCAATAGACGGGAATCTCCGACCAGAGCAGCAAGCCCATGCGGTCGGCCAGCCGAATTTCATTTTCGTTGTGCGGATAGTGGGTGAGGCGGACAAAGTTGCATCCCAGGTCTTTGGCCCAGCCTAGCAGAGTCTGCGCGTCTTCCGGGCTGAAGGCGCGACCGTCGCGAAAGGGCGCTTCCTCGTGCATCGAAATGCCGCGCAGAAAAATCGGCTTGCCGTTCAGCAAAATCTTGCCGGCCTGCACTTCGATGGTTCGAAATCCAATCTGATCGTGAACCGTGTCCGCGCCGCTGCTGAGGACCACGTCGTAAAGCTTCGGATGCTCGGGCGACCACAGCTCGAGTCTCTCGCGATCGGGTTCTGCTGAAACCCGAAAACTTGCGCGGCCCGCGGCGTCCGTGGTCACAGCTTCGTGAACGCCGGCTTCCGGAATCTCCAGCGTGACCTTTTGCGGCGCTTGTGCGCCGTTCAGCTGCACCCAGCCCGCGATTTCGCCGCGCGATCCCTTCGCCAGCTGAACAAAATAATCCTGAACGAACGTCTCCGGCAGTTCCACCAGCGACACGTCGCGCGTAATCCCACCATAATTCCACCAATCGAACTTCATGGCTGGAATGCCGTCGGCGCGGCGCATGTTGTTGACCTCGACGATCAGGAAATTCTCCCCGTCGCGCAGAAGATTGGTTGCCTCGAAATTGAAGGGCGTGAACCCGCCTTCATGATCGCCAAGTTGTTCGCCATTCAGAAAAACTGACGACCGATAATTGACTGCGCCGAAGTAAACAAAAACGCGAGTATTCGCCCGCTTGTGATAGCTAAAGACGCGCCGGTACCAGACCGGGCCTTCGTAGAAAAGCAACTGCTCGCGCTGCGTGTTCCAGTCGCCGGGAACGTTAAGCACCGGCGACGCGTCGAAGCTGTACTCGACTCTGTCAGTCTTGTCCTTGGGAACCTGGTTGCGGTAGATCGCGCCGGACGTGCCGTTCTCGAACGGGTCCACAATCGCCCGCCATGCGCCGTCTAGGCTGATAGTGGTCCGGCCGGGGAGGTTCGCGATCAGCGTGGACGGGGCGGGCGCGGCATGGTCTGGAGCAGCATGGGCGGGAACGGCATAGGCGAACCCGGCAAGCAGAAGCAGTGGCAGAAAGCGTTTCATGGCGGCCTCGGTACACCCGACTTGGTATCAGCGCGTCCGGCGCAATTTTACATTTTCGTGACAAATGCCTCACGCCGGCATCTTAGCCTTTTATGGTCAGACACCCCCACGAACCCATCGTGAGGATGCGTGATTAATCTTGGCCTCTCTCTCTCCGGCCAACTAAAAAGGGGCGCGGCGGAAGCCGTGCCCCATTTTTCGTTTTCCGCGCGAGAAATCCCAGACTTCAGCCGACGCGAACCGCCGCCGGTTCCTCGACATTCGCTTCCCGCAGGAATTTCGCAGCTTCCTCGGGCGGCGTAGGATTGATATAGAATCCCGTTCCCCATTCAAATCCCGCCGTCTTGGTGAGCTTGGGCATGAACTCGATGTGCCAGTGATAGTGGTCGTTGGTGGGTTCCTGCGCCGGCGAAGTGTGGATCACCAGATTGTAAGGCGGATTATCGAGCACCCGGTCGGCCTTGATCAGCAGCGTCTTCAGCGCCCGGGCCAGGTTCTCGAACATGTGCGACGACGAGTTCTCGAACGCCGACTCATGCTGCTTGGGCAGGATCCAGGTCTCGAACGGAAAACGCGGAGCATAGGGCGCCAGGGTCAGGAAGTCTTCGTTTTCGGCCACCACCCGGACGGCGCTGTCCATTTCCTGCCGGATGATGTCGCAGAACACGCATCGTTCCTTGTAGAGGAAATACTGTTTCGACCCTTCCAGTTCCTGAGTCACGTTGATCGGCAGAATCGGCAGCGCAATCAGTTGTGAGTGGGAATGCTCCAGCGACGCTCCCGCAGCTTCTCCGTGGTTCTTGAACAGCAGAATGTATTTGAACCGCCGGTCCTTCTTCAGATCGAGAATTCGGTCACGGAAGGTCCACAACACGTCTTCAATGCGCTTGGGCGGAAGCGTGGCCAGGCTCGCCGCGTGGTCCGGAGTTTCGACGATCACTTCGTGTGCGCCTACGCCGTTCATGCGGTCGAACATGCCGTCGGCCTGGCGGTTCAGGGTGCCTTCGATGCCGAGCGCCGGGAACTTGTTGGGGACGACCCGGACCGTCCATCCCGGAGTGTCGCGCTGGGGCGCGGGCCCGCCATTTTGATTCGGCCGGTAAGCCTGAATCTCAGGCGGCGTCTTACCCTCGTTGCCATAGCAAAAGGGGCAAAAGCCCCCTTTGATTTTCATGTTTTCCCGAATGAAATCGGTGGGGCGCTTGGCCCGGTCGGTCGAAATAATCACCCAGCGGCCAACAATGGGATCTTTTCTCAGCTCAGGCACTACTGAATCCTTTCCGTATATAACAAAACCGATATTCTACGCCGAGAGGGAGGCATTGCGAAACACTTCGATTTGCGGCTGGCGGGCCGACGACTGCGCATAGTATACGCTTACTATGTCGAACCTCCACTGGCACGAGGGTGGCTGGCGGCGCAGGTACTCTCGTGCTACCGCGGCCACTTCGCGGCGTTTGTGGCGATCCACGGCTGCCTCGGGAGTCTTTACGTCACGCAACGTCCGCGTCTTAACCTCAATAAAACAAAGCACATCGGCGTCCCAGCCGATCAGGTCGATTTCTCCCGGCTGCCGCGGCGTGCGGTAGTTTCGGGCCACGATAACGTATCCCAGGCGGCGCAGGTGGAAGCAGGCGTCGTCCTCGCCGCGCCGGCCGGTGCGCTGATGCGCTGGTCTCTTGTCCGGCGGTAGCGTATGCCGCGCCAGCCAGTCGAGGCTGCGAATGGCAGCGTGGGTAAGGCGGCCGGAGAACAGGATGCAGACTCCTCGACGCGGTATGGATGCCGGTCGTCGAGAAAATCTACCCCGGAGGAACGAAAAACGGTTGTGACGGATGTCACAACCGTGGTTTATTCTTCAAGTTAGATTCGCTATTGGGAACGGTTTCGGCGGGCGCGTCCGCAGGAGCGGCAACTTAAGAATTAACTTCAGGTTTGTCCGTAATCCGCCCGGAAGCCACTTCACACACACACACAACCGCGTACAATAGCAAGGCGTTTTTCCTTAAAGGGGGCATTCATGAGTGGGGACACAGTGGCCGGTCTCTCCGCGCCTCATTTTCATCCGATTCTGACTGACACCGGCACTGGGCATAGCTTCACGATGCTTGGCACCACAATGCGTCTGATCGCCACGGCCGCCAACACTGGAGGACGATTCACCGTGGGCGAGCAGGTTACGCCAGCCGGTTGGGGTCCGCCGCGTCACATTCACTCACGTGAGGACGAGATTTTTTACATTATCGAGGGCACCTACGAGTTGCATGTCGGCGATGAGCGTCGGACCGTTTCCGCTGGTGCCTGCGCGATCCTGCCCCGCGGTGTTCCACACGGCTTTCGCAACGTGGCGTCCACGCCCGGCCGCTTGCTGTTCGTCATCACGCCCGGCGGATTAGAGGAGTATTTCCTGGCGGTGGCGAAATGTCCGCCGCCACCCAATCCCGCGCAACTCGCCGAACTAGCGCGACCGTTCGGTCTGACTCTGCTGCCGCCCGGAGCTTGAACCAGGAACGGAAATCAGCAGCCGCGTGCCGCCAACACGCTGCCTCAGAAGTGCTTCAAGCTGTTTGTGTGAGATGGTCGGCTATCCGGACGTTATCCAGAAACCAGGCCGGAAGGGTCATCTCTGCCCGTCTTGCCCCCGCCTTGCCTAAGTTAGCGCTTATCGGGCGCATCCCCGAACCCTACGCGTCTTTGCCTACGATCTTGATGCACTCTTCGAGCACATCGACGGCAACGTCGGCTTCGTCCTTGGTCACGATCAGCGCCGGACAGATGCGGACGGTGCTCGGTCCGCAGCCCAGAAACAGCACGCCGCGCTCGAAGGCCAGCTCGACGATACGGTCGCGATAGGCGGCGCCATACTCTTTCGTGACTTTGTCCTTCACGATTTCGACGCCGATCATCAGGCCGAGCCCGCGCACGTCGCCCACCAGTTTCAGCTTAGAAGGCCAGTCCGCCATGCGCTTGCGCATGTGATCGCCGACTGCGGTAGAGTTCGCGAGCAGACGCTCGTTTTCGATCACATCGAGCGTCGCCAGCGCGGAAGCAATACACACCGGATTGCCACCGAAAGTGGACGCGTGCGATCCCGGAACCCAGTCCATTACGTCAGCCCGCGCCATGGTGATGCCCAGCGGCATGCCCGAGGCAATGCCCTTGGCCATGCAAACGATGTCGGGATGAACTCCTGTGTGCTCCACCGCAAACCATTTCCCGGTGCGGCCGATGCCACTCTGGACCTCGTCAACGACGAGCAAAATTCCGTGACGGTCGCAGATGCGGCGCAGTTCCTGCATGAAGATGGTCGGCGCGACAACATACCCGCCCTCGCCCTGCACCGGCTCAACGAAGATTGCGGCCACTTCTTCCGGAGGTAGAGTGGTCTTGAAAAGTTTCTCTTCGATGAAGCGGGCACAGCCCAGCGCGAACTCGTCAGCTTCCTGCGCACCACCAGTGCAGCCGCGGTACATATCGGGATAGCGCACGTGGGTCACGCCCGGCATGAGCGGGCCGAACCGGCGGCGCTGCTGCGGCTTCGAGGCAGTCAGTGAAACCGCACCCATGGTGCGTCCGTGGAACGCGCCGAAGAAAGCGATGATGTTCTGGCGCTTGGTGTGGTAGCGCGCCAGCTTAAGCGCGCACTCGACCGCTTCCGCTCCGGAGTTGCCGTAGTAGATGCGATGCGGCCCCGGCATGGGCGCGATCTTCGACAGGCGCTCCGCCAGCGTTACCATGCTTTCGTAGTAGAAATCGGTGCCCGACATGTGGATCAACTCGGCTCCCTGTTTCTGAATGGCAGCGACCACGTGGGGATGGCAATGTCCGGTCGAGGTCACGGCAATGCCGGCGGAAAAATCAAAGAACTCATTGCCGTCCACGTCGGTCACGACGATGCCGCGCCCGCTCTTCGCGACCAGCGGATAAGAACGGGTATAGGACGGCGAAATGTACTGCTTGTCGCCCTCGAGCACGCGCTTGGCGTTGGGTCCGGGCAGGGCGGTCTTGAGCTTGGGTCCGAGAGTCGTAGTCCCGGCGGTCATGGTCTTAGTGGTCATGTTGGATCCTCCGAAAAGCAGTGGCCCGTGGTTAGTGGCCAGTGGTCAGTCAGTGAAGCCTCGAAGCACGCGCCCTGGTTCAGGCGTACGCAGGCTGAGGCGATTCAGGCGGAGGATGAAACTAGTCGCTACCGAAGAGGCTGGGGCGCAACCGTGAAGGCAGATTCGCCCGATAGCGGCGCGGGCACACCAGGCAGTGCAACCAGCATTCGGACAGGTCTGCGTAGACAGGATGCAAACTGGGACGGCGCGAATTGGGAATCTTGCGCAGCATCGCGAACGGCGGACATTACTAATTCATTATAGCTGGCCCCAGGCTGCGGCGTAACCCCCTTTGGTAATCGGCGATGTGCACCGTTGACAGATGGGATGAGAAGGCCGGTCTCCGACGGGATGCGGTACGCTCCCAAGTTATCGACGCGCTCAAAGGCACAGAGAAAAAGGAGACCGGCAATGAAAAAGGTTAGCACCGTAGTAGCGAAACAGGGCAGGAATATTTCGGCGCAGAAACTGACCATTGGATTGGATCTGGGCGATCGCAACAGTTCGTACTGCGTGGTGGATGAAGCCGGCCATATCCAGTTGGAGCAGCGAGTGCGGACGACAGCGAAAGCGTTGCAAGAAGTCTTCGGCACGATGCCGCGCAGTCGCATCGCGCTGGAAATCGGGACGCATTCGCCCTGGATCAGTCGTATGCTGAGCGAGTTGGGGCATGAAGTGATCGTGGCGAATGCGCGCAAGGTGCGGCTGATCGGAGAGAGCCGCAAGAAAGACGATCGGATGGATGCGCAGACGTTGGCACGGCTGGCCCGGATCGATCCGGAGTTGCTGTATCCGGTGAAGCACCGCAGCGCGCCGGCACAAGCTGATCTGATGACGATTCGGGCGCGGGCAGGGCTGGTGCGGTCACGAACGGCGCTGGTGAACACGGCTCGCGGACTGGCGAAGAGTTACGGGGAGCGCTTGCGGGGATGCAACGTGCGCAACATGAATCCGGAGAAAGCTGAAAGTTTGAGTCCGGAACTGCAAGCCGCACTGGAACCGCTGTTGAACGCAATCGAATCGTTGAGCGAGCGCATCGTGGAATACAACGATCGCATCGAGCAGTTGGCGCAGCAGAGTTATCCGCAAACCGCGCTGCTGAAACAGGTGAAGGGTGTGGGCACACTGATCGCACTGACGTACCTGCTGACCTTGGAAGATCCGCATCGTTTTCAAAAGAGTCGCGACGTGGGCTGCTATCTGGGATTGCAGCCGGGACGGCGCAACTCGGGACGGAGCGAGCCCCAGTTGCATATCAGCAAAGAAGGCGATCCCTATCTGCGAACGCTGCTGGTGCAGGGAGCGCAACACATCCTGGGACCGTTCGGCAACGACTGTGACCTGCGACGCTGGGGACTGAGGCTGGCGGAGCGCGGAGGGAAAAGCGGGAAGAAGCGAGCGATCGTCGCCACCGCAAGAAAGCTCGCGGTGCTGCTGCATCACCTGTGGATCAGCGGAGAAGCGTACGAACCGTTGCACAACAGCAGCCGAACGACCGTGGCGGCAGCCGCGTAGAACGAAAGACAAAACAAAAATCAAAACCGTTCCAGGAAGAGAAAAGGCAAAAGCCGAGTTTCGGTGACTGCGTTAATGGCCTGGCCCGGGTTCCACTCGAAAAGAGCAGAACCATAGGGCGCCAAACAGATGGCAGCACCGGCTGAAACGAGAACGCCCAACATGCACCGAGCGAAACGAATCGCTCCTCGAGAGTGCGGATGGAAGCATGGCGACAGCGGCCACTCGGCGGGAGAAACAAACTTTGTTCAACCAAGCCAGTAAAGAATCGACTTGACTCCGACCGGCCTTCTCATGGAAGGCTATTACGCTGACAAACGTCGATTTTTTGACTTCCGCCCGTTTGCGCCTTAGCATGGCTCGATCCTTGTGGAGTCCACCTTCTTGCTTGACCACATCTCCCATTACCGGATCATCGAGAAGCTCGGCGGCGGTGGCATGGGCGTGGTCTATAAAGCCGAAGACACGCGCCTCGGCCGTTTTGTCGCCCTGAAGTTTCTGCCCGAGGAACTCGCCCAGGACCGCCAGGCGCTCGAACGATTCCGACGCGAAGCCAAGGCCGCCTCCGCGCTCAATCATCCCAACATCTGCACGATTTACGACATCGGCGAGGAAGATGGACGCGCCTTTCTCGTCATGGAATTCCTGGATGGGGTCACGCTCAAGCACGTGATCGGGGCGCGTCCCATGGAGTTGGAAGCGATCCTGTCGCTCGGCATCGAGATTGCCGACGCGCTGGACGCGGCGCATACCGAAGGGATTGTCCATCGCGACATTAAACCCGCCAACATTTTCGTCACCAAGCGCGGGCACGCCAAGATTCTCGATTTCGGCCTCGCCAAGGTGAAAGCTGCTGCATCCACTTCCGGGGAAATCGCCGACGTAACCGCGCCCACCAGCGTTGTGATCGAGGAGCACTTGACCAGCCCCGGCTCAACTCTCGGCACCGTCGCTTACATGTCTCCGGAGCAGGCGAAGGGAAAAGAACTGGATTCGCGGACCGATCTTTTTTCCTTCGGCATCGTGCTCTACGAAATGTCGACCGGAATGCTGCCGTTTCGGGGAGACACTTCGGCGCTGGTGTTTCAGGCCATCCTCGACCGCGCTCCCACTTCGCCGGTGCGCTTGAATCCCGACGTGCCGCCAAAGCTCGAAGACCTCATCAACAAGTCGCTGGAAAAAGACCGCAACCTGCGCTACCAGCATGCCGCCGACATTCGCGCCGACCTGCAGCGCTTGAAGCGCGATACGGACAGCGGCCGGGCGGTGGCCGCCAGTTCCGCGTCCGCGGCAGCCGCGCAAGAGCCCGCAGCGCCAGCTTCTGCGGCGACGCCAGCAGCGGCGCATAGTTCGGCGAAAGTGGCGGCCGCATCTTCAGGCGCCGTGAGTGCGGCGCAGATTTCTGGCGCAGAAATAAGCCCCGCGCAAAGTGGAATCACCACCCCGGCAAACAAAACGTGGAAGATTCTTCTGCCGGCGGCGCTGGTAGTTCTGGCACTTCTTATTGCCGGAGGTTTGTACTGGCGCTCACGCCAATCCGCCAAGCTGGGTGAGAAAGACAGCGTGCTGCTGGCTGACTTCGTCAACACCACCGGCGACGCGGTTTTCGACGGCACTCTGAAGCAGGCTCTGGCGGTGCAACTCGAGCAGTCCCCATACCTGAACATCGTGCCGGAGTCGAGAATCCGCGAGGCCCTGCACTTCATGGGCAAGCCGCCGGATGAACGCCTGACCAACGAGATCGCCCGCGAAATCTGCCAGCGCCAGGGCATCAAAGCCATGCTGACCGGGACCATCGCCAGCCTGGGTAATCACTACGTCGTCACCCTGACGGCGGCGAATGGATCGACCGGTGATACGCTGGCCACGGAGCAAGTCGAAGTCGAGAGCAAGGAGCAGGTTCTGAAATCGCTCGACAAAGCCGCTTCCGAGCTGCGGCAAAAAATGGGCGAGTCGCTGGCCTCGGTGCAGCAGTTCGCCAAGCCCCTGGACGAAGCCACCACTTCGTCGCTGGAAGCGCTGCAGGCCTTCAGCCTGGGCAACGATGCGCATCAAAAAATGCAGGAAGACGTAGCCATTCCTTACCTGAAGAAGGCGGTGGAACTGGATCCAAATTTCGCCATGGCGTGGGCGACACTGGGAGTCGTTTCCAACAATATGGGCCGCGCCGCCGAGGGGGTTCAAGCCGTCCGCAAGGCTTATGAGCTGCGCGATCGCACCAGCGAGCGGGAAAAGCTATACATTCAGGCGCACTACTATACCGAAGTCATTCTCGATCCAGACAAAGCTTTGCCGGTTTACGCCGAGTGGCGGCAAACCTATCCGCGCGACACCGTTGCTTACGACAATGCGGCGCTGGCTTTCTCCGAACTGGGCCAGCCGGAAAAAGCGCTGGACATGGCCAGCCAGGCCCACCGCATCAATCCTCACGATCCCTTCGCGTACGACAACATGGCAGAGGCCTATGAGGCGCTCAACCGATTCGATGAAGCCAAGAGCATCGCGGAACAGGCTGTGGCCGATAAATCGGACGGAACCGCGGTTCACTTCGTGCTTACCGATCTGGGCTACATGCGCGGCGACCGCGCCGCCTATGAGCATGAGCTGGACCTGGCAAAGGGCACCTCGACCGAACCTTTCTTTCTCCTGTTTAATGCCGCCTGGCAGGACTCCGAAGGCGAGATCAAGGCCGGGCACGAGCTGTGGCAGCGCGCCTACCAGGTAAGCATGAACGCGGGCGCTAAAGACCTGGCCGCCGATTTTCTGGCGCTCGAAGGCTACATCGACGCCTTGTTTGGCTATGCTGCCGACGCCCGGCAGAAAGCTTCGCAGGCTTTAGCGCTTTCGAATGATCCGGATGCCCGCGGCCTTTCCGCAACGTCTCTCGCGATGATCGGTGACGTGCAAAAGTCGGAGGCCATCATCGCCAGCGTCGAACATGACTTTCCAGAGAACCACTTCATCCAGACGCTTGCGATCCCGGAAGCCAGGGCCGCTCAACTGCTCGACAAAAACCAACTCTCCGAGGCGCTCAACACACTCGAGATTGTTCGCCCTCACGAACTGGGAACCGGGCCCCGGGGCGGCGGGGCTACTCCGATTTTTCTGCGGGGGCTGATTTATCTCAAGATGCGCGACGGCGTCAAAGCGGCCGCCGAGTTTCAGCGCATCCTCGATCACCTGGGCGCGGCCGGTTTTTCCCCAGAATATCCGTTGGCACGCCTCAATCTGGGCCGCGCCTACACACTGCAAGGCGACAACGCCAAGGCGCGAACGGCCTATCAGGATTTCTTCGCCGCCTGGAAAGACGCTGATCCCGACATCCCGATTCTCAAGACCGCGAAGACTGAGTACGAAAAGCTGAAGTGAAACATCCACCGCGCAGACGTCACGCTCAACTTTAGAATCCAACCCTACGACACTCTCGTCTGATATCTTAGTTTCCCCAGCGTCCTCACTCCCATGCATTCCGCACAGCACCCGCGTCCGTGGATGGTGATTCTTGCCTTCGGACTGGTGTATCTGTTCTGGGGGTCGACCTATCTGGCCATCGACATCGCGGTGCGGACCATTCCTCCGGCGCTGATGTGCGCCACGCGGTTCTCCATCGCAGGAGTGGTGATGCTGGGGGTGTGCGCGCTGACTGGCCACAAAGTTCTATATTCGCCGCGCCAGATCGCGCTGGCGGCCGTGGTCGGCGTGCTTTTGCTGATGGGAGGCAACTTGACGCTTTCCTACGCTGAACTGACGGTGTCGACGGGACTAGCCGCGTTAATTATCGCCATCACGCCGCTCTGGTTTCTGGTGCTCGATTCACTGCTGCTCGGCGACCATCACATTTCTGCACGCGGCAAGGCGGGGCTGGCGCTGGGAATTCTTGGGCTGTTTGTCCTCTTTTACCCTAAGCTCACTGCGAAAACCGCGTTGGGCCGCCACGAGCTGTGGGCATCGATGAGCCTGCTCGGCGGATCATTCTCGTGGGCGTTGGGATCAGTGTTGTCGAAACGCTGGCAGTCGGGCATGGACGGATTCAGCGCCACGGGCTGGCAAGTGATGGCTGCGGGGGTGGCAAACTTTCTCTTCGCGCTGGTTGCCGGAGATTTCTCACGCGTCGTCTGGACCGCGCGCGGCGTCGGCGCCATGATGTATCTGGTGGTGTGCGGATCGTGGATCGGCTACACAGCCTATATCTGGCTGCTCGGGCATGTTCCCACATCGAAAGTGTCGACCTACGCTTACGTGAACCCAGTCGTGGCCGTTTTTCTGGGATGGCTGATTCTGCACGAGCACGTGGACCGCTTCATCCTGCTGGGCAGCGCGATCGTCGTGCTCTCCGTAGTGCTGGTTACCAGCGCCAAGGTGAAAGGGAAGACGGTGGCCGAGGAATTGCCGGCAGTCGAAGCCGCTGGGGATTGAACGGCTGATTTCAGATTGTAGATTTGAGATTTCAGATTGAATTGGTTGGTCGTTGTCCCGCGGAAATCCGAGATTTTCAATCTGAAATCTCAAATCTACAATCTGAAATTTATTTCGACGCCGCCTCCTCATCCTCTGAATCACTCACCACGTCCACCGCATGGCCCCGGATCGCGAATGTTTGCTTCGCGTCGCCGGCCGGCTCAAAACTAACCCGTACCGGGCCTCGCTGCCAGGTGGGCGCCGGGCACGCGGAATCCGGAAGCGCATCGTCAGCGATGCTGCCCGCCAGAGCTTTCTTGAGCACGGGCTTGCGGCGGCTGAGTTGTGCGACCACCGCTGAAATTTTCTTGCCGTCGTCAGACACTCCGCAATAAGCCACATAATCGCGATACCAGCTGGCAGCGGAATAGGTGCTGTCAAACTCCGCCAGATTGACGGCGGAGATGTGGCCGGTGAGCCGGTCCACCAGCAGCCAGCCTCCGCGCTGCCACTGCCAGCGTGGCGCGCCGGTATCTGCAGGCAGACTGTCATTCAGGCGAAATGCCCGCTGCACCACGAACAGCCGCTCCGTCACTTCGTGCGCGGACCCGAGCGCATATTCCCTCATTCGTCCATCCACCAGCAGCGGACGTACTTTCAAAGTTCGAGGTTGAGGGTCGTCGTTGGCGCTGAACCATTTCACCGTCATCGTTTTTCCGAAAACGATGAGATGACTCTTCGCGGCGGCAGCGTGGGCAGTAGGTGAGAGAAAGACGATTGAGAGTACGACAGCAGAGATCGCGACCAACATCAGCTTGCCCGCGAAGCAGAGCAGGTTACACCGCATCTGTCGAGATTAGGCACGAACGCTGCCCCTACGCAAGGAAACCCGTCACAACCTGCGTTGCCGTTGTTCCGAACTGGGACACGAGAACGTCCACCCGTACAAAGATTGTTACGATACCCGGCCGCCACTCCGCCGCAAATTCCATATTTGAAGTACTATAGCGGTACGATCTGCAATCATGAGTTTCTTCTCCCCCTCGCGTAGTCCGTTGCGGCAAGAGTCCAGGACAACTTCGCAGAAGGAATCCGCCTCTTATCCAGAGGTGGGCGATCTCTTGTTTCGGCGGCCTGTGCCGCACATATTGGTGGTGGATGACCAGCCCGCCATCGCCGGATTGATGAGCCAGTTGCTGACACTGCGCGGCTATGACGTAGTCACTGCGGCCAGCGCGGAAGAGGCCGAGGCCGAGATTCGCCGCCAACTCCCGGACCTGATTCTGTCGGATGTAATGATGCCCGGCAAATCTGGGTACGACCTGTGCCGCGAGCTCAAGGAAAACCCGGCCACGCGCCTCATCCCATTTGTCCTGATCACCGGCCTGACCGATAGTGGCGATAAAGTTCGCGGCATTGACGCCGGCGCTGACGACTTCCTGAACAAACCCGTTCTCGCCGAGGAGCTCATCGCCCGGGTGAGGTCGCTGTTGCGGCTGAAAGATTTTACCGACGAGCTTGAAACTGCCGATTCCGTTCTCTGCACGCTGGGTAAGATTGTGGAAGGCCGCGATCCCTACACTGAGGGTCATTGTGAGCGGTTGGCTCAGCACGCCCCGGAACTGGGCCGCCAACTGGGCCTGGACGAAGATTCCATTCGCGCGCTGAAGCGCGGCGGATATTTGCATGATCTCGGCAAGGTCGCCGTCCCCGACGAGATTCTGAAAAAAGGCAGCGACCTCACGCCCGCAGAATGGGTCATCATGAAAATGCATCCCATCACCGGTGAAAATATATGCAAGCCGCTGAAGTCGCTGCGGCTGGTGCTGCCCATCATCCGCCATCATCACGAACATTCCGACGGCTCGGGTTATCCCGATGGCTTGCGCGCCGGGGAAATTCCGCTGCTGCCGCGGATTCTGCAAGTGGTTGACGTCTACGACGCCCTGCGCACTGCCCGCCCCTACAAGCCTGCCCTTTCGCATGACCAGGCCGCTCAAACCATGCACGAAGAAGCCCGCCGCGGCCTCTGGGACGCTGATCTGGTAGCCGAATATTTCTCCATGCTGGAACGCCAGCGCAACGCCGCGTAAGCCTTGCTCACTTCCCGCCTGAAACGGGGAGCTTCCAAAGATGTTTCTCCGGCGCGTGCGCACGTACAATAGCGGCGGGTTCGTCTCATTCGCTTCCCGGAATCGGAAATCGCAAACTATCCGGGCCGCCACTGGGAACTGAGAACCGGGAACTGAGAACTGGTTTTGGACCCTACCTACAGCATCGTCGTCCCCGCTTACAACGAAAGCGCCCGCCTGGGTGCGTCGCTCGAGAAAATTCTGAGTTACATCGCACAGCAGAAATGGTCCGCCGAAGTCATTGTTGTGAACGACGGTTCCCGTGACGATACCGCCGAAATCGTGCGCCGTCTCGCGCAAGAAAATTCTGTGCTGCGGCTGGTCGAGAACCCCGGCAACCGCGGCAAAGGTTACAGCGTCCGTAACGGCATGTTGCAGGCGCGCGGCAGGGTCGTGGTTTTCAGCGACGCCGACTTATCTTCTCCGATCGAGGAACTTCCCAAACTTCTCAAAGCGTTGAATGACGGCGCCGACATCGCCATCGGATCGCGCTGGCTGCAGGCCGAAACCCAGACCCAGCGCCAGCCCCTCCATCGCCAGCTCTTCGGCCGTGTTTTTAATCTGCTGTTGCGAATTACTCTCGGCCTTCGTTTCAAGGATACGCAGTGCGGCTTCAAAGCTTTTCAAAAGCAGGCGGTACAGAAAATTTTCCCGTTGCAGAAAATCGAGCGCTGGGGATTCGATCCCGAAATTCTTTTTCTCGCCCGCAAATTCGGATTCCGCGTGCAGGAGGTTCCCGTGGCCTGGGCGCATAGCGGCGGCACGCGAATTCATCCTCTAAGGGATGGTTCTCGCATGTTCTGGGAAATGCTGCGCATCCGCTGGTATGACCTGACGGGAAAATACGATGGCGGGCCGCCGGGCGCAGTGGAGCCCTCGAAGACTGAGCCTGGAAATTCCGAAAAGAACTCGAACTCCCCCTAGCATGTCATTCTGAGCGAAGCGAAGAACCTATGTAGTGAGCGTCACCAGCGGCTCTAGCGGGTATTGCCACTGGTTGGCTTTGGTTTCGCGGCCTGCTCCTAAAGTCGCCAGCCAAAACCTCACGCAGATCTTTCCTTTTTCACCGAACTCGCAGAAGCCTTCACCGCCTCCACCACTCGCCGTCCCATCTCGCTCGTGGAAATTGCCGTCTGAGTCTTCCCCACCAGGTCGGTGGTTCGCCAACCCTCCGTCAGCACCGACCCAACCGCATCTTCAATGCAAGCAGCTTCCCGTTCCAGTTGGAACGAGTGCCGCAACAACATCGCCACCGAAAGAATCGCGCCCAGCGGATTCGCAATCCCCCTGCCGGCAATGTCCGGAGCCGATCCGTGTACCGGCTCGTACAGACCGACAGTGCCGCCGATGCTGGCGGAAGCCAGCAATCCCAACGAGCCGACCACGCCACCGGCCTGGTCGGAAAGAATGTCGCCAAACATATTCTCAGTCAGAATTACATCGAAATCTTTCGGACGCTGCACCAGCAGCATGGCCGCCGAGTCGACATACTGATGCGCGAGCTTCACCTCCGGATAGCCCTGCGCAACGCGCGTCACCACTTCCCGCCACAGCCGCGAGCACTCCAGAACATTCGCCTTGTCCACCGATAAAACCTTACGCCGTCGCTTCATCGCCAGCTCGAAAGCCACGCGCGCGATGCGCTCAACTTCCGGCTCGCTGTAGCGCATGGTGTTGAGTGCAACTCTCGATCCGGCCGCCCCTTCAATCGACCGAGGTTGGCCGAAATACAGACCGCCCAACAACTCGCGCACGATCAGCATGTCGGTGCCGCGCACGACCTCAGCCCGCAGCGGCGAACAATCTTCGAGCGCCGCAAAAAGCCCGGCGGGACGCAAATTAGCAAACGCACCCAACTCGCGCCGCAGGCGCAACAGGCCAGCCTCGGGACGCAGATGATTGGGATAGTGATCGAACCCCGGGCTCCCCACCGCGCCCATCAGCACGGCAGAAGAAGACAGGCAAGCCTGGATTGTTTCCGCGGGCAGCGGGTCATTCACGGCGGCCAGGGCCGCAGCGCCAATCAGTTTGTGCTGCAGTTCGAGCCGGTGGCCGAAGCCACCGACCACGGCCTGCAGCACGAGCACAGCTTGTTCCGTGACTTCCGGCCCGATCCCGTCGCCGGGAAGAATGGTGAGTTTGAGAATCATGCGGGAATTAGTGTCACGGAAATTAGTGTAGCGCGGACCTGCGAACCACTACACGCCCCAGAGGTAGTCTTCCTGCTGCTCGGGATGGTGCTCCTGTGAAACCGGCACGGACATGCCATAGGAGCTGGCGGGCGCGGCGTTCGGAAATGCCTTGGGCGATTCCTGCGCCGCTGTGTTCGCCGATGCGGCGACCGCTCCCTGGAGCGGTTCGATCAGCGGAGTCGCCGATCCAGCCGGCTTGTGCGTGTCGCGGATCAACTCGAGCAGGTGATGATCTTCCACGTGCTTGATCTTGTCGGCGAGGCGAACGAAGCGGCGGTAGATGTCGTCGAGCGCGCGCCGGTCGAACTGGTAGCCCAGCTGTTCGCAGCGCATGTTGAGCGCGTGGCGTCCGGAGTGTTTGCCCAGCACGAGCCGGGAATCAGGCACGCCCACCGATTTCGGCGTCATGATTTCGTAAGTCAACGGATTCTTCAGCACTCCATCCTGGTGGATGCCGGCCTCGTGCGCGAACGCATTGCGTCCGGTGATGGCTTTATTCGGCTGCACCGGAACGCCCGTGATCTCGCTGAGCAGCTGGCTCGCGGGAAACAATTGCTCGCCAACCACGCCGGTTTCGAATGCGTAACGGTCGGGACGAACTCGCATCGCCATCACGATTTCTTCGAGCGACGCGTTGCCGGCGCGCTCGCCGATGCCGTTGATGGTGCACTCCACCTGCCGCGCTCCCGCGGCGATCGCGGCCAGCGCGTTGGCCACAGCCAATCCCAGATCGTTGTGGCAGTGCGCGGAAATCGTCACATTCTCCAGCCCTGTAACACGCGCACGAATCGTGGAAATCAGCTCGCCGAATTCCGACGGCATGGAGTAGCCCACGGTGTCCGGAATATTCAGCGTGGTCGCTCCGGCGTCGACTACGGTTTGCAACACGCGGCAAAGAAATTCAGGATCGGTGCGGGTCGCGTCCTCGGGAGAAAACTCCACGTCACTGCACAGCGACTTGGCGAATCGCACGGAATCCCGCGCTTGCGCCAGGCACTCGTCCCGCGTAATCCGCAACTTGTACTGCAAATGAATGTCGGACGTCGCCAGAAACACGTGAATGCGCGGACGCGCCGCCTCCCGCAGCGCTTCCCACGCCCGCTCAATGTCAGGCTTGCAGGCCCGGGCCAGCGCCGCAATGATGGGCCTGCGGATCATCTCGGAAACCGCTTTCACCGCCTCAAAATCGCCGTCCGAAGCGATTGGGAAACCCGCCTCAATCACGTCGACGCCCAGCCGGTCGAGCTGATGCGCCAGACGCAGCTTTTCCTGATGGTTCATGCTGCAGCCGGGCGATTGTTCGCCGTCGCGCAGAGTCGTATCGAAAACGGTGATGCGGGCTCGATCGGTCATGGTTTCTCTCAGAGACTAACACTCTGACGAACACTCCATGGTACGTCGCTCACAGGCAGAAGAAAAACTTATAATTATTTACTGCGCATTAGTATAAATTATAGAATAAGCGTTGCTAATGGATTCTGGTCTACCTATAAAGGCCCGAGCCCTGGAGGATTCAGCACTTGGAACTTGCGCAACTTGAAGTCTTCCTGATGGTGGCGCGCGAGCACCGGTTCTCGCGCGCCGCGGAAAAACTCTTCCGCACCCAGTCGGCGGTCAGCCAGACCATCCGTAAGCTGGAAGTCGAACTGGGCGAGGCTCTGTTTGACCGCTCCTCGCGCGAGGGAGTTCTCACCGACGCCGGCAAAGTTCTGGTCGAATACGCGGAGAAGCTGCTGAACCTGCGCAGCGAGGCCGCGGAATCGCTGGTCGAATTGCGCGAGCTGCAGAAAGGCAAGCTGGTCCTTGCCGCCAACGAGTTCACCGCGCTCTATCTGCTTCCGGTCCTGGCGGAGTTCCGCCGCCTGCATCCCATGATCAAGATTACGGTGCAGCGCGCGCTGGGCAGCCACATTCCCGACGATGTTTTGCGCTACCGCGCCGAGTTCGGCGTGCTCTCCTACGAACCGCAGGAACCCAGCGTGCACTCCGTGGTCGTGTATCTCGACGAACTCGTGTTTGTGGTCCCGCCCAAGCATCCGCTCGCTTTAGCGAAGCAAGTCAGCATCCGGCAGTTGGGCGCGGAATCATTTGTGGCGCACATTGTTTCCTCGCCTTACCGCGACAAGGTGTTACAGCTGTTCAAGACTCACAAGACCCCGCTGCACATGGACCTCGAACTCCCGACGTTGCAGGCCATCAAGCAGTTTGTGGCGCTCGGAAACGGCGTGGCATTCCTTCCGGAAATCAGCGTCGAGACCGAACTGGCGCGGGGAGAGCTGGTGCGCATCCCGGTTCGCGAGCTGCAATTGAAACGGAAGCTGCGCCTCATCTACCGCCAAGACGCCAACCTTTCCCACGCCGCGCGCGCTCTCCTCAAAGTAGTGGAAGCAGTAGCGCGAGAGCGCAAAGGCCGCTACCGTTTCCAGCGCGAAAGTTAGCAGCATTCGCCAGGAAGAAAAATGAGGAAGCAGGATTCTGCCTCCTCACCCAAACGTCTTGTTCAAGTTTCAGCCAAAATTTCGGCGGGTTACGACTCAGCAGTCGGCGCAAACTCCATCTTCGTGGAACGCTTCCAGCGCGTCATTCACCGAAGAATAAATCTCCAGCACCGAGTCGAGCTTGGTCAGATCGAGCAGAGTGCGTACCAGATTGTTCGGCCCGGCAACTTTGAAGTCCACATTTTCTTTCTGCGCCCAGGTGTACAGCAGCGCCAGTTCACCGATCCCGGCACTGTCGAGGGAGCTGACACCGCTAAGATCAAGCACGATTTTTCGCGCCTGAGACATAACATCGCCCACCACACGCGACAGTGCGGCAGCCTCATCGCGATAGACGATGCGCCCCTGGCAGTGCACAATAATTATGTCTGCCTGATAGCGGGTTTCCAAACTCAGCTTCAACGTCGACTCCTTAGCTACTGCGAAAGCGGCCCCACTTTGTGGCCGCGCTTGCCAATTTGTACTCATAAATTGCATCCTAGACGATTAGACGACCGTGAAAGGGTTTTGGCATCATTAAAACCGGATGAATTTCTCGCCCAAAGGACAGGAACGGGAACGTCCCGGTGGGACACATTTTGTTAACCGGGACATCTTGTCCCTCCGGTACACTGCATCTAAAGGTTTTTTCGTTATTATCTAGAGCGTTTTTGCCGGCGCCGACGCCGGGGAGGATTTTTCGTGTCGAAAATTGCAGCCACTGTGCTGGCACTGGTGTGCTCGGCGCTGTTCGCGATCCCGATGTCTGCGCAGTTGCTTCCGCATGGCAATGCCTACGGCGGCGGATCTTACGGCCGTTCAGAATTTGTGATTCCCACGAATGTGTACCACCTGAAGGGCTTCGAGGGTTCCAGCGAGTTCCTGCCCTTTGCGCGCACTCCTCACCTGGGATTCGTGCTTGACGGCAGCGGCATCTATGGCCACGCCATCACCCAATACACCGTCGTCGCTGGTCCGCGCCTTTCCGTCACCTACGGGAAGTGGCGGCCCTTTATCCACGGCATGGCCGGCCTGCAGTTGATTCATTCGGGAGGAAACAGTTACAACCCTCTGGCCATCGATGTTGGCGGCGGCATCGATTACAAACTCTTCTTCAAGAAATTTTCCTGGCGGGTGCAGGGAGACTACGTCCGCACACGATACTTAAGCGACCAGCAGAGCGACTACCGCGGTTCCACCGGGCTCGTCTGGCGATTCTGACGAAATATCGCGAATCGGCAATTAATAATTGGCTGTTAGCGTTAGCGAGCAGAGTTGTCCCTGCCCTCGGCAGACCCGCAACGGCTAAAATGCTAACTGCCAATCGCTAATTGCTAAATTGCTTTTCACCTTCGGCACCTCCACTTTTCTTTCCGCACGCATCTAACGACTTTCTTAGACATCTGGTGTTACTTGATGCAAAAGGGAGGAAATATCTGTATGCGTAAAGTCATGGTGCTCGCCTTTACTCTGATTCTGTTCGCGGGTTTGGCGAGCGCGCAGGTGCCAACGGCCGGAAACATTTTTGTCGGCTACTCCTTCTACAGTGCGAGCCCGTCTTCGCTTGATCTCTCGAGCGTTGGCCGCCCCAACATGAATGGATGGGACGCTTCCCTCGAAGGCAAGGTGTTGCCCTGGGTGGGCATCGTGGCCGACCTCAGCGGCCACTATGGCCAGCAAAATTTCACGGAGCCCACGCCCGGACCGACCACGTTGACCGTCACAGGCCATGAGACGGATGTGACCTTCGGTCCGCGGTTGTCATTTCCCATCGGAAAGTTCCGCCCATTCGGTGAGGCCCTGTTTGGCGTCGGGCACGTGAGCACCGGGCAGGGTATTTCCACCAGCGACACCTCGCTGGCGACTACGGTGGGCGGGGGCCTGGACTATAAAATCGTCCGCATTCTGGCTCTGCGCGCCGAGGCCGACTACGTGCAGACCCGCTTCTTCAACACTACCCAGAACAACTTTCGTCTGTCGACGGGTATTGTCTTTCGCTTTTGACGCGCGACGGTGGCGCCGCCGTCCCGGCGGCTGTCGGGCGGGCGTCCTCGCCCGCCGTGCCGACTCGAGTCGCTCCCGGGACATTTCACCCGACCTCCAGCATACCGATTCTTCACGCTGCGCAAAAACAGGATCCAGCCGAAAGCCGGATCCTGTTTTCTATGGCCACGAGAAAAATCGTCACGAAACTCGAACTACGCCCAATACTTGTGATCGCGCAGAAAGTAGTCGTGATTCCAATAGTTCATGAAGGTCTTCAGAAAAAGCCATCCCACCCGCAGGTGCCCCATTTTCTGGAAGCGCCGGTTGGTGGTGTAGACGCCGCCGCGCACAATGCCGAACCGGCTGCGTTCGACTTGCAGGGTGAGCTGGTAATCTTCGGCATAAAGCACGCGCTCGTTAAACCCGCCAAGCTCCCAGAATTTCTTCCGCTCGAACAGCATAAACATTCCAGTCGCAAAAGGATGGTGCGCCTGCGACGCGTACTGGAAGAAATTGTTCACCCCGTAAACTGCCGTATCGATCCAGCTGCCGCCGCGGCAAAGAATATTAGTGGTCACGCAATGCAACTGCTTGCGCTGGGCCAGCTCCACCGCGCGCCGCACCACCGAGATATGCGCCGGCTCGATGTCGGCATCGAGAAAAAGCACGTATTCGCTCTCCGCCTGCGCCGCGCCCAGGTTGCGTCCCACCGAAGGCATCCCGCCGCGAATCACGCTCACGTTCAAGCGATCGCGAAAACTCATGACAATCTCGGGCGTGCCGTCGGTCGAATTAGCGTCCGCGACCAGCACCCTCGTACTCGGCATCTTCGAGTAGTCCTGCATCGTCAGCGAAGTCAGCAGCCGCGGAATCAGCTTGGCCTCGTTCTTCGCCGGAATCACGATCGTGAGCTCGCTCGCCGTGGGCGTACTCGTGAGACGCGACTTCGACGCGGTCATGTTCTCGATCTTCTTCTCGATCTTCGTGTCCTCGATCGTCATGCTCGCTATAGTCATGGATGCGTACCCCCTCTTCGTCGATCGTCAAATAAGTAAGCCGGGAATCAACCCACCCGCCGGAGTTGTAATAGTGGATACCGTCTTTCTCCACGTGGACGGCCTCGTGCGTATGCCCGCAGAAAATGCGGTCCGCACCGTGATGATGGGCATAGGCCATTGCGCCGCTGGAAACTTTGGACGACATGCGCAGCCAGCGCGTATTCAGCCGGTCAATCAGCCGCGCCACCGGCTTGCGCTTGAAATCGAGCTTCTGCAGCAGAAGATAAAGCGACGTCCCCAGCCGGCTGAGCCGCAGCCGGTTCACCTGAAACCCGTCAAACTGATGCCCATGGATGGCCACGTGCCGCAGGCCCCGATATTGCCAGGTGTACTGCTGATAAACCCGCACGCCCACCAGGTGCGACATGATGTCGGTAAGGCCGTGGTCATGGTTGCCCTCGACCCAAACGATTTCAACATTCCGCTTGGGGTTCGAGAGCTTGCGGATATAGCCGAGAAACTTCCAGTGCTCTTTGGTCAGCCGGGCAAAGTTGAGGTCGGCGAAGATGTCGCCAAGAAGAATCAGCCGCTGGAAGCGGTTCTGCTTGAGCACGCGAGTAGCTTCGCGCGCGTGGCTGGTCTCCGCACCCAGGTGCAGGTCAGAGAGGATCAGCGTGTTGTAGCCATGCAGATCCACATTTCGGTTCTATCAAACGAATGTTACGGGGTGATGAAATGTGCATCAATTTTGGTGCATGGGTAGCTATGGAGTATCCACTTGACACGATACTGCTCGGAGGATGCCGTGGCGGGGCTAGGCTCCGAAGTAGGCACAATGTTAACCTAATAGTTACTTGCACTTGTAGCGTTTAGGCGTTACAGTTGTAGCACTTAGTGTACCTCTCGGCAAGGAGGAGAACATGGCAACAGTCGAAACTGGCCTCCCGAATGTTCCGCTCTCTGGCAAGGATCAGCGCGAGATTCAGGAGATTTATGAGAAGCTGCGAACCGCAGAAGCAAAACTTGTTGGCCCCGACGGCAGAACTCAAGTTTTGCCGAACTCGCTTTACTCGTTCCTCTGTCGGTTACTCGCTGATCTCAAGGCAGGCAACTCCGTAACAATTCTACAAAGCAACGCAGATTTAACGACTGTCGAGTCCGCCAAACTTTTGGGCGTTTCCCGGCAGTTCCTCATCGGACTATTGGTGAAGAAAGAGATTCCTTTTCACATGGTCGGCACACATCGTCGTCTGTATGCACGCGACGTGCTGGCATATAAGGCGAAACGTGACACTGTGCGTCGCAAGACATTAGATGATCTTGCGCGTTCGGAACAAGAAGAGGGGCTCTACGACAAAATCGTGAGATCCCCCCATGATCCTAACCCAGGAAAATGAATACGCTGCTGTTTTAGATTCCAGTGTTCTTGTGCCGATGCCGCTGTGCGATACGCTCTTGCGGTTAGCAGAAGAACCAGCTATGTACCGACCTCTCTGGAGCGATCAGATTCTCGGAGAGGTCGGACGTGTTTTGGAACAAGATTTCGGATACACAGCCGAACAGAGTAAGCCCAGGATAGACGCCATGATTCAGGCTTTTCCAGAGGCGAGCAAGACAATACCATCGTGTCTGACATCATCTTTTGATGGTATTCCCGACGCAAACGACAGGCACGTTCTTGCAGCGGCCGTACGAGGGCAGGCCAATGCGATCGTTACAAGCAACCTGAAGCATTTTCCCGCCGAATACATCCAGCAATTCGACATACTTGTTCAAAACCCTGACGATTTTCTGGTTCATCAGTTTCACCTGAACCCTCCACAAGTTCTGGAGAAACTCGACGCTCAGGCCTCGGGAATACGCAAGAGCCGTCCTGCGATAATTCAGTTGTTGCGGCCTATGGTTCCTAATTTCGTTGTGCTGGTGGAGAAGTGGTCATCGACATAATTAGACATGGCCCCTCGCAAGATGAATTAACAATGCGAAGATGTATGAAACATTGACTGGGAAATGTTTAGGAGCCATCACGGGCAGAAAGCTGAACGCGAAGCCGCTGCCGAAGAAGCGGCAGCGGTTCACTTCGGCGGCGGCGGCACGTACTCCTTCGGCAATGCCGACCCTTCGCCAAAAAAGAACTGATCCAGCTGCCTGACGATCACTTCCTGATCTTCGCGCCGCGCCGGATTCAGGCGGTATTCATTGAGCAGCATTTTGCAGTGCTCCGTCCACATCTGCCAGGCCTGTTTCGAGACGTTGTCGTAGATCTTGCGTCCCAGGTCGTTGTCGAACGGAGGCTCGTCCAGCCCCGGCAATTCTTTTTTCAGTTTCACACAGAAAACATCGTGCGCCATAACCTTCCTCAGGAATTAGGGATTAGGAATGCGAAGCTTTATCTTACACGGAAGGCATATGGCGCTGGCACAGCCCGTCCTACTGCCGCAGCCCCATCCAGGTTTCCGACACCACCAGCGAGTTGCCGGGATTCTGCGGATCGTATTTCACCGAAGTCGGCAGCCCCAGGCGGCACGAGTGCAGATTCACCCAGTGCCGCAGATAAGTTACATCCTGCGAGCATTCATAGGAAACACCCGCCACGTCGTACTTGTAGATCAGCATGGTGGCCGGCCGCTGGCTGCTCTCGAGGTCGAGTTCCTGAACGTCAATCACGGTGCCGTCGGTGATGCGGCCCACAACGTTGAGCCATGTCCGCCGCTCGCGCTCAATGTCGTCCGCCGTCTTCGACTTGCGCCGCAACAGCGCATACCCCCCACCCGCCAGCGCAACTCCCGCCGCCGCAACCAGCCCATAAATTCGCAGTGAATACATAACTGAGACTGAAACCTCTTAGTGGTCTGAGCTTTCGATTTGTACTCCGATGCCTTTGGGCACCCACTTACAGTATGTAACGCCGCCGGTCGCACAGTTTTCGGCGGGACTGGTCTCGATCGCTCGTGTCAGGTCATCCAAAGCATTGGGCGTAGCCGCCGCCACAATCGCCATATCGTGATCCGCCCCGCTGACCCGTACGAGATATAGCAGGCGGACGAACCGAGCCGTCTCCGGCAGATCGAACAATTGCAACGCGGGTTGCTGCTGCCTGGTCGCCTTCCCGTCCTTGGTGAGCAAAACAGAAGTCAATTCCACCTTCACGCCCTGCTCTTTCGTGCCTTTATCCTCCCGGCGCTTCACCCTGTAGTAGGAAGTCTCGTACCCGACAAGGTCCGCCGGCGTTGAAAGCCTGACGCTGCCGCCTGGTTGCCCTTCGTCGACCAAGGCGGGCAGATATCCCCCAGACTTCAGGATCGGCGTAAATGCCTTTATGCGCCATCCCGGCTGCAGATCGATAAATCCCCGGGCGACCGCAGCGTTGAGAACATCACGCGAAGGTCCCCGGCGAACAGCACAGCCCATGAGCGTAAATACCAATAGCAATGCGGCAAGCGAACACTGGGCCAGCCTGACCACAGGTCTCATCCTCAACTGGGTAGGAAAACTCCGCCGCAGATGCGGGCCGGTGTCCAATTCAGAATAAGCGGAAATCGAAGTGTAAGGAAGTGGTTCTGCGGTTACTGAGGTGTCGTGCTTGTGGAAATCCGCGGCCGGGCCTTACTTCTGCCCGCACACGTACTTGCTGGCCATCTCCCCGAATCCCCCTTCGGGGCTTCTTCCCAGCTGGTCGTCACGAGTGGCTTTCTTGCTGACCACGAACCTGCCGCTGTGATCGCGCGAGTAGAACCATTCCGCAGTCGAAACCTCGCCACCGTTGCCGCAGTTGAACCGCACCCGGGCGCGCATCTCGACGAACGGCCCACCCTGCGGAAGCTCGGCCGGTTCTTTGAACTCGACGCGTACCCAGGCCGTCCGCAGATTCTTCTTCACCCGCAGCGAACTCACCGACACCCGGTCACCTTCTCCGGTCTCGCCAATCGGATGCCAGTCGCCCGCGGCAAACGCCACCACGCTCACCAGCACCAGCGGCGCCAGCACGACCGCAACCAGGATGAACACGGCTTTTCTCAAATTCAATTCGCCTCAAAGCGATGGACGCGAACACTCTGGAGCAAAAACCCCATTCTGTCAACTTTTGTATGCGCCAAAACCGCGCCAACTGTGGTTGTCAGGCATGATATTGTGGTCTGGCAAGCCGGGAAAGTGACGCCGGCGCTTCCGCTGGATTCTATGGAAATGCTTCATTCTACGACGGTTATCTCCCCCTTGGGTCCGCTTTTTCTGGCCGCGTCCGGTAGCGGGCTGGTGGCCCTGGAATTTGACGTCCGCTCGCCCGGCCAGCAGTCCATCCGGCCCAATCCCCGCGATCTCCGCCGGGAGGCGACCCGGCAAGCCGAGCGCGCAAAGTTCGCGTTCGAGGAGTCTCCGGACCTCCTGCGCCCCTACGCGAAGCAACTGGACGAGTACTTTTCCGGCCAACGCTGCGAGTTCAGCTTCTCGCTCGATCTCCGTGGCACCGATTTCCAACTCGCCTGCTGGCGTGCCCTGCTGGCGATTCCCTATGGCGAGACTCGCTCCTACGCGGACATCGCCCGCGCCGTAGGCAAGCCCCACGCCTTTCGCGCCGTCGGCATGGCCAACAATCGCAATCCGGTCGCGATTGTGGTTCCCTGCCATCGCGTAATCGCCTCGGATGGAACGCTCTGCGGCTACGGCGGCGGTCTTGACGTGAAACGCAAGCTGCTGGAACTGGAAGGCGCGCTGACGGGCACGCTGGCCGCGTAAGGCATTGCTGATTTTTGATTGTTGATGGCCTGATTGAACTGCCCAAGGCCCTACGGTTTTTCAATCAACAATCAACAATCAACAATTTCCTCCCGGATAACCGACCATTGTCCACTGCACCCAAGTCCTCCGCACTCCGCAAGGCCAGCCTCTTCTACCTCGTCTTCGTCATGTTCTCCTACACCACGGGGGGTCCGTTCGGGCTCGAGGACATGGTCACCACTTCGGGACCGGGGCTAACGCTGATCTACCTGCTGGTGCTGCCGTTTTTCTGGTGCATTCCCGTGTCGCTGGTTTCCGCCGAACTCACAACGGCCATGCCAGTCGAGGGCGGCTTCTATCGCTGGACCCGCGCCGCGTTCGGCGACCTCTGGGGATTCCTCGCCGGATGGTGGAACTGGTCCGCATCGTTTCTTCTCGGCGGAGCCTACGCCGTTCTCTTCACCGACTATCTCGTCTACTACTTTCCGTCGCTCACCGGATGGAAACATTACCTGGTGTCACTAGCCCTGATCGCCGTCATCACCTGGATCAACGTGCGCGGCATCCAGATGGTGGGCCAGGTCGCGACCGTGCTCGAGATTTTCATTTTTCTGCCGGTGATGGCCATGGTGGTGATCGGCCTCGCCCACTGGCGGCACAATCCGTTCGTCCCGTTCGTGCCGCCGCACCAGCCGCCCTTCAAAGTCTTCGGCGTGGGACTTGCGCTGGGACTGTGGCTCTACTCCGGCTACGAACAGCTCTCGACAGTAGCCGAAGAAGTAGATAACCCGCAGCGCAGCTATCCCCGTGCCCTGGCGCTGGTGGTGCCGCTCTCGATCGCCACCTATTTTCTGCCCACGCTGGCCGCCCTGGCCGCAGGCGGTGACTGGCAGAAGTGGCACACCGGATATTTCTCGGACGCAGCCCAGCACATCGGCGGAATGATTGGGCACGGATGGCTTGGCGCGTCATGGCTGGGCACCTCTTGGCTGGGCACCTGGATGACGCTCGCCGCCATGGTCGGCAACGTAGCCCTGCTCAACAGCACGGTCCTCACCACCACCCGCATGCCCTTCGCCATGGCCGAAGACGGATACCTCCCCGCCGCCCTCACCCGCAAGCACTCCAGGTACGGCACGCCCTGGCTGGCCATCGTAATCTCGGCTGTCATCTACGCCATCCTCGCCCAGCACAAGCTGACGGAGCTGATCTCGGTCTACATCTGGCTGCGCTCGGCCACCACGGTGCTGACGGTCCTCTCGGCGTGGAAACTGCGCCACACCCGCCCCGAAATGCCGCGTGCGTTCCTGATCCCCGGCGGGCGCTTGGGGTTGTTCTACGTAGTAGCCGCGCCGGTGGTGATGGCCCTCGTAGCGCTGCTGGGCAGCGACCGCTTCGCTCTGATCGGCGGCGTCGTGGCAATCGCGCTGGGCCCGGTGGTGTACGGAGTCCTTGCTCTCCGCAAGCGCTAGATATACACTTATAAATGTATATCTTCACTGCCACTTCAACTGCCGCACATAAGCCTGTCATCCTGAGGTCCGCGTCTTTTGCGGACCGAAGGACCTCTGCAACCTGCCAGGAGTTGCACAGGTCCTTCGCTTCGCTCAGGATGACAACGCGAAAGAGCAAAGGTCCGTAGTGCCACCCCCCTCCTTTCCAACCGACCGGGAACGGACTATCCTTCCTCCCAGTTCCAGAACCATCGCCCGGAGGTTTCCCATGCCGTGGCCATTCGCGCGAAATATAGAAGTTGTCGGCAGTGTTCGCCTCCAAGCCCTGCCGAGACCTCATCCTCGGCCAGCACCCGTTTTGCCTTCAAACTGTTTCAAGAGCTGGCAACTGCGGAAACCTCCAACGTCTTCTTCTCGCCGTCGAGCGTAATGCTCTGCCTCGCCATGGTGCAGGAACTGGCGTCCGGAGAAACTCGCCAGGCCATGGCGAAGGCACTCGAAATCGCAGACCTCAATCCCGACGATGCCCGGCTCGCCATCACCGCGCTGAAGGCCGCGTTCCGCCCGCGTCCGGATGTAACGGTGAGCGCTGCGAATTCACTCTGGTGCAGCGATCACGCGCAGGTGCGCCCCGAACTCGCCGCCAAACTTCGTGACATCTACGACGCAGAGTTGATCTCTCTCGATTTTGCCGCCGCCGACGCCGTTCCGCGAATCAACGCGTGGGTCAGCGACAGGACTAACGGCATGATCGGCCACATCCTCGATCAAACTTTCTCCGCTCGCGGTTCTGGTCGCGATCAACGCAGTTTATTTCAAGGGACGCTGGACCAAACCCTTCCCAGCGGGCCGCGGACACAGCGACGGCCCGTTCACCACGGCAACGGAAGAAATAAAACAACTCCCGATGATGGTGCAGGGCGGCACTTACGAATATTACGAAGACGGAAAGTTGCAAGCCGTAGCCCTCCCTTACTACGGCGCCATAGCGATGTATGTGGTCCTGCCCGCGGAGCGAACTGATCTGCAACAGTTTCAGCACAGCCTGACTTCAGGCTTGTGGGAATCGTGGCTGGCGAAGCTGGAGTCCATGCCAGGCACGATCCGCTTGCCCCGGTTCAAGCTAGATTACTTTGCGCAATTGGAGCCCGCGTTGAAGGCCCTGGGAATGGAGCGCGCTTTCGATCGCAACCACGCGGAATTCGACGGGATTCAGGCGGGTGAACAAGCGGTGTGGATCGATCAGGTTGTGCATCGCGCGGTAGCCGAAGTGAATGAAGAGGGCACGGAAGCGGCCGCCGCGACAGCCGTCTTATTCCCATGATGGCAAGGTCCCGTGCGCCCGACCCGCAGGTTCGAGATGATCGTGAATCGCCCGTTCTTCGTTGTGATCCGCGACGAGACCCACTGGCACGATTCTGTTCATGGGATGGATCGGCGACCCGCAATAGATTCAGATTACCCTACTGTCCTGTCATCCTGAGGTCCGCGTCTTTTGCGGGCCGAAGGACCTGTGCAACCTGCGGCCGCTGAGGTGCCGCCGGCAAGTTGCACAGGTTCTTCGCTTCGCTCAGGATCGACAACAGCTTGAAGACAGGGGCATCTCGACTAATTCTCGCGCGCCGCACTGAATCTCTCAGCTCAAACATTCACAGAATCGATATACTCCCGCGTTGTCCGAGGGTCGAGCCGAAGATAGAAGCGTCCCATCTCGTTGCCAGTCGCTTTACCTCATCGATCGCGGCTGCTCGAAAGCGTTCTGCCAGCGCGAAAAATGCTTTCTCTTTCTCTTTTGCGCTTCAAGGCCCTGCTCGACCAGCTCGACCAGCACACGATTGTCGCTGAGGCGTCTTCTCTTCGCGATACGCTCGACCCGCTCGCCAGGGTGGGCATAGGCTCCTTCGAACTTGCGCTGGCGTTTGCCATAGCACCATTATACACCCTATTGCGTTGCAAGTGGTTCAGCTCACCCAATCCAGAAACTTGTACCAGGCGCCCGCGAACGGCAGGAACCACGGCTTCCCGTTGTACAGCCCGAGCGGCGCTCCCGGAAACGGGATGCCCACAAACGGATTCTCCGGTTTTTCGCCTCCGGGCTTTTCTGCGGCTATCAACTCCGCTATCTTCTGGCCTTGATACGTGGCCATGGCGACGCCGTGTCCGGCGTAGCCGACGGCGTAATACATGCCATCGATCTGGCCCGCGTGGGGCATGATGTCGAAGGCGAAGTCGAGCGTGCCTCCCCAGACATATTCCACTTTGGCGTCGCTGAGCTGGGGATACACATCGATCATGCCGCGACGCAGAATTTCGGCGCTACGCCGCACCGTCTGGTCGTTCTCCGGAAAAAACGCGGCGCGGCCGCCGAACAGCATGCGGCCATCGGGCGTGAGCCGGTAGTAGTAGAGATAATTCTTCGAGTCGTAGATCATGCGGTTGCGCGGGCTCAGTTCGTGAGCAAGTTTTTCCGGCAGGATTTCCGTGGTGATGATGAACGAGCCGATCGGAATGATTTTTTTTCGCAGCGCCGGAGTCGCGCGCCCCGTGTATCCGCTGGTTCCGACGAAAACCTCCCGCGCCCACAGCGTGCCTCGCGATGTGGTCACCTTCCATCCTGCTTCGCCCTGCCGCGATTCGCGTTGCAGGCTCTGAACGCGGGCACGTTCGAAAATCTCTGCGCCCGCCTTCATCGCGGCGCGCGCGAGCCCCGCCACGTAGCGCGCGGGATTCAGTCCCGCGCTCACTTCATCCACCATGCCGCCGAAATAAATGTTCGATCCAATCTCCGCGCTCAACTCGCTCCGCTGCACCACGCGCAATTCGTGATTGAATTCCCGCGCGATCACTTCCGCCTGCCGCGCATAGTCGTCGAAATGTTTCTGCTTGCAGGCGACCTCCAGATGCCCGCTGCGCGAGAAGTCGCAATCGATTCCCTCTTCCCTCACAATCTGCTCGACGCAATCAATCGTGGCCAGCGACGCCGCGTACATGCGCTGCGTCAGTTCACGACCATACATCGAGATCAACTGATTTACGCCCAGCTTCATCCCGGTCAGCACCATGCCGCCATTGCGCGAACTGGCGCCCCAGCCAATGGTCTCCGATTCCAGCACCGCGACCTTCGCTCCGCGTTTGGCCAGCGTGCGCGCCGCCGAAAGCCCAGTGAAACCGGCCCCGATCACGGCCACGTCCACGCTCTCGGGCAGCGGTAAAGCCTCTGCCCGCGGCATCTCCACGGTGGTTAGCCAATAATTGTGTTCCTGCATTCCCATGTTGTGCCCGCCACGGCTGCGTTTCCATCGCCGATGCGACCGAGCATTCTAGCGCTTTTGACCGCCAAGGGCGCGACACTCCCGCGAAGACCACAAAAACAGACGGCACCTACGGTTCGATTTCCTTTGCGATCTCAGCGGCCTTTCTTTGCGATCTTTGCGGTTAAGAGCTTTAGATTTTTTTGCTGGCGAAGAGCTGAGGAGCTTAGATCCGAACCAAGTGTCCGAGGTACATGTACTTCCAGCATCGTCGGCCTGCCGGGTAATCCACCACGGTAATCTTGCTGTAAGTTACTGCCGCTCCTAATCTTTAAGGGTATGCCCCTTCGTTGCCTCCTGTTTTCCCCGGATGAGGAAACCCTCCGGATGATCGGCCAGGTCTTGACCGAGCTCGAGATCGAAGGAGAATCCTGCATCCAGGCCGTCGAAGCCGTCGAAAAAGTTACGGCCCGGCCATTTCAGATTGTGATTATTGACTGGAGCAGCCAGCCCGAAGCCGGCTTCCTGCTCAATACGGCGCGCCAGCGCAAGCCCGCCGAACGCCCGCTAACGCTGGCGATTGTGAGCGATGACGCCAGCGTGCCCACGGCACTGCAGGCGGGCGCCAACTCTGTTCTGCGCAAGCCCCTGATGGTCAACCAGGTGAAGGACACGCTGGCCACGGCTCGCGACCTTCTGCGCTCGAAGCTCGAGGCGCCCGCGCAAGCTGCCGCGGCCGCCGCTGCGGCCAGTTCCGCAGCTGCGAATGCTGCTTCTGCCATGGTCCCGATGGAGGTGCAAAGCACCCTGCACCACGGCGAATTCCTGCAACCTTCGGGATCGCTCCCCGGCGCGCAATTCGACACGGAGTCTTCCGACGTACAGAAATCGCTGGACCAGGCAGCCGCGGCACAAATCGATCCGCTGAAAGATTTGGAGCTCATTTCCGGGCCGGTAGCCCAGTCCCCATCGGCGCCAACGCAGTTCGCCGCTGCGGTTCCCGCGCCTGCGCCAACACCGGATCCCCCGGACGATGAACCGCGCGGTCTGGCCTGGTACCTGAAATCGCGCGCCAAATCCATGCCCGCCGAAGAGGCGCAGCCCGAACCGCCTCCGCCGCCGCAGAAAGCGCAACTGCTCGGTTACGACCAGCCGCCGTCTTTTACCCAGGTCGCGCGTGCGCAGGAGAATCCGGAAGCGCAAGCCGAAGCGGCAGAATCCGCAGAGCCGCGGTCTAATTCTCCAAACCCCGGCTTTCCGCACAACGATGGTCAGCAACGCGAAGAAGCCGCGCTCTTCGCCTACATCACGGGAGAAAAAAACGACTCCGAAAAAGAGCCCGCCCCGCCGCGCCCGTGGCTCAAGAAACTGGCGATCGCCGTAGCGATTATTGTGGCCGGCACAGTTGCCTATTTCACCGTGCCCCAGGGCGTGGTGGAAAAAGACGCGAAGCTCGCCGTGGGCAAGGTCGCCCGCGCCGGACACAACTGGCTCAACCCGCAGCCCGCGCCCACGGCGCCCTCACCCCAGGCTCATGAAAGTTTCGGGCGCGCCGGCGACGAATATAAACTTCCGGTCGCCGAGAATATCCCCGACGCCAATACCGACCCTTCGCAAATTCGCGTGTTGCCCGTAGTCGACCCCACCATAAAACCAGCGGCTAACGGCACCGCCAGCGCTGATCCGTCCGCGGCGCAGGCCAACCCGGCGACACCATCCAGCGGCGACCCGGCGCAGACAGATCCGAACCAGACTCCGGCAAACCCAGCCCAGGCAGCTCAGGTCGTACCGGGCCAGGTCGTACCGGGCCAGGTCGTACCGGGCCAGGTCGTACCAGGTCAGGTCGCGGCCGGTCAGGTCGCGGCCGGTCAAACGCCCAACGGTCAGGCTCCGCAGAATCAGGCTTCGCAAGCTGCAGCGCAGCAGAGTCAGACTTCGACAAATCCCGCGCAGAGTGTGATGACGCAGCCGCGACCGGCGACGCTCGCACCCCAGCCGCAAGGTTCGACGACGCAGTCCGCAGCAAGCACGCCGGCGGATCCGTTCCGCTCCAATGCGTCCCCCCAAACGAGCGCGGTTTCAATCCCAGCTCCAGCCGTTCAGACCAATCCATCGGCGCCGGTGGTTCAGCCGGTGGCCAACGTCTCTTTTCCTTCAGCCAACAGTTCGAATGCGCCCACTCCGAACCTCTCGGGAATCCCGTCCAGCCTGAAATCCGGGATGGCGCAGATGACTCCCGACGCCAGCGGGAACAAGCCGCCCGAGGCCGCGCTGCCCTCGATCGAGCCGGTGAACCTGCCGGAGGCCACCGCGCGCGGTCTGCTGCTGCAACAGGCCAAGCCCGTATACCCTCCATCGGCTCGCGGACAGTCCGGCACCGTAACTCTGCAGGTTCTGATCGGCCGCGACGGCAGCGTGCAGGATGCTTTGTTCATTCAAGGCTCGCTGGCCTTTGCCCGCTCCGCGATCGACGCCGTAAAACAATGGCGATTCAAGCCCTACCTGATGAATGGCCGTCCCGCGTCCACCCAAACCTTTCTCACGCTGAGCTTCAGGCCCGCTTCGTAGTTCGGTTGAAACGAGTGCGAAAAGACCCACTTCTCGCACAAAACGCGAGAAATGGGGCACCCGACCTTGGATCTCCCTGGCGCCCGGATAACCGTTCCCTTCTTCCTCCGTCTGACTTGTTAGCGCATTTGCTCCCCTAAGTTACTGAAGACACAAGGCGGGCACCTCGGGGCTCGAAACCGGCATCTAAAGATATATAATGCTTGTAGTTCCTCCGAAGTCGATTCCTGCCGGGAAATGAAAAATCTGATGTCCATGAAAACGAAGGCCGCGGTTCTTGTTACTTCTTTCGCCGTCCTGCTGTTTGTGGTTGTCGGTTCACTGGGCGGCGTGCACGCCTCTTCGAACGACGGCGCTTACCGCCAGTTGCAGGTTTACAGCGAAGTTCTGTCGCGCGTGCACAGCGAGTACGTCGAGGAACCGAACATTCCCAAGGTGACCGACGGCGCCCTGCACGGACTTTTGGAATCGCTCGACCCCAACTCCAGCTACATGACGCCCGAGGCCTACAAGGCCTACAAGGCGCACAAGGCTGAAGCCAAGGGAGAGATCGGCGCGACCATCTCGAAACGCTTTGGCTATGCTGCGGTGGTTTCGGTGCTTCCGGGTTCGCCCGCCGAGAAGGCCGGCATTGAGCCGACTGACATTTTCGAATCGATCGAAGGCCAGAGCACGCGCGAGATGTCGCTGCCGGAGATTCGCAGCATGCTGGGCGGAGTACCGGGATCCACGGTGAATGTATCGGTAGTGCGGGCCCGCCGCGCCGAGCCGCAGAAAATTGTGATCACGCGCGACATCGTTACCATTCCGCCGGTCACCGACAAAATCATGCCGGACGAAATCGGCTACATCAAAGTCGACGCGCTGACCAAGGGCAAGGCTCAGGAAATCGCGTCGAAGATCAAGTCGCTGGAAAAATCCGGTGCGAAGAAAATTCTTCTCGACCTGCGCTACACCTCTGCGGGAGATGAGAGCGAAGGCATCGCCGTCGCCAATCTTTTCCTCAATCACGGCACCATCACTTACCTGCAGGGTCAGAAAGTTCCGCGGCAAGCCTACAACGCAGATCCTGCGAAGGCGATCACTACGCTTCCCGTGGTCGTGCTGGTGAATCGCGGCACGGCCGGAGCGGCCGAGATTGTGGCTGCCGCGATTCTCGAAAACGCCCGCGGCGATGTGGTCGGCGAAAAAACTTTCGGCGACGGTTCCGTGGCGAAGACCTTTGATCTGCCCGATGGCGGAGCGCTGATTCTTTCCGTGGCCAAGTATTACTCGCCCAGCGGCAAAGCGATTCAAGACACCGCCGTCACTCCCAACGTTGTGGTCGCCGATGACGAAGATAACGCCGGCCCCGACGATGAAGACTCACCACCCGACACAACCGAACAGGAAGCCAAACCCAAGAACACGCCAGACGACCAGCTGAACAAAGCCATTGAAGTGTTGAAGGCTCGCACCAGCTAGCGGGAAAACTAAGATATGGGTGGGACGAATCGCGCGCCGCAAGGCGCGTGATCGTGTTTTTGACTGAGCCAATGCCTGGTCGGGATTTGCCGAAGCCCCCTATCCCAAAATGCTATCCTGACCTCATCCACACGCATTCGAACGAATCATGAGATCCCTCTATGACGAACTTCCGACGGTAGAAATTGCTGGACGCAAGTTCGTGGGGCGGGTGCTGTTCGGCCTGCTCGTGCTTATCTCCGCGCTGGTCGGCGCCACGGCTGGACTGCTGCTGGTCTACACCACCGATCTTCCCCAGGTGGACGCGCTCGAAAACTACCGTCCCAGTTCGATCACCGAACTCTACGACGACCACGGCCGCGTCATCGGCTCGTTTGCGCTGCAGCGCCGCGTGGTCGCCACGTATGAAGATTTTCCTCCCGTGCTGCGCGACGCGCTGGTGTCGATTGAAGACAAGGACTTCTACACGCACTCGGGAATTAATTTCTGGCGCATTGTCGGAGCAGCTTATCGCGACGTGGAATCCGGCGGGCGGGTGCAGGGCGCGTCCACGCTGACGATGCAGTTGGCGCGGAATCTTTTTCTTTCGCCCGACCGATCGTTTCATCGCAAGGTGCAGGAGACGATGCTGGCCATCCAGATCGAGCGGCGTTTCACCAAGCCGCAAATCTTTACGCTCTACGCCAACCAGATTTTTCTGGGCCACGGCGTTTACGGATTCGAAGCGGCTTCCGAATATTACTTCAGCAAGCCGGCGCGCCAGCTCACACTCGACGAAGCCGCGTTGCTCGCCGGCTTGCCGAAAAGCGCGATCGTTTATTCGCCCATCAATCATCCCGACCGCGCGCAGAAACGCCGCAACCTGGTGATCAACGCCATGCTCGAAGATGGAAAAATCACCGCCGCGCAGGCTGCTGACGCCCGTTCCGCTCCCATCGTTTTACATTTGGCGCATGACCCTAACTCGCTCGCGCCTTATTTCGTCGAGGAAATCCGCCGCTACCTCGAATCGAAATACGGAACCGACCAGGTGCACGAAGGCGGTCTCAAGGTTTACACATCGCTCAACGTCGACCTGCAGAAAGCCGCGAACCAGGCTGTTCTCGACGGTCTCGCCGCCTACGAGCGCCGCCACGGCTGGAAAGGTCATCTCGATAACGTTCTCGCCGCGGGCCTGACCATCGAGAAATACACGCACCCTGATTGGGAGGACGAGCCGGAAGTTAACGGCTACATCCACGCGCTCGTCACGTCGGCCGGACCCGGCATCGCGACTCTGAAGTTCGGCCGCTACACCTCCGCGCTCAGCCAGGCTGACGTTGCGTGGACCACCGCCAAAGTGCAGAACATTCTCAAGGCCGGCGACATTTGTTACGTCAAGATTCTTTCGCTGGGCGCGAACGGTGCGGCGAAAGTGAGCCTCGAGCAGGATTCCGGCGCGCAAGGCGCGCTGCTGGCTCTCGACAACGCGACCGGCGGAGTGCTGGCCATGGTAGGCGGCCGCGACTTCAACGATTCCAAATTCGACCGCGTCACCCAGGCCCGGCGTCAGGTCGGCTCGTCTTTCAAGCCTTATGTTTATACCGCGGTGATTGACGAAGGCGGCAGCCCGGACGACACTATTCTCGACGAGCCCATCAGCTTTCCCACTTCCAACGGGCCTTATTCTCCGCACAACTACGACGAGAAATACGAAGGGATCATCACGCTGCGGCGCGCATTGGCGCAGTCGCGCAACATTCCTGCGCTGAGGCTCGCCGACAAAATCGGAATGCCCGCCGTGATCAGTTACGCGCGCCGCTTCGGCATTACGGCGCCGCTGCAACCGTATCTTTCTGTGGCGCTCGGTTCCGACGAGATCAGTCTCTACGAGCAGACTTCTGCGTACAGCGTTTTTCCTAACGACGGCGTGCGCATCACGCCGCGCTACATCACGCGCGTCACCGACTACGAAGGCCGACTGCTGGAAGAAGATTTTCCCGACGTGAAAGATGCGATCAGCCAGCGCACGGCTCGCATCATGACGTCGATGCTGCGTGAGGTCGTGTTGCACGGCACCGGCGTTGCGGCCGCGAAGCTGCCGTTCCCGGTCGCGGGAAAAACCGGCACCACCAACGACTTCACCGACGCCTGGTTCGTCGGTTTCTCTCCGGCGATGACCTGCGGCGTGTGGGTCGGTTTTGACGAAAAGAGAACGCTCGGCGCAAAGGAAACCGGAGCCCGCGCCGCGCTGCCGATCTGGTTGAACTTTATGGCAGCCGCCACCTCGGGCAAAGATGTGGGAGACTTTGAACCCCCGCCCGCGCTGCCTCACACTGCGCAAAAACTCGACACGCCGGACACCGCCCCGGCCGCCGAAGAAGCACACTGAACATTTTTGCTTCGAAACGTTTTTAGTTCGAGGCCATCGCTCGGCACGCCGTGCTTTTGGCCATGCCCTCGCGAGTTTCCCGCTGGTCTACCCCATGTACCAAAGACCCTTTGCGCTGCGGCGGAAACTTTGCCAGACTGGAGTCAAGAGTACTTCGCAACAGGCCGCCCGCTTCGCCAGTTCCTTTTCTCTGTGTTTCGCCACCAATCAGAAAATATTTGCGAATGGCCCAACTGGATTCTAACGATAAGCATCTTAACGGCGTTTTTCCGAACGCGCATCGCCGATGCCGGACGAGATCGTTTTCACAGTACCCGGGAGACAAACAACATGCGAATCCTTCCCCAATCCGCTTTCATCCGCCGTTGCTCAAGCCTGGCCGCACTGGCCTGCTGCCTGTGTCTCGCCCCGGCGCTGTGCCACTCGCAGCAGGACGTTCTCACCTACCACAACAACAACTCCCGCACCGGGCTCAACTCGAAGGAAACCATCCTCACGCTCGCCAACGTGAACTCGGCCACGTTCGGGAAATTGTTTACGGTCACGGTGGACGGCCTGGTGGACGCTCAACCGCTCTACCTGCATGGTGTTTCCACTGCCGGCGGCACGCATAACCTGCTCATCGTGGTCAGCGAACACGACAGCGCCTACGCCTTCGACGCGGACAGCGGCGCGCTCATCTGGAAGGTGACCGCGCTCAAGTCCGGCGAGGTTCCCTCGGACAATCGCGGCTGCGGCCAGGTCACTCCCGAGATCGGCATTACCTCTACGCCGGTCATTGACCGCCCCAAGAATTCGAACGGCGTCATCTATCTCGTGGCCATGTCGAAAGACAGTTCCGGAAATTATCACCAGCGCCTGCATGCGCTCGACGCCGCGACCGGCAACGAACTTCACAACGGTCCAGTCGACATCGCCGCCAAATATCCCGGCACCGGCGACAACAGTTCCGGCGGCTTCGTGATTTTCGATCCGGCGGCCTACAAAGAACGCTCCGGCTTGCTTTTTCTCAACAACACGGTTTACCTGGCGTGGGCCTCGCACTGTGACGACCGTCCTTACACCGGCTGGATCATGGGATACAACGCCACCACGCTTGCCCAGGCCACGGTGCTCAACGTGACTCCAAACGGCAACGAAGGCGCAATCTGGGGCGCGGGCGCGGGCCTGACCGCGGACGGCAGCGGCCACATTTATTTTCTCGACGCCAACGGCTACTTCGACACCACGCTCAACACCAGCGGCTTTCCCAGCGAGGGCGACTACGGCAACGCGTTCCTCAAACTCAACACCAAAGGTGGACTCGCGGTCGCCGATTATTTTGAGATGTTCAACCAGGAAAACGAAAACGGTTCTGACACCGACCTGGGCTCCGGCGGGGCGCTGCTCCTGCCGGCGATGAAGGATGCTCAGGGAAATATCTGGGATCTGGCGGTGGGCGCGGGGAAGGATTCCAACCTCTATGTGGTGAACCGCAACGGCATGAGCGGATTTAATTCCACCAACAAGATGTACCAAGAACTTGCCGGAGCCTTGCCCGGCGGAATCTGGTCCATGCCCGCCTACTTCGGCGGCCGGCTCTATTACGGTCCCGTAGGCCAGCCGATTCTGGAGTTTGAATTCAAGAGCGCCAAGCTGCTGTTGAGCCCGGTCGCCCAAACCAGTCACGCTTTTGGCTATCCGGGCGCCACGCCCAGCATCTCCGCCAACAGGGGCAACGATGCCATCGTGTGGGCCTCGGAGAACACCAATCCCGCGGTCCTGCACGCATTCAACGCCAAGACGTTGGTCGAGCTTTACAACAGCAACCAAGCCGCCGGAGGCCGCGATCAATTCGGAGCCGGCAACAAATACATCATCCCCACGATCGCCAACGGCAAAGTGTACGTAGGAACCACCACGGGAGTGGGAGCGTTTGGATTGCTGCCGTAAGGGTCTCCTTCAAGTTACGGAATGGCGCGGGCAGGAGACGTAGCAAAGCTACGTCTCTACGATAGGGTTGGTTCACGCCGAAATCGAATTCTTCTTCTCATCCTGCTGCTGCTCGCGCCGCAGCCGCGCCACAACTAGCCGGATTTCACCAAACGTAATTTCCGGCGGCAAAGCATCTTTCAGCGGCTTCAAGCGTTCCAATCCCAGCTGGCCGCACGCCGCTTGAATCACGGATTCCCGGGTTGGGTCGACCCACGCCTGCTGAAACTCGAGCAGACCGCTTTCCACCAGATTCGCCACCGCATTCACCACGGTCGTAACCTGGCGTCCACGAATCTGCGCAATCTCTTCGAAACTTTTTCCCGCGGCGAGAAGGCTCATGGTCTCCAAAGCGGGCGCCGTCGTTTTCGGGGGCGGCGCAGTCGCGCGCGCTCCCTTGCCGAAGCGCGACAACGCATCGAGAATTTGTTGTCCAAACGCTGCGGCTTTGCGTTCGCCGATCCCCGTGATTTGCAGAAGCTCCGCGAGAACCTTCGGCCGCACGCGGCAGATTTCCTCGAGCGAAGAATCGTGCAGCACCACGTATGCGGGGACGCCCTGCTCTTTGGCCGTCATGCGCCGCCACTCGCGAAGATACTCGCGCAGTTCCTCTTCGTCGATGCTGATGGGAGCCTCGACCTGCGAGGCAGTCAGTGACAGCGACGACGACTTTTCCGAACTCGCGTTCGATCGCGCAGCCGTCGGGGCAGCCGCGCCAAAACGCTGGCGCTTCCTCGCGTCCGGAACAAAAACCTTCGTCAGCCACGCCGGCGAAGTGCCGCACACATCGCACGCTCCGCAAGACTCCCACTTCGGCGTCTCGCCGAAGTGCGTGCAAATCTGCCGGTGGCGGCAGCGATTCGATTCCACAAACGCCCGGATCACGTGATAACGCTGCCACGCGCGCGCGCGTTCGGCCGAATCGAGAATCTGATTGGCAAAAAATCCCAGCAGACCGGCGTCCGCTTTTTGCCACAGCATTACGCAATCCGCGGGCTTGCCATCTCGCCCGGCGCGTCCCGCTTCCTGGTAATACTGCTCAATCGATTTCGGCAGCGCCAAATGGATGACCGCGCGCACCGTCGCTTTGTTAATCCCCAAGCCGAACGCGATCGTGCCCACCAGCACGCGCACCTCGTCCGACATCCAGCGTTCCTGGTTGCGCTTGCGTGAAGTCGAATCCATTTTGCCGTGATACGCCGCGGCCGGCAGGCCCTGATCTTCCAGAAAGTCGACCGTCTCCTCCACCTTATTGATGGTCGGCGCGTAAACAATCACGCTGCCCTCAGTGTAATTGTGCAGAGCATTCACCAGCATCGCCGGCTGCTCGACGGCATTGCATTCGCGGACGATGTAACGCAGGTTCGCGCGGTGAAAGCTGGCAATATATTTATCCGGAGCGCGCAGCTGGAGTTGCGCGAGAATGTCATGCCGCACATGCTGCGTGGCGCTGGCCGTAAACGCCGCGATGGGGTGATCGGGAAAATGCCCGCGCAGCCGGTTCAACTGCCGGTATTCCGGACGGAACTCGTGTCCCCACTCGGAAATGCAGTGAGCTTCATCAATGGCGAAGAAAGCGATGGGAACTTTCTGCAGCCATCCGATGGTATCGCCGCGCGCCAGCCGCTCCGGAGAAAGGTAAAGCAGCCGGTATGCGCCCTCGCGAGCCTGCTTAACCACGCTCGATTGCTGCTGGTCGGTGAGCGTGCTGTTGAGCACGGCCGCCGGAATTCCCATCTGCGCCAGTTGCGCCGCCTGATCCTGCATCAGCGCGATCAGCGGAGAAACCACCACCGCCGTGCGCCCCGAAACCACCGCCGGCAACTGGTAACAAAGCGATTTGCCTCCGCCCGTCGGCATCACCACGCACGTGTCGCGCCCGGCCAGCAGGCTGCGCACGATGCGCTCCTGCAGAGGCCGGAACGAGCTGTATCCCCAGTAGCTCCGCAGCGGCGCGAGCAGGTCAGGCGCGAGCAGGTCAGGCTTGAGCAGATCATGCGCCAGCAGATCAGGCTCGCGCAGATCAGTGTCCGGGGTCATGCAAGCAGTATAGGCCGAGGCGAATATTAGGAGAAGAAGCAGGTCGGCTCATTGCGCAGGCATCTCCCGAACCGGGAAGCGGCAGCCAGCACCCTCAGAGATTCGTGCCGCTGCACGCGACAGCAGGTTCCTCGTCGCTACGCTCCTCGGAATGACAACACTTATGATGGTGTCTGCCCCGGATACATCCGCGCAAACGCCACCCACACCACCGCCATCACCACGAAGCAGATCACGCTTCCCTCCGGCCCTACCGACCCTCCCGTCAGCCACGTCGCACCGTGGAACGACGAACTCAGGAGATGTCCCGGCGAAACCGTCCCGCTGTCGGGCACGGAATAAAAAAAGCTCTCGCCCCAATCCCACGCCGCATGAAACCCCACGGCAAACCACAGCGAGCCCGTGCGCCGCAACGTGAGGCAGAAGAAAAATCCAATCGCAGCCGCCGCCAGCACGCCGCGCCAGTCTTCTCCTCCATTGCCCAGGTGAATCAGCCCAAACGTCGCCGAGAGCGCCGCCGCCGCCCACCAGAAGCCAATCCCACGCGCCAGCGTAAACAGCGAGTAACCGCGGAACAGGAACTCCTCATAAAACCCGACGAGCAGAAACGTCCCCGCCCAGAACGCCGCGAACTTCGCCAGGCGCGCGCCGTGCAGCACGATGTGGCCAAAATTGAAAACGTGCAGCCCATGGAGCGCCGCGAGCAGCAGAGTGATCCCGGCGAAGCCCCACACTGTGCCCACCCAGAACAGCTTGCCGAACGCCTGCCGCGCGGGCAATCCGTAGGCGCCCCAGCGGCGATGCTCGACCCGCGCCAGCACCAGCGCCGGAATCGCCGCCGCCACGAAGAACGCGAACTCAAGCACCGTCGCCGCCCGCAGCGCCCCCAGATTCCACCACCCAACTACGTCTCCCGCGACCCTCTGCAACAGGTAAACCGTCAGCGCGTAGAAAGCGAATCCCCAGCCCGCGCGCAGGCTGTCACGCTCGCTGTCTCGGCCACCGTCGCGGAAAAAGAAAAGCGTGCGCGCATACGAGAGCTGCGTCGCCGCGGCGAAGTCCGGCGCAGCCTCGCGGCCGACCGATGCTCCGCCGCCAGATTCGCCGGATGACCCGCTGGCTGAGGTACCGGCTTGTCCGACGGAAGACTTACCCGCGGCCTCGGACTTCGCTACTGTGATCTCGTCTGCCAAAGAAGTTTCCCCGCAGAGGGGCTGGGTCATGGTAAAACACTCGGTTCCTTGTGAGCGGATATTTCACACGCGAGCGTTTCGGTCGTCCCCAGTTTCTTGCCGGGCTGCTGCTGCTGGCATTCCTCGCGCAGGCCAGTTGGCTGGTCAAATCGCAGTGGCGCCTCCAGTGGAGATCGCAGTCGCAAATAAGAGGTGACGCGGAAGAATCGGAGGGCGAGCGCATTACCGCGGGCTGGAACCAGTGGCATGGTCACGGAATCGCCGGCGCGCCCTATCGCGATGCCCAGGCGGAGGATATGCCGTTGGCAGACGCGCCCAATACGGAAGACGACTACGATACCGAGCGCTCGCCGCTGCTGCCGCTCGTGTCGGCCGCTCCGCTGCTGGCGATGCCGGAGCGCTGGTGGAATTCAGATTCGTTCGCCTACTGGGGATGGCTTACCCGCCTGCCCTTTCTCGCGTGCGGCGTGTTTCTGGGCGCGTCTTTGTGGTACGTGGCGCGGCGCCTCTGTGGCAACCGCGGCGGGTTCGTCGCGCTCGCGCTTTACTGTTTTTCGCCCGCGATGATTCAGGCCAGCGCGGTGTGGCATACCGAACCCGAGGTCGTCGCGGCGTGGGGAGCTTTCGGCGCGATCTTCACTGCGATCGCGGTGGCGCATACGCTTTACGCGCCGCGCGAAGTGGTGCTGTGGAACTGGCGGCGTATTGTGCTGCTGGGAGTGTCGCTGGCCATCGCCACTGGGGCGCAGTTCTCCATGATCATCGTTGTCCCGCTGGCGCTGGCGTTTCTGCTCTATGTGGCGCCGGTGCGGCGGCAAGCGGGAGTGGTGATCTGGCTGGCCGCGTGTGCGGTCGGTTTCGTGTTGCTGTTCGCGGCATATTTTTTTCATGCGCACGCGTTCGTGGAGAGCATGCGCCACGCCGAGTTCTGGGGAGCGACGTGGCGAGCCTTCGCCATTCCGGGAGTCTACCGGCAGGTAGTGGCGCAGCTGGGACGCGCGTGTCCGGCGTTTGTGCTCGCCGTTCCCGTGGCGCTGGTGACGTATGCCGTGTGGCCGCGCACGCGCTACTTCGGCAATACGGCACCGCTCTCGGTGGCGCTGGTTTTTCTAGTGCTCGGGATGGCCCACCCGCACGTTGCCGGCACTGGATTTCTTCTCGCGGCTGTGCCGTTTCTGTTTCTCTTCGTGGCCGGAGTGCTCGCCGACCTGATGGAGACGCGCTACCGTTCCCTGGTGACCGCCGGAATCATCAGCCTGCTGGCCACGAACACTGTCTGGTGCCTGATCGACTTGGGACGCGTCGGGCAGGGATGAACCGCGAAGCCCCGCGAGCATGACCATGGGCACGTCCCGCCCCGTTCGGGTCATTGACCAAACGTGCGTCCATGGGCACGGTTGGGGGCGTAGCATCTAACTAGTGGCACCCCACTCAACACTCCCGAGGGAAGACGAGCGAGCGCGGCTGGCTGCGGTTTATGATGCGTCCCGCGCCAAGAAGCACGCCGCTTCTGGCCAACTTCTTGACGACCGCCTTCGGTTCATCAGCCATCAGGCTAAGCAGATTCTTCTCATCGACGTGTCGCATTGTTCGGCGGCCGAGGTCGAAAAGATTTTCCGCGCAGTCCCGAAACTTGTGATTCCCCGTCCGCTCGGATCGGTGTTGATACTTACCGATTTCACTGGAGCATCTTTTGACCCCGAAGCCATCCGGGTCATGGAGGAAACCGCCGTCTTTGACAAGCATCACGTCAGGAAATCTGCGTGGGCGCGTTGGGAGAAGTTTCCGCCGGGCTTCTGCGAGACCCTAAGCAGCTTTTCCCATCGCGAGTTTCCGGTTTTCAGGACCCGCGAGGAAGCTTTGGCCTGGCTGGTGAAGGATTAGAACCACCTTTCGAACACCGCGAAAGGTGGGGCATGGCCCTTGGCGGTGGTAGGGCGAGCCTCCGCTGCAAACTTCGGCGGCGATCCTGTCTACCGCAGTGACAATGCATGCTGACGCAGGGTCCCTCTCCCGCTTCGGCGCGTTCGGGATGACATCGCCAGGTACTGTTATCGTACTGCTCAGAGCCCTACAGCACGCGTAAGCACCACCCGTTCCCCTCCCACGTCAGACACTGCGGCAGTGCGGTACACTGCGCTTAATGTCTTCACTCACTGATCAGATGGGGTTCAGCTTTCGGCCGCCCGAGCGGCGAGTTTGGGCTGTGCGCGACCTCGTGGCCGCGGTGCGGACGCATTTGGAGCGGGAGTATTCGGATGCGTGGGTGGAGGGGGAAATTTCGAATTTCCGGGCGCCGGATTCGGGGCACCTGTATTTCACGCTGAAGGACGGGAGCGGGCAGATTCGGGTGGTGATGTTCCAATCGTCGGCGAAGTTGCTGAGATTTCGTCCGGCGGACGGAATGCAGGTGGTGGTGCGCGGGCGGGTGACGGTCTATGAAGCGCGCGGCGAGCTGCAGATTTCGGCGGAATATATCGAGCCCAAGGGCGCGGGGGCTCTGCAGATCGCGTTCGAGCAACTGAAGGCTAAGCTCGAAGCCGAAGGGTTGTTCGTGGCGGAACGGAAGAAAGCGGTGCCGGCGCTGCCGGCGCGGGTGGGGATTGTGACTTCTCCGCAGGCGGCGGCGCTGCGCGACATTCTCAACATTTTGCAGCGGCGTCATCACACGGTGAACGTGGTGATTTATCCGGCGCAGGTGCAGGGCGATGCGGCTGCCGCAGAAGTGGCGGCGGGAGTGCGGCATTTCAATCGCGACAGAAGCGCGAATCGCGAGAGAAGCGTGGAGGTGATTGTGGTGGCGCGCGGCGGAGGGTCGGCGGAAGATTTGGCGGCGTTCAATGATGAGGGGCTGGCGCGCGCGGTGGCGGCTTCGGAGATTCCGGTGATTTCGGCGGTGGGGCACGAGACGGATTTTACGATCGTGGATTTCGTGGCTGACCTGCGCGCGCCGACACCTTCGGCGGCGGCGGAGTTGGTGATCCGATCGCGGCAAGGAGTGGAGGATCAGGCCACGGCGCTGCACGAACGGCTGGAACGCGTGGTGCGCTACCGGTTACTGATGGGTCGACAGGCGCTGACGGAACTGGCGCAGCACGGGGCGTTCGGCGGGATTATGGGAGCAATCCGGCAGTGTCAGCAAAAGCTGGACGATCTTACGTATCGGCTGGAGCGCGGGGAGCGACGGCTGCTGGAGCAGATGCTCCGGCGCTGGGAAACCGTGGCTGCGGCGGTGCGGCATTACGATTTGGCGGCGATCCTGGCGAGCATGCGGGTGGGGCTGGGCGCGGGCGTGGCCGCGCTGGCTGGGGCGATGCGAAACGTGTTGCTGCTGCACCGGACGAGAGTGGAACGGTTGACGACGGGGCTGGAATCGCTTTCTCCGCTGGCGGTTCTGGAGCGAGGGTATGCGCTGGTGTTCGATGTTTCAGGGAAGTTGCTGAAGGATGCGAGCGGCACGGAAGTTGGTCAGGAAATTTCGGCACGGCTGGCTCGGGGGGAGATTGCGGCGCGGGTAACGAAGAAAGGGTGACGAAGGAAGCGGGAATAGCTCTCCGCATAGGAGGCTGCATTACAATAAGATTTTCGGGCCCACATTTTGATCAGGAGAAGCACTCCGAGTGACGCAATTTTTGACCTCGTGGTCGAGAGTGTCGGTGGCGCTCGACATTCTGCTGGTGGCGATCATCATCTACCAGGTGCTGGTGATGATCCGCGGGACGCGGGCTGCGCCCATGCTGGCGGGCGTGGCGGTGGTTGCGCTCACGTTTTACCTGGCGCGGATTGGCGAACTGACCACGCTGAACTGGCTGGTGAGCCGGTTGGTGCCGTATGTAATTTTCGCGCTCATCGTCGTTTTTCAATCGGAGATCCGGCACGTGCTGGCCGATTTAGGGCGGCGGCTGAGTTTTCGGGGATCGTCGGCGGATGGCGATTCCTACGACGATATTGTTCTGGCCGCGAATTTGTTTTCACAGCATCAGACGGGCGCGCTGATCGTGATTGAACGCGAAATTGGATTGCGCACCCACGTGGAAAGCGGCGTGCCGCTGGATGCGCGGCTTTCCTACGATCTGCTGGCGACAATTTTCCGGCCGAGCGCTCCGCTGCATGATGGCGCAGTCATCGTACAAAAAGACCGCATCGCGGCGGCGGCATGTTTCCTGCCGCTTTCGATGAATCCCATGCTCTCCACGCAAATGGGCACGAGGCATCGCGCCGGGATCGGGATTACGGAGGAAACGGACGCGATTGCGGTGATTGTTTCCGAAGAGACGGGAGCGATCAGCCTGGCGGTTGGCGGCAAGATTGAGCGCGACCTTACGGTGGACCAGTTGCGTGAGCGACTGGGCGGCGAGTTGCGGAGGTATATGTCTCCGGTGACGCTGCCGACGGTGATTGCGCAGGAGGAAGAATCGGACGCGGCGCTGGATTCTCCGCTGCAGCCGGCGGGGACGAAGTCAGAGAAGGAATCGCTTTCGGAAACGGAGCCTGAGCCTTGATCAGTTTCTTCAAGCGCTACGTGCTGCACAATCTCGGGCTGAAAGTGCTGTCGCTGCTCCTGGCGACGGGGTTGTGGCTGGCGATTGCGCGCGACCCGGTGGCGGAAGTCTCGATCCGTGTGCCCATTGAGTTTCTGCATGTGGCGGACAATATCGAGATTAGCTCTGAGCAAATTCCCGAAGCGCAGATTCGCGTGCGCGGCCCGGGGCGTTTTATCCGGCAGCTGCGAGCGAGCGACGTGCATGCCGAACTTGATTTGCGCGACGCCAAGCCGGGGGAACGGACGTTTAATTTGACGGCACAGGAGATTCGGCGTCCGCAGGACGTGGAAGTGGTGGAGGTGGTACCCAGCCAGGTGCATCTGGCGTTCGACACGCGGCTCACGCGAGAGGTGGAGATTCATCCGCGGGTGACGGGCACATTCATAGCCGGGCTGCAAATCGCCAAAGTGGAAGTGGATCCGGAGCGGATCATGATCACCGGGCCGCGGCACCACGTGGAGCGCGTGGAATCGGCCACAACCGATCCCGTGGATGCCTCCGGAACCAGAAGCCGCCAGACTTTTGCGACGAATGTGTACGTGGCTGATCCGCTGGTGCAGGTGGTGCAGCCCACTTCGGTTCACGTGACGGTGATTATGGAAGCGGCCGGTTCTTCGGCGCATTAGTTCGCGGAGGATCTTTTCAGGCGGCCGTAATTGTTCTCCCGTAATCCCACTCCAGTGTCGTCCACGGTATATCATCCAGTGTCGGTCGTCGCTTTATGATGTGAAGTTAACTTCCTCTTAACACTCTATGGGCCAGTCAACGCGGCAACTATTTGGGACGGACGGAATTCGGGGAGTGGCGGGAGAATTTCCGCTGACCCTGGAAAGCACTTATCTGATTGGGCGCGCGCTGGGGCACGACCTGATTCGCAACACGCGCGGGCCGCGGGCCGTGATCGGGCAGGACACGCGCGAGTCGAGCGAATGGATTACCGACCGCGTTGCCGAGGGACTGGGAGCCGTGGGCGTGGATGTGCACAGCGCGGGAGTGATCACGACTCCGGGGATTGCCTATCTGGCGCGCTCGCGCGGATTTGCGGCGGGCGTGGTGATTTCGGCGTCGCACAACCCGTGGACGGATAACGGGATCAAGGTTTTTTCCGGCGATGGTTTCAAGCTCACCGACGAACGCGAACTGGCGATCGAGAAGGAGATTTTCGGGCTGCTGCAAAATCCGCGCGTGGCCGACGAAACGGCGCAGAAGGTTCCGGGGCCGTGCCTGCCGGGCGAAGCGGAGCTGCGCCATGCCTACGTGGGATCGCTGGTGCGGGACGTCGCGTCGGATTTGAGCGGTCTGCGCCTGCTGGTGGATTGCGCTAACGGAGCGGCCACGGCGGAGGCTCCGGAATTGTTTCGCAGGATTGGAATTCAGGCGACATACATTCACATTGCGCCTGATGGCAGAAATATCAATGAAGGGTGCGGGGCGCTGCATCCGGAGACTTTGGGGAAAACGGTGGCAGGGGCGACGGGGAAATTTGATTTGGGAGTCACGTTTGACGGCGATGCGGACCGGGCGCTGTTTTGTGACGCCAGCGGACGCGTGGTGAATGGAGATGGCGTGATCCTGGCGGTGGCGCGCGATCTGCACGCGCGCGGCAAACTGACGGGCGAGCTGGTGGTTGCCACCACCATGTCGAATATGGGGTTGGAGATTGCGCTGAAGAGGTCGGGCATTCGGATGTTGCGGGCGAATGTGGGCGACAAATATGTGCTGGAAGAGATGTTGAAGACAGGAGCCGTGCTGGGCGGGGAACAGTCGGGGCATATTATTTTTCGCGACGGCGATGCCACCACCGGCGATGGTTTGCTGACAGCGCTGCGGCTGGCTGACATTGTTGTGCGCAGTGGACGATCGCTGGCGGACCTGGTGGGCGACCTGAAAGTGTTTCCGCAGAAGATTCAGAATGTGCGGGTGCGGGAGAAAATTCCTTTCGCGCAGGTTCCGGCAGTACAGGAGGCGATTGAAGCGGCCGAGCGCGAACTGGATGGGAATGGGCGCGTGGTGGTGCGCTATTCAGGGACCGAGGCGCTGGCGCGGGTAATGGTGGAAGCGGAGTCGGAGGAGAAGATGCTGGCGCTGGCGGCGAGGATTGCGGGGGAGATTCAGAAGGCGCTGGGTGTGTGATCTGGAGTGGAGGAGAGTGTTTCACCGCGCTCACTTGCTCCGCTGCCACTCGCGGTACGCTTCGCTCTTCGACACTCCACGCTCCCGTGCCACTTTTTTCAGCGCGGATTTCTCGTCCACTTTTTCTTCCGCCATGATCTGTTCTATTCTCTGCCGCACGCTGGGGCGGACTCGTCGACTTTGCTCGGGGCAGGCTGCGTCCTCCGCTCCACGAGCGTCGCTTTCTTCGGCTTTCCCGATCAACAGTGTGATCTCGCCTTTCACTCTGTCGCGCGACTTCAGCGTCTCCAGCACTTCTCCGGCCCGGCCGCGCAGAAACTCTTCGTAGAGTTTGGTCACTTCGCGGGCGATCACCACATGCCGGGACTCTCCCAGAACTTCGACAACATCTTCCAGCGCCTCCACCACGCGATGCGGAGCTTCGTAGAAAACCTGCGTGCGCGGCGACGCTTTGACCGCTTCCAGCGCCGCCCGCCGCTCGCCGCGCTTCGCGGGAAGAAATCCGCTGAAGCGAAACGAATCCGTGGGCAGGCCACTCGCCACCAGCGCCGCCAGAAACGCTGACGCTCCCGGAACCGGCACTACCGGCACGTGATGCCGGATGGCCAGCGCAATCAGCCGGTATCCCGGATCGGAAATCCCCGGCATGCCGGCGTCCGTGACCAGCGCGACGCTCGCGCCCTCCTGCAGTTCTTTCACCAGTTCGGCCGCACGCCTCAGCTCGTTGTGCTCGTGATAGCTGGTGGTTCGGGTCGCAATCGCATAGTGGTTGAGCAGCTTCTGGGTCTGCCGCGTGTCTTCACAGGCGATCACGTCCACTTCTTTCAGCACGCGCAGCGCCCGCAGCGTAATGTCCTCCAGATTGCCGATCGGCGTGGCCACCAGATACAGCGCCGGCCCGGCAGCGGGATCGTTCATGGCCGGAAGTTTACCACTGCGGAAGAATTGCAGATTTCAGATTGTAGATTGTAGATTGTAGATTGTAGATTTGTAGCTTGACTGCTGTTCATCCGCAATCTGCAATGTCGAATCTGAAATCTGGAATCCTATGACCGCCACCGACTTTCGCAAGCTTGCCCTCGCCCTTCCCGAAGCCGAAGAACGCGCGCACATGGACCATCCTGACTTCCGTGTCGGCGGCAAGATTTTCGCCACACTTGGCTATCCCGACAAATCTTGTGGGATGGTAAAGCTTTCGCCGGAAGAGCAACACTATTTCTCGAAGGCCGAGCCCGATGTGTTCATCCCGGTAAAAGGCGCCTGGGGACGCCGCGGCGCTACCAGCGTTCGTCTCAAAGCTGCCAGTAAGGAGACGCTGGGCAAGGCCATCCAGGCCGCCTGGCGCAACACTGCGCCGAAACGCCTGCTGCAGAAATCGTAAGCATGCGGTCGCACGAAATTGACGCAAGCGCTCCCGCGCCCCTAAAATCAATATGAAACTGAGTTGTTCCCACAACCGTCTCACACTCATGCCACTTTACGAATATAAATGTAAGAAGTGCGGTCATCAGTTCGAGAAAATTCAGAAGTATTCCGACCGGATGGTGAAGAAGTGTCCCGACTGCGGCGGCCGAGTCGAGCAGACGATCACTGCGCCCGCGGTGCAGTTTAAAGGGACGGGCTGGTACGTGACCGACTACGCGAAGAAATCCAGCGGGCTGTCGTCTGCTGACGGGGGCGGCAAAGACGCCAAGAAGGAAGACAAGCCTAAGTCTGACGGCGCGGCCAAAGAGAGTTCGAGTAAAGAAAGTTCCTCGAAGGAAGGTTCTTCTTCCTCGTCCTCATCATCGCCTTCTTCCTCGTCTTCCCGGGAAAGTTCCTCGAAAGAAAGTTCCTCCAAGAAATCCGACAAGCGTAAGTAACTGCCCTACTTCAGCTCCCGCTCAAAGTGATCTTCAATCATGGTGAACAGATGCACGCGCGCATCCGGCCCCGCGATGCCGTGTGTTTTGCCCGGATAAATCATCAGCCGGAATTGTTTTCTCGCCCGGATGAGCGCATCGATCATCTGAATGCTGTTCTGGAAATGCACGTTGTCGTCGCTGGTGCCGTGCACCAGCAGCAGCGCGCCGTGCAGCTGGCCGGCAACCTTGGTCACATCAGACATCTCATAACCCGCCTTATCGTCCTTGAGCAGCCCCATGTAGCGCTCGGTGTAGATCGTGTCGTAGTTGAGTTGATTGGTCACCGGCGCGACCGCAACCCCGGCGCGAAAGCGGTCGGAATGTGTCATCGCATACAGCGTCATGGAGCCGCCGTTTGACCAGCCCCAGATTCCGGTGCGGTCTTTATCCAGCTGCGGATATTGCGCGTAGAGCTGGTCGAGCGCGGTGAGCTGGTCCTTCAATTCGATGGCGCCAAACTCGTGACGGATCGCGGTCTGGAACTTGCGATCACGTCCCGGCGTGCCGCGATTGTCCACGGCAAAAATCGCAAAGCCCTTGCGCGCCAGAATTTCATCGAACGGGTTGGGCGGGCCTTTCATTACTTCTTGCCCGGCCGGTCCGCCATAAATATTTACGATCAGCGGAATCTTGCCGCTGGCAGCCGTGTCCGGAGGAAGCAGCAGCCGCCCGTAAAGCACGGTTCCGTCGTCGGCTTTGAACTCCAGCATTTTCGGCGGCCGCAGTCCGTATTCCGCGACGGTATCCCGCGCAGCCCACAAAGGACTGCACGTGCCGCCTACTGCGCACACCGAGGTGGTCGCGGGCGTGGTCGGCCCTACAGAGCTGCGGAGATAGTGCTTGCCGTCTTCCGAGAACTCGCCGGAATGCAAGCCCTCCTCATGAGTCAGCGCCTGGAAGTCCGATCCGTCCAGCTTTACCGAAAAAATGTGCCGCTGCCGCGGATCGTCTTTATTCGCGGCGAAGAAAACCAGCCCTGCTGCTTCATCCACGCCCTCGATTCCCTGCACTTCGAAATCGCCGTGCGTAAGTTGCTTTTCGAGCCTGGCGTCGGCTGCGAGCGGATTCTGCTTGTCGAAGCTGTACAGGTAGAGGTGCATGTTCCCGTCGCGCCAGCTCGGCCACAGGAATTGCCCGCTGGTTTTCAGAAAGCGAACCTCGACATGCTCGAAGTCGATCCACGCGCCAGGAGTGGTTTCTGTTAGAACAATGCGCGACTTGCCCGATTTCACATCCACGAAATACAGGTCCATCTTGTCTTCGGTGCGGTTCAGCACTTCCGCCCAGACCACTCCTTCCCGCACCCAGCCGAAGCGCGGAATGTAAGTGTCCTCGTCGTCGGTCAACTTAAGCCAGCGCGTTTTTCCTTTGTCGGCGTTCAGCACGCCCAGCTTCACCACGGGGTTGGGGTCTCCCACCTTTGGATATTTTTCGTAGTCCACTATTGGATGGGTCGGCATCCAGTCGGTGATGGGATACGTCGGGACTTTGGTCTCATCCATGTGCATGAAAACAATTTCTTTGCTGTCGGGCGACCAGAAATAATTGCTGCGCACTCCGAGTTCTTCCGTGTAGACCCAATCGATGTCACCGTTGAAAAGGCTGTCTCCGGTATCTTTGGTGAGCTGCTTTTCGTCGTTGCCGTTCACGGCATGAACAAACAGGTTATGCTTGCGCACATAGGCCACACGGCTTCCATCGGGTGAGAACTTGGGATCGCCGCTGGCATCGCCGGACGAGGTAAACTGCACCGCCGTACTGCTTCCGAGGTCGTAGAGCCAGAGCTGTCCCTGCGAATCGAAGATCAGGTGCTTTGAATCCGGCGACCACAAATAGGCTGCCACGTGATAGCGCGTCAGCCGCTCTTTCTCGCGCTCGTCTTTCACCTTGGCGTAGTCGGGCGCCAGCGACGCCAGCTTAGCCGCCGTTACCAGCACTTTTTTCTCGCCGGTCGCCGCGTCTACATACCACAACTCTCCCTGCTCGCCTTTGTCGTCGCGCTGCACGTAAGAAAGCTTGGTCCCGTCCGGACTCCACTCCATGGTCTCTGGACCGCGCCCGGCCATGGCCCCGGGAGTAAATATCTGCTCGATGGTCAGCGGCTTTGTGGGCGCGGTCTGCGCCCCCGCGGGCTCGACATTGATGACACAGAAGGTTGCAAGCACGACCAAGCAAGCGACGAAAGAAATTTGGCGTTTCACGTAGAACCTCGGCGGAAGAAAGTAACCACAGATCGACAACGCACGAACTCATGAGTGTACACCGCTTAGACTTCATGACGCGGCCGGCGACCGCTCCTGAGAAGGTCTAGTGGAGCCCCGGGGGGCGTCCCGACGGCCCAGAAACTGCCCCGCGCGCATGCTAGAATCAAAGCCAGTACACGAATGCTTCCTGACATCGAAAACCTGCTGAAGCTGCAAGATGCGGATAAGGAAATCCGCCGCTTGCAGAATGAAATTGCCGAGTTCCCCAAGCGAGTCGCCGTGATCGAGCTAAAGCTGGCTGGCACGAAAGCTCAGCTCGAAAAGGCCCAGGCCGCCATCAAGGCCGACGAAGCCGCCCGCCGCAAACACGACGCCACGATCGCTGAGCTTCGGGGCAAGATTTCAAAATACCGCGACCAGTCCCTCGACGTAAAAACCAACGAACAATACAAGGCTCTGCTGCACGAGATTCAGTTCGCAGAGAAAGAAATCGCCGCCACGGAAGACAAGATTCTCGAAATCATGGTGAGCGCTGACGCCCGCGACAAGGAAGTGAAAGCCGCGCAGGCCGAGCTGAAAGCCGAGACCGCCGAAATCGAAAAAGAAAAGGCCGACGCCCGCCAGCGCACCGCCGAAGACGAAAAACTGCTCGCCGAGTGGAATGCCAAGCGCGATCAAATGCGCTCCGGCGTCGACGCCGATCTGCTGCGCCATTACGAGCGCGTGTCCAAGTTCCGCGGCACCGGCATCTCCGAGGTGCGCGATCAGAAATGCATGGCCTGCCAGGTCATGCTACGGCCACAAACCTACAACGAGGTTCGCTCGGGGACACAGACCATCGTCTGCGACTCCTGCCAGCGCATTCTCTATTTCAGCGCCGCGGACGAACTCGCAGCCCAGGCTCCGGGCGTGGCTCGTCCCCGCCGGCATCATCCTAAAATCGACGCGCCCCAGGCCTGGTACTATCGCTCCGATTTTGCCGACACCGGCGAAGTTTATCTTTGTTTGGCCAACTTCCAGGGCCAGGCCAGCCGCCGCGTCTACGAGATTCACACCGGACGCCTCTTCGGCGACATCCTCATCCGCGAAGGCAATTACCGCCAGGCCTTCCCCGAGGACATCACCGGCGCCATCCGCCTCAACGGCGCATGGAGTGAGTCCGATCTCGAAACCTGGGCCAACGAGCTTCCCATGGAAGTTCTCGACTTATTGCTGGCCGATCTGGAAGCCGCCCGCATCGAGATGAAGTCCCGCCCCGCCGGAAAGCCAGAAGCCCCGGCTGCAGTCCCCACCGAACAAGCCGCCAGCTAACTCCCGTGTCTTGTCACCATCCATGCGGAGGCGGCCGACTCGCCCGCCTGCGCGCCCCTCGACGCACGTGGGGACGGCCCTCCCTACGACTGCCCGTTCTCGCGTCTTGAATCTGCCGATTACAGGTCAGTCGAGAATTTCGGTTCTTGAGTGCGATCGTGATTTTCCAGCAATCACCAGAAGCGCCACCAGGGTTTCTTAGGCTCCGATAACTTTGTTCGTTTTCCGCACCCCGACTACTGAATGCCGAGCGACTACCACGGGCGCTAAGGCGAAAGGACCGGAATTTGTCGCCCGCGAACGATTTTCTTGCTCTTAATCTTCCATTCCTGACCATCGGGGTCAACGGCCCGGAATACACCTTCATTTTCGGTTCCGCCGTGGCCTGCCAAGGCTGCCTGCATCCATGCATCACGAACAGCTTCCGCATCTTTTTTTGTGTCCTTGAGGTTGGTAAAAAAGTTTGTCTTCAAGGACCACGACGTTCCTGTGTCTTTGGTCGTCGCACTGCCTCCCAGCAGTACATCAACCATGTCGATCCCGGTCATGCCCCCGAACCCCAGGAGAACGTGAGGGCCAAACAAGGTGAAGAGACCAGTCATCAATAGAGTGTTGTGATCGGAACACACCGAGCAACCGCCCCAAAGAATCACCAGGTTATTGCTCATATTCAACATGAACTGGGGTGAGTCTCTTTCAATCGTGGTTTTTTTCGGATCGTAGGAACCTCCCTTCGCCTTAGGCAACCCGCCTGTAAAAAGGTCTACTTTGTCCTTCTCGAACCCAATCCGTACACTCATGTGTTCGCTAAACAGTTCAGTACCCAGGTGATGGCCGGCAAAATAAATCCAGTCGGGAGAAGTCCGGAAAAATGCGAGTAAATCGTTTTCGGTCGGGGCTTCCTGATTGATGAATGGGGGCAGAACGCCGATGCCGAGTCCCTTGCAGCCGTTTGCCCACGTGTTTGCTACCCTGTTGGGACCCAGCGATAAGACCCCCGTCGTGGTCATTGCGCCCTCCTTCGCGTTCCCCGTGGTGAATCCTGATCTTCGGCCCGAGCGTCACGGATGCGGCCTCTATCCCTTAAGAACGCAAAAACGCTGCCAATTTGGCTCACCCGCGTCGCATAATTTCTCGTACCCGCTGCCGAGGGCGCCCAAATTCTATCCGTAGGCCATTTACGCCAAATCGAGTTCTAAACGCCGATGGCTCATTGACGTTGCCGTCGTTGGGCGCACTTGGGCAACCGTCTCCGCGGCGGAGGCGTTACCATGTCCAAATGCTCCAGACTCCCGCACAGGCAGCACTCCATAAACTCAAGGTTTCTCCTCGCGGCGCCTCTCGCCTCAAAGCTGGCCACGTCTGGGTCTACCGCTCCGATATTCTTTCCGCCGACCGCATTCCACCCGGCTCGCTCGTCGCCGTCACCGACCAGCGCGGAAAGCCTCTGGGCACCGCCCTTTACTCCAGCTCCTCCCAAATCGCCATCCGCATGATCTCGGACGAGCCAGTGAAGGATTTCCCCGCACTACTCCGCCAGCGCATCGCAGCCGCCATCGCCTATCGCGAAAAGGTAGTCCGCCATACCGACGCTTACCGGGTCATCTTCAGTGAAGCCGACTTTCTTCCCGGCCTCATCGTTGATCGCTACAACGACATTCTGTCCATTCAGATCCTCACCCAGGCCATGGACGCTGATCCCGCCCGCCATGCTCTTATCTCCGAACTGACCGAGCGCCTGCATCCCGCCGCCATCGTCGAACGCGTCGATCCCCGCGTCCGCGAGCTGGAAACGCTTCCACCCCGCGAATCCGGACTGCTGCAGGGCGACAAGCATTCGAACATCGTGACCATGAACGGCATCCAGTTCCACCACGACGCCCTCGCCGGTCAGAAGACCGGAGCCTTTCTCGACCAGCGCGAGAACTACGCCGCTGCCGCCGCCTACGCCCATGGCGACGCCCTCGACGTTTTCTGCTATCAAGGAGGCTTCGCCCTGCATTTCGCCCCGCGCTGCACCAGCGTTACCGCCGTCGATAGTTCCCGACCCGCCCTGGAGATCGCCGACCAGAACGCCGCGCTCAACCGCTCGGACAGAACTTATCCTGAAATCGAATGGATCGAAGCCAACGCCTTTGACCTGCTCAAGGACTACGCCGCCTCCGATCGCCGCTATGACACCATCGTGCTCGACCCGCCAGCCTTCGCCAAGACCAAGGGCAACCTCGACGCCGCCCTGCGCGGCTACAAAGAGCTCAACCTGCGGGCCCTCAAGATGCTTCGCCCCGGCGGAGTTCTTGTGACCTGCTCCTGCTCCTATCACGTGAGCCCGTTCAACTTTCTGGAGATGCTGGCCTCGGCGGCCGTTGACGCCCGCCGCAGCCTGCGCCTGATCGAAGTTCGCGGCCAAGCCAAGGACCATCCAGTCCTGCTCAGCGTCCCCGAAACTGCCTACCTGAAGTGCGTAATAGCCTACGTAACATAATGAAAATAGGGTATATACCGTAGTTGACAATATTACACTCATGTTTTATGATGCTTTTATGCTAATCAATCATCTGATTAGCTTTAGCGAAGCCCTTATCGTGCTTCTGCACCATCAAAATTTTTGAAGGAGGATTTACCATGACCGTTCTTACACGTTTTGAACCCTACCGCGAGCTTTCCACCCTGCAGGACCGCCTGAACCGGCTATTCCGCGAGTCCTTCCGCGAGGGCCAGGATGAGTCCCTGACCACCTCGAGCTTCGCGCCCGCAGTCGACGTCTACGAAGACGAGCACAACGTGACCCTGAAGATTGAAGTGCCCGGAATCGACGAAAAAGACATCGACGTTCGCCTGGAGAACAACACTCTTACCGTCCACGGCGAGCGCAAGATTGAGAAGGAAGAAAAAGAAGAGAACTACCGCCGCGTGGAGCGCCATTACGGCAGCTTCACTCGCACCTTCACCCTGCCCACCACCGTAGACGCCGAGAAGGTTGCGGCCACCTACGACAAGGGCGTGTTGAAGATCACGCTGCCCAAGAAGGCCGAAGCCAAGCCGAAGCAGATCAAAGTCAACATCGGCGCCGGCGAAAAGACCCTTGAAGCAAAAGGCCCCAGCAAAGCCGCGTAAGCTGAGGTTTTGCTTATGTGGGGACGGGTGCCCTCGCCCGTCCGGTCGTGCGCAGCTCGACTCGCTCCCAGCGGGAGGCGGCAAAGATGCCCGTCTCCCGCTTCTTATGCTTTGTCATCCGGAGCGAAGCGAAGAATATGCTTGGCAGCCATGTTGCACAGGTTCTTCGCTTCGCTCAGAATGACAAAAGGAAAGTAGAGAACTCCCATGCCCATCCGTTGGGACAAGTTCACCGTCAAGGCGCAGGAAGCCGTGCAGCGCGCGAACGACATCGCCTCCGAGCACGGCAATCCCGAACTGCAGCCGCTCCACCTGCTGTCCGCTCTCATCGAGGACAAGGAGGGCATCGTTCCGCCGGTGCTCGAAAAAGTCGGCATCGGGCCGCAAGCGGTTCTGAGCGAACTTTACAAAGAGATCGAAAAGCTACCCAAAGTTTCCGGCAGCGCTGCCCAGGCCGCGCTTTCGAACGAAACCAACAAATTGATCGAGCAAGCTTTCAAAGAAGCCGCGAATTTCAAGGACGAATACGTTTCCACCGAACACCTGCTCTTGGCCATCACGCACCTCAAGCGGGACGCCGCACAGCAGATTCTCGCCCGGCACGGCGCTACCCATGATGCGATTCTGCAAGCACTGACTTCCATTCGCGGATCGCAGAAAGTCACTGACCAGAATCCCGAGGCCAAATATCAGGCTCTCGAACGCTACGCCCGCGACCTGAACGAACAGGCCCGCCGCGGCAAGCTCGACCCCGTTATCGGACGCGACGAAGAAATCCGCCGCGTGGTCCAGGTTCTATCGCGACGCACGAAAAATAATCCTGTGCTCATCGGCGAACCTGGGGTGGGTAAAACCGCCATCGTCGAAGGCCTCGCCCAGCGCATTATTTCTGGCGACGTGCCCGAAGTTCTGAAAAACAAGCGCGTGGTCGCGCTCGACCTCGGCGCCATGCTCGCCGGGGCGAAGTATCGCGGAGAGTTTGAAGACCGCCTCAAGGCGGTATTGAAAGAGATCGAAGACTCGCAGGGCCAGGTGATCCTGTTCATTGACGAGCTGCACACGCTAGTCGGTGCCGGCGCCGCCGAAGGCGCCATCGATGCCTCCAACATGCTTAAACCTGCGCTCGCCCGCGGTGAACTGCGCGCCATCGGCGCTACCACGCTGAACGAATACCGCAAGTACATCGAAAAAGACGCCGCACTCGAACGCCGCTTCCAGATCGTTTTCGTCGGCGAGCCTAACGTCGAAGACACCATCTCGATTCTCCGCGGCCTCAAGGAAAAATATGAGGTGCATCACGGCGTCCGCATTAAAGACTCCGCTATCGTCGCCGCCGCGACCCTTTCGCACCGCTATATTTCCGACCGCTTCCTGCCCGACAAAGCGATCGACCTCGTCGATGAGGCTGCCGCGTCGATCCGCATTCAAATTGATTCGCTGCCCACCGACATCGATCAGCTCGAACGCAAGGCCACGCAGCTTGAAATTGAAAAACAGGCGCTGAAGAAGGAGGACGACGCCAACTCCAAGGAACGTCTCGGGGTTATCGATAAGGAGCTCGCCGGGATTCGCGAGAAATCCAACGCGCTCAAGGCGAACTGGAAAAAAGAAAAAGATCTCATCGCCCGCACTCGTGAACTGAAAGAAAAAATCGAAAAGCTCAAAACGGAAGAGCAGACCGAAGAACGCAAAGGCAACCTGCAGCGCGTCGCCGAAATCCGCTATGGCCTCATTCGCCAGGCCGAGCAGGAACTCGCCAAGTTCACGACTCAGATCGACGACAAAGCCAAGCCGCGCATGTTGAAAGAAGAAGTCGACGAAGAAGACATCGCCCGCATCGTGTCCAAGTGGACCGGCATTCCTGTCTCGAAAATGCTGGAAGGCGAAGTCAAAAAGCTGGTCACCATGGAAGAGCGCCTGCGCCAGCGCGTCGTCGGCCAGGACGCGGCTCTCGAGCGCGTGGCCAACGCCATTCGCCGTTCGCGCGCCGGACTCAGCGATCCCAAGCGCCCCATCGGCTCATTCATTTTTCTCGGGCCCACCGGAGTCGGCAAAACCGAGCTGGCCCGTGCCCTCGCCGAATTTCTTTTCGACGACGAGCGCTCCATGCTGCGCATCGACATGTCCGAATACATGGAGAAGCATTCAGTCGCCCGCCTTATCGGCGCGCCCCCGGGCTACGTCGGCTATGAAGAAGGCGGCCAGCTTACCGAGCAGGTCCGCCGCCGTCCCTACGCCGTTGTGCTCTTCGACGAAATCGAAAAAGCGCACCCCGATGTTTTCAACGTTCTGCTGCAAATCATGGATGATGGCCGCCTCACCGACGGCAAAGGCCGCGTGGTCGATTTCAAGAACACCATCATCATCATGACCTCGAACCTGGGCTCGTCATTCCTGCAGTCGGAAAGTTTGCGCTCCGAGCAGGATTTCGAGCAGGCCTCGCAGCAGGTGATGAACACTCTGCACACGCACTTCCGGCCCGAGTTCCTCAACCGTGTCGACGACATCATCGTCTTCCGCCCGCTCGGCAAAGACCAGCTGGTGAAGATCATCGAGCTGCGCCTCGAAGACGTGCGCCGCCTGCTCGCCGATCGCAAAATTTCTCTCGAGCTCACCGACGCCGCTAAAGATCTGCTCTTCACCCAGGGCTACGATCCCAATTTCGGCGCGCGTCCGTTGAAACGCGCCATTCAAAAGCTGATCCAGGATCCGCTCGCGCTTAAGATTCTGGACGGCGAAGTCCTTCATGGCGACCACATCGTAGTCGACGCCGACAAGAAGCTCGGCAAGATGAAATTTGAGGTAAGCAAGCGGGTAGGCGAGAAGGAACCAGCCAAAGCCAAATCAAAATAGGCGAAGGATTTGTTTGGCTTGTGCGTTTCTGAGGAGTGCTCGACAATCTGATAAGCATGAAGCGACCACTTGGCGTTACTGTCATTGCGAGTTTTTGCATTCTTGCTGGAGCTTATCTTCTGGCGGTCGCAGTTGTGATTTTGATTGCACCCGGCAAGATCTCGACGATGACGGGGGCTCCGCTCATGTACGGACTTGAATTGGCTGGGCCCTATATGACGCTCCTCGTGGGCGCGGGTTGGGTGCTGGTTGGGTGGGGATTGTTTCGCCTGCATAACTGGGCACGCTGGGTGGCCATGATTGCGAGCATCCTCGGAATCGCCCTTATCGTGCCAAAGGTTTCAGCCGCCGCGGATTTCCGGCAGATGCTCGTTGCCGGAGGACTGAACATCACGTTGCGCGCCGCGGTTGTGTGGTATCTGCTGCAATCCCCGTCGGTTTTCGAAAGCTTCACCAAAAAGTAATCGCCTTTTGCCGCGGATCGGTGTAAATCCGTGACCAAGGACTTGGTGATGAAAGTCACTGTGGCACACTAGCATCATGCACCAGCTCACTCTCGGCGATTTCGAACTCACCATCTTCTCCGACGGAACTTATCCCCTCGACGGCGGAGCGCTTTTCGGCGTCGTCCCCAAAGTGATGTGGTCACGCAAGGTCGCCGCTGCCTACGGGCCTGAGTTTTCCGTGGACGACAAGAACTGCGTCACTGCCGGGCTCAACTCGCTGCTCATCCGCATGGAAAAACCGCGCACGACGGGCACGCAAACCGTTCTGGTTGAAACGGGCATGGGGGACAAACTGTCGGACCGCATGATCAAGTTCTACGGCCAGCCCGCGCAGTTGCTGGCGAATCTCGCCGCTGCCGGTGTCACTCCCGAAGATGTCGACATCGTCATCAACACCCATCTTCACTTCGACCACTGCGGATGGAATACGGTGCGAGATCGTAATGGCAAGATCGTCCCAACATTCCCGCGCGCAAAATATTACGCTCCCGAAGGCGAATGGCAATACGCGCGGAAGCCCAGCGAGCGCGACTCGATCAGCTACATCTCCGACAACTACGACCCTCTGGTGGCGAGCGGCCAGATGACGTTACTGAAAGGTGGCGAAGAAATCATCCCGGGAATTTCAGTGCAGACCTTCCCCGGACATACCCAGCACATGCAGGCTGTGATCGTGCAGAGCCCCGGCGAAACCCCCCATATCTCGCAAAGGACGCGAGATATGGGGCACCCAATCGCTTGCTACATCTCTGACCTGATCCCCACCACGGCGCACATCGACCTCACCTGGGGAATGAGCTTCGATCTCTATCCGCTGCAAACCATCGAGAGTAAGAAGCATTACTACGCGAAGTCGATCCCCAACAAATGGCTAACCGTTTTTACCCACGACCCGAAGACGCCGTGGGCGTACGTGGAGAAAGATGCGTTGGGGAAGATGGTGGCGCGTGGCGTGTAAGCGTTCACACACACACTTTCGGGACACTACCCAGACTCGAAGATCTACCAACTCCATTCATTTCAAGCCATCCACGACATATAAATCCGACAACCACCGGCCCAGGGAGTAGGCATACGATTTTCCGTCGGCACTGAACCTGATGCCGGTGACACTTTGTGCGCCAGCCGGATCAGCAGGAACAATTTCTTTAAACAGCTGGCGGCTGCCGCTGGCGAGGTCGATGCGATAGACCTTGACGGGAAGACCGCGCTCGCGCACCAGCACGCTCTTGCCGTCGCCGAAGAAACTGAAGACGCCTTCTTCCGGGCTTAATGTGAGGTTTAGCTTTTGCGGATTACCGCCGGCAATCGGATAGAGCCAGCGCTGATGGTTGGCATCCACTGCGAGAAGGAATTTGCCATCGGGAGTCACCAGGCTACCTGTCGTGCCCTCGGGAGTCACGGGCCGCGGAGCGCCGCCCGGAGCAACATCCATCACATAGGTGCGGTGTCCACCGTCCCCGGCACTGGTGAAGATGATCGACTTGCCGTCGGGCAACCAGGCGGCATTGAAATGGGGAATCTTGTCGTCCGTGAGTTGCCGAGGCTCGCCCACGCCGGTGGGCAGAAGCATCAGCTTGGCGGGAACGCCGTCTTCCACCAGCACCCATTTTTCGTCGGGGGAAAGCTTGCCAAAGCCGCCGTCACCCAGGCGGATGGGGGAGGAGCCATCCGTGTGGCGGAGAAAAATGCTGTAGTTCGTGCCCACCGCCTCTCCAGTCTCAGAGAAAACAATGGTCTTGCCGTCGCCAGACATGTCAGTCAGCAGAGACCAATCAAACCAGGAGAGACTGCGTTCGTGAGTCTCTCCCGGCGGAAGCGCAAAAAGACCAACCCGAACTTTGTCAGCCGTGAGCAGTACCAGTCCGCTGCGGCTGATGTCGTGAACGGTCAAACCGCCGGGCGAGCGGTAGATGAGCCGTTCCTTGCCAGAGAAATCCAGCGCGTAGATGGACCGCGCCGATCCGCCGGGCACCGCCGAGAACCAGACTTCCTTCCCATTCGGACTCCAGGCCAAGCCCTCAACGCTGGAATAATAAGACGAGCTGGCTTTGCGATTGCCGCGCGAGTCGATGATCACGACGCGGCCGTCGTCGCCTCCCCGCACGTGATCGGCCACCGCGAGAAACTCTCCGCTGGGGGAGAAGCGCACGTGGCTTACCCAGCCTTGCGGCTCATAGATCACGTTGCCGATGGGATATTCAAGATGGGTGAGCGCAGGAGAACCGGCGCGAATAATGGCCAGCGATTGGCCGTCTGCCGCCCAGTCCGCCCACATGACATTGTCGAGGACCTCTCTCGGAGCGCCTCCGGCGAGCGCAACCCGCGCCAGCGTTCCGGACTGCGCAAAGTGCGCATAGTCGATAGGGTGCAGGCAGATCGCCATCTCACCCTTGGAAGAAATGGCAAGAATCTGTGCGGGCGGCAGGCCAACGGAGCGGGAATCGGAACTGTCGAATCGCGTGGAGAAAATTTCCTGCGGCTGGCCTTCCCACGTGGCGCCATAAATGATGGTCTGCCCGTCGGGGGCAAAGCGCGCGTCCCAGATCGTGCCGTTGCGGAAGGTGATTTCGTGGAAAGTAGGATTCGCGGCCGCTCCGCGATGCGCGAACCGGTAAATGCCCAACCAGGACGCGAGCAGCAGCACTCCACCCAGCAGCGGCATCAGCCAGCGACGAGTGGCGGGCTCATCTCCCAACTGCAGAGCGCGCACGCCGCCACGGCTCGAAGAAGAAATATCTGTAAGAGCTTCCAGGTTAAAAGCCACGTCGCGCGCCGATTGAAAACGTTCGGCAGGATTTTTTTCCAGGCAATGCCGCACCACACGTTCCAGCGCGGGTGAGACGTTGCGGTTGGTCTCGGCGAGGTCGGGCGGATCCTCTTTGAGAATGGCGCTCATCGTATCCACGGCAGAATCGCCATGGAAGGCGCGCTTGCCCGAAAGCATCTCGTAGAGGATGGCGCCGAAGGCGAAAATATCGGCCCTGGCATCAGCAGCTTTGCCGCGCACCTGCTCGGGCGCCATGTAGCCGACCGTGCCCATCACGGTTCCGGCGTCGGTGGCGATTTGCTGCGTAGGCGCGTCGCCGGAAGCGTCGGCCTCGGGACGCGTGAGTTTGGCGAGTCCGAAGTCGAGAATTTTTGTGCGGCCGTCGTTGGTGATGAACACGTTCTCCGGCTTCAGGTCGCGATGAACAATGCCCTTCTCGTGCGCAGCGGCCAGGCCACTCGCAATTTGCCGCGCATAATCGATGGCCTTGCGGGAAGATACAGGACCGTTCCGCAAGCGGTCGCGCAACGTCTCCCCCTCCAGCAGTTCGGAGACCACGTAGGGCGCGCCGCGGTCTTCTCCAATATCGAAAATCGAAAGAATGTTCGGGTGGTTGAGCGCTGCCGCCGCGCGGCATTCCAGCGCGAACCGCTGTAGCCGGTCCGCGTCGGCAGAGAAGGACGCAGGCAGAATCTTGATGGCAACGTCCCGGTTTAGGCGGGCATCGCGGGCGCGGTACACCTCGCCCATACCACCCGCCCCCAGGGGCGATAGAATTTCGTAAGGGCCGAGCTTCGTGCCAGCGGCAAGCGTCATGCGTGGGCACGATTATATTCCAACGCTCGCAACGCGGCGGGTTTTGCGTTCGGCAGACGCAATGCGCGTCAGGCGCCAGGGACTGCGACAGAAATTTCTTGGGCAGCAGAGTGCGTGCCACACAACCTTGCTTCGAAAAATTCCTCTACTCTTCCCAGAATCTCCAGCGCGCTCTTCGATTCATAAATGGCCTTGCGCAGCCCCGCTCCGCCGGGGACGCCGTGAGTGAACCACGACGCGAACTGTTTCATTTTGCCGGCCGCGTCGGGAAGCTCCTCTTCGATCAGCATCTGAAAGTAAGTACGAATCATCCGGTAGCGGTCGGCCTCGGAGGGCTGGGTGTACGGCTTGAAAGCGGCCGAAGTTTCCGCCAACGGCCATGTGGGGACAACCGCGCAGTATTGCTGAATCTGGCGAAAGATCCACGGATTCGACGGCGCAGTGCGGCCGATCATGACCGCATCACAGCCGGTTTGCGTAACCATGGCGCAGGCGTCTTCCGGCGAACGGATGTCGCCGTTACCGATCACAGGAATCTTCACCGCATCTTTCACCGCGGCGATCCACTCCCAGCGCGCGTTGCCACTGTAGCCCATCTCGCGCGTGCGGGCGTGCAGCGCGACCGCCGCGAGTCCGCACGACTCCGCCATGCGCGCCAGTTCCACGCACACGATCTCTTCGTCGCTCCATCCCGCGCGGAATTTTACGGTGAAGGGAATTGTCACCGCCGCGCGCACCGCCTCAAAAATCCTGCCGATCGCCGGCAGATCGCGCAGCAATCCAGAACCTCCGTTGCACTTCACGACTTTTTTCGCGGGGCAACCCAGGTTCAAATCGACCAAATCGAAACCCAGCCCCTCCACCATGCGCGCGGCCTCGGCCATCACGCCCGGATCGCTGCCGAAAAGCTGCGCCGAGATGGGATGCTCGTCTTCATAGAAATGCAGATAACGCTTGGCTTTCTGGTCCTTCTTGCGAAGCACCCCGTCGGCCGAGGTGAACTCGGTCATGATCAACCCGCATCCCCCAAGGTTGCGAATGAAGCGTCGAAAAACCGTGTCGGTGACTCCAGCCATGGGCGCAAGGACTGTTGCCGGGGCGATAGTAACGCTGCCTATGGTGAGGCTAGCGGGGACTTGCCGCAATGGCGCTGCCTGGCGGACAAGAGTGTCCGCCCTGCACAGGCCGTTCGAGTTGTCCCAGAACTTCTTCACGTGTCTATTCTACTTGGCCCGGCAAAACAAAGCCCCCGCCGGAGCGAGGGCCAAAGTTCTTAGGTGTAATCCCCGTAAATCCGCGGCAAACATTAGCCTTTTGCAGGCGCCGGGGCTGCGGGAGTCTCTTTCTTGGCGTACTTGCGGCGGAAACGCTCCACGCGGCCGGCCGTGTCCATTAGCTTCTGCTTCCCCGTGAAAAAGGGATGGCAGTTCGAGCAGATTTCCACGCCGATATCGCCCCTGTGGGTGGACCGGGTCATAAACGTGTTGCCGCACGCGCAATGCACGCGCACTTCGTTGTAAGCAGGATGAATAGCTGGTTTCATAAGGGTTCCAATCTTGATCTGAACCATTAGATTCTACCGGATAGGCGCTGGATTCAGCAACAACAGCTGGCTTCCGGCTGCCTGCCCCCTGATCCCTGGCCCCTGACCCCTGCCCTTAAAACCTGAACTGATACGAAGCCTTCACAAAAAACTGCCGGCTGTCGTTGAGATATCCCTTGGCCGTGTTGACCACGTACGGCATCGACACCGGCGTGCCAGGGACTACATCCAGATTCTGCAGGTCGCTGTTGTAGCCCACGTAAATAGCTGTTCCGGGGTGGATCAAATAAGTGACCAGGACATCCGCGTTGAACTGTTTTTCGGTGGGCAGGTAAGTGTAGGAGAAGATCGTATTGCCCGCAGTATTGGCCAGCACCGAGTTGTACTGAAAAATCATTCGCAGCGAGAGCTGTGGCGTGAACTGCCAGTTCCACTTGCTGCGCACAATGTGATTGTCGAAGATACCTTTGCCCACGCCGGGGGTCGCCGTCTGCGCGAGGAGATACGTCGCCTCCGTAGCGCGCAGACGCTCGAACAGATACGTATTCTCAATCTTCAGCGGCTTCACCGGTCGCAGCGTCAAGAGCCCGGTCGCGGTGTTCACACGAGCCAGAAAGGGGAGCTCCAGCAGCGGAACAGGAGCAGATGGCGAAGCCACGAAGTTCGCTCCATCGCCCCAGCGATAGACAGCTCCCATGGTCACTCTCGGAAAATAACTGGTCTGCATACTGGCGTAGCTTCTATGCTCGTGGTAGTCCTGGTTCGGCGCGGTGGCAAAGCCGAGAAATGTAAAATCCTGCGGGCGCAGCCGTTCCCGGTACTCCTCGTAGGGAACCACGATCAGCGTGGTCTGGCCGCGCGCCTGAATCCCCAAGAACGGCTGGTAGTCGGTGTCGAGGCGCGTGCCCTCGTGGTCGAACGCAGTGCGGTTGCGCAACCCGCCGCCCCATGCCACGATCCAGCCTTTTTTCGGACGGAAGAAATAGCTCGCTCGCTGCTCCGCGCTGCGCAGGTCGACGCGGTTCACGAATCCAGGCACAGTGACGAACCCAGGACTCACGTCCTGGTACGTCCCGGTGTAATTAAAGTGCAAGCCCGCGCGCCGGAGCGTGAGCAGGTCCGCGGGCCCGGCGTAGTAGTTGCTGTTGCCGGCATTCCCTGAGCTGAACGGGAAAAGGCTAGTCTCACAGGTGGAATCGAGATTCTGCGTGATCATGCCGGGCGCGGCCAAACCCTGCAAATTGCTCGAGCTCACCACCGCCTGCCCGTCCAGGCTCCACGCGGGGCTGAACTTCAAATGCGTGTCGACTCCGCCTACGCGATTGAATTCACCGGTGGTCGGGCACTGCCAATCGGTAAACAGAGCGCCCACGCTTGATTCCTTGAAAATGTCGCGGCTCACCCGAGCGATCCCGAAGTACGACCGAACGCCGTAGAGATTGTCGACACAACCGACATCCAGCACCGGACAGTAGCTGGGCACCGCCAGTCCCGGACTGCGATCATCGGCCGCCATCAGTCCCACTGAATACGGACCTTCCTTCCCGGTCAATCGAATTCCCGCCGACGGGTCCTCCACATTGCGCGTGAAAAACAAATCAATGGGAGTGCGAAAGTAATCTTCGTTCTCCAGAAAGAACGGACGCTTCTCCGGAAAATACACTTCAAAGCGCTGGTTCACCGTGATCTGCGGATCCTCCGACTCAACCTGGCTGAAGTCTGGATTCGCGGTGATGTCGAGCACAAAGTGATCATGGATCACGAACTTCGCATCCATGCCGAACTGCCCCTGCGCCCGGGCGCTCTGAAAAAAAGGATTGTCAGGATCGACCGTGTTCAGCCCTCGAAAGCCGCGCAGGATGCCGTACGGCATCAGTTCGATGTCGCGCCCCGGCGAAATCCCCTCCAGCCCGTAAAGCGTCGCCGCTTGTCCCAGCCGCCCTTGTATTCTGCGCGACACCGCCGGCCAGAACGCGTCCTCATTCTTGCGCACGATGCCGCGATACAAAATGATTCCCCACTCCTGCTGCTTGCTGGCTGGAAAACGCAGGCTCTTGAACGGGATCGCCATCCATGTCACGTAGCCCTGCGAAGTAATTTTGCCGCGCGAGTCCCAAACCGTATCGAACGACGTATCCCAGTTCCCCACCTCGGCGCTGGCCGCTTCAGTCCAGATCGCGTCCCACTGCACGCCCAGGGGCGTGGTCTGGAAAGCGTAGGCGCGGCGCCGGTCGTGAAACGTGTCGAGCATAACCTCGACGTTGTCGTCATCGTAGACATCTTCGCGCCGTGACATGCGTCCGCGAACTTTCTTCGGATCGTCGAAGCACACAAACACCACATAAAGATTTTTCTTGTCGTAACCCAGATAGGCATCGGTGGGCTCGGAAACCTTTTCGCCATCATGCGGGTTACGCTGCACAAAGCCCGTTACCCTGGCCATCTGCAGCGCCACTTCTCCCTCAGGCTTCATGCTGAGGAAATTCTCGAGCGCCGGAGCCCGGGTCAACCGCGGGATGGTCAGGGCCGGTGGTCCCAGCGCGGACGTGGGCGGCGTGGGAGTGACCTGATTCTGCGGTTGGGCGACAACCGGTTGTGACGACGGGGGCGGCACGGCAGGATTCTGCGGAGAACCCTTCACATCCTGGCCCGGCGCAGCAGCTTCCGTACGCACCTGCGCCTGCGCCCAAGCGACGCCTGGCCGCGCAGCCGCGGCCAGAATCAACACAAAAACCAGCGAAAGCTTCAGCAGCTTGCTGAACGGATCCGTATGTCCTCGACTCGAACCCAAAGCGTCCTCACCGGTCCCCGCCCCCCCGAACGAGGAAGTCAGAAAGATACACTATGGGCGGGCATCACAAAACAGTAAAACGCTGTTGATGTACTTCATGAGCAAACAAACGGCACACGTCAAGCTTCGGGAGGGGTGAGCTGACGGCTGATAGCTGAGAGCTAACAGCTAAAATAACGAACTCTGCCTTCGGCTCGGCGTGATGCCGAAATGGTCGTACGCCAGCTGCGTGGCCACGCGCCCGCGCGGAGTTCGGTTGAGGAATCCAATCTGCATCAGGAACGGTTCGTAAATCTCTTCAATCGCGTCCGGCTCTTCGGCCAGCACCGCGGCCAGCGTGTTCACTCCCACCGGACCACCCTGATATTTTTCGATGATCGTCAGCAGCAGCCGCCGGTCAACCTCGTCGAATCCGTACTGATCCACTTCCAGCATCCGCAGCGCCGCTTGCGCCGTGGGCTCGTCAATTTTGCCCGCGCCCCGCACCTGCGCGTAGTCGCGCACCCGGCGCAGCAGCCGGTTGGCAATTCGCGGTGTCCCTCGCGACCGGTTGGCGATCTCGATCGCGCCGGCATCGTCGATCTCGACGCCCAGAATTTCCGCCGAGCGCTCCACAATCACCCGCAAATCCTGCGGAGTATAAAACTCCAGCCGCAGCACAATCCCAAACCGCGCCCGCAGCGGCCCGGAAATCAGCCCCGCCCGCGTAGTCGCTCCGATGAAAGTAAACGGCTTCACTTCCAGCGTGTGCGTGCGCGCCGAAGGCCCCTGCCCGATGATGATATCCAGCTTGTAATCTTCCAGCGCCGAATAAAGCAGTTCTTCGAGCACCGGCTGCAACCGGTGAATCTCGTCGATGAACAACACCTGCTTGTCCTGAAGATTGGTGACGATCGCCGTCAGGTCGCCCTTGATCTGCAGCAGCGGCGCCGCCGTAGGCTGAAAATGCACGCCCAGTTCATTGGCAATAATATTGGCCAGAGTCGTCTTGCCCAGCCCCGGAGGCCCGTAGAGCAACACGTGGTCCATGGCCTCGCCGCGGGACCGCGCCGCTTCAATCGCAACCGCCAGATTTTCTTTAACCTTCCCCTGCCCAATGAATTCGTTGAGCCGCTGCGGCCGCAGCTTGAGCTCAAACGAAGAATCGTCCTCCACCGCCGCCGCCGACACTAAACGGTCGCGGTTGGAATCGTCGCGGTTAGAACCAAGGTTAAGATTGTTTCGTGCAGTAGCCACTGGCCGGATATTACCACGTACCACTAAGGATAGCCGCCCTCGGCTGTCCGGCCTGAGCCTGCCGTGAGCCTGCCGAAGGGGCGAAGCCCGGCCGCCGAAAGCGCGCGAGCCGTCCGATCAAATTCCATTGACAATGTGGCACATTATGTGTCACATTACGGATCATGCCCTCCATGAACATCCGGCAACTCCGCGACACTCGGCGCCTCAAGACCTGGCTGCGTGCTGGGAACACCGTCGAACTCCGGGACCGCGACCGAGTCATCGCCCGCATTGTCCCTGCGGGTCAGCCGGCGCCGCCCGCCAAATCGCCTGACTTTGCGGCTCGCGCCAGAAAAGTTCTTGGTGACCGAATCTTGCCCGGAGCCCATCTCGTCATCCAGGAGCGGGGACGCTATTGACGGTTTACGCGGATACCAGCTTCGTCGTTTCGTTGTATGCCACCGATGAGCACTCGGCGGAAGCGCGACGGCGCATGGTCGCGCCCCCGCCAGTTTGGTTTACTCCCCTTCATCACGCGGAATGTGCCCACGCCATCGCTCAGCACGTCTTCCATGGCAAGATCTCCGCTACCGTGGCACAGGAGCTGAATCGCCATCTTAAAGACGATCGGGCGGCCGGCCTGTGGATCGAAGTAGAAATGCCGGAAGGTGTTTTCAACCTTTGCGCGGATCTGGCTCGCCGCTACGGCCCTCGCCTTGGCGTCCGCACGCTCGACAGCCTGCACGTGGCCTGCGCCCTGCTATTGACGGCGGAACGATTCTGGACTTTCGACGATCGACAAGCCAAATTGGCAAAACTCGCGGGCTTGAAAATTTCGTAACTCCAGTCCTCGCTGGCACCTTCTACTTCGGGTACCACTCCAGCAACCGCACCTCAATCCCCGTCCCTTCCAATCCCTTTTTAAACACCGCCAGATCCGATCCCCGATAGTGATACGGAATCACAATCTTCGGATGAAACGCCTTCACCGCCTCCGCCGCCTCTTCCGGCGGCATCGTGTAAGGCAGATTCATGCACACAAAAGCCACATCAATATTCTTCAGCGCCCGCATCTCCGGCACGCCCTCAGTGTCGCCCGAAAAATAAAAGCGTTTTCCGCCGTAAGTGAGAACGTACCCATTGCCGCGTCCCTTATCGTGAAAAAATTTGCCGGGTGCGGGCCCGCGCTTCAGGTTGTATGCCGGGATCGCCTCGATCGTCCATCCCTGCCAGGTTTTCGTTTCTCCATTAGCAATCGGCTTGGCGCTGGTAACCATCGCCACCACAGCCGGCGCCGCAAAAATCTCCGTCCCGGCGTTGCTGATTTCCTTAATCGATTCCGGGTCCATGTGGTCGCCATGAATGTCAGTAATCAGAATAAGATCAGCCTTCGGAAGCCCCGAAAGTTTGGCAGGCTTGGCGGGATCCAAATAGATCGTCTTCCCTCCCGCCTCAATCAGCGTGCTCGCGTGATAGAGCGGAGTGATCTTCACCGGCCCCGCGGACGTAGAAAACACCTGCGGCTCAGCCGCGGCATTCGCCAGCGGCGCCAGCGCAAAGAGAAAAAAAACGGAGCAAACTGCAATGAGTATTGTTTTCATCACAACCCTCTTTTGAATAATTCTATAGCTTTGTCTACTATGGTATACTACACCATGTATGGCCCTTAGTATCAAGAGCATGGAAGCAGAACGATTGGCTCGGGAGATCGCGGCCAAGACCGGAGAATCCCTGACCGGGGCCATCCTGACCGCCTTGCAAGAGCGTCTGGACCGGCTCAAGAACCAGCGCCGCGCCCAAGCCCTGACCAGCCGACTGGATGACATCCTCCGCCGCGTGGACGCGATGCCAGTGCTCGATACGCGGCCAGAGGACGAAATCCTCGGCTACGACGATGACGGGCTTCCAAATTGATACCCGAGCCGGCCCGAAGACCGGACAGAGACCGGACACAGCATGGTCATTGATACCTCTGCCCTCGTCGCCATTTTTCTCAGCGAACCCGAACGTCAGACCTTCCTCGCCGACATCATCGCTGCCGAAACCCGCCTCGTCTCCGCCGCCACTGTGCTCGAAGCCGGAATCGTCCTTGAAGCCCGCCGCGGTGAAGCCGCTGGACGCGAGTTCGATCTCTTCGTCGTCCGTGCCAATCTCCAAATCGTACCCGTAGACGCCGAGCAAGCCGATCTCGCCCGCTCCGCCTGGCGCACCTACGGAAAAGGCCGCCATCCCGCGGCCCTGAATTTTGGTGACTGTTTCTCTTACGCCCTGGCCAAGTCTACCGGCGAGCCGCTGCTGGCCAAGGGAACAGATTTCGGTCTCACAGACATTGCCGTCCGAAAATAAAACTAGAAAAGTTCCCCAGAAGACCGCCGAGCTCAAAACTCGGGACTCGCAACTCCCTACTCTTCCTCTTCCTTCACCTCGCCCCGCTCCGCCTTCGCCTTCTCGATAATCTTTTCCTGCAACTGCCCCGGCACCGCATCGTAGTGGTGCATCTCCATGTTGAAGCTGGCGCGCCCCTGTGTCATCGAGGTCAAGTCCACGCCGTAAGTTAGCATCTCGGCCATCGGCACTTCGGCCTTCACAATGGTATTGCCGCCCTTATTATCCATGCCCTGGATGCGCCCGCGCCGGCTGTTCAAGTCGCCCATAATCGACCCCGCAAATTCGTCCGGAGCCGTGATCTCCACTACCATCACCGGCTCCAGCAGCGTGGGCTTCGCCACTTCCATGGCCTTCTTGAACGCGATGCGCCCCGCCATCTGGAACGAAAGATCGTTCGAATCCACGTCATGATAAGACCCGTCATACAACGTCACGCGAAAATCCACCACCGGAAACCCCGCCAGATATCCCCGCGCCGCCGCATCCCGAATTCCTTTCTCCACCGGAGGAATAAAATTCTTCGGAATCGCGCCACCGAAAATATCGTTCACGAATTCGAAGTCTCCCCCGCGCGGCAGCGGCTCCATCCTGATTTTGCAATCGCCGTACTGCCCGTGTCCGCCGGTCTGCTTCTTATGCCGCCCCTGCACATCAGCTTTGCCGCGAATCGTCTCGCGATACGGCACCTTGGGCGCCTTCAGATTCACTTCCGTGTGGTAGCGCTTCTTCAGTTTCGCCACCGTCACTTCAATGTGCTGCTGCCCCGTCCCCGCAATCAAAAATTCCTTGGTCTGCGGATCGCGGAAAAATCGCAGCATCGCATCCTCTTCCATCAGCTTGTGGATGCCCGGCCCCAGCTTGTCCTCATCCGCCCGGCTCTTGGGCTCAATCGCAAACGTAATCGCCGGCTCCGGCAACTTCACACGCGGATACTGAATCGGCGCCGACTTATCTCCCATCGTGTCGCCGGTAAGCGTGTCCTTTAATTTCGCCACGGCGCCAATATCCCCGGCGTGCAATTCAGCCACCGGCACCGCAGTTTTCCCCTGCATGGTGGAAATGTGCGAAAGTTTTTCCTGCGTCCCGGTGCGGAAGTTCTGCACCGCGGATTCGCTTTTCACCACGCCCGAAAAAACCTTGAAGTAAGAAATCCTCCCCGAAAACGCATCCGACACCGTCTTGAACACATACAGCGAAACCGGTTCCGTATCCGTTTCATGCCGCTTCGGTACATCCCCGTTCCCCGCAGCCGGAGCTTCTCCCTGCACCCACTCATGTTCCGACGGCGCCGGCGTGTAGTCGATGATGAAATCCATCACCCGGTCCGCACCCACGTTCCCCAGCCCTGAACTGAAGATCACCGGAAAAAGTTTGTCCTCACGAATTGCGTTATGCAGCGCCGGAATCAGGTCTTCCTCGCCCAGCGTCCCCGCCTCGAAAAATTTCTCCATCAACTTGTCATCGCCCTCAGCCACCAGTTCCACCAGCTGCTCGTGCGATTCCTGCACCTGCGCCCGCATGTTCGGCGGAATCTCCGTTTCCTTGCCCTTGCCATTTCCGCCCAGCTCATAGGTGTAAGCCTTCATGCCCACCAGGTCGACCACCCCACTCAAACTTTTCTCGCTCCCGATCGGCAGCTCAATCGGAATCACATTCCGCCCAAACGCATTGATCAGCGACTCCAGCACCCGCTCCGCATTCGCGCGATCGCGGTCCATGCGGTTCACCACAATCAGCCGCGGCGTCTTGTATTCTTCGCAGTAATTCCATACCCGCTGCGTCACCACCTCCACGCCCGCCACGCCGTCCACCACAACAATCGCCGCGTCCACCACCGGCAGCACCATCTTGGCCTCGTGCACAAACATGTTGAACCCCGGCGTGTCGAGAATATTGATCTTTGTCGCTACCCCAGACTTGCCCCACTCCACCACCGCCGCGCCCACCGAGATCGACATTTTCCGCGCGATCTCTTCGTCGTCATAATCGGTAGTGGCCGACCCGTCGTCCACGCGCCCCAGCCGTGGCGCGGCTCCCGCCGTATAGAGCATGGCCGACGCCAGCGTGGTCTTCCCCGCATGCCCGTGCCCCACCAGCGCTACATTACGAATGTTTTCCCCAGAATAGATTTTCACGAGTAGGCTCCCTCAGCAGGCGTCGGAAGAAAGGCCCATAAACATGAAGAAGAAAAAGACAGCAACGTGGCCATCCAACATCACCCGCCAAAACGTAGGATGCTACCACGCGGCAAGCGGCGGCCTCAACTTACAGAAGGCCAACGTAGGGCCAGCCGCCTCGCTGTCCGGTCGAACGCAGCGAGACCGGCGTCAGTACACTTTGAAGTTTGGAGGATCGGTAGGATGTTGGACGCCGACTGCTGGACCCGCATGAAGGCACATCTGATCGCCCTATTGATCGCGGCAGCGCTGACAGGTTCACTGGCAGCTGCAGCCCACGCTTACGGCAGCCACTCTACGCCCGGAATACGCCTGATGCTCGCCAATCTTCCCGGTATCGTAGTGGGACTCTGGGTGGGCCAGTGGATCGAAAATGACTATGTGTTTTACGCCTTATCTGCGGTTGTGAATTGGGTCTTCTACTTCTACTTGATTAAGGGCGCGATGTTGCTTAAGCGCAAGCTCTCAAGCTGAAGTGACGGGTGCCCCATTTCTCGCGTCCTTTGCGAGAAGAGGGGCTTTGACTTCCTCGCCGCCACCCGAATCGTAGTATCATCCCACCGCATGCTAGGCAACCGCACCAGTGAGCAGTGGGTCGCGCAATACGCCACCAGCCATCAGCATCCGGTGAACCGCGCCTGCCACACGCTGGGCATCCCGCTGATTCTTCTTTCGGTCGGCATCTTCGTTGCCAGCATCTTCCTGCATCGCCTGTGGCCCTACGCCCTAGCGCTCTTTCTACTCGGATGGATCTTCCAATTCATCGGCCACGCCTTCGAAGGCAAAGAACCAGAATTCTTCCACGACTGGCGATTCCTCTTCGTCGGCGTCCGCTGGTGGTGGGCCAAAATCCGCGGCCGCGCCTAAGCGACGTTGTTGAACAACCCGTGACCCTGCGAAGCACCGTGGAAGAGCGGCGCTTCAGCGCCGCGTAACGTCCCCAATATCGGCGCGGGCCTCAGCCCCCGGTAGCCGCCCGGGTGCCCCATTTCTCGCCTGTTTTGTGCGCGAGAAGTGGGTCTACCCCTGCCCCCGCAACGCCCCCGCCGCATCCTTCATCAACTCCGAAACCTGCCACTCGCCCCCGTGATACCAGCTGAAAATCTTCCCATCAGGACCGATCACGGCAGTGCTAAGCGAGTGCGTGATCAATCCATTTTCAGGTTTGTAAGTAAGCGCAAAATAGTCGGCGATCCGCGGCAGGTCGGCCGCGCGCGGAACCGCAAATTCCCAGCGCTCGAAGAGCGCCGCCTGTCTGCTGTGCGCCAGCGAGTAGCCATAGTCGCGCAGAACTTTAGGCGTGTCATGCTCCGGATCGAAGCTGATGCACAGCAGATGAGTCTTACCCGCCAGCGCCGGATCGCCCGCAAGCTCCCGGTTGAGCTGCGCGAACTGCGCCCCCACCCGCGGGCAAAAATCAGGAAAAGGACAGCGCGTGTATATAAACGTGACGAACAAAACCTGCCCGCGATATTGCTTCAGCGAAATATGCTTCCCGTTCTGGTTGGTGAACTGAAAGTCGGGAACCTCGTCGCCCGCAGCCGGAATGTGCAGCTCGCCGGTGGGCTTGGCATCACCCTTGTCGCCGCCCGGTTTCGCGTGACCGACGACCCTGACGTTCTCCAGCCAATAGTCGGGAACGGAGTCTTCATCCTTCGCCGCGACCAGCACCTCAGCAGAAATTGAATCCCCGGGGGCAAGCTGGCTGAAGTCCGCCGCAAGTTTGATTTTGTAATCCATCGCCATCGCGCCCATGAACCCCGGGATCGCATCGCCGTCAATAATGGCGGACTGGTTCGCCCTGTCGAGCGTGACGATCCGCCCCGTAAATGGATAGCGCTTCGGCGACTGAGCGGTGTCCTTACTGCACGACAAAGCAAGAGCCGTGCACAGCAAGATCAGCGGCAATGTAAGTTTGGAAAAAGTTGAATGCATCATAAATGTGCTCGTGTGCCTCGTGTAGGGCGGACACTCTTGTCCGCCCACTCTCTCCACATCGAGAATGCGAATCGCCTCCCCGAACTTTGTCGGCTAAAAGCAATCAATAATGAAACCGATACCGCAATTCCAAATAAATCTCGCGCGGATTGTTCCAATGATATCCGCCGAAGGTTAAGCTATTGTCATACTCGACGCGCCGGTTGGCCACGTTGAGCGCTGTCACCGACGCAGTGAACCGCTCGCCGAAATCCTTGCCCGCCGACAAATCGAACGTTGTATGCTGCGGCAAATAATCCCCCGGATAAGGCTCGCCCGGGAAGGCATTGCTGAAGCCCGACCCGTAATAGACGTTGCTCGAGACATAAACGCGCCGCGGCAGCGTAACGTCCCCTCCCACATTCAGCGTGTTGCGCTGGTCGTGGTCGAGCGGTGTCAGTTCGGGAGAGAACGAGAAATCGGTAAGCCCCCCAATGATCGTGCCCGCACCCTCCGCAATCTGGTTCGAGTAGGCGAGATGCAGCTGCCCCCGGTGAGCGAAACGCGGAGAACGCAACGTGACTTCCCACCCGCGAATTAACGCCTGCGAAACGGCGAGCGGAAAAAAGATGCTCGAAGCCCCAATATTGTTGTGGTCAAGAAAATTCACCACGTTCGTTTGAAAGTTGTCGGCGTCCAGCACCCATCCCCGGTAAGGGATGGTCACGCCAAATTGATGCTCCTCATCGCGCTCCCCCGGAAGCGTCGCGAATCCCAGCCCCTGCTGCTGCGTGAAGTTGAGTAATGCCGGACCCGAGACGGTTTCGATCGGCGGCGCTTGATAGTAATGTCCATAGAACGCGCGAAATGTCCACCCCAGCTTGGGGATGCTGACCGTAGCCCCGAACCGCGGGCTGACGGTAGACTCACTCACCGGCCGCGCCGTCGACGTAACCGCAAAGTTGCCCTCAGAAAAATGCGTGGGCCGCATGCCCGCGGAGAGCATCAGCCAGGGAAACGGTTTGAATCTGTCGTCGATATAAAACGTTTGCAGATTCGCCGTGGGGTTCTCGCTATCGGCGATGGTTGGGTTCCCGCTGCCGTCATTGAAGATGGCGCCAAAGAATTGGCTATCGCTCTGATAGAAGCTGAGAAATCCAACCTGCAGATCGTTCTTCTTGTAGTTGGCGGCAAGATTCGCCTGGCCTCCGGCGTACGTAGAGCCCCGGTTCTCCGTGGTGGCGATCGGAACGTCGTTGGGACTGCTCCCATAATCGCCGCGGTTGTAATGGTAGAACGGCGAAACCGTAGTCAGCAAATGCGCATTGAAAGTATGCAGCCACGTGAACAGGACGCCCGCGTCGGACTCGTGCTCGCCGTCGCGCAATCCGATGCTGGGCGTGTATTGATCGCTGGCAGGATTGTTTTCGATGTCGTTGGGGAAAGGATCGTACGGAATCTGGAAATAGTCGCGGCGAAGTGAGGTCACCAGCCGCAGCTGGTTCGCAGGGTCCGCATTAAAGATGAACGACCCGAAACCGCCCACGCCATTCACCGCGTCGTGCACCACCTGCGGAACCGGCGGCTGCAACCCCAGGTCGCTGCGGTTTCCGTTCACGCTGGCGTAGTACGCGAAGCGTTCCGTGTGGCTGCCGAAGCTGAGCGCATCGTTGGTCTGGTAGAAGTTGCCCGCGCTCAGCACCAGCTCAGCTTCGTTGTTGCGTTCGAATCCGGTCCGCGGAACTACGTTGAACACTCCATACGTCCGGTCACCGAACTCCGCGCCATAACTGCCGCGGTTGACTTCCACAAATTCCAGATCCTTGGGATCGAATTGCGGTCCTACGTTCTGCGCGATCGCCGTGTTGATCACCGGAATGCCGTCCAACAGCCATGTGGTCTGGTGCCCGCCGCGCATGTGCAGCATGTCATGCGTCACGTACGCACCGGGCGTGTAATCGGTAATCATCGCCAGGCTGTTCGAACGGTCGGCGCCGGGGGTGCGCTCGATGTCGATCCGGTTTATCAGAGTCGTGGGCGTGAAGCTGTCAGTGGCGACCACTGCGGGCGAGCCCGAAACCGTGACCTTTTCGTTTGCCCTCGCAACTTGCAACTGAAAGTGAACTACCGGCACAGATCCCGAGATGACGATCACATTCTGTGAAGTCTGCTCGAATCCCTTACTGGCAACGCTGATCGAGTATTCGCCGAGCACCACGGCGTTGAACTGGAATTCGCCGTTGGCGTCCGTCGTCATCGTCTTGCCCCAAGCCGACGATTCTGCTTTCAGCATCACCATCGCCCCCTCCACAGGCCGGTGCTGCGGATCGTGCACCACGCCACGAACCGCGCCGTAGTCGTTGGCGAACGCCGCAACAGCTACAGCCAGAACCACGCCCAGTTGAGCAATACGGCGCAGCGAACCTCCGCAGAACGCACTGCCACACGGCGAGATGCGAATACCAGGATTAAGAAAAAAGAAGCGCATGAACCCTCCAATGACCTGAGAAGTCTCCAGCCAACCGGTAACGAACCGGCCTCGACGTCCACGAGAGTTGGCTTCCTGGCACGGATGCCGCGACACGAATGCCTTGTCGCAGACCGATTAAGACGACCGTGCAGGAATCAATACAGCTTCAGGCGAGGGAGCAATACGGAGGACCGCGGGTTGACTGCAGCTCGAAACTTTCCCGGACCGGAAGATTCTTCCGAAATTCCAGAACGCGGCTAAGCACTTCTCGGCAAAGGACTGCCGTTCGTGGCTGCGGATGGGCCCATTGCGCCGTCGTCACCGCGCGACAGCAGTCGTGGTTACAGCAGCTCGCGTCGTGAATCGAAGTCCGCGAAGAATCCGCAATCGCGCCCCCGTGGCAGCGATGCGCCTTGCGCGCACAACAGGCATGCACCTTCTGCCCCGCAGACGCCAGCGCCAGCGGGACGAAGTTCCCCACCAGCACGAACAGCAACAGAACTCTGGCAGTCAGGCGATGCATGGATTCCGTAGCGCCGGGTTCAGACCCGGCTATTGCGAAGTTCGCCCAGCATAGAACAAAATCTCGAACTGGCGCAAGCGCAACACGATCGCCCGAAACTGGTCACTAGTCACGAACCACTAGCCACTGCTTCCCCCACCCGCTAAACTCCTCCCGATGCACTCCCTCTACAACCGCGTCGCCGGACAAAGTGTCGAACGCCTCGCCGCCCTCAGCGACGGCTTCTTCGCCGTCGCCATGACCCTGCTCGTCCTCGACCTGCGCGTCCCCGCCGCCGAGGCCATCCATTCCGAGCACGATCTCTGGCACGCGCTCCTTACGCTCGCACCGCGCCTCATCGTCTTCCTCATGAGCGTCATGACCAACGGCATTTTCTGGGTCGGCCAGCAAACCCAGCTCAACCACTTCGCCCGCGCCGACCGCAATCTCGCCTGGATTCACATCGCCTTCCTCTGCGCCGTCTCCGTCACCCCATTCACCACATCGCTGCTGGCCGAGTTCATCCACTACCGCACAGCATTGCTCGTCTACTGGAGCAACATCCTCCTCCTCGGACTCACTTTATACTGGAGCTGGAGCTATGCCACCCGCCACCACCTCCTCACCGACGACATCCCGCCCGAAATCCACGCCGCCATAGTCCGCCGCATCGTCATAGCGCAAACCCTCTACGCCTGCGGCGCCGCCCTCTGCTTCCTGGGCACCTACTACGCCATCGCCGCCATCGTCCTGGTCCAAGTGAACTACGCAATAGCCCCAAGATTCTGCTGGGGCCTGTTCTCGCGCAAACCACGGGAAGACTAGATCCGGAGGGCAGGTGAAGGGCAAGTGTGGCGCGGGCACTCTTGCCCGCGAAATCTAACCAGGAGCATAAAACAAGTGATTCACCGCGACCCAATTTCGTTGCGTGTCATCCTGAGCGAAGCATGATCGTCCGAAGGACGCTCATGCGCAGTCGAAAGCCTGCCCTGAGCCTGCCGAAGGGGACCCCATGCAAGCCGCCACCACCACCGGCCCCAAAAGGTGTCCCCATCACGACTCCGGAACTTCGCCTTCGCTTCCCGTCCGAACTGGATCGAGGTTCCGGTGAGAATGAGAGTGGATGTCGAATCTGCCGATGAATAGCGTGCACCGGGACCGCCCTGTCGGGAGAGCACAACCGGGAAGGGCACGACTTCAGTCGTGCCAATTGGAACCACAAACGATGCGGGCTTCAGCCCCTGAGGCTTGCTTCACTTCTCGGGTAGAGAAAATGCTCGTCGCAATCGGGCTGCGACAATCCATTGAGCAGCATGTAGGAACGTGAGCACGACAAGGACAAGGAAGGCATACATCGCAACGGGCTCAAATACCCGAATCGAGGCTCCGGAAAGAGACATTGAAGCGTTCCTGAAAGCACGAAATGCGGCTAGTATTTCATTTGCAAGTGTCACCCCGAAGAGAAGCAAGAGCAGGAAATGGAGCTGGCGCAACTCTTCAATGCCACCGGTCATACCAAGCAGATAGGACTTCGCTGGCAGTGCGTCGGTACCTAGGCTCCCTAGAGACCGCAAGCGAGATATGATTCGAGCGAGCAAATACGCAGTGTAAACAGCGGCTACCATCAGACAGAGAATGTAGAGCCTGCCTATCACGGTCAGAAACATCCACAGCTCCCGCAGGCTCCATTCCATAGTGGGATTGTCCGTCCTTACGTTTCTAGGACACCTAGAATGCGCTCGGAGTTCCCCTCAGACGAAACGCTCGTCGATAGACACAACGAACACCATCACTTCCCCGCCAACCTCAACACCACCACCCGATCCACTTCCTTCCCAGCCGCCGCCGGAACCTTCACCACCACCCCATCCCCACTCTGCGTAAACTCCACCGCACCCCCACCCAGCATCTGAGCAGACACAATCTTCCGCTCAAACGCAGGCAGCGCCAGCAGCGGCGCGTTCCAGTGCAGCACATGCACATAAACCGTGTCGCCCTTCTGCGTCGTCACTCCCCAATCCCCCGGAGCCACCGGACCACCCCGCGTCCCATAAATCGCCTCGCCGTACCTCGCAATCCACTCCCCCACCGCATGCAGCCGCGTGACAAATTCTTCCTGAATCTCCCCATTCGGCATCGGACCAATATTCAGCAACAGATTCGAATTATTCCCCGCCGCCCGCACCAGCATCTCTTCCAGTTCTTCCGGACTCTTATAATTGCTGTCCCCAATATTGAATCCCCAAGCCCCGTTCAGCGTGTTCGAACTCTCGAGCGGCAGTTGGTCGCTCACATAATTCGTGTTAAACCCCGCCGTGTTCCGCCCCGGCAGATCCCTCTCAAACGTCTGCACATCCTCCCCCCACTTCGGCGTCTGATGATGATTCGGAATAATCAACGCCGCCGGCTGCAACTGATGAATCAGCGCATAAGTCTTCGCCAGGTGCCAGTCCGCATCCGGCTTGTCCCACATCCCATCAAACCAGATCCCGCCAATCGCCCCGTAATTCGTCAGCAACTCGCGCAACTGCCCATCCATATATGTATCGAGATAAGCGTTCCAGTCCCCATGATCCGGACGCCCGTTATTCCAGCTGGTCGCGCCGCGCGGAAAATAATCCGGATTGTGCCAATCCAGCTGCGAATAATAAAAAAATAACTTGATCCCCTGCCGATGGCACTCCTCGGCCAGCATCTTCAACGGATCTTTTCCATAAGGCGTCCGCTGCACAATATTCCAGTCCGAAACTTTCGAATCGAACATCGCGAACCCATCGTGATGCCGCGACGTAATCGTGATGTACTTCATCCCCGCAGCCTTAGCCAGCGCCACCCAGGCCCGGGCATCAAATTTTTCCGGATCAAAAAACTTCGGCAGCCGCTCATACTCGTGCACCGTGAGATGCCGCTCGTGAAAAACCCACTCCCCATCCCCCAAAACGCTGTAAACCCCCCAATGAATAAACATCCCAAACTTCATGTCCTGAAATTCCCGCCGCGCCTTCAAATTCTCCGCCGAAGGCACATAACTCCCAGCCGCCCCGTTCGTCTGAGCAGACGCCGTAACCGCAACCATCACGACAAGCAGTGCCACGGCCCACGTGGCCACGGGCGCCCCGCCCGTGAGCTTTTCAATATGCTCCCGCCCTGTAGCGCCCCTACCCTCTCTCAAACGCATGCTTCTTCTCCAATTCCTCCACCGAAGTCCGCATCGCCGCCTCAAATCTCGAAGCCTGCCCCATGAGCCCCGGAGTCGCCTCCGCAAACTCCCCATCCATCCGAATCAATCCATCGGAAGCCACCCGCCCCGCAATCTCCATCAAATGTTCCGTCGTAGTCTGCAAATACTGCGACTCCGTCGGATCACAAATCCACACGCAAGTTCCCCCAACCCCGGGTGGACCATCAGCCTCGGGTGCCCCATTTCTCGAGTCCTTTGCGAGAAGTGGGGACTTTGACTCCGACATCTTCGCCGCCCCGGGTGCCCCATCCTTCGCGTCCTTTGCGAAGGGTGGGATTCCAGTCACCCGCGTCTCCCAATAAACCTTCCGCGCCAAAAACTCCGCCACCACCTCATCCCCAGCCTTCCCAAAAACCCACTGCTGCCGCTTGAAATCGTAATGTCGACTCGAAAACGCCACCGGCAACAATTTCCTCGACTTCACAAACTCAATCTGCCTCCGGTCCACTTCCTTGCGCAGCGCGTTGATCACCGGCGCCTCCGCGTCCTTCGCCTCGAGCGACGGCATCACCTCCCGCACCGTCATCGACAAATTCACCGCCACCGCCGCATGCAGCCCCTCCGAATTCTCCAGCCGGATGTCCCCATGCAACACCCAAAAATCCGCCCCCGAAGTCGACTTATGAAACGGCCACTCCAGCCGAATCGTCAGCGGCAACCCCGTCAGCGTCATCCAGATTTTCTTCGCGGCCCCGCCATCGTTCCCATTTTCCTGCATCATTTCATGAGTCATAAGATTGCGTCCCCAATCACCGCATCATTCTACCGTGTGGAGAACCGTCACGACTCGTGTGGCACGGGCGGCTCGCCCATGGGGTTTTCAATCCCAGCCCCCGCTCACTTCCCAGCCAAATCCCGCCCCGCGAAATCTCTTGGTATTACCCCGTGTTCCTCTGTGTCCTCTGTGGTAAAGCTTTTTGCACTCCCTCCACCAACCACCCCAGCAAACCCAACAAACAAAATCCCACCGCATTCAATACCCCATGCGTCGAAGCCATCCGCGGAATCGGCAACCACTCGCTCTTCACAAAATCCGCCACCACATAAGTCCCCGACAGCGCCATCCCCACAAACACAGCCCCCGCCGCGACTCGCAGAAAACCGCGCGCAGTTCCATCCTCCACCCGCCCCGCGCACATCCATACCAACCCCGCCAGCCCCGCCACGCTCGCAGAAAAAATCATCGCCGCCACCATCTTCAGCCCCGGAGAAATCACAAATCCCGCCGCCACCAGAAACGGCATCCCCAACACCAGCACCACTATCGACCGCAACCATCGCAGCAGCCCCTCGCGCCCAGCAAAGCGCACCTCCGAAACCCGCAGCGTCGCGCCAGCAATCATCGCCGTAGCAAACCCAGCAAAATGAAAATGCACCGCGGTCAACAACCCAATCGGCTCCTGAATCCCCATCGGCCGCCATCCCAGTCGCGACGTCACCAGCCAAGCCCCGCCGACCGCCAGGTCAATGCACGCAACACACCCCGCAATCCTGGAAAGCCGTGAAGGACCCGCCACAACTTGTGTCGACATTGCCCCTGCTCGTGGAGCCATGGGCGCCTCGCCCGTGAGGTTTTCTATCCCGGCATCCGACCCCAAAACAACAGGCCCCAACTCCACCACCCCAGCCCCCGCCATCACCCCACAAACCACCAACCATCCCCCAGCCAAAAACCCCGCCCGCTCCCCCGGCGCCAGACAAACCGCCACCACCGCCAGCACCGCCCCCAAAGGCTGCAAAATCTGCGCCGCCCCCGCCAACCCCCGCGCCACGCCAGATTCAAATCCCCTCATCCTGCCCAACTCCATCCCCAGCGGAACAATCACCAGCGGCGCAAACAAGAACATCAACTCGATCACCCCAATGCGCGCAATTCCTATCCGCGCCAGCACCGCAATCCCCGCCCACGCCGCCGCACCCGCAGTAGCCCACCCCGCCGCCCACGCACTCTTTTCATTCCGAGCGATGCTGGAGCCGCGCGAAGCGCGGTGAAGCGAAAGAGGAATCTGTTTCCCGTGTCCACTATTCGAACTCTGCATATTCACCTCACTCCAAGTCCGGATGCCCCATTTCTCGCGTCTTTTGCGAGAAAGCCTGCCCTGAGCGAAGTCGAAGGGTGGGGATTTTTGACTCGGCCTCACCCCACCGGCCGCAACGCCGCTATCCCAAAAATCCCCACCAGCAAAATCAGCGACCCCACATACAAAAGATCCATCCCCCGGTTCTCCCGCCGCAGTTCCTCGTCGTAATAGAAAACCTGCAACACAATCCGCAGCAGCCAGAACCCAGCCATAAACCCGCTCAGAAACCGTCCCAGCCCGCTAGCTCCCGCCAGCTCCGAAGCAAATCCAAAACACAACGCCGCAAACATCCCCACCACAATCAGGATGTACGCCCAATGCACATAAACAATCTGCCTCAGAAACCGCGGAACTCCCGCCAGCCGTTCCCCCACCCGCAACCGCCCCAGCAACGGAACATTCGCCAGCACAATCCCCACATTCACCGCCCCCGCTGCCCAGATCAGCTCTTTCATCAAACGAACGCTCAAGAAATTTCCGCTCATACCCACCTCCGTGTCGGCGTTGGTGCCCCCAGGTCTTAACCGGCCACTGACCCCTAACCACTGACCTCTGCTTTGCCAGCCCCGCTTTGGCACGTATTCCATCCAGTGCTTATCCCAGATTTCCCGTCGCGATGATCGACCTCCCGCATCAGACAGTTCTGTATAAACAGAACAGTCAACCCAAAAAAATTAACCCGCCTTCGCCTTCGGTTTCCCCACCTTGCTCACCTTAGCCCCCATCCGCAACAGCTTCCGCACCGTCCCCGTAGGCAACCGTTTCATCTGGTCGTGCAATTCGGTCACCGCCTCGAAAAATCCCGCCATCGCTTCCAGCCGTTCCCGCGTGTAATCCGCTCCCGGCTCCTTCGGGTCCAGTTCCGCCAGACACCGCCGCAACATTTCCCGCGTCGGATCAATCTCCCGCCGCTTCCTCTGCTCAATCACCAGCCGGAACATCTCCCACACGTCCTTCATCGACTCATAATGTTCCCGCCGGTCGCCCAGCACATGCACCGCCCGCACAATCCCCCACCCCTCCAGCTCCCGGATCAACGTCGACACATTCGACCGCGCCACGCTCAACGTCTCCGCAATCTCCTCCGCCGGCAGCGCCCGCGGCGACAAATACAGCAGCGCATGAATCTGCGCCACCGTCCGGTTAATCCCCCACCGCGTCCCCATCTCTCCCCAGTGGAGGATGTACTGCTTCTGCAATCCAGTCAGTTCCGCCATATCGTTACTTTCAGTACAAACTGAATATACAGAAATTGCCCCACCCCTGTCAAGTTGTTAGCCCTCTGATTACGATCTCCAATCCGCATTTCATCCCCGCCGATTCCGGCACAACGACGTTGCTGACCACTATCCCCTGATCCCCGGCCCCTACTTCGCCGGCCGAACTATCCAGATGAAAATTGTTTCACATTGACGTGGACCGCGGCGGGAGGCACAATTGCATCGCCGCCTAGGGCCAAGAAGCGAATTTCCCGCTAAATCCGGATCCCCCTTCCGGAAGTTACGACGCGCCTAAGTCGGGCCGTGCGTCGCAGAAAAAAACTAGAGATCCTGCTCAGGAGAAACCATGCGAGCCTTAATCAGCTTCAAGCTGTCTTTGGCAGCCCTGCTTTTCGTCCTGGTCGCACCCCGATCCATCCTGCTGGCTCAGACCTGCACGTTGCCGCCAGCCAATATGATCGCCTGGTGGTCGGCCGACGGGATTGTGGTTGATATTCAGGGCGGCCATAACGGCAAGCTGGTGAATGCCACCTACGGAACCGGCGAGGTCGGCAAGGCTTTCAGCTTCAACGGCACTAACGCTTATGTGCAAGTGCCCAACAACAAACTTTGGGACTTCGGCACCGAGGATTTCACCATCGATCTCTGGACTAACTTTACCGCCGTGCGCAACAGCGGCAGCCTCGAGCGGCTGGATAATGTCTTCATTGGCGACGATAACGGCGCCGAAGATCAGAATAAGTGGGTCTTCGACTTATCAGACGGAGTATTGAACTTTCACATCAATGGCGCGATCGGCCCGCAATGGCTGGCCCAAACCCCATTTTCCCCCACACCCGGCACCTGGTATTTTCTGGCGGTCACTAAAGCCTCCGGCGTGTACACGATTTGGATCGACGGCGTTCCCAGTACAAGCACTTCCCAGACCTACACCACCCCAATTCCTCCCCCCACCGCTCCGCTAACCATCGGTGAAGCCGAAGGCCTCGGCTATTTCGACGGCCTCCTCGACGAAACCGAAATCTTCACTCGCGCCCTCGCTACCTCTGAGGTCGAAGCCATCTACAACGCCGGCAGCGCCGGCAAATGCAAGCCTGCGAAACTCTCGCCCGCTTCTTTTTCGTTCGCACCCGGGCCGCTGGACATCACCGGCAAACCCGAGAAGTTCACGCTCACCAACTACCAGAATGCCACTACCTTGAATATCTCGAGCTTTGCTTTGGGCGGCGCAGATCCTGAGGATTTCGCCATCAGCGCGAACACTTGCGTTGCCACTCTCAAGCCTCTGGCCAAGTGCACCATCTCGGTGACCTTCACTCCCACTGCCACCAGCGAGCGCAACGCTCAACTCACCGCCACCGACGATGCCTACAACACTCCCCAGGTCGCACAACTCATCGGATTGCCCGAAGCAAGCCTGGCCCCGGCGTCGGCGAATTTTGGCACGGTGAAGAGCGGCAGCAGCAAAACCCTTAAGTTCACCCTCACCAACAATCAGGCTGTGGCCCTCAACATCTCCTCCATCGCATTCGGAGGAACCGACCCCACCGATTTTAGTGTCAGCAGTCCGCCCTGCGCCTCGTCGTTGGCCCCCAAAGCAAAATGCTCGATCTCCGTTACCTTCACTCCCGGCGCCGCCGGATCGCTCAGTGCCGTGCTCATCGTCACCGACGATGCCAACAACAGCCCGCAGCAAGCCCCGTTGCAGGGCGCCGGAGGAGGATCCCCCATATCCGTTTTCGGAACTGGCTACACTGCGGGAGGCCCCGGTTTGGCCGCCGTGGGTACCGTCGATGGCAATTTTACCCTGCTATCTTGCCCTACCGGGGCCTGCGTTAGTAACGGCAACGGCAGCTATGACGCCTTTGTCACGCTCACGGACCAGTATCCATTTCCTACCTGGCTCGCCGACACCAGCTCCGCCCAATGGATCGGTCCGGCGAACGGCGGCAATGAGGCGACCATCAATCCCTCTGGCCTCTACCAGTATCGCGAGACTTTTGATTTAACCGGTTTCAAGCTCGCCACCGTCGTACTGACAGGTTCTTACGCCACCGACAATTCCGGCTATATCCAGCTGAACGGTGTAACCGTTGGGCCGGCGAACTCCTCCTTCTCTTCCTTGACAGATTTCACTCTCAAATCCGGCTTTAAACAGGGGATAAACACGCTCGATTTCTTCGTGACCAACGGCCCGGTTGGCGGAACCTATAACCCAACCGGCCTCATTGTGGAGCTGAGCGGCGCCGGCACTCGAACCGCCGCGGCAGAAAAGTCCTCGTTCTAGCCGGACCAACGCCCTTCGCCCTATTTTCGCGCCGGGTGCCCCATTTCTCGCGTCCTTTGCGAGAAGTGGGGATTTCGACTCTCAGCAAGAAGGCACTGGCCTCAAACCCTAAACCCTGACCCCTGCTTATTGTCTACAATCGGGAATCCATGCACCCCGCCCGCATCGCCGAACTGCTCGAACCCTTTGTCGGCCGGTCCACCGATGCCGCCATCTCGCCAGCCCCTTGTCATTCCGAGGAGCGCAGCGACGAGGAATCTGCTGTCTTGTCCCCTTACCAACTGCAGCATATATCGACGTACATCGATATACTCCTCCGCTGGAACGCCCGCATCAACCTCACCGCCATCCGCGACCCCGAAGAAATCGTCACCCGCCACTTCGGCGAAAGCCTCTTCGCCGCCCGTCACCTTTTTCCCGACCCCCCCGTTGAAGCCATCGATGCTCGTATGGAGACCGGCGACTCGCCCGTCTACTCTCGGCGAAGCCTCGTCAACAACATCACTCGAGACCCCGAGGGTTCTGCCAACCACCAAGGACCAATGACTAACGACGGCATTTCAGCAGCCGACCTCGGCTCCGGCGCCGGATTCCCCGGCATCCCCATCAAGCTCTGGGCCCCTCACCTCGCCCTCACCCTAATCGAGTCCAACCAGAAAAAGACCGCCTTTCTCCGCGAAGTCATCCGCTCCCTTACATTGACGAACGTCAATGTATTCCCCGGCCGCGCCCAGCAACTTCTTCAGCAGCACCTCCAAAGTGCCTCCGCAGGACGCTTCGACCTCGTCACCCTCCGCGCCGTCGAGCGTTTCGCCAGCATCCTCCCCGTAGCCGCCAGCCTGGTCTCCCCCGGCGGATGCCTGGCCCTCCTCATCGGCAGCTCACAACTCGACCAGACCCAGTCCACCCTGCCCACCCTCGCCTGGGATCCTCCCCTCCCCATCCCCCAATCAGAGTCCCGCATGCTGCTGGTCGCTCATCATTCCTAGTCGGGTGCAATCATCAAAATGGCACCCGCCTCCGCTGCAGGGAGAATTCCACAAGTAAACCGGTGGTAAACTATCCGCCACTACACCTATAAAGTGGACAATCGGAGCTCATATTGCGTTGCCCGCAGGCGATAAGTGGATTTAAATGTCTATAATGTAGCGCATAATGCCAGCTCAAGAATGAGCCCAAACATGAGTTTTCCACAGTGTTCCTTCAGGAACACTTCTCCATTTTGTACATTTTGTACCCAGCAGTCCATTCATGCAAAACGACAAAACGTTCCTGTAGGAACACTTCGCCCCTCCGCCGCGATAGCTCCCGCCACCTGCCGCAAGGCTCGTCCGGGTCCCGAGCCTCCCAGAGTGAGCAAGTGTTCCTGAAGGAACACATCTCTAATTTGTAACCAGCTTCTGCAGCCGGGCTCGTGGGTTCAAGACGCGCGGAAAAATGCGCGAAACGTTCCTGCAGGAACATAACGCTTGTTTTTGCACAGAAATCTTGCAACTCGTGTGACATTTTGCATTGCATTTCAAATCCAGATGGACGTATGCTGCCAAATAGCTCAGGCTTTCTCCTAAAAACTCAATGGGACGCGTCATCGCGGTTGCCAACCAGAAGGGCGGCGTGGGTAAGACTACGACTGCCATCAACTTAGCTGCGTCCTTTGCGGCCGCTGAGGTCAACACGTTGCTAGTCGACTGCGATCCGCAGTCGAACGCCACCAGCGGCCTCGGCTTCGTGAAGGACCCGGAGCGCATCAGCTCCTATCACCTGCTCATGGGCGCGGCCTCCGCCGAGGAAGCGCTGATCACCACCGCGCTCGAGCAGCTCTGGCTGATCCCCTCGCACAAGAATCTGATCGGCGCCAACCTTGAGCTGGTGGAGGCGCAAGGGCGCGAGTTTCGCATGCGCGAAGCGCTGGCGCCTTTGCGTGAGCGCTTCCAGTTCATCGTGATCGACTGTCCTCCTGCGCTTGACCTGCTTACCCTCAACGCGCTCGTCGCCGCGGACACGGTGCTGATCCCGATGCAGGGGGAGTACTTTGCTCTCGAAGGGATCAGCGAGCTGCTGGACACGATCGAGCGGATCCGCGCGGCGCTCAACCCGCAGCTGGGGATCGAGGGGGTGGTGCTGACCATGTTTGACGACCGCACCAACCTGGCGCAGCAGGTGATGAACGAGCTGAAGAAATACTTTGGCGAGAAGCTATGCACGACGACGATCCCGCGGAACATACGGCTGGCGGAAGCGCCCAGCCATGGGATGCCGGCGCTGATGTACGACCCGCGGTCGAAGGGGGCGGAGAGTTACATACGGCTGGCGAAAGAGATTCTGGATCGGGCTTCGGGCTTCCGGCTTCCGGCTTCGGGAGGACAGGCTTCTGCGGAGATCTTTACCGCTGAGGGCACTGAGGAGCACAAGGCGGACGCTGAGGCGGAGACTCCCGAGATGGATAAGAGCGCCTGATAAATTGATTGACATCAATATATAGATTGATGGAGGTCGATATATTGTCGGGGGAGAAGCTCTACCGGGGGAAATCCCCACTTCTCGCAAAGGACGCGAGAAATGGGGCACCCGGCATGGGTTCTTCGACGGGAACTCCTTGCTGAGCCTGTGGTGATTTGCGGGATTGCAGGGGTCCTTCGACTCCGCAGTGGCAAGCGCTTCGCGCTTGTCACCGCTGCGCTCAGGATGACAGGGCAGGGTAGGAAGCAACGAGAGAGAATGAGGAGAGATTGATGACGAATGCGGCGGCGGTGGAGAAGGACAAAGACAAAGTGGAGAAGCGGCGGGCTTTGGGGCGGGGCTTGGAGTCGTTGCTGCCGGGGCCGCGGGTGGTTTCCGCAGTGGTGGCTCCTGATCGCGACAGTGGTGGCGCAGGCGGACAGCAGATTCCTCACGGGCTTACGCCCGTTCGGAATGACAAGGCTTTGAGTGGGGGTGCGCTTGCCAGGGATGTACCTGCGGCGGCGGAGAGCGCCGAGCTGCGCTCGGGACAGGCGGGAGCGGCTGTCTCCACATTTGGGCCGGGCGAGACTATTACGATTCAGGCGGTGGCGGATACGTCGCGGACTCCGGGGAATCTGGTGGTCAATCTGGCGATTGATGATATCGACAAGAATCCTTACCAGACGCGGTATGGAATGGACGAGGAGAGCCTGGAGGAACTGGCGGAATCGATTCGGATTAATGGGGTGGTGCAGCCGGTGGTAGTGCGTCCCGCGGAAAAGGAGGGGCGGTACATCCTGATTCTGGGGCAGCGGCGATGCCTGGCGTCGAAGATGGCGGAGAAGACGACGGTGCCGGCGCTGGTGAAGCGGGTTTCGGAGCAGCAGGCGGCGGAAATGACGATCGTCGAAAACCTGCAGCGCGAGGATTTGAGTCCGCTGGAACATGCGGAAGCGTTCAAGGTTTTGAGCCAGAAGTTCGGGCTGACGCAGCAGCAGATTGGAGAGCGGGTGGGGCTGGCGCGGGAGTCCGTCGCCAATTACATGCGGCTGCTGAAGCTGCCGGAGCGGGTGATGGAGTACATGGCCCAGAAGAAGCTGGGGTTTGCGGAAGCGCGGGAGCTGCTGAAGCTGGAGGATGTGGCGATGATCCAGAAGGCGGCGGATGACGTGGTGAAAAAGAGGATGCCGTTCGACCAGATCGAAGAAATGGTGATGCAGATGCAGGGCATGCTGGACCCGCTGCCGGGAATGCCGGGGTATGTGAAGAAGAAGAGTGGTGCGCGGTGGATGGATCCGAATGTACGGTCGGCGCAGGGAGAGCTGGAACGGCTGCTGGGAGTGCGGGTGCGGATCAAAGACCGGAAGGGTAAGGGGAAGATTGTGATTGAGTATCACACGGTGGATGATTATGAGAGGGTCGTGGGGATGTTGAAGAGGCAGTGACCAGGGACTAGGGGTCAGTGGCCAGTTTTCGGACTGCCCTTTGCTCCGGGTGGGAGTTGTCATTTATACTCTAGGTTTGCCATAAGACTAACGAACAGATCAGGAGCAAGTACTTTTCATGCCCAAGCGTACATTCCAACCCAACCGGCGCAGGCGATCGAAGAAGCATGGCTTTCGCACGCGCATGAAGACCCAGGGCGGCCAGAAGGTGCTATCGCGCCGCCGCGCCAAGGGGCGCAAGCGGGTCTCGGTGAAACCAGGTTTCCGCGAGTAGTCCGAGCAAGAGCTTAACCACAGGGGACCCTTCGATTGAACTCAGGGCAGGCACAGGGGTTCACAGAGGACACCTGAGCGCTGGATTGGCGCTGTCCTAACTTTTTTGGTTGGCTTTTTTCGGCTGGCTTCTTCTACCCGCTTTCTCTTTTTCTAATTCTTGACAGGATATTTCGATCAGGGAATTCGACCAGACCATCGTCGTGAGCGCTATCGCTCCCCAGGAAGAGTCGGACGGAACGGGACTGCGGAGGAAGAAGATCGGTTTCCCGCGGAGCGGGCGACTGCTGCGCCACGCGGATTTTGAGCGGGTTTATAAACAGGGGCGGCGGCATTTTTCGGCGACCATGACGGTTTTCTATTTGGCGAGGACAGTTGGGGAGCTATCTGGAAACAAGATGGTAAATCCGGGCCCGCGCGTGGGATTTACTGTGGGGAAGGCGCTGGGCGGGGCGGTGTTGCGCAATCGCATGAAGCGGCGGTTGCGCGAAGCGGTGCGGCTGGCGCAGGTGGCGCAGGCCGGGGCGGTGGATGTGGTGATTAATCCGAAGAAGTCGTTGCTGGGGGCGGAGTTTGCGGCGGTGCTGAACGAAGTGAAGCGGGCGTTCGTAGTGATAGAGCAGAGGGTGAAAGCGGGAGCGCGGTGAGGATGCGATGGCGGTGTGCCATTTGCACTTCGCGCAGTGGTGGAAATTCCCCTCAAGGCCATTGGCAGTTCAATGGTGATAGGGGTCCTTCGACTGCTCAGGATGACAAGCTCTTTTAGGGATGACAAGATTGAAACAGTTTCCTAAACGCGTTGTGCTGGGGATGTTGCGGGGATATAAGTGGGCGATTTCGCCTTTGTTTCCGCCGGCTTGCCGATTTGTGCCGACTTGTTCGGAGTATGCGATGGAGGCGGTGGAACGTTTTGGGGCGCTGCGCGGGGGGTTGAAGGCGGTGGGGCGGGTGTTGCGGTGCCATCCGCTGGCGCGGGGCGGGCATGATCCGGTGGTGAGGCGGGGTGAGGGCGCGGTGGTGGAAACTCCCCGCGAGGACGGTGATGGTGCAGGGGAACACGAGGTCCCTCGACTGCGCATGATCTCCCGCTTCGCGGAAGATCATGCTCCGCTCGGGATGACAAGAGTTAATTAGGAAAAACTACAAATTGGCTGACTTTCAAAATCCGCAGCAGGAACCTGGCACTGAGAAGCGGCTGGTCCTGGTATTTATTCTTACGTTTTTGGTGATTCTGGGGTTTCAGGCGTGGTCGAAGAAATATGGACCGCAGCCGACCGTGCCGGCGGCGAATCAGACTGCGCCGACGCAGGCGGGATCTTCGGGTACGGGACCTTCAGCTGCGGGATCTTCGGCTGCGTCTTCTTCCGCGGCGACGGCCGCGAATTTCCCTGCGGTTAAGGTTCCGGTGGGGGTGACGAAGCAGGCGAGCAGCGAAACGGAAACGGTGATCGAGAACGATCTTTACCGGATCACGTTTACGAATCGCGGGGCGCAGGTGAAGTCGTGGATTCTGAAGAAATTCGACAACGACGCGCAGAACGGGCGGCTTGATCTGGTGAATCCGGAGGCCGCGGCGAAGTATGGGTATCCGCTGTCGCTGTGGACTTACGATGAGGGGCTGCGCGACCGGCTGAGTTCGGCGTTGTATGTGGCGTCGCGCGAAGGAACGCAGAAATCGCCGACGGATGTGACGTTTGAATATTCCGACCACGATCTGAGCGTGCACAAGACGTTCCGGTTCGATCACAGTTATGTGGTGAGCGTGGAAACGTCGGTGGTGTACAAGGGCGCTGAGGTGGGGGCGCTGCCGGCGTGGCCGGCGGGATTCGGCGACCAGGTGACGCCGGTGAGTTATGCGGCCGGGGCGATTGATTATCACAGCGACGCGTCGACGGATCATACGGCGCTGGTGTTTCCGAATTACGTGTTGCGGCTGGCGATCAAGAACATCAGCGGCGGAAATACTTTGCACGGGCCGTTTGAATGGGCGGGGCCTGGGGATCAGTATTTTGCGGCGGTGTTTATTCCGGAGGATGCGGGCGGGGCGTCGATGGTGACGCTGCGGAATCCTTTGCAGGTGCTGCGCGATCCGCAGAAAAAAGATTCCAAGGAAACATCGAATGTGGACGTGCTGGGCGCGGCGGTGGGGAATTTGCGCGGGCCCACGGTGGAGCGGGTTTATGTAGGTCCGAAGGAACTGGCGGTGCTGGAGGCGACGGAAGTTCCGGCGATCAAGAACGGGCCGGCGGATTTGCGCGGGCTGGTGGATTTTGGGTGGTGGGGGATTCTGGCCAAGCCGCTGTTCCTGTGGCTGAAGTGGACTTTCAACCACATGGTTTCGAACTGGGGATGGGCAATTGTGCTGCAGACGCTGATCATCAGCGTGGCGCTGATGCCGCTGCGGATTACGCAGATGAAGTCGATGCTGAAGATGCAGCGCGTAGCGCCGCAGATTAAATCGATCCAGGATAAATATAAGAAGTACAGCTTGCGCGATCCGCGGAAGGCGGCGATGAACGAGGAGATCAGCGCGCTATATAAGAAAGAGGGAGTGAATCCGGCGGGCGGATGCCTGCCGATGCTGATTCAGTTTCCGTTTCTGATTGCGTATTACCGGATGCTGGGAACGGCGCTGGATTTGCGGCATGCGCACTGGCTGTGGATTCCGGACTTGTCGGCGAAGGACCCGTATAGCGTGCTGCCGATTCTGATGGTCATCAGCATGTTTGCGATGCAGCGGATTACGCCGCAACCGGCGGGGATGGATCCGGGGCAGCAGAAGATGATGACTTGGATGATGCCGATCATGATGGGATTTTTCTTTTGGAATTTCGCGGCGGGGTTGAGCCTGTACTACGCGGAAAGCAATTTGATTCAGATGGCGCAGCAGGCGGTGATGAACAAGACGAAGCTGGGGCGCGAGATGCGGGAGATGCTGGAGAAGCGGGCAAGGAAGAAGGATAAGTAGCTGTCAGCTCTCAGCTCTCAGCTTGGGCGTTGACGATGCGGGCGCTTGATGAGAACTATTGAGGGTGTTTCGTTTCATTGTTTACCGGGGGAGCAACGACTCCAAAATCTGCATCGGCCGGGCTGAAAGCTGATAGCTAAGAGCTGACTTATGGACAAACTTGCTGCTGCTAATAAGATTAACGAATTCCTTCGCGCGGTGATTACGCATGGGGGATTGCGAATTAAATACCGGATCACGGTGGATCCGCCGCTGCCGGAGAATCGGGACTGGGAGAGGCCGGAGATTTTGGTGGACCTGGCGGGGCCGGACTCCACGCTGCTGCTGGACCGGGGTGGAGAGTTGCTGCGGGCGCTGGAATTACTGGCGCTGGAGATTCTGCGGTTGCCCTCCGGCGAGCACGAGAAGATTTCGTTCGACTGCCAGAATCAGCGGTCATTGCGACTGGAAGAGCTGCGCATGCTGGCTACGGTCGCGGCGGAGAAGGTGCGGCAGACTGGTGCGCCTTACCAGTTTGCTCCGATGTCTTCGCGGGAGCGGCGGATTGTGCATCTGGCGCTGCGGGAGCACACCGATCTGCGGACGGAGAGCGATGGGGAGGGACCGCGGCGGTCGGTGGTGGTGTATCCGGCGGATTACAAGCCGGTGGCGGGGAAGACGGGGCGGAGGACGGTGCCGTAGCTGCGGGCGGGATGTGAATTCGCGTGGAGCGAATTGTTGATTGTTGATTAAAAATCTAGATCCCGCACATCCTCGAGGCGAGGAAAACCTTCGCTTCATACAGCGAGGCATTCCCGTTCACAGCAGTAACTCCATCCGCTGACGTAAGGTCCCTCACCCGGCTGTCGCCGCGCTCAGGATGACATCCATTTTGGAATCGTGATGACATCCGATTGCAATCGCTTTGAAATTGGGGCGGTACGAAATTTGGGGTGTACTTGTCTGATGTCATTCAGGCAAGATAGATCGCTCGATCAGTTCAATCCCACGAGTTGATTCCAAGAGGTTTCCATGCATTTCGCGCGCCAGGCTGCAATTCTGTTTCCTCTTCTGTTTGTCCTCCTGACTTTGGTGGCCGCTGGGCAAACGTCGTCTTCACCGCTGGTTTATCCCCAGGCTCGGCGCGGGGATCAGGTGGATGATTATCACGGGGTGAAGGTGGCGGATCCGTATCGGTGGCTGGAGGATACGGACTCGGCGGAGACGCATGCGTGGGTGGAGGCTGAGAACAAGGTGACGTTTGGCTATCTTGACCAGATTCCATATCGACCGGCGATTCACGAGCGGCTTACCAAGCTGTGGAACTACGAGCGGTTTGGCGTTCCGGAGCAGGAGGGCGGGCGATATTTTTACGACCACAACAGCGGGCTGCAGAACCAGAGCGTGCTGCTGGTGGCGGAGTCGCTGAACGCGGAACCGCGGGTGTTGCTCGACCCGAACACTTTGTCAGCGGATGGCACGGTGGCGCTTTCGGGGCGCTCGATTTCCGACGATGGCAAGCTGATGGCTTATGGCATTGCGGCTTCGGGTTCGGACTGGAACGAGTGGCATGTGCGCGACGTTGACAGCGGCAAAGATCTTCCCGACGTCATCCATTGGGTGAAATTTTCTGGGGCGTCCTGGACGAAGGATGACAAAGGATTTTTCTACAGCCGTTACGATGAGCCCAAGGGCGGCGCGAGTCTGCGTGACGCCAATTATTTTCACAAGCTTTATTACCATCGCCTGGGGACGCCGCAATCCGACGATAAGCTGATCTACGATCGGCCCGACAATAAAGAATTGGGATTCAATGGGGCGGTGACCGATGACGGCCACTACCTGATCATTACGGTATGGCAGGGAACGTCGCCTAAGAGCCGCGTCTATTACAAGGACCTGACGCAGCCCAATGCGCAGGTGGTGCGGCTGCTCGATGACTTTGATGCGGCCTATAACTTTATTGACAACGACGGCCCGGTTTTCTGGTTCAGGACCGATCTGGATGCGCCGCGCGGGCGGGTGCTGGCCATTGATATCCGGCATCCAGAGCGCGCGAACTGGAAGACGGTGATTCCACAGGGAGCGGACAAGCTGGAAGCCGTTGGGGTGGTGAACAATTCGTTTCTCGCCGGTTACCTGAAGGACGCGCGGACCGAAGTTCGCGTCTATGACCTGGAAGGGAAGTTCGTGCGCAACGTGGATCTGCCGGGGATTGGCACGGCGGACGGCTTCGGGGGGAAGCGCACCGACAAAGAGACGTTTTACGCTTTCACCAGCTTCGTGTCTCCGGCCAGAATTTATCGTTACGATCCGGTGGCGGGCAAGAGCACGATCTTCCGCCAGCCTAAAGTCGACTTCGACCCCAGCCGCTACGAGACTACGCAGGTGTTTTACCACAGTAAAGATGGCACGCGCGTGCCCATGTTCCTGACTTATAAAAAGGGATTGAAACTCGACGGGCAGAATCCGACGCTGCTGTACGCTTACGGCGGATTCGATATTTCGCTGACGCCGTTTTTCTCCGTGCCCAATTTAGTATGGCTGGAAATGGGCGGGATTTATGCGCAGGCAAATTTGCGTGGCGGAGGCGAGTATGGCGAGGAGTGGCACCTGGCCGGAACCAAGCTGCACAAGCAGAATGTGTTTGACGATTTTATTGCGGCGGCGGAGTGGCTGATCGCGAATAAATACACTTCAACGCCCAAGCTGGCGATTTCGGGGCGCAGCAACGGCGGGCTGCTGATTGGAGCTTGTGAGACACAGCGTCCGGATCTTTTCGGCGCGACTTTGCCGGGAGTGGGCGTGATGGATATGCTGCGCTTTCATAAATTCACGATTGGGTGGGCGTGGACTTCGGATTACGGATCGTCGGACAATCCGGAGGAATTCAAGGCGCTGTATGCGTATTCGCCGCTGCAGAACATTAAGCCGGGGACGAAATATCCGCCGACGTTTATTGTAACGGCCGATCATGACGATCGCGTAGTGCCGGGGCACAGCTTCAAGTTCGCGGCTACCATGCAGGTGGATCAGGCAGGGACGGCTCCGGTGCTGATTCGGGTGGAGACGAAAGCGGGACACGGAGGGGGAAAGCCGATTTCGAAGCAGATTGCCGAGGTGGGGGACGAGTGGTCGTTTGTGGCGTGGAACCTGCATATGAAGGTGGAGTTGAAGTAGGGAGCAGGCGAATCCGGCTGCCCTCGAATACGATGACCGAAATCAATACGAGGGATATCTAGGCCTCTGCGCGCGAACGCCTGGTTCGGACGAACTCTGACGTGGCTGGGAGTCGACCTGCTCGTTTGGTGGTCTCTCCGGATTGTCCGGTTCCAAGCCGGCTGCCGCCAGGATGGCCCGTCCTAACTCTTCGGCAGAAAATCCGCTTTTCTCGTCGGCCGCCGCCGCCGATTGTTCATGGGACGGACCCACGAAGCGGTATCCTCTGCCTACCACGGTCTGCAAATATTTCGGTTGCCCCGAATCGTCTTCCAGAGCCAGGCGTATTTTGCGGATCGCGGTATTGATTCCCTGTTCGACATCGACAAACACATCCTTACCCCACAAGGAATCGGCGATCTGCTCGCGGGTGACCAATTGGCCTTGGTGTTCGACCAGGAACATCAAAAGTTGCAAGGGAAGACCTTCCAGGCGCACTGGCTGTCCAGCGCGGTATAGCTGAAAACGACCAAAGTCCAACTCGAAATCGGCGAAGCAGACCTTCTTCTCGGGCATAACCCCACGCCCTTCCCGGCGATTCCGACGATTCTCATCTCGCTCTGCTTCCCTGTCAAGGCATCATCCCTACTCTTCAGATGAATTGATACCGCTTCAGACTGGCTCCATGGACGTTCTTTCCTTTCCAGTGCAAGATTGCCTCACTAGAGGCGGATGCCTCGGAAGGAGTGGATTATGTCTCTCTTCGCAAAGTTAATGATCGCCGGATGGGCCAGCACTTTCGTTATGTTCGGGTTCTATGCTCTTAGCGAATCCGGCAAACTGCTGAAGATTCGCGAACGCATCGCCTCGTGGCTGGAAGCCGACGAGACTCGCGAAAGCGAACTTCAAGTTGAAGTCGAAAAAGCAGCTTAAGACTCGTTGCCCAAGGCCAAGAACTCCACCGGATGACAGGGCTTTTCTTGGGCAACACTATCCTCGTGCTTATTTTCCTTCGTCGGCGGAAGGGCCGTAGACGGAGGGGACGGGGACTCCGGTTAGACGAAGGTAGACTCCCAGCTGGGCGCGGTGGTGGATGATGTGATTCATCATCATTCGGCGGACGGCGGTTTGGCGGGTGCCGCTGAAGATTTTTCTTTCGCCCATCGAGAGGGTCCAGTTCTTGTTCCATTCTTCGTCACTGGTGGCGGCGATTACGGCGCGCACGTCGGCCACTTTCTTGTCGAATATTTCGAGCACATGTTTCTGGGACTGTGCGACCAGCGGTTTGTAGTCCGCAGGGCGGGAGGCGGCGAAGTCGAGCTTGTCGGTGGTCAGGGCACCGACCCCGAAGCCGGGGAGCTCGGCCAAGTGGCCGGCCAGGCGGCCCAGCAGCATGGATTTTTCGTGGGGCTTCCAGGTTAGCTGGTCTTCGGGGATGCGCTCGAGGGTGCGGCGGGTGCTCGCCATTTCTGCGTCGAATTCTGGAAGCAGGGCTTCGCTGAGGGACATTTTTTCCTCCGGGTGATGACGGTCTGGCGGGTTGGATGTTTCTGGGGGAGGCGTGGCTTCGTTAAGTTTTCCGGGACTTGGAAATGTTGATTCTTTGGGTTGAGTTTTCCCACTTAGACGGTTCGGTGACCGGGACGATTCGTGTGACGTGCGGATTTATCGCTGGGGGATGATCGGATGGGGCCACTATTACTTTTGTGGTTCGTGGGGTCCGAGGCGGCGGGAGTTTCCACTTTGAGGGGATGCGGGCGGGCGCCACGCTGTGATTGCTGTGGCGGCGGGGTGGTTCATCCCACCGGTTTATTATTTTGATTCGTAGTGTGGATGGTTCCGGGAAGCAGCGGCGGAAACTTCGAGGTCGGTGATAGTGACTTGTTGCATAGGTTCCCTTCGACTTCGCTCGGGGCGGGCTTTCGCTTCGTTCAGTGACAGGATTTAGAAGCTCGGCACAGACGAGCGACGAACGGCGGTGGAGGAAACTCCCTTTGAGGCCGGCGGCGCCGGCCTGCATGGGGTTCTTCGCGCTTCGCCTCGGAATGACAGACTCTAAGAGAGTTGGCCGCTCAGAAGCTAGTTAACGTCCTGCTGCGGCTGCAGCGGCAGTTGGAGCGGTGCCGGCGGGCTTAATGGATTCGATGCGAGCCAGGACGGTTTCGAGGCTGGCGCCAGTGTCGGTGCAGGCGTCGACGTAGGGATGGCGGCTGCCGTCGGCGTGCATGACCAGGACGCTGGTTTCTTTGCTGGCCTTTTTGACCATGTAGGGCAGGTGATGACGGTCATTGCGGGTCAGGGTGGGGCCGAGGACGACCAGGTCGAACGGGCCTTTGGTCAGAGCCAGTTCGACGGCTTTGCGGCCGGCGGCCTGCTGGACGGTGTGTCCGGCTTTTTCGATGTGGGCGGCCTGGCCGGCGAGGATTTCTGCGTCGCCTTCGCCGTAGAGAATCTTTAATTTTGCTGACTTCGCCATAAAGTGATTTCCCTCTGTTCCCGTGTGCTCGGGAATCTCAGTTCACGGTAACAATGGCAGGGGCGGGTGAGTACGTCACGAAAGACCAGCGAACGTTCGGCTGGCCGGGGTAGGCTCGGCCGTGGTGGTCAGGGGCAGTCGTTGTTCGCAGTCAACTTCCCCACTTCTCGCGCAAAGAACGCGCGAGAAATGGGGCACCCGACTGCTGGTTTTGGGTGCTGCCGGCAAGCGGGCAAGAGTGCCCGCTCCACATACGGGCTCCACACGAAGCCTGCAAATTCCCTTTTCCCTGATACACTTCCGGGACTACACTGCTGCGCGGGGGGTTTGCGCCATGTTCGCTCGTATCGTGACCCGATGTATTGTCATAACGTTTTTGAGTACTCCGTTTCTCTTTGCGCAGAGCGGCAGCGCGCCTACATCGACTACCACTTGCTACCTGGATGACGGGCGGCAGATTTATGTCCGCTACAATCCGGTGACGACCAAGGAGAAGATCAGCAACGGCAAGCCGTGGGCTCCGGGGGGCACGCCGATGACTTTGTTTACCGAGGCGCCGCTCACGCTGGGGACTTCGTCGATTCCGATTGGGGCTTATACGGTGTATCCGATTCCGGGGAAAGAGCACTGGATGCTGGCGGTGAACAAGAACGTGACCGCGGGCGCGGCTTACGACGAGAAGAACGATTTGGCGCGGGTGCAGATGGAAACCGACCAGGTGCAGCAGGCGGCCGACACGCTGGAAGTGGCGTTCGCGCATGTGGGTCCGCGGTGCACGCTGCGGGTTTTGTTTGGGAAGAGCGCTTCGTTTGCGGATTTTACGGCGAAGTAGGGGTGGGACTTTAGAGGCCGGTGGTGGTGCGAAAGCAGATTCCTCACTTCGTTCGGAATGACAAGACTATATAAGACAGTGTGGCGCCTGCTTCCCTTCTTTCTTGTTGCTGCGGCGCTCGCTCAGAGTGAGCCACGGGAGCAGCGTTCGCATACTACCGAGGGGCTGCGCGGGGTTAGCGCGGTTTCGCGGAGGGTGGCGTGGGCTTCGGGGACGCACGGGACTTATCTGCGGACGACTGATGCGGGGGCGCACTGGGTATCGGCGCAGGTCCCGGGGGCGGAGGCGCTGGATTTTCGCGGGGTGGTTGGGTTCTCGGCGGACGAGGCGTTTCTGATGTCCGCGGGGCCGGGGGAACTGTCGAGGATCTACCACACTAGTGACGGCGGCAAGCGCTGGGCGCTGCAATTCAGGAATACCAATCCGAAGGGATTTTTCGATTCGATTGCTTTTTGGGATCCTCGGCACGGGGTCGTGGTGGGAGATCCTGTTCCCGGCGAGACGGGGAAGCTGCATTTTGAAGTTCTGCTTACAGAGGACGGGCAGGTTTGGCATTCGATTCCAGGGAGCCAGCTTCCGGCGGCGATTGACGGCGAGGGGGCGTTTGCGGCGTCGAATACGTGCGTTGCGATTCTGCCGGCGCGGTTGAGCAATGGGCCTCCGCCGCGTGATCCGTTTAAGCCTGACAAGGCGGCGCGGCCGGAGAGTGTGCGGGTAGTGGGTGCGCCCGATCCGAATATCTGGTTTGCTACTGGCGGGCCCGCGGCTCGGGTGTTTCATTCCGGCGATCGCGGATCGAGCTGGCAAGTGGTTGACACGCCGATCATGCGTGGTCCGGCTTCGGCGGGGATTTTTTCGATCGCGTTTCGCGATGCGCTCCACGGCACGATTGCCGGGGGCGACTACCAGCATCCCAACCAGGACGGGCCTAATCTGGCGTCGACTTCCGACGGCGGAAAGACCTGGGAGTTGTCGCCGCTGCGGCCGCTGGCTTACTTCTCCGCCGTGGCTTACGACCGCAATGACAAGGGAACGGAGCGATTGTTTATTGTGGGGTCGGATTTTGTGTTTGATTTCCGGCCGCCGCGGGATCCGCAGCGGGTAAGCTCTTCGAAGAAAGTGGCGCTGAAGTTCAACGCTGTCAGCGCGGTGCCGCATGGGGGCGCGATTGTGGTGGGGCCGGGCGGGGTGATCGCGGCTGTTCCTTAGCGGAGTCGAGAGTCGTGCGAGAAAAGCCCTGGTGGACAGGGCTAAGATATTCCCGTTTGCGACCGTGGTGGCGCAGGCGCATCGTAGGGTCCCTCACCGCGCCTTCGGCTCGGTTCGGGATGACATCGAGTGGTGGCTTTGTGGTGGCTTTATTGATGCGGTGACCAAAGTGCTATTCGTGCATCGTCCTTCCTGTTCTTTTCATTCCTCGCGTGATCGAAGAAGATTACTAGTTAGATTAGAAATCTTTTAGTAATCCCCCGAATCGAGATCTCTCTGATGAAACGTTTGTTTGCCATTTTCGTGATTGGTTGCGTTGGTGCAGTTGCATCGGCGCAGACGCAAACTGCTCCGGCGGCGGCTACTGCGACCGCTGCAAGTGCGGCTGCGGGCCCGGCCCCGGGGGATTCCGCTACGGTTTCGCGAGTCACCAAGGCGGTGCATTACCGGCTGCAGGGCGGGAGCGCGAAGGTTGATTTTCAGGGCACGGACTTGCTGCAAGGCGCGTCGGGCGAGGCTCGGATCGAAGGGAAGAAGACCAATTTCCAGATTGAAGCCAAGTTTCAGAACCTGGAAGATGCAACGAAGTTCGGACTGGAATATCTGACGTATGTGCTGTGGGCGGTTTCGCCGGAAGGGCGTCCGGTGAATCTTGGCGAAGTTGTGCTGGAACACCGCAACGCGCACGTGAAGGCTTTTACCGACCTGCAGACGTTTGGGCTGATCGTGACGGCCGAACCTTATTTCGCGGTAACGCAGCCGGGGAATATGGTGGTGATGGAAAGCGCGTCGGGGAGTGGAGGCGGGAGCGAAAATATCGAGGCGAAGTACGAACTGGCGCCGCGCGGCACGTATTCCTCGACCAACACACATATTGAGGACGCGATTTTCGGGATTGATTCGAAGACTCCGCTGGAACTGTTTGAGGCGCGGAATGCGGTGCGGATCGCGAAAAATGCTTCCGCCGACAAGTACGCGGCGTTCATTTTTTCGAAGGCCGGGCAGCAGATGATGCACGCGGAGGAAGTCTACCGGCAGAAACAGAACCGGGCCAGCGTGGAAGCGGCCGCAAAAGAGGCGGTGGAGACGGCGGAAGAAGCGCGGCTGATGGCGGTGAAGAAAAAGGCGGAAGACGAGGCGGCCGGCGCAGCTGCAGGGCGGGAAGCGCAGGCGCGCGCCGATGCCGACGCGGAGGCCAGGCGACGCAACGAAGCGGAGATTGCACGGGCACAGGCGGAAGAGGCGCGGGCGGCGGCGGAACAAGCCAAGGCGGAAGCGGAGAAGATGAAGCAGGAAGCCCTGGCCGCGGCCCAGGAAGCTCAGGCTGAGAAAGAAGCGGCCGAGAAGGCGAAGGCGGAAGCTGTGGCCCAGGAGCAGGTTCTGGCAGCGGAGGCCGACAAGGCGAAGGCGTCGGCGGCGCAGTCGGAGAATCTCCGGCAACAGGCGGAGAAAGAAAAACAGGAATTGCGGGCGCGGCTGTTGCAGCAGCTCAACAGTGTTTTGGCTACGCGCGATAGCGCGCGCGGGCTGATTGCCAACATGTCCGATGTGCTGTTCCGCAGCGGCAGCGTCGAGTTGCTGCCGGCGGCGCGGGAGAGGCTGGCTAAAGTTTCCGGAATCGTGCTGGCGTATCCGAGCTTGCACGTTTCGATCGAGGGGCACACGGACAGCGTGGGCACCGACGAATATAATCAGGATCTTTCGGAGCGGCGCGCGCAGTCGGTGCGCGACTATTTTGTGCACGGCGGGATCCCGGCCGGGTCGGTGGATGCGCGGGGGTTTGGCAAGGCGGAGCCGGTTGCGTCGAATGAGACGCCGGAGGGACGGCAGCAGAACCGGCGGGTGGAGTTGGTGTTGTCCGGGGATGCGATCGGGAATGGGGCGGAGGTTACGCCGGCGGCTTATACGACCACGCATCCGTGAGGTAAGATTTTTGCGAGTCCGGCTTGCCCCAAGCGGTTGGGAATACCCACCCTTCGAAAATCGCGAAGGGTGGGGCAGCCTCGGTCTCGGGCGTGGTGATCTACGGGACGAACGCGGCCGGGAATTCGCGGCGAAAGGCCATACGCTTAAGTTAGGGGCTGGCTGAAAACGGCTCTTGTCGCGGCCCCCAAAAAGCATTAGTCTTAGCGAATCGTCATTTGTATGTTTAGCCCCCATCCCAATCTGAGCGATAAGGTCAACGGCGGCATCATCCAATCGGAGATTGAAGGCGGAGTATTTCTGCACGATCTGCCGCCTTCGACGGTGCTTGAAATTCAGACGATGCACCATTGCTACCGGGCCGTGCTTTTGGGCGGCAGCGATGCGCTGATATCCGGGCATCCTGAGTTTTGTCCGGAGCCGGTTCTGGTTGCGATTGCGGGCTCGACCTGGGGCGGCTCGATGCTGAAGCTGCAGTTTGTGGGGCGGGGCATGCATCTGGAGTTTCATCACCCCGAGTATCCGACGCCGATCGTCACTTCTGCGATTCAGGACATCCGCGACTACCAGTCGCCTCCGGCCGTGCGGGTGGAAACCTGGCCTACGAATACAGGCATCGCTTGAGATAGGAAAAAACCTCGAGCTTCGCTCGAGGGACAGCCGAGGGCGGCTGTCCCCACATGAGTTTCTCCCTGACTCACCCGGCAGCCTTCATGCTCGGCCTTCTTGCTTCTGCGTTTGACTTACTGCGGCTCAGCCACTAACATTCCCGCCATCGTCCGCTGGGGCACGGGCCCTTGCGGCAACGAGAAGGCAAAGAGGCAGACCTGCATTGAGCCTGAAGATCTCCAGTCGCGAGAGCCATCATGTCGCCATCCTCGACATCAGTGGGCGGATTATTTTTGGGGATGAGACTACGCAACTGCGCGACGCCGTGGCTGCCCTCATCCGCGAGGAGAAGAAGAAAATCCTGCTCAATCTTGCCGAGGTCAGCTACATCGACAGTTCCGGAGTCGGAGAGCTGGTCAGCAGCTTTATCTCTGTGAAAAAGAGCGGCGGGGAGCTCAAGCTCGTGAACCTCACCCAGAAAGTGCACGACGTTTTGCACGTCGCCAAGCTCTATACCGTTTTCGATATTAAGGACGACGAATTCACGGCGGTCAAGTCGTTCGATTACTTCTTCGCTAAGTAAGCCCCGCTGTCGCCTCCCCGTCATTTAGGTTTCACACCAGGATCACACCTTCAAGGTCAGAACCTTTACATCGCAGAGGGCGCGGAGGAATCGTGATTCCTTCTCACACGGAAGTTGCGCGTCTTTGGTCGGCGGGCTGGGGGACGCGTAACGTTGACACTGGGCTAACCAAGTAGGAAACTCTATGCGGAGCCGAGGCTGTTCTCTGTGCCGGAGTCCCACGTGTTCTCCCCCTTGAAGAGTCAGAACCCCGGGCGTGTTCCCGCAGAGCCGGACAAAGCCGGGTAGCCGCCGTTGCGGTGGCATCCGTGCGCCAGTGGCAGTGGCCCCGATTCCCAGGGAAAACCGACCCGAAACTGGCATAAGACGCAATGACTGCTACTTCGGAACTTACAAAAGAGGCTCGAGCAAATGAGGCTCCGGGTCAAGCTTCAGAATCGCGCTTCTGGGGTGGGGCGCCCGCGCTGCTGTGTGCGGTGGTGGCAGGGCAGGTGGTGTGGCTGGCCGCGACTTCGGCGGGCAAGTGGGGAGAAGCGGGTTCGACTGGTTTTCAGCTTCTGGCGGCGCTGCTGGCGGCTGCGGCGTGCTGGGACGCCAGCCGGCGATCGCGTTATTTCGCCGCCATTTTCTGGCGGCTTTCTGCCGCCACATTCGCGCTGTGGTCCTGCGGCGCTCTGCTCCACGCCTATCACACGCTGAACGCGGCCGTTTCTGACGAGAACCAGATCGGGGTTTATCTCCTCAGCTACCTCTGTACTGCGCCGATGTTCATCGGCTCGGTGCTGACTGGACACTCCGATGAGGAATCCAAGGTCCACTGGGACCTGGTGCTCGACGCCACACAGATTCTGATCCTGGTCCTCGCGATCCATCTGATGCTGGTGGATATTCCCGCCATGAGCATCGGGGAGCACCGCACGGCGCTGGTGGCGTTGCGCCTGCAGGACTACTGGCGCGCGGCGCTCGCCATCGCGCTGATGGCGAGGGCACTTCTGGACGATTCACCTGCGACCCGCCGGTTGATCAAGCCGATGGCCATCGCCATGACGGTGTTTGCCCTGGGCAGCTGGATTGGAAACGATCTGCAGGTTTTCACGGCCTGGCGCGGGGCGCGCTGGTTCGACCTGGCGTGGACGATTTCATTTGGCATCGCGGCTTTCTCGGCGAGCGCGTGGCGGCAGTCCCCTAGCGGTGCTTCATGGGACCAGAAACCCGTCAAAGTCGAGGGTGTTTTCCTCTTTTATTTACCTTCGATCGCGCTGCCGATTTTGCTGTTGTCGATGTACGGCAATATCCAGTTTGAGCAGATAGTGGTCGGCCTGGGCGCGATGATGCTGTCGATTTTCTGTTTCACCCTGCGTCTGTTCATCGCGCAAAAACAGCAGCGGCAGACCATGGAAGCCCGGCTGGCCTCCGAATCGCGCTACCGGAATCTGTTCGAGCGCAACATGGCGGGGCTTTACATCAGCAGCCTCGAAGGTCAAATTCTCGATTGCAACCAAGCGTTTTGCGACATTTTCGGGTACACGCGCGACGAGCTTCTGCACCTGCCGGCCTCGGAGCTCTACGAAGGCGGAAGCCAGGAGCGCAGCGATCTGCTGGCCGATCTGCAACAGAGCGGCGCCAAGCGCGGCACAGAGCACTGCTACCAGCGCAAAGATGGCCGCAGGGTCAACACCATCGAAAATTATTCCGTCACCACCGACGAGAAGGGACGGCGGGTTCTGGAAGGCGCCATGCTCGACGTCACCGAACTGCGCTCGGTCGCGCAGCAGTTGCAGCAGGCCCAGAAAATGGAGTCGATTGGCCAGCTCGCCGGCGGCGTGGCACACGACTTCAACAACCTGCTCACGGTGATGCGCGGCTATAGCGACCTGCAGCTCGAAAAGACCGCGCCTGGCGATCCGATCCATGGATATGCGGAGCAGATTAACGCCGCCGCCGATCGTGCCGCCGCACTCACGCGCCAACTGCTGGCTTTCAGCCGGCAGCAGGTGATGCAGGCGCGGGTGGTGAATCTCAATTCTCTTCTCCGCGATTTCGAAAAACTTCTGCGGCGCCTGATCGGCGAAGACATTGAAATGCGCGCCGTGTTCGCCGGCGATCTGGGCTACGTGAAAGTCGATCCCGGCCAGATGGAACAGGTGATCATGAATCTGGTCACCAACGCGCGGGATGCCATGCCGGAAGGAGGCACGCTCACTCTCGAAACTTCTAACATCTCGCTCGACGGCCTTTTTCTGGACCGCCATCCTTATGTTGTTCCGGGCCCCTACGTCCGGCTGGCGATCAGCGATACCGGGAGCGGGATGGACGCGGAGACGCGAAAGCGCGTGTTTGATCCCTTTTTCACCACCAAAGACGTCGGCAAGGGCACGGGCCTGGGCCTTTCCACCAGCTACGGCATCGTCAAACAAAGCCAGGGATACATTGAGGTCTACAGCGAAGTGGGGCACGGCTCTACGTTTGTGATTTATCTGCCGCGGCTCGGCCCCGGCGCGCAGCCACTCCCCGCCGAAAAGGCGCAGCCGGCGCGGCGCGGCGACGAGACTATCCTGCTGATCGAGGATGATCGACAGGTGCGCGTGCTGGCCCAGTCCATTCTTGAGTCTTATGGCTACACGGTGCTCTCGGTCGAGGATCCCAACCAAACCGAAGCCATCTGCGATCAGCATGCCAAGTCCATCAAGCTGCTGCTCGCCGACATGATCCTGCCTAGAATGAATGGCCGTGAAGTGGCCCGGCTGGTGGCGGCCCGCATCCCGGATATCCGCGTGCTTTATATGTCAGGATTCCCTACGCACAACATCGTGAACCAAGGGATTCTGGAACCTGGCATCTTTTTTCTGCAGAAGCCGTTCACCGCAGTCGCCCTGGCTGCGAAGATTCGCGAAGTCCTCGACCAACCCGCCAGCGCCCAGGTCTAGGTAGCTAGTCCCGAGTTGCGGGTCCCGAGTCCCGAGCCGAACGGTTTCTTCTCGGGACTCGGGACTACTTTTCCGGCGAAATCACAGTTGACAGTTGTCACGCAGGGAGAATCTAGGCGGGGGAAAAACTACCTGGCGCCGAAATTGAGAACTACTTCCTCTTCGGTTTGGTTGGGGCCGGGGGCATAGCGCCAGGCCTTCACGGCTTTTACGGCATTCTCGACCAGGATGGGGTTTCCGCCTTTCACTTCCACCGCCACCACGCTCCCGTTGGGAAGCACGATCGCGGTAAGGCGTACCAGTCCTTCAATGTGCATGCTTTTCAGCGTCGGCGGATAGACTGGCTTGACGTCGGATATCACCTTGCGGCCGGGCTTCGAGGGTTTCTGCGCCAGCGAAGCCGGAACGAACGCGGCACTCAGGCACAGCACGAGCGCGAGAGCCAGCAATGCCAGACTCTTCTGCATGCTTCCCACGGGTTGAGAACCAAGATGACGCAAGGCAAACCTATGGCGAAACGCCTGACCCGATTGAATCCCAGCACAACCGTATGCCATGGAACGTGAACGGGTAAGATTACCTAGGTGTCTTGGCGGTTACAGAAGTGCGGGTTTGGGGTCCTGTCCTTTCGGGAGGCGCTCGGAAGCCGGGTGGTGGGCTTGCCGCGAGAGATTTTAAGGGCAAGATTCCTGATTGAGATGAGATCCAACTCAGTAACGACTGCCCTAAGAGGCCCTTCTCCCACTTAACAGGAAGGATTGGGACGGCCGGGCAAATTTCTCGAGGGAATACAGCGTCAAATCGGCAGCTCGAAACCACTATTACTCTCTTGATTCGGTGGAATTTTGGGGCCGATGCGGTCTCCGGCGACCCCTTTGACGTCCCGGCTATGTAGACCACATCCATCCCGATCCTTCAGGAACTTATGCACTTCCGGTCCCGTAACTGACTTCAGCCAGCGGTCCGGCATTTGAGCGCGTCGGTGAGACAAACGCGGACTGAGATGAGGTGCAATCCATGTTTGAACCTGCGAGCGAGAACAAAGACTTCCTCTCGGCTGCCGCTGCGACAGGCGGGCGCACGGAGTTTCCCGCGTGGGTGCGCGCGATCGTTGTGTTGGGCGCACTCCTCATGACCGCAGGCGCGCTGAGCGCGCTCGTGCATCCGGCGCTGCTGGTCTCCCCTCACGACGAGATCAACGACGCCGTCCACATTTATGCCGGCTACCTCGCCGCGCGAAACCTGGTGCTAGCTTTGATGCTGGTGACAGCAATGGGCTTCCGGTCCAGAGGAACTTTGAACACGCTGATGTTGCTGGCGGCACTCATTCAGGTGATGGACGCCGCTATAGATTGCGTGGAAGGTCGATGGGCGGTTGTCCCGGGAGCGATTGTCTTAGGCGTGCTGTTTCTTGTGGCAGCCGGCCGGCTCTCGGGGCATCCTGTCTGGAAAACCGCGGCCTGGAGGCCAGGCCTCTAACGGCTGCGAACCATGGCGCGAACCGAGAGGCAGCTGCGGGCAGGCCGATTCCCGCTTGGCTGATCTTTCCATTGCATATCCATCGCACATCGTGATGCTCGACGAACGGAACCTCACTGTGCACAGTATGCGCGGCAGTTACATTCACGGCACTTGACAGCGGGACAGATTCGAGTTCTGAATAGTCGTTCGCGCGAAAATCGCGTCGCAAGTTTTCCACACAGCCAAAAAATTTGTGCTAGTATGCGGGTCTGTTCCTGCTTTCAAAATTCTTTTTCATTTCGGCAAGGGCGCGAGACGAAACGGGCTCTTTTCCGCAGTAGACAAGGTTTTCAGCCAGCCGGCTCATTAACGGTGGTAGAAGAAACAGGCGCTCACCAGCCGCCAGGAGCGCCCATGGCGGGCATTTCATATATGTCAGTTCCAAGCACAAATCTTTCACCCAATCCGTGGGTTCGAATCCTGGACGCGCTGGAAAAGAAAATTAACCGGCACTCCTACGACACGTGGCTTAAGCCGACGCGCTACAGCCATGCCAGCGGCGGAATTTTATTCGTGCGCGTGCCTACCGTTGAATTCCGGCACGCCGGCGATAAATACGCGGACTTGATTCAGGAAGCCATCGACAACCTGGGCCTGGAATTCGAGGACGTGAAATTCGTGACGCCCGAAGACGATCCGGCGGCCACCACGATGCGGCACGATGGCGGACTCTCGGCTGCGAATGCAGGGAACGGCTCGCCGTCGCAATCCAGATTCGATTGGGATGGCGCGGCGCAGCTGAACCCGCGTTATACCTTCGACGCTTTTGTGATCGGCAGCGGGAACCAGTTTGCGCATGCGGCGTGCCAGGCCGTGGCGGAGCGTCCCTCGAAGGCTTACAACCCGCTGTTCCTCTACGGCGGAGTGGGCATGGGCAAGACGCACCTGATGCAGGCCATTGGTCATGAGATCAAACGGCGGATGCCGCAGGCGGCGATCTGCTACGTCTCGAGCGAGAAGTTCACCAACGACATGATCAACTCGCTGCGCTACGACAAGATGACCAGCTTCCGCGACAAGTTCCGGAACATGGAAGTGCTGCTCATCGACGACATCCAGTTTCTGACCGGCAAAGAACGCACGCAGGAAGAATTCTTCCACACGTTCAACGCGCTGCACGAGTCGATGAAACAGATCGTGATCGCCAGCGACCGTTCGCCGAAAGAGTTGGCAGAAATTGAAGACCGACTTGCGCAGCCGTTTTGAGTGGGGACTGATCGCCGACATTCAGCCGCCGGACTTGGAAACGAAAGTGGCGATCCTGCAGAAAAAGGCCGAGCAGGAGAAAGTCACGCTGCCGACCGACGTGGCGCTGTATGTGGCGTCGAATATCCGTTCCAACGTGCGCGAGCTCGAGGGAGCACTGATCCGGCTGGTGGCGCACTCCTCGCTGATTGGGGCGGAGATTACTCTTCCTTATGCACAGCAGGTGCTGAAGAATTTTATCGATTCGCAGGCGCGTAAAGTCACGATCGAGTCAATCCAGAAAACTGTGGCCGAACAATTCGGGCTGCGGCTGGTGGAGATCAAGGCCAAGAACAATTCGCGGGCGATCGTGTATCCGCGGCAGATTGCCATGTACCTGGCCAAGCATCTCACCGAAGCGTCGCTGCCCGAGATTGGGCGGCAGTTCGGCGGCAAGCATCACACCACCGTGCTGCACTCGGTTGAGAAAATTGAAGAGGTTCGCAAGAATGATAAAGATTTGAACAGGCTGCTCAACAAGTTCACTGAGCAATTAGGCGGATGAATAAAGGGGACTTCGAGTTTTGCACGCTGGAGCAGGGTCTTCCTTGAGTTTGGCTGTGAATGCGATGTGGAAGTTGTGCAAGAAGTGAACGGAATTAGAAGTTGAGGCACGTTGTAATGGCGAGTCCGAAGAGTTTGGGACCGAGTTTGAACATTAGGGTAGGGGCCGGAACGCCGCAAGAATAAATAAGTTAGAGAAGTTTTCCACTTCTGCGAACCACCTACTGTTACTGCTGGTTTTATAAGTTTTATATTTGATCTTAGGGTAGTACTAAAAGTAGCATGAGGAAGCAGACGGTTTAGGGGAGACGTACTTTATGCCCGTGGAAGCGGCCGTTGCAGCAGGGACAACCACGATGGAGATTACGGTCAGCAAGTTTGAATTGCTGCGGGAATTAACGGCTACGCAAGGCGTGGTCGAGCGCAAGACGACGATTCCGATTCTCTCCAATTATTTATTTGAAGCGGCGGGAGACAGGCTGTCGCTGACCGCGACCGATCTCGACCTGAGCCTACGGACTTCGTGTGAAGCGAAGGTGAAGAAGGAAGGGTCGTGTACGATTCCGGCGCGCAAGCTGCACGATTACGTGAAGCTGCTGCCGGACGCGGACATCACGATCAAACTGCTTGAGAATCACTGGGTCAGCATTCGCTGCGGGCGCTCCAACACAAAGATGGTGGGGATGGCAAAGTCAAACTTCCCCAGCTTACCGACGTTCCCTACGGCCGGAGCAGTGAAGATTCCAGCGCAGGTATTACGCGGACTGATTGCGCGCACTGGATTTGCAATTTCGAACGAAGAGTCGCGCTACACGCTGAACGGCGCGCTGATGCTGCTGAAGCCAGAATCGATCACCATGGTCGCGACCGATGGACATCGGCTCGCGCATTGCGAGCGGGCGGGAGAGAAATTCGACGGCGTTTCCGGCGAGATGAAGACTCTGGTGCCGAAGAAGGCGATGGACGAACTGAAGTCGCTGCTCGATTCTACCGATGCCGACACGGTTGAATTCGCAAAAGACGAGTCGACTCTATTTTTCCGGGTGGGGCCGCGGCTTCTTACTTCACGGCAACTCACGGGGCAATTCCCGAACTTCGAAGCCGTCCTGCCCAAGGACAACAGCAAGATCGTTCCCATCAACGCCGACGAGTTCAACGCAGCCATCCTCCGCGTGGCGCAGTTCGCCGATGAGCGCTCGCGCGCGGTGCGCCTGAAGCTGGAAAAAGGCGAGCTGAAACTTTCGGCTTCGTCGACCGAATCGGGCGAGTCGGAAGATTCCCTGGAATCTCCCTACACTGGGGAGACGCTCACCATCGGCTTCAACGCCCAGTACATTGTGGACTTCCTCAAAGCCGCAGGAACCAGCGAAGTACGCCTGGAGTTGAAAGATGCGCAATCGGCGGGGCAGCTGCGGCCGGCCGAAGGGGACGATTACAAGTACCGGTATATTGTGATGCCGATGCGCATCTGATCCGTAGCGGCCCTCATCAATCTTCACTCGCCCCAGAGGTCGCCACTTCCCTCGGGCGGCTCTACCCAAGGGCTAACTGTGGCCTCGTCAATCTGCCACGTGCCGGTCGGTCCATCGTACGTGAAAATCCAGCGCGGCAGAACGTCTCTGCCGAGCAGGCATCGATATAGGGGGTGCGGGAGCTCGCAACAGGAAACTTCTATGACTTCAATGGCACTGAGACCACAGTGCGGAAACTGCAATGAGGCTACATAGACACCTGCCTTAACTATCCCGCCTACTACTCGAACGTCGGCCTCGTTGATCTTCGAGAGGCCGACTCTCTGAACGGCCTCGGGCGCCAGAACCGTCCGTTGGGCACCAGTATCTATTAGGGCTTCTGTTTCGGTGAAGCGGACTCCCAGTGCTGGCGAGCCCGGAGGCTGACCACGTACGGGACTCAAGATGGGAGGCCCTATTTTGATCCTCAAACGGGGTCCGTAGAGTTTCAGGTCGCGGGGATTGCGGATTGGCGGGCGGTAGGTTGGCACGGCTAAAAAACGAAAAAGACGGGCTCGTGTTCAAGGATCTGCTTGACCAAGAAATCCGTGTTTAGCCCATAGGTAGCCGCACCAGCTCGATATGCAGCCTCAAAGTTCGGATAAAACCCTAGGAACCCGCTGTCTTTGACGACGACGTAATGGCCCGTTTTGTGCGCGAGCCATTCCGCCTTGTGCTGAGCGTAATACTCGAGCTCAACCGCCAAGCGAGACTCCTGATTCACAGCCATTCCGGCCTCCCAACACTTGCCATGAGTTTAGATGACAGCTTGTCGCTTTTCAGGTATCGTGTTGTGATTCTTAAAAAGCATGCTTTTTAAAAAGCATCTTGCGCTTGTATTCCAACTTAGTCAAGCACTTTATGAAGCGAACTGAGGACGATAAACAATTCGGGGCTGAGTTCGCAAAGCGGCTGAGGCCTTTCTACGAAAAAGCGCTCGCTGAGGGACAGACCGAAAGGGGTTTCGCGACGCGCCTTGGAGTAGACCGAGGTGGCCTTCAGCGCTACCTGAGAACAAGCGCGATGCCAGGTTTCCGCACGATCGTGCTAGCTTACCGGGAGTTCGGAATCGTAATCCCCTACGCCGGCACCGAGCCCAGGCCGCTCGTTTCAGGGAGAGGCAAACGACGGCGACAAGCTTCTGGATTGCAAATGACTCTCCCTCTCACGATAGAAACCCACGAGGGCGAGATAAACGTCATAATCAAGAAGAAGGGCCCGCAAAGAATCAGATTGCAGCTTCGAGCTCTAAAGCGCGGATGATCCCCTTGGGATCGCCGAACACTGCTTGACCTCTGTCCACGCCTGTCATACATTGACCAGCACGCAGTTTCAGGAGGTCCCTTATGCTCGACGGTTTCAAGAAATTCATTCTGCGCGGAAATGTTGTGGATATGGCGGTGGGCGTGGTGATTGGCGCGGCGTTTGGCGGCGTCGTCACTTCTTTAACCAAGGGCGTGCTCACGCCTTTCATAGGTGCGCTGGTGAAGTTGCCTGATTTTTCCAATCTCAAGTATGAGGTCCGCGGCAGTAATTTCCTGGTCGGCGACTTCCTAAATGCGATTATTTCGTTTTTGCTGATTGCGGCGGCGGTTTATTTCTTCGTCGTGGTTCCGGTGAACTGGCTGATAGCGCGGATGCATAAAGAAGCGCCAGCGGCTGCTCCAACCACCAAGAAATGTCCCGAATGCCTGAGCGAAATTCCGATCGACGCGCGGCGCTGCATGCACTGCACGCAGCCGGTGCTGGGCAAAGCGGCGTAACGTGGTCAGGGAACTGAGTGGCAAGTGAGGTGTCGACTGCTGACTTGCGCGTTGTGTCTGGTCGGCTTATGCGCGGGCACTCGGGTGCTCGCCCAGGATTCGTCGCCTTCGAAGAGCGAATCACTCGCCGCTGGCCAGCAGCAGGCAGCAACGCCGCCGCGGGTCCAGCGCATCTCGTCTCCGGGCACCCGATGCTGGCACCTGCAGCAATGGAGGCGGTGAAGAAGTCGAAGTATCGGCCCTATCTTGTACAAGGCCGGACAGTCGAGGTCGAAGGGGAAGTTCGAATACGATATTCCCTAGATCGAAGTTGAGCGTCGGCCGCTCCCGTTTGAGTAAGATGGCGGTATGAGTTTCCCGCCGTGGCGTAACTGTCTGCTTGCAGTGCTGCTGACTTCTTTTTGCGTGCAAGGCCGCGCGCAGTCTTCTTCTTCCTTGAGTTCCTCCTCATCTGGTAAAGGTGTCAAGGGGCCTGCGGCGGCCAATTCTCTGCTCGACGCCGGTACTATGACGAACGGCGTCTATCGGAACAAGAGCCTTGCGCTCTCCTGCAAGATTCCAGCGGCGTGGGTTTTACGTACCGAGGAGATGAATGCCCGGGACGCCGCTGAAGATAGTTCCGACAGCGCGCGGCCAGCGAAAACAGACTCCACCGGGCGCGTGCTGATGGCGGCATTTTCGCGGCCTCCAGAGGCGCGGGGGGAAGATGTGAATTCGTCGATCGTGATTGCGGCCGAGAGTGTGGCCACGTATCCGGGGCTGAAAGAGGCGGCGCAATATTTGGGGCCGTTGAGCGAAGTTCCCAAGGCGCAGGGATTTACCGAGGTGGAAGAGCCGTATGAATTTGCCGTTGGGACGAAGACGCTCGCGCGAGAAGATTTTCAGAAAGATGTGGGGTCACGCGTTATGCGGCAGTCGACGCTGGTGATGCTGGCGCGCGGGTGGGCGGTATCGATCACGTTTATTGGCGGGACGGAGAATGAGGTTGAGGAGTTGATTGGCGGGTTGAGTTTTGTGGCTGCGGCGAAACCGCAGGCCCATTAAGAGAACAACCGGTCGTTCGTGAGAGAGATCCGTGAAAGGAATTTATTTTGCTGCATGAAACTTAAATTACCTGAGGGTTCGTTCAAGGCGTACCTGTTCGACTGCGATGGGACTATCGCCGATTCCATGCCGCTGCACTATCGAGCGTGGAAGCAGGCGCTGGGTGAATGGCATTGCGACTTTGATGAGAAGCTGTTCTATTCGTGGGGCGGCATGCCGGTGGCCGAAATTATCTCGACGCTGAATGAACGGCACGGACTGAGTATGCCTGTGGATTCGGTGGCGAGGCGAAAGGAAAATCTTTATTTCGAGTTGCTGCCGGAACTCAAGGCGGTTCCCGAGGTCTTAGAACACATCGAAGCTGAGCACGGCCGGATTCCTTTTGCCGTGGTTTCGGGAAGCACACGGGAATCCGTAACCGCGTCGCTGGTTTCGTTGAGGCTGCTGGATCGATTCGACAGCATGGTTTGTGCGGGAGAGTATACGAGGAGCAAACCCGACCCGCAAGCATTTCTGCTGGCCGCTGCCCGGCTGGGCGCGGCTCCGCGAGACTGCCTGGTTTTTGAAGACACGGAGATGGGAATTCAGGCGGCGACGGCCGCGAATATGGCTTCGGTGAGGGTTCCTCCGCCGTGGGAGCGGCTCGCGGAAGACTGATGGGAGGCAGTGTTTAGGCGAGCGCCGGCAACGCTGAGGCTGCCTATCCGTCGCGGTTTTCGACGGATGGGTACCACGAACGTGACCGCAGCTGGGCCATTGGTGGAAATACCCTGAGCGGCCGGAAATGGTGGTTGCTGGCACGGGGTCCTTCGACTGCGCATGACCGTCCTTCGGACGATCATGCGCAGTCAGGATGACAGGGCTGTTGATAACGGAGTGGAGATCGACGCCGGGAATTCAGTCGAGGGGTTCGGGCTGCAGGGCGATATTTTTTTCGCCGGCGGCTTTTTTTTCGGCGTACTTTTTCATCCAGGCTTCCCAGCTTTTGCCGGCGGCGGTATCGCGTCCGGTGAAAGCGAGAGCGGCAATGTCCGCGTAAGAAATGGAGATTTTTTCGTTCGCGTTCTTCGGGTAGAGGCGGACGATGGAGTCTTTCAACGTCCCAGCCGTGCGGCGGTCGAAGAGGTAGCCTTCGATTTTCGATCCGTCTTTGCGGGTGATGGTTACGTCGCCACGGTAGTCAAAAGCTTTTTCGAGGGCGGCGCGGATTTCGGCTTCGCTGGCGAGTTGGGGAATCCAGCCTTCGAGTTGTTCGTGGGCTGTGCCGGCGGCGACTTCCAGAGTCTCAGGATTCGGTACGTCCGCATGGGGCGGCATCGCTTGCGGAGAGGCGTGATCGATGTGGCCGGCTTCTTTGCCTGTCATGTTCTATCTTCTCGTGAAGAGCAGAAACAGATTGAAGTCAGAGGTCAAAAGTCAGAAGTGAAACTTAAGTCGCGAAAGCGAATCATCACGTGCGATTTTGGTTTACTTCTGCATTTTGACTTTTGACTTCTGACTTTATCTGCGGCTATACGCGGGTTTCCTGTAACGATTCGGTTGGAGTCGAGATCTGCACCAGCGGATGCACCGGCGCTGCAGGCTCGTCGAGCATGCGCAGCGCTTCTTCATCGCGATAGCTGTCGAAGAGCGTGGCTTTCACCGTGGCCAGGAACCCGCCGAACGAGCTGTAGACGGCGTTGACCGCCGACGCCTCGTATCCGCTGTGCACCATGCAATTCGCGCATGCCGGATTGCCTGACTCGGTGCCGTACTTCTCCCACTCGGTGGTTGCGAGCAGTTCAGCGAAAGTTTCGGCGTAGCCGTCCTGCAGCAGATAGCAAGGTTTTTGCCATCCGAAGGCGTTGTAGGTGGGCATGCCCCACGGCGTGCAGGGGTAGGTGCGCTTGCCCATCAGGAATTCCAGAAAGAGCGGCGACAGGTTGAAGCGCCAGCTCTTCTTGCGGTTCGACAGGATCGCGCGGAACATGCGGCGCGTGCGGGCGCGGCCCAGGAAATGTTTTTGGTCGGGCGCCTTGTCATAGGAGTAGCCGGGCGAAAGCATCATGCCTTCCACGCCCAGGTCCATCATTTCGTCGAAGAAGGCGCGTACGGATTTCGGATTGGCACCGTCGAACAGCGTGGTGTTGGTGGTGACGCGGAAGCCGCGCTTCAACGCTTCTTTCACGGCGTCGACCGCGATGTCGTATCCGCCTTCGCGGCACACGGCGAGGTCGTGCTCTTCCCGCTGGCCGTCGAGGTGCACGCTGAACGTCAGATATTTGCTGGGCCTGAAGAGATGAATCTTCTCTTTCAACAGCAGCGCGTTGGTGCAAAGATAAATATATTTCTTGCGCGCCACCAGGCCTTCCACGATCTCACCGATTTGCGGATGCATCAGTGGTTCGCCGCCTGGGATCGAGACCATCGGCGCGCCACACTCGTCGACCGCGCGGAAGCATTCTTCAGGAGTGAGGTCCTTCTTGAGAATGTGGGCGGGATACTGAATCTTGCCGCATCCGGCACAGGCCAGGTTGCAGCGGAAAAGCGGCTCGAGCATCAGCACGAGCGGGTACTGCTTGCGTCCGGCAAGTTTCTGCCGAATGACGTACGACGAAACCGTCCACATCTGTGAAACCGGAACTGGCATTCTTTGGTCGGAACTCCCGTGCATCTATTTTAGCAGGGTCGAATCGTTAGATGGCGCGTGAAGCTCAATAGGTGCTCGAAAATGAAACCGTCGCGCAGCGCAGCTCCGCGGACGATCGAATGGGGCGCCCGATTCAAGACTACTCTTGGCTTGAGTGGGCCAGTTCATAGCCGGACAGATTAAATTCCCACGGACTAGTTTGAATCACAACCCAAAGAGAAACGCAGAGCAGCACATACTTCATTCATTCGTGCGGAACTAAGCTGGGCCACACGTTTCCCCAGGCGCTGTTGCGACACGGTAACTGCGTTGTGCATGTTCACCGCACACGGGAACTTCATGCCATCCTCCTCATTCAGAACGACTTCCGATGGCGCGCCGCGAATCGTGGAAGTGACGGGCGCAACCGTGACGGTTGATAAATACGTGATGGCGCTGTTGCGGGTGAGCACGAGGGCCGGCCGTTTCTTATCGGGCGCGGCAAACTGGTAGAGCCGCACCTCACCTCGGGCGATCTGGCCACGAACTATTCTTCCGGCCACGTGGCCTCCGACTCCCAGCTCCGTGCTTCCGCGTCGGCTTGCGAGTGTCGCGAGTAGCCCTGGCGGTCGCGTTCTTCACTGGCCCGCAGCTCCAACCGGCTCAGATGTTCCCGCAGGGCGTCGCGCACCAAAGCGGAACGGTTTCGCCTGGTGCGCTTCGCGGCTTGGTCGGCGGCGTGTAGCAGCTTTTTATCCAGCACGATTTGAACGATTTGCATATGTGGAATCCATTCCACAGTATATTCCACATAAAAGGCATTTCAAAGCAAAGTATTTTATGTTGGGTCGGCCGCGCGTTTACCGCTCCGGTTCGGGGCTTGGGAGTGGTCGAAAAAAAGGTGTTTTCGTGATATAATTTTGTTAGTCGCAAAAGACCCTAAGTATTAGGAAATTCAATAACTTGAAGTCTAATTCCGGGCGGCGTCACGAGCCTGGATTCGGGCGATTCTTCCAGGCGGTTTCCGGCTCGCAAACGGAACTGAGTTCAGAGACAGAATCGGGCATTCTCCAATGTAGTTTCGCGGAGCGGAATGGCCACTAAAGAGATCAATACTCCCATCGTCGAAACCAAGACAAAAAACGGAAAAGTGACTCCTATCAGCTCGAACAACGGAGGCAACGGCGACTACAACGCCGATTCCATCAAGGTGCTGGGTGGGATGGAGGCGGTGCGCAAGCGTCCGGCGATGTATATCGGCTCGACGGGCGAGCTGGGCCTGCATCACCTGGTGTACGAAGTGGTCGACAACTCCGTGGACGAGGCGCTGGCCGGGTTTGCGACCAAGATTGAAGTCACGATCCACATCGACAACTCGATCACGGTGATCGACGACGGGCGCGGCATTCCCGTGGACGATATGGATATCGATGGAGAAAAGGTTTCCGCGGCGCAGGTGGTGATGACGACGTTGCACGCCGGGGGGAAGTTTGATTCGTCCACGTATAAAGTCTCCGGCGGATTGCACGGCGTGGGTGTTTCGTGCGTCAACGCGCTCAGCGAAGAACTGGTGCTGGAGATTTGGCGCGACGGTTCGACCTGGGAGCAGACTTACTCGAAAGGCGAGCCGACCAGCAAGCTGAGGAAGACGGGAGCGAACAAGAATCGCGGAACGAAAGTTCACTTTCTTCCCGATCGCAGCATTTTCACGGCGACGGAGTACAACTACGACACGCTGGCGCAGCGACTGCGCGAGCTGGCGTTCTTGAACAAAGGGCTGGTCATCACGCTCACCGACGAGCGCACTACGGACTCGAAGACCGGCGAGCCGAAGCATTCAGAATTCAAGTACAACGGCGGCATCGCGGAATTCATCAAGCATCTGAATCGCGGCAAACAGGTGCTGCACGACAAGCCGATCTACATGGAAGCCGAGCGCAACGGCGTGGTCATGGAGATTGGGCTGCAATACAACGACGCGTATTCGGAGTCGCTCTTCACCTTCGCAAACAACATCAACACGGTGGACGGGGGGACGCATCTTTCCGGTTTCCGGACTGCGCTGACCCGCACCATCAACGCTGCCGGGCAGCAGATGGGGCTGTTCAAAGACGTGAAGGAAAACCTGACTGGCGATGACGTGCGCGAAGGGCTGGTCGCCGTGATCAGCGTAAAGCTGCCGCAGCCGCAGTTTGAAGGGCAGACCAAAGGGAAACTGAATTCCGATATCGCGGGAACGGTGACTGCGTTCGTGAACGAACGGCTGGGCGCGTTCTTCGAACAGAACACTTCGGTGGCACGGAAGATTATCAACAAGGCGGTGGACGCGGCGCGGGCGCGCGAAGCGGCCCGCAAGGCTCGCGATTTGACGAGGCGCAAAGGGGCGCTCGATTCCGGCGGGTTGCCGGGAAAGCTGGCGGATTGTTCGGAACGCGATCCGAACCGCTGTGAACTTTTCCTGGTCGAAGGTGAATCGGCAGGCGGCACAGCCAAGCAGGGACGCGACCGGCGCTTCCAGGCGATTCTTCCGCTGAAGGGAAAAATTCTCAACGTCGAGAAGGCGCGCTACGACAAGATGCTGGCGCACGAAGAAATCCGCGCCATGATTACCGCGCTGGGCACGGGCATCGCGAAAGATGACTTCGATCCGACGAAGGTGCGGTACGGCAAGATCATACTGATGACCGACGCCGACGTGGACGGCTCGCACATCCGCACGCTGTTGCTGACGTTTTTTTTCCGGCACATGCAGGAACTGATCAAGCGCGGAAATGTGTTCATCGCGCAGCCGCCGCTGTTCTCGATCAAAAAAGGCAAGACGCTGCAATACATCAAGGACGAGCGCGAGTTTGTGAAAGTCATGGTGAAACGCGCGGCCGACGGGCTGATTGTGCGCTACGGCGAAGGCGCAGCCAAACTGGAAGGCAAAGACCTGGCAAAGTTCATCACGGTACTGAAGGAATATCTCGACTTGTTCGACAAGGCCGACAAGCGGCTGCGCAGCGAAGTGGTGACGGAGTTGCTGCCGAAACTTGATCTCTCGAAGCGCGCGGATTTTGAGGGCGACAAGAAAAATCAGCCCAGGAAGATCGAGAAGCTGGAAAGAGAACTCAAGAAATTGCAGAAGGCGCAGAACTTCAAGAGCGTGGATGCGCGCTTCGACGAAGAGCACAACTTGTGGGAAGTTCACTTCGTGAATTCGCAGGGGGCGGAGCACATCATCAACTGGGAGTTGGCGACGACTCCGGAGTGCCGGCATCTGATCACGAAATACAAGCAGATCGAAATGTATATGCAGCCTCCGTTTGTGGTGGAAGGCGTAGTCAAGGCAGCGCCTGCTGCCGCGGGTACTGAAGAGGGCGAGGCCGAGGCTGACGACAGCGTGGAAGGAAAGGCCGAGAAGAAGGCGAAGGCCGCACCGAAGCGCAAAGAAGTGGAAGTAGTGGAGAAAACCAACGCCCGCGATTTGTTCGAGTATGTGCTGAACGAAGGGCGCAAAGATTTTATCGTGCAGCGTTACAAAGGTCTGGGTGAAATGACCGCTCCGCAACTTTGGGAGACGACCATGGATCCGGAGCGGCGGACGCTGCTCTCGGTGAAGCTGGAAGACATCGCGGAATGCGAGACCATCTTCACCACCCTGATGGGCGAAGACGTGGAAGCGCGGCGGAAGTTCATTGAGGATAATGCGTTGGATGTGAAGAATTTGGATATCTAGAGCTGGGATTGAATCCAGAAGTCTTGCGGCGGCCTTTTCGGGCCGCCCTTTTATTTCGGTTCCGATTGTCGTTTCTGTTTAATTTGCGGGCGGAGCGATTGTCGGATGGAGATTGTCGCGGCGGTGGGGCCGAGATGTTTGGGTGGAGTTCCGTCGTAGGAACGCCTCGGCGAGCTGGAGATGCGGGACAGGTTAAAGGGGTCCTTCGACTGCGCATGATCGCCTTTCAGGCGCTCATGCTTCGCTCAGGATGACAAAGCTTACTTGACCCCTGAAAAAAGAGCACGGGCAAGAGTTCCTTCGACTTCGCTCAGGACAGGTCCGCGCCACACAATCTAAAATCACACACTCACCTACTGAATCAGAGTGCCTCCGTTGGCGCCGTTCGGTTCTTCTTCGGGGGCGATGACTACGGCGGCGGCTACGCGGTCGCCGGGTTCGAGGTGCAGGAGGCGGACACCCTGGGAGTTGCGGCCGCATTCCCGGATGGTTTTGGAATCCATGCGGATGATTTTGCCGTAGTGGCTGATGAGCATGACTTCGGAGGTTTCGTCGACCTGGGCGATGCCGACGACTTTTCCGTTGCGCTCGGTGGTTTTGAGATTGATGACGCCTTTGCCGCCGCGGTTGGTGAGGCGATATTCGTCGGCGGGAGTGCGCTTGCCGAATCCGTTTTCGGTGACGGAGAGGATCAGGGAGCCTTTCACTGCTACGTCGATTACTTCGGGTTCGGTGGTGGCGGCATCAAGACCCACGGGCGCTGGGGTGCCCGGAACGGACCCCTCGACTTCGCTCAGGGCAGGCGAGGCGTCCGTTCCCACACGTTCCGTGGTGGCGACTGCTTCTGCGCCCGGCTTTGGCGTAGACGCCATGCCTACGACGTAGTCGTTCTTGTCCAGGTCGATGCCCCAGACGCCGTAGGCGGCGCGGCCCATGGGGCGGACGTGGCTTTCGTCGAAACGGACGGCCATGCCTTCGTGGGAGGCGATGAAGATAATCTGTTGGCCGTTGGTGATGCGGGCGGAGACCAGTTCGTCTCCCTGCTCGATGTTGATGGCGTTGATGCCGTTGGAGCGGACGTGCATGAACTCACGCAGTTCAGACTTCTTGACCAGACCGTTGCGCGTCGCGAAGAAGATGTATTTGTTGGTCTCTTCCAGATTGCGGACGGCGAGCATGGTGCGGACGGTTTCGCCTTGCTGCAGTCCCACCAGGCTGCCCACGTGCTTGCCTTTGCCGGCGGCGCTGACGTCGGGAATTTCGTAGACTTTGATCCAGTAAACGCGGCCGGTGTTGGTGAAGATGAGAATGTAGGCGTGCGTGGACGCGAGGAAAAGATGCTCGACGAAATCTTCGTCGCGCGTCTTCATGCCGGTGCGGCCCACGCCCCCGCGGCGCTGCATGCGGTAGGTGGAAATGGGCGTGCGCTTCATGTAGCCGGAATGACTGACGGTGACGGCGACCTGCTCGTCGGCGATGAGGTCTTCGAGCACGATTTCTGCGGCTTCGTCTTCGATGCGCGTGCGGCGGGCATCTCCGTATAACTTCTTAACTTCTTCCAGCTCTTTGATGATGACGGTGCGGAGTTTTTTCTCGGAGCCGAGAATGGATTCGTATTCTGCGATGTTGTCGCGCACCTGCTTCAACTCATTCGAGATTTCGTCGATGGAGAGCTTGGTGAGGCGATGCAACTGCAGTTCGAGAATGGCATCGGCCTGTTTGGCGGTGAAGGGCTTCTCCGGATCGAGTTTGGGAGCGCGGCCCGTGGTGTTGATCTCGATTTTCTTGCCGCCGAAATAGGTGACCAGGTTTTCGCGGGCGTCGGCGCGATTGGCGCTGCCGCGAATGATGACGATGACGTTGTCGAGATGATCGAGAGCGGTGAGATAACCTTCGAGAATATGCTCGCGGTCTTTCGCCTTTGAAAGCAGGTACGCAGTGCGGCGGCGGACGACGTCGACGCGGTGATTGATGAAATGCTTGATGGCCTCGATCAGTCCCAGTTCGCGGGGCTGTCCGTTAACCACCGCGAGCAGGATCATGGAAAAACTTTCCTGCATCTGGGTGTGCTTGAAGAGCTGGTTGAGAACGATCTGAGCTTCGGCTCCGCGCTTGAGCTCGATGACGATGCGCATGCCGTCGCGATCACTTTCGTCGCGGATGTCGGAAATGTCTTCGATGTCTTTGTCGTTGACCAGTTGCGCGATGCGCTCGACCAGCCGGGCCTTGTTTACCTGATATGGAATTTCGGTGACGATGATGGCCTGACGTTCTTTGGTAAAAGTTTCGATGGAAGCTTTGGCGCGCACCTGGAAGCGGCCGCGGCCGGTGCGGTAGGCTTCGAAAATTCCGGCGCGTCCGTGAATGATGCCGTAGGTGGGGAAATCGGGACCCAGCACGTACTTCAGAATCTCGGCCAACTGCGCGTTGGGATTATTGATGAGCGTGATGGTGGCGTCGACGATCTCGGTGAGGTTGTGCGGAGGAATTTTCGTCGCCATGCCAACGGCGATGCCATCAGAACCGTTCACCAGAAGGTTCGGGATGCGGGCGGGCAGAACGTCAGGCTCGACTTCGCTGCCGTCGTAGTTGGGATGAAAGTCGACGGTGTCTTTGTCCAGATCTTCGAGCAGCGCGGTCGAGACCTGCGCGAGCTTCGCTTCGGTGTAACGATCGGCCGCGGGTGGATCGCCGTCGACCGAGCCGAAGTTTCCCTGACCGAAAATCAGCGGGTAGCGCAAGCTCCAGGGCTGGGCGAGGCGGACGAGAGCGTCATAGACGGCGAGGTTTCCGTGCGGGTGGTACTTGCCCATCACGTCGCCGACGATGCGGGCGCACTTGCGCGTGGCTTTGTTGGGCTGCAGGCCCATCTGCTGCATGGTGTAAAGAATGCGGCGGTGGACGGGCTTGAGGCCGTCTTTCACATCGGGGAGCGCGCGGCCGATGATCACTGACATTGCGTAGTCGAGATACGACCGGCGCATTTCCTCTTCGATGTTGACGGGTTGGATACTCAGCGCGCCGGGACTGCCGTCGCCACCGGGCGGAGGAGTGAGGGGAAGTTCGGGATTCTGATCGTCAGCCATGGTTAGCTCTCAGCCGTCAGCTTTCAGCTGCCAGCTCAAAACGCGAAACTTTGTCGCACAAAACGGGCCACGTGAAACGCTTGTAACTGATTGTATTTACAGGATGTTATGTGCCCTGGGAACTGATGTAATTATATCACGTCGTCGAGGAATTTTGGGGAGCGGCGGAAGGCGTTAAGAGCACAATTCTGATGCCGCAGTTCCCAGGTTGGGACCAAGCCGCGAAATAAATGCGATCAGTGTCTGGGTGTCACTGATTTTCTGTGGGCTCGCGCTTTATGCTGCGGGCGCATGCGCCATATTCCATCGCTCGACGGGCTGCGGGCCATCTCGATTTCGATGGTGGTGATTGGTCACTGGGCTTCGCTGCATTACCAGTCGGAAGTTGGCGGAGCGTTTGCGAATCTGGGGGTGAGAATTTTTTTCATCATTTCCGGATATCTGATTACAACTTTGCTGTTGAAGGAACACGCGAAGACTTCAACGATTCAGCTGCGCGAATTTTATGTGCGCCGGGCTTACCGGATTCTTCCCGCGGCGATTGCGTTCATGCTGCCGGTGTTCGTGATTTATTGGCACGAGTTGCGCTGGTATCACATGGTTGCGGCTGCGCTTTATGTGACGAATTTTGATTATGCGCATCCGTGGTTTCTGGGGCACTTGTGGTCGCTGAGCGTGGAGGAGCAGTTTTATTTCTTGTGGCCGGGAGTGCTGAAGAAATGGCACCGGCACCGGGTTGCGATTCTGGCGGGAGTGGTGGTGGTCGCTCCGGTTTATCGCGTGGCTTGTCATTTTCTGAAACTGCACGGGCGGGCGGACGAAACGTTTCCGGCCGTGGCTGACATTCTGGCCATTGGCTGCCTGCTGGCGATTTATGCGCCGCGCCTGCCGCAGATCAAGCGTGGCTGGGCGCTGTTGATGCTGTTGCCCGTGGCTCTGGTTCCCTGCTACGTGGCGGCAGTGCGCTTCCGCACCACGCCACTCTTGTTGCTGGTGCTGTGGCCGCTGCTGCACGTCTCGATTGCCGGACTGCTGCTGCACGCGGTGCAGACTCCCTACTGGATATTGAACATCAGGCCGGTTGCGTGGCTGGGAAAGATCAGCTACAGCCTTTATCTTTGGCAGCAACTGTTTGCGTACGGTCCGCAGCATCGAGCCTGGTATTGGCTGCTGGTTCCAGTGGGACTGGCCTGCGCTTCTTATTATCTGGTGGAGCAGCCGATGTTGCGGCTGCGGGAGAAGAGATCGCGGGATCGGACGGAGATGGCTTATGCACGCGCTGCTTGAGTGATTTCTTGGTCAGCGACGGCGGCGAGAAAAAGCCCCACTTCTCGCGAAAACCGCGAGAAATGGGGCACCCAACATCCGGCGCGGGCCCGTTTCCTCGAGCGGCATCAGATTTGCTTCCGGCATTTCGCGGGCAAGAGTGCCCGCGCCACACTATAATCAGCGTGAGCAAATCAGCTGGAAACTCCCACTATGCGATCCTTTTTTCGGTTTGCGATGCTGGCGTTGGTGCTGGTGACGGTGGCGCTGGTCTCCGCGCTGACGGCGATGCGGTTTGCGATTCACGGGCAGGAAGTTGTGGTGCCTACGCTGGTGGGACTTTCACCAACGGAGGCGGAACGAGCCGTGTCCGGCCCTGGACTGCTGGTTGAGATCGAGCGGCAATATTATTCGCCGCAAATTCCCGAGGGGCGGATCATGTCGCAGGTTCCGCTGCCGGGGACGAAAGTGAGGCGGGGCTGGCAGGTGCGCGTGGCGCAGAGCCTGGGACCGTTGCGGGTGGTGATTCCTGACGTGACCGGGCAGAGTGAACACGCTGCGGAATTGAATATACGCCGGCGCGGGTTGGAACTGGTGTCGACTGCGGAAGTGCAGATTGAGGGCTTGCCGCCGGATCAGGTGCTGGCGCAGAGTCCGGCGGCGAATGCGAGCCAGGTGGCCGCGCCGAAAATCAGCTTGCTGCTTACGGCCACGCCCGATCCGGAGGTTTTTACCATGCCGAGTTTTCTCGGACAGCCGCTCGGAAGCGCGAGCCGCACACTGCAGGATGCGGGCTTCAAGTTAGGGAATGTGAGTGTGGCGCCGCCTGCGCCGGTACCTCCGGCCAGTGATGGGACATCTTCTTCTACGGCGAATCCTTCTCCGGTAACTCCTGCGCCCGTTAACGCAGCGCCGGCACAGCCTTCGCCCGCCAGCGGCATCGTGTCGCAAACACCGCCGCCAGGACAGAGAATTGTGGCGGGAGGCTTTGTGAATTTCGACGTTCGGTGAGATGTGTGAGGAAAACGCTGATTCGGCGGAAAACGCGCTATTGCTTTTCTAAAATTGCGGCGAAGAACCCGTCGCAGGGATGGATGCCGGGGAGCGTACGCAGGAAGGGACCGCGAGTAAGCGATGCGAGATTGGGCCAGGTCAGCTCTCCTTCTGCTTTGAGGCGGTCGAGTTCGGGGCGGACGTTGCGCAGGCGAAAAGTTGAGTTCTCCTCCAGAGCTTTTTCGACCACGTCTTCATTCTCTTCTTTTTCCAGCGAGCAAGTGGAGTAGATGAGCCGTCCGCCGGGTGCGACTTGCATCATGGCAGAGCGCAGGATTGCGAACTGGCGGGCGCGGAGATCTTCGAGATCTTTCGGTTGAAGCCGCCACTTGATTTCGGGATTGCGGGCGAGAGTCCCGGTGCCGGAACAAGGGACGTCAGCGAGCACACGATCGAAGTTGGCATGCAGGGGTGCGGTCCGCACGTCGGCGGTGATGATCTGGATGTTGTGAGGGCGCGCGGCAGAGGGCGATTCTGCGGCGCGCAAGAGCTTCTGCAAAAGTCGCGCGCGGTGAGGATGAAGTTCGACTGCCGTAATTGTTGCGCCGGGATTGTGGTCGGCCATGGCGAGCGTCTTGCCGCCCGGGGCTGCGCAGCAATCGAGAATGCGCGCGCCGCGGCCAACAAGGGCGGCAACCAGTTGCGAAGCTTCATCCTGAATGACGGCTTGGCCGGCGCGGAGTGCACGGGCTCGCGAAATGTTTGCGGTGGAGACGCGGCGCGCGGTGGCAAGCAAGGCTCCGGGGGCGAGTTCGATGCCTTCTGCGCGGAGATCGTTTTCGGCGGAGGGTTCGCGCAAGCGCATCGCGGTTGCCGGCACAGATTGATCGTATTCACAGATATGGCGAGTGGTCGCGAGTCCGTACACACGCGCCCAGCGTTCCACCAGCCATGCGGGATGCGCGAAGGCATGGGCGAGCGATTCGGCAGAGGCAAAGTTTTCTCCGTTGGAACCTGAGATGGGCGGCACTGGCGCGGCCGCAGCCAGTTTGCGCAAAACGGCGTTTACGAAAGGGGCAGCGGAGCGCTTGCGGGCGCGTTTCACCAGTTCGACGCTTTCGTGGATTGCGGCGTGTGGTGGGATACGGTCGAGCTTGCGGAGTTGGTAGAGAGCGAGGCGGAGAGCGGTGAGAACTTCAAGATCGAGTTTGGAAACGGCCTGCGAAGAAGCCTGCGAGATTTCTTCGTCGAGGCTGGAGCGCCAACGCAAGACGCCCATCACCAGTTCTGTCGCTAGACCGTGGTCGGCGGAGGAAAGCGTCTCGTATGCGGTGGAGTGCAGAAGTTCTGCGGCGTAGGAGGACTCGCGCTCCACTCGCAGCAGAATGTCGAACGCGGCTGCGCGTGCGGGCGAACAGTGCAGCATCGGCGTTCGGGATTCTGATTTCAAGATTTCAGTATGACTGAAGCTGGGGGTGGACGGAAGATGGTGAGCATTTGAGTGCGTTTCAAATTCTTCACCACAGAGGGCACGGAAGGCCACAGGGTAAAGCCAGACCTGGGCTCAGGAGCCGAGTTTCTCATCGGGTTTCGGGTGGTAGCCGTGCAGGAAATCGGAGGCGGACATGCGCTTCTTGCCTTCCAACTGGAGTTCGAGAAGTTCGAGAGATGAGTTTCTGCCGCAACCGGCGAGCAGACGATCTTCTTCGATAGATAGCTGGGCCGGAGGCAGAACTGTGTCGGCCGGCCGCGCTTTCCACACTTGCAAAGTCTTGCCGCGAAACTTTGTGTAGACCCCGGGCCAGGGCTGGAAGCCACGAATGCGATTGAAGATTTCCGTCGCCGATAGAGAAAAATCTGCGAGGCCGTCGGCTTTCTTGAGGATAGGAGCGAGCGTGGCTTGCGCGCGATCCTGCGCGTGCGGATGAATCGATCCTGCTTGGAGGCCGCGCATGGTTTCCACGGTGAGTTCGGCGCCGATTGCGGCGAGACGAGGCGCGATCGTTTCTGCCGTGTCGTCAGGCGCGATGGGCAACTCGCGTTGCAGCAGAATTTCGCCGGTGTCGAGGCCGGCGTCGATGCGCATCGTGGTAACTCCAGTGACGGTTTCTCCGCGCGCGATCGCCCACTGAATCGGCGCGGCGCCGCGATACTTCGGAAGCAGAGAGGCGTGCAGATTCATGTTGCCGAGCGGGGGAAGATCAAGCATCCATTGCGGAATGATGCGGCCGTAGCCGACCACGACGATTGCGTCGGGGTTAAGCGCGGTGATTTGCGCACGAAATTCGTCGTTCGTCTTAATTCTGTCGGGCTGAGTGATGGGCAGTCTCAGTTGCAGAGCGGACTGCTTGACGGGCGATGAGACTAAATCCAGACCCCGGCCTTTGGGGCGATCAGGCCGCGTGACGACGAGAAGAATTTTGAAACCGGACGTGGCAAGTTTTTCGAGCGTGGGGACGGCGAATTGCGGCGTGCCGCAGAAAACGAGATTGAGGGATTGAGACATTGACTCATTGAATCATTGAATCATTGAATCAATCATTCAATGTCTCAATTCTCTACCATTCTCCGGCTTTCATCATCTTGCGAATCTTGCGCTTCATCAAATCGCGTTTCAGTGCGCTGATGCGGCTGATGTAGAGCTTGCCGTTCAAATGATCGGTTTCGTGCTGGAAGGCGCGGGCGAGAAGCTCTTCGCCGGTCTTCTCAAAAACTTTTCCATGCACATCCTGGGCGCGGATGGTGACTTTGAGGGCGCGCTTCACGTTTTCCCGAAAATCGGGGATGCTCAGGCAGCCTTCGCTTTGTGTGTGGTGGCCTTCGGTGTGAATGATTTCGGGGTTGATGAGGACCAGCTTGGCCTCGGGGTCTTCCTGAAACGTGACGTCGACGACGGCGATGCGGCGGGCGATTCCGATTTGCGGGGCGGCCAGGCCCACGCCCCGGGCGGCATACATGGACTCGAACATGTCATCGATAAGGGTTTTCAATTCCTCGTCGAACACGGTGACCTTCGCGGAGGGTTTCTCCAGAATCGGGTTGCCGAACTTCACAATGGGATAGATCATTCGTCGTTTTAAATCAATGTTTTTAAATCAGTAATTTTTCAATTGCTGGCGATAGCCTTCGAAATTGCGCAAAGTTTCGAGCATGGAATCGCCGCCGAATTTTTCCAGGGCGCAGCGGGCCAGGGTGAGCGCGACCATGGCTTCGGCAGCGACGCCGGCAGCGGGCACCACGCAGACGTCAGAGCGTTCGTAAGCGGCCTTCACCGGTTCGCGGGTGGAAAAATCCACCGACTGCAGCGGGCGGCGCAGGGTGGAGATCGGCTTCAGATAGCCGCGGACGCGAATCTCTTCACCGTTGGAAACTCCACCCTCAATGCCGCCAGCGTTGTTATGGGTGCGGGAGAACGCGGTGAAACCGTCGGCGCCGTTGTAGCCAATTTCATCGTGCACGGCCGAGCCGGGAGAAAATGCGGCAGCGACGCCGGAGCCAATCTCGACGGCCTTTACGGCTTGCAGCGACATGACGGCGGCAGCGAGGAGTGCGTCGAGGCGTTCGTCCCACTGGGAGTAGGTGCCGAGGCCGGGGGGAACGTTGTGGGCGACGACTTCGAAGATTCCGCCGAGCGAATCGCCGGTCTTGAGAACTTTGTCGACTTCTTGTTTCATGCGCTGCTCAGTGTCGGGGTCGGCACAGTTCAGCAAGATTTCTTCGCGATCATTTTCCTGATGATGGAGAGAGCGAATCTTCTCCCATGAAACTTCGCCTTGCACAGAGACGCTGCCGGTGGTGACTACGTGGCTCAGAACTTCGATGCCCAACTCGCGTAGAAAAAGTTTGGCAAGAGCGCCGATGGCAACGCGGGCAGCAGACTCGCGGGCGGAGGCGCGCTCGAGGACATATCGAGCTTCAGGGAAATTATATTTCAGCGCGCCGGCGAGATCGGCGTGACCGGGGCGCGGAGAAGATACGCGCTTATGTTTCTCGGCATCGCCTGTGGCGACGGGCAATGATTCTTCCCAGTTTTTCCAGTCCCGGTTTTCGAGCTGAATCGCGACGGGCGAGCCGATGGTCTTGCCGTGGCGCACGCCGGAAAGGATGTGGGCGGTGTCGCGCTCGATCTTCATGCGTCCACCGCGGCCATAACCCTGCTGGCGGCGCCAGAGTTCGCGGTCGACGAAGGCCTGGTCCACGGTGAGACCGGCGGGCAAGCCTGAAATGTAGGCGATTAGGGCTTCGCCATGAGACTCCCCCGCGGTGAGATAGCGCAGCATGAATGCACGATTGTACAAGATGCGGAGTTGGCAGGGGATAGCGCGTGGCTCGCCGGGTCGTAACCCCGGCAAGCACGAGAGGTTTTCGAGTCGCGCCTGCGCCGAGAGCCGGAGAAAGAGCTACAATCATGTCGGTCGGAGACCGGCTCGTGGCGCTTGCGATCTGGTCTTCCAGCTGTATTGGGAGGAAGTGTGGGCCCCCACGCGCGCATACAACGCGAAAACACTGATGGCGGCGAGAAGATTCGCTGCGTTTTGGCGCACTCTTATGGGCTGCTGCGCGAAGGCGTTCGGCGGTTGCTACAGGACCAAGCTGATGTTGAGGTGGTGGGCGAAGCGGGGAATGTCGCGGAGATGCTTAGGCTGGTTGCTGAGCGGCAGCCCAATGTGGTGATCGCGGACGCAGAGTCGCTCGCACTTGCCGGAACGGAAATTGAACGGGTGATTCGGAAGATTTCTCCTCGGAGCAGAGTGGTGTTTCTGAATCGGGACGAGGAAAATTCCGCAGTTCAGACTTTGCTCCGCGAGACTCCGGCAGAACAACTTCTGAAAATGGTGAGGAGCGCGGCGGCTGGATGCCAACCAGCCGTCTACGAAATACCGCGGCTGGGGCGGAGTTCGACCCAAACCGTGGCGCCGCGAAAACAAGTTCTAACCACGCGTGAGCGCGAGGTGCTGCGGCTGCTGGTCGAGGGCAGAACGGTGCGGTCTGCGGCTTCGGCTCTGGGCGTGAGTGCAAAGACTGTGGATGCGCACAAATTTAATCTTATGCGCAAGCTGGGCGTGCACAACAAGGTGGATCTCGTCATGAGCGCGATTCAGATGGGCGTTGTGAAAGTTCCCGTCAACTTCTAGAAGTTCTCTGGGAAGTTCCCGGCGCTGCTACCAGCGGAACCTCAGAGGCTAAAGCCTGATCTCAGGGCTGCCCATGCGGCACGGCTGAAGCCTTGCCCTTCCCGAAGTCGTTCATGCAGCAACTCCCGGCGACCTTCTGCGCAGCATTCAAGCCACCGAAAACGCTGCGTTCGCAAGTTCCGCAAGGCTGGAAACTTCCAGGTCAGGCTCGGCGTGCGCGGCCTTTACGGCTCCGACGCCCGTTCGCGCTGAAGGACGGTTCACCCACACAGTGGCCAGACCCAGGGCCTGCGCGGGAACCACGTCGTGGTAAATGCTTTGGCCGACGTGGAGGATGCGGTGAGCCGGGGCCTGGATGCGGGCCAGCGCGAATTCAAAAATCTTTAACGAAGGCTTGTAAGCCTGTGCCTGTTGAGCCGTGATGACGTCATCCAATTCCACTTCAAGCTGGGGACGTGTGGCCGCGAAAAGATCGTCGTCTACGTTGGAAAGGATCGCCAGGCGGTAGCGGGTTTTCAGCTGGCGCAGGGCCGCGACAGTATCCGGCCAGGGCTTCCAAAGGGCCAGAGAGTCCGGCAGCGAGCGAACTTCTTCGGGCGTGGGAATGAAACCGAGTTCGTCGCCGAACTGCCGCACCACCGATTCCAGAACGTCGCGATAGGGATGGAATGCGCCCTGCTCGGAACGCTGCTCGAAGTTTCCGTAGAGTTCGAGAAGAGTGGCGTCGTCGATCTTCTTGCCGTGAGCGGAGAGAATATGGCGCAGAGCGGATAAGAGCCCGGTTTCCCAGTCGATCAAGGTGCCGTAGCAGTCGAACGTCAGGGTTTCGAAGCGGTTGAAGTCGAGGGTCATGGGCAGATTATGACGAACTATTTTGTGCTGCCTCGAGCTGCCAGCGGGTCGCGTTGTTAGGAAAGTCTTTCTCGGTCCAGGCCAGCACCACGCGCGGACGAACGCGGTACACAACCGAGTCGCTGCCCGGCGGGGCAGCCATCGGCATCTTGTATTTCACGCGCGAGGCGGCATCGAGTTTCTTGAAAGTGGGCTTGTCGTTGGGATCAACTTCGGAGGCCGTTCCTTCCAGAATCACGACATCGTCGCCGGACTCCAGGTGGATCGAGATGGCCGGATTGTGAGCCAGATTGCGAGACTTGCGTGAGTCTCGCGCGGTTCCGAAATATAGCGCGCCGTCGATCCAGAAACCCCACACTGGAATGGAATGAGGCCGGCCGTCAGGACGAGCGGTGCAGATCCAGTAACTACGAGACTTCGCGAGGCGCGCCTCTGCGTGGCTGAATGGCAAGTACTTCTCGCGGGGCTTCAGGCCATATGTAGGTGCCACATGAGGCAAGCCTGTCGCGGTAATTTGTGGCAAAGAAGGAACTGTTTTTTTCAAAGAACTTATTGGGGAAGTCAATTTTTTCGAAGCTTTCGCCTTTGGCATGCGGACCTCCGTTTGAGCACCGCGAACTTTAAGGTTACCGCTGCGGCTCCAAACCGGGCAAGGTCAGGCCTTGCAAGGTTGGAGCCCGGTCCGGGGAGGCCGCGGGTGGAGTGGTACGCGATTCCGTGTCGATGTCCTGCAACTCTTCTTCCGGTGAGGGTGACGAACTTTCTGCGGGCGGCGTTTTTTTCGGCGCGAGGAATTTTGCGGTGTTCAGCAGAGGGCGGCCGAGAGAAGCGTTGTAACTCGTCCAGGGACTTTCCAGATCGGCTTCGCGCTCAAAGTGGGCGCGCATGGCCTCCATCTTCGAATCCAGGTCGTCCATGTAATGCAGCACCAGTGCCTCGGGAAACATGGGTAACTTGGGCGAGCCGAATTCGTATTGGCCGTGGTGGCTGATGATGAGATGTTCGAGCATGGCCTTGAGCTCGGGCGGGAATCCGGGGACGAGTGTCAGCTTGGCTTGCAGCATTTCAAGTTCGATCACCATATGACCGAGTAGTTGTCCGCGGGTGGTGTAGGAGAAGGAGCGGTTATATGCCAACTCGTGAATCTTGCCGATGTCGTGCAGAAAGGCGCCGGAGAGAAGAAGGTCGCGATTGACTTGCGGATAATTCCGGCACACCAGATCGCAGGAGCGGCAAAGCGAGACGACGTGATCGAGCAAACCGCCAATGAAGGCGTGGTGCAGGGTTTTGGCGGCGGGAGCGTTGCGATAGGCGGCGGCAATTTCAGGGTCGGCCATGAACGCCTGCAGCAACGACTGAAGGTAAGGGTTTTGAATCGAGGCGACGAAGCCGGCCAGGGTCTGCCAGAGTTCGTCGATGTTCTTTGTGGTTTTCGGAAGGTAGTCCGAGAAGTCGATCTCCGATTCGCCCAGCTTGCGGAGCTTGTGGATAGTTAGCTGAAAGCGGTTCTTGTACTTGTTGACCAGGCCCTTGATCTTGAGGAAATCGTCCTGCTCGAAGGCTTCGAGGACTTCCTCGACGTTGTCCCACATTTTGGCTTCGAGCTGACCGGTGCGGTCGCCGAGAGTCAATGCAAGGTAGGGCTCGCCGGTTTTCTTGGGCTTGATCTGCTTGGAGACGACGACGAAACTGGCAGTGACGATCTTGTTTTCGTGGCGGGCGCAGTCGCTGATGTAGAAATCTTTCATGGAGTGTATTCCACGAGTATAAGCGACCGCTGCGATATGTGCGGTCTCACGCCGGGCGCTAAGCGCCATCGGTGCGCAAGCGTTTAGAGGACGCCCAGCTTCCTTTTCTTCTTCCTGGTGAGCTTCTTGGCGTCGGGATCCTTTGCGGCGGCGGTTTCGATGGGCAGGGTCTGGTTGGGGCTGGCGCCAGTGTCCACAAAACCCGGTGAATACTTGATGTAGGCCTCTTCGCGCAGCTTGGTGAGATAGGCGCGGAGCGCGGGTTGCAGCTTCTGGTAATAGAGGGCGTCCTGAATGTGCGGCTCGGCTGTTTTCAGGGGCGGGATGCCGGCGTCCTGATGTTCAATGACTTTCAGGATCACGTAACCCTGCTTGGTGCGGATGACGCCGGAAACATCTCCCGCTTTCATGGCGAAGGTTTTGTCTTCGAGCTCTTTGGCGAGCTGGCCGCGTTTGAAGACGCCGAGCGCGCCCCCGTCGGCCGCCGAGGCGCCGTCGGAATATTTTTTCGCGATGTCCTCAAACGAGGCGCCTTTGTGAATCTGCTCAAGCAGGTCGTTGGCTTTGGCTTCGGCAGCCGCAAGAGCGGCGGTCTCGGCGGCCTGGCGGGCGGCATCATCGGCGGTTTTTTGAGCCGTGGGGTCGGCAGGAGCAGAGGCTGGGTCCGCGGTTGCCGGCGCCTGAGTTGCAGCGGCCTTGTCCGGTAGATTCGGCTTCGGAGAAACCATGATCTCACTCAGCTTGATTTCTTCCGGCATTTGCATTTCGGCTTTGTGCGCGTCGTAGAACTGCTGGATCTCCTCTTTGGTGATGCTGAGGTGGCCGCCAACTTCTTCGCCGATCACCTTCTGCGTGATGATCTGGTTCCGCATGTTCTGCTTGAAATCTTCGTAGGAGATTCCCTGCGAGGCTGCGGCCTTCTCCAGGTCTTCCATGCTGTCGAGCTTCATTTCTTTGCGCATCTGGTCGAGGCGCTTGATCAGGTCGGTGTCCCCGCTGATGCCGAGGTCCTTACCCTTCTCGATCAGAAGCTGCTGGTCAATAAGATCGCGGAGGATGTCCTTTTCCTTGTCCGCGAAGCACTTGTCGGGGTTCGCGGCATCCTGAGTCTTACATTCGTCCTTAAGCGTGTCCTTGCTGCGGTCGAATTCCGAGCGGGTAATGATCTGGCCGTTCACCCGGGTGACAATTTCCTCGACGACCTGTCCGCCCTGAGCCGCGGCGAGGGTGGACAAGCAGGACAAAGTGACAATAATCAGACACAGCTTCTTCATAAGTTTGTTTGTGGAGCCGCTGCCGATGGTGACGGCGTGGGCTGCGGGACTCTAGGTATTTTACTCCTGAAAGCTACTCTGGAACCAGCCGAAACGGAGTCGCTTTGTAACGTGGCGAGTGTCTTAAATTCTTCTACCACAGAGGACACAGAGGTCCACAGGGTAGGACCAGAATCACAGACGACGCCGACATTTTGGACTCCCTCGTATGTCGATGCCAGGCTCGTCGGGGAGGTTGGATCGCTGGCGAGGGTTATCTGGCGACAATTCAGGCCGCACGGACGAAGGCCAGGGCGGTCATGTCGTCAACAATGAGGGGAGCGCAGGTGAAGTCGCCGACGGCATTCAGAATGGACGTGCAAAGTTCCTGCGGGGTGCCAGGAGGCGTTTTGCACATTTGATCTTTCACGCCTTGCAGTCCGAATTCGAGGTCTTCCTTCGCGTTGTCTTTGCACTTCCCTTCGACCACGCCTCGTGAAACCAGCAGAAGGGCTGCGCCTTTTTCGACGCCCACGGTGGGCGCGTCGCAGGTGGCGTGGGAAAAAAGGCCAAGTGGCAGGCCGGTGGCGCCCAATTCGATGATCCCGGTATGGTCGAGAAGAAGGCCGGGGCTGTGTCCGGCGTTGGTGTAGCAGAGAGTGCCAAAGCGCTCGTGGTAGCAGCCGATGAACGCGGGGCAGGAGCGAATGCCGCCTGCAACCTCCATAATGCCGCGGTTGAGCCGGAGGCAGAGTTCGGTCATGGCCTCGGACTCGTTGAGATCTTCTTTGCCGAACAGATCGCTGGCCAGCTTGCGAAAAATTTCCTGCGCGGCGGTGAGAACCGGCTGGTTGTTCTCCCGGCGGCCGGCGACATCGAGCAGTCCAAACAGGATGCGTTCGGAACTCACCCGCAGGGAGTCGTAGAAATCCCCGGCGACTCGGGCTCCATACGTGACGGCAGCGATCTCCGCGCCATCGATGAGGGGAAACTCGCTGACGACAGGCTCAACCGCCGGAACCGTCTCGTGCGCGTTGGAGTGAAACAGGGAATGCATTGGAGGTAACGATGCAGCTATCGTCCTAGAGCCGAAATTAGCACAGGGACGCGGGTTGAGCAAACGCGGAGGCCTAATCGCCGTATTTGTCGGCCAGGTACTTGGTGAGGTCGGCTTCCAGTTGGCCGTAGTCGGAGTGGATGGTGGACCGCAGCGCGGCCTCGGTGGAACTGCCCTGGCTAAGCGCCTGCAGGATGCGTTGGATATCGCCCATGCCGTCGGTGTCGTTGATGTAGGAGACAGCGGCCAGGGACTCGGCATAAGCGAGATAGGCTTGACTGCCGGAGAGGTTCTGGAAGCTGGATTCGAGCATATTCAGGGGAATGTTGCGTTGTGCCTTGAACAACTGGGCCAGTTGATGTCCGCTGCCGCCCAGGCTCTTGGGCTCGAGCAGCTGTGCGATGCCTTCGTGCAGCCAGGGGGGACAGCGTCCGGCGGAAAGCTGGTTGATGAAGGAGTGCGCCAGTTCGTGCTTCAGAACGCGAGCCAGTTCCGGCGTCAGAGAGCTCAGGCCGCTGACCGGAATTCGCAGCTTGCCATCGTTGATTGCGCCGGACCACGACGGGGCCTGCGTGACATCGAAGAATGCCTGCTCGGTGTAAAGCGTTACCAGGATGTTGTCGCGGGGTGGCGTGCCCAGGTCGCGGGAAAGATCGTCGTAGTCGGATTCGAGCGCGGCCAGAATTTGCCCGCGGAAAGCGTCGGAAGTTTGCTTGCCTTCGTACTTCAGGACAAAATGGGTGCTTTCGCGCTGGGCGAAGTCGCTCTCGGCGGTTTGTTCACGCGTTGCTTTGGCCAGAAACTGCTGCACGGTTGCATCCGGACGCAACGCCAGCGAGTGCTTCCACGAAGCGACGGCCTCTTTGGTGCGGTCCGATGCAAACTGGGCATAGCCGAGCATGGTGTAAGCGTCCGGCGAATCGGGAGCGGAGCGCACCGCGCGCTCAGCGTAGGGCAAGGCCTGGGCGGCGTTTCCCGCGCGGACCAGCAGCGCCGCGTAGTAAATAAGAATCGTGGAGTTTTCCGGTTGGAAGCGCAGCGCGTTCTCGAAGTAGCGCTTGGACTGGTTGGCGTTGCCGCGCTCGAATTCAAACTTTCCGGCGATGAAGTTGGCGGTGGCGCTCAGTTCGGCGTTGCCTTTGTCTTCCAGAGCCGAAAGCGCGTCGGTGTCGACTTTCCCTTCGCGAATGATCCTGGCGACGAGGTCGCCTTCATTGGCGAGACTGTCGGCCGGAGTGAAGGCCGGCAGGTCGGCGACGCTGGCTCCGCCGGAGGCGGAGGTGGAAGGCATGCCGCCGGCCTCCACGTGATCGACCGAGGACTTGGGAATCGCGTAGGAATTGTCGCCAATCTCGTATTCGTAACGGTTTCCGTTTTCACGGACGTGGTCGACCAGGATCTTGCGGCCGTTCTTGAGGCAGATGGTGTCCGCGCCGGCGCCAGAAACGGCGACCGCAAGCAATCCAGCGACAGCAACGATAGTGACACGTAGCCGCATCTTGGCGCATTCTAGCAACTGAGGCTGGGTCCACCTACGTGACGAAGGTACTAGCGAATCGAGAAGCACGGGGAATCGCGCTGGCGATAATTGCGCTGATTCTATGTGCCACGCCGTCGGTGGGAGCTGCAGCCGTTACACAGGAAGCCCAGCCTGCCCAGCCAGCCGAGGCGCTCTATTTGCAACTGAGCCAGGTCACGCTTGATCCCGCGCGTGTGTATCACGTGCGCGAGGCTACGCTCGATCGCTCGGCGATCCACATTACTTTAGAGGACGGCACCATCGCTTTTACCCAGGACGTCATGGGCCGCGTGACGGGAGCGTTTTTCGAGGGGGACGGTGAGGTGCTGCTCGAGCCTCCCAACGAAGTCGAACGAAAATCCATGAGCCTGTTTACCGGGATGGCGATCCTGGAGGAGCGTTTTGAAACAGCTTATTTCCGATTTAACGACGATGTGATGGCCGAGTTGCGTCCGGGCCTGCGCGCGCCCGAGGACGCCCAAGAATTCGTAAGCAGATGGGGAGACACCGCTCGAAACCTGGCGCAACAGGATGCCCTGAGGCTGCTGGTGAGCTTTAGCCGGCTGCTGCCCACGGCTAGCGGCAAGAGCGGTGTAGTGAGCACGGAAGCCGGTCAGGCTGGCGCATCGAATGATCGCATGCTACACGCCCGGGTGCAGGGAACACAGTTGGGAGTTTTCGATGTCTACTTCGATTCCATGGCGACAGAATCAATCCAGGCAGGGCAGGCCAGGAAAGCGGAGAACGGGCTCACGTATTACGACGTTTGGACTTCCTTCGCGCCGGCCGCCGGCGCGCCTTTGTCGGGCGAGACTGAACTCGCCCAGCAGGCAAACAGCGGCAGCGCCCACGAAGATCCAGTTGCCATCCGCCACTTCGCGATTACATGCAAAGTGACTCCACCGAAACAAATTCATGCCGAAGCCAGATTGCAGATCGAGGTCAGACACGATGGCGCCCGCACGCTGCTGTTCGAATTGTCGAGATTCCTGCAGGTGGAAAGCGTAGAGATGGACGGGCAGCCGGTGGAGTTCCTGCACAATCCCGCCATCGAAGGGACGCAGCTGGAGCGGCGGGGAAACGATCTGGTCGCGGTGATCTTGCCAGAGCCGGCACGAACCGGACAAAAGCATGAGCTGCGTTTCGTTTACGGCGGGGAAGTGCTGGCGGAGGCCGGGTCGGGACTGCTCTATGTGGGAGAGCACGGGACCTGGTATCCCAACCGCGGTCTGGTGATGGCGGACTTTGATATCGAGTTCCATTACCCGGCAGCCTGGACGCTGGTGGCGACCGGCAAGCTTGAGCCGAGTTCGACCACAGGCGGAGCTGCTGCGGCTGGGACTACTACGGAAGGAGATGCGGTTGCTCCGGGTGAACAGGTTTCGCGGTGGATCTCAGAGCGGCCCATCCCGGTGGCGGGATTCAACCTGGGCAAGTACAGTGTGGCCACGGTGAAGGCTGGGACCGTGACGGTGGACGCTTATGCAACCCCCGGAGTGGAGCGCAATTTTCCCAGCGCGCCTGTTGAGGTACTCCCGCCAAACCCGCCAGATGAGCCCTTACCGCAGAGGACGCCTCTGATCATCACTCCGGCGAACCCTTCGCCGGCTCGCAACGCGTTTTCCGTTGCAGAGACGGCTGCCCGAGCCATTCGGTTCTACTCCGATCGTTTCGGTCCCTTCCCCTACAGCCACTTGGCTCTCACGCAGATGCCGGGAGCGGATAGCCAGGGTTGGCCGGGACTGGTGTTTTTGTCGTCTTACGCCTTTTTAGACGACGAAGAGCGCAAGGAGCTGCGATTCTCGCCGTTCCGGACACTGATGCAGGAACAGATTACAGCGCATGAAACCGCTCACCAATGGTGGGGGGATCTGGTTACGTGGACAACTTACCGTGATCAGTGGATCTCTGAAGGGCTGGCGAATTACTCGGCGTTCATGATGCTGCAAGAGAAAGATCCGGATGGCTTTCGTGAAATCATGGAGAGATATCGCCGGGAACTGGTGGAGAAAGACAAGAGCGGATCGGTTCCAAAGGATGCCGGACCAGTAACGTTAGGAGGGCGGCTGGAATCGTCGCGTTCTCCCGGGGGGTACGACGCCATCAGTTATGGCCGCAGCACGTGGCTCTTTCACATGCTTCGCACCATGATGCAGGATGGCGCGGCATTGCAGTCTGACGGAGCCGGCCGAAACGGGAGTGGAAAAGACGAACCATTCGTGCGCGCACTGCGAAAAGTAAGAGACCGGTATGAAGGAAAGTCCATCAACACGCGCGAACTGCTCGCCGTGTTCGCCGAAGAGCTTCCGCCAGGATTGCGTTATGAAGGGAAGAGTTCGTTGGACTGGTTTCTTGAAGGCTGGGTGAACGGTACGTCGCTGCCGAAGCTGGAATTGCGGGCAGCGAAGTTCTTGCCAAAAAATGGTCGTACCCTGGTGAGCGGGACCATACTTCAAAAGGATGCGCCCGCCGATCTCGTGACCTCTGTGCCGGTTTACGGATCGGGCCCGGGCAAGCGACCTCAGCTGCTTGGACGTGTGTTCGCCGACGGGCAGGAATCGTCTTTTCATTTGTCAGCGCCTTCGGGGATCAGCAAGATTGTGCTCGATCCGAATCAGACGATTCTGACGAGTCCGAAGTAGGGAGACTCACGTCGTCGGTCTGCGTTTGACTCACTCCGCATCTGGTTGCTTCTCCGTTCCAATTCGGTCCTCGTTTTCTCGTAATGACCCCTGGAGTGGCGCGATGCCGGCGGCGAATTGGAGCACAAGCGTCGCGGCGGATCGCTAAGTCCATCCCCGGCAATGCTTTATCTCGGTTGAGTTCTTTTCCGGAAGGGGTGGCCGCCGGCTTGCAAGGGAATGGATTGTGAGCGAGGCAAAGGGAAGAGTCATGGCACGCTGCGATCATCATTCTCTCTCACTTACTCCTAGGGGAGGTCTGTTTTGGCTGAGCTGAATTCACCCGTCGCGGCTAAGGAATGCGAGTATTTAAATCATGATTACTTAAATCATGATTACTTAAATCTAGAACTCGCGGCAGAGCTGTTCCGGGGGACAGAAACAATTCTGTTGGTGGAAGATGAAGCATTCGTACGAAAAGTGACCCACGCGGTTCTGCAGTCGGCGGGGTATGGTGTGGTTACTGCGAAGAACGCAACGGAAGCAATCGAGCAGCGCGACCGCTTGCCCCAGGTGGACTTGCTGCTGACCGACATAGTGCTGCCGGGAAGAAACGGGCGCGCGCTGGCCAGCGATCTGCGATCGCGGCAGCCGAACCTTTCGGTTTTGTTCGTCACAGGGTATCCGCTGCAGTTGGCGGAAATTGAAGCGGCGGAGCCCGCCGAGGCTTGCCTGCCGAAACCGTTCTCGGCCGCGGCGCTGTTGCGAAAAGTCAGGCAGATGCTGAACGGTAAAACCGAAACGCGGAACCGGAAGGCGATCATGCGCGTTTGCGAGATCGAGTAGCCATCATGATCTGCTGCGGGATCTGGGACAAAGGCACTACGCGGCTCAGAATTCCTAATTCGGCGCAGGCCCGGGGCATGCCGTAGACCGTACAGCTGGCTTCATCCTGGCCTACGGTGACCCCGCCTTCGCGGTGAATGGCCGTCATGCCGAGCGCTCCGTCGGACCCCATCCCGGTCATAATCACGCCCATGGAAAGGTTCCGGTAAGTGGCGGCGACGGATTGCATCAGGATGTCGACGGACGGAATGTGCAGATGATCTTCGGGCTGGGGGGAAAGATAGATCGTAGGGCGTGAGTCCGCGAGGCGCTCGACCGTCATATGAATTCCAGCAGGCGCAATGTAGACGGTTCCGGCCTGGATGGTCTCGCGATGGACGGCCTCGCGAATCGGGACCTGGCAGAGAGTGTTCAGCCGCAGGGCGAAGGGCGTGGTGAAACCCATGGGCATGTGCTGCACGATAAGGATCGGAACTGAAAGGTCGGGCGTGAGCAGAGGAAGAATTTCCTGAAGTGCTTTAGGGCCCCCGGTGGAAGTCCCGAGCGCGACGATGGCTGGGGAAGTTGGAAATATGTTTCGCTCCAGCGCAGCGGCCGACTGTGCGGGTTTGCGGGCGCCGGACCGGGAACGGTGAGAATGGGCCGCGGCTTTGATCTTGACGATTAGGTCCGACTGAATGTGAATGATATCCAGGGACGTGGAAGACAGCCGCTTGGGGACATAGTCGAAGGCTCCGGCACTCAGCGCGTTGAAGGTGGTGTCAGCGTCTGCGACCGTGGCAGAGCTGACCATGATGACCGGACGCGGGGATTGAGCCATGATGCGGCGCAAAGTTTCCAGTCCATCGAGGCCCGGCATCTCCACATCGAGAGTGATCACATCGGGGTTCAGGGGGCCGATTTTCTCCAATGCCTCTTCGCCGCTGCGGGCGGTTCCGAGCACACAAAGCTGCGGATCGGAGGCGATCATGCGAGACAGGGCAGTGCGCATGAAAGCGCTGTCGTCCACGATGAGGACGCCAATTTGCGGACGGGTCTCGAGGGTTTGGTTCATGTTTTCGATGGATCAGAATCGTTGAATCAGGTTCGATAAATCATGTTCGATAGATGGAGTGGACGAGCGTGTGAACCTCGTCCATGTAGGAGTCGAGTTCAAAAGTCAGGCGTGCCCAGTCGAAAGATCTGAGGCTTGGGCAATGCTGAGCCAACACTGAAACGCCAGGCTGCTCCACGAGGCTGACCTGGCGCTCCTCGACGTAGCCGTAGTTGAGCCCGCTCAAGCGGCAGAGCAAGTCGCTGATATGGACCAGGGCCACCAGTGCGGATTGATTCTGCGATTTCTGCGGCGTGTGGTGAAGCGAGACTACTTCCACCACGTCCGGAGGAAGGTCCCAGCGCTCGGCGAGGAGCCGTCCACTTTCGCAATGAGTGAAGCCGAGGACTCTTTCCTCGGCTTCGTGCAGGGGGATTCCCTCGGCCTTGGCGAGTTCGAACGCGGCGCCAAACTCATGCGGCAAGACCCAAAGATTGACGATGATTCCCAGGTCATGAAGCAATCCGGAGAGATAAGCCTTGCTGGGATCGTCGAAAGAAATCTTGCGGGCAAAATGCCGGCAGACCAGAGCGCATCCCAGAGAATGCTCCCAGAAAGCCACGGGATCGATTCCGCCGCAATCCTTGGGCAGCATGTTGAGCACGCCGCAAGACATGGCGATGTCGCCGAGGCGATGGAAGCCGAGCCCAATCACGGCGGCTCGCAGGGAATCCACTTTTTGCCAGCGCCCAAACAGCGGGCTGTTGGCCATTTGCAGACACTGTGCGGCCAGAGATTTGTCTTGCGCAATCATGTCCGTCACTCTCTGCACATCCAGTTGTTCGACCGGCTTTTGCAGATAGTGGAGCAAGGGCGCCAGAACCGCTGGAATGGTCGGAATCTGGTGAAGCCCGTCGAGCCGCTTGAGCAGAGTTTCTCGGACTGCTGCTGTGGTCGTCATACTTTCTGACTTTCCCCCCGCGTGCGTTCCGCTTTCACATACGCCGTGGTTCCCGGCAAATGAACCAGGCGAAAGTCGTCGCTCACTCCGTAGAGCGATTCGGAGTGGCCGAGGAACAGGTATCCGTGGGGCAAGAGGTTGTTGTAGAAGTGCTGGATGACGCGACGCTTGGACGCCAAATCGAAATAGATCAGGACGTTGCAGCAGAAAATAACATCCAGGCCCTTCATGAAGGTCATGCGGCTGTCATCGGACAGGTTCAGGCGATTAAAGCTGATGCTGGCGCGGGCCGCGGGCTGCACCTGGAGCTGTTCGCCCACGGAAGCGAAGTACTTCTGGCGGAAATAAGCTGACAGATTGCGGGTGCTGTAGCTGCCGTAGAGTGCGGTTTTGGCGTGGGCCAGCGATCGCTCATTCAAGTCAGTGGCGAGAATTTCCGTGGTCCAGTCCTTCAGTCGGGTGTTCGCGTCCTCGAGCAGCATCATGCCGAGAGTGTAGGGTTCTTCCCCGGTGGAACATCCTGCGCTCCAAATACGGAGGCGCCGGAAAGGAAGTTTGGCTTTCACTTCCAGCATTTTGGGAATCACGATCTGGCGCAGCGCGTCGAGTTGGGGCAGATTGCGGAAAAAACAGGTTTCCCCGATGGTGATCTCGTTGAGCAGAGCCATGAGTTCAGCCTGCCGCGAGGGCTGGATGGTGAGGCATTGAAGATATTCCCGCAGGGTTTTGACGTCGCGCTCCTTCATGCGGCGGCCGCAACGATCGTTCAGCAAGCGAAGTTTGTTGTCCGGATGAAAGATGCCCGCGACCTGATAAATCAGGTCGCGAATCCGAATGAGCTCAGGGTCCGGAGGTCCTTCCGCAAGGGTCGCGAGTTGCATGGCGGCGGTCGTCATGCGAAGACCTTGGAAGTCGCGGATGCGAGTTTGCCGAAGGCCAGGCTTGAGGACGCGGCGACCAAACCCGCGGGGTCGAGCACGAGCCTGACCCGTCCGTCTCCGCTGATGGTGGCGCCCGCCAGGCTGGGACAATGATGGAGATATTTCCCCAACGGCTTGATGATGGTGGACTCCTGGCCGAGCAACTGGTCGACTAGCAGCGCGACTCGCTTCTCCGAAATCCCCAGAATCACGGCCTTCCAGGCGTGCTGAGAACAACGCAGCGACTGCCCGTCCACGCTCTGAGTGCCACTGGTTTTGTCATCGAACAATTGCTCCAGGCGGATGAGCGGCAGAGTTTCGCCGCGGAGACAAAGGACTTCGGAGCCTTCGACGCAGTGTATGTTCTGGCTGTGGACGGGCGCCGTTTCCACGACTGAGCGCAACGGCAAAGCGTAGGTTTCATCCGCTACCCGCACCAGAAGCACCGGAAGAATGGCGAGCGTGAGGGGCAGACGCAGAAGAATCGTGGTGCCCTGGCCGGGCCGGCTGTCGATTTCCACCGAGCCGTTCATCTTTTTCAAGTTGGAGCGGACCACATCCATGCCGACGCCTCGCCCGGACAAATCGCTGGCTTTTTCGACAGTGCTGAAGCCGGGGAGAAAAATGAAATCTAGAATCTCGCGCTGCGAAAGCAGGCGCAGACGTTCGGCGGTGACCAATCCCTTCTCGACGGCTTTGCGTCCGATGCGTTCGGGGTTGATGCCGGCGCCGTCGTCCGACATGCTGATGACGATCTGGTCGCCCTCCTGGCGGGCCGCAATAACAATGGTTCCCTGTCGCGGCTTACCCGCCTGGACGCGGACGTCAGGAGTCTCCAGGCCGTGATCGAGCGCGTTTCGGACCAGATGGACCAGCGGGTCGCCGATGAGCTCGACCATGGTTTTATCCAGTTCCGTATCCTGGCCCCGAATCACCAGTTCCACTTCCTTCTGCAGGTTGAGCGCAACATCCCGCACCAGACGCGGAAACTTGCGGAAAACGGCTTCGATGGGAACCATGCGGGTTTTCAGGCCGACCGCCTGGAGCTCCTCGGTGATGAAGCTCAGCCGGGATGTGGATTGGCTGAAGACGGTATTGAAATCGCGGGCCGCCATGCTTGTGGAAGAGAAATCCCGTCCCAGTTGAACCAGGCGATTGCGTTCCAGCACTAATTCCCCGATCAGGTTGATCAGTTCATCGAGCTTGCTGGCTTGGACCCGCAATGTGGGAGACGCAGTGGAGCTTGCGATTTCCTTCTGTCGCACCAGGGCGTCGCCGATTTGGACGGTTGAGGTCAGGCCTTTGTCGACCAGCATTTGGCCAAGCTTGCGGGGCGCAGGGCTGGCAGCCTGTTCGGCGAGAAGGGCTTTGAGAGTGAAAGGCGTGATGACGTGATCGTGGACCAGCAAGTCACCCAGGGTGGGTGGAATGCCGGATTTCTGGGTCTCTTCCAGTTCCTGCAACAGCGGGTCCAGGTTGTACTGTTGCAGCCCCCCCTCGCGGACGTGCTGCAGCATGATTCCCAGCTGGTCGCGGGAGGCGAGAAGAGCGTCCATGGTGCGACGCTGGACCCGGATTTCGCCGCGGCGCACCGAGTTGAGAACGTCCTCTGCGTGATGGCTGAGGCGCACGATCGGCTCGAACCCCAAAAAGCTGGAAGTGCCTTTGATGGTGTGCATCGCGCGGAAAATCCGGTTGAGCAGGTCGGCGTTCTGCGGCGAAGACTCCAGCGCCACCATGTCCTGATCCATTCCCTGCAGCAGTTCCTCGCATTCCACCAGGAATTCCTGAATCAACCCGGCGTCTTGCGAGAGATCGTTGTGAGAAAGATCTTCGGTCATTGGTTTTCCTGGCTCCACAGCGAGCTATACCTGCGCGGTCGCCACGCTGGGCATTTCGACGGCGTCTTCCATGAGCCGGTCCACGTCCAGCAGAATGAGCAGCCGGTCGTCGATCTTGCCCACTCCGGAAACGTACTCCCGGTCGACTTTGCCGAGGCGTGGCGGAGGCTCGACGGAATCCGCGGGAATGCGAAGAACTTCCGAAACCGAATCCACAATCACCCCCAGCACGGTTCCCTTGGTCTCTATGACGACGATGCGTGTCTGTTCGTCGTGAGGAACGCGGTCAAGTCCAAAGCGCGAGCGCAAAGTGATCACGGGAATGATTTTCCCGCGCAGATTCATAACCCCATCCATGCACTTCGGCGAGCTGGGCACGCGAGTCAATTCCGGCAGGCGGATGATCTCCTGCACGCGCAAGATATCGAGTGCAAACTCTTCTCTGCCTACGTGGAAGCCCACGAGCTGCAGCGTTTCCCCGTGAAGGTTGCCCTGACCCTGGAACGAAGTCCGCGCTTCGGGATTGTTCTTTGCGTCACGCTTTGATTCCATGCGCTCGTTTCCAAATGGCGGCCGCCGGGAATCGGGGTGCGCAGGCGGCGTCACTGGATCCGTCCGCGGACACCGCAAGGACCAATTTTGAGGACACTAGGAATTTCATCGGCGAAGTGGAGTGAGACTTTAGCGGAGGACCAGGGAAATCGAGGTGAGAGGATAAGGACAGCAGACCTTGGCATCCGGCGTGCTATTCGTTCTTCGGCAACAGCGGAGAAGGTTTTGCGGGGACTGCGGTTTCAGCGGCCAAGTTTCCCCGGCCTTCGTGCACGTTGAGAATGACGACATCCACACGGCGATTCTGCGCCCGGCCCTGCGCGGTGGCGTTGCTGGCGATGGGATGATACTGGGCAAATCCAGCGGCCGACAATCTCTGCGGAGAAAACCGGTAGCGCAGAATGAGCAAACGCACCAGTTCGGTGGCGCGGGCGGTGGACAATTCCCAGTTGGAAGCCATCTGGGCGGTGTGAATGGGCACGTCGTCCGTGTGCCCCTCGATGCGCAGGCCGCAGGTGCGGACGGCGAGAATCGAAGCGATGCGGTCGAGCACCGGCATGGCGGTCGTTTTCATGACCGGAGAACCGCTGTCGAAGAAGCCGAACTCGCGCAGACTGATGATCAGGTTATTGGTCTCGCGATGAATGGCAACCTCGTGCAGGTTGATTTCCTGGCGCAAGGCTTGCTGCAATTCATCTTGCATGGTCGTTAAGTCAGCTTCTTCACTCTCGTCAGAAGAGGGAGATCCTTGTGCAGGAGAGACACGTCCCATTTCCGCGGTGCGCTGCACGTTCTGAATGGCTTGCACGGTGCTGAACGGCATGGGCTCGCTCATATCGAGAGGAATCTTCGTGGTCGAGGCGGGGAAAACTCCCAGCTCCTGGAAAGCGACCTGAATAGCGAGGGCCAGCCTGCCGACTTTGCGCTGATCTACCTGTGCCGAGGCGAAGAGGACGACGAAGAAGGCAAACAAGAGTGTGATGAAATCCGCGTAGGAGACCAGCCAGCGCTCGTGGTTAGCGCGGGGGCGAGGCCGCTTGTAACGGCGGCTCATTCCCTTTCCTCGGGGACGCGCTCCGGAGCCTTGCCAACGTCCACCAGGAAGCCGAGGAGTTTGGTCTCGAGCATGCGGGGATTCATTCCTTCGAGAATGGAGGCAACGCCTTCCAGCGTCATCTCGCGACCGATTTGTTCCTCGCGAATGCGCAGCTTCATTTTGCCGGCGACGGGAAGATATAAAAGGTTCGCCGAACCCACGCCATAAATCGTCGCGACAAAGGCGACGGCAATTCCCTTGCCCACTTCGTCGATCTTGTCCAGATGCTGCATGACCTGGATAAGGCCGAGGACCGCGCCAATAATCCCGATGGTGGGTGCGAATCCTCCAGCCGCCTCAAAAACCTGCGGAACCTGCTCTTCATACTCGGCCTGGTTGTCCAATTCAAGTTCCATGATGTCGCGCAGTTCCTTGGGCTCGGTGCCATCGACGGCCAGCATCAGAGATTTCTTGAGAAAAGGGTCGTCGATTTCGGGGAGTTCTTTGTCGAGGGAAACAATACCTTCGCGGCGCGCTTTCTGCGCATATTCCACCAGCCGTCGAATAGTCGCTTGAGGATTCTGCCGCGTATTGACGAAGACTGATCCCAGCCGGCGGAAGGCATGCAGGACGACCTGCATTGGAAATTGCAGCATGACGGCGCCCAGCGTGCCGCCGAAAACGATGATGGCAGCGGTCGGTTGCAATACCTGGCGGAGATTGCCGCCTTCCAGCAACAAACCGAGAATGATTCCGCCGAGTGCAAGAAACACGCCGGTAAGACTGGATTTGTCCACACTTATCTCTTTAGTTCCGAGCTTTTTGGTTCCGCGCTTTGCTGCTCTGAGCTTTGCGGCTCTGATCGGTTTTGCTCTGAAGTCTGCGACTCCGGTTCGGCGTTACCGCTGGTTTCCGGAGGAGAAGCAGGCGATGCCGGCCGGTCCCAACTCAAGGAAAGGCCGCGAAGTATGGAGCGCCGGAAGTCAACGAAGCGCGCGCGAATTTCTTCGGCGGTTTCAAGGACAACCAGTTTCTCGCCGCTGATCAGCGTGACCAATGTGTCGGGAGACTGCTCCACGAACTTGATCAAATCCGCATTCACGAAAAGCGGCTTGTTATTCAGACGAGTCAGTTGAATCACACGTTACCTTTTCCCTCGACCCTGATCTATCCGCGGGGCACACGGCCCCTTACGGGGGATATCGGCCAGCGGCAAGGCGGGTTTACCCGGAGAAGCGCGGCGCCTTGTTACGGATGGGTTACGACCGTCAGTTCCGGACTTAGGCAACGCTGCTAAAGCGAATGGGGAAACCGCCGATGAAAACGAAAGCAAAGCAGAAATTCGGGTTCCGCGGGCGAAGGAAAGCATAAGCGCTTCGCAGAACGCTCCTGAAAAAGGTTCAGGGGAACCGAACCAATCTCAATCAGAAGGAGCGACTTACCATGCCTATCGGAATCCTCAATAACATCTCGTCGCTGGTCGCAGAGAACCAGTTGACGGTTACAAATAGTGACTTACAAAGCGTGCTGTTTCAGCTGTCTTCGGGCTCACGCATCAACAGTGGCGCAGATGACGCAGCCGGACTGGCCATTGCCAATGGCTTAGAGGCCAACGTTACCGCGCTGACCCAATCTGCCAGCAACGCCAACAACGGCATCGGCGAACTGCAGGTCGCAGATGGATCGCTGGCCCAGGTAACCACGCTTCTGAACCGCGCTGTTACGCTGGCCACCGAGTCCGCGACCGGCACGGTGGGCAACACCCAGCGGGTCGCGCTCGACGACGAATACCAGTCGATCCAGGCTGAAATTAACCGCATTGGATCGAACACCAACTACAACGGAACGCAAGTCTTCAGCAACAATCCCACCTCCATCTACATCAGCGACGCCACGGGTAATACCTCCCAGGCCAGCAACTTCATCAGCGTGGCGACAGGTACGCTGACCTCAGGAGCGCTCTTGGGAGGCGTTGCCGGAGCAACTCTGGCCGCCAACGCTCCCATCGCCGCCGCCAGCACCGTGAAGATTGGCGGTACGACCTACACGTTTGAGTCTGCCGCTGCCCTCGCCGCTGCCCCAACCGGGGCTTCGGCCACCGCGGTGGCAGTCGCAATCGATGGCAATGCCAATCCGGTTACGGCGCTGCAGAATACGCTGGCAAACCTGGCTGCAGCCGTGAATGGCGGGGCAGGAGCCGGGACCGCGTATCAGGCCGACACAGCCGGCGCCAACCCCAACCCTGACGCCACGGCCTCGGCCACGGGCAACACCGTTACCTTCACCGCCACTGCTACCGGCGAAGCTCTGGGCGGCGCGAACATTGCCTCCGTAGCCACCGGGGCTGGCCTGGCGTTCCTCCAGGGCGGCGCAGTCTTTACTACCGGCGTTGCGTCGGACTTGCTAACCGCGACGGATGCCCAGGCCGCTCTGGCCAGCATCGACAGCGCCATCCAGTCGGTCGCTGCTCTCCGTGGCAGCATCGGCGCCGGCATCAACCGCCTGCAGAGCGCCAGCAACGTTATCAACAACCAGGTAACGAACCTGACGTCGGCGGAAAACACCATCACTGCGGCTGATATTCCGACCGCCGTGGCCAACCTCACGAAGTATTCCATCCTGGAGCAGACCGGCATTTCCGCTCTGGCTCAGGCCAACCAGCAACAGCAGCTGGTTCTGAAACTGCTGCAATAGTCGTATGGCGAAGGAGGCGGCCGTCCGCCTCCTTTGCGCTTTCTCCGGAGGAGCTCGTTATGAGCATCGGTCCGGTACAGAATCTTGGGCCTGTCACGGAAGCGCCCTCCGCCAAAGTCAGCCCGCCGGTGGAAAGGTCGCAGACGACTGCCAGCCAGCATGACCCGGCGGAAGAAATTGCTCAGCCCGAAACGGGAACCCTGCCAAAACAAAAAGAACTGGGTGTGAAGAATCTTTCTTCTCCAGCGCAACTGCCCCAGGATGAAGTCCAAGTGCAGAGGGATTCCCAGATTAAAGATGAGGTCATCATCAAGTATCTCAATACAGCTACTGGAGACCTCATCCTGCAAGTACCGAGCGCGGAAGTGCTCAGCGTAGACCGGGGCATCTATCAGGAATTCCAGCAACAGGCCAAGGTCCGGGAAAACGCAGGCACGGCGCCGGTAGCAGACAGACCCAGCACAGAAGGAGAAGAACCCCATGGGAATTAGCCTGAACCCGGCAACCCTGCTTAGCGGACAAGGGATCGATGTGGCCGACCTGGTGGATCAGATTCTTAGCCAGAATAGTGGCCAGTTGACGGAGTGGCAGGGCGAAGTCTCCGTTCTGCAAGGCCAGGCCAGCGATCTCACGACCATCAACACGGATCTGGCCAGCTTGACCACTGCGGCCAACGCCCTCTCTGACCCGCTTGGGGCACTCACGGCGCAGGCAGCAACTTCGTCCAACACCTCGGTTCTCAACGCCACGGCCCAAACCTCGGCGATCGCGGGAGTGCACCAGATTGTGGTGGGGAGCCTGGCCACTACGGGCACTGTCTATACCGATGAGGTAGCGGATCCTACCGCCTCCTTCCTGCCCACTGGCGTAACCAGCGGCGAAATCGACCTGCAGATTGGCGGCAGCTCAGGAACCATAGACCCCATCTTGATCACTGCCGGCACCAACGACACTCTCAACACGCTAGCCAGCTACATCAACGGTCAGAATCTGGGAGTTACGGCGAACGTCGTCACGGACGCGAATGGCTCCCGGCTGGCTTTGTCCAGCCAGGCTACGGGCAGCCCTGGGGCATTGGCCATCACCAGCAACAACACGAACCTGAATTTCGACACGCCGGTTGGCGGGACCAATGCGTCCCTCACCATCGACGGCGTTCCTTATTCCTCCGCCTCAAACACCATCACGGGAGCGCTGGCCGGAGTCACTCTGAACCTGGCTAGCGCTTCACCCGGCAACCCGGTGCAGGTCACGGTCGGTCCGGACGTGACGCAGGCAACCGCGGCGATCAACAACTTTGTTTCCGCCTACAACCAGGTGATCGGCGATATTAACCAGGAATTCGCGATTAACCCATCTACCAACCAGCAGGGCGCGCTCGCCGGGGACGCCTCGTTGCGGCAGTTGCAGTCCAGCCTGCTGACGGATGCGACCTTTGCAGTCACCGGAAACGGCGGCTTTGTGAATCTGGCTTCTCTGGGAATCAATACCAACGACGACGGCACTCTGACCGTCGACGCGAGCCAGCTCAGCAGCAGCTTTGCCTCGAACCCGGCCGCCGTGCAGAACTTCTTCCAGAATACCGCGCTGACCGGATTTGCCAACAACCTCAGCTCCGACCTGACCAACCTGACCGATCCCACGCAAGGCGTGCTCAACGTGGATCTGGCGCAGAACGAGGCGACTCAAACCGATCTTTCCACCAGCATCTCCAACTTTCAGACTCAGCTTACTGCCGAGCAGCAGGCGCTGACCACGGAATACAGCGAAGTCAACGCGTCTCTGCAGGCCTATCCCCTGCTGTTGCAGCAGGTTACCGAGACTCTGGGCACGCTGGGAACCAATAGTTCGGGCACGAGTTCATCATTGCCCACGCTCACCTCGGGACTGTAGTCGTTTTTAAGGCCCCGATCCGCATTAAGTACTGCGTTTCGTTCTGCTTATGGATGCGCAATTGTCATATCGCGAGGCGGCGGCGAGGGGAGCATCTCCCGTCAAGCTGGTGGTGTTGCTCTATGAGCAGGCGCTTGAGGATTTGGGACACGCCCTGGCTGCTCTCGAGAAAGGCGAAATCGAAGCCCGCACCCGGAGAATTAATCACGCGATTGTGGTGATTGGCCAACTCCATGCTTCGCTCGATCTGGAACAGGGAGGCGAAGTAGCTCGCAACCTGGAACGCTTCTACGAACTGGTGCGCCGGGGCCTGATGGCGGCGCAGTTTCAGCAGTCGGCGCGAGCTTTGCAAGAGCAAATCTCGCATCTTCTGCTGGTGCGGGATGCATGGCTCGAGGTGGAACGGGCTACCCTCACGCCAGACACGGCTGCCAGCGAGCGCGCATCCGCCAGCGCAGCTTCGGCCGGCGGCAATCTCTCGGATTGGAGTGCGTGATGGGTGTACTTCTTCAACCTCAGCTTGTTCAAACCCAGCGCGGTCAAACCCCGCTTGCTCAAGACCAGCTGGTGGAAGGCCAGGCTGTTGAAAACCGGCTTGCTCAAGACCAACTGGCCCAGAATTTGCAGGGAACCAACCGCCGGCTTCGTTTCTGGCTGGAGAGCCTTTTTCCCGGCCGGGAGTCGCCCTCCGCAGCCACTCCACAGCAAATGGCTGGGCTGTTATCTGAACTCTTGCGCGCCGGCGAATGGCTGCGGAGGGGACTGCCTCAGGAACAAGAGAGAGATGCGGAACTGCAATCGGAACTCGGCCACTATCGCCGTAACGTGCTGAGGCTGCGGGAGTTGCTGCCATCCATTCAGAAGGTGCTGCTGCACGAAAAGGCCCGCCTGGAAGCGGAGCGTGCCCGGGTGGAATGTGCTGCGGAATGGGCCCGAGGCTCGCGTCGCACGCTGTAAACTGCCACTGTTTTTTCTTGCGCCGGTTTCTTCTTAATTTTTCTACTTCAGATAATCAAACAAATCGCTGTGGCCGGTGCTGCCAATGGCTTCGAGCGTCGCCTGTTGGGAGGTTTCCGCAGTGGTCAGATTGCTTATGGCGGCGGGCAGGTTGGTGCCTCCCAGGGTATTTTGCTGTTGCGCGAGCTGAGTGTTTTCGCTGTTCAGGTAGGTCTGCTGCGAGTTGAGCTGGTTTTCCGCGTTGCCGTAAAAAACGCGTGCCGTGTCAATGAAGTTGTAAGCGGTGCTGACTTCGCCGACTGCCGCGTCAATTCCAGTGCCTGTCTGCAAGCCGGTGATCAGATCCTGAATCGCCTTAAACATGTCAGTGCCCGGTGCGGTAAATAGCTGCGAACCGGGCAGGTTGGTTTGCAGGGTGAAATGATCGCCCAGCGTGACGCTGTTGGTGGCTGCGTTGCCCACGTATTGCACGCCGGAAGGGGAAGCCGTGTTGAGCACGTAAGGTGCAGTCTGGGTGGCGGTTCCGGCAAATACATAGCTGCCCTGATAGGAAAGATTTGCCAGGTTGAGCAGCTGCGACTGGATACCCTGAACCTCGGTGGCGATAGCGGAACGGTCGGCCTGGTTGAGCCCGCCGCTGGCGCCTTCTACACCCAGGCTGATGGCGCGCTGCAGGGTGGTGATCACTGAATTCAAGGTGGAGTCGGCATTTTGCGCCTCGCCTTGAATGCTGCCAATGCTGCGCAGGAACTGGTCGGCGGCGGAGGTTTGGTCGGCATTCTGCACCAGCGAGGCGGCTGCCGCGGGATCGTCCGAAGGCAGGTTAACGCTTTGCCCGGAGGCAATCTGTTCGAGGTCCGTGTTGATCTGCTGCTGCGTCTGCTGGATGGCGGCCAGCAAATCGGGCAACGGGTTGGGATTCACTCGCATGGCGTGTCAGACGATCAGGGTCAGGTGGTTAACGTGGTCATGTTGATGACGGTATACATCATGTCGTTGATGGTGGTGACGACCTGGGCCGAGGCCGAATAAGCCTGCTGGTACTGCACCATGTTGGCCGCCTCCTCGTCGAGCGAGACCCCGGAAAGCGTGGAGCGCTGATCGTTCAACTGCTGCAAAACCTGGCTGGAGGCATTCTGCTCCGCCGTGGCGTTGGCGGTGGCATTACCGACGTTAAACACAATGCCGGAATAGTAGTTGGTAGGAGTCTGCCCAGCGATGATGGAGGCGCTGCTCAGAGCGTATAGAGATTCGGCGTTGCCGTTGCTGCCGGCAGTGCCGTCGGAACTGGCCGCAATCAGCGAAGGATCGGTGATCGCCACCGAGAGACTGGCTGCCGCACCGGCTCCTCCGGCCGGCGGAGGATTGAAAAGGTTGGTGCCGGCATTGCCGTTGAGATCGAATCCCGCAGCCTGCACTCCATTCACCGCATTGGCCAGACTGGAGGCCAGCGTGTCGAGCTGGGTTTGGAGCGCGGGAATCTGCTCATCACGGGCGTTCAGCAGGCCGCCTAACTGGCCGGAAGTGATGGAGTTGGTGATGTCGACGTTCTGGGCGTAGATATGCTGCACGCCGGAAACGCTGTTCTGGGTTTCGAGCTGGTAACTCTGCTGCCCGGCGACCAGCACGGAGCCGTTCGCGGTCGTAAGCGTGAGGGTATTGTCGGTGGGGATGACGGAGACATTCACCAGGCCGGAGAGCTGGTCAATGAGCTGGGTGCGCTGATCTACGAACGTGCCCGCACTTTCGCCCGCATTTTCGAGGTTTGAAATCTGCCCATTGAGCTTCGCGATCTGCTGGCTGAGTTGGTTGACCTGGCCCACGGTCTGCACCACGCTTTGATCCAGGCTGGTGCGCTGTGCGGTCAGGTTGTTGGCGGTTACATTAAAGGCGGTGGCCAGGTTGTCCGCGGCGGTGATCACACCTTGCCGCGCCGAAAGATCGGTGGGACTGGTGGAAAGCTGGTTGACGCTGTCAAAGAAATTGGAAATCGCGGTGCCAATATCGCCGGTGCCGCTGGTGAAGTTTACCTGAGTCTGCTGCAGCGCGGAAACCAGCGCATTCAGCTGCCCCTGCGTTTGCGTCTCCTGCTGGATTCGCGATTCGAGGATGGGATCGCGGATGCTCTCAATGCTCTGCAGATTGACTCCGCTGCCGTAGGTTTGCGATCCGATCACGACGGGATCGTTAGTGGAAAGGACCGGCACTTCGCGGGAGTAGCCGGGAGTGTTCACGTTGGCCACGTTGTTGGTGGTGGCGGCCAGCGCTCCCTGCTCGGCATCCAGCGCGCTGAGTGCGATGGCCAGGCTGGCATTCAGACTTGACATAATTACGCCTCTCCCGTCTTCGTCGGCGTTCTCCGCTGGCCCGGCCTTCTAGAATTGCGTGCTCGAACCGAACCAGGCTCCGTAGGGTGCGCCTTGAGCCGCGGCAACATTCGTCAGAATGCGCTGGAACTGGCGCGCCCGGCGCAGCAGCGCTGCCTGCACCCGCGTTCCCTGCAGCACCCGGCGCTCGGCAGCGAGCAACTCCGCCGCCAGAAGAGGAGCACATCGTGGGACAGACGTGCCCCCGCGGAGGATATCTTGGTGCGCGCTTTTCCGAACATCGTTCTGAAGGTCCGTCTGAACGTCCGTCTGCCTGGCGAGGCCGGGGTTCTCCACCGCGGTGCCGGGCCACGCTCGCGGCCACAAGAGCATTTCGAGTGCCCGGTGCAAACGGACTTGTTCCCGAGTACAGTTCTCTAGACTCAGACCATCGCTGGCGAGGACTGCCTTCTGGCTCCCCTGGAGACTGGCCTCCATCTCCGCCAGCAACCCCAGCACGGCTTGCGCAATCTCATCCGCGCCACTGACCAAAACAGCGGATGGCGCAGCGGACTCAGATGAGGCGGGTTGAGCCTGCCCGGGTGGCAGTGGCCAGGGTTTGCTGGAAACCTCCGCGTTTCCGTAAACTTGGTGCGGCTGCATCGTTTGTCTCGTCCTGCAGTCAGGTGGTTGAAATCGTGGTTGTTGAAGCCGGGCCCGTTCGAAGCCCGGTGGTCACGCCAGACTGTCAACCTTGTGCTTTGGTTCGTCGCCCGGGAAATCCGGGTCCGAGGAGCTCCCCGCATCTGCCTCCTGGTTAGGCCGGGGACGGCGCCGTGCCTTCCGGCGGACTTCGGCGGCCGGGGTCTGATCCTGCAAGGCCGGCGCGGAAGCGGCAGGCTTCAGCCGCTCCACCCACAGGTCGGTGGAAAGATCCGCGGAAAAGCCGGCGGACCGGTTCGTAACTACATCGCCGCTGCCCATTCCTGACTGGCCCTCCAGTCCGTTTCAACCGCCGCGCCGCGGCTGCTCACCCCCAGATGTGAAAATAGAGCGCCCGCCACCTGCTCCGGGTCGGGACTATAGGCTCCGCTTTGCACCGCTTGCCGCAGAGAGCTCACTTTTTCCTGCCCCACTTCCGGCAACTGGGCGGCCTCGGCGGCCAGCGCCTCGACCAGCACGTGAGTGCCGGAAAGCTGCGCCTGGTCTTCGGTCGCGTTCGAGTTCAAGTTCACGCCCAGCCTGCCACTTTCCGGAAAGGTGCTGGAACCCGCTCTCTGCGCACTGGCCGCTGGCTGGTTGCTTTCGGAGACGGTCTGCCCGCTCTGGTTGGAATCGATCCTCATGTTGATCTCCTCGCCTTGGGGTTTCCCCTTGCAATTGAACTATCGGCGAAGTGTTAGAAAGCTTTAATTCTCTTGGGCGTTTTCTCCACGTTATGGGGCGCCGAAATCGTTCATCTTCTTGTATCGGCAGGAGTTCGGAAACCTTTAGAGAATTGGAGGAAATGGCCAATCCTCGGAGTAAGGGCTTCACTCATTACCTCCGTGCTCCGCAAAACTCCGGGTAATCATCGCGGCTATGCCAAATCCTCCCCCGGCGGCCAGCGCCGAAGCCATCGCCTGGGTGCCGAGGTAGTTGTAGTTGTCGCTTCCCGCCATCTCGCTTTCTCCGGGAAGCGTGGCGAAGGTTTTTTCATACGAGGCCAGCAGCGAGCCGATCAATTGCGCTTCAAAGTCGCGCGCCGCCTTGGCGCCCCTGGTCAGGGGAGTGGCGGGCATGGCTAAATCTGGCGAAATCATGGCTGCAGCGGACGAAGTGAGAGAAGTCATTTCAGATTACCTCCAGGTCGGCTTCGAGAGCGCCCGCAGCCTGGATGGCCTGCAGGATGGAAATCACGTCGCGGGCGGTGGCGCCGATGGCCTGCAGGCGCATGACCAGCTGTTCCACGCTGGCGCCTTCTCCCAACTCAATGTTGCGCGCGGGAGTTTCATTGGCGTTCAGCGTGGTCTGGGGCACGACTTCCGTCTGCCCCCCGCTCAGAGGACCGGGCTGGCTGACGGCATAAGTCGTCATCACCTCGATCGAGAAGGTGCCATGCAGGATCGAAACCGCTCCCAGGCGGACATCCTTGCCGAGCACGACCGTGCCCGTACGCTCATTGACCACCACCTTGGCTTTGCGGGTGACGCTGACTTCGAGATTCTCGATGCGCGCCAGCAGGGCGGGAACGTTGCTTGCGGCCGCCCGCGGCGCGTCGATCTGCACCCGGCGGCTGTCCACCACGGAGGCGGCAGGAGCAGCCAGTTCGTGATTAATCGCGGCGGCGACCGCTTCGGCGGTGGTGAAACTGGCTTCATTCAGCAGCAGCGAGAGATGATCGAGTTTGGCGAGATCGAGGGCGCTGTCCCGCTCAATCAAAGCGCCGCTGGGGATACTGCCCACAGTGGGGTGGTTCACGGTTTTGGAGTTGGCCGCGGAACCGACGCTGTAGCCGCCGACCACCAGAGGCCCCTGGGCAGCGGCGTAAACCTGGCCATCGGCGGCATACAGTGGCGTCAGCAGCAGGAGTCCACCTTCCAGACTGCGCGCGTCTCCCGCCGAGGAAACCAGAACGTCGAGCGGCATGCCGGGCCGCGCGAACGGAGGCAGATTGGCAGTCACAAATACTGCGGCTACGTTTTTGACCTGGACGGTGGTTTGCAGCACGCCGGGCGGGATCTCGACTCCCATGCGCTGCAGGATGCTGGCCAGAGTCTGAATCGTGAAATAAGTCTGCTGCTTGTCCCCGGTACCTCTCAGGCCCACCACCAGCCCGTAACCAATGAGCGAGTTGTTCCGGATTCCTTCCACGCTGGCCACGTCGCGGATGAGCACTTTGTGGATAACGCCTTCGCTGCTGGTGCCGTCGGCTGCCGCGGTTGCCGCCAGGAACGCAAGCACGAACGCCAGAAGAAAGACCAGAAATCGAAACCGAAGCTGCCGCATCGCCATCTCCTAGAAATTCAGTATGCGCAGAATCCACTTGAGAACGGGGTTCGGGGCGCGTGTACTTTCGCTGATCACGCCCTTGCTTTTGACTTCGATTTCAAGGTCGCCCACGCTGTTGGAAAGAACCGTATTGGTGGCGTCGAGATCCCCGGGACGGACCAGCCCGCGCAGGATCACGGTCTCGTGCTCCTGGTTCATCATGATTTCGCGCTCGGCTTCGACCACCAGGGTCCCGCTCGGAAGCACGGCCGCCACGCGTCCCGTGAGCGTCGTGCTCAGAGAAGTTTGCGACGTGGCCTGCCCTTTGCCCGTCAGTGCCTGCGTGGAATTGGGCGAGAATAAGTTGGCAACGCCTGCGGTCTTGAGCTGTCCGGGAAGCGCGGTGATGCCGGAACTGGCGGAGAAGGCGCGGTTGGTGGCCACGTTGCCCCCGCTGCTGGCGGAAAGATTCTGCGTCACGTTGATGGTTACCAGGTCGCCCACTCGCGAGGCTTTGTAGTCAGCCACCATGTTGGCCAGGCGCCCGTTGTCGGTCCAGAGACTGCCGAGAGTGCCGGGCGTCGCGGCCGACGCGTTCACTGAGACCTTCCGGAGATAATCCGCCAACCCGTCCCGCGCCTTGTCTTTTTGTTTGTCGTCTTTGCTTTTGCTTTTTTCCTGCCCGTCCAGCACAGGAGTAAGAAAAAGAAGAGCCGCCAGGAAGAGAATCCTCCGTCTATCCCTCGAGATCAGGTCTCGCCAGATCATTCCGGTTTCTCTCCCGCTGCTTTTCACAGCGCGGCGCGCAGAACTCCCGCGCTCACCACTTCGGCCCGCAGAATTCGATTTCCGTTCTTGGTGCGGGCCCGGACCAGACTTCCGACCGAGCCGCGATCGAGACAGGTCACTGGCAGCACGGCGCGAATCCCGTCCTGCTCCCAGAACAGAGTTGCGGTCTGGCCCACCTGCACGGCCAGCGGCGCGTTTGCCGGCTGGGGCTTGTCTTTCTGGAGACGCACATCCGACCCCGGCGGCGAAGTTCGGGCAGAATTGGCGGCGGCCAGGATCTGGCGAACCAGGAAGGGCACACAATCGCCGGCATGGACACAGCGCAGCGAGTATTCCCAGCCCCGAAGTGCTGGATCCCAGAAGACCCTGGTAAGCTCCAGCGGAGCGCCTGGCGGAACTCGGCTTGCCCGGCCACAGTCCAGTTCGCGCGGAAGATTTTGGAATCCGGCGGGTTTGTAACCGGCAGCCTGGAATGCATCGATTGGCATCCGCGTGCGAAGGCTTCGGGAGATGAAGTCCGTGATTTCCGCACACGAAGCTCTTGCGCCGGCGCGGCGAACTACAATTCGCTCAGGAACAATGCTCGCGGGAACCATATGTTCAGGAACGGCGTGTTCGGCAGGACGGGCATCCGCCACTGTTTCGCCGATCGGAGCAGCCAACGCTAGCTGCTCAAGCGCCCGGCGAATCTCGCTGCCTTCGAATACGCGCGAGCTGCCGGGGCGTGGGGAATCGCCAAGCCATACCGAAGCGGCGGCGTGCCGAACCGCAGCACAACTTTCCGCGGTCAAGAGGTCCGCCAGCGACACGCCAGAATCGCCCACTTCCGCGGCGGCGCGAATACCGATCCCGGTGCAGGGCACGGGCGCGGCGGCCGCTGGAAGGTACGAGAACGCGAGCACCATCAAGCCACTTAGAATTCCAATTCGCCGCATGAGCTTCACCTGCCTGCTTTCCTGCCATCCCCAGGTTTTACGTCAGGTATTGCGTCCAAGACTTCAAGCGCGCGATACCAGCGTCGTTGTCAGCCTGCGTTTCTAGCGTCCCAGCTGATTAATGTCCTGCAACATCTGATCCGCGGAGTTCACCACCCGCGAATTGGCTTCGTACGATCTTTGCGCGACGATCATGTTGACGAATTCATCGACCACACTGACATTCGATTGCTCGAGCATCCCCTGCACAATCGTCCCCAATCCTTCGCTGCCCCCGGGCGGTCCGATGATGGGATCGCCGGACGCGGTCGTCGCCAGAAAAAGATTGCTGCCCGTGCTGTTCAGACCTCCGGGATTGTTGAACAGAGCCAGCTGCAGCGTTCCCACCTGCTGCGCCGCGGTTTGGGCCGGCAGAGTCACGCTCACGGTTCCGTCCAGGGCCACGGTCACCGACGTCGCGCCGGGAGGAATCGTGATCGAGGGCTGCACCGGGTTTCCATCCTGCGTCACCAGATTGCCCTGCGCGTCGAGATGGAAACTTCCGGCGCGGGTGTAGGCAGTTTGCCCGTCCGGCAGCAGCACCTGGAAAAATCCCGCGCCCTGAATCGTGAGGTCCAGCGGGTTTCCGGTCTGGGTGAAATCTCCTTGCAACTGCGTCACTTCGGAAGCCGCGGAACGCGTGCCCAGTCCGACCTGCAGTCCGGCCACCACCGTGGTTTGTTGCGAAGCGGCGGCCCCGGGCATGATCAGGTTCTGGTAAATGAGGTCTTCGAATTGCAGCCGCCGGCTGCGAAAGCCCACGGTGCTCGAGTTCGCCAGGTTATTGGCGATGTTGTCGAGGTTCAGTTCCTGCGCCACCATTCCGCTGGCTGCCGTGTAAAGTGCGCGAATCATGGTTTCCTCCGCTCAGATTTCGGTCATACGCGCTGATACCCGCTGCGCTCAGACCCGTGGCAGATCCTGCACCGCGGTCTGGTTAAACTGGCTGTCGAACACGGTCATGGCGTGCGCCAGAAGATCGGCATTGCGCTGGACAGAAATCAGGTCAACCACGGCCAGCACCGGGCTGACGTTCGAATTTTCGAGCATGCCCTGACGCACCGAAGAATTTGCCGGCGGCAGAGAGGAGTTCGGGGGCGCACTGTACAACGAATTTCCCGCCGCCGTGAGATTCGTATCGTGAGAAAACTCCGCCAGCCGAAGTTGATCGACTATGGCGCCGTCGACCGAGATGGTCCCATCAGAACTGACCGCGAAGGCTCCGTTCGGAACGCTTACAGGCCCCTTCTCGCCGAGCACGGCATCACCTTCCGGAGTGACCAGCTTTCCGTCAGAAGTGACATGAAAACTTCCACTGCGCGTGTAGAGCACGCCTTGCGCCGTCTGTACCGTAAAGAAGCCGGCGCCGGCGATGCTGAGATCGTGAGGATTCCCCGTGGCCACCGTGCTGCCCGGGCTCAGGTCGACGCGGCTGCCGCCCAGCACGCCATAGTTGTTGACTGCGGCGTTCAAGGCGTTCCGTGACACCGAGGCTCCGCCCGCCACCAGCGAGCGGAACGTTGCCTGTTGCCCGCGATAGCCCGTAGTCCCGAGATTGGCCAGATTGTGTGCGACCAGTTCGAGGGCCTGGGACTGAGCCGCAAATCCTGCGCATGCTGCGTAATATCCGCTGTCCACGTTGTGTGCTCCTGCCTTTGCTGAAGCACGCCAGAGACCAACGGAGAAATGCGGTCGCAGTCAAGAAATGAGTGCAAGTGCTTGGACAGGAACAGGAGAGCGAAGCCAAAGCCGCGCTTAAGAGGATTCTGAACTGCTAGGTGGAGCAGATCTTGCCGGGAGAAGATCCGCGTCCCGGCAAATTCTTCCGGCCTCAAGCTGGGAAGTCCCAGACTCAGACTTTAGCTGTGAACCTGCAACGAAATAATTACGGGTGCGCCGTCAAACGCCATCGCCGTGTGCAGAGCCGCTTCATCGGCGACAGAGTGAAGCCGGTAGTTTCCGCCCGTGATCACCGTGGGTATGGAAAGCATGCAGCCGTCGCCTAGGCCGGTGATCTTATTCTTGAAGTTGCCAGCCACCATGTTACAGATTTCACCAATCGCGTCCCACATTTCGTGGCTCGCCTGGTCGGGTTCGGTGCCAAGCAGTCGCGCAGCCATCGCTTCCGCCGAATTGCCGCTGCAGCGGATGGTGATGACTCCGCACAACTGGCCGGCGAGCCCCACCATGGCGGTGATATCGAGCCCTTCTTCCGGCGCGGGCTCCGGCGGAACGGTGAGCCCGGAACCCAGCATGGTGTCAAAAACCTCCTGCGCCGCCAGCTGCAACAGCGGGCCCCAGGACTCGCGTCCCGGGCCGGAAGCCGGAGCTGCACCGGTGCTCATGATTTCCTCGCCAGCACGGGAAGCACGTGCTCTTTGACCTGATCGGGCGTGAAAGGCTTGCGAATATAGCCGCGAGCGCCGGCGGAGAGGGCCTGCACCACGTGCGCTTCGCTGCCTTCGGTTGTGATCATCACTACCGGGACCCCTTTGGCATTTTCCACCGTGGCCAATTGTTTCACGAATTCGAGACCGTCCATCACCGGCATATTGATGTCGCAAAGGATGAGGTCTACTTTGTTATCTCGTAACGCTCCCAGGGCCTCAGCCCCATTCCCTGCTTCGACCACTTGCGAAATGTTGATACCTGCCTGTCGCAAGGAGCGTTCCACGATTTTCCGCATCACCGACGAATCGTCCACGATGAGAGCGCGAATGCTGTCCATGGTGCGGATGATCCTTGCAGTTCTCGGATGCAGAGTTCTCGACTACGGCGCCCGATGCCGATGGTCGCCACCAAGGCGCTTGTGTAGGTGACGTAGCTTTCATCGGCAGGTTGGGGTAGGACTTTAGAGGGAAGGGCCGAAGAGGGATGGGCCGACATTCAAGGCGATGCCGCGTTGAAAGACTCGACGGGGGGAGTGCGAAGCAGGAGGTTCACCGGGGGGCGGGAAGAGCGCTCCAGACGGAGCCAGACGTAGGATCCACAAGGAGCCATGCGGATCCCGGAAGCCAACAGCCGGTGGGCATAACTGCGCAGGACACGCGCGAATTCGGCAAGGTCCGCGACGCGGTCAAACACCACTTCGCAGCGTCCGCGGTGCTCGAGCAAGGCCAGCAGACTCTGCTCGAGGACTGTGGCGCCGACCAGGCAAGGTGCGGTGCGGCAGTCGAGCATCTGCTCGATGGTATAGAGCACGCTGTGATCGATGCCCTCGGCAAAAGCCACGTGCAGGGTCGCGGTAGCTTCCACAAAATGTACCGGGATCATGCGCAGAGACTCTAGCAAGAGCATGGGAATTTCCGGTACGCGGTGCAGGGCAAGCACGGTGGGACCGCTTCGCAGCACGGGACAAGACCACTGCCGAGCCAACGCCGAGGTGAGCTGGGGCTCGGTGATGAATTCCATGCGCTGCAGCCAGTAGCCGATCTTGCCGGTGCCCGCCAGGCGTTGCGCGTCGAGCGCCGCGCTCAGCTGCTCGGGGAGGAGTTGCTGCTGGGACAGCAAAATCAGCCCCAGCGGGATGCGATGGGCAGCCGGAACCCGGCTCTTGGCAGACCGCGGCGGCCGCAGCAGGTTGGCGACCGCATGTTCCAGACATTCAGGCATGCAGTACCAAACGCCGTGCAGGCGAACTCCCAGAGGCCGGCTGCGCATCCGGCGCAAGAGCGTCCGCGGATGCCGGCAGCCGGAATCCCCGCAGCTCGGCGCCCGCTTCTCCCAGTAGGCACGCCACGACCTATACTGTCCCAAACTCCACTGTTTTAAGCTCCACGGATTCAAATCAACGCTCACGATTCCGCCCTTCGCATTTAGTTGCCCGCGGGCACAACTTCAGTTACCCGCAAGCCGTAATTTCCGTCCACGACTACAACCTCGCCGCGCGCCACCAGTTTTCCATGGAGCAGCAGATCGACCGGCTCATCCACCTGGCGGTCGAGTTCAACCACCGTACCCGGGCAAAATTCGAGAATCTCGCGCAGCGGCAAGCGCCGGCTGCCGAAACGCAGAGTCATGGCCAACTCCACATCCATCAAGCTCGCGAGCTGGCTGCTGTTTTTCTCGGGCACGCGCGCCGCGGGCAACGAGGGGCTGGGCTGCGCCGCCTCCGCTTGCCCGGCACGTAATCCGGCGGCCAGGGCCGCGCTCATTTGCAATTCCAGCAGCAGCGGCGGCGAATTTTCGGCGCCGGCACGCAGCCAGAAAGTTGAGGAGGCTGGCCAGGAAGGCGCTCCCACGGCAGGATCCAGACGAAACTGCACTTCACCCCAGCGCGGCTGGATCGTGCTGGCAACCAGGCCTGCGACCTGGCGGAGAAATTCAACCACCGCTTCGGCGTGTTCCTGGGTAATCGGAGTTTCGGTTATCGAAGTTTCGGTAATCGCAGGTTCGGTTTCGGAGCCTTCTGCCTCGCTCATGAATCTTTGCGCAAGGCGCACGGCGGAAGCCACAGGAATGCGGAAACTCATTTCTCCGCGCAGCGCCCCCGAGCAGGTGCAGACGATCCATATATCGTTGGCGGCGGCGGAGGGCAGGTCGGCGGCTTCCGCGATTGCGGCACAAGGGACCGGCGTGCTTGCGATCTGGCTGAGAACTTGCGAGAAACTTTCCGCCCAGGCCTGCACGAAGATGCCGGGATCGAGTCGAGGGGAAACCGCGGCCGTGGTCATGATCTGGAACTCTCCTTTCCTGATTCACTCTTTCCTGGTTCGCTTTTGCCAGGCGCGTCCTTGCCGGAAGCGCCCTCGGGCTGGGGGTTCGATGGTGCGGAGTTCAACTGCCGCGAAGGCGATCCAGCCTCCGCCGCGTGTTCGACCACATGTGCGGCCCGCGAGCGCCCGCAGCGCGCCGGCACCGCCTGGAACATTTCGGCGCCCGCAATGAAAAGCGCGGCGGGCGCAGCGGCGCTCCGGGCAAATAACATCAGCTTGCCGGGAGCCAGCGCAGCTAAATCCGCGATCGCGGCGCGCATGCCGCCGGCGCCAAGTTCCACCGGAAACGGACAGTCCAGCAGACAGCGCATCAGACGCCGCCGCGCGTCGGATTGTCCCGGGGGCCGGCGGTGGCTCCAGCCGACGGAAATCTTCCGCAGCAATGCATTCGAGACTGCGGCCGGCACCGCCAGATTCAATCCTCCGCGCACTTCCGGCATGGTCACTTCAAAGTTCAGCGAAAGGGTTTTTTCTTCCGGAGGCATCAGCCGTTGCGCTTCGGAAGTTTTCAGGCGCTCCTCAAAGGACACTTCCAGGGCAAGAGCCTGCCACGCCTTCCCCAGCTCGCGGCACACAATGCGGGCCACGCTCTCGAGGATTTGTTCCTCGATTTCGGTGAGCTCGCGGGTGGCGGTGATGGAGTTGCCCTTGCCGCCCAGCAACAAATCGATGATCGGCAGAGCCACCTTTAAGTCCAGTTGCAGAGCGCAATTCGTTTCCACCGGCTCCAGCCGGCAGGAAGCCAGATAGGTGGTTTCCGGGACGCTTTGCAGGAACTCGCGGTAACTGAGGTGCTCGGCCGACACCAGCGTGGCCGTAAAGGCGGTGCGCAGGTACGCGCCCAGAGCATGGGTCAGGCTGCGGGCAAACCCCTCGTGCAACGCGGTGATGGCCTGCAGTTGGTCGCGCCCGATCTGGCCGGCGCGGCGCACGTCCCAGGGTTCGACCACGGACTCGCTCGCAGCCTGCGGGGCGCCACCGCCGCCGCTGCGGGCGGCGCGCACCATGGCATCGATTTCCTGCTGGTTGAGGACTTTTTCCATCTCGATCCTTGTCTATGTCCCTGTCCCTGTGTATGTATATCTATATCGATACTAATCGATATACAGTGCCGATCCCCCCAGTGCGAGACCACCCCTCAGCCGTTTCTGCCGGACGAGGCCGCCCGGGCCATCCCGCCTCCGGCGCTCATCAGTTGTTCGAGCCGCGCCCGCAGCCGCACCACGGCTAGGGAGTGCACCTGGGAAACCCGCGATTCCCCGATCCCCAGCACCGCCCCGACTTCCTTCATGGTCAGCTCTTCAAAGTAGTAGAGCGAAAGCACCTGCTGCTCTTTGTGTGGCAGCTCGGCAATCACCCGGGCCAGCAGTTCCTTCATCTCCGTGCGCAGGCAACGGAAAAACGGAGTGTCTTCGGGAGCGTTTGGCAGGTAGTCGCAGAGGTCTTCTTCTTTGCCGTCCCAGGGAGACTCCACCCGCAGGCTGCCCACTTCGAGGCCGTCGAGTTCGCCCAGCAGCAGCTGGAATTCCTTGAGTTCGAGGCTCAACTCCGCGGCCATTTCACTTTCGCTGGGGGCGCGGTTCAGCGCCAGACTGAGCTTGCGGTGCGCTTCTTCGATTTTGCGCGCCTTGCGGCGCAACTCGCGCGGTCCCCAATCCATTTCGCGCAGGCTGTCGAGGATCGCTCCCCGGATGCGGAACTTGGCATAAGAGCTGAACTGCACATGCTTCGAGAGATCAAACTTGTTGAGCGCATCGATCAGCCCAATCACTCCGGCATGCACCAGGTCGTCGAGGGGCACGTGCCGGGGCAGCCGTTCATGGATGCGGCGCGCCAGATAGCGCACCTGGGGCAACTGCTCGAGCAGGATGCGCTCGCGTTCTTCTTTGTCCTGCCAGACGCTGTAAGCTCGCGCTGTACTCTTGCTCATGACCGGCTTCTCACTTCCCTGGTCCCTGTTCTCGTCCCTTTTTTCGTTGTTCTCGTCGCGCTCGTTTTCGCCCTTGTCTTTTTTCCCGGAATTGTCTTTCATCGCAACACTCCCACCGCCTGCACTTCGACCACGGGCGGCACCTCGAGCGGCGAAAGCACCACCAGCTTGGGCAGAAAGGGCTCGAGCAAACGCTTCAGGTGATAGCGCGCCGGGGTCGCACAGAGCAGCACCGGACTGGCCACCGCCAGCTGGTCGCCGGCCAGGCGGCGCAGGCCCTCGAGAATGCGGCGGGCAAAGGGTGGTTGCAGGGTCGCGGAACTGCTGGCGGAGGCCTGGCCGCTGAAAGCGCGTCCCAGCTCTTCTTCGAGCGCGTGGTCGAGCGTGACCACGCGCAGGCCTCCGGTGTCTGAAAGCAGCGGCCGCACCAGCGCCCGGCCCAGGGCCTGGCGCGCAGCCTCGACCAGCAGCACCGGATTCTTGGTGGTGGCGGCGGTATCGAGCAGGGCCTCGAGGATGGTGGGCAGGTCGCGGATCGAGACCTGCTCGCGCAGCATCTGCTGCAGTACTTTCTGCACGTCGCCCAGACTTAGAAGCTTGGGAACCAGTTCTTCGACGAGCTTGGGATGGCTCTCCGCCAGCCGGTCGAGCAGACGCTTCACTTCCTGGCGGCTCAGCAGTTCGTGGGCGTGCTGCTTGACGACTTCGGCCAGATGCGTGGCCAGCACCGAAGTCTGATCGACTACGGCATATCCGGAAGCCAAAGCCTGATTCTGCAGCGCCGCCGGAATCCACAGCGCGGCCACGCCGAAGGCCGGTTCTTTCGTAGGAGTGCCCGCCAGCGGGCGCGGCGTGCCCTCCGAACTGATGGCCATGAGGTGGTCCTGGTACATTTCCCAGCGGGCCACCTCGACTCCGCGGAGCGAGATGGTGTACTCCCGCGGCTTGAGCCGCACGTTGTCGGTGATGTGTACCGGAGGCACGATGAAGCCCAGCTGCTGGGCCAGGTTCTGCCGCAGCGCCTTCACCCGCGCCAGAAGTTGTCCGCCCTGGTTCTGGTCGACCATGGGCACCAGGTTGTAGCCCACTTCGAGGCTGAGTTCGTCGAGCTTCAGCCAATCTTCGGCTGCGTCTTTTTCTGGCTTCTTTCCGGAGGCGGCGGCAGCGGAGGCAGCCGCGGTGGGCGATTCGGCTGCGGTCTGCGGAGCGCGCCAGGCCAGAAAGCCGGTTCCCGCCGCCAGCAGGAAGAAGGAGACTTTCGGCATTCCCGGGATGGCCCCCAGAGCCAGCATGACTCCAGAGGCGATCAGCAGGGGACGGCGCCGCGAAAGCAGCTGGCGGCCTACATCGACTGAAAGCGACGCGTCGGAAGAGGCCCGGGTCACCACCATGCCACCGGCCATCGAAACGAGAAGAGACGGGATCATGGTGACCAGGCCGTCGCCGACGGTCAGCACGGTGTAGGTGCGGAGCGCCTCGCGGAAGGGAATATCGAGCTGGAAAACGCCAATCAGGAATCCCGCAATGATGTTGATAGCGGTGATGAGAATGGTGGCAATGGCGTCGCGCTGGTTGAAGCGCGCGGCCCCATCCATGGCGCCGTAGAACTCGGCATCGTGGGCGATGGTTTCCCGCCGCGCACGCGCCTGGGCTTCGTTGATCAGCCCGGCATTCAGGTCGGCGTCGATCGCCATCTGCTTGCCCGGCATGGCGTCGAGGGTGAAGCGCGCCGTAACCTCGGCGGTGCGCACCGCGCCGTGGGCGACCACGATGTATTGAATGGCGATCAAGGCCACGAACAAAACAAAGCCCACCACATAGTTGCCGCCCACCACGAACTGCCCGAAGGCCTGAATGACCTGTCCCGCCGCGCCCACGCCTTCGTTGCCGTGCAGCAGAATGCGGCGGCTGGAAGCCAGGTTCAGGGACAGCCGGAACAAAGTCAGCAGAAGAAGCAAGCTGGGGAAAACGGAAAACTGCGCCGGGCGCAGAATCTGCAGGGCCGACAAAAGCACCAGCACCGAAGCGGTCATACTCACCGCCAGCAGCAGATCGAGCAGCAGGCTCGGAATCGGCACCAGCATCACGAAGATCAGGCCCACGGCGGCGATGGGCATGATCCATTCGGCGGGCACGGCCTTGACGGCGGGGGTCGCCGTGGCCGGGCTGGCAGAGGTCTTCGCGGGCATGGCTCAGACCCTCCCCGGCGCGGCGGCCATGGCGGAAGGCGCGGCCGCCGTTTGCCCGGCTCGCGCCTGGGCCCGCCAGATGGCAGCCAGAATCTCGGCGACCACGGTATAAAGTTGCGGAGGAATGGCCTGCCCTACTTCCACGGCGCGGTAGAGGGCGTGCGCCAGCGGCGGGTTTTCGACCAGGGGAATGTCGTGCCAGCGCGCCGCTTCTTTAATTTGCGCCGCCAGCAGGTCGCGGCCTTTGGCCACCACCACGGGCGCGTCCATATCAACGCGGTATTCGAGCGCGATGGCAAATTCCGTGGGGTTAGTGACCACCACGGCCGCCCGCTCCACGTCTTTCAACATGCGGCGGCGCCGGGCCTGGCGCTGCAACCGCCGGATGCGCTGCTTTACTGCGGGATTGCCTTCCGTCTCCTTGAACTCGTCGCGCAGATCCTGGCGGCTCATCTTTAATTCGTTTTCGTGGCGCTGGCGTTCCAGCATGTAGTCGGCAGCCGACCAGGCGAGCAACGCGAGCGAGGCTTTCCAGGCCACTTCGAGCACGTGGCTGCCGGCAAAGGCCAGCACGGCGCTGGGGCGGGCGTGCAGCAAAGCGGGCAGAAGAAACCAGTCCCGTGCCACCACGGCCACGCCGAAATAGACGATCAGTCCCGCGGGCAGCAGGGATTTCAGCAGCCGGCTCAACGCGCTCAGCGAAAACAACTGTCCCAGCTTGGACCCGGGATTCAGCCGGCTCAGATTGGGAGCGAGCGCCGTGGGCGCGATCACCAGCCCGCCCTGGGCCAGTCCACTGATGGTCGCCAGCAGCCAGCTCAAGCCAGCGGCTAGAACCACTCCCCGAAATACATCCAGATGATCACGCCATACCGGAACCAGTTGTTCCCCCTGGGCGGCCGCATCCTCTAGCTCGCCGCGCAGCAAGGCTCGCCAGTTTCCGGCGAAGGCCTGCAGCTGCCACGACAACAGCAACACCGCAGTGATCGTGCCGACCCCGGCCACCAGATCGCGGCTGCGCGCGACTTGCCCCTGCTCGCGCGCCTTCTGCCGCCGCCGCGGGGTTGCTTTCTCGGTCTTGTTCTGCTCAGGCATGGCTTTCTTTTTTTGCTCTTCGTCTAGTCCAGTTCGGCGCCCGCTTCAGCGCGCCAAGTGCAGCAGGTGTTCTCCCAGCGCCACCGCATCCGCAAAGCGCCGCGCGAAACTTTGCGGCCAATAGGCCACCACCCCGATCAGCACCGCCAGTCCCAGCAGGTTTTTCACCGCCAGCCCGATGAACAGCACCGGCAGGCTGGGCGAAGCCTTGCCCAGAAATCCCAGCACGGCGTCGGCGATCAGCGTGGCTGCGAGCGCCGGGGCGGCAATCTGCACCCCGGCCAGAAGAATTCCGCCGGCCGCGTGCAGCAATCCAGAAGTCGCCGCCAGCGTGGCCGGAGCAGACCCCGCCGGCAGGTAGACAAAGCTGCGGGCCAGGGCGCGCAGCAGCCAGTGATGCACATTGATCTGGAGAAAAATCAGGAGCGCCGCCAGGCGGTGGAATTCCGCCAGCACCGGAGTGTCGGCTTGGGTCGAGGGATCGAAAAGCGTAGCCAGCGAATAGCCCATCTGCACGCCCAGAATCTGCCCGGCCAGCAGCGGCGCCTCCAGCAGGAAATTCGCCGCCAGTCCGAGCAGCAGCCCGACGAAAACTTCGCCCAGCGCGATTCCCGCCCACTGCCAGCCTCCCAGCGCCATCTGCACCGGACCGTGCAGCGGATACAGCAAGGCCGTGATCAGCAGAGTCAGCGCCGCTTTCAAAGGCGCTGGAATGGCATCGCTGCTCAGAAACGGGCAGTACAGCATCAGTCCGGAAACCCGGGCTCCGGTGAAGACTGCCGCCGCCAGCAACTGGTCCAAATGCAATCCATCCATAAATTCGTCAAATTCGTCGGCGTCTCGAAAGTCAATGCAGCCCGGATCAGCCAAGAAAGATCCGCGAAGCCGATCCGCTCAGCGCAGAAACGGCCGGAAATCGGAAAACAGCTGTACCGTAAAAAGCGTGATCCGGCGCGTCATCCAGGGCATCAGCACAAGCGCGGCAGCGGCCACGGCAAACAGCCGAGGCACCGTCGATACGGTGGTGTCCTGCAGCGAAGTCAGCACCTGCACCACGTTGATCACCAGCCCCACCGCGGTGGCGACAAGCAGCAGCGGTGCTCCCATCCAAAGAGCCGCTTCGAGCGTGTGCCGCAGAATTTCAACGATTTGTCCCGAGCCCATTTGGTTTTCCTTTTCCGCCTTCAACTAAATTGAGCTGATCTCTCTGTTCCACCGGTCAGGCAAAGCTCTTCATCAGCGACCCGATCAGCAGGTTCCAGCCGTCGACCATCACGAACAGCAGAATCTTCAGTGGCGTCGAAATCACCACCGGCGGCAGCTGCAGCATCCCGATCGAAGTGGTCACCGCCGCCACCACCAGATCAATCACCAGAAACGGCAGAAACAGCGCCGCGCCAATCTGGAATCCCGTCTTCAGCTCCGAGACGATGTAGGCCGGCACCACCACCCGCATGGGCAAGTCCTCGGCGCGCGCCGGAGGCGGCATCTGCGCCAGCTCGAGAAACAGCGCCAGATCTTTTTCCCGCGTGTACTTCAGCATGAAATGCCGCAGGGGCGGCGCGCCCCGGCCCAGCGCATCGAGCGCGTCCCCGTGCCCTTGCTCGAAGGGCACCACCGCCGTCTGATAAATGGTTGCGCCCACCGGCTGCATCAGGAAATAAGTCAGCACCAGCGACAGGCCAATCAGGGTCTGATTGCTGGGAGCGGTCTGGGTGCCGAGTGCCTGGCGCAGAAAATGAAAAACCACCAGCAGGCGCGCGAAGGGAGTCAAGGCCACCAGCAGCGCCGGCAGCAGGGTCAGCAAGGTCAGCAGCACCACGATGTTCCATGGCACCGAGCCCGAGCTTCCCGCCGGCCCGCTCCAGGGCAAGCCCGGCACCGGACGCGGAGCGGTGGTCGCTGCCCGGGCCGCGCCCGCCGAGAAAGCCACCAGCGCTCCCACCACCTTCACCACCCGCCGCCCTGGAATGTGCACGCTCAAAGGGCTTCCCGCTTTCCTTCTTCGCTTCGCTTTTCTTCTTCGCGCTCCGCGAGCGCGAAGCCCTCGATCTCGGTTCCTGCAGACTGGACAGCTTGGGTTTCCGCGAATCCGGATGGATCCTCTCCTGTATCTGCGGGATCGGAGCCCAGATGCGCCAGCAGCACCAGCGACGAAGGCGTGCCCCCGATCAGCAGGCGCCTGCGCTCAAATTCGATCACCGCCACAAAGCGATGTTCCCCCAGGGGAAGGGTTTCCCGCAGGCGCAGACGGCGTGGAGTCCGGCGGCTCAGCCGCGACACCCGCTGCCACAGGGCGCGCGCGCGCAGCCACCAGGGACTCGCGAAGAAGGGAAGCGTCTCAGTGGTCATCTGGTCATTTCCGTTAGCTCTCGAGCCCTGATCTCTCGAGCCCTCGATCTCTCGAGCCCTCGATCTCTCGAGCCCTCGATCTCGATCTCACTCTCGATTTTGTTATAACTTTAAGCAATATCGATTCGCGGGCCGCGCACCCAGTCGGTCCCGCGCCGATCCGGTCCAGCCTTCACGCCAGTTCCGTCAGCCGGACCGCCAGCCGGTTGCCGACCGCTTCAAATTCGCTCCATCCAATCAGGGTGCCGTTGACCCGCAGCGGGACATCCCGGGCCACCTGCCAGCCGGTCCTCATCACCGAGCCCACTGCCATCTGCAACAGATCCGCAACCGTGAAATCGGGCAGGGGCAGGTCCACCGTGAGCTGCCCGGGCAAGCCGAGCAGCGGCCGCCAGCGGGTTTCGTCGATGCCTTTGTCCGCCGCCGCGGCTGAATTTTCCAGCCGCTGGCCAGGGCCCTCAGACGCAACCGAGACGGGGTTCGCGGGCGCCGGATTCACTTCCACTGCGCTGGCCATGGATTCTCATTTCTGCGCTCAAGCTTCAACGCTCGAGCAGCTCAACGCTGGATCAGAAATTCCGTGAAGTACACTTCCTCGACTCCAAGTTCCGGAACGCGCTCCGTCAGCGCGTGCAGCAGATCCTGTTTCAGCCGGTTCTTTCCCTCCGCCGTCAGCAGGTCATTGACCTTGGCCAGAGCCAGCACCCCCAGAATCGTGTCCCGCACCCGTGCCACCGGCAGTTCTTCTCCTCGTTTCGGTGCGCCATTCAGCCCCAAGTCAATTCCAATCCGCAGATACGAGTGCTGGTCAGAATCCGCCAGGTTCATCACAAACGTGTCCAGGTGCATGGTGGATTTCACGGCTGGCCCCACATGCGCCTGCGCCGTGGATTCTCCGCCCGCCTGGTGCCAAAACCATCCCGCCACGGCCGTCAGAACGATCCCTAAAAGAAGGAAAGGAACCGCGCGGCTGCGGGATTTGCCCCCATTGTTAGCGCGCTTTGATTCTTCGGGCATGCTTCTCGGAACGAAGCAATTCGAGCACCGTGGGACAGCACAGAGGGGAGGGCTAACTCAAGACGGCCAACCACTTCAACAACAAGCGTTCAGAATCATCTGCTTGCGCCGCTCAAATCGGCAACCGCCGCAGCGCAATAAAATCGCTGCGTCGGGATGATGTAATTGATCAGCGGAATCTCATGAGGAAGCTTTCATTGAGTCAATCGTCTCCGGCGCTTTTTCGCGCCCGGAGACGGTTGCACTCTGCATGGCTGACAACTGCTCACTGCTTCAGATTGATCGTGTCCTGCGTAATTTGATCAAAGGTCGTGACGGCCTTCGCGTCGGCTTCGAAACCGCGCTGGGCGACGATCAGGTTGGCGAACTCGGTGGCGATGTCGACGTTGGAGAGCTCGAGCGCGCCCCCGGAAAGTGTACCCAGACCGCCGGTGCCCGGGATTCCGATCACGGGTGAACCGGAGGCCAGGGTGGGGGCGAAGTCGGTATTGCCCTGCAGCTGCAACCCGTTGTTATTGGCGAACGAGGCCAGCGCGAGTTGGCCCAGGGCTTGCGTCTTGCCGTTGCTGAACGAGCCGGTAACCGTACCGTCGGACCCGATGGTGAAGTCGACCAGCGAGCCCGCGCTCGATCCATCCTGGGTGATGGCGGTGGTCGCGCTCGGCCCCGCCACCTGGGTCAGCTGGCCGACTCCGTTATTGTATAGCTGCCAGTTAAAGGACATATTCGCGGCGCCATCGGCCAAGGGGCCCACGGGGATGGCGGCCACATTCGCCGGCGGCGTGATGAGATTGCCGCCGCTGTCGAAAGCCAGCGTTCCCGCCTGCAGCACCACCGGATTTCCTACCGCACCCACATCGGCGGCCGGAATGGTGATGGAATAATTCCATGCCCCCGGCGCGGTGTTGGTGTAGGTATAAGTCAGAATGTGGCTCGCGCCCAGCGAGTCGTACACCGTAACCGGCGTGGAAAAAGTGTCGCCGGGATTGGCCGAAGCGTTCAGGTTGGTAGTCACCGTCACATTCGTCGTTGCCGTGGGTGGGCTGATGGTTCCAGTTCCCAGCTGCAGCGGCCCGATCGCCGTCCCCGAATTGACTACGCCGTTGACCGCGGGATAGCCGAGCACCTGCTGTCCCAGGCTGGTCACGAGATAATTATTCTGGTCCAGGGAAAAGTCTCCCGCGCGGGTATAGCTGGTGATCCCGTTCTGCTCGACCGCAAAAAACCCGGAGCCTTGGATGGCTACGTCCGTGGGCACGCCCGTGGAACTGACGCTGCCCTGGGTGAATAGGGAGGGCATCGAGCTGACCTGCGTGCCAGCCCCCTCTTGAATCGGATCGCCGGAACCGGTTGTCCCCAGGCTTTGATAGAACAGGTCACTAAAAAGGACACTCGTGTCCTTGTACCCCGTCGTGTTCTGGTTGGACAGGTTGTTGGCGATGGCGGACAGCGCCGTGGATTCGGCGGTCAGCCCGGAAAGTGGAATCGAAAAATTCGGCATTCTAGAATCCTCCTCGAAAAATTCTGTGCTTCTTTAATTCCTGCGAAATTCCTGCGAATGCTCACCGCGTGAATTTGCATCCTGCGAAAGCTCATGCTAATAAGCCCGTCCTAAATAAGCTCATCGAAATGAAGCTCATCGAATCTGTGCCGCCGCGGCGCCGTGAACGGCAGAGATTGCGGAAGCCGCAGCCGCCGTCGCTGAACTGCTCGCCGGACTCGCCGTTCCGCCAATGGCCGGCGAGGCTGTTCCCGGGGAAGCGGAAGCCGCGGTTGCCGATGGCGTCGTGAATTGCTGCAGCAAGGTATAGATCGACGTGACCTCGCTGAGTTCGCTGAACTGCGCCAGTTGCCCTACGAATTGCGAAGGATCCAAGGGATCGAGAGGATCCTGATTCTGCAATTGCGCCACCAGCAGCTGTAGAAACATATTGTTTAGGCTCTGCCCGCTGGGCAGCCCCGCGCCTGAAGTTGGAGTGGTACTGACCGGGGCTGGTGTGGGAGTGATCGGTGTTGTGCTCACGACGAGTATCCTGACTTCACGCCAAAACGCTAAGGCCGGCGTGACGGCTTCTGGAACTTTCTATGTTTCCGGCTGCTGAAAAAGTTTCCGGCGAAGTCTCCGTCACCGGCGGCGGAACTGGGGCGGGTTGGGTAAAGAAACGTCGCTGCGAATCTCCTCCCGGGTTTCCTCCCGAAGACGAGCCTCCCGAAAATGCGGAGGTTTCGTGAAAGTTCACCTGGCTCAACCGCAAACTCTGTTCCTGCAACCGGTTGGCGACGCCCGGGAGTTCGTTGGCCAGCAGGGACCGCAGGTCGCCGCGTTCGCTTCCAATGGCAAGTCCCACGTCGTTGGCACGAATCTGAGTACGCACTTCGACGTTGCCGAACGCGGACGTGGTCAAGCCAATTCGCATCTCGGATTGAGCAGCGCGGCTGACCATTTGTGCCATTTGCACCGGGCCCACTGCAGGGGGGAGCGGGGATTCTCCCGTTGCCATCGGACTGGATGAAGATGAATCAGAGGCCGGCACCCCGGCAGTACCTGACTTTGGGGCCGGATTCGCAGCCGGACTCGTTCCGGGCGGCCCTGCGGTGTCTCCTGGAATGGCCGTTGCTGCGAGCTGCGGCATCACCGGCTGTGCCGCCGTGGGTGACGTTGCCACCGCCGTCAGATCCTTGCGAAAGGATTGCTCGTCCCCGGACTGCTGCACTCCGGACTGTCCTGTCCCAGACGGCCCTGCCCCAGACTGTTCCGCCGCGCTATCACTCGACCCTGAGTCTTTGCCCTGTGCGCCGCTCGCAGGATTGATATTCCCTGGGGAGTGATTGGGTTCAGCGCTGGCGGTAGTCTGCGTGCCGCTGGAATCCGGACCTGCGCGCCCCGCCCCCGCTGGAATTCCCGCGGAAACTGGCGGCACGATCGAAGTAGATGAAGCCGAAGAAGAGGAAGACAACGCCGAAGTATTGGCCGAGGAAAAATGTAACTGGAACAATTCCGTCGTAATCCCGTTCTGCAGCTTCGACGAAGTGCTCTCCAACTCGTGAGGCGCAGCCAGACCAATCTCGGGGCCTCCTGTGCCCGAAGCCGGTGTGGCATGAACGTTTGAAATTTCTCCGGAAGCGATGTGTTGTGGCCCCGCAGATTCGCGACGGGATTGGGAATTCGCCGCAGAGGAAACCGGCGCAGGCATCGCCCCGCTCCCGGGGATAACGTTTCTAGGCATTCCATTCATGGACGTGCTGCTGATCGGCGGTGCGCCAACATTCTGCGAGGGCGCAACGATCGAAGATCGTGACGACGCTGGGGTGGCGGAATTCTGCGTGTTCGCACTCGCGGTTTTCTGAACTGGAGTAGTTGCCGCCACCACGCTGGGATCGAGACCCACTTGACCGGGCTCGGCGAAAGCTGGATTAAGCGCGGGATTAGAAGATTGCGTCGGCGTTAAATCGTCCCCCAGTTGGTTGTCACTTAACGTCGAGGCCGCCACAAATTGCTCCGTTGTCGAAGCCGGCAGTGTCGAAGCTCCAGGTGTCGAAGACTGAGGTGTCGACGCTGGGGAGCCCGACGCTTGGGATGCCGAAACGTGGGAAGCCGAAGTCTGCGGCCAGGAGGATGCACTCACTTGGGCAACCAGAGATCTCTGCGCGATCGACGATGCCGGCGAAAGATCCGGCAGAGTCGCCAGAGTCGTCGCCGAAGAAAAACTCGCGGTCGCGGCCGGAAGGGTAATTGTGCTGGGCGCTCCGGATGCGGGCGTTATCGGCGACGTTTCCTTCTTGGGAGCGGAATTCGGGCTCGCCGTCAACCCGCCGGTCACAGCGGTAGCTTTTGCGTTCGTCTTCCCTTTAGTCAGGCTGTTCTCGGGTAAGGGAACGCCATTCGCAGAGGATTTTGAAACCGATAAAGCGTAAGTCGAAAAAAAAGTCTCAGCCCCGGCCTCTCCGGAAGATCCGCGCCCGGGCGCGATGCTCGCAGAGCCTGCGGCAACATTGCTGGCAAACGCGGCTTGGATCCCCAGGTTCACGGTAAGAGGCCAGCCCTCAAAGGCTCGGCACGTCTATCAATGCATCTGGCTGGCCAAAGAGACGCCGTAGCGACAGATCGGAGGTAGCGTCGAACGCGTGAAGAATCAAGAGCATCCATAGTCTGCGAACGAGCAGCATGCGAGAAAATGTTGCCGTCTGGGCAATGCCTGCCTACCCCCCGGCAATTGTTAGCCGCCGCGCTGCCAGCGCTCTTCAAGATAAGACCGGCGAAGCAGGAACGCGTCGTCGAGCCTCCGCTGTTCGCGGCGGGACGCTTTGCGCTCGTATTCGCGGCGCTGGTTGTCACGCAGGCCAGCCAGGGTCTCGCTTTGCCGCCGCGCTTCTACAAAGAGCTTTTGTTGTTCGTCCCGCAGTTTTTGCAGACGCTGCAGCTCGCGCTCCAGTTCCTGATGTTGCTGTTCGAGCGCCGATCGACACAGCGCGGCAAAGCGCAACTCCGCGGCCGTGGTTCCGGCTGCCAATTCTCGCGCCTGCCCGGCGTGGAGTTCCTGCACTCGCGTGCTGTGCTGGTCAAGCACGCGCCGCACCCGCGCCACTTGCTGGTTGGCGGCGCGCAAGCGTAATTCCTGCTGATGCTCCAGACTTTGCCGGTAGTGAAGAACCGCTTGCAGCGAAAAACGGAAAGGCATGGTTCACTCAGTCCTGATTCACTCAATCCATCAACTCGGCAACGCCAGCAGTCGCGTGACGGTGTCATCAAGCGTGGTAGTTTCACTCGGTTTCTGCATGAGAAAACGATGGAGTTCGGGAATCAGCGTGAGCGCCTTGTCGAGCGTCGCATCTCCGCCCTTCTGATAAGCCCCAATGCGGATCAGGTCTTCCGACGCAGTGTAGGCCGCGAGCAACCGGCGCAACGCATACGCCTTCTCAAGATGCGGAGCCGAAGTCACGGAGGGCATCAATCGGCTCACGCTGTCGAGCACGGCAATCGGCGGGTAATGGCTGCGGACCGCCAGGCGCCGGTCCAGCATGATATGACCATCGAGCAACGCCCGGGCGCCGTCGACCAGCGGATCCTGCTCGTCGTCGCCTTCCATCAATACCGTATAGAAAGCGGTGATGCTGCCGCGCCCGAACCTGCCCGCGCGTTCGATCAGGCGCGCCAGCATGCCAAAGCACGACGGCGTGTAGCCCTTGGCCGTGGGTGGTTCCCCGGAAGCCAGACCGATTTCGCGTTGTGCCATCGCCAGCCGCGTCAGAGAGTCCACCACCAGCAAGACGTTCTTGCCCTGCGCGCAAAAATGTTCCGCCACAGTCGTAGCCGCAAGCGCGGCGCGGATGCGCAGCAGCGGAGACTGGTCGGAAGTGGAGACCACCACCACGGCGCGCTTGCGGCCCTCTTCGCCGAGAGCATTCTCGAGAAACTCCCGGACTTCGCGCCCGCGCTCTCCCACCAGCCCCAGCACGGTCAAGTCGGCGGCGGTGTTGCGCGCCATCATGCCGATCAAAGTGCTTTTGCCTACGCCGCTGCCGCCAAAAATTCCAATGCGCTGGCCGCGTCCGCAAGTGAGAAACGCATCCACGGCGCGAATGCCGCAGGCCAGCGGTTCGCGGATCGGAACACGCTCGAGCGGAAGCGGAGCGGCTGCATCGAGAGGACGGGAATCGAGACCCTTGGGAGGAGCCAGCGAATCCAACGGCTGCCCGCTGCCGTCGATCACCCGCCCCAGCATCTGGTCGCTGACCCGTAACGTCGCCCGCTCGCCCCAGGTGATGACCTGGTCGCCGTAGCGCACGCCGCGCGGCGATTCAAGAGGCATGGAGAGAACGGTCTCCCCGCGAAATCCGACGATCTCACCGGGCAGAATACGCTTGTGGGAATCGACAATCTGGCAAATCTCTCCCACCGAACAGAAAGGCCCCGCCGACTCAACCAGGGGACCGACCACCTGCGTCACCCGCCCCCGCCAGCGCAATCCCGCGCAGGTTTCCAGACGCGCCAGGTAGGGTCCCAGTTGGGGTTCTCCGGGCATGCTCGTCATGCATTCTCCCGCGGACGCGCCGCCAGCAAATCCATGAAGCCCTGCTCGATTTCCTTGAGCTGCACTTCGACTCCGAGCTGCGCGCTGCCCATGGAAGTCTCGAGCACGCAGCGTTCCGGCTCGAGCGCAGGATCTTCGACGATCCCGGGCAGGTCGCCCGGGTCCATGCGCGAGGCCAGATAGCCCTGCCAGTCCGCGGCCACCCGGGGATGCACCCGCAGCGCGACCCCGGTGGCGCCTTCGATTTTTTCGAGCGCCACCCGCACAATCCCCGCCAGCAATAGCGGATCGACCTGCGCTTCCCGGTGCAGGATCTTGCGGGCGATGGCCAAAGACAGTTGCACGACTTCCTTTTCGAGTTTTGTGTAGTAGGCGCCGCGGTCGCGCGTAAACTGCGCCAGCGCGTCGGCAATCGCCGCGCGTTCTCGCGCCAGCTGCTCGTCGAAGCTCTTGCGCGCCTCGGCTTGGCCTTCCTCGCGGCCCAGCTCACGCGCCCGCGTCTGGCCAGCCGCGGCGAGCGAGGCTGCGTCCACTGCCGGGGGAATTTCCGGTTCCTTCGCGCATGGGTCCGGATGAGGTGGCGTTCCGGTGCCGGGTAAGAGTTCGTCGTAGGGGAACGGCAACACGATGCCGGCGGAATCGGCGGACAGCGGAGGAGGATCCGCTGCCCGCGCCGCGCTACTCGACATAGTCATCCTCCCCCTCCGCGGTCAGGGAAAGCTTGCCTTCGGCCTCCAGCCGGCGCGCCACCGCCACGGCTTCGAGTTGCGCCTTGTTGATTTCCCGCGACTTGATCGGTCCCAGCACTTCCATGTCTTCCTTCAACATCTCGACCGCCCGCGACGACATGGATTTGAAGATGTAACTCTTCAACTCTTCGGAGGCGCCGCGCAGCGCGCTGGCCAGAGTCTTCTTATCCATTTGCCCCAGCAGCTCGCGGATGCCGGCCTCGGGGACGGTCAGCAGATCTTCGAAAGTAAACATCAGGTTGCGGATGGAGAGTGCCAGCTTGGGGTCTTCTTTTTCGATGGATTCCAGAATAGTTTTTCCCGTCGCCAGGTCAAGCCGGTTCATCAGGTCGGCCACGCCGCGCAACCCGGCGTAAGCGCGGCGGCTTTTTTCGCCAAGGGCTTCCAGCCTTTTGTGCAGGACCAGCGAAACCCGCTCCGCCATCTCCGGCGAAAATTGCCGCAGCTGGGCCAGCCGCTTGATCGATTCCGCCCGCAACTCTTCCGGCAAACGCATCAGCAGCGCGGAGGCCTGCCGCGCATCCACGTGGGCAAGAATCAGGGCGATGGTCTGCGGATGTTCGCCTTCAATGAACTTGGCCAGCTGCTGCGGGTCGGCTTTCTGCAGCGAGTCCAGTTTTCCCGCGCTCATCTCGGCCGACCGCGATACCTGCTGCAGCAGTTGCCGCGCTCCTTCTTCGCCGAAAGCTTTTACCAGCAGCTTGTTGGCGTACTCGCGCCCGCCCCGGGCCAGGTAGTCGCCGGTCAGCACCATGCGGTCGAACTCTTCGAGCACCGTCAGCACGGTCTCGGCAGTCACCTGTTTCATCCCGGCAATTTCCTGGGTGACCTGCTCCACTTCGTTCTGCGACAGATGGCGGTAAATCTGGCTGGCGGCATCTTCCCCCAGAACCACGAGCAGGATGGCGGCCTTGCGCAGGCCCGGGGGAGCGCTCACGGAGTCTTCTCCTCTTGCTGCACCCAGGTCTGCACCAGGCGGCTTACCGCCGCGGGCTCGGCCTGGGCCTTCTCGGTAAGCAGACGCTTCAGTTGGGTGGCGCGGTCGACTCCGACTACTGCTCCGGCGATGCCCGCCGGGGCCGCGCCCTCGGCCGCTGGCGCAATTTGGGCGGAGAGCCGGCTGGGCAGCTGGCGGAACGCTGACAGAGCTTGCTGTTTCACCGGACGCAGAACCATCCAGTAAATCACCAGAAACAAAGCGGCCAGCCCCACATAGCGCAAGCTCCACGACCAGGGCTCGATCAACGTGCGCCAGCGTTCGGTGCGCGTGGGTGGAGCAAGAACTTCGACCGGCCGTTCCTGGAACGACAAATTTTCTACCGCCAGCACGTCGCCCCGTTGCGGGTCGATTCCAATGGCCGCGCCAGCCAGTTGCTCGATCTGCTTCATTTCATCGACTGTGCGCTTGCGCCGCGTGGTGGTGCGCTTCCCGGCCACTTCGGTAACCTCCACGGCATCGTCCACCAGCACCGCCGCGGCAATGCGGCGCAACCGCCCGGGAGGCTCCACGCTGTGATGCATGGTTTTGCTGACCGCGAACGTGGTCGAATCGGAGCGCGAACTGGACTGGTCGGATGTGGGCGCAGTGGCGGCTGCAACGCTCGACGCGGCAGCCGGCGTGGCGCTGGCGGCCGCGTTGGGAGCGGCCCCGGGCGCGGGCGTAGGCGGAGCCGCAGTGGCGGCTGTGCTGGCAGGAATATTGCTCGCGGTGCCCGGAATCCCGGCGGGCGCGCCGCCGCTGGAAGTTTCCTCGGCATGCTGCTGGGTGAGTGTCGCGGTGGTCTTCGGATCGTAGGTCTCCTGGGAATCTTCGCTGGTGCCGAGGTCATATTCCACGTGCACGCTGGCGCGGACATGTTCCGGTCCCACCACCGGCTCGAGCGTATGCACCAGGGTCTTGGCCAGTTCCTCGTCGAGGCCGTAAGCGGAGCGCCCGGCTGGCCCGTCGCGGTCGTGCAGCAGCGGAGTATTGCTGTCGGCGTCCACCAGCGTGACATTCTCCGGACGCAGCCGGTCGACGGCGCTGGCCACCAGCTGCGGAATGGCCTGCTGCGCCTGCTCCGACAAGCGCCCGCCGCGAGTCTTCAGAATCACCGCTGCTTTGGCCTCGCGCTGCTGTTCGGTAAACAGCGATTCCTCGGGCATCACCAGATGCACCCGCACCGCTTCCACTTCGCTTAACGTCAATAGCGTGCGTTCCAGTTCGCCTTCGAGCGCGCGCTGGTAATTCACTTTTTCGGTGAAGTCCGAGCCCGCCCAGTTGGGTGTGTCGAACAGCTCAAAGCCCATGCGCGCGGAGCGCGGCAGGCCCGAAGCCGCGGTTTCGAGACGGCTGGCATCCAGCTTGTCTTCCGGCACCAGCACGCTGCCGCCGTCGGGAGAAATCTGGTGGGGAATATTTTTCGCCGCCAGCCGGCCGCCCAGCGCCTGCGCCTCTTCCGGCCGCAGTCCGGAATAGAGCGTCACATATTTCGGCTGCCCCAGCAGGATTACAAATACCCACAGCGTGGCCGCCACCAGCGCCGCTCCGCCGCCCACCAGCAGTCGCTGCTGCAGGCTGAGTCCGCGGAAGAACTGGGTAGCGCGGTCCCAACCGTCGCGGAAAGATTGCGTGCTGTCGGCGGCCATGGATTTTTTCTGCGTTCCGGCGGAGGCCTAACGGTTAGCGGCGATCCCCTCCTCAGAATTGCATGCGCGAGATCTCCTGATACGCGGACACGATCTTGTTGCGCACCTGCATCATCAGCTGAAAACTGAGGTCCGCTTTCTCGACCGCGATCAGCGCGCTGTGCACATCGGTGCCGGTGCCGTCGAGCACTCCGGCAACCTTCGATTCGGCCGCGCCCTGCAGGTTCTGCATGTCATCGAGAGCGCTGTGCAGCACGTCGCTGAATTCAGGCTGGACTTCTGTATCGGTATCGAAGGTGGAACCGGCGGCGCTGCTCGAAGCCGCGCCCGCGCCGTCCCCGGTCGACCGCAGCGCGGTTTCGGCGGCGGCGGGAAGAATGCGTAACGAAGAAATCGCGTTGTTCATATCGTGCGGAATCCCCGTTCAGCTTAAGATTTGCAGCGACTGCTGCAGCATGTTCTTGCTGGCCTGCACCGCCGCCGCATTCAGCTGGTAAGCCCGCACCGCGCTCAACAGGTCGGCCATCTCGAGCACCGGATTCACATTGGGATAGCTTACGTACCCGGTAGCATCCGCGTCGGGATGTCCCGGCTCGTAGCGCCGCGGCAGTGGAGAAGTATCGGCCAGCACGCGATCCATGCGCACTCCCGCCCCGGGATGGCCGGGCTCTCCGTGCAAACCGGCCAGCAGCAGGGGAAACCGCGACATGGGCTGCGCCCGGAACACCACCATCTGCCGCCGGTAGGGTCCGCCTTCGGGCGTGCGCGTAGTCTCGGCGTTGGCCATGTTGGCCGCCACCACCTCCGCCCGCCAACGTTCCGCGCTCATCGCCGATCCGCTTACTTCCAGCATGCCAAACAGGTTCATGATGCGCCTCCCGAATTGATGGCTTGCGAAATAATGTGGAACTGGTCTTTCAGCAGCTGCACTCCCAGGTTGAACTTCATCTGAGTCTCGGCCAGCAGCAGGCCTTCCCGCTCCACGCTGACGTTGTTGCCGTCGGGCCGCTCCACCAGCCCGCGCACCGGGCGCGCCACCGGAGCGAAAGCCGCATACTCCAGCTGGCCGGGTTGCCCTTCAGAGGTTTCGGCGTCACTCATCTCCGCCCGGTTCATCTCCGCATGAAAATCCAGGTCGCGGGTCTGGTAGCCCGGAGTGTCGACGTTGGCCATGTTGGCCATAATCAGCTTGGAGCGGGCCACGTTCACGTCCAGAAAGCGGGATAGAGCTTCGGTAGTCGGAGTGTCAATCATCGAGATTTGAATCATCGAGCTGTCAATCATGGACATAGCTGCTCCAGCGCGGCAGCCCGTAGCTGCGGATTTTATTGCGCACGGTGCGCAGGCTTACGCCCAGCAGCGCCGCCGCGCGCGAGCGGTTGCCGCCGGTTGATTCGAGAGTCAGGGCAAACAGCTTGCGTTCCATATCCCCGAGCGACACCCCGGCACGCAGGCGATTGTCGGAGGAAGAAGCCTCCGCCGCCGCCGGATTCCAGGCACAGTCTTCAAGCGCGGCGATTCCGATCTGGCTGGAGGTCGCGAGTGCCACCGCCCGGCGCAGGCAATTCTCCAGTTCCCGCACGTTGCCCGGCCAGGTGTGCGCCGCCAGCCGATCCAGAAACTCCGGCGCCAGCTGCAGGGCCCGGCCCGGAGGCGTATGCCGCCTCATGAAATGCTCGGCCAGTTCCGCGATATCTTCCAGACGCTCGCGCAGCGGGGGCAGGCTCAGCGGAATCACATTCAGCCGGTAATAGAGGTCAGCCCGAAACCGGCCTTCGCTGACCATTTCAGACAGCGACCGGTTGGTGGTGGCAATCACCCGCAGATCCACGCGCACCGTGCGGGTGTCGCCCAGGCGGTCAAATTCGCGCTCCTGCAGCACCCGCAGCAGTTTCGGTTGCAGCCCGAGCGGCATCTCGCCAACTTCGTCGAGTAAGAGAGTTCCGCGGTCGGCCAGCTCGAACTTGCCGGGCTTGGCCGCGTGCGCCCCGGTGAACGCTCCGCGGGCGTGCCCGAAGAGTTCGCTTTCGAGCAGAGTCTCGGGAAATGCGGAACAGTTGACCGCGATAAACGGATGGTCGCGGCGCGGGCTCAGCCGGTGAATCAGGCGCGCCACCAATTCTTTTCCGGTGCCGCTCTCGGCTTCGATCAGCACGTCGGCGCCCGAGGCCGCCGCCTGGCGTGCCCGTTCCACCGCCCGCAGCCATGCCGGAGCGCTGCCGCTCAATCCGCTGGCGGCTTCTGCCTGGGTTTGTGCCTGGGCCAGAATGCGCTCAGCGGCCTGTTCCAGTTGTTCGAACGAAGCTGGTTTTACCAGGTAATCGCAGGCTCCGTCTTTCATCGCCGCGACCGCTTCCGGCACGCTGGCGAACGCGGTTAAAAGAATCACCGCGGTATGCGGAGCCAGCGCCCGCGCCTGGCGCATCACGTCGAGCCCATCGCCTCCGGGCATGCGGATGTCAGTCACCACGAGCGCGTGCAGGCCGCGGCGAAAGCGCAGCAGCGCCTCACCGGCGCTGGCTGCCGTCTCCGCCCGCCATCCCCGGCGCAAGAAACGAATCTCGAGCGCGGAGCGCATCGCGCTGTCGTCGTCCACCACCAGAACGCAATTTGGATTCAAGCCGTCACCTCGCCGTCTTTTTCGCAGTTGTTACCAGTTCCGCTGGCGATGCCTGGTTGGGCCGGCTGGCCATCGCGCCCCGCCAGAGGAAACGTCAACGTAAAAACCGCTCCCCATCCCGGCTGGCTTTTGGCCACGATGGTGCCGCCATGCTGCTCGACAATCCTCCGGCACACCGCCAGTCCCATCCCCGGACTTCCCGGGCGGGTGCTGAATCCGGCTTCGAAAATCTTCGTCAAGTGGTCAGCTGCGATTCCCGGCCCACTGTCGCGGACCGTGATGCTGACTGCTTCGCCGGCTCCGCTATTGGTTTTGATTACGTGCCCAGCCAGTTCCATCGATCCTCCTCCGGGCAGGGCATGCAGCCCGTTCAGTAACAAGTTCAGCAAAACCTGTTCCAGGCGGTGCCGGTCGGCCGGCATCTCGACTCCCGCGAGGCGGTGGCGGAGTTTGATTTCAACCCGGGCGCGGCGCGCCAGCGGCGCCAGAAAATTGTGCGCCCAGTCGAGCAGCTGGCCGAGATCGGTGGGAGCGCGCCCGGCTTCGGGCTGGCTGTGGAAATGCAAAACGTTATTCACGGTCGCGGCCAGGCTGCGCATTCCCGCCTGCAGGTGCTCCACCCACTCCCGCGCGTCCGGGCTGAGTTCGATTTCGGCCAGCAATCCGGCAAACAGTTCCAGGCTGCCCAACGGGTTGCGGATCTCATGCGCCAATACAGCCGACATTTCCGCCAGCGCCTGCTCGCGCTGCAGCTTCTGTTCGGCCTGCTCCAGGCGCTTGCGTTCGCTGACGTCACGTAAAATGAAGACGGAAGAACAGGGCGCGCCTTCGGGGACGCCTTCCGGGACAGCGGCGTGCCGCACCGCCAGCCAGCGCGCGTTTTCAGGAACTTCCGGTTCAGGAGCGCTCGAATCGCTTTGCGACACTCGCTGCTCCTGCTCGCCGTTTCCGGTCCGCGCCCGGTGCAGCAGTTCGCCGAGTTCGCTGCCCAGACTCGAAACCGAGATGGGCTCGGCGATAGCCGTGGCATTCCCATCGCTATCCCATCCCAGCAAACGCCGGCCTTCGGGATTCACCCGCGAGATTTCCCCGTTGTCGGCGACCACCAGCACGCCGCAGGGTAATCCCTCAAGAATGCGGTCCAGATGCTGCCGCATGGTGCGGTTTTCCTCCAGGCTGCGCGCCAGTCCGCCATTGCTCTCTTCCAGTTCCTGGCGCAGCCTTCCCACCTCCGCGCGCAACAGGCTATAGGAACGTTCGAGCGACCCTGCCGCCTCGGCGAACGAAGTGAAAGCCTGCAGCAGGAATTGCTCGTCTCCGGAGGCTGGCGCCGGAAAGCTCGGAGAAGAAGCCGGATGCAGGAGCAGGGTGCTCATCGTACCGGCAAAGTTTGCACGGCTGTGGCCGTGGGGAGTGGCGGATGTCTTAGATGTCTCTCAGCGCGTGGCGCATGGGCGTGCCAAATGGGGCGCGCTTAATGAGAAGGCGAGTGTTGGGGCGAAACCGGTGGCGGCAGAGCGTTGTAAGAAAGAGCATTGTAAGAATAGGAAAAACTCAGATGCTCGGGCAAAACCGTGTCGCCATTCTCCACCAGAATCGACGCTCGCTCCATCACGTGCTGCAACTCGCGCACATTGCCCTTCCATGCGCTGTCCTCAAGGATGCGGACGGCGTCCGGGCTCAGGCGCGGGCAGGGCATGCTCATGGCCGCCGCCATGCAAGCCAGAAAGTGCTCGGCCAGCACCGCGATGTCGGCGCGGCGCTCCGCCAGGGGCGGCAGGATAATCGGAAAAGCGGACAGCCGGAAGAAAAGATCCTCGCGAAATGTGCCTTGCGCGGCGCGGCTGGCGAGATCCACGTTGCTGGCCGCCAGCACTCGCACGTCCACGCGTACGAGATCGGGGGAACCGAGGCGCTGGATTTCCTTTTGCTCCAGAAAGCGCAGCAGTTTGGCCTGCATACCGAGCGGCAATTCACTGACCTCGTCGAGAAAGAGAGTTCCTCCATGGGCGGCGTGAATCCTGCCGATCTGCGACTGCACGGCCCCGGTAAAAGCTCCGCGGGCGAAGCCAAACAGTTCGGACTCGAGCAGCGCCTCAGGGATCGCCGCGCAATTCACCACCGCGAACGGCTTGCCCGCCCGCGGGCTGAGAGCGTGCAGCGCCCGCGCCACCAGCTCCTTCCCTGTGCCGGTAGCTCCGGCGACCAGCACCGTGATGGGCCGCGGAGCGACCAGCCGCACCAGGCGATAGACGCGGCCCATGGCTTCGCTCCTCCCAATCATTCCCGGTAGCGGCTCGATCCGCTCGGGCGCAGGAAGCACATTCGTGCCAGGCCCAGTCTCGCGCCGGATTCCATCCCGGCTCGTCCCGGTCCCGCGATGACGCCAGGAGTCCTTTTCAGCTTCACCCGCCGCGCCGCGTTCGGCAGGGGCGTCGCGATCGGAGTCAAGCATCACCACCTGGGTTCCGGGAAAGCGCCGCTCAATGATGGCGATCAGTTCCTCGGCGTCGAGGTCAGGCAGGCGGCGGTCGAGAAACAGCACCTCGCAGTCGTATTTTTCGAGCGTAACCAGGGCTTCGGCTCCGCCCAGAGCCTGCTGCACGGGCCGGCAGCGGCCGTTCAGCGTCTGCAGAACCTGCTCCCGCAGCGCGCTGCAGGGACTGGCAATCAGCGCGCCGCCCGAAGGCGAAAGGTTCGGAATAGTGGTCAAACCGATCATTGCTGGTCTCCTGTTGGCGAGTCTCCCCCGGCCGAGTGCTCGGCCGGCGTGTTTCCAGAGGAATGACCGGTCGGGCCATTGCCGGCGGCAGCCAATGGCAGCCGGGCGACTACAGTATGAAAACTACCGGCTCCCTCCGCAGAGCGCTCCCGCGACCAGTCTCCGCCCAGACGCTTCCACCCCGCCTCGGCGAGCAGAAGTCCAAGTTCGGGGCGCGAAGAGAGGCCAAGCTCGATGGCCTCAGTCCCGGCGTCCCAGCGGACCTGCAGCCGAGCTTGGCCGGACTCCGGATGCGCGCGAATTCGCAGGTCGCCGCCAGCGGCCGTAAGACTAAGAGCCGAATCGAGAAAACGGAACAACGCGCCCGCCAAATGATGCCGCGAGGCGTATACCGGCAGCGGCTGGTTGCAATGCAACAGAATCTGACCCTGTTTCTCACCAGCCACCGGCTGCAACTCGTCGACGACTTGGCGCAAGAGGGCGTCCAGGGCAAGCACCTCGCGCTGACCCGCTCCGATGCTGCCTGGCTTGCGTCCATCCCCTTCGTTTTCATGAGCTTGCCGGTGTTCTTGCGCAGCGTCTTCCTGGTTTTCCACCAACTCCCCGATCGCCGCCACCAGCATGCTCATTCTTCCCGCTAGTTCCAGGCCCTCGCGCAGGGTGCGGACGTATTGTTCGGGCGTCCGTTGCCCCACCAGAGCCAGTTCCAGCGAACAGTGCAGGCCGGTCAACGGCTGCTTGAGGGCGTGCAGCAAATGCTGCAGCGGGCTGCGGGCAGGGGAAAGCAGGCCAGGAATCTCACCAGAGACCAGCGCAGGCGCCGCCTTGCTCACGCCCGGGCCTCAACGCTGGCGCTGATCTCATAGCCCACGCCGCGCACCGTCCGGATCAGCTTCTTGGGCTGTCCATCATCAATTTTGCGGCGCAGGTAATTGATGTAGACGTCGACCACGTTGGTGGTGGTGTCAAACGTCAGATTCCAGACGTGTTCGATGATCATCGCCCGGGTTACGCGCCGCCCGGCGTTGCGCATCAGGTATTCCAGCAGCGCGAACTCCTTGGTGGTAAGTTCCACCCGGCGGCCGGCGCGCTCCACTTTGCGTTCGATGCGGTCGAGCTTGAGGTCTTCCACCTCGAGCACCGCTTCCGACGGCAGATGGCTGCGCCGGACCAGGGCTCGAATGCGAGCAGAGAGCTCGCTGAACGAAAACGGTTTCGCCAGGTAGTCATCCGCGCCGGTGTCAAGACACTGCACCCGGTCTTCGACCCGCGTGCGCTGAGTCAGCACCAAGACCGGCAGGCTGGGTTTTTTCAGCCGTAGATAGCGGAGCACGTTCACCCCGTCGAGTTTCGGTAGGTTCAGATCCAGAATGACCACGTCGTATTCGGCTTCGTCGGCCGCAGTGCGTGCCAGCTCGCCATCGGCAAATACGTCCACCGCGTAGTGTTCGGCTTCGAGACCCTGGCTCACAAACTTGGCCAGAGCTCCATCGTCTTCCGCTATCAGAATGCGTCGCATGAGTGACCCTTAATCCCGCAGCCTGATTCTAGTGAGAAAACACTCAAGTGAAACCGAAACCGTGATGATCCAAAGGTCTGTACTTCCCGGAACGGGGCCCGTGTTCAAAAAGAGAAATACGGGGCCGCTTTTTCTTTCCGTCGACCCCCCGAACCCGCACGGCCAATTCCCCGAAACCGCAGAAGAATAGATAATTTCCACTGGACTCTTCTCCCCGAGGCCTGGATATGTTGAGCAAAGCTACGGTGAAGTCTCTGCTGCTGCCCGGCGGCTTGTTGCTGGCGGCGGTGGCTTTGCTGCAAAGCGGACTGCTCACGCTCACCATGCCCGGGCTGATGTTCGTGTTCTATGGAGCCGTCACGGCTGGCTTGCTGCTGGCATGGCGCTTCCACTCCAGCCGCGTTTTCTTCGCGCTCCTGCTGCTGCTGCTCGCGCAAGAAGCCACTGCCGCGTTTTCGGCGGGACGGCTTCCTCTGACAGGTTCTGCACGCACCGCACTCGAGGCGGTTGCGCTCTTGGTGCCGTTGAACTTTGTTTTGCTTTCCCTGCTGCGCGAACGCGGGTTTGCTTTTCCCAACACCGGTCCGCTGTTTCTTCTTTGGTTTGTGCAGGCGACCGCCGTCTTCGCGATCTGCCGTGCCCTGCCCATCACAGCCTCGCTGCCCGCTCACGCATCGCGTCACGCCGCGACACCGTTAGCTCTGCCTCTGCCCACCTACATTCTGTGGATCTTCGCCGCAGCCGGGGTCACCCTGCTGGTGCGTTTCCTGCTCCTTCGCAAGCCGGTGGAGAGTGCGCTGCTCTGGTCGCTGTTTGCCTTTTTCCTGGCCGTGTATTTTGGCGGTCAGGGTCGCATCGCCCTGGCTTACAACGCGACTGCCGCATTGATCCTGGCTGTTTCCATCGTCGAAACGTCCTACCTTCTGGCCTATCACGACGAGCTCACGACCCTGCCATCCCGCCGCGCTCTCAACGACGCGCTGCTGAGTCTTCAGGCCCCGTACGCGATTGCCATGGTCGATATCGATCATTTCAAGCAGTTCAACGACCAGCACGGTCACGACACCGGAGACCAGGTTTTGCGCCTGGTGGCTGCGAAGCTGGCGCGCGTAACCGGAGGCGGACAGGCCTACCGCTGCGGCGGAGAAGAATTCACGATTCTGTTCGCGAGCAAGACGACCGATGAGGTTGTGGAACATCTCGAACAACTGCGCCGCACGATCGAAGCTGCACGCTTTCGTCCCAGAGGAATCGATCGCCGCCAAACTCCGCGCGGCCAAGATCGGCGCACGGTCCGCCAGCGAGGCCGCGCCCGTGCCGGACAAGCCGTGCGTCGCCTGGCGCAAGTGGAAGGCCCCGGCGCGCTCTCTGTGACCGTGAGTATTGGAGTCGCCGCCGCGACCGAGGAAAAGCCAGATCCCAACCGCATCATGGACGCCGCCGACAAAGCCCTATACCGCGCCAAGGGCAACGGACGAAACCGTGTGGAGACGGCGTCCGCACCGCGGCGTCGCGCGCACGTCAAGACTGCGGGGATCGCGTAAACGTAAAAAGGGGCGTCCGGCTCCCGGCTCTCGGAAGCCGAGAGCCTGAAGCCGGACGTCCGGTGGCCAACATAGCCCACCTCACCTCCGACCGAATTACGAGCCTTCGGGCGAATGCAGCACTCGGAACGAGTTGCCGCCATTGGCCCATACCAGGACCAGAGCATCCTGACCCTTCGGCACTTTGCTCAGCTCTTGCTGAACATCGGCCGCGGTTTCGACTTTGTGACGGTTCACTTCCAGGATCACATCGCCGCGCTGCAGCCCGGCGTTGTCGGCGGAACTTCCCGGCTGCACCTGCTCAATCACCGCTCCGTGAACGTCATGGGGCGCCTGAATCTGGGCCCGCACGTCGGGAGTAAGGTCGCTGAGCCCAATGCCCCAGCGCATCTTACCCTGGCCTGCGTCCGAGTTTGCACTGCCTTCACCCGCGCGATTCCCCATGGCTTCCAGCGTCACCGGAATGGTCATGCTCTTGCCGTCGCGCAGAACTTCCAGCGTGACCTTCGCTCCCGGACCTTTCTGTGCCACCGTTGCCTGCAGTTCCCCGGCGTCGGTCACTTTCTGATCGTCGATCTTGGTGATCACGTCGCCGATCTTCAAGCCCGCCTTGGCTCCCGGAGAGTCCGCTTCAACTTCGGTCACCACGGCTCCCGAGGCGTTCGTGTCGTCAAAGAACTTGGCGTTCTCCGGCGTCACGTCGGTGATCCCAACTCCAATATGGGCGTGGGTGACTTTGCCATAGCGAATCAAAGTCTCCACCGTCGGCCGAACGATCTGCGATGGAATGGCAAATCCCATCCCCGAAAAAGAGCCAGAGGGGGAGATCAGGAACGTGTTGATGCCAATCACTTCGCCGCGGGCATCGACCAGCGGGCCGCCGGAATTTCCCGGGTTGATGGCTGCATCGGTCTGGATGAACTCGCCCGGCTTGCGCGGATCGCTCGAGTCCGGGTTCGCGCGATTTACTGCGCTCACGATTCCACGAGTCACGGTAAAGCGTTGCCCGAAAGGATTGCCAAATGCCAGCACCGTTTCCCCAGGGCGCACTTCGGTGGAGTCTCCCCACGGAACGCTGGCCATATCTTTGGCGTCCACCTTCAGAACCGCCAGGTCGGTCAGCGGATCGGTTCCCACCAGTTTCGCCTTCAGCACTCTGCGATTGGTGGTGGTCACGAGGATGTCGACTGCGCCTTCCACCACGTGGTTGTTGGTGACAATGTATCCGTCGGGAGAAATTACGACACCGCTGCCGATGCCGTGCTCTATCTGCGGCCGCTGTGGCATCCCCTGTTGGCCAAAAAACTGACCAAACGGATCAGACTGCCCGAAGAAGCGCTGCATATCCTGCGGCAATTGCTGGCTGGCGAGATCCGGTTTGCTGCGCGAAGTGACCGCGACGTTTACCACCGCCGGGGTTACGCGGGCTGCCAGGGTTTCCATGGCGCGGTCTACCGCCAGCAGCGCGCCCACGCTCTCATCGCTCAACGGTCCCGCTGCGGGAGTGGCAACGGCCGCACTGGCCGCGGCCGGCTTCGCCCATTCATAGGTTGCGAACGAGGCCAGTGCCAGCGCCAGAGCGGAAACCAGCAGCCGCCTCGTCCATTTCGTGGTGGAGTATTCGTGTAACTTCATAAGTGAAATTTCCTTTCCTCTTTTTTCTTGAAATGAGTTAACAACTAATTCCTTAGTTTGCAAGAGCCGAACTACGCCCATCTTTTTTGGTTCTCAAATTTTTAAGTTTCCTTGTGTGGAATTGTGTTCGTGCTGGAATGTCCCGCGGGCGACTGCAGCACAACCCGCCAGACGCTGATGCGGTACATGGCCGGCGTCGTGGAGCTTGTGCTTGCGGAACTTAGCCCTTGGCCTTCAACAATTACGAATACCGCTTCCGTGACGGTCGGGGCCGGAGCCTGCGACGCATCCGTCAAGTAAGACAAGTCCGAGGTCATCGGTTGCGGGAGCAAAACTTCTGTGTGTTTAGTGTCTGCGTAGTTCGCATCGATAATCGCTACGTTCCAATACACACCCTGCGCCAACGCAGAATTCTGTTGCGTGTTCTTGGCGTGAATCGCGCGCGGCTGCCGGGAAATAAACTTTGCATTCACAGCATGAGGAGCGATCTTCGATTCGGCGATCGTGGCTCGCTGATGCGGGAATGAAGATGAGAAAGCAGGTGAATTCGCGGCGACGCTCGACCCGGTCGATGCCGTGGCATTCTGCGCCGACGCTGGGAGACCATCGTCGAACCCAACCAGCCGCGGAGCCCGCGAAATTCCCGTCGCGCAGGCGACGGCAAACCCCGTGACCAGCAACGCCGCCGGCCTCCAGCTGCGCCTCGGGGCGCTTGGCCGATCCGCGTCGAGAATTTGCGCGACCCGCAATGACGTCTGCCGAACCCGGCCCAGCGCCGCTTGCGCCAGCGCCAGGCTGCGCCGCACGAAACTTTTTTCGGCCAGGTGTGTAAGGCATTCCGCATAGGCGCGCGGGTTGGCCGTCTCGGCCACTACGGCGTCGTCGCAGGCCATCTCGCGCTCCAGCGACAACTGCTTCTCGATCCACCATACCGCGGGATGAAAAAACAGCAATGCCTTCAGAAGTTTCTGCGCCAGGTTGGTCCAGTCATCCCAACGCTGCAAGTGCGCAAGCTCGTGCAAAAGAATCTGCTGGAGTTCTGATGGAGAAAGTTCCTGCAGCAGCCATCGCGGTATAACGACTGCGGGATTCACGAAACCAATCACCGTGGGGACGCTGACCCGATCAGAAACACAGAGCGCCGCCGGTCTGGATCTTCTTTGTCCCGCCAAGCCTTGATGCGACAAAGTTTGTCTGAGCTCCGGGTCCAGCCGCGCCGCATCGACCTCGACACAGCTGCTCCGCAGGGCGCGCAGCCGCCATAAACCCACACCCACCCGCACCACGCCAAATGCTGCGATTCCAGCCCATGCCCCGAACAGCCAAAGCGCCCACGATCCGGGCAAAGTAATTTCTGGCCGTTGCGCTAGAGTCGTCAGGGATGTACCAGGGCTGGTCCATCCGGCGCCTGCGAGCAGCGGCAACGCCGCCATCGCCATCAAGGCGCAGAACCACACCGCAAAACGCGCGCCCGAATTCCAGCGCCGGGCCGTTCGCAGCAGCAAGCTGGCAAAAGCGGCAACCAGCGTGCCCTCGATCAAGCAATCGACAATCCGCGCCGCCGACATCTGGGCAATCGCATGCAGACTCGCAATCGCATGCAGACTCACAATCGCATGCAGACTCACAATCGCATGCACACTCGCGAGGTGGATCGCGTCCGTCATCGTCCGCTCTTTCCTTCAAGCAATTGACGCAATCGTTGCAGTTCGTCCGCGTCGATGCCCTTCTCTTCCAGAATGTTCAGCACCAACGAATCGTGAGAATTACCGAAGAAACGGCTGACCAGGTGTCTCACCTCCAGCCGGCTCGCCTTGGTGCGATCGACCTGCGGGACGAAAATGTGAGCGCGCCCATCCTTCACGTGTTTCAAGTAACCCTTTTTTTCCAGGATTCGAACGACGGTCAGCACGGAGTTGTAGGCGAGAACCGGCTCGGCGGGCAGGCCCTCCATCACCTCATGGACGGTGGCCGAGCCCTTCTGCCAAAGCACGTTCATGATGCGCAACTCCGCTTCCGTCAGGGTTGCAGATTGGCTGCGAGCCAAATTTCCTCCTGTGCCGCCACGAGCGTCATTTCATCAGACGCGGCAGACGGTGAAAGGTCAACTAATTACTTAGTTGCGCGATCGGCCCCCAAAGTTGCCCAGACCCCTCGCAAGGTGGGAGTTTGCCAGTTCCCGCAGCCTTAGAATGGCGTAAGTAATTGATATTGCAAGGGTTGACATTCTCTCCTTATCAGGACCCACAGAACAGCATGCTTCCCTGCCATGAACTCGGGTATGCTGGGGCCCACCACATGCCTCCAACGGCCCCAGAACGCCCCGCGATTGAGTTTGTGGACGTTTCCTACGTCGCGCCTGGGGGCCAGCAGGTGTTGTCGCGTCTGAATCTGTCGGCGCGCGGCGGCGAGATTCTGATTCTGCTGGGACGCAGTGGTTCGGGAAAGACGACCACTCTCAAGCTGGTGAATCGATTGCTGTTACCGAGCGCGGGCGAAGTGCGCGTGAACGGCGTCGCCAACTCGCAGGGCGATGTGATTCGCTTACGGCGCAGCCTCGGCTATGTCATTCAGGACATTGGCCTGTTTCCGCATTTCACCGTGGAGCGGAACATTGGTCTGGTGCCTACGATCGAGGGATGGTCGCGGGAACGTATTCGCTCTCGAATCAGCGAGTTGCTGCAGATGGTGGGGCTCGACGCCGAAATTGCTTCGCGCTATCCGCATCAATTGTCGGGTGGGCAAAGGCAGCGAGTGGGTGTGGCGCGGGCGCTGGCCGCAGATCCCGGAATTCTTCTTATGGACGAGCCTTTTGGAGCGCTCGATCCTCTCACGCGGGCGGAATTGCAGCAGGAGTTTCTGGCTTTGCAGCGGCGGCTGCATAAAACCGTCGTTTTTGTAACCCATGATCTTCGCGAGGCGTTGCGGCTGGGATCGCGCATCGCATTGTTAGAGGCAGGGCGGCTGGTTCAGGTGCTCGCCCCCCAGGATTTCCTGCGGTCGAGCGACCCACTGGTCTCCGCCTACGTCAGAGCATTTGGAGATGGGCCGGAAGGGCCGGGAAATAATCGAGGCACGGAATGAACTTTTTTCATTTCATGTGGCAGAACCACGCTCAAGTGCTGGAACTCACACTCGAGCATCTGTGGCTGGTGGGGTGGTCCACTTTGTTCGCGATCGTGATTGGAATACCGCTGGGGATCGCGATCGCGCGTCATCCGGGGTCGAGCAAACCTGTGTTGGCGAGCGCCAATATTATTCAAACTATTCCCAGCCTCGCACTCTTTGGATTCTTGCTGCCCGTGCCCTGGCTCGGCGACCGCGTAGACCGTCTGGCGATTCTTGCTCTCACTCTGTATGCGCTGCTGCCCGTGATCCGCAACACTTACACGGGAATCCGCGGCGTCGATCCGGCGGTGGTCGAGGCGGGACGCGGCATGGGGCTCACGGACTCGCAGCTTTTGTTTCAGGTGCAGTTGCCGCTGGCTCTCAGCGTGATTCTGTCGGGAGTGCGAGTTGCTATCGTCATCTCTGTGGGCCTCGCCACCATCGCGGCAGCGATTGGCGCCGGCGGCCTGGGCGAATTCATTTTTCGTGGGCTGGCCATGGTGAATAACCAGCTCATCCTGGCCGGGGCAATTCCCGCGGCGCTGCTCGCGCTGCTGGCAGATTTCAGCGTGGGGTGGCTGGAGAAGCGCCTGCAGCCGCGATGAAGGTTTGCTTTCACGGTCGGGTTCGTGGCGGCTCATTTTGAATTTGTTTTTCGATTCGCACAAAGTAAGACCCTTTAACCGCAAAGTTCGCAAAGGAAAGCCGCAAAGTACGCAAAGAAATTCAAAATGAACCACCACCTGCTCGGAGTTGCTGGAAAATCCCCCAACGTTGTTCTCGTCCGCGCGACGCGCTTGACTCTTTGCGCTGTGGTTCCTTCCTCAATTCTTCTGGTGCTGATTCTGCTTACGTCTTCCTGTGCCCCTTCGCATTCCGATCGCGTGGTGATCGGCTCCAAGAATTTTACCGAGTCACTCATCCTGGGCGAGCTGATGGCGCAGCAGATTGAAGCGCACACCAGCCTGAAGGTGGAACGGCGCTTTTATCTTGCCGGAACGTACATCTGCCATCAGGCGGTCTTGGCGGGGCGCATCGACATTTATCCGGAATATACGGGCACGGCGTTGAGCGCCATCCTCAAGCAGCCAGCTGGCGGCGATCAGGCTGCGGTGTATCAACGCGTGAAGAATGCATACGAGCGTCTCGGGCTGACGCTGGGCCCGGGTTTCGGCTTCAACGATACTTTCGCGATGGAGATTCGCGGCGAGGATGCGCGCCGCTTGCAAATCAAAACCCTGTCGCAGGCGGCCGCATTCGCTCCGCAATGGCGGGCTGGATTCGGCTACGAGTTCATGGAGCGGGCCGACGGTTATCAAGGTCTGGCCGCGGCCTATGGGCTGCACTTTGCGGAACCGCCCCGCGTGATGGACTTGGGCCTGCTGGCGCGAGCGCTGCGGGATCATCAGATCGACCTGGCTGCCGGCAACACTACCGACGGATTAATTCCCGCGCTGGATTTATTCGTGCTCGAAGATGACCGGCATTATTTTCCACCGTATGAGGCGGTGCCGGTGATCCGCGAACAAACTTTGCGGCAACATCCGGAAGTGTCAGAGGCGCTCGCCGCGCTGGGCGGAAAAATTTCCGATCAGGAAATGCAGCAACTGAACTATGCCGTCGATGGGCGGCGTCGCGATGTGAAAGATGTGGTGAGCGAGTTTTTGCAGAGGAAGGGATTGGTCCATTGACTTTGCACCTGCGGTGTTGGTGACCACAGCGAGATCAAGAGCCTGCCCTCGCTGCACGGATTTTGGATTCAAGTAGGGATCCCCTCGGCTCAACTCGGGGCAGGCTCTTCGACTCCGCCGAGCGATTCGCACTCGCGAATCTCTCTGCTGCGCTCAGGATGACAGGGATAGAGGGCGCGGTCACGCAGACACTTCAGCAAGGCAACTCAGAGCAGCAACTCACCCCGCAAGGTGAGCACCGCATTCCCTTTCAGCACGACGCGTTCTCCGCGCATCTCACACCACAGTTCGCCGCCGCGCTCTGATACTTGACGCGCATGAAGGTGCGTTTTGCCGAGGCGGGAAGACCAATACGGAGTCAGCGTGCAGTGCGCCGAGCCGGTTACCGAATCTTCCGGCACACCGTAGCTTGGGGCGAAATAGCGCGACACAAAATCGGACTGCTTTCCCGGCGCCGTGATCCCGACCGTGAAGGGATGGAGTTGCTCCAGCAACGTGAAATCGGGGCGAATATCTCGCACTACCTGCTCGGATTCGTAAACCGCCAGGTATTTGCTGTTTCCTTCGATGACCGTGAGCGGAACGGGCGCTGCACCAAGGGCTCGAAACAATTTTTCCGGTGGATTGGGACACGCCCGCGGTCGAATCGCAGGAAAATCCATGGCCAACAAATCGCCATCGCGAGACACGGTGAGCGCGCCGCTGTGGCGAGTTTCAAAGCGCACCGACTTGCGTCCGGGGTCGAAAATATTTAACACTACAAACCCCGAAGCCAGGGTGGCGTGGCCGCACAGCTGCACTTCGCAACGGGGAGTGAACCAGCGCAGCTCGTAATGGCCGTGATGGACGTTACTCGCGACGCCGCTCCGGGCAACCAGGAAGGCGGTCTCGGAAAGATTATTTTCGGCTGCGACCTGACGGAGCCGGTCGTCATCTAACCAGGCATCGAGTGGACACACCGCAGCCGGGTTGCCTTCGAAAGGCTTGGCAGCAAAGGCGTCGACGTGAAAGATCGCTGACGGCATGAGGTTCATCATACGCGGCTGCGATTCGTGACCCGGGTTCGTGATCTGGGGCGGCAGTCGTAGTTTCTCTGGCCTTTTCGCAGGATTCGCATTGCCGGAGCGTCGCACGGTCGAACCGGCAGCGCTTTCTGCGGCAAAAAAACTGGAGGCCCGAATGTTAGCCACCCAGGCTATCGCCGAAACCAGCCGTGAACTTGCGCACCGTCTCTTCGACGCTCGCCGCGAAAGTGACGCGCTCTTCAAGGTTGTTCGTAGCGACTTCCTCTACCAGCGGCCGATTCCGCAGCGCCACCGTATCGTTTTTTATATCGGGCACCTCGAAGCGTTCGATTGGAATCTGCTTGGGGATCGCGTCTTTGGCCTGAAGAGTGTGCAACCTGAGCTGGACCGGCTCTTCGCCTTCGGCATCGACCCCGTCAATGGAGGCCTGCCGGCCGACCTTCCCGCTGATTGGCCTGCTCTCGATCGTATACACGAATATGTGAACCGATCTCGCGCGGCTCTCGACGAAAAGCTGGCGGCTGGAGATCTCGCTGGTGATTCCCCGGCCTGCGACGGTTTCCCTCTGCGAACTCTGCTCCACGTAGCTATTGAGCACCGGTTGATGCATCTTGAAACTTTGGCCTACATGCTGCATCAGTTGCCGCTGGATCAGAAAATTCCGCAAGCCGATCCGCCCGCCCCGCCGGCTGCTGCAGTGACGAAAAGTATGATCCGCATTGCTGCTGGTTCGGTAACGCTCGGACTTCCTCGCGATTCCGAAACCTTCGGCTGGGATAACGAATTTGTCGCGCACAATGTCGACGTTGGCGCATTTGAAATCGATCCCTATAAAGTGACCAACCGGCAGTATCTCGAGTTCATCAAAGCTGGAGGGTATGAGACCCGCGCGTTCTGGAGCGAAGAAGATTGGGACTGGAAAACGCAGCAGGGAATCACTCGTCCCATCTTCTGGAAGCAAGAGGGCAATGAATGGTTTTACCGGACCATGTTTGACGACGTGCGGTTGCCGTTGGATTGGCCAGTCTATGTGAGTCACGCGGAAGCTCAGGCGTATGCGCGCTGGGCGGGGAAATCGCTGCCGACGGAGGCAGAGTGGCAGCGCGCTGCGTACGGGGCTCACGTCGAGCCGGATTCGAAGTCCGATCTGAATTCGCGACCCGGGAATTTTGACTTTCGCCGATGGAGTCCCGTGCCCGTGAACGCATTCCCGCACGACCAGACTGCTTTTGGCGCACACGGGATGGTGGGCAACGGATGGGAATGGACATCGACTCTTTTCGATCGATTTCCGGGGTTCGAGCCGTTTCCGTTTTACCGCGGATACTCTGCTGATTTTTTTGACGGCAAGCACTTCGTTATGAAGGGCGGGTCGGCGCGCACCGCCGCGTGCATGCTGCGGCCCAGTTTTCGTAACTGGTTCCAGCCGCATTACCAATACGTTTATGCCGGATTCCGCTGCGTCAGCCGCTGATGGTTGCTGCAATGTTTGCGAAGGATGGTTACCAATACGATCGAGGGGGTTTACGAAATGCTGGTTCACACAATTACCGCGAATGCGGCGTCGGTGTTTGCCGCTGACGTGCGCGCCGGGCTGACCAACCCTATTCAAAAAGAACTTCCCTCGAAATATTTGTACGACGATGTGGGCTCCGCATTGTTTGAAGTGATCAGCCATCTTCCGCAATATGGCTTGACCCGCGCGGATGAGCGCCTGCTGCGCCGGCACGCCACTGAGATTGTGGAGCGCCTGCCCGGGTCGGTCGCGGTGGCGGAGCTGGGCAGCGGCAGCGGAAAGAAAACCCGCTGGATACTGGAAGCTCTCGCCCGCCGCCAGCGAACTTTTTATTATCCGGTGGAAATATCGCGGTCTGCGTTGGTGATGTGCGAGCGCGAGCTTAGGGACATTGATTGCATCAGCATTCTCGGTTTTGAACGCGAGTATCTGGACGGGTTGCTGGAAATCGCCGCGCACCGGCGCAGCCAGCAGCATCTTCTGGTGTTGTTCCTGGGCAGCACCATCGGAAACTTCGATCGTCCGGCGGGACTCCAGTTTCTGGCCGAGGTGCGCCGCATCCTTCGGCCTGGGGACTCGCTCCTGCTCGGGACCGACCTCGAAAAGTCCGCACCGCAACTGCTGGACGCCTACGACGACGAACTCGGCGTGACCGCCGCTTTTAATCTGAATCTGCTGGCGCGCATCAATCGCGAGTTAGAAGCCGACTTTGATTTGACGCACTTCACGCACGTGGCCAGAATCAACCACGAAGCCCGCAGCGTGGAGATGCGCGTGCGTTCGGAGCGGGCACAGACGGTGAACATTCCGGCAGCCGGGCTGAGCGTGGAATTTCTGGAGGGGGAGACGATCTGGACCGAGAGCAGCCACAAATATTCTCCAGGTGAAGTTTTCCAGATGGCGGGAAATGCCGGGTTCCGCTGCGAGGCGCAGTGGATCGATGGGCAGTGGCCGTTTGCGGAGAGCTTGCTCATTGCGGAGTAGTCTGTTGCATCCTGAGAGGCTTGCGTTTGCGCTGCGTGCGCTAATATCGTGATTCGATACGTTGGTTCACGGAGGAGTCGATGCCGCAGGAATGCAGTCATCTTGATCAAATTAAAGTCAGGGAAACCGGGACGGATGTGTGCGAGGAGTGCGTCAAACTTGGCGACATGTGGGTTCATCTGCGGTTGTGCCTGATCTGCGGCCATGTCGGCTGTTGCGACTCATCCAGGAACAAGCACGCCACCAAACACTTTCGCCACAGCAAGCATCCGTTGATTCGTTCGATCGAGCCCGGAGAAACCTGGATCTGGTGCTACGTGGATGAGATCGAGGCGGGCGAAATTGCTGCGTGACCCATTCGCGGCCCGCGGCTGGCGATAGCAACTAGAAGTCACGAGGACGTGTTGACGTGCGCTGCTCATGGAACCTTACTGCGCGGCTTCGGCCGATTTTGCTGGCATCGGCTTGCGCAACACTGCTGATCGCGCTGGAAACAAACGCGGCCGGCCAGGCTCCGGGAGCAAGTAATCTTTCTCCGCCGGTGCACCTGACTGCCGAACAGGATCACCAGCGGCTATTGGATCTGCTGCATATCACGGCGCTGCGGCGCGGGCCCGACGGCGACCCTAAATCTGCTAACGCCGCCAATGTGGATGAAGCCAAGGTCCCAGCTTATTCCCTTCCTGATCCGCTGATTTTGAAGAATGGCAAAAGGGTGAAGACCGCCAAGATGTGGTGGAAGCAGCGGCGTCCGGAAATTGTGGAGGACTTTGACAGCGAGATTTACGGCCGCGTTCCGAAGAACACTCCCAAAGTAAATTGGGAAGTGACCAGCACCGTGCAAGAAAAAAACGGAGATGTGCCGGTCATTACCAAGACGCTCCTAGGCCATGTCGATAACTCAGCGTATCCGCTGATCCACGTCGACATCCAGTTGACTCTGACCACCCCGGCGAATGCCGCCGGCCCAGTGCCGGTGATCATGGAGTTTGGCCTGAGCCCCGAGATCCTAGCCGCGTTGCGAAAGCGTTTCACGGAAGCGCAGTTGGCAGCTTTCAACGGCAGCGGGCCGCCCTGGCAGCAGCAAGTTCTTGCCAAGGGATGGGGCTACGCCGTTCTTATACCCGGCAGTGTGCAGGCGGATAATGGCGCGGGCTTGACGGAGGGAATCATTGGCCTGGTGAACAAAGGTCAACCGCGCAAAGTGGATGATTGGGGCGCGCTACGCGCGTGGGCCTGGGGCGCGAGCCGCGCGCTCGACTATTTTGAGACGGACAAATCCGTCGACGCGAAACAGGTGGGGATTGAAGGATTGTCGCGCTACGGGAAGGCTGCATTGGTTGCGATGGCCTACGAGCCGCGCCTGGCGATTGCTTTTGTTGCATCCTCGGGAGAAGGGGGCGCCAAGATTCTGCGCCGCAAGTTTGGCGAGCAGGTGGAAAACGTCGCTTCCACTTCGGAATATCATTGGATGGCCGGCAATTTCCTCAAGTACGCCGGGCCGCTCACGCCTGACGATTTACCCGTCGACGCGCACGAATTAATCGCGCTGTGCGCTCCCCGACCGGTGTTCATCAGCAGCGGCTCGCTAAAAGTGGAGGGCGGCTGGATCGATGGAAAAGGCATGTTCCTGGGCGCGGTCGGCGCCGGGCCGGTGTACAAGTTGCTCGGTAAGAAAGATTTGGGAACCACCGAATTTCCGCCCATGGAGACCGCGTTGATCGATGGCGACATCGCCTTTCGGCAACATAGCGGCGGACATACGGCCGGCCCGAACTGGCCGACTTTTTTGACGTTTGCCAGTCGTTACCTCAAAGGGCCGCCCGCAGTCGCGACCGCGCAGGGGACGGCTGCGGCGGATGCTCCAATGCGTTGACCTCCGATCGCGTGCCGCTCAGTGGTGGCCCAATTTCACAATTATTTCAGCTCGATGTCATTCTGAGCGCGGCGACAGCCGGGCGAGGAACCTTACGTCGGCCGACGCCGTTGATGGCGTGAACGGGAATGCCACTGCTTCCTGCAGTGCCAGCTCCCCTCGCATCCGCACAACGGACGTTCTGGGTTTCGTAAGGTCCCTCCGGAGCGCCTGGGGCGCTCCTGCGGGATGACATCGAATCGGGGAATCCGCGAGTGCGCAGCCTCAAACAGAGACACTACTGCCTTTCGAGACGCTTCGTTTAGCCGGCGCGTGCGTGGTATCTTGGTCCGTTTCGTAAGCGTTTACGAAACGGATGTGAAATCGTCGCGATCAAGAGTACCCCTATGCACGTTTTGCGCAGCGCACTTCTCGTCCTCGTCTTCAGTTCACTTCTAGCTTCGAGTCTGGCCCAGGAGCCGCGTCCCGCATACAAAGACCCGACCTTGCCAATTGACGTGCGCGTAGCGGATCTTCTCCAGCGCATGACGCTCGAAGAAAAAGTCGATCAGCTGGCCGGCGGACGCCGCCGCGCGCGCTCCGAAGAAAACCCCGAAGCCAAGCAAATCTTCGAGAAGCTGGCGCAACTCTACCGCGAGAATTCGCAGGTTTCGGCGCACGATGCTGCCGAGGCGCGCAACGCCGCACAACACTATCTGGCGGCGAAAACCCGCCTCGGCATCCCGGCAAATTTTCAGGGCGAGGCCCTGCATGGATTCATGGCTTACGGGAGCACCAGCTTTCCGCAGGTGCTGGGGCTGGCCAGCACCTGGGATCCTGAGCTGGTGCAGAAGGCGTTCAATGCCGCCGGCGACGAAATGGCTTCGGCCGGAGTGAGCCAGGCATTCTCGCCCGTGCTCGACCTGGCGCGAGATCCGCGTTGGGGAAGAACGGAAGAGACTTACGGAGAAGATCCATATCTGGTTTCGCGCATGGGAGTGGCGGCCATCAACGGACTGCAAGGTACGATGGGAACGATCGACCGGCATCACGTGATGGCCACGGCGAAACATTTCGCCGCGCACGGCCAGCCGGAGGGTGGAACCAATACCGCTCCGGCGAACTATTCCGAGAGAGAAATACGCGAGACTTTCCTGGTGCCTTTCCGCGCAGCCGTCGAAGAGGCTCACGTGGGCAGTGTGATGGCTTCCTACAACGAGATTGACGGCATCCCATCCCATATCAACCACTGGCTGCTGGATCGGGTCTTGCGCCAGGAATGGGGCTTCCGCGGCTACGTGACCTCGGATGGCGGAGGTTTGCAGATGCTGGTGGAAACGCATCATGTCGCCGCCGATAAGGCCGACGCCGCGCGCGAGGCGCTGGCCGCGGGCGTAGACTTCGATCTCTCCGATGGCTCCGTTTACGCGACGCTGATCGAACAGGTGCGCGAGGGCAAAGTCGCGGAGGCTGAAGTCGACAAGGCCGCAGCGCGCGTGCTGGCCGCGAAGTTTCGTCTCGGTTTGTTCGACCATCCTTACGTGGACCCGGACTACGCCCAGCGCATCACCAACAGCGCCGAGCACCAGCAACTGGCTTTGAAAGTGGCGCAGAAATCGATCGTGCTGCTCAAGAATGAAGGCAATCTTCTTCCGCTGGACATTCGGAAGTACAAGACTATTGCGGTGATCGGGCCCAATGCGGCGGATGTTCACCTGGGCGGTTACAGCCGCGATCCGGGAGCGGGAAACCAGGTCAGCATTCTCGATGGCATTCGCAAGCGCGCTGGGGCAGACGCGAAGGTCGTGTATGCCGAAGGCTGCAAGATCACAACGGGCAAGCAAGGATGGGCAGCGTGGTACGAGAACGACGTGAAGCAGCCCCAGCCTGGTTCGCAGACCGAAAGCATTCGCAACGCAGCGGCCCTGGCGCGGACGGCCGGCGTCGCGATTGTGGTCGTGGGAGAAAACGAAAGCACCAACCGCGAAGCGTGGTCGGAGAATCACCTTGGCGATCGCGATTCACTCGATTTGCTCGGCGACCAGGAAAGCCTGGTGAAAGCGATCGTCGAAACCGGCACGCCCACCGTGGTGTTGTTGATCAACGGGCGGCCGCTCTCCATCAACTACATCAAGGAACACGTTCCTGCGATTCTGGAAGGCTGGTATCTGGGCGAGCAGGGCGGCGTCGCGGCGGCGGACGTTATTTTTGGCGACGTGAACCCGGGCGGGAAACTGCCCATCACTTTTCCGCGCTCAGTCGGCGAGCTTCCGGATTTCTACAATCACAAGCCGTCGCGGAACCGCAGCTACTTGTTCAGCGGACGCGACGTGCTATTTCCTTTTGGCTACGGCCTCAGCTATACGCAATTTCATTTCGACAACCTGCGAGTCGAGCCCCAGACCATCGGGACTGCGGGCACGGCCAAAGTATCGGTGGACGTAACCAACGCCGGAACCCGCGAGGGCGACGAAGTGGCGCAGCTTTACATCCATCAGCGAGTCGCTTCGATCACGCGCCCGGTGGAACAACTGCGAGGTTTCAAGCGCGTGACCCTGAAGCCGGGGGAAAAGAAAACGGTCGAGTTCGAGGTTGGCCCAGATGATCTTTCCCTGCTCGACGTGAACATGAACCGCGTGGTCGAACCCGAAACGTTTGATTTGATGGTTGGCGCAAGCTCTGCCCAAACCAGCAGCATTCCGCTTCAGGTGGTTGCAAAGTAGCGATCGGAGATTTTACTCAATGATGAACATGAAGAAGAAACCGGCTCTCTCCCTTTTCCTGCTGGGGGTTGCCTTGGTTGTGCTGTGCCGCGGAACCGCGCTTGCGCAATGGGCCGCGATGAACCCCGTGACCGCCGTGCAGCAGCAGGCGGATGGCGTTGTCTTCACGCAGGCGTCGGGAACTTTGAAGGTGCAGGTGTGCTCGGATTCGGTGATTCGCGTTCTGTACTCGCCAACGTCGTCGTTTCCGACGCGGCCGGATTTTGTTGTCCTCAAACAGAATTGGCCCGCCACAAAATGGACGATGCAGTCCAGCGACGACGCCGTGACGCTGACCACGGCTCTGCTCAAAATTGTCGTCACACGAAAAAATGGTGCTATCAATTACGTGGAGGCGAATGGCAGTCCGCTGGTGCAGGAACAATCGCGCAAGATGATTCCAGTGCACGTCAACGGTGAGGATACTTATCGCTCGGAATCGTTCGTGAGCATTTACGGCTCGCACGAAGCGCTGTATGGACTGGGCCAGCACCAGGCTGGCGTGTGGAATTACCGTGGCGAGTCTGTCGACATCGCGCAGGACAACAGTAATATTTCTGTGCCGCTGATGCTTTCGAGCAAGGGCTATGGCATCTTCTGGAACAACGATTCGCGCAGCCGCTTCAACAACCGCTTCGCCAATTATCTTTACATCAGCTCGGAAGTTGCGGATGTCATCGACTACTACTTTATTTACGGCCCCGATTTCGACAAGATCATTGCCAGCTATCGCGAACTGACCGGGCAGGTGCCCATGTTCGGCAAGTGGGCTTATGGATTCTGGCAGTGCAAGAATCGTTACAAGTCGCAGGAAGAAATTCTGGGTGTCGCCAAGAAATATCGCGATCTGCACATTCCAGTGGACAACATTGTGCAGGACTGGTTCTGGTGGAACCGGAAAGGCGAGTTTGTTTTCAACAAGAATTATCCCGACCCGAAAGCCATGGTCGATCAACTTCACGACGAGCATTTCCACTTCATGATTTCCATCTGGCCGTTCTTCGAACCCGGCTCGGCCAATTACGACTATATGGAGAAAAAGGGCTGGTTCGTGGATAAATTCAAATTCGCTAAGCCTCCCTACCACGCCGATGGCATGGCGGTTTACGACGCCACCAGTCCTGAAGCGCGCAAGTTTTACTGGGATGAAGTGAACAAAGGATTATTCAGCATCGGCGTCGACGCCTGGTGGATGGACACGACCGAGCCGGAGACTGAGGGGCAGGAAGATAACATCCTGCTGTATCACAAACTCGCGGCGGGCAGCGGGAACCGGTACGTCAATGTTTATCCCCTGCTCGATACCGAGGGGGTTTATCAGGGACAGCGGAGTGCGTCTGACAAGAAACGCGTGTTCATTCTGTCTCGGTCCGCATTCGCCGGCTCGCAGAGAGACGGAGTCACGGCCTGGTCGGGAGACATTAACTCGGATTGGTTCAGCTTCCGGCGCCAGATTCCTGCGGGGCTGAACTATTCACTCTCTGGCGCTCCCTACTGGACCACCGATATTGGCGGATTTGTTTTTGGCAATCCCACTGATCCCGCATTCCGCGAACTTTTTATTCGCTGGTTTCAGTACGGTACCTTCAACCCGATCCTGCGGGTTCACGGCACGCGCCATCCCGACGAAAACGAACTGTGGTCATATGGTCCGGACGCGCAGAAGATTCTGCTGGACTTCGACCGCCTGCGTTATCGCATGCTGCCGTACATCTATTCACTCGCGTGGAAGACTACGAGCGAGGCTTACACACCGATGCGGCCGCTGGCCATGGATTTCCGCACTGACGTGCGGGCCGACAATATCGGCGACCAGTTCATGTATGGGCCGGCGTTCCTGGTGAGTCCGGTCACTGAGCCGGCAGCCACTACGCGGCAACTTTATTTGCCGCAGGCGAAATGGTACGACTTCTGGACGGGAACATCTGTCGAGGGCGGACGGATGATCGACGCACCAACTACGCTGGATCGCCTGCCTCTCTATGTGCGCGCCGGATCGATACTTCCTCTCGGACCTGCGGAGGAGTGGTCCACCGAAAAACCCGAGGACCCGATTGAGCTTCGCATTTACCGCGGCTCGGATGGAGATTTCACTCTCTACGAAGACGAGAACGACAATTACAACTACGAAAAGGGCGCGTACGCCACCATTCCGCTGCACTGGGACGACACGCGCAATACGCTGACCATCGGCGACCGCAAGGGACAGTTCCCCGGCGTGCTGGCCGGCCGTTCTTTCCACGTAGTCTTTGTAAGCGAAAAGCATGGAGTTGGAATCGACTCCGCGGCGGCGGATAAGGTTGTCCAGTATTCTGGCAAACAGATTACGGTTACTCCGTGAAATGCACATCGATGCTCATCAGCATTTTTGGATTTATAACCAGCGCGAGTACGACTGGATTGACGAGACGATGGCATCCATTCGTCGCGACTTTCTGCCCGCCGATCTGAAGCCGCAACTCGAGCATGCCGGATTTGCGGGAAGTGTTCTGGTGCAAGTACGCCAGACGCTGGATGAAACCCGATGGCTCCTGGAGCTGGCGGAAAACAATCCGTTCATTCTGGGAGTGGTCGGCTGGGTCGACTTGCGTTCGCCGCGCTTGCGAGCGGATCTGGAGTCGTTCGCACGAAACCCGAAGCTAGTGGGAATTCGCCACATTGTGCAGGCAGAGCCGGATAATTTCTTGCTTGATGCGGACTTCCTGCGCGGCATTTCGGTGCTGGAAGAATTCGATCTGGCCTACGACCTGTTGATTTACACTAAGCACCTTCCGCGGGCAGCAGAGTTCGTAAAGCGATTTCCGCGGCAGCGTTTCGTTCTGGACCATCTGGCAAAACCGCCGATCAAAAACGGAGCCGTTGATCTGTGGGCGCGGGGAATTCGCGAGCTGGCGTCGTTTCCAAACGTCTACGCCAAAGTTTCAGGCCTGGTCACGGAAGCGGACTGGCAGGCGTGGAAGCCGGAGGATGTCCGGCCTTACCTCGATGTCGCGTTCGAAAGCTTTGGCGCCGAGCGGTTGATGATCGGATCGGACTGGCCGGTGTGCACCGTTGCAGCCTCGTATGCGCGGGTTGTGAACCTGGTAAAGGATTACGTAAGGCATTTCGCGGCGGAAGATCGCGAGGCAGTTCTTGGCGGGAACGCCGCAAAGTTCTGGCGATTGAAACCTTGATATAAATATTCCGGGACGAATTCCCGCAACTCAATTGTTCTCTATGCCGAACAGGGTGCTCAAACTCGATCCTCGAGACAACGTGCTGATCGCGCTCACCGACCTGCGAAAAGGTGAGCACATTCCGTTTGACTCGCAGACCTACACGCTGGAATCCGATGTTCCCGCGAAACACAAATTTGCGACCGAAGCTTTAGCCATTGGTGCGAGCGTGCGGATGTACGGCGTGATCGTGGGGAAAGCTGTTAAACCGATCCCGCGCGGCGGCTTGCTTACGGTCGGGAACATCCACCACGAGGCCGCGGCATTCCACGAGAAGACAGGCGAATTCACCTGGACTCCTCCGGACATTTCGCGATGGAGGGAGCGGAAGTTTCTCGGCTACCGGCGAAGCGACGGACAAGTCGGCACGCGAAACTACTGGGTCGTGGTGCCGCTGGTGTTTTGCGAAAACCGGAACATCGGCGTGCTCAAGCAGGCGTTCGAGGAAGAGCTGGGTTTTGCGGCGCCGCGAGGATACCGGAGTCAGGTCGCGGAGCTGGCGCGCCTGTATTGCGACGGCCGGACGGAAGAAATCAAGACGCACGCATTGCTCGGGGAGAGCGCCGGCCCACAGCGTGCACGACTTTTCGAAAATGTGGATGGCGTCCGATTTCTGCTTCACGAAGGCGGCTGCGGAGGAACGCGCGAGGATTCAGGCAATCTTTGTGGACTCATTGCCGACTACATCCATCACCCCAACGTGGCGGGAGCCACCGTGCTCAGCCTGGGCTGCCAGCATGCGCAGATCCCGATTCTGCGCGCCGAACTGCGCAAGCGGAACCCGAATTTCGACAAGCCCCTGGTGATTCTGGAGCAACAGCAAAGTGGAACCGAAGCCGCGATGTTGACCCAGGCGATTCGGGAAACGTTCCTAGGCCTGATGAAAGCGAATGAGTGCCGGCGTGAAAGTGCGCCTCTATCTCAGCTTTGCGCTGGATTGAAGTGCGGAGGCTCTGACGGCTTTTCTGGGCTCTCCGCTAATCCCGCGATCGGCCACACCTCGGATCTTCTGGCCGCGCTGGGCGGGAGGACGATCCTTTCGGAATTTCCGGAATTGTGCGGCGTCGAACAGGAGCTCATTAACCGCAGCAAGAACAAAGAAGTTGCAAACCGGTTTATGCAATTGATGACCAGCTACAACGCGCGGGCAAAAGCGGTTGGGTCGGGTTTTGAAATGAATCCCAGCCCGGGCAATATGCGCGATGGGCTTCTGACCGACGCGATGAAATCCGCGGGCGCGGCGAAAAAAGGTGGAACATCTCCGGTGACGGCGGTGCTGGACTATCCCGAGTATGCGACCGAGGCCGGTTTGCATCTGCAGTGCACGCCGGGAAACGATGTGGAGTGCGTAACCGCGCAAGTGGGTGCGGGGGCAGGCGTGGTGCTGTTTACCACGGGACTGGGAACCCCGACTGGCAATCCCATTGCACCGGTGGTGAAACTCTCTACCAATTCGGCGCTGGCGCAGCGCATGCCCGACATCATCAACGTCGATACCGGCGGAATTGTCTCCGGAGAAAAGACGATCGAACAGACGGGAGAAGACATTCTCGAGTTCGTGATTCAAGTGGCGAGCGGCAAGATTCGCACCAAGGCAGAAGAAAAAGGTCAGGAAGATTTTATTCCGTGGAAACGAGGAGTTTCGCTGTGATGATCGCAGTGAAAAACACGAGCAGCGGCGCCGGCAATTTCCGGCTGGATGGCAAGGTCGCCGTCGTGACGGGAGCCGGCAGCGGCATTGGGCAGGCGATCGCCACGCGCTTCGCGGCGAACGGAGCTGCGCTTCGAATCCTGGACATCAACCCGAAGCAAGCCGAGGCTGTAGCTTCACAGATTACCGCTGCGGGTGGCAAGGCGACCGCTCATGCCTGCGATGTCACAAACCAGCCGCAGGTCTGCGAAACGTTCCAGAAACTATTTTCTACTGAACGCGTCGATATCCTCGTGAACAACGCCGGTGTTTCGCACATCGGAACCGTGGAGAGCACGACCGAAGCCGATTTCGATCGGCTCTTCCGCGTCAACGTGAAAGGCGTCTACAACGGGATCCACGCCTGCATCGGGCAAATGAAAGCGAGCGGCGGAGGCGTGATTCTCAATATGGCCTCGATTGCCGGCTCCACGGCGCTCGCCGACCGCTTCGCGTATTCCATGACCAAAGGCGCAGTCATCGCCATGACGCTTTCCGTGGCGAAGGATTACATCCAGCACAACATACGCTGCAACTGCATTTCGCCGGCGCGCGTTCACACGCCATTTGTTGACGACTATCTCCACCAGAATTATCCCGGGCGCGAGAAAGAGATGTACGAAAAGCTGGCCAAGTCGCAGCCGGTGGGAAGAATGGGAGAACCGTCGGAAGTGGCTTCGCTCGCCCTTTTTCTATGCTCCGACGAAGCATCGTTCATCACCGGCGTCGATTATCCGCTGGATGGCGGGTTCTTCAACCTGCGCGGATAACCTATGGACCTTCAGCTAAAAGGGAAAGTTGTTCTCGTGACTGGAGGCGCGAAGGGAATCGGCGCGGCGATTGTGCGCGCCTGCGCGGCCGAGGGCGCGATCCCCGTCTTTCTCGATCGCGACGCCGAAGCGGGACTGCAATTGCATTCGATGCTGCAAGGCTCCGGTGCGGAGGGTGAATTCATCGCCGGCGAAATCACCGCGCCTCAAACCTGCAGCAAGACTGTCGCACAGGTGCTGCAGAAATTCGGCCGCCTCGACGCTCTCGTCAATAACGTCGGTGTGAATGATCATGTCGGACTCGAGCACGGTACACCCGAGCAATTTGTCGCATCGCTCGAACTGAATTTGGTTCACTACTACGCGATGGCGCACTACGCTTTGCCTGCGCTCAAGCAATCGCGAGGGTCGATCGTCAACATCAGCTCGAAGACTGCGGTGACGGGCCAGGGCGGAACCTCAGGCTACGTGGCGTCCAAAGCCGCAATTCTGGGGCTCACGCGAGAATGGGCTGTGGAACTGCTCCCGCTGGGCATTCGCGTCAACGCCGTCATCCCTGCGGAAGTCATGACGTCTCTCTATCGGCAATGGTTGTCCGGATTTCCGAATCCTGAGGAAAAACTTGCCGGGATTATCTCGAAAATTCCGCTGGGAAAGCGCATGACCAAACCGGAGGAGATCGCCGACACAGTGATATTCCTGCTCTCGGAAAGAGCCAGTCACATCACCGGACAGCACGTATTTGTGGACGGCGGGTACACGCACCTGGACCGCGCGCTCACCTGAGCGGAGTTAAACAACGACGATTTTTCAAGGAGCCGCAGTGGAGAATGACCAATCCGTTCCGGTGACAGAGCGCCGCTTTCGCGTGCCTTTCATTCTGATCACCAGCCTTTTTTTCCTGTGGGCATTTGGGGTCAACCTCAACGACATCCTGATTCCACATTTGAAAAAAGCTTTTGGATTGACTGATTTTCAATCGTCGTTCATTCAGGTTGCCTTTTTCGGCGGCTATTTTCTGGCCGCGTTCCCCGCCGGGCGATTGATGGAAAAAATCGGATACAAGAAAGGAATTCTTGCCGGCCTGTTTCTATGCGCCGTGGGCGCTGCGCTCTTTGTGCCGGCCTCATCCTCGCGCCTCTACGGCTTCTTTCTTTTTGCGCTGTTTGTGATGGCGTGCGGACAGAGCTTTCTGGAAGTGGCTGCCAATCCCTACGTCACGATTCTTGGGCCCGCGGCCAGCGCCGAGCGGCGGTTAAATTTTGCGCAGTCGTTCAACGCCGTGGGCGCGGTGCTCTCTCCGATTATCGGTCGGGCGTTTATTCTCACCGATGTCGTGGCTCCGGCGCAGATCGCCGCGATGAGCGCCGGGCAGCTATCGGCCTATCGGGCGGCGGAAGCCAGCACGGTGAAGGGCCCATACCTGATGATTGCAGGGATTTTTGTGGTGGTCGCGGTGCTCATCCAATTAGCCCACTTGCCGGACGTGCAGGACGCGCCCGCCGAAGCGGACATTGCAACGCCGGAACAGAACACTGCGAGCGTGCTGTCGCATCCGCATCTGGTGAAGGGAGTAATCGCTCAGTTTTTTTACGTGGGCGCGCAGGTCGGCGTGGCCAGCTTCGTCATTCGCTACGCGCAGTTTGCTGTTCCCGGAACTTCATCCAAAAAAGCCGCGCTGTATTTACTGCTGCACCAGATCGGATTCATGATCGGCCGGTTCGCCGGTTCGGCCACCATGAAGAGGATCGCCGCTCCCCGCCTGTTGTCTCTGTTCGCGGCAGCGTCGCTGGTTTGCGCCGCCGTCGCGTTGCTGGGTTCCGGCATGATTCCGGTTGCCGCCGTCGTGCTCATCGGATTCTTCCACTCCATCATGTTTCCCACCATTTTCGCGCTGAGCATCAAGGGCCTCGGTTCGCAAACCAAGCGCGGTTCCTCTTTTCTCGTAATGGCGATTATCGGCGGGGCGCTTTTCCCGGCAATCATGGGGCGTATTTCCGACGTGTCGAGCATTCAGAAGGCATTCGTTGTGCCACTGTTGTGCTATGTGTTCATTCTTTATTTTGGCTTGTCCGGATATAAGCCCTCTGCAACGACGCTGGGACGCATCTCGCCGCAGAATGAAGGAGCATTGGCATGAGCAGACGCTATTGTCTGACCCTGGACTTGAAGGACGATCCAAATCTTATCGCGGAGTACAAACGTTATCACGAGAAGATTTGGCCCGAGATCACCAGGAGCATAAAAAATGAAGGCGTTCACGATCTCGAAATCTATCTCCGGGGAACTCGCATGTTCATGATCCTGGAAGTCGACGATACCTTTTCGTTTGAGAAAAAAGCCGAGGCTGACCGGAAGAATCCGAAGGTTCAGGAGTGGGAAGATCTCATGTGGAAATTTCAGAAGGCATTGCCCGATGCGCAACCTGGCGAGAAATGGTTGCCGATGGAGAGAATCTTCGTGCTCGAGAAATGATCCTCGAAAATGATCGACGAGAAATGATCGACGATAAATGAGCGACGATAAATGATCGACGAGCGGCAGTGCAACCTTTCGGCACGCCCATGGCACCTAAGCTTAGGTCGTTGTGGTTAGCAAGTTGCAGCGGGCCGACCCCGTGCCCTTCGTCGGAACTGGTAGTTACACCTAGGTAACCTGCGTCAGATTCCGGCGCACGTCAGAATAGGGGGGCAATGAGGGTACGGCAAGAAGGCATCATCTTTTTTTCCGCGCTATCGCTGGTCGTGGCATTCCTGGCTACGGCGGCGACCGCGCAAAAGCTCGAGCCCACGAGCGTGGCCTCATCGTCCACGCCCAAGAACCTTGCGGGACACGGAAGCGCCCCCGCATTGCGAATGTTGACCGCGGACGAAGGGCTGGCCGTGCTCAGCGCCGCTCTCGAGTCTCGCGCAAACCCTGACTCCGGTTCCGATTGTTCACATCTGGTGCATGCGATCTACGAGCGTGCCGGGTTTCCCTATTCCTACGCAAGTTCCTCGTCGCTCTATGCGGGAAAAGCAGAGTTCCAGCGCGTCGCGCGGCCGCAACCGGGTGACTTGGTAGTCTGGCCGGGACATGTGGGAATCGCCGTCGACCCTGCGCAGCGCTCGTTCTTCAGTGCTCTGCGCTCGGGGCTCGGTGTCGAGCCCTACGATTCTCCTTATTGGAAAGAACGCGGGCGCCCCCATTTCCTGCGCTACGTCATAAACGCCCCGCCTGCGAATCGCATCGCTTCTTCAATCGCCGAAAGTAATCTCAAGACGGTCGCGAGTACGGATCCGGCTCCGAGCAGTCGTAACGCCAGCTTCGACGCCAGCTTGGAAGCGAGCGGCAAATCGCCCACTCACGTAGGTCCCGCGCGGAACGTTGTTTCAGATGCGACGTTTCATTCGCAGCGACCGACGCCTGGCGAGGTAACCGGTGCTCTGGAACAAATCTTCGGCGAAACCGGAGAAGGACTTCGCGGTCTGGACATGCTTAACCCTCCCAAGCCTCTCATAGTTTTTGACCAGCTTGCCGTGGATCGAGTGCACTTGCGGCGCGACCGCGGTTGGGCCGAGGTTCGCATCACCGGCGCTTTGAAGCTGTCTAAGCAAAAGACGAACTCGACCAAGCATAATGAACATCAGCGCTGGCTGCTGGTCCACCGCAATGGTGATACCTGGGAGATCACAGGTCCCTCCGAAGCAATCTATATTCAGAGTGACGTCGCGGTTCGGGCGCTGGCCCACCAACTTGCGGCGCTCACCGACGACCCTGCAGGCGTGCCCGGCACGACAGGAGAGAAGTTACAACTGAGCCGCCTGCTGAGCACATTCCTTGAAAAATAACCACTCCGGCCGCAGGCCGTGACGATTCATTGGTTGCGAACCCATTTTTGGCGAGAGGTGACTCTGGCATCGCCATGTGGCATGCTTGAGATGGCGTATCGATCATCGATCCGAGGACCCTCGTCCCATTGACCTCGAAAGACTCCACGACTAGTTCACTGCCACCGACAGCCACGAATGCAGGTAAGAAAACTCGCATTTACATTGCGGGCGCGCTGGTTTTATTCGCGCTGATCTATGTGGGCTCCCTTTTTTCGCCCGGATTGCAGGATGACGCGGATTCCACCCACGCCGAGGCCGCCCGCGAGATGTCGGTGACGCATGATTACGTCACCCTGAAGGTGAATGGCAACCGTTACCTCGAAAAAGCTCCGCTGATGTATTGGGCCGTTTCCGTTTGCTATGTCCTCTTCGGGACTAAGGAGTTTGCCGCCCACCTGCCGGTTGCGCTTTCCATGTTGCTGCTGGTGCTGCTGGCTATGCGCTGGGGACGTCGCGCCTTCGGCGACCGTGCCGCCGTCTACGCCGGATTGTTCGTCGCCACGACTGTGGGCTGTTATCTGTTCACGCGCATCCTGATTCCGGAGTCGATTCTTAGCTTGTTTATCGCTCTAGCGTTTTATTTCTTCGCCACCGCTCTGGAAGACGGCGATGCCTGGCGCTGGTACGGCGCCTACGCTTGTGTTGCGCTGGCCGTGCTCACCAAGGGCTTGCTGGCTATCGTTGTCGTGGGGATCGCCTTTCTGCTCTACGTGAGCATCAGCGGCGAGTGGAGGCGCTGGCGCGAGTTTCGTCTGTTCACGGGCACGTTACTTTTTCTGGTGATTGCAGCGCCCTGGCATTTGCTCGCCGGCATTCGCAATCCGCATTTCTTCTGGTTCTATTTCGTGAACGAACACTTCATGCGCTTTCTGGGCAAGCGCATTCCGAAGGACTACAACAAGCAGACCAGTTCGCTCTACTGGACGCTTCATCTGGTATGGCTGTTTCCATGGAGTCTGTATCTGCCGGTGGCCTTGCGGCGGCCGGTAACAGATTGGATTGCCCGCCGCAAACGCACTGGAGGTAGGGCTCCGAGGCCGCCCCTGAATTTTCGCTCTCGAACCGAATTGCTCTGTCTGGCCTGGGTCGGAGTTACGCTGGTCTTCTTCTCGTTTTCCACCAACCAGGAGTACTACACATTTCCCGCCTATTTGCCGATCCTGTTGCTGATTGCAGGGCAACTCGCGACCGAGGAAGAAACGGGATCGCGGCGCTGGCTGCTGTGGAGTGCCGGCGCGTTCGCCGTAATCGGCATCGCAATCTCGGCAGTGCTGGCGGCGGGCCTGTGGAACTCGCGCCATCTTCCGTTCGTGCCCGACATCGGCACCGTGCTCGCCAAGCCCGACTTGCAGGCCGAAACTCTCTCGATGGGGCACATGCTCGATCTCACAGGCGCATCGTTCGCCGCGCTGCGCCTGCCCGCCATCCTGGCCGCGATCATCCTGTTGCTGGGGCCAGCCTTCGCTTTCTGGCTGCGGCGCCGCGGCGCGCAATTCGCCGCCACTTGGGCCACGGCGGCCACCATGGCGGTCTTCCTGATCGCCGCGCACATTGCTCTCGTGCGCTTCGATCCTTTCCTGGGATCTAGCACCATGGCCCGGCAAATCGCTCCGGAACTTCGGCCTACGGACCACGTGATGATTTATGGCGATCAGTCGTTTGGATCGTCGCTGCTGTTCTACTTGCGCCCGCCGATTGACCTCGTGAACGGGAATACCACTTCCATGTGGTGGGGATCGACTTATCCCGATGCCCCGCACATATTTCTCAATGATGAAGACTTGCTGCGTGAGTGGAATTCTTCCGATCGGGTATTTCTTTTTGTGCCGCAGCACGAACGCGCCAAGGTGGAAGCGCTTCTGCCCGGACCGCTGCACATTGCCAGCGAAGCCTCAGGCAAAGTGATCTATGCGAACCATCCCTAGCGAAATCAACGGCTGAAAACAGCGGACGCCAGAAAAATAACTGCGAAAATCACCACGAACGCGCCGCCCTGCTACTTACCGCCGCGAGACCACGGCAACTTCCTGCGTCGCCCTCGGCAAAGAATAACCGGACTTCACCGCATCTCTGCGGAACATCTGCACCGTTTCCTGCGAGAACTCGTGCAGATCTTTTCCGATAAGTGGAAGCTTCTTCAGGATGTCAGTAGTCGCGGTAATCACGTGGCATCCAATCTCGTCCGCCTGAAAAACGTTAAGCAGTTCACGCGGACTGGCCCACATGAGCCGCGCGTTCACTTCGTTGACCATGGCCACGGCCTCGCGCATCAGCGGCACAGGATCGCGGCCGGTATCGGCGATGCGCCCGGCAAACACGGAAACGTAAGCCGGCGCGCTGCTCGAGAGCACATCGCACACGCTCCGCACCTGTTCCAGCGTGAGCAACGCAGTTACGTTCAGCTGGATTCCATCGCGGGAAAGGCATCGGATGAGATCATAGGTCGGCGCGCCGTTGGTGCGCATGACCGGAACCTTGACGAACACATTCTTGCCCCAGGCAGCGATGCGCCGCGCCTGGTCTTCCATCTCCGCCTCTTCATCGGCAAACACTTCAAATGAAATCGGACGGTCCGTAATGTGTGCCAACACCTCCTGCGCAAATCCCGCGTAGTCCGTGACTCCAGTGGCTCGCATCAGTGTGGGATTTGTGGTGAAGCCTTTGATATGCGGCTCGCGTGACAGCTCCAGTATGCTGGCTTTGTCAGCCCCATCCGCGAAGATTTGCACGCGCAGGTCGGATACAGACTTCACTCCGGACAAGGACTTCATTATGGATGCGCTCCTTTGGGCGTAGAACCGATGATCCAGTCGGCCGCTTCGCGCAGAGATCCTACGCGCAAGTCTGGAGCATAGGCTGGAGATTTCTCCGAATACCCGTAATCGATAAGAATAGTCTTACAACCTGCATTGTAACCTGCCTCAATGTCCCGCCATCGGTCGCCGACCATGAAACTCGCTGCCAGATCGATATTGTGCTTTCGAGCCGCTTCAAGAAGCATGCCCGGCATCGGTTTGCGGCAGTCACATTTGTCCTGATCGGTGTGGTAACAGACGAAAATGTCGTCGATGGGAAGTTGCGCCGACAAAGCCTGATGCATGGCGTCAATCATCTGCTGCGACTGCTTTCCGCGTGCCACGTCCGGCTGGTTCGTCACCACCAGCAGTTTGTAGCCGTGCTGTTTCAGTTCGCGCAGAGCCTCCGGAACGCCGGGCAGCACCTCCAATTCCTGCAATGTCGACGGAGGAAATGATTTGCCGTCGCGCACAAAGGCCCGGTTAATCACGCCGTCGCGATCTAAGAACACGGCGCGGCGCTTGCCACCCGGTGACATCGACTCCCATTTCGTGGACTCCATCTTTACCGCCGGATGCGAGACCAGCAGATGCCAAATTACCGCCTGGAATGCTTCCGTGTGCGGTGTGATGTGCGCAGGATTCACCATGGGAATCAGCACGCAAGCATCGGCGACCGTGGCGGTGTAACCGCCGTCGCGGCCCACGATGCCGATGATTTTCGCGCCGACTGATTTCGCATACTTCAGCGCAGCCACCAGGTTCGGGCTGACGTTCTGTTCAACATTCCCACCGCCCACCGAGAGAATGAGCAGCAAGTCGTCGGTTCGCAGCCGGCTGGTGCGCAGCCAGCCGTCGAAGATCGTTGCCCAGCCTTCATCGTTTGTGCGCGCCGTAAGTTCGGCTACGTTGTCGGTCGGGGCATAAGCCTCGATGCCCGCGATCTTGCGGAAGTCGTTGACGGCGTGAGAAGCATTCGCAGCGCTTCCACCCACGCCGAGAATAAACAGGCGGCCGCCGGCGGAGCGAGTGTCAGTGAGCAGGCCGGCCGCCTTTTCAATGGTCGCTGCATCCAGCTTGGCAATGATCTCTGCCGCCTCGGCAAGGAAACCTTCGGCAAACTTATCTTTGTCCAATCCGCGGCCGCTCATCTCCGCGCGTCTCCCCGTCGGCTCAAGAAGGTCGTCATCTCCTTCAATCCCGCGGGAGAGCCTATCTCGTAAAATCGCTCGTGCACCTCCACGGCAGCCAGTTCGCCGGCCTGCAGCAGATCCGCGTAAACATCCGCAAGATCCGTGGCTCGCGTTCCAGCAAACGCTTTCGCGTGGAAGACACCCAGCCCGTAGTCGATGTAGCGCATGCGCGCCGTCAGGTTCTTCTTGCTGTACGCCACAATGCGGCCTTCTTCAAACTCCACGTTGCTTGTGTCCCACTGTCCGTCGTTACGGAACACGGTCATTAACCCTAACCCGCCAAGCCGCGAGAACTCCCGCTCGATCGCGACATAGTTGCAGGTCAGGTAAGAATCTCCATACATCACAAAAAACTTCTCACCCAGCTTAGGCAAAGCACCTTTCACGGCGCCGGCGGTGCCCAGCAGTGTCGCACCATCGTAGAAATATTCCACTTCCACTCCGAATGCGCTTCCGTCTCCCACCTCCCGCTCAATCATTTCGCCCAGATGGCCGACGCACAGTATGACATGCCGGATGCCGCTATTTCGCAGGAGCCGCAACTGATGCGCCACGAACGGTTCGCCATGAATCGGGATCAGCGATTTAGGAATGTTTTTTGTCAGCGGTCCCAGACGCGTTGCCAGGCCGCCCGCAAGTATGGCCACAGGTAGCATGGATTTTCTAAGAATGCGCCAGAACGGACGTCCCGCTGAAATCAAACTGCAACCGGACCTCGCGCAGCCCGGCGTTTCTCATGGCAGCGCGAAGGCGCGTTTTGTCTTCTGTGTAGAGCATGAGAAAACCCCCGCCGCCCGCCCCAATCAATTTTCCACCCAGCGCCCCGTTGGCGCGCGCCAGTTGGTACATTTCGTCAATCAGGCTGCTGCTGATTCCAGGGGAGCGTTTCTTCTTGTGCTCCCAGTGCACGTGCATGAGTTCGGCGAACTTGCGCAGGTCGCCCGCCAGCAGCGCGTCCCGGCTCTCGTGGCCCAGATGTTTGGTGCGGTGCAGGTTCTCCAGCATGTCGCTGGCGTTGTCGCGAGTGCGCGTATCCTGATCGCGCAGAACCTCCGCAGCCGAGCGCGACGCGCCCGTGAAAAAAAGCAGCAAATTGTCCTCGAGATTAGCCAACGTCTCCGCGCCAATTTTCAGAGGTTCCGCAATCACCCGGTCGTCCGGCAGAAATTCGAAACAGGTGATGCCGCCAAAAGCTGCGATGTACTGGTCCTGCTTGCCGATCGGTTCTTTCAGTAAATCGATTTCGATATGACAAGCCTGTTCCGCCAATTCCCGAGGAGGCACGAAGTTCCGGTTCATGGTGTGCAGCGCGCGCAGCAACGCAGTGGTAAAACTCCCCGACGAGCCCAGCCCCGTGCCCGCGGGAATGTCCGAGAGGCTGACGATCTCAAGATACGGTCCAGTAACTCCAGTCAAACGCAGCGCTTCCCGAATGATGGGATGCTGAATGTCTTCCCACCGCTCCACATCTTCCAGCTTGGAATATTTCAAAATGATGCGTGGCCGAAACGCCTCGTTGATCGTGATGTAAACATATCGGTTGATCGCGGCGGACAGCACGAACCCGCTGTGCTTTCGGTAGTACGACGGAAGATCGGTGCCGCCTCCACCCAACGAGATTCGCAACGGGCTTCGTGTGATGATCAACCAGAGATTCCCCAGACGCTGGGCCAGTATAGCTGCTACCGCTCCGCCTTCACTGCGGCGGCGTCCGCGCTCACGAACTTGATCGTAGCCAGAACCGCCTGTTTTATAGTCAACCGCGGCCGCCAACCAAGCGCTCGAATGCGCGAGCAATCCAGCAGGATAAACGGACTGTCCCCAACCCAGCCTCGTTCGCCGCCCGCGTATGTCAGTTTTGGATGCAACCCGAGATGCTCGCAAATCCAGGCGATCGAGTCATTCACCTCGCAATACTCGTCCGTGCCGAGATTGAAAATGTTCACCCTGCCGTCCGCGCGATCAATCGCGGTAAGAATGGCGTCGATGCAGTCCTGCACGTACAAATAAGATTTCCGCTGATGCCCGTTGCCCAAGACGTGGAGATGGTCCGGGTGCTCGGAAAGCTGTCGGTAAAAGTCGAACACGTGCCCGTGCGAGTACCGCTCTCCTAAAATCGACACGAAGCGGAAAATATAGCCCTGCAGGCCAAAGCCTTCGCAGTAGGCCTGAACCAGGCCCTCCGCGGCCAGTTTGGAAGCGCCGTAAAGCGAAGTCTGTACGGGAAAAGGACACGTCTCAGGCGTTGGAAAGATCTCAGGCTCTCCGTAAACCGATCCCGTCGAAGAAAACACGATGCGTTTGCAGCCTTGCTCTCGCATGGCCTCCAGCACATTCCAGGTCGCAATCGTGTTCTGGTCCAGATCTTTGCGTGGATGTTCGGTGCCGAAGCGAACGTCGGCATTGGCCGCGAAATGAACCACCAACTCCGCGCCTTGCATCGCCTGGGTCAGGTTTTTCAAGTCGAGCAGATCTCCCTGCAGGAGTGTGAACTGAGGATGGATCATGGCGCTGCTCAGAAATCGCCGCTGTCCGGTCGAAAAGTTATCGAACCCCACAACGCTATGTCCCGCAGAAAGAAGGCGATCCACCATGTTGCTGCCGATAAACCCAGCCGCGCCCGTAACTAAAACACGCAATGAAGCCTCCGCAGGAAAGCAACATTCAAAGAAGTTGGAAAAATACACTCAAAAAAAATTGCCGCGATTTTCTCTGCGACCTTTGCGAACCCTTTGCGTCCTCTGCGGTTAAAAGCTTTTGTGCCAACGTCGCACACTACCGCCCATCCGAAGACGTTTGCCGCAGCGCGATCCGTGTTCCCTTCAACTCAAAGCGGCTGTCCCGCCAAACATAGCGCAGGTTTAAATAGCTGGCGAACCAGACAAAAAATCCAAGCAAATCGCGCAACGGATAGCGCCAGGGCGCGCGCCACACCAGCGGATCCCGAACCACCGTCCAGCCCACAAGCCACGCTTCGACCAACCGGTTCACCACGGCGACGCCGAGCAGAACCGCAGCAACTCGCCAGTATCCCAGCGCCGCGGCCGCGAAGAATCCAAGCAGCCCGTAAGGCAGCGCAAAAATCAGCCCGCTCCCAAAGTGGCCTTTCGGTCGCGAATATCGTGTCGATTGTGCCCAGCGCAACTGATTTTGCCACATCCGCCGGAACGACTTCTGGTTCACCACGTGATCAATAATGTGCCCCGAAAGCACCACGCGGTAACCTGCCTCTGCGATCAGGTTTCCGATGGCAAAATCGTACGCAATATAGTCTTTTAGCGCGGTGTAACCGCCGATTTTCGCCAGCGCATCCTTACGCACCACGGTGGTCGGGCCCAGGCCGAACTTCATTCCTTCCAATAGGTTAGCGACTAAAACGCCTGCTGTCATTTCGACCGACATGCCGCTGGCCGTCAGCCCGGAGAAAAATCCCGCGACATTCTTGCCGCGGTACACGCAGGTGACCATGCCGACCGTCGGGTCGAGCAGCGGCGGGATGATTTCGCGCAGGTACTTCGGAGAAACTTGCACGTCGCTGTCGGTCGTGACCAGAATCTGGTGCTCCGCCGCCTCGGACATACAGTGAAACGAGTAGACTGCCGGGTTGGGCCAGGGCGTGCCGGTCACCAGAATTCGGCTTTGGATATGCGGATAGCGGGCACACACTTCCCGTACCACATCGAGCGCGGGATCGCCGGCCTCGTCGGCGGCGAAGAGAATTTCGTAATTGGGATAATCCTGGCGGAAAAAACTTTCAATATTCTCTCTTAACTGCGCTTCCAGGCCGTGTACCGGCTTGAGCACGGAGACCGGAGGGAGATTTGCATCGTCAGGAACGGATTTGAGTTGCCTGCGGGCATCCCGGTGAAATCGAACGACTCCCAGGAGAGCGAGACCAAGGAATACACCTGAGGACACTGTGCCCAGCGCAGCCACTCCCAAGGCGAAATATAAAATCAGCAGGATCAATCTGTGATGTCCTCTTCTCCGTTGTCCCCGTTGTCCAGGCCGCTGGCGCTACCCGCCTAAGATTATCAGCTCTGTTTTCGGCTCGCTGAAGCTGATCAAAATAACATGCCGATTGAGCCTGCGGGCCGATTTCGGCACAGATTCCGCGAGAGCAGGAGCTTTAACCGCAGAGTTCGCAAAGGAAAGCCGCAGAGTACGCAAAGAATTCAAATTGACTCGCTACTCGATTGCCCCATCATTGTCGACACCACTAGTCAGAGTTTATCTTGGTACGTCCTGATCCTGTCAGAGAATCCTGCCCATGAATGTCCTGGTTGTGAACTTCGGAAGCTCGAGCTTGAAACTTCAGGTGATTTCCACCGATCTTGAACGCATCCAGCAGCACAAGGACGAGCGGCTCTGCCAAGGAGAAGTGGAGGGGATCGGCGGTGAAGCGACCATCAAGTTTCACAGCCGGCAGGGGCCGAGCCAGAAGTTCACCGCTACCCTCAGCGATGGTGCGGCGGCGCTCGAATACCTGGTCCGTTACATAGCGTCGGAGAAGTCGGGCGTTCCTGAGGTCAAGAGCACCGCGGATGTGCAGGCCGTGGGGCACCGCGTGGTGCATGGGGGTGAGCGGTTCACGGAATCGGCGCTGATCGACGACAAGGTGTTGCAGGGGATTGAAGACTGCGTCGATCTTGCTCCGCTGCACAATCCGGAAAACATCAAAGGCATTCTGGCTGCTCGTGAACTCTTTGGCAGCGCCATTCCGCAAGTCGCCGTTTTCGATACTTCATTTCATCATTCGATTCCGGAGTCGGCGTTTCTGTATGCCCTTCCGTATCACCTTTACAGCGATTATCGTATCCGTCGCTATGGATTTCATGGGACCTCTTACCGCTACGTAGCATTTCGCTACCGCGTGTTGCGGGGACTCACGCGGGAGCAAACCAACATCATCGCGTTGCATCTGGGAAACGGCTGTTCCGCCGCAGCGATCCGAGGCGGAGATTCGGTGGACACTTCGATGGGGATGACTCCACTGGAGGGGCTGGTCATGGGCACGCGCAGTGGCGACCTTGATCCTGCGATTGTGAATGTCATCGCGCGAAAAGAAAAGCTGTCTTCCTCGGAAGTTGACACGCTCCTCAACACCCAGTCGGGACTGCTCGGCATCTCTGGGCTCACCAACGACATGCGGGATTTGCAGTCGAAGGAGCACGGCGATCACCGGGCGCGGCTTGCCATCGAAATGTTCTGCTACCGGGCCCGGAAATATATCGGCTCATACCTGGCTGGCATGGGCGGAGCCGATGCAGTCGTTTTCACCGGCGGGATTGGAGAGAACTCGCCGGAGATTCGTGCGCTGATCTGCAACGGTATGGAGTGGGCCGGTCTCACGCTGGACGCTTCCAGAAATCAGGAGACCGTGGGCCGCGAAGGTCAAATCTGCACCGAGGACTCGAAACTGCTCGCCTATGCAATCCCCACCGATGAAGAATTGCTGATTGCGCGCGATACCGTACGGGTCATACTGGGCGAACCTCACCCGTCTTAGTTTGGTTGTTCGTTTGTCCCATGAGGCTAGAGCGAATCTTAGGAAAGCTCAGTGGCGGCCACGAGCGAAACCTCAGAGGCTAAAGCCCGCATCTTTATCGACTCTTTACGGCACGGCTTAAAGCCGTGCCTTCCCGATCCGATTTATGAGATGACGTTTAGCAGGGGCGCGCTTAGTACGGCCACGTCCAACTCGCCGCCTCGGGAAGGTCGATGCCGTGCGCATCTGCGTAGGTTCGGCACTCGATCTGCTGGTTCAGGAAACGCTCTTTGGCATGGCCGCCGATTTTTTGCAGACGGGGCACGCGGTCGATCACATCCATCGCCAGGCTGAAGCGGTCAATATTATTTTCGATGGCCAGTTCGAGTGGAGTGTTGATGTTGCCCTTTTCTTTGTAGCCGCGCACATGGAAATTGCTGTGGTTGGTGCGGCGATAGGCCAGGCGATGGATCAAATAGGGATACCCGTGGAAATTGAAGATGACCGGCTTGTCGACGGTGAACAAGGAATCGAACTCCCGATCGGGCAATCCATGAGGATGCTCCGTGTTGGGTTGGAGCTTGAAGAGATCGACCACATTAATGAACCTGATTTTGATGTCAGGAAATTCCTTGCGTAAAAGCGTGGTCGCCGCCAGGGCCTCCTGCGTGGGAACGTCGCCCGCCGAGGCCATGACCACATCGGGTTCGCCGGATTCGTCGGTGCTGGCCCAATCCCAAATGCCGATGCCCTTTGTGCAATGCGTAATGGCTGATTCCATGTCCATGTACTGCAGGTGCAATTGCTTGTCGCAGACGATCACGTTTACATAGTTCTGGCTGCGCAGGCAGTGATCGGACACCGATAGCAGGCAGTTCACATCGGGCGGCAAATAAATTCGAGTGATGTTTGCACTCTTGTTGACGACCACATCGAGAAAGCCCGGATCCTGATGGGTGAAGCCGTTATGATCCTGCCGCCACACCGTGGAAGTGATCAGCAGGTTCAGGGACGCAATGGCCTCACGCCAGGACAGGTGGCGGCAAATCTCAAGCCACTTGGCGTGCTGGTTGAACATGGAATCAATGACGTGCACGAACGCTTCATAGGACGACAAGAAACCGTGTCGTCCGGTGAGCAGGTAACCTTCCAGCATTCCCTCCACGGTGTGTTCGCTGAGCATTTCTATGACGCGGCCGTCGGTGGCGAGCTCGCCGCCGTCGTTGTCTTCGGGGAAGTACTGTTCGATCCAGAATTTCTTGCTGGCCGCGTAGATCGCGTCGAGTTTATTCGACGTGGTTTCGTCGGGGCCGAAGACTCGAAAGTTGCTCATATTCAGCTTCATCACGTCTCGCAGGAAGGCTCCGAGCGGGGGCGTGTTCTCAGCCTGGATTTTCCCGGGCTTCTCGACTTTGCACGCATACTCGCGGAAATCTGGCAAGCGCAGGGCTTTCTTGAGCCGTCCGCCATTCGCATGAGGGTTTGCACTCATGCGGCGGATTCCCTGAGGAGGCAAGTCGCTGAGTTGAGCCACCAACTTGCCGCTGCCGTCGAAAAATTCTGCGGGTTTCAGCGACCGCATCCAGGCCTCAAGGATTCGAAGTTGCTCGGGATCTTTCTTTACGTTGGGCAACGGCACCTGGTGAGCGCGCCAGAAGCCCTCCAGCCAGTGGCCCTCGACTTCGCGCGGCGCAGTCCAACCCTTCGGTGAGCGCAACACAATCATGGGCCAGCGCGGCCGGGCTTCCGCACCTTGCGTGCGCGCCGCGGCCTGATGCTCGCGAATCTCCAGAACGCAATGCTCTACGGTCGCCGCCATCGCCTGATGCATGCTCTCCGGGTCGTAGCCTTCCACGAAATAGGGAGTCCAGCCGTAACCGCGAAGCAGGTTCTCCAGTTCCTCGTGGGTGATTCGCGCCGGCAGCGTTGGATTATTGATTTTGTAGCCGTTGAGATGCAGGATGGGAAGAACCGCGCCATCCCGCGCAGGGTTCAGGAATTTGTTAACGTGCCACGAAGTCGCGAGCGGGCCAGTCTCGGATTCTCCGTCGCCCACGACCGCGGCCACGATCAGTTCCGGATTATCGAACGCCGCGCCACAGGCATGAGACAGCACGTAGCCAAGCTCTCCGCCCTCGTGGATCGACCCTGGCGTCTCGGGGGTGCAATGACTCCCGATTCCGCCCGGAAAAGAAAACTGCCGGAAGAATTCCTTCAGTCCCTCCGGGTCCTGGCTCTTTTCCGGATACACCTCGGAGTAGGTTCCTTCGAGATAAGCGGGACCGAGAACGCCCGGAGCGCCGTGCCCGGGGCCGGCCAGAAAAATCATGTCGAGATCGTATTTCTTGATCAGCCGGTTCATGTGAATGTAGATGAACGACAATCCCGGGCTTGATCCCCAATGTCCCAAGAGCCGATTCTTGATGTGTTCCGGCCGCAGCGGCTCCGCCAGCAAAGCATTGTCGAACAGATAAATCATGCCGAGACTCAGGTAATTGCAGGCACGCCAGTAGACGTTCGTATTGCGTAACTCATCGGCGCCGAGCGGCTTTCCGGCGATGGTGGAGCGGGTTTCGCCGTACGGAGTCAAAGGAGAAATTTCGGGGGAGATATTCGAAGTGAGGGTGCTCATTAGGATCACTCCTGGGACTTGGCTGATGCCTTAAGGCGGCTGACTGGCGGACGGGGCCGGACGCTGCTCGCTAACGGTCAACAGAAGGATAGCCGGCTGAATCGCGAGCCGCTACCGCATCTGAAGGACGCTGCAAGAATTCTACTCTTATGCGATGAACGTCTGGTTACAACGATTCTCGTCCGATTCGTCGCCGCGGAATCAGCCGGCGGCCCTTTCTGCAAACACGTATCCGACCAGGGCGGCGCAGGCTTCCACGAAGTCCTGCTCTGGCTTCGCGAAAGTGCCGGTAAAGTAGCTTTCGATATCGAGTTCACCAATGAGCTTATTTTTTACGAGGATGGGGACCACGATCTCACACTTCACCAGCGGCGATCCCGCAAGATAACGCGGATCTTTTGCAACATCGTGCACGACGACGGTCTGCCGGCTTGTGGCCGCGGCCCCGCAGAGTCCGGTGTTGAGCGGAATGCGAGCGTTGGGCGTGAAGCTGCCGGCGAAAGGCCCGACCAGCAGGACGCCGGAGTCCGCCGGATCGACAAGGTAAAACCCTACCCAGTTATAGCGAGTCATCTTTTCGTGCAGACGCTGCGCGATGCGCGCCATGACGGCCTCGGCCGTAGGAGCGGTTTTGACAAAACCGTGAAATTCCTGAAGAAGGTCTTCGTGTACCGGCATTATGTTTTCGGCCCTCGGTTGTAAGGATCAAAAAGGCGCGCTGCTCCGCACCTTCACCTCGTTCCCAGAGTAGTGTACGCGGACCACTACTCTCTCTCTGGCATTGCGCGGAATCACCCGTCACGCCGGGAAAGACCGCCTATTACCTCGGTAATGGGGAACATGGCGGTTCTGCTGGAGGAATCATGCCCCATTATGTAAACATTGTAATGGTAACGATGTAAACGTAATCAGAGGAGCCGTTCATTGGGCGGCTCGGTTCAGGCACAAGGGTCAACTTCGCGAGGATTCGAAAGGCAGGCATGCGCAGGAATCATATTTGCAGGAATCATAGTTGGACCAGGCGATTCGCTGGCTGGTGCCTCGGGCTGGGGTTGGCAATCGCGCTGTTCGCAGCCTATGCGGCCGCCGATAGCCGCAAGCCCGTGGTGAGTCCCGATCCGGAATATCCCGAGATCGCCCGGCGAATGAACATCAGCGGCACGGTCAAAGTGGAGCTCGTGATTGCCGCCGACGGAAGCATCAAGAGCGCGAAAGTTCTGGGTGGGCATCCTCTGCTCGCCGACGCGGTGCAGAAAGCTCTGAAGAAATGGAAATACGCGCCCGCGGCCTCGGAAACCACCCTGTTGTTGGACTTCAGATTCTAACCATGCAGTGCGCGCGAGTCCAAGAGAGACCGGCCGCGAAAAAAAGAAGAGAAGAGAGAAAACAGAAAGCGAGAGTCGTTATGCGTCGAGTAGCCGTGATTGCGTTGTTGTTATCGAGTTGGTTCTGTGCCCAGCCTGGGTTTGCACAGAACGTATCCACCGCGAACCTGCGCGGAACGGTAAAGAACGGCTCCGGAAGCGGCGTGGAAGCAGCCACGGTGACCGTGCGCGATGATGCGCATAGTTTGCAGCGCACCACTCAAACCGACGCCGCCGGCTCCTATGACCTTCCCCTGCTTCCTCCCGGAATCTACACCGTGACCGCGGACGCCAACGGCTACAGCAAGATCTCCGTCGCCAATGTCGTGCTCACCGTCGGAGAGGACGCCGTGATACCGCTGATGCTGGGCGCGCCGGAAGCCGTCGTGACTGTGGTGGTGAAAACAGAACAGGAACAGCAATTGGAAACGGCGCGTTCCACCACCACCACCACCATTACTCGCGATAGCATCGATAACCTGCCGATCAACGGCCGCAACTACGTGCAGTTCGCGCTGACCGACTCGCAGATCAAAACGGACTCTGCTCCCTTCACCACCGTCGCGCCCACATCAGGGTTGAGTTTTCAAGGCGCAAGAGCGCGGTCCAATTTGATCAATGTTGACGGCGGAGACGCCGAGGACAGCATCATCAACGGAATCCGTTCCACGGTGTCGCAAGATGCAGTGCAGGAGTTCCAGGTCCTCACCAACAGTTTCGCGCCGGAGTATGGCCGCGCTGCGGGCGGCGTGGTGAACATCGTCACTCGAGCCGGCAGCAACGATTTTCACGGCACGGCGTTCGGATACTTTCGAGACCGTTCTTTGCAGGGCGTCAATCCTTTCAGCACCGTCCCGGACCCAGCCTACACGCGCGTGCAGACCGGATTCGCCTTCGGCGGCCCGATCAAAAAAGACCGGATGTATTACTTTGTTTCCTACGAAACCACACGCCGCGAGGAAACAGGATTCTCGACCATTGGCAGCGATGGTTTCGGGCTGGTGAATATCGACGCCTCGCGCTTTCTTGGCGCCGGAGCCACCATCCAGGGAACCCCCGGCCAGCAGGCGTTTCTCGAGAACTCTCAAACTCCGGTGAATGCATCCACCACCCAATACGCGTCGCTGGTGGGCGCGGCATCTTCAACGGCGTTGTCAGGCACGCCGGGCGTTTCCACTTTCGCCAGTTCCGGCGCAACCCTCCCCCTCAGTTATTTGCCGTTGACCAGCACCGTGGGCAATTACCCGGTGAAAGAAGGAACCAGCCTCTGGGGCGCGCGCCTCGACTACAAGCTCACCGACATGCAGCAGCTTTTCCTGCGCGCCAACGTGAGCCCCAGCACTGTCACCGGCCTGACCAGCCAGATTCAGGGCCAGGTTGCGGGACAAGCCGGATTCAGCCGCACCGATCAGCAGCAGTATCGCGACATTACGATTCTCGCGACGCACATGATGCTGATCGGCGCTTCGAAATTCAACGAACTGCGATTCCAGTTTTCGCGGCGTGGTCTTGGTCTCGATCCTGCCTCAACTCCGGAAGCGCAGGCAGTCGGCATCGATATTCTCGGAGATAGCCAGGCGTTCTTCGGCCGCGATCCGCAAGCCGCGGTTCAGCGCAGCGAGCAACGTTTTCAGTTAAGCGACGGCTTCAGCTGGACCGTCCACAGTCACAGCATCAAGATCGGAGTGGACGCCAGCTATCTCCCCCTCAACGTGCAAGCCACCACCGAGTTCGGTGGAGACTATGTCTTCAGCGACACCACGGTAGTTCCCGGCATGCCGGCGTTCTCCGGAATTCAGGCCTACGGACTCGGCCTGCCCCAAACGTTTACACAGGGCCTGGGCACTCCGAACACAAGCTTCATCGACAAGATGCTGGGCGCCTACATTCAGGATTCATGGAAGCTGCGATCTAATCTTATCCTCAACTATGGCGTGCGTTATGACATCGAATTGACTCCCACTTTCCCCGCTTCCACTCCAATGGCCGCTGCCGCGCAGCAGGCCATGGGAACGGTGCGCGGCCTCCCGGTTGACAAAGACAACATTGCTCCGCGATTGGGTCTCGCGTGGGATCCTTCCAATGACGGCAAAACCGTGGTGCGGGCTTCGGCGGGCGTGTTCTACGATCACACTCCGCTCGAAATCGCCTACCAGTCCGCGGTGTTCGACGGTTCGCAGACGCCGTTCGTCACCATGCTGGGCGGTTCGCCCTGCGCGCCGAATTCCACGCCCGACGGCGACCCCACGCTGTTCAACGCCCCCAACGTTTTTCAAGGAATCGTCGCCCAGTGCTTCGGCAGCATTCCCGGATATCTTCCGCAAGAACAGCGATTCGATCCCACCAATGCATTTTTGATTTCGACACTGACGAACCAGGGATATCTCACACCAACCTACTTCGTGCCGCTGCTGGCACAGCCGATCGCCATGCCCACTGCGGCAAACTTTGTATCGCCATATTCCGAGCAGGGAGATGTGCAGATCGAGCATCAGTTTCCCAGCGGATACAATCTTCGCCTTGCTTACGACTACAGCGGCGGCCGTCACCTCTACCGCGAGCAGAACATCAACGCCATTGATCAGTACGCGCTCGTGTCGAACTGGGAGCGCGCGGTTGCCGGCGGAGCCGTCACCAGCGACTCTTCTCCGCTGCAGGTACCGTCCTGCGGCACCGGGCCGGCCGGAGCGTTCTACCCCGCGGCCCTCCTGAATTTCTTCCGGCCTTCGGGCATCAACCCTTCGCTCACCGAGCTCTTTTCTTCTTCCTGTGTGAACGCCGCGGCTGCAGCCTATCCCGGATGGGGAGTCCCGGTACCGTTTTCCGACACCAACGTCACTCGTTCGAATGGAACGTCGGACTACAACGGATTCACCGCCGAGTTGCACCACACCAGCGGCAAGCATCTGGAATATCAGATGCGCTACACCTACTCCCACGCCATCGACGATTCCACCGACTTCAACCTCGGCCCGCAGAATGACCTGCAACCCAGCGGCGAAAGAGCCAGCTCCTTGCTCGACCAGCGCCATCTTTTCATTGTGAACGGCATTTACCACAGCGGCCGAGTCGGCAGCCACGGCGCATGGGGCAATCTCCTGAGCAACTGGACCGTCGCGCCGCTGATTTCGATCGGTTCCGGGCGCCCCTTCAACCTGCTCGACGGCTCGGGCGAACAACGCCCCGACATTGCCGCATCCGCCGGAACCACCGACTTGTGCGGCAACCAGGCAACTCCGTCGAAATATTCGCCCTCGGGATACCTGATTCCCGTTTGCACCAACGATGGCAACTACGATGGCGTGGTCACCGTTCCGGTCTACGGCACACTTTCGCGAAATACCGGGCGCATGCCAATGACCGTGTTCAATGATCTGCGCGTGAGCCGGATCATCGCAGTGGGTGAGCGCCTGCATGTGACCGGCAGCGTCGACATGTTCAATGTCGTGAATAAATTCAACGTGCAGGCCGTCAACACGTTCTTCACGCAGGCGGGTCAGCCGACTGCGGCCTACGATCCGCGGCAGGCTCAGTTGGGATTGAAGCTGAGCTGGTAGCGATTTTCGCCGCAGCGTTCCAGCTTCGTGCAATCTGCTTTTAGCTCCGTTCGGGAGGGGTGCCGGAACCCCTTCCTTCCAAAAGCGTAAGAACTCCTGAGGCGAAATCTCGCGGGGCCGCGCTGCCACATTGCTCATAAGCCGCCGCAGGCAACTGCATCTCTGTTGGTCCCAACAAAGCAGGCAATTCCATGTCTGTCGCTCCCAACAAATAGGGCCTAGACGGCGCATCCCCCGACTGCCCAGCCGTCCCAGGTTCGCTTTCTTTTTGCTCGTGTGCAGAAAGTTTCACATCGGAACTCGCCGTCACGAAGGCAACCGCTGTGCCACGATTGCGAATCGAAACCCTGTCTCCGCAGCTATAATCTCGAACAATTGCGATCGTGACAAAGGAGATTCCTTTTGACCGCTGACACGAAAGAGCAGCCTTTCATCGAGCGCGACCATCAACTCCCGGCCTACGATGCGGAATCTCACCGGCATGACGGGTTGTGGATCGTCGTGGGGATTATCTTGCTGCTCATCCTGGTGGTTGTAGTCGTGCTGCTATGGCGCCGCCACGATAGCGAGAACAAAGCCAAACCCGCGCCGCCGAAGATCAACATTACGACCGCGACCGCTACGAAGGGCAACATCGGGGTTTACCTGGACGAAATCGGCACCGTCACTCCGGTCTATACCGATTCGATCACCAGCCAGGTGGATGGCCTGGTCATGTCCGTGCACTACACGGAGGGCCAGGTGGTTCGCAAGGGCGATCCGCTGGTTGATATCGATTCGCGCCAATACCGCGCGACTCTCTTGCAGGCTCAGGGCGCGCTCGAGCGAGACCAGAACCTGCTCGCCCAGGCACAGATGGACCTGGCGCGCTACCGCACCGCGTGGGCGCGCAACGCCATCGCGAAGCAACTTCTGGACGACCAGGAAAAGCTTGTGCTGCAGGAAGAGGGCACAGTAAAAAACGACCAGGGCACGGTGCAATATGACCAGATTCAGGTCGACTACTGCCACATCACTGCGCCCATCGCCGGCCGCGTCGGGTTGCGGCTGGTGGATCCGGGCAACGTGGTGCAGGCCTCCGGAGGGACCACCCTCGCGGTTATTACGCAGTTGGATCCCATCACGGTGATCTTCACGGTCCCCGAAGACAGCCTCGGCCCGGTCGCAGCCCGCCTGCGCAAGAAAGCCAAGCTCCCCGTCGATGCCTTAGACCACACTGCGGAGACGAAGATTGCCACCGGGAGGCTGCTCACGCTCGACAACCAGATCGACACTACGACCGGAACCGTGAAGGCACGGTCCGTTTTCGAGAACAAGAATGATGCGCTTTTTCCAAACCAGTTTGTGAACACGCGGCTGCTGGTGAATACGCTGCAGGGTGTGACGCTGATTCCAGCTTCAGCGGTCCAACAAAATGGCCAGGCCTCCTTCGTGTATGTGATTCAAAACAACGTTGCCCACATGCGCGACGTAAAGCCGGGAGTTACAGATGGGGGTCTAACCCAGGTGGACGGCATCAATCCGGGCGACGTTGTGGCCAACAGCAGCTTCGATAAATTGCAGGACAACGTAGCCGTCGCCGTTTCGAACAAGGCCTCGACCAAGCCTGCGGCGGCCAGCACCAGCGGGAGCACTGCCCCGTGAGTCCATCGCGCCCGTTCATCCTGCGGCCGGTGGCAACCTCGCTGCTGATGGCCGCAATCCTTCTCGTCGGGATTGTCAGCTATACGCAGCTTCCGGTCTCCGCCTTGCCGGAAGTTGACTATCCGACCATTCAGGTGCTCACGTTCTATCCCGGAGCGAGCCCGACCGTGATGGCGACGACCGTGACGGCCCCGCTGGAGCGCCAATTCGGCGAGCTGCAAGGTTTGAGCCAGATGACCTCCACCAGCTCCGGCGGCACTTCCGTGATTGTGCTGCAGTTCAATCTCAGTCTGAACATTGATGTGGCTGAGGAAGAAGTGCAGTCTGCCATCAATGCGTCGCAGAGTTTGTTGCCGTCGATCCTGCCAGCTCCGCCCATCTACAGTAAGACGAATCCGGCCGATGCCCCGGTGCTCACACTGGCGATCACTTCGAACTCCATGCCGCTTTCTGCGGTGGAGGACCTGGTGGATACGCGGCTTGCGCCCAAGATTTCGCAGCTCAACGGCGTCGGCCTGGTAACGATCAGCGGCGGCCAGAAGCCCGCGGTCCGCATTCAGGCTAACCCCGTAGCCCTGTCTTCTTACGGCATCAACATGGAAGATCTGCGGGCGGCGCTGACCCAGGCCAGTGTGAACGCAGCCAAAGGGAATTTTGACGGGCCGCGCCAGGATTATCAGATCGACGCCAACGATCAGCTGGTCACCAGCGACGATTATCGGAAAGTGGTGGTGGCCTACCGCAACGGGGCGCCGGTGATGCTGACCGACGTTGCGCAGGTCGTGAATGGCGTAGAGAACAACAACCAGGCCGCCTGGATGAATCAGACCCCCGCCGTGATTCTGAACGTCCAGCGCCAGCCCGGGGCCAACACCATCAGCGTCGTAAAAAGCATCAAGCAACTATTGCCGCAGCTTCAGGCCAATCTGCCCACGGGCATCCACGTGACCACGCTTACCGATCTTACAACCGCGATCGAAGCGTCGGTTTCCGATGTCGAATTCGAATTGCTGTTGACGGTCGGACTCGTCGTGCTGGTCATCTTCCTTTTCTTGCGGTCGCTCTATGCCACTATCATCCCGAGCGTGGCTGTGCCGCTTTCGCTAATCGGCACGTTCGCGGCGATGTACATCCTTGGCTACAGCCTGGATAACCTGTCGCTGATGGCGCTGACCATCTCCACCGGCTTCGTGGTGGACGATGCCATCGTGATGATCGAAAACATCTCGCGCTACATCGAAGCGGGCGATCCGCCCATGGAAGCGGCGCTCAAGGGCGCGGAGCAGATCGGCTTCACCATTCTCTCGCTGACCGTTTCGCTCATCGCCGTTTTGATTCCACTGTTATTCATGGGCGACGTGGTGGGGCGCCTGTTCCGCGAGTTCGCCGTGACACTCGCGGTCACCATCGTCGTCTCGGCAGTGGTCTCCCTTACGCTCACCCCCATGATGAGCGCGCGCATCCTGCGGCACCAGCCCAAGGAGCAGCAGGGGCGCATCTATCAAGCCTCGGAGCGTGCTTTCGAGGGGATGATCGCGTTCTATGGCCGCACGCTAAAATTTGTCCTTCGATTCCAGACCATTACTTTGCTCGTCGCGCTGGGCACCCTGCTGCTCACGATTTTTCTTTACATCATCATCCCCAAGGGATTTTTCCCGGTGCAGGACACAGGCGTGATCCAGGGCATTTCGCAGGCGCCGCAGACGATTGGCTCCAAGGCCATGGCCGAGAAGCAGCAGGAGCTGGCAAAGGTAATTCTGGAAGACCCCGCCGTCGAAAGCCTCTCGTCGTTTATCGGCGCGGATGGAACCAACACAACCACGAACAGCGGCCGAATGTCGATCAATCTGAAGCCGCTGGACCAGCGCAAGCTGAGTGCTTCCGACGTAATCCGCCGGCTCAACGCAAAGCTGAATCGGGTGCAAGGCATAGAGCTATTCATGCAGCCGGTGCAGAACATTTCGGTGGATGATCGGGTGAGCCGCACGCAGTACCAGTACACCCTGGAAGATCCGAACGCCGATGAACTCAACGACTGGACGAATCGTTTCGTCGGCCGGCTGAAGCAACTGCCGGAACTGGAAGATGTTGCCACCGATCAACAAACGGGAGGGCTAGCGGTATCGCTCGTGATTGACCGGGTCACCGCCTCGCGATTCGGCATCGCGCCCACAACCATCGATAACACTCTGTATGACGCTTTTGGTCAGCGGCAGATCAACACCATGTACACGCAAGTGAATCAGTACCACGTTGTTCTCGAGAGCCAGCCGCAATTCCAACTCGACCCCAACAAGCTGAACCATATCTACATCCAGTCCAATGCATCTTCGGGCGCAACCGGCGCCGGGGCGTCTTCCTCATTCGCGTCGTCGGGAGCATCCGCCGCGGGGTCTAACACGCTCACGAGTACGGCGCAGTACACTCCGTCGGCGAATACGCTTGCGCCTCCAGCAAACGCGCTTTCGCCAAGAGCTTCTACTGCGTCGAGTACCGGAGCAAACTCCGCGGGTGCGACCAGCTCCACCATGAGCAATGCCGTGCCTCTGAGCGCATTCATGCACTTCGAGAAGACGACCGAAGCGCTCTCCATTAACCACCAGGGTCAATTCCCGGCCATCACCGTGTCGTTCAATCTTGCACCGAGCGCCGCGCTGGGCGAGGCCATTACGGCGGTCGATAACGTGCAGAAGGACATGCACATGCCCCCCGGCCTGCAGGCGGGTTTTCAAGGGACCGCGGCATCGTTCACGAATTCGCTGGCCAATGAGCCCTTGCTGATTCTTGCCGCGCTAGTCACCGTCTACATCGTGCTGGGCGTTTTGTACGAGAGCTTTATCCATCCGATCACGATTCTCTCCACGCTGCCGTCCGCGGGCGTGGGCGCATTCCTCGCGCTGATTCTCTTTCACCAGGACTTGAGCGTGGTCGCGATCATCGGCATCGTGCTACTGATCGGCATCGTGAAAAAAAACGGCATCATGATGGTCGATTTTGCGCTGGAAGCTGAGCGGCAGCATGGAAAGAATGCGACGGACGCCATCTACGAAGCCTGCCTGCTCCGCTTCCGCCCCATCATGATGACCACCATGGCCGCGCTGCTGGGTGGGCTGCCCCTGGCACTCGGAACTGGATTCGGCTCCGAGTTGCGCAGGCCGTTGGGCATCGCCATGGTGGGCGGACTGCTGCTGAGCCAGGCGCTCACCCTGTACACCACGCCTGTCATCTATATCTTTTTTGACAATCTGGCACAGCGCTTTGGGCAGAAGTCGAACCAACAGGAAACCGGAAACGCAGAACAGGCAGAGCCGGCATGAACATTTCCGAACCCTTCATTCATCGCCCGGTTGCTACCACCCTGCTCACGGTGGCGGTTGCCCTTGCCGGAGCGATTGCGTTTGAGGTGCTGCCCGTAGCGCCCCTGCCCGAGGTCGACTTTCCCACCATTTCAGTGAGCACGGGTTTGCCGGGAGCCAGCGCCGAGATTATGGCGTCTTCCGTCGCCACTCCACTGGAGCGGCAGTTCGGTCATATTGCCGGAGTGACGGAGATGACTTCTTCCAGCACACTGGGCAGCACATCGGTCACCATTCAGTTCGACCTGAGCCGCGATATTGATGGCGCGGCGCGCGACGTGGAGGCCGCCATCAATGCGGCGCGCACTTATCTGCCCGCCAATTTGCCGGGCAATCCGAGCTATCGCAAGGTCAATCCCGCCGATTCGCCGATCATGATTCTCGGCCTCACCTCCGACAAGTACGGTCCCGATAAAATCTACGACGAAGCCTCTACTGTCCTGGCACAAAAACTCTCGCAGATACAAGGTGTGGGACAGGTAAGTGTCGGAGGTGGCGCGTTGCCATCCGTCCGCGTGGACGCCAATCCGACGCAGTTGGCCAGCTATGGTCTTACGCTGGCGAATTTGCAATCGGCGCTGAGCCTGCAGAACTCCGACCTGGCCAAGGGCCAAATCACGGACGGCATACAGACCGCGGACATTATTGCCAACGACCAGATCTCTCACGCCGAGGACTACAAGCCGCTTGTGGTCGGCTATAAAAATGGTGCGGCCATCCATCTCTCTGATGTTGCTCAGGTGACGGACTCGGTGCAGAACGTTCGTGCCGCGGGCTATTTGAATGGCAAGCGGTCCGTCACAGTCATTATCTTCCGCCAGCCCGGCGCCAACATCATTGAGACTGTCGACCGCATACGCGCGCAACTTCCGCTTGTTCAGGCATCCATTCCGCTCGGCATCGAGACCACCATCGTTCTGGATCGCACCATCACCATCCGAGCCTCGGTCAGCGACGTGGAGAGGACGCTGCTCATTTCCATCGGCCTGGTCATCGTCGTGGTGTTCGTCTTCCTGCGCAATGGCCGCGCCACGCTCATTCCCGCGGTCGCCGTGCCAGTCTCGCTGGTCGGTACCTTCGCGGTGATGTACATGTTTGGATATAGCCTGGACAACCTCTCGCTGATGGCCATGACCATCGCTACCGGATTTGTGGTGGACGATGCCATCGTGGTGATGGAAAATATCGCGCGCCATCTGGAAGCTGGCATGAAGCCCTTTGCCGCTGCGTTGAAAGGTGCAGAAGAAATCGGCTTCACCGTCTTCACCATCAGCATTTCGCTCATCGCTGTCTTTATCCCTCTTCTGTTGATGGGCGGAATCGTCGGCCGCCTCTTCCGCGAATTTGCCGTCACTCTTTCCACGGCTGTCTTCGTGTCCATGATCATCTCGCTGACCACAACACCGATGATGTGCGCCTTCCTCCTGAGGAACGAGCGCGCGGAAAAACATGGGCGCATGTACATGGCCAGCGAGAATTTCTTTGACTGGGTGCTGTCGTTGTATCGCGGCAGCCTGCATTGGGCACTGGACCATCCCGTGCTCATTCTGGTCGTACTTGCCGCTACCATCGCACTGAATGTGTTGCTCATCGTCAAGATCCCCAAGGGCTTTTTCCCGGTCGAGGACACGGGAGCGATTGCCGGCAGTGTGCGCGGGCCGCAAGATTCGTCCTTTCCGGCGATGAACAACTCCATTCGGCAGATCGGCGCAGTCATCAAGAGCGATCCGGCGGTGGCCAACGTGATTGCGTTTACCGGCGGCGGCGGGGCGACAAATACCGGTTCCATCTACGTTGCGCTCAAACCTCTGGGGGAGCGCAATGTGAGTGCCGCCAAGATCATCGACCGCATCCGCCCCAAGCTGAACAGGTTGCCTGTGGCTTCCGCGTTCCTCCAGGCCGTGCAGGATCTGCGCATCGGCGGCCGCTCCAGCAATGCCATGTACCAATACACGCTCCAGTCCGATAACGTTCAGGATCTTTCCAAGTGGGCGCCCATCATTCTGAACCAGATGCAGCACTTGCCCGGACTGCAGGACGTAAGCTCAGACCAGCAGAACGGCGGACTTAATGAAGTGATGAACTACGATCGCGTTACGGCGGCGAAGCTCGGCCTGACGACACAGCAACTGGACTCGACGTTATACAGCGCCTTCGGCCAGTCGGAAGTCTCTATCATCTATACGCAGTTGAATCAGTATTACGTGGTGCTGGAAGTCGCGCCCCAGTATGGGCAAAGCCCGGAAGGCCTGAAGGACATTTATCTCCATACCTCCGGTGGCGGCAACATCCCGCTGGTCACGGTGGCCAAGGGCCACGCCAGCACGACCCCGCTGGCCATCAACCACACGGGCCTATTTCCCTCGGTCACCGTGTCCTTTAACCTGGCGCCGAACGTGTCTTTGAGCCAGGCCACGCTGGCCATCAGCCAGATGCAAAAGCGGCTCGGCACGCCCTCTACGCTGCAGGGCTTTTATGCCGGCACGCTGCAGGCCTACCAGCAATCGCTGGGCACCGAGCCGGTTTTGGTTTTGACGGCGCTGCTGGCGGTCTACATTGTTCTCGGAATTTTGTATGAAAGCCTGGTTCACCCCCTGACCATCATCTCCACACTCCCGTCCGCGAGCGTCGGCGCGATGCTTGCATTGATGCTGTTCAAGCAGGATCTGAACATCATCTCCATCATTGGCATTGTGCTGCTGATCGGAATCGTAAAGAAGAACGCCATCATGATGATCGATTTCGCGCTTCAGGCCGAGCGCGAAGAGGGAAAGAGTCCAGAAGACTCGATCTTCGAAGCGTGCATGTTGCGCTTCCGCCCGATCCTGATGACGACCATGGCCGCATTATTGGGCGCTTTGCCCCTGGCGCTCGGGACGGGCACAGGGTATGAGCTCCGCCGGCCCCTAGGTATCACGATTGTAGGAGGGCTTATCTTGAGCCAGATGCTCACGCTATATACGACCCCAGTTGTCTATTTGTCATTCGACCGGCTGCGTCTACGCCTCGCGGGAAGGCAAGCAGTGCAGCCTCGCTCTCCGGCTCCGGAAGCCAGCTAGCACGATGAAATGAACGTTGGACAGAGCGTTGCACTGAGATGCGCGGGTGGGCCAGGCAGAATTGGGCAGCAGAATTGATTAGGCAGAAACGTATGAAGATCCTCACGCGAAGACACGTACACGAAATGATTCAATTGGCCGCAGCTGTGCTCTTGCTAATCCTGCCGGGCTGCGTAGTCGGACCCAAATACCACCCTCCCGCTCCACCAGCGCCTGCGGCCGTCTACAAGGAATCGCCCACCCAATTTAAAGATTCTGGGAGCTGGACCGTTGCGCAGCCCGCGGATGCCAAGCTGCGCGGCAAATGGTGGGAGATTTTCAACGATCCCGAGTTGAACGCACTGGAAGACCAACTGGATATCAACAACCAGAACATCAAACAATACTTCGAGAACTTCATGGCAGCACGCGCCGTGGTCCGCGAAGCCCGTTCCCAATATTTCCCCACGCTCTCGGTCGCGCCTTCCGTGACTCACTCACGCGCCTCGGCGAACGTAGGTGCGGGCGCGACTAATACAGGTGGCACAGGCGCTACTTCCAGCCCACAACTGCAAAGCACTCTCTACTCGCTGCCGCTCGAAGCATCCTGGGAACCCGACCTCTGGGGCAAAGTCCGCAACACGGTGCGCCAGGCTCAATATGCTGCGCAGGTGAGCGCGGCCGATCTCGAGAGCGAGCGTCTTACCGAGCAGGCCGGCCTGGCAGAATATTGTTTCGAGATTCGTGGCCAGGACCAATTGCAAAAAATCTATGATGATACCGTCGTAGCAGATCAGAAAGCGTACGAACTAACGCGTTCGCTCTATGAAGCCGGCATCGACGACCAGATCTCCGTGGTCGAAGCCGAAACCACGCTGCGCAACGCGCAGGCCGGCGCGACCAATGTCGGAATCGCGCGGGCGCAGTATGAGCATGCAATCGCCGTCCTTCTGGGCCAGACTGCCTCCAACTTCTCCATCCCCGTGAAGCCGATGACCGTTGCTCCGCCGCCGATTCCAGTCGGTGTGCCCTCGGAACTGCTCGAGCGCCGGCCCGACGTTGCCGCCGCCGAGCGCACCATGGCCGAAGCAAATGCAGTAATCGGCATCGCTTACGCCGCCTATTATCCGAACCTCACTTTGACCGGGGCGGCTGGCTTCGAAAGTTCAGCGTTCAGTAAATGGCTATCCTGGCCGAGCCGTTTCTGGTCCGTCGGTGCGTCGCTTCCGGAAACCATTTTCGACGCCGGATTGCGCCGCGCCACCGTTCAACAAAATGTCGCAACTTACAATGCCGATATTGCCAGTTACCGTCAGACGGTGCTCACCGCGTTTCAACAGGTGGAAGATTCTCTCGCCGAAGTTCGCATCTTGTCCAAGGAGATTCAACAAGAGCAGCAGGCTGTGGAGTCAGCTCAGACCTACCTCAAGCTCGAACAAGCGCGCTATGACACCGGCGTAGATCCCTACGTCGACGTGCTGATCGCGCAAACCACGGTGCTGGCAGACCAGCAGACTCTGAATGGTCTTCAAGTCCAACAGATGACGGCATCGGTGGCATTGGTGGAGGCTCTGGGTGGCGGATGGGACCGTTCGCAATTACCGACCACGCAGCAGACAACGCAAAAACCAGCCAAGTCGGAAACGACCATCGAGCAGTAGATAGAGTGTCAACGGCCGAGAGCTACGGTTGCCCCTCACTGTCCGGTTGCGCCACGAGCAGCAATACTATGCCGACGACGGTGAACATGCGGAAGGCTGCGTCCTGGCCGTTCCAAGCCTTCGACTGCCACATCAGGAACCATTCCCCGCCAACGCTCAGAAAGGCGACCAACCACATCAGGAGAGCACAGCTGAGCGCCACAACGGCGACGCGCTTGGCCTGATGGAACGCGATCGCATTGCCCCGCAAAGCTCGCGCCAAATTCAGTCCGCCCCACCAGCAGAGAATCATCGTAATGGTTTCCCACGCGATGATCGAGGCATACGCGAAAGTGTGCCACGCCGGCGAATTGAGGGCCCGCCACATTCCGCGGTTGCCGGGAAAGGTAGAGTCCATCATCAGAACGTGGCGCACAAACTGGTAGTTCGACTCGTAGTCCGTAGTGTTGTTGAGAACGACGAACGAATAGAAAACCGCGACGGCAAACACGAGAAGCATCTTGGCAATGCGCAGCGTCATGGTTTCTCTTTCTCCTCAGGCCGCGGATTCTCCTGGTCCGAAGCCGAGAAAGTCTTGAAATAGGCGGTGAGCGCGCCGATTGTGGCGTCGTCATAGCCGGGATTGCCCGGCATCTGCGCGCGCGGATTCTTGGATTGCGGATTGCGCACGTAGTCGGCGAAATATTTCGGAGAAGCCGTGGCCCAAGCCGAGAGCACCCGCCAGGGACGTCCGGCTTTCATCCCGCCTTCGCGTCCCATGTTGTGGCAGCGAAAGCAATTCTGCTGCGCGATGCGGTAACCCGCCTGCACCAGCTCGTCAGCGGCCTGGGGACCTCGTGGCGCGATCGCGCCAAACACCGTTTCTTCATTTCGAAACTCAAGCCGCACCACGCCCCAGGGAATCTGGGCTTCGTCCGGTTGCGAGAAGATCTTAAAGGCGGGCGAAAACTTGGCATGCGAAATCAGGTACGGGCCCATGTCGTAACCGTGAGTCTCGCGATCCTTCGGCCAGCCGGCAGGGGGTTGCCCGTTGATTTTCAACACGAGCAGAGGATGATGCTCGGCAATGTAGGCGTGAGGATAGTTGGCACGGTACTGGTCGCTGCAAATCGCGACCAGCATGTCGGACTCCGGCGCCGCCGCGAGCTTTCTGTTCAACTCCTCCATCAGCACGCCGCTGATTTGCGTCGGGCCGTTAAAGTTTGCATCGTCGGTTACGGTGTAGCTGACTTGCGGTAACGTCAGCAGGTCTTCGCGCTTCAGGTAACGAGTTGTGCCCGGCGCCAGACCCGCAAGATCGCCGCTCACCTCAAGATCGGAAGGTGACGCGCGCTCGACACGCAGCAAAGAAAATGGAGCAGCCGCGTCGGCAATTAGGGCCTGGTCGAATGCATTTCGCACATTTTGCGGCGGCATGCCTACGGCCAGCAAGATTCCAGTCGCTAGCAGGCCAATCACAGGTCGTTGCATGCGACATGTTAGCGTGCAGTACGCCAGATGCAAGTGGAATCTCGCTGCGAAGATTATCACCAACGGTAGTGTGTTAGATTGACGTTCATTCGTAGCGCGGAGGAGCAGGAAAAGGTGGCAACAGAAATAGAAAGGCGACTCCAGGATATGGGCATCATTCTGCCAGGTTTGCCCGCGCCCGGCGGCAATTTTGTTTCCGCGAAGACAGTCGGCAGCATCGTCTATCTCTCTGGCGTGATCTCCACCAACGCCGAGGGAGTGATCACGGGAACCGTGGGCTTCGACCGCACGGTGGACGAAGGCTACGCAGCGGCCCGAGCCTGCGCGCTGACGCAACTAGCGGTGTTGAATCGCCACCTAGGGTCACTCGATGCCGTGAAAAGCGTCGTCGGCGTCAACGGCTATGTCAATGCGGTAGCCGGTTTTGCGGATTCGCCGAAAGTCATCAACGGTGCGTCGGACCTGCTGGTGGAAGTGTTCGGCGAAGCGGGTCGTCACGTGCGTGCCGCGATCGGCGTTTCTGCTTTGCCGCGGAACGCACTCGTCGAAGTGCAGATGACGGTCGAGCTCGAGCGCTGATGACTGAGTTTATCCTCTCTGCCGAGCCGACCCACTCGCGATGGAACCGCGCGCTGGAACCACGACTCCGCGTCACTCCCGGCGACACTGTTCATCTGGAATGCCTCGATTCGAGTGGATCGCAGGTGCATCCCGCAATGAATGTGGCCGAGTTTCTCAAGATCGACCGCGGACGGATTCACGCTCTTACTGGACCTATCTACGTCGAAGCGGCCGAACCCGGTGACGTCCTGCAGGTTGATGTGCTCGAAGTGGCCCACAAGGGTTGGGGTTGGTCGAGCGTGATCGCGGGACTCGGTTTTCTCAAAGCGCGCTTTTCCGAACCGTATCTTTTTCACTGGCAACTCGACGGCGCGGTCAGCCGCTCTCTCGCACCCGCCGTCGTTGCTCTCCGCCCGTTCTGTGGTGTCATGGGAGTTGCTCAGGCAGAGGATGGAGAGTTTCGCACGCGCCCCCCTGGAATCTTCGGCGGCAACATGGACGTTCGTGAGTTGTCGCAAGGGGCCACTCTTTATCTGCCGGTGCTGAACCCCGGCGCTCTTTTCTCCGCTGGCGATGCGCACGCTGCCCAGGGCGACGGAGAAGTCTGCATCAACGGCATCGAATGCCCGGCTGATGTGACGCTTCGATTCCATCTGCATAAGCAACGGTCCCTGCCAGCTCCCATCGTCGAGTCTGCTATATACGCGGCGCACGCAGAAACGGAGGCGTGGATTGTCGTCGAGTCAGGTAGCGATGCCATCGCCGCCGCCCGCGCCGCGACTTCCCGCTTGATCGATCTGCTGGTAGATCGCTGGCAGTTCACCGCAGTCCACGCTTATTTGCTTTGCAGCGTCGCGATGCATCTGCGGCTGAGCCAGGTGGTGAACGAGCCGATGTTCACGGTGAGCGCGGCCATTCCCAAACACGTTTTACCTGCGCGGAAACTTTTCTGAGCTATTTTCCGAACTATGCACATCAACGACCCCGAAATTATTGCCGAACTGCAGGCGTTGTATCCCCGGTACGAAACCGCCCTGGTGACCAACGACGCCGAGACTTTGACGAAAATGTTTTGGGCTTCGCCGCACGCCATGCGCTTCGGCGTGACGGAGAATCTCCACGGCATCGACCAGATCGCAGCCTTTCGCAAGGGCCGCGCACCCGTGAATCTGGCGCGAACGATTCGGCGTTTAGATATCGTTACCTTCGGTCGCGACTACGGCAGCATCACGCTCGAATTCGAGCGCACTGTGGACACCCGGACAATCTCCGGAAGACAGAGTCAAGTGTGGGTGCGCTTCCCGGAAGGCTGGCGGATCGTTTCGGCTCACGTATCCCTGCTGCCGTGAAACACTCTGCCTGCCGTTCGGCGCGCTGCTTCAGTTCGCGCTCACGGTGACGGAGAGCATCTCAACCCGCGCATTGTTGTAATGCATCTGCAATTCCGCCGCCGACTTGAAGACCACACCTTCGACCCGTCGCGCCGGGAAAACAAAGTTAAGGGAAGGCTCGGTAAAGGGATAGGGATCGAAAATAAAGTGTCGTGTCGACACAGGCCGTACTTCCACGCGGCTGTGTCCGCCGCCGCGCAATGGCAAAGGATGCAACAGGTGCGCGGGTAGACGAAAGTCAACGCAAGTGAGCAAGGAAAGATTATCCGTAGCTTGCAGGAGCCGAAAATGATCGAGAACTGCAGCGTCGCTGGTCTGTTCCGGCGTGAATCGCGCATCCGAGCGAATCTTCTCCAGCAGCGATTGTTGTAGTGCCTTCTGCTGTATGAGGAAATTATCGAGCAAAGGCAGTTGATCGGGCGCAATCGTCGAGCGGTCGGCGTGGTCGTTCAGCAGACTATAGGTATGCATGGAGATGAGCACCGCAGCGTACGCATCCTCGGAAGCAATCAAGCGCACCGCTCGGTCGCGCACTGCAAGATAATCCGCCAGGTCAATTTCCTCAAAGGCCGAATACTTCCCCACCAGCTCGCTGGAAAATGCGCTGGGCTTTCCCTGGCGAGTGATCTGCGGAGCGGCGTCGCGCGCGGCCCAGCCATCGTCGTGGCACGAGATGCCCTTCAGCACATGCGCACGCGGCTCGGGCGCGAGGAAGCGATCGTTCCCCCAGCGCTCGGCAAACGCTCCGGCCAGGCGCGCATGGTCAGGATGCGTCACCAGCCACCATCCGGTTTCAGTTTCCAGTCGCAGCATGATCAGATCTCCATCGTGCAAAGCTCGGTTTGCTTACTCAACCTCCGGCGTTCGCGCCGACTCGTGCCAGCGGTGCAGAAAGTACCATTCGAAAAACATCACAAGAAAAAAAAAGCAGAACCCCAGCACGGTTGCCGCCAGCACCAGCGCAAACAAATAATCAGTCTGTAGTTGTGACGAGGCGTACAAGATGGAGTAACCGAGTCCCCCTTCCCCTACGCGGCTGGACCCGGCATAAAGTTCCCCGGTGATCGCTCCGATCACTGCGATGCCGCTGGCGATGCGGATCCCCACAAACAAACTTGGCACCGCGTGCGGCAGCCGCAACTTGAACAGCAATTGCGCGGACGATGCATTGTGCATCAAGAAAAGATGCACCATGTTCTCCTCGACGCTGACCAGTCCTTCGGTAGTGTTGGCAATAATCGGCGCCAGCGAAATGATAAAGGCGATCAGCGTAACGGAAGCAGTGCCCGAGCCCACCCACATAAGAATCAAAGGCGCAATCGCGACGATTGGTACCGTCTGCAGCAGCAGCGTGTAGGGATAAAGCATTCGCCGGATCCAGCGTGATTGGGCGAAGATCAATGCGATAGCGACGCCGGCGACGATGCTCGCCAGCAATCCGCCCAGGGCTTCCTCTCCGGTGATGGCGAAAGCAGTTCCCAGCGAAGGCAAGCGCAGGCCAACTGCCCGCGCGACCGCCCACGGCGAAGGCAGCATGAATGGCGGCACGCGGAACACCCACAGAACGAGTTGCCACAAAGCCAGCAGCGCGGCAAAAACGGCGAGGGAATTGGCCAACGTGACCAGTTTTTGTTTCATTGCGCGCGAGCCTCCCGCAATGTGTGGGAAACATGGCCTACCAGCTCTTCATACTCTGGCGTGGTGCGCAGCTCCGCGGTGCGAGGTTGAGGGAGTTCAACTGAAAGCACGGAGTAAAGGCGTCCGGGATTTGGCGCCATCACGACGATCCGCGTGGAAAGAAAAACCGCATCCGCCACCGAGTGCGTGACGAAGACCGCTGTCCATTTTTGTTCCGCTCGTAAGCGCAGGACTTCTTCATTCAAACGATCGCGCGACATCTCGTCCAATGCCGCAAAGGGCTCGTCCATAAGCAAAAGCCGCGGATTAGTGGCCAGTGCCCGCGCGATCGAAACGCGCATCTTCATACCTCCAGAAAGCTCGCGAGGGTAAGAGCCAGCGACAGCGCCCAGACCGACCAGGTCGAGCAGGACGCCAGTTTTCTCTTCACGGCGATGGCTGCTTGCCCCTTCCAGTTCCAGTGCGAGGCCAACGTTCTGACGCACCGTGCGCCAGGGCAGCAACGTCGCATCCTGAAAAATGTAAGAAACAGTTTCTCTCGCGTTCTTCGGCGTCATGCCGTCTACGCGGATGGTCCCGTCGCTCGGCATGGTCAATCCGGAAATCAGCTTCAGCACGGTGGATTTGCCGCACCCCGAAGGGCCGATAATGCTGACAAATTCACCCTTCAAAATCGTCAGGTTCACCGCCTCCAGAACGGCATGCCCGTTGCCATAGCGCTTTGTAACGCGTTCGAACTCGACCTCGGGCACCCTCCCTTCGCGCTTCATGCTTCCGCCTCACGCTCTTCTCCTGCGAGTTTTTCTCGTTCGCACTTTTCCCCTTCACACAAAGGCAGGTACAGCGCCGAGGAGTGATCGCGATCGTGGTAGACAATCTGGGTTGACCGTCTCCAGTCCCATGACGTTGCGAGGTACGAGGGCACGCCGCTTCCGGGGTTACGGTCGTAGAGCGGAAAGGCGCTGCTCGCGATCTCAAGCCTCACGCAGTCGCCAACCGCAAAGGCGCAGGACGTAGGTTCAAGGTCGAATTCCCATCGATGTATCGTGTCCGCGGCGTACCCCGTTTCGCGAAATAGCCACGTCGATCGCGCGATGCCGATGCAAATAAATTCTGCCGGGCCGTTGGGCCTCACACGCACTAACTTCGCGGTCAGGTCGGTGTGAGCGCAAGAGGTCGCGCAGAAAATCACGACGCGAGGCGTGCCAAAAATCCGCATGGGCGAAGCGATTGGCGCGGTCGCATAGACGAGCAGATTGTTGCCCAGCTCCAGCGACGCCTGGTCGAATTGTCCGCTTTGCGCCGCCGCTCCGCCCGGCGCCAGCACCGGCACTTCTGGATCGTAAACAAAGACGTCGCAAGGTTCGGCTGATTCTGCAGGCGCTATCGAGAGCGTCCCATCGCCTTTGCGGGAATTCGCTTTGCCTGCACTGCGCAGATACAGCGCATAGTTTGCGTTGGTCGGAAAGCTATCGGACTCATGCCACCGGTTTTCCCCCAGCACGAAATGGCGGACGCGCGGTTCGTCGGCGAACTCTCCGGAATCCTTCAGCCAGTGATTGAACCAACGGAGCAGAATCGAATCCGTGTCGAGCACCGCCTCGTCCCCAAAATTCGCGGCGCCAACCCGATCCCCCCACGGAATGTGTATCCAAGGCCCCGCGACCAGATACTGATGCTGCCGTGCAAAGACGCTGCCTGCGTGATCGCACAGCGCTACGAAACCATCGATCGATCCCTTCAGATAAGTGTCATACCACCCCGAGAAATGCAGTCCAGGAACTAGGATGCGGCTGATCGAATCACTCACGTCCATAGACGTCCAGTACCCGCCGGGCTCGGCATGGTCGAACCAGTCAAGCACATATTGCGGTACGCCTTCGCCATGCAGCGCAGGATGAGAACGAAGCGGTAAGGCGCTGGTCTGCGCTGCCAAGTTTGCCCAGGCTTGTTCCAGCTTGTCGCTGGCTTTGCGCAGATGTTTGCGTCGCGCATCTGCCTTCAACATTTGCAGTCCCCAACCCAGGCTGGAGGCCAAACGCAAAGCTCCGTTGTGATAGAACCAGCCGTGATAAAGGTCACAGGCCGTCATGCCCGGAGCGATGCAGACCAACCCTTCCGGCTGTTCGGCGGCCGCGAGGAGTTGGGTCATCCCCTGATAAGAAAATCCATACATGCCGATGCCGCCGTTTGATTCCGGCCGCGTGCGCAACCATGCGATGGTCTCCGCGCCGTCGCGCGCTTCGTTGCGAAAGGGATAGAACTCGCCTTGGGAATCACCGCGCCCCCGCACATCTTGAATCACGACGTTGTAACCGTGCCGCGCAAACCATATAGGATGCGCGTACACCACCGTAGACGCGATGTCGCGACCGTAAGGCTGGCGCATCAACAATGTGGGATGTGGACCGGCCCCCGGCGGACAATAGTGATCGGAAATCAACTCCACTCCGTCGGACATCCGGCAGCGCACGCCGCGTTGCAGGCGCACTCCGTTACCGCAATCCACGAATGTCGTGTTGTTCATGGAGTCTGCGGGTTCGGATAGCGGGCCATTGCTTGCAGAGCCGCCGCCAACCGCGTTGCTGCCTGGTCAAGCCAGCGCGCTCCATTCTCTGCGCTGGCGGGGCGTGGGTTGCCCATTACGCCGCTGGGCGCGATGTCGCGCGTGAGCCAGGCGAAGGTCGCAGCAGCGTTCTCCGGCAACAGCAGTTCAGGATTGGCGATGTCCGCGATGTAGTTGGAGGTGTAAGCTGTGCGATCCACAAGTTCCGGCACAGACGCGAGAAGCAACGCCGTTTCGACTTCGCCGGCGTGGAAGCCGTAGGCCTTTTCTTGAGGGCTTAATCCTTCAAACGAAATCCCTCCCGAACCATGCAACGCGAAAGTTCGCAACCCGAACTCGGCGCGCAGGTCGCGGGCCATCACGTCGATCAACGCCGAGTTTCCTCCGTGTGTGTTGTAGAGCACGAGCTTTTGAAATCCAGCCTTCGAAATGCTGGAGCCCAAATCTCGCAGTACCGCCATAAACGTAGTCGCACTCAGCGAAAGCGTTCCAGGAAAACCAATATGCTCATTGCTCTTGCCGTAGTGCACCGCAGGCAATGCAAATGTCGGAAGTTCCGCCGGCAGTTTGTCCAGGGCGTGCCCGAGCAGCAGGTGGTTGATGAGAGTGTCCGTAGCCAGGGGAAGATGGTGTCCGTGCTGCTCGATCGCGGCCGTCGGCAGCACCAGCAGAGTAGACTCACGCGAGAGCGCGTCGACTTGTTTCCAGTTCAGATAAGCGAAGTTCCGCTTGTCGGGAATCCATGTCTTCATGCGAATGTCTTCATGCGAATGTCTTCACCGCGTGGTGACCGTTTCTATCGTTGCCGGCTCGATCGCCGCATACTCCGGCTTGAAGGTAATCATCTTCCCCGGATTCAGCAGTCCTTTCGGGTCGTAGCGCTGTTTGGCCATCAGTTGCACATTGTCGGCGCGATAGCGTCCTCCGCCTTCGACGTTGTTCACGTGCGGGTTGGCAACGAACACGCCGATCGCACGGCAATAATCAATCATCTCGTTCAATCGGGCTTCGGTGGTGTAGTAGACGAGCGGGATCGAACCGGGAATCACTTGTCCACTGCCGTTTTTCATGAACTCGATGTGAAAAAGAATTTCGTCGCCGAACCGTTCCTTCAATTGCAAAAATTGATCGCGCACCGTTGTCGGGTCGAACCCACATTGCAGGTAGGTCCAGGCCGGATCTGTCTTCAAAGCCCACAGTGTCGTATGGTTCCACGTGTAGTCGGAGAGCAACGGCGTACTCCGCAGGCCGCGATATGCGCCAGAGTAAGTGACTGTTCCACCGGCCGCTCGCGCCGCAGATTCGAGCGCCGCACATTCTGCGGAAGCAATTAGGAAGAAGATCAGCGCTTTGCCCTCCGGCGCATATCGCCGTACCGGCGCGAAGAACGATGGAATCGGCCACTCGAAAGTTGTAACCAGCCGCTTGGTCCACAATGCATCCGTCGCAATGCGCGCGCTGAAATCGAAGGCGGAATCGAACTTATCGAAAGCAACGGCACACTGCGACCAATCCACAGCCGGCGTTAAAGCCAGCCAGATCTTCGTAATGACCCCGTTTGTCCCCCACGCGTGCAGAATGTCGTGGACCTGCTCACTCTCGTGCCGCACCAATCGCGGCTTCGCTTCCATGGTGACCACCTCGATCGCACGCACCGTGCCGAAGTCGCGCAAGCCGCCGTGCGCAACGGAACCGACACCACCCGAACCACCGCCGAGAAAGCCGCCCAGCGACGCTTTGACAATCGTCGATGGATAGCAGCGCAGCTCCCAGCCTGCCTTACGCGCTTCATTTTCGAGTACTCCCAACCGAACGCCGGGTTCGCACACCGCCACGCCATCCGGTTGAATCGCGAGGATGCGATCCATGCGCGCCAGATCCAGCACCACGCCACCGTGCAGTGGCACAGCTTGCCCATAGTTGCCGGTACCCGCGCCACGCACTGTCACCGGCAAATCGTGCGCGTGACAATAATGCAGAACACCGTTAATCTCAGTCGCGCTCAGGGGTTGGACGGCCACGTCCGCCACTTTGCCGTCCAGTTGTTTTCGCAGCACCGGCGAGTACCAATAGAAATCCCGCGAGAGCCGCTCCACCACCTGCGGCTGCGCGAGAACGCGCGCCTCCTCGCCGAGGATTGCAGCAAGTGCCGTGAGGTGGATTGCATCCATGGAGTCGCTCGTTTGTGCGTAGCTGTGTTTGCAGGCTAGGGCTTTGCCACAGCTTTCTTGCCGCCAATATTCTTGGCCGTACTCCACTTGCGGAACGCCTTCTGCATGTTCGGATGCGTGAAAAGTGTATTGCAAAGTTCGCGCAACACCGGGCCTTCCACGCGGCACGGCATGTCCGCACGCTCTGCCACTTCCCTTGCCGGAATGTGAATCTGCAAGCAGTGGCGGTTGGCGTCCGCGATGGTCGCGCCAAACACCACGCGGTCCAACCTGGCCCACAAGGCGTTGGCCATGCACATAGGACACGGCTCGCAGGTCGAGTACATCGTAAACCCGGCCAGACTCGTTCGCTTCAGCTTCTTGCTGGCCAGGCGGACGGTTCTCACCTCCGCATGCGCGCTGGGATCATTCTCGCGCCGCACAGCGTTCGTGGCTCGCATCAAAAGCTTGCCACCGCGCGTGCTCACAATCAGCGCGCCAAACGGCACGGGATGCTTCGTCTCCAGCGTGCGCGCGGTGAACCGGTAGAGCTCACGCATGTGTTTCTCGTCGTCGTCCTCAGCAAGCGTCGCATCCATATTCATAGCCGTAGTCATGAGCAACCTGACACGCGCCAATCCAACATGCGGCAATCTAGCACGCTGGTCACGGACGGTCACAATCGGAAAATCCGCTGGCCTGCATAACTATTTCTTATAAGGAGCAAGGAACGTGCCAGTGCTACGCTGCTGTGCACGTTTTCTCCGAGCCCGCAGTTCATGCGCAAACTTCTGTTTTCCACTACGCCCTGCCTGCTGACTCCTCTCGTGATCTTTCTTGCAGCAAGTTTGCTGCAGGGTTGTCATAAATCCTCCCCCGACACGGCAGCTAACTCGCGCCTGACCAAAGTTATCCTGCAAGCGGATTGGTATCCGCAGCCCGAGCACGGCGGCTTCTACACCGCGCTGGCCAAGGGCTACTACAGGGACGAAGGTCTCGACGTGAGCATTCAGCCTGGCGGACCTTACGTCGCCGTGACGCAGCAGGTCGCCTCCGGCGGGGCGCAGTTCGGGATGATCGCGTCCGACACCATACTTGAGGCCGTCGCAGACGGCCAACCCCTGATCGCCGTTGCCGCGACCATGCAGCACGATCCGCAAGGCATCATGGTGCGGAAAGATTCACGAGTGCACTCGTTCCCCGATCTCAATGGACACACCGTGGCCGTCAAACCTGGGTCAACCTGGTTCGAATATCTGGTCAAGCGTTATCAGTTGAATCGCGTGGTGGAGATTCCCGCCACCTACAGCGTGGCGAACTTTGTAGCTGATCCGAATTACATCCAGCAATGCTTCCCTACTTCGGAGCCTTTCTTCGCACGGCAGGCCGGCATCGAGACCCGCGTTCTTCTTATCGGCGACGCCGGCTACAGCCCCTACCGCGTGATGTTTACAACGCAGGAGTTTCTCAAGGAGCACCCGGACACAGTCGCCAGGTTCGTGCGCGCATCACTGCGGGGATGGCGCGATTACCTGAACGATCCCGCCACGGCCCACGCTGTGATTGCCAAACTGAATCCCGCATTGAACCCGGATTGGATGCAGTTCAGCTGGCAAGCATTGCGTGACGGCCATTTCGTTACGGGCGACGATCCGAGTGGAGCACGATTGGGGGAGATGACTCCTGAGCGTTGGACCACAATGTACGGACAACTCCTCGATCTGAAGATCCTTGCGAAACCTTTCGATCCAAAGATGGCGTACACTCTGCAGTTTGTACCCCACTAGAAAAGATCATACCCAGCAATGCCAATAGGTCCGTCGATATGATCGATGATCCAGTTCTAGTCAACGATTGGCACGTCGTCGCCCGATCTTCGGACGCGGCAGCGGGAGACGTCCGGGCGGTGCGTCTCCTCGGGCAAGACATTGTTTTGTGGCGGAGCAATCAAGGCCTTTGCGCGTGGCAGGATCTTTGTCTCCATCGCGGCGCGAAACTTTCCGGCGGGCGAATTCAAGACGGATGCTTGATGGTCGGCATCTAACCTCCTAGGCCGCAAAGGTTGGCACAAGACAACTGGCTGCGCCCGTAAGTCCTTTGTTTCACGGATTTTAGTATCTAAGTTCTTTGAAATCTGGATTTTGCGGGGAATTTCCCGCTAACGTGATGATTTCAAAGATTCGGGGGGAGGGGGAGGGGGGTACCCCAAGTTTGAAGATGCGACCCAACCCTCCAACCCCGCCGCAAGCCTTCTAAGAAATCACCCATCGCCGAATGCGAAATCATACGAGTAAAGAACGGCCCATTTTCGTGATGATTCCCACTCCGAGCGCACACCTGGCCACGGCACGCACACCTTGGCGGCGGTGCAACATTGAGGGCGCCGCCAACCCAGTCGGTCTAACCTCACTTCGCCGACTGCAACTGCTGCAGATCGGCCAGCACTTCCTCGCTGTGACCTTGCGGGCTGACCTTGAGGTACACCTTTCGGATTACGCCTGTGGGGTCAATCAGGAACGTGTTGCGCGCGGCAAGAATCGTCCCGTCGTGGTCCATGATTGAGCCGTACTTCTCCGCGACCGCGTGAGTCGGATCGGCGAGCAGCTTGAAGTTCAAGCCTTCCTTGGTGCAGAAGCTCTTGTGAGAATCCACGGTGTCGACGCTGACGCCCAGAATCACGGCATTCTTAGGCGTGTACTTGTCGAGGTCCCGCTGGAAATTGTGAGCTTCGATCGTGCATCCCGAAGTGAAATCCTTGGGATAAAAATAAAGCACGACCCACTTACCCCTGAATTGGTCGAGAGACACCTGAGCGCCTTCCTGGTTGGGCAGGCGAAAATCCGGGGCCGGGTTTCCCGCGGTGGGCGGCTGTGGCTGATCTGCGGCAACCGCAACCAGGGCAGCCAAGGCGAGAGTCACGAAAAGTACCACGAATGTTTTCATAATGCTTCCTTTCAAACCGAGACAAACATCAATCATAAATGATAGCGGAGGGCCGCAGCGCATTGGCAAGCGAATCGAGTGGCTTCTTATTTCCGATCGGCCGACAAGCGCTCAATCAGCAGAACGCATGCTGCGAACTCTGCAGAGTCCCAAAGGTGCGACAGCAACCTATACGGACAATCATATTCGAACCAATTTGTATCCCCTGTTAAGTGCCCTACTAAATATAGTCGGGAGTGTACAGGATTTACCCGAGTTTCATGGACTGCGAAGGCGCGTATCTTGAGCAGAATAGGGAAACGTGCCGCGGTTCGATTCTGTACTCGTATCGAGACGCAAACTGCTGGTTGCGCACTTCACCAGTCTGACCGTCTTCCCGGATCAAACTCTTGTCGCCCCAGAAAATCGCCAAGGACGTCAGACACAGCATCAGGTGCGTGGAGCATTCAACATGGCAATGAACACAGCAGCCGCTTACGGAGTTTACTCCCAGGAGCTCTCTTTAGCCGACATCGTGCGCAATCTAAACCAGGCCGGCTTTGAGAACGAGAGTATCTGCATGATGCTGTCTCCTGGCCATCCCATTGCATCGCTCGTCCGGGACGCAAACCTTTTTAACGCTGAAGGGGAATCCAGCGTCGTGACCGCAAAGCTGATTGGCTGGCTCTCGGAATTCGGGGCGGTCACAATTCCGACCGTAGGTTTCTTCATCCGGTCGCAGGCTTTTTTTCATGCTCTCATGGTTGCACGAGATGCCCCTGCACTTTGCGGGAATGCCAGAACGCTGGTGAACCTCGGCTTTACAGAGCAAGAAGCAGAAAAGTACGAGGATCAGCGTGGAGTACTGGTCTACATCTCTTGCGCAGACGGCGCGAAGGCGCACTGGGCACGAGAAGTGCTTCGGCACACTGGAGCACAGGAAGCGGCCACGCTGGAAGAGAGCATGGCGGTGGCGGCCTCGGCCTGATTGTGCTGACCGGAACTAAACGCCTGATCGGACGCTCGGTGGCTGCTGCCCTAACGGAGCGTCGCTGGAATTTCGCAGCCAAACGGATATTTCTGTACATCGCGGTCAAGAATCGCGACAACAAGACAACAAGACGACCTGCCACGAATGCGTTGCGATTCGCCCACTGACAAAGTTTTTATCCTGAATATCTACAGCCTCCGTGTGTGCTGACTAGAGTTTCCAGCGGATGGGCAGCCGCACCAACCGGCACTAGCATTTCTGAGTTGACCATTCGGGTCGAGCTCTTCAATCCGCGCAACCCGCCGCCGCTGATCAATGCCGGGCAAGCGAAGGATGACGGGCAGAAGGAATGAAATGCACATCAATTCAACCATCCGTTCAACGGCGGTTCGCGTATTGTCGCTCGCGCTTCTGACGACAGCTCTATCGGCGGCGTCGTTCGCGCAGTTCCGAGTAGCGATCACAGTTGGGCCACCCGCGCTGCCTGTGTATGAGCAACCGGTTTGCCCGGGGGATGGCTATATCTGGACGCCTGGCTACTGGTATTGGGATGACGATGTCAGCGATTACTACTGGGTGCCGGGCACGTGGGTGATGGCGCCCGAAGTCGGGTTCCTTTGGACCCCGGGCTGGTGGGGATGGGGCGGCGACGCATTTATTTTCCACGAAGGTTTCTGGGGGCCGACAGTAGGATTTTATGGTGGGATCGACTATGGATTCGGCTACTTCGGAGAGGGTTTCGCGGGTGGGCGCTGGGAGAATGGCCATTTTTTCTATAACCGTGCCGTGAGCAATGTGAATGTCACCGAAATCCACAATGTCTACAACACGAGGGTCAATAACATCACGGTGAATCGGGTTAGCTACAACGGAGGCAACGGAGGGGTCGAAGCACGTCCCACGCCTCAAGAAGAAGCGGCGGCACATGAACGGCACATCGCGCCGATAGCGGCCCAGACGCAGCACGTGCAAGCTGCGCGTGGAAATCCTGAGCTGCGGGCATCGGCGAACCACGGAAAACCACCGATAGCGGCAACCGAGAAACCCGGGGAATTTAGCGGGCGTGGAGTAGTGCGGGCGAGAGAAGCCGGAGCTCCGTACAAACCAGAAGAAAAGCGTGGTGCCGCGCAACCCCGCGCGGAGTCGCCAGCGGCGCACCCTGAAAATAATCCGGCGCATCCGGTAGTCCATCCGAAGGATCTGCCTCCCGCAGAGCATCTACCAGCGCCGAATACGGGGAATGCGAAGCTGGATCAGAAATATGAGAAACAGCAGCAAAAGCTGGCTGCACAGCAGGACAAGGAGCGGCAGAACCTTCAGCAGAAGCAGGACCGGGAACATCAGCAGATGGCAAAGGAAAAGGCGACCGCGGCCAAGACGCAACAAGTGGAGCAGAAGCACCAGCGGCAGACGCAGCAGTTACAGCAACGGCACACTTTACAGCGGCAGCAACTGCAGGCGCGCCAGGCTCCGCGGCCGGCGCCGGCGAGGCCCCGGTAGCAGGTGTTCTTGCAGGGAAGCTCTGAGTCTTCGTTGACGAATCTGCGGTCCGGGTGGTCACGACCCGGCCCCTACCTCGGTCAGCGTGGGTCGCGACGATGAATGCGAGCTTGGGAAGGTCTTGGTGTTTTGGTCCTCCACTCAGCGGATCCGGTTCGCCGGATCCGCATTTTTCTTAATTTGCCAGTCCGTCTATGCTTCCGCTGAAGTTGTTGGGGTATCGCGCGCAATTTGAAGGAAGCGCTGTATAGACGACTATCCACGATGTCCCCTCTAATGTTCAAATGGCGATTGTGCAGGTTTCCCCCAAACGAACTCCGAAGAAGTCTGGCCGCACACTCCCATGGAAGTGGATCTGCATTGCCGCTGTGATCCTGCTAGCCAGCGGGGCAATCGCCGTGCGATTGGTGATTGAGCGGGCTGAACCCATTCTTCGAACTCGGGTGATTGAAACTCTAGAGAATCGCTTCGACGGCAAAGTTGAACTGGCGAGTTTCCATGTTTCGGTAATGAATGGAATTGATGTGTCCGGGGCTGGGCTGAAGATTTTTGGCGCGAAGGATCCCAATCCGTACGAGCCTGGAGTCCAAGCCCTGATCGGCGTGCAGGAATTTCGTTTTCACACCTTGCTGCGAAACCTGTTTCGTTCTCAGATGCACATAGATACCGTATTTGTAAAAGGCCTGGAGCTGAATATCCCGCCTAAGGAAGATCGACACGAAATGTCGACCATGGATTCAAAAGCCAGGAAGATGAAGATCTTCGTCGACAAGTTCGTTTGCGAAGATACCAGGCTGCTTATCAACACTTCGAAGCCCGGCAAAGCGCCGCTGGAATTTGCTATCAGTGACTTGAAAATGAAGGATATTGGTCCTGGCGAGCCGCTCCAGTTTAATGCCACTCTGGTCAACCCGAAGCCGGTGGGAAACATTCACTCGACGGGGCTCTTCGGACCATGGCAGCAAGACAGTCCGCGGGACACGCCGGTGCAAGGAGACTATTCGTTCACTGACGCCGATCTGAGTACGATCAAAGGCATTGGAGGCACGCTGTCGTCCACCGGCCAATACTCGGGAACCTTGAGCAATATCGTGGTGCATGGAAAAACCGATACGCCGGATTTTCGAATTGCAACCAGTGGGCACGCGGTGCCGTTGCACACGGAGTTCCACGCCATTGTTGACGGAACTAGCGGAGACACATATCTCCGGCCGGTAGATGCAACATTTCTTCGATCTTCGTTCACGGCTACCGGCTCCGTGGTCCGGGTGAGCGACCCAAAAGGCCACGATATAGAACTCGATGTCGTCATGGACCACGCCCAGATCGAAGATTTACTGAAGCTGGGGGTGCGCACCGACCCCCCGATCATGAACGGCCCAGTTGAAATGAAGACGCGGCTGAGTCTCGCTCCCGGTGACGAGAGCGTGGCGGACCGGCTGAAGTTAGCGGGCACCTTTCATGTGTGGCGTGCGCACTTCACCAACCAGAAAGTGCAGGCCCGGCTCGACGCTTTAAGTCTGCGCAGCCAGGGAAAGGCCAAGCTGGCAAAAGAACACGACGAAGAAAATGTGCCTGTTGATTTGCAGGGAGTGTTTACCCTGAAAGACGGATCGCTGTCGTTTTCTTACCTTCATTTTCTTATTCCGGGAACGCAGGTGGATATGACAGGCGCGTACAGTCTGGACGGACAAACGTTCGATTTTCGCGGGAAGGCCTTGCTGGATGCGAAAGTCTCGCAAATGACCACCGGGTGGAAGTCGATCCTTCTGAAGCCGGTCGATCCGTTTTTCAGCAAGGGGGGAGCGGGCACGGAAGTTCCGATCAAGATCACAGGCACGGAGTCGGCACCACACTTTGGATTGGATTTCGGCCACAAAGACGAGCCCGCGAACGTCGGTAAGAACAGCGATACCGCGCCAAAACAAGAATAAGTTTTGAAAGGTTGGGAGGGTAGTGCGAGTTTCCAGCAACATGGCGCAACGACTATATTCCTCCGATTTCCGATGAGACCGTTGAGGTCAGGAGCCAGCTATGAGCGAAAAACCAAGCACCACCCTGCCGGCAGTTGTCGAAAAAATCATCAAACCGATATACCCGAGTGAACCGGAAAAGGCCCAGATCGCCGTGGAAGGGGCCGATCACCTCTACCGGGAGCTTCGCATCGAAAACACTCTGACCGACGAGAACGGTGACAAGGTCCGCCTTAAGCAGGGTGCTGAGGTGGAAGTCACCATCGAAGCGGAACCTGACGATACAACCCCGAAGAGCAACGGGAAAGGAACTGACGGCCGAGAGTCGAGACCGTAGCTTGCTGCGACGGCGAGGGCACGCGTGTGACTGCTGACTTACCAGTGGGGACAGGCGCTAGTCATATAGCGACTCAAACCGGGCAGTGAGGATCGCCTATGCTCCGAGCGTCCGGTTCCAATCCTTCTCCACAGTGGATCGCGCGACGGTTACACTCCCGCGAAGTCTCTTTGGAGCGTAATCCGTCATATCCAGCCTTAGTTCACAGAGTTCAGTGATCAGACTTCCTGCCCAGCGGTAAATGTTCTGCTCTTTTATGACCTTGCGCATGCGGTGCACTCGCACTTGCTTTTCTTCCGGTTCCATCTCAAGGGCGACGCGGATTGCTTCCGCGGTCTGGTCGATGTCGTACGGGTTTACCAGCAAAGCGTCGCGCAGTTCGCGCGCAGCTCCAGTGAACTGGCTCAATATCAACACGCCCCGCTCGTCGCGCCGTGCTGCGAGGAATTCCTTCGCTACCAGGTTCATTCCGTCGTGCAGCGCAGTCACCAGACAAAGATCGGCAGCGCAGTAGTAGCGCTCGATTTCTTCATGGTTATGGTGCCGTTTTAGAAATACGATAGGCTTCCATTTGCCGGTTTGGTACCGCCAATTGATTCGTTCCGCCTCAGCCTCCACCTCTGCAAGAAGGTCGTGGTAGCGCTTGATGTGAGTGCGGCTGGGTGCTCCAATCTGCACAAACGTGAATTCGCCCTGGTACTTAGGATACTTTTCGAGAAATCGTTCGATCGCCCGAAAGCGCTCCGGGATGCCCTTCGTATAGTCCACTCGGTCGACACCAACCCCAACGAACGCAGCATTCACACCCAGGCTGCGCATCAGGGCCGAGCGCTCGAGGTAGTTCGCCCTGTAGTCGTCGCTCTCGATGGCTTCATCATCCGTAAGATCCACGCTGATGGGGAAAGGCCTCACGACGGTCCGGTGTTGCTGGCGCGACACCGAAAAGTGTTCCCAGTCCACGCGTGATTCCACCACCCGGTCCGCCGTTTGCAGAAAGTTGTTGCAGTGCGACTGAATGTGGAATCCGATGAGATCGGCTCCCAGGAGCCCGTCCACCAATTGACGCTGCCATGGGCAGATACCGAAACCTTCCGGGTTAGGCCACGGAATATGCCAGAAGATTGCGACGCGAGCGTCCGGCCTTTTTTCCTTGAGCAGGCGGGGCAGTAACGCAAAATGGTAGTCCTGCACCAGCACAACGGGCTTGGGTGTGTCGGCGATCTCCTCGAGCACCGCGTCGGCGAACTTGCGGTTGACCTCCTGATAATGCTGCCAGTCCTGCGCCCGGAAAGTAGGGCGCGCGTGGGCAATATGACAAAGCGGCCAGAGCCCTTCGTTGGCAAACCCGTAATAATAGCCTTCTTCTTCCTCTTTGGTCAGCCACACCCGGCGCAGAGTGTAACGCGGATCGTCTGGGGGAACGCGCAGCCGATCGTGCGCGTCCACGACTTCGGGGTCAGCGTCTCCACTGCCATGCGCGATCCACGTCCCATCGCAAGCGTTGAGGACCGGCTCCAAAGCGGTCACCAGTCCACTGGGAGGCACGACCACCTCGATCGACTTGCCGTTCCGCTGGTGCGCGTAGGGCTCACGATTCGACACGACGAACAGGCGGCCGCCGTCCAGCCGAGTCTGGACCTGCACTGCCAGCCGGTCCGCAGTCCACATGGATTGCGAAGCGTCTCGCAGCCGTGCCTCGTTTTCTGCGGCGTTGCGTGCCTGGCTAAGGCTTTCTGTGAGCGTAGCCAGTTCCCGCGCGAGCGGCCTGAATAGGTCGAGGTCCGGCATTTGCTGGCGTGAGGAAATCCTGCCCATTCGAAGCGCACGCATCCATTGTGCGGCCTGCGCGATCGGGCCGGCGACGCTCCAACGCACAATGAGCAACGTGGTAAAGACGATTAAAAAAACCTGAACGAGCATTCTCAGGAAAACTTCGCGCCACGCGCGAAGGCTTTGCGCGCGGATATAACTGGCATCGTGCACCACCGCCAATCCGCCTGTAATTTCATCCTCGCGATGCACAGGTAACGCAAAGATGTGGACCGGATCGTTGCCGAGGTGGACGAACGAACCTTCTCCACGCCCCGTTTCCATTGCCTGCGTAACCTCAGGCGGAATTGCGGTGAGGACTTTTTCTAACTCGGAAGTGATTGCCACGACGTGGCCTCGCCGATCGTAGACGGCGATTCCGAGCAGATGCTCACGGTTTCCGAAGCGCTGTACCAGCCTGTGTAAGCCACGGTCCGATCCGCCTTCCCACGACTTCTCGACGTTGCCTGCAACACTCTCGCCCAGAATCTCGGCGCGGCGTTCCAGATCACTCCGCAGTGCGCTCTTTTCTCTCGCGACCTCGTAGTAGGAGAAGCCCAGAGACACCACCGTGATGCCGACAATTAGAGAAACAATGAGCCGGACGCTCAGCAGACGCATAGGCCTTTCCCGAAAGAGCTCTAATCTTAATGACCAGAGCCAGCCCCGAACATACGGGAATCAATGTAGTGTGAGGCGAGAGGCCCTCAACAGATGGGGCATTCGGGTGGCTCACACCCAGGGAACATTTTATAGGTTGGAACCGCGGTGATGGGTTCGTTTATGATCGGGGATTGAGCTATTAACGCAAAATGCAAAGTGAACGACTTCAGGCAACTTCTGATCTCTCGCCCTTATCCGATGTCGAGTCTGCGAGCGGCAAGGTCGCGGTCACCGCGGTGCCCGCATTGTCCGATCGAATCTCCAAAGCTCCGCCCAACTGCCTGAGGCGCTCGCGCATGCCGCGGAACCCCACTCCGGTTCGACCGGATGAGCTGAGTTCAAGTTGTTTTTCCAAAGGTATCCCCTTGCCACGATCTTGAACTTCAACCACAATTCGGTGATCTTGCTCGTGCACGCGTATCGCGGCCGAAGTGCCTCCCGAATGACGATGAATATTCGTGAGGCATTCCTGGACCATTCGGAAAATCGCGATCTCCATCTCGTCTGACAGACGGCGAAAGGGTTCAGGGATCTGCAGGTCGACTTTGATCTGGCTCCGTTCCGAGAATCCATCCACATACCAGCGCAGCGCCGACGCAAGACCGGCAACATCAAGAAGAGGAGGATGCAGCAGATGCGAAATAGTACGGATTTCCCGGCTGATCTGCTCGACCATCGCAGCGTTTTCGGAGACAGCTCGGGCTCCGGCTGAATCGAGACTGTCAGCTTGACGCTGCACAACGGCAATGTTCATGGCAAGAGCGGCGAGCAGTTGCCCGATGCTGTCGTGTAACTCCCTTGCAATTTGCCGGCGCTCTTCATCGCGCATCTGCTGCAGCCGGCCCGAGAGTTCCCCCAGGTTATCGCTCGCAGCGTTCAGGGCTGCGGTTCGTTCGAGAACCTTCTGTTCGAGTTCCTCATGTGCTTCCTGCAGCAGCCTTTCGGCCGACTTGCTGGCCGCAAGAGAGCGCCGGTTTGCTTCACCCAGAGCGATGATCATGCTTGAGAAGAGCAGGAAACCGACCATGCCCGAGATCGCCGCCTTGGGATCTTGAAGACGAAAAGAATTGACTGGCGGCAGAAACCAGTACCAGATGCCAAGCAGTGAGAGCAGCGCCGTGACAATAGAAGGGACCAGTCCGCAATACCAGGCAGAGAAGACTACCGCTGCCCAAACGGTGTGATAAGGGTTGCTCTCACCCAGAAGAGGAGAGAGCAGTTCGCGAAGCAAAAGAGCGATGATTGCCGCTGCGACGGCTAGTCCATAGCGCCGAATTGCATCATAGTCACCGCGAGGTTCTGAAGGATTACCAAACGGCATAGGGGCTACCTTACGACGATGGTCGATGCCTCCCGCGCTGGCTCACGTTCGGGTCCTGCTTTGCGCCTTGCAATCTGAGCGCCCAGATACTTCAGAGTGTTGGGATCTGTTACGACCTTTGCGTGACGAAGCAAGTCCGTCACGGCCAACTGTCGTCTACGCCATGTTTGCGTCATCGTCTCGTGGCACATGCGTTTCATCGTAGTTCCACCTTGGCTAGGAAACTCCGGACTGTGCCAGCATACCCGCGCCACTAAAGATAGGTGGACTATTTGGTTACGTCTTTCGTAGCTGCGACGAACGCCTAGCACAAGGCGAATTAGGCCATTTCACCGATAGCGGATCGGCAACCAATCGTATACGTAGCGTATGGTACAAATATCGCAAATACGCTAATATGGGAAAGCTGCCGTAGTCAATCACAAAAATATACTTGACCTAGATATTCGGCGTTGGTATCTTGTGGTGCAAAGATTATGGGGAATGAAAACAAAACTAAGAGTCAGCGGCCGCCGGCGAAGTACCGGCAGGTCGACATCTCCGGCTTGAAGACCGGCAGACACGGCAAACACCATGACCTGGTGAAGGGAATTGTCCATGAGTTGGTGACGCTGAAGCCGGGTTCGGCTCTGGAGATTCCACTGGCCGATGTGGGCGGCATTGGTTTGGCTAACCTTCGTTCCGCGGTACATCGCGCGGCGGCTTCCAATAATCTGAATATTGAGACGGTCGCTGACAATGAAAAATTCTATGTGTGGAACACAAACTCCAAGTAGATAGACGGCGTACTTTTCGGTGACACGCGTCACACGTGTCGGCGCGCGGCGAAAAATGGCCTTGGGACGTGAGTCATCTCACCGCGAATCGTCCCAAGCGTCAACCTGGTCAAAGCAGGAACCCCCAAACGAGGAATGAATTGGCGGCTGGGGCCTCTGTTAGAACGGCCCCGAACGAATCCTGATTTCTCGTCACCCCATACAGTAAAGACCCTAGAGTCAACCCCGCATTTATCGTGTTCCAATTTATGTCCTAGTCGTTAGATTCCCTTAGTTTCATTTTCAAGGAAGATGGTGTCGGCTATTCCCGATTTCGGTCGTTTGCTGGTTTCCGGCAAGCGCCGTGTGAGCGCTCCTCGTGCCACGACCGTTGAATCGCTTGCGTCGGCGCTGTTGCGAGTTTGAGCAATATGGAGAACCACGCGAGGATAGCCTTGTCACAATGCAAGCTATTCCCCCGCGGCAGGAGAAGATCATGAAGAGAAATAGTCAAGATCCGGCGGTTGCCCTGGTCAGTGGCGCTACCGATGAAGGTCAAAAGGGCAAGCGTAACGGCAATTCCACTCTCGCTGCCGAGCCGGCTTCTGGCGACCTAAGCGTGATTCTGGCCAGCCTGCAAACCATGCGCGATGGCGACTTTTCCGTGCGGCTTCCGGGTTCCTGGACAGGACTGGCGGGGAAAGTTGCCGATACTTTCAATTCCATTGTTGCTGCCAACCAACAAATGGCGGAAGAACTGAAGCGTGTTGGGCAAGTAGTCGGGAAGGAAGGAAGAACTCGCGAGCGCACACGCTTTCATGAGTCCAGAGGAGCGTGGGGCGAAATGGAAGTGTCGATCAATACGCTTGTCGAGGATCTGCTTCGGCCAACTGAAGGTGTGACCCATGCGATCGCGGCCGTTGCCCAGGGTAACCTCACGCAAACGGTACGGCTGGACGTGGATGGCCGGCCTCTGGAAGGCGAGTTCCTGCGCTCCGCCAATATCGTCAACACCATGATTCAGCAGCTCAGCGTCTTCACTGCGGAAGTGACACGCGTGGCTCGCGAAGTTGGTACGGACGGCAAGCTCGGTGGTCAGGCGCAGGTGCCGGGCGTGGCTGGCACATGGAAAGATCTCACGGATTCCGTCAACTCAATGGCCAGTAACCTCACCGGCCAGGTTCGCAACATCGCTGAAGTGGCCACTGCTGTCGCGAGCGGCGATCTCTCCCGCAAAATCACGGTCGACGTGCGCGGCGAAATTCTCCAGCTTAAAGAAGCCATCAACACCATGGTGGACCAGCTGCGCTCGTTTGCCTCCGAAGTAACCCGCGTAGCGCGCGAAGTGGGAACGGACGGCAAGCTCGGCGGTCAGGCCGTGGTGGTGGGCGTGGCTGGCACCTGGAAAGATCTAACAGACTCTGTCAACGCCATGGCCGGAAACTTGACGGCTCAGGTGCGGAACATCGCCGAGGTGACCACAGCCGTTGCTCGTGGCGACTTGTCGCGCAAAATCACCGTCGATGTGAAGGGCGAAATCCTCGAACTGAAAGACACCATCAATACAATGGTGGATCAACTCAACGCGTTCGCCGGTGAAGTCACACGCGTGGCTCGCGAAGTAGGTACGGAAGGCAAGCTCGGCGGACAAGCGCAAGTGCCCGGCGTTGGCGGCACATGGAAAGATCTCACGGATAACGTGAACTTCATGGCCAGCAACCTCACGGGCCAGGTACGAAACATCGCCGAGGTTGCAACAGCCATTGCCACCGGCGATCTCTCGCGCAAAATCACGGTCGATGTCCGCGGCGAGATCCTGCAGCTGAAAGAAACGCTGAACACGATGGTTGATCAGCTGAACCGCTTCGCCGGTGAAGTAACGCGCGTGGCGCGCGAAGTCGGTACCGAAGGGCGTCTGGGAGGACAAGCCAACGTCCCGGGTGTCGCCGGCACATGGAAAGATCTTACCGATTCCGTCAACTCGATGGCCGGAAACCTAACCGGCCAGGTGCGTAACATCGCCGAAGTTACGACCGCTGTGGCTCGTGGCGATTTGTCGCGAAAGATCACGGTCGACGTGAAAGGTGAAATTCTCGAGCTCAAGAACACCATCAACACCATGGTGGACCAGCTCAACGCGTTCGCTGGCGAAGTGACGCGCGTGGCCCGCGAGGTGGGCACGGAAGGCAAGCTGGGCGGCCAGGCGCAAGTACCCGGCGTGGCCGGCACTTGGAAAGATCTTACGGACAACGTGAACTTCATGGCCAGCAACCTTACCGGCCAGGTTCGTAATATTGCCGAAGTGGCTACGGCTGTGGCCCGCGGCGACTTGTCCCGCAAAATCACGGTAGATGTAAGAGGCGAAATCCTCGAACTGAAGGACACCATCAACACGATGGTGGACCAGTTGCGCTCGTTCGCGTCGGAAGTGACCCGCGTGGCCCGTGAAGTGGGCACCGACGGCAAACTCGGCGGACAAGCGCAGGTACCCGGCGTTGGCGGCACATGGAAGGACCTTACAGACTCCGTGAACTCGATGGCTAGCAACTTGACCGGCCAGGTCCGGAACATCGCCGAAGTCGCAACGGCCATTGCGAGCGGAGATCTTTCCAAGAAAATCACCGTGAACGTGAGCGGCGAGATTCTACTGCTCAAGGAAACCATCAATACGATGGTCGACCAGCTCAACGCGTTCGCCGGTGAAGTGACGCGCGTGGCTCGCGAAGTCGGCACTGAAGGGCGTCTGGGAGGACAGGCCAATGTTCCCGGTGTCGCCGGCACGTGGAAGGATCTTACGGACTCCGTCAACTCGATGGCCGGGAACCTCACCGGTCAGGTGCGCAACATCGCCGAGGTCACGACTGCTGTGGCCCGCGGCGATTTGTCGCGCAAGATCACGGTCGACGTGAAAGGCGAAATCCTCGAACTCAAGAACACCATCAACACCATGGTTGATCAGCTCAACGCGTTCGCCGGCGAAGTGACGCGTGTAGCGCGCGAAGTCGGCACCGACGGCAAACTCGGCGGGCAGGCGCAGGTGCCGGGAGTCGCCGGAACCTGGAAGGATCTCACGGACAACGTGAACTTCATGGCCAGCAATCTCACCGGTCAGGTTCGTAATATCGCCGAAGTCGCCACCGCCATCGCGAACGGCGATCTCTCGAAGAAAATCACAGTAGACGTGCGCGGCGAAATTTTGCAGCTGAAGGAAACGCTGAACACGATGGTCGAGCAACTCCGCTCATTCGCGGCCGAAGTGACGCGCGTGGCGCGCGAAGTGGGCAGCGAAGGCCGGCTCGGCGGACAAGCCAACGTTTCCGGCGTGGCTGGGACGTGGAAGGATCTCACGGACTCGGTCAACGCCATGGCGGGAAACCTCACCGGCCAGGTCCGCAACATTGCCGAGGTCACGACTGCCGTGGCGCGCGGCGATTTGTCACGCAAAATCACGGTCGACGTGAAGGGTGAGATTCTCGAACTCAAGAACACTATCAATACGATGGTCGACCAGCTCAACGCATTCGCCGCCGAAGTGACTCGCGTAGCTCGCGAGGTCGGCACGGAGGGCAAACTGGGCGGGCAGGCGCAGGTGCCGGGCGTCGCCGGAACCTGGAAGGATCTTACCGACAACGTCAACGTGATGGCCGCCAACTTGACTGAGCAAGTGCGCGGCATCGTCAAAGTGGTGACCGCCGTTGCCAACGGTGAGCTCACTCAAAAGCTAACGGTAAACGCGAAGGGCGAAGTCGCAGCTCTCGCGGAAACCATCAACAACATGACTAATACGCTCGCCACGTTTGCCGACCAGGTTACAACGGTCGCGCGCGAAGTGGGTGTGGAAGGCCGGCTCGGCGGCCAGGCCAACGTTCCCGGCGCCGCAGGTACTTGGAAAGATCTCACGGGCAACGTAAACCTGCTGGCCGACAATCTGACTAACCAGGTCCGCGCCATCGCAGAGGTTGCAACCGCCGTCACCAAGGGCGACCTGACACGCTCCATTCAGGTCGAAGCCAGCGGCGAGGTCGCCGACCTGAAAGACAATCTCAACACGATGATCGGCAATCTTCGCCTCACCACCGACCGGAACACAGAGCAGGATTGGCTCAAGACGAACCTGGCTCGCTTCACCGGCATGTTGCAGGGTCAACGTGATCTGACAACGGTAGGACGCATGCTCCTCTCGGAGTTGACGCCTCTGGTAAACGCCCAACAAGGTGTGATCTACCAGATGGGCACCGAGGAGTCAGCGGAGATGGTGCTCCTCTCGGCGTTCGCCGGCGATGGCGAGGATGGCCATCTGCGGCGGTTGAAGCTCGGCGAAGGGCTCGTGGGCCAGTGCGCGGCGGAGAAGCGGCGGATGCTGATCTCCGAATTGCCCCCGAACACGATTTCCATTCGTTCGGGTTTATTCGAGGCCGTTCCCCGGAACGTTATTGTACTGCCCGTGTTGTTTGAGGATCGCGTCAAGGCCGTGATCGAACTGGCCTCGCTGAGCAGCTTCACAACATCCCAATTGGCCTTCCTTGAACAACTGACGGCCAGCATCGGCATCGTGCTCAACAGCATTGAGGCCACCATGCAGACGGAAGGGCTGTTGAAGCAGTCCCAGCAGTTGGCCACCGAACTCCAGATGCAGCAAAAAGAGTTGCAACAGACAAACGAGCAACTCGCACAGAAAGCGCAACAGCTCGCCGAACAAAACGTAGAAGTCGAACGCAAGAACCAGGAAATCGAGCAAGCGCGGCGAGCACTGGAAGAGAAAGCCAAAGAACTGGCTCTCACTTCGAAATACAAGTCCGAATTCCTGGCCAATATGTCGCACGAGCTGCGCACGCCTCTCAACAGCATTTTGGTGCTCGGCCAGCAGCTCAGCGATAACCCGGACGGCAACCTGACTCCAAAGCAGGTTGAGTTCTCCCGCACGATCCACGGCGCCGGCACAGACTTGCTGAACCTGATCACGGACATTCTCGATCTGTCGAAGATCGAATCCGGAACAGTTTCAGTCGAAGCAGAGGAAGTTTTCTTTGCCAGTATGCTCGACGCGGTGCAACGTCCGTTCCGTCACGAAGCGGAAAATCGGCATCTCAACTTCGAAGTGCAAACCGACCCGCATCTTGCCCGCAGCGTCGTCACCGACTCGAAGCGACTGCAGCAAGTATTGAAGAACCTGCTGTCGAATGCCTTTAAGTTCACTGAAGTTGGGGGTGTCCGCTTGTCCGTGTCGGTCGCCAGGAGCGGTTGGACCGAGGCGCATCCGATTTTGAGTAATGCGGCCTCGGTGGTGGCCTTTGAGGTTACCGACACTGGCATAGGCATCCCGTCCGAAAAACAACGCATCATCTTCGAGGCGTTCCAACAAGCGGATGCCGGCACCAGCCGCAAATACGGCGGAACGGGCCTGGGGCTGGCGATCAGCCGCGAACTTGCCAGCCTGCTGGGCGGAGAAATCCAGCTGCGCAGCGCTCCCGGCAAGGGCAGCACGTTTACGCTCTACCTGCCGCAAACTTATGTAGGGCCTTCCACCTCGATCGCTACGGTGTCGGAGGGAAGATCCCGATCATTCGTTTTGCCGGTGCAATTTCCGGTCGCCGGAGTTACGGAACATTCTGTCGAGAAGATTCCCGACGACCGGGGAAACCTGCAACCCGGCGATGCAATTTTGCTGATTGTTGAGGACGACGCGCATTATGCGCGGGTATTGTGTGATCTTGCTCGCGACAAGGGCTTCAAAGTTCTCGCGGCCAGCCGTGGTGCGGAGGCGCTTGCGCTTGCCCGGGAGTACCATCCAACCGCTGTTTCCCTGGACGTTTTCCTGCCCGACATGCTGGGCTGGACGGTCCTGAACCACTTGAAGCAAGATCCAGCAACTCGCCACATTCCGGTGCAGATGCTGACGCTGGATGAAGATCGGCACCACGGCCTGACCCGAGGTGCGTTTGCGTTCGTTACAAAACCCACCACACCGGAGGGGCTGGACAGCGCATTGGCCCGCATCAAGGAATATTCCGCTCCCCGACGGAAGCGATTGCTGGTGGTGGAAGATAACCCGGCCGAACAGCTCAGCATCAAGGAACTGCTGGGTTACGACGATATCGACGTGACAGTGGCATCCACGGGTGCCGAGGCGATCCAGACCGCTAACGAGCAAGTCTTCGACTGCGTCGTTCTTGACCTGCGTCTGCCCGATATATCGGGCTTCGACGTGTTGGAGCGCTTCCGCGACAATCCCTCACTGGCCGACCTTCCCGTTGTAGTCTTCACCGGCAAGGAACTTTCCCTCGAGGAGGATGCCCGTCTGCATTCTCTGGCTCGCAGCGTCGTAGTTAAAGGAGTGGAATCCCCGGAGCGCCTGCTGGACGAAACCGCTTTGTTCCTGCATCGTGTAGTCGCCGATCTTCCAGTCGAGAAACAGAGGTTGCTCGACCGGCTACATCACTCTGACGATGCCCTGGTTGGGAAAAAAGTGCTGGTAGTAGACGATGACGTCCGTAATATCTTCGCCCTCAGCAGCGTGCTCGAGCGGCGCGGCATGACGGTAATCACCGCCGGAACCGGCCGCGAAGCGATCGCCATGCTCGAAACGACGCCGGACATTGCCATCGTGCTCATGGATATCATGATGCCCGAGATGGATGGTTACGAAACCATGCAGGTCATTCGGCAAAACTCTTCGTTCCACCGCTTGCCGATCATTGCCTTAACCGCAAAAGCGATGAAAGGCGACCGGGAAAAATGTCTTGAAGCTGGAGCGTCCGAATATCTGGCCAAACCGGTCAATACGGAGCAACTGCTTTCGTCGCTTCGCATGTGGCTTCACCGATAGCTGTTGGCCGCCGCTGGCTTTGACGATCGAGACCTGACAGAGAGGTAGTACAACTCATGGGCGCAAACGAGAAAGTCAATATCCTCATGGTGGATGATCAGCCCGCCAAGTTGCTCAGTTATGAGGTGATGCTTGGTGAACTTCGCGAAAACCTGATCAAAGCTAAGTCCGCGAAGGAGGCTCTCGAAGTTCTACTCAAGACCGACGTCGCGGTCGTGCTGATGGACGTGAGCATGCCCGAGCTCGACGGTTTTCAGTTGGCCGCGATGATTCGCCAGCACCCGCGTTTTCAGAGGACCGCAATCATCTTTGTTTCAGCAGTGCATCTGACCGACCTGGACCAACTCAAAGGGTATGAGCACGGCGCGGTCGATTACATTTCGGTCCCCGTGGTGCCGGAACTCTTGCGCGCCAAGGTAAGGGTATTCGCGGAATTGCATCGTAAAACGCGGCAGCTCGAAACTCTGAATCGCGAACTTGAGCAGCGCGTCCTGGAGCGGACTGATGAGTTGGCTCACAAGGCGGAATTGCTGCTGCGCCTTAACGTGGAGCTGGTGGAAAAGAATCAGGAACTCGATGCCATTGTCCATACCGCTCCGGACATCATCTTCAGTCGCAAAGCCGACGGCTCCAGAGATTACATCAGCGACCGATTTTATGAATTTACCGGCGCTGACCCAGGTTCGGCGAACGGTTTCGGTTGGCTGGACTATGTTCACCCCGAGGATAAGCAAAAGGCCATGGCTGACTGGTTGCTCTGCATTGAATCGGGGGCAAACTACGAAGCGGAGTATCGCATGCGAGCCAAGGACGGCAATTATCGCTGGTTTCGCGCTCGCGCCGTCCCGATTCGAAGTGACGAAAAGATCGTTAAGTGGTACGGAACTTGTTCTGACATTCACGACAGCAAGGTGCTGGAACAATCGATTCGCGACAGCGCCACCGAACTGGAAAAGATGGTCGACAGAAGAACCGACGAATTGCGGCGTCTTTCCATCCGTCTGATGACCATGCAGGATCAAGAGCGTCGCCGGCTCGCGCGCGATCTGCACGACGGTTTGGGGCAGGAACTTGCCGTGGCCAAGATGGTGCTGGACAGGATGATCATGGAAAAGCCCGCTGACCCCCCGGAAGAAGCTTGGACTCAGGCCAGCGGTATTGTGGATCGTGCCATCCAGCAAGTGCGCACTATGTCTCATCTTTTGCATCCGCCGCTGCTTGATGAAGTTGGCTTGCTGTCGGCGCTTTCCTGGTACGTGGACGGGCTCAGCAAGCGCAGCGGCATTGAAACTTCTCTCGATGTTCGCCCCGCCGAATTTCCACGGCTCGCTGCGGAAGTGGAGACCGCAGTTTTCCGAATCGTTCAGGAAGCGCTGACCAATGTCTTCCGGCATTCAGAAGCAAGCAAGGTCTGGATTACATTGACCCAAAAAGATGGTCTGATCGTGGTGGCCGTGCGCGATGATGGCAAGGGAATCGACAGGCGAATTGCCGAGCTGCAACCCGACAGCGTTGGAGTCGGCATCGGAGGCATGAAGCAACGCGCCAAAGAATTTGGTGGAGAGTTGCGTCTTACGAATGCCCAACCTGGAACCCTCGTCGAACTTATGATTCCCTGCAGTTCGGTGTTGCGACAGCCAGTCGTCGTCCTGGATGGATGCGCCTGAATTCTCTAGTGCCGCGGCTGCCTTGATTGCCGCTTTCCAAGACGTCGATTTTCAACAATCCATACTGCGCGCACTGTATTTAGCCGGGTTTACCCACCTTAAGTGTCTGAAGACCGCCGGACGTATTCCCCTACTGCTCGAGCCACTCTCGATCCACTTTACAGCTTGAACCGGATGGAACCGATGCGAGCGGCGAGCTAGCGTTGAGTGCGTAGGGAAATCTAAACGTTGCTCGCTTCGAGCACAGAAGAAGAGGTCTGCTTATGAAGAAAATTAGCTCTGCGCTGCCAAGATATCTCCTGGTGCTCGGTGCCAGCGTTCTACTCTGCGCCACCATGGCGTGGTCTGCGGATGACAAAGACCGTTCGGATATCGATAAACGCCTGGATGCTTCCACCAAAGTTCTGAACGAAATCATGGCCACTCCCGACAAAGCAATCCCCGACAAAGTGATGAGTGACGCGAAGTGCGTCGCGGTGATTCCCTCGATGGTGAAAATTGCTGTGGGCTTCGGCGGTAGCCATGGAAAGGGCGTTGCGACCTGCCGCACTGAAAGTGGCAGGTGGAGCGCTCCCGCACCGATCACGATCACAGGCGGGAGCTGGGGGCTGCAGCTCGGTGGCCAGGCGGTGGATCTGGTGATGATCGTGACCAATGAAGATGGCATGCAGCATCTCTTATCCAGCCGCTTTAAGTTGGGTGCAGATGCCTCGGCTGCCGCGGGCCCTGTCGGGCGCGACACGGGCGCCGACACAGATTGGAAGATGAGGGCAGAGATCCTGACCTATTCTCGGGCTCGCGGCATTTTTGCGGGAATCGATCTTACCGGTTCCGTCATCGCGCAGGACAAAGATGAAACCCGAATTCTTTACGGACGCTTCGTGCCGTTTTCCGCCATCTTGAACGGAAAAGTCCGGCCCGAGCGGGCGGATGAACCCTTCCTGGCTGCGATCAGGAGATATTCGTCACAAGCCAGAGAACACGGCGAACTGAAACCTTCACCAGGGAAGACTGTCGCTTCGAGCCGTTGAGCCGAGCAGACGGACGGTTTTCTGTGGGCCCGGTTTGCTTTGCAAGCCGGGCAGTTCTGAACACTTTGGCTTCGGCTAGTTCTGGAAGCCGTTGGCTTTCGTACCCGAACGGATGGTGAGAACGGCCGGTCTCACCATCCTTCATTTTGATTCGGGAAGTCCGGCAACGAAAGTCCGGCTGCGAATTGCTACTGCCGGCTGCAGTTCTGTGAGGAGCGCCAAATGTCGAACCCTCAAAGCCCCCGCCTGGCCGCCCGTGCGTTATTCCCATCGGCTTCATCCTCGTCGGCAGTCCTTGACACTCTTTATGCAACCCGCGATGCAAGCCGCGGAAGAGACGTGCGGCCAGAGAAAGTCATCTCCCGGATGGAGCCAGAAACACTCGCTCCGGAAGCAATCTGGGGTCAGTTCAATAATTATCGGTCGAATGGTCTCGCCGGATCCGTCGTGGCGCACATTGTTATTCTTGGCTTGATTCTGGGGGTTGCGACATTTAGTCATCAAGCAGCGCAACAGATCAAGCCGCACGAAACCGTAATGTTGATCGCGCCGTCGCCTGCCTCTTATACCCTGCCCGTCGCCAAAAAAATCGTCAGCGGCGGTGGTGGCGGCGGTGATCACGACCGAATTCGTGCGCCCAAGGGAATCCTGCCAAAACCCGCCTTGCAACAGATCACTCCCCCCGCGATTATCGTGCGTAACGAACACCCCAAGCTCGCGGTTGCGCCAGCGGTGGTGGTTCCTCCCCAGGTGCGATTGGCCGAGAATCATATGCCAAACCTGGGTAATCCCGCGGCCCCGGTGATTCCTTCCGCTCCTCCTTCGAACGGAACCGGATCGGGCGGCGGAATTGGTTCTGGATCGGGTGGTGGTGTCGGTGTAGGGAGCGGACCGGGAGTGGGCACTGGCAGCGGAGGCGGCATTGGTGGTGGCGTATATAAGGTCGGTGGAGGAATTTCAGCTCCTCAAGCTCTTTCAACACCCGATCCTGAATATACCGAGGCAGCGCGGAACGCAAAGACGCAGGGAACGTGCGTGCTTCGCTTGATTGTCGATGCCCAGGGCGTTCCGCAAGATATTCGCGTTGTCCGCGGATTGGGATTTGGACTGGACGCAAGGGCGATTGATGCAGTCAGGCAATGGCGCTTTCAACCGGCAATGAAGGACGGGCGCCCGGTGAGTGTACTGATCAGCGTGGAAGTGGGTTTTCATCTCTATTGATAATCGACTGAATGGATTGTGGGAACGGCGTCGCGGTCGCCGCTACATGACTCGCGGTTGGCGCTCTGGGTGAGCGAGATGCGCCGGACACTGCACCCAGCAACTTTCTTTGCTTCGCAAGCGCTCGGTCCTCAGCAACCCTCTTTGCTGAAAACAGTTTCGTCCCTAAAAAATATGCGAAGACACACTCAGCGTTTACCTCCTGACTCCTGTACAGCATGTCTCGCAATCAATTACAGGAGCATCCTGATGGGATCGCTGCCGCGGTGTCGCTAGTCTCTTCTTGAAGCTGAAATGCTCCCGCAATCGTGGAGAGCAAAAAGACAGGCACTCTTTGATCGAAGGAGACTACCGTGGCGACTTGCGTAATTTCCGCGACAACAACCAATCTGATCCCAGTCCGGGATGCAGCCGACCGAAATGATTCCGAACGCAGTCTGGTTCGACGCGCCCAGAGCGGCGACGAGCAGGCCTTTGCCACGCTCTTCCACTTGCACAAGAAGCGTGTTTACTCCGTTTGTCTGCAAATGACAAAGGATGTGGCCGACGCAGAAGATCTGACTCAGGAAGCGTTCCTGCAAGTGTTTCGGAGCGTCAACTCCTTCCGGGGAGATTCGGCGTTCTCCACCTGGCTCTATCGCGTCGCGGTGAATACCGTGCTGATGAAGTTGCGCTCCCGCAAGGCGCCGCATATGTTGTCTTTGGATGAGCCGGCATCGCCGGACTCTCCATCTCTCAAGCGCGACATCGGCAAATCGGATCCGCGTCTCTCCGGCACGGTTGATCGTATTACGTTGCGCCGAGCCATGGACGAGCTGTCCGAGGGATGCCGGCAGATTTTCGATCTGCACGAGGTCGAGGGTTACCAGCATCATGAGATCGCCCAAATGCTGGACTGCTCAGTCGGCAATTCAAAATCGCAACTGCACAAAGCAAAAATGAAGATGCGCGACCTGCTGTTTCCGAAGCGAAGAGTGCTGCGGCGGCGCGCGGCGAATCATGGCAACAATCCGAGGCCTCACAGCGTAAACAACGGCCGGCCCCAACTCTTGCCGTCGTATGGCGCGGTGAGCAAGTAAGGCCGCTCGCGGAGGGAGAATATCCCAACGCGAAAAAGCCAACGCAAAGCCGCATTGGCGGTCTTGCGGCGCTCAGGAATTTACAGTATTGCGAGCATGCGACTGCGCTCCTATGGTGAAAGAGAAAAGACGAACAGAGTAATCGATAAGAAAGAGGAACCGATGCCCGGCAAAAAACATCTTCGCGGCGTGAGCGCAAAAGAACAGAGAGAGTACGAACATATCAAGGAAAGCGCGCAGCGCTCCGGGCGTTACGGCGACCGCGCCAAGGAAGTTGCCGCGCGAACCGTGATGAAGAAGCATAAAGAAGAAGGTCACAGCAAGGGACATTAGCAGAACAACGGAACAGTCGACTGGTGCGACAGCACGGCGGGCACGTCCAACGATCGAGCGAAGCCGTTCTAAGTTTTGGGTCCCAATTCTAAAGGAAGTACCGCTTGGTTCGAATTCTGGTGGTAGACGACAACCCGGCGGTCCGGCATTATCTACGGGCGCTGCTCGAGCAGCAAAGCACCTGGCAGGTCTGCGACGAAGCACGCACCGGTGGAGAAGCACTTCAGCGCGTGAAAAAAAATCCGCCGGACATGATCCTGCTCGATTTCCAGATGCCCGACCTGAATGGACTTGATGTAGCCCGGCAGATTAGGCAGCTCTTTCCTGAAATCCCAATCCTGATGGTCACCATTCACCTGTCCAGACAGTTGGCCGAGGAGGCCCGCAGGGTGGGCATTCGGGGGGCCTGCGCGAAATCCGATGTTGGCTCCATTGTCCAGGCCGTCGATGCGCTCTTACACGCTGAAACCTACTTCCCGCCGATGAGTTCAAACGGTAACTAGGAGCTCAATCGTTACGCGAGAATACAGGATTCCCTGTATTCGGCACGGGGTAGTATCATGCTATTTTCAGCGTGAGTTTATCACCTCTAGAGTTGCCTTTCCGCCTGGTGCCAGTAGAGTCCTGCGGCAAGAACGGGGTAAAGTTGAAACCAGAGCCAGCCGTAAACCGTAGCGAAGAGGCTGCACGGGGCTGCCTCGGAGAGCTAACCTTATGGCGGTCCGCATCCTGCTGGTGGATGATCATCCCATTGTGAGGCAAGGACTGCGCACTTTGCTGGAAGGTCGGCCTGGCTGGGAAGTCGTGGGTGAAGCATCAGACGGAATCGAAGCTCTCGACAAAGTGGAAGTTTTGGAACCCGACGTTGTGGTGCTTGATGTCACCATGCCGCGTATGAACGGTCTGGAAGCGTGCCGGCTGATTCAACAGAAGCAGAAAGCGAGTCTCGAAGTTTTGTTCGTCACCCAGCATGATTCTCCGCAGATGATGCGTGAGGCCCTCGATGCAGGAGCAAGAGGGTACGTTGTGAAATCGAATGCCGCCCGCGATCTGTTGGAGGCTGTTGAGGCGGTGAGTCAGCATCGCGTGTTTACGGCGCTCGCGCGGAGTCCAAACGCTTCGTGTTGAGTTCGGATTCATGAGTACGTCCGAGTCTATCGATGTCTAACGGCCATATCCCCGGAGGATGCCATGAAACTGCGTATCTTGTTAGCTGACGATCACGAAATCGTGCGCCGCGGTCTGTGCTCGCTTCTCCAGAAACGCGAGGGATGGGAAGTGTGCGGCGAGGCGTCCGACGGCCGCGAAGCGGTCGAGATGGCCAAGCAATTGAAACCCGACGTCGTCATCGTAGACATCGGCATGCCATACCTCAACGGCCTGGACACCACGCGCCAGTTGCTGCAGCTCGACCCTAACTTCAAAGTTATAGTTCTCACCATCACCGATTCTGATCAGGTGATTCGTGAGGCCCTGGATGCCGGCGCTCGCGGCTTTGTGCTCAAGTCAGACGCCGCGCGCGATCTCGTGGCCGCGGTCGAAGCCTTGCAGAGCAAGCGAATGTTCTTCACCCCGCGGGTAAACGACCTGGTGCTGGCGGGCTTCCTCGAGAAGGGGCATGCCATCTCCCGGACCGAGCCGCCGGATTTGCCCACGCTCACCGCGCGCGAGCGCGAAGTCACGCAGCTTCTCGCCGAAGGCAAGAGCTCGAAGGAAGTGGCCGTACTCCTGAACTTGAGCACCAAGACCGTGGAAACGCATCGCAGCAATATCATGCGCAAGCTCAGTCTGCATTCCATTCGCGACCTGGTGGTGTACGCCATCAAGAACAACATCATCCAGATCCAGATGCCGCCGCAACTCCGTAATACCGCGGAGACGACTGTAGTCTGAGGAGTCGAATCAGCGACGGTTGAAGGTCGCGTCTCGCGACCTCGCGTCGTCTTGTCCTCGCAAACGACTTTGCCTTTCATCGCCCCTTCAGTCTGCCATCCCGCACGACCGGGTTTTCATCGCGCCGCCAGCCGTCTATTTGCGCTGATCAGCAACCGCGCCCGTCGTGGCCGCAACTATTCTCATGCGGTGTTTGGCTCCATCGAAAAATCGTCGCCACAGACTCTCTCTTGTTGTCCTTGGTTCTAGGAGGTGTAACTTGAGCGTGCTTCGAATCCTTATTGCGGACGATCACGAGGTGGCGAGGAAAGGCATTCGCTGTGTGCTCGAAAGCCATGCTGGGTGGGAGGTTTGTGGCGAGGCCACAGACGGACGCGAAGCCGTCGAGCTTGCCGGCCGATTGAAGCCGGACGTTCTCTTGCTCGATGTTGGAATGCCGAACTTAAACGGTCTGGACGCCACCCGCCAAATCCTGGCAGCGATGCCCGAAGCTCGCATTCTGATCCTGACCGTACACGATTCGGAACAGGTAGTGCGCGAAGTGCTGGCCGCTGGAGCCCGCGGCTTCCTGCTGAAGTCCGATGCTGGCCGCGACCTTTTGGCCGCTGTAGACGCTTTGCAGCATCGGCGAACTTTCTTCACTCCCAAAGTGGCGCAGATGATGCTCGATGGTTACCTGCGCCCGCACGAAGAGAACAAAACTTCCCCACAATGCGTCTTGACCCCGCGCGAGCGGGAAGTGATTCAGTTGGTCGCCGAAGGAAAGAGCACCAAGGAAATCGCCACAGCCCTGTGCCTTAGCGTTAAAACAGCGGAGACTCACCGCACCAACCTGATGCGCAAGCTCAACCTGCACTCGGTCGCGGATATCACCCTCTACGCCGTGCGCAACGGAATCGTCCAGATCTTTTGAAAGCCTGCCTGATCCTCCACGACATTTGCGTGGACCGCAGCCGGGTGCCCTATGTCTCGCCGGTTTTGCGAGACGTGGGATCCCCCCACTGCATGAACCCCCGGAACGCCAGCTGCTTCAGTCTCCAGCAATCCGTTAAAAAGTAGAGCCACATAAATGTCCCGCTAGGGACTTTACTGGATACTCTGCAGCATCAGCCCAGCATAAACTCCAAAGCAGTTCGTTAGCATTTACACAGCTTTCGAAAAGGAGTTCCAATGCTCTGGACCATCGCCATGCTGTTGTTGATCCTCTGGTTCTTGGGAATGATCACCTCCTACACACTGGGCGGATTCATCCATATTCTGTTGGTCTTGGCAATAATCGCGGTTCTGATCCGCCTGATCCAAGGCCGAAGCCCAGCGCTGTGAGAGCAAGGACGAAGCGCGACAGTTTTTCTTCGGCCGGTAAGCCGAGCCACGGCCGAAACGAAAGACAAGTGCGGCGTCGTTGGAGACCGGCACGGACTGTCGCTTTGTAGAGGCACCGAACATAATTCCAAGTAGGAACCATCATGAACAAAGATCAAGTGGAAGGTAAGGTGAAAGACGTTGCTGGCCGCATCGAGCGCCAGGCTGGCGAATGGACCGGAGATGCAAAGAAGCAGGTCCATGGAACGATGAAGCAGGCCGAGGGAAAAGTTCAGAACGCCTGGGGCAACGCGAAAGAGGCAAGTCAACAGGCAGCCGACGAGGAGAGGGCAAATCAGAAAAACGAACCCGCCCGTGAGTCCGGCGAAACGGACATTAGTGAAGAAGATGAAAAAGATCGCCTGCGGCGCAAAACGGGCTAGCGTTGCTGCCTAAAGGGGGGACGGTTGAGCCGATGGTGAATCGCTCAATTCTTCCCCTCCGTCGCCCATGCTGGCCGTACCGGCCCCCCTGCCCCCTGCCCTTCAAATCCCACCTGCCCAGAGTCAGCTTCGGAGATGCACCTGTGGGACGGCGCCCTCGAGAGACTGCGCTGAACGAAGCCAGAGGGGCCGGCGGAGCTGACCTCGCGGCCGTCGGGAGCCGCAAGCCGGACGCCCTCAAATCTTCCACAGCAGAGCAAGCGCTCGCGCTGCGTCGGAAATCGCGCACTCCTCAGCTCGTGCCTGCGATATCCCCAAACGTTTTGCGCGCTGCACGATCGGACTCCGATACTGCATCTTCTTGTCAGAAGCAAAATCCGCCTGATGAATCTCGATCATCGCCTTCTCAAACGCGCGCCGCAGATCTTCCGGCGACGGAGAGCGTTGCTCTTGAATATCATGAGGTTGAATAGGGTGTGCTCCAATATGGGGTACCGCACTCTTGTATGCCATTGGGAGAGGACTCAACTTTCTTGCTGCACTCTCCGCACTCTAAGACGATCCCTAGTCCGCCACCATACTGTGTAGCCCCGGTTGCTCCGTAATAGCTTCCCTAGTTCTCATAGCAGGCAGGTGTAAGGTGTTCCAGGGGACGCTCGGGTTGTCCCTCGAGGTCGTCGCCACACCCCCTAAGCACTTTTCTCAACCTGAGAATTCCAGGTCATTTTTCGGCTGTCGAGAAGCCGTTTTGTGTGTCTCATTTACCACGCTCACTGCCGGTATTTCGGTAGCACCCCGAGAACTGCTTTGATTCGAGGCACTTGCCGCGTAATAACTGCTGGCTATTCGTTGCTGGATTGTTATTTGCAGGCCCGTTTACAAATCGCAATAGTCTTCCTTCAGGAACGCTGTGGAAAACTCCCCCGTCCCAAGGCCCAGGAAAATCGGGCGTCCGCACCGCGCATAACCCGCACCGCATATAAAGTGAAGTCCCGGTGTTTAAAGGCCGGGACTTCCAAGTCATCATTCAGTGCATTGAAAAGAAAAATAAATACTTACGAAGCGCGGCGCTGACGGTCGCGGTTCTGGTCTTCTTCCTTGTCGGTGTCGGTCTGCCCACCCTTCTTCGGCTGGTACTGGCCGGACTGACCGCTCTGCTGGCCCTCTTTGGACTGTCCACCCGGCTGGCCATGCTGCCCGGACTGACCGCCTTGCTGGCCTTGCCCGTACTGGTTACCTTGCTGACCCTTCTTCTCCATATCGTCTGCCATGAATTGCCCTCCTGGGAAAGCGCAGACCTTCCCGCGCCTTCAAGATTTATCGCTTTACAGAGGTTAGTTGCTGCCAGATGTGGCAAAGGTTGGGAGGGGCATTCTCGCCCTCACCGGTCATTGCCAACGTCGAGGCGAGCGTCGAGGAGTTGTAGGAGCGGCCCTCCACAGCGGACTGTTTGTTCCACAGAATGGAGGGCCGATTGTGCCCACGTCATTGGCCACGTCAAAAGTTAACCGCGCTCACGGCACGACTGTGAGTGCAATGCGAACGCCGGGGTGAAGCAGATCGAAAAGGAAATATTCGCCATCTACGTAGTCGATATAACACTGGTCGGTATAAGCCCAGCCCACGGGCCACGGATCGACGATGGTGAACCAGTAGCCGGAGTAATGGAAACGGGGCTGGCCTTCAACGATTGTTGGCCGGTTGATGACAAGAGTATGCTGCCGTCCGAAGTGGGCCCGGAACTTGTCGTCGGGAATGCGGCCCCGTTGTTGAACCTGCCGGGATGATTGCTCTGCGTGTTCTGCTTGTTTCGTCTGCTGATTCCCAGGCTTGCCCTCTTCGCGGGAAGGCTTAACGTCCTCCTGTTTCGGAGGTTTTGCCTCGTCCTGGCGCGGAGGATTGATCTCATTGGCTGCCGGCTTGGTCGCCACGGGACGAGGTTCCTGCGGAGGCTTGGGATCATCGCGCGGGTCTTGCGCATACATCAGCGCGCTTGCGCCAAGCAAGGAAATCAGAAGCAATATCCTGACGATTCCGGTGAGTTTCATAATTTTGTCTCCTTAGGGATCTGCGTTGAATCGATCTGCGTTGACCTAACTGTCCTTCGCTAACGATGACGAAGCGACGCTCGCGGTCGGCATCAAGCTAACGCCGCGAAAATCCCCTAGACGCCAGTGCCTCGGCGCGACAAATGGGTGAGAAGCGAAATCACAAAGAACACCAGAAAAATCACGAACAGCAGTTTCGCAATGCCCGCAGCTGCGATTGCGACGCCGGTAAAGCCCAAGACTCCGGCAATCAGGGCGAACACCAAAAACAGTAGCGTCCAGTAAAGCATGATGCCTCCTTCAAGCGGATTGCGTTCACCACAACCTTAGCGGCGAAGCACGAGCGGGCAAATCCCTTTCACCCTGTACTTCGTGATTCCAAGCGCTGTAAATACCAGAAGGTACGAATCTGGCAAAGAAGGCGCAGGTGTCGATTTCCCTGTAACCGGCACCTGCGCCCATGGGGGAGTTGTGAAGAGAGCTAAACATTAACGCAATGCGGGCACGGCGCCCATACGGTGAATCGTGTATTCGGGCAGGAAAGCTTTCCGGCTCCTAGCTTCGAACCGCCGCGGTCATGGCGAACACAATTATTCCCGAGAGGATGGCGCGGCGCGGCCCCGACGTTTTACAGAGAACGATGTATAGCCGACTGACTGATGGTTATGTAAAAAGGCACAAGCAGATGAAGCAAGATTTTCACTTACGATCTCGTGGCTGGATAGCGTACGTCACCGAATCAACTAGCTGCGATGGCAAGCCAATTGCGCACGTACCTGGGGCCACTTCGTCTTTCGGAGGCGTGTTATGAAGCGAGAGACTAGCCTGTTCTCGGCATTGGCGTTCTTATTGGTGACCGCCCCTCTGATGTTTACGCAAGGTCCGCAGAGCCAAGCAGGCCCGGTGCTTCCATCTGACATTCTGGGACCTCAATTGATCGTGTGGTCGCAAGCGCAGAAGCCCCAGCCGGTTCCGCAGCCACTGCCGGCTGAACGTCCGGTTCCGGACCAGCAACCCGAGCAGCCGAGTCCCGTGCAGAACCCGCCAGCACGGCAACAGCAACCGACAGCGCAAAAGTTCACCGGCACCATCGTGAAGGATGGCGGCGTCTTTTGTTGAAAGTCTCGAGCAATGGTGCATATCAGCTTGACGACCAGGAGAAAGCAAAGCAGTACGAGGGGAAGCAGGTAATAATCGGCGGCACACTGGATGCGAACGGCAGGAGCCTACACGTAATCAACATTGAGTTCCCTCGTAAATATTGAAAAAGCGATTACAAAAACATAAACGGGAGGTGAGCAAATGCGTATAATCCTGGCCCGGGCCGCGACAGGAGTTGCTTCGAGAAGAGCGCGCTTCTGGATTGAAACGATTGCATTAGTCTGCGGCATCGCCTGTGCGCTGGCATTGCTGTTTGCTGCGTTGGGAGCGGTGGCGGGGGCGGCTGCCGGGGAGCCGGAATCAGGTCAGCGCGAATCCCCATCCACCATCCATCCGCAGACTTTCGAGGGGTTGATCACGGACACGCACTGCGGAGCCAAACATTCTGCCGCGATCGGCATGGCCCCAGCTGAGTGTACGCGGGCATGCGTGCACGGAGGTGCGCAGTTTGCTCTCGTCGATGGTGATGCTCTTTACTTGATTGAGGGCGATCCGCTTGCGCTGAAGGGGGCAGCAGGGCAGCGCGTCAGGATTAGCGGCACTCTGAACGGAAAGAAGATCTCAGTCATCTCGGTCGCTAAAACCTAAGCGGATGCGACCGGCGGGTCGCATGTCCAACCTGACCTCTGTCAATTCAACGAGTCCAACTCAACGATCGAACTGAACGGTGCAGCTCAAGATCTCTAGAGATTGCTTTACGCAAGACTGCTTCGACACAGCGATGATGCGAGTTCGCTGGGATGCAGGCGCAGAGACGCTCTTTAGCGCGATTCAGAACTTCCATTATTTCCCGTGTAATACCCGGCCCGGGTTGTGACGCGCAAGGGAGTGGAGCCGTCGAGCGCCTGAACCCGAATGGAGTGGTAAAGGCCGGGCGTGTGCGGATTCGAAGAGCGGTAACCGATCACGTACTGACTCCGGATGTCTCGCGCGATCGCCGTCGCGATCGACTGCACCTCGTCGAGACTGGATGGAAAAAATGCCGTGCCTCCGGTTTGCTCGGAGAGAGTGCGCAGAGATCGCCGGAGACCGTCATCTGGCCGCCGCCGAGTCTGCTCGAGTGCGATCGTGTAGAGGACGGGTCCGTTCTTCGATTGCAACTTGTGGAGAACGTCCTGGAACGTAGCCTGGCTCGCGTTGTCGTGCCCGTCGGTTACCAGCAAAATAACTTGCTTTTGCAGCGGGGAAGTTTTGTGCAGGTGATCGACGGCTCCAATGAGAGCATCGTAGAGGGCGGTGCTGCCTCGCGTGTCCACCCGCTGGAGAGCTGCTCTTAGTTTGCCTACGTCCTGGGTATAGTCCTGGTCGAGAAAGGCATCGTCGCCGAAGTTGACGACGAACACACGGTCCCCCTGCTGGCTTGCGTCCACCAGACGCATGGCTGCGTCGTTAACTTTTGCCCGCTTTGGCAGCATTGACCCCGAGTTATCAATCAGAATTCCCAGCGCTATGGGAACGCGCTCCTGGCGGAAAGAAGTGACTTCCTGCAATTTGCCGTCTTCGTACACTGCGAAATTGTTGCGGGCCAATCCGGTGATCAGGTGATTCTGATCATCGACCACTGTGGCATGCAATATGACTTCCTCGATTTCCTTCCTGAAGACGAACCCGTTGGAGTCATCATCCTGGGACGGGGCCGCATTCTGGGGGGTGGTGGTATCGGGCGGCGGCGTGGCGGGAGGGAGCGGGTTCTGGGCTGACCCAACGCAGGCAAGAGTCAGAAAGCACACCAAGAATGAGATGCGGACTGAGGTCTGGGCAAGAGTTCTGCCGCAGTGCCCAGCGCTTCTCCTCAGCCTTCTATGCGTTGTGCAAAGCACGGCGCAGCCCCCTTTTGGATTCCGAGGGACTAGATGAATTTCAGAGACAGAGGGTTGGTTGGAATTTTGAGCTCTGCGCGATTACCAATAGCTGAAGTTCAGTTCGTCGAGCCACACTGAGTAAGGGGTCTGCTCGTAGTTCCCGTCCTGCTGATAGTTAATGGTCACGCCATACCACGTGGTTGTCGTGGGGTTCTCGTAGTAGTTGAGAGTGGAAGTGGTTCCGTTGAGCGTGATCGATTGGAACAGGAGTTGATTGTCTGAGGTACGTTGGACCTGAAGAACGAGATGGTTCCAGGCGTTTGCCACGGGATTGCAGGCAATGCCAGTTGGATGCCACGTCTGGTCGGGATTGTCCCAGATGTCCCACTCATTGCCACCGGCGACCCGGCATTCATGCCCCCAAATGTAGGAGTTGCCACCAACGAACTGGTTGATATCGAACTCGAGCGCCTGAGAGACGCTGAGATCCGCGACGTAAAAATAGACGTCATAGGTGAAGTTGTGGAGGTTCGGAACGATCGCCTGGTTGTTATCGGGCATACCCTGGGTGGAGAAGTTCCCGATCAGATGATTGTTCCAGAGGATATCTGCGTAGTCGGTCTCTCCGCCGATATCCATGCGGGTGGAGTTTCCGCTGAGCGATGGCGACGAAATGTTCTGGGTCATTAGCCAGGTGGCCTGCGAACCAGAAGATGTGCAGGAAGTGCAGATATTGTAGTAGGGGGGCAGCAGGGCGTAGCCGTTCCATCCGGGCTGTTGATGAAGATTGGTGAACGTGCCCGAAGTTGAGCCGCCTCCGACCGTGATCGTGACCGGAGCCACCGAAGCTCCGCCACACTTGTCCCATTCCTCTACGACGGTATGGTATGTGCCCGCGGCAAGGGTAAGCAGCGTATTGAGCTGAGCGCCTTTCGTTTGGTACGCGAGCACTCCGGGCGCCGTATAGATTCCTATGGCGGCGACACCGCTGGCACAAGGGGAAGTCGCCGAAGCCACATACTGCACCGTCGGACTGACAATGCTATTGGTCTGCGGGGCGCTTACCGTTACTTGCCCGCCGCTGCTGGGACCTGCAACTACGATGGTGACCGGGGTGGAGGCACTGCCTCCGCAGGCATCCCACTCCTGCACGACGGTGTGATAGGTGCCGGGGTTCAGCGTGAGAAGCGCATTCAGACTCGCGCCCTGAGATTGGTACGCCAGCACACCCGCAGATGTGTAGATGCCCATGGCGGAGACGCCCTTGGCACAGGTCGAGGCCGAGGTCGCGACATATTGAACTTGTGTGGCGACGGTCGAGTTATTGGTTGGGGCTGTGACCTGCACCTGGGCGGAGCCCGCGGAAACGTAAATGGTGACTGGCGTTTTGCTGGTTCCGCCGCAATTGTCCCAGGCCTGCACCACGGTCTGGTAGGTGCCCGGGCTTAGAGACAACTCTGTGTTGAGGCTGCTTCCAGAGGTACTGTAGGCGAGAACGCCAGGAGCGGAATAGATTCCGATTGCGGAGACTCCGGCGGCGCAGCCCGTGCTGGCGCTCGCGACGTATTGAACCGTGGTGCTCACCTGGCTTCCGGGGGCAGGGGCGGAAACCGTGACGCTCGCTAGCGCGGGGATTCCCGAACACAGCGCCAGCAGCAGGGCAAACCTTCTCATAAGCGTACTCCGGTCGTAGGGTACGGCGTAGCGGTACCTACAGGATTTGGGGTTGGGTTGTAGTGAATTTTACGTAGATGGCCTGGTCGACACAAGGATACTGTTCAAGAAAATTAATCAGAAGTTCTAGGACTCGTGGTTGTGAATCATGCTCTGCCAACGTTTTTTCAAACTAGGGGGTTTTACTGATATATCGCCCCGCGATACTGCATCCTCGTTTCTTTAGACATCTTCGGGAGCTAACCTCCACATCTCATGCATACCTGAATTGCGCCGGGCCGAGTGGTGGCGATGAAAGGTCGGGGAGATGCCCTTACCGTTTCGGGTGGGATTTTCCGGAAAGGAAGTAAGCACGTGGAACTGGGAGCATTCGTAGTGGTTCCGGGCGGGGGCAACGTCACAGGGATGCGGGAAGCGGCCCGTGGCCTGGCAGGTTTCGAAGCTCCGCGAGCGCCTGCCGCGTCGCGGATGCCGATACTGGGCAATGACGTCTTGCATTCGTGGATGGAGCGTGTCCGCAAGCTGGGAGTGCAAAGCTTGTGGCTTGCTTCTGGCGCGCGTGCGGACGCCGCGACCACCGCTCTGGCCGAGTTTGCCCGCCAGGGAATCGAGCGCCTTCTAGTGATTGAGCTCAAGTCCTATGCGGAGATGGATCTTTCCGATTTACTTCGCTTTCATTGCGAGCGCCGAAACCCGGTGACGGAGGCCCACGATGCGGGGGGGCAGCTGGGAGTGCGGCTGCTGGATCGTCCCGCGCTGCGTGCAACCGGGGAAAAGCATGAACCTTGCTGCTCTGCGATCGAGGGCGCGCGAACTCCTTATCAATTTAGCGGATATGCCAAGCGCATTTTGTCAGCCAGGGAAAGACAAGAGTTGGTTGGAGATGGACTGACGGGGGCGTGCGCCATGCGCCCGGTGGGGACACAGATTCGCGAGCAAGTGTGGATCGGGGAGGGCGTGAAAGTTGCGACTTCCGCCCGGATCATCGGTCCAACTTACATCGGCGCTCGCACAATCGTAACGGCTGGCACCACCATCGGTCCATTTGCGTCAGTGGAGCGCGACTGTGTGGTGGATTGCGGAACCACGGTGGAACGATCCACCGTTCTGCCCGATACCTACCTGGCGCCGGGCCTGCTCATTCGCAATGGTCTGGTGGACGGGGGACATTTGGAACATCTGGGCTGGAGCGCGGTGGCAGATCTGGAGCCGGCAGGTTTGGGAAGCAGGATTCCGAGGCGTGGATCGCGGAGACAACCTTTCAGCCCCTCCACGACGGATGGCTGTTCGCGAGACAACGCCTTCGCGCGGAATTTCGCTTCATCTTCCCCCGGGTCGCAGCCCTGGCTACAGGTACAGCTGTGAAAGGTTCAATTGTGAAAGGTGAGGCCATGAATGGGGCAGCCTGGACCGTCCTGCCCTTTCCCTCTGCGTCGAGTTCTGCGAGCCGACGGGCGCAGCGGAAAGACTTGCTCAATGCTTTGCGCGTCTCCGAATCTCCGGTGATTCTGGATTTCTCGGAGTGCCGCTCTTTGAGTTTTGAAGACATTGACTTGCTACTGGAGTGCCTGGCGCAAGTAGCGGGTCGAGATACGCAGGTGGTGTTCGTCGCCGGCTCCAGCGGAACCCGGGTGCTCCTCGAAGTGACCCGCATTTCTTCGCTCGCGCCGGTATTCAATTCGATTGACGAAGTTCCTGCTCATCCGCCGGTGGCAGCAGATCGCGATTCTGAAGATCGCGGCAAAGATCATCAAGGTGCGAGCCAATCTCGAACACTTTGGAGTGCGTAAATGAATCAGACAAGTCACGCATATTCAAAATGCTTCTTAGTCGCCATGTTGGTCGGGGGATTCTTGATGTCGAGCGAAATGCCGCTCTGGGCGAGTCCTCAGCAGTCTGGCCAATCCAGCACAGCCACCCAGAAGCAGGACGATTCACTGCCGGACGCGCCGCAATCCCAAACCGAACAGACCCAGGCGGCGCAGACAGCATCGGGCCAGCAGTCCGCACCCGCTCCTTCAGGAGTTGCTGGAGCGAAAGCTGCCAACGTGAAAGGAGCTCCCGTGGCCCAGCCCGCGGGCGCTGCAGTGGCGCCTGTCCGCCAGCGCGGTCATCGGTCGTTTCTGATCAAGCTGGGCGTGATAGCGGGAGTCGGAATCGCCGCCGGTGCGGTGGTCGCATTGTCGGAGAGAAGTCCATCGCGGCCGCCCGGGGCTTCGCCCGCTATTCATCCCTGAGCCACGGAGTTCTCTGAGAGATGGACCCCGACAAAGCGCATGCGCCGGCCACTGACTCCCGCCCGTTCCTGATCAGCTTCTCGGGAATCGATGGAGCAGGTAAGACCACGCAGATCGAGTATCTCTCGGCGTTTCTGAAGCACCAGCGCCTCCGCGTTTTACGGTTTAGCTTCTGGGACGACGTCGCGGTCTGGTCGAAGATGCGCGCTGGAATCGGCGACCGGACAGTGGAGCCCGGCCACGCGGACCGGATGGGAGAGAATTCATTCTCCCCAAGAAACAATAAGCACATTCGGAAGTGGTATTTGAACGCAGCGCGAGCGGGTTTCTACATGCTGGACGTTGCCCGATTGCACAGCCTGCTGGCCGGCGAGCAGGTAAGCAACTCTGACATTGTTATCTTTGACCGTTACATCTACGACCAGATCGCGAATATCCATTCCCCGTCATTTACAACTCGCTGCTACAGCAAGATGCTTTTGAAGCAGGCTCCCGTTCCCGACCTGGCGTTCGTCCTCGACGCGTCGCCGGACGCAGCTTTCGCGAGGAAGCCGGAATACCCTCTGGAATTCATGCACCGAAATCGCCGGGCATTTCTGCAGCTGAAGGAACTTGTTCCGCAGCTGATCATCATTTCGGACGCGGGGCCGGAAGATGTGAGAAGTGAAATTATTTTTCACATCAGCCGCTCGCGGCTCGCAGAGCGCGTTTCAACTGAGGGAAAAACTGAAGGTCTCCCGGATAGCGCAGTAGTGCAGCAACAGAGTTGCTGTAGTGTGCGAAACCACCCAACAGCAATCGTCTAGGTTGCCATCCAAGGCTTGCGAGTGATTGAAAGCGAGGCCTTGAATGGAACCTGGAGTCTCCCAGAACCATTTTTCCCTGGTGGTGCCGACGCTCAACGAAGCGGGGAATATCGACCAACTGCTCGCTGCACTTACAGATGCACTGCGAGAGACTCCATACGAATACGAGATCGTGGTGGTCGACGATGGAAGCACCGACGGAACGGTGGAACTGGCTCGTAACTGGACCAATCGAGATGCCCACGTTCGCCTCTTCTCACGCACCGGAGAACGAGGTTTGGCAGGGGCGGTGTTGTATGGCTGGAGTCAATCCCGAGCGAACCTGCTCGGCGTGATTGACGCTGACCTGCAACATCCCCCTGAGCTGTTACCGGAACTGTTGAAGGAAACCGAACATGCCGATATTGCCATCGCCAGCCGCTATGCGCGGGGTCAGGGAACGAAGGGGTGGAATCCTCTGCGTGCCGTTGTTTCCCGGTTAAGCACGCTCGCCGCAGCACCTTTGATCAGCAAGAGAAATCTTCGAGTCACCGACCCGATGTCGGGCTTTTTCGTAATTCGTCGCCGCTGCATCGAGGGACTGACTTTCCAGACGACCGGCTTCAAACTTCTGCTTGAAATCCTGGTTCGCGGCCGCATCAAGACCGTGCGGGAAATCCCTTACCAGTTTGGCCTTCGCCGCGCGGGGACAAGCAAGGCCAGCGCGAGCGTTGCATTTCACTATTTACACCTCCTGGGCCGGCTCTCGCGCGATCTGGTATTGCGTTCGAGCGAGCCATGAAGATCGCGCTCATCACATCATTTCCGCCGAGTCGGCATGCTCTGAACGAATATGGCTTCCATGTGGCGGAGCAGCTTCGGCAAGAGCAGTGTGTTGATCTGACGGTGCTGGGAGATTATCTTCCCGCAACCGCTTATGAACTACCGGGCTTTAAAGTCGTTCGCTGCTGGGGTTTTGGAAAGTCTGCCAGCGTCGCCACGCTGGTGCGCACCATTCGGCAAGTGAAGCCCGACGTGGCCTGGTTCAATTTGGGTTTCGCCAGTTTCGGGGACCGTCCTCTTCCGGCGGTGCTGGGCCTTTTGGCGCCGGCCGTGGCACGGCTGAACGGAGTGTACTCGCATGTTACGCTGCACCAATTGTTCGAGACGGTCGACCTGGAGGATGCTGCGGTTTCCTCGCCCCGGCTGTACCGGGCGGGAGGGTGGCTGGCGACGCATCTGCTGTTGAGCGCGAACTCGCTCTCCGTCCTGATGCCGGCCTATCGTCGAACGCTCGATGAGAAGTACCGGCGTGGCCGGGTCAGCGTGAAATCGCATGGCATTTTTGCCGGGCGGCCGGACCCTCCAGACTTTACACGCCGCGGAAATCCCATCCACCGCATTCTTGCGTTCGGAAAGTGGGGGACTTATAAGCGTCTCGAATTATTGATCGAAGCGTTCAACCGGGTTGCGACGAAGATAGCTAACGTAGAGTTGGTGATCGGTGGCGGCGATCATCCGAAAACTCCAGGCTATGTGCGATCGATGGCTCAGCGCCACGCGAATGATCGTATTCACTTTCTGGGCTATGTGCCCGAGGACTCGATTGCCGACCTGTTTCGCGAGGCAAGCTTGGCGGTGATGCCCTACACGTCGTCCGCTGGCGCGAGCGGTGTGGCGCACCTCGCGGCGCAGTACGGTGTCCCGGTTATCGCCTCCGGCATCCGTGACTTTCGGGATCTCGCGGAACATGAAGGGATTGCCATGCGGTTCTGCACGCCCGGCGATGCCGGCAGCCTGGTGGAGCAATTGCTGCTTGCCTTGAATTCTCCGGATCAACTGAAGGAGATGGCCTGGAAGAGTTACGCAGCAGGAGTGGCAATGAGCATGCCGCGGGTGGTGCGGGAATACATCCGGTCTTTCCGCCTGCACGAGCGCGTCAAGATCCTACAATTGGCGGCTGGGTTGCGTCGCGCGGGTCGATTCCAAAGGAAAGACGGGCTCGCCCGCACGGTGGGCGAGAAAATTCAAGGGTGGCCGGACGAAGACGAGATCGCAAGTCCCACTGCGTAAGAGGGTGTGGAAGCCTCGCTGCAGACACACGACCACATGCCGACGCCCGCGCTGGTGTTGGGAGCCTGACGTTGCGCTGAAGCGCCGCCCTTTACACGGTACTGGGCCGCCATTCACAAGAGTAATTATTTATTTCTGATCTGGATTCTGGGGCTGAGAGTTTTGTGCCGGCAAAGAATCTGCCGGCTGCGAGCTGGGCGCCGCCTTCTGGTCTTGTTCGGAATTCGGCAGCGGGAGGCCAGGAAGCGCTGGGGCCTGCACGGCAATCGGAGGCACCGGCGTCGCATCCTGCTCACTGCTCACTGAGGTTCCGTCGCGACGCTTGAGTTCGATGGGCCTGCCGGCGCGGCGCTTCGTCTCCTGAATCGCTTTCAGCGCGCCCTCCACATCCCCCTGATTATCGTCGGCCAGCGTGTCGATCTTACTTCCCTCGGCATCACGGCGCGTGGCGTAGCTCACCTTCGCATTCGCGTCTCGCCCGGAGCGCGCAGCTTCATAATACATTTCGGCGCTCTCGCGATCGCCTGCCAGCTCGGCGACGTAGCCCAGATTGTTCAGGGTGAAGGCATTCTGTGCGTCCCGTTGATACGCCTGCAGGAAAAACTCCCGTGCAGCGGACGGGTTGTTATCGTTCAGGGCTGCCACTCCACGCAGATTGAGGCGGGCAGTTGCGGCCTCGACGCCTTCGCCCCGGGCGATTTGCTCGCTGATGGCCGCCGCGTTTCCTGCGGCTACTTCGCTGATGGGCCGGCCGCGCCACTTCGCCCGCGGAGTCACTATAACCCGCTGTTTGGAATGTATGCTGGCCGCTGCGGAATAACATCGCAACGCGCCCTGAAGATCTCCGACCGTCTCCATCGCATAGCCGAGATTGTTGAGCAGAAACGGATCCTGCGGATGGCGGGGCATGGCTGATTGCAGAAGGTTCCTGGCCGCAAACACGTCCCCTTGTTGAAGTAGCACAATTGCCTGCTCGTTGATCCTGCTGACTTCCTGATCAGAATCCTGCACTTGCCGAAACGCCTCATCCAGTGGCTTGCCCTTGAGGGCCGCTTCGTTGGACTGGTCGATGACCGCATCGGTATGTTCGCGCGCCGCGAGCGCATAGTAGCGCAGGGCTCGATCGGCATCGCCGTCCAATTCGGCAACGTACCCAAGATTATTCAGAGTGAACGGGTCGTCGGGATCCAGCAGGTAGGCCCGATAAAAAAGCTGCTTGGCTTTTTTCTGATGCCCATGCTTGAGTTCCGCGACGCCCTCGCGATTGAGCTTCTGGGTGGGCGTAGATATGCTTCGCCCCGGAATAGAGACGTGCAGATCGCTGGCGAGCCCAAGACCTGTCCCGGCGAGAAGTTGCATCGCCAGAACGCCCGGAATCGCACAGAGTCGTCCTGCTTTGGAAAAGTTCATCACGGTGCCGGCATTATGATGTGCGAAAACGCCGTACGGTTGACTACAGCAAACACCCTAGATCGACGCCCCCATCCGAAATGGCCGAACGTAGCATCCAAGCAGCGATGCCAAGACTCTGCCTTGCTCTAATCCTGCTGGCTGGCTGTGTACAAGCGCAGACCGCCGCGCCCGCCACGCCCCTTGCCGCTCCGCCCGTCACGCCCGCCACAACGGCCAACGATGCCGTGCCGCGGCGATCGGTTGGGGTTGCTGACGCCTCTTCGGAACCCATCCCCGGCAAAGTGGGGCTGGTACGCGGCGTCGTCAAGCGGCTCGATTCGATCCACGATCGGCTATTGATTCACGCATTCGGGGGCGGCGATATCCGCATTGCTTTTGATCCGCGGACTCACCTTCTGCCCGACAACGCGAGCATTTCGTTGACTAATGTTCCTGCTGGAACAGTAGTGTCAGTCGACACGGTGATAGACGGAGGGAAGCTGTTTGCGCGCTCGGTGCGAACGGGCCCATCCGATGCGGCTGAGGTGAACGGGCGGGTTGTGCGGTACGACGCCGCCAAATCCCGGCTGATACTACGCGATCCCCTGGACCCGGGAAATGTTGCGCTGCGCATTTCTCCCAGCACGACGGTCGTAAACCGGGGCCAGCCCGCTTCGCCAGAGACTTTGTCTCCAGGCATGCTGGTGCAGGTAAGTTTTTCTCCGACAGAGAATGCCGCGAAAAATGTTGAGATTCTCGCCGAACCCGGGAATGTTTTTATATTTGAGGGTCGAATCGTGGCCGTAGACCTGCGCGCGGGGGTTCTGGCCCTTTCCAACGATTCCGATCAAAGTATTCGCGAATTGGCTATCGGATCATTGGACGCGAGCAGTCTCGGTCTTTTGCGAGAAGAGGCGGACGTGAGCATTCAGGCCGAGTTCGACGGTGACCGCTACAACGCTCGCACGGTTACCCTAGTGCCGCGCCCCCAGTAGTACCTCGCCACTGGCAGTGGATGCGCTGCCCCAGATCTCACGATGTTTCAATCTCGGCGAACTTTTCCCGCAGTGTCCGCGCCAAGAAGAAGTCACCGTTGCGGAACATATAGCGGACCGTGTGCCCAGCATAGAGCGTCAAGCTATGCACGTTGGTTTTGTACCAACAGCAGGAGTCCATGTTCGGAGACAAACCACAGTAGAAACGGAACCGGCGGTGCGCCGATTCGGGCATCGTCAACATGGCCGCCGTCATGCGGTGATTCCCTTCGATAATCGTCAGAGGGTGATGCTCGTCGGTGCCGATCAGCAACACAACGTCTGGCACATGGTTCCCCCGGAGATCGCTTCCGATCGCCTCAAGTTTTTTCAGAAATCGACTCTGCCGTCCGCGAGCCAGGCCGGCTTTGGCGCGACGAACCATTTCCGTTAAGTGGAACCCGCCTCCGGCAAAGCGCCGCCATTCGTTGCGCGGGAACGATCGCAGCCGCTGCAGGTCGCGCGCAGTGAGTTCAACCTCACACCACACCGTGTCCGCAGGCAGCTCACGCCACAGGCGTCCTCGCCGGCGGAACAGCAGTGCACGCCGGATGAAGTTTTCATGCGGCTGCCCAAGATTGACGTGGTCCACAAGATGCTTGAACTCCCGGCGATAGGGATCGAACTGGGGATGATAGAACTCGCCGCGCAAGAATTCCGCGATGATCTCTTCCTCGGGCACGGGCCGCAGGCGGCGGACAGGTTCCGTAGCCGGTTCCGCTGATTCCGTTTGCTCGTAGAACAGCGGAATAGTCACGACTGCCAGCAGTGCGCACATCACGAACAGTTGCACCACAATCACCTGGGATAAGGAATCGTGATAACGCCATATCCCACCGATCAGAAAGAGACTGGCGCCCAACTGTACCCACGCCGCCGGGCCAATGCGCCGCGAGATCTCGTACATCATGACAACTACTGCAACGCTGTAGATGGCGGTCATGATCGCATACTTTGTCAGGAGTGCGGAGAACGCTACCGTGCCTAGCAGGAACAGCTTCCCCAGCAGCATGGTCCAGACAGCCTCCGGCGCCAGAGCCACGGCAACCACGAATGCGGAAGTGAGAGTTCCCACCAGCAGTAATGCGGTGTACAGCACCGAGTGCCCCGCCTTGCGGTGCGAACTGCCGGCCGACACGGGAAACATGCTGCTCACAACCGACCACGACAACATGAGGATCACCCGCCCCACCAAAGCCACAGCCGCGTAGATCCCCGCTTCCGAGGGCGGGAAGAAGTGCTTCACCAGCAAGATGTCGAGGTTACTGAGAATTACCTGCCCAACGAAGTAAACCGTGGCCTGCATGCCCTCGCCGAAAGGCGCGATCTTGATCAACCCCGGTTTCTCCCGGTAGAGCACTCCTGGATACCCGGCGATGTACGCGGCGACGATCGAGAGCAACACTGCCGTCATTACACCGGTTACGCCCTTTCCGAAATGCAGGAAGATCAGAGCCCCACCCAACTTAACGGCCACCTCCACCACCACATTGATGGCCAGGCCGCGAAAGTCGTAACAGCCCTGCATCTTTCCGCGACGCACGCCCAACGGTATATAGACTGCAACCGCGATTGCCAGCAACACGAGGTCATGCTGCGCCGGCAAGTTGAAATATGACTTGAGGTAGGCGCTGGTTGCGGTGAGCAGCAGGGCAATTCCTACGCCTACCTGCCAGGCGCGGCGCAGCAAGGTGGCATAGATTTGCGCCTGGACGAGGGCATCTGGGTTCCGGGCGATAAACTTTGAGGTTATGATCTGGAACGATAAAGTGATGGCCGCCATTAGCATCAGCAATGTGTACAAAGCCGTGGCGTGGCCGAAGGCCGATGCACCTAAGATCCGTGCGATCAGTATGTTGTAGAACAGGTTGGTTAGGGCCACGAGTCCAGTGCTGACCAACAGGATGGCACTGCCCCGCAGCACGTGTCCGCGCAAGACGGCGACGTGACCCGGGCTTGTCGTCACTTGCGTTTCGGAAGCTGTCGTCATATGGCGGAAACCAATGCGTCAAAAACTTATCTGCGCCGCCGGAACGACTTGAGTGTGCCCTTGTCCGGGAAAATCGTAAAAGCTTTGCTGTTCCAGACCGAAAGAAAATCTCATGGGATAAGAGAGGGACCCGGTCTCCGCGCCCATGCCCCTGTCCGATGCGCGTTCGCGCGTGTACGCCAGCAGGAAACTCGATGCCACATTGTCGTACGCGTGAAAGCTGCGTCCTGAAGACCACGCACCCGAGGCAGAGAGAGCCCAGTGTTGGTTAAGCTTCGCGTCGACTCCAAAGCGTGGACGAAAAGTCTGCGCGATCGCATACTCTGTGCCTTCGACTCGCCAGGCACGGAGAAACTCTGCCGCCGCCAAAACGCGGATGCGGGGACCAAATCCACGCTGCAGGCCAGCATAGGAAATCGTCTGGTAATACTCGTGGATCGAGGGTCCGAAGAGCAGGTCACGCGCGTTGTATCCGGTGAGCAGAGCGGTCTTGCCCCAGGGGCGGCCCACGCGAAAATCGAGAGCCCCGGAAAAGTCCCGCGAGTGCAGATCCTGCTCCGTGAACGGGCCTGCTTCCCGAATCAAATTTCCGGAAAACGAAAGCCAATCGCCAATCGGGCTGCTGGCCACATAAAGGAACTGGCGAAACAGATTCTGATTCATGGGGACCGGAGCGAGCGCGTCGCGCCGGACTGTGTATTGTAGCCCGGGCATAATGTTCAGCTTTACATTGCCGAGTCGCAGGACCGGGGCCACGGAAATATTGAAGATCGTGTCGAAGGTATTGCGATCTTGAATCAGGAGTTCACTCGGAAATGAGATGCTGCCCTGAGCATTGCGCTCGGCGACAAATCCTTGAACCGGAAGAAACGAACCCGGCCGGAATTGGAAGCGTGAATCGGCGAAAGTCTCGATCGAACGCCGCGGCGGCGGTAACAGACCTGCACCATTTTGCACGCCAAGCAGACGGGCATCCAATTGATAGATGTTTTCGTCTTCAAATAACGGAGTTACGCGCACATCAGAACCTATGCCGATATGGTCGGTGATGGGACGGCCTTGCTGTTCGGCCAGTTCCATTTCCGCGGTGCGGGTCGCTGGGTCCTGAGGATCCAGTTGGTTGGCCTGGACGAATGCCGCGAGCGCGCGATCATTCTCACCGCGTTGCCGGTAAACGTTGCCCTGCGCGACCAGAAAGTCATAGTTGGTTTTGCGTTCCGGATCGTCGGACAGGCTGGCTAACTGCAATTCCGCGCTACGCGTGTCACCAAGAGCCAGCGAAGTATTTGCCATGCCCACGGCCACCGCAGTGTCATCGGCGCCCAGCGCCTGTGCGCGCCCATACATGCGTTGCGCCAGTGGATATTCGTGGATGCTCATCAGGATTTCTGCTGCGTTCAAATAATCTTCCGCGGAGGTCACGTCGGTGGGCGCGACTCGCGCCTCGGCGAAGCCCAGCGCCACTTGTTGTTGCGCGTCTGAGGTCTTGCCTTCTTCCGCAAACAGCCGGCCCAAGGCAAGCCGCACCTGTAAACGGTCTTCCTCGGAACTTTCGAGCGCGTGCGCGTACATGGTCATAGCCTGGTCGCGACGGCCCAGGATGCGCAGGGTGTCCGCGACCACTAGCAGGACCTTGAAATCCTTTCCGCCGCCAGCGCGCTCCGCGGAGTCAATTGCCTGCATGGCCTCGGACGACTGTTTGAGTTGGGCATAGCTTCTTCCAAGTTGCGCCGAAATCATTGGGTCGTTCGGCGCGACCGCGAGCGCACGGTGCAGAGTGTCTGCCGACGCTGCAAATTTATGTGCCCGGTACTGCACATCAGCGAGTGCGATGTAGGTATTTGGAGCGTTCGGGTTCAGCTTCAGAGCTTTCCGGTATTCGCCTTCTGCGGAAGCCAGCATGGCTCGCTGCCGGTAGCCCTCAGCCTTGACGAGATGCAGACTTTCCGAATCAGGAAGTAAGCGGGTTGCCACTTCAGCCTCTTTCAAGGCTGCCGTGGAGCGCCGCAGCTGAAGCAGGGCGTAGGCCAGTCCAAGGTGGGCTTCGCCGTATTGTGGATTCAGAGACAAGGCCTTGCGGAAGTCGTGCTCAGCCTTTGTGGCCAGGCGCATGTCGTTGTACACATAGCCCCGGTTCATATAACCGACCGCCATCTTTGGATCGATCTCCAGTGCACGCGTGAAATTCTGGACGGCAGCCTCGTACTGTTTGTGGTCAGCGTTTACGTAGCCCGCAATCAGAGCCAGGTCGCGATCGTTTTCAAGGACCGGTTGAAAGCGCTCCACGATCTTCATCGCTTCATCGAGGCGCTTGAGAAACAGCAGGTCGTAAGCGAGATAGTCGACCCCCTCGCGATCCTTTTGCAACTTCTCGATCACCTGATATCCAAGGTCTGCCGACTCGGCGTAGTTGCCGGTCATCGTCAAATATCGCTCGTGCTCCCGCATGACTTGCGGATCCTGTCGCTCTTTCGCCGATGCTCGAGCGAGCCACTCCTTGGCTTGGGTGGTTTGGTGTGCTTCGAGCGCCGCGTTCATGGCGCCGGAAACAATCAGCGGATTGTTCGGCGCTTTCTTGAAGGCCTGCTCGTAACTCTCTTGCGCCTCCGAAAAATGACGGGTCGCGCTGTACAAATCACCCAGGGCTAAATAAGGCACATATTCGTCGGAATGTTTCCTGGCAAATTCCAGGAAGTAGCCGCGGGCGGCCTGGGTGTCGCCCATCTCACGCGACAAAAACCCAAGCGAACCCAATGCAATCGCATTCGATGAATCGATTGTGAGTGCTTCCTGGTAGGTCTTCCGCGCGTCTTCCTTCCTGTCGGTCTTCCACTGAAGATTCGCGTAATTGAGAAGCAGGGTCACATTGCGCGGCTCGATTTGGAGGGCTTCTTTCAGGTCTTTGTCGGCGGCATCGACGTTCCCTCCGGCCACTTCGGTTGCCGCTCGCAGTCGCAAGAATTCCGGGCGACCAGAGTCGGTCACGTTGATGGCGCTGATTGCATTCGTCGCGTCTTTCGTGACGCGCTCGGCGTTGGCGGCGTCTCCAACATCGCGATAAATCTGAGCCAGGTCTATACGCAGCGAGATGGGATAGAGAACACCTTCCGGCACGCCTTGGGGCAGGTGCTGCAGCGCCGCCTCGTATTCGCGAATCGCATCCTCGTTCCGATGCTGGGCCGCATCGAGGCGTCCGCGCAAGGCAAACACGCGATAGTGTTCGGGATTCAGTGTTGCAGCATGGTTCAGAACAGCCGAGGCTTTGTCGATTTCCCCGGCATTCAGCACAGCTTGCGCGGCATTGAGTTGGATCTCTATGTCGCGCGGCGCGCGGCTTGCAGCTGCGCCATAACTACGAGCGGCGGCGTGGGCATTGCCGGCCAGCGCGTAGGAGTATCCCAATTCCGCGAGAGCGCTCGGGTCCTGTGTGTGCAAGTTTTCGAGGATGCCGATCGCATCTTCGTAGTGGCCGGTGTCGCGGTAGTAAGACGCGACCGCTCGCAGCACCTCGGGATTGGTGGGGGCTGAGCGGCGTGCTTTCTCCAGCATCTTGTGCGCCGCCTCGCCATCGTTCGTCCTTTCATATGCGCGGGCCAGCAGAAGTTCGGTTCGCGGCGACGACTTTACGGCTTCCGAGCGTTGCAGATACTCAATCGCTCGCTTCGGATCGGTGGAAAGAAGCAGTTCGCCCGCGAGTTGAAGGTCCAACTCGCTCCTGGGATTCGCAGCTAAAACCTGTTCCACGGTTTGCTGCGCGTCCGCGGTGCGACCCATCCGAGCGTAGGTTTGCGCCAGGCCAGAAAGCCCTTCCACTGAAGACGGCTTCAAAGCGAGACCGCGACGATAGGCATCGACCGAGAGCGAATACTGTCCGCTCAGTCGGGCCGCGTAAGCCAGAGTGAACCAAAGATCAGGATTCTGCGGGGCGGCGTTCACAGCGCGCTGGGCATGCGCAGTCGCGCCTGTTGCGTCTCCGTGTTGCAGCGCCGTCTGCGCGGCTCGCGCCTCGCGCGCGACCTCAATGCTCGCTCCCCATCCCATCCCGGTCTCGTTATTACTGGAGGGATTGCCGGAGGACGATGCGGCATGTTTTTTTGAAGAAGTGGGCGAAGCGGAAGAGGTCTGTCCGTTTACATCAAAGGTTTGGGCAGCACTGGCAGTGGCCACGATCAGGACTGCAAAGCCCAGCGATCTCGTGAGCGCTGAATGCACCATTCCTCCTCCGACCTCCTGGCTTATAGTCCGACTGGCGGCAAAGGGATACACGCCTGCCCTTCGTCGTCCTCAGATGCATGAACCTCCTGATTCGGTTGCGCACTTTTGAATACGGTGTCCCTACCCTCGCCAAAAATACCTGCCAACCTTTGTACGGCTTCCGGCAATCAAACCGTCGCTCAAATGAGAGACCGCCAGGAAATGTTTGCGCTTCCGACTAAAGCCAGCTTTTGGCAACGTCCGATTCCCGTTGCTGCCATCATCTTGCTGGCGCTGGCCATCCACGGGCCTTTGCTGCTGATGGAGTTGCCGGCAAGGACGTCCTATGATGCGAATTTGCACATCTTTTTTGCGTCGCATTATGCGCATCATTGGTTCGATCCCTGGAACGAAAAGTGGTTTGCGGGCTTTTCTCAAACCACCTACCCTCCTCTTACTCATCAATGGATTGCGCTGTTGTCGTATATCGTCGGGCTCACCGAAGCCTTCATGCTGGTGCAGTTGGCCGCCGTCGTCCTGCTGGCGGTGAGCGCATACCGGTTTGCACAGCTTTGGGTGGATGACCGTGCCGCCAGCTATGCGGGAGTGCTCGCCGTGTTCGCCGGCAGCATCGCATTCCTTGTCTATTCGGCAGGCCAGTTACCAACGACGTTGTCAGCGTCTTTGTACTTTCTGGCGCTGCCTTATTTTTATTCGTGGTGCATATCGGCCAGTTGGCGATCCCTGTTGAAGGGGCTTGCTCTCACGCTGGCCGCCGCATCGGCTCATCACGTCACACTCATCTTCGGCTCCGTCCTCTTTGCCTTGCCGGTCTTGTGGCTGGCCTGGTATGACGGTCGCCAGAAGGAGCAACCGGGCGCGCCAATCGTTGGGCGCGGTTTGGTCTTCGCCGCGATCGCCGCCGTTGGAATTGGAGTCGTGCTGTTGCCTTATTGGATTGCGATCATCCGGCATCCCATCGAGCAGCTCCCGATTCCGCACGCGAGCCGCTCGAACTTCCTGATGAATTGGACGTACGGCATGAATTACTTCATCGTGCCTTATGGTGCTTTGATCCTGGCGTTACCCTTCATCGTCATCAAGGGCGCGTCGAGTCCACGTCTGCGAGTGCTGCTGCTCGCGTTCTGGATCACCTTCCTGATTGCGCTGGGCGGCACAACGCCGGTTCCGCGCTGGATCTTCGGCCGGGCTTTCGAAATTCTCACCTACGAGCGCTTCACGCTTTGGGCAACGGTGCTAGCACTGCCGATCGTGGGACTGTTGGCGGAGCAAGTGATCGACCGCTTCCCGCGCTGGGGTGCGATCGGCGTCAGTACGGCCGCGATTGCCAGCCTTGCGCTCGCGCTGGGTTGGCTGACATGGAGCCCATTTCGAACATTCAGCTCGCTCAATGTAGATTCAGTCGTCGCATTCCTGAACCGCGATGGCCACGATCAGTACCGCTATCTGACGCTTGGATTTGGCAACGCTCTCTCCAAGGTTTCAACTTACGCAAACGCGAGCAGCGTGGATGGCGAGTACAATTCGGCCCGCCTGCTGCCTGAAATGACGCGTTACGGCGCAGCGCAACTAACCAGTGCGAAGTTTTTCGGCACCGCCGGCATGGATTCACTCCGCGCCATGCTCCAGCATGCCAACCACTACGGCCTGAAATTCATTTTCGTGCACGATCCGTTCTATGAGCCTCTCCTGGTCTTCGGCGGATGGCGTCAGGTCGAGAGCTACGATTCCGGCACGATCACGGTCTGGTCCAAGGATGACGCGGTTCCTGCGCGGGTGATCCCGTCAGACGCCGTGCCCGCCCCATGGGAAGGATGGATGTGGGGCATCCTGCCCATCGGCAGCAGCGTCCTGGCAATTCTGTTTGTGTGGTGGCTGGTCGAGCCACGCCGGGTGCAGGAGGTGATCACGCTTCCCAGCGAAACACCGGAAAGCGTCTACGCAAACGGGGTGCGCTCATGAAGTGGGGGCTGGTTACTTTTCTCGCCGTCGCTACTACGGTTCTCGTAGCTATTTCCTGGCTGCAGTCGGGAGGGCTAAAGCGGCATGCCATGTTCTCCGCGGTGACGCCCGAAGAAGCCGTGCAGGCTCTGATGAGCCAGATTCAAGCGCACAACTACCAGCAGGCATATGCCTCGCTCGACCGCAGCAGCGATACGGATCTGGCATCTTTCACTCGCGAGTTGGCTGGAAGCGACGGTAGTTTGCGCACCTACTCCTCGCTGCAGACCGCGGAGGTTTCTCCGTTGCACTCCGATGGTGACCAGGCTTTGGTGCGCGTCAGGATGAATTGGTCGAGCGCGTTGGGTTCGCTCGATGACGTCCGGGATTTGCACGTGCGCCGCGATGGTTCGGTTTGGCGTGTGGTATGGCCCAAACCGGCGATGGCCGCGGTGCCCCCGCAGGTTGTGTCGGTGAATTACTTGCGGTGGGAGGTGATCGGCCGCAACACGTCGCAGAACTGGGGTGCGCAAGACGTAGACTCGCCGAAAGTTCGCATAACGTCGATGAATGCGATCTCGCGCCCCGGTCGCGTGGTGATTCTCGGGGAAGTCGAGAATGAAGACACCGTTCCTGCGTATCTGAATGTGAATGCGACGCTGCTGAAAGCGGACGGCTCTCCCATTGATGAAGAAGGCAGCTTCGATCTGATCTCGCACGTGCTGCTTCCCAAGCAGGTTTCGCCATATCGCATAGACTTTCCGGGTGTTCGCTTCGATGCGGTAAAGAGCGTTCGCATGGATGCGCGAGCTCTCTTAGTCCCGGCCAGCGCTGATCCGGTGATTGCGGTTAGCGACCAGACGGTGAGCAAGGACGGATTGGACCGAAATGTGTTGAAGGGTGAGCTGGTGAATGAAAGCGGACGACCCGTCAATATCGCTCAGGTCCTGGCAGCCTACTACGACAACTCCGGGAAAGTAATCTGGGTGTCGGATGGCTACGTAGATCAGGCGCTCATGCCGCAAGTGCCGGTACCGTTTGCCGTTGACATTCCAGACGACGTCGCGGGACGGCTGAAGAATTATCGCGTCATCGTGAATCACTACTCGCGGTCGAGCAGCTAATATGCGGAGCACCGGCCATAGCGATTTCGCATTGCGCAACTGCCTGGCAGGATTGGTCTTGCTGGGCATGTTGTCTGCTTGCGCAGGGGCTGCCGAACTGCGCGTACCCGCGACCGTGGAAGCGGGACAAAGCTTCTCGATTCCCGCCGAAGGATCCGGGCAAGCCACCTTTTACCTCGTGGGCCCTGACCACGTTGTGAAACGTATCGTGACTCTCGGCGGTGACATGGCGATTCAATCGAGCGATGTGCGCGCTGCGGGCCGCTATCAGGCAATCCTATGTAGTTCATCGTCATGCACTTCCGCAGTCTTCCAGGTAGAAGCCGCGAAGCCTGCGCACCTCAGTTTCTTTCTGCATCCTTCGCGCGTGCCGGTCTCCAGTCCCCAGTCGATTGATGCCACCGCGTTTGTGTTTGACCAGTATTTCAATCTGGTTTTGATCCCAACAGCAGTGGATTTCCGGATCACTCCGGCGAGCGGGGCCGGCTTTTCTCGTCAGCGCTCCACGCAGCACGGTGTGGCCTGGATGCGGTTGGATTCAACGCCGCATGAGGGTCGGGTTCAGGTGACGGCGGTCTCGGGCAACACCGAAGAAGCGCGGGTGATTCAACAAGTCGCGGCCGAGGCCTGCGGATTGCGCATGAAAGTTGTACCCAGCGGGGATGTGGTGACTCTCGAAACTGATCCTGTGCGCGATTGCGGTGGGAATGCTCTTCCCGATGGCACTATCGTTTCGTTCACCAAGGTTGACAGGGCGGGCAAGAGCACCGTGGACACGCCGATCAAGAAAGGTGTAGCGCGAGCGCAATTCCGTCTTCACGGGCCGGCCCAGATCGGTGTCGCGTGCGGCGTGGTGCTGGGCAATGAAGTGGCCCTCAACGGGAAACTATGAACAGCATTGCGCATCTGCCGCTGGCACTCAAGAATTTCTCGCCGCGATTCCTCAAAGTGGCAAGCTTCGCTGTCGCAGCTTGTGTTCTGGCGACCGCCCAATCATTGCCTCAAGTTCACCTGGATGCTGCTGGACTCGCCCCGCGCCCCATCGAAGAGCTTACGGGCACAACCCTTGCGAGCCACTATGCCTTGGCATGGCGTGATCTGGAGGGGGCCCTGGAATCCGGTCGGGCCGAAAACCTCGGCGAAGAGTTCACAGGATTCGCAAAGGATCGCCTTGTTCGAAGAATTGGCGAACAGAATCAGGCGGGTGTACACGTGCGAATCATTGATCACGGCCACCGGCTGAAGGCGGTCTTCTATTCAACGGATGGGACTGCAATGCAGCTTTTCGACCAAGCCCAGTTGGAGATCCAGACCTTCGACGGAAATAAGTTAATCGATACACAAAATGCGCCCCAGGAATACATGGTTTTGATGACCCCCGGCGCTGATCGCTGGTACGTTCGCGATCTAGAGGAAATCTCTGCCAAAGCCTTCTGAGCGCCCGCTGCCAACGCCTGATTCGAGCCAACTGTTGGCATCGCCGTCTCATCGTAACCAGAGCAGGAAACTGCCGATGAAACTTTACCAGTACGCCCTTTTGGGGTATCTCGTATTCGTGAACTCGATTCCGGGTGCGTGCACTCACGCGAATTCCAGGATTGTCACGCTCAAAGACATCCCAGAGTCGCCGGGCAATCCCAAGATTCTCGCGGACTACCAGCCCTGGTTTGGCGACCCGGATCACATCGATGTCGGATATAACAGCCAGGACCCAAATGTCCTGCGCAAGCAAATTGAGAGCGCCCGCAAGATGGGTATTTATGCCTTCGTGGTGGATTGGTATGGTCCACGACGTCCCTTCCTTGATCGAAGCACTGCGCTACTCCAGCGAATTGCCAGCCAGCAGCATTTTCACATCGCCCTGATGTACGACGAAACCCAGGATGACAACGGACACGCAACTGACGATGCCATGGAAGCAATGGATTTGGCTTACCGGAAATATATCGGACCGAGCGCTCCGGGACGCGATGCGTACCTGTTGTATCGCGGACGGCCCGTCATCTTTGTGTTTCCCAAGCGTGGCCACACGGATTGGGACCAGGTACGCCAGCAGGTGAATCAGTGGGAATCGCCGCCGATCCTGCTTTACGAGGACGATCCGCCCCCGCAGTTTGCCAAAGCCTTCGACGGTGAGTACGCATGGGTATATCCCGGGCGCAAGGGGTGGACTGCGGACGGTCAAGCGTGGGGCGAAGATTACTTGAACGACTTCTACGCGAAAATGCGAAAACATCCAGACGAAGTTACGGTGGGTGGAGTCTGGCCGGGTTTCAATGACACCAAGGCTTCCTGGAGTTTGAACCGGCACATCGATGCACGATGCGGAAAAACGTTCCAAGACACGCTGCGCCTGTTCGAGGAGAACGACGACTCCTCACACCCCATCCCATTTGTTCTGATCGCAACCTGGAACGATTACGAAGAAGGAACCGCGATTGAAGCGGGCTTGCCGCACTGCGACGAATCGAAAGCGGATAACTCGCACGGAGGACGTCCATGACAAAGGGGAGAGAACGCCCGGCTGCGATCTTCGAGACGCTGGCGGTATTACATCTCCATGCGTTCACATCCCAGGGGGAGCGAGGCGAAACTGGCCCGCAGCTCGACCAGGTGCTTTTGGGATTGCAACGCATGTCGAGGGAGGGATGGTCTGAGTTTCTGAGCTTTGCCGAACTGCAACGCGTGCGCCTTCGCACGTTGCAGCTTTTAGGGAAATGGAATGTGGCTGATTCGATCGCCCCATATTCTGAGGGCCTTGAAGCTCTCGCGCAAGTCGAGCAACAGCAGATTGGACACGCGCTAACGGTCCTGTACAAGGTTGTGTGCGCGCTCGAACTGACCGGGCACTCCCCCATCGTGATCAAGACTCTTGATCACTGGCCCGATATAGGCAGCGATCTTGATCTTTTTATCGCGGCCACCGAACGGGATACAGTGCGCGTGATGCAGAGCGAACTGAAAGCCGAGCCACAGGCGCAGAGTTGGGGTGATCGATTGGCGCACAAATGGAACTTCCGTATTCCGGGGCTGTCCCGATTGGTAGAAATCCATGTGGGCTGCCTCGGACAAACCGGAGAGCAGGATGCGCTACCGGCCCACCTGGAAGAAGCCAGTGTGCTGCGCGATGTAGGTCCTTTTTGCTTTCGGGTTCCGGCCCCTGAAGAACAAGTGGCCCTTGTCACCCTGCAGAGGATGTATCGCCATTTTTACATTCGACTCACCGACCTGCTGAACCTCTCGGGGCTAGCGCGGGCCGGCCGTCTCGATTTTACGCGGCTACGCACTTCCGCCCTGCGATGGTCGATCTGGCCGGGAATTGCGACGCTATTGAAGATTACTTCCGACTACAACGAGCGCGTGGGAGCCGGGCCGCTTCCGCTGCCGGAGTTTGTGGTGCGCTCGGCGCGTTTCGGAGCCGAGGTCACATATGTCGGAGAACAGTTCTTACGCGTGCCCATGTTGCCGCAGGGTTCACAATTGTTCCTGCAGCAACTCATCGGAACAGGAGCGGCGCGGCACTTTCGCGCTGCGGCTCGCTTGTCTCTATTGCCGGCGCTGGCTGCCGCCGCATTTGTAAATCTTCGGATTACAGGTGACGACAAAGGGATTTGGTAGTTACAGGTTACCGAAGGCCGCCTTGCTGTGCCTGCGTTGAATGAAAAGCCGTTACCCGGTGTGTATGAGTGCACTCGCCTCAACGCTGAGTTTCAATCGAATCAAGCCAGCTTCCGCATCCAGAAGCTGGATGGCCAGACGTGGTCGCTATCGCGAGTCGGAAGGAAGTGGCGCTTGCCCGGGGGCATGTTGCGATAGCTGTGCTGCCAGTGCGGGAAGGCGTTTTCCAGTGCACTGCTTGCTCGGCTCTGCATGAAGCTGCTTCCCCACAGTACTTCGAATTTTGGATTGCTCATCAGCAACGCCTGCAGCAGATATTGCTCGGACCAGAAGGCGAGATTGTGCAACACCGCCTCACGCGGATAATCGGCGGGGATGAAGATGTCGTGGGCGTGGATCAGCACACCGCCGGCGATGCGGGGGATGATGTCGAGATACTCGCGCACGCAATCGCTGCCGATTCCCACTACGTGACTAGAATCCAAGAACAGGAAATCGCCACTTTGTAGACTGAGGAATATGCCGAGATCCACATCCTGCACGGTCTGTGCAATGAGGTGGACACGATCGCTGAGCGCCTTCTTGGGGAACCGATCTGGGTATGGGTCAATTGTGATCAGCTCGCCGCGCACGCCGTCCATTTTGAGATTTAGATCAAGGGCAGCAGCCATAACGCGGCTGCTGTAGCCTCCCCCAACTTCGACTACGCGTCGCGGTTTGTAATGGCGAACCATGCAGTAGGCCATCTCGGCATCCACGGTTTCGAAGAAGCCATTGCTGTAGCTGTAGCTCACGCTGAAAAGCGGCGCCGAGTCCGATTCCCATTCGGATTGGTATTGCGGAACTACCGTTTGCAAGAACTCCAGCTGCCGGCCGAGGCCAAGGTCCAGACCAACAGGCTCTTCCTCGGCAGGCCATTTCCGGGACTCGAGTTCGCGGAAGTCGGGCACGGGCCAATAGTAGTGGTTTGGACTCACCGTGATCCCGATGCGCTGGAACATGCGGAACGCATTCCGCATGAGCCCGAGAACCGTCTCATTGTCGCGCAGTTTACGGGCCAGGCTGAGCAGCGGTTTGCGATCGCGGGTTATCTCCAGCTTGCCACCTCCGTCGTGGGCAGCTCCATGAAACGATGGGATCTGTGCGATGGATTGGGCGGGTGCTTGTTCATTCGTTGGCATATGCACTTACACTCCGGGGAACGCTCAATGTGAACGTGCGAAACTCTGATGCAGGATTTTGATTGCGTGGCCTAATAATTTCTAAAAAATGTAAAGATATTCCCTTTTGCTCAGCGAAAGTCTGTATATCCGTGCGGAAAATACCTTAGGTCAGCGGAGCGGCAGCGGCTGTCCTCTTTTCTGGCCTAATCTAGCGCACCGTTCTCGTCTACCGTGTCCGCTGGATGGACGCAACGCGCTTAGCCCCGCAAAGTGATTGGGAATGCACAAGTTGTGTCCGGCTTGATGTCCGAACGTTTCCGTGGCAATAAACAACCCTCTTGTGCGCACTCTCATCGAACGTCGGGCGCTTCGTTTGCGATTAGCTCGGCAGGAGTAGATCACCAATGAAGTCTCGGTACACGTTTTGGTTGAGTTCATTGACTGCGCTATTGACTGTTGTGCTCGCCGGTTGCGGAGGCGTTGTTGCGGGACGGAGCACTCCCCCTCCCCCTCCCACAATCTCCATCACCGTAATCCTGGCGGGAGCGGGCGCAGGAACTGTTTCCAGCACGCCTGCAGGAATCAATTGTCCGACTACGTGCTCCGCGAGTTTTCCGCAGAATAGCCAGGTCACGCTTAGCGAAACTCCAGGAACCAACAACACTTTTGTAGGTTGGAGCGGCGCGTGCACGGGGGATACATCCTGCAATGTCACGGTCACGGTCAGCGCAGCGAACTCGGTGACCGCAACCTTTGGCGCCACCCTTCAAAGCATTAATCACATTATTCTCTTCGCGCAGGAGAATCGTTCTTTCGACCATTACTTCGGCGCTCTGCGCGCATACTGGGCCGCGAATGGCATCGCGGATCAGTCCTTCGACGGTTTACCGCAGTTCAATCCGGCAAGCGGAATTGCTCCTCTGCAAGCACCCGCTCCCGCAATCCCGGGCTGCGATCCGACCCAGCCCTTTCCGAGTTCAGACGTTTGTGTCCCCGACACCAGCAATCTGGTGAGTTCCTTTCATTTCGCATCTGTGTGTCAGGAGGAGCAGAGTCCTTTCTGGAATGAGAGTCACGTGGATTGGGATTTCAACGACCCCGAGGGCAACAATCCCGCCGCCCTCAACGGATTCGTAATCGCGGCCGCTGATGACGCGCGTCAGCAATCGCCCACTTTAATGGATACCAACGGCATCCGCGCCATGGGCTACTTTGACGGGAGCGACCTGAATTACTACTACTTCATGGCCTCCAGTTTCGCGACCTCGGACCGGTGGTTTTCGCCCGTCATGGACCGCACCCAGATCAACCGCATGTATCTTCTAGCTGCCACTTCGGCTGGCCACGTTCATCCGTTGGTCGCGCCGGAAACTCCGCTCACCGCGACCACTATTTTCGAGGAGTTGCAGAACGCCGGCGTCAGCTGGAAGATTTATGTAGATCCCGAGGGCACAACTTGTTCGTCCGCGCCAACTCCTGCGTGTCTCTACAACTATTCCTACATCAATGAGTTTGCCTATGGAGAGACCATCGTAAACAGCCCGACCTTGTCGCAAAATCTCGTGCCAATATCACAATTTACGACCGATGTGCAGAATGGAACCTTGCCTCAGGTCGCGCTAATCGAGCCGGCCTCGAGCGCCGGGCTGGATGAGCACCCCTCCGACTACGACACGTCTTCCCCAACTGACGTACAGGCCGGAGCGCAGTTCGCCTCAGGCCTTATCAACCGTCTGATGACGAGTTCCAGTTGGACCGATTCCGCGCTGATCTTCACCTACGACGAGTACGGAGGTTTTTACGACCACGTCTCACCGCAGCCTATGCCCAGTCCGGACGGTATCGAGCCAATCGACTTGGAGCCCGGCGACATCTGTGACTCGACTGGCACCACCGGGGGAGCCACGTGCGATTTTACGTGGACGGGATACCGTTTGCCGATGATCGTAATCTCGCCTTTCAGCAAGAAGAATTTTGTTTCTCACAAGGTGCGCGACTATACGGCGATGCTGAAGTTGATTGAGACACGCTTCAACCTGCCTGCGCTCAACCAGCGTGACGCTGCGCAGATCGATATGAGCGAGTTTTTCGATTTCGTGAACAAGCCCTGGGCGACTCCTCCGACCCCGCCGGCTCAGACCACGGCAGGACAGTGCACCCTCACCCCACCCACCCCCTGAGAAAAGCTGGCAGCTTACGAATGGAACCGTCGACGGTGAGATCTCGCCGGACGGAAGATTCCAGAATGCTCCTCGCAATGGGATAATGGGCGCGTGAGAATCCAATGCGCGGCCGGGCTGCTGTTTGTCTTGTTCTCGGTTTCCTCTTGCCTTGCAGCAACTCGGCATTACTACATCGCGGCCGAAGATGTTACCTGGGACTACGCCCCCAGCGGCCGCAATCTGCTCAATGGCAATCCTATTCCGCAGCCGTTTGCACTCCAGCTTCGATGGGCCAAGAGCCGTTTCATCGAATACACAGACGACACCTTCACCGTTCCGAAGCGGCAACCCGAGTGGCTGGGAATTCTCGGCCCGGTCATTCGCGCAGAAGTTGGGGATGAGATCGTCGTCGATTTTCTGAATCGCGGACGCAGCAGCCACGATATGCATCCTCACGGGCTGCGCTACGATAAGAACAATGAGGGATCCCTCTACTTGCCTTTCGGCAAAGGAGCCCAGGTTCCCCCCGGGAGCCGGTTTACGTACCACTGGTTCGCCAACGCGGGTAGTGGTCCCGGCCCAGGACAGTTGAGTTCCGTGGTTTGGTGGTATCACTCCCACGTCGACCCCGGTGTGGAGATTAACGCGGGCCTGTTGGGACCGATCATCGTCACCGCAAAAGGCAAAGCGAATCCCGATGGATCTCCGAAAGATGTTGACCGCGAGTTTATCGCTTCCTTCATGATTTTCAATGAAATGGGAAACAAGCCCGCCGGCCAGTTCTATGCCATCAACGGTTTCATCTTCGGCAACCTTCCCGGCTTAATTATGAAGCAAGGAGAGAAAGTGCGCTGGTACCTGCTAGGGATGGGAAACGAGATTGACTTGCATACTCCCCATTGGCATGGTGAAACTGTCACCGACGGAAGCCGAAACACCGATGTGATTGAACTTCTTCCCGGAAGCATGAAGACGGTTGACATGCTCGCCGACAATCCCGGAACGTGGATGTTTCACTGCCATGTGGAGGATCACATGGAGGCTGGAATGATAGCGGTTTACACGGTCTACGCCCCGCCTGCGCGTGCCTGCCCGTTGACCTTCGTCGGAGGAGATTTCTGGAAGCATCCCGAAAGCTTTACGCTGACGGTCAAAAACACCAGTGACAAACCGATTGCCAGCCTGACGCTCATATCCGAGATGTTTCTGACGCCCCAGGATTTGCGGCGGCCGTTTAACCCCGAGTGGCCCTCGGACAAGCTCATTCTGCCCGGCCGGCAACAGACTCTTGAAAAACCGGGAATTCGCGCCGCCAGCGCCCAGACTGTTCTGGGCTGGGTCTTCTTCCCGTATTCAGTGAAGTACGACGATGGGACGATTTGGCGCGCTCAAAGCGAGGGCGAGTGTTTCGATGTGATATGGCGAGATCAGCAGCATCCCGATATGTTAACGTTGCCTCCGCGCCAGATCGAAATGAATCCAGACTAGGGTGGCGCCCTAGAAACACTGGAAGTTAATGCTCACCTGTCCCGGCATCACCTGGTTGGAGATTGAGCTGTTCGATAGCACCCACTTGGCGGCAACATCTGGGTTTCCCGCTGTCGAGTTGATGTAGTAGCGCCAGCGTATCCATCCATAGCTGTGCTTGACCCTGTCCACCGGGTTAACCTCCGTATCCACTCCATACTCAAAGAGTTCACGAAACTTGCATGAGTTCGCATTCTGAATAACGCTGCAGCTGTAAGTATATTGCAGCGGCAGCGTCGTGATCGAAAACGGCCGTGGGGGAGTTGCACGGTGATCGGTGATGCCGATCGTACCCGTGCCGAGCAATTCGAGCCGCGAGTAGCCAAGATTCTGATCGCCACTCTGCAGCTCCTGGTCAACGTAAGTGTAGTAGTTCGTATTGTTTGGTTGGGTAGAAGGCGGAGGATTCCAGAACGTACTGTTGGCTCCTCCCGGAACCGCGCACCGGGCGGCCCAGCGCATGGAAAGGTCGGACGCGCTGTTCTGACCGCCGTTGTTGAACTTCCTGCAGCTGGTTGGATCGTTCCAGTGGTTGACACCATTCAAGACGCCCAGTTCCGTAATCCATTGGTAAATATAATTCGAGTCGTAAAGATTTATGTCCCAGGGATTACCCTGCGGATTCTTCACGTAATAGACCTTGGACTGATTTTGATCCCAGATCGTGTAGACGTAGGCCGAAGGCAGGCCATCGGCAATGCCTTCCATGTGATAGTTGGCGGCCAGTCCTGGGTCCATCATCATCACACTGAGCACATCCCAGTAGCGGCGTCCTCCCGGACAACTGGTCGTAGACTGAATCTGGCCGAAGGCGTGGGGTGCCAGCGGCAAACAGGCTGCCACTGCCAGCAGTCCAAAGACAAGAGCGTACCTGCATGTTCCCATTCGATAAACCGCCTCGCTGGCTCTCCCCGCAATGGCCGTCGTAGCGTTCGCAACGAGGCGCGGCAAAGAACCCATAGAGAACTCCATGGATTTGATCCTTCTTGAGATTGTGGGTTAGGTCGAGCTGGGTACAATATGAATTAAACGGATGTCAATACACTAGATTACTTAAGTTCACAAAGAAAAACCTGTAGGGCCGCGAGTCTCTGGTTCGGCTTATCCGATGCGAAAGCAAGCAGAAACTTGGCAAGCTCTGCTTCTGTTTAGCGGGCTCTACGGCTTTTCAGTTGGGTTATTCTCCGACTCCGGATGGTTCCCTCCCGGTCACTTCCATTTGCCTGAACCCTCGACAATTGTGATGTAGCGGTCGATCGGAAGTTCAGTAAGGCGCTCGATCTTGCCGCTGGGTCGCGGCCACTGAATCTCCAACCAGTCGAGCTTCGTTCGTTTTCCGATGCCCAGCACTATGCGTGGGTCATGAGACGATAGAAAACTGCCCCCGCCGACTTTCATTCGCTGGCGCTTGAGATCCCCGGACTGATAAGTTACGCGCGCACCGATAGCATCGCGAGCGGAATTTGTCCCGACAAGATTGATTCCGAGCCAATGGTTCTGACTTCCGACCCTGTTGTGCAAGAGAACCGGAGCAGCGTCGTTAACCGATACAAGGACATCGATGCCGCCGTCATTGTCGAAGTCTCCAATTGCCAGGCCCCGGGCGGATAACGGTTTCGTGAATACTGGCCCGCTTTGCGAACTGACATTGTCCCACGATTTTCCGGCGTTGTGAAACAAGAGCATCGGTTCTTCGTAAGTAACTTCGCCATGCAGTGTCGAGATCAGGTCATCCGGATTCCCGTTGGCGAGCAGCAGATCGAGGTTGCCATCGTTGTCATAGTCAAGAAACTTCAAACCCCACCCGCTCATGAATTTGCTGGCTTTGCCAATACCAGTGGAAAGTGCCAGGTCATCGAACGTCTCATCGTGATTGTTCTTGTAGATGGCGTACATCTCGCGGTCGAGGTTTGCCACGAACAGGCCCATCCATCCGTCGTTCTCAAAATCGGCAGAGTCCACGCCCATGCCGGATCGTGCCCGGCCCGTATCACTGTAAGCAACGCCGGCAGTGGTGGCGATCTCTTCAAATTTTCCCTTGCCGCGATTGACGAAAAGAAAATTGGGAACCGTGTCATTGCTGACCCATAGATCCATCAGTCCGTCGTTGTTGATGTCAGTCGCGACCACGCCCCATGCCTTGCCGAGGCTGCTGGCGATCCCGGATTCCCTACTGACGTCGCTGAATGTGCCGTCGCCATTGTTGTGAAAAAGCCAACTGGGCATCGGCGAATAAACTTTAGGAATGCAATAGTGACGCAGGCCATCCTCGTGGATTCCGCAGGGCTTGTTCAGCTCTTTGCTGAAATCCGCGAACCGCCCCACGAAGAGATCGAGACGGCCATCATTGTCATAGTCGAACCAGACTGCGCTCGAAGCCCATCCCGGCGCAGCGACTCCCGCCTTCTCGGTGACTTCCGTGAAAGTGCCATCGCCGTTGTTGTGATACAGAATGCTTCGGCCGTATTGCGTCACATACATATCCGGGAAACCGTCGCCATCGTAATCACCGACGGCAACACCTTGACCGTACCCGCCCGCCGACACACCGGCTTTTTCCGTCACATCCGTGAACGTTCCGTCGCGATTGTTTTTATAGAGGGCATTGCGCAGCGGCGGGCTCGGAGTGAAGAAATCGCACTTCCCGCTGTTTACCAGGTAAATGTCCAGCCAGCCATCGTTGTCGTAGTCGAGAAACGCACAGCCCGGGCCTGAGCTTTCCGGAAGATATTTCTCGGGAGACTTCCCGCTCGTGTGAACCCATTTGATTCCGCTCTTTTCCGGAGGAACCTCCTCGAAAGGGAATTGCGAAGCATCGGGCAAGGCAAATGCTGGCCACCACGGCACGAGCAACGATCCTGTGACCATCGTGGAGACGAAGTCGCGCCTTGTGAACTGGGCTAAACGAGTCTTACCTGGCATTTTCATTCAGTCTACGCCAAACAAATTCAGACTTTCTGAGGATTCCCGGCAGATCAGAGAAGGAAAAACTATTGTTGCCTCTCTGTCTCCGCGGAATTGAGGCTGCGGTGAATAGCAAATTCCTTTTCTGCTTCTTCTTTGTGTCCGGATCTTTCCAGCGCCGTAGCCAGCGTGTGGTGGACTTCCGGATTGCCCGGCGCGAGGCGCTCTGCTGTGCGCAACGGACCGATGGCGTCTTCATATTTCTTGACAGTAACGAGACAAAGGCCCCAGCCTAAATAGGCGTCGGCGAAATTGGGATTGAGTTTGGCGGCCTGAGAAAATCGCGAGATCGCCTCGTCCCATTTCTCGTCCTGCCTGGCAAGTTCTCCCAAGATGTACTCGGCGCCAGCATTGCTGGGGTCAATCTGAAGCTCCCGCAGGAATTCCTGCTTTGCACGTTCTGGTGCATCCGGGCCTGCATCAGGCCGCGAGAGGAGCAGCCTGCCTAGCAAAAAGTGAATGCCGCGCGCCCCCGGGTCCGCTTTTATCATGCCCTCATACTCGAGTTGCGCGGGTTCCCACTTTCCCTGCATTTCGAGAGCCTCGGCATTCAGCTTATGAGCGGCGAAGGATTGAGGAGCGGTCCGGCCAAGATCTTGCGCAGTGCTTGTCGACAGATCTGAATAGGCATGTGTTACGACAAAAAGTACGTCGGGGTCCAGCGGGAACTGTTTATGCAGAAAGCGGATAAAGTCCAGCGTCGAGTCGCGATCATCGATTGCCAAGGAGCACCGGACGCCCACCACTGCGATCTCTTTCTTTGTAGCGGGACCGAGTTGGCTGGTCAGCGCACGCTTGAGAGCAGAGATGCTCTCGCGACAGAGGCCTTGATTGGCGAGAGCGAGCGCTTTTTCAGGAGTTAAAGCCGCATGGGGCGCTGCGCCGGCTTTCGGTTGCTGGCACCATGCGATTGACGCAGACCAGAAGCATCCGGCTAACGATAAAAAAAAGAAGGCCTTCCAGCGGGAGAAAAACATTTTGAATGAACGTTGCGAGGATTCCCTTCCCGAAAAATCGCGCACAAAGAAAAATGATGCAGGCGGGGTGAGCGCCTGCATCATCATAATACGTTTCCAGCCTTCAATAGTAGAGCTTCAAGGCCAACTGAATGTTCCTTGGCGGTTGCGCACTGGTGATCTGGCCCATCGCGGTACCATAACCCATATTGGGTGCGTTGTACTGAGTGTGGTTGAAGGCGTTGATGAAGTCGGTTCGGAACTGCAACCGGAAACGCTCGCCCATCGGGAAATCCTTGTGCAGACTCAGGTCAACGTCGCTGTAATGTGGCGAGCGGAGATCGGAAAGCTGCGGCGAGCAGTTGCCGAAGGTTCCGGCTCCGGGTTGTGTGAATTGCCCATCGTTGACGAACCACTGACGGCCAATTCCCGGTAAGAATGTGTTCGTAATGGACGGGACGCCGCTGCAGTCAAGTCGTATACCACGGCTGTAGGTACCAGATTGATCCACCGCGCCTTCGGTTGGCATTGGCCATCCTGTACGGAAGGAAATGATCGGACTGACCTGCCATCCACCAATAACTCCGTTGACCGCCGAATTCACGCCCTTTCCAAACATCCCGTGGCGGCCAAAGGGAAGATCATAGATGGCATAGGCCGAAACGACATGAGTAGCATCGTAGTAACACGGCGCATACTCCGATTTCTGGTCGTAGACGTTCTGCCAGTAAGCCGAGGCGCTCAGAGCATTGTTCCAAGCTCCGTAGTAACCGGTGCTATCCGACATGCACCGGGAGAGCGTGTATGCGACCTGATATTGCAGTCCGTGGCTCACTTGCTTCTGGAACACGGCCTGCATTGAGTTGTACCTCATGGTGCCGTTCGACTTGGTGCCCGAAACCTCAGCGCCCGGAGTGTCTGATGTCGGGGTGCCCCCGCCGAGGACGCTGTAAAGCGCAGGGTTGGCGGCGAAATACGGGCTTGGCGCCGTGGCCCCGCCGGGAAGCAGCACCCTCTGCGCATAGTCGAAGGGCACCATCAAATGCGTTCCCCTCTGTCCCACGTACCCGACCTGGAGGGTTGTCGTATTGGAGAACTGGTGCTGGACCGTGACATTCCACTCATCAGCAATCGCGGGCTGAACCTTCGGATCCCAGACTCGCAAGAAAGCTCCTGCGTAGCAAGCGTACCCCGCCGAAGCCTCGCACGATGCTGAACTTCCACTTCCCACAATTCCGTTGGTGGAGTCGGTGGGAGGGAGGAAAGACCCGGATGCGGTGGTCGAATTGATTTCCGCCGGAGTAAATGGTGGATTCAGTGTCAGGCGGAGGTTTGTGCCCGTCCCTTCCAAATAGGAAGAGACGGTGAAGGCGCCCCGGATGACGGTGTGATCACCGAGAGCCGCGGGAGTCCATGCGAAGCCGATGCGGGGTTGGAAATCTTTGCCTCCGTAAGTTCCGTCGTAGAGGCCGCGGCTGGCTCCGCCTTGACCGGCGAGGTCGATGTTGCCGGTAGCAAAGTTGTAGTTCGCCTGCTGATTGTTCTCTTCCACCCAGGGGCTGTGGGCATCGTAGCGCAGGCCGAGGTTCAGGGTCAGACGATCGGTAAAGCGCCACGTATCTTGCGCATAGATGCCAATCACGTTGCTGGACTGCTGCCACGTTTTTCCGGTGCTGACGCCGCGGCCGAATGAGTCGTTAAGACCTAGGACAAAATCAGCACCACCGTCACCACCAGTGCCTCCAATCCCGGAACTGGTGAATTGTCCGTTGAAGTCCAGGAAACCCAGTTGACCGTTGTTACCTGCGTAGAAGGTATTGATGATCTGACGCCAGTATTGGCCGCCAAACTTGAAGTTGTGCCGCCCATGCGTCCAACTGAGGGCATCTTCAACCTGCCACACGTGGTCATCGAAGTTCTCGGTGCTTTCCGTGGTACCGAGGTTGGTAAGAGCCCCGGCATTGTGGAAGTTAATCGCGAGTAATCCAGGGAGGCTTCCTGGGTTGCCATTGCCGATGCCCAGCGTGTTACCGAACTGCCCGACGCCGGAGGCCCAAGCTGTCCCATTATTCACGGTCACGTGGCTCCAACCGAAGCGAGCATCATTCACAAGATTGTTTCCAATCGTGCGGGTCCAGTCACCGACGGTGTTGTAGATCGGCGTGCTCGACAAGCCGTTCGACAAGAGTGCCTGGGAATTATTCGACGGGTTGTTCTGATAAGCGCGTGTGAAACGATAAGAAATATTGTCTTTCTGCGTCGCCTTGAAGTCGATTTTTAGATCGCCCTGATCGACGTTCTGGGCAGAAGTGACAATATTCACCGCATTGTTTTGCAGTCCACCACCTGCCGCAGAAGGATATAGCGACGAAGCAAATAGCGCGGTCGCCACCGGGCTGATCATCACGGTTGGAATCTGGTTATTCGGAAAGGGATTCAGACTTTGATTCGGCGCGAGGGGCGAACCAGGGGTACAGGGGGCAGTGAACGATGCACAAGGATTGTACAGTTGCACTCCCGTTCCTCCGGTGCAGACACCTCCGGTGAAACTGCCGCCCCTACTCGGATCCGTGCAAAGTCCCGAAAAATCGCCCGTACGCTCAGCCGCTGTAAACACCGTATTCGCGCCGGCCGAACTCGGAATATCGAACCTCTGCGCCTGATAATCAGCGAAGAAGAACAGCTTGTTCTTGATGATCGGTCCGCCAAATGTTCCGCCGTACATGTTCCAGCGAACTTTCTGCTTCGGCAGAGGATCCCACACCTGCGTTACAGGGTTCACATTAAGATTATTCGACCAACTGTTGGCATTCAGAACGTCGTTGCGGAAAAACTCCCAAACGTCGCCATGATAAGCGTTCGTGCCCGACTTGATGGTGGCATTGACGATGCCACCTTCAAAGTTTCCGAACTCTGCCGGGGCGTTGTTGGTGATGAGGTTGAACTCCTGGATCGCATCCGGAGCCGGCGTGTACCCAAGCAGGTTGTCGGATACCTGGTTGTTATCCATGCCGTCGAGCAGGAAATTGTTGGCCTGCTCGCGGTTACCGTTGATGAGGGGGCGACCGCCGTATCCGCCAGTATTGTTGCCGTTGTTGAAACTGCTCGGATCCGTCGATACGGCGCCTGGCGCGAGAAGCGTCAACTGGACGTAGTTGCGCGAGGCGAGAGGAAGATTATCATTGGTTGCCGCGTCGATGATGGTATCTACTTGCGTCGTCTCCCTTTCCAGGACTGGAGCAGCCGCAGTCACTTCTACCGTTTCGGTCGTCTGTCCTACTTTCAACGTTGCGTCGATACGCGCGACTTGGTTGAGCGTAAGAACAAACGGAGGGTAGGACTCGACTGCGAACCCACTCTTTTCGACCCTAAGGTCGTAAGTGCCAACGGGAAGCTGCGAGATGCGATACGAGCCAGACCCGTTGGTCTCGGCCGTATAAATGATGCCGCGCTCCTTTGAGGTCGCCTTAACCGACGCGCCGGCAACAGCCGCGCCACTCGGGTCGGTCACCGTGCCGGTGATGGAAGCGGTAACTTCCTGGCACCAGGCGGATGGAACGGCGCCCACGAGCGCCACCAAGAGAAACATCAGGCAACAGACCCAAACTGAACGTCGTCCCGTCATAATAATCCTCCTCCAAACACTTTTAGACACTTTTCCTACACAAACTGTGTGGAGGTATGCTATATAGCACATCAATGATTAAGGTCAAGAAAAAAATGCAGCCAGGGATGAATTTCTCTTGGCGCCTCTTCTGGAATCCGACGGGCTCTCTTCTCCTGCGTATCCGTCTGGGAAAAAAAGGGGTTAGCTTGAGAATGGAGGGCCGGTTGTATCGGAGAATCCACTGCTGTCTATCAAATAATCAGGTGCGTGCCGGAATTTCATCGATCGTGCAGAGTTGTCTCACCTGTTGGCCAGCGCCGTCGATGGCGTCGGGCTATGCTACCATCGTTGCTCCTTGGAGAAGATTTGGTTTGGGATTCATTCTCTTGTAGTGTCATATTGAGCTATGTAGCACTCCTGTTGTATGTTGCAGTTCCCAGCGGAGAATTCATGCCACAATCCCGGCGAAACGGGCTACCAGCGTACAAGAGAATTCAGGGCACGATCCTGAAGCGGCTCGAATCCGGACAACTGAAGCCCGGGGAAGCCGTCAGCTCGGAACGGGAACTGGCAAGGATCCACAGCGTTAGCCTCATGACGGCGCGCCATGCACTGGCGGGACTCGAGCGCGAGGGCTTGGTCGTGCGCCGTCCGGGTGCAGGAACATTCGTAGCCCCGCCACGAATTCACTTCAATAAACTGATGAGCTACACCGAGCAAATGTCGGGCCGTGGTCTGGCGGTTTCCTCGAAATTGCTGTCTCTCAGCATGATTAACACGGAGCAGGAAATTGCGGCGCGGCTCGCTCTGCCCGCCACCAGCGGGCTGATTAAGGTAGAACGATTACGCATGGGCGCGAATGAACCGTTTGCAATTGAGACCTGTTACTTGTCAGCTGAGGAGTTCGACGGACTGATTCAAGCGCCCTTGGACCGGGTCTCGCTTTTTTCCATCCTGGAGCACGACTATGGGCTGGAAATAGCACATGCGGACGAAGAGATCGACGCCACGACCGCGGACCCTCACACCGCTCGGCTAATGGGCATTCCTCATGGCTCGCCCGTGCTTCGCATTCGCCAAGAGATATATTCCACAAAAGGCAAGGTTGCCTTGTACGTGCTGGGCCTTTATCGATCGGACCGCCACACTCTGTTGATCAGGAGATTCCGCTAGCGGGGGCTCACTCCACTTGCTGGGGCATCATTCGCTTCCAAGCGTACTCGTCCCGCAATCCGCAATTCCGGAATTACGAACTCGGTGAATCCATTGTGTTTTACTGGGACGAGAGACTCGCAACATCCATGTTCTGGAGTTTCGTAGCGAATTGAAGCAAACGAACCCTTGACCTGCACCTGCACCCGAAGCGGCTCTTCAGCGTAGTTAACAAATTCGAGTAGCTTCACCGTTCCGCCATGCTCACTGTAAGGTACAGCGACGGTTGTCAATCCATTCCATAGATTTATCAGTACACTTTGAGTCCCGAGCAGCCGTCGGATGTCTTGGGCAAACGTCTCCGGATCTATGACAGGCTCTGACAGCTCCAGCACTTTTCCCTTTCCAAGCGCATACGAGACTGCATGTTCATTCAACCGGACCGAATTACCGTTCTGCCATGGATAAGAGCCGTGGGCGTCCACCAGCACGACAGTCTTGCCGTGACTTGCAACTTCGGCGATTCGCTCACAAGTCTCCCGATCGGGCTTTGCGAACACAACTAGAAGATCGAAGCCTGCAAGTTCCTCCGATTTCAGGTCTGCGGGCTTCAAAACCTTGAATGGAATATTGTGACGGGCCAGAAGATTCATGGGCTCGTCACTGGTATCGAGATCATCGACCACGACTGCGACGTTGGCAGCGGCTTCCAGCCCTTGCTCGGCAGTATGTGCGTAAAAGTTTGCGTAGGGCCGCACCTGGTTCCACAGCGTCCAAGCCTCCGGATCATGTTCACTGAGAGCTTTCTGCAGGTGCTCATCAAGCTCCAGGATTAGATCCGCGTGGAAGGCGCCTGCCTCCGCTATTGCCAGTGAATAATCTTCCGCTGTTGGCGCCAGTTGTTGCTGCCCGGAATCTGACAATCCTCCCCACGAAAAGGTGTACAGGGGAACCTGCCATGGATGAGACCTCCGATCAATTTTCACGAGAGCGAGGTTCGTATCAATCCAGGGTTGGGCAGTGGGACTCGATACTTCAAGCACAGAGCCTCGCTTGATCACCAGACTGCCTCGCATCTGCGGCAGCTTACCATCGGGATCAAGCACCAGGAATCTGAGCTTGGGGTAATCCGATCGTAATTTCGGAAGAGACTTCTCTAGCTCCGCAGTCTCGGATTGACGAGCAATCAGCATAATGCCTTCCAAGCCTGTCGCACCGGTTTCAGCTGCAGAAGCAGCTCGATCCAAGGGCACCTCGACATACACTCGATAGCCCAGTCTGCGGGCCGCTTGCACTTGCGGCGAAAGACTGTCGTTCCAGGAGAGCACCAACTCGTTCAAGCCGAGTTCCTTTGCTGGAGGCAGCGTAGCGCTCGTCCAGTGGAGAAATACCTCGCTCCAAGCCGGGGTGGCGACTAAGATGAAAACCCATACGAGAATCCTGTCACTCATTTTCATGGACTTCCGCCAAAACCGATAGAAGCCTATAAGCCTTTTCCGAACCGAATCTCCGGACCGCCAATTGCTGTTTCCACTTGCGCATTCTGTGAAATCCAAATCGCAGAGACGTCTGCCGTATTCTTGATCAAGGCCGTGCCCTTCGTTGGACCGAGCAGCAGCAACGTGGTCGACAGAGCGTCCGATGCCGTCGCTGATTTTGAAACGGCGCTGACCGCGAATACCGTTTTCAGGGGCATCCCTGTATCCGGATCGATGATATGACCGGGTGAATCGTTCCCCAGCAAACTCGGCGCCGTCTGCTCCGACGTGGACACACTCTCATCTTTGAGCATGACCTGCGGATCTATCCTGTTCGAGGGGTCTCTCAAGTGCACAAGCCAGGCCGTCTGGTGTGGAGGAGACCCCATTGCAAGAATCGTGCTTCCTCCCGCGTTGATCAAAGCATTGCGGATTCCCAGGGAGTGCAGGACTCCAGCAGCCCGGTCTACGGCGTAGCCCTTGCCAATGGCGCCCAAGTCTAGCTGCAAGCACGACGAGCGAAAACTGATCTGGTCCGGTGGCGTTAATTCGATCTTCTCGTAGCCGACGCAACCTCGAACTTCGTTTTGCCGCGCGCGTGTGGGCGTACCCTCGCCGCGCAGCGCAGCTTTCCACAAATCCACCAAAGGCGCGATGGAGATGTCAAACTTTCCGTCCGAAAGCCTGGAGAAGTGCACAGCTTGGTCGATGACACGGTACAAGTCGGGGGGGACCCTTTCTGCGTGGAAATGAGCAGAGCGGTTCAAGGCGCTGAGAGCACTGTCGGGTTTGTAGTTGCTGAGCAGATCATCGATGCGAACAATCTCCTGAAACGCTTTCTCGATCGCATTGGAAGCATGTTCAGGAGACTGGTCATAGGCGGCGATTTCGAAGACCGTGCCCATGATGTACTTCTTCTTGTAAACCAGTACTTGATTCTCTGAGGCCTGGACAAAGGAAGCGATTAACAGGAAGCTGACCAGCGCAGTCGCTGGTCGGTTAACGCAGCGCATACACCTCACCGTTCAGGCTCGCCAGATAGATCGTGTCACCCGCGAGCACAGGAACCGACTGAACTGATCCCGCAAGAGCAGCTCTCCACACGACACTGCCTGTCGTGCTATCCAGTGCGAATGTTCCGCCCGCCTGAACGCAGACAACACCGTCGCCGATCACTGGAGGCGCGGTCACTACTTCACCCACGGTGGTTCTCCAGCGCAAGCGGCCGGTCTGAGTCTCCAATGCATATAAATAGCCGTCTTTGCTGCCGATGACTGCCAGATCGCCCGAAACAGCCGGTGACGACGCGATGCCTAGTCCTGTTTCATACTTCCAGCGTACTTCTCCAGTGGCGGTGTTTATAGCATAAAACCAAAAGTCCTCAGAGCCGATGAGGAGCAGGTCCCCGGCCAGTGCCGGAGATGAGTCGATACCATTCTCCGTGAGCGTGCTCCACAATGTTTTTCCGGATGAGGGGTCGAGACAGTACACTTTGCCGTCTCCGCATCCGAGGTAGAGGTGCTGCTCGGCGGCATAAATAGTGGAATAGATTCTTCCGCCAAGTTCCTGGGCCCATAGTGTCAGCCCGCTTGTCGCTTCAACAGCGTAAACTCGCGCGTCGGCACTTCCGAAAAAGACAACTCCGCCGCGAACCACCGGAGAAGCCCAGACTTCAGCTCCGGTCGGCGCTTCCCACAGCTTGCTTCCGGCATCTTTATCCACTGCATAGACTTTGCCGTCATCACACCCGAACAGGATTCGATTTTCGGAAAGCGAGGGTGTCGAGTGAACCGGACCCGCCGCCTGAAATTTCCATTTTGATCTACCTGTGACTACGTCGATGGCGTGCAGTACTCCATTGACAGACGCGACATACAAGATTCCACCGTAAAGTACCGGTGCGGAACGCACGGCGCTGCCGGCACGAAATTGCCAAGCCGTTCGTTCCGGCGCATGTGCTTGACGTTGTCCCTGACCCCCTGTCCGGCTGTTGTCCTTGAGCAGTGTGGGCCAGTCTCCCTGGGCTTTGGACTTGGCTGTTTCCGTTGTCATCAGTTCAGGCCGAGAGGATACGGTGATCAATTTGCTTCAGGTCGGCGATGCCAAGGCCGAGTTTCCCTGCCGCTGCAATGTGTCCTGGTTGGCGAAAAAAAAGATTTTTCGCTGCGTCGTGAAAAAAGACATTGTTATCTGTGGTGATGCTGTTCGGGTCGTGTTGCCACACGGAAGGCGCGCCTTGTTCGCGGCGCTTCTTTTCAATGGCCTCCAATTCGATGGTGTCCAAGGCAACCGGGTCCGTTGCCACGAGCAGCTTTCCGGTCTGATCAATAAAATCCTGGACTTGGGTGAGCGGACCCCCGTGCCACACCTGCCGCATCCCGTCCATGATGTGCAGCACAGATTTGGAACGTAAGGGTTCCACCGTGCACATCAGCCCGATCAGCGGGTTGGTAAAGGAGTAGGGCGCTCGATGTGTCCGCGCCACATTGTTAAATGTGCCGTAAGCCAGGTTCTTGAGAGCTCCAGTGACTCCAGCTGCAGAGTGGTCCTTCATGGTAGGCACGTTGATGATCTTGGTGACTACTTCACCCACGATACTTGCCATGTAGGAGCGGGTTTCCCATTCGCCGAAAAAGTTAGCCGCGCAATAAATATTCGGATCGTAACCGGCAGCATCCACGAAGGCGTCCTGAATACCGACAACGCGAACCCCCGGAGGCAGAAGGGTTTGATAGCTGCCGATGTCCATTTCGTACGAATATCGGTCATAAACCAGAATGTTGCGTGCGGGAACGCCAACCGTCTGAACTGAAGTGATGATCTCGCGCAGAATCTCGGGAGAGGAGCAGCAGGCAGGCGCACCTGATGGGTTGATCTTGATTCCAACAATGTCGTTCGGTTTAATAAATTTTGCCCAGGCCGCCTGCGCGGACTTCTCTTGTGTCAACTCCTCCATCGCGTGCTCCAGCATTTGACGCACGATCGGCTGTGAAACGCGATTGCGAGCGATGGCGCTTGGGTCACGGACCTCGATCACGCGGCCTGGAAATAATCCCGGAATGCCCAGAGGGGAAGGTTTGTAGTCTGGCAGGCCATGGAGTTCGATAGGGGGCACCGCAACCGGAGCCGACTCTGCCCGGATCGTCGGATCCAACCCCTGCATCAGCAGCGAGGCGCTTCCAATGCAACCGACCTTAACAAAAGTACGGCGATCCATACGTCGTTGCTTTCCCGATCCGGAGTCTAATTCTTGTAAGACCAAGCAAAAACCGCGATCAGATTACGCTAGCGGCAATCTTCTTACAACCGCGGCGAATTTCATTCACAGGAAATGATGACAATCCCGTTCGTACTGAGTACACTTTCGCTTCGACAAAAAACAAAGAGGCCCTATGCAGATCTGGATGAAGATTGTTTTCGCTATCGGCGCTGTTTTCGTAATCGCCTTCAACATTCCTGTCGTGATGTCTGCGCAAGTCGCTCATTATGACTTGCTGTTAAAAGGCGGCCATGTAATCGATCCTGCCAATCACATCGATGAAGTGCGAGACGTTGCTGTTTTCCAAGGCAAAATTGCTGCAGTGGAGAAGAACATTCCGAGTGAGCAGGCAGGTAAGGTTGTGGACGCATCAAAGCTTTATGTCACACCCGGACTCGTCGATATTCACTACCATGTCGGCCACGGAGGGGCGCCATTGAACTGGTTCGCCCCTGACGCGCGAGCACATGCTATGCCTCTGGGAATTGCAGCAGATCTGGCACTGGAGTCAGGAGTGACTACCATCGTGGATGCAGGTTCCGCGGGCGCCGAGACTTTTCTCGTGGAAAAGGAAGAGGTCATTGACAAAGCCAAAGTGCGAGTGCTCGCTTTTCTGAACATCGAGGCCAATGGAATGAACGGCGGACTCGAACAGAGCCTGGACGAGATGGACCCGAAGCTTTGCGCCGCCACGATTAAGAAATATCCGAGACGTCATTGTGGGAGTAAAGACCGCCCACTTCTGGACGCAAGAGCCGTGGGATGCGGAACATGTGCCCTGGGCGGCAGTCGACCGTGCGATTGAATGCGGCACGCTCGCCAATGTTCCCGTCATGTTCGATTTCTGGCCGCGGCCGGAGAGGACTTACGCGGACTTGATATTAAAGAAAATGAGGCCGGGGGACATACACACCCACGTCTTCGCCCAGCAATTTCCCATTATTCTTGCCGATGGCAAGATCAATCCCATCATGGCCGAAGCCCGCGCCCGCGGCGTAATTTTTGATGTGGGACACGGAAGTGGCAGCTTCTGGTTTCGCAATGCGGTGCCTGCTGAGAAGCAGGGATTTATTCCGGATTCCTTCTCTACCGACTTGCATACTGGCAATTACACGACTGTCAGCATGAACGATGTGATGTCAAAATTCTTAGCCATGGGTGTGCCACTGGATGACGTCATTCGCCGCTCAACCGTGAATCCGGCCACCGAGATCCACAGGCCGGAACTCGGAACACTATCGGTAGGCAAGGATGCGGACATAGCAGTTCTTGAGCTATTGAAGGGACGTTTCGGCTACATCGATTGCGGCGTCGCAAAGATGGATGGCAATGTACGATTGACGACCCGCATGACGATCCGCGCGGGACGCATTTTGTACGATCCTTCCGGTCTCAGCATGGTCGAATGGGAAAAAGCGCGCCCGCAGTATTTCACGACTCCGGATCGCGGCAACTCGCTACCCGCCAGGGCAGACGATTACCCGCGCGACTGAACTCTGAACTGTCAGATGTGGTTGAAGGAGACAAACTATGCGGCACATGACTCGGCGAAAGCTCCTGGGCAACGGAGCGCAAGCGGTTCTCGCGGGAGGCGTAGCGCTTTCAGGAATTCCAAGTCTAGAGGCTCAGGGATCAGCCAAATCCGCGCCTGCCGTCACGGACTACTACCAGAAGCTGGGTGTGACTCCGCTTATCAACGCTGCGGGTACCTATACGGTACTTTCAGCTTCCACCATGCCCGACGAGGTGCGGGCCGCGATCGAGCTCGCGGCCAGACGCCCCGTAAATCTCAATGAACTCCTCCAAGCGTCCGGAGCGTATCTGGCCAAACGGCTTCGATGTGAGGCCGCTCTCGTTACTTCCGGCGCAGCCGGGGCGCTCTCGGTGGGAACCGCAGCATGTATCACCATGGGAAATGAGCAGCCCATTCTGGATATTCCAACGGATATGTCTTCGCTTAAGAATGAGGTCATCGTCCAGAAAGCTCATCGTTACGACTATGACCATGCTCTCCGCAATTGCGGCATTCTCTTTGTGGAGGTGGAGACTCTTCAACAGTACGAACAGGCGTTCACTGAACGTACCGTGATGGCCCATTTTTTCAACGCAGGTGGCGGGAAGATCAGCCGGGAAGATTGGATTCGAGTCGCCCACAGCCACGGCGTGCCCTGTTTCAATGACGCTGCCGCCGATGTCCCGCCCATTTCCAACCTATGGAAGTACACAGAGATGGGATTTGATCTCGTGACGTTCTCCGGAGGAAAGGGACTCCGGGGACCGCAGTGCACCGGCTTGCTGTTGGGGAGAAAGGATCTGATCGACGCAGCCACGAAAAACAATTCACCAAACTCAAACACGGTCGGGCGCGGGATGAAAGTAGCGAAAGAGGAAATCGTGGGTCTGGTCGCAGCCGTGGACTGGTTCCTCAAGCAGGATGACGCTGCCATAGAAGCACAATGCCGGCAGCGGGCCGATCGTATCGCGAGACAGCTGAGCGCGATTCCAACGGTACAGACTCAAATCTTTATTCCTGAAGTTGCCAATCATGTTCCGCACCTGCTCGTCACTTACGACCAGAATCGAGTCAAGATCACAGGCGCGGAGGTCATGCAAAAGATGCGGGGAGGAAAACCGCGGATTGAGCTGAATCCATCCACCGGAGGTGCACCCGCGAGTGCGGGATTACCGGGCGGACCAAATACCGTCGTCGTTGGTGTTTGGATGCTCCAGCCGGGCGAAGAAATGATAGTCGCGAAGCGTCTCCGTGACGTTCTGCAAGATGCCAGCCGGGGTTAGGCACGAGGGGCGATCATGGAGATCAAGTTAATATCGAGCAGATGGGCGATCAAGATGCTCCGGTTCGGTATTGCTGCACTCCTGAGCACCTTTTGTCTGAGCGTGTCTCTCACGGCACAGCAAACTGCTCCCGAGATGCCAATGCAGGCGACGTATGAAGACGGCGCTGAATTCCGATGGCTGAACAAGAAGGTCCTCGATTCGCGTCTGCTCGACAGCATGGAAGACCTCTCCACCTGGTCTTTTGCCGGCTTGGGAGAGATGACATTGACGGACGTCCACGTCAAAGAAGGCCGGCATTCGTTGCGAATCCGCTCTACTACCAATGTCGCCCAGGTTGACGGTAGCGGGGAGTGGGAAGATCTTGTCACGACGAGAAAGTTTTCTGGCGAAGACTGGAGCCGGTACAACCGCATCTCGCTCTGGGTCTACCCCGAGATCGTTGGTGCGCCCGCGATTTCTTGTTCCCTGGTGCTGCACAATGACGGCTCGCACAAATTGCCGGACCAATACAACGAGGGGCGACATGAATCGATCATTCTCAAGAACCGTGTCTGGAATCATGTCGTGTGGGAAATCGCTCCGCTCGATCGCGATCGTGTCACTGCACTCGATTTTGCATACAGCCTCCCTAAGAAACTTCCCGACCCCGGTGATCAAACGATTCTGGATATTGATCAACTGGAATTAGAAAGCGTGGTGGCCGATCACGTGGAAGGATGGGATGTTGCACCAGGGAAGATCGCATTCAGCCATAGCGGCTATACGTCAGGGTCCTCGAAATCCGCGATCGCCAGCGATCTGACAGCCCACGGATTCTCTGTCATTAACACTCAAACCGGACAGATCGTCTTGACCAAACCGGTCACGCAAACCACGACTGCGTTGGGCAACTATCAAGTGCTGGATTTTTCCGAGGTACATGCGCCGGGAACCTACGCGCTCAAAGCTGGCGAAACCCTGACTCGCTCATTTCGCATTGGAGACGACGCCTGGCTCGACAGCATCTGGAAGTCGATCAACTTCATGTACAGCGAGCGCTGCGGAACCGAAATTCCGGGTATTCACGGCAGGTGCCATCAGGATATCTACACAATGCATGGCGACGAGCGCATCGTCGTCAACGGTGGATACCACGATGCCGGGGATCTCTCAGCGACCGGAAATACTCCGGGAATGGTGTACGCCCTGCTGTCGCTGGCAGACCGTCTGAGGCAACACCACGAAGATCCCGTCCTCTCCGATCGTCTGCTGGCCGAAGCGCGGTGGGGCTTGAATTGGGTGCTCAAAACGCGATTTGGCGGCGGCTATCGCAGCACCGGCCAGTTGGTGAGTTATTGGACTGATGGAATTATGGGAACGTCCGACGATCGATTCGGCCAAGCCGTCAACAACCCCGAATGGAATTTCCGGGTAAGCGGGGTCGAAGCCCTGGCGGCACGTGTCTTGAAGGATACCGATCCAGAGTTGGCGAACCGCAGCCTGGTGATTGCGCAAGAAGATTGGAAATACGCTGTCGAAGGCTTGAAGACGGCAGCGCCGCTGGCTGAAGTCTACGGGGCGCAGGACGAGTTAGAGCGGATCTCATTTGGCGTGGTAGCGTCGGTCGAACTTTATCTGGCGACTGGCGACGATCATTATGCGCAGGAAGCCATCGTCCTGGGAGACATGGTGCTCAACTCTCAGGAGCGCACCATGCAACCGTGGACGATTCCGTTGACCGGTTATTTCTATGCCAGCCCAAAACGAGACAATCTGTTTCATCGTTTTCATATCGGTCAGGAACAAGAACCGATCGTTGCTCTCATCCGTCTATGTGAAGCCTTTCCTGACCATGACAAGTGGATGAAGTGGTACTCGGCCGTCGTCTTGCACTCACAGTACTATTTGAAATCAGCCGCTGTCGTCGATGAGCCTTATGCGGTTTTGCCGGCGGCTGTATATCGCGAGAGCGAAGCGCGCCTTATCCCCGAAGCCAAGAATTGGACGCCGCTTCGGGCCGCGGACCGCGATGCTTATGTGCAGGAAGTGCGGCGCGGAATTCCGCTGGGTGGCGAGAACTATCTGCGCAGATTTCCAGTCTGGTTTGATTTTCGTGGCAACTCCAGCGTTCTGCTCTCAGAGGCCAAAGCGCTCTCGGCGGCGGGACAGCTGCGAGGCGATTTGGAAGCCGAAAACTTAGCCCAGAAACAGGCGCAATGGCTGGTCGGCCGCAATCCTTTTGCCGCCAGCGTGATGTACGGCGAGGGATACGACTGGACGCCGCTGTACAGCGTTCGGTCTGGTCAAATGGTTGGCGCGCTTCCGGTTGGCATTGAAACCAAAGGCTTTGGCGACGCCCCCTACTGGCCCACCCAAATTTGCTGGACCTATAAAGAGGTCTGGACTCAACCGGTTGGGCAGTGGATATGGTTGATGGAGGATATCAGTGTGGTCGCCACCGTGCGGGGAAAGGCCAATCCTGGAAGCCGCGAACCGGTGACGTTCCGCGAACAAAAGAGTGGTCAGGTAACAACCGCGGCACCGAGTTCGCGGGACGGCGAATTCGATATTCATTTGCCGGAAGGTCGCTACGATGTGCGGCAGGGTTCAGCCCACACCAGCGTTACCGTTCTCCCGGGCGGATTCTATGATATCGATCTGCGTCCTGACCGCGTGCTCGACTTCAGTGTGGTCTCTCAGGACCTCGGGCGCAATGAAATCGTATTGCGAGTCTCGGCCGAAGGCGCTGGTCGTCACACGTTCACGTTACGGAGCGACAATCTCACCCTGAAGGAATCTGGCGAGCGGGAGATCGATCTGACTTCTGGAGGAGTTCGAGAGGCCGTCTGGCATGCCCATTTAGTCTCGCCGCAAACGCCTTGGGTGGCGGTGGTAATTCCCGATGGCGCACTAAACGAACGTCGCGAAGTCACCGGTAGCGAAATCGGCAAGCCGGCACCGGACACAATCCAAGGCGCTTCCAAAACTCCTTAAATCCGCTTCATTAAATCCGCTTCATTTATCTTGCTTCACGAGTTTGAGCAGGCCAAACCGTTCTGGCACGCGGAATCCCGCTGCAGAAATCAGGGATCGCAAACTTCCCACTTGACACTGACAGATAATCCACTACCATATGGTTGTGGATAGATTAGGTACAACTTTTGCGGCTTTGTCTGATCCGACCCGGCGGGCAATGATCGAACGACTCTCGCATGGGCCTGCCTCTGTGCATGGATTGACGGAACCGTTTGCACTCTCGCAGCAGATGATTTCAAAACATATCGCCTACCTGGTGCGGGCGCGGATTGTGATCAAGACGAAGCGTGGACGGGAGAGTGTGTGCACCCTTAGGCCGGCGGCGATCAAGACGGTCAGCGACTGGGCGATTAGCTATCGCCGATTCTGGGAAGAGAGTTTCGACAAGCTTGAGGTAGTTGTGAATCAAATGAAGAAAGATCAAATGAAGAAAGAGGAGGTCAGAGATGACAAAAAGCACAGTGAACGAGACCGAGCGGATGGTCGTCACTAGAGTTTTTGATGCCCCACGCGAATTGGTTTGGAAGGCGTGGACGGAGTCGAAGTACGTGATGCAGTGGTGGGGACCGAAGGGTTTTACTTCGCCTGTTTGCAAGATGGATTTTCGCGTGGGAGGAAAATCTCTCCTCTGCATGAGAACGCCGGATGGGCAGGAGGGCTGGAATGCGGTGGAATACCACGAGATTGTTCCCCTCGAAAAGATCGTTTCCTCCATGTACTTTTCCGACTCGAAGGGAAACAAGATTGAGCCTGCGGAATTAGGGATAGAAGATGAGGCTATCGACGGTGCGTACGACGTGACCCTCTTTGAGGATCTCGGGAACGGCCAGACGAAACTCACCTACATGGGAAATGAACCCATGGCGAGCGCAAAAAATAGCGGTCAACTGGAGGGCTGGATCGAGACACTCGAGAAAGTTGCCGCGGTGGTTACGAAGCTGGCGCAGGCGAAATAGGAAGTTGGAAGCTTTGATTCGCAAAACTCTTTCCTGGACAAACAATCGTGGAGAAAGAATCGTGGAGGAAGAAATGAAAAGAATACCGTTTCTCGCTATCGTCCTGCTGGCATTCGCATTTCCCGCCCATGCCCAGGATCCGATGAAGAAAGACGCGATGAAGAAAGATGCAGCCGTCAAACCTGCCGATCCGGAATTGAAAGTCGTGCTCGATTCCTGGAATGAGATTGGCCGCAAGCTGACGGCGATGGCTGAAGATTTTCCCGAGGACAAATACGACTTCAAGCCGACACCCGCGGAGCGGAGCTTCGCCGAGCAGTTGCTGCACGCGGCAGGAGCAAACTATTTCTTCACCAATCCCGTCATGGGGAAGGAGCCTCAGGCGGCAGAAGATCCGAAGCGCGAGCAATACAAGACCAAGGCCGACATCGTTGCGTTCGTCAAGAAATCCTTCGCCGATGGCGCAGCCGCCATCCAGTCGAAAGGCGAAAAAGGCATGACCACGGAGGTTGTTTATTCCCCTGACCAGAAAGCGCGCGTTCTCGACATAGCGTACGGCCTCATCGAACACAGCGGTGAACACTACGGCCAGCTCGTTGTGTACTACCGCCTCGCAGGTCTTGTGCCGCCGGAGTCGCGGCCCAAGAAGTAAAGCTCAAGACACCAGCCGGGTGGCCCATCCTTTGCAGGTGCATCGCAAAGGGTGGGCCTATCACGGTTCTCGCCCTCGAAGGATTTTGAACGCTACATACTGCCGCGCGAATCTTCATCGGCGGGTGGCCCGGCCTTCAAACTGCAGAAGCCACCACAGATGCGGGTGCCCCGTCCTTCGCGTACTTTGCGAAGGGCGGGTACGACGACGGCATACACAACGGGTAGTGTAGAACGGACAAGGGTTGCGCCAGCAGCATCGCCGCCCACCGTTGCAAGAAACGCAAGGATTGCGCACCCTGCGTGGGAATGGTGCAATGCAAGGATGGGCCACCCGCCACCGAATATGGGGACGACGGGGCGTTTCCCGGCGTATTTTCTTTGGGTTAGCTGTCATGATGATACCGTCTGCCCCATTCCGTCATGACGTTGTGTTCCTACAGGAACACTTCGCCCCTCAAGACCATTTCTTCACGGAGCTGAGCGGGGCCAGTTGGATTCCCGATGCACGCGCTGCGCCCCTGGCGAGCGCGTGCATCGGGTGTTTTGCTTCACGGAACCGGAACTGAAACGGCGGATGAGCTGACCTTCGTCAATAACCACCGCCCGTCGATTTTCTTGGCTTCACCATCAAGGTCTACGTGGCTCTTGGCTGTCCAGGACGGCAGGCCGGTGGTTGGATCCAATGACACATCGAAGTAATGGCATTCGAAATACACCGATGATTTCCACTGGCCGTCATTATCCTTTATAGGGACATACTTCGTTTTGTACGCCGGGGACAGCGAGACAAACTTATTGGCTATCTGCAACCCGCCGGCAACATACTTGAAGAACGTGCACAGAGTGCCCTGTTGACCGGTGGCAGACGTGTCGCCCGAGGGTGTAGGGCAACTTGCGGGATCATCCGGATCGCCGTTGCCGACATAATTTCCTGCCGCGGCGGTAGTGCTGATAACCGTGAGTTCGGCGTCTTTGGTCCAGATCGAGAGTGCCTCGCGGATCCGCTTAGTTATCACTTCTGGCGAATCCCCATTCACTGGATCGTGCACACTGACTGCCGCGTGAAAGGTAACGTGAATCTGCTGTTCCAATTCAGCCATTTGGGCCAGTCGACCGTCACTGTCTCGTCCGCCACTTGCCTGGGCGGCTCCTATCGCCACGATAACTACCACAGCGAGCAGGGCCACAAAACGTGGGTACCCCTTCTTGAATGTCGATTTCATGTCCGTTTCTCCTTGTTTTTTGGGGCGCGGTTTTCGTTCTCACCGCGCCTGTTGTTTGCCTTCACTTCATATAGCGAGAACTGCGGCGCAAACCTGTAAGCGCGCGAGGGAGCTTTCTTGGGCGGCTGATCTGGGCTGAAACTGCCGGTAGTGTGGTACTGTTTACGGCAATTGGCCACTCCTCCGGCCCGGGGATTTTGGATGGACGATGCTCTCGGACACGAGATCACCCAGCTGCTTCAGGCATGGCGCCGGGGCGACGAAGGCGCCCTGGACAAGCTGACTCCCCAGGTTTATCGCGAGCTACATCTGGCCGCCAGACGTTGCATGGGACGGGAACGCGACGGCCATACGCTACAGACGACGGCGCTGATCAATGAGCTGTATCTGCGTCTCTCCGACCTGAAGCCGATTGACTGGCAGAACCGGGCGCATTTCTTCGCGCTGTGTGCGCGACAAATGCGGCGCATTCTCACGGACCAGGCCCGTGCCCGGCGACGGCACAAACGCGGCGATGGAGTAATAGCGATCTCATTGGACGATGCTCTGGCAATTTCTCCGGAACCCTCCACTGATTTGGTCGCTGTAGACGATGCTCTCAATCAGCTGGCGAAAGTGGACGACCGTAAGAGCCAGGTTGTAGTGATGCGCTTCTTTGGCGGCCTTAGCGTTGAAGAAACTGCGGAAGTATTGAAGGTTTCACCCGACACGGTGGCGCGGGATTGGCGGTTGGCCAAGGCGTGGCTCATGCGCGAACTGAGCGAAAAGAGATCCGATGAAACCTGAGCGCTGGAGCAAAGTCGAAAGCATTTTTCACAAGGCTCTCGAGGCGGACGAAAGCCGGCGCAGTTCCGTGATTGAAGAATCGTGCGCTGGGGATGCGGATCTTCGCCGCGAGGTGGAATCGCTGCTCGCTCATCACAGCGACTCTGCCAGCTTCATCGAGCAGCCAGCATTTGCGGGCCAGGAGACCACCGGCAGCGTTGGGCGCGTCACGGCGGCAGATGCGCCGAGGCCTGACTTGAAGGGCGTTGCGTTTGGACATTACCACATTCTTGAAGAAATCGGCTTCGGCGGCATGGGAGTGGTGTTCCGCGCCCTCGACACGCGGCTTCACCGGACGGTGGCGATTAAGGTGCTGCCCGCGACGCATGTCGCGGATCCGGATCGAAAGAGACGCTTCCTTCAGGAGGCGCGGGCGGCCTCGAAGCTGAATCACCCGAATATTGTCACGCTGCACGACATGGTGAGCGATGGCGGAGTGGATTACCTGGTGATGGAGTATGTGGCGGGTAAGACGCTCAAGGAGTTGATCCGTCCTGAGGGCATGCCGATTTCTGAGGCCGGCGGTTATGGGATCCAACTCGCCGGCGCGCTGGCGGTTGCGCATGCTGCGGGATTGATTCACAGGGACATCAAGCCCGCGAACATTATGGTCACGAACGACGGCCAAGTAAAAGTCCTCGATTTCGGGCTGGCCAAACAGCTGACTCCGGTGGGAGCCGATTCGCTCGATGCGGGACAGTCGATACCGGGAACGTTGGTGGGGACGGTTTCCTATATGTCTCCCGAGCAGACGCGCGGTGAGCCGCTCGATGCGCGGTCAGATATTTTTGCCTTCGGCTCGGTCCTCTACGAAGCTGTCACGGGCCAGCTGCCTTTCAGGGCCGCCAGCCTGCTATCGACAATGCACGAAATCGCGCTGCATGATCCACCGCCACCGTCGCGGGTCCAGCCGCGTGTCCCCGTGTGGTTGGAACAAATCATCCTGCGGTGCCTGCGGAAACAGGTTGCGGAGCGCTACCAGTCGATGACGGAGCTGCTCGAGGCACTTCGCGGTGGCGGCGCCGGAGCCGTCCCCGAGACGGTGAGGGCCAACACGAGTCCGGCTTCTTCGATCGCGGTGTTGCCCTTTAGCGCGAGTGGCGATGGCGAACAATTCGGCGACGGACTGGCCGAGGAACTGATCCACGCGCTGAGTCTGAATGACGACCTGCACGTGATCGCACGAACGTCGGCCGCCGCCCTGCGCGGGCACGGGTTGGATATTCGCGAAATTGGGCGGCGGTTGAATGTAGGTGTGATCCTCGACGGAAGTGTTCGGCGTGCCGGTAACCGGCTCCGGATCACGGTTCAGTTGATCGACGTCAACGACGGTCGTCACCTGTGGTCCGAGCGGTACGACCGGGAAATGACGGACGTGTTCGAAGTGCAGGATGAGATCACGGCTGCGATTGTCGACAAGCTGCGCCCACAGTTGCTGGGCGCCCGCTTCCCCTCGGCGGCGCGCCATTCGGAAGACCCGGAAGCGTACGCGCTGTATTTGAAGGGCCGCCATCATTGGGGAAGGCGCCCGGCGGGGACGATGGAGGCAATTGCCTACTTCGAACAGGCGGTCAAGCGCGATCCGACGTATGCCCTTGCGTACACGGGCCTGGCGGATGCTTACAACACGCTCGCGAGCTGGGAGGGCGGTGTGCTTGCGCCAGGTGAGGGTTTTCCAAAGGGGATCTCGTATGCAGAGCAGGCGCTTCGCCTGAAGCCGGAACTGGCCGAGGCGCATGCGGCGCTGGCTTACGCGCTGCTCCACTACCGCTGGGAGATTCCGGAGGCCGAGCGGTTGTTTTCGGAGGCAATCCGGCTCAATCCGCGTTACGGGCCGGCGCACCATTGGTATTCGCATCTGTTGGTGGCAGCGGGACGCATGGAGGAGTCGCTGGCGGAGAGCAAAATCTACCTGAACGTCGATCCCGCGGATCCAATGTCACAGCTTCACCTCATGTGGCATCACGTGATGGCGCACAACTTCGATCAAGCTCTCAGCGAATCAGGGCGTGCGTTGGCCAATGACCCAGGCTTCTCGTGGAACCGCATTTTTCAGGGTTGGGCTCACCTCGGCACAGGCGCGACCGGCGAAGCGGTAGCAGTCATCCGAAAAGGGGCGGAACTCTCGGGCGCGAGTGTGCACGTCAGCTCTCTTGGGCACGCGCAGGCAGTCAACGGCAATCGGGCGGATGCGCTTCGCACGCTGGAGCGGCTCACTGCGCTATCCGCGGAACGGTACGTTGCGCCCTATGAGTTGGGATTGATTTACGAAGCGCTCGGCGACCGCGATCAATTCTTTGCATTACTGGAGCAGGCGTTTGCGGAACGCTCACCGTGGTTGGTTTATTTGGCGCGGGAGCCGCGACTGAGGCATTTGCACGGCGACTCGCGCTTTGATGCTTTGCTTGCGCGGATGACGCGCGACTTCGGCGGAGCGCCAGCGGGGGCGACTCGGTAGGGCAATCCTTCTTTTTGGGGGTGCATCCCGCTTGCCCGTGATCCAGGATTTTCTGGAATCGATTCGCACAAGCCGGCTTGAGTACTGATTCTCCCAAGCATGCGGATACCGAAACAAACATTCCGGAAGTCTTTGCTTAACTCGGCAAACTTAGCAACTTGATTAGGGTTCCTCCCATAATTCGGTTCCGGGTGGGCTCCGGAACCTCGCACGCATCGAACAACGCGTGATACTGCTTTACAACGTTCTCGATGCCTTCCAAACCGGTGTCCGATCCGAACACAAGCTTCACAAACGCGTTGGGATCGTTGTCCGGAGTTTTCACTTCGGAATCGCCTTCGCCGGTCCACCAGAAAATCTCCCGGAATGTAGACAACCGCCGCTGCATCTTCGTCAAACTCGAGCCGCTGAGGTCAAAGAACACGTTCGAATTCCAGCGCGCGATCTCGGCAGCCCATTGATACTCCGGGTTGCCGCAATGGGCTCCAAGCACGGTTATCTTCGGGAATCGACGTGCGATCTCCTCCAGATGAATCGGCCGCATCCGCCCGGACGCCACATCTTCGGGTTCGTTAAAATTTTTTCTCAGTACTATGCCGGTATGAAACAGCACCACCCACCCATACTCGTTGGCTCGTTCGTAAACCGGAAAATAACTTGGATCAATGTATGGTTTCTTAACGAACTCGAGTTCGCCAAGCCCACGGAATCCCATGCTGTGCAGTTCTTCCACTTGCTGGACCACATCTGGAGCGTCCAAATTCACATACCCAAACGGGATGATCCTGGTCGGATGCTGCTTTGCCGCTTCGGCGACTACTTTTCGATTCTCAAACGGAGTTAACATCAGGGCAGTTAGATTCAGTCGCTCCGACACCTTCAGGAAATCTGCAATGTAATTTGGATTTTTCGCATCGAAGTGCACATGCATGTCGACGATGCGCCCTTTGCCACTGGAAACTGGTACCCCGTCTGATGAACTGCTGTTCTGGGAGGACGCGTATGCCCCAAAGCCCGGCGCACTGGATAGCAGAGTTGTTGCGCTTGTTGTGCAAACCGCGCCCAGGAATTTTCGACGGGAGAATTGGTTAAACGTTTTGTTTATCATAGTGTTGCTCCGTTAGTGCGCAATCGGCACCGGCCGGCGCTTTCGCGCGACTCCGAGCCCAAAAGAAATCTAACAGATCGGCTTAGCGCGACTTGCCGTTGCCCGGTTGCTCGCGTTCATTGGCGCACCGACTGGATTCACGCTAGAAAGACTACGAGATGCGAAAAGGGTTTACGAGAAAACCACAAGCGGACGAGCCCGCGACGCCGGTCAAGAACTACATCACGCCGAGCGGCCTCGAGCGCCTCAAAGATGAGCACCGGTTTCTGCTCACCCGGGAACGCCCGGCCGTGACGCAGGTGGTGGCGTGGGCTGCCGGCAACGGCGATCGGAGTGACAACGCCGACTATCGGTACGGCAAGCGGCGGCTGCGGCAGATCGATGGGCGGATTCGCTTTCTCACCAAGCGAATCGAAGCCGCGGAAGTGGTAGACCCGGAAGCTCGGAGAGCGGGGCAGGCGGCGACGAGGGCATTCTTCGGAGCGACCGTGCGCTATGCCAATTCCACGGGAGTGGAGCGAGTGGTGAGCATCGTGGGCACCGACGAAATCGATCTCAACCGCAACCACATCAGTTGGGTGTCACCTCTGGGACGGGCGCTGATGAAGTCGGCAGCGGGTGACAGCGTAGTCCTTCAATTGCCGGGCGGTACAGAACGCTTGACCGTGCTGGAAGTGTGTTACGAGCGCATTTCCGTGGAACCGTTCCGTGAACCACCTGGATCCGAGGCCTCGGCAAAGGGACTGCCTCGCCGCTAAACCACCCGGCGAAAAAGAGACGAAACGAGCGCCTTAATCTAAGGAAGAGAGTGCTGTCTCACTCAGCTTTATCTTTTTGGCAACAACGATTGGGTCGCCCGCGTGGAAGAAGTTGGGAGCTGTGTGATTGGGATGCTCAATACGGCGCCAGGTGTTCTGGCTCAGCAAATACCAGGACCGCGCTTCTGTCCAGGACGACTTTCGCCGCGCCGCGGTCACGCCGGGATGCCGCGCTGCATTCGCGCTAAGCTCGCCGAGACCGAAGTAAGCGTCTGCTGCCGCATACAGCGCATCAAGATCGGCGGGCTCGGCCGACACCAGCGGTTCGACAATGATCAAGGCCTCATGAAAAGAAGCGGCCGCTTCCTGATCGCGTCCCCCACTGGTAAGTGCCTCTCCCAGCTTGACATCGGCTGCCGCCACGTTCACATGGTTCATGCTGCCGGCTTTGAATAAGGATTCGTAGATGGAACGGCTGTGCTCAAGTTCCGTCTTGGCGGCCTCCGGTTGCTTGGCGGCGGTCAGGACCGTGCCGCGAACCACCAGGATTGCTGCAAAGACGTATTGCTGGAAGGCGTTCTTCGGTCCCGACGAGACCAGCGGTCGAATTATCTCAAGCGCGCGATTCGAGTAATCCATTGCCGATGCGAGTTGGCCCGCGCGAACGCAAGCACCAGCCGTGTTCGCATATGTGATGGCGAGCCCCTGCCGGAGTAACGCATTCTTTGCGTCAGTGCTGACTAGATCCTGATAAATCGCCAGATCCTTCAGGTCGTTTTCAACCGCACGCGGATAGTCACCCAGATCGTCGTATACGCTGGCGATGGAGCCATAGGCGATCGCAACACCGCGCCGATACCGAATGTTTGTCGAAAGCTGCGTGAGCTTGCGATCAATCTCCAGCTGCTTCTCATAGTTCTTCAGAGCTTCTTGCGGATCGGATGCCTCCAGCTTTGTGCCCAAGTCGCTCAAATCGATGGAATAGCCGTACAGCGTGTTAACGTCCTCTGGTTGGAGCTTGAGCAAAATTTCGCCGAGGACCAGCGCGCGACGATAATCATCGATCACTTTTTGGGCCGCCAATGGATCGCCGGGATATCCGGTTCTTCCGGAGACCTCATAGTCGAAACCCAGTTCGTGGATGATCTTCACGTTATTCGGTTGGTCTCTGTTGAGCGATTCTGAGAGGGCGATTGCGCGGGAGATCGGATCCCGCGCTCCGCGTGGGTCGCCATTGGCCCAGAGCTGGTGGCCCACGAGGCGATAGCCTTGTGCCAGCGCCAGCCGGTCGTTCCAGTCGTTCGAGGCGGCGCTGATCTGTTTCCGGAGTTCAAGGGCCTTCTTGTAGCTGGCGAGCGTCCCCTCGAAATCGCCGAGGTTGTTTTCAAGATAGTCGCCTTGCACGGCCCCGACTCTCTCGTAGGCCGTAGCCAGTTCTCGCTGAAGTCCCACATCGCCGGCTGATTCCGTCGCCAGCACATTCAGATATTGCAGAGCTCGATCCACGATGATTTTTCGGGCAGGCGTCGAACCTGGCAAGTCTTTGACGGAGTCATGGACATCGAAGATGAGGGAATTGGCCAGGGCGCGGACATCGTCGAAGCGTCGTTTTGCACGGAGTTCCGCGCGAATGGTAATGAAGAGTCCCGCTATCAGGATCAGAACAACCGCCGCGCTGGCGGCGACTCCTGCCTTGTGGCGTATGACGAACTTTGTCGCGCGGTACCATACCGTATCATTACGCGCGCTCACGGGAATATTTTCGAGGTGGCGGCGGATGTCCTCCTGAAGATCATTGACAGACGCGTAACGGCGAGACGGCTCCTTTCGCAGAGCCATGAGCACTATGGTATCGAGGTCGCCATTGAGCTGTTTGCGCAGCTTTTCGGGCGGGATCTCGCGAAGCGCGTCCGACGCGGGTGATCGTTGAGTGCGAAGAACTGCGACACTTGGTTTTTGTACCTCTTTCTCGCAGACCATCCGGGAAAAATCCTGGGTGGAAACATTCGCCACTTCGTAGGGACTTAGCCCGGTGAGCAATTCATACAGCACCACACCGAGTGAATACACATCAGTGGCCGTGGTCATCGCTTCCTCTTTGATCTGCTCGGGGCTGGCATAGCGGGGAGTCAAGGCGCGAAAACCGGTTAGCGTGGGATCGCCGAGAGTATCTGCAGACGCGGGCTCGACAATTTTGGCGATACCAAAATCGAGCAGCTTCGGAATGCCATCGGTGGTCACCAAAATGTTCTGCGGTTTGATATCACGATGAATAATCAGGTGCTGATGTGCGTAGTGCACTCCGGCACAGACTTGCAGAAAGAGTTGCAGACGTTGTCGCAGCGGAAGGGCTTTCGTGGTGCAGTATTCAGTGATCGGTCGACCTTCGATCAATTCCATCACTAAGTAAGGGACGCCCTCCTCAGTGGCGCCACCATCCAGAAGTTTCGCAAGATTGGGGTGATCGAGGCCGGCGAGAATCTGGCGTTCATTCTTGAAGCGAGCGAAAATGGAACTGCCGAACTGCCCGGCGCGGACAAATTTGAGTGCAACTTCTTTTCGATATTGATCGTCGGCGCGAAAGGCTCGGTACACCTCCCCCATGCCGCCTTCGCCGATCTGTTCGCCCACCTTGTAGGAGCCAACGCGGCGTCCTACCCATGACATTTCCCCGGTTTGGAGGACACCGGTGGCTGCGGCGAAATCGTCTTGCCCGAGAAACTCTTCTCTGAGCCGCTGTCCGGACGCTACCAAGGGCTCGATGTCAGCTCGCAAGGACCCGTCCGTCGCATAGCTGCGGTCGAGATAGGCCGCACGCTCCTCGGGGCTAAGTTCCAGCGCGGCCGCCAGCACTTGCTTAACCTGCTGCCACCGTTCCGGCGTCATGTTCCGATGCCGCTTTCCATGGCGTGATGCAGCCACACCCGCGCAGTGGTCCACTCCCGCTTTGCGGTTGCTGGCGAGATCTTGACCACGGTTGCGGCTTCTTCAATCGAAAGTCCTCCGAAGAAACGCAGTTCCACGAGCTGGGCTTGCCGCGGGTCCAGGGAGGCTAGCCCCTTGATTGCCGCGTCCAGGTCAATCAGATCAAGATTGATCTTCTCAGCCGCTCCCCCGCCTTCGTCGTCCAGCAGCACGGTGACAGCACCGCCTCCGCGCTTCGCGGCGTTGCGCGTGCGCGCGTGATCCACAAGGATTTGCCTCATCATTTGCGCCGCTAACGCAAAGAAATGAGTTCGGTCTCGCCACTGCGCAGCCTTGCGGTTGACGAGGCGCAGATAGGCCTCATGGACCAGAGCGGTCGCCTGCAAGGTATGGTCACTGCGCTGTCCGGCAAGCTTCCTCTTCGCTACGCGGCGCAGTTCGTCGTAAACAATGGGAATCAAGGCATCTCGGGCCGCAACATCCCCCTGATTCCAGCGGACGAGCAATTCCGTAACGTCATGCCGAGCATCCGTTGCGCCCACAGCACCCCCAAGCACGTGCCCCGTTGGCCCAAGAGCGTATCCCTGATCGCCTTTGAAGTCAACCGTGCGGAAAGAGCGAAAAGTCTTCTGATTTGTTGTAGTTGCCGGGATCGAGGCGCGGATTACATCCCGTCAGGCAGAAAAGATTCCAAACCGTGATGAGCCAGTTTTTTCAATTCTTCCGTTTTAGCAAGCAGGGGGACGAACTCGAGTGTTCAGGACGGTGCGTGCTGCCCGGCCAGCGGATGCTCGAGTTCCTCCCTTAATCAGAACCACGCTCCTCAAGGAGACACAATGTCAACAACATCACTTCGTTCGAACATCCTCACGTCGATCCTCAAGTCGATCCTCAAATCGCTGACCGCGCGCATCAGGTGGGCCGGGACTACAGCGATCATGCTCACTCTGCTGCTCGCTTTCACGGCGCGGCTCAAAGCGCAGACTTATATCCCGATCATTTATCCGGGGGCGGTTGTAACCGAGGCCCACGGGATCAATGCCTTCGGGCAGATTGTGGGATCGTGGCAAGATGTAGGCGGTAACACCCACGGCTTTTTGTACAACGCAGGTATCTATACGTCGTTTGACTTTCCGGGGTCCAGCCAGACGACTCCTTACGCCATCAACAATGCCGGCGACATAGTTGGCGATCATGATGAGAACGTGGGGTTTCTCCTCACGGGAGGAGTGTTCACCACACTCCCTAGCGCCAACGGCTGGGACGTCAATAACTTTGATTTCATCGCCACCGGAGCCGGATATCTCGATTCCAGCCTTGAAGCTCACACCATCAACGTCCCGGGCTCCCTCTACACTCTTTCGCGGGGTATCAACGACGCGGCTCAGATTACGGGGACGTACTCTGACGGTACTCGTACCCACGGATTTTTGTTCAACCAGATCAGCTACAGCACCATTGACGTCCCGGGTCAAGCCGATACGGAGGGCAATGGAATCAACACCGCCGGGCAGATCGTAGGCTACTATTACGATACGCTTTCAGTGCAGCATGGATTCCTATACAGCGGGGGCACTTTCACTCAGTTCGACTACCCTGGCAGTACCAACGAGACTTACGCTTATCGTATTAACGATTTCGGTCAAATCGTGGGCAGGACGTATGTGCCCGCAAACGGATATATCGGTTTTCTGCGGACTCCTGCCGGGGTAAACCCTGTACCCCACATTCACCAGGCGCTGTTTCCAGGCAGCAGCGCACCCGGCGGCGCGGGATTCACGTTAACGGTAGAAGGCACGGGATTTGTGCAGGGAGCCGAGGTGCTTTGGAACGGCAGCCCAGTTCCCACGTCATTTCAGAACGCCGAGAAGCTCACTGCAACGATCAGCGCTTCGGACGTCGCCGCTGAGGAGACAGCATTAATAACTGTTGCGAACCCGACTCCCGGCGGTGGTACGTCGAACACTCAGTTCTTTTCCATCACCAGTCCGGTCCAGACTCCCAGCTTCACCCTGTCCACTGTGACCGCCGGATCGTCCCCGCAAAGAAACATCGCGGCGGATTTTAACCATGACGGCATCATGGATCTGGCGGCGGCGGATGCCCCCAACGATCAGGTCTTGGTTATGCTCGGCAACGACGACGGAACATTTCAGTCTCCGGTGCCTTATACCGTCGGCAGAGGTCCCTCCACTCTCATCGCGGCGGACTTTGACAATGATGGGAAACTCGACATCGCCGTGGGTGACAGTGACGGCGGCATCTATGTGCTGCAAGGCAATGGGGATGGCAGCTTTCATGTCGACCCCATCCTCAGCGTAGCCGGAGCTGGTCCCTGGGACCTCGCGGTAGGAGACTTTAACGGCGACGGCAAACTGGACTTAGCCTGCGTAAACCAGACCAGTAACACAATTTCTATTTTTCTCGGCAACGGAGACGCCACTTTCAATGGAGACGGTTTCTTCCAGCCGCCCGCCGCCGTTCCGACCAATGCTTACCCCGCACAGATGGCGGTGGGCGACTTCAACGGAGACGGCATTCTGGACATGGCCGTCGCCAATTTCGGCAGTTTCACGGGGAATACAGTTTCGGTGTTTCTAGGCAAGGGCAACGGAACGTTCAAGCCGAAGGTGGATTACGCCGTCAGTCTTGCTCCTCTCTCGATCGTGGCCGCAGACTTCAATGGGGATGGCAAGTTGGACTTGGCTGTCGCGAATAGTTGCGGTACTTCAACTCCCTGCGGAAGGCCGGGATTGGTCTCGATTCTTCTCGGCGTCGGAGATGGCACTTTCGAAACTCACGTGGACTACCCTGCGGGCTCGTTCCCATACACGATCGTGGCCGGCGATTTCAATGGTGACGGCAATCTCGACGTTGCCGTAGCCGACTTGGATTCGAGTCAGGTGACGATCCTGTCGGGAGCGGGGGATGGTACCTTCCCGAACTCGACTGCGGTGGCGGCGAACGGATCTGCCGTGGGCCTGCTGGCTGCCGACTTCAATCGGGACGGCGAGATGGACCTGGCGGTAGGCACGGGAAGTGGCATCGGCATCCTGCTGCAGAATGTGCCGACGCAGAGCATCGCGTCTCTGTCGTTGAGTCCAACCACTGTGTTGGGAGGCAACATTGCGAATGGCACCGTGACGCTGAGCGGTCCTGCGCCATCGGGTGGCGTGAACGTTGCTCTTTCGAGCAGTAACACCGCTGCGGCCACCGTGCCCGGTAGCGTCTCAATTCCGGCCGGCGTAACCACGGCGGCATTCACGGTTGCCTCCATACCTGTCGCTGCCAACACTTCGGTGACGATCTCCGCAACGTCCGGGAGTTCTACCAAGACTGCCGCTCTAACGGTGCAGGCCCCGGCGCTTATGTCCTTGAAACTGGCTCCCGCCAGTCTTATCGGTGGAAACAGTTCCGTGGCGACCGCGACTCTGAATGGTCCGGCTCCCAGCAGCGGAGTGACCATCGCTCTTTCCAGTAATAACCCGTCGATCGCGGAGCCTGCGGGCAACATCACGGTTGCCGGCGGCTCACCGTCGGGAACTGCCACCATCACAACTCAGAGTGTGGCAAGCAGCACTGCGGTGAAGATTTCAGCGACTCTCCGAACCGTTACCAAGGCAGCCACGCTCACCGTGAAGCCAGTCACACTGCTTTCGGTGAAACTGACACCGGCGTCGCTCTATGGCGGCGCTACCTCGACTGCTACGGTGACCCTGAACGGAGAGGCGCCGGCCGCGGGAGCTCTTATCACACTGGCCAGCAGCAACACTTCCATCGCGAGCCTGCCCGCTACGGTCACGATACCGGGAGGCACCACCTCGGCGGCGGTCACCGTCCAAACTCAGCCCGTCAGCCCGACAACCGCGGTGACCATTTCGGCGGTTTATGGTGGGCTCACAAAGACGGCCAACCTTACGGTCAAAGCTCCCGTTTTGTCCGCGATCACTCTAAGTCCGACCACCGTCACCGGCGGCTCGCCGTCGACGGCGACGGTCAAGCTCAATAACCCGGCGCCAGCTGGAGGTGCAGTGGTCGCCCTCGCCAGTTCCAACACGTCGGCGGCAACTGTTCCAACCAGTATTACAGTGCCCGCCGGTGCAACCACCGCTACAGCTACCGTGTCCACAAACCCTGTCACGCTGCGGACGACCGTCCACATCAGCGCAAATTATGCTGGTGTGACCAAAACTGCAACACTCACAGTTCGATGAATTGAGGCCTGGCGCCCGGCAAGGGCGCCAGGCTCATTCAAACTGCCCTGCGGATATGCTCACAACGTGATTATGCGGCTGATTAATCTTTTAGCGCGCTTCCCCAGATCGGCTGTCCTCCCAGCGATACGTAGAAGCCATACACCAACAGTGCGAACGGCACCGCCAGTCCTATCGCAGCCAGTCCTACATACTACTGGGTGAAGTTCAACGGCGGAGCACCGATGATCGTCAGCGAAACAAGCTGAAAGCTGACCAGACCGAGCAGTCCAATCCTCGTGGAGAACCGCAAAGGTAAGATGCGATTAGGGTGACGCTCCGCCTCTCTGCATTCATTGACTTGCCCATTTGACTCAAGTAAGATTTCGCGCGAGTGATCGGCGAAACCATCTCGCACTACCGAATCGTTGAGAAACTTGGCGGTGGCGGGATGGGGGTGGTCTACAAGGCTGAGGACACGCGACTTCATCGTTTCGTCGCCCTCAAGTTCCTGCCGGATGACGTCGCTAAAGATCCTCAAGCCTTGCTGCGCTTCGGTCGCGAAGCACAGGCAGCCTCCGCCCTGAATCACCCCCACATCTGCACTATCTATGACATCGGTGAGGAAGGTACTCAAGCCTTCATCGCCATGGAGTTTCTGGATGGTGTAACCCTCAAACACAAAGTCGAGAGCCGGCCGCTCAAGACTGAGGAGTTCCTGGACCTGAGCCTGCAGCTTGCCGATGCACTGGATGCAGCCCATAGCCGTGGCATTGTGCACCGCGACATCAAGCCAGCCAATATCTTCGTTACCACCCGGGGACAGGCGAAGATCCTCGACTTCGGACTGGCGAAGCTGAACGCCAGCCGCAATCTCCCGGCTTCGATGGACGGCTCGACGATTGCAGATGTCAGGGAGGAGCAACTCACCAGCCCGGGCAGCACCGTAGGCACGGTTGCCTACATGTCTCCGGAGCAGGCGCGGGGGGAAGAGCTCGACGCCCGCACGGATCTGTTCTCCTTCGGCGCGGTCATGTATGAGATGTGTACCGGCCAAGTGGCGTTTGGCGGCAGCACTTCCGCGATCATCTTCGAGGCGATTCTCAATCGCGCTCCGACGCCGCCGCCGCAACTCAATCCCGGCCTGCCCTCCGATCTCAGCCGCGTTATTGGCCGAGCGTTGGAAAAGGACCGTGAGCTGCGCTATCAGACAGCTTCTGAAATACGCGCCGAATTAAAGGGATTGAAGCGCGACCTGGACTCAAGCCGGAGTGCCGCAGCGCAAGGTTCGGTATCCGCAGCACAGGCGGCCGGAGCTGTGGCTTCCGCAGCCGTGGCTTCTGCAACCATGGCTAGGAAAGGATACTCCCTCGGATTCACGGGATTGATCGCATGCTTGGCCCTCTTGCTGGGCGCAGGGGCAGGCTGGCTTCTCCGCGGCCGTTGGATGACGGTGTCACAGCCGTCGTACCATCAACTCACCTTTCGCCGAGGGACCATTCGGTCGGCGCACTTCACGCCCAACGGACAGTCGGTTGTCTACGGCGCATCCTGGGAAGGCTCTCCGATCGATCTCTTCATCACCAGTCCTGAGAGTCCGCAGTCGCGTTCCCTCAATCTTGTGGGAGACGCGCTCCTGGCGATCTCCTCCTCTGGAGAAATGGCGGTATCCATGGACAGCCGCCCTTCCGGCGTCTATGCCCAGGTGGGTACGCTGGCAAGAGTGCCGCTCAATGGCGGATCTCCTCGTGCTGTGTTGGAGAACGTGCAGTGGGCCGATTGGTCTCCGGATGGAAATAACCTGGCGATCGTGCGCGATGTCGACGGTCGAAACCAACTCGAGTTTCCCATCGGGAAGGTGCTGTACCAGACTTCCGGCTGGATCAGCCATCCTCGAGTTTCGAGAAAAGGTGACCAGGTGGCGTTCCTGGACCATCCTTTGCCCGGCGATGACGCGGGTTCAGTCAAGATTGTGGACCTGGGCGGAAACGTTAAGACACTGGCGGCGGGATTTCAAACAGCACAGGGACTGGCCTGGTCTGCCGACGGCGCGGAAATATGGTTTACCGCCGCCGAACTCGGCCTCAAACGTTCCATTTACGCGGTCACGCTCGGCGGCCGCGAGCGGCTCATCGCACGCGTTCCGGGGACCCTGATGCTACAGGATATTTGGCAGGACGGGCGTGTGCTCCTCGCCAAGGACGCATGGCGGCGAGAATTGATTGGCCTGGTTGCCGGCGAGAACAAAGAGCGTGATGTATCGTGGCTCGACTACTCTTACCCTTCCGACCTTTCGCGTGATGGCAAAGACTTACTCTTCACCGAGGCAGGGGAAGGCGGAGGCCCGAACTATTCTGTTTATGAGCGAAAGATTGGTGAGACCTCGGCTGTCCGTTTAGGAGATGGCATGGCGCTGAGTGTGTCACCCGATGGCAAGTGGGTGATCGTCAGTACTATCTCCGCGCCCGCCCAGTTTGTTCTTCTCCCAACCGGGCCTGGCGAGGCCAAGCCTCTGACCAATGACTCGATCAATCACAGCCGGGCGAAGTGGCTTCCCGATGGCCAGCGCTTTGTCTTCTCCGGCAAGGAACCAGGCCACGCAGCCCGCATTTACCGGCAGGATTCTCCCGAGGGAAAACCGGTACCCATCTCGCCGGAGGGAATCGATCCTCTTGCTTTGGTTCTTTCCCCGGATGGTCAGCAGGTAGTCGGCATCGGCCCGGATGAAAAAGCATATTTTTACCCGGTCGCCGGCGGAGAACCTCGCGCCGTTCCCGGCATTGAGCCCGGAGAGCAACCAATTCAATGGAGTGATGACGCGAAGGCAATCTATTTCTACAAACCGGGAGACCTACCCGCCAAAGTTTATCGGCTCGATTTGGCGACCGGCCACAAGACTCTGTGGAAGGAGCTGATGCCCTCCGATTCAGCCGGCGTAAGCCGTCTTGGTCCTATCCTCCTCACGCCAGACGGCAAGTCATGCTTATATGGCTATCACCGAATTCTGTCAGACCTCTATCTGGTGGAAGGACTCAAGTAAGCAGTTCTCTCCTGAGCTTTCAAGATCGCGACAACAGCCAAAGCGGGTCCCGCGAAGTCCCAGTAACCCGATGCAACCTTAAAGCTGCAGCATCGTATTCCTGAAGGGGACGTCGACTCGGGACATCCGCGTTCCCGTTCGACGTTTTTGATATGATCCCTGCACAGGATGCACCAGGTGAGCAAGTGTCATCGCGATCATTCCGGAGCCATCGTCGCAGAGCGATTTTCGTATTCTTAGTTATGTCGCTTCAGCTCGCGAGCAAGTTTTCGCATGGACAGCGCTCGCACTTCCACGTACTCGCCTTTTATTCAGAAAATACAGAACCGGACCATGTCGACTTCGCGAGAGATGCCTTGAAGTTTCTGAGGCAGCGAGCGGCAAGTGAACAATTCACGATGGAAGCAACGACAAGATGGGATGACCTAAATGATGGGCGGCTGAAGGACTATCAGCTCGTGATATGGCTTGATGAATCGCCGAGTAACGCTGAGCAAAGACGCGCCTTTGAGCGTTATATGGAGCATGGCGGTGCATGGCTCGGTTTCCATGCTGCCGCCTACAACGATAAAGACACTAACTGGCCTTGGTTCGTGGACTTTCTCGGCGGTGCTGTATTCGACACCAATAGCTGGCCCCCGCTGCCGGCACGCCTGATCGTCGACGACGGCGCGCATCCTGTGACGGCGAAAATTCCCAGTACTTTTGAATCACCAGCGAACGAGTGGTATGTCTGGAATCCGAGTCCCCGGCTGAACAAGAATGTACGGGTGCTAGTCACTCTCGATCCGTCGAATTATCCGATCGGGCTCAAAGACGTCCTGACTAGCGGCGATCTTCCGGCCGTGTGGACCAACACGAAATACAAAATGCTTTACATGAATATGGGACACGGCGACAAGATATTCACCAGTCTCACACAAAACCAACTCATCGATAACGCCGTCAACTGGCTGGGCACGGGTGCCACGCCGGGCAAGGGAACAGCGAAACGCGGAATCCAGCTCACTCCAAAAGGAATCCGGATCAACCCAAATGCCATCGCACTGAATCCCCGGACGGGCAAGTTTTACGCCGTGAACACAACGCAGGATACCGTGACGGTGCTCGATGGCAACGGACGGCTTCTTACGCGAATCCGGGTTGGCAAAGAACCCGAATCAATTGCCATTAATTCCGTCACAAATCGCATTTATGTCGCGAATGGCGGCAGCGGCTCGGTCACTGTGATCAATGGTGCGATTGACAAATCGATCGCGAATGTTTCGGTGGGTGAGCTCCCCTATTCGCTCGCCGTCAACCAGCCCACGAATAAAGTCTATGTGTCACGGACGTTCAGTAATGCCACAACAGTGATTGACGGTAAGACAAACATCGCTACTGCTCTGAAGGTCGGCGCGGGTGACGCGGTATCTGGGGCATCTCTCGACAACCGCACTTTCCTTATCAACTATGAAAGTCCGCAGATAACAGTGCTCGATGGTACCGATGATCAGGCATCCAAGATTAAAGTCTCAACTCATCTCTGGGCGATCGCAGCCAATCCAACAAGCAGAAGAATCTATGCCGCTAGCGTGGGCAATGCGACCGTGACGGTGATCGACGGCACGTCTTTCGCCAGCAAAGTGGCGAACGTGGGCGACGTTCCTTGCGCCATCGCGGTCGACTCGAGCACAGCTAGAGTTTTCGTTGCGAACTATGGGAGTGACAGCGTTACGATCATCGACGGTACCACCGACCTGGTTGTGGCGACGGTGAACGCCGGCAGTAATCCCCAGGCGCTTGCCGTCGATTCGGGTAATCACAAAGTCTTCATCGCGAATACACACGCGGGCACGGTGACAGTTCTTAACGGAACGAACGAAACAGTAGTCGGAAGACTAAGAACAGGCAAGGCCCCCTTCGCGATCGCAGTTAATAGCAAAACTCACAAAGCGGTAACATTGGATCTTGACGGCGATCTGATCGTAATTGACGGAACGACTTTGGCAACGTCGTTGCCATCGAGCTCACAATAATGCTCCGAACAACAGCGACGCGATCACCTTCGCCTTCCAGGACTACTACCGCACAACGCTGCTCGCTGAGGAGACAGACCCGAATAAGCTGCATGACCTCAAGGCGGCGTTGGATGCCGCGCAGGTGTATTCGCCAGAGCAGGTTCGGCAGGTAGTGGAGTTGTTCCTAGCCGGCGCCGACCGTGACCAACTCGACCCGATCCTCGATACGTGTGTTGCCGTATACACGGACACGCTCGACGAGAACGGCCAGGTGGAGTTCAAGGGCAAGGCTAAGGCGTTCTGCCGAACGTAACAGTTTTCTCTCTTCGGTGATCCCCAACAGCAACACCGAATGGGAGAAGCTTTCGATAATGCTCAATCTGCTGACGCCCAAGTTGCCTGCGCCAAAGGAGGAGGATCTCTCGAAAGGCATTCTTGAAGCGATCGACATGGACAGTTACCGGGTCGAGAAGAAGGCGATCATGAAGATCGCGCTTGAAGACAAGGACGCCGAGATCGAGCCCGCGCCAACGGACGCCAGCGGTCGGAAGAGCGAACCTGAGATGGACCGCTTGAGCAACATCCTCAAGACATTCAATGAACACTTCGGCACGCTGTTTACCGATTCCGACCGGGTCGTCAAGCGCATCCGCGACGACATCGCACCACAGGTCGCCGCGGACGTGGCCTACATGAATGCGAAGGAGAATACGCCGCACACCGCACGCATGGCCCACGACGAGGCTCTGGCGAAAGTGATGCAGCACCTATTGAAGGACGACACGCAGGTTTATAAGCAGTTCGTGGAGAACGAGTCGTTCAAGCGCTTCGTCGGCGACATGGTGTATGCGCTCACGAACCAGTGATGTGAGGATAGAAAGTCGTTCATGACAAGCTCTGGACTATAAAACGACAAGGCGTCCATTCCACGAGGGCGCCAAGGTGCGGCGAAGAGTTCAACTGGCGCAATTTCGGGAAGGTCACGGAAGGGTGACGAATGTCCGGTGCTGGCGAGCAGAATAAGCCGCGCGACTCAAACGGGTCGCGCGATCCTCTCCAAGACGACAATTCGGCGCCGAAACCAGCCATTACAAATGGTGACGGTACCTGCCGTTCGCAAAGCAGCAGAAGCGACCGTCCACATACAGGGGATACTCTCAAGTGTGGGTGGACTACTTGAAGGGGCGCTGCCATGGGGAGTGGATGAGGGAAGTCAAAACTCATCACGTGCAATCGTGGTTGGAAGAGATCGCGCGAGAACACGAAATCTCCAAGACGACGTTGAAACACGTGAAGAATTTTCTCAGCGGTGTCTTCCGACATGCAGCGCAGCAGGGCTATTTCGACGGAGCAAACCCTGTAAAGCTCGCCGAGATTCCAGCCTTCGCACCGAACGGCCCCGAAACGAAGCCCTATGCACTCGAAGAAATTGGGGCGATGCTGAAGGTTCTCTCGGAGCCGTCAGCTACAGCGGTGGCGACTGCTGCGTTCACGGGGCTGCGCTTTGGGGGAACTGCGTGGTCTGTTGTGGGAATCTTACGAGGCCGCGCCAGACGAAGAATCACTCGGCTGGCTTAATGTCACTCGTTCTGTCTGGCGTACCTCAGTTGGGGATCCCAAGACTGCAAAGTCGAAGGCTCCCGTTCCAGTCATTCCGCAACTCGCGCAGCGGCTGGACGCACACCGTAAACGATGCAGCGATCGGGTGACGGTCCGATCTTCGCAAACTCAGTCGAAAACCCGCTGGACCTGAACGCTTGCTATCAGCGGGAAATGAAAGATGTGCTCAAGCGTGCTGGAATCTCGTGGCATGGATGGCATGGGTTCCGGAGGGGCTTGGCGTCGAATCTGAACCGCCTAGGCGTGGATGATTCGGTGATCCAGCGCATTCTGCGGCACAGCACAGTAGCAACCACTCAAAACCACTACCTCAAGACCGCATCGCCCGATGCGATCGCAGCAATGAGGCAGTTCTCGGAGGCCCTATTGTGCTCCGCTTGTGCTCCAGATGGCGGGGTCAAGGCCAGAGGGTCAGTGCAGTAACGGTAGCTAAGTGCCTACCTATGAGTGAGCTGGCGGAGAGGGAGGGATTCGAATCCGCTCGCAGAACGCAAATTCAACGACATGCAAGGCCACGGATGGCACCAAAGTACACGAAAAGCACTGACAACCCGACAAACGGATTGCGGAACGGATTGCGCATTCGCTCCTGCCCGATCCTGCTGAAGGGAGGCTGGCCCAAAAAGTCTGCGACGGATTCCGGACAGGCTAGCCTAATCTCGGTTGCCCAGTCGAGAAACCGGTGAACGTTCCGTCTGTCCCCGCTTTTTGGGGGTACTGCACAGTAACCCCGCTCCGAACGCCCCGGAACCACCACAACGGCACCCCTCACCGTGGCAGGATCGCCACAGCGCCCGGTCAGTATCGGCAACGGCGGATCGGCGTGACCTGCCCCCCTCAATCCGCACAAAGCTGAGTATGATTTGTGCGAAAGAAAGGGGAAGAGAGTATGTCGAAGAGCAGGCACACGGAGGCGCAGATGATCGGGGCGCTGAAGCAAGTGGAGGCAGGACGGAAGGTGGAAGACGTGGCACGCGAAGTAGGGGTGTCGAAGCACACGCTCTACGCCTGGAAGGCGAAGTACGGCGGGATGGACGTGAGCCAGGCGCAGGAGGCCAAGCAACTGCGTGACGAGAACACGAAGCTGCGGAAGCTGGTGGCGGATCTGAGTCTGGACAAGGAAGCGCTGCAGTCGGTGATCCGAAAAAACGGCTGGAGCTCGTAGCCCTGAAGGCGGCTGTCGAGCAAGTGCGCGGGGAGTATGCCTTCAGCCAGCGGCGAGCGTGCGGGCTGGTGACGATGGCGGTGTCGAGCTATCGCTACCAGACGAGGCGCGACGATGAGCCGCTGCGGGCGCGGCTGGTGGAGTTGGCGCGGGAGAAACCGCGCTTCGGCTATCGGCGGCTGCAGGTTTTGCTGGGCCGCGCGGGAGAGCATGTGAACCACAAGCGGGTGCATCGAGTGTATCGGGAGGCGGGGCTGATGATCCGGCGGAAGAAACGGAAGCATTGCGTACGCGAGGGAAAGCCGCTACTGGCGCGGACTTCGGCGAACCAGGAGTGGGCGCTGGATTTTGTGCACGATGCGGTGGAGTGCGGGCGGGCGATCCGGGTGCTGAGCGTAGTGGATGCGTACACGCGCGAGTGTCTGGCGTTGGAAGTGGACACGAGCTTTGCCAGCCGCAGAGTGACGCGGGTGTTGGACGCGATCGTGGCCAAGCGCGGACTGCCGCAAGCGATTCGCTGCGACAACGGGCCGGAGTTGACCAGTCGGCATTTTCTGGCGTGGTGCGTGGAACGGCAGATCGAGTTGCTGCACATTCAACCGGGCAGGCCGACGCAGAACGCGCGGGTGGAGAGTTTTCACGGACGGCTGCGGGATGAGTGCTTGACCGTGAGTTGGTTTCAGAACCTGTTCGATGCGCGGCGCAAGATCGCGGCGTGGAAAATCGAGTATAACGAAGAACGTCCGCACAGCAGCCTGGGATACCGCACGCCGAAAGAATTTGCGGCGGCGCAGGCAGCAAATTTCTACATAGCTGAGCGAGGGGCAAGGGACTCAAACGGAAGGTGTTACGAAACCCACTGGAAAATCGATAACAAGGATGCGAAGATGCCCTGCAAGCGAGGTCATTCATGGCCTATATCGAGGGCGAGCAGCGCAGTCAACACAGCTTGTTTCCTACCACGTTGGACGAACTGATTTCAGAGGATCATGTCTGCCGTGTGATCGAGGCGTTTGTGGGCCGGCTGGACATGGCGAAGCTGGGTTTCATTCGCTCCGAACCGGCTGAGACCGGACGTCCTGGCTACGACCCGCGCGATCTGCTGAAGCTGTATTTGTACGGGTATCTGTGGCAGATTCGGTCCTCGCGCCGGTTGGAAACCGAGTGCCAGCGCAATGTGGAAGTGATGTGGCTGCTAGGGCGACTGGTTCCCGATTACAAATCGATTGCTGAGTTCCGGCGGATGCATCGTGAGGCGGTAGCCGAAGCGGGAGCGGAACTTGTGCGTTTCGCGCGCTCTGTGGGATTGGTCCGTGGGGAGTGGGTAGCGATCGATGGTTCGAAGTTCCAGTCGGTGAGTAGTGTGGATCGGGTCCGCGAGCGGGAGGCGCTGAAGCGTTACCTGGATCAGGTGGAGCGAGCCGACGAAGAAAACGAAGTAGTGATTGATGCGAGCGCGGTGGCCGACGCTCTGGAAAAACTAAAGAGCGACCCGGAGCCAGAGGCAGCCTTTATGAAGATTGGACGGCAACTGACGCCTGGCTACAACGTGCAAACCGCCGTCGATGCGAAACATGCGCTGATCGTGGCTCACAAAGTCACCACCGATGCGAACGATCAACGCATGCTGTTGCCCATGGCGGAAGCGGCAAAGCAGGCGGTGGGTTCACCGGCCTCTCTGAACGTGATCGCGGATGGCGGCTACTCCAACGGCGAGCAGTCGGAAACCTGCGAGTCCCAAGGTATCGTGCCCTACGTGCCTCCCAAGCGCACGGTGAACAACCACGGTGATGGCAAACTATTCGACCGCACTGAGTTCGTCTATGACGAAGCCACAGATACCTTCCGCTGCCCGGCAGGCCAGACGCTTTGGCGTAAGCAGTTCTCTAAAAAGGATCGCACCGTGACGTATACACCCCGACGAAAAGTCTGTGGACCGTGTGCACTCAAAGCGCGTTGCACGCTAGGCCCGCGGCGCTACGTTTCTCGACACCTTCATGAGGGAGCCCTTCAGCGGATGCAGCAACGCACCACACCGGAGGTCATGAGGCTGCGAGCAGCGACCGTGGAGCTTCCTTTCGCCGCGCTAAAGTATCGTATCTTCGGACACCCACGCTTTTTGTTGCGCGGCCTCGCAGGAGCACAGACGGAGATCAACTTGGCGACGTTGGTTTACAACCTGAAACGAATGCTGAATGTACTAGGTGCCTGTGAGCTCCGAGATGCTCTAACGGTCTGAGCGAGCATCGCTCTAGACTGCCACACCTCAAAGAGAAATATTTTGGATCAACCCATCTCCCGCGACGATTTTTCTTGACGCTTTCGTAACACCTTCAAACGCCGTCCCTTGCCCCTCGCGCTCCCCCATCCCGGCTGAAACCGGAGACGGAACGGATGAAAGTTGTCGTATTCTTACGTGAACGAAAATTGGGGGCAGGTCACCGCTGTGATTTTCGCCGCCGGAAGAACTGTCCAGTCCGCCCAAGCTTGCTTGACATTGGTTGCGAGGTTGTACAGGCTAAAGAACTGGATACCCTTGGCTGCCGCTGAGTTGTTATAGCCCGCTAAGCACTGAGCTGTAACCGACTTCGCCACATTCCCGTTGTTTGCGGGTACAACGCAGCACGACCGGGTTTCAAAACGACCGTATGATCAGTACCGAGAAGAACACTACGACACCGAAGCCTCCAACACCTATCAACCTGACTATCAACAGCAGCGGCGCGTCATCACCTGCAAATTCCGGATGGGCCTGTTTTACCCAGCGCAAGACAACGTCAGGACGCACGATCCCGAGGATTGCAAAGGCGAACATCATCGTTGCAAAGAGCACCTCTGCTACGTGTCTCAAAGGGAACCTCCTTCACTAATGGTCACAGTCGGCCTCGTGCAAACACCACAACGAGGATTGCTGCCCCGAAAATCATGTACGGGCTGGCAACGAAGATCCGTGCAGTGCGTGACAGTACCTTCCCCGATTCAGGGCGCTTCCCCCAGTTTGGCGCGACCCTACCGGAGACAACTATATAGACCCCGTTGGCGATAAGGAGTAAGCCAAGAAACGTCGCGCCAGCGAGCACGTGGCGGATATCTGCCATGCCCGCGACAGGAAGCAAAAGTGAAAATGTTGACCCTCGAATCATACAAAGCTCCGAGTTCCGCCGTCCCCTCCCCACCCGCACGAAACCCTGTCATCAATAGTGCGCACAACCTGCATAAGTGGATGATAGGGAAAGGCCCATCGCTCCGAAGGTCGGCCCGTAGACGGCTCCGGAGCCGTTGACGCTGACCTGACCTCCGGGACCCGCAGGGATTGGTCCCAGAGGGACGTTGCCGCCGAAATTGACCGACCCCCCTTGTAGTATCTGGTCTATTTGAGCGGGAGACGCGGCCTCTCCGCTCAAAGTGGTTCCAGCGACTGGCCCGCCCGCAACGTTATGACCTGCGGACGCCCCGACGCCGATGCTTAGACAGACGTTTTTGGTCTTCGGATTCCAAGCCAGGCTTCCCGCTGGCCCAATCCCGCCAAGAACCGGAACAGGGTAAACGGGAAGAATCCAACTAACCACCCAAGGGCTGTGTGTGAGAGCACTCCACCAACTTCCGTTGTTTGCGGCAACGATTTGCGGGAAGACTTGCTGTCCATTATAAAAAGTAGCTACGTCGTCGGGGGCGTCCCCGTTTACCGTGGTCGACCACACATCCTCATTCCACTTGCCCCCGTGACCCTCACATTCATCTTGAGTCGAATTAAAGTCAAAATTCGAGCTGTCAAAATTGTCCTTCTCATTGGGATCCGGGTTTCCGTCGGCACCTACACTCCCGTAGAAACACCAGAGGCCAGTAGGGTCGGTGTTCCCCAACGGATTATTTAACACATAAGCATATCTGTTCCACGACTGCGGGTTGCTCGGATCGGCGGCCTGCAAACCCGCTGGGTCAGGCGAGAGCCAGCGCCCCTGCGACGACCGGTACTGGCGCTCAGGAAAGTAGTATGTCGTATTGACCGTGTCGGCGTCGCTCCACTGTCCGGTAAAGTTCTGCGAGTTACCGATATACGTTTCCCCGAAGGGCGCGTGCGCTATACTCTTGATCCAGTTGCCACCGGTGTAACTATAGACCGCACGGCTTGTGCCCAGCCAGTCCGCCATTTGTGCAGCGGTCAAACCTGCACCCTCGCTGGTCAACGACCCGCCGGGATAAGGATATTCCGCGTACCATGGCGATTGCCCCATGGCCGACAGCTTGTAGTTGCCAATCGTTACATTCGAGGTTTCATAGGTACCGTTGCTCAACCATTCCACCTCATGGCCGAAGGCATCATAAACAAAACTATACGTCTGCCCGGTTGAATACGCCGTCGACAAAGTCTTGCCTTCCGCATCCCACGTATATGTATTGAATGTATCTTTCAGTCACGTTTCCGTTTGCGTCATAGCTGGTTCCCCCCAGCGCGTATCGATTCGTGCTGGCGTTATACCCAGGTATCCAGGAGATCCCGGTTCCACCGGTTGGAACCTGCTTGGTGATATTGCCGAAGGCATCGTAGGTAAAGTTCTGATTCCATACATTGGTTGAACCGCTCAAGCAATTCACGCTGGCAATGCGGCTGAGATCATCGGCCCCGTAAGTGCAGGTCTGCGCGTCCGCTGAGTTGAAAGCGTCAGCGATCACCAACTTCTGCAGACTCACATTCGGATTCCAGTTCAACGCTCCAGAGATCGTGCCCCCATTCAGAGCAGCACTGTAAAAAGTAATGCGCAACGTGTTCGGATGTATAGATAGGTGATAGAGTAGAAGGTAGAGATAACACAGCTCGTTAGATATGGGATGACTGATTGATAGTAGGCTGAATGATTGGAGTGTAATAAGTGATGATAGGAACGCTGAATACCAAGTCAGATATAGCGCTGATCGCTCAAATAGGGTGTGTAAGTCAGTTGTGAGTAGATGAGAAATGAATAAAAAGTATAGATAAGATAGTTTGATAAGTAAGTAATAGAGATTTGTTAATAAAGGATAGAGTGAGAAGTGAATTAGTAGATAAATGTAATATAGATATTAGTAGAGTAGAAAAAGATATAGTTAGTAAATTAGGTTGTGATGAGTACAGTGAATGCTTCAGATAGCTGCGCGGTACGTTAGATATGATAGAGAAGATGAAAGTAATGATGTAGAATATGAAATTATTGTTAGAGATGATAGATGAATAAGAAAAAAAGATATAAGTTAAAAAGATTTGATAATGTAAATAATAGTAATAGTAAAAAGTAATATTATTAAATGAGTTTATTAGTTTTATAAGATATATTTTTGAGATATAGATATTGATATAAGTGTTATAAATGTAAGTTATAATGATAGTCTATGATTTTAATTATGAGATGAGATGATTAAAATAGATGTAAGATAAAATGAGAGATTGAGATTATTTGTTATGTAAGTTTTGATTATATTATGTTATAAGATTAAAATAGTTATTAGTGTAATAGATAAAATAATTAGTTTGTGTTGCGAACTAAGAAATAGATATATTGCTGTTAGACGTACTGATAAGCTCGCACACGAGGTAAGAGATTACAGACTTTGTATTATAATTGTTTGATATAAAAAATAGATAAAAAAAAAAGAAAAGAATAAAAAAAATAAGATATTATTATTATAAGAGTAATATGTATATAAAATAAAAATATAAGTAAAATATAAAGAGAGATTAGATGAGATATAAATGATAGAGATGATATAAAAAGAGAAAAGTAGAGAAAAGATAGAAATACTAGGCAGATATACGCAGAATAAGATATAAAGAGAGTTTAAAGAAAATAAACTGAGTTAAAATTCTTAGAGACTGGCTAGTAAAGTATACTAAAAAAAAAAATGATAGAGATAAAAAATAATTATAAGTGAGTTAGTAACGAAAGATCCACGTTAAAAAAAAAAGAGAAATAAATAAAAGATAGAAAAGATATAATAAGAGATTAAGTGTTAGAAATATAGTTGCCAGTATAAGAGAAAGAAAGAAAGAGATAAAAAGAAAAGATTTTTATAAATAATTAGAGATAGATATAATAATTTAATTTAATATAAGAAAATGATAAGAATATAAACAATGTTATAAAGATATATAGAATATAAGAATTAGAAAAAAAAATAAAAGAAAAAAAAGATAAGATGAGAAAAAAATAATTGAATTAGATAATTATATTATAATAATAATAAGAGATATATAAATTATAAATATTATTATTTAAGTTAGAGAAAATAGATATTATAAAATTAATATTATAAATATATATAAAAATTAAAGTAATTAAGATGATAAATAAATAAGAGATTTGAGAGATGAGTAAAATAGATATATTGTAGATATATGATGTTTGATAAGATTATGAGATGAAAATAAGTGTTATGATAATGAAAGAATGATAGAGAAAGAAAATAGATATAGATATGAAAGAGATTATATTTAAGTTAGAGTATGTAATATATGTATATAATAAGATTGTGATAAAAAAAAAATATGTAAAGATAAAATAATAAATATAAAAAGAAAAAGAGATAATAATAGAAAAAATAATAATATTGTTATGATATTAAATGATTTAAAAAAGAGAAAATAAGAATGAAATAATTAAAGATATATAAATATATATTTGAAAGATAGAAAATAATAAGATAAAAATAATAAATGAAATGTAAGATGATTGAATAATATTATAATAGTTATAAAAAGAGATAGATATGATAAAAAAGATAAGATTTATATAAGAGATAAATTTATATGTTTGATATTAGTTAATAAAAGTATAAATGATAAAGATTATTAATAGATAAATATTAGTAAATATATTAAAAGTGTTATAATTATAAAAAATAAAGAAAATAAAGTATTTATAAGTGATAATATGATAGTTATTATTATTAATTATGTTTTAGAGAGTAAATAATACGATGTATATGTAGATGATGTTGTTACTGTATTAGATATTAATATTATATATATATAAAGATAGATAAAGTGATCTTCGAAAATAAAAAAATTATATAAAATAAATATAATAAAGTTATTTAATATGAGAGATTATAAATATATAAATAAGATAAAAAGATAATAATTAAAAAATAAAAATAAATTATATTAATATAAGTTATAGAGATAAAAATAAAATTAGTTATAAAATATTTTATAATGTAATTAAATATAAAAATTTAAATGTGTGAAATAATATTAAAATATATAATATAAATATAAATATAAAAAAAAAAGAAAATAAAAAAAAAGATAAAAAAAGTGATGGTTAGAAATTGTTATATAAGAGATTAAATATAAATATTAAATATTATAATAATATTATAAATATAAGAAAATAAGATATTATAAAAATATGAAGATATGATAAATAATATATAAGTATTAAATGAGAGATATAGAAAAGAATAAGTGAACTAGCTGCATAGATAGAAAAAGCAGAGATGATTCTGTATCCTAAATCAAGAGTACAACTAAGAGATTCATCGACAACCGCGCCACAACTAGGTTGGTTAGAATACTCATAGACTGTAATATTAAATTAAGAATTGACGATGTGTGCCGCTCTTGTAGCGTCGTGACGAAGAAATTGTACAGCAACTCTGTATATTTTATTATGATAAAAAGATATTGTAGAGAATATTGGAAATAAGTCAGAGTGTAATTTATAAAAACACTTAAATCTTGAGAAATAGATGTTATTGTTTTTAAGACTTCTAAAATTGGTTTAGCTATAAGAGATATGACTGACGAAGTATCGCGATAAAAGCTGAGATTAAGTAATGAAAAATGATATTTGACTATAAGAGAAATGAGTGAGAGTTGTTAAAGAGTTAGTAAGAAAAAGAGATCTTAATATTTTTCTGAATTATAGGAATGATTAAGTTAATGTTTGAAGAAGATAAGTAAATTGAATAGTAATAGATGATAAATTGAGTAGAAAATGGTAGAATGATAGAGAAAGGATCTGTTTGCGAGATTGCAACAGTCACTATGAACAAGAAAAGGCAGAAGAGATTTAAGAGAAGAGATATAAGATTATTATAGACTGAGATGAACAGATAGAATTATATAGATGAAGAGATGGAATAGAATGATGTATTATTTGGATAACAAGTCTGTAAGACTCTAACGACTGGCGGCAATTCCATTCAAAACTTCAAGGGAAGCAGCGCTTAGGATTCAAGACGAAACTGAGAAATCCGTCGCCCCCCACGGCGAATATAAGCGCTGATTGTAAGAAACAATAGCTGCAAGGCAGTGTGGATGTCAAGTTAATATGTGAGGAGTCAAGAAATAGAATTCTCAGATCGTCAGAGAAAATAGCGCTTATCGCAAGATTGTAGAGAGTAATATTTGTGCGGACAAAACTGTCATGGCTCTTCTAAGTATCTTTGTGAGAGAAACTCGAAACTTAAAAACTCAGCTAGTGGCGATCTGTTTCGCTGTTGCCGCAATCTAGAGCTCGTTATTGTCATGCGACGATGGAGGTATATAAGAGCTTTAATCTAATTTTTCTTTGTACACGCAACTAGCAACGCTCGTGATTGCTCTAGGCGAGACACAATCGGCACAGATTTCTCTGAATGGGATAAATGGGTTTACCGGCACAGTGCAGGTCACCACTGCGCGTAGTCGAGCATCAGCGTGTCGCCCAGCGGATTTACTCTCTCAGTGGGCAATTCGCAGCAGCTAACAATATCCGCAGCCTCAAGCGTCTCGCTGGCCACACAACTATCTCGTTTACAGCCGCTTCGAGTTCGATGACAGACACGAAAACCTTGCAAATGGACGTTGATGTACCGGTCACCAGCTCCCATCCGCCATTTCGTACGCGCTATCTTAGAACTGACGCTCAATACCGTCCGCAGTACTTTCCGTCCCATTTCGCAGCTTACGATAGCGTGCACACGCGCTTCTTTCTCAGCAATCCGACACTGAATCGTATTGACGTTTTTGACGACGCGACAGAGTCGCAGGTCGGATCGGTGCTAGTTCCTATGCCCTGGGGAATTGATGTTGCGCCAGACGGCAGCGTGCTATACGTGACTACGATATTTGGGGACATTTATGTCGTCGATCCACTGGCGTTATCGGTTATCCAGCATTATTCGGCCGCGACGATCGGTTCGCAGGGCTATGCCGCAATTCAGCCCTTTATTTTAGCTAGCGGACAGTTGGCACTCTTCGGTGGTTTTGCTGCTTTCAATGCAGACGGCGCGCAGAGCTTTGCAATATGGAATCCGACAACCAACAATCTGCAAGTTATCTATCCCGAAGTGTTTGGAAACGCTGCCTTCTCCAATATCGGTCAGATGTCGCTGACCGCAGATCGAAGCAAAATTGTTGTGGGCAGTGCCGACAGTGACGGAACGTTAGGCCTTTACGACCCAGGCACCGGCATTGCGATAACGGCGCAAGCTGTAAGCGCCTCCGAAATTTTGCCCACTCCGGATGGATCGCGTCTTTTTGTGAGCTCTGGGGGTGGTGAGTTTGAAGTCTTCAACGCCGCCACTCTTGCGCTACTTGGCACCTTCACGTCTTCCGGAAACGGCTCCTACAGCGCGGCCCTAAGTCCTGACGGCTCAACCCTGTTCTCGACTGACATATTAGGTGACGTTTCTGCTTATGACACGACCAGCTTCTCGCAGAAGGGATGGGTTCCGAACTTCGGTGTTTTCGATTTCCCGCAGGCCATCGTTCTTTCTGTGAGTGATGAAACGGGTCTCATTGTTGGACCCATTGGTCATGGCGTAGCGTTCCTGGATACCACTCAGATCGAGGCTGGCCTGGAGCAAACGATCTTCGATCTAGGATTCCTTTCGCCCGGAACAGGAAGTCCGAGTGGCGGGGCGGCTATTCAGGCCCAGGTCTCGGAACAAAACGCTTCTACCACTGAAAATATCAACTCCGGCACGATCTACATCGGGAACAAGAACGCCAACAACGCTTTGCTGTCGAACACCACGGCAACAGCATTGACTCCGCCTGCCTCTGCCGTTGGAGCCGCAGATTTCACCGTCGTCCTGTCAGATGGAAGCATTCAACTCAACCCGGAAAACTTCAGTTACGGTCCTACGATTGTTGAACTGTCCACAAATTCTGCGAGCGCAGACGGAGGCTCTCAAGGAGTAATCTTCGGTTACGGACTCGGCCAGCAGCCCTCAGATGTCACGGTCGGTGTAGGTGGACAATCTGCGGCAGTCACACAAGTAGTTCCCTCAGCTTCTCCCCTTTCCCCATACCCGTTTCCGATGGAGGCCGTTCTGTTTACCATTCCTCCTGGAGTCGCTGGGAGTGCTGCGACAGTGACGGTGACAACCGCGAACGGTTCGGCAACTTCTGCGACTCCGCTGCGCTACGTTCCCGCCGTTCAGTCTTATGCATTACCCGATGCGGTGTTGATGCAAGGCATGTACGACCCGACGCGAGGCGTCGTTTATTTCACTGATCAGGCTCAGATCGACGTGTTTTCGGTATCTACAAACAACTGGCTGGCACCAATCATGATTGGTTACACGAACAGCTCGTCGCGCCTTGTAGGCGTTGCGCTTTCGGCAGACGGCAATACATTGGCAGTTTCCGACTCGGGAAACGCGAACATCTATGTGTTGAATCCGTCCTCCCCCAACACTGTGAAGTCCTTTCACGTCAAACCCCCAAATGTCGGCAATTTGCAGCCCAGGGGTTTGGTCGTCACAGACGCTGGGATTGTTTACTATCTGAGTTATGACAGCGACATTGACCCTCCCGGCGGCCTTCACCAATTAGACACGGGGACAGGACAAATAACGAACTATGAGGGTGGCGGATATACGCCTTACAGCCGCATTCTACTGAGTCCAGATGGCACTTCTGTCTACGTTACCGGACCGCTCGTTCTCAACACATCCACCGATTCGATCTCGGTAGGAATTCTGGTGCAGAACATCGGCGACGGAAATGTAGACATGGCGCTTTCGGGCGACGGGACTATTCTTTTGACCGAGGACATGCTCACGGACACAAATTTCAACGTGCAAGGCGACATTACCTACGTTGACCGTGACGTGTGGCTCGCTGTGGCAGCTTACGGACAGAAACTAAACTCTGACGGCAGTCTGGTTTTCCAGCCGCTCACTGACGGAATTGATGTGCATGATGCGGTAACCGGCTTGCTCACGTATCGCGTACAATTGCCAGTCCAAATCGCCAATGCGTACGATGCTCTGGTTATCGATAACACGGATGGACTTCTCTTTGCCATTACCGCGAGCGGCATCGCGGAAGTAAGTCTGAGTTCCTTACCGACCCCTGCGTTCAAGCACGCTCGGATTTTGCCCGTGAGAGGTCTGCAATCTGGAAACAAAGGAACGGTCGCGCCTGCGAATGCTCTATATAAAGGACGGAAAGGCGGATTTGACCGGCCCCATCTGCGTCATTCGACGCGATTACCGTGACAAAGAGAGGGGCGCAATCCTCGCTCCCAACGTTACGTACGTACGTAACGTTGGCGGCGGGCTTCGGAGATCATCTCCTCAACCTGAGGCAGGAACATGCAACTCAACGAATAGGCAGCAAAACATGCAAGTAGGAACGCATAACCAAAGTAGCGCTGCCAATTTGTCTCGATTTTGACAACCATTTCGAAATAAGCGGGGAATTCTCGGGCGCCAGTCTCGATCCTCGAAAACATTGCGAATTCCTCTGCTTTTAGATGTCAATGCACAAAGCTGAGTATGATTTGTGCGAAGAAAGGAGAGAGTATGTGAAGAGCAGGCACACGGAGGCGCAGATGATGGGGCGCTGAAGCAAGTGGAGGCAGGACGGAAGGTGGAAGACGTGGCACGCGAAGTAGGGGTGTTAAGCACACGCTCTACGCTGGAAGTCGAAGTACGGCGGGATGGACGTGAGCTAGGCGCAGGAGGCCGCACTGCGTGACGAGAACACGAAGCTGCGGAAGCTGGTGGCGGATTGAGTTGGATAAGGAAGCGCTGCAGTGGTGATGAAAAAACGGCTGGAGCTCGTAGCTCTGAAGGCGGCTGTCGAGCAAGTGCGCGGGGAGTATGCCTTCAGCTAGCGGCGAGCGTGCGGCTGGTGACGATGGCGGTGTCGAGCTATCGCTACAGACGAGGCGCGACGATGAGCGCTGCGGGCGCGGCTGGTGGAGTTGGCGCGGGAGAAACGCGCTTCGGCTATCGGCGGCTGCAGGTTTTGCTGGGCGCGCGGGAGAGCATGTGAACACAGCGGGTGCATCGAGTGTATCGGGAGGCGGGGCTGATGATCCGGCGGAAGAAACGGAAGCATTGCGTACGCGAGGGAAAGCCGCTACTGGCGCGGACTTCGGCGAACTAGGAGTGGGCGCTGGATTTTGTGCACGATGCGGTGGAGTGCGGGCGGGCGATCCGGGTGCTGAGCGTAGTGGATGCGTACACGCGCGAGTGTCTGGCGTTGGAAGTGGATACGAGCTTTGCCAGCCGCAGAGTGACGCGGGTGTTGGACGCGATCGTGGCTAAGCGCGGACTGCCGCAAGCGATTCGCTGCGACAACGGGCCGGAGTTGACCAGTCGGCATTTTCTGGCGTGGTGCGTGGAACGGCAGATCGAGTTGCTGCACATTCAACCGGGCAGGCCGACGCAGAACGCGCGGGTGGAGAGTTTTCACGGAAGATTTCGAGATGAGTGCTTGACGGTGAGCTGGTTTCAGAACCTGTTCGACGCGCGGCGCAAGATCGCGGCGTGGAAAATCGAGTATAACGAAGAACGTCCGCACAGCAGCCTGGGATACCGCACGCCGAAAGAATTTGCGGCGGCGCAGGCAGCAAATTTCTACATAGCTCAGCGAGGGGCAAGGGACTCAAACGCCGTCCCTTGCCCCTCGCGCTCCCCCATCCCGGCTGAAACCGGAGACGGAACGGATGAAAGTTGTCGTATTCTTACGTGAACGAAAATTGGGGGCAGGATTCCAGGGAATCTTTCGCAGTTAATGTGGAGTATCCGAGATCGGCAAAGCCGCATTCCAGCATCTCGCGGAATTCGTGCAAGAGAGTGTGCAAATCGGAAAATACAATAGTCTCTTCGTCGGAAATAACGATTTCCTTCTTATATTGAAATGAGCAGTTGAATCCGCGAAGTTCTGGCGGAACAGAGGCAAATGACAGCTTTATTCCCTTAGATGAGCACAATTCCACCATCGAACTTCGCGTCATAAAAGACTTAACGCCAAGCCAGTTTACGAACTGTTCGGCTAAAACATCTTCCTTGGGCGGCCAATTCTCCGCATGGCAGGAAATTACCGCCCTGCAAAAGGCTAAAATTGGATCTTTCTCGGTTCCGTCTGTTAGCAATTTCATACTGCTAGGCCCCTTTAAGCAGGTTCCGCTGCGTTAACTTCTCGTACATTTCCACAATAAAGCGCTTCGTTTCCAGGCTGACGTGCGTTCCCTTTAGCCGCGTACCTTGTTTAAACGTGGGATCGGTTATGACGTGTTTGTATGCTTCCTCAATTTGCCTTCGTTTGGCGGTTTCCGCCGAATCCTCCTCCAGGTAGCCTGCGGCAATCAAAAGGTCACGGTGCGGGACATCGTAGGTCTTTGCGAGCCGGTTTAGGATGTCAGGATGAGGGGGGTTCCGCAGTCCCCGCTCAATCTGGGAGATGTAGGCATTGGACACTTTAGCCTGGGCTTCGACCTGTTTAAGGGTCAGCCCTCGGGACTTCCGCAAACGGCGCATGTAGCTTCCGAAGTTCTCCATAGCTCGTCTAGAATATCGCAGTAAATTAACAACTGCAAGATTATTCGTTCCGCTGTTGACAGAAGGGATGGCGCGGCAGAGAATAATACTATTGTAAGAATATGTTAACAGAGGAGAATGTGCGCCTATGCCACTTGGATTGAGTGTTGGTCCGACTCGGTTTCCGTGTCCTCTCTGCGGGCAGGGTCTCGACGTGCGGCAGACGAAGAAAAAGAAACCATACGTGATCTGTGATCCATGTGGGGTTCAACTGTTCGTTCGCAGCAAAGCGGGAATGCACATTTTCGAGCAACTGGTTTCGGAGGCAGACCAGGGAAACATCTGGAAACGGCTGGACGACTTGCAGGGCCGGTATCGGCTGAAATGCCCCGAATGTAACAAGGCGTTTTGGATTGTTCCAGATCAACTCAAGACGAGCTGGGTGGATGGCAAGTTTGAAGGTTATCGCTGCCCCGAGCGCGGGTGTTCCGGAGTCGCCAACTGGAATAACAGTGGTAAGGAGAAGAAATGAAAATCACCCTGTTGGGAGTTCTCGCCGTGATCGGCATTGTCGGCTTGCTGGTCTATGCCGGGATCGAGTCGAACCGAACGAATCAGGCAAAAGCCTCACCGCTGCCACCGAATCCTCCTTCTTCGACAAACTTATGACCACCGTGTCCAACCAATTCGGGTCAGGATCGACGAGCCAATGGCTTACCGCATCTGAGGCCGCGCAATACCTCAAGGTCAAAGCCCGCACGCTGTTGCTCTGGGCTCGGCAGGGTAAAGTGAAAGCCTTTGCATTGTCCGGGACGAAGCGTCGCGTCTGGCGCTTTCGGCAGATTGGATTTGGACGCCGCCCTTCTGGAACCTGCCGTGCTACCATCCGAATCGCCATCCGTGCGCCCTGCCGAAAGGATGGATCAATGAAAAGGGCAGCACGGCACAAGACCGGAAGTGTAGTGTTCGACAAACGACGCAAAACCTGGAATTTCCTGTGGTGGGAAGATGGGAAACGGCGCTCGAAGCTGGTTGGCACCCTGAAAGAGTTCGGAACGAAGGGAGCTGCGCAACGGCAAGCGCAGTCTTTCCGGCCTGATGTTCTCGGGAAACCGTTGGAGAATCAAAGCCTGATTAGAGGTGAGACTCAGACAGTGAACACACTGGCAGCACGTTACCAGCAGGAGCGGTTGCCTTCGCGTCATTCAACGGCGCGAATGTATCGTTCCTGGCTGCGGAACCACATATTGCCGAAGTGGGGCGACAGTCCGATTAGCTGAAGTGCAACCCCGCCCGGTGGAACTGTGGTTGCGCCAGCTCAGCTTGTCACCCAAGAGCAAATCCCATGTGCGGGGCATGTTGCATCTGCTCATGGAATTTGCAATGTGGAGTGGTGCGCTGGAGATATCGCGCAATCCCATTGACCTTGTCGTGGTCAAAGGGGCAACCAAGCGCACGCGCCAACCGCGCAGTTTGACGGTGGATGAGTTCCGAAAGTTCATACAACATCTTGAGGAACCATTCCGCACGATGGCGCTGCTCTGTGTGTGTTTCGGCCTGAGAATCAGTGAATGCCTGGCTCTGAAGTGGTGCGACGTGGACTGGCGTAACGGCAAGTTGCGGATTGAACGTGGAATTGTCCGTCAACAGGTTGATGACGTGAAAACCATTTACTCGCAGAAACGGATGAGCATAGACGGCGAACTGCTAGCAATCCTGAAAGCGTGGAAACAAACGACGCAGTTTCCCGCCGAAGGGGATTGGCTGTTCGCATCTCCCGTTCAACTTGGCCGCTTGCCGTGGTCCTATCCGCAGATATTACGGGTATTCCACAAAGCGGCAGGGAATGCTGGAATTGGAAAACTGCCGACTCATACGCTACGCCACAGTTACCGTTCATGGTTAGACGCCGTGGGAACGCCAATCGCTGTGCAGCAGAAACTCATGCGGCACACCGATATTCGCACGACAATGAACCTGTACGGCGACGTGGTAACGGATGAAATGGCGCAGGCACATTCCAAGGTAGTTGGGCTGGCACTGAGCAATTCAGACTAACGGATTGCACGAGCGGATCGCAGATCTTGCCTAAGTGCTTGAAAACATGGCGGAGAGGGAGGGATTCGAACCCTCGGTACAGGTGTTAGCCCGTACAACGGTTTAGCAAACCGCCGCATTCGGCCACTCTGCCACCTCTCCGGCGTGCGGACACTCATTTTACCATGGCTGCTTCGTATGACCGTTGGGTGATGCCTGCTTGGTAGTGGTCGGTAATCTGACCCACTACCTTCTGCTCGGGTATGTCCGCGGAGATTGCTCTTACCGCTCAATCCATGGCCGCGAAATGCCTGGTTGCTATTGCATTGCCGCGGGTACGTTGCTAGGTGGCGGGCAGCAACATCCCTTTCTCGAGATGCCTTGTGGTGTGCGCATAAGAGGCGGCGTGCGGATCGTGCGTTACCATCACGATCGTCTTATGGAAGTCTTCGTTCAGGCGCTTTAATATCTCGAGCACTTCGGTCGCGGAGTGGCTGTCCAGGTCGCCGGTGGGCTCGTCGGCGAGGAGCAGAGTTGGGTCACTGACGATGGCGCGCGCGATGGCGACGCGCTGTTCCTGTCCACCCGAGAGCTGCTTGGGCAGATGGTTCACGCGGTCTTCAAGTCCCACCAGCTTCAAAGACGTCATCACATGTTCGCGGCGCTGCTGCGGATTGAGCTTGGTGAGCAACAGCGGCAGCTCTACATTTTCGAACGCGGTGAGAACCGGAATGAGATTGAAAGTTTGAAATACGTAACCAATATGTTCGTTGCGCCAGCGGGCGATTTGCGAGTCATTGAAACGGAAAATATCCTGGCCACGCACCAGCAACTCGCCGGAAGTGGGGTGGTCGATGGCCGCAATCATATTCAGCAGCGTGGTCTTGCCGGAGCCCGAGGGGCCCATGAGCGCGAGAAATTCGCCGGTCGCAATGTCAATCGAGACGTCGTCAAGAGCCCGTACCTCGAAGGTTTCGCGTTTGAAAATCTTACTGACATTACGTGCCTGAACAACTTTGGTTCCGGTGGCAACGTTGGGTGCGACCACTGTGCTCATGCTTGCCCCTTAATTTTAATTTTGTCTCCGTCTTTCAAATTCGAAGGCGCGTTAGTAATCACGTTCTCTCCGCCAACCAGGCCGTCCACCAAGGCTCCGTCACTGCGCTGGCCCAGAATATGGACGGGCCTTGCCAGCGCCTTGCCATCGAACGCGATCAAGACAATTTTCTTGCCGTCGACATCCCGAATTCCAGCGGAAGGCACGAACACGCCCGTGGGCTGGATTGCGCCTTTGGCTGGCTCGTTGGCGATGAACTTCACCGTCGCGTTCATTTCGGGGCGTAGCTGAATGTTCGGATACTTGCCAGGATTCAAAACCTGCACTTTGACCTGTACCGTAGCCTTTTGGCGGTTAGCTTCCGGAGAAATCTGCGCGATGACGCCGTCATATTGTTTGTCGGGATAGGCGTCGGTGGTGACAATCCCCTTCTGGTTAGGACTAAGGCGCGCGAAGTCCGCTTGCGCAATATCGAGTTCCACTTGAAGATCGTTCAAGTCCGCGAGCGAAACGACCGATCCCTGCGGGCCGCCCGCTGCGGCGCTGGCGAATTGCGCGGTGATCAGCTCTCCCTTTTCCGCGGTGCGGTCGAGAATTGTGCCCGTAACGGGGGCACGGATCACGGTAGCATCCAGCTGCGACTTGGCGTAATCCAGCTGGCCTTGCGCCTGCGTCAACGCACCCTGGGCACGCGCAATTTCTTCCTGCCGTGGTCCGATTTTCATCAGCTGAAAAGCTTTTTCCAGGGAATTCGCGCGCTGCTGATCGGCTTCAAACTTGGCCGTGGCATCATCCAGGGACTGGCGCGAAACAACGCCGGCGCCGGCGAGCTGCTTGGTGCGGTCGAGCGTCAACTTGTCATCGGCCAGCGTGGCGCGGGCCTCATCCAGGTTGTGTTGTGCCTCCTGAATTTCCTCAGGCCGCGATCCATGCTGTAGTTCCTCAAAATAGGCGCGAGCATTGTCCAACGCTCCTTTGGCTTGCTCATAGGACGCTCGAAATTCCTGGTCTTCGAGGCGTACCAGAACCTGGCCTTCTTTTACCTTGTCGCCCTTTTCCACGCCAATCCAGGCCAGGCGGCCGGTCACTTTGGAATTCACGTTGATGGTGTGATGGGCCACGATGTAGCCGGTGGCTGATAGCACGGTTGAGCCGATGTCGCTGTTCTCCGCCGCCGCGCGAACCACTTCAACTTCCGGCACGCTCGCCGAAAATGCGCGGTACGCAAGGGCGGTCAGGCTGAGCAGAACGACAACTGCGATTCCGCCCAGGATGTAACGGCGCGCCCATGCGGGCGGATCACCGCTGGAGTCGCCGCGCTGCGTGCGGTCGATGCGCAGGCTCTGCAGGTCTTCGTGTTTGGCGTCAATTGGCATAACAGCAAGTACGCAGCGAACCCCAATCCAGTTCACGATCCAGTTCGATTGCCGGTCGCTTCTCAGCCGCGCAGTGCGCTAAGAATATTCTGCCGCGCTGCGTGCCACGCAGGAGCGAACCCGCCCACCAGTCCCATGATCAAGGCGAACACGATCGCAGCGCCGGCGACCTCTGGCGTGATGCGAAGCGCGAACACAACTTCGCTGAACGTTACCGCGTTCGACGTGCCAGTTTCCATTCCGTTGAAGGGCAACATCAGCAGAATTCCCGCGGCCGCCCCGAGTAGCGCCAACAGCAGAGATTCCAGCACGAACGAGGTCAAAATCGCCGGCCGCGAAAAGCCTATCACGCGCAGGGTTGCGATCTCGCGCCCGCGATAAGCCACTGCTGCGTACATCGTATTCATGGCCGCGAAGCTCGATCCTATTGCCATGATGATGGCCACAACAATCCCGATGTATTTTATAGGCGCTCCGGAACTTGTCTGCTTGGCGTAGTAAGCGGTTTCGAGCACGCCTTCGAGCTTCAGCCGCTGATCGTCGCTGACCCGGTTGGTTAGCGCTTCGGCCGCCGCGGGATCGGTCGCCCGCACGTATGCCGAGGAGTACCCTCCCTGGCGATCGAAGTCCGATGCCATCTGATTCACATCGCCCCAAATTTCCGATTCGTAGGCCGAGCCTCCCGCGTCAAAAACGCCCACCACTTTCCAGGAGCCTTTACCGAACGCCATGGTGTCGCCGATGTTGGCGTGAGAAAAACGATCGCGAATGGACTTGCTGACCACAACTTCACGCTGCCCGGTCTGGAACCAGCGGCCTTCGATCAGTTTCGCGCTCGGCCGCATTTCCAGGCCATCGGGCATCATGCCCCGGACCGTGACATTGACCTCGCCCGTGCCATCTTTGCGGGGGAGGATGATCACGACGACTAACTCCCCGGAAGCCATGGGCTGGCCGTGGCTGTCTTTCGCGATTCCGGGAAGCGTTGTAAGAGTCGGAAAGAGTGAAGCATCGAAACCGCCAGAGAGTTCCGCTTCCGATCCCTTGCGCAGCACCAGCACGTTATTCGGATTGCCGCTGGTCACAAACGCGCGCTGCAGTCCAGCCAGCAGAGCCATCAGAAAAATCGCGGTGGTGACCGTGAGGGCAATCCCCAGCGCGGTCATGATGGTGAGCCCTTTGCGCAGCTTCAGGTTGCGGATGTTGTAGCTGATCGGTATCGCCATAAATGATCTCGAAGTCGAACTCTTTGCTGCTCACCCAGCTACTCACCCAATGTGCCGCAGCCCATCCACAATATTCATGCGCGAGGCGTTGAAAGCCGGCAGGTAGCCACTCGCCAATCCCAACGTCAGCGCCACCAGCAATGACAATCCTGCCGTTTGCACATTGACTTTCATGGCGAGCGGAACTCCCAGCGCGATGAAACTGCGAGTCAGCCACCAAATCACCGGGATCGCGACCAGAATTCCGAGTATGCCGCCCGTGACGGACAAGGCTACAGATTCGCTGACAAAAATCGACAGCACGCGCTGGCGCGTGAACCCGAGTGTTTTCAGCAACGCCACTTCGCGAGTCCGGCTGCGCACTGACATCGCCATGGTATTGGCGGAAACCAGCATGATGGTAAACACCACCGCGCCGCAAATGCCGAGGATGAACGCCTTCACGTTCCCCAGAGAAGCGACAAAGCCGAGTTGAAACGCTTTTTCACTTTCGGTTTTCGTCTGCAGCGGCGAGTTTCGGAACATGTCGTCGATTTCACCCGAAACGCGCGCTACATCGCCCGCGGAATCGATCTGGGTGGAATACCATCCTGCCTGCCCCTTGAACCAGGGCACCGCCTCTTCCAGATACTTGCTGTTGAAATATAGCGCGTTCTGGGGCGGATCGCGGTGATAAATGGCGCGAATCGTCAGATCGACATTCACCGGAAAAATCGTCCCCTGCAGCGTGATGCGGTCGCCAATCTTCCATCCATATTTCTTTGCCAGCGTCACATCGACCAATGCTCCGGCTCGGTCTTGCTGCCAGGCTTTCAACTGATCCGGCGGGACAATCTTGTCCGACGCCACTTTCAGATATTCGTCCGGATCGGTAGCCAGTTGCGCGAAGAAGTGCGCCGGACGGTCATCAATGTAGCGCCCTCCAAACCAGGTGAGCGGCGCCACGGCAACCACTCCCGGGATGCTGCGAATCTTGTCCCGATAGTACGCGGGCAGAAAAAACGCCAGCGAGACGCGGTCGCGGATGATCAAGCGCCGCGCCGCTTCCGGCGCAACCTGGTCCACATAGAAAGAGCGCCAGATGGAAATCATGAGCGTGAGCAACAACAGCGAAAAGCCGATGCTGATCACGGTCAGCACGCTGCGCCGCTTGTTGCGGAACGTGTTGCGCACGATGAAACCGCCTAGGGTCATGAATACTTCATCCGATGTGGCGTAGCCCATCCACAATGTTGACTTGCGAAGCATGATAAGAAGGCAGCGCGGCGCTGATTAGCCCCACTAGTCCTGCGACTAACACGGCAAGAACTCCAATCGCCGGCGTAACCTGCAAAGGGAAGAAGCTGACGAACTGCGGCGAATGGGTGATGCCATAAACCAGCAGCCACCCCAGGCCAACCCCAATCAGTCCACCACCCAGCGACAACGCCACCGCTTCGCTCACAAACAAGCCCAGGATGCCGCTCTTGGTGAAGCCGAGCGTTTTCAGCACTGCCACTTCCCGCGTGCGCTCGCGGATCGACATCGCCATGGTGTTGGCCGAAACCAGCAACGTAGCGAACAGCACGGCCGAACAGATGCTCAGGATGAACGCCTTCACATTGCCCATCATGGCTACGAATTCGAGGCCGAAAGCTTGCTCGCTCTCTGCCTTCGTGGGCTGAGGAGAATTGCGAAACATGTCATCTACTTCGCTGGCAACTTTACTCACGTCCGCCGGAGTCGCGGCGAGAATCGTAAATGTGCCGGCCTGTCCTTTAAATGTCGGAACCGCTTCTTCAACATATTTGGTATTGAAATAGACTGATTTGTTGTCGGGGTTGGAGTGAAAAATACCGCGAACGTACAACTCCAGATTAACGGGATAAATCGTCCCCTGAAGAACGAAGCGGTCGCCCAGTTTCCAGCCATATTTTTTGGCCAGCGTGTCGTCCACGATCACTCCCTGGCGATCGCGCTGCCAGGCTGTGAATTGTTCGGGCGGCATCTGAATATCCCGGTAGACCTTGAAGAATTCGTCGGGATCGGTGCCGAACTGGGCGAAAAAATTCTCCGGCTTCTGGTCTTTGTAAATCCCGCCGAACCAGGAGACGGGCACAACCGCCAGGACTCCAGGCAGCGCGCGAATCTTCTCTCGATAGAAGCTGGGCAAACTGAAAGTCAGAGAAACGCGATGCCTCACCACGAGCCGTTGCGCGGACTCAGCGCTGCCCTGGCTGAGATAGAAGCCGCGCCAGATCGTCATCATCAGAGTGAGCAGAAGCAGAGAAAACGCCAGGCTCAACACGGTGAGAACGCTGCGGCGTTTGTTGCGAAACGCGTTCTTGGTAACAAACCGGGTCAGGGTCATGGGCAAACTCCGGGGAGAGCCAGAAGCCAGACGCAGGAAGCACGTCCCAGTCCTCTAAGGATAGACGAAGCGGCGCCACATCGACAACCGCGATGGGATCGTTTGATTCTGCACATAACAACCTAGAACGGCTGCCGCAACGGAAAGGTTACGCTCGGTTGCGGCCTCAGCTTGCCCCCACCCGCCCAGAATGCGTAACATGGCGAGCGTTCCTGAGAGGTTCAGCCTGACGAGGTTGCAACTCTGACCAACAACTCGAACGAACGCGCGCAGCCTTCGCAGACGCTGGCTAAGATGGTAGCCGCGGTGGCCACGGATGCGCACTTCTGGGTTCCAACTCTAGTGCTCACTGCCGGCCTCATGCTTTTGAGGTGGATCCGCTGACCGCTGCGGATGTCCCCGCCATGGCCCCAGGGCCCGTGGCCGAGGAACGTGTGCGCGTGCTGCAGCGCCTGGGCGTGCTCTGCGGCGTAGCTGCAGGCGCCTGGCTGGGGGCGGCTGAGGTCCCGGCCAAGCTGGTGTCTTCTGGACTTTCCCCCGTTCTGGTTTCTCTCGTCATGGTGCTGGGTGTGTTTCTCGGCAGGTGGACGCTTCCGGCAATGGCGCGCGGGACTTCGCAAACGCGATCCGATTTTCTGCAAGCGCCGCATTTAGTGATTTGGGCGATTCTGGCGGGGTGCCTGTGGGCGGTAGCCAACACGCTGACGATCTTCGCCATCCGCGATCTCGGATTGAGCATTGCCTTTCCGTTGTGGAATACCAACGCGATCATCGGTATCGCCTGGGGCGTGATCTTTTTTGGCGAGCTGAAAAACGCGGGCTGGGTGCGCTGGACGGCAGTAAGCGGCGGCGCGGCTCTGATGTTTTGTGGCGGACTCATCCTGGCGCGAGTCTCCGCCACTCACGTCTCATCGCAGGCGGCGACACAGGGCATTGCTGCCGCTCTGGGAGCGGGCGTTCTGTGGGGCACAATGTATATCCCGTATCGCAAGGCATATCTGTCAGGCATGAACCCGCTCTCATTCGTATCGTTTTTCACGATCGGCGAAGTAGGCATGATGGCGGTGTTGTCCGCACACTACATCGGGGGTGTCATGACGCTCTGGCAACAGCTAAAGGATGCCCGTCACCTGCTGTTCTGGCTGCTCGCCGCTGGTTTCGTGTGGGTGATTGGCGACATCTTTCAACAGTATGCTGTGAAATATATCGGCGTGAGCCGGGGGATACCACTCTCGAATTCGAACCAGCTGTGGGGATTGCTGTGGGGTGCGCTGGCGTTTGGCGAACTTAAGGGATGGGGCCAGTCGGCAGTGGCGAGTGCGATTTATGGATCGCTCTTGATGGCGGGTGGATTGGCTGCGATTTCGTGCTCCATCGCAGGCCCCTCAGAATATGAGCAGTGGCGGCAGGCGGCGGCACGGGAGCGCAAGCGCTACGGCCTCGACGCAGAGTTTGTGAGTTCCGGACTGGAAGGAAAATCGGCCGCTCCCGCACAGGCTAGAAGTTGGTTCGACTGGATACTGGTTGCGGCGGCGACGGCAGCGTTCGTCTGGACCGGAATAGCGGCGAGATGGCCTTCCAAAGACTTGAATTGGGAGACTGCCGTGGCTCTGTCCGGAATCGGGCTGACTTTGTTTGTTGCCACGGTGATTTCATTATGGAGAGCAACCCGATTCAACTAGCATATTCAACTAGCATCATTTTCAACCAACATAAGATCGTCGCGTTGCTCTCGTTTTTTTTGTGCTGCGTCGCGCCTGACATTTCGATTCGAACTGGGTTAATCAGGTCTCTACGCAGGTTGTCGGTGAAGGAATTCATTGCCGGGTTTGCGTGGGCGCCTCGCGAAGGAGTAAAATCACGCGCAATCCAGCCCCAGCATGGGAGTACAGCGTCCAGCCGTATCGTGCGGAGTCTAGCGATATCTGTTCTGAAAAAGAGGTATGATTGGTTCGCGAAAATCCCGCGTTGAATTGTCCGGAGTAGTGTTCTTACCAGGAAGCATGACTACGAGTCGTGTGTTGCCTGCGATCTTTGGAGTCTGAAAATGAACGGAACTGGGGCACGTTTCTTCCAGCTCGGCGTGGGCTTCGTTGGGCTGGTGGCTTTGGGATGTGTGCTGACTGGAGAAGCGGCCAGGCCCGCTCGGCATGGAGTCCCTCTTCCCACCGACTGGACCCACAGCCATCTAATCTTTTCGCAGCCGGGAACGGTCGAGCAGGCGATGCGCCTGCAACAAGATTCGCGCTTTGAGCAACAGCTATACCGCCGCGGCCAGCCTCTGAGGCTTCCTGCTGCCCGGGCGGAAAGCGGCGGCGTTGGTTCACCCCAGTTGCGGTTCCCATTCCGCCCCGCAGTTTCGAAGGGGCTTTGGGACGAGAGTCTGGGCGCGGGTGCGACGGTTGGAGCGCTTAATTTCCCAGCCAAGTTTTCGTTCAACAGTGCGGTCGCGAACTGCGCCAGTGCGACGACGCCAGACTTTGTCGTCTACAGCACCGGCCTGACTGGCTCCGGAACGCAGGCGAGCCTTATTGCCTACGACAATCTCTATACCGGGTGCGGGGGGCCCGTGCCACAGGTCTATTGGGCGTATAACACAGGCGGCCAGATCCTGACTTCTCCGGTGTTGTCCCTCGATGGTACGCAATTGGCGTTCGTGCAGACCGCCGGCGGTATCGGGAGCGTTGTCTTGTTGAAATGGGCGGCCTCAGGCAGCGAAACGGTAGGCGGGCCAGGTGTTCCAACCAGTGTGGCTGCGGCTTCGTATGCAATGTGCGTTGCGCCCTGTATGACGTCGCTCATTCTGCAGGACACGAGCCACGTCCCAACCAACGACATAACCTCATCTGTTTTTTATGATTATTCTGGGGATACCATTTGGGTGGGCGACAGCCGCAACTGGCTGCATCGGTTTAGCCCGGTCTTCGCCGCCGGCTCGACCCCCGTGGAGGTCGGATCGCCCTGGCCCGTGCAGCTTTTTCCAACCGATGCAACGGCGCTGGCCAGCCCGGTTTATGACCACGGCTCCGGAAATATCTTCGTGGGCGATGCGGGCGGTTATTTCTACAGCGTAAGCTCCTCTACCGCCGCGGTGACGAAGTCGAGTCAACTGGATCACGGCACGGGCATCGTGGCTGGCCCTCTGGTGGATTCCACCGCGGAAGTGGCCTATGTATTTTCCTCCAACGATGGAAGCACGAACTGCGCGGACGGACCTTGCGCCGGGGTTTATCGCTTTGCCGCAGGTTTCACCGCGGGAAGTGTAGGTGCAGAGGCAGTGGTCGGAGCCAGCGCCGCGACTCCCAGTCCACTTTACGAAGGCGCGCTGGACAGCGCCTACGAAAACTCGACCACAGCCGCGGGAAATCTCTATGTCTGCGGAGGCACGGGCGGCGATCCCACCTTGTATCAAGTGCAAATCACGTCCGGCGCCGTCATGAGCACTGTGGTTACGGGGCCTGTTCTCACCACGGCCGCCACAGCCTGCTCCCCGGTAACCGACGTGCTGAACTCGAATGCAACCGGCGGTTTGACGGAATTCATCTTTGCCAGCGCCCAGGCAAGCGGCACTTCGTCCGCTTGCGCCGCTGGTGGTTGCATCATGAACTTCAAAGACACGCCCTGGCAAGCTTCGACGGCCTATAGCTTGGGCCAAGAGATTGTGGACAGTAACTTTCAGGTCCAGATGGTGATCGTCGCGGGAACTTCGGGAGCCTCGGCGCCCACCTGGAGCACTTCATTAGCGGCCCCGCCAGCCGACGAAACCTCCGACGGAGTCGGCGCCCTGAAGTGGGTGAACTTAGGAGTTACAACCGCGGCCACGCCGCCCGCCTGGATCGCCGGTCGCGTATACGCCGTAGGAAACTATATTGAAGACACCAACTTCAATATTGAAGTCGTGACACGGATAACAGGGGGCGGCCATGCCGGGTTCGGGACTCACCCGGTCTGGAGTACAGCCGTAGGGCAAACCACGGCCGATAACCACGTGACCTGGACCGACGCGGGCCCTGCTCCAGGCGCGCTTGCGGCGGCCGGTGGGACGAGCGGCGTCATCTTCGACAATACTGTTGAGACTGGTGTGTCCGGCTCCCAGATATATTTTTCAACGCAGGGCAATCAGGCGACGTGCGGAACAGCGACCAACGTTGGCTGTGCGGTACAAGCGTCGCAATCCGCGTTAAAATAAGTGGGGTTAGTCTAAATGCCTATGGATCATTCATCTTCCGAACAGCCGCTCACGGCGGCCGACCACAAAAAGCCGTACGAGAAGCCGGCCTTTCGCCACGAGCAGGTTTTTGTCACCACAGCCTTGTCCTGCGGCAAGATCGACCCTACCCAGGCCACATGCCACATGAACCCCAAGGCGTCGTGACCCGATGCGAGAGCGCTCTTCGGCCGAATTGCACGCCCTGAAATGCGAACTGGCTGGCGAGGTTTTACGCTCGTCAGGACGGTTGCGCCTGTGCGTAACGGGATGGAGTATGTTGCCCGCAATCTTCCCAGGCGACACTCTCGTGATTGAGCGAGCTGACGGCGAAAGTGTCGGCAAAGGGGATATTGTGCTGTTCCACCGGGATCGCCGGATCTTCGTGCATCGTATTGCGGCGAAGTCTGGAAGCGCTTGCGACTTGCAGATCGTCACCCAAGGCGACGGAATGCGAAATCCGGATCCTCCGGTTTCCAGCTCCCAATTGCTGGGCAAAGTCTCTTTCGTGATCCGGGACGGTCGCTGCCTGGAGCCGGCGAAGAGTCCCAATTTTCCCATGCGCGCCCTCGGGGCTATGGTGCGGCGTTCCTCTTCAGCCGCGCGCGTGCTGGTGGGAGTTCACAAGATGGGTCAGGGTCCACAGGAGCCTCTTTGCCAGGTTTGATCAGTCCCGTCGATTGCCTGCACCTCACCATCGAAATTGGGGGAATGCCCATCCGCGTCAACACCACTGACGCAGATTTTCTTGGCCTGCTGCGGAATCGCTATGCGGGGTTCGTGGGTTCGTCCGAAAATGCCGCAGTCGAGTTCGACATTGATCTGGTCACGCCTGGCTTTGTTGACCCAGACGCCGACGTGCGAGTAACCCAGCGCGCGGGAAAGTGGGCTCTGGAACGCGGAGACTTTCGCGCCGAGTGGGAACCGGCCCGGCGCACTGGCACGATTCGCCAATCCGCGAACCCCTATTCGATCGATGCGGTTCTCCGCATCGTCCACACGCTCGTGCTGGCGCAGGAGGGCGGCTTTCTTATGCACGCAGCCAGCGCTATTCGCAACGGGAAGGCGTTTGTGTTTGCTGGGGTTTCTGGGACAGGGAAGACAACGATTTCCAGGCTGGCGCCAGCCGATGCCACACTTCTCACCGACGAAATTTCCTATGTGCGGAAGAACGTGCGGAAAGATGTACGCAAGGACTTGCCGCAGTTCGCCTGGCAGGACGCGCGAACACCACCCACCAGCTATGTGGCTCATGGGACTCCGTTTACCGGGGAACTCGCCAAGCTGGGTGAAAACGTATCCGCTCCGATTGCAGCGCTCTATCTTCTGGCCCAAGGCCCGGAGAACCGGATCGATCCCATCGCCCCCGGCCCAGCCGTCCGGGAGTTGCTGGCCAATGTACTTTTCTTTGCCGAGGACCTGGAGTTAGTGCAGCGGGCCTTTCATGCCGCTTGCGAGTTTGTGAGCCGCGTGCCGGTTTCCCGGCTCACCTTCGTTCCTGATGCCCGAGTGTGGGAGATGATAGGATGACTAGGCTTTATGTAGCGCGCAATACGCGGGTAGCGGCGCGAAACCTCGACGGCGAAATGATGATCATGTCGGGCAAGGATTCGACTCTTTTCACGCTCAACAAGATCGCTACCATCATTTGGCAGGCCGCGGACGGCGCCACGCCTCTCGATGAGATTGTCGAACGCCGAATCTGTCCCGAGTACGAAGTCGAACCCGCCGCCGCGTTGCAGGACGCCGAAGCCCTGGCTCGTGAACTGGCGTCACACGGCATCCTGGACGTCTCCGAGGCTCCGATCATCGCTGCAAACTCGCAAACCGCGAGTCCGTTCACCGGAGAGTCGCGATGAGCGTGTTGATGCAGGAATTGAGTGCCAAGGCGCTCGCCCTCGGCGTACCCATGAGCGTCCAGCTGGATCTCACCTACCGCTGCAACGAGCGCTGCGTGCACTGCTATCTCGATCATGACGACCATGGCGAGATGACCACTGCCGAAATCAAGCACCTGCTGGATGAGATGGCCGAGGCCGGCGTCTTTATCCTGACCCTCAGTGGCGGCGAGATTTTTCTGCGCAAGGATTTCTTTGAGATTCTCGAACACGCGCGCCAGCTCACTTTCTGCGTAAAGCTCAAGACCAACGCCGTAATGATCCGCGAGCGCGAGGCGGCCCGCATCCGTGAGTTGGGCGTGGAGTCGATCCAGATCAGCATTTACTCCCACCGGCCCGAGGTGCACGATGCCATCACGCTGGTTCCCGGTTCGCTGAAACGCTCTCTCGACGCCATTCGTTTCCTCAAGTCGCAAGGCTTGAAAGTGATCATCGCGAATGTCCTGATGATCCAGAACATGCAAGACTATGAAGGCGTGCGTGCTCTCGCCGACGAGCTTGGCGTTGCCTCCACGCTGGATCCAACCGTCACTCCGATGATGGATGGCGACCGATCCACACTGAATCTCGGCGTTGACAACACAGCGCTCCAAGGCCTGTTTCGCAATGAATCCCTGGTGGGCGACGTAGAGGAATTCTGCGCGGTGCCGCCGCGGCCGGGCGAAAGCGAACTGCAGTCCCTGCCCTGCAGTGCAGGGCACACGGCCTGCTACGTCTCGCCTTATGGTGACTTTTATCCCTGCGTTCAGTTTCCGCTGACTTGCGGCAACGTGAGGCAACAGCGGTTCCTCGACATCTGGCGAAATTCCGAACAGCTGAAGGAAGTGCGCTCGATCCGCGTCAAAGATCTGACCGGCTGTTCCCAATGTACCCACGTTACGAACTGCACCCGCTGTCCCGGCCTGGCTTACATGGAAGGCAATATGCGCGGGCCCTCCACACAAGATTGCGAAAAGTCCTTCGCCAGAACTGGAGTCCCCTCGGTAAACCTGCAGTCAAAGAAGCCTTCCGTCAGGAATTTGATACAAATTCGGATGCAACCGGCAAGCGCAGCAATCTCGGCTTGAATCGGCTGAGAGCTCTCGCAACCCACGCCTCATTTTTCTCCCACACCTTAAGATAGACTGCATCCCGAGGATCTGATATTGGGTCTGCCCGAGACCATGCCCGCAACAATCAATTCAGTCGAGTCTGAATGGTCGCTGCTGCTGGCTGCGTGTTGCCTGGGTTCCGGCCGCTCAGATTCGAGCCGGGAAATTCTTCGTCAATCGCTCCAGACGCCGCTGAACTGGGAATCTCTTCTGCACCTGGCCGAGCACCACGGCGTTGTGCCCCTCCTCTATCACACCCTTTCGTCCTTTAGCAGTGAGGTGCCACCCGCGAGCCTGGCTCTGCTAAAACAGCGCTACGAAACCAACCTGCACCGGACTCTGTTTCTAGCGCGAGAACTCATCCGCGTCCTCGATCATCTCGACGCGCTTGGAATCAACGTCCTGCCCTACAAAGGCTTGGCAGTGGCCGAGACGCTCTATGGCGACATAGCGCTGCGCCAGGCCGGCGACATTGATCTGCTGATTCGCTCGCGAGACTTGTCACGCATCAAAGCCGCGCTGAAGGAAGTGGGATATTCGCCTCACATGCTGCTCAATGAGGCCGAAGAGCGAGCTTATCTCGTCTCCGGCTACGAGTGCGCGTTCGACAGCGCCCTGGGGCGTAATCTGCTGGAAGTGCAGTGGGCGCTGCAACCGCGTTTCTATGCAGTTGATTTCGACATGGAAGCCATGTTTCGCCGGGCCATCACAGTAAGCGTCGCGGGACGAAACATGAAAACGCCCTCGCCGGAGGATCTGTTCCTCATCCTGTCGCTGCACGCGGCGAAGCATGTCTGGGGGCGGTTGATCTGGCCCTGCGATATCGCGCGGCTTCTGAAATTGCCTGCTCTCAACTGGGGTTGGATCGTGGAGACCGCGCAGTCGCTCGGCATCGTGCGCATCCTGCAGGTCACGCTGGTTTTGACGAACCGCCTGCTGGGGATCGCGATTCCAGCCGCGGCTGAAAAAAGCCTGTCAACCGATCCCGTTGCCCTCGCGCTCGCGGATGGGATTGCCCCCCAGCTCGGCCGCGCGACGCCGCCTAATGTAGAGTCGTTGTCTTACTTCCGCCTCATGATGCGCCTGCGGGAACGACGAGCCGATCGCATCAGATTCCTGCAACGCCTCGCTTTCACACCCGGGCCGGGAGAATGGAAATCGGTTCGTCTGCCTGCACCGCTTTTTCCCTTGTACCGGCTCGTGCGTCTATGGCGCCTGGCAGCTAGGCTTGCAAAGACTTAACCTGCTCCGCCTTCCCGTCCCAATTCACCAGATACAAGCCACACATCGCACCTCCGGCGATCAAAGGAACCACCATGCCGGCTCGCACGCTGCTGAATCGACTGGCGAAGTAGCCCACCAGCCACGGCAAAAATGCGCCTCCAAGGTTCGCCATGGTAAACATGATGGAACCCATCTGCGCTGCGGTATCCCCAAATTCTCGAGACAAGAGCGAGATCGTAATCGGATAAACCGCCGCCAGGCCGAGTCCGGTGACGCTGGCGCCCACCAACACGCCGAGCGAAGCATGGGACAGGAGTAAACACATCATCCCCGCGCAGGAGGTCAAGAGTCCGGCGCGCGCCAACGTGACCTCCTCGACTCTTCTCAGCACCAGGGAAGCCAGCCATCTGCCCACCATCAGCGCCGAATAAAAGAACGACGAACTCATCAAGGCCAGCTCAAGCGACAACGTGCCCAGACTCTTGGCGTAGGAGGCAATCCAGCCGCCGAAGGAATTCTCCACCCCCACATAGAGGAAGAAAAGCGAAGCAAGCAACACGACAGAGTCGCTTCTCCAAGAGTTGCTGCTCCAGGACTTACTTAAATCGACAGACGCAACACTCTGCGCATCATTCCCGCGGCTAGTGCGCGGTTCCACGATGCGCGAAGGCATGGCCGCAATGCCGAGCGTCACAAAAAACAGCAGCCCTGCAAAGGCCGCAAGCAGAAGGGGCACGTGGTGAGCACGCACCGCCGCGGCCACCAGGAACGGACACGCCACCGCCCCCACGCTCCAGGAAAAATTCAATAGATTCAGGGCCGCGCTACGCTGGAACTGGTGCACCTCGGCCACCAGCAGGTTCGCCGCCGGCACTGCAATTCCAAAACCCAAGCCGTAAAGCCCAATGCAAGCCGATCCCCAAACCCGCGAACTATAAGGCAGACCTGCCACTCCCACCGCCATCGCCAGCAACCCGGCCTTGATCGCGAAGCGAAATCCCCAGCGCGACACGCAAAATCCGGAGAGCGTCACGCCCACCGTCGACGCCAGAAATTGCACCGTGAACAGCGATCCCGCCTGGGTGTAGTCGAGAGCCCATTTCGCCGAAAGCGTCGGCAGCAAAGGCCCCAGCAGGACCGTTACGATTCCGATGGGAACGAATGCCGCGTGGGCCGCCAGGGTGAGGGCTCGCGAAGAATCTGCGGCTTGAGGTATTTGAGGGACACTCATGAAAAGCGCTCGGCGCTGAATTCAAAAAAACGGCATCGTCGCGCCAGCGTTCTCCCACGCGCTTGGAGCCTTCGCAGTAGATTCGCGCACCACCAGTTCGGGCTCAATCGCGATCTCCGGAGGGTAGTCGTCTCTTCCTGCGATTCGTTCCAGCAGCGTCTGCGCCGCCACTTGCCCCATGCGGGCGAGAGGTTGCCGCACCGTGGTGAGAGCCGGCGTGTTGAAGGCTGCGCCGGGAATATCGTCGAAGCCCATCACCGAAACATCCTGTGGCACTCGCAAACCCTGCTCCTGCAATGCACGAATCGCGCCGATCGCTGAAATGTCATTGTATGCAAACAGGGCCGTAAATGGCTTCTTGCGCGCCAATAACTGTTTCGCGAAGGGATAGCCAAGTTGCGGCGTCGGATCGTCGATGTCAATCTGCACCGTCAACTCAGGATCGATCGTCACGCCGATTCTCTGCGCGACTTCGCAGATCGCTTTCCACCGGTCATCGGAATCCGAACTCAGCGGATTACCTTTCATGAAAGCGATTCGCTGATGCCCGAGGCCAGCCAGATGATTCAGAGCCAGCGTAGCAGCTTGCACATGATCAAGCACCACGTTCGTGACCCCTTTGACCGTCTGGTGCCCCGCAACTGCCACCATCGGCAGGGAAGGCGCCTCAAGAACAGTCGTGTCCACCGTGATAAACCCCTCCACTCCTCTTTGCAGCAGAAGTTCGGAATATTGGCTCAGCAAATCCTGATCGTGGCGGTGAGCCACCGTCAGAAAAAAGTAGTCCATCTTTCTCAGATGCGCTTCAATCCCGCTGATCACCATCGATCCATAGGAGTCGCCGATTTCTTCGGCGATCACTCCGATGGTGTAAGTTCGCTTGTTGCGCAGGGTCCGGGCAAAAAAGTTGGGCCGGTAGTTCAGTTCTTTGGCGGCGGCATGAATGCGATTCTTGGTCTCTCGCGGAATAGAGCGAGCGGAAGGCGAGTCGTTAAGCACCGCGGAAACCGTGCCCGGAGTCAGACCCACATGCTCAGCCACGGACTTGAGCGTCACCACCGTCGATGCGGGGCCGGTTCTCTTAGTTTGGGCCATGAGTTAGCATCAGACTTCGCCGGCAAGGCTTCATGGAAACTGCAATCACTTATCTAAGTAAGCTTCTTCTTAAGAGTCGCCATTATTTCCGCTACTCTGATGCTGTTGGCTCTCTCATACTTTCGCATACCGCTGGCTGTTAGGTTTCGATCCGCTCAGCGCAAAAAACAATATGTAGAGGTAACAAATGACCGGCAGAAAAAAGGCGTGATGAATCCCGATGCGGTCCGCAATCGCCCCCTGCGCCACCGGAATCAGCGCTCCCCCCACAATAGCCATGATCATCACTCCCGAACCATCCCCCGTGAGGGGCCCGAGTTCCGCCACACCCAGCGTGAAAATACTCGGGAACATAATGGAATTGAAGAACCCGACCAGGATGATGCTATACATGGCGGTGTGTCCCGTCGTCAGCATGGAGATTGCGACGAGGGCGGCGGCGCAGACTGAGCAAATCCCAAGCAGTCGCCCGGTGCTCATCTTTTGCAAGAGTCCGGAACCGATAAAGCGACCAACCATGGCCCCGCCCCAGTAAAAGGCGACGAAACTGGCCGCAACCTTTTCCGTGAGGCCGCCGATGTCAGGTTGGCTGAAATAGTTCACCAGGAAGCTCCCGATGGAAACCTCAGCGCCAACATAGACGAAGATACCTATTGCGCCAAAGATCAAGTTTGGATGCTTCCAGATCGAGTCGTTCACTTTTTCGCCGACCTTGTGCTGGGCGTGCTCGATTTTCGGCAACTTGAAACTCCCAATCGCCACCGCCAGCACCACCAGCGCGATTCCCAAGCCCACATAGGGTGTTTTCACAGTCGCGGCCTCGTGCAGGCGATAGGCCTGCAGAGCATCGGGTGCCAGCTTTCGTATCTCTTCGATGGTCTTTGGAGCCGCGCTCAGGATGAACAGGCTGCCGAAGAAAGGCGCCAGAAAAGTTCCCAGTGAGTTGAATGCCTGCGTCAGGTTGAGTCGACTGGAGGCAGTCTCCGGTTTGCCCAATACGGTGACATACGGATTCGCAGCGACCTGCAGGCACGTGATACCAGCAGCAAGAACGATAAGTGCAAACAGGAATAACGGGTACGACGGAACACTAGCTGCGGGCACGAAGAGAAACGCGCCCACTCCCATCGTCAGCAGGCCCGCGACCATCGACCGCTGGTAGCCGATCCAGTCGATGATCCAGGCGGAAGGAATGGAGAACAGGAAATACGCCCCAAAAAATGCGAACTGAATCAGCATGACCCGCGTGTAATTCAAATCGAAAATCGGCTTCAGATGTGGCACAAGAATGTCATTCAGGCAGGTCAGGAATCCCCACATGAAGAACAGCGTGGTCACGACCGCGAGTGGTCCCGCAGAGGACGAAGAGCCGTTCTGAGAAACTGCTGTGGAGCCAGATGCAGAACTGTTGGGAGCAGCGATCGCCATAGATTCTAAGTCCACCCTTCGAAGAGTGTGCCAGCTCTGTCGCTCGGCATCATAGCATCGCAGGGGTTCAGTTTTGGGGGTTTTCTAGCCGGATGGGTTGGCACTTCTGCTCTAGAAAATCGTTCTCCTAATTACCGCGCACCGAGCTTCTGTACCGGGCGGGAAGTTTCTAAACCTGCAGTTTCCCCTTCAACTCTGCCAGTTGCTCCGCCAGAAAACTCAAATATTCTTCCATCCCCTGGCCCGTCTTCGCAGAGAGACGAAACACCTGCATTCCGGGCCGCACCGACTGGATACTCTTTTGCGCAGCCTCCCAATCAAACTCCACTGCCTCCGCCAACTCGATCTTGGTCACAATCGCAACGTCGGCGCTGTTAAAAATCGTGGGATACTTCAGCGGCTTATCTTCTCCCTCAGTCACGGACAGCAGAACAAATCGAAGGTTCTCGCCCAGATCATACGATGACGGGCAAACCAGATTCCCCACGTTCTCGATGAAAAGAAAATCCAGTTCATCCAGCTTCCAATCTTCCAGCGCCCGCTGCACCATCGCGGCCTCCAGATGGCACAGCGTTCCAGTCGTGATCTGCTTCACCGGAGCGTTGCTCCGCGCCAGCCGCCTGGCATCATTCTCCGTCGCCAGATCGCCGACCAGCGCCGCCACTCGATACCGCGGCTGCAGCAGAGTAAGAGTCTTTTCTAGAAACGTCGTCTTGCCCGATCCCGGGCTCGAAACCAGGCTAACGACGAAAACTCCCGCGGCGCGAAACTGGTCGCGCAAGCCGCGCGCGATCACATCATTCTGCTTCAGCACGTTCTTGCGCACTTCCACTAGACGCGGCTCGCTCATTCCTCTACCTCCAGCGCGAATACTTCAAGCTCTCTGCCTTGCACAACGTCTCCCGTCGGCGTGCCGCATTCCGAACACTCGAAACACTGCACCGTACTCAGCGTACGCTTTGCCTCGCATCGCGGGCAAAACACGATCACAGGCACGTCCTCCACAATCAGTCGCGAACCTGCGAGCGGCGTGTCCTGGCAAGCCATTTCGTAAGAAAACAACAGCGCGTCCTTTACCACGCCGGAAAGCGCGCCCAGCCTAAGGTGCACGGCCGTCACTTGTACCCCGCGCCGCTCGGCCTCTTCCTGCGCCGTTTCGACAATGCTCATCGCAATTGAAAGCTCGTGCATGGCTTGAGTAAGCAGCTTGCATTCTATATCGGAGTCACCACGACCGCGGCTTGCAAAGTCCCGCGCCCCTGCATATAAGAGGTACAGAACAAATCTCAGCACATCCGAGTGGACCGGGTACCCACCTCTTGTTCCCTTCACGCCGCGCATTCTTGAAATCCCTGAGCCGGTCAGCCCTGGTGCTGCAGCTGGACAGCGTCTTGGCTTTGGCTCGCCCACGCTGGTTGTGGCCGAGTTCGCAGGCCGATCAAAAAGCTGAACCGGCAAAGAGCCCCAGCCCGCCGTCCGACGATCCCGGCGTCAGCTTTTTCAATGTGGCTCGCGAATCCGGCCTGAACGTGAAGACCATCTTCGGAGGCGAGCATAAAAATAAATATCTGCTCGAAACCACGGGCTGTGGCGTCGCCTTCTACGATTACGATAACGACGGCTGGCTCGACATTTTTCTGGTGAACGGATCGCGCCTCGAAGGTTTCGACGCCGGTGCCGAACCTACCTCACATCTCTTCCGCAACAATCGCGATGGCACTTTCACCGACGTCACCGCAAAAGCCGGAGTCGCGCACTCCGGTTGGGGACAGGGCGTCTGCATCGGCGACTACGACAACGACGGCTGGGAAGATCTTTTCGTAACGTACTACGGCAAGAACGTCCTCTACCACAACAACGGCGATGGCACCTTCAGCGACGTGAGCCAAAAGGCAGGCGTGGCGGGCAAAGGCACGCGATGGAACACCGGCTGTGCCTTCCTCGACTACGACCGCGACGGCCACCTCGACCTGTTCGTCGCCAACTACATCGACATGGACCTCGCGACCGCACCCGTGCCGGAATCCGGCCCGTGTCTCTACAAAGGCGTGTTAGTAGCCTGCGGACCGCCCGGCCTGCGGGGCGGCAAAAACATTCTCTACCACAATAACCGCGACGGCACCTTCTCCGACGTTTCCGAATCCGCAGGAATCTTTCGCGCGAGCGGCACTTACGGATTGGGCGTGCTCACCGCAGATTTCAACAACGATGGCTGGCCCGACATTTATGTGGCCAACGATTCCACGGCCAGCGCGCTCTACCAGAATAAAAAAAATGGCAAATTCGAAGACGTCGCCATCGAAGCCGGATGCGCGCTCAGTCCAGACGGCAAACCGCAAGCCGGCATGGGAGTCTCTGCCGGCGACTATGATCTCGACGGCAATCTCGATATCCTCAAGACAAACTTCGCCGGCGACACCCCGTCGCTCTACCACAATCTCGGCGGCGGAAATTTCGAAGACGCCACCTTCACCGCGGGCCTAGGCGCGCACACCCAGTTCCTGGGCTGGGGCTGCGGCTTCTTCGATTTCGACAACGACGGCTGGCCTGACATTCTGATCTGCAACGGCCATGTCTACCCCGAAGTCGAGCAACTGAAAACCGAAGCGGGATACGCCCAGCGCAAGCTCCTCTATCGCAACCTGCGCAACGGCCACTTCGCGGATATTTCTCTGCAGGTTGGTCCGGGAGTTTCCGATCCGGCCGCATGCCGTGGTTGCGCCTTCGGCGACTTCGACAACGATGGCGACATTGACGTTGTTGTCAATACGGTGAACGATTCTCCGCAGCTTCTTCGCTGCGATTCCAAACTCGCCAACAACTGGATCAAAGTCCGGACCATCGGCACAAAATCCAACCGCAGCGGCATCGGCGCGCGCATCGCTTGCGTGACCCACGTTCCCAGCGAACCCAAACCCCACCGGCAGATTGACGAAGTCCGCAGCGGTGGCAGCTACATCTCGCAAAACGATCTGCGGGTTCACTTCGGCCTGGGGCACGCAGAGCAAGTCGATCTGTTAGAAATCCGCTGGCCCAGCGGCCAGGTGGACGCGATCAAAGACGTGAAGGCAAATCAGCAGATCTTCGTGAAAGAAGGCGAAGGCGTGATTCGCACCATGCAGTTCCCGAAAAAAAAGTGAGCCAGATCGCAACAACCGGGCAACGACTCTACGGCTTCGTGCCCTGAACAGGTACCACCGTGCCCGACCCTTCCTTAAGCAGGTGAAGCCGATCCACCGCAAGCTCAGCAAACCGCTCCACCAGTCCGCTGGGCCAGCGAATCTCCACCCACTCGACCTTGGTTGCCGCGCCCAAACCGAAGTGAACTCGCAGGTCGCTATTAGACATGTAACTGGATCCGCTGCGCACTTCGTCCACCAAAGTGCGCGCCGCAGTTTTCACTCGCACCCGCGCCCCAATGCCATCGCGGTTCGATTTCGTTCCCGCCGTGCGAATCGAAATCCAGTGCTTCGGATTCCGAATCTGGTTGACCAGCAAACTTGGCGGCCCATTCATGTTGCTGATCACAATCGACAGCCTGCCGTCATTCCAAAGATCACCAACTGCCAAACCGCGCGAGGAGGCCGCAGTCGTAATTCCCGCACCCGCGGACGCGGAGACATCGCTGAAAGTCCCGTCGCCATTGTTGTGATACAGAATGCGCGGCTCCTTGTAACTGCTGCCCAGGTGCTGGCTGTCGACTTCCGGATACACGTGACCGTTCACCAGAATCAAATCAGGCCAGCCATCATTATCAAAATCAAAAAACATCGTGCCCCAGCCCAGATATTGCGTGTAAAGTCCAAGCCCCGCGGCCGACGTAGCATCCGTAAACGTTCCGTCGCCATCGTTGCGATAAAGAGTGGAAGTATCGTCAGAAAAATTCGTCTTGAAAATATCGAGGTGCCCGTCGCCGTTGTAATCCCCGACCGTCGACCCCATCCCCGCCTGCTCGCGACCGTCCTCGTTGAAGGCCGCGCCCGCCGTCACCGCAACGTCCGTAAAAGTCCCATCGTGATTATTACGATAAAGAATGCTCGGAGTGCTGTCGCACGCGACAAAAATGTCAGGCCAGCCATCCTCGTCGAAGTCGAGCGTGGAGACGCTGAACGCATAGTGACCGTCCGTTCGGTCGATGTGCGCCTTCACCGTCACGTCTTCAAAAGTCCCGTCCACGCGATTGTGATAAAGAATGTTCTTCGCTCCCGGCAGCCCGCGCGGCCCGCACATCACCGGAACTCCCTTCCAGATGCAAGTCGGCCTGTCGCCGGGCGCGGGCGCCGTCGTCAAGTCGAAATCGACATAATTCGCTACGATCAGATCCAGCCGCCCGTCGCGGTCGTAGTCCACAAATGCACATCCCGTTCCCCACGCCTTTCCCGAGCCTGCTACGCCCGCCTTCTCGGCGACCTCGGTGAACACCCCGCCCTGATTGTGGTACAGCCGGTTCTTTCCGTAATAAGTAACGTAAAGATCCTGCCAGCCATCGTTGTCGTAATCGCCAACGCAGACACCCTGCCCCCAGCCGGTCGCGACCAGTCCGGCCTTCGCCGTCACGTCGGTGAACGTTCCATCGTGATTGTTGCGATAGAGGTGATTGCTGGGCGCCTGGCCTGAAGGGAATCCGTCAAGGCGGGTTCCATTCACCAGGAAAATATCGGGCCATCCGTCGTTGTCGTAATCGAAAATCGCAACTCCCGTTCCCGTCGTTTCAATGATGTACTTCTTCGTATCCACGCCGCCGAAAATATCCTGCATCGTCAATCCTGCCTTCTCGGCGACATCGGTAAAGTTGGCGATCGGCGCGGCGGGAGCGGGTGGGCCAGCCGTAATCTGAGTAGGCGTAGTCTGAGCAGAAGATAAAGACACGAGAAACCAGGACACGAGCAAACCAACGAGAAACAAAGGCTCGACAAAAACAAATATGCCGCGGACTCGGCACAAAAACAAAGACCGGAAACAAACGTTCCTCAATGGCTTAACCAAACTGGAATGTTAGGGTTCAGTCGGCTGCGGGTCAAGCGACCGGCGCTCTCCACGCCAAGAAAAACGGCAGGGCCGACCCCCTGCCGTTTTTGTCCTCTTTAATCGACAATTCCAAATCCGGGCTTACTTCTTGTTGACCGCCTTCTTCAGTTCGGCCCCTGGAGTAAACTTCGCCACCTTCCGGGCAGCGATCTTAATCGTAGCGCCCGTCTGCGGGTTGCGTCCGTTCCGAGCTTTCCTCTGCGATACAGAGAATGTTCCGAAACCAATCAGTGCTACCCGATCACCTTTCCGCAGCGCAGCCGTAATGCTGTCCACAGCGGTATCAATCGCAGTCGTAGCTGACGCTTTGCTCATTTCACAAGCGCCTGCGATTCTGTCAACCAGATCGGCTTTGTTCATAGTTTCTCCTCGCAGGTCTCTTTCGTGCCCAGCGCACACTGGGGAGAAACAAGCTGTGCCTGAGTTGGGAAACCTGACGGTTTGTATTTTCCTCCCTCCCAGCGGATTGTCAACTGTGAAAATCCGCGCCGGAAGCCTGTTTTGCACCGTCGAAGCCCGAATTGGGGCATTGGAGGCGGACTTTCACTCCGCCGTCCCTCCGATTCCGCCGGGAAGCCCCGGTCAGCCCCGTTTTCCTCTGCCGTCCACAGCCCCCGCCGTTGCTACACAGGATGTACACAGGCGCCACAGGTTTAAGACTTGCGCGATGTCCGGTCCGCGGTGCAAAGTCTAATAAAGCGCTGACTTCCATCGTGAAAGGGCATGAGTGAACAGGAATTCCGTGAGCCGGCTTTCGGCGAGTAACACATCCGCGATCAAATCTTCGCTGCCCCACACTTCGTCGCCCCAAGCCACGGAAGCCTGCCCATTGTGCGGCGGCAGCGGCTGGAAGACGGCCTCTGCCGGTTCCGGCGCGCCCCTTGAAATGATGAAAGACCGCCGTGTCACGCGCTGCGATTGCCAACTGGAAGCGCGAAGGCAGACGCTGCTCTCCGCCGCGCGCATCCCCAAACGCTACGAGCATTGCGAACTCGCCAACTACGATACCGACTTTCCTGGAGCGAGCCCTTCTCTCGCCGAAGCCCATTTTATGGCGTCGGCATTCGCCGAGAAATACGACCCCCACGGCGATCGCGGCCTGCTTATCATCGGCAAAATCGGCACCGGCAAAACTCACCTCGGCGTCGGCATCATCAAGAAGTTAATCCTCAACAAAGGCGTCCCCTGCCTGTTCTACGACTATCGTGAACTCCTGAAGCAAATCCAGAACTCCTACAACGCCGCCGTTCAAACCACGGAGTTGGACGTGCTTCGCCCCGTTTTCGATACCGAAGTCCTGGTCCTCGACGAACTCGGCGCCGTGAAGCCCACGGAATGGGTCTGGGACACGGTAAGCCTGATCCTCAATACCCGCTACAACGACCAGCGCACCACCATCATCACAACCAACTTCGAAGATCAGCCGGCGGCGGGCGCGACGGGCTCCTATTCTGCCGCCAAGGCCGCAGCGCAGGCCGAGACCCTCGGCGACCGCATCGGCGAGCGCATGCGCTCTCGCCTGCACGAAATGTGCCGCGTCATCACCCTCGACGGCTCCGACTTCCGCCTGAAATACCGCAGCGCCAGCTTTCGATAGGCACTCAATGTCACGCATTTTGGCCTTGTCATTCCGAACGTCCGCGTTTTTCATCGCGGCGGAGGAATCTCAGTCTTAACGGCTGCGGAGCGTCAGCCTGCCATTGTCCGTGTCCCCGCACTGAAGACTTGCTTACAATGATTCCGTGCTGACCGAGCGTCTGGAATTCGCCTCCGAGCGAGACTCCGAGATCTTCGCGTCCGTCCCTGCCGGTCCCGCCGTGTTCCTCCTGCGCGGAGCCGATCCGCCATCCGAGCCCTACGTCAGCAAAACCGCCAATCTCCGCCGCCGCCTGCAACGCCTGCTTGGACCCGTTGAAGAGCGCACGAAGAAACTAAACCTGCGCGACCGCGTCAGCACCATTGAATACACGCCCACCGGTTCCGACTTCGAATCCGGTTTCGTCCTCTACGCCACACTCCGCAAAGCCTTCCCCAAGACCTACGCCGACCGGCTCCGCTTCCGCTTTGCGCCCCTCGTCAAGCTGCATCTCGAAAACGAATTCCCGCGAGCCTCCATCACCACGCGCCTCGGCCGCCTCAACGGAGGCAATCTCTACTACGGCCCTTTCGTCTCGCGCACCGCCGCCGAAAAGTTCATGAACGATTCGCTCGACTTCTTCAAAATGCGCCGCTGCGTCGACGACTTGCATCCCGATCCAAAATTCCCCGGATGCATCTATTCTGAAATGAAGATGTGCCTGGCGCCCTGCTTCAAGGGTTGCACCGATGACGACTATGCCACCGAGGTGAATCGCGTTCAGTCCTACTTCGATTCCAACGGCGAGTCCCTGTTCCGCGAATTCTCCACGCAGCGTGATGCCGCCTCAACCAACCTCGCCTTCGAAGACGCTGCCGCCATTCATGTGCGCCTGGAGAAACTGAAGCCCATCCTTAACCAGCTTCCCGAGGTAGTCCATCGCCTCGACCGCCTTTCCGCGCTGATCATTCAGCCCAGCCGCCTCGACGATTTCGTAATTTTCTTCCGCGTAGAAAGGTGCGCCATTTCGGGGCCGGTCCCGTTTTGCATCCAACCCGCGGATCACGCAAAATCGCAATCCATGGAGTCGCGGATAAAAGAAGTCCTGGAATCGTTTCCGCCAGTCAGGCCGAAACCAGCGCTCGAAACCATGGAGCATCTCGCCCTGCTCAAACGCTGGTATTACCGCGGCAGCCGCACGGGAGAGATTTTCTTCGCCGATGAAAAAGGCGATCTACCCATGCGCCGCATCGTGCGCGGTATTTCACGCGTCTATCGCGGTGAAACGCCAGAGGTCGAAGCGAGTTCCGGGCAGTCGAGCCACGTGCAGCCGAACCTGCGCAGGCAACCAGAAAAGCTCTGACGAGTCGCCCAGCCTTACCCTGTGACCCCTGTGCCCCCAGTGGTTTAAGCTTTTACTCGACTAAATAGCCCGAGTTTCCCGAGGGAGTTCACAATGAAGGCAGCAAAGAAGAAAACCATGAAGAAAGCAAAAAAGAAAACAAACGACGAATCCCTCCGCGAGCACGTCGTTTACCTCCTAGAAGGCGGAGGCGCGCACGCAAAGTTTGACGATGTCATAGAAGACATGCCCCCGAACCTCCGCGGCACCAAGCCCGATAAATTCCCGCACACGGCGTGGATGCTGCTCGAACACCTGCGCCTCGCCCAATGGGACATCCTCGAGTTCAGCCGCAACGCCAAGCACGTCTCTCCCGAGTGGCCCAAAGGCTACTGGCCCCAAACCGAAGCCCCGCCCAGCGACGCGGCCTGGAACAAAAGCATCCAGCGATTTCGCCGCGACTTGAAGTACATGCAGGAACTGGTCGCAGATCCCAAGACCGATCTGTTCGCTCGCATCCCCTGGGGCGATGGCCAGACTGTTTTGCGCGAAGCCCTGCTGGTCGCCGACCACAACGCCTACCACCTAGGGCAGCTATTAGACGTGCGACGCCTGCTAGGCGCGTGGGAGTGAAGCTGCCCGCGCGGGTGCCCCATTTCTCGCGCGTTCTGTGCGCGAGAAGTGGGGATTTTTGCTTTGAAGTCTGACTTTATGTAAACGCAGTTTCCGAAAGCCGACTCTATCTCCGTGTCTCCGTCCCTCCGTGCTGAATCCCGCCCTCCGCCCGCTTGCGAAAAATCACCTTGACTCCCTCCCTCCATCTCTCGTCAATCCCCGCAAATTCCCACTCAATCTCCGGCGAGATATAACGCAACAACACATCCGTCGTCGGATGCACATGCAACGCCGGGGCCACCAGAAACAGCAGCGGCTTCTCATTCGACAGCTCGCGCCCATCAAAATATCCGAATCGTTGAAACTCGCCCCGCTCATGGTGCCAGGCCACGCGCGCCCAGTAATCCAGCCCTTGCAGCGGCAAATGAATATCCTCGTCCGCTTTGAGCTCCACCACCGCCAGCCGCCCCTCGCGCGTGGTCGTGAGTACATCAATCATGGCGCGGTCTGCCGCGGAGAACGCCGGCACCTGGGAATACGCGCACGCCGCATCCAGTCGCCCATCGATAACACTCACGTCCGCCGCAACCAGCGACTCCAGCCAGCGCTCCGGATGCATCCGCCACAACGCATGCCCCCGCGTCCCATAAGGATGCCGCACATCGCGCAACACCGTCACCAGCTCGAGAAACGTATGCTGATTGCGCTCATCCAAAACCCGCTCCTCCGCGCCCACCCCAAACACAATTTCCTGCTTGCTGCGAAACGTCCCCGCTTCCGCTCCCATCCGCGCTCGCGCAAACTCCAACCCGCGCCAGCGAAATGCGATCTCCGCAGCCGACAACACCGCAACCTCGCAGTTCGGCAACAGCTCGTGCATTCGTGCGGTCGACTCAGCAAAACGCTCCCGCGCCGCGCTTTCATCCGTGGCATGCACCAGCCGCGTCGCCACATTCCCCCGATCGCTGCAGTCAATCTCCACCAGCGCATCATGCCGCTCATCCAGTTCAAACAATCTCCACTTCGCGGCCTTCCGGTTAAGATTCGCCATCCTCTCGCGCACCAGTCCCGAACTTCCCGGAGGCACAAACAACACGAGTCCCTCGACCAGCATTTTCCCCGCTTGACTGTGCCGACATTCATGCAGCCAGAGCATGCCAAACGTAAGCGCCGCGTCGATCGAGCCTTGCGTCTCCCCAGCATTCACGCCCAACGCCGCCAACCCCGACTGCCCATGCCGCAGCAAACCTCGCGTATAAATCGGACCAAAGGATTTCTCCAGATTGACCGCCGTAGTGAGCCGCGCGATCGCAAACCCCGCAAAATGCCGTTCCAGCGCGCGCCGCAGAGTATGCTCATACGCCAGCCGCAAAGCTCTCTTGGCCGTAGGCGTGCGCCGGTCGCGCTCCCGGCAAATCTCCAGCTTGCTAGGCCGCGACTGCCCCAGCTTCTGCACAAACAACCGCAGCGTTCCGCTTTTCACTTCCGCATCCAGCACGCGCCGCACCGTGTTGCGCTCCTGCGACCACAAATGCAGAAGGCATTTGTTGTACTCGCCAGAAATCGAATACTTCGCGCGCGCCAAATCAAACGTAACCGCGCCGTCTTCCAGCACGACCGCTCCCACCGCTTCCCCGAGAAAATCCTGTACCGCGCGCGTAAGTGCATCCGGCGTCATTTAAGCATTCTCTAACGACGCCAAAGTCCGCGTCTGTGACGGATGACCATCGTCACCGCCAGCCTGTGGATTCTCCGCCAAAGCATCCGCCCCGGCCAATCCCCATGTGGGATAATGACAAGGGGACTGCCGAGTCGTGTCGGAGCTACCCCGCATCTAATCTGTGTGGACAAACAAAGCTTGGACAAACAAAGGTTCTTCTTCGAACACTACGGTCTCGCCGAGCGTGACCTCGAGCACTATTTAGCCGCCGCGCTGTCGGCAGGCGGCGACTACGCCGACCTCTATTTCGAATATCTTTCCTCCACCTCGCTGATGGTGGATGAATCCATGGTCAAGTCGGCGTCACAGGGCATTTCCGCCGGCTGCGGCATTCGCGTAGTTTCCGGCGAGCGCACTGGCTACGCCTATACCGACGATCTTTCCGCCGCGCGCATCCTGCACGCTGCGCGCACTGCGGCTCTGATCGCCAGTGCTCCCGCGAAAACGCCGGTCGCAGGCTTCCAGAAAACCGCTGCCCGAAGCCTTTATCCGGTCACCTTGCCTTCGGTTGACGCCGAGATCACCGCGAAAGTCGAACTCGTGATGCGCGCCGACAAGGCCGCCCGCGCCTACGACCCGCGCATCAAAGAAGTCCGCGCCAGCTACGCCGATGAATTACGAAATATTCTCGTCGTCGGTTCTGACGGCACCTTCGCCGAAGATTCCCAGCCGCTCGCCCGCATGAACGTGTCTTGTATCGCCAAGACCGAAACCAACTCGGCCCGCGGCAGTTCCGGCGGCGGAGGCCGCGTGGCCCTCGATTTTTTCTTCAGCGAAAAGAATCCCGAATTCTTCGCCAAAGAATCCGCCCGCCAGGCCATTCTGCAACTCGACGCCCGCGAAGCCCCCGCCGGCGAAATGGAAGTGGTGCTCGGCCCCGGCTGGCCCGGAGTGCTTCTGCACGAAGCCGTCGGCCACGGCCTCGAAGCCGACTTCAATCGCAAAAAAACTTCTGCGTTCGCCGGCTTGATCGGCAAACGCGTAGCCAGCGAAAAGTGCACCGTGGTCGACAACGGCACCATGCCCTGGCGTCGCGGTTCGCTAAACGTTGACGACGAAGGCGAGCCCACCCAGGAAACCGTGCTCATCGAAAACGGAATCCTCAAAGGCTATCTCAGCGACAAACTTTCTTCGCGCCTCATGGGCATCGCCGACACCGGCAACGGACGCCGCGAGAGCTACGAACACATCCCCATGCCGCGCATGACCAACACCTACATGCTGGCCGGCCAGGATAATCCCGAAGACATTATTCGCTCCGTGAAGCACGGCATCTATGCCGTCAATTTCGGCGGCGGCCAGGTCGACATCACCAACGGCAAGTTCGTGTTCGGAGCTTCGGAAGCCTACCTGATCGAAGACGGCCAGATCACCGCACCCATCAAAGGCGCAACTTTAATCGGCAACGGACCGGATGTTCTGACCCGCGTCTCGATGGTCGGCAACGACCTGAAGCTCGACGAAGGCGTCGGAACCTGCGGCAAAGATGGCCAGGCCGTCCCCGTAGGCGTCGGTATCCCGACGATAAAGATCGACCGCCTAACCGTCGGCGGCACCGCCAGAAAAGATCCCGGCGGCTTCATGCAGTAGTTTCATGCAGTAATAGAGCTGTTGCCACGGATTTGCACGCAGTCGAAGGGCCCCTTGTAACTCCGCACAACCAGCGGCCCCGCAAGGAGTTTCCCCGACGACCAGATTTGAGTCACCGATAAAGGCCTCGCGCCAATTTTGCGGTTAAAGAGTTGAAATGCCCTCAACCGAAACAGAAACCAAAAACCCGAAACTAGAAGCCGACCTGCGCAATCTGGCCCAGGACATCGTCGCCCGCGCCATCACCGGTGGCGCCACCGCCGCCGAATGCGTAGTCCGTGAAGGCGACGAGTTCTCTACGCTGGTCCGCCTCGGCCAGGTCGAAACCCTAAAAGAGTCTGGCTCCCGCTCCATCGGCGTGCGTGTATTCCATGGCCAGCGCGCCGCCAGCACCTATTCCAGCGACTTCTCCCGCGACAGCCTCGACCGCATGGTCAAGTCCGCTCTCGAACTCGCGAAGATCACCTCCGAAGATCCCTTCGGCGGCATCCCCGAAGCCTCCCAACTCGGCCAGCTCACCGGCGATCTCGATCTCTACCACGAAGATGTCTACTCGCTCCCCGGCCCCGATCGCATCGACTACGCCCGCCGCGCCGAAAAGGCCGCGCTCGATTTCGATCCCCGCATCAAAAATTCCGACGGCGGATCATTTGACGCAGCCACCGGCCACAAAGTCCTGGCCAATTCTCACGGCTTCGTCGGCGAGTACCGCCGTTCGTATTGCTCGGTGGCAGCCGTTCCCATCGCGCAAACCGAAACCGGCGCCATGCAGCGGGATTTCTGGTACTCCGTCGCCAACACCCTGACCAAACTCGAATCCCCTGAGCAAGTCGGCAAAGTCGCCGCCGAACGCACCCTGCGCCGCCTCGGAGCTCGCAAAGCAAAAACCGCGCACGTCCCCATTGTGTTCGATCCCATGGTCGCACGGTCGATCATCGAGCACATTTTCGAAGGCGTAAACGGAGACTCCGTCTACCGCGGCGCTTCCTTCCTCGCCGGCAAACTAGGCGAAAAAATCGCCGGCGACAACGTCAGCGTAATCGACGACGGCACCCTGCGCAGCGGATTCGGCACCAGCCCCTTCGACGGCGAAGGCGTGCCCACTCGCCGCACCCTCGTCATCGAAAATGGCGTGCTCAAGTCGTATCTGCTCAACACCTACACCGCAAAAAAGCTCGGCCTGCAGACCACCGGCAACGCCTCCCGCGGACTCGCCGGCACTCCCGGCATTGGCCCCGGAAATTATTTCCTGCAGCCCGGCAAGAAAACTCCGCAGGAACTGATCGCAGAAATAAAAGAAGGCCTCTACGTCACCGAATTCCTGGGCCACGGCGCCAATCTCGTAACCGGAGACTATTCCCGCGGCGCCTCCGGCCTCTGGATTTCCGGCGGAGAACTTTCCTACCCCGTCGAAGAAATCACCGTCGCCGGCAATCTGAAAGAAATGTTCTTCAGCATTTCCGAAATCGCCAACGACCTCGAATTCCGCGGCTCCGTCGCCGCCCCCACAATCCGCATCGACGGCCTGACCGTCGGCGGCGAATAATAGCGGTCTGATTGGGCGAATGGAAAAAGAGGGAGATTGCGTGAGAAATGAAGACACAGCTCTGCTGGAAACTGCACAGGCTGCAGAGCGATCGCGCAATTACCCTGCTGCATTCGAGGCATGGCAACATCTTGCATCGATGACTAACCGGCCCGATTATTTCTGCAAGGCGGGACGTATAGCCCAGAAGCTGGAAAGATGGACTGACTCAGAAACGGCATTTTTTGACGCCTTAAGAGTCGACAAGACATTTTCGCTCGCAATGGTAGTTCTCGGTTCCTTATTTTTGAAAAGGACAGATGGAGACCCTTCGACAAATGCACGACGGGCGAAAGCGTGGCTTGAACAGGCAGTTGCTGTGGCCCCGAGCCCAATGTCTCTGAGCTTCCTGGGCGACGCCCACAATCGACTTGGGGATAAGAAGTCTGCCAGAGAAGCATTCCGCAAAGCCATCGAGCTCGATGAAACCGATGCGGAGGCATATTTTAACCTTGGCCTTCTCCTGGCAGACGACGGCCAGAATGAGGAGGCGGAAAGGCTTCTCAGAACAGCAACGCATCTTGACCCAAATTCTCACAAAGCGCACGGTCAGCTCGGAGTTTTGCTACAACAACTCGGAAGGTATTCAGAGGCCGAGGCAGAGCTCAGATGTGCTATCGAGATTGATCCGTCGGATGAAATCGCGAGTCTCTATCTCAACCGCACGGCAGGTGGTTTAGGCGCAAATAGACCGTAGGAGCGTCCTTGCGGACCGGGCTCCCGTTTAATGCCCTAAGCAACAGCATGAAATTCTCCAGAATCATCTTCTATATCGCCTTCATCTGGGGCATCCTAATCCTCACCCCCCTCTACTTCATGTTCAACGCGATCGCCCGCCACGATCCTCCGCCCATCACTCACCCCGCCTTCTACTACGGCTTCATCGGTGCAGGCCTGGCCTGGCAATTCGCCTTCTTCGTAATCGCTCGCGACCCCGTGCGCTTCCGCCCCATGATGATCCCCTCGATCTTCGAAAAGTTCAGCTATGCCACGGCCCTGATCGTTCTCTACCTCCAGCATCGCCTCCATCCCACAGATCTAGTCTTCGCCGGAACCGACCTCCTCCTCGGAATCCTCTTCCTGGTTGCGTTCTTCAAAACCGCTCCGTAGCATTCCGCCCTGGTCTTGATCGACAAAATGAGGTAACGATGCTAAAGAAAACATTTACTGCCAAACTGCAAAAAAGCCCAAAGAAAGGCGGCTGGACCTACGTCGTCTGGCCCAACTCAGTTGAGTTTTTTGGAACCCGTGGCCTGGTTAAGGTCAAAGGAAGAATCGATGGTCATCCCTTTCGAAGCTCGTTTATGGCTCTCGGCAACGGCACACATAAGCTCCCTGTGAAAGCAGACATTCGCCGGGCGATCGGGAAAAATGTTGGGGAAACCGTCAAAGTGTTATTGGAAGAGCGTATCGAGAGCTAACCAAAACATTCATCAGAAGTCAGACTCACCTACCGGAATTATCTTCCCGATTGCATTCTTCAAAACCGCTCCGTAGTATTCCAGCCACGCGCACAACTTAAATTCTCTAACTGGGAATACCAGCGTCTCCGGAGACCCCATGAATCGAGACCCCATGAATCGAAGATCATTCCTCAAAGCAACCAGCGCCGCCGGACTAGCCTGCGGCATCCCTTCGACGGTCGCTTTCGCCAGCGCCACGGAAGAGCCCGCGTTGCCTCCCGGCACTCCACAGAAAAAAGTGATTCCCCCCGACTCTCCCGAAAGAATTCTCCTGAAAGATTACCGCCCAAAATCTCTCTACAAAATTCCCGTCACCGAAGTCGCAAAAGCAAAATTCCCCATCATCGACATGCACTCCCACCCCTACGCCAAAACTCCCGAGCAAATTGCCGAATGGGTGCGCAACATGGACGAGGTCGGCGTCGAGAAAACAATCATCCTGACCATGGCGACCGGCGCGGAGTTCGATGCCATCAACCGCAACTACTCAAAATATCCCGACCGCTACGAGCTGTGGTGCGGCTTCGATTTCACCGGATACAACCAGCCCGGCTTCGGCCCCGCCGCCCTTCGCGAACTGGAACGCTGCAAGCGAGCCGGCGCCCGCGGCGTCGGCGAGATTCACGACAAAGGCAAAGGCCTGCGGTCAGGAAAATCAAACGCCCCCGGCATGCATCCCGACGACTCGCGCATGGACCCACTCTTTGAAAAGATCGCCGAACTCGGCATGCCCATCAGCCTCCACGTCGCCGACCCTATCTGGATGTACCAGAAGATGGACAAAACTAACGACGGCCTCATGAACGCCTACGAATGGCGTCTCGACAACCAACCCAACATCGTCGACCTCTCCGGCATGGTCGACATTCTCGAGCGCAGCGCCCAGCGCCACCCCAAAACAACTTTTGTAGCCTGCCACTTCGCCAACCTGAGCTACGATCTCACCCGCCTCGGCGACATGTTTGCTCGCAATCCCAATCTCTACGCCGACATTTCCGCCCGCTACGCCGAGACCGCCCCCATCCCGCGCTTCGCCTCGCAGTTCTACGCGAAGCATGCCGATCGCCTCGTCTACGGCACCGACATGGGTTTCGACAAGTCCATGTACCGCACCACGTTTCCGCATCCTGGAAACCCAAGACGAACATTTCTACGAAATCGACCAGTTCGGCTACCACTGGCCCCTGAACGGATTCGCCCTCCCAGATTCAATCCTGCAACAGGTCTACCACGCCACCGCCGCCAAGCTGCTGGCAGGTCGCAGCTAAGAAGCTTTCCTTAGTGAAGGATGTCATCAGTGAAGCATGTCATGAGTGAAAGATGTCATCCCGAACAGGGCCGAAGGCCCTGTGAGGGACCCTACGATGCGAATAAAGCGGCATGTAAGCCGCCGGGTACCGTCACGCTGCGTACAATCTTAGTGTCCTTCAGGAGTAAACGAAGCTAAGCTCTCGCCCCAATCGACATTCCAAAATCAACCATCTACAATCCCCCCATGGGCGGCCTCACTCAGCAATCTCCAATCACCGAAGAGCGCGACTCCAGCCGCCGAATTATTTTCCTCACTGTCGCAGTAGTCCTGGTCCTCGCCGTAGTCGCAGCCCTGCTCCTCCGCACCGAACCAAAAGCCGCAGGACTCCCGCCCGCCTACGCCGCCAACCTGAAGCTCACCGATTTCAAAATGAGCGCCGCCGAGAATTTTGTCGGCGCCACCGTCAGCTACATCGATGGCACACTCACCAACGCCGGCCCCAAAACCGTAACTCACGCCGCAGTTCAAGTTGTCTTCAAAGACGACATGGGCCAAGTCGCGCAAAGAGAAGACAATGTCCCCCTGCGCGCCCTGAAAACCAGCGGCCCCTACCCCGATGCCGTCGACCTCACCGTCTCCCCGCTGGCCCCCGGCCAAAGCCATCCCTTCCGCCTGACCTTCGAAAGCATCTCCGCTCAATGGAACCACCAGTATCCCGAAATCCAAGTCACCGACGTCACCACGAAATAAAACTCCAATACCAGCGACGATGTCATCCCGAACAAGGCCGAAGGCCCTGTGAGGGACCCAACGATGCGAATGAAGAGGCATGATCGCTGTCGGGCACCACTACACTGCGTGCAGCGGAGGCCGTCCCGTCCACGTCAGAGACACTGCTGCCAGACGTAAGGTCCCTCCAAGAGCCTCGCTCTCGTCAGGATGACATCGGCCGATAGCAGAAATCTCGCCGAAGCGATTCCGCTAAAATACCTCCATGCCCGACCCCACTCCCTTCCGCCTGACCGCCTCCGTAAAAGCCGGAGGCTGCGCCTCCAAACTAAGCCCCGCCGCGCTCGACAAAGTGTTAGGAAAATTACCTCGGCAACACGACCCCAATGTTCTGGTCGGCTTCGATCACGCCGACGACGCCGGAGTGTATCAAATCGCCCCCGATCAAGCCTTGGTCCAGACCGTAGATTTTTTCACTCCCGTCGTCGACGATCCCTACACCTTCGGACAAATCGCCGCCACCAACGCCCTCAGCGACGTCTACGCCATGGGCGGCCGACCCGTCACCTCGCTCGCGCTGGTCTGCTTCCCCGAAAAAGCCGATCTCGAAATTCTCGAGCGCATCCTCGCTGGCGGCCTCTCAAAAATGATCGAAGCAAACTGCACCGTAGTCGGCGGCCACAGCATTCGCGACGACGAAACCAAATTCGGCTACGCCGTCACCGGCCTCGTCCATCCCCGAAAAGTTCTAGCTAACAGCGGCGCCAAGGCGGGAGACGCCCTCGTCTTCACCAAGCCCCTCGGCACCGGCGTTATTTCCACCGCAATCAAGAAAGGTAAAGCGGAACAACTCTGGATCGAAGCCGCCATCCAGTCGATGACCACGCTCAACAAAAAAACCGCCGAGCTCATCACCGGCCATAACCACAACGCCCACGGCTTCAATGCTCCCGATTTCGAAGTTCACGGCATGACGGATGTAACCGGCTTCGGCCTGATCGGCCACGCCCGCGAACTCGCCCTCGCGAGCAACGTCTCGCTGGAAATTTATTCTGACAAGCTCGAAGCCCTCCCGGGCGCGCTCGAATCCATCCGCGCGGGCTGCATCCCCGGCGGCCTGAACTCGAACCGCGACTTCGCCGAGTGCGTAGTCGGCTACGAATCCGAAATCAGCCCCGACCTCCAATCCCTGCTCTTCGACCCACAAACCGCCGGCGGACTCCTCATCTCCATCTCTGAAGCCACCTGCGAAAAATTTATTTCCCAAGCCCGCGATCTCGGCATCCCCGCGCGCCGCATCGGCAACGTTTTTGCATCCCAGAAGCCGCTCATTCGCATCTACTAATTGGTCGTCGAGGCACTACAAGTCTTAAGTCTAAAATTAGTTCTGTCATCCTGAGCGAAGCGAAGGACCTATGTAATTGATTGCAGTGCCTGGCTCTTTTGTTTCGTTCAACTGACGAGTCAAACTCATCTTAAGGAACTCAATCATGCAAACCCGCCAACTCGGCCGCATCGGCCCCAAAGTCTCCGCCCTCGGCCTCGGCTGCATGGGCATGTCGGAGTTTTACAGCGGACGCGACGACGCCGAGTCCATCGCCACCATCCATCGCGCCCTCGAACTCGGCATCAACTTCCTCGACACCGCCAACGTCTACGGCCCCTACAAAAACGAAGAACTCGTCGGCCGCTCCATCAAAGGCAAGCGCGATCAGGTCGTGCTGGCCACCAAGTTCGGCATCGTCCGCGATCCCGCCAACCCCATGGTCCGCGGCATGAATGGCAAACCCGAATATGTCCGCCACTCCTGCGAAGGCAGCCTGAAGCGTCTCGGCGTCGACACCATCGATCTCTACTACCAGCATCGCGTCGACCCCAACACTCCCATCGAAGAAACCATTGGAGCCATGGCCCAGCTTGTGAAAGAAGGCAAAGTCCGTTACCTGGGACTCTCCGAAGCCAGCCCGCAAACTCTCCGCCGCGCCGCAAAAGTCCACCCCATCACCGCGCTGCAAACCGAATACTCCCTCTGGACGCGCGATCCCGAAGATCAAATCCTCAGCACCTGCCGCGAACTCGGCATCGGCTTCGTCGCCTACAGCCCCCTCGGCCGCGGATTCCTCACCGGACAATTCCACCGCTTCGAAGACTTAGCCGCCGACGACTACCGCCGCAACTCTCCCCGCTTCCAGGGCGAAAACTTTCAGAAGAATCTCGACTTGCTGCACCACGTGGAAGACATGGCAAAAGAAAAAAACTGCACGCCATCCCAACTGGCCCTGGCCTGGGTCCTGGCCCAGGGAAACGACATCATCCCCATCCCCGGCACCAAGCGCCGAAAATACCTCGAAGAGAACATCGTAGCGTTGAACGTAACCCTAACCGCCGAAGATCTTCGCCGCATCAACGATTCTTTCCCTGCCGACGCAGCCGCCGGCCCCCGCTATCCCGAGCACATGATGAGCGCAGTCAACCGCTGAGGGAACACAACCAGCAGCCGGCGCCGGCGCCGAAAAACTCATTACCAAAGGCGCGTTTCCAGACACGCATTGGGAAGGGCACGAGTTTTACTCGTGCCGCAGGTCGTCGAGAACGTGTCCGCGCTTTAGCGCCCGCGGTATGCTTGCAACCCACCTCGCAAAGCGTATATCGTGTGGTCTTTCCGCAGCTATCGCCGATTCTGGAGAGTCTCTTATGTCCTCGCGGACGCACTTGTTCCGGTTCGCTCTTACCCTGTTTCCGGCAATAATTCTGTCGGCTGCCGCGCCCGTCCAGGCTCAACTGAAAGCCGCCGTACACGTCGATCCCGCCAAGGCAGAGGCCATGGTCTACACCACCTCGGTCGGCATCACCGCCGACCGCTGGGACGCCAAGGCCTTCGATCCCGCCACCGTCAAACTCCTTCAGGATGCCGGCATCACCAGTCTGACCTTTCCCGGCAACAACGGCATCGCCGCCCTTTACCACTTCTCCACCGGAGCCGTCACCAATCCCTACACCAACGACCGCGCCCCCGCTTTCGCGCCTGAAAGAAAATTTCCCGCCATGGTGCCCGTCATCGACGAACTGGGAACGGCCGTGATCTCCGTCAACTACGGCACCAACCTTGACGGCAGCGGCGGCGGCGAGCCGGCCGAAGCCGCGGCCTTCGTAGCCTACGCCAACGGAAAGACTTCCAGCACTCAACCCATCGGCAAAGACTCGAAGGGCAACGACTGGAAGACCGTGGGCTATTGGGCCAGCCTGCGCGCGAGCGCTCCCTTGCCCACCGACGATGGCTACAACGCTCTACGCATTCAGCATCTCGATCCCCTGGGCATTCTGCTCTGGAAAGTTGGCAACGAGCCCTACTACAACGGCTTCTACGACCAGGCCCACACCCCCGGTTCCGACGCCGACACCACCGGCCTCTACGGTCAGGCCGGCTCTCCCGAACCCGACCTTCATGCCGGCAAGGTGTCCACGTCGAGGGATTGGGGCCGTCTTTTCAAAAATCAACGCGTCGGACCGCAGGCCTATGGCGCAGCAGTCGTCGAATTCGCCAAGGCGATGAAAGCGGTCGATCCCACAATTTTCGTCGGTGCCGCCCTGACCCTGCCGCTCTCCACCTCCGGCGACAACAGCCCCAACCCGTTCGGAAAAAACTGGAACGCCGGAGTGTTGAAGGCCGCCTGCGCCAGCATGGACTTCAGCGCCGTTTCGCTCACGGAAGGCAAAGGGGCCCCGCCCGACTTTAACCTTAATCTCGACGAGGACGACCTTCTCCGAACCGCCCGGGACCCATTGGATCCGATCAAGAACTTCAGCGTGCCCGCGCTGGAACACGACTACGCCCTGCTGGCGACGGATCTGACCGAGAAATATAAAAAATTCTGTCCCGCCGGCCACTCCCCGCAGCTGGCCATCACCAATCTCGCCATCACTCCCTGGCTCCCCGCAAAAGATCCCGTAGTCGTAGGCCTGTTTGCCGCCGACGCCATGGCCACACTGCTGGAGCGAGGCGCCTACACCGTAGCGTGGTCGCCGGTCCACGCCGCGAGTCCTACTTTTCTCGACAACAACAACCAGCCCCAACCGGCCTACTACGGCATCAAGCTCTTTCACCAGGTGGCCCACGTCGGCGATGCATTTGTCAGCGCCAGCTCGCCCCTGGAACTTTTGGCGGTGCACGCCCTGAAACGCCGCGACGGCGGCCTGAGCCTGCTGTTCGTCAACCGGGACCCGAAACAATCCATCACGGTCACCGTCACCGTAGACGGCTACAACTTCGCCACGAAAGGAACGCGCTACGACTGGGGCAAACCCGGCAGCGACGCCGGCACCAGCATCACCGAAGCCCCCGTCGACGGCCTCGGCGCAACCTTCACCGTAGTAGTCCCCCGTTACAGCGTCACCGCCGTTGTAGTTCCCAAAGCGTGAGACGATCCGTGACGCATAAGCAAAAGTAAAGGGCGGCCGCAAGGCCGCCCCGAAAAACTGGTAACTGGCAACTGATCACTGGCAACTGCCTTTAAGCCCGGGCCGGACTCTCTCCACCCTTAACAATCCCCGGCCGCTTCCCTTGACCCAAGTTCGCGAATCGCCGCCGCCGCAGGCGCTTCAACATCTAACCAGCTATTTTTCTGTAAATCGTAACCGAAGCAAAAGTAAAGGGCGGCCGCAAGGCCGCCCTAAAAAACTGGCAACTGGCAACTGATCACTGGCAACTGCCTTTAAGCCCGAGCCGGACTCTCTCCACCCTTAACAATCCCCGGCCGCCCCGGCTCCGGCTTCAAAACCTGCTGCACCCCGTCCTCGGGCTTAGGAGGACTCTTGAACGGAGGCAGCTCCTTACCCTCCACCAGCAACCCGATCTCCGATGCATCCAGCACTTCCCGCACCAGCAGCGCGCTGGCAATCTTCTGCAGCGTCTCGCGATTCTCATCCAGAATATGCTTCGCGGTGTCGTAACCCTTGCTCACCAGCTTCCGCACTTCGCCATCGATCTTGATGGCCGTATCCTCGCTGTAATCGCGATGCTGCGCAATCTCGCGTCCCAGAAAAATTTGCTCTTCCTTCTTGCCAAACGTCAGCGGACCCAGATCGCTCATGCCCCACTCGCAAACCATCTTGCGCGCCAGTTCCGTGGCCCGTTCAATGTCGTTGCCCGCGCCCGTGCTCATCTGGCTCAGGAACAATTCTTCCGCCAGCCGCCCGCCCATCAGAATCGCGATGTCGGTTTCCAGATATTCTTTGGTGTAGTTGTGCCGGTCGTCCACGGGAAGTTGCTGCGTAACCCCCAGCGCCATCCCGCGCGGAATGATCGTAACTTTGTGCACCGGATCAGACCCCGGCAGCCTCGCCGCCACCAAAGCGTGCCCCGCTTCGTGGTACGCCGTGACTTTCTTTTCCCCGTCGGAAAGAATCATCGACTTGCGTTCCACGCCCATCAGAACTTTATCTTTGGCCACTTCGAAGTCAAACATCAGCACAGCCTTGCGGTTCTGCCGCGCCGCCGCCAATGCCGCTTCATTCACCATGTTCTCGAGATCGGCTCCCGAGAAGCCCGGCGTGCCCCGCGCCAGAACCTGCAAGTCAACATCTTCCGCGAGAGGCTTTTTCCGCGTGTGCACCCGCAAAATCTCTTCGCGTCCCCGCACATCCGGACGGCTCACCACTACCCGCCGGTCAAACCGCCCCGGCCGCAGCAGCGCCGGATCCAGCACGTCCGGCCGGTTGGTCGCCGCCATCAGAATCACGCCTTCATTCGACTCGAACCCATCCATCTCCACCAGCAACTGGTTCAAAGTCTGCTCGCGCTCATCGTGTCCGCCGCCCAAGCCGGCTCCGCGATGCCGTCCCACCGCGTCAATCTCGTCGATAAAAATAATGCAGGGCGCATTCTTCTTGCCCTGCTCAAACAGATCGCGCACCCGGCTCGCCCCAACGCCCACAAACATTTCCACAAAGTCAGAACCCGAAATCGAAAAGAACGGAACATTCGCCTCGCCCGCCACCGCCCGCGCCAGCAAGGTCTTGCCCGTTCCCGGAGGCCCCACCAGCAGCACTCCCTTCGGGATGCGTCCACCCAGCTTCTGGAACTTCTGCGCCTCGCGCAAAAACTCGATAATCTCTTTCAGCTCTTCCTTGGCTTCTTCCACGCCCGCCACGTCTTTGAACGTGACTTTCTTCTGCTGCATCGAAAGCAGCCGCGCCCGGCTCTTGCCAAACGACAGCGCCTTGTTTCCGCCCGTCTGCATCTGCCGGATCATGAAGAACCACAGCGCCCCCAGCAAAATCAGCGGAGCCCACGTCCCCAGCAGTTGCAGCGACCAGCTCCCGCTATTGACGTCGCGGAACGTGATGTTGATGCCCTTGCTCTGCAGGGTCTTCAGCATCTCCGGCGTGAAATAGGTAGCCGGCGCGGCCGTGTGGAACAAAGACCCGGTGGTGTACTTCCCGTGCACCGCCATACCATCCACGGTCAATTCGCGAATTTTCCCCTGGTCCACATCAGTCATGAACTGCGTGAATTGGATTTCCTGGTCTTTTTGCCCGTCGCGGCCTTGTTTAATCACCTGCCACAACAGCAGGGCAGACAGCCCAATCACCACCCAGAACACCACCGTTTTAACTGTCGAGTTCACCTAGTCACTCCTGCCTGAAACACGATGCTACGAATAAAGGGCCCAACACAGCAGCAGCCCGAGGCTCCCGCCAACTCAATTAGATGCCACTCCGCTAGTTTTCGGATCGGCTAATTGCCAGCTCCCAACATTTTACCATGTAGAGACAGCCGCCTCGGCTGTCCCGGCCAGAACGAAGCTCGGCCGGCATTCTTCTTCACTGCCGGTAACCAGAACGCACCTCTTAACCCGCTGATCCTACGCAACTTGGGTATTGAGTAACCCTATTGGATAACTGATAACGATGGACTCGCGCTGAAGGAACCGCCCTTAGCTCGCCGCCAGGTAAGGCAAATTGCGGTTGGTCTGCTCCACCGCTCCCAGCCCGTAACCCACCAGAAACGTCTCATCCACCAGAAACCCGAAATAATCCGGCTGCAGCAGCACCCGCCGCGCCGACTGCCGGTCCAGCAGCGTCACCAGCTTCACCGAAGCCGCTCCCCGCGACCGCAAATCGCTCATCAGAAATTCGCTGGTCACTCCCGAATGCACCAACCCCTCGACCAGCAAAATGTGTTGTCCACGGATATCGGGCTCGTGGCTGAAGAATATCTCCATCACGTCGCTGGCACTGGCATTGCTGCCCTGCGTCCGCGTGTATTTCGGTTTGATGAACTGGCAAACCACAGGAACATCCAGGGCCCGGACCAGGTCCGCCAGAAAAATAAAACTGTTCTCCAGCACCGCCAGCGCCTGAATCGTCTGCCCTTTATAGTCGTCAGAAATCTGCCGCCCCAGCTCCTTGACGCGCTTCTGTATCTGCTCAGAAGTAATCACCGGCCGCAGTGTCCCGCCAGATTTCGATCCATTCATAAGCTTGTCATCTCTAAAAGGCCCTGTCATCCAGAGCGAAGCGAAGGACCCCTATCACCACCACCGGACTCGAGGGCCACAACTGTCGAGCTTCGCTTTCGCGCCTCTTAAACTAAACGCCCTCGTCAGCGGACGCCACCTCGCGAATCAAAACCCCCGCGTCCCCGGCCTTCGCACGGAACTTCGCCGGGACCGCGAACCCGCGCGTCCAAACAATCTCATCGCCGCTAACCACCACCGGCCACGACCCGCGCTCCGGCTGCGCCACGTGAAGCTCCTGCAACAGTTCCTTCATTTTCTTCGGAGCCTTGGTATGCGCCGGCCAAAACCGATCTCCCGGACGCCAGTTCCGCACTCGTACTGTCCCGCACAAAAGCCCGGCGTCAAGCAGATGCTCGGGATTATACCCCGCCCCCGCGGGTGTGGCGGCCAAAGCTTCGACCGGCAAAGCTTCAATCACCGTCCCAATCTCCGGAACCCGCACCCGCCCCGGCACCGTGAGCTCGTATTCGTAGTCATCAGCAACGTCTTGAGGAATGTTGTGAGTAATGTCGCGACCTACGCTCTCCCGCCGCGGGTCGGGAGCCAGAAAAACCAGCGCCTCCGGCTCGACCAGCACAGTCCAGCCCCGCGGCAGAGATAATTTTTTCCCGTCGCTCCCCGCCTCCGCCGCAAAGCGCAGGATTTCTTCCACATGCTTGAACTCAAGCGAAATCTCCGCATACTCGCCGATAGCCTTCACCAACCGGCGCTGCACGGCAACCGGCTCCCCCAGCAACCACCGCCGGTCCACCGATGCGTCCATGGCAACCGGCTCCTCCGCCGACAGCTGGGCAGCACCCAGCTGAATCTGCACCAGCGAGCTGCCGCCGGCAGCCGCACGGCTCCATTCCGGCTCCGACCACTGCACCACCGTCCCCAGCCATCCCGAAACTTCGTTCTCCCAGTAATCCTCTTCGCCGCGCGCGATCTCCGCCAACTCGGCCAAATTCTCCGCCACCGCGGGATTAAACTCCCGCTCCAGCAGCGGAAGCACCATCTGCCGCACCCGGTTGCGCGTGAACTTGTCGTCCGCGTTCGTTGAGTCCTCGCGCCAGGCCTGTCCGATCTGCTTCAGATACTCTTCCAGTTCGCGCCGCCGGAACGCCAGCAGCGGCCGGATGATCTCCCCGCAAGCGTCCCCGTCGTCGTCCTCAACCACAATCCGGGGATAAATCGCACCGACGCCCCGCAACCCCGTTCCCCGAATCACCCGCATCAACACAGTCTCTGCCTGATCATCGAGAGTGTGCCCGGTCGCGATCACGGTGAGACGACCCGCCGCGGTTGCGCCAGGGAGGGTTGAGTCAGCGAAGCGATTTGGGAAGGGCACGACTTCAGTCGTGCCATCAGAAGCGGGTAGAGGTGCGGGCTTCAGCCCCTGAGGTCCGCTTTTGGGTGGCGCGGCGCTTCCAGCGCTGTGATCATCGGCCTCTTTACTGTCGCGGGCTTTAGCCCCCGAGGTACTTTCTTCACCCGACCCCAACAACCGCCGAAAAAATTCATAGCGCAACTCACGCGCCGCCGCCTCCACGCTGACATGCTCTTCAGCCGCGTAAGCCGCCACATCCCCGCTCTCTAAATAAAATTCCAGCCCATGCCCGCAAGCCAGCTTCGCTACAAACTCCTGGTCCGCATCCGACTCACTGCCGCGCAACTTGTGATTGAAATGAACCGCAGAGACAACAATCCCAATCTCAGCCCGCAACTCCAGCAGCAGCCGCAAGAGCGCCACCGAATCAATCCCGCCGGAAACCGCGACGCCCACACGATCCCCGGCTCCCAGCAACTCCTGCCGCCGGATGTGGCCCAAAACGCGTTCTGCCAGTTCATGCACGGCAACATGGTACAACCTTCCGCGCGTGCACCCGAAACCCCGCCATCCGCGGGCCGGAAGGCGAATGCGACCTCGTTAAGCCCGCAACAATAACGGTCAGGCACGCGCGCGTGGAGTCAGGTTTTGCGGAAATGCCGCCAACGAAAGCGATTGTTTGCTGGATGATTTGCGGTTCGACGCAGGATCAACAACTTACGGGGAAAGAGAAGAGGGACACCTCAAACTTCGGAGAATCAACGGCTTGCAAAATTCAGACTGGACGGCAGAATAGCTATAAGACATATACCGACGGCAGGCCACTTTCCTTCCCGCTGGAGGCGCTTTGCGGCCAGGATGGCCCTTAGCCTTCGCTGGCAACAAAACGTCATTCTCGCGGCCTTTCAGGCCCTCTGAGGGCCATTCCAGCGAGCGCGCCGGATGTTCATCGAAGCCCCGTGTGCCGACGCAAAGATGCTCGAAGCCCAACTTCAATAGAATCAATCGGGTGAGAAATCGCGTGCCTTTGGAATCAACTATTTCCGAAAGTCATACCGGATGGTTCCTGTAGAGACGTTGCTTGCAGCGTCTCTTGCTAGCGGCAAGACGTTGCAAGCAACGTCTCTACAGCCCCGTGCCCTTTTCCGCGATCAGCTTCCTGATCTTCTCCACGAAGTCCGCTGCGGGCATGTCTTCGGTTTTTTCTTTGCCGCGGGTGCGGACGTTCACCTTGCCGGCTTCCGACTCTTTATCTCCGACTACGAGCAGGAACGGAACTTTCTGCATGGCGTGCTCGCGAATTTTGGCGTTCATCTTTTCGTTGCGCGCGTCGACTTCCACGCGCACGCCGATTGCTTTCAGTTGCGCCGCCACTTTGTTCGCGTACTCCGCATGGCGCTCGCTGATGGGGATCATCGCCACTTGCACCGGGGAGAGCCACACCGGGAACGCGCCGGCGTAGTGCTCGATCAGCACGCCGAAGAAACGCTCGACAGACCCGTACAACGCGCGATGCACCATCACCGGCTGTTTGCGCGATCCGTCTTCCGCGACGTACTCGAGGCCGAAGCGTTGCGGCAGGTTGAAATCGAACTGCACAGTCGAGAGCTGCCACAGGCGCCCGATCGCATCCACCAGCTTGATGTCGATCTTCGGGCCGTAGAACGCGGCTTCGCCGGGAATCGTCTTGTACGGGATGCCGCGCGCTTTCAGAACTTTCTCGAGCGACTGGGTCGCATGAATCCACTGCTCTTCGCTGCCCACAAAATTTTTGCGGTCGTCGGGATTCCACGTCGAGAGCTCAGTCTGAAACTGATCGAAGCCGAAATCTTTCAACACGTCCAAAGCAAAATCGAGGCAGGCGGCGATTTCACCTTCGATCTGTTCCGGCATGCAGAAGATGTGCGCGTCATCCTGGGTAAAACCGCGAACGCGCAACAGGCCGTGCATCACGCCCGAGCGCTCGTAGCGATACACCGTGCCCAGTTCGCCGAGGCGCACCGGCAAGTCGCGGTACGACTTCAGCGAATCTTTGTAAATCAAAATGTGGCCGGGACAGTTCATGGGCTTCAGCCGGTACTCGGCGTCGTCGAGCTCCATGGCGTCGAACATATTCTGCGAGTAGTAGCCTTCGTGCCCCGACGTGAAAAACAGCTGACGCCGCGCCACATGCGGCGTGTAGACCAGCGAGTAGCCACGCTTCAGGTACTCCGAGCGCATCCACTCTTCCATCTCTTTGCGGATGATGCCGCCCTTGGGATGCCAGAAAATCAACCCCGGCCCGGCCAGCTCCTGAATGGAAAATAGATCGAGCTGCTGGCCCAGCACGCGGTGATCGCGCTTCTTGGCCTCTTCGACTTGCTGCAAATGTTTGTCGAGGTCTTTTTGCGAAAAGAATGACGTCCCGTAAATGCGCTGCAGCTGCTGGTTCTTCTCGTCGCCCAGCCAATACGCGCCGGCGATGTTGAGCAGCTTGAAAGCCTTGATCTTTCCAGTGGACGGAATGTGCGGGCCGCGGCAGAAATCGGTGAACTTGCCGGTGCGGTAGATGGAAATCTTTTCGTCGGGCTTGGTGAACTGCTCGACGAAATGGCACTTCATGAAGTCGCCTTCTTTTTTGAACTCGGCGAGGCCCTGGTCGCGGGGCACGAACTCGCGAGCGTAAGGGATGTCCTGCTTCACCAGCTCCTGCATCTTCTTCTCGATTTTTTCGAGGTCTTCGGGGGTGAACGCCGTGGGCCGGTAGAAATCGTAGAAGAATCCGCTCTCGGTTGCGGGACCGTGGCCGAGCTTGGTCTCGGGGAAAAGTTCGAGCACGGCCGCGGCCAGCAAATGCGCGGACGAATGCCGGTAAACTTCGAGAGCCTCGGGATCGCGGTCGGTGAGGATGCGCAGGGTCGTGTCTTTTTCCAGCGGACGGGTGAGGTCGATGAGGTCGCCGTTGGTTTTGGCAGCCAAAGCGGCATCGGCCAGCCGCGGGCTGATGCCCTTCGCGATATCGAGCGCGGTGGTGCCCTTGGGAAATTCCTTGTCGCTTCCATCGGGAAGCTTGATATGAATGTTGTCTGCCATAAGTTTGGAAACCTGCAGGTGGTTTGAATCTTTCAGTCTAAAGAAGGGATGGAGGAGGGTCAAACCGCGTGGGGGCATCGTGACCGAAATCGGAAACTTGGCAGAATCAGGCAGCCTCGCCGCTCTGGCTACGTTTAACAGTACCCACACAGTCCCGAGTCGTGGTACTTATCTAAATTATGGCTGCTTCGGCCACTGTCGACCGACCACAGATCAGCTCTCGCCTCGGCGGCGCACGTTACAGCCTGCATCTCACCGATTGTATCGAGTGGATGGATGCCCGCCCCGCGAACTCCGTCCATGCCATCGTCACGGATCCACCGTACGGATTGAAGGAGTATTCACACATAGAGAAGGAGAAACTCCGCAAGGGGCGCGGCGGAGTGTGGCGAATTCCGCCCTCGTTTGATGGCTGTACCCGAAGCCCTCTGCCCCGATTCACTATCCTGTCCGAGGAAGAACTTGCGAACCTGAGGCGATTCTTCTCCCAGTTTGCCCAACGGGCGTTTCGCATCCTGGTTCCGGGCGGGCATGTGTTCATCGCGACAAACCCACTCCTTTCCCACCTCGTGTACTTGCCGCTGATGGAGAAGGGTCTGGAGAAGCGCGGTGAGATAATCCGACTTGTCCAGACTCTTCGTGGTGGCGACCGGCCAAAGAATGCGCACGAAGAGTTCCCAGAGGTCACGGTCATGCCCCGTTCCGGCTGGGAGCCTTGGGGACTGTTTCGAAAGCCGTGCGAAGGAAGAGTGCAGGACAATCTGCGCAAGTGGAAGACGGGAGGGTTGCGCCGCATTTCCGCGGACGCTCCGTTTTCCGATGTTATCGTCTCATCTCCCACTCGACCCGAGGAACGTGCCTTATCCCCCCATCCCTCGTTGAAGCCGCAGACTTTTATGCGTCAGATCGTTCGAGCCTCACTGCCGCTTGGCAAGGGAATCGTGCTCGACCCTTTCATGGGGGGCGGGTCAACCATAGCTGCCGCAGTTTCGGTAGGGTACGAGAGCATTGGGCTTGAGCGCGACCCGGCGTTTTTCGAGAAGGCCGCAACGGGAATTCCAAAGCTCGCCGCTTTGAATGGAAACGGAAAGGGCAAAGCCAGCGCGGGTACGTCCTCCCGTTCTGACAACCAACAAAGGCTTGCGTTGCTCGATGAATCGTGAGAACGTTTTGGCGCAATGGCCTTCGATTCAGACGGCTTCGACCGCTCGGCCGCGCTACCTCCCGAACTGAGAGTGGGCCACATTCGCGAAGCGATTGAACACGTTGAAGAGCGCGCAGCAGAACTTATTGACATCTACTTCGAGCAGGCCAACGTCTTTAGCGCGATTGTCGGCATCTTAGGAACCCAAGCCCTACATTCCTTGAGTCCCTACAAGAAGCACAAACACCCTGATGTCGCTCAACAGCGGTTCCCAGATCTTTCGCTTCGCGGAAGACTAAGTCCCCCGCCGGAGCAAGCTCTGGAATCCAAAGGGTCGACCCGGCCTTGGGCGCTGCAGTCCCACTACAATCACGCCGGGTGGTACATCGTCTGGCGCTATGCCGTCGACCAAACGCAGAGGTTGAAGAGAGGCAAAATGGTCGCGATCTGGAGAGTCGATCTTCCGTTTCTCGGCGAGGACGACTGGAAGTACGAGGGCAGCAAAGCCGCCGAAGGACGCGGCGGCCGTACTCATACTTTTAGAGTTAAGAGTCCGGCAAAGAGGTTCAAGAACTCGATCGTCTATCAAAGCCCAAGGATCAGGATAAGCCGAGGCGGCCCGATTTTGACCAGCAGTGACGATTGAGCCTCAGATTCTTGGGAACATGTTTGCCGAGGCTCCCGGGCATTTGCGATGCCAGCACAGTCAAAAATATTGACCACCCCTCCGAGGTGGTTTGACCCTCCCGAATCTGTTTACTAGACTGAAGGACTCAGCAGACTGGCAGAATCTTCGTGATGGCTGACATTCCTATGAAGCTCTCGGGCGCGAGCCGCCACGGTTCAACCGCGCTGGATACAGGTCAGCTTGTCGCCTCCATGTTTATTGGCTCCACTCTTATTGGTTGCACGGTTTCTGGCTCCGCTCAGGGATCATGATCAGCCGGCGTGAGTTCATCAGGCTCGCGATGGCTGCGGCGGCTGCTCGTCAAAGCGCCGCTGGCCTGGGATCCCCTGCGGTGGAGGAGATTTTTTCGGAGCGCGCGAAAGAAGCGGGGATTGATTTTGTTCACTTCAACGGGATGTCGGGCGCCCGTTACTATCCGGAAGTGATGGGATCGGGCGTCGCGCTTTTCGATTATGACAACGATGGCGATCTCGATATCTTCCTGGTTCAGGGAGCGGAGCTGGGACCGAACTCGGGACCGAACTTGGGTCCTAACAACGAACCGGGCAAGACCGTATTCCAGCCGCAGTTGCCGCTGCGAGGCCGGCTTTACCGCAACGATTCGATCCAGCACGCGGACGGGAGCTGCACGCTGAAGTTTGTGGATGTCACCGAGGAAAGCGGGATCAGGGCCAGCGGATATGGCATGGGGGTGGCGGCGGCAGACTTCAATAACGACGGCTGGGCCGATTTATACATCACGAATTTTGGCCACAATCAAATGTGGCGGAACAACGGGAATGGCACGTTTACCGATGTCACGGCGGAAAGCGGCACAGATGTTCCGGGCTGGAGCACGAGTGCAGCCTTCGTCGATTATGACCGGGATGGCTGGTTAGATTTATTTGTCTGCAACTATGTGGACTTCCGGTTTACCAACCAGAAAAAGTGCCTGGCGCCCAGCGGAGCGGAAGACTATTGCGGACCGCTGTCTTTTACTCCGCTGCCCAATCGCCTGTTCCGGAACCGGCGCGATGGAACGTTTGAAGACGTTTCTCTGCGCTCACAAATCGGCAGCGAGTTCCAGGGCGCGCTGGGAGTGGTTTGCGCAGATTTCAACGGCGATGGGTGGCCGGATCTGTACGTGACCAATGACATGCGTCCCAACCAACTATGGGTCAACCAGCGGGATGGAACTTTTAAGAACGAAGCGCTGGTTGCGGGTTGCGCGCTCAATCGCGATGGCGGGCCGCAATCCAGTATGGGGGTCGACGCCGGCGATCTGCTGGGGCGAGGGCTGGAAGACCTGGTGGTTTTAAATCTGGCTGGGCAATACGCCGACCTCTATGCCAATAACGGGAAGGGGTGGTTCGACGACCGGTCTTACGAGTCCGGAATCGCATTAGCGACCCATCGCTACACCGGATTCGGGCTAGGGATGTTCGACTACGATAACGATGGATGGCTGGATCTGCTGATGGTGAATGGATCGGTGACGTTGATTGAGGAACAGGCGCGCAAGGGCAGCTTGTATCCGCTGGCTCAATCGAACCTTTTGTTTCATAACAACGGCAAGGGGCAATTTGAGAATGTTTCGAGCCGTGCGGGAGCTGCGTTTTCACTTTCGGAAGTGGGCCGGGGTGCGGCGTTCGGGGACATCGACAATGATGGAGATATCGATGCCGTGATCGTAAATAACAGCGGCCCGGCCCGCCTGCTGGTGAATAATGTCGGCCATCGGAAGCCGTGGATCGGATTCCGCATGGTGGGGGAGAAATTTCACCGCGACATGCTGGGGACACGAGTGGCGGTTTTTCGCCGCAACGCTTCCACGCTTTGGCGGCGGGTGCACAGCGATGGGAGTTATTGCTCGTCGAGCGACCCGCGGATTCTATTTGGATTGGGCGACGCGCCGGAAATCACCAAAGTGCAAGCGCATTGGGTAAGCGGGCGCGTGGAGGAATGGACGGGGCTTCCACTGGGCAAATACACTACGCTCCGGGAAGGAAGCGGCACCGTGAAATCCGCGTCATCATAATCATAATGAAGACCTTCCGGTGGATCCTGTGGATGCTGCTTGCAGCAGCGGTGGCAACGGTTGCGGCAAGTTCTTCCGCCGCGGCACAGGAATCGCCGGAGCGACCGTCTGCTGGTAGATCTGCCGGTAGATCTGCCGGCAAAGTGGATCTAGTGGAAATCCCGCGACCTGAGCTGGCGGGAGTGGACCAGCCGGTGCAGGAACAGATTCGAGCGGCGCAAGCGGCCTTGACGGCGGCCTTGGGCGGGTCCAATTCTTCTTCCTCCTCTTCTTCCTCCTCTTCTTCTTCGTCTTCTGCTGCGTCGTCTTCTCGGGCGGCGGAGAAAGCCAGAGCTTTTGGGAGCCTGGGCGAGATCTACCAGGCTTATGGCTTCGACGATGCTGCGCTGGCTTGCTACGCGAATGCCGCTAAGTTGGAGCCTCGGTCGTTTCGTTGGGAATACTACGCCGGTTATCTTCACCAGCGGAGCGGCGACACGGAGTCAGCCTTCCGCGAATATCAGCGAGCAGTGACTCTGCAACCGGGCAACGCCACCACCATGTTGCGGCTGGGGAATCTGGAATTGAGCGCCAATCATCTGGACTCGGCGGGGGCCTGGTTCGCGAAGGCGCTGGCGCTGCGGAATTCGTCGCCAGCCGCAGCCTTGACGGGGCTAGGCAAGGTTGCGTTGATTGAGCAGAAATATCCCGCGGCCCTGAAATATTTCCGGGAAGCGTTGGCCCGAGAGCCGCAAGCGACCAGCATCCATTACCAGCTGGCGATGACCTACCGCGGGTTGGGCGATCTGCGTCAAATGCAGGAGCAGATGCAGGCGCGAGGTGATGTAGAACCGAGCATAGAAGATCCTTTATTGGATGATATTGGAGTGCTCAAGCAAGGCAAGGTGGGATTGTTGGAACACGGCAGCGCCGCCATTCATGAAAAGCGATTTGCCGACGCGATTGCTTCCTACCGGCAGATGATCAGCCTGTATCCCTCCGACCCGATCGCCCACATGTACCTGGGCGTGGCGCTGGCGAAGGCGGGGAAGAGCGGCGAGGCACTGGAGCAATACGCAAAGGCCGAGCAGTTGGCCCCGAGCAGCGCCCCGGTTCAGTACAACATGGGGATCCTTCTGATCGACACGGGGAAAGAGGAAGAGGCGATCGCGCATTTCCGGGAAGCGATTCGATTGGATCCTGGACTCGCGGCCTCGCACTTTCAGCTGGCCAACCTTCTGATGCGCCACAAGAAAGATGAGGAGGCTGGGCGGGAGTATGGAATTGCGGCAACGCTGGAGCCGCAGAATGGCTTCGCGCGGTTGATGCAGGCGATGGCGGCGGTGCACAGCGGCGCATACGGCCAGGCCCGCTCGCTCCTGGAGGACGCATCCCTGGCGCTGCCGAGGGATCCTGACATCGCGAACGCTTTGGCGCGGTTGCTGGCCGCGGCGCCGGACCCAGCGGTTCGCGACGAGCGTCGCGCTCTGCAAATCATCGAGTCGCTGGTACGAAGCGAGCAAGGAGACGGTTTTGAAGAGGGCGTCACTCTGGCCATGGCTCTGGCCGCGGCCGGTCAATTTCAGGAAGCCGCCGAGACGCAGCGAGCGATCATCCAACAGCTCGAAGAATCCAGAAAATTTGAGGCGGCACGACTCCTGCGCCAGAATCTGGACTTGTATGAACATCAAAAGGCCTGCCGCAAACCCTGGGCCAACGATGATCCCATCTTTACGCCGGTTCCCAGCAAACTTCAGCTTTCGCTCGAAGTGACAACCTCGAGCTGACAGCAGTTGTGTGGGAGTTCACAACGTCGAAGCCTATTGCGCTGGCAGCATCGTGTCCCACCCCTTCGGCAAGCTCAGGGCAGGCTCTTCGAAAATCGCGAAGGGTGGGGCACCCTCGGTCGTGCTGCTTTTACATCTGCACGTCTTTCACGTGGGTCGCGATGTACCACTTGTTGCCGAATGCGTCCTGCACTCCGGCGTTGCGGTCGCCGTAGGGTTGGTCGGTGGGTTCCTGGAATGAGGTCGCGCCCGCCGTCAGCGCCCGGCGGTAGAGTGCATCCATGTCTGGCACGTAGATGTAGAACATGGCTTCCATCGGCGCATACTTGTCGTGCGCCTCGCCCATCTCGAGCACCGAATCGCCGAGCTGAATCACGGCGTGGTGCACAACTCCATCGGGCGATGCATACTTCGCCACTTCTTGCGCTCCGAAGGCGCGCTTCAGGAAGCCAATGAGGGGCTCTGCCCGCCGCGGATGCAAGTACGGATTCACATTGTGCAGCCCTTTGGGGACGTAGCTCTCACCCTTCGCCGTGGCGATATACCAGTAGTTGCCGGCGGGGTCTTTCACGCTGGCGGAGCGCTCGCCGTATTCCTGGTCGCGGAGTTCGTCGATCAGCGTGGCTCCCGCTGCCAGGGCCTTCGCGCACACGGCGTCGCAGTCTTCGACATAAATGTGCAGCGCGTTGGTCTGGAGCGTTCCGGGAAATTTCTTGCCGGGAATCCCGCCGCCCATCATGAGGGAAGAATCGCCCATCTGCACCTCAGCGTGCACGCCGGTGGGCATGACCGCGCGCAGTTTTTCTTCCGCTCCGAACGCCTGCTTCACAAACTCGAGCAATGCCAGGCCATCGGCCGCAACCAGATACGGGGTCACGGTGCGGAAGCCGCGCGGAACCGGATTCACCTTGCCTTCCGGCGCGCCGCCTTGCGGAAGCTTTCCACCTTCGGGACCTCGCGTCATCTTCGCCATGCGGCGGTGCATTTCTTCGACGGACATTTCTTCTTTCACGGTGGAAATGTTCCAGGTGTAGCCGAAGGGATCGATGAAGCTGCCCTCGCGGCGGCCGTAGAACTGGTCGCGAATGGGGCCGAGGGCTTTCATGCCAGCGGCCACGGCACGCTTTGCGAAGGCATCAACGTCGGGGACAAAAAGCGACAACTGGACGGGCGAAGAGCCCAGGGTTTCGGCGCTGAATCTTCCGCCGTCCGGCCACTCTTCGGAGAGCGTGATCGACGAGTCGCCAATCTTGATCTCCGCGTGGGGGATGCTGTCTCCGGTATCGAAGCGCATCACTTCCTTTGCGCCCAGGGCTTGCGTGTAGAACTCGATTGCTTTCGCCGCATCCTTAAAGGTCAATCTTGGGGTGGCGACGGTATGAACGGTGGTAACTGGCTCGGCTACGGTGCTCATAATTTTTCTCCCTTCCATGAATTCGGACTTAAGTTGAGACTTGAGTCGTGCTTTGAAATCGGCGCGCGGCAAGTCACGCAGATCGGCGGCGAGGCGCAGCAGCGGCTCTACGCCGGCCTCGACTTTGCCAGGCTTGCCGTCCTTGCGGGACAGCATGGTCTCGACAGCTTTGTTCAGCTGCTCGATCTGCTTGAACTCGACATTACGCGCGTCCTTCTTCTTGCCGCCGTTCCCGGGATGCAGAGAGCGCTTAGGCATCGGCACCCTCCATGCGCGTCCGCAGAGTCGTCAGCGCGCGGAATTGCAGTTGTTTCACCGCGCCTTCGGTCTTGCGAATTTCCCGCGCGACTTGCTTGATGCTTTTTTCTTCCACGAAGCGCAGCACCACCACGCGCCGCTGTTCCGCCGGCAAAGTGTCAACCAGGCGGAACAGCGTGGCCCGGCGCTCGACATCTCTAATCTCCGCGGTACTGGCCTGCGCCTCAGCCAGCTTCGCATCATCGGTGACTTCCCGTCCGGAGCGCTGCCAGCGGTCGGAAATCAGATTTGCCGCGATGCGAAACAGCCACGCCGCAAACGGAATCCCACGCCACTCGAATCGTTTCAAATTCGCCAGCGCGTGATGAAAAACCTCGGCGGTCAGGTCTTCGGTCTCGGCGCGATTTCCTACACGCCGCACCACGTAGGCATACACGCGCTCGAAGTGATTTTCGTAAAGCTCGGCAAAGCACGCAGGATCCTTCTGCGCCGCTTCGATCAGAAGCCGCTCGTCCGCTTCTTGCCTCAGAGCCTTCAACCAGTTCTCCGTGCGGAGTAGTCTTACATCAAGGGTAACGCGGGGGAAGGGAAAAGGTTACGGGTAGGGTAAAATACTCCCGCACATTTTCCATGTAACACCTTAGTGCTGTTTCTGGCATCAAAACCTTTTGGAATACGGGGTGACTTTATGGAAGCCATCAGTGGAGTGTTCAAAACGCGAAAGGCTGCAGAGAGTGCCGTGGAGGAAATACGAAAGTCGGGCATAGCAGCGGACAAAATCACGCTGTTGACTCCGGGCACGGCGGATCAGATCGATAAGGAAATTCAATCCGTCCCGGTGGATAGCGCCGAGCAGCCCGGCATTGGCAAGGGCTTCGGCGCGCTGGCGGGCGGCGGCGTGGGGATTACCGGAGGGGCGATGCTGGTGGCGCTGGTGCCCGGCCTGGGGCCAATCACGGCAGCGGGCCTGCTGGGCGCCGCGATTCTGGGGGCCGCAGGCGCCACGATTGGCGCCACGATCGGCGACAAATTGGAGAAGTCCACCACAGCGGGACTTCCGGAAGATGAAATCTTTGTTTATGAAGACGCGCTGCGCCAGGGCCGGAGCGTGGTGATTGTCCTCGCGGAGAATAACGAGTCCGCAACGCTTCTCCGCGACCAGCTGAAAATGCAGGGGGCGGAATCGGTGGACGCGGCTCGTGAGCAATGGTGGATTGGCTTGCGCAACGCCGAAGAAAGCCACTACACAAAGTCCGGCAAGAACTTTGCGGAAGATGAAAAGTATTATCGCCTCGGCTTCGAAGCCGCGCTGCATGCGAGAAGGCGGTGCGCGGAGTTCGACCAGGTGTCGGGCGAGATGAACGCCGCGCTCGAAGATGCGCAGCGGCAGCATCCCGGGGTGCAATTGGAAGATGCGTTTACGCGCGGCTACCAGCGCGGGCGCGACTATTATCAGCAGCGCTGCAATGAAACCGGGAAAGCTGCCTAAGACAACGTTCGGCTGAGGCGCGGGAGACGATTACGCGTAGTAAAGTTTTTCCATTTCCTGCAGCACTTTGGCCGACACCGCTTCCAGATCGCGCATGGTCATCCCGGTGGTCGAGATGGGCTGGCCGACGCGCATTTCCAGCGGGCGGCATTTGATGTGGTAGGTGTTCATGGGCAGCAGTTCGTACGTTCCGACCAGGGCCACGGGGACGATATCCACCTGCGCTTTGATCGCCAGAAAAAATGCGCCCGGCAGAAACGGTTTGATTTCGCCGTCCGGAGTGCGTCCGCCCTCGGGGAAAATTACCAGCGGCATTCCGGCCTTCAGACTCTTTACCGCCGAGCGAATCGCCGCAATCGAATTGGTGGGCTTCTGCTGATCGATGCACACCTGCCCCGAACGCCGCAGTTGCCAGCCCACAATCGGATATGCCAGCAACTCTTTCTTGAACACGATGCGGAACTGAAATGGCAGGTTCACATACAAGACAGGAATGTCGAGCGCCGACGCGTGGTTCAGGGCATAGACGTACGGCTTCGACAGATCGATCTTATCGAGACCGGTCACTTTCACTGGTGACAGAATCGTCTTCATGATCAGCCACGACCATGTCCGCGAAAACCAGTGCAGGCGGCGTCCGGTGCGGTCGAACATTCCGCCGGGCAGGGCAATCACTCCCATGGCCAGCGTGTAGAACCAGATGAGCGTATTGAGAATGAAGTAGGAGCGCAGGCGGCTGAGCCAACCGTGAGTCATCCCAGGAATCGCATGTGGGGTTGGACGCAGAGGCACGGAAGGCGCGGTCTCCGCGCGATCAGTCGGCAGGGGCTCAACCTGCTGCGGTTCGACTTGTCGCTTTTCGATCTGCCGCTTTTCAATTTGATCGAGCGATGAATTCACTTCCTGCACACTCCCATTCTAGGGGAAAACCGCGAACTCCACGAACCTTCCGCTCGACGAAGCTTCAGGTTCGCGCTGCCAGCGCCTGCATCGCCTCGCCCACAAGATAAATCGAGCCCGTGACCACGATAACTTTCCCCGGCGTTGCGCCAGCCCACTTGCGCGCCTGCTCCAAAGCTGAAGACGCATCGGTGGCCAGTTCGATTTCCGTTCCCGTTCGCATCCCGGCCTGCTGAATTTCTTCCGGCGCCGCGGAGCGCGGATTCTCCGCCCGCGTGGCGATCACCCGTTCTGCCAGCGGGAAAAGAATCTCTGTCATTTCCGAGATTGCCTTGTCGCGCATGGCCCCGAAAACAAAAAGCAGCGGACGGTCCCCATAGCGCTCCGAAAGGGCAGAACGCAGCGCCCACGCTCCCGCCGGGTTATGCGCCACATCGAGCACCACCTCGGGCCATCCCGCGCGCGCGGCCATCACCTCAAACCGGCCCGGCCAGCGGGTCTCGCGGATGCCGCGTTCGATGGTCTGCGGCGTGATCGAGTTGAATCCCTGCTTGCTCAACTCCTCGGCTGTTGCAATCGCCAGCGCGACATTGCGCAGCTGATGCCGCCCCACCAGCGCCGTCTCCACGACAATCTGATGCTTCATCACCTGCAATGGATAACGATAAATGTATTTGTTCGCGTCCTTCGCGTCTTCCTTCGCGTGGTTTGCGGTTAAAGGCTTTTCGTCGCCGTCACGCAATGTTTCCGGGCCGCGCGCAACCAGGTAATCGCCACTCCCGGGCGAAACCGGCGGCACGTAAGGGACGGCGCTCACGCCCCGCGCTCCAAGCTCCAGAATCGTATTGCCGATCACGTCGTTGGCCTCGGGCTGCTGCGGCAGCGTCACCACCACGCCACCCGCGCGGATGATTCCGACCTTTTCGCGCGCAATTTCTCCTACTGTGTTGCCGAGAAACTTCTGGTGATCGAGCGAGATGTCGGTAATCACGCTGATTCGGGGTTCGACGACGTTGGTTGCGTCCAGCCGCCCGCCCATGCCCACTTCAAGCACCGCGATCTCCACGTGCTCGCGCGCAAAGTGCTCGAAAGCAATCGCCGTCATCATCTCGAAAAAACTGGGATGCCAGGGCAACTCTCCGCGCTCCACGAGTTTCTCCGCCGCGGAATCCACTTCCCCATGCAGCCGCGCGAAAGCGTCGTCGCTGATTTCCTGACCGTTCACGCGGATGCGCTCGTTGATCCGGATCAGATGCGGCGAAGTGTAAAGCCCGGTCTTCAAGCCCGACGCGCGCAGGACCGAAGCTAACGTGGCCGCGGTCGACCCTTTGCCGTTCGTCCCCGCAATCAGCACGCTGGGAAATCGCCGTTCAGGATGCTGCATTGCCTCGAGCAAGACGCGCATATGTGCGAGATCAAACTTGTGCGAAGGCGTCTGCGCCAACTCGTGGCCCAGCGCGAACATGCGGGAGACCGCGGATTCGTAGGTGAAGCAGCTCTCAGCCATCAGCTCTCAGCTATCAGCTTGAACCCTCAGATTACCAGCACTGTGGCTCGCCGAAAAAGTCGTCGAAGCAATTGTGAACCTGCGGGCGAAATCCTGTTTCGGCCGCAGTGAGGAGATCTCGAGCTGAACAACTGGAGTCCGAAACGGCGGGTTTAGCTGAGAGCTGACAGCTGAGAGCTGACAGCCCCTCCATCCATAAATTCCAGCGCGCGGGCAATATAAGGTTTCAGTTGCTTGCGCGGCACTACTGCGTCCAGCATGCCGTGCTCCAGCAGGAATTCGCTGCGCTGAAAGCCGGGTGGAAGTTTTTGCCGGATGGTCTGCTCGATTACGCGCGGGCCCGCAAAGCCAATCAGGGCGCCCGGTTCCGCGATGTTCAAATCTCCCAGCATGGCGAAGGACGCGGTCACCCCGCCTGTGGTCGGATCGGTCAACAACGAAATGTAAGGAACTTTTTCTTCGTCCAGCCGCGCCAGCGACGCTGAAATTTTCGCCAGTTGCATCAGGCTGACCACGCCCTCCATCATGCGCGCCCCGCCCGACGCCGAAACAATAATCAGCGGGGTGTGCGTGTCGGCGGCGCGTTCCACCGCGCGCGTGATGGTCTCGCCCACCACCGCGCCCATGCTGCCGCCGATGAATGCGTACTCCATCACGCTTACCACCACGGTGCGCCCGGCCAGTTTGCCCTGCGCGTTGATCACCGCATCTTTCAGGCCCGTGTCTTTCTGCGCCTGGCGCAGGCGGTGCGAGTAGGCTTTGAGGTCGACAAATTTCAGCGGATCGGTCGACACCAGATCTCCGTCGAAGGTTTCATAGGCGCCGTCATCGAGGAGCTGCGCCAGCCGGGTGCGCGCGTCGATGCGAAAATGCTTCTCGCACTTCGGACACACATTCAGATTATCTTCCAGATCCTTCTTCCAGATAATCTGCCGGCAGCCCTCACACTTCACCCACAAGCCTTCGGTCTTCACCTTCTTCTCGCCGGAGGTGTCCAGTTCGCCGGATTCGCGTTTAAACCATGCCATAGTCAGTTGCGAGTCCCGAGTACTGAGTCCCGAGTGAAACACACACATCGTTTCTCGGTAGGTGCTCGGGACTCGCGACTCAGTACTCGGGACTCAATACTCGATTCCTCTCTGCGCCATCACGCCTTTTTCATACGCGTGTTTCACTTGACGCATTTCGGTCACTGTGTCCGCAATCTCGACAATTGTGGGGTGCGCGCTTCGGCCCGTCAAGATCACATGGACCATTTCTGGTTTCTTCTTCAGGCTCTCCACCACTTTCGCAGGATCGAGCATGCCGTAGCTGATGGCGTAATTGATCTCGTCGAGTACCACCAGGTCCCACGCGCCTGATTGAATCGCCTTCTCCGCCTGGGCCCAGGCTTCTTCTACCATCCGCACATCTTCCGGATCGGGCTTCTCTGCGCCGACTTTCACAAAGCCGCGCCCCATCTGCTTCATCACGAACTTGTCGCCAAACGCTTTTACCGCATCGAGTTCGCCGTAATGCCACGAGCCCTTCAGGAACTGCAGCATCAGCACGCGCATGCCCTGGCCCACGGCCCGCAAAGCCGTGCCCATGGCCGCAGTGGTCTTGCCCTTGCCCGGCCCGGTGTTCACGATGATCAGACCGCGGCGTACGTCGCTCATCTTTATTTATTAAGGCCTACGCTATTTATGAAGGCCTACGCTCACACGGTGGCTTGGCAGGCGGAGGCCGCTGTTCGATTCTACTAGAGCCAGCCGCAATGCTGCTGAGCATCTTCCGCGGAGCCTTCGTGAACATACGTGCGTCTTTCGCGGTTCGTTGGGGTGTTGGTTGCCGGGGCGGAGTCAAAGGCCGGCCACTGGCGCGGCCGTGGCGGGCAAGAGTGCCCGCCCTGCAAGAGCTTCGGGCACCGTCACAGCATTCTGCCCTGCAAAAATGCTACATTGGCGAGTTCATGTCCGCTCCCGATTCCATCTTCGTGCGCGCCTGCAAATCACAGGTGGTCGAGCGCACTCCGGTCTGGTTCATGCGGCAGGCGGGGCGTTACATGCCTGAATACCGCGCCGTCCGCAAGCAATATTCGCTGCTGGAGATTTGCAAAAAACCCGCGCTCGCCGCCGAAGTCACTGTCACTGCCGCCGAGGCCCTGGGCGTGGACGCCGCCATCATCTTCGCCGACCTTCTGCTCCCGCTCGAAGTCATGGGTCTGCCTTTTCATTTTTCCGCCGGCGAAGGCCCTGTCATCGAAAAGCCGATCCGCAGCGGAGAAGACATCGCGAAGCTGCGCACCGATCGCGCCGCAGATCTCGGCTACGTTTCCGAAGCGGTGAGCCTGGTCGCGAAACATTTCGCGAACCGCGTCCCGATCATCGGTTTTTGTGGTGCGCCGTTCACCCTGGCCAGTTACATGATCGAAGGCGGAGGCTCGCGCAACTATGTTCACGCCAAGAAAATGATGTACAACTCTCCCGCCGACTGGAATGTGTTGATGGCCAAGCTGGTCGCAGTCGCCGCCGCATACTCCGCGGCGCAGGTGCGCGCGGGCGCCGATGTGATCCAGATTTTTGATAGCTGGGTGGGATGTCTCAACGGGGAAGATTATCGCCGCTACGTTCTGCCGCACGTCACGAACCTGGTGAAGACTTTGCAGGCGACGGGCGCGCCCATCATTTATTTCGGCACCGACAGCGCTACTCTTTTGCCGGCGATGAACGAAACCGGGGCGGAAGTCATCGGCCTCGACTGGCGTATTCCGCTCGATGCGGGATGGCGCACTCTCGGCCACAGTTGCGCCGTTCAGGGCAATCTCGATCCGGTGCTGCTCTTCGCTGACTGGAAGGAATTGAAGCCGCGCGCCGAAGATATTCTTCGCCGCGCCGCGGGACGGCCCGGCCACATCTTCAATCTCGGCCACGGCATTCTCCCCGAGACTCCAGTCGAGAACGTGAAAAACCTGGCTCGCTTCGTGAAAGAAAATCCGGCGTCCGGCTTCCGCGTACCGGCTTCCGGAAGCCGGACGCCGAAAGCCGGAAGCCGGTCCCAATGAAACGCATCGCCATCGTCGGCGGAGGCATTTCCGGACTTTCCGCTGCCTTCGCGCTCGAAGAACACATCCGCGGCGGCGTGGCCGCGGAATACGTTCTCTACGAATCTACTTCGCGCCTTGGCGGCATCCTTTTCACCGAACAGATCGACGGCTGCGTCGTCGAAGCCGGCCCCGATTCTTTTATTACCGAAAAGCCGTGGGCCGCCGATCTCTGCCGCGCGCTCGGATTGGGCGATCAACTCATCGGCTCGAATGACGCCGACCGCAAAACCTACATCCTGGTCCACGGGAAACTCGTCGTCATGCCCGACGGCCTGATGTTCATGGTCCCCACAAAAATTCTGCCCACCGGGGCATCGCCGCTTTTTTCCTGGAAGACAAAAATGCGCATGGCGCAGGAAATGTTTCTTCCGCCGCACTCCGCGAATTGCGACGAGAGCGTCGCATCGTTCGTCGAACGCCACTATGGCGCCGAGGTGGTCGACCGGCTCGCAGACCCGCTGCTCTCCGGCGTGTACGGCGGAGAAGCCGCCAACCTCAGTGTCCGCGCGGTTCTGCCGCGATTCGCTGAAATGGAGCGTACGCACGGAAGCCTCGGCCGCGCCATGCTCGCAGCGCGCAAAAAAGTGGCGCGAGCTTCCAGCAAGCAGCCGCCTTCGCTCTTCACTTCGCTGAAAAACGGCATGCAGCAAATGACGGAAGCCGTGGTCGCGCACCTTACGCCATCCTCGGTGCTTACCAACGCTCCCGTCGAGGCTATCCAGCGGGAAGGCGATAGCTGGATCGTTTCCGCCGGATTCAAAACCGATGAGTTCGACGGCGTTATCCTGGCCGTGCCCTCTTATGCTGCTTCCAGCCTGCTCCGCATGTGCGCTTCCGAACTTTCCGCCGAGCTCGCCAGCATCGAATACAGTTCTTCCATCACCGTTGCGCTGGGCTACGATCGCGCCGTTCGCCAGTCGTTGCCTCCCGGTTTCGGATTTCTGGTTCCCCGCAGCGAAGGCAAGCGTCTGCTAGCCGCCACGTTCGTGCACAACAAATTCCCTCACCGCGCGCCCGAAGACCGCGCCCTGCTGCGCTGTTTTTTTGCCGGAAACAATGCCGCCAGCGTTTGGGATTTGCCCGACAGCGAAATCATTTCCATCGTGCGAACCGACCTGCAGCAGATTCTCGGCCTGACCGCCGCCCCGCTGTTTGGCCGCGTCTACAAATGGAAATCAGCCATGGCTCAGTACACCGTTGGACATCTCGATCGCCTCGACCGCATCGATCGCCTGCGCCAGCAGTTCCCCGGCATCGCCCTTGCCGGCAATGCCTACCGCGGCATCGGCGTCCCCGACTGCGTCCGTTCCGGCCGCGACGCGGTTCAGCAATTGATGTCGGATGAGACGTAAGCCTCTGCATGGTGCAGGTAGGGCGATCAGCTTTGCACCTAAAAGTACTTGACACCAATGCCCTCGACCGCTATCCTCATGATGTGCTTGAACCGCGCCAGCACCGGCTCCGCCATTTTCGCCGCGAAACGCGGCCTCTGCCCCCCCGCGCCGCCAATGCCGACCCCATCGACGATCTGCGCTTCATCCGTGACACCATGGAGCGTTCCGCCGCTTTCACCGCCGTCTCCGGATGGGGACTGGTAGTTCTCGGCCTCACCGCTCTCGGCGCCGCCTGGTTTGCCGCGCGCCAGCCTTCCGCTTTTGCCTGGCTGCGGGTGTGGCTGGGTGAAGGTCTGCTCGCCGTCACCATCGCGCTGCTTTCCATCTTCTGGAAAGCCAACCGCCGCGGCCTTCCCGTTTTCTCCGGCCCGGGGCGCAAAGTTGCGCTCGGACTTTTTCCTCCGCTGATCGCAGGCGCGCTTCTCACTTTCTCGCTTTTCCGCATGGGCCTGCAATCGGCGCTGCCCGCCACATGGCTGCTGCTTTATGGCGCGGGCATCATCACCGGCGGCGCGTTCTCCGTGCCCGCCGTCCCAGTCATGGGCGTCTGCTTCATGGTTCTCGGTGGCCTTGCAGTTCTTGGTCCGGCGGCCTGGGGCGCATGGTTTCTTGCCGCCGGTTTCGGAGGACTCCATCTTCTGTTCGGTGTTCTGATCGCGAGGAGGCACGGTGGCTAGATCTCAATCTCTGCGCCAGCGCGATAAGCACGTCAAGGCCGCAACTCCGCGGCCCGCGCGCGCTCCCCGCGTGCTCGCGCTCCCCGAACTCGACCGCCTGATTCACGAACGCATTCGCCTGGGCATCGTGAGCGCTCTTGCCACCAACGAGTCGCTCACCTTCAACGATCTCAAGCGCATCCTCAAAACTACCGACGGCAATCTCAGCGTTCACGCCCGCAAACTCGAGGAAGCGCAATACATTTCCTGCGTAAAATTTTTCGAAGGCCGCGTGCCGCGCACCGAATACCGCCTGACTCCGGCCGGACGCCGCTCCCTGGCCCAGTATCTCGATCAAATGGAAGAATGGATCCGCGCGACTCGCGAAGAAGAATAAACGCATCCCTCTTCCCAAGTCCTCTTCTCAGGCAAGCGTCCAATCGAACGAAGCTCGACTCGCTTTTCTCCGCGTCCTTCGCGGATTCCCTCAGCGATCTCCGCGGTTAAGAGCTGTTGCTCCCTGACTGCGGTCTCCATCCCCTGCTACAATCCGCCGCATGATCCGCCTCGCCTTCTTTTTCCTGGCAGCCACTTTGCTCTCAGCTCAAGCCGCCGCCCCAGAAGTCGAAATCACCGCCGAGCCCCACCACCACCTCGTCCTCGAAAACGCCGAGATCCGCGCCTTCTACGTCAACGTCGTCCCGCACGCCAACACTCTCATGCACTGGCATCGCCACGACTACATCTACGTCATGTTCGGCGCCAGCCAGGTCGTCAACGCCGTCGCAGGCAAAGGCCCCGTCACCATCCAGCTCCAGGACGGCCAGGCCGGATTTACCGCCGGCGCCTTCGCTCACGTGGTCCGCAATCAGGATCAACCGTTCCGCAACCTGACCATCGAAATTCTCGACGACGCCAAACTCCGCCAGTCCGCCGCCCGATCGGACAAGGAATGGGATGAAGACCGCGGCCTCGATATTCTGCAAGGAGGCACCAGGCAAGTATTGTTTGTGAAGGACGGCATTCGCGTCACCGAGTTCGAGCTGCAGCCCGGAGGGGTCGTGCCCATGCATCACCACGCCGGCCCGCACCTGCTGGTGGCCGTCAGCGATCTCGAAATTCGAAGTGAGGCGGAAGTGCCCGACCATTTCAAGTCCGGCGATGCCAAGTGGTTTCCCGGCGGCTACTCGCATTCCATCACCAATGTTGGATCTCACCCGGCGAAATTCGTAACGCTCGAATTTCCGTAGCCGCTGCCTTTGACTTTGGTTCGTGCAGGGCGGACACTCTTGTCCGCCTTTTGATCTTGAGCTTGATTTTTATCGAACGGATTTAAAATCCAATCCGAAACCAAAATCAAAAGCGGCGGACAAGAGTGTCCGCCCTACACGGTCAAGATATTCTCCGCAAAAATAAAAAAGGCGGCCGGATTTCCGGCCGCCTCAATTTCCAGCTTGAAACAGTTAGAACACGTTGATGGTGATGTTGACCGCCTGCGTGGTGCCGTCAGAACCGGTTCCAGTTACCTGGATGGTCTGGGCGCCAACCGGCGTGCCGGGCGTGGTCGAAGAACTGCAACCCACCAGGCTGAACATCATTCCCAGGACCAAAACTCCCAGAAGGATGCCCACCCGGCGATTGCGCTTGTTCTTCCAGTCGCCCGACAACAGCAAGCCGAACAATCCCATCCCGGTCAGGCAAGCCAGCAGGCTGGTCCGGCCCTGATGAGGATTCGCGTCGGCAGGCATGTGCAGCGCGCCGTGGGGCGCCGCCGTGGTTACGGTCAGCGTGGTGCTCACCGGTGCGTTGCCGAGCGGCGTCAGCGTTGCTGGTGCGAAGGCGCAAGTCACGTCCAGCGGCAACCCGCCACAACTGAACGTCACCGTTCCGCTGTAGAAGTTGACTGGGGTTAAGGTGATGGTCGCAGTGCCCGTGCCGCCGTCCGCGATGTTGATGAACGACGTGTTCGACGACAGGGAGTAGTTCGGCGCAGCGCCCGCGCCGTTGGCATTGATCAGCACAGTCGCGCCGGCAAAGTCGTCAGACGAGGCAACCGCATCCGGTGAACCGTCGCCATTCAAGTCGGCGATGTTCATGCCGTAAGCGTACTGCCCGGCTGGGAACTCGACCGGGTCAAAGAAATACGGCGCAGGAGTGGACAGACTGCCGGTCCCAGTGCCGAACATCACGCCCACCGTGCTGTAGTCGGCGTTGTCGTAGACCAGGTCCGGAATGCCATCCCCATCCACGTCCGTAACCTGGATTGCTGATGGGTACGGGTTATAGAAGGGATTGGTGCTGTACAGCACAAGCGATGACGGCATGGTGAGTAACCCTGCCGCCGGGAAAGTTCCATCGCCCGCGCCCAGAACTACCGCAACGTTCTGGCTGCCGGAGGTGGTGGCGATATCGAGATTGCCGTCACCATCTAGGTCGGCCAGTGCGACTCCGAAGGGATAACCGCCCACGGGTACGTCTGGCTCCGATACGGCGCCGAACGTGCCGTCTCCAACTCCCATCAGCACGCCAATCTGTGATCCCTCGCATTCCGCGATCGCCAGATCCAGATTGCCGTCGCCATCGATGTCCCCGGTTGCCAGATTACAGGCACCGTTGGTCAGAGGATAGGCCACCGCCGACATGAAACCGCCGGCCCCGTCGTTGACCAGGACGTTTACGCTGCCTTCGTAGTTGGTCACAGCCAGATCGTTGAATCCAGCCGCGCCCGACGTGTTAAGCGCTCCAGCCACGATTGCCGTGCCTTCCGGGGTGGTCGAGTAGTACGGTCCGGAGATGAAGTTCCCCGTGCCCGTCCCGGTGAAGATTTGCACGTAGCCATCGAAGTTGCTGGCCGCGATGTCCAGCTTGCCGTCGCCGTTGAAGTCGGCAACGGTCACGTAACCGAATTCTCCGCTGGTTCCGTAGTTGACGCCCGGCTGCAGGCTGCCATCCGGGTTCGAGAGGAATACAGTGATCCCCATCGTGTCGTCGCCGTAGTTGGCGAGCACCACGTCGGGAAAGCCGTCACCGTTGAGGTCCCCGGTCGCGGAGCTGTAGCTGTATCCGTAGTTGTTGTCGGGCACTGGCGCATAGAAGTCCTTCGCCGCCTGGAACGTGCCGTCACCGTAGCCTGCCATCCACACCAGGCTTTGGTTGTCGTCCGATACCAGGATGTCCATCAACCCGTCGCCGTTCAAGTCCGCGACGATCGCCGATTGATAGGGGAATCCGCCCGTGGCATAGCCCACGCTGGTCAGGTTCAGTGTGCCATCCCCGTTGCCAGTGAGGATCGTGACGTCGCTGCTGTCATCGTTGACCACGACCACGTCGCCGTTGCCGTCTCCGTTGACGTCGGCAATCGTCGACGCCTCGGGATAAGTGTCGGCGGTCGTGCTCGGGGTCACCGCAACCGGATAGTACACGCCCTCGCTGAATGTGCCCGTGCCGTCGTTGTTGTACACCGTGATCTGGTTGTCGCCGCAGTCGGTCTCCACGATCGCCAGCGAGCCGGTGAGGCTTCCAGCGGTCGAACTGCAAGCGTCATACACGCCATCCGGAGTGGGAATCGCCACGCCGGCATAGGTTGCTGCGGCAAGGTACACGTTCAGTTGACCCGTACCATCGTCGTTCTCGGCCACATCGAGCAGGCCATCGCCGTCGAAGTCGGCCAGGATAACGTTGTAGCCTACGCCGTCCGCTGCGGCGGGCACCAAAGGCACCGTCGTTGCTAGTCCAATGTTGAACGTTCCGTCCCCATTCCCTGGTACCGTGATGAGGTTGGAAGGTTCGGTGTCGTCGAGGACCACCAGGTCGAGAAAGCCGCTGGTAGCATCCGTCATCAGCGTGCCACCCGTGAGGCCGGCGGCCGTAATCACGAACGGCGTTCCTTCCGTAAAGGTGCCATCGGCGTTGCTGAGCAGGGCAACCGCGGTGCCCGAGCCGTAGGCTTCGACGATGTCCGTATTTCCGTCACCGTCGAGGTCGCCGACCACGAAGTTAGCATCGCAGCTGCCGGAAGCGGTAGGAGTCAGCGTCGCCGCTGGCGCCGTGAACGTTCCGTCCCCATTCGCCGCCACTTCGGAGTAAGCGCAGCCCGAGGCGGTTTCCACTACCGTAATGAAAGCGGTCAACCCGCCCAGCGTGGCGGCTTGCACCTGGCCCCAACTCTCGCCGCCTTCCGCAATCTGGGTGGCGCTCACGAAGCCAATCTTGCCCGTGGGAGGATTGGTCTGGTGCCGGCGCGCCAGCATCGGACGCTTTCCCGGAATGCGCCGCACCGCTTCCAGGGCAGCGTGCCCAGGCACCACGTGCTGTTTTGCATTGGGCAGGTGAACCTTCTTGCTGATCTGAGCGTGCGCCATTTCCTTGGCCTGCAGCCGAGCCAGCGCGCTCGAGGGATGCTTTGTCGATTTGATGTGAAACTGATTTTGCGCAGTTATGTGATACGGCTTGGCGGTGCTTTTCGACGCAATCTTACTTTTGGGCGAGCTCTTGACCGTGCTCTTGGTCGAGCTCGTCGCGCCGAAACCCTGCGCGATCGCCAACAACAAGAGGGCAGCGATTGTTGCTGTTGCAGAAAGTCTGGTCATTCTCTTGGTCTCCATGAGTGATGCAATGTGTGTGTTGCAGTCTGGTATGTCGATCTGATTTAGTCGAAATTCGTTCAGTCGATTTTGGTTGCAGGGCCCGTACTTGACAAACTTTGCAAACGGAAGTTCTTGAGCTTGGCAGTTCTATGCCGTAAAGAAAATGGGAAACGCCGATCCCGAATTGCCGGATCGCATCCGAATAATCTCCTAGGTGCGGGGGTTTGCGCTAGTAACGTTAGTGGTTAGTGTGGGGCGATGTCAACCTTTTTTCGCTACGTGTTCCGGTTACCTTTGGTCGCAGTTCCAAGGCCGAACCACACTCGCCCAGGGCTGTCCCATTTCGCGGCGCGTGCGGCCGCTTTCCCGCCTGCCGCCGAAGCGGTGACGGAGATCATCGATGCCGGGCCCGTCTCGAACCTCGCCGCCCCGTCGCCGTCCCCACGTTTCCGATGTTCGGTTTCCCCTGTCTTCTTATTAATAGTTTTTGTGTTTTTGTAGTTCGCGGCAGCAGACTTCGCCCGGCCGCAGTCGCGGACGGCTCTCAGTGAAGTTTGAAGACCGGCGCGCGCACTCGTCGATCAACCGATCTCCCCGGCTCGACTTGCATCGGTTGCGTCCGAATCCTGCTTGGGACGGGCGCTTCCGCCCCGTTGGCGAACGAAGAATCCTTCCTTCCGCAGGACTCAACTTGGTAAACTCCTCCCGTCACGAAAGTTTCGCTTGCGTCCGGGCACATTCATCTGGTATAAACAATTCACCGAGAGCAGTGTGTGGCTAGCCGGGCAATTTTGTTGCAACTCTCGTCGCTGTCCGGCATCTAAAGACGTGTGAGGGCGTCAGGCCTTCAAATTATCCCGGCCACGGGATGTGATTCGGGAACGTCGCGGTAGCAACTTTCCGAAGGGTACCTTCAAAGCAAGGAACCTCCAGCTAGGATCTTTTCTCAATTTCTGTCTTCCGCTTTGGCTGCGCCAAAATCAGGCGCGATTCAGGCAATTCAATCCAAGCGGAAGGCCCCATACCGTTGCGCGCAGTTTTTGAGCGCCACGCAACCCAAAGCTTTTGTCATTCCGAACGGTTTCATCGTGAGGAATCTGCTTTTGGGTTTGCCGGCAGCTCTCCCGCAACCGCCCGAGCCTGGCTTTTCCCGATGTGAGCCAAATGTGGAAAACATCTGGAAATCCTGTGCGCTCCTGCGGTTGACCGGATTTTCGCCGCACTGTATGGTTGTAAGGTTTCGAGGACAGTCGG
>CAVRCN010000009.1:877500-881991 GCA_963719575.1 uncultured Acidobacteriaceae bacterium
GTAGCTCAGCTGGGAGAGCGCCTGGTTTGCAACCAGGAGGCCACCGGTTCGATCCCGGTCAGCTCCACCAGAAAAACCGTCGTTGGTCGTTGGCCGACAGTCGTTGGCTTGCGGAGGCGTGAGTGAGGCTGGTTGATTCGATCGTGGCCCTGGGTGGATTGCTGGTGCCGATTGTGGCGATCATCGTCGGCGGAGCGATCTCGATAACGGTGCTGGTCCTGAAGCATCAGGAACGCATCGCGAAGATCGAGCGTGGCATCGACCCGGATTCAAGACCACCGCGAAGCTAGACGTCAGAGTTTGGAGGAGATCGATGGAGCGCTTGTTATTGTTGCTTGCTTGCATTGGTTTCGCCCTGTGGGTTTCGTATCGACGTTTTGAACGCGTGCTTCCGTTCAAGATAGTGCGCAGGCGCAAGTGAGAGCTCAGCCTGATGTTGGGCGCCAATGAAAGCACGACGCTCGCGTAAGCCGGGACGTTACGTGGAAGGTGTGGAGTTGCACGTCAAGTCAAAGGCAAGAATCTTGAGTTGACGTTTCGTGTGCCGTGGGAGTCTGTAAGGGAAAGCTTGCCACACGCAGAGCGATTCGTGGAGCGGAGTAAGGGGCGTTATGCCCCCAGGGGCCGTGCGACTACTGCTTGGAAGAAACGGCCGCCGAGGTGAGCCAACGTAATGTTGGGCGTAAAAATTGGCGTCGAACATTGGGTTGGAGGCAATCTGGGGTTTGCACGACTCTGGATTGAGTAAGACCCATACCCGCTCAGGCGGGGTGAGTGAAACAGCAGTAAGCAAAGGGTTTTTAGCTAAGAGCTAAAGGCTAATCGCTAACAGCTGTTTTCACGAGGACGATATTTGACAACTGAATAGATTGGGCAAATTACAAGGCGTTGTAAATTTTTATGAGTGCCTGAATTTAGCCTGCTGGTGTGCGAAAGCTTGATAGGCATTTCGCGCGATGAGCAGGCATTAGGCCCATAGAGTTTACGCGGCGTGTTCGGAGGTTTTAGCTGAAAAGCTGATAGCTGACGGCACAAGGAGCGATATTGAGCTGCTCGGGATGACAGGGCGTGGGAGATGAAACGAAACTGCCAGTGTGCTGAGTAAATTTTGTGGTCAAGCTACTAAGGGCGCATGGTGGATGCCTTGGCAGAAGCAGGCGATGAAGGACGTGGCAAGCTGCGATAAGCTTCGGGGAGCCGCAAGCAGGCATTGATCCGGAGATTTCCGAATGGGGAAACCCACGGAGGTAAACCCTCCGTACGGCGTGATGAATCCATAGTCACGCACGAGCGAACCCTGGGAAGTGAACCATCTCAGTACCAGGAGGAAAAGAAAGAAACCTCGATTCCGAGAGTAGTGGCGAGCGAAATCGGAACAGCCTAAACCGGTAAGACCTTCGGGTTCTACCGGGGTTGTAGGGTCGGCAACAGTAGAGTTACCAATCCAGTCATTAGTCGAAGCCCTCTGGAAAGAGGGGCCATAGAGTGTGATAGCCACGTAGACGAAAATGATCTGGACTCGAAGCCGATACCTGAGTACCGCGGAGCACGAGAAACTTTGCGGGAAGCTACGGAGACCATTCCGTAAGGCTAAATACTAGCTTCTGACCGATAGTGAACCAGTACCGTGAGGGAAAGGCGAAAAGAACCGCAGCGAGCGGAGTGAAATAGTACCTGAAACCGTGTGCCTACAAACGGTGGGAGGACTATGCGGCGCAAGCCGAAAGTCTGACCGCGTGCCTATTGCATAATGAGCCGGCTAGTTATTCTTGTCAGCAAGGTTAAGCGAAAGCGAGCCGTAGCGAAAGCGAGTCCGAATAGGGCGAACATAAGTTGGCAGGAATAGACGCGAAGCGGGATGATCTACCCTTGGCCAGGCTGAAAGTGGGGTAACACCCACTGGAGGGCCGAACGGGTGTTTGTTGAAAAAAGCTCCGATGAGCTGAGGGTAGGGGTGAAAGGCTAATCAAATTCCGTGATAGCTCGTTCTCTCCGAAATAGCTTTAGGGCTAGCCTCGGATGATTTGTCGTGGTGGTAGAGAACTGAATGGACTATGGGGCTTTCCAGCTTACAGAATCCAATCAAACTTCGAATGCCATAGAACAACCAATCCGGGAGTCAGACGGCGGGGGCTAAGCTTCGTCGTCGAGAGGAAAACAGTCCAGATCGCCTGCTAAGGTCCCAAAATATCAGCTAAGTGGGAAAGGAAGTCGGAACGCCCAGACAGCCAGGAGGTTGGCTTAGAAGCAGCCATCCTTTAAAGAAAGCGTAATAGCTCACTGGTCAAGCGGTCCGGTGCCGACAATTTAACGGGGCTTAAGCTGATTACCGAAGCAGCGAATGCACATCTTAACTGGTGTGCGTGGTAGGAGAGCATTCTCAACAGTTTGAAGCTAGAGCGAGAGCACTGGTGGACGGTTGAGAAGAGACCCTGCCGGCATAAGTAGCGATAACGGAGGTGGGAACCCTCCGCGCCGAAAGTCTAAGGTTTCCTGAGAAAGGTTAATCCGCTCAGGGTCAGGCGGTCCCTAAGGCGAGGCCGAAAGGCGTAGCCGATGGACATCCGGTTAATATTCCGGACCTCCCTTGTTTTCGTTATTACGATGGGGTGACGCAGGAGGATAAGCAGGCCGTTCTATGGCTATAACGGTCGATGCGCGTAAGGTGTCTCCGATAGGCAAATCCGTTGGAGAGTTATCACTGAGGCGCAAAGCAGTACTCCGTATGGAGGAAAGCTGCCGATTCCACGCTGCCAAGAAAAACCTCTAAGGAGAAAGTAAGGGAACCGTACCTCAAACCGACACAGGTAGACGAGGAGAATATCCAAAGGCGCTCGTGAGAACAGTTGGTAAGGAACTCGGCAATATAACCCCGTAACTTCGGGAGAAGGGGTGCCTCATTAGGGTGCAAGCCCGAAGAGGCCGCAGCGAAATGCGCACTGCGACTGTTTAACAAAAACACAGGTCTCTGCAAAGTCGAAAACGACGTATAGGGGCTGACGCCTGCCCGGTGCTGGAAGGTTAAAGGGAGAGGTCAGCCGCAAGGCGAAGCTTCGAACTGAAGCCCCAGTGAACGGCGGCCGTAACTATAACGGTCCTAAGGTAGCGAAATTCCTTGTCGGGTAAGTTCCGACCTGCACGAATGGCGTAACGAAAGTGCGACTGTCTTGCCGACTGACACGGCGAACTTGTAGTGCCGGTGAAGATGCCGGTTGCCCGCAACTAGACGGAAAGACCCCGTGCACCTTTACTATACCTTTAGTATGAACTATGGCCCTTGCTGCGCAGGATAGGTGGGAGGCTTTGATTCCAGGCTCTCGGGCTTGGAGGAGCCAACGGTGAGATACCACCCTGCGAGATCTGTGGTTCTAACTTACTCCCGTTACCCGGGAGGAGGACATACTAAGGCGGGTAGTTTGACTGGGGCGGTCGCCTCCTAAACGGTAACGGAGGCGCGCGAAGCTACGCTCAGGCTGTTTGGAAATCAGCCGACGAGTGCAAAAGCATAAGCGTGGTTGACTGCGAGACCAACAAGTCGAGCAGGTACGAAAGTAGGCTTTAGTGATCCGGTGGTTCTGCATGGAAGGGCCATCGCTCAACGGATAAAAGGTACGCCGGGGATAACAGGCTGATCGGAGCCAAGAGTTCATATCGACGCTCCGGTTTGGCACCTCGATGTCGGCTCATCGCATCCTGGAGCTGTAGAAGGTTCCAAGGGTTAGGCTGTTCGCCTATTAAAGCGGTACGTGAGCTGGGTTCAGAACGTCGCGAGACAGTTCGGTCCCTATCTGTTGTGGGCGCAGGAGATTTGAGAGGACCTGTCCTTAGTACGAGAGGACCGGGATGGACGAACCTCTTGTGTTCGAGCTGTCATGCCAATGGCACCGCTCGGTAGCGAAGTTCGGTTGTGATAACCGCTGAATGCATATAAGCGGGAAGCACTCCTCAAGATGAGATCTCCCAACCCGTAAGGGATAAGAAGGGCCCAGGAAGACTACCTGGTTGATAGGCTGGAGGTGCAAGTGCAGCAATGCATGTAGCTTACCAGTACTAATCGCCCGTTCGGCTTGACCATAAAATTTACTCGGTGCAGAAAACAGTTGTCAGTTCTCAGTTACTAGTTCTTAGTTAGAAACTGAACTGGAACCAGCAACGTTGTTGAAGTCGTTCGAATCTGGATGACTGAGATGCAACACTGATGACTGTGCGCCGACGCTTTTTATAAGAAAGCAAGCCGATGTAATACGTGGTCTGAAATCGGAAAGTAAACAAACAAGAAAGTAAGCCACACCCAATCTATTCAGTTGTGAGGTATCGCACCTCGCGCTCTTTTACAAGTTTGCAGCGCCACGACGCTGGGGGATGAGCACGGAATCGTGCACCAGCCAGGCAAAGCTAAAAGCCAAAGGCTAATAGCCAAAAGCTGCTAAAGACGTCGGTGATCTTACCGCGGGGGTTCCACCCGTTCCCATCCCGAACACGGAAGTTAAG
>CAVRCN010000010.1:0-89224 GCA_963719575.1 uncultured Acidobacteriaceae bacterium
CGAACCTACAACCCTCCGGTTAACAGCCGGATGCTCTGCCATTGAGCTACTGAGGAGTGTGGTGAGGGGCGCGCGAAGCGCGCACCGCCGCTGTCGAACTCCATCATACCATCTTGGGTTGGCGTCTGAAAACTGCGCTGTCAGTTTCTGATACGCTTTTGGGTTGAGACTCTACTCGCCGTGAAGCGCGCAATTCCGGGCTGGCTGCGCCGTTTCTCACCTGCGTTTCCGCATGAGGTGCTTATGTCAGGAGGTTTTCGTTTGCTTTGGGCTTTCGCATCTTTGATGGTGCTGGGCGCTGCGACTTTTGCAGCGGATTCTGGGTCTTCCACCTCTGGCTCATCGTCCGCCAATTCTTCCTCGAATCAATCCAAATCCCCTTCGGTCCCGGCTCCATCTTCTTCCGGCCAGTCCACTTCTTCCGCCAACTCTTCCGCGGCTGAGGCAACTGGGCCGCCGGTGGCGGAGAGGCGTCCGCTGGAAGAGACTTTTCACGGCATCAAGATTGTCGACAACTACCGCTGGCTGGAAAAAAACAGTCCCGCCACGCAGAAATGGGTGGAGCAGGAAATGTCCTACACGCGTTCCCTGCTCGATCCTCTGCCCGGGCGCGCGCAGATTCACCAGCGCCTCACGGAGCTGCTGAGCATCGGCAACATTGGCGTGCCGCAGATCGCGGGCAGACATTACTTCTATACGCGGCGCGACGGCATGCAGAACCAGCCGGTGCTTTACGTGCGCGAAGGTGTCGACGGAAAAGACCGCGTGCTGGTCGACCCCAACCAGCTCGCCGCCGACGGCACGGTCGCGCTCGACTGGTACCAGCCTTCGGAAACCGGCAAGTACGTGGCTTACGGCATCTCGGCCAGCGGATCGGAAATGAGCACGCTCCACATCATCGAAACCAACACCGGCACTGTGCTGCCCGATACCATCGAACGCACCCGCGCCGCCAGCATTGCCTGGACGCACGACAACTTCGGCTTCTACTACACGCGCTATCCCAAGAAGGGCGACGTCCCCGACGGCGAGGAAGTCTACCACCGCAGCGTTTTTTATCACGAACTGGGCACCGACCCGTCAACCGACCAGCCCATCTTCGGCGAAGGCCGCGACCTGGAAGACCGTCCGAGCCTGAGTATGGACAACGATGGCGAATTGCTCCTGATCACGGTGGCTCAGGGCTGGACCAAGACCGAACTCTTTTTAATGGATCTCAAAAAGCGCACGCCCCCCACGCGCATCACCGTCAACAAAGATTTCATCTATCGCGGGACGGTATACAACGGACGGCTCTACATCCTTACTAACGAAGACGCGCCGCGTTATCGCGTGTTTATGGCGGAAGCGGGCGACTATGAGCGCGACGACTGGAAGGAAATCATTCCGCAGACGGGTTCGGTTTTGCAGAACATTGGACTGTGGGGCGACAAAATTGTGGCGCAGTACGAGCAGAATGCTTCGTCGCAGCTCAAGGTCTTCGATATCGATGGAACCAGTGTCAAGGATATTGCGCTGCCCGCGATCGGCACCGTCTGGGATGTCAGCGGCAAGTGGGATCGCGACGACTTTTTTTACGGTTTTCAGTCGTTCACCGTTGCGCCCTCGATTTACCGCTACGACCTGGAAACCGGAAAGACTTCCCTGTGGGCCAAAGTGGACGCGCCTGCGATTGATCCCACAGCCTATGAGGTCGGGCAGGAGTGGTTCAAATCGAAAGACGGCACGCGCTTGCCCATGTTCATAGTGCACAAAAAAGGATTGAAGAAAAACGGGGACAATCCCACACTGCTCACCGGCTACGGCGGCTTCAACATCAGCAACACGCCCGCCTTCAAGCCCGCAACCTATTTATGGCTGGAGCATGGCGGAATTTATGCCGTGGCCAACCTGCGCGGCGGTGGGGAGTTTGGCGAAGACTGGCACCGCGCCGGCATGCTCGGCAACAAGCAGAACGTGTTCGACGACATGATCGCCGCCGCCGAGCATCTGATTGCGGAAAAATATACTGACAAGGATCATCTCGCCATTCAGGGAGGGTCGAATGGCGGCCTGCTGATGGGCGCGATGATCACGCAGCGTCCTGATCTGTTTCGCGCCGTGGTGTGCCAGGTGCCGCTGCTTGACATGCTGCACTATCAGGATTTCCAGATCGCCAAGCTCTGGATTCCCGAGTACGGCAACGTGGAGAATGCCGAACAATTCAAGTGGCTCTACGCCTACTCGCCCTACCACCACGTGAAGCCGGGCGTGGAGTATCCCGCAACCTTATTTATGTCGGCGGATACCGACACCCGCGTCGATCCCATGCACGCAAAAAAGATGACCGCGCGGATGCAGGCGGAAGCCAAGAATGGCAGAAGCCGTGAGCGGCCGATTTTATTGCGGATCGAAGCTAAGGCGGGACATGGCGCGGGGAAGCCAGTGGCGAAACAGCTTGAAGAGTACACGGATATTTATTCGTTTTTGTTTTGGCAGTTGGGAATGAAGGAGTAAATAAAACCCGGGTGTCCCATTTTCTCGCGTCCTCCGACGGGACGAATGGCCGCCTGCCCGAATTCGTCAGGCAGGTGGGACAAACGAAGCGCACCACTCAGAACGAAAAGTATTTCGCGCTTACGTTGACGCTCCTCTCTTTGGCCAACTCTACCCGCCACGAAAGCACTCCTGAGCCATTCCCATAAGTAATGGTGCCGCTAAGGTAAGGGTTGCAGGGGTCCGGCCCCGCCGCAGAGGCTTGTGTGAACGTAAACCAGGTGACGACCGCAGAACTCAGAACGGGATCCGCATTCTGTAACATCATTCCATACTGGTCGCTACCGTTCAGAGCAGCATCCGCGAGGGAGTTATATCCCCAAACGCTTTGCTGGCTGCTATCGTAGTTCTCAAAGGAGTTACCGGTAGCAGCAGCGTGGTCGGGATTAAAGTTGGCAAAGCGCATTAAGTACGCATTCTTCGTTGTGCCCGAATTGTTCTTGAGCGCCATCGTCATTTTGGCATAAGGTGGCGGCCCGGCTACTCTGAGGATGGTCTGGGTCAAGGTCCAAAGACCATCGCTGGTGGTCCGCTCGATCTTCACCTCCGTCGCCGTGCTCAGGACGGTTGTTGGCGCATTCCAGTTCCCACTATCCGCGTAGTTGTAGTCGAAGTACGAAACATTCGTCGCAAAGTCGCAGATGCCATAGCCTTCAAAGGAACCGTTCTGGTCGAGCATTTCGACTCCCGCCGGGCTTTGAAAGTTCGCGAAGTTACCATTGGCGGTGATGCAGTAATTCATGTACGTGTAGCGGCTTCCGGCGGTGAAGTTGTAGGTGCACGTGGAGGTCTGCGGCGTTCCTTTTGTTTTTTGCGGTGCCGGAACAGTTCCCGTTCCGCTCGCATCACTGCGATGCAGCAGGAGCCGCGGCGGAACATTTTGACCAGAAATCTGGGCATCACAAACGGCTGCGATCATCAAAATCGCGCTCCCGATCCATAGCAACGCGATCGTTCTATTTTTCATGCGAATTTCCTTCTGCGTCCCGTGGAAAGTGACGCCTCCGTCTTCCCGATGAGGGCGAAGTGGTAACGGTTTTTACTACTCATGCTTCGATTTTCGGGGGGCGAAAATCACAGGCCAACGCAAATAACGGAATTAATACACTCAAGACCGCGAGATACTATCCCCCAGACCGTGCTCTCTGTCAACGGGGAAAAATAAACGACACAGTCAACCGGATCTTGCGACAGGTGGCCCACTCAATCCCGCGGGTGGCCCACTCAATCCCGGTTTTGGCTTGAGTGGGGATTTCCAGATTCCGTCAACGTTGTCATCCCGACCGAAGCAGATCATCGCGAAGGCGATGATCCGCGGAGTGGAGGGACCTGAGGTTTTTTGGGAGTGGACCGGCCCACCCTTCCTTGCCGACACCATCCCAACTGAGGGTGCCCCGATCTTCGCGGTTTTCGAAGGCCGGGAATTTCGACTGCCGACCTCTTGAGCCTCTTAACTTGTCTCGTCGCTTCTAGTCCCACGTCTCCCAACCCAATTTCCACAGCTTTCCACAGGCTTCCGTTGTGACATCCAACCTTGACCGAGGCTTTCAATCGCGCAATTCTGGTCGAAGCCGCGACAGTTTGGTAGAAACCAAAACCGTCCGGCGCTAAGTCCTTTGTTTCACGGATTTTGATATCTAAGTCCTTTGAAACACGGATTTTGCGGGGAATTTTCCTCTAACTCCATGATTCCAAAGATTTGGGGGGAGGGGGAGGGGGTACCCGCAGATCAATCCGCCGCGAGGGGCAGCCGAGGCTCAGGGCAAGAAGTGCAGAGAAGAGGGAAAAAATATGGATCTGGAAAATGTTCCACGCTGTCAGCACATCAAGATGAATGGGACGCAGTGCGGCTCTCCCGCTCTGCGCTACCGGCGTCTCTGCTTTTTTCATGATCGCATCCGCCGTGAGCGGGCGAAAATTGCGGCCGATGTTTCGGCGCAGCGCAGGTTCGACTTACCCCTGCTCGAAGACGCCAACTCCGTCCAGGTCGCGTTAATGAAGGTGATCCAGATGCTCGGCTCCGGTCGCATGGATCACAAAACCGCCGGACTGATGCTCTACGCGCTCCAAACCGCAAGTGCCAACCTGCGCATCGCGGATTTCGAGGTGGAGACAGCGAGCAACGTCGTCGTCGACCGCGACACCGTCAACGCCACCTGCCTCAACGGCCCACAGTGGTTCGAAGAAGACTTCGAAGACCGAATGGGGGCAGGCGACGAAGGCGCAGAGGAAGAAGACGCAGACGACGCAGGCGCCGCCCCGCCCGCCGCGCAGGCCGCGCCACAGCCGGTCCCGAAACAACCGGCAGAAGCGAAACCTGTGAGCATCCAGGAGGCTCGCAAGGGGGTCGAGGGAGTCCTCCGCGATTGGTTCTTGGCGACGGTGGGCGAAAAGCCGCAGTGACGACGCTCCTTAGGCCAGGTTTATTTCCGCGAGTTGTTGGCAAAGAAATTGCCGGTGATGACCCTGGTAATTAGCGGTGCCTGGTCGTAAGTGGGTAGAGTCACAATGGGTGAGAGTTATGAAGCGAGTTATGAAGCGAGTTATGAAGAAAGCTACGATTCTGATTTTGATTTCGATTTCGATCCTGGCGATCACGACCCTGGCGGTGGCGCGCGGCAAGAAAGAAAAAGTTAAGCCGGGGCCGTATGTGTTCACCAGCAAAGCGTCGGCGCAGACGGTGAAGGCGCTCATCGTGCAAGCAAGTCTGAAGGATGGTTACGCGCTCGATTCGGATTCCGATTCCGACCACGAGTTGCAGTTTCGTTTCTCGCGGTGGGCGCAGATGCCACTTTACGGCCAGATTTTCATGGCCTCGAGTGCGTGTCCGGGGATGACCACAAAACAGGTGTGGTCGTACACGCTGGCGGAGAGCAAGGGTCTGACGAAGGTGACGGTGCAGCCGGCGTGGGATTATCCCGACGATTACTGCAAAGTGCAAACGAACCCGGTGCCCTGGAGCAAGCCCGAAGAGATGCAGGCATTTCAGGCCATGCTGGATAAGGCTCCGGCGGCGGTGGTTCCGGTTCCGGCCGCGAAGTCTGCGGTCGTGGCGGCGGTGGTTCCGGCTCCTGGCCCGGCGGCGATGGCGGCCGCGACGCAGCCCGCAACCCATCCCGCAACCCAGCCCGCAACCCAGCCCGCAACCCAGCCGCAAGTTGTTGCGCGGGATGATGCCGCACGGCGCGCGCAGCAACACCAGGCTTGCCTCGACCTGGCGAAAGACAATCCCAGTATTACCTGCAAATAAACATCTCGAAATAAAAAAGAGCGAGACAACTTGCGTTGTCTCGCTCGTCTTCTTCTCGGACTTCTCTCAGACCGCGCTCAGTTCACGGTGAGGGTTGCGGTTCCACTCGCGCCGTTCATTTTCGCGGTGATGGTGGTGGATCCTGTGCCAGCGGTGCTGGCTAATCCGCCCGCGCTGATGGTCGCGACGCTCACCTCGGAGGACGACCAGGTCACTTGCGCCGTCAGATTCTCGGTGCTGCCGTCACTGAAGTTGCCCGTAGCGGTGAATTGCTGGGTACCGCCCAACGATATGGTTGCAGGGTCCGGAGTAACGGTGATGGAGTTGAGAGTGGCGTTGGTTACGGTTAAAGTCGCTCCCCCGGATTGTCCGGCGAACAGAGCGGTGATGGTCGCAGTTCCGGGCGCGACGCCTGTGGCCAGGCCTTTGGTCGGCGATGCGTTGCTGACGGTGGCAACTGAGGCTGGGGACGAAGTCCAGCTCACGGAGCTGGTGAGGTTCTGGGTACTGTGGTCTGCAAATGTGCCGATGGCGTTGAACTGGGTTGCGGTCTGCTCGGCTACGGTTGCAGTGGCGGGCGTAACCGTCACGGTGCTCAGGGTTGACGATTCGACGACCAATGCAGCATTGCCACTCACGGAGCCTTGCTGGGCCGTGATGGTTGCGGTACCCGCCGATTGGCCCGTGACCTGGCCAAAGCTGCTGATGCTAGCCACGTTGGTCGCGGAGGAACTCCAGGTCACAACGTCGGTGACGTTGGCGGTGGAACCGTCGCTGAACGTTCCGGTTGCGGTGTAAGAGAGCAGGGACGCTGGGGCGAGCACGGCAGTGGCGGGTGCGACCGCGATTGATTTCAGGGTCACAGAGCTTACCGTCAGGAGCGAGGATCCGGATTTGCCACCGAAAGCGGCGGTGATGTTGGTCGTACCGGCTGCAACGGCCGTCACTTCGCCTTCCGGTCCGACTGTGGCTACGGCAGTGTCACTCGATGTCCAGGTTGCATCCGTGGTAATCACCTGCGTGCTGGAATCGCTGAACGTTCCTGTCGCCGTGAATGACAACTCGGTGCCAGGCGCGATGGTGCGGCCAGTGGGCGTGACTGAGATGGATACGATGGTGGCACTCGAAACGTCGAGAGATGTGGAACCGATGATCGAACCCAGGGTCGCTTTGATGGTTGTGGTCCCCTGACTCAGGCCGGTGGCCAATCCAGTGCTGCTGCCGATGGAGGCGGCTGCAGGATTGGAAGAACTCCATGCCACCTGAGCCGTTAGGTTGTGCGTGCTGCCATCATCGAAGGTGCCGATTGCCGAAAATTGCTGGGTGGTATTTTGCGCGATCGTCGATGCGGCGGGAAGTATGGCGATCGAAGAAAGGTCGGCGGCGTTCACGGTGGCCATGACACTGTTGTTGATGGCGCCGGAAGTTGCCGTGACGGTGACTGTCCCGAGATCTTTGCCTGTGGCCAGACCGCTGACGGTGATGGAGGCTACGCTGGTGGGCGAGGCGCTCCACACCACAGTCCCCGTTATATCCTGCGTGGTGCTGTCAGAAAATGTGCCGGTCGCGGTGAACTGCTGCACGGTGCCGAGGGGAATTTGCGCATTCACCGGCGTGACGTTGATGGAAGTGAGGGTGGCGCTGGTGACGGTGAGAGTTGCGCTGGCGGAGACGCCGTTCGCGGTTGCGGTAATGGTGGCCATGCCGGCGGTCACTCCCATCGCGAGGCCCTGCGCACCATTCACATTGATGCTGACAACTAAGGAATTCGACGAACTCCAGGTCACGAGGCCGGTAGCGTTTTCGGTGGTTCCGTCGGTCAGCGTGCCAGTGGCGGTAAATTGCACAGTCGTACCACGCGCAATGGATGCGCTGGTGGATGAAACGACCAGCTTGGTAATTGCTGGAGCGCCTACCGTCAGGGTTACGCTGCCGCTGACGCCGGAAAGCGTACCGGTGATCTTTGCCGTGCCCTGCGCAAGCGTGGTCACCACGCCGGCGGCAACGGTGGCGACATTCGTGTTGGACGAAGTCCAGGTAACGCTCGCGGTGAGATCTTTGCTGGTGCCGTCGCTATACTTGCCGGTAGCGGTGAGTTGATCCGTCAGGCCAGCCGCCACGGAGGGATTGGTCAGGGTGATCTGGATCGATGTTAAAGTAGGCGCTGAAGTGGCAGTGGAGTTGTTGCTGCTGCAAGCCGGGAGCAATCCGAGGCAGAGGAGCGCCATCAACGTTTGAAACTTCTTCATCAACTTTTTTCCTTTTGATTACGTCTGCGAATCGAGTTCCTCACTTCGCAAGGGAGTAACGCGGAGCGCATAGCTATTAACGACGGGTAGCTGCAATCAATCTGCCAAATTGCCTGGCTGAGGGGCGGCGGAGCTGAGTGGTTTCAGATACTTAGCCGCGGGCGGGGTGCCTCCGGAACAGGCTTTCCAATGGCATGCGCAATTGTTTTCACTGATGAGGGAGATTGGGGTGTGTCAGTGCCGAGCACAGGCGAGCCCACAAAAGCCCGCGACCAACTGCAAACGGCATGAGTCTGGGCTTAAACACGGAGGACGCTCGCGCCGCCCGTGAGGCGCTGACGGAAACCGGATTATGAACGGCGACAACGACGAACAGGACTAAAGGGCATCGCTATCTTACAAATCCTGGGCGGTTGGGCACGGGCGAAACCTCAGAAGCTAAAGCCTGCATTTACGGGACTTGGGTGGCACGGCTAAAGGCCGTGCCCTTCCCAAACCCATTTATGAGATGACTGCCAGTTAAGACAGGAGACGAGTCTACACATGCCCCACAGATTGCGAGAGTTGTTCGTCCGCCAACCCGGCCACTGGATCGGATTGATGTTTTTCGTTGTGGTCGCCAGTTTGACCACTTGGTTGCACGCACAGGTACTGCCCAAGGCTCCGGGCGCTGAAGTGTTTTCATTGACTCCAACGCCAGGCTACTTTACGGAGCCATCGATTGCGATTAATCCCAACAATCCGCAGCAGGTTGTCGCAGTTTTTCAGGACAACGCGCATGCCTCGTATTCTGAGGACGCAGGCCACACCTGGTTTGCCGCGCAAGGTGTAGCACCGGCCAACTATAGAGTTTCCGGCGATGTGTCCGCGGCGTTCGACAACCAGGGCCATGCGTTTATCTGCTACATGGCTTTCGACAAGCTGGGGACATTCAACTACTGGGGCCACAATGCGTCCCGCAGCGGTTTGTTCGTGCGGCGTTCGCTTGATGGGGGAAAGACCTGGGACACGAAACTTGTTCCCATCATCGAGCACGCGAGCGAGCCGGGAATTCCGTTCGAAGACAAGCCCTACATTGTGGCGGACACGACGAAGAGCCGTTATGCGGGGAATTTATATGTCGGGTGGACGCGATGGACGCTGACCGATTCGGAAATACTACTTTCGCGGTCCACGGACGATGGGCAAACGTGGTCGAAGCCAACCGAGATCGACCGCCATCCTGGACTGCCGCGCGATGACAACGGGGCAGCGGAAGGGTTCGACGGTACGGTGGGACCGGACGGAACGCTCTATGCGGTCTGGAGCCAGGATGACGACATTTTTCTTACCACGTCGCGGGACGGCGGGAGGACGTTTTCCCGCGCGCGCGCGATCGTGCACACGGCTCCCATTATGTTCGCCGTGGAGACGCTGGAACGAGCGAATGGCTTTCCGCAGATTGCCATGGACCCGCGCAGCCGCCGGCTCTATTTGACCTGGAGCGACTACCGCAACGGGGACCTCGATGTGTTCTGCGCAACCTCTACCGATGGCGGAAAGAAATGGAGCGCCCCGGTGCGGGTGAATAACGATTCCGTCCATAACGGTGCGGACCAGTTCTTTCAATGGCTGGCGGTCGATCCGAAGGATGGAGCAGCCAACGTTATTTTTTATGACCGGCGGGGAGATCCGCAGAATCGAAAGCAGATCGTGGTTTTGGCGCGCTCGACGGACGGCGGGCACAGCTTTCAGAATTATGCATGGACTTCAGAACCGTTCGAAGCGGGCGGAGTGTTCTTCGGCGACTACTCGGGGATTGCGGCATACGACGGCCGCGTCTACGGAGTATGGACCGAGAAGCCAGTAACGGTTCCGGAGACGGGGAATACGGGCGATGAAGCGAAGCCCAAGCCACGGGGCACCGTGGTTAAAGTCGGCGTTGCAGACTTCAAGACCGCCTCTGCCGGAACGGCGCAGTGATTATTTTAGCGACGCCATGTCGATGACGAAGCGGTACTTTACATCGCTCTTGAGGAGGCGCTCGTAGGCTTTATCAATCTGCTGAATGTTGATGCGTTCCACATCAGCGGTGATGCCGTGCTCGGCGCAGAAATCCAGCATCTCCTGAGTTTCGCGGATGCCGCCGATGCCGGAACCCGCGAGGCTGCGCCGCCTCATGAGGAGATTGAAGGCTTGAACGGGCGCAGGTTTCGCGGGCGCGCCGATCAGGGTCATGGTGCCGTCGAGCTTGAGGAGTTGGAGATAGGCGTTCAGGTCGTGGTCCGCGGAAACCGCATCGAGGATGAAGTCGAAGCTGCCGGCATGTTTCTGCATCTCGGCATCGTTTTTCGAAATCACGACTTCGTCGGCGCCCAGGCGGACAGCATCGGCAGATTTGTTCGGCGACGTGGTGAAGAGCACCACATGAGCGCCGAAGGCGTGGGCAAACTTCACTCCCATGTGCCCCAATCCACCGAGGCCGACAATTCCAACCTTCTGACCTTTGCCTACTTTCCAATGCCGGAGCGGCGAATAGGTAGTGATGCCAGCGCAGAGCAGGGGCGCGGTGCCGGCGGGGTCGAGCTTATTGGAGACGCGCAACACATAGGCTTCGTCGACCACGATGCTGTCGGAGTAGCCGCCGTAGGTGACGCCACCGAGAATCTTGTCTTCAAAGTTGTAGGTCAAGGTGAAACCGTTGAGGCAATACTGCTCCAGCCCGGCACGGCAACTGGTGCAGACGCGACATGAGTCCACCATGCAGCCGACGGCCGCAATGTCGCCCTCTTTGAATTTCCTGACGGCGGTGCCGACCTTGACCACGCGGCCAACGATTTCATGACCGGGGACACAGGGATAGACCGTGGGCATTACTTCTTTCCATTCGTTGCGAACCTGATGGAGATCGGAATGGCAGACGCCGCAATAGAGAATTTCGATCTGGACGTCCTGCGGACGCGGAGAGCGGCGCGGAAGTGTAAAGGGAGCCAGCGGCGCGGTGGGGCTGTGGGCCGCGTAGGCTTTCGCCGTGAAGGTCTGCGATTTTGAAGAAATATCCTGCGAGGCTGGAATTTGTAGAGCTGCGTTACTCATGTTCCGCTTCCTCCTGAGCTCAATCCCCGGTTTTTATTTTATTCCTGCTGCTGGACTGTGTCACGGTCAGACGCGGCAGATGGTATCTCTGTTTTGAGTTTCTTCGCGTGTTTGCGGTTTCGCGTCCTTAGCGGGTGGTCGTTTCCCAGAGGAGCAACAGCTTTTAACCGCAGAGGTCGCAGAGGAAAAACCGCAGAGTACGCAAAGAACTTCATGATTGAGGCGCTGCCCAACGCCAACGTAGTCGCGGAACGCGCTAACCCGATGCTTGCGCGACGGGGCCCATACGATGCGGATGGGGTTTTGTGATTTAATTGTCAGCATGGAGCAGCCTGAAATTCGTTCGCGGCCGGTGGTTGGCGCGATCATCGTGGTGAGCGGACTCGCGGTGTCCTTCCTGCTGTGGCTGCTATATGTGCATCATCCTTCGGCAGATTTCGCCGGGCGCTGGATGTTTTTGCCGGCGCTGAACGCGCTGCTGAACGGGTTGTGCGCGGTTACGCTGTGCGTGGGATTGTATTTCATTAAACATCACAACCGGGACGCGCATCGCACGAGCATGCTGCTGGCCTTCGCCTTCTCTTCCATTTTTCTCGTAAGCTACATCGTGAACCACGCGCTGCACGGCGACACGATTTTCCCTGGGCACGGCGCGGTGCGGACGCTCTACCTTTCCATTCTGGCCAGCCACGTGATGCTTTCGATTGTTGCGCTGCCGATGGTGCTCACCACATTTTTCTTCTCGCTGACGGGGCGGTTCGCCATGCACCGTCGAATCGCACGCTGGACGTTCCCCATCTGGCTCTACGTTTCGATCACCGGCGTGGTGGTTTTCGTCTTCCTCAAGGCCTACGTGTATTAGACCCCGGTATTGACCCAGAACAAATTGTGATCTCGCAGGAAAGGGCGCGGTAGTCAGGCAACGAAGGCGAGTGAGTTCATTCCTGCACGTCCGCAGGCGGCGTCGCGCTTGAGAGACGCGCCGCCTGCATGAGAAGGTAATTGCGCTCCGGGAGGCTCCCGGTTTTTCCGGCTGCGGCGCGATAGTGTTTGACGGCGCCCTCGCGGTCTCCGGCCATTTCCAGCAGATGCGCTTGAACCGCGTCCAGGCGATGATGGTTGGCGACGCGGGCGTCAGTTTTGAGCGCGTCCAGCAGTTCCAATCCCTTGGTTGGACCGTGCACCATTGCGGCCGCAATCGCGTGATTCAGAGCGACCATTGGGTTGTCGGTCATGCGCCTGAGTAAATCATAGAGCGCCAGAATCTGTGGCCAATCTGTATCTTCGGGGCGCGTGGCTTCGTCGTGAATTGCGGCGATGGCGGCTTGCAACTGGTAGGGACCGACCGAGCCCTTCGGTAATGCGGCTGAAATGAGCGCGACACCTTCGGCAATCTGCGGCCTGTCCCAGAGCGCCCTGTCTTGTTGCATCAGGGGGATTAACTCGCCCTCGCCGTTTGTTCGCGCAACACGGCGAGCGTCTGTCAATAACATGAGCGCGAGCAATCCGGCGATCTCGGCGTCGTTTGATAACAGGTTTCGGAGCGATCGCGTCAGCCGAATTGCCTCGCGGGAGAGTTCAACGCGCTGCAACTGCGGACCGGCGCTGCTGGTGTAGCCCTCATTAAAGATGAGATAGAGGACATGGAGAACGGCGCGCAGACGATGTGCTCGCTCCTCGGCGGTTGGCAGTTCGAAGGGAATGCCGGAGTCCTTGATGGTTTGCTTGGCGCGGCTGATCCGCTGCGCCATTGTGGCTTCGGGTACAAGAAACGCTTTGGCGATTTCCGCCGTGGTCAATCCGCCCACCGCCCGCAGCGTAAGGGCAATCGCGGAAGACAAAGTTAATGCGGGGTGGCAGCACATGAAGAGAAGGACGAGGGTGTCGTCTTCTTCCTCCGACGCAACGCCGATGGTTGTGGTCACTTCATGCGCGCGTGACACCTCCACCGCCATCTCGTCCTCGCGGCGGCGGCGGGCGGATTCGCTTCGAATCTGGTCGGTCATCCGGCGGAAGGCCACCTGCGTCAGCCAGGCGCGCGGATTATCGGGCAGTCCCTCGTCTGGCCATTGCATGGCCGCGGCGAGCAATGCCTCCTGAACAGCATCCTCGGCCGCGGCGAAGTCTCGAAATCTCCGCACCACGGCGCCGAGCACCTGCGGAGTCAATTCTCTCAGCAGATGCTCGAGCGGAGCGTCCGACGATTGTGCTACCACGGCAATTCTCCTGACCAGCGATTCAAGGTCTGCAACGTCAAATCCCTAAGTCAGCAAAACCGGTGAGCACTTGGCGCACCTCAATGGGAATGCTCCCTGGCGTGCCTCCCGGCCCGGGCGCAGCCGAGGCGCGCGCGGCAATTTTGTACGCCTGCTCCGGGCTCTCCACATCGATAATCCAGTAGCCGGCAAGAAATTCTTTTGACTCCGCGAAGACCCCATCCGTAATCGGCTCCCCGTCTTTTCCTGCTCGAACATTCTTGGCTTCGTTGGGCCACCCCAAACCCTCGGTCGCGACAAACACGCCGGAGTCCTTGAGCTCTTTGCTGAAAGTACGCATGAACGCCACGTTGCGCTGCAGGTCTTCTTTCGACCACTTGGCGTACACGTCAAAATTAGCTTTCGTGGCATTCATCATCAGAATATATTTCATGTCTCTCCTCTCTTTTTGCCCGCTCCCACGTTTTTGATCGGTTCATCGAAACCGGACCCCACTCTTGACGTTGCGTCACTACGATTTGGGGGTATGGCTGGCGAATTGCCGCACTTCGATGGGCATGTTCGTCGGCACTCCGCCGGGTCCGGGCGCCGCCGAAATCCGGCTGGCGATGGTGTAGGCTCGGTCTGGCGTTTCGACATCGATGATCCAGTAGCCGAGCAAAAATTCCTTGGACTCGGGGAAGATGCCGTCGGTGACGGGCACGCCGTTCTTCTGCCCGCGCACCACTCTGGCCTCGTCCGGTCCGGCTAGGCCTTGGGTAGCTACAAACTCTCCCGAGTCGCTCAACTCCTGGTTGATTGTTTGCAGAGCCGCCATGTGCTCATCGCGGTCCGTTTTCGTCCATGCGTGGTAGGTGCCGACGCCTGGCTTCGTGCCGCTCATCAGCAAAATGTATTTCATATGTTTTCCTCTCTTTTCTAGCGCGCACTTCGCGCTTTCATGACGTAGTCGGAACCGATCACTGGTTCTCGACATCGGTTCTCGACATCGCGTTACGACCAGTTGAGGGGATGGCTCGCAAGCTGCCGCACTTCGACGGGCATATTCGTCGGCGCCCCGCCGGATCCCGGCAGAGCTGAGAGCCGGGCAGCGATGGCGCATGCTCGCTCCGAAGTTTCGACGTTAACCATCCAGTAGCCGAGCAAGAACTCTTTGGATTCGGGGAAGATGCCGTCGGTGACCGGCATGTCGCTTCTCTTCGCGCGCACCAACTTAGCCTCCTCCGGCCCGGTGAGGCCTTGCTCGGCGAGCAACTCGCCCGATTCACTCAAGTCCTGAATGAGACTCTTCAGGCTTGCCATGTGCGTATCGATATCCTTCCTGGTCCAGGCGCGGTAAGAGTCGACACCCGCTTTCGTGCTGGCCATCAGCAAAATGTATTTCATGTGTTTTTCTCTCTTTCTAGCGCGGACTCTGCGCTTTCATACGGTAGTCGGAGCAGGCCCCCGATCCTCGACATCCCAAACGACGATTTTTAAGCAAAAAAATCTGACGCTTCTCATGTCGATTTCACGCCTCGGGGTTCGACAATCTCACAGAGAGGCAAAGATAAACATGACGACCGACACAGAAATAATGGATGTCAGCCAGGACTGGGTAACCGCCTGTGACGTGCAGCAGCGCTTTATGCAGCATCCGGACGCGACGATTGACGCTCTGCGTTACAGCGCGCGCTGCCGTCAAGTTTGCGCCTTAGGCGGTGATTGTTATGATGTGCTGCCACTCTCGCACAATCGGGTCGCCCTGGCCGTCGGGGACGCCTCCGGAAAGAGTCTTGCCGCTGCGCTCATGATATCGAGTGTTCAGTCGTCGCTTCGCACCGCGGTTTCCTTTGCGGGAAACGACGCGGGCGCGGTGGTTCGCGCGGTAAATTCTCAGGTACATGCATCCTCTCTGGCAGACCGGTACGCTACGTTATTCTATGGCGTTTTCGACGGAACCACGCGCACGCTGCGTTATGTAAATGCAGGCCACAATCCTCCCATTGTGATTCGGCAAGATCGCTCGATGATTCGTCTTCAAACCGGGGGCGTGCCGGTGGGCATTTTCCCGAACTGGAGTTATGAGGAGGGCGTGGTGCAGCTTCGTCCCGGTGATCTGATCATGGCCTACACGGATGGTGTGACCGAAGCGGTGAATCCGGCCGGCGAAGAGTGGGGCATCGAGGGCCTTCGAAAGGCTGTGGACAAAAGCGCCGCGCAATGCCCTGACGACATCGCCTGCGCGATCTTCACATCGATGGATGAATTTTCACGAGGATGCCAGAGGGATGACGCCACGGTCATAGTTGCAGAGGTAAACTGAGTTGGCTGTCTGGCGCCCGCGGGACTTGCTGGCTGTGCCTCATTGAAATCGGTAGCCGGGCTTGAGTTCGCAACGGTAAACACTGGTGTGGTCCGGGTTCACTCTGGCATTGCAATTCGCCCACGTCAGGAGAAGGTCGGGGCCGAGCGGGAAGATAATGGTTTCTCCAGCTACATCCGCCTCGAGGCTGACGCCCTGAGAGTCGGTCGGCAGGGTGAAGCTAAGTGCTCCCCCAAAAATGACTGGATACGATTGATGTTCGATCGGACTCTGCATGGTGTGTACCACTTCGGCTTCCACCAGGAAAGTCGTCGGGTCGGACCAGTCCCGGGCAGACGCCGTGATCTTCTCGTTATTCTTTGAAAGATCATCGGACTCGATTTTCGTAAAAGGGCACGGACCCGCAATGCACGAGACGCGGGCATTTTGAAATTCGTTGCCCGGACCGGCGTCCACCGAGGCGGAACCGATTGTGGCTTTCCATTTACCGTCGGGCGAGCAGGGAGATCGCCCTTTGCAGGGAATGTTGCCGATATTCTCGACTTGAAACGTTTTCACCAGGCTGCCTACGTCTACTGTTCTCATGGCCTGAATCGAATATCGAACGCGGACGTTCGCCACTGCGATGGTGGGCCGATTGGGAGCGTCCGCATTTCTGGACAACGGCACCAGTTGAACGATATAGAGTTTGTCGCCTGCAAATTCCCGAAGGTTGAGAGGTTGGTAATCGCGGTGGCGGAACATCAACGTTACCGCATGCCCTCGTCGCAGGCCCTTGGGCAGTTTCAATCTGAAAAATCCGTAGGAGTCGGATTTAACCGGAGTCTGACCCGGATCGTTCGCGACGCTGATTTCTACGCCGGCAAGGGGCAATTGTTTTCTGGGATCGGCGTCCTGCACGGTGACGGCGCCTGTGATAGTCAGCGGCTTGAAATGCTGACGCCGAAAAAATAGACCCACGCAAGTCAGACCAGCGACCAAGGCCAGCAGGATCCAAAGCGAACTTTTTCTTGCTACTCTCATCTAATGATTTTGGAACATCTTACGAGCGGTGGCGCCTGGACGGCATCTTAGATTCGCATTCGAGTGCACCGGTCGTCGTGCGTTCTTTCTGCACGCATTTTGCTTTAGAGTCTTCGACGATATTCAGGCGCTTTACGTGACACAATGAAAGGGATGCATTCCAAAGGATCACGGCGCGATTTTGTTAGACAAATTCTGGCTCTAGGGAGCAGCCTGCCATTCGCCGGCTTTGCCTTTTCCCAGCCCACCCAAGCGCCCGGTGTTTCGGCCGCTGAGACCGGTGTGGACTCGATTTCTCCCGAGGACGACCAGTTGCTGAACGAAATCGAGAAGAACAATTTTCAATATTTTTGGGAACAGGCCAATCCCAAGACGGGCCTCGTAAAAGACCGATGCAACGTCCGCGTCAATGATAACGGAATTGTCGGCAGCATTGCCGCCACCGGCTTCGGATTGACCGCGCTATGCATCGGCGAAAAACGCGGATTTATTTCGCGGTCCGCGGCGCAGGAACGGGTCCTGGCTGCGTTGGAGTGCTTTTGGGCGAAACTGCCGAATCATCGCGGATTCTTCTACCACTGGGCCAATATCAACACTGGCGAACGCGTTTGGGACGCCGAAGTTTCTTCGGTGGACACGGCGATCCTGCTGTGCGGAGTTTTGGCTTGCCGCGAGTACTTTCCAGCTGCGGAAGTCCAGGGGTTGGCCGATGCCATTTTTGACCGGGTGGAATGGACGTGGTTGTCGGAAGATACCGCTCTCCTGCCCCATGGCTGGACGCCGGAGACGGGGTTCCTTCCCTACCGGTGGGATAACTACAGTGAATTGATGATGATGTACCTGCTGGGTCTTGGTTCGACTTCGCATCCGCTTCGCCAGGAAACGTGGACGGCCTGGAAGCGTATGACGTTCGAATATGACGGCATGCGCTATATCGGCTCGTTCGCGCCGCTCTTTGTGCATCAGTATTCCCAAGCCTGGTTTGACTTCCGGGGCAAACGCGACAAATACGCGGATTACTTCCAGAATTCGGTCATTGCGACCGAGGTTCATCGCCTGTTCTGCATTGAATTGGGCAAGCAGTTTCCCGACTATAGTAACGATTTGTGGGGAATTACCGCCTCGGATTCCCCCAACGGTTATGTGATTTGGGGCGGACCCCCGGCTGTCGGGCCCATCGACGGGACGATTGTGCCCAGCGCGTCGGCTGGTTCCATGGCGTTCCTGCCACGGCCGGTGATGCGGGTGTTGCGGACGATTAAGGAGCGCTATCCCACGGCCTGGAGCAAATACGGATTCGTGAACGCGTTTAACCCGCTCACCCAGTGGTATGACAGCGACGTGATCGGAATCGATACCGGTATCACCTTGCTGATGGCCGAGAATCTGAGGACAGGATTCGTCTGGGAGATCTTCATGAAAAGCGAGGCGGCGCGGCGCGGAATGCAGCGGGCGGGCTTCAAGAAATACTAGATTTGAGCGTCAGCGAGACGATGTTTTCGGGAATTCACTGACATTCTTGCATGCAATCGTGAAGATACTTCCTCGCTGCCCGTGAACCTCATGGGCCAATCAAATCGGTCGCATCAATTTCTTCGGGGGCAGGCTTGCGCTTCACCAGCTACAATCTCTTGCAAGCCACACATTTAACACGACATAGCCGGCGTTGTGGTATACCGTCAAGGTCGAAGTGCGGGTGGATTCTCGAAAAGGAATTCGACGTGAAAGAGCAATTCCAGGGAGAACGGAGCAGCAGGAAGAATATATCGCTCCATTTTCCCGTTGTGGCGTACGTCTGAAGTGGTTTCGGCATCTTAGATGGGCTCGCTGTCCAAGGGACTCGAAAAATGGCTGATGGGGAAGATTTCTGGGGCGGGTGGAGGGATCGTCTCGCCGCGCTCCGCAACGTGCCCCCGGTGCTCAGGATTGTCTGGGAGTCAGGCCCGCTGGTCGTATTCCTGGGATCGTTTTTCCGGCTGATTATCTCCCTGCTGCCCCTGGCCGCCCTGTGGATCACGGAACGGATCGTTAACGGGGTTGTTCACGCTGTTTCCGTGCATCAACCAGTCGCGCCAAAATTCTGGTGGCTGGTTGCGGCAGAATTCGCGATCGCCATTCTTGGGGGCATCCTCGGCCGAACCATCGACTATCTTGATTCCCTGCTGGCGGATAAATACACCCGCCACATCAGCATTCGGGTGATGAAGCACGCGGCGGAACTGGATCTGATCGCGTATGAAGATCCGGTGTTCTACGACCGGCTGGAACGGGCGCGAGTGCAGGCCACCGATCGGCTGGGCATGATTCAGTCCATCGGCCGATTGCTGCAGCAGGTAATCACGGCGGGGTCTCTGTCGGTTTCCATACTGTTGTTCTCGCCCTGGCTTTTGCTGCTGCTGATTGTGGGAATCCTTCCGGCATTTCTCGGCGAGAGCCATTTCGCATTTTTGGGATATGCGAGAAACTTCCGCCAGACCCCCGTTCGCAGAGAACTCGACTACCTGCGGGTGCTGGGCGGAAGCCGTGAGGCCGCCAAGGAACTCAAGCTTTTTGGGCTCAAGGATTTCCTCGTCGGTCGCTTCACACGTCTTTCCGACCAGCTTTATCGCGAAAATGTTGACCTGGCGCGCCGCAGGCTGATTGCCGGATCGTTCTTGTCGATGATCGGCACTGCCGGTTATTACTCAGCGTATGTGTACGTAATTTGGCGGACGGCAATCGGGTCCCTGACCATTGGCAAGATGATTTTCCTGACCGGCGCGATCATGCAGGCCAGCAGCAACATCCAGCAGGTTTTTTCGACCCTTTCGAGCATTGCGGATCAGGCCTTGTTCCTTACCGACTTGCTTGCGTTTTTTGAAATGCAGCCCACCATCTGTTCCAAGCCGAACGCGTTGCCTGCTCCTCGCCCCATCCTGCAAGGATTTGAATTTCGCAATGTTTCGTTTCGCTATCCGGGAAGCTCGCGGCTGGTGCTGAAGGGGCTGGATTTTCATCTCCGGGCCGGGGAGCGGGTAGCGCTGATCGGGGAAAACGGCGAAGGCAAGACCACCCTAGTGAAACTGATGACGCGACTCTACGATCCGGTCGAAGGCGAAGTCCTGTTGGATGGAGTCGACCTGCGGGAGTACAGCCTGGAGGATCTTTACCGCGAAATTGGGGTAATTTTTCAGGATTTCATGCGCTATGAAATGACGGCGCGGGAAAACATTGCGGTTGGAAGAATCGAGGAACTCAATAACCTGCCCCTGCTGCGAGCCGCGGCCGATAAGAGCATGGCCAACGAAGTCATCGCCAGACTGCCGGGCGATTACGAGCAAATGTTAGGCCGGCGTTTCGATCGCGGCGTAGACCTGTCGGGCGGCGAATGGCAGAAAGTAGCGCTGGCGCGCGCCTACCTGCGGGATGCGCAAGTGCTGATTCTGGACGAACCGACAGCCGCGCTCGATGCGCGCAGCGAATTTGAAGTGTTTCAGCGGTTCGCCGAGCTTACGGCGGGAAAGTCTGCCCTTTTTATCTCACACAGATTTTCCACGGTACGCATGGCGGATCGCATTGTTGTCTTGCACGATGGAAGGGTTGCCGAGGATGGCGACCATGACAGTCTGTTGAATCTCGGTGGACGCTACGCAGGCATGTTTGAAATGCAGGCCGCCAACTACCGGTAGAACTTCAGCCACGGGGACTCACACATCCAATGCCGCAGAACACACATTTAGAGGCTGTAAGCGCAGAAGCTGGGCGCCTGCCAGAACCCGCTTACAAGGTTCGGAATCCGGAACTGATTCATGAAGGGGCGGCAGAACTCGCGCGCACGCTGACCTGGTTGCCGAATGTTCCTTCATCGCACGCCTTTGCGAAACGCATCAGTGCTCTCGCACATGATTTCGAGCCGATACTTATATTTCTGGATCGGCCCGCTCCGAAATCGCCGATCTCCGGCGATTTCCGCTGGTTGTACGACAGTGGGCGGCTTCTGCATACGGAGCTCCAGAATACGATCGAAACGCTCAAAACCCAAACCAAGATTACGCACGTGCGTGCCGCGAACGGCGCCACCGTTCCCCGAGTACTGGCGCTCGCTGAAGGATTTCTTGAAGTGGTTTCCTACGAGTTTAGCGAACAGGACTTCACTTTATTTGTGGAGGTATTTCAGCGAACCAGCGCATTGCAAGTGCGCGAACTGTGGTCACTGGTCCCGGCGCTGAAACTGGCTCTTCTGGAGCAGATTGCGGCGCGTGGCAAGAGCCTTCTAAGCAATCCCAATGATGACTCGAGCGGTGTGAGCACTCCGATAAGGAGTCTGCGGGACGTTGGGCAGACGACCTGGAAGGATGTCCTCGAACCGCTCATGGTGATCGACCGGGTGTTACGGCGGGATCCGGCCGACGCCTATGGTCGCATGGACTTTGACAGCCGCGATCTTTACCGGAACAAAATAGCCAATATTGCCGAGCATTCTGATTATTCCGAGTTGGAGACCGCGGAGGCGGCGGTGGCCTTGGCTAAGGCAGCCAGCCGAAGCAGCTACGAAGAACCGCGCATCGCTCTGCGGGAATCTCACGTCGGCTACTACCTTGTGGACAGGGGAACGTCTCTGCTTCATCAGAAGGTACATTTTCGCGCGCCATTTGGCCAGAAAATCCAGGCACTTGTGCGTGCGCATCCTGACGAGTTTTTCCTGACGGGCATAAACCTTCTGGCGCTTGCCATTATGTCGACGGCGGTGATCATTCTCACCGAGTCCTACAATTCTCCGGCTCTTATTTTGCTTTCGATGCTGATCTTGTTTTTGCCCTGTTCGCAAAGCGCCGTGCAACTCATGAATTATCTGGTCAGTTCGCTACTGCCACCCGAAATTCTCCCGAAGCTCGATTTCTCGGAAGGAATTCCTGACAGTTGCGTAACCATGGTCGCTATCCCAACCCTGCTGCTGTGTGAAAAGCAAGTAAGAGAGCTGGTGGAAAACCTGGAAGTGCGGTTCCTGGGAAACCATGATCCCAATATTCATTTCGCGCTTCTGACGGATTTGGCCGATTCCCGTGAACCGGCTCGCGAGGATAATCCTCTCATCACACTATGCTCGGAATTGATTCACGAGTTGAATCACAAATACGCCAGTCAGAACGCAGGGTCGTTCTTTCTGTTTCATCGGCATCGTGTTTACAATCCGCGCGAGAAGTCGTGGATGGGATGGGAGCGCAAGCGCGGCAAGCTGCTCGATCTCAACAAACTGCTGCTAGGAAAATATGACAGTTTCCCGGTGAAAGTTGGGGAGTTGTCGGTTCTTCCGAGGGTCCGGTTTGTGATCACGCTTGATTCCGATACGGAGCTTCCAAGGGGCGCGGCGCATCGTATGGTAGGAGCTCTGGCGCATCCTCTGAACCAGGCCATCATCGATCCACAGACGAATACTGTGGTTGACGGATATGGTATTTTGCAGCCGCGCGTGGGCGTGAGCGTGCAAAGCACAGCGCGCTCGCGGCTGGCAGCTATCTATGCTGGGGAAACCGGCTTCGACATCTACACCCGTGCGATTTCTGATGCCTATCAGGATTTGTATCGCGAGGGTAGCTTCACAGGAAAAGGAATCTACGAAGTGGACGCGGTTCATCGCGTCCTGGACCGGCGTTTTCCAAGAAATTCTCTACTAAGCCATGACCTGCTGGAAGGGGCGTATGCGCGAGCGGGTTTGGCGAGCGACATCGAAATCATCGAAGACTATCCGTCCCATTACAGCGCCTACAATCGCCGTAAACACCGGTGGCTGCGCGGAGATTGGCAGATCGTGGGATGGTTATTTCCCCATGTGCCGAACGAATCAGTGGCGCGTGCGGCCAATCCCATTTCGCTGATTTCCTGGTGGAAGATTGTGGACAACCTGCGCCGCAGTTTAGTGGAGCCGGCAACATTTCTCCTGCTCGTGGCAGGTTGGTTCATCACCGACAGACCGTGGCTGTGGACTCTGGCAACCTTATTTATCCTAGTCATACCCGCCTGGGTCGAGTTCGGTTTCAATCTGCTCCGCGCTCTTTTTGCTTTTGATTTGACGATTGCGGGTGATGCTCTAAATGCGCTTTATACCGCGAACGTTACCTTTGTTTTTACGTTGATCTTCCTGCCGCATCAGACCATGCTTGCGCTGGATGCAGTGGCGCGCTCATTGATCAGGCGCTTTGTGACGCAAGCACGGCTTTTGGAATGGGAAACAGCTGCGCAATCGGAGCTCAATACTCGAGGACGAACGCCGGTCGACGTGTATCTTAACTGGACGCCTCTGCTCGCGGTCCTGTTAGGACTGCTGGTATGGGGCATACGGCCGCGGGCGCTTCCGACCGCGCTACCGATCCTGGCGCTCTGGGCCTGCAGCAAAGCAGTTTCCAGTTGGCTGAATCGTGCTCCGGTCACGGCCCGAAATCAAACCTCCCGCAAGGATCTGGCTTTTCTTCGGCGTGCCGCTCTCAACACCTGGCGATATTTTGCGGAGTACAGTACCGCCGAGCACAACTGGTTGATACCGGATAACGTTCAGGAAGAACCTGCGGCCGTAGCGGCACGGGTATCCCCAACAAACATCGGATTTCTATTAAACGCAAGGCAGATCGCATGCGAATTCGGATATCTCACGGTGCCGGAATTTGCCGAACAGACTCTTCGGACACTGGCAACCGTGGAGAGCCTGAAAAAACATCACGGGCACGTGCTGAACTGGTATGACACGCGGACGCTTCAACCACTTGCTCCCCTTTTCGTTTCCTCGGTGGATAGCGGGAACTTGCTGGCATCGCTCTGGACTCTGCAACAAGGGTGTATGGAGCGGTTAAACCAGCCGGTATTGCAGTCGTGCCTGGCAGAAGGATTCATGGACTATCTCCGCGTGCTCTCGGCCAGGCATGCCTTTCCGCGGAAGCTGCTTTTGAGCTGCGAACGACAACGCAATGCGGACAATTGGTTGCAGCCGATCCTGGGCTTGCCTGAGACGCTTTTCGAGCAACCCAGCGAAACGATTGGCGCGTCGAAACGAATCGCCCAGATCGAATGGTTTGTCGAGGAAGCTGCGGCGCGGTATCACAAGATTCAGCAGGCGGTGAGTCAATATGCGCCGTGGTCTTCGCCAGACTTTGCAGCTTTGCGAGAAGACGACACGGTCAACATTAAATTGATGGATAGCATTGCGTTGCAGCAACTGCCGCAGTTTATAGACCAACTGGTCCATCAAATCGAACGGGCCCTCGAATCCGCGGTTCCCGGACACGAAGTCTTGTACGTGCGCCTGCGCGACCAGCTTCTCAAAGCAAAATCGAACACCGAGCGCCTGGTCGCCGATATTCGAATGATCGCAAAGATGGCGGGGAAATTGGCGGACGAAATGGACTTCGGTTTCTTGCTGAATGATCGTCGCAAGCTGATCTCTGTGGGCTTTGATTTAGAAACCCATAATCTCAGCCCGGCTTGCTATGACCTGCTTGGTACGGAGTCCCGCACTGCCGTGTTTGTAGCGATAGCCAAGGAGGATATTCCGCAGGAGAGCTGGTTTCTGCTGGGCCGAGCCCACACTCTGGATGGCGGCCGGCCGGTTTTGCTTTCGTGGACTGGAACATTATTTGAGTATTTAATGCCTTCGCTCTGGATGCGTACGTATCCCAATACGCTTTTGGAGCGTTCGCGGAGCGCCGCGGTGCGCGCGCAGCAGACCTATGCCGCCCGAAAAGGCGTGCCGTGGGGGATTTCGGAGTCCGCTTATTATAAGTTCGACGAGGCTGGAAACTATCAGTATTACGCTTTTGGGATTCCCCATCTCGCACTACGAGCACGCGAGACGAACGGGCTGGTGATATCCCCTTATTCGACATTTCTCGCGCTGAATACTGATCCGGTGGGAGCGGTACGCAATCTGCACAGAATGGCCGGCATGGGGTGGTTTGGGAGCCTTGGCTTCTATGAAGCGGCAGACTTCAGTTCTACGAGGCAGAGATTCTGGAAGGGTCACCCCCAATTGGTACGGTGCTGGATGGCCCACCATCAAGGGATGACCCTGATGGCTTTGGCCAATTTTCTGAACGACAACGTAGTGCAGAAATGGTTTCACGCCGAGCGGCGCGTGCAGGCAACAGAACTGCTATTGCACGAGAAGCCGGTGGCGCATGTACGACGCAGAGATATGCCGCGCAAGCTGGCTGCGGCATGACTGATGACACATCGAGCAGGCTTGGGTGTGCCGTGAAACAACTTGGCTGTCACTTGCCCGATGCTGCCCGACGGAACGGTGATGAAGATCTCGTCCACAATTACAGCCACAAGGCCCAAGGAGTTCTCTCCTGCTGCACCACATCAAACGGAACTCGGTGCTCCAGCAGAGTTTCCCGGAGCAACGGTCTGCTCTCGGGTCATTTGTCCGTCCACCATGCGCCAGATTCCCAGCGGATTCGAATGCTTCAATTCTGCTGGTAGCGCGTCGTCAGGAAACCCCTGGTAGCAGACCGGACGCGTAAACCTGAAAATGGCCCGGGTGCCCACCGAGGTTGAGCGCCCGTCCGAGGTCGAGGGATAGGGGCCTCCGTGCACCATGGCGTGACACACCTCGACGCCGGTCGGAAAACCATTGAACACGAGACGGCCGACTTTGCCCTCGAGAATCGCGATGAGATCGGCGAACTCACGAAGATCCTGCGCCGTGCCGTGAATCGTGGCCGTGAGATGGCCTTCGAGAGCGCGGGCAATCTCGAGAACCTGATCGCGGTTGGAGTGATGGACAAGGAGCGTGGTTGGGCCAAAGATTTCCGCGTCCAGGTGCGAGCCCATAAATGTATCCGCATCTGTTTCAAAGAGCGCCGAGTTCACGGCAAACCCGGCTTGCTGTACGGCTTTGGGAGCTTCCGCAACGAGAGTGACGCCAGCGTCTGTTTTTCGCCCGGCGAGTGCAGAGTCGTACGAAGAATGAATGGCCCTGGTCAGCAGATGGAATGGCGCCGAGGCGGCGATCAGTTGCCGCAACTTATCGATAAACTTAGCAGCTTCGTTGCCGTGCGGAAGAAACACCATTCCCGGCTTGGTACAGAACTGACCCGCGCCGAGGGTAAAGGAGCTGTGCAGTCCTGCCGCTATATTCTCGCCGCGTTCGCGCAGAGCGCCAGGCAAGATGAATACGGGATTGGTGCTGCTCATTTCCGCGTAGAACGGAATCGGTTCGGGACGCGCCGCAGCCACGTCCATGAGCACTCTTCCCGCTGCGCGCGATCCTGTAAAGCCACCGGCTTTCACCAGCGGATGTTTCATTAATGCTGTGCCAATCTGAGCGCCGCTGCCAAACAGAAGCGAGAAAACTCCTTCTGGCAGACCACATTCCCGAACGCTCTCCCGAACCATCTGCCCCACGAGTTCGCTGGTGCCGGGATGCGCCGCATGGGCTTTCACGATGACCGGGTTGCCTGACGCCAGGGCCGACGCGGTGTCACCTCCGGCAACGGAAAAAGCTAACGGGAAATTGCTGGCGCCGAATACCACAACCGGGCCGAGGGGGCGCAGCAGGGAGCGAATGTCCGGGCTGGGAGCGGGCTTGCGATTGGGATCGGCGTTGTCGATGCGCGCGGCTACCCACGATCCATCTTCCGCCACTTCGGCAAAAAGACGAAGTTGAGCACAGGTGCGGGCAGTCTCACCCTGCAAACGTGCCGGCGGTAGAGCGGTCTCTTTGCCGGCGCGCTCGACCACTTCGTCCGCAATGGATTCTATTTTCGCCGCGATCTTGCGCAGGAAAGCGCCGCGCTCACCTCCGGAAGTGCGGCTGTAGAGACCAAAGGCCTCCGCTGCGAGGCAGACCGCAAGGTCTACTTCTTCGGCAGTTGCACTGATGAATCCGGGCTGGAGACGTTGCCCAGTAGTGGGATCCGTGGCATAGAGCGGCTCCGACGAACCGCCGCCTTCGCGAAACCCGATCAGCGATCGACCTGAAAGTTTTGCCATTTTCGTGAAAATTACTTTCTGCTGGTAAACGCATAGCCACCAACTGGCTGCGGACGCGAGCGCAACGCGTCGCGAATGATCCTGCTGGTTTGTTCCAATTCTCCGCCAACTAATTGCAGACGGGGCGGACGCACCCGCGGATTTCCCATCCCGACCTCGGCCTGCACCAGTTTGATGAGCTGAACGAAATTCGAAACTGTATCCATACGGAGCAATGGCAGGAACCAGCGATACAACTCAAATGCCTTGTCACTCTCTCCGTTGATGCCGCAGTGAAAAAGATCGACCGATTCCCGTGGCAACGCATTGGCCAAGCCGGCGATCCAACCGGTCGCGCCGACTCCGATCGCTTCGAGTACCGCGTCATCCACGCCGACCGAGATCTCCAGGCGGCGGTCGAGTAGGGCGCGGATGGCGGAGACACGCCGCGCATCCGTACTCGACTCCTTCACCGCCTCGAAGTTTTCATGTTCGGCCGCCAACTCGCGAATCTGTTCGGGAAGGAAGTCGGTCCCGTAGGCCACAGGATTGTTGTAGAGCATGCAGGAAAGCGGAGTGGCCGCAAACACGGTGGCCACGTGGGTCTTCATTTCCCGCCAATCGCCCTGGTAGACGTAGGGCGGCAGCACCATCAACGCATCGCAGCCGGCTTGCGCGGCCGACTTGGCGATGGCCACGGCTTCTGAAGTGGTAAGCGCCGAGATGGAAGCCACGACCGGCCCACGGCCATGAACCGCGCTGACACAAGTGCGCAGAATCTCGACCTTCTCGTCGAAGGACAGAGTCGCGCCCTCTCCCAGGGAGCCGAGGGCGACGATGCCGGCGCAACCGTTGTCCAGCAGCCAGTGGCAATGTTTGGTCAAGAAGCTGTGATCGACCCGAAGATCTTCGGTAAAACTGGTGGTGATTGCAGGAAGCACACCTTTCCAGTTCATTTATTGTCCTCCTGTTACTTCGCTGTGCTGCAGTTGCGACCGGCCTGCGATGGTCGCGAGTGTTTCGACGCGGGCGGGGAACACAGGCGGCCGAACGGAATCTGGACTCCAGTTGAAAAGAAATTGCGTGGCAGGGCCGCAGACTCGTCCCTGGCACGGACCCATACCGCAACGCGTGTGCAGCTTTGCGGCACGCCACGAACTCTGCTGCCTGAGACGCGAATAGGAAACATCCTCGCAACGGCAAACCATGGTCTCTGGCGAAGGCAAGCTTCGCAGCTCCGAGCGCAGGTGGAACGCGCGATCGAGCAGTCGCGCAAAGCGGCGCGCCTTTCTACGCTTGCCGAATAATGCTTTGGCTTCGATCGCGCGCCCGGCTGCTGCCAGACCAGCAATCTGACCCTCGATGAGCGCTAACTCCATGCCGCCAATGCTGGTCGGTTCGCCGGCGCAGAAGATTGAGGATACAGTCGTTGTCTGAAAGCCGTCGACTTGCACACAACCATTGGCGATCGCGCAACCCAAGAGCAGGGGTAGTTCGAGGTTTGGAACCAGATGAAAACCGCAGGCGAGATAGTCGCAGGGGATGCTCTCGTTTTTCCCGGCGCGCGAAATGGTCACGCTTTCGACAGCCTGCTGGCCGTGAGCGGCGAGCGGCCAACTGTTAGGGACAAACGGAATTCCAATGAGATCTCGTTTCAGTCGGAGGCCCTGGATAATTTTCTCCGGCCACTTAGACAGAGCCACGCCGAATCTTGCCAGACTGCTCCAGGATGCCTGCTCACAAATCACTGGGATCTCGGCGCCGTGCTTGCGGAGGAAGGCCGCGACTGCGAGCAGTAACGGGCCGGTACCGGCCACCACGACGCGCTTGCCGCGAATCGGCAGGCCGCACTTGACCATCGCTTGCAGACCGCCCGCGCCCATCACATTCGGCAACGTCCAACCGGGAAACGGCAGGAATCTTTCCCGCGCTCCGGTTGCCAGCACCAGCTTCTCGCAGGTGAGCTCGCAGAAGCCGTCGAGATTTTCTGCTAACAGAACGCCAGGTTCGGGCTGGTGCACCACGCGCAGCCCACAGAGGGCGGTCGCTCCGGATGCGCGCACACGCTCAGCCCATTGCGAACCTTCCGTCTTTTTCGGGTCTTTCAACCCGGAATCGTCAGGCTCGCTGCGCCAGATCTGGCCGCCGAGCCTGAAGTTGTCGTCGACGATTCCAACGCGGGCGCCGCACTCCGCTGCGCGAGCGGCGGCGGCCATGCCGGCGGGACCTCCGCCGATCACGAGGATTTCAAAGTGCTGCTGTGCCGCGCTGGTCATTATCCTTCGGTTCTCAGCTCTCTGGTTTCAGTTCTCTTAGTTTTGATCCTGCAAGCTCATTTCTGCGTGGTGACTTGCATTCCCTGCTCGCACAACACCTGGCAACTTCGGCAATGCGCGATCCCGCCGATGGCCACGCAACACTCGAAGCAAATTCCCATGCCGCACAGCGGGCCACGCAGTTCGCCGCTGACTGACGTTCGGCAAGCCGTTCCCGCAAGCACCATCGCAACCGCAACAGTCGCCCCCGAAGGCACCAGGATCGGCGTCCCGTTTATTGTCACGCTGATCTGGTTAAGCATGCACATACTCCTTCGCCGTGCGCGAGGGCAGGTAGGGCTCGACCGGAATCTCCGGCTTTGTGCCGGTGATCTGATCGGCCAGAAGGCGCGCCGTGCCTAGAGATGTGGTAATTCCCAAGCCCTCATGCCCGGTCGCCACAAATATGGACTTGCCTCCAGTCGTGCCTGCAGAAGTTTCTCCAACCATTTCTCCCGCCCAGGGCCCGATCAGCGGCAGTTTGTCGGGAGTAGCGGCGCGAAATCCCGTCCAGGTTCGGACGGTCGACAACTGGGCCAAGCCTGGCATGTATTCCTGCGCGCGTTGCAACATGCGCACCAGCATCGAGTTATCCACCTCTTTGTGTTCCGCGCCATACTGCCGCGAAGAACCGATGAGAATCTGACCGGTGCGGCGCGGCTGCACGTTGAAGGCTACAGAATCGCCGGTTACGGAGTGAGCGCTTTTTAAATAGCCAAGCTCCACCAACTGATGCCGCACAAATCCGGGATAGCGGTCGGTGATCACCAGATGGCCTTTTCTTTTCTTGATCTCGAGACCCGGCGAAAGGTGGGCAGCGTTGGCTCCGGCCGCGTTGACGATGATTTCGGCGGTAATCTCCGTACCATTCGTTAATCGGACTTGCCCCCGGCCAACCCGCGCGACAGGAAAACCAAGATGAAGCTTGGCTCCCCTCTTCTGTGCGCGCTCGATCAGAAAGCGGGCCGCACACGGCGGATACAGCACCCCATCTTCCGGAACCAGAAGACCGCCAGCCATCCCTGAACGAAGGTTCGGCTCCAGGCGCTGCAAAGTTTGGGTATCGAGAATTTCCGTCGGAACTCCGCGTTTGCCGTAGTAGTCGCGCTTGCGGCGGACTTCGTTCATTTCTTCATCGTCAGCTGCAACCCAGATCGTTCCACACTGTTCGTACTCAACGTCATCGGGTAATTCGGGTCTTAATTCCTGCCACAGTTGCTGCGAGTAGCGCGTCAACGCAAACTGCGCGTCGGAGTCGTCCATGACAACGATGTGTCCCATGCCGGCAGCGGTTGCGCCGCTTCCGATAACGTCACCGTCGACCACCACCACGCGCAAGCCACGACGCGCAAGTTCGTCCGCACACGCGGCGCCCACGATGCCGGCGCCAACAACCACAACGTCATAGGTTGCCCGGCTCATGCGCGAATGCCCATGCACAACGGGTCGCGGGGATCGAGCACCAGCTCTGCCTCGGCGTTCACAAACGCCGAACCCTTGATGCTCGGATAAACTTTGCCATCCCGCACCTTCACGCTGCCTTCAAACACGCTGCCGACAATGCTCTCCTGCCTCCAGGTTTGGCCTTCGCGAATTTTGCCGTCCGCATAAAGACACGCCAGCTTGGCGCTGGTCCCAGTGCCGCAGGGAGAACGATCATAGGCTTTGCCAGGACAGAGCACGAAGTTCCTGCTGTCCACGCCCGGAATCTGAGAAGGACCATAAAGCTCGACGTGGTCGATCTCCTTGCCGTCCGCACCGGCGATGCCGCTGTCGCGAAGAGCCCGGCGGATCGCCCAGGTGAAATTGGTCAGTCCGTCGATATCCCTGAGGGTCAGCTCCATTGTGTGCTGGCGCACGAGGAAAAACCAGTTTCCGCCCCACGCCACGTCGCCGCGTACCTCGCCGTATCCAGGGACGTCGACTGCAACATCTGCGGCACTGCGATAACTTGCAACGTTGTTGACCGTGACCTGGCCACTTTCGTGCAGAATCGCGCTCACTGCGCCAACTGGCGTCTCAATTTTGTGCTCTCCGGGACTGATGCGCTTCATGTAGGCCAAGGTTGCGACCAGGCCGATCGTCCCGTGACCGCACATGCCGAGGTACCCAACGTTGTTAAAGAAGATGACACCGGCGGCGCTGGCAGAATCGAGCGGATCGCAGAGCAAAGCGCCCACCATAACGTCGGAGCCCCGCGGTTCGTTCACAACGGCGGAACGAAAATCGTCGTGTTTGCTACGAAAGCGCTCCAGCCGGTCAGCCAGCGATCCAGTCCCTAGGTTGGGGGCGCCGCTCACGACCAGACGTGTAGGCTCCCCCCCGGTATGGGAATCGATGACCCGGATTCTGCGACATTCTTGAACAGTCATTTTCGGCGGTCGTCTTTCGTTGGTTCGTGGGTCGTATTCACGGTCGGCACCGCGGTCGGGCCCAAGCTCCTTTTACCAGAATGCCCGTACGGAGAAGCAGAGCCCTCTATTCTTAATTAGTTGGGGCGCTTGTCGATTTTATGGATACAATATGCAATCGTCAAACCTAATTCCCTCAAGAGGTTTAGCCGTTGACCCGAAAACTCGAGCGGCAAGCCCTCGAGCCGAGTGAGCCTAAACCACGGGAATTCGCACGCGGCTTAACTCTGTTCGATTCGATCATACTGGTGGTGGGGCTTTGATTGGGTCGGAGATTTTCGTTGTTCGTCCTCGGAAGAACATTTTCCGCACGGAGTTTCGGGGCGTTAGACGAGGCGGGTTTGCACATAACGTGCGATATAGTAGACGTTTGACAGATGTTGGGCACCAGTGGATCAGGCGTTAAATCTCGCATTCCAGCGTTTGAAAAGATGGACTTAGAAACTGCATCGGACTCGGCAATTCCGCGACAGTCGCTGACTTCGGCGGTTGCCGATAAGTTGCGCGACCAGATTATTCGCGGCGAGATTCCCGAGGGCGCGCAGCTGCGGCAGGATGCGATTGCGAATCAGTACCAGGTGAGCCGGATTCCGGTTCGCGAAGCGCTGCGGCAACTGGATGCGGAAGGCCTGATTGCGATTGTTCCGAACCGGGGCGCGGTCGTGCCCGCCTTATCACCGAATGACGTCGAAGAATTATTTTTGATTCGCGCCCTGTTGGAACCTGAGGTTTTGAAACTTTCGATTCCGCACTTGACGGACGAAGATTTCTCGGAAGCGGACGCGGTGTTGCGAACCTATGTAAATGAGCTGCAGCGGGACGACCACGTCTACGCGTGGGGGCGGCTGAACTGGCAATTTCATTCCATCCTTTACTCGCGGGCGAATCAACCGCGGTTCATGGCCATCATCCGCAACGTCAACAACAGCGGGGAACGATATACCCGGTTGCAACTCTACCTGACCCACGGCATGAAGCGAGCCAATGAGGAGCATCACCAGATTCTGGAGTTCTGCCGGCAGCGCGATGTACTGCAGGCCTGCAAGCTGTTACGCCAGCATATTCAATACGCGGGTGAGTCGCTGAAGCAGGCACTGGAACAGAAGCGAAGCGATGCGCAGGTGAGTCCGGGTGATGGTGCAGCGCGTTCGAAATCATAGAAACTTCCCGGGGTGGTCGCGATTGCGGCTGCTACTGACAAGTGCGGCGACGCGGCGGTGGGTTCGGCTGCGATTGTTCGTGCGACATCGCGAAGCGTCGGGCTGCGCGTGAGCCCACCAGGTGGCAACTTCTCCATGGTTGGGCCAAGATGTGGTGTATCCGAGTTCGTCCCCCTCGCGCGATATCTTTGACCCCCGCGAATGCGCAGTGCTTGGCAAACGTTTGCTCTACCGGGAGACGTTCCCGAAATTGACGGTAGGCTACGGTATGATGTCCGCCGCCATACTGCTTTTTCGCCAATAAAACAGGCCTGGATATCCGTGAGATCGCTCGCAGAGCAAAAGTCTCAACCGGCATTTGACCGAAGTCGAAAGCGGGCCGGCATCGCATGAGCGCCATAATACGAACTGAACACCAATCTTGTGTTTCGACGTTCAACGGCCCTGGCCGGTGACGAGATGTCCCCTACCATGCCGTCCAAATGAAATGGCGGCAACTGATCCCCGCAAGACCGCGGCAGCAGCGCGCGCCCGGGAAAAATCCATGTGGTGAGAGGTTTCGCAAACCACCCGAACGGCCGCTAACGATCTTAATAATCATAAAGTTGCGATTGACAACCAAACACAGCATAGGCTAAATTACAGTCGCTCAAGTAAACGATTACTCCGAAAGCAAACGAGTACTCTCTTTCTGGGGTTGGAACAGATTAGGCCAAAGGGAATGCTGCTGCAAAGGTTACGGGAAGAAGTGCTGGAAGCCAACCTGGAACTGGTGCGAAGAAACCTGGTTCTGTATACGTTTGGCAATGCCAGCGGAATTTCGCGGGACGATGGTCTGGTGGTGATCAAGCCAAGCGGTGTGCCTTACGAGCAGATGAAGCCGGAGCATCTGGTGGTGACCGACCTGACCGGCAAAATCGTGGAGGGAAAACTGCGGCCGTCGTCGGATCTGCCCACCCATCTGGTTCTGTATAACGAGTTTTCTGAAATCGGCGGAGTCGCTCACACGCACTCGGAGTATGCCACCGCGTGGGCCCAGGCACGCAAGCCGATTCCATGTTTCGGCACGACGCACGCGGATTATTTCCATGGTCCGGTGCCGGTGACCGACGAATTAACCGACGAGGAGATTGCGGGCGAATACGAAAAGAATACCGGCCACGCGCTGGTGCGCAGCCTGCGGCAAACGAATCCGTCGGCGACTCCGGGGGTGCTGGTGGCCAACCACGGTCCTTTCGCCTGGGGAGAAGACGCCCGGGCCGCGGCTCATAACGCGGTAATTCTGGAAGCGCTGGCGCGCATGGCCTGCTTCACGCTCGGCATCAACGCGGCGGCACAGCCAGCGGCGACCGCGCTGCGCGACAGGCACTATCTGAGAAAGCATGGGAAGGATGCGTACTACGGGCAGGCGGAGAAGAAGTAGCTGCGCATGATAAAACGAGGAGTGAATCCGCGATTACCTGGGTCTGAGTGGTGACAGGGAGTGATATGTCGGCGAATGCGAAAAAGATGACGATGGGAGTGATCGTGGGGAATCGGGGATTTTTCCCCGACCACCTGGCCAAGAGCGGACGGGAAGAAATCCTGCGGGCGCTGGAGACGGCGGGCATGGACGTGGTCGCTCTGGATCCGAAAGAGAGCAAGTACGGAGCGGTGGAGACGCGGGAAGAATCGCGGCGCTGCGCCGAACTGTTCAAGCGCCATCGCGAACGGATTGATGGAGTGATCGTTACGCTGCCGAACTTTGGCGAAGAGCGAGCCATCGCTGACACCTTGCGACTGGCCGATCTGCGCGTGCCGGTGCTGGTTCAGGCTACGCCCGACGATCCCAAGAAGATGACCATCGCTTCGCGTCGCGACAGTTTCTGCGGCAAGATGTCGGCCTGCAATAACCTGCGGCAATACGGGATTCCTTACTCCATCACCACGCTGCACACGGAGAGTCCCGACTCGCCTGAATTCGTGAAGGATCTGGAATGGTTTGCCGGAGTCTGCCGGGTGGTGAAAGGATTTCGCAACTTGCGCGTGGGCGCCATCGGCGCGCGCCCCACCGCGTTCAACACGGTGCGCTACAGCGAGAAGATCCTGGAGTCACAAGGCATCTCGATCGAGACGCTGGATCTTTCCGAAGTGCTGGGTCGCATCGAGCGCATGAAAGATAACGATGACCATGCGCAGGCCAAGCTGGCGGCAATCAAGAAATATGTGGATGCCAGCAGCGTACCCGCACCAGCGCTGATGAAAATGGCGAAGCTGGGCGCGGTGGTCGACCAGTGGATGGCGGCGACGGAAGTCACGATCAGCGCGGTGCAGTGCTGGACGTCGATTGAAGAAAACCTGGGAGTGGTTCCCTGCACCGTGATGAGCATGATGAGCAACGAACTGCTCTCGAGCGCCTGCGAGGTGGATATTTGCGGCGTGCTGGGGATGCACGCGCTGCAGCTAGCTTCAGGCACGCCTTCGGCGCTGCTCGATTGGAACAACAACTACGGGTCGGACCCGAACAAGGCGGTCTGCTTCCACTGCTCGAATTTGCCGAAACATTTTTTCCGCTCAGTGAAGATGGACTTCCAGGAGATCATCGCCGGCACGGTGGGCAAGGAGAACACTTTTGGAACTTGCGTAGGGCTGATCAAGCCCGAGAAGATGAGTTTCGCCCGCTTCTCCACCGACGACACCTCCGGCAAGATGCGCGGCTACGTGGGCGAAGGACGATTCACCGACGACGCGCTGAACACGTTCGGCGGCGCGGGCGTGGTCGAGATTCCGCATTTGCAGAAGTTGCTGCACTTCATCTGCGAGCGCGGCTTCGAGCATCATGTCGCCGCGAATCTGTCGACCGTCGCGGCCGCCGTGCAGGAAGCCACCACCCGCTATCTGGGCTGGGACATGTATTACCACGGGCGCGATAACGGAGCCTGCTGATGGCCATCGTGGCCGGCGTTGATTTTGGAACACTGAGCGTTCGTGTCTCTCTGGTGGACAGTGAACGCGGCCTGATCGAATCCGCCATCGCCGAATATCCGCTGCACCGTAAGCGCGAAGACCCCGAATACGCCACTCAATCCCATGACGACCACATGCGGGCGTTGGTCTCCGCCACTCGCGAAGTTCTGAAGAAGGCCGGCGTCGCGGGAGATCAAGTGCAGGCGATCGCGCTCGATACTACGGGTTCTTCTGTGATTCCAGTCGGCAGGAATCTTCAACCCCTCGGCGAGTATTACTTGTGGTGCGATCATCGCGCCAAAGGCGAAGCGGCGGAGATCACTGCCGCCGCGCACAAAGAAAACCTGGAAGCGATCCAGTGGTGCGGCGGTGTCTACTCATCGGAGTGGGGATTCTCCAAGCTGCTGCACTGGCTCCGACATAATCCGGAAAAGCGTTCCGAATTTGTGTCCGCCTTCGAGCATTGCGACATGGTTGCGGCAACGCTGTGCGGCATCACCGACCCAAAAAAGGTAAAGCGCAGCATTTGCGCGATGGGACACAAGTGGCTGTGGAACGCGCAACTCGGCGGCCTTCCGCCGGAAAGCTTTCTCGTAAAAGTCGACCCTCTTCTAAAAGGGGTCCGCGAAAAGCTGGATGGCGAGTACGCGACCTCCGATCAAATCGCGGGCACGCTCTCTCCGCATTGGGCGGAGAAGCTGGGGCTCAAGGCCGGCATTCCGATTCCGGTCGGCGCATTCGACGCGCACTGGGATGCCATCGGCGCCGGATGCCGCACGGATGACATGGTGAACGTGGTCGGGACATCGACGTGCATTATCGGAATCACGCCGTCGGTGAATCTCGTGCCCGGTGTTTGCGGCGTGGTGCAAGGCAGCGTGCATCCTCTGCGGACAGGAATCGAGGCTGGACTCTCTGCGGTGGGAGATATCTTTAGCGCGATCGCTGCGCGAGCCGGGACCGATGTGAAGACTCTGAGCGCCGGCCTGGAGAAATATCGAGCCGGGCAGACTGGCTTGCTGCGCCTGACCTGGGACAATGGCGACCGCACCGTGCTGGTGAATCCAAACCTGCGCGGCGTCACGCTGGGTTGGAATTTACAAACTACGGCGCAGGATGAACTCTTCGCCGCGATTGAGGGTACAGCGTTTCATACGCGCGTGATTCTCGATCGCATGGCCGCCCATGGCGTGCACATCAAACGTGTGATTAACGCGGGCGGCATTCCTCAGAAGAATGAAGTCCTGAACCAGGTTTATACCAATGTGCTGGGACGTCCGGTGCTGGTGCCGAGCAAGAGCGTGGTCAGCCTGGGATCTGCCATTTTTGCTTTTCTGGCCGCGGGAACTTTCAAGACTGTCGAAGAAGCGCAGGATAAAATCTGCCCTCCCAACCGGACGTTCACGCCGGACGCCCAGGCACAGCGCACTTACGAGCAGTTGTATCCCTTGTATAACAAACTGTATTTCACTCTAGGCCAGCGCGGCGGCGACGGACTGGGCGATATCTTGCCAACATTAATCGCTGTATCCCAAGCTGCGACGGGCAACCCGAGCAGTTAGGTGCAAATCGAGGAGCAATAATGCGCGTCCAGCAAGTTCTGCGAATGATCGCGATCAGCGGATTGTGTCTCGCTCTGCTTATTCTGAGTGCGGAGGCTGAAACAAAAGTGACAAGCCAACCGTTTGGAAAAATGCCCGATGGAACTGTGGTAGAGATTTTCACGTTGAGCGACGGTCCGCACGAAGCTCGCATCACAAACTACGGCGGCGTTCTGGTTTCCCTGAAGGTTCCTGACCGCAAAGGCAAGTCAGCGGATGTAGTGCTGGGCTTCGATGATCTCAGCGGTTACGTAGCTAACTTCAATAGTCCATCCGTCGCATTTTTCGGAGCGATCATTGGCCGCTACGCGAATCGCATTGCGCACGGCAGCTTTACGCTGGATGGCAAGAAATATTCTCTGCCGCTCAACAACGGCGAAAACAGCCTTCACGGCGGCCCGCACGGTTTTAACAACGTGGTCTGGAAGGCCAAGCCCATCACGAACGGCGTGCAGCTGACTTATCTCAGCAAAGATGGCGAGGCGGGATATCCGGGCAATCTGTCGGCTGTGGTTCGGTACACATTGGTGAAGGGAGAACTGAAGATCGAGTACTCAGCCACCACGGACAAAGATACAGTGGTGAATCTGACAAATCACTCTTATTTCAACCTGGCAGGGCACGGTGACATTCTGAACCATCAACTTACGCTCCACGCCTCGCGCTTTACCCCCGTGGATGCTGGCTTGATTCCGACGGGAGAGTTGAAACCTGTGGAAGCGACTCCTTTTGATTTTCGCAAAGCGACCGCCATTGGAGCACGCATCAACGCGGATGATGAACAACTCCATCGAGCGCGTGGGTACGACCACAACTGGGTGCTCGACAGCGGCGGCGGAAAATTGGCGGCAGCTGCCGAACTCTATGATCCAAGCAGCGGGCGAGTTCTGAAAGTTTTTACCGATCAGCCGGGAATCCAGTTTTACAGCGGAAACTTCCTGGACGGCTCGATCAAAGGCAAGGGTGGAAAGCCGTATGAGCTGCACGCTGCGCTGTGCCTGGAGACCCAGCACTTTCCAGACTCACCCAATCACCCGAATTTCCCGACAACCGAATTGAAGCCGGGTGAGCGCTATCATACAGTCACCATCTACAACTTCTCTACTCGCTAAGGAATGCCGAATACTCCTTCGCACGGGCAGCGCAAATTGAGACGCATTCGAATGCACAATTGGCTTCGCCGTCACAGGCCGGCACATCTCCTTTTGACGATCATTCTTTCCCTTCTGATTTGTCAATTCTGCTGGTCCCAGGAGACTCCGCGTACAGTAAACATCCAGGTCAGGTACGACCAGTCAGACGGGCCGATCTCGCCGGTATGGAATTATTTCGGCTATGACGAACCCAATTACACCTACGCCCCGAATGGCAAGAAGCTGCTGGCGGAGTTAGCTGCGGCGAATGCCGTTCCAGTATATGTGCGGACTCACAATCTACTGACCAGCGGCGACGGATCCGCTTCCCTCAAGTGGGGTTCAACCAACGTCTATTCCGAAGATGCATCCGGACGTCCGATCTACAGCTGGGTAATTCTGGATCAGATTTTCGACGCGTTTCACGCGGCGGGCGTTAAGCCTCTGGTCGAAATCGGGTTCATGCCGAAGGCGCTCTCCATCCACCCGGAGCCCTACCGACACGATTTTCCGCGAGGCAAACTCGGCACCATTTACACGGGATGGGCATATCCGCCGAACGATTACCAGAAGTGGTCCGAACTTGTTTTTCAATTCGTCCGCCATCTTCGCGAACGTTACGGCCAAGCCGAAGTGAAGACCTGGCTGTGGGAAGTGTGGAATGAACCGGACATTGGCTACTGGCAAGGAACGCCAGAAGAATATTTCAAGCTTTATGATGTTTCAGTCGAGGCGGTGCTGCGGGCTCTTCCTGAAGCGCGGATCGGAGGGCCGGACACGACGGGTCCGGGCAACACGAAGGCGGCAGACTTTCTCCGCGCGTTCCTGGAACATTGCGCGCACCAGAAGAATTACGCCACCGGCAAAGTTGGATCGCGCATCGATTTCATCAGCTTTCATCCCAAAGGATCGCCGACGTGGCAGAGCGACCACGTGCAGATGGGGATTAGCCGCCAGCTTGCTGCGATCGAACAGGGATTCAAGATCGCAGCGTCTTTTCCGGAGTGGAGACAGACTCCGATCATTCTGGGGGAATCGGACCCGGAAGGTTGCGCAGCATGTTCCGCCGAAAAGAATCCCCAGAACCTGTATCGCAATGGCCCGTTATACGGCGCCTATACCGTCGAGGTTCTGAATAATATCCTGGCGCTGGCGCGTCAAGAAGGCGTCAATGTTCTCGGAGTAGTGACCTGGGCTTTCGAATTTGAGGGCCAACCTTACTTCGCAGGTTTTCGCGAACTGGCGACCAACGGCGTAGATAAGCCGGTCCTGAACGCCTTTCGTATGCTGGGACTGTTGGGCGACGAGCGGGTGAGAACAACCAGCTCTGGAGCATTAACAACCGAGGACATTGTGCACAAAGGAGCGCGTGCTCTGCCGGACATCAACGCCATCGCCACGCGCAAAGGTAAAGATCGGGAGATCGAGATTCTGATCTGGAACTATCACGACGATGACGTTCCATTCCCCGCCGCGCCCATTGATCTCGCGATCACCGGCCTTCCTGCCGACGCAAAGCGTGGCCTGCTCGAACATTTCCGAATAGACTCCGACCACAGCAACGCATTCACCGCATGGAAGGAAATGGGTTCACCACAATCGCTTTCCGAGAGCGCGTACAAACGATTGCAGAGTGCCGGCCAACTCCAACTCCTGGACTCTCCCGCGTGGGTAGAGATACAGCAGGGCAACGTCCAACTACAGTTCATACTGCCCCGGCAGGGTCTTTCCCTCGTGCGCTTGTCGTGGTGAATCTCCATCGCAGCGAGAAACTGGACGAGTCCACAAAAAGTCACTGACGGCTAAAGTTGGGCTATGTGAGGAAATCGTGGATGCTGATCGATTCTGTGGTGCCAGTCAGGATTTTGCTTCGAATCACGTCGCTATCATCGAGTGATTCGAGGCCCGGTGCGAACCGACGCCATTCGTCGTGCCCAAAATAGTTTCCCCTGGTACCAACTCCCGCGCCGGGATTGTGGTCCAGGTTCTGTCCCGCTTGGCCCTTGACTGCAGGGCCAGTTGCACTTTGGTATCGCTTCTGTGACTTCAGCATCACTTCGGGCTTCCTAACGACCTCGGCTCGGTGGGGTTCACCGAAAGGCCCGTCGTACAGCTGTCTCAACTTAGCAGGAGCGCCGGCTCAAAGTGATTCTGCGCGCGATCGATGAAGAGTGGTACAAGCGGTATCGGCTTCCGCCAGGATGCGGGCGATAAACCACAGTGGCCTCTGCAATAAAGACCACTGTGGTAGCTTTGGAAGCAATTTGATCCTATCCCTGAATGACCCAGCCGGCTCACGCCACGCGCCCCACCGGTTCGGTCGAGGGCTGGTAGCTGTCGATTTGCTCCGCGCCTGAAGTCTTCAACATGTCGCGGGCTTTTGCTACTTCATCGGCGGTTCCATGCGCAACAAGAACGAACTTGCCGGCTTTGATCAACGTCTCATATTTCAGGACGCTGTTTTTGGGAACGCCGAGGCTGTAGAGACCTGCACCCAGGGCACTGAGACCTCCTACAACAACTGCTCCCTCCAGGGCCGCGACGATCCAGGAGACAATGGAGCCGGCAGCAACCACGGGGCCGATGCCTGGGACGATTAAGAACGCCGCGCCGAAGAGCAGGCCCCAGAGGCCGCCCCAAAATGCGCCCCACTTGCCCCAGTATTTCATCCTGTCGCCGGTATTATAGAAACCGACGACATCCGATTCCGATTGATAGTCGCGGCCAACGACAGCCAGCTTCTTGATATCAAACCCGCCACCCTTTAATTCCTTGATGGCATTTTCCGCTGCGGTGTTTTGGCTGAAAACTGCAACCACCGAATTTTGGTCTTGTCTTGGCATGGTATTCATAGTCCATCTCCTGTTCTTACATGCAGAATTTATTTGTGCCCACGCGATTCGATTCGCATTAGTTAAGCTCTAGACCCTGTGTGATAAACAGGGCCTCGACAGCTTGAAACGAGTTCTGGCGACGATATGTCAGTTTGAAAAGGGTTGAAAAGTCGGACGCTACAGATCCCCAAAGGAATTGTTTCGCCACGTTGTTTCTTGCAACCATTCGCCACACGTTATTGTTTTCGGCTCTCTTCAAAGCAGAGTTGGGAAAAACCACCACTGAACCATTAAGCCAGAAGCAAGAAATCGGGTCCATTGGACGAAGGTATTGGTAATACCAAAGTCCAATAGCGCTCAGCCGTGGAGTGTCGCATTCTGTAGAGGGGTGCGGAGCGCGAACGGCGACCACAGTTGAAGCGGGATTATTCAAGTTGCGGAGAAAACTCGATGGCTGAACTAGCTATCAAGCAGAATGAATCCGACACTGTCTCTACAAAGTCTGAGGAGGGTGAAGTTCAGACGGGAAATCCAAGCCCCTGGGGTGCACATCGAGTCCGAGACGGCGTCAATTTCGTTTTGTTCAGCCGTAATGCGACGCGGGTTCGGCTGGAGCTATATCACAATCCTGACGACCGTTCTCCGACCAGGATCATTGATTTGGATCCAGCGAGCCACCGGACCGGTAACGTCTGGCACGTGTGGGTGCGGGGCATTCCCGAAGGCCAACTTTACGGCTATCGCATCGAAGGGCCGTATCAACCGGAACAAGGCCACCGCTTCAATCCGCATAAGTTGCTTCTAGATCCGTTTGCAAGAGCCATTGCCCGCATCAAAGATTGGGACTTCTCAAGCGCGCGCGGTTACGATTCGTCGAGCGCCCTGGCCGACCTGAGCATCTCGACTGTCGATGATGCGGCCACCACGCCGAAATGCATCGTCACACGCGACACTTTCGACGGGGAAATGGATTCGCCCCCGAAGCATGCCGCCTCCGATACGGTCATCTACGAGACGCACGTTCGCGGCTTCACGATTCATCCCAGCTCGGGGGTGGCGCATCCCGGAACCTTCCGCTCGTTGACTGACAAGATTCCTTATCTGAAAGACCTGGGAGTGACGGCTGTCGAGTTGATGCCTGTCACGGAATTCAACGAAAACGAAATTCTGCGGCTCGACCCGATTACATCCGAGAAACTCAGGAATTATTGGGGATACAATCCGGTTGCCTTCTTTGCTCCCAAACAGTCCTACAGCGTTGGAGCAGCGCCCTGGCAGCAGACGTTGGAGTTCCGAGAGATGGTCAAGGCGCTTCATCGCGCCGGGATCGAAGTGATCCTGGACATTGTATTGAACCACACAGCGGAAGGAGATGAACTGGGACCGACAATCTGCTTGCGCGGAGTTGAGAACTCGATTTTCTATATGTTGCAAGAAAACGGCCGCCGCTACTATAAGGATTTCACTGGCGCAGGCAATACGCTGAACGCAAACCACCCCATCGTAAGACAGTTCGTTATGGCTGTGCTCCGTTACTGGGTCATGCACATGCACGTCGACGGTTTCCGCTTCGATCTTGCTTCCGTTCTGGGTCGAGATGAGGGCGGAAACATCCTCCGCAACGCTCCTCTTCTCAACGTCATTGCAGAGGATCCTATTCTGCGCGACGTAAAATTGATCGCGGAAGCTTGGGACACGGGCGGGGCTTACCAGGTGGGGAGTTTTTCAACTAAGCGCTGGATGGAATGGAATGGCCGTTTTCGTGACGATGTACGCCGCTTCTGGATCGGCGATGCGGGGATGATGGGATTGTTTGCCAGTCGCATCTCTGGAAGCTCGGATTTGTACCAAGGATCCGGTAAGGGACCTGGAAGCAGCTTAAACTTCGTAACGTCTCATGACGGGTTCACACTTAACGATTTGGTCAGCTACAAGCAAAAGCATAATAACGAAAATGGCGAGCACGGCCGTGATGGAAGCGATGCCAATTACAGTGATAATTGCGGGGTGGAAGGGCCGAGCGGCGATCCCACTGTCGAGGGCATGCGGAGCCGCTTGATCAAAACCTTCCTCTTAACCCTTTTTATTTCTCGAGGGGTCCCGATGTTGCTGGGCGGCGATGAATTTCGCCGAACCCAGCGCGGCAACAACAACGCATACTGCCAGGATAACGACGTGAGCTGGTTTGACTGGAGCCTCGCAGAGAAGCACAAAGAGATTCAGCGATTCACTCGAGGAATGATCGCGTTCCGCCGAGCCCATCCTGTCTTGCGAAGAGAAGTTTTCTACACCGACGCGGACATAAAATGGTTCGCGCCAGACGGCGGCATTCCCCACTGGACGGATGAGCGGCAGAAATCCTTCGCGTGTCTGATTCTGGGGCAGACGGAACCCGACTTGTTCCTGATGTTTAACGCCGACGCCAGATCAGTTGATTTTTCAATTCCTCCCCTGCCGGCCCGGAAGATCTGGCGTTTGGCGGTGGATACTTCCCGATCCGCTCCTGACGATCTCTTCGAGGCCGGCAGAGAGCCTTCCATGCAAGGCCAGATCAGCTTTCGGGTCGAACCCAGATCCAGTGCAATTCTTTTGACTGACGACGGCGAGGTGCGCAGTGAAAATTAGCTCCGCTGCTGGGAAACCGGCTGATCCCTCTATTCTGGTGAATATTCCGAAGCTCATTACGGCCTACTACGAGCTGCGTCCCGATCCGAGTGACACGAGACAGCAGGTCGTGTTTGGCACCTCCGGTCATCGCGGATCTGCTACAGACGTGGCGTTCAACGAGTGGCACATCCTCGCAATCACCCAGGCGATTTGTGACTACCGCAAACTCCGGAAAATCGACGGGCCGCTTTTTCTTGGCATAGACACCCACGCTCTCTCTGAGCCCGCGTTCGCAAGTGCGCTGGAAGTGCTTGCCGCAAACAACGTCGAAGTAATGCTCTCCGAGGGCACCGCATACACCCCGACCCCAGCCGTCTCCCATTCGATTCTGCGCTACAACCGGGGTAGAGAGTCGGGGCTTGCCGACGGTATTGTAATCACGCCGTCTCACAATCCTCCCGACGACGGCGGTTTTAAATACAACCCTCCACAGGGAGGGCCGGCCGATTTGAGCGTAACTTCCTGGATCGAATCGAAAGCCAATGACTTTTTGCGACGCGCGCTGGAGGGTGTTAAGAGACTTTCCTTCGAAAAAGCGGTGCACGCCTCCACGACCCACAAACACGACTTTTTGAGCGCCTATGTCGAAGATCTCGATAGCGTCGTTGACATGACCGCAATCCACGACGCCAAGATCAAGCTTGGAGTGGACCCCCTCGGAGGGGCGGGCATCGACTATTGGCCACGGATTGCGGAGCACTATGGTCTCGATCTCACGATCGTGAACAAATCTGTTGATCCAACATTTCGCTTCATGACGGTGGATTGGGATGGAAAGATTCGCATGGATCCTTCCTCGCCCTACGCCATGCAGAGGCTCATCGGCCTGAAAGATAAGTTTGACATTGCATTTGCGAGTGATACGGATCACGACCGCCACGGCATCGTCACCAAGGGAAGCGGTTTGCTGCCCCCGAACCATTACCTTTCGGTCTGCGTGCATTACTTGTTTTCAAATCGGAAGAGTTGGGGCAAGGACGTGGCCGTTGGGAAGACCGTAGGCAGCAGCAGCATGATTGATCGTGTCAGCGCGAGGCTGCCACGACCACTCTACGAAGTCCCGGTTGGCTTTAAATGGTTTGTCGAAGGTTTGCTCGCTGGCCGGTTGGGTTTCGGTGGCGAGGAGAGCGCTGGTGCTTCGTTTCTCAGACGCGACGGCAGCGTCTGGACCACGGACAAAGACGGAATCGCTCCTTGCCTGCTCTCGGCAGAAATTACGGCGTGCATGGGAAAAGATCCAGGCGAGATCTATCGCGAACTCACCCGGGAACTGGGGGATCCCGTCTACGAACGCATCGACGCTCCCGCCACACCCGAGCAAAAGGCCGCACTCGAGGGATTATCCCCATCCGACGTTCACATTACAGAACTTGCTGGCGAGCAGATTCAGCAGATTTTGACCAGCGCACCAGGAAACGGCAATCCGATCGGAGGAATCAAAGTAATTGCCAAGGATGGCTGGTTTGCAGCACGTCCTTCGGGCACGGAAGAAATCTACAAGATTTACGCCGAGAGTTTCCTCGGCCAGAACCATCTGCGACAGATCGAGGAAGAAGCCCAGACGATTGTTTCGGAAACGTTGGCTCGCAGCGCCCAGGCGGCCTAGGCCAATAAGCCATGAGAAGGAGTAGCTTATGAGTGGTTCGACATATGTTGATCATCCCCTCGATACAACCATTTCGGACGCGCTGACCGACCTGGCTTTGGACCTGAGATGGTCGTTCAATCACGCGGCAGACCGGCTTTGGGGGCAACTCGACCCCGAACTCTGGGAGCTTACGCACAATCCGTGGGTTCTGCTGCAAACCGTATCTCGGGAAAAACTGCAAAGTGTTACTGCTGAACCGCGCTTTCAACGACTGTTGACTGATCTCCACCGAGAGAAAATGCTCGCCGAAGAGTCGGAAGCGTGGTTTGAAAAAGCGCATCCGGGCTCGGGCGTGTCGACGATTGCGTATTTCTCGATGGAGTTCATGCTAAGCGAAGCGCTGCCGATTTATTCTGGGGGACTCGGAAACGTTGCCGGCGATCAGCTCAAAGCCGCAAGTAACCTCGGAGTCCCGGTCATCGGGGTCAGTCTGCTTTATCAACAAGGGTATTTTCGGCAGGAGATTGATGCCCAGGGTCACCAGCAGGCTTTGTACCCATTCAATGATCCGGGTCAGCTGCCGATCAGACCGGTGCGGGAACCAAATGGCGAATGGCTGCGCCTAGTCCTTCCTTTGCCTGGCTTTAAGTTGTGGATTCGAGTTTGGCAGGTGCAGGTCGGCAGGGCGAAATTGTATTTGCTCGACACCAACGATCCGGCGAACCCTGCGACCTATCGCGGCATTGCGACGGAACTTTACGGCGGTGGTCCGGAGTTGCGTTTGAAACAGGAGTTGGTCCTTGGTATTGGAGGCTGGCGGCTCCTCCGGGCCCTCGGATTGCATCCCGAAGTCTGCCACTTGAATGAAGGTCACGCCGCGTTCGCGGTGCTGGAACGGGCGCGTTCCTATACGGAAGACACCGGAATTCCGTTCGACCTGGCGCTGACGATCACTCGTGCCGGCAACCTTTTCACAACTCACACTCCGGTGGAGGCGGGTTTTGACCGCTTCACCCCCAGCCTGATCGAGAAATACCTCGGGAAGTATGCTGAGGAGAAACTGTCGATTCCGTTTGAGGAGTTTCTGGCACTCGGTCGGAGGAATCCTCACGATTCGTCCGAACCGTTCAATATGGCCTACCTGGCGATCCGCGGCAGCGGCGCCGTCAACGGTGTCAGTAAATTGCATGGTCAAGTGAGCCGGCGGATTTTCCAGATCCTGTTTCCAAGATGGCCAGAAACAGAAGTGCCGGTGACGCATGTGACGAATGGAGTGCACGTGCCCACGTGGGACTCTGCCGAAGCAGATCGCCTGTGGGAACGGTCGTGCGGCAAGAACCGTTGGCGCGAAACCCTGGCAAACATGGAGAAGGATATTGCGGCTGTGTGCGACTCCGACCTTTGGCAACTCCGGGCCGATAACCGCAAGATTCTCGTTGACTATGTCCGCAGACTTTACGTCCGCCAATTAGCCACTCGGGGAGCATCGCCGGAAGATCTGGCGCAGGCAGCACTGATACTCGATGACAATGTTTTGACTCTGGGGTTTGCCCGTCGCTTTGCAACGTACAAACGCCCCAACCTCCTCCTGCATGATCCCCCGCGTCTCCTTAACATCCTGCTTAATCGTGAGCGCCCGGTTCAACTCGTGCTCGCCGGCAAAGCACATCCTCAAGATGCTGAGGGGCAAAACATGATCCGCCAGTGGGTTGAGTTTTCCCGCCGCCCGGAAGCTCGATCCCGGGTGGTTTTCCTCTCCGACTATGACGTTCGTATGGCGGAACATCTGGTTCAAGGCGTGGACGTTCTGGGTGAACACTCCGCGACGCCCTTGGGAAGCCAGCGGCACCAGCGGCATGAAGGTGCTGGTGAACGGCGGGTTGAATCTTTCCGAACTCGATGGCTGGTGGGCGGAGGCCTATTCGCCAGAAGTAGGCTGGGCGATCGGCGATGGGCGCGAACACGGGAATGATCCTTCTTGGGATGCAACCGAAGCTGAAACTCTTTATGCGCTGCTCGAAGGAGAGGTTATCCCAGAGTTTTATACCCGCGACGAGCGTGGAGTTCCGCGGCGATGGGTTTCTCGCATGCGCGAAAGCATGGCTCGGTTGACTCCGACCTTTTCGGCAAATCGTGCAGTGCGACAATATACCGATGAGCGCTACCTTTCGGCGGCTGCGGCGTTTCGCCAGCGTGCCTTGAATCGAGGCTCACTGGGAGTCGATTTGGTCGCCTGGCAGGCCGATCTGGCGAAACACTGGCCCTCACTGCGATTCGGTTCCGCGACCGTTCAAGAACAGGGCGAGCAGTATCTCTTTCAGGTTCAGGTCTTTCTTGACGATCTCAACCCCGAGGCCGTAAGAGTCGAGCTCTATGCGGAGGGAGAGAAGGACGCTGGCCCAATCACGCTAACTATGAATCGTGGCGAAGGCCTGGTTGGGGCGCATGGCTTCACATACACTGCTGTTGCCAAGACCACTCGCCCGGCCGCGGACTACACTCCGCGCCTCATTCCGCAGCACGAGGGCGCATTGGTGCCGCTGGAGGCGCCTTTTATTCTGTGGCATGACTCGCCCTCTTGGCGGTGAATTGCAGCGTGCTCAAAGATCAACACGAAAGATGAATTGGTTTCGATCATCGAACGTGTGAGTGGAGGACCTCGGGAACGATCCGAGGGCACCGTCCCAACGACGATCGCACAAGAAACCAGTTAACGGAGCAGGCCCGCGCTAGAATTCGAGGAACAATCCAATGCCCAACAAAATTAAGTCGCCGGCTAAGCAACAACCCATGGAACTCGCCACGGATTTTCTAGGCGAGGATCGGCACGAGTTCGTGGCGAAACTGGCTTACAAGCTTTGGGAAGAAAGGGGCCGACCATTGGGTTCGCCTGACATTGACTGGTTCGCAGCAGAGCGAGCTGTGTACTCAGCGTTAGTAGCCGCGGGTTTGGTTGTCCCATCCGTAATTGCCCCGCAGCAGATGGCGGAAAAGATTTACACCTAGAATTCGTTGGGGCGGTTAGACCGCTCCGCTTGCATTTCGTCGTCAGATCGCGGAGCCATTCGAAGCGAGAGTCCGACAGCATACCTACGGTAGACCCGCCAGCGCCAATGTTCGCCGACTCAAATAATCGCGGCCAGAGTTTCAGCGCCGAGTGTGAAAGGGACGCTCCTATTTCCTTTCCACACTGGCTTTCTTATTCCACCCGTGGAAAAGCGAGAGATCACCCGCATCCCATGCCTTGCGGAGTCCAGGGGCACTCAGATCCCAGTCTGGGCGGATTTCGCTCGTCACGACTCGCAGATCGCGCCAAAGATCGACGACCGATGGACGCCCCCAGAACCAGTAGCCGTTATAGATGCTGTAGATCACGAGGCCCGGCTTGAGCACGAGCGTATGCGGGATCATCGGATTATGCTCGGGGTCGGTGTACTCCTGGATGTCGAGATCCTTCTGGATGGTTCGGTCGGGGTCCGAAAGGAACGGCCACTGGGCTCCGACGGACGCGCGGAATTCCTGGAGAGTATGGTGATTGTCGGTGGCGATGGTGGCGATCTGAGTGTAGGCCACTGCGATTCTCGGGTAGAACGCGGCGAGTTCCAGATGCTGCTGGTGCTCCTTTGGGCAATAGTGGCCGCGCGCAAGCGTGAGGATCAGCGGATCGTCGCCCTGTAGTTCGCTGAGCTTGCGCAGTGTGCCCGAGTGATCGGGTAGTTGGTAGTCGGGAAATTTACCTCCGGGAACAATATCAGAACGCATGATTGGACTCCTCCCGTTTCTCTCAAAGATTTTCTCTTAAAGATCGCTCTCCAATATCTGCTCTCAAAGATCGAGAGTGACACCCGCGTTTGGCCGGGAACAACAAACAAGCAGGTTCCCGGGAGCGGGCTTCTCCAGCGGTTCAGGGTTATAAGTAATTGATCCATCAATCAGACCCGTCATACAGGTATGACAGACTCCAATCCGGCACGACCATCTGACCGGAACATCGCACGCTTCCGCCAGTTCAAGCAAGCTCGCGAATTTCGGATCCCAGGCGGCGGTAATCCCAGTGCGCGCGAATGAGACTGGCGGGCCAGATCCGGGCGCCCCTTGTGGCAGGTGAGGAGTGTGAACCACCTGCGCCATACCAGGCGTAATAGCCTCGAGTGAACCAAAGATTTCCGTGTGCACATTCCCGGCGGGCACACCCCAGTTTCGCAGCCCATCGCGCATGCTCTGCAAAAATGAAGATGGGCCACACAGATAGAAGTCACTATTCGGTGACACGTCAAGTTTCTCCAGCAACGCTGTGTCAATGTGGCCGCGAGCATCGAAGTCTGCCCCCACTTGGTCGCTTGCAGCAGGCCTGCTGTACACAACGTATCCTCGCCCGCGAGAGAGCTGTTTCAGCAATGAACGCGATTCTTCTGCGAATGGATGGTCGACGCGATTGCGTGCCCCATAGATCCACCAGACCTCTCGTTGCGATTTTTCGGCGGCGAGTGAGTGCAGCATCGACATCACGGGCGTTGCGCCCACCCCAGCGCTCAGCAGAACCACAGGACTCTGGCCGGGACGCAAAGTAAAGCTTCCGCGCGGCGCACTCACATCCAATTGATCGCCTTCTCGCGCACGGTTGCGCAGAAACGAACTTCCAACGCCGTTCAATTCACTCTTGACGCTGATGCGGAAATGATCAGCCGCGGGCATGTCAGACAGCGAATAGCTGCGAAGAACCGGCGGTTTGCCCGGATCGACGAGCAGCCGCAAGACAACAAATTGACCCGCCTGGCAGACAGGAATAGGCTGCCCGTCGATCGGCGCGAGAACGAAGGAAGTTACGTTATCGCTTTCTTTATGAATATTCGTGACTCGCATCTGTCGAAACCCGGGCCATGCCGGCGCTTGTTCCTCATCGGCAAGTCCCGGATTCCCCACCGTAGCTTTGGAGCTCGAGTCTTGTTGCAGCATGGCCTGGAACGAGCTCTGCCAACCCTTGCTAAGTGCAGGAATCCGCAGAACGCGTTCCAATCGTTCGCGAGAATGTCCCGGCAAATACAGGAGGGCGTCAACGTCGGCCACACTGATTCGCTCTGAACCGCCAGTAAGACCGTCAGTAATTTTTACAATGTCATCGCCTGCGCCAACTTCTCCTTCCTGCAACACACGAAAGTAGAATCCTGGTCTGTGATGCGCTACGAGCAGCGCTGGCATACGAGGCTCATTCAAGCGGATGCCGATGCGGTAGCAGGTCACGCGTGGCTGCGTTACTTCAAATATCGCATCGCCAATGCGGTAGCGATCGCCAATGCAGACCTCGTTATCAGGAAGTCCCTCGACGGTAAAGTTTTCCCCGAACTGGCCGAAAGTAAAATCGTTGCGGCCCAAGAACCGCTCCCAGTAATAGTAGGAATCCATCTGGTAGACGAATACGGCACGCTGCTCCCCGCCGTGACCGGCGAGATCGGCTTGCGCATCACCATCGATATCGAGCTTGCGCACCATTCGCCGTCCCGTAACTGGAGATTTCCAGACTGACGTTCGGACGGTTTTGCCGTTCCATGTCACGTCGCGCGGAAGGCCGACATTTACTGAAAGCAATCGGGGCATTCCTACCTCGTCGAAGTCCAGCTTTTGGTTAGCATCCTTTTATTTTTACCAACGACGAGCCGGAGCGGCACCGTCCACGTGGAGTATCTCTCCGCTCACATGGGCTGCCTGTGCCAGGTAAAGCACGGCATCGACAATATCCTTTACCGTCGCCTTTTTCATAGCCGGCTGCAACGTTGAGCCGGTGGAGTCATTTTGGTGCATCGGCGTATCCACTTCGCCGGGGGCCACGGCATTAAAGCGGATGCCGTCTTTTGCATACTCGATTGCGAGATTCTGGATAGCCGAATTCAAGCCACCCTTTGTAATCATCGAAATCGAACCATTTACGCCAGCGATTGGCCGATCGGCAAGCGCCGCAGTGATGCTCACAACGCATCCCGAGTTTTGTTTCAGCATCTCTTTTACAGTGCTCTGAGTGATGTAGAAGAATCCGAGGAGATTCGTGGAGACAAGGGCCTCGAAGTCCTCGGTAGTGAAGTCAGTGAAAGGCTTTTTCAGGAAGATGCCGGCATTATTCACCAAAACATCGATGGTTCCGAAATTCTTGATCGCTGCCTCGACCGCTTGAGCAGCAGTTTGCTGCTTGCCGATATCGCCATCGAGGAGAACCAGGCTGCCTGAGGTGGTCAAGTTTCGATTGGCGTCACGAGAGGTTGCGACGACGTTATAACCTTCTCTCAGAAACCCCTCCACTAAGCCCGCGCCAATACCTCCAGATGCGCCGGTTATGATTGCTGTTTTCCTGCCAGACATAAACAACCTTTCAGTCTAAAGGTGCGAACCCAATACCATAAGTGCGTCACCGTCCCTCTCAAAAGCGGCTTCACCCTGCTCGCCGCACCGGAGAGCCCTGGCGTAAAGAACCGACGAATCCCTGGACGAGTGCGGCTATTTCGTCTGCGGCCGTGTCCAAAGCGAAGTGGCCGCCATCGACGATGTGGACTTCGGCTTCGGGGACATCGCGGCGATAGGACTCTGGCTCGGAGGGGTCGAACGAAGACTCATACTTACCCCAGATCACCAGCAGGCGCGGCTGATTCTCGCGCATCCACGCTTGCCATTTCGGGTAGGAATCGACGTTGGTGCGGTAGTCGTAGAAGAGGTCGCTTTGAATATCGCCCTGGCCGGGCTGATTTAGAAAATAAAACTCGTCGGTCCAGAGATCCGGGTTATTGCGTTGCACGTTGGGGTCGTTCCCCGCGTGGCGCGACTTCGTAGTTGGGAGCGACAAGAGATTTGTGCGCAGCGCGCTTTCGTTGGCAGCGCGATCGGACCAAAATGCGCGCCGCGTTTTCCAATTCTCGCCGAGGCCGGTGTTGTGTGCTACCGCGTCCTGGACGATGAGAGCTTCGACTCGCTCCGGGTGGGCCAAGATCATGCGAAAGCCGACGGGGCCACCGTAGTCCTGCATGTAGGGGGTGTAGTGGGAGAGACTGAGCGCTTCGGTGAAGTGATTCATGATTTCCGCGATGTGATCGAAGGTGTATGCGAATGTTTTTGGGTCCGGCCAGTCGCTGTGACCGTAGCCCGGGTAATCGGGCGCGACCAGGTGATAGCGATCGGAAAGACGGGCGAAGAGAGGCTCGAACATTCGCGAGGAAGAGGGCAAACCGTGCAACAGGAGAATCGTAGGAGCGTCTTTCGGACCAGCCTCCCGATAGAAAATTGACAGCCCATCGATCTGTGCGGTGCGATAAAAAGTCGGATACTTCATGGCTTGTTCCTTTCTTAACTTCTGGACTTGGGGTTCCTGGACCTGGGCAAGCAGTTGCAAGGATGCGAGCATGACAGAAATCGTCAGCAGCATGTGGTGAGAGAATGGAAGGGTTGAATGCAGTCCGAAGACTTCATGCCAGCGTCTCATTCCCTTCTGCTCTATTTTTCTGCATCAAGGTGCGTAACGAGTAAAGACAAAGTCGCTCCCTTTGGTCTTCTCGTGGCAGGGGAAGCAGCTTTTCATAAACGCCGCGTCGCCCGGTTTTCCGTCCGCGAAGTGACCGAACCCCCAGCCACCGGTTGCGGCGTACTTGGTCGAGTCCTTGATCATAAACTGAATATTCGTGGGGACGCCGGGAACGAAAGATTGAGCCTGGCCAAAGACTTTGTCGTTTTCCTCCGACGGGACATTGCGGTAATGCAAAGCAGCAATGATCGTGCCGTCCGGGAACGGACGCTTCCCTGCCCGGAAGGCCTTAATCGCCACATCGTTGCCCAAGACCGCACCTAAACTGTTCAGGTTGCCTGCTTCATGGGCTGAGGAGATCCACTGCCAGTCGCGGTACCCGTGAGGGATGTCGGTAACGTAGGGAGCGGATTGTCCGTCCGCGTGGCCGGGGACCGGGCCAATGAGCGCGACGAGGCCGGCCGCTGCAACTGCAACCAAGAAGAATGTGAAGCGTCTCATAATGGTTCCTCCGTTCAATATGCTTCGGTAAACGACATCCGCTGCAATAAGGCATCACACCAGAAGCGCGGATACGAAACAATTGGACGATAGTATTGGCGAAACCTTCGTATCAGTCCTCACAAGTCGAATTGGCGAAACGATTCTTCCACGTCTATAAGACCTTCCCGTGATTAGGGTGCGTATCGGGTGAAGACGAAGTCGCGAGCTTTGACGGGCTCGTGGCAGGGAAAGCAGGTTTTGAGCAGCGCCGCGTCGGCAGATTTGCCGTCTTTGAATTGAGCAAACCCCCAACCTCCGGTCGTGGCATATTTTTTCGAGTCCTTGACCATAAACTGAACGTTCGTAGCGGGTCCGGCCACGAAAGATTGGGAACGGCCAAAGACTTTGTTGTTTTCCTCGGAAGGGACATAACTCCAGGCGAGGCGTGCGACGATTGTGCCGTCCGGGAACGGCAACCTCCCCTCGCGGTATGCCTTGATCGCTACATCGTTGCCGAGAAGGGCGCGGAGATCATTGAGATTGCCTTCCTCGTGGGCCACAGAGATCAGCTTCCAGTCGCGGTATCCGGGAGGAATAGTGATTCCGAAAACCGGATCAGCCTCTCCGTCGGAGCGTGCAGAGGCGTGAGCCATGTAGACGACCACGCCAGTTAGCGCCACAAGTGCAGCCAACAGGTAAGCAAATCCTTTCATGCGATGTGCTCCGTTCCGAGATGCTTATTTGACACTTGTAGCTGAAGCCAGCTTAGAGTCTTGGCCGCCGCAACAGACGCACCGGACGATTGTGGTGATTTCGATTGAATTCGGTCGACGCGAGTTATCAGAACAGAATCTTGGGAGATGAACAATTGGACGATAGTATCGTCGATACTTTGGTATCTGCTCCACTCTTCTGGGCCCCAGCGGTGATCGAAAGGCACCTCACCGGTTCCTTGACGACGAGATTGCATCGAATGTCGACCCCTAATGATGGCCCCAGTCCCCCTTTCGATTTAGAATATCTTGGTCGTGTAAAGCTCGCAAAACATGACCGCTGAAAGACAACCTGCACAGACCGACCGAGAACGCGAGGAATCGGTCCTCTGCTACAGCGAAGAAAACTATCGCCTCCTGGTCGAAACCGCCCCTGATGCCGTGATCAGCATTGACGAGCGCGGTGCAATTCTGTTTGCCAACTCCGCCACTGTGAGAATCTTTGGGCATGATCCGACGGAGTTGATCGGGAAGCCGTTGACCATCCTAATGCCGGAATTCCTGCGGAAATTGCACGAGAAAGGATTCAGTCGCTACTTGGCTACCGGCCAGAGGCACATCGACTGGCAAGGCACGGAACTGACCGCTCTGCGAAAAAATGGCCAAGAGTTTCCCGTGGAAATCTCTTTTGGAGAAGTATCTAGAGATGGGAATAAGGTATTTACCGGCTTTATCCGCGATATCAGCGAAAGAAAGCAGGCACAACAAGCTTTGCAGATGACGCAAATAGAGCTTGCCCGCATTTCCAGGCTTACAACCATGGGCGAACTGGCGGCGTCCATCGCCCATGAAGTCAACCAACCTCTGACCGCCGTAACCAACAACAGCAACGCATGCTTGAGACTGCTCGCCGCTGGTAACCTCAAACCTGAGGTTCTCCGTCGAGCTCTCGAAGAAATCGTTGCGGACGGGAATCGCGCGAGTGCCGTCGTTACTCGAATCCGCGGATTCATAAAGAAGGCGCCAGCCGAAAGGAACAAGCTGGAGATAAACGAGGTGATTCAAGAGGTGCTAACTCTTGCTGACCGTGAGATCTATGAGAATCGAGTTCAGCTCGAACGCCAATTGACGAATGCTCGCCCGCTCGTATTGGCCGACAGGGTTCAAATACAACAGGTTCTGCTGAATTTGATTATGAATGCCATAGAAGCTATGGCTGAGGTCACAAATCGACCCCGTTCACTTTGCCTGCAATCCCGCATCGACGAGTCTGGGGACGTACTGGTTGCGGTACGCGACTCCGGCCCTGGCCTTAGTGTGGAAGCACATCGCCTCTTCACTCCCTTCTTTACAACCAAAGGGAATGGTATGGGAATGGGCTTGTCCATCAGTCGCTCTCTCGTTGAAAGTCATGGTGGTCGCCTCTGGGCTGCGCCCAACTCTCCTCACGGCGCTGCGTTTTACTTCACGCTGCCGGAATCCCGCGGGTGTCCCTCATGACGGCTGGTGCTTCCGTCGTTTTTGTGGTCGACGATGATCCATCGGTCCGTTCGTCGCTCAAGTTCCTCTTAAGCACCGTGGGTCTGCAGGTTGAGGGGTTTGACTCCGCCGATGCCTTCTTGCATAAGAAACCGCCAGATGTGCCCAGTTGCCTGGTGCTGGATGTCAGACTACCCGGGTTGAGTGGCATCGATATTCAGCGTGAGCTAGCGGCGAGACACACTCGTATCCCTATAATCTTTCTCACCGGCCACGGCGATATTCCAATGAGTGTTCGCGCCATGAAGGCGGGGGCGGTGGAATTCCTCACCAAGCCGGTGCGCGATCAGGATCTGCTGGACGCTGTTCGTATTGCACTGGAGCAGGATCGGGCCAGACGTGAGCAGGAGATAGAGGTAACGGACATTCAACAACGCTTCGACTCGTTGACATCTCGCGAGCAGCAGGTGATCTCCATGCTTTCCTCAGGCATGCTCAATAAGCAGATTGCGGGTGAACTCGGAACTGCGGAAAGTACAGTGAAAGTTCAGCGCAGCCGGGCCATGGAGAAGATGCGCGCGGAATCCCTTGTTGACCTCGTGAGAATGATCGAGAAGCTCAAAGGCCCCTCGGAAAAAGCCTCGTAAGCGAAGGCTTACTCGCATCGTCCTTTTTAGGACCTGGATCTACCAACGCCCAATAGATTCTTTCTCTCTCTTCGAATACCTTCAGGTCAGTAAGGAGTTCAGAGTGACAGAGAGTCTGATCTCGGTAGTTGACGACGACGAGTCAGTTCGCAGGACCACCATGCTGCTCATCGAGTCCTTTGGCTTTCGAGCGGCGGCTTTTGAATCTGCCGAAACCTTCCTTAGGTCCGGCCATTTACGCGATACCTCGTGTCTCATCCTTGACCTGCAGATGCCTGGCATGAATGGGTTACAGCTTCAAAGCCACCTCGCTGCCGCGGACTGCGGCATTCCTATTATCTTCATCACCGCCTTCGAGAGTAAAGATTCCCTTCAGCGAGCGCTGCAGGCGGGCGCTTCCGCTTTCCTGGGCAAGCCTTTTAGCGACGAGCAGCTTCTCCAAACCATTCGTTCAGCCTTGGGGAGCTTCCACCGGAACGATTGCGAGGGCAAAACTGAGGAGTGAAATATGAGTTTAACGCACGCATTTTGCCGTGAATCGCAAGCACCACCTCTGTTCGACGTACGACCGATCGTCTTCGTGGTCGACGATGACATCTCAGTGCGCGAATCGCTGGAATTATTGATCCGCTGCGAGGGCTGGCAGGCGGAGACCTTTGCTTCCGGCCAAGAATTCCTTACCCGTCCCCGAGTTCTCGTTCCGAGCTGCCTAGTTCTGGATTTTTCTCTTCCAGGACTTAATGGTCTCGAGCTGCAGAAGCGCGTCGCCGCCGAACGGACGGACATGCCGATCATCTTCATCACAGGCTACGGGAACGTCCCCATGACGGTCCAAGCCATGAAGGCGGGGGCTATCGAATTCTTGACGAAACCATTCGGTGAAGATGCGCTTTTGAGCGCCATCCGGGCCGCCCTCGAACGCAGCCGCGTTGCTCTGAGCCGGGAAGCGGAGATGAGGGTGATCGAGGGCCATTACGCGTCTCTTTCCTGTCGCGAACGGCAGGTTATGGCGCTCGTGGTCGCTGGCTTGTTGAATAAACAGATTGGTGGGGAACTCGGTATCAGCGAAATCACGGTGAAGGCACACCGCGGCAAGGTAATGCAGAAGATGAAGGCCGATTCGCTTGCCGACTTGGTGAGAATGGCCGCGAAACTTCGGCCCGTTCTCGTAAGGATGGCTGCGGCCTAACAACTGCCGCAGTAAATTCGTGATGCGGACGAATTCGCGAATGCCGCCCGATCCAAAGCTGAAGAGAGTGTGGAGGGTGTTGTTGACGCTTGAGCTTTCGAGCCCTGTAAACCCGCAGATGTGGGGGAGAACATGGTCAACTCTGGCAAATCGCATGATGTTCCACTGGACAGTTTAGTTCCAACCGCCTCTTTGGAATCGATCCTCTGCACAGAAGAGCTGCAACGCCGCCCATCGCGTCCGCCCGATTATGAAAAGGAGAACCAGGCGCTGGTGAAGCTGGTGAGTGCATTGGCTGACACGCCGACTACCATTTTTCGGACACTTGCAGAGACGATCCAGGATATTACGCAGTGTGACTCTGCCGGCCTGAGCCTGCTGACGAGGGACGCCAAAACGCCACATGTTGATGGCGAGAGGTTCTATTGGCCAGCCATCTCCGGCATGTGGAATCCCCACGTCGGTGGTGGAACCCCGCGCGATTTTGGGCCCTGCGGTGACGTGCTCGATCAAAATCGTACGCTGCTGTTCACCCACTTCGAACGGCGTTATCCCTATTTGATGCCTGTCAATCCGGCAGCCGAAGAGTGCCTGCTGGTCCCGTTTTACGTCGATGGCAAGGCGGTGGGAACCATATGGGGAATCATGCATAGCGATCGCCGCAAGTTCGATGCGGAGGATGACCGGGTCATGGCCTCTCTCGGGAGATTTGCGTCTTCCGCGTATCAAGCGTTGGCACACATAGAAGAGCTCAAAATTCAGGTGGCCGAGCGTGAAAAGACGGAAGCAGAAGTCCGTCAGCGGGCGAGTGGTTTGGAAGCCAAGATTCAACGTCTGGTCGAGGCCAATGTTGTCGGAATTGTTATGTGGAATCTCGAAGGTGCAATCACCGGAGCCAACGAAGCATTTCTCCGCATGGTGCAGTACGACCGTGAAGATCTAGCCTCCGGTCGCGTACGCTGGGCGGACCTGACGCCGGCCGAATGGCGTGGTTATGCCGAACGGGCGGTAGCTGATTTGAAGGCGACCGGCATGTTTCAACCCTTCGAGAAGGAGTACTTCAGGAAAGATGGCAGCCGAGTGCCTGTACTGCTTGGCGGCGCAACCTTCGAAGAAAGTGGGCGGGAAGGTGTCGCTTTCGTGCTTGATTTGAGCGAGCAAAAGCGAGCCGAGTACGCTTTGCGGCGCAGCGAGGCATTCCTCGCGGAAGGTCAACATCTCGGTCAAATCGGCAGCTTCTCCTGGCGCGTGGCGACAGACGAAATTACGTGGTCGGCGGAGCTCTATCGCATCTACGAGCTTGAGATTGGTACGCCCGTGACGCTCGAATTGATCCGTAGACGTGTCCATCCGGAAGACGTCAGTTTGATCGAAAAAATGAAGATGGTGGACCAGGAACGAGATGGCGGCCACGACTTTGAATGGCAGTTCCGCTTGCTGATGCCGGACCACTCGATCAAGTACATGCATGCTGTAGCTCATGCAACCCAGGACCAGGATGGTCAGCTGGAGTACATTGCCTCGGTACAGGATGTCACGGCGCGCAGGCTGGCCGAAGAGGCACGCGACAAGGCTCGATCGGAACTTGCCCATGTGGCCAGGGTGATGACCCTCGGAACGCTGACGGCGTCGATCGCCCACGAACTCAACCAGCCGCTGTCCGGCATCATCACCAACGCCGGCACCTGTATGCGAATGCTAGCCGCTGATCCTCCCAATGTCGAGGGCGCACGGGAAACCGCGCGGCGCACGATTCGCGACGGCAATCGTGCGTCTGATGTGATTACTCGATTGCGCGCGCTCTATAGCAAGAAGGATTCCTTGTCGGAATCAGTGGATCTGAATGAGGCCACACGCGAGGTGATTGCGCTGTCATTGAGTGAACTTCAAACCAGCCGGGTAACTCTGCGGCTTGAACTTGCCGACGACCTTCCTCTGGTCACAGGCGATCGTGTGCAGCTTCAGCAGGTCATTCTGAACCTCGTTTTGAACGCCTCAGACGCGATGAGCGGCGTGGACGATCGTCCGCGGCAATTGGTAATTAGAACCGAACGAGAAGGCGATCGTGCGCGACTGACTGTGCGAGATGTGGGCGTTGGCATCGAGGCTCACGGCGTGGAAAAGCTGTTCGAACCGTTCTACACAACTAAGAGCGGCGGTATGGGAATCGGGTTATCGGTGAGTCGCTCCATTGTCGAGAGTCATCATGGTCGTCTATGGGCGACGCTGAATGAGGGTCCGGGAGCCGCGTTTTCGTTCTCCATTCCTCGATCGTCCGCGGACTTTGCGCACTTCGATGCCGGACGTGAGGGATCAGGGACAGTCCACGTTGAAGCGGCATATGCTGGTGTCGTCGAGTCGTTAAGCCCGCTGGAAAACAAAATGCCCGCGAGTTCAACCTGGCGCCAAGTCCGGTTGGGGGCGACCAATTCGGTCAGTGCGGTCGCCAATCAACCTAGACAAGATGAGCTCTAGCGCGGGTAACGTGAAACCGATACCAAGGTGTAATTGACCTGCTCCATCAACGCGAGCATGCTCGCGTCACAGGGCGTGAACAACCTGTGATGATCAGGCGTGAGCTCGTATCCGTGGTCGATAATGATGAATCCGTGCGGGAGTCGCTGCCCGACCTGGTGCGGGAGTTCGGCTACTCGGCTCAGGCGTTCCCCTCGGCGGAGGCGTTCCTTTCATCCGATTGCGTCGACCAGACTAGATGTCTCATCCTGGATGTCTCCATGCCCCCAGGCATGTCCGGACCGGATCTCCAACGGGAATTGTCTCGCCGCGGGCTGGAGATTCCAGTCATCTTCATCACCGCTAGCATTGATAACTGTGTCCGCACCCGACTACTCGAACAAGGAGCAGTGGAGTGCCTGTTCAAGCCATTCAGCGACGCGGCGCTGCTTGAGGCCGTTAATTTGGCACTTCACCCGAAGTGAGAGTTCCGCGCCTTATCGATTGTGGGGAATAAAGTCAGCCGAGTGCCCGGCATTGTCGATCGCGATTGCAGCATCATTGCCAGTCGTAGGTTTGAAGCAAGTCGTGAGTTCGTGCCTGAAACTGTTCGATGCGCAACTGACATCCGGAAAAATGCATCTATCAACTGGGAGGTAATCGACTCACTCGCGACTTTAGGGGGAACGAATGGTGGACACTGCGCTCGCCCTCGAGCCAAGTATTTAAAGAAAAGAAAGGATGGCAAAAACATGCCGGAAGCAACCTGGAAACCTCACGAAAAGCACGGAACGCTGACGACGCAGAGCGACTTGCCCGACAGCGTCTACGCATTTCCGAAGCAGCGCAAAGAACCACTGACCGACGCACAACATGTGCGTAACGCGGTCGCACGGTTCGATCAAGTTATCGATGTCTCCGATGCCGACCGTGCTTTGGCGTTCGCGAACATTGAGAAAGCCGCGAACTACTACCAAGTCAACCTCGCAGAAACGTCGTGGCACGATCTGGGCATTCATCCCCAGAAGAATAGAAAGGAGGCTGTTGCCGAAGGCGCTGCCACGCGCGAACGCCGAGTGAAGAGCTAGTGGGAAGATCCTATGGATATCTGTGATGTTGGTGAATGGAATGCCCAGAGAAAAATCCCTCCGATTAGGTTGGCGATGTGATAGTTGCGGCGAACTTGTGTCAGATCTGCAGGCTGGCTGGGTAGAGTGGCTTGCGGCAGAGGACGCTAAGGGAAAACCGAAAGTAAGCGGTCTGCGGTTAGTGCACCGTCGCAGTACGAGCCAGAGGTGGCCAGAACCATACGGATGTCGGTACAATCCGCGGGACGAATTCAGAAAGAACCGCGGCATCGTCGAGGGATTGGCTCTTGACCGGTTCGCGGGTCCTGACGGCCTCATGTTACTGCTTTCGATGATTGCTGAATGCGAACTTCCCGCACGAGAACTGATCGAACTCGCCAAGCGGGTGCAGATTCCGGGCTACGAAGCGGTGCATGAACTGGTTCACGATGCCGTCAGCGCAGGAGTGATAGTACCTTCTATCTCGTCAGGTTTTTATTTGCAGTGCGAGATCTGGGACGTGATGAAGTGGGCGAAATACCGAACTTTAGCGAGGACCGGCTAGTGTTGACGCGAGAATCAGCCGGCCGTCTCTCACCAAATTGCTTCGCCATGCCTGTGCCGACGGCTTCGAACTCCGGAATTGCATTGCTCGACGACCAATTCTAGCTTCACTCATCTAAGATTTGTGAGTGCCTGTTTGCGCGGCACAAGGAGATGAAATATGAAAGCTGTTGTCGTTCACCAATATGGCGGTCCTGAAGTACTCAAGTTCGAAGACTACCCTGACCCGGTTCCGGGCCCGGGCGAAGTGCTAGTGCGGGTCGCCGCCGCGAGCGTGAATCCAATCGACTACAAGCGGCGTGCCGGGTTAACGAAGGATTTTTATCCCCTCCAATTCCCGGGCCTCATCGGAGTCGATATGGCGGGGACGGTGGTGAAAGTTGGGCCGGGAGTGGAAGACTTTTCCGTCGGCGACCAGGTGTTCGCGATGGCGGACAATACCTACGCCCAGCTTTGTGTCGTGAAAGCAGCGGTCCTGGCGAAAGTCCCCAAGGGACTCGACTTGATTCAGGCGGCCGCGCTTCCGCTGGTGACGACGACCGGCAACCAGCTCATGTCCGCTACGGGAATCAAAGCGGGCCAGACGGTTCTAGTCGTAGGCGCTGCTGGAAATGTCGGGCGTTCGGCGGTATTCACTGCGAAGGAACGCGGGGCCATTGTGATTGCGGGGGTTTTGAAGAGGCAGATCAATGAGGCGAAGACCGTCGGCGCAGATCAGGTGGTCGCAACCGACGACGACACTGCGATTGCGAATCTTCCGCTGCTCGATGCGGTTGCGGATACGGTCGGCGGAAGAACCGCCGAGAAGCTGATCGCCAAGGTCAAACCGGGAGGCGTGTATGCATCGGTTGTGGATGCGCCGCAGAACGCCGCGAAGTACCCATCTGTAAAGGTGGTGCACGTATTCTCAAAATTCGACAGGAAGACGCTTGAGTTCATGGCCGAAGCAGTGCGAGATGGCAAGCTGGTAATCCCGATCAGCCAGAAACTGCCACTCCGTGAAGCGGCCGAGGCTCAAGCAACGGCAGAAAAGGGTGGTGTCGGGAAGATCTTGCTGGTGGCTTAAACTCGTTGCTCTGGACATGCATCGTCTGAAGGGAATCGAAATGAAGAAAGATCGGCGCGGAATCAACTCCGCTTCGAAGCCAAGCGGAGACGGATGTGTGGAATGCCTCGCCTCACCGACAGGTTGGTGGTTTCATCTCCGCCGGTGTGCCGAGTGCGGGCACATCGGATGCTGTGACAGTTCTCCGAGTCAGCATGCATCCAAACATGCGGCAGCAACAGGGCATCCGATCATTGCCAGCTTCGAGCCGGGTGAGGACTGGTTCTACGATTACGAGAAGCAGGGAATGATCAAGGGTGTGGAGTTGCTTCCGCCCCATTCGCATCCAAAAAATCAGCCCACTCCTGGACCCGAAGGAAGGGTGCCAGCCAACTGGGAATCGTTCCTAAACTAGCCGCCCGAAAAGCTCGCCGGCGATTAAGAGAGCCCGACTGGCAATAGCCTCGTCGATCGATCACCCCAGCAACTTGCCGGCGAGCCAGTAATCGACACTGAACTCTCCCGGACCAGAGCAGATCAGCCACACAAAGAAGAGCACGTACAGGACTTCCGGAAGGTAGAGGAAATCGTCGAGCCAGTTAAGTGGCGAAAGTCCTTTCGGGAGGGTGGAAATCGCCTCGGTCAGGGTGGCGACGATCATATCGATCAATAAAGCCACGCTGGCCGCGCTCGAAAGGAACCCCACGGCGAGCAAGGATCCGCCAACGAACTCGACGCCCGCCACGAAATAAGCCGTCTGGCGGGGAAACGGGATTTTGGCCTTAACCAGCGTGTCGTAAACAGGTTTCGTGCCGCCGGCGACAAACAATTTGTTCCCCCCGGAGAGGGCGAAGAACAGCCCGATCGAAACGCGCACCAGCAGGATGGCATATTGCTCCAGATCACTATTACCCTGCAGCGCAAACTGCACCAACCGTTTCCAATCCATCTCTTGTCCCTCCATCCAAGGGAAACGCTGTGACAAAAACTAAAACTGGGGACATAAAACTGGGGACAGACGGGACGTTTACCAATTTCCATCGTAAAAAAGGGAAACGTCCCGTCTGTCCCCGGTTTTTCGCCCCGGTTTCCCTCTGATTCTCATGCCGCTGAAACCACTTTCTTCCTCTCCTCGAGTGCCGGGAGAAGAAGGTTCAGAAGCGCGTGATCAGAGAACGGGTTCTGACCTGAGATCAGCTCGCGATCTTGAAGGACGTAGCTCGACCATGGAGCGAGCACGCTTACGTCACCGCCCGCCGTACGCAAGGCGAAGTCCGGGTAGAAGAGAACCTTGCCACCGATCTCCTGCGGCTCCCGCTGCTGCTCTTCCGCTGTCGAAAAGATAGTCATCTTATATCCAGAATAGATCCAACCCTGCGCCTTGGCGTGCGCTCCTGCGACATCGCCCACACTCAGCGCGGCGACCACCTCCCGCGAATTCGGAAGAGCCGAGAGAAGTGAAATCGGGCCATGGCAGAGCACTGCCGTAGGCTTGGATGTTTTATGAAAGTGTCTCATCACGGTGCCAGCGTCGGGATCATCGAGAAGATCGATCATCGGGCCATGGCCGCCGGGGACGAAAACAGCGTCATATTGATCCAGGCCCGATGCGACAACGTCCGCGATGCGGCTTGGATCTCTGAGCCCAGTCAGGCCGTCGCGGAATAACATATAGTCCTCAAGCTTGGCCGCGTCCCCGCCGAAGAAATCGGCGACCTCGGAATGCACATCCACTTGCGGCGCGTTGCCTTTGGGGTTGGCGAAGGTGATTTCGTAACCCTCCTTCATCAGGGCGCGAACCGGAACCGTTAGTTCGTTGAGGTAGTATCCGGCGCCGGTATAAACCTTGCCATCCTTCAAGGGCAAACCGCGACCGCTCGATACCAGCACTAAGACTTTTCCTTTAGCTGCCATTGTTGTTCTCCTTTTTGAAATCGAATTCTGTGTTCCTGAATATGAGCTAGCTCATCGTCCGCGGATTCCTCTAAAGTGCGTGAGGACCGCCTACCGCGGTTGATGCGAGTTATGCCCCTGGGAATCCAAACATCAGCCACGACTGATTGGCCACCCAATGCGGGTACAGCTCCGTCATCTGATCGAACAGCTCCCGGTCGGATTTCGCGGTTTTCTGCAGCCGATCGAAATCCTCGAGGTAACGCTTGGTCTCCTGGATCGTCGAGGGAGAGTCGGGCGCGCCAGTCTTCTTGTGACCGGCAACAACCATCGTCGGGTTCAGCGCCGCTAACCGATCCAGCGTCCGCGATCCAATTCTTTCGGCTATCGGGCGTGGTGTCGCCGACGTACATGCGGCATTGGTTGTATACAACGTCGCCAGCGACGACCAGGCCGATCGATGGAACGTATGAGAGACGTCGAATCGGGACTATCGGTGCGGCCCTGCTTGATGATGCGCAATTCGTGGCCCTCGAGAGTGAACGTGTCGGGCTCATAGGGTTCCGGCGAAACCAGCTTAGTGGCCACCTGCCCGGGAAACATCCGGCGGGCTAACCGCTCCACCGTGGGAGTGAAAGACATCTGCATGGCTTTCACTGCATTCGGCGTTGCTATCGCCCGAGCGCCCGGGAAACGGTCGAGCAGAATGCTCAGACCGTAGAAGTGGTCGAAATGGGCGTGCGTTATATAGATGGTTTCCAGGTTGCGGTTGTGCAGAGCGACCCAATCCGCGAGAGCCTCCGCCTCAGCCACCGTCCCCATTGCGTCCACCAGCACCGCATCGTACTCGCCGAAGATTAAAGTCGACGTGATCGGGTCAAAGCCGAGCGCTTCGCCGAAGGGCTTTGGGCGCTCGCCGACCATAGTCTTGCCCGGAGCGGTAAAAACATTGACACTTAGCGTGTTCGACTCAGGCGTGTTCGACGCGACAGGCGCGGTCACGGGCGTGGTTTCCTTTCCATTTGTGCGGTCCATCTGGTGCTCCTTTCGATGTCAGAGCGACTGACTGTTCAAGGCAAAGATCGGCGGAAGCGCCAAGACTAGCGCGAGCCGGCATCCTAATCCGCACAAGCGTTAACCGTAGGTGAGGGTTGTGCTCTGTCCGACCTCGATAATGTAGCCGTCAGGATCGCGGATATAGCAGCGTATCTCGCCGTACTTGGGAATCGGCTCCGTGATGAACTCGGCTCCTCGATTTTTCCATAGTTTGTAGCAAGCTTGAATATCGGCAACGCGAAAATTCATAAAGCTGTTGATGTGATTCGGGTCGGGTACGCTGAGAGTTACCGTCGGCTTATCCGGAGTCGGCCCGCCTCCTACGTTCAAAATCATCCAGATATTCGCCAGCTGAAGGTACGGGGGCGCGTTGCCGTCCCCCATGCTGAGAATGCGAGCGCCGAAGACCTTTTCGTAGTAGCGAGCCGATCGCTCGACGTCGGCGACGGTGAGAAAATGCGCGATGCTGATCCCCTCGCGCGGGGGCATCTCATAGCTCTTCTGTTCGACTTGTACGGCGTTCATTGACAGCTCCTTTCGATACAGTGCTCACTACAAATACGGTATTCGGAGTCCCGCTCCCTAGCGTGCAATTTGGCTCAGGTAGTATCCGAGCCGATTTTCGACATCCCCCGGCTTGTGGAAGCCGCGCTCCATCAGCGCCTTGATCCCCTCCTGGGCGGCAGGTCGACCGAGCGAAGCGATGCACGCCTCCCACCCAGCACCGAGCTCAACGTCCGGCGGCAGGCTGGTGTTGACGAGGCGCTTGGTCTGGGCGATCGCCCATTTGTCGAACCTGGCGATCCGCGTCGCGAGCGCCTCTACGAATGCATCCAGCTCGGCGTCCGGCAGGGCGCGATTAATATAACCGTAAGCCTCGGCCTGATCTGCTCTGATGTCTTCCGAGCTTAAGAGCACCTCGAGGGCGCGGTTTCGACCGATGAGTCGTGGCAGCCGGGCCATGGGGCCGCCGCCGGCGACCATCCCCACGCCCACCTCCCATTGCGAGATGATGGCCTTCTCGCGGCTGGCAAAACTCATGTCGCAGGCCAGCGTGATCTCGCTGCCGTTGCCGGTAGCACGCCCGCGGATGAGGGCGATGGACGCAACCGGCAAGCGGGTCAGACGCACAAGAAAGTCCGGCCACGGCGGCAAGCCTGTGGGACCTTCCGGCAGCGAGGTCAGGTCCTCAATCTTGCCCGTGAAATCCGAGTGGTTCAGGAAGTAGTCGTCGACCGCGCTGTCGAAGACCACGACCCGTACTTCCTCGTCGGCCTCCAGAGCGTTGATGACTTCCTGGAACTGCTTGACCATCTCGGGCCCCATGACGTTGATCGGCGGGTTGTCGATCGTGACACGCCAATATTCGGGCGACCGCCGCGCCACGCGAATCTGTGCCGGTTTCGCAGTTGAGTTCATCTGTGTGAGTTTGGTAGGTGCGTTCATAGTTGCCATGGAATTTTGTTTCCTGACCATTCAGCCAGAACAAAACCGTCCGCGCAATTGGACGATGGTATTGCCCATTCTTTCGTATCGACAGCCGTGTGTTCATGCGTGAGGCATACGGCTTTTCTCCATCCAGCCAGCCTGAAAATCGATCAAAGCGAAGGAAGCCGTCCTCCAGCACGCTTGATACGAAGGTGTCGCCGATACTATAGTCCAATTGCTTTACTCCCGTGACCTCTGGCTTAATTGCAATCGTTCAAGATGTGCGTGGATGGGGCTCAGTAAACCTTATTTGTGAGGAAAACACACCATGTCTGAAGTTTTGAAGAAATCTGCGCCGCAAGAACAACAAGAACAGAGGATAGAATCACGCGCCGCCGTGAAACGTATCGGCGGCTTCACCATCGTCGCGACAGCCGTGGCGGTCCTCGCCGTCCTCGGCGTCGTGGTCCTTTTCGGGCAAACCCAAAGCAACGACAAGTACTCGCTGAAATCGCCGAGCGGAATCGCGTTCTCCGACTTCCGGGGATACGAAGACTGGGCAGTCATCTCTTCTGCCCACACCGACGAAAGGCTCAAGGTGATCATTGGTAATCCGACCATGATCAGGGCGTTCAAGGCCGGCATTCCGCTTAACGGCAAGCCTTTCCCGGATGGTTCCAAGGTCGTGAAGCTCCAGTGGACGCCGAAAAAGAGCACGGAAGCTCCCTTCGTCGTAGATGTGCCTGACGTCTTTAAGGAAGCTTTCGTCATGGAAAAGGACAGCAAGAGATTTCCGAAAAGCGGCGGGTGGGGCTACGCGGTGTTCAACTACGATGCCGCATCGGACAAGTTCGCGGCCGATCCCAAGAGCCCCTCAGACTGCGGATACGCCTGCCATGCTCCAGTAAAGGCGAAGGACTACATCTTCCACCCGTACCAGAAGCGTTGAACCGCTGCGTGCTTTTCAAGTCGGTCCTGTCCGAAAACATCGACTGGAAGCCCTTCGCGGCATTCCCACCTTCGGTCCGCCTGGCTGTCATCGTCGGTCAGCCCTCGGAGGCCGGCCCCTACACGATCAGGGTCCGAGTACCCCACGGCGTTAAGCTGATGCCCCACCGACACCCGGAGGATCGGGTTTACGAGTCGGATAATGCAGTATCACATCAAGCCAGTCGCGGCGAAAACCGGGATCGAGATTTAGGGATGGCACACATTGCTCCACTCCTACACGGCCCTTCCGCGCCAAAACAACAACAACCCCAAAGTGGTACAAGGCCCGTTGCGGCATGCCTCGTACCCAATCACGATGAATGTCTGCGACGAAGCAATGTCAAAAGAGGAGCGCAACGCTCATCATAGTCATCAGTCCAATGGCGCGAGCCGCAATGATGGTTAGCGGCGCTACCGATTGTGGTGATAGCACCAGAACATCCAAAGGGTCGTCGTCCTCAGCGAGTGTCTGCGGAATGAATCCATAATTGGCTGGATAGAAGACTGCGGCATGGAGAAGGCGATCCATTCTTATCGAGCCGGTTTCTTTGTCCAATTCGTACTTAACCTGGAACCCATCGGAATCTCGATGATGGTGTTGAATTCCTTCGGGGTGTGTTCGCCTGCGATGATGTCATGCGACGGGTGGGACACGGTTCTTAAGCCTTCCGCTTCTTAACCAATGCGATAGAGAACGAGAATCAGGATCAGAAAACCTAAGACGTACGCAACGTAAGCATTCAGAACGTCCATGGTGCATTCCTGCCAGTAGTCTCGCGACAGAGTTCACCATCATTCCTACGGGATGAAAGAAGAGGCGGTCCACGAGGTGCGTCTCATCGCGGCGTCGCCGGATTGCCGTCCGGAAATGCACGGCCACCGTTTCGCGGGTGTCCTCGACGATATTCGGGCGGAAAATCGCCTGAAACACGACGCGCACGGGGTTGGAAAATCCTGTCGCTGTATAGGTCATTTCGGGCAACAGAGTCGGTATGCCACCGGCCCAGACTTCATTCTTGACGAGCGAGCGTTTACGAGTGAGGCGCGTGGTGATGAACCACGCGAGCAGCAGGAGAATCGTCAACGCCACGACGCTGTAAGAAGGAGACATGGCAAAGACCACCGGATTTTGTTCTCCGCCTCGCAGTAGGATCACGAGACCGCGACCGGGCACCCATCGGGCTCCGGTTTGTGCTCCCAGGTTATGAAAGTCCGCAAGGAAGGCTGGGGGAAGCTGTTGGTTCGCTTGCGTCGCTGTAAAGAACGGCGGAACGAGCGAAGCGGTCGCACTCGCTCCCGCCAGTGGTTCCACTGCGCAGTTCAAAGCAGGTATGACATAAGTTGGCAGCACTCCCAGAAGAACACAAGCGACCGCCAGAAGCGTCAGCGAAAACCGTGGCCTGCGCGCGAATTCGGCTCCACTTAATTTCCAACTGCTGCGTGGTGTTCCCAAAAAGCTCATGGCGTAAGTCTTCACGAAACAAGTGACGGCCAACGCGGCCGTCAGCGCCAGGATGGCACCGGAAAGGGCGAAGATGATCTTGACTGCGGCCGATGGAAGCAGCGCGCTGCGAAGAAAGGTCTGCAAGGTCAACCATTCACTCACAAAACCATTGAAGGGCGGCACCGCCGCGATGGCGAGACATCCAACCAGGAATACGATCGACAGGGCCGGCAAAGAGCGGATTAGGCCGCCCAGTCGATCCATGTCTCTTGTGCCAGTCGCGGCTTCAATGTGGCCTGCGCCCTGGTAGAGCAGCGCCTTGTATGTGGAATGATTGAGCATGTGATAAAGCGCGGCAGTGAGCGCAAGGGCACCCGGGACTGCGTTTCCGGAATTGCGGAATACCAAAAACGCTCCGATCCCCGCCACGATGATGCCGGCATTTTCGATGGAACTGTGCGCCAGCATGGTCTTCAGGTCGTTCTCGGTGGTGGCATACAGAATGCCCACTAACGCGGTCACGGCTCCGATTACGAGAGCGACCAGGCCCGGTCCAATGCCGTGGCCGGGAACCAGGTCCGCGTTCAGACGCAGGATTCCATAGAAACCCAGATTCAAAGTCACCCCCGCGAACACGGGGATGAAAACGGGCGGTGCCGCAGTGTACGATCTCGGCAACCAGAAATTCAGCGGCACCAGGCCCGCCTTGACGCCAAAGCCGAGGAATCCCAGAAGAAACACTCCCCACGTCGCCGTACCCGACAAATGAGCAGCCCCTATCCGCAGGGCGGCAAACGAATATCCCCCAGCGGCGTTTCCGGCGATAAGAAACGCGATGACCACTGCCAGGAATCCTGCCTCGCTCATAGCGAGCATGATGTAGCCAGCGGTCGAGTCGCCTTCAGGTCCTTGCTCGTAGTTGACGAGCAGGTAACACAACATCGACATGCACTCCCAACTGATCAGGAAGGTGAGAACATCGCCCGCAGTGAGGATCAAAACCACAGAAGCCATCAGAGCGAAGTGGAGCAAGCCATAGCGGCCAGCAGGGTACTTATCTCGGGAGAGGTAGTCTGGAGCAAAAAAACAGCAGGAGAGATAAACCAAGCCAGCCGCGAAGAGAAAAATTGCTGACAGTGCATCGAGATGAAGAGACAGTGTTCCGAAACCGTTGAGCGTCCAAAGATTCAGATGGAAATCCGCTCCGGCTGCGAGACGCAGACCCGCCCCGGCCATCAGGAGAATGGAGCAGAGCGTCCCGAACCATGTCACCACCCGCGGGGCGATGGCCAGCGAGGCATACTTGCCGCGAAATACCGACGACAGGATCAGCCCGGTTGCGCACAGAGCGAAAAAGAGCAGAAGAGCGGCGCCGGCATACGCAGCCATCTCAGGCCTCCTCTCGTGTCTGCGAGGGAGCAGTTGTTGGCTTTTTTCTGCCTGCCACGACGAGCAGACCGTGCAAGATTGCAAGCGGCGGAGGAGGATCTCCGGGTACTTCCACATCGACGGGTAAGACCATACCCACGCCACCAGCAGACATGAAGCTCTTTCCGAAAACACCTCCTGTGATGGCGCAAGTTCCGACAGCCAGAACACGCTTCGGCTCCGGCATCGCTTCATAGGTCTTCAGCAGCGGTCCCCGCATGTTCTCACTTATGGGCCCGACCACGAGCAGGACATCGGCAGTCCGTGGAGTGGCGGACAGAAAGATGCCCAGCCGGTGCATGTTGTACAACGGATTGTTCAATTGCTTGACCTCGTGCAGACAGGCTCCGCAATCTCCTGCATCCACCACCATGACGTGGAGCGACTGGCCAAAAGCGCTGTGCAGCCCGGAATAATCTTTTCTTGTCGCTGGTGTCTGTGCCCATTCATAGCTCGCGTCCCAGTTGAGAAGATTCGAACTGCCAAAGTGGCAGCGTTGGCACCACACGCAGGTCCTGAGATCTACCGTCGCGATGTTCTCGCTCGCCGTGATCGCACCTACGGGACAGTTTGACGCAGCCTGGAATGCTTGCTCCGGGGAAGCAAAGGTTGTTGGTAAGGGCCGTCCGGGTGAAACACCCGCGGTTGTTTCGGGCGCTCCAGGATATCGCGTTGTCTGAATGCCTCTTCGTACTCCGTGCCAGAACCACGAGCTCATCGATTGCCGCTCCTAACAGTGTAACGATCTAACGATCGCACTCTGATGCAGACAACCCAAAGGTTGCCAAAATGATGGGGAAATCCTGAAACGCAAAGTCCTCCACCGCCACGTGAAGGCCCAGCCAATTTCGGAAAGACGGAGATAAGATCCGGTAACGTTCCACCTTCTGTTCGCGGTCCAGCCTTATCCAATGCACCGCCGCGCCGATGGGGGCCTCAACCCATCCCGATGCTGCGCCTGCATCAGCCTGCGTGACTGGCGCGCAAGTCTCACCGGGTTCCAACGACTCGACTGCCTGGTGAATTAACCCCGCGGATTGTTGCGCCTCGGAGAAGAGCACGCGCAATCGGGCAAATCCATCACCTTCTTTCTCGCAAGGCACCTCGAAACGGTAGCGTTCGTAACCGCCATAGGGACAAGCGCGGCGCAAGTCGTGAGCGAGACCGGATGCGCGCCCCAATGGGCCAACAAGATCCAGGTCGCGAGCGCTCTCCGGACTGATGATGCCGACATCTTCGAGGCGGTCGAGGAAACTGCTGCTGTATCGCAGGCGCTCCTCCAGTTTCTGCAATTGGCGCGAAGCGGTGTCGACTGTTCCTAACAAGTTCCGGCAGTTCTGCGCATCGAAATCTTGTCGCAGTCCTCCAGGGGTGTTCAATCCGAACAGATAGCGATGCCCGGCAAATGCGCACGAGGCACGCAGGAGCTGTTCCTCGACGATGGCCGCATGAGCCTCGGAGACGGAGAGCGCTGTGGACTGGCAAATGGCAGCGATTGCTCCGGCGTGGTGCCGGAGTCGCTCTAACTCAGCTAGTGCCACACGCAGGCTAAGGGCGCGGAGAGGAACTTGTTGCTCGAAGATCTTCTCCACGGCTTGGCAGCAGGCAAGCGAATGGGCGAACGCGGATTTGGCCGAGAATCGTTCGGCTAGCAACAAGGCATCGAGAACCGATTTTCCCTCCGCGATCTTCTCGACCGCCCGATAGTTGTAAAACAGCCGTGGCACAGCCCGGATCACGTCTTCGCCAACCGTCTCCAGCAGGAAATGGACGGACTCGCCGATGCCTCCCTCATAGACAGGGCCGACTGGCATAGCGAACGCACCGGGATCCTGAACCACGAGCACCGGATGCCAGTCTTCTTTCGGCCGCTTCTTGAGATGAGTCTGTCCGGCATCGAATGCCTTGCGCATGGGGGCCAGCCCTTCTTGCCAGACTTGATCATGGAGGATGAAATCTCCGAGCCGCGGATGCTCTTCAAACTCCAGCCCGAACATATCCTCGGCTTCACGCTCATACCAGTCGGCGGCGTGAATCTGCGCGCTGATGCTCGGCACGGTTCGAGTGGTCAGCGGTAGACGCAGAATGAAATGAATCCAGCCGTCGCCGGGAATCCGGAAGACGTATCGCAGAATCCATTCCTCGCGCTCCTCGACAATCAGTCCTCCAAAAGAGCAGCCCGCGTCCCCAAACAGAAATTGGGCCAGCGAAGGCAGAGCTTCTGGCTGCGTCACAATCAACGCACGGTCAAATCGGCTATCTTCATTTGCCGAAGGCGAAACCGCCGATGCGAAACGTTGCTCGATTGCAGCGGCCAGACTCTTGGCGTCATACCTTTGCGGGATGATTTTCTGCGTGTTTGCGGTCGAGGAGTCAGCGAGTGTCATTCTGTGTCCACCTATCAGCGGCCCCCTAATTGTTGTGCCGCGAGTTGCAGCAGATGGTGAACCGGGGCAGGAACGTAGACCCCCAGCAACACCACTGGCACAGCAGCAGCCCATACCGTGAAGCGGCAGCTCGTGGGCAGTACTCCAGCCGAAACGTGTGCTGCCGGTTCGCCCATCACCATACGGTTGACGTGCGACAGAATGGCGACGAAAGCGACGACGATCAAAATACCGAGCACGGCCACCACCAGTTTGTGCCCAGCGTGAACTCCGGCAGAAAGAATGGAAAGCTCGCTCAAGAAAATCGGAAATGGAGGAGCGCCGGCGATGGCCAGGGAAGAGAGCAAGAGAGCCCCGCCAGCAAAAGGCGAGACCCGAAAGAGTCCGCGCACCGACGCGATCTCGCGCGTGCTCAGGATCAACAGCATAACTCCAGCGACATAGAAGCAAAGCGACTTGGTGATGGCATGATTGAGGATTTGAGAGACCGCTCCGAAATACGCCGCTTGGGTTGCCATGCCCGCGGCAGTCAGGATGATGCCCATGTGTTCGACGGTCGAGAAGGCGAACATGCGCTTGTAATCGCGGACCTGGATCAAGAGAAAAGCCGCGATTCCGACGGAGACCAGACCCAGTACGATCATCCAGTTACCCACGCGTGCCGCTGGAGAAGCCAACACAATGGCCAGGAATCGTAGGATCACGTAGAGCGGGACTGTTGTCTTCACGCCGGAGAGAACGGCGCACACCGGAGTGGGAGCCTGGCTGTGGGCGTCCGGCAACCAAGTGTGCATCGGCGCAAGGCCCGTCTTGGTCCCAAAACCAACGAAGACGAGCAAAAAAGACAGTTTCAGAAGACTGGGGTCCATGGAGCCCGCCGCTGCGCGAAGTCCCTCCCACGTCTCCCACGCTCCACCAGTGGTGGAACGGTACATCCAGAACAGTAGAAAAAATCCCAGCAATGCGATGGGCGCGCCCATAATCGTGAGCACCGCGAACTTCCAGGCCGCTTCCAGTGCATTCGAGGTGTTGTCAAAGCCCACCAACAGGACGCTGAAGAGCGTAATGAGTTCCACTGCGACCCAGACAAGATTCGGTTCTGCCAGCGATGGAACGGCTAGCAACGCGAAGGCCAGCAAGTTATAGTTTCCGTAAAACCACCATAAACGCCCGGCGTCGTGGCCATGCTGCATGTAACCATGGGCAAAGATTGATGCCAGCGCAACGACGAAGCTCACCAGTACCAGCATGAGAGCACTGAGGCCATCGGCTTCAAACCAGCCTAGAAGGGCAACAACCCGCCCGTGCTCGATCACTTGAGCGGAAACATAAACTGCTAGCGCAAATCCGGCCGACGTGGACACAATCGTGATAGCCGACGCATAGAGGCGAAGGGGCCGTATCGAAGTCAGGAGCGCCGCCAGGAGAGGAAGCGCGAGGATTGCGATCAGCGTCATGCGGTCGCTTCCTCTTTGAGTTTGTCCAACGCCCCAGCCTCGGTAGTCCCGACCGTTTCTCGAATGTTGCGGGTGAGCAATCCGACCACCACTGCGATAAGAACGACGTCCACGGCAACCGCAAGCTCGGCGATCAGCGGAAGTTCCGGGGCGATGGCGACGCCCGCGAAAAAGGCCCCATTTTCCATGGCCAGAATTCCGATGAGTTGCGGAATCGCTTCGCGGCGCGCTACCAGCGAATACGCGCCAATCAGAATGCCCGCCAGGCCGATCGGCAGGTTCACGCGGATTACTGGATCATGCGTCGCGGCTACGATCGGGCCCATCAGAACCTCAGCAACTATCGTGAGCAGGAGTGCCAGCAGCAGCGAGGTTGGGATGTTGACGGCCTGGGCGATTTCCCGCCTCTCATAAAATTCGGCGGGCAGAAGACGCCGCAGGACCCACGGGATCGCCAGCACTTTGGCGACGATGGTGATTGCTCCAAGTGCCCAAAGATGAACCGACGCGCGGCTATACGCTAGCAGAAACGAAGAGGCAGCGAGGAGCACGGACTGTGCCACAAAGAACCGTAGAACTCCCTGAACCTGCCGGGTTGCCACCATGCCGAACGCAGAAATGAGGATCAACCCCGCGCTTAGCGTGTTCAGGGCTTCCGGTATGGATGTCGACATCGGTTAGCCTCCCGGAAAAATGCTCGTCACCATGGCTGCGACCGAAATAATGAATGCCGCCCCCAGAAATTCGCTAATCCGGAACAGCCGCAGCTTGGCGAGAGATGTTTCAATCACGACCAACACCAGCGAGAACAAAAGGATCTTGAAAAGAATCTGTGGAACTGCGGTAAGAACATTCGCAAGGGCGTGGCCGCGAGCCAGGCCCCACGGAGCAACCAGTACATTCAGGAAGATGCACGTCAGGACGAGGAACTTCATCTCCCCGCCCCATTTCATCAGGGCCGCGCCCCGACCCGAAAACTCCAAACCTTTCGATTCATCGATCATTGCCAGTTCGAAGTGACCCGAGGGATTGTCCACCGGGATTTGTCCTCCCTCGGCCAGAATCAGCATAAGAAAGGCGATTAGCAGCAGGACGTGCGCTGGTGAGAAGAAAGCGGCAGCGTTCGCCACCCATTTTTGTTGCACGATGTAAGGAATCGTCGATTGCGAGACGAATGAAACCGTGAAGAACACAATCATGAACACTGGCTCGGCTAAGAAGCCGACCATGCGCGTCCGACTGGCTCCCATCGGCCCGTAAGGATTTCCCGTGTCCACTGCGGCAAGCGCGGCGAAAAATCCGGCGAGCCCCAGGAAAAACCCTCCGGTCAGCATGTCTCCCATAAATGCGAAAACCAGCGGGTAGTCGGTCAGCACCGGAATCAGAATGGTGACGAAGATCGGCATCACAAACACCAGATAGGGAGTGACGCGAAAGATCCATGTCGTCTGATCCGATACGATCTGGTCCTTGTGAAAGAGCTTCCAAATATCCCGGTAGGGTTGCACGACAGAAGGGCCGCGCTTGCTTTGTACCATTTCCTTCAGGCGGGCAAGAATGCCCGCATACAACGGCGCGAAGGCCAGTACGAAGAGCACTTGCAATAAGTTATAGCCGATGGTCTCGATCATGATCGTGGGCCCCGGCGATCTTCAGAGGCTGAAACGAATGCCCGCTCAAAACGAATTCCCGTGACCACCCGATTGGGAAGAGACTGGTTTCGAGTGAATACTTGAATCCCTCGGACTTGGTGAGAAACTCCTCCCATGGTAGGTTCCTTACGAACCGAACTTCGATGCAAACTTCGGTTCAGGATTTGAGAGGAGTCATCAGCCGCCCGCAGCGGCGGCAGTTTACCCGGCAACACCGGAGCGGCAAACTCCTTTGCCGCGATTATTCAAACACAGATGAATCGAAGGCGGCAAGTGCCACGTTGGAAACGCGTCATATTTTCTGACCGGCGGGGCTGTTCATTTGGGATTTGATAAGAAAGAACGGAAAGTAAAACCCGTTGACTTCTCCCCTCGTCTTTGCTGTACTTAAGTTGTTATCAACGGTGAAGGAGTTCACCGAAACCGCTGTTCCCACCACATAGCCGGGCACAGCTGATGACTCCTGACAAGCGGGTGAATCCTTGTCGCGGAGTCATGTCCCGGCAACGGTTCCTCAAAATAAACGATCTTTTGGAGTTACGACCTCGATCTGGACGGGCCTGGCCCCAATCGCGATCAACGCATCTGGACGGCCTAGCCTTCGATCAATGAAGAGATCGAGCGGCGGCAGGCCGGCACCCGCATCGATTCAGAGCAAAGACCATGTTCTACGATTGCTGCTTGCCGTAAAGCGAAAAGGGCAAGACGGTGCCGACCGCGAACGGAACCCATGATGCCGGATTTCATTTTCGATCGCGAGGAGGAACGCCGACGAATTGACCAGTTCATGGCGAAGAGGCACCCGTTTCTCATCTACGGGCCATCGGGGGTTGGCAAAACACTTCTGCTCCGTAATGTTCTGCCCCGGTTTCGGTCCGTCCTCTATTGCGAAGACTCGGCGACGACCAACGTGATGTTTCGCAGTCTCGCCCGTAGCCTGCTGCGAGTGCAGAGCCCGCGCGCCTCCAAAGTGTTTCGCGACGAGGCCGGGATCACCGCGAAGTCCGCGGTGTCGTTGAAAGGAAGTGTGATGGATGCGTTGCGCGAGGGGGAATACTCGATTGTGCTCGACCATCTCAAGCGACCCTCGTACTCGTTTGCCTCGGCCGTTCGCGAAGTCATCGCATGGGGCTCGACTCCGGTGAGCGCGGTGGCGCGTTCCAGCCACATGGAAGACACAGGTTTTCTCCAGCCGCTTTACGGTGACCGTTCGCAGAAGTGTGAAATCCGCAATTTTGACGACTCAACCGCCGAGCAATTTGCTCGTGACCGGATCAAGCGCTCAGGCCTGTCGGGCACGAACATCAGCGAATTTGTCGACAAAGTTCTGGAATTTAGCGGGGGAAATCCGGGCGCGATCATTGCATTGATCGATATGGCGATTTGTCCAAAGTACCGCTCTGAAGAACACATCAAGATCTCGCCTCTGTACATCGACTTTCGCATGAACGGGGGCGTTGCCAGTTGACAGGCGAGTCCAATTCGCTCAATTCGAATCACGAGCGGCGCTTGAGCGTGACCTGCCGCCACATTGATAAGTTGCTGGCGGAGATGGAAAGTACTCTCAATGTCTCAACATCGAAACTAGCTTTCCCGCAATACGTCCCGGATCTGAGTCCAGCCCAGCGGCGTGTGATCGAAGACTATATCGGACGAATCCGTTCCCAGTTAGTTCGGGTCCTGGATGGACAGAATATTGAGCGCCCGCCCGCAGATATCCCGGTTTCACGTTCGTTGCATTCCTATCTCACGTTCGTGGATATCGCCACCGAGGAACTAAAGCCCGAATACATGCGCGGCTACGGGGAAGTCCCTCCCTCAGCCGCAGTTGAACTCAACGGCATCGCTGGAGAACTCCAGGGTTTGGTGCGACAGTTCGATCAGTATCTAATGCGTGGGTCCAGAGAGAACCTGCAGGAACGATTGGAAAGGTTGGAACAAACTGGCGACGAGATACCGGTCCTGAAGAAGCTGGAATCGGTCATCAGCGAGCACGGCCTGGTCGAATTCCGATCCACGTTGTCGATGATTCTGGACCGTCTGGAAGACAACAGTTTCGAAATCGCCATCTTTGGACGCGTCAGTTCCGGAAAGTCGTCTCTGTTGAATGAGATGCTCGGGATCGATGTGCTTCCGGTGGGCGTCACGCCGATTACCGCGGTTCCAACACGCTTGCTATACGGCGAGACTCCCGTGGTCCATGTTTGGTTTGCCAATCGCACGCCCGAAGAGTTTGACATTGCACACTTGCCGGAGTTTGTGGCCGAGCAGCTCAATCGCGGCAACGAGAAGCACGTAACCAAAATCGTAGTTCAGCTCCCGTCGAATCGCCTTCGCGAGGGCATCGCATTCGTCGATACTCCTGGGCTCGGATCTTTGGCAACTCGTGGAGCCGCCGAAACACTCGCTTATTTGCCGCGATGCGATCTGGGAGTTGTTCTCATCGATGCCGGATCGACGCTGACTCCCGACGATCTTCAGACCATTCAGATACTCTATGACGCGGCAATTCCGGCCACGGTCTTGTTGAGCAAGGCGGACCTGTTGACGCTCGAAGATCGCTCGCAGGTGATTGGATATGTAAAGGATCATATTAAAGAAGAGTTGAACCTGGATCTGGCGGTGCGCGCCGTGAGCGTGATGGCCGGAAGCCGAGATCTGGGCAAAGATCTCGTGGCTCAGTGGTTCGAAGAAGACATCGCTCCGTTGTACAGTCAGCGTCAGGAACTTAAGCTGCGCTCGATCCGGCACAAGCTGGGAGCGCTCCGCCAATCCGTAGAGATGGCCTTGCGCACTCGCTTGCGCCGCAAGGATCAGATCTCACCGAAGAAGGTTGAACAACTGCGTGTCGTCGAAGCGGAGTTGCGTCAAGCCAGTGGCCGCCTTGAGGAGATGAAGAAGATAGCGCGAGGCGTGGCCAACGACCTGGAATATTCAAGTACGCGGACATTGCGCTTTGCAGCCGCCACCGTGGTTGAGTCATGGTCCAAGCAAGGTGCCGGAGATGAAGCAGTAGCGGAAATCGTGCGCAACGCTGTGACATCGACGGTTCAGGACCAAACTGAATCTCTTCGCCGGCGCCTGGACGCAATGGCGCACAAACTCGATGAAACCCTCCGAGCCGCCGCCGAGGTGCTTGAGGTCGAGGACGTGCCCGGAGAACAAGAGTTCGCCGGCGTGGTGCGAGAAATGCCAGCTTTTGATCTTAGCCAGTTTGACCGAGGAGAGCTCAATATCCACTTAACCCGGCCTCTCATGTTGAGCTTGCTTGGAGAAAATATTTCGAGATCGATCGTGACCAAGCGCCTGGCGGGTATGATCGGAGGTCAACTCACGAAGTCCTTATCCGCCTACCACGCTTTGCTGTATGACTGGTCAGAGCGGACGCTGGCTCAGATTCAACGCCGATTTGACGCTTATGCCAACGGCTACCGAGCTCAGGTAGAGGGGTTGGTGGGCGATCACGTGTCTCCGGCTGAACAAGAAAGTGCGATTCGTCGTGATTTGGAAGACTTGGAAGGTGTCCGAACGGAGCCGACTGTGGCTTCTAGAGTAGCCGGTCAGTCTTTGGAGTGCATTAAAAAAGGAAGGAACGAGGCGACTTGCTGAAATATGTGATGGTGGGTGTAGGAGGTTGTCTAGGTTCGATCTTACGTTTCTGGCTGGGCAGTTATATCGGCAGCAGGATGGGAACGCGATTTCCCTACGGGACACTCGTGATTAACATTACGGGTTCGTTCCTGATCGGCTTGGTCTTTGCCCTGTTGACGACCAGAACTCAATGGAGCCCGAACTGGCGATATCTGATCCCCATTGGCTTCATCGGAGGCTACACGACATTCTCCAGTTTCGAATATGAAACCTTACGCACGATCCAGGATGGCCAGATCGGCCTGGGTTTCCTGTACGTGGCACTAAGCGTGATCGTCGGATTTGTTGCGGTTTGGGGTGGCGTTATGGCTGGGAGGGCGATCCCATGAAAGCGGTAGCTTCAGCACCGGGGGCTAACGTGAACCAGCCACTCACCAAGGGTGCCTGTCCAATTTGCGCGATCCTGAAAGACTTTCAGTGGACACTGGCGGAAACAGCTCGCCCTCAATCCGACCTGCGCGTGTGTAATTTCCACGGATGGGCGCTCGCTCGATCCCGAGCAAAGATTTCGCGCTCCACGCCAGGGGAAAGTGTCACGAATGTTTTATTGGAGATGTTGAAGCCGCCTCTGGTGGGGAAAGTGAACAGCTCGGAATGTACCTTATGTCATCGTGCCCTGGAAGAGGAAAGTGGCTCGCTTGCGTGAGCTAGCGCAGAAGCTGCACGGCACAATGTTCGCGCAGTGGATGAAGAGTCAGGGCACTCTTTGTCTGGACCACAGCCGGAAACTGAAGGAATTTGTCCCATTGCGTTTGCGACCGCTGGTTGACGAAATCGTTGAGCGAAATCGAGCAGAATTGGAGCAGGAGCTTGAAACTTTCCTGGAACAGCTAAAACACGGAGTTCATGAGGGCGGAGGACTTTTGGGTCGTGCCGCTGAGTTCTTGGTAGGTCAAAGAGGACTTTAACGTCGAGGGGACAATATGCTCACAGCGGGCCCGGGCAAGAAAGTCGGCATCTACGTAGCAGAAGACCAGCAGTACCACGGGAGTGCTGCCTATGCGGCGGTTCTGGATTTTCTTTTTTTCCATGGCGTATCGGGCGCGACCGTGACGCGTGGCATTGCCGGATTTGGTGCAGATCATCACATGCAAACGACCAGTCTCGTCGACCTTGCCGTCCATCTGCCGGTCAAGATCGAGTTCATCGAAACTGCGGAGAAAGTCGAAGAGTTACTGCCCAAACTGCAAGCCATGGTTGGTGACGGACTGATTGAGATGCACGACACCACAATCGTCAAACCTGCCGAGAAGAAACAAAAACATCCTGCGGCTGAAAAGCCTGCCCTGAAGAGTGAGAGCAAAGCCAAGATGATGCGGATCTACATCGGCGAAAACGACAAGTGGAATGGCAAGCCGTTGTACGAAGCCATCGTCAATGGTCTGCGATCCAACGACATTGCCGGCGTCACGGTGTACCGCGGGATTCTGGGTTATGGCGCCAATCGCAGAATTCACAAGGACGCCGCGCTGAGCCTTTCCCATGATCGGCCTATCCTACTGTCCGTGGTCGATACCGAGGACAAGCTGAAGGCGTTTATGCCCATTCTCGATCAAATGGTGCAACAGGGTGTAGTCGTGCTGTCGGACGTGGACATCATCAAGTACGCACATAACTATGAGAAAGCTGAGAGACGGCAGGAGGCGCGATTATGAAGCTTGAAGGAAAAGCCAAGTTATTGCGTATTCACTTTGGCGAGGATGACAAGTGGCAGGGCAAACCGTTATACGAGGCCATCGTAATCAAGTGCCGTGAACTCGATATTGCGGGAGCCTCGGTCTTTCGCGGGATCGAGGGGTACGGCGCCAGCTCGCGCATTCACAAGGCGCATCTGCTGCGTTCTTCCGATCGCCCAATCATGGTCTCGGTGATCGACACTGAGCAGAACATCAGCAAATTGCTTCCAGCTCTGGATGAAATGGTGGACGAAGGCTTGATCGCAATGTCCGAGGTGGAAGTCATCCGTTACGTGCATCAGGAAGGAGTGCGCTCCCCAGCTTCATAGCCAAGTACGGAATGGAACTAGACCATCAACGGATGAGCGAATGAGAACAGATTTGAAAGAAGACTCGCTGCTTGAGAAGCCCGTTTCTCCGCGGTTGGTATCCGTCGCGCCCGAGGATCGGCAAGCCTCCCATCAGAATTCCCATGGAGAGTCAGCACTCATGCGGCTCGCGGAGCTCGCGGACCAGTTCGACGCCGAGCAAGTCGCCACCGATGCGCGATCCGTGGCAGAACGGGTATCGGAGGGACGCTTCTACGTCGCTTGTATCGGTCAGTTCAAGCGCGGCAAGTCCTCGGTCCTGAATGCGCTGGTGGGCGACAACATACTGCCCACTGGGGTCGTGCCGGTGACCACGGTCCCCACGATCGTACGCTACGGGAGCCATGCGGCTGCTCGCGTGCGCTTTGAAGCTGCTGACGGCTGGACCGATATTCCCGTTAAGAGTGTCGATGAGTATGTCTCCGAAGAGAAGAACCCTGAGAACGCGAAGCACGTCGCGGCATTGGAAATCTTTGTGCCTAGCCGACTGCTTGCCACCGGCATGTGTTTCGTCGACACACCAGGGCTGGGATCGGTGTTCACCGGCAATACCGCAGCGACACAGGCTTTTATACCTCATATTGATGCGGCACTCGTCGTGATCGGGGCGGATCCTCCACTAGCGGGAGAAGAACTCATACTGGTTGAGGCCGTCGCGCAGCACGTTCGGGATCTCATCATCACGGTAAACAAGGCGGATCGCACCACGGACGCAGAACGAGCTGAAGCGGTGGCCTTCGCGCGACGCCAGCTCGAAAAGCGACTCCCGCAACACTCTGTCGGACCTTTGTTTGAGGTCAGCGCCGCGGAACAGCTCGAGCATCGCGGAACGGGTCGAGACTGGGAGAAGCTGGTCGCTTCGCTGAACCATTTGATCGAAAGCTCGGGCCGTCGTTTGATCCAGGCTGCATGCGAACGTGGACTAGAGCGGATCAGCGAGCAGCTTCTAGTCATCATCTCGGAACAGCGCGAGGCACTTCAACGTCCGATCGAGGAGTCGGAGACCCGCATCGCCGCCATGAAACAGACCATTGGCGATGCGGAACGCTCGATGATGGAGCTCGGATATCTCTTCATGGCTGAACAGCAGCATATTTCAGATATGTTTGTCGATCGTCACAAGACATTCCTCGCACGCGTGCAGCCGCAGGCGCACCAGGAGTTCGACGTTTCACTGCAATCGATATTGGGGTGGCTCGGTCCATCGTATCGCCGGCGCACTTTCCACGAGGCGCAAGAACTGGCACGCCGTCATGTCATGCCATGGTTGAAGCCCGAGCAGGAGAAAGCAGAGAACGAATACCGGCGTGCAGCATTGCGGTTCGTAGACATGGCCAACGAGTTTCTAAAGACTCTTGCGAATGCAGGTATTCCCGAACTGGCCCGGATGCCTCACGCTCTCGATCCGGAACGCGGATTTCGCGTGCGCTCCGAATTCACTTTTTACGAATACAGCGATATCGCGAACCCCGCCTCGCCGGTGCGCTGGCTGGCCGACCTGGTTCTTGGCCTGGCGGGTGCCCGGTGGATAATCACGAACGAAGCCCGAAGGTTTCTCGCCAAGCTGCTTGAAACCAACAGCACCCGTGTGCAGAGCGACGTTCTCAACCGGGTTCAGGAGAGCCGCGGGAAGTTAGAAGCTGAGATTCGCAAGCTGCTTCACGAGGTAAATAGGATCGCGGAACACGCCCTGGTCCGCGCCCGAAAATTAAAAGAAGATGGCGAGGCCGCGGTTCAGGCGGAATTAAATCGCTTGGATGGGTTGGAGCAAGAAGTAACAGCGCTCCGCGAATCCACACAGCGTATTGCAGCGCGGGTGTGAATTCGATTCCGATTCAACTGCTCATCGTTTGTCCGGCAACAACCGTCTGATCCTCCACTCCAAACACTTCGTTGTACAAGTCTTGGCCGTAACTGGTCTGGAGGGGCTCACCTTCTGCCAGCTTGAAAGTTCGCCTTCCATCCGCTTCTCGTTCGGCCCGCAGGCAAACACCTTTGTCCCTGTCGTTGAAGAAGCCCCGCGCAAATTCGTACAAGTGAGTTACGTAGAAGACTTTTATCCCATTTTCCAGTAGAGCGCGAACAATCTGTGCGCCAATTTCTGAGCCTTCTCGCTCGTTCGTCGCTGCGAAAGATTCATTGAAGAGCAACATCGAATTCGGGACAATGTCGTCGGCGATTTCACTCATCCGGGCGAGTTCCTCGTCAAATTTCCCGCTCTTCACGAAAGATAGGAAGCTATCGATCGAGCGCAGGGTTCGTACGCGCTGGAAACACGACTCGAAGAATACCGCAGTGGGAGACGAAATCAGGTTGCATTCCTCAACTTCGCTGTTGTGAAATTCATCGCGTGCTCTCGATGTCCGTAAGATGTTGACTACATGTTCTGGCTCTATTAGTTGCTTCCTACAGAGTGCAAACACGTCCTTTGACCTGTTGCGATTTCCATCAAGACCACTTGACATTTGTTTTCGCGGTATTTCGGGATGCGGGAGGACACTTCGTCTATCAGCAACACACGTGGAGCTGGGACATCAACGGACTTTCCATGCACAACTACACGGTCGGGCACTGGCCGCCTTCCTATGCGTCAGTGGGATTTGGTGAAACTGAGTACAGCGAAATTCTCAAATCCACTTTGGAGATGGAAGGTCTCATCAACAAGCACTCGGCGATCATGGACAAGTATGACCCCGACAAGAAGGTTGCGCTCGTGGTTGACGAATGGGGGGGCTGGTACGCGCCGTTAGCGGGGAGCAATCCGGGGTTCCTGGTCCAGCAGAACAGCCTGCGCGACGCCATTCTCGCGGCTCGGAACCTGAACATCTTTGCCCGTCACGCCGACCGCGTACCGCGAACGCTTATTCAAGTTCGTGGAAGCGCAAAGCGTCGGGATCAGTTTCTCCGAAAGAATTGCTCCCGCAAAAGGTCTCTCGTATGGCGGCAAGGTCACGCTACTTTCCGGGATGCAGCCAGCCGAGGAGTTTTCGACGCTTGTGCATGAGATCGCCCACGAAATGTTGCATCGTGGCGACCGCCGCACCCTGACCACCAAACAAGTCCGCGAGACCGAAGCCGAACCTGCGCGACATGGGCACGCACCTCTGCGCCTTGCCCACTGGAGAGCATTGTCCGAAGGGATTGATCTGCCTTGGCTGTGCGCATGCGCAGCCGAAGAAAAGTGCGGCGCCGATCTTTCGGCGCATGCTCGCCAGCCATGAGCGCAGCCTGCTTGCTGCGCGAGGTCACAGCGAACCTGCCGGGCAGATCGCGGCCCGCGAGATGGAGATTGTCAGGATTAAAGGAGCGTTGCAGAGAGCGGAGGAATTGAGCGACGACGTGGCCGCCGCTATCGAACGGACTCTCTGAAGTCGGATAACTGTCGACTGTGAGCGTCAGAGGACCTGCACGGTCGACGAACGTCACGGGGTTCGTGCGAGGCTCCTCAATCACGTACGCGACCAGGTCGATGAGCGCTAAGGCGATTTTGTCGCCAACAAGCCCAGTTTCCGGTTGACCATCCAGCCGGAACCCTGTCGAAGGGTGAATCACTCTGAAGTGACTCCCGTACGGGGCACCCCGCGCTCTGGTCAAATGGGACACGCTTTATTCATAGCGGAGAGCTTCGGCGGGTGGGACGGCGATGGCGTGGCGGGCGGGCAACAGGCAGGCCAGGAGTGCGCCGAGCGCGAGGAGCGCGGCGGCTGCGAACAGACTGCGTGTGGCAAAGGCGCTTTGCATCCAGTGGGCGAGGACGGCGCCGAGAAAGCTGTCAAAGGCAAGACCGATGACAATGCCCGTGGCCGCGCTGACCAGCGCGATGCGCGCGGCGATCCACAGGACGTGGGCGCGGGGTGCGCCGAGCGCCAGGCGGACGCCGAACTCTGTAGTTCGCTGCGCGACGCTGTAAGCGACGACGCTGAAGATGCCGACCAGCGCGAGCGCGAGCGCCATGGCCGAGAAGACGCCAAATAAGATGGAGAAGAGCCGCTGGCGGCTGTACTGCGCATCGTCCTCAATGGCCTGGTTGAGGGTGAGGGTGCTGTCGAAGCCGCTGGTGGAGATCTGCTGGTCGGGAGCGACAGATGCGATGGCGGCCCGGATGGAGTGCAGGTAGGCGAGCGGATCGCCGTCGGTGCGGACGAGGAAGTCCACGTAGGGCAGCATCACCGCGGTGTACGGAACGTAGATGGCGGGAGCGACCGGGTGATCGACGCCATCGTTGCGGGCATCGCCGACAACGCCGATGATTTCACGCCACGCGGTGCTTTGCGCAGAGGCGACCTGGTAGCTATTCCGAGGTGTGAGACCGGATATGCGTAGTTGTCGGCCCAGGGCGTTGGACGAGGAGAGATAGCGCGTCGCAAAAGCGTGATTGACCACCGCAATGAAGTCTCCGCGCCCGTTTTCATCCGCGTTCCAGATGCGGCCCTGCAGCAGAGGAATGTGGAGCGCGGTGAAATATCGCTGGCCAACCAATATCACGCGGGCTTGCGGCTGCTCGCGATCGCCACTTCCGTCGATCTCGAAGGATTTCTCAGAGAAAGCGTCAATAGAGGGCGGCGTGGCATCGGCGCCGACGGCGACAGTGGAAACACCAGGGACGGATGCGATCTTCTCCCGAATCTGCTCGATGTAGGCGGTGCGCGCTTCGCGCGGCAGAATGCGGCTCCATTCATCTAGGTTGTGGGTATGTAGCTGCATGCCGACCTTCATCACATTCGCGGGATCGTAGCCCAGCGGCGTTTGCGTGAGATGGAGAAAGCTGCGGATGGCGGTGCCCGCAGTGGCCATAAGAAGAAGCGTGAGCGCGACCTGAGCGGAGATCAGAATGCTCCACCGATGCCTGATGGGAGCGCCGACCATGCCAATCTGCCGGCCGGGCAGCATCCCCGCCGTATTGTGACGTGAGAGACGCAATGCGGGAGCAAGACCGAACAGGATGCCGCAGAGCAACGCGAGCGTAACCGAGAACGCGAGGATGGGAGCGTTGATACGGATGATGGATTCGGCTGGAAAGGAGTCCGGAGACAGCAACAACGGGAGTCTGGCAAGCCAATAAGAGGCACCCACGCCGAGGGCTGCGCCGGTGCAGGAGATGACGACGGCTTCGATGAGCAACTGGCGGACGATGCGCCAGCGGCTGGCGCCGATCGCCGTGCGGATCGCGAGTTCATGCTGGCGCGTGCGGCCCCGGGCCAGCAGAAGGATGGAGCAGTTGGCGCAGCCGATGATGAGCAGAAGGACGACGCCCGCCAGCAGAAGCGCGAGCGTACGCCCCAGATCCTGCTGGTAAGGCACGATGATCGGTTGCAGCCCGAGATGCCAGGCCAACGAGGCTACGGAATGGATTTTCATGATCTCGCGCAGGATGGGCTCGAGTGCCGCGTTGGCGGCGGCCACTGTGACGTGGGGCCGGAGCTTGATCCATGGCAGATAGGAGGGGGCGGGACCGTTGGCAACAGCCCGCACGAGACTAGCCGGCAGATAAACGTCGCCGACGCCGACGTTGTTATTGAATGCGAAGCTGCGAGGCATGACACCGACGATGGTGTAGGGCGCGTGATCGATTTCCAGCGTTCGCCCGATGACGTGGGGATCGCCGCCGAAGTAGCCCTGCCAGAAGCGAAAATTGAGAACAACCACCGGGTGGCCTGCATCGAACGGCTCGATCATCCGGCCGAAAAGGGCGCGTACGCCAAAGAACGTCTCGGCATTCTCTGTGAGATACACGCCCGAGATGTCTTCCGGCAACCCGCCGTTGGTGATCTCCAGATGCCCGCTGCTGAAGCCAAGCACCGAATCAATCGGGGCTGCAAGGCGCAGGTCGCCCAACTGGGCCTTGCTAAGGGTAAACCACTGAAACACGTCAGGATGTTGCGCTTGGATAAAGTGGGGGTTCATGATGCGGTCGGCGCCGGCATAGGGAAACGGGTGCAGCAGGACGGCGTAGATGAGCGAGAACATCGCCGTGGTGGCGCCGATGCCAAGCGCGAGGGAGAGCACGGCGACGGCGGCAAAGCCAGGGTTGCGGCGCAGGGCGCGCAGGCCGTAGCGGATGTCTCCGCCTAACTCATCGAAGAGGCGGAGGCCGATGGCGTCGCGGTAAGTGTCGTATTGGGCGGCGGGCCGGCCCAGATCGATGCGGGCTTTGCGCCGGGCTTCTTCTTCGGAGAGGCCCTGGCGGATTAAATCTTCCTGGTAGGCGTCAAGGGTAGAACGAAACTCTTCTTCGACGTCGCTGTGGGTGCGTGGCGCGACGGAGTGCCAGACCTTGCGAATTGCGGCGAGGAGACTCATATCTCGTCCGCCTTCTTGTCGAGAATGTTGGCGACGACAGCGGTCATGTCGATCCATTTGGCGGTCTCGGCCTTGAGCTGACGATTACCGGCAGGGGTGAGCGAATAAAAGCGAGCGCGGCGATTGTTCTCCGACTCACCCCACTCGCCTTTGATCCAGCCTCGACCTTCAAGACGATAGATAGCCGTGTAGAAGGAACCTTGCAGGATTTCGAGGCGCTCGCCGGAGATCTGCTGGATGCGCAGCAGGATGCCGTAGCCATGCAGCGGACCGAGCGAGACCGCCTTGAGAATGAGCATCTCGAGCGTGCCCTGCGGGAGTTCAACCGGTTTCGTCAAAGGCTCTCCCCTATCTGGGATAGGAGTGTACGCGCTCTCTCCTTTCCCGTCAAGGAGACTGCCCCCGGCGATTGCGTCTTCGGCGGGTTCAGCTGATTCGCTCTCGGGGTCTGCGATCCCTTCATGTCAATTGTTGATGAATCGCCAAGTCACTCATTGACGTTGCGCTCGAAAACTGGATTCCTGGCGGATGACGGCAAGCCGGAAGTTAACTGTTGTTATCCGGCGTTCGTGCTGAGAACCCGGATTGGTGGACAAAAGATGCCGATAGCTGGAACTCCTGCATCAGGGAGTGTTGCACAGGGCAGAGGAGTTGAGCGATGATGTGCTTGACCGCTATCGAGAAGTGCATCCACTCGGGTCATCCATCGGGCGCGCAAAGGCTCGGCCGCAAATCACGAGATAATCTGTCGAAAACATAGACCGCCCGGAATCCGTACAGCGTCCGCTGACCCTCCGTGGTTGCGTCTTCACTCGGCTCGTCGGTCGCTACATCCTTCGTGCTTCGTCTTCCGACCATCGGGGCGAGAATGAAAATGCCTTTTTCTCCCCGTTTAACGAAGCGGCCAAGCGAGTTCCATGTCCGAAGTCCGGCAACGTTGGTAGCATCGGGCTTCTGACGTGCGATGAGCATGATGTTGCCGAAGCTGTAGGTGTGAAACTTCGCCATTGCTCCGAGGTATGCGGTGAGGACTTCACTGTGACCGGACTCCAATTCTGCAACGAGGAAATCCACGGCCTCTTTGGTTCGTGTGTTGACTTCT
>CAVRCN010000011.1:0-174744 GCA_963719575.1 uncultured Acidobacteriaceae bacterium
GGGCAGCGTTCTAACCAACTGAACTACGTCCCCAAACCGTGTCCCCAAAACCGTCCGCGGGTAATCGCGATGTGAAGCATCTGTCCATGCTTCGTGATTGAATTGTAGCAGACTGAATTCAGATCAGTACAGGCTCGATCCTACTGGTCTCGCGGCTACGCTTCGCCTGGCGCGAGTAAGCTCGAAGGTTTTCTTCAAGGCTGACGACGCGCTGATCGTCACGGTGCTCGGGGCAGAGCCGACGCCGCCATCCGACATTCAAGTGGAGGCCAATTCCGCCGATGGGACTGGAATATGGCAGAAAGCGCCACGCTGACCCATGCCGGTTCCGGGCGACGCCTGGTGGAGCGAAGTCTGGTGGAGCGAAGCCACGTTGAGCGAAGTCATTCCGCACAGCCGCGAAGTCGCGAGGCCGAGGAAAGAAGCGATACCACCAAAATCCTCCTGGTGGAAGACAATTCGGGAGACGTTTTTTTGCTGCGAAGGATGCTAAATCCGCGGGAGCCCGGGATGTTTGCCTTGACCCATTTCGGATCGATGTGCGACGCGGAGAATCATCTGGCGAGCAACGCCGAGGACATTATCCTGCTCGACCTCGGCCTGCCGGACGCCCACGGGCTGGAGGCTGTGCGGCGGGCGCGTGCGGCCGCGCCTCGGATTCCTCTGGTGGTGTTGACCGGATGTGACGACGAATTGATGGCTGATCAGGCCTTGCAGGAGGGCGCGCAGGACTTTTTGGTTAAAGGTCAAATCGAGACCCCAGGGCTGCTCCGGGCCATTCGCTACGCCACTCAGCGCATGAAGGCGGAAGTCGAAATGCAAATGGCCCAGGAGGCGGCGGAAGCGGCCAACCAGGCCAAGGGTGAACTTCTCGCGGAACTGCAGGCTGCGCACGCGGAAACCGAATTATTTTTGCGCTCGATTCCTTCCATCCTGATCGGGGTGGATTCTGCCGGCCGCATTACGCGCTGGAACCTGACCGCGATCAATACGTTCGGGATCGATGACCTCAGTGCGGAGGGGCGCACGCTCGAAACTTGCGGAATCCGGTGGCTGCACGCGGAGATGCACGCCGAGATCACGCGCTGGCTCACCACCCAGTCGATTTATCGCTGTGACAATCTGGCTTACGACCGTGAGGGCAAGACGCGGTTCCTGGGGCTGCAGGTCAGGCGCATCCCCGCTAACAACGACGAGCAAATCGGATTCATTATCACCGGGGCCGACATCACGGAACGCATCGGCCTGGAAGTGCAACTCCGGCAGGCGCAAAAACTTGAGGGCATCGGTCAGCTGGCTGCTGGCATCGCGCATGAAATCAACACGCCCACGCAATACGTGGGAGACAACATCAGTTTCCTGAAGGAATCCTGGGGCGCGGTCGCGGAATTTCTTAATTTCTGCGGGACCGTGCGCTCGGAATGTACTCCCGGACCGGTGCCTCCCGAACATCTGCAGGAATTCTGCCGGCTCCATGAACAGTGCAACCTGGAATACCTGTTGAAAGAAATTCCCAGCGCCATCGATCAGTCGATGGAAGGAGTGCAGCGGGTCGCGAAGATCGTGAAGGGATTTAAGGAATTTTCTCATCCCGGGTCGGAAGAAAAACGGGCCATCAACCTGAACCAGGCGATCGAAAGCACCATCACCGTGGCCCGGCATGTGTGGAAATATTGCGCCGAGGTGGTCACCGAGTTTGATGCCGCGCTGCCGCTGGTTCCCTGCCTGGCTGGCGAATTCAACCAGGTGATGCTGAATCTGATCGTCAACTCCGCCCACGCCATCGGCGACGTCATCGAGGAGCGCGGCACCTCCGAAAAAGGCACCATCACCATCGGCACGCGACAGGAAGGCCCCTGGGCCACGATATCGGTGGCCGACACCGGCGCCGGCATCCCCCTCGAAATACAATCCCGGGTTTTTGAACCTTTTTTCACAACCAAGGAAGTGGGCAAAGGCACAGGTCAGGGTCTGGCGTTGGCCCATGTCGCCATCGTCAAACGCCATCACGGCCAGCTGTCGTTTGAAAGCAAGGTCGGGCAGGGGACCACATTTTTTGTCCGCCTGCCGCTGGAAGTGGGAACCCCGGCGTCATGAACAGGCGAATCCTCTTCATGTTGGAAGTTGCTTCCTGGAGACAAAGTCATGCCTGAGAAAATTCTTATGGTGGACGACGAAGTCAACGTGCTGTCGGGATATCAGCGCTTACTGCGCTTCGAATTTCAAATCGACATTGCCGCCGGCGGAGCCGCCGCCCTGACAGCAATGGAGGCGACCGGACCCTATGCCGTGGTGGTCTCGGACATGCGCATGCCAGAAATGGATGGAGCCCGGCTGTTGACCAAAATCAAGCAGCTCGCGCCCGATACCATTCGCATCATGCTGACTGGCGATGGCGATATCCACAACGCGGTGAGCGCGGTCAACGAAGGCAGCATTTTTCGCTTTCTGACCAAGCCCTGCAACCGCGACACCCTGGTGAAGGCCTTGACCGCGGGACTGCTGCAGTATCGCCTGATCACCGCGGAAAAGGATTTGCTCGAGAACACCCTGCAAGGCAGCATTCAGGTGCTCACCGAAGTGCTGAGCCTGGTCAACCCGGCCGCCTTTGGACGGGCGCTGCGGGTGCGCCGCTATATGCATCAGGTGGTCACGCGCATGGCTCTGGCCAGTCCCTGGAGGTTTGAAGTCGCGGCCATGATGTCGCAACTGGGATGCGTCACCCTGCATCCGGAAACCATCGACGCGGTTTACGGCGGCCGGCCGCTTCCGCCCGGCGAACAGACGCGATTTAACGCGCACCCCGCCGTGGCTCGCGACTTGCTATCGAAAATCCCGCGCATGGAACCCATTGCCTGGATGATTGCCCACCAAAACGATTCGAAACCGATTGCCGGAGAGCTGGCGAACGTAGCCACGGCCGACATGCGGCTGGGCGCGAACCTGCTCCGCGCCACCCTGGCTTTCGATGAACTGGTGACCAAGGGTATCGCTCAGAACGAGGCGGCAAATCGCCTGGCCCGGGAACACCCCAGTTTCGATCCAAAAATCTTCCAGTCTCTAGTGGAAGCTGGAGACGACAAGAACAAGGCGATCCTGCGCTCCTGCGATATCGATGAACTGCTCCCCTTCGTGATGGTTCTTGAGGAGGAGCTTCGCACTAAAAGTGGTCTGCTGCTGGTGGCCAAAGGACAGGAGGTTACGCCCATCCTGATTGTGAAGCTGAAGAACTTTCTGGAAAAAGGATCCATTGGCCGCAAGGTCATGATTTCCAGCATCAAGCGGGCCAAGGCCGCGACTGCCTAGACCGTTCCAAAGGGAAACCTGGCTTCGGACTGAAAGCGATGATTTTCACTGTTCAAGTCTGCACATGTTCCGGATCGGGCAGGGTCCCAAAGAGGAATCGGCGCAGCTTGTATAACACGTTCTCAAGATGATCTCTGGGGGTTTAGGTGCATACTCGAAACATCTCCAGTAAGGAAAGTGTCTTCCTGATCCCACCTCAAGACACCAGTCCCCTACTCGAAACAGCAACCCTGAAACACCGCCCATGGCCCATGGCGCAAAGGTAAAGGTCCAGTGCAATGAATACCGCGTCCCGCTCGGATCGGAAGGTACAACTCGCGTTCGGGGCCGCCATTCTGGCTCTACTCCTGGGGGGTGCGGTCTCGCTTCGGACCACCATTATCTTTAGCGAGAGCGACCACTGGGTGGCGCACACGCACGAGGTTCTGGAGAAACTCCACGACCTCTCGTCCACCATGGAGGATGTCGAAGCGAGCTGCCGCGGATTTGTGCTGACGGGCAACGAATCCTATCTCGAGACCTGCCGTTCCAGCAAAGCAGCAGTCATGCGTGACGAGGCGATGGTCGACGATTTGACGGTCGATAATCCCGTACAGCAGAACCGTCTTCCCACCCTGCAAAGGCTGACCGCGGAGAAGTTTGCGCTGGCGGACAAAGTCGTGAGCCTGCGCCGGGCGCAGGGTCTGGCGGCAGCGGCGGCGGCCATTCAAAAAGGAGCGGGCCAGCAAATCATGGCTCAGTTTCTGGACCTGGTCCACCAGATGCAGGACGAAGAACTGCGTCTGCTGGTGCTGCGCGATTCGGAGGCAAAGCGGCGTCTGGCCCAGACCAAGACGGTTCTGCTGTTGGGAACGCTGCTGGGTGTTTTGATCGCGGCTGGCGCGGGCTGGACCGTCCGCCAGGACGCGATTGCCCGCAATCGCGCCGAACTCGCCGTGCGCAATAGCGAGACCATCTTCACCGTCATGGCCAACAACATTTCCCAGCTGGCCTGGATGGCCGACGGAAGCGGCCATATCTTCTGGTTCAACGACCGCTGGTTCGATTACACCGGTACCACGCTGGCAGAGGTGAGCGGATGGGACGGGGAAAAAATGCTTCATCCCGACGACCGGCAGCGGGTGATGGATAACGTCAAGCGTTGTTTTCAGACGGGCGAGATCTGGGAAGACACGTTTCCCCTGCGCGGACGGGATGGCAAATACCGCCTGTTTCTCTCGAAAGCCGTTCCCATCCGCGATGCCGAGGGCAAGGTCACGCAATGGTTCGGCACCAACACCGACATCAGCGAGAGCGAAGAGTCGGGGGCGAAATATCGCGGCCTGCTGGAAGCCGCTCCCGACGCCATGGTGGTAGTGAACGTGGCCGGAGAAATCGTCCTGCTCAACGTGCAGGCGGAAAAACAGTTCGGCTACAGCCGCGACGAACTGGTCGGGCAGCCGGTAAAGAACATCATTCCCGAGGGCTTCGCGGAACGCATCATCGCCGACGGTACCCGCTCCGCGGCTGAAGCCCTGGCGCAGCAGATTGGAACCGGAATCGAGCTGATCGGGCGGCGCAAGGATGGCACCGAGTTTCCTATCGAACTCATGCTGAGCCCGCTCGAAAGTCCGGAAGGAATTCTGGTGACCGCCGCCATCCGCGACATCAGCGTGCGCAGGAACGCTGAAACCCATCTGAAGCAGATGGAAGGCCGCTACCGCGGGCTGCTGGAGGCCGCTCCCGATGCCATGGTGGTAGTGAACGTGGCCGGAGAGATCGTACTGCTGAACGTTCGGGCGGAGAAAGAGTTTGGCTACAGCCGCGATGAACTGGTGGGCCAGAAAGTGAAGAACATTATCCCCGAGGGCTTCGCGGAACGCATCATCGCCGATGGTACCCGCTCCCCCGCCGAAGCTCTGGCGCAACAGATTGGCACCGGAATCGAGCTGATCGGGCGGCGCAAGGATGGCACCGAGTTTCCTATCGAACTCATGCTGAGCCCGCTCGAAAGTCCGGAAGGAATTCTGGTGACCGCCGCCATCCGCGACATCAGCGTGCGCAGGAACGCTGAAACCCATCTGAAGCAGATGGAAGGCCGCTACCGCGGCCTGCTCGAAGCCGCTCCCGACGCCATGGTGGTAGTGAACGTGGCCGGAGAGATCGTTCTGCTGAACGTTCGGGCGGAGAAAGAGTTCGGCTACAGCCGCGATGCCCTGGTTGGTCAGCCGGTAAAGAACATCATCCCCGAGGGCTTCGCGGAACGGATCATTGCCGACGGCACCCGCTCCCCCGCCGAAGCTCTGGCGCAACAGATTGGCACCGGAATCGAACTAATCGGACGGCGCAAGGACGGCAGCCAGTTCCCCATCGAGCTCATGCTCAGCCCGCTCGAGAGTCCCGAAGGAATTCTGGTGACTGCGGCCATCCGCGACATCAGCTTGCGCAGAAACTCCGAAACCCATCTGAAGCAGATGGAAGGCCGGTACCGCGGCCTGCTGGAGGCCGCTCCCGACGCCATGGTGGTAGTGAACGTGGCCGGAGAGATCGTGCTGCTGAACGCGCAGGCCGAGAAGCAGTTTGGCTACGACAGCGAAGAACTTGTGGGTCAGAAAGTAAAGAACATCATCCCCAAGGGTTTCGCCGAACGGATCATTGCCGACGGCACGCGGTCGGCGGCCGAAGCCCTGGCGCAGCAGATCGGAACCGGAATCGAGCTGACCGGGCGGCGTAAAGATGGCAGCGAGTTCCCGATCGAGCTCATGCTGAGCCCGCTCGAAAGTCCCGACGGGATTCTGGTCACCGCAGCCATCCGCGACATCAGCGTGCGCAAGACTGCAGAACTGCATCTGGCGCAGATGGAAGGCCGGTACCGCGGCCTGCTGGAAGCCGCTCCCGATGCCATGGTCGTGGTGAACGTGCCCGGGAAAATCGTTCTGCTGAACGTGCAGGCGGAGAAACAGTTTGGCTACAGCCGCGATGCGCTGATCGGGCAGAAAGTGACAAACATCATTCCCGAGGGTTTTGCCGAACGGATCATTGCCGACGGCACCCGCTCCCCCGCCGAGGCGCTGGCCCAGGAGATTGGAACCGGAATCGAGCTCACCGGGCGGCGCAAAGATGGCAGCCAGTTCCCGCTCGAGATCATGCTGAGCCCGCTCGAGAGTCCCGATGGAATTCTCGTAACCGCGGCCATCCGCGATATCAGCGCGCGCAAGAAGGCCGAGGCCAACCTGCTCCACAAGATTGACGAGTTGTACCGCTCCAACGAGGAGTTAGGGCAGTTCGCCTACATCGCATCCCACGATCTGCAGGAACCCCTGCGCATGGTGGCCAGTTACACCCAGCTTCTGTCCCGGCGCTACAAGGGCAAGCTGGACGCCGAGGCCGACGAGTTTATCGCGTTCGCGGTGGATGGCGCCAACCGCATGCAGCGTCTGATTCAGGATCTGCTGGCCTTTTCGCGGGTGGGGACCAAGGGCCGGGACCTGCTCCATACTTCGAGCGAACGAGCCTTGCGGCAGGCATTGCAAAATCTGCGGGGCGCCATCGAAGAAAGCGGCGCGCTGGTCACCCACGACGCCTTGCCTGACGTTCTCGCCGACGACATGCAACTGACGCAGTTATTTCAGAACCTGATTGGCAACGCCATCAAATACCAAAGCCCCGGCATACCCCGGGTCGACATCTCCGCGGCCCCGAGTGGCAAGGGGAGATGGATGTTTTCGGTGATGGACAACGGACTGGGAATCGATCCCCAGTACTTCGAAAAGATTTTTGGCATGTTCCAGAGGCTGCACAAGCGGGAAGAGTTTGCCGGCACCGGCATTGGATTGGCGATCTGCAAAAAGATTGCCGAGCGGCACGGCACCAGCATCACGGTCGAATCGCAACTCGGGCAGGGCTCGACCTTTCGCTTTGCCCTGGAAGGAAGTGAGAAAGTATGCATACCAGCGGATTTAGCGATGGCGAAAACAGCGGCTACCTAGAGCTTCTCCTGGTGGAAGACAGTCCCGGAGATGTGCGGCTTACCCAGGAGGCCTTCCAGGCCGCCAATATGGCCGCCCATTTGAGCGTGGTTGCCGACGGAGTCGAGGCCATGGCTTTTCTAAAGCACGAAGGAATCTATAAGGACTCCCCTCGCCCCGATCTGGCGTTGCTCGATCTCAACATGCCGAGAATGGACGGACGCCACGTTCTGGCCCTCATCAAAAAGGACGACAACCTGAAAACCATCCCCATCGTGATCCTGACCACATCGGAATCCGAAGGGGACATTGAAGAAAGCTACAAGCTGCACGCCAACTGCTATCTCTGCAAGCCCGTGCAGTTGACGGCGTTCGAGAACCTGGTGAAGAGCATCAACGATTTCTGGCTGACCAAGGCCAAGTTGCCGCGAATACAGTAAGAGCGGCCCGGAGCGCCGGGTCAGGACTTGCACTAGGTTCGACCGGCGCTTTGTCCTGGGTCCCGGGTGAGAGGAAGTTACGGAGATGAACGGATATACCGACGGAGGAAACAATATGCCACTGGAAGTTCTTTTAGTGGAAGACAGTCCCGGAGATGTTCGGCTGACCAAGGAAGCCTTTGAGGCTGCCAACGTGGCCGTACATTTGAATGTGGCGACCGATGGCGTGGAGGCCATGGCGTTTCTAAGGCGGGAAGGAGTTTACGCGAACGCTCCTCGCCCCGATCTCACGTTGCTCGACCTGAACATGCCACGCATGGATGGCCGGCAGGTCTTAGCCGAAATCAAGAAAGATGAAAAGCTGAAAACGCTTCCCATCGTGATTCTGACCACATCCGATTCGGAAGGAGACATCGTGAAAAGCTATCAACTGCACGCCAATTGCTATCTGTGCAAGCCGGTGCAGTTGAGCGAGTTCGAAAGCCTGGTGAAGAGCATCAATGATTTCTGGCTGACCCGGGCCAAGTTGCCGCTGGTCACCTAGGCTCGGCCCTCTGCACGGAAAATGAGGGAATGATGTATAGCGCTGAGATATATTGCCGGGAGGAAACAGTATGCTAGAAGTTCTTTTGGTCGAAGACAGTCCCGGAGATGTCCGGTTGACGCAGGAAGCCTTCGAGGCTACCAACATGGCCGTCCATTTGAGCATCGCTGTCGACGGCGTCGAGGCGATGGCATTTCTGCGGCATGAGAAATCCTACGCGAATGCCCGCCGTCCGGACCTTATCCTTCTGGACCTGAACATGCCCCGCATGGATGGCCGCGAGGTTCTGGCCCTCATCAAAAAGGATGACAACCTCAAAACCATCCCCATCGTGATCCTCACCACATCCGAGGCCGAGGGTGACATCGTGAAAAGCTATCAACTGCACGCTAATTGCTACCTCTGTAAGCCCGTGCAGTTGAGCGCCTTCGAAAATTTGGTGAAGAGCATCAACGACTTCTGGCTCACCAAGGCCAAGCTCCCGCAAGCACAAAAAATGTGAGAAAGGGAGAACGTCATCCTCCGCTGGTGTGGTCGCAAGTTACCCGTCGCCACCACACCAGCGGATTCTGTGAGATTCGATCCTGTGTTTTCTCCGCGCCGGTCAGTGGGCCCACCTGCCCTGTTTGGGGAACCGCCTTTTTCCAATACTGCTCGTGGCGAGTATCCCCTGGTTCCCGCCCGCGCTCGTAATCACCGTGTCGACCTCTGAACCGTTGTCGACCACGACCAAGCTCGCGGTTACGGGTGGCCGGCCGTCGGTGAAGTCGATCGTAAAGGTGCCGGTGCAATCGGAGTTCACCGTGTAAGATCCAGTGGCCGGAGTGTGGGTGAAGTCGGCGACCAGCTCGCCGCCAATCGTGACCGTGTCGATCTGGGTGAGCCCACCCTTGCCATCGAACTCAGTCATCGCCACGCCCACCTGCACACCGGTGGGTCCGGTGCCGGCCAATTTGTTCCCCTGGATGATGAATCCATAGCTACCCTGAATGAGTCTGTTGTTGCAGGCCGGGGAGTCACTTTGTGCATATGCCGACCCCAAAGCCGCGAGCGTCAGCAGAGGCTTTCAATCCCTTGTCCCGCATCGCCATAATGACGGCGGTCAAGTCCTCGCTCGTTGGCTCTTCGACTGGGAGCCATCGCAGACTTTGCTCGTACCACTCAATCGTTGCGGGTGAGACGTTGGTGAGGTATTTCCGTTCCTTGATGAACTGCTCGTGACGAATCAGCACGGCTTCCTCCACATGGGGTCATTTGACCCTCAGGATTTGGAGCCGTCACCTGTATCTCGTTGGTTTCTTTCGGATGGTGGGCAGTGCAGGACTCGAACCTGCGACCTCCTGCTTGTAAGGCAGGCGCTCTAACCAGCTGAGCTAACCGCCCCCTCATGCTGCACGCGGAGGCCATCGCTTCCAACTTCGTTTCCAACCCCGTTCGGGGTGAGTGCGCTCCAGTTGGAACTCCACAGAGTCGCATGCGCAAACCGCGCCGGCCCGATTATACGTAAGCGGCTAGAAAACTTAAACCACCACCCAGCCTCGTGAGAACGAAACGCTGGAAGCGCGGATTCGCCGAAGCCCGGTTGCCGAAGCCCGAAGCCCGGCCTTAGACTGTCGCGATGAAGACTGTCGCGATGCGGCGGCTGATCGTCAATGCGGATGATTTTGGCTTCACTACAGGCGTCAACCGCGGCATCGCCGAAGCCCAGGGCCGCGGCGTAGTCACTTCCTCCACTTTGATGGCCAACGGCCAGGCTTTCTCCGACGCCGTTCAGCTCGCGCGAACCATGCCCGAACTGAGCATCGGATGCCACGTCGTGCTGATTGATGGCCAGCCTCTGCTCGATCCCAGAACAATCCCGAGCCTGGTAGATCAAAATGCCGATCGAAATTCAGACTCCGCACGTTTCCGTGATGGCATCCGCGGCTTCGCCCTGCGGGCGCTCGCCGGCCGCTTCGATCCTCGCGAAATCGAGGCCGAAGCCACAGCGCAGATTCGAAAACTTCAAGCCGCAGGAATCGTAGTTTCTCACCTCGACACGCACAAACATACCCATCTGTTTCCCCGCGTGCTGCGGCCCCTGCTCCGGGCGGGAGCGGCATGCGGGGTGCGCGCCCTGCGCAATCCCTTCGGACCGCGGCGTCCCTTGCGCTCAGGCCAGCTTCTCGCCCGGCCCGGCGTCTGGACGCGCTATGCCGAGATGAGGATTCTGCAAGGCTTTGCCGCCAGTTTTCGCGCCGCGGTACAGAAAGAAGGCTTTGCCACCCCCGACGGAACGCTGGGCGTGGAGGTCACCGGAGTGCTCGATGAAACCCTGTTCCGCGCCATCGCAAGCAGCATTCCTGAGGGCACCTGGGAATTCCTATGCCATCCCGGCTACGACGATGCTGAACTGGGAGCCGCCAATACCCGCCTGCGGGAATCACGCGAAACCGAACTCCGCGCCCTGACCCTGCCGGAGGCCCGGAACACTCTTTCGCAAGCCGGGATCGACCTGATTTCCTATCGCGACCTGTCCCGATGAACGCTTTTCCGCAAGTATTCATGGGGTCCAAAGGTACTCTGGTAACGTTCCGCAAATCACTGAAGCGCGTATGATTAGCCTTGACGCATTAAGAAACTGTTAAGGCGGGAGGTTCCGCAGATGTCGGCCGGCCCAGCTACAGCTCCGCGCACCACTCTGGACCTGAAGGTCCGGGTATGGGGCATGGGCTCCAACGATCGACCGTTTTTTCAGAACGCGGTGGCGCAGAACATCAGCGCGACCGGAGCCTGCATTTACGGAATCGAACAGCAGTTGAAAGTCGGCGACGTGATCGGCGTGCAGTATGAAGCCAAGAAGGCGCGCTGCAAAGTCATCTGGGTAGTCGACGCCGGGGGAATCAAAAAGACCCAGGTGGGCGTGCAGCTGGTGGCTGAGCAGGAATGCCCATGGCTGGCGGTCCTTCCCAAAGAGGCGGTCGATAATGCTCCCGCGCCCCGCGCACCCGACAACCGCAGGAAGTTCCTGCGGCACAAAATTTCGTTTCCGTTGCAGTTGCGCGACGAGCGCGTAAACACTCCCATGCGGGCGAACGCCACCGACATTAGTGGCAACGGCTGTTATGTTGAAAGCGCCATGCCGGTAGAGGCTGGCACCTCGCTTCGACTTGAGTTCTGGATCGACCAGGAGTCGGTGGTCGCCTCGGCCACGGTCCGTACCCGCGATCCCGGAGTGGGCATGGGAATCGAGTTCACAGGATTGACGGAAGAAACCAAGAAGCGCCTACAGGCGCATCTCGACAAGCTGGATCCCGGCATCACGAACCTGGGGCGGAAGACCGACACCCCAGGCAACCAGTAATCGGACCCAAAAGACCCATTGCTTGTTTTTCTTCGCGTCCTTAGCGGCCGTTCTTTGCGACCTTTGCGGTTAAAGGCTCTTGAGTTCGGTTCCATCCTCGCTCTGATTTTTCCTTTCGCTCGGATTCCGGAAATTGATTTCGCACAAAATCTGCATCCGCGGTTTATCCTTGCCATCGAATGACAGGCTCTTGGAAGTGACAGACTCCAGGAAAGGGCATCCCTCCGCGAATGAAGATTGGAATCACTTGCTATCCCACGTACGGCGGTAGCGGAGTTGTCGCCACGGAGTTGGGCCTGGAGCTGGCCCAGCGCGGGCACGACATTCATTTCATTTCCTACGCCCAGCCCATCCGGCTTAGTGGCTCGGAGCCAAATATTCACTACCACGAAGTCGAGGTTTCACGTTATCCGCTTTTCGATTACCCGCCCTACGATTTGGCGCTGGCCACACGCATGGCCGAGGTTGCGCAGTTGTACGACCTGGACTTGCTGCACGTCCACTATGCGATCCCGCATTCGGTGAGCGCTCTGCTGGCGCGCCAAATGCTGGCGGAAGGACCTCGCGGCCGCAGATTGCCGTTTGTCACTACCCTCCACGGCACTGACATCACGCTGGTAGGACTCGACCGGTCCTATCTGCCCATCACCCGCTACTCGATTGAACAGAGCGACGGCGTAACCGCAATTTCCAACTACCTTCGCGATCGCACCCTGCGCGTGTTCGACGTCAAGAATCATATCGAAGTGATCTATAACTCGGTGAACTGTGACGTCTACAAACGCAACCCCGAGATGGCCGCCGAAATGCGCAAGGAATACGCTTTGAGCAACGAACGCGTCCTGGTGCATCTTTCGAATTTTCGCCCGGTGAAGCGGCTAACGGATGTGATCGAGATTTTCGACCGGGTCCACAAGCAGGTTCCTTCGAAACTGCTGCTCATCGGCGATGGCCCCGACCGCTCGGTCGCCGAGTGGCTGGCCGTGCAGAAAGGAATTCACGCCGACGTGCTGTTCCTGGGCAAGCAGGATCGCGTGCAGGACAAACTTGCCATCGCCGATATTATGTTGATGCCGAGCGAACTGGAATCCTTTGGCCTGGCCGCGCTCGAGGCAATGGCTTGCGAAGTGGTCCCCATTGCCACGCGCGCGGGCGGCGTTCCCGAAGTGATTGAACATGGCAAAAGCGGCTACCTCGCCGACGTTGGCGACGTGGAAACCATGGCGCGTTACGCCCTCGAACTGCTCAACAACGAACAGCGTTTGCAGGAGATGGCCAGGCAGGCCCGGGCCGTCGCACTCGATCGCTTCTGCGCCACAAAAATTGTCGCGCAATACGAAGACTTCTACCGGCGCGTGCTGGAACGCGCCTCATAAAATCCTTCCGGAACCGCGCTTCCGGAATGCAGCAGCGGCAGTCGAATCCGCACCAGCGTTCCCTTCCCTTCGTGGCTGTCCACGGTCATACGCGCAGTATCGCCATAGAGCACGTGCAGCCGCTCGGAAATGTTCGCCATGCCGATTCCTGAGCCGTGCCAGTCGGTATCCTCCAGCGAGCGTGGCGCCTGCATCCCGACTCCGTCATCTTCTACTTCAATCACCACCTGGGAATCGGTAATGCGGCTGCGCAGAAAAACGCTGCCGCCTTCCACCTTCGGCGCGAGGCCATGCTTGATGGAATTTTCCACCAACGGCTGCAGCAGCATGCTGGGAACCATCACGTCGAGCGAGGCGGCGTCGAATTCCTTCACCACATTCAGCTTGTCCCGCCCGAAACGCAGCACTTCAATATCGAGGTAGTTATCGATGAATTCAAACTCTTCCCGCAGCGTGGCAAATGCTTCGCCAGTGTTAAGCAGGTGGCGAAGGATGGTGGCCAGCTTGAAAATCACGTCCCGCGCGGTTTCCGGGTCCACCCGGACCAGCGACGAAATCGAATTCAGCGTATTAAACAAAAAGTGGGGATTGATCTGGTTCTGCAGCGCCTCCATGCGCGCATGCAGCAGCAACCGTTCCTGCTCCTCGAGTTTGATTTGAATGCGAACGCTGTTGAAGATTTTCAGCTCGATGCCTACCGCAATCACGGACGCCGCGTAAATCGCGGCTTCCACCCACAGGTTGGCGCTCTCCAGACTGAAAATCGAATGCGGGAAGTAGCGCGACCACTCCATCTGCACGAAGCGAAGCCCCACGATGGTGGTGAAAAACATGATCTGCCAGTCGAACAGGCGCGGCGTAGGAAGGTTGCGGCGAATCAAGCGATAAATACTCAGATCGATAAACGGAGAAAACGACCAGATGTCGTCCTTGTCGCGCGCCATGGTGCGCAGCTGCCCGGCGAGAAATCCGCAGAGCACGAGGAAAGGCAGCGCGGCCCATTCGTGGTGCAGCACAGCCGGAACGGCCATCAGCAGGCCGCCCAGCGAGCCCGCCCAGCGGCCGCCAATCGCGCCCAGCAGAAGCGCCGTCTCAAAGCTAAGATCGCCCGCCAAAAAGCTGGGAACGGAAAAGCGAATCCAGACACCGATCGAGATGGGCAGCGCAAACCACAGCACCAGATAAACTTTTTGCCGGAAGGTTCGTTCTTCGCGAAACAACAGAGACTTGAACTCAACCGAGCGGACCAAAGTGCTGGAAACGACCGCGGCCACGCCCAGCTTGAGCACCAGATGGATCAGTATGAGCCGCGGTTCCATGAGATTCAGTTTCGAACGACTTATGCGCCGAAGATTCGTCGTTGAGAAAACTGTAGCACGAAGCAGCCCGTCGCCCGCTGGCTTGTCGAGCCGGTTAAATCAGCGTTTCTGAGCGAGCTCGGTTCAACGCGAGCTTGGTTCAATAGCCCTTTTGTTTATCAACCACAAATAACAACGGCTCGTGTGCCAGATAGCGACGAAGGTTTTCCGAAAACACTTCGTAGTGGCGTGGCCACAGTTGTTCCGTCTGGCTGCCCGTGTGGGGAGTGATAAAAAGCTGCTCCACCGACCAGAGCGGCGAGTCCGCAGGCAAAGGCTCGCGCTTAAATACATCGAGCGCAGCGCCCGCGATGTGCCGGCTGCGAAGCGCGTCGATCAGAGCGGCTTCCTGCACTTGCTCTCCGCGGCCGACGTTGATGAAATACGCGCCGGGTTTCATCGCGGCAAAGCGCGCCGCATGGAACAGGCCATCGGTCGCGCTGGTAACCGGCGCAGCCGCGACGACAAAATCCGACAGCGCGAGCAGTTCATCAATCGCCGGGGGCGCAAAAACGGCCTCCACGCCTTCGGGACTTCCCTTCTCAATGTGCTCGCGTACCGCGATCACGTGCATCCGCAGCGCCGCCGCCATCTTCGCCACGCGGCGGCCAATGCTGCCCAACCCAATCAGACCCAGCGTTGCGCCCGCGAGCTCTCGCGGATGAGGCCCATCGCTCCACATCGTCTCAGATCCCCAGAAATGTTTTTGCTGCAACACGGCCGCTTGCGGAATCTTTCTCGCCAGCGCGAAAATCAGCGCCATCACGTGCTCCGCGACCACCGGACCGTGCAGTTCGCTCGAATTGGTGAGCACCACATCGCTCTTCACGAATTCTGGAAACAGCAACTGATGCACGGCAGCCATGGGTGTATGCAGCCAGCGCAGAGAGCGAGCGGCGGCAAGCTGCTCCGGACGCAACGAAAACGCGAACATAATTTCCGCATCCCGAAGTTCCCGCTCGATGCCGTCGTAGTTGTTGCGGTTGGTGACCTCGACCTGAGGGAAATTCTGGCGCAGTTTTTCCGGGAACCATGCGGGCACGTTCCACAAGTCCAGAGGATGCTGGATCACGATGAGGAGCTTGATCGGAGGATTTTTCAACCGATTGTCCTCAGCCGATTTTCTTGACGCGGAGGTCGGTCCCCGTCATCTCTTTGGGTTCGTCCACGCCCATCATACCCAGCAAGGTCGGCGAAATATCGCGCAGCGATCCGTTGGCCTTCAGCGTGAACTGATTTGCGTTGTCCGCGACCACGATAAAAGGCACGGGATTAGTGGTGTGCGCGGTATGCGGGCCGCCTGTCGCGGGATCGATCATCATTTCAGCATTGCCGTGGTCGGCGGTGATCAGAATCGCGCCGCCTTTGGCACGCACCGCGGTTTCGATGCGAGCGAGACACGCGTCGACGGTTTCAACCGCTTTAATCGTAGGCTCGATCTTTCCCGAATGCCCGACCATATCGGCATTGGCAAAATTCACGATGACCACGTCGAATGTTCCCTCTTCTGTTGCCTTTACCACCGCGTCAGCAATGCCCGCAGCACTCATCTCCGGCTTCAAATCGTAAGTCGCAACTTTCGGGGACTGCACCATCACGCGCTCTTCGCCGGGGAACGGTTGCTCGACGCCCCCATTAAAAAAGTAAGTCACGTGCGCATATTTCTCAGTTTCGGCCACGCGCAGGTTGCGCATGTTCATTCCGCCCATGACGTTGGCGAGAATGTTGGCCATCGACTCCGCGGGAATCACCACCGGCAGGCTGAAGTTTTTGTCGTAGCGGGTCATGCAGACATAGTGCAGATTCTTCGGCACGCGATCGCGCGGAATGGTTGCGTCGAGATCGGCTGCGCCAGGAAGGTCGCTGCCGCCTTTTTCGTTCAGTCCGCTGTTGCGGGCGAGTGCGCGCGTAATCTGACGAACGCGGTCGGCGCGAAAATTAAAGCAGATACAAGCGTCATCATCACGAATTGTGGCCAGCGGCTGACCGCTCTTGTCCGTGCACACAAACGGCACAACGAACTCGTCAGTCACGCCGTTGTTGTAGCACTCTTTCATTCCCTGCACTGGATCGACGCGCCTGCCGCCTTCGGCGTCGGCGAAAACCATCGCGTTGTAGGCCTTCGAAATGCGCTCCCAGCGCCGGTCGCGGTCCATGGCGTAATAGCGGCCGTTGACCGTGGCGATCTGGCCGGAGTTGTACTCGCGCATCTTCTGCTGCAGCTGCTCCAGATAGCCAGCGCCGTTGGTGGGCAGAGTGTCGCGGCCGTCCATGAAGGCCTGGACGAAGACGCGGTCCACGCCGTTCTGCTTCGCCATTTTCAGCAGCGCGTAGAGATGTGCCTGTTGTGAATGCACGCCGCCGTCAGAAACCAAACCGAAGAGATGCAACCGGCGTTCGCCCACGCGGGCATGCTTCATGGCCGCGAGCAGCACGGGATGCGAAAAGAATTCGCCGTTCTGGATCATCAGATCGATGCGCGTGATGTCCATATGAACGATGCGCCCGGCCCCAATGTTCAGATGGCCAACCTCGCTGTTGCCCATCTGCCCCTCGGGCAGGCCGACGAACGGGCCGCTGGTGTGGATGAGCGTGTTGGGATACTCGCGCAGCAACCGATCGTAAGTCGGCTTGCGGGCGAGCGCAATGGCGTTGGCCTTGGTCTCGGCGCGGTATCCCCAGCCGTCGAGAATGATGAGAACGAGTGGTTTCGGACGAGGCATAAGTGCAGTTCTAGCTCCTGGCTTCCAGCTCTTCGTTCAAGTTATGGGATTACCAGATGACATCGCTACCAGATGACATCAATAGGATAACGCTCAAATACCGGATCGGCAGTAACCAGCGGAAGTTTTTCCTCGATGCTCTGCGCAATCAAGATGCGGTCGAAGGGATCGCGATGATGCACCGTTAAAGTTTCGATTCTCAAGACATGATCCAGTTTAATCGGAAGGACCTCGATCCTATTCTCAGCGAGCTTTCTTACAAGGTATGGACCGGACGGTTCAGGAAAAGGCAGTTTCCCTGCTTTCACCTTGATCAGAATCTCCCAAATGCTGGCCACACTCAACCAGAGGTGGTTCGGGCCGGTAAATGTTCGTTGCGCCAGATGGGAAAGTCTTGCATCGTCCGAAATCGCCCAGAGGAACGCGTGCGTGTCGAGAAGCGCGTTCATTTCCAGAAGAGATCCTCGATCTCCTTTGGCAATGGGGCGTTGAAATCGTCCGGTACTGTGAACTCACCCTTGGCCGAGCCCAGAACACGCATCTTTGGCTGCTCATCAAAGGGCACCAGTTTCGCTACCGGCTTCCCAGCCTTGGCAATCACGACCTCTTCGCCCAATGCGACTCGTTCGAGCAGCCGGGAGAGATGGGTCTTGGCCTCGTGAATGTTGACTTCCATAGCTGTTTTATTATAGCTAAGTCATGGACTAAGTCAATTTTGGCGATCGCCACCAGCAAGAGAGGCAGCCATGAGAACGTTCCGAACCGGGAATAGTTGCCTTGGCTTCCCAAATCGACGCCCCGCCCACTGCAAGACATGCCTCACCTCGCGATTTGCGGGCGCGCTGGAAGCAGGAAGGGCCGTCGGCCGAGAATCAGGACTACGTAGTTTTGACCGAGCTACAAGAGCCCGCTAAATCGGTTTAAATAGTGGATGTAAGTTGTTCATTACATTAGAGTTACATGCGACGTTTTACACACAGCCCGAACGCTGCCAGCCCGTCCCTGACAGCCCATTCGGAGCGCTTGCACCATTCCCGGTGCAATGCGAGAAAACGTTGCCCCCGACAAGAGGCCTCATACGATTTAGTCTCGCGTGAGCTTCTTGATGACTTGCCGATGCTGCGGATAGTGGCGCGCTAGCGCTTCGCGCTTTGCCAATTCGAAATCGTCGAAGTCGAAACCGGGGGCAACGGTGCATCCCACGAGCGCGAATGACTTCCTATCCTTTACGTGGGAGGCAAACCAGCAGCCCGCTTGCACAACTGCCTGTGGCGTTTCGCCGGCGTCGGGGTCGTTTCCCAACAGAATTTTCGAATACTCGCCGGACTCGCTGATCACGTGCACAAGCACTGGCGCTCCCACGTAGAAGTGCCAGAGTTCATCGGAACGCAGGCGGTGGAAGGCGGAAAAGGATTTTCCGTCCAGCAGGAAATAGATTGCGGTAGAGGCTGGCCGCGGGCCGGGGAACTGCGGGAGGGCCTTGTGTGGTATCACCAGATCGGCTTTGTAGGTCTGGCGGTAGAAACCACCTTCCGGATGCGGTTCCAGGTTTAGCTTCTTGATCCAATACTTGGCGTCTTTTATCATCAATGACTCGGACCTGCAGAGCTCTGTTGCTGTCGGCGAAACCAGCGGGCAAGAGTTCCCTTCGACTTCGCTCAGGACAGGTCCGCTCCACGCAACCAACCCCACACGACCTGAACCACACAACCCAGCTCGAAACGTTTTCTCCGCTGCTTGCACTATTCCGATGAGAAGAGACTCTATGCCTTCTCCGCCCATCACCCATTACCGCCGAATCGCAGCCTGAAAAGCGCGGTGACTCCTATCTCTCAGGTATACCAGCCTTTTGCGGGAAGCCCCACCCTAGCATCCTCTGCAAGGGTGGGGGAATTTTTCGAGTGACGACTCAAATCTTAAGAGTTTGATTTCAGAAGTCAGAATTCAGAATTCAGATTTCAGAAGTCAGATTTCAGAGGCTAAATTTTGGGGCGAACGGCTTGCGGGTTCGTCGACGACTCCGTAGAAAACTAAGAATGCTAAGGCGCGGCCGGAGCTTCTGACAGCTTTGCTGATACCTGAGCGAGCGCGTCTTCGAGGCCGTCGGCCGTGGGAACGCCACCCTGGGCCATATCTTTGCTACCACCGCCGCGGCCGCCGAGTTTTGCCATAGTTTCTTTCAACAGTGCGCCCATGTCATGGGGCTGGCCTGTGGACTGGGCAAAGATGAGCGAGGGCTGCGGGGATGCGGTTGCGAGCAGGGCGATGGCGTTCGGCGATTGGCGCGTCAGCTTCTGTGCCAGCAGCTTCACGAATTTGAGCTCGCGATCGGCAAAGGTGCGGACGATCAGCTTGCGGCCGTTGTTGTTCGGGAGTTTCTGCGAGCAGTGCTGACTGCTTGTGCCGCGGCAAGTTCTTCGAGCGACTGTTCGCGTTGCTTGCGCAGGGACTTGATTTCGTCGAGGGCTTTGCGGGCTTGCGTTGGGACGTTGTAAATGTTGGCGGAAAAAAGTGCGGCGGTTTCGGTGAGCGTGGTGAAGTCGCGGCGGGCGGTGGCGACGGCTCGCTGGCCGGCGACGAATTCCACGCGCCATCCCTGGCGAACTTTTTCGGTTTTACGCAGTAAGACGCTGGCGATCTGGCCGGTTTGATTGACGTGCGTGCCGCCGCAGGCGGTGAGATCGAAATCGTGGATGTCGATGAGGCGAAGTTCGTCACGTTCCGTGGGCGGAAGTTTGCGCAGGCCGAGCTTCCCTGCTTCCTCGCGGGTGACGTAGCTGACGTTGATGGGACGATTCTCGAGGATGATTTCGTTGGCTAGTCTCTCAGCGGATTCGATTTGCTCTTTGGTCAGCGTGGGCGTGTCCAGATCGATGCGAGCAGTAGTCGTCGGCCATGTGGAACGAAACGGTTGGAATGTTGAAAAGACGGATGAAGGCGGCCGAGAGCACGTGCTGGCCGGAGTGCTGCTGCATGTGATCGCGGCGGCGCGTGGCGTCAATCTGGCCGTGGACGCGGGTTCCGGGCTGCAGGGATCCCTTGTCGAAATCGCGCTCGGCTTCGATGTAGTGGACGACGCGGCCATCTTCGGCATCGGCAACTTCCGTGATGCGGAGCTTGCCGGAGCCCGACGTGAGCCATCCCGTATCGTGAATCTGGCCTCCGCTGGTGGGATAGAAGGCGGAGCGGTCGAGAATGAGCGCCGGGCGGGGCGAGTCAACGACCTCGCGCACTTCGGCGTCGAAGTCGTAGAGGAAAGAGTCGTGGTAGTAGAGGCGATCGGTCATAGCGGGCGTCTATTTTAGTGGTGGGCGGGTAGGATTGGAATCGCGCCCGGGTTTGAGTGTAAAGGGATTACAACAGATGTGCTCCAATTCCGTTCACGTAAGAATACGACAAGTTACAGCTGTTCCCTCTCCGGTTTGAGCCGGGATGGGGGAGCGCGAGGGGCAAGGGACGGCGTTTGAGTCCCTTGCCCCTCGCTCAGCTGTGTAGAAGTTTGCTGCTTGCACCGCCGCGAACTCTTTCGGGGTTTGATAACCCAGGCTGCTATGCGGGCGTTCTTCGTTGTACTCGATTCGCCACGCCGCGATCTTCCTTCGCGCATCGAACAAGTTCTGAAACCAGCTCACCGTGAAACATTCATCCCGCGGCCCTGCGTGTAAAATTTCCACCCGCCCATGTCTGACGTCGCTTTGCCCGGTTGAATGTGCAGCAGCTCGATCTTTCTCTCCCCGCACCACGCGAGAAAATGCCGGCTAGTCAGTTCCGGTCCGTTGTCGCAACGGATCGCCAGCGGTTGTCCGCGCTCGGCCACGATCGCATCCAACACTCGCGTGACTCTCCGGCTGGCAAAACTCGTATCCACTTCCAAGGCCAAACACTCCCGCGTGTAGGCATCGACCACACTCAGCACCCGGATCGCCCGTCCGCACTCCACCGCATCGTGTACAAAATCCAATGCCCACTCCTGGTTCGCCGAAGTCCGCGCCAGCAGCGGCTTCCCCTCGCGCACGCAATGCTTCCGCTTCTTCCGCCGAATCATCAACCCGGCTTCCTGATACACCCGATGCACTCGCTTGTGGTTCACCTGTTCTCCATCTCGTCGCAGCAACACATGCAGCCGCCGATACCCAAAACGCGGTTTCGATCGTGCCAACTCCACCAACTGCGTGCGCAACGGCTCATCGCTGCGCGTCGTCCGGTAGCGGTAACTCGCCACCGCCATCCCCATCAGCCCGCAAACCCGGCGCTCGCTGGCGGCATATTCGCTCCGCAGCCAGTCCGCCTCCGCCCGCTGGTTTACGAGCTCCATCCGTTTTTTGCGATCAGCGCCTTCAGCATCTCTTTGTCCAGGCTCAGATCCACCACGAGCTTATTCGCTTCGTGTTCTATGCCTACTGCTGGTCGTGGTCGCTCACATCGATCCCGTCGTATTCGTCATAGCGTAGATCGTGTGCTTCGACACTCCCACTTCCCGCGCCACATCCTCCGCTTTACGACCCGCCTCCAGTTGTTTCAGAGCCCCGATCATCTGCGCCTCCGTGTGCCTGCTCTTTGACATTCCCCTTCTCCTTTCCTTCGTCCGAAATCATACTCGGACTTGTTCGGAATTCGGGGACAGGCAAACGCAGTGTACTCGATGAGAGTGTAGAATCCGACAAGGGGCTACGCCGAAGTTGATGATTGGGTACGGCTTGGTGATGGCCGCGTACATAGCGTACTTGGTGGTTTGGTATCCGCGCAGAATGAGGCGGCGGTTGAAGAAGTGCTGGGATACCTATGATCTGGAAATCGGAAGCGATTACCTACTGAGGCGACAGGCGGACATACCGGACCTCCGTCTGCAATTCGATGAGGTCCAAGCGGTCGAGCACGTTCAGGGACGATACTTGCGTGTAATTGGCAAGGACTAAAAGTCGCGTCATCGCTATACCAGAAGGTATCGACTGCTTTGATCAAGTGCTGAAGACTATTTCCTCCCTTCGCCCGGTCCGCGTGCGGACCATCGAGCAGTGGCAAAAGTATCGTGCCTTCATGGCGGCAGGACTACTGCTCTACGTGATCATGATTTGGGCAACATCACCCGCCGTCGTTATTCCGCTGTCGCTGGTGATGGGTTCAGTCATCGTGTGGGTCTTCTTTTGGATTCGGCGCAACCCGTGTTTTTCGATAAACCAAAAACGAATCGCTTGGATTTACTGGTTGTTCTTCTTAATTTGCATTCTGAAATTATTAGTCGCGGTGGACGGTACTAATCACGTAAGTGCGCCCGCAATGATAGGGAAGATGCTAGCGTACATGCTCGCTTTTTCTCCCTGCGCGCTTCTTGCGGTCGGGTGGGTGCGATGTTGGCGCGTCCCCCCTCCTCGGAACTGGCGGAGCTATGTCGTTGCATACGGCTTGGCCACCGCTTCGGTTTCGGCCTTATGCCTATATGGTGTGCTGTCTTACATACAGCTCGCGCACATAGGCCACTCGAATGAACACCGACTGGCGATGGCTGGGGTTTATATCGGCTGGCCGTTGTCGGTCTTCTCTGTTGCTGCGGCGTTTGTAGGCAATGGGCGTTCTCGTGTGATTGCTGGGCTGGCGGGCGGCTCGCTTGCCGTGGTCTGGAGTATCGCGTTTTTTAGCGCTTAGATTGGGATGGAAAGGAAGGCCGTGTGCTGCTGGCGAAATATCGCCGTTACATTCAAATCGTTCCCGGCCGGCGGGAGTAGTGAGCCGCTCATTGAAGGGTTCAACTGCCGCGTTGTCTTCGCCGAGATCGGCGCTGACGATATGCTCGCTTCGCTCGCAGGGCGGACGAATGCGTCCGCCGCTACATAATCAACACATAATAACTTCGGGCCGAATCAATATGGGCCGATGATGCCGCCGATTGGGCGGGTGGGCGGGGTTTTGGATGAAGAGCTCGCGGGCGAGGCGCCCGCGGCTCCACGGGCTGTGCTGGCTTCCAGGACATCGAGATATTTCAGGGCGCTACCGGTGTTGAAGAGGACTACTGTGTCGTCGGGTTTGAAGAATCCGGTGGCGCGGAGTTTGCGGTAGGCTACTAACGACGCGGCGCCTTCGGGGGCGGCGAAGATGCCTTCGACTTTCGCCCAGTGGCGAGTGGCGTCGAGAAGTTCCGAGTCGGTGGCGGCGACGGCGGTGCCACTGCTCTTTTTCAGGATGTCGAGAATCAGGTAGTCGCCGTAAGGCTTGGGAACGCGGAGACCGGCAGCAATCGTGCTGGCGTTGGGCCACATTTCGGAGACGAGCTTGCCTTCATCCCATGCTTTAACTATGGGAGCGCAACCGGATGATTGCACGGTTATCATCTTTGGGCGCTCTGGTCCGATCCAGCCTAACTTTTCCATTTCGTCGAAGGCCTTCCACATTCCCAGCAGGCCGACGCCGCCGCCTGTGGGGTAGATGATGCCCTCGGGAATTTTCCAGCCGAGTTGTTCGGCGACTTCGTAGCCCATGGTTTTTTTGCCTTCGACGCGGTAGGGCTCTTTGGTGGTGCTGACGTCGAACCAGTGTTCTTCTTCCCACTTTCGGGTGTCTTTTTTCAGGTCGGCGACTTTGGCGGCGCAATCGCTGATGAGGCCGTCGACCAGGGTGACGTGAGCGCCGTAATAGTCGCACTCGATGCGGTTCGCCATGGGAACATCTTTGGGCATGAAGATGTGGGCTTCGAGGCCGGCGGCGGCGGCGTAGGCGGCGAGGGCTCCGGCAGCGTTGCCGGCGGAGGGGATGGCTAGTTTTTTCAGGCCGAAGTGGCGCGCCATGGTAACGCAGGCGCTCAGGCCGCGGGCTTTGAACGAGCCGGTGGGGTTGAGGCCTTCGTCCTTGATGAAGACGCTGGGAAACTCGCGGCTGGCGAGCATGGGAGTGAAACCTTCGCCGAGCGTGACAGGGTCGGCTTCGGGAAGGATGGCGTCGTAGCGCCACATGGTGGGGGCGCGTCCGGCGAGGTTCGCGGCGGAAAAATTTCGCTTGATCGTGGCGAGATCGTAGCGGGCATAGAGAATGCCTCCGTCATTGGGACAGACGGTTTGGGGGCGAGTGGCGGGGAAATGGTGGCCGCAGCGGGTGCACTCCAGGTGGGTGAGGCGGGACATCGCTCACAGGTTAACATTTTCGGGCTTCGGCTTTCGGGCTTCGGCAGGGCAGAGTTTTTTCAGGGATCAGGGATCAGGGATCAGCCAAAATGTTGGGGGGGGACGGGTCGTGGCGCAAGGGTGCTCCTGGGCTCGCCGAAGACCGATAGCGGAAGCCCGCAGCCCGGTTCTAGCCTTGCACGCGGAGACGTGCCAGCAAGAGATGGGCTTTGCGGAACCAGGGGCGCTCGCGGCGGCGGAGATAGCCGGGCATGGTGCGTCTTTTATCCAGGATTTTTTGCGCCCACTCGCGGGCTTCGGGGATGTGTCCTTGCGATTGCAGGAAGAGCGCGTAGTTGTAGTAGGTCTCGGAGATGGTGGAGATTTGCGTGGCCTGCTGAAAGAGAGCGGCGGCTTTTTCCGGTTGTCCGGTGTGGGCGTAGGCGTGAGCGAGCAGGCCTTCGGCGCGGTGGAAATCGTAGTCGGGCTCGGCGGTGACTACACGTTCGAGGTCTGGGACGGCGGCGGCGAAATCTCCCAGTTCGACTTCGGCGATGGCGCGGCGGTAGAAGGGATCGGGGTGGTCGGTGCGGGAAGAGATGGCTTTGTCGAAGGCGGCGCGGGCGCGGTGGGGATCTCCGTCGTCGAGGTAGAGCAGGCCGAGTTCTTCGTAGTTGCCGGCGGAGGGATTGTCGAGGATGGCGCGCTCGAGTTCGCGAATGCGGCGGCGGCGGGGGAAAACCTGGAATTCGGTGCGCAGCAGGCCAGCGTCGGGGATGACTTCGACGGCGATGTAGACGAGGGCGCCGAGCCATCCGCCGATCAGGATGATGAAGAGCCAGTAGATTTGGGGTCGGCGGCGAATGAAGTGGATGATGGCCGCAGCCTGGAGCATGAATCCCCACCAGTGGAAGAAGAGTCCCATGGAGAGCGAAATATAGCATGCTGAGGGCGGGCTTCGGGCTTCGGCTATCGGGCTTCGGCCAAGCGGCGGCTTCGGCTTTCAGGCTTCGGGCTTCGGCAATGCTCTACGCCGCTGGCTTTCTCACAACTTTGATAAGACCGTTAAGGAGGCGGCCGACTTCTGCGCATCTGCTTAGAAGTTGCTTGCTTTGAGGCTTCGCCAAAAAACCTAACTCCTCAGCGATCGCCAGTTGAGTCTCGATTTCGAAGACCGAGCCGCGAGCTACGGAGAGGAATTGGCTGAGGTCTCGATCGGAGAAGCGGCCCTTACCTTCAGCGATGTTGCTGGCGACCGACACGGCCGCGCGGCGGAGTTGACTTGTCAGGCCGAACATTTCTTGTTTGGGAAAGGTGGCGGTGTCGCGGTAGACATCGAATACCATTTTCATGGCCGCTTGCCACACTTCAAGGTCTCTATAGGTCCCACTCATTCGATTGTCCTCCGCAGGCAAGGTATTTCGTTGGCGCTCCGGTGCGCTGTGACATATGTCACAATGAAATGTGGAAAACGCCAGTGTGATTGGCCGAAGCCCGAAAGCTGAAGCCCGAAGCCTGAAGTCTGGTTCCATCCGGCTGCTGGCGACTGATATTGACGGCACGCTGCTCAATCCACAATTTCAGATTTCCGACGGCGACCTGGCAGCGCTGCGGCGGGCGCATGCGGCTGGGATCGAGATTGTGCTGGTGACCGGACGGCGGCATAGGTTTGCGTTGCCGATTGCGAGGCAACTGGGATTTGATTTGTGGCTGATCAGTTCGAATGGGGCGGTGACGCGGTCGCTGGGCGGAGAGACGTTTCATCGCGACATGATGCCGGCGGAAATTTGCCGGCGGCTGTGCGACGCGATGCAAGAGTTTCGCGGGCATACCGTTCTTACGTTTGATCAGGAAACGAAAGGCGCCATCGTGCTGGAGCGCATGGACGAGCTGGGCGCGAGCATCCGGCGCTGGCTGGAAAAAAATATGGAGTACATCGAGTTCGTGGTGCCAATCGAGAATTCGCTGGTGACCGATCCGGTGCAGGCCATGTTTTGCGGAACCATGGCGCGGATGGTGGAGGTGCGGCGCGGGATTGCGGGCTGCGGACTGGACGGAGAAATTACGGTGCTGCGGACGGAATACCCGGCGCGCGATTTGTCGATGATCGATGTGCTGCATGGAGGCTGCTCCAAGGGGCACGCGCTGGAGCGGTGGGCCGCACATCGAGGTTTGGGGCGCGAAGAGGTCATGGCCATCGGAGATAACTATAACGATATTGAGATGCTTGAGTTCGCCGGGTATCCGGTTATCATGGGGAATGCGTCTGAGGAGTTGCTGGGGCGCGGGTGGAAGGTGACGCGCGCGAATGATGCGTGCGGCGTGGCTGGGGCGGTGGAGTGGGCGCTGGACGGGACTGTGGTTACGAGGTAGGCGTGGACTGTGACGGAAACTCCTTTGTGAGGCCGCGCGAGATGCCAAGAGGCAAGGGGTCCTTCGACTTCACATCGGCTATGGCTTCGCGAACGCGGATGTTTCGCTTAGGATGACAGAGTAGTTGTGGCACCATGAAAAGACTTGTCCCGATCAACGTACCTATGCTGGCGGTGATACTGCTGGCGTTGGTGTCGTGGCTCCCCTGCTGGGCGGCGGAGATGGCGGTGCTGCGGAATGGATTTTCCATCCGGCATGAGCGGCGGGAAGTGATTGGGGATATGACGCGGCTTTATGTGACCGCGGACGGGGCGAGTTATGTGGATGTCCCTACGGCCGAGATTGAGCATTTTGAAGAGGCGGAGAATCCGGTGTCGGACTCTGGGTTTCGGGCTTCGGATTTAAATTCCCCACTTCTCGCAAAAGACGCGAGAAATGGGGCACCCGGGCTGCAGCTTGATCTGAGTGAGGTAGTGAATGCGGCTAGCGGGCGGTATCGTTTGGATCCCGACCTGGTGAGCAGCGTGATCAAGGCGGAGAGCGGATTCAACGTGAGAGCGGTTTCTCCGAAGGGGGCGCAGGGGCTGATGCAACTGATGCCCGATACGGCTTCGAAGCTGGGAGTGCCGGATGCATTCGATCCGCAGGCGAATGTGGAGGGCGGGACGCGTTATCTGCGGGAACTGCTGGAGCGCTACAACTTTGATCTGGTGAAAGCGCTGGCGGCTTACAATGCAGGACCGCTGCGGGTGGAACAGTATGGCGGGGTGCCTCCGTATCACGAGACGCGGGCGTATGTGGCGCGCGTGGTGAAGGATTTCAACAAGAAGAAGAAAGCGCAGCAGCAGAGCGCGATCGCGCAGGCGAGATTGAAGCAGGGTGGTTCGAAACCGGCTGCCAAGGCCGGGACCCGCATTGCGACGGCCAAGCGGCAAAGCTCCGCGCCTCAGGTGCAGGCGAAAGCGAGCGAGTAGGAACTGCTGGCGGTTCGCAGGGGCTGAAGCCTGTTTATTTCGGAATACTTTACGCGGCGCTGAAGCGCCGCTCTTCCACGTTACCGCACGCACCACGTTACCGCACCCACCACACGCACAACATCGAACACACGCCTCATTCCTCGGCGATTTTTCCACAGGTCTGTTTCGTTCTGCGGTACTTTCTCGGAAACTCTGTTGCGTTCCTGCGGCGGGGCTGTGTTACACTCGCCGCCGAAGTTGCTCGCGCTGTGGGCGTGGCAACCGCCGTCGGGAATCCTTTCGTGTCTTTCTTGGTATTCGGGAGGGCTGGGGATGGGCCTCGCGCTACTGGTTATGATCTGGCTGATCACGTTGATCAGCACCTATTTCTTCGTCGCCAAAACCTGGTGGCTGCCGACCGGCGCTGCCCAGGCGGCGGGATTTATCGACGGTCAATTCGCGCTCACGTTCGTGCTCATGGGCATCATTTTTCTCGCGGCACAGCTGGGACTGGGCTACATCGTCTGGAAGTATCGCGCGCGTGCGTCCGCGCCGCCCGCTGACTATTCGCACGGCAACACGACACTTGAACTGGTCTGGACTGCGCTCACCGCGATTTTGTTCATCGGGTTGAACCTGATGGGCAGCAGCGTGTGGGCGAGCCAGCGCTTTGATCCTCCCGCCGCGAACTCGGTGAAGGTGGAGGTCACGGGCATGCAGTTTGCCTGGTATTTCCGCTATCCGGGACCGGACGGGAAGTACGGCGCAACCAGCGTGAAACTGATGGATCCTTCGGCCGGCGGTGAAGCCGCGGTTGGACTGAACACGACTGACCCTGCCGCGAAAGATGATGTGGTGACGGGGACGATGTATCTGCCGGTGAACCGCGAGGTCGACTTGAGCCTGCGGGCGGTCAACGTCATTCACAGTTTTTTTGTGCCCTCGCTGCGCTTCAAGCAGGATGCGGTTCCGGGGCTCGATATTCACATGCACCTGACCCCGACCGTGATCGGCGAGTATGAAATTGTCTGCGCCGAACTTTGCGGCCTGGGACATTACAAAATGCACGGCGTGGTACACGTCGTCAGCCAGGAAGATTTTGACAAGTGGCTGGCAGCACGGGAGGCGGAGAAACAGTAATGGTCGCAATGGAGAACCCGCACGCGCACGCTCCTCAGGGTTTCATTCGGAAATACATTTTCAGCCTCGATCACAAAGTCATCGGCATGCAGTATTTTTTCCTGGCGCTCACGGCGGTGTTTGTGGGGATGTTTCTATCGCTGCTGATGCGCATCCATTTGGTTTGGCCGAGCGTCAGTCTCCCAATCTTCGGCGTGATCCAGCCGGAGACTTACCTTACGCTGCTGACCATGCACGGCACCATCATGGTGTTTTTCGTGCTGACGACGGCGCCGCAGGGCGGATTCGGCAACTACTTTCTTCCCATCCAGATCGGCGCGCCGGATATGGCCTTTCCGGTTCTGAACATGCTTTCGTTCTGGACCACGTTCGTGGCTTTCGTGGTGATCATCGCAGCGTTCTTTGTGCAAGGCGGAGCGCCGCTGCATGGCTGGACGGGCTATCCGCCGCTGAGCGCGATCCCATCGGCGGGGCCGGGGGAAGGGCTGGGCGCCGATTTGTGGATTACCAGCATCGCCATCTTCTGCATTGCGTCGCTGATGGGGGCGCTGAATTTCATCACCACCACGCTTGATCTCCGCGCGAAAGGCATGACTTTGATGCGCATGCCGCTGACGGTGTGGTCGTGGTTCATTACCGCGATTCTCGGACTGCTGGCGTTCGGCGTCCTGCTCTCTGCCGGGATTCTTTTGCTGATGGATCGCAACCTGGGCACCAGTTTCTATGTGCCCCTGGTCGTAGTGAGCGGACAGATAATGGGGCATAAGGGCGGCTCGCCGCTGCTGTGGCAGCATCTGTTCTGGTTCTTCGGGCATCCCGAGGTTTACATCGCCATTCTGCCGGGGATGGGCGTGGCATCGCAGGTTCTTTCCACGTTTTCGCGCAAGCCGATTTTCGGTTACCGGGCCATGGTCTACGCCATGCTGTCGATCGGATTTTTGGGATTCATGGTGTGGGGCCATCACATGTTCATGAGCGGCATGAGCCCGTATTCGGCGTTTGCCTTCTCGATTCTGACCATGTGCATTGGAGTGCCCTCGGCCATCAAGACGTTTAACTGGCTGGGCACGATGCATAAGGGCCGCATCCGCTTCCAGACGCCGATGCTGTACGCGATTGGATTCGTTTCACTTTTCGTTTCGGGCGGCTTGAGCGGACCGTTTCTGGCGCAGCCGGTCCTCGATATTCAGCTGCACGACACCTATTTTGTGGTCGGACACTTCCACTTGATTATGGGCGTGGCCGCCATCTTTGGCATGTTTGCAGCGACTTATTACTGGTTCCCGAAAATGTTCGGGCGGATGATGAACGAAACGTGGGGCAGGATCCACTTCTTCATCACGCTGGCCGGAACCTACGCGATCTTCATGCCTATGCACTATCTGGGAATGGCGGGCGGCACGCGGCGTTATTCGGATTACCGCGAGGTGAAATACCTGGCTACGCTGATGCCGCTACATCGGTTCATGACGTTCGCGGCGATCATCACCATCGGGGCGCAGTTCATTTTTGTGATCAATCTTTTCTGGAGCATGTTCAAGGGACCGAAGGCCAGCGACAATCCGTGGGAAGCGACCACGCTGGAATGGACGACGACAACACCACCTCCGCATGACAATTTTGGCGGCGTGACGCCGGTGGTGCACAACGGTCCGTATGAATATGGCGTTCCGGGAGCGGCAAAGGATTATGTGATGCAGACGGACCCGGCTACGGTTTCAACGCACTGACGCGTAACACCACTATGGCGACCTACGCTCCCATCGATGTGATTCGCGAGGGCCAGACCGGCCGGGGTGGGTCGACCTCTACGCCTCAGCCGCCGGGCGGGGGCGATGATGGGCGCGGCGGCGACAGCGGACCGAATTACGGGGCGCGGTTGCGGCGGGCGCGTCTCGGTCTGATTTGCGGCGTGGCTACGGTCACCATGGTGTTCGTATCGCTGACGAGCGCTTATATCGTGCGCCAGGGCCTGCCCACTTATGACGATGCTTCCCGGAGCTACGTCCGCGATTGGGGCGGGACGGATCTGCCGTGGCGGTTGCTGGCCATCAACACAATTCTGCTGCTGGCGAGCAGTGTGACGGTGGAGTTTGCGCGCCGCAGCTTGGCGCGACAGGTGGCGCTGGCGCCGGTGAAGTCGATTCCGGGAGTTTCGCTGGGCGCGGAGAATAAGTTTCCATGGCTGGGTGTGACGGCGATTCTGGGCTTTGGTTTTCTGATTGGCCAGGGGATGGCGTGGAGAGAACTGCATCTGCGCGGATTCTTCGTCAACACGAATCCCAGCAGTTCGTTTGTTTTTCTGCTGACCGCGACCCACGCGGTGCATCTGGCCGGCGGGATCGTTGCATTGCTTTGGGCTGGGGCCACGGCCCTGCTGCGCAGGCCCGTGGAATCGCGGCGCATTGTGGTTGACATTACTGCGTGGTACTGGCACTTCATGGCCGTGCTCTGGATTTACGTTTTTGCGCTGTTGGAATTTGCGAGATAGGAAGCGAGCCAAACGCGCGACTTATGCGTCGCAAAAAACGCGACGCTTCGCGCGGCTCGCCCAGGTCCTTCGGCGGGCAAAAAGCGCCCGCCTCAGGATGACAAGCTGAAACGGAAAGGGGAACTCGAGGAATGGCTGACGCCACGCTTCCACACGGTTCGGTGCAGCAGGATTCACTCCAGCATGGATTGCCGGGAGAGTTTGAGGCTCCGCTGTTTGGGGCGTATTCGAAAAAGGTGGGGATGTGGCTGTTTCTGGCTTCGGACTCGCTGACGTTCGGCGCACTGCTGGTTGCATTCAGCTACAACCGCCTCTCGAATCCAGCATGGCCAACGCCGTTTGGAAAAGAAAGCATCGCGAACGCCACCATGATGACGGCGTGCCTGCTCTCGAGTTCGCTGACCATGGTGTTGGGGGTGTTAGCCGCGAAGCGTGGCGACAAGAGCTGGGCGCGCAACTGGCTGCTGGCCACCATGTTTTTCGGCACGGCCTTCATCGTGCTGCACGGGCTGGAGTGGACGCGGCTGATTAACCGCGGAATGACGCCATTTGGCAATCCCTGGGCGGCCACGGTGCCGCAATTCGGCGGGACATTCTTCACGCTGACCGGCATGCACATGCTGCATGTGACGATCGGGGTGATCTATCTGGGTGTGATCGCGCTGCGCAAGAGGTTCCTTCCCATCCTGGCCATGCTCTGGATTGCCGGATATGTCCTGATCCCGGCTGGCAACGTCTTCCACTATGGCATTCACGCGCTGGGACTTGGGCTGATCGTCTCCGCGCTGATTTTGTTTTTGAAACCAAAAGATTACGATTCACAGGACATTGAGGTCTCGGGGCTGTACTGGCATTTCGTCGATCTGGTGTGGATGTTCATCATGCCGCTGGTGTATCTGATGTCGACCAGGATTTAGGACCATCAGGATTTAGGGCGCGAGTGGTAGAGCGTCCGCGGCTTTTGCCGCTGAGGAGAATACGATGCACGATGCCGCGGTACATGACGATAGCAAGGCACAATATTTTTGGGTCTGGGGCGCGCTGCTGGTACTCACGGCAGTGGAGGTGGGGCTCGCCTATAACCAGGTGTTCCAACCCGTCGCTATGCTGGAAGTGTTGCTGGCGCTGTCGGTGATCAAGTCGGCGTTGATCGTCAGCTTTTTCATGCACCTGAAGTTTGAAACCCCGCTGATGCGCTGGATGCTGGTGATCTCGGTGGTCGGTTTGTTTGTGATCATGTACTTCTTCTTCTTTCCCGACGCCGGGCGGATCTTGAAGCTGGGAGTACAGTAGACGCAGTCGATGAAGATGGATGGAAAATCTCGCTTGTTGTTGTTGTTCTTGCTGGTCGCGCTTTACTCAGCGCCGGCGTTTGCCCAGGGTTGCGCCATGTGCCGTGCGAATGCGAAGGCCACGCCTAAGGAAGGACAGCGCGCGATCAACCGCGCCATTTTGGTGATGCTCGTGCCGCCGGTCGGGATTATGGTGGTGGGATTCGGCTTGGCCATCGGGTACGGGAAAAAGCGCGACCGGGAAAACAACGAGACCTCTCAGTAGCTGCTATCTTCTCCCGTTATCCTCTGGTAGAGACGTTGCTTGCAACGTCTCTCGCGCCACCGTTCGAAATGCTGCCGGCAAAGACGTAGCAAGCTACGTCTCTACAGTTCCGCGCAATCCCTTATAATAGAAAGTTCGGCAGGCCTCGCGGAAGCCTCTGGGAGCGTTCGGCCCGGGCAGCGCGGCTGCTGCCGGACTTTACCCGATGTCCACGGAAAGCACTTCCACGCAAGGCATTGTTGTACGCGGGGCCCGCGTCCATAACCTCAAGAACATTGATTTTGAGGTTCCGCACAATACGCTGACGGTAGTTACCGGTGTGTCCGGTTCCGGCAAGTCGTCGCTGGCGTTCGATACCATTTACGCCGAAGGGCAGCGGCGGTACGTGGAGTCACTGTCGGCTTACGCGCGGCAGTTTCTGGAGCGCATCGAAAAGCCGGACGCGGACTCGATTGACGGGATCGCTCCGGCAGTGGCGATCCGGCAGAAGAATACGACCCGCAATCCGCGGTCGACGGTCGCGACGGCAACCGAAATCTACGACTACTTGCGCCTGTTGTTCGCCCGCGTGGGCCGCACGTATTGTGCGAACTGCGGCCGCGAGGTGAAGAAAGACACGGTCGACGAGGTTGCGGATACGATTCTGGCTCTCGACCCGGACACGCGGCTTCAGGTTCTGTTTCCCTTGCAACGGCCCGCGACGCAGACGGCCGAAGAAATCGGAAAGCCACGTGTCGCAAAGTCGAAGAAAAAAGCCCAGCCGGCCGAAAGCGCACAACTCACCGAAGCGCTTAAGACTCGCCTTTTCGATTTGCGCAAAGCCGGATTTAACCGCCTGTTTCAGCGCGGGCAGGTTTTTGAATTTTCGACTCCGGAATCGCTGCTCGACATCGACTTCGGCGCTCCCGTGTTTGTTCTGGTCGACCGTCTGACGGTTTCTCCTGAAGGCCGCACTCGTGTGGTGGATGCGATCGAAACTGCGTACCGCGAGTCGGGCGAAGTCATCTTCGAAATTCCCGCCCACAATGATGAGCCAGCAAGGCAGATGCGTTTTTCGCACCGCTTTGAATGCAAGAACTGCAACCTGCGCTACGAAGAACCGGAGCCGAGGCTTTTCTCTTTCAACAATCCTTATGGAGCGTGCCCGCGCTGCCAGGGGTTCGGCAACACCATCGACTTCGATCTCGAGCGCGTCATCCCTGACAAATCCAAAACTTTAGCTGAGGGCGCGATCGAGCCCTGGACCAAGCCGAAGTATCGTCCGTTCCTGACCGATCTGAAGCGTTACGCCAAGCAGGCCGGCATCCCGCTGGATGTGCCGTGGGCTGAACTGGATGAGGAGCAGAAGCAACGCGTGCTCGATGGCGAAGGCACTTATCTGGGCGTGCGCGGGTTCTTCCATCTTCTGGAACGCAAGAAATACAAGTTGCACGTGCGGGTGTTTCTCAGCCGCTATCGCGGATATTCGCTGTGCTCGGCCTGCAACGGCAGCCGGCTGCGAATGGAAGCTCGACAGGTGAAGATTCAGGGACTGAACATCTGCCAGATCTGCGCGATGACGGTGGAAGAGGCAGGACGTTTCTTCGAGAAGGTCGAGTTGAGCGCCCAGGAAGCGGACATTGCCGACAAGCTGCTGCAGGAGATTCGCGAGCGGGTGCGATTCCTCAACGATGTTGGACTGGAATATCTAACTCTGGACCGGCTCTCGTCGACGCTTTCCGGCGGAGAGGCGCAGCGGATTCAGCTGGCAACTTCGCTGGGCTCGCGGCTGGTGGGCACGCTCTATGTGCTGGACGAGCCTTCGATTGGTCTGCATACGCGCGACACGCACCGGTTGATCAAGATTCTGCACGACCTGCGCGATCTGGGGAATACGATTCTGGTGGTGGAGCACGATCCCGAGGTGATGGCGGCTTGCGACCGCATCCTCGATCTTGGTCCGGGCGCGGGGGAGAACGGCGGGCAGTTGATTGCCGAGGGGACGTACGATGAGATCAAGCGGAATCCAGCGTCGCTTACCGGGCGCTATCTTTCTGAAGACTTGCGCATTCAGCTTCCAGTGGTGCGGCGCAAGCCCGGGGCACAGCAGATTAAGATTCGCGGCGCGCGGGCAAACAACCTTAAAAGTGTAGACGTCAACATTCCTCTGGGGATGATTGTCGCCATCACGGGAGTATCGGGATCGGGCAAGTCTACGCTGCTGCATCAGGTGCTTTATCGGGCGCTGGAGCAGGCGAAAAAACAGGGCGAGGGTGCGACTGCCTCGGCGTCTTCCGGATCGGCTTCCGGAAAATCCGCCGCGAGCTGGGAGAGTGTGGAGGGCGATCAATTCGTGGATGAAGTGGTGCTGGTGGACCAGTCGCCGATTGGGCGGACGCCGCGCTCGAATCCGGTGACGTACATCAAAGCCTTCGACGCCATTCGCAATCTTTTCGCTTCCCTGCCGGAATCGAAGAAGCGGGGCTTCAGCGCCGGACATTTTTCTTTCAACATTCCTGGCGGGCGTTGCGAAGCTTGCCAGGGCGATGGCACAGTCACGGTGGAAATGCAATTTCTCGCCGATGTGGAACTGATCTGCGAAGAATGCAAAGGCACACGCTACAAACAGCAAGTGCTGGAGGCGCGCTACCGCGGACGGAATATTCACGAGGTGTTACAACTTACGGTAAAAGAGGCGCTCCGGGTGTTCGCCGAAGTTCCGAAAATCACGGAAAAGTTGCGCACCCTCGAAGAAGTGGGCCTGGGATATTTGCGCCTGGGCCAATCCGCCACGACCCTCTCCGGTGGCGAGGCGCAGCGCATGAAGCTGGCAGCGCATCTGCAACCGGCCGAGAGCAGTCTGGCATCCAGCCCGGAAAGCCGGAAAAGGCGGCGCTTGCTTTATATTTTTGATGAGCCCACCACCGGGCTGCATTTCGATGATGTGAGCAAACTTTTGTCCGCGTTTCGACGTCTGATTGATGCAGGAGGGTCAATCGTCGTGATCGAACACAATCTGGAAGTGATCAAAACGGCGGACTGGGTAATCGACCTTGGTCCCGAGGGCGGAAATCGCGGCGGCAAGGTGGTGGGCGCAGGTACTCCGGAAGCAATCGCCAAGTTGAGCGGCTCCTATACCGGAAAATATTTGGCGCGTATGCTGAACGGAAATGGAGCATCCCGTTCTTATGGGCGCGAGTAGGAGGTTCGCCATCGTGCTGGTGGTTGCCGGCGCAACGATTGGCGTCCGCGCGCAGGCATCCGGCCAGAGCGCCGCTCCCGCTTCTTCGCAGACCACGCCGACGGGAACTCCCTCTACGGATTCTTCTGCCGCTCCTTCTTCTGCCGCTCCTTCTTCCACTCAAACCATCCACGAGAGAACTGGGCCGAACTCGAGCCGCACCATCCGGCATACCCGGGTTGTGGAGCAAGGTTCGCCGCCGCCGGAACTTTCGCAAGCGGAGGACGCTATCCAGAAGCGCGACTACGCGGCGGCTGAGCCTCTGTTGCGGAAAGTGGTGGATCGCGATCCCAGCAACTACGTAGCCTGGTTTGATCTGGGATTTCTGGAGAACAAGGTTGGAAAAGTTGATGAATCGATCGCTGCCTATCGCAAATCGGTCGAGGCGAAGCCCGACGTCTTCGAGTCAAATTTAAATCTTGGACTACAGTTGGCGAAGACTGATCAGCCGGATGCGGAAAAGTTTCTGCGTGACGCCACCCAACTCAAGCCGACCAGCAACGTGGCCGAGGGACGAGCTGGGGCGTGGATCTCCTTGGCGCTAGTGCTCGAAAAGACAAAGCCGGAGGAGGCGATCGCGGCTTATCGCCAGGCCTCCGTATTGGTGCCTCACGATCCGGAGCCACACCTGGCCGCGGGACTTTTGCTGGAAAACGAGAACAAGTTTTCGGATGCGGAAACGGAGTACAAGCAAGCGCTCGCGCTCGATCCGAAATCCGACGCTTTGACCGGTCTGGCAAACATTTACATGCGCGGACATCGCTTCGTTGAAGCCGAGGAATATCTACGCAAGCTCGTCGCCTCGCAACCCGGAAATGCTGCGGCGCATGTTCAACTGGGCCGGGTGTTGGCGGCCGAGGGCAAGAACGACGCGGCCGCGGCCGAACTCGAAGCCGGGATGAAACTGGCTCCGGCAGACGCTTCCGTGCAGCGCGACTTGGCGGATATTTATCTCGCCGCCGGTAAGAATGAGCAGGCGGACGCGGCTTATCGCGCGTTGTTGTCGGGTCATGCCAACGACGCGGAACTGCATCGCAGCTTCGGTCAGGCATTACTGCGCGAGAAGAAATTCTCGGATGCACAACAAGAGTTCCTGGCCGCCGTGAAACTGAAGCCCGAATTCGGCGAAGCCTATGGCGACCTTGCTTTCGTGGCCAGCGAAAATAAGAATTATCCCCTGGTCATCAAGGCGCTTGACGTGCGCGCAAAACTCTTGCCAGAAGTTGCCACCACTTATTTCCTGCGCGCGTCGGCCTACGACCACCTGCGGGATTACAAGCAGGCCGCCGCCAACTATCGCCTCTTCCTTAACACGGCCAATGGGAAGTATCCTGATCAGGAGTGGCAAGCCAAGCACCGGCTCATTGCCATTGAACCAAAGAGATAAGAACCAAGGAAACGAGAACCAAAGAAATACAAACCGAACGAATCAGGATTCGAAGGGCTACGAACCGACGAAGTGGACACGTGGGGACGAACAATGTTCGGGACCGGGAGTTCGGGGTTTCTGCGCAGTACGATGGTTGCGGCTTTGCTGGCCGCATTCCTCGCCTCGTCCATGGCTGCGAAGGAACAAACGCTGGACGAACTGAAGGCCCGCCTCTCTTCCACCAGCGTTGGAGGCCGTCCGCAGATTTGCCTGCAGATCGCCGAACGCCAATTGGACGATGCCGACAAGCTCTATTCCGCATTCGACAGCGAGAAGGCGGAGGTGGCCCTGGCGGATGTGGTCACTTTCTCAGAACTCGCCCGCGACTATTCGATTCAATCACACAAGCACCAAAAGCAGACCGAGATCGCAGTCCGGAAGATGACACGGAAACTGAATGACCTGAAGCATGTCGTATCCCGTGACCAAGAAGCTGTAGTGCAGAATGCCATCGACCGGTTGCAACGCGTGCGCGACGACCTGCTGCTGGCCATGTTTCCGAAAGGCGAGAAACGCGAAGAGCAAGAAAGGTAAGAAGCAATGATCTCCCCTATGTGGTTGCGCGCTTCCGCTAGTGTGGGTTTGTTGCTGCTCACGGCCAGCGTGGGATGGGCCCAGCGTCGCCGTGATCCGCTGACCCAGTCTGAGATTGACCAGGTGCGCGACGCCAGTTGGGAGCCCCAGAAGCGCTTGGCTCTTTACGTCAGCTTCGCGCGCGATCGCCTGACAAAACTGGAGACGATGCGGAGCGATCCCAAGACGAAAGATCGTCCGCAGCAGACGCACGACTTTCTGGACGCCTTTCTTCGTATCTACGATGAGCTCAACGACAATATCGATACCTACATCGGCCGCAAAGACGATATCCGCAAGCCGCTGAAAGCCATCGTCGAGGCCGACACCGAATTTCAGGCCAAGCTGCGAGCGCTCAAAGACTCGGCGGATGTAAGGGCGGAAGAAGCCGCGCAATACGAATTCGTGCTGACCAATGCTCTCGATACCGTCGACACGTCCGCCGAGGATCACCGCAAACTGCAGGTTGATCTGGAAGATGCGGCCAAGCACAAGAAACTGAATTCCGCGGCCAAGAACAGCGGCAAACCGGAATAAGGCGTGCTAACCTAACTTTATCGTGCGTGAAGGCTTGATCGAACTTTTCCAGGAAAGTCATCGCGAACTGCGTCCGTCCGCGCCCATTCCTGATCTGAAAATCGAGTTCTTCGCTTTCGCCAACGTTAATAACACGATTCGCCTGCGCCAGGGCAAACTGCTGGTGCGGCTTTCCGACCTGCTGGAAGGCGCGCCAGACACGGTGTTGCGGGCCATTGCCCACATCTTGTTGGCCAAAATGTACCGCCATCCCATCGATCGCGGGCAGGCCGCGCGCTATCGAAAATATCTCGCTAGTCATGAAATCGTGCGCAAGACTCACCTGGTCCGGCAGATGCGCGGGCGCAAGCAGCTGCACTCCCCTCGCGGACATTTCTACGACCTGGACGCGGTCTTCGAGAAACTGAACACGCGCTTCTTCTACGGACTGCTGGCGCGTCCGCGCATGAGCTGGAGCCGCATTCGCACCCGCCGCATTCTCGGCCATTACGATCCCGCGCACAACGCCATCGTCATCAGCCGCGTGTTTGATCACTTCGCCGTCCCAGCCTGCGCCGTGGAATACATCGTGTACCACGAGATGCTGCACCTCAAACATCCGGTGCGGCTCCGCGGAAGCCGGCGTTGCGTGCACTCTGCGGAGTTTCAGGCCGAGGAGAAATTGTTTCCGCAGCTGGCCGAGGCGAACGCGTTTCTGAAGCGGCTGTGAGCACCCAGCGGAGGTTCCGTCGCCCTTCCCTGCGGCCAGGCGCAGTTCGAGCCACCAATTTCCCCATGTGACCGCAATCACATGCCACTGTGATCCCGCGGATTGACGCTCCCTTGGCCCAAGCATATCCTTGAAGTTGGCGTCGAAATTCATTTTCAGCGTCACATTTTTCAACGCTGTGGAAACCTCATAAATGCTTCAGGCTTTCATCATCGCGCTGCGCGAAGGGGTTGAGGCTGCTCTCATCGTCGGCATCACCCTCGCCTACCTCGCCAAGATCGGACGGAACGATCTGCGCAAGTCGGTCTACGCGGCGCTGGGCGCGGCTTTTCTGGGCAGCATCGCCGTAGCTGTCGTGATTTCGCGAACCAACCTCAACGAAGATGTATTCGAAGGCTGGGTCATGCTGGCCGCGGCCTTTTTCGTCATCACCATGGTCATTTTCATGATGAAGACGGGGCGCAAGCTGAAAGGCGAAATCGAGGGCAAACTGGGCCTGCTGGCTGGGAACGACGCGCGGTTCGGCCTGTTCATTTTTGTGTTTCTCATGGTGCTCCGCGAGGGCGCAGAAACCGTTCTCATGCTCGCGGCGGTTTCCCTCAACTCCACCGCGCTGATGAGTTTTCTGGGCACGCTCCTCGGCATTTCCGCAGCGATTGCGTTCGGCGTGATGTTCGTCAAGGGCAGCGTCCGCATCAACCTGCAAAAGTTTTTCCGGGTCACGACGGCGATTCTTTTTCTGGTGGCGGCACAACTGGTCGTCGCCGGACTGCACGAACTTTCGGAGAGCGGGGTGATCCCGTCTTCGAAGCGGGAGATGGCGATTGTCGGCCCCATCGTGAGCAACGATTTTTTCTTCTTTGTAACAATTATTGCGCTGGCTGCGCTGATGATCCTGTTCGATGCCAAGCGCCGCGAGCCCGTTCCGGAAACCGCCTCGCCTGCCCAGCGCCGCAAAGCCGCCTGGAGCGCCCGCCGCGAGCGCCTCTGGATGGGCTCGGTCTATATTTGCTCGTTCATCTTTATCGCGATGGTGACCGCGGAGTTTGTCTACGCCAAGAGCAAGAATGCGCTGTCGCCGTCGACGGAAGTCACTTTCGTGAACGGCGCCGTGACCATTCCGCTGGCGCAGCTTTCCGACGGCGACCTGCATCGCTTTGAAGCGCACGAAAACGGAACGGCCATCCGCTTCTGGCTCTATCAGAAGCCGGACGGCAAGATCGCAACTGTTTTCGATGCCTGCGAAATCTGCGGCGCGGTCGGGTTCTATAAAGGCAGCAATGGCGTGATCTGCAAGAACTGTTCGGCGCCCATCAATCCGCAATCGGTGGGCACAACCGGCGGCTGCAACCCGATACCGCTCAAGTCCACGCAAACTGCCGACGCGGTGATCATCCAAGAGTCTGATATCGCGGCAGGCAGCCGCATCTTCGCGCAACCCTAGCTCCTCAACTCAATATGTTCGTGCGGCTCGTTTACGAATCCTTCCGGCGGCAGAAACGGCGCAAGTTGCTGGCCGGGGCAGCCATTACGCTTGGAGTAACGGTGGCCACGGCCATGATCGCAGTCGCCACCGACATCGGCGACAAGATGAACCGCGAACTGCGCACCATTGGCGCCAACCTGCTGGTCACGCCGCAGGAAGACTCGCTGGACGTGGAAATCGGCGGCGTGAACCTGAAGCCGCCCAGCGACGGCGCTTTCCTCGACGAAGCCGATCTGCCGAAAATTAAGGGCACGTTCTGGCACAACAACATCACCGGTTTCGCACCGATGCTGCCAGTGAAAGTGAACCTTGCACAGGACGGGACGCAACAGGACGTAACGCTGCTGGGAACTTACTTCGCGAAGCAGCTCTCGTTTGGCAAAGACAATTTCACCACTGGCGTTCGCACCACACATCCCTGGTGGAGGGTTTCAGGGGCGTGGCCGGATGACAATTCTCGCGACCTTCTTCTTGGCGAAAAGCTAGCCAAGCGCCTCGGCGAACAATCGGGGGACGAACTTTCGGTCTCCGGCCACCAGTTTCACGTGAGTGGAATTCTTTCCACCGGCGGCGCCGAGGACGATCAGATTGTGGCTCCGCTCGCTGTAGCGCAGGAAATTCTTGGCAAGCCCGGTGCCGTGCGCCGCGTCTACGTAAGCGCTTTCACTAAGCCTGAAGACGCATTGGCGCGGCGTGATCCGAAGAGCCTGTCCGGGCCCATGTACGACCGCTGGTATTGCTCGCCGTACCCGCAGTCGATCGCCTATCAATTGCAGGAGGCGATTCCGCATTCGCACGCCGAGCAGATTCGGCAGGTCGCGCAGAATGAAGGCACGGTGCTGACGCGGATCGAAGGCCTGATTTTTCTGATCACGCTCGCAGCGCTTTTGGCGTCTGCCCTGGCAGTTTCGGCGGCGATGGCGACCGCCATTTTCGAACGACGCGCAGAAGTGGGATTGATGAAAGCTCTGGGCGCGAGCAAGCTGGCCGTGGCGTCGGTCTTCTTCGCCGAAGCAACGCTGCTGGCGTTGCTCGGTGGCCTCGCCGGCTTCGCCGCTGGGGGCTTGCTGGCGCGCCAGATCGGGCGCTCGATTTTCGATTCGCAAATCGGCATTCAACCGGTATTGCTGCCCGTGGTTCTCGTGGTTGCCGTGCTCGTCACGTTCGCCGGGAGCGCCGCCGCAATTCGACGCGCCGTTCAACTCGATCCGGTGTTCGCGCTGCGAGGCGAACTATGAGCGGGCGTGATATCAGTGGTCCTGTAGAAGCGTCTGCCAGTCCCGACGCCGCGCGCAGTCTTACGGCCAGCCGCTCGCATGCTCCACACTCGTCGATGTTCCTGCGCATGCTGCTGCGAGCCGCAATACTGCGCCGCGGACGCGCTACTGCCGCATTATTTGCCGTGGTTGTGGCTGCGGCTGTGGCTACTGCGATGCTTACCCTCTTCGTCGATGTGCAAGCCAAGCTGCATCGGGAGTTCCGCAACTACGGCGCAAATATTATCCTCACCAGCCGCGACGGCGCTTCCCTTCCCGCCAACATGCTCGCGCGCGTGGAATCCAGTCTCGCGGGCCGCGGCGTGGCCGCACCATTTGCCATGGTAGTCGCCCGCACCAGCGGGGGTCAGCCCATCGTCGTGGCTGGCACAGATTTCGATCGCGTCCGTCAACTCGATCGCTGGTGGTCGGTAGATCGCTGGCCTTCCGCTCCACTGCAGGCTCTGATCGGGGTGCGCGCCAGGTCTGCAATTTCGCCGGGCGCTGCCACAGCCACTGCCACAACTAAGAGCCAACCGTTCGACCTCATCTTCCAGGGACGCCTAATCTACCTCACGCCCGCCGGCACGGTGCAAACCGGCGCCGCCGAAGATAGCCGCATCTATCTTTCACTCCCCGACTTCATTGCCTGGACCGGAGTTCAGCCGTCGACCATCGAGGTCGCCGCCAACGGCTCGCCCGCCGAGGTGGGGGCGATCATGAACCAACTTGCGCAGGCCATGCCCGCTGCGGATGTTCACCCCGTACGTCAAATCGTGGAAGGCGAAGCGCGCGTGCTGGGCAAGACGCGAGCCACGCTGCTGGCCGCCTCTGCGCTTATAATTTTAACGGCTGCGCTGTGCGTACTGTCGACGCTGATGGGCTGGGTGTTTGATCGCCGCCGCGATTTCGCGATCATGAAAGCTCTGGGCGCATCGCAGCGTTTGCTGAACGGCTTCTTCGCCGCCGAAGCTGCCGCGCTCGGCGCTGCCGGAGCTGTGATCGGCTTCGTAGTAGGCATCGGCGTCGCCGACTGGATCGGCCGCGCCAACTTCCACGCCTCAGTCGAACCAAGATTCAGTGTTCTCCCCATCGTGGTGGCTGTTAGCATAGCCGTGACGCTACTTTCCGCAATCCTCCCGATCTCGCTGCTGCGGCGCGTGCAGCCGGCGGTCATCCTGAGGGGTGAGTGAAATGATTCAGATCAACGACGTCACCAAGCTCTACCCCGCCAAGGAAGCGGCCATCGCCGGCGCGGGTTCCGGCGGGAAGGACAACGCGTCCATTCACGCGCTCGACCACATCTCTCTGCACGTTGCAGCCGGAGAGTGGCTCTCGATCATGGGCCCGTCAGGATCCGGTAAATCGACGCTGGTGAATCTCATCGGCTGTCTCGACCGTCCTAGCTCCGGCGAAATCTGGCTCGACGGCGAAAACGTAGCGGGCATTTCCTCGGCCGATCTGAACCGCGTACGCGCCGAGAAAATCGGATTCATCTTCCAGCAGTTTCATCTCATCCCATTTCTGACCGCGGTCGAAAACGTGATGCTGGCGCAGTACTTCCACAGCATGACCGACGAAAAAGAAGCCGTCGACGCTCTCACCCGCGTGGGCCTCGGCGATCGCGCCCATCACCTGCCCTCGCAGCTTTCCGGCGGCGAGCAGCAACGGGTATGCATCGCGCGCGCGCTGATCAACGATCCCCGCATCATCCTGGCCGACGAGCCTACCGGCAACCTCGACGCGCAGAATGAAGAAATCGTCCTGCGCCTGCTGCGCGAATGTCACCAGCAAGGCCGCACCATCGTGATGGTCACCCACGATCCCGTCGTCGCCCGCCTCGCCGACCGCCGCATCGAGCTGCATCACGGCAGCATCGCGGCGCAAGAAATTTTCTCCATGGCCGACGAAGAGCAGCTCGACGAAGTTCTCGAAGAACTCTGGGTCTTGGCCGAGCACGGCGAAATCGCCGAAGTCGAACGCATGGAAGTGCACGGCGCTCTGCCCGTCAGCCTGGCAATCGAGAAAATGATCGAGATGGAACTGGTCGTCTCCATGCCGCATCCCCCGCAACCGCACGACCACAAGCCGTTCGTGAATCCCTGCCACGACGCGCTAAAGCCAGTCTCCGCGTCCACCGGCGACGGCACTCTCATCGTCGAACTCACCGCTCGCGGCCGCGAGCGCGCCGGCAGCATCATTCGCCGCCATCGCCTGGCCGAGCGCCTGTTCACCGACAGCCTCGCCATGGACAGCGAAACTGAAATCGAGCAGCAAGCCTGCAAGTTCGAGCACATCCTGTCGCCCGAAGCCACCGACAAGATCTGCACATTTCTCGGCCATCCCAGCACCTGCCCGCACGGCGCGCCGATTCCTCCGGGCCCCTGCTGCGGAAGCAGTGGGGCGTACGGCAGGCTTATGAAGGATATAGAACAAGTTGAGCCTGGCCGCCGCTTCAATACGGGATAAGATGAAATGAGCGATAATGACCCGCCGAGATTTCCAACGCTTGACTCGATTGCGGTTGCGCGACGCTAGAACCTTGTTAGGTGGCGGGAATAGCGAGGGCGCTTACTATTTGGCCGGTCTGGCGGTTGAATGCGCCCTGAAGTCCGCAATAGCCCGAAAAACAAGGCGACATGACTTTCCACCCAAGCCGAAAGTTGTCTATGGCATTTACGACCACGATTTAAATAAACTACTTGTAGCTGCAGGTTTGGATTCCGTCTTGGACACGGCGGTCGCCACGAATCCCGTTCTCGGGACTAACTGGGCCGTTGTTAAAGACTGGACGATAGAGAGCAGATATCTGACGAGCGGCCTCAACGGCGGCGAATTGTATCGGGCTGTGGCGGGTCGAAATGGAGTCCTTGGATGGTTACGACAGCACTGGTGAACCGAGACTTGGAAATCGGACGAGAAATTCTTGCCACGTTGACGAAGGCAGGTATCGCGGTGAATGTTGCTTTTTGGGCTTACGTGCCTCAAATCAGCGAATGGCAATTATTTATCGCTACGCCACTGGTCGACTCCAACGGCCCGAAATTGGCTTACGAAAAGGTCTTGCGCATACTTCACGATGCAGGGATGGATCCCGAGGTTCCGTGGCGCAGGATTTTTTTACGAAGTCCAAAGGATCCGGTTTTGAAGGCTTTGGAGGACCGTACAAGCTATAGCGGACCGATTGACATCATGGAATTCGAGAATCCTCCTAGGGGGGCACCCAGCAGATACTACGTCACTTATGCGCCGCACCCAGGTGGCACTTTCAGAACTCTGAACGTAGGTGTCGGTGACAGGTTCGTTGAGGACGCATACGTGTATGGCGCGACTTGGGTTGTTACCGGCCTCGATCACCTGCGGGAGTTGCTGTCAAAACTCCGCGTGAGCCGAAATGCGGTGCAATCTGCTGTGGAAGAGTTGTCCTCCAATAAGAGAACTTTAATTCCCAACGTACAGGTGCGCGTCCGCGACTTCAGACGGTTGAGACCAGCCTAGGGTGTCCTCGCGCCCTCCCAACATCGGCGTCTTCGATTCCGGCTTCGGCGGCCTGACCGTCCTTAAAGCGTTACTTGAACTCGATTCCCGCGGCCGATTATCTCTACTTCGGCGATACGGCGAGACTTCCTTACGGCTCCAAATCCGTCGAGACCGTCGCCCGCTATGCCGTCGAGGCCGCGCACTATCTCGAATCCCACGGCGCGGAACTGCTCGTCATCGCCTGCAACACCGCAACTGCGCTGGCTCTGGATCGCATCACCGCGTCCGCTCACGTGCCGGTGGTCGGCGTGATCGAACCGGGAGCCGAAGCCGCGGCTGCCGCCTCCGCCAACAAGAAAGCCGTGGTCATCGGAACCGAGGCCACCGTCAGCAGCCACGCTTACCGCAAGGCTCTCGAAGCCCGCGGCCTGCGCGCGCACGAGAAAGCCTGCCCTCTGCTCGTGCCGCTCGTCGAAGAGGGATGGGTCGAGCACTCTGTTACCGAGCAAGTTGCGCGCATTTATCTGGCGGAAGCTTTCAGCGAGGGTTTTCAGGACGCCGACGTTCTAGTCCTCGGGTGCACCCATTACCCGCTGCTGAAGCCGTTGTTGCACCGCGTGGCGCCCGCGCACGTCACCATCGTGGATTCAGCCGAATCCACCGCGCACGCTGTTGCCGCGCATCTGCGGGAACTCTTGCCCCAGGTCTCCGCGCGCCCGCATGAACGGCGCACTCCTCCCCGCCTCAAATTCTTCGCCACGGACTCAGTGGAAAAATTCCGCCGTCTCGGAGAACGTTTCCTGGGCCACGCGATCGAAGATGTCCAGCACGTTGATTTGAAAGAGTGAGCGCTGGAAGTCATCTCATAAATGGGTTCGGGTAAGTACGTCGGGAAGGGCACGGCTTCAGCCGTGCCGTAATGGGCGAATAAACATGCGGGCTTTAGCCTCTGAGGTTTCGCTCGTGGCCCTCCACCGGGCGTTTATGTGGCAGCCTCTCAGGGTTTAACCGCTGCGAAGCGCAGCCGAGTATAGTCCGCAGTCCAGCACCCGTCCGCATCGCACAGCACTGGCTTGAGTAGCGCCGTAACTTCATCAAGAAATCCGCCGCGATCTTCCTGCGGACGCGGCAGCGCAGCGCAGAACGGATTGGCAAATGTCTCCAGCCACCCGCGCATTCCGGTGGGCAAAGGCGTGGGGCGTGGAATGAGTTGCACGCTCTGCGGCACAAAGCCGGCCCGCCGCAACCGGATTTCGTAGTCGTCAACCGTCGGGAAATACCACGGAATCCACGAAGCAGCATTTCCCACGCCCCGGCGCTCAAGCGTAGCCACCAGCGCGACGGTAATCGCGCCCACGCAGGCATGGCCGCCCAACTCGCCCACGAATCTTCCCCCGGCCTTTAGGGCCCGAAACGCACCCGCCACCGGCGCGTCCGGATCGTCCTTGATCCAGTGCAGCACGGCACTCGAAAACACCGCATCGAATTCGTTCTCAAACGGCAAAGCTCTGGCATCCGCTACACGCGCGTCCAGGCCCCGCTTACGCGCAGCCGCAATCATCTCCTCGGAATTGTCCACGCCGACTACCGTCGCGCCCAACGCAACCAGTTTTTCGGTCAGCGCTCCGTCGCCGCAACCCAAATCGAGAATGCGCTCGCCGGGCTGCGGTTGAAGCAAATCGAGCACCGGTTGCCCGAGCATAGGCACGAAATGGGCGTTCGCCGCGTAACCAGCCGCGTTCCACTGCTGCGAGAATGATGATCTTGTCCGGGATTTCTGTTTTGACTTCAACAAAACACTCCCACGCCCCATCGTTGCCAAGTCATGTTTCTCCTCCATCGAATCGACAGCGCTACACAAACGCTAATCCCGTTTCGCCGCAAGATTCGGATAGCGCATCTGAGCCAGCAGAATTACTGTGTCCAACGATGCCTTTGCCGACTCCAATCAAACATATCATTCGGTCGTCTCCGCTCACCATGCATCCGCTCGATAACGTCATCTGGCAGGCGCTCACCACCCGGCAAACCCACTGCGCCGAGATTTGCGGCGAGGCGCGCTGGTTTCTACGCGACATCACGTTACTCAGCGCTTTTCGTGAACCCTCCGACCAAGGTTACGATTCCCTCGCCGAACTCGCCGGTCCAGGTGGCACCGCAGCCTTGTTTCTGGACGAGCCATACCGCGCCCGCGCGGGCTGGGAGCTGCTCGCCGGTCCGCCCTTGCTGCAGATGATCTTCGAAAACGGCAGCCTGCCGGATGCTGACGGCTCAGCGGTCCTCGAGCTCGGTAAGAAAGACTCTCCCGAAATGCTGGAACTTGCCGCACTCACCAAGCCCGGGCCGTTTGGAACGCGTACTCATGAACTGGGAACGTATCTAGGGATTCGCCGCAAAGTTAGTGAAAATGACAAGCTGGTGGCCATGGCCGGGGAGCGTCTAAAAGTTCCCGGCCACACGGAAGTGAGCGCCGTCTGCACCCATCCCGAACACACGGGCCGGGGCTATGCCGGAATCCTGATGACAGCAGTGATGCGCCGCATCCTAGCGCGCGGCGAAACGCCGTTCCTACACACGCGCGAAGACAACCTGCGCGCGATCGAACTCTACCGGCGTTTGGGATTCAGAACGCGCCTGCGAAGCCATCTGGCCCTGCTGCGGCGCCTTTGATTTTGGCTGGCGCAGCGCTTCCAGCGCTGCGTTAAGGTATTGTTCTGATCGCGGCTTCAGCCGCTCAGGTCACACTCGCTGAGAACTCCGCAAGCCTCAGTACAGATGGAAATCCACATCGACCTCAACCGGCCCGTACCGCACCGGATGGCCATCTTTCATCGACGGCCGGAATTTCCATTTCTTGACTGCTTCAATCGCCTTCTCATCCAGACCCATCCCCAGGCTGCTGCTTACCCGGATATTGCTGGGCGTACCATCGGTCTCCACATAGATGCTGAGAACGCAAAGTCCCTGGAACTTAGCCTTGCGTGCCTCCTCGGAGAATTCCGGGTCGACTTGCGAGATGATGGCAGGATCACTAGCCCCTTCGCCGCGGTGATAAGTTCCGCCGCCGGTGCCGCCGCCCTTGCCCGGACCGAAGCCTCCACCCTCGCCGGAGCCAACACCCCCGCCGCTCCCGGAGCCAATGCCGCTAAGCGAGCCAGTTCCGTTGGAGAGCGTCGGCATATGTGACATCGGATCGCCAATGACGGGCATGTTGTTGGTCGCCAGCTTAACCTCGGGAGGAATAATGATCGTCTGTTCGACCGCCAGCTTGGGGTTCTCGTTCCGCAGCACCACCGTTGGAGGCGTGATCTGGTCCAGCGACCGCCTGGGCAGCCTGCCCGCCGAAGCTTTCAGTACATCGCGATCGCCGCCACCACCGCCGCCGCCCGACACCGTTCTCCCGGGTTTCAGCGCGGGAATGTCGTTAGGGTCCACCAGCATCACGGTAGCTTTCGGAGTCGCGGCGGTCACCACGCGATGCGCCCACAATGTGCCCGCAACTATGACTCCTGCAATCAGAATGTGAACACCAGTCGAGCCCAGCGCCCCGTTCTTCCTGTTGTTGTAAAAACCCCAGATATCCTTGACCGGCTCCGGCTTCGACTCCAGCTTGAGAGGCGGAAGCTTCTTGGGAAAGAAAAACTCATCCAGCTGGCGGGAAAGTGATTTCCACAGGGGCTCTTCGAACATTTCCTGGGCCACTAGCAGATGCAACTCAGGCTCTTTCGGGGGGGCGCTCGGATTGATTTCTACAGATCCCATGATTCCTGAACGGCGCACGTTCTCTTGCTTATGAACGGGCCCGGATTACCCGCCATCCATACACAGATGAGCGGCGGCAGCGCCAAGTTGCTTGGTTCTGGCTGCCGAAATTACAAAAGGGGCTACACAAGGGCATCACGCTAGCAGCCTGCCGACAACCGGGCAGCGAGGTCCTAGCCTTTCCTAAATTGTACCTCTAGTTTCTTACTTTTTGCAGTGCATTTCGTAGTCCCGCGGGATGCATTTTTGGTACCCCGGCAATGATTGGAACAGTCACATATCTTCGGACCGAAGCACCGCGCGTGGACGTTCCCCGCCGCCCTCCCTATAATGAGATGATTCAATCATTTGAGAGGATCCGACCGAGTGCCGCTCGAACTGAAAGCGACCATTAACCTGCCCAAAACCGCCTTCCCCATGAAGGCCAACCTGCCCCAGAACGAGCCCAAAATGCTCGAACGCTGGGAGCAGATGGGGATCTACCAGCGCATCCGGCAGGCCCGGCAAGGCAAGCCGAAGTACATTCTGCACGACGGCCCGCCCTACACCAGCGGCCCCATTCACCTGGGCACGGCGCTGAACAAGTGTTTGAAAGACTTTATCGTCAAATCCAAGACCATGGCCGGTTTCGACGCGCCCTACGTCCCCGGCTGGGACTGCCACGGCCTCCCCATCGAGATCAAGGTGGACAAGGAACTGGGCGGCAAAAAGCTGCAAATGCGGCCCACGGACGTGCGCGCGGCATGCCGCAAGTATGCTCAAGAGTTCCTCGATATACAGCGCGCGCAGTTCAAGCGGATCGGCGTTTTCGGGCGATTCGACCGGCCGTATTCCACGATGAATCCGCAGTACGAGTCGATTGTGCTGAAGACGTTCTTTTCGTTTTACGAGAACGGCTTTGTTTACAAGGGCCTGCGCGCCGTCTACTGGTGCATGCACGACGAAACGGCCCTCGCGGAAGCCGAAGTCGAGTATGAAAATCACACCAGCAGCACGGTTTGGGTGAAATACGCATTGCTGGACGATCCCGCGAAGATCGATCCGGCGCTGGCGGGCCAAGTCGCGGGAAAGCCAGTTTCGACCATCATCTGGACCACCACGCCGTGGACGCTGCCCGCTTCCATGGCGGTGGCGTTCCATCCGAACGAAGAATACGTGGCGATGGAGTCGGGAGGCGAAGTTTACATCGTCGCTTCGAGTCTCGCAAAAGATGTGGCTGCAAAGTGCGGGCTCGCCGACCCGCGCGAGCTGGCTCACTTCCCCGGCCGCAAGCTGGAGCAGCTCTACTTCCAGCATCCGTTTCTCGACCGCAAAATTCTGGGCGTGCTCGCCGACTACGTCACCATGGACACCGGCACCGGCGTGGTCCACACCGCGCCGTCGCACGGCGCGGAGGATTTTGCCACGGGCACGAAATATGGCCTCGACGCCACTAGCCACGTGGACGAAAAAGGCATCCTGCGTGACGGACTGCCGGAGTACACCGGCCAATATGTTTTTAAAGCGAATCCGATCATCGTCGAGTTACTGCGGCAGCGCGGAGCGTTGCTGCACACGGAAAAGCTGGAGCATTCCTACCCGCACTGCTGGCGCTGCCATAATCCCGTGATTTTCCGCGCGACCGAGCAGTGGTTCATCTCGATGGAAACGCCGATGCCCGGCGGAAAATCGAAAGAGGATACCCTTCGTACCCGCACCCTGGAAGAAATCAAAAAAGTGAAGTGGGACCCGGCCTGGGGCGAAGAGCGGCTCTCGAACATGATTCAAACTCGCCCGGACTGGTGCATCTCCCGGCAGCGCGTGTGGGGAGTGCCCATCGCCGTATTCCTGTGCGAAGGCTGCGGCAAGCCCCTGAATGACCACGCGGTGAATCAGAAGGTCGTCGAACTCTTCAAACGCTCAGGCGCTGATGCCTGGTTTACCTCCGAGTCCGACACGATTCTCCCCGCCGGAACAAAGTGTCCGCATTGCGCTGGCACGAAGTTCGAGAAAGAAACCGACATCTTCGACGTGTGGCTCGAATCGGGCGCGAGCTATCTGGCGCTCATCGACGACGAGCCGAGTTATCCCTGGCCGTCCGATCTCTATCTCGAAGGCGGCGACCAATATCGCGGATGGTTCCACTCTTCCCTGCTCTGCGCCATGGGCACGCACGGCACGCCGCCGTATCGCGGCGTGGTCACGCCCGGATGGACGCTCGACGAAAAAGGCCAAGCCATGTCGAAGTCGCGCGGCAACGACGTCGACCCGGTCGACATCGCCGGACGCCTGGGCGGCGAAATCGTGCGCTTATGGGTAGCGTCCGTCGATTTCCGTGAAGACGTGGTCGGCTCGGAAACGCTGATGCAGCGCGTGGCGGAGAATTACCGCGCGATCCGAAACAATCTGTTCAAAAACGCGCTGGGCAATCTTTACGACTTCGATCCGCAGACGAATACCGTTCCGTTTGACAAGCTGGAAGCTCTCGACCAGTACATGCTTCGCCAGACCGCGGCCCTGGCTCGTGACGTACGCACCTCGTACGCGGAATTCGCGTTCCACAAGATCTACCACCGCGTGAACCATTTCTGCGTCGTCGACCTGAGCGCCTTTTATTTCGACGTCATCAAAGACCGGCTTTACACTTACGCTCCAAATTCCGCGGGCCGCCGTTCGGCGCAGACCGCACTCTGGCGCATCAGTGAAGCTATGTCGCGCCTGCTGGCTCCGATCCTGACGTTTACGTGTGAAGAAGTTTGGCAACATCTACCGACCCTGCCCGACCGCCTGGAGAGCGTGCACCTGGCGGAGTTCCCCGGCACGGCCGATATCCTCGGAGACAAATCCGTTCCCGAAGAAGACGCGCAGCAGCAACAGGATTGGACCACGCTGCTTGCGGTGCGGGAACAGGTGATGAAAGCCCTGGAAGAAGAGCGCAACAGCAAACGCATCGGCAAAAGTCTGGAAGCGCAACTGGCAATCACCGCGGCTGATCCCGCTTACTCAGTTCTCGCCCGCTTCAAAGACCAGTTGCGCTATCTGTTCATCGTCTCGGCAGTGACGCTGGCGCAAGGCTCGGGAAACGGCAGCGGCGGAGTGCACGTCGAAGTCAAGAAAGCCGACGGCGCGAAATGCGACCGCTGCTGGAATTACTCCGCGCACGTCGGCGAAGACAAAACGTATCCCACAATTTGCGAGCGCTGCAGCGCCGTGCTGAAGGAACTGGAAGGCAGCGCGTAGAGTTTCGTGTGCGAGTGGCACACGTCGGCGGCGAAGCTGCCAGCAAAAAGCTTTTAACCGCAAAGTTCGCGAAGAACCCCCGCGAAGGACGCTAAGAAAACCGTTTACAATGACATTCGGATGACCAAGAACGCCGCGCGCGCCACCCACTTTTTCTTAGCTCTTGTCATGGTCCTGCTCGACCATTGGACGAAACACCTGGCCGCGACCCGCATCGCGCTTTATCGGCACGTCCAGGTCATTCCCGGTTTTTTTCGTCTCACGCATACGGAAAACAGCGGCGCCGCGTTCAGCCTGTTCGCCGAACATCCGGCGCACTGGAAGACTGATGTGCTCATCGCTTTCTCCGTCATCGCGATGGTGATCGTCGTGATTCTGCTCTGGAAGCAGACCCGCTCGTTGTCACTTTCGGGGATTGCCTTATCGCTCATTCTGGGCGGGGCCGCGGGAAATTTATGGGATCGCCTTACTAGCGGCCACGTGGTGGACTTTCTGCTGTTCTACGTAAAGCAGTATCAGTGGCCGGTTTTCAACCTCGCCGACAGTTCGATCGTGGTGGGCGCGTCACTGCTGGTACTGGAGATTTTATTTGCCAAATCTCACTCCGGGTAGCCAGAGGTTTGCTTCCTGATGAGGATCGCTCCAACCGTCTTGTCATCCTGAGGCCCGCGCCTTTTGCGGGACGAAGGACCTATGCAATTTGCCGCCGCTGAGGCGCTGCCGGCAAACTGCATAGGTCCTTCGCTTCGCTCAGGATGACAAACTGGAGTTAGGGAATTGGGCCTATGGCGTCCCGTAAAGCTGCTTGTAAAGGCTCGCATTCCGCAGAATCGCCTGCACGTATTCCCGCGTCTCGGTGAACGGAATCGACTCCACGAATTCCTGCGGATCGCGATAGGTTCCCTGCCCCACCCAATCGGTCACGCGTTCCGTGCCGGCATTATAGGCGGCAAGCGCATACTCGAGCGCGCCGGCGTAGCGATCGACCATGCCGCGGAAATAGCGCGTACCCAGCTCGAGATTCACCGCCGGCGTGTAGAGCTGGCTGGGGTTGTAGCGCCTCATTTTTTCCTGCTTGGCAACTTGTTTTCCGGTCTTCGGCAGCAACTGCATCAGCCCGATCGCGTTAGCCCGCGAAACTGCGGCGGGATTGAACTCTGACTCCTGCCGGATCAGCGACGCCACCAGATATGGGTCCAGCCCGTTGTCAGCAGCGTAGCGCTTCAGGTCCGCCCAATATGGCTTGGGAAATAACGCTTCCCAATACGCGCGCGGCAAGTCGGGCAAATCGACGGCGAAATAACTCGGCGCCGTGTGTTTCATCAGCTCAATCGCGCGGTCAAACTGGCCATTGTCCGCATAGAGTTTTGCGCACTCGGCCGGAGCCCACGAGCTTCCCGCGGCACCAGGCGCGGCTTGCAGCTCGCGCACTGCGAAATCAACCAGACCGCCATTACCGAGGAGTTCCGCCTTTTGCCAATGCAGATCGTCGGTGGGCGGGTCGGACTCTTCAACTTTCTCTTTGCCATCGAGCGCGTGCACGTGGTCGAGCAAAGCGTAGTGCTGCGTTACATCCGCCGATGCAGGTAGCGTCTTCAGCCGTTGCCGGCCCAAATCTGCGTAATAGTAATTGAGATAGCGCTGCGAAAGTTTCTGGTAAATGGCGCGAGCCAATCCCAACTGCTGATCCTCTTCCGCCAGACGCGCCCGCCAGTACAAAGCCGCGGAAGTTTCCCCGCCTTCCGGGTAAAGCGCGATCTGCTCCTCGAATAATTTTTCTGCATCTGCGTTGCGGCCCTCGCGTAGTGTGAGCCACGCAGCTCTCCAGTGCACGTAAGAAGCATGCGCGCCGGTGGGATAGCGCTGCTGCAGTTCGCGATAGGTGTCGAGCGCCTGATCGTACTCATGGTGCACCAGATGCAGATTCGCGGCCGAGAGCAAAGCCTGCTCCAGCCACGGATTCTGCGGCGCTTCCCGCAATTCGTTGACGGCGCGATAGAAGGCGTCATTGTTTCCCGAAGACCATTCAACTTCGCTGAGAATAAACAAACGATGCTCGCGCAGCGGGTCGCCATTCGCGGCCAGCAGCGCCAGTTCCGCGCGAGCGTCGCGATCGCGGTTGGCATGATGCAGCGCGTCAGCCAGTGCGATCTGCGCCGCGGGACGGTCCGCCGGGTTGGATGCATTCACCAATTCACGGTAGGCATCGACGGCGTCGCTGTAGCGACGGGCTTTCATCAGCAGGTCGGCGCGCGTCTTTAGTTGCTGCTCAGTCGCTGGCGGCAACGACGGCAGTTTTTTCAGTTCCGCGTAAGCCGCGTCGGCGTCGGCGCTGATCGGCATGTTGTAGTAGACGTTGGCCAGCGCTTCCGCGGCTTTGGCATTTTCTCCCACCGTGGCGTAGGCCTTGCCGATGGCGAGCTCAATATCGGACCGCGCGGGCAGACGATCTTTTTCGAGCAGCGCGGCTGCGTCGGCCGAGCGGCCTTCGCGCGCCAGAGTTTCCGCATAGGCCAGGTGCGCATCGCGGACCAGCAGCGAATCAGGATGCGAATGGTCGAAGTCCGCGAGCGTGGCCAGCGCCTCCGCGTCACGTCCGGTCTGCAGATAGGAAGTGCCCAGGTAATAGTCCACGTAGTCGCCGAGGTCTCCGGCCATGGGCTTGGCGCGGTTCAGCGGATCGATGGCCTTGGCGTATTCGTGATCAAGCACGTGCGCGTAGCCATCGACCAGCCAGGCCAGCGCTCCAGCGTCTTCTTTGGCGTGCGCGCGGGCAAAGGCTTCCACTCCGGCGTAGGCGGCGGGAGTGCGATCCTGCTGCAACTGCTGCGCCATGGGACGCAAGCTGGCCGAAGCCACAAAGGCTTGCCGCATGCGCCGCACGCGCGGAGAAACGGGTCCGCGCCGCCGCTTGGCAATGGCTGAACGACGGTGTGCGGTCCCCGGATGTGTGGTGCTCGCGTGAGCGGAGCCACCGGTTTTTTTCGCGGCGGTTGGACTCGTACCCGCGGGCCTGGCAGGTTTCGCTGGGTGCTTTGCCGGAGTTGTAGTTGCGGGCTTGTCGGCAGGCGCGGTGTGAGGCGTGGGCTGCGGTTCGGCGGATGTGGAAGATTGCGCGGCAGCGGCTTGCGACGAAAGCGCCCAGCTGACCGAACGCGCCCCGCCCAGGAGCCCGCATACGACGCCGACCGCGATCACCCACCACAACTTGAGAACGAATCGCACCACTTTATGTTTGCCGCGCGGAGCCGTGCCAGAGACCCTGCTGAAACAATTCTACCGCTTGAAGTTCGCACCCATGATCGAAATGTCATCTTCGGCCAGGCTGCGCACTAATTCCTGCTGAAAATAATTGCCGGAGTTGGCGACGGTCGTGCCGTAGCGCTTCTGAAATGTCGACCGGCTCTTCTCGATGTCGTCTTTCATGCGGTCGTAAAGGTCTTTGTGCTTGCGGCCTTCGGCGACCTTGGCCTGGTTGTAGAGCTTGATCTCATCCACCAGCAGGCGGGCGAAGCGCTGGGCCTTGCGATGCGTATCAGCATCCTCAGCCGAAAGTCCGGCGAAGGGATCGGCAGCAGCCGCGGGCGCCGCGGCGGCGGACGGCGAATGCGCAGCCGAAGCCACTTCCACGAGCTCAGCCACCGGTTCGGGTTCCGGCACCGCAGCCGGCACGTGCTTGGGAGCATGCGAGGCAAAAGGGTCAGCAAACGAACTCACGGTTTGCACCGGAGCTACAACGCTCGGCTCCGGCGCAGCCTGAGCAGTCTCCCGCTGCTGCGCCTGCTTCCGCAGGGAAACCACTTCCAGCCACGCGCTGGTCGCCATCACCAGCACTTCCAGAGATGTCCCGTCGAGCAGGCCCGTTGCGCCGCCGTCGGCATAAACCAGGGCTGCAACTTTATCTTTGAGGACCAGGGGCAGCACCAGCACCTGTTCATTCGCGGGTGCGCCGAAATGTTCCACGAAGCGCGCGCCCATCTCGGCGATGTTGGCCGGAGCAACCACGCGATTCTGGTAGGCGTGAGCCACCGGGCCAGCGTGCATATCGAGGGCAAAATCTTTCAGCGAATCATCGTCGGCAAAACCGCGGCCTTGCCATCCCGTGGCGGTTCCGGCCTTCACCACGAACAACGCGGCTCGGGCACAGTGCGCGCTTCCGCCTTCCACCAGCGCCCGAAGAATCTCTTTTTGCGTGGTCCCGGTCTGCACCCCGGCGACTGCCTGCAGCAGCAGTTTGGCAGCTTCTCCGCCGCCCGCGGCGCTGGGCGCAGGCATTGCGTCGAGCACGCGCTGCACGATCTCCGCCTGCAACCGGGGAACCTGCGCCGCAAATACCTGCGCGACCGCCTGCTCCACCGCTTGCTGCACTTGATTATCTTCTGCCATCGTCAGAATTCCGTCTCTAGCTTCGCCCGTGCGTATTCAATCCGCGCCACCAACTCCTGAGCTTTCGCAACGCAAATTGTCGCGTCCTCTATTCTTGCATCGGCAATATTCCGCCCTAATCCCAGCGTCCCCGAGCACTCTCCCGAAACACGGTTCCTTAAGCGCTGATTATACGGCACTTGTGCGGCGGCCTCACGGTACTAACGTAACTGCCCCACCGGGTCCGGAAGGCATCTTTGCACTTTATCGCAAACTTTTCCTTCCGCCTACGTCTAAGCCATTGGGCAAACACCACGGTTACCAAGTAGAATAACAGTTCGGATTTTTCGCGAGCCCGTTGCTCGAAAATATTGCGTCGCCAAGACTATGAGCGCCATCGAAAACAAACTAGTAGGGCCTGTCAGTGAAGAGCTGGCGCTGGTGCAGGCGGCCAAGCGGGGCGACGACTCGGCTTTCGAAGAGTTAGTCCGGCGTTACGACCGCAACGTCTTCCGCATCGCGCAACACATCACGCAGAACCGCGAAGACGCGGAAGACGTGGTGCAGGAAGCCTTCCTGAAGGCCTACGGAAATCTGGCTCAGTTCCAGGAGCAATCGAAGTTTTATACCTGGTTGGTCCGGATCGCCGTGAACGAAGCGCTGATGAAGTTGCGGCGCCGCAAGCCAGAGCGCACCGTTTCGCTGGATGAGGAGATCAAAACTGAAGACGATTCTCTTCCCCGCGAAATCGCCGACTGGAGCCCGAATCCGGAGCAGCAGTATAACCAGTCGGAGTTGCGCGAAATTTTGAGCAAGACCATCCAGGGCCTGCCGCCAGGTTTCCGGACGGTGTTCGTACTGAGGGACGTGGAAGGTTTGTCGACCGAAGAAACCGCTGCCGCGCTCGAGTTGAGCGTGCCGGCGGTCAAGTCGCGGCTGCTGCGGGCTCGCCTGCAGTTGCGCGAGCGCCTCGGACGCTACTTCCAGAAACGCGAGAGTGGAGATGGCAACCCGTGAAATGCTCTGACTTCCTGCAGGAGCTGACCAATTATTTGGACGGCGTCCTCGACGAGACCACAAAAACCGAACTGGAGAACCATCTCTCCTGGTGCCACAACTGCTACGTGGTTTGCGACACAACCAAGAAAACCATCCAGATCTATCGCGACTCTCTCCCCTACGAACTCCCCGACGACCTCCGCACCCGCCTCCGCTCCGCCATCATGACCAAGTGCCAGCAACAGAAAAAGCGCGGCCCGCAGAGCGTGTAGCTTTTATAGCTTTTAGCTTTTAGCTTTTAGCTTTTAGCTTTTAGCTTAGACCCAAACCCCTTTGTCATCCTGAGCGAAGTCTGACGATACGCGAAGCGAATCGCCAGACGAAGTCGGAGGACCCCATGTTCGCCGGCACCGCCCCCGGCCCCGCAAGGAGTTCCCTCGATGCCTCGCCTATCAGCATATCGCTCCGGCCACTGCCCGTTTCGGCGCTCCCCTACCGCCCATGAAACGTTTTCCACCCTCCCGTAACTATATCAAGTGCAAAGGTTTGAAGGTTTTTCCCATTCTGAGACTCGCGGGCCCTGCGAAATCCGAAACCCTTTGCCTGCAATCCGAATCTAAGTATTTAATAGAGCAGCCGCGTACTGACAGATTCTCAGAGGGGGACGCGTGCTCAAGCAGTAAGTACGCAGATTTGAACCAGGTATTCGAACCAGGTCTGAAAGGTAGAGTTATGATTGCAAAATTAGTAGATGCGTTTTTCGGCTGCCGCCATTCCCGCTACAGCTTTCCGGTGACCATTCGCGGAGCAGCGCGCCGTCCCCAGGCCGCGGCTTTAACGGGCACCTACGTGGCGTGTCTCGATTGCGGCCACGAGTTCCCCTACGACTGGCAGGAAATGAAAGTTGTCACGTCTCCCGAGCGCCATCGCGAACGCGCCGCACAGTTGGCCAAGCACGCCGCCTGAGATGCAGACAACCGTGCTTTCAGCACAGGGCCCGCGCAGGGTGCCCCATTTCTCGCGTCCTTTGCGAGAAGTGGGGCTTTTGACTTTTTGTCTAGGGCGGACACTCTTGTCCGCGCATTTAACCTTGGTGTCGCGCGGATGTTCGTAGTGACGGATAGCTGATAGGGCGGGGCCTTCTCTTGTCTCGCCAAAATAAAAACCGGCGGCCGCAGCCGCCGGTTTCCAAACACATCTGTCAGACTCTACAGCCTAGTTCGACGAATCGTCTCGCCGTTTCAGGGTCGGACGGTCGTCATCGGTCTGGGTATTTCCCGTGCTGTCAGTGTTCGAAGTGCGCCGCAAGCTGGGCTTGTTCCCGTCTTTCTGGTCAAGCAGCTTGTGCTTGTTTTCGATCGCGGCCAGCCGCGCCTTCACTTCGTCGAACTCCGACGTGGTCACAATGTATTCCGCCTTCGCCGGCAGAATCTTGCGAATCTCTTCCTGGGACTTCTCGATCCGGTCTGGCGTCTGGGGATGAGTATCGAAGGCCTTCGAGAGTGTTCCCGGTTTCTTCTTCTCCATCGCCTGGATTTTCTCGAAGAATGACACAAACGCCGACGGATCGTATCCCGCCCGGTACATGTATTCGATGCCCAGATAATCGGCTTCTGCCTCGAAACCGCGCGAGAATTTGAAGAAGGTGAGCGGAATGCCGATGCTGGCCGCTTCATAACCGGCATAGCCAATCACGCCGCCCATGAAAATAAACGGGATCGAAGCCATCTGCAGCAGGTTGGCGCGAGTCATTTCGCGGCCGTAGTGACAGGCGGCAACGTGCGCGATTTCATGCGCCATCACACCCGCCATTTCGGCTTCTTCGTCGGCTGCCAGGATCAGGCCGGAATTTACGTAGAAGAATCCGCCGGGCAACGCCATGGCGTTCACCACGTCGGAGTCAATCACTTTGATGGTGAAGGGCACCTGCGCGTCAGAATTGCGCACCAGGTTCTGGCCGATGCGGTTCACATACTCCGTCACCACAGGATCATTCACCAGCTTGACTTGCGCTTCAATCTGCTGTGCGTAGACGCGTCCCCGCGCTACCTGGCCTTCCACCGTGTACCAGTTGCCCACGCCGCGTCCGCATCCCACGTTGCGGTTGCCTACGGCATCCACGTCCATCTTGCCGCCGTCGTGCTTCACCTGGCTGTCATCTGCCGTTGGAAGCGCGGCGGGCGGGGCAGCCGGCTGGGCCTGCGCATCCGACGCTTTCGGCTGATCTTTGTCTTGATCTTGAACTTGCGCGTGTGTCCAGGGTCCAGCGCTGAACGCCGCCAATGCGATCGCGATTGCCAGCCACCTGCATTTCATAAGAACTCCTTGCGCTGATTATACCCCCGGCCGGAACAGACCTAACCCCAATTTCTTTCCCTCAACTTAGTTAGACGCGGGCAGACCGCCTTGGGGTTATCCGGGTTTAGGTGCACCACGGATTTGGCCGATTTTGCCCCGGACCCTATCGGCTTCTAGTGACTTTTCGTGACTTTTGGATGCCCTTTCGCGCTTTCCGGGCCTGGTGAGCGCTGGCTGGCGTGGTATAACAATCGCGCCGGCAGGAGGTTTCCGTGCTCAACCGTCGCCGCTTCGTTCATACCACCACCGGAGTTGCTGCCGCGTTAGCGCTTCCTGGGAGTCTCTTGGCCCAGCTGGAAAAAGCTCCGGCAGCGTTGCCCGACCATTCCCTACTCGAACGCGACGAAAACGCCTATTGGGCTGAGATTCGACGTCAATTCCTCATTCCCGAGGACGAAATTTATCTCAATAACGGCACCGTCGGTTCCAGCCCGGCGCCCGTGCTGCGCGCGGTGTTTGACGGCTACACCACCACCGAAAAAATGGACCAGCAGGACCCGGAGGACTATCCCATCTGGGGATATGCCGCCTGGAACGAATTTCGCGATCCACTCGCCGCGTTCGTGGGCTGCAACCGCGACGAAATCGCTATGCTGCGGAACGCGACCGAAGCTAACAGCTACATTGCAAATGGGATCGACATGAAGCCGGGCGACGAAGTGCTGATGACCGATCAGGAACATCCCGGCGGCGAGCATCCGTGGGATCTGAAGGCCAAGCGCTATGGTGTTGTAATCAAAAAGGTTACGCTTCCGCGGCCGGTGAAAGACGCGGCGCAGGTGTTGAATTTGTTCAACGACGCCATCACACCGCGCACGCGCGTGATCTTTTTCAGCCACATCACTACGTTTTCCGGCGTAGTGCTGCCGGCGAAGGAACTTTGCGCGCTGGCGCGGAGCAGAGGCATTCTTTCGGCGGTGGATGGCGCGCATGTGATTGGAATGATGCGGCTTAACCTGCACGAACTGGGCTGCGACATGTACTCCTCGAGCCCGCACAAATGGCTGATGGCTCCCAAAGGGACTGGGTTTCTTTATGTGCGCGACGAAGTGATCGATCGCCTCTGGTGCACGATCGCTACCGAAGGCTGGGACGACACCAAGATTCGCGCCGAGCGCTTTCAGCGTATTGGCAGTTCGAACGTGCCGGCGCTGTGCGGACTGCGGGCTGCGCTGAAGATGGCTAACGAGATTGGACTCGACCGCATTGAGCGGCGCCATCGGCAGCTGGCCGATTACATTCTCGGTGAAATGAAAAAACGCGGCGCAGAATCCTGGACCTCGCCCGACCCGGCGTTGCGCTGCGCCATTGTCAGCGTAAACGTCCCGCCGGTCCCGCGCATGGACCTCGAGAACTGGATGTGGAAGACGCACAAAATCCGCATCCGAGGCGGCGACCCCAACAAGCTGCGCTTGTCCACGCCGTACTATTTGCAGAAAAAAGACATCGACCGGTTTCTGGAGAAGTTTGACGAGTATAAGCGGGAGAAGAAGCTGGCATAGTCGGTCTTTGGTCTTTTCTCCCTTGCATTCCCCCAACGGCCAGACTATTGTATATACAGATTCGTATCTACGAACTGATTTGGAATTCACCTGGGACGAACGCAAGAACCGGGTCAACCAGCGGAAACACCGTGTCGGCTTCAAGATGGCGATCTTGGTCTTTGACGATCCGTTCTACGTGTCAACGCAAGACCGAGAAGTGGACGGCGAAGCTCGCTGGCAGACGATTGGCATGGTCCTGGGTGCACAAATATTAGTGGTCGCCCATACGGTTGAAGACGAGGAGAGCGTGATCCGAATCCTGTCTGCACGAAAGGCGACGCCACGGGAGAGACGCATTTATGCGCAGGGCTACTAAGACAATACGAACTACGCGAACGCGGCGGCGGGTTCTCACCGTGCGACAAAAGAAGGAGTTGGCCGCTCTGGCAGCCCTTCCCGACGACCAGATCGACACCTCGGACATCCCCGAACTCCCGCCGGGCGCTTGGAAGGACGCGATTCGCGGAAGGTTTTATCGTCCGGTGAAGCAGGCGGTTTCGCTACGCTTAGACGCCGACGTGATCGCCTGGCTACGGAAGTCTGGCAAGGGCTACCAGACCCGAGCCAACAGGATTTTGCGGCAAAGCATGCTAGCCGATATCCGCCGAGCATAAGCATTTCCATGAAGACCATCTCCGCAGGCGAATTCAAAACACGATGTCTTGCGGTGGTGGCAGAAGTGCACTCCACGCGAGAACCTGTGCTTATCACGAAACGGGGTAAGCCCGTCGCCGGCATCCGAGGTGCCGCCGGCTATGGCATCGACGCTCAAGTTCTTACCCGCCATCTGCCGCGTGGTCGCCGAACTGGCCCCGACTTCCGACTCCGCCATCAGAGTCGAGCTCTGGATGCCAGCCGATCAGTGGAACGGCAAGTTCCGCGGTCAGGGTAACGGCGGCTTCGCTGGGGAGTTCAACTATTGGCTGCTCGCTCTCTCGGTCTTCAACGGCTACGCCAGCGCCGCCACCGACACCGGCCACTCCGCCAATGTCGGCGACGCAACCTGGGCCAAGGGCCATCCCGAGAAGATCGCCGAGTTCGGCTATCGCGCCATCCATCTCATGACCGTGCGCTCGAAGGAGATCCTCGCCGCTCACTACGGAACCGCTGCCAAACACTCGTACTTCGCGGCATGCTCCGACGGCGGACGCGAGGCACTCATGGAGGCCCAGCGCTTCCCCGCCGACTATGATGGCATCCTTGCCGGAGATCCCTCCCACGACTGGACCGGCCTTCTAACCAACGGGCTGCACAATGCCCAGGCGTTGATGGCGACACCAGGGAGCTACATACCGCCGGGCAAGCTCGCCACCATAAGCTCCGCCGTCCTCGCCGCATGCGACGGTCTCGGCCAGAACGCAGGCAAGGCGCAAGACGGCGTCGCCGACGGAATCCTCAATGACCCGGAGGCCTGCCACTTTGAGCCCTCATCGCTCCTGTGCAAGAAGGAGGACTCAAATGACTGCCTCACCGCGCCCCAGGTGAAGACGCTTGAAACCATCTACGCCGGCACGCGCACCAGCGACGGCAAACAGATCTTTCCCGGATTAGCCGTCGGCGGTGAGGCCGATCCAGGGGGTTGGAACCCGTGGATCACAACCACCGAGCCCGGCAAGAGCTACACCTCCGGCTTGGTGAGCGCCTACTTCACAAATATGGTCTTTCCTGCTGCAAAGCCGCCCTTCGACCTCAAAACGGCCTCCATCGACGATGCCTTCAAGGCCGCCAACAGCATTACCGCCGCTGATCTGAACGCCACCAACCCCGACCTGAAGCCGTTTTTCTCCCGAGGCGGCAAGCTGATTGTTTATCAAGGCTGGAGCGACCCCATCAGCTCCCCCTACAGCACGATCGACTACTACAACGCCGTCGAACGTGTGACTGGCAAAGAGGCGACCGAGTCCTCCGTCCGGCTCTACATGGTACCCGGCATGGACCACTGCCTCGGAGGGCCCGGCGCGAGCAGCTTCGGCACGTTCGGCTGGCTTCGCACCCAGGGCCCCGACGACCCGAAGCGCGACGTGTATCTGGCTCTTGAGCAATGGGTCGAAGGCGGCATGCCGCCGGGGGAGATCATCGCCACAAAGTACGACGGCAGTCCCACTCCCGATCATGTAGAGATGACACGGCCGCTTTGCCCGTATCCGCAAGTAGCAAAGTACAAGGGATCCGGCGACATGAAGCAGGCGGCCAGCTTCACCTGCGCCGCCCCGGAAAGGTAAACACAAATCAAGGTTGGGGATCTCGCGAGGAAGCTGCGCTGGTTCCTCACACAGGTTCAGTCAACGTCAAAAGCAGCGGGCAAGAGTGCCCGCTCCACACACGCTGGCCTTACTGCTGCGCATTGATCTCTGCGGTTACTCGTACCTGTAATCAAGATTGCCATCGACAAGCGGGCAGGAGAGAGCGACAACAGATGGCATGAAGAAGGCTGGGCGGGCCGTTTGTACGGTCACGATTTGTCTGGTGATGGCCGGGTGCGGGCCGAAGAGGCCGGTTACGGCGGGTCCGACACCGACTCCGGCTCCGATACGAAGCCAGGCGCCTCCGGACACGGCCGAGACCATTGAGCATTGCGTCGTGGTGAAACAGGAAAATGCCAACACGGTGACTTGCGGTTGCCTGGCCGTGACTACTCGGATCGATTCGAAGACTGGGCACACCACGCTGGTCTGCAAGAAAATGAAAGAAGAGAAATGAGTCGGGAGGGCGCGCGAGAGGGCATCAGCCGTCCTCTCGGGAACCGACTGTGAACGTCCTGCCTGCCTAGTCCTGCCAAGGGTTAAATCGTGTGGCGCCGGCCGACGACGAAATCTTCGCGACGATTGGCGGCAAGTATGATACTTTTCTGACGCAATTTGCAGGAGTGCAGCCATGCGGAATGCTGGGAGAATGCTCGCGCTGCTGTGCCTGGCGGCGCTGATAGTACTTGGGACGATCGTACCGCGGACCTCAGCGCAAGAAACGTCCGCGCCAGAAACGAACGAAGGCCCCACCAATGAGAAAGCGCAAAAGACGTTTAAGCAGGCCCAGGGTTATCTGCACGACCGGATGACCGGCGCGGCGCTTGACGATTTCAAGAAGGCCGATAAACAGGATGACGGGCACTGCGTGGCGTGCCAGAAAAAGATGATCCAGTACGGGATCGAGCTGCGGGATTGGAAAACGGCGGAAACCGCGGCGGACGAGATGGTGGCCGAAGCTCACCCTGGAACCGGGACCGCGATTGCGCACTATGAACTGGGCATGGTGCTGATGCGCGAGGGCGAGGATAAGCACAAAGACGAGCTGTTCGCGCGCGCTCACCAGGAACTCAGCAAGGCGGTTGAGACGGTGGCCAAGTTTCCGGGCGCGATCTATGCCGATGGACTCGTGCTGGCGCACCTGAAGCAGGATGAGGCGGCGAAAGCGCGGTTTGAACTGTTTGCGACCATGAAGCCGGCCGACGATCCCGACCGGCAGCGGGCGCTGCGCTACATCGCCGAGCCGGAACTGGCACGGGCGCGGATGGCGCCTCCATTTGCGATTACAACGTTGGATGGGCAGCGCATTTCCATGGACGATTTGAAGGGCAAAGTGGTGCTGATCGACTTCTGGGCGACCTGGTGCGCGCCCTGCCGCGAGGCGCTGCCGCACATGCGGGAGATCGCAAAGAAATTCGAAGGCCAGCCTCTGGTGGTGCTGAGCGTGAGCCTCGACAGCGATGAACGCAGGTGGAAGGATTTCGTCGCGAAAAACGGGATGACCTGGTCGCAGTGCCGAGATGGCGGGTTTACCGGCGAGGTGGCAAAGCTTTTCGGAGTGGAAGCGATTCCGCATACGTTTACGATCGACGCGGATGGCGTCTTGCAAGACGAGCATATCGGCGATGCATCGATTGAGGGCAAACTCAAGAAGCTGGTGGCGCGGGCGCAGGCATTGCAGGAGAAGGCGCAAGCGCGGTGATAACGGAGGACGGTAACGTCCGGGCTTCCTGCCGTGATGATGAAAACCGGCGAGCTTCGCTCGACGGACAGCCGAGGGCGGGTGTCCCCACATTCCCATAATTCTCTTGCTATGCGTGCACAGTGCGCGTAAGATTACCCTGTGCGTTAGACCGAGTCGGTCGTGAGCAGCTCTTGCCTCAACAGCTAGTTACCTGCCAGCGGTACCTCCGAATCTCTCCAGCGTAAATTGATTGAAAAGGAAAAGTTTATCAACATGGCAGAACAAGGAACAGTAAAGTGGTTTAATGACGCCAAGGGCTACGGCTTTATCAGCCGTCAGACTGGCGAAGATGTTTTTGTGCACTTCTCAGCGATCCAAGCGGGCGGCTTCAAGAGCCTGCAGGAGGGCCAGACAGTGCAGTTTGACGTGACCAAGGGGCCCAAGGGCTGGCAAGCCGAAAACGTCCAGGCGCTGTAGGCCTGCAACTTCCAACAAAGGCGATTTCTACGGAGATCGCCTTTCGTTTTTTGTTAGCCAGGTGAGTTTCAGCCCAAGATTATTGCAGCCTGATGGCAACACCTCCCCAGCAGGTGATGCCGAGTTAGCGGGCAACTCGCATGCAACCTGGCCGCAGGCGTCGACAGTGCTAAGATTGCTGTCGAAATAATTGCTGTCGAAACATCCCCCAGATGGAGCCGCTCTGACACGCGAAGAAGCCAGTACCTCCTACCTCGTGATCCGCCATAACGTCCGGACGTATCAGTCCGCGGGCGTGGTGGAAGTTATCAAGGGCAAACAAAACGCAGAGACGGCTGTGAAGAGATATGAAGAAGGCCAGGTCTCGTCGGACCGCCACGAGGGCTGGCGTTACTTTCTCGAGAAGACTGAGATGAAAGCGGGCACGGATCCTACAGAAGCCACACATCGCCGCCAGGCGGAGTTGGATAACCGGGAGACCAAGGAGCAGCTCGATACCGATGCTCTGGTCGACCGGCAGAAGGCTTCGAGATAGAAGCAGGGGTCAGGGGCTAGTGAGAAGGGTCAGCAACACCTTCAGACTTTGTATCTTTTTCGGCGCCAATTCAACTTCGTCGCGCTCAGGAATAGGTTTGGATGGGCGAAACTACGCGGGTGATGGCTCCGTTCGGGCTGGGCTGGTCGGGCTTCAGACCCGATCGCAGCGAGGCGAACAGGCCCAGCAACTGGCCCAGCATTACGTCGAGCGCGGCGCGATATTCATCGGCGAAATCGGGCGGGCACGTCAGCTGGAGCGTGTAGTCGGCGAGCGCGGCCACGTCGTCCGTGGGGCCGGAAGTAACTACGACGCGGGCGCGGCCGAGGCGCTTGCGGCAGATCTCATTGAGCAAGTCGCGTTCATAGTTACGGCGGCGAGGATCGCTGGAGACGTAGGCCACCAGCAGCGCCTGGCCGTCCACACTCGACAGGGGGCCGTGGCGCAGACCGAGCGCAGACTCGGCAACGGTAGCGACTCTGCCGGCTGTGAGTTCCACCACTTTCAGCGCGGATTCGTCGGCGACGGCGCGCAGGACATCCGATCCGATGAAGCAGGCCCGCTGACATCCCAGCGTGGTGATGGTGGCGGCGGTCTCGGCCGCGAGCGGCAGGAATTGCGCGCCTGCATCCACCATTTGTCCCACGACCTCGCCAAAGGCTGATAAGTTCTGCAGATTTGCCACACATTGCCCGGCGACAACCATGTTTGTGAAGGAGCTGGTCATGGCCAGGCCGCGATCGTTGACGGCTTCATCGAGAAGCAGGGCGAAGGCGCGCTCGGGATGGCGGCCGCACAACTGCGCCATCTGGCCGCGAGCATTGCAGGTGATGACCAGGTGCAGGATTTCCGGGTGCTGTGTGAGCGCGCGTTCGAGCAGCGCGACGCCCTCGGGACTATCGCCGGAGCGGGAGACGGAAATCCAGAAATATTCTCTACCGGGGCGGTGATACTGGTCGAAATCGGTGAGCAACGTGGTGCTGGGGACGGGCCATACGTCGCAGTTCCAGCGGTTCCGCAGCAAGGGAGCGAGGGCCCGGCAGGCGTAGTCGGAAGTGCCGGCGCCGACCAGGAATACAGTGCGGGAAGCGGGCCTGGCATTTACTCCAGCGCGGCCGAGAACCGCTTGCAGGGCCTGGGTTTGGTCGATGCAGCGCTGGTAGGTCACCTTCCAGCTTTCGGGCTGTTGAGCAATTTCCTGAGGAGTGAATTGGAGTCCGCGCTCGACTCGTTCTGCCTCCGGCAAATCCAACAGCGCTCGCAGGGGGTTTTCCAACAGAAATCTCCTTGGGCCAAAAGCCACGACAGTCTATTACAAGTACAACCTTTTTGAAAAGCATTCGCAACAAATCGAAAGCGGCTTCGGAAGGAAACGCCAACCTCACGGCGGGAGCCTTTGCGGCCACTGGCCGAGCAACATCCGGGGCGGTCACGGGTTTATCATTTTCAGACGCCTTTTCGTCGGAGGAGAGAGAGCATGAATGGTAAGTCTGGTTTTGGGGCGCTGCTGTTAGCGGCAGCGCTGGCTTCATCACTGGCAAGTGTCGGCTGCGAACATCACTACTACCGCGTGTACGATCCCTACTACACTGATTATCACGTCTGGGATCACAATGAAGTCGTTTATTACAACCGCTGGGCTGCTGAAAACCACCGCGACCCCAACCGCGATTTTCGCAAGCTCCCCAAAGGGGAACAGAAGGAGTACTGGACCTGGCGGCACAATCACGGCGACCATCGCTAGGGAAGTCTGCTTGCCAGGTGAATCTCGGGCGGAAGCCGCGTCGGCGCGCGGCTTCCGAGAGCCTGGGACGGGCTGGATGCGGATTCAAGATCAAAACTTCAGGACACGGAGAGCGCGGCCAAGGCCTGGTCGGCGGTGATGATCCTGGCTCCGAGTTGCTGCCATTCGGCGATTGCTTTGTCGCCCTCTTCCGGCTTGAGGGTTTCGATGGCATCGCGCACCACGGCGACCCGGCGGCCGCGCTGGAGCAAGCCCTTGACGGCGAAGCCAACGCAGTATTCCGTTACCACGCCGAAGACCACATACTCGGCTCGGTTGCCCAGCCGGTGAACAAGAGCGTCGGCATGGCGGCTTTCGAAAATATTCAGCGTCTGCTTCTCCAGCAGGATTTGCTGATACGCGAAAAGATCGCTGGGCAGCTTCGCGTGGTCGGCGTTGGGCACACGGACGATTTTTCCGGTGAGCGCCTCCGGCACGAATTCCGCTCCGGCAGTTCCCTGCACACAATGGGGCGGGAAGATTTTAAATTCGGGATCATCCGGCGTGTGAAAGCAGCCGTGCGAGACGAGGAAAACGCGGTCCTGCCGCGCTGCATCGGTGAGGCGGCGGATGTTGGGCAGGAGTTTCTCCGCTCCGGGGACATAGAGCTTGCCCCCGGGGAGCATAAAATCGGCCTGCGTGTCCACTTCCCAAAGAATGATTTTTTCTGAAACCATGGCGCTCCCTGAACCTTGCGCCGAGCCTACCACCTTGCTTTCCTGGTGACAAACCGCATCGCGCAGGCTCATCCGAGAAGCGCCGTCGGGTATGATGGGCGGTTCGAGGCGCAGGGACAGAACAGCATGAGTCACGACGCTCACGAAAAATCCGCGGGCCATACGACGCTCGTGATTCGCAACATCGGGTTACTGCTCAGCGGGGACCTCGATCGTCCGATTCTTGATGCGGATACGGTTGTGGCGGTTGACGGTGTGATCGAAACCGTGGGCAAAGGGAAAGAAATCGACACTGCCGGCGCTTCGACCACAATCGATGCTAAAGGCGCTGCGCTTGCGCCTGGCCTGATCGACAGTCACGTGCATCCGGTATGTGGCGATTGGACGCCGCGGCAGAACCAGTTGGGGTGGATCGACAGCTGCTTGCACGGCGGCGTCACCACCATGATCTCAGCGGGAGAAGTGCATACGCCGGGGCGTCCGAAAGACATTGTTGGGCTGAAGGCGATGGCGATCTTTGCGCAGCGGGCGTTTCATGCATTTCGTCCGGGCGGTGCGAAGGTCTACGCCGGCGCGCCGGTGCTTGAGCAAGGCATGGTCGAAGACGACTTCAAGGAGCTCGCTGCCGCTGGAGTAAAACTGCTGGGCGAAGTTGGACTGGGAAGCGTGAAGGATGGCACCACCGGACGGCGCATGGTGGAGTGGGCACGTAAATATGGCATCCAGAGCACGATTCACACGGGAGGGCCGTCGATCCCCGGATCGAGCCTGATCGATAAAGACATGGTGCTCGAAACCGACGCAGACGTGATCGGGCACGTGAACGGCGGGCACACCGCGCTGCCGGACGATCAGATTGTTGCCTTATGCGAACGGTCGCCGCGGGCGCTTGAGATTGTGCACAACGGCAACGAGCGCGCGGGATTGCTGGCGTTGCGCACGGCTCGAGAACTGAAGCAACTTCATCGCGTGATTCTGGGCACCGATTCGCCGGCAGGCTCGGGGGTGCAGCCGCTGGGAATTCTGCGCATGATTGCGATGCTTTCGTCTTTGGGAGAGATTCCTGCGGAAGTGGCAGTGTGCCTGGCTACGGGCAACACGGCAAAGACGCGGAATCTCAACTGCGGATTAGTCGCGCCGGGCCGCGAGGCGAGTTTCGTATTGCTCGACACGGCGCAGCACTCCTCGGGAAAGAATCTGCTCGACAGCATTCAGAAAGGCGACTTGCCCGGCATTGGCATGGTGATCACCGACGGCGCGATCAGCGTGCAGCGCAGCCGCAACACACCGCCTGCAACCCGGGTGCCGGAGGTTGTTCATGCATAGGACGGGCTTGCGCGGAATCGCTGCCATTCTCCTGCCTTGCCTCGCGCTCTGCATGGTGCTGTCGCCTGCGCTGGTGGCTCAGACGCCGATTCCGGACTGGTGCCGCGCGCTGCCGCGTCCGGAATATAAAACTTTTGAGCGGGTTTCCGTCAGTGATCCGTGGTTCGAGGTTTACAAAGTCGTGCCCGGAGTCTTCGCGATCTACGAACCGCATCAGGCGGAAGAAACGATTGGCTATCTGATCGTCGGCGAGAAGCGGGTCGTGCTCTTCGACACTGGCATGGGAATCAGCGATGTCAAGAAAGTTGTGGCTGAGCTGACCAGGCTGCCGGTCGTTGTGCTAAATTCACACACCCACGACGATCACGTCGGCGGGAATTGGGAATTTTCCACGATCTACGGAATGGATACCGACTTTACGCGGGAGAATGCGAAAGGTTCCCGCGTGGACGCGCAGGGCGAGATCACGCCCGGCCAGATTTGCGGCGCGCTTCCGCAGGGATTCGACGCGAAGGCTTACGCGACGCGGCCCTGGAAGATGACGGCTTACATGCACGATGGCGACCGCTTCGATCTGGGCGGGCGCACTTTGGAAGTGATCGCGACACCGGGTCACACTCCTGACGCAATGTCGTTGATCGATCGCGCAAACGGGCTGCTGTTTACGGGCGATACTTATTATCCAGCGCCGATCTGGCTGTTTCGGCCGGAGACCGATCTTGACGCTTATGCGGCTTCGATTCGCCGCCTGGCTGCTCTCGCGCCGCAGATTAAAGTTGTGATCGGCGCGCATAACATTCCGGTTGCGTCACCTGCAGTGCTTGCCCGGCTGGTCGATGCGTTTGACGAAGTGCGTGCGGGCAGGATTCAGCCATCCCCTGGCTCCGCTGGCAAAGTGCTCTATAAGGTGGGTGATATTTCGTTTCTGATGCGCGATCCGACTGCGCGCTGATCGCGACGTTTCTCTGTGAACTCTAGCGGAGACCGTCTTCGCCCTTAATTAGATCCTTGGTCAGGCCGCCGACGCGAGCTAGCGGCCGGCCGCTGTCCGTTACAGCGATCGCCACCATGATTTCGTTGGCGCGCGGGGCGTCGTTGAGACGAACTTCCATGCCATCGAAGTGGCTGCGGACGAACGCCGCATCTTTGTGGCCCAGAGGAATGTCGAGCACCACGCCCATGCCTCCGCGCTTCTTGGAGGAAGGGATCAGAGCGGCGCCTTTTCCGAGCACGCGGCGAACGGGAGTACCGAGCTTTGGGTGAAGGATTGCCGCCGCATGTTCAATCTCGCCGTTCTCGCCCACGGCCGCGGCTTTGCCGTAGCTCTCGCACGAGGCTCCGGGAATTCCGAGAGCGGCGACGGCTCGCTGCGTCAGCAGTTCGCCCAGTTCTTCGCCGATCGCTGTCAGCTCTGAAAGATCTTCGACGTATCTCCCCGCACAAGGGTTCTCGATTACCGCAACTGCAGCCGCGCGGCGCGTGGGCGGTGAGATGACGCGATCCATCTCGCGGTAAACTTCTTCGACGAAGGTTGCGATTTTTCGGATTCTTGCTTTCATCTTCTCGCTTTCATCTTCTTGTTTTCATTGGCGGCGCTGCATTCATCGCAGTCCGTCGTCTCCTTTGATCTCGGATGCCTTGAGGCCGCCGACGCGGGCGTGGACGCGCGGTCCCGTGGTCATTACCAGAGCCAGCAGTATCTCGTCGGCGCGCGGAGCATCATTCACGCCGACTTCCATGGCGTCGAAATGGCTGCGCACGTAAGAGGCATTGATGTGCGTGATGGGAACATCGAGGCGCGTGCCGGGTCCGCCGACTTTCTTGGTGGACGCAACAATCGCCTTCGCCCCGCCGAGAACCTCGCGCATGGCGTATCCGCCGGGCACATGCCACAGAGCGCCATGCTCGAGTTCTCCGGCTGCGCCCACGACTGCGCCCTTGCCGTAGCCTTGCACTACTTTCGCGTCGCCGCCCAGCGCGGCTATCAGAGTCCGCGCCATTTCCAGGCCGAGCGGCTTGAGGTCGTCCATGAAGCCTTCGATATTTTCGACGTAGGAGCCGGCATACGGATTGCGAATGACCGCGATCGTCGCAGCGCGGCGCAGTGGTTGCGCGGCGAGCGGGCCGCCTTCGTGGAAGATTTCTTCGACGCAGGTGACCTTCTTTCGGATTACAACTTCAGGCATGAACCGGACTCCCTTCGCGACTCGGGACCGCTATCTTCTCGACTTCGGGAACGCCGCCAACGAGCCGATTCTCGCCCTGCAAGCACAATGCGGCAGCGTGTATCAATTTCTGTTGCAGCAGAGACTCCGCGGACGCCACGCCCCTTGCCAGTGCTTGGTCGAGTTCGCTGGCCGTCAATTCTCCTACTGCTTGCGTCACCGGAATCTCTCCGAGATCGCTGTCGGGTGCGAGTTCGCGGGCGGGCACGCGAACAATTCGCGGATGCCCCGGCAAGTCTACGGCATTGGCGATGATGGTGGCGGCGGCGTCGGCGGTTGCGGCGCGGTCGGCGAGCACGGTGACGGCGTCGGCAATGCCCAGAGAGAAGCTGCGGCCCCGCCAGCCGCTGGTGGCGATGCCACGCACCGGTTGCGAGAATTCCAGGGTTGTAGTGCCAAAAAGCGACGGAAGATCGGGTCGCTCCACCATGCCGACCACGAATTTCTCGCCGGCGGTCAGATGCAGAGCAATGTCGCCGCCGTCGTTCACGTAGGCGCGGTCGAGTTGAGCGGCTGTGATCATTGTGGTGAGGATCTCGTCCGCCACTGCTCCGGCGACTGCTGCCATGGGAGTAATGAAATGTTGCGCTGCGTAGGGGAGCGTGGCTGCGGTCATGCGTCGCGCGACTGCGCCGCGAGGATATGGAACATCTTCGCCGCTTGCGCATTGCACGACGCCCGACAGAGGCGTTCTCAAGAACGGCAACTCGGCGCACAGCTCGTCGAGCACGGTTGTGAATCGCTCGCAGCCAGCGCGGTAAGCCGCTTCCACCTCATTTGCCGCACCGAAAGCTTCCACGATCAGATCGATCGGGCCGTCCTGCAGGTGCAGGCGGTGTCCGTCGGGGAGCCATCGAATCTGGGCTCGGGTGTTCATTTCTTCTTTCTTTTTCTTGTGGCGCCTGCTTTAGAAACCAGCGGCCAAGGATTATCCGGTCGCGCCGTGAGGCGGCGCGGGCCTTGCTGATCGTGAAGAGACTGGTCAGGGAGAATCGAACTCAGCGGACGCACATTCTCGACGTAGCCGCCAAGCGCGGCGTAGTCGGCCAGCTTCAGCGTGAATTCAATTGGCGCCACTAAAGCGGGTGTAGGCACATAACCAAAGGCGTTGCGCGGCATGCGAGTTACGTCGGCCATGAACGTGATGCCGCCTCCCGGCCACACGTAGACGGGCGAGCCTCCGCAAGTAACGCGGGTCAGGGCGTCGCGCACAGAGTTGGTAAGCTTCACCGGATTCTCCGTGACTCCGGCGCGCAGCGATCCGCCGGCGCCGCCCATGAAAAGTACGGTGCATAATGCAGGCTCGCAGTTTTCTTTTATGCGCGCGACTGATTCGCGAAGATGCGGCGGCAATTCTTTTTCTTGCGGCTTGAGATCGTCGTCCAGTTCGAAATAGGCGTGCTGTTCTCCGGTAGTGCTCACCATGAGCAAGCGCAATCGGGGCCAGGCTTTTTTCGAATTGAATTTCCCCAGAATTGTGAGTGGATCGTCGACGTTGGTGCCTCCCCACGATGTTCCCGGTTCGGCAACTTGAAAGTATCGCCCCGGCGTGGAGCGCCTTCCCTTCAGCTTGATTCCGGTCTCGCGCACGCCCAGCAACTTTCCGGCCTGATGCTCGGAGAGCACGCCCGTAATGTGATCGTCGACGACGACGACTTCATCGACTTTGCCGAACCATTGCTTGGCAAACATGCCGATGGTGGCCGAACCGCAGCCTACGCGCATGCGTTCTTCTTTCACGCCGTCCACGACCGGCGGCTGGCCCGCTTGCACCACAATGTTGGCGCCGTCATCAATTTTGAGGTCGACCGCTTTGCCGTTGCACAAATCCAGCAGAGTTTCGCAGGTTGCAGTTCCTTCGTGACGGCTGCGGCCGGTCAGGTGACGGACGCCACCGAGCGAAAGCATTTGCGATCCGTATTCGCTGGTGGTGACGTGGCCGACGGCTTCGCCTTGAGCGCGCACCGTGCTACATTCGGCGCCCAGATGGCGGTCGGTGTCGATCTTCACTTTTACGCCGCAGTAGCTGAAAATTCCTTCGGTCACGACGGTGACCATATCGACGCCCTCCACCTGCGACGAAATAATGAACGGCGCCGGCTTGTAATCCGGATAAGTCGTGCCCGCGCCGATCGCGGTCACGAAAGTTTCGCCGTGGCTCACCAGCGTGCCGTCCCAGTCGCGGCTGCGCTCGAGAAACGGCACCACCGATTCGCCGCGTTCCACGGCGCGATCGAGGATCACATGCGGATCGAGCCGCACCAACTTGCCCTCGTGATTGCCGTAGCGGTCGCAGGATCCGGTTCGTCCCGGCTTGATGTAGCAGAGTACGGGGCAGGCGTCGCAGCGGATGGCGTCATCGGCCGCGCCAACTTTTGACTCAGCCTTCGCTAGGTCCTTAGGCGCATCCTTAGCCGCGTGCTTAGCCACGCGCGCCTCCGCGGGCCGCGAGAATGGCTGCGCGCAAGCGGTCCGGAGTTGCGGGAGTCTTCCGCACGCGCACTCCAGCCGCGTCGTGAATCGCATTGAGTATCGCGGGCGCCGTTGGGATCACGGCCTGCTCGCCGATTCCCTTCGCTCCGAACGGACCGATCGAGGATGCATCCTCGATCAGGATCGACTCTATCGGAGGAATGTCGCCCGCCGAAGGAATCAGATAGTCGTGAAGATTTTCTCCCTTGCCGGGGAAAAACTCTTCCATCAACGCCATGCCGATGCCTTGCGCCACGCCGCCTTCGATCTGCCCCTCGATCAATGTGGGATTGATGGCACAGCCCACGTCATGCGCCGCGGTAACTTTCAGCACCCGCACTGTTCCCAACTCGGTGTCGACTTCAACCTCCGCCATGTGAGCGCCAAAGCCGAACACAGCGTAAGGGATTCCCTGGCCGTTTTCGTCGAGGGGGCTGGTTGGCGGATCGAAGGTGGCTTCGCTGGTGATCACGTAGCCGTGGGAGTCCAGTGGCAGATTTTCCAGAGCGAGAGAAACTTTCTTCGCATCTTCACTGACGATTACGTTGCCGTCGCCGAACCGGATGGTGGCACAATCGCAAGCCTGTGCGAGTTTCAGGATTTCGCTGCGCAGTTGCTTTCCCGCGAGATACGCGGCCTTGCCGGTTACGAGAGTCTGGCGGGAAGCGGAGGTCTTTCCGCAGTCCGGCGTGATCGCTGTGTCGCCAGAGACCAGATCCAAGTGCGAGATCGGCGCGCCCACTGCGTCCGCGCAAATCTGAGCTACGATCGTGTTTGACCCCTGGCCGATGTCCACGGCGCCTTGATGGAGAGCGATGCGACCATCTCTCTTCAGGCCGATGCGAACGGTCGAAGGATTGGGCAGCGACGTGTTGCCGCATCCATACCACATTCCGGCCACGCCCACGCCACGGCGCAGAGGCCCGTTCGCTTTCGCGTTGAAGTCCGCCGTCTGCGCACGGGCAGTTTGCCACTTCGGGCGCAGCGCTTCAAGACAGGCGCGTATGCCAACTCCTTCGCCAAGCACTTGCCCCGTGACGGTGGGAGAGTGATTGTCGAGCGCATTCAAAATGCGGAATTCCAGGCGGTCCATGCCGGCGCGATCAGCGAGATCGTCGTAGAGTTGCTCCTGCGCGATCGCCGTCTGGGGCACGCCGAAACCACGGAACGCGCCTGCTGGCACCAGATTGGTGTGCACGGCACGGGTGACGGCGCGGTAATTTGGAACTCGATACGGCCCGGACGCGTGCACCGGCACGCGCGCCGCCACGGTGGGACCCCAGGAAGAATACGCCCCGGTATTGAAGTCGGCGGCAAAATCAATGGCGGTAAGCTTGCCGTCGCGTGTGGCTCCTGCGCGCAGACGAAGATGCGCGGGATGGCGCTTGGTCGTGGACATGATCGATTCCGTTCGGGAATAAACGATGCGTACAGGACGATTCAGTTTCCACGCGGCCAGCGCTAGAAATGGCTGCACGGATAGATCGAGCTTCGTACCGAAACCTCCGCCCACGGCGGTGGGGATAATGCGAACTTTCTCCGGCGGGATCCCTAAAATCTTTGCGATGTCGTCGCGATCGAGATAAGGCGATTGCGTGCAGGCTTGAATCTCGACGGTGTCGCCCACGCGGCGCGCGAAACCGGCTTCGGGTTCGATGCAGGCATGCTCGACAAAGCCTGTTTCGTACTCGCCCTCGACTACAAAATCGGCCGCAGCCAGCGCCTTTTCGACGTCGCCACACGCAACCCTGCCTCCCACGAGGACGTTGTTTTTGCGGTGCGCGTGGATTTGCGGTGCCCCGCCGGCCAGAGCCTCGGACACCGTCTTCAGCGGCGGCAACTCCTCCCACTGAACCGGAAAGCTTGCCGGGTCGAGAGCTTCGAGCGCACCAGCTTCGCCGGCGATCGCGGCGACCGCCTCGCCTCGAAAACGCGCTTCCGCATGCGCAAACACTGGTTGATCCGCGAACCTGGCGATGACTCCGTAACAGTCTTCTCCCGGCACATCTTTCGAAGTGAACACAGCGCATACGCCGGGGTGAGCCTGCACAAATGCATCGAGATCGCCGAATTGAAAGCGTGCCCGATGGTGCGGACTACGAATCACACGCAGTCCCAGCGCGCCCGCCGGAGTTTCGTCGGCGCCGAATATTTCGGTGCCTTCGACCTTCTTCTTGCCGTCCAGGCGTACCAGGCGCTGTCCGACTGCAGCCCCGGGTTCCGGCGAGCAGGCGACCGCAATCTCAACTCCCGCTTCGAGAATTGCATCAATAATTTTTCGATATCCAGTGCAGCGGCAGAGCACGCCACCGATTGCGTCCATGACCTCGGCTTCGTTGGGAGCGTGATTCTTGTCCAGGAGAGCCGTGGCCGCAACCAGCATTCCTGGCGTGCAGGCGCCGCACTGTGCGGCTCCGTGTGCCAGAAAAGATTTCTGCAGGCGATCATAAAGTGGTGGGCGCTGCGCCAAACCTTCGACGGTCACTACTTCGCATCCTGCAGCCTGCCCTGCCGCTACCAGACACGAACACACCGGCTCGCCGTTGAGCAGGACGGTGCATGCACCACAATCGCCGGCGTCGCAGCCAACCTTGGTTCCGGTCAACCCCAGGTGGTCGCGAAGTATCCGGGAAAGCCGCGTTCCAGGAGATGCCTGCACTTCCACTCTGCGGCCGTTTACGGAGAATGCAATCAACGTTGCCGATGCGTCGGCGGATGCTTCGACGGCGAGATTGTGCCCAGTCGCCATCAGCATTGACCTACGCAAGCGTCCAGCGCGCGCCGAACCAGGACACGCGATGCATCGCGGCGATATTCCGCGGTGGCCCGCACGTCGTCAATCGGCGAGAGCGGCGACAGGTGAGCCTGCGTAACCACCTCGCCGATGCCCGGCGCGCAGGGCAGGCCCACTAAGCTTTTGTCGAGATCGCCCAGCCGCCGCGCGCTGGCGGAACAGGAACCGACCGCCACGCGAGCTTCGGCTACGCGGCCTGCGTCATTGCGCTGAATCACCGCCGCAACCATCGAGATGGAAATCACCAGATAGCGCCGTGCGCCCAGCTTCAGGAAGGCCGAGCTGGCATTCTCCACAGTTCGTGGAATCAGAATTCCAGCGAGAACTTCGTCCGGCCGCCGCAACGTCTTACGATTTCCCACGATGAATTCAGCCAAGGGCATCTGCCGCTGACCGACGGCAGAAACCAATTCCACCACCGCATCCAGCGCCAGCAAGGGCGGCACTCCGTCGGCGGCCGGAGAAGCATTGCACAAGTTTCCCGCCACGGTGCCGCGGTTTTGGATTTGTACGGACCCCACTTCCCGCGCCGCGGCTTTCAGGGCATCGAAACAACGCGGCAGGGGCGCACGGATCACTTCGGTCCAGGTGGTCAGTCCGCCAATTCGGATGTGTTCCGCGCTGATCGAAATACCTTGAATCTCTCGCAAAGCGGAAACATCTACGATGGTCCCTTGCGGCAGCGCCTCTCCCAGCGCCGGATAAAAATCCGTTCCACCGGCTAGAATCTGACTACCCCCAGCCGCCAGCAGCGAAACTGCCTCATCGAGTGTTTTCGGCTTGAGGTACAACAATCTGTCTCTCCCCGGTATGTGCGGACTGGTATGACGACCTTACCCAAAGCAAGCTGCGGTATTGTACTGCCACACCTCCGGACCCGCCAAAGAACTGTCTGGCGGCGGTGGCAAACCGCCCGTGATCAGCCCCCAGCAAGCGTTTTAGGGTTGACTTCCGGCACGAACTGGCACAAAGTATTGCCTGATGTCGCAGTGGACGATAAAACGATCGAGCGTGCTGCTCCTGCTGGGAGTGTTCGTCGTCATGCTCGTGATCGTAATTGCCCCCGACTGGGATTTGCCCGACGCCGCATTCCACCGCGGCACTGCTCCGGTCGCGGTTCACACGCAGGCCACGTCGGCCCCGGCTGCGGCCACGATCGCGAATCCGTTCAATCTTCCATCCGGCTCGAAAGTCAGCCGCGGCTTCCACGAGCGCCCTGCTTTCGCCGTCTACTCCGCTCCCAATTTCCTGCCTATCTTTCACCGATCTCTTCGCCGCTGAGGATTTCGCTAGAACTGCGCTCAAGCTTGCTCGCCGCACTCGCGAGCGGGAACTGGGGCAGTATGGCAGCGATTTCCGGGACCCTTCGGGGGGAGAGGTTTCGGTAGTCGTTTCCCCTGCCCCGTGCTTTCCATCTCTCTGCCAATTCAAAGCAACCCGGGGAACGCGCAATGGAGATCCACTCAAACCGTACGGCAGACTTCGAAATGATGCAACTGCTGCAGGCAGCCTCGCACATGATCGGGCTGCCCATTGCTGAGGTCGAAGCTTTGATCAATTCTGATCTCGAGACCGACTATTTGCTGCTGTACATCAACGCTCTGATGTCTAATCTCATGAATTAAACATCCCTCACCCTGGGAGAACGCACTGTCGCCGAAAGTGACAGTGCGTTTTCTTTTTTCCATCCCGGCGAAACCTGCCCGTTCTATGTTCTAATCTCCGCGTCGTAATCTGGCCATCACGAAGCTTCTGGAGGCAAGAATGAAACGTATATGCGCGAGAGGTTGGATCATCAGCCTGTGGATTGTGATGGTCGCGGGCTTTTGTTGGGCGCAGCCAGCCTCACCCGCCGCTGCGCCTATCTCGCAACCCGATCTCGACGCCTATGTGCCCGCTGCGATGAAGACTTTCGACGTTCCGGGCATCGCCGTGGCCATCGTAAAAGATGGAAAGGTGGTGCTGGCCAAAGGCTATGGTGTGCGGAAACTGGGCGATCCCACGCCGGTCGACGAGAACACCATGTTTGCCATCGGTTCCAACACCAAAGCTTTCACCACCGCTGCTTTGGCCACGCTGGTGGACGAAGGCAAGCTCGCGTGGGACGATCCGGTTTACCAGCGGCTGCCCGGCTTCGTGATGTATGACCCGTATGTTTCGCACGAGATGACCATCCGCGACCTGCTCACGCATCGCAGCGGCATGGGCCTGGGCGAAGGCGATCTGCTGTTCTGGCCGCAGTCTACTTACACGCGCGACGAGATCGTTTACAAATTACGATTCATGAAACCGGCTTCCAGTTTCCGCAGCAAATTCGCCTACGACAATTTGCTTTACATGACGGCTGGCCAAATTATTCCCGCGGTCACCGGCATCTCCTGGGACGACTACATCCGCGAGCACATTTTCGCGCCGCTGGGCATGACTCGCTCGAATGTAACCAATGCCGCATATAGAGCCGGCGACGACTACGCATTCCCGCATTCCCGCGTGGACGGCAAGCTGCAGGTGATTCACTTCGGAGCGCTGGAGAACGTTGGGCCGGCCGGGTCGATCAACTCCTGCGCCGCCGACATGGCGAAATGGGTGCAGGTGCAATTAAACCGTGGCAAGTTTGTGGACCGCGATGGACGTCTGTTCAGCGAAGCGCGATCCCACGAAATGTGGACTGCGCAGACGATTCTGCCGATCGGAAATCCTCCGCCGCCGCTGGCTGCGATCAAGGCGCATTTCTCCGACTACGCCCTGGGATGGTTTCTGCGCGACTACCACGGCCGCGAGTTGGTTGGCCACACGGGCGGCGTAGGCGGATTTGTTTCGCAGGTGATGCTGGTGCCTGAGGAAAATCTTGGCGTGGTGGTGCTGACCAACGCAGAAGAGGGCGGCGCGTTCCTGTCTATCCTATATCACGTGCTCGATCACTATTTCAATCTGCCGCCCACTGACTGGAACGCTAACTTCAAGGCGGTCCGCGACGCGCAGGAGAAAGAGGCCGCGGAAGCGATGAAGCAGGCCGAGGGCGCGCGCGCTGTCGGTTCCAAGCCTTCCCTGCCGCTCGAAAAATATACCGGCGTCTACAACGACGCCTGGTATGGCCCCATCACGATTCGCGCTGAGAACGGGGGCCTGGTGATCACTTTCGACCACACGCCGTCGATGATCGGCGATCTGCAGCACTGGCAATACGACACTTTCAAGGCGCACTGGCGGGACCGCACCATCGAAGACGCGTTCGTCACATTCTCTTTGAAAGCTGACGGAAGCATCGACAGCGCGAAGATGGCGGCGGTCTCTCCGCTCGCCGACTTCAGCTTCGACTATCAGGACCTGCTTTTGAAACCAGCAGAAAAAAAGTAATCACAGCGCAAGGAGCCGTGCGCACTTGTCATCTCCGGACGTCACCGGCTTGAGGGCGGCCGAAGCTCAGGCCGCGGCGCACAGTACCGTTCTCCGCAGAGAACTGAGCCTGGCCGACCTGGCGCTGGCCCAGATCCTGATCGTGATCGTGCCCGAGTTCTTCGGTACCGCCGTAAAGGCCGGGCCTTCCCACGTCGTGCTCTGGCTGCTTGCAATTCTCTTGTTCTTCGTTCCCCAGGCTCTGGTCGTCGCACATCTCAACCGATTGATGCCCCTCGAGGGCGGCCTTTACGAGTGGGCTCGTCTCGCCTTTGGTGACCGCCTCGGATTCCTGGTGGCGTGGAACATGTGGCTCAACACCACGGTGCAGGTTTCGCAAATCGCGCTCGTGACCACCACCTACATCGCCTACGCGATCGGACCCAGTGGAGAATGGATTGCATCCAGCCCACTCCTGCTCGTGGTCGGTTCCATCGCGCTGATTGCCGGGATGATGGTGGTCGCGCGACTCGGCCTCAGCGTGGGCAAGTGGGTGAGCAATGCCGGAAGCATCTTCACGGTTCTGATTCTCGGAGTCCTGATCGTGCTGCCCTTCCTCCACGTGCGCCACGGAACCCTGCCGCACTACAACCCGCTCCCGCTGGTTCTGCCGCCATTCACATTTTTCAGTCTCAGCGTTTTCAGCAAGATGACTTTCGGTGCCTTGTCGGGATTCGAAATCATCGCAATCTTTGCCGGAGAGTCGCGCAACCCGGGACGGAACCTGGCCCGCTCCATACTTTTCACTGCTCCACTCATCGCTCTCCTATACATTCTCGGGACCAGCGCGATTCTCGCGTTCGTTTCTCCGGACGCGATCGACGTGATCGGTCCCATCCCTCAGGCGCTGAGCCGCGGACTCGGCCTGTTTGGCCTGGCCGGACCGCTGGTTTCGATCGCGATTCTGCTTCTGCTGTTGAACTACATTTGCAGCTACACTCTCTATTTTTCGAGCAACACGCGGCTGCCGCTGGTGGCCGGCTGGGACCACCTGCTGCCACGCTGGTTCACCGTTTTGCATGCGAAGTACCGCACGCCTGTGAATTCGATTTTGTTTATGGGCGGCGTGGCGCTCGCCGCCAGCACCGCTGTGCTGATCGGCGCCCGCAACCAGGAAGCTTTTTCTCTGCTGCAGATTTGGGCCTGGACGTTTTATGGCATGGCGTATCTGGCCTTGTTCGCAATCCCGCTGTTTTCACCAAAAGCCAAGGGGATGCGTCCCGGCGTGTGGCTGCGGATGGGCGCAGCGGCCGCCTTTGCCGTGACTCTGTTGTTTGTTCTGCTCTCGGTATCGCCCGTGATTGAGGTCGCGAGCGTCTGGAAATATTCTATGAAGATTGCGTTGGTGGTGCTCGGAGCAAATTCTGTTGGTTGGATGATTTACCGCGCTGGCCAGCAAAAACTCTAGCGCAGAAACACATGCGCCGAATCTTCGACGCGAATTGTCGACTTACGCCGAACACCCGTGCTCACGTTGTACGCAATCAGCAAATGCCCCTCGACGACAAGAATTTCTTTATCGCTGATCCATCCGATCAGCGTGGTGTGCGGGAGATATGCGATCCGCTTGGGCGAGTCCTCAACATTTTTCACTTCCACAGCCGGCAGTTCTTCGAGCGCCTTGTGAACGCGTTGCGTTTCCTCCAGGCTGGCCTGTCCCTGCTCGGCCAGCTGAATCGGCTTGTTGGTTTCCGCGGTCGAGACCAGAGTCATCGCAACCGCGCCCAGGCCAGGCTGCACCCGCGCATTCGCGGTATAGAAGCTGACGTCGTAATCCGGATTCTTGAACGTGGCCAGTTCATCGAATAACACCAAAGTCTTTTCCCCAGTACGCAGCAGAGTCTGGTCGTCGCTCTGATTCAACCATCCACAGCAAGAGGTGTCGGGAATCGCCTCGACAATCACGCTCCCGTCGGAAGCCGCGTCCAGCACCCGCTGCAGCGGCATCGCCAAAGGACTCGCACTCCACTTCCCCGCGTCTTGTTGGTAACGGGCGCTCGCCTTGTAGGTGGGCCCGGTCTGCCCCGCGGTGAACTGAGTCACGAGAAAAAACTGTTCCACGCCGTCTTCAGGGGCCCAATCGACAACGTAAGGACACGTTTCCTCGCAACTTCCCGTCGTGCAGCGGCAATCGGGCAGAGTAAACGAAGCAATTTCCTGCCGCGCGTGGCCCTCCAGATCCGTTCGCCACGCTTGCCACGTGGTCGCAGTGGAAAGGTCCATCTCTTCCCGTTGCAGGCGCCGCGCCTGGTTGGCGAACCAGAACAGATGCTGTCCGTCGGCGGAAAGATAAACGCTCGCGGCCGATTCCGTGATGGCGACATTCGATCCCTCCGCAGCTGCCCTTCGGCTCACGCCCATGTCCAGCGAGGTTGCCGCCCGCCCGTTCCACAGCCACGCCTTGTGCGGAGCCTCGGCGTCGTCCTCCGCAAGCGGCAGCGAAACCGTAGGCGAAAACAGAATCTGTCCCTGATGATTGACCGCAAGACTCAGCGGAGATTTCACCGCCTCGGGCGGGAGCTTGATCGGCGGATTTGTAGCCACCGGCTTGGCCATAAACGTTGCCGGATCGTATTCCACCATCTCGCCCGGCGCGCGCAAAACCCAAAGCCGCTTACTCTGCCCCATGAGCGGAACCGCGCAGAGCAGGCCGAAGAGCGGAACGAAACCGAGTCTCAACAAGGTTCTTCGCATGCACTTAGTTATATCGTAGAGGCGTTGCATCTCCCGGTACAATGGAACTTTGCAGGAAAAGGAAACCATCGACCGTGGAAACCATGACTACCACTCACCACCCCACGCCCCAAATTGCCACCGAGATTCCCGCCGTCCCGCTCACCACGGAAGGCTACAGCGTTCTCCACCAGATGATGCGCTTTCGCCGCTCCGCCTGGCGCGCCCTGCCGGATGCCGAAAAGTCAGCCATCGCCACGGAAGCCGCAACGGCGCTCGCCGCGCTGGAGCAGCACTCGCCCGGCCAGTCCGCAATTTATTCTCTGCTCGGCCACAAGGGCGATCTCATGTTCATCCACTTCCGCGAATCGTTTGCTGACCTGAATCAGGCCGAACTCAAGCTCGCCAACCTACGCCTCAGCGACTATCTCGAGCCAACGACTTCATATCTGTCCATCATTGAGTTGGGACTCTACGAATCCACCGTGAAAGTTTACAAGGCGTTGGTCGAGCGCGGCATCGAACCGCACTCCGACGAGTGGAAGCGCGAAATTGCCGACACCCTGGCGCGCCAGAAAGAAGCCATGCGCCCCCGTCTCTATCCGGAGATTCCTCCGCATCGCTACGCCTGCTTCTATCCCATGGATCGTCGCCGCGGCGAAGACCAGAACTGGTACAAGCTGCCCATCGAAGAACGCGCCCGCCAGATGAACGAACATGGCCTCGTGGGCCGCCGCTACGCGGGCGAGGTCAAGCAAATCATCACCGGCTCGATCGGCTTCGACGACTGGGAATGGGGCGTCGATCTTTTCGCAGAAGATCCGTTGGTCTTCAAGAAGCTGATCTACGAAATGCGCTTCGACCACGTCAGCGCCGTCTACGCCCTCTTCGGGCAGTTCTACGTCGGCATCCGCGTGCCCGCGGCGCAGTTAGGCAAGCTGCTGATCGGAGAGTTGCCCGGCAAGCCGTAGAGCCGCGACTCACCTTCGCGTCCTTAGCGGCCGTTCTTTGCGTCCTTTGCGGTAATCTTTTGACGTTGCTTTTTTTTGAACTTGTATTGCATGTCTCACGACTGCGGAGATCCCCATGTCAACCCTAGGCCTAATCGAATACGCCGACGCCAGCCCCGAAGTCCGCGCCGTCTACGACGACATCATGACCACCCGCAAGACCGACTGGATCAACAATTTCTGGAAGGCTATCGCCCACGATCCCGCCACGCTGAAGCGCACCTGGGAAGACATCAAGCAGATCATGGCCCCCGGCGCGCTCGATCCCCTGACCAAAGAAATGATCTACGTCGCCGTCAGCGTCACCAACCAGTGCCACTACTGCATCGCCTCGCACACGGTCTCGGCGCAGAAGAAGGGCATGTCCGACGCCATGTTCAAAGAGTTGATGGCAGTAGTCGGCATGGCGAATGAAACCAACAAAATGGTGACGGGGTATCAGGTAGAGATCGACCCGCAGTTTAAGAAGTAGATGAACCATGTGGGGACAGCCGCCCTCGGCTGTCCGGCCAGGGCGCAGCCCGGCCCGATGCTATTTCGGGCGATTCGGTTTCCCCATATCGGAAACCCCAGAAATCAGGGAGCGCGCCTCAAGTGCAGCTTGGGCGAGGGTACCTAGCGCACATGCTTCTTCCGGCGGATTCGCTCCAAAGTTATCGAGAAACTGGTGAATGGCGGGAAGTAACGGAACGACGGCATCGACGAGTCTCTGGCGAGCTGACTGAGTGCAGCGTCTGAGCTTACGCGATCGTTCTTCGTCATCTTCGATCGCCCACTTCGTCATCAAAGGAACCAGCGGCCGCAATGCTTCGGGAAAAGTAGCAAATTCGGCCGCTGTGTCATGCGGCATCAGGTCGATCACGCCGTGAATGATGGCCATGACTCGATCCACGCTTGGTCCTCGCAGGTACACGCGAACGAGACGCTGAGATACATTGATCTCTTCTCCATCGTGGGGATCGATGATCTTGAGGAGCAGCCCTAGCACACCCGATTCATATAGCTCGGACTGCGCTCGCGATAAACTTCCGTCGGTTGTGAAGATTACATGTTCGACGCCAGCGGTGTTTATCGTGCTAGCGGGCCTGCCATAAGGAGTTCTTGTCAAGCGTGGATTGATCGTGAGCAATTCGAATCGCCCGTAGTTTGCCTCCACATCTGCAAGCATCAAACTGTCGTTCGCGAGCAGTTCGATCTTGTGTCCGCGATGAAGCGCTCGGACCTGTCGTGTGAGTGTGGTGCTCCCCATGAGCATTACCTTCGTCTTCCTGACTCGCCCCCCTAGACTCTCGGCCAACACATGCAACACCCCGATCGAGTCGATGCCGGCATCGCCAGGGACCTGATGGGGCGAGTGATTCAATTTGGTTGGCGTCTCCTTTTTCGGCTGCAAACCGACCAAATTATACCGCCCGCGAGGAGACTCCGCGGCGGCAACCCTGCAATGGGCTGTTCAGCAATTCCTACTTCCCTCGCCGCACCCGCCCAAACTTCCACTCGTGCGACTTCATATCCACCTTCCGCCCGCGAAACCGCACTCCCTCGGCTTCCAACCGCAGACGCTGCTCGATCGCCGAATCCCCGCGCAGCTTGATTTCTCCGCCTGCTCCCAGCACGCGCTGCCACGGCAATCCGAAGCCGCGATTCAGAACCCGCGCCACCAGCCGCGCCGCGCCGGGGAATTTCGCAGCCCGCGCGATGGCGCCGTAGGTCGAAACCTTGCCCGGCGGGATCGAGCGAATCGTGGCCTCGATCCGCATTCGGATTTTTGCCGAATGATCTTCACTCGCTTTTGTCGATCCACGGCGAAGCGGCGGAGAAATATCATTCAGTGCTCTGCTTTTCTCCGTGCCGGAGCCTGCCCTGAGCGAAGCCGAAGGGTGATTCCGTGGTGAAATGTTTCTCTTCACAGTCCAATCCACCCCGCGCGAATCAGCCACAACGATCCCACCGAAACCAGCAGCCACAAAACGATCCCCAGCAGCATCGGACGATGCCCCACCTGCTTCACCGTCGCCATGGAAATCCCGCTGCCAATCAAAAACAGAGTCGCGGTAAGCCCAATCTTCGCCACATCCACCACGATCGCATACGCATGCGCACCGCCCGGCAAATAGGTATTGCAAACCGCCGCCAGGCAGAATAACGCAATGAACCATGGCCACGGAATCTTCGCCTTGGCATGCCGCGCCACCGCCGTGGCCAGCGCCAGCGGGACAATCCACAACGCCCGCGCCAGTTTCACCGTGGTCGCCACCGCCAGCGCTTCCGCTCCGTACTTGGCCGCCGCGCCCACCACTGAACTGGTATCGTGAATCGCCAGCGCGGCCCACAACCCAAACTGCGATTGCGTAAGCTTCAGCGCCGTTCCGATCGCAGGAAAAATCAGCAGCGCCACCGAATTCAGCACAAACACTGTTCCGAGCGACACCGCCATTTCTTCGTCGCTGGCATGCGTGATCGGACCCACGGCGGCAATCGCGCTCCCTCCACAGATCGCCGTCCCGGTGGAAATAAGAAATGCCGGAATTCTGCGCACGCCGAACAGCGAGCCCAGACCCATCCCCGCCAGCATCGCGAAGCTGATCCCCACCACCGTATAAACAAATCCACTGCGCCCGACCCGCACCAGTTGATGCAGATTCATGCCGAAGCCGAGCCCGACCACCGAGGCTTGCAAAAGATATTTGGAAAGCGTTTTAGCCTGTGAGCTATAGGGATGAGGGAAAAGCAGCCCAAAGGCCAGCCCCGCCGCCAGAGCCACGGGCGGGGAGACCAATCCGCTTGCGCTAATCAGCAGACAGAGAAGGAAAACAACTTTCGAGAGCATTTGCAGAAGAGTCGCCGCCCGCGGCGTCATATCCCGGCATCGTGGCCGGGCACCCCATCCCTTCGACTCCCCGAGCGGCGAGTCCAAGGGGTGGGAAGACTTGAAGCTACGCCGCTTTGAGGAACGATTCGATCGCTTCGCTTTCGGAGTTGCTCACGTCGAACACGGTCAGCAGTTTAGTCACCTGCAGCAAATCGCCGACTCTTTTCGTCAGGTTCGCCAGCTTGATGGTAGTGCCTGCGTTAAGCGCAGTGGTGTGTAACGCCACCAGCGTCCCCAGGCCGCCGGAATCAATGTAGTTGACCTCGCCCAGATTAAGCACAATCCGCTTGTGATCCGGAATAGCCTGCTTCACCTGTTCCCGCACCAGCGACGACTCCTCGCCAAAAACTATGCGGCCGCTACATTCGATCACCAGAATCCCGTCTACCGTTTTGCTCGTAATTTTCAGCTGCATGATAACGCTCCTTTAGAGCTTGCCCGTCGCAATCGCCAGAACCCGCGCTCCGGGCGACGGACAAGCCTATCGCTTGTGCAGCGCTTTTAGCAAGCCTCCGAAACCTGTGGCACCGACGGAATCTAGGCCATCCCGCCCAGGTGTTCGGCGAGACGGTTGAAGCTCAGGGCCATACCTTCCTTCATCCCGGTCTTGAGCGCGGCATCGCGCGCTTCTTTCGACGGGTAAAGGATGCTGGTTGTGACCGTGGTCTGGCCGTTCTTCTCGGTGAAGGTCAGCGTCTTGACTGTTTCCGGCCAGTCGCCGCCCCACTACTCAGTGGAGACCAGCCGCTCGGGCGGCTTCACTTCCCGATAAACGCCGCGCATTTCCATTTGCGTGCCGTTGGAATGGCTCCAGGCGAAGTGCCACGCTCCGCCTGGGCGCAGATCGATCTCGCAGACGGTCATCGTCCAGCCCGGCGGCCCCAGCATCCAGTGCGGCAGGTGCTTGGGGTCCGTGTAGGCCTCGAAGACGAGCCTGCGCGGTGCGTCAAATGCACGTGTGATGACGATCTCCCGATCTGTCGGCGTCGTCACAGTCAGGGTGATGTTATTTTTTGCGGCCATATTTTCCCTCCTTCTGCTGCAGTTCCTTTTTCATTTCGATCAGGTAGTCATCGAGCCGCTCCAAGCTTTCTTCCCAGAAGCGGCGGTAGTGCGCCACCCAGCTGGCCACGTCTTTGAGCGGACTGGCCTTGAGCCGGCAAGGCCTCCACTGCGCGTCGCGCCCACGCGCGATCAAGCCGGCGCGCTCCAACACTTTCAGGTGGCGGGAAATTGCGGGCATGCTCACCTTAAAAGGCGCAGCGAGTTCCGTGACCGAAGCCTCCCCCGACGTAAGGCGACTCAGGATCGCGCGCCGCGTGGGATCGGCAAGAGCTGAAAAGGTAGCAGTAAGCGGGTCAGACATGATTTTATTTAACTTTTACGTTATATAACACTTCGGTTAAATATACTGGAGCCTGCCACCTTGTCCACTGTTTTTTCGAGCGCTGCGGAGCAACTTGCCATCGGCCCGTGTTCAGCGGTAGAGGCTTGGGGTTGAAACGTCAATCGTGCCAGCCCATCCCCGCACCCGCACCCGCCTCCATCACGTATAATCGTACTTCTCACCCATGAGCTACACCGTCCTGGCCCGCAAGTACCGTCCGCAGAAATTCTCCGAGGTCATCGGACAGGAACACGTCACCCGCACCCTGCAGAACGCCATCGAGCAGGGACGCACCGCCCACGGCTACATTTTCAGCGGACATCGCGGCATCGGCAAAACCACGGTCGCCCGTATTCTGGCCGCCGCGCTGAATTGCCGATCCGGGCTTCCGAAAGAGGATCATCCTGTCCCGGAGCCCTGCGGCGTTTGCGAATCCTGCACCGAGATTCGCGCCGGCAACGCCGTCGACGTCATCGAAATCGACGCCGCCACCAACCGCGGCATCGACGAAATCCGCGAGCTCCGCGAGGCCGCGCGCTACCGCCCCGCCCGCGACCGTTTCAAGATTTATATTCTCGACGAAGCCCATCAGATTACGGACGCGGCCTTCAACGCCCTGCTCAAGACGCTAGAAGAGCCGCCCGATCACATCGTCTTCATGCTCGCGACCACGCAGCCGGAAGATATTCCACAGACTATCCGCTCCCGCTGCCAGCATTTCAGTTTCCGTGCCGTGAAGTTCGACGCCATCGTCGCCCAGCTTCGCGATCTCGTCACGCGCGAAAATATCGAAGCCGATAACGACGCTCTCGCGCTGCTGGCCGAAGCCGGCGACGGCTCCATGCGCGACGCGCTCTCGATTCTCGACCAGGCGATCGCTTCCTCCAGCGGAAAAATAACCGCGGACTCGGTGCGTAATCTCGTCGGCGCGGCGCCCGCTCATATTCTCGAAGAAGTCATGCAGGCCGTGGCCCGCGGCGCGAGCGACGAAGTTCTTCGCCACGTCGACCACCTCATCAGCGAGGGCCACAGCCCCACACACTTCGCCCGCCAGATGGTCCGTTTTCTGCGCAATGCCACCGTCGCGAAAATCGCTGGGAAGGACTCTTCCCTGCTGCAAATTTCCAGTGAAGAGCGCGAGCGCGTGGCCCGCGTCGCCGAACTATTCGGCGAAGAAGACCTTACGCGCCATCTGCAAATCATGCTGCGCACCCACGGCGAGCTCGGATACAAACAGGAGCAACGTTTCCATCTCGAACTCGGCCTGCTCAAGATGGCGCATGCCCAGCGCCTGTTACCGATCGAGCAACTGTTGAGCGATGTCGCTGCAGCGCCGAATGCAACCCCGGTGCCGAGAACGCCGTCCCGGCCAGCCATCGTTGGCAGCCATTCCGCGAGCGCCGAAACCCGCCGCCCAGAGCCTTCTCCCGCCGCTCGCCCGAATTTTGTTTCGCCGTTTGCAGCCGATTCCGCGCGCAAAGGCACACCGCGGCAAGAAGATTCTTCCGAGACAGCGCCGCTACCCGGCCCTCGTATTGTTCCGACTTCAACTCCAGCTGCGGCCAGCCCTCAGGAACCGGTGATCATGGGCTCCGCCGCTCCCCTGCGCGACCACGCGCCTGAGCCAGATGCGGAGCGTGCAGACGTAAATCGTGGAGACCCGAATCGTAAAGACGTAGCTGGCTACGTCTCTGCCAGCGCCACCAAACCATCCGCGCCTGAAGTGCAGCCGCGACCGGAATGGCAAACCCAACCGGCGCCAGCCGCGCCGGCACCAGATCCACAGGCGGTTCAATCTCAGGCGGCACAATCACAAACGGCGCCGTCGCAGATCGACCGCCTGCTATCCGCTGTCCTGCAGGCGCTCACTGACGGCAACCAACGCATCCTGGTCTCCATGCTTGAAGCCGGCGAGTGGAGCGTGCAAGCTAACGAACTGGTTATCAAGATCTCCGAATCACAAACTGTAATAGATATGTCCGTCGGTCCCGAAGCGCGACGCCTGGCCATCGCCTCGGCCAGCGGAGTTCTGGGCCGCGCCGTCAAATTAAAAATCATTCCAAGCGGAAGCGTCACGCTGCAGGACGGCAACGGTGGAAACGGGGCCAAACGCAATGGCGCAAGCGTACGGTCGAATGGCCCGGCCGTCGGCGGCCGTGGCCGCGCCGAGCAGGATCCGGTGGTTCGGCGCATGCGAGAAAAATTCGGCGCCGAGATTCGCACCGTGATTGATTACAAGGAAAAACGATAGAAAACGGCTTCCGGCTCTCGGCTTCCGGTTGTACGAGCAGTCCAGAAGCCGAACGCCGGAAGCCGGGAGCCGAGTTCTATGGGCGGATTCAACCTGCAAGACCTGATGTCGAAAGCGCAAGCGCAGTACGCGACCCTGCAAAAGAAAATGCAGGAGACCGTAGTTGAGGCGTCGTCCGGCGGCGGCGCGGTCACCGCCAAAATGGACGGCCGCAAACAGCTGCTCAGCCTGCGCATCGACCCCGAAGCCGTGAAGGCCGGCGACGTCGAGATGCTGCAGGACTTGATCCTCGCCGCCGTCAACGAAGCCGCCCGCAAGATCGACGGAGCCATGCAGTCGACCGTCGGGGGCATGCTCGGCGGCCTAGGCATGGGCGGACTCTAACCAATAAATCAATGAGTCAATGACTCATTGATTCAATGATTCGCTGACTCAATCACTCAATTCCCTATGTCCAAATTTGCCGAGCCAATGTCGCGGTTGATTGACGAGCTGAAAAAGCTCCCCGGCGTTGGCGCGAAAAGCGCGCAGCGTCTGGCCTTCCACATTCTTCGCTCCAGCGAAGAAGATGCCGAAGCCCTCGCCGCCGCCGTGCGCGACGTCAAGGCCAACCTGCGCCTCTGCTCGGTCTGCAACAACATCACCGACGTGGACCCTTGCGTCTATTGCACCAGCGCCACCCGCAACCAGCGCATGGTCTGCGTAGTCGAGGAACCCACCAACATCGCCACCATCGAAAAAACCAAACACTTCAACGGGGTCTTCCACGTGTTGCACGGAGCGATCTCTCCCCTGCACGGCATTGGCCCCGAGCAGTTGCGCATCTCAAACCTCATCACCCGCGTCGACGCCGGCAACGTGGACGAAGTCATCATCGCCACCAATCCCACCGTCGAAGGCGAAGCCACCGCCACTTATCTCTCGCAGCAGCTCAAGCGCGCAGGCGTTAAAGTAACTCGCATTGCTATGGGAATTCCTGTCGGCAGCGACATCGAATATACCGACGAGATCACTATGCTGAAAGCTATGGAAGGCCGCAGAGATATGTGAAAAAAACCGTCGAGACGCAGCTCGCTGCGTCTCCAGCCCCAGCCTCAGTTCTTCGGAGTTTCGCTTCTCGATTCGCTTTGAATCTGCGCGGTCCAGTCGGTAACCAGGGTCAGCGAGGCGGTTTGCTCCTTCACTGTTCTAGCGTTTACCAGAAAGCGTTGCCCGTCGCGGGTAACGTCGTAGAATCCTACGTTCGAGGGAAGTGGAAGGCGAAATAGTGGCTGCGAGGACAGCACACGAAATTCCTGCGCCGACTCTCGCACCTGGGCCGCGACCAGCGTCAGGTCAGCCTTCACATAGAACAGTTCCTTGCCGTCTCCCCGCCAGTGGACATCGTCCCCTCCCCCTGAAGAGACCGCGATGGGGGCTCCCGGCCCGGGAAAGGGAATCACATAAACCTCTCCACTTTGGGAGTCGGAATAGGCCAGCCAACGGCCGTCGGGAGAAAACTTTCCATTAGCGGCACTGTCGATGTTAAGGACAGGCTTGTCTGTGTTCCCCACTCCTATCACTTCCAGCGTGGTTTGCCATTCGTACCGGCCCTCAAACTTGGTCATGTCAAACGCGAGAAAGCGGCCGTCCGGAGACCAGTCGGTTGCCTCAACCACATCCCCACGCACACCCCCGCCGAATGGTTCCTCTTGTCCGGAGCCGTCCGCAGCGTGGACTCGTAGCGTCGAACTCTTGCCCTCGGTATCGCGGTAGGCAAGCTGCTTGCCGTCCGGCGACCACACCGGATGGTACAGGGATGGGCCAGACTCATCGGCCATCAAGGGAATGCGGGTGCCGCGATCAACGTCGTAAATCCAAATTTTTTCTCGTGCGTCCACGGGTTTGGGATCCACGGCAACGCGCTTCCCGTCCGGTGAGATTGAGTGCCTGAAGGTCTGCTCCGGCTGCCCCAAAGTGCCAAGTGTTTTTCCCTGGCGGTCCAGCCAGGTCAAGACTGTGTTTACGCCCACGCCCGCGCTGGCGTAGACGAGCACGCCGTTGCCGGAAACGCTGAACATGCCATCATGGAAGAACGTGTCATACTCGATTTCCCTGGCCACCGGCAATATGGCGCCGCTCAACTCAAACCGCGAGAGATCGAACTTTTGAGCCACCAGGTCGCCGTCCCTGCTGAACAACAAATATCCCGCTGAATATTGCGCATTCGTAGAAGCAAGGGATAGCCGCCGCGCTTTTTCACCGTCGATCGAACCGATCCAGACACCGTCGTCGTGACTCACGCGCGTGGGATATCTCCAATCCAGATACAGGAAGTGCCTCCCGTCGGGAAGAAAAGCCGGCCACATGTGGCCGATCGAGTCGCTCGACAGCTCCGCACCGGGAATCGGTTCGGGAGTGCCACCGCTGGCTGGCACACGCTTCAACGCGGTGCCAAACGTCGCCAACACGATGACCCCGCGGTTCGACCATGCGCCGCCCATGCCGAAACTGCCGGCGGGGCAGATGTCACTGACCGCGCCGCCAGTAACATCCACTTTCTTGAGTTTGCCAGGAACGAAAAAAGCGATGTAACGGCTGTCGGGTGACCAGAACGGGTTCGAAGCGTCCTCGCTTCCCGCGATCGGCTGCGCATCAGCCACATCGAGCCGCCGCAGCCATAACTGCTGATGACCGTTGCGCATGGCAATGATGGCGAGAAATCTTCCGTCAGGAGAAATTGCAGCGGGCTGCGTAATGTTGGCCCAGAATCCATCCCCGGGCGGCGGCAGAATCGCCGCCTTGACGCTTGATCTCGGCGCCTCGGAATGTCGCGTCAGAAGCAAGCCTAAAGCAACAACCGCGGCAAGCAACGCCACTTCCGCCGCCACGCGCACCCATGACCGCCACGCCGAGCCTGACGCATCCCTGACAACAACGGTCGCGGAACTGCCCGATTCCGAAAGCGCTCTCAGCGCAAACCCCACATCGCGGGCCGACTGAAACCGCTCCTCCGGATTTTTCTCCAGGCAATGCCGCACGATCCGGTCGAGCGCAGGCGAAACCGTACGGTTCGTTTCGGCGAACTCCGGCGGATCTTCCTTCAAAATTGCGCTCATGGTCTCGACCGAAGTTTCGCCCCGGAACGCGCGCTTGCCCGCGAGCATCTCGTAGAGAATCGCGCCGAAGCTGAACAGGTCCGAGCGATGGTCCGCCACCTGTCCCTTCACCTGTTCAGGTGACATGTAGCCCGCCGTGCCCATCACGACTCCCGGCTCAGTCTGCGAGGCCAGAGTGGCCGCATCGGAAGAAATCGCCGCGTCGGGACGTGTGAGCTTGGCCAGGCCAAAGTCGAGAATCTTTACCCGCCCATCGCGCGTGACAAAAATGTTCTCCGGTTTCAGATCGCGATGCACGATCCCCTTGTCGTGCGCCGCTGCCAATCCGCGAGCGATCTGTTCTGCGAACTCAGCCGCCTTCCGCGCGGGCAACGCTCCGGAATTCAACCGCCCGCGCAGCGTCTCGCCCTCCAGAAACTCCGTAACGATATAAGGCACGCCCTCATGCTCGCCAAAATCGTGAATCGCCAGAATGTTGGGATGATTCAGCGCCGCGACCGCCTGCGCCTCCTGCTGAAAGCGCCGCAACCGCTCCGGATCTCGGGCAAACGCGGCGGGCAAGACTTTGATGGCGACCTCGCGGTTCAGCCGCGTGTCACGCGCGCGATACACTTCGCCCATGCCGCCCGCGCCGGCAGCAGAAATTACTTCGTAAGGTCCTAAACGCGTGCCCGACGTTAATGCCATGAATGGCGGGATTATAGCGAAGAAAGTTCAAGGGCACGGGGTGTTTCCAGAAGTTCCTCCGATTGCACCGTTCACAGTGCAACTTGTGCAAGACTTTGCCCACGCGCTGCGGCGACTTGCTCGTGAACCCACCCTCGATACATATTGATTGGACAATAACCTATGCGTAATCAATAACTTAAATGCAGAAATATAGTCGACACTTGAAGTGTGAGCTTGGCACCCGGTTTGCAGTTCTCCTGCTGTCTGTTTCCTCGCTCCTCGCATGGTTTCAAGATTGGCCTGAGGAAGCACATTCCGGGCGACCGGACTGGCCTTAACCCAGCCAGAGGCAGACTCAGCGCCAGTCGCGCCGCGCTGCGATGTAACCGCATCCAACTCGACGCAAGAAGAAACCGGGCGAACCAGCCCGGCTTTCTTTTTTGCGCCAGCGCTTCTTCTCCTACAGTTTTGGAATGACGGGCGGTTTCGGGTATCCCCCTCCCCCTCCCCCTAATCTTTGGAATCATCGAGTTAGGGGAAAATTCCCACGTAAAATCCGGGTAGTCAAAGAAGTTAGAGGTCAGAATCTTTAAAACAAAGGAATTACTGGAGGCGGTGAAGAAGTGACCCAGTTGCGACTATCGCGGGTGCGACAATGTATGCGCGATCTGATCGCAGAGTCAAGGTTGGGCGTCACAAATGGGCTGTGCAAAACATCACAAGTCCAGTCGCGAGGAGCTTCATGTAATGGTTCAATTCAAAGGCTATCGACCACTCAGAACACGAAAGTCACACGAAAGAAGACCACAAAACTCGAACGGGAAGAAATACATAGCAGCTTCACCTTTCGTTTGCGAATCGCAAAATCGAGGACTGCTAACTAGACCGCCGTGGAAGCCTCCGGCTCGAGAAATACGTTCGCATTCTTCTTCGACAGCGGCCAGCCCTTCGGGAAGAGTGCCGCGGTTGTATTCGGCCATGCGGTTTTTCCACTTCAGAAAATCGGTAATGCTCTGGGGCTCAATGCGCACCTCGACACGGCGTAAGCTGGCGAGCAGGAGATTCATTTCGTATCGGAATCCGGTGGCGCTGCGCAGATTCTTGGCCGAAGCATGTAGCATCTCGACTCCGCGCGCGCGGATTTCAAGCAGTCCCCAACCTGTGGGCAATTCCTCCGGCTTCACAAGTGCGGCAGGCGTCAGGTAAAAGCGTTCACTGCCGACTCCCCACTCGGGCTTGAGGCGAAAGGGCTTAGCGCGGTCCGCCAGGAAATCTGCACGCGTGACTTTGCATTCCAGCACTACGGAGTGGCTGGCGCGCTTCCAGCCGATGGCGTCCGGCATCTCGCCGCTGGCGCAAGCTTGTTCGGAGAGCACCACGCCGCAGCGATAGTGCCGCAGCCAGCGGACGGCTTTTTCGACTAGTTGGGCGTGAGTCATAAGTTCGGGCTTCGGGCTTCGGGCGGTCGCGTAGCCCGCCAGAGAGCAACAACATTTGTATCTGGAACCCCCGAAGCGCGGAAGTGGCTCGGGAGCTACTAGCTAGCTTCTCGCCCTTATCTCTTCGCCTAATGGCGTTTGCGAAATAGTGCGCGCCGAATTTTTCATCGCCCTGACCATTACTGGCCTACCCAGCACCGTTTCCAGCAGATGGCGTTCGGCGGCGATGGTTTGGGCGGTGGGGTTGCCGGGGGTGTAGCCTTCGGCGGCAATTATCAGGGCTTCGTTTCTCGGCAGGCCCCCGGCGGGCTTTTGCAAGAATCCGTTGGTGCGACGGGTGCGGCTCGCTACGCGCCCGAGCTTTCGGTTTCCGATCTTGCTGTTTTCACTTTGATCATTTTCGATCTGGAGCCGGCGGATGTGGCCGTCGTGGGATGAATCGAAGGCGTTGGCGAGGCGGAGGATTGCGGCCAACTGGATGGTCGTCTTTTGTTCGTCTGGCAGGAGATCGCGGAGGGCTTTGTGGCTGCGCGTGGGCAATGCTCCGGAGTGGAAACGGGCGACGGTGGCGGCGCGTTGCACGTCTTGCGGGTTCCATCCCAGGGGCGTGCTGTGGGCTTTGATCAATTCCAGCGACGTTTTGTGATGTCCCTTGTTGCCTTTCGATTTGCCGACATCGTGGAGGAGGGCGGCCATCAGCAGGCTCGAACGCGCACCTGACCCATTTTCCGGACCCATTTTCGGGCCCAATAATCCTCTGGCAGCGAGGCCGTCATAGAGTTCGAGGGCCAGGCGGGCGACGTGTTCGGAGTGCGCGAAATCGGGGTCGAGAGCCTTCGCCCACAACTTCATTCGTTGCGTGGCAAGTGACTGAATCTGCTTGCCTTGTGGCAATCCTGCGCGCCACACATTCCACAGCGAATTGGGGCCGACCATCTTTTTGTGATAACGCTCGATGCGACTGGCGCGCTCGTCGGCAATCTGGCGATGCCAGCGCTCTCGCGATGCGGCACCGGAAGGCATCTGCTGGGTCGAAAAAATCTCGTTCGGAAAACTCTCGGCCGGGGAAATATCGCTCGGGATAGTCTCGATCGAAAATATCTGGCTTGTTAATGCGGTCGCCCAGAGCACATCCAGGTCGTGGACTTCGCCCAGGAGGTCCTGCACGGCTTTCAGGTCGTTGCTCCAGGCTTTGTGCTGTTCGGGCAGGAAATTTTCGACGATGTAGCGAAAGCGTTTGATTCCGATGCGCAGGGTGTGGAAAGCAACCTTGGAGCGGTTGCGCAGGGCGCGGTTGTGGAGGTCGCGGGCGGCGGTCCAACGATCGAGGGCCAGGTGCTTGAAGACTCCGCTGCCGGGACGGATGTGCGCTGCGCGCTGCGGCAGCGAGCGGCTCCACTGGCGCCATTGTTTTCGGTCGAATTCTCCGAGAGCGGCGCGGGCTTCGCGCTTTTGCTCGGCTTCGCGGCGAACGAGAATTTGGAGGAGGGCTTGGGCCGCGGGATCGCGGCTGGGACGAGGCTGGGGTTCGGTTGGGAGGTGGGATTCTGATCGGGATTCTTTGGTTGAAACGTCGCGAATCGCCACGGAATTCTGTTCCGATGGAGGCAATGCGGGCGGGAGTGCCCGCACCACATGTTCAACCGCCACAGACTCAGCTGCGGGGTGGAGCTTTTCGATCCATTCCATCACGACCTGGAGGTCGCGGAGGTCGCCTAGTCTCTGGAAGAGGCGCTTGCCGGCTTTCTTCATCGCCTTCCAGTCGGGATCGGGATCGACGGCGATCAGGCCGTCCGCCATGGAGCGGCAGCGGCGCAGCGAGACGCGAAGGTCGTGCACGGGGTCGGCGCTGAAATCGGCGGAGACGCGGTCGCACTCTTCGAGGACACGCAGCATCCAGTAGCGCAGGCCGGTTGTCTTCTTTTCCGGCGTCTTCTTTGCGGCCGTGGCGGCGACGGTGCTGGCGGCGATCCTCGCCGTGGCTATCTTCGCGCGGCCTTGCTTCAGGTTGCTGGTGGAAGATGACAAAACAAATTTCCTCGGAACGAATCGACTGTATCATTTTCGCACTGCGGAGGGCTGGGAGCGCGAGCGTTGGACATCTCGCGTGGGTCGTGGCTCGACTTGAAACTTGAACGGTGACCCTATTCACCGATCGCTGTTATCGCTGCGCGCAGATCAGCGGCACGGACGTGAGGAAAGCCTTCGCTTCATACGGTGAGGCATCCCCGTTCCGCGCGCAAATGCCGCTCGACTGATGCAAGGTCCCTCGCCCGGCTCTCGCCGCGCTCAGGATTACATCCGTTTTGCTTTTGCAATCGCTTTGAAATTTAGCCACTATGCTCACGTTCGGCGGCCCGCGCGGAGATCAGAGATCAGTGATCAGTGATCAGTGATCAGCTTGTACTGCGAGACATCCTGCAGACAGAAATTAGGAAACCGTGAAGAAGCTGGCATTCGTAATTCTGTTTGTTCTGCGCAGTCGCCTGGGCTGCGGATCCTAACCGGGGGGATTACACCATCAACGTTCATGTGAGCTCATCGCGCATGGTGTGGCGGGGGTTAAGGACGAGCACCCCAATGCCTACGATTCTTTTCAGGTCTACGAACTTCTGCCCCCGACAAGAAGACGAGGAAGTTTACGGTGGCCGGGGTGACAGAGTAACGGCAGCGCTGAGCGTCCTTTCTCCCGAGCCGCTTCCGGGTCATGCCCTTGCGAGTGCATGACGGTCACGTCCCCGTTACCTCGGTAATCTGCCAGTACTTACCGATTGGTCTTACCCTTGGTGTGCGCTACTGCGGGTTAGAGGAGCTTCTTATCACCGCCCAGAGCACATCTCAAGAGAACCGGTCCGCTTCGGCGCGCGCGTTTGTTCACAGTCTGAACATTCTGATCAAGTACGCGCGCATGTACGGCTACGAACACAAGCGCACCGAAGCGCAGTTCGAGACCACGTGGAACGAACTGCAGAACGGCCTGCCCACAGCGGGGGACGCCGGGTTTTTGCTGGGCGTCTCCGACAACAAGTTGCTGCTCGATGGAATTCCGCTGGAGACCGGGAACGCGGAGCGCAGCTTTGCCAATCTGTTGAACGCGGCCGGACTGGCCAGCCTACATTTTTCCAAAGACGTTACCGTCGAAGACTTCACGCGCCTGGTGCGCGCATTCACCATCGGGGGCTCGAAGGCTCAGGATGTTTCGAAGCAAATTAAAGAAGCCCTGGGCGTGGGCAACAATAACAGCACCATCCGGATTAACGAGGTCAAGTTTGTTGCAGCCGATCCGCTCACGGGAAACGTCAGCATCGCAGCGCAGATCGCGGCGCAGACGCTAGGCCCTGAGTTCAGACAATGGCTGAATGATCCGCAGAAGCTGTTGCAGTTGATTGCAGCCGCGGAAGGGGCAAACTCCAAGGGCGAAGGGCCGGTTGGCGGACCAACGGCGCCGCTGGGCAGCGTGCCGAACGTTCCCATCGGCGGTGGCGGTGGCGGCGCGGGTACGGGAACCGGCGTTGCTCCGGCGTGGACCGGCGGCATTGTGCCTTTGCAGGAAGCTGAAGTGGTGCAGGCCATTCGCCTGCTCACTCGCTTCGGGCAAGCGCAGGGCGATCCTAGTATTGGGACCGAGGATCTGCAGAAGGACCTGGCTGAAGTTGACCCGAATACTCGGCTGAACCTGCAGCAACTGCTGGGAAGCCTTTCGGCGAAGGCTGCAACCTCCGAAGAAGAGGATGCGCCGCTGCTGATGAAGGCGGCCGAGCATATGGCGATTCGCTTCGCCCTGGAGCGCTACCAGAAGGGCGAAGTCAAAGTGAATGCCGTGCACCAGATGATGGAGCACATGAGCCGGCAGATGGATTCGCTGCGCAAGATTCTGCGCACGCAAGAAGACAAGATGAGCAAGGCCGGCATCCTGATCGATTCGCATGCCGACATTCTCGACCGCATGTTCTGGGCGGAAGTGCCGGAGTCGGGAAAGAAAAGTGTGCTGCTCTCGCACGAGGCGGCCTGCGTGCCGCCGCGCAACGTGCGCCAGTTTGTGGAAGTGCTGCTGGAACGGGACGACAAGCAGACCGCGGAAGATATCCTGAAGAACTACTCCGGCTGCATGAACGCGCGAGAAATCGAGCCGCGCCGAAAGATCGCCATTGGGTTGAGCCAGCTTGCCGATCTTTACTCTCGACTCGGCGGCGAGGCCATGGGCGATGCCATCCACAAGTTGAGCGAGCAGCTGATCACAGAAAAAGATCCTGAGCTGCAGAGCTTGATCAGCGCGGCTTTCGTGCGGCTGAGCCAGGAAGCCAGCTCCTCGAAGAACTACGCTGCCGTGAACCAGGTCTGCACCAGCATGGAAGCGGTTTTCACGCAACGTCCGGTGATGGGAAATGACTTGCGGCCCCGCGTGGGCGTGGAAAACCGGCTGCCCGAATTTATTGAAGAAGCCCTGCGCAGCGACCCATTCCCCAAGGATTTGATAGCCGTTTTGCGGCGGACGGCCAGCTCCGGCGCGGAGCATTTGGCGGACCGATTCTTCCGCTGCATGCGGCGCGATGAATGCGACCGCATGATTGAACTGGTGAAGGAAGTCGGCGCGCCTGTGATGGCCCAGTTGCGCGAGATTCTGCGGACTGGACAATTGCGGCAGGCGTCCGCAGCGGTGGGGATTTTGAGCCGGCTGGACACGGCGACGCTGCTGGAATTGCTGCCCATGCGGTTGCCGGAGTGGAACCGCTTTTATCACGACATTACCGTTCGGCAGATCGCTTACGGAGCGGCGATTGACCGCGGCCGCACGCTGCTGGAACTGGCCGAGATTCTGGACCCGCTGGTGTTGCCGGAAGCGGTCGACGAGATTGGCATGAGCGGTGACATCACTGCCGCCCTGCCGCTGATCGCCATGGCGCGAGCGGGAGAGTCTGCGTCGCGATCACCTTTCATCCAGTTGAAAGCGATTGAATCACTGGGACGGCTGCGGGATCCTGAGGCAGTGGCAACGCTGCGCGAAATCCTTGAAGCTAGGAAAACTTTCGGCTGGGTCCACCACCGCGAGCTACGCATTGCGGCGGCGCAGGCTCTGTCCAAGACCGATCCGCGGTACGGACCGCAAGTGCTCGCCGATAGTGGTCTGGAGCCGGCAGAGTTGGCGATCGCGCCGCTGGATATGGCTCCGGCATGCCCATGGGTACGGCAACGCCGCTACGAGCGCATGGTGCTGTCACGCACGGTGAGCGCGACCATTGGCAGTTCTTGGGGGAAATCACGGATCATGATCCGCGAGCTCAGCCTGGGCGGCGGCATGGGGACCAAAGAGGACAATCTGCGCATCGGCAGCGAGGCCGACCTGGAGATTTCTGTGGGTATGCGGGCGAAGGTCCGCGCTCATGTGTTGCTGCGCCGCGCGCGGGTCAACGAAGTGGGATTTGAGATTGTGAATACGGATCTTGAGAGCCGCTACCGGCTACGCCGGGTGCTGGTGGAAGCTATGAACCAGACCGCTCAGAACAAAGGGCAGGAGTGGAGCGGCGAGCGCAAGGGGTAGGAGAACAGCTCCTAGCTTCTACTTTCGGCCTTCAAACACAAAGCCTCTGCCCGGTCTGGGCAGAGGCTTTCGATTTTCCGGTGATTCCTGCTACTTCACTTTCAAGAAGATAATCGCGAGCGTGTAAAGGGCTAGCGACTCGATCAGGACCAGTCCGAGCAGCAGGGCGAACTGGATGCCCGGTCGGGCGGCAGGATTGCGGGCCAGGGCCTCGGTGGCAGCTGCGGTGGCTTTGCCTTGGGCCAGACCGCAAACCGCGGAGGCGATGGCCATTGAGAATCCGGCAGTGATGGCGACCCAACTGGCGTCCGTCATCGTCCCGCCCTGCGCAAATGCAGGCATGGCGAAGCAAAGACCAGATAGAGTCATGAACAGATAACTTAACTTCCGCATTGTTTTCTCCTCGTATTAAATTTCCGCCAGTGGGTGGTTGACGTCATACCTTGCAGACGCCCTCACGCTTGCGGACCGTTCTAAGATCTTAAGTTCTCAGTCAGTTCTCAGTTCTCAAAAAAAGGATACGGCGACGCACTTACTGGCAACTGACAACTAGCAACCGGCAACTGTTTCTCAGTGCTCTTCGGCGACAGCGCCGGAGACGTAGATGATCGACAACAGCATGAACACGTAGGCTTGCAAAACCGCGACCAATATGTGGAGGCCCATAAAGATGATGGGAACGCCAATCGGAATCATGGACAGGAAAACCAGAGTGATCAGATCGCCGGCGAAAATGTTGGCCCAGAGACGAACCGTAAGCGAAAGCAGTCGCGCTGTGTGGCTGACCAGTTCGATTGGCAACATCAATGCTGCCAACCCGATGCGGGCTATCAACGGCATGCCTTCCATCGGCGGTCCGAAGAAATGCAAGAGGTATTTCGGTCCCGAGTGCTTGAAGCCTTGCGTGTGGTAGTACAAGAACGAGCAGATCGCGCAACCCAGCGGTACCACCGTAACTCCTGTAGGCGACTCGAAGCCGGGAACCAAGCCGATCAGGTTACAGGCGAGAATGAAAATAAATAAGATGGCAAAGAACGCAATGTAAGGCTCGCTGTGGTGGCCGATAATCTCGCGACTCTGGCTTAGGACGAATCCTTCGGTGCCTTCAAAAATGTGCTGCAGGGCGCCGGGCGAGTCCACCGACAAACGTGAACGCAGCATCACAAACACGGCGATCAAGAGGATTGCCACGAGCAGCTCCATGGCGAAAGCGTTGGTGATGGGAGCTTCCGGATGCTTGGGAGTTATATGGAGCAGCCCGAGCAGCGCCGTGACCGGGTGGGCCAGAAAGCGGTTCAGGATTTCGGTAAACCAGAGTTGTTCAGGCATAAAACAAGCTTCTAGCTTTTAGCTCCTAGCTACTTCAACTTTCCTGCAGTTGCTGCGAATCCCGCTAAGACCCGCGAAAAACGGCTACGTACAGCTCAAAGGCAGCTTCGCAGGCAATTGCTCCGACGGGCAAACACAAGCCCGCAAAGAGACCCCGGAGGCTCGCGGGAAAACTGGTTAATATAACATACGCGGCGGCGCCCAGCAAAACATAACGCAACAGGAAGCGGGCTACGATCCCTGTGCTGGACTGTGGTTTGCCGGCGTTGGTGACGCGGTCGGCGAGGCCGCTGACGCCGCGCTTCAGCCAATGGAAGTTGAGGTAGGCGATGGCGCAACCTAAGGCAAACCCGAGCGCGGACCAGCGTCCGAATCTCCACCAGGCTGCGGCTGAGAGCGTCACCGCAAGACCGGCCATGAAATAGCGGATCCGCTCCACTGCGCCGGAATAGAAATCGTTGGCCGGTGCGGCCTCCGGGCTCGCATCATGATTCGCCGCCGCTTGATCCGCTCGTACACGATCCATTGCCTGTTGGTCATCAGACGCTGGGGTTGCGGAATCCATCTTCGCTTTAAACTCCTCAACGCATATCGCGGGAGACCGTTCGCAGCAACTCAATCAAACCTGCTGCAATTCCAAGCAGCAGACCCACCACGCTGATCCATGAAGTGTGCAGCCAGCGGTCGAGCAGAGAACCCAGGAGCCATCCCGCAATCGTTGCCGCTGGCAAGGTGAACGCCAACTGGCTGTAGCGGCCGAACTGCAGCCAGAAGCTTCGCTTCTGTTCTTCCGGGGTTTCCTGGTCGGGTGATTTTTGCATATGAGCGTCTTGCACTTTTTCGGGACTGGCTTCGCCCGGATTTGAGTATAGCCTTCTACACTTCTTTGGCCATGCGCACGATGGCCAGGGACTCACCGTTGGCCAGCGGGACGGTGAGATGTTCGAGTTCGATGTAGCCTTTGACGCGGTAGAAAGGGACACCGGTCAGGGTTGCGCCCATCTCGAGACGGGTAAAGCCGGCGGCCTTCGCGGCGGATTCGCAGGCTTCCAGAATCAATGTGCCAATTCCCTGCCGGGCCCATGCTGGATCGACAAAGAAGGCGCGAATTTTCGCGGCATCCACGCGGGGATCGAGCAGGTCATCCTGACGGGCGGTCCAGCGGTCGCCGCCGTAGAGCGTCTTGCGCTTGCTCCAGCCGCCGCAGCCGACCAGGGTACCGTGTGACTCCGCGGCGTAGTAGGTGCCGTCCGCGATCAGCTGGCTGTCGACGCCGTAGACGGTTTCTAGCGCGCTTTCCAGCTGGCTGGGGGTGTAGTCCCCGGCCTGCAACTGGCGGACGGATGCGTCGATCAGGACACGCAGGGCGGGGATATCGGCGGGGACGGCTTGGCGGATTAGGAATGGCACGCGGGTTTCCGGACGTGAGAGTCTATCCTAGGCCATCGGGCCGTCAGAACCCGGGAGATTTTCATGAAGTCTCGGCAAGAGGACGACAGGCAAAGCAAAGCGATGGAAACTCCCTTCAGCGCCGCCAGTGGTGCGTAGGCGCAAGGGATCCTTCGACTGCGCATGACCGTCCTTTGGACGATCATGCTTCGCTCAGGATAACAAGACTTGGGGGTTCGCAATGGTCATGCAGATTTAAGACTTAGTGGATTACTTTCGCGATGGCGGGATTCTGTGCGATTCCTAGCGCCCAGTTCACTACCTGGATGAAGCGGTCGGGGAGGATGCCGATGAAGAGCGTGGCGAAGGCTGTCACGGTCAGACCGGCGCGCATTGCGATGCCGACGGGCAGGTGCGCTTCACCGGCTTCGGCTTTGCCCATGAACATGGCGTTGGCCATCTTCAAGTAGTAGTAGAGGCCGAAGACGGAATACAGAACGCCCAGCGAGGCCAGAGCGTAATGTCCCGACTCGATCAGGCTGAGGAAGATAAAGTACTTGCCGTAGAAGCCAGCCAGCGGCGGAATGCCCGCCAGCGATAGCAGGAACACCAGCATGAGCACCGCTTCGATGGGAGCGCGCGAGTAGAGGCCGTTGAGATCGTCGAGTTCGTCGCCGATGACCTTGCGGTGGCGCAGCGACGTGATCACGCCGAACGCGCCCAGGTTCATGAAGGTGTAGGCCAGCAGGTAAATCAGAAGGCCTTTGAATCCGTCCAAGAAGGCGGGGCTGGGATATTCGGCTGAAGCCAGCACGATCATACCCAACAACATGTAGCCGACGTGAGCGATCGACGAGTAGGCCAGCAGGCGTTTGGTGTTGGTCTGGGTGAGGGCCGCCAGGTTTGCTCCCGTCATGGTGGCGATGGAAACGAATACGAGGAGCGGGCCCCAGATGGTGCGCATCGAATACAGTCCCCAGAGAAGGATGCGCAGCAGCATGGCCCATCCCGCAGCTTTGACCGCCACGGACATGAAGCCGGTGATGCTGGTGGGCGCGCCTTCGTAGGCGTCGGGCGCCCATTGGTGAAATGGAATGGCGGCAATCTTGAACAGCAGTCCCGTAGTCGTAGTAAGCAACGCGACGATGGCGATCGGCTTGTATTGCGCGTTCTGGAGGACCAGCGGAAGTGCCCTGGCAATCGTGGCGAGATTCGTGCTGCCTGTCAGTCCGTAAATCAGAGACAGGCCATAGGCAAAAATGCCTGAGGAAAACGCGCCCAACAGCAAATATTTCAATGCAGCTTCATTGGAGCGGCGGTCGCGGCGCAGGAAGCCGACCAGCACGTAGGTGGAAATCGCCATCAGTTCCAGGCCGATGAAGATCAGGACGATGTCGAAGCCGGCGGCCATGCACATCATGCCGGCGACCGAGAGCAGCATCAGGGCGTAATATTCGCCGTGATTTTCGTGCTCAATTTCCATGTAGCGGCTGGACATTAAGATCGCGACTGCCGTGGCTGCGAGAAACAGGTAGAAAAAATAAATCGCGAAGCGGTCCACCAGCATGGTGTTCATGAAACCCCTCGCGAAGGGGACATTGACGCTGTTCATCCAGAGCTGAATCTTGATGACACCGGCAATCGAGAACATTACTCCGATGAACGCGGTGAAGGCGTTGGCCCACTTCATTTCTTTGGGGAGCATGAAGTCGATGAGCAGGATGCCGAGAGCAAACAGCGCAAGCAGAGTGATGGGGAGAGCCAGCAGGTAATCCGTCCACGAGAATTGGGAGAAAACGCCCACTAGTTCTTCCCTTTCGCAGGCTTGGCTGCTGAGGATTTCTTGACTGCCGCCGGGGCCGGCGTTGACACCGGCGCAGTTGGCAGAGTTTCGGGCTGGACGGCGGCATTCATCATGCCCTGCGGTTGCGTGTCATTCTGGTGCACAGTGGCGACCAGGTGATTAACGGGTTGCTCCAGAATCTGGAAAAACGGCTTGGGATAAAGACCGATCCAGAATGCGGCGATGAGGAGCGGGACGAAGGTGAGAACTTCACGCGGCGTCAAGTCATGCAGCTTTTCGTTTTTCGGATTCGTAACCGTGCCGAAGAACACTCGCTGATAGAGCCAGAGAAGATACGCTGCGGCGAGGACAACTCCCGGCACGGCCCATGCACCCCACTTCCAGTTCTCCATGAACGTTCCCTGCAGGATGGTGAACTCGCCGACAAAACCGTTGAGCAGCGGCAGTCCCATCGACGAGAGGAACATAATCATGGTGATCGTGGCGTAGACGGGCATCACGTTGGAGATACCGCCGTACTCGGAAATCTCGCGCGTGTGGCGGCGCTCGTAGAGAATGCCGACGATCAGGAAGAGCGCGCCGGTGGAGATGCCGTGATTGATCTGCTGCAAGACTGAACCACTTAAGCCCGCCGAGTTGAGCGCGAAGATTCCCAGCGTGCAGAAGCCGAGATGGCTGACCGAGGAATAGGCCACCAGCTTCTTCATGTCCTTCTGCATGAGCGAGACCAGCGCGCCGTAGATGATGGCAACGATGGAGAGGCCGATCATCCAGCCGCGGACGGTCACGTTGAGAAAGGTCGCGGGATTCGACAGCACCTGGGGAAAGAATGGGAGCGAAAAGCGGACGAAGCCGTACGTCCCCATCTTCAGCAGAACACCGGCCAGGATGACCGAGCCTGCGGTGGGCGCTTCCACGTGGGCATCGGGCAGCCAGGTGTGAAACGGGAACATCGGAACCTTAATCGCGAATGCTACGAAGAACGCAAAGAATAACCACACCGCGTAGTGGAATGGAATCTGCGGCGCGGTGGTGTACAACTGTTCGATGCTGAAGGTGTAAACGCCCTTGAGATTATGGTGATTGAAGTAGAGATACAGAACACCAAGCAGCATCAATACGGAGCCTGCCAGGGTGTAGAGAAAAAACTTGATGGCGGCGTAGAGCTTGCGCGGGCCTCCCCAGATGCCGATCAGCAGGTACATGGGAACCAGCATGGCTTCCCAGAAAACGAAGAACAAGAAAAAATCGAGCGACATGAAGACGCCGAGCATGCCGGTCTGCAGCACCAGAAACCAGATGTAGTATTCCTTGACGCGGTTTTCGATCGCGGTCCACGAGGAGAGAATCGAGATCCAGCCCAGCAGCGTGGTGAGCATGATGAGCAGGAAAGAAATGCCGTCGATGCCCAGCATGTAGCTCGCGCCGATGGAGGGGATCCAGTTATTGAGAGCGCCCTCGGTGAACTTGAATCCGGGCTCGAAGCGCTGCGCCCAGAACCAGGGCACCAGCGGAATCGAAACCAGAAGGCCGGCGAGCGAAAACAGATTCGCAATCCAGCGGATAGCGTCCTTGTTCTCCTTGGGAACGAACAGGAGCACAAGGGCGCCAACTAGCGGCGTGAAGAGAATGATCGAGAGTATGTGGTTGTACATGGAAAGTTCAGCTTCTAGCTTCTAGCTGCTAGCTTCTAGCTCTGCTTCCTAGCTCTCAGCGTTTTGCTAGAAGCCAGGAGCTAGAAGCTAGAAGCTGCCGTTCAGTGATACACGTAATAAAAGACAAACCCTACCAGGCCAGCGGTCATGACCAGCGCGTACCACTGCACCAGGCCCCATTCGAACAGGCGCGCGGGATAACTCAACATGCGCGCCAGAATAGCGGGCCCGTTCACGCCGATGCCGTCGATAATCCACTTATCCCACCAGCTGGAAATTGTCGCGAACAGGCGCGTCATCCATCCAGCGCCATTCACGGCGCCGTCGATCACGTTCGCGTCAAACCACGAACTCGCTTCGCCTAGACCCATCACGCCGAGGCGCACATCTCCGACTTTGCGGCGTCCGGTGAAGACGTAGTCGTAGCCTTCATCCACGTAATATTTATTGAGCAGCACGTTGTAGACGGGCGGAACGGCGGCGGCGATGGGCTCGGTGTAACCCTTGTCGGCATGGCGATAGCTGCGCCAGGCCATGCCCCATCCGAGGCCAGCTGCGGCGAGAGATAAGCCCATCAGCAGCCATTCCGTGCCGGTGTTGCGTTCTTCTTCTTTCGCTCCGGCGTACAACTGACCGGTTTGCCCTTGTATCTGGAGCGCGCGAGCTTCGGGGGCGAAGACCGGCTCCAGGAATTTCGTAAAGTGGTCAGAACCTCCAAGGCTTTGCGGCCAGCCGAGCCACCCTGCGCCAATGGCACATAGCGCAAGTATCACCAGCGGAGCCGTCATCGACTTGGGCGATTCGTGAATATGGTGCTCCACATCCTGGCTCATGCGGGGACGGCCGTGAAACGTCAGGTACATCAGGCGGAACATGTAGAAGGCGGTCATGAGCGCGGTGACGTAGCCGATACCCCAAAGAAAGCGGTACGCGCCGCCTTCGCGCGACCAGGTTTCCCAGAGGATGGCGTCTTTCGAGAAAAATCCGGCGAAGGGGAAGATCCCGGCGATCGCGAACGTGGCGATAAACATGGTCCAGTGCGTGATGGGGATGCGGCGATGCAGGTCGCCCATGTTGCGCATGTCCTGCTCGCCGCTCATGGCGTGAATCACCGAGCCGGAACCGAGGAAGAGCAGGGCTTTGAAGAACGCGTGAGTGAAAACGTGGAAGACGCCGGCGGCGAAGGCTCCGACTCCGAGGGCGAGGAACATGTATCCGAGTTGCGAGACCGTGGAATAAGCCAGCACGCGCTTGATGTCGTTCTGCACCAGGCCGATGGAAGCGGCGAAGATGGCGGTAAGCGCGCCGACGATGGCAACCGTCTTCATCGAGGTGGGCGCCAGCACGAAAAGCGCATTCGAACGCGCGACCATGTAGACGCCCGCCGTGACCATGGTGGCGGCGTGGATGAGCGCGGAAACTGGGGTGGGGCCTTCCATGGCGTCGGGCAGCCAGATGTAAAGCGGGATCTGCGCCGACTTGCCGCAGGCTCCGACAAAAAGAAGAAGCGTGGCGGCGGTGATGTAGGTTAGCGTTTCCGGAGAAAAATTTCCTGCGCGCGCAAGAGTTGTGACTTTGGTGAATTGAAGCGAGCCGAAGATCCAGGCGATGAAAAACATCCCGAGCAGGAATCCTGCGTCGCCGATGCGGTTGACGATGAATGCCTTGTTGGCCGCGTCACTGGCCGACTTGCGGTGAAAATAGAAACCGATCAGCAGATACGAACACAGGCCCACGCCTTCCCAGCCGACGAACAGCAGCACATAGTTGTTGGCCAGGATGAGGGTCAGCATGGAGAACATGAAGAGGTTGAGATAGCCGAAGAAGCGGTAGTAGCCGCCTTCGTGCGCCATGTATCCAGTGGAATAAATGTGAATCAGCATGCCGACGCCGGTGACGAACAGCAGCCAGATGCTGGAGAGCGGATCGAGCAGGAACCCGGCGTCGGCGCGGAACTCGGCGGGCGTGCCCGATTGTGTTTTGTAGGTAAGATGGCCGGTGTCACTGCCGAGCCAGGTGTAAAGCGTCTTTTCGTAAGGCTGATGAAAATGTTCCGGCGTGGACGACCATGCGGAGTATTGCAACACAGCGCCGCAAGCCATAAGGAACGCCAGCACAATCGTGCCGACGCACACCGTGCTGACAGTAGTCTTCTGCAGCTTGCGTCCGAAAAAGAACATGACGGCGGCGCCGAAGGCCGGCAGCAGCGGGATGAGCCAGATGTGGTTTAGAAATAGCATTCAGCACTCGAGATGCAGCTTCTAGCTGCTAGCTGCTAGCTCAAACCTGCACGGTTTGAGGGTTAGCTAAGAGCTAGCAGCTAGAAGCTAGAAGCTGTGTTCCTACCATTTCAACAAATTCACTTCGTCCACGTTGATCGTCTCTTTATTACGGAAGAAGGCGATCAGGATGCCCAGGCCGACCGCGGCTTCGGCAGCGGCGTCGGTAATTACGAAAATTGCGAATACCTGGCCGTGCAGGGCGTTTGGCCCCTGAATTCCTTGCCAGTAATGCGAGAAGGCGACCAGGTTCAAGTTGACCGCGTTAAGGATGAGTTCGATCGACATCAGCACGATCACCACGTTTCGCCGGGTGAGCACACCGATCACTCCCAAAAGAAACAAAGCCGCGCTTAGGACCATGTAATGCAGCGTCGAGATGTGGAGCATGGATTCCATTTTTGCTGCCCGCAGGAGACGTAGCAAGCTACATCTCTACGAATTAAATCCTCTTTTTTGCCATCACTACCGCTCCGATGATCGCGACCAGCAATAACAAAGACGCGATCTCGAAGGCGAACATGTACTGACCGTACAAAAGAACGCCGATGCCTTGCGTGTTCTGTCCTTCCAGGCCTGTGGGCATTGGGCGGTCTGGGAAGAGTCCCTTCCCTTTCGTGTAGATCGTGATGAACAGGCCGCCCAGCGCGGCGGCGGCCGCAAGGCCGACCAGCCACTGCCTGTTGAACTGACGCTCTTTCTGCGCGCGCTCCAGGTTTACCAGCATGATCACGAACAGGAACAGCACCATGATGCCGCCGGCGTAAAGAATAATCTGGACTCCAGCAACGAACGGCGCGTAGAGCATCAAGTAGAGCCCGGCCTGCGCCAGCAAGGCGGCAATCAGCGCGAGGGCCGAGTGCACCGCGTTCCTGCGCGTGATCACCAGGATGCCTCCAATCAGCATGGTCCCGGCGAGCAGGTAAAAGAAAAACGGTGTTGCAACCGGAGGATTCATAAAATGCCCGCCACCCAATGCCACAGCGGCATGACCACGCCCATCCACAATTCCGAGCGCATGCCCATGCCCGCGGTCAGGATCAGCAGTCCCAATCCCATGGGCAGGAGGATTTTCCATCCCACTTTCATCAACTGGTCAAAACGGTAACGCGGGAACGTGCCACGATACCAGATATAGAGATACATGAACGCGGCAACTTTGATCGCGAACCAGTAAATATCCTGAACGCGAACAAAAACCGCGGGAACAAGCAGAACGAGACCGATCAAGCCAAGCAGCGCGCCGAACCCGGCAAGGCCCATGGTCTGAATCTTGAAATATGGATGCTTCGGCATGCGCGCCGTGCTGTAGAAGCAAATCGCTGCCAGAAACAGAAATGTGATTCCGGGGAACAGGTTAAACACCAGGTCCCACGTAGCACCGTGCAGCAGGTTCGGGAACGGCCGCAGCCACCCGCCGAGCCACAGCGTGACCGCGATGGACGAAACCGCGATCATCGCGGAATATTCCGCCAGAAAAAACAGCGACCAGCGGAAGCCGCTGTATTCGGTGTGGAAACCTGCGGTCAATTCCGATTCGGCCTCGGGCAGATCGAACGGGGCGCGGTTGGTTTCTGCGACCATGGCGATCGCAAAAATAAAAAATGCAATCAAGCCCAGCGGAAAGAACTTGAAGACGAACCAGACGCCCTGCTCCTGTTGCGCCTGCACGATGCCGATCATGCTCAGCGTACCGGTGTCACCCGCGCCCGCGACACCGGCGCCGTAAAGTCCGAGCCCGTGCAGGCTGGTCATCAGGATCGCCGAGACCACCGCCAGCCCCATCGCCACTTCGTAAGAAACCATCTGTGCGCTCGAGCGCAGCGCGCCAATCAGCGGATAGTGCGAATTGGATGCCCAGCCCGCCATCACAATGCCGAGCACGCTCAACGACGACACGCCCAGCATGAAGAGGATGCCGATATTCATGTCGGTGATGGCGTGCGTGGGACCGAACGGAACCACAACGAAGACCGTGAACGCCGCCAGCACGACAATGAATGGCGCGATCCAGAACACGAAGCCGTCGGCTTCGGCGGGCATGATGTCTTCTTTGAGCAGAAGCTTGATGGCGTCGGCGATGGGCTGCAGCAGGCCGTGCGGGCCCACGCGCATGGGGCCGAGGCGCACCTGCATGTGAGCGAGAATTTTGCGCTCAAGCCAGTTCATCGCGATCACCGCGACGGACAAGCCGAGGAAAACCAGCAGGATGTAAACGAAGGCCCAGAAGAAATTTCCAGCCGCGCCGGGCGTCTGGGTGCTGCTGAGGTAGGACGTTATGTAGTCGATGACGGGCTGCATCAGCGGTCCACCTCGCCCAGAACGATGTCGAGGGTGCCAATCACGGCGATCACGTCGGCTACCATGGCTCCGCGGCACATCACATCCAGCGCCTGCAAGTTCACGAGCGACGGCGGGCGCACGCGGACGCGGTAAGGCTGCGTGGAGCCGTCGCTAACAATGAAATATCCCAACTCGCCTTTCGGCGCTTCGATGGAGTGGTAGACCTCGCCCACCGGCGGCTTCATCACTTTCGGAACTTTCGCCATGACCGGGCCTTCGGGCAGCCCCTCCACGGCCTGCTGAATGATGCGCAGCGATTGGCGGAATTCCGCCATGCGGACCAGATACCGGTCATAGGTGTCGCCGTTCTGTCCGGTGGGAATTTCAAAATCGAAATTCTTGTAGTTAGCGTAAGGCTGCGCTTTGCGCAAATCCCACTTCACGCCGCTGGCCCGCAGCACCGGTCCGGTTACGCCGAGCGCGATCGCGTCTTTGGCGGAGATAACGCCGACGCCCTTGGTGCGCTCCACCCAGATGCGATTCGTGGTTAGCAGTTCTTCGTATTCGTCAATCTTCGGCGCGACGAACTTCACGAACTTTTTCACGTCCTGCTCGAAGCCCTCGTAGGCTTCGTATTGCAACCCGCCGATGCGAAAGGCGTGCGTGGTGAGTCGGGCGCCACAATATTTTTCGAAAATCTTGAGAATTTCTTCGCGGTCGCGGAAGGTATAGAACAATGGTGTGATGGCGCCGATATCGAGTGCATGCGTGCCCAGCCAAAGCTGATGGCTGGCCATGCGGTTCAACTCGGTCAGGATGACGCGAATGTATTGCGCGCGCGGCGGGGCTTCCACGGCGAGCAGTTTCTCGACGGTTTCGCAGTATCCTAGGCCGTTCGAGACCGCGGCCACATAGTCCATGCGGTCGACGTAGGGATTGAACATTGTGTAGGTGCGGTTCTCGGCAATTTTCTCGACGCCGCGATGCAGGTAGCCGATCACGCACTCGAGGCCCATTACCTTTTCGCCATCCAGCCGCAGAATTACGCGCAGCACACCGTGGGTCGCAGGATGCTGCGGGCCCATGTTGATGACCAGCTCGTTCGCGTCGAGAAACGTTTTGTCCGGCGTTTCGAGATCGAGCGGCGAGAGTGTGTTCGGGTCGGTCATTGCTCCGGTTTACTGTCCGCTTTCAATTCCAAGGTTGATCTGCACCCATTCATTATCCTGCTGCAGGATGCCGTAGTCCTTGCGCAGGGGATGGCCCTTCCAGCCCTCGGGCAGCAGGATGCGTTTCATGTCCGGATGCCCGTCAAACTTGATGCCAAACATGTCGTACACTTCGCGCTCCAGCCAGTTCGTCGTCGGCCAGATGGGGACGGAACTCGGCAGAGTCTCGCAATCGGCGATGCGCGTGGTTACGCGAATGCGCTCGTTGCGCGGAAAGGAATAAAGCACCCACACCACATCAAACTGCTTTTCGCGCTGCGGATAATGCACCGCGGTGAGATCCACGCAGTAATCGAACTGCTCTTCGTTGTGCAGGACCTGCAAAATTTCGGAGATGAGCGAACGGTCGACCACCATGTAGTTCTGCCCGAGATGCGTCAGCGGCTCGACACCGGAGCCGTATTGCTGTTTGAATTTCGCGACCATGGGCGAATCCCACTGAGTGGGCACGGGAGCGGTCGGCTTCGCTGGAGCAGCATGTGCGGCGGCGGGGGCAGGAGGCTTGGCAGTAGCCGGAGCCGCGATCGCGGCAGCAACCGGTTTCGGAGGAGTCGGGGCGGCAACCTGATCCGCCGTGGGCTTCGGCGCACCTTCAGGCGGTGGTGGAGCGGGCGGTTTGGTTTCGTCCGGCATACCTGGCGAACGCGCAGACTTCGGCGCAGTCTGCGTTGCAAAGAACGTTAACTTTTATCAGCTTGGAGAAACGGTGTCAACGAGGTTGCCGGGAAAGAACTTGTAAATTTTTCGCGCGTCGTTTCTTGCTAGACGCGAGCCTGTGCCTGGTACGCCTCAATCAGCGCGCGGATGCGTTGCGCGTCAGCCTTTCGATGACCGTGGCTGGTTATGGGATCGGTTCCGCCGGTGGATTCGATACGAATCTCTGCCCAGAACACTCCGGTCGAGATATGCACCGACGCTACCTTCGACATGGCGATACTCTCTTCGTTGCTGCCGAAGAAACGCGATTTCACCCGGCTCACGCGTTGCGGACTCACCACCAGACGTGTGGGAAACAGAAAATTGCCATGCGTCCAGCGACTGGCGCTGAACGTGTCCGTGGGGCCGCCCGCGGGAGTCGCCGGGGTTACACCCATTCCAGCGCGCCTTTCTTCCACACCCAGATGTAGCCCACAATCAGGATGGCCAGGAAGATCAGCATCTCGATGAGGCCAAACAGGCCGAAGGCTTTAAACTTCACCGCCCAGGGAAAAAGAAAAATGGTTTCCACATCGAAGACCACGAAAAGAATCGCGATGATGTAATACCGAACCGTATAGCGCCCGCGAGCACTGTCGATAGGGTCAATGCCGCATTCGTACGGCATAAGCTTGGTCTTGCTGGGATTATCCGGCCGCACCAGCTTCGCGGCCAGCAACGTAACCGGCAGCATCACGCCAACCAGTGCGATGAAGATGAAGATGGGAACGTAATTTTGCGGCATAGGTTTTTTTTTGTCGAGCCAGCACGCCATAGTAGCGCCGATGCCGTTCCACTTCAAGGAAAAGCCAGGTGGTGGTGCGGCGCGTTGCGCATTGTCGACTACGCAAGTCAGCAGCATTTATCCGGAAATACAAACACAGTTCGAGCCAGATCGGATTTGAGCGTGACTTCCTGGTAGTAGCAGCTGAGGATGCCGTCCTTCCAGATAAGCAGATCGGGATTCTGCTGGGCGAACTCTTCCCACTCCGCGCCGCCGCTGCGGGCCATGCGTTCGCGGATCAGAAAGAAATATGCGCAGGTGATGGTTTCGTTATAGAGCTGCGATTTGCCGCGAGCCTCGGCGAAGCGCTTCAAAGCTGTCGCGAATCTATCCAGCGCCTGCAGAACCGGATATCGACACAGATACGCAAACGCCAGACGGACATGGTCGGCGTGAGGGAAAGGGTCGCCAGGGACGATATTGGATTCGAAGCGCAGAATCAGCTCTTCGTTGGTCATGGCACGAACGCCCCGGGTAACCATGTCCGACACCTTATGTCCCCTTGCCGACTGCAACGGCCCACGCAGCCGCCGCATAGATCACCAAATTACCCACATTGTAGGTGCCGTGCAGAAGGTGAATGACGATCGCGAGCCCAAACACAGCCGCCAGAAACCAGGCGCCGCGAATCGAAGTACGCGGAATCAAAAGCAGGACCGAGCCGGCGATCTCTCCCCAACCCAGAATCAGCCGCACAAAATTTGGCATGTGAGTTCGCGCAAAGTCACGGGCCGCACTGGGCAGGAGAAACAAAACGGATTCGCTCAGAATTACGACGCCCAGGGTCCACTGCAAACCGGTGAGGGCAATCTTGCTGCGTTGGTCGGCCATTTCGTTCTCTTCCTTATTTCTCTGCAGCCCGCTTGCGCGTCGTTCTGCCCTTGATCTCTTTGAGCCGGTGGCTGGCGCTGGAGTCGAGATCCAGTTCGTAGAATTTCTTCAACGCCTGGATGCGCTCCAGCGATGCCGGGCTGAAAGGCGTCTTCCCGTCGAAGGCGTGCAGCACAATACCCTCCAGCACGTCGCCCAGCGTCATATCATGGTATTCGGCAAACGCCTTGAGCACTTTCAGAATTCGCTTCTCGATGCGAACTCCGGTTTGCACCCGTTCGACCACCAGCTTCTGTTCGTCCATGCGTACCAATGTACCATGGTACTACGGTACACGCAAGCCGATACGCCGGCTCCGGGTTGTTTATAATCGCGTTTCACAGTTTTCATGATCTTGTGTGATCGATCTCTGCGCCGCGGTTGCAGCGCGATTCCCTGCTCAAAGGAGTCTCTTGGCACTCGACGACGAAATCTACGCACTGCGGCTCGAGAAACTGAAGAAGATTGAGGCCCTCGGCCAGCCCGCGTACCGCAGCCAATACCAGTTCACGCACACTATTCCGCAGATTCTGGCCGACTACCTACCGAAGACCTCGGAACAGCTTGAAGCCCCGCGCGTCAACGTGCGCGTGGCCGGACGCATCATGGCGATTCGCCTGATGGGCAAGGCCGGGTTTGCTCACCTGCAGCAGGACGGGCAGAAACTGCAAATCTACGTGAAAAAAGATGCTGTTGGTGAGAAGGGGTTCGAGCTTTACAAACTGCTCGACCTAGGCGACCACATCGGCGTCAGCGGATATTTGTTTCGCACCCGTACCGGCGAACTCACGGTGCACGTCGAGGAGATCGCATTCTTGAGCAAAGATTTGCTGCCGCTGCCTGTGGGCAAGGCAATCGAAGCCGACGCAGCTACCCCCGGTGGGGCCGAGAGATGGCACGGGTTCGCGGACGTTGAACTGCGCTACCGGCAACGTTACGTCGACCTCGTCGTCAATCCCGAAGTGCGTGAGGTTTTTCTGAAGCGCAGCAAGCTGGTGCAGTCGATGCGGCGCACTCTGGACTCGCATGGATTTGTCGAAGTCGAAACGCCGATGATGCAGCCCATCGCGGGCGGAGCCGTGGCGCGGCCCTTCGTCACGCACCACAATACGCTCGACATGGATTTGTACCTGCGCATCGCGCCCGAGCTTTATCTCAAGCGGCTGATCGTCGGCGGATTCGATCGCGTGTATGAAATCAACCGCAACTTCCGCAATGAAGGCCTGGGCTGGCGATGGAATCCCGAGTTCACTATGCTCGAGTTCTATCAGGCCTATACGGATTACCAGGGCGTGATGGACCTCACGCAGGAAATCATCACCCAGGCCGCGAAAGATGTGACCGGCGGCACGAAGACAAAGTGGACGATGACGGATCGCGAGGGCGACCTCCTCGATCTCCAAATGGCCAGGAGCGGACTAGCGAGGGGCGAGTTAGCAAGACGCGATGCGGGAGAAGGCGAGAGCAAAACTCCCGAGATCGACTGGGCCAACTGGCGGCGCATGACCATGCGCGAGGCGATCATTGGTTTCTGGCCTGAGGCCGCGGGCGCGAAGCCGGTTATGTTGGATTTTGCGGACCTGACAGCGTTCGTGCGCAAACTTGAGAACGCTTACCAGTTCGCCACCGAGACGCGCGAACAGATTCCGTTCGGCAAAGGCGATCCTCATCCGGAGTCCCGGCGGGTCAAACATACCTTCCGCGATGTTTTGGCAGAGGTGCAGAAAAATCAGAACCTTGGCAGAGGTATCGCGAGTCTATTTGAGGCGGTGGCCGAGGAGCATCTCACGCAGCCAACGATCATCTACGAGTTCCCTACCGCGATATCGCCGCTCTCCAAGCAGAAACCGGATGAACCCGATTGGACGGAGCGGTTCGAAATCTATGCCGGGCAAATGGAAATTTCCAACGGGTTCAGCGAACTCAACGATCCCGAGGATCAACGCCGCCGCTTTGAAGCGCAATTGCAGGAGCGTGAGCGCGGCGACGAAGAAGCCCACCAGATGGATGAAGACTACATCCGCGCGTTGGCGTACGGGATGCCGCCGACCGGAGGCGTGGGCGTAGGTGTGGACCGGCTGTGCATGCTGCTGACCGACTCGCACACCATCCGCGACGTGATTCTGTTTCCTCTACTGAGGCCGGAGAAAGGCTCAACCACAGAGGACACAGGGGGAACACAGGAAAAGCGTTAGCTGCGTGGGGATTAAGGTCGCTTGTATTACGCTTCCGGCTATTAACCTCCGAGTACCCTACTATGCACTAGGATCGGTGCAGTGGTGTTTCTATACTTTTCTCGTCAGTTTGGGTTCATCAAGGGCAGCGCTGCCGTAGCGTCCGTGAAACCTCTGGACACTGGGTCGGTGGCGCTTTGCTTTTTGCAATTCTATTTCGAGGGTTTTCCCGCGCTCTTTTCGGATGTGATTCTCTCGGCAGCAGTCCGCGGCGCCTCGTATGCGGGTTGATCGGGACTGAAGTTCGTACTCAGATAATCAATCAGCGCATCGTGATCGCTGGCATCGACCACCGCGCCCCACTTCACCATCTTGTCCACTTCCTTGGTCCATGCACCCTTGCTCAATCTTTGCTGCAGGATGATGCGCGCTTCATGACATTCCAGACACGCGGTCGTAGCCTTTGCCTGCATTGCCCCGGCCGGCAGATCCTCCGTTACCTTTGCCGGTAGTAGCTTGTCCGATAATGCCCAGAATGGTAATGTCGCCGCCGGCATTCCCACAATCACCGCAGCGCAGAAAGTCGCCCGGGATAACCATCGCCGGAACCGCAGCGGAGCATTACCAAACGCCTTGTTACGCAACATGGACTTTTACCTGATCGACCGCGTTGTAAAGATAGCCGCTGGGATTCCAGACCGGCGCGGCGGGCTGAACGCGTCCCTGGCTGTCGGTAGCGCGCGAAAGAATCGTGTAGTCGCCGCCCTTAGCCTTCCACTCAAAGTTCCAGAGGCGCCAAGCGTAGCGAGCCTGCTCGCGGCCAAGGTTCGCTGGAGCCCAGGTTGCGCCACCATCGGTAGAGACCTCCACTTTCACCACATCGGCCTCACCCGCCCACGCTGCCCCGTGCACGTCTACTTTTCCAGTTCTGATATTCGTGCCGTCGCCGGGGCCCGAGATCACTGACTTCACGTTCAGTGCGGTCAACGGGTGGGTATCTTCGGGCTTCACGGCCTCTCCCGGCTTCCCGGGTTGATTGGGAAAACGATAGCCTGGACTCATGAAGTTGCCGACGAATTCGTTTTCCAGCACTTTGACCTCGGTGAGCCACTTACACGAAGCCGCGCCAATCCAGCCCGGAACCAGGGCTCGCGCGGGAAAGCCGTGATGCTTGGTAAGGGCCGCGCCATTCATGTGAGTCGCCAGCAGCGTGTCAGAATCGAGCGCTTTTTCGATCGGGATGCTGCGAATAAACGGTGGAACTTTGCCCGGAACTTCATCGAGTCCGCGGAACATCACATGCTTGCCGCTCGCCTTCACTCCAGCGCGCTGCAACACATCGCGAAGTCGCGGTCCAGAAAAACGCGCTGTGCCGACGGCGCCCTTGCCCCATTGAATGCCGGGAACTTGCGGCCGCTGCAGGCTTCGGCCGTTGCCCGCGCATTCCAGCGTGTTCACCACCGCGTGCGTCTCGAGCTTAGAGAGCTCCGCTAGCTTCAATGTGAATGGCTTTTCGACCTCCCCTTCAATGGTGAGTCTCCAGTCGTCCGCGTCGAGTTCGCTCGGTTCGTGCATGTGGTTGCGCACGAAGAAGTGAGGAGCCGGCGTGAGCCAACTGTTGAAATACTCGACCGGAGATTCCAGGTCCACGAACCGGAACGACCGCAGGATCATCCCGTCTTCCCCGGGAACGTCCACGGCTTGCCCCTGCGGCAAAGGACGCGCCCAAGTCAGCATTGCGGGCGCAACAACCGTTGCCAATGCTGCGCCAGATGCTTTCTTCAGAAACTCGCGCCGTGAACTCATGAGATTGTTAAACACCCTTTAGACGCGCTAGAAGTAGCGTTTCGCCAGGAAGCTCTCACTCACCCTTGCCGCTCCCGACCACCATGGGCAGAACGCTGCCCGCTTCCCTCTTGAGGGCGCGGTGCCGCTTGGAGCCTTTGCTCGAGCGCGGGCCGGGCTCCACAATCAAATCTGCCAAGGTGGTGTGTTCCAGAATTTTCGCCGCGGCATCGCGAACGTCCAGAAAAACCTGATACAGCGCCCGATGCGGCAGATCGCGATCGATCAGCACGCGCAGTTGCTCGGCATCGCCAAAGGGCGCCAGCGGTCCGTCAATCAGGCGGATGATCTCACTTAACCGGATCTCGCCTGGCTCGCGCCGCAGTTGGTAGCCGCCCTTGGCCCCGCGCACGCTCTCGACCATCCGCGCATTCTTCAATTCCAGCAGAATCAGTTCCAGAAACTTCTCCGGCAAGTCTTCTTCGTAGGCAATGTCGCGGATCTTGATGGCGCCCTGGTGGTGATGGCGGGCCAGCATCATCATGGCCTGCAGCCCGTACAGTCCCTTTTGCGAGATTTTCATAAGGCTTCCGATTTTGCCATAAATACGACTAACTAGCTAGACTTTATCGACCTGCAGGACGATGCACGCCGGCGACCCATCGCTGCACGCGGGCGTTCTCGAATCCACTTTGTATTGAATAACTTGCCCGCCGCCGGAGATCGGTCCGATCTCACCGTTGTGAACCAGTTTGCAGTTTTTGGGAGGAATTAGTTCTGTCGCAGGTCCAGCCCGTTCAGGATTTAGCGCGTCAGTCCGTCTCCACTCCCACGCGGATCACCTGTACTGTAATGTTGTCGGGACCGCCTCGTTCCAGCGCCTTGTTCACCAGCGCCCGGCAGCACTGTTCCGGATCGAATTCATTGACTATCGTTACCACCTCGCGCTCGTTCACCACACTCCAAAGACCGTCGGTGCAAAGCACCAGCGTATCGCCCGCCTGCAGCGGAACCGGCTGCTGCGAGACGTCAGCCGCCACTTCGTTTCCCGATCCCAGGGCAGCGGTCAGAATGTGCCGTTGCGGATGCGATTCCGCATCTTCGGCGCGAACAATACCGTTCTCCACCAGCCGCCCCACATAAGAGTGGTCTCGCGTCAGGCGCGAAAGTACGAAGCCGCGGATCAGATAAAGCCGGCTGTCGCCGACGTGCGCAAAAAATAGTTCATGCCCCCGAATCACCAAAGCGGTGCACGTGGTTCCCATGCCTCGGAGTTCAGGATGCGACTCAGCATAGTTCTGAATGCGCTCATGCGCAGAGGCAAATGCTTTGGCCAACGCCGGCTGCGGATCTTTTTCGAAAGCCTCGTCGTAGACTTCTCGAACCGTTTCTACGGCGAGGCGGCTGGCTTCCTGCCCACCTTCATAGCCGCCCATGCCATCGGCGATCACGGCGAGCCGGCCTTTACGAAGAAAGTCGCCTTCGTCCTGCGGCTCCCAATAGAGACAGGAATCCTCGTTGTTTTCCCGTTGGCGGCCTACGTCGGTGAGACACGCCACTTCCATCCCCGGTTTTACGTCCATGCAGTGAATCACCATCGGACCACGAAGGCAGCAATTCGGAATCCCGGCACACCGAATTTTAAGCTCCGCGCCGGGCAAGGCTTGGTCATTATAAGGGAATCGTCGAATCCCGCCATCTCAAGGTGCTTAGGTAGGAACGGCCGGAGCGAAGCGCGACCGTTTGGTCGATGCCCCGCAAGATCCCGCCGATGAATCCTCACTCTAATGCAAACCGGCCGAACAGACGATAGAAGCTAAAGAGAGTGTGGTTCGTTCCGCGAATCGCTGAACCTGCTACGCGGCGCCCTCCAAACAGCCAAGATGAAGATCCTACTCGTGGAAGACAGCAAGTTTCTGAGGTTGGCCACGGAGCGCGGCATGGTCCGTGCCGGTTACGAGGTGACGAGCGCGGCCGACGGCGAAGAAGGCCTGCGTTTGGCACGAGAAAACCTGCCTGATCTGATTCTATTGGACATGCTGCTGCCGAAATTAAGCGGACCCGATGTGCTGAAGGCGCTGAAACTCGATCCCACGACGGCGGCGATTCCGGTGGTGGTGATGAGTGGCCTCTCTAACAAGAACGCCGCAAGACTGGAGAAGGACGGCGCATTCGCCTTCCTGGAAAAATCAGAGCTCGCTCTGGATCAGGGCCCCGAACCTTTATTGGTGAAGCTTGAGAGCATCAAGAAGCAGCTTTCTGCCGCCGCCGGGCGGAAGTAAACATCGCCAGGAGCTGGTCCGGAACTGAAGCTCGAGCGTCGGAATCTCCTGGCAATTTGCTTCCAACCCACGCGCTGTGGTCGAATTTGTAGCAATGAATCGTCGCGATTTTATTCGCCTCTCTGCCGCTTCTGCGGTTGCCTTTCAAAACCCACGAGCCTTTGCCCAGGTTAACCCGACCGCTTCCATCCGGCTCACGGTTCGCTCCGACCGGCTCGGCAACAAAATCGGTGACGACTTCACCGGACTGAGTTATGAATCGGCTCAGCTCGGGAATCCGCGTTTTTTCTCTGGCGACCATGCGGAGCTGGCGGGTTTTATGCGGCGGCTGGGAACGGCAGGCGTTTTGCGGATCGGCGGCAACACCAGCGAGTATTGCTACTGGACTCCCGATCCCTCGAAGCCCGCGAACCTGCCGAACGTCGAGAGCATGCGCACGGGAGACAAAGCGAATCCCATTGCGTTTGGTTTGGCCGTCGGCCCGGACACGGGACACAAAGCGCCTGCGCCGGTGAATATTTCGCCGCAGGCCATTCGCAATCTGCGCGAGTTCCTCGACGCTTGCGGCTGGAAGCTGATCTACGGCCTGAACATGGGCACCGGCACCGCCGAGGACGCGGCCGAAGAGGCTGCTTACGTGATGGACGTTGCCGGTCCAAAGCTGATTGCGTTCCAACTCTGCAACGAGCCCGACCTTTTCTTCCGCAACGGCATTCGCAAATCGGACTATGACTTTAAGCAATTCGCCGGCGACTGGCAGCGTTTCTACCAGACCATCCGGGCACGCGTCCCCAATGCGCCCTTTGCCGGACCGGATACGGCCTTCAACAACGACTGGCTCGTCCCTTTCGCCAAGAAATTCAAAAATGAAGCGGTATTCCTGTCGCAGCATTATTACGCGGAGGGCCCGCCCACCGATCCTGCGATGACGATCGAGCGGCTGCTCCGGCCAAATCCCAGGCTGCAAGCCGAGTTCGAAGGCATGAAGAAGACCATGCACGAATCTGGCCTGCCCTTCCGGCTGGCGGAAACGAATTCCTGTTATCAGGGAGGCAAGGCCGGAGTCAGCGACACCTTCGCGTCGGCTCTGTGGGGTGCCGATCTCATGTATCAGCTCGCATCTGCCGGCGGCCTGGGCATCAACTTTCACGGCGGAGGTTACGGCTGGTACACGCCGATTGCCGGAACGCGCGAACATGGATTGCTCGCGCGGCCAATCTATTACGGCATGTTGTTATTTGCGCAGGCCGGAGCGGGACAACTGGTGGAAAGCGAGATCGATCAGCCGGAACAGGCGCCGTTGCTCACGGCGTACGGCATTCGCAGCAACACCGGTGCGCTCAACGTAGCGGTGTTCAACAAGAATCTGGATCGCAACGTTCGTCTTACTATCGATGCCAGACAGCGCGCACCGCGCGTCAGTTTTCTTCGCCTCTACGCCCCGCGAGTGGACGACACAACCGATACCACCTTCGGCGGATCTACGGTGGGACCCGGAGGTGCGTGGTCGGTGGCCCGCGAAGAAATACCACCCGTGGAAAACGGAATTGCGTTTCTCGAACTTCCCGCGGCAAGCGCGGCGCTGGTCACATTCGAACGGGAGTGATTGCGCCACCCAGGGGTTGTGCCGCCGAATTTTCTCGCAGGTATGCCCAACTGCGTGGTGAACAATTCTGCTGCTAAGATCTAATTTCAGGACGCATCAGCACGTTCGCCAAAGTCGGGTCTACCACCACACGGTTCGTCCGTTGCATCATTCTCCAGTCGTATTCGTAGGCGGTTCCGCAGAGCAGGCAAATCTGGTAGTGACGGTCATTGGCATCGATCCGCGGCCACGCAAACCGATGTACGCACCAGTTCCCCAGAAAGCGCTTCAAGAGGTTCAATGTTTCACCCCCTGATTGCGGTCTCTCCACAGATCGAGCCAGCGGTGGAAAAACGGTTTCGTCCGCCCATCGATCATGTGCTGCAGGTTCGATAGAAGCTTATCGGTCGGCTGCGACTTCGATAAGAAGGCGTCCACGGCCTTCAATTTGTTTTTTGGAAGGGGCTCGTAGGCGGATAACATCATGATCGGGACGCTGGATTTGATCCGCTTCATCTTCGCGGCCACCACGTCGCCGTTCATGCCAGGCATCTGGTAGTCGAGCACCACCGCGTCCACCCGATTCGAGCGGAACAGCTTCAGCCCTTCGTCGCCGCCGCTAGCTTCCAGAACTTCGTAGCCGTTTTTTTCCAGCAACATCTTCCGGCCAATAAGTCCATTCCAATGGTCATCAATACAGAGAATTTTCGATTTTAGCCGAGACATGACTCACTTCCAACTGGCCAGGGTGGGTTGATGTCAGCGACGTGTTCCCAGGCGGGAAGCTTTTCATCGCTGCTCTTTTTTGTTCGCAGCTTTTTTGTCGCTGCTCTTGAAGTGGCGTTAGGTTCATTCTGACCACCTCTCATGCCACTTTCAAATTACGAACGTGCACTCGCGGACCAATTACCGCGCAGCGAACGAAGAAACTTGCACGTGGCGGGATTTTCTTCCCCCATGTTATCGTTTCACGGTTCCCGCGCCCCGGAGCAAACTCATGAGCACTGCCCCGCCTCCGCTCGCAGCCACCCCCACGCAATCGCGCATCGCATCCATCGATCTCATTCGCGGCGCAGTGATGATCGTGATGGCCATCGACCATGTGCGCGTCTTTTCGGGCCTCCCAGCCGGAGGCCCCACCCCGGGAATCTTCTTCACCCGCTGGATCACCCACTTCTGCGCCCCCGCATTCATCTTCCTGGCCGGGACCAGCATCTTCCTCTACGCTCGCAAGCACGGCGATGTGCACGGCGGCGTGTCGAAATATCTGCTGATCCGCGGCGCCTGGCTTATCTTTCTTGAACTCACATTCCTGCGCGTCGCCTGGACCTTCAATTTTGATTTCCGGCATTACGAGATGGCAGGCGTTATCTGGGTGATTGGCTGCTGCATGATCCTGATGGCCGGATTAGTAAGACTCCCGCTGCCGGTGGTCGGCGCGATCGGCGTGATCATCATCGCCGCTCACAACCTGATGGATTCGCATCTCGGCAAGCTGCTCGATGGCTTCGACCAGAATCCGCTCTCCGGCCTCTGGAAAATCTTCTATGTGGGTTTTTTCGCGGGCCCGGTCCAGTTTGGCGCGAACGGACCCAACCTCATAGTTCTCTATTCCATCATCCCGTGGATCGGCGTGATGGCTGCCGGCTACGCCTTCGGCAAAATTATGACCTTCGAGCCCACGCGCAGAAAACACCTGTGCTTCGCTATCGGACTCTCCGCCATCGCACTCTTCCTGATTCTGCGCGGATTCAACCTCTACGGCGACCCGCGCCCCTGGCATGCTTCCGTCGTGGGACGCATTGGTGCTCCGCCCATGCCCGCGCTCTTTTCGTTTCTGAACACCGCGAAATATCCCGCGTCGCTCGATTTCCTGTTGATGACGCTCGGCCCCATCATCACGCTGATCCCGCTGGCCGAGGGCCTCAACGGCGCCGTCGCCCGCGGAATCACTCTTTTCGGACGCGTGCCCTTCTTCTATTACATGCTTCACATCCCGTTGATCCACGTGCTCGCCTTAGTCGTGTCGAAAATCCGCCTCGGCTACGTCAGCCCGTGGCTCTTCACCAACCATCCCATGGGCAATCCCGAGCCGCCACCGGGTTACGTCTGGAGCCTTCCCCTTCTCTACCTGATATGGGCGATTGCCATCTTCCTGCTCTATTTCGCCTGCCGCTGGTTCGCCGCGCTCAAGGCCAGCCGAAACGACTGGTGGCTCCAGTACCTCTAGATTGCTCACGCAATCCCTATGAAGTGACGGCCGCCAGGATGCTCGTGTGGGGACAGCCGCCCTCGGCTGTCCGTCGAGCGAAGCTCGACAGCCTTCCCCGTCACGACGGCAAACTGAGCCCCGCCGCCCACGCCGCATTCCCATTTCGGTCCTCCGACAACTCCCCAAAAGCCGGCCATTCCGCGCGACGGTCCATATTGACCATCTATTCCGACGCCCCAAGCCGATAGTTGAACTATCTAGTTTGGATCGAACGCTCGGTTCGAGAGATTGAGAAACAGAAAAAACAGAGGTTTGGGAGGATAACAATATGTGGCAAGTGAAAAGCGTAGCGCGCTGGAGTCGTAAGCTCGCCATGCGCAGTCTGTTTCTGGCCGGAACGGCAACCTTGCTCGTCCCCTTGGTGCTGGCGCCCACTGCCAGCGCGCAAGTTAGCGTCAGCATCGGCGTTCAGCCGGTCTGTTCCTATGGCTATTACAACTATGCACCGTATGGCTGCGCGCCCAGCGGCTTCTATGGGCCGGGCTATTTCTATAACGGCGTCTTTCTGGGCGTGGGCCCCTGGGCGAACTGGGGCTACGGCCACGGCTGGGGCGAACATCGCTTCGAGGGCGCCAGAGGAGGAAGGTACGTCGCCGGCCGTGGAAACGGGCGCGCTTATGCAGCCAATCGCGGGCGCGGCCCAGCAGTGGGAGCACGCGGGCATGCCGTAGCAGCCCATAGGAGCGCACCGCATGGTGCATCCCACGCAGCCCCGCACGCCGCGGCAGCGCATGGTGGAGGCGAACACGGCGGCGGCGAACACCATTAACCAGCAGGCGCCGACTTTGGTCGGCGGATCGAATCTCGGCGCATTAGAAGCGTAGGAAAAACGACCAGAAGCGGCAGAGCATAACAGCTCCGCCGCTTTTTGCATTCGCGCGTGGCGACTTGGCGGTGAGCCGGAATACTCCCCAGCGACGTTACGCTCGTAATCCGCAACTCCGCTTTCGGGACCTTCCCGGAACGACTCCCTGCTAGCATGCGCCCATGACCACCGAGCATGGGAAAGTATCGGCACTCAAAATCTCTTCGCTTCTCGCCTTTGTCACGCTTGTCGGAATCATTGCCGTCACCGGCGCTTTTCCCTGGAGCCTCGCGCGCGGATCGTCGCTGGCATTGCCCAGGGTGACTTCGGTCGAGCAGATTACGCATGACGGAGTCAGCAAGACCAACTTGTTGTCGGACGATTCCAATCTTTATGTCACCGAGTGGCCGGCCGCGCGTCATGTGATTGCCAAGGTGTCGCTGCAACGTTCCGATCGATCGCTGGTTTCCAGCCCTTTTTCAAATCTCCAGGCGCTCGATCTCTCGCCCGATCACACCAAACTGCTGGTGTCGCCGATCCAGGGCGGATCTCTCGACCATGAATTCTGGACGCTGCCGGTCGCGAGCGGATCTCCCGAGCGAGTGGGCACGCTAACCGGCCGCGACGCCGCCTGGTCTGTGGATGGCCAGCACCTCGCCTTTGGCAAAGGCTCGGTTCTCTATGTGGCCAGCGCAACCGGAACGCAAGTGCGCGAACTCTTCACCGCAAACGGGTCTGTATTTGCGCCTCGCTTCTCTCCCGATGGTCAACGCATCCGCTTTACGGTGGGGGATGTCGCGCAGAACAAGACTTCACTTTGGGAGATTGGCCGTGACGGATCAAACCCGCATGCCCTGCTCGCCGATTGGCAATACGGCTCCGCGGCATGCTGCGGCAGCTGGACGCCCGACGGCCGCTACTACATTTTCCAGGCGACTCAGAGTTCTCCGACCACCATCACCACGTTGTGGGCACTACCGGATTCCGGGCGGAATACTAACGCCGGTTCGGCGGCCGTGGTTCCACTGACCAGCGGTCCCATGTCATTCGGAAATGTTTCCCCGGCCGCGGACAACAAGAACCTCTGGGCGATCGGGGTTCAACCGTCCGTTGAGGCCGTGAAGTTCGACCCCGACAAGAAGAAATTCGTTCCCGTCGCTTCCGGAGTTTCAGCCACTGACCTGGACTTTTCGTCCGATGGCAAGTGGATTACCTATGTAGCAATTCCCGAAGGCACAATGTGGAAGTGCCGCGCCGACGGCACCGAAAAGCAACAGCTCACGTCAAGCCCCGAACGCGCCGCCTTGCCGCACTGGTCGCCCGACGGAAAGCATATCGCTTACGTCACCATGCAGCCGGGAAAATCCTGGAAGATCGCAGTCATCCCCGCGGACGGCGGAGCCTCTGAAGAAGTTCTGGCAGAGAGCCGCAACCAGGTCGACGCCAGCTGGTCGCCGGATGGCACTCGCATCATGTTTGGATATTTCCTGCACGATACCGCAGGGCTAAATATTCGAATCGTAGACGTGAAAACCCACAAGATCGTGACCGTTCCCGGGTCCGACGGGCTATTCAGCCCCCGCTGGTCGCCGGACGGACGGTACATTGCCGCGCTCTCGCCCGATCTTACGACGGTGAAGCTGTTCGATTTTCAAACCCAGAAATGGTCGGACTGGCTGACCGAGCCGGCAGGCGCGGTGAACTATCCAGTGTGGTCCGCCGACAGCCACTACCTTTACTTCGACGATCTAGTCACCGACGATGAGTCGATTCGAAGAGTGAAAATAGGCGAGAGCCAGGCGGAGCGAGTTTTCGTGCTTGACGGCATCGACCGTTACCTCGGCCCCCTAGGCCTGTGGACCGGCCGCGCTGCCGACGGCTCCTGGATGTTTGTTCGCGACCGCAGCACGCAGGAAGTTTACCGATTGACCGTCGAACTGCCCTGATCTTGATTGGGCGATCCTGATTGCGAGAACTGAACATTGCGAGGACTGAACATGTTGAAGAGCGAAGTTGAGAGCTGTCGGGCAAGCAGTGGACGCAGGTTCCTCGTCACGCTAAGTCTGCTTGTGATCACCGTGCCTCTCGGCGCCGTGCCTTTCGCCGCGCAGGTTCAGGAGCAGAACTCCAAAGATAGAAAGTTGATTAGTCGCGTAGAGCCTGAATATCCTGAAACCCTGAAGCGGCTCTACATCGGCGGAGTCGTGCGAGTCGAGGTCGAGGTCGAGCCCAGCGGAGTGGTAAAGAGCACAAAACTGCTGGGCGGAAGCCCGATTCTGGGTCAGTCCACCATGAAGGCAATCAAGCAATGGCGTTACGTTCCCGCCCCATCCGAAGAAACCCTGACCGTCAAAATCGAATTTGATTCCCACCGCTGAAAGGCATTCGGCCGAATCAACGCGACCGCCGCAAATGCAGCAGCTGTACCCAGTGCTGCAAGGTGCGGGGACGCCGTTCCGGGGGTTGGTTGCCGTACCACAAGATGCACGCGCTCAGTCCCAGCAGAACAAGCATGGTGGCATCCAATATCCATCGTCTGGAAGCAGCAGCAGCTGCCACGGGATCCACCGGGACAACCTTAACCGCCGGCACCTCGCCGAGTTGAGCCTCCGCCGTCTCAGCCGCCGCATTCTCTTGCACCTGTGCCGCATCCCGGCTGGCTCGCAAGCTCCCCACCACCACCATAACGTTCGTCACCAGGATCACGGCGAAGGCCAGCGCAGAAAGGAAGCCGGCTTCACTGCGCGCCGCCGCGACCTGCAGCGCCAGAACCACTGTGATCAGGCCGCGCGGCATGATCCACAACATCAGTTCGCGCTCTTTTGCGTCAACCTTCCGGAAGGCGAACCCGCTAACCTGCAACGCCAGCCAACGGGCCACGAACAACGCTCCCAGCGTGCCCACGATCAGCAGCGTGTGGCCGCGAAAACTTCTCACGTCCGCAATCGCTCCAATCAGCACGAAAAAGAACGAGCGCACCAGGAACGCCAGTTCAGAGTGAAAGCTGAGCAGCGATTCCTGGGATTGCAGCGATGCCGACTCCTCTTCCACCGCACGGAACCGCGGATCCATCCCCGGAAAATTCGACAGCGTCAGCCCAAAGGCCAGCACCGCGATCAGCCCGCTCGCGCCCAGCGCCTCGGTACCGGCATACAGTACCAGCACAATCGAGAAGGTCATCACCTGCCAGAAGCGGGCCTCCGCCAGCACCGGCAGCAAGCGCGACCACAGAATTCCCGCCGCAGTGGCAAACACCACCGCCACTCCCACCTGCGTCAGCAAGCTCCGCAGAACGTGCTGCGCCACCGCTCCGCCCTGGCTCCCCGCGCCCAGCAACAGCCCTACCGTCAGCACCGCGAGCACGTCTCCCCAGGAAGCCTCCAGCATCAGCGTGACCCGCACCGGCTCACGCGCTCGCAGTTGTTGCAAAACCGGCAGCACGACGGTGCTGCTGGTGCATCCCAGTACCGCGCCCACCGCCAGCGCCGTGGTGAACGGCAGTCCCAGCCCCTTGTGGACAATCAGCCCAACCAGCGCAATGCTGAAGCCGTAAGCCAGCAGCGCCAAAAGCACGCTCCCGGCAAAATGCCGCAGTGTGCGGCGCAAGTCCAGGTCCAGCCCGCCCTCAAATAGCACCAGGATGATGGCCAGCGTGCCCAGCACATTCGTAGTCGAGGAAAGATGAGCCGGGTCCACAAAGCCCAGCACCGGGCCCAGCAGCAGTCCCAGCGCCATCAGCACCAGCACATCCGGCACGCGGGTCACGCGGAAGACGCGGTTCGCCAGAAACGCCAACATCAGCAGCGCGCCGACCAAGCCGAGAATAAGTGCGGTAGACACTGTTCGAAAGCAGCGTTAGAGCGCCGATTGTCGCCGCCCATCAGAGCCGCGTTTACTTAGAACCTCGTTCGCGAAGAAATTCAAAAAGGATGTACCCGATGAGCGCGGCTATCGTGGCGATTTCAAAATTGGCAGAAGTAAAGACATCCCTGATTGCCCAAGCCATCCCCCGCTTCTGCCCCATGCCTGAGCGCTCAAATTCTCCCATCAAAAGATTGGAGTAAAACAGGAAGACGATAAAACCTACCTCAATCACCGCTCTCCAGACATTTTTCTTCATGGCAAGATGCTGACTCCTTGGCAGAGACGAGATTGTAGCGGATTGTGGACCGTGTCAGCTCGATCGGACTCCAGCAACTCGGTTGTGAGTGTAACGGCGATAAGATGGGGCGCTCGTGGTATCGTCCCGGTTCCGGCTGGGGGGTCAGTTCTTGGCTGCGGCAGATCGATAGCCCTGCCAGAGGTATTCGAGAGCTTCGGGAAGGGTCTGCTGTTTTGTCGCCCGGTCCACGTGCCCAGCGTTGCGGGCAAAGACGAACTGATAGTGATAGCCCTTATCGGCTAGCACCTTGGCCATACGCTCGTTGGCGAGAACCCAATCGTGCATGTTGTCGCGCATCACGTTGGGATTGAAAAGATCGCGGTCGCCAACCTCCATCCAGATTCGTATTGGCTTCGCGGGGCTGTTGGGGATGAGATGCTCGTGAAATTCCCATGCGCCATGCGGCGTCTGCGGATTGTAAGGCCACTGCTGGTTGATGAATGTTCCCGAGTAAGTGAGAACGCGATGGTATAGCTCTGGGTGATACCAGGCCATGATTAAGGCGCAGGAGCCTCCCGAACTGCCGCCCATGGTCGCTCGGCCGTCCGGATCTTTCGTGAGCTTCACGTGCGCCTGGGTTTCGACGAGAGGCAAGACTTCTTTTTCCACAAACTCGGCATAGACGCCCGACATGGTGTCGTACTCAAGGCCGCGTTCACTTCCTTGCGCGTCTCCGCTACCGTTGCCGATGGAAATGGCGATCATCGCCGGGACTTTATGTTGCGCGATCAGAGTGTCCAGAGTTGCAAATAACAGCCGGTCGGGGCCGTCCGCTCCGACGATGAAAGGGGCGACGCTGCCGGGGACGTACTGGTTCGGAACATAGACGGCCACTTTTCGCGTGTAGGGAGCGGGATGGCTGGTGGTCACGACGAGCTTGGCCGGGTCCGCGGGATCGGCGGTTCCGAAGGTATTGGCGTCACGCGCGATGCCGGGATAGATCTTGCTGTCGGACGAGTTCATGGTGAACTCAATCACAGTCCCTTTGGGGACGGCGTTCGGGCCAGTCGCTTCCGGAGGAGCAGGATGACTCGGGCCGATAATGAAATTGCCGTCCGCATTCGCCGGAGGGACTGAGCCGTCGGGCAATTCCTTCGCCGTGACATAGCCGGGAGTGTTCGGGTCGCGCGTCGGCGGGGACGGGCGTTCGGTGTGTTGTGCTGGCGGAGCGGATTGGCTGAATGCGGGATTGATAAACCCGCTCACCAGAAGTGCGATGCTCAGACCGCGCGGGACTGCAGTGATGCGGTTGCTTCGCAGCATTTTGAAATTCCTGAATTGCCGGCGATTGGGCCGAGAGGCCGGACAGCATCATAACCGCTATCGGGGTGACGCGCGAATCACACCGAAAATTTCGGGTCGCCTTCGAGAATCTGCATCTGGAGTTTCGGGGCTTCACCATTTTTCCAAAGGCTGGTGCGAAATTTTGCGCGATAGGCGAGAGCGCCTCCATCGGCGCGGTCGCTGCGTTCGAGCGGGCGGGGAATGCAGACGAATTCCGTCTCGATGAATTCGCTGGTGGCGTGAACCACCGAGTAGCCGTGACCTCCCATGTCGACAAACGAAACGTGCGGCGACAGGTTGGGATTGGACAGCGCTCGCGCCTTCGCGATGTCGCCGGTCTGCGCGTATTCGAGACAGGCGCGCACTCCATGCCGGATGAGCAAGTTCAACGTCGGTTGCGGAGCGTGATCGTCCGGTGCCTGGCCAACATAGAGTGACCGAAGCGGATGGTCTTTCGGGAAAGAGTGTTCCAGTGCTTCGACGATTCCCGGGGCGGAGATGGAGCCGGTCACAAACGCGATGCCCACCGGAACAAAAGGTCTTGGCGGGAGAGATTTCGCGGCCAGCCCTGCCCAGAAGCTGTGGCGATCTCCAGCCACTGTAGCAAAACCGGTGATGCCGTTGGCTTGGACGAAGTCGTAGATCTCGCCGCGCTCCACGTATGCAGTGCCGTGATCCCCCAGAGGAGAAGTGGCGTAACCGTTCACCGGCCACGGCTTCGCCGTTCCCTGCGGAAGATTTTGGAAATCGGCACGCATGTCGAGCGTGGCGGTGGTGTTGCCCCAGATCTTCCAGGTCGCCTTCGAGTTGCGCAGTCGCTCCAGGAACCAGGCTTTCTGCTCGGCGCCAAGAATTGTCTGCGCAGGCCGGTCTTTCCAAGAATTCTCGATCTCGACACTACCGAAACGGATGGATGCTGGCGGCCGGCCGCCGTTGTAGGTTCGCCCCGCATCGAGAATTCCCATGGCATCTTCCGCCATGAACTCGGGGAAGTCGTCGCTCGAAAGCGGGTTTGACTCGGGCTGATCGGTGGGCGTCTCGGAGCGATAGCTGCGCTGGTCGGTGACGATCAGCTCCACGTTGCGGCCCCATCGCAAGGCGCGGTAACCCTTGAGGCTGCCGATGGCGGCAAGGTTGTTCGGTTCCTGGCCGAGGCCGTGCTCGTCAAAACGAGTGACCGGCGCATCGACCACCGGTGGCGCGTCGAAACGATCGAGCGATGGCCCGCTGGGTTTCGTGATCCGCGCCGGCTGGTATTCGAAGAACGCCTGGTTGGCCGCAACTTTGCGAGTCTGCGCCGGAAGGTTTTTTCCTCCAAACCTTTGCAGCGATTGCCAGCCCAGCCAACTGAATTCGTGGTTATCCCACATGTTGACGAAGGGCCAGCGCGCGCGTGCGTCCTGCAGATCGGGATCGCTCAGATACCCGCGATACACGGCGCGATAATCTTCCACCGTGGTCGGGATGTGAAAGTCGCGAATCTTTTCGCCATGCGGATAGCGGACAACATCGCGCAGGCGGCGGTCATACATTCCCTGCGGACGATCCTCGGGGTACCAGACAATCTCGTAGATGAAATCGCCGAGGTGCAGCACGAAGCCGATCTGCTCCGCTTCGGGAGCGCGCTCGTCTTCGAAGATCATTCTGCGGTAGGCGTTTTGCGCGCCCTGGTTCGCATTCTGGCAACTCACAAAAACAAAACGAACCGGTCTCACGTCGTTCACATCGGGCGCGGTCATTGTGCGGCCCACGCGGCTGCCACAACCTTCGGAATCGGTGAAGCGGTACCAATAGACACGGCTGGCCTTGAGCCCGCCCACCAGCACACGGCACGTCCAGTCGGATGCGGCGGAAGCCGGAGCCGAGGCCGTCGCCACTACACGAGTGAACTGCTCATCTTCGGCGACTTCAACATTCAGTTTTACGACGTTCAACTTCAGAGCTGGGTCTTCGCTAGATTTTTCAGCCGGCCGCCGCCGGGTCCACAGCAGAACGCTGGTGCTGTCAGGGTCTCCGGATGCGACTCCCTCAGGAAAAAGATCACGACGTTCACGCCATGCGACGCTGGACTTCGATCCAAATGGACTGCCCCACGCTGCCGTCGCGCCCATCGCGGCGGCCATCTCGAGGAAAGATCGTCTGGTGACACTGGACATCGTTCTTCCCCCTGGCGGAACATTTGAGCAGAAAATTGGATCCGGTCAAATGATCACCGATCCCGCGCTTCGCCGCAATCCCGAATCACAGCGGCATCATTTTGTCAGTCGGAGAACAACGCTCCGGTGCCCAGCCAGAATGCTGCGAGGGATTTCAGATTCCGCTTGTAGGTGCGGGTAACCGTGTATTCTTTCCCACCTTTCACTCGGAGACCATATTCTCCCGTTGAATAGGGCCTGATCTCTTCCACGAATGAGGCGTTCACCAGCACCGAGCGATGAATCCGGATGAAGCCGTGAGGCTCCAGCTTTTCTGCCACCACCGAGAGCGACTCGCGCAGCAGATGGGAAACCGATTCCCGCCGCAGCCACACGTAGTTGCCTTCCGACTCCACCGCGACCACTTCGCCGGGGTTGATAAAGAGAATCCGTCCTTTTACCTTGAAGGCGATCCGGGGCTGCGTGGGGCTTGTGAACCGTGGCAACGAGGGGAAGGCTTCTACCAGTGAGGCCGTTTGTTCTGCTGCGGTCTTGTCAACAATTGCGATTCCCATGGGTTTCCTGTTCGGCTCCGTAAAGGGGGCATGGAGGGTCATTTGATGCCATGGTGAGCCTGAAAGTGGTCAGAGACAATACCCACTTGACTGGATTTTGACATAGCCATTATGATCGGCCCGCATGAAGAGAGCAGCCTCCGGAATTGTTCCCGTGATCACGGTCGACCGTAAGGCTGCGAAAGCATTGCACACTCAAATCTATGATGCTTATCGCGCCGCGATCGTTACTGGCAGTCTGCGCCCACGGCAGCGAATTCCCTCGACCCGGGTGCTCGCGACGGAGCTGGGAGTTTCGCGCTTCCCGGTGCTGAATGCCTATGCCCAGCTTCTGGCGGAAGGCTATTTTGAGAGCCGGGTGGGCGCGGGAACGGTGGTTTCCAGTCTTCTTCCAGACCAACTCACGCCGAGCGGGCCGCCGACTAGACCAACGCCGAGCGGGCCAACGAATCCGCGATTCGCGGCAACGGGCTCCGGACCTCGGCAAGTGGCGCGTCATCCGAATCTTCGCCGTATTCAAAGGTACCCATGGTTGCGCCGCCAAGGCGCGTTCGGCGTGGGGCAAGTGGCTTCGGATCAATTTCCCCTCCACCTCTGGTCGAATCTGGTGGCGCGCCGCTGCCGAAATATGGGCGCCGCGTCGGCTCATTATGGCGACCCCACCGGCTTCAAGCTCCTGCGGGAAACGCTCGCCAGCTATCTGAGAACGGCGCGAGCGCTGCATTGCGAAGCGGAACAGGTGATGATCGTTGCCGGATCGCAGCAGGCGCTGGAGATTTCGGCTCGCGTTCTCCTCGATCCAGGAAGTTTCGTGTGGGTGGAAGAACCGGGTTACCGGCTGGCCCAAGATGCCTTCGCGCTGAATGGCTGCCATCTGGTGCCGGTTCCCGTGGACGGCGAGGGTCTGGATGTGGCCGCGGGAATCCGCCGATGTCCCGAAGCGCGGGCCGCGTTTGTGACGCCCTCGCATCAATACCCGCTCGGCGTCACCATGAGCGCCTCGCGCCGCTTTCAGCTGCTGGAGTGGGCCCAGGCCACGGGGAGCTGGATTATTGAAGATGACTACGACAGCGAGTTTCGATATGAGAGCCTGCCGGTCGCATCGTTGCAGGGGCTCGACGCCAGCGCTCGCGTGATCTATGTGGGGACGTTCAGTAAAGTCTTGTTTCCTGCCTTGCGCCTTGGCTATATGGTCATTCCGCCCGATCTCGTCGAGGCTTTTCTAACCGTGCGCTGGGCCATGGATCTTGGACCGCCCAGCTTTTTTCAGGAAGTGCTGGCGGACTTTATTGGCGAAGGGCATTTTGCGCGCCACATCCGCAGGATGCGGGTTCTCTACCGCGAACGCCGGAGCGCCCTGGTCGACCGCATCCGCGAAGAACTTGGGACCATGGTTGAGGTTCTGGGCGGGGAAGCTGGCATGCACCTGACCGTGACCCTGCCGAACAAGATTCACGATGTGGAAATTGCCGAGCGCGCCGCCCACGAGAATCTGTGGCTATGGCCCCTGTCGCCGAACTACCTGGGGGAGGCTACGCGGTCGGGCTTCGTCCTGGGTTTTGGGGGTACGGATGCTGCGGAGATTCCAGGCGCCGTCCGCAAGCTTGCCGCACTGCTTGGCAGGAAGAGAGCGGGGCAATGAGTGAAATGGCATTTCTCGTCAACTGGGACGAGCCGTTTTGCGCGAGATTTGGTCGCGAATGAAATTGATTGCATGACAATCTCGTGCGAAACGTGGTGCGGGCGGAGGGACTTGAACCCTCATGGGCCGTTTAAGCCCTGCGGATTTTCATACCGTCTACGGCTTTCGCCGCCCGAACGTGACGCTTTTAGAAAGCTCACGTCAGGTTTGCGGTCTGGACTATCCCTTCACCTTCCCCCGGGAAAATCCGGAGCTTAGGTGCTGCCCGTCTAGTCTCTACACCTTCCCGGCGGGTGTTTCTCCGGGCTTGGCTCGGGATTGCCATTTCAGGTTTCCCCGACTTTGAGCAGTTCTGCATCGCCGGTTTCCCAGACGAGCACTCAAGTTTTCCTTAAGTCCGCTGCGTATGCCATTCCGCCACGCCCGCGCGCGGCTGCCTGACTGCATTCCTATCATAGGGCAGGTTCGCCAGGATTTACACGTTCGTTTCTACTCAGCACCCTGCCCTTGAGTGGCCTGCCTTAGGCTAAGCGATTCTTCTCCGTGTGGGTGTTGGGTTTGGCTCTTAACTTCGAGCCGGTGGTCGACAGAGCCGACAAGGGTTAACGATGCCGCGACACTCGACTTACTCGAAGATCTGTTGGCCCGCAGTCGGACACACTTGTCCGGCGCCTTTGACCTTGGCTTTATTGATTGCGGTTGAGCTGAATCGTGAGGTGAGTTGTGATGGTTTACGCCGAACCCGCAGCGGCAGCGAGTCCGCGCTGCTTCTTTAATTCTTCATGGAACGAATCGCTCGGAACAGTGCCCTGCTTGCGGAACAGATTCAGCAGCGGATCCTCGGACTCCGCCATTTCGCCGCTGCTTTTTTGTCCGGGCTCGGCGTCGGATTCCAATCCCTCCGGCTCTACCATCAGTTCCGGCAACACATCCCGGTTCTGGGTGAGCACGCCGAGGAACTTCTCCACCGCCTGGCGATGTTCGGGAGTAGTCTGCGAGAATTCCACACCCATACCCTTCTCCGGGTGCATCACTCTCACCACGCCTTCGGCGCGCATTTCCGCGGTGCCCGCGCGCATCGAAAGAGTCACCCGCGTAGATACCGGAAATGGCGACGAAATATCCAGATAGCACCCTCCCAGGCTCAGATCGGTCAACTGGCAGCGGACCGGCGGATCATCCTGCTCGGTCTCCGGGGAGTTGCGCTTGAGCCAGTCGCACAATTGCCGCGACGCATCCGGAGCGACATCCACGAAGCGCAACCCAGCCTGGGCCATGTTCCCTTCCCAGGCAAATTCCGAAGACAATTCGAATGAGGTTTCGGTCCCGGGAAGGGTAAATGCCACCTTCCACAGGCCGGTGGGCCGCTGGCGGCCCGGAATCCGCACTGCCATCCCGCCCTCGCTCAGGTCGGTAGTGGTCACGCGCAGGGTGGCATCGGAATCCACTTTGCGGATCAGCACGGGAATTTGCACGGGAATCCGGAAATTTCGCCGGCGCTCGCGCTTCATCAAAGCTCGTGCCGCGCGGAAACTTGATTTGGCGCGCTCGGTCGAAACCGGCTTGTAGAGGACGAAATGCGCTCCCAGATCGAACACCGAACGCAGCCCAGTCGCCGCGTCGACCACCGCGACCGCAACTGCCCGCTTATTGCATAGGGCGCTCCGGGCGCTGCGCAGCACCTCCGCTGAACGCGGGTCGGCGCAATCCACAATGATCGCCTCAAACCGCTCGCGGGTCAGCTTGCGCAAGGCGCTGTCGGCGTCGGCACACAACTCAACGCCAATCTCGAGGTCGCCCAGGGTCCGGCGCAGCACTCGCACGATCTTGTCATCGGAGCAAAGCACCAGCGATTTCAGAGTCATGGCTCGCCCTGTCCCCGCCCGAACGTTCACAGGTCGGGAACAGCTTGTGATCCAGTCGAGGAAGAAGTCCTCATTGAACTTTACGGCTTCCCGCATCTCGCGGGCAATGGCCCGCAAGCGCGGCGGGTTACGACCGTAACTCCGCGCCCCGCCTCATCCGGAAAGTGGCCGCCAGCTCGCATTAGCCCGGTCACTGCGACCTCGGATAAGCCGCGGTGCTCTGAATCCGTCATTTCGAGCGAAAAGCCCAGTCATACCGAAGCGAAGCGCGGGACCCTACGTAGAATTGCGCCACCACCGGCCTCTGCGGGCGTTCCTGACGCAACTTCAACCGTACTCTTCCTATGCAATGAAAATCACTGTTCCGGAATCGACCAGAAACCACCGCCGTTCCCGAATCGGCAGCCTCCTCGGCCCAGAACCATCCTGTTTACAATCATTTACAATGATTTCATTCAGCCGCGTCTGCACAAATTCCGTTGACTTTCAACACAAAATCGCCGTAAGATGCGGAGTCTCCACTCCAGTACCTGGGTCAGACAGCAGGATATCTAGCCGAATCTAGCTATCCTTGGGCGGGTTTTGTTCTGTTTGAATCCAGACAAGCGCGTGGAGAATCATATAGTTAGGCGTATTACGTATTTGTGGCAGCTGACTCCCCCGAGGTAGAAAGGCACTTTTCATGGCGAAGAGACGCGGAAATCCCAACTGGGGCAAGCCGGAGCCGATCGGCCCCATTGTCCCCACCATCACCGAGTTTGAGCAGGTTGTGCGTGAATATAAGCTCTCCCCCGACCAGTATTTGCGCTCCACGCGGCTGCGGGAGTGGGCGCGCCGCAACAAGAATTCCAAGTACATTCCCGAGCCTCTTCTGGAAGCCTGGGGATTCGAAATCGAGTCCACGCTGTAAACCAAGCGTCTGCAAGGACTTGAAGTTTAGAAGCTTCGCTTAGAGTCGAGGGTCGCTCGCAGGAGCGGCCCTTTGTATTTACCCCAGTGGGCAGTTGCCAGTGGTCAGTTCGAACGCATAGGCTAACGTTTGGTCGACTTCGTGCAAATCCCGCCGGCTGAACTGTTTGCCTTCCTCGCGGCGATTGCGTTTGCCGCTGGGCTGAATGTTTATGCCACCGTGGCCTTCCTGGGATTGCTGGGACGTTTCGGGCATATGCCGTTGCCTTCGGGACTGCATCTGCTTGAGAACTGGATGGTTATTGGCGCCAGCAGCGCGCTTTTTTTCATTGAGTTTTTCGCCGATAAGGTTCCGGCGTTCGATTTGGTATGGAATGCGCTGCACACGTTCGTGCGGGTTCCGGCAGCCGCGCTCATTGCTTACGAAGCGACGAAGCCGCTTTCGCCCGAACAGCAACTGTTTGCTACTTTGTTGGGAGCTGTAGTCGCCCTCGCCGCTCACGGGGGCAAAACTGCCGTGCGAGCTGCGGTTACGCCCTCGCCGGAACCGCTTTCGAACATTTCCCTGAGTCTGGGCGAGGACGTGTTAGCCGTGGGGCTGGCGTGGCTGGCTACGCGACATCCTTACGTCGCTGCAACGCTGGTTGCCGTGTTTGTGGTGATCATAGTCGCGCTGACCCGCTGGGTGGTGCGAGCTTTGCGTGCGCTGTTCCGAGGGGCGGAAAACGAACTGATGGGCACCACGGATTGAGGTTGTAGATTGCGCGGTCAAAATCCCCACTTCTCGCAAAGGGCGCGAGAAATGGGGCACCCTCTGAGCCTTGGGGTTGGTGGCGCTTGCTTCGGGCTACTTCGATTGATAGACGGTTTTTCCCGCTACCATGGTCCACAGGACTTTTGTGTCGCGCATTTCTTCGGGAGAGATCGTTAGGACGTCGCGATCTAGCAAAACCAAATCGGCGCGTTTGCCGGGAGCGATGGTCCCGATGGAATCGAGATTCATGGCCCGCGCCGAGTTGCGGGTGTAGGCGTAGAACATCGCTTCACGGGGCATGTCCTGCGAAGCGTCCAGCACACCTTCCGAGCCCTTGCGGGTCTCCGCCTGATAAATCCCGCGGAACACATTCGCGGTGGAAACTGGCCAGTCGCTGGCGCCGGAGATGATGCCGCCGTTGTCGAGAATCGAACGCGCGGGATATTGCCACTTGTAAATCTCGGGATCCAGATAAGGCTTCACAATCTCGATGGTGTCGGGACTGGCCTCGGCCCAGAGAAGCTGCAACGCGCTCACCACTCCCAGTTCCCGGAAGCGTGGAAAATCTTCGGGCTGCACGAATTGTTCGTGAGTAATGGTGTGCGGCAAGCCGGAATTTCCATTGGCCTTGCGAGCGGCGGCAATCCCGTCCAGCGCCGCTTTCACCGCGCCATCGCCAATGGCGTGCACGTGAATGATCAATCCTTGTTTGTCGGCCGCTATGCACAGCTCGGCAAATTTTTTCGGCTCAAACAGCAGGTCACCATTGCGGCCCGTATTTTTGTAGGGCCGGCTGAGATTTGCAGTCTGCGAGGGATACTCGACAACTCCGTCCGCAAAAACTTTAATGCCGGTCACGTGCAGATTGGGAACGTTCTTGTAAAGCTCGCGCGTCTTCTGTACTCCGGCAAGTTCGGCGGCCGGATTTTTCGCGAACACCTGAGGAAACGCCACAATCTGCGAAATCAGCTCGCCATGATCGGCCAGGAGTTTGTAAGCCTGCAATACATCGTCAGTGGCCAGGGGATCGAGCCATGCGGTGATGCCCAGGCTGTAGTTGTATTCCAGGGCAGCGCGGCCCGCGGCTAGAAGCTCGGCGGGGGTGCGTGGCGGAAGCAGTGGCTCGATTTTTTCGGTGCCGGCATCCACCAGGAATCCGTTGGGCTGCATGTCCTTGACGTTATCGAAACCGTAGTAGCTGCGTTCTCCGGCGGAAAGCTTCTTCAGGAAATCGGCGGTGATGCCGGCGCGTTGTAACAGGGCGCGATTTGCCCACGCTGTGTGGCCATCCATGCCGCGCAGAAGCACGCTTTGCTTCTCGTAAGCCGCGGTGCTGAACTGGGCGTTGAGCATGTCGGTGTGCGACCAGAACTCGAGCGGCATGCCGTAAATCTCAAGCACGTCGCCGCGCATGCCCTTGCCGGACTTTTTCGCGGCGTCTACAAAGGGTGCGAGCTGCTCGATGGTGTCTACTTTGTCGCTGGCGTCGGCGCCAATCAGGCCGAGTCCGCCATCGATGGAGTGACTGTGCGAATCGATGAACCCGGGGAAAAGAGTCTTGCCTTGCAGATCAATGCGCTCGGCATTCGCCGAAGCGGACTTCACAACTTCCGGCAGGCTGCCCACCGCGATGATCCTGTCGCCGCGAATCGCAACCGCCTCCGCATAGGGATTCTCCGGATTGCCGGTGAAGACTTTCGCGTGAAAGAAAATCCGTTCTCCGGAGGTTCCTTGCGCCTGGAGCGAAGCGCCTGTGAGGACAACAAAACAAAAAACCGCGAACAGAGCCATCCAAACTCGTGAGGAGCGTTCCACTGAATTTCCCTTTCCCAAAGCCACTACCGCAGGATTCACAAAACGGGCACACCACTATACAACCTTGCCCGGATAAGGCGGGCAAGATGGACCGCCAAGAGCTTTAACCGCAGAGATCGCGAAGGAAGGCCGCAGAGGTCGCAAAGAAAAGCTTGAACTTCTTCGCATGTCGCGGCTTGCGGCCTTCGGGGTTAAGGGCTCTTTCTGTTGGTTTCCGCAGTGCGGGAGGCTTTGTTACAATCGCCATCATATGAGCTTCCAGCCGCCATTTACCGATGTTCCCGATGCGCTTGAGGAAATCCGCGCGGGGCGCATGATTGTTGTGGTCGACGACGAAGACCGCGAAAACGAAGGCGACCTGACCCTGGCCGCGGAAAAAGTTACTCCCGAGGCCATCAACTTTATGGCCAGGTACGGGCGCGGGCTGGTGTGCCTGGCGATGACGGAGGAGCGGCTCGACCATCTGCGCATCGGGCCGATGACCGCGGAGAATACTTCGCAGTACGGCACGGCGTTTTGCGAGGCGATCGACGCGCGCACGGGAGTGACGACCGGAATTTCTGCTTATGACCGGGCGCGCACGATTCAGGTGGCGATTGATTCCGCGACCAAGCCCAGCGATCTGGCGCGGCCGGGGCACGTCTTTCCGCTGCGGGCGCGCAAGGGCGGAGTGCTGGTGCGGGCCGGGCAGACCGAGGCCGCGGTCGATCTGGCGCGGCTGGCGGGGATGGTCCCGGCGGGAATCATTTGCGAAATCATGAAGGACGACGGCAGCATGGCGCGCGTGCCGGACCTGATTGAATTTTGCCGCGAACACAAACTTAAGATCCTGACTGTGGCGGAAATTATTCGGCATCGCATGGCGCACGAGAGATATGTTCATCGCGTGGGCGAAGCGCTGGTGGATACGCGCTTCGGCGAGTTCCGGCTGATTGCTTACGAAAGTGAGGTGGACGGCGGGGAATCGCATGTGGCCCTGATTCGCGGGGACATTGAGGGCAGCGCGACTCCGGTGCTGGTGCGCATGCACGCGCACTGCCTGATGGGCGACGTTTTCGGAGCGACGGGATGCGAATGCCATGCCACGCTGGAAGGCTCGTTGCGGAGAATTGGCGAGGAAGGGCGCGGGGCGCTGATTTATCTGCATCAGACGTCGCAGGGATTTTCGATTGAGAAGGTTGGAGACCGCTCGGCACTCAGCTTCCACCGAGGGCGAAAATTGCCGGCGCTGCTCGACAATGAGAGGCAGACGCAACGCGAGATCGGCATCGGGGCGCAGATTTTGTCAGACCTGAATCTGCGGCACATTCGATTGCTGACGAACCGGCCAAAGAAAGTAGCGGCGCTGGAGGGATTTGGAATTGAGATTGTAGAGCAGGTTCCGGTGGAACTGGAGGCGAAGCGGGTGAAATAAAGCAGTGGCTAGTGATAAGTGGATAGTGATCAGTAAGAGCAAACGCGCCTGCAATAGAAACGTCAGAACGGTTTGCGCACTACGACTTCGCTGTCACGAATAAAAAACTGTGCGGAGCAGGCTTCTGAGCCGCAGATTACCGGGATGAGGCCGTTGATCTGCTTGCGGGTGATGAGTCCGAGCATGCCGCAGGAAGGACAGGAGAGCACGGCCCAGTAGGGATCTTCCTTTTCGCCGATCTCCCCCGCGTTTTCGAGCACGAAAACAGTGCCGGGCTGCATCTGCTCCGGGATCCACTCATTCAGGATGTCCAGTTCGCTGATCATTCGTTCCCCCTGCTCCTAATTCCTGTTAAAGCAAAACCTCCTGCTATGAAGCATTTCTAGCACGCCGACGCGAAACCGGCGATATTACCGAAGTATTCGACTTGCGGGAGACGACCTCGGCGCGCACCTGCCGCACCGCGTCGCTCAGGCATACGCCCAAGATCGGCTGGTTCGAATTTTTCAGAATGTCTACAATCTGCTGCGCCGATGTTTCGAGATAAAGATGAGTGCCGTCGGTGAGCAGATGGTATTCGGAACTGTGGCTCACGATTTCCGCCAGGCCCTTGCCGAGTTCACGCCCAAGAAAACGCATTACCTTGCGCACACTTTGCAGGGAGAAACCTTTGCGCCGCAGCTCGCAGATCACCGCGACTTCGGTGAGGTGATTCATGGAGTACATACGGCGATGGCCTACGCGCTCGGGCTTGACCACTCCGCGCTCGTCCCACCACTGCAGCTGGCGAGGCGTGATCCCGGTGAGGTCAATCACTTCGTGCGATGTAAAACGATCTTGCATGCGTCCCTGGTAATGTTTGAAACAAACCGCCAGCAAAATGTTTCAGCCATTTTAGGCATGAGCGGGTGGGAGTCAAGCAAAGAATCGGAGGGGGAGGGGTGACTAGGAGAGTTCCTGGCAGGCTGAGCCGCCACCGACAAAGTGGACGATCTCAAGACAGTCGCCTTCGTTCAGCACAGTTTCGGCCCAGAGGTCGCGCGGCACAATGTCGCGGTTGAGCTCGACGGCGACGCGGTCAGCCTTCATGCCGAGAATTTCCACGAGGGTTGCGAGGGTGAACGAAGCAGGAGCGTCGGGGAACGCGCGTTCGTCTCCGTTGAGGTGAAGTTTCATTTTTTAGGCTTTCGTTTTCATTCTCTCACGATGGTTGCATTGGAGTCGGTGCGTTGGAGAATGCGTCGGCGTCGTGGGTTTCTTCTGCTGATAGTTTTGACGGGAGCGGGCTGGGAGAAAAGAATTTAACCGCAGAGGGCGCAAAGAAAAGCCGCGAAGGACGCAGAGAAACCTGCATTACTCCGATTTGCGCAGTTGGAATTTCCGGGTGGCGGTTCGGCCTTCGTGGTTGGCTTGGACCATCAAAGAGGCGTCGGGCAAGTCTGATTCTTCTATTTCGATTTTGATTTCCGCGGCGCCTCCCGAGTCGGTGACGGCTTGCGTGTAGAAAGGAGCGGAATCGGGGCGGGCAAAACGAAACGTCAGGCGGGCGCCGGGAACGGCTGCGCCTCCTTCGGTCACGCGCAACTGCATGGTCAGGTTGCGATCGGCGTGGACGGACTCGGCGTTCAGCCATTGCACTTCGAGTTGCTTGATTCCGGCGAGCGCCTCTGGTTCCTGGCGGTCGAGAACGCTATCGAGCTTGCCTTCGCGGATCGCGTCGAGCACGTGCCGGTGTTGTTCGCGGAGCAGTTGCTCCTTTTGTTGGTCGGCCTGCCCCTGGCCCGCAGCAGCGGCGTAGGAAACCGCCTTCTTGCCGATGCAACGTCCGCGAACAAAAACCTGGGTCTGCAGCAGCAGTTCGCCCTCGCGGGCTTCGCTCTGCACGTGGTAGATGGTGTCCGCGTGCTTGACGTCGGTGTTAAAGCCAAAAATCATAGATTGCTAATTCTGGATCGCTAATTCTGCGAACTAACCATGCGACCGATCAATGAACCGATCCTCAACCGAACCAGCACTCAATTGTGTAATCGAAAACCGCTGCGCGCAAGGGTCCGGGACCACCAGAGTACTCCCCTAGCAAAACTTTGGTCCCCAAATCGGCGACGAATTCGACCACAAATTGCGGGTTCGCCCAACTATGCAATCAGCTTACGCAATCATGCTGCGCGGTCACGATTCACAGACCATTCATCTGAGCAGCAACTCGCTTGACACTCTTGAGTGTAACCCCATAATCTAGAACGTTTACGCGGCACTTGGCGAAAATTATATATAGCTTATCGTATGCCCGACAATTACTTCGCGCGCTACCTCCCATTCCTGATCCATATTCTGCTGGCCAGCGGAATCGCGGGCGCGATTATTACGCTCTCCTGGCTGATTGGGCAGCGTAAGCCAACTCGCGCCAAGCTCTCGGCCTATGAATGCGGCATGCCGCCGACCGGCGACGCGCGAGAACGCTTCTCGGTGAAGTTCTACATGGTAGCGATGCTCTTTATTCTGTTCGACGTGGAAGCGGTCTTTATTTTTCCCTGGGCGGTGATTTTACGCCAGCTCAAGGCGCAAGGTGAGGGGCATTTCGGGCTGTGGGAGATGTTCGTATATATCGGCATTTTCCTGGTCGGTTTTTTTTACGTCTGGAAAAAAGGCGTCCTCGATTGGGGACTGCGCTCCTCCAGTGAGCGGGGAGACGTGTAAATGCCGACGGCCCCTGCCATTACTAACTTAGACGAACTGAAAAGCCATCCCGCGGTGGCGCGGCTGCTGGCCTGGAATTCAACAGCGGTCGAGGGCGCGAAGTTTGACCGCGAGGAAATGACGATTTACCTGGATCGATCCAGCCTCCGCGAAGCCTGCACTCTTTTGCGGGACGACGCGGATTGCGCCTTCAATTTTCTTTCCGACGTCACTTGCGTGGATTGGTATCCTTCAGAGCCCAGGTTTGAAGTGGTGTATCACCTGCTTTCGATTTCAAAGAAAGAGCGGGTGCGGCTGAAAGTGCGCATGGACAGCGGCAGTCCGGTAATAGAGTCGCTGACTTCGGTATGGCCTGGGGCGAATTATTTTGAGCGCGAAGTTTTTGATTTATTCGGCATCCGATTTAGCGGGCACCCTTATCTGCGGCGCATTCTGATGCCGGAAGACTGGGAAGGTTATCCGCTGCGCAAAGATTACCCGGTCGAGGGCTATCGCTAAAAGCTATAGCTAAACGAAGATGGCACACCTGACGCCTACGCCCGTGCTGGAACCCGGCCAGGATCGCACCATGATCCTGAACATGGGACCACAACACCCGTCTACTCACGGAGTGTTACGGGTGCTGCTGGAAATTGACGGTGAGACGGTCGTGCGCATGATGCCCGACATCGGCTTTCTGCACACTGGGATCGAAAAAACTTGTGAAGCCAAGTTTTATCAGCAAGTGGTGCCGCTGACTGATCGCATCGATTACCTCTGCCCCTTGACCAATAACCTCTGCTATGCGCTGGCGGTGGAAAAGCTGCTGGGGCTGGAAATTCCTCCGAAAGCGCAATGGCTGCGGGTTTTGCTGAACGAATTGACGCGCATCAACTCGCACCTGGTGTGGCTGGGCACGCATGCGCTGGATCTTGGCGCGATGACGGTTTTTCTTTACTGCTTCCGCGAGCGTGAGGAAGTCTTGCGCATGTTCGAGATGGTGAGCGGGCAGCGCATGATGACGTCTTATTTCCGCGTGGGCGGAATTGCGCTGGAGCCGCCCTTGGGTTTTTTCGATCGAGTGCGCGATTTTGCCAGTTATTTTCCTTCGAAGGTGGATGAGTACGAAAACCTGCTGACAGGGAATCCGATCTGGATGATGCGCACCAAGGGCGTGGCGGTGATGAGCGCGGAAGATGCCATCGCGCTGGGTGCGACCGGACCGACGCTGCGTGGAAGCGGCGTGGACCTCGATCTGCGGCGCGACATGCCCTATTCGGGCTATGAGAACTTCAAGTTTAAAGTTCCGGTGGCGCAAGAGGGCGATGTTTTTGCGCGCTACATGTGCCGGGTGCAGGAACTGCGGGAGTCGAACGAGATCGTGAAGCAGGCGCTTGCCGGCATGCCCGAGGGTCCGATCAAGGCCGATGCGCCGAAAGTGGTGCTGCCCGACCGGGAGAAAATGAAGACGGAGATGGAAGCGCTCATCTATCACTTTAAGATAATCACCGAAGGCTTCTCGGTTCCGGTCGGCGAGGTGTACCAGGCAGTGGAGTCGCCGCGCGGCGAGATGGGCTATTACATTGTGAGCGACGGCACGGCCAAACCGTATCGCGTGCATATGAGGTCGGCGTGCTTCGCGAACCTTCAGACGCTGCCGAAGATGTGCGAGGGGAGATTGCTGGCGGATGTGGTGGCGGCGATCGGGTCCATCGACATCGTGTTAGGAGAGATCGACCGGTGAGGTTTTCCGAAGAATTCGAAGCGCGGTTTAAGGAGATGCTCGGACACTATCCGACTGAACGTTCCGCGCTGGTGCCGACACTGCTTTACATTCAAGACGAGATCGGTTACCTGAGCGATGAAGCGATTCTGGAGATTGCCGGACGTCTCGCCCTGACTGAACTCGAAGTGCGCAACGTGATCAGCTACTATTCGATGCTGACCACCAAGCCCCGTGGCAAATTCAATGTGCAGGTGTGCACCAACATCAGCTGCATGGTGCGCGGCGGCGAGGAGATTCTGGAACATTGCGCTAAGAAACTGGGCGTGGGCCACAAAGGAACTACTCAGGACGGATTGTTTACGCTCGAAGAGGTGGAGTGCATCGGTGGGTGCAGTTGGGCTCCGGCTGCGCAGGTGAATTACGATTTTCATGAGAACCTGACGCCGGAGAAGATGGACGCGGTTCTGGACGAGTACAGGAAGAAGGCAGCGCAGTAAGAAAAGTCAGAAGTGAGAATGAAGAAGTAACATCTTTTTTACTTCTGCAGTCTGAATTCTTACTTTTGCATTTATATGGCTGACTTGGTTTCCCATCCCGACGAGGTAAAGATCGTCTCCCGGCGCTTCGGTCAGGGCGCGACGGAGATTGATCGCTATCTCGAACTCGACGGCTACAAGGCTGTGCAGAAGGCGCTTGGCATGGGGCCGGACGCGATTATCAATGAGATCAAGAACTCGGCGCTGCGGGGCCGCGGCGGCGCGGGTTTTTCTACGGGGATGAAATGGTCGTTCGTTCCCAAGACCTCGGCCAAGCCGAAGTACGTGCTGTGCAACGGCGACGAGAGTGAGCCGGGCACCTGCAAAGACCGGCTGATCTTCGAACAGGATCCGCATTCGGTGATCGAAGGCGTCGTGATCGCGGGCCTGGCGGTGGGAGCGGAAAGCGGCTACATCTATATCCGCGGGGAATACCGGTATCTCTCAGTCATCATGCAGAAGGCGCTGCGCGATGCCTACGCGCGCGGATTCCTGGGGACGAGTATTTTTGGCAGCGGGCGCAAGTTTGATGTGTATTGGCACGGCGGGGCTGGAGCGTATGAAGTCGGCGAAGAATCGGCGCTGATGGAATCGCTGGAGGGCAAGCGCGGCATCCCGCGTATTCGGCCGCCGTTTCCGGCGGTGGTCGGGCTTTGGGGCGGTCCTACGGTGATCAACAACGCCGAGACGCTGGCTAATGTTCCGCACATAATTCTCGGCGGAGCGGATTGGTTCGCCAAACTCGGACCGGCGAAAAATGGCGGCACGCGCCTGTTTTGCCTGAGCGGGAATATCGCCAAGCCCGGCGTCTATGAGCTGCCGATGGGCTATAACTTAAAGAAAATGATTTACGATGTGGGCGGGGGCATTCCTGGGGAGCGTGCGCTTAAGGCGGTGGTGCCGGGCGGCGCGTCCTGTCCTTGTCTGACTGCCGATGAAGTTGACGTGAGCATGGATTTCGATTCGGTGGCGAAGGCTGGATCCATGCTCGGGTCGGGTGGTGTGGTGGTCATCGACGACGCGCAATGTATCGTGAAATTTGCCCTGCGCACGATGAAGTTCTATCGCCACGAAAGCTGTGGATGGTGCATCCCTTGCCGCGAAGGCACCGACTGGCTGGAGAAGACACTCATCCGGTTTCACTCCGGCGGCGGGATGAAAAAAGACATCGACAACATGCAGTACCTGGCGGAGAACATGCTGGGACGGACGTTTTGTCCGCTGGGCGACGCGGCGGCGATGCCGACGATTGCCTTTGTGAAAAAGTTCCGCAAAGAATTTGAAGATCATCTGGAAGGCAGACCGTGCCGGTACGAAAAAGAATGCGCGACGGAACGACTGCCGGTGATGGCGCACTAAATTCTCTATGGCTGATGTAAATCTCACAGTCGATGGTAAGAAACTCACGGCTCCCGCGGGGACGCTGCTTATTGAGGCCTGCAAAACTGCTGGCATCGAGGTGCCTTCGTTCTGCTACTACCCCAACCTGTCGCTGCAGGGCGCGTGCCGCATGTGCCTGGTGAAGGTGGAGAAAATGCCCAAGCTGCAGACCGCCTGCACCACGGTGGTCGGCGAAGGCATGATCGTCAGTACAGACAGCTCTGAAGTGCATCAGGCGCGCAAGAGCATGGTCGAGATGCTGCTGGGGAATCATCCGCTGGACTGCCCGGTCTGCGATGCGGGCGGCGAGTGCGAATTGCAGGACATGACATTTTCTTACGGCGCCGCGGAATCGAAGTTCATGGAGGCAAAGAACCATAAGGTAGAACAACAGTGGTCTCCGATTGTGTTTTTCGATCGGCCGCGTTGCATTCTCTGTTACCGCTGCGTGCGCGTCTGCGGCGAGGCCATGGACGTTTGGGCGCTGGGCGTGCAGAACCGAGGGGTGAGGTCGATCATCGCGCCCAATAAAGAAGATCACCTGGAGTGCGAAGAATGCGGCATGTGTATCGACATTTGCCCGGTGGGCGCGCTCACCTCGGGCGCATATCGCTATAAGACGCGGCCCTGGGAGATGAAGCATGTCGGCACGGTTTGCACGCACTGCGGCGACGGCTGCAAGACGACGCTGGGCGTGCGGCGCGGCGACACGGGAATGGAAATTGTCCGCGGCGACAACCGCGACAAGAGCGGAACTAACGGCGATTTTCTCTGCATCAAGGGCCGCTACGCATTCGATTTCGCGAATCATGAAGAGCGGTTGAAGCAGCCGTTGATCCGCAAGAATGGCAAATTGACGCCCGCAACGTGGGAAGAAGCCTTCGCGTTGATCGGCAAAAAGTTTGCCGAGGTTCGTGATAAGGATGGCGGACAGGCGATCGGCGTGATTGGCTCGACTCGCATCACGAACGAAGAGGCATATCTGCTCTCGAAGTTTGCCCGCGTAGTTTTGAAGACCAATAACGTCGATCACCACCGCACATCGGACTTCCCTGCTTTCGCGGCGGCGCTTCGTGGCAAGAAAAATGCGACTGCAACGATGGCGGACGTCTTCACCGCGCCTGCGATGCTATTGATTGGCAATGATCCCACCGAACAGCATCCGCTGCTCGCCTACCAGATCCGCAACAACGTTCGACTGCATCGGGCGCGGCTCTATTTGGTGAATTCGCAGCCGATCAAGCTACGACGGCAAGCGGCGGCTTTCGTCCAGATGCCTAGCGGCGCTGAGGGCCACTTAGTTGCATTTCTCGCGGGCGATGATGCCGCTGCCGACAAGATCATCACTTCGTCCACCAATAAGGACGCTTGGATCGCGTTCCGCGACAAGGTTCGCGCCGAACAGAATTTGCTCATTGCTTTCGGTTCGGAGATTCGCGGCGCAGACCTCGCCAACCTCGTGACTTTCGGGCTGAACATTCCCGGCGCGCAATTCATCTGCCTGGCGGACTATTCCAACTCTCGCGGTGCGGCGGACATGGGCCTTTACCCTGACTTACTGCCTGGCTATCACACGACGGCAGGCGACAACGCGTTCTACAAAGAGTGGGCGACGATTCCTCAAATCCCGGGCCTGGGTGTGGGCGCAATGGTTGATGCAGCAAGAGCGGGTAAGCTTAAAGCTATACACGTAGTAGGATCGAATCCCATTGGCCGGCTCGACATTGATCCCTTCGCGTTCTCGAAGAGTTTCGTGCTGGTGCAGGACATGTTCCTGACGGAGACCGCGGTGATCGCCGACGTGGTGCTGCCGGCTGCGAACGCTTATGAAAAATCGGGCACGGTTACCAACACTTGCGGCGATGTGCAACTCGTTAAGAAAGCGGGCGAGGTTACGGGAACAAAATCTGACTTTGAGATGATCGTCCAGATCGCCGATGCGATGGGCTTCGATGTCCATACTCTGGTGCCGTTCGGGGGTGGAACTCGCGCCGACATGGGTCAGTCGCGCGGGGCGCAGTCCGGTGAAGCGGACCGGCACGCGGTGTGGCTTGAAATGCAGGGGCTGGAGCCCAAGCTCAGCCCGCTCGATCCCATGGCCATACTCGACGAGATTCAGCGTCTGGTGCCGGGGTATGACGTTTCTCGCGCGAATCTTCTGGCCGGAAATAGCCAGCATACTTCGCTGGCGGACACGGGTGGAGGGGTGCCACAACATAAGCTGGAGTCTGCGGCGAGCGGCGCTGCGGTGGACGATTCAGCGATCGATCCCGCCAATGACACGCTGTTTACGTCTGGCACGCTGGGGCGCTACTCGCGTGCTTTGCAGTCAGTGCTGGAGAGTCATGAGGTCAAGCCGTCGGAAATAGCGGCTGACTGATGCGGTAATCCGGGCGCGTAACATCGACGCAGAATCTTGGAGAGGAAGCAGAGTTTTGCCGATCTGGATTTTCATTATCGTCTCGGTGTTCAAGTCATTGGTCCTGCTGATCATGCTGCTCACTGCCGTCGCGTATACGGTGTGGCTGGAGCGCAAGGTCGTGGGCCATATGCAAAACCGCTGGGGACCAACGCGGGTGGGCCCGTTTGGCCTGCTGCAGCCGGCCGCTGACGGCCTCAAGTTCCTGTTCAAAGAAGATCTCACGCCGCCTCATGTCTACAAGCCGCTGTTCCTGGCGGCTCCGCTGATTGCTGTGATTCTCGCGCTCACGTCGATCGCGGTGATCCCGTTCGGCAACTGGGTCTGGATCGGAGGCCAGGCCATTCCGTTCCAGATCACCGACGTGAACATTGGCGTGCTGCTGATTCTCGGCGTCACTTCGATGGGGGTTTACGGAGTCGCGCTGGCGGGGTGGTCGTCGAACAACAAATATTCGCTGCTGGGCGGACTTCGCGCCAGCGCACAGATGGTTAGCTACGAGATATCGCTCGGGCTTTCGCTGGTGGGCGTGCTGATCATGGCGGGCAGCTTAAGCTTGCGTGACATCGTGAATGCGCAGGCTGGCCACTTCTGGTATTTCATTCCGCGCTGGAATGTGTTTCACGGCCAGATCATCGGCTTCTTTTGCTATCTGATGGCAGCCTATGCGGAAACCAACCGTATCCCGTTCGATTTGCCGGAGGCCGAAACCGAACTGGTCGCGGGTTACCACACCGAGTACAGTTCCATGAAGTTCGCCATGTTTTTCATGGCGGAGTACGCCAACATGATCACCGTAGCTTGCCTGGCCACGCTCCTGTTCTTTGGGGGATGGCATGGGCCGATTTATGGCCGCGGCATTCTGGCGGCTCTGTTGCCGGTGTTCTGGTTCGCCGCCAAAGTGGTCGCGTTTCTCTTCCTTTATATATGGGTGCGTGGCACGTTGCCGCGCTTCCGCTACGACCAATTGATGTCGTTTGGATGGAAGTTCCTGCTGCCGCTTTCGCTGGCGAACGTTATCGCGACGGCGATCGCTGTAGCGTGGTAGGAAAACCAGTTCTCAGCTGCGGCAGCAACAGCGCACTGAGTTGAGCGTTCTGCGGCAGCCCACATCTCGCAAAAGACGCGAGAAATGGGGCACCCAATCACCGGGGGAGTGGGTTCCGAGAACTATTTCAATGATCAGCGTACATCTCATCTTGTTTCTGGCTTTCGGAGCAGTCTGCGTAGCGGGAGCGATTAACCTGCTGGCGCAGACGCATCCCATCGACAGCGCCTTATCGCTGATTGCGGTGATGGCGGCGCTGGCTGGCGAATATTTGCTGCTGGGAGCGGAGTTCGTGGCAGCAGTGCAGGTGATCGTTTACGCCGGCGCAATCATGGTGCTGTTCGTCTTCACGATCATGCTATTGAACGCAGGAGTAGAAGAGCGCACTAAGGGCAGCCGCGTCGCTGTCTTGTTCGGCGTGCCCGGAGTATTGCTGGGAAGCATCCTGATGGCTTGGGTGGTGCTGCGGCATTCTGGAACGGAATCGGTCGCGGTCGGCGCGCTGCCGGGCGATCCCAAGACGATCGGCCAGTTGCTGTTTCACGAATTCCTGCTGCCCTTTGAGATCACATCGGTGCTGATCCTGATCGCCATTATGGGCGCGGTGGTTCTGGCGGGCAAGCCAGCCGCCAGCAAACCGGTGCCGGCACCGTCGTTGACGCCGGGAAAGAAGGTGAATTGATGGTGCCGCTATCGTATTACCTGGTGCTAAGCGGGTTTCTGTTTGCCTGCGGCGTGGTCGCATTCCTCATCAAGCGCAACATCATCACCATCTTCATGTCGATTGAGCTGATGCTCAACGGCGTGAATCTTTCGTTCGTGGCGTTCGCCGCGCACTGGCACGCCCTGGCAGGACAAGTGTTCGTCTTCTTTGTGATGATAGTCGCGGCGGCGGAAGCGACCGTGGGGCTGGCAATCATCATCGCCGTGTATCGCACGCGCGAGACCCTGAACATCGACCAGGTGAACCTGCTTAAACTATGAACCCGACCCTCAATCTCTGGCTGATCCCGATTCTGCCGCTGGCCGGCGCGGCCATCAACGGCCTATTCGGGAAGAAGTCTTCGCGGCAGACAGTCAGCGTGATCGCATTGTTTTTTTCGGGGGCCGCGTTCGCGTGGGCGCTGTGGATCGCCCTGCGCTTTTCGTCGTTGTCGCTTCCCTACCAGGAATATCTGGCCCACTGGATCCGCTTCGGCAAGATCGGAGTTCCCGGCGGCTTCGCGGTTGATTTCGCGTTTTACCTCGATCAGCTTTCACTGGTGATGTTGCTGGTGGTCACCGGCGTCGGATTTCTGATCCACATCTACTCCATCGGCTACATGTGGGACGACCCCAGCTACTACCGCTTTTTCGCCTACCTGAATCTGTTCATGTTTTTCATGCTGACGCTGGTGCTGGCCAACAATTACCTGCTGATGTTCATCGGCTGGGAGGGCGTGGGGCTTGCCTCGTATTTATTGATTGGGTTCTGGTTTACCAAAGATTCGGCGGCGTCAGCGGGCAAGAAAGCGTTCATCGTCAATCGTATCGGCGACTTCGGATTTCTGATTGCTCTCTTCCTTCTGATCAAGCATTTCGGGACGTTGAATTTTTCTCAACTGTTCGACGCAGTCAAGCCGCTGTCGGTGGAAAGTGCGGGGGTGGGCCTGCTCACGACCATCGGAATTCTGCTCATGGTGGGAGCGGCGGGAAAGTCGGCACAGATTCCTCTCTACGTCTGGTTGCCCGACGCCATGGAAGGGCCCACGCCAGTGTCGGCGCTGATCCACGCCGCCACCATGGTCACCGCCGGGGTTTACATGGTCTCGCGCTCGCATCTGATTTTTGAGCGCGCGCCGACTGCGCTGACTGTGGTCGCCATCACCGGGACGCTGACCGCATTTTTTGCCGCCACCATCGGCATTGCGCAAACCGACATCAAGAAAGTTCTCGCGTATTCCACGGTGTCGCAGCTGGGCTACATGTTCATGGCTTGCGGCGTGGGAGCGTTCTCCGCAGGAATTTTTCATTTGATGACGCACGCGTTCTTCAAGGGCCTGCTGTTTCTTGCGGCGGGGTCGGTGATTCACTCAATCGGCGGCGAGCAGGACATGCGTAAGATGGGCGGCCTGCGTGTATACATTCCGTGGACGTTTCTCACGATGGGGATCGCCACGCTGGCCATCTCCGGGATTCCGCCGTTCGCCGGTTTCTGGAGTAAAGACGAGATTCTGTGGAAGGCCTACCAGACCAGCTGGATTTATTGGCTGATCGGCCTGGTCGCTGCCTTCCTTACATCCTTTTATATGTTCCGCCTGCTGTTCATGACCTTTTTCGGCGACTACCGCGGAGTGCGGACGGCTCCCCAGGCGCACGGTTCCGATGGACACGCTAGCGACGCCCACGGGGACCCGCATGAAAGCCCCATGGTAATGCTCGTTCCGCTGATGATTCTCGCGGTGCTTTCGGTCGTCGGAGGTTTGGTCGGAATAGGTAATCATTTCGAGCATTTCCTGGCGCCGGTATTTGGACCGGGCGTGGTCACAGAAGCAGCGGGAGAAGCCGCAAGCAGTTATACGGAATACTGGCTCATGGGCGTTTCCGTCGTGGTCGCCTTGCTGGGGGCGTGGCTCGCCTATGTGCTTTACCTCAGCAAACCATACCTCCCGCAAAAGATCGCCGACGGGTTGAACGGTTTCTACACAGCCGTTGTGCACAAGTACTACATCGATGAAATCTATGCGGCGGTTTTCGTCAAACCGCTCATCGAAGGTTCGACGCGCATTCTGTGGCAAGGCGTCGATAAGGGCGTGATCGACGCTACCGTCAACAACAGCGCCGACGCCGCGCGCCAGGTTTCCGACGAAGTGCGACGCATGCAATCCGGCAACCTGCGCTCCTATGCGGGATGGATCGCCGCCGGCTCGGCTGTCGTGATCGCCTACATGATCTGGAAATGGACGGGAGCCCGATGAACGCTGACGCATGGAGCCCGTACATTTTGTCGCTGGTAACCTTTGCTCCGCTGACCGGGGCGTTGCTGCTGATGTTGTTTCCGCGCCGCGACCGCGACATTCGCATTTTTGCGCTGGTCGTTTCGCTGCTCACGTTTGTTCTTTCGCTGCATCTTCCGGTTTATTTTCATCGGGCGCAGGCCGGATTCCAGTACGACGTAAACCAAAAGTGGATTTCCAGCCCCAACATCCACTACCACATGGGAATCGACGGCATCTCGCTGTGGCTGGTGCTGCTCACCACGTTCCTAACGCCGCTGTGCGTGCTGATCTCGTGGAAGTCGATCCACGAACGGGTCAAAGAATTCTTCATCATTCTGCTGATTCTGGAAACCGCGCTGATCGGCGTCTTCACCTCGCTCGACCTGTTTCTGTTTTATTTTTTCTGGGAAGCGACGCTGATTCCAATGGCGCTGCTGATCGGGATGTTCGGCCACGAGCGCAAGATCTATGCGGCCGTAAAGTTCTTTCTCTACACGATGATCGCGTCCGTGTTTATGTTGGTGGCGATCCTCTGGCTGTATGCGCAGACTGGCAGCTTTGACTTCGTGGTAATCCGCGATCAGATCGCAAGCGGAGCTCTCCCGAACTTTTCTGCTGCGGCGCAGTGGCTATTCCTGGGTTTCTTCATTGCGTTTGCGGTGAAGGTTCCGCTTTTCCCGTTTCACACTTGGCTGCCCGATGCGCACGTCGAGGCGCCCACCGCGGGCTCCGTGCTGCTCGCCGGAGTGCTACTCAAGATGGGCACTTACGGCATGCTGCGCTTTAACCTCGGCTTGTTTCCCGAGGCAGCCAGACGCAACGCTCCGTGGATCATGGTGCTCGCTTTGATCGGCATTATTTACGGAGCACTTGTCGCCATGGTGCAACCCAACTTGAAGAAGCTGATCGCCTACTCTTCGATTAGCCACCTGGGCTTCGTGGTGCTCGGGATTTTCAGCTTCACGCAGGCCGGGCTCAATGGCGCCATGTTCGTCATGCTCGCTCACGGAGTCTCTACCGGCGCACTTTTCATGCTCGCCGGAATTCTTCACGAGCGCCGCCACACCTATGAAATCAGCGAGTTTGGCGGCCTCGCATCGACTATTCCGATTCTTGCGGCGTCGTTTCTTTTCATGGTCCTGGCCTCGGGAGGTCTACCGCTGCTTAACGGATTCATCGGCGAATTTCTGGTTCTGAGCGGAGCGTTTCAGGCTAACCCGTGGTATGGAGTTCTGGGAGCGACCGGCGTGATCTGGAGCGCTTGCTATCTGTTGTGGATGTATCAGCGCGTCTTCTACGGCAAGGTCACGCACGAAGTGAACAATTCTTTGGCCGATTTGTCTGGCTTCGAGAAGCTGGCCGTCTGGCCATGCGCTGCGGCCGCGCTGGTGATGGGTGTGGCGCCGATCTTATGGCTGGGCGCGATTGATCCCGCCGTGCAAGCGGCGCTTACTCCGTTCGCGCAGGTAGTCAGCAAGGTGGTGGGCCAATGACGGGGGGAGCACTGATGGGCGAGAGAATGATCGCCACGTTGATCCCGCCGACCGCTTTGCTGCAAGCTATTCCTCAAACTGCGGATTACATCCGTATCCTGCCGGAACTCGTGCTGTCGGCGTTTGGCATCGTGATCATGTTGCTCGAGACGCTGCTCGATGACGAAAAAAGCCAGAAGCTTTTGGGCTTCATCGCCCTGCTCGGCGCCGTCGCCGGAATCGCCGCGACCTGGGTCATGTCGGGATCGCCGGGCCTCGCCTTCTCGAACATGGTGAAGGTCGACAGCTTCAGCGTATTCTTCCATTTTCTAGTCATCGCGATCGCCGCGGTCATCATCCTCATTTCTTACGAATACATGGCCGTGCAGCGCATTCGCGCGGGCGAATACTACGCACTGATTCTGTTCGGCACCGTCGGCATGGCCCTGATGTCTTCCGCCGTTGAACTGGTCTTGATTTTCATCGCGCTAGAAATCTCTTCGATTTCTTCCTATATTCTCGCCGGGTTCCGGCGCAACGAAGCCTCCAGCAGCGAATCTTCCCTGAAATATTTTTTGCTGGGCTCGTTCGCCACCGCGTTTTTCCTTTACGGCGTGGCGCTCATGTTCGGCGCAACCGGCTCGACCAATATCGACATCATCAGCAAGAAACTACAGGCCGGGCCGGTTGATTTGCTGATCTACGTCGCGATTGCTTTCATGTTCGTAGGCCTCGGGTTCAAAGTGGCCGCGGCTCCGTTTCATATCTGGACTCCCGACGTTTACGAAGGAGCGCCGGCGCCCATCGTGGGATTCATGTCTACGGCGCCGAAAGCCGCGGCCTTCGCGGTTTTGCTTCGTATAGTGTTCACCATCAATGCTCCGGGACGTTTCTGGCTGGTCTGGGTCTCAGCCGCTCTGTCCATGACGCTGGGCAATGTGGGCGCACTCTTGCAAACAAATGTAAAACGCCTGCTGGCTTATTCTTCGATAGCTCATGCCGGCTACCTGCTGGTCGCGTTTGCGATGCTCGCTCCCGGAGATTCCGCCAACGGAGTTTCCGCTGCCATGTTTTACACCGCTGCTTACGCCGCGATGAACGTGGGTGCGTTTGCGGTGGTCAGCCATTTCGCCAACGCCGACGAGCGGTATGTCACCCTCGAAGACTACGAGGGGCTGGGCCGCACTTCCCCGCTGCTGGCGGCCGCGCTTACCATCTTCCTGCTCTCACTGATCGGCATTCCTATGACCGGCGGCTTCTTCGCGAAATTTTACGTGTTCAGCGCCGCGCTGAAAGCAAACCTGGTCTGGCTGGCCTTGATCGGTTTTATGAACAGCGCCGTCGGAGCATATTACTATCTACGCATCATCGTCATGATGTATATGCGGGAGTCGCGGCGGGACGTTCCCGTTACTCCGATTCCCTGGGGGCTCGGCGTGGCCCTGGCTATCAGTGTGGCCGCCACGCTTTATCTCGGAATCCTGCCTAACCGGGTCTTGCAATTCACCCGGCAATCGGCTCAAGAGGTTGTGCAGCAGCGCGTTTCACCTCCGTCCGACGCTACTGGAGCGGTACGCGCGCCCTTCTAGTCAAGAGTTCCGGTTCTGTGGAAATCGTCAAAACGCACGATTGACAAGCACCTTGGGCCCCGTGCATGATGTGTGGGCACAGAGAAAGCAGTTCTCCCGCGGGAGGACTAAAACCGTCCGGAGGATAGGAAATGTTGCAACTGGTTCGGAAACTTTGGTCGGAAGATGAGGGACAAGACATCGCCGAATATGCTGTTATGCTTGCTGTGATCCTGGTTCTGGTAGTGGGGACGGTCCGGCTGATCGGGACGAATGCGAACAACGCATTCTCGAATGTGGCTAGCTCGCTTCAGTAGTAGCCGAGTCTGGAGTTTTGAAGACGCCGCGGCAACGCGGATTTTGTATTGATTAGGAAAACACCGATGACGCGATTTACTTTTAGCACGGCATTCTTCCGCTACTGGTTTCCGGTAGCGGCAGCGGCCAGGCTTGCAGAGATCGATCCGGTGAAAGCCACCTAGATCCAGACAAGTTTTGAGCCGCGAGCCGCGATCGGGATCGCGGCTTTTGTATTTCAGGTCGCAGACTATCCCAGAAAGAGAGTGCTCCAATGATCGTTAACATGTCGGAAAAAGCTACGGAACAAGAAATCGCGCATGTGATTGAACGCATTCGCGAAGCCGGCTACCAGCCTCACGTCACGCGTGGCACGGAACGCACCATCGTAGCCGCCGTGGGTAGCGGACGCCGCCACGAGATCGAAGCTCTGCAAGTGGCCCCGGGAGTCGACAATGTCGTGGCCATTGCACAACCTTTCAAGCTGGTCAGCCGCCAGGTAAAACCGGAACGCTCCATCGTGCGTATCGACGGTGTTGCCATCGGAGGTCCCGACGTCGTGGTCATCGCCGGCCCCTGTTCTGTTGAGTCGCGCGAGCAATTGCTCGACACGGCCCACGCCGTAAAACGAGCGGGCGCCACCATGTTGCGGGGAGGCGCTTACAAGCCGCGCACTTCTCCGTATGATTTTCAGGGACTCGGCCTGGAAGCACTCAAGATTTTGCGGGGGGCGAAGGCGGAAACTGGTTTGCCGGTGGTCACTGAAGTGATGAGCACCGAAGACGTCGACATCATCTGTGAGCACGTCGACATGCTGCAGGTAGGCGCGCGCAACATGCAGAACTTCGCGCTCCTGCGTCGCCTCGCAACCGTGAAGAAGCCTATCCTGCTCAAGCGCGGCCCCTCAGCGACGGTGAAAGAATGGCTGCTGGCCGCCGAATATCTGCTTTCGGGAGGCAATTCCGAAGTCGTGCTCTGCGAACGCGGAATCAGGACCTTCGAAACCGAAATGCGCAATACTATCGATCTTGCCGCCGTTGCGCTCGCTCGCGATCTTAGTCATCTGCCGGTCATCGCCGACCCCTCGCATGGAACCGGCAAGCAGAGCCTGATTGCGGCGGTGTCCCGCGCCGCGGTTGCCGTGGGAGCCGACGGCCTGATTATCGAGGTCCATCCCTGCCCGGAGCGCGCCCTCTCGGACGGCCCGCAGTCGTTGGATTTTTCGGGATTCGAGAAAGTGATGCGCGCGTTAACCGAGCCCTTGCGGCGGGCGGCCACGATAGCTACGCCAGTGTAACGCCGCTAGTTCGCGGGGGCGTTTGCCGCGGGCGCTTTCACCTGCATGGCGGGATCGCCGAACAGAATATACGTCTTGCGAACCACGGCGTCGCTGATTTGCGATTTCGCTGCGAGAACCGCATCGCCCAGGGTCGGCTGCGAAGAACTCAGCACGCTCTTCACCACCAACGCGTCCAACTTCGCCTGCGGCGGAGCCTGGTTCAGCCCGCTGGATGCCAGCACCGCCACGCCACCGCCGTTCGGCGCCAGAATCAACGTGACCGCCAGCGGCTGAGCGTACACGTCCTGGAAAAATCCGTTCAGGCAATCCATGATGAAGAACACCGGCAACTGAGAGCCGTTGGTCAGCGTGGCCACAGTATTGGTGTCGAAAATGTCCGAGCCCGACCATTGCTCCTCAGAACCGTGGCCGAGGTAGTTCACCAGCAACTGCCCCGAGTTGATCGCGGACACAATCTGTTCGCGGGCTGCGACGGCCCCCACCGTGCTCGTGAACACGTCGGTCACCTGTAATGTGGAAGGCATCGCGCCCTGCACGGTCTGGCTATCCTGGGTAAAGTTGATCGAGTCGTTCTGGTCCGCCACCACTAATCCCTGCCCCGTCCAGCTTCCGCTCGTGGACTGGCCTTCATAGGCCGCAATCTTACCCACGACCGTATTGGCTTCGTCCAGAGTACTCACCGGCAACCGCCCCGTCGCGATGGTCGGCATGCCGGTGTTGTTGAAATCGGAGAACCAGTCGTCGGACGCAGTCATCAAACCGGTGGCTGCCACGATCTTCGTGGGCACAAGATCGAGATATCCAAATCCCAGATAATTCCTCGGGTCCACCGACGCTCGCCCGTTCAGCAGCAGATACTTCGGCTTGATTCTCCAGTTCTGATTCGCAGTCTGTAAGAACTGGCGGATCACGTAAGGGCTGCGTTCGCCGAAGTTGAACTCGTCATATAGGTCCACGATCGGGACCACCACCGAAGATTTTCCTGCCGTCTTATGCGAAGTTACGAGCGGAAGCAGCGCACCTACGAAGCTCTCATGCGAGACCATGGCGATGTCCGCCCCGGACTGCGCGCTGTGCCAGGTGGATGGATGGTTCGCCCGCAGGCCGGCGGCAACGGCGATCTGGTCAGCGGCAACTGCCAGCAGCGTGTGCCGGGCCGGAGTTGCCCCAGCGGTCGTCGTCCACGGCACCTGTGCTGAAAATTCATAAGTTTCCTGATTTGCCGAGCTTGGGGTCGCCACAATCTGCGGTGCAAGCATCACCGGCATTGTCGGATCGGTGATGTCGAACACAGCGATCGTCCCGTTCGTAAACCCACCGACTGTGATTTCCTCTCCGGCGCGGCCCGTAAATTTGAGCCGGTCGGAATCTGCCACATACAGGTGCGGATAGGCGATCCGTATATCGCTCACCAGGCTGGTATCGTAGTCGCCGTTTTGTGCAGTCAACGTGATCGTGTTGTTGCCGACCAGCAGAACACCCGGCGGCAGGCTCACGTGGAATTTCCCCAGTTGTTGGCCGGTGAAAGTCACATCGCCCACCGCCGTTCCGTTCAGCGCAACGCTCACATCGTGCGGAATACCCTTGATCACTCCCTGCAGTGCCACATCCAACGTCGCCGGCTGCGTCGAGGATGCATTGAAGTTCGGCGTCTGCATCACTTGCTCCTCCGGAGTCGTGGAAACCAGCGGCCCGAAGAAGTTGTTGCCATCCGGCGTGATCAGGGCGGCAAAATAAATTGTGCGTGGTTGCATTTCCACCGTGTATAGAAAACTCGCCACAGGCTGGTTGGTTCCGGAACTAGCCTGCAGCTGCTGGATCCGCAAGCCGGGCCGCGTCCCCGAGACCAGCCAATACACTCGCGTGCCCGAATATAGCGTGTCGATCCCGGTGCCGTAGAAGTTGATGGACGCCTGTGGTCCGAAGCCTCCCGGACCGCCCGTTGCTCCCGTGATCTGAATGGGTTGCTCGACCGCCTCCGCAAACAACTGCAGCGACGCCGGATCCACGTTCGGATCGAGCCCGGCTTTCACCAGGTCCGGCTGCGGCACCGAGTACCAGCCTTCGTGCTTCACCAGAATCTTCACCGCAGGATGCGCCGCCAGCTTGAACTGCTCCTGCATCTGTATCGTGGTCGGCACATAAACGGCAGGCAGAGTCTCCACCGGATGACTTCCAATGCCCACGGCAGGGTGTGCCTGGTTCAATTGGCTCAACATCAGCGTCTGGGTGGAGGCAGACTCGCTGGCCGACTGATCACTCGATGGCACGCTCGCTGCATCCTCCACCGAAACGGGCCCGTGCATCGTGCGAGTACCATTCACGTCCACATCTTCGAGCCAATACTCGGCGCCCGCACTACTGGCGTAAGGATCGATCCAGTTGTAGGACTTGCCTGAATGTTTGGGCAGCGCGCCGCTCATCCACAACGCCGAGCCCGCAATCAGCGACGGATTCAGGCGAACCCGGTTCCCGCTCAGCTCGCGGTACACGTTGAATCCAAGATTGTTTGCCTCGCCGCCAGTCTTCCATGTGAGCAGCACGCGGTTGGCGCCGTTCCGATCCGTGCCCGACCGGGCTACGAACGCTTGTAGCTGAATGCTGGTCGGGGCCGCAATTGTTTCCGTCTGCGTAGAAGAATTGTTCGCAATATTCGGGTCGGTCTGGTCTGCGGTGACCGTCGCCGTATTCGACACAACGCCCGGCGTCCCGGCGATGGTCAGTATCGTGATGGTTGCCGTCCCCGCGTTCGCCATGGTTCCCAGCAGGCAAGTCACGGCGCCGCCCGCTTCCGAGCAGGTGCCAGTGGTCGTCGTAACCGAGAGGTAAGTCACCGCGGTCGGCAGTGTATCTGCGACGGTTACAGTCGTAGCCGATGCCGGACCGTTGTTCGTTACCACCAGCGTGTAAGTCAGAGTTTCGCCCTGCGAAACTGGGTTTGGCGTCGCCGTCTTCACAATCGCCATGTCAGCACTATTGGCGTTCGCAACAAGCACCGTAGCAGTCGCGCTGTTGGTGGTCAGATTCGGTACCACGTTGCCCGCTGAGGCAGTGGCCGTGTCAGGAATATTTGTCCCCGAGGGAGCCGTTGCATTCACCTGCATCACTAAGCTGAAGCTGGCCGTGCCGTTTAATGCGATGCTTGTCCCCGCACCCGCTGTACAAGTGATCGTTCCAGTTCCTCCCACCGCGGGCGTAGTACAAGTCCAGCCTGCTGGATGAGTGATGCTCTGGAAATTCATGTTCGCCGGCACGCTCTCGGTCAGCGTGGCCGTGGCCGCGGTAGTAGCGGCCGTCCCGAGATTCGTGATCACCTGCGTATAGGTCACGTTGGTTCCCGCCGCAGTTGTCGATACTGACGGCGTGTTCGCCATGGAAAGATCCGCCTGCCCCGCTGCCGCAACCACGTCGGTCGCAGTTGCCGAGTTGTTGGCGGAATTCGGATCCGTGGTTGCAGAGGTCACCGTCGCCGTGCTGTTGATCGCGGTGCCGGCCGGCGTTCCCGCATTCACGGTGACCACATAAGTAAAGGTTGCGGTCCCAGGAGCGAAGCTTGGGTCGGTGCAAGTACCGGTAGCCGCCATACAAATCCATGTTCCGCCCGGCCCGGTGAGCGACACGAGGGTCGTATTCGCCGGCAACGTGTCGGTCAGCGTGACGCTGGTTGCCGCGCTCGGCCCCGAATTCGTCACGACTTGCGTGTAAGTCACGTTCGCAGTCGCCGCCACCGGCACCGGCGAAGCGGCGTTCGTTATGCTCAGATTGGCCGAGCCTTCCACTCCAACCGTGGCAGTAGCGCTGTTATTCGCTGGGTTCGGATCCGTAGGCGTCGTATCCGCCACCGATACCGTATCGCTGAGATTCCCGGTCGCTACTCCCGTACCTACCGCAACCACAAAAGTGAACGTCAGCGAAGATCCTGAGGTCAAAGCATTGTTCGCGTTGTTCGTGCACTTCAGCGTTGCCAGGGTGCAGGTCCATCCCCCGGGCCCTGTCAGCGACACAGCCGTCGTGCCCGCCGGAAGCGTTTCAGTCAAGGTAATCGTGGCTGCCGTCGCCGATCCTGCGGTCGCCGGTCCCAGGTTCTTCACCGTCTGCGTATAAGTAATGTTGCTGCCCGCCGTCACCAGGCTCGGACTGCCCGAATTCGTCATACTCAAGTCGGCGTCCGCCGCGACCGTCACCGCAATGTCCACGGTCACGGAGTTATCCGATGCATTGCTGTCCTTTGTGGCGGAACTCGCCGTCGCCGTGTCGGCGATAATCGTTCCTGCCCCCGTGGGGTTGTTCACCTTATACACAGCGGTAATCGTCGCTGTAGATCCGGGCGGGACGCTGGGGTTCGTACACGCCACCGGAGCGGCGTTCGGGCAGGTCCAGGTGCCGCCGCCGGTCGTCACTACTGCTACCGAGGTGAAAGCTGTGTTGTTGGGATTCGCTTCATTGAATTTTGCCGTCACGCAATTGCTGGGGCCGTTATTGGTTACCGTCTGCGTATACGTGATCGTACTGCCCTGCGTTATCGGATTCGGCGTCCCTGTGCTGGTCACGGTGAGATCGCAAACCATGGTTACCAGCGTCGCCGTTGTCGTGGTGCTGGTGTTCACCGCGTTCGTCGCCGTGACGGACGAAGTCGTAGTGATCGTTCCCGCCGCGATTGTGGGCGCAACGTTCAGCACCACAATAATGTCTGCCGCAGTTCCCGAAGCCATGCTTGGGTCCGTGCAGTTGACGGTCCCCGTCGCCCCCACCGCCGGAGTCGTGCATGTCCATCCCACCGGCGCGGAAACCGATGCGAACGTGGTATTGGTCGGCGTCACTTCCGTGAAGCTGGCCACCGTCGCCGCGGCCGGCCCGTTGTTCGTGACCGTCTGGGTGTAGGTGATGTCATTTCCAGAAAGCACTGTGCCCGGCGTGGCCGCCGTCGTGAGCACCAGATAGGCCTGCGTGGCCGCGCCCACCACGTCGGTCGCTGTCGCCGCATTCGCACCAAACGCCTGGTTAGCCGCGTTGACCGTTGCCGTATCACTGATCGTGGTTCCGTTGGCCGTGCCCGCGGTCACTCTATAGACAACCGTGAAAGTCCCCAAGGCGCCGGCCGCCACGCTTGGATCTGTGCACTGCGGCGGAAAGCCCGTGCAACTCCATCCTGCAGGAGGTGTGATCGAAACAAACGTAGTGTTCGTGGGAGTGGTTTCGTTGAACGTCGCGGTCGTCGCCGCTGCTGTCCCTGTATTCGTCACCACCTGCGTGTAAGTGATGGGGCTTCCCGCCGCCACCGGATTCGGCGACGCCACGTTCGTCACCGTCAGCTCGCCCTTTGCCGTCGCGCCAACCACTGTGTTGACAGTCGCCGTATTATTCGCTGTATTCGGGTCGCTTGCCGATGAACTCACGGACGCCGTTTCCGTGATCACCGTCCCATTGGCCGTTCCGCTAGCCACTTGCATCACCAGCGTAAACGTCCCCGATATGGACCCGGCCATATCCGAGTTGGTGCAGACCAAGCTCCCCGTCGCTCCCGGGGCAATGCACGACCATCCCGCCGGAGCCGAAACCGACACCAGCCCCATATTTGCCGGAATCGGATCGACCAGCGTCGCGTTGTCCGCTGCACTCGGGCCGTTGTTGGTCACCACCTGGGTATAGGTAACGTTGCTGCCGGCAGCCACCGGATTCGGCGATCCCACATTCGTTACGCTCAAGTCGGCGCTGGAGACTACCGTGGCCACGTCGGTCGCGCTGTCATTCGCCAGGTTGATCTCACCTCCGCCCCCTACCATCGCCGTGTTGGTAACGGTCGCGGGCGCGGACTGCGCCACATTCGCGTTGACCGTGATCGAGGGATAACTGCTCGCCCCCGCCAGCATATCCGACCGCATGCAACTTACCGTCTGCGCCGCAAGCGAACATGCCCATCCCGTCCCGCTCGCGCTCGTCGGCGTCACTCCCGTGGGCAACGTGTCGTTGATGGTCACCATGGCGTTCGTCGCGCCGTACACACTCAGGTTCGAAACCGGAATCGTGTAACTCGCAGTCGAGCCGCGCACAAAATTTCCTACATGGCTCTTGCCCAACGTCATGTCCGGCGTGCATTGCGCGCCCGACAATGTTCCCGAAGTCGAAGAGATCGACGCGTTGGTCACCTTGGTGCCGTTCGCGCCCGCCGTGGAACCGTAAGTCACGCCCGGATTTTCCGTGGTTCCGCTGGCAGCACCGAGTACGCTGGCACTTGCCGGAGTCCCCGAAACGAATACCGCACCACCACCGCCGCCACCACCGGGGCCATGACGATTGCCCAGCGTGTAAGCTTCGCTTGCCCACGCATTTCCGCCGGTGCCGCCGTTGGCATTGAGCGTGAGGCCGGTCTCGCCGCCAGTCGCCGAAAGCACCACGATGCTGCCGCCCGCTCCGCCGCCGCCGCCCGCGTCATTCGCTGTGCCGTTATATGCCGCGACCCCGTTCGCCGTGAGGGTTGCCGCGCCGGTCAGCAAGTTGGCGCGAATGATAATGATTCCGCCACCCGTTGCCCCTCCGCTGGCCTGGTTGTCGCCATCAGAGTTGTTGCGTGTCCCCGCTCCGCCGCCACCCCCCATCGCCACCCGGTTGATCGTCGATGGAAACGCCGTCCCGCCCTCGCCGCCTACACTCAGGTTGGTATCCCAGGAGTCGCCGCCAAATCCCCCTGCTCCGCCATTGCCGCCGCCGCCGCCGCCCGCGTTCTCAGTGTTGCCTCCCTGATCAGAGTCCGTACCGCCGCCGCCGCCGTTCCCCGGCGCGCCGCGCGCCCCGCTGCCGTCGGTGCCCGTCGTCCCGCTGGGATAGCCCGTCGTGGTTTTCACGTAAGTGCCGCCCGTTTCAACCCACAGCGGCGTTCCCGCAATGCCTTCCCCCTTCACCGCGTCCACTCCATTCTCCACCGCGCCCGTGTAAGCCGCTGGAGCCGAGTGAATATAGTCCGTGTTGGCGCCGCCCACTCCTCCGTCCAACTGCATCCCCGCGCCACCGCGAAAGCCCAGACCATCCACCGCCACGGTCGCGCTATTCAGAGTCAGCGTCCCTGAAATATCCAGAGCCAGAACTCCGCCCGTGGTCCCGTTCCACGCACTGGCCGTCAGCCCCGAACTCAGAGTCGCACTCGTATACTGCGGCACCACAATCACCTGATAAGTGCTCTGCCCCGCAGTGGCCGTGGCCGCCGAAGCGTGATAGGCAAACACCAGCCCGCCGCCCGTTCCCGATCCCGTTACCGATACCGATCCGCCGCCACCACTCGCCGAGGTCGCAGTGACAAACTCGTAGTTTCCCGCGCTGTTGAGCGCCGTAAATCCCTGCCCGGTGTCGCCGTTGCCATACGCGACGCTGTTGACGACGTCCATGTTGGCGTCCTGCATCTGGATCACCAGCAACAGGTTGCCTGCGGCGATTGCATTCCCGGCGCCCGCCGCGGTCCCGATCGGGATGGACGTCGCGCCCGCCGCCACGCTCGCCGTTCCCGGATAGTAAGTATTGATTACACCCGTCAGCGTGCCTCCGGGTGCAGCTTGCGAAACCGTGGCGCATGCCGCAGTCTGCACCGTTGCAACCGCCGTGTAGGAATTGTTCCCCGTGTTAGGATCGGGCGGCGTCCCCGAATCGGTGATGCTCGCAGTATTTGCGTATGCTCCCGCAGCGCCGGCCGTGACGGTCACCGTGATGGTCGCCGTCGCTCCGCTGGCCAGCGGCGTGGGCAGCGTACAATTCACCGGCCCCGTTCCCGTGCATGTAGTTCCGCTGCTTCCAACCGCTGAAACAAAAGTTGGCCCTGCCGCCAGCGCATCCGTGAGCGTGACCCCGTTTGCCGCCGACGGGCCGCTATTGGTCACCGTGATGGTGTAGACCGTGTTCGACCCAAGAAAAACCGCGCTGCCCACGCTGGTGCTGACGGCGATGTCTGCAGTGGAGGGGTTCACCGAAATCGCGCCCTGCGACCAGTTGGAAGTGGCGCTGAAAAGTTCGGAGACCGGCACCATCGGCGCTCCCGTTCTCGAACTGCCAGTCCCCGTCACATCGCGATTGTTAAAGCCTCCGGATCCCGCGTTCCACTGCTGAACCTGCGGGTTCGACATCGTGACGTTCGGAGCTTCGCCGGTCGCCAGCGTGTCCATGACCATCCCGTTGACCACGCTCGGCACATCGAGTTGGGAGTTGCACGACGACGTTGGATTCGCGCTGGTCACACACCCCGCCACCGCGCCGTCCGCTGAAACAAATGTTCCCATCGGCACGGTCTGGTCCACTCCCGTAAAGGTGGTCGCCCCCACCACGACACCCACAGTCGCATTCGTCAGAACGTTAACGTTGACCACTACATTGGCGGTTCCGCTGGCCGGCGCCAGCAGAGACCACATCTCGACCCGACGCGTGAGCCCCGCATCGTTGTGAAACCCCTGCCGAGTAAGCGCGGTCCCGCCGTACGTCACACTGCTCACCGTCGTGCCCGTGCTGTTGGTGAGGTTGATCGAAACCCCTACGATCAACAGACGATTGGCCGTGGTGGTCGTAGTGTGCGCAACCGTAACAGCCACCGTTGCCGTTCCAGCCGCATCAGCCGTCCCAGAGGTTGTCGCATCCACCGCGACCTGCGCCCGCGCCGCCGTCGCTGCCCCCAGCAACAGCAACAACAATCCAAAAGTGACCGGCGCGCGCGCATCGGCCCTCGCCCCTCCCACCAACTTCGCCAAAATCCTCTGTCCCCTGGCCGCACACCGCGCCATGCGCCCACGAACTCCCTTGAGCTTCGCCCGGACCATGCCCCGCCCCACGCGCACTTCCTTGGCCTCGGCCACTCCCAGCACTTCCTCCCCACTCACCGCCGGATCATCCTGCAATCCGCAGTCCCCGCGCGTGATAAACACATCGCGCTCCGCATCAGCAACTACGAGCCGGTGCAGGCACAGTCGTCCCTCCACCTTGATCAGGACGAGATCTCCGTTGCGCAAATCGCCCGTCACCGCAGGCCTCACATGCACAATCTCGCCATCGCGAATCGCCGGCGACATGCTGGCCCCGCGCGCCTGAAAGCGGATTCCGCTTCCGCCCGCCAGAAGCTCCCGGGCCAATTCCCCGAACAACTTCGACTGCGGCCGATCGTTAATCACGACATCGTTCATCGTCGATCTCCAATCGTCAGATCGCCGGCCGCGACATTGTTAATGGCAAAATCCAAGAATCCTCGTTCAGGGAAGTTTCCCCGCTCAAGCTACTGAGATATTAATATCGAGAAAATCAATGTCGGCACGAAAGGCCAAGAGATTAGGAACCAAAGTAACGTCAGCGGCACAGTTTCCGCGCAGCGTCACCGACGTCCCACCAGCACCCGATCGCCAATCTTGCGATCGTGAATCGTCAGATCGCCGGTCGCGAAGACATTAATCGCGAAAGGCAAGAACCCTCTCCACCGCGCGTTCATCCGGCTCGAACGAATAGCGATAGCAAGGCACCGTGTCCGCCACCCGCTCCAGAAAACTCAGCGCCGACTCCACATACTCATGCCGGTGAAACGGCACAAAGCTCCGCGCAAACAATTCCCCCACCACCTGGCTGGGAGTAAGCCGCGTAAGCAGGTTGCCCTGCCCATGTTCCAGAACAAAAATTCGTTGCAGCGGAGCGCTCTGCGGCAAAGCGAAGTGGGCCTCCCCATGCCAAGGTGTCCCGTACATAAAAACCTGGCTCGCGTGCTCGCGCAGGATGATCCGATCATCACTTAGGATCTCCACACCGTCGCGTGCAGCCCAAAGCCGCGATGTCGTACTCTTGCCGGCGCCGGAGTGACCAACAAACAAGTTGCTCGCGCCATTCGGCCCGATGATTCCGCAACCATGCAGCTCAATTCCGTTCTCCAGCGTCAGTCGATGCGTGACGAGCAACTCGTCAAGCGGATACTCCAACGGATCCGCCAGACCGGAACGGTCCGCAAAACACTCTTCGTTCATCTGCAGGATCGCCCGAGAAAAATCCCGATCCACCAGAAGCCTCTTGTATGGCCGCTTTCCAAAAGCGCGCACGCTGAAGTCAAATTCGAGACCACCTTGGTTTTCATACAATCGCCAGACAGAGCCGGAGTCGAAAAGCTTCCTCCTCGGAGTCGGAACGAGCTGGGCAACCCACTCCACGGAAATATCAATGTCCGATGCACTCGCTTTGACGCGAAACGGCTCCAGGGGGGTCGTTAACAGAACATCAGCGCTGCTGAAGCCGCTAATCCGCACGGACAAGCCACCCACCCGAAACCCGCTGTGATGCATCCCGTCGAGCTCCACTCGATCAGCAACCCCCGACGGGAGGCCCATACCTTGCGACCCTTGGATCCATCGACGCGTCATTACGATCCCAATGGCGTACAGCCACCCAGCAAAATCGAACATGGCCCAGCCAACCCGCCACCGGGACCGGTTCCCCCCGAGATCTTGCAGTGGCCCAAGACCGCTTCCTCCGGGCGCAGACTGATCATCGTCAGCCGTGGCGGTTCGTACGGCTTCTTGGTGTCCGCCTGGTTTAACCCGTGACTCATTCAGCCCCCAATCCCTGCCCTCAGTGACCGCAACTTCCGCAGCCTCCTGCCACGTTCGCATTGTTCAAAATCTGAAAGACTTGCTGTGGCCCTACCCAGCTTTCCACATCGATTTCCCTGCTGGTAATCCGTTGCGCCGATTCCAGCAAGGCTTCATGATGATCCCCGCCCACGCAGAACGCACAGTCTCCATGCGCCGGAACCACAATCCCGATCGCCGTCGCCCTTAGATGCGCGACGTTACAAAGAAACTCCACCGGGCTTTCGCGATCCCCGTTTTCCATCTCTCCATTCGCTGGACACATCCCGCAAAGCGACTGGATGCGGCACTCGATACACTTGGTTACCCTGGTCCGCTTCCGCATTCGTAAACCCAGAAGTGACTCTTCCCAAACTTGCCTAACACCAGCTTCACGGACGCTAAAGGTCTCTTGCTGCGAGATAACGCAAATCCCGATTTCGCCGTATGCATTCACCGCAAACGAATTCATGCCTCCGCCACATGCGTACATCGTTTCACTTTGCGCGAGATTCGGCGGACTCTCCAGATCGCGCTCGGCTAGTCTTCGATACTCAGCCGCTCTCTCGGGGGCGTGGAAATCAAGCGCCACAACCTCTTCCGGCGTAAGCCGCACGGCCAGCGGACTCTGCGAGCAGTCAATGCGTGGATTGATCTGGGCATCGAATTTGAAATCAACGCCGAGTTCTCCTTCTGCAAACTGTCGCATGGCGGTGATTTCATGCTTGTTAATACTGGTCGCCACCGTCTTCAACTTCAGCGGCAATCCCCGCTCCCGCAGCAACTTAATTCCCCGCAGACATCTTTCGTACGACCCCGGTATCTGGGTCAGCGCCTCATACGTTTCTTTCGTGCGCCCATACAGGGTGATCTCGATCGCAAACGGAGGCCACGCCACCAGATAGTCGGCAATCTTCTCGTTGATGAGCGTGCCATTGGTGAACAGCGTAACCAGAAATCCTTTTTGCTTGGCGTAGGTATAGATCTCCAGAAAATCTTTGCGCGCAAATATCTCGCCGCCGGTATAGAGCAGCCAGAAGCACCCCATCTCGACCAGTTCGTCGAGCATACGGAAATGCTCTTCCGTGGTCATTTCGCGGCTGCGGGCCTCTTGGTCGCCCATGGGAAGGTTGTTATAGCAATGCTGGCACTCCAGCGGACATCGCCGCGTCACTTCGACAGAAACCTGCATCGGCGAGCGCTGCCCACTCTGGCGATAGTGCAGGTCCGCGCTGAATTCCCCGTAACTTAACTGCTCCATTTTTCCTCGATCATGCCCCGTCGATTCTGAAAGCAGGGGACGCCCCTCATCGCGCGTCCGCTGCTGCCAGACCTTCCCGCCCCACTGGCCCCTCAGTTCCAGTTGCTATGGCCGCTTCCGGAACTTCAGCCAGACAACCCTCAACTGCAGAGATTTCGATCAGCCCCACCCCCCGCATCTCACCCAGAAACTGCAGCACGTCCTGCCGCACCTGCTCCGTATCAACTTGATATTCTTCCGCGATCGCGCCCACTACTTCCGCAACCGTCCGCGGCGCATCCAGAAGTTTCCAGATCAGCGAACCGGTTTCGTTAAAGCTGTAGATCGACGCCAGGTCGCCCACCTTTCCGCGCACTGGCACGATCAGCGTTTCCCCCGCAACCACGCGGGAAACTACCGCCCGCGAGCGCACGAAAACCTGCGCGTCCGAAATCACTGTTCGCTGGTCATTCGCTTTTTCCGGATTTCGTAACATCCCGCCCCTTCGAAACTCCCTGGAGTTTCGCTATCAAAATGAGACTACGATAAAACCGCCCCCTCAGAGCAATGGGTCTTAAGGGTAGGTATTGCATTGGTTATCACCCTGCTTGGTTCTCAACTATCGACAAAAACAGGAGTTATTGGTCAAACGCCGGCCGGCTTCTAACCCCGCAAAGGTCCTCAGTTCACCGACCCGGCGACCGAACCGTCCCCCTCCCCTACCTATCTTTTCCAGTGGACAAGCGAAACAAAACGCTATAAAAAGAAATGCGCTATAAAAGCTCTATGCCGGGCCGTAGCCCGAATCGAGAACGCCTCCAAATCAATTCCAGTGCTCAACGAAGAACGCCGTCGCGCCATCCTCGAGTTGCTCAACCGCCAGGGCCGGGTCCTGGTCGCCGAACTCGGCCGCCATTTCGAAACCTCGCAGGTTACGATTCGCAAGGATCTTGAAGTCCTGCACGCCCACGGTCTCGTGCACCGCACTCACGGCGGAGCCCTCCCCGCACGCGAGAGCGCGCTCGAAGACCCCACGCTCCGAGAAAAAGAAAAACTCCACCGTCAGGAAAAAATGCGGATCGCCCAGAACGCCGCGTCCAAAGTGAAAGAAGGCCAGGTCGTAATCCTGGACTCCGGCACCACAACAACCGCCGTCGCCCGGGCCCTGCGCAATTTCAAAAACCTCACGATCATTACCAACGCGGTGAATATCGCCGCCGAACTTGCCGGAACGTCCGTCGAAGTCATCCTTACCGGAGGCACCCTGCGGCAGAACTCTTTTTCGCTGGTCGGCCCCATCGCCGAGGAAACCCTGCGCCGTCTCAGCGCCGATCTTCTTTTTCTGGGCGTCGACGGCTTCGACGCGCACTTCGGACTCAGTACGCCCAACCTTTTGGAAGCAAAAGTGAATCGCGTGATGGTGGAAGTCGCCAAGCGCACCGTGGCCGTCTGCGACTCCAGCAAGTTCGGCCGCCGCAGCCTGTCGTTGATCGCACCTCCATCAGCCTTGAAAGAAGTAATCACCGATCGCGGCGCCCCAAAATCAGACATTCGCATCCTGAAGCAGGCCGGCGTCGAAGTAACGCTGGTCTGAAATCATGAGCAGATTGAAAAACATTCCTGTC
>CAVRCN010000012.1:0-33653 GCA_963719575.1 uncultured Acidobacteriaceae bacterium
GCCGGTTCCTTGTTTAGCGTGGTCTTCCAGTGCGGCGTCTTCTCCCAGTTGTTGTAAATCTCTTCGTGGCAGGTTTTGCAGGTCTCGGCGCCAACGTACTTCGAAGCCTCGGGGGAGGGCGTAGTGGCCACGGCTGCCGCGGCGGGTGGAAGACTCTTACCTGCGGCCGGCGGATTCGCCTGACCCGAGGCAAAAGCGACGACCACCAAAAGAAATAAGATCGACGAAAGCAACTCGTCGTGCCAGGCACGCTGGTGGGGAGGGCGGCGGTTCGCGGCGGTCATTAGAATTTGGATCAGAATTTGGATCAGAAGTCGGATCGAAAATCTGTACCGAAAGATGAAAAGTTACCGCGATGCACGAGGCCGAGCTGACCAATATTGCACACTTTCGAAAATATGGAGAGAAGTGCATTACGCGATGAACGCCCGGCAGGGCTCGGAAAAATCCTCGATCTCTGGATGATTGTCCCAAATGGGAACTCTCGAATTTATCGCTGGTAAAGCTGGATGGCCAATGCAGAAAAAAGGCCGAACCCGTGAGTCCAGCCCTGAAACGTGCACGTCTGAGTAAGAATGGACAACATTTGCGGTCGTGAGGGTCCGAACGTCGGATTCCCGACACTAACCCATGACCCCCGGTGCAGCTTTCTAGCTTGAGACCACGCTACCTCGTTAGCAACTTGCACTACTGGTCAATTCGGTACATCTCCCGAAATGGAACTGAGCCATACTTGTCTTAGCAAATTCTCATCATTCTTGATTCCTGCATTCTTTTAAAAAAGGCGGCACTGCATGGCTCCAACCGAACAGCCCATTTCGCCCCGAGTCCTGCTCGTCGATGACGACGATGGGGTGCGCGCCATGATGAATGCCATGCTGGAACGCAAAGGATTTGAGGTCGTTGCAGCCGCGAGTGTCACAGAAGCTCTGCGGCATATTGCAACCGAGAATTTCGACGTGCTCATCACCGACCTGCACATGCCGGATCCCGGGGATGGATTTACGGTGGTTACGGCGATGCGCCATTCGCAACCGAACGCTCTTACTTTGCTGGTCAGCGGCTATCCTGACGTGCAGAGCGCCATGGCCGCGATCCTTCTGGAAGCGGACGAAATCATCGTAAAACCGTTTGATGTCGGAAAACTCGCCGAACTCGTCCGCACCAAGCTGGCTACTCGCAAGCCTGCGGCCCGTGCGGACAAGCAGCGAGTTGGAGTGATCCTCGAGCGCTGCCTGCCCGGCATCGTGGAAGCCTGGCTGGTGCGTGCGAAACAAAGTAAGGAACTGAGCTGGCTTCCGCTGAGCGACCACGAGCGCACTGGGCACCTCCCCAGACTCGTGGAAGATCTGGCTCTTCGCCTGAGCCAGGCCAGCGCGTCCGCCACTAAGGAAATGGTTGCCGGCGATTCCCCATCGGCCACCGCCCACGGCGAGTTGCGCTATCTGCAGGGCTACACTCCCGCCATGCTGGTGCACGAATCGCGAATACTCCAGGTGACGATCTTTGGGACGCTGCAGAGCAATATGAACCACCTGGATTTCAGCCTGCTGCTGCCCGACGTGATGACCATCGCAGATGAAGTGGACTCTCAGTTGACCCAGTCGATGGACAGCTACATGAAAGTCATGCGCCAGACAGCCGCGTAACGGGCTTCCCGTAATTCTAGTTCCCCGCGATCGTTTGAAACGCCGCGCTGTTCCTGCATTCCCGCAATCGTTGCGAGAGTGATCACTCTTGCTCAGAAGAGCGGTAGCGTCCCTGTTACGCTCGAATCCCGCAGGTAAGAAATCAGGAACTAAAGAAATCGCGAGGGATGAACCATGACAACCGCTGAACTCGACCAGCCGATTACACACGCCGAATCACTAGCTGGCGGCACCAACATGAAGGCCCTGGTCTACCACGGTCCGGGCAAGTTCGCCTGGGAGAGCAAGCCGCGCCCCACGATTCAGGAACCGGGCGATGCTATCGTGCGCGTCACGACCTCCACCATTTGTGGAACCGATCTCCACATTCTGAAGGGAGATCTGCCCGCCGTGACCGATGGCCGCATTCTTGGCCACGAAGGCATCGGCATCGTCGAGCAGGTCGGACCCGGCGTCTCCGAGTTTCACGTTGGGGACAAGGTCATCATCTCGTGCGTCACTGCGTGCCTCAAGTGCGACTTCTGCAAGCGAAGCATGTATTCCCACTGCCGGCACGGCGGCTGGATTCTCGGCTACACCCTCGACGGAACTCAGGCTGAGTACGTGCGCATCCCTCAAGCCGATGGCAGCCTCTACCATTTCCCGGCCGGCGCTGATGAAGAAGCCATGGTCATGCTCAGCGATATTTTGCCCACTGGCTTTGAGTGCGGCGTCCTGAACGGGCGAGTGAAACCGGGGGACACAGTCGCCATCGTGGGCGCGGGGCCTGTCGGGCTCGCGGTTCTGCTGACGGCGCAATTCTATTCGCCGGCGGCGATCTTCATGATCGACCTCGACGACAAGCGCCTCGCGGTCGCCAAGAAGTTCGGCGCGACGAGTCTCATCAACAGCTCGGACGGACACGCCGCCCAGCAGGTGATGGAACTTACGGAAGGTGCCGGCGTTGACGTGGCCATCGAGGCCGTCGGGCTTCCAGCGACATTCGATATCTGCCAGGCGATGGTCGCGGCCGGCGGACGGATCGCGAACGTTGGGGTCCACGGCAAGCCGGTAGAACTGCACATGGAAAAACTCTGGGACCGCAATATTTCGCTCACCACGCGGCTCGTGGACACGGTCACTACACCGATGCTGCTGAAAGTGGTGCGTTCGGGCAAACTGCAGCCGAACAAGCTGGTAACTCACCGCTTCGCCATGGACGATATTCTGAAAGCATATGACACGTTCGGCAACGCGGCCAAAGAGGGCGCTCTTAAGGTGGCTCTCACCAATCACGCTCGCTGAGGAGTGTGTGATAGCGCTCGCCCAAACCGAGCGCATTCTCCAACCAGACTGAGCAATAGGGACCAGTTTTCCTTTCCGCGCGCTGCCATAGTTCGGAGTGCAAGTTCAGAGTGCAAGTTCAGAGTGCAAATTCAAAGTGCAAATTCAAAGTGCAGATTCAAAGTGTAAGTTCGTTCAATAATTTGAGAATTACGGCGAAGGCGCCGAGGAGACTGGAATCATGTCTAGGGAAAATTCAGTGGTCGCGGTTTATCAGACTCATGCAGACGCGGATCGAGCGGTCAAAGAACTTCAGCGCGGCGGAGTCGATATGCACAAGCTGTCGATCGTCGGCAAGGGCTACCACACCGATGAGCAGGTGGTGGGCTACTACAACGCCGGCGACCGCATGAAGTACTGGGGCAAAGTGGGTGCGTTCTGGGGAGGTTTTTGGGGACTGTTGTTCGGCTCTGCTCTGTTCATCATTCCGGGTCTCGGCCCAATCCTGGTGGCCGGACCGCTGGTGGCGTGGATTGTGGCAGGGCTCGAAGGCGCGGTGGAAGTCGGCGCACTCGGCGCTCTGGGAGCCGGCCTCTACAGCATTGGAATCCCGAAGGACAGCGTCGTAAAATATGAGACAGCGCTTAAGACCGATCAGTTCGTGGTGATCGCCCATGGCACGGCTGCGGAAGTGGCCAAGGCGAAGGAGATCATCGACAGCACGAATCCCGCTCACTGCACACTGCATACCACGGAAGCAGTAGCGGCATAGCCAAGGCGGATTGGTGAAGGCCTGGTTGCGAAGAAGTGCCAGAGAGCCACTACACCAGTTTCAGGCCGGGCGTGGCTTTTTAGTTTTTTCGAGTCATCAACACCAATTCCAACTGGGAGCGAGGTTATGCGTAAGACGAATAAACGAGAGCGGGATGAACTTGCAACGACTTCGGCGGGGCAGTCTGGCGACATTCAGCAACTGCCGAATGAGGCCAATGCCGATTCCGAGAGTGTGACGGAATTACTGGAAGAGGGCAATGCCTTCGAGGCCGAGGCCATAGCTGGCGTGGAGAACGCCAAGGATCCAGACGTAGCCGAGGTGACCACGCACGAGGTCCCGGAGGACAACGTCCCCCAGGAGTATCTGGATAATGACAATTGACAATGACAATTGACAACGGCTAACGGCGACGATCGAGCCGGAAACTTGAGCAGATCCCGCAAAGGAGCACTCCATGTCAAAGACTTGGGAGCATTACCATCACGCTGCCCGCGATCACGAGAAGGCAGCCTACCATTTCAACGAGGCGGCAAAATACAACCAGGCCGAGGAGCGTGAAAAAGCTGCGCACCATGCCTACCTTGCTCATGGACACAGTCAGAGGGCCATTCATCACGCAGCCGAAGCCGCAAAACTTCACGCTGAGCTGCACGACCAACAGCCAGCAACCGCTGCGGAGCAGGAAGTCAAGAAGAAGAGCGCTGCTTCGTTCCGGGATGAAGCATCCGTCAAGACAGCAGAAAGAAGCTGACAAAAATGGAAGTCCTCAGATATCGCTATATTGCCCCACTGCTATTGCTGGCTGCGCTCACGGGCTGCACTCAGCAACCAAGCTCGACCGACCTGAAGGAACAAACCGCGCAAGCCACGGCGGACGTGAAGCGCGATGCCCAGGAAGTGGTCGCGGGGATACGCGAAGGCTGGAGCCAGGACAAGCCTCTCGATTTGAACATCGCGACCAAAGAACAGTTGCTGACCCTGCCGGGCGTGACCGTGGCACAAGCCGGCCGCGTAATTGCCGGGCGTCCCTATAGCGAACCCCACGAAATGGTCACGCGGCACATCATGCCAAAAACCGAGTATGACAAAATTTCAGACCGGATTACCGCCAAGAAATAGCGTCCCCCTGCGCCCCGCAGTACTGGGGTGGGGCACAGCTCATGCGGCGACGGACGCCTCGTCCGTCCCGGTCCGAGCATAGCTCGACCGGAACCTTCCCAAAAAGTTGGCATCCGTTATCGAAGTTCCGCACGGAGTTGGACTAATTTACGGAACACTTTTTCAATCTGCCCGGTCTCTTCGCAACTTCGCCGGTTTTTCTGAGAGAAGGCTGGTTCACTCTCACACAGCCGTCATCATCCCATTTCACTTCCGCGTCATCCTCATTCGATCGCTGGACCGTGCCGAATTCTCCATTCGGCTTGCCGAAGTCCCCTAAGCCTTCCACACGATCTCCGCGAATCAATTCCTGGCCGCTGGTAGGGAGTTGGGCGAGCGGAGGTCTTCGAGCACGGTCGGAATCAGGAGTCGCGCCGCGGTGTGACAATGGCGGTTGAGAAACCTTAGGCAACCTGAGCATCGATTTACGTGTGATACGGGGCATATTCCACTATTTCTTTCTTGGGGGCCAAACATGAGGCGCCTGCGCGGAGCCCGAAGCATTGCCCCGAACGCGACGGTTCATTTCTTCGGTACAGGCAGCATACAGCTTCGAAACAACGCGCGACTGCTCCATACTGCACAGTTCTGAGAATTAACTTGTTAATTGCCAAATCTGTGGCCGGAGGGTGGGACAACTACGCCTGAGCAAGGCAACCCAGGCTCCACTATTCTCATCGAAACCGCGCCTATTCGTCGAAAGACTCGCTCTCGAAGCGCGTTGTCAAAAGCGGTCGAGAAGCAGGCAAGAGCGGTCAAAGAGCAGTCAAAGAGCAGTCTTAAAGAATGTGCGGCCCAATGTTCAAACGCTATACCCTGGTTTGCTGTCTAGGTTTGATATCCCTCGTTCTTTCCAGTTGTGGCGGAACCGCGAGCAGCCCCCCACCGCCGGGTTCGTTTCAACTCAGCGTCCAGGCCACCGGTGCTGGCGGAGGAACGATCAGCAGCAATCCTGCAGGCATCACCTGCGGTCAATCCTGCAGCGCCAGCTTCGCCAGCGGGACCCAGGTAACTCTCACCGCGACCGCCGCCGCGAACTCTTCTTTCGCCGGATGGTCTGGGGGCTGTAGCGGCAGCAAGTCAACCTGCTCGGTGACGCTCAGCGCGAGCCAGCAGGTCACTGCCAGCTTTAGCGCAATTCAAAGCGCAGTCGTGCTCACGGTGAGCGTGGCGGGCACCGGCTCAGGTACGGTCGCCAGCAGCCCCGGCGGAATTAGTTGTGCCCCAACCTGCAGCGCCAGCTTTGCCTCCGGAAGTTCCGTAACACTCACCGAGACTGCGGCCGCGAACTCTGCTTTCGCCGGATGGTCCGGGGGCTGCAGCGGCAGCAACTCAACCTGCATGCTGACCCTGAGCGCGCACCAGCAGGTCACCGCCAGCTTTACTGCAATTCAAAACGCAGTTGTGCTCACCGTGACCCTGGCTGGAACCGGCACGGGTACGGTCGCCAGCAGTCCTTCCGGAATTAATTGTGCCCCGACCTGCGGCGCCAGCTTCACTCCCGGAACTTCCGTCACGCTCACGGAAACTCCCGCCGCGAACGCAACTTTCGCGGGCTGGACCGGGGCCGGCTGCAGCGGAAACAATTCCACTTGCGGATTCACTTTGAATACGAGTCAGCCGGTGACTGCAACTTTCAACACCAACCCAAGCATCGCCTTGCTCGGTCACATCATTTTCCTGGCGCAGGAGAATCGCTCGTTCGATCACTACTTTGGCGCAATGCGGCAATACTGGGCCCAGAATGGCTATCCCGACCAATCGTTCGACGGCCTGCCCCAGTTCAATCCCGTCTCAGGCGCGGCCCCGCTTCTGGGGCCGGCCCCAACCAATCCCGGTTGCGATCCCAGCGCGCCCCCGCCCGGTGATTGCGTCTTTGATACCAATAACCCGATTACGTCGTATCACCTGAATACCCAGTGCATTGAAAATCCGAGCCCGTCCTGGAACGAGGCTCATGTGGATTGGGATTTTGGCGACCAGGTGGGCCAGTATCCTGCCACTATGAACGGCTTCGTCTGGGCTGCCGGGCACGACGCCCGGGCCGACTCGTTCTACAACGTCGATGGCATTCGAGCGATGGGTTACTACGATGGCAGCGACCTGAACTACTACTATTTCATGGCATCGAATTTCGCCACCTCGGACCGCTGGTTCAACCCGGCAATGACGCGCACCCAACCAAACCGCGCCTATCTAGTCGCAGGTACATCCCAGGGATATGCCTATCCCAGCGCTACTGACCTCGAAGACACAGCCCTGATGACCGCTCCCACCATCTATCAGGAACTTCAAACCGCCGGCATTACCTGGAAGATTTACGTGGATCCTGTGGGAAGCCCTTGCACCGGTCCGCCGTACGATCCAGCCTGCCTGCTCACCTTGAGCTCCTTGCAGTATTTTCAATGGGGCCAGACCATCCCCACTTTGTATCCGCAGAACATCGCTCCGATCTCGCAGTACTTCACCGACCTGAAGAACGGAACATTGCCCCAGGTCGCACAGATCGAACCCGCCTATGACGCCGGTTTCGACGAGCATCCCTCCAACACCGATGCCTCGCCGAACAATATCCAACGGGGCGCCACTTATGTCTCCTCGCTCATCAATGGACTCATGGCGAGTTCCTCCTGGAGCAATTCGGCTTTCATCCTCACCTACGACGAATTCGGAGGCCTCTACGATCACGTTTCACCGCAGCCGGCGGTGAGCCCGGATGGCATCGCGCCCGTCGATCTGCTTCCCGAGGATGTTTGCACGGGCGTGACCGGGCCGACTTGCAACTTCGTCTACACCGGTTACCGCATTCCCCTGATCGTAGTCTCGCCCTACACCAGGAAGAACTACGTTTCGCACAACGTGGCCGATTTGACCGCGATTCTCAAGTTCATTGAAACTCGCTTCAACGTGCCCGCTCTAACCGCGCGGGACGCCGCCCAAATCGACATGACCGAGTTCTTCGATTTCACCAACCCGGTTTGGATGACTCCTCCAACCCCGCCCGTCCAGGCTACGAACGGCGCGTGCTATGTGAATCAGTTGCCTTAGCGTGGGCGCGATACTGCCCACGTGACGAGTCAACGCCATACAAATCAATGCCATGCAGATCAACATGAAGACGAACGACAACCATCACAACCGTAACCGCGGCGCAGAGCGGCCCCCTGGGTTCGCCGCTGCGTTCCAGCGATGGTGCGGCAGAATCACGCTGCTTGGCCTATGCTTCTTCCTGGCTCTGGTAACCCTGACAGCAGAAGCTCAAACCACATCGTCAGTCCCCGCTCCCGCAAACGCAGCCAGCGTCGCACAACCCGCGCCAGCATCCGAGGCTGCGCCTGTGCCGCAGCAATCGGCCGCGCAGCCGCCGGCGGACGATGCCGCCCTCTTCGTGTTCAAGAAGCGAGTGCAGGAAGTGGTCTTGCATGCGATCGTCGTCGACGACCAGCGCCGCCTGGTCACCAATCTCGACCGCCCGGCATTCACCGCATTTGAAGACGGAGTGCCCCAGGCGACCACCGCATTTCACCGCGACGACGTTCCGGTGGCGCTGGGCATCGTCATCGACAACTCCGGCTCCATGCGCGAAAAGCGCGACAAGGTGAATCAGGCCGTGCTGAATCTGATTCGAGCCAGCAATCCCAAAGACGAAACCTTCGTCGTCAATTTCAGTCAGGATTCCTACCTCGACCAGGACTTCACCTCGAACGTCGGCCTGCTCCAGCAAGCTTTGCAGAAAGTTTCCACCAAAGGCAGCACCGCGCTCTATGACGCCATCGTGGCTTCCGCAATCCATTTGAAGAACGATCACCGCGTGGAGAGAAAAATTCTGCTGGTCATCACCGACGGCCGCGACAACGCCAGCCAGCAAACCTTAGCCGAGGCCATGCGCCACTTACAGGGAGAGAACGGTCCCACGCTCTACGCCATCGGCCTGCTCGGCGACGAACTGAAGCCGTCCGACAGCGGAGCCCTGAAGAGTCTCGCGGAAGTCACCGGCGGCGTAGCCTATTTCCCGAAAAATCTGGACGAAGTTGAAGACATCGCCCGCACCGTGGCCCGCGATATCCACAGCCAGTACACCATCGCCTACACACCCACCAACCACAGTCACAATGCGAAGTACCGCGTGATCGAAGTCAAAGCCCAGGCCCGCGGCTACCACAACCTAACCGTCCGCACCAGAACCGGCTACTTCCCAGGCCAAGCTCTCCGCTGAGCCAGCCTGGAGATCTTGAAGCTAAGTCCACGCGACCGTAAACAGAAAATGTCCCCGTTTGACACCGCTTCGCCCCGCGCCTAGCATCAACCTTGGAGCAAGCCACGCCCTCTTACTCCTTCAGGTTCCCTGAACTAAGTCAGCCCATCTGAAGTTCCCCCCTCTTAGCGTCTCCAAAACAAGAAGCAGGCGAAGGAGTCCGCATGCGCAACCAATGGCGATGTGCGTGGGTAGTTGCCGCAGCAATTCAACTGGCAAGTGTCGCAGTCGCGCAGCAAGTTCAAACAGAATCCGGCGCACTCTCCGGTACACGCGAAAATGGAATCACCATCTACAAAGGCGTTCCTTTTGCCGCGCCTCCGCTCGGCGATTTGCGCTGGCGTCCACCCGAACGCGTCGCGCCCTGGACTGGCACGCGCAAAGCGGATGCATTCGCTCCCGCCTGCATGCAACTAGGAGTCTCCATGCCCGGCGAAGCGCCGCCGGCCGTCAGTGAAGATTGCCTCTACCTCAACCTCTGGACGCCGGCCAGCGGCAAGCCCGCGCCCGAGCGACTCCCCGTGTTTGTCTGGATTTACGGCGGCGGCTACAACAACGGATCAGCCTCCATGCCGCTGTATTGGGGCGACCAGCTCGCGCGCAAAGGCGTCATCGTCGTCACCATCGCCTATCGCCTCGGCCCGCTCGGTTTTCTTGCGCATCCCGAGCTCACGCGCGAGACTCCGCACCAATCGTCCGGAAACTACGGCCTCATGGACCAGATCGCGGCGCTGCAATGGATTCAGCGCAACATCTCCAACTTCGGTGGCGACCCAAAGAACGTAACCATCGCCGGCCAATCTGCCGGAGCCATGTCGGTGAGCATGCTGATGGCATCGCCGCAGGCGAAAGGATTATTCCAGCGCGCCATCGGAGAAAGCGGCGGCCTGTTTGAGCCGCTCCAGCTCGCGCCAAAATATCTTTTGGCGAACGCCGAACACGATGGCGAAAAATATGCCGTCTCGCTGGGCGTAACTTCGCTGGGCGCGGCTTCGCTCCAGGAACTTCGCCGCTTGCCCGCAGCGGCTTTGCTCAAAGGCACCGCCGGGGACGTCAGCCATCCCGTGATCGATCCCTACATTCTTCCCGCGTCTCCCTACGCCGCATTCTCTGCCGGCCGCCAGAATGATGTCCCGCTGCTGATCGGTTCCAACGCCGACGAAGCGCGCTCGCTCGTCGATGTCAGCAAAGTGAAGGCTTCCACTTTCAACGCCGATCTCGAGCACAGCTTCGGCCCGCTGCCGCCCGCGCTGGTCGCGGCCTATCCCTACACCACCGACGCGGAGGCGCAGCAAGCCCGCCTCGATCTCGAACGCGATCTCCGCTTCGGCTGGGACATGTGGGCCTGGGCCCGCTTGCAATCCGCAACCGGAAAGAGCCCGGTCTACTATTACTTGTTCCGCCAGCAACCCCCGTTCCCCGCCGGCTCCGTCTACGCCGGATGGGGCGCCAGCCACTACGCTGAGCTCTGGTACGTCTTCGACCATCTCGACCAATCCCCCTGGCGCTGGAGCGCCGCCGATCGCAAAGTGGCCGACGAAATATCCACCTACTGGGTCAACTTCGCGAGAACCGGCAATCCCAACGGTCCCGGTCTTCCCACATGGCCGCCCTTCACCATGGCCGACAACAAAGTTCTCTACCTCGGCGACCCCATCACCGTCGGCGGAGTGGCAAACATCAAAACCCTGACCATCTTCGACTCCGTCTACACCACAGTGCGAGGCTCTCCCTTCGCCACCCGCTGACGTTCGCCTGGCCGGCAGCATAAGCCTCACCGGCCAGGTCCGAATAAACTTCTCCGAGAGATTGTTCTAGCTCCATAAACCCAACAAAGATGTCATCCCGAACAGGGCCGAAGGCCCGGTGAGGGACCCTACGATCCCGTAAAGCGGCATAGGCGCAGGCGGGCACCGTCATGAACGCGTGCAGCGGTGTCGGTCCCGCCGGCAGCAGAAATACTGCCGCCAGTCGTAAGGTCCCTCACCCGCCTTCAGCGGGTTCGGCATGACAGCACCCAACAGCTCCATACGACCCAACAGCTCGATACGACCTGAGAGATCGATAAATCCAACGAAGATGTCATCTCAAACGAGGCCGAAGGCCCGGTGCCTTGGTATACTTCGCCTCGTCTCAACCAGAACACATCACGGAGAAAACCGTTGCGCCCAACCTATCTGCTTCTCACCGCCATCCTGCTGACAATCCCCGCCACCGCCCAACAACCCGCTCCCCCTCCGCAGCCCGCGCCCAAGCCGCTCTTCACCCTCCAGGAAGTAATGATCCCCGTGCGCGACGGAGTCCATCTCCAAACCGTAATCCTCACTCCCGTCACCCAGCCTGGCGATAACCCCGCCCCGCTCCCCATCCTCTTCCGCCGCACGCCCTACGGCGTTCCCGAAAAGCCGCCCGAGCAAATGCCGCCCTTCATGAAGGAACTCGCGCAGGACGGTTACATCTTCGTCATCCAAAATCTCCGCGGACGTTTCAAATCCGAAGGCGTCTTCAATCTCTCCTCCTGGGTTGACCCCACCGATCCCAAAGCTACCAACGAAACCACCGACGCCTACGACTCCATCGAATGGCTCGTGAAAAATGTCCCCAACAACAACGGCAACGTCGGCATCTTCGGCGTTTCCTACGACGGCCTCACCGCCGCGCTCACACTGCTCCACCCGCATCCCGCGCTGAAAGCCATCAGCGAACAAGCCTCGCCCGTCGATCAATGGATGAATGACGACGACCACCGCTATGGCGCCCTGCGCGAGAGTTACGACTTTGAATATGCGGTGATGGAGCAGGCCGACAAAAACAAGAATACTTACTTCACCTTCGAGACTTACGACACTTACCAGTGGTATCTCGATCTCGGCCCGCTCTCAAACATCAATGCGAAATATCTCCACGGCTCCATTCCTTACTGGAATTCCACCGTCGAGCATCCCAACTACGACGCCTTCTGGAAAAAAGAAGCCTGGGTCAACCAGCTCCACGCCTCAACCGTGCCCAATCTCAACGTCGCCGGATTCTGGGATCAGGAAGATCCCTGGGGACCGTGGCAGATTTTCCGTCACGCCGAAGAAAACGACCCGCAGCACACCAACTTCATGGTCGCCGGCCCCTGGTATCACGGCGAGTGGTGGAGTCCGAAAGGCGACACCATTGGCCCAATCCCCTTCGCAGGACACGAGACCGCGCGCGAGTTCCGCGAAAATATCGAAGCCCCATTCTTTCGTTATTATCTGCACGGCAAAGGCGAGAAGCCGGCATGGCAAGGCAGCACTTTTCAAAGCGGATCAAACACCTGGCATACCTACGCTGCGTGGCCTCCGAAAGAAGCCAAGCCCACAAAACTTTATTTGCGCGCCGACGGCACGCTGTCTTTTTCCGCGCCAGTCTCCGCGCCTAACGCCGCGCCAGCCGCGGCTCACGTCGCTGCTCAAACCGCCAAGCCCTACCGCGAATACATTTCCGATCCCGCCAATCCCGTGCCCTATCGCCAGCGTCCCATCTCGCCGACCTATCCCGGGGGCGACTGGCGCACCTGGGAAGTCGCCGACCAGCGCTTCGTCGATCATCGTCCCGACGTTTTGAGTTTCATCGGCGATCCGCTCGACCACGATCTCACCATCACCGGACCGCTCGCCGCCCATCTCTTCGCCTCAACTTCCGGCACCGACAGCGATTTCATCGTCAAGTTCATCAACGTCTATCCCGACAACGCGCAGAAAAACGACTGGAATCCCGAAGCTGGCCCCAAGCCCGGACAATACGCCCAGTCTCTGAACGGATACGAACTCCCCATCGCGATGGAAGTGCGCCGCGGCCGCTATCTCGAGAGTTACGAGAAGCCGCACCCGCTCACCCCCAACCAGCCCACAGAATGGAAAATCCCCCTCCGCGATCACGACCACGTCTTCCTGAAAGGTCACCGCATCATGGTGCAAATTCAATCCACCTGGTTCCCCGTAATCGACCGCAACCCGCAAAAATTCGTGCCAAGCATCTACAAGGCCGAGCCTAAAGATTTCGTCAAAGCCACCGAGCGCGTCTACTGCTCCCCCACGCGACCGTCGTACATAGAATTACCAGTGATGCCCTAGGATGCGGTTATCTTAGGCAAATTCCGATAGTGGTGGAGGTTTCCCGAGGAGCAGTTGCGCCGCCAGCCACCGCTCGTAACGGACCTTGCACGAACCGTCTTGTCATCCTGAGGCCCGCGCCTTTTGCGGGCCGAAGAGCCTGCCCTGAGCTTGCCGAAGGGACCTATGCAACCTGCCGCCATCGAGGCGCCGCCGGGCAAATTGCACAGGTCCTTCGCTTCGCTCAGGATGACAAGCCGCATTTTAGGGGAACGCGCCACTACCCAAATTTCGCCCAGAAATTCATTCCGCCATCTGTTGCATCGCCATTCGACTCCGGTCTTCGAACCAGCGCGCCGTGATCGCGCCGAAAATAAATCCGCCGATGTGCGCCAGGTAAGCGACCCCGCCGCCCTGCGCTTGCGCCACCTGCCCGGCACTGAACAGTTGCGTAAGGAACCAAAAGCCGATCAACAGCGCGGCCGGAATGAACGTAATCTTCACAAACACAACAATCAGCAACACCGAGCGAATCCGGTCCCGCGGATAAGTCACCAGAAACGCGCCCATGACCGCGGCAATCGCGCCGCTTGCTCCCAGGTTGGGCACAGTGGAATGCGGGTTGGCCGCGACCTGGGCCAGCATCGCCACCAGCCCGCCCAGCAGATAGAAAATCAGAAACCGCCCTCGCCCCATCGCATCTTCCATCTCGGGGGCAAACGCCCACAAGAACACCATGTTGCCGATGATGTGCGACCAGCTGGCGTGCATGAACATCGCCGTCAGAATCGTGATCCAGTGATGCCCGGAAAAAATCTGGGCAGGGATCGCCGACCACTGCGTCACGAATGCCTCGCCACCCATCAGCTCCCGCACGAAAACAAACGCATTCACCAGGATGATGAGGATGGTGACGAGAGGAATGCGCGCAGGCCGCCGCGAGACATCCCCTAAAGGGATCAGTCCTCCCATTTCGTATTCCTCCCAACGCTTAGCACAAACGAGGCCCCTGGCAGACAGTGATCTCCCGAAGCAGCAATGCTCGCGTAGCGACAGCCGCTCATTCGACTTCGCTTAGGGCAGGCTCCCGGCTGTCCCGCCGTGGCGAAGCCCGGCGGCTTCTCCACGAGCGCCGGTGCGGCCGGAGCTCCTGCGACGCTTCGTCACCCAAGGCCGCTGCCACTAAGCCGCTAACGACGACGGCGACGACAACGTCTGCGCAGCCTTGCGTACCGCCAGCGACATCATCACCCGCGCCACGCCGCTGATAATCAAGCTTATGCCGACCAGCGTGCCGATCGCCCACGCCGAACTCGACGGCCACTGCATGTAAATCAGCAGCCCCAGCAGGATCGTAATGATCCCATCGATCAGCACCCAGCTCGATCCTCCGATGGAGCGCATCTTCACAAAGAGAACGATGTCGAGAACGCCCTCAATCAGGAAAAGCGAAGCCAGGATCAACGTAAGCGATGCCACGGCCAGCACCGGATGCAGAATCAGATAAATCCCGAAGCAGACATACGCGACCCCGACCAGAAGCTTCCAGATCATGCTGCCCGCTCCATGAGCGCGAAAGGCAAGTATGATGTGAATCGAGCCTGCCAGCACGATGAGCCAGGCAATGGCCACGTTCACCGCCACGGCGGCAAGAAATGGCGAACCCACCGCCGCCATGCCCAACAGAATCAGCAAAACCCCCCACCCGATGGAAAGTGACGAAGCGTGACGTACCACATCGACCGCAGTATTCTGTGCCACGGAAAACCTCCTTGAGAAGGCGGACACATCTTACCTCAAGCCCTCAGTTCTCAGCCATCGGGTCTCAGCCCTAACCAAGAACCATTGTGATTTCGACCCCCGCGTTTTTCATCGCGGCGCAGGAATCTCAGTCTCAACCGCTTGATTTTAGCCGTGACCACGTTCCGTCTCTGGGAATGACGATGAACGGAGCATTTTCCGGCGTGGATTTGAAAGCTGTTGGGCAGGTGCATAGTGCCCTGATCGGCTGGACATTCTCGCGGCACTTCAAGATGATCTACGAAGGAAAGACGGGCACCGTTACGCTCACCTCTGACTAAGCCTCTTCAGAAAATTCAATGCCAGATTGCTATTAAGTTCTTACGCCGGCGCCGTATCCACAATCGCCTCGTTCTTCGCGTCCCAGTAAACTTTCCGCCCCGACCAATACGCCTCGGTCGCCATCATGCACGCCACCGAATGCGCAAAACCGTTTTCTACCGTGCAATGCGGCTGCTGCCGCGAGCGCATGCAATCGATCCAGTTCGACATGTGCCCCAGGGAAAGATCATCAATCCCCATCGGCGGCAGCCCCGTTTCTCCCGGCAACGTCACATAACGCGACGCCCGCTGCTTATCCACATCGGCATCATCTTCGTGATTGCCTTTTTCTTCCACCAGTTGATAACGCGGGCTGCCTTCGCCGCCCAGGTTAAACAGCGTAGCCTTCTTTCCCATGTAGCGCGAAAAGCTGGGCGCATCGTTGCCGAAGCTGGTGGTGTAGCTCACCAGAAATCCCTTGGGATATTCCAGCAGCGTATGGAACGTATCCGCATTCTGGCGCCCGTCATGCCACGCGAACACACCGCCGTGCGCCACCGCCGAGCGCGGAAAGTTATCGTCCATGAACCAGTGCACCATGTCGATGCCGTGACTCATCCACTGGTCGGGAATGCCGCTGGAAAATTCCTTGTACAGCCGGAACTCAAAATAAAGCTGCGGATCGAACGGACGATACGGCTTGGTCATCAGCCACTTCCGCCAATCCGTATCTTCTTCGCGAATTTGTTTTACTTCCGGGCGCCCGCGCCAGCGCGGCCCGTGGTAATTCCATTCGACCTCAACTTTGCTCACGTCTCCCAGCACGCCGGTTTGGATCAGATCATGCGCCGCCCGCGGATAAGGCTCGCTGCGGTGCTGCGTCCCGACCTGAACGATGCACTTGCTCTGCCGCACGGCGTCGCGCGCCGCCTTCGCCTCGGCCAGCACGTTGCCCATGGGCTTCTCCACATAAGCGTCTTTGCCGGCCTCAACCGCCATCTTGAGAATGGGCGAGTGCGCATGCTCGGGCGTCGAGATCAATACCGCGTCCACATCGTTGAGCGCCAGCACATCCTCTAGATGCTGCAGCGCCCGCGGAGTGCGTCCATAAACTTTGGCCACTCCGGCTGCAGCTTTCTCGCGATTCACCTTCCACAAATCGCACACCGTGGTCATCTCCACGTGGTGGCTGTCTTTGAGTTTGCCCGCGATAAACTCAAGATCGCCGCCGCGGCTGCCAATCCCAATGTGTCCCAAAGAGATGCGGTCATTCGCGCCCAGAATTTTTCCGTAAGACAGCGCCGTGCTCGCCAGCAGCGCCCCGCCGGCAGCGGCTGTTGCACCAAGAAACGTTCTGCGATCGATTTTCGATTCCGTTTTTGAATCCGTCTGCGAATCCATTCTTTCGTCCATAGTAGTTTTCCCGTCCCAGTGATTCATGGGCACTACTATAACCCCAGATACACAAATCGTGTTTGCTGGAGAAGCAGTTTGCCTGCGATGCGCTCCACCTCGCGCGATGTCATCCCGAGCGGAGCCGTCCTTCAGGCGAAGGGAGGGATCTCACGTAGAGTCGGTCCCGCCTGAGAAGTTAAAGATTCCGTGGCGATCACCGAACTGCTTCCGGGCGAGAATCTCTGTAAGTTGTTGAGCCTTCGTGGAAGTCGTTGAATCCATTCCACCGGTCGAAAACCATATTATCTTCGGGATATACCGGCGGACAGTTCGCCGAGATTGCCGATTTAAGCTGTGGAAATCTTTCGATCAGCAGAGGAGGTCGCTCGAATGCTTTCGTGCGTTCCTGGGCCATCTACGGCCCGAGAAATGCCATTCCACGACGCGATCAGAAACCCGGGTGCTAGGCCCGATGTGCTCTTTTTCGCAGTTATCTCGCAGCTACAATGAATTCAACGACTTAGAAAAGACGCACGCAAATCGGGCATCTTCGCCCAGTCCACAGACATCTAAGTGATTGAAAAGATTTGTGTAGGACGGGCACTCTTGCGAGCCTGCCCGGAGCGAAGTCGAAGGGTCGGTCGAGCGACAGCGCGACCGGTCATCAGAGAATCACGAGGTTGCAAAGCGCAATCATGAAAAACGAAATTATGAAATGCCGGGAAGCAAAAAATGTAACCCCGAACAAATCCATCTCGCTCTTCCTGCTCACCGCCGTAATCGTGGCGATAACATTTCTGGCGGCAAGTCTTGCTTTTGCCGCGCCGAAACCTGCGACCACGAGCATCCCGGCATTTCCCGGCACGCTGGTGAACGCGCGCTACGTTTATGTCACCAGCTACGATGGCAACCAGTTCGACCCGAATTTATTTCCCGCGGACCGCGACGCCATCGGCGCCGTGCAGGATTCCATCCAGAAATGGGGAAAGTTCATCGTGGTCTATGAGCCGCGTCAGGCGGATGTGGTGCTGATGGTGATGAGCCGTCCCAGTGAAGACGTGCTCGCCGTCTACGATGCGCACGGCTGGCCGCGAGATCAATACCTGTGGCGCATGATGGGCCGCAGCGGCCTCCAGACCGGAGAAACTCCGCTGGCCACCGATCTGGAGAAGGCCTTCGACGCGGCTACGGCCAACAAGTAAAACTTCTTCGCCGCGGATTTACGCGGCCTTTCGCAGGTAAGCCAAGAGCTCTGTTTCCAAACTTGCCTCCTTGGGCTTGCGAATGGCCGTTCGCTTGTGGGCGTGGCCCACTTGACGCATGCTCCCACTTGTGTTATTGTCTCTATATGCCGACTTCCCCGGTCATTAAGAGCGCCGACTTCCGCTTGATCTCAGAGTTCGCCCAGCCCGATGCGAAAAAACGCCTGTCGCTGGGACAGGCTGTTAGGGACGCTACGGCGTACAACATCTACACGAACAGCCTCGGCCAACTCATCCTCGATCCGGTGAAGGCCATTCCTGCTTCTGAAATGTGGCTTTATGAGAACCCGCAGGCGCTGGCCAGCGTGAAACAGGGCTTGAGAGAATCGGCTGAAGGGAAAAGCGTTTATCGCGGTTCGTTTGCCAGGCACGCCAAGGAATAGGCGTGCGGCGAAAAATCAAATTCACCCCCACCGCGGATGTGCAGTACTCCGCCCTCGAAAAGGCTCCGTCGCAAGGTCCGATCTTCGAGCAGGTTCGCAAGGCCCTCAGTTATCTGGAAATAGACCCACGCCATCCCAGCCTGAACACGCATGAATTCACTTCACTGGTTGGTGCCAACAGCGAGAGAGTGTTCGAAGCGTACGCTCAAAACAATACTCCCGGCGCTTACCGCATTTTTTGGCACTACGGGCCCGATGAAATCAAGAGCAAGAAAAGAATCCCCGTCATCACCGTGGTTGCGATCACACCGCATCCCTAGGGATGCGCGGCGGCGGGTTAGCCTTTTCTGCCGGCGATCATCAAACCGCCGCCTACCACGACCAGGATGATGCTCACGAACGGCGGGACCATCCGGTCGTTGTGCGTGGTGACGCCTACATGCGCGTCGCCGAAGCGGACGCCGTGATGTTCGTTATGAGGGAAGGGAACAAAAAAGGAAATGATCCCCAGCAGCAGTACTACAGCTCCAACCAGCATGAGCGCTTTCATGAAATGCCTCCAGAAAATGTCGGCCACGATTTTCACGGATGCTCACGGATGAACCAAAACCTGGCAAAAACAAAACCGTAGCGCATCCGCGTATTGCATGGACTTCAGTAACGGTGCGGTTTCCGGACGAGCAGTTGCCTCGCCCGCCGCACCCACGCCGCCTCGCACTAACCAGTTTGTCATCCTGAGGCCCGCGCTTTTTGCGGGACGAAGGACCTATGCAACTTGCCGCAGTTGAGGCGCTGTCAGCAAATTGCATAGGTCCTTCGCTTCGCTCAGGATGACAAAATGCATCTAGGAAACTCACCATTGGCCGGAATTCTCACGAAATCTTCTCGTGAGGTATTACTCTCCCAAAACGTTTATCCGGCAAGATCCGTGGAATCCGTGGCTACGGTTTATCTGTCGTCGCGAAGCCCTTCACGAATTCCACCAGGCTGCGCAGTGCGATTCCCGTGGGGCCTTTCGCGATCCATGGTTTCTGATCTTCCATCCACGCGGTTCCGGCGATGTCGAGGTGAATCCACGGAGTGTCTTCGGCGAATTCTTTCAGGAACATCGCGGCATTGATGGCGCCGGCCCAGCGGCCGCCGGAGTTGACGATGTCGGCGATGCCGGACTTGATGTTCTCTTTGTATTCGTCGTCGAGCGGAAGACGCCACATTTTCTCGCCGGCTTTGTTGAGCGCTTTATTGAAGCGTTCGTAAATGGCGTCGTCGTTCGCAAAAAGCCCGGCGTTGGTGTAGCCGAGCGCGACTACGACTGCGCCGGTAAGCGTGGCCGCGTCCACCAGATGAGTGCAGCCGAGTTGCTTGGCGTAGTGCAGGCCGTCGGCCAGGACGAGTCGGCCTTCGGCGTCGGTATTGATGATTTCAATCGACTTGCCGGACATGGCGATCTGAACGTCGCCGGGTTTCTGCGCTTTGCCCGAGGGCATGTTCTCGGTGGCGCAGACAATGCCGATGACTTTGACTTTTGGCTTGAGCAGGGCGATGGCGCGCATGGCGCCGATCATGGTGGCGCCGCCGGCCATGTCGTATTTCATTTTTTCCATGCCGTCGGCGGGCTTGATCGAGATGCCGCCGGTGTCGAAGGTAATTCCTTTGCCCACAAGGCCTAAGACGGGTTTCTCGGGCGCGCCCGCAGGTTCGTAACGCATGATGATGAGCGCGGGCGGCTCGTCGGAACCTTGCGCGACGCCCCAGAACGCGCCCATTTTCAATTCCTTGATTTTGTCGGCGCCGTAAACTTCACATTTCAAACCTACTTCCGCGCACATTTTTTTCGCGCGTTCGGCCAGGGTGGTGGGCGTCATGCGGTTGGAGGGCTCATTGACCAGGTCGCGCGTGAAATTCTGCGACTCGCCGATGATTTGCGCTTCGGCGGCGGCTTTTTCGAGAGCGGCTTTGTCGGTGTTGCCGCTGGTGAGGATGGTAAGTGCATCAATCTTCTGGTCTTTGCGGTCGCTGCGGTAGTAGTCGGCGTCGAAATTTCCGACCAGCGCTCCTTCGACGATGGCGCGCACCGCTTCGTCAGCGGGAATGGTGGAGGGAGCGACGAAGGCGAAGCTGCGGATTCCACGCGACTTAAGGGATCGAACGGCGGCTCCGGCGAGGCGGCGCAGATCGTAACCAGCGAATTTTTTCGCTTTGCCGCCGCTGAGCAGCAGAATACGCTTGGCTTTCAATCCGGCGGGCTTATGCAGCAGGTTGATTTCAAACGGCTTGCCGGTGAGCTCGCCGCTGGCGAGAAGCTCGGCGGCGGCGGATTGCACGGCCGCGTCGTTGCTCTCGACGCGCAGTTGTGGCTTGGCGTCTTTATTCTTGTCGTTCTTGTCGTCTCTGTTTTTTTCACCGGAAGAATGGCTGTGATCTTTTTCAGAATGATCTTTCTCTGAATGATCGAGCACGATGGCGACGAGGGATTCGGTTTCCAGTTGGGCAGGGGCGGAGAGGGAAATTGTGGTTTTCATAATGGTTGGTTCAGTTTAAAAAGAGAACCTCCCAGTATCGTCGTCGAAGGGGGAAAAGCGCAAGGGCGGCTGCGGGTTGGCGCGTGTTCTGGATTCGCTCAGTACCCCCTCGACCTGGCTCCGGGTGGGCCGGGGGCGGGAGACACTGGTGCGCCAGAATTATCGCTGGGAGGCATCCGGCGAGGAGCGTTTAGGGATGATCCGGTTGCAGCGCACCGACGACTAACCTGAGCGCCGGCTGTGGTCTGACGGATTTTAGGTCGACCGCGTGGACGGCGGCGAGGGCCTCGGCTGCCTCGACAGCATCGGCGGCAGAGAGTTTCCGGTCGCGATGGGGTTCGGTACGAGGAGCACCGGTATGGAGTTCACAAGCTTCCCCGACGGCGGCGCCACAGGTATTGCACTGCACGGAGAGGATCTGTTCGGCGGTGAGTTCTCTGGTTTTCACCAGCACATCATGCAACGTTTCGGTGGCAGGAGGATGTTCCATATTGCACATTCTTAATAAGTTGCTGGGCGGCGGGTGTCATTTTGGGTGCACAATATGGTTTTCTGCTGGTTTCTTGCGATTGTGAGCAATAGTGAACATCGCTGGTGGGCAGTGATTTGACACAATCGTTAGTAAGTGTACCCAGCGGTAGGAGCGGTACCTTGATGACATCCCTGATGCCGGCGAAGATCAATCGCGAGTTCAACCCGAAGGAATTTCTCGCCACGATCGGCGAGGGCAGGAAAGCTGTGACGTTTCCCAAGAAGCAAACCATTTTTGCGCAGGGGGACGCGGCCGACGCGGTTTTTTACATCCAGGAAGGCAAGGTTCGGCTCACCGTAGTGTCGAAGATTGGCAAGGAAGCGACGCTGGGCATATTGAGCCAGGGAGACTTTTTCGGAGAAGGCGGGCTGGCGGGACAACATTTACGGATGGGTTCTGCAAGCGCGATGACGGATTGCGAACTGCTGCGCATTGAAAAGAAGGCGATGATGCTGGCGCTGCACCGGGAACACAAGTTCTCCGATCTATTCGTAGCTTATCTGCTGGCACGAAACATCCGATACGAAGAGGACCTGGTGGACCAGCTCTTCAATTCCAGCGAAAAGAGATTGGCGCGGCTTCTGCTGTTGCTGGCTCACTTCGGTAAGGACGGAAAACCCGAGATCGTGATCCCCAAGATCAGCCAGGAAACGCTGGCGGAGATGATCGGCACGACCCGGTCGCGGGTAAGTTTTTTCATGAACCGGTTCCGGGAGTTAGGCTTTCTTGATTATGGCGAGGGCGGGCTGCAGGTTCATAGTTCACTGCTGAACATTGTCTTGCACGACTAGGTTTTGCGCGGCCAGGTTCTGCGCGGCCAGGTTCTCCACGACTAGAAGCACTCTGGCAAATGGCGGGCGGCTGGGAATCAAGGCGTGGAAAAGCAGCTCCTCGGGAGCTAGAGCGCGGATATATCTTTAACGGGTGTACGCGGCCGCATCGAGACCGACGCTTGCTTGCGCGCGGACCCCAATGTCGAGTATTGGAATGGAGTTGGCAATGACCACGGGTAGACGCGCTTTCGATCCCCAAACGTTTGTGACCACCGTTGGGCGGGGGCGAAAGCTGGTCTCGGTCAGGAAGGGACAAACAATTTACGCTCAAGGAGACGCCGCTGACGCCTTGTTTGTAATTAAAAAGGGAACAGTGAAACTCAGCGTTAAGTCGGGAGCGATTGAAGCAACCCTCGACCTCTTGAGTGACAAGGAGTTTGTTGGCAAGGACGCACTAACGGGTGAATCTTCCCGCACTGCGTCCGCGACTGCAATCACGGATTGCAGCCTGTTGCGAATCGAGAGGAAAGCAATGATGCTGGCACTGACACGGCATGTGAAGCTGGCGAATCTGTTCCTGGCATACGCGCTGGCGCAGAACATCCGATATCAGCAGGACCTGGTGGACCAACATTGCAATCCGAGTGAGAAAAGGCTGGCTCATATTCTGTTGCGGCTCGCCCACTATGATGGAAAGGGAGCGTCGGAATCCACGGTTCCGAAAATGAGTCATGAAACGCTCGCAGGAATGGTAGGCACGACGCGGTCGCGGGTTTGCTTTTTCATGAAGCGGTTCAAGCAGTCGGGCTTCATCGATTACGAGCTGGGAGGCAAGACGTTGCGAGTTTATCGGACGCTGCTTGCTTTCTGCGGCCAATAGTTTCTGCAGTTGCGCAGTCACTTCAAGCCAAGCTGGCCGTTGTATTGCTGCATAGCCCCGTAGCACTCGCAGGCTGCGCTTTCGAGCTTTTTGCGGTTGACGATTTGGACGGCGCCGCGGGTGTACTCGATCATCTTGTTCTTCTGCAAGACGCCCGCGGCGGTGCTTACGCTGGGCCGGTCTGTGCCCAGCATGGTCGCGAGAAAATCGTGGGTAATGGCCAACGATTCCGAATCCACCCGGTCCTGAGTCATCAGCAACCACCGTGCGAGGCGCTGCTGGATATCGTGCAGGCGATTGCACGCGGCGGTCTGGGCGACCTGCATTCCCTGAACTACCCCGTAGCGACTTAAGATCAACTGCAGATGGGGAGCGGATTCCAAAATGTTTTGTAAAGCGGCGACCTTGACCCGAAACCCATCCCCGGTGATCTGAATGACCGCTTGAAGAGGGCCGCGGCTCAGGCCGACCGCGGCGGCGGTTCCGGTAAAGCCTTCGTTGCCGACGATGCCGGCTTCGGCGGTCTTGCCATCTTTCATGACGACTACAAGGGAAATCAAACCGCGATTCAGGAAATATGCAAATTCCAGCCTGGCACCGCACTCGTGAAGGATGAGATGGTTGGGCAAGTTGAGATATTCGAGATGAGGGCGCAGTGAACCGAAGTCGATCTCGGAGACAGAGAGAAGTATGAGGTTGCTGACGGGCTTGCCTTCGGGATTGGTGCGCTCGCCGGACTGCAAGACCTGGGGGCTTTTGTTTTTCACAAACCATCCTTAACAGACCGGGATCAGAACGGGGGCCCTTGCCGATGTTGGGAGGAACTCGCCGGTCATCTCGCTGTCATCCACTGGGAAGACTTCTCAAGACTACGCGGGATGCGGGTCTGCGACTGAGCAAAAGTGATCGCTCAGGAGTTCTGTTTATGTACGTAGGATGAGCGACAGACTATTGAAATTCGCGTTCTGTAGGATGCTCGGCCATGACGAGGAAGCTGACATGGATCGAGCAACCGCGCTTTCGGGGTTTTGGCTGCTCCGAATGCGGCTGGCGGTTCCAGCCGACGAAAACGCCCAGCGGCAAATCCTTCGATGAGATGATGCGCAACTTCGAGTTGCATCGTGACAAGGAGTTTGCGTCGCATATGTGCGCGGATCACCCAAGAGAAGATCAGGCAAGGGAAGAAAATCCATGACCGAATCAGGCGGGGGCTGAAGCCCACGTTGATTGGGGGCTTTACGCGGCGCTGAAGCGCCGCTCTTCCACGGTTGGTGCGCGCATTCACGGTGGTGGACGCATTCACGGCGGTGCAGAATTTTTCCGCAAGCTCTGGAAGATGTGCTCTTCCCGAACCCATGGATGAGATGGCTTCTAGGCTGGTCCGGGGAGCGGGCCCAATTTTGTCGCGATCACCACTTCCAGCAGGGTTGCGGTGTGGCGGACGCTTCCGGAGATGGTGATGAGCGCGTCGGAGATGGCGGGATGTTCCTCGGCCAACAGATCCAGACGGTCACTCACTTTGTAGAGTTGCTGAACCTCGTGCAAGATTGCATTTGAATGCATGGGCCACGGCTTTCGTCGAGCCTAAGGAGAGAGAATTTCAGATGGGCTGACTTAGCTCAGGGAACCTGAAAGAGGAGAAGGTGGAAACCACCTCGAGTGCATAATAGCACGCATTGAGTCCCCTCGCTGCCAGTTATTGCACAGGAGCGCCTGTATGAAATGACAATTAAACTGACGATTACTGCATTTATTCCGAAGAATCGCGCTGACGGGTTGCCTTTACGCCCGAGAGAATCCCTACGCCCAAGAGGATGATTGCGCCGACCGCAATCCAGTGCGTGGGCATATGCATGAGGTACGCGCCGTAAATCACTCCGACGAGCATGATGACGAAACCGATCGCATAAATTCCGAACGACATAGGCATCTCCTTATTCAATTCGCTGTTCAATCGCTGTGGCGGGTTGCGCCCGAACTTGAATGCTGGTTCTGCGGCGTTGCTGAGTGTCATCCCCTGAGGGTCATCTCCTAGCCCGATCTGTTTCCAGGTGGGCACCGGCGCAGTTCCTACACTGAGGAACTGGCTTTCTGGTCTTTGACCTGCAAATCGTTTACCACTTGCACCACATTCGGCACCGCGGCCGCTACGTTTCCGGCGCGGGTGCGCGTGTCTTCCGAGCGGACTTCGCCGGACAGCGTGACGACTCCGCTCTTCACGGTGTAGGTGACGTTATCGTGAAGTTTGTTCTGGATGAGCGCCGCGTCCAGGTTTTTCTCGATGCCCTGGTCGAGATCGGAGTTCACGGCCCGGGCTGCTTTTTCCGCGCCCACAGGGATGACTGCAATCTGATCCGCGACGACCTGCGCGCCCGCGAGGGATTTGGCCAGGGATTCAGCTTGAAACTTGGCGTTATCGGTGGCGACCTGGCCGCCGAGGGTTACGACGCCCTTGTCGCGATCATCACTGACGGAGACGTTTTTGAGACCAGCCTGATCGAGTGACTTACGGACGTTGTCCGAGACATCGGGCGACTTTGCGGAGTCTCCCGAGCAGCCCAACATGGCTGAGAGCGCGAGCAGCGTGAGCGAGATAGCGAGTGATTTGATCGTATTCATAATTTTCCTTTTGATTGGGCGATTGATCCGGATCGTTGATGGAATATGGATTGAATTCGGGAGACAGAGCAACCTCCGCCGGGGAGCCATCCTCAAGAATCGCTCATTTGCCGGGGAAGTGCTGTGCAGAAGCGCTCACTTTGTGCGGGAGCACATTCAAGCAGATTTCTTAAAGACGATCAATAGTGACCAGCTTTGCGGGGCCAAAGGGTCAATACTTGCAACTCTCTCATGTTGCCGGCAAATCGAGGTCGCGAATAAATCAATATCGCGAAATAACGTCGCGAATCAGTATCGCGAATCAATATCGCGAACAACCCTGTGCTTTGTGGAGGTTTGAATGAATATTAATTGGATGGATCCGAAGGTGATTATTCTCATCGCTGCCGTGATTGTGCTGGTCGTGGTGGTGGCGCTGCTTTATGCGCGAAAACGGAAGAGCACAACCGCGGGCCTGCGGCAAAAGTTTGGGCCGGAGTATGAGCGCGCGGTGCTGGTGCATGGATCGAAAGCGGAAGCGAACTTAGCGGATCGCGAGAAGCGGGTGGAAAAACTCAACATCCGCGATCTTGATCCGATGGAATACGAACGCTTTTCGAAACATTGGCAGGAAGTGCAGTCGCGTTTTGTCGATTCACCGAAGGGGGCAGTCACGGAAGCGGATGATCTGGTGTCGTCGGTGATGAAAGCTCGGGGTTATCCGGTTTCCGATTTCGAGCAGCGGGCCGCCGATATTTCTGTGGACCATCCGCGAATGGTGGAGAACTACCGGTCGGCGCATGAGATTGCGCTGCGGGTTGGGAAAGACGCGGCTACCACGGAAGATTTGAGAACGGCGATGATTCATTACCGTTCTTTGTTTGACGAACTCGTGCACGTGCAACCGGTTCTGGAACGGAAAGAGGTGGCGTGATCGGGAACGGCGATTCTGCATAGCCGGGATCTCGCTTGAGATCTCACGCCCACAAAGGCAATGTTTCCGCTTTCCTCAGGGCATGCGGCCGGAGGTGAGCCCTGCGCAGGCGATCTGCGCAGGGCTTTGTTTTGGCGCCGATTCAGCGAAGTTTGATTCAGCGATGTTTGATGAACGAGCCGGTTTGTAGTTCGGACATCGCCTGTTGGAGCTGCTCTTGCGTGTTCATCACGATCGGGCCGTACCACGCCACGGGTTCTTCGATGGGCTTGCCCGACACTAACAAGAAGCGGATGCCCTGGTCGCCGGCCTGGACGGAGATTTCGTCGCCGCGGTCGAAGAGCACCAGCGAGTGATTTTTCACGTCGTAGACCGGCGGCGCATCGGGTTGCTCGACCTGCTCGGTTAGAACCGCGCGGGGATTCGAGGAATCGCGGAACGTTCCGGAGCCGGCGAACACGTAGGCGAAGGCGTTGCGCGTGGTCTCGACCTTGAGCCGCTTGCGCTGGCCGGGTGCGACGGAAATATCGAGATAGTTTGGATCGGCGGCGACGCCTTCGACCGGTCCCCTCTTGCCCCAGAACTCGCCGCAGATGATGCGGACCTTGGTGCCGTCATCGTCGGTGACCTCGGGGATGGCGCTGGAAGGAATGTCCTGATAGCGCGGGTCGGTCATCTTCAGCGATGCAGGCAGGTTGGCCCACAACTGGAAGCCGTGCATGTGGCCCTGCGGATCGCCCTTGGGCATTTCCTGATGCAGGATGCCGCTGCCGGCAGTCATCCACTGCACGTCGCCGGCGGTCATCTTGCCTTTGTTGCCGAGACTGTCGCCGTGCTCGACGGAGCCGGCGAGAACGTAGGTGATGGTCTCGATTCCGCGGTGGGGATGCCAGGGAAATCCCTTCAGATAATCTTTCGGATTGTCGTTGCGGAAATCGTCGAGCAGTAAGAATGGATCGAAATCTTTGGTTTTGCCGAAGCCGAAGGCGCGTTGCAGTTTTACGCCTGCGCCCTCGATGGTGGGCTTGGGTTCAATAATCTGTCGAACTGGTCGGAGCGACATAAATTCTCCTTCTTTCTTTCGGTTTGAGCGCGTGGCCGTTGCCACGCGCGGCCGCAATCGCTTAGGCTTTCAAAGCTAGGCTTTAAGAAACTCTACATCTAAAGTGATGGTTACTTCTTCGCCGACGAGAATGCCACCGGTCTCCAGCGACGCATTCCAGGTCAGGCCGAAATCCTTGCGGTTGATTTTTGTGGTTGCCGAAAGACCGATGCGGGTATTTCCCCACGGATCTTTGGTCGGCGGGGTTGGCCCTTCCACGGAAAACGTGACCTTGCGGGTGACGCCGCGTATGGTGAGGTCGCCTTCGACCGCCAGTTCGCCGTCGCCGACGACGCTGACGCGGGTGGATTTGAAAGACAGCGTGGGGAACTTTTCCACGTCGAGGAAATCGGCACTCTTCAGGTGCCCGTTGCGCTGGGGATCGCGGGTTTCGATGGAAGCCGCGTCGATTACAGCCTCGACCCGGGAATTTGCCGGGTTGGATTCGTCGAGCGTCAGGGTTCCCGTGAGCTTGTGGAATTGCCCCTTCACGTTGGAGATCATCATATGCTTGACCTTGAACTCGGCAACGGCATGAGCCGGGTCAATGGTCCAGGTGGTGGTGGAGGTTTGCGGTGTGGTCAGTGTGGTCATAGTCAATCTCCTTGCCTACAGTAGTTAGATGCGTGTGAACGATATTCGTTGCAACGTGTATTAACTCAAAAAAAATCAAAGCACCTGGCCGCGGGAGACCGCCAGCAGTTCCGTCAGCGCCCGCAGGCGTTTCCTGCCCAGGTGGCCTAATTGTTGACGATGGGTGGTCTGTACCGGTTCGTCGAGCCGGGCCAGGAGCTTCAGACCATCGCGTGTGATGCGGGCCATTACCGTGCGCGGTCTTCGGTTTCGCGGCAGCGCGAGATCAGGCCACGTTTTTCCAGCCGGTCGAGCAGGCGAGTAACGTCCGGGTCGCGCGTAATCATGCGGTTGCCGATTTCGCCGCAGGGCAGCCCGGCGGGAGAGCCGCGGAGAATGCGGAGCACGTTGTACTGAGTGGCGGAGACGTTTTCGCTCTTGAGAATGCGGACCAGGCCGCGGGACAGCATGTCCGTGGTCCGCAGCAGATCGAGAAACGCAGCCTCTTCAGGAGAGCCGAGGCGCGGCCTGCCTTTCCTGGTCTCGACCCTTAATCTCATAAGGCGATATTAGACGTTATAACGACTATTGTCAAGACGGATACCTACGGTTGCAAATTGCTGATCTTGTTTCCGAGCGTTGGTGTGTTATTTTTGCCGGCGCGAAGTCGAGGACCCCGCGTGAAGGCACGTCGCCGCGCTCCAGGCGGTCGAAGATTTGGTGGATCGAGGATAGGGGCTGCCTTGACATGCCGGATGTCTTGCCGCCAGAAGGAGTCGCAGACCCACCGGAAGCAAAGGCGTTGGCGCTTCCGGCAATCGCTGGTTCATTTTTCTAAGTCTTTCTCGTTTGTTTCCTGCACCGTGGGATTAACCCACGGTCCATCGCTGGCGATGAGTTGGTCAGCCTCGCCGGGCCCCCACGTTCCCGGCTCGTAGGGATGCACCGGCGTGACGTTGCCCAGGATGGGATCGACCGCACGCCATTGCGCGTCCACTACGTCTTGACGGGTAAAGAGCTAGTCAGCCCGCGCATGGCGTCGCCCAGCAGCCGTTCATAAGGCGGCCTGTCGTCAGCGGCCTGCTCCGTGAGTGTGAGTTCCACGTCGTTGCCGGTCATTTGCTCGCCGGGCGTCTTCACCCGCACACCCATTCCGATAGCGATGTCGGGACTGATACGCATGCGCAGATGTGCGGACGTGCTGGACACGGTTTCGCGAAAGGTATCCATCGGCGGACGTTTGAATTCAACGAACACTTCGGTCGCGGTAACGGGCAGCATTTTTCCTGCACGGATATAGATGGGCACGCCGGCCCATCGCCACGTTTCAATGAACAGCTTGAGCGCAATGAAAGTCTCGACCGTGGAAGCCGGGTCGACGCCCGGAACCGACCGATAACCGTTGTACTGGCCGCGCACCACGTCCCCGGGAGCGATCGGCCGTACCGCCTTGAGCAACGCGGCTTTCTGGTCGCGCCACGCGTCGTGAGCCTCCCCGGTTGGCGGATCCATGGCCAGGATGGCCAAAACTTGCAGCAGGTGATTCTGCACCACATCCCGCACCGTACCGGCTTCATCGTAAAACTTGCCGCGGTCCTCGACTCCGAACTTCTCCGCCATGGTGATCTGAATGCTTCGCACGTAGTTGCGATTCCAGATCGGTTCAAACATTGGATTCGCGAAGCGGGTGTAGAGAATGTTCTGTACCGGTTCCTTTCCCAGAAAATGATCGATGCGGAAGATTCGTTCTTCGGGAAAATAGAGGTGCAGGATTCGGTCGAGTTCCTGTGCCGAGGCCAGATTGTGTCCGAAAGGCTTTTCCACCACGACGCGCGCATTCTCGGCGCAGCCGGACTTGGCCAGCCCCTCGGCAACCGTGCCGAACAAGCTGGGTGGAATCGCCAGGTAATGCAGCGGTTGTTTCGCTGAGCCCAATTCTTTACGCAGTTGGGCGAAAGTGTTCGGATCGTTATAATCGCCGTCTACGTAACGCAGAAGGCCAGTCAGCTTATTGAACGCATCCTGGTCGAGGCCGCCGTGCTTTTCGACGCTGTCCCTGGCGCGCGCTTTCAGTTGATCAAGATTCCAATCTGCTTTGGCCACTCCGACGATTGGCAGGTTGAAACCCTCATTGCGAATCAGCCCCTGCAGCGAGGGGAAGATCTGTTTGTGCGCGAGATCGCCCGTGGCGCCGAAAAATACAAAGGCATCAGACTGGAACCCCGCCATCAGGCCGCCTCCGGTTTTCCGGCGGCTTTCTCCTTATGCCCGCCGAATTCGTAGCGCATCGCCGAAAGCAGCTTGGCGGCATATTCTTCGTTGCCACGCGAAGCAAATCGCGTAGAGAGCGCAGCGCTGATCACCGGAGCCGGAATGCCCTCATCCACCGCTGCCTGCACCGTCCACCGTCCCTCTCCGGAATCCGACACGCGGCCCGCAAAATTCGAGAGATCAGGATTTTCTCGCAACGCCGCGGCAGTCAGATCAAGCAGCCAGGAACCGATTACGCTGCCGCGCCGCCAGACCTCCGCGACTTCGGGCATGTCCATGTCGTATTGATAGAGCTCGGGATGGCGCAGCGGGGTTGTCTCGGCGTCCTCATCGCGCTTCGTCTTGCCGACGTTGGCATTCTTAATGATGTTCAATCCCTCGGCAAACGCAGCCATCATGCCGTACTCAATACCGTTGTGGACCATTTTTACGAAGTGACCCGCGCCATTCGGGCCGCAGCGCAGGTAGCCGTTTTCCGATGTCGAAGGTTCGCCGGTCCGCCCTGGCGTCCGCGCCGCTGATCCCACACCTGGAGCCAACGACTTGAAGATGGGATCGAGATGACTCACAATCGCTTCCTCCCCGCCGATCATCAGACAATATCCCCGCTCCGATCCCCATACGCCTCCGCTGGTTCCGCAATCCAAGTAGTGGATTCCCTTGCTCTTTAATTCACCCGCGCGGCGAATATCGTCGTGGTAGTAGGAATTGCCCCCGTCGATCACGATGTCGCCCGGTTCCAGCACGGGCGTAAGGGAAGTCGATACCGAGTCGACAACCGCTGCCGGAACCATCATCCAGATGGCGCGCGGTTTGCTGAGCTTCTTCGCAAAATCCGCGATGCTGTCGGACGACTTGGCGCCTTTCGCCACCACATCTTTCACGGCTTCCGGATGCGTGTCAGACACCACGCACTCGTGACCGGCTTTCATCAGCCGTTGCACCATGTTCGAACCCATTCGCCCCAGACCTATCATTCCGAGTTGCATTCGTTTCCTCCTCAAACAGCGGTTTGCTAAGTAGAAGAATATTCCAGCTTGCCATTCTGACTCAAATCGGCGCCGGGAGAACTCTTCAGCGGTTCGGGACTGCGGAGTTGGTGATATAGGGCCTTGCTCTCAATCACCGTATGGTTTTTGTTGATCATGACCTTCTTCGCCTGTCCGAGGTCGGAAACCTGTACGTTTTTCAGCTGGGTGTCGAGCCCCTCATTATGGCTTTGCCGCCGGTTAACACAGCGATGTCTTGCAACCAACTCTTGCGTTGATCACCCAACCCCGGAGCGCTGACGGCCGCAACTCTCAGGAAGCCACTTAGTTTGCTGACGACGAGAGTAGCCAGTGCTTCGCCTTCAACATCCTCCGCAATGATGAGCAGGGGCTTGCTACTCTTCATGATCTGCTCAAGTAATGGGAGCAGCTCTTTCCTGGAGCTCATTTTGCCGGGGTAAACGAGAATGTATACGTTCTCGAAGGCTACTTCCATGCGTTCGGGGTCAGTGATAAAGAACGGTGAGAGGTATCCGCAGTCGAATTGCATCCCGCCAGCCTGCGGTTTCTTGCCGGCTCCGGAGGAAGAAATGCTCCCGTAGGGAATCGCACCCGATCCGTCGGCGTAGGCCAAAATGTGTTCTTCTACGGTCGCGGGTTTTGCGTCCATAATTGCAAACCTCCGCACTCCTGCTTCTGGACTTCAATTAGAGGATATTGCCCACGGAATCGTTGTCGAAGCAATGCGGCGTCGTCCCGAGGGCAGACGCCGCTAGCATAATCCGTCTGACTACTTCTTAGCCGATGCTGAAGTAGTCGCCGACCAGCACGTTTCGCCTGCAGTCTTCTTCGGTGCAGAGTCGAAGTCCGACCCGCGAAGCGGAAACCATCCTCGACGCATTTCAAGGCCTGGTTGGATTCGTAATATTTCCCCGCCTCGCTGCGAATGTACTGATCTGGTGCATAAGCAATTCTCCCGTTCGCCCAAACCATCGCAATTGCGCTTTCGCCGGGGACGTTATTCAGCTTTGGCTACGTGGGCGTATCCGCCAAGCTCTTCGACCTACTGTCGAGCCGATTCAGGCACGGCAACTTTGCCGTGAAGAATTTCGTGGCGGTTTACATCGTCCCCATACATGGCTTTGTCTCCACTCTTGTCGGCCTGCATTACGGCACCATCCATGCTTACTCCGGCAAAAATGCCTTTGGACCGCGAGTAACAACATAAATTCCCTCCGCATTCAATTTAAGGTCAGTGCCCGCAGCAGCGTTCCGGCCCACGGGTCCAGCCGCTACAGAATTGTCTGCCCCAAGCTTGAATTTGTCACTCATCAGGCTTTGCAAGGCATGATCGTTCATGAAAAGCATGACGATGTCGGTCCAAGAGCCCCCGATCTGATAACCCACACTTCCGCTATCAATCGCCAAAAACATGGGAGCGCTCCAGCCATGTTCGGTGCGACAGGTTGCGATTCCCCTGCCGTAGCTGCCACCGAATATGAAGGCAAACTTCTTGTCCCCGGGAATGATGGCGATACACTTCGCCGATTCCAGAAGACCCGAAGGAATACCTTGATCCGGAGTATTCATGATCTCCTTGAAGACATGGCCAGCTTTCTGGGTACGATTCACATCATCCTCGCGGTCCGAGGCGACAGCGGTTAGACTTGCAATTGCTATCAGAGTTGTTACTGCCAAAATGCGTTTCAACATTATGATCTCCATTCAGGTTTGAACTCGTTAAAGGCAACGCCTTGCCAAGAGCAGAACCGTACGTTTCCACAGTGCGAGTCACTCCAAGGCACACTAGGAGAACTGGATTTGACTCGTCGGATTTCTTTTTCTTGCTGATTACAGCGGCGGCCCCAGACAAAATTCTAGGCGTTACTAACGGGCCATTACTGGTCAATAGTGAGCACTGCTACTGTTTGTGCTTTTAGGAGCGTGACGAACAGATCATAATGTTTCGCGGAGACCTTCTTGAAAAGGCGGCTTTCGCAGAGACGGAAGTGGACTGAAAGCCGACTGCGCGAGCGGCACTTTCGACTTTAAGTCTCTCCCGTCATCATAGCCAGGAATCGACCCGAATCTCGCCGAAAAGCAGCGGACTGAGAACGGACTGGGAGGGCAAGACGCCACCCCGCCAACAGCTTTGAAAATTGTGGTGGCCAGGGACGGAGTTGAACCGCCGACGCC
>CAVRCN010000013.1:0-78514 GCA_963719575.1 uncultured Acidobacteriaceae bacterium
GTGAGGTATCGCACCTCGCGCTCTTTTACAAGTTTGCAGCGCCACGACGCTGGGGGATGAGCACGGAATCGTGCACCAGCCAGGCAAAGCTAAAAGCCAAAGGCTAATAGCCAAAAGCTGCTAAAAACGTCGGTGATCTTACCGCGGGGGTTCCACCCGTTCCCATCCCGAACACGGAAGTTAAGCCCCGCAGGGCCGATTGTACTGCACGCGAAAGTGTGTGGGAGAGTAGGTCGTTGCCGGCATTAATAATGGCCACATTCAGAAATGAATGTGGCCATTTCCTTTTCCAACAGGGAATCACTGATTCCGCAATTCTTTTACCGACTTCTTAAACCACAGCGGAATCCAAAGGGTTGCCCAGTTGGCAATTGTGCGCCACCCACCACCTTCAGGTTTCTGGAGTTGGGCCCAGTAGCATCTCGTTCCCCTATAGTGCTCGAGAATTCTGTACCTGCCCGACAAGAATCCGGTTACCGCATCTAAATACTTCTCAGCGCGGTCTGGCTTTCTGCATGGGAAGAACTCTATGTAAAAGTGTCGATCGACCGAGAAACCCAGTTCATCCCCATTCTGTAGGCATAGCCAAATCTTGTGAGAAAGTCCTGGCTGTACCGGCATCGTTATGCTGATTTCAACGGGGTCATCGTGATTCCCAACCATCTGTAGCGACGGAAATCGGTTCGCGATCACTGCGAATGCGCCTCTAGCGATAGCTTCGGTATCAGCAACAGCCATTTTCGGATCGCTTTACTACGAGTCCCAAACATTCTACTGCACGCGAAAGTGTGTGGGAGAGTAGGTAGTTGCCGGAATCAATAAAGGCCACATTCAGAAATGTTGGTGGCGAAAGCGGTTGGGCTGAGGCCGGTCTTTTCCGTTTTGGGAAGGTGTTCGCAACTCAGGCGGTACTGGCCCTGATTTGCAGCACGTGGAGCAAGGCGATGGAGTTACATTAGCGGCCGAGGGAAAGTTTTCCTCGCGAGGCAGGAGGAGTCTATGTGCATCATTTGTGAACACGAACTCTGGGACGAGCACTGAGCGCTCGAACGCGAGTTTTTCAAGCCGTGCAAGAGGTGTAAGAAATTTCCGGGCACCAACTCCGACGGAACCTGCTATCACTGCTTCGCTGTTGGCAACACGATCGACCAGTGCCCCGAGTGCGCGGGCAAACCATGGAGTGAAGAGTTTCTGGAGGCCAAAGCCGAGATCGAGGGCCCGGACAAAGTGGTGCTCCCGTTCTAGGGCCGGAAAGCGCGGGTGGTTCGCGTTTTGCGCATTTTGCCGGCTAAGATTTTGTCTCTCGCCCTTTACCACCCAATTCGTTTGGTGCCCGCCACAAGGTCAAAATGCCGATCGCGGCTCAGTAGCGGGAGAGAGTGTTGCCGGCAAAGTGCCGCGATCCAGAGGTCATTGGTGGGAATCGGTTTGCCCTTCCGCTTCAGTTCGAGGATGATTTCCGCGTAGTACTGCGTGGTTGGCTCGGAGATGTCCAGGACGAAGCAGTCCTGCAAAAGGCCTGTGAGCCAGCTTTCATAGCTCGCGCGGTTTCGCGACTGCGCGATTCCGTAGCGGTATTCACCCAGTACGATCACGGGAATCACCATCTGGTCGGCGCGGGCGAGAATGGCGATGACGTTGGAATCGCCATCGGCCGCCGCGGACAGAGCGTTTGTGTCAACGATCATTCGTTTGCGTAAATCGGTTTACGAAAATCGTTGCCTGAAAATTACTCCCATACTTCTCGATCGACTCTTTCGAACGCCTGTTCCACGCGCTTTTCGATCTGTTTTCCTTCTTTGCGTCGGGCCTTGGGCTTTCCCATGTGCTTCATCCAGGGCTTTTCGTGGGACGTGATTTTCAGCTTCTCCTGGACGGCTTCGGTCACAAGCTGCCGAAGCGGGACGCCGCGCTCGGCGGCCACCGACTTGGCGCGGCGGAATAAGACGTTCTGGGATTTCGAGCGTGGTCTTCATTCGTCCCATATTACCATATTTACGGGTCGTCCCTCTTGCTAATGTCTGTGCGGGTACAACCAGAAAGGAACTGTTTGGAGATCCGCTCTACGGATTCGGAGGCAGGCTCAATAACTCACAACGCTCGACGCACTTTACCGTGTTGGCCTCGACCGTGGCTTTCTTGTGGCCGGGAAAATCGATGTCGGGGAGGATCACCAGCGTTTGCGTGCCATTGGCGACGTTAAAAGTGCAGTTGAAGCTCATCGACTGGACGCCACGTTCCTTGCAGCCGGTTTGGTCGAGAGCGTCGGTGAGGGTTACGGTCTTGTCGTAGACCTGATCGGCAAGATGCGACGGCAGCAGAGCGATCGTCAGCGGGATCGGCGACTTGATCTTCACGCTGAGTTCCTGGCCGTCGTGGTCTGGAGTCATCAGACTGTAGACCTTGGGCACCGCCGTGATCTGGTATTTTTCGTTGAGGATGCGGCGCCAGCAGAACTCAGGCTGAAGGGCATTGTAGTACTGGATGTGAAGATCGTTGGGAGCAAAGAATGGCCGCGCTCCCGGTCCGAGCATAGCGCCAATGTTGCTGAGGACAGGCCTCTCGGGCCTGCGCTCATCGCGGAAGGTAATCACCATGGGGCGTTCGGAAGGAAGATGACACTCATAAATCGTGCCGGTGACATGCTCCTGCACGCAGAGGAAGCCGAAATTCACCTGGGCTCCGGGATGCTGCATGGCAGCGTTCCATTCGTCTGCCCAGGCCATGGCCACGGTGACCGGATATCTGGAGCCGATTTGCACATGCAGGTCGCCGCCCCCGACCGCGGGATGGTAGACGCGGCCGGCATGCAGGCTCGCGGGCTCCAAGAGGATCGTCTCGCTGTTGGCAGCAATCCAGACAACGCCATTTTGCGCATGCGAGCTCGCGGCCAAGGCAAAAACACAGACCAGCAGCGTGGCGAAAAGCGAAAGCTTCCTCATACTAAAAGTATTGGCCGGGCTCATGGGCGCACCCTAACGAATTCGCGAGAGGAGGATTACGAAGGTACCAAGCGCTCGTGCAGGGCGGACACTCTTGTCCGCCGCCTTTGACTTTAGATTCCCGGCCGCGCCCAAGACCACTCAAAATCGGTAGACCAAGCCACTATCCGCGAACCCTGCAAAATGTTGCTGGCCACGCTGCTCACGACTGAGTGCCAGATTGTCCGGCTCGGTGATCGTGGTGTGGAAGCGATCCACGATAACGCTACTTCTAAAGAACCAGTGTCTCTTTTCTCTGGGGGTAGGCAGCGTCATGGTGATCGCAGCACCCTGACTCCCGTTTTCTCCGCCCGTGCCCGCCATCACCCAATCCAGATTCACGCGCATCGAGAAATCGCGACGACAGCCATCACACGGGCGCTGTATCAAGTCGTACTCGCCCCCAACCTCAGGGCGGCTGGCACTCTTCGAGTAATTCGTAGTGGAAAGCTGGTTCCAGCGCAGCCCCCCACCCACGGACCATCCGCGTGCCACACGGTAGTAGGCCGCGCTTTCGAGGTAACGCTCGCGTCCGTTGGGGTTAGGTTGGTCGTTGTCATCGTTCTTGCGAACTCCCTCGTAAGCTCCCATCGCGTCGAGTACCACGTGAACCGTCTCCACATCGACGCCAACCTCGGCGCGGTAGGCCTCGCTGCCGAATCCTCCTCCCGCGGACGACGACGGCCCCAGGTAAAAGTATGGATGAGGTATAGGCTCGGTGAGCAACTCCACGCCTGGCCTCGACGTTCCGAAAATGGCCTGTCCAAAGGCCGAGCTGAAACAGGCCCCGGCAAACACCAGCGACGCAAGTTTCCCCACGAAGTTCCTCTCCATGGGCTCTATCGACGTGTTTGAGACGAACTTGAGGCGCGCGCGCCTGCCGCATGACGCAGTTCGGCTGTCGGTGACTTCAATTCAATTCGCGAATGGCCCTGCAGTCGTCGTCGCTGAACTCGACTGCCAACACGCGCTCGTCAGCCGCCGATGCCGAAAAACTCATTCCAACTCTCCCGGAATCGCGCCCCATGCGTCGTCATCAGTTGAACGGGATCGATCCAGAACTTGGCCGATAAATCGTCACGCTTCTTCGCTCCCTGATCCCTACCCCCCGATCCCTGACCACTGCTTTCCCACCCCCTCCGTCTCAAAACGATCCGCCTCGAGAGCCCTTTTTCACCGCGGTTATTTCGCCACACTTGCTGCCGATATATCGGCACTTGCCCGTAATCCACTCGCGATAAACGGCTTACCGCCGATCGGCTTTTAGGGGCTTTTCCACAGGTGTTCCTGAAGGAACACTTTTACAAATCGCAGTTGTGTTCCTTCAGGAACACTTTGCCAGCCTGAGTTGGGAGATGCCAAGCGTCCGGGCTCATGTTTTGGGTCAGGTGTGCCGATGTCTCTTGTGTACGGGAAAAGGTTGTGTCAGTGAAATCGGTAAAAGGAAAGGAAGCTTCTTATTATGAGTTCCATCTCCAGCTTGTTTCCGAACGCGCCGCCCCCGGTGGCCAATGCTTCCTCAAATGCGGCGGCCGCTCAGCCGGCCCAGGCCGACACGAATGCCGCGACCGACACAGTGCAGTTGACCGAAGCGCAACAGGTCTACCAGCTCTTTAACCAGGGACAGAGCGTCTCCCAGATCTCTTCCAGCCTTGGACTGAGCGTGGCTTCAGTGAACAGCTATCTGAATATTTCAAACGGCTAGGGCGAGTCTTCGGCGCCGTGTTCGGGCACGAGCGCCAGCTCTGTGACTTTGACCGCGTGGGGCGGACACTCCCTTCGGCATCGCTCAGGGCAGGCTTTGTCCGCCGCCGCTGACTTTGATTTTGATTCCCGACAAGGTGTCCGCCCTTACATTGAAAGTCAGGCGCCTACTTCGCCGGAGACTTCCGGGGCTGCGACGTCTTCGTAGAGTGCTTCGGCTTGTGGACGTTTGGGACAGGCATTGCGGCCGAAGATGGCTTCTTTTACCAGCTTGAAAATGGTGTGGCGATTTTCCAGGATGACTTTTGGCCAGGCTAGTTTCCCCATCATGGGGAAATAAATACCACGGAAGCAGATGCGCGCCAGGAAGATGTTGATGCGGTAGCCGAGCGGCTGGTCGTCGAGCGAGTCGACGGCGTGGGCGAGGGCTGCGGGGCTGTAGGCCTGAGCCCATCCATATTTCACTTCGGCGTGGGCTTCGTCGATCGACATCTTCAGCGGAGTGTGGGCCATGGCGAAGGGGATAAATTCTTTCCAGTGCTTGGGGCGGGTGAGGCGGCCGGAAGTCTCGAGGCGCGTGTAGAGCGGAGTCGCGGGCAACGGAGTGAGCAGGCCGAAGATGGGCAGTCCCGGGGGCCAGGTGCGGACCTGCGCGAGCGTGCGTTCGGCGACGCCGACGGTGTCGTTGTCCATGCCGAAAATAAATGAAGTGATGGCGTAGACGTTGCGTTTGGCGAGACGCTCAAGGACGGTGGCGTATTCGCCGGGCTTGTTGAATCCTTTGTTCACATCTTTGAGATTGGTGGGGTCGATGGACTCCATGCCGATGAAGACCCACTTGCCGCCGGAAGCGGCGATGAGATCGACGAGCTCTTCGTCGCGCAGCAGGTTGGCGCTGATCTGAGCCACCCAGTGAACTTGCGCTTTGGCGGCGATGATGTCGCGGAGCAAGGACTTGGTGCGCTTTACGTTGATGGCGAAATTGTCGTCGATGAAGAAGACCGCCATCTGACCTTTTTCTTTGCGGGCGCGGGCCTTGAGCAGCAGCAGTTCGTTGACCACGCTTTCGTTGGTGCGGAAGCGGATGGAGTCACCAAAAAATCCGGTGACGGTGCAGAACTCGCAGCCGTAGGGACAGCCGCGTCCGGACTCGACGGGGATGATGCGGAATGTTCCCCAGCCTTCGCCAACTTTGCTGAGCAGCGGGTAGACAGCCTTGGGCAAGAGATTGAACTGGTGCAGGTCGATCTTGTCCCAGGGGATGATGGGATAGTCCTTCAGTGAAGGTTTGCTTTCTTTGCCGGCGTCGTCGACGGGAGCGTAGATATCTTTGAGCTGGCCGCGAGCGGCGTCGTTCACGATCTGGGGCCAGGTCTGGTCGGCTTCGCCGAGGGCGACGGCATCGGCGTGGCGGGGTCCGCCATCGCGGCCGAGGGCTTCGTCGGCGAGTTCGGTGACGTGCGGTCCGCCCATGACCACGGGGACTCCGGTGGCGCGGATGGCGTCGGCGATGCGGTAGGCCTTGGCGATCATGCGGGTCATGGCACCGATGCCGACCAGATCGATTTTTTCGTCGCGGACATATTGCGCGATTTGAGCTTCGTCCATGGGCTGGGCGTTGCCGTCGATGAGGAGAACTTCGTGGCCGGGAGGGGTGAGGGCCTTGAGAAGGAACATCCACAGATGCGGCATGAAGTTGCGGGTGACACCGTTGTCGGGGTTATAGAGCAAGATTCTCATGACAGCTCTCCTCCTCCCAGGGAAAGACCAGGAGGTCGTGCGTGGTTCACGCCGGGGCCGTCACGAGCGAACGTCCGAATTGGCAGGGTTGGCTTGTGTCTTGCGAAAAGGCCAGATTGGGGTTCCCAGTGTCGGAAAGAGTATACGCGCCTGACAGCGGGGAAACTGTGCTGTTTTGAACACCCTGGGAGGATTCCGGAATCGGAGCGCTCCTGCTGATCCCGGCGTGGGCCGCGGATTAGAAACCTCTATTTTACCGGCAGCCTTTGGGAGGCCAGCCAGGCCTCGGCTTCGGAGGCGGAGCGGAAGACGCGGATGGCGGTGAAGTGGTCGTGAGCCATGACTTCAAACATGCGGAACACGCCGAAGGCGGCATCGCGGTCGACCACGATGGCGCAGAGCCCGAAGCGAACCTTGGATTGAACTTTGCGGACTGCGCGAGTGACGGCTTCGAGTTGGCCACTGTGCGGCAGCGAGTCAATGGTGCGGAGGTCGAGCAGGACGTTGAGGAAACTGGGACAAGCGGGGTCGGCAGCCAGCTCTTGGAAATGCGCCACCACCTCCGCCAGGGTGACGGGGCCGGTACACTGCGTGCGAATCAGACGTTCGTTCTGGTCAATCTTGTAAGTCACCATGGCTCGGACCACTTGCCAAGTCAGGCAAATTCTCTCAAACATGGACGGGGCGCGCCAATAGAAAAGATGGGCTTGGGACGAACCGACAGCGCTGTGCTTTCACCTCGCAAAGCCTTGACTACGGAGGACATCGGGGGAACGGAGGAAAATCGACAGGGCGGTGCGTTGGGGACGGTTCGCGACTTGACTGCCGCGACATCAAGAGCTTTTAACCGCTAAGGTCGCGAAGGAGGGCCGCGAAGGACGCAAAGAAAGGCTTTTGGACCGTGGTGGTTACGCCTGGGGCAGCAGCTCGAAGGCTGGGTAGTTATTCAGGAGACTGGCGAAGGCTTCGGGTGGGGAGCCGGCGGGGACGGGGAAATAGGTCTGCACTTCGCGCTTGAAGGAGTCGAGGTAGGCTTTCAGGATTTCGGGCTTCTCGGCGTCGGAGAGTGGGCGCAGGCGGTATCGCAGGCGCATGCTTCGTCTTCGTAAGGTGATTTCTCCGGCGGCTTCGGCGTTGCGCACCCACTGGGTTCGTCCTCGGGGAGCGACCAGGAAGCGCTTGCCGTGCAATTCGAGCAGATCAACGGGAGTGGAGAACAGCTTGCCGCTCTTGCGTCCGCGGACTTCGAGTAAATAGTTGTGGGCGAATCCCAGACCGAGGCCGACCAGGATGCCGAACGTGCGGTTGAATATTTTCTCGACGGTGGTGGGTTCGCGGAAAACGGGCGGGCTGGTGGCCATGGGGTGATTGTAACGCCGCGCGGGCGAGTTGCTCGGCGTGACGATGACGGGTGGTGCAAACACGCTTCGACTGAGGCTCAGGGCGGGCTGACGGCACGGGGGGATCACGGGGCAAAGTCTAATCGCAGAGGACGCGGAGAAAGGCCGCAGAGGGCGCTGGAGAAAGCGGCCGGGCTAGCCGCGGGCTTTGGCGCGGAGTTGCGGGGCTGTGCTAACCTGCTGCGACCAATCGGAACTGAATACTTTGTGCAGACACGCGGATGTTGTCGGCGTGCTGCGCTTCTGCAAGGTGTGACTACTGTCTTGGCGCGAAATTGTGAGTTGGTTTGCAATGCGGGTCGCGGTGAGGAGGGATGCCGCTGCGCGTCTGCAGGATTTTTTCGGTTTGTGTCGTTGCTGATTCTGGTGAGCGTGCCGCTCACCTGCCTGCCCGCGATGTCGCAGCGCGATCCGGTGCTCAAGCAGATTGATTTACCCCACCGCTATTACTACAGAGAAATGTACTTGCCGCAGTTGACGACGGGGCCGAGCGCCGCGGCGTGGACGCCGGATTCGCGGGTGCTGGTGTATTCGATGGCGGGGTCGTTGTGGCGGCAGGAGGTGGATTCGGAACGGGCGCAGGAGTTGACGGCGGGTCCGGGATATGACTACCAGCCGGATTGCTCGAGCGACGGGCGCTGGGTGGTGTACGTGAAGTATGACAAAGACGCGATGGAGCTGTGGGCGCTGGATTTGAAGAGCGGGAAGGCGCGGCAGCTTACCTCCGGCGGGGCGGTGAATGTGGATCCGCGATTCTCGCCGGATGGGAAGCGGATTGCGTTTGTGTCGACTTCGTATAGGGGACACTTCCACATTTTTGTTGGGGATTTCGATAATGGTCAGCTGACCAACATTCAGCGGCTGACGGGCGAGACGCGCAGCGCGTTGCCGCGGTTTTATTACAGCGAATTCGATCATGAGATCAGCCCAGCGTGGTCTCCGGATGGGCGCGAGATTATTTACGTTTCGAATCGCGGGCACATTTACGGAACTGGCGGCTTCTGGCGGATGAAGGTGGAAGTTGGGGCACCGGCTCGCGAAATTCATTATGAGGAAACGGCGTGGAAGGCGCGGCCGGAGTTTTCGCCGGATGGGAAGCGGATTGTGTATGCGTCTTATCTCGGCGGGCAATGGCATCAGTTGTGGACGATGCCGTCGGCGGGCGGGGATGCGTTTCCGCTTTCTTATGGGGATTTTGACAACACGAATCCGCGGTGGTCGCCGGATGGGAACAGGATTGCGTTCATCTCGAACCGCGGCGGTAACACTTCGCTGTGGATTCAGGAAGCGGTGGGCGGGGCGCAGCGGCAGGTGATTGCCAGGGATAAACATTATCTTGGAGTTATGGGATATCTGAGCATCACGGTGCTGAACTCGAAGGGCGAGACCGTGCCGGCGCGTGTTTCCGTGACCGGAGAAGATGGGCGGGCTTATGCACCGGATGATGCTTGGATGCACGCGGAAGATAATTTTGTGCGGGCGGAGTCGCCCTTTGAGTCGCACTATTTTCACACAGAGGGTCATGTGGAGGTGACGGTCCCGGCGGGGATGGTTGAGGTGGAAGTGGTGAAGGGGTTTGAGAACGAAGTGGAAAAGCGAGTTGTGCCGGCGAGTGTGCATACGATGCTGACGGTGCAACTCAGGCCGCTGGATATTCCCTGGGAAAAAGATTGGCAATGGCTCAGCGCCGATTTGCACGTGCATATGAATTATGGAGGCGCTTACCGCGACACGCCTGCAAAGTTGCTGGGGCAGCAGAGGGCGGAGGCGCTTTTTCTGGTTGAGAATCTGGTGGTGAATAAGGAGCAGAGGATTCCCGACATTGCTTATTTCCGGGCGAACTCCGGCAACACGCCGGACGCGGTTTCCACGGCGAACGCGGTGCTGATCCACGGGCAGGAATTTCATACGCCGTATTGGGGTCATTTGGGGCTGCTGGGATTGCAGCGGAATTTTTTGCTTCCGGGATATGCGTCGTATGGGAACACGTCGGCGGCCAGCTTGTTTCCGACGAATGCGGCCGTGGCGGACTTGGCGCATGCGCAGGGAGGGCTGGTGGGGTATGTGCATCCGTTCGATATCAAGATGGACCCGGTGAATGATGCGACGCTGACTCAGGGGCAGCCGCTGGATGAAGCGCTGGAACTTCCTGTGGATGTAGCTTTGGGCAAGGTGGATTACATCGAGGCGATGGGGTTCAGCGATCACCGGTTCACGGCGGAGGTGTGGTACCGGTTGCTGAATTGCGGATTCCGGCTGCCGACGGGAGCGGGGTCGGACACGATGGCGAATTATGCGTCGCTGCGCGGGCCGGTGGGGTTGACGCGGGTTTATGCACGGGTGCCGAAGGGGACTCCGAAGCTGGCGCATTGGATGGACTCGCTGAAACACGGGCGCACGTTTGCGACGAACGGGCCGCTGTTGGGATTCACGCTGGGCGGGAAAGCGTTGGGAGAGGAGTTGAAGCTTCCAGCGGGAGAAAACAAGGTGCCGTTCACGGCGTGGCTGCGTTCGATGGTTCCGGTGGATCGTCTGGAGGTGGTCTGCAACGGGCGCGTGGTGCGGGATTTGAAGCTTAGCGCCGATCGCAAGTCGGAGCGTAATGATTCGAACCAGAATGATTCGAAACGGGGTGATTCGAGCCGGGGCGAGGGCACGGTTCCGATTTCACGGAGCGGATGGTGCTTGCTGAGGGCGTCGAGCGAGAAGCCGGAGCATCCGGTGCTCGACGATTATGTGTATGCGACGACCAGTCCGATTTATGTGAGCGTGGGCGGAGGGGCGACGAAGTCCGCTGAGGATGCGGCCTTTTTCCTGGCCTGGATCGGCCGGTTGGAAGCCGCGGTGCGATCGAATCAGGACTGGAATACGAGCGGAGAAAAGACGTTGGTATTGAAGACTCTGGATCAGGCGCGGCAGGTGTACGCGGCTTTGCAGAAGTAGGTTTCTGGGGTTCTGGTTCTGGGTTCGGGATCGGTCGGATCTGAGAATCAGGACAGACTTTGTTTTTTTGGCCCATTTTTTTCGGTTCCCGGGTTGGGAAGTTGATCCCGTGGAGGTCGTGAATACCGTGCCGCTGGCTCGGTCTGGCGGGACGGCCCGCAAGGGACCGGTTACCTCGATTACCGCGAATGGCCCGGAGGGACGGGCCTGGAGGACTAGTCCCTTTTATGCCCTTTCGGGACCTTTCAGGAAAACGCCAGGACAGGCAGACTACCTCATCGACGCCGAATCCGGGCTTTGATGAGAGGCAATTTGTTTTAGCCACTTTATGAGACAGATCCCCCACTGGACTCTGACTGTTCTGGCCATCGTGAGTCTGCTGATGGCGATGCTGGGCTGCCAAGGTGTGAGCAGTGCGAGATCTGACTCGGACCCGCCGCCACCAGCCGCTCAGCTGACGGCATCGTCGACGAGCCTTTCGTTCGGCACGGTGGCGGTCGGCACCATCCAGGTACTTCCCGAGACGGTTACCAATAACGGGACAGCCAGCCTGACTCTGACTACGGTCAGCGTGACGGGGACTGGATTCACGATCAGCGGGTTGACTTTGCCCATGGCGCTGGCAGCGGGGCAGAGCACGAGTTTCAACGTGGTGTTTCAGCCTCCGTCAGTGGTGACGGGAGGAACGGGCAATGTGGCCCTGGCGAATACAGGGACGAACAGCGTGCTGAATATTCCGCTGTCGGGGTCAGGAGCGACGCCGGCCGCTGTGACCGCAAGTCCGATGGGCTACTCGTTTGGAACGGTGGCGATGGGCAGCATGGTGACGGAAAGCGAAACGCTGACGAATGCCGACGTCAACAGCGTAACGATTTCTCAGGCAACTGTGATTGGGGCTGGTTTTGGCGTTATTAATTTGAACTTGCCGCTGACCCTGGCCCCGGGCCAGACGACCACGTTTGGCGTGACGTTCTCTCCCGCGGCTTTGCCCGGCACGGACGGAGCGGTCGTGCTCGCGATCAACGGAGTGAGCAATGCGCTGGTGCTTGGGTATTCCGGAGCGGGAGGCTCGACGGCTGTGCCGGCTGTGGTGTCGCCGTCGCCGTCGAGCCTGACGTTCTCGAACATCACGACGGGCCAGACTTCCAGTCAAACCATTACTCTCACAAACACAGGCGGAGTCAGCACGACGGTTTCGCAGGCTACGGCTTCGGGAACCGGCTTCAGCGTTTCCGGGTTCACGGCGGGGACATTGTTGCCGGGCGCGACCACATCGTTCAGTGTGACGTTTGCGCCGACCACCGCGGGCACTTTCCCCGGAACTGTGACCGTGACGTCGAATGCTTCGAACCCGAGCTTGTCGATTCCTCTAAGCGGAACAGCCGTGACGCCTCCGGCAGTTTTGACGGCGTCGCCGACCAGTTTGACCTACACGAATATCACGGTGGGGCAGACTTCGAACCAGACGGAAACGATCAAGAACACGGGCGGAACGAATGCGACGATTTCGGCGGTTGCCGAGTCGGGAACCGGGTTCAGCGTTTCCGGGATCACGACCCCGGTGACTTTGACACCGGGACAGAGCACGACATTCACGGTGACCTTTTCTCCGACCAGCATTACCACGTTCAGCGGAACGGTGACGGTGACGTCGAACGCTTCGAACCCGAGCGTGGCGATCCCGCTGAGCGGGACGGCGGAAGGGGCGCCGGCAGTTCTGACAGCAACGCCGACGACTTTGACCTACACGAACATCACGGTGGGGCAGACTTCGAGCCAGACGGAAACGATCAAGAACACAGGCGGCACGAGCGCGACGATTTCAGCGGTTGCGGCTACGGGAACCGGGTTCAGTGTTTCCGGGATCACGACGCCGGTGACGTTGACGGCGGGGCAAAGCACGACGTTTACGGTGAAGTTTGCGCCGACGTCCGCAGGCACATTCACGGGAACTGCAACGGTGACCTCGAACGCCTCGAATCCGAGCCTGGCGATTGCTTTAAGCGGGACGGCGGTGACGGTGGCTACTTTGACGGCGTCGCCGACGAGTTTGACCTACACGAACATCACGGTGGGGCAGACTTCGAGCCAGACCGAGACGATCAAGAACACAGGCGGCACGAGCGCGACGATTTCAGCGGTTGCGGCTACGGGAACCGGATTCAGTGTTTCCGGCATCACGACGCCGGTGACGTTGACGGCGGGACAGAGTACGACCTTTACGGTGAAGTTTGCGCCGACGTCGGCGGGTACATTCACGGGAACGGCGACGGTGACCTCGAACGCGTCGAACCCGAGCCTGGCGATTGCTTTGAGCGGGACGGCGGTGACGGCGGCTACTTTGACAGCAACGCCGACGAGTTTGACCTACACGAACATCACGGTGGGGCAGACTTCGAGCCAGACCGAGACGATCAAGAACACGGGCGGCACGAGCGCGACGATTTCAGCGGTTGCGGCTACGGGAACCGGGTTCAGTGTTTCCGGGATCACACCGCCGGTGACGTTGACGGCAGGACAGAGCACGACCTTTACGGTGAAGTTTGCGCCGGCGTCTGCGGGCACGTTCACCGGAACTGCAACGGTGACCTCGAACGCCTCGAACCCGAGCCTGGCGATATCGCTGAGCGGGACGTCTGTAACGGCGACAGGAGGCACGCTGACTGCTGTTCCCACGACCGTTGCGGTTCCGGGCAATATCGCGGTCGGGACCAGCGCAACGGCGACGGGACAACTGACGGCGGCGACTGCCAGCGTTATAGTTTCCGGAGTAAACGTAGTCGGTTCAGAATTTGTGATCAGCGGGCTCTCGTTCCCGGTAACGATTGCCGCGGGGTCGAGCGCGACGTATACCGTGACGTTCAGTCCAACGTCGAGCGGTTCGGCCTCGACGACGGCTTCGTTTGCCAGCAACGCCAGCAACGCGCCAACCGGCGTGAGCCTGACGGGTACGGCGGTCGCGGCGCCGGTCTATACGGTGGGCCTGTCGTGGACGGCGAGCAGTTCGACGGGAGTGACGGGCTACTACATTTACCGCGCGCTCTATAATACGTCGACGAGCACCTGCGGAACCTATACGAAACTGAATCCGTCGACCCCGAGCGCGACAACTACCTACACCGACAGCAGCAGCATTACCGACGGTGACACCTACTGCTACCAGGTGACGGCATACGATTCGACCACCGGGCAGGAGAGTACAGACTCGAATATGGCGACGGCGATTATTCCTGCGCCGTAGACGCGGGTCTTGACTGACCCCGGAGACGCTACTGCGATGTCGTCTCTGACGGGCGAGCGCCCGTCAGGAATCTTGCAACCGCAACCCTGCCGCACCATCCCTTGACTCGACCGCATCTGCCGTTGACATCCTCCTACGATTCCACTGAAAATGCCTTTCCATCGAAGGAGATGAAAGATGCGGCGGTTTCTGTCTTGCCTCTTGCTGGCTCTCGGTACGTTGGCGGTTGCGCAGGATCGGACCAACGCGCGGTCCATGGTGATTTCGCCATACGGCATTGTTGCCAGCAGCCAGGTGCAGGCTTCACAGGCGGGGGCGGAGATCCTGTCTCGTGGCGGCTCGGCGGTGGACGCTGCGATCGCCACCAATGCTGTGCTGGGCGTGATGGAGCCGGACATGAATGGCATCGGCGGCGATTTGTTTGCGATTTATTGGGATGCGAAGAGCGGGAAACTTTATGGCCTGAACGCCAGCGGATGGGCTCCCAAGGGACTCACGATCGGCTACTTGAAAGCGAAGGACGTCACGCAAATGCCGGAGACCGGCATTGACACGGTGACCGTGCCGGGCGCGGTGGAGGGCTGGAACAAGCTGCATGAACGTTTCGGCCACATGGCCTGGAAAGATCTTTTTGCGCCGGCGATTTTTTACGGGGAAAACGGGTTCGCGGTGCAGGAGTTGATTGGCATGGACTGGCGGGGCGCGGCTCGCGCGAAACTGAAAGTCGATCCGGAGACGCGGCGGGTTTTTCTGGTGCAGCATGGCTTGGTGCACGATGAAGCTCCTGCGATGGGCGAAGTATTTAGAAATCCGGATGTATCCAAGGCGCTGCGTCTGCTCGCAGAGGGAGGGTCGCGTGTGTTTTATAGCGGGGAAATCGCGAAAGCGATTCTTGCCACCTCGCGGGAAACCGGCGGCACGATGACGGCGGAAGATCTGGAGGGTTTCTCGGCGGAGTGGGTGGAGCCGATCTCCACTACCTACCGCGGGTGGAAAGTTTATGAATTGCCGCCCAACGGGCAGGGGATGGCGGCGCTGGAGATGTTGAACATTCTGGAGCAGTTTTCGCCGGCAAAAGCAGGGCCGCTGAGCGCTGAAGAACTGCACAAGAAAATTGAAGCGATGAAATTGGCCTACGCCGATCTGGCGCGGTATAACGCCGACCCGCGATTCGCAAAGATACCCGTGGCTGGATTGCTCTCGAAGGAATACGCGAAGCAGCGCGCACAGCTGATCAATCCAGCGAAAGCGAATTGCGAAACCGATGCGGGGCGCCCGCCGGCGAGCGACACGACTTACCTTACGGCTGTGGACCGGGAGGGCAACATCGTCTCGCTGATACAGAGTAATTTCTCGAGTTTTGGGTCGGGGATCACGGTGCGTGGGATGGGATTTCTGCTGCAGAATCGTGGAGCGTTGTTCATGCTCGACCCCGCCAAGCCGGACGCGCTCGCCGGACACAAGCGGCCATTTCACACGATTATTCCGGCGTTCATGGAACGGGGCGACGACCACATCGGGTTTGGCATCATGGGCGGCGCGAACCAACCGCTGGCGCATGCGCAGTTCGTATCTGATGTAGTGGACTACGGGATGAATCTTCAGGCTGCGATGGAGATGGCCCGTTTCACGGTGCGCAGCAACTTCAATATCGGGTGCAGCATTATGATCGAGGATCGCGTGCCCGCCGAAGTGCGGCAGCAACTTACGAGCATGGGTCATCAGCTCGACGTGCGCGGGGATTTCTCTCTTTATATGGGCCGCGGGCAGGCGATCGATCACAACACAAAAACTGGATTGAACTTCGCGGCGTCGGATGCACGAACCGACGGCTCGGCGGAGCCGGAATTTCCTCCGGGGATACATTTCGTGGGCGCTGCGGTCCCGGAAGGAGAGCGCTAGGCAACCTCAGTTGGTGCGGTGTTGGTAAGGAAAAGGTCGTGCTAGCCGCCGAGAGGTCAAGGGTCAAGATGTCGGCAGCTGAAATCCCCGGCCTTCGAAAACCGCGAAGACCGGGGCAGCCTCGGTTAGTATGGTGCCGGCGCGACTCAGTGATGAGATTTGCAGGGGGTTTATTATTGTTTCGCCTTCGGAGCTGCGACCGGGATTGCCGTGAGCTGCTCACGACTTCATTTTCCTGATTTCATTTTAAGGGCATGCCGTGAATACCGTAGAGCTGAACAAAATCTGCAAGAACTATGACGAGTTCGTGGCTGTGGATCACCTGTCGCTGATCATTCAGCCGAGCGAGGTTTATGGACTGCTCGGCCCGAACGGCGCGGGGAAGACCAGCACACTGCGCATGATGATCGGCATCACCGTTCCGGATTCCGGGGTGGTGTCGATGTTTGGAGAACCGTTTCGCCGGGCGCACTCGCAGCGGCTTGGCTACCTTCCCGAAGAGCGCGGCTTGTACAAGAAAATGAAAGTGCTGGATCAGTTGGTGTTTCTCGGGCAACTCAAGGGCATGTCTGCGCATGATGCGACCCAGAAAGCGCAACAGTGGTGCGAGCGCCTGGGGTTGAAAGAATGGACTGGCAAGAAAGTGGAAGAACTCTCGAAGGGGATGCAGCAGAAGGTGCAGTTTATTGGGGCAGTGGTGCACGATCCGCAGTTCGTGGTGATGGACGAGCCTTTCTCGGGGCTTGATCCCTCGAGCGCGGTGGTGCTGAAGGATGCTTTTCTGGACTTGAAGAAAGCGGGAAAGACTTTGCTTTTTTCTACGCATCGCATGGATACAGCGGAGCGGTTGTGCGATTCCATTTGCCTGATCAATCATGGGCGGGCCGTCCTGGAAGGAGATCTGGGGAAAATCCGGGCGGGATACGGCAAGCGGAACGTGCAGATGAAATATGAAGGCGATGCGAAGTTTCTGCACGATGCGAAACTGGTGCAGTCGTTTAATGATTACGGAAACTACGTGGAGGTGCGGCTAGCTTCGGGTGCCGATCCGCAGGATTTGCTGCGGACGGCGACGTTTTGCGCGCGGCTCAGCAAGTTCGAGTTGATGGAACCTTCGCTGGAAGAAATATTTATTGAAGCGGTGGGGAAGGCCAATGCTTAGCACTTCATTCAGCAACACCTGGCTCATCATCAAACGCGAGTATCTGGAGCGCGTGCGGCAGCGTTCGTTCATCGTGCTCACCGTGCTGCTGCCGGCGATTGTGGGCGGCGCTTTTTTTATTCCGGCGAAACTTTCGAGCATGAAGAGCTCGAAGACGCAGCATCTGGTAGTGGTGACTTCGGACCTGAAGTTCGGCGAGATTGTGCGGCAGCAGCTTCTGCCCAGCGCCAAAACGGACGACGAGAAGGCCAGCGCCGACAAAACCAAGGAGGATAAGGACGACAAAGACGTTGACGACGACGACAAATCCAGTAACAATTACATAATTGACGTGGACTCGACTCCCACCGAAGCGGAGCGGACGGCCTTGCAGAACCGGGTGACCTCCGGCGACATCGACGGCTACTTGTGGCTGAGCGACGACGCGGTGAATGCGCGCAAGATTACGTACGAAGGGCGCGAGTCGAGCGGGTTCACGGAGAAATCGTGGCTCAGCGGGCAACTGGACCGCGCTATCCTGTTGCGGGAGCTGGCGCAACGGGGAGTGAGCGGCGATCAGGCCGACGTTCTGCTTAAGCCGGTGAAGCTGGAGATGGTGCGCCTTAAAGGCGGCCATGAAACCAAGGCCAACGATAAGGGCATGTTCTTCGCGATTCTGATCATGGTGATGCTGCTGTATATGGCCGTGATTTTCTATGGAGTTTCGGTGATGCGCGCGGTGCTGGAAGAAAAAAACTCGCGGGTGATGGAGGTTCTGCTTTCTTCCGCAACCTCGACGGAGCTGATGGCCGGCAAGCTGATCGGCGTGGGCGCGGTGGGGCTGACGCAGATTGGAATCTGGATTGCAATGGCCAGCGTCTATGTGTTGCCGGCGCTGGCGGCGAGCGCGAGTGCGGGAGAGATCCATATTGCGCCCTTGACGCTGGTGGCTTTTGCTTTGTTCTTTCTGCTGGGGTATCTGCTTTACAGCAGCGTTTATGCGGCTGTAGGCGCGGTCATTACCAGCGAGCAGGAAGGGCAGCAGCTGCAGTTCATTATTCTTCTTCCGCTCATCCTTGCGGTGTTCATGATGGGGCCGGTGATGCGGGCTCCGGATTCTCCGATTGCGGTTTGGACTTCGATGGTTCCGTTCTTCTCGCCGATTCTGATGTACGTGCGGATCGCGATTCAGCCGCCGCCGGCCTGGCAGATTGCACTTTCCCTGTTGCTGCTGGTGGCCACGATTGCGGGAATTCTCGTTCTTTGCGCGCGCATCTACCGCATCGGAATTCTCATGTATGGCAAGCGGCCCACGCTGCCGGAAATCATGAAGTGGCTGAAGTACGCGAACCGGTAGCGGATGTTCACTCTGCCGCCGCGTGGATTGAAGTTGCAAACCAAGAGGAAGAAATAAACCCCGGTTCCAAAGGAGCCGGGGTTTGTTATTTTTCGGCGACTGCTGCTGTGTTCTACTGCGTGGCGCCGCTGGGGTTATTCAGCGTGGCGTTGTACATAGCATTCAGGAGATCCTGCGACGTGCCGTCATAGTCGGCGTCGAGGGACCACATGAAGGTGCCGCCGAGACCGCGTTCCCAATCGGTATACCAGACTCGGAGGTAGGTGGAAGAGGGATCGTCGTAGGTGATAAATCCAGGCTTTCCATTCCCGCGCAACAAGTAAGGAACGCCCGCGATTGAATCGTAGTAGCGGACCCAACCGCCTTTGTTGACGCGCTGCTTGATGAAGGTGCCGTAGTTTTCCCCGAGGACGCTGAAGTCACAGTGCGTGCAACTTTGCCAGAGCGCGGTCACGGTCTCGTAATCGTAGCCGTAGAAAGGCGTGCCCATGTTGATTTTGGCGGCGGGAGCGAAGCGGAGAAAGGCGGTGATGGCTTCCTGCACGCTGCCTCCGGGCTGGCATTCATAGGGCTCCGGATCATGCCAATCCCAGAAGATGGGCGAATTCAGTTGTGCGTCGTCAGTCCAGGGGCCGGCGCAGTCGTAGGTCATGATGTTGAGGAAGTCGAGAACCGGGACGACGTGCTCAAGGTTGTATCCCGGGCCGCCCCACGGGGCAATATCCGCAGAAAGCTGGTAAGTGGGCGCCACGAAAAAAGTGCGCAGCGTGTTCATCAACTCGTAATAACCCTTGTGGTCGGCCGCGCCGGGATACTCCCAGTCGATGTCAACCCCGTCGTAGCCGTTCTGCTGGGCGAAATCCCAAAGATTCTGCACGAGGATTCCGCGCAGAGTGGCATTGGCTGCTACTGTGCTGAACGCTCCTGCATCCCCGCCGAAAAGAATAAACACTTTGACACCGGCGTTGTGCGCCTTGCTGATGAGTTCCGGTTCGACGAAACCGTCGGGGACGTCGATGCTGCCGTCGGCGGCGCCATCGATGTTGATGCCGGCGTGGAGAATATGCGTCATCATGTTGATGGGAATCTGGGCCGCGCCATAGGGCGGAGTCTGATATTTGGACCAATAGCCGTAGTCGGCCACCAGGCGTTTCGGTAAAGCAGGGGACGTGGACTGCGCCCACATACCCGTAGCCGCAACGGACAAGAAGATCGCGGCCACGCTGAGAATCAGCAGAACTATTCCTAAATCCACTTGCAGACTTGCGCGCGATCTTTCTTGCGCGCCTACTCGCTGAACCTGTTGAATTTTCATTGGAAGAGTCTCCCGGGAAGATGCCGGTCATAACTGCCCTGGCGCAGGAGCAGAGCCCGCGCTCGCCGACAAATTGGCAGGATTCTATCACGGTTGGGAGAGCGCGAGGGGCTTAAATCGGGCGGTGGTGGCCCTATGGGACGGCTTTTACCACCAAGGACACAAAGGTACGCGAAGGAAATCCTATGGGCGAAAGTGGCTTATTAGTTCGCGGCCTTCGTGGTTACGACGGGAAATCCCAGCCCTCTTCCCGCATTTTCTTGTTGCTCCAGTGCTGGAGCTGCTCGAAGATGGCGGGCTCGATGACGGCGAAGCGGATGCCGACGCGCTTTTCGTCGCCGATCCACATGAGGCGGGCTTTGGCTTCGAAGTGAATGTCGCTCTCGGGCAGAATGAAGCTCACGTCCAGAAGGCCGGAGAAACGCAGCGGTTCGGTGAGACCGTCCAGGCCCATGCCTCCGGTGCTGAGGTTCACGCCCTGGACGCAGATTTCCTCGCCCTTGGCATTCCTCATTGTGACGGGAATCTGGACGCGCGCGCGGAAGAATTTTTGTTGTTCGTTGCTGATGGAAGCGAGCGGAGGTGCGCCACTGCCCTGTGCGAAGTTGATGTTGTACTCCTTCAGCTTGCGGCTGAGCGTGCGGCGGGAAATGCCGAGTTGCTCGGCCGCGAGCGCGCGCTGGCCGCCGGTGCGCTCCAGCGCCTTGATGATCATTTGCTCTTCCATGCTTTCGAGATTTCCGGCGGGCATGGAGGCAGTTTGGCGAAGAGCCGCGGGCTCTCCGGAAATTGCGGCGGTCACTTTGGCGAAGTCCACTTCGGCGCTGGAAGATTCCATGGCAACCTTGGCGACGAGGTTCCGAAGTTCGCGAATGTTGCCGGGCCAGGGATGCGAGAGCAGCGCGGATATGGCCTCGCTGGAGAAATTTTTGCCGGGAGCCTTGAGGCACAGGAAATGTTCGGCGAGCGCGACGATGTCTTCAGGACGCTCGCGCAGAGGGGGCACACGTAATTGCAGCTGGCCCAGGCGATGGAACAAATCCTTTCGGAAGCGGCCATCGCGGACGGCGCTTTCGAGATCCTGATTGGTGGCGGCGACGATGCGCACGTCGACTTTTATTTTGCGATGTCCGCCGAGACGGTAGAAGGGCTGGCCATCGAGCACGCGCAGCAGCTTGACTTGCGTCTGCAACTGCAACTCGCCGATTTCGTCGAGGAAGAGCGTGCCGCGGTCGGCGAGTTCGAACAGGCCGGGCTTCGAAGAGTCGGCGCCGCTGAAAGCTCCTTTTTCGTAGCCGAAGAGTTCGCTCTCCACCAGATTTTCTGGAAGCGCCGCGCAGTTGATGTCAATCCAGGGGCGGCTGCGGCGATGTGACGATTCGTGGACGCTGCGGGCGATCAGTTCCTTGCCGGTTCCGGTCTCGCCCGTGACCAGAACAGTTTCCGTGTGGCCGGCGATGCGATCGACCATCGCCATGAATTTGTGCATCACGGGGCTGGCGAGAATAAATTGAATGCCGTCGACCACGCGGGAGGTCAGCGCGGAATGCTCGGGCGTGGCGTGGAGGGTGCTGTTGTTTCCCGGCGCTGTAAGAGCGGAGGAAGAACCTTCTTCGTCGATCAGCGTCACAACACCAGCCAGCCCGACCGGGACCGACCCTCCATCGCGCAGCAGGCTCAGCGACAGGCGCACGCCGAAACTCTTGCCAGATTTTGTATCAGGCTTGGGATGTGCCCGCAGCTGCGCATGATAGTGCCCATGTTCCGACGCGGTGGCCGCGATCGTGCTCGCGTTATTCAGTCGCCCCAGCGTTTCCCTGGACTGGCCTTCGTGCGGCACGTGGCTTTCGAGGGAAAAGAGCAGGTCAAAAGTTTTCCCGCGGAGTTCCTCAGGAGCATATCCAAACAGCTGAGTGAAGGCTTGATCGCAGGCCGTGAAATTTCCGCGGAGATCGCAGGAGAACATCGCCACGTCGGTGCGCGTTCCGCCGCTCCCGCCATTCGGGCCGTGCGATGCGCTCAGGCTGGGCGTTTCGGTGTTGGCGTCGGTGTCGCTGCGGAAACCGTTTCCTGGAGCAGCGCGAAGGTCCGAGTTTTGTTTCGAGGGCGGCATCCAGGGCGTGGCGAACCGTTGTTCAGCTGATCTTGTTAAGCCCGATCTTAGCTTGGCATGATCTTGGCACACGTTAGAGGAATCACAGGAGAACCGCGATCGTCGGAGAGTAACGAAAGTAATCAATTCCGGGTGGCAAATCATTACGCGCCCAAGACTGCATGGAAGAACGAAGAGCAACATCAGCCGTTCAAACAAATCGTCAAGTAACCAAAAAACCGTCCAGAAGTTACCTTTGTAACCTTCTGAAGACCTAATGATTGCTCTACGATCCAGGCAAGGCCCATAAGGGGAAAGCTGTGCACGAATGGGCCGAGTGCAGGTAAGTGGCTGGCACCATACATTTTTGCGTCTTCGCGGGAAACCGCGAAGCGTTTCCGGCTGAAAAGCCGCGGTCGTACAGGTGTTGAAACCAGCGATGGAAGAGTTGTCCCTACGGACGAAAGCTTTTGTCGGCCTCACGGCTCTCTCGGGAACCGCGGTGCTGGTCTACTCTTTGTGGCACTGGCAGTCGGCGGACCTCACTCGATTCCTCTGTTATCTCGCGGTAGCGCTGCTGGCCTCGGTGTTGAAAGTGCAGCTGCCCGGGATCGACGGGACCATGTCGGTGAATTTCCTCTTCATCCTCATGGGCGTGATGGAGTTGAGCCTGGCCGAGACCCTGGTGATCGGATGTGCGGCGACTCTGCTGCAGAGCATTTGGCATTTGGGGAAAAGGCTGGATCCGGTCAAAGTAATTTTCAACGTCGGCATGATGACCAATGCCAGCGCACTGACTTATGTGGGCTATCACTGGCTGGCAGTCAGAGGCGGAGGCAACAAGCCGATCCTTTTGATGGTAGCCGCGCTGGTTTTCTTCTTTGCCAACACTCTTCCAATCTCCTTTGTCATTGCTCTTACTGAGGGTAAATCTGCCCGCAGGGTCTGGGCGGAGTGCTATTTCTGGTCGTTTCCCTACTACCTGGTAGGCGCGGCCGCGGTGGGCCTGGTGGGAGTAGTGAACCGGCAGGCGGGCTGGGCAACGTCATTGTTGGTGTTGCCGCTTATCTACTGGGTGTACCGGTCCTATCGACTTTATCTGGGACGGCTGGAAGCGGAAAAGGAGCGGGTAGAAGTTGAAAAGCGGCATGTGGAAGAAATCGCGTCGCTGAACATGCGCACCATTGAAGCGCTGGCGCTGGCGATCGAAGCGAAAGATCACACGACGCACACGCATCTTCACCGGGTGCGTACTTACGCTGTGGAGATTGCGAAAGAGCTGAATCTGTCGGGTGACGAAACCGAAGCGTTGCGTGCGGCGGCGTTGCTGCACGACATTGGAAAACTCGCGGTCCCGGAGCAGATCATCAGCAAGCCGGGGCGGTTGACGCCGGAAGAATTTGAAAAGATGAAGGTGCATCCGTTGGTGGGAGCGGAAATTCTGGAGCGCGTAGCGTTTCCTTATGCTGTGGCTCCGATTGTGCGGTCGCACCACGAGCGCTGGGATGGATCGGGATATCCCGACGGACTGCGCGGAGAGGAAATTCCGATCGGAGCGCGAATTCTGGCGGCGGTGGATTGCCTCGACGCGCTGGCATCGCATAGGCAGTACCGCCCGGCGCTGCCGCTGATCGAGGCCATGGCCGGAGTGAAGGAACGCGCGGGAACATGGTTTGATCCGCGGGTGGTGGATATTCTCGACCGGCGTTTCGTGGAACTCGAGCACCTGGCACAGATCGAGGAAAAAGCCGGGACGCTGACGGGACTTTCGAAGACGGCGCGGGTCAGGCGCGGAGCGGCTCCGGCCGCGGGATTTGAGAAAGGCCCTGAGCCGACGACCATCGGGCAGGCCGACAACACAGACTTTTTGACTTCCATTGCGTCGGCGAGACAAGAAGCGCAGACCATGTTCGAGCTGAGCCAGGATCTGGGCGTGTCCCTCAGTTTGAGCGAAACGCTTTCGCTGCTCTCGATGCGGTTGCGGCGGCTGATTCCTTACGATTCCATCGCGGTGTTTGTGAACCGCAATGGATGGCTGCTGCCGGAGTTGGTGAGTGGCGAGAATTTCCGCATGCTCTCGTCGCTGAAAATTCGCGTGGGCGAAGGATTGTGCGGATGGGTAGCGGAAAATTGCAAGCCCATCGTGAACGGCAATCCTCAAGTGGAGGCGGGATACGTCGTCGACCAGGAGAAGCATACCACGCTGCAATCGGCATTGGCGGTTCCACTCGAAGGCTTGAACGACGTGGTCGGAGTACTGGCCATGTATCACGCCAATCGAGATGCATTCACGCCGGACCATTTGAGAATTCTGCTGGCGGTGGCATCGAAGGTAGCGCTCTCGGTGGAAAACACTTTGAAGTATCAGCAGGCCGAGAGTTCCGCAACCACGGATTATCTGACTGGATTGCCCAACGCGCGGTCGTTGTTTATGCATCTGGCGCAGGAACTGGCGCGGTGCCGGCGCAACAAGGCTGCTCTGGCGGTGCTGGTCTGCGATGTGGACGGCTTCAAGCAGATCAACGATTCTTTCGGGCATCTCGAAGGCGACAAGCTGCTGCGTGAGTTCAGCGTACGGCTGAAAGAGGCTTGTCGCGGCTATGACTATGTGGCACGGATGGGCGGAGACGAATTTGTGATCACGGCGCCGGGGCTCACTCCAGAAGCAGCGAAGGAAAAAGCGGTGCGGCTGAATCAGATCGCAGTTGAGGCGGGCCTGCACACTTGCGGACGTGAGATCATCACGTTGAGCGTGGGGACGGCGTTCTTCCCCGAAGATGGATTTGACGCGGAGCGACTGCTCGCCGAGGCCGACCGGCGCATGTATTCGATGAAGCACATTCATCACGCCGCCGCCGCGGCCGCGCAGCAGGAAACCTCACAGCCAGATAACAAAGCCAACAGCGCGAAGGTTCCGTAGGAGACCGAGGCCATGCTGGGATGGAGAATCGCGCGGCATGGACTGGCTCTGGTGGCTATTGTTCTTCTTGGCGGGTTGTTGTCGGCAACTCTGGTGCGGCTTGCGCCGGGATTCGATGTGGATGAAGAGCAACTGGATCCGCACTTGAGCGCGGAGAGTGTGCGCGCGCTGCGCGAGACTCGGCAGCAGGAACGCAACGTCTTTTCTTTTTGGCTGCGCTCCATGCAACGCGCGGTTAAGGGAGATCTAGGCACTTCACTTTCTCTCGGACAGCCAGTCACCACACTCTTGCGGGATCGCGCTCCGCTTACGCTAAGACTCGTAGGCATGGGCCTGCTTTTCAGTTGGGCGGTCGCGATGGCGATGGCGTTAAGTGCGGCGTGGTTTCGAGCTTCCGCCTATGATGCGCTGACAACTTTCTTGAGTGGGACTTTTCTTTGTATTCCGGCGGCGGTGCTGGCGTTGTTGTCGGTGCTGTGGAATGTGCCCGGTTCGCTGGCGATTGGGCTGATTGTCTTTCCCCATGTCTATCGCTATTCGCGCAACTTGCTGGCGAAAGCTTATTCTCTGCCGCACATCATCACAGCTCGCGCCAAGGGTTTGGGAGAACTCAGGATTTTGTTCTGGCATGTGATTCCGGTGACCGGAGCGCAGTTGCTGGCTGTGGCCGGAGTATCCGTGAGCATGGCGGTAGGCGCGGCAATTCCGGTGGAGGCGTTGTGTGGGTTGCCCGGCGTCGGGCAGCTGGCGTGGCAGGCGGCTCTGTCTCGCGATCTCCCGCTGCTGATGAACATTACGATTTTGGTCACGCTTGTAACCTTGCTGGCCAATTCCGCGGCGGATGTGTTTGGCCATATGCTGCGGGGGCAGGAAGCGTGACGTCAGAAGATATGAAGTGGAAAAGTATCAGAGCCTTGATTACGGGGCGCAGGTTGGCATGTGCGTTGTTGCTGCTGGTGGTGAGCGTATCACTGGCCGCGAAATGGCTGGCGCCGGGCGGCTACGCGCGGCAATATCGCGAAGTTGCGGGAGCGCCTCCATCTGCGGCGCACTGGCTTGGTACTGATGACATCGGGCGCGACCGTTTTGCGCGCGTGCTCTACGGAACGAGGATTTCTCTGTTGCTGGCTCCGGCTGCGGCCTTGCTTTCGACGTTGATGGCGGCTCTGGTGGGCGGGCTGGCGGGATATATGGGCGGCGTTTGGGCTCGACTTGCGATGGCGGCGACCGATCTTTTTCTTTCGCTGCCGTGGTTATTTCTACTCATCACCGTGCGCGCGGTGATGCCGCTGAATGTGTCGCCCATGGCTTCGGTGGTGGTGACATTTTCCATGCTTGGGCTCTTGGGCTGGACTAGCGCCGCCCGGGTGTTGTGCGCGAGAACGCGCTCGTTGCGGGATGCGGATTTTGTGCGGCAGGCGCGGGCTTCTGGCATTCGCGGCATGCGGCTGTTCTGGATCCACGTAATGCCGAATCTGAAGCCGGCGCTGTATGCGCAGTTCTGGATTTCGATTCCGGTATTCATTCTCAGCGAGGCTAACCTTGGGATTCTGGGGCTGGGTGTGGCCGAGCCTATGCCTTCGTGGGGAAGTCTGCTGAAAGAATTGGAAGGGCTCACTTCAATCGGCGAAGAGCCATGGAAGCTTGTGCCGCTGATTCTGCTGGTGGTGGTGGTCACATTGTTTCAATTTGTGCTCTCGAAGCAGGAGGAAGTCGCTGCATGAACCTCCGTCAGATTTTCTCTTCCAGTCGGTTGGGACCCGCTTTACGCGCTGTGTTTTTTCCATTTGCATTCCTGGTTGTCTCCGTGTGGTTCTTCGTGGGCGGCGCGGTGGCACAGGGTGGCGGCGAGTTGCGGTTTTGTCTGCGCTCGGAGCCGAAGACGTTTGATCCGCTGAAAGTGGAAGACGATGCGTCGGAGTCCATCCGCTATTTGACCGGAGGCGTGCTGGTCCGCATGAACCGGCTGACTCAGACGCTGGAACCGGGACTGGCGCAGTCGTGGAAGGTTTCGAAGGATGGGCGGGAAATTGTTTTCAAGCTGCGCTCGGGAATTGCTTTTTCGGACGGCACGCCATTCTCCGCGGAGGATGTGGCTTACACCGTGCAGCAGTTGATGGATCCTGCGTTGCATTCGCCCACGGGAGATTCGTTCCGGTCAGGACCGGGTAATGTGGAGACGAAGATCATTTCTCCGACGCAGATCTCCATTATTTTTCCAGCCGCGGTCGCGGGTCTGGACCGGTTGTTCGATCAGGTTGCCATTGAGTCGGCGCATTCACCGAAAAAAGAAATGGCGGTGCTGGGGCCGTTCGTAGTGGCCGATTACAAGGCGGGAGCGAGCGTGCTGTTGAAGCGCAATCCCAATTACTGGAAATCGGATGCGCAGGGGCGCAAGCTGCCTTATCTCGATTCGATCGAACTCGATATTCAGGCGAACCGTGATGTGGAGATGCTGCGTTTTAAGCGCGGCGAGATTGACTTGATCAACGCGCTCGACAGCGAGTATTTCGACAAGCTGGCTGCGACTTCGCCGCAAGAGGTGCATGACGCGGGGCCGTCGCTCGACAGCGAGCAAGTGTGGTTCAACGAAGTGGCGAACGCGCCGATCCCGGCTTACAAGCGGGCATGGTTCCGTTCGCAAAATTTCCGCCGCGCGATTTCCGAGGCCATCAACCGCGAAGATCTCAGCCGCGTCGTGTTCCACGGACACGCGCAACCGGCGGTGGGCCCGGTTTCCCCGGCCAACAAGTTCTGGTTCAACGCGAAGCTGAAGGCGGAGCCCTACAGTCCCGACACGGCGTTGAAAATGCTGCAGACCGATGGATTCCATCTGGACAACGGCGGGTTGAAAGACCGTGACGGGAACGCGGTGGTCTTTTCGATTATCACCAACGCCGGAAATAAATACCGCGAGCAGATGGCGGTGATGATCCAGGAGGACTTGCAGAAGATTGGCGTACACGTGAACGTGGTCACGCTGGACTTCCCTTCTCTGATTGCCCGCATGACCCAGACGTTCGATTACGAGGCGATCCTGCTCGGGCTGACCAATGTCGATCTCGATCCGAATGGCGAGATGAATCTGTGGCTGAGTTCGTCGGAGAATCATCAGTGGAACCCGCAGCAGAAAACTCCCGAGACGGCGTGGGAAGCTGAGATTGACAAGTTGATGCGGGCGCAGGCCTCGTCCGCGGACGCCGCAAAGCGGAAAGAAGCCTTCGACCGCGTGCAGGAGATCGTCTACGAGCAGGCGCCGTTTATTTACCTGATCAATAAGAACGCACTCTCCGCGGTATCGACTGCGGTGCATGGTGCGCACCCGGTGATTCTGCATCCGCAAACGTTTTGGAATGCGGAGCAGCTGACGGTGGGGAAATAAGAAAACTCGCCGCGGATTTGCACGGATTCCACGCGGATTTTAAGACAGAGATCCGGAACAACCGGAACTAGAAACTAGAAACTGAAACAGAAACCGGAACAGAAACCGGAACTTACTAAGCTCATAAAATCATGTCAGCAGCCGTTCCCACAAACGAAGCTCTCCTCTCGGCTCACCTCTCGGTGAGCTATGCGGGGAAGGCCGTGCTGCGTAACGTGGAGTTCGAAATCCGGCTGGGCGAGGTGCTGGGATTAGTTGGGCAGAGCGGTTCGGGCAAGAGCACGCTGGCCATGGCAATTCTAGGCCTGCTCGATGCCAAGCGGGCGCGGCTAGAAGGCACGATCCGATTTCAGGATTGTGATTTGCTGCGACTCAGTGAGCGGGAACTACGCGAGAGGCGCGGCCTCGTGCTGGCGCTGGTGCTGCAGAGTCCGCTGTCGTCGCTGAATCCGGCGCTGAAGATTCGCACACAATTAAGAGAAGCCTGGCGGGCGCATGCCTCGGGCCCCAGTGCTGACTGTGATCGCGCCATACGTGCAGCGCTCGAAAGTGTGAGCCTGCCGTCGAGTGACGAGTTTCTAAGCAAATACCCGTCGCAGATGAGCGTTGGGCAGGCGCAACGGGTGCTGATAGCCATGGCGGTGACCCATCGTCCAGCGCTGTTAATCGCAGACGAGGCCACCAGCGCGCTCGACGTGATCACGCAATCGGAGATCCTGGCGCTGTTCCGCGAACTGAACCACAGCACGGGAATGGCGATCCTCTATATTTCGCATGATCTTGCCTCGGTAGCGGGCATTTGTGACCGCATTGCGATTCTGCACGAAGGCCAGATTGTGGAATGCAACGCAACCGAAGACATCTTCGCGAATCCGCAGCACGAATATACAAAGCGGCTGATGGCCGCGATGCCGCACGCGCCGCGTCCCAGGGCCGGCGACTCTCTCGCGCCGGATGCTGCGAAGCGCGCTGCCGCAACTCGATAAAGCTCCGGCATGGAGCGCTAGCCCGAGCACCATCCGCCGCACGTGTCCACCGTGCAGGCAATTAACCATTACGATGAATCCCCGGCTGCCGAAGACTGGCTACCCGGTCAAATACCCAAAGTGGACAACCATTTTGAAACGTTTTATATTGCGAGCGGAATTTTTTACAGAGACGGAGGAACCGCTCCATGAGATCCCTGTTCTTGCGAATCGCGGTTCCTGTGCTGGCCCTTGCCACGATTTCTTCCGCTCAAACCTCGCACTTCTCCCCCCAAGGCCAGCAGATTCCGGTTCCAGAATGTCTAGCGATGAAGGGGCTGTGGGAGGGCGGGTCGAAGCCCTGCAGTCAGACGGAACACGAGGCGTGGCTTGCCGATATCACGCACTGGCGCGCGGAGCGCCGCATTCGCATCGGCTACGATGGCGCCCGCTACGATTTCCCGGCTTTGAAATGGACGCAGTCGAGCTTCATGCAGCCCCAGATGATGGTTCAGGATCGGTACTTTTATGATCCTGATGCGCGCAAGTACACCGTGGATCGCTACCTTGACGATCTCGAAAAGCGCTACGGCGGAATCGATGCGGTCCTGATCTGGCCGACCTACCCAAACATGGGCATCGACAATCGGAATCAGCACGATATGATTCGCAGCATGCCCGGGGGCGTTCCCGGTGTGAAGCAAATGATCGCCGACTTCCATCGCCGCGGCGTGCGGGTGCTGTTTCCGATGATGATGTGGGACCAGGGCACCCGCGATCCGGGCATGCCTTGGCCGGATGCGATTGCCAGCCTGATGGCGGAAATCGGCGCCGACGGCATCAACGGCGATACGCAGGACGGCGTTCCTTTGGCCTTCTCACTAGCCGCGGATAAAGTTGGCCACCCCCTCGCATTTGAACCCGAAGGGAGCCCATCTGACGAAGCCTTGGCGTGGGACGTCATGACGTGGGGTCAATACAAATTTCCCTTTACTCCTCTCGTGGACAAATATAAGTGGCTTGAAACGCGGCACATGGTGAACATTTCGGACCGTTGGAATCGTGACAAAACCGACGATCTGCAGTTCGCTTTTTTCAACGGGGTCGGCTGGGAAAGTTGGGAGAACGTCTGGGGCATCTGGAACGGAATCACGCCGCGCGATGCCGAAGCCACCCGGCGCGTCGCTACTATCGAGCGTGCGGTCGCACCGTTTCTGGTCAGCAAAGACTGGGAACCGATGTCGCCCATGCTGTGCTACGGAGTCTATGCCAGCCGCTGGCCGCTGGCAGGGGAAACGGTGTGGACGATTGTGAACCGAAACGAATACAACGTCGATGGCGACCAGGTGGAGGTTTCATCCCAGGAAGGATTTCGCTACTTCGATCTTTACCACGGAGTGGAACTCAAGCCTCAAAGCAGGCCGGGTGGAAGAACGGTGCTTGCCTTTTCGATCGAAGCCAAGGGTTACGGCGCCGTTCTCGCAACCAGCAGCGCACCGAATCAGAAGATTCAGGCCTTGATGTCGAAAATGAAAGAGCTGACTGCAACGCCGCTGTCCAATTATTCGCCCGAATGGAAAGTTGTGTCCCAGAAAATCGTCCCCATCCCACCGACCAAAGTCGCAACCGCCACGCCGGACGGAATGGTCAAGATTCCGCAAGCCGATTTCCTGTTCAGGATCTCCGGAATCGAAATCGAAGGACTTAACGATATCGGCGTCGATGTGCAGTATCCCTGGGAAGATTCTCCACGCCGCTTTCACGAACACCCCATGCAAATCAAGTCTTTCTATATCGACAAATACCCGGTCACAAACGGTCAATTCAAGAAGTTCGTGGACGCCACCCACTATCATCCCAAAGACGATCTGAACTTTCTCCGCGACTGGAAAGATGGAACCTATCCGCAGGGTTGGGAAAATAAACCAGTGACGTGGGTCTCCCAGGAAGACGCGCGGGCATACGCGAGTTGGGCTGGAAAGCGCCTGCCTCACGAGTGGGAGTGGCAGTACGCAGCGCAAGGCACCGACGGCCGCCTCTATCCCTGGGGCAATGAGTGGGATGACAACGCTGTGCCGGTGCCGGACAAGTCGCGCACCATGCGGGGCCCGGATCCGGTCGACGGACATCCGAAGGGAGCCAGTCCATTCGGCGTGATGGATATGGTGGGAAATGTGTGGCAGTGGACGGAGGAGTTTGTTGACGAGCACACACGCGGCGGCATTCTCCGCGGCGGAAGTTACTATCAGCCGCAGGGCTCGATCTGGTATTTCCCGCAGGCATACAAGCTGAACGAGCACGGCAAACTGCTGCTGATGTCCCCCAGCATGGACCGTTCCGGAGGAGTCGGGTTCCGTTGCCTAGTAGACTCGCAGTGATCGCAACGACAATGATCGCAGCGATAGCGATCGCAACGATGATAATGATCGCAACGATAAGGATCTGGACGGCGGCGTTCCGTAACGCCGGCAACTACAGATCGCCCGTGCCTCAACGCGGCAAGCCTGAAGTCGGTAAAGCATGACAGCACCTGTGACAATGCGGCAAATCGCTGAGCGTGCCGGCGTCTCGATCGGCACCGTGTCACATGTCATCAATGAAACCGCAACCGTTCGGCCGAAGCTGCGAGAGCGCGTGCTCGAAGCCATTCGCAGCATGGGCTATCAGCCCAGCGCCTTGGCGCAGGGACTTCGGAAAAACCGCACCAACATGCTCGGCATGGTGATTCCGGACATCACCAACCCATTTTTCCCGGGCGTGGTTCGCGGCGTTGAGGACGTGGCCTACAAGCGCTCGTTCCGCGTGATTCTCTGCAACGCCGACAACGATCCTTCCAAGGAAGAGTCCTACGTTCGCGAATTGCGCTCTTATCACATTGCTGGATTGTTGATCATTCCGGCCGCGGGTCCGGACATCGCAGGGCACCTGCGCGACTACGCGTCGGCTTCGGTCCCGGTGGTTTGTATTGACCGCGTGCCGGATGGCTGGAAGGGCGATGCCGTCCTAGTGGCCAATGCGGAAGGGGCTTACCTGGCAACGCGCCATTTGATTCAGATGGGGCACAAACGATTGGCCGTGATCACCGGGCCGCTGAAGTTGACCAACGCGGCAGAACGCTTGAAAGGTTTCACGCGCGCGCTAGAAGAAGCCCGTATAGAAATTGAGCCCGAGTTTGTCCAGGAAGCGCGCTTCGATACGGAGAGTGGTTACCAGGCGGCTCTCCAGCTTCTGGGCATGCTCCCGCGCCCGACCGCTATTTTTGCGTGCAACGATCTCATGGCCTTCGGTGTTCTGCAGGCTGCTCGTGAACTTGGCTTAAGATGTCCCGAAGACTTGTCCATTGCCGGTTTTGACAGTCTGGAGTTCACCCAGTTCACCGATCCTTCGTTGACCTCTGTTTACCAGCCGGGATATCAGGTGGGCGCCACCGCTGCCCGCTTGCTTTTGCAGAGAGTGGACGGACTGCGGTCTGCGGCGAAAAAAGTACTGCTTCCGACCGAGTTAAAGAAGCGCAATTCTGTTGGACCGCCGCATGACGCCGTCGCGGAAAAGATGAGGCCAACCACGAGTACGGGAAAACGTAGTGAGCGCACGCGCGGGTAGCGCCGTCTTGAGATTCACCCCAAGCGATCGGTTTTAGAGGTTGACAAGCACAAACTGGCTAAGGCAAATTTCTTTCGATCCTTATTTGAAACGTTTCAAAATGGCAGGCAACCCGCGCCTCGCCGCCCGCCCCTATAACTCCGGCAGCGCCCTCTTCCGGCGACTTGCATCTGGCCTGGACCGGACCGACCGACGCACTGAAGAGTCTCAGCGTCTCCGGCGTAAAACCCATCTCAAACGACCGATTGACCACCTGAGCGTTGATTTCCGCAACCGCTGTAATTACTGCCTCTCAGCTCATCCACGGCACCTCGCAACGACAATTTGCTTACCGGCAACGGAGCTCCCAATGGGACAAACTGTCCCACGCCCACGGTCAGGGGACAGAGTGTCCCATTTCAATCCACATGACGCCTGACATCTCCAATCATAACAATGACTTACGGATAGTTGATTGGCAGCGGCCGTGCAACAGAACAGCTGTACTGCTGAAGCACGATTTTGCCCCCAAGAACACGAAAGGGTGAAGATTCATGCATACACGAAAAGCTCAGAAACCGGCGGGACGAGGCGAACGGCGCAGCGCGGCGTGGGGTAAGCGCCTTGGCGTGCTCGTGCTGGCTCTGGTAACCGAGATGGCGTTTGCCGGCGTGACCGGCGGGAGCAAGAATGCGCCAGCGTTTGGTTCTGGACCGTCCGCTTCCAGGGTACAGCCGGAGCTGCAGCAGCTCCTGGCGAAGGCCCAGCAGGGCAAAGCCGGGAATCAGACGGTGAAAGTGATCGTGCAGTACAAACAGGATCCAGGGCCGACGCATTTCGCGAAAATGCAGAACCTGGGTGGAAAGCTGCATGCGCAGCTGCATGTCGTTAAGGGCGCAGCCTTTACCATCCCGGTGAGCGCGCTGGCCGCGCTTGAAGCCGATCCTGATGTGGTTTCGGTGAGCATCGACCATCCCATGACGGGGCTCGATGACACCACCGACATCGCCACCGGCATCGCTACCGCCTGGAACTCCGGCTACAACGGAACCGGGATTGGCGTGGCCGTGATTGATAGCGGCATTAACGATAACCATCCCGATCTCTGGAATTCGAGCGAGACGCAATCGCGCGTGGTCTATCACCAGGATTTCACAGGCACGGCGACCTCGAACTCGAGCGGGGCAAAATATGACCTTTACGGTCACGGTACGCACGTCGCCGGAATCATCGGCGGCAACGGCTACCTCTCGGGCGGAGCTTACCCCGGGGCTGCTTCCAATGTAAACCTTGTCGATCTTCGCGCCCTGGATCTCAATGGCGCAGGGACCGACAGCACAGTGATTGCGGCCATTCAGGAAGCCATCGCGCTGCAGAGCACCTACAACATCCGAGTCATTAACCTGTCGCTGGGGCGCGGCATCTTCGTCAGCTATACCCAGGATCCTCTCTGCCAGGCGGTGGAATCGGCCTGGAAGGCAGGGATTGTGGTGGTGGTAGCGGCCGGCAATTACGGCCGCGTGAGCGTCAACGGCAGCAACGGGTATGGAACCATCACCGCTCCGGGCAATGATCCCTATGTGATCACCGTGGGCGCAAGCAAGAGCAACGGATCTTCCGCGCCGTCAGCCGAGACCCTGGCGAGCTACAGTTCCAAGGGTCCCAGCACGTATGATCTGGTGGTAAAGCCTGACCTGGTCGCTCCCGGCAACGACATCGTTTCGTTGGCGGCTCCGGGCGCCACGCTGGAAGCGGAATATCCCACGGAGCTGGTCGCCGGCACCGACGGGAACAACGACTACTTCACGCTGAGCGGCACAAGTATGGCAACCCCGGCCGTCGCCGGAGCGGTTGCACTGTTGCTGCAGCAAAACAGCGCGCTGACTCCGGACCAGGTAAAAGCGCGTCTGATGGCAAGCACGTACAAGCTATCGCCAACCTCCACCGTCGCGTTTGTCCCGCATCTCAATCAGAACTTCACCGACTTCTACGATCTGTTCTCGGTCGGTGCGGGCCTGCTCGACATGCAGACCGCAGTGGTCAACACCAACCTGGCTCCAGCCAACGTGGGCGCAGCGCTGTCTCCTTCGGTGAGCTACAACCCGTCCACGGGGGTCGTTACGCTGGTGGAGGGAAATAGCAGCGTGGCCGCGGGCTCGGTGGTTTGGGGATCTTCGGTGGTGTGGGGAGCCTCAGTGGTCTGGGGTGCAAACGTTAGCGGCAGTTCGGTGGTCTGGGGTGCATCGCTGCCTTGGAACACCCCGTCGCTGAGTGCCTTTAGCGTGGTTTGGGGCGCCACTACGGCCAGTGGAACACAAGCCACAAGCGTGGTTTGGGGCGCCGCAGTGTCGACCGCCGACGGTGCATTCACCGACGCTGGAGACGATGAACAGTAGCCGTGTGCAGCTGTAACCAGGGAAGGAGGAGAGCATATGGATCGGAAAACACGGCTGACACAAGTTTTCATCGGCTTGATGTTCGGGGCGGCGGTTGCAGGCACGGCTTGGGCGGGATGGCAGAGCCACACGCTGCACAGCTACTACGCCCTGGCGCTGCTCGCGCTGTCGGCGGTGACCTCGAGGATGAAGGTCAAGTTGCCCGGAATCGACGGCAATATGTCAGTGAACTTGCCCTTCCTGCTGACCGCAGTGGTCAGCCTGAGCGCGATCGAGGCGATAGCGATCGCCAGCGTGGCAACCGCAGTGCAGTGCTGGCCCAAACGGGACGCAAAGTTCAAGCCTGAGCAGATGGTGTTTAACGTCAGCATGATGGCGCTGGCCACCAGCATCGCCAGCCTGGTATTGAAAACACAGTGGTTAAGTGGTTCCGCATGGGTTTCAGGCGCCACGCTGCCGGTATTTGCGACGATCACTCTGTTCGTGGGGCAGACGGTTTCGGTAGCCACCATCGTTGCGATCGGCAAAGGCGAAGCGATGCACCGGATCTGGTGGAACCTGGCACACCTCTCGTTCCCCTATTACGTGGTCAGTGCAGGGGTTACGTCGATGATCCAGTCGGTAAGCCACCATCCTGGTTGGGTGCTGGCGCTGGCGGTGGTCCCGGTCATGTACGGGATCCATCGCTCCTACGGCCTCTACTTTGGATGGCTTGTCGAATATCTGCGTCCGGTAGGACTGGCCCGCGGGGCCAGCGCGGGAGTTTAATTTTCTCTGAAACGAATTGTCCGCTCTTGGCACTATGGCAATGAGTGGAAGAAGTCGCGCAGCAAGGCGACGGCAGTAGCTCCACAAGTCCCGACACAGAAGAGCCCATAGCAACCGGGGGGAAGCTGGGGTGCTTCAGATCGCCGGAGCCGAAATGGGGAAGTCGGTTCCGGTGCTCTTCGGGATTTCCTAAACCTCTCTCACCTCAAGACATTCAACCTCGCGGGCCGACATCCATCCGTTCATTGCTCCGCGATTACTTTCAACACTCTCATTTTCAGGAAGTCGCAACCAGCCGCGGGTGCTCCATTTCTCGCGTCCTTTGCGAGAAGTGGGATTCCACGGAATCGTGGAGGGCGTGTTTGTGCCAATCTCAGAAGCAGGAACTAGCGCAGGATGCGAAGCGCGAACACGATGGCCGTTGGAGTGGTTCGCTGCGTGATTTCTACGAGTTCGAGAAGTTTGTTTACGGCCCAGGTGTCGGGAGCATTTTCCTGCGACCTAATTTGTGAGGAGCCATCTCGCGATGACCCAACTGCCCTCGGCAGACCGGACTGCCCCCGCCCGGTTAGACGGGGGCTCCGGCTCTTCGCGGACCAGATTCGCCGAAGCGAATCCGCCAGAGCGGTCATGACGCACGCTCTAAGGCGACGGAATTCCCAGTGCGCCGGATTTCACGGCGAGCGCGTTTCAGGCGCGCTGTTGCCGTGCCGGCGCAGATTCCGATGATGGCCGCGATCTTTGCGCGCGCGTATCGTGTGCGTGGGCATCGCGCAACTGTTTGTCGCCGCAGGTTCTCGTTGACTTCCACAAAGGGATAGTGCGGAAATGGGCACGACCGTTACACCCGGCGATCACTCGGCTTCTCGCTTCCAATTTTCTTGCTTCCAATTTTCTCGTTTCCAATTTTCTCGGGACAAGGTGCTAAACTAGCTGGCACTTCAGCAGACACGGGGCCGGGTCCTTGCAATTCCAATCCTTCGATGAATCCTACGTCGAGCGCCTCCGTGCCGGAGATTTCCGCGTCCAGGAACATTTTGTCGCCTACTTCAGCGAACTCATCCAGTTGAAGCTGCGTTCCCGTCTGAACTCTCCGCAGGCGATCGAGGACGTGCGCCAGGAGACTTTTACCCGGGTTTTCGTCGCGCTGCGCGGTGAGGGCGGCATTCGCCAGCCAGAACGGCTGGGAGCTTTCGTGAACTCTATCTGTAACAACGTTTTGCTGGAACACTACCGGGCGTCGTCCCGCCACAGTTCGCTGGAAGATGAAGAAGACAAAGACTTTCCTGCGACGAACGTGGACATTTTGGGCGCCGTGGTCGCCAAGCAGATGGAGGGTAAAGTCCGCGAAATTCTCGAAGAGCTCTCCGAAAAAGACCGGCGCCTGCTGCGCGAGGTTTTTCTTGAAGAACGGGACAAGGATGAGGTTTGCCGCGACTTCGGCGTGGATCGCGACTATCTTCGGGTGCTTTTGCACCGCGCCAAACAGTCGTTTAAGTCGTTGTATTTGAAGAGTATAGAGGCTCGCCCCCCGGGGGTGGCGGCGGCCGGGAAACTTTGAAACGCTGGGACGGTGAAAGTCACTACTCTATAGCACCGCAGAGCAGGCACCGAAGAAGCCGGACACCGAGGAGATTGAGCGATGGACCACAATCAGGCGGTTCGGGAGAAAGCGACGGAGAGATATCTTCTGAACGAACTCGATCCTGACGTCCGGGACCAGTTCGAAGAGCATCTTTTCGATTGCCAAGATTGCGCGCTCGACCTGCGCACCACGGCTATGTTTGTGGAGCAGGGCAAAGTAGTTTTGTCAGAGAAGCCGGAAGCGGTTCTGGCGCGAGTGCCTGTCGCTTTGCCAGCGCCTTCGGGATGGTTCGGGTGGATGCGGCCGGCGTTTGCCGCTCCGGTGCTTGCTCTCTTGTTGGTCGTGATCGGATATCAAGGTGTGACCAACGCCCGGTTGCGGCATGCGGCCGGCAGTCCGCAGTTGCTGGCGTCGGCGGTGATCAACGTGGGGACGCGAAGTGCGACTGTCACTCAGGTCTCGGTGCATCCCGGAGAGGCTTTTCAACTTTCCATCAATGTTCCGCCCGACCACTATTCTTCCTACAAATTGGACTTGTATAGCTCGCAGGGAGGGCTAGAATGGTCGCGCACCGTTTCAGCTTCGGGCAGCGATCCGCTCTCGTTGATGGTTCCGGGATATGATCCAGGAAGCGATCATGTCCCCGGGGCTCTGGCTGTGCATGGCATTACTGTCGGCGGCGAGAGCGTGGATCTGGGGCGTTATCGGATTGAGTTTCAAAATTAGAGTTTCAAAATTGGAGCTGCAGAATTTAGAGTACGGAATCTAAAGCTACAGAAATTCGCCGCAAGATTCGAACTGCAAGATCAGGCTCTGCAAAAATCAGAAGTGAAATCACACCGGGGGAACCAAGAGTATGGCGACGTCAGGGAAACCGCCAGCGAAGAGCGGGCCGGTGCACAATTATTACGCGGAAGCCAATGTCCTGAGTGCCGACCTGAAGCAGCCGCTAAAAGAAAAGATCCCGCCGCGGGTGCAGGTGAAGTTGCCCGCCAACGGGCGCTACCAGTTCAAGAAGGCTAGCGCTTTCCGCTTTCAAGGGATTATTTCTTACCAGTCGGCTTACTCGCAGGTTGCGGGGCATCCGAGCTCGAAGAGTGACGGGTTTGCTACGCTGGCAACTGCGGTGGTGGAAGGGCTGAACGTGCTCGACGTGGTGACCGCCGACCGCGTGGTCGCGCAGATTTCCACGGTGCATCCGGTGTTTGGTACTGGGCAGGTGCCGTCGGTTACGTTTTTGGGGACGCGCTTCGAGAATTTGCGGATTGGCGGACATAAAGTTGAGGTGGAGCGGGCGCTCGACATTCTCGGGCCCAAGCCCGCTGGGGATAAATCATATTTCGACGACCCCGGCGTGCAGTCGCGCATCTCGCTGCAATACGACAAGATCGCGACGGCGGAGGGTCATCCTGAGTTGGCGGCTGCTGCCTATCCGAAAGGCCGTGCTGGGGTGATCGGGAGCGGCGAGTTGCAATGCTCCCTGGTCAGCGGCGTAACGGGCGCTCCGGGAACGTCGTTCGGCCACGTTATTGATGTGCCGCACTTCGGGAAAATATTTCTGGCCGAGTTGAGGGTGACCCGAGAGCCGTCGAAGAATCCGAAGTCAGAAGCTGACAAATACAGGTTCTATTTGACCATGATCCGGCTAGAGATGGGATGCCTGGCTCAGGGGAGCGCGAGCGTTACCGCGCTGGATTCAAACGGCGGAGGCAAAGGGACACCGCCGCCAACTCCCTAGAGGCCCTTCTTCCAGCCACCAGTCCGCCAGCCCCAGAATTCGCGAGGCAGACTCGCGGGATGAATCGTGACGGTCTGCCACTGTGTGACCTCGGCACGCCGAGCCGATCGCTACCCGCCGCCTGATTTGATCCTTCCACGCCGCGTTGCCGTTTTTGCTTTCTCCGACTTGCAAGCTACACTCTTACCCACATCAAGATCTGCGATGCGTTACGCGACTACAGTCCGGGGCGCCATGTCGCACAGAACGAACAATGGATCAATCTGCGGCTTGGGGATAAGAACGACTCTGGCGTTTCTAGGTATCGCATATTCTTGTGCATGTAGCGCCCACCACGACCCTCAGACTGTCTTCGAGCACGCCAGACAAGTCTTCCGCCGCGGCGAGATCACTGAGGCAGCCAGCGAGGCGGACAAAAGTTACCGGGAGTTCCACGGGGTCAGCCCGGAATGGAGCTGGAAGTTTCTTCTTCTGGAGGCCAAAGCGCTGGAGTGGCAGGGAAAAAACAAGGACGCCCTGGCTCTCATGAACGCCGAACCATTGCCGACTCCCCCTGGCGATCTTGTCGTACAAAGACTGGTGCTGGAAGGCTCGGCCTATGCTTCGCTGTCTGATGGATCCGACAGCGACCGAAAACTGACGGAGGCCGAGGCCTTGTGTGCAAGGACCGACTTCCGCGCCTGCTCAGATCTGACTTCTGTGCGCGGTTCGCTGGAGATGCAACTTGGGCATTTCGCAAAAGCACAGACGTACTTCGAGCACGCTCTGTCTCTGGCTCAAGCGCGCGCCGATCACTCGCTTGAAGCGCATGCGTATTTGAGCTTGAGCTGGGCGGCCGACGAGCAGACGCACTTCGATGAGGCACTCGACTGGGCCAACGCTGCGCACCAGATTTCTGACGCTCAGGGCTTCGCGGATATCGGCCAGAACGCGCTGGGCAACATGGGCTGGGCATACTACAGACTGGGCGACGGAGAAAAAGCTCAGGCGACATTCATCGAGGCTGGTAAGCAAGCCAAGAGGCTCGGCGACCTAGACGACCAAGTAAAGTGGCTCACAAATCTTGGCTACGTCTATATGGACTCTCGCGATTTCAACGTAGCTGATCAATCCTTCCAGGAGTCTCTTAAGCTCGCAAATCAGATCAGCAGCCGGGGCGACGTCATCAACTCACTGATCGCCTTGGCCTTCGTTTCCGAGCAGACCCACAAGCTTGACGATGCCAAGCGTTACGCGGATGAGGCGCTGGCCAAGGCGCGGGAAGATAACAACGGGCGGGACGCGGTTTATCCCCGGTTGGTGCAGGGCCGAATTGCGGCGCGGCTGCATGACGTTGCGGCCGCGGAGAGCGCATTTCGCGAAGTCGCGTCGGCCAAGGATGCGCCGGTTTTTCTGAAGTGGGAGGCGGAGCGGTCTTTGGCCCGGCTCTTTGAAGACGAAAAACAGGTTGATTCCGCGGACCGCGAGTATCGTGCTTCTCTCAGCACTTTCGAGACGGCGCGTTCCGAATTGCAGCATGAAGATTCCCGGCTGCCGTTTCTTACCAATGCTTCGCGGATCTACGACGACTACATTCATTTTCTAATTACTCAGGGCAAAATCGATGAAGCGTTGCAGGTTGCCGAATACAGCCGCGGGCGTACTCTCGCCGAGGGTTTGGGTCTGTTGCAGAAGGGAACTTCGTTTAAGCTCGAGCCGTTGAACGCGGAGCAGATCGCCGGCAGTGCCGGTGGCACGGTTCTTTTCTACTGGCTGGGCGAGGAGCAGTCCTATCTGTGGGCGATCACGCCGCAGAAAGTTAAGTTGTTTCCACTTCCTCCGGCGGCAGAGATCAAGGCGAGAGTCGAACGTTACCGCAAAGCGATTATCGATCAGCGCGAGTCTTTGCAAACTGCCAGCGACGACGGGGCCGCACTCTATCGCATCCTGGTGGAACCGGCGAAGGGCCTCTTGCCACGGAGCTTGGCGGCGAAGGACGAAGCGAAGCAAAAGCTGGCAAAGGCTCCGAAAGTTTTCATCGTCCCCGATGGCAGCCTGAACAGCTTGAATTTCGAGACGCTAATTGTTCCCGCGCCGCAGTCTGAGCCGCGCCCTGAAACCCAGCCCGAGGCGCAGCCCGACTACTGGATCGAAGACGTCACACTCTCCAGCGCCAGCTCGCTGCACATGCTGCAGGCCTTTCACGCCGCGCGCAGCAAGGGCATGGGCAACCTGCTTCTTTTCGGCGATGCCATTTCGCCTAGCGAAGATTTTCCTCGGTTGCCGGAGGCTGCGATTGAGATGGAAGACATCGGGAAACATTTTTCTTCCGGCCATGAACAGGTGTTTTCGCGCGAGCAGGCAAATCCTCCGGCTTATCTGGCGAGCAAGCCAGAGCGTTTCTCTTATATTCATTTTGTGGCACACGGAACGGCGAGCAGCCTGAGTCCTCTCGACTCCGCCATAGTGTTGTCGAGAGCTCATGCATCCAAGTCTGATGCATCCAAAGCTGGCGCATCGAAGCCTGATTCGGAAGAAGACTCTTTCAAGCTTTACGCCCGGGACATTATTCATCACCCGCTGCAGGCTGAGTTGGTTACAGTTTCGACATGCCGCAGCGCTGGGGCGCGCGCCTATTCGGGAGAGGGACTCGTGGGGCTTTCGTGGGCGTTCGTCCGCGCCGGGGCTCACAATGTGATCGGAGCGTTGTGGGATGTGAGCGACACTTCCACTCCGCAGCTGATGGACGATCTCTACGGCGAATTGAAAAATGGAGAGACTCCCGACGCTGCTCTGCGCCATGCCAAGCTCACGCTGCTGCACTCCGGCACATTTCGGAAGCCTTTTTACTGGGCGCCGTTTCAGCTGTATACGGGATCGTGAAAAGGCCGCGCATGGCGACGCGAGTGTGCATGATTCTGCATACAAGCCGCAAACACAATCAACACGAAGAATTTCAAGCAGTTTGTGGTTGACAAGTTTCCCGGACAGATGTGATAAGGGAACCCCCGGATGTTGAGGGCAGATCTACGATTCCGCCTGAGAAAGAATCCAGCTCACCACCAAGGAGTTTCGCCATGATTGCGCGCGGTACTTGGCTTTTACGGATTTCATTGATTGCAGCTCTCGCATTGTCTTCGATTTCCGCGAAGGCGGTTTTCGCCCAGAGTACGAACCGGGAGATCGGCACGCAATTCGAGGTGACGGCGGAGCCGCTGGTGCCGCGTCCGCACGGGCAGCCTTGCGTGGTGCCGCTGTTTGCCAATTACCAGTTCGCATTTTTTTCGGAGTCGACGCAGACTTTCGAGTTTGCGCCTCCGGGAAATTGTTCGGGTCCGTGGGAGAAGGTAGTGTTCGAGGCGGACTTCAGCGAGAACGGTGGAATCCAGTTTGACCGCACCGCCAGCCTTTATCTGGCGAATGCGAACCTTTATTTTGGAACCACTCCTGAGCCGCTGGCGGTCCTGACTAATAACTGGCATGTGGAGCGGGACATCACCGATTACAGCGCGCTGCTCGCGGGTCCGCAGCAGGGCACGATTGTGCTGGCGAACTGCACCACGGATTGCCCGCCACCCTACAACACTTACTTGAATGGAGTGTTCGCGGTCAGCGCCGACCTGGAGTTTTATCCCGCGGAAACAGGCTGGAGTGACAAGAGAGACGATCATCACGAGCGGACTCCCGATCAAGTGCTACCCCTGACGCAATCGAACGGCAGCGGCGGCGTGAACTTGCCGGCTACGCTAGGGTCGCCAACCGACCAGCTCTCGACGACCTTCACGCTTCCGACTAATACCGAGCGGGCCTACCTGGACGTGATTTCGCAGAGCCAGTCCGAGGACGAGCAGTGGTACGCTTGTTTTCCGAACGACCTGGCTAACATTAATGAAGTTTACGGATGCGGGAACACAGACTTCCGCGAGAGTGAGATCACGATTGACGGACAGCCGGCAGGGATCGCGCCGGTCTCTCCTTGGGTGTTCACGGGATTTTTGCCGGATCAGTGGGTGCCGATTCCGGGCGCGCAAACTCTTGAGTTCGTGCCTTACCGGGTGAACCTCACGCCTTTCGCGGGTCTGTTGAGTGACGGCCAACCTCACACCATCGCGTTGAGCGTGTTCAACGACGACAGCTATTTTTCGGCGACGGCATCACTCCTGTTGTACCTCGACGCGGGATCCACGCAGGTCACGGGGAAAGTCACCAGGAACACCCTGACCAGCCCGAGTCCGGTGGTAACGGAGAATCTGCAGGGAACTTCGACGGTAACGGGAACGATCAATGTAACCTCCGACCGCACTTTCACGATTGCCGGGTACGTGAACACCTCGCATGGAAAAGTGAGCACGTCATTGACACAACAGCAGAAATTTTCCGGCACGCAGACGATTGATTTCGATACGGTCAACTTCACGGTGCTGGATCAAAACACCGCGGTAGACACGAGCGTCTCCTCGGCGACCACGGTTTCGAGCGATGAGGGAACGGTTCTGACGCGCGACGACTTCAGCTTCCCGATTAACCTGGATTTTACCTATCCGGTAGACAGTTCTCCGTTTGGCTATACCGTAGCGACTGCGCAGAAATACAAAAACAGTAAACAGATCTCAGTGGATGGGAATGTGGTCGGTTTCCGGACGGTCACGAACTCAGTGAGCGCGACGGATGTAAGTCCGGCGCAGAGTTCGCAAAATTACACGTTTTCTGATTTGGCCGGCGCCTCCTATAGCTGCTACATCACGACCGCGAATAACATCTTGAAGTCGGTGGGCCGCGGGTGCAAGCAGGATGGAGATTAGCGAACTGCCGGGGCGGAGACTTTCATTAAACCTGCGACCGCTTCAAGAATGCGGGCCCTTTCCAGTAGACTGGCTATCCGATGAAGGATAGCCATTTTCGCAAACTTGGATTGTTTTTCCGCCGCGGTATCGTCACGTTTTTTCTTCTTTCGCTTGCTGTGTCAGCGGTTGCCCAGTCAGTTCCTTCGGAACTGATGAACGGGCTCAAATGGCGCCTGATTGGGCCATTCCGCGGGGGCCGGGCGGTTGCCGTGACCGGCGTGCCGGGCGACTCTACTACTTTTTATTTTGGTGCGGTCAATGGTGGCATTTGGAAAACCACCAGCGCCGGAGCGGTTTGGTCGCCGATTTTTGATGGCCAGCCGGTGGGTTCCATCGGCGCGATCGCTGTGGCACCCTCCGACCCCAAAATCATCTACGCGGGAACCGGCGAGTCTGACATTCGTTCCGATCTATCTTCCGGCGACGGCATCTACAAATCCTCCGATGGCGGCGCAACCTGGACGCACATCGGCTTGGAGGACACACGCCAGATCAGCCGGATCGTGGTTGATCCGCAGAATGCCAACGTGGTTTATGTCGGTGCACTCGGTCATGCTTATGGTCCAAATGCAGAACGCGGCGTCTACAAATCCGTCGATGGAGGCGCGCATTGGAGCAAGGCTCTCGATGAGGGACCCGACATTGGTGTTTCCGATCTGGCCATCTGTTCTGGCAATCCGCAGATTCTTTTTGCCGGCACATGGCATACGCATCGCCCCCCCTGGAGCACGTATGCTCCGATCGATGGACCAGGCGGTGGGCTCTTCCGGTCGCAAGACGCCGGCAAGACGTGGTCGCGCCTCAACACCAATAGCAGCGGATTACCCGAAGGCGATTGGGGACGCGTTGGCGTTGATGTTGCGCCGGACGGCAAGCGCGTCTACGCGCTCATTCAAGCGAAGAAGGCTGGCTTGTATCGTTCCGATGACGGAGGCAACACGTGGGTTCTGGAGAACGCAGATCCCCGTCTCACCAGCCGCGCATGGTATTTCAACGGCATCACCATCGATCCGCACAATTCGGATGTCATCTATGTGCCGAATGTCGCGCTCTACCGGTCCGAAGACGGCGGGAAGACAATTTCGATCGTGCGCGGGGCGCCGGGCGGCGACGATTACCACCAGATCTGGATCGATCCCAGGAATTCTACGAGCATGGTTCTGGGAACGGATCAGGGTACCTCGGTCAGCCTCGACCGTGGCCAAACCTGGAGTACTTGGTACAACCAGCCCACGGCGCAGCTTTATCACGTGATCACCGACAACCAGTTTCCCTATGTGGTATACGGCGCGCAACAGGATAGCGGGAGTGCCGCGGTTTTGAGCCGCACCGACCACGGGCAAATCACTCCGCGCGATTGGTTCCCCGCGGGCGAGAGCGAGAGCGGATACATGGCGCCCGATCCCAAGGATCCGAACATCATTTATCTGAGTGGAACTTACGGCAGCGTTGACCGCTATAACAAACGGATCGGACTGAGCCAGGACGTGACTCCGTGGCCGGTGCAGACATTTGGATCCGAGATTAGTCAACGTAAATATAGAGATCCCTGGACTCCGGTGCTGCTCTTTTCCCCGGCCGATTTGACTACGCTTTATTTAGGGACGCAATATGTGATGAAAACCGTAGACGGGGGCCTGCACTGGCAGATCATCAGCCCTGATCTGACTGGAGCGACGCAACGGGCGGGAGATGACAAATCTCCAGGAACGCCCACGGTCGCAAATGCGAAACAGCGCGGATATGGCGTGGTGTTCACGATTGCGCCGTCCGCTCTGAACCGTGACCTGATCTGGGCGGGAAGCGACACGGGGTTAATTCACCTCACACGCGACGGCGGGAAAAACTGGAAGGACGTGACTCCCCCGGGCCTGAGCGCCTGGAGCAAGATCTCGTTCATTGAAGCATCGCATTTTGATGCTGCGGTTGCTTATGCGGCGGTGGATCGCAGCCGGCTCGATGATCAGACCCCGTATCTTTATCGAACGCGCGATTATGGCGCTACGTGGCAACTGATAACGAACGGCATTGCGGCCGGCTCTTTCCTGCGTGGCGTTCGGCAAGATCAAGACGCTGAGAATAAGGGACTGCTTTTTGCCGGAACCGAACTCGGCGTTTACGTGTCATTCGACGATGGCGACCACTGGCAATCGTTGCAACTCAATCTGCCGGTCACGTCTGTTCGCGATCTGTGGATTCACGGCGATGATCTCGTAATCGCTACGCACGGCCGCTCGTTCTGGATTCTCGACAACATCACACCTCTGCGCCAGGCGTCCGAGGCCGCGAAGGCGAAGGCATTCTGGCTCTATCATCCCGCGCCGGCATTTCGTATTGATAACGATTCGTTCCCGGGCACACCGCTTCCGCCCGAGGAGCCAACTGCGGAAAATCCTCCCGCTGGCGCCGCGATGGATTATTTCCTCGAGTCCGCGGCCAGCAGCGTCACGCTGGAAATTTTCGACGCGCAAAAGAAACTCGTCAGCAAGTTCTCGTCGGAAGATAAGCGCCCGGAGAAGCGTCCGCCACTTCCCATCGCGGAGCGTTGGTTCCCCAAGCCGGAACGCCTCCAGACAAATCCCGGGATGCATCGCTTTATGTGGAATCTTACCTGGGGCAGCTCCGGGGGGCCGGCCACAGATGAGGAATCCGAATACCGCAATCCCAACGGTCCAGAGGTGGTGCCGGGAATCTACCAGGTCCGCCTGACGGTTGATGGACAGAAGCAGAGTCAGTCCCTGAAAGTCATCATGGATCCGCGCTCGCCCGCGACTCCCGAGGTGCTTCAACAGCAACTGCAAATCGGCCAAGAAGTGTACGCGGAAACTCTTGAAGCCCGGCGTGCTCTCGCCGAGATCGGTTCGGTGCAGAAACAACTGGCTGACATTGAACAGAAACTTGGGGAACAAGATTCAACTCTCAAGTCGGCCCTGGCGGACGCGCGGTCGGAAATCGCAAAGATTCTTTCCGATAAGCAGACCACTCAACAGAAGTCGGGCGGACTGCAAGATGGCTATAGCGGGCTGGCCTCAGCCCTGCGGGTTGTCGAGGGCGGAGATCGCGCAGTGCCTTCCCAGGCGATTGCTCTCTATAGGGAGTCCAGCCAGCGCGTTAAAGAGGGTATCGCGAAGTGGGCCACGTTCAAACAATCGAAGCTGCCCGAGTTAAATCAGAAATTGCGCGAAGGAAGTCTTGGTCCGATCGCGATCTCGGAAATCGAACAGGAAGTGCAATTTCTCATGTCGCGCTAGAGCCGTGAACCGTGCGGGGAGAAGTCCGTCAAGGCCATGAAAGTGGAGTCCACTTTCTCCACGAGTTTGCCGTTCGCTTCGGATTTGTCGCGCACACTCTTCCACTCCGGGTCGTCCTCGAAGGATTTCCAGTTGGCGGCTGCCGCTTCACGGCTCGGGTGCTGGAGAATGTAGATAAGCGTATTGCTCTTCTCTGGCTCATCAAGGGGAGTCCAGTAAGCGACGCTTTTCATTCCGTGGCGGTCAAAGATTTTAATGGTGTGTTGGCGGAAGCGTGACTCCAAGTCGCCCAATTTTCCTGGAGCTGCATGATAGACGCGGAGTTCGAAGACACCCTGCGAAGGATTGGCGTTTTCGTGCTGAGGACCGGCCCACAACGATGCCGGAAATAATGTCGCTGCAGGAAGCGCCTGGAGTAATGTTCGTCTTTTCACGGCCTGTATTCTAGCAGAAGGTGAGCCGATGAATCCGGGGCGGTGGTCAATTCAACCGAGGTCGCACGTGTCCTGCTGGAACATGGAGCGAGCCCGAACTGGCGGGACACGGAGGGCAACACTCCGATTCATCGGGTCATTCAGAGCCGCATTGTCCTGGACCCCGCGAAATTTATACAGCTTCTGATCGATTTCGGCGCGGACATAAGCCTGCGGAACCGTGAAGGACGAACGTCCCTCGACGAAGCCGAGGCCCTTCTTCAGACTGGGAAAATTGCGGAAACTTACTTCCTGGTTCGTCCCATCGGTCCGAAGAAACTTGAGCAAACCATACAGATTCTTCGCTCGCTGCTGGCACAAAAATCCTGAACGTCAAATCCTGGCACGTGCAAGTTTCATTTTGTCCGCGAGGCAGGCGGCGTGCGTTCGTCCGAATCGTTCGTTACTTTGGATATAAGAAGGTTCTGGTGAGCTGGTTGCCGCATGGGGTAATGCCGATCTATGACTTTAGTGGCCCTTCGTCCTCGGCAGATATACTCCTGCTGGAGCTGGGGAGGCTACTGACGCTGCCTGGGACCAGAGGAAGTCGTTGCGAACACCAATGATGAGCACAACCCCGAAGGCAGGAGACATCTTCATCGTCGGAATAGCGGGACCTTCCGGCAGCGGCAAGTCGACCGTGGCCAGGCGCGTGGCCTCCCGTCTCGGCGGGCACGTAATCTCGATGGAAAGCTATGCTGTGGACATGAATCATCTTCCACTGGAGGAACGAGCGGAGCTGGACTACGATGCGCCGGCGGCAACCGACGTGGATCTGCTTGAAAAGGATATCCGCTCCTACGCCTCAGGTCATGCCATCGAGGCTCCCGTCTATGACTTTGCGCGGCACCTGCGCGTCAGCGGCAGGCGCGAACATATTCGCGTCGATGCGCTGCTGATAGTGGAAGGGATACTGGCTTTGCATTTCGCAGACCTCCGCACTCTCTTTGATCTCTCAATTTACCTGGATGCTCCCGACGAGGTCTGCTTCCATCGTCGCAAGGTGAGGGACATCACCGAGCGCCAGCGGCCCTCGGCTTTTATCTTGTGGCAATACGAGAATAAGGTATTACCTGCAGCGCGGCAGTACTTGCTACCCAGCAAGCGCTATGCCGATCTCGTGCTGGAAAGCAATGTAGACCTCTCAACGGTGGAGAAGAATCTTTTCGACGCCATCGTAGAGAAGCGCGTTCCAGCCGCATCGCGATGAGCGTGCTCTGGATGATGAGCGCGCGCCGGAAGCGGCGTCAGGCAAGGGCTTTGTCGATCATCGCGTCCCAGATGCCTTTGGATTTGAGAACCAGTTCAACGGCTTCGCGGACCGCGCCGTGCCCAGCGAGGGCTTTCGTTGTGTAGTGCGCGGCGAGTTTTACCTCGGGGACGGCGTTGCCCACCGCGACGGCCAGGCCTGCACGCCGCATTAAGGGAATATCCGGAAGATCATCGCCGATGTAGGCGACGACGGAATCGGAGACGCCGGCCTTTTGAAGAATTTCTTCATAGGCTGGCATTTTCACCGGCTGTTTCATGTAGATAAATTCCATCTTCATTTCGTGGGCGCGGCGAAGAAGTGCGGCGCTTTCGCGACCCGTAATACAGCCCGTCCGTAGGCCCGCAGTCCGGGCGAGAGTGAGGCCCTGGCCGTCGTGCGCGTCGAAGGTTTTGATTTCGAGGGCGGTGCCGTCGATTTGCGAGAGCAGCGTGACGCTTCCGTCCGTCATCGTGCCATCCACATCCATAAGAACTAATTGGATTTGCGCCGCGCGCTTCTTAAGGACAGGAGAGATTCTCATAAAACGAGCCAACCAAGCCTCCAGCCAGCACTGGTCTTTTACGTGGATTCCGCACAACCGCTCAGGGAAAGTTCGTCACCTTTGGTGTAACGCGAGGATGCATCGAGGTCGCCTCGCCCGTGTCGTCGATCACATGGCTGATCGCGCCATGGTCGCCCAGTGCCACGGTGATCATGTCGTGAAAGCGTACTTCCGGACGTCTCGGCGTCTCGATTGCCCGGGTCAGCACCACATCCGGATAAATAAAGACGCTGTACACGCCCAGCCCCCACGCCTCATGACTCGTCACGCCATCTGCCACCTTGTATGAGGCCCAGCCGTTCACCCCCGGCGCACTCGTATAGCTCGCCTGGTTCGGAGGATCGTAAGGAATCTCGGACTGATAAAAATAAGTCCGCCCGCCATTGCCGTTCCACAGAACCTGGAATTGCTGGTGATGCTCCACAAACAGGCCATAGATGGTGACATCGTTTCCGTTCACCACCAGTCCGTTCTCGCTGGTATTCAGATTCCAGCCCACTCCGTCGCCGTGGTCCGCCCTCCAGATCCATGTATGATCCACGATCGTGTCGTTGCTGTTGATACTCAAATTCACCTTGGTCCGGCCCACTGCCGCGCCGCCCACGCGAAAGAAAACATCGTGCAGCGCGATCGGGTCCTTGGCATGGCGCGCCTGGCTTCCCTCCGGCCCCACCTCCAGCAGAACCGGCGATTCGCTCGGACCGGCGTCGAACAGCAGTCCGGCAATCTCGATCCCGTCTGCATCGGCTGTGGTCATCGCGGCGGTGCCCTTCGCTGGACGCAACGTCGCGAAGCCCAGCCCCAGCACGACCGTGTGCGGCCGCGTCACGCGAAGCGGAGCTGTGAGTTCATAGATCCCCGGCGTCAGTATCAGGTTCTTGCCCCTGGCCAGTTGCGCGTTGATCGTCTCCGCTGTATCTACATCCGGGCGCGCAATGTAAAACCTTTCAATCGGAATCGTTTCTCCCGCCGTTTCTCCGCCGCGCCACGTAATCCCGACGCTGTCGCTGCCCAACCCCGGAACGCGCACGCTGAACTCGCCCGCAGCATCCACCTGCAGGAACGGCTTCTCGCGCACCACTGGCGTTTGCGTCACCGTCGTGTACGGCGGCGAAGGCCATGCGCCTTGCGGCGGATGCTCCACTCCGACAAACACCATATTCCAGTTCGAGCCAGTCCAACTCTTCCAATCGCAGTTGCGCGAAATCCACTGCTGCTGGCTGCCGGAGTCGACATTCCCATCCACCAGTGAATCCGACATCCAGCCGCCGCTGGCCCAGCCGTAATGCTGGTGCAGTACCAGGCCGCCGCGGATATGCATGCGCCGTAGTGACACCGCCTGTGAGACTGCCCACTGCATCGTGCCGCCCGCCGGCTCTATCGAGAGCCCTTCTGCAGCCCTCCAGAAAGTCGTCGTCGCATTGTTATGCTCATGATTCGCATCCGCATGCACATTGCCCGCAATCCGGGTTGCATCGGGCGACGCGCCCAAGCCCATCACCTCGGTGTAGAAACCCACGGGCACGTCCACCGAATAGCTTCCGGGTAGGAACAGCAGCGCATTGCGCTGCGGCCCAAACTCGTTGTGCTGCTGTATCGCATACACCGCATCGATCTGTTTCTGGATCACCTGCGATGGCATCGACGGATTGAAGATCAGTACATTGGGCCCGAACACCGGCTTCGCACTCTTCGCCGCAAGCGCCGGGAGAGTCGTTGCCAGCACGCCAACCGTGAAGCCCCACCGTGTTAGAAGCCGAAGTGCGCGCCTACCAGACATAAGCCCTCGCTGACTGGGAGGGTATCATCCTTTGGAAGACCTTTCCGCGGTACTTGCACGACCGGGCATTGGCGATTGGAAGATCGAGCGGATTCCTGGATTCGTAACGGTTTTGCCTATTCGAACTGCAGCATCACAATCTCGGGATTTGAGCCCAGGCGCAGCGGCGGCCCCCAGGTTCCTGCTCCGCTCGAAGTAAAAACCTGCATCTTGCCGATCCGGCTTAAGCCGTATACGAACTGACGGTAAATCCGCCGCGCCATCCAACTCCAGGGGAAGAATTGTCCGAGGTGCGTATGCCCGGAGAGCTGCAGGGAGACGCCGGCGGCCTCTGCAATCTCCGGGTGGTCAGGCGCATGCGTCAACAGAATGCTCGCGCGTCCGCGATCCAAGCCGAGGCCGCCGAGCACCGACGCAAGCTGCCCGTTGTGCGTCGCGTTGCGGTACGGAACGCCAATAATCTGCAAACCGTCCACTTCCACCTTCTCATTGCTGAGCACGCGCACTCCGGCCGCCGCGATGGCGTTCAGATATTTGCTGTCGTCTCCAAATTGCTCATGATTCCCCGCGACGAAATACACACCCTGCGGCGCCACCAGCTTGTTCAATGGCTCCGCGGCTCGCCCCGCGTCGATGGCCGTCCCGTCATACAAATCGCCAGCAACAAAAATGGCGTCGGGCTCTTCCCTCAGAATCCTCGCAACCAGGCGCCGCAGAAAGCTTCGGTTTCGCACGTGCCCCAGGTGCACATCGCTGATCAACGCCGCCGTTCGCCCGCGCCAGGCGGCCGGCAAGTTCGCGAGCTGCACGGTTGCTCGCGTGATCCGCATCCAGCTGGCGTTGAAAACCCCGTAGACTCCAGCTGTCGCCGCAACAGCGAACAGCAATTCCACGATCCGATGGAAGTTCAGGTGCAGCCCCGCCAGTTGTGCAACTCCGAAAATAATCCACGAGGAAACCGCCGCGAGAAAGAGGAAGCTCACCAAACCAATCCAAACTGCGGCAGCCCGGTAAAACACGCGCAGCGCAGCATTTGTATGGCGAAAGGCGAGTAGTGAAGCAACAACAAAGCTCACCGACAAAAACCCGAGGACGAGTTTGATCCAGAACGATCCGGAAGTTTCGCTTTCTCCGGGCGAAAAGGCCCATGTCTTATAGAGGAAATAATGGGTCAAAAAAAGAACGGACTGAATCACTGCGATAAAACCGATCAAGCCTCTTCGTCCACGCATGATGCATTAGACTCTCCAATCTGCCATTCGGATTCTTGACATTACCTCTTGGAAAATTCGTCGGCAGATTGACTACCCGAATGCAACTCACACTATATAAAGCGGTTACTTCGTTTTTGCTGATCATCCTTGCCGATCGGTCAGCGTGTTTAGGGGGTTCACCGCAAGCCAGCTGACTGCACCCAGCAGACATAAAGCAGCTGCCACCAGGAAAGAAGCTGTCCAGCCGTAGCGTACCGCGATCCATGGCGTGAGCGAGCCCGTCACGGCTCCGCCAATTTGGCCACCCATGTTCATGAAGCCGGAAACCGATCCGGCGGAGCCGCCCGAGATATCTGCCGTGAGCGACCAGAAGGAGCTTTGCGACAAATACAGCGCTCCGGCGCCGCCGGCCAGCACAACGCTGGCCAGTTGCGCGCTATGAACGCGCGCGCCAAAAGCGATGAAGATGCCTGCAACCGCCATTGCAAATGCCGCCAGGAAACAGCGGCCGAGGCGCGGCCCACGCCATTTGGTGAGCCGGTCGTTGAGCGTCCCTCCCAACAGGCAGCACACCAGCATCGCCAGAAAGGGCAGCATGGAATAGAAGGCGCTGGCCTTCAGATCAAGTCCGCGCACTTTTGCGAGATAACGATAGAACCAGCTGAAAAAAATCCAGGCCACATAGCCGTAGCAAAAATAACTGATGGTAACTGCCCAGACTTCGCGACTTCGAACGACTCGCCGCCAAGGCACAAGAACTTTGTTAACGTCCACCGCATCCGGAGACGACTGGTCATTCGCTATGGCCAACGTGAGTCCGGATTGAATCGCAGCGAGTTCAGCGGCAGAGACTCGCGGGTGCTCTGCCGGAGTATCGCGAGCAGCGATGAACCAGACTCCGCCGGCCAGTAACCCGACGACTGCACAAACCCAGAACGACGACCGCCATCCGTAATGAACCATGAGGTAGGTGATGAGCGGCGGTGTAAGGCCGGCACCGGCGCCGACGCCGGCAAAGATCCAGCCATTGGCAATGCCGCGCTCGCGCACGGGAATCCAGCTCGCGACGAATTTATTGGCGGCGGGATAGATGACTGCTTCGCCGGCACCGAGAAAAAAACGGACAGCTACAAATAGCCACAAGGCGTGCGCGATGTTGGCAGGGACCAGGGCCGTGAGGGCGGTGAAAATTCCCCACCAGACAACACCGCCGGTCAAGACGCGCCGCGGACCGTAACGATCGGCGAGGTGGCCGCCCACGGTTTGAAACAGCGCATAACCCGCGACCAACGCGCTGAAAACTTTTCCGAGTTGCACATCGGTCAGGTGATAGGCGTCGACAATCGCTCCGCCTGCGATGGAAATGTTGACTCGGTCGAGATACGACACGGCGCTGAGGACAAACAGCCAGAAAACCAGAAACCAGCGCACGCGGCTTGTGCTTCCGGGAGTCACCATTGGCGCTCCGACACGCACGCGACTCCCCGGTGGCGCGCCGAGGAGCGATCGTCGCGATTGTCCCATTGGTCGGGGTGTGATAACTTCGCCAGCGGTTCGTAATCAATCTCGCGTAGCCCCAACCTGGATCGAATCCGATGACGAAAATGAAACCGCTCTGCGCAGCAACTATTCTGCTGGGCCTGTTCGCTCTGGCAATTCCCGGATATGCCCAACTTGATCTTTTCTCCACAGAACAGCGAACCGAGTTCACTCCGGATTGGCACGGCGACCGGTTTGCCGATGGCCGTCCGAACGTGCCGGATTCTGTACTGGTTCGCCTGAAGGACGCCACCGCAGACGAAGCATGGGACGTTCTGCAGGACGCCCAGTATCGCAATCAGTTCGAAGGCGGCTGGAGAGTGATCAACCCCGGACCGCGATTGGTGGGCCGCGTCGTAACCGCCGTATTTATGCCACGTCGTCCGGATGTGGACTCGGTGATTCAAGCCAACGGCAAAAAGGAGAATAGGATTGGCGACGAAAACTCCTGGATCATTGACATTCTCAAGCCCGGCGATGTTTTGGTCGTCGACCTTTTTGGAAAAGTCCGCTACGGAACCATCATTGGCGATAACCTCGCGACCGCGATCTATTCCAAGAGCCATAACGGCCTGATCGTGAATGGCGCAGTTCGCGACGTCACGGGAATCCAGGAGATGCCGGGATTTCAGGTCTACACGCGCGGCGTCGATCCCTCTGCTCTCGAGCACGTGATGCTTACCGGAATCAACGTCCCCATTCGGATTGGAGATGTGACGGTGATGCCCGGAGATATTGCGATTGGGGATCCGGAGGGGGTAACGTTCGTCCCACCCCAACTGGCCGCAAAGCTCGCCGACGAAACAGAGATGGATCACATGGTCGACGAATGGGGCCACATGATGTTGCGGGAAGGAAAGTACACTCCGGGACAGATCGATGCACAGTGGACGCGGAAGATGATCGAGGAATTCAATGCGTGGCTCGAAAGGAAAGGATCGAAGCTGCGCATGCCTATGCAGTGAACGCATCACCCCGGCTAATCCCGCTTCTCGGACAAAGAACGCGAGCGTGCTACAGCACCCGCGACTTGAAGAGAGCGCCATGTCGTTCCATTCCGCATCGAGCGCGATCCAGTCTAGGCTGAGTTCTCCCGCAAGATGCGCGACAGTTGCTCGGCGACGATCTTGTCCTCGCCAGGTTGCAGCATGAAGGAACACATCACCAGTCCGGGCCGGCCCTCGCCGCCGCCGATAACGATTGCTGGTTTGGAGCTTCGCAGCAACGTTGAGACCTGTTGCGGAGTCACGGAGATTTTGGAGTCCCAGGAAATCTGCATGTGGGGCACGTGATTCGCGATGTCAGGAGTAAAAAACGACGTGCTCACGCCCGGAATCTTCGTGAGCTGCTTTGAGATCCCGGCCAGCCGGTCTTGCCACTCTTTTGCCAGCGCGTCATGGTCCTCTTTGAGAAAAAGCTCAAGCGCTTTGACCATTCCAATAATTTCTTCTTTACCGACTTTCTGGCTGCGGCCGAGCGTGTCCTCGTGCGGGCTGTTGTTCAGAAGTGCATAGGCAACCAGATCCTTGCGCCCGATCAGCAATCCCGCGCATTGCGGGCCACGCATCGCCTTTCCACCACTGAAAGTTACGAGGTCGTATCCCATGTTGGTGTAGTCCCAAAGGTGCGAAACGGGAGGCGTGTCGGCCGCCGCATCGTTCATACAAGGCAAGTTGTATTGCTTGCCAAGCTTCAACCATTCATCCACTTTGATCTGACCTTCAGCGTTGGCGAAATTCGAAAAGTGCAGCATGGCCGTGCGATCGTTGACCGCGCGGTGCAGTTGTTCGCGGGTTTCAATCTCAACCAGCTTAACGCCCGTTGACCGCAACTGATGATCGAACGGATTGCGGTGAGACTTCTGGATGATGACTTCTGACTTCATGCCGGTCAGATCCGGGAGTTGCCGGATCAGCGTTTCGTTGTCACCCGTGAGAATGCCGGCCAATCCCGACTGAATCGCCGCGGCCGCGCCAGAGGTCACGAGCGCGGTGTAGCCGTCTGGAAGCTTCAGCATTTCGGCAATGCGCTTGCCCGCTGCGACTTCCAGATCCGGGATACTCACAAAATGGCGGCCCGCCATCGCCATCACAGCCTCAAGTTCGGGACGCAGAATGGAGCCGCCCAGCACCGTCATCGTCCCCTCGCAGTTGATCACTGTGGGCACGCCAAGTTCCTCATAGGGATTGCCGGTCTGCCCGAAGCCGACGACATCGGGCCCTACGGTCGCCTCTACACCGGCGGTGGAGAAGAGCTTATGAGGTGCAAAAATAGACGCTGCGATGGCGGCCGCAGTGCCGAGAAACCCGCGCCGATTCCACTTCGAGTTCATTCGCATTCCTGTACTCCTGGCGTTTTCACTTACGAGTTACGGCGGCGATGCAATTGATTTCTACCAGCGAATTTCCCGGCAGCGCAGCGACTGCGACCGTGGTGCGGGATGGACCGCCATGCGGAAAGTAAGTCGAGAACACTTTGTGCATTCCGTCCCAGTGTTCAATCTTCACCAGAAACACGTTGACCTGAAGAACGCTGTCCATCGACCCTCCGCCGACTTCTACAAGCTTCTTTACCTTATCCATAACCATACTGGTGTGAGATTCAATCGTCCAATCCTTGGCATCTCGCGAATCATGCGCGCCCACCCCCGAAACATACATCAAACCGTTGTAGACGATGACCGGCATGATGACGTCTTTCTCGCTCCCGGGCTTGCCCTCGCCGTTCAGCTTGCGGATCCCGTTCGCATCCTGCGGGGCGGAACTCTCCGCGAATCCACGCGTCGGCAACACCGCGGCAGTAATACCCAAAGCCGAAAGCACTGAAGCGAATCGCTGCGCGAACATCCTGCGAGTGAAATTAAGATTCATATACCTGCTCCTTTCAAGTTGGACCTTCTAAATTACGACGAAGGCCAGGAATGTGAATTGCAATCCAGTTAGCCTCCGCTGTACGGCGCTGAACAACCGGCGCGCACGCAGATAGAACCCATCCGGTTGGAAAAATGAGAATGCGAATTATCTGACGAAAGTCTGTTTCCTGCAACTTTCTGGCAGAACTAAATCCGGCCAAACTTCTTTACCGCCTCCACGATTGACTTTAGTTGCTCGATGACGGCATACATCGAGTGCTCTTTGAAATCCATCTGCTGCGCGAGACTGAGCACCGGCCGTGCCTGCGCTCTCGGCACAACCGCCACGCCATCGCTGTCGGCCACCACGATATCGCCTGGGCTGACGGGAACTCCGTTACACACCAGCGGAATCTGCGATCCGGCAAAGCGGTAATGATGGACCGACGTAGAGGGAACGATTCCCGTGGCATACACCGGAAAACCGATTTTGCGCAGGTACGCCACATCGCGCACCCCGCCATCGATCACGGCCCCGGCATAGCCGCGCGCGGCCATTGCGGTGCCCATCAATCCTCCCATTCCTGCGATGTCTTCCCCATCCTCAAGCGCCATCACGTAAACCGAATCGGTCGATCCCTGGTCAATGGCCTGTAGCATTCCGGTGAGGGCCTCGGGGTCCTTATTGCCTTCTTCCTTCTTGAGCTGTACAGTGCGCGCAAAGCCGGCAAACTTGGCGGTGAAAATCGGCTGCATGTGATGACTCATGTACATCCGCTTGCCCGTAATCTGCTCGATCGCATCCGAGACCGATGCGACTTCGACGCGCCGAAACTCAGCAATCAGCTCGCTGTCAGACAAAGAGACCGCCGCGTTGGATTGCGCTCGAGCCGTTCGGATGTCGCTGGCAGCGGCCAGAAGCAAGCCCAACACACCGAACATGATGGCAAGTTTCCGGCCTTTCGCGTACGCGTGAGATTTGTCCATTCCATCCTCCTGGTTGTATATATATTCGCGGACTCTAACACCGTTGCTACTCCGGTTGGAAGAGTGAACCGACGCCTATGCTCTCAAATCGCAGTTCTTCACACCTGTTGCTGGGGCTCTCCCTTCTTTTGTGTGCCGCAGCCTTTCAGTCATCCTCGTTGCTTGCACAACAAGACGATTCCCTGGATGACGACTTCGAGAAACCCGCTGTACCCGGCGCACGCGCTTTCAACTCCACCTGCGCCGGATGCCACGGACTGGATGGCCGTGGCAGCGACAAGGGCGCTAACATCGCGGGCAGCGACAAGCTGAGGCATCTCTCCGACGCACAGCTGTCCGCGATAATTTCGAATGGCGTAGCCGGAACCGGCATGCCAGCCTTCGGCAATCTCGGTGCGCGGCAACTGAGCTCGTTAATCAGCTATCTGCGAATGCTGCAGGGCAAATTTGACGCGCGGAAGCCCCCCGGCGACGCAATCCGCGGCAAGCAAATTTTCTTCGGCAAGGGCGAATGCTCTACCTGCCACACGATTTCCGGCGAAGGTGGATTCCTTGGCCCCGACCTTTCTGCGTATGGATCAGCCATGTCGACGAAAACGATTCGAGACGAGATCGTCCGGCCCGAGAGGAACGTCGCTGCCGGCTACCGGTCGGCCGTGCTCACTACCCGCGATGGTGATCGACTGGAAGGCATCATTCGCAATGAAGACAACTTCTCGGTGCAGCTTCAGACGAAGGATGGCAGCTTCCACTTCTTTGAAAAAGTCGAACTGCGAGCCGTGGAACCTCTCAGCCAAGCTCTGATGCCGACAAATTATCGCCAGCGGCTCAGTCCCGACGAACTCAACGATCTGGTGAGTTATCTAATGAATGGCGGTCCGGTCCCAGAGAAGACAAGAGCCTCCAGCAAGCCAAAGGACCCAACTCAATGAAACTTCGGAACACCATTTTGCTTCATTGGATGAGCGCGGTCTGTATAAGCGTGGTCTGTCTGCCGGTCGCCGCCTCTGCTCAAAACGCACGCTCGTTTGACCTACTGCCGTTGTCTCCGAAGTTCTGGAACCTGGTCAATCACCAGGCGAAGCTGGAAACGGTTGCGACCGGCTTTGGTTTTACGGAGGGTCCGATGTGGGACCCGGTGGGATTCCTCTACGTCAGCGACGAGACAATCAACAAGATTTTTCGCGTTTATCCCGATGGCAAAAAAGACGAGGTCATCGCGCTGGGCGACCCCGACGGCAACACCTTCGACCGCCACCACCGGTTGATCGATTGTGCGAGCGTGCTGCGTGCGATCATCGCGGTGACTCCGGACGGAAAATATAAGATTCTCGCCGATCACTACGACGGAAAGAAATTCAACAGCCCCAACGACGTGATCGTGGGACCGGACGGCGCGCTCTATTTCACCGATCCGACGCTCGACCTGGTCGCAGGGGAGAAGCAGGAGATCGCATTTCAGGGCGTCTATCGCCTGGATGACAAGGGCAACGTACGGTTGCTGACCAAAGATCTGACCCAGCCGAACGGGTTAGCCTTTTCTCCGGACGGCAAACACTTCTACATCGATGACAGCGAGCAAAGAAACATTCGCGTGTACGACGTTGCCTCGGACGGCACGCTTAGCAACGGCCGCATTTTCGGCGAGGAGCCGGGAGCCAGGCACGACGGCGTTCCCGACGGCATCAAGGTAGACAAAAGCGGCAATCTATTTATTACTGGACCCAAGGGCATCTGGGTGTGGGATGCGCAGGGCAATCACCTGGGAACGATTGCCATGCCCGAACAGCCCGCGAACTTGACCTGGGGCGACAAGGACTACCGAACCCTTTACATCACGGCCACTACTTCGGTATATCGCCTCAAACTTAAGACGCAAGGATTTGTGCCTTATCTCGCGCCCTGAAACGGCCAGCTGCAGCGTCCGTCAGCGTGGAAGCGAGAAAACGAAAACGTCGCTTCCGGCGGAGATGGCCACGTACTGCACACCATCAACCGCATAGGTCATTGGGGATGCGCTGATTCTCTGGCCAGTATTGAAGTGCCAGAGAGCGTGGCCGGTCGTCGCGTCAACCGCTTCAAGAGAATCCGCATCATCGGCGAAGAACACCAATCCACCGGCGGTGGTGAGTGTCCCTCCCCACGAGTTGCCATCGCCCACCTGAGGATAACGCCACACTGTCTTGCCGTCCGCAACCGAGAGTGCGAGCAGAATCTTCTGCGAGTGTTCATCGCGCGGAACTTTCGTGCCGGTATTGTAATAAGTCTCGCCCTGAACAAACTGTTTCGGGCTCGCAAAGACAAGATTGCAGTTCTCAAGAGCCATCACATAGAACAGCCCGGTGTTGGGATTATAAGAAGGCGAAAACCAATTCGTGGCGCCGTTAATGCCGGGGCAGATGAGCGTGCCTCCCGCGGTCGGAATTTGACCCGAAAGTATGGGGCGGCCGGCAGCGTCCACTCCCGTGGCCCAATTCAATTTCTCCACAAAGGAATTTGCATGCAGGAACTTGCCGTTGGTCCGATCGAGAACATAGAAGAAGCCATTGCGGTCGGCCTGCACCAAGAGCCGGCGCACCGTGCCCTTCTCTTCCGCATCCACCAGCACCGGGGTTTCTGTTGCGTCAAAGTCATACAAGTCATGCGGGGTGAACTGGAAATACCATTTCAATTTTCCTGTGTCGGCGTCGATTGCCAGTACACAGGAAGCGTAGAGGTCGTCGCCCGGCCGGGAATCTCCAACAAAATCGGGCGCCGCGTTGCTGGTTGTCCAATACAAAGTATCGAGATCCGGATCATAAGTACCGGGCATCCAGGTTGTGGCGCCGCCATACAGATAAGAATCGCCCGGCCAACTGGAGGAGCCGAATTCTCCCGGCCCGGGTATGGTCCATAAGCGCCACTTCGGCTTTCCGGTGACCGCATCGTAGGCGGCCACGAATCCGCGAACTCCGGAATCGCCGCCGGACGTGCCCACAATTACTGCGCCTTTCACAATAAGAGGAGCGCTGGTCGCGCCGTAATGCTTAACCTTGTCCGCGTACTGAACATCCCATAACACACTTCCCGAGCGAGCATCCAGGCACAGCAAGTGCGCGTCATCGGTCTCCGCATAGACGAAATGGTCCCACACCGCCACGCCGCGGTTTTTGTGAGCCGCGGCATCATCGAGCAGCCCTGAGCTCACGGGCCGTTGGTGGTGCCACACAACCCGGCCGGTGCGCGCATCGATCGCGAATACGTCGTTGGAGGAAGTTACGTACATGATGCCGCGAACGACCAGAGGAGTCGCTTCGAGCCTCTGCGTGTTGCCCGGGTGAAAAACCCACGCTGCGCGGAGTTGTGCGACGTTTGTGGCGTTGATTTCCTGCAAACTGCTGAAGCGGCGTCCGGTGTAGTCTCCGTTATAAGAAGTCCAGTTCGCGCCGACTGGGCGCGTCAGCAGATCCTCTGCGGTGACGTTGGTGTTGGCTGTGACCGGAGATTGCCGCTGTTGCCCCGTCCCTCGCAGTCCAGTGCAGAAAGCCAGCAAGAACAGGGCAAATGTTGCGCCGCGCCATTGCATGTCAGCGATTGTCCCCGGCGCCGATGCGCACCTCTTGAAGCGAACCGCGGTCCACTCCATGCTCGTCTTCCAGGTGAAGGGAGAGTCGCGCGGGTTTTCCCGGAGGGACAATCTCCGTTTCAACGGACACCGGTTCTGTCGGATTCACATCCGCGATCGGCAGCGTTCCCAGCGCCCGGCCATGTTCATCGTAGAAGTGCGCCACGAGGCGTCCAGAAAAAAACACTCCAAAAGAACCCGAAAGCTTGATCTTTCCATTGTCGACATTCATCACCTGAAGCGGGCGAATCAAAATGCCCGCGTCGGTCACGCCGTGGAATTCACTTCCAGCTCGCGTGGGGAACCATTCCGTCTCGAAGTCGCAGCTCTCCCCGGGACGCAATCGGCACATCGGGCTGTTGAGTTCGGCTTCGAGGTAGTGAGGGCTCGCATCCGCATCTGCGCTCACAGAAGGTATCCCGTCGTGACTCAATCTCAATTCCGGCCCGTTGGTCCAAAAGATGACAGACGCTTTACCCGGATAGGGTTTGCTCTCTTCGTATTGGAAGCGTTCGACCATCGCGTAGCGGCTGCCGCCATCCACAACTGCCAGCCAGCCTGCTGTCGAATCCAGCCACAATTCGGCAGCCATGTGAACATAGTGCACAGCAAAAAGGCCGTCATCTCTCACCGAGACCGCAGAATTCTCCGCTGGACCGAAGCGAACATGATAGCGGTTGAGGTAACTGCTGGATGGATTGGCGGGCGTGAAGGTCCAGAAATCGTGGTTGAAACGCGCGGACGAGCCTGAGCCCGGCGAGCTTGGAACTGAGGGGCTCGGCTCGCCCGTATCGTATTGCGAGACGGATTGCATCGACCATTCCAGAGTATGCCCGGTCACGTTCTTCATCGAAGCGTGAAAGTGGATGCGCGGCGTATCGGCATCCAGACGAATGGTACGAACAAACTGGATTCCGGTCTGGGGATCGGCCGGGCTCGTAAGTTCGATTTCGCAACGCTGTCCTTCCGAAAGTTTTAGAAACGAGAACGGCCCGTCGTCCAGCACGTCCGAGTTGCCCACCCAATGTTGTTCGTCGTCGTTTCCCTCAGGCAAGAGCCAGAGCTTGTCGCCGCCGTAGTTGAACCACTGGCCCGAGTTCGGCGGCAGATACTTGCCTGCCAATTGGGGGTTCACGAACAGGTAGGGATGTCCGGCGAAACTCACCTGGATGAGGCGGCCGCCATTCTGTGGTACCACGATCAATTGCACCCATCGATTGGAGAGTTGTTGCCCGTGCCAGCCCTTGTAGTCCACCGTTTCGACGCGACATTCGGCGCTCTTCGGCGGATTTGCCTGACTTCGCGCCTGGACGGCGAGTCCGATCGAGCTTAGGAGAAAGACGGCGGCGAAGCGTCGCGTCCGATTCGCCCGTGGAAGATGCAGTGTCACGATCGCGCCTTTCAAAAACCCTCCAATCGCGGGCGGAGTACGAGCCGCCTTCGAGCGGCTGCCTGTATCTCGCCCTCCAAACGGAATGAAACCCAATAAAACGAAAGATTTCGATTTGCGTCAAGCATAATCTGTGCTATACCCGACTTCGCCATGGAGCGTGGCCATTAACAGATCATCAAGGAGATATCGTAATGCGAATCCGACATGCCAGCCGGCGATCGTTCGTGAAACTGATGGCGGCTGCCCCGCTGCTGAGCCAGATTGCAGTGCGCGGCCTTTACGCACAAGCGGCCTCGGCCATCGGCAAAGATCCACGCCAGAATGTATACACCAGGCTCGGAGTGAAAACAGTCATCAATTGCCGCGGCACGTGGACCTATCTGAGCGGATCGCTCGAATTTCCGGAAGTTCGCCAGGCGCAACTGGAGGCGTCGGAATATTTCGTCAACATGCTGGACTTGCAGCGTGCGGTGGGCAGGCGCTTGTCGGAGTTGACTGGCGCGGAGTCTGGCATCATCACTTCCGGTTCAGCGGGTGCGATGGCGGCGGCAACCGCGGGATGTATGGCTGGCACTGATGACAAGTATATCTGGCAACTCCCCGATACCACCGGCCTGAAACATGAAGTGATCATGGTGGGAGGCCGGAGCGCTTTCGATAGCGCGATCCGGCTGGCCGGCGCCAAGCTGGTGCTCACGTATTCGCCCGAAGAACTCGCCAACGCTATCAACGAAAACACGGCGATGATCTACACCACGGATCTGGGTGAAAAGCTGCAACGAGAATTGGCGATCGCCAAAGAACATAAGATTCCCCTGCTGCTGGATGACGCCGCCGGTATACCGCCTGCCGACAACGCCAAACTCTACGCCCGCATGCGGATCGACCTTTATTGCTTCTCGGGCGGCAAGGGGCTCTGCGGGCCGCAGTGCAGCGGTTTGCTTCTGGGCCGCAAAGATCTGATCGAAGCGGCCCTGCTCAATTCCAGTCCGCGCGAGGGAGCCGTGTGCCGCCCGATGAAAGTCGGAAAAGAAGAAGTCATCGGCTGTTTGACGGCGCTCGAGACCTGGCTGAATCTGGACGAAAAAAAGCTCTACGACGAATGGAACGGCCGCGTGGATCGCATTCGGAAGCTGGTGGAAACGGTGCCCGGCGTCAAGACCGACACCTACATCCCCGACGATGGCAACCGCTACCCAACCCTGAAGATTTCCTGGGATCAGCAGGCGTGGCGATACAGCATTTCCGATTGTGTGCAGGAATTGCGCGCGGGCGATCCGGTAATCGAAGTGCTGGGAGCGGACAATCCCAGCCTGGTGACGGCGGTTCGCGAAGGTAAGCCGAATCGAAAAGAACACAAGGGGCCTAACCACATCGAGTTGGTTTCCATGACCATCAAGCCCGGAGAAGAAATCATTGTCGGACAAAGATTGCGCACCATTCTTGGTGCTGCGCGGAAGAAGTCTGCGGCGTAGAAGGGAGCTGGTTGTTTTGCGAAAAATTCACGGGAAAGTGCATGTGCGATTGCTGCTGGTTGGAGTTCTGCTATCGTCGACGCTCTTAGCTAAGGAGCTCGCAGCGCAAGCGCCCGCTGCTCAGGAACAGGTGCACGCCGTCGTTCCCGCAGCGTCGGCCGCTCACGCGAATCGTTTCTACTCGCCCGGTGTGGATGCCGGAGACTATCTCTACATCTCCGGGCAGGGGTCACGTCGCCCGGACGGCAGTTCACCGGCGACATTTGAAGCTCAGGTGCGCCAAGCGCTTGATAACGTCAAGGCGATCGTCGAATCTGCGGGCTTGACCATGGAGCACGTGGTCTACGCCCAGGTCTATCTGCAGGACGTGAGTAAGTACGCCGAAATGAATAAAGTCTTCGGAGAGTATTTCGCGAAGACTCCGCCGGCTCGCGCGGTGCTCGGCGTGGCCGGAATTCCTGATCCGCCGGTTCAGATCAGTGCTGTTGCGGTGCGCAGTTTAGCGGACAAGCGGGCCATCTATCCGCCGAACTATAAATCAGAAGATCGCGCGTCGCCGGGCATCCTCACCCATGATCGGCTTTTCATCTCCAGCATGCCCGGCGCCGATCCAGCGAGCGGCAAAGTTCCCGACGATCCAGCAGCGCAAGTTGATCTGGCGCTCGACCGCATGGAGGCGGTCGCAAAGGCAGCCGGCCTCGAGCTGAGCAACATGGTCTTCGTCAATCCGTATCTGACGGGCGCGATTCCGATGCGGATCATGAATCAGCATTACGCTCGGCGGTTTGAGTTCGGTAACACTCCCGCGCGGGCAACCATCGACGTGACAAGCCTGCCCGGTGGCGCACACATCGAGTACACCGGCGTCGCCGTGCGTGATCTCAAGCAGCGTAAAGCCGTGCGTCCCAAGAACATGCTGCCCAGTCCCACGGCTAGCCCCTGCGTCTTTGCCGGCGACACTTTATACTGCTCCGCCAAAAGCGGCTTTATTCCCGGCCCGCATGGTGGGACCTATGCCTCTACCACGCAACATCAACTTCGGCAGACCATGCGCAACCTCCTCGACAACCTCGAGGAGGCAGACATGAATTTTGACCAGGTCGTGGACACAAATGTCTACCTCGATGATTTGTCGGACCTGGCAGCGTTTGACGAAGTCTGGGCCCAGTATTTTGGCCCGTTGCTGCCGGCACAAACTACCATTCAACAAATCGCGCCTACGGAGCGCAAAGCGGATAAAGAAGACCACTATCCCGACCTGGAGCAGGTATCGCTCATCGCCGTCCGACGCCCGACCGGCCACTGAAAACGAGTGTGGGGAAAAAATCGAGAGAGGCTTCGCGCCTACACGTACTCGCGCTCCATCCTCCGAATCGCCCGATACCTTTCAAACACCTTCTTATCGCTTTCCAGTCCGAGCGCAGAACGGATCGAGCTTCCACGGAAGGTGTGGGCAAACATCTTCCATCCCTGGAACAGGACGAAGCTCGGGTCATGCCGGAACGCAGCCGGTATGTGGTGAACCTTCATCCAGCGCTCGGCCTTCCAGCGCATGAACTCCACTTCCTCGGCCGGCAGATGCTCCGTGCGCACCACCGCTGTTGTGCCGTCGTATTCCTCCAACCGCTCATTCATGATCAACCCCTGATCCCGGAACTCCTTCGTCATGGGCGTCCGGGGGTACGGCGTGGGGTGCTGAATGTAGGGCCAGTCGACGTAGCGGCGGGCAAATTCGAGATTAGCTTCGATCGACTCCCGCGTATCGCCGGGGCTGCCAACGATCAATCCCCCGACCACGAACATCTGGTTGCGGTGCAGGTAGTCGATAGCCTTGAGCGTCGCGTTCCCAGTGTCTTGACCGTTCGTACGCTCGGTGTTTTTGGCGGAGGCCTTCAGAAACTCCAGGTCGTTTTCGAGAATGTTCTCAATGCCGAGAAAAACATAGCGGAATCCGGCTCGCCGCATCAGCGGGGCGAGGGTTTCCCCGTGGTTTGCGATCGCCAACGTCATGGCCTGCACGAAGTAGTCGATCTTGTGCAGTCGGGCGGCGATAATGGCCTCGCATAACGCCTCAAAGCGCCGTACGTTCAGCGTAATGTTGTCGTCGACCAGAAAAATAGTTCGAGCGCCGTGGTCGCAGGCGTCGCGAATGTCCGCCAACACGCGGTCGAACGAGTAGGTGTGGAAATTGCGCCCCCTCATTTCGATGATGGAACAGAAGCTGCAATCGTAGGTGCAGCCGCGAGAAGTCTCGATTACGTCCACCTGTCGGCCCAGCAACGTATACCCCTTGAGCACGCGCGCATCGCGGTTGGGCGGGCGGATTTCGCTGTCCTCGAGCCGGTGAGGGGTCCGGTCGAGGTTGTGCACCCACCTTGCGCCGTCCCGGTAGGAGAGGCCGCCGATCTGATCGACACCGGACCTCTGTTCGATGGCGCGCAACAGTTCGCGGAACGTGACTTCTCCCTCGCTGCGCACAAGATAATCGACACCCATTTCCGCGTAAGCCTCGGGAGCAAGGCTGGGGTCGTATCCTCCCACCACGATCTTCACTCCCGGCCGCAGAGCACGTACGAGGTCGATGATGCGACCGGCAGTCCGGCGCTGAAACGTCATGATGGACAGTCCGACAACTTCCGGATCGAGCTCGCGGACAAGCCGGGTGACTATCTCGCGAACCTGGCGATGAACCAAGATCAAGTCAGCCACCGCCACGCGGTGCTGCGGATCAACGTTTCCCGCCAGTGACGTGAGCGCCCCATTGGGCATACGAATCGCGACCGGGGGCATGTGCTCGAAGGAATCCGGCATGGAAAGCAACAGGACGTTCATAGGGACCTGTCCTTTTCGCTTCGATGTAATTCCGCGGCGGGTCCAAGCAAAATAGAAGCGATTAGCGGTAATTGTACTGTAGCGGCCGGCCAAAATGCCGACCGGACCTCCCAGGGCGCCGACCACGATCAAGAGAGGTGCCTGCGCAGTTTCGGATGACCGAGCAGCGTGCCGCTAACGGCAATTTCAAGTTATCATTTCACCAGATTGGTAGCGTATGGCTGGCCCGTGGCCGCGAACCCTGACCAATCCGTTTGGGGGCACGATGTTCATCAAGTTCATGCAAACATCCGACAGAAGCGACGATTCTTTACGCTTCCAACTGATCGAACGCCTGAAAGTTTACCTATTCGGAACGATCGTGTTGTTTGCCTCGTTTGGGATGGGGGAAGCGGTCTACCGAGTTTTGTTCTCCGAATTTGATGGCGCGAAGGATCGCATTCCAATTGAAGCTTTGTTCGGGTTAGTTTTTGCCTGGCTGGCTACTAAGTTCGTTGGGGATGTTTACCGGAACGGCAAGGAAAGGCGCGCACGGCTGAACTTCATTTGGGCTCGCAATCATCAGATCCGCGGCGCTCTGGAAGGAATTGCTCCCACGGCTCACCCCGCGAAAAACCAGCAGTCCATCCGTGTCATCCGCGAAGAGGTGGACAGGATTGAGTGGGCATTGAAGGAGATCTTGCCACGCTAAGTTCGGGAGCGAGCTCTCGATTCGTTCTGAGTGGCTGGCAGGATCACTTCACGGTTGAAGGCTGCCGCGGATTCGGCGTCAGAACCGTCAAGTCGCCGATTTGCTCCCTCTTCACAACGCCGCGAAGATGCGCGGCATGGTCCATCATCCACACTTCGGGAATGATTTCGCCGACCAGTTGTCCGTGACAGAAAAGTCGCACCACGGAACTTTCAGAAACCACAATGCCCACCGCTTTGGTTACGGCGCTCATGTTGGCGGCGGCGATGTGACGGCTGCCAAGTCCCAGCGGCACATCCACTTGTGCAGCCACGGCGTCCAGGTAGCGGCACGCGGAGAGCACAATTCCCTCACCACTCACCACAAACCCGCCGTCCAACTGCGCCAATTCTTTGATGGTTCCGCGGAGATTGAGATTGCTGACACGGCGTGCAGCCGCAGGATGTCCCAACAACGGGTCCAAAATCAACGCTCGAGATCGGGCCAGTACGGCATCTTCATCGCCTAGCGTAAACAGAGTGCCAATGCGTCTTCCCTCTCGACCCTCGCGAGCAATTTCAACGGCGAGCCCAATCAGAGACTCAAGAACGTCCGGATTGTATTCCGTTACCTGGCAGAGAATGCTCTCAAACATCGTTTGCGTTCCTCGCGCAAGGGATACACCAGTTTTGACTCATCACTTCGCGACGTATCACTCTAGGACGAGGCCTCTGCTAGCGGGAGCCACACCTGGAAGCGAGTATCACCGGGCTTCGAACTGAGCTGGATGTTTCCCCGGTGCTTCTTCACAATTCGCTGGACTGTGTCCAGGCCCAGGCCGGTGCCTTCCCCAACTCCTTTGGTTGTGAAAAAAGGTTCAAAGACGTGGGGCTGCACGGCGTCGGGGATTCCCGGACCATTGTCTCCAATCTCAACCACTACGCAACCGTCATCGCGGTAGGTTCGGACGCGAAGTTCGCCCTTGCCGTGCATCGCGTCAATCGCGTTATCGATAATGTTGGTCCAGACCTGGTTGAGCTCGCTTCCAAACGAATTCACCAGCAGGGGCGTGCGTTGGTAATCGCGTTGCACCACCACTCCTTGTTTCAGCTTGTGATTCAAGATCGTGAGCGTGGTCTCCAGGCTCTTTACGACGTCTACGTTTTGCACCGGCGCTTGGTCCATGTAAGTGTATTCCTTGATGGCGCCGACCAAATCCGATATCCGCGAGGTGCTGCTCTCAATTTCGTGCAACAGGTTTGCGATCTCGACCGAGGCGGCGATCCTGACCAGAGCAGCTCGCGCGGTGTCTCCGCCGAGGTTCGCGAACAACGATTCCACCACCGCCGGCTGGATGTTCCGTCGCGCAAGGCCAGCCGCCAGCAGCCACAAGTCGCTTTGCCCATGACTGCGGAATAAAGAATCGATCTGGTCTTCCAGATCGTTGATGGTCAGCGTGTCCGGCGGAACGAAATCCGGTTGCGTGAACGAAGCTTCCAGTTTTTCGATCTCTGACTTCTGAGCGGGCGTGAGATCCCGCCTTCCCAACTCGAGACTCGCATTCCTGATTTTCGTCAGCATGTGCCGCAGTTGGCTGGCGGCGCGTTTCGCCGCGGAAGCTGGATTGTTGAGTTCATGCGCAAGTCCCGCCGAAAGTTTTCCTAAAGAAGCCAATCGGTCTTGCTGTTGTTCGCGGCGTGTGGTTTCACGGATCCGATCGGACATCAAGCCCACGAGGCGCTTGGTCAGCTCCGGCATTTTCTGTACAAGCTCCGGAAACAGCGAAGCCGGAAATCGCAGCGCTCGGCTGTCCGTCTCGGCGCGCCCGCCTACCGTGAACTGCTTCATCCTCGAAAACGGAAGCACCCCGGTAACATCGCCCGGCTCCAGGTCAAAAACAACGGTTTCCCCGGAAAGCTCGCCCCGCCCTTGAAGCCGCCCCTCAAGAATCACAAACATGGCATCGGCCGGATCGCCCTGGCGCGAGTAGTTATCACCCGCCTTGAGATTCAGCTCTTGCGATTGGCTGATGAACCAGTCGATCTGATCGTCTGGCAGATCGGCGAATGCGGGCACGCGAAGTAGTTCAGATTTTTCGACCATTTACACCTTACTCAGATATTGATGGATGAACTGCACCGCCACCGATCCTTCGCCCACTCCGGAAGCCACGCGTTTTATCGAACCGTGGCGCACATCGCCCACGGCGAAGATCCCCGGAACATTGGTCTCGAGCAGGAACGGATCGCGGTCGAGCGCCCAGCCTTTCGGGCGTTGCCCGTCACGGATAAGGTCAGGACCAGTCAACAAAAAGCCGCGCTCATCTCTCTCGACCACATCGCCCAGCCAATCGGTCCGCGGCAGCGCTCCAATGAAAATAAACATCGAACTCGCCGGCACTCGCTCAATCTTGTCGGTATCGGAACAGAGCACGGAAATCTCTTCCAAATGGGTTTCGCCATGTGCCTCAACCACGCCGGCATGGGTCCACAGCTGAATGTTGGGAGTCTCTTGAATCTGGTCGATCAGGTATCGGGACATGGTGCTGGCCAGCGAATCGCCGCGCACAAGAATAATCACGCGCTCCGCGTATTTCGCGAAGTTCATGGCCGCCTGGCCCGCCGAGTTCGCGCCGCCCACCACGTAGACGACCTCACCCTTACAGGAGAGAGCCTCCGTGGCGCCGCCGCCATAGTAAATCCCCGCCCCCTGCAACCGGTCGATCCCCGGAGCGTTCAGGCGCCGCCACTGCACTCCACTCGCGACCATCAGCGCGTGGCACGAGATCTCGTTTCCATCCGCCAGCTTGATGATTCGGTAAGGCCCCTCGATGCGAACCCCAACCACTTCCTGCGGCGCCAGGATTTCCACTCCGAAACGCTGGGCTTGTACCACCGCGCGCCGCGCCAGATCGGCGCCACTGAGCCCGGCTGGAAATCCCAGATAGTTCTCGATGCGGGAACTCATGCCCGCCTGACCGCCGGGCGCTTCCCGCTCGATCATCACCGTGTGCAAGCCCTTCGGAAGCTCCATAAACAGCGGCAGCCAAACCCGCCGGTCCCCCGCCCACAATCGCCAAATCATAAAAGCTGGTTTGAGCGCGCGTGCGCAGCCCGACCTTTTGCGCCACCTCCGCAGGTACCCCCTCCAGCAGCTTCGTCCCGTCGGGGAAAAGTACCACCGGGAGATTGGCCGCCTCCGGACCAAGAGCTTCCAAAAGGCGTTTGGTCTCCGGATCATTGGCGGAAAGCTCCACGTCAATCCACTGATAAGGAACGTGGTTGCGCGCCAGAAAATCCCGCAACTCATACGACCGCGGCGACCAGCGAGTGCCCAGCAACCGTATCCCCTGGAATGTTGGACGAAAAGAGGCTTGCCAGTCATCGAGCAAATCGTCTAATTGCGGATACAAATGCTCTGCGGGAGGATCCCACGGCTTCAGGAAAAAATAGTTGATGCTGGCATGATTGATGGCGCTGATCGCGGCGTTGGTGTCGGCATACGCGGTGAGCAATGCCCGCTTGGCACTGGGGAAAATCCCCATCGCCTGCTGCAAAAATTCCACTCCGTCCATGCGTGGCATGCGCTGGTCGGCCAGCAGCAACGCCACGCTGTCATTCCGTATCTTCAGCTGTTTCAGCAGATCGAGCGCGCCCTGGGGCGAATCGCTCCCGATCACCCGGTATTCCGCGCCGTACTGCGAACGCAAATCGCGCTCGATCGCCCGCAAAACATCAGAATCGTCGTCCACGCTCAACAGAATTGGTTTGGCCATACTCGGTCCCGGTCCCAGGCAGACAAATGATGACACACTTCCCGTTCGCTGGTCGAAGTTGGTTAGATACAGAAAATTGCATTCGGTTGCGCAATTCCTGTGGTCGAGATCAGGCTCCTCAGAGCCCCCGGGTTGGACTTCGACAAGACAGGAACCGAGGGAGGCTATCTAAATTTATATGTTTCACGGGAGTGTTCTGCCTGCCTTCGCGCGTAGCGCGAGAAGCTCCAACACCAACTTGTTCTCCGCCTGAGCAAGCTGCTCGACTGATTGGCCGTTTGCTTCCTTCAGCACGCCATCGATCACCGTCTGCATCAGCTCCGGCGTGACGTCGGGCATTTCGAGTTTCCTCATTTGGCCCACGAAGCCGTCCATGAAGTGCTCCACAAAGTGATGGATTCCGCCGGGCCCGCCGCCCAAATGCCATTGCAGGCTGGGGCCCATCACACCCCACCGAAGTCCTGGCCCATAGCACACGGCGATGTCTGCATCCTCCACACTGACAACACCTTGCTGGATGAGATAAAGGACCTCTCGGTAGAGCGCTAATTGCAGCCGGTTCCCAACATGGCCCGAGACGGCTTTACGAAGCCGGATCGGCTTCTTGCCGATCGACGCGTAGAACGTCATGGCTCGTTCGATCACCGCCTCTGACGTCTTCGCCCCGCCTACGACTTCAACCAAGGGGATGACGTGAGGAGGGTTAAAGGGATGGCCCAGCACGCAGCGCTCGGGATGCTTACAGCGTGACTGAATGATATCCATGGTGACGGCGGATGCGCTCGAAGCGAGGATCGTGTCCGGAGCAGCGGCTTCGTCCATCTGAGCGAACACCTGGGCCTTCAAGAAGGCTCGTTCCGGAACGCTCTCCTGGACGAAGTCGGCCTTCGACACCGCCTCCTTCATGTCGGGAGTGAAGCTCAGCCGGTCGAGGCTTGCACCGGAAGCCAGGCCCATGACTGTGAGCAACTTCCATGCCTCGTCGACGCCTTTGCGTAAGTTGGCCTCAGCGTTTGGCGCGGGATCCGTCGCGATGACATCAAGACCGCTCGCCAGATATTGCGCCGCCCAGCTCGCGCCGATCAAGCCCGTACCGACGATCGCTACACTCCGAATCTGTGGGTTTGCCATGCTGTCCAGAATCTCCTTATTGCCGAGCGAATCATTCTCCGCTGCAAAGCGATAATAACTCCGCCCCCAGATTCCCTGCTAACAGGGAAAATTACAGGGATTTGCGATTTCTTTGACCTGCGAACATCGAGTTCCTGCTCTCCAAGTTGCAGATTTTGCTGCAGAATCCGCGGCAGAAGGTAAAAATCGAACAGGGAAATAGCAGGGCACATCAGGGAGTTCATTTCCCGAGGGGATTCCAAAACAGGGAATGCATTTAGACGGACGCGGCGGATGGAATCCGGTCGGTGGCTGCTGCCGCTCCAGAGAATCGCTTCGGCTAGAAATGTACACCCGAGGACTCGTACTACGTAACGCTCGGTAAGACCGGCATGTCGGAACCTGGCAGTTCTGCTTGGTGGTATAATGTAGCAACGTTGCTACATTAAAGGTTGGGAATATGGCGATTACGAAACTATCTAGTCGAGAGTTTAACCAGGATACGAGCAAGGCGAAGAGAGCTGCCAAGAGAGGGCCAGTCTTTATCACGGATCGGGGACGTCCATCTCACGTGCTGCTCACAGCTGAGGAATACAAAAGAATTACCGGTAGCCAGAAGAGCATTGTAGACCTATTGGCCATGCCGGAGGCTGCCGAAATTGAGTTTGAGCCACCGCGCTTGATTGGAGATCTCCACGAGCAGGTGGATCTATCCTGATGTACATTCTCGATACGAACGTAATTTCTGAATTGAGAAAAGGCAAGAAAGCTGAGCAAAGAGTCAGGATGTGGGCTCAGGCGCTGCCCGCTGCGAACCTCTATCTGTCCGTAGTCTCAGTGCTGGAACTAGAGATAGGAACCCTTCTCGTCGAACGACGCGACCGGAAGCAAGGCGCGATCCTTCGAGCCTGGAGCGCGCGAGAGCAGTTCGGGCTAGACACCTCGTCAGCGCGTACATGCCTTTGCTCTCAAGTACATTCGCAAGCTGAAAACAAGAGACTTATTGGGTTCGTTTCGTAATCGCCCATGGTTTCCCCTCCGTCAGATATGGTTTTTGGTGGCCGGATACCGTGGTCCCGGAATCGGTCCGAGCGTTAACCTCCCCAGCGGCCAGAGTTTTGTTTCGCGCGCCGGCCTTAGCCCTGAAAAGGCAGACTTTCAGGCGACCGAGGCTGCTCGAGGACATGAATGGCGCATTCACTCTGGGGCGCGACCAAAGCACCCGCGGAAATGGTGCTCTGTTCGAAGCCGGCTCGGATCAGGATGGTTCGGGCTTGGGCGGAATTTGGTACCAGGAACACGGTTCCGGAAACCCGGTGGGGGATCGCAGCTTCATAGAGGAGAGCCTGGACAAGCTGCACGCACCGGTCGTGTCCCGTGATTTTACCCAGCCTTGGCGACCTGGAGTGCGGGGTGTCAACCTCAACCAGTCGGTCCAAGGGCTGAAGGTTTGCCCTGTCAGGTACCTTCGGGAGATCCGCCGTGAGAAGAGATTCGCTGTGCGCCATAAGGACCTTCGTCAATACCTCGAGCGTCACGGAGCGCCAGGGTGAGCCCTTCTCTCGCAACTCCAGCTCGAACCCGCCATGCAAGGGGAACGATCCTATTTGCGGATCCTTGATAACGACTTGGAATTCGGGCCCAGCGTGGTTCCTGAGGCGGACCTGCACCGAACGAAGAAGTATGCCGTTAACCCTCAGGTCACATGGAATCTGTTGAATCTTAAAGCGCTCTGGCATCCGATTTGGCTCCTCTCTAGTAATCCGACGCTAAATCCCCCCGCGCATCCCGGGTTATCCTCGTTGGGCCAATCCGGGGTCCTCTAATCTACCAACGTGGACGATCGAAAGGATAGAAATCCCGAGAAAAATTGGCCATGTAACCCGGTTAGAGTTACTAAAGGCACCCTAGTCCGGAGCGATCTGATCTTGCTCGAGCCACTGCAAGCTGCGGTGCAAGTCTCGCGCCTCGCCGAACGTGACTTGACAGCCATGATTTCCTCGCGAGTCCCCGTCGTATCGGGCACCGGCTTCTAGCTTCGCGGCCTTGGCGACGGGGGGAAAGGAGTTCCCCGTCGCCGCTCCTGACTAGGCCGCGTCGTCGGCTGCGGTCGAGTCTTCGCTGGCCACCGCTTCGCTCTCAGGTTCCAAACCCTGCTTGGGGGCAGACTCTTTGGCCACCTCAGTTGGCCTGCTCACGGACTCCTGTTGCCGAGGCGAGGCCTCGCGTTGCGAGTCAGGATCATCGCCCTCGGCCTCGTCCTGCTCCGACTCCGAGGTTGGCGGTGGCAACTCGTCCAACAACTCCAGATTCTTCCGCAACGCACGATCACTGGCGGTACGGTAGCGTTGCAGGTTCGCGATGCACCCTTGCGAAGTGAACTGGTGATGGGCGAACTTGATGCATTCTTTTTCGATGTCCAGTGCCTGACCGTTCCGCCAGTACTCGATGACAATGCCTTCCACCAGCAATTCGGTGCGAACGTCGCCGCGTCCATACTTGTCCCGCAGGCTCTCCAGCAATTCCAGCAAGCCCTCGTCCTGCAGCTTTCCGTCGGACGTGAACATGATCTTCTTGCTGAGAAGACCGTGCTTCAGAGCGTTGAAGCGGCTGTAGGCCTTGCCGCGAGAAGTTTTTGGGCCCGTCGACTTTTTGGCGTTTTCACGATTCGCCCGCAGACGGGCTTCGGAGAGTGTCGGCTCGGGCTGGCCGCTGGGTGCGGCCTCACGTTTTTCCTGAACGTAACCGCTGGCATGGCCGCGGCAGGTCTCAGGGTTCGGGTTAGGGTTCAGGTTGGAGTTGCGGTCGGCGTCGGGCTGGGAACTGCCGTCACCCTTGTGAGTCAAATCGTCGTTAGTCATAACATCCTTGTTCAGAAGCAGTCTGAATTTGCCGCGGGTGATGTCGCCTGCTACGGGGACGCCGTGGCCGTCTGCTTCTTTTTCAAGGGTTCTGGTAGTCATCGAATTTCCTGAGTTGTAGATTCTGTCAGGCTGCGCCGGCGCGCATTAGCCTCTGGCGACGTGACATCGGCGCGCTCGGGGAGGAATCCGGTCTCCCGGGTGGCTGGGCGAATGTCCCGGTAAGGATAGCGCCGAGCCGGGCCCATCTCGACTGGTTCCGCCGGCGAAGGTTGGAGGTGTTCGATGGCCTCGGCCTTGGCCTTGACCCCGACCCCGGATCTTGACCATTCCCTTCTTTGCCGACAAATGGGGGGCCTGACCCCGGGGGCCTGACCCCGGGCCTGACCCTGGGGCCGACCCCCGGCCGGACTCCAAGGCCGGACTGCAAAGCCGTTCCATCCGGGGATGTCGTCTCTCACGACGAGCGCCACTCCTTCGGGATCTCTTGCTCCTAGGAATCACGATGCAGCTCAGGCGAGCCGGCGCATTCCGGAACAGATTTTTTACCCGGATTTTTCCAATCGTTGGGTATTAGAGATTGAGGACGTGGTTACGTTGTTCTGTGGTTACGTTCTTTTTGTCGACATTCAACTTCCGAAATGAGAATTACGATGAGCAATATCACAAGCAAAACAGATGTATACACGGTCACCATCGTCAACGGTGAAAGTGCTTACCTTTACGTATGTTTCTGTTCGAACCATCAGCAAGCTTTGGGAACCGCGTCCACTTGGCATTTGGATGCTGGGGCTCCTCTGCCACTTGGCACACGCTGCCTTGTGTACGGCACGTGCCGCGATACTACTTGCAACTGTAACGGCAAGGTCCTTGCAATTGATGGCGTCACCTGCTCTGACGGCTTCCGCGTCACGCATTACCAACACGTCTAAAATGGCAAGCAAGAAAAGGCGGCGGTGACTCCGCCGCCTTTTTTCATTACCCCATGAGTTTCAGCTCGCCGGGGGGCCGTGCGCCGGCACAATCCCATCCGCGAACCTCGCTCGCGTCCCGCAGTCCGCTGGACATGTTTCCTGCCAGAACATGGACTGGGGCTTAACCCCGACCTAGGTTCCCCTGATGTGCTAATCGTTTCTTCTACCGACCATGTCGGCACGGCTGGGTCCGCACGCTATCGGCCCGGGCACGGATTACTCGTTGAGAACAAGCAACTGCTCAACGTCGTTTCGTTGCTCTGTGCAGGGCGCTCTGTCTCTTCTACCCCGAGTCTCCGGTTTTCGCGGAGGGGCAGTTATCTCGATCCCCAGGGTTCGATGATCCCCTTTCGTGTCGCAAGTACTTCCTTCGAAGCGGTTCCAGGTTTTTCCCGTCCTCGTTGGGAAAAGCCGGGCTCCCCGTGCACACGCCGGAGGCGCATCCCCTCGAACCTCGCCCTGTATGGAGAATTTGCCCGGTCTCTAATTCCCAGCAGCGACTCCGACGAATGCTCTTGCGGAAAATGCCGGGGGAAAAGCCAAAATCCCCGGTATTAAGCAATGAAGGGATGCCCCGCGGGGCATCCCTTCGACAGTTAATTCTCTATGAGGTGTAGTGCAATGTCTGAATCTCCGAGCAACCCAGTTTCATCCGAGAAGCGTTCCTATTCGGTTTCCCTTTGGACCGATCTTAAAGCCTACGGACTTGACCTTTACGAGTTCGTCTGCTTCGACCACTGGCAGGCTTTGGTGTTGGCAATTTCCGAGCATAAAGCCGCGGGTCGCCCCCTTTTAACGAACACCCGTTTCTTGGTGGAAGGTCCGTGCCCTGACCAGGGCTGTGGGAAACAACGCTGCATCGCAGGTTTCGCGTGTCCCGAAATCGCCGACCTGGGATGGACGAACTAGTCCATCCCAGAACGGACGTCGGATGTGCGGGAGGACGGTGGTCACACGCCACCTCCTGACCCTTGCGGTGTGCTGGGAAGCATACGCTGATGCGCGCCCGCCAACGGCAAAACCGGTCGGCCTTGACCCCTGCCCTCCCATTCAGCGTCGGCGATCCAACTCTGTGACTGGCAAAGCCCGAAAAAGAGGCTGATATGTTACTGGGTAGTTTGTACTTTCGTGTTCGTTTCAATTTGGGAAAGGTGAAGAATCCGACAAGGTTGCCGGAGTTTTTGTGAAGTGAAGCACCGGCTCGGGTGTAATGTTGGGCACACGCCCGAACGAACTGCAGAGTTTACGAAAGTGAAATGGAGAGCCTATGAACGACGGGATTGTTGTGACCGCGCTGGATGCGCGGACGAATTTCGGCAAGTTCCATCGCCGAGTGGAGGATGAGGGTCGCTCCGTTGTCATTGAGAAGCGAGGCCGCCCGCGAGCCGTCCTGCTCAGCGTTCGGGATTACGTGCGGCTGGCGGTACCCGAACCGGAGGTTCTTCGGATCATCGGAATGGAATCGAAAAGCAAGGGCACGAATCGACTGAATAGAACGCAAATCGACCAGATCGTCAAAGCGGCTCGCAAATCCAAACGGTGATGATCCCGCTGCGGCTGGTCATCGATACCAACGTGGTGGTGTCGGCAGCGCTCGCGCCGGAGGGGATGCAGCGCACGGTGTTGATTGCTCGCGATGACCCAACCTGCACGGTGGTATGTCTCGGATGCAATCGTGGTGGAATATGCCGTGGCCTTGGCGCGTCCGGAACCTAAGATTCGAAGGGCCTTACGCCAGCAACTGCGGCAATTGATCGAAAATCATACTCGCGTGGTCAGGCCGTCGCGTCTAAAACAAGCCATGCCAGAGCCGGCTGATAGCATATTCGTGGAATGCGCCGACGCCGCTCATGCAGACTACTTGATACGGGAAACCAGCGCCACTTCCCCACCTTCTGGAAGAACACCAAGATCATCACGTCAAGTGAATTCCTGA
>CAVRCN010000014.1:0-62618 GCA_963719575.1 uncultured Acidobacteriaceae bacterium
GCAGCGGACTCAAAAGCGGATGCTGCCTATGTTTTAAGTATGCGTACATAAAGAAGATAATTGCATAACGGCAGATGCAGGCATGAAGCGGATCAACGGAATCGACCGTCTGCTTGAAGACCCTTCATTAAAGGACGCCAGAAGCTTCCCATCTGGATTACCGTCAAAAAGGCGGGGGCCGGCAACAAAAGATTGATCACGGTCAAAGACCCTATTGTTTTCCTCCGGTGGGACGTTTGTTGATGCAAGGCAACAAAGTCATGGGCACAGTTCTCGGTTGAGAAACGCACGGACGAACAGGTATTTCCCTCACCACGCTTAATTCCTCTTTCATGGGCACGGGTCGTGATGCGAAATTGATATTGCCGCGATTAAAACTTTGAATTGGACTCCATCCGACGCCGATGCAAGAATCGCCCGCACGAAAACGGAACTGGCATTCGTTCAATCGGCAGCGTAAATAGCGCACCAGACTCGTCTCGACCATTAGCCATATCGAGGCTGGTTGTCGTCTGATCTCCGCGGCCCCACAGTCGCAGATTTGGGTGGGATGCCAACATTTCAACTTGGAATACTACAGCGTGCCCCGGCACGTTGTGGGAGAGGTGTTGCTGTTAGTCGCGGGACGTTTAGTCGATCTGAAAGAAGAGCTGGAAACACCGAGTTACCACGACGTAACTCATTTCATGTGGTGGATCGTGATTCGCTTGTAGTTCGCAAGCGGAAGTTACGAACATAAATCTACTTCGAAATGAGGTTGTTATGGCCCATGTCGTAACCAAGGACCTTCCAGTCAGACTGCAGGGAGGCGGAACTGAGGCGACTCGGCTGTGTCGAGCGCGAACCTTCTACTGCTGCCTGGCTGTATCGTTAGCTTTCGCAACATCTTTGCTGAGTGCACAAGACTTTAGTCCATCTCTCACCGTTGGCGCCGGAATCCAGAGCAGCTACTCTCACACAGAAACTACCGGGGCTTCAGGTCTCGATCAATTCTCGCTCAACCACATGCGCCTCTACGTTAGCGGCAACGTCACCAAGGAAATCAGCGTCATGTTCAACACTGACTACAGCAGCAGCACGAACACGATGCAGATCCTGGACGCAGTGGCGCAATTCCATGTTTCCCCGAAGGTCAACGTCTGGTTTGGGCGTTTTCTGCCACCAAGTGACCGCGCGAACCTGCACGGTCCCTTCTACGCAAATGAGTGGTCTGTGTATACCGACGGTATCCAGGACGGGTATCCCTTTGTCTTTCAGGGGCGAGACAACGGGGCCATGTATTGGGGAGACTTCAAAGCCGGCTCCGCCACAATTAAGGTCGCCGCGGGTGCATTTGACGGTGGCTCCGCAACGGCCAGCAATAGTCTGATTTGGGCAAGCCGAGTGCAGATCGATTTCTGGGACCCCGAAGACGGGTATTACCAGAACGGCACATACTACGGCGATAAGAACCTGCTTGCGCTCGCCGGGGCAACGGAAGTGCAGTCGGGTAAGACCGCTTCGACCGTCGACTTTCTCATGGAGCGAAAGGTTCACGGCGGCGGAGCCTTCACGATCGAAAGCGAATATGCCCGCTACAACGGACTCGGTGGCTACGACCCAAACTACATCAAGAGTGAGGGTGCCTACGGACTCGCGTCCGTCCTGATTCCCAAAGCTGTCGGCATGGGAAAATTCGAACTGCTGGGGAAGTATGCGGTTGCGGAATTTACCGACGGGTCGACAGGGCAGCCGAATCCGAGCTATCGCCAGAACACCGCCGAGGTAAACCTGAATTACATCATCAAACAGTTTGATGCACGAGTGATGAGCTTTTATCGAGATACTCGCTTCAACTCGGTAAAGAGCAATTCGTGGCAAGCGGGAATCGGACTGCAGTTACAGATCTCGAAAAAGGTTCACTAAGAGCAGAGATACATCGAGCGGATCGAACAGGGTATTAATGACTAAATACTATAAGGGGGATCGATGAGATATAGAAGCATAGCAACAGCCACATTGCTGCTTACTGTAATGTTGGGCTTTGCCCGGTTAGCTCATGGCCAGAGCGACACGATTAAGGTAGGCGTTCTTCATTCTCTTTCAGGGACGATGGCAATCAGCGAAACGACTCTCAAGGATACGATCCTGATGATGATTGACGAGCAGAACAAGAAAGGCGGACTGCTCGGCAAGAAGCTCGAGGCGGTTGTCGTAGATCCGGCCTCGAACTGGCCGTTATTCGCGGAGAAGGCACAGGAGTTGCTCGAAAAGGATAAGGTTGCGGTAGTGTTCGGGTGCTGGACGTCGGTCTCACGCAAGTCTGTACTGCCTGTGTTTGAAAAGGACGATGGGCTCCTCTTTTACCCAGTGCAATACGAGGGCGAGGAGTCGTCGAAGAATGTAATCTATACAGGTGCGGCGCCGAATCAGCAGGCCATCCCAGCCGTCGACTATCTGATGAAGGAAGTCGGCGTGAAGCGCTGGGTGCTGGAGGGGACGGATTACGTCTACCCGCGCACGACGAACAAGATTCTCGAGGCCTATCTACATGCGAAGGGCGTCAAACCAGAGGATATTTCGATCAACTACACGCCGTTTGGCTACTCGGACTGGCAGGCACGTGTAGCAGCGATCAGGAAGTTCGGTTCTGCCGGGAAAAAGACGGCCGTGGTCTCAACCATCAATGGAGACGCGAACGTACCATTCTATAAGGAACTGGCTAACCAGAAAATCTCGGCCGAGGATATTCCGGTTGTTGCTTTCTCCGTGGGAGAGGAAGAACTTTCGGGCCTCGATACCAAGCCGCTGGTTGGGCATTTGGCGGCCTGGAACTACTTTGAGAGTATCAACACTCCAGCCAACAAAGCGTTCATCGAGCGCTGGCACGCTTTCATTAAGAACCCGAAACGGACTACAAACGATCCCATGGAGGCGCACTACATCGGGTTCAACTTGTGGGTAAAGGCGGTTCAGAAGGCCGGCACGACGGATGCCGAAAAGGTGATCGCGGCCCTCCCGGGCCTGGAGACGCCGAACCTGACAGGCGGCATTGCGAAAGTGCTGCCGAACCACCACATCACAAAGCCGGTTTACATCGGCGAAGTGCGGGCTGACGGACAGTTCGATGTCGTATGGAAGACCAATGGCACCGTGCCTGGTCAGGCATGGTCGACTTATCTTCCGGCCGACAAGGATATCGTGGCAGATTGGGTCACGCTGAAATGCGGGAACTACAATACCTCCACGAAGAAATGTTCGGGACAAAACTACAAATGAAGCAGTTTTGCTTTCGGGTTGGCGGGCGGTGGCTGTTTGGGCTACTGCTCGCCATCCAGAGTTTCGGGCCCGCCTACGCGCAGTCGCCGGGGGATGCGACCTTTTTGACATCCGTCGGTGCGTTGTGCAATGCGAGCTTCGATGAAAAGGGGAAGATCGTAGAGCAGATCGCACAGAGCGGGCACCCCAGCACCCGGTCGACGCTCACGGCATTTCTGGAAGACCGTCTCTACTGCCGCAACCAGGACCAGAAAGTATTTCTCATCAAGCCCGGCGCAGAAGATGCGTCCACCGTTGATCTCATTGATCCACTAACCCTCAAAGATGCAGGCTCGGCCTCGATGGATGAGGTCTCGAGAATCGTCACGAACAATCATCTGCGCCGCGTCCTGCAAACCCTGCTCGCTCGCTTTGGACTGTCGAGTTCCGATGCTTCCGTTCGTCTGGAAGCAGTGAAGGACATGGAGCGGGACCTGAATGAGGAAAACGTGCAATTGCTGCGCGAGCGTAGCGCCCAAGAGATCAATTCCAAGGTAAAGAAAGAGATTGCGGTCGGGTTGGCTCTCGCCGACCTCGACGGTTCGGGCGCACGGGCGCGTCTTACGGCGATCGCCACGCTCCAGGGCAGCCTACGTCAGGATGTGTTCAACAAACTGCAGACGCTAGTCGAGAAGTCTCCTGACGGGACCTTTGCCGAGAGCGACGAGCACGTTCGAAAGGCGGCCGCGGCGGCAATCGCGTCTATCGAATCCTCACGATCATTCTATTCGGGCGTCCAAATGGTGCTATTTGGGTTGAGTATGGGTTCGATCCTAGTGCTGATTGCTATCGGACTTGGCATCACGTTTGGCGTCATGGGCGTCATCAACATGGCGCATGGCGAACTGATGATGCTGGGAGCGTATACGACCTACGTGGTTCAGATGGTCATGCCCGGATATATTGGTTCCTCCGTTCTGGTTGCTGTGCCGGCTGCATTCCTGGTTTCCGGGCTGATGGGGATTCTAATTGAACGAACGATCATCCGTTTCCTATATGGACGGCCTTTGGAGACGCTACTCGCCACTTTCGGCGTCAGTCTCATTCTCCAGCAGTTAGTCCGCACAATATTCACGGCACTGAACCGCGAGGTGAAGACGCCAGAATGGATGAGCGGCACGCTACAGTTGAATGGGGCGCTTTCCATTACTTATAACCGTCTCTATATCTTGATCTTCACTTTGCTGGTCTTTGCTGCACTACTCACGGTTCTGAAGAAAACCCGCATCGGCCTAGAGATCCGGGCAGTTGCGCAGAACCGGGCCATGGCGAAAGCGATGGGCATTCGCAGCGAGTGGGTTGACGCGATCACTTTCGGACTTGGTTCGGGTATCGCCGGAATCGCCGGAGTGGCTCTGAGCCAAGTGACGAATGTCAACGCGAATCTCGGGCAGGCGTACATTATCGACTCTTTCTTGGTGGTAGTGTTTGGCGGGGTTGGAAGCCTCTGGGGTGCGATGGTAGCGGGCCTGCTGATGGGTGTCGTGGACCAACTCCTGCAACCTTACGCGGGAGCGGTGCTGGCAAAGATCTTTGTCCTTATCGCCCTAATTCTATTCATTCAGGTGCGGCCGCGCGGGTTATTTCCGGCCACGGGGCGGACGGCGGAGAGTCAGTAGTGATGGGGCTTCAATCACGTGCGCTCCGGCTTGGCGTTGTCCGGGATCCGGGAAGCGCCTGGTTCCTGGGCAGCCTTTTGGTACTCGTGGTGGCGGTGGCGAGTCTTAATCTACTTGCGCCCGAAGCGTCGGCTTTCCATGTTTCCCGTTACGGCCTCACCCTGATTGGAAAGTATCTCTGCTACGCGATGCTGGCGCTCGCTGTGGATCTGATCTGGGGTTACTGTGGCATTCTCAGCCTGGGGCACGCCGCCTTCTTCTCTCTTGGAGGGTATGCGATCGGCATGTATCTGATGCGTCAGATCGGCCCTCGTGGTGTGTATGGTGATCCGATACTCCCTGACTTCATGGTGTTTCTCAATTGGAAATCATTGCCGTGGTTCTGGTACGGCTTCAATCATTTCTGGTTTGCGCTCCTGATGGTGGTACTGGCGCCGGGACTCCTCGCACTGGCATTTGGATGGCTCGCATTCCGCTCGCGCGTAACGGGAGTGTATTTTTCGATCATCACGCAAGCCCTTACGTATGCGTTGATGCTGGCATTCTTCCGCAATGACATGGGTTTTGGTGGCAACAACGGATTTACGGACTTCAAAGATATTCTGGGCTTCAAGCTTGACTCAGATCACACGCGCCTCGTCCTACTCGTGATCAGCGCGATTGCGCTTGGCGGAAGTTACATCGCGTGCCGCGCCATTGTTTCCTCGCGAGCAGGACGTGTGATCAGGGCAATCCGCGATGCGGAAAACCGGACGCGCTTTCTCGGCTATCGTGTGGAATCGTTCAAGCTTTGGGTGTTCGTATTTTCTGCCGTGCTCGCCGGCATCGCTGGAGCGCTTTACGTGCCGCAAATCGGGATCATCAATCCTAGCGAGTTTTCTCCCATCAACTCGATTGAGGTGGTGATTTGGGTCGCAGTCGGTGGGCGGGGCACTCTCTCTGGGGCCGCCGCGGGAGCCGTCCTCGTCAACTACGCTAAAACATACTTTACGAGCGCCTTTCCCGAAGTGTGGAACTATGCGCTGGGAGCTTTGTTCGTGCTGGTCACGCTGTTCCTGCCGCAGGGAGTTGTTGGCCTTATCCCCCTTATCCTCAGGAAGCGTGCTGTGCGTGGGCGGAGGAAACCCGAGTCCTTCCTGGTTAACGCCGAGACACCGGAGCCCACAAGAGAATGAGCGTCCATGGCAAGAGACTCTACATCGAAGACGTCACCGTGAGCTTTGACGGCTTCAAAGCGCTGAATAAACTCACCCTGTACGTTGAGCCGGGCGAGTTGCGCTGCATAATCGGTCCGAATGGCGCCGGGAAAACAACGATGATGGATGTGATCACTGGCAAGACGCGGCCCGACTGCGGAACCGTGTGGTTTGGCGACAAATTGAATCTGTTGGCGCTTTCCGAGCCGGAAATCGCCCAAGCCGGCATTGGCCGCAAATTTCAGAAGCCCACTGTTTTCGAAGATTTGACTGTCTTCGAGAACCTCGAACTGGCGCTGGCCGGCAGCAAGACGTTTCTCGATACCCTGCTTGCGCGTACCACGGACAAGCAGTTGGAGCGGATCGATGAGGTCCTTGAGATCATCGGCCTGAACCAGCTGCGCCAGAGCCCGGGGAAGATTCTTTCCCATGGTCAGAAACAATGGCTCGAGATCGGTATGCTACTGATGCAGGACCCGGAACTCCTTCTGATCGATGAACCCGTCGCGGGCATGACGCCGCAAGAGATCGAGCGCACGGCCCAGCTTCTTCGGACACTTGAAGCCGGGCATACTGTGGTGGTGGTGGAGCACGACATGGATTTCGTCCGATCCATTGCCAAGCGCGTCACCGTGCTGCATGAAGGACGCGTACTCGCCGAAGGGGGAATGGGCGCGGTGCAGAACGATCCCCGCGTGGTTGAGGTCTATCTCGGAGGCTAACAGTGCTAGCGGTGAAAGGGTTGAATCAATTCTATGGGGGCAGCCATACGCTCTGGGACGTCGATCTCTCCGTGCCGGAGGGGTCTCTCACGTGTATCATGGGCCGCAACGGGATGGGCAAGACGACCTTGCTGAAGTGCATCATGGGCTTGCTGAAGACGAGCACGGGCAGCATCAACTTCAATGGACGAGATCTGGCACCGGCCGCCGCGGAAGAGCGAGCAAGAATCGGTATCGGATACGTCCCTCAGGGACGTGAAATCTTTTCGCAGCTGACGGTCGAGGAAAATTTGAGAGTTGGGCTGGGCATGCGGAAGAACGGGGTTCGCGGCATCCCCGATCGTGTTTTTGATCTCTTTCCGGTGCTCAAGAAGATGCTGCGGAGGAAGGGTGGCGATCTCTCAGGCGGGCAGCAGCAACAACTCGCGATCGGCCGCGCGCTCGTGCTGGACCCGAAGCTGCTGATCCTCGATGAGCCCACGGAAGGGATTCAACCCAACATTGTGCACGAAATCGGAGATATCGTCCTGAAGTTAAACAAAGAGCAAGGTCTGTCAGTCCTTCTCGTAGAACAGAAGTTGCCGTTTGCTCGTCGCGTGGCAGATACGTTCTGCATTCTCTCCAACGGGCGCCAGGTTTCCTCTGGAGAGATGTCGAAACTCACCGACGAGATCGTGCGCGTTCATCTGAGTGTGTAGAGCTGCGAATGTTCGTCGGCGGTTCTCCGATTGCCGCTCGAGGAGAACATCGATATGCTAAGACACCAGACAAGTTGAGCGAATCACAGGAGAGATAGCTTGCCTCAGAACCAATCGCACAGAGCGTTCCGTATCGGCGTTGCAGGCCCAGTGGGATCAGGTAAGACGATGCTCGTGGATAAGGTGAGCCAATCCCTGTTGCATCGCTACAATCTGGCCGTCGTGACCAATGACATTTACACAAAAGAGGATGCGGAGTACCTGTTGCGGCAAGGGACGCTTTCCGCAGACCGGATTCGTGGGGTAGAGACGGGTGCGTGCCCTCACTCGGCGATCCGCGAAGATGCATCGATGAACTTGCAGGCGATTGCCGATCTGGAAAATTCCTTGCCTGGTTTGCAATTGATATTTGTGGAAAGCGGGGGTGACAATCTCGGAGCCGCGTTCAGCCCCGAGTTGGTGGATGTTTGGATCTACGTCATTGACGTTGCGGAGGGCGATAAAATTCCGCGGAAGGGCGGCCCTGGAATTATGCGGTCCGATCTGCTCGTGATCAACAAGATCGACCTTGCTCCGTATGTCGGCGCTTCTTTGGAAGTGATGGACCGCGATGCGCGCAAAATGAGAGGCGCGCGTCCTTTTATTTTTACCAACCTGCGGGAAGGAGTTGGCCTAGACGTTCTACTGGAATGGATCAAGAAAGCGGTCGACCAACCGCAACCCACGCGGCGCGATTTGATCGACGCCCACACCGCGTACGAACCGCGTCCGCACGAGCACGGTCACGGCCACACCCATGATCATGACGACTCTCACGGCCATCCGCACGACCACGTTCCACGATAGGGCCCGCGTTCATGGACGAAAGCTCCGATCACGATGCGGCATTAATCGAATTACGGCTGCTGCAACTGGCGGACAGCGCGATGCCGATTGGCGCGTTTGCGCATTCCTTCGGGGTGGAGACACTGGTTACGGCTGGACTATTGCAAGTCTCAGACTTAGGGGGCTTCCTTCAAGGTTGGCTGGAAGAAGCCGGAGTGACGGAAGCGGTTTTTTGCCGTTCGGCGTCGCGGCTTGCGTGGCAAGACAGTTTTCCGGCGAAGGAGTGGCTGGAGCTGAATGACTATTTCGACGCATTGAAACCCGCCCGAGAAAGCCGCAAGGGGAGTGCGGTTCTGGGCAGCAATTTTCTAAGAGCAGCATTGGCAGTCTGCGATCGAACACCGCTACGAGGCGCCGAAGAGGCGACTCGAAGAGCGTCGGCCGCAGTTCACCATGCGTGCGCGTTCGGGTTGGTGTGCGCCGTGTTGCAGTTGGACGAACATCGAGCCGTTCGTGCCTACCTTCACCAGTCGGTGGCCGGGCTGATCTCCGCTTGCCAGCGTCTGATGCCGCTTGGCCAGACTCGGGCACAGCAGATTTTGTGGGATCTGAAACCCGGTATCGTCGAAGCTGCCGAGTGGAGCACAGAATTCACGGTCCGTGACGTTCTGCTGTTTTCTCCCCCAGTCGGATTGGGGCGCTATGGAACATCCGCATCTCTTTACGCGTCTGTTTATCAGTTGAAAAAGGGAACAGATTTGCTCTGCACACAACATCAAGAGGAAGTCGTCGGGGCGACGAGTCCTGAGAAGAGCCGCATGCGGGCATCGCTGCGGCTTGCGTTTGAGCGCGACAACACAACGAAGGAAACAACGCTCGCATTCAGTTATCAGGATCCGCCGCTTCGCGTTGTACGCGCCTTTCAGCCCGAAGGCGGCGGTGCGATGGCACACTTGCACAACCTTTCGGGAGGCTTGTTCGGAGGCGACGACCTGACTTTGCAGGTTAAGGTAGGCAAGGGAGCTGAGGCGCAATTAACCACAACCGGCGCGACACGTGTCTATCGCCGCGGTACGGAAGCGGCGATCACGCGACAGTTCAGCGAATTTACTGTCGCGGAAGATGCGATGCTCGAGTATGTTCCTGACGCCATCATCCCTTTCGCCGGAGCGAATTATCATCAACACACGATTGTCCGGCTGTCGCCGAATGCTGGGCTGTTTTTGTGGGAGATACTTGCTCCCGGACGCGAAGCCGGCAATGAAGTGTTCGCCTTCGAATGTGTCGCGCTGCGGACTGAGGTTGCAACCCAGGACGAAACCGTCAGCATCGACCGGATGAAGCTTGAGCCACGCAAGAAGACGCCGGCATCCCCCGCACGAATGGGATCCTATCGATATTGCGCTACGTTTCTTGTGTGCAAGGTAGGCTTAGACTTCGAGGCTTGGCTGGACCTGGAAGGGCATTTGCGAAAAATCGCTGCGGACTTGCCTCGACTCGAAGAAACGCGATGGGGCATCAGCACGCTCAAGGCGCACGGCCTCATGATTCGCTGTCTCGCGAGACAAGGATGTGATGTCACTTCCGGATTGTTCTGCCTGTGGGACGCGGCCAAGTTCGCCTTGTATGGCCGTCACGCAGTTCGTCCACGGAAGACGTACTGAGCGCTCGCAGAATTGGTTCCGCTGAGCAGGAGGTAGAATACAAGGCCTTATGCACTTGACTCCTCGTGAGCAGGAAAAACTCTTGATCGTGGTGGCCGCCGATCTTGCCAGGCGCCGGCAAACTCGCGGACTAAAGCTCAATTACGTCGAAGCGATTTCAATTCTTACGGCGGAGATCATGGAAGCCGCGCGGGACGGCAAGAGTGTCGCAGAGATCATGAGCTTTGGCGCAAACATCCTCACCCGCGGACAAGTCATGCAGGGAGTGCCCGAAATGATCCATGAAGTTCAAGTTGAGGCGACCTTTCCGGATGGCACGAAGCTGGTTACCGTACACGATCCAATCCGCTGACGGCTCATTCACTGGGACGCGTGAGGAAGGACGGCATGAAACCTGGGGAATACCAACTCGATGAATCTGCGGGTGCGATCGCTGCTAACGTCGGACGCCGCACGGCAAAGCTGCTAGTGAGGAATACCGGCGATCGCCCCATTCAAGTGGGAAGCCATTTTCATTTCTTTGAGACCAACCGATTCTTGCAATTTGATCGCGGGCTGGCTTACGGAATGCGGCTCAATATTGCAGCGGGAACGGCGGTACGCTTCGAACCCGGTGAAGCCAAACACGTGCCACTCGTCGAATTCGGCGGACGACGCATCGTCCACGGCTTCAGTGGATTGCTGGCCGGAAGCCTGGATGCTCCTGGTGTTCGAGAAAGGGCTATTGACACCGCGCGGAAAGCCGGATTTCTGTTCGAACGAGGAAGAGATCAATGAGTCTCGAAATTCCCCGCAAGACTTACGCCGATCTCTACGGGCCCACCACGGGAGATCGTATCCGTCTAGGCGACACGGAGCTTTTCATCGAGATTGAACAGGACTTCGCCAGTTATGGTGACGAGATCACCTTTGGAGGTGGAAAAGTCATTCGCGATGGTATGGGACAGAGTAGTTCCGCCTTGCGAGAATCTGAAAACGGAGCACTCGACCTCGTCATTACGAACGCGATGGTCCTCGATCACTGGGGCATCGTGAAAGCCGATGTGGGCGTGAAAAACGGGCGTATCGTGAAGGTTGGGAAGGCTGGGAATCCGGATGTCATGGATGGCGTTGATCCTGCACTAATAGTCGGTGCAGCTACGGAGGTGATTGCAGGCGAGAACCTCATTCTCACTGCGGGGGGAATCGACAGCCACGTACACTTCATCTCTCCGCAGCAGGTATATGAGGCGTTGTCGAATGGCATTACGACGATGATCGGGGGCGGAACCGGACCTGCCACCGGTACGGCCGCCACGACCTGCACTCCAGGCGCATGGAACTTAGCTCGCATGCTCGAGGCCGCCGATGCGTGGCCGATGAATTTTGGTTTCCTCGGCAAGGGGAACGCATCCACAGAGTCTCCACTTGCAGAACAAGTGGCAGCTGGCGCCTGTGGGCTGAAGCTCCATGAAGATTGGGGCAGTACTCCGGCAGCAATTGATGCGTGTCTTAAGGTGGCGGATGCATATGATGTCCAGGTCGCCATTCACACCGACACGATCAATGAAGGCGGATTTCTGGAGGCGACCGTTGCCGCAATCAACGGCCGCGCAATCCATACCTACCATACGGAAGGCGCAGGCGGCGGGCACGCACCCGACATTATCCGAATCGCGTCATTCCCCAACATCCTTCCTTCGTCGACGAGCCCCACGCGTCCTTATACATCGAACACGATCGCTGAGCATCTCGACATGCTCATGGTCTGCCATCACTTGAACCCGCAGGTGCCAGAAGACGTGGCCTTCGCTGAGAGTCGCATCCGGCCGGAAACCATTGCGGCGGAGGACATCCTTCACGACATGGGGGTGTTGAGCATGATTTCAAGTGACTCGCAGGCCATGGGACGCATCGGCGAAGTGATAACTCGAACCTGGCAGACGGCGCACAAAATGAAAGTGCAGCGCGGTCCTCTTCCGGAAGATTCTGCCCGAAACGATAACTCTCGCGCCAAGCGCTACGTCGCCAAATACACGATCAACCCCGCTCTTACGCACGGAATCGCCAAAAATGTGGGGTCGATTGAACCCGGCAAACTGGCTGACCTCGTGCTATGGAAGCCGGCATTTTTCGGAGCGAAACCCGAGATGGTGATCAAAGGGGGTTTCATCGCATGGAGCGTAATGGGGGATCCCAATGCCTCAATTCCGACTCCGCAGCCGGTCATGTACCGGCCGATGTTCGGGAGTTTCGGTTCTGCACCCGCGTCCATCAGCATGAGCTTTGTCTCGCAAGCGGCCTTTGAGAAAGGGATAGCCGCGAAACTGGGGCTCAGAAGTATGGTGGCGCCCGTAAGTGGCTGTCGGCAACTCGGTAAGAAAGACATGATTCACAACTACGCGACGCCCGATATCCAAGTCGATCCAGAGACCTATGAGGTCCGCGTGGACGGGCAAATAATCACCTGCGAGCCCTTGGGACTCCTTCCATTGGCACAGCGCTACTTCTTGTTTTGATTATTTCGAGCGACTATTCTTAACCTTATCAACTGGTCAGGCTCGCACTTCGTGTGCCGGCGCCTCAACAATGTCGCGGTTGAGAGAAGGAGCCAACATCTATCAAATCGTTACAACGAGTTCATCAAGCGTTAGGAGGGTTGGGGCCACGCAGTGCCAAGGTGTTGCAGGGTTCGAAAGGTCTGCCAGTGCAACTCGAAACGATAACAGCCCTTTATGAAAGTGGTAGAATCCGGTGCGGTGCTTTCTTATGACTTGGCAATGGACTCTTAGTCCGAGAATCGCCGGTAAAGCGATTCTCGGGCAAAATGACAACGAACTGCGGAAATCCGTGAAAAACCGACACACTTTCTTACACAGTTGCACATCCGTCATTTTAGATGAAAAGGGAATAGGGCCATAGACAGGTCGTAAAATCAGGTACTTGCAAGTAGAGCCGGGATGGCGGAACTGGCAGACGCAGCGGACTCAAAATCCGCCGGGCTTCGGCCCTTGGGGGTTCGATTCCCCCTCCCGGCACCATCACTTTTCTTTTAGTTTTGACAAAGTTACGAGTGTCCTGATGTCCTCATGGATATGTGGGGCTAATTGATTAATGGAAGTGTACCGAAGACGACCCCTTGAGATCGAGCCGACATGGTTAACGCCTTGGTTTTATCGCGTTCTGATCGTGGTGAGAGACTGGGAAGATCGGTTTCGTAACGTGCGGAACTCTGTGCCTAAGCGACGGCAGCTTGCTTGATCGTTCATTCGACCGACTCTGCAGGTGGGAATCCGACAGTGAGCCCCTCCAACTCGTGACGCGGTTGAGCGCAGAGTTCCGCCGGGCTTCGTAAGGCAATGCCGGTGGTTCCTGGATTGACGTTAAATCGACGATCGCGATGCCATCTCCGTTCCCAGTGATCGCAATCAGGACGTTGTCTTTGCCGTCGGAGACGAGTGCATCGTAGTTAGAAGAGAGCGACACCGATAGAGCAACGCGGTTCAGCAAGTTTCCGAGTCTGCCATCCAGCACGTCAATGCCGTTCGTAGAGGGCTGGAATAACAACGTTCCGTCAGGACTGAGTTTGGTGCCATAGACATATTCGATGTTCAAGACTTCACGATCGTTGAGCCCGTAATACGATTCGCCATTCAGGTTGTAATCGTAGAAGTAACCGCTGGCCGCGAACTGAGTTCGGTCCGCCGACAGGGCTAAGTCATAATCGCCATAGCAACAATCCTCGTCCACGGAAGCGTAGATCGGCTTCTCGCCGGAGGCGCCAATATAGAAAACCAAGCCATCACTGTTGAAAAACACGCGCTTGTTGTCAGAGCTGATGACCGTTCTTAGGTAAGCGTTGCCATTTACGTCGGGACCTTCAAGGTCGTAGTCCAGGATCTGCCCGGTAGTGGTATCCAACCTGTAAAACTGGTTGCCTCCCCCAACTCCCTCGCCTACAGTCACGTAATAAACCATTCCGATGTCGCTGACCGCGACTCCGCATGGGATCGGGGCACCACCTGGTTCGGAACCCACCAGAAATGTTTGCATCGATGTAGGAGTGGCAGGGTCAAGCAGATAAATTGCACCCGCTGCAGCGTCGGCGATTGCCAACTTCGTGCCGTCCGGCGAAAGAGCGATGCCCCACAACCTCTGGGTTGCGCCGGTGGGCGCCGGAATGCTGATCGGAGTTTGCCAAGCGCCCAGGGTCTTAGAAAAGACCTGAATCAGGCTTGTATCAGTGAAGTAATAGAGATCGGTATAGGGGTCGTAGATGCCCTGTGCCAGGTTCGACCCCGGCAGAGGAAACTGCTGGATTGCCGGCAGGTAGTTCAATGCGGCATGTGCAGTAGTGCTACCGCTGCTGCTGGTAACTGTCACATCCGCCGGGGCCGAGCCAGGTGGAATCGTATAAGCGAGTGCCTGAAGTGGGAAAGGCGGCGACTGAAAGGGGTAGGCGTATGGCAAAAAGCCCGTGACTTGCGCCTGATTGCCGCCAATGCTGACCTGGAGTGAGGGTGGAATAGTGCTGCTGGCGGCGCGGCTAAGTTGAGGCAGGGGGCCTTCCGCTCCGTTACCGACTGGACCAAAACCATAGCCGTAGATAATTCCCGTTCCTCCCCCTTCTCCCGTAGACATATTAGGTGTTACTTCGATAATCGTTGGGCCATAGCTGAAGCCCTCGGGCATAAGTTGCATGCCGCCATCCGCCGTAAACACATAAACATCAACGGGACCAGTGTTACCAGACTGAGTTGTTCCCGAGATTGATCCGAAATCTCCGTATGTATCTGGCCCGGAGACTCCGACAACGTTTGAGGCTCCTTGAGATCCGACGTAGAGAGCACTAACTGCGCCAAAAGGAGCGGGCTCGGTGATCGAGACCGAGGTGCCACCGGATACCGGTCCTGTCGCGGGTACCAAGTATCCATTGGGAAATTGAGATCCGACAGCTCCGGTGTACATCGTGGTAGTATCGATGAACCCAACACCCTCCTCCATGGGGCCAACCAGCAGGCCGGTGCCATCGGCTGCCTGGAGGTCTGGATTCTCGCTTGGTCCCCACGCTTGTCCACCGCTGGTGATGGGGACGTTTATATTTGGAAGCCAACCCACTGGTTGACCGGTTGCCAGATCGTACGCGTAAATAGTCCAGTCGTTGGGGACAAACAGCGTCGTGGAATCGGCACTGATCGCAAACCCGGCGCCGGTAGACGTATTGCCGGTTACGGGGATCTGTGAAACGAGGCTCAGTGTCGTAGCGTCGTATACATTCGCGAACGTGCCCGGAGAGACGTTGATGTTGTTGTACGGGACAACGATGTGGTTTCCGTCTGGAGTTAATCGGAAATTTATAGCTGGGAAACCCCCAAGACCAAAGTAGGTGCCTTGTTCTGTCGCCTCAACCCACTCGCAAAGATCGCCACTTTCGTCGGAGAGGATGAGCTTAGTCCGATCGACCGTACGCGAAAGCCCACGAATTACAAAGGCATCAAAACAACCGTACGACTCTACTAGCGAGTTAGTGGTCGGATTCCAAATTGCGAAGACCGTAGCGCTCCCTTCCAAGGAAACGCCGCCTACCCCGCCTAAGAGAGCTAGCTGCCCGTCGGCGAGCAACAGAGCAACGTTTGACTGGAACCCGGAAGGCCCAATCTGCGATTGGAGATACCTGTTCGTCACCGTCATGGCCACAGGATCAACCGTATACACGTCGCCGACGAGAGTTCCTACCCAAAGCGTTGTGTGATCGGGAGTGTCATCGATGCTGTAGGCTCCTGGAACACTGATTACACCCACTTCCGTCTCTGAGGCTGCATTCAAAACCATCACATGATTGGAGCCGGGATCAGCAACGTAAAAGTTGTTTGTAATTGGGTTGTAAACAATCCAATGGTCGTTGATCCAGCCGAAGTATTCTGTGCTCGCATCCGTCCTCACATAGCGTGTTCGGGTGGTGAGTGTCGCCACCACGGACAGGCTTAGTGGTGCGGTCTGGGTCAAGGACCCAGACTGACCAGTAAATGTAACTGCGGCAGTGGCGGAAGCTGCGTTGGAGGCGGCGGAAAACGTGATTTGCTGCGGCGTGCCCGGCGCCAGGTTGATGCTTGCCGGCGATACAGAAACGCCCGTTGGAACCCCGGTGACCTGGACGCTGATCTGTGATGTGAAGCCGTTAATCCCGCTAGCGGATAAAGAAACGGAAACTGAGTCGCCGGCGTCAACGCTCTGACTTCCCGGACTGACAGTCAGACTGAAGTCTTCAGGAGCCGCAACTACAGACAGGCTTAGTGGTGCAGTGTGGGTCAGAGACCCGGCCTGACCGGTAAACATGACTGTGGCGTTGGCCGATGCCAGATTTGGGGCGGCGGTAAGCGTGACCACTTTTGGAGTTCCTGGCACCAACGTGATATTTGCCGGCGATACCGAGACGCCTGCCGGAACGCTCGCCACCTGGACGCTGATCTGTGAAGTGAAGCCATTAATTCCAGTGGCGGATAAAGAAACGGTAGCTGAGCTGCCGGCATCCAGGGGCAGACTTGTCGGGCTTACCGCGAAGCTGAAGTCGGGCGGGGGAGGTGGTGGAGGTTGAGAACTACCTCCTCCGGTTCCACATGCCGTTAATCTCAAAATCAAGAAAAACGCGGAAAGGCGCAGCTGCCACACTACGCGCGATGCTCGTCGAGGGAGATGCGCTTTCTTCGTGATAACGGGAGCACTCATAGTAGAAAACCGTTTCCCTCGGAAAAAAGGCGGGCAGGCGGCCTAGCAAGGCCAGGTATCTTAAACAGGAACACAGGAACGTTTACAAAGCTTGGCGCTCCGCCGTAACACTATAACCAAAGATGTATCTGACTACTAGCCTGCGATTCATGCGTGGGAGAAGTCCTGTTGGGGCAGTTACCGTGAAACCTTCGTCGGTGAATTGCTGCCAGGCAAGTTACTTCTGACGCGCCGTAGTAAAAGTGCGGTAGTTTCATGTTCAGAACAAGGCAAATCGAATCATAACGGCGCAACCAGCATCGTTTTCATCCGGGAAGCGGGAACGGGCGGCCACAGTATTGAGGGGCGGCGTTGCGGTGTTTAGTGGAATCGGCTGCCGTTGCGAATGTTCCGGGCTGCTTCTTCCAGAAAATCGTCGACATGCTGGTGAGGTTGGGATTGCATGCCGCTTTTTGTTTTGATGCGGTCCGCGATTTGAATTGCGGTGTTCAGGCGAACTTGCGGGTCGAGGTCCCAGCGGCGGTGCAGGTAGGTTTCAATCAGGACGAGTTCGTCCGGCGTGACCTGTGACAGACCGGGAGTGGGGGTAAGAGCTTGATCGGAGGTGTTCCACGAGGGGCGAATATCTTCGGTGGGTTTTTCGTGCACGACGACCGTGCCGGCAACGAAATCGCCGAGCCTTCGGCTCTGCCGGTTACACATCATGCAGACCAGGCCCACGCCATAGAGTGCCGGGAGCACGTCGACGGCGCGCATCAGGTTGCGGCCAATGGCTTCGAAAGCGTTGATGGGGCGGCCTGACTCATTGATGACGCGGATGCCGGCGTAGCGCTTGCCGGGAGTCTGGCCCTTCCAGATGATCTCGAAGAACGCGAAGTAGCCCCAATACACGGCAAACAGAATGAACACGGCCATGGCCGGGCCCACCAGGCGTGGGAGAAAATTCAGGCCAGCCGAACCCACGGGGATTGCGATTATGAAGATGAGGGCAGTTATGAGATAGACGGCCGCTTGGATTAGAGTATCGATTGCGATGGCGAGGAACCGGCTCCCGATTCCGGCCAGGGGCAACTCCAGGGCGATTTGCTCGGGAGTGTCGATGCGCAGTTGGTCGAAGCCGGGTTGGTCCATTTTGAGTCAGGGTCTGTGAGCAGGCCCGTCGAGTCCGCGATGATTTCTACTGGCTGGCTGGAGAAACGCAAGCCGTACTGGAACAAACTGGAAACGCTGCTGAACCAGAGCGCGAAGAGCGGACTGCACTCGCTCTCACGTTCCGACCTGCAGGAACTCAGTCTTCTTTACCGCCAGACGGCCGCGGATCTTGCGGCCATCCGGGAAGATCCGGGTTCCGTGCACTTTGCCCGGTACGTCAACCAGTTGCTGGTGCGCGCACACAATACCATCTATTCCGGCCACAAGGCGAGCCCGGCGGCGATATTTTCGTTTTTTTGGGAGACCTATCCGGCGACGTTCCGGCGGAATTTAAACTATTGCCTGCTGGCGGTTCTTATCTTTGCGGTTGCGGGCGTGGTGGGCGCGGTGCTGACTTATCAGAATCCGGATTTCAAGGTAAAACTTCTGGGGCCGGGAATGGTGGAGACCATCGACCGGCACGAGATGTGGACGCATTCGATTGTGGGCATCAAGCCATTGGCTTCCAGCGCCATCATGACCAACAACATGAGTGTGAGCTTTACCACGTTTGCTTTGGGAATCACGGCTGGTTTGGGAACGATTTACATGATGGCATTCAATGGATTGCTGATTGGGGTGATTGGCATGGCTTGCGGGCTGGCGGGGATGAGCGTGCAGCTCTGGAGCTTTGTGGCGCCACACGGAGTGCTCGAACTGCCCGCCATTTTTATTGCGGGCGGGGCGGGGCTGCGGATTGCTCAAGGACTTTTGTTTCCCGGGTTGTTACCTCGCCGGGAATCGCTGGCGCGGGCTGGGGTGGAGGCCGTGCAGCTGGTTTTGGGCACGATCCCGATCCTGATTATTGCGGGCGTAATCGAAGCTTTCGTCTCGCCGACAGCGCTGCCGGTTCCGTTGAAGTTTTCCTTGGCGGGCGCGTTGTTCGTGTTGCTGGGGGCATACCTGTTTGGACTCTCGCGGAAACCTGAATCGGGTCCAAGTGGGTTAGCTGAGAGCAAATCAACTCAAAGTTGATTTCGTTCTTTGATCTGAAGATATGAGTTCACCAGCACCGGGGAAATTGCTCCGGAGTTTACTTCCAGCGCGAGGGCTCCGCGTTCGCGCAACCGGGCCAACAGCAATTCGCGGCGATGAACCATTTCCTGCGCGGCGGCCACCTGGTACATTTCTGATTCGCTTTGCGGATTCTTGGCGGCAAGTTCGCGCAGGTCTGGCTGTCCTATGACTACGAACAGAACCAGATGGCGGGGCATCATCATGGAGGCTGCTTCGATCACTTCCGGAGTCATGGCAGTTTCGGCGAGATCGGTGAGCCATACGATGAGGCAGCGGCGCTTCTGGTCGGTGAGAAGCCGGCTGGCCATCTGCAGGTGGTCGGCTTCGGAGCTTTCTTCGCGCACCAGCGCCAGGCGTTCGATGAGTTGCCGCAAGTGGGCGCTTCCCTTGGCGGCGGGGAGTTGCTGGCGAATGGCGCGGCCGTAAGCCACCAGTCCCACGCGATCGCCTGAGTAGAGTGCCACCTGGGCGAGGCTGAGCGCGGAATTGACGGCGTGATCGAGCTTGCTGAAATCTCCGATGCGAGCGCGCATCAATCGTCCGGAGTCGATGACGATCCAGACGGTCTGGCTGCGTTCGATCTGGTAGACGCGAGTGACCAGCTTTCCGCGGCGCGCGGCTGCGGTCCAGCAGATGTTGCGATATTCATCCCCGGGCTGGTATTCGCGCAGGCTTTCAAACTCGCGGCCGATCCCGCGGGTGCGGGAGTGGCGTTTTTCCAGGGCAGTTTGCCGGGTGCGCAACAGATAAATCGAATGGCGTTTGGCTTCTTCGAGGTTGGGATAAATGCGCACCGTTTGGCCCAGAGGGGCGCGAACCCACCTCTCGGCGATGCGCAGAACGCTTTGATAACGCACGTAGCAGTCGCCGAGCGTTGCGTCTCCGCGCTGCGATGGACAGATTTGATAGGTTGCGGTCGCTTCGTTGCGAGCTCCGGCTTTGAGCATGCGGGTTGGAGGCTCGCTTCTCAACTGTGCGGGGGCCGTGTCGATCAGAGTGGCGCGGACGGTTTTGTCCGACGCGTTGATCAGGGTGAGATCGAGATTCGATGCGATTGATAGCGCCGCGGGCGAGCGCCATGTTCGCCTCACCGTAAGCTGCGCGGGTTGGGGCAGTTGCGACAGGTCGGCAAACCAGGCCAGAAGCACCAGCGCATCCCAGGCAAGAAGAGCGTAGACAAATCGCAGATCGACGAATGCGGGAACGAGCCAGACGAGGCCCACAACGAGCAGCGCGAAGAAGCGGTCGCCGAACGCTACGCCGACTCGCTTGTAGGAACGGGCTGGGGCCTCGACTTCTGCAGGAACGAGTTTGCCCAGATCACTCATGCCAGGACCTCACTTGGTTGGCTCACTTCGGAACCTCGACTGCGCGCACTACGTCGGCCAAGACCTGGTCCGGGGTGATGCCTTCGAGATCGGCCTCCGGCTTCAGAATGATGCGATGACGGAGCACGGGGAGCGACGAAGCCTTCACGTCGTCGGGGATTACGTAGTCGCGACCATCTATTGCGGCCACCGCTTTCGAGACCGCCATCAGACTGACCGCGGCGCGAGGGCTGGCTCCCAGAGACAGGGAAGGCCACTCGCGTGTGCGGCGCGCGATCTGGACGATATAGCTGAACAACGCTTCTTCGACCGTTACGGACTTGAGTTCCTGCTGCGCTGCCTGCAGCAGTTCCGCATCGATTGGCTTCAGGTCCATCTTGTCGAGTTCGCGAGATTCGAATCCGTTCTGTACGTTCGCGAGCAGGCGCACTTCATCTTCAAGCCGGGGGTATGGGACCTGGAGTTTCAGCAGGAAGCGGTCGAGTTGAGCCTCGGGCAGCGGGTAGGTTCCCTCGAATTCAACCGGATTCTGCGTGGCGAAGACGGTAAAGAAAGAAGAAAGGGGATAACTTTTTCCGTCAATCGTGACTTGATGCTCTTCCATACATTCAAGCAGCGCTGCCTGCGTGCGCGGAGGCATGCGGTTCACTTCATCCACTAACAGCAGGTCGGTGAACACCGGTCCCTGGTGAAGCTGGAATTGGCTGGTGGCCATGTTCAAGATATTGGTGCCGACAATGTCGGCGGGCATCAGGTCGGCGGTGCACTGCACGCGCTGAAAATCCAGCCGCATTAACCGTGAAAGTGTTTTGACGGTCAAAGTTTTTGCGATGCCGGGAACGCCTTCCAGAAGAACGTGTCCTCGACAGAGCATCGCGATCACGCACTGGTCGCGCAGGATCTCCTGACCGACGACGACTTTGCCCATCTCTTCGCGAATGTGCCGCACCAGCTGTGGGACTGCATTCATCAACCGTTCTCCTTCCGAACGCCTTGAAACAGATTCCATCGATCCGCGTATCCGTCGAGTTCCTGCACCAGATGCAAGGCTACAGGAGCGTGCAGAAAAGGATCGATACTGGCGGATTCGCAGTGCTTCATGGTGGCGATGAAATGACCTTCGTCGAGCGGCCAGCGGCCACGGATGGCGGAAGCCAACTGCTCGGCGGACGCGTTGGCGGCGAGGCCGAGGCGTTTCGTCAGCCAGAAACGGAAGCGCCGGTAGCAGATGTCGACCGCAACCGAGGCCGTTCCCGCGCGCTGATAGAGGCCGCCGAGGGTCTGAACAAATTCGAGCGGGGACAGACGGACGACGCTGGCGGGCACAAACGTGGGCCCGCTGCGCCGCGAGAACGTGGCCACGACGGCTATGGCCACCAGAACCAATTGCAGGAACAGCCACTTCGCCGGCGAGTGCACAATGGAGGCAGCGAGAGTCTGGCGATAGCCGTGGATGTATTCGTCCCAGAGAATTTCATTTTTCTGATCGCCGAGACATGCCAGAAAAAATTCCAGATTGCCAGGCTCTTTCAGTCCGGCATTGGTGAGCGGCGTGGCCGACGCCCACCACAGGACCTCGCCTCGCCCGAAAGGATACTTCACGACTACGATGCGGTCACCATCGCCGTAGAGCGGGTAGGCTGCTGAGAACGCCCGCCAATAGGCCCGCGGCGACAGCATGATCTGAGGAGCGGCGCGAGTAATTCGCGAGGGTGAAAGAGCGGACGCCTTCTTCCACGTCATGGCGAGGAGGTCAGGCACGGAGTTGTTCTCGGGAAGGAAGGTGCCGGCAAACATTCCCGTAGCGATGACATGGCCGCCCTCGGCAATAAAAGCTTCCAGGCGCTCCCGTTCTTCGCGAGTAGGAGCTTCGTTTGGCTCGGCCACGATCAGGGTTTTTGCCGTCGCGTGCGGAAGGTCGCTCAGGGGTTTTTCCCAGCGCTGAACTTTGTATCCTGACTCGGAGAGCAGCAAATATGCGGCTTTGGCGCCGCCGGATGCGGTGGAGTAGGTGCTGGGAAATTCTGCCTGGCTTTGCGCGCCGGAGCCGAACAACAATGCTGCGGCGATTAGCAGGATGAAGACCAGGCCTGCGCCCAGCATGAGCTTGCGGTCTTTTGGGTTCAGCTTGAGTGGCATCCGAGCCTCTCCAGCGCTTTCAGCGTCTGCGCGAATGCTTCTGCGTCTGCTTCGCGTTTGGCGTACCAGGCAAGCTCGAAGACTCTGGTGAGGGCCGCTAGAGTTTCGCGGTGCTCGCTGGCGCTCGACAACAGCTTCAGGTACTCGCGGGGAGTGCGCGCGCGATCGGGTCGCCATGTGCCCTGCCGCTCCAGAAACGAAATGCCGGCCCAGTACGCGAGATGAATCGCTTCCCGCCAATTGTGTTGTTGGGCCGCCGCTTGCGCCTCCGCCAGCCATAGGGCCCAACTCTTGGCAGAAACTGCGATGTCCGTGGGGACAAAGCCTTCCTGTTCGCTGGCCGACAAAATCTGCCGGTATGCGACGAAGCCCAGAGCTAATACCGCGAGCCCGATCAATCCGTACACAAAGAACTTGCTGACTGTGGGAATGGCCGAGGAGCGGAAGAGAAACTCCAGCGCTCTGAGAATCATGGCCACGAGTTTTTGCTTGAGGCGGTCGGTAAAGGTGGGCCCGTGCACGTCGCGGAACTCGCGGCGAGCCAGAAGGGATGTGAGACGCTCCCGTTGGCTGGAGACGTCCGGCGGAGCCGCGTCGAAGGCGTCGAGATCGTTGCGCAGGACCTGAATGCGCGAGCGTATCGCTGTTGCATTGGTGATGCTTCTTTCCTGCTCGAAGCGGCGGACATCCCGGCGCAGACCTTCGGTGGGAACTTCGAAATGCGTCTGCGCGAGGTGTTCTAGTCCGGAACTCTGATTCCCGGTGCGGACTCGCCAGACTTGCGGTAGCTCCTTCAGTGCTGGGGGGACGGGACGTCCGGAGCTGTCAAGCTGCTGTGTGGCCAGCAATAACTGATCAAGTTGTGCGCGGTATTCGGCGACGGTGAGTTCGTCGCTCTGGCCTGCATCAGCCCGGCAGAAAAGGCTGGCGAACGTTAGCCCGGCGATCAGCAGCCCGGCGAGAATGCAGGTGCGCGTTGCCGTCATGCGCCTGCTTGCACCGAGGCAGTCTGCAGGACGGGCGCATCCAACGTGGTCATCATCAATTGCAAATCAAACGCTTCTTTGCGCACTCGCTGATCGTAATACAACAGCGAGAATGCGATGGTGGCCAGGGGGCCAACCAGGCATTCGGAAATGAACGTTGCAACCACCGATGCGACCTGCCATCCCAGCGCGACACGCCGCAGCGCGCCTCGTGCGCTTACTCCCGCGCCCAACTCGATCGGCCACTGCAGAAGCATCCCTGCACAAATGCTGAGCACCACCAACAGAAGCCAGATGACAAAAATTCGGCCACGGCTCCCCTGCGTGAGGTCAGAACTGCGAGACATTGCGTCGCCCGAGGACTTTTCCTCCAGAACCATTGCGGGGATGGCCAGTGACCAGCGGATCGCCAACAAAATTCCAGGAACGATCAAAGCGATGCAGCCCAAAACCACACCGGCTCCCACCTTGAGGGAAAGCCAAATCACGCCGCCCACTTGATTTTTTACCTTCGAGAATGAGTCCGCCACGCCGGCGGGCCGATCAAGGTAGACTTGCGAAACAGCGAAGACGGTCGCGGCCTGGGAGGCTGCCGTGACCATCACGCTCAAGAGAAGCGCTCCCAATGCCCAGGAAAGGGTCGACAACGCTTGGGAAAGCCCGAAGCCGGGATTTTGAAACGGAAGCGCCACGCACTGAAAGGCGAGGACGCAAAGATGAGGCAGCGCAAAAATGCCCACGAACAATACAAAGTGGCTGCGATAAAGCGAAAATGTGCGGTCGAGTAATTCTCCGGTACTGAGGGGCCTGAGCGCGGTCACCATGCTGAGCCTCCCGGGGAGCTTGGAACTTGCCGGGCATGGTAGCACACTCGCCACGACCACACTCGGTTTGACTACACTTGGCTTGACCCCGGCTGGCTTGACAGGGCGTGCAAGCGCCTGCAATCGTAGGCGGCGTCGGGAAGTTGAGGGAGGGAGTTTTCCATGAAGCGTAAGAACGTTTGGAACGCGTGGATTGCGGTTTTTTGTCTGGGACTGGTGCTTGCGCCGAAACTTGCTCGAGCGCAAGGAAGTTCGATTGGCGCGTTCCAGGATCACGGTGATGTAGGGACGGTATTGCATCCCGGATCGGCTACGTTCGACGCGGAACATGGTACCTATACCATCGCCGGCAGCGGCGAGAATATGTGGTTGGCGGTGGACGCTTTCCAGTTTGTGTGGAAGAAGGTTACGGGCGATGTGGCGCTCGGGGCAGACATTTCGTTTTTGGGGCAGGGCAAGAATGAACATCGCAAGGCGGTGCTGATGATCCGGCAAAGCCTGGACGCGGATTCCGTTTATGCCGATCTGGCGCTGCACGGCAGCGGGCTCACTTCGCTGCAGTATCGCGAAGCGAAGGGTGCGATCACGCACGAGATTCAATCGAACATGTCGGCTCCGGCCCGGCTGCGCATTGAGAAGCGCGGAGAATACGTTTACATGTTCGTGGCGGGCCCGGGCGAAGAACTGCACATGGCGGGAGGTTCGACGCGGGTTCCGCTGGAGGGATCGTTCTATGTGGGGATCGGTGTTTGCTCGCATGACAAGGACGTCGTCGAGAAAGCGGTTTTTTCGAATGTTGAAGTGAGCGGGTTGAGTCCGTTTGCGGGGGCCGCGAAACTCTACAGCACGCTCGAGACGGTGACGATCAGCTCAACCGACCGTCGCGTGGTTTACGTTGCGCCGGAACGGTTTGAGGCTCCGAACTGGACTCAGGATGGGACCGCGTTTCTTTTTAATCGGAACGGTCGCATTGAACGGCTCAAGGTTGGCGGTGGAAAACCGGAGATGATTGATACCGGATTCGCCACGCGCTGCAATAACGATCACGGAATTTCGCCGGACGAGCGGTGGCTGGCTATCAGCGACAATTCGCAGGGAGATGGAGGTTCGCGAGTTTACATTGTGCCCATTACTGGCGGAACGCCGCGGCGGATCACGGAGAAATCACCGTCGTACTGGCACGGCTGGTCGCCGGATGGGAAGACGCTGGCTTTCGTGGGGCAGCGCAACGGCGATTTCGATATCTATACGATTCCGGCGGCGGGCGGCGAAGAGACGCGGTTGACCACTGCTAAGGGTCTGGATGACGGGCCTGAGTATTCGCCGGATGGGAAGTATATCTACTTCAATTCCGAACGCACCGGGCACATGCAAATCTGGCGCATGCATGCGGATGGAAGCGAGCAGGAACAAGTTACGCACGACGATTTCAACAACTGGTTTCCGCACATCTCGCCGGATGGAAAGTGGATGGTGTTTCTTACTTATGACAAGAGCGTCACGGGGCATCCCGAGAACAAGGATGTCATGCTGCGGATGATGTCGTTGGGCGATGGCAACATTACGGTTGTGGCGAAGTTATTTGGCGGGCAAGGGACGATCAACGTGCCGTCGTGGTCGCCAGACAGCAAGCAGGTGGCGTTTGTGAGTTATCAGCTCGTTCCCTGAGGGCTAGCGGAGAGTTCAACCTCAACGGCTGGACACGCGAGCGAAACCTCAGAGGCTAAAGCCTGATCCTCATTATTGTCTCTTTATGGCACGGCTTAAGCCGTGCCCTTCCCGAACCCAGTTGTGAACGGCTTCTGATGGGCCGGTGCGCCTATTGTTTGGTCACGTCGATCATGTTGTCGTCGGCGTTGCGGTCGATGAGCTTGTTGTAGGGGTCGATGCCGGCCAGCGTGGGCTGCTGGTCGACGATGATCTCGAAGGTCTTGTGTTCCTCAGTGAACTTTTCTTTCTTCAGATACAGGGGCTTCTCTTCGTCTTTCTTTCCGCTGAAGACGCCGATTTCAATGTAGTCGGCAAGGGGCATGGGGGTTTCCGCGCCATTGCCGTCGGCCTGCATCTTGCGCGCTCTTACCTCAAGCGTGACTTTGTATTTTCCGTCGGGAGTTTTCTGCGAAGCGGCGGAGACGGCCTGGTTGTCGTAGAGAACGATGCGGTTGAAACCGTCGTCGACCAGGTACTGGTATTCGGGCGGAGTCTGGGCGCGGATGGCGTCGACCAACATGCGGGTGTCGGGGTAGGGCACGTCTTGGGTGATGGAGCCGTGCGCAGTGTCGTGGGCGTCGGCCTGGTTGTTGGCGTTGGCGTAGCGGTACTGCATGAGGAAATTGTGGAGCGCGAGATTCAGTTTGTCTTCGCCGATGTAGTCGGCGAGAGTGTAGAGGATCTGGCCGCCTTTCTGGTACCAGACGTATCCTTCACGCTGTACCAGAGCCAGCGGCGGCTCGTGGCGGACTTCGCCGGCGCGGCCGCGCAAGTAGCCATCGAGTTCGTGGCGCAGAAAGCGGTGCATCAGGTCGCGGCCGTATTTGTGCGCCATCACCTGCAGCGCGGAATACTCGGCCAGGCTTTCCGACATCATGTTGGAACCTTCCACGTCGGCGCCCACAAGCTGGTGCGCCCACCATTGATGGCCAAGCTCGTGGGCGGTGACGAAGTAAGTGAAGTCGATGTCGGTGGGCTTGACGACGCGGCTGATGAAGCCGATGCCTTCGGAGTAAGGAACGGTGTTGGGGAAGGACTGGGCAAACGTGCGGTAGCGCGGAAATTCGAAAATGCGGTACTGGTTGAACTGGTAGGGGCTGTAAACGCGTTGATAGTAGTCGAGTCCGGCGCGGGAACTGGCGAGCATGTCGTCGACGTCGTAGGTGTGCGCGGGGTCGTAGTCAACCTCAAGGGCGACGTCGCCGTTGGGCCCGTGATAAATCTCCTTCTTGACCTGGTATTTAGCGGAGATATAGGCGAAAAAATTGAGGATGTGGGTGGAGCCCATGCTGTATTCGTAGAAGTTGCGGCCGTTGGCCTGCCATTCGCGCTGGAGATATCCGGGCGCGATCGCGATCTGGTCGGACGAAGTGCTGACCACGGTGTGGTAGGTGATCCAGTCAGACTCGCCCTGGAAAAAGACGTTGTTCACCGAGTGAGCGGGATCACCGCGGTGCGCCATTTCCACGAGCAGGGGCAGGTGTTCTTCGCGGCGGCGGCGAGGATCGGCAAGCTCTATGCCGTTGTTGTAGCCGATGTAGGGGACGTAGCTCGAATCGAAGAAGGTGCCGTTGTAGGCAAACTCCGGGGGTTCGTTTCCGTCGCGGAAGCCGTGCGTCTGGTGGCCCACGTTGCACGTGAGCGTGATGGTCTCGCCGGGCGCTAAAGGCTGATCGAGAGCGTAGATGGAATAGATATTTCGCGGCGCCGAACTGACGAGGTGAAACGGGCGATCGAATTTTACGTTGGTGACCGACTGCATCTGGTCGGTGATGTGGACTTGCGGGATCGGTTGTGCGGTCTTGTTCTGCAGCGTCATGGTGACGCTGCCGTCGAAGGAGCGGCGCTCGGGATAAATGTTGATGGTGGCATCGACGGCCGTGACCTTGGGCTGTGGCAGGTCCTGGTACTGCTTGAACTTGGTTTCGTAGTTGGCCTGGATGTCGCGGCGCGCCTTGGAGTCGAGATATTCGTTGAGGACGTGAGCGTTGTAGAAATACCAACCGCCGGAGCCCACGGCGATGAGGGCGAAAAGAAGAGCGGCCGGAACCAGCCGCGGGGCGCGCTGCAGGGCGAGCCGGGTGCGGGCGCGCAGGGAGTCTTCCGATCCACGCCGGGCGAAGGCGATGGAGACGACGCCCAGCACCGCGCCGATCGCGACCCAGTAAGTAATCGACCAGAACAATGCCGGGACGAAGTGGCCGTAACCGTTCATATCGGAATAGATATAGGCGGGGGTCTGGCCGACGAGGTAGAGGGTGTTCTCCCAGCCGAAGGTGTAAAGCACCTGCATGAGGATGAACGCGCCGATCAGTATGGCGTAGCCCACAAACTTGTTCGATACGATGGTTTGAACGAAGAGCGAGAGAAGAATCCAGAAGATAAGCTGCGGAAAAGTTACGAGGTAGAGCTCCTTGAAGTATTGCAGGAACTCGAAATGATAGTAGCCAAGGAAGGTCTGCATCCCCACGCCGATCACCATGGCGAACGTGATGAGGAGGAGTTCGACGACGACGACCGCGGTGAAGCGGGAGAGCCAGTCGACGGACTCGCGCATGGGCAGAGCGTCATGGATGCCGTCGAAATGGGTGTCACGCTCGCGCCAGAGCAACTCCGCGGCGTAGAGTCCGGCGACGATCAAGAGGAAGAGCAGAGCGCTGCCCTCGACGGATTGAACCATGAGATAGGTGACCGGCCAGACGTCCTGGCCGGCGACCTTGCCCGCGAAATAGTCGTTGTTGATGGCAAAAGCGACGATGAGAGCGACCAGGGCCCAGAACGGCACGTCGCGAAAAATGTTGCGCAGGCGGAGCCGTGAGAGCGAAAGGTATTGTGCCCAGGTCGTGGCGGAAGTGAAGGTCTGATTCGCAACAGGGAGGCGACCAGGAGCCAGAGAGCGGACCGGCAAGGCCTCGGCGAGTTCCTGCTCCTTGGCTTTCGCAGCGCGGCGGCCCTGCGAGCGTGCGGTAAGAGCTTCCACAGACATGGGAAACAAGGCCCAGACCGCGGTCAGTGACGCGATGCCGACACCGATCCAGAGCAGACGGTTATAGAGGAAGACACCGTTGACCAGAGCGGGCGACCAGGTGACGAACTGGGTGTTTCTCTCGATGACTGTCCAATAGCGCGTTACGTTGTAGATCAGGATGAATCCCACGGGATCGAAAATGCCGGACCAGAAACGCTCCAGCGAGCGGGTGGCGAAAAAGACGGTGATGCTGATCAGGTACAGCATGAACAGGGCTACACCCTGGAGATAGACGATGAAAATCTTGCGGGTAAGGGCGCCCACCGCGAAGAAGGCGGAGCCGAGGAAAAATATCTGGACGACGATGATTGAGAGGAACGGTTGGAGGTAAGTCCAGAGGTGATTCGGTCCGATCCGCGCGTGGTCCGTCCAGGGCATGAAAGTGCCGAGGAACGTACCGAGCATCAGGGCGGAGAAGGCAAAGGCGGTGGTAACGAAGGAACCGGCCCAGCGTCCGCCGAGGTAGGAGAATTTGGAGATCGGCTGAGTGAAAAGAATCTGGTAGGTGTCGCGCTGGAAGTCGCGGAGAATCGATGTGCCGAAGATAGCCGCGATTACGATCACGCCAAAAAGCGCGGCGTACATATCGTTGAGAGTGTTGGCGTAAGGCCCGTTGAGCAGCACCTTGCCATTGCCGCTGCCCACCGGACCGAAGCTTTCCGACGCAACGCAGAGAAAGGAAAAGATGAGCCAGAGCAGAAAATACATGTACGTTGAGAGGCTCTTGAAGCGGAACCTGAGCTCGAAGGTGAAGAACTCCCAAAACAGTGCCATGTCGGATTCCTCCAGATGCCAAGCGCTAACTGCCGGGCGCTAATTGCGACGGGCGTTAATTCGGAAGCTGGCGCTTGGACTGCTGCGACAGGTTGAGAAAATAGACGTCCTCGAGTCCGGATTCGACGGAGTGGAAGCCCTCGCCCGGAGAAGTGTCCGCGTAGACGCGAATCTCATGCTGCCCGCCGACCAGGTGAGTGGAGATGACGTGGTGCTGCGCTTCGATCGCCCGCACCTCATCGCCGGTCGGGACCACCTTCGACCAGATCTTTCCGTTGAGGGCCGCAAGAGTCTCGCTGGGCGCGCCTTCCAGCAGGAGCTCGCCCGAGGCGATGATGGCCATGCGAGGGCAGAGCTGGCGCACGTCATCCACGATGTGGGTAGAAAGAATGACGGTGCGGTCGCTGCCCAGAGAAGAGAGAAGATTCAGGAAGCGGTTGCGCTCGGCAGGGTCGAGGCCGGCAGTAGGCTCATCGACAATGATGAGGCGGGGATTGCCAAGCAGCGCCTGCGCGATGCCGAAGCGCTGCTTCATGCCGCCGGAATAAGTGGACAGGGCTTTTTTCCGGACCTCCCACAAGTTGGTCTGCTGCAGCAGCGCGTCGACGGTCTCCTTACGCTGGCCCGACGACGTCATGCCCTTCATCACCGCGAGGTGGTGGAGCATGTCCAGCGCGGAAATCTTGGGGTAGACGCCGAACTCCTGCGGCAGGTAGCCGAGGATGCGGCGCACCTGATCCTTCTGGTGCAGCACGTCGATGCCGTCGAGCGTGATCGAACCGGAGTCAGGATCCTGCAGCGTCGCCACCGTGCGCATCAGCGAACTCTTGCCGGCGCCGTTGGGGCCGACTAGCCCGAACATGCTGTTGCCGATCGAAAGCGAAAGGTTCTTCAGCGCCTTGACGCCGTTTGGATAAGTCTTGGAAAGACCGCTGATAGTGAGTGCCACGCGATTACCCCCACATTTGACTCAGGAATTCGTTTCTTGCCCAAACAATTTTGACAAGCAATTTACCACATAGGCTGAATGCCCGTTCGGAGCGCGGATCCTGGTGCCGGCTTCAAAACTATCTTCAAAACTATTCCCGCGCGGACGATTTCAGCTGGAAGCTACCTCATAAATGGTCTTGGGAAAGGCACGGCTTCAGCCGTGCCACCAGTGGCCAGGAAAATCCGGGCTTTAGCCTCTGAGGTTGTGCTCGTGACCACCCTCCGGGATTTATGAGATAGCCTCTATTAGGACGTGCGAGTTGCGGGTTCGGTGAGCGCGCCTAGGCCCAAATAGTTGTACGCATTTTGGAAGCAGATGTTCCCGATCATTTCACCGACCAGTTTTTTGTCGTTGGGCAGTTCGCCGTTTTCCACCTCGCGGCCTAAAAGGTTGCACAGCACGCGGCGGAAATATTCGTGGCGGGCGTAGGACATGAGCGAACGCGAGTCCGTCAGCATTCCGATGAAGTTCGAGAGCAGTCCGACGTTCGAGAGCACATTGAGTTGCGATTCGATTCCGTCTTTCTGGTCAAGGAACCACCAGGCGGCGCCGAATTGCACCTTGCCGGGCACATCTCCCGACTGGAAGTTGCCGGCCATGGTTGCGAAGACATGATTGTCGACAGGATTGGAGTTGTAGAGGATGACTTTGGGCAAGGCGTTTTCCGCGTCCAGGCGGTCGAGGTATGCGCCCAAACGGGTCGCCTGCGGCCAGTCTCCCATGGAATCATACCCGGTGTTCGGGCCGAGAGCTTTCAGGCCACGCGTGCTGCAGTTGCGCTGAGCGCCCAGATGCAGTTGTTTCGTCCAGCTTTTTTTTGCGTCGAGGTGACCGAAGAAAAGCATCAGGTAAGAGGCAAACAGGTCGTGCTCGTCAGCCGTTACCTGGCGTCCGGCGCGGGCTTTGGCGAAGATGGCGGCGGCAGTCGCTTCCGAGCAATCCTCCGCATAGCAGTAAGGCAGACCATGGTCGGAAAGCCGGCAGCCCATTTGGTGGAAGCGGTCATGGCGCTGGCGCAAAGCATCGAGGAGATCGGCGAACTGCGCGATTTCGAGATTAGCGGCAGCACCCAGGCGGTCTAACCACGTGCCGTATGCTTCCGGCAGGTCTACGTCGAGCGCGCGGTCAGGCCGGAATGTCGGATAGACCCGGGTCGAGAGTCTCGACATTGCCAGTTTCGCGTGCGCGCTCAGGTCGTCGGCAGGATCGTCGCTGGTACACAATACCAGCACTTTGAATTTTTTCAGAATGCCCTGCGGGGTCAGCGCTGCTTTCGGCAGTTGCTGGTTAGCGCGTTTCCAGATCGCCGCCGCCGTGCTCTCGTTGAGCAGCGCGTCGATTCCGAAATACCGTTTGAGCTCGAGATGAGTCCAGTGATAGAGCGGATTGCGCAGGCAGCGCGGAACCGTAGCCGCCCAAGCCTGGAATTTTTCATACGGGCTCGCGCCGCCGGTGATGAACCGCTCCGCCACGCCGTTGGCGCGCATGGCCCGCCATTTGTAATGATCGCCCGCCAGCCAGAGTTCAAATAAATTGCTAAATTGCCGGTTCTCCGCAATGATAGCGGCGGGAATATGGCAGTGATAGTCGACGATGGGCTGGTCTTCGGCGTAGTTGTGATAAAGGTATCGAGCGGTCTTGTTCTGCAGCAGGAAATTGTCGTCGATAAAAGGCATGAGCTGAAACGCCACAAGAAGTCGCGGTCACAGAAGGAAAGCACTCGATGCGGCCCGCTGTCAAACAGACGAACACACTGAGATGAGTGAATCCCAGGTTCCCGGATACGACACCGGACACGACGGAAGCCGCGATGCCAGGCGAAACAGTAATGTCCGCTGGATTATCTGCGGGCTGCTCTTCCTGGCCGCGACCGTCAACTATGCCGACCGCCAAGTCATCGGAATCCTGAAGCCCACCCTGCAAGTCCAACTGCACTGGAGCGAAGTCGATTACGGCCACATTATCGCCGCGTTCCAGTTTGCCTATGCCCTCGGTTACTTGCTCGTGGGGCGGTTGATGGATCGCACCGGGTCGTATCGCGGCTTTTCATTTGCGGTGGTTTTTTGGAGTCTGGCCGAAATGGCCCACGCCTTCGCGCGTTCGGTCACCGGGTTCGGCATTGCCCGATCGGCTCTGGGACTGGGCGAAGGCGGAAGTTTTCCGGCCAGCATGAAGACGGTGGGGGAGTGGTTTCCAGAAAATGAGCGTGCCCTGGCTACCGGCATTTTCAACGCGGGCACGAACATCGGCGCGGTCGTCGCTCCTCTGTCAGTTCCGTGGATCACCATTCATTACGGTTGGCGGTGGGCGTTTCTCGCCACGGGAGCGCTCGGCTTTGTCTGGGTCGTGCTTTGGCTGGTGGTGTATGGCTGGGCGGAGAAGCGTGTGCATCGCGGCGAATCGTGGACCATTCCAATCAATTCGCCGGAGCATGATCGTCCGGAGCATGATCGTCCGGAGCCAATCCGCACCGCCTCATGGGCCCAACTGCTCACTCGCAGACAAGTCTGGGCGATCGCCATTGGCAAATTCCTCACCGACCCCGTCTGGTTCCTTTATCTTTTCTGGATTCCTGATTTCCTGAACAAGACTCGCGGCCTCGGGCTGCTGAATCTCGGCCTGCCTCTGGTCGTGATCTACCTGTCGTCAGACGTCGGCAGTGTCAGCGGCGGATGGCTCTCCGGCGCTCTGATTCGGCGGGGATGGCCCGTAATTACTGCGCGAAAAACTGCCATGTTGGTCTGCGCTTGTGGGGTGCTGCCTATCTTGTTTGCGGTGCGCGCCTCCAGCCTGTGGATGGCCGTGGGGCTGGTGGGTTTGGCGGCTGCCTGCCATCAGGGTTGGTCGGCCAACATCTACACGCTGGTTTCCGACATGTTTCCCGGGCAGGAAGTGGGGTCGGTGGTGGGAATCGCCGGAATGGCCGGCGCCGGCGGCAGCATGCTCATTGCCGAGGTCGTGAGTCACATCCTGCAAGCCACGGGATCGTATTATTCGATCTTCGCGATTGCTTCTTGCACCTATCTGGTTGCGCTGGGGATCATTCAGGTAATGGTTGGAAAAAAAGATGGGCCGGTTGTGTAGGGCGGGCATTCTTGCCCGCCGGCGTATAGCGCCAAAAACTCCGCGAGCAGTCCCTTCGATTTCGCTCGGCCCCGGTCCGCGCCACACCCACTCAGGCGGCGCTTTTGACGCGTCTTCCCCTCACGCTTTGCAGAATCGTGGACGGCAGCTGCAGCACGCGAACCCTGGAATCTTTCTTGGTTTTCACGCGGACTGCAATCCCCTCGGCCTCTGGAAAAGGATCGGAAATCACCTCAAAGTCCTCGCCATAGAGCCGGATACGGCGGGAAGCTGCATAACCAAGATTCTTAACATCCGTGCAGATTTGGGAAACTGAGATGGTCGAAACTGAAACTTCTGCAGAGGGAGAACTAATATTGCTGGTAATCATGATGGATCCATTATACCAAGGCGAGCGGGATGGGGTTGGGAAAGCTTTTCACAGCGCTTCGCTTTGTCTTCGATTCGGCCTAAAATTTTTACACTCTGTTGATGGTGGATGAGTACAATTACTGTCTCATATCGCAGTCGAACGTCAGGAACAGGAGGCTCCATGAATGAAGCGACCTCGTTCGATCATATCGTAGCAATCCTGGGTCTTGGCCCAGACCAATATAAAAACTCACCGGCGCTCAAAGAGTGGGTTCGGCAGAATAAAGATGAGAAATATGTCCCGACCGACCTGCTGAAACATTGGGGCTTTCAGGACGACGAAGCCGCCTGACGGCAGAAGCCGCTCCCGACGCGGGTCTCGACCCGGAGCCGTCTACCTCGGGACTAGCGACTGCAGCCGCTCGGCTGCGATCTCTGGAGTAATGTCGCGCTGCGGAGTTCCCAGCATCTCAAACCCCACCATGAATTTGCGGACCGTCGCCGATCGCAGCAACGGCGGATAAAAATGAGCGTGAAAGTGCCACTCCGGATGCGCGAGATCGTCAGTCGGCGACTGATGAAACCCCATGGAATACGGGAACGGAACATCGAACACTTTGTCGTAGGTAGCGGCAATCCGGTGCAGCATATCTGCCAGCGATGAAATTTCCCCGGCGCTGAGTTCCAGCATGCTGCCGAAGTGCCGGCGGCTCAACACCAGAGTCTCAAACGGCCACACCGCCCAGAAAGGCACCAGCGCAGTGAAACCTTCGTTCTGGTAAATCAGCCGAATCTTCTGCCGCCCTTCCAACTCGATGTAGTCGCACAGCAGGCAGCGGCTGTGCAGCTTCAAGTAAGCTCGCTGCGAGGCCAGCTCTTTTTCGGGGACTTCTGGAATCGAAGCCGTCGCCCAAATCTGGCAATGGGGATGTGGATTGCTGGCGCCCATCATCGCGCCCCGGTTCTCGAAAATCTGCACGTGCTGGATGTTTTCCCGAGCGCCCAGCTGCCGGAACTCATCGACCCAGGCCTTGATCACGAGCTCGATGTCATCCACCCGCATCGCCCCCAGCGTCAGATCATGGCGCGGAGAAAAGCACATCACCCGGCAGACTCCGGGCTCGGCCTCGGCGACGATCAGCCGTTTGCCATCGATGTCGAAACGCCCCGGGGCAACGTCAGGTTTCAAGGCTGCGAAGTCGTTATCAAAAACAAACGTAGAAGAGTAGGCAGGATTGCGCGCCCCGCCCGCGCGCATATTTCCCGGACACAAATAACATTCCGGATCGTATTTGAGCGCAGTCGCCGTCTGCCGAGCCCCGACCTCACCCTGCCACGGACGCGTGGCGCGATGCGGCGACACCAGCACCCACTCGTTAGTGAGGGCATTGAGCCTGCGATGCGGATCTTCGTTGAGCTGAAAGGGGTGTCGGTGCTGATTCATGGGGCTGATTCAATTTGAGGCGCACGCCGCGAGAATTTTCTATGTCCCCGGCCTGGTGATCGCTCCCTGCGACGCCGACGCGACCAGCGCGGCATACTTCGCAAAAACTCCCTTAGGATAACGGGGCTGCGGCGGCTTCCATTCTTTCATCCGCTCGCGCAAAGCCTCGTCGCTGATTTCCACTTCCAACAAACGCCGGGTCACGTCGAAACGCACCATATCGCCGTCGCGCACGGCGGCGATCGGGCCGCCCAGTGCGGCTTCCGGAGAAACGTGTCCCGCCATCAAGCCATGCGTCGCGCCGCTGAATCGTCCATCGGTCAGCAGCGCAACCGACTCGCCCAATCCCTCGCCCACAATGGCGCCAGTCACGCTGAGCATCTCACGCATGCCCGGCCCGCCCTTGGGGCCTTCATTGCGAATCACGACCACGTCCCCAGCTTTAATTTTCTTGCTGGTGACCGCAGCCATCGCGTCTTCTTCCGACTCGAACACGCGTGCCGGTCCGCGCTGCTCCAGCCGTTCATGCCCGCTGATTTTTGCGACGCAACCCTCCGGCGCCAAATTGCCTTTGAGGATCACCAGGCCGCCGGTTTTTTTCAGCGGCCGCTCCAGCGAAGCGATCACTTCCTGCCCCGGAGTCTCGACCGCGCTGTCACTCTCCGACGCAATCGTGAGACCGGTAACCGTCAAGGCCTTGGGATGAAGATATTCGCCGCGCATCAAACGCCGCGCCAGCAGCCGTATTCCGCCCGCACGATGCATGTCCGCCGCCACAAAACGTCCGGAGGGTTTCAGATCCGCCAGCAACGGAGTGCGCTCGCTCACGGTTTGAAAATCGTCAATCTCCAACTCCACTTCCGCTTCGCGCGCAATCGCCAGCAGATGAAGCACGGCATTGGTCGATCCGCCGGAGGCGGCCACGGCCGCAATCGCATTCTCGAACGCATCTCTGGTAAGAATGCTCCGCGGCGTGATTCCATTCTTCAGCAAGTTCAGCACCACCTTACCGCAAGCAAACGCAACCTGGTCTTTCTGCGGATCCATCGCGGGCACGCTGTTGAAGCCCATGGGCGAGAGCCCGATCATTTCCATCACGGTCGACATCGTGTTCGCGGTGTATTGCCCGCCGCACGCGCCCGCTCCAGGGCAAGCCACATCTTCCAGGTCGTGCAGTTCTTTGTCAGTGATCTTGCCCGCGGCATTCGCGCCCACGGCCTCGAACACATCCTGAATCGTCACATCTTTCCCGCGATAAACACCCGGCGCGATCGTGCCGCCATAGAGAACCATTCCCGGCAGATCCATGCGGGCCAATGCCATCGCTGCCGCGGGAATCGTTTTGTCGCAGCCCACCACGCACACCACCGCATCGAACATTTGTCCGCGGCACACCAGTTCGATCGAATCGGCAATCAGTTCGCGGCTCACCAGCGACGCGCGCATGCCTTCGGTGCCCATGGTCTCGCCGTCGGAAATGGCAATGGTGTTGAACTCCATGGGAGTGCCGCCGGCCTCGCGGATCCCTTCCTTCACCTTCGCCGAAAGCCGCCGCAAATGAAAATTGCACGGCATCGTCTCGATCCAGGTGTTGGCAACGCCGATCAGCGGCCGGCTGAGGTCGGCGTCAGTGAATCCAATGGCCTTGAACATGGCGCGGGCCCCGGCCCGGTCGCGCCCATCGGTGATTCCGCGGCTACGATGTTTGAGATCCATGATTTAGATACACGCTTTCGATCTGCGATGTTCGCAGAAGAAAAACTTGAGACTGATCGCAGCGATTGAGACTAAGCAACGATTGAGATTACTACAGGCAGTTGCTGCAGAAAAGACCGGGCAGACATTCTGCGCCGCTCGACGGTTTCAAGTTTTCCGAGCGCGCGCATCGGGAAACTTACGCCAACGCAGCGCGCGCCGACTTCCCGCTGTTCTCGGAAGCCGGAGGATGCGGCCCCGACCATCCCGGCCTGGAATCGCCGGGCTCGTGCAATCCCGCGCTGGAGTGGACTTCCAGCACGTCGGCAATCGCATACCAGTCCCGGCCGAGCTGCCCGATTTGTTTCGGGGTGACCTCGAGAACCAGTGTGACCCGGTGGTCCTGCTCGGCCGGTTCGGCCAGCACCGAAGGCAAATCAAGCGCGCGGCGCGAAGCCGCATTGAGAATGCGCATCAGCGTTCCCTGCGTGTTGCGGTAGCGGACATGAAAGACTTGCATGTTTTCCAGCTCCCCCATTGCCAAGATCATTTCTAGATTGAAGACTTCAGATTTCACGGATGCCCAAAGATTTTCAATCCAAAATCTGAAATCTAAAATCTAAAATCTGCAATTCTGACTTCTAACCTCTAACTTCTGCATTTACCCTAGTCTTCTTCCAGCATCATCTCCGAAAGCGCCGCGCCCGCCGGCACCATCGGAAACACGTTCGCTTCCGGATGGCAATCGAACACCAGCAACTCCGGCTCCGGCGAATGCAGAAAGTTGTCGATCGCGTCTCCCGTTTCGCTCGACACCGGAAACTCGCGCATGGCCGCTTCGTTCAGCCGCCCCGCGGGAATCCTGTAAGCCTTGGCGATCTCCACGAAATCCGGATTGTCGCTCAGGTCCGTCTCCGCATAATTGCGCTGGTAAAAAAGTTGCTGCCACTGCCGCACCATGCCCAGATATTTGTTGTCGATGATCACCATCTTGATCGGCAGACCCAGGCGGTGAACTGTGGCCAGTTCCTGGATGTTCATCTGAAATCCACCATCGCCGGAGACGCAGAGCACGCAGGTTTCAGGCTTGGCCAGCTGCACGCCCACCGCGGCCGGCAGAGCAAAACCCATCGCGCCCAATCCGCCGGAAGTGATGAAGCCCCGCGGCGACGACGACCGGTAGCGCTGCGCCGCCCACATCTGGTGCTGGCCCACATCGGCGATCACCACGCTGTCGTTCGGCAGGCGGCTGAAAAGTTCGTCCAGAAAACGAATGGTCGGCTGCGCCAGCCCCCGCGGATCAAGCTCCGCCCGCTCCGGCCCGCACGCAACAGCGCGCCACGCGCTGAAATCAGGAAGTTGGGTGCCCCATGTCTCGCCGCTTTTGCGAGACGTGGGGAGTTTCCTCAACTCAGCATGAAATGCCGGAATCGTATCCGCCAGGTCTCCAATCACCGCCTGATCGCAAGCCCGCACGCGATCAAGTTGCGCCGGATCGATTTCGAAATGAATTATCCTGGCTTGCGGCGCGAAACGCGTAGGATCGCCCGTGACGCGGTCATCCAGTCGCGCCCCGAATACCAGCAGAAGATCAGTCTCATGCAGCGCCATGTTGGCCGCGCGCGTCCCGTGCATGCCCACCATGCCCAGGTAATACGAAGATTGCGGAGGAACCGCTCCCAGCCCATGCACCGTCGCGAACGACGGAATATTCAAATCGTCGAGCAGCCGCCGCAGTTCCGGAATCGCGCCTGAGAGTTTTGCTCCCGCGCCCACCAACGCCACCGGACGCTGCGCCTTCCGCAGCATTGCCAGAATCGTCTCACTGAAGCCGCCCTCAGCCTTGGTGTCAGCCGCGCGAGCTCGCGGCGTAAACTTCACCGGCCCGGAAAATTCTTTCTTCGCCTTCAGCATGTCGGTGGGAATATCGATCACCACCGGTCCCGGCCGTCCATTGCGCGCCCAATAGAATCCCTCGGCAATCACTTCCGGAATTTCGTCGAGAGTCTTCACGATCCGGCTCCACTTGGTCAGCGAAAGCGTCACGCCGAAAACGTCCGTCTCCTGAAACGCATCCGTGCCGATCAACGCGCTGCGCACCTGGCCGGTGATGCAGACCAGAGGAACCGAATCCATCTTCGCGTCGGCAATGCCGGTGATCAGATTCGTCGCGCCGGGACCGCTGGTCGCAATCGCCACACCCACCTTGCCCGTAACCCGCGCGAATCCTTCCGCCGCAAACACCGCGCCCTGCTCATGCCGCGTCAGGATGTGCCGCACGCCGCTGCCTTCGAGCGCGTCATACAACGGCATGATCGCGCCGCCGGGGTATCCGAACACCAGGTCGACCCCTTCGGCGCGCAGGCACTGCAGAACGATGTCCGCTCCCTTAATCTCCATTCAAGTTAACCTGTCATCCTGAGCGAGGATTGCTCTTCGCACTCCAGTGCGAAGAACAACCGCAGTCGAAGGATCCCTTTCCACTTGCACTGCCGCAGGCCCCGAAAGGCGTTCCCGCGACTGCTTTCGCCTCTCTAGGCATTCACTACCTGTTTTGCCGGATCTTTCGGAACCTCAACCGGTTTCTTCCCGTCTTTCGGCAGCCAGCTCATCATGCCACGCAACTGCGCCCCCACGATCTCGATGGGATGCTGCTTCTCTTTCGCGCGCAGAGCTGCGAAATTCTTTCCGCCGCTCTTGTTCTCCGCAATCCATTCCCGGGCGAACTCGCCGCTTTGAATGTCGGCCAGGATTTTCTTCATCGCCGCCCGCGTTTCGTCACCGACGACTCTCTCGCCGCGCGTTAGATCGCCATACTCGGCCGTGTTCGAAATCGAGTAGCGCATCCGGTCAAGCCCGCCTTCGTAAATCAGGTCGACGATCAGCTTCACCTCGTGCAGGCATTCGAAATAAGCGATCTCCGGCGCGTAGCCGGCTTCGACCAAAGTCTCGAATCCCTTCTTGATCAGCGACGTCAGCCCGCCGCACAGCACCGCCTGCTCGCCGAACAGATCGCTCTCGGTTTCTTCCTTGAACGTCGTCTGCAGCACGCCCGCGCGAGTCGAGCCAATTCCGTGCGCGTAGGCGAGAGCCAGTTCGTGCGCCTTTCCGCTGGCGTCCTGCTGAATCGCGATCAGCGACGGCACTCCGCGGCCTTCGCTGTAAATCCGACGCACCAGGTGCCCGGGACTTTTCGGCGCAATCATCACCACGTCCACATCGTTCGGCGGGACGATCGTCTTGAAATGAATGCTGAAACCGTGCGACACGCCGAACACTTTGCCCGGATGCAGATACTGCTTGATGTGTTTTTCGTAAAGCTCGCCCTGCGTTTCGTCGGGCGTGAGCACATGGATCCAGTCGGCGCGCTTGCACGCTTCCTCGGGCGCCACCACCACCATGCCATCGGCCCGCGCTTGCGCCGCGCTCTGTCGGGTGGGGTCAAGACCCACGATCACTTTGAGTCCGCTGTCGCGCAGATTCTGCGCCTGCGCGTGTCCCTGGCTGCCGTAGCCCAGGATGGCGATGGTCTTGCCCTTCAGGGCATTGGGGTTAGCGTCGCGTTCATAAAAAATATTAACCACCAGCGTGCTCCTCTCGTTGCAGCGGCGAACCTGCTGCAAACCGACCGGTCGGTCGGTACTTCTCAATGCTACCTGTCTTGCCGAAACTGTGTCAAGAGGGAAGTCTGGTTCGTGGGATTGGCAGCTTTGATAAGCTGTTTTCCGCGGTTTGACCCTTGCCAGCATCCAACTGGGAGTGATTGCCATGAATGAATTCGAGGGCCTGATCCCGATTTTGAACGTAAAGAATTTCGCCGTGTCCATGGACTATTACGTAAACAAGCTGGGGTTCACCAAGAAATGGGACTGGGGCACTCCGCCGACTTTTGGTTGCGTCACCCGTGGCAAAGTGCAGATTTTCTTTTGTGAAGGTGCGCAAGGGCAGCCCGGTACGTGGATGTCCATTTTCATGGAAGATGTGGATGCGCTTCACGAGGAGTACAAGCGCAGCGGCGCCATTATTCGCCAGCCTCCGACGAATATGCCCTGGGGCACTCGCGAAATGAACGTGCAGGACCCGGACGGCCACCGTCTGCGCATGGGCAGCCACGCTACAGGCCCGGCAGACGAAGAAGGCTTGAAACAGTTTATGGAGATCGAGCAGTTCGGGAAGTGAGACTCGGGCCAACTACAGGTAACGGGCGTATCACACGGTGGACGTTGGCATTCTTGCTGCCGACTGTTTACCATGTCCCCCGATGGCTCGCGAGACTCTCATCGATTCCCGGCAGGAAATTCTGCGCACGGCTGCACGCCTTTTCCAGCAGCGCGGGTATGACGCGACGTCGATGAACGATGTGGCGGCCGCGCTCAAGTTGAGCAAAGGCGGCCTCTACCACCACTTTCAGAGCAAAGACGAAATCCTGTTCGAGATCATGAACCACGCCATGGACATTACCGAGGAGCGCGTGCTCGGCCCGGTGCGCGGCATCGCGAACCCGGAGGAGCGGCTGCGCGCCCTGATCCGCCTGCATATCGAAGTGGTGCTCAGCCCGCGCGACCGCGAAATTACGGTGATGCTGCACGAAAACCATCCGCTGCCGCCGGCGTTGCGCCGGCGCATCAATGGGCGCAAGAAAGAGTACATACACTTCCTCGAGCACCTGATCGCCGAAATACAAGGGTCGCGCCGGGTCGCGGCGAGGGTGAGTCCGCGGGCTGCGGCCTTTGCCTTGCTGGGCATGATCAATTGGATTTATCAGTGGTACAAACCGGAGGGCGAACTGCAGGTGCAGAACCTGGTGCCGCAGTTCACTGACCTTCTGTTTGGCGGGCTATTGATGTGAGTGGAGATGATGTGAAGGGAAACGACGTGAACGGGCGTGATGTGAACACACATGATGTGAACGTACCTGATGTGAACGGACACAAACCGTGACCGAAGCCGCTGCCAGATTCTATCAAGCTGCCGAAATCGACCGGCAGAGGGCGCAAAGCGGCAAGTCCTATCGCGAATTTCTTCGCGTGCCGGCAATGAGCGCCGGTTTGTACGTGCTGGCGGGGGGAAGCACCGATCCGCAGCGGCCGCATCATGAGGACGAAATGTATTACGTGGTCCGCGGACGCGGCCGCTTTAAGGCAGGCGAGGAAGACCGCGAAGTTTCCGCTGGAAGCGTGATTTACGTGGCCGCTGAGGTCGAACATCGCTTCCACGACATCGAAGAAGAACTCGCGGTGCTGGTTTTCTTCGCGCCCGCGGAAAGTTAGATCACGCTCGGGACTCGGGACTACTTCGCGGGTACCCAATAGATTTCTTCTTTGACCGCCGCACGATCGGTGAATCCGCGGCGCTTCAGAATGGATTTGCTGTGTTCGATCATTTCCGGATGGCCGCACAGGTAGGCGACGGTGTTGCCGGCATCGAGGCCCCACTGGTCGGCGTATTTGCGCAGCACATCGTCGGCGCGGCCGATCTCGCCGGGCCAGTCTTCGTGATCCCAGGGGCGGCTTACCGTGGGCACGTACGTGAACCAGGGAATTTCCCGCGCGGCCTCGCGTAGCTCGTCGAGATATCCGAACTCCCAGGGGCGGCTGGCGCCGTTCAGCAAGAAAAGTTTGTGCTCGCCGTGGAACCGGCCTTCTTTCCATTCTTTGTGCAAGGTGCGCACGTAGCTGACAAACGGAGCTACGCCGGTCACGGTCGAAACACACAGATGATTGGGTTTTTCGCCCTGCGTTTCCAGCGAGAAGCGTCCCTTGGGGGATTTGCGCATCAGCAGCGAATCGCCGGGCTGCAGTTTGTGGAGCAGGGGAGTGAGCGCGCCTTCGGGCACCAGCTCGAAGAAGAATTCCACTTCATCTTCAAACGGCGCGGAAGCGATCGAATATGGGCGCTCCACACGCTTTCCGCCGCTCTCCACGCCCAGAGTGGCATATTGGCCGGGAACAAATTTGAAGTCAGTACCCACGCGGATGCGGAACATCCACAAGTCGGGCGCGAAGTCGACGCGCTTCGTAACCTGCGCGTGGTAAAACTTATCGTCCGGAGTCGTCATCTGCCGGTTGCCCTTTGCGCGTTCAGAATTTGCCAGCTAAAAAAACGAAGCGTCCAAAGATCTGGACGCTGAAAGCTCCAATTCCGCCAGAGAAGTGTCAGATCATAAACCACAAAGGGCGCGAAGTCACACGAAGAACCCCCTGTTGCGCATCAGTTTGAAACTCAGGCACCACCAAAATCTTTATGGTGTTTGGTGTTAGGGTCCCACCCTTCGACCTCGCTCAGGGCAGGCTTTCTCGCAAAGAACGCGAGAAATGGGGCGCCCAGATTAAACCTGGTTACGCTTATTTTCCCACGACCAGCGCTACAAAGCTGTCCGGAGCAATCGAGCGCCGCGGATGCGGATTATCCGGTGTTGCCGCGGGCGGCGGCCCGAACTTTGCGGTCACTACAAAAATGTTGTGGGTCTTGGCATCGAGCGCAAGCGTACGCGCGCCGGGCTGCGTCGGGACGTTTTCCGCCACGCTGAATTTCTCCGGCGATTCTTCTTTCACCACGACGAGCACGCCTTCGCCGCAGGAGGCGAAAGCCAGTCCGGTTTCGGGGTCGAAAGTGGTGGCATCCACGCCGTCTCCAATCGGGGGCGTAGCCAGAACCTTGCCGCTGTCGGCATCCACCACCGCCATCATCTTGTTGCCGCAGCCCACAAACAGACGGTGATTCTTGCGATCGATGGAGAGTCCGGAAGGCGATTCGCAAGGCGCCAGGGGCCAAGTGGCTGTGATTTCCAGCTTGTTGGGATCGATCGCCACCAGCTCGCTCTTGTCTTCAATGTTGACGAAGATCTTACCCTTGGCGTCGCTGGCTGCGAATTCCGGCTTGCCGTCGAGCTTGATCGTGCCCAGCACTTTTCCGGTGGCGGCATCGATCGCGGAAGAATCATGGCTGCGGCCGTTGAACGTGAAGACGCGTCTGGTCGCGGGATCGTAAAGAATGGCATCCGGATTCTCGCCCACTTTCACTTTAGTGCGGGTCGCGAGCGTCTTGATGTCGAAGATGCTCACCGTGCCCTCGCGACCGTTGCTGACGAAGCCTCGGCCCAGCTCCGGAGCCAGCGCGATGCCGTGGACTCCCGGCGTGTCGGCAATGTCGCCCACGTTCTTGCCGGTGTCCGCGTCCACCACCATCACGTGAGTCGCGCGCGAGATGTAAAGCCGGCGCGCGCTGGCGTCCACGGTCAGATAGTCCCAGCCGCCGTCACCGCCTAATTTGTAGGTGGTGAGTACGTGGTATCCGGGCGCGGCTGCGCCCAGGGCAGATGCTGCCAGGAGCACGACCACTACTGCAATCCACAACCTGGAATTCGTCTTCATCATTTCCCTCTCGATTTCTATGAGTGGAAATTGTATGCCACGCGGCCTGTCCATCGAGCGAATTGCTTCACGATCGAGGGCTTCAGCCGAAACCGGTAGTGGCCGAACGGAAGTAACTTTACGGTGTTCCGGAAGGGTCCTAGACTTTGTATACAAGTATATGAACCCCTGCCAACCGACTTTTCGTCGGCTGCTGTCGACAACTGAGACGAAGACGCTTCCGCCCACGGCCGATGTTGGCGCGCTCGGCGCGGGCTCCGATGTTGAACGGAGCAGGCCCGGCAGTGCGTCTACGCAAGATCAGCGCCTGGCACGCAGTGGCGGACCAACCGCGGCGGTCGCCGCGGGAGTTCTGCTGGCGGTCCTGGTTGGAGGCGTGGGCACTGCGCGCGCCGCATGGAAGCATATCACTGTCCTATTTTCCGCGAACGGCAGCGTCGCCACCGAATCCGCAAGTGGTTTTGCGCCGAACGATTTTGCGGCGAACGATTTTGCGGCGAACGATCTGGCGCAGCTGGATCGCATGGATCCGCAAAGCCAGGCCGAGGCGCTGCTGGAACGCGCCGTGGGCGAATCCGAGGGCGCGGTCGAACAGATCGCATCGCGCCTGGACCGCTGGCAGGGAAAGATCAAATGGGATTCGCAGATCGCCAACCTGACCACGGCAGCGCTCACCTCGCGTGACCTGCGCGTTCGGTGCTCCGGAGTGGAAGTGGAACTGGCCGCTTACGGGCTGGCCAAGAATACTGACAGTCTCAACTATGTGTTGCACACTGCCAGGTCTAAGGACCACGCAAAAAGAATTTGGGCGCTCTGGTCGCTGGGCTTGCTGGCGAATCGCGGAGTTGGAACTCCCGTGGCAGTACAGGCGCTGACCGCTCACCTGAAAGATTCTGACCAGGACTCCCGCCGCTGGGCGGTTGCAGCGCTGGCGCTGGTGGGTTCGCCGGAAACGATTGCTCCGCTTTTGCGCACCATGCATGACGATCCTGCTCCCAGCGTGCGCCAGGGCGCGGCTTCGAGTCTGGCGGAATCCGGCATGCTGACGCGGGAACAGCGACTGGCTGCGGTGCCGCAGTTGCTGAGCTATACCGACGATCCGGCGCTGGACGAGCAAACGCGAACCTGGGCTTTTCAGGCTTTGAGCTGCATTACCGGGCAACGTCTGCCCAACGATTCTGGCACATGGCGTCTTTGGTACACACACTGGTATGCACACTGGTACACACACTCGTACACCCAGGCGAAAGTCAACTGAACAAATCCATGGAAAACCTAAATGTAGTTGTTGCGCTCATTACCCGAGACAATGATTACCAGGCCGAGCAAGCGGCGTCCGCTACGGACGCAGCGGGGCGTCTGGGCGCGAAAATTCAAATCATTTACGCCGACAACGACGCCGTTAATCAGACCCAGCAGCTGGTCAAAATTATTCAGGATCCAATCCAGCGCCCGGCGGCGATTCTGGTAGAGCCGGTTGGTACGGGCATGCCGCAAGTTGCCAAAGCGGCAGTGGCGGCTGGAATCGGGTGGGGAATCCTGAGCCGGCAGGCGGATTATATTTCTGACCTTCGCCGGGGAAGTAAGGCACCGGTCTTTTCGGTGACCACGGATCAGGAGGAAATCGGAAGGATCCAGGGGAAACAGCTGGCCGCGCTCGCCGCCGACGGCAACATTCTGTACATCGAGGGACCATCGAGCACCAGCGTTTCCGGTTTGCGAAGGAAGGGCCTGCTTTCCAGCAAACCCGCCGGCGTCGAGATGAAAACGCTGAAGGGTGACTGGACGGAGCGGAGCGCGCACCATGCCGTCAAGTCGTGGCTCTCGTTGAGCACGTCGCGGCAGCTTCACATTCGCGCCGTGGTTTGCCAGAACGATGCCATGGCGATGGGAGCGAGAAAAGCATTCGTGGACTTGACGGAACAAGACCGTGAGAAGTGGCTGAAGACTCCGTTCATCGGCTGCGACGGGGTAACCAAAACCGGGCAGGAATGGGTGCGCTGCGGCTATCTGACCGCCACTGTGGTCACTCCGCCGACCACAGGTCTGGCTCTGGAAATACTGGTGAAAGCGATTCGCACGGGCGCCGCGCCGCCGCAGAATACTCCGAGCGTGGCGCGGGCCTTCCCGGCGATCGAAGAGTTAGCCAAACGGCGCGTCGAGAGTCTCCCCGCCGCTGCTGGCAGAGCCTAGACATCGCTGAACACTACTTGTCACCCCGCTAGTCCGCTCTGCTAGTCCGCTCTGCTAATCCGCCATCTTCGCGACGTGCAGGTCGAATCCCGTCTTTGGGAGCAGGGAAGTGAGCGCGAAGGCCATGAATCCGTCGCCGTTGATTTCCGTGTGGCGATAGAGGCCGGGCTCGCTCTCGATGGTTTCTCTGCGACCCTCCATATCTTCCAGAAAGGCCTGGGCCTGCTTCACACCGGCTTCGGCGTCTTTGGCGCGTGTGACCACGGCTTCGGACGCGTAGGAGCGCACCAGCTTGGGCCAGTACTTTTCCAGCAGCTCGGTGCTGGCAAAAACGTCGGCCCAGATGATGCGTCCGTTCACGGCTACCACCACGCCGACCGCGTTGCGATCGCGCAGTTGCTTGATGAGGCTTTGATAATTTTGTTCGATCGGCTTGGCAACGGCGTCGACACGCTTCTTCACTTCATCGTTTTCCATCACCCTGGCATAGGAACTGATTTGCGCCATCTCGGTGGCCAGCGCGGGCGCCGCTGCCGAGACTTCGACGCTTACTGCTGCCCTCTGCTTCGCTACCTCTGCCCAAACTTCATTCTGATCCTTGTCGCCCATGGCTTTGGCGCGGACTGAGGGTTGCGCCATCAGCGCCATCGGAGGGGGAGCATTGCTTTTCCCGCCAATCGCAGAGCCATACATGGCTTCCGAGGCGCCGAAGTGATCGCTGGTGGCGACCCAACGGCCCGGTTCGACGCAAAACACGGAGAGATCCACGGGATCGCTTTCCGCGGGAACAATGCGATCCTTGCCGATCACGCGATCCTGCTTGCCACCCGAAACGATCTCGCCGGCCAGCAGCAGCAACGGCCGCTTGGAATTGTTCACCAGAACCAGTCGATTGACTTCGGCATTACCGCGCACATTGCCGTGTACTACTGGCTGCATGGGACGCCGCCGGATCAGGCCTTGCAGGCTTCCGTATTCTGTTACCACCACTTCTCCGGAGCGCAGGCCTTCATCGAGCGTTAGAAATTCGCTGGTCGGATAACTCTTCGACGCAAGCACAGGAAACACCGTGAGATTTCCATGGCGGATCGGCGCCAGCACCTTGTAACCGGCTGCTCCGACCGTTTCTCCGGCCCGCGCCGGAATCGGCCCAGTTGCTACCAGGCCTGCCACCATTGACCCTGTCACAACCAGACCAGCTACGATCGCGAAAACTATCGCGGACAAAGAACTTGTCTTTGTATTCCCTTTCATAAGGTTCTCCCCTTCGCGGGCAGCGCATCCGAAAGCTCCGCCGATTGGAATCTCCCCTGGAAGCTTCCAGTCGCTAGCGGGATGCGCTGCCCGACCCACCGCAACTCACACAGTGACAGAACGAAATAAAAACCGAGCTTGCGGCCAAAATTCGCGAGTCGTACGTCTAAGAACTTGGTAGCATCGTGAGGACGAGCGGTTACCGAAGAGGCTTACTGCGCCGGAAACGCCTGTCTGCCGCATGAGCGCCACTAAACAAACAGCCGCGATAGAGTCGATGGTCCGCGAGCTTGTGGCGGAGCTTATGGCGGAGCTTCACATTAAGAGCGGCTGCGAAAAAGTTGGACTCGCCCGCGAAACCTTCGTTGTGATTCTCTGCGAGGTGGGTGCAAAGTATGCAACGCCCGCCACTTCGGAAACTGAACTCCGCGCATTCTTCCTGACTCTGCGCGTCGACGAACTTGCGCTTGCCCGCGCCTGCGCAGCCGGGAACAATCCGGCGTGGGACATTTTTCTCACCCGCTATCGCGAGAAGCTTTATCTCGCGGCGCTGCGCGTGGCGCGTGAAGATTCCGCCGCGCGCGAACTTGCCGACGCGCTCTACGCCGATCTCTACGGCACCACCCTGCGCGATGGCGTGCGCGTTTCGAAGCTGGCTTCTTACACCGGGCGAGGATCGCTCGAAGGCTGGCTGCGCACGGTTCTGGCGCAGGAATATGTGAACCGTTACCGCCGCACGCGGAGGCTGGTGAGTCTCGATGAGGAATCGGAGGAAGGCATTCAGTTTCAGGCTCCTGAGCCCGAGCCCGCAGTTTCGGCGGACCCGCGCCTGGAATCGGCCACCGACGAAGCCCTGGCCTATCTTTCCGGGGAAGATCGCATGATTCTGAGCGCGTATTTTCTCGACGGACGCACGCTCGCCGAGATTGCGCGCATGCTGGGCGTGCACGAATCCACGATCAGCCGTAAGCTCGACAAGCTGGCGAAATCTGTGAGAAAACAAATCCTCGGCGGGTTGTCGCGCCGCGGATTGACCCGCCGCCAGGCCGAAGAGGCGTTGCAGGTGGACGTGCGCGACCTGCAAATGGATATTCGCCGCAGCCTGGCGCAAGAATCCCCAGCCCGACCGTTCTCAGAGAAGAAGGTGGAAGCCAGAGCGGGAGAAAGCCCGCCCGTGGAATCAAGTTCGTGAGTGCAAAGGGTAAATTTCGCGGGGCCAACGGTTTAAGAATCAAGCTAGGAGCTAGAAGCTAGCGGCTAGAAGCTAAAATGCCAGAACTCCCCAATATCGTGCGTGAGCGGCTGAAGGTGTCGCGAACAACCTCGTCCCATCCGGAGGCCGACGTGCTCACGGCTTTTGCCGAGCGCGCTCTGCCGAAATCTGAGCGCGCTGTGGTGGCGGAACACCTGGCTCGTTGCCACGACTGCCGAGATGTTTTGGCGCTGGCTTTGCCCGCCACGGTCACGGTCGAGACTGCTCGCGTGCCGCTTCCAGCTCGGGGCGGCTGGTTGCGGGCTCCGGTTCTGCGCTGGGGAGTGGTCGCCGCCGGGTTGGCAGTGCTCGCCGTTACCGGACTTCTGCAATACCAGCGCGGGCGTGGGCCCAGATCGTCCGTCGCAGAAATCCAGCGGTATGAGACGCCCGCTTCCGAGGGCAAGACCGCACCTGCTGGTCAAGCTGGGGAGTCCGCGAAACTTACGCCAGGCGCGCCCAGTGCGCTGGCAGAGCCTGCGAACGCCGTCCCTGCAAACGCGAGCCGTGCGAATGCGAGCGCTGCGATTGCCAGCAACGCGGATGCTCGTCTTAAGAAAGAAGGAGCGGCGGCGAGAAACGAAACGGAGATGCTTTACGCCCCTCGCAAGTTATCCGTCGCGGCACCTACTGCCGGACTGCCTCTACACGGCCGGAACGCAGCGGGGGGCTCGGCCGGAGGGCGCATCCACGGGTCGCTCCCGTTGTTCGCGAAGCAAGCGCCTTCGTCTGCCGGCAAAATCGAAACGCAGTCGCAGCTCGTTGCCACGAACACGCCGGCCCAGGCTCCGAGCCGCGCGTTCATGGACGTCACCGTTGATAAGGCAAAAGCCCCGCAGACCACGACGGTGGAAGTATCCGCCGAGGCGCCTGTGTTTGAAACGGCCACCGCGGCGCCGGCTTTATCTCCGATTCCGGGCGCGAGTTGGGGAATTAGCGCTTCCGGTGGGTTGCTGCGTTCGTTCGATCAGGGAAGAACCTGGGCAAGCGTGGATGTGAACGCGAGTTTCCCAGGGGCAAGTCAAATGGTGACGGTGATCGCGCAGAGTCAAAAATATCAGCAGGCAACGCAGGAAGCCGGCCAGCTCAGAGCTCCTGCTGCGGCCCAAAGTCAGAATCAAACTACTGCCATGAGCAAGAGCCAGGCAGTGAGTAGGCAACGAGCCACGGCTTCTGCCGGTTCGATTCCATTCTTTCGCGCTCTTTCTGCGGCCGGTCTGGAAGTGTGGGCGGGCGGCTCGGCTGGTGTGCTCTATCATTCAGCTGACGGCGGCCAGCAATGGACTCGCGTTGTGCCCTCGGCTTCCGGAATCCCGCTGACCGGCGACATCACCGGAATCGCGTTCAGCGATCCGCAGCACGGGCAGATTACAACTTCCACGCAGGAACTCTGGACCACCTCAGACGCCGGCCAAACCTGGCAAAAGCAGTAAGCGTCGCCAGGAGGTGAATTCGGCACCATCGCCAATCCCTTGTCCCGCGCGGATTCTACCGGATTTTTCACAATCTGGAAGCGGTAGCCGGCCGTTGGCAACTTTCGCTAATCCCAGCTTAGATCGCGGAAACCCGTGTCCCGCGCGGCTTCTGCGCGGGGTTCGGAATCGCGTTTGCACCAAATCCGGTCACCCGCCTGTGGACTGGCTGCACTCGATTGAAAACACGCGAGTTGCAAGCGGCGATTTTTCATTGACGAAAAAAATAGAAGGAGTAGAACAGTAATCGTTCTGAGACAGTTTCTTAAGTTTTTCCGGTTGGTGCGGCGTCCGGGGCTCAAGCGAAGTCACCCTCCACACTGAAAAGTGAGGCTGGGAGGGCAAGCGAGGGTCTATAGCCAAGCGCTGGTCGAGAAGAACGAGAAGCCCAGTCGAAGGCAAGATAGAGTTCCGAGGCGTTGGGTAGGTTTATCCGGTTGGCGGTGAGCCCGGAGCCCGAGTGAAGATCGCGCGCAGCGCCCCGCAAGGGAAGCAGCGATAGCAGGTCAAGCAAGGGTCTAAACGCGAGCTACTGGCCGAGACGAATGGACCCAACACCACCTCGGAACTCTTATTTTTTTGGGGAGCTCTCAGCTCTCAGTTTCTGGATTCTAGAACCATCCTTCCGCTTATTACTTTCCAGCAATTCCTGGGCCTCCTACTGCGTGCAGTCTGGGAATTCTTTCTTCCAGTGGCGGCAGCGGTGGAAATTTCGCGTGCGGTTCCGTCTGGTACCAGTAGGCTACTGAGAAGAAATTGTCGGAGCGGTGGTTGGCGTGGCCGTGCTCGATGGTGGCGCGCAACGATTTCGTGAACGGGATCGGCGAATCGAGATGAAAGCGATAGAGCGACCAGCGGCCGCCGACGCGTTCGGGTCCGACCACGGGCGCGCCGAATAATCCGTAGGCGAACGAGTGGCCGCCGAAATCCCACGCGCCGAGAAAATAATCTTCCGAGCCGGTGCCGTTGATCGAGGGCGTGGTCTCGCCGTCGACAAAAAACATGTCGTCGCCTTCTCCCCACCAGCCATCCTGATTCTGCAGCACCGACATGGTCACGCCCACGAAGTGCCCGCGGCCGGTGGCTTCCAGCCAAACGTAGTTGCCCTCGCCGCTCAGGTTTTTCTTGTCATTGACGATGGCATCGTCGTTGGAGTGCCATTGATTCGTCCATCCCAGCGCGGGCGCGGCCTGGCGATATTGCGCGTGGAAGTAAAGCTGGTCTGCAGGCAGCGGCTTTGTGTAAGAGCGGTAATCGAGGTTGAAATAAAACGCGTCGACTTTTTGCGAGCCTTCGTTGGTCACGGTGACGCGCGCGTGTTTTTGAAACGGCATGGGGAAGAAACAGTTCAAAGCCTTATCGGAGGCGACCGCAAGCGGGATGGACTGGTAAAGAAAATAATCGCCGAGTCCAAGGCCGAAAAAATCGCCGATAGGAGCTTCCACGCTGGGGGTGGGTTCGCCGTCCCAATACATGCGCAGAACCAGCGCCTTCAGATGATGCGGATCGTCGCTGGCGATGGTGACCCAGAGGTGAGTGATCAGTCCGGGGCCGGCCTCGTCGAGCAGCGTGAGCGTCTCGCCCGGCGCGATGGTGCGTGCGTCGGCGTTGCCGCCGCTGCGGTCGTAGCTGGAGGAACGGTGCTGGACGTAGTCCTTGGCCTGAGGCAGATCGGTGAGCCCGGTGCTGGACGTTTGCGTGTTGGCGGCCGTGGCAAATAGCAAAACGAAAAGTGCAGATAGCAGGCGCTTCATTCTTGTCTCCGTGTTTCGAGGCATTGTAGCGAGAAATCGAGGGGCTCGCATGCGACAAATGACTATCGAGTCCAAGCTGAAGTTAACCATCGAATTCGATGCTGTAACGATGCTAAAATAAGGTCATGATCAACGTAACTCAGGACATCCATTCCCTCACGACGTTCAAGCGTAATACCTCGAGCTTGATGAAGCGCATGAAGAAAACGGGACGGCCGCTGGTGTTGACCCTCAATGGCAAGGCGGAGGCGGTGGTCCTCGATCCCGCAGCCTACCAGGACGTTGCCGATCATCTCGATGCAGTGACGAGCATACGGCGCGGTCTGGCCCAGGCGCGCAGAGGGGAAGGGCGGCCGGCCGATGATGTGCTGAACGCGCTGGAGCGCGAGAGCTAGAGGTTCGGATGCTTTACCGAGTGATCGTAACTCCAGAAGCCGAAAGCGATCTTCGCGCAGCCTACCGCTATATTCGGCGTCATGCGCCGCGGTCCGCGCGCGAGTGGATTCGCCGGGTGCGACAAAGCGTCAAGACGTTGTCCCATCATCCGGAGCGCTGTCCGCTGGCGCAAGAGAGCGCTTCGTTTGACGAGCCCATTCGCGAGTTGCTATTCCGCGGGGGCAACCGTGGAACCTATCGCATTATTTTCGTGCTCATCGACAGGTCCGTCTATATTCTCCACGTGCGGCATGGATCGATGCTTCCGCTCGATCCCGAAGAATCGAAGTAGGAGTGCGCCTGGCAGTTACAGCGGTATGTTCCCATGCTTCTTGGGCGGGTTCTTGTCGCGCTTGGTTTGCAGCATGGCCAGGGCCTGGATCAACTTTTTCCGCGTCTCTCTAGGCTGGATGACTGCGTCGACGAAGCCGCGGTCGGCGGCTACGTAGGGGTTGGCGAAGCGGTCGCGGAATTCTTCGATCTTTTTTTGGCGAACCGCTTCGCGATTTTGGCTGACGGCTTCGCGCGGCTCGTTGCTTGCCTCGCCATTCTTCGCGGCTTCGAGTTCGCGTTTGTAGACGATGTCGACTGCGCCTTCGGGGCCCATGACTGCGATCTCGGCGGTGGGCCAGGCATAGTTCACATCCGTGCGGATGTGTTTGGACGACATCACGCAATAGGCGCCGCCGTAGGCTTTGCGCGTTATCACCGTCACTTTCGGCACGGTGGCTTCCGCAAACGCGAAGAGTAGTTTGGCGCCGTGCTTGATGATGCCGCCGTATTCCTGGGCGGTGCCGGGAAGGAATCCGGGGACGTCTTCGAAGGTGACCAGCGGAATGTTGAAGCAGTCGCAGAAGCGCACGAAGCGCGCGCCTTTGATCGAGGCATTAATGTCGAGCGTTCCCGCGAGCACGGCCGGCTGGTTGGCGACGATGCCGACGGAGCGGCCGTCGAGGCGGGCGAAGCCGACGACAATGTTTTTCGCGTAGCGTTCCTGCACTTCGAAGAAATAGGCGTCGTCGACGACCGCGTGGATTACATCCTTCATGTCGTAGGGCTGGTTCGATTGCGCAGGAACGATGCTGTCGAGCGCGGCGTCGGCGCGGGCGTCTTTGCGATCGGCAGGATCAGTCGTGGCTTTGCGCGGAGGGTCGTCGAGGTTGTTCGAAGGCAGGAAGCTCAACAGCTCGCGCACCATCGAGAGGCACTCGGCGTCGTCATGCGCGAGGAAGTGGGCCACGCCGGAGGTTTCGTTGTGCGTGAGCGCGCCACCGAGCTGGTCTTTGGTGACATCTTCTATGGTCACGGTCTTGATCACGTCGGGACCGGTGATGAACATGTAGGAAGTTTTGTCGACCATGAAGACGAAGTCAGTGATCGCCGGCGAATAGACCGCGCCTCCCGCGCAGGGGCCCATAATCGCGGAAATCTGCGGCACTACTCCGCTGTATAGCGTGTTGCGCAGAAAAATATCGGCGTAGCCGGCGAGTGACGCCACGCCTTCCTGAATGCGGGCTCCCCCGGAATCGTTGAGGCCGATAACGGGAGCGCCCATTTTGGCGGCGAGGTCCATGATCTTGATGATTTTTCCGGCGTTCGATTCGGAGAGCGAGCCGCCGAACACGGTGAAATCCTGCGCGAAGACGTAGACCAGGCGGCCTTCGATGCGGCCATAGCCGGTGATGAAGCCGTCACCGTAGATTTTTTGTTCGGCCATGCCGAAATCGTTGCAGCGGTGGGTGACGAGCTTGTCGGTTTCTTCGAAGGTGCCATCGTCGAGCAGAAACTCGATGCGCTCGCGGGCCGACATTTTGCCTTCTTTGTGCTGGCGCTCGCGGCGCTGGGCTCCGCCGCCGTCTTCGGCGAGCTGGTTGCGCTTCTTGAGTTCGGCAACTTTTTGTTCGAGATTCATGCCGGGAGGATTATAGCGGGGTGGGAGCGGCGGCGGGTATGGGCTGGGTCGACCGGTGCGAGGATTCACTAAACCTTACAACGCAGAGAACGCCGAGGACGGCCGCGGAGTGCGCGGAGGACGGAGGACGCGCGAGAAGTGTACTTGCGTTGCTACTCCATGGTTGAGCCGAGGGGCTGGTACTTGTATTTCTTGCCATCGAAGAAAATCACGGAAGAATTGTTTTCGCCTTCGCCTTTTTCTTCCAGGTAAATTCCGAGCACGGTGCTCTTTTTCAGGGCCAGCCGTTTCACGGCGAGAGCCTTGAAAGGCAGGTTGATCAGCATGAACTTGGCTTTGGGCTTGGTGGCATGCCAGGCATCTTTTTCCGCGCCGTGGACGACCAGCAGGCACATGCCCTTGCGTTCCGGTTCGTCGGAACCAAAGGAGGAAGTGACCTTCACGTCGCCGAAGCCGATAAAGGCGTCGTAGGGATCGGAGATTTGAAAACTGTATTCGTCGCGATCGGCCATGGGATTCTTGCAGCGCGCCACGATGACCAGGTCGTCGACGCCGTCGCCATCGAGGTCTCCGGTAAATTGCGGGTACTCGGGAAGCACCGAGCAGTTGTCGCCGAATTGCTTGTGCACGTATTCGTCGGTGATCGCGGGTGATGGCGTTTGCGCATGCGCGGGCGGCGGTGGCGGCAGCTTTTTCTGGGAGGCGAAAGTCGAAGATCCCGCCGAGAGCACCAGCAAGACCAGAACGGGGAGGTTTAGAAATCGGGGATGCGACATATTGTTACTCTATTCCCGTTCATGCGGGTGAGGGTAGATACCGAGATGGTGACCGCGACACCAAAGTCACCGGTGACGGTCCAGATCAGATACAGGCAACGAGTGAAAAGTCTGGGACAGATCAGGCGCGGAGGTGCTCCCAGCCGCGCGGCTTGAGTTCGTGCGTGACGCCGCGGCGATTCCGCAAGAGTATTTTGTGAGTGCGGGTGATGTGACCGATCTGAGTGATCTGTACGCCCGCGATTTGCGACGGTATAGTTCGCTTCCTGGGCGCGGTGAACAGGAGTTCGTAATCTTCGCCGCCGTGTAACGCGAGTTCGAGATCTACTTCGTGCGGCGGTTTGCCCACGCGGGCGCGCGGAATGGCTTCTGCTTCTACTTTGGCGCCCACGCCGCTTTCTTCGCAGATGTGGGCAAGGTCGGTGGAAAGGCCGTCGCTGGTGTCGATCATGGCGGAGGCCAGGCCCTTTTCGCGCAGAATGCGGCCCAACTCGATTCGCGGTTCGGGGAAGAAATGCCGCGGATACTGTGCTGGGTTCAAGTTGCGCTGGGGCTTCTTCGTGATTCGCTGCAACTTCATCTGCTCGAGTGCACCGGCTGAGCCGCCGAGCTCTCCACTGACGTAGATTCGATCTCCCGGGCGCGCGCCCGAACGCAGGATTGCCTTGCCTTTGGGAACGGTCCCGACCATGACGATGTCGGCCAGGATTCCGTTGGGGGATTCTGCGGTATCGCCGCCCGCCAGGGTAACGCCGAATTTCCTGGCCAGTCTGATAAGCCCGTTCAGGAACTTTCGCACCCACGCCTGGGGCAGATTTCGGGGTAAGGCCAGCGAAAGGAAGGCGGCAACAGGGTCTCCGCCCATGGCCGCGATGTCACTGAGGCCCCGCGCCAGGCAGCGGTGGCCAACCGATTCCGGGGGATGCCAGTCACGGCGGAAGTGGATACCCTCGAGCGAGAAGTCGGTGGTGACCAGGGATTGGCATCCGGGCGGAAGTTGCAGTACGGCGCAATCGTCCCCGATTCCGGCCATGATAGAGGGATTCGAACGTGTGGCGCGGGCACTCCTGCCCGCGAAGTTTTGACTTGCCAGCGCCAGGCGGCGAATCTGGGCAATCAGCGCTTTTTCGGCAATAGGCACGGCGTCAACACTATAGCGGAATCGGTGTCGCCAAATCGTCCCAACAGAGCTCGATTTAGCTCGTCGCTTTTGCTTTTGATGCTTCCTGGAGAACGGCAGAATCAACGAATCAACCACAAGAGCAAGATCAAGGGCGACGGACAAGAGTGTCCGTCCTACCTGGCCCGACTGGCTTAAGGGACACTCCCGTAACCCTCCCTCTGGTCACTACCGTCACCGGCGCTTCAGTAACTGAGAATGTCCTAAGGCGGCGTTGACAGGGGGAACCTGGTTTGCTACCTTTTACCAGGCATTCACAAAGACCTTTTGGCCGAGCTAAGTTCTGCAAACACTTTAGATTGCAGAGAAGCACATATTCAGGCTCTGGCCGGGTTCCGGTAGGTAGAAGGGCGCGCAGCGGTTTCTATCCCGAAACGGGAGCGTTGCCCGGTCAGGCGCACCGTACAGGGTTTCTGCAACCTCAGAGCCACCCTGGATTTCCGGGCCTGATTCTTAAATATTAAGAGGAGCGATTTGCGCAAACGTTTCTACATCCTTTTTGTGGCCCGCGGGGACGATGGCCAGCTGCGTAAGATCTCCATCCCCGTGCATTATCTGTATGTATTCGTAGTTGGGGCCGCTATTGGATTCCTCAGCCTTACCGGCATTGCCAGCTCTTACGCCCGCATGCTGCTGAAGGTTTCGCGCTATAACCAACTGCGCACGGAAAAAGATCAGCTCGAGAACAATAATTCCCGCCTGGCGCAAGTGGCCAAGGAGCGCGACGTTCAGGTCGCCTCGCTGGCCTCGATCGCCGGGGAAGTCTCGGCGCTTTACGGGTTGAAGTCGGAGCCCACGCTGGTCACGGCGACGGCCGAACAAATTCATAATGCGGATGTGACTTCTTCCATCGACCAGCTGGCTGCATTGCGAACTTCGGCGCTCAGCGGCGCCACCATGGTTGGACTCACGATGGGCCTGACTAAGAACGCCACCACGGCAGACTGGTTCCGCGCCAACTCCGCTCCGAATCTATGGCCGGTGGAAGGCCAGATTACCGGGAGTTTCGGCGAGCGCATCGATCCGTTCAACGGGGAAGGCGCATTTCACAGCGGCGTGGATATCGGCAGCAATTACGGCCAGCAGATTATCGCTCCGGCCGACGGAGTGGTTACGTTCGCCGACTTTCTCGGCGGATATGGCAAGGCTCTGATGATCGACCACGGGCACGGGATTTCCACCCGCTACGGCCATCTCTCGGGATTTGCCGTCGCCCCTGGGCAGCACGTGCACCGCGGCGACGTAATCGGCTATGTGGGGGCCAGCGGACGTTCGACCGGTCCCCACCTCCACTACGAAGTGCGCATCAACGACACCCCGGTGAATCCCTACAAGTATCTCCGCATCACCATCGCCCACGATGGCGGCTTTGCCGCCGGCAGCTAAGAGACCTCGGCCGATTCTGGCGGCGTATGTCCTTCCAACTTCCTGAATTGATTGGTGGGCCCGCAAGGATTTGAACCTTGGACCAATGGATTATGAGTCCACTGCTCTAACCGCTGAGCTACGGGCCCGCTCTTTTATTTTCTACGACTTACACTCTTGCTATTCTTAACGGGAAGCCTTTTTCACCTGTTTGGCACCTATCCCGGCCGCCGCTAATTCAAGTTTGCTCATTGCATCAGTGATGTCAGCAGTGCTGACGATGTGGTAGCGGTCGAAGACTGCTCTCGTCTTATGTCCGCTGATCCGCATTGCTGTCTTCTCCGGCACTCCCGCAATTGTCACTAGATTCCGCACTGCGCTCCGCCGTAGATCATGAATCGAGAGCCCCTTGTATCGGTACCAAGGATAGCCGTTCTCGTCTTTCGGCTGCATCAGTGTTCGTGTTCCGAGTTTGCAAGCAGCACAGGCTTTCTGCCATTCTACGCGAAGGTTTGTGTCGTCGAAAACCTTTCCGGTCTTGGGTTCAATAGCACGCAGAAGCATGACCAGCTCTGAGGGCAGAGGCGCATATCGCGCCTCATCGCCTTTGGTTTGCTCTTCTTCGAGCCGGATGAGGCGCCTGTCAAGATCCACTTGCGACCATTCAATTTGCTTGGCTTCGCCGCCGCGCACTCCGCAGTAGTAGAGGAAAAGGATCAACGGCTTCAGATGCGTTGGCAGGAGCGCGAGCAGCTCATTGAACTTTGGAATTTCGACAAATCCTTTTCTGGCTGCTGGCTCTTTTAGAAAGTGAACCTTGGGAACCTTCTGGATCAGTTCATTATCGTAGCAAGCAATCCGCAGCATCCGCCGCAGACAGGCCAGGCTGCGATTGATGATTGCATTGCCAACTTTCTGCTCTTGCCGCTTACGGATGAAGTCACTCGATGTTTTCGCTTTGATTTCCGAAACTCGTGGTCCGGGGTTCTTTGGTCCGTAACCGAAGAACTCATCGAGCGCATATAGCGCGTGAATGGTCTCTTCACCCTCGTCATTCGTCTTCAGCGAGCGATTCTCTTTCTTGCGGTAGTCATCAAGCAGCCCTTGCCTCAAGTCTGCATAGCGGAGCTTGCGCGCTTGTGGCAGCGGTGCTAGCCCGCGCTCAGCGTCTCCCATCAGGCGCCGTAGCGCCCCGAGCGCTGCCATCTTTGATGTCTCACGCGTGCTGACTCGGACTTTCTTCCCGTCTTGGACATATTGCGCATACCAGAACCGACAGCCCGCTCTTTTGAACAAGCCACCGTCACCCTTTGGGCGCCGCTTCTCTTTCTCTTCAGGTGTTCCCACATTTCTCTCCTTTGGCACCCAACATCCTATGCTCTATGGCGCAGCATGGCAACTGCACAATTTCTGTTGCAGCAGCTTTTCACATCATGCTAAAGTGATCTTGTTCGCTGCTGTCGCAGGGAAGATCCCCTGCTTGAAAATCGACAGCCAGCAGCGTTCTTCACTCGGGAGAGTTGAGTTAAGCTCTGTGGCTGCTCTCGCAGTCATTGCCCGCTAAACCAAGTCGACTCCAAAAATCTACGGAGTCTTATCTTGAAAAATCAGTTCGAAACTTCTACGGCACAGCCACGTCTTTTGAACGTCAAAGAAGCTGCTGCTTATCTTGCGACTTCCATGCATGCAATCCGTCAACTTCAGTGGAACAAATCCATTCCCTATTTACGCATTGGAAAACTGATTCAGTTTGATCGCGCGGATCTTGATCGCTACGTGGATCAAGAGAAGGCATGACCGTCGTAACTGGCTGAGAGCCGGGTCAAATCAAATAATAAGGGAGATGACAAAGGCAGAATGGCTTGAAGAGGGAAAAGCACTGGGCGCGCGAGCGTCGGACTCGGGTTGGGAGATAGGAAAGTGGCTCGTCCAAGGTGAAGAACAGTTTCTCGGCACTGCGCCGTCCAGCAAAAAGGCGAAGCGTATTTACTTCGCAAACCGTCGCGCAAATTGGATGGCACTTATGCGAGAGGCAGCGCAAGTCACAAATCTGTCAGACACTACGCTGCGCCAGTATGCGAGCATTGTCCGCAAGGGCGTGCGGGTCGAGGGACTTTCTTTCAGTCATCACCTCGAAGCGCTACGCGCCCGCACGATGCAATATGTTAACCCTAAGCGCGAATCAGAACTCAGATTTGATCACCAAGCCGCGCGTGATCTTTTGAATCTCGCCAAGGAGAAGGGCTGGACAGCCGCAGAAACACGAGCAGAAGCCGTACGCCGTTTTCCGACCCCGAAGCCAGTTGAAAGTGTGCTCCAAAAAGCGAAGAGAACTCTAGTTGAAATCCTCAAGACTGTAGACGGCTACAATGACAAGCTCGAATTTCTTGATGCACTGACGGCCGAATTGTCTCAAGTTCGAGAGCAAGTTTCGCTAGAGTGGGATGCCGAGATTCAGAGAATCTTCAATGAGAGTAATGATACCGAAGTCCCGTTTGAAAGCAATGACGTGCCATATTGACCGCAACCTGCGCTAGTTGACTAGCGAAACTGCCCCCTCCTTTGATGCTCGTCACTGGCTTCACGACATTGTGAGCAGTGATAGAAGCCGCTTAAACACCCGGTAAATTGCTGTCACAGGCTTTTTGACACTATGGGAACCGAGAATGCTCGGTATCAGGCTTCAAAAGTCTTGGCAGACTTTGGATCACAAGTTTTGTATTCGATTTTCTTGTCCGCTGCCAAGCACAAGAACCTGATGCCGCCTCAGTCTTCACTGACTGGGGCGGTCCTTTTTGCTATCAGGAGAAAGTCATGGCAGCGAGCACACAACTAAACAACATTCCGACCGAACTCCGCGGCCCTGCTTTATGGCTGATGAGCAAAGACAAAAAGCCTGCGGAAACCTTCAAGACAGCCGCTGACAAAGAAGCGCATTGCCGCAGCCTCGACCGCCTTCTGGAACGCCCGAACTGTGAAGAAGTGCAACGCATTGTAATGAAGGATGAAGGATTGATCTTCATCGACCTCGATCATTGCCGGAATTCAGAAACTGGAGAAACAGAATCTTGGGCGCTGAAGCTGATCGAGACTTTTGACACGTATACAGAACTCAGTCGCTCTGGGACTGGGTATCACCTCGTGTGCAAAGGAAAGCTAGATGAAGACTTCAATGCTGGCGGTGCGCCGTCACAGATTGAGATTTTCAGCGGTAATCGGCAGAACAAATTGATGTCGTTGACAGGCGCTACGGTCGATTTGAACTTTGCGATTGAAGACAGACAAGAGCAAGCTGAGCAGCTCTTCCGGCGCGTAAAGAAGGCAGGGAAAGTCAGCGGTGAAAAAGTATTCACTGAACCGGTCGATTGGCGCAAGAAATTTCATACAGTAGATGAACTGCCGGATGGTGACATCCGTTTTCTGATCGAGGACATTCTTCCAGAAGGCGTTGCTTTTATTGGGGCATTGTCTGGGGCAGGGAAGACCTGGCTATGTCTCAGCATGGCGCGTGCATTGACGACAGGCAAAACGTTTCTAGGGAATCATTCGGTTCCTGAACCACTCGACGTTCTGTATCTGTGTCCGGAAATGAATGCGAAGACGTTCAAAAAAAGGTGCAGGTTGTTCGGTATCTCTGAGCGCTTCAGGTGCATGACTATTTCTGATGGCGTGCCGCTGGATCTAGACGACGAGACACTAGCTATCGCTGTTGGTGAGCTAAAACCTGTCGTGTTCTTAGATACGGCAATTCGCTTCTCAAACATAGAGGATGAAAACTCTTCGAGTCAGAATGCACAGGGGTTGGCGAAAGCGGTTTTTCGGCTGCTTCACATCGGTGCGCAAGCAGTCGTGTGTTTGCATCATCGGCCGAAAGCTGGCGCGCAAGAAGAATTGACGCTAGAAAATACGCTTCGAGGCACTGGTGATCTTGGGGCAATTTGTGATGTCGTGTGGGGTCTGCAATATGAGAAAGGAAACAATGAGCAGTACGCGAAAGAATCTCGGCAGTTGGTGCGCTTGCAATTGCGCTGCGTAAAAGCACGCGATTTTTCTATTCCAGAGGACAGCAGAATTCAGTTATTCCCATTTGTCGAAGACATCGGTGATTTTGCGGTGCTAGAAGGTGATGCGGAAACTACACAGAACAATCAAAAACAGAATGAAGCAGAAAAGATTGGAGCTGCTCTAACTAGTAATCCGAAACGTACTTTCCGTGATCTTGCGGCTGCAACCGGTATTGACAAAAGTCGTATCAAGAAAGAGGCAACAAAAGCTGGCTGGATTCAGAATGCGGAGACAAGCACTTGGGAGAAACAAAATGAGCAGGTGTTCTGAAAATGTGGCTGTCTCGTCTGTGCTCCCCC
>CAVRCN010000015.1:0-8869 GCA_963719575.1 uncultured Acidobacteriaceae bacterium
CAGTGTCTACCTCGGCACCATGCAAAAACTCCGTTCGGCTCTCCGCGCGGCTTCCCCCGCGCATTCCGGTGTCCACAGGTGTCCTGAGCCCTAGGGCACACTGCTGGCACCGCACAGGAGAGGTGTCAGCAATGTTTGAAAAGAACGGCCACTATTTCGCCGACTGGCGCAACCGACGCGGCCGGCGGCAGCGAAAATCCTTCACCAGCGAAGCCGACGCGATCCGCCACGAGCAAGAGCAGAGGGCCATCGCCCACCCAAAAATCAAGGGCAAGGCGCGACGATCGCGACGCTCCTTCGCCCCTACCTCGCCGAAGCGAAGCACCAGGCCACGCACGCCAGCCGCATCGCCGCAGCGCTCATCACAGCCGCGGGGAGCCAAAGGGCCAGCCAACTCGCGCCGCATCAAGTCCTCGAAGCGGTCGAGAGCTACGCGGGTCTAGCCGCCTGGACACGGTTCGGCAGGGCATCCGCCCTGAGGCGACTGCTGCGCTTCCTGAAAGACAGCGGGAGCCCGGACCTGCAGCGGCACGTTCCCAAGGTCCCAATTCCAGCGCCACGAGACGTCACCGTCACCGAGGCCGAGCGGGACCTATTCCTCAACGCGGCTCCGATGTATCTGCGCTGCTGGCTGCTGCTCTGCTCCGATCTTGCATTGCGGAGCGGGACAGCGGCCAGAGTCGCGCCGGGGCATTACGACCGCGAACGCAAAGAGGTGTCCATGGTCACCAAGGCCGGCAGGGTCATCCACCTTCCCGTTACCGACGAACTCCAGCGGCTATTCGACGCGATCCCGCACACCGGGGAGCCGCGCCGAGCCGTGGACACCGCCACGCCCTACGCCTGCCAGCTGCACAGCCGGAAGAACGTGTCGCTAATCACCCTGCGCTGCGACTTCTGGAAGCTGCGGCAATCGCTGGGCATCACCCGCAACCTGCGCCCGCACGACCTCAGGAGAACAACAGCGGTCAAAGCCTACGAACTGACCGGGGACCTCAGGGTCGTGCAAGCCATCTTGGGGCACAGCCAGCTGCGCTCGACGCTGCAATATCTCGATCACCGCAACCAAACGGTGCAACCCGCGCTGATCGAGCAACTAGCAAAGCGGACACCATGAGGGCCGGGGCATGAGGCGAACCACGTTCAGCGAAGCGCCCGAGCTGGAGGAGAACATGCCACCACAACGCCGGCAGGTCCTCGCCGGCCTGAAGGAGGAAACATGGCCTCTCTTAAAGAGCGACTCAAAGACACCTGCATCTGCGGACACCACGGCAGCGAACACACGGCAGTTGATCGGGGAAGCTACATCGCCCTCGAGAGATGCTGCGCCACCGACGAAACAACTCCCTGCGGCTGCCAGCAATTCCGCAGAACTCACAACCACCCCAACCGCGCCGGACATCAGTCCCACCTCGGACACGGCCGCTACAGCAAAAAGCATTACCGCATCTGAGGCGCTGCCCGAATCGCTGGAGTCCGCGACCATGGCGGAGATTCTGCTCTATCGACTCGGAATCAGAAGCGACCGGGATCGAGTACTGGAAGCGGCAGCGAAGCGGGCCACGCCCTTCGAGCTGAAGCAGCCAGTCACGCCGGCAAAGATCGCCGCCGCGATCGCGCAAGTGTCCATCGCGCTACTCAATCACGATCTCTCACCGCTGGAAGCGAACACCATGCTATTCGCCCTCCAGACGATGCTCACAGCCGTTCGCATGGGAATTCTTGCGGACACCATCCACCAACGCAGTCAACCGCAACCGAAACAGGAGGAACTATGCACAACGCAGGGGTCATCGCGCTCCCAACGCAGCAAAGCATCAGCCTCAGGCCGGAACTCTGGCTTGCGCTCGGGGTCGCCAGCTACAACCACCAGCTACTCACCCAAGAGCCGCTCCGCGTCGTCAGCCCCAGGGAAGTCGTCGCAAACGAACTCACGGCGGAAAAAGTAGCGCTGCTGGATCAGGGGATGGCAGCGCTAGCGGACGCCAGCACCCTGACTCCGACAGCGCTGTCCGCAGCGCTGGCCATCAGCGCGAAGCTTCTCCGCCCGCTCGGGGTAACGGTGTCCATCATCGGCAACGAACGCACGGCGCGGTTCCTTCTGATCGAATTCGCCGGGGGGCAATTCAGCCGGAAGGCTGGAGAGCCAGCCAAGGCAGGGCGGATCACCACGGTTGCGGACGATCCGCGCGAAGAGCTCACGGCGCACAGCTACCCGACCAGCAGTTACGAGCCGGGGGCGCAAGAACAAATGCGCCGCGAGAACGAAGCCCTGGCGACGGACACCACGCCGGAATCCACCGGGGCCAGAAGAACGGGCAGGCAGTGAAGGACAGCATCACGGCCCTGCTCGTATTCGTCCTGGGCATGATCACCGGGGTCATGCTCTGGCTCGCCATCCAACCCGGGCCGAACTGAGAAAGGACACCCACGCATGACAGTCACGAAAAGCACCCAAGTCATCACCGACCTGGGAACGATGCAGTCAACCACGCCCACTTCGGCCACCGACACCCTCGCGCACGTGTACGGGATGGACATCGCCGGAATGATCGACGCCGCCAACGAGAGCGCCGCGCAGCTGAAAGAAACCCTGACGCTGATCGCGGCGAAATGCGACAGCGCGGACCCCAACCTGGCCGTCGCAAACAACCTGCTCGCGGTGCTGGTCTAAGCGTGACCATCGACCTCCACGGCAACCAACAAGAGCCGTTGTTCCCCACCAGCAACGAGGAGCGACTTCAGTTACAAGAATCGCTCCTCGATCTGCTGGCCGACCTGGAGACGGCGAAAGAGAAGCTGAAGGTGGACACCGCAGCCGCACGCGGAGTGGTCGCCGCCATTCAGAAACGCGCAACCAAGCTGGAAGAACTGCTCCGGCAAAGCCGCCCACGAAAGGGGTGACAGAAGATGGCAAACAGCACCGCAGTGATCACGGATACAACGACGCTGATGGACACCGAGTACACCAGCGCCAGCATGACGAAAAGCGCGAGCGCCGAAGTTGTGCTCTGGGACAACGCAGAGGCCGCGTGCTCGCAACTGAAAGCGGCAAAGGCGTCGCTGATCCAACTCCAGGCGAACCTCGACAGCGCCGACCCGCAGCTGACGCTGGTCACCAGCATCCTCGGGACGCTCGCATGACGAAGCCGCAAAACCCGCGACCCGCGCCGATCCAGCCCGACCTCGAAATCGTGCTGACGGCGGAGCAACTGCAACGCCATATCGCCAGCCAGCCGCCACTGCTCGACCCCGAATTCAAGTGCGGCAAATGCGCGGGCTGGCCGCTCTTGGTAATGCCACACGACAACGCCGACCCCAGCGCGATCCGGGCAGCCTGCGCCAAATGCGGCAAGGTGTCCAGATTCATCGGGACGGCCCAACAGGAAACGGAGGGACTGTAGCCACATGGGAAGCATCATGATCGAGATCAACGAGGAGAGCGTGCAGCACCTTGGGGCCGAGGACTTCAAACGGCTACATGAGATCGTCGCCGCGGAAGCGTACCGCCGGCTGAAGCAGAAGGCGAAAGTCAACGACGCTCATACGGATAAACACGCCCAACCCGCAGGACCAACGGCAACGGCCAAACCAAAGCAGTGAAGCTGGAGAGCGGTCAGGCGGAGCGCCATCGCTCGCTTGGCCGCTCGCTCCGGCAGGGCGCCACAGGATTCGCCGCCGGCAGCAGAGAGAGTCGCGCAGCCGTCACCCGTTCATCGTGTAGCGCACCTGTCAAGGTGCAGCGAGGCGGGCAAGCAGCGGCGTCCACAAGCAGCGCTCGCATTCGCTCACGCGCGGTTCCCACCGCGCGGCCAAGCCAGCAGCACCTTGACAGGTGCGCAGCGCAAAAACAGTTGGCGGCTCCGCTCGGTCATGGGGTGGTTGGGTGGCGGGTCACGTGCAAAAGCGTGGCTCACCACTCAATCATCACTCTCGGGGCCAAACCAAAAGCAAAAGCAAAAGCGGGGCTCGCCAGCGCCGTCAGCGCCAGGCGAACCCCTGAACAAAATGAACACACGAAAGGTGTCCATCATGTCTGAGCCAAAGGTAACACGCACATTCGCCGAAATCTTCGGCGAAAATCTTCTCCGCTTCGCCGTCCACAACTGCAGACAGCAGGCAGCCGAACCAAGGCAAGCCGAGCAACTCGCGCAGCGCAACGATCAAGCGCAACTCGAAATGCTCGAAGCCGCCGAAAACGAAGCCGCCACCAAACGGCTCGAAGAGTGGTTGTCGCGATCGGTTGAGGCGATCATCGCGCAGAACGGGGGCGTTCAGTGAAACCACCCACCTCCATCAATCGAAAGCAACTCACCGAATTGCTGCAGGGCGCCGTCCACGCTCTGCAGCTGCTCCTGGCCGAAATCGATCCGCCGGCGCCCGAAGCCGATCCGGAATTCTACCGGCCACAATTCCAGACCGCGCCAGGTCAACGCACGAGCGAGAGCCAGGGCAAACTCCCGAACGGCTACATCTGCCCAAAGTGCGGAGGGGAAATGGTGTCCAGAAACGGCATCCGGGGCAGGTTCATGGGCTGCAAAGCGTACCCGCACTGCAACGGGACGATCCAGCCGCAAGGCAACGATGACATCCGCCACGAAATGCGCGATCGCGCAATCGCCGGGGCAATGACGGTGCGCCGATGAGAAACAAAACCGGATGGAGCCCAGAAGACCACCGCGCCGAATATCTCAGCGCGCCATGCGAGGAATGCGGACACCAAATCCTCTACCACGACGACCGATACGGATGCTACGCAGAACGCGGAGACGCGCAGGCGCAGGAAGTGGGAGCCGTCGCGCTCCCGCTTTGCGGCTGCAAAGCCCACAGCCGAGACGAGGTGTCCCGATGACCAGCGCGGAAATTCGCTCGATCCGAATCGAAGGTACAGCCTCCCTCGACCAGAGCTTCCGGGTTCTGATCGAGATCATGCAGGAAATAGCCGCGCAGCTGGCCGAAGCCAACGAGCGCGAAGGCTTCGAACGAAAGGGGGAATGGGGAAAAGCGGCGAACTGCTGAAAACAGCAAAACCCAGCGGAGCCGGCCAAAAACGGCTCCGCTGGCCCCCTAGGAAGCCGCCACAGCGACGAACGCCGCGCCAGCCATCCCAGAGCATGGGGGGAAACGGGGCAGCGCGGCGCGAACCGCCAGGACGCCGACCGCCCCGCGCCGGCAGCGTGAGCAAAAGAGAACAGCCAAGCCCCGCGCCGGCAGAGAGAATCATCGCACGCGACCGCCAGCGCGAGCACCCGGGAGGCCTCCCGACATGCTGACGGTCGACCAGCACGCCAGAAACCCCACGCCACGCCAGCGCAGAATTCTCAGACGCCTGGCCGAAGGCATGAGCCAGCCGGAGATCGCCGCCGAGGATGGGTGTCCAACCCACCACATCGCCCGCCAACTCGAGTCGATGCGGAACCGGTTCGCCGCCACAAACTGCGCCCTGGTCGCGATCGCGATTCGCCTACAATGGTTCCCGGTCGAGATCGAGATCGCGCCGGCGAACCATCAGGACTGAAGGCGCCGCCAGATCGAGCGAGACGCCGATCCGCGCCCAGCCCAAAAAACGACAGCCCAAAACCCGCGCCCAGAGCGGAGTTCAAAATTGCAGCGCACTCGAGTCGACCGCAGAGTCGATGACTGACCACCCCCCCTCCCCCCCTCCCTTTGCGCCGAAATGCGGTAGCACCGCAAATCACAGAAAGCAAAGGGAAATCAGGGGCAGGGTGCCACTCTCAGAGCTGGTAAAAGTCGCGCTCATCAACGCCGCGGGATCCATCTTCGCGACGCTCAGCGCGATCGCCATCGCCATCGCCCACAGGACGAGGGCGAAGCCCGCGCGGAGGCGGAAGAGCCGAAAAAAAAGAAAAGGTGTCCACATTTCAGATGGACACCACTCCCGACCGCTGCTATAACCGCATCACGAGCGCCGTCCCCGAGCCCCGCAACGTGTCTACCTTGACACCATGAGGCGGGTGCGGCATTCTATTCAACTTGGGGAAGCGTCTCGTTTTCTTGCTGACATCTGGTCTCGACCGAAACCTTGACCAAGCGAAGACCTCCCCGGATTCACGCCTGAAAGCCGAAGGAACCCGGCCGAAGTCGATCAGAACTCCCGTGGTGAAACAGTACCTTCCGCGGCGTTAGTGAACGCGGGCGATGTTTCGCGGATGAATGCTTCGCGGATTCATCCGCCCAGACGAAATGAACATGACACTCTTGTTGGCGACGCAGACGGGCCCTGGCGGAATGTCGTGGCTGGGGATCGCGCCCCTGCTTTTCATTTTCGCAATTTTTTATTTTCTGCTGATCATGCCGCAGCAACGCCGGCAAAAAAAATGGCAGACCATGCTCGATGCCCTAAAGACCGGCGATAAAGTCACGACCAGCGGCGGTTTACGCGGGACGATTATTGCTTTGAAGGACGACGCCGTGCACTTGCGAGTTCCTCCCGATAATCTGCGGGTGGAAGTGACCAAGGCCTCCGTGGTTCAGGTCACCACGCCCGAGGAAGAAGCCAAGGCCAAGTAAGACGCGGCAATACATTTCGACGGTATGTTGCTGCAAATTGTTTTCAAGAAATCATAAAGAAGCGCTTTCATGAACAAGAATCTTCTCTGGAAAATGTTGGCGATCATCGGGATCCTGTTTTTCTTTGTGTTCGGGATCTTCGGTATTCCGCAAAGCTTATCGGGAAAAGGGCTGCTGGCCGCGGTCACCAAGAACATTCATCTCGGCCTGGATTTGACCGGCGGAACCCACCTCATCCTGCAAGTGCAGGTGAATGATGCAGTCAACGCGGATTCCGACAATGCGGTCGAAGTGCTCAAGGATCAGCTCAACAAGAAGAAAATCAATTTTGCAGACATCACCAAGCCCGATCCCACGAACCATCCTGACCACATTGTGCTGAAAGGTGTGCCTCCGGGTTCGCGTACCGACCTGTTGGGCATCGTGCAGGATCGTCTGCCGGAATACGACATCACCTCGGGCGCCGACAACACCTGGAGCCTCACCATGAAGCCCAGCCTGCTCACCGAACTGAAAAACAAGGCGGTGACGCAGGCAATCGAGACCATCCGCAACCGCATCGACCAGTTGGGCGTGAACGAACCCACAATTCAGGAACATGGCCTCGGCGATTATCAGATTCTCGTGCAACTGCCTGACGTGGACGATCCCGGGCGCGTAAGGGATATCATGCAGTCCACCGCCATGCTGGAGATCAAGCAGTCGCTGGGCGGGCCTTACCCCAGCGAACAAGCGGCCCTGCAGGATAAGGGTGGAGTGCTTCCGCCGGATGCAATGCTTCTACCGGGTCATCCGGCTCCGGGCGAGGCCAGCGACAGCGGCGACGCGTGGTATCTGGTTTCGCGAGTCTCGGCGGTGAGCGGCAAAGATCTTCGCGATGCCGAGCCCAGCCGCGACCAGAATGGGCAGCCAAGTGTGAGTTTCACGCTGACCGGCGAAGGCGGAAGGCGTTTCTACAACTTCACTTCGTCGCATGTCGGCGATAGCCTTGCGGTAGTGCTCGACGGCAAAGTGCAGGAAGTTGCCAACATCCATGAGGCCATCCGCGATCGCGGCGAAATCAGCGGCGGCCACATGAGCGAGCAGTCCGCCAAGGATCTTTCCATGATCCTGCGTTCCGGCGCGCTGCCGGCGGGCATCAAGTATCTGAACGAGAGTGTGGTCGGCCCCTCGTTGGGCAGCGATTCCATTCGCGCCGGGGTGCGTGCCTCGGTCTATGGCATGCTTGCCGTGCTCATTTTTATGCTGGTCTATTACCGCGGAGCGGGCATCAACGCCGATGTTGCGCTGCTGTTGAATCTGATTATCCTGTTGGGATTCATGGGCTACTTCGGAGCAGTGTTAACCTTGCCCGGAATCGCGGGGGTCATTCTTACCGTCGGCATGGGTGTGGATTCCAATGTGCTGATCTTCGAGCGCATCCGCGAGGAATTACGCAACGGCAAAACCCCGCCTTCGGCCGTGGATCAGGGTTTTAGCCACGCCTGGATCACCATCGTCGACACGCACGTAACTACCATTGTTTCTGCCGCGATCCTGTTCATCTTCGGCACGGGGCCAGTCAAGGGCTTCGCCACGACTCTGACGTTCGGTCTGCTGGCGAATCTGTTCACGGCGGTATTCGTTTCGCGAGTGATCTTTGATTACGTGCTCGGACGGCATGAGCGTGGGCAGGCGCTAAGCATTTAAGGAATTGAGTCATTGAGTGATTGAGTCATTGAGTGATTGAAGAGCTAGGCGATTGAGAATTTGAGGAACCGGAGCCACAGGTTTTCAATGATTCAATGACTCAATCTCTCAACGACTAAATTCAAGCTAAGTCATAGATAGATAAGGGGCTAGACAACAGGTGGAGTTCTTTCGCAATCCTAATGTAGATTTTCTCGGGAAAAAGTGGTATTTTCTCGCCTTTTCACTGGTATTCAGCTTGGCGGGAGTGTTTTCCATGTTGTTCTGGCATGGCATCCCGTGGGGCGTGGATTTTCGCGGCGGAACGCTGGTTTATGTCAAGTTTTCGCACCCGCCCAACGACAACGCGTTACGTGCGGAACTGGATCGAGTCGGCCTGCACAATGCGCGTCTGCAGTCGCTGGGCGGCCAGGGAAGCAATGAGATTCTGATCGACCTCTCGGTGCAGGAAACCAGCGAGCAGGAACTGGAACGAGGCAGAAACCGGATTATCGCGGCGCTGGAGACCAATGTTCCAGCCGGTAAAGTCGATCTCAACAACGCCAGTTTTTTGAACATCAAGAGTTTTTTGATGGAAAAGGATCCCTTGCAACTGGGGTCTGACGCCGACCAGAAGCAATACGCTGAACGAAGGGCGTCAGCATAAACA
>CAVRCN010000016.1:0-117026 GCA_963719575.1 uncultured Acidobacteriaceae bacterium
GGGAATCAGTTCTGCCTGGAAGGATTCCGCTACCAGTTTTTCGAACTCTTCCATGCTGGGGAGTTCGCTGACGTCTTTCAGTCCGAAGCGCATCAGGAATTCTTTGGTGGTCTTGTAAAGAATGGGGCGTCCGATCACCTGCTTGCGGCCGGCGGTGGTGATGAGTTTGCGATCGAGCAGAGTGCTGATTACGCCGCCGGAATCGACGCCGCGGATGTCGCTGATTTCGGGGACGGTGACGGGCTGTTTGTAGGCGATGACGGCGAGGGTTTCGAGCGCGGGCAGCGAAAGCCGGATCGGCGGTTTCAGGCTTTTGGCGAAGGCCCGCACTACTTCGTGCTGCTCGGGCTTGGTGGACATGCGGTATCCGCCGGCGACCTGGCGAATTTCGATGCCATGGTCGGGGCTGCCGTACTCGCCCAGCAGTTCTTCTAGGCTGAAGCGCACGCGCGACTTGGCCTCGGCTTCGTCGGCCGCGCCCGCCGCGGTGACTGACTCCTTGACGAGGTCGAACATTTGGTCGAGGGTGATCGGAGTTTCCGCGGCGTAGATGATGGCTTCGAGTTGGGCTTTAAGACTCATAAGTCAGTTGCCAGTTGTCAGTTGCCGGTTGCCAGTAAGAGCACTGCGTGCCGGCATCGTGGGCGCTTATACAACTGCTCCTACTTCCAATCGTCGCGGACCGCGGCTTGCTCATTCATGATTGCGTCGAAGCCGACGTGCTTGCGCACTGCGATTTCGGCGAAGAGACGTTCCTGGCGTACTTGAATGGCCTGCAATCGCACCATCTCGAGCAACGCGAGGAACATGCATACCAGTGCCTGGCGCGAAGGGACGCGCATTAATAGCTGCTTCAGGCGGATGGGGCGATTTTCCAGCGAGAGGCGGCGACGCAGGTAGTCGATCATCTGGCCGACGGTGACGGTTTCTTCGTCGACGTTGATCATGGGGCGCGTGCGCACGCGCTCCAACACTTGCTGGAATGTTTTGACGAGATCGATTACGTCGGCGGCGATTTCCGGCTCTGTGCCTTCCGCCTCCATGAATTCTTTCAAGGAGGGATTCGACAGCACTGCGTCTTCGATCTGCTGTTTCTGCAAAAGCATTTGCGCCGCCGACTTGAACTTTTCGTGTTCCAGCAGACGATTCACCAGTTCGGTGCGCGGATCTTCTTCTTCGCCTGGGGCTGCCAGCGGATCGCGCGGCAGCAGCATCTTCGACTTGATGTGAATCAGCACCGACGCCATGTAGATGAAATCCGCGGCTACGTTTACGTCCAGTTCGCGAATCTTTTCGACATATGCCAGGTATTGCGCGGTGATGCGCCCGATCGGGATGTCGTAAATATCGATGTCCTGCTTGCGGATGAGGTCGAGCAGAAGGTCGAGCGGGCCGTCGTAGACGTCGGTGACCGCGACGGAGAACGGGGAATCGCTTTGCGCTTTTTTGTGCTCGGCTGACGTCGCACCCGCTGCCACAATGACAGCGGGAGAAACAAGCTCGCCTGCTCGATCTGCGGAACGTCATGACTTTGATTCCTTCGGTCATCTCGTTTGAACCCTAGTTGGAACCCTTGCCCAGTCCACGTTCCTGCGACATCCCCATGGCTGCCCGCACCTGCTTCATTGTCTCACCTGCGGCCTCGCGCGCGCGGTTCGTGCCGTCTTCAAGAATATCCCAGGCGAGGGCTGGATTCTCCTCAAATTTGCGGCGGCGCTCCTGCATGGGGGTCAGCAGCTTTACCAGGGAGTCGGCGGCCCAGCTTTTGCACTCGATGCATCCGATGCCAGCTGAGCGGCAACCTTGGTTTACTTTTGCAAGCGTGTCTTTGCTGCTGAAAATATTGTGCAGATCGCCGACTGGACACACGTCGGGGTTTCCCGGGTCTGTGCGCCGCACGCGAGCCGGATCGGTCACCATGGTCTTCAACTTCTGCCGCACCACCGGCTCGGGATCAGTCAGCAGGATCGTGTTGCCGTAGGACTTCGACATTTTGCGCCCGTCGGTGCCCGGCAACTTCGCGGCTGGAGTGAGCAGCGACTTGGGTTCAGGAAAGACATCCCCAGATTTCCCGTAGAACCCGTTGAAACGCCGCGCAATCTCCCGCGTCAACTCCACGTGCGCCACTTGATCTTCACCAACCGGCACGACATCGGCTTTGTAGATTAAAATGTCCGCTGCCTGCAGGCAGGGATAACCCAGGAATCCATACGTTTTCAAGTCTTTGCCCTTGATGTTTTCCTGCTGCTCTTTATACGACGGAACCCGCTCCAGCCATCCCAGAGGAGTGATCATGGAGAACAGCAGATGCAGTTCGGCATGCGCTGGCACATGCGACTGGATGAAGATCACCGACTTTTCTGGATCGAGCCCCGCTGCCAGCCAGTCGAGCACGACATCGAGCGAATTCTCTTTTATGCCGGAGGTGTCAGCATAGTCGGTGGTAAGAGCGTGCCAGTCGGCCACCATAAAAAAGCATTGGTACTCGTCCTGCATGCGCACCCAGTTATCCAGCGCTCCCACGTAGTTGCCGAGATGCAGTTTTCCGGTCGAGCGCATGCCGCTGAGCACGCGTCCACGCGATTTGGGTGAATGTGTCATTTGCTTTCGGTCGGACTAGACGATAAGGGCAGCCACACTACCAGCGGAACTATTCTTGTGTTCACATGCGCATGGTGACACGCGAGGTTCAGAGGTTGAGATATCACGCAGAGCTTACTTCAATTTTAACATGCGGAAACCCGCGCCCAGAAACCCGAAATGCGTGATCCCGGAATGCTTTATAATCGCCGCTTTCCCGACCAGCAAGCGAAACCTCCACAGAATCCGTGAATACTCTTGCCCGCAAACTGCGCGTCACCGACTACTTCACGTTAGGCTGGGGCACCATGGTGGGCGTGGGTTGGCTGGTTGTTATGGACGACTGGCTCGGCCGCGGCGGGTCGATGGGAGCGCTGTTGGGCTTTGCCATTGGCGGCGCAGTGTTAATGCCTATCGGTTGGGTTTACGGCAAGCTGGTGATGGCCATGCCCGACGCTGCTGGCGAAGTCGCCTACACTTCGGCGGCGTTTTCGCGCGGCATCAGCTTTGGCACGGGTTGGATGATGATGCTCGCTTACTTCATCGTTTGCCCGTGGGAAGCGGTGGCAGTGGGCCGCATTGCAGGATACATTTTTCCGCGGCTGGATTCGCTGGAGATCTACCGCGTTGCCGGGCGCCCGGTTTATCTGCCGCACCTGGTTATCGGACTTGCACTCACTGGGCTGCTCACCGTGCTGAATTACCGGGGCATACGCCTGAGCGCCACTTTTCAGAACTGGACCAGCTTTGGGACGCTGGCTCTGTTTATCGTGTTCGTCGCCATCGGCGTGAGCCGCGGATCGCCACGCAACTTTCCGCCGCTGTTCACGCACACTCCGTTCGTTTCGATTTTGCTGGTGCTTCAAATTGTTCCTTATTTCATGACTGGATTTGAGTCGGTGAGCAAAGCCGCGGAAGAAGCGAACCCAGATTTCCGGGGCCGCAGTTTTTTTCGCGCCATCTGGATGGCTATTTTCGTTGGCATTCTTTTCTACACTTGCATTGTTGCCGCGGTGGGGTTCGTGGCTCCGTGGCACGCGCTGATCGGCGAGAAGTTCATGACGGCCGTGGCTTTTCAGCAGGCGGTGGGTTCGCGCTGGATCGTCAACATTATTCTTGCCGCCGCTTTGTTGTCGTTGTTCAAATGCTTCAACGGAAATTTCGTGGCGGCCAGCCGGCTTGTGTTTGCCCTGGGACGGCGCGGCCTGATCGATGCCGGCGCGGGCAGGATTCATCCCCGGCATCAGACGCCTTCTACCGCAGTGCTCTGTGTGGGAGTGGCCACGGCAGCCTGCATGCTGCTCGGAGATGCCATCCTGGTGCCGATTACCGAGGTCGGCTCGGTCGCGTGCGCGATTGGATGGTCGGCCACCTGTTTGGCTTGTCTTTACCTGGGGCGAGCGGGAGTGCAGTCGAGCCGCATTGAGCTTTCGGCGATGGAGCGCGGCATTGCTGTGTTTGGATTGCTCGTGGGAATGGCGATGTTGCTGATGAAAATTGTCCCGCTCGTGCCCGGACACTTCACGGTGTATGAATGGCTGGCGCTGGGAATCTGGATCGCGCTGGGTGCGGCCTGCCGGCGGAAGAAGGCAGCTGAGGCTTCGCGTTGACGTTGACGTTGACATGGACGCGGATCGTGGAGAGAGCTGATTACGCTTGTTCTGAAAGAGAGGCGAAAATGAAATCTGATTTCAAACTGTGTCGTGCGATGGTCCTGGTGATTCTGCTGGCAACGTGTTGCACGTTGTTGGCACAAACGCCGGCGCGAACGCCCGCCTTCGACGTTGTCATCACGAATGGGCACATCATCGACGGCACTGGCTCGCCCTGGTATTCCGGTGACATTGGCATCCGCGAGGGAAAAGTTGCTGCCATCGGCAATCTCGCTGCCGAGCCTCGCAAGCGCACCATTGACGCCGCCGGCAAAGTGGTCGCGCCCGGTTTCATCGACATGCTGGGCCAATCGGAGATGACGATTCTGGTCGACCCGCGCCTGCCATCGAAGATTTACCAAGGCATCACGACCGAGATTACGGGCGAGGGCGATTCCATTGCGCCGCTCAACGATGCGCTCATTCAGAGTGGGCATTCCGCTTACGAGCACTACAAAATCACGCCTGACTGGCGGACCTTCCGGCAATATTTTGCGCGGCTGGAAAAACAGGGCATGGGCATTAATCTTGCGAGTTATGTTGGCGCTACAACCGTCCGCGCCATTGTGCTTGGCGAGGAAAATAGGCAGCCTACTCCCGAACAACTGGAGCAGATGAAGACGCTGGTGCGCGAGGCCATGAAAGACGGCGCGGTCGGCGTATCCACCGCGCTGGAATATGCCCCCGCGCCTTACGCGAAAACAGAGGAGTTGATCGCGCTCGCCACTGAGGCGGGGAAATTCGGGGGCATCTACTCGACGCACATGCGCAACGAGAGCGATTCGGTGCTCGAGGCCATCGACGAAGCGCTGCGCATCGGCCGCGAAGGCCACGTCCCGGTGGAGATATGGCACATCAAAGTTGCCGGGAAAAATAACTGGGGACGCATGCCGGAAGTCGTGGCCAAGATTAATGCGGCCCGCGCTGCCGGCGCCGACGTGACCGCCGATACTTATGCTTACACCGCCTGGTACAACGATTTTTCGGCGTTCATTCCCGCGTGGGCGCACGAAGGCGGGACGGCGAAAATGGTGGAGCGGTTGAAGGATCCTGCAACCCGCGCGCGCATCCGCAAAGACATGCTCACGCCTTCGAAAGGTTGGGACAACGAATGGCAGGAGATTCCCGGGCCCGAGGCCGTGATGATCGGAGTGGCGCAGAATCCCAAGCTGGTGCCGCTGCAAGGCAAGCGGCTTTCGGAGATTGCGAAACTCTGGAATAAGGATCCCATGGATGCGCTGTTTGATTTTCTCATCGAAGATCCGTTTGCGGACGTCGCTGTGTTTGGGATGTCGCAGCCCGACGTGACTCTGGCGCTGCAGCAGCCATGGGTCGCGATCGACAACGATTCTTCTGGTACGTCGCCGGACGGAATTTTGGGTCAGGAGCACCCGCATCCTCGCGCCTACGGCACGTTCCCGCGCATTTTGCGAAAATATGTCCGCGAAGAAAAGGCGCTCACGCTGGAAGATGCGATCCGCAAGTTTACCGCGCTGGCCGCGCAGCGTTTGCGACTGACCGATCGCGGCGTTCTGAAGGCTGGCATGTGGGCTGACGTGGTGGTGTTCGACCCTGCAACCGTGCGCGACCTGGCGACCTTCGACAATCCCAATCAGCTTTCTGAAGGGATGGAATATGTTCTGGTGAACGGCGTCCCCGTAATTGAGCAGGGCAAAATGACGGGGGCGCTTCCGGGGAAAGTGCTGCGCGGGCCGGGATATCAGCCCTAGGAGGCTGCGGCTCACTGTTACTTCAGCCTCGGTTATTTCAGCGCGGGCTATTTCAGCTGCGCCTGCGTCTCCGGACTGGAAACCTGCGTCACTCGCGGTTCCGCAACCGTTCCGCCGACCGCATAGGTCTTCGCGGCGCCGGCGGCGTCGGGCTTGCTGGTGAGTTTCAGGTCGAGTTCACGGGTTAGCAAAGCCGTGCCGCTCAACTGAAATTTTCCGGATGGAGAATCCAGCCTGGCTTCCTTAATCTCAATCTTGCCTTCTTCCAAATGCGCGCGGCCTTGCATTTGGTCAACCTTCAACGGATCCCCATCGCTCACCAGAAGCAGATGCGGCAACATGCCGTCGCGCACGTCGAACTGCACGATTCCTTCCGCAGAGTTCCAGAAGCCGGAAGAAGTGGCGCCCGATGCGGTGATCTCATAGTTTCCGCTTGCCGTACCTGCAATCCAATCGTCGTGCATAGCGTTGGCAAGTTGTTGCAGGGCAATTCCAGTCAGAGTGCCGCTGCCGGAGTAGACCGCTGGCCTCACGCTGAAATCCGCCTGCCATTGGCCACGGTGCTTTCCGCCCAGCAATTCTCCGCGCAGGTCGGAGAGCTGGAGCTTCCCGGCATCCAATGATACGTCGGCCGAAACATGATTCGCGGCGATGCCTCTCAACAGCAAGCGGCTGGCGGTGACGCCGCCCTCAGCGTGCAGGCTGGTGAAAAATGTCGGTGCTGGTTGGTCGTTGCCCGCCGGCAGACGGTACCAGGGCCGCGGCTTTGGGCGCGGATTCACCCACTGCGCCGCGTCACTCAATTTCAGCTGGTTCGTGGAAAGATCAAAGCTGATGGTGCAGGCACCCGGCGTTCCGCAGCCACGCGGCAATTCCAGCGACCCGGTCCAGAGCGCATGAGCAGCGCTCGCGGCCAATTTGGTGACCCGCACTTTGCCGGGCAATAGCTGCAGGTTGGCCGAGGAAATCTCGAACGGTTCCTCCACTCCGCGCACTTCAACGCGCACGTTATGCAGCTTCGCCGTTCCAGTCACTTGCGGTTGGGGAAGATTGGAGAAACTTGCGCGTGTCCCTTCCATCCAGCCATGCCATGTTCCTGCAATCTGCAAATCGACCTGAGCCTGGCCATCTGCGGTTGCGGCGAGTGCCGGCAATCCAAACAACCTGGCGATCCGCAGCGTGTGTCCGACTTCGGCTTCGCCGAGAAGCGTAATCCGATACCCGGAGAGTCCGAACCAGCCGCGCGCCACCGGAGATGTGGCGCGTCCGCTCGCCAGCGCAAACGGGCCGAACTGCAGGGCTGGCTCCGCGTTTGCTGCCAGCCCACGCTCCGCGAGTCCATGCTCCGCGAGTCCATGGTCGACCGATCCGGCTGCGATGAAGCTCAAAGGGATACTGGCCGCGTCCAATCCCGCCCTGGTGCTTGCCGAGGCCAGGTGAAGGCCGATGATCTCTCCACTCCCCGAAAATTTGGGCGCTCCACCCGCCGGTCCATTCCTCTGCATCATCAGGCTGCCGCGAACTTCGCCGTTGGCCGCCAGATCCTCCGGCAAACTTCTCTTGGCATGCTGGGCCAGTGCGACCAGCGCGCTGGCGGGCACTTCCTCCGCGTTCAGCACCAGATCGTAGCGATGGCTTGCCGGCAGACCCACATCGCCCTTCAATGTGAGCTGGCCGTTTCCCACCGGAAGCCGGCAAAAAACTTCATGAACCACATGATCGAGGGAACTGTATCTTCCGTCACAATGCGCCGCCACAGGAAGCGTCTGAGCGTTTGAAATGTCGTAGCGGCGGAAATCCCGAATCGAAATGTCGCTGCTCACCTGCAGATTGGCGGGAGTTCCCGCCAGCGTCATGTCCAACTGCAGGCCTCCGCGCCAGCCCTTATCTTCGCCGCTGAGGAATTTTGTGAGCTGCCCCAGTTGCGGACGGTCCCATTCCACACTCAACTGCAAGGGAGTCTGGCGCAGGCTGAGCGCCCGCTGCCAGGTTCCGTTCACTCGCAACGTGCCGGTATCATTCAGATTCACATCGCTGCGGAAGGGTTCCGCCTTCAGCCGTATCCCCCAGGTATTTTCCGATTCCTGCCACAGCGCGAAGTCGGCGTTGGTCAGGGCGTAGGGTTTCTTTTCCTGTCCGATCTTAAAATTGATCCGTCCCGAACTCACCTGAATGTAAGGGAAAGCCGGCCGCGCCTCTGACTTGGCTTTTGCGGTGGGGGCAAGGGGGACGTGAGCGGTGCGCTCGAGCAGGGCTTCCAGGTTCCAGCGTCCATTTTCGCCGTGCACCAGATTGAGGCTGGGGTCGTTCACGTCCAACCGCGCAATCTCGAGGCGGCCTCTGAGCAGGGAGATCAGCCGCAAGTCGGCGGTGACTTCGGGCGCGCGCAGCATGGGTTCCTGGCCGAATGCGGGATCGTCGTAGACCACAACGTTTTCGAGGTCGAAGCCCGGGCGCGGCAGCAATCGCAGGTGCACCGATCCAATTTCCACGGGACGCGCCAGCCCCGCGCCGATCGACGCGGCGATGCGCGACTTCAGGCGGGAGGCTCCAGGGCGCAGCAAAAACAACAGCAGTAGCAGCACTGCCGCAACAGCCATGCGGCGTTTGGAAGAGAACAACTTCACCGTACGACCCGAAGAGTGCGAGACCACCGCGTTTCGTCGAAGAAGTGAACGATCTCTTTGCCGGCAAATAGAAGACGATCGCCCCAGCCGGTTTTCAAATATTGCCGGTCCGGCGTTTCAAACGACCAATAGATGAACATGGGCCGTCCAATCACGTTTGCCTTCGGGATGAAGCCCCAGAAGCGGCTGTCGAGGCTGACGTCGCGATGATCTCCCATGGCGAAATAGTGCCCAGGAGGCACCACCAGATCGCCGTCCTGGATGTGCGTGGGCAGCTCTTCTTCCCATGCGGGAGTCACGTTGTAGGACTCCGAAGGCGGCACTGCGGGAAAGTCGTCCCGGTAGGCATTGGGCATGAAATCTGGACTGTAGTAGACGTAGGGTTCCTTCAACGCCTCGCCGTTCCGGAAAACCGTTCCATTGCGCAGATGAATGTGGTCGCCAGGGATCCCGATGATGCGCTTCACCACGTACATTCCAGCCTCGGCGGGATCGGGGTGCAGGAACACAACAATGTCCCCGTGCTGGATGTCGCGATAGGGAAGCAGCGGCCCTACCCACGAGCTCTTGGGCGCAAACTGTATCCGGTTCACGAACACGTGGTCGCCGATCAGGAGCGTGTTTTCCATCGAGCTGGATGGAATCTCAAACGCCTGCATGACGAAGGTGATGATGAAGAGTCCGGTGACCAGCACGGCAGCCAGCGAGGACAGAAACTCCACCATCGTTTCTTTCGGTTTCTGTTCTTCGACGGTTTCGGAATCGTCGTCCTTCGAAGTTAGCTCGACCCGGGGCTTCTTCGGCTTCGGTTCTTCGACGCTTTCCGCAATGTTCTGTTTCTTCGCCAAGATGTGTTTCGCCTAGATGACCGTTCCGAGAGCCTGCCAGCGCAAGAAAAGTCGCGCGGTCAGACCAGTCTAGTGTACCAGCCGCAGTGCCCGGTTCCAGCGCGTGATCTGAAACACATGCGTCAGCGCGTACGCGATGTGGTAGAGCTTGCCACTCCAGGAAGCCTCCGGATTTGCGTCCCAGGTTCGCACCGACCAGTAAATCAACAGCGGCCTTCCGATGATATTCTCGCGCGGCACAAAGCCCCAATAGCGGCTGTCTTCGCTGTCGTCGCGGTTGTCTCCCATCACGAAGTAGTGTCCTTGCGGAACAATCAGCTGGCCATCTTCCACCAGCTTCCGCATCTCCAGCCACCACTTTCCCTCCAGGCCCAGGGTGATGGGAGCGTCGAGCCGCGGAAAGTTGTCGCGGAACATATTGTCGGGAGGAAACAGAAACCGCACGTAAGGCTCCTTCAGTGGAACGCCATTGATGAAGACTTGCTTGTTCACCAGCCGGAGTTTATCTCCCGGAATGCCGATGACGCGCTTCACGAAATGCTGCTTGGGATCCACCGGGTAGTGAAACACAATGATGTCGCCGCGCGCGATGTTCTGGTACGGCACCAGATAATTATCCGGATTGCGTTCGCCATAGCAGAGCTTATTTACTAAAAGATAATCGCCCACCAGCAGCGTATCCATCATGGATTCGGAAGGAATCTGGAATGCCTGCACGATGAAGGTGATGACGAAGACCGCGATCACCACCGTGCCCAGCAGGGATTGCACCGAACCGATCAGATCCGATCCAAGAGTCCGAACCAGATCGTGGTGGCCGTCGTTGCTGGTCGCGATGGGCCGCGTGGCAACGGGTTGGCCGACGTCGGGTTGGTCGACGTTATCAGTTTCGACCGCAGTCTCGACTTTGGTGCCGGAATCCGCGCGCACGGGCTCCGCCGCGGCGGGAATGGATTCGTCCGCCGCAGTGCCGGTGCCGGTTGGCGCGAGTTGGTCGTCAGCTGAATCCATGAACTTTATTTCTCCGCCGTTTCCGCGTGCACCTTGTCTGCCGCAGGCTTCGAGCGCGAAGCCAGGTAGGTCAGCAGTTGCCGCGCTGCATCCTGTTCGGCGGTTTTCTTGGTCGAACCCTGTGCCCGTCCCACGAACTCTCCCTGCAGTTTGCCGTCCTTCATGTTCAGACGGACTTCCACGGTAAACGTCTTGCGGTGCTGCGGTCCTGCTTCCTCCACCAACACGTACGAGGGCTGGGGCAACCCCAGGCCCTGCAACGCTTCCTGCAGAGCAGACTTGAAATCCGTGACCGGGAGCGCGCCGCCTTTCAAGGCCATGCGCTCCAGTTCGGGCGCAACAATTTCCCGCAGCACGAACTCGCGCGCGGCATCCAGCCCGCCATCCAGATAAATTGCCGCCAGGATGGCTTCAAGCGCGTCTACCAGCAGAGCCGTTTTACCCCGGCCGCCGCTCTTTTCTTCCCCGCGGCCCAGGCGCAAGTAGTGGCCGAGTTCCAACTGCTGCGCCACCTGGATCAAATGCCGCTCACTTACTAGATGCGCGCGCAGCTTGGAAAGTTCGCCCTCGCGAAAATGAGGAAGGCGCTGAAAAAGCTCTTCGCTGGTGATGAGCGAGAGCACGGCGTCGCCCAGAAACTCCAGTTGTTCGTTATCGCTGACCTTATATTTACTTTCGCCGGCCTGTTGCGACTCCTGCTCGCGCGCCTGCGAACTGTGGGTGAGAGCCTGCTCCACCACCGCCCGGCGGTGAAAGTGGTAGTTCAAAGCCGCTTCCAGCGCGGTGATTTCCCGTTCGTTCATGCTGGGTCCAATACCGGGCCCGGGCTCCGCCAACAACCATGGCAGCACCGGGAACCCTATTTCGGCGCTGGAGTCTGTCCCGGCGCCGTGCCACTGTTGAGCCGGGTCAGCCGGTCTTTTTCGTCACGCGCGGCTTTTCCCGCAGTGGTGCCTTCCTTGGTTAAATCGACGGCCTGGTTGGCATACTTGAGAGCTTCTGCATATTTCGTCTGCTGGTCCAGAGCCAGAGAAAGCCGCAGCACCGCGACCGGATCCACCTGCTGCGGAAATGCGTCAATGGATTTGCGCAGGTCGGCCTCGGCGTCGGTCCATGCCTTGGCGTTGTATTCGATTGCACCGATGATCGAGTACGCTTCCGATCGTAGAAACGCCTTGTAGAGCGCAACCTGGTCGGGCGGCAGGCCTGCTGTCGGAATGTCTGTGTCTACCGTGACCAGGGCGCGCTGGGCGTCTTTCTTGGCTTCGTCAATTCGCTGGTCTCTGTCCAGGTCGGTGTCGTGGGTTCGTTCCGCCAGAACCTGAGCCACGCCCACCAGTGCCTCCGGTTGGTCGGGGTCGTACGACAGAACCTTTCGCGCCATTTCCATCATTTTGTCAGCGTTGTTGGCTTGCTGATAGGAATTCATTGCCGCTTCGTAGAGCACCATGCGCAACTCGCTGTCGGGAAACTTCTTGGCGAAATCGTCGGCCGCCTTTTCCCGAGATGCACCGTCCGGCAAGGCCTTGGCGGCGTTGTAGGCGTCATATTCTTCTTTCGTTTTGGCCTGTGGTGGGCGTTTGCCCTGCGGCGCTGCTGCCGCCTGTCCGGCCGCTGGTGTGGTCTGTCCGCTTGCCGGTGTCGCCTGCCCACTCTGCGCAGGTTTGTTCGCGGTCTGCCCCAGGCTCCAGGCCGATATCCCCAACACCGCCACTATCATCGCTGCTCGGTTCATGCGTTCTCCTATGCCTTTGAACATCTTCGAATCTCAACTGACGTTGCTGCCCATTGCCGTAGAGCAACCCGGCATTGTAACCGGAATCAAAGCCCGCCTACTGAGGTTTCGCTGCGGGAGGCTCATAGGCCCGTGCCAGCCCTCGTTCCGCCGCCGCTTTGATCTCCGGCAACTGTCCGCCTGCCGTCAATGCTGCCTGGTACTCGATCACGGCGGCAGGGCGGTCATCCTTCAAATCCAGAATCCGTCCCAGGTACACGTGCGACCACGCGATCACCCTGGCTTCCTTGGCTTGCGCGATGGCTTTGTGGAAATTATCCAGCGCGGCCGGCATGTCTTTATTGGCCACCGCCACTTCCGCCAGGATGAACAGAGCCCGCCCCTGGTCGCCGATCTTTTTGTCCATTGCTTGCTGGGCCAATTCCCGTGCGCCCTTGGTATCGCCCGCGGCCAGCCGCTTCTCCGCATTCACCAGCATCTGGCGATCCTGCAGCCGCGACAGTTGCAGCAATTCCGGCGATGCGGAGGTTGCGAAATCTACCGCCGCGGCCTCTTTTTCTTCTTTTCTTACATCCACGGCATCGAGTATGTCGGGATAGGCGCTGCGCAGCCCCGCGGGATCTTTCTCGAACGCCACCAGCGCGTTGTAGAAATACCTGGTCAGGATGTAACCCTGCCGCACCGCATCGTCCACAGCCTGGGTTCGCATCGCTTCCGCGGTCTGCTTGGAACCGGTGGTGCGAATCTCGATGGCCCGCACCAGGCATTCGGTCACCAGCAAGGAAATATCCGTGCGGAAGCCCTCCTGGAGCGGTGCGCGCTTCACCGACTGCAGCAGCGGCTCCAGCCGCTTGATCGCCATGGGATGCTTTTCCGCCAGCGGATCCAGCAGGTAGTGGAGGAAGGTATGCCGGATCTCATTCATTTTCAGCGGCGAGCCCGCCGCCGAGTCCGGCGAGGGGAACACCACCACGTCGTAGTCCGTTCCGTAGTTGCGCGCGTTCGTCAGGCTGGGATCACCCATGAAATCCAGGTAGACCGTAAAGTTGCGCCCCAGGTATCCTCCCGATTGCAGCTTCAGGTAGATCTCGGTATCGAACACCATCTTGGCCAGCGGTGCGTGGTAGCGGCTGGCCATGGCCGCATAGTTGTTCTTGTGCCGTTCCCAGATGGCGTGCAATCCCGCTTTTTCGTAGAACTTTTCCAGGAGCGCCCCGAACCCCGCGATCGGACCCGCATCCGGAGGCATCTCGTCTTCCTTCACCTTCGGTAGAAAATTCGGCGGGCCCTGCAGATAAAGCGCCAGCGAAATATACTGCGACAGGTCGTGGGCCGCGCCATTGCCCCGGGTCGATTGGTAGAAGTCGCACAGCGCGTTGGCGGTAGCCTGGGCATCATCCGACGACTTCAGATTTTTTTCCACCTCCGCCCGAATCTCAAGCCGCACCGGGTCGGAAATCGCTAAACCGTCATCGAACCCGCAGGCGTTCACCGCGGCCAGGACCGCGAACAGGGTTTCGTTGGTGGTATCCAGGGAAATGGGAGAATTGCCCTGCCCCGCGCACAGCGGCGCCAGCAGCCCCAACAAAGCCGCCAGAATCGGCCCTCGAACCCGTAAACTCAGGAAAAACCTCCCCAGGATGGCTACTGCGTGAAGCTCCGCTCGACGACCGCCGCCGGCCCGCCGCCAGACGAAAGCGGAAACGTAATCAAGTTTAAGTGCTTCCCGCCGGAGGGTCAAACCCCAGATCGCAAGAAGTCTAGCGAGATACTCCTGGCGCAGTTCCTTCATTAATCGGGAGCTCGCGCCGATTATTCTGTAGAATAGCGGCGAGGAAAAACCTTCATGAACCGGATCGCGCTCTCGCTCGGCTTGGCGGCTTGTTTGGCGGCGCCTTTGTTTGGACAGATGGGTGGCACGGGCTTGACGTTTACCAAGGACGTCGCTCCGATCCTGCAGAAACATTGTCAGAGTTGTCACCGGCCGGGCGAGGCGGGGCCGTTCTCTATGCTGACGTATGAAGATGTTCGTCCCTGGACGGGGGCGATCAAGCTGGCGGTGCAGCATAAAATCATGCCGCCGTGGTACGCCGACCCGCAATACGGACATTTCTCCAACAATCGCGCGCTCAGCAATGAAGACATCAGAACGATTGTGGCGTGGGTCACGGCCGGCGCGCCGAAGGGCGATATGAAGGATATGCCGGCTCCGCTCAACTTCACCGAAGGTTGGGGCATCCCAAAGCCGGATGTGGTTTTCCAGCTCCCGAAGGCGTTCCCGGTGCCTGCGTCGGGCATGGTGGAATACCAGTACGCCATTGTGCCCACGGGCTTCACCAAGGACACGTGGGTGCAGGCCGCCGAAGTGCGTCCGACGGAGCGCGCCGTGGTGCACCACATCATCGCGTATGTGCGCGAACCGGGATCGAACTATTTCAAAGATCAAAAGCCCGGAGTCTTTTTTGAAGCTCCGCCGGAGAAAGACGGCAAGGCCGACACCAGCGCTCTGCCCAGTGATTTTTTGGTCGGCTACGCGCCGGGCCAGCCTGCGGAAATCCTGCAGCCGGGTCAGGGGAAGTTGATCAAGGCGGGGTCGGACATCGTGTTCGAAGTGCACTACACGCCGAACGGAAAACCTGTGATGGACCGCACCAAGCTCGGGCTGGTCCTGGCGAAAGAAGTGCCGAAGGAGCGAGTGCAAACTCTTTCCGCGGTGAACGGCACGTTCAAGATTCCTCCCGGCGATCCGAATTACCGCGTGGACGCCTCGTTTGAGGTCGCCCACGAAGTAACGTTGGCTGGCCTGCATCCCCATATGCATACGCGCGGCAAGGATTTCGAATACCGGGTGGTATTTCCTAACGGCGAGACGCGGACCCTCTTGCGCGTGCCGGCGTACAACTGGCACTGGCAGCTCTGGTACAACCTGGAAGAACCGCTCGTTCTACCGAAGGGTACGAAGATCGAGTGCACGGCGCACTTCGACAATTCGGCGGATAATCCGGAGAATCCGGATCCTACGAAAACTGTGATTTGGGGTCAGCAGAGCTGGGATGAAATGATGGTCGGCTTCTTCAATCTCGTCTATGACGCCAAAGTGCCGCCGAAAGACTTGATTCCGGAGAAGAAGGCTGCGACTCCTCCCGACAAATCACCTGTCGCCAGCAATTGAGGGCAGCGCCGCCGGAACATATCTGGCGAAAATATATGGGACGGAAATTTTCGACGCGCTAGGCCAGCTTGCGCGCGAATTCCATGTCCTGCCGCATGTCTTCGTTTACGTCGCCTTCTTTTTCGTATTCCACAGCGACGAGTCCGGCGAAGTTCTGGCGGCGTAGTTCCGTCATCACTTCAGGAATCTTCGAGATTCCTTTTCCGAGGAGCACGTTCACTTCTCCATCCACGGCCTGAATGTCCTTGAGGTGAACCAGTTTCAGGCGCGGACCCAATTTACGCAACGCATCTACGGGATCGTGGCCGCAGGATGCGAAGTGTCCTACATCCGCGGTGGCGCCAACCGTGTTGGAAAGTCCCCGGAGCGCATTCAGAACGTCCTCAGGACTCTCGTACGCGAATTTCTGGCCTTTGAAGTAATGGTTATGGATTCCGAAGGTCAACTTTTCCTGCGTAAGGCGGCGGTCGATTCGATTCAGGATGCCGCCAGTCGCGTCGCCGGTAATATTACTAACGCCGAGGATTTTGGCGAACCGAACGGCATTTTCGAGGTCGGTATCTTCTTTGATGGTCGCCGTGTAATAGGACACGCAGCGTATTCCCGCCTCATCGAACTTGGCGCGAGCCGAACGAAACAGCTCGTCGGTGGGATGGTTCATTAACATGAACTCACCGCGCGACATTTCGATTTCCCGGACCCCGAGAGCGTTCAACTGCACAATCATCGCGTCCATCGAAAGATTGTGATAGCTGTAAGTGCCAATGCCAACGTTGAGGCGAGTCGATGCCCGCAAGGGAGCTGCCGTCGCAGCCAGACCGGCCGCAAGTGTCTTCACAAAACCTCTACGCGTTATCGGAGTTGGCATTTTGCTCTCTTCAGGCGCTCTAGTTTCCCGGCAACGGCCGCGGCGTCACATCCGCATTCTCCAGCCCCATGGCCCATGCGATTGCCTCGGTAATCATCTGCTGAAATTCCGGCTTGTCCCAGTTTTCTTTCACGTGGCCCAGCGTCGTGTAATAGACCCGTCCTTTGCCGTACATCTTCGCCCAGGTTACCGCGAAGTCGCCATCCGTGCGGCGGACATTCTTATTCTTCATATCAAGCTTGCTCACGTCGAGCCGCATTAGAACCCGTAGTTTGTCGCGCGAATAATTTCTCATCTGATAAATCTCGTCGCGGAGCACGAACGCATGCGGCCATTGCTGCATGCCCGGAAAACTCGGGTCTTCCACAATAATCGGCGCGTCGAAGGTGAGCCACGGATGCTCGTCGTAATAGCCACCGATCATGTCTCCATATTCCGGCCAGTCGACGAAAGTAATGGCGGCGCTGTGCACTCCGATAAATCCCTTGCCATCATCGTGGATGAACGAGATGAAGTCCGCCTTCTGCTGTGCGTCCATTTCGAGGTCGCCGCCAGTGTAGAAAAGTACCGCGTCGAAATCGTTCAGATCCTTGGCGTTGTATTCCAGCTTCTTCTTGGTCAGAACTTCGGTGTCGGTGCGGAGCGTGGTGTCCCACAACCCCGTCTCTGTTCCTAACCGCTCGATCGTAGCCATCGCGTGGGAAACCGCTTCGTGCCGGTATCCTTTTTCTTCCCCAATTACCAGAAGATGCTTTTTCGCGGGTGTAGGGGGGCGTGTAGGGGAAAGAGGCGTAGCCGACGATTGTGCCCAGCCAAGATTGCACAGGGCGGTACTCAACACTAGAAACGCAACCCGGGTCATATTCTTCATCAGGTCCCATCCTACATTTTCACCTGAGATTACCGCTATCGATAAGTACGAATCACCTTGACAGGGGCGGAAAGCCTCTGTAATCTCGCCAGCCATACAGATCGCACGCTCTGCGGTAGCGTGCAACTCGATATGTGGAACCTCCGTGCGGCCTCTCCTTCCCCTTGAGGTCCCTGGGTCCACGCCGAACGCACTCTTGCATAAGAGGCGCCATGTCTACTCGTCGCTTCAAGTTCTTGTGGTTCGCCGTCATGTTCGTTCTTGCCCTGGCCGCGGCTTGCCCTTGCTCGTTGTGGGCGGGCACTGGATTTCAACCCGTCAATCCCGACGAATTGAAGATGACCGGCGATCCCAAGGCCCCGGGCGCGCCCGCCATCATTCTCTATCGTCAGGTCGACCGGGATGACAACGGCCGCACCTCTCATGAAGACGATTACTACCGGGTCAAAATCCTGACCGAAGAAGGGCGCAAGTATGCCGACATCGAGATCGTCTTCGTGAAGGACAGGAATAACGTTATTGGCATCCATGCCCGCACCATCAGACCCGACGGCTCCATTCGGGATTTTGACGGAAAGGTTTTCGAGAAGACGATCGAAAAGAGCCGCGGAGCGAGGTATCTTGCGAAGACCTTCACGCTTCCCAACGTCCAACCCGGCGGCATCATCGAGTATTACTACACTTACGATCTCAAGGAGAATGCCCTTTTCGATTCGAACTGGATCCTGACCGACGAGCTGTTTACCAAGAGCGCGAAGTTCTCGCTGAAGCCGTACAGTAACAGCTATCCGAACACCTTTAACCTGCGCTGGACCTGGCACCTTCTGCCCGCCGGCTCCACTATGCCTGCGGAGGGCCCGGACCATATCGTCCGCATGGAAGCTCATGATATTCCCGCGTTTCAAAGAGAAGATTTCATGCCCCCCGAGAACGAGGTGAAATCGCGAGTGGATTTTATCTATTCCATGGACTTGCCCGAAAAGGACACGAACCGGTTCTGGAAACAAGTGGGGAAGAAGCGGAATGGCGCTCTGGAAGGCTTTGTGGGCAAGCGCAAGGCTATGGAAGAAGCGGTCGGACAGATTATTTCGCCGAATGATGCTCCAGAGGCGAAACTGCGAAAAATCTATGACCGGGTGCAGCAGATCCGCAACACCTCCTACGAGGTCCGCAAGACCGAGCAAGAAGAAAAACGAGACAAAGAGAAGCTGGCGACGAATGTCGAGGAAGTGTGGAAGCGCGGCTACGGTGAGGGTGGGCAACTCACATGGTTATATCTGGCGTTGGTTCGCGCCGCCGGATTCGAGGCATACGGCTGCTGGGTTTCCGACCGCCGGCAATATTTCTTTACTCCCGTGACCATGCAAGCTGAAAAGCTGGATGCCAACGTAGTTCTGGTCAAACTGAATGGCAAGGATCTCTATTTCGATCCAGGAGCCGAGTTCACGCCCTATGGCTTGCTGACCTGGGCAGAAACTGGAACGCCGGGACTGCGGCTGGATGGCGACGGCGGAACGTGGATCACAACCACGCTCCCCGAGAGCGCGGAGTCTCAGATCCTGCGGAATGCGAAACTGAAGCTCTCCGACACGGGTGACCTCGAAGGCAAGCTGACCGTCACCTACACCGGACTCGAAGGCATGTACCGGCGGCTCGAAGAACGCAACATGGACGAGGTGGAACGAAAGAAATTCCTCGAAGACGAACTCAAGGAACAGATCCCCGCGGCGGCCGAGATAGAGTTGACCAATAAACCGGACTGGGCCAGTTCGGAAGCGCCGCTGGTGGCGGAACTTGACGTCAAGATTCCTGGCTGGGTATCAAGCGCGGGGAAACGCGCTGTTCTTCCGATTGGTTTCTTCGCGGCCAACGAGAAGCGCGTTTTTGAGCATGCCGAGCGAGTACACCCCATCTATTTTCAATATCCGCACGAGAAGATTGACGACGTGACCATCGAGCTTCCCACAGGTTGGAGAGTAAGCAGCGTACCACCGCCACAAATCCACGATGCAAAGGTTGTTCTCTATGGCTTGAAGGTGGAGAGCGGCAATGGTTCGGTGCACGTGAACCGGAAGCTGAACATCGACCTCATGGTTCTTGAGCAGAAGTACTACACGGCGCTGCGAAATTTTTTCCAGACGGTGAGGACCGGAGATGAAGAACAACTCCTGCTGCAACCCGGAACGGCCAGCGCCAGCAACTAAAGCTGATACTAACGCGGGCAACGATGCCCGGCGAGGGCTACCGCTCGGCGCCGTCTTTGGGCTTCTATGCGTCATGGCTTGCGCAGTGCCGGCTGCGGCGGGTGGGGATGCTCCATCTTGGATGCATGCCCTGGTCAACGCGCCGGTGTCTTCCTACGACGAAAAGACAGACGCCGTCTTGCTGTATTCCGAGACCAATGTAACCGTACTTTCGACCGACAAGATCAGAACGCAGGTTCGTGAAGCCTATAAAATTCTGCGGCCCAACGGCCGCGAACACGGCTTCGTCGCTGTTTACTTTAATCCACAGAGAAAAATCAAGAGTCTGCACGGCTGGTGCATCCCCGCGCAGGGCAAGGACTACGAAGTCAAAGACAAAGACGCCGTGGACCGGTCGCTCTCAGGAGGCGGCGAACTTGTGGACAACGTCAAGTTAAGGGTTCTGCAAATCCCGGCAGCCGAACCAGGCAACATCGTAGGTTACGAGTACGAGGTCGAGGAGTTGCCTTTCCATCTGCAGGATATTTGGCGCTTCCAGGAGCCAGATCCCGTGCGGGAGAGCCACTATTCGCTGCAGCTTCCTGCCGGTTGGGAGTTCAAGTTTTCGTGGCTCAACTACCCGGAGGCCAAACCAGTCGAGGCCGGGAACAACCTGTGGCGCTGGACCGTGAGCGACGTGAAGGGCGTGCGCCGGGAACCGGAGATGCCCCCTGTCAGCGGTGTGGTGGGCCAGATGGTTGTATCTTTCTTTCCGTCCGGCGGCCGCGCGGTGAACGGATTTGCGGCCTGGGATGACATTGGCAAATGGTATGGCAGCCTGGCCAGCGGACGCCTTGATGCCTCGCCGGAAATCAAGCAGGAAGTGGCCATGCTAACTTCTTCGAAGAGCGACCAACTGCAGAAGATGCAGGCCCTCGCTCAATTCGTACAGCACGACATTCGTTATGTGGCCATCGAACTCGGCATCGGTGGCTGGCAACCGCACCCGGCGCCCGATGTTTTCTCGCATCATTACGGCGACTGTAAGGATAAAGCGACGCTGCTGCGCTCCATGCTGCGGGAAATTGGCGTCGACTCCTACTACGTGGTGATTAATACCAACCGCGGCGCAATTACGCGCGACATGCCCGCGCACGATGGCTTTAACCATGTCATTACTGCCATCAAGCTGCCCGACGGCGTCACCGACCCTTCGCTGATCGCCACGTTGCAGCATCCCAAGCTGGGCAGAATTCTTTTCTTTGATCCCACGAACGAGCTAACGCCCTTCGGTCAGATCGGTGGCTACCTGCAAGCTAATTACGGCCTGCTGGTGACACCCGATGGCGGGGAACTGATCGCGCTTCCGCAGCAGCCTTCGGGCATGAACAGCATCCAACGCACCGGGACTCTGACCCTCGACGCCAGCGGTACACTGCGCGGCGATGTCAAAGAGGTGCGGGTCGGCGACCGGGCTCGTTCGGAACGGGGCGCGCTGCGCGAAACCACTAAAGATACAGACCGCATCAAGCCGATCGAGAGCCTGCTGGCCGGCTCGCTCTCCACGTTTCGCATCACCAAGGCCACGGTGATTAATCAGACGCTCACGGATCAGCCCTTCGGCCTCAACTACTCGTTCGAGTCCGCCAGTTACGCCAAGAATGCCGGCAACCTTCTCCTGGTGCGGCCGCGCGTGCTCGGGGTGAAGGCGCAGGGCTTTCTGGAGACGAAGGAGCCGCGAAAGTTTCCCGTGGAATTCGAAGGTCCTTCGCGCGATACCGACAAGTTTGAAATCACGATTCCGCCCGGCTACGAAGTGGACGACCTGCCCCCGGCCGTCGATGCCGACTATAGCTTCGCCAGTTATCACTCGAAGACCGAAGTCAAAGGCAACGTGATCGACTATAGCCGGACATTCGAAGTGAAGGAGTTGAGCGTCCCGGTGGACAAGACGGAAGAACTCAGAAAGTTCTATCGCCTCATTGCCGGCGACGAACGAAATACTGTAGTTCTGAAATCGGCGTCGAAGTAGACACTCCCGAGGCGGAAATTTTCTTTTCCAATGCTAAGATCTCAAGCACCCAGAAATGTCCATCCCTGCAACGCCGGAAGCTGGCAACGATGCAGGTGCGCAGCGCGGGCGCTTCTATCGTCCTGAACTGGATTGCCTTCGCTTCTTTGCTTTCTTTGCCGTTTTCGTTTTTCACACCCTCGGAGGCAACGACGCGGCCTATTTTGCAGCGCGCGGTGTTCCGTTCGCCGGCTTGATCGCGGGCGCGGCTTCCGCCGGAAGATTCGGAGTAGACCTTTTCTTTCTTCTCAGCGCTTACCTGATCTCCGAACTCTTGCTGCGCGAGCAGGAGCAGTGCGGAAAACTTAACCTGCGGTTCTTTTACCTGCGACGCATACTTCGCATTTGGCCGTTGTATTTTTTCGCGCTTCTGATCGCAGTATTGCTGCCCCTGGTCGACTCCAGCCAATATTTCCCCCTCAAGTATGCACTCGCGTTCGTGTTCATGTTAGGGAACTGGCTTCCGCTCCATTTCCGGGTTGCATCGCTGATGTGGCCTTTATGGAGCGTCAGCCTGGAGGAGCAGTTCTACCTGCTGTGGCCGGCGTTCCTATCGAAAGGGGGCCAACGGAAACGATTGCTCTACGCCGTTGTGGCCTTGTTGGCCACCGCCACACTTGCGCGGCAAGTTCTGTTTGGCTGCGCGCGCGCCCAGCATTCTGAAGTTTTCATTGCCAGTTGCACTCTCACCCGGCTCGATCCTCTGGCTCTCGGCATCGCGGCCGCAGTGCTCCTGGGGAAGAAGCCGATGACGTTTGGATGGCCTTCGCGGCTGATGCTCTTGTTGGCAGGTTGTGGACTCTGGCTGGCCGCTGGGCTTCTTTACGGCCTGTCCCGCCGCTTCATGCTCTTGGGTTTTCCAGCCATCGCGGTCGGCGCCTGCCTGATCTTTCTCTCCGCGTTGGGCTCGCCGGTCGCACCACGCTGGCTTCGTTATCTGGGCAAAATTTCCTACGGCCTCTACGTGTTTCACATGCTTGCGATCCATGTTGCCGTGAAACTGTGGGGAGGAGCCGTGCACAATCTGCGCGCTTTTCTCGGCTACTGGTGCTTGAGTCTGTTGATGACTTTCGCCATGGCGGCGCTTTCCTACCGCTACTTCGAGTCGCCCTTTCTTCGCCTGAAAGAACGCTTCACACGGGTTGAGTCGCGCCCCGTTTAACTTGCCGCAAATCAAATCACTAGCCCTACTGCACGGGATCATAGGATTTCCTGCGAAAGTTGTGGATCGACGAAACCCCGGCACGGCGGTTGGATGGGTGGTGAGAATCGGGATATATTACTTGTTCCCTAAGGGTGCCATGAGCTTTCGTAGCTTGGCGGAACATCTGAGCAGAGGAGTTGTGCTGCGTCGCCGCCTCCCATCGAAATTTGGGCGTCTCCCCATCTATGTCACGCCCGAGGCCGGCCTGCGCTACTGGTCGGCCATGTCACGAGTGGACCCCATGCTCTACGACATGGTGGAAGAGATCGTGAAGCCGGGTTCGGTGGTGTGGGACGTGGGTGCCAACGTCGGACTGTTCAGTTTTTGTGCCGCCGCGCTCGCGGGAAAATCGGGATCGGTGCTCGCCATCGAACCCGATCTTTGGCTTGCCGATTTGATCAATCGTTCCTCTCAGCGGCTCGATGCCCGCCGATACCCGTGTGCGAAGGTTGAGGTTCTGTGCGCCTCAATTTCGGATTCAAACCGAATCTCCAAGCTGGCCATCGCCGAGAGGGCCAGGGCGTCGAACTACTTAATCGAGGCCGCGGGGTCGACTCAGGCAACTGGAGCGCGCCGCGTTCAGGCCACCGTTTCATTGACGTTGGATTTTCTTCTGGAGCATTTTCCCGCACCCTCTGTTTTAAAGATCGACGCGGAGACCCACGAGGCAAGTGTTCTGAAGGGCGCTGGAAGACTATTGAAGGAAGCCCGGCCGACGATCTGGTGCGAAGTCTCGGCCGAGAACTCCGCCGAGGTCACCAAGCTATTGCACGCAGCAAAATACCGACTCTACGCCGCGCAGGTCCATCCCCACCGCCCCATTGATCGGGCCTTCTTCCACACCTTAGCGGTTCCGCCCCCCTCGGGCTGAGTCGGTCGGTCGCGCTACCACTTTGCTTTTCTTGGGAAGCTCGAACCGTGTCACTCGTTTTGCTGGAACGATCGAATCGGCCGGCCCAGTGTACACTTCGAGGCAGGTGCAGAATGCTTCACTTAGGAATGGAATCCGCGGGGAATCAGTCGCAAGAAGACCCGAGCACTCCTATCGCGGACGCAACTCGACAGCTTGATTCGCCAGAACAACTTCTCAAGCATTGTGTTTCGAGCTCGAAATCCCGACTGGAACTCTGGGTTGAATTTATCCAGTCCTGCGGAGTGCGGCAGATGGCCGAAATAGGCGTCTACCGCGGAGATTTCGCGGCGGTCATGTTGCAGCGTTGCCCCGGTTTGACGCGGTATTACATGGTCGACCCCTGGAGGCACTTGAGTGACTGGAACAAGCCGTCCAACAATGAGGATTCGGAACTAGAGGCGTTTTTCCAGGAAGCAAAAACGAAGACCGATTTCGCGGCCGCCAAGCGAATGATCTTGCGAGGCAAGACTACCGAAGTGATCGACCAGATCGCCGACGGCGAACTGGATTTTGCCTACATCGATGCTGACCATACCTTGAAGGGCATCGCCATTGATTTGATTCGTGTCTACCCCAAAGTTCGCAACGGAGGCTTTCTGGGCGGCGATGACTTTACCAGATCGGTGTGGGAGCACAACACCAGATTTGAGCCGACGCTGGTATTCCCGTTTGCCGTATATTTTGCGGAAGCAGTCGGCGCCACGATCTACGCGCTGCCTTACTCTCAGTTCTGTCTTCGAAAAACGAGTTCCTCACAATTCGCTTTTGTCGATCTCACCGGCCATTACGACAACGTCGGCCTGCGCAATCAATTCGTTCCTGAAAAGCTCCTGAAACTCGCGGCAGGCGAACGCTTCCCGCGTCTGCTGCGAGTCGCCAGGAAAATACGAAGGCTGCTTCCGGGATAAGAATGGCGGGATAAGAATCTCCGGGTGCCCCATTTCTCGCGTCCTTTGCGAGAAAGCCTGCCCTGAGCGCAGTCGAAGGGTGGGGAGCGATCCGCTATCCTCTGACGCTGATCTTCGAAAACGACAACACCGCCCGCCCCGCCGTCGGCTTGCCCATCGACAATGCCGGACGGAACGTAGTGAAGGTCATAAAATCAATCAGCATGCTCTTCTCTTGCGGCGCCAACTTCTTGGAGTTATCGGGATCCGACAGAATGCGGTAATCCTGCACCCGCCCGTTGGCGTCAATGTAGGCCTCGATCACCAGCGAGTCGTCGTTAATCGGATTCATGCCGAACGAACTCTGCTGCAACTCCGGCGCCTGGTTCACCATCACCAGCGGCACGTCCTGACTATTCGCCTGCAAGGTGGGCACGTAAAAGAACGCCATCACCACGCCAAAAATCACCAGCGAAGCCAAAAATCCCGCCGCCGCCGGAACCATAAACGCATTCAGCGCATTTTCCAGCCGCACCAGCGGACCCTGCAGCGGCTGCCGCGCATGCGCGGCCTCCCGCGAAATCGCCAGCCGCAACTTCAATCCCAAATCTTCCGGAGCCTTCGCTCTTCCCACGCTCACCAGCATGCGCTGCGTCTCGCGCAAAAGCTGGTATTCCTGCCGGCAAGCCGTGCAGCCCGCCAAATGCCGCTCCACTCCCAGCATCTGCCGGCCCGTGACCGCTCCATCCAGGTACGGCGAGAACAGCTCCTTCGCCTCCGTGCACCGCATTTCTCGTGCACTCATCGCGTCACCTCTACCCTTCTCCCCCCACCAGAAACCCGCGGCCCCTCTTCGTCTTTATCCTGCGGAGCCGTCAATCCCATTTCCGCGCCCACCTGCCGGATGTAAGGCGTCAGCCGCTGCTTCAGCGCCTCTCGCCCGCGCGTCAATCGCGATTTCACCGTGCCCAGAGAAATCTCGAGCACCTCGGCAATTTCCTCATACGACATTTCTTCCAGATCGCGCAGCACCAGCGTCGTCCGGTAGGGCTCCGGAACTTTTCTCAATTCCTCTTCCACTCTGCGCCGCACTTCGTGATGCGCGACGTTATCGAACGGAGACTCCGCATGATCGGTCAGCGCCACCTGCATCTGCTGCGACCCTTCCACCATGCAGTCCGAATCGGCCGGCTCAATCGAAGTTTCCTGCGCCTTGTGGCGAAACCACCACCGTCTCCGGTTCGCCGCTTCGTGCAGCGCAATTCGATAAATCCAGGTCTTCAGGCTGGACTGTCCATGAAACTGTTTCATCCCGCGAAACACTTTCAGGAAAACTTCCTGTGCCGTCTCAGCCGCGTCCGAAGGATCGCCCACGATCCGGTAGACCAGCCCATACACCGGCTGCTGAAATTCCCCAATCAGCCAGGCGTAGGCCTCTTCCGAACCAGCCTTCAACTCGGCGACCACGGCCGCTTCCTGTGTCTGGGTCTGCGCCGCGATCGGACTCGCCAGATTTCCCAAGGTGGTTGCTCCCGCCATAATCCTCCGGCGTCCCTCAATTATAGGATTTCCCACCCCTCCGCGTCCGTATATTTCACGTCGACCACTTACCGTCGATTACGGCCAGACGCGGCACGTCTGAGAACATAGACTCCGCCAGAGTGTCCAGGGTTCCCGCCATAAGTGCCTTATTTTCAGGTAGTCAGCAGAGTGCCAGGGGCGATAGGAGACAACGGGATGCGACTGCGGGTTTGTCCCCATAACTCGTTGCGTCGGTGGGTAACCTTCCAGAGGTTACTGAAAGCCGCTGATAAATGAGTTCGTGAAGAATGAACTCCAACGGCACCGCCTCGGCTGCGTTCTCAGCCGGGTCTCCAGGAGCCCTCAAACGATCTGAAGAAAATTTGTGCAGCGTGGATGATGGTTCTTGGGATAGAGTTTGCGCTGTTACATACAGAGGGATGCCGCGAACTGGCCGGCCTAAAAGGGTTCAAGGCTACGGGAATATCGGAAAATGCCAAGGTAGAAATACCGCTCCAGTGCCATGTTCGACCGCGAGAGAGAGCCAAAGAAAGGATCTTATGTCACTCAAGACAATTTGTTTGTTGGCAGTGCTGGTGGTTTGCGTTTACCCGGCAGCGGCCAGCACCTACTACGTTGGCAGTTGCAAATCCGGGAGCTTCTCGACGATCAGCGCGGCCGTAAAGGCGGCGCCGGCAGGATCGACCATTATGATTTGCCCTGGCTATTACTCCGAACAGGTAATTATCTCGAAGGATTTGACGCTCAAGGGTCTCGACAGCTCGGCCGCAGACGGCGCGGCTGGCGCGTACATTGCTACCCCCACTTCGATGCAGACGACAACCAGCCCCATCTATGAACTGAACGACCATTTCGGTCCCCTCGCGCCCGTTATCTGGGTCACGGCGGGCACCGTGAATATTCAGAACCTTGCGGTCCACGGTTACGCTGGTGCGGGTTGCCCCGAAAGGATCGTCGGATTCTATTACGCAACCGGGGCGTCGGGAACGCTGAATCATGTCGGCTTTTTCGGGGATGGGTGTGGAGTTGGAATCTGGGCAGAGAATGCCTCTTTTGCCCAAACGGCCGTGACAATCGAGAACAGCTCTTCCGCTGCGGGAATCGTTGCCGGCAGTCTGCTGCTACAGAATGGAACGATGGCTGTGACGATCAAGGGTAACCAGTTGTTCCCGACGTCCCCGGACGTAAACTACGGCATTTACGGCATTTTCTTATATTCGGTGAGCGGGACTGTAGAAGGTAACTTCATTTCCGGGCCCAGGTTCGCGGACGGCAACGCTTCAGAAGCTCCCTACCCTTTGTCTGTCACAGGCATATTCGACAGCGGCGGGTCTCCGACGGATGTAACAATTTCAGGCAATACGATCCAGGTCAATAACGACCGGACAGAACTCTACAACTACAACACCGGGGATATAGGGGTTCTTGTCAATGTGGGCGGCGCCACCGTAAAGTCCAACAAGATTTCAGGCGTCAATACGGGCATCTTCTTTAATTGCTACGCGGCCACCGTTTCAGGCAACACGATTAGCAACTCCTATTTCGGGCTATTTTATGTGCCGCCCGGATTCACCGGAGCGAATACCTTTTACAACGTTCTGGTAAAGACCGCCACCGACTGTTAGGTGCGCCAGTCCGTCCGGGTGGCAATGGAATGCTTGCTCTACGACCGTTAGCTGTTGGACAGTCCAGGGCGGTTCGCCAAAGTAAGGTTCACCAAAGAAGTTCGGCAAAGAAGAAAAGAAGGGAACTTATGTCATCCAAGATAACGACAAACAGGATAATGACAATTTGGCTGTTCGCCGTGCTGGTTGTGGGCGCATATCCGGCAGCGGCCAGCACCTACTACGTCGGCAGTTGCAAGTCCGGCAGCTTCCCGACGATCGGCGCGGCCGTAAAATCGGCGTCCGCGGGCTCAACCATTATGATTTGTGCTGGTCAGTATGCCGAACAGGTAATTATCTCGAAGGATTTAACGCTCAAGGGACTCGACAGCTCGAGCGAATATGGTGGGGCTGGCGCGAACATTTCTGCCGTCAATGGGATGCAGACCACAACCAGCGGGATCGATGAGTTCAATAGCCAGGTTGGTCCCATTACGCCTGTCATCTGGGTCACAGCGGGAACTGTGAATATTCAGAACCTTTCTATCACCGGTCCCAGTGCTCCTGCTGATACAGCTTGCTCCTCAACGATTGTCGGATTCTATTACGCAACCGGGGCGTCGGGAACGCTGAATCATGTAGCCTTTTTCGGCGAGTGGTGCACAGTTGGCATCTGGGCAGAGAATGCCTCTTCTACCCAGACGGCCGTGACGGTCGAGAATAGCTCTTCCGCCTCGGGAATCTTTGCCGGCAGTCTCGGTACGTCAGTGAATGGAACGCTCACGGTAAAGATCACTGGAAACCAGGTATTCGGGAACTCGGTGGCCGACGAAGACGGAAACGGCATCGGCATTTGGTTATTTGGGGTGAGCGGGACGGTAGAAACAAACTTCATTTCCGGCCCCAGGTGGTTGGGCACCTATCCACTACCTATCACAGGTATACGCGACGATGGCGAGGCTCAGATGGATTTGACGATTTCAGGCAATACGATCCAGATCAATGAACCCGGAACCGAATATTCTCCCTCGCAGCCGGATGTAGGGATCGTCACCGGTGTGGACGGCGCCACCGTCAAGGCAAACAAGATTTCGGGCGCCTTATTCGGTATCAGCGTAGAGTGCACCGCGGCCGCCGTTTCAGGGAACACGATCAGCAACGCCGAGTACGGGATCAATGGTGCTCCGGCCGGATTCACGGGAGTGAATACCTTCTACAACGTTAGTCAAAAGATCCGAGCCGGCAGCTGTTAGATGCGCCGATCAGTCAGGGCGCAGGCCTCCTCCGGCCCGGCCTTCAACTCCGCGACAACGGCCGCTCCCTGAAATGGACCGGCCGGCGAGCCCTGCCATTTCCAGCAAGGTGGAGGCATGCGGCTATCGCTTCCGACCCTTGGACGTCGGCATTCCGCCACTAAACGTCCGGCTGACACTATTTTCAGCCTCTTCTAATTTGTCCGCAGTCCCAAGAGTTTTAGACAAATTCAGCCCGCAAATTCAGCCCGCTCGATTGTCCTATCATCGAGACCGAATCGTGGACCCCGACCACACCGACACCGCCGAGATCGAGTCGCTCTACCGCCAGCATGGTGCGGCGCTGCTGCTTTTCGCTTCGGCCATCACCGGTGAACGCAGCCGCGCCCAGGATGCGCTCCATCATGTCTTCCTCAAATTGATCGAGGACGGCAAGCTCCGCCACGCCCTCGACAAAAAAGCCTATCTGTTCGCCTGCGTTCGCAATGCCGTGCTGAACGAAGCCAAGGTGCGAAATCGCCACACGCCCCTCGACCCGGACTCAGCCCGATCCACCTCAGTCTGGTTCACCCCTCCGGACCGGGACTACGCCGCAGAACATAACCTTCGCCACGCGCTGTCCATCCTCCCGGACGATCAGCGCGAGGTCATCGTCCTGCACATTTGGGGAGAACTCACCTTCGCCCAGATCGCTGATCTGTTGGAGATCAGCGCCAATACCGCCGCGTCGCGCTACCGCTACGCCCTCGCCAAGCTGCGCGAGACCATGCTGCCAGCCCCGAATGACAAGGAGGACCCCTGTGCCAATTCCCGAGGATGAACGCCGGACCGACAAACGCCCCGGTCACGAGCGAATCGATCACGAGCGAATCGACGAGCTGCGGGTCGATGACCGGCAAATTTGCGATCCGCCGATCGACGAGAAATTCGAATCCCATCTAAAACAGTTTCGTCCGCTGGCTCCGCAGCCGCTCCCGGCCGCAAGCCGGGTCCACGCGCCGCAACGTTGGTTCGTGCTCGCAGCCTGGGCCGCAACCGCAGCCGCCGTTGTAGCGGTAGCCGTTCTCACCTACCACGCACGATCTGGCCGCCCCGCACCACCGGTCGAAACCTTTACGATTGCGGACCAACTAGTCAAATCTCAATCTCTAACCATCCGCACCGCCAACGCGTTGCTCGCCACAGCGCCCTCATTCAAGGACGCCATCGACGGGATGGCCTTCCCGCCGAAGCCCGCGCCATTGCCCGTAGATAGACACAGCGCCCTCGCCGAACTCAGCAAGGAGAAAATAAAATTATGAAAACTTCACGCGTTGCCGAAAAAAAATCCGCATTCATCCGCGAAATCCGCAGCCCGATTCCGTTGATCCTAATGGTCGTAATCCCGCTCGCCGGCGTAGTCTTCGCCCAGCAGAAGCCGAGTCTCGGCGAGAACGCCGCCCTGCGCTACTACGCCGCATTCGCGCAGATGCAGGATTACGCCATCACCGACGCCGAAGCGAAAAAGCTCAACGGCATTCTCGACGGTCCCGTCCCCTACGACGATTCCCAATACAAAGACCTGGTCGAGAAAAACAAGCCCGCTCTTGAAACCATGACCCGCGGCGCCGCCTTGCCCAAGTGTGACTGGGGCCTGGACTACATCGGCGAAGACACGCCCGTCGACTACGCCCGAAACGCATTGGCTCTCGGCCGCCTGAACGTGCTCTATGCTTTTCACCTGTTGATCGGCGGGGACAAAGACGGCGCGGTGAGCGCGATCAAAGCAGGATTGCGTTTTTCGCAGGACGTCTCCAATGGCGGATCGCTTTTCGCCACGCTGGCGGCAAAAAGCCTGCTGGTGACTCACCTGCGGGCGATCGCGTTTGTCCTGCACACCGAAGAATTGTCAGCCTCGCAACGTTCGGCGCTGCAGAAAGCAGTCAAACAACTCGGCCCCGACGCTCTCGATTGGTCATCCGCCGCGAAACGCGATCTGGAAGCCCTGCGCGGCCGATATTCCAACGACCCGCAAGCTTCTGCCGCGTTGACGAAGACAATATTGTTTTACGTGGCCGGCCTCAATGCGTCCAAAGCGCCAACTGTGGCCGAACTTCACGACTTGCCGCCGCAGCTCGCCGACCTGATTCCAAATCCGAAGCGTGTATGGGAAGAGAAGCAGGACCTGAGCAATCAACTGGCGCAGACGCGCGCACTGCTGCAATGAGCGTGAAGGGTTCTTTCGTGGCGAGCGCATTCTGTCTGACGAGTCGCATCACTTGCGCGATAAATTCTTGCTCTCGCGCACCAGCGCCGCCACCGCGGCGGTGAACACGCCGCGCACTCCGGGCTCGAAATCGTGCAGCGACCTTCCAATCATGAGCATCGCCATGCCGTGCGCCAGCATCCACAGCGCCAATGCCAGGCGGGTGTGATCGTCGGGGATGCCGCCCAGCCTCTCGGCCAGCTTCCGTCTCACCGCGTCCAGTGCGGGCCGAGTCTCGCGGCTGGGAGCCCGCCCGGCGCGCGACGCGCGGAAGAGTTCATATTCGTGCTGATAGAACAACTCGTATTCATGCGGATGGCTCACTCCGTAGTCTACATAGCGCTCGCAGATCTCTTCAGGCGTCTGCGAAGCTTCCGCCAGGGCGGTGACCTCTGCCCGCATCCGCTGCACCAGAGCCCGCAGAATGTCTTTCCGGTCTTTGAACCGCCGGTAGAGCGCGGGCGTATTGGTGCCCGCAGCTTTGGCCACGGCGCGCATGGTGAGAGCCTGTTCGCCGCCCTTGGCCCACAGCTTGCTGGCGGCGGCTAAAATGCGTCCTTCAAGATCCGGGTCCGGGTGCCGTGGCATTTGATTACCCTCGATTCAGCCCGCTTGTCAATTATTATATTGACAATGTACACGTAACGCTGTATAAATAATGTAGCACAAGGGCCCTACCCTGCTTTACATCCTCTGATGTCAGGTTTGGTGCCGCCGGTGGTTCATCCGCCCGGCGGAGTGTTTGCCGGGTTTTCGCCGCACGTGAGGTCCCAGGGCCCCGGCAATGCGCACGATAACGTTTACGATGTAACCATTACGCTGTACAGAGTATTTTGGATCCCAATCTTCGGATTGCGATCCTGGGATTTCGATCCAGGGATTTCGATCTTGGGATGTTCGACCCCGGATATTTGGATCCCCGGCCCCCTCCCCGAATTTAATGCTGTTCGATGCAGGAGTGTTGCGATGTATTCCTGGGACAACCCAGATGATAGAGTTGCCATTCTTCAACTGAATTCCGAGCTGCGGCAAGCCCAACTCGAGCTCATTAGCGCCCATTGCGCCACCCATCAGCTCCGCCTTCGTTTCTCGCAGGACGACCTGGCCCGCTTCGGCGAGCCTGAACTCCTGCGCAAATCGGTCGAAGCCGCCAGCGCTCTGAACGAATATTATTCCGGCCTGGAGCGCCGCATGCCGCCGCCCAAGCCCGCACAACCGCCCAAGCTCACCGAGCCGCAGTTGCTCGAGGCCGCCCAATGCGTTTCCTCTTATCTGCGCGAACAGCGTGAACACTACGCCACACTCGCCTCTCCGCTCAGCGCTCACCAACGAGCCGTCATGGGTCCGTATTTCTCCGCAACCCTGCTCGACCAGATTCGCGTCGCCGAGCTCAAGGGCGCGCGCGTGCCCGCTCCGGCGTTTTACGAAAAGGCGAAAGCTCTGGGTTTCGACAATCTGCCGCAAGTCACGCACATGGATTCTCTGACCTTCCTCGACGTGATCGTCTTCAACGAGGCCATCACAGAGCGCGCGCTGTTTCACGGACTCGTCCACGCCGTGCAGTTCCAGGTGCTGGGCCTGGATCGTTACGTCGACCTGTTCGTGCGTTGCTTCGCCAACACGAAATTTCATTTCACCGTACCGCTCGAAGCGCACGCCTTTTCGCTGGAGTCCCGTTTCGCGCGCCCCGTCGCCGGACGCTTCTCCGTCGAAGAGCAAGTCCGCATCTGGGTCCAGCAGAACCGCTATTAGCGTGTAACGATCCGCTGCTGAAAGAATTTTCAGCAAGTTTCGCCACAAGTTGCCCCACCCCCCGAACGCAGAAACGGGGCGGCCCTTAAAAAGCCGTCCCGACTCTGTCCACATCTGAAACTTGGGTGCCCCATGTCTCGCGTATTTTGCGAGACGTGGGGGATTTTGCGCGCCACAATCTTTCCCGTCGTAGTCTTTGGATTTCTGCGTGGCCCTCAAGCGCTAGCCACGTGCTTTATGAGTTCGGTGACTGAACTCAGAAGATCATCGTATGTGTAGAGTTCAATTTCGGGCGTTGAAACCGCGCGAAGGAGCTTCAATTTCCTTTCGTCAGAAGGCTTCCTCCCCGCAACGACGACCCCTCTGACCTTCGCGACCTCATCAATCTTCAAATCGATGGCATCGAGCGCGGCGGCCCTATGCTCGTCAAGCACTTGCGTCCAAGTTCGCACTTGGTAGAACGCATGGCCGAGATCAGCCGTGATATCCCCGTCCTTCTTTACCAGTCTTAAACTCGGCCTCTCGATCTCCACCAGCAGCAATTCATCGCGTGCATTGAGCACAGCAAAGTCCGCGAAATACTTGGTGAGAATCGGGGGTTTGACAAATATCCTTTTCGGCATGAATACATGAAAAAAAATGACGTGAGACTCGAGAAAGATCTGGATCTCTTCCTCCCTTGTATTGGCTTCGATCAACTTCAGCAATTGCCTGCACCATTCTTCAAGGGCCGTTCGTTCGTAAAGCCTGACGGATGAGATGTTCGCGGTCTGTGGACTGATATTTCGTTTCAAGAGCCCATGGAGCCCCGTCTTAATGGGGACAGTGTTGAATCGAGTTTTTCCACAAGAACAGACAAACTGCTCCTCCTGAATCTCACTGTTCAGTCGGAATCCTTGAGCTTCAAGCGAAGCAGACCGTTCAACTCCAGCGTATGCCTTCAGCGCACTTGCGCAGAACTTGCACTTCCACTCCGCTCGCACGAATTTCGCAGCGAGGGGGTCACTCCTTATCGCCGTTATCTCTTCTGGTGTGTAAGGCGCGACGGGCGCGTGAGCGAAAGTAACCGTCGCCACAAACTGCTCCGCATCCGCACTGGCCAAGAACACTTCATACGCTCCCGGCGAGTTCACCAGAAAGTCCGTGACGATCTCGTTGGCAAGAAGGACCCAACCTTGGTCGGCTATTCCGGTAGTGTGCTCCGTTTCAGCGATGGGACCCCCATCCGCAGCTGACACGACGTAACTTTCGACTCTCATTACAAGGTCAAAGGGCGCCTCACCGTTGCATCCTCGAAAAATCAGCCGAAAGCTCTCCCCGCCTGTCGGTCGGTGGATAGCAAGAAGAACCCGCGTGCCGCGCAGGTTTATCGGAAAAAAGAAGAACACACGAGAAAGGGAAACACCCATCAGATTCCAGTGCCAGAAAGCCGGGTGCCCAATCCTAATTGTCTCCGCTCTATCACAGAAGCCCAGGAGGGCAAGCCTAGGCGAGAGGACGCCGCTGGTCGAGTCTTGTGGCATGGTTGATTCTACCTCCGGTGAACTGAAATCGCGCTCGAACTCAACGGCCGCCACACTAATTCCTCTACCTCCAAAACCAACCGGGGCAGCCTAAGCTGCCCCGGTTGGTCGAAGACTGCGTGCTGATTGCTGCGAACTATGTGCCTTCGCTCCAGCCCGCCAGATACTCTTCCTGCTCGGGCGTAAGCTTGTCGATTTTGATTCCCATCGACTCCAGTTTCAGCTTGGCTACGCGCTTGTCGAGTTCGTCGGGGACTTTGTAGACGGTCTTCTCAAGCTTCTTGTGGTTCTTGACCATGTGCTCGACCGAGAGCGCCTGGTCGGCGAAGGACATATCCATTACTGACGCGGGATGGCCCTCCGCCGCGGCCAGGTTGATCAGGCGGCCTTCGCCCAGCAGGTTGATCTTGCGTCCGTCCTTTAGGGAATATTCGTCGACGAAGGTGCGCGTGGTGCGTTTCGACGATGACATTTTCTCCAGCGCCGGGATATCGATTTCCACGTTGAAGTGGCCGGAGTTGGAGATGATCGCTCCATCTTTCATCAGGTCGAAATGTTCTTTGGTGAGCACGCTCTTGTTGCCGGTCACGGTGCAGAACACGTCGCCCAGTTTGGCCGCTTCGGTCATCGACATCACGCGGAAACCGTCCATCACGGCTTCGAGCGCTTTCGTGGGATCGACTTCGGTGACGATCACTTCGGCTCCAGCGCCGCGGGCGCGGCTGGCCAATCCGCGGCCGCACCAGCCGTAGCCGGCGACCACGAACTTTGAGCCCGCCAGCAGGAAATTGGTGGCGCGGATAATGCCGTCAATGGTCGACTGGCCCGTACCGTAACGATTGTCGAACAAATGCTTGGTGTCGGCGTCATTCACGGCGATGATGGGGAACTTCAAGACGCCTTCCTTCGCCATGGCTCGCAGCCGGATCACGCCGGTGGTGGTTTCTTCGGTGCCGCCGATCACGCCTTCGAGCGCGTCGGTGCGTTTGGTGTGCAGGATGGTGACCAGGTCGGCGCCATCATCCATGGTGATGTGCGGCTTGTGGTCGATGGCCGCCAGAATATGGTTGTAATACGTGTCGTTGTCTTCGCCCTTGATGGCGTAGACGGGGATGTTCGAATCGCGCACCAGGCTGGCGGCGACGTCATCCTGAGTGGAGAGAGGGTTCGAGGCGCATAGCACCACGTCCGCGCCGCCATCGCGCAGGCAGATGGCCAGGTTCGCGGTTTCGGCAGTGACGTGCAGGCAGGCGGAAACTCGGATGCCTTTCAACGGCTGGTTCTTGATGAATTCCTTGCGGATAATCTGCAACACCTTCATGGACTGATTCGCCCACTCGATGCGCTTCTTGCCTAAATCGGCCAGTTCGACGTTCTTGATGTCGCCATTGATTGCTGCGGTTGACATGCTTCTCCTCGGTGGCGCTTTACGCGCGGAAAATTTCTGATTACTAGAAACGTGATTACCAGATTCTGATTACCGGATTCGATTGCGATGATGACGACGGCAATAAGAATGTTTTTATGTTGCCCGCTTCACTACTTTTGCAGAATACACAAACTCCGGGATCCGTTCAGAATTTCGAAATGCTCGTTGGGTCATGCGCCTTCCGGCTTGCGCCGAGTGGCACTTTGGTTCGCTTTTCTTAGCGACCTTTGCGGGTTTTCTTCGCGAACTTTGCGGTTGCGCCTTTGCCCTTTGCCGGTAAAGCTTTTAACCGCAAAGGTCGCAAAGAACAGCCGCGAAGGTCGCTAAGAAGAACCGGGTGCCCCATTTCTCGCGTCTTTTGCGAGAAGTGGGCATTTGCCCCTTCGGCTTCGCTCAGGGCAGGCTCCGCCCGAAGCCCTACTTGCGCGCCGCCACCGGCTGACCCACCCCCGCATCGCTGGCGAGTTTCGCCGCTTTGTCGGTTGCTTCCCAGGTGAAGTCGGCGTCGCTGCGTCCGAAATGTCCGTAGGCTGCAGTCTTCTTGTAGATCGGCCGACGCAGGTTCAGTGAGTCGATGATTCCCCGCGGAGTCAGCTTGAAATGCGCCCGCACCAGGTCCGGAATAATTGCGGGATCGACTTTCGCCGTGCCAAAGGTTTCCACCAGCACGCTCACAGGATCGGCCACGCCGATGGCGTAAGCCAGCTGCACTTCGCAGCGGTCAGCCAGCTTCGCAGCTACAACGTTCTTCGCAATGTGGCGCGCCATGTAGGCCGCGGAGCGGTCCACCTTGGTCGGGTCCTTTCCGGAAAATGCCCCGCCGCCGTGGCGTCCCATGCCGCCGTATGTGTCGACGATGATCTTGCGTCCGGTCAAGCCGGTGTCGCCCATGGGGCCGCCGATGACGAAGCGTCCCGTGGGATTGATGTGGTACTTGGTGTCCTCATCGAGGAGGTGAGCCGGAAGCACGGCCTGAATCACATGCTTCAGAATGCCGGCGCGCAACTCGTCGTTGGCGACGGTTTCGGAGTGCTGCGTGGAGATGACGACCGCGTCGATGCGCAGCACTTTGCCGTTCGCGTCATATTCCACTGTGACCTGGGATTTTCCGTCGGGACGAAGGAAGGGAAGGGTTCCGTTCTTGCGCACCTGCGAGAGCCGCATGACGAGCTTGTGCGCCAGCGAGATGGGAGTGGGCATCAGCTCCTCGTTCTCGTTGCAGGCATAGCCAAACATCATGCCCTGGTCGCCGGCGCCGCCGGTGTCTACGCCCATGGCGATGTCGCCGGATTGCTTGTTGATGCTGGAGATGACGGCGCAGGTGTTGCAGTCGAAGCCGTAGACGGCGTTGTCGTAGCCGATGGCGCCGACGGTGCCGCGGACTACGCTCTGGAAATCGACATACGCTTTGGTGGTGATTTCGCCAGCGATTACGACCAGGCCGGTGGCGGTAAGGGTTTCGCAGGCGACGCGGCTGAAATTGTCTTCCGTCAGGCAGGCGTCGAGAATGGCGTCAGAAATCTGGTCGGCGATCTTATCGGGATGGCCTTCCGTCACCGATTCGGAAGTGAATAAATAGCGGTTTGCTGCCAAGTTATATGTCTCCTTGCGGCTCTGGTTAAGCCAGGTTCTGGACTTTATCTAGGGCGGGACCTGCGGAAATCTACGCGGTCGCGAAAGGGCTTTAGCATCGAGGGATGGCCCTAGAAACAGGCTATCAGACGAGTTTCTTCCGCGCAACGGTTTTAACGCTAACTGCAAATGATTGAATCCAATAGCGTAATTGGCGGGGTGGGCGGAAGGGATGGGCGGTCGAGTGGGAGCGGGAAGCGGCCTTCGGCAGAACGGGGAGATACGCGTCGTCCGCGCTGGGCCCCACCGCCGAACGCACTGGTCAGCTCGCCGAGATTGCGGTTCTGCGTTGGAACCTGCCATGAAGAGCGCCGCCTATCACGAACAGTATCCCCGTTCCCAGGAGAGCCCAGGTGCTGGGTTCGGGGATCACGGTGTTTCCTTGCAGGACATTGAACTGCGTGGTCCCGGCTACCAACACCGTGGTTTCGTGAATGTTGAATCCCCTCGTGCTGAAGTAGTACTCGTCGGTATGACCGATCTCGTGCCAGAGAGCTCTGGTGAATGTTCCCGAGAATAAAATGCCGTTTGGCAGGCCGTCCGTTCCGTTGGTGGTAATCGTGTAGGTGCCGCTGCCGAACTCCGCAAAGCCGTAGACACTGCCCGATACCAGCGCCCCGGTCGTGAAGGTTATGGTTCCGAAGTCCCCCGTGTAGCCTTGCCCCCCAGACTGGATGCTCGTGATCGTTGAGGTCATCGACAATGTTTGGGTGGCCGGGTTGAAAATAATCGCTCCGCCAGAATTACCCAGGTTGTAAATATTGCTTAAGTTGATCTGTAAAGGATTTGGGGAAGCTGACGCCGTACTGTTGGCGAAGGCGGATGTCGAGACGGCCAGCGTGACTAGCAGGGCGGCAACTGCAGAAAGGCGAGCCGTAGATTTCATGGCGGTATCCTCCACCAGCGCGGCCTGTGATTCTGACGGGCAATTCTATGATTGTCAATCAGGGATTCACTGTAGGACTTTGTTGTGCGCGGCTCGCGACGACTGCCTCATCGGTGGACTTGGGTGGTGGTCTTGTCGTCTGCGGTTACGGTTGAGGCGGACTTAGGGACGACATCGGGGCGAGCGCGAACTTTCGGGATGAGGATGAGATCGGGATGGGACGTTATCGGGTGGGGTCGGCGGGCGGGGTGGTGGGTGCAGGGGTTGCGGGAGCCGTGGCAGGAGGTGCGGCGGGGCGCAGGCCGGAGCTGTCGAAGATCAGGGTTTTTACTTCGCCTTCGGCGCCTTGGGAAGGGAACTCCTGGCCGTTCAGGGTGAAGGTTACGCCGGCGGCGTTTCCGGCTCGGACGATGATTTCGCGGGCGGCGCGGACCGAGGTGTGGGCGGGGGCGATAAGAGTTTCGTGGAGTACGGGCTGGCCGTCGGCAGTGACCGAGATCCAGGAGTTTTCTGAAGCGTGAATCACCAGAGTGAGATTGGCGCCTGGCTTGGGCGCGGGAGAAGTGGCGGCGGAAGGCTCGGCGTTGTCCGCGGTTTGGGTTGCGTCTTCTTTTGCGCCAGCGGTATTGGCAGCGCCGGCAGCTTCGGAAGACCGGGGCGACGGGGATGGCGAAGAAGCAGAAGGCGAGCCGGGATGAGCTGCGGCTTTCGCGGCATGGACGGGGGATGAGGCGCGCGAGGGCGCCGCTGCGGTTCCGGGCGCGTCATTGCTGTCCACCGCCGCGCGGGTGAGCAGGGTGGAGGCGGGCGCCGTGGACGAAGACGAAACGCCGGCGGCAGCCGGGCTGGCGCTATTGGCGCGGGCGTTGCGGGAGTGACTCCACCAGAAGGCGCCGGCAACAAGCAAGAGCACGATCAAAGCGGGCAGTCTCCAGGGGGAGACGTCGAGATCGGAGTAGACCGCCATCTTGCGCCGGGGGCGGACGTGCTCGGCCTTGGGCAATTGCAGGCCGGGCAATTCGTCGTGCGGATTGCTGGCTCGTGAGTCGGAGGTTCTCCGACGGGGATCGTTTCTGCGGTCGCTGACGTTCCTGCGTTCTCCGGGCTTACCCGAACCGGACTGACCGGAACTGGGCTGAGCGGAAGTGGGCTGGGCGGAATCGCGACCGGAACTGCGTTCCGCTGCCGGGGGCTGCGCGGCGAACCTTTCCGGGCCCAGCTCCTGGCTATTGAACTGGTTCAATGCGGCTACATACCCGGTGATGGTTTCTTCTTCGTTGAGGCCCAGATGCTTGGCGTAGGCGCGAATGAAGCCTTTGTTGAAGACGCCGCCGGGGAGCTGGTCGAAGTGCTCCTCTTCGATGGCGCGGAGCATGCGCGAGCCGATCTTGGTGGAGTTGGAAACGTCCTCGAGCTTGATGCCCAGGCGCTCGCGCTCTTTGCGGAATTTGTCGCCGAACTTTCCCACGCCGTGCCTCAGTCGGACCTTTCTACATTTCGACCCACGAAAATAATCATAGGCCAAGGGCGCGGGCTACGCCACAGTTGGGGACGCGGGAAGGGTGTCTTGGCGGTTACCGAGGTGCGGGCACGAGTGGTGGAAGCCTGGTCGAGCTTCGATCGACGGGATTGCCGAGAGCCTTCCCCGAACGAGGTTGAAGGGGCCGCTATCCCCACATGGGTTGTGGTGGGTGCCGGCGGTTGACGGACAAAGCCTGCCCTGAGCGAAGCCGAAGGGAGTGTCCGTCCTACACAATCCACTACTCGGTTTTCTTTTGCAGGACGACGGTTAGATCGGCTTTGCAGGTGGTGGAGGGATCGACGAAGGCGGTGCCAGCGCGGTCGCCTTTGGAGGCCTGGAAGGCGAGGCCGTCTTTGGTGCGGGCGGGCAGGCCTGTGAAGCGGGCTTTGCCATCGATGTTGGTGCCGATTTCGAGATCCATCTTTCGCATGTACATGAACCCGTACGCGATGTGGACGTGGATTTTAGCGTTGTAGACGGGCGCGGCGTCAGCGTCAGTGACCGTGAAGTTGGCGGAGCAAGTGCCGATGGCGCCGTCGATAACGGGGATGGTGTGGGAGGCGGCCGTTTCGGCGGCTGTGGTTTTGTTGTCCTGGGCGCGGGCGCTGGGAGTGAGCCATGAGCTTGCGGCCAGGCACAAGGCCAGGGATGCGGTTGCGAGTTTGGGATGGGTCTTCATCGGTACCTCTTCGCTGCTGGGTAAAGTTGCTTCGACCGACGTTGCTGCGACCGTCAATGATGCAGGATCATGCTGCCGCTGGAAAAAGATTACGCTTCTTAGTCCCCCTGCGTCGACTGCGGAATTCCGTTTTACTCTTTCCGTTGGGGCGTACCGTGAGGAGCCCGTTCAAGGCGCTGGTGGAAACGCCTTGCGGTGCAGGTGGCAGCGCCGGCGGACATGAGGTTCCCTTCGACTTTGCTCAGGGCAGGCTTTCGCTTCGCTCAAAATGACAGCGCCTAATTAGAACGACAGGCTGAATCGCAATGACCCTCTTGGGGGATGGCTGAACTTTGGTCGGAGGCCTACCAGGCTGTTGATGGCGTTAGCTTTAGGGGTTCTGGTTACCAACGGTCATTGCCCCTATTACGAAACGCCGAATATAATTTTCGCATCACTACCCCATCCATCTTGAGGGAAACGGAACTGGGAATGTCTGAGGCCACCGGCACACAATTGAGCCGCCATAGCCAGGAGCTGACGATTTTCCACGACGTGGCCAAGGCGCTGACGTCTTCGCTGGACCTCGACTCGATTCTGCAGACGATCATGGAAAAGATGGCGGAATATTTCCGTCCGGATACGTGGTCACTGCTGATGGTGGACGATGAGCACGCGGAACTTTATTTCGCGATTGCGGTGGGGCCGGCCGCGGAAGCGTTGAAAAATGTCCGGCTGAAAGTGGGGGAGGGAATTGCCGGGTGGGTCGCGAAACATGGCGAGCAGCTCGTGGTGCCCGATGTAGCGGCCGATCCGAGATTTGCAAAGCGCATCGACGAGAGCACGCAGTGGGAAACGCAGTCGATCATCTGCGTGCCGCTGCGCTCGAAGCTGAGCGTGCTGGGTGTGATCCAGCTGGTGAACGTGGACATGTCGCAGTTCAGCGAGCAGGAACTTTTTTTCCTGCAGTCGCTGTGCGACTACGCGGCGATTGCGATTGAAAATGCGCGCTGGGTGGAACGCATCCAGGAGCTGACGATTACAGATGACTGCACGGGTCTTTACAATGCGCGGCATCTCTACAAGACGCTGGACACCGAGGTTTACCGGTCGTCGCGGTTTGGGTATGAGTTCAGCGTGCTGTTTATCGATCTTGATCATTTCAAGACGGTGAACGATACCCACGGGCACCTGGTTGGCAGCAAGCTGCTGGCAGAGATTGGCTATCTCGTGAAGGCGCAGTTGCGGCTGATTGATTTTGCCTTTCGCTACGGCGGCGATGAATTTGTGGTGCTGCTGCCGCAGACCAGCAAGGATCAGGCGCTGGTTGTGGCCAAGCGCTTGCGCGACGCTTTGCGGGCGAGCAGTTTTTGCCGCGAAGAAAGTCTGAATCTCAATGTGCGGGCTTCGATGGGGCTGGCGACGTATCCGCATGATGCGCGGACGGCGCACGATATTATCCGGCAGGCCGACGAGATGATGTATCTGGTGAAGAACTCGACGCGGGATAATATTGGGATCGCGCAGCGCGGGGTGATGAAGTAAGTCAGTTGCCAGTGGGCAGTTGCCAGTTTAAGAATCAAAACCTTTCGCCGCGGATTTTCGCGGATAAATCTTTTCCCACAAAACTTCTTTCTACTTTTATTGATCGCTGGGCTTTGGGTCCGGCTTGGGTGCTTCTTTGGCTTCGGGCTTCCAGGGATTGGCGTTGGCGGGGGCGTTGGGGTTGACGCCGAAATCCCAGACGTAGAGGTTCATACCTTCCTTGTCCATCATTTCGACGATGGCATATTCGCCGGGAGCCAGGCTTTCGGCGGGGGTGAGCTTGAGCCATCCTCCAGTGATGCGGGTGGTGGTGGTTTTTTCGAAGTGCTGCTCCTGGGTCATTTTGCCGGTGACGCCGCGCTTCACTTCGGCGAGGGTGCGTTTGCCGGACTTGGCGTCGGCGCGAACGATGCGGTAGCGGTCGAAAGGAACCGCCGCGGCTGATTGCGGATCCTGTGGCGGTGCGATCGACTCCGGCGGTGGCTCCAGGTTGATGTAGAACGATGGAATGTCGACGTGGGACTGCACTTTGGCGTGTTCGCCGGGCAATTCGACGGACTGCTTGGCGATGCCTCCGTGGAAAATGTTGCCCTTGCTGCTCTGGTTGAGGTCGCCTTCGGCTTCCTGTATTTCCACCAGCTGCGGCTCGCTTTTCAGATTGTCGAGCAAAAAAACGCCGGAGTCCCGCGGCAGGCGCAGACCGGGAGCGACTTCCGGCAACTTAACCTCGGCGGATTGGTTCTCGTTTTCGACTTGCTTGTCGAGTTGGACGGCTGCGGCTGCTGTAGCGCGGTCTTTTTCTTGTTGTTCCTTCTCGTAATTTTCCGTGGCGGGCCAGTCGACCAGCGACTTGGGGAGTTCCTCCCATTCATCGCGTTCGGCGCTGAAATAGCGGACGCGGTCGCCCTTGATTTCATATTTGGTGACGACCTGATAGGAGCCGTCTTTCAGGATGAGGCGCCGGGGCGAATCGTGGGCGGGAGAATCCTGCGTCGCAAGATTCAGGGGAAGCGCGAGGGTGATGGCGACGGCAGTCAGGGCCCATGAAATGAGCGCACGCCGGCAGGGTGAGAATTTCGAGAACATAAAGCTTCCGTTATTCCGCTTTACATTATCCCGCGTTTGCTTTACCCCGTGTTGTGAAGGCCGGCGGCGATTCCGTTGATGGTTGCACCCAGAGGGAAGTCGAGATCGGCGCGGTTGGGATCGCGCTGCTTTCGGCGCAGAAGTTCCACCTGGATCAGGCTCATGGGATCGACGTAGGGGTTGCGCAGCTGGATAGAACGCGCCAGCACGCGATTGTTGCCTAGCAACTCACGCTGGCCGGTGACTTGCAGGATCATCCGCCGGGATCGAAGGAATTCGTCTTCCAGCATGGCGAACACGCGTTTTCGCATGTTGGCATCGCTGACCAATCCTGAATAAACGCGGGCGATCTCGAGGTCGGCCTTGGCCATGCCAAGTTCCACGTTGCGCACGAGATCGGAGAACAGCGGGAAGCCGCGCATCATCTGGCGCAGGAACTGCTCGTGCGCCGGGCTCTTGCCGGCGTATTGCTCGAGAGCGTGGCCCATGCCAAACCAGGCAGGGACGGCGTGACGGCTCTGCATCCAGCCAAAGACCCAGGGGATAGCACGTAAATCTTCGAGACGGCGGCTCTGGGTGCGGCGCGACGGGCGCGACCCGATGCGCGCGGCGTCGAGCTGGTTCACCGGAGTTGCCTGATAAAAATATTCCAGCACTTCGGGATTGTCGGCGATGTCGCGGCGGTAGACGCGGTAAGCCTCCTGCGACATTTCTTCCATTGCTTCTTCCCAGCGGGAGTGGCTGCCGGCTGCTTCGCGAGGAGCTCGCGTGAGCGCCTCGAGGCTGGCGGCAATCATTAATTCCAGATTCCATTCCGCCAGCACGGGATCGGCATATTTCCAGTTGAGAACTTCGCCCTGCTCGGTGATGCGAATTCGGCCTGAGAAGCAGCCTTCGGGCTGGGCGAGAATTGCGGAGTGCGTGGGACCACCGCCGCGGCCCACGGTGCCGCCGCGGCCGTGAAACAGGCGAAGCTGCACTCTGCATTCCCGCGCGGCGCGATGCAACTCGCGATGAGCTTTGTATAACTCCCAGGTGCTGGTGAACATGCCGCCGTCTTTGTTGGAGTCGGAGTAGCCGAGCATCACTTCCTGCCAGCGTCCCCAGGAATCGAGCAGCGGCGCGTACTCGGGATGGTTCCACAGGCGGCGCATTACGCCGGCGGACGCGCGCAGAGAGTCGATGGACTCGAACAGCGGCACGGGCATGAGGCCGGGATCGTTATTCGCGCTCGATTGTGTGTTTGCAGCCGAAGTCTTGTTTGCGTCGCCGCTCGATCCTTTTACCTGCACTGCACAGACCTTCGCGAGGCGCACAACGTTGAGCACGTCATCTTCGGTTTCGGCGCCGCTGATGATGTATTGGCAGATCGCCTGCGCGGGATATTCGCGTTTCAGCTCGCTGATCATTTGAAAAGTAGCAAGCAGCTCGCGGGTCTCCGCAGACGCAGTCTCGCTCAGCTGCGCCAGAGATTGGTTGGCTTTCAGCTCCGGTTCCAACTCCGCCAAAACCTGCGCGTGGACGCGGGCGTGCTGGCGAATGTCGAGGGTGTGCAGGCGGAATCCGAAGGTGTGGAGCTTGCGCAGCAGCGGGTCGACGAAGTTCGTGGCCAGGCGCCGCCCGCGATGCGACCATAAGCTTTCGCGCAGCAGCAGAAGATCACGCTCGAACTCCGCGACGTTGCCGTAAGTTGCGGAGGCACTCGAGGGCTTCCGGGTTTGCTGAAGCTTGTGAAACACGTAGGAGAGAAAGCGGCGGTAACTCTCCGTGGTGTTGTGCGGGCCCCAGGCAAGATGAACGCCGGGAATGGTGCGCTCGTAGTGCGCCAGGCGCGCCAGCATTTCTTGGGACGCGCCAACCTGCCGCAGCGAAGAACTCAGGCGGTCGCTCAGGGCTTCAACGTCGTTGAGGTACTCGCGAAGAATCAAGGCGCGCGCCAGTTCGAGCGCCTCGCGAATGCATTCGGGCTTGACCAGCGGGTTGCCGTCGCGGTCGCCGCCGATCCAGGAGCCGAAGCGGATCAGCGTGGGCAACGCGGCTTCCTCGATCACAACGTCGTAGACGTCACGAAACGCGTCCCGGATCTCGGTATAAATTCTGGGGATAGTCTCGAAAAGCGAGAGCCGGAAATAGCGCAGGCCCATGCGAATCTCGTCGTCGACGGTGGGCTTGGCGATGCGAATTTCGTCGGTTTGCCAGAGCGAAATCACCTCGGCGCGGATGGCCTCTTCGCAATCCGCGGCGTCGGTGGCGGTGAGCGGAAGCCAGTCGAGATTTTCCAGTTGCCGGGCGACGCGGCGGCGCTTCAACAGAACCGTTTGCCGGGCCACCTCGGTGGGGTGCGCGGTGAATACCGGGGTGACCGTCACCTGGCGCAGAGCGGCAAGAGCTTGCGCGGCGGGCACTCCGGCGGCTTTCAGACGCTGGAGCGTGCCGCGAAACGAACCCGGGGGCGGAACATGCTTGCGGTCCAGCGCGCCGGCGCGACGGCGGCGTTTGCGATGGTTGGTCTCGGCAAGATTGGTAAGTTCAAAGTAAATTGCGAAAGCCTTCGCGACCTGATGGGCCTGCGTGAGGTCCATCTTCGCGACCATCTCCTGGACCCGGGTCATCGGATCGCTCGCTATCCGATCGTTCGCCATCAAATCATTCGCCATCAAATCATTCGAGGCGGCGGAGGTCGCGCGCCGTCGAGCTTGTTCGCGATGTTCGATCAGCAATTGCCGCAGTTGCTCGACTGCATCAAACAGCTCGCGGCCGCCCTGCTCGACCAGCACTTGCCCGAGCAGCGAGCCGAGCGAGCGGACGTCCCGCCGCAAGGGATTGTCTTTCGCGGGGTCCTGCGACCCTGCCGTGAGCTCGGCGAGCCGGGCGTTCTGGTCTTCGGCCTTCCACAGCAGTTTGGTCTTGCTCATGAGGGCGGGCAAAAGGGAATAGCAAACAGAATAAACGAAAGGGAGCGGATAGTGGGGGGCAGTGACGTGTGCGGGCGCAGGCAATAAGGAAGCGAGCCAAACGCGCGATTATTGCGTCGCAAGAACCGCGACGCTTCGCGCGGCTCGCCCCAGATTCCTCACGGCGCAAAGAACGCTTGTTCGGAACGACAAATACTAGAAGCCGTTTCCGGCCTTTACTTAGGCACTTCAAACCGGTAGCCAATGCCGCGGAGGGTTTTCAGATATTGGGGATGGCGCGGGTCGGCTTCGATTTTTTCGCGCAGGCGGCGGATGTAGACGTCGATGGAACGCGGCGTCACAAACGGAGTTTCCTTCCACACTGCGTCGAGCAGTTGGTCGCGGGTGAGCACGCGGCCGCGATGCGTGGCCAGATATTCGAGCAGACGGAACTCGCGCACCGTGGTGAGTATATTGCGGCCTTGCACCTGCACCGTCATGGAAGCGGCGTCGATTTCCAACTCACCGAGGCGCAGAACTTCAAGCTTGCTCGGGGGCTGCCGCATGCCGCGCAACACGCTGCGCACGCGGGCCACCAGTTCGCGAGGACTGAAGGGCTTGGTGATGTAGTCGTCCCCGCCGAGTTCCAGGCCCTTGACGCGGTCGGCTTCCGCAGTCTTCGCGGTGAGAAAAATTACGGGGATCGTCGATAAGGCGGGGGTCTGGCGGATGTGGCGGCACAAATCGAAGCCGTCGGCTCCGGGGAGCATCACGTCCAGAAGAAACAGCGCGGGCATTTCCCGCAGAGCCTCCGAGACCACGGATGCGCCGCTTACGAAACTCTGTACGTCGAATCCGGCCGCCTGCAGATTGTGCGCGATGAGACGGGCAATATCTTCCTCATCTTCCACGACGAAGACGAGCATGCGGGCAGGCAGAGGTGCGTCCGGACGCGAGCCGCGCTCGTAAGAATTCAGAGGGAGGTGCATGTTTGCCTGCGACACCGCGAAGCCCGATTTTTGCGGGGATTCCGGAAGCCTGCTTCAGACTGTATGGGCGGAATGTTGCGCGAATGTTGCCATCTTGTTAACGAATGATGAATTTCGTAGTGGAGAGCCTATGGTGCGGCTCGCTTTTTCGGCACGTGACGCAGGCTGCGGCCTTCGATCAGGCTGTAGAGATCTTCGGCGAGATTGGTGGTGTGATCGCCGGCACGCTCCAGGGCCTGGGCCATGAGCATCAAATCGAAACTGGAAGTGTCGCCCTGGGGAAGGTTTTCGGCGAGATGCTTCTGAAACAAAGCGTGGCAGATGCGGTCGACGTCTTTATCCATCTGCAATACCTTGCGGGCGCATTCCAGGTCGAGAGTGCTGAATCCGGTGTGAATCAGATCGAGCATGTCGCGCAGGATCACCGACATTTCCACAAGTTGGCTGGCATCCGACGCGGGAATTTTTGCGTTGCGCGCCTGCACTCGCAAGGCCACGCTCATCACCAGATCGCCAATGCGTTCCAGATCGGTGGTGGACTTCAGGCTGGAAAGCAGCTGGCGCGCCCGGACCTCATTGACGCGGGTGATGGCCGCGGGAAGGTCCTCGTCGATTTGGCGCTCGATGAAATCAAGTTCTTTTTCGCAATCCTTGATGGCGAGGAAAGCCATGCGTGAGTTGCTGGTGACCAGATCGCGCACGTTGAAAGCGGCATCGCGCGCGATGAGGCACGCCTTCAGGGCGAGTCGGGTCAGGTCGTCCGTGGCCAGGGCGCCGGGTTTGTGCGTGGCGGCGGCTTTGCCGGGCCGCGGTTGTGCAACTTCTGCGCGACTGCGTTCGGCTCCCGGCGATCCGGTGGCGGCTTTGCGAGGCAAGAGGTGCTCCAGTTGATTTTGCCAACAAGTGTAATGGATAAATGTGAAAGGATAGTGAATAGGTTTGGGTGGATGACAACGGGTTGAAGTTCAAGCTAGAAGCTTTGAATCATCATGGCATTGGATTTGATTCATCATTTTAGGCGTCAGTTTGACTATGACGCGTGGGCTAACCGCGAGGTCTTGACCACGATCCGCGGCAGCCGCGCATCTGCCCTGCGGAGCCTGCAGCTTTTGGCGCACATTGTTTCGGCTAAATTGCTTTGGCTGGAGAGATTGCAGGCGCAGCCACAGAGCCAGCCGGTGTGGCCGGAGTGGGGACTGGAGGAATGCGCGGCGCGGAGCGCGGAGGTTAGCGAACTCTGGCGGAAATATCTGGACGCGCTAGGGCCGGATGATCTCGGCAAAACTGTCTCCTACAAGAACAGCAAGGGCGAGCCGTGGACCAGCACGGTGGAAGATGTGGTCACTCATGTGCTCCTGCATTCCGCATATCATCGCGGGCAGATTGCCAGCTTCATGCGCGCGAGCGGCGACGCGCCCGCGTATACCGATTTCATTCACGCGGTGCGGCAAGGGTTACTTGCGCGAGACTGATCAGTGGGACGGACCGCCGGATCGATTCTCCTCTGTTCCTCGCCGACGGAAAAGGAGAAACTCGTGGAAGGCCGCCATGTTTATATTCTCACCGCCGTGCAGATATTGGCGGCTCTGGCTCTGTTCTGGCTGCTGATCACCTTCCGCGGTCCGTGGAATTGGCAGCGCGACCTCGGGACGGTGCTGGTAGTTGCCGGGGTTGGCTTTATAGTGCTCGCCCGCTTCCAGCTCGGCAGGTCTTTCTCCATTGCTCCTGAGGCCAGAAAGCTGGTGACCGCGGGCCTTTACTCGAAGATTCGCAATCCGATCTATGTTTTCGGCGCGGTGCTGATTGCGGGCGTAATTCTGGTGATCCAGCGGCCGGGTCTGTGGATTATTTTTTTCATCGTGGTGGTCGGCCAGGTCATTCGCGCGCGCCGGGAAGCGCGCGTGCTGGAAGCGGCCTTCGGCGAGGACTACCGCGAATACCGCCGCAAAACGTGGTTCTAAAGTGGTGGGTCATCTTCTGTCGGCTGCGAATCTGAACGGACGAATCTGGACTCCCAGAGCCTTTGCCGCTCCCCGCGGAAACACGTAATATTTGACCAATGAAAAGAGCCCTGTTGCTCCTGCCCCTGTTGGCCTTGGCCCTGCTGGTTGGCGCTGCCCTGTTGCCGGCTTCCGACGCTCCGAAGATTGCCAACATGCCGGCCGCTGTTTCCAGTAATGCCGTGGCGTCGCTTAAAGGCGGACTGGAATTGTTTTCGATCATGGGAATGGGTCCGCGGAAAACCTGGGACGACGTGACCAATCGCGTTTATATCTTTAACCTTACGTCCGGAAAGTGGCGCGACGGCCGCCCGGTGCCTGGAGTCGCGGGTCGCCTCGGAGCTTCTGCGATCGGCGCGCGGGGCAAGGTTTTTCTCTTTGGCGGATATGTTCTGGACGGGCAAGGCGCGGAACTCACGGTCTCCGACGTCAGCGCTTATGTGCCCGACGATCACAAGTGGTACCGCGGCGCCGATATTCCGGTGCCCGTCGATAACAGCGTGATTGGCGTAGACCACGACCGCTTCATCTATCTGGTCGGGGGCCGCTCGAAGAACGGGCCGGTGAATAATGTCCAGGTCTACGATGCGCAGAAAAACGTCTGGAGCGAGGGCACGCCGTTTCCGGGAACGCCGGTGTTCGGCCACGCAGGCGGACTGGCGGAGGATGCGATCGTCGTGATCGATGGCGCGAAGAAAAACACGGGCACCGGCGCGCCCTACGTGGCATCGGACGAATGCTGGATCGGCAAGATCGATCACAAAGATCCGAACAAGATTGTATGGAGCAAGCTGCCGCACCATCCCGGTCCGGCGCGCTTCGGCATCGCCAGCGGCGCGGAGGGGCACAAGATCCATTTTTCAGGCGGCAGCGCCAGCCCGCATGACTTCAAAGGCATCGGCTACGATGGCCAGCCCGCCGACGTTTCCAGCGTGAGTTTCCTCTACGATCTGCACGCCAACCAGTGGATAACGGTGGATGAAAACACAGTCGAGCCGCGCATGGATTGCGGGGGCATCCTGTCGACTCCGGCGGGCCTCGTGATCCTGGGCGGAATGACCAAGGGGCAGACTGCGACAGCGCAGGTGACGCTGTTTGCGAAGAAGTGATGAACGGAGTTCCGCTAGACCCTGCTGCGCGATTGCGATCGCCGAGGGTTCAATGGAAGCAGGCAGCGCGATCCCGCTTAAGCAGGGCCGATGGAAAAAGAAAGCAGAGACAAAGATGTGGGGCGGGAGGAACGGTATCGAACCGTCATCTCCGGGATGGAGCCCCGGCGCATTGCCGTGGTTATGCTACTCCCGCGTACGGCGCGTCACTGCGGAACAACGCTATGGCATGGCCGCCGTTGGTGTCAATACGTGACCCAGGTTTTGCCGGTGTAGGACGGACACTCTTGTCCGTCGCTTTTGACTCTGTTTTTGATCCTGCGCTTAACAAAGTCAAAAGCGGCGGACAAGAATGTCCGCCCTACACAAGCAAGGTTTACCGCGCCCGCGCTAGAACCAGGGTAACGTCGTCGGGCTGCTCGTTGTCCCCGATCCAGTTTTCGACTGCCTTCGTCACCAATTGGCTGATCTGAGGCAGCGGAAGATTCCGGTTGTCACTGACCAGGTCGATCAGCCGCTGCTCGCCGAATTCGCCGAAGTCATTCTCCGGCTCGGTGACGCCGTCGCTATAGGCGAGAAAGATTTCGCCGGGCTTCATCTCGACGCGGCCTTCTTCGTAAGTCATGTTATCGAACAGGCCGACGACCGTCCCGCCAGTTTCCAGCCGCCGGATTCCGCCATTCCTGGCGATAAGAATGGGCGGCAGGTGACCGCCGTTGCTGTAGGTGAGCCGGTGCGAGCGCCCGTCATAAATGCCGAGAAACAGAGTGGCATATTTTTCCGGAGGAGTACTTTCGTAGAGTTGGTGGTTGAGCAATCCCAGCAACGCGCCCGGGGAAATTTCTATGCCTTCCGGCCACGTTGCCATGATTCTGCCCGTGCCGGCTACCGCGCCCACGGCCACGGGTTCCCGCATTTGCGGCAGGCTCTCCACGCTGTAGGCGCGCACCGCCGAGTGAATGGTCGCCATGAGTAGCGCGGCTGATATTCCTTTACCGCTGATGTCGCCCACCGCCAGGATTAATTTGTGCGAACTCGCGGTCAGAAAGTCATAGTAATCGCCGCTGACGGTGCGCGCCGGGCGGCAGAAGCCGTGTACCTCGAGTGACTCGAGTTCCGAAATCTGGCGCGGGAACAACTGCGCCTGCACTTCCTGCGCGATGGTCAGTTCGTTTTCCAGTCGCTGCTTTTCTTTCTGTTCCAGAATCAGCTTCTCGATGGACGCGGTCATCGAGTTGAACGAAAGCGCCAGTTCGGCCAGCTGGTCCGCTGACTTCACCGGGATGCGATGGCTGAAGTCGCCGCGGTCCACATGCTTGGTGGCGTCGTAGAGCTGGGCCACGGCTGCGGTCACGGTGCGGGTCATGCGCGTGCCGATCAAGAGGGCGATCAGCTCAATGATGGCGAAGAAAATTCCCACGCCCAGCAGGATGTATTCCACGCCCTGAACGAACTCTCCCAGCGCCTCGAAAAGGTGGGCGTAGAGCACCGACGGACGAGTGCGCACTCTTACCACCGCTCCCGGTTCCTGCTTCCCGGTTTTCCAATTCACCGCCGACAGGGAAGTGCCGGCGAGCGGGATTTCAAAATCCAGGCTGCCGGTTGCAGGGGGCAGACTGCCAACTACGAAAATGGGTCGAAACAGCACCTGGCCCACCTGCAGCTTCGTGCCCTGGTTGCCTGAATTAATTGCGATGCCGCCCTGGCCCTCTGGCGGACTGACGGAAAGGGAAGTGTGAGGCCCGGACTCCGGCGCGCTGGCCGAAGCCTCGCTTCTGGAGGGACTCCCCTCGATCGGCGTGCCCGGGGCGAATAGTGTGATCTCCCCCAGATTGGCCGCAATCTTGCCCACCAGTTCCTGATCGAAGGGCTCGCTGGTAACGACCGTAAGATTGGTAGAACCCAATTGAAGGGAAGTGGCAACCCGCAGGTGCAATCCGGCGCGATCGCGAACCAGGTCGCGGAACCTAGCTGTTGAAAAACCCGGAGGTGTCAGCGCGGTCCCGTTAAATACATTGCACAGCGGCAAGGGCCGATCTCGATACCAGGCGCACACTTGCCGATGCGCCCAGGCCGGGTCGCGCTTCCTGAGCCCAGCCAGCGATTCCGCCGCGGGAGGGTCTCCGCGCTCGAGGTGTGCCGCGAGTTCGTTGCTGACGGCAGCGTTTGCGGCCTGCAGACTGCGCAACTGCGCATGGATCTCCAACGTCACCACGAACACCGCAAATTGTCCGGCCAAACCGTACAGCGTGATGAACGCCATGGCTACCAGGAGCACCGCCGGAATCACTCCGATGAAAACGTAAGTGACGATCAGGCGGTTCCGCAGCCGCCACAGCACCTTGCGCTTCAGCCAGCCAAAGCCGAGAAACGAAAAAAGGACGCCCGAGCTAACCGCCAGAAATGTCGCCCATCCACCCAGACTTGCGCCCCACGACGGAGCAAATAGAGCCAGCAAGCCGCGCAGCGCGAACAGGATTCCGCCCAGGGCCAGCAAGTACCATGCGATGCGCGCCATGCGGCCCTCGGGCCACACCCCGGCTAGTCTCAGCCGGCTACGCAATGTTGAGTAGGACCACATGCTTATGACTCGATCATTTTCACGGTCATGACCATCTCATGGCCGTTGCGGAAGAGTCCGATTATAGACTCGGGTGGCGCGACCAGAGTCGGCTCTGCCATCTTCTAAATTCTACCGCGTAGCGGGGCCGCAGGCTGAATCCCCGCTATCGTTTAGCTCGGGAGATGCTCATGTGGGGACAGCCGCCCCTTCGACTTCGCTCAGGGCAGGCTCTCGGCTGTACAGTCGAGCGAAGCTCGACCAGGTTTCTGCGGCCGGCAAACGAACCGCCGAAGAATCCACTCAGGACTTAGCATTCCCGCAATTCTCATTTAGAATTCCGACGTGCTAAGAAACACCCTCAGAAATTCGATTTCCGTCGTTGTCGTGGCTGTGGCCGCTTCCGTGTTTGCACCGCGTTCGGAAGCGCAACAGCCCCCCGCCAATTCGCCCTCGACTCAGCCGCAGGTGAAAGTGAATGTGTTGAACGTCTGCACTCCGTCGGCCGCCGAGCAGAAGGAGATCGCGTCCGCCCTGGCGCGGGCTCCCAAACAGCCCCTGTTCTCTGCCGACTTTGAGGTTTCCCGCGGACGCTCCACTCTGAGCGACATGGCAAGCTTTCTGAAACCCGGAGAAAGCGTGGCTGAATCTGACCAGTCTTCGGTGGCAAGTTACGTGCGCATCCGCCACGAGTTCTCCGTGCAAGCGCTGTTTTCGAGCGTGCAATATTCCTTCAGCGATGACGGACATACCATGGTTGAAACACTGGTGCTGCACGTGCGCGATCCGAAAGACCTGATGTCGCTGTCGCTGGAAGACAGCGCTTCGGCGGTCAGCAGCGTGGAAGCCATGCTGACCTCGAACACTCCAGTAAACCGAGTGCGGCTGGAGCGTTTTGGCAAATCGTCGGTGGCGCTGGCCCGGTGCGCCGCCCCTGAAAATGGCCCCCCACCCGATCAGAGCGCCTATGAACCGCTATTCCGGAGCGCTTCCGAGGTGCTGGCGAACTATCGAAATTTACTGGGCGTGAAAAAAATCGTGCCCGCGGAATTGGCTAAAATTGCGCCGGCCGCGAAAGCGTCAGCATCCAGGACCAAACCGGCGGCGGAAGAAAAAAAATGAATTGCGGCAACTTGGCAGAATCCTAAATCCGCGCCCGGTCTTGGCATTGCATCGAAATCCGAGATTCACAATCTAACGTCCTACGGCCCCAGAAGACGAAGCGCAAGAAAACGCGCGGCAAGAAGACCGAAAACAAAAGACAATAAAGACCGAAAGCAAAATGAGCGAAACCCGCAACGTCGTCATCATCGGTTCCGGCTGTTCCGGACACACCGCCGCCCTCTACACCGCCCGCGCCAACCTGCAACCGTTGGTCATCGAAGGCCACGAACCCGGCGGCCAACTGTCGCTGACAACGCTGGTCGAAAATTTCCCCGGCTTCCCCGAAGGCATTCTCGGCCCGCAACTGGTCGAGAACATGCGCAAGCAGGCAGAGCGTTTCGGAGCCGAATACCGCATGGCGCACCTCACCAGCGTCGATTTGAGCAAGCGCCCATTTCTGCTGCACATCGGCGTGCATCAGGTGCATGCGCAAACCTTGATCATCGCCAGCGGAGCCTCCGCCCGCTGGCTGGGTCTGCCCCACGAGCAGCAATTGATTGGCCACGGCGTTTCTTCCTGCGCCACCTGCGACGGGTTTTTCTTTTCCGGCAAAGAAATCGTGGTAGTCGGCGGCGGCGATTCCGCCATGGAGGAAGCGATCTTCCTCACCCGCTTCGCGACCAAAGTCACCGTCATTCACCGCCGCGAAAATTTCCGTGCTTCCAAGATCATGCTGGAACGCGCGCAGCACAACGAGAAAATCCAGTTCCTGACCGACACCGTCGTGGAAGATGTTTATGACATCAACCACAAGGAAGTCACCGGCCTCAAGCTGCGCAACGTGAAAACCGGCAAAGTCTGGGATTTCCCCACCAGCGCGCTCTTCCTCGGCATCGGCCACATACCCAACGCCAAAATGTTCGCCGACCAGCTCGATACCGACGCCGACGGTTATCTCAAAACGCACAACTACGTCTTCACGAAAGTTCACGGAGTCTACGCCTGCGGCGACGTGCAGGACCGCCGATACCGCCAAGCCATCACCGCCGCCGGAACCGGCTGCATGGCCGCCATCGAAGCGGAAAGATTTCTGGAAGAGCACGGCAGCTAACGCCCCTGCCCCGCGGCTGAGCCCCGCAACCCGCACGCATTTCAACGGCCCAGGCCCACGCTCCGAGCCGCAAGAATCACTCCCGCGCGCGTTCTATAAGAGGTAGCCTTTCGCAGGGACAATCGGCCTTGGACAACCAAGGCCACTCCCTCGGTGTCTAAGCGGAAGGACAAGCTCAGCTGACTTAGTCGTCAGCTTAGGAGGGGTTCGCGCCATGATCACCCGCTTCGTCTGTTTTCTCATTCTCATCTTCGGCGTCGCTGCCAGCCTTTTTGCGCAGGATGCATCTCAACCATCACTCACCATCTATAACGAAGAATTCGCCGTCGTCCGCCAGCAGATCCCACTCGACCTGAAGCCGGGCGACAACCAGGTCACGGTCAGCGACATCACCATGCACCTCGAACCGGATTCCGTCATCCTCCGCGACCCCACTGGCAAGCACGCGGTGCAGGTGCTCGAGCAGAACTACCGCGCCGATCCCGTTTCCGAATCGATGCTGCTATCGCTCTACGAGGGGCAGACCATCGGGTTTGAAAACGGAGGACAAATCATCAAAGGCAAAGTCATCCGCAGCGGCTACACGCCGCACGACTATTTCGCCATGAACCGCTACGGCCAGAACTACTACCAGCAGCAGATGAGCGGCGCCTCGCAAACTCCGGTCATCGAGGTCGACGGCCAGTTGCGCTTCAGTCTTCCGGGCACGCCCGTGTTTCCCAGCCTCACCGATGACACCATCCTCAAGCCGCGCCTGGAGTGGGTGTTGTCTACCGACAAGCCCGGCAAATTTCCGGCGGAGTTTTCCTACGTCACCGGCGGCATGACCTGGGAGGCGGACTACAACATTGTCGCGCCCGAAAAAGGTGATGTGGTCGACATTGTCGGCTGGGTCACCATGGACAACCAGAGCGGACGAACCTTCGAAAACGCGCGCATCAAGCTGATGGCCGGGGATGTGAACAAAATTCAGCAGGGAAATGGCCGAGTCGCGATGCAGGCAGCCCAGGCTATCGGAGGCACCGGAGGGGGAGTGTTTCGGCCCCCAGTGAGCGAGCAGGCCTTCGACGAATACCATCTCTACACGCTCGAACGCCGCACCACGCTGCGCGATCGCGAGACCAAGCAAGTGGAGTTTATTCGCGCGGCCGAAGTCGCGACCAAACAGGTTTACATTTACGACGGCGTCAAGATCGATCCCAACCGCTACAACGGATGGGGTTGGGAGAACATTCGCAACGATCATTCCTACGGTACCGAATCCAATCCCAAGATTTGGGTGATGCGCGAGTTTCGCAACTCCGATGCGAACCATCTCGGCATGCCCCTGCCTAAAGGACGCGTGCGTTTCTACCGCCGCAGCGACGACGGCCAGATCGAGTTCACTGGCGAAAACATCATTGACCACACCCCACACGACGAAACCGTGCGCATCTACACCGGCAATGCCTTCGACATCGTCGGTGAGCGCCGCCGCACCAACTACATTGTGGAACAGGGCAAAAGCACGGCTACAGAGTCCTTCGAGATCAAAGTGCGCAACCACAAAAAGGAGCCGGTGGAAGTCCGCGTAGTCGAGCACCTCTACCGCGCTATGACGTGGGATATAGCTTCAAGCTCATCGGAGTACAAGAAAACCGACAGCCACACCATCGAGTTCCCCGTGACCATCGCTCCCGACGAAGAAAAAACTATAAGCTATACCGCCCACTACACCTGGTGACAGCTTGGTCACGCTGCCCCGCGCGACAGCCTTACGGCTGCCGTTCTTGAGTTGCTCATGTGGGGACAGCCGCCCCTTCGGCAGGCTCAGGGCAGGCTCTCGGCTGTCCGGCTTGAGCCTGCCCTGGGCGAAGCCGAAGGTGCGAAGCCCGGCCGCTCACGATCTAGCTTCCGTCATCTTCCGGGTTGTTTTTGGTAGCCCAGCGCGTCAACGCTGGATAAGATCAAGCAGCGAATCAAGAGACAAATCAGATCCAGTAGTGAACGCACCGAATCGTGCCCGACACCGCAAAAATCGCCATCGTCGCCGCCCTCGAGCGCGAACTCCACCCGCTGGTCCGGCGCTGGCCCGTGGTCGAGAAAGAATACGCCGGCCGCAGTTTCCGCTTCTTCGAACAAGGCCGGCTGGTCGCAGTCTGCGGCGGCATCGGCGTCGAGCCGGCGCGCCGCGCGGCCGAGGCGGTCATCGCCTTGTACGCGCCGGAAGTCGTCTACTCCGCCGGATTCGCCGGCGCACTCGATCCCGCGCTGAAAGTTGGCGACATCCTTATCCCGGCCCGGGTAATCGATGCTGGCGACTCCAGCAGCGTTGAGACTGGCGCAGGCCAGGGAATCCTGGTTACTTTCGGTGCTGTCGCCACTCCGGAGCAGAAGGTTAAACTAGGCAAGTCGTTCAACGCGCAAGCGGTGGACATGGAAGCGTCCGCGGTAGCGCGAGCCGCAGCGGCGCGGGGAGTGCGCTTCGCCGCTGTGAAGGCGATCTCGGATGAAGTTGGATTTGCGCTTCCGGGGATGAATCATCGGACTGGCTTCATCGGCCCGTCGGGCAATTTTCTCACCGGTAAGTTCGCGCGCTTCATCGCGATCCGGCCGTGGACGTGGGTGGCGGCATTGCGCCTGGCCCGCAACAGCAAACGAGCCGCGCACGCGTTGAGCGCCTGGCTCGACGAGACGAATCAGGAGCTGCTGGATTCGCCGGAAAATAGTTCCGGGAAACGATTTGCAGAAAAATAATATGCCGAAAAATGAAACGCCCGGTTCCGTGAACATTCCTACTCGACTATGAAGCCAGCTCTCATCGCGACGGTTCTCTTGCTTTGTGCAGCGACCGCCCACGCGCAAAAAGAGCCGGCAGCCGTCTACGCTGAGAGTTTTCGTCACGGTCCCACTCACATCACCGACGCCAGCTTCGAGGTCAAGCTCAATCCGCAGAATTCGGTTTTCTTTGATCGCATTCGAGACACGTACGGCAACGACCGCTATCTTCTCACCATCGTGCCGGAAATTCCGGAGGGCGAAGATCACATCATTTCCTGGCAGGTGCGGTTGACGGACCTGCATCACCTGATCTATAACAACGTGCTGCTGGAGTCGCAGGAGCCTTCGTCCGATCCCGGAAACAACCTCTGGCAGCTGAATCCGAGCAGGTTCGGCCGTGTCCCGATCCGGGCGCAGCGCATCATGAAAGTCGATGCCTTTTACGTCTCGCTGCAGGTGACCGCGTACCACTTCACCCCGCTCGAATCCCCTTATCTGGATTCCATGACCGTGCAGGTGAAGTTCACGAACTCCGACCCCCGCACCGCCGCGTCGCCCACCGCGGGTCCTTAAAGCGAAACGCTCTGAAGCGAATCCGTTCCGGTCGTCATCAAAGCTAACGTTATGGCCATCGCCGGACAATACGCAGTGCAGGATGGCATGGGGACGATTCCTGCCACCATGCAGGCGGCGGTCTACCGCGGCGTGAACGATGTTCGGCTGGAAACCGTTCCTGTACCGCAGATCGGCTCCGGGGAATTGTTGCTGCGGGTGCACAGCTGCGGAGTCTGTGGCACCGACCTGAAGAAAATCGCGACCGGCTCCCACTCTGCTCCCCGCATCTTCGGACACGAAACTTCCGGAGTAGTCGCTGTAGTCGGCGCGGGCGTACGCGAATTCCAGCCTGGGGACCGCGTCGTCGTTTTTCATCACATCCCCTGCCGCGATTGTTACTATTGCCGGCACAATACCTTCGCGCAGTGTTCCACCTACAAGAAAGTCGGTTGCACAGCCGGGTTCGAGCCTTCAGGCGGCGGTTTTGCTGAATATGTCCGGGTGATGGACTGGATCGTCCAGAAGGGAACGGTCCGCATTCCGGACGGTGTTTCCTTCGAGCAGGCCTGTTTCGTGGAGCCGGTCAACACTTGCATGAAGGGAATCGAGGCGCTGCGCCTGGTTCCCGGCGAGACCGTGCTGGCTATCGGGCAGGGTCCAATCGGCATCATATTGAGCGTTCTGGCGCGAAAGGCTGGGGCCACCGTAATTACTTCCGATTTGTATCCCGAGAGGCTTAGAATAGGTAAAAGCCTCGGACTTGAATTGAACATTGACGCTTCACAGGCCAACGTGGTCAATCGCGTTCGCGAGTGGACCGAAGGGCGAGGCGCAGATGCCGTGATTCTGGCGGTGGGCGGGAATAGTTTGATTCGGACCGCGATGGATGCGGCCCGTCCCGGTGGGCGGGTTTTGTTGTTCGCCCAGACGCAGCATGGAGAGGCCGTGGTTGACCCGGCTGCTATCTGCGTGGACGAGAAGGCTTTAGTCGGGTCCTACAGCGCATCGGTGGCGCTGCAGGAAGAATCGGTTCGGTTTGTGATGGGCCGCGAAATGGATCTGGAACATCTCGTCAGTCACCGTTTTCCGTTGACTGAGAGCTCCCAGGCCCTGGCGCTGGCAGCGCATCCGCAGCCCTCGTCGCTGAAGATTTTGATTCAGCCTGGTTGTACTTGGAAGTAGTGCCCGGGAAAGTTGACAACTGGGAAGGAACGTCGCAGTGAATGGAAAAATGACCGCTGCCGTCTTGTACGGCAAAGAAGATCTCAAGATAGAAAAAGTACCGATCCCACGCGTGGGTGACGGTGAAATCCTGGTCAAAGTCCAGGTTGCGCTGACCTGCGGCACGGACTTGAAGGTCTACCAGCGGGGCTACCACGCCCGCATGATTGTTCCCCCGGCATTGTTCGGCCACGAGTTGGCCGGAGTGATTGAGGAAGTCGGCGCCGGCGTCAACGGTTTCAAGACTGGCATGCGTGTCGTAGCGCTGAACTCCGCCCCCTGCCAGATGTGTTTCTACTGCTCCAAGCACCAGGAAAATCTCTGCGAAGATCTGCTGTTCAACAACGGCGCATACGCGGAATACATTCGCGTGCCGCGGCGCATCGTTGAAGCCAACATGCTGGTGATTCCGGCCAACGTCAGCTACGAAGACGCTGCCATGACCGAGCCTCTGGCCTGCGTTCTACGCGGCCTGCACGAGACTGGAGTCGAAATCGGCGACACCGTCACCATCATCGGCGGCGGCCCCATCGGATTAATGTTTGTCCAGGTCGCGCGCGCCATCGGCTGCAATGTGATTTCCGTAGTCAAGCGCGACGAGCAGGTCCAGGCCGCAAAGCAAATGGGCGCGCATGAGATCGTGCAGACCACCAAGGTCCCGAACGTGGTGGACGCAGTGCGCGCGCTTTCGCCGCAGAAGCGCGGTTGTGACGTTGTAATCGAAGCGGTGGGCCGCCAGGAAGCGTGGGAGTGGTCGGTGGACATGGTTCGCAAAGGCGGCACGGTCAATTTCTTCGGCGGCTGCGCCGGTGGAACCAAAGTGCAACTCGATACCGGACGTCTCCACTATTCCGAGATCACGCTGAAAGCCACGTTCCACCACACGCCCGAAACCGTGCGCCGCGCCTTCGGCCTGATCGCCGCCAAGAAAATTCGTCCGACCGACTACATCACCGGGGAGGCTCCGCTCTCGCGCTTGCAGCAAGTCCTGCGCCACATGCTGAACCGCGGCGGCGACATCAAAACCGCCATCATCCCCGGCCACTGATTTCCGCCGCTCCCGCGAAAGAGCGCCGAAGAAAAACGCTGTCGCCAAAAAGCAGTCGCAAAAATAAAGATTGTCATCCTGAGCGAAGCGAAGGACCCCTGTAACTGTGCCAGCGTTTCCGGCCTCGCAGGGGGTTCTCACGGTGCTCAGGGTTTGAACCGCCCAGGATGCGTTTCACCAGGACGTTTTTGGAATGACCCAAACCGCCCAACTCGCGCCCGCCGCGACCCTCGGCTGGAGCCGTCTCCCAGCCGCCTACGCCATCCCCTCCACCCCGCCGTCGCTAGCCGAAGCGCAACAATATTGCGCACGCCTCGCGAGCACCCACTACGAAAATTTCTCCGTCGCCACGTGGTTTCTGCCGCGCCGCCTGCGCCAGCATTTCGTCAACGTCTACGCCTATTGCCGCATCTCCGATGACCTCGGGGACGAAGTCGGCGACGCTTCTGCTTCTCTCGCGCTCCTCGATCAGTGGCAAGCCGAACTCGACGCCTGTTACGCGGGAACCCCGCGCCATCCGGTTTTCGTAGCCCTCGCAGAAACCGTGCGCCAGTTCGAAATTCCGCAGCACGAATTTTCCGACCTGCTCCGCGCCTTCCGCCGGGACCAGACCATCACCCGGTTCGATACTTTCAATGACGTGCTCGCCTACTGCCGCTATTCTGCGAATCCCGTCGGCCATCTCGTGCTTTATCTCTGCGGCTACCGCGACCCCGAGCGCCAGCAGCTTTCCGACTTCACCTGCACCGCGCTGCAACTGGCCAATTTCTGGCAGGACGTCACCACCGACTACGCCAAGGGACGCATCTACCTCCCACTCGAAGACCTGAACCGCTTCAACGTGACCGAGCAAGGCATCTCCGCGCAACAGAACACGCCGGCTTTCTGCGCGATGATGCAATTCGAAGTCGAGCGCGCCCGCGACTATTTCAATCGTGGCTTGCCTCTCATCGCCCAGGTCGATCGTGAACTGGCCGTCGACCTCGATCTTTTTTCCCGCGGCGGCCAGGAGATTCTGAACGCCATCGAACGGCAAGGCTTCGCCGTGCTGGGCAATCGTCCTAAAATTTCCAAGCCGCGCAAACTGGCTCTGGTGGCCCGCGCCGCGCTGGGCAAACTCTTCAGCCGGAGGGATAACCCAACCGGCTCTGGGGTTAAACAAATATGAGCGCCAGCGTCCAGCAAGCCGCCATTCCCTGGGCTCCAGCTCCTGCGCAGCTGGTGATGGCGTATTCCGTGTGCCGCGGCATCACCCGTACCGCCGCCAAGAATTTCTATTACGCGTTCCTCGTTCTTCCCCGCCGCAAGCGCGAAGCCCTGTGCGCCGTCTACGCATTCATGCGCCGCTGCGACGATCTCGCCGACGACCCCGCGCTGAGCCTCCCCGAGCGCCGTCAGAAACTCGAAACCTGGCTCGACGCGCTGCACCGCGCGCAGCAGGGCCAGCCCACCGACGACCCCATTCTTCTCGCTCTCACCGACGCGCAGCGCCGCTATCACATTCCCGCGGGCCTGCTCGACGAACTCGCCCACGGCACCGCCATGGATGTCGTCGATGCTCCCGCGGCAGATGTATTAGCCCAGGAAGCCGCGCCCAGCGGGGCAACGGCGCTCGCCGTCCAATATAAAACGTTCGAAGATCTCCGCGGCTACTGCTACCGCGTCGCCTCCGTCGTCGGCCTGGTCTGCATACACGTCTTCGGCTACAAAAAGCCCGAGGCCGAACCTCTCGCCGAAACCTGCGGACTCGCCTTCCAACTCACCAACATCATTCGCGACGTAAAAGAAGACGCCGCCCTCGGCCGCGTCTACCTGCCGGAAGAAGACCTCGCAAAATTCGGCCTCTCAGCCGCCGACATTCTGGCCACGCCCGATCCCGCTCGCCTGCGTCCGCTGCTCGCGCTCGAAGCCGACCGCGCCCGCGAGTTCTACCGCTCCGGCGACGATCTCATCCCCTTCGTCAGCGAAGACAGCCAGCCCGCGCTCTGGGTGCTGATCACCATCTACCGCCGCCTGCTGGAAAAAATCGCCGAAAAACAATACGACGTCTTCACCGCCAAGGTCTCCCTGAGCACCTCAGAAAAACTTCGCATCCTCGGAAAAGGTTTCCTCAAGCGCATAACGTAAGCTGGGTGTCCCATTTCTCGCGCGCTCAATTTCTCGTGCGTTCTAACTCGCGTATTCCAGATGTCATCCCGAACCCGCCGAAGGCGGGTGAGGGACCTTACGATGCGTGGGTAGAGGCACGCTCGTTGGCGGGCGCTGTCACGATGCCTGCAGCGGGAGCGGTCTCGTTTGCGGCAGAAGAGCTGCCGACAGGCGTAAGGTCCCTCACCGGGCCTTCGGCCCCGTTCGGGATGACATCAACCTGAGTGCGCGTAATGCTAATCTCAACCAGATGACCCCCACCGCATCCCAACCCACGGTCGCCATCGCCGGAGGTGGACTCGCAGGACTCGCCGCCGCCTGTGCCCTGGCCGCCGCGGGTTTCCGCGTCACCGTGTTCGAGAAGCGTCCCTTTCTCGGCGGACGCGCTTCTTCCTACCAGCATCCCGGCACCGGCGAAGTGGTCGACAATTGCCAACACGTTCTGTTTCGCACCTGCACTAATCTCATCAATTTTTACGAGCGCATCGGCGTCGACCACGACATCCGCTGGTACGACGAAATGACTTTCCTCGAACCCGGCGGCCGCGCCTCGGTGATGCGCGCTTCCGTGCTGCCCGCGCCGCTGCACACCGCGCCATCGTTTCTGCATTTTTCTTTCCTGACCGCGCAAGACAAACTCGCCATCGCCCGCGCCATGGTTCCTCTGACGCTCTCCGCGCAGAAAGACACTGGAAAATCTTTCGCCGACTGGCTCGAGCAGCACGGACAAACTCCCGGAGCCATCGAGCGTTTCTGGAAACCCATTCTCATCAGCGCGCTTAGCGAAGAGCTCGACCGTATCTCGATTTCCTCCGCCGCGCAGGTGGTTCGCGAATCCATGAAGTCGCCCGCGGCCCGCCACATGGGCGTTCCCACCGTCCCGCTCACCACGCTCTACGACGCTGCCGGAGACTACATCCGCGGCCGCGGCGGCGAGTTGCAGTTCCGCACCTCGCTGGAAAGTTTTCACGCGGACTCTGTTTCGGCAGACCAACCGTTCGTTCATCTCGATCTCGCGGGCGGCGATGGCAAATCCCAAGCCACGTTCGACTACCTCGTGCTCGCGCTTCCGTTCGACAATCTCGATCGCGTCCTGCCGCAAACTCCCGATGCCGCGTCTCTGCGCGAGCAGATCACGCACTTCGAAACTTCCCCCATCACCGGCGTGCACCTCTGGTTCGACCGCCAGATCACCGATCTCGATCACGCCGTCCTGCTCGACCGCACCATTCAATGGATGTTTCACAAATCTCGTCTTCAACCCATGCGCCTGGAGAAGACAACGTCCGAGCAACTTGAAACGACACCCTCTGAATTAGCCCGAAAGAACAACTCCGGAGTGAACGGTGCCCCGAGCTACATCGAACTCGTCATCAGCTCATCAGAAACTCTCATCGACAAATCCCGCGTCGAAATTATCGATCTGGTTCTCGCCGAAGTTCGCGAATTTTTCCCCGGCGCACGCTCCGCCAATCTCCTCAAATCCACAGTCATCAAGGAAGTTCACGCCACCTACTCCCCCCGCCCCGGCATCGACGCGCATCGCCCCACCGCCGCAACCGCCTGGCCGCGCATATTCCTCGCCGGCGACTGGACCGCCACCGGATGGCCCGCCACCATGGAAAGCGCGGTCCGCAGCGGCTACCTCGCCGCCGAAGCCCTCACCCGCGCCGCCGGAATTCGCGACAAAAAATTCTTGGTCCCCGATCTCCCGCCCAGCGGCCTGATGCGCCTGTTTTATTAACGCGTGTGTCTCGTGCTTTGCCTTTCTGCGCGATGTCATCCCGAACGGGGCCGAAGGCCCGGTGAGGGACCCTACGATGCGCAGACAGCGGCATGGTCGCCGTCGGGCTCCGTCACGATGCGTGCGGCGGAGGCCGTCCCGGTTATGGCAGAAACGCCGCCGTCAGTCGTAGGGGTCCCTCACCCGCCTTCGGCGCGTTCGGGATGACATCGCCCCGGCACGCATCCGCCCTAATTTGTGCTCGTGTGGGGACGGGCGCCCCGCCCGTCCAGACTGCCTGCCCCACCTGAAATTTCCCGCCCCACTCCCTCGCGCCATTTAAGATTTCCACGGCATCTCATACTTCGTAAGCCAGCTCGATCAAACATGTTTCGAAAACATGCTCCCTGAGCCCGTGCCCGTACAATCATTCCCGGACTCTTCCGAAGAGGACAAGATGAAGATGAAGACGAAGACGAAGACGAACCCGCGTTGCATCATTCGTGCCCAAGCCCAATTTCTTGCCGTGCTGCTCTTGGCCTCATTCTGGCTCCCAGCCTCCGTCGCCGCCGAGCCGGTGCCGCTGAAGCGCGTGGTGGAGCTGGCACTCACCCACGGCACTGCGGGCGCGATCGCCAATGCCGACCAGAAGCGTTTCCTGGCCCAGTACTTCGAGGTTCGCAATCAATACATCCCACAGCTCATCGCCGGCGCGGGACTCGGCTGGTCCGATGGTTTTCCGCTCAGCCTCGAAGGGGCCGCGCCCTCGCTGTTCAACGTGAATGCGCAGTCCGCGCTGCTTAATCCTGCGCTGCGCGATTTCATTCACGCCGCCGGCACCGACTACAAGGCCAGCACGCTCCGCAGCAAAGACCAGCGCAACCAGATTATTCAGGACGCAGTCCTGAGCTACGCCGAACTCATCAAATGCCAGCGCCGCCTGGATCGCCTGCACGAGGCCGTAGCCGACGCGGAGAAAATGCAAGCCGCCGTGGCCGAGCGCATGAAAGAAGGCGTGGACAGCGAAACGGAAGGCAAGAAAGCTCAACTCTCAGTGGCCCGTATTCGCCTGCGCATTGAAGAGGCCTCCGGCACCGCCGACGTGCTGCGCGAGCATCTCGGCAAACTCACCGGCCTTCCTCCAGCTTCGATTGAACCCGATCCCGACACGCTGCCCGCACTCCCTGCGGTGAAAACCGAAGAGCCGTCGACAGAAGGAACCAGTGGCGTTAAATCCGGACTGAATGTGGAAGACGCCGCCAGCCGCGCCGTCGACTCTAACCCCGCCGTGCAGGCCGCCGTCGAGCATGCCCGCGCCGAGTATTTGCGGGTGAAGGGAGAGCGCCGATCTCTATGGCCCAGCGCCGATTTCGCCGCGCAATACGCGTTGCTTTCCACGTTCAACAATTACGACACGTATTACAAACACTTTCAGCCCAACAACGCTTCCATTGGCATCGCCATTCATTTTCCGTTTCTGAATCTCTCGCAGCACGCGCGCGTGCAGGAAGCCGAGTCCGAAGCGATCAAGGCGCAGAAGCAGGCAGAAGCCGCGCGCAACCAGGTCTCCGAGGAAACGCTTCGCCTTCAGCGTTCCGTCTCGCGCCTCGAAGCCGCCCGCGATGTTGCCGAACTGGAATCCGAACTGGCAGAGAAAGACGTGGAAGCCGTCCAGACCCGCATGGACGCCGGTACCGCCACGCTCCACGATCTCGACGACGCACGCTCCCAAGCCAGCGAACGCTCCATCGCCCTCGAAGACGTAACCTTCGAACTCGAACGCAGCCAGGTCTCACTCCTCCGCGCCACCGGCGATCTGGAAAAATGGGCCATGGGACACTAGGCCCGTGTCACTTGCTCCAGTCGAAAGGGAGTGATGTCATCCCGAACAAGGCCGAAGGCCCGGTGAGAGCCTGCCCTGAGCGGAGTCGAAGGGGACCTTACGTCCGATGACAGTTTTCCCGCCGCCGATGGGAACGCCCGCGCCGCACGCATTGTGACGGCTCCCGCCGGCGCCTATGCCCCTTTACTCGCATCGTAAGGTCCCCTTCGACTCCGCTCAGGGCAGGCTCTCACCGGGCCTTCGGCCCCGCTCGGGATGACATCTTGTTTCGAAATGACATTCGCTTGCGCCCGTGGCCTTCGACCATCCCCCCAACGCACCATTTCCCCATTCACTGCATCCAACCTGCAGTTGGCTCGAAGCAGGTTCCGTTTTCCCCTGCGCTGTCAGTAAGATAGACTCAATCAGCCTAGGTCAGGAACCTGCAACAATACGTGCGGAATCTGCGCGGCAACCGCGTCAGAATGCTAAAATATACAGATACCAACATATGCCTCTAAAAACACTGTTTCTGAATCCACCTTCCTTTGAAAACTTCGACGGAGGCGCAGGCTCCCGTTGGCCCGCCACGCGCGAAATTGAAAGTTTCTGGTATCCGGTGTGGCTGGCGTATCCAGCCGGGATGCTCGAGGGCTCGCGGCTGCTGGATGCGCCCTCGCATCACGTTTCCGGCGAGCAGACCATCGAGATTGCCAAGCAGTATGAATTTCTGGTCCTGTTCACCAGCACGCCCGGTTTTCCCGGGGACATCCGGCTGGCCACCGCCATCAAGGCGGTCAATCCCAAGATCAAGATTGCCTTCGTAGGGCCGCACGTGACCGTGCTGCCAGAAAAGTCGTTGCGCGATTGCACCGCGATCGACTTTATCTGCCGCAAGGAATTCGACTACGCGGTAACCGACTACGCCAAAGGCAAGCCGCTGGAAGAGATTGCGGGAGCTTCGTTTCTGAAGGACGGCAAGATCGTCCACAATCCTGACGCGCCGCAAATTCAGAATCTTGACGAACTGCCGCACGTCACCGAGATTTACAAGCGCGACCTCGACATCACCAACTACAACGTTCCGTTCCTGCTGAATCCCTACGTTTCGCTTTACACCACGCGCGGCTGCCCGGCGCAATGCACGTTCTGCCTGTGGCCGCAGACGCTCAGCGGGCATCCCTGGCGCAAGCGCTCCACCGACGACGTAGCGCGGGAAATGGCGAATGCCAAAACACTCTGGCCCAACGTGAAGGAATTTTTCTTTGACGACGATACCTTCAACATCCAGAAAGCGCGCACCATTGAGTTGTGCGCCAAGTTGAAGCCGCTGGGCCTGACGTGGTCGTGCACCTCGCGCGTGACCACCGACTACGAGACTTTGAAAGCCATGAAGGACGCGGGATGCCGGCTGTTAATCGTGGGTTATGAATCCGGCGATCAGCAGATTCTCAAGAACATCAAAAAAGGTGCGACCATCGAACGGGCGCGCGACTTCACCCGCGATTGCCACAAGCTGGGCCTGGTGGTGCACGGCGACTTCATCATGGGACTGCCCGGCGAAACGCACGAGACCATCAACAACACCATCGCGTTCGCCAAAGAGCTGGACGTGGAAACCATCCAGGTTTCCGTGGCGCATGCCTACCCGGGCACCGAGCTTTACGACTACGCGGTGAGCAATGGCTTCATGGTGGGCGACAACAAGATGGTGGATGAAGGCGGACATCAACTGGCCCAGATTCAATATCCCGGGCTGCCTGCCGATGACATCATGTCGGCCGTGCATCGTTTTTATGACGAGTATTATTTCCGTCCCAAAGCTGTGTTCCGCATTTTGCGGAAAGCGGCCTTCGACAGCAACGACCGCAAGCGCCTGTACAAAGAAGCGAAAAGCTTTTTGAAGCTGCGCTCCGCGCGCAACAAGATGGTGAAGCAGCATGCCGACGAGGCCGCTGCGGCAGCGCTGCCGGCGAAGGCGTAAGCAAAGCAGGTTTCAAAGTTTCACGTTTCAAGGTTTCAAGGTGGTCCACTCTCGAATCTCTTGGCGTCTTTGAAACCCTGAAACTCTGAAACCTTGAAACCTGAGCCTCAGTGACTTTTCGTAAGTATCTGGTCTTGGCGGGAGTTACCGTGTTCGCAGCGGCGGGTGACTCCGTGCTCTCTCACGGGATGAAACAGGCCGGCCATGTTTCGTTGCATCATCCTCTCAGCTTGATTCTGGCCGTGCTCAATCCCTGGGTCGCGGTGGGAATTCTTCTTCTGCTGGCATTTTTCGCGGCTTACATGAACGCGCTCTCCTGGGCCGATCTCACTTACGTTTTGCCGGCCACATCGCTGGGCTACGTGCTGCTGGCGCTGGTGGCGAAGTTCGCGTTGCATGAGCAAGTGAGCCCGCTGCGCTGGCTGGGCATCGCGCTGATCACCGGCGGCGTCGGCTTCGTCGCAGGAGGTCCTTCGCTCACGCAGCACGAGCATGCCGATGCGACGTGTGAAAGTGAAGCGCCGGAAGCGGCGGTTTCGAGCGAGGTGGGTTCGTGAGATATGTCCCAGCATCCGGGTCTGGGTGCCCCATTTCTCGCGTTCTTTGCGAGAAGTGGGGACTTTCTCTCCGGGTGCTGCAAAGAACCCCCACTTCTCGCAAAGAACGCGAGAAATGGGGCACCCTGTCCTTGCGCGGTGTCGAGCGATGAAGGAAGTCAACACTGGACTCGCAGTCTGGTGCGCGATCGTAGCGATCGCATCAGCGTCAGTGGTGGGCGACGTACTTCTAGCCCGCGCCATGAAACAAGTCGGCGACGTGCACGACCTGTGGGACCGCTCAGGTCTTTGGACAGTGCTGGGCCGCGTGCTGGGCAATCCGAATTTCTTTCTCGGTGTGGCGGCGATGGCGGTTGCCTTCTTCAGCCTGCTGTTCGCGCTCTCCTGGGGAGACGTAAGCCTGGTGGCTCCCGCGGCCGCCTCGCTGACATTTATCGGCAACGCCTTCGCCGCGAAAATATTTCTGCATGAGCGCGTCGACCGCCGCCGCTGGATCGCCGCCGTGCTGGTGGCGGCAGGAGTAGTGCTGCTGGCGGGGTAGGGGTTTGGGCACCTGCGTTTGCAGCAGCAACTGCGAAACCCCACCGCCACGAAACCTCAAAACGAACCAGAGGAGATGTCATCCCGAACGGGGCCGAAGACCCGGTGAGGGACCTTACGATGCGCGTGCAGTGGAATGGACGCCGGCGGGTGTCATCACAACGCGTAGCGCTGTGGCTGTCCCGTTTGCGACAGGGACGCTGCCCGTCTATCGTAGGGTCCCTCACCCGCCTTCGGCGCGTTCGGGATGACGATCGCTTTTGAGTAAGGTGAAGAAACTGAGCTAAAACCGCCAACTGTGGAAAAAGTTGTCAAGGGGGTAAGGGTGACGTTTTTGGAGCAAGTGGCTGATTCGCTGGGGAATATATAGTTCGAAACCATGTCCCATTTCCCTGTCTGATTTGATATTCTGGATATAGAGAAGAAAAACCAATGGCGCAGGCCTCAACGGGCTCTGCGCCATTTTTATTGCCGGAATCCAGGAACAACTTCAAAAGCGACGGACAGGAGTGTCCGTCCTACACAATCAATGCTCGACGCGGTGCAGGGCTTCTTTGGCGGGGGCGTAAGTATGGGCCAGGGCCAGGGCGGCGCGGAATTCCTGGGCTGCGCCTGCGCGGTCGCCTTGTTTTTCGAGCACCTGTCCGAGCATGGAGTGGGCTTTGAAGGCTGGGCCGGCTTCCACGGGAGACTGCAGGTAGCGGCGCAGCAAGCGCACGGCTAGGGGATAGTTGCGGCCGGTGCGGAGAAGCAGGCTGGCGCCGTCCATGAGCGACTCGGGACGGTCGAGCGGGCGGGACTCCAGGGTGGTGAGGGCCTGTTCCATCTGGTCGAGGCGGTTGGTGTGACGGTAGAAGATGGCGAGGTTGAGCCAGGCGCGGGCACCGTCGCGGCTGGCGTCGATGGCGGCGCGGTATTCGCGCTCGGCGGCAGGTTCGTCTTTGGCGCGCTCAGCGAGACGGCCGATGACCCAGTGCGCGGCGCCGGGATCCGTGCGCGCGATGGCTTCGGCCTGGGTGCGGGCTTTATCCTTGCCGCCGCCGATGATGCCGGGGGCCTCGAGATAAAACTCGGCAAGGTCGGTGCGAGCGGCCACGTTCGAGGGATCGAGTTCGACGGCGGTCTCGAATTCTGTGCGGACTCTTCTGGCGAGGACAAAGGCGCTGAGGAATCCGGCGCGGTCGGCTTTCTCGCCATCGATGCGGCCGAGCCACAGGTGATACAGGGCGTTCGTGGAATCGAGAGCCACGGCGCGCTCGCAAGCGGGGATGCCGCGGTCCCAGTCGTCGAGCATGAAGTAGGCGCGGCAGAGCAGATTCTGGGATGCAGCGTCGTCGGGCGAGCGGGCGAGTTGCTGTTGCAGGGTTTGGATGGCGTCGTCGACGCGGCCGGCGGTGAGGTCGGCGGTGGAATCTGCGCGGGCGGTGATGGAGAACGCGAGGAGGAGGAGGCAAGCGACGCAAGAAAATCTTTGAGCAATATTCCGCAGATGGCGAGACGAGTGCGGCGAGGGCGGCTCCGGGAATTTCTCTTGAGGCCGCTGCTGGCGCCGGCGGGCATGGGGTCCTTCGCTTCGCTCAGGATGACAGATCGGCTGATGACAGATCGGCTGATGACAGATCGGCGGGACCAGCGAGATTTGCGGAGGCTTCGTCAGAGTCTTCTTAAGGGACCACCTTCACCGGGGCGCCGTCGGACAAGGGCTTGGAGCCGTCGGCGGTCAGCGCGACCACGGCGTTGTCGGGAAGTCCGGCCGTGATTTCGACGCGAGTGAGGTTCTGCAGTGAAATTTCGACTTCGCGGCGGCGCAGGCGGCCGTCGACTACTTCGTAGACGTAGTAGATGTTAGGCTTGGTGTCGTCGATGCGGAGGGCTTCGCGCTGCAGCGTGAGGACTCCGGTATGCTCGGCGGTGACCACGGTGACTCCCACGTTGATGTTGGGAAGCAGGCGGAGATCGCGGTTGTCGAGGACGCAGATGGCTTCGCCGACGTTGCGCGCTCCGCGCAGTTTGACGGTGGCGGGTACGGCGGAAAGCAAACCGTTCCAGGTGTGTCCGGGGAGCGCGTCCCAGGTGACTTCAACTTTTTGTCCGGGAGCGAGGCGGCCGATGTCGGGCTCGTCGACGAACAGACGCACCTGCACGCGGGTGAGGTCGGCCTCCTGCAGAAGCAAATCTCCGGCTTGCACGTAGGCGCCTTGCTTCACGGGCAGGGAATAGACAATGCCGTCGAAAGGGGCGCGGACGCTGGATTTGCTGAGCGCGTCTTCGGCGGCGGCGTAGGCGGCCTGGGCTTCGGAATTCAGCGCGTGCACTTTGGCGATTTCCGGCGATGAGTAACGATCTTTCTGTTTTTGCTCGAGCAGGGTGAGGTCGGCCTGGGCGCGGTGCAGGCGGTCTTCCGCCTGCTTGACTTCCGCGGGGGCGGCCGCGCCTTGTTGCTGCAGGCGGTGATAGGCATCGAGACTGCGCTGCGCGGCGTCGCGCTCGCTGCGCGCTTTTACCAGCTGCGCGTCGAGGGTGAGCACTTCCTCGTGTGTGCCTCCGGTGGAGACGTCGGTTTGATCGGATTGCGCGGCGCTCATCTGAGCCTGAGCGTGTGCGGCCTGGCTGCGGATGTTGGCGTCGTCGAGTTGCAGAAGAAGCTGTCCCTTGCGCACGTGGTCGCCTTCCTTGACCAGCAGGCGCTTGACGACTGTGGCGACGGGAGCGTGGGCCTCAAAATAGGAATTTTCCAGGGGCTCGACTTTGCCGTTGGTGGAAACCAGGCTGCGGATGGGACCGCGCTCGACGGTGGTGACGTGCACGGAAAGCGGCGTGCGGCGGAAAAAAATGGGGATGAGGACGGCGGCGGCGATGACTCCGGCGGCCAGCCAAGTGTTGCGGCGGCGGTGGCGCGCGGGGTGACCATTCGAATTGTGATTGTTCGACGCCAAATTTTTCTTCGTGAGTGGTTTCCGCGGAAATGCCTTCGCCAGGCTGCTTTTCGTCAACCTGTTTTCTTTCAGGGCTCTGCGGGAACAACTGCAAGTAGTAATCTACCACCGCAGCGGTTCGGTGAAGAAGCGCGGACGGCTCTGGTGGCAGTACTTGTTTAGATGCGGATGAGGAGCTTGGGGCCGCAAGACGTTTCGCTGCAGGCAAAAGCCCCACTTCTCGCAAAAGACGCGAGAAATGGGGCACCCAGCACCCGAGTGGGGTTGGGGGAAGCTTACGCGCTTTCGCAGCACACATTTACAATTGGCGCATGAACAAGCCACGCTACACGTCGGAGCATGCTGCTGCTGGGTTGGATGCGAAGTTTCCGGAGATTGAGACCTGGGCGAACCAGTTTCCGGGATATGAGATTGTGATTGACGATCCGGAGTTTACGTCGGTGTGTCCGAAGACGGGGTTGCCAGATTTTGGGGTGATCACGCTGCGTTACCAGCCGGATAAAGTTTGTCTGGAGTTGAAATCGTACAAGGAATACTTGCAGTCATACCGCAACCTGGGAATTTTTCAGGAGAACATTGTGAACCGCGTGCTGGAAGATGTGGTGCGCTGGGCGAAGCCGGTGTGGGCGGAAGTGAAAGGGGATTTCCGTCCGCGGGGTGGGATTTCGACGACCGTGGTGGCGAAGTGGCCGCGGGCGAAGGGGCGGAAGTAGCCGTTGCCGTTTCTCGGGAGGGGTGGGCGGGTCAGCGGGATGCGGCCGCAGCTCGGGGTTCGATGCGCTCGATCTCGGCTGCTTGTTCAGCCATCACCCGGCTGATTTCGTATGCGCCCTGCAGATTCAGCCAGAACTGCTCGGTCGTGCCGAAGAAGCGCGACAAGCGGACGGCTGTATCGGCGCTGATGCCTCGGCGTTCCAGTACGATGTCGTTGACGCGAGGCGCGGGGACGCGAAGCCGCTTCGCCAGTTCGTAAGCGGACATGTTTAACGGCTTGAGAAATTCTTCCCGCAAGATTTCGCCGGGATGAACTCTCCAGTGCGGTGCGCCTTTTCTTGGAATGCTTTCGTGTCCCATACAGGGTCCCCTCATTTGTCCCTAACCGCGAACTGCGACGCCGCCAATCGCTAGTGATAATCCGTGATCTCGACTTCGAACGCATCGTGGCCGCGCCACACGAAGCAGATTCTGTACTGGTCATTAATCCGGATGCTGTACTGTCCCTGACGATTGCCGCGAAGTTTTTCCAAGCGGTTGCCGGGTGGGGATTTCAAGTCGTCTAATGCCATCGCGCCGTCCAGCATGGCAAGGTTCCGTTTCGTAACGCTCGCGGGCGGAGCCCCGCGCGTTTTGCCAGTGCTCCAGATTTCCGCCGACTCCTTGTTGGCGAAACTCTTAATCACTGCGAGATAATAACGCGTGCCGTTAATAATGTCAATCGTTATTATTCGCGGGCCCGCTGCCTGCGCCATGCTATATTCGCTCGACCTGTGGACACCACGAAACTCCATCCGCGTACGGCGCTGATTCTGCTGACGGCGCTGAATCTGCTCAACTACATCGATCGCTCCGTGTTGAATGCGGTGCAGCCGCTGGTGCAGGATGAGTTTCATCTGTCGAAGACGCAGGTGGGCTACCTGACCAGCGCGTTCCTGATTTTTTATATGTTCGCTGCGCCGTTTGTGGGGCCGCTGGCGGACCGGTATTCGCGCAAACTCATCATTGTGGTGGGCGCGGTGTTCTGGAGCGGGCTCACGCTGCTCACCGCGGTCACGCACACGTATGCGGAGTTGCTGGTGCGGCACACGCTGGTGGGGATTGGCGAAGCCACGTTTGTGACCATCGCTCCGACGTTTGTGGCCGATCTTTTTGCGGAAGAACGACGAGGCCGGATTCTGGGAGTGTTTTATCTGGCGATTCCGGTGGGGTCGGCGGCGGGATATTTGCTGGGAGGGAATCTGGCTCCGCATTATGGGTGGCGGTTTCCGTTTTATATTGCGGCGGCGCCCGGGTTTCTGCTGGCGCTGGCGGTTTCGTTTTTAAAGGAACCGGAGCGGGGACAATTTGATTTGCGGATTGATTCGCGAAAAGAAACTCCGGAGCGGGCGAGTGTTTTCGGATTGTTTCGCAATCCGGCATTTCTGGCTTCGACTCTGGGCATGGCGGCGATGACGTTTTCTCTCGGCGGTATTCAAGTATGGATGCCGCAGTTTCTTTACAGCGAGCGGCATTACACGCTGGAGGCGGCGAACGTTACTTTTGGAATCATTATTGTCGTGGACGGAATTCTGGCGTCGCTGGCCGGGGGATGGCTGGGAGACTATCTGCTGCCGCGGATGAAGAGTTCGTATTATCTGATTTCGGCAGCCAGCATGGGGCTGGGTATTCCTTTCATGATTGTGGCGTTGTTCGTAAAGGGACGCGTGATGGTTCCGGCGATTGCGGTGGCGGCGTTTTTTCTGCTGTTCAATACTTCGCCGCTGAACGCGGCGGTAATCAATTCGGTGGGCGCGCACATTCGGGCGACGGCGCTGGCAATGAATATTTTTATCATTCATCTTCTCGGAGATGTGCCTTCGCCGACCATGATGGGATGGGTGGCGGACCGGAGGTCGCTGCAGGCCGCGTTCGTGCTGCCGGTGATCGCAATGGGAATTTCGTCGGCCATACTGTTTTATGGGATGAGGTTTGCGCCGGTGGTGCGGGTGGAGGGCCAGCGACCGTGATGGTCGGCGGCAGGAAGCTTTTAACCGCGGAGATCGCGAAGGAAGGCCGCAGAGGACGCAAAGAAGAGCATAAAGCTAATTAGCCACTAAGGGCGCGCCACTGAGGACACTAAGGATCACGAAGGAGATCCCGACAACTGGGGAGATGAATTACTTTCACTGGATTGCTGGGACGATTCTGGCTCTGGCCTGGGTTTCTCGCATTGTCGAGGCTGCGCTCGGGATGCCCAGCGTTGCTGATGTTTCGCGGGCGGAGTGGGATCGGAATCCGGTTACGGCTGTGGGGAATCCACTGGTTTCGATTATTGTGCCGGCGCGGAATGAGGAAGAGTCTATCGAACAGGGGCTGCGTAGTCTCCTCGCGCTGGACTATGACAATTATGAAGTGATTGCGGTGAATGACCGGTCGACCGATCGGACCGGGGAGATTATGGAACGGGTCGCGGAAAATCTTCCGTTGGGGAAACTTCAAAGTCAAAATCCCCACTTCTCGCAAAAGACGCGAGAAATGGGGCACCCGGGTTCTTCTCTGACTCCTCCTGTTTCCCCAAGATTGCGAGTGGTTCATCACCGCGAACTTCCGGAGGGATGGTTGGGGAAGACGCATGCCATGTGGACGGCGACGAATCTGGCTGCGGGGGAGTGGCTGCTGTTTACGGATGCGGACGTGTTGTTCAAGCCGGAATCTTTGCGGCGCGCGCTGGCTTATGCGGAGGCCGAGAAGGCGGACCATGTGGTGGTGTTTCCGCGCATGATTATGAAACGGCCGGGCGAGTACATGATGATCGCATTTTTTCAGACCATGTTTATGTTTGGTCACCGGCCGTGGAAAGTGGCGGACCCGAAGGCGAGGGACCACATGGGCGTGGGCGCGTTCAACCTGGTGCGGCGCAGTGTGTACGAAGCGGTGGGAACTTACGAGCGGCTGCGCATGGAAGTGGTGGACGACATGAAGCTGGGCAAGGTGATCAAGAATGGGGGCTTTGCGCAGCGCAACGTGTTCGGCGCCGATTTGATTTCGATTCGCTGGGCGAAGGGCGCGCTGGGCGTGGTCGATAACCTCACCAAGAATTTTTTTGCAGTGCTTTCGTTTCAGTGGTGGCGGACGCTGCTGTCGGCGTTTGGGCTGGCATTCATCAACCTGGGGCCGTTTCTGGGAGTATGGCTGGCGCATGGTTGGGCGCGCGTGCCTTACGCGGTGGCGTTGGGGTCGATGTTTTTGATTTATCTCGGGATGTCCTGGAGATCGTCGGTGCCGCCTTATTATTTTTTGTTGCATCCGGTGAGCACGGTGCTTTTCATCTACACGCTGCTGCGGTCGACGGCGCTGACGCTGTGGAATGGCGGGATTGTGTGGCGGGGGACGAAGTATCGGCTGGAAGAGTTGCGGAAGGGGCTGGTGTGAGGGAGGAGTGGTAGCGGGCAACTTCAAAAGCTCTTAACCGCAAAGATCGCAGAGGAAGGCCGCAAAGGACGCAAAGACGTGCTTGAGTTGTGGTGGAAACGCCTGGCGACGCCGCTGGTGGCAGCGGGTTGCATGGGGTCCTTCGCTTCGCTCAGGATGACAACTATTTAGATCTGTGTTCCTTGGGTGACTTGTGACATGGTGCGGCGGGCGGCGATGTAGAGAAGGATCAGCAGGGCCGCGGCGAATATTGCGTTGCCGATGCGGATCATTCGAAGGCTGTGACTTCCGCCGACTGCGGGGGTTTGAATGAAGGCGTGCCACGCGTAGGCCAGGGCCGCGCCAGCGGCCAGGGCCAGGCGATGACGGGCGTCCCAACCGGTGCGGTGGGACAGGACGAAGACGGCTGCGATCACGGCGCTGTCGAGGAGCAGGTAGAGGACTACGGCCCACCATCCCCAGCCGTTCGGAACTATCAGAAAAATTGAACCTGCGGCTAGTGCACCTGCGCCGACCAGCCAGGGATTCGCGACCCATCCTTCAGTGAGCGGTGACGACCTGCGCGGCAGGCGGAATGCTGCGGCGATCACCACGATGCAGGCGACGGCGGACACCACGAACTGACGCGTCGAGGCGATGAAGTGATCTTGCTTGATTGCGATTTTCGTCGAGACTACCGCGGCGAGCGCGAAAAGTATGGCTGTGATGGTGAGGCCGGGCCATCCGAGCCAGGGGGTGGTGGCGCGGTCTGGGACCAGGGCTTCCGTGAGGGCGATTGACGTGGAGATGCTCCAGACGGTGTGCAGGGTGAGGACGAAGATGGTCCACCAGATGCCGATGCCGAGCGCGGGAATGTAGGCAGGCGCGAGCAGATGCAGGTTCAGGTGGAGATAGTTTGGATTGAATAGAGTCTGCGTGGTGAAGGCCTCTTCGAAAATCGAGTAGGCGAAGGCGAGGACGAAAATACTGGGCCAGCCGCGGCCGGTGCGGCGCACCACTTCGCGGATGAGCAAGGCGCCGCCGCCGTACATGGGGGCGAGAATCACGAGGGCGCCGAGAAGGTTGAGCGGGAGATCGCCCAGCAGGAATTCTGCTACCAGGGGAGCGATGAAGAATAGTCCGAGGGCTGGGGCTACGCGGCGGGGCCAGGGGTTGGGCATTGTCAGGCTAGATTGTATATATGCTGGGGAAACTCGGCGCAAGGGGGTGGGTGCCAAACTAAACCTGTGCCTCGGGGCGCTGGGCGTCGGGCCTTCGGCTTCGGGGACGGCGGGGCGCTCGGCTTCGCCCTCGCTTGGACAGCCGAGGCGGCTGTCGCCACACGAGCTTGCTAGCTGTCTCCACTTGAGCGGTGGCGAGGCCGTTTTTTTCAGTCTGGTGGGTCGCTGCTTTCGGCGTCCGGGTCTTTGCCGAAGGTTGCGGTGTCGGCGGGGGTGGGTTTTACTTTTCTTGGTTTCTTGGAGGCGCGCATTTTTCCGGCGCTGTAGTGGCCGCGCTTTTCTACGTCGTAGTCTTTGGGCAGCGGGGGGATCAGGGTGGATCCGTTGGTGAGTTGGCCGACGCGGCTCAGGATGATTTCGGCACGGCCGTCGTAGAGCTTAACTTTTCCGTGAATCTCGATGAGCTGTCCGGCGAGGCGGCGGATGTCACCGACATCTTTCAGGTCGGAGGAGAAGACGACGACGGAGAACGGGCAAGCCATTTGGTCTTCGCAGAAATCGATGTGGTGGACACCTTTGATTCCTCCCTTGACGCGGAGGACTTTTCCGGTGACGCATTTTTCTTCGCCAACGTGGTGGGAGGCTTCCTGAATGGGGATGCAGTCGGTGCGGGCGAAGAGGGGGATGGAGAAAAGGACCAGGGCCAGTGCGGCGAGAATGCGGCTTGTGGGATGGTGCGCCACCGGGCTACGCCCTGGCGGGACAGCCGAGGCGGCTGTCTCCACATGAGCAGTAGCGGCGGTAGTTTTCACCAGGGATGAAGCGAGGGCTTGTGAGACTCGCATTCGCTGATTCTAAGAGCCGGAGAGGGTGGCGGGTCGAGTCGGGTGGAAATATGTCTGGTGTCTTTCCCGGAATGAAACCGTCCGATGTGTTTCCGAGGCTTCGAACTGGAGGGGAACGTCCCCACTTCTCGCAAAAGACGCGAGAAGTGGGGCACCCATTTTTTCTTGACGACCGGCCTGTTCTCGACCACCCGTTTTTCTTGACGCCCCGCTGATTCTTGACGATGAACTACTTTATTTGAACGACTTTACGGCGGCGGTCTCGTCGTCTTTGACGTCGAAGACTGTGTAGAGTTTTGTGATCTGCAGCAGGTCGTTGACTTTTTTGGTGAGCTTGAGCAATTTGAGCTCGCCGTTCTGGTTCTTGGTGGTGGTGAAGGCGCTGACCAGTTCGCCGATGCCGGAGCTGTCGATGTAGTTGACGTCGGCCAGGTTCAGCAGAATTTTCTTTTGTCCTTTGGCCAGAATTTCGCGCACGGTATCGCGCAGGGTTACGCTGCCTTCGCCGAGGGTGATGCGGCCGCTGCAATCCACAATAGTGACGCCATCCACTTGCCGGGTACTGATCTTCATGCTCACTGGGAAGCCTCCTTGCCGCCCGCGGATGGACCGTGGACGTGCTTGATCATTTTGAGTTCGGTGCCCGTGTGCGACGGGCGAATTTCAACCACATCCATAAACGAGCGCATAAGAAAAATACCGCGCCCGGAAGTTTTAAGCAGATTCTCCGGGGCCAGAGGGTTGGGGATGCGCGCCAGATCCATTCCGGCGCCCTGGTCGCAAACGGTGATGACCAGGTTCTCTTCGGTGCGTTCGAAAGACAAAGTGACTTTCTTGTCGGGTGCGTAAGCGTTGCCATGCAGAACGGCGTTGACCGCGGCCTCGCGGACGGCCATGGAAATCTGCATGACTTCATCGTCGGAAAATCCCAACTCTGTGGCAATGCGGGTAGCCTTTTCTTCCGCGCTGTCCACCGTTTGCAGGGTGGAATCCAGCGTGTATGAGACCCTTTGCTCGATTATGCCCATAGATGAAGGGAGAATCGGGAATCCGGCCAGGCGCCCGCTTGTTCTTCCGCTGCGCCGCTCAGGTCCTCGCCGGAGGCCCTTTTCCAGGGAATGCGGTAGTTTGCCTGTCGGACGGGGAATTGTCAACGCTGAGTGGGATAGCGGAGTGGGGATAGAACGGAAATTGGCCACCCAGCGCACAAAGGAGCACTAAGGAAATCCCTTGGCGCCGGCGGCCTGATAAAGTTATGGCGTTATGCAGCTGCGACAGGCGAAGCGTGGTCTGAGGATTTGCGTGCTGGTGCTGGCGGGGCTGGCGGCTGCGGTTTATTGCGGAGATTTCCTGGTGTTTCGGGCGCGAGTCGCGGCCAAGTGGAATCCTTATGGATCGGTCACCGTGGAGCCTTACTACGCGATCGCGCAGAAAAGCGGCAAGACGCAGTTTATCTTTCAGCCGCCGCAGCCCCAGACCTGCATCCATGCGCTGCTTCCGCACTCGGGTTACAGCACTTGCTGGTACTTGACCCGGCATCCCGAACCACGCATCGATATTTGAAAACAATATCTGAAAGCCGATATCTGAAATCAATATCTGAAAACAACATTTGAAAACGAAGCCTTGCGCTAAACGGCCTGCAGTCAACCAGATGCACGGGCATCGTGGAGGCGCGCCTGATCATCTAATGGAGTAGCGAATAAGTTACGAATTGGCAGGAGGCGCTTATGAAGCTGTTACAGGCACAAGGGTTCGCGAGCTTGTTCCTGGCAGCGGTTCTATCTGTGCCTGCATGGGCAACGAACGCGGGCTCAAATTCAGCTGTGCCGGGGACTTTGAATTATGTCGAGGGGCAGGCTTACCTTGCCGGTGAGCGCCTCGACCACAACTCGGTGGGGAAGGCTACCGTAGAAGTTGGCCAGACGTTAAGCACTGAAACGGGCAAGGCGGAGATGCTTTTGACGCCGGGCGTGTTTCTGCGCGAGGGCGACCACACGTCGGTCAAAATGCTGGCGGATGGTCTGGCCGATACGGAGTTAAACGTGACGCAAGGCCACGCCATGATCGAGGTAGACCAGATTTACCCACAGAACGACATCCGCATTGTGGAAGGCAATGCGGCGGCGAGAATCATGAAGCCGGGACTCTACGACTTCGATTTGCAACAGAATGAACTGCGGGTGCTCGACGGGCAGGCGATGGTGCAGGAAGGCGACCGGCAGATCAAGGTAAAAGGCGGCCACGAACTTGCCGTCGCCGCGAATGGGCCGGAGAAGGCGGAGAAGTTCGACAAGACGGCTTTGAGCGCCGACGATCTCTACCGCTGGAGCAGCCTGCGCTCCGACTACGTGGCCGAGGCCAACGTGGATGCTGCGCGGATCGTGGTGGCCGATGGCTGGTACGGCGCCGGCTTCTGGGGTCCGGGATGGTGGGGCCCGGGTTGGGGTGGATGGTATTGGGATCCGTGGTTCTCGGCATTCACTTTCATGCCCGGGGGAGGAATTTTCTATAGCCCGTTCGGGTGGGGATTCTATTCGCCGGGGATGGTCTACCGGGCGCCGTTCTACGGTGGACATTTCTACCACACCTTTAATGCGAGAAACATTCGCGCGTGGGGGCCGGGCGAGCACTACGCTGCCAGCAGCGCCTATTCGCACGGCGTCTATCGCGGCGCCGGTGCGGCGCGTGGCGCATTCCACGCCGGGCCGATGGTGGCAGGCGGAGGTATGCGCGGGGGCTTTGGTGGTGAAGGGTTCCACGGCGGCGGTGGTGGTGGCTTTCACGGTGGAGGCGGGTTCCACGGCGGGCGCTGAAAAAGGGTCGCGAGGAAGCGGGGCGAAATTGCCCCGCTTTTTTTGTGTTCGGATTCGGCTACAATGACGTTCACTCCGGAGCCAAGAAGGAACCTCATGAACAGGAAATCTGCTTTTTTTCCGCCGCATTATTGGGCGATCGCTGTCGTTGTATTTGCCGTTGCTGTGTTGCCGGCCGTGGCGGCCAGTTCGGCCGGGAAGGCGGCTGCTGCGGCTTCTGATCCGCGGTTGGAGAAGGCGTACCGCTTTCAGCGGGGTGGGTGGACCTATGTGCATTTGGAAGGGACGCCTGCCGAGATCGGGTTTCAGCATGGATCGCTGCTGGCGCCGGAGATTGCGGATGCGTTTGCGGCGATCCAGCTTTTTGATACTCGGCAGACGCAGCGGGATTGGGAATTCTTCCGCACCACGGCGCGGGAGATGCTGTGGCCGCACATTGACCTGGAATATCAGCAGGAATTGCAGGGCATTGCCGACGGGGTGAAAGCGCAGGGCGTGAATCTGGATGTGTATGACATTGTCGCGCTGAATGCGTTTGAGGAAGTTCCGGATTACTACGTGCCGTGGCTGAACAAGAGGAACAAGTCGCAGAAGCCGGGGAAGTCGCCGAAGCTGGTGGCACCAGGGAATTGCAGCGCGTTTATTGCGACCGGGAGTTATACCAAAGACCACCAGATCGTGATCGCACACAATAACTGGACCAGTTATCTGGAGGGCGAGCGCTGGGTGATAATTTTTGACATTGTGCCGGAGCACGGCAGTCGCATATTGATGGACGGGTTTCCGGGAGTGATTACCAGCGACGACGATTTTGGGATTAACGCGGCGGGGATCATGAGCACGGAAACTACCATCACGCAGTTTGAGGGCTGGGATCCGAATGGCAAGCCGGAGTTCATGCGCTCGCGCAAGGCGCTGCAGTATGCCAAGAGTATTCATGACTATGTGCGCATTATCAAGGAAGGTAATAATGGCGGGTATGCTAACGACTGGCTTATTGGCGACCGTAAAACGGGCGAGATTGCTTATCTTGAACTCGGATTGAAGAACACTCCGCTGTGGCGGACGAAAGATGGATATTTCGTGAGCTCGAATTTCGCGCGCGATCCGAAGCTGATTCGCGAGGAGACGAGCGGGTTCGATGTGAACGACGCTTCGTCGTCGGCGAATGCGCGGCATGCGCGCTGGGAAGAGTTGATGCTGCAGTCGAAGGGCAAGATTGACGTGGAGATGGCGGAGGGTTTTTTGTCGGATCATTTTGACAGCTTCGACAAAGTGGGCGGAGCGACGGTGAAGAACCAGCCGAACGAGCGCTCGCTGTGCGGGCACGTCGATGTGTCGCCGCGGGGCGTGAAGGAATGGGACTGGGCTCCTTACAATCCCGGGGGCGCGGTGCAGGGCAAGGCTACCGACAGTAAGATGACGGCGAATATGAGTTTCGTGGCGCGGGCGGGGCATCCTTGTGGGGCGGATTTTGTGGCGGCGGATTTTCTGGAGAAGCATCCGGAGTTTGCGTGGCAGAAGCCGCTGTTGCGGGATATGAAGGCGGGGCCTTGGACTATTTTTGTGGCGGCGGAGAAGAGTGGGGATTAGGGCGGTGGGGGCTGGCAGCAGGGAAGAATTCCGCGCGGGCTTCGCCCTGGCGCGGGACGGGCGGGGCGCCCGTCGCCACACGAGCAGAGGAGGGGAACAAACATGAAAGAAACTCCGCAGGAGTATACGCAGCGAATTGTTGGGTTTATGGAAGGGAAGAAGCCGCTGGCGGTGCAGGGGGCGACGGCGAAGAAGCTGGAGCGGCTGATTAAGGGCGTGCCGGCTAGCAAGCTGCGCAAGCGTCCGGCTCCGGATAAGTGGTCGGTGGGGGAGATTCTGGCGCATTTGGCGGAGACGGAAATTGTGGGCGGGTTCCGCATGCGGATGATTCTGGGCGCGCCGGGAACTCCGATTGCGGCGTTTGATCAGGATGCGTGGGTGATCAGCGGGCATTATGCGAAGCGCGATCCGCGAAAATCGGTGGATCAGTTTCGCGTGCTGCGGGAGGCGAATCTGGCGCTGCTGAAGTCGCTGACCCCGGAACAATGGAAACATTACGGGATGCATGCCGAGCGCGGGCAGGAAACGATTGAGCATATTGTAAGGCTGTACGCGGGGCATGATCTCAACCATTTGCGGCAGATCGAGGCGATTTTGGGGAAGTGATGGGGGCACAGGGTCGCGAGAGCAGGGAAGAAGTGCCGCTGGGTTTCGCCTTCGCGGGACGGCCGAGGCGGCCGTCGCCACATGAGCATCGCCACATAGCAATTTCCGGAGCACGCCAAAAGGGGAAATCGAAAGGTGCGAACCTAACGGTGGCGACGCGTTCGTTTGTGCTGCGAGATGCTTCGGCGGATCGAGCGTAAACAGGATATACTTAAGACACTTAACCTCGAAGACACTTCACAAGAGTCTGCGCCTTCGCGATTGAGAGATCGAGAGGCGCATTCCTTGGATTCGCGGGCGCTCCCAAATAAATCTCTGCGTTGCACGAGAGGATACGACCTGACGGGATACGACTGGTCAGGATACGAGCAGTCCCGCCAAAGACGTGCATGTTGAGAAAATTTGTAACGCTGTTCACAGTGGCGACACTGGCGGCAGCGGTGTTGTGGCGATCGTCTCCTGATTACCGGGTGGCGGTTGAGGTAGTGGTCTCCGTGGGAGCGATCGTGCTGGCCGTATCGGCGCTTTCCGCGCACAAGATTATCTTGGGGCTGGTTTTCCTGGGACTTCTGGGCGTGTTTACACCTTTCCGGAGCAGCCAGTTTTCCAGCGCTCTGGTTTCCGCGTTTGACATGTTGACGTTGGCGCTGTTCGCTGCCTCGCCGATCATGTTTAGAAAATCGTTTAGAAAATCGCCGATTGGGTTTAGAAAACCGGAAACGCAGTAAGCGCAAGGGCTCCCGCCGGGAGTGTTGTGGCAGGTTTTGACAACTGGTAAGGTTCGTCCACCAACCCGAAATACAGGAGTTCATCATGTCCGGAATCAACGGTGACAAAGCCAGATTTCATCGGGAACGCAAGCAGCGGATCGCCAAGCGCAACCGAAATCGAGAACTCTTGAAGAGCCTGATCGAACAGCCGAAGCTGGCGGCGCCGGCCTCCGGGCCGAAAGCCAAGGCGGTGTCGGAATGACCACAACCATGGTGGCAGCGGCGCAGCTGGAGCCGATTCCGAATGCGCTCAAGAAGCGGCGGGTCCTTCTGGTGGATGCGTCGGCGACGAAGCGCGAATTGCGCGCCGAGACCATGCGGAAGATGGGTATCGATGTGGACTGCGCCGCCGACATCAGCGAAGCGCGTTCCTGGTGGCGGGCCGCGCTGTATAACCTGGTGCTGATGAACGTGGAAAATGACCTGGGCCACCGCGACAAGTTTTGTGATGAGGTGCGCGGCGCGACCCCGCCGCAGCAGTTGGCGTTTCTGGTGGGAGGTCCCGATTTTCTGGCGCATTTGCCGATGGCGGACGAAGATCCCTCGACTCGCAAGAATGGGGATTACTCCAATACCGGCGACGTAAAGGCAGCCATGACGGCGGACATTGCCGGACATTTGGGGCAGCGCTGGGGAATTCTGGAAGCGTCGCGGCGAATCTCGGCAGTGCGGTCGCTATCGCACGCGCGTACGCAGGCGCTGCGGGAGAGACCGGCTCCGCCGCGGGATTCCGAAATCCGGCTGTCGAAGCGGGCGGGTGAATCCCGGTCGCTGGATGATTTATTGAGAGAGGAAATGCAATGAAGAATCTGTATGTTGGCAATCTACCCCACAGCACCACCGAAGCGGAACTGCGCACGCTGTTCGAGACTCACGGAGCCGTGGAAAAAGTGAGCGTCGTTACCGACCGGGAAACGGGCCGGGCACGCGGTTTCGGGTTTGTGGAAATGACCAATGCGGGGGAGGCCGAGAAGGCCATCGCAGCTTTGAACGGAACGCAGTTGGGCGGGCGCGCCTTGACCATCAACGAGGCGAAACCGAAGACGGACCGCCCTAAGAGCGGTGGCGGACAACGGTTTGGCGGCGGTGGTGGTGGGGGACGCGGACGCGACGATTACCAGGGACATGCGCGCCAGCCGCGCGAGCCGCGCTGGTAAGTTTTGCGGGCAAAGTTTTGCGGCAAAGCTTTCCGGTTCAGCGCTTTCGCGTGAGTCGGGAAATTTTCCGGCTGCGTCGCTTGCCGGACCATCCGCTTGCTGAACAAGCTTGCTTATATCGATGAGAGACTTTCGAGATTGGGAGACTGGGTATGCCACGAGGCCGATCAACATTTACGAAGCGCCAGAAAGAACAGACGCGCCAGCAGAAGCAACGGGACAAAGCCGAGCGCCGGGTACAACGCAAGCAGGACAAGCCGGAAGGCAGCGTTGACGACATGGACGACTTGCAGGAGCACGCGCGCGCGCAGGCGGCCCTGTTTAATATTGGAGTGGAAGAGCCGAGCGCGGAAGAGCCTGCTACGGATCGAGGGAACGAACGCCAGGGCTAGGGTAGAAGAGTAAGGTCAAAACCTGCGGGCGGGAGTGTCCGCACCACACAAGCAAAACCAACGTCAAAGGCGACGGACAAGAGTGTCCATCCTACACTAGCAAATGCAAGGTCGAAGGCGGGCGGGCAAGCCTGCCCTGAGCGAAGTCGAAGGGAGTGCCCGCCCCACCTTTTTTCTACACGAAGACTTCGCCGGGTAATGCGGTCAGCGTGCGGCTGGCCAGAGTGTTTTGGATTACCGGCTTTGGACGGTCTCCGGCTGACGGATCGAGTTGCATGCGTTCGATGCGAAGCTTCAGGGTGCGCTCGATGTCGCGCAGTTGCAGAATCTCGGCGGCGGCTACCAAGGTGGTGGCGTGGCCTTGCGATCCGGCGCGTCCGGTGCGTCCGACGCGGTGTATGAAGTCCTCGGCCATTTTCGGCAGATCGTAGTTGATGACGTGAGCGACGTCGTCCACGTGCAAGCCGCGCGACGCAATGTCGGTGGCGACGAGGATCTGGTGGCGGCCATCCTGAAATCCGCTGAGGGCTCCGTTGCGCTGGGACTGCGAACGGCCGCCATGAATCAGAGCTGCCGAGAAGCCTTCGCGGGACAGCGTCTTGGCCAGGCGTTCTGCGCCGCGCTTGGTGCGGGCGAAGATCAGGGTCTGGCCGGGCTGAGATTGCAGAAGCGTTCGCAGCACGTCGAGTTTCTCGCCCGGTCGCACTTCGTAAGCCTTCAGCTGCACGCTTTCCGCCGGTTTGAGCACGGAGCCCAGAGCCGCGCGTACGGGCTGATGCGTGTATTCATGCACGAGGCGGGCGACGGAACTCTCCATGGTCGCCGAGAAACATAACGTCTGGCGGCGCGTGGGCAATGCGGAAACAATGCGCTGGATCGCGGGCAGAAAGCCCATGTCCAGCATGCGGTCGGCTTCGTCGAGCACCAGCATTTTAATGTGGCGCACGTCGGCAAGACGGCGATCCATAAGATCCTGCAGGCGGCCGGGAGTGGCGATCACCAACCCGGTTCCGGCGCGCAGGCCATCGATCTGGGCCTTTTCCGAAACGCCTCCGATGACCAGCGCTGCCCGGGGCAGAGCTTTGTCGCGGATGTTCTCATAGGCTTCATGGACCTGCATAGCCAGCTCGCGCGTGGGCAATAAGACCAGCACGCTGGCGTTGCGCGACGGTTCGCGCCGCAACAATTCGATGGCGGGAATCAGGAAGGCGAGGGTTTTGCCGGTGCCGGTTTGAGCGGTGCCGATTACGTCTTTGCCTTCAAGAGCGGGAGGGATCGCGCATTCCTGGATGGGGGTTAAGGTGGTGAATTGAGCTGCGGCCAGCTTCTGCTGTAAGGCAGAAGACAAGGGCAGTTCTGTGAATGTAGTCATTAAAGTTTGGTTCTTTCTGGAGGGGCCTGTTGTCACCGACACTCAGACACACGTCTGGAGTTTCCATGCCGCTCACGTTCAATTTTAGATTGGCGCTGAAAAAGACGGCAGGCAGGAAAAGCGGAGATGAAACTGGTCCGATGAACTTACTCAACAAGGACCACCGCGTGACGAGCAAACCGCAGTAAAAGCGTCAAAAACAGTATAGCAGATAACCGGCGACGTGGTCGGCGCAAATGCCAGTGGCTTGCAAGGTGCGGATAACAAAAGTAATGGCGGAGAGGGAGGGATTCGAACCCCCGATACCCGTTAAGGTATGTCCGCTTTCGAGGCGGATCGTTTCAACCACTCACGCACCTCTCCGGAGAAACAGCTGTCAGCCATCAGGCGCAGCAGATTCCTCGCTTCGCTTCGGAATGACAAGCGGGTGAGAAACCTACGACAACGTCCAACCACCAAACGCTAACTACCAAGATCAACAACTAACGCCTGCTTTTAAAAAACGCCTGCAGCACCTCGGCGCAACGACCTGCAAGCACTCCGCTGGCGACTTCGACGTGGTGGTTTAGTTGCGGGTGACTTAGTACCTGCAAAACTGAATCGACCGCTCCAGCTTTGGGATCGTCCGCGCCGTAAACCAGGCGCTTGATGCGGGCATGCAGCAGGGCACCCGCACACATGGCGCACGGTTCAATTGTAACAAACAGCTCGCAGTCTCCCAGGCGGTGGTTGCCGATGGCGGCGCCGGCCTCGCGCAGGGCGACGACTTCGGCGTGGGCGGTGGGGTCGGAGTCAGTGATGTTGCGGTTCCAGCCCCGGCCGACGATGCGTCCCTCGCAGACGACGACTGCGCCGACCGGGACCTCGCCGGCTTCGAGGGCACGATGGGCCTCACGCAGGGCTTCTTCCATCCAGAGTTCGTCAGAGGGCGTGGGCGCGGGATGCGTTTTGGCTTTTGGTTTCAATGCGTTTCTTGTGCCGGCGAATTTAAAAGGCGCTTTCACCACGGAGACACCGAGACACGGAGAGAGCAAATGCAAATGCGTGCAACGATCAGAAACCGTCATGGTTCCTTCTCTGTGTCTTGACAGCATTTTAGCTGGTCGCTGCGGAGAAGAGTGAAGATGGGCCGCGCCGGTGGTCGGGAAGAAGCCGGTCCGCTGCGTTTGACCGGACAGCCGAGGCAGCTGTCCCCACGTGAGCATTGGTGCTTCAGTCGCTCTCGCGACGCTCGTCATAGCATGCTTAAGACGACGCGAACTGATTCTGGCACGACGGCGTGGAGGACAGCGGGCACGATCAGTGTCACGACTGGATACGCCACCGCTACCAGCGGAATCGCCAGCAAGGCCCAGACCGTCGACGAACGATTGTTGAAATAGGTCTTCATGACTGCCTCACGGTTGAATGTACGAAACCGGCGGCGGAAAAGTTCCCCTTGGGCACGGTGGGTCGACGACAGGCGCCTCGGTGGGATTAGTTAACGGACTGGAGTCTGGGTGCGGCTGCGGGTTTTGGAATCTCTGGCGGGATGCTGGGCGGCAAGGTCCATCAGGTCGCGAGCGACGCGGGCGGTGTTGTGGCGGGCGACTCCGGCTTCTTCGAGGTAGTCGCCGAGCACGGGGATGACGCCGAGTTTTTCGATGGCATCGAGGTCGTTGTTGATTTGGCACGCACCTTCGAGTTTGTACTTGGTCAGGAGTTCCGGCGAAACCGGGGTGCGGTTGAGGAACGCGTAATCGAAGAGCTGCTGCTGCGCGTGGCGGTTGAGGGCGCGAATGTGGTCGGCCGCGGTGAGGTCGAGGCTTTCGTTGGCCTGGGTCATGAGGTTGCAGATGTAGACCTTGATCGCCGGGGAGGCCACGATGGCTTCGGAAATGCCGCGCACCAGAAGGTTGGGAATCAGGCTGGTGAACAGCGAGCCTGGGCCGATGGTGATGAGATCGGCGTGAGCAATGGCTTCGAGGGTTTGCGGCATGGGCTGAACGTCTGGGGGAACGAGGAAGAGTTCGCGGATTCGTCCCTTGCTGGCGGTGATTTTGGTTTCGCCGCGCACCCGGGTGCCATCTTCCATGAGAGCTTCGAGTTCGATGTTGGAAGTGGTAGCGGGATGAATGTGTCCGCGGGTTAACAGAATCTCCGAGGACAGGCGCACGGCTTCGGAAAAATCTGAAGTAATGGAAGTCAGCGCGGCGAGAAACAAGTTGCCGAAACTGTGACCTTCGAGGCCTGAACCTTTTTCGAAGCGATGCTGGAAAAGTTTCGAGAGCAGCGCTTCGTCTTCGCTGAGGGCGACGATGCAGTTGCGGATGTCGCCGGGCGGCAGCATGTTGAGCTCTTTGCGCAGGCGGCCGCTGGAGCCACCGTCGTCGCTGACGGTGACGACAGCGCAAAGATCGCGGATTACAGCCGAGTCGGAGAGTCCGCTGGGAACTTCGGCGGGCGAGAGCACAAATTTCTTCAGTCCCTTGAGCAGGGTGGAAAGGCCAGTCCCGCCGCCGATAGCGACTACGCGGAGTCCACGCTCACGCGCACTTTTCTCCGCAATCGGGGAAGTCCCGGTTTTAGCTTCCATCAGAGTCGTCCTTGCAGGCAGGAGCTAAACCGGTTCGTCTTCCGAGTAACCCGCATCGGGCGAGTCCAGGTCGGCGCCGGGATCCGGATACAAGAGCTCGGTGAAGCGAGGATCCTCGGCCAGGTTGTGGAAATCGGAATCATTGCGGGCCTGATATCGCAACTGCGGGCTGAGCTTAAGAGCTTCGTCCAGACGGCGCAGCGAGTCCTCCACGTGGCCGGTGAGACAGTCGAGCGCGGCAATGCCGTAGATCACGTAATCCGCCTTGGGAGCCTGCTTGTGCAGCTTCTCCAAATGCTCGCGCGCGCTCACGTAATCGCCTACGTTCATCAGCGAGACCGCGTAGTCGTAGTGCTCTTCCGGCGTCTTGAACTGGTTGGCGGTGGAGCGCTCCAGTTGATGGTTGCAGGTGTTGAGATGGACCGAGGCGCGGTCCGCGAGTTCCTTGCTGGGACCAGAGATCACCTTCTGGAAATGAGGTTTCGCCTTGTCGAACTTGTGCTCCTGCATGGCGCGCAAGCCGGACTCGTAGCTCTGCAACGCCTGCGTATAACGAGGATCTTCCGGAGCCGCTTTCTTCGCCGTAGGTTTCTGAGCCATGTGCAAAACTCTTCCTGTACTTTTTGTAATAGGAGGCTCCTTGAAATTGAGCTTTGAGACTATGAACTATAAAGTATCACTCAAACGGTGGGTCGAGGGCAATGCTGGGGCGGGTTCCGAGTACCATTACTTTAAAACCTGGCGCTGCTGCTCGAGTTCGCTGCCTTCTTTGTGCGATACCAAACCTGGCTCATACGGACGAATCCAGCGACGCAGATAGCGAGACCAACCCAGGCGGCACCGTGAACTATACGTATGAGCGCGTGGTTTGGCGTGACACCTCGCGCCCAGGCGTAGGACAAAGGGTCGCGCTGGAGAAGGATGAACACCGCACCGGCAATCCCCGCCAAGAGGAAAATCGATGTCCACATACGCGCTGTGCCCGAATCTGCCGTTACCCCCATTGCCTTCTCTTTGGGATAAGACCGTAGTTCCGGATGACGCCTGATGTAGAGGGTCATGTAAGTCAGAAATGCCCCGAAGTATCCGAACTCAACAAAAGGGAACCACTTGGGCAGTTGATGCGATTTCACAACGTAAAACAGCAGAGAGGCGAAGGGAACCACCCAGCCGAGCAAAATGAGCCTGAGCTTCCGCTTGGGATTCATCTTGATCTAGACGACCCCCTTGTGGTGTTCAATTGATGGCCGCCGCTGATGCCAGGTCGATCTGCTTCCAATCACCGCGGATAATGCCAGCGCGGATCTGCGTAGCGGTCTTGCCCTTCTGGTGCTGCTGATAGGAGTAATAGAGCTCCTTCAGGCAGGTGGAGCATTGCGCGCCGTGAGTGCCCTCGAAGCAGCTGTGAAGGCTGTTGTGGCCCATGCGGTCGCAATAGCAATAGCAGGGTTGCTGGTGCAGCACGGTCGGAATTTTTGCGGCCAGCTCATAGGCGTGGGTCTGGTAAGGATACTGCGCGTCGGCGCCCCACAGCTGGTCCCGGGTGAGGATCGGGGGCAGCTTGGTTCCCTTCGGCGGCGGGCCGGCGTTGTAGGCTGGTATGGCCCCTTCGTCCTGCGTAGTAGCCCACTGCGCGGACATGGTCAGCGCCATCAGGACAACAAAGGCCAGGGTCAGGCTGCGGTCCACGAACTGCTTGTTGAAGGTCCTGCGAAATAGCTGGCGTCGGTCCATAAAGTCCCCGTGAATTGGCGATTTTGATTATTGTAACCTGCGGCGGAGGCTGGTTGGAAGTACCGCTCCCGGCGCGGGGAGGCGACGTATGAAGATGGCAGACGAGTTCGGCAGCGTCGAGCGCCGGAAACTCGCAGCCCCGGACACCGCTTCTGTATACAATGGGAATACATGCCAGAGCTCCAGGGCCAACCACAAGATTCGCTGCATCCGGCAGGCGCTTCGTCGGCCGCCGCGCTAGTAGCCACGCCAGCGATTGTTGCGCCCCCGCGGACGTTGCGCTGGGAGTTGTGGCTTCGCGACTTGTTCATCTCTCTGGCAATCGCCGCGTTTATCATCATCTTCATTTACCAGCCGGTGAAAGTGGAAGGCACCAGCATGATGCCTTCGCTCGCCGATCATGAACGCATCTTCGTCAACAAATTTGTCTATCGACTGGAGCCGATCGAGCGCGGCGACATTGTGGTATTCCGCTACCCGCGCGACCCTTCGCAGAGTTACATCAAGCGTGTGATCGGCGTGGCGGGAGACCGCATCCACATCGACGGCGGGCAAGTGTATGTAAACGACCAACCCCTGGACGAAGACTATGTGCCCCCGGCCTATACCGATGTGCAGTCTTTACCAGAGATGGTTGTGCCGGCGCAGAGCTATTTCGTGCTGGGCGATCACCGCAACATGTCCCGAGACAGCCGCGATTTCGGGCCGGTGAACCAGAGCTACATCTATGGCAAGGCCGTATTCGGTTACTGGCCCATGGATAAGCTGGGGCGGCTGCGGTAGCTTCCCGAATTCTTTTGCCTCCAGCATTCGGTGCTTGGCCGCTGCGAGGTTCCCTGATAAAATTCTGAAAATCCACTCCCTGGAGCGAGAATGCAGGCTATCCTTGCGCTGGAAGACGGGCGAGTCTTCCGCGGCAAAGGCTACGGCGCCAAAGGCGAATGCTACGGCGAAGTCGTTTTTAATACTTCCATTACCGGCTATCAGGAAATTTTCACCGACCCTTCCTACTCCGGCCAGATCGTCGTTCTGACCAATCCTCAAATCGGCAACTACGGCACGAACAATGACGACAACGAGGCTACACGCCCCTGGATCGAAGGGCTGATCGTGCGCGAGTTTTCTAGAGTCAGCTCGAATTGGCGCTCGCAGCAGGTTGCGGAAGAATATCTGGAACAATTCAAAGTGCCGGTGCTCTCCGATATCGACACGCGAGCGCTGGTGCGGCATCTGCGCGAGCACGGCGTGATGCGCGGAGTGGTTTCGACCATCGAGGCCGATGCCGACAAGTTAATCGCCAAGGCGCGGTCGATTCCGAAGATGGATGGTCGCGACCTGGCCAAGGAAGTGAGCACGAAGCGGTCGTATGTGTGGGAAGTCGGTGAACGCTCGCACGAACCCACGGCCGTGGTCGGCGTGAAAGACGAACCAGCGCGCTTCCACGTGGTGGCCTACGATTTTGGCATTAAGCAGAATATTTTGCGCAAGCTGCGTGGCGAAGGCTGCCGCGTGACGGTCATCCCGGCGCAGACGGCGTCCGAAGATGTGTTGGCCCTGAAGCCGGACGGCGTTTTCTTGTCGAACGGGCCGGGCGATCCCGAGCCCTGCACGTACGCCGTGGATTCGATTCGAAGGCTCATGGGCCGGGTGCCGATTTTTGGAATCTGCCTGGGATATCAGCTGACCGGGATCGCGCTGGGCGGAAAAACTTTCAAGCTGAAGTTCGGCCACCACGGCGGGAATCATCCGGTGAAACAGTTGAAGACCGGCAAGATCGAGATCACGGCCCACAATCACAACTTCGCCGTCGATCCGGATTCGCTGGCGCAAAGTGAAGTCGAGTTCACCCACATGAACCTGAACGACTCGACTCTGGAAGGCCTGCGCCACCGGAATCTGCCACTTTTCAGCGTGCAGTATCACCCCGAAGCCGCGCCGGGGCCGCACGATTCGCATTACCTGTTCAAGGAGTTCACGAAGATGATGGAGGAGTGGAAAGGGTGAGGGGATTTTTACCACGGTGCTGTTGATCTTGATCCTCAGCATTGGAGCGCGCGGGCAGCTCGTTGGCACGTGCCCGCCACTGGCAGAGCGACCAGTTCAGAATCTGCTACATCTGAGAGGTGTCTTTGTGGATGCGAACATGGCGTTCGTACCGAATGTCAAGCTGACATTACAGAAGCGACGCGGCCAGACATTCGGGGATGTTGATTCCTTGTCATCAGGCGCAGATGGGAGGTTCGATTTCGGAAACACGCGGCCGGGATTTTATCGGCTGGCATTCGTGCCTCCAATCGGACTTTGTCGAATGGTAATCCCGATCAGACTTTCGAAGCGAGGCTGGAAAGGAATCAGAGTAACGGTTCCGGTCGCCGCGAGCGACACATGCCCTCAATATTGCGAGAGCAGATTGAAGATTGAAGAGATGACTGGTCTAGAAGGAAGAATAACTAGCAACTGACAACCGGCCACTGACAACTGGTCTTAAATGCCTAAACGCACTGACATTTCGAAAATCCTGATTCTCGGCTCCGGGCCCATCGTCATCGGCCAGTCGGCGGAGTTCGATTATTCCGGCACGCAGGCTTGCAAGGCTTTGAAGGCGGAAGGTTTTGAAGTGGTGCTGGCGAATTCCAATCCGGCGACTATCATGACCGACCCGGAGTTTGCCGACCGCACTTATATCGAGCCGCTCACGCTGGAATATCTGGAAGAGATTATTCGCATTGAGCGTGAGATGGCGCCGGGCGCGGGTTTCGCCGTGCTGCCGACGGTCGGCGGACAAACTGCTCTGAATCTTGCGATTGAGCTTTCCGACGGCGGCGTACTCGAAAAATACAACGCCATCCTGATTGGCGCGAGCGTTGCCGCCATCAAGAAGGCAGAAGACCGTCTTTTCTTCAAAGACGCGATGCAGCGCATCGGCCTCGACGTGCCCAAGTCCGCGCTGGTCAACAACGTGAAAGATGGGGTCGAGTTTGCCGGCAAAATCGGCTTCCCGGTGATCGTGCGGCCGTCATTCACGCTGGGCGGCACGGGTGGGGGCATTGCCTACAATCGCGAGGAGCTGGGGGAAGCCCTCAATCGCGGCCTCGACCTTTCTCCTGTGCATGAGGTGCTGATTGAGGAATCGGTGCTGGGCTGGAAGGAGTTCGAACTCGAGGTGATGCGCGATACGAAAGATAATGTCATCATCATCTGCTCGATTGAAAACTTCGATCCCATGGGCGTACACACCGGCGATTCGATCACGGTGGCTCCTGCACAAACGCTCACCGACCGCGAGTATCAGGCCATGCGCGACGCGTCGATTGCCGTGATCCGCGAGATCGGTGTGGAGACAGGTGGATCGAATATTCAGTTCGGCGTGAATCCCGAGACTGGACGCATGGTCGTGATCGAGATGAACCCGCGCGTCTCGCGCTCTTCGGCCTTGGCGTCGAAGGCCACGGGATTTCCCATCGCAAAAATTGCCGCGAAGCTCGCCGTAGGCTACACGCTCGATGAAATTCCCAACGACATCACCCGCAAAACTCCGGCATGTTTTGAGCCGACGCTCGACTACGTAGTCGTAAAGATTCCCAAGTGGCAGTTCGAAAAATTTCCGGGCGCCGACGAAAACCTGGGACCGCAGATGAAGTCGGTGGGCGAAGTGATGGCCATTGGCCGCACCTTCAAAGAAGCGCTGATGAAGGGCATCCGCTCGCTCGACACCGGCAAGCGCGTAGGCGGAGCCAAGATCGAGCCGAAAATCCTGACGCAGAGATTGGTGACGCCGCACCCCGAGCGCCTTGCCTACGTGCAATACGCGCTGCGGCAGGGACACACGGTCAAGCAGATTGCGAAGATGACGTTCGATGGATCCGTGGTTTCTTTACCAGCTCAAGGAAATCAACGATCAGCAACTAGAGCTTGAAAAGCACCCGATGGAATCGATCCCGACGGAAGTGCTGCGCGAATCGAAGCGCATGGGGTTTTCTGACGGCCGCCTGGCCGGCGTCTGGCGCCTCGAAGGGCAGGAAAAAGTTCGGCACCTGCGCAAGAAACACGGCGTAATGCCAGTCTACAAGCGGGTCGATACGTGCGCGGCGGAGTTCGAAAGCTACACACCTTATCTTTACTCGACATACGAAGATGAAGATGAAGCCGCACCCACTGACAAGAAAAAAGTGATTATCCTCGGCAGCGGGCCGAATCGCATCGGGCAGGGAATTGAGTTCGATTACTGCTGCTGCCACGCTTCCTTCGCGCTGCACGACGACGGCTACGAAACGATCATGATCAATTGCAATCCCGAAACCGTCTCGACCGATTACGACACCAGCGACCGTCTTTACTTCGAGCCGCTCACTTTCGAAGATGTCTACTCGATCTACCAGCACGAAACCGCGAAGGGCGCACCGGTGGGCGTGATCGTGCAATTCGGCGGACAGACGCCCTTGAACCTGGCGCTGCCGCTCAAGGCTGCGGGCGTCAACATCATCGGCACATCGCCGGAATCGATTGATCTTGCCGAGGACCGCAAACATTTCAACAAGCTGCTTGAAGATTTGCAGATTCCGCAGGCGCCGGGCGTAATGGCTACTTCGATTGAGGAAGCCAGCGAAGGAGCGCGGCGCATTGGATATCCCGTGCTGCTGCGGCCGTCTTACGTGCTGGGTGGGCGCGCCATGGTGATCGCTTACGACGAGGAATCGGTCGTCCGGTATATGAAGGAAGCGGTCGAGTATTCCCACGACCGGCCGGTGCTGATCGATCACTTTCTCGAAAACGCGATCGAAGTCGATGTCGATGCACTTTCTGACGGCGAAGACGTGGTGATCGGCGGGATCATGCAGCACATCGAAGAGGCCGGCATTCACTCCGGCGATTCGTCGTGCGTGCTGCCGGCGGTGGATATTCCGCAAGCTCTTCTCGATCGCATGCGGGAATACACGTTCAAGCTGGCGCGGGCGTTGAAGGTGATCGGCCTGATGAACATTCAGTTCGCCATCCCGCGCGGAGATGGCGGTTCGGGCGGCAACGGCGCGGAAGGCGGGAAAGTCTACGTGCTGGAAGTGAACCCGCGCGCCTCGCGCACCGTGCCCTATGTTTCGAAGGCCACGGGTGTGCCCTTGGCGAAAATCGCGGCGCGGTTGATGACCGGACGCAAGCTGCGCGAGTTCCTGCCAGACAACATCGAGCGCCGTGCCGATCTCGACACGGGCAACTATTACTACGTGAAGTCGCCGGTGTTTCCTTGGAACAAATTTCCCGGCGTGGACACGGTGCTGGGGCCGGAGATGAAATCCACCGGCGAAGTGATGGGCGTTGCCGATAATTTCGGCGCAGCGTTCGCCAAAGCGCAGCTGGGAGCGGGGCAGAAACTGCCCACGCAGGGAACGGTGTTTCTCAGCGTTACCGATCATGACAAGCGTTACGTTGTTTCCGTGGCCCGCAAGTTTTCGGATATGGGTTTCAAGCTCGTGGCCACGGCGGGAACAGCCGACGTGATCGAAGCCGCAGGCATGAACGTGGAGCGCGTCTACAAGGTGAAAGAAGGACGCCCAAACGTGGTGGACTTCATCAAGGGCCAGCGCATTCAGCTCATCGTCAACACGCCGACCGGCCTCGAGCCCTGGTTCGACGAGAAGGCCATTCGCCGCGCCGCGGTGACAGCGCGGATTCCCACGATCACCACGCTTGCGGCGGCCCGCGCCGCAGCCGAAGGGATCGCGGCGTTGCAACGTGGAGAAATCAACGTGAAGGCCCTTCAGCACTTGCACGCCGAGAGGGTAGTATCGAAGAGATAGCGGTGTCGATCCGCTGAGGTGCTCATGCTACTTTCCGGAATTCTTCCTCCCATCACCACGCCGTTCTATCCCGACGGCAACGTGTATTTCAAGAAGCTCGAATCGAACGTCGAACGCTATTCGCGCACGCCAGTGGCGGGAATCGTTGTGCTCGGCTCGACCGGCGAAGCGATTATGCTCTCCGACCAGGAGCAACGCGACGTGCTGAAATGCGTGCGCGAAGCTACTGCGCCCAATAAGGTGTTGATCGCGGGCACAGGCATTGAGTCGGCGATGGAGACGCTGCGGCTCACCGAATACGCTGCCGAACTTGGCTACGACGTGGCCATGGTGCGCACGCCGCATTTTTACAAGAAGCAGATGCAGCCCGCCAACCTGTTGGCGTTCTACCGCACCGTGGCCGACCGCTCGCCGCTGCCGGTAATCATCTACAACTTTCCGCAGGCTACCGGATACGACATTCCCGCCGAGCTGGTCATCGAACTTGCGGAGCATCCCAACCTAATCGGCATCAAGGAATCGAGCGGCGATGTGGAAAAAGTCCGCAGGATGGTCGCGGGCACGCGGCACATCAAGCGCAGCGCCACGGTGACGGGAACTTTTGACGCAGTGACTCCGCGCATGCTGGCGGCAGTGGCTGGCGGATCTGGCTTGCACGGCGAGAGCGGAGTTCTTGTGCCGGTGGGGGCTTTGTCCGGGAGCGCGGAGAATTCCCCACGTCTAGCAAACGCTCGAGACATGGGGCACCCAGATGCGGTCAGTGCGAAACCATCGTCGTCCGCCGTGAGCGTGGTCGGCAATTTGAAGACGCGACAGAAAGAACTCGGATTCCAGGTGCTGGTGGGTGCGGCGCATAAACTGCATGCGTCCCTGGACGCGGGTGCGGTCGGCGCGATTCTGGCGTTCGCTTGCCTGGCGCCGACGGCGTGCTACGAAATCTACGCCGCGTGGAAAGAAGGCGACGCCGAGTTATCCCGCCTGAAACAGGAGCGGATCGCACAAGCGGCACTGCGCGTGGGCGGCGACCTGGGCATTCCCGGCCTGAAGCATGGCATCGATTACAACGGCTACTTCGGCGGTCCCTCGCGCTTGCCGCTGCTGCCGCTGACCGCGGACTCGAAGGCGGAGATCGAGAGTCTGCTGGCGGATATCCGGAACTAGCATAACGGGCATGATGAATTGGATTTACACTTGGCATAACCCGCGCGTTGATGCCGACGCCGAACATATCGCCCGTGAAATGAGCGACATTTTTCTGCGCGGCGTTCCGCCGGGCAGCAAAGGGCGAAAGTGAACTTGAACGATAATCGACTTGAGCGATAAAGGAGTCATATATATGGCGACCACTGTGCAGCCTGCCGCTGGCGAAAGCACAAAGCAACTCATCAACTACCGCGTCGACGGCGGAGTCGCAGTAATCGAGATGAACGATCCGCCGGCTAACACTTATACCTACGAGATGAACCGCCAGTTCGACGAAGCCATCCTCAAGGCGCGCATGGCGAACGACGTTTATGTGATCGTATTGACGGGAGCGGGTGAGAAGTTCTTTTCTGCGGGCGCGAACATCAAGATGTTGTCGAGCGTTGATCCCACGTTCAAATACTACTTCTGTCTGCACGCCAACGAGATGCTGCTGCGCCTGGAGCACACACCCAAACTGGTGGTCGCGGCCATCAACGGACACTGCGTCGGCGGCGGCCTGGAGATTGCGATGGCTGCCGACATTCGCATCGCACGCAAGGAAGCTGGCAAGATCGGCCTGCCCGAAGTGAACCTGGGCGTGCTTCCGGGGACGGGCGGCACGCAGCGGCTTTCGCGACTCGTGGGCAAGAGCAAGGCGATTGAGTTGATGGTGACGGGCAATACCTTCTCGTTTGAAGAAGCGCAAGAACTTGGCATCATCAATGACATCTTCGAGCGCGACGGCTTCATGGAAAACATCATGGAATACGCCCGGCAGTTTTGCCCGCCGAACAAGGCGGCCAAGGCCGTCGGACGCATCAAGCGTGCGGTGCAGACGGGCTGGGAAATTCCCATGGAATCGGCGCTCGCCGTGGAGCGCGAGAACCAGCAAATCCTCTTCCAGAGCGAAGACGCGAAGGAAGGTCTGGCGGCGTATGTGGAGAAGCGGCCAGCGGTGTTCAAAGCGAAATAAGAACGATTCGATCGCGTGACAACTTGGAGGAGGTCTGAATGGCCGCGGCCTTTCTACCCTGGGAGAAGTGGCTTGGGCGCCTGCTTCACATCCTTGCGATTGCTATCAGGAAGTCACTGCACAAGATTCGGCGTCGACGCTCATTGGCGCGCAGTTCTGGATGGCCTGAGACCGAGGGAATTGTGAGGAGTATCCAGTGGGATAGTTCCTTGCCGCGCGAAGAGATTGCTTATTCGTTCACGACGGATCAGGGAGATCAGAGCGGCTATGAGTGGCTATGGTTCGATTCCCCGAATGAACGACAGCCGCAGGTTGGCGACAAGGTCAGGCTCAGGTATAGCCAGCAAAATCCAGAGGAGTCAGTGTTTGTGAGGGTTGGTTGATCATCGAGGAGTCCAAATGCCCGGCAAAGTAGCGAAAATCGGAACGTTCAGCGACTGGGAAGGAATGTTCAACGATTGGCGCAAAGATATTGGCGTCAACACGGCGGACATTGAAGCTTTCCACTTCGACACGCTCTATGGCGCCATCGATACCGACGAAATCGAATTCGGTTCCTACAAAGGCCGGCGCAAGTGGGAAAACCTGCGTCAAATTCCTACGCAGCAAATGCGCGATGCGTTGATGAACATGATCGTCTACCAGGGCGACACCGAGTTTGCCAGCGTGGAGCAGCAGCGCAACTTGCTGGAAAACGCGCCCACCGACTGGGATCGACGTGCCATCACCCGCGTGATGATTGAAGAAATGCGCCACGGCTGGCAGATGTGCGCCCTGCTGGTCGACCACTTCGGTTATTCCGGCAAAGTCGAGGCGCAGAAGATGCTGGAGCGGCGAGCCTTTGAAAATAAGCGCTTGCTCGGCGCGTTTAACGTCAACGTCGACAACTGGATGGATTTTTTCACCTACACCGATTTTGTCGATCGCGACGGAAAATTTCAGCTGCAGATGCTGAAGTATTCCGCGTTTGCGCCGTTGGGGCGTTCCATGTCGTACATGCTGCGCGAAGAAGCGTTCCACATGGGCACGGGCAACGACGGTCTACGGCGCATCGTAGAAGCCGGCGTAATTCCGGCGTGGCTGATTCAGAAATATCTGAACAAGTGGATTTCCAGTTCGTACGACCTATTCGGCACCGATCATTCGTCGTCAGCGCATTGGGCCTATGTTTGGGGCGTGAAAGGCCGCTACGACGAACCCAAGAACGAGAAAGCGCCGGATCTCGACGACCTGAACGACTACAACCGCAATCTCTACCGCGAGGAAGTGGCCGGCCTGATCGAACGTTTCAACGGTTCTCTGAAGCCGGGCGAGCCCAAGCTGTACGCGCCGCACATCAAATTCAATCGCGCAATTGGCCGTTGGGCTGGTCAGAAATTCCATGCGCAAAAAGGAGAACCCATCGACGATCGCGCCTACGAAGAGCATTTGAAAGACTACATGCCGTCGGCAGCGGACAAAAAGTTGCTGCTCGAAATCATCGCCAACGAGAAGAAATGGATTGCTGAAAAGACCGGGGCGCGCGATCCACTGGCGTCGATCGGCGAAGTGCGGAAGTCCGCGATCAACCTGTAAGGCGTGTTTCGGGGCAGCGGCACATCGACGCCGAGTCAACTGATCCGTCTGTTATCCTTCCTCACGCCGGGCTAGCTCGCCGCGAACGACTCACATGATCACTGACTGCCACATCCACATTCAGCCCATGGAAATGTTCAAGCCGCAGGCGCTGGAGCTCATAAAGAAGAAGCGGCCGAACTTCGAGCAGATTGCCGAGTTTTGCCGCTCGCCCCGGGCTCTTCTGAAATATCTGGATGCTTGCGGTGTTGACCGTGCGGTGCTGATCAATTACGTCGCGCCGGAGGTCATCGGTTTGACCAACGGCGTGAACCAGTTCGTCGCTGACTATGTGAAGGCGGATCCCAAGCGCCTGCTCTCATGCGGAAGTTTGCACCCCCGTCATACTTCCAATGTGCTTGCCGACGTCGAGCAGATTCTTCGGCTTGGCATCCGCTTGATCAAAATTCATCCTCCTCACCAGTTGCTTTTTCCCAATGACTATCTCAATGGCGTGAAGGAACTTGAAATTATCTATCGCGCTGCGGAAGCCAATGGCGTCCCGGTAATGTTTCACACCGGCACCTCGATATTTCCCGGCGCCCGGAATAAATACGGCGACCCCATCTACGTTGATGACGTTGCCGTAGATTTTCCCAAGCTCAAGATTCTGCTGGCCCATGGTGGCCGTCCACTGTGGATGCAGACAGCATTTTTTCTCATTCGCCGCCATCCCAATGTTTATCTCGATATCAGCGGGATTCCGCCCAAAACGTTGCTCAAATATTTCCCCCGACTGGAAGAGATCGCATCCAAGACTTTATTCGGAACCGACTGGCCGGGCCCCGGCGTGCCCGATATCAAGCAGAACCTGGACGAATTTCGAGCTCTGCCTCTCACCCCGGAAATTCAGAACCAGATCCTGAGTAAGACGGCATTGAGCATCTGGCCAGCCTGATTCAGGCGCATTTTGCGGTGACAGGTCCGATCGTGTTATCTCCCGCGCTCTCGCGCCCTCTGCGACCCTGACTTTACCCTGTGTTCCCCTGCGGCCTCTGTGGTTGGTGAATCTGGTCTGCCAGCTTTTGGAAGTTTCGCCCCATTTGCGGTATAAGAAAGAGTTGGCTTCGCCGCGTGCCTCCTCGCGCGGTTAGGCGACGCCCAACAACCCGCGAACTGAGCGAGCTAAAGCATGTCGAGCGTGACCACAAATCTTGCCCCCAAAGGTCTTGAGGGCATCGTTGCCACAAATTCCACCATCTGTTATATCGATGGGGACCATGGCGTTCTCGCCTACCGCGGCATCGACATTCACGAACTCGCCGATCATTCCACGTTTGAAGAGACCTGCTACCTGCTCTGGTTTGGACGTCTTCCCAAAACCGACGAATTAACCGATTTTCGCCAGCAACTGGCGCAGGAGCGGCATCTCGATCCCGCCATCGTTGATCTTCTGCGTGCCGCACCCCGTGACGCTCTCCCCATGGACGTGCTGCGCACAGCGGTTTCCGCGCTAGCCTTCTACGATCCCGAGAACACGAAAAACGATCACCACGCCAACATCCACAAAGCCATTCGGCTTACTTCGCAGATCGCCATGATTGTGGCGTCCTACGACCGCATTCGCAAAGGCAAGAATCTTGTCGAGGCTGACCGGTCGCTGTCGCACTCCGCGAACCTGCTGCTACAGCTTAATGGCGTGAAACCATCGGCCACTGCCGAGCGCGCTCTCGATATCGCGCTGATTCTGCACGCCGATCACGAACTCAACGCGTCCACTTTCGCCGCTCGCGTTGTCGCTGCTACGCTCTCTGACATGCACTCAGCCATCACGGCGGCAATTGGCGCCCTCAAAGGCCCGTTGCACGGCGGTGCGAATGAAGCTGTTTTCCGCATTCTCGAAGCGGTGGACAACGAAAAGGCGGATCCGATCGCCTATGTCCGCAACCTGCTGGCGCAAAAGAAGAAAATCCCCGGCTTCGGCCACCGCGTGTATCACTCCGAAGATCCCCGCGCCACCCACCTTCGCGTCATGTCCCGCGATTTGGGGAAGGCCAGCGGCCAGCCCCAGTGGTACAACATGTCGGAAAAGATCGAAGCCTTCGTCAGGGCAGAAAAAAAGCTGAACGCCAACGTAGATTTCTATTCCGCGTCCACTTACCACACGCTCGGCATCGACGAAGACCTGTTCACTCCCATCTTTGCAGTCTCACGCATCAGCGGATGGGCCGCCCACGTCATCGAGCAACTCGACGACAACCGCCTCATCCGTCCCCGCGCCGAGTATTTAGGACCGGAGTACCCCAATCCTTACGTCCCCATCGATCAGCGATAGAACGTTACTACCCCTGCCCATTTGCGCGACACCGGTGGGCAGATTGAAGGCTTGCGATTTGTAAGTAGTCCCGCAAATGTAATTTGGACAACATGAAAGTCCGCGATATCATTCGACTAAGAACGGCCGGGTGACAGTACCCGGGCACCCGAACGCTGATCTCCCACCCGGAACGCTCAACAGTGTGCTGAAGCAAGCGGGCCTAAAATGATGAACTATGTAGTCGTCTACGAACGGTCGTCGACAGGTTGGGCAGCCTACGTACCGGATTTGCCCCGAGTGATCACGACGGGGCGCACAAAAGAAGAAACGCAGAAGCTAATCCGCGAAGCCATCGAGTTTTATCTCGAAGGCCTTCGGGACGACGATCTGCCAATCCCCGAGCCGAGCGCATCTGCTGAGGTAGTTAGCGTTTCGTAGCTCGCCATCTCCCTGGAGACGACTTCGCCAAGACTTTTTGGCGTTTTCCGGTCGCCTTGTCCTGCTTGCCTGAAACTAAGACGGCGGTCCGTGCGCCCTCGTAGACACTGTAGAATAGAAGAGGAAATCGCTATGCGCCGCGTTTACCTCGACAATAACGCCACCACCCCGGTTCTGCCGGAAGTGTTTGAAGCCATGCGTACGTATTTTAGCGAGCGCTTCGGCAACGCGTCGTCCATCCACCATCACGGCCAGGAAACTCGCGCCGCAGTCGAGGGTGCTCGTGATTCAGTGGCGGCTTTACTCGGATGCCGCGCATCAGAAATCATCTTCACCAGCGGCGGCACTGAGTCCGACAATCTGGCGATTGCAGGTCTCACCGCGCCGGGCGATCATGTCATTACTTCGAGCATCGAACACCACGCGGTGTTGCACGCGGCAAAGCATCTGGAGAAAGTCGGCTGCGAAATAACCTGCCTTCCCGTGGATGGACGAGGCCTGGTCGACCCGGACGATGTCAAGCGAGCCGTGCGGCCGAACACGAAGCTCATCTCGATCATGATGGCCAACAACGAGACCGGTGTGCTGCAGCCAGTCGAAGAAATTGGAAGGATCGCCGCCGAGGCTGACGCGTTCTTTCATACCGACGCGGTTCAGGCTGCGGCCAAAATCCCAATCGACGTAGCACGCATCGGCTGCGACGCGCTTTCTATTTCCGGCCACAAGTTCCACGCGCCACAGGGCGTGGGCGCGCTCTACGTCCGCAAGGGGACGCGCCTGCAACCGCTATTCCATGGCGGACGCCACGAGCGCTCGCGGCGCGCCGGCACGGAAAATGTTCCTGGCATCGTCGGGTTGGGGAAAGCGGCAGAACTGGCTCTGCAAAGTTTCGAACGCGGCGACGACAAAAAGCTGGCAGCGTTGCGTGATCGCTTGCAGCAGGGAATTCTCTCGCAGATCAACGAGGCCGCCGTCAACGGCGACCGCGCGCCCCGAACTCCCAACACGACGAACATTTATTTCGATCACATCGACGGCGAGCCTCTGGTCATCGCGCTCGATCTGAAAGGCCTGGCCGTTTCCAGTGGAGCGGCGTGTTCGTCGGGAGCCATCGAGCCATCGCACGTGCTCACCGCGATGGGCCTGCGCCCGAACCGCGCGCGAGCCAGCGTCCGCTTCAGTTTGGGCAAGCAGACCACGGAAGAAGATATTGAGTTTGCCCTTGCACTCGTACCGGAAACAGTAGCCCGTTTGCGGCAATTGTCGCCGGCGTATCGCAAAGAAGCTGTTATCTCTTAGCCTTTATCTCTTGGCGTGTTGCGCCTGTGGTATTACTTAAATATGACGCCACGATTCAAGCGAATAGTGGAAGCCGGCCTCTGGTTCACCGCCGGGTTTATAGCTCACGCGGTGCTCATATACTTCCATCATCACCCCGGGTAGCCCGAGCTAAGAGCTAAAAGCTAAGAGCCAAAAGCCAAGAGCCAAGAGCCAAAAGCCAAGAGCTAGAAACTACTTCACCATGCCAACGCCACAAACCATTGCCGTCGCCATGTCGGGCGGTGTGGATTCTTCCACCGTCGCGGCAATGCTGCGCGCCGATGGACATAACCTCATCGGCCTGACGATGCAGCTCTGGAACCAGCGCCGCCTCGCTGGTCGCGAAGGCATGCCGGAGTCCGTGCAGGGACGCTGCTGCTCGCTCGACGATGTTTACGACGCCCGCCGCGTCGCCGAACACATCGGCATTCCGTATTACGTGGTCAATCACGAGGAGCGTTTCGAGCGCGAGGTCGTCCGCCCGTTCGTCGCGGAATATCTTTCCGGGCGCACACCCATCCCCTGCAGCCTTTGCAACAATCATTTGAAGTTCGATCAGCTCCTGCTGGTCGCGCGCCAGATCGGCGCCGAGCGCGTAGCCACCGGCCACTACGCCCGCGTGACTTACGACGACGCACGAGGCCGCTGGCTGCTCCAGCGCCCCGCCGACAAGAGCAAAGACCAGACTTATTTTCTTTTCGGGCTCACCCAGGATCAGCTAAGCCACACCCTGTTCCCGCTCGGCGACATGACCAAGCCCCAGGTCCGCGACCTTGCTCGCAAACACGGCCTTGCCTTGGCCGAGAAGCCCGACTCGCAGGAAATCTGTTTCGTTCCCGGCGGCGACTACAAGCGCTTCATCGACGCTTATCTCGCCGATCAGGGCGGAGCCCTGCCCGACACCGCCGGCGAGTTGGTGACAACCAATGGCGAAGTTATCGGTGAGCACCATGGCATTCACAATTTCACCGTCGGCCAGCGCAAGGGACTCGGCGTGGCCACCGGCTCGCCGCTCTACGTGATTCAGATCAGCGGCGCCAGCAAGCAAGTCATCGTCGGCGGGGAAGAGAATCTCTACTCGCGCACCCTGCGTGCCCGCCGCGTGAACCTCATCGCGGTCGACGAATTGCATGAGCCGATGCGCGTGGCAGTGAAGATTCGTCACCGCCACGAACCCGCAGCAGCAATGATCGAAAGCGTGGGCGAGGACGAAATCCTCGTCACCTTCGACGAGCCACAGCGCGCCATCACGCCCGGGCAGGCGGCCGTATTCTACGAAGGCGACATTGTCGTCGGCGGCGGCTGGATTGCTTAGCAATTCGCCGGAAGCTTGAGATGTTGCATTTGATTTTGGTTAATCCCGCGCGTTGCGGAGCGATCGGACAAACTCCGTCCCCGACTCCTTCAGCTTTTTCTCCAGCCGCGCCGTGCAATCGCAATCCCCGCAGGCCCAAGGCTCGGTCCCGTTCTCGTCCCGGCACTTGCCGCGGTCATGCGCGTCCTGCACTCGCGTCAGGTCAAAATACTTCTCCCAGTAAGGACGCTCTTCCTGCAGCGGCGTAGGGCAGTAGCAGACTTCCACCCAGCGCGCCGTCTGATCGGCGCAGAGCCGAGCTTCCTCCATGTTGCGCAGATATTCCCCCTCCGCCACCGATCCCCGGCCCAGAGTTTCGTCGTCGATGGCACGAAGCAGCTCCGCTTCACGCCCCGGTTTCACGCGGGCTCGCACCAGATAACGCATTGCACCTTCCGCTCCCGCTACTGCAATCCGGCCTGCGCCAGCATTTCCAGAAACTGCTTTTGCGTGCGCATGTCGATGGACTGCGCCACCAGCTTGCCATTGCGGTCGTAGACAAAACTCTTTGGTATTCCTTCGATCTGAAAAAGGCCGTTCACTTTGCGCCCCGGATCGAGCAACACCGGATACGTGATCGCCCGTTCCGTAATAAACGGCGTGACTTTGGCGGCCTTCTCATCGGAAATGGCCAACACCACGAACCCCTGCTCCTGGAACCGGGAATAAAGCGATTGCAGATCCGGCATTTCTTTGCGGCATGGCGGGCACCACGTCGCCCAGAAATTCACTAGCACCACCTTGCCCTGCAGGTCTTTCAGCCGCCAGCTCTTGCCGTGCAGATCAGAAAGCGTGAAGTCGGCTTGCTGGCGTTGCGCATCCTGGGCTGCCAGTTTCGCCATAGCGGCGGCAAACTGAGGATTATCCGACGCAACCGACACTTGTTCGTAGCGCGCCAGCGAAGCCAGTTCCACATAAAGATCATTGGGCTCGCCGTTTCTGCGCGCCGGCGGTCGCTCGCGCAACGCAGCGGCCAGCGTGTTTGCCACTTCCTGCAAAGCCTCATGCCCGAAGTCGCCTTCGGTGGAAAGGTCCGCCAACTCCCCGGCCAGTCGCAGCTTGTTGGGACTATCCGGCAATTGCCGAATCCGTATCGCCAGATCTTTGGTGGTGCGGGCGCGCACATCGTCGGGCAATTTCCGCAGACCCCGAATCTGCTCGACGATCGGCTTCTCCTGATCGCTCCAGACAGTCTTCTCCTGAGCGATCGCGGTCAACGAAATAGTCAGGAGAATGAGACATCCGGCGGCAGCCAGACAGATGATCACAACGAGGGACGGCGAGGCGCAAAAATGCGCCCGGAGGGAATTCGACTTCATGATGAAAGCTTACATCAGGAAAGAACCACGGTCGACGCGGTCAAATAAACATCTCATCCTGCGGCACCGGACGCCGCGCATCACTGCCGCCGCCATTACGCCGTTTGCGGCTACCCAGCAGAAATTCGATCCCGGCCGTGATCCCCTGCACCAGTCCCGACATTTGCCGGACCGGCGAAATCACCGTGTTATGCACCAGGTCAGAGGTTTGTTCCACACGGTCCAACGTGCGGCTCAGCAGTTCGTCAGCGCGAATCACCTGCAACCGCGCGCGATCGACCACGTCGGTCACGGTCGCGTCCACCCGTTGCACTTGCGAGCGCATCAGCGTGGTGGTCTCTTCCAGATTTTCGGCGATCACTTGCAGCTTGGGATGCACTTCCGTCAGCACCGTCTGCACCAGTTCCATCGTAGGGATTGCCTTCACCTTCAGTTCCGTCGCCAGCGTTTCCATGCGCTCACTGCTCTTGCGCATCGTCATGTACATAGCCAGCAACACGCCAGCCTGCAACGCGACCGCAATTCCGGTCAGTGCGATAAAAACTGGAGTCAGATTTCCCATAAGCCCACCCTCCGCCGACCTGCCTCAAGCCGATCTTTGCCAGCGCGGGAGGAGAACACGCCGGCTCCAAACTCTAACTAACTTTTTGGCGCGCCAGTCTCCGTCGTGGCCTCGCGATACGCTTGCCGGCCGGCTTCATAAGCCGAGCGGAACTGTTCTTTCTGCTGGTTCACCGCGTCCCGGCCGCGGTCTGCCCACTCCGCCGCCTGCTCGCGCGCTTCACGCGCCCGGCTGCGCATGTAGTCGCGGCCCTCTTCGGCGCGCGCCCGCAAAACTTCCCGCGTTTCGGTGCCAGAGCGCGGCGCGTAGAGCACTCCCACTACCGCTCCCAGGCCCAACCCCGCCAAAAACCAAGCAAAACTATTACCATCACGGTCCGACATGTGGATACCTCCCGGCCTTCACGGCTTAAAGATGAGTGCCTAAACCGGATGTTAGCACCCGATGTGGCGAAATACAATTACAGGAGATCAGGTAGAGAGCGGTGAGGATCGCTGCAGTCGCGCCGCTGACGAGCGCCAGGGGGAGCCGGAACATCGTGACCGAATCATCGACGCCGTGCGCTTTGCGATTGAAACCGGCAATTCCTGAAACCAGCTACTTCTGCGTGGGCTTCGCGGGCGCCGGAGCCACCGGCTGGGTCTTCGCCGGCTGCGACTTAATCCCCTCCAGCACAGACTTCGGGCCGCTATGTCCCGTTGCATAGATCGACAGTGTAATCAACGTCACCAGGAACAGCACAGCCGACCAGGTCGTCGCTTTCGAAAGCGCGCTGGCCGCGCCCCGCGGACCGAACGCCGTTTGGCTGCCCTGACCGCCAAATGCTGCGGAAATATCCCCGCTCTGGCCGCTTTGCAGCAGCACCACCACGATGATGAAGAAACAAACAAGAACGTGAAGAGTAACCATTAAAACGTGAAACGCAATCATAAGTTTGGACTTATCCTGGGTACGTCTCGGTCAGGTTTGGAGCTGAATTCTCGATCCTTCTCGAATCGGTTGAATCTCTGCGCGGCCTGCAGAAAACGCAGAAAACAAGCTGCGGGAGATTTGAACTGACGTTGCGTTCAGACTGAAATGCCCAAACGTCCCACAATCCCGCCTCTACAATGTGCCGCGAACGCACCACAAAAGAGGGAACCACATCAAAGCGTTTTCACTCAATCCTGCCAGCAATAGTTTGACATCCGACCCTCCCATCGGTCAAGGCTAACGACTCCGGACGTCAGAAAAACATGGTTCGGAAGCGCCCACGGACGTTCCACACCGCGTGCCTTCCTCAGAACTTATCCCCATCCTCCGCCTCGGCACGCAACCAATCTTTCTGAAGATGGCCGTCCTCGCGGCCCCGTTGTTCCTGCAACGTTCCTGCAACTGTGGGAGCGGCGACCAACGATTTGCTCCAATGCTCACAAATATCCATGCGTTTCGGTATATCGTGGTACGATATAATACATGCCGCCGAACAGTAGCCGAATCGATACCAGGGCGGTGGGTCCAGTATAGGTCCTGGGCCAGGGGAGGATCACAATGCGCTTGCTCGCGATCTGCCTTATGGTGGTCAGCCAATTCGCGCTCCCGTGCGTCGGCCAGCAGTCGGCCGCGAACGGTCAAACCGCGACCGTCTCCTGCACGTTTGATGATGGCAAACAAATGTCCATTCGATACAACAACTCAGATGCTAAAGGCGACGAGGGATTGCGCCGTGGAAAACTCTGGGAGCCGGGTGGTTCGCCCATGATCCTGTTTACACAGACTGGGCTTACGCTTGGCACTTCCGACATTCAGGAAGGGGCATACAGCCTTTATGTGATTCCCGAAAAACAATCCTGGACTCTGGTGGTGAACCGGAATGTCACCGCCGGTAGTAAATATGACGAGAAGCAGGACCTGGCGCGTGCTCCAATGGAAATTGGACAAGTCGAGACTCCCGCCAAGCAGCCCCAGATCCTGTTCGGCCATACAGCGGCGAAACAGTGCAATATGCGTTTGTATTACGAAACCACTGGGGCGTGGGTGGAATTTAAGGAGAAATAAGGCTGACGCCTGCTGTTTGATTTCTTCGATCTTCTGTCGCCGTTGAACAGCTCGCGTCGTAAGCACACACCGGGATTCGCCTTAAAAGAACAAACGCCCGCCCGGGCAAGCCAAGTTGCGGCCCACCCGGGAAGGCGCAAGTCAAGCCTCGATCAGGCAGCTCGGCCGGCGACGACCTTCAGTCCGCTGGACGTGTGCACGTCGAACGTACGGATCGACGGCTCGGACCCAAGCAGAGGTCGGACCGCTTCCGCCACGTTCTTATATTGCTCTCGGTGATACCGTTCGGCATCGTCTCTCGTTTTCCAAAAACTGATCGCGAGCACCTGATCCGGCTCTGCATTCGACACGAGCAGAATCTCATCCATGAAACCGCTTTGTTTTTGCAGGGTGGGCAGTGCCTTTTCGTTGATTGCGTTGGAGAGCTCCTTTGATTTGCCTGGTTTGCTGGTCAATTCGACAACGCGAGTAAACATATTCAGCTCCTTTCGAAAGCTAGAAGTGAAAAGGAAGCCTCGCCACATAGCGCGGCAGTGGGCTTCTTGTGATTGCGTCTTGAATGGGTCCTCTATGAATCGATCCGACCCAGACGTTGATTGCAAAGTTGGTTAGTTTGGCGGTTGGCGACAACGACTGGAGGAATAAACTCCCTCACGCGATTGACTCTTTCGTCGACGTTATCGCATGCCACTCTTGTTCAGTTGAGGTTTTATTGAAGCTTACTCTTCTCAATAAGATGACGAGACCGCAGTCGACGGTTGTCTGCGGCGGCAATCCAAATGCACTTCTTGTTCCAAGCGTGGCACAGTCAAACAGTTGGTGTGCATTTCTAAAATATCTCCCAGGGTCGGGTCGATCTACAGGAGATCGCGACGCTCAGTCCGATTCGTGTGTCGTGACAACCGAGGGTAACCGGCGTCCATCCGCTTGGACGCCGGCGTACCCGAGGCCAATGGGCTCAGGAGCTGATCTGGATACTTTGTGCCAAATTGCCATCCGATCTCGGCACAAAGTGTATCGTGGCTTGCTTTTGGCTTTCGCTGGCCAGTTCATTCATTGGTATTTTGCTATTCGAAAGTTCAAGCAGAGTCTTATTGGTCAACTTGAAGTCGTAGGGAATACCGTTGGAGCCGACCACGGTTATTTCTTTATCGTTGGGGCCGACCATAGTGATGGTTCCGCTAAGATCCTCGGCTGATGCCAGCACGTGAGTGGTCTTCCTGGCAGGGGACTCAACCTTGGATTTCACAGCGGTCTTCGCTGGTGGTTTGGCCTTCATGGCGTTGGTTGTATTTTTCGTCTTGGAATCTTTCGTTGCGGGAGCGGATGCGAAAGACAACCCAACGGCCAGCACTAACACGAACGCGAGAAGCGCTGGAACTAGCCTTGTTATTTTGGACATGTCTCAACATCTCCTTTCTTCATGTTTTTCCGAAAACTCATGTTTTCGAAAACCGAATCAACCACAATGTTCCCGCGGCCTGCAGGCACGGCGACCCGGGAGGAATTGGGCCGCCGCTCCCACAGGTATCGGGACCGCGCGGGTCGGTATAGCCGCAGCCGCCGCGGCATGCGGCCAGGCGACGCGCTCGGATCTTGCTGGGGAAGCGCCGGAGTTCAGGCGAGCCTTTGTGCATCTCCTCCCAACCCAATGATCAGCACGGTGGCCAGGACTCAGGCGTTGAGAAGGCAGCACGAACGGTTCTTCAGCCCGCTCAATCCCCCCGACCTCCGCACGGACAAGGTTCACATACATAGATTCCGGGCCCACGAAATTTAGTTGTATCGTGTAACGATAGAATATTATAATCTATCTTGTGCTGGACCGGCTGAATCGGCCAACTCCGGACCACTGTCATTCATCCAAGCACTTGGGCCCCGTGGCAAAAGATCGTTACTAGAAGATCGTCGAGAGAAGATCGTTAAGAAGAGATTGTTAAGATTGGGGACCAGCCGATCCATGTTATCCCGGCACTTGGGGTACGAAATCGCCGTCCTGCTGGTAGTCTGTACCGTCGCCATGTTCTTGTTCCCGACAGCGACTGGCTCCTACTCTGCCGTTCACGGACCGGTGACGGCCTTACTCAGTTTCCGCACAAAACTCAAAACCTGGTTGGGCATGCTTCTGGCCGCGTTGCGTTGGTTGGGGCGCGCGCTGCCCGACGGTTGCGGCGCGTTGCGCTCCGCTCTAGAGAAAATCTTCCCGCCGCACTCGGTCCCTACCGAGCAGATTGCTGTTCTTCGCTGTTGACGGATGAGAGATTTCTGGCGTAAGCGCCAGACCCAGTTCCTGGCATTGGTGTTCTAGCTCTTGCTGGCGCGCAATCACGGAGCGCTGCAAGAACGTCTCTGATCGCAAGCCCGGGTTAGCCCGGTCGTCCGTCAACCCATTCAATCGGAGGAAAAAAGAGTTATGACACGCAGACAATTCAGAATGTTTTCCCTAATTACATTGCTATCCGGCATGTTGCTGCTGGCTGGCTGCGCGAAGAAAGCCGCAAAGGCTACTCCACCACCGCCGCCTGCACCGCCGGCTCCAACCGCCACTATTGCCGCCAGCCCGAACGTGATCCAACCGGGTCAGTGGACCACCTTGACTTGGCAAACCACAAACGCGAATAACATCACAATCGCCGGGCTGGGCACCGTGCCGTCTTCCGGCTCGCGCAGCGTTGATCCCGCCGCATCTACAACTTACGACCTGGTAGCCAAGGGGCCGGGCGGAACGCAGGACGCAAGCGCCCGCGTAACCGTCAATCCGAAGCCAGTGGCCGCGGCTGTTCCGCAGCCCAGCGAAGCGGATTTGTTTGCCAGGAATGTCAAGGACGTGTTCTTTGACTTTAACAAGGCCAACGTTCGCCCGGACGAAGTGCCGGTGACCGATAACGATGCGCAATTTCTCGCGCAACATCCGGACATCAAGATCATGGTAGAAGGTCATTGCGACGACCGGGGATCGGAGGAATACAACCTGGCATTGGGCGACAGTCGCGCCCATTCTCTGCAGCAACAGTTGCAGCAGCAGGGTGTGAGTGCGGATCGGATTAAGACCATCAGTTACGGCAAAGAAAAGCCTTTCTGCTCCTCGGATGACGAGCAGTGCTGGCAGTCCAACCGCCGGGATCACGTCGGCCTTCAGCGGTAGCGACGCAACTTGCGCAGGGCGGCCGCGGGCTGGCCGCTCTGTCGCAATCCGCTTGCCTCGTGAGATACGTACACGAACTGTAAATATCGTATCACGATATTCTTTGGGCAACCGGGCCGAGTCGCCTCGCATCACTTCTGGGTAGGCGAGCGGTGTCTGACAGTTGGACACTCTTCATCGCCTGGAGGCCGACGCGAGTTTTCGCGTTCAACGATGAGATCAGCAATCGCTTCTCGCAACACGCGGGTCGGAGCCCAGGCCGATCCTGCGCCTTTCGAAATATCGAGGATGTCGCCTCGACTTGGAACTATCATTTTCGCGGTCGCTTTCTTCGCGATTCGCATCGGCTCGGACTGGCTCTTTCGCTGGTTCATCGCCGACGCGCCAGTGCCCCCGATTTGGACTGTCCTGATTACGACCGGGATTGGGACGGCAATTTCCTCCGTGCTCGTTTACTTGTTGCTGGTCTCCGTCCAACGACAGGTTCGTGCGGTGGGTCTGCTGAACCATGAGCTACGGAATTCCCTTCAGGTGCTCACGTATGTAGTATCGAATCTCGAACCCAGGATGGCAGCGGTCGCCAGTGATTCGATCAATCGACTGTTGCATGCGCTGAGAGACGCGTCTAAGCTGTTGGGACAGGGGAATACCTGGTCATAGCTGTGCCGGATTAGTGCTGGCGGCAATTGATTTATGGCTATCGGTTTAGTGACGATCGTTGTTTGGCTGGGGGTTGCCTATTTTTGCACCACGCTTGCGGTCAGTCGTGGTCACTCCAGGTCAAGGTGGGCATTCCTCGCCCTCTTCTTTGGTCCCGTCGCACTCCTGGCACTCCTGCTTCTCCCTCACCATCGACCAGGAATGACCGAAGCGGACCACTACCGCCGCTAAGAGTTGAAATACCAGTCCGGGAACGTGAATCTTAGGTACAAGATGCTCATGTGTTCGAAACGATATCTGCGCGGCGCTGTGACAGAGTCTATGCTCAGGTTGCCCTCGGTTTTGCGATGGCCTGCTTTGCGCCTGCTTCCAAGCCTTCTGCTGCTGGCGAGTTGTGCCTTTGCCGACAGTGCTGCGTTTGATCTGCCGGGACCCCGAATCGAAGTGCGAGTGACGCGCGGCGGCAAAACGCTGCCCATCTCCGAAGTACCGAACCTCCAGGCCGGTGACCGCCTATGGCTGCATGCCGAGATCCCGGCTGGCCAATCCGTGCACTACTTACTCATCATCGCTTTTCTCCGGGGCTCGACGAACCCGCCTCCCGAGCAGTGGTTCGTGAAAGTAGATACCTGGAACAAGCAGGTTCAGCAGGAAGGGACTGTGGTTACAGTTCCGGCGGAGGCGCAGCAGGCTTTGCTCTTCCTGGCTCCGGAAACCGGAGGAGACTTCAGCACTTTGCGTTCGGCGGTCCGTGGCAAGCCGGGAGCATTTGTCCGGGCCTCTCAGGATTTAGATCATGCAGCTTTGGACCGCTCCCGGCTGGACACATATCTCGCCGGCATCAAGGAAGCATCCGATACCGATTCCAAGTCGCTCCATGAACGTTCCCTCGCCCTGGCGCAAAGCTTGAAGATCAAGGTTGACGAGCAATGCTTCGACAAGCTAACCCAGGAACAAGCTCCGTGCCTCATGCGAAACCCCGATCAGCTTGTGCTTGACGACGGACACAGCCAGTCGATGGTGGCTATTCTCACCTCCGGCCCTGGTGCTGATCTGGCCGGGGCGATCAGTTCCACAAGCATTGTCGGCGGAGGTTTCTACAGTCCCTATGTGGGATCCGTGATCGATGTGGTTCGAATGATGGAGAATTTCCGCACCGCGGTATATCAATACATTCCGGCACTGGCCTTGCCCAAGCGCAATGAGTTGGATCTCAAGCTGAATAATCCGCCCTCTTTTCACAAACCAATGTCTGTCCTCGTCGCCGGTTTGCCGGCAGTCGAAGCCGCGCAGTTCCCGCCGCTGCGCGCCGTGGACCCCAAGCAGGTCTTCTGTCTGCAACGGTCTGGATTGGTTCTTCCGGTGGAGGGCGCTCCGCTGGTGTTTTCAACCGCCTACATGCACGATGTCGTTCTTCACCTTCAGACCAAAGCGGGCCTCGCTATCGATTTGCCCGCCAGGGCGGATGCGGCACGCGACGGTTTCGTCATCGATACCCATGCGCTCCACGCCAGCGACCTCGATGCGGGAGTCACTGGAACATTGCGCGGATACTGGGGATTCCAGTCCTTCGACGGCCCGACCTTTCCACTGCAGAACGCGCATTTGACGAGGTGGGTTCTTGCCTCCGAAGACACCAGCGCGCTGGTGGTGGGCCGTCAGAATGCTTTCCATCTCCAATCGGAGAAAGCTCCGTGCGTTGATCAGGTATCGATGAAGGATCAGCGGGGGAAGCCTCTGAAAGCGACTTGGAAGTTGCAGAAGGCGGATGAACTGGAGGTCGAAGTACCGCTGAAAGATGAATCCGCCGGGCCGGTCGTAACCCTGGTCGCGCAATCCGGACTCACCAAACCGGATGAGATTCCCATGCAGATGTATTCTGAAGCCGCGCACCTGGACCACTTCGCCTTGAATGCCGGCGATCAGCAAGGCCTGTTGACCGGCACGCGATTAGATGAGGTGGCGGGTCTGGAGTTGGACGGTAATCACTTTGTTCCCGGGGCGTTGTCCCGTGCTGATGGGAAAGACGAACTGCGCTTGTCAGCCTCAAGCGCCACTGCGGCCACCGCGCTGAAAGCCAGCGAAAACCTGGTGGCGCACGTTGCCCTCAAAGACGGTCGCGTCCTCGACCTCGATACGGTTGTGCAACCGCCCCGTCCGCGAGTGACGCTCCTCAGCAGGAGCATTCAGTCTGGTCCCACTCCTTCCGTCATTCGCCTGGGCAATCCCGATGATCTTCCCCAGGACGGGCAACTCTCGTTCTTCTTGAAAACTGAGATCCCGGCGACCTTCCCACGCGCCGAAAAAATCGAAGTTGCAACCGACGACGGCTCGGCGGATGTTTCTTTGAGCCTGGCTGATGGATCACTGGTTCTGCAGGACTCCCAGACTCTGCTCGGCACTGTTCACCCGCTCAAGAACTTCGGTCCGTCGGTATTCGGCGCGCTGCGTTTCCGCGCGGTCTCGCAAAACGGCGAACTCGGAGACTGGCAGCCGCTGGCAAAGCTGGTGCGCATTCCGCATTTGGATGAAGTACGCTGCCCTGACAGTCCCGACAAGCCGTGCAGCCTGATCGGGCAAAATTTGTTCCTGATTGATTCCGTGGCCTCTGACTCTCAATTTGCTCACAACAGCGCCGTTCCAGTCGGGTTTGTAGATTCCACGTTGAGCGTTCCGCGTCCCAATGGCACGCTTCTATACATCAAACTGCGGGACGACCCATCCGCCGTAGCCAGGGCCGCTCTCCCGGTGTTGCCGGAACCTTAAGCTCCGCTCCGTCGATTTTCAGGTGGATGATTTTCAGTAGATGATCGTCTATCCAACAAGCAAATCCGCGTGATTAGCCGGAATCGAGTCTTGTGCTGTCTTGCAGTCAGGATGCAAGGACGGGACGAAGCGGGAGAGTGAAAAGTGCGTTTTGCGACTACTCTGCGATTCCCACGCACTTCTAATTCATTAAGTATAAATCGCTTACTGGTGCGGAAGGGGGGATTTGAACCCCCACGCCTTTCGGCGCCACCCCCTCAAGATGGTGTGTCTGCCAGTTCCACCACTTCCGCACTTTGTAAATTACCTGTAATCAATAGCTTAGCAAGTTCGTCCTGCGAGGGCATTTCCAACTGCACCGGATTT
>CAVRCN010000017.1:0-896467 GCA_963719575.1 uncultured Acidobacteriaceae bacterium
GGAGAGCTACGGCTGATTCCGTAAGGGGCACAGCCTGTGTGAAATTGCCGCAGGCCATGTTAAGGTCGTCGTCATGTCCGAGCGTGTCATTTCCGAGCGTTCCACCGAGCACGTACGCGAATTGCTCGACTCCCTTTATCGCGTGGATTCGGGACGGATCCTGGCCACTCTGATCCGCCTGCTCGGCGATTTTGATCTCGCCGAAGAGGCGATGCACGAAGCCTTTGCGGCTGCATTGACCCTGTGGCCGAGCAGCGGAGTACCCGGTAACCCGCGACCGTGGTTGATTTCAACGGCCCGATTCAAAGCCATTGATACGCTGCGTCGACGGGCACGATTTGATGCCTCTCAAGACGAGCTCGCGCGACATCTCGAAGCGCAATGGAGCTCGACGGAAAGGTCCAAGGCAGACGACAGCCTTGAGCATGATCGCCTTGAGAATGACTCCCTTGAAGACGACCGGCTGCGGCTGATTTTTACCTGCTGTCATCCAGCTCTGGCGCCGGAGGCGCACGTGGCGCTCACCTTGCGTGAGGTGTGCGGGCTGACCACCGAGGAGATCGCAAAGGCCTTCCTCACCACTCCGCGTACGCTGGCGCAGCGCATTGTGCGCGCCAAGGCAAAGATTCGAGAGGAACGGATTCCCTACGAGGTGCCGACGCCGCAGGAATTGCCGCAACGGCTGGGCGCGGTGCTTCAGGTCATCTATCTCGTCTTTAACGAGGGTTATTCGGCTGCGGCGGGAGCGGAGGTCACGCGCGCCGAGCTGACCGGCGAGGCGATTCGACTCGGCCGATTGCTGACCGAACTCCGGCTCGAGCCGGATGTCATGGATTCAGAAGTCATGGGGCTGCTTTCTCTGATGTTGCTCCAGGAATCCCGCCGCGCCGCCAGAACCTCTCCGACCGGAGAGCTGATTTTGCTGGAGCATCAAGACCGCTCGCTCTGGAACAAAGAGCAGATCGCGGAGGGAGCGGCCTTGCTGGAGAAAGCCCTGGGGTACCCTGAGAAGCACCGGCAGAAGTCCCGCCGCTTCGGCTCCTACACACTGCAGGCTGCGATTGCGGCCGTTCATGCCGAGGCGGAGTCAGTCGCTGCGACCGACTGGCGGCAGATTGTTGCGCTTTACGACCAATTGGTACGAATTCAGCCTTCGCCAGTGGTCGAGCTCAATCGTGCCGTGGCCATTGCCATGCTCGATGGTCCAGAGGCCGGTCTGGCGTATATCGACGCCGCGTTGCAACACGGCGAATTGGCCAATTATTACCTGGCGCATTCCGCCCGTGCAGATATGTACCGCAGACTCGGCAGGACAGCCGAGGCTCGGTCCTCTTATGAGAAGGCGCTGGCCCTGACCCAACAGGAACCAGAGCGCCAATTCCTGCAAGAGCGGATTCGGCAGTTGAAATAAAAGATTCGTCAGAAGAAATCGTGGGTGGATTCCGGCCAGGTGCCCTATTTCTCGCGTTCTTTGCGAGAAGTGGGGATTTTCGCCGAAACCCTCCCGACCCTCAATCAGCGCTCGGCCGAATTTTCTCCTCCCACCGACGGAAACTGGGGACTGACGGAACTCCCCGTCCCCGGTTTTGTCCAATGCGAGGTCATGCCTGCGACGAATGAACATTGGCTGGGCTTGGACCTATCGTGAGCTCAAGTCAAAGGCCCCACTTCTCGCAAAGAACGCGAGAAATGGGACACCTGTGATCGATCAAGACGTTGTACCCATCGGAGACGCGCAGCTGATGAGTGATCGTGAATGTAACCAGACGAGTGATTGTGAAGGTTGGAGTGCGAGCCGAATTTCCGCCGCGAATTGCTGGGGTTCTTACGAAGGCGGGGGTGGCGTGGCGGCGCAGGCCGCCGGGACAGCGAAGACCGAGCCCGGCGGCTTGGCCAGGCTGACTTTTTTCACTTCGATGATCGTCTCCGCGCCAGTCTCTGCCTTGATGATGAGGCCAGAGGCCGTATCTAACCAAACTTTCTGGTGTCCGGGCCCCCCGGCACCCGACTCCATCACCTTAGTGGCGAAGCCGTTGACGGTCTCGGTACCGACCTGCTTTGCATTTTCAAGGCTGCGCATCAGTGTCGCCGACATTTCAAAGGGATCGAACCAGTTATCGTCGAACGTTCCCCTGCTGCAATTGGCCTTGGCAAAGTTCAGGTCCACCGAATAGCTACGGTGATTCTTGATATCGTAGTAGCTGTGCGTGTGGATGCCCGGCGATCCGGCGGAGCGCGAGGGTACACTCTCATCCACGACCACCTTGTCACCGTCGCGATCGATCTTCAGGGTCATGGCCGGGCCAAACATGGCGTTCACTTCCGTGACGGAATAAGCCTGCGGCGCCTTGGAATTTTGCGCGCCCGAGTCCGACGCCGCAAGAGTCGCAAGCAACACCAGACTGCAGAACCCAGCAACCGGCAAGGACATGGACTTTTCATCCCTCTGGCGGGATACCACTGACTACAGAGCCCAGCCGCAGGAAGTATACGCGCATTCTGGAAAAACCGGAAAAGCCTGGGGACGTCGGTAGAGCCCTAAGAGTGCGTGGTACCGATTTCCCGTCAGGAAAAGCGCGGACGAAGAAAAATTTCCTCGCGACTTGTCGAATTCGGTCCGGCCGTTCGACTATGTGGTGAAGGCCGGGCAACCGACCCGCCAAAAGATACCCAAGGAGAACACCATGCGCTTCATGATGATCATGTTTCCGAAAGAATACGAAAACGCAAAACCTGGCTGGGCGCCCGACCTCAAAAGCATGGAGGCAATGGGCAAGTACAACGAGGAACTAGGGAAAGCCGGGGTGCTGCTCGCGCTCGACGGGCTGACTCCGCCCGCGACGATGAGCGCGCGCGTCACCTTCAAGGACGGAAAATCGAAAGTGACCGACGGTCCGTTTACCGAAGCGAAGGAAGTGGTGGGCGGCTACTGGATCATCCAGGTGAAATCGCGCGAAGAGGCGCTGGAATGGGCCTCGCGCATCCCCGGAAAGAATAACGAAACGGTCGAAGTTCGACGGATGTTTGACATGACCGACTTCGATCCCGAGACCCAGAAGTATATCCAGGAGAAGTTTGGCAACGACGTGGCCGCTGAGATGAGGCAGTAGCAAAAATCTCTCCGCGAAAAACCCGTCGACGTTCGTGGTGCCCACTCGTCGAAAACCGCGACGAGTGGGGCAGCCTCTTCCGTGGTAATCCGAACAAAATCAAGAATCAAGACAGCATCGGCCAGTCTCGCACTTCTTGCAAGGAACGCGAGATGTGGGGCGCCCCCCGGAAGAAGAAAAACTTCTTGGACGGGTTGTCGATTCTGGTCCGGCCGTTCGACTATATGGTGAAGGCGGGGCAAGCGGCCCGATAAAGGAGACTTCACAATGCGATTCATGGTCATCGTCAAATCAACCCCAGAGTCAGAAAAAGAATGCGCCCTCCCCGATCCACAGCTCTTGATCGAGATGGGCAAGTACAACGAAGAGCTCAGCAAGGCTGGCGTCCTGCTCGCCCTTGATGGCCTCCATCCCAGCTCCAAAGGCGCACGCGTCAAATTCTCTGGCAAGTCTCGTACCGTCGTCGACGGTCCTTTCACCGAAGCCAAGGAGCTCGTCGCCGGCTTCTCGATCTTGCGGGTCAAGTCCCTCGAAGAGGCCATCGAGTGGGTCAAGCGTGGCCCCAACTGCAGCGCCCGAGACTACGAAGTCGAAATCCGCCAGGTCTTTGAGATGGAAGACTTCGCACCCATCCTGTCCGAAGAGCAGATCCAGCACAAAGTAACGAAACGGGCTGAGCTGCCCAATCAGACCGCCAACAAATAGCCGCTCTTGCATCCATAGATTTGATGCCGACCGGGTGGCCCACACAACGCGGTTTCCGTTGCGTGGGTATTTGGAGTCGTTTCCGATTTAGCGAGACTAAGGTGAGTCATGCTAAATCCCCACGCAAGCCAACACCGGGCTTGCATGGGCCACCCATCGAATCCATCTCTTGCGAAACCAACATTGACAATGGATGGTCGGATGTCTACCATCGAATAGCTAGCCAGGGTAGAATGTCTTCTATGAGTAAGACACAAGAACGCGCGGCTCTTCTTCAGGGCACGCTGGACATGCTTATTTTGCGAACTCTTCTTTATGGACCTGCCCACGGCCACCAGATCGGGAAGCACATTCAACGGACTACGAACGATTTCCTGCAAATGCAGCACGGCTCGTTATACCCCGCTCTGCACCGTCTAGAACGAAAGGGCTGGGTTGTCTCCAAATGGGAGGTCGCTCCCGATCGCAATCGCGAATTCAAATATTATCGGCTGACCGCGCAAGGCAAAAAACAACTCGTGCTCGAACAATCAAAGTGGAAACAGATGGTCGAGGCCGTGGCACGAGTGTTGTCGACTGCCGCTGAGGAGAGTTAAGAGGAGAGTTGAAATGAAGTGGTGGTGGCAGACCATGAAGCGGGATCGGGATATAGAGCGGGAACTGCAAGCGGACCTCGATCTGGAACAGGAAGAGCAACGGGAACGTGGCGTGCCATTGGAAGAGTCCCGTTATGCCGCGCTCCGTGCTTTCGGCAATCCCACTCTCATCAGCGAGCAAACTCACGCGATCTGGGGTTGGAACGCGCTGGAGAATCTGCTTCGCGACGTGAGGATCAGCATCCGCACGCTGCTCCGCTCGCCTGGGTTTTCAGTTCTTGCCGTACTGGTAATGGCGTTGTGCATCGGCGCAGCAACGTCGCTGTTCACGGTGATGCGCTCGGTTTTGCTCAGGCCGCTTCCTTTCCGCGATCCGGATCGGCTGGTGATGCTCTATGACCATTTCCGCAACCCCGAGGACAATGCTCAGGGCTTCAATTACAACCCCGTGGCTCCTGCCGACTATCTCGATTGGAGGGCGCAGACCCGCGGTTTTGAGGACATGGCGGCATGGTATTACTGGCCACCCAACCTGACAGGAGAGCACGGGGAATTGCCGGAAATGGTGCAGGCGGCCGGCGGGAGCTGGAACCTGTTACCTCTGCTGGGAGTGAACGCCGTCATCGGGCGCACATTTACAGAGAGCGAAGATCGTCCGGGCGAGAACGTCGCGCTGCTTACATGGAGTCTTTTTCAGCGGCGATTCGGCGGGGACTCATCGATTGTCGGCAAGCAAATCCACCTCAACGGCAAGCCCTACACCGTGGTCGGCGTGCTTCCCAAATGGTTCATCTATCCGGATGCCGAAGTTCAGCTATGGGTTCCATATGCGGGAATCGGCTCGGAGGTCCTCACGCATCATGAATATCACTTCAGCCGCGTCGTGGCTCGATTGCGGCCGGATGTCAGCCTGGCCAGCGCCCTAAGTCAAGTCGAGGCGGTGCAGTACCAACTGCATATGCAGAATCTGGATGCGCCGGTAGCCGAAGACGTGGCTTCAAGAACCCTGATTGAAGATCTCGCACAGGATGTGAGAAAGCCGCTAATCCTTCTGCTGTGCGCCGTCGGCTGCATGCTGCTGATTGGATGTCTCAACGTAGCGAACTTGATGGTGGCGCGGTCTGCGGCAAGACAGAAGGAGATCGCGATCTGCAGTGCCCTGGGAGCGCGGCGCATCACGCTAATTCGCATACAGCTCATCGAGAGCCTGCTGATCTCAATGGCAGGTGGCATCATTGGGGTGGTGTTATCGCTTGCGGCCACGAATTGGCTGGTCGGCATATGGAAGGATCTCCCCCCGGTGCAGAACGTCCACCCGGACGGAGTGGTGCTGGCGGTTGCGTGTGCGCTCGTCTTTGGAGCGGCGCTGCTGGCAGGTCTTCTGCCCGCGATCTCGTCAACCAGCAAGAGAGCGATCGCGGCGCTGGAGATTTCCTCCCGTACTGCGCCCGGAAGCCAGGCGCGCACGGCGTTGCGCAAGACGCTGCTTACGGTAGAGATTGCCACGACTGTGGTCCTGTTAGTCGCTGCTGGTCTTTTGCTGAAGAGCTTTTGGCGGCTGCGCACCACCGATGTAGGCTGTGTGACCGACAACGTGCTCACCATGCGCTACAGTCTGCCCGGGAAGAAATACGATAGTCCCGCGAAAGTGAACGCATTCAACGAAACCCTGCTGGAGCGGGTCCGTGCCATGCCAGGAGTACGGGCCGCGGCTCTCGGGTCGACCGTGCCGGGAGCGGGATACGGAGGCGATGACCTCTTCACCATTCCCCAGCATCCTCGGATCGCGCCGGGCGCGCCGCAGCCCGAAGCGTTGTATCGGACCGCCGATCCCGAATATTTCAGTGCACTGCAGATTCCACTCTTGAGCGGACGCTTCTTTACCAGCGCCGATCGCAACGGCCGGCCGAAGACCGTGATCATCAGCGACCAGCTGATGCGGCAATACTTCCCCGGAGAAAATCCGCTTGGCAAGCATCTTCACTCTATGGTCGGCAATGGCGACTACGAAATCGTCGGCGTCGTGGCGGACATGCGATATCAGGTTGGTCTGCCGGATATGGTCACCGAATACTTCCCAGTTCTTAACGGAGACAGAACGGGCTTGACCCTGGCGGTGCGGACTGTCGGCGACCCGCTGAGTATTTCAATTCCAGTCCAGAAGCTGGTCGCGGAGCTCGATCCGCAGCTTCCGGTCTCCCATGTGCTCACGATGCAGCAAATCATTGAACAATCATTGGGCAATGCCAGCCTGGGCGCCGGCTTAGTGCTCGGCTTCGCTGTGATGTCGCTGATGCTGGCGTCGGTAGGGTTGTACGGAGTCCTTTCTTATCTCACGATACAGCGCACGGGAGAGATCGGCATTCGCATGGCTCTCGGTGCACAACGCGGAGAAGTTGTCCGCCTGATGCTGGGCGACGGCCTGCGTCCGGCGTTCTACGGGCTCGTGCTTGGCCTTGCCGCCAGTGTCGGAGCCGTTCGCCTAATCCAGTCGATGCTCTATGGAACCAACCCGCTCGATCCGGCGGTCTTCGCGGCTGTGGCGGCCACGCTGCTGGCGACGGCGGCGCTGGCATGCCTGGTTCCGGCGTGGAGGGCGTCGCGGATCGATCCTATGCAGGCCTTGCGAACTGAATAGGGAGGACTTCGAGAGAACGGTATCGGAGCTGGAGATTGCGCCGGGAGGAGAGGATTCGACGAAGCGCCCGTTGACGGCAGGTGTCCGCCCTCATCGCGAGGTGTCCTCTCGCCGTCGTCGCTGGTCACTCTCCTTTATGATTTCGTTCAAATCCGCAACCGGCCGTATCTCAACCGGCCCAAGTCCATACTTAAAGCCTGGAAGCTGGGAGACAAGCTGAACCGCGTGATTGAGGTCTCGTGCCTCGAGGATCTGAATGCCGCCGACCTGTTCCTTGGTTTCCGCATAGGGGCCGTCGGTGGTTGCGACTTTGCCGTTTTTCCAGTGCACGGTCAACGCAGTCTCCGGGGGCTGAAGAGGCACTTCGGCAACCAGATGTCCGTTGGCGCGCAGATGGTCGTTGTACTCAAAGCATTCGTCGAGCACTGCGTGTCGCTCGTCCTCGGTCAGTCCTTCGATTTTTCCTGGCTCGAGGTATCCCAAGCAGATGTATTTCATTGGTCCCTTCTCGTTCTTGGTCTTGGGGAGTGAGCCCGCAGCACAGCGGTCGCAGATTTTTATGTCACTGTTTCAAGTAGCGAAGCGCAACCCATCCTGATTTAAAAACCTTTGACTCAGCAAGTTTTAGTTGTAATTTCTCGGGCAGGCTAACCCCTTCCAATAACCGTCTCCCTTTCCCGGCCAGGATTGGCCCGACGACAAAACGAAATTCGTCAACCAGGCCAAGCTCGATCAGTTGTGAAGGAACATCGACACCGCCGGCCAAAATATTTTTGCCTTGTTCTTGTTTCAATTTAAGTATCTCGTCGCGAAGGTTCGTGCGAACAATTCTCGTATTTCCATCTTCAGCGCTGGCCAGTGATCGTGAAAAAACAACCTTCTTTTTGGAGACAAAGGCTTGAGCAAATTCGATATCCGATTTTGTCTCGGACTGGCTTTTTGCGATATCCGGCCAATAAGGAACCATCAATTGATAGGTTTTACGCCCAAAGACGAGCAGGTCAACATCACGCATGAGCTGCGTGAAATAGTCATGTGTTTCTTCATCGGGATTGAATTTGGTGTGGTCGCAGCAGCCATCCAGGGTAAGGTTGATTGCGAAGATCACGTTTCTCATTGGATTGTCCTAAGCCCCTTTTTTATCAGTGCTTATCCTATAGTCGTCGCGCAGAGGAAAAATCGACAACAGAATGGAGTTATTTTTGTTCAAATTCCATTGGGTGGGCGGCCCACATCTCCGATCCCCGAAGGATCCCTCAAGTAGGCTGGGTGCCCCATTTCTCGCGTACTTTGCGAGAAGTGGGGCTTTTGACTTAAAGGGTGCGCGGCCCACAGTTAACGATCTTTGCGTGCACAGCTCGTGTCCACTTCCAACGCCAGACACTCGCGCGTGTACGCATCCACTACGCTCAGCACCCGGATCGCCCGCCCGCACTCCACCGCATCGTGCACAAAATCCAGCGCCCACTCCTGGTTCGCCGAAGTCCGCGCCAGTAGCGGCTTTCCCTCGCGTACGCAATGCTTCCGTTTCTTCCGCCGGATCATCAGCCCCGCCTCCCGATACACTCGATGCACCCGCTTGTGGTTCACATGCTCTCCCGCGCGGCCCAGCAAAACCTGCAGCCGCCGATAGCCGAAGCGCGGTTTCTCCCGCGCCAACTCCACCAGCCGCGCCCGCAGCGGCTCATCGTCGCGCCTCGTCTGGTAGCGATAGCTCGACACCGCCATCGTCACCAGCCCGCACGCTCGCCGCTGGCTGAAGGCATACTCCCCGCGCACTTGCTCGACAGCCGCCTTCAGGGCTACGAGCTCCAGCCGTTTTTTCGGATCACCGACTGCAGCGCTTCCTTGTCCAGACTCAGATCCGCCACCAGCTTCCGCAGCTTCGTGTTCTCGTCACGCAGTTGCTTGGCCTCCTGCGCCTGGCTCACGTCCATCCCGCCGTACTTCGCCTTCCAGGCGTAGAGCGTGTGCTTGGACACCCCTACTTCGCGTGCCACGTCTTCCACCTTCCGTCCTGCCTCCACTTGCTTCAGCGCCCCGATCATCTGCGCCTCCGTGTGCCTGCTCTTCGACATACTCTCTTCCCCTTTCTTTCGCACAAATCATACTCAGCTTTGTGCGGATTGAGGGGGGCAGGTCACATTCCCACTGGGGGTGCCCCCATCCTTGCGTTCTTCGCAAGGGTGGGCGGCGATGCCGCGCGAGCTACTCGATTTGTTGTGGGCACGTGATCAAACCGACTCGGTGCCGACATTACCGACTCCCACCCCTTCGACAGGCTCAGGGCAGGCTCTTCGCAAAAAGCGCGAAGGATGGGGCACCCACTGCTTAGGTAATGTCTGCAAGATCAATGCCTGGGCCACCCCGCCGGGAGTTCAATACCTCTATTTCTCTCCCGCACGTTTCTTGCTCTCCAGCATCACCCTTCTCAAGATCCGATTGATCCGCGTCTGGTAGCCCGGTCCGTTGGATTTGAGCCAGTCCACCACTTCGACATCCACGCGCAAAGAGATCCTGCGTTTGCGCGGACGGTTCCAGCGCGACTCGGCACCCGTCTCATCCTCCGCCAGAGACAAAAGATCGTCTTCCACGGATGCACGCAGCCACGCAATAGTCGCGCGCTGGGCTCGAGGCTTTCGCGCCTTTGCTTTCTTGCGCTTACCTGTCATGACAATATCGTACATCCTCTACCGACATGACGTTGTGTTCCTGAAGGAACACTCAGGACGAGGCCCAATAGGATCACGAGGGCGGCGAGGGATTGCACTCCCCCGGCCACGCGATCATTCGCTCGCGCTCTCACTCTTGCTCGTCTCCGCCGGCATCGGGAAGCGTTCTTGAACCCACGCTTGCCAGAGCGGTGTCTCGCGGGCGACGGTTCCCGCCGCCTGATCGCCGTAAAGATAGAAATTCAGCGTGACCATGCTCTGGCCACCGAAGCTGACGGCGCCAAGAGCGGCGGTGCCCGGGCCCGGCTTGTCGAGCCGCAGCAGCGCGTTGTACGGACTCTGGCTGACGTGCTCCACGACGCCGCCCAGCGCCGGGACGCCCACCGGGCTGGTCCAGCGTTGCCCGGCGCTCGCGCCTTTTAGACCCAAGGCCGCGGTCAGCGTTTCCCAGGCCTCCGCTTCGGTTCCTGCGGCGGGCGCCATCCACTGCATCATCGCGGAGCGTTGCCCGCGGAAGTGCGTGAGATAGATCTTCAGGATGCGGAAGAATCCAGGCCAGCCGGATTCGGTGCCCTCCAACTGGTTGTCCCAGTCGTCCGTTTCGGCGAAGAGGCTATGCACGATGCGGACGACGCAGATGCCTCCCCCACGCGCTTCGACGCTCCACTCGTCCGCAATGACCGGCGAGCCCGGGACCCAGCCAGGAGCCTCGGCGGCAAACCTCCGCGGCGGGTCCCAGGCCGTCACCACGGAACTGGACTCCATGCCGGGGCCGAAGTTCAACTTCACCGCAACCGGCTTCCCGTCGCGCTCCTCGAACTCAGTGGGCACGAACCACGACGAAATACCCGGCCCGGTGGCGATCGCCTGCCAGACTTCCTCCGGTGTGCCGGGGACCTCGACTTCGACCTGCACGGAACGGCGTCCGGATGCTTCTTTCTTCACGCTCATGATGTCTCCTTGGGATCGGATTTGGGGACCGACTTAGAACGCTCGGACTTGGGATCGGATTTCTGCGGCAGGGGGTGCGCCACGACCACCAGGCGATGCGCGCGGCCGCCGGGGGCGGATTCATCGTGATACTTCGCAACCAGTTTTGTGATGGCCTCGGCGAGTTCGTTGCTGAAAGCGGCGCGGTCCGCCGCCGACCGGAAGCGAACCTCGGTATCCACCGCCAGGGTCGCCAGGCGTTTGCCCGTCTCTTTCGCGCGGCGAACCAGATCGCCCACTTCGCGGACAACGCGTGCGCCGAGAGCGATGAGATAGCTCGCGGACAGGCGACCGATTTCGCGATTGGGATCCGCGGCGACCGGACCCAGAGCGCTCGGCGAAACCACGTAGGAAGCGGCCGTCGCTACCAGCAGACGTTCCGTCAGCCCGCCCCACTTGCGTTCCTCGGCCAGCCGCACCAGCCCGTGCGCCTCCAGCGCGTGCAGGTAGTAGTTGACCTTCTGCCGCGTCAAGCCAACCCGCGTGGCCAGCGTCGCCGCCGAGGCGGGGACGACCAGCTCGGAGAGGAGTCGACCCCGCACCGGCTCCAAAGCCGCCGTTGCCGCTGCCGGATCATCGATGACCTGGAGGTCGAGCATGAGAAGACGCTAGCATTGACAACTTTTATTGTCAAGGAAGACTCAATGTTTTTATTACGGGATTCGTAGAGTCGATGTCGTGCCGCAGCAGCGCTTTGCGCCGCCCCTGCAACCAACAAGATTACCGGCAACTTGGGCACTCGCCGCGACTGTCCAAACTGTCCAATAACTGGAACTGCCAAACAGTCCCCCTCATCCTTTTGACAACGCACCCATACTTCTGCAACTATGGAACTATGCCTAGCGCCCCACCTGCCAAACCGCCGGACAAAGTTGCCAAGCTGGCCGACATGCTTTCCGCAATGGGTTCGGAACCGCGCCTCCGGATCATGCAGTTGCTACTGTCGGCTCACCCAGACGGCCTCGTCGTCACCGAAATTCAGGACGAGCTAGAGATTCCCAATTCCACCCTGTCCCACCACCTGGAAAAACTCAAAGGCGAGGACTTAGTCCGCGTTCAGCGCGAGAGCACTTTCCTGCGATACAGAGCCAACGCCGACGCACTTCAGGAGTTGCTTCAGTTCCTGTACGCGGAGTGCTGCACTCGAAACAAGGCCGTCAAGCCCGCACAGATCGTTCGACTTTGCAAATGAGGAGCGTCCATGAGCACCACAAACGTCAAGGAAATGGTTAAACAGAAATACGGACAAGCCGCTCTGAGAGTCAAGGCTGGCGGCAGTTCCTGCTGCGGAGCCAGCCCATCATGCGGCTGCGACCCAATCACCGCGAACATTTACGATGCGGCACAAGCCGGGGAGATACCCGAAGAAGCGCTCCTGGCCTCGTTGGGGTGCGGAAATCCGACTGCTCTAGCGAAGCTCAATCCGGGCGAGACGGTGCTGGACCTCGGCTCCGGCGGCGGGATAGACGTGCTGTTGTCTGCAAAACGAGTCGGCCCGACCGGGAAAGCCTACGGGCTGGACATGACGGATGAGATGCTCGCGCTGGCGAACGAGAACAAGCGCAAGGCGGGAGTTGAAAACGTCGAGTTTTTGAAGGGCGAAATTGAGAACATCCCGCTGCCCGACAACTCCGTGGACGTGGTCATCTCAAACTGTGTGATCAATCTATCCTCCGATAAAGACGCGGTGTTGCGGGAGGCCTTCCGCGTGCTCAAACCGGGTGGACGGTTCGCTGTGTCGGACGTAGTCACTCGCGGCGAGATATTACCGGAGATTCGGAGGAGCCTTCTGCTTTGGGTTGGCTGCGTAGCAGGATCGTTAGAAGAGAATGAGTACCGCACCAAACTCGCCGCGGCAGGATTTGAGCAGATAGACCTTGAACCTACCCGCGTTTACAACGTGGATGACGCCCGCGAATTTCTCGCGGGCCAGAACTTTGACGTTGACGCGATCGCGCCGCAAGTGGATGGCAAGATCATGAGTGCGTTCGTTCGCGCCGTGAAGCCTCGCGGTAACTAACATGAAAGACCACTACAACGTCCTGTTCCTGTGCACCGGCAACTCCGCCCGCTCAATCATGGCGGAGGGTTTGATGAATGCCAAAGGCGCACCGCGATTTACAGCGTACAGCGCCGGCAGTCATCCATCGGGTGCGGTTCGTCCCGAGGCGCTGCGGCAACTGGAAACCGCGCACATCCCCGCGACTGGGTTCAGAAGCAAGAGTTGGGACGAGTTTGCGAAGACGGACACACCCCAGATGGACTTCGTGTTCACGGTCTGCGACAACGCAGCGAACGAAGTTTGTCCTGTCTGGCCGGGCCAGCCTATGACGGCTCATTGGGGAGTTGCGGACCCAGCTGCGGTGCGAGGGACAGAAAAGGAAATTGAACGGGCATACCGTGATGCCTTTCTAACTCTAGAGCGCCGAATCAGCCTCTTCCTCTGCCTTCCTCTCGCAACCATCGACAAGCTGGCAATCAAGAAAGAGATCGACAAGATCGGCCATCGGTGAAGTTCAACAATGAAATTCAACTTGCGTGTCAGATTGACGGCTGAATTCGTAGGCAGCGCATTCCTGGTTGCTGCAGTAGTTGGCTCCGGCATCATGGGTGAACGGCTGGCAGGCGGCAATGTCGCCATCGCATTGCTTGCGAACACGATTGCAACGGGCGCTGCATTAGTGGCTCTCATTCTGACCTTCGGCCCGATTTCCGGCGCACACCTAAACCCGGCGGTGACGGTTGCCGACGCAATTGAGCACGGTATCGCCTGGCCGGATGCACTCGCCTACATCGCCGTGCAATGTGCCGGGGGAGTTGCTGGAGCAATCATCGCGCACCTAATGTTTGGCCTGCGCTGGTTTTCCGTCTCGACCCATTCTCGACACGGATGGTCGTTAGTCCTCAGCGAGTTCGTGGCTACGTTCGGACTGCTGTCGGTTATCTGGGGCTGTTCGCGACTGCGCTCGGGAGCCGTGCCATTCGCTGTTGCCAGCTACATCACCGCCGCTTACTGGTTCACCGCGTCAACCTCGTTTGCAAACCCGGCAGTGACGATCGCCCGGTGCTTGTCGAATACTTTCGCCGGGATTCAACCTGCCGACGTTCCCCTCTTCATCGTGGCGCAACTGGCGGGAGCTTTAGCCGCGACTCTCCTGTTTCGGTGGCTCATTCCAAACTTGCCAGCTCACGCCGCAGAGGTCTTGGTTTCGCACTAACCGCACTAATGATCTTCGATCGCGCTCATGGACCCTCCCGAGATGCGAAAATGAAAAAGTGGAAGCTTGTGATTCCGGGCTATGCCTCATGAGCCCAGAACTTTAAGATGACACCGGTGGAAGAACGTGATTTTGTGATTCTCGGTGGCGTCACGGGTCAATTTCTCCGTGGACTCTCTGGAGCGGTTGCATCTAATTTCAAATGGTCGAGCCGCCATTCATGACCAACGAATTGGTGGAGGTCTCAGGAAAATCAGGTCCCCATGTTGTATGGAGACCCGGAACAAATGGAGAACTGGTCGTCGCGGCCCCGTCTGGCGGCCTTCCGTTTGAGGTGCCCTATCGAGATGTCAAGAGGTGGAACTCCGAAGGCAATAAGTTCCGAGAGCTCTGCCGAAAGGCATTTCACGGCCCCGCGAAATGACGATGGACTTTTCCAAAAGCAGGCATCGGTGAACGCCGAGCCGACGAGCAGTTCCGCTAAGTTGGAAGACCCCGCCAACCGGCCGAACACAAAGGTGGCACCGAGGCCTGGAGGACCGTCGTTCGGAGATTCCATCGCACGTTTGGAGTTGCCGGTAACCCGGATGCCCCGTCCGACGGTCACTCGGAGCGCAGCGCCTGCATAATATTGACGCGCGCGGCGCGTGCCGCGGGCAGCACCGACGCGATAACCGCGACCGCCATCAGCACGAACGCGGAGACAAATACTGGCAATGCGCCCGGCATCTTGATGTCAAGAAAATATTTTCCCGCCAGGCGCGCCAGCGCGAATCCGAATGCCGCGCCTGCGAGGACGCCCGCCGCAGCCATTCCGGTGCCCTCTGCGATCACGCCCCTGAGGAGTCGCCCCGGCTCCGATCCCAGAGCCAGCCGGATACCGAATTCCCGCGTCCGCGCGCTCACCGAAAACGCCAGCACGCCCGCGACGCCCACCACGGCAATCGCCAGCGCGACAAAGGCAAATACGCCGAATACCAGCGAGTTGAGACGGTCCGGCGTCAGCACCTCGGCGCGGACGTCTGCCAGAGTAGCGGCGCGCTCAACCGGCTGATCGGCGGACATGTCGCGAATAATGCGCGTGACCGGCGCGACCAGCGCATACGGATTTGCACCCGTGTGAATGAAGAGACGACCGCCAAAAAGTGTACCTTCGTCAAAAGAACTGTAAACAGTCAGCGTGGGTTCAGGAACGACGTGTTCGTCGTCAATATCGGCCGTGACCCCGATGATGCGGTGCGGCGCGACCAGGCGCGCCTTTTGGAGATCGGTCCCGGGGAAGAATTGCAGCACGGGATCGGTCCAATAGACGTGCCGATTGATCGCATCCTGATTGGGAAACATGCGCCGCGCGAGAGTCTGGCTGACGATAACGACGGGCTCCTGATTATTATTCTGGTCGTTATGTTGGTAATCGAGCGCATTGAAATCGCGGCCGGCAATGATAGGAACGCCCAGCGCCGCAAAGAAACCGGGAGAGATGGAACGCGAACGCGCCCTGGGATCCTCTGTGCCAGCTACATGGACGTGCCCGTCGGCGGAGAATTGAAGACCAGGGCCGCCGGGGCCGCCGCCATCGCGCCAGGGAACGACATCGCCGAACGCGGTCTCAGTCACGCCCGGCAGGGCATCAATGCGACGTATCGCTTCTTTGTAGAAATCGACGACCTGCTGAGGAGTCTTCCCATAGGACATAGCGGGAACATCGATCGCGAGGACGTGCTGCGTGTCCAGACCGGTCTGCGTCCTTTGCAGTTCGATCAGTGTAGTGATCAACGTGCTTGCGCCGGCCAGCAACACGAAAGACGCGGCGATTTGTGTCACCGCGAAGATGCGCTGGCGGCGACTCGTGCTGCCCGTGATCCGTGCACCGCCGCTGGATAGGTTCAGTCCAGTCTGGGTGGCGGAAGACGTGCCAGCAGAGGGCAGGCGCGGGACGAACGCGAGAATCACCGCGGCTATGATGGCCAGCGCCGCTCCGACCCAAAGCAAGCTCGAATCGACTCTGAAATCAAGCGCGCGGATCGAGAAGCGCGAGGCGTAGCGGGCGAGAACGGCCACCATCGGCTGTGCGCTCAGTACCCCGATCGCAGCGCCGGCGCCGCAGAGTAGAAGGCTTTCGGCCAAAAGCATGCGGCGCATCGCGCCTTTGCTTGCGCCCAGCGCCATGCGGACCGATAGTTCGCTTTCGCGGCGAACCGTCCTTGCCAGAATCAGGTTGGCGACATTCGAACACGCGATGATGAAGACCAGCCCCGACGCTGCCAGCAGCACCAGCAGCACGGTCCGGGCGCCCGACGTGATCTGGTCGCGAAGCAACTTGGCTCCGATCTGGAAGTTCGCTTCCTGGGCGTAAGCTTCGGGGTGGTCCTTCTTCATCGCCGAGTAAACGGAGCTCAACTCAGCCCGAGCCTGATCGAGGGTGGCTCCCGGAGCCAGACGGCCGAAAACCTCAGTCATGCGATGGATGCGGCCCGTGACCATGGTTGCGGAAAGATGATGCGGGCTGGTGACCACGTTGGAAATAATTTCGGTATCTTGCGGATAGGGGACACAAGGCTCGAGGACGCCAATGACTGTCGCAGACCGATCGCCGATGCTTCCGAGGCGAACGGTTTTGCCGAGGACCGAAGGATCCTTGTGCAGAGCGGTGGTCCAGAAACGGTAGGTGAGGACAACCACGCCGGCAGCGTTAGGACCGTCGTCTTGAGGTCCGATGAGGCGGCCGAGCACGGGATGAAGGCCCATCACATCGAAATAAGTGCCGCCAACCACGCCACCCCGAATGGAACGAGGCTCACCGAGGCCGATCATGGTGAAGTCCATGGCGGAGAAGTCGCCAAACTCGCTCAGAGTTTTCACGCTGGTACGCAAATCCTGCAGCTCGGGGACGGAAAACGCCGCGTTTTCGTCGCCGATGCCGGGAGCGCTCTGCCGGATATAGATCAGCCGGTCCTCATCGCGGTTGACCAGGGGCTTGAGCAGGACTCCGCGCACCAGCGTGAAAATGGCGGCGTTCGCGCCGATGCCAAGCGCCAGTGTGAGAATCACGGCGATCGCCAACCCTGGAGTCCGAATTAACGAGTGAGCCGCAACTCTCAGATCGCGCACGAATGACATGTTCTTTCCCCCTCCCGGTGATCAGCATCACGCTTGCCAATACTTAAGCGTCACATTGTAAACGACTTAATATGCGATAAGTTAGTTCGCTCTGTCCGTTTCCGGACACCACTACGGCAAATTCGGACACTAAACCGCAGCCCTGGCGCGCGGACCGGATTGTTCTCATTTAGTTTCGCGGGTTGCCGGCTACTCGGAAGTTGGCCCCAAACGGGCTTCGGGGAGATCAATGCGATGTTCTCGAAGCCGACTTGTCGTTTCCGATCTGCATTTCTCAATCTGGACTGCTTCCGTATTGCCGACGATGCTTCCAGATTCGCCGGAAATCCGCGCAAAACGCTGGGTAGTTTATAATCACGCACACGGATGGCCCTTACCTCTGGCACAAAACTTGGTCCCTATGAAATTCAATCACCGCTAGGCGCAGGTGGTATGGGCGAGGTCTACCGTGCTCGGGATCCCCGCCTCGAACGCACCGTCGCCATCAAAGTTCTTCCTGCACACTTGAACGCGAATCCTGAACTCCGCGCCCGCTTTGAGCGCGAAGCCAAAGCCATTTCCGGCTTGCAGCATCCCAACATTTGTGTCCTCTATGATGTCGGTTCGCAAGGCGACATCGACTACCTCGTCATGGAGTATCTGGAAGGCGAGACCCTCTTCGCCCGCCTTGCCCGCAAGCCGCTCACGGCCGACGAAACATTGAAAATCGCCAGCGAAGTGGCCGACGCGCTGGTCAAAGCGCATCGCTCCGGCATCATTCACCGCGACCTGAAACCCGGCAACGTGATGCTCACCAAGGGCGGCGCCAAGCTCATGGATTTTGGTCTCGCCAAGCCTCTCGGCCTGGCCACCGGATCGCATTCCGGATCGAAGTCCGGATCGGGGCACATCTCGTCGATGGCGACGATGGCCGCCACCATGGCCGATCTCGCGTCGCCCGTCACGGTTGCCGGCACTCTGATCGGCACCGTGCAATATATGAGCCCGGAACAGATTCAGGGCAAAGAAGCCGACGCCCGCTCCGACATCTTTGCCTTCGGCGCCATGCTCTACGAGATGCTCACCGGCAAACGTGCCTTCGCGGGCAAGAGCCAGCTCTCGCTCGCCAGCGCGATTCTGGAAAAAGATCCCGACCCGATCGCTGCCATTCAGCCGCTGACGCCGCCGGCCCTCGAACAAGTCGTCCGCACCTGCCTGGCAAAGGATCCCGACGATCGCTTTCAGAGCGCGCACGATCTCAAGCTGCAACTGCAGTGGATCGCCGCCGGAGGCAGTCAGGTCGGCGCTCCGGCCGTCGTCTCGTCGCGCCGCAAGAAGACTGCCACACTTCTTACCACCGCGACTATTGCAGGATGGCTTATCGCCGCGGCTCTCGGCGTTTTGCTGTTGATCTACGCCGGCCGCCTCACCTCCGCGCGGCAGCCCGTTCACACCAGCATCGAGCCGCCCGCCGGATTTGACTTCTTCTCGGTCGCCGACGGCGCCCCAGTTCTATCCCCCGACGGCCAGCAGGTTGCGTTCCTGGCTGCGAAGAAAGGCACATCCTTCTCGCCCGGCGGCGGATCACTTTATCTGCTGCGTCTCTCCACCGGCGAATCCACTCCCGTGCCCGGTGGCCAGGCAGCGCTGTTTCCCTTCTGGTCGCCCGATGGCAAATATCTCGGCTTCTTCTCCGAAGGCAAGCTCAAGAAACTACCCGTCGCCGGAGGTACGGTGCAAGTGCTCTGCGATGCGCCCGATGGCCGCGGCGGCAGCTGGAACGAGCAGGGCACCATCATCTTTGCGCCGCGCATCGCCGGGTCGCTCCAGTCCGTCTCCGATGGCGGAGGCACTCCCGTCGAAATCACCAAGGGCGACAGTACCGGCCAAGGCTACACCGACCGCGACCCCTACTTCCTGCCCGACGGCAAGCACTTCCTCTTCGTGCGGCGCGCCAAAGACTCCGGCAGCGTCTATGCTGGTTCCCTCGATTCTTCCCTAACCAGGGAGGGCGGCGCCGGCGGCCTTAAGCAGATTCTCCCCAACGGCTCGAACGTCGCTTACAGCGGCGGTTATCTTTTTTACGTGAAGGAAGGCGCGCTCACCGCGCAGGAGTTCGACGCTTCCAGCCTGACCTTCAAAGGCAAGCCAGTTTCGATCGCTTCGAACATTGAGTTCGCCCCGGCGCGCAACGAAGGAAATTTTTCCGTCAGCCGCAATGTGTTGCTCTATCGTCCCACGTCCGTGGTAAATCGCGAACTCGTCTGGCTCGATCTGTCGGGCAAGGAAATCGACCACTGGGGCGAACCTGCTCCCTATCTTGGCGGCAAATTTTTTGCCGCGACGCAAACCGCCCTCCTGTTGCGAGCCACTTCCGGCGGCGGGTACAGCTTGTGGATCTCCGACGTTGCGCGCAAGACGGTAAACCGGCTCAGCCAGGACTCGGATCGGGCTGAGTTCGGCGCGGTCTCGCCCGACGGCAAGGATGTCTGGATTTCCAGCACCACCGGCTACGTCAGTAATCTCACGCGCAAATCCCTGAGCGCCTCTGGCGCGGAAGAAAAAGTGTTGGAAAACTTTAACGGCCAACTCACACTCTTCGACATCTCGCGCGATGGCCGCTACCTGGTGTTCAATCACCAGGACCCAAAAACTGATTTCGACATCTACGCCATGGATCTGCAGGGCAAAGATCTGCAGGGCGACAAGAAGCTCGTCCCGGTGCTGAATGGTCCCGCGGCCGAACGCAACGGCCACGTCTCTCCCGATAGCAAGTGGCTGGCCTACCTCTCGAATGAGACCGACACTGAGGAACTTTTTGTTACTTCGTTCCCCGTTCCCGGCTCGCGCTGGCAGGTTTCGAGCGGAGGTACCTCCAGTTCCGGCGAGTGGTCTGCGGACGGCAAGAACTTGCGTTACCGCAAGGGCGAAAAAATCTTCAACGTGGCAGTGCACTCCGGCGCGAGCAAACCCGACTTTTCCGCTCCCAAAGAACTGCTATCGCTGCCCACCAGCATCCTCGACATTGCTCTTCTCCCCGACGACAAACGGATTCTCGCGATCCGCCCCAGCGGTGACAGCACCCCCGTCCCCATCGACTTCGTCCTCAACTGGGAACACCTCACGCATTAATCCGAACTAACACGAGGACTCAAGCGACCTGGCTCCTAACGTGAAGTGATTTTGCGACCAAGAGCAAAGTCTGCCGACCAGCTGGGATTATTGCGACAGTTCGTGATGCCACCGGATAGGAAAGTTTCCACTAGTGCGCACCGCTTACTGGTACCACCGGTTTTATAAGGTCTATATTCTGTTCCGACCGACTATCAGGCTGGTGAAAAAACCAGCCCAAGCTATGGTTCTAAAACCGGGTAAACGTTATGGGTGCGGCGCGTCTTTCAACTCCGGCGCAATCTCGTAGGCTTTGTTGAATTCTGCGCGCGATTCTGCTTCATTTCCTTCCCGTTGCAGCGCCAACGCCAGGTTGTAGTGTGCTTCCGCGTATGTCGGCTTAAGACGCACCGCATCAGCAAACTCCTTCTGCGCCGCCCGAACGTTGCCAGCCTGCAACAGCACTAATCCGAGATTGTTGTGACCCTCCGCAAAGTTCGGATCGTGTCGAACGAGCTCACGGAATACATTAGCAGCGCTGGTGGTGTCATTTTTCTGGCTGAGCGCCAATCCCAGCTGAATCCGCGCGTCGGTGTACTCCGGATTGAGACTGATGGCTTCTTTCAGTTCGCTGATGCCTTCGTCCAATTTGCCCGATTGGGCCAGTGCCAAACCAAAGTTATAGTGCGCCTCCGCCAGGTCGGGATCGCACATGGTTGCCTGCCGGAATTCCTCGAGCGCGTGCGTGTGCTCGTTCTGACGCCAGTACAGCAGTCCGAGGCTCGAGTGGGCCTGTGCGTAGTCCGGCTTCACCTCCAGGGCTTTCTCGAACGCCGTCAGAGCCTGCTCAGCGTCACCCTTGCGCTCCCAGGTAAGGCCCAGGTAGTAGTAGCCGGTCGGCAGCTCGGGACCCTTCTCGATGGCCTTTTGAAAGAAGCCCAGAGCGTCGTCGAGTTTTTGGTCCTGCAGCGCATTTACGCCCTGAAGGGTAAGCAATTTTGCCTCCGCCAGGCGGGCACGGAACCGCCGCAGCCCACTGATCTCGTTTAGTTCCTTTTGTGCCGCTTCCGTCTGGCCTTGGGCGCGCAAGGCGATGCCGAGGTTGTAGTGCGCCTCTTCGTAGTCCGGTTTCAGCTCGATGGCGCGCTGGAAGGCCGCGATGGCGCCGGCCAGGTTGCCGCCAGCTTTCAGTTCCTTTCCCAGATTGAATTGTGCCCGGGGATCACCAGGATCGGCAGCCACCGCTTTGCGGAATTCCGCTAAGGCCGCAGCGTGATCGCCCTGGCGGCGCAGCGTCACACCCAGAAGCATGTGCGCCGTCGTAAGCCGCGGATTCAACTGGAGGGCGTGGCGAAATGCGGCCGCTGCGGCGGGAAGATTGGCAAGCTGTCCCTCAGTCAGCCCCAACTCAGTGTAGAGTTCCGCCGAGGGCTTCGATGCGATCGCTCGCTGAAGTTCAGTCTTGGCAGACGAAGGATTGTTCTGCTCCAGATAAATGCGCGACAGCAGCCGATGGGCCGCGGCGTTCGCGGGGTCGAGCCTTATGGCAGTCTGCAGTTCCTTTACGGCGGCGGGTTGGTCGTGAAGATCGTAGCTGGCGGCGCCCAATCCGTATTGAGCATCGGCCCAGTTTGGTTTGAGGTGCAGCGCGGCCTCAAACTCATCCACCGCTTGCCGGGCCTCGCCTTTGTATTTAAGCGCGAGGGCCAAGTTGTAATGGGTTAAGGCATCGTTCGGCTCAAGTTCCAATGCCTTGTGGTAGTTCGCGATCGCCTGGTCCCAGGATTTTTGGCGGGACTCCTCAATGGCCTGCCGACGGTAGCTCTCAGCTGTCTGCGCAAAGCACGGCACCGCAAATATGCACAGCAAAAGCAGCCGGACCTTCATGGTCACAGCCTAGCATGTGTCGTCTGGCGGCAGCCCAAGTTCCGTTGATGGCTGGGGGAAGCCGAAAGCTGCGGGCGCAGCCTCTTCAGCCTCCGCCCGAATTGCTTTCGATATCACCAGACAAATTTCGCACTTAGCTGACCGATGCGCGGATCGCGGGCACTCGTGACGTTACCGAAGTTGCTGTCGCTGATGTCCCCGGCCGGATTGTTAAATTGCGTGTGGTTGAAGACGTTGAAGAATTCACCTCGAATCTCGAAGCGCATCGCTTCAGTGACAGGAATCATCTTCGTCATTCCCAAGTCGGTGTTGTTGAATCCCGGGCCGTGAAAGAATCGCCGGTTCGCCGTCCCGAAAGATCCGCAGTCAGTACCCAGCAAAACGCCAGTTGATGACAGACCGCAGGCAGTTGCTGTAAATGCGCTCTGGTCAAAATATGTGAACGTGCCAGGGGTATCGCGAGGGTTGTGCTTGTGAACCGGTCCCACGACATTCGGCATGTCGGTGGAGGGGCTACCAGTAAGAGATGCATCTCCCTGGCACAGCGGCGTCGGCGGGTTCGTCGTTGGGTCAAACTGCGTACACAGGCTCGAAGGATTCGCTTCCCCCATCTGAACCGGAAATCCCGTCGCGAATCGGGTAATGCCTTGCAATTGCCACCCTTTCGTAAGCCGAGGCGGGCCGTGGAAAAGCCGGTGGAACGGCATCTCCCAGACATAGCTGACCACAAAGTTCTGGTGCACGTCCGTCGATGATAGGCCACGGCTGAGTTTGGCGTTTGAGAAGTTGATCAGTTCGCCGAAGGCGGAGGAATCGTCTATGGCTTTCGCGATCGTATACGCAGCCAAAAAGGTGACATCACCAGCGTTACGCTGGACCGTCACCTCTCCAGAGTGGTAAACGGAATTCGCCACCAGCTTGGTGAAGGTGTTGCCAAAACCAAAGCATAGGGATTGACCCGTGGGACTATTGCAGACGTTCGGATTAAGCAGAGTGTCCCTGGTGCCGTAAACCGTATTTGCGCCCAGAGTGAACGTGTCCTGTTCAACGTTCGGCCCACACCCGGGGGCGCCGCTCGATGCATCGGTATACCCCTGCGCAGTGAGCTGCATACATAACGCGGGGTCGCCCGGGTTGGCTTCGGTCTGCGCGATGAGCCGATGACCCTCCGTGCCCACGTAGGACACAGTCAAGACGGTGGATTTGGACAACTCACGCTGGATCGAGAAATTGAAGTGCTCAGCGTACGGAAGCTTATTATGAATGTCGTATCCTGGGAAATAGGAGAGCGGCTCGTAAATCCCGAAATTCAGCGTCTTATTTGCCGGGCTGCCCGCAGTCGGAGCGGTGAATGGGAAGCGCTGTCCCTCGCCGTCGGTGCCTCCGTCGAGCCGATTTCGGAAGGGCTCGGAGAAGTCAACGGAACCCGGACTGGTCCAGTACAAGCCGAAGGGAGCGTCTCCCACTTCATAGAAGAGATTCAAATCCTCGACCGACGTGTAGTACATGCCATACGAAGCACGGATGCTGGATTTGCCCGGTCCGCCAAAAACTTTGCCCAACAGTCCATCGCTAAAGCTTGGAGAGTAAGCGAGGCCTAGGCGCGGTCCGAAGTTGTTGTATCGGGTGGGCGCCAGTGTCTTGGGAATGCCTGGATCGCCGGGATATACCAGGCCTTCGGGGGAAGTCGGAAAGACCGTGGACTGCTCGCCCTTAACCCAGGTCTGGATCCTTCCCTGCGTGTCGTACCAGGGCATACTCACTTCCCAGCGTAGACCCAAATTCAGCGTCAGATTGGGAGTTGCCTTCCATGAGTCCTGCACATAGGCGCCGCCATAGCGCGTGCGCGAATCCAGCAACTGCACAGCCGCCTGAGTATAGCCATTCCCGGCTCCCGTTGTCGCTCCGATGAGGTAGTCGGCGAAATCTACTCCAGTCACCGTGCCATCGAAAACAAAAGCCCCGTCCTGGCTGGCCAAGTTTCGTTCGTTCACCTGTAGATAGCGCGCCTCTCCGCCGAACTTGAGCGTATGTTTGCCCATCGCTTTGGAAAATCCGTCCGACGCCGTGTAGGTATTGTCGGGCTGGAACGTGATCAGAGAGGGGGCGCCGATGGCGAAGTTGTTGAAATAAATTTGGGGAACATACTCTGGAAATCCCGGCGTAGCATCGGGAATGATGCCGAGTGTCCCGACGCCGGTCACGAAACCAAGAGATGCCAGCGTCGCCTTGCCCCCGCTGGGGTTGTCCAGGTGAGTGGCCGTACGGAAGAAGGTAATCCGCGCCTCGTTCACAGCGGTGGGTCCGACGGTCTTATTGTTACTGATAACGAACTCTTGCGCGCGGGTTGGCGTCACCGCAGGGAAGCCGGGCACGCTTGCGCCGCCACTGGGCAGGGCGCTGTTCACCGTCGAGTCGTCAAAGTGATAATAAAAAGACCAGTTGCCCGTCTTCAGATTATTAAAGTCGACCCGCTCTCCGATCTTGTCGTCAGTAATCTTATTCTTTTCGCGATTGTTCGAGAAAGTGCCGTTACTGTTATTAGCAGCCGGGATGTACGGGAGAATTCCAATCGCTGCTGGCGACCAAGCAGCTTTGGGAATTAAGCCGCCTGGAAAGACGCAGTCCGCCGTCGAGTTACAGCCTGCGAAGCTGTATTGCTCACCGTTTGTGACGGTATACCCCAATCTATTGGAAAGCGTCGTCGGCCAGTCGAGGCAGGGCGCGGCAGACGCGGGACAACTGCCGGCGGGGCCCGGACTGCCATCGACCGTACCCGTCAAGGTTGTAGGATCAAACTGGCCGCCAAGTTCGGCAACACTCGGCGTGGGAACGTTGCTGACTTCCGCGCTCTGCACGATTCTGGTTCCCTGATAATCCGTGAACCAGAACAGCTTGCCTTTCCAGAATGGACCTCCTGCTGTAAAACCGAACTGATGCTGTCGCAGCTCGGACTTAGGCTGGCCGGAGAAGAAGTAGTTCTGGGCATCCAGCGCGTCATTACGCAGGAACTCAAAAACATCGCCGTGGAAGCCATTTGTGCCAGACTTGGTGATGGCGTTCATGACCGCGCCGCTGAACTTTCCGTATTCCGCGTCGAAGCTGTTGGTGATAAGACGAAATTCTTCGACGGAATCGAGATTTGGAACCAGTCCGGCCCCAAGATTTCGTCCCTCGCTGACATCGCCCCCGTTCACCAGAAACGCGTTGGCTGTCTCGCGCTGGCCATTCACTGAGACATTGCCAGCGTTTCCAAGGTAGCCCGAGACTGGCCGGTCACCACCGATAGTCACTGATCCGCTGGGCGCCACACCGGCCTGCAGGCCTAACAAATCGAGATAGCTGCGCCCGTTGAGCGGCAGGGCCAGCATCTTCTTCGAATCGATCACGTCCCCCAATTGCGTGCTGTCGGTTTCCACGTGGACCGCGTTGGCGGAAACGCTGATCTCTTCCTTCACCGTGCCCACCTGCAACGTAATATCGATGCGCAGTTGGTCGTTCACCTGAAGCGTGATGCCGGTCGCCGTGTAGGGCTTGAAACCAGCAGAGGTTGCTGTGATCTGGTAGGCGCCTGCTGTCAAGGCGAGGAAGTGGTACGATCCGTCTGCGGCCGACGTTGTTGCCTCGCTAAAGTTGGTTTGCACATTCGTGATCTGGATTTTAGCGCCGGCTACGACCGCTTGGGCACGATCACGGACCACGCCCGTGATCGAACCAGTCACATCCGCATGCGCCACGATCGCGCTAAATAGGAACAGTATTGAAACGATTAAATATGACTGCCTGAAACCTCGGCGGCATTCGTCCAAAGGGAACCCCTCCCAAAAGTTGCCCGATACAATGCCACAAAGAGTCGGGAGGAATCAAGGCCGGAATTTAATGGAGCCCAGTTCGTTACCCGCTTTCTCCATGACCGATTCTCGATAGGTTTTCTAACACGTCTGCGCAGCGAGTTGAAAGCGATTGCGGATGATGGGAAGGCCGAAAAGTTGATGACTCAGGGTTGTGGAGCGGCCGATCTCTAATTTTCGCCCAGTGCCGCCGATGGCCATCCATCATTCCAGGTAAGCGTAGAAATCTGCAAAAAGGGATGTCCGGTCGTCGCGTCATAAGCGTGAAAAACAATGACGTCTCCATCCTTTTGCATCAAAACCGACTCCCCACCCGGCCCCCGCCAGCGGCTGTTGCCCACTAACAGCGGACTGCCTCCGCCTTCCAGCATCGACGTTCCGTTCTTGTCTACATAAGGTCCGGTCACAGTGCGGGAACGGCCCACCATGGTTTTGTAAGTGCTCCTGGTGCCGCGGCAGCACAGATCGAACGAGACGAAAAGATAGTAATAGTCGCCATGATGAACGATAAAGGGCGCCTCAACGGCCTGCCAATTCGGAGGCAAGCCCGGCGGCGCAGGCGGAGGATTGTCGGGGCGCTTCCGGCTGGCCAAAGAATATAGACGAGTGTCCTCCGTCGACAACTTCCCCGTCTTGCGATCAAGCTTTCGCATCTTGATCCCGTTCCAGAAGCTGCCAAACGCCAGCCATGCTTGCCCTTCCGCGTCCAGGACCAGGTTCGGATCGATGGCATTGAAATCATCGCTCGCCTTCGATTGCAGCACGAGTCCCTGATCCACCCAACGAAAATGCGGGTTGTTCGGATCCAAAGTTTTGTTGGTCAGCAATGCAATCCCCGAGGTGTTCTTGCCGAATGCGGAGAACGCGTAATAGAGGTGATATTGGCCGTCGAAATACGAAATGTCGGGCGCCCAGAGTTCCTTCGTCTCCGGACTTTCCTTTTGAATCCATTGCGGAATGCCCGGCAAGACATAGCCGCATCGGCTCCAGTGATGCAGGTCCGGGGAACAACGAATCGGCAGTTCGCCATCCCGCTTCGGTTCGGTCGCGGTGCCAAACAGATACCAGACGTTGCCCTCTTTGGCGATCGAAGGATCGTGCGTTCCTTCAACATCCCCGGTAACGCTGACTACCTGGGGCGGGCCTGAAGCCGGTGATTGTCCATGACTGACGGTGGAGAATGTGACCGCGAGTGCCGCCGCACAAAGAAACAGAACAATCATTCCTGCTTTCATTGCTGTATCCCTCATAAGAAATTTTGCAACCGACTCAAACTTAGCGTAGTAGCGTAATTTGAATTTCTCCGCGTCCTCTGCGGCTTTTCCTCTGCGAACTCTGCGGTTAAAGGCTCTTGCTCCGTTGTCGTCGCATCCTGATCATCACCGCGATTCACTCCGGGTCGGCTCTGGTGCAGAGTCTCTCCGGCGGGGCCGTGTCGTCCCACTCCGAGCCATGGCGGTCGACTTCCTGAGCAGCAAGTTCGTCCGCAGGACGTATTCGGTCCCATTCGGCACAGGTGCTTCCCGCTCCACTTCAGCGAGAAGCGCATTGAACGCCAATTTGGCCAGCTCGGCCTGTGACATCTGCACGGTAGTCAAAGGGGGCAACGTGAACTGCGCGAAGCGCACATCGTCAAACCCGATCAGCGATAAGTCGCGCGGAATTACAACCCCCTCTTCGTAGCTCTTCTTCATTACGCCGATGGCCGTCATGTCATTCGAGCACAGAATCGCCGTGGGTTTAATCGGGGCGTTCAGCAGTTGCGCAGCCGCTAGCATTCCCCCTTCTGTCGTGTGATCTCCCTCCACAATCAAAGGTGCGTCGCCCGCGAGTCCAATTTCCTGCATCGACTGCAGAAACGCGTTCTTGCGCGCGAGCGCCGATTTCAGGCTGAGCGGACCGGTAACGAAACCGATTCGTTTGTGGCGCAAGGCCGCCAGATGCTGGATTGCCTGGCGAATGCCATGCAAATAGTCGATGCGTATGTTACTGATCCGGGGAAGCGCTGGGCCCACATCCACGAACACCAGCGGGACTCGGCGCAGTTTCAGGTCCTCGAGCAGCAATTCCTCCATCCCGAAAGTCATCACCGCCACGCCGTCCACGCGACGCTCAATCATTCGCCGCACCGAACTCGCCATCAGCTTGGGGTCGTGCACAGTGGATGTCAGCAGGATCTCGTACCCGTGCTCTACGGCAATCCTCTCGAATACCGCAACGATTTCCGGGAAGAAAGGGTTGGTGATTTCGGAGACGATCAGCCCGAAGATTCGGCTTTTCCCGGAGACCAGCGCCCGCGCTTGAGTGTTCGGGTAGTATCCCAGCTCATCCACAACCTTCCATACGCGCCGCGACAGCAGCGGATCCACGGTGGGCACGCGATTAATAGCGCGTGAGGCCGTGGCCGTCGAAACCCTCGCGCGCCTCGCGATTTCCCGGAGATCCATATTTTACCCGTCACGTTCTACCTGTCAGCCTCTGGCCGTCAGCCGCGAGATGGCAAACCGCGGCAAACGTTTGCCAATCTCAATAAGGTTGTCTAAGGTTGTCTATGACTTTCCATCAAACGGTGCCAGTAGCACACGGTGTTTTACAGTAGACTTCTTTTAGATACAACGACATAAAGTGGTCGAGGATCACCGCGAACCGCCCGTTTTCGGATGACAACGGCGAGTCCTGCGTGATACACCAAGCTGTGACCAAGGGGGGCGATTCGACGGCTGTGGCATCATCCCATTCAGTCCCGAATGTGGGTTCCCCAAAAGGGCATCCGCCCGTTATCGAAGACGTGGACAAGTCGGCAGTTCTTCAGGAGCTGGAAAACATCCTCGCCAGCCCGTCTTTTCGAAATAGCGGCCGCAGTAAGCAGTTTCTTTCCTATGTCATACAGCATAAGCTTGAAGGGCATGATGAATCGCTGAAGGAGCGTAGCATTGGAGCGGATCTGTTCCACCGTCCGGCTGATTACGCCACCGGCGACGACCCCGTGGTTCGAGTGCAGGCGGGCGAAGTGCGGAGACGCCTCGAACAGTATTATCATGAGTTTTCCAAGCCTTCCGAAGTTCGCATCGACCTTCCCGTAGGAACCTATGTTCCCGAATTTCACCACATTTCCGTCGAGTTGCCGGTAGAGACTGTAACTCAGCCTTTCCCCATCACTGAACCCAGCCGGAAGTGGAAAGTGCTTGCCTGGACGGCACTTGCCATCAACCTGGCGCTCGTCGCGGTCCTGGTCGCTCCCGTCGTCCAGCGCAAGCTGGCCCGGCCCTCACCCTTGCAGCAGTTCTGGGCCCCTGTCTTTTCCACTTCGCAACCTGTGCTCGTCTATATTCCTAAGCCCATTTTGTATCGCCCGTCATTCTCGCTCTACGACAAGTACGCAAAGACCCATCCCGGCACTTTCCAGACACAAGTCGAGAGGTTTGACCAGCCGCTGCCTCTGGATCCAGATGAAAAGATCTTGTGGAAAGATATGCTGACCTTCCCCGATATAGGGCTGGTCTCGGGCGATGTTTACGCTGCCTTTCGAATTACTGACGCATTGAGCCGGATTGGCAAGCCACGCCAGATCAGGATTGGCAACGAATCGTCATTCGACGAGCTTCGCAATTCCCCCGCAGTGCTGATTGGAGCGTTCAGCAATCGGTGGACGATGGAAATGACCTCCGACCTGCGTTTCGTGTTTGAAGAGAGGGACGGCATCCTCTGGATTCATGACCGAACCTCTCCGGACAAGAAGTGGTTCTGCCGCCTGGGGTTACACCGGGAAGTGGTCGAGGACTTTGGGGTGGTCACCCGATTAGTCGACTCCCAGACCGGCCACGCGGTGGTGAGTGTGGCAGGAATTACGGCGCCGGGCACGGATGCTGCGGCGCAATTCGTCTCCGACCCGGATTACTTGTTGGAGTTAGCCCGGACCGCACCTCGTGGATGGGAGAAGAAAAACATGCAAGTTGTTGTGCAGACATCGGTTATCGATGCCGCCGCCAGCCCGCCTCACGTGGTTGCTGCTTACTTCTGGTAAAGCTGCCGTGGTAACCAGAACCTGCAAGTAGATTTCCCGACCGGTTTCGCATCCGCGCAGCAGAACTAATCTCCGCCCTTTCACAGACTGCCTCCACATTTTCGGCACTTTGGGCTGCAGCGAAAAGATTTTCTCGCAGCCAGTTGGGCGCCTCCGGATCACATTGACGTGTTTTCCGCGTATTTTCTGGTGCATGTAGGGTTCAATCTATGTACCTGAAAGCAAATGGCTTAGACTTCAATGGCGAACCGTAACATACCGTATGCATACCGTGTGTTACTCGAAAAGAACCAGGAGCGGGGCTTCATATGGGTCCGGGTTCGCAAAGCAAACGTTTACTCGGAATCCCTGTCCGAACCGAGCAAGTAATGAAAAAGGCCCGCTTCCGGCTCGCCCATGTTCGCCGCTGCCCTATCCGCCCGAGCTACGTTCACCGCAGCCCTTGCCTATCCATCCGGACCCGCAAGTGGCTGGTTGCCCTGCATTGTGTGTTCGCATTCTATCCGTTGCAGGGCTGCGGCGGTGGCTCCCCGGCATCCTCGTCAACTCCTCTAGCCATTACAACGACCTCTCTTCCCCAGGGCACGGTTACCAAGTCCTACTCAGCGACGCTGGCGGCGATGGGTGGGAGCGGCAGCGGGTATGCCTGGAGCCTGTCTGCCGGGGCGCTGCCCGGAGGGATAACGTTGGCCGGCAGCGGCATTCTTGCAGGCACGCCTACCGCCACGGGGACTTTCAATTTCACCGCCGAGGTTACCGATTCGTCACAGGCTTCGGCTACGGCGAGTCTCAGTCTCGTCATAGGGACTGCCGGCCCATTGACCAACTACGAATTCACGGGCGACACCTCGCCGGTGCACGACCCAAGCATCATTCGGCAGGGATCGACATACTACGTGTTTTCCACCGACGCCTCTTCGAGTCAAGGCGGATTCATTCCTATTCGCTGCTCCACGGATAAGATCGCCTGGACCGCCTGCGGTTATGTCTTCAGCACTTTACCCTCGTGGATTTCCGGGGCAGTTCCGCAGGCAACGGAAATATGGGCGCCGGACGTCTCCTATTTCAACGCCACCTATCATGTTTATTACGCGGTTTCTTCGTTTGGGTCGAATGTTTCGGCAATCGGACTGGTGACCAACACCACGCTGGATTCGACAGATCCGAGTTACAACTGGGTCGATCAGGGCCTTATTTTGCAGTCCTCGACTTCCGACAACTTCAACGCCATTGACCCCAACATTCTCATCGACGCAGGTGGATCCGTCTGGCTGACCTACGGAAGTTTCTGGACGGGGATTTACCAGCAGCAGATTGATGCGGCAAGCGGGCAAATCCAATCCGGATCGAACACCTATCACCTGGCCGAACGCGCATCAGATGTTCCCAACGATCCGATCGAAGGGTCTTCGCTGGTTTATGAGAACGGGTACTACTATCTCTTCGTTTCATGGGATTACTGCTGCGAATCGGATCCCGCGCAAAGCGACTACAAAATCGTGGTGGGCCGGGGAACCAGTCCCAATGGACCATTCCTCGACGAGAGTGGCGTGGACATGGCGGCGGGGGGCGGAACGATTCTGTTGCAGGGAGATGCGACCTGGGCGGGGCCGGGTGGGCAGACCGCGTACATCGATGCGACGGACGGCGATCTGATTGTGTTTCATGCGTTGCAGCTGCAGCAAAACGGGCTGGACTACTTGTTTGTGAGATCGCTGACCTGGTCGAACGATTGGCCGGTGATCGGGACCTCGACCGTCCCCGGGTCCCAACACCGCGCGCCATTGAAGGCCGATTAGATTTTTGCCCGGACACTTGTACGCAATGGAGGGTTGGAGAGGCTGACCAACGGCTGGGGAAGGGGCGTCGGAGAAAAACCGGGTTGCTGATCAGTGATCAGTGATCAGTGACTAGTGAACAGTGATCACTTACGAGGTCGAGGCTGTCTGAATTTGTCCCAGAACAATGTGAGCACTCTGGGCTTCATGGAGAATCTGATGACACGAGACGTGCAGTCTATTCGCAGAACTTTCCGTTCATTCGTCTGTTATCCCGCTCTCGTCCGGAGCCGAGGTTGGGTCGCGGCAGTGGCCGTGCTCACGGTGCTCCTGGCCGGATTGCCCGCGGTCGCGCAATTGGACACGGGGTCGATCAGCGGAACCGTCACCGATCCTTCCGGAAGCGCAGTCAAAGATGTCACGATTACCGCGAAGGAAACCAGCACTGGGACAACTTATAAAACGGTCAGCTCGGCCACGGGATATTACGTGTTCCCGTCGGTGCGGACCGGCACCTACGAACTGAAGGCGGAGCCCTCGGCAGGCTTCAAGACCGCGATCTACTCAGGTGTGGTCGTGACGGTGGGTTCGCATGTTGGCCGGGACATTGCGCTGGCGGTGGGAGCGGTGTCGGAGACGATCAACGTGGCGGCCGATACGTTGACGCTCGAGACGGAGAGCTCGGAGGTGGACGCGAATATTACCAAGGACCAAGTCTACGATCTTCCGCTGGCGGTGACGGGCAACCTGCGGTCGATTTCGTCGCTGGAGTTTCTGGTGCCGGGCACAGTTGGTCCGGGAACATCTTCGGGCGGGTCGGGCTTCCAAATGACCAAGATCGCCGGCGGCCAGACGGAAGGAACGGACTACCTGGTGGATGGCATCACGACTAACAGGATGGAGAATGGGTCAGGGTCATTTGACATCGTCGCACCCTCGGTGGAATCGATTCAGGAGTTTCACGTTGACATTTCCGGGATGTCGGCGGAATTCGGCAGAACCACCGGCGGGCTGGCGAATTACAAAACGCGCTCCGGAACCAACGCCTATCACGGAGCGGTCTTCGACTACTACAAGAATGCGGTGCTGGACGGCAACAACTGGTTCAACAATGGCTACCTGGCGCTGAATCCCACGGATGCCGAGTTGCTCAAACGCCCGCCCGACACCAAAAATAACTATGGGGTTTCATTCGGCGGTCCGTTGCGGATACCGGGTTTGTACGACGGTCACGACAAGACTTTCTTCCTGTTCAGCTTCGAGCAGTTGCTCTATCACACGGGGGCTTCGGTGACCTCGAATATTCCAACCCCTGCCGAGCTCGGCAGCAACGGGCAATACTTTGATTTTTCGCCCACGCTGGGCGGCCCGATCCTCGACAGCAACGGAAACCAATTGTACGGGGGATGCGGCAACTCGATACCGGTGTACTACGGTGAGATTTTTGATCCCGCGCAGGAAGCCAACGATTGCAATAACGTTGCGTTCCCCAACAACCAGATCCCGATCGGCCGCGAGAGCCAGGTGGCGAAGGCGGTGCTGCAGTATATGCCGGCCCCGAATCTAACCGGCGGGACCAACAATTTTGTTTACAGCACGAACGACAGCATAACGCAGACGGTGTTCAGCGGGCGGATCGACCAAAACCTCGGACAGAAACACAAGATCTGGGGATTCTTCAGTGCCCGGGAAAACTCCGACCATGGCAATGGCGCCAACCTGCCTCCGCCACTGACCTCAGCCGGCGGCGGCGGGGTGGATCAGTATGGCAAGCTGACGCGCGCGGGGTGGGATTGGGTGTTAACTCCGACGCTGGTGAATTCGTTGACGTTCGGCGCCAACCGCTCCAACAACTACAACCTGTCGGCAGCCGCGCGCATGGGAACCGACTGGGATAGCAAGCTGGGAATTCCGAACGGCTCTGGTCCGGTCTTTCCCGGGTTTGTGTTCGTCAGCAGCCCCTATCCAAGCTTCGGCGAGAACGACGATGCCCAGGATGTGGACAATACGATTGCACTGAATGACGTTGTGCACTGGCAACATGGCGCGCATAGCTTCAACTTCGGTGGGGAAGTCCAATATCACCAATATTCTTTCGTCAGCAAAATCGGAGGCACCTGCAGTGGCACGTCGGGATGCTTCACTTTCTGGGCGAACCAGACGGCATCGGACACGACTTATTGGGGACGCGACGGTAACGCGTTCGCCGCATTCCTGCTGGGGCAATCGGGTACGGCAAACGCCCTGAATCAGATTCATGCGCCGCGCTGGATTGCTCACACGGCGGCGCTGTTCGTGCAGGACGACTGGAAAGTGAAACGCAACCTTACCCTCAACCTCGGACTGCGCTGGAGTTATGACACGCCGCGGCACGAGGCGGACGGCGACACCGCTATCTTTAGCCCGACGACGCCGAATACGGGAGCGAGCGGCTATCCGGGTGCGTTGGTGTTTGCCGGAAATGGAGCCGGCCGCAATGGTAACGCCGGGGAAACCTGGGCCAATACTTACTACAAAGATTTCGAACCGCGCGTGGGATTTGCCTGGTCGCCCTCATTCCTGCACGACCGGGTTGTTCTGCGCGGCAGCGGAGGTATTTATTATGGGCCGCTGGTTTATGCCGACTTCGGCCAGGGAACGCTGCAAGGCTTCACGGCGAATCAGACTCTGTTCACCGGAGATCCGCTCTCCGGCCCGCAGGTCGACGCGGGGCTTCCTGTGCTGCCGACCACTCCTGACCTCGATCCTACGCAGTCGAATGGGCAGGGAGTGGACTACATAGCACCAACGTTCGGACGTCCAGCGATGGTGAATTCGTGGAACCTGGAGACTCAGGTCCAACTCAAACCCGATCTCTACTTCTCGCTCGGATATATCGGCAACCATGCCACGCGGCTGCACGGATTGCTCAACTATCCGAACGACATCCCGCTGAGCGCTCTGGCTCAGGGTACCTGTCTATTGTGGTGGGCCGTGGCACCCTGTCCCAACGGGTTTAGTTCGCCTCCGATAGAGCCCTATGCCAACTTCTCCTGCGCATCGGGCTGTACGTATGGAATCAGCGAGCCCGTGGAGCAGGCGCTGCGGCCGTTCCCGCAGGTTGGATACATCAACGAGGACAGCTACCTGCAGAACGTGGGGCAATCCAGTTATGACGCGATGGAGGCGAAGCTGGAACGGCGCTTCCACAACGGTCTGAACGTGCTTGTCTCCTATACCTTCTCGAAGACGATTACTGACGCGGACAGTATTCAGCCTTACTACAGCACGCTGCAAAGCCAGGGGGGAACGCAGAATCCCTATGACCTGCGGGCTGAAAAGGCAGTGAGCAACCAGGACGTTCCCAACAACTTTGTCGCGAGCTACATTTATGAGCTGCCGGTGGGCCGAGGCAAGCGTCTTCTTGCGGGCGCTTCGAGGCCGGTAAACGCGATCATCGGGGGCTGGAGAATCAGCGGCGTGCTTCGATATCTGAGCGGACAGCCGATCAGCTTTTTTGGCGCGAACGGCATTCCAGGGTTCGACAATGGCATTCGTCCGAACCGTGTGGGGGGGCAGCCCGTGCGCCGCTCGGGCGCATTCAACCCTCTGTTGTTTAACAACAGCGGTACGACCGGGTACGACCCGACTTCAGGTGCGTGCACTACCGGGTATTGGAACTGCGGTGCTTTTGCGGATCCTAATCCGAATCCCGGGGTGAACGTTCCGTATGTGTTCGGCAATATGCCGCGCAACTCTGCGGACATACGTTCGTTCCCGTTTTACGACGAGGATCTCAGTTTGGCTAAGACGTTCTCGATTACCGAACGGGTGAAGGGGGAGTTCCGGGGAGAGTTTTTCAATGCATTCAACCGGCACATATTCAACAAACCCGATTCCGGAGTTCAGGACACGAGCTTTGGCCAGGTTGGCAGTACGCTGAATGGACCGAGGAACGGGCAGTTCGTGCTCAGGATCAGCTTTTAGGCAAGCATTTCAGCTCGATGTCATTCTGAGCGCGGCGACAGCCGGGCGAGAGCCTGCCCTGAGCGAAGTCGAAGGGGACCTTATGATGGCTGACGCTGTTGATGCCGTAGATGGGAGTGCCGGCGCTCCTGCGGGATGACATCGGTTCCTGCATTGTCTTTCGAACCTGCCGCGTCTTTCGCGGATCGGCTATGCTTAGGGTTGTGTTTCGTCTTTGCTTGCGGCTGCTGACGATTGCGCTGGGTCTGAGCCTCTGCGGCCAACTTGGAAGCGCACAGGATGGCGGCGCGAAATCCCTTTTCGAGAGCGGAAGCGACGCTTTGCGAAAAGGCGATGCCGCCGAAGCTGTCCACGATTTTCAGCAGTTTCTTCGGCTGCAACCCAGTTCGGCGGAAGGCTTCTTCAACCTGGGCCTCGCGCTGCAGTCGGCCGGACAATTGGACGAGTCGCTGGCTGCGCTGCGCAAGGCCGCGTCGCTGCAGCCCGGCCTGCATGGCGTGCGGTTGTTCACCGGCATCGTCAACTACAAGCTGAACCATCTCTCTGCGGCACATGACGAACTAGTAAATGAGACACGGCTCGAACCCAAAAACTCGGCGGGCTGGATGTGGCTGGGCGTCGTGGAGTTAGCTCGGGATCATGCCGACGCCGCGGCGGCCGCGCTCGACAAAGCCGCCGCTCTCGATCCCACCAATGTTGACATTCTGTACCATCGCGGCAGGGCTCACCTGCTGATTTCCAAAGAAAGCTACGCGGCGATGTTCAAGCTGAATCCAGACTCGTCGCGCGTCCATGAAGTGCTGGGGCAGGCAGATGCCGAGGCCTACCGTCCCGACGACGCTATTTCCGAATTCCAGCTTGCGATTCGTGCCGCGCCGCACCAGCCGGGGCTGAATGAAGAGCTCGGCGACGTTTGTTGGACCGCGGGTAAGTTACAGGAAGCGGATGATGCTTATGTGCAGGAGATCAAAAACGACACCGGCAATGCCATCGCCCTGTATAAGCTGGGCAGTCTGCGCGTAACTCGCGATGATGCGGCCAGCGGCGTACCGCTGCTAGAGCGGGCGCTGGCTCTTGATCCGGCAATCAGCGACGTGCACTACTACCTGGGGAAGGGCGAGGCGGAGTTGGGCAAGGATGAACTGGCCATCGAACACTTCCGGCTGGCGACCAATCCGCAAGGAACGGAAGAACTCAGGATGATGTCGTGGTATCAGCTGGCGACGCTGTATCGAAACCTCCATCGCACTCAGGAAGCTGGAGATGCGCTCGCGGCCTTCCGTAAAATGAAAACCGCGCGGGATCAGAGGCAGGAGAATAAATTTCAGGAGCAGGGCCGGCGTCGCGATCAATTGCCTCGGCAGGAAACTATCCCGGCCACAACCGATCTGCCGTAGCTTCCGGGCGTAACTCCGGAGTTCGAATTTCACTTCATTCTTCCAGGAGAATGGATTCTGCGAAACAGTATGTTCAACGCGGCGAGCCAAGCCCCGTGCAAGTCGGGCGCAGCCTGGTTGATGATTAGCCTTCTGCTCGCAACGATGTTGCCGGCGCAGGCACCATCCCAGAAGGCATCGCAACAAGGCGGCATCTCTGCCGGCGCTCCTCAAAAGGCGGAATACGATGGCGAACATCGTCCGATTACGGCCGGCGGTTTCGTTAAGACAGGCCCGGTGATCTTTCTCGACACCGCGGAAAAAGCCGGCCTCACCACCTGGCATCACACCGCGGGCACTCCCGAAAAACGCTTCATATTAGAAGCCAAGGGCGCGGGCGTTGCGCTTCTGGATTACGACAACGATGGCTGGCTCGACATTTACCTGGTCAATGGCTCGACTTACGATGCCCTGGACGGAAAGGCGACTCCGCCCCATGCCGCGCTTTTCCATAACAACCACGATGGAACATTTACCGACGTCGCCGCCAAAGCCGGAGTAACCAATGACCGGTGGGGTTTCGGCGTGGTCGTAGCGGATTACGACAACGACGGTTGGCCCGATCTCTACGTTACGAACTACGGAAAGAACCGTCTCTACCACAACAATCACGATGGCACCTTCACCGACGTAGCGGAGAAAGCCGGCGTGGCACTCGGCGGATGGTCGACCGGCGCGACTTTTGGCGACTACGACGGCGACGGACGGCTCGATCTCTTCGTCGCCGCCTACCTTCACTATGACGTCAAGCAGCCACCCATCGCCGGCTCCAAGACGGTGAGCTACAGTTCCTGCCAATTTCGCGGCGCTCCTGTGATGTGTGGTCCTCACGGACTCCAGGGAGAACTTCACCATCTCTTCCATAACAATGGCGATGGAACCTTCACCGACGTCAGGGAAAAGCTCGGGGTAGGCAATCCCGCCCGCTATTACGGTCTGGGCGCTTTGTTTGTGGACGTCAACAACGATGGCAAGCCCGACCTGGTCGTCGCCAATGACTCCACCCCAAACTACCTCTACATCAACAAAGGCGATGGCACATTCGACAATCAGAATTACGCAAGTGGTTATGCCTTGAACGGGGACGGCCGCGAGGTGGCGAACATGGGCATCGCCGCCGGCGATTATGAGAACAACGGACACATGGACCTGGTGAATACCACATTCTCCGATGACTACGATGTTGTCTTTCAAAATGATGGAACGGGAAACTTCACCGATGTCAGCTACAAGGTCGGGGTTGCGGCTCCCACACTTCCGTTCGTGGGATTTGGCGACGGGTTCCTCGATTACGACAACGACGGCTGGAAAGACCTGCTGATTGTGAACGGCCACGTTTACCCGGAGGTGGATGCAAAAGGCTGGGGCACGTCGTATGCGGAGCGGCCGTTGCTGTTTCACAATCTGAAAAACGGAAAGTTCGAGTTGATGCCCGCAGTCGAAGGCACCGGGCTGGCGGTGGTCACGGTGGGGCGCGGTGCCGCATTTGGCGACTTGTTCAACGACGGCAAAATCGATGTGGTCATCAACACTGTCGATCACGCTCCGGTGTTGCTTCGCAACGTGAATCCAGATCACCACCACTGGGTGGAACTGAAACTCATCGGAGGAGCCAAGAGTCCGCGCGATGCGGTCGGCGCCACTGTCTACCTGACCAGCGGCGGTATACGCCAGCGTGGAGACGTACTCAGCGGCGGCAGCTATCTTTCCTCGAACGACTTCCGCCTGCACTTCGGACTGGGGGACGCAGCCACCGTCGATCATGTCGAAATCCATTGGCCCAGCGGGGCGGTGGAACAGCTCAAGCTACCGGCGGTGGACCGCATCCTGACCGTGGAAGAAGGCAAGGGAGTGACCGCGAATCTCTGCCGCGGAAGGTGCGATACCAGTTACGCTAAACTAAATGCGAAGTAGTTTTGGAAAGTGATCAATTTTGAACAGACAAGGCGTCTTCTAGAAGCTTAACTCTCTCTATATATGCTCACGGTCTGGCGGCTTGTTTCTGCTCCAGCAGGCCTCCGGTCAATGTTGGGTTCTTAGTGTCTTGGTTTACCAGGGCTGCTCCGCGTCGAGCCAAAGCCAGCTTCTAACCTTCCTCAGGAGATTTGGCATGGACTTCCGCACGGTGTTGTACATCGACGATCTTCCGCAAGCCTTGGACCATCGCAAAGCGACTCTGGAATCTCACGGTTATCGCGTGCTGATCGCGTCGAGCGGTTGCCCCGCGTTGCGGATGTTGGAGGAAACACCGGTATCCGCCGTTCTGTTGGAGTACAAACAGGAAGGCATGGACGCCGAAGCGGTGGCCTGCCATATCAAGCAGCGATTTCCTGATCTGCCGATCATCCTGCTCTCCGCGTACTCCCAGATGCCCGAGCGGATCCTGTGGTTAGTGGATGAATACGTGATGAAGAGCGAACTCTCGGAACGGTTGGTGCCGATCATCGAAAGAGCGACGCGCCCGCAGCGGCTTGCGCCACGATCCAGCGAACGGTACCAGCGTAACGGCGCGGCAGCTTAAAGGCCCGGCTCTTGCTGTTCAGTGCAGATCGACAGGCTCGACCTAATCCGGCGGACTTACGGTCTGCTTTGCCGCTCAGTAAAGGCGAAATTCGACTTCAACGCTGATTTGCACACTCACTGGTCTGCCGTCTTTCAATGCCGGATCGAAGCGCCACTGCTTCACGGCCTCCATTGCCTTGGCATCCAGACCGAATCCAAGTCCATGCACCACTCGAATGTCGCGCGGATGTCCGGTGGCGTCGACAATCAGCCATAGAGTGCAGGTGCCCTGTGTTTTCGCCCTGCGGGCTTCCTCGGTGTACTCTGGATCGGGCGTCGAGATTTCCTGCGGCGATGATATTCCGCCGCCCACCTTGAACACCCCTCCGCCGATGCCGCCGCCGGTCCCCGGCCCAGCACCTGAACCGTGTCCCAGACCTACACCGCCGCCCGAACCCGACCCAATGCCGCCGCCGGAGCCGATGCCGGCCGAGGGCGGTGCTGCCGGCATAGCCACAGCCGATGGAACGCCCATGACCGGCATGTGATTTTCCGCAACCTGCACGGTCGGTGCGACCACCGCAGGCTCTGCGGTGAGCTTCGGACTCTGGTTGCGGACCACAATCTGGGGTGGCGTGATCTGCTCCATTGCGAACTTGGGCAGTCTTCCCTTGGGCGCAGGCAGGGGATCATGCTCCCCTCCGCCCCCTCCTCCACTGACAACTTTTTGGGAAGCCCGGAGGATGTACGTGTCGGGAGAAGGCGCGATGAGGGTTACTACTTCGCGCTGCTTGGCTTTCTCCACGACGTGATGTCCAAAAGCCGCGCCGGCAAGGATAAGGCCTATGAGTACAACATGGACGACTACGGAGCCCACTAGGCCGTCGGTCCGGTAGTTGTTAAATTTTCCCCAGACTTCTCCCGTGAATGGTGCATTTCGCAAGCGTGACCTCTCAGCTGATACAACCAGATGTCCTCAAATCTTCGACTCGGCGCATCAACGTCCGTCGCGAACCGCGTCAAATCTTCATGCCGAATGTGGTCGACTCGAGCAGAGGTTCTTGGGGCGAGTCCGCCGCAACCGGCGCTGAAAGCTACGAAGACGGGTAGGAGCCCGCTCGACACGCTCAGCAGCAACAAGAATGACACACGGGAAGCGGCAAGTCTGAGCAAGATTGCTCAGTGCTGAGATTAGGACTGTGAGGTCCCGTTCCGCGTTGTCTAAAGGTCGATTAGAAAGCGGAAGGTCTATTGTCGTCGCCTTGCAGAATGGTACGCGGAAGATCGGCTTCGACCGAATGAGTCACAGAGGTGTTGCCGAGCATTTGTCCTTCCCCGTACATCGCCTTACGCATATCGTTCTGCGCCCAGGAACAAAGCGCACGGTACAGCAGGGAAAGCAAACCTGCTGAGACCACCAATGCTGGTAAGAGAATTTTCATCTTTGATCTCCGGGCCGCCATTGCTCCCTCACGTTCCACTCCACGCCTGTACGAACAGCGCTCACCGAAACAAAGTTTTTCCTACGTATTCCCGTAATGCTTTGATCCCACGTGGGGAACAACCAACATAACCGGCGAACGAAAGCCGGTCTGTGCAATATTGCACATGTTGAACCGGACGATTGAGAAACTCGTGGTCGGCGTTCCCGCAGTCCCGCGGCCAGCCCTAAGTCCACGAAATGCGAGTGGGAGCAGCCGATTGAAGCGGGGGCAGGCGCGAACACTTGGCGGGACAAAGATTATCCTCAATTGACTGTGCTGCCATCGTTACAGATCGAGATGAACGAGCGGTAGAGAACCAGGTCGGGATCGAGGCTTACGCTTCTGTTCCCCTGGCGGCACGCCAGAGGCGCGCGCCCCGCCAAGCTGGTGTGCGAAGCGGCGACGCAAAGGCAATTCTCAGTTGGCTTCCCGGCGGACAACGTCCACCCGGCCATCGCCGGCTTTGGGAAGCTCAGCAAAGGCGGAAGTTGCCAGTAGACGAGTTCCCTCTCCCGGGTTGGGGAAGCGCAGCACGGTTGGAGATTGCACGTGCACAATTTCGTTTCGCACGGCATACAGCACCAACTCGGCGATGGAATGAAGCTTGAGTTTGCGCAAGATATTGCTGCGGTGCGTTTCTGCCGTTGCCACAGTCATACTCAAGATCGTGGCGACTTCCTTCGAAGCCTTGCCTTCACTCACCAGTTGCACGACTTCGCGCTCCCGTGGCGACAGTTTGGCTACCTTGGGCGCGGCCGGGCCCAGGCGATGTTGCTTGTAACCGTCCATAATCAGATCGGAGACGCGCGAGCTGAAGATGGTCTTGCGCCGCTGCAGCGCCTCTACTGCTGTGATCAGGTCCATCGTTTCGTCGGACTTGAAGACCCACCCGCGCACGCCCGCCTCCAGACATTCTCGTATCACTTGCTCAGAGTCCACGGCGGTAAGAATAAGTATCGCTTGGGCGGGATTATGTTTCAGGATTTGCCGCGCCGCGTCCACGCCATTCAGTTTTGGCAGGCAAATATCCAAAATAACCAGATCTGGCTTCGAATGCTTGCACTTTTCGACTCCATCGCGCCCGTCAGCGGCTTCTCCACAGACTTCCCAACCTTCGTGAGACCGAAGCAGCGAGGACAAACCGAACCGGAATATTGGATGATCGTCAACCACCAAAATACGAAATGAACTCATAAGAACCTCCCCGTACTCTCGCTACGTTACCAAGGTCCATGCCATGCCGTCTGAGCACAATAGCTCATGTTCCGCGCCGGTCGCCGCAAGGCGAGAATCGCGGAAAAACCGGTCTGGACGGCCTGTGGACTAAAGCGGAGCCAGTCGCGCGGAGATCCTGGTCGGCGGGCGTCGAGACGCGGGGAACAGCAGGGCGACCCCGGCGACCAAATTGCGTAAGGAGGCAAAGCGCTGGTGACAAACGGGGAGGTTCGAGCCAACGCCTGCCTTCCCGCCCCTCGCGTTGGGGCTGGTTTAAGGAATAAATGAGTCGAGCCACCGCGGTCTATCGTGCCCAGTGGGTATTTGTCGGGAAGAGTTCCGTTACGTTTTAGCGAGCGCGATCGTCATCTCGATCGTCGTCTCGTATGTTCAGCGGTGCGGCGCTTTATTAGCACGAGAGGAGGGAGTATTCCAGGAAAAACCACTCATGTTCAACTTATCGAGGCCCGAACTGGGTACAGAAACAATTAGAAAGTCTTACCGACTGCACAGGATAGACCATTCTTACTTTCGACTCTACTCTGAAAAGGTAAGTGAAGGTGTAACTCACTTCTTTTCGCCCTTCACAAATGGCAGCACAAGTTGAACCTGACAAGTTGAAACAGGGGGTCACAGGTGAACAGCGACTCGGCGATTACGGGCACGGTTCCTCTGGGCCCTGATTTAGTCAAACGCGCGCAAGAAGGCGATTCCAATGCGTTTGGCGCTTTGTTTGAGGCGCACCGGTCGCGGGTCTATTCGGTCTGCCTGCGCATGACCAGCAACGCCGCCGAAGCGGAAGATCTCACGCAGGATGCTTTCTTGCAGGCGTTCCGCAAGATTGCGAAGTTTCGCGGAGACTCAGCGTTTTCGACATGGCTGCACCGCATTGCGGTCAACACCGTGCTGATGCATTTTCGCAGGAATTCACTGTCCCAGGTTTCGCTGGACGAGCCCTACGGCGACAGCGAGGGTTCGAAGGTACGTCGCGAATACGGAACCCGAGACCGGGGTCTGGCGGGCTGCGTCGACCGGGTCGCATTGGCCCGTGCCATGAAAGAGCTTCCCCCCGGGTATCGGACGATCTTCCTGCTGCACGAAGTTGAGGGTTACGAGCACCAGGAAATCGCGGAGATGCTCAGTTGTTCCGTAGGCAATTCGAAATCTCAGTTGTACAAAGCGAAGCTGCGATTTCGCGACCTCCTGGCCCCTGTGCCTGCTGCCCAGCTGGCGATGCGGAATGCGAAACCCTGCGCCAAGAAGAGCACTAACAAGGAACGCCAGAACTGGAATCTGCCCCTGGCCCTCAACGTGGTTATGCCGCCAGCGCCGCTCGTGGTCTAGTTAGAGCCTGCCGCGTTACTGCTGCAAGGCTCTGACCTGAAAAAGCCGTCCCCCGCGAATTCACTTCTGGCATTTCCGGCCTGGGGTTCACGCAGACGTTCGATGCCTCACAGGCGGCGCGCCCTACTCACGATCGTCGGCAAGCTCTGGCTGATCTTCCATGGCTTCCGATCTTTGCCAGTCGTGCGCATCCGCGAGCAAAATGGAGTGGGAGGTCTCCTCTGACGACTCGAGGCCTTCGCTGCTATTCCTGCGTCCCCCATCAGCAAAGAACTCTGAGCGCAATGCCCACCCTCCGGGAGACGCACCCGCGTGGGGAGATACATAGCGCTGCCACAAGGCGCGCAAACCCGGGAACAACGGTGCGGGGCCTATGGCCTTCTTGCACCTCTTCAGTTCAAACCAGCGAAGATAGTTGCGCACCACGCTACTCATGGTCATGTGCATCGCGGCTGAAAAGTTGTGCTCCGCCATTCGCCGTTGTTCTTGGGGAGACTGCAATATCGCAACCAGTTTGCCGGCGAGATCGGCCGCATTGCCGACCTGGTAGAAACTGATTGCCATATCTTCGTCCGCCGCCATATCACGAAAATCGGTGAGGTCGGCGCACACGATCGAAACCGCGAACTCACAAGCCTGGTGGGCCGGGCCACTCGACCCGGTTGCGGAACCATAAGGCATGACCACAATCGTCGAGGTCGCGAAAAGGTCAGGAATGTCTTCTTCCGGAATGTATCCGCGGAACTCGATGCCTGAACCGGGGCTGAGGGACTCACGTATCGATTCCCAATATCTCGGTTTTGTGTGATGATTGGCGCCCGCGATGATCAGCTTGGCATTCGGCACTCTTCTTAAGACCGCAGGAAAAGCTTCGATCAACGTTTCCAGCCGCTTGTAGGTTCCCCAGTGTCCGATCGCAAGAATGCGATGGTCGGGATTGCCGCGCTTGGTGAAGTCCGGAAGACTTGGGGAAGGTGCGAACGTCCCGTGTGTACCTAGCAAGACATTTTGAGCGGAGTATTTCTCAACCAGAGTGTGCCGGTAGCCAGACAGCAATACTGAAACGGAATTTGCTTTTAGTAGGGCCCTGGTGGCGATGTTGCCGCCCAGACTAAACAGTCGTTTCTGGCGCACTCCAGCGATGTCAAAATCGACATGTTCGAGGATGTGGTGCAGGGTGATATGTGTGTAATAGCCGAGAGCCCGGGTCAGAGCCGGCGTCGACAGCCCCGCAAAAGCTGCAAACGGATATTCCGGAGTTCCAAAACTTGAGAACACAAGGTTGAACCAAACCACATCTGGTTTCAATTTGCGGATGGTGTTCCACAGGCGCACCGGAGTTTTCAGGCTGTTGAACTTCCAGCAGCGGATCACGTCGAACCCTGGCAGTTCCGTTTGTTGCTGAGCGTTCAGCGGTTTTCCGTTTTCGTCTGTCGCGAATTCATAGTCGGTCAGTTCGTCGGCGAGAATCGTCAGACTGATTTCTGGATTGCGCTGTAGCTCCCGCGCGATGTAAAACGCGTACTCATTCAACTGGCGCGCGCTCGGAGGAAACGTCGCAACTAAGCAGATTTTCATCGGATCCCGTTCTCAGAACAAAGTGACGCGCAGATAAGGTCTAAACTGTTGATTCTGCCCACCCGTGAAATTAAAGAAAGTCTCCTGCTGCAACCCTGCCGAAAAACGAATCGGATATTTCAGTTCAACGTCCCTGCCTGCCTCTTTAAACGTGCGGTGAACCGGCATCGCGTAAGAGATGGCGAAGCCGCTCTGAACCGCATCGTAGAAGTGAAAACCCATGTTCCGTGAGTACGCGACCGAGGCCTGCACGCTCCAGTTACGCGTGGGGGCAAAGTGAACGCTACCGGCTGGGCGGAGGGCCTGCGCAATCGCAAAGTTGGGTCCCTGCACTCGCCACGCCCGTAAGTCCTCTGCGACAACGGTGAAGTTGATCCGCTCGGAAACTCGGCGTTCGATGCCCAGGTAAGCGGAAGTGTAGTAATCCTCGCTGATCACCGGATTGAAGCGGTCGTCGCGTGCCCCCCATCCGGTCAACAAGGCAGTCTTTCCCCATGGCCGCCCAATGCGGAAATTAAGCGCCCCCGCCAAGTCCCGCGAATGCTGGCTGCTTTCCGTAAAGGGTCCGGCTTCGCGAATGGCATAACCGCTCATCGAAACTATGTTGAAAAACGAACTGGTCGACATGTAGAGAAACTGTCGAAAAAGGTTTTGATTCATCTCGACCGGAGACAAGGAATCCCGGCGAACCGTTTCCTGAACACCGGCGTTGAAGTTCAACACATTGGTACCCAGATGCAGGGTCGGAGTCAGTCCGAAGTTAAATGAGTAATCGGTGGTATCGCGATTGATGATCAATTCCTCACTGGGCAGGGAAATTTGCCCGCGAGCATTCCGCACCTGAAAGAATCCGCTGGCCTCGGGCAAATCGCCGAGATGGAGATGGTAAGCGCCGGTCCATTCTGTCTCCAGGGACGACCGCGGAGGCGGGAGCAGCCCCTGGCTGCCGAGCACAGGATTTGGAACGTCCAGCTTGGCGTCCAGAACATAAACCGTCGTATCTTCGAAGATGGGGGCCACGGAAAAATCTGACAGAAAACTTATTGTAGGGTTGACCCTCAGTCCTTCGTTCGCTCCCGCTTGCAGCAGATCCTGCTCCGCGCTTTGATGTTCGCCCGCGGAGTCCGCAGCCTGAGCAAAAGCAGTAAGGGCTTGAATATTTTGATGCTCCTGGCGCAGTACATTTGCCTTAGCTAAGAGATATTCGTACCCGGGCTCGCTATCGGCCGAGCTGCCGATCAGGGAAAGCTCGCTCTGCGCTCTGGCGGTGTCCCCTAGAGCCAGATACGTGTTCGCCATGCCGATCCGGACGGACGCCTCGGGTGCGCCCGCCACCAGCGCGCGTTGCAAATAGGTCTGCGCCAGTTGATAATCATGCATGCTGAGGAACACGTCGGCCGCTTCCATCAACTGTTCGCCTGTAGCTGGCAACGCTTCTTCGGTTTGACCTTCCATCAGGGCTAAGGCAATCTGCCGCTGCGCATCGTCCAGATGGCCTTCGCTTGCCATCACCTGTGCAATCGCCAAACGAACGCTAATGCGGTCGCTGCCTGGCATGGCGAGCGCTCTTTCAAAGCGCTCCATGGCGCCCTTCTGGTCTCCGAGCAAGCTCAAAGCTTGCCCCGTGGACACCAGTACCCGACTCTCCGCTTTCTGATTTTTTTCCGCGAGCTGTGTCAGTTGGGCGGACTGTTCTGCCCGCTCCACATAACGCAAAGTCTGCTCGCGATCATGCAGCTGGGCATAGGCGCGTGCGAGCTGTGCGTAGATGTCGCTGTTGTCCGGGGAAAGCTTCTGTGCAATCTGCAATTCGTCAATCGCTTCGTGGTACCGCCGCCGCCCATACAACGTTTCGCCCAATGCGAGATGGAGACCTCCGTCGTTGGGTGCGAGCTTCAGCGCGGCGCGATACTCGGCAGCGGCTTTCGTCAACATCCCGTTTTGCCCATAGGCCGTTGCCCGAATCAGGTGGGTAGGCAGCGAATCGCCCATCTCTTCCTGCGCCAGCAGCACCTGTTGCAAGGCCGCTCGCGGGCGGTGCAGGTCGAGGCTGGCATAAGCCAGACCCAGATGTGCTTCGCCATTCTTGGGCTCGCGCTTTAACGCGGATTCGAAATCTGCAGCGGCGGCCTCCGGCTGGTGGAGATCGTGCAGGACGTAACCGCGATTCACGTACGCCGTCACCATATCGGGATCCCGCTCCAGAGCCTCACTGAAGTCCTTTAGCGCCTGATCCAGCAGCCCAGCGCGTTTGTGCACATAGCCGGCCAGCAGCGGAATGTCAGGTTCTTTGGGCAGCACGGTGTCATACTGCGAAGTCAATTGCAGCAGTTCGTCGTAGCGCTCAAGGTAGAGCAAGTCATACGCGAGATACACCACCACATCCCTGTCCGTAGGAAGTTTCTTGATCGCTTCGCGGCCGACGTCGGCAGATTTCTGATACTCGCCCTTGAAGCTCAGGAACCTTTCTTTTTCTCTCATGAGGTGAGGTTCCTGCTGCATTTCGTTGGTGGCGCGGCTCAACCACATTGCCGCCATCGGCAAGTGCTGCGTTTCGATCGCGGCATTCATGCCTCCCGCCACGATCAGACTATTGTTTGGCGCCAGGTCATAACCCTTCCGGTAAGCAGCTTCAGCTTTGGGAAAATCCCGCCGCGCCGCGTACATGTCGCCCAGCGCGAGATAGGGTATATACGACGCGGGATAGGCTGCCGCCAGCCGCTGAAAATATTTCTCCGCATCCTGGTCGTGCCCGGCATTGCGCGAAGCATAGCCCAGAGCTATAAGAGAGGAACGGTTCACCGGATCGTTCGCGAGGATCTTTGTGTAAACGATGGTCGCTTCCGCGGTGCGGCCGAGCTTCAGAAGCAGATCTCCATCCAGCTGCAGACTGTTGGGATCCTGCGCATTGATTGCCAGCGACTCCTTGATGTCGCTGCTCGCGCCATCAAGGTCGCCGCCGTTCATTTTGATCACAGCCCTCAGGCGCAGGAATTGCAGCCGTCCTGGTCCATGGTCATCCAGCGCGCCGATCTGCGCCTGCGCAATTTCGAGATGCCGGTGTGCCGCACTCGCCTCTCCCAGGCTCTGGTAAAGTTCCGCGAGATCCACGTGCAGCTGAATGCCGTAAAGAGCCCCTTCGGCGGGGCTTTGGGGCAGATGCGCTAAGGCGGCGTTATATTCTGCGACAGCTTCTTCACTGTGTTCCTGGAGCCGCGCAATTTCCCCGCGGATGGCGTGCAAGCGGTAATTTTCTGCATCGAGCGCGGCTGCACGCTGCAGAAAAGGCTCTGCAGCTTCAACCAAACCGATCGCCACATCGGCTTGCGCCGCCGCAAGCTGCAAACCCAAATCACCCGGCACGGCGTTGGCAGCCTGCGTATAGAGTTTTGCGCCCTCGTCTGCCTGGCCGTTCAGTTGGTAGGTGTAGGCGAGCTCGGCGGTCACGTCGGGTTTCGGGCTTTGGATGGACTTGAGAGCGGCAATGGCCGCCGCATAGTTTCCCGACTCCCGGTAGTAGCCCGCCATCGATCGCTGGACGTCGGGATTGTCCGGGGCGTGCCGCTTAGCCAACTCAAGGTAATGGCTGGCCTGATCGGGCTGCTTCTGATGTTCATAGGCCAGCGCCATCAGCAATTCCGATCGCGCGCCGGGCTGAATTTGTTCCGCTCGCATAAGCACAGTGAGTGCGGCACCGTAATCTCCGGACCGCATAAGAAGTTCGCCCAGCAACAACGAATCGCTGATTCTCTTTGGATCGGCCGCCAACACCCGGTTCAGCAGCTGAATGGCCTCGTCTGTGCGTCCCATAGTGCTGTAGGTCTGAGCGAGTCCGGAGATTCCTTCGAGCGACGAAGGATTCAGGCGAAGACCTCGACTGAAGGAATCCACGGACAGCTGCGATTTTCTGGCAAGCCGCGCGGCATAGCCGAGCAGGAACCAAAGCTGAGCGTCGTTGGGCGCCGCCTTCGCGGCGCGCTGGGCATAATCAGCCGCCATCGCGTAATTACCGTCTTTCAGAGCCGATTCAGCCGCCCGTGCAAGGCGTGCGTTTTGAATATTCGATCCCCAGCCCAGCGATTTGCTGGCAGACGATGTTTGAGTCGACGATGTTTTCTCGGGATTGGCCTGAGGCGTTTCTGACGAGCCAGAGCCGACCTTATACGTCTGCGCTCCGAGCGAGCAGGCAAATACAACGACAAGCAGAGACACATGTGCGGTCTTCCGGCATACCAGCGCGAAACTCAAAGGGTTACCACCGAATCGGTTGATTGCAAGGCTCTTCGATTCGAGAAAGGCCTTCTGCGTTGGCTGGACGGTCGCGGACTTTAAGCGCTCAAAGGGCAGAAAGAGGACGCGCGGCGATACAACCCGGAATGACAGCCTCGAATCCAAGCCCAACCAACAGAGAGGGACCTGTGCAGAGAACTGAATCCGTCGCGCCTACACCAAGGTCAATCCCGTTGAGCATGATCTTTCTGGCGGCTCTTGTGGTTCATTTGCCGTTGCTGCTCATGAAGTTACCGCTGAAGTCGTATGACGCGAACTTCCACATTTTTTTCGCATCGCATTACCTGCATAACTGGTTCGATCCCTGGAACGCAAAGTGGTATGCGGGTTTCTCGCAGATGACGTATCCGCCATTGCCGCAGCAGTGGCTGGCTTTGGCGTCGCGGCTCATCGGATTAGACATGGCTTATATGGCGGTCCAGTTCGTCGCCATTTTGCTTCTCGCATTGGGTGTTTATCGATTTTCGTTGCTTTGGGTCGACCGCCGGTCGGCCGCGTTCGCGGCGCTTGCCAGCGTGTTCCTTGGCTCTGAGTGCTTTCTAATCTATTCCGCGGGACAGTTGTCCACTACGTTTGCCGCGCCTCTTTATTTGAACGCGTTGCCTTACCTCTTCGAGTGGGTCCGGCACGGCAAGTGGAGATCGTTTCTGAAAGGCGGGGCTCTCTTCGTCGCAGCTGCTGCTGCCCATCACGCCACGCTGCTCTTTGGATCTTTTTTCTTCGCAGTGCCCGTGCTTGCGCTAGTTGCCTTCGACCGGCAAGATTCCGATGGAAAAACTGGCGAACGAATTTCAGTTCCTGCGTTTCTGCTTCGCACCGGGAGCATTATCCTCGTCGTCGGTGCCGCAGTTGCGCTCGTGCTTCTGCCGTTCTGGATTGCGCTGATTCACTATCCCGTTACCCAGGCGCCCATTCCACATCCCAGCCGCGCGAATTACCTGCTGAGTCCGCAATGGGGCTTGAACTATTTCATCGTTCCTTACGGTGCTCTGATTCTGGCGCTACCATTCATCGTGTGGCGAGGCGCTATGATCCCTCGGCTTCGCCCGCTGCTCCTGGGTTTCTGGCTGGCATTCCTGGTGGGACTTGGAGGCACCACTCCCGTAGGCCGACTGCTGTTAGGCCGCGCGTTCGATGTGATAACGATGGAGCGCTTCAGCTATTGGGCAACTCTGCTCGCACTGCCTTTTGTAGGGCTTCTGGCCACCGAACTTATCGACCGCTTTCAAATGCGGGCCGTCGCCGGCTTGACGGTGGCAGCAGCTCTGACCTGCGGTTTAGCAGTGGCGTGGGCAACCTACCGGCCCGCGGACGCCGCGGACTTCAAGGTGGATTCTGTCGCGTCATGGCTCAATCGCGACGGTCACGACCGCTACCGCTACGTCACCCTGGGATTCGGCAACAAGATCGCGCGCCTCGCCGTTCTCACCGACGCCAGCAGCGTCGATGGTGAATGGAATTCCGGCCGCATGCTGCCCGAATTGACGGAGCACGGCGCCGGTGCTCTCACCAGTTCCAAGTATTTTGGCACGCCCGGCCTCGACGCGCTGACTGCGATTCTTCACCACGCCGATCGCTACGGCTTGAAATGGGTATTCGTGCGCGACCCGTACTACGAGCCGCTCCTGGTTTTCGGCGGCTGGCGCAAAGTGGATGACCTCGAAGATAAGACCATCACCGTGTGGAGCAAAGAGGACGTGCCGCCCGCGGTTCCGGTCAACGCGCCCCAGATTCCTCCGCGCTGGCAAGGAATCATGTGGGGAATTTTTCCTATCGGCAGCAGCATCCTGGCGATGTTGCTTGTGCTGATTCCAGAGAAGCGATGGCACGCCCGGCGCGTCGTTCAACCCGCGCCCGCACATGAGAATCTCGTCCTGGGGAGGCTGATCTCGTGACCGGACGCCTCCTTGCCATATTCATCGCAGCAGCCACCGTGGTGCTCATTGCCGTGGGCACGATTTGGCCCGTTCCATCCGCAATTGCGATGGCGGGCTCCGGGGCCAGCCTGTTGCGTGCTTCTTCAACACCGCAAGCGGCAGTCGAGAATCTGGCGGGCGACATCGGCCGGCAAGACTGGGAGAAGGCATATTCCAGTCTGGCCAACAAAAGCCAATTCACGGAACCGGAGTTCGTCCGCGATTTGAAGGGAACTTTCTCCAGCCTTCGAACCTACGCGACTCTGGACAGCTCAGACCTGCGGCCGCTCCATGCTTCCGCCGACGAAGCACAGATTCAGCTCAAGCTGCGCTGGTCGACCATAGTCGGAACTTTCCTGGACACGCGCACGTTGCAAGTGGTTCGAACCGATGGTCCAAGTGGCGACCATTGGGCCGTTTTGTGGCCCATTGTGAAAGAGCCTCGAGTACCGCCGCAAGTTATTCCGGTGAACTATCTCCGCTGGGACGTAATCTATCGCGGCCCGGGCGATGACTGGGGAGCTCAAGACGTAGAGGCTCCGCACGTACGAATCATCGACATGCATCCCGTCGACCGCAGCGCGGGAGTAGTCATCATGGGCGAACTTCTCAACGAAGATGTCGTCCCCGCCTTCGTCACGGTGAAGGCGACGCTACTGGCGAAAGACGGCTCTGCGATTGCGAGCGAAGACAGTTTCGACAAAATTTCTCACGTTCTCTTGCCCAAGCAAGTCACTCCGTTTCTCATTGCATTTCACGATGTGGCTCTGTCCCAGGTAGACAGCGTCCACATGGAACCGTCCGCAACGCTCATCGCGGCCTCTGCCGACCCTGTGATCGAGATCGAAGATCAGCGTCTGAATCCCGCGCCCGGAGCCTCATTCACGGGGAAGCTCATCGACCAGGGCGGCGAGGTCGTCAATGTGGCCCACGTGCTTGGCACGTTCTATGACAAGAACGGCCAGTTGGTCTGGGTCGCGGACCAATACGTCGACCGCGCCCTATTGCCTGAGATCCCGGTTTCTTTTGCCATGTCGATTCCGGCGGATATCGCCAGCAAAGTCAGCACCGAGCGCGCCATCACCGCTACTTACAGTTCCGGCCGGTTGCAATGAAACGCCGATTCCCATTTTTTCTGGGTGTGCTGTTCCTGGCCGCGATGCCGATGGCCATGGCGCAATCCGGCGTCTTGGGTTTGCCCAAAACCGTCGAAGCAGGCAGCGCATTCTCGATTCAAACATCTGGCACCGGCGCAGGAGTCCTCTACGTAGTTGGACCGGGGCAGGTACTCAGACGCAATGTGCAATTAGGAGAGCCGGAGCTTTTTGCTCCCGGAGATCTCCACAACGCCGGCCATTACCTGGCGGTTCTTGTGTCAGGTTCCTCCACGGAAAACGGCGCATTCGACATCACCGCCGCGCACGAGCCCGCAACATTGAGCTTTCTCGCTAAGCCTTCGCGCGTCGCAGTCGACTCGCACGATGGCATCAGCGGCGTGGTCTACGTGTTTGACACTTTTCAGAATCTGATCGTGGCCCCCATGCAAGTATCGTTTCAACTATCCGGTGTTGCCGGTTCCGCGCAGACGCGGACGGTACTGACGCACGACGGCGTTGCCTGGACCAAGATGAATTCCGCCGCCAAGGAAGGCTCCGGGCAGTTTGTAGCTCAAGTGGGGAGCGCAACCGCTACACGCATAATTCAGCAAGTTCCCGGCGATCCCTGTGGCCTGAGGATGAGCGCTCGGCCGTCAGGTCAGCGACTCACGGTGCAAACCGACACAGTCCGGGACTGTAGCGGCAACGTCGTGCCCGACGGAACCATTGTCACCTTCACGGAAACCTATAACGGCGAAGAATCCACAGTCGATGCTCCTCTCAAACAGGGAGTGGCGCGGGCGGAAATGCCAGCCTACAACGGAGCACAAATCTCTGTCGCGACCGGAGTTGTCTTAGGGAACGAGATTCGTTGGGGAAAAGAGTGATGAAAAATCCCATCCTCATCGCCAGTTTCGTCTTCGCAGCAATGTTTGCCTCCGGTTCGGACCAACCTGCAGTGCGGGTAGAACCCACGGACTCGGTGGGGCCGCGTGTTCTGGAAAAGCAAACCAAGGCAGCGGTCATTCGCGATTATCTGCAGGCTTGGGGCAGTTTGAGTCGCGCCTTCGAACAGAATCGGGCTGATCTGCTCGACGCGGATTTCGTCGGCGTGGCCAAGGAGAAGCTGGAAGACACAATTCGCGAGCAAGCGAAGCTCGCGATGCAGACACGTTATCGAGACGGTGCACACGACATTCAATTAGTTTTTTATTCGCCGGAAGGGCTGTCGATTCAGCTGGTCGACACGGTTGAATACGACGTGCAAATTCTGGATCACGAAAAGGTTCTGACCACACAGCACGTCCGCGCGCGCTACACCGCAGTTTTGACTCCCACCGAAGTGCGGTGGAAGGTGCGCGTGTTCCAGGCGGAGCCCGAATGACGGGCATACCTCGAACTCGCACGGCACCAACCTGGACACGGTGAGACTGGACTAGTTAAGAACGGCGCAAAGACGCCGAGCAAGAACTGCAAACGCTTTCGTTTTAGGCACATACTCCAAGGAGCCTCATAGATGATCTCAGTCGTAGTACCTATTTTTAACGAAGAAGAAATCGTAAATCTGTTTCATGCCGCCCTCGTCGGCTCCATGAAGGACATTGGCGAAGCCTGGGAGGTCGTCTATGTAAACGACGGCTCCCGGGATTCGTCCCTGAAACTGCTGACCGAACTGCAAACCAAAGACACGCATGTAGTGGTCGTCGACCTGTCGCGCAACTGGGGGCACATGGGAGCGATCTCCGCCGGCCTGCAGACGGCGCACGGCGATGCGGTGGTCCTGATGGACGGCGACTTCCAGGATCCACCAGAAGTTGTGCCGGAATTAGTAGCCGCCTGGCGCGGCGGGGCGCAGGTGGTAACTGCTGTGCGAAGAAGCCGGCAAGAACGGCGCAAAATTCTGGCCAAGCTGTTTCCGATTTTCTATCGCCTGCTGGGAGCGCTCTCCGACTTTCCCATTCCGCTCAATGCCGGAATTTTCGGCCTTCTCGACCGGCAAGCGGTGGATTCAATTAACTCCTTGCGCGAAGGCAGCCGTTATCTGCCTGGACTGCGCGCCTGGGTGGGCTACAAAACCGGCGTCGTGCTCTACGACCGGCAGGACCGAGCCGGTGGCGAAGGCAAACTCACATTCATGAGCCGGATTAAGTACGCCATGGACGCGATTACAAGTTTCAGTTACAAGCCCCTGCGTCTAAGTTTCGGGCTGGCGGGATTCGCCATTTCGGTCGCTGTCATTCTTGCGCTCTGCACTGTCTTTTCAAAGAGCGCGGTGAATCCGTTGGGATACGGCGTGGCCGCCGCAATCTTTCTGGTGGGAGGTTTCCTGCTTCTGTGCGTGGGCGTGCTCGGCGAATATCTTGGGCGAGTCTACGATGAGGTGCGCAGCCGGCCGCTCTCGATCATCAACAAGGTTTACGGCCCTCCGCAACTGGTCTCCCCTGAAGTAAACCTCGGCCGCCGAATGGGAGATCGGAGAAAACCATTTCGCATTGCATAGCGCGGCTACTGCCCGGCCCGCGGTTGCGAGCCGGGTCCGCACTTGGCCAGCCCGCGCTCAATCGCCGTGCCCTCTTCGTAGTCGTTCCAGGTTTCAACCAGCACAAAGAGCAGCGGACGATCACTCGAATAGTACTGCCGCCACAGTTTCATCGTGTCTGCGAAGGTTTCCCCGCAGCGCTGAGAAATATGCCGGTCCAGCCCCCACGAAGCTTTGCTGTCGTCGAACCCGGTCCAGGCTGCTCCCACGGCAATCTTGTCAGGATATTTCGACTGCATTTTGCGATAGAAATCGTTCAGGTAATCTTCTCCCCAGTTGCTGCCATCTTTCGCCCACCCTTTTTTCCCGGGGTTGATCCAGGCATAAAGACCATCGAAATCGGCGGTGAACGTACTGGGATGATCTTCGTAGATAAGCAACGGGGGGTGAGCCCATTTGTCGGTCGCGGCCCGCACTCGATTCCAGTCGGTGTGCCCGCCTTTTGGAAAAATAAAAATCACCGGCCGTCCCTCATAGGTCAGATAGGCCGCGCGCCCAGGCGCATTCGGCGAAAGATAGGTTTCGTTGAACTTGTTGAAAGCCGCGAAAGCGTCGTCCGTCGCCTCCGCCTCTTCATCGTCAGATTCGTCATACATCATCGAAACATGAAAGTGCTTTTCGGCGGCAATGGTCTGGATCAGGGCATAACTGCGATCAAGAAAGGGTTCACGATCCCCATACCAGTCGACCACGAACCCGGAAATTCCCAGCGCCTTGGCCTCATCAATCTGCTTACGAATCACAACCGGATCATGCGAGGAATAGCCCACGGAAATGTGCCTGGGATGCCCAAACCACGGCTCATAGACTGCCAGAATTTGTGGAGCAGCCTCTCCGGTAGCCAACGTCGGCGTACTCCGCCGCAGTTCCTGGCGCAAGCCAGGATGCGCGCACGCCTGCGGCAGCGCGAGAAACACCAACGCCGAGATTACCCAATAGCGACTAATCATGAAGTCCCGGTGACAATAAAGTCCCGGGTCTTAGAGTCGATGCCAACCCTTTGGGTTGTAGCAAGTCCAGCAATTCAAGGCATATACATCGAGCTGCAAGCAGCCTGAGCCTTGATTTCCGCATCAGAAGTGCTGCCTCGCGAGCAGAATCCGTCCGTCCACGTTAGAACGTCCAAAGTTTCAAGACAGATTCGTTTTTCTTTTTACCTTTCGCCGATCAGTTACCTGGAGCCCCTCTGAACGCTGTGAATGGTCCGAACCCGCAACCGAAGACTCTCCAAGCCCGCGTTCTGTCGGGCAGTTTCGTATTGCTCTCGGCCTCCGGGCTCGCCACCGGCATCAACTTCGCCTACAACATTGCGGTTGCACGATTCCTCGGTCCTACCGCTTTTGGCCACGCTACCGCTGTTTACACTCTCCTCATTCTGATATCGGCCGTCACGCTTTCCTTCCAAATCGTTTCGGCAAAAGTTGTGGCGCAACAGAACTCTCTGGAGGGAAAAAGCGCAGCTTATCGAGGATTCCACAAGAGCGCATGGGCGTGCGGCATTGTCGTCGCAATGGGCCTGCTGCTGTTTCAGAGAGCCATCGCGGATTACCTCAAGTTGCCCAGTCCGTTTCTCGTGGTCTTGCTCGCGATTGGTGTTGCGTTTTACGTTCCCCTGGGAACGCGGCGAGGTTACATCCAGGGCGCCTACGGCTTCCACCGGCTCGGCAGCAATCTTGTCCTCGAGGGACTGGTTCGACTCGGCGGATCTCTCCTCGCCATCATGCTGGGTCTCGGTGTCCCAGGAGTGATTGCCGCCAACGCTGCCGCCGTCGCGGTAGCTTATCTTGCCGCCGCACCGAAGCTCGCGCCCGCGGTTCCCCACGATTTGCACATCCCGGATGCGTTTCGCGAAGCGCTGCAGGCGATCATCTTCTTTGCCGGCCAGGTGCTCATCAACAACTGTGACATCGTGTTAGTAAAGCACTTCTTTCCGCCGATCGTGGCTGGCCTCTACGCTGCCATCGCATTGGTGGGTCGAGTAATTTTCGCTTTCTCCTCCGCGGTCGTGAACAGCATGTTTCCCATTGTCGCCGGCACTCGCGCCGAGGAGAGAAAAGATCACCGAATCCTTCTGACTTCGCTCCTGCTCGTTTTAGGGATCGGCTCCGCATTAGCTCTCGGCCTGCGCCTGGCGCCTGCCGGCATTTGGACAACATTTTTCGGCCCTCAATTCGAAATAGCCGGGAAACACGGCCTTCCCTATCTGCTGGCGTTGTACGCTATCACCACCGTCTTCTACTGCCTCAGCGTGGTCATCATTGCCTACGAAATGTCTTACAAGATCGCCAACACCAGCTGGGTACAATTAGCCTTCAGCGGCGCGGTCGTCGCTGGCATTTGCCGCTACCATTCGTCTCTGCAACAAGTGATTTGGGTACAACTTGTGCTGATGGTGGCTCTCCTCATCGTTGTCGCGGTGCCATTCCTCCTCAACGCGCTCACCGGAGCGAAAAGTTCGCCAAAACCGGCGGCCTCGCCCGCGCTCAGAATAATCCGGCCGGTCTCCGAGGACGAGGTGATCGCCGAATTCCTCAAGAGCGACTTCAATAATTCCGCATTCGACGAGTACCAGCAACCTCTCCGTGGATTGGTAAGAACCCCGCACCTCGAAGATGCCGGCGAAAATGCCAAGCGCCGTGCTCTGTTGTTCATTCGGCATTCTGCCTTGTGGAGAGAACTGCCGCAGGAAACGGAATGGTTCGAGGTAGAAGTCCGGCCCGCAAACCTGAGCCAGATTCGAGTTTTCCCGCGCGCGCAATGGCGCAAGCTCGCGCGCGGCAATTTTACCGTCACTGCCGTCGTCGAACGCCTGCGCACATTCCACGGCCGCAACTTCGGCGAACAGACCTTCCTGTCGAAGGTCGCCGACATGGGCAGTTCGTTCCGCAACGACACTGACCCGGGCGCCGTGCTGCTAATCGGCATTGACGAAGGCCAGCCGGTTACGATCCTGGACGGAAATCACCGGCTGGTCGCGGCAATCCTGACCTCCCTGCAAACTCTGCCCAGGCTTCGCTTCTTCTGCGGACTGTCTCCGAGGATGACGGAATGCTGCTGGTACCGAACCAATGTGGCCACCCTCTTCCGCTATGGCACGAACCGCTTGACCCACGTCGTGCACGATCCCGAAGCCGATTTGGCGCGCCTTCTCCAAAGCTCACAATGACCAAACGCCTGATGACAAAAACTGACACTTCAACCCCTAGCGCAAACCCATCTGCCTTCTACCGACAAGACAGGATAGACCCCATGCGGCCCTCAATTTAGATTATTAGATGAGCCTAAATTTGTCGGATCAGGCCATTTTTGGCGACGGTGGAAGGAAGAGGATCGTTGGGAGCACAGATTCTAATCAGGCCCCTGAACGAAACTCCTTAAATTATGACCACTGCAAGACATGTGTCGGTGAAACAGTTGCCGGAGAAGTTGAGCATTAAGCAAGGCCGGAGTTTTTTTCGCGAAGTCGAGCCTCACTTGCAGGCCGACCGCCCCCGGGTTGTGCTCGACTGTTCCAAAGTGCGGCAACTCGACAGCGCCGGAATTCATGTATTGTTACGCGTCCTCGAAGAGGCTATGAAGCGGAATGGCGACGTCAAACTCGCATCCATCCCTCCAGCGGCAGCAGCGATTCTGGAGCTTACCAGGGTTGGGCGACTTTTCGAAGCTTTCGACAACACCGCAGACGCGGTGAACAGCTTCCACCAGTTTCCGATTATGCCAGTCCCCCATGCGTTTGGGCACGTGTCGTCGCCGCTCACTCCCAGAGTGCGGACTCACAGCTTTGAAGCCGCTCAGTCCGACTCGCACGCAAGTTCTCCAGGTTCGGAAGAGACCATCAACACTCCGGGGCGTTGGCTGACGCGACAGATTGCTGGCTGCCTTGTGCTTTTACTTTTGCTGGTTGCGCCACTTGCCGCCGCAGCGCAGCAGCAGACAAGTTCCAGCCGGCAGACGGACGTCCCCGCCGCCCAATCCCAATCCCAGGCCCAGTCTCAAGACTCCAATACCGGCGCCCAGAAATCCAACTCTGAACCATTCCAGCCTCAGGCGCTTCCCGACAGTCCCGGCACAGTGCGTTCGCAAGCCGCCGACGGCAACCAACTGTCGACCGCATCACAGCCCTCCCCAATTCAGCAGCAAGACGTTCCGCAGGAGCCTGTAGGCACAGCCGCGGCCGAGTTCATCAAGACCACAGGAGTTGCCGCTTCCAAACCAGCCGGATCGGCCATCGCGCCGGCTAAACAGAGGCGAGCGCGCTCCATCCTGATCAAAGTTGCCGCCATCGCCGGCGCTGGTGTTGCTGTTGGAGTGGTTGTGGCTCTATCCGCTGCCAGTCCCAGCCGCCCCGTGGGCAGTCACTAACCCAGCCGCAGAAAATATCAGGAAGTCGCTCCGCCGACATGAGTCATAAATCCACAGTAACCCGAACCCCCACGCTAGTAAGCTTTTCCGGCATCGACGGCGCCGGCAAAAGTACCCAGATCGAAGCTCTTCAAGCACGCCTGAACGAAGCCGGCCTTCGCGTCTTATTAATTACTTTTTGGAACGATGTTGCCCGGCTCACGCGCATCCGCGAAGTGAGCGGCCACACTCTGTTCCAGGGAGAAAAAGGGGTTGGAACTCCAGACCGGCCCGTAAACCGGCAAGACAAGAACGTCCAGTCCTGGTACATGACGCCGGTGCGATTCTGTCTCTACTTCGTCGATGCCATCTCGCTCCGCAGGGTGGTAGCGAGAACGCTCAGAGCGGATGCCGACGTCGTGATCTTCGACCGTTATGTTTACGATGAACTCGCGAATCTCTCTTTGCGCAATCCTCTTACGCTGGCTTACATTCGGCTGCTGCTGAGGCTCGCCCCGCAACCAGATATCAGCTACCTGCTGGATGCGGATCCGGTTCAGGCTCGCGCGCGCAAACCCGAGTATCCGCTCGATTTTCTCCACAGCAGCCGCGCGTCTTATCTGGCTCTGAGCGAACTGGCCGGGATGACGGTCATCGCTCCGCAACCAGTCCAGGATGTCGCGCAGCAAATACTGCGACAAGTAATGAAGAAGCTATCTCCTGAAGGCGCCCACGGCAAAGAGGCGGAAGATCCCGCTGGAGAGCTATACGCCGGATGAGACCGAGGCGACCTGCGGCGATATACCGCAGCGCCTTATTTCCCCACCTCGACCAAACTCACGTTTCCCAGGTATTCCTTCACCGATTTGCCACTGGCGCTGATGTCGAGCTGAATCTGGAGGCCGCTGTTATTGTTCCAGCCTGCGGGGAGCGGGCCGGACGGATAAGCTAAATTGAGCTGGGTGTAGTCTCCATCCACGTTCAGCATGTCGTAATATTCGCAAGGATAACCGCCGCAACTCGTGTCGCCGTCCACGCGGTGATAAAACCACTGAATGCGATGCCAGCCCGCAGCCAGGCTGCATGTCCGCGTGGTGTTGATCCATTGCCCATCGAGCTGGTCCCACACCTGCCAGTATCCATGATTGACGCATTCCGATCCCCACATGAATTCGTAGGGATCGTTGAAGGCAAAAGTGTCATACTCCAGCGCTTGCGCATAATCCGCCGTTTGGCTGGGAAGGTAGACGTTCCACTCCGCCACGAGATTATTGGCGGTAGTCGCGCCAATTTTCTGAAAGAACAGGGCGTTGGAATATTCCGGGCCACTGACCCCCAGCAGAAGGTCGCCGTTAAATCCCTTCGTTGTCAGCAGCTCATTCACCGTACTGGTGGGCGTGTTTTCTCCCCCAGGATTGCAGGCCGAGTAGACGCAAGTCGTAAACGGGCTCCCCTGCATGTTGGTGGTCGCGCGAAATTGTGCCGAGCACGCCGCGGTGAAAAACAAGATAAACGCAATCAGCGATTTCATCGAATTTATCCTCGGCTTATATCCAAGTTCTCCTGCTGTTCCTCCCTCTACCAATACGTGAGACTCAAGTTGTCCAGGTACGTGGCGTTTGACGTCTGCTTATAGTTCCCGTCCATCTGGTAATTCACGGTGATGCCGTACCAGCTGGATGGCACTGTGAAAGACGAAGACGTCGCGTTGATGGTGGCCGTCGAACCGTTGAACGTGATCGACTGATACAGAAGCGAATTGCCCGATTCTCTCTGCACCTGGAGCGTAAGGTGGTTCCAGCCCTTGACGAGATTACATGCAACCCCGGTCGACACCCATTTTTGTGTCGCGTTGTTCAAGTAATCCCAGTCCCCGTCCCCTAAATGGTTGCACTGGGTCCCCCAGAACATTCCGACGGAATTCATGTACATGCTGACATCAAATTCCAATGCCTGGGTCGCGGAGAGATTCGTCACGTAGAAGTCGGTATCGTAGATAAAGTTATGCAGAGTCGGCAGAAGCGTATGCCCCGTGTCGGGCAGTCCCTGCGTTGAGAATTGGCCAATCACGGGGTTGTACCACAGCACAACTCCGTAAGCAGTCGTTCCGCTGGTATTGAATTGGGTGGCATCTCCGCTTTTCGCCGGCGATGTGATTCCGTACGCCATCGACCAGTCGAGTCCGGAACAGGGGGAACAGTCCACATAGGCGGGCGGAAGCTGACCCCAACTGTCCCAGCCTTTATTGGCCTGGAGATTCGAAAGTTTAGCCGCGCTGCTCGTCACCGTGACCCCTAAGGTGGAGTAAGCCGCTCCACCACACTTGTCCCATTCTTCCACGACCGTTTTGTGCGAGCCTTTGCTCAAGGAAAGGTTTGTGTTCAGGCTCGCTCCCTGCGCGACGTACGTCAGTGTGCCGTCTACATAGACTCCAGTGGATGCCACGCCCGCCGAGCAGGTAGTCGTGGTCGCTGTCGCCACATAATTCACCGGCGACACCACCGAGCTGTTGTTCGCCGGCGAGGTCACAAATACCCCGGTTTGGCTGGCGACTGTAATCCCCACCGTCGTATAGCTTGCGCCGCCGCAATGGTCCCACTCTTCCACAACAGTCGTGTAACTGCCCGGGCCGAGGCTCCAGGTTGTATTCATGCTCGCGCCGTTCACCACGTAGACGAGCGCGCCATCCACATAAATGCCCATGGAGGCAACGCCTGACGAACAAGTAGTCGTGGTCGCGGTCGCCACGTACGCCACCGGCGAGCCGACGGTAGTGCCGTTACTTGGGCTGCTGACGGTGACAGTCGCGAGCGCCGAAGTCGCCATCATCAAAAACACGGCGAGGAAGCGGTAGAAAGTTTTCATGCCCAGGTCTCCCGGTAATCTGGTATGGAACGCGTCCTTGTGGAATCACAAGGTGTGGCACTACCTAATGAATGGACTAGGCCCGACGCGAACGGGACGTTGCCCCTGTGGTCTCGCTGAAACTTGCTTGATCCGGTCAATCCTGATCGAACTCACCGATCAGTGACGTTCGGATTCTAAAATTTCACTAGATTTCACTAATGTTGCCCAAACAGTAATACAGCCTTCCCGGTACGGTCAACGGTAAACGCCTTAAGAATCAATCGGAAGTGCATAGTCCTTTTCACAAAGATTCGCGGCGCGCCATGATTGGGTTCCTTTGCAGGTTCGGGGCAACCCCCGATTAAGATCCTGCAACTAAAGCACGTCTCCGCGCGCGCAACACGACGGGTGGAGATCTCGTTGCGCCCCGTTCCCTCGCGACGATTGCGGATGCTATATCGCGCGTTCTTCGCTTTCTCGCTCTTCTTGGGGAAATGAATAATCGGGGAGATTAATACACTTGGCCATTCGTCGTCGCTCGTTCCTTTCCATCCTCGCCTGCCTTTTTTCACTCCCGCTGGTGATCGTAAACACGGGATGCGGAGGGGTCGCGAGCACGCCGCCCCCGATCAAGACTCTCGCGTCCGTCTCAGTAACCTCGTCCAGCCCAAGCGTTGCAGTGGGCGCTACGCGGCAGTTCACCGCCACGGCCACCTACAGTGATGGCTCCACGGCCAATGTAAGCTCCACCGCCGCCTGGACCATGGCGACGCAAGCGTTCGCGACCATAAATTCGAGCGGCCTGGCCACCGGAGTTGCCGCGGGCTCGACCATGGTGACTGCGTCGCTAAACGGGATCAGCGGGTCTGAGTCACTCACCGTAACCGCGACCACCGCGGCTTTGACCTCGATCTCGGTATTGCCAGCCTCCGCAAGCGTTGTAGTGGGCACCACACAGCAGTTCACCGCCACGGCCACCTACAGCAACGGCTCGACGGCAAATGTAAGTTCCACCGCCACCTGGGCCGCCACGACGCCAGCTGTAGCGACCATAAATTCGACCGGCCTCGCCACCGGAGCAACTGCAGATTCCACGACGGTCACGGCGTCGCTAAGCGGAATCAGCGGGAATGCGTCGCTTACGGTCATGGCTGGGACAAATGTCGTAATGTGGCACTTTGACGCGCAGCGCACCGGTTTGAACCCGACCGAGGCATTGCTGTCGCCAACCACCGTAACTCCTGAAACCTTTGGCAAGCTCTTCTCTTACCTGTTGGATGGATACGAGTACGGGCAGCCGCTGCTCGTGTCGCACCTGACCATCGCCGGCAGCGCCTCCAACGTGGTGTTTGCGGCAACCGAAAAAGACAGCGTGTACGCCTTTGATTCCGACAACTATGGCACCGGCACGCCTTTGTGGCAGACTTCGCTGCTGCAGTCGGGCGAAACGCCGATGACCGATGGTCCCATTCAGCCGTTTCAAGGCATCACGTCCACGCCGGTGATCGATATGACGTCGAATACCTTGTATGTGGTTTCGACGCAAACCCTCACCGCAACGGGCGCTTCCACTTTCCGCCTGAATGCTCTCGATATCACCACCGGCAGACAAAAATTTGGCGGACCGGTAACCATTCAGGCTTCCGTGCCGGGCACGAATTCAGATTCGCTAAACGGTGTGGACACGCTGAACACATCCTGTGTGCAGCGCGCGGCTCTGCTTCTGGCCAACGCCACGGTCTACATAGGTTTCGGTGGTTGTCACAGTGGATGGCTGCTGGCTTATGGCGCCCAGTCCCTGGCCCAGACCGGCGTCTTCAATGCCAGTCCCAACCTGAACGGCGAGGGTCCCTACGCCAGCGCCGGAGGGGTCTGGATGGGCGGCGGCGGCCCGGCTGCCGACGCAAACGGCAATATATACATCACCACCGGAAACGGACCATGGGACGGGATGACGGCCTGGGGCGACTCGGTGCTGAAGTTCCCGAGCGACGGGACACTAGGGACACCAGCGACACCAGGGGCATCCGGTGAACCTACCGACTACTTCACCCCCGACGATTATCGCTTCATGAATTGCCACGACGCAGACTTGGCTTCGGGCGGTTTGTTGTTGATTCCAGGAAGTACGCAAGCCCTGGCGGCAGGAAAAACCGGAACGCTCTATCTGGTGAACACGGCAACTCTGGGCCATGAGCAGGCCCTCGACGCGGGAGCAACGCAAACCGTTCCCGGCGTCCTGACCGATCAGGGTTTCGATCCCTATCCCACAAGTTGCACCGATGTTCTCGGATACCCTGGAGCGGGAACCTGGACCACTAACGTCAATTCCTACGAGTTCTTCTCGACGGCGTCCTACTTCAACGGATCGGTCTATGTCGGAATCACTCCCACGGCAACCACCATCCCCGTCGGGATCGTTCAGTTTGAATATTCGACGACCTTGACTCCGGGCCTGGTGAGTTCACCCGCCATGCAGCTCGGCAGCAATGGCACCACGACTTTTATTTCTGCCAACGGCACCGCGGACGGGGTCCTGTGGATCGTCGACCACGGAAATCCGATCCAGAACCAGAACCCAACCGCCACAGCCCCGACAACTGCAACGCTGCGCGCCTACGATTCCAACAACCTGATCAATGAGCTGTACAACAGTGGAATCAACACCGGGGATGCCCCGGGATACGGAATCAAGTTCACCTCCCCGATCGTCGCCAACGGGAAAGTTTATATCGGGACCGCACACGATCTATCGACAGCAACAAATCCGCAAGGCGAACTAAACGTCTACGGCTCAAAGTAAGACTTCTCTCCTGTCGGGGTGCCCCATCCCTGGTACCGGACAAGGCTGGCCCATCCTCTGCGTTCTTTGCAAAGGGTGGGATTCCCGACTGTAAGCCACTTGGGATTTTGACTTGGTTCCGGTTGGGTGCCCCAGGTCTCGCGGCTTTTGCGAGACCTGGGAGCCTCCGCCACGACGCCCCAAGGACTTGGACACTGCAAACAGTGTAGGCCCAGGCTCCAGACCATTTTGGCGATCAAGGGAACACTACCGGAATCACTCGCACGCATTCGCGCAGAACAATTCGCGCGCGTGAGTGAAGACCCCGAAGTCGACCGAATTTTCGACATTCCGATTCGCATGGCAAAAGAGGTAGTCGGCTTCCGGTATGACGAAAAGCACGAGTCCGTATTCGAAATTCTGCGAATCGCCAAACCCAGATGGAAGTTTTGGTAGGTTCTTTTTCCGCCCGCCCAGGCCCAATCGCAGGGTGCCCCATCCTTTGCGTTCTTTGCAAAGGGTGGGATTCCCGACTGTTAGCAACTTGGGATTTTGATTTGGTTCCTGTTAGGGTGCCCCAGGTCTCGCCGCTTTTGCGAGACCTGGGAGCCGCCGCCACGTACGCCCGACTCTAACCGGACCAGACTTGCTAGTGGTGCCGTGTGGCATCCACAGCGCTACGGTTTGGCACTCTGGCTGCTCGTTTTCTTTTTGGTGGGAGCCTTAACCCCCCGCGCCTGTCCGATCCTGAATGGTGGTTTAGCCCCTACCAGAATTGTCAATTCTGTGGCCTTAATCCCAGATGTGACGCCTCCCATGCCGAGGTCCACGGTGTGGCTCAATATTTGTGCTAAATCAAGTGTCTGCTGGATATTTGGGCCTGAGATTGCCACGCCAGTTGAAGGTGTTCCTACCGCGACAAGTCGGCCGCAAAAGTCCTCTGGCGTATTCATTTCCGCCGCGTGTACCGCAGACAGAAGCTGGCCGCAGAGTAGGCTTTCATCCGGCTCGCTGTTATATGACTCAATACGCACGGAGAAACCGCGCTTCGGCTATCGGCGGCTGCAGGTTTTGCTGGGCCGCGCGGGAGAGCATGTGAACCACAAGCGGGTGCATCGAGTGTATCGGGAGGCGGGGCTGATGATCCGGCGGAAGAAACGGAAGCATTGCGTACGCGAGGGAAAGCCGCTACTGGCGCGGACTTCGGCGAACCAGGAGTGGGCGCTGGATTTTGTGCACGATGCGGTGGAGTGCGGGCGGGCGATCCGGGTGCTGAGCGTAGTGGATGCGTACACGCGCGAGTGTCTGGCGTTGGAAGTGGACACGAGCTTTGCCAGCCGCAGAGTGACGCGGGTGTTGGACGCGATCGTGGCCAAGCGCGGACTGCCGCAAGCGATTCGCTGCGACAACGGGCCGGAGTTGACCAGTCGGCATTTTCTGGCGTGGTGCGTGGAACGGCAGATCGAGTTGCTGCACATTCAACCGGGCAGGCCGACGCAGAACGCGCGGGTGGAGAGTTTTCACGGACGGCTGCGGGACATCTGGCCCTTGTACTGTCTCAATTGCTTAACCAATGAGTCGGGGTCAACAACCGAACGTCCTGAGAGTAAATATTGGGTGCGAGCTAGATCAGCGTCAATATCTTCGGCTCGTTTAGCAACTGCGGCGACTTTCTCTTGGGCCGTGCCAGCCTTATCTAGAGCACCGCTTGATTTGGTTTCGGCATCGTTGGAATCAGCTACCGCCTTGGACGCTTTATCAGCAGCATCCTGCGCCCTGCTGTCCAAAGTACTGATCACTTCTTGCGATAGATCATCGTTTCTTTGGCCGTACCAATATCCGCCGATTTCGCAAAAGATGGCTATTGCAAAGAACCAAATGCCTATTGAGTCAAAGAGGTGCTTTCTCTGCTCATTCGTGGAATTGTGCGCCAACGCTTCCATCACGACTAGTAGCAAGAAGGAAACAAGTCCTGCTGCTTCTAGCTCGCTGTGTGCACGCCTAACCGAGTCGAGGGAGTTCCAGCCTGGAAGTATTGCAAGATGCGCAATCGTCACCATCGCATTCCTCGCTGCGGGTGGCCCGTCCCTTGAGCTCTTTGGAGGGGGCGGAATTTCATCATCAGCCTACCAGATCCCCTTATCGCTCCCGGTAATCTTCTGCCCCACCGCCGCTGCCGTGGCCAGGCAGGGCAACAAGCTGAGTCGCACGCTATTCCGCAACTCGCGATTCAGCAGCAGGGTCGTCAGTTGCGAGCCGTAGAGTTTGGCCGATTGCGGCATGATCGGGATCCGCAGGAAACCTCGGTGGAAGTGAATCTCGCTGCCGCCGAATCTCGCGGCAATGGTCACGAAGGCCGGCAGTTCGAGACCTTTGTCGCGATAGTACTTCACGTAGTCCGACACAATCGCCAGATAACTCGCAACGCCTTTCCAGATGCCGGCAGATTTGGCCGCAAAGCGCAGGTCTTCGTAGTCGATGGCGCCAGTGGCCGCCAGCGCGGCCGTGTCGACAATGTCGCACAGCCGGAAATAGAAATGCCGGTACATCCGTTGCAGAGAGGAGATCATCAGGCGGTCCGCGGCCACCGGCACGCGAAACGTATGGTTTCCGAAATGCGCGAGCTGGGAACGTCCTGCTAAAGAGCTCGCGATTCCCACCTGCTCGCCCGTTTGCCCCAGGCGGCCCATGTGAATCTCAACCGACTCCGGTAATCCGGGAATCGCGAAGTTCCATTTGCGGGCCAGTCGGTCGCCCCAGCTGCGCGACGAAACTTCTGCGTTGAAAAATTCCTTCATCAGGCGCAGCACATCCGCCGAGGGCGCGTTGGTGTAGAGATCCAGATCGCTGCCCAGATCCGGCCAGTGATCGAGAGATTTAATCACTGCAATGTTCAGTCCCTTGGCTTCGAACGCGGCGCAAACCGCCGTCAGGAACGTCATCGCGTGTTCAATGCGCGCACCCTCCGCCGCAAGCGCGGTGGCCGCCCACTCCGTGCGGGTCTCGTCTTTGGCCTGGAACATGACCTGGAGAAAAACTTTCAGCCCGCGCATCACCACGTGATGGGAGCTGGCCAAGGCCAGCATCTCATCAAATTCTTCGCGGCTCATTTCTGCAATGCCCAGTTCTGCAGGTGTCGGCAGAAGCGGTGCGCCGTCTGGGCTCGGGGGCAACAGAAGTCGAGACAGGAGTATCAGGGATTTGCTTGAACCGAAGGGGGAAACGGTTATAGGAGAAGCGGTCTTAGCGTTCATGGATGAGTTCATAGATGAGTTCTTCGATTGGCGAGAATTGATCGAAAAGAAACTGATCGACAAGAAATTGATCGACAAGGATTCATGGTTGCTATTGGAGCGGTTGCGAAGCTGTTGTTTGGGAAGTGGTGGATGGGGCAACCGTTGACGGGGCAACAGTGGATGGGGCAACAGTGGATGGGGCAACGGTTGCTGGTTCTAGGGTTGACGTAGCGCCCGGCGACTGCGGCTCGTCCGGCGACGCCGTGGGTTCCAGCACCGGAGTGTCGTCACGGTGCTTCAGTTCGATCGGGCCGGCATGCCGGCGTCTCGCCTGGTTCTCCTGGATAATCCTGCCGTCCACTTTCTGATCGCTATCGATGGCCACTGCAGAAAGGTGCTTCCCTTCAGCGGAACTTCGGGTCGCAAGTCCAACCCGGACCTTGGCGTCCTCAGCTTTCTCGGCCCTGGCATAGAAGAAGTCCGCAGTCTCGAGGTCGCCATCCCTTTCCGAGAGATAACCAATGTTGTTGAGTGAGAATGCACTGTACGGATCAAGCGAGTAAGACTTCAGAAAGTCTTTCCGCGCTGTCGGCCAATCATTGCGATTGGTCGCCGAAACCCCGCGCACGGCGAGTAACGCAGCCTGTGCCTCGGAGCCGGTCGCTTTCTGCATGCGTTCTCTGAGCTTTTTCGCGCTATCCGCGGCCATCAGGCTGACCGGTTTGCCTCTCCACGCGCGGTTCAGCGTGACGATGACTGGTTCTTTAGAATGTGAATCGGCGGCCGCAAGGTAATCGGCCAGGGCCTCGTCGTAATCTCCGCGCGCCTCATTGGCAACGCCTATGTTGTTCAAGGTGAAGATGTTGTGCGGATCCATAGCCAGCGCTTTCTGCAGCAAAAGATCAGCTTCCGGGGCTCGTCCGGCGGATAAAAGCCGGACCGCCTCAACATTCATGCGATTTACCCGCATCGGCTTGTCCTGCAGGGTGCCGAAAGCGTCCCGCATCGGCTTTCCTTCCAGGCGTTTAGCGTTGGCGCGGTCAATCACAGCGTCGGTTGCCTGCTCCGCCGACAGCGCGTAGAACTTTTGCGCCCGTTCCAACTGCCCCTGCAGCTCAGAAATGTAGCCCAAGTTGTTCAAAGTAAACGGATCGCCGGGATCGAAGAGATACGCCTTGTAAAACAGTGTTTCAGCTTTCTCGTACTGTTGCTTGCGAATCGCGTCAACCCCTTCGCGGTTGAGACGCTGCACCAACGTGAGCTCGCTGTGCCTGGGGAGGGTGAGTTTGAGATCACCTGCCTGTGCACTCCGAGGGCCGAAGCACGCGATGACAGCAATTATCGCCAGCAAACTCAGTGGTTTACGAAGCATACTTGGTTCCCCATCAGCTTGGTCTTGGATGCGCCGAGTGGGAATGCGTTGCCTTGTCGTCGAAATGCGATCCGCATGCAACATTTTCGCCGCGGAAGAGCACCCTGGGACCACTGCTGGTCACTTTTCACCATCCAATACACGGCGAAAATCCAGGTAACGGGTAGAGGTGTCTTAAATGTGTCGTTTCTTAGCTTTAGCGATTCTTAGCAGCGTGGCATTTGCTCAGTTGTCGTCGTCTGGCGGGTCGAAGTCAGCACAAGATCAGGGCGCGCCTTCATCCGCATCACTCGTAGGAGCTTCAGCGGCAGCGTCCAGCCTGCCGCCAATGCCAAGGGGAAAGAGCACCGTGATCGGGGGCGCAATTCGTGCAGTGGACGGGGTTCGGGACCAGCTTACGCTGGATGTGTTCGGTGGGCGGTCGATGAAGGTTCTTTTTGACGAACGTACGCAGATCTATCGGGATGGAATACGAAGCTCGATCCGCGATCTGCGCGCGGGCGACCACGTTTCGGTGGAGACCGTTCTGGATGGAACAACCGTGTTTGCGCGCAGCATCCGCATGTTGTCGGTGTTACCGGAAGGCGAGTCGCAGGGTCAGGTGACGAGCTACGATCCTACTGACCATGAATTGACGGTGCGTGACGCTCTGTCTCGTCAACTCGTCAGATTCCAGGTGCCCGAAGGCACGGCCTTCGCGCGCCGGGGTCAGGCTGCGTATTCCTCAGCTGAGCCTGGCGCGGCAGATCTGGTGGCGGGAACTTTGATCTCCGTCAAATTCCAATCCGACAATAAAGGTCATGGTGTGGCCAGCCAGGTCTCTATTCTGGCGACTCCGGGAACTGCGTTTGTGTTTGTTGGAAATGTCGCATCGCTGGACGTGCACTCAGGGCTGTTGGTGGTGGTCGATCCCCGGGACGACAAACGCTATGACGTGTTCTTTGATTCTGCCCGCTTCCCGGTGAGCCGCAATCTCCACGAAGGGTCGGATGTGATGGTGACTGCAGACTTCGACGGGGCTCGCTATGTGGCGAGTGCGATCACGGTAAGGCCCGCTCCCGCAATTCCGGAGAGGTAGATTACGAAGAGGTCAGAAGTCAGGGACCGCTCGGGGCGGGCTTTCTCGCAAAGAACGCGTTCAGGAAGGCGCGCCCGCCTCTTAGAACAATCTGCCGATGGAGAAGTTTATGCGGCTTTGGCCGGTGGGGCTTATGCTGCCGGCCAGGGCGAGCGGGCCGGCGATGGTTTCGGCGATTACGCCGAGATTGAAGGTGCCGCGCACCACGACCGAGTCGGGATCGTTGAAGACGGTGCCAGCTTCGTACCAGCCGGCCCAGTAGATTTTTCCGCCGACCAGCTGCGGCAGGCGATAGAACTCGCGGCGAAATCCTACAGACGAATATCCGTAGTGGTTGCCGAGAAATTCCTGCGGCAGATAGGCGCCGAGATGGAAGGGGCCGCCCAGCGCGAAAACCTGGAAGGGACCGGCAGTGCCGTGGAAGCTGGTGCCGGCGGAGGCGATGAAGAAAAGCGAGGTCTTGGCGCCGAGAGGCGCGAAGGTGGAAGTTTGCACGTCGAGCTGCGTGATGGGATGGGCGAGGTCGGGGCTCTGCAGGACGCGCGAAAGATTCGACACGACGCGAAAGCCGCGGCTGGGAACGCTGGGGCTATCCTGGCCGTCCCAGACATAGCGCAGGCGGAATTCACCGGTGTTGCCGCTGACGGTGGGAAGTCCGGCGCTGCCGATGAGGGGATCGAGTTTGCCGGTGAAGATTTCGTAGCCGAGACGGATCTCGCTGCGGCGGCCGGAGTCGTAGCCGAAATCGAATCCGCCTCCGGCGCGTTCGTCGCCGAAGACGGCGACGCGAGTTTCTCCGGTGAAGGAATTGCGGGCAAACTTGGAAGCAAAGGCGAAGGGTGCGACGAAGAATCGGCTCATGGCCAGGGGCTGATAGAACTCAGTGGCGGCGAGATTGCTGGAACCGAAAAGAAGATCGTTGCGCCACTCGCCGCCGTGATGGTCGATGTCCATGAACGTGACGCGGGCGCCTCCGGAGACGTCGAAGGCGGCCACGCCGGAGCCGTCGACGTTGACGGCGAGATCGACAAAGGGCGGTCCGTAGGATTTTTCATGCGCGACCACGCGCAGGCCGGGGACGCCGTTCTGCATGAAACCTTCGTAGCCCATGCGATCGAAGCGGCCTTCGCCGACGATCTGGGTGAGGCGGGCATCGAGCTTGTCGATGTTGAGATTGTTGCCGAGGTCTTTTCCATTATCGATGTGCAGAGTTTTCTGCAATCGTTTTTCAAGACGTTGCTGCTGGTCTCCGCTGACGCCGGTGACTTCGAGAAGCTCCGGAGATTTTTCCGGAGACCGTTTGCGGGCCTCGCGCTCGGCGAGGTAGGTTTGCCAGTCGGCATCGGAAACAGCGAAGGGGCGCAACGCGGCTGCCTTCGCGGCTGCGGCCTTGTAGCCCAGGTCGATGATGGTTTCCGCCTTGTCGTAATCGAATGCTCCCAGCTTGCCGAGATCGAGGGAAACGACAACGTCGGCGAGTTGCAATGCGCGGCGCTCGTTGTCGAGGACCATCACGTCGACGGCGCGGGTGAGCACTCCGCTCAAGCTTTCGAACTGCGTGGGGGTGGGCGGTTGGGTGACGATATCGACGGCGATGACAACGTCCACATTCATCTGGCGGACAACGTCGGTGGGAAGGTTATCGACCATGCCGCCGTCGGCCAGCACTTTGCCGTTGAGTTCCTGCGGAGTGAACACGCCGGGGATAGCCATGGAGGCGCGCAGAGCCTGCGCCAATGAACCGTCATGGAACACGACGGCCTGTCCGGTGAGCAGATCGGTGGCGACGCAGCGGAAGGGCGTGGGCAGATCGTCGAAACTGGAAATGGTGGAATAAGCGAAGGACATGCGGTCGAGCACGAGGCCGACGCCGTGGCCGGGATCGAATCCGTTGGGACCGTTGAAGCCGTGCTTGAGGCCGAGTTCGCCGCCGAATTGGTAGTCGCGGCGGTCTTGTTTGCGGCGGTAGGAAAGTTGAGCGTAGCTGGGTTCGGCGAGCAGGGCTTCGTCCCAATGGATGGTTTTGACGAACTCGCGCATCTCGACGCCACTTCGTCCGGTGGCAAACACGGCGCCGACCAGTGCGCCCATGCTGGTGCCGGCAAGTTTGTCGACCGGGATGTGATTTTCTTCCATCCATTGCAGCACGCCGATATGGGCGAGGCCGAGCGCGCCGCCGCCGGCGAGAGCTACGCCGATGGTGGGACGGTGGGCGGCTGGGGCTTGCGCCGGAGTCTCGCTTGCTTGAGTTTGCGGAGTTGGCGCCGGTTCCCGCTGAGCGTACGAAATCCTTGAGCAGAAAACGGCGGCGACGAAAATCAGCGCGATCGGAATGCTGCGGGCGTGAGAAGAAAACATCGATGCTCCTGAAACGGCGGAAGCGAAGAGACGTCGCTTGCATTTACAAATCTAGTGCGCGGGGAAAGACGAGGCAAGGCTTGAGGTTGAGATTGGTTGCGAATCTGGGTTCGGAGTTGGGTTCCGGAGTGAAGAGCGCGCGGACGAGGCGTCCGCGGCTGCATGGTCCGTTACAGGGTCCATTACATCACCGGCGGGACGGTGATGCCCATGACGGCCAGTGTGGCGATGAGTTCGCGGCGGACTACGGCGACGGTTGCGAGCAGGAATTGTTTTCGCTTTTCGTCGGGTTCGCTGAGGATGGGATAGCGATGGTAGAAGGCGTTGAAGAGTTGCGCCAGCTGGAAGACGTGTTTGGCTAGATAGGCGGGTTCGGTGGTGGCGATGCACTTGTCGACGACGTACGAGGTTTGGGCGGCGGCGAGCCAGAGGGACCAAAATTCGTCGGCGGATTCGTTGCCGGAATCGTTGGTTAGGAATTCGGCCAAGTCGGCCGCGGGGATAGATGCCGCCGCGCTTTGCGCTGGCAGGACGGGCGCGCCCGTCTTCACACGAGTTGCGAAGCTATCGGGATCCAGACCCGCTTTTTTGAAGATGCTGGTGGCGCGGACGGCGGCGTATTGGGCGTAGGGTCCGGTTTCGCCTTCGAAGCTGAGAGCTTCTTTGAAATCGAATGCGATCACCGACTGCTTGGTGTACTTCAGCATGAAATAACGCAGAGCGCCGATGGCGATTTGGGTTGCGATGGATTCGCGCTCGGATTCACTGAGCTGGGGATGGCGCGAGTCGACTTCTTTTTTGGCGGAGGCGATGAGCTGGTCGAGCAGGTCGTCGGCTTTCACGCCGAAACCTTTGCGGCCGCTCACTTCGATGTAGGAGCGGGCTTTGTCTTCGTCGCTGAGCTGGTAGCCGAGTTCGGCTGCGCAGCGCGGGGTGAGGGCGACCATCTCGTAGGAAAAATGGGTGTAGTGGTCGGCGGCTTCGTTGTGGCCGAGTCCGCGCAGGGCTTCGATGACAGTGCTTTGCGCTTCGGACTGGCGAGCGTCGATGACGTTGTAGATTTCGGCAACGTCGCCGAAGTGGGGATGATTCTTTTCGGCGGCTGCGTCGTCGGGAGTGGTGGAGATCCAGCAGTCGTGGTTGTTGGGATAGCGGTAGAACTTGCGGTAGCTGAAATCGCGGCCCAGCAGGCCGAACTTCCACATGTGGTAGGCGATGTCTTTGCCGACGTAGCCGACGGTGCCGTTGGAGCGGACGATTACTTTCTGGTCTTCTTCGGAAATCTGGTTGGGGGCCTGCGCGCTACGGCCGAAATTTGTCCCGATGTTCGAGAGCACGGTATCGAGGTCGTCTGCTTCGGTGGTGGCTTCCGCGGACGAGGCGTCCGCGGCTCCATGAGTCTTGCTGGTTCCGGCGCGGCGCATGATCCAGCAGCCTTTATTCTTGCCTTCACTCTCGAAGGTAAGGACGCCCACTTCCTTTAGTTTGGTGAAGGCGGCATCCCAGAAATGCAGGTGGAGGATCTCGCTCTCGCGCGGGAGGAAATCGTATTCGATGTCGAGACGGTCCATGGTCTCAAGATGGCGGCGGAGGACGGAGGTGGAGATGAGCTCGGCGATGGCAGCCGTTTCGCTCGAGGCATCTTCGATGGCGTGCAGCGTTTGCGCGCGGACCTGCAGATTTTCTTTATTCTTTTCCTTCCCTTCGCCATACCACTGCGAGACGCGGGCGTAGAGGTCCCAGCAGTAAGAGTCGAAGTGCGGTTTCTTTGTGAGGGTTTCAATTTCGGCGCGGGATTTTTTTTCGATGTGCGTGAAGCCAACGACTACGTCGGCAACCTGAACGCCGGTGTTGTCGATGTAGTTCTGGACGTCGACCTCCCTGCCCGCGTAGCGCAGCAGGCGGACGAAAGTATCTCCGAGGATGGCGTTACGCAAGTGGCCGATGTGGGCAGCCTTGTTGGGATTGATGCTGGTGTGCTCGACCAGAATCTTTCCCGGCGGAATGTTGGCGGGAGGATTCTGGCCCGCGGCGAGGGCGGCAGCCAGGGTTGCGCGATTGACGCGGGCGTTCAGGTATCCGGCGCCCGCGACTTCGAGCTGGTCGAAACCATCGACCGGGCCGAGACCTGCGACAATTTCTTCTGCGATTTTGCGCGGAGGCTTGCGCAGTTTCTTCGCTAACTCGAAAGCCAGCGGCAGAGCGTACTCGCCGAGCTCGACTTTGGGCGGCTGCTCGATGATGATGGAGTCAAGTTCGAGACCGTAGGCGCGGCGCAGAAAAGCACGCACGGCGTCGGCCAGTCGGCGCTGCAGATGACGATACAAGGAGTCCCTCTAAAGTGTTGAAGAAGATAGTGATTGTAGCAGAGTGCGCGGCGGGCGCAGGTTTGACGGAGCATGCGGGGTTCCCTATGATGAAGGATTCCGTCGTTGGTCGTTCGTCATTGGTCGTTGGCCGCTCCGAGGTGATCCGGAGCGTTAAGTTTTGGCGGACGACCAAGGACCGACGACCAACGACGATTTTCTTATGCGCATTGCATATCTTGAATGTTTCTCGGGCATCAGCGGCGACATGTTTCTGGGCGCGCTGGTGGATGCCGGGGTTCCCGCGCGGGTGCTCGAAGAGACAGTGGCGGCGCTTGGAGTGGGAGCGCGGCTGGAGATTTCGCGGGTGATGCGGAGTGGAATTTCGGCCACTAAGGTGGATGTGTGGGTGAATGGGGAGAAGGACTTGCCGCGGGAGGAGTATTGGGAGCGGCGGGAGCAGCATGATCATCAGCATTCTCATGGGCACCATGAACATTCCCATGATGATCCGCACGAACATGAAAGCGAGCCGGCGAGTAGCCAGCTCCCACGCAAGCACTCTCACTCACACAAGCATGAGCGGGGGCTGACGGAGATTCGGGAGATTATTTCTGCGGCGGCGATTTCTTCCCCTGCGAAGAATACGGCGATCGCGATTTTTGAGGCGCTCGGGGCGGCGGAGGCGAAGATTCACAACATTTCCATCGAGAGCGTGCATTTTCACGAAGTGGGGGCGGTGGATGCTTTGGTAGATATTGTTTGCGCGGCGGTGGGAGCGGAGGCGCTGGGAGTGGATGAGATTATCTGCTCGCCATTGAACGTGGGCGGCGGGATGGTGAAGTGCGCGCACGGGACATTTCCGGTTCCGGCTCCGGCGACGGTGGAGTTGTTGAAGGATGCGCCGGTGTATTCGTCCGGGCTGCAGGCGGAGTTGCTAACGCCTACGGGCGCGGCGATTGTGAAAACTTTGGCGCGGCGTTTTACTTCCTTTCCGAAAATGACGATAAAGAAGTCGGGGTATGGGGCGGGGTCGCGGGATTTTCCCGGGCATCCGAATGTGGTGAGGCTGGTGAGCGGGGAAACGGCCGCGGTAGCGTCGTTGGCGGAGAAGACCGCGACGGAGACGATCACAGTGCTGGAAGCGAATCTCGACGATTTGAATCCGCAGGTGTTTGGATATGTGATGGACAAGTTGCTGGAAGAAGGCGCCCTGGATGTGTTTGGCATGCCGGTGCAGATGAAGAAGAGCCGTCCGGGGACGCTGCTGACGGTGTTGTGCAAGCCGGATGATGCGGGAAAACTGACGCAGCTGATCTTTACCGAGACTACGACGTTGGGTGTGCGGCGGCGCGAGGAAATGCGGCAGACTCTGGCGCGGCGCTGGGAGAACGTGCAGACCCAGTGGGGCGACGTTCGGATCAAGATTGCGAGCATGAACGGGAGCGTTACTAACTTTGCGCCGGAGTATGAGGATTGCCGGCGGATTGCGGCGGAGCATCATGTGCCGCTCAAGACCGTCATGGGCGGGGCGGTCGAGGCCTATTTGGGCAGGAGTCGCGGCTAGTGGAGTCGAGAACTTTATCGCAGAGGACGCGGAGATCGGCCGCGGAGATCGCTGAGTAAACACTTACGGGATTCGGAAACCAGAGAGCGGAATGACTCGAAAGTTTTACATCACGACGCCGATTTATTACGTAAATGCGCGGCCGCATATTGGCCACGCTTATACGACGATTGCCTGCGACACGATTGCGCGGCGGCAGCGCATGCTGGGGGCGGAGACTTTTTTTCTTACCGGGACCGACGAGCACGGTCAGAAGATCGAGCGGGCGGCGCAGGCGGCGGGGAAAACTCCACAGCAGTATGCGGACGAGATTTCGGCGGAGTTCCGCAACCTGTGGAAGCGGATGGGAATTTCGAACGACGACTACATCCGCACCACCGAAGACCGGCACAAGAAGCGGGTGCAGGCATTGTTCCGGAAACTTCGTGACAATGGGTACATCTACAAGGGCACTTATACGGGGCAGTATTGCGTTTCGGATGAGTTGTATGTGGATGGTGCGCAGCCCGGCGATCCCTGCCCGACTTGCGGGCGGATTACTGAAACCGTGCACGAAGAAAACTATTTCTTTAAGCTATCGGCATTTCAAGACAGACTGCTGGAGCTTTATAAGAATCCCGACTTCATCCGTCCGGAGGCGCGGCGCAATGAAGTGATTTCGTTTGTGAAGTCGGGTCTGCGTGATCAGTCGATCAGCCGGTCGACGTTTTCGTGGGGCATTCCCGTGCCGGACGATCCTGAGCATGTGATCTACGTGTGGTTCGACGCGCTGGCGAACTACATCACCGCGATCGGATATGGATCGTCGCACGCGGGGGCGCAGGAAGCGTTCAAGAAATTCTGGCCGGCCGATGTGCAGATGATCGGAAAAGAGATTGTTCGTTTTCATTGCGTGTACTGGCCAGCGTTTCTGATGGCGGCGGGGCTGGCGATGCCGAAGACGATTGTGGCGCACGGCTGGCTGCTGTTTGAAGAAAGCAAGATGTCGAAATCGCGCGGCAATATTGTGCGAACCGAAACGATCCTTGACGTGCTGGGGGCGGACGCGCTGCGATATTTCCTGCTGCGTGAAGTGGTGTTTGGGCAGGATGGATCGTTTTCGTTCGACGCGCTGGTGCAGCGGTACAACTCTGATCTGGCGAACGGACTTGGGAATCTGGCGAGCCGCACTTTGACGATGATCACTCGGTACTTCAAGGGTGAAGTTCCGTATCCGTCAGGCGCGGCTTCGCGCACCGCTGGTGATGCGGCGATTGCCGCGACTGCGCGGAAAACCATCAGCGAATTTGGGACGCTGTTTGATCAGTTTCAGTTTTCGCGGGCGCTGGAGACGGCATGGGGGCTGGTGGCGGCTGTGGATAAATACATTGTTGAGAATGAGCCGTGGGCACTGGGCGAGAAGCAGGATGAGGAAAGCCGGTCGCGACTGGCCACGGTGCTTTACACGTCGGCGGAGGCGCTGCGGATTGCGACGGCGCTGGCGCATCCGGTGATTCCGGAGGCGACGACGAAGATATGGACGCAGATGGGGCTCGGGGACATTCAGAAGGTTGATTTGAACACGCTCACGTGGGGGCAGTTGCAGTTGGGCACGAGGCTCGGCGAGATTTCTCCGGTTTTTCCGCGCGCGGATAAGAGTTCAATTGAAAGGATGCAGAACATGGAAGAGCAGCGGAGGGATTCGGGAGCGGCGGAAGCCAAGCCGGAGGCTGCGGCTGCGCCGGTGAGCGTGGCTCCAGTAGCGCCGGCGGCTGCCCCTCCCGCGGAGGCGGCGAAGATTTCCATCGACGATTTTTCTAAGATCGAGCTGCGGGTGGGGGTGGTGAAGGTGGCGGAACGTGTGCCCAAGGCCGATAAGCTGCTGCGGTTGGAAATTGATATTGGGACTGAGGTGCGGCAGGTGCTGGCGGGGATCGCTGAGGCCTACGCGCCGGAAACTTTGGTGGGGCGCAAGGTGGTGATTGTCGCGAACCTGGCTCCCCGGAAACTGCGAGGGTTGGAGTCCAACGGAATGATTGTGGCGGCATCGCTCGAGGGCGGGAAGCCGGTGCTGGCGGGGTTTTTGGAGGATGTTCCGGTGGGGGCGAGGCTGAAGTAGGATGAAGTTTTTTCAATCTGAAATCTGAAATCTGAAATCTACAATCTGAAGTGTCCTGCCCGGCCTGTCATTCCGAACGCGTGCGATTTTAGATTGCAGATTTTAGATTTAAGATTTTTCTAGTGAGGAATTCGCTGGCTGTTTTGTGGTGATGGATTCCTAGCGAATTCGTGGGTAGGAAGTCAAAACCTAGTCGAGCTATCGCTCGACCTGAACGGGCAAGAGTGCCCGTTCCCACACAAGCAAGAATCTATGTTTGTTGATTCGCATGCTCATCTCGATGGCGAGCGGTTTGACGCGGATCGCGAGGCGGTGATTTCGCGGGCGCGAGAGGCTGGGCTTTCGGCCATGGTTGCCATCGGGAACGGCGACGGGCCGGCGCAGGTGGATTGCGGGATTCGGCTGGCGGAGAAATACGATTTTATTTACGCCACGCTCGGGATTCATCCGCATGAGGCTCGGCTCGCGGATGAGGCTTCATACCTGAATATGGAGCGGCTGGCGAAACATCCCAAGGTGATTGCGTGGGGTGAGATTGGGTTGGATTATCACTACGACTACTCGCCGCGCGACGTGCAGAAAGAAGTGTTCACGCGGCAAATGGAGTTGGCGGCGGCTGCGAAGCTGCCCATCGTGATTCATTGCCGGCCTTCTGATGGCAGCGACAACGCGTGGGAAGATTGCCTGGGACTGATCGAGGAACGATGGGCGCCGAAAGGGATCGGCGGGATTCTGCATTGCTTTACCGGCAACCGGGCGCAGGCCAACCGGGCGCTCGACATGGGATTCATGATTTCATTTGCGGGGAATGTGACGTTTCCCAAGGCCCAGCAGATTCGCGACGCCGCGCTGGAAGTTCCGCTGGAGCGGATGCTGATTGAAACCGATTCGCCGTATCTTGCACCCGTGCCGCATCGCGGAAAGAGGAATGAACCGGCGTTCGTGAAGGAAACGGCACGGAAGCTGGGCGAACTGCGCGGGCTCTCAATGGACGAAGTGGGCGAACGCACTTCGCAGAATTTCTACAAATTTTTCAAAATTGCTGAAACGGCTGAAAGCAAAGTTCCGGCGCGCTGACCCGGCGGTTCTGGTAACCTCTGGTAAAGATTCCATCCTTTCAGAAAGAATAGAAATGTATGCCCGATAACAGTTTCGACGTGGTCAGCAAGATCGATCTGGCGGAAGTGTCGAACGCCATCCAGCAGGCGCTGAAGGAGGTTCATCAGCGATTCGATCTGAAGGATTCGAAGTCGAACATCGAGCTCGATAAGGACGGAATCGTGCTGCACTCGGCCGACGAATACAAGCTCAAGGCGGTGAACGACGTGCTGCAGGCGAAACTGGTCAAGCGCGGCGTTCCGCTTAAGGGGCTGACTTACGGCGTCGTAGAACCGTCGGCGGGCGGAACCGCAAAGCGGCGCGTCACCATGCAGCAAGGAATTCCGATTGAGAAGGCGCGGGAGATTGTGAAGCTGGTGAAGGATTCGAAGAAAAAAGCGCAGGCTTCGATTCAGGGAGATCTGGTGCGGGTGAGCAGCAAGGATCGGGACACGCTGCAGGAAATTATTGCGATGCTGCGCGGCCATGATTTTGGGATTGATGTGCAGGTTACGAATTTCAGAACGAATTAGAGCTTGATCGCGGAGTACGCTGAGAACTTCCGCGGAGATCGCGGAGAGCTACGAAGCAGATACACGAAGCGGCTATTGCACAGAGTATCTTTCGGAGGCCAGTGAGCGCGTCCGCCACCATTCACGGGAAAGAAGTATTCGAACTGCTGCGGGAGGATCTCGCCGCACTGGAGCAGGAGTTTGAACACGATACCGTCTCCGGCGTGCAGGCGATTACCGAGATTGGGGAGTATTTGCGGGCGGGCGGCGGGAAGAGGATTCGCCCAGCGTTGCTGCTGCTCTCGGCGAAGCTGTTGAATTATGAGGGGCGCGGCGCGGTGCGACTGGGTGCGGTGGTTGAGATTATTCATACCGCGACGCTGGTGCACGACGACATTATCGATGACGCCAAAACCCGGCGCGGACGGCCGGCTGCGAATACGCAGTGGGGTAATTCAAAGTGCGTGCTGGCGGGCGACTGGCTCTACATGCAAGCGTTCAAGATCGCGGTACACGAACGGAATTTCCGCATCCTGGACACGCTGATCGCGCTGACGCAGCAGATGGTGGAAGGCGAACTGCTGCAAATGGAAAAGCTGGGTAGGCTGATTACGCTGGAAGAGCATTTCGATTTGATCTACCGCAAGACGGCGTGCCTGTTTTCTGTGTGCATGCGGCTGGGAGCGATTCTGGGCGGGGCCACCACCGAACAGGAGGAAGCGTTGGGACGTTACGGCCACGACCTGGGGATGGCGTTCCAGATTGTGGACGATGTGCTGGATCTTACGGCGTCGGAAAATGTGTTGGGCAAGCCCGTGGCCAGTGACCTGCGCGAGGGTAAGGTCACCATGGCGGTGGTGCATGCGCTGGAGCGGTGCACCGCGGAGGAGCGCGGACAGATTGAGACCATCTTGCGCGATCGTGCCTTCAACGGCGTGACGCACGCGCAGATTCTTGAGATTCTGCAGAAATACGGTTCGCTGGAGGCCGCGCACGATCGCGCCGCACGGTATGCCGAATCGGCGCGCAAGGCGATCTGCACGTTCCCGGACTCCGAGGTAAAGCGGGCGCTGCTGTGGGCTCCGGAGTTTGTGGTGGCGCGGGAGAAATAGCTCTCAGCTATCAGCCGTGAGCTCTTCGTGATCGAGCATCGGCAAGACTTCCCGGAAGAGTCTGACCAAATGCTTCAGTACAATTTCGGAACACCGGTTCGTCGGACACGCATCCGAGCGTTGTTATACTGAACCCTTTCGCGGGATTCCTCTATCCAACACTCTTTATGACTGACATGCTGAAGCTGATGGCAGGGCATGGGTATGTCCTGACTTTCTCGCTGCTCTTGGCCGAGGCGGTCGGGCTTCCCTTCCCCGCGGCCATTGCGCTGGTTACGGCGGGCGCGGCGGTTGCATCCCATGTACTGTGGGGTCCGTCGGTTTTGCTGGTTGCCGTGACGGCTTTGCTGATGGGCGACACGGTCCAGTTCTGGTTGGGGCGTTACATGGGATGGCTGCTGCTGGGCTTCTTGTGCCGGGTGTCGATCAATCCGGAAACCTGCATCCTGCGGTCGGCGGAGTCGTTCTACAAGCGCGGCAAAATCACGCTGGTGATCGCGAAGTTCATTCCTGGCGTCAACACCATGGCAGCGCCGCTGGCTGGCAGCATGAAGATGCGCTTCTGGCAGTTTCTGCGCCTGGACCTTGCGGGAGCTTCGCTCTACGCCGTGACTTACCTGACGGTGGGATATTTGGCGCGTGATTTTCTGGCGGCGCTCTTGCGCGGCTTTCATGCGGCCGGAGAGACGATGGAAGCGGTAGTCGTAACGGCTCTGCTGGCGTACGCGATTTACCGCGTCGTGCAATACCGCAAGAACAAGATGTATCGCGTGGTGCCGCGGGTGCAGGTGGAAGAATTGGCGCGGCGGCTGGCTTCGGAAGATGCTGACCGCGTGTTAATCGTCAACGTCCGCAGCCACGGCTACTACGATTCAGGGTCGGCGCGGATCAAGAACTCCATCCGCATCGAGCCCAATAATCTTGAGGAAGAGATCAAGAACCTGTCGAAGGACAAGGACATTTATCTCTACTGTACTTGAGCGCGCGAAGCGACCAGCGCCCGGGTGGCGCATCTGCTGCGGGAAAAAGGATTCAACACGTTCGTAATCGTCGGTGGGCTTACGGCCTGGCGCAAAGCCGGGGAGCCGCTAGAGTCGGTGCCGCAGAACGATCTGGTGAAGCTGCCGACGTTTAGTTAATAGCTAGTGGCTAGGTTCTTCTGCGGAATTCTTTTCCTTTCCCCCGCGCAGCCTCACACTCCAAATTGCCGCAGGTGATGGTCGAGGTGTTTGTACATTCCAGTGGTCCACTCCTGCGGCGTGAGTGCGCCAAAAAAGGGATGCGGATGTTTTGTGCATTGCGCTTCCCCGCCCTGCTGGAATTGCCGGATGCGAAGTTTGAGTTGTTCGTGCTCGCGGCTGAAATCGCGCGGATCGGAGACGACAAGCTTCTTGTCGGTGGGGCTGTTGCGGGAAAGTGGTTTGTCGTTAGTGAAGATGGGCTGCACGAACGGCCCGATGATCCGGCCGATCAGCAGCCGTGGCAAGATGAGGCGGCCTGCAGCCATGTCGAGCGTGGTAGAACAGTGCGCCATCATCTGGGCGACATCCATTTTCCCCCACAGGTGTTGCGTGGTGGGTTGCAGCTTGTCAATGCGGGAGATCACCTCGTCGACCGCTCCCGGCTGGAACAGATTTTTCATACTGGGTCACCTCCCGGTTGCCGTCCGCCGAATCGCCGAAAATGATAGCACTCTCAGAGTCATCACACCTTCATCACCCGCCGTGCATAAACTTCCAGGGAACTGGCCGCGATGGTGTAGCATTGTGCGGCTTTGCCCCGATGAGCGACGCGACTCCTCACGATGCGCCCAGCGCCAGACGGATGAACCTTGTTCTATTCCTGTTGGGCTTATCTGTTTTCATCAACTATGTGGACCGCAGCAACCTTTCGATTGCGGCGCCGCTGATCAAAGCAGAACTCGGCCTCTCTGCCTCGCAGCTGGGGCTGCTGCTCTCTGCTCTCTTCTGGACCTACGCGGGCTTGCAAATTCCGGCGGGCTGGCTGGTGGACCGCTTCGACGTGAAATGGGTCTTCGCGCTGGGATTCTGCGCCTGGTCCCTCGCCACCGCAATGACCGGAATTCTGCACGGGTTTATCGCTCTGCTTCTGATTCGCGTAGTTGTGGGCGCGAGTGAGTCGATCGCGTATCCGTCTTATTCGAAGATTTTGGCGGAGTATTTTCGCGAGGAGCGCCGCGGCGTGGCCAACGGCATCCTCGCGGGCGGTTCGGCGCTGGGGCCGGGCCTCGGCCTGCTGATTGGAGGAACGATCGTGGCTCGCTTCGGGTGGCGGCCGTTCTTCGTAACGGTGGGCCTGGCGAGCCTGTTGTGGCTGCTGCCGTGGCTGGCATGGATGCCTCGCCGGAAGCACACCACAACGCCGGTTACAAAACAAAGCGCAGGAATCCTGGAGATCCTGCAACAGCGCTCCATGTGGGGCACGTGCATTGGCTTGTTCTCCGCAAACTACTATCTCTATTTTCTATTGACCTGGCTGCCGTTCTATCTGGTGCGAGGCCGTGGCCTTTCGTTGGAGCAGATGGGGAAGGTTGGAGGATTCGTTTTCCTGCTCGCTGCCGCTTCCGCAATGATTAGCGGAAAGCTATCGGATCGCTGGATCGAGGCGGGCGTTTCTCCGACGCGCGTGCGCAAGGGATTCATGGTTGTGGGAAAGACTGGGGTTGGAATTTCCCTGGTCGCATCGGTTCTGGCACCGGATTCGATCGTCGTCTGGATGCTGGCGTTCACCGCGTTGTTCCTGGGTATGGGCATATCCAACGTTTGGGCGATTACGCAGACGCTGGCGGGCCCACTGGTTGTGGGACAGTGGGTTGGGGTGCAGAACTTCCTGGGGAATCTTGCGGGCGCGGTGGGACCCGCGCTTACCGGATTCCTGGTGGAACGGACCGGACATTTCCGCTCGCCGTTCTTCGTGGCGGCAGCGATAGCCTGGATTGGTGCGTTGAGCTGGATATTTGTAGTGGGCCCGGTGGAACAGGTGAAATGGGGAAGAGAGAGCGGTGACGCTGAGTCGGAGGCAGTCGCCCATTTCCCGCCGGACGCTCCACGTTCGTAATACACTTTTCTTGTCTTATGAAGCGGGAAATCGAAATCAAGTTTCGCGTGACCGATGTGCGGGCGCTTGGTAAAAAACTGCGTGCGGCAGGATTTCGAGTTGTCACGCCGCGCACGCATGAGATGAATACCTTGTATGACCTGCCGGGAGAAGTGCTGCGCGCGCGCAAGGAACTGTTGCGGATTCGGAAGTACGGGTCGGAGTGGACGATCACCCATAAGAGTCAGGGCAAGAAGGGACGCCACAGCAGCCGGCTGGAGTTGGAAACCCGAGTGAGCGACGGCAAGATGATGGATGCGATTCTACGCGGCCTGGGGTATGCGCCGACGTTTCGCTACGAAAAGTTTCGCGCGGAGTGGGCGGATGGGAACGGGAAGGTTGTGGTGGACGAAACTCCGATTGGGAATTTCTGCGAGATTGAAGGTCCGTCGCGGTGGATCGATGCCACCGCGAAGGAGCTGGGCGTGACTCCGGCGGATTACATCACGAAGAACTATGCGACGCTGTTTTTGGATTGGACGCGGGAGAGTGGGAGTTTGGCGGAGGAGATGACGTTTGGAGCGGTGAAGGTCAGACGCAAACGCTCATAGCTTACGGCGTCTGGGATAAACGCCTCCTCGCTGCGCTTGGCTGGACCCTTCGGCTTCGCTCAGGGCAGGCTCGCGGGGCGTTCGTCCCCACACGATTTGAGACGGATTATGCCCCGTGACACTTCTTGTATTTCTTCCCTGACCCGCAGGGGCAAGGATCGTTGCGGCCTACTTTTTCCTGCGAGCGGACGACTTGTTGCACTTGTTGCGTATCTCCGGCGCCGGCCATGCGAGCCTGTTCCAGTTCGCGGCGCTTGCGGCGCATGAAGGCTTCTTCCAGTTCGTCGGCGGAAGTGGAAACCATGCGCGGACGGCGACCATTTCCATCGCCGCCGTGCTGCGCGGGAACTCCTGAGTCTGCTCCCGCTGCTTCTCCCTGGCCTTCCGGGCCGGACTGCGGGCCGCGTGTGCCTTGGTCGGGAGGCCGTTCCAGAATCTGCATCAGGTAGAGATAGCGGACCGTGTCTTCCTGGAAGCGCTGCAGCATGGCTTCGAACATGTCGAACGATTCTTTTTTGTACTCGACCAGCGGATCGTGCTGGCCATAGCCGCGAAGACCAATGCCCTCCTTGAGGTGGTCCATGCCAAGGAGGTGGTCCTTCCACTGCTGGTCGATCACGCTGAGCATGATCATGCGCTCGTGATGGCGCATGGCGTCGGGGCCGATCAGCTTTTCTTTCGCGTCGTAGCGCTCTTTCAATTTCGCGAAAATGGCGTCGCCGAGTTCCTGACGGTTGAGGGTGTCGGGCTTCACGCCTTCCGCGAGAAAATCCACGCCGAAGCGCGTGAAGATCGCATCCTTCAGCCCCTTGATGTTCCAGTCGTCGACGTGGGCCTTGGCCGGGCAGAACTCTTCCATCTGCTCGCCGAGAATCGCGGAGACGTAATCTTCAAGGATCAGATCTTTCTGATCCGTGCCTTCGAGCAGGCGGCGGCGCAAGCCATAGACGGCCTCACGCTGCTTGTTCATCACGTCGTCGTATTCGAGCAGGTGTTTGCGCGATTCGAAATGCTGCGCTTCCACGGTCTTCTGCGCCGTCTCGATACGGCGGCTGATCATCTTGGACTCGATGGGCACGCCCTCTTCCATGCCCAGGCGCTGCAGCAGATTTGAAACCCACTCCTTGGCGAAGATGCGCATCAGGTCATCTTCGAGCGCGAGATAGAAGCGTGAGGAACCCGGATCGCCCTGGCGGCCGGCGCGTCCGCGAAGCTGGTTGTCGATGCGGCGGGACTCGTGACGCTCGGTGCCGAGAATGTGCAGACCGCCGACGGCTGTGACCTCGTCGTGTTCTATGTCGGTCTCTTTCTTGTAGCGGTTGAAGGCCTCCGTCCATTTATTCGTCGGAACGGTGTACTCGTTGCCGTTGTAGTAGAAAAGAGAAGTTTCGCCATCTTCCTGTGGACCTTCGATCTTGCCCTGGGCCACGCGCAGTTGTTGTGCGATTCCCTTCTTTACCATTTCCTGCTTGGCCATGAATTCGGCGTTGCCGCCCAGCAGAATATCGGTGCCGCGGCCGGCCATGTTGGTAGCGATGGTGACTTGGCTCTTGCGCCCGGCCTGGGCGACGATTTCCGCTTCGCGCTCATGCTGCTTGGCGTTCAACACCCAGTGCTTGACGCCTTTTTTCTTGAGCAATTCGGAGAGACGTTCGGATTTTTCAATTGAGGTGGTGCCGACCAGCACGGGCTGGCCCTTGGCGTTGAGTTGCTGGATTTCGTCGGCGGCGGCAAAGTATTTTTCTTTTTCCGTGCGGAAAACGACGTCCGCATGTTCGAGGCGCAACATCTGCTTGTTGGTCGGGATCACGACCACATCCAGCTTGTAGATGCTTTCGAACTCGGCGGCTTCCGTTTCCGCCGTGCCGGTCATGCCGGCCAGCTTCTTGTACATGCGGAAATAGTTCTGGAACGTGATGGTGGCGAGGGTCTGGTTCTCCCGCTCGATCTTGACGCCTTCCTTGGCTTCAATCGCTTGATGCAAGCCGTCAGACCAACGGCGCCCGGGCATCATGCGGCCCGTGAATTCGTCGACGATGATGACTTCGCCGTCTTTGATCACATATTCCACGTCGCGGCGATAAAGCGCGTGCGCCTTGACAGCAGTATCGACGTGATGCTTCAAAGGCCAGTTTTCCGGATCGGCGATGTTGCCGATGCCGAGCAGCCCTTCAACTTTCAACCAGCCATCGTCGGTGACGGTAATGTTACGGTGCTTCTCGTCGACCACGTAGTCGCCGGTGAGCTGCGCAGGTTCGCCGGGAGCGACGTCGATTTCTTCACCCTTCTCGAGCTTGGAGATGATGCGGTTCACACGGTAATACTTGTCGGTGGATTCCTCGCTGGCGCCAGAGATAATCAGCGGCGTGCGGGCTTCGTCGATCAGGATGGAGTCGACCTCGTCGACGATCCCGTAGTTGTGGCCGCGCTGCACGCAATCCTTCAAGTCGAACTTCATGTTGTCGCGCAGGTAGTCGAAGCCAAATTCGTTGTTGGTGCCGTAAGTCACATCGGCGGCGTAGGCAGCGCGGCGCTCTTCGTCATCGAGGTCGTGGACAATCACGCCGACGGTCAGGCCAAGAAAACGGTAAAGCTTGCCCATCCATTCCGAGTCGCGTTTGGCCAGGTAGTCGTTGACCGTGACCACGTGCACGCCGCGTCCGCTGAGCGCGTTCAGATAAACCGGAAGCGTGGCGACCAGCGTTTTGCCTTCACCGGTTTTCATTTCGGCAATTGTGCCCTTGTGCAGCACCATGCCGCCGATCAACTGCACATCGAAATGGCGCATGCTGAGCACGCGCCGTCCGGCTTCGCGGACCACGGCAAAAGCTTCCACCAGAATCTCGTTCAACACTTCCTGCAGCGCGTCGTAGTGCTCTTTTTCGAGCCGTTTCTGGCGGTCGACATCAGGTTCGGACTCATCTTCGGAATCGGCCGCAACCTCAGCGGCACCAGCGTCCGTGAAACGAGCCAGCCGCTCCTGGATGCGCTGCCGGAATTCGTCCGTCTTGGCGCGCAGCTCGGCGTCGGTCAGCTTCTCGATCTGCGGCTCAAGCGCATTGATAGCCGCGACCTGCGGCATCAAGGACTTGACGACCCGCTCGTTCTTCGTTCCGAAAACCTTGCCTAGCAGATTGTTAATCAAACCGGAAATCCTTCGAGGGGCAGCACGGCCCAAAGCGATATTTAAAGCCTAGCATATTTAGATGCCAGGCGATCTCCTTGCGATCTTCTTGCGGGCTGGGGCGATCGCGGATGGTAAACTGCACTTTGCCGCGCGGCCTCCTGTAAGATTCCCCACAACCCATGCCATCTTTCTACGATCGCTTCGTCGAGTGTTCCGAACGCTGGCCTGAAAACATTGCACTGCAGATTCAGCGCCACGACCACCTCGAGAGCTGCACTTACGCCGAACTGCGTCGCATGGCTGAATCGGTAGGGCGATGGATTACCGAGAATGGATTCCCTCGCGGATCGCGCCTCGCAATTCTGGCGGACAACCATCCGCGCTGGGTGGCAGCGTACCTGGGGATCATCGCTTCGGGCTGCGCGGCGGTGCCGCTCGACACGGCTTTGCACGCCGATCAGGTCACGAAGCTACTCAAAGACAGCGGCAGTTTAGTCCTTTTCTGTGATTCAAAACATGTTCCGATAGCGCGGCCGGCAGCGAATGAGCTTTCTCTTGGCATCGTGCTCCTTGATCCCGAACGAATGGATCCCGAGCGCACGCCACAAGTTTCCATCCACGAGCAATGGCTGGGGAATCTTCCCGCAATCTTCGATGGCGGCCCCGGTAAGTTCAAAGCGGTCGACGCAAAACTGGACGAGCTTGCTTCCCTGCTCTACACCTCAGGCACCACTGCCGACCCCAAAGGCGTGATGCTGACGCACGCGAATATGCTGGGCGAAGTGGAGGCCGTGTTCAACTGGGTTGAAATTTCACCCAGCGACGCGCTGCTCGGCGTGCTGCCCATGTTCCATGTGCTGGCGCAGATGGCGAATCTTCTGCTGCCGCTGGTAAAAGGAGCGCGCGTGGTGTATCTGGAAACGCTGAACACCACGGAATTGCTGCGGGCGCTGCGCGAGCGCGACATCACGGTTTTCGCCGTGGTCCCTCAGTTCTTCTACCTCATTCATGAGCGAATTTTTCAGGAGGTTGCAAAACGAGGCGCGATCACGCAAAAAGTATTTCAAGGTTTGATGACCCTCAATCGCACCCTGCGCAAGTTCGGGATAAATGCAGGGTCGGTCTTGTTCAGCAAGGTGCACGAGACGCTGGGCAAGAAGATGCGCTATCTCGCGACCGGAGGTTCGCGCTTCGATCCGGAAATTGCAAATGATTTCCATGACCTGGGCATTGATGTCTTACAGGCTTACGGGCTCACCGAAACCACCGCAGCCGTGTTTGCCAATTCGCCGACGAACAACGTGATCGGCTCGGTAGGCCAGGCATTGAAAGGCGTAGAGGCGAAGATTGTCGATCCACAGCCGCAGGAAGAGGGTCCGGCCGTCGGCGAAGTTGCATTGCGCGGCGCAGTGGTGATGAAGGGATACTGGAACCGCCCGGACGCCACGGCAGCAGTGATGCGAGACGGATGGTTTCTTACCGGCGATCTTGGCTACTTCGATGCTCACCGCAATCTTTTTCTCACCGGGCGCAAGAAGGAAGTGATCGTCCTCAGCAACGGGAAGAATGTGTATCCGGAAGAGATCGAAGCGCACTATCTGAAGTCGCCGCTCATTAAAGAGATTGCGGTGATGGGGCTGGAAGGCAAGCCCGGCGAGGGCGGCGACCGGCTCTACGCCGTCGTGGTGCCGAATTTCGATGTGCTGCGGCAGCGCAAAATTGTCAACGTAAAAGAAGCGATCCGCTTTGATATTGAAGGTCTGTCTCAGAAGATTGCTTCCACCAAGCGCATTGGCAACTACGAAATCTGGCAGGAAGATTTGCCGCGCACCACCACCCGCAAGATCAAGCGCTTCGAAGTAGAGAAGCGCGTCAAGGCCAATCTGGCGCGGAAGGCCAAAGACGATGATTCGGACGTAGCCGCGGAAAAACCTCTAACTCCCGAGCAAATTGCGTGGCTCGATCAGCCGAACGTGCAGCAAGCCCTGGAGATCGTGCGCGAAGCCGCACACGCCAAGCCGCCGCAAATGCGCCCCGATCTCAACCTGGATCTCGACCTTGGACTCGACTCCATGCAGCGCATCGAGCTGCTAAGCCAACTGGAAGAAACACTCGGCGGCAATGTCGACGAATCACAACTCGCCGAAATCTATACCGTGCACGATTTGATCGAAGCCGTGTTGCAAAGCGCGGCGAGCGGAGCGGGCGGTCCCGGAACTCGCCCCGTTTTTGCCGGATGGAAAGCCATTCTCGCGGAAGAACCAAACCCCAACGAGGTCGCGGCGCTGGCCCAGCCGCAGCCCTTGAGCGATGCGTTCTGGTATCTGGTTTCGCGGCTCGTGCAGATGGTGGCTCGTGATCGTTTCAGATTGCAGGTGCGCGGAATTGAAAAGCTGCCCAAGAGCGGGCCATATATTCTCTCGTCGAATCACCAGAGCTATCTTGATGCCGCGTTCCTCGCGAGCGTGTTGCCCTCAGATGTATTTGACAAAGTGTTTGCGGTGGGAACCAGCGACATTTTCGGACAGGGATTCATGTTGTGGCTGGCCCGTTCGCTGCGAGTGGTCGTGGTGGATCCGGACGCCAATCTGATTCCCGCCATGCGCGCCGGCGCCTTCGGATTGCGCCAGGGGCGAGCTCTCATCCTCTATCCCGAGGGCGAACGCTCAATTGACGGCACGCCGCGGGTATTCAAGAAAGGTGCAGCGATATTGTCGATTCACATGCAGGCGCCGATCGTGCCGATCGCGATCGAGGGCTTTTATCAGGCGTGGCCAAGGAACAGGTCGTTTCAGGGCTTCGCGCCGCTGAGCATCGTCTTTGGTGATCCGATCATTCCGCCGCCAGAAAGTGAGGCTTCGGAACCCGCCTACGAGAAACTGACTGCGGAGTTGAGAGCGCGGGTGGTGAAGATGTGGGACGAACTGCGGAGTGAAGGCCCGCGATGACAGAGAATCACAGCCTTATTTTCAAGTCCTCCACCAGAATTTTGGCGGCGCCATAGAGCTCGGCCAGTGGTCCCTTCTGAAGGGAGATGTCCTCGCTGCAAACGTCGTCATGCAGGGACCGGCAAAGCTGGTAGGCGGCTCGAACCCGCTCCGCGGTCAGATAGGACGCCACCGTCGTACCTCCCTCATCGAAAAGGGGAGCGTTCGCCGATTGCTGCGCCGCCCATGCGGTGTTGCGGATGCGATTCAATGCGTCGCGGAAATCGGTGAGAACCCGAGGATCAACCTCGCCGCACAGCAGCGGCTCCTGCAGCGCGCGCAGCTCAGTAATCGCGCTCGCCAGCCGCGCTGAAACGTTGGTGTGTGGCACCGATTCAGTACTCACCGGTCGGCCTCTGGTTTAAACAGTAATATGTTTCCCTCCTTTGGGACAGGCGCTGAAGAACATCCGCCTTCGTAATCGCCGCTGGACGCAAAACAGATTAGAGACAACAAAGAATGCTGGCGCTTATCTCAGGATCTGTGCTTCGTGACGGTGGGCGGCTACTTCGCGCGCGGATGCGTCTGGTCATAGACCTGGAGCACGTGCTTCATTGAAAGCTGGGTATAACGCTGGGTAGTGGCGAGCCGCTCGTGACCAAGCAACTCCTGGATGGCGCGCAGGTCGGCGCCCTCTTCCAGCATGTGCGTGCCGAAGGCATGGCGCAATGTGTGGGGATGAACGTCGGGCGAGAGCCCTTTGGCGACGGCGATTTTCTTGATGATGCGACCGACGCTGCGGGTGGTGAGGCGTCCGCCGCGCCGGTTAATCAGCAGCGCGGAAGTGTTCTTGCGTGTCTCAGCCATAACTTGCCGGCGCACGGGGAGATAGGAAGCCAGAGCATTCGTGGCCGAGCCGCCGAACGGAACGTAGCGTTCCTTCTTTCCCTTGCCGCGAATCAGGATCATTTCAGAACTCTGCCGAATATCTTCAATGTTAATGCCGATTAGCTCTGAGTTACGTATGCCGCACCCGTAGAGCAGTTCGAGCATGAGCCGGTCGCGCTCGGGGAAGGCCGCCACTTCCGGCATTTCGCCGTCCAGCACGGAGTTCATCTCTTCGATCGTCGGGACCCGCGGAAGTTTCTTGGAAAGCTTCGGCGTGGCCACCAGTTTCGCCGGATTCTGCTCCACCACTCCCTCCCGCGCCAGCCAGCGATAAAGCGATCGTACAGCGGCCAGCGAGCGCGCGACCGAAGTCTTGCCCAGTCCCTTCTCGTAAAGCTGAGACAGGAAACCGCGGATGGCGACGTGATCAATCTCTTTCCACCGCCGCGAGCCGGCGTAGGCGGCAAAGTTGGCCAGGTCGCCGCTGTAGGCCTTGATGGTATGTGGCGAAGCGTTGCTCTCGCGCAGATGACGGAGGAAATCTGCGACTGCCTTGGCGACGATGGTCTTGTCACTGCTCATTGCTGATCTCTGGGGTCCCGGTGTGCTTACTCTCCTGAACCCCGCTTGAACCACACCCGCGCAGCCAATCTGACAACGGGCCTATCAACTCACAGCCCGTCTAACTCCCACGTCTGCATTCATTTACGAATCTGTATGAAACTGTACATACAATTGCGTCAGTACAAAATGTTCCTTCAGGAACACTTCAGCGATTTTGCAACCACTCCAAAATCCGCTATCAACAATTTCTTCATCTGGCCTTAGCCCTCGGATGATGTTTTTGATACACGGTGCGCAGGCGATCAAACGCCAGATGGGTATAGACCTGGGTGGTCGAGATGTCAGCGTGGCCAAGTATGGTCTGCACCGTCCGCAGGTCCGCGCCGTTCTCGACCATGTGCGTGGCGCAGGAGTGCCGCAGCATGTGCGGGGACGCTTTGCGGCCCGACGCGGCCGAGGCTGCCCGCACCATCTGCCAGACGCGCTGGCGCGTCAGCTTGTGAGCGCCGCGCGCGAGGAACAGCAACGGCGAGCCTTTGTGCTGCATCGACACTGTGGAGCTTCGCTTCGCTGTTGCTAGCACCGGGCGCGAGTGCGCAAGATACTTCGTCAACGCATCTTGCGCCGACTTCCCCAGCGGCACTACGCGCTCTTTATCGCCCTTGCCGCGCACCAGCATGTATCCGGCATCCAGCTTGAGGTCTCCCAGTTTGGCGTCGACAATTTCTGAAACACGCAAGGCCCCGGCATACAGAACTTCAAGCATGGCCTGATCGCGAACCGCCAGCGCGGCGGACTGCTTCGTCTCCTGCGTTCGCGTCACGTTGCGCCTCAGCCCCGGCGCGGCGAGTGTGGATTCCATCTCGTCGCGCGCCAGCGACTTGGGCAAGACTTTCCATTGTTTCGGCGACTCGATGTTCAGCGTGGGGTCGTGTTCGATTTTCTTGTCGAGCAATAGATAGCGATACAGATGCCGCAGCGCCGAGAGCTTGCGCCCCACACTGCGCCCCTCCACTTGGTTGGCAAAAAGCTGTTGCAGAAATTCTCGGACCTCGTTGCGCCGCGCGGTGAGCAGCGTGCGCTTGCGTTTTTTCAGAAACTCGGCGAACTGGCCAACGTCGGTCGTGTAAGCGGCGATGGAAAGCGGTGCAAGACCTTTCTCGATTCTCAGGTAGTCAAGAAAGCTGGCAAGCACGTGCGCATTGGTTTCCGCAGGCATAATCCGGGAGGAGATTTAGTATGCGCGTTATCGGACGCTGGGAAAAGTGACGAGGAGGGTGCCGGCAGGAGACGTAGCAAGCTACGTCTCTACGGCAGAGCGTTTCCTCTTCTCGTAGAGACGTAGCTTGCTACGTCTCCTGCCACGACTCACGGCGTGCTCACTTCTCGCAGCATCTCCACTGCGTAGAGCGCACCCTCGGGCGTTTCCTCGTGCTTGAAGTAAGCGAACACGTCGCGGCCGGCCGCGATGTGCCCGTGGATCCGGTCGATCATGGAGCGGCGTTCGTCTCCGCTGTAGCTCGGCTTGCGGAAGCGGTAGTAGACGAACGCGGCGGTCGCCACCTCGGGCGTGGTCATGGCCTCGGTCTCGGCAATGCACACCGCGGCTTGGTGCGAACGCAGCAGGTCCCATGTGGAATCAGTAAACCAGGACGCGTGCCGAAACTCGAACGCGGACGGAGCGGTGCGCGGCAAGATCGCCAGAAAGTCTTTCAGCAGCGCCGCGTCGGCCTTCAGGTTTGGAGGAAGTTGAAACAGGATCGGGCCGAGTTTTCCGGCCGAGGCCAGCGGCTCGATCGTCGCGAGGAATCTGGGGACAAAGTCCTCTGCTCCCTTCAATCGCTTGATGTGCGTGATCACCTGGTGAGCTTTCACGCCGAAACGAAAATGCGCTGGAGTTTCCTGAATCCACTTCTGGATCGTGGTTTCCTTCACTAGCTGGCGGAAGGTGAAGTTCACCTCGACTGTATTGAGCTGCGCCGCGTAATGGCCCAGGAATTTTTTCTGCGCCAGCTTGGCGGGATAAAAGTCGGGCTTCCAGCCGGGGTAGGCCCATCCGGAGGTTCCAGCGAAGAGTTGGGGCATAGGCTAGTTGATGACAAGCATATCGGCGCTGGCAAGCGGGCAAGAGTGCCCGCTCCACACAATCCAGTTAAACCAGTTCACAATCCGCTCCACACAGGCCGCTTCACACAAGCACGGGATTATACCTTGCGGCGGGTCTTCGCAACTTTCTTTGCGGCCTTGTGCGCGGGCGCCTTTCGTACATTCTCCGCTTGAGCGGCGATTTCGATTGGCTGCGGCTTTTCTGCTGCCGCGGTCGCAGCCAGCTTCCTCAGATCGGGCAGCGTTTGTTTCAACTCCAGCACCGGCTCGAAGAGGTCGCCCATCTTCTCGAACCGGGCTACTGCGTCTTTCGCCTCGAACACCAGCAGGCCTGCATCTTTCTTGTTTTGCGCGCGTTCCACCTCCTCCCACGTCACCGGAGTAGAAACCGTGGGATGTTCGCGCGCCCGCAGCGAATACACGGCGATGGTGGTTTTGTGCTCATCGTTCTGGCTCCAATCGACAAACACTTTGCCGGTGCGAACCTGCTTCTTCATATCCGAGACAACTTGATCGCGATGGTCATGCTCCAGCAATTGCGCCAGCGCATGTGAAAAAAGCTTGGTCGCCTCGTAGGTGACCGGAGTGTTCAGCGGCACATAAATTTGCAGTCCCTTCGAGCCTGAGGTCTTGGGAAAACTCTGCAGGCCGAAGTGCTCAAAGATTTCACGCAGCCAGAGACCGACCTGGCAACACTGCACAATGTTCGCGGGAGGACCCGGGTCGAGATCGAAGACCATCATCGTGGGGCGGGTGATATCTTTGGCCAGCGAGAGCGACGGGTGCAGTTCGAGCGCGGCCAGATTGGCCAGCCACACCAGCGTGGCCATATCGTCAGCGAGGACATAGTGCACGGAGCGGCGGTTGCGACTGCTCCAGATCGGAGCGGTCTTCACCCAGTCGGGCCGGTGCATGGGCGCGTTCTTCTCGAAAAATGGCTCGCCTTCCACGCCGTCGGGATAACGCTTGCGGGTGAGCGCGCGGCCGGCCAGATGCGGAATAATCGCGGGCGCGATGCGGACGTAGTAATCGATGACGTCCTTCTTCGTGAATCCGACCGCCGGGTAAAGCACCTTCTCCAGATTCGACAGCTTCAACTGCTTGCCCTGTACCTCAATGACGGAATCCATCGCGCGCTCCCGCCCGCATTGTGCCTGAAATTCTCCGAAGAGCAAAATACGGTAGTGGGTTAGTTCGAATTTCTTTGCGTACTCTGCGGCCTTTCTTCGCGCCCCTAGCGGTTAAGGTCTTTTGATTCCGCAAGAACAGGATCCTTTAACCGCAAAGATCGCAGAGGAAAGCCGCAAAGTACGCAGAGAAATTCAAACTCGCCCACTACCCAAAATACGGGGGTTTGACAAGCTCCCTTATCGCGACGTACTTTCAAACTTCTGCCCAGTGAGCTCGTCTAAAACATGTCCGCCCAGATCATGGAGATAAATCCGGAGGTCCAATGAAAGCCCGCGCACTCAAGATCACGGCTCTGCTCATACTCGTTTTTCTTCTGTTAAGCTTCGCTGCCGCCCAGGATGTCGCATCGTTCGAGAAACGTATCACCGTCAAGAAACTGCCGAACGGCCTGACCCTTCTGATCTGTGAGCGGCCGGAGGCTCCGGTTTTTTCTTTCTTTACGCTAGTCGACGCAGGCTCGGCGCAAGACCCGATGGGCAAGACCGGACTGGCTCACATGTTCGAGCACATGGCGTTCAAGGGCACGGACAAGATCGGCACCACCGATTACGCCGCCGAAAAACCGGCGCTGGCAAAGGTTGAGGTTGCCTACGCGGCCTACATCGCCGAGCGCGACAAGACAGTGGGCCGCGACGAAGCCAAGCTGAAGCAACTGGAAAAGCATTGGAAAGACGACATCGCCGCGGCCGACAAATACGTGAAGTCGAACGAATTCGGCAAGATCATCGAGGAGAATGGCGGCGAGGATCTGAACGCCAACACCGATTACGACGAGACTGCGTATCACTATTCCCTGCCCATCAACCGGCTTGAGCTGTGGGCTTATCTGGAATCGGAGCGATTTCTGCATCCGGTGATGCGCGAGTTTTACAAAGAGCGCAACGTGGTCATCGAGGAGCGGCGGCTACGTACAGACAGCAATCCGATTGGCAGGCTGCTTGAGCAGTTCACAGCCGAGGCATTCGAGGCGCATCCTTATCACCGGCCGACGGTGGGTTGGATGTCCGACTTGAATTCGTTTTCTGCCACCGACGCCAAGGAGTTTTTCGACAAGTATTATGTGCCCTCGAATATGGTGGTCGCGATTGCCGGCGACTTGAACCCGGCGCGGGACATGCCCATCCTCGAGAAGTATTTCGGACGCCTGCCGACGCGCCCAAGGCCGGATGAAACCACGACCACCGAGCCTCCGCAGAATTCCGAGCGCAGAGTGATTCTGAAGGAACAAAGTCAGCCGCTTTATCTCGAGGGCTATCATCGCCCCGACTACCGCAGCAAAGACGACGCAGTTTACGACGCGATCACCGATCTCATGTCCGAGGGCCGCACGTCGCGGCTCTATCGCGCGCTGGTGCGGGATAAGAAGATCGCATCGTTCTCAGCGGGATTCACTGGACTTCCCGGCATCAAGTATCCGCATCTGTTCGCCTTCTATGCGTTTCCGTTGCCGGGCCACACCCCGCAGGAAATGGCGGACGCCATCCACGCGGAGATTGATCGCCTGAAAAAAGAGGACATCAGCGACGACGAATTGAAGATGATCAAGACGCGCACCAAGGCCAATCTCATCCGCAGCCTGGCGGACAACGAAGGCCTGGCTACCAACCTGGCCAGCAACCAGACGCGCTACGGCGACTGGCGCGAGCTGTTCCGCTCGGTCGACCGCATCGACCAGGTGACCAAGGCCGATATTCGGCGCGTGGCCAACGAAACTTTTGTGGATACGAATCGCACCGTGGGCATCATCGAGACGGCAGGCGGCGGGGGCAAGCCGGGCGCGGGCGATTCGGGCGGTCAGGCTGGCAACCATGGCTCTGGCGATCAGGGCTCTGGCGATCAGGGAGGTGCGCAATGAAAACGAAAATCGTCATCCTCATCATCGCGGTTCTTGCGGCCGCGATTGCCGCACCTCTGCCCCAAGCTTGGGCGCAAGCCGCGAGCTACCAGCAAATTCCCATTCCGCCCTTGCCGGCGTTTCATCCGCAGCAGCCTAAGCGGATTGAACTTTCCAACGGGATGGTGATTTTCCTTCAGGAAGATCACGAATTGCCCCTGATTGATGGATCGGCGCGCATTCGCGGCGGATCGCGCGACGAACCTGTCAGCAAGACCGGACTCGTCGACATTTACAGCGAAGCGTGGCGCACTGGCGGGACGAAAACTCAGACCGGCGATCAGCTCGACGATTTTCTCGAAGTGCGTGCCGCCAAGGTTGAAACCGGGGGTGGGCCCGATTCCACTTCGATCAGCTGGTCGTGCCTGAAGGGCGATCTCGACGACGTTTTCAAGGCGTTCGTCGACGTGCTGCAGCATCCCGAGTTTCGCGCTGACAAAATCGAGATCGCGCAGAAGGGCGAGGACGACGGCATCTCGCGCCGCAACGATCAAGCCGGAGCAATTGCCGCGCGCGAATCCGCCAAGCTCGCTTACGGCGCCGACAATCCTTACACTCGCGAGCCCGAGTACGCTACAGTGGCGGCAATCACGCGGCAGGACTTGATCGAGTGGCACAGCAAGTATGTGCACCCCAATAATATTATTCTCGGGGTGACCGGCGATTTCGATTCCGCGGCCATGGAAGCCAGGCTGCGCGCGGCGTTCGAGTCGTGGCCCAAAGGACCAGCGCTTCCCAAAGACAACATTCAATACCATCCGGCCCCGCCCGGTTATTACCTCGTCCCCAAAGACGACGTGAACCAGAGCAGCATTCACATGGTTGCGCTCGGCATAACCCGCGACAATCCCGACTACTACGCCATCAGCGTGTTTAACGAAGCGTTCGGCGGAGGATTTTCGTCGCGCCTGTTCAACGATATCCGCACCAGGCGCGGGCTCGCTTACAACGTGGGCGGCGGCATTGGCGCCAACTTCGGGCATCCTGGCATTTTGCAGATCGTGATGGGCACCAAGAGCCAGAGCACCATCGAAGCGATTCGAGCGGCCGGGGAAGACATCGACAACCTCGCGAAGGAACCCATCACGGAGGATGAAATCAAGCGCGCGAAGGATTCGATTCTGAACGCGTTCATCTTCCGGCTGGACTCGCCTGACAAAATTCTTGGCGAGCGCGTGACCTATGAGTATTACGGATATCCGCCCGACTGGCTGGATAAGTACGAAGCGGAAATCCGGAAGGTGACTGCCGCGGATGTAAACCGCGTGGCCGCGAAATATCTGCACCGCGATCAGCTCGCCGTTCTGGTGGTCGGCAATACCAAAGAATTCGACAAACCGCTTTCGTCGCTGGGACCGGTGAAGGAAATCGATATTGCGATTCCGCCTCCGCCCGGCGCGCAAGGAGATGCGAAAGCGGGCTCGCGGGGCAGCGCGAAACAAGAAGGGTCGGACGATGAAGCCGGCCCGAAGGTCACCGAATCGAACGCAGAAGGCAAAGCGCTTGCCGCGAAGGTGGTGGCGGCGATGGGCGGCGAGGCTAAACTCGCCGGTATCAAATCGACCAAAGCGACCCTGACCATCACCCGGAAAACACCGCAGGGCGACGTGCCCATCCCGATGGAAACGATCGTCGTGTTTCCTGACCACCTGCACGCAGACATGCAAACGCCGAACGGAAACCTGGAGATCGTCGTTACCCCCGATGCTGCATTTATGGCCATGCCCGGCCAGGGCGTTCGCGACTTCCCTGCCTCACAGAAAGCGGAGAGTCTGGAGCAGATCAAGCGCGATCCTATTTTCATCGCCGCGCACTGGAAAGATCCCGACGTTTTCTTCCACGCGGCCGGAACGGAAAAAATCGGCGACATCGAAGCCCGCATCGTGGACGTGAATGCCGAGGGCGCGGCCATCCGCTGGTTCGTGGATCCGCAGACCGGACACATTCTGAAGGAGACGTATCGCACCCTGGGTCCGAGTGGCCCCGCGCAGGGCGAGACCATCATGGAAAACTGGAAGCCTCTCGGCGGGCTGACCGTTCCTCTTGTTCGCCAGAACAAGCAGAACGGAGAAGATTCAAGTTCCGCGGAATACACGGCGCTGGAAGTCAATCCCACGGTGGACTCGAAGATCTTCGATAAGCCGGCGGCAAAGGAAGGCGATCAACCTTAGACGGATCGACCTTAGCCCGATCCGTCCTACTCCGATCAACCCTAGTCCGATCCCTGGCCTGATCAACCCTGGCACCGTTCCCGAAACCGTGCGCTCCGCGGCGGTCGTCGCCACTTTCGTTGGACCCGTTCATTGACTTGCCCGTTTCACACACGTAGGATTCTGCTTCTGTGATCGGGCGAACCATCTCGCATTACCGCATCGTCGAGAGGCTCGGCGGCGGCGGGATGGGCGTGGTCTACAAGGCGGAAGACACGCGCCTGCATCGCTTCGTCGCCCTCAAATTCCTGCCCGAACAAGTGGCCCGCGATCCGCAGGCGCTTGCCCGTTTTTTATTCGAGGCCCAGGCCGCATCTGCACTGAACCATCCCAACATTTGCACCATCCATGATGTCGGCGGGCAGCAGGGCGAAGCCTTCATCGCCATGGAGTTTCTGGAAGGGCTGCCCCTGAAGCACCGCATTGGGGGGCGTCCGCTGGAAATGGACGTGTTGCTGCCGCTCGCGATCGAGATCGCTGACGCCCTCGAAGCCGCGCATTCGAACGGAATTTTTCATCGCGATATTAATCCATCGAATATTTTTGTCACCAAGCGCGGGCACGCCAAGATTCTCGACTTTGGCCTGGCGAAGCTGGCATCGGGCGATGAGGGCAGCGTCAGCGGCAATACGTTTGGTGGGGTCACGCAATCGCCAGAGGATCTCACGCGCCCGGGCTCCGCTCTGGGAACTATTCCTTACATGTCGCCGGAGCAGGCGCTCGGCAAGCCGCTCGACTCGCGCACCGACCTGTTTTCTTTCGGGGTGGTGCTTTACGAGATGGCAACGGGAACACTGCCTTTTCAGGGACACACCACCGCCGCGTTTTTCGACTCCCTCATTCACAGCGTGCCGGAATGGCCGCTGCAATTTAACTCAGCTACGCCGCCCGAACTCGAACGCATCGTGAGGAAGGCTCTCGAGAAAGATCCTGCACAGCGCTATCAAAGTGCCGCCGAAATGCGAGTTGATTTGCAGCGCCTGCGCCGGGAAACGGAATCAAAACAAACCCAGACTAGCGGGACTTCCCAGAGGCCAGCGTCGGATTCGAAGGAGAGAATCCGCGCTCTGTTTGAAACTGCTTTCCGCACTCCTCACCCCCAACCCAAGGCTTTCCGAGCCCGGTTGCTGGCGAGCGGTATTTTTGCGGCCGCGGTGCTCGCGGCGATTCTCTGGTTTGTGAGATCGCCCGTCGCTCCGCCGGTTGTGATTTCGTCGACCCAGATCACCAACGACGGCACTTCCAAGCGCTCTCTGGTCACCGACGGCGCTCGTCTGTACTTTTCCGAGTATCTCAACGGCCACTCGGTCCTGATGCAGGTTTCCACCTCGGGAGGAGAAACCGTGCCCGTGCCAACTTCACTGGCCAGCGCCGACATTTATGATTTCTTCCCCGCCCGTTCTGAATTGCTGGTGAAGGCCGCGGCGGGAGGCACCGACACGGAGTGGCCGGTTGGGGTATTGCCGCTGCCCGCAGGATCGCTCCGGCCGGTGGGAAGCATTCTGGCGCACGCTGCCACGTGGGCGCCCGATGGCCAGCACATTGTGTACGCCAGGAAATCAAGTTTGTACATCTGCAACTCGGACGGAACCGATTCACACGAAATCGTGACGGTGCCAGGGATTCCATTCGCACCGCGATTTTCGCCCGACGGCCGCCGCCTGCGCTTCACCATCCGCGACACCAACCTGCGCACGTCTTCCCTCTGGGATGTTTCCGCGGAAGGAAAGGATTTGCATCCGGTCTTGCCGGACTGGAACAAGCCTGCGCAAGAGTTCGGCGGAGCCTGGACGCCGAACGGAGAGTACTTTCTGTTTGAATCGACTCGCGATCACGCGCAGAACATCTGGGCCCTTCGTGAGGGCGGTTCGCTGCTTCATAAAACAAATGACCAGCCGACACAGTTGACGGTGGGGCCGCTCATGTTCAGCAATCCGACGCCGAGTGTAGATGGAACGAAACTTTTCGTAATCGGCCAGCAGCGCCGTTTCGACTTGATCGGATTGGACCGCAAATCACAGTTCTCCGTCAACCTGCCCGGCGTTTCTGCGGGCGAGGCCGATTTCGCCGGTAAGGGCGAGTGGATCGCCTACATCGCGCATCCCGAACTCACGCTTTGGCGGAGCAAACTCGACGGAAGTTCTCGCACTCAACTTACCTATGCGCCCATGCAGGCGCACATGCCGCGCTGGTCCCCGGACGGAACCCAGATCGCATTCATGGCGTCGCTTCCCGGAAAACCCTGGAAGATCTACGTCATGCCCGCCGAGGGCGGCACACCGCGCGAGGTGACCGCCGGAGACCACAACCAGGGGAATCACAATCAGGGCGATCCCAGCTGGACAGCAAAAGGCGATGCCATCGTGTTTGCGGGAATGCCCTGGCTGGAATATGGGACTGCGACCGGCCCCAACATTCACATCGCTGACTTAAAGACGGGGCAGGTCTCGGATGTGCCGGGCTCCGAAAATCTTTTCAGTCCCCGCTGCTCAAAGGATGGACACTACCTGGCCGCTCTCTCCGCGGACTCCACCAGGCTGATGCTGTTCGACCTGGACAAGAAAACCTGGACGCAACTCGCCGTATCGCAATTCGGTTTCGAGAACTGGTCACACGATGGCAGGTATCTGTATGCGGAAGATTATTCCGATAGCAGCGATGACTTCGTGCGCGTGAGTGTGGCCACCGGCAAGGAGGAACGCCTGCTCAGCCTGAAAGAAGTTCCCCGCGGCTTCGATCCGTGGGAATTCTGGGTCGGCCTCGCCCCCGACGACTCCCCGCTGCTGATGCGCGATCGCAGCACGCAGGAAATCTACAGCCTGGACGTGCGGCTGCCGTAAAGAAGTACTGAATCACTCTCCGGCTCACCGCCTGCTGGTGTAACTGTGCGCGCTTGACAAGACTTCTAGCGCGAACTACTGTATAGCGAACAAAAGGCGAACATCATTATGTCTTCCCTGCCCCTGCTCCCGCTGCCCGAAAAACCCCATCTCGTCGGCATCGCCCGCCTGGCGTCCGAGGGCGAGTCTTTGCGCGAAGGGCATAACGTCGAGTACTTTACTCTCCCGGCGAAATCTCTGCTGAACCGCTGCGTGAGCGGCAGGCAGATGCCGTTTACCTGGACGATCAACCCTTACCGGGGCTGCGAGTTCGCCTGCAAATATTGCTACGCCCGCTACACCCACGAATTCATGGAGATGCGCGACGGCGCCGACTTCGAGCAGAAAATCTACGTGAAGCAGCACGCGGCCGGCCTGCTGCGCCATGAACTGCACCGCGTGAAAGCCGGAGAGGCTATCGCCCTGGGAACCGCTACCGACCCGTATCAGCCTGCCGAACGCCGCTACGAGGTGACCCGCGGCATCCTCGAAGAATTCGCACGACATCGCGGATACGAACTCGGCATTGTCACCAAATCGAACCTGATCGTGCGCGACCTTGAGCTTCTGCAGGAAGTTGCGAAAACAAATGAGGTCTCTGTGCACATCACCATCACGACTCTGGATGTCGAACTTGCGCGGATTCTCGAGCCGCGCGCTCCGCGCCCGGACTTGCGCCTCGACGCGGTGCGCGCTCTCAGCCAGGCCGGCCTGCGCGTGGGCGTAAGTGCTTCGCCGGTTCTGCCCGGAATCACGGATTCTCCTGCCGACCTGGAAGCCCTGGTACGCGCCGCCGCGAAAGCTGGCGCCGACCACGTGTTCGCCAATCCACTGTTCCTGAAGCCCTGCTCGGCAGCCGTGTTCCTTCCCTTCCTCGAGCAAAACTTTCCGGCGCTGGCAGAGAACTATCGCCAGCGCTATCAGGGACGTTCATTTCTGCCGGAAGCCTATGGCAAGCGCCTGTCGCAGCTGATCCATCGCTTCCGCGAGAAATATAAAATCTCGCGCGCCGATCGTCGCGGAGTGCGTGACGGCGAACGGCCCGCGTATGCGACGAAGTGGCCGATGCAGGAATTCGACCAGCAGTTGGATCTGTTCTAGGGGTGGTTCCCGTGTCGGTGCTCGTCGGTGAGAACCATCTATAATTAGCCCTGACCGTCATGGCCACCGCCTTCCCCCAACAGCCTCCCGATCAGCCCGTGCCCTTGACCCTGCGGCTGCGGAACTTCTGGCGCCGCGTAACCGAAGGCCTGGAAGTGAGCCAGCTCTGGTCGCAGTTCGAGGGCGAGGCCCGCGCCAGCTACCGCCTCTACTCCAGAGACGTCGAAGCGAAAACTCCCGAAGGGCTTACCAATCGCGGCCGCCGCCTGCATGTGGTCAAGGAATTTTTCTGGGCGGTGCTGGAAAAACTTTCGCCCGCGCGCCGCGTGCTGCTGCTGGCTGCCCTGATTCTGCTGGTGATTCCTCACAACGGATTCAGCTACAACGGGGAGGGCGGGAAGGTCTACTCGGTCGAATTCGATTCCCACTTTTGGGCCGGGCTACTGCTGTTTCTTCTTCTCATCCTCGAAATCGCCGACCGCGTGGTGATGAAGCGCGACCTGCAGATCGCGCGCGAGATTCAGACCTGGCTTCTGCCCGGCGCTGCGCCGCAAATTCCCGGCCTGGTCATCGCCTACACCACGCGCCCCGCAAATACCGTGGCCGGCGACTACTACGACGTTTTTCCGCGTCCGGGCAAAACGCCCGAACAGAATCGCGTGGTGCTTGCCGTGGCTGACGTCGCGGGCAAAAGTATTCCCGCGGCGATTCTGATGGCCACATTCCAGGCGAGCCTCAAGACTCTTTCCACGGCGCAAGTGGCGCTGCCTGAGCTCGTGGCTAACATGAACCGCTACGCCTGCTCCAATAGCCAGGGCGGGTTGCGTTTCACCACTGCGTTCCTGGCCGAGTATGACCCGGTCCGCCGCACCCTCGATTACATCAATGCCGGCCACAACCAACCGATCCTGCGCCGCAGCAACGGAGGGATCGAACGCCTGGATGTGGGCGGCCTGCCCCTCGGCATTCAACCGGAAGCGAAATACGAATCGGCGAGCGTCACACTGGCCCCCGGAGATTGGCTGTTGATCTTCACTGACGGGTTGGTCGAAGCGGAGAATTCTCATCAGGAAGAGTACGGCGAGGCCCGCGTCCTGAGCACTATTGCGGCCGGCGCTATCCTGACGCCCAGCGAGATGCTCAAGCGCCTGATGACCGAACTCGACCTGTTCGTGGGGCAAACGCCGCAGCACGACGATGTAACCCTGATGCTGTTGAAAGCAGAGTGAAGTTAGTCTCTCTTCATTTGTTCCGCGTACATCCGATGGAACGCGTGCACGCCTTTTTCTTGCGTCGCGCTGAAGCGCCCGCGGGAATAACTTCGCGAACGCAGATTCTTCTGCACGATTTCGCAGATGCCAACGTCTTCAATCTGTATCTGGTCGCTGAATTCGACTGACGCTTTCGCCGCTGGACTGACATGATCTTTTTCCGGTAGATACCACTCGAAAATCGCCAGCGAACGCTCCGGGGCGAGCGGCAACACGATGTTCAGTGAAACATTATCCGGATAGCAGTTCAGCATCCAGTTGGGAAAAATCCAGAAGTAGTCGGTGGTCAAATCTTCACCCGCTTCCGGATAGCGGCGCGGCGTAGTGTCTCCAGGCTGCGCTCCGCGGATTGGGCTGAACTGGCGCACGTGACGTTCATACGGCTCAACCACGTAAGCATTGAAATCCAGTTCGCGATTCAAGCCGGGATGCACGCTGGGCAGGTGATAACCCTCGAGATAGTTGTCGACATAAGTCTTCCAGTTGCACTTCATGTCGTAAGTACGGCGCTCGAACAGCTTCATCTCCGCGAAGTGAAACTTCTCTGCCTGCTGGGGCAATTCGCCAAGACTCTCGCGCAGGGGCCGCGCCTGCGGATCCAGATTCACCGGACTCAGATTCACGAAGACAAAGCCAAACCATTCTTCCGTTCGCACCGGCGTCAACGCAAAATCTTCTGCGCGAAATCCCTCTACTCCGTCGATTTCCGTGGCGCTGATCAGCGCCCCGTCCAGGCCGTAAGTCCATCCGTGATAACCGCAGCGGAAAAGTTTTCGGGCCCCGCATCCTTCCGCTGGAGGCCCGGCACGATGGCGGCAAATGTTATAAAAGCCGCGCACCTTTCCATCCGCGCCGCGAACGATCAGCAGCGGCTCGCCCACCAACTCCGTCGTGAAATAGTCGCCCGCATTCGCCACCTGGTCGCGATGCCCCACCACCTGCCAGCTACGCGCAAAGATTTTTTCTTTCTCCGCCACGAACGTTGCGGGATCGGTGTACAGATGCGAAGGCAGCGTCCAGGCCCGCGCCACATCGGCATCAATCTGCAGGGACTCAAGAGGGTTAGGCATAGGGTGAGCGTGCTTATTGTAATCTGGAAACGCAGGCCGGAAATTTAATCCGGAATTGGAAACTGAACCTGCCCAGCTGATTCAATCGTGCCCCAACTCAAGCCGCAAAAGCCGATCTCCTCACTGACCCGCGCCGAACTGCTCTCGCTCGCGGGCGTGCTGATCGGCACGCTGCTCACTTTTGTGTCGACTTTCACTTTCGGCTGGGTCTATGACGATCCGCCGCAGATTCCGCAAAACCCGAATCTCGAGTGGAATCGCCTCGGCTTCCTGGTCACGCATCAACTGTGGGCCTCGGTAGCTGGCATGGAAGGCCGTTTTTACCGCCCGTTGCTCACGTTCTGGTTTTTGATCAACAAAACTGTCTTCGGTCTCAATCCTCATTACTTCCATGGGACCACGGTCCTGGCCCATTTGGCGGCCACGGCTCTGGCATACTTCGTAGCCCGCGCGTTGTTGAAGGACGCGGGTGCGGCCTTGTTCGCAGCCGCGATCTTCGCCGTCCACCCCTTGCAGGTGGAGTCCGCCTCGTGGATCTCCTCGGTAAACGACTCTCTCGCCGCCGCATTTTGCTTTGCCAGCTTTTTGCTCTATCGCAAAGCCCGCGCCGCGCCGCGCAATTCTGCGGTCTGGTGGGCGCTCGCAGGATTTCTTTTTCTGCTCGCGCTGCTCACCAAAGAAGTCAGCATCGTGCTGCCCGGGATTATTCTCGTTGATCTTCTTTTCGTCGATCATGTCCTCGACGATCGCAGTGCCGACTCCCGCAGCGAGGCACATGCAACGTCGTCCCAACGCTTCGCTAGCTCGGTAACGATCGCAGCAATCGCAACCTACGGCGTGGTAGCCATATTTTGGCTGGCGCTCCGCTCCTGGGCGCTTGGCGGGACTGCCGCCATTTCCTCGTCGCTCCCTTGGAGCACAACTTTGCTCAGTGCCCCTAAGGTCGTCCTGTTTAATTTGTACCGTGTAGTTCTGCCCATCGGCCTGAGCCCGCATTACGACTTCCGGCTCATCGAATCCCCCGGCCCGCGGTTCCTTCTCACGCTGCTGACTCTGATCGCTCTTGCTGCGCTCGCGATTCTGGCCGCCAAGCGCGATCCTCGATTGTGGGTCGCCTTCGCATGGCTGATTTTTCCCATGCTTCCTACGCTCAACCTGCGCTGGATGAACGAAGACGATTTTATCCATGACCGTTACCTTTACATGAGCATGCTCGGAGTGGCTCTGCTGGCGGCGTCCGCCTACGCCCGCATCCGAGATTGGACAAAGACAAAGTGGCCGGCCATGCAGTTGTTTCGACCTCTGGCAGCGTGCGTTGTCGTAATGCTGGCCTTCGCCAGCGCCATTCAATCGGAGTACTGGGCCACCAACGTCACGCTGTTTGCGCGCGCCGTCGACCGCGCCCCGGACAACGAGTGGGCGCAACTGAACTACGGCTCCGCTCTCAGCGCTCGCGGCAAGTTCGCCGACGCCGCTCCTCACTTCGCGCGCTCTTACGAATTAAAGCCGGGCTGGCGCGCCGCGGATTTCGCGGGCTTCGCCTATCAGCAGTCCGGAGACTTGTCCCAGGCGGAACAATGGTTCAGAACTGCGCTGCAACTTGATCCCTCATTAGCCAACGCCTGGTTCGGACTGGCCCAGGTCGCCTTGCTGCAGCATCTCCCGGAACCAGCAATCGGGTACCTGAAAAAGGCGCTGGAGCTGGAACCCTCGGCCGACGGATATCACTACGCCCTGGGAACCGCGCTGGAGCAGGTTTCGCAGCCGGGCGCCGCCATCGAGGAATACAAAACCGAATTGCAGATGCATCCCTACCAGACGGGCGCACGCAAAGCGCTGGAACGGCTCCAACCGCCGCCGCGATGAGAGTGGAGATCGATGATTGGAAATCAGGGTTGTCCCTCGTGCAAGGCCCCGGAACTGCCCCGTTCTACATTGGGAAGCAGTTCCAGCCGGGGAACCCCCGGTGACAGGATTTGTCAGCCCCGCGACGGATTTTGGCACCGGGACGATTCTTAGAGAGGTTTTAGAACAGGGACTGAAGTTTGGCCTCGTAATGAAAATAAAGCCCTTTGCCCAAATCGGGACCAGAACCAAGGTAACCAGCCGATTTGGTCCGGCAAATGCCAATATCTATCCCGACTGCGTCATTCGTGACCAGAACAAATTCAAAACCGAACCATACGAGGGGAAAATCGAGATGCGGAAACAGAAGGGTTTCTCACTAATCGAGCTGCTGATCGTGGTGGCAATCATCCTGATCATTGCGGCTATCGCAATTCCTAACTTGATGCGCGCCAAGATGGCAGCCAACGATTCGTCTGCGGCCGCTTCCGAGCGCTCCATCGTCACCGGTGAAATTGGCTATTTCGCGGCTTATCCGACGATTGGCTTCACCAACCTGGTAGCTCTGGGCGGCGCTGTGAACGCGGCTTGCGTTCCGAGCACCACCACAGCCTGCTTGATCGACAACAACCTGTCCAACAACGGTACCCCGGCTGGTTCTGGTAAGAGCGGATACATGTTCGCTTCGACCCCGAGCACCGGCGGTGCCAGCCCGGTTCCGAACCAGTTCCTGACCACCGCGACACCCATCACCAACACCACTGGCACCAAGGCGTATTGCGCGGTGGATGACGGTGTGGTGCGTACTCAGGCTCCTGGCGTCATCACGCTCGTTGCCAGCTACGCAGCTTGCCAGGCTCTGAACCCGTTGGCGAACTAACATAACTCGGCGAAGTATCCGGGGAGGATACAAGCCAGGGGCAGCGGACGAAAGTCCGCTGCCCTTTATGTTTTTTGGCACCCTTTCGCACCTTTTTAGTCCCTTTCCGCGCGTTGTCATCCTGAGCGAAGCGAAGGACCTATGCAATCTGCCGGCAGCGCCTCAGCGGCAGCAAGTTGCATAGCTCCTTCGTCCCGCGAAAAACGCGGGCCTCAGGATGACGAGCTAAGGATGGTCCACGCGTCCCCGGCCCTGCACCTATCCCGTTTCCGGATGCTGCGACTTGTCAACCACCCTCGGAAGTTGACACATAGTGTCGATAGTATTACCCGTCCCCAGGCCTTTTTCCGTCGGACTCGCCGCCATCTTGCTGAAACCACAGGCGGGAGGGCTCGTAACCTCAGCTTGCCCGAGTTTGGTTAGGAACTTGCCATCTCAATAGGGAGCGGCATTTCAAAACGGATCTGAATTCTTTTAAAGGGGCGACAACAATCCGATGCAAAAGCAAAAGGGTTTCTCACTTATCGAGCTGCTGATCGTAGTAGCAATCATCCTGATCATCGCAGCTATTGCAATTCCTAACTTGATGCGCGCCAAGATGGCAGCCAACGATTCGTCTGCGGCCGCTTCTGTGCGCTCCATCGTCACCGGCGAAATCGGCTATTTCGCGGCTTATCCGACGATTGGCTTCACCAACCTGGTAGCTCTGGGCGGCGCTGTGAACGCGGCTTGCGTTCCGAGCACCACCACAGCCTGCTTGATCGACAACAACCTGTCCAACAACGGTACCCCGGCCGGCTCCGGCAAGAGCGGCTACAAGTTTGTCTCGACGCCGAGCACCGGCGGTGCCAGCCCGGTTCCGAACCAGTTCCTGGCTACCGCGACACCCATCACCAACACCACTGGCACCAAGGCGTATTGCGCGGTGGATGACGGTGTGGTGCGTACTCAGGCTCCTGGCGTCATCACGCTCGTTGCCAGCTACGCAGCTTGCCAGGCTCTGAACCCGTTGGCGAACTAAGATTGGCGAACTGAGGGAAGACATCAGTTTGGCGACGTACCTGGGGGAGGGTACAAGCCGAAGGGCAGCGGACGGAAGTCCGCTGCTCTTTTGTTTTTTGTACGATGTTTGCTTCGTCGTTTTATCTTTCGGCGCGTTGTCATCCCGACAGCGCGCGTCCTTCTTCGCGCGCGGAGGCATCTCGGTCTCATCAACCACGGAGCGCCAGCTTCGTGCTTCCCTCGGACGGCGTCGCTGGCGTCTGAATCCAAACGCGTCGTCATCCCGGCAGCCCGTTCTCCTTCACGCCGCGGAAGAGCCTGCCCTGAGCGAAGTCGAAGGGATTCTCAGTCTCACCCGCCGTAGAGCACCAGCCTTCCTGGAAAACACTGGCTGACGATCCACAGCGGGTGAGACTGAGATCCCTCCGCGCGCGAAGCAAAGCGCGCGCTGTCGGGATGACAAGGTGGGGTGTGACGCGAGCGGTGGTCAGGGGGCCCATGAAACCTTGGGATAAGGGCATTCGCCACATCTTCCCGATTTGGCACGTGTTCACTGCACCGAGTCAGAGAACGCGGAATCTTGTCACCCGCCTTCGAAACATGACATATATTGTCTGCAGGAGCATCCATCACCGCGGCGGCATCACCGGGATTTGCGGACGGTTTGTTGACAACAAAGGCCCGCAGCCTCGCAATCGCACATCGCCCAACACGGCCAGCAAAGTGCCATCAGCATAGAGACGACATTCCAAAAACGGTCTTGAATCTGAAGGGATTACAATTATCCAATGCAAAAACAAAAGGGTTTCTCACTAATCGAACTGCTGATCGTGGTGGCAATCATCCTGATCATCGCAGCTATTGCTATTCCTAACTTGATGCGCGCCAAGATGGCAGCCAACGATTCGTCTGCGGCCGCTTCTGTGCGCTCCATCATCACCGGCGAAATCGGCTATTTCTCGTCCTATCCCACGATTGGTTTCACCGCACTGGCGGCTCTGGGCGGCGCTGTGAACGCGGCTTGCGTTCCGAGCACCACCACCGCCTGCTTGATCGACAACAACCTGTCCAACAACGGTACCCCGGCTGGTTCTGGTAAGAGCGGATACCTGTTCGCTTCAACGCCGAGCACCGGCGGCGCCAGCCCGGTTCCGAACCAGTTCCTGGCTACCGCGACACCTATCACCTCGACCACTGGCGCCAAGGCGTATTGCGCGGTGGATGACGGTGTGATGCGCACTCAGGCTCCTGGCACCATCACGCTCGTTGCCAGCTACGCAGCTTGCCAGGCTCTGAACCCGTTGGCGAACTAACGTTTGCGAGCTAGCATAAGTCAGTTCGGCGAAATACCCGGGGAGGGTACAAGCCAGGAGCAGTGGACACCAGTCCGCTGCTCCTTATGCTTTTTTTCCATGTTTTTTCCATGTTCCCCCCCCGCAGTGCCTTTGCCGCTCCTGGAGTCAGATTGACAGAAATTGTCAACCTCAGGCGATCTGCTCATCCACACCTCCTCCTCAGCAGCGGGTTGCTACTGCAAGTCACACAAAACACAGCCAGTTCAACATGAACCATTTGGGTGCCACAGGCAACCGGATTGGCGCACTGCGTGCAACAACCTATGCGGGCGTCTGAATTTGCGACGGCGCTGTGTCGGGCTTGGGGAAGAAAATGCGCAATCACAAAGGATTCTCGCTGATCGAGTTGCTGATCGTGGTGGCGATCATCCTGATCATTGCTGCGATCGCGATTCCTAACCTGATGCGCGCCAAGATGGCGGCCAACGATTCGTCGGCGACCCAGTCCCTGCGGCAGATCACCACCGCGGAAATTGCTTATTTTGCGACGTACCCAACCATCGGCTATCCGGCGGCCCTCGCCACTCTGGGCGGCGCGAGCCCTTGCACTCCAAGCATGACCACGGCATGCGCCATCGACAATTATCTGGCCACCAATGGCGCCGGAGCCGGCAAGAGCGGTTACAGCTTTAACGCTACCGGCTCGCCCAGCGCCGCGAGCGCGGTCAATGACCAGTTCTACTCCACCGGAACGCCTCAGACCGCTCAGCTCGGCACTCGCGCCATCTGCTCCATTCAGGATGGCGTCATACGCATCCAGCCGGCGGGAACGATCACGTTGGTCCCGAGCTATACCACCTGCTACGGGCTGAATCCCATGAGCAATTGAGCATTCTTCTCGCAGGGTGACGGACGTAACTCTACCCAGTCACAAAATCCACCCGTTTTGCTTATAATTTTCAAGTAGCCAACATATTCCACATTTACTTTTTCGGAGCAGGCATGTCCGCGATTGAAATTCTCGGCCTGGAAAAAACCTACATGGTGGGGTTCTGGCGCAAGCGGCCTAAACGCGCCTTGTATCCGCTCAACCTGAAGGTGGAAGAAGGCGAGATTTTCGGATTTCTCGGTCCTAACGGAGCCGGGAAGACCACCACGCTGAAACTTCTGATGGGATTGGTATTTCCTACTGCAGGGTCGGCGCGCCTTTTAGGCCGCGACTGGACGGACCCCGAGGTGAAGGCGCAGATTGGATTTCTTCCTGAGCAGCCTTACTTTTACGATCACCTTACCGCTCACGAGCTGCTGAACTATTACGGACAGCTTTCCGGCGTCCCGGCCAAAGACCGCAAGCGCCGCATCGACGAAGTGCTCACCCGCGTCGGACTTGCCGACGTGAAGGGCGTGCAATTGCGCAAGTTCTCGAAAGGCATGCTGCAGCGCGCGGGAATTGCGCAGGCGATTCTGCATGATCCCAAGCTGGTATTTTTCGACGAACCCATGTCCGGCCTTGACCCGCTGGGCCGCCGCGACGTGCGCGACCTTATGGAGCAGTTGAAGCACGAAGGCAAGACGGTGTTTTTCTCCACGCACATCCTCTCCGATGCGGAAGCCCTGTGCGACCGCGTGGCCATCATCTACAAAGGCGAACTGCGCGGCGTGGGTGCGGTCGAAGATCTCACCTCCAGTGTGCAGGGCAAGATTGAAGTGGTCTGGCATGGCACGCAGATTCCGGCGTCGCTGAAGGCGCTGGGCGCGGAGTGCCATATCAGCGGAGATACCATCCGCGCGGTTCTGCCAGAGAATCAGCAGGACGCCGCCATCGACGCGCTGCGTCGCGAACGCCTGCGCCTGATCGCCCTCACGCCACTGCGCACTTCCCTGGAAGCCTACTTCGTCGAGAAACTGCAGCGCGCCGAAACCAGCGCCGGGAACGTGGGGAAATCAGTGGGGGGAGCAGCGGGAGGACAAGTATGACCGCGCGCATCGTTCACATCGCCTCCAACACCTTCCGCGAAGCCGTGCGCGACCGCGTGCTCTATAACCTGATTGCGTTCGCCCTGCTGCTTTCCGGCTCTGCCATTCTCGTCGGGCAAATCTCCATCGAGATCGAGCGCCTGGTCGTCATCAACCTGGGATTAACCGCGGTGTCGCTGTTTGGCATTGTGATCGCCATATTCATTGGCATCGGCCTGGTTTCCAAAGAAATCGAGAAGCGGACGCTTTACACGGTGCTTTCGCGCCCGGTGCGGCGCTGGGAATTCATCGTGGGCAAGTTCTTTGGCCTGGCCGGCACACTGGTCGTGAATACGTTTTTCATGGCCATCGGAGTTTTCGGCGCTCTGCTCTATGTGGCGCACAAGCTCACCAGTTCCGACGCGATCATCCTGATCGCGATGTATTTCATCGTGCTGGAATTTCTGATCATCTGCGCGCTGGCGCTTTTGTTTTCTTCGTTTTCCACGCCGCTGCTTTCCGCGGTGTTTGCATTTTCGCTGTTCGTGATCGGCAACTTCGCCGAAGATCTGCGCGGCTTCGCCGGCATGGCCCACGGCCTCACGCGCTGGCTGGCAACGGGAGCCGCCTACGCGGTCCCGAACTTTTCCGCGTTTAACGTGATCAATCTGGTGGCGCACGGGCAGGCGCCCTCCGGCCAGCTCATCCTGCAGAACACGCTTTACGCGCTGTTTTACGCGGGAATGGCGCTGAGCGGCGCGGTGCTGATTTTCGAGCGCCGTAATCTAAAGTGAAGCGATGCCGATGAACTCGCAACGTCGAACTACGCTGATCGCCACCGCCTGCCTCGTGCTCTGCGCGACAGCGAGCGTCCTGACCTTGCGCCGGGTCGACCAGCTTCGTCCGCGAGCCACGCTGGAAGACGTTCTCTACATCAGCTCGCCGAAAATCGTGAAGCGGGTCAGTCTCGGCTACGACGGGCTGATGGCCTGCATCTACTGGACTCGCGCGGTGCAATATTTCGGCCAGCGTTTTCATGACCGGTCCCTGAGCTACAACGAACTCGCCCCGCTGCTGGAGATGACCACGCAACTCGATCCGCACCTGATCGTGGCCTACCAGTTTGGCGCCAGTTTTCTTGCGCCCCGCCCGCCTTTCGGCGCGGGCGAACCGGAGCGCGCCATCCAGCTGATGGAATTCGGGATTCAGAACAATCCCCAGGAATGGCATCTCTACTACGACCTGGGCTTTGTCTACTACATGGAGCTCAAGGATTACGCCAAGGCTGCGGACGCCTTCGAGCGCGGATCGCGCGTGGGCTCGCATCCTTTTCTGAAAGTCATGGCCGCACAGATGGCGCAACACGCCGGCGAATTCGATACTGCCCGCATGATGTGGAACGCAGCGTATCAGTCCAGCCAGGACAAGCTGGTCCGGCAGAACGCGGTCGAGCACTTGCGCGCGCTGAAGGTGGACGAAGACATCCTCCATTTGCAAAGCGCGGTCACGCGCTTTGGTCAGAAAACGGGAAGGCTGCCCTACAGCATGTCGGAACTGGCCGCCGCGGAAAAGTGGCCCGGCATTCCGGCGGATCCCGATGGCAACGCCTACACCGTGGATCGCGATGGCCACATCCTGCTGAAACATCCCGAAGATTTTTCCTTCGCGACCCAAGGCCTGCCCCCGGGCTTCAAGCCGGTGGCAAGATTCCACGATCAGTAAAAAGTGTGGGGACGCAGGTTGTGTGGGGACGGGCACTCTTGCCTGTCCGGCGAGCGTAGCTCGCCGCTTCTGCTACCTCTAGGCCCCAGATCTCAGGAAGTTTTCTACAAGCTAGTCGACAACGTCATGCAGCTATGATGGCAAAGCACGCCCCCATGAACCCTCCCTCGCCCCCGCCCCTGCTCCAAGCCACCCGCCGATGGTGGAGCGACATCGCGGCCCGGGAAGGCCGCATGGCAGCGTCACGACAGTTCCTGGTAGCAATCTGGGGGCTCCTCCGCGACTCCACTCCAGCCCGCCGCCGCCAGCGCTACGGCGATGCCGATTACGACTGGGACCACCACGTCAACACCACCAGCGCCGCCGTAGGCTGGCGCGACCGACTACTGGGAGTCTTCCACTCGCCCTACCAGCCCACCGAGCCCGCGCTGTTCCACGAAATGCTCGGCGCGCTAGAGCAGCAATCCCATCTCGATTTTCGGGAATTCACTTTCATCGATCTCGGCTCCGGCAAGGGACGCACGCTTCTGCTGGCTTCCGACTATCCCTTTCGTCGCATTGTCGGCGTGGAGCTGCTGCCGGCTCTGCATCAGATTGCTCAAGAAAATCTGCAGAAGTACAAGAGCGAATCGCAAAAATGTTTTGCTATCGGATCCATCTGCGCTGACGCCACGGACTTCCCGTTTCCCGCCGAGCCCACGGTGCTGTATCTCTTCAACCCGTTCCCCGAGTCCGGCCTGCGGCGCACGCTCGCGAATCTGGAGCAGAGCCTGCGGCAGAACCCGCGCCCGATTTACCTGCTCTATCACAATCCACTGCTCGAGCATGTGCTGAGCGAGAGCGCAGCGTTCACCAAAGTGGGAGGCACGCACCAGTACTCTGTGTACGAGAGTCAGGGATCTGAAGATCTCAGCACAAGAAAGAGCACAGGGTAGAATTGGCTAAGAAGTGCGTTGAAAAAATCGGAATGCGCCTCCGCCTCCATGTCATCACAGCAGCAATCTGGTTGGCCGCAGCCTTGCTGGCAGCCGCCAGTCCGGCCACCGACGTCAAAACCCTGGCCGCGGCCGTGGATGAGCATTACAACCATCTCCACACGCTGCAGGCGCAGTTCACCGAACTTTACCGCGGGTCCGGGATGGAGCGCACCGAGTCGGGGACCTTGTGGCTGAAAAAACCTGGCAAGATGCGGTGGGAGTACCGTTCTCCCAGAGAGAAACTGTTTGTGAGCGATGGAAAAGACGCGTGGTTCTATGTTCCCGCCGACCACCAGGCCCGAAAGACGGCGGCGCGAAAGCTCGACGACATCCGTTCGCCACTTGCTTTTCTTCTCGGCAAAACTAAGCTGGAGAAGGAGTTAGCCGCGTTATCGCTGGCGCCAGACATTCCGCCATCGAACCCGGAAGATGTGGTTCTGCGCGGCGTGCCGCGGGCCCTGGCCGATAGCGTCAACGAGATTCTGCTGGAAATTGCGCCCGACAAACGCATCGTACGCATCGTCATCGACGAAGTAGATGGATCGGTCACCGAATATCGCCTGAGCGATCAGCGGGAGAATGTGGCGATTCCGGACAACCGCTTCCAGTTCAAGCCTCCGCCGGGAACCGAGACGATTGAGGGCGATTTAGCACCGTGACTGCGCGGTACTCGAAATCCTAAGCCGGAATATTGGTACCGGAATGTTAAACTGGAGTTGTCCCCCGAGCGGCCTCCAGAGGCCGGAAAACAGACCAGAAAACAAGGCCAGATGGCGGAATTTGTAATAAAAATCGCGGACGAGCGCGGTCACCTGCACCAGCAGGTGGAGCACGGCTATTCCGAGGCCGAGGTGCGCGATCGTTTCTCTTCGCAGGGCTACCTGGTCTACTGGGTCAAGCCGCAGGGGTTGCTGTCGGGAGGAATGTCGTTCCGGCGCGGCCGCCGCCTGAAGCAGTCGTCGTTTCTGGTTTTCAACCAGCAGTTTCTCACGCTCGTCCGGGCCGGGTTGCCCATTCTGAACGCGCTCGAACTGCTGATCAAACGGCAGAAGGACGCCTATTTGCGCACCATCCTCGAAAATGTGCGGGAACGCGTGCGCGGCGGCGAGCTGCTCTCCGATGCTTTCGCCGCGCAGGGCATGATTCCCAAGATCTATACCACGACGCTGATGGCCGGGGAAAAAAGCGGCAATATCGACGAAGTCTTGACTCGCTACATCAACTTCCAGCGCCTCGCCCTGACCTTTCGCAAGAAGCTGGCGGTTTCGCTGATTTATCCCACGCTGCTGGTCACCGTGGTTCTGATTATGGTGACGTTTCTGTTTACCTACGTGGTGCCCAAGTTCGCGGAATTGTTCAACAGCCTGGACGCGAAACTGCCCGAAATCACGCTGTTTATGCTGGCCGTGGGCCAGAATGCGCAGAAATATGCTCCCTTCGTGCTGATCGGTGTGGTAGTGATTGGGCTTCTGCTCTGGCGCTGGAAAAACACAGACGGCGGCGCCGACCGCATTGACCGCGTCATCCTGAGCCTGCCGCTGTTGGGAGAAATCCGCCTGAAGCATCAGGTGTCGGCTTTTTCCCGCATGCTTTCAACGCTGTTGCAAGGCGGCCTGCCGCTGGTGCCCGCGCTTGAAACATCGGGCGCCTCCATGACCAGCCGCCGCATCCTAAAGGGAGTGATGCGGGCCAGCGTGCGGGTGCGCGAGGGGCAAGGCCTGGCCAACAGCCTGGAAGAGCAAAGCATCTTCCCCGATCTGGCGGTGGAAATGATCGAAGTCGGCGAATCCACCGGCGCTTTGCCGGCCATGCTGAATTCCGTGGCCGAATTTTACGAGGAAGACGTGCAGACAGCGTTGAGCGCGTCCCTGGCGCTGATTGAGCCTTTGATTCTGATCATCATGGCGATTTTTGTGGGTGCAGTGTTGATTTCATTATATTTGCCGATCTTTACCCTGGGGGTCCACTAAGCGGGTCGCCGACATAAGCAGCGTTTAAGAAACTGCTTTTAAGAAATGACAATGGCAGAAAAGAAGTCCATCTTCGTAGGCGGCGGCAACGGCGGCCAGCTGGTCAGTACCGGGAACCCGGTCACCGACCTCGAGCGCGCCCAGGACGTCGCACGCCGCTATCGCTGCGAATTCATCGACCTCACCGACTTCCAGCTGCATCACGAGCTTTTCAAGAAAATTCCCGTCGAGCTGATGTTCCGCTACAACTTCGTTCCTCTCGAGGAGACTCCCGACGGCCGCCTGGCCGTCGCCATCGCCGATCCCAGCCAACTGATGATGATCGACGAGATCAGCTTGCTGCTTAAGCAACGCATCCTGACCAAGGTCTCCACGCTCAAGCAGATCTCGGACATCCTGAAGAAGACGGAGCAGTCGCAGCGCGTTCTGGAAGAAGCCAGCGAGAGTTTCACCATCATCCGCGAAGACGAAGCCACCGGCGCGGAAGAAACCCTCACCATCGACAAGCTGACGGCCACGGGCGACACCAGCCCCATCATTCGTCTGGTCGATACGACAATTTTCACCGCGCTGCAGCGCCGCGCCTCTGACATTCACATCGAGACTCGCGACGACTCCGTGTGCATCAAGTTTCGTATTGACGGCGTGCTTACCCAGGCCATGCCGCCGATTGGAAAAGAACACCACTCCACGGTGATTTCGCGTATCAAGGTCATGAGCGAGCTCGATATTTCCGAGCGCCGCGTGCCGCAGGACGGCCGCTTCCGCGTGAAGTACAACGGCCGCGCCATCGACTTCCGCGTCTCCATCATGCCCTCGATTCACGGAGAAGATGCGGTGCTTCGCGTGCTCGACAAAGAGTCGATGTCGGAGAAGTTCCGCACCCTGACTTTGAACGTGGTCGGGTTCGACGAAGACGACCTGCGCCGGTTCCGCCGCTACATCAAAGAGCCTTATGGCATGGTGCTGGTCACCGGACCGACCGGTAGCGGCAAGACGACCACGCTTTACGCCGCCGTCAACGAGATCAAGACCGACGAAGACAAGATCATCACCATTGAAGATCCGGTGGAATATCAGCTGCGCGGCATCACCCAGATTCCGGTCAACGAGAAAAAGGGACTGACCTTTGCGCGCGGCTTGCGTTCTATTTTGCGACACGATCCCGACAAGATCATGGTCGGCGAAATCCGCGACGCGGAAACCGCGCAGATCGCGATTCAGTCCGCGCTTACCGGCCACCTGGTGTTCACCACCGTCCACGCCAACAACGTGGTCGACGTGATTGGACGCTTTCTGAATATGGGCGTCGAGCCTTATAACTTTGTTTCCGCGTTGAACTGCATTCTGGCGCAGCGGCTGGTGCGTTTGATCTGCGAATCCTGCCGCACCCCGGTGCACTATGCCCCGGACGTTTTGGAAGCCAGCGGCCTGGACCCGGCGCAGTGGTCGAAGGTTCCGTTGTATGAAGGTCCGGGATGCATCGAGTGCGCGGGCACCGGCTTTCGCGGACGAACTGCAATTCATGAACTGCTCGATTTGAGCGACCGCATCCGCGAAATGATTCTGGCCAAGCGGCCAACTTCGGAAATTCGCCGCGCCGCCCGCGACGAGGGGATGCGCTTCCTGCGGGAGTCGGCGCTGGATAAAGTCCGGCTCGGCATGACCACGCTGAAAGAGATCAACAAGGTCACCTTCATCGAGGCCATGCGCTGAGAACTGCCGGAAAAAAATTCCGGTAGGGCGCGGAAATTTACTTAAGAGTTCCGAAACAGCGTTGCAAGAGAGTAACGAGTTCCGAGCGAAATGCACTATTACCGGCCGAACAGACTTTGTCCGGTCGCGGCTCGTCCACTCGGGGCTACGCCCGTTCGGCGCTTGCATTTCTTCGCGGCAAAGTTTTTCATTTGTAGATAGGATGAATTCAAGGGGCGTCGTCAGGAAATGAGTCTAGGTTCAGGCACATCCAAACCCAAGCTGGCCTGCGAAGTCGCAGCGGACCGGGTCATTGCCGGCCGGCTCGCAGACAAAGGCGGCCATCTGGAAGCGTGCGCCACGCGCGAACTCGCCCCAGGCACCGTCGTGCCCGACCTGTTGGAGAACAACCTGCGCCAGCGGGATGCGGTGCGGGCTGGAATCGAGGCGGCTCTCAGCGGCGTGGCCGGCCGTTCGCGCGATGTCATTGCCATCGTCCCCGACGCTGCCGTGCGCGTGGTGCTGGTGGAATTCGATTCCCTTCCGTCGGACACGGAGGAGGCGATCGGCGTGGTCCGCTTCCGCCTGAAGAAATCGCTGCCCTTCGATGTGGAGAAGGCAAAAGTTTCTTATCATGCGCAGAAGTTCGCCGATGGCGTGCGCGTGGTGGCAGCGGTCGCGCTGGCCAGCGTGGTGGAAGATTACGAAGCCGCTTTTAACCAGGCCGGGTTCACTCCCGGAGTGGTGCTGCCTTCCATGCTGGCTGCACTGGGCGCGGCGCAGGGCGTGCGTCCCACGTTGATCGTTAAGGTCGACGCCCGTACCACCAGCATCGCCATTTTGAATGATGGTCAGCTGCAACTGTTCCGCACTCTGGAAAACACGCGTGGCATCACCATCACCGGCGAGCAGCTGGCCGAGGAGGTTTATCCCTCGGTGGTATTTTTCCAGGACACGTACCATCTGAATATTGAACATATCTATGTTGCGGGTGTGCCGGATTCCGGCGGCTTGGCGGTGGCGCTGCAGGCGCAAACCGGTGCCGAAGTTCAGGAGCTGGTAGCCTCTTCGCTGATGGCAGCAGGCGCCAGCGGATCAGTCCCGAGCTGGCGCATGGCGGGAGTGGTGGGGGCCCTGGTTTCGTAATTCGGTTTCGTCATTATGCGTGTTGACATCAATCTCGCCAGCCAGCCTTACCAGGATGCCCGTGAATTCTGGCTGCGCTGGGGCACCGCGCTGGCAGCCGCTTGCATTCTTTCTCTGGCGCTGCTGGTGAGCACCGTCACCGGTTGGAGTAACGCGCGCCGCGACCGGACCACGATTGCCGACTTGCGGCAAAAAATTGCGCAGCGCGACCAGATCCGCACCCAGGCCGAGGAATTCCTGAATCGTCCCGAGAACCGCACCACACGCGACGAGTCCCAGATCCTAAACTCCCTGATCGAGCGCAAGGCTTTTTCCTGGACCCGCCTGCTCGAAGACATGGAAAAAGTGATGCCGCCGGGCGTGCACCTGGTTTCCATCCAACCCAAGCTGGACGACGACAACCAGTTGGCGGTAAAGATGACCGTGGCTGGCACTTCGCGCGACCGCGCCATTGAGCTGGCACACCGCATGGAAGAATCCCGCCACTTTACTCAAACCTCGATTGAGAAAGAAGGGATCGCGCAAACCCAGAGCGGAGACTCCGTGCAGTTCGATATCGCCGCGATTTACGTCCCGGAACTGTTGACGGATGCCACCCCGGCGGCTGCCAGTGCGGCTCCCAAGAAAACCGCGCCTCCTAAGATCCCTGCCAAAGGGAGGAAACCCTGATGGCGGACCTGCGGAAAACCCGTAAGAACATTCAGACGGCATTGTTCGTGATTCTGGGTGTGGACCTGCTCGCGGCCGTCGCATTTTTCTCTCCGCTGGTAGGGTCGGCGGAATCGCGTCTGCTCGAGATGCATACTCTGCAAGCGGAACTCACCACCAAGACGCGGCAAGTGGAACCACTGAAAGATCTGCCGCACAAGGTTGTGCTGGCACGCGAGGAGATTTCCGACTTTTATGCCAAGCGCTTTCCCAGCCAGAGCTCGCAGATCGCCTCCGAACTGGGGAAGCTGAAGGCCATGGAGGGTGTGACCCTCGAGCAGGCGCAGTACAAGGCCCAAGACGTGGGGCCGGGCGGGCTCGAACCGGTCGAGATCGAGGCCGACTTCTCCGGCAATTACGTATCTCTGGCGCGCTTCATTAATGCACTGGAACGGGATAATACGTTTTTCATAATCGGCAGCGTGGCCCTGGCCGGCGAGCAAACTGGCCCGGTCAAACTGAAAATGAAACTTGAAACTTATTTAAAGGCGGGGCCGCAGTGAAACTGGGAACCGAGAACCGGAAGACCATGGCGTGGGCGCTGGGGCTGGGCGGCGTAGCGATTCTCGCCGTCGTCTATGAAGTGGTCCCGCTGTTTATGGGGCCCAGTCTTACGCCGGTATCGGCCTCGCAGCCCACGCTGACTTCGCCATCTCGGGTCACGGCTACTCCGCGCGGGAAAAATTCGGGCAAGAAGATTCACACCGAGAATCTGGATCCGACGTTGCAGCTGAAACTGCTGGCATCGAGCGAGCAGATCAAGTATGAAGGGTCGGGCAGAAATATTTTCGTGTCGCAGGCGGAAGATATACCCAAACCCATCGCCCCCGGCACGGTTGGCGGTCCCGCGAAGCAAGAGACACACATCTATACCCCGCCGCCCACGCCAGCGGCGCCTCCGATTCCGCTCAAATTTTTCGGCTTCGCCAGCCGTCCCGGAGAACCGAAAAAGATATTTCTATCGAAAGATCAGGACGTTTTCATCGCCGGTGAAGGCGAAATTGTCGATCGCCGTTACAAAGTGGTGCATATTTCGGGGTCGTCGGTGGAGATTCAGGACCTGGTCGGAAGCGGGCCGCCGCAAAACATTCCGCTGACTCCGAGCTAGAACCTCGGAGCGAGAAAATATTCGCAATGAAGAATTCGCCAGTCACGAACCCGCGCATCACTGGACCACGCCGGACCCGCCGCGGGCGCAATTCCGCCGAGCAGGGCTACGTTCTGATCACCCTGCTTCTCATGGTGGCGATGATGATGATCGCGGCTGGCGCGGTCGTGCAGACCATTGCTTTCGAGATCAAGCGCGACCGTGAAGAAGAAATGGTGCATCGCGGAGTGCAATATGCGCGCGCGATTCGCAGCTACTACAAAAAGTTCAACCGGTACCCCACCAAGATCGAAGATCTCGAAAGCGCCAACAATCTGCGCTTCCTGCGCAAGCGTTACAAAGATCCCATCACGGGCAAGGATTTTAAACTGCTTCACTACGGCGAAGCGAAGCTGACCCTCAGCAACCTGCTCGGGGGCGGAGGCATTCCCGGCGCCAACCCCATCGGCGGGGCCAGCGGACTCAATGGCGCGAGTGGATTCGGCGGCGCAGGTGGATTAGGCGGCGCGGGTGGACTAAGTGGATCGTCCGGCTTCGGATCTTCTTCCGGATTTGGCGGAGGCCCCAACGGCGGCTTCGGGTCGGGCAACTCGCAGGCGAACCAGCGCGGCGCGAATTCGGACTCATCGAATCAAGGCGCGGGCACCGATCCGTCCGATCCTTCCGCGGCAAACGGGAGCATCTCCGACCAGAACTCGAACGGACTCTCCGCTTCTGGCGACAAGCTTTCTTCTCAGGTCTTCGGCGGCGGCCCTATTGTGGGAGTGGTGAGCACCAGCAAGAAGGAGTCGATCCGCGAGTTCGATCACAAGAGAAAATACGACCAGTGGCAGTTCGTCTACGATCCGGCACTCGACCGCGGCGGCCTGATCAAAGGCCCCAACCAGACTCTGCCAATGTTTACCCAGAAGCCGCTGCAGCCTGGGCAACCGGGAAGCAACAGCAGCGCGTTCGGATCGTCCACGGGAATGGGCGGCAGTTCGAGTTTCGGAGGATCCAACAGTTCCTTCGGAGGTTCCAACAACTCCAGCTTCGGCGGATCGAATCAGGGAACGCAAACTCCGCCGCCGACATCCTCCCCTCAACAGCAGTAACCTGAAATCAAAATGCAGAAGTCAGAAGTGAGAATGAAGAAGTAGAAACCCCATCCGGTCCATTCTTCGTGCCTTATGCGAAAGTCGCTTTTTCGTCCAGCTGACTCTTGACTTCCGCGCGCCATCCAAAGAAAACGGCTTCATCCGTTTCCGGTTAACCGGTCGAGGATGAAGCCGTTCAAATCTCTTGTCGCCAGCACAGTGCCGAATGAAGATCAATCCCGCCTTAACTTCTTCATTCTGACCTCTGACTTCTGAATTCAGCTTACACCTGGAACGAAGATCCGCAGCCGCAGGTGCTCTTCACGTTCGGGTTCTCGAACTTGAAGCCCGCGCCTTCCAGCGTCTCCACGTAGTCCACGATGCATCCGTTCAAGTACATCACCGAGGTCGCATCGACGAACACCTTCAGCCCATCCATTTCGAAGGTCTTGTCCATCATTCCAGCGGCATTCTCAAACTGCATTGAGTACGAGAATCCGGAGCATCCGCCGCCCACCACTCCAATGCGCAGACCAGCGGGAACCGGGGTTTGCTGAGCCATGATGCCCTTCACCTTGGACACCGCGTTTGCAGTCAGGGTAACCGGAGCCGCCTTCGGGGTTACTTCCGGGACCGTGGTTGCTGTTTGCGGGACAGTCGTCGTGGCCATGTCGTATCTCCTGGGCTCTAAAGCCTTTTGTATTATAGCAATCCCCGTACCTCAACGGGAAGCACAAACCTTCTCATCCCGTCGAAAACAGGTTGCGTACTCAATTACTTAGATGATCAAGATCGGAGAAGGACGCTTTTAGGCCCGTCCTAGGAATTTTTCCGATTCACCCTGCCATATTTTTCGATAGGTCGCTTGCTTTCGGGGCTATAATGTTCGCGTTAGGGCTTCCCAGAGCCCGATGCGGATGTAGCTCAACCGCACCCCCTGAGAAGCCGCTTGAGTGGTTTTGGACTCTGCCGAGGTGTTTTATGACAACCCTGACAATGGTAACGATTGTATTTGGCGTTTTCGCCATTGGTTTAATCCTCCTGCTGATCTACCGCAGCACGCTCACCATGCATGAGGATGATCAGCTGTTTCTGGATGACCACAATTCCCACATGCAAGAGGAGCAGACGGAACTGCTGGTCAAGGTCAACCGATTGACCCTCCCGCTGCGTGTGTTTGCAGCCGGGTCCGGAGTGTTCCTGCTCCTGCTCACCGGCATGTACATTTACCAGAAGCTGAACGAAGTGCAGTAGAGTCGCGGCTCGCAGGGTTCGCGGAGTAGTTCGCGCAGAGAGCCTGCGATCGTGAACCGCGCCGGCTTCCGAAGCCTCGCGGTTCGATGAAACCGTTTTGCGAGCCGGATTCTCTCCCGTCCCGGCAGTATGCCGAGGCATGCAGCCGGTAGTTTCTATTGCCGTTCCTGATCTGTTGCAGTTGCTGAATTGCCTGTAGCTTCAGGTCAGTTCCCCGGATTTCTCCCGTTGGTTCCTCCTTGCAAATAAGTCCTGCTTGCGAATAAGTCCTGCGAGAAATATCCTACGGAGAGGTCTGCGAAATAGCTCGCGACACCTGCTTGCGAGCAGCCTTGCGAAAGTGGCGGAATTGGCAGACGCACCAGACTTAGGATCTGGCGGGTAAAACCGTGGGGGTTCGAGTCCCCCCTTTCGCACCAACCACCGATCACCAATCTTGCATCGATTCATTACGTTTTTCGATCGCACTCGCATCGAACAACTCACAACAACAGAAATTGCTCCCGTGCTTGGTGCAAACCGTTTCACAGTGACGCAGACAGCAGCAACCATTTTGCTGCGGACATGAAAGCATATTCATCCAGCTTTTCCTCCGTTTTCCACGAACTTTCTTGAATCTCGCCAATTCCCTTTGTTATAAAAACCCCTTGATACAAAGACCCAACTACAGGAGGTTTTCCGTGCGCGTCCCCTGCCTCGATATCTTCGGTTCGCCATCGAAGTCCTGGCGCAGCCTGTTCATCGGTGCACTTTCTCTCGCCTTCCTAGTGCAGATTGCGTCCGCGCAGCAGACGCTGGGTGCCATCACCGGCACGGTGACTGATCCGTCGGGAGCTTTCGTGTCCGACGCCACTGTGAACGCGGTCAATATCGCGACTAACCTCCAAGTTGCCGCTCAGACCAAAACCAACGGCTCTTTCACGATCCCGGATCTTCCCGCTGGAACCTATCGAGTCACCGTCACCAAGGAGGGCTTCAAAACGGAAACCCACACGAGAATCCTGGTATTCGGTAACCGTACGATGACAGTGGATACCTCTCTGGTGGTGGGCTCGATCGGCACCACGGTGGAAGTGAGCGCCGTGCCTTTGATGAACCAGGTGGACACCACGATCGGCTATGTCGTCGATACTCAAACTATCCAAACGACTCCGCTGGGCACAGGCAGCTTCACGCAACTGGCAATTCTTAGCCCTGGCGTTCATGCGGACTTCCTCGGCGGAGGAGGCGCCAACACTGGCCTCGGCAATCAGGCCATCTTCGCGAACGGAAACCGCGACACCAGCAACAGCTTTTCCCTGAACGGCATCAGCACCAACAATATCTTTAACGGCAATTCCACCAGCCAGGTCGGGGAGAACCGCTTCGTGCTCAACACGGGTGAGAACTTCGGTGCGGGCGGTTCCATCCAAACCAGCACATCGGTGTATGCCGCGATTGGCCAGGCTCTTCCCACTCCGCCCCCCGATGCCATTCAGGAGATTGCCGTCAATTCCTCACAATACGACGCCTCGCAGGGCAACAACAGCGGCGCGCACATCAGCGTACTGACTAAATCCGGTACGAACGCGATCCATGGTTCCCTTTGGGAGTATTGGCAGAACAGCGATATGAATGCCACGCCGTACTTCTACAATGCTGCTGGCATCAACCCGGTCACCAATCAGCCTTATCTGCCTCGTCCTTTTCTGAATCGCAACGCCTTTGGCGGAACCATCGGCGGCCCGATTATCAAGGACAAATTGTTTTATTTTGGTTCTTATCAGGGAGTGCGCATTGCCGATGCCCAGGCTTCCACCAAAGATGCGACTGTGCCTCTGGGCCTGACGAATGACCGCAGTACGCAGGGCATCATTAACATGATTCAGACGACATACGGCGACACGATTACATCGAGCCAGATCAATGGCGCAGCCGCGGCGATCCTGAATGCCAAACTACCCAACGGGCAGTTTCTGGTACCGAATGCACAGTACACTAAGACCCAGGCGGTTACGCTCGGCTACGATGCCGTCGTGCAAGGCCCCAATACGCAAGCCACGGTAAGCCAAGGGATCGCCGGCATTGATTACGTCATAAGCTCCAAGGATCGTTTATCCGGGAAATACTACCTTCAGAGCAATCCCACGAATAATCCCTTTGGCGCGGTCGGTTCGCTGCTCGGATTTCAACAGCAGCTTTCGGCTGGCAGCCAGGTGTTTTCCCTCGCGAACTCCGTCGTGCTGTCCCCGAACCTCACCTGGGAACAGCATGTGGGTTTCACTCGCCTGCGAGCTTATGCGAACACAACCAAGGGATTCACCCCGAGTGCGGTGGGCATTAGCCTGCCTGGCTCGGCGACTTTTCCTCAGTTCGACATCTCCACGGCCGACCCAACGATCGCCGCTGGTTTGGAGTTTGGCCCCAGCACCAGCTTCGGCGATGGTGGAATGTTTCAGAATCAATGGGAATACGGAACCTCTGCGAGCTGGGTAAAGGGAAAGCATATCCTCAGTGTCGGGACGACCTGGGACCATATCCAGCTCAATATCCTGAATAACAACACGGATACCGATACGCTGGACTTCACGACCTTCGAGAACTTTGTAGAAGGCAACCTGCACGGCGGCGATGAATTCGTTGGTTCGGCGAACCGCTACTATCGCTCCGACACCGTCGGCACCTACATTAACGACAACTTTAAGGCGACGAAAAAACTGACGATAACCGCCGGCTTGCGTTGGGACATCGACGGGCCGCTCTCGGAAAAAGACGGCAGGCTCACAGGTTTTGACCCTTCCAGATACAGTTACAAGCAATGCACCGTCAAGGGACAGCCGGCAGATCCGGCTTTGACTGAGTACAACTACGGCTATTGCGACACCGGGACTGACGTAATTACCGGCTCCGGTCTGGTAATCGCTGGGAATAACCCAACTGGCGCCACGCCGGGAGTTAGCAATTCGCTGATGAAAAATCACCAGTGGGGTTTCGCCCCACGGATCGGCATCGCGTTTGCTCCCACCTCTAAATTCACCGTGCGCGCAGGCTACGGTCTCTACTATGATCGCGGCGAGCTATTCAGCTACTTGTCGCCGAGCGCGGGCGCAGGATTTAACGGCCCATTCGGCGTGACGCTCGCGCCTCCGTTCGTCCAACCGATTTCCGTTGCGAAGGGCGCCACACTCTCTCAGCCCTTCGGCACCACTCTGCCACCGGCGCCGCCGGCCACCGCAGCAGCCTTCCTCGCCTACCTGCCGAACCTCGAGCAGACTGCTTGCGGCTACCCGGGATGCTGGCCGACCGGCAATCTTTATGGTCCTTTCCTGTTTGGCGGTTACGACATCCACAACAAACTGCCTTATACGGCGAACTGGACACTCGACCTTCAATTTCAGCCCTCCAATAGCTGGATGTTAGAGGTCGGTTACGTCGGCAATCACGGGACCCACTTAGTTCTGCCCATCCCCTTCAACCAGCCGCTCATCGCTACGCCAACGAATGTGGTGAACGGGCAGAAAACTTCCTACGGGGGTACCAGTCCCTTGGCCAACCAGAACTATTACGGTGGGACCCCGCTCCCCCTGGATACCGAGCCCATCTACACGAACGAATACGCCGGCAATGCGCCGATCCGCGTGCCCTATCCCGGGTACGACATGAACGCGGTGTCGTACAAGGCGGAGGGCATGTCGAACTTCGATGCATTGCAGGTCCAGACCCACAAGCGTCTGTCCAACGGTCTGCAATTCACTGCCTCTTACACCTGGTCTCATTCGCTCGATGAGCAGAGCGGCCTGGGACTCTTTGTCACCGGGAACAATCCGATCACTCCTATAGCAAACTATGCCTCTTCGGATTTCGATCAGACCCACGTTTTTCTGATCAACTACAGCTATACGATTCCCAAGCTCGTGGACAGCGGGGCGTTGCGCTACGTGGTCAACGGCTGGACCATTGGTGGCCAGACTGTGGCGCAAAGCGGACAGCCCTACAGCATTTACGACTATACGGGCTCGGTTGCGAGTCTGTATTTCGGAACCGACGACGAGATTGGCAACCCCATTGTGCCGCTGGTACCGGGCGTTACCTCCAGTCAGGCAGCGCACCCGGGCCCGAATTGCCAGGGATATTCGGCGACAATTTGTAAGCTCAATTCCGCTGATTTCGCACCCCAGTTCGTGGCTCCGGGGACCAACGGTGTTCCCGCTTGCGACCGCACCGGGTGCGATCTCTATGAATCCCTGTATGGAACGACAACCCGGAATACTTTTCGAGGCCCATTCCAGGTGCGTTTCGACACCAGCCTGGCCAAGCAGTTTCAAATCAGAGAGCACAGCCAGCTGATCTTTGAAGCCGATGCGTTCAATATTTTCAACCACCCTGACTTCGACACTCCGAACAACGACGTAACCTTCTTTCCCTATTACGAAGGTCCGCCATCGATTCCCCCCGTAGGTAGCTTGGGCCTCATCCAACACACCGTTGGCAGCCCGCGCTTCCTGCAGCTCTCGATGCATTTTGTATTCTGATTTGAAGCGAGGAGTGGACGAATTCTGCATCGTGAAATGGAAACTCGGCGGTTGGGACGGGGGCTGGTCAGCCTGGGGCTGACGGCCCTGGTTCTTTTGCAGAGCGTGGGGACGGGGGCGTGGGGCAATGAGGGGCATACAGCCATCAACCGCGTGGCTGCGGAGAAAATTCCAGCCACCATGCCGCGGTTCCTGCGCCGCGCCGTGGTTGAGATCGCCTACCTAGGCCCTGAACCTGACCGCTGGCGCAGTCCGTCGGAGTTCGCGTTGAAGAACGCGCAGGAGCCCGACCACTTCATCGACCTGGAACGCGTCTCCTGGCTCGATCCACTTCCCCCGGGCCGCTACGAGTTCTATCGCAAGCTCTACGAAAAACGCGCCGCAACGCCGAGCACAGACCATCCCGACGACTATTTGCCCGAACACGTCGGCCTGCAGCCCTACATCACGATGGAAGTGTATGGGCGGCTGAAAGCCGCGTTCCGCGAGTACAGGCAGCGGCAGGCAGCACATCAGCCTACTGAGGCCGTGCAGCACGCGATCGTCTTTTACGCCGGCTGGCTGGGTCACTACGTGGGCGACGGATCGCAACCGCTCCACACCACCATCCAGTACAACGGCTGGGTCGGCCCGAATCCCAACGGATACACCGCCGAGCACAAGATCCACGCCCAGTTTGAGACCGCCTATGTGGCTGCAAACATTACTGCGAAAGATTTTGAGGGCCTGATGAAACCTCCGCAGCGGCTGGATAATCCATTCACGGATTACGTCGCCTACCTCCGGCAGTCGAATGCTCTGGTGGAAAATGTGTATGCACTGGAGAAGGCTGGAGGATTTACGGGAAAGGGCTCTCCCGCGGCTTTCGACTTCACCACGCACCGCCTCGCCGCCGCATCGCAGATGCTGCTGGACCTGTGGTACACCGCGTGGCTGGAGAGTGCAGTCCCGGTGCCGGAACATCCGGCGCCAGTTCCCGCGAGCAAATAACCGCAGGATCAGCGCAGGGTCTTAGTTCAGCATGATGGCCGGAGCTGACGCGAGGATCTCCGCGGCCAACTCGAGGTCGTGCAAGTCTTCCCGGCTGAAGTCCTGGGCAAAGCGGGCATCCAGTGCTTTGCGCGAAATCTGGATCACGCCCACCACCGTCGAGTCCTGATCCATGATGGGAACGGACATCAGCTTTTGAATCGGGTTCGGCGCCGCGGCTTCTTCCGAATCGGTACCACTCGGCTTGATCGTTTCAAAGATGCTGGCGTGCTTTACCCGGGCAAAATTGTTGAAAATCTCCGCCTTCTTGCTCAATGCAGTGTGCGCCGCAACCGCTTTGCTGGAAAGCGGAATCGCCCCCGTGGTGCGCAAATGCTCCGGGAAGACAAACCGCAGCAGGCCGCTTTCTAAGCGCAGCAGGGCCACTTCTGTGTACTGCACGCGAAATATCTTGGCCAGGACCATGGAAACGTCCATGGGCGTAACTCCATGTCCCAGAATGGTTTCCAGGGGTAGCAGGTTCTCGGGAAGAGAGATTTCTTCAGTCAGCCCGGCGTTGGGTTGTTCGGTCATAGGACCTCACTGGAACATTCAAATCGAATACATGAACTGTATCGCACGTTCAAAGCCACACGGGTTCCCTGAACGGAACCGAGGAATGCCACATAAGTCTTTTGTTTTCAATGTAAACTTTAGATCAGGACCTATTTTCACCCAGCTCCAAGGGCTGCTATTCAGCCATAAACGATCAAAGATTGACAGTTTTTGTCATGGTTTCTTGTCCGGGCCCGTGGCTATGGACAAGCGCGGGCGTTAGATTTCCAAGGGCCTGGCCTTCCCTTTCCACCGGAAAACTCATTACACTGCGTTGCTATGAGCATTCCAACGCAACCTAATGTGAAGCTGGTGGGCAGCCCGGACTACCGGGAAGGCTACGCGAACAGCGTGCAAATGCGGGTCAACATTTGGGACTTCTTTTTGGTTTTCGGCACATTGCAGCAGCAGACCGAAACCCAGGTGGAAATCCGCAATTTTCAGGGGATCTATCTGAGTCCGCAGCAGGCCAAGGCGTTGCTGGGATTGTTGCAGCAGAACATTGCCGGCTACGAGACCGCATTCGGAGAGATCAAGCTCGACCCGCGCATGGGGCCGAGCGGGCCGGTGCACTAGGGTGGGCCTTCGGCACGCCGTTTCCACGGGGATACGCAGCGCAGTTTTCTCGGGGCAGGAATCCAGCGGCGGGAATGAAATAGTTCCGTACAGGCCGCACCCGGGCGTGGCGTTTGCCGTCATCTTCGTGTTTATTTTTCTGCTGCATGCGCCTTTGCTGCGCTTGCCGTATTTCTGGGACGAAGCTGGTTATTACGTTCCCGCGGCGCGGGACATTCTTCTCAGCGGCAGCCTGATTCCGCACACGACCGTTTCAAACGCGCACCCGCCGCTGGTGCTGTGCTGGCTGGCCCTGTGGTGGAAGCTGGCTGGCTACGATCCGCTGGTGACGCGATCGGCCATGCTGGTGGTGGCGGCATTTTCTCTGCTGGGAGTTTTTCGGCTGGCCGAGCGGGTGGCTAATCTGCAGGTTGCGATTGCTTCCACGTTGTGCACCGCGCTCTATCCAGTTTTCTTTGCGCAGAGTTCCCTGGCGCACCTCGATCTGGCGGCGGCTGGATTTACGATTTGGGGATTATGCGCCTACCTCGAGGGTCGATTTTTTTGGCTCGCCCTTTGGTTCTCGCTGGCCGCACTAACTAAGGAGACGGCGGTTCTGGCGCCGATGGCGCTGTTCACGTGGGAAATTCTTCGGCACTTTTTTCTGCATCGGTTCGACGCCCCCGACTCAGATGTTGCCCCAGAACAACCTGTGCGTGACTCCGGAACGCGAACTGCGTCTCCCTCAGCAGGATTGCTGGCTGGACTACTGATTCCGCTGCTGCCGCTGAGCGCCTGGTACGCCTACCACTACAGCCGGACGGGATATGTATTCGGCAATCCTGAATTCTTTCGCTACAACGTGGCGGCCACGCTCAATCCCGTACGCTTCCTGCTCGCGTTCGGACTGCGGCTGTGGCAGGCGTTCGGCTATTTGCATTTGTGGGTGCTGACGCTGGCGATGCTGCTGGCGATGTTTCTGCCGGCGCTGGATGACGACGGAGTGCAGCGGAGGCGCATTGCGATTCCGGTGCAAATAGTGTTTCTGGCGGTAATAGCTGCGTACGTGGTTGCGATGGCCCTGATCGGCGGAGCCGTGCTGGCGCGCTACCTGCTGCCGGTAATTCCGCTTGTAATTATTCTTGTGGTTTCGACGCTCAGGCGACGGGTGCGCATGTGGCCGGCGGTGGTTGGCGTGATTCTGCTGGCGTTTGTGGTGGCTTGGTTCTGGAATCCTCCGTACGGTTTCTCGCCGGAAGATAATCTGGCTTATCGCGATTACATCCACTTGCATGAGGACGGGGAAACTTTTCTTGAGGCGCGCTATCCCATGGCGCGCGTGCTCACGGCATGGCCTGCGTCGGACGAATTGACTCGTCCGTGGCTGGGCTATGTGACCCGGCCCATGCGGGTGGTGCGCATCGAAGACTTCTCGGTGGACGAAGTGCTTTCGGCCGCTGACTTCCGCGCGAATTTCGACGTGGCGCTGGTGTTTTCGACCAAGTACGAACCGGCGCGGGAGTTGCTGGGCCATTCGAAACGGTGGGAAGACCTGAAGACCAAGTTCTTCGGCTTCCATCGTGACTTGCCGCCGGCGGTGGTAGCTCGCATTCTGGGTGGGCGTGTTGTGTTTTCAGAAGGCCGCAAGGGACAGTGGGTTGCCGTGGTGGAAATGGCGCGAGGTGAGATGCTGGACGCTGCGGTCACAGGGCTGAATTGAAAAGCAGTCGCTAGTGGATAGTGGCCAGTGGGCAGAAAATGTATCTCACTTCTGCATTAAATGGCAGGAATGGGTTTTGATTACCAGCCATACTTCTCTACCGAGTTCGAGTTGCAGAGCTTCGCGTGCGGCTAGGGTGAGATGGACTTCCAGTTCCAGGCCGCAGTCTACTCTGGCGGAGATGATCACGTCGCGGCGTTCGAGCGAAAGCAGGCGACCGGGAATTATGTTTCTTGCGCTCAAGCCGACGGGTGGCGCGATGGCCAACAGAATGTCACCAGCGCGGATGCCTACGCGCAGGGTCGATCCCACTTCGGCGCGGACCAGCGGCGTCTCTAAGGGAACTGGCTTGGCTTGTGCTCCAGATTCGCTCTGGTAGAGCAGGCAGCTCATGGTGCCGCGATCGGGGTGTAGGGATTCCACGGTCGCATCCAGAATGTTTTCGAAGCCGGCCAGGTGGGCAACGGTTTCTTGTTGCGGCGCGCTCAACACTTCGTGCGGCGTGCCCTGAGCAAGAATGCGTCCGTGGTCGAGCACCAGCGCACTTTCGCCAAGGGCGAAAACTTCTTCGCGGCTGTGCGTGACATAAAGAATGGGGATGTGGTGCGCCTCGTTCCAGGCGCGCAGATCGTCGATGATTCGGGATTTGGTGGCGGCGTCGAGCGCGGCCAGCGGCTCATCCAGCAGCAGCACGACGGGATCGGTGACCAGCGCGCGCGCCAAGGCTACACGCTGACGCTCGCCACCGGAAATCTCACGCGGACGGCGGCGCGCCAGATGCGGAACGCGGAAGGCGGCGAGGATTGCGGCGGTGCGCTGGTTGCGTTCGGCGCTTGGCAAGTGTGACAGGCCATACTCCACGTTTTCTTCCACGGTAAGGTGTGGAAATAATGCGAGATCCTGAAAAACGTAGCCGAAGTTGCGTTTCTCGACCGGCAGCTGGATGGGTTCTGCCGCGTCGAACAGAACATGATCGCCGATTGCGATGCGGCCGGAGTCCGGCTCGATTAAGCCGGCAATGCAATCCAGCAGCGTAGTCTTTCCCGCGCCGGAAGCGCCGAATACGATGGTGAATCCCGCGGCGGCGCGAAAATCCACATCGAGCACGAAGTCAGATGCGGCGACTCGCTTGCGCACTTGCGCTTGCAGCACGCGGCCCGCTGTTTTATCTCTGTCCATGAATGGGAGCGATCACCCAAACCTTCCGGTTCAGGCCGTAGACGATGGCCAGCATGGCAAAGCAGATTACGAGCAGAAGCAAGGCGGTTGCGTTGGCCGTGGCGTAGTTCGAAGCCTGCACCTGATCGAAGATTTCAATTGAAACGGTGCGGGTGACGCCGGGAATATTTCCTCCCACCATGAGAACCACGCCGAATTCACCCATGGTGTGAGCGAAGGTCAGGGCTGCGCCGGTGATGAGTCCGGGCTTCGAAAGAGGGACGGTGATGCAGAAGAAAGTTTTCAGCGGCGACGCGCCAAGCGTGGCCGACGCAGAAATCAGCTTGCGGTCAATGCTCGCAAACGAAGCCGCGAAGGGCTGCACCGCAAACGGCAAGCTGTAAAGAATGGAGCCGATCACCAGACCGCTGAAAGTGAAGGCGAGGGTATGGCCGGTGAGCGAGATCCACCAGCGCCCAAGTGGGCTGTGCGGGCCGAGAGCGACCAGCAAATAGAAACCGAGCACGGTGGGCGGAAGCACAATGGGCAGGGCCACGATCGCTTCGATCAGGAACTTCCAGCGCCAGCGGGAAAAGGCGATCCAATAGGCGATGGGCAGGCCGATGGCGAACAACAGAGAGCAGACGATCAGCGCCAGCCGCAACGTCAGCCAAAATGCTTGCCAGTCGATAGACATGGATTTCGATTGCTACTTCTCGGGAACGGTAAAGCCGTAACGGCGTAGCACGTCGGTGGCATCTTTTGTTTTGATGTAGTCCACAAATGCGGCGGCCTCGCGCTTGTGCTGCGAGTGCGAGAGGACTACCACACCTTGATCGAGCGCGGGATACGCATCCGCGGGAACCTTCCAAAACTTGCCCTCGCCTCGCATCGCCAGCGGAACCGCGTGGGCCAGGGCGATGAACCCTACCTGCGCGTTGCCCGACTCGACGAACTGCGCTGCCTGCGAAACGTTCTCGCCCAACACCAGACGGTCCTGGACCTGTTGATAGATTCCGAAATGTTTCAGAGCGGCCACGGCGGCGCGGCCGTAGGGTGCGTGCTGCGGATTCGCGATGGAAATCTTCTTCACCGAAGGCTCAGACAAAACTTTTATACCCTGGTGTTCCGGATCGAGCGGCGAACTCGTCGGCGCCCAAAGTACCAGAGTTCCCACGGCATAGCGGTAGAGGGTTGACGCTTCGGCATCGTGCGAGGCGATGAGTTGGCGAGGGTAATCCATGTCGGCGGAGAAAAATACGTCGAACGGAGCGCCGTTCTGAATCTGCTGAGTGAGCGCGCCGGACGCGGCGAACGACAACTTCACCCGTACTCCGGATTGCTTCCGGTAATTGGCGGCGATTTCTTTGAGCGCGACGCTTAGATCCGCGGCGGCCGCAACGGTAATTTCTTTTGACGCCTTGTCATCTGCAGGGGGCGCCGCGAAAACTCCCGCAGAGACGCACAAACTTGCAGCGAACAGAACCAGCGCAACGAGCGACCGGGGAAAGCGATGCTTCATATTGTGGCTGTCCTTTACACGCGCAATTCGAAGAAAAGCGCGAAACGATTGTACAGGGCGGAGGGCGGCGATTCCCAAAGTGGTCCATTCCTGAAATATAGTGCCGCTTTTGATTGCTTCCCGTGGCGATGCTCTCAATACTTGGAGCGAGTCGTCCACCCTATGTCGCGTCGTACCCTGCTGCACTGCGTTTTTTTTCGAATCTCAATTTTTGGTCTCGGCTGCTTCGTTTATTTTGTTGCTGCCTCGATGGCGCAGGTCCAGGGCGCGAAGAAAACTATCCCTGGGAATTCAATCCCTGCCGATGTTGATCACGAGCAGGAACGCAGTGCGTGGTTTCTCCGCGGGCGCGCGATTCCAGGAAAAAATTCAGCGGAGTTGCGGCGGCGCGCCTACCTGGCCAAGATGCAGAAGCGCGGGGCGCGGGGCGCCACGGCGAGGACGCGGCCCAAGAGAACTGCGGGGTCGGTATTACCTGCAACATCGACATCGCCGTCGCCGTTGGCCGTTGCTTCCGACGCATGGCAGCCCCTGGGGCCGGTGCCGCTGGCATCGGATGCCTCGGGCAATGGGACACAGGACTACCACCAGGTTTCCGGACGCGCGACGGCGGTGGCCATCGATCCGGCGGACCCCAGCGGGAACACCATTTTTATCGGCGGCGCGCAAGGAGGCGTGTGGCAATCCGCGAACGCCGCCAACAGCACTGCGTCGAGCGTAACGTGGACTCCGGTCACCGACGATCAGGCCACGCTCTCCGTGGGTTCGATCGCCATCCAGCCTGGGAATACCAATCCGGCCACCAGCGTGATTCTGGTGGGCAGCGGCGAAGCGGACAACTCGGACGACTCTTATTTTGGCTTGGGCATTCTTCGTTCGGCGGACGGTGGAAATACGTGGGCATTGATCCCAACCGCAAACGGCGGAGCGCTTTCCTTTAGCGGCCTGGGCGCAACGCGCATGGCCTTCAGCACGGCGGGCACGGCCAGCACCGTGGTTTCGGCCATGGCTTCGTCCTCAGAAGGGGTGGTAGCCGGCGCCGTTACCACCAGCACCGTGCCGGGGCTCTACACCTCTCTCGACGCGGGGCAGTCGTGGGCCTATGACGCGCTGCTCGATCCGGGGAGCCATGCTACCGACGCCACGTCTGCGACCTCGGTGGCGTATAACGCGGCGACTGGCCTGTTTCTGGCGGCGGTGCAGTTTCATGGCTTTTACTCGTCTCCTGACGGCGTTACCTGGACGCGCCTGGCCAGCCAGCCCGGCGGTTCCGTGCTGAGCACAACTGCCTGCCCGCCGCTCTCGACCGCGAACGGACAGACCTGCCCCATGTACCGCGGCGAAATCACGGCCATGCCCGGACGCAACGAAATGTACGTCTGGTATATCTCGCTCAATTCGTCGGGCCTTCCTGTCGATGGCGGGATCTGGCAGAGCCTTAACGGCGGCACGTCATGGACGGCGATCAACGACTCCGGCATTGCAAATTGCGGCGACACCGTGGGATGCGGCGTGCAGCAGGGCAGCTACAATCTCGAACTCCTCGCGGTCGCAAACGGATCCGCGGCCACGGATCTCTATGCCGGCGCGGTCAATCTCTACAAGTGCTCGATCAATTCCGCCAATCCCTCGTGCAATGCTGTCGGCTTCATCAATCTGACGCATGCTTATGGATGCATCCCGATCGCAGCGCCGGCGCACGTACATCCCGCTCAGCATGCGCTGGCGTACATGATTCCGAACGGGGGCAGCGACTCCGGCAACGACCTGATGTATTTCGCCAACGATGGCGGCATCTACCGCGCTCTCGACGGCTATTCGGGGCTGGCCGCAGGTTCGTGTTCCGGCACCAACTCGTTCGACGACCTGAACCAGAACCTGGGATCGATGACTCAGTTCGTGAGTTTCTCGCAGCATCCCAGCGATCCGAAGACGTTGCTGGGAGGATCGCAGGGCAATGGCTCGCCGGCGACCGCTTCGGCAACGACAAGCTTGAGTTGGATCAACGTGAACGGCGGCGACGGCGGCTACAACGCGATTGATCCGAATACACCGCTGAACTGGTTTGTTTCCAATCCAGATACTCCGCCCGGCGGCTTGAATATCCAGGAGTGTCCCCTCGGAGTGAGTTGCGTCGAAGGAGATTTCAGCGTGGTGGTGGGCAGCGCCGATGTTGGCGGCGACGATGGTGCATTCTACGTTCCCTATGTACTCGACCCGCAATCCACATCGGCGCTTTTGGTGGGCACTTGCCGGGTGTGGCGCGGACCGCGGCTGGGCGGCGGCTACACGCTGCTCAGTCCGAACTTCGATACGTTCGGTTCGGGCACATGCTCCGGAAGTGAGGTCAACCTGGTGCGGTCGCTGGCGGCGGGCGGTCCCACCGACAGCAACGGATCGATGGTGATCTATGCCACCACCGACGGGCTGGGTCCGCTGGACGGGCCGCTGACTTCGCCCTCGGGTGGAAACGTGTGGGTCACCACCAACGCCACGGCCGGCCCGACCGCATTCACTGAAGTTACGCAGTACGTTACGCAAAACGACACGCAGAGCATCAATCCCAACCAGTTCCCACTTTCGAGCGTCGCCATGGATTCGTCAGACCCTACGGGCAACACGGCTTATGTCACCGTGATGGGCTTCACCGGCAGCGCGGGGCACGTGTGGCAGACCACCAACGCCGGGGCCACATGGACCGATTTCACAGGAACGGGCGCGTCCGCCTTGCCGGACGCTCCTGTCAACACGGCCGTGGTTGATCCCGCCGGCACAGTCTACGTGGGCACCGACGTGGGGATATTCGAAAGCAGCACCGCAAGCCCGGCATGGACGGAAGTGGGCCCGGCACCGAACCCTCTGGGCGGCTCCGTCGGTTTCCTGCCGAATGTTGCGGTTACGGCGCTGGCAATTTTCAACCCCGCCGGGGAGAAATTGCTGCGCGCCTCCACCTACGGACGCGGAGTGTGGCAATTCGACGTGAGCGCGCCCGGCTTCCAGATCCTGGTCTCCAACAGTCCGCAGACTGTTTTTGTCGGGCAAACCGCCACCTTCAACGCAACGCTTGACTCCATTGCCGGATATTCCAATCCCGTCACGCTGACGTGCGCCGCGGGCGCGACCAATCCGCCGGCAACGTGCACGCTTCCTTCGAATCCTGTGACTCCGACACCCGGCGGCGTGGCTTTCACAGTGGCGGCCAGCGACGCAGCCGGTGACTACAGCTTCAACGTGCTAGGGGAAGGCGCTGACTCGAACCTCACGAGCACCGCCAGCCTGGTATTGCACATGATCAGCTTCGGGCTTACGCCGCCTTCGCCGAGTTCGTTGACCGTGCCCGATGGAACAACCTCTTCTCCGGTCAGCTTCCAGGTTACGGCGGCGGGCATATTCGATCAGAGCGTGAGTGTTTCCTGCAGCACGAACGTTCCCGGCGCAACTTGCAATCTCACGCCGGGAACCACGGTCAATCCCACATTCTCGAATCCCGTCAACATGACGGCGAGCGTAGTGATCCCGGCAGGAACGAACGTCAACCTCAACTACACGGTCACCCTGCACGCCAGCACAAGCGGCGCCGCAGCGGTCACAACTTCGTTCGCGTTGAACGTTACGCTGAATCCGATTTTCATCCTCAGCGAGCCGGCAGCGTTTCCCGCAGTGAATGCCGGCAGCACCACCACGAACGGGACCATCAAGGTTACGTCGCAGGACGGATTCAGTAGCGCGGTGAGCCTGACGTGCTCCGTCAGTGGCGGTATCGGAAGTTGCAACGTAGCTCCGGCGTCCGTCAGCTCATACCCCGCTAGTCCCATTGTCACCATAAACGCCGCGGCCATGAGCGCCGGCAGTTATCAGGCCGTGGTTCAAGGTGTGTCCGGCGCAATCACGAATACCCTGGCGATCCCGTTCAACGTTGGGGATTACACAATCTCCGGCCAGCAAACTTTGAGCGTTCCACCCGGCGGGCAGGGCACGGCCGGTCTCACGATAACTGCGTCTGAGTACTATGCAGGAGTGGTCAGCACGAGCTGCGACGCCAGCGCTGTTGCCGGCGCAACGTGCAACCTGAGTCCGGCGACCCTGCTGACAGTGAGTCCCGGCCCGCCAGTGCCGCTCTCAGCAACTATCATCGTGCCGTCCGGCGCAACGCCGGGGAATTACAACATCAAGATCAATACCGCGGACACCACCGGCGCCCCCAGCCACAGCTTCACAATTTCGCTCACCGTCGTCACCCCCAATTTCCTATTAAGCGAGGTGGGCACTTTTCCCACGGTGAACGCTGGCAGCATCACTACCAGCACGCCCACCAGCGGCGCGATCAGCATTGCGTCTCAGTATGGATTCAGTGCTACGGTGAGCCTGAGCTGTTCCCTGAAATCCGGGACCGGCAGTTGCAGCATTGCCCCGGCATCGGTGAATTCATTCCCAACCACCGCCAATGTTACCGTGAACGCCACATCGTTGAGCGCCGGCAGTTATCAGGCCACGGTGCAAGGTGTGTCGGGATCGATTACGAATACTCAGGCTATCCCCTTCAACGTCGGGGATTACCAGCTCTCCGGTTTGCAGACTCTGAGCCTTCCTCCCGGCGGGCAGGCGATAGCCAACCTCACCATCGCGGCCTCTACCTACTATGCGGGCATGGTGAATGCAAGCTGTGATGCCAGCGCGCTGGCCGGCACTATCTGCACGCTGACCCCGGCGAATCCGGTAAGCGTGAGCGCCGGCGCACAAGTGCCGCTTACCGCAACCATCAACGTCACCAACGACGCTGTTCCGGGTACCTACAACATCAAGATCAATACGCAGGACACGACGGGCTCGCCCAGCCACAGTTTCACGATTGCGCTCACGGTGGTTCCCGACTTCGGCGTCAGTTCCACAACCACGCCGCAGACTGTGACGGCCGGACAAACGGCTGGCCCCTACAACGTGATCGTGCAGCCGGTCGGAACATCCTTCAACAATCCGGTTACGCTTTCATGTACCGCCGGCCTTCCCGCGGGAGCGCAATGCAGCTTCACGCCGAACCCAATCACTCCTGGAAGCAACGCGGCTGACGTGGTGCTGAGCATTTCGACGGCGGCCGCGGCGCCGGGTGCGCGCAAGCCCACGCAACAAGCAGCGGCCTTCTACATCTACCTGTTGGGGCTGGCGATGCCAGGGATCGTAGTGCTATGGGGAGCCGGTCCTCGCAGGAGACCCACCTGGCGCAGTGTTTTGACTTTGTTGGCAGGGCTGCTCCTGGCACTACTTCTGCTCTCGTGCGCCGGAGGCACCGGTATCACCAGCGGAGGCAACTGCGGAGCCGCGCCCAGCGTTCCCACGGGCTTAACCGCGCCTCCTTCTACGATTACCAGCACCAGCGTCACTCTGAATTGGAATCCGTCGAGCGTGGCGTCGGGTTGCAGCGTCAGCTCGTATACCGTCTACGAGAACGGCACGTCGATCGGAGCCCCGACTACCACCAGTTTTGCAGTCACGGGACTGTTGCCCTCTACGCCGCAAGCGCCCGAGATCTATAACTTCCAGATCGCAGCCAGCGATGCCGCAGGCATCTCATCGCCCAGCGGAGCCGTTTCTGTGCAAACTCTTCAGGCGCCGACCTATACCATCACCGTCACTGGCGTTTCCGGATCGCTCACGCACCGCACCACCGTCACCCTCATCGTCCTGCCGTGACGGGAGCTTCCTGTTCCCGGTATCATCCATCTGCAATCCGAACCAGGAATCTGCATCTGTAATCTTTGAACTGTGATTTCTCGGCCGGAGCCCACGGCTGCGGCGTCGCTTCGCACGCGTAGTATCCGAAACCTGAATGTCTGAAACCCGCTACAACGCAATTGTTATCGGAGGAGGCATAGTCGGCCTCGCGGTTGCCCTCGAGATCACGCGCCGCTTTCCGCAGAAGAAGCTGTTGGTCCTGGAGAAGGAAGACCGCGTCGCCCGCCACCAGAGCGGACACAACAGCGGCGTCATCCACTCCGGGGTGTACTACAAGCCGGAATCGCGGAAGGCGCGGCTGTGCGTTGCCGGAGCCGCGGCCATGGTCGAATTCTGCCGCGAGCACGGCATTCCACATGAAGTGTGCGGCAAGGTCATCGTCGCAACCAGCGCAGCGGAATTGCCGCGCCTGGAAGAATTGCGGCGACGCGGCAAAGCCAACGGCCTGAGCGGACTTCGCCTCATCGGGCCGGAAGAATTGCGGGAAATCGAGCCCCATGCCAGCGGCTTGCGGGCTCTGGTAGTTCCTTCTACCGGGATCACGGATTACGCCGCGGTGTCCCGAAAATACGCGGAATTAATTTCCGCGCAGGGCGGAACCATTCTCACTTCGACAACGGTCACGGGCCTCAAGCGCAACTCGAATGAAATCGTGGCGGAAACCTCGCGCAGCGCCTATACCGCCGGATTTCTCATCAGTTGCGCGGGACTGTTCAGCGACCGCGTTTGCCGCATGGTGGGCGACGAGCCGGGAGTGATGATCGTTCCCTTTCGCGGCGAGTATTACGATCTTGTCCCTGAGCGCGCATCTCTTGTGCGCTCGCTGATATATCCGGTGCCTGATCCGCGTTTTCCTTTTCTTGGCGTGCACTTCACCAGGCGCGTCGGCGGAACGGTAGATGCGGGCCCGAACGCCGTGCTCGCGCTGCAACGCGAAGGCTACCGCCACTCCGACATCAGCCTGCGCGATATGGCTTCGTCGCTGGCTTTTCGCGGCTTCTGGCGCATGGCCGCGAAGAACTGGCGCAGCGGGCTTCACGAATTCTATCGTTCGTTCTCGAAATCAACATTCGTAAAGGCTTTGCAGCAACTGGTTCCCGAGGTGCGCGCAGAAGACTTGGTTCCGGGAGGTTCCGGAGTGCGCGCGCAGGCGTTAAAGCCGGATGGCACGCTGGTTGACGACTTTCAATTCTTTCCGTCGCGGAGAATATTGCATGTACTCAACGTTCCGTCGCCCGCCGCGACGGCATCTCTCGTGATCGGCAAAGCTATCGTCGATCTTGCCGTGCGCGATATGGGATTCGGCTAGCTGTAAGCCAGTTCCTTCGCCCGCTGCGCCGCCTTCACCACCGCCTTGATCAGCGTGACTCGCAGCTTGCCCTCTTCGAGTTCGAGAATGGCGTCGATGGTGCAGCCCGCCGGAGTGGTCACCGCGTCTTTCAGCAGCGCCGGATGATCCCCGGTTTCGAGCACAACCTTGGCCGCCCCCAGCGTGGTCTGTGCGGCGAGCAACGTTGCAACGTCGCGTGGCAGACCAACTTTCACCCCGGCTTCGGCCAACGATTCGAGAATGATGTAAATGTAAGCCGGACCGCTGGCTGAAAGGCCGGTCACCGCGTCCATGTGTTTTTCATCCACAACAACGGTGCGCCCCACCACATCGAAGAGGCGGCAAGTCAAGGCAACATGCTCGGCGGTAGCGTATGCGCCCTTGCAGACGGCGGTCATTCCGGCGCCTTGCGAACAGGGAGTGTTGGGCATAGCGCGCACCACCGGAACTTTGTCGGCAAGAGTTTTTTCAATCAGCGAAGTCGGGACCGATGCCGCCACCGAAATAATTAACTGCTTCGGCGTGATGTAGCGACTGACCTCCTTCACCACGTCCTGCACCACCTGCGGCTTCACCGCGATCACAATGATGTCGGCGCCTTTCACCGCATCGGCATTGCTGGTGCCGACAGTCACGTTCCACTTGGAAGCCAGCGTCTTGGCTCGCTCTTCGTGCGCCACCGTCGCGCGGGTCAGGTCCGGCGACAGCATCCCGTGCTTGAGCAGCGCCTGCAGCAGGATGCCACCCATTTTGCCCGCTCCAAGAAACGCAACGCGTTTCCCCGACAAATCATTGCTGGAATACTTTTCTTTTTTCGCCATTCGATATCTCGTCCTCAACTGCCGCAGCCACTAACGCACTTTCTCTGTTTTCGTCTGGCTCTGCATCCAGTTCCAGGCCGTCGCAATAATATCGCGCAGCGAACGCGAAGCCTTCCACTGCAGCAATTCCTCCGCCTTGCGCGGATCAGCGACCAGCGCGGGTGGATCTCCCGGGCGTCGCGCCACCACCCTCCGCGGAACTTTATTTCCTGTCACTTCCTCGATCATGGCCAGAACTTCCTGTACAGAATCCCCGCGGCCCGTCCCCACATTCGCCGCGAAAGATGGCTTGCCCGCAGCCAGATGATCGAGCGCCTTTACGTGCGCGTCAGCGAGATCACTGACGTGAATGTAGTCGCGAACGCAAGTTCCGTCAGGCGTAGGATAGTCCGAACCAAAAACCTGCAACTCCGGACCCTGGCCCGCCGCCGCGCGCAACGCCAGCGGAATCAAATGCGTTTCCGGTTCGTGCAGTTCGCCAATTCCCCCGCTAGCATCGGCCCCTGCGGCATTGAAATAGCGCAGGCTGGCATAACGAAAACCGTAAGCACGGTCGTAGGCCTCCAGCGCCAGTTCGAAGAAGAGTTTGGACACGCCGTAAGGATTCACCGGCTGCCGCGGAGTGTCCTCTGCGATCGGGACTTTCGCCGGTTCACCGTAGACCGCGCAGGTCGAAGAAAAAATAATCTTCTTCACCCCCGTCTCGAGCGCCGCGTTCAACAGCGACAACCCTCCCTCCACGTTGTTATGGAAATATTTTTGGGGGTTCGTGACCGATTCTCCAACATACGCAAACGCCGCAAAGTGCATAATCGCGTCCACGCGAGGCAGCACTCGCAACAGCGCGGAGCGATCGAGAACGTCGCCCTTCACCAACTCAAAGCCGCGGGCCAGAGACTCGTATCCCGCCGAAAGATTGTCGAAGATGATGACCTGATGCCCCGCCCGCCGCAGGGCGCGGGCCGCGTGACTGCCAATATAGCCGGCGCCGCCGATCACCAGAACGTTCACTTTTATTTTTCCCTTTACTGGTGGCGAGTTCGCCTAGTCGCCGTCGCCTGTGTCCACCGAAATCAGCTCCAGAGCGTTGAGCAGCGGACTCGATTCCGTGACGAATTCCACGTGCCCGCACTTCGCGCAAGTCAGAATGGCAAGGCCGTGACTGCCACTGCCCGGAATCAAATGGACTTTCATCAACTGGTAGCGTTCGAGTTGCTGCTGGCACCGCAGGCAGCGAACGGTCTTCTGATAAGGATCGCTGGAGACGCGTGTGTCTACTTCGATGGCTGGTTTCATGAATTCCTCTTGAACTGAACCGGCCGAGGAAGCAGGTCCAGCTTGCGCCAAAACCTCACCAGGCTTGGCGATTGGCGCAAGTTTATCATGCCGCGAACAGCCGGGAAGTCACAGTAACCACACCGACAAACCCCACCGTCACGGATACGCAACTCGGAAATGACGCCTTTTAGCTCGCAGGTTGATTGAGAACCGCCCCCAGAATCCGCACTCCGGCAGACTTCAAATCCTCCACGCGGCTGCGCGTCCGTTCCTTGCGAGTGGAATGAGTCTTCAGAACCAGCACAATGCCATCCGTCATCTTTCCCAGAGCGATCGATTCGTTGCCAACATCCAAAGAAGCGCTGTCGACGAGAACGTAGTCGAAATCCGCGCGCAGTTCCTCAAGACGCGAGCGCATGCGTTCGGAGAAGACCAAACTTCGCTGTGCGCGGTCCGCAGAAAAACCGGAGCCAGCGCTCACCAACGCCAGATTCCGCCGGGACAACTGGCTCACATAGCCACCGATCGGACCCTCCTCCCGCAGAGCATCCGAGAGTCCCTGATGGTTGGGCACTCCGAAGTGCTCATGCAGCGTGGCCCGCCCGAAGTTCGCGTCCACCAGGCAAACTCGCCCCGCAACCTGGCTGGCCAGCAATTCGCCGGCGCGAGCACAAATCCAGCTGCAGCCATTGCCGGACTCGCTGCTGGCCAGCACCACGGTTCGATTGGTTACGCTTCGATCGGTTACGGGCCGATTGGATTCCGCACCGGGCTCCAGGAATACGCCGCGCACCAGCTTCGTCAGTTCCTCAAGTTGCCATGCCTCCATCTCAAACCGCAGCGCCTGTTGGTCGCTAAGCTTTGGATCAAGCTGCTGCTGATCAGGGAACTGTGAATGGATAAACTCGGCAGGGAATGCTGCCGGCCCCGGAGGAGTCGCCGGAACGTCAACAAGTTCGGACGCGGCGCCCGCCGTTTGAAAATACTCTTCCTCTTTTCCAACGATTTGTAAAAGTGAAAAATTCCGGCTCATAAATTCAGCCCAGCATGCCGGACTTGCTTCCTGACCCGAGCCCGTCTGATGCCAAACTCGAACCGCGCTTCCAGTCTTTCAACTGCAAGGACAGCTGCCGCATGTATGCGATCGCCTCGGCGGGTGTTAGCGCTCCGGGACGGTTACCGTTCGCCGCAGGCACCGGCGCCATTCCAATCGTGTCGCCGCTGATCTTCGACGCCGCCGTTACCTCGACTTGCAAATCCGCATCCGCCTTCGAGTCGGAAGATCGAACCTCCCGCTCTGCCGCGGCCGCGCGATTCTCCGAAACATGCACCGAAATATCAAGATCATCGATGACTTCCTCCACCATGCTCAAGTCCACAACTTTCTGTCCCAGCGCGAAACCCAGTGACAGCGCGTTAAAGCAGCAGTTATTGATATTGCGCGGAATTCCCGTCGAGAATTGCGCGATCGCCTTCAGCGCCTGCGGAGCAAACAACTCCTCTCCGCAATACCCAGCGACGCGCAAGCGGTGCTGAATGTATCGGCCGCTTTCCTCCACCGAGAGCGGCGCCAAGCGGTTGAGCAGCGAAACTCTTTGTCGAAGCTGCGCCAGACCTGGGCTCGCCAGCTTCTCGGCCAGCTCGGGCTGACCCGACAAGATGATCTGCAACAACTTGGCCTGCGGAGTTTCAAAATCAGAAAGCAGACGGACTGTCTCCAGCACCGAAGCGTCCAGGTTTTGCGCTTCATCAATCACCACGATGAAGCGGCGGCCGGCGCGTGATTCCGCGAGGAGCATCTTGTTAAATTGTTCGTGCAGGTGCACGAAATCCAGGTCCGGCCCTTCCACTCCAAGTTCCGCCAGCAGAAACCGCATGAACTCCCGCGAATTGCACTGGGTTTGGAACAGAAACACCGTGCGGGCGTTGCGCCGAAGTTTCTCCAGCAAGTGAAACAATAGCGTCGTTTTTCCCAGCCCCGGCTTGGCAATCAACGCGAGAAATCCGCGCTCTGCTTCCACTCCGTAATAGAGCGAGGCCAGCGCTTCGCGGTGCGCCGGGCTCAAGTACAGAAAGCGAGGATCCGGCGTAACTCCGAACGGCTGCTCCCGCAAGCCATAGAAGTCCAAAAACATATTCCTGATTCCGGCGACCCCGATTCAAACGATTACGATTCGCGATTACGACTCCAACGACTGCAGACGACGCGTGCCCATGATACTCCCGGTGGCTTCTGCAACGGAGGGGAACAAATGATGATCCGCCATTCGGGAGGGGAAGTCTTCCCGTTTTTGGACGCAATTTATCCAGCCTGTTCGGCTTTCCGCTCTAGTCGGGTATCTCAGAAGTCAGATTTCAGAATACAGATTGAAAATCGCAAATCTAAAATCTGCAATCTAAAATGACTTTCTCGCCGCCCTCAGCGTGAACCAACATCTTTGGTCCCCAGTTTCTAGTTCGACAATCTGAAGTTGAGCGTGATTCTGGTCTGCATCTCAGCTGGAGCGCCGCCCGCCAAACGCGGCCGAAAGCGCCACTGCCTCACGGCCGCCATGGCAGCGTCCGCCAGCAACGGTTCCCCGCTGACCAGTTTCGTTTCCTGGACAGTGCCATCCTGCCCAATGTGGATGTCCAGCACCACCGCGCCCTGCAGTTGTCGATTCCGCGCTTCCTCCGGATAGTCGGGCTCGACGCGATGAATCAGACTGTTCTCCGCAGCCGCCTGCGACAGAGCCACAACTCTCTCCGGGGTCACGGACGCCGCTTGCTCAACCCCGCCGTGCACAGTTGCGGGCGGCTCAGCCTGGCCTTGCGAAGGAGGCATGCGAAATACTTCTTTCCCGTTCTCGAAAACGAGCAAGCTGCCTGCTGGTGCAGCGGGACGTGCATGCCTGCCCACCGCAACCGGCGCGGACGCTGCGGCCGGCGCGGCCGACCCGACCGCTGCCGCCGGAATTTGTGCGCCAGCTCGGGATGTGTTTTTCTCGACCACTATCGTTGCGTCAGGGTTCGTCGCGCCAGATGCCAACGTCGTTGGCTGCACGGCAGGTCGACGGACTGCCGTCCGAGTCGAACCGGTATGTTGCGGTTCCATACGTTCCACAACGAGCGCCGCCATGAGCACGGTGCAAGCCAGAACCACCGCACCCAAGGCCCACCCCACAACATCGAACCGGCGCCCCGGACCAGGACTCGCCAAACCAGGGCCAACTAAACCAGGGCTCGCTAAACCCGGCCCCACGGCTTCAACAGCTTGCGGCTCATCTGCGATCGGGACGGGCATGGACGTGGTTTCCCAACTTAACTGCGGATTATCAGGGAGCAACTCCGCCGCTGGCACACCATCCACCGAACTCCATACCGGAGCCTCGATTCCACTCTCAATCCCGGCCCCGGCCGAGCTCTCGACGGGACTCGCGGCCACACCTCCAACTAAACTCACCAGCGGCTCGGCAGCGCGCTCCAGATTCCTCATTACCCGCACCGACAGAGCTTCCAGCGTGCGCTCGTCCCGGTCTCCGAACGCCCAGGCCCGCGGAGAAAAAACTTCAAAAAGGCCGACCACTCGGTTGCCATCGCTTCGGTTAGCACCGATCAGCGGCAGCACCAGCGCCGAGCGCACTCCCAGGCGCTGCGAAGCGGTCGCGTCGGCCCGGGGATCGGTCTGCGCATCGTCACAGCGCTGTGTCTGCCCGGTTCGAATGCACTCCCCGGAAAGTCCCGAGGCAACGTCCTGCCGCGCGCCCAATTCCGGAGCCGTGGGACCGCTGCTGGCCCGGCAGACCATTTCTCCATCCCGATCGAGCACCACCGCGGCTCCCGTCGCTCCAGTGGCCAGGCAAGCCTGCTCCACGATTTCGTTCAGCACGATTTCCAGAGCCAGCTCCGCCGATAAATCCGCTGGAAAACTCTCCCCGCCGTGAGCGGCAAATTTGGCGGCAAGCTCGGCAAGATCAGACTCGAAACCGGCAGCGTTCCGCAGCGAACCCGCACTCTCCGGTGCCGCCAGCGAACCGTCCGGCGCCGCAGGCGACCAGCCGGGGTCGGACATGGGATGAGGAGCCATTAGAATGAGACTCAGGCGGAAAACAGCGCCTGTAGCGGAGTTTCGCCCTAAAACCAGGGCTTGTCAATACAACGTTCGAGCCAAATCAGACCCACTTAGCCCGCCCGGGAGCGGCTCAGCCGATGTTCATGTAAGGGTGCCCCATTTCTCGCGACTTTTGCGAGAAGTGGGGCTTTGGCCGCAACGCCAAATCTCGCGCAGTGCGGTGCCCGCACCAACCCGCAAGCCCGCCGTCCCAAAACGGTCGCAGCCCGAAATACAACAGCGTTCCGCAATTCTTTTCTCTTCTGCAATGGTAATCTGAACCCTTGGGAGTCGGAAACATGCGCATTACAGTAGTCGGGTCCGGATACGTAGGCTTGGTGGCGGGCGCCTGTTTCGCCGACCTTGGGCATCAAGTTGTTGTCGTGGATAACGACGAAGCGAAGCTCGACGCCCTCAAAAACGGCCAGGTCCCGATCCACGAAAAATTCCTCCCGGAATTGCTGGCCCGCCATCGCCGCAGCCGTCTGGAGTTTTCCGGCAACCTGCAGGAAGCCGTGCGCGCCAGCGATGTCATCTTCGTCACCGTAGGCACGCCGCAAACCGAAACCGGAGAAGCCGACCTTTCCTTCGTCGAATCCGTGGCGCGCGAAATTTCCGGCGCCCTCGGCGGCTACAAAGTGGTCGTCGAGAAAAGCACGGTCCCGGTGTACACCAGCGAGTGGGTCCGAAAAGTGATTCTACGCAACGGAACCGATCCCACATGCTTCAACGTCGCCTCGAATCCTGAATTTCTCCGCGAGGGCACGGCGGTCGCCGATTTTCTTTTCCCCGACCGCATCGTGATCGGCTGCGACAATGACCGTTCCGCCGAGGTTCTGCGCCAGGTCTACGCTCCCATGACCGATGGCAGTTACTACCTTCGCGCCAATGCGATTCCGCAGCCGGATCGTGCTTCCGTCCCACCACCCATCCTCGTAACCAGCAGCAAGAGCGCAGAACTCATCAAGCACGCTTCCAATTCGTTCCTCGCGATGAAGATTTCCTTCATCAACGCCGTGGCCTCGATCTGCGAATCGGTTGGTGCGGACGTGAATCAGGTCTGCCAGGGCGTCGGCGCCGATTCCCGCATCGGGCGCCGCTTTCTGAACCCCGGCATCGGCTACGGCGGTTCCTGCTTCCCAAAAGATGTCCTCGCCTTTCGCGCCGTGGCCCGGGAATGCGGCTACGATTTCCGCCTGCTCGATGAAGTCATGCACATCAACGAAGAGCAGCGCACCCGCTTCCTGCGCAAAGTGCGCAGCGCCTTGTGGACGCTCCGCGGTAAAAACCTCGGCGTGCTCGGCCTCGCCTTCAAGGGCGGCACCGACGACATCCGCGAATCCCCCGCGATGTTCCTCGTGCAGGCGCTGCTGCAGGAAGGTTGCCGCATCACTGCCTACGATCCTGCCGCCATGGCCCACGCTCAGGACGCCATCAAGTTAGACATCAACGCGTCGAATATTCATTCGACCGTCGGCTCGAGCATCGCCTCCAACCTCAAGTTCGCCACCTCCGCCTACGAAGCCGCCAACGGCGCCGACGCGCTTCTCATTCTCACCGAGTGGGAGGAATTCGCTCACCTCGACCTGCCCCGCCTCAACCAAATCCTGAAGTATCCCATCGTGATTGATGGCCGCAACCTGTATGATCCTGAAGTGATGGCAGCTCACGGCTTCACCTATTACAGCGTCGGTCGCGCCGCTTGCCACCCCGACGGTGTATCTTCCGTTGCCCCGAGTAACGACACAATAAGAAACGGCGCAAAGCGAGCATGAGTTCAAAACGCGCGGCAGTCACCGGCGGCGCCGGTTTTCTGGGATCTCATCTCTGCGACGCCCTCCTCGGCGATGGCTGGCAGGTGGTCGCAGTCGATAACCTGCTCACCGGCCGCCGCTCTAACCTCGAACATCTCCGCCGCGAGCCTCGTTTCGAGCTGGTCGAGCGCGACATCTGCGAACCCTTCAACGTCGGCAGAGTGGATTTCGTTTTTCACTTCGCCAGCCCCGCCAGCCCAGTTGACTACACCCTCCACGGCATCGCCACTCTCAAGGTCGGCTCGCTCGGCACCTTTCACGCGCTCGATCTGGCCCGCAAATATGGCGCCAGCTATCTGGTTTCTTCCACTTCGGAGTGCTACGGCGACCCGCTCGAGCATCCCCAGACGGAAACTTACTGGGGCCACGTCAATCCCATCGGACCGCGCTCCGTCTACGATGAAGCCAAGCGTTTCACCGAAGCCGTCACCATGGCCTATCACCGCTACCACCAGGTCGACACGCGCATCGCCCGCATCTTCAACACCTACGGCCCCAGGATGCAACTGAACGATGGCCGCGTCGTCCCCAACTTCATGAAGCAGGCGCTGCGCGCCGAGGACCTCACCGTCTATGGCGACGGCAGCCAGACCCGCAGTTTCTGCTACGTCAGCGACGAGATCGACGGCTTCATGCGCCTCGCGAAATCCAAAGAGCACACGCCCGTGAACATCGGAAATCCCAACGAGTTCACCATTCTGGAATGTGCGCAGCAAGTGTTGAAGGTCACCGGATCGAAAAGCAAAATCCGCCACGAGCCGCTCCCACCGGACGATCCCAAGCAACGCCGCCCTGACATCACCAAGGCGCGGCGACTCCTGGGCTGGGATCCTAGAATCGATCTCGAAACCGGCTTGCAAATGTCTCTGGATTATTTCCGGAAGGCTCTCGCCGAAGAAACAAAGGAAGAAAAGCCCGGAGAAAAGAAAGAAGAAAAGAAGACCACCGGCTAGCTATTTTCCGAGCTTTCCGAGTCTTCCGCGCTTTCCGCGTTCGCGACCACGAAGTCGGTCAACTTCTGTACTGTGTCGCGCTCTTCTTTCGTTTTCAAATCAAACGCAATTCCCATCCCAAATCCGGGATGCGACGCCTGCACCACACCGCGCAGCCGGAGTTTGATTTCGTGGGTGTGCACCACAATCTCCACCGATGTGCCTTTCGAAAATGGCAGCGACACTTCCAGGTAACAGCCGCCGGAACTCAAGTCGGTCAGGCAACAATGGTTCGGCACCGCGATTCCAGTTCGGTAGACCTGCGCTCCCAGCCGGCACGCGTACCGCATTTTGTCACGCCGGTTTCCGGCCTCGGCTCGCAAGCGCGCAGTCTCAGTTCCGGCGCCGGCCGGTTCGGTGCCGCCATCATGCCGGGGTTCGGAACGGCGGTCTGCGCCGGATTCCACAACGCGCTTCGCGCGTTCCGCACCCACTCCCACTCCCTGAAGCGGTTCTTCCATCTCCACGGTAACGCCCGCCACTGATTCCTGCACCTGCGCCGCCGGCAGAACCGGCCTCAGGAAGTCGGTGATCAAGCGGCGCGAAGCTTTGGGAACATCCACAAACTGGATCCCGCTTCGTCCATTCCAATCCTGCCAAACCACCTGGCCAGACAGTCGGACCACTGCCGATTGGTCCGGAAGTTGAAACTGAAAATAAACCTTGGTAGTCGGAGGAAATTTCTTGCCGAATCGAACCGACATACCGTCTTCGGCCAAATCCACCAGCGTCGCCTTTTCCTGCGCCACGTCAGCATAGTCAATCGTGGCATGCGCGTGCACCGTGGCTCGCGGCTTCCGCCGCTTTTCCTTCCGCATCACCGCCCGCGCCGCCCGCAAGCTGCTGAGCGCACGATCGTAGGAAACCGGCTTGTAGAGCACAAAATTCACGCCCAGCGAGAACATTTCGCGGATGTTGTCTTGCCCCGGCACCACCGCCACTGCCAGCGTGGCATCATTCAGCCGCGAGAGCCGGGTTTCCTTCAGCATCGTGGTGACTTCGCGTTGCGACCCGCAGTCGAACACCACCACGTCGAAGCGCTCCTGCGCCAGACGAATACCGGCCCGCACCATGTCCGAGCAGGATTCCACCCGTATGCTGAGTTCTCCCAGCACCTGGCGTAATACTTCGCCCGCCGCCTCGTCTACGCACACCAAGAGCGCCGATAGATTCATAGCTAGGCGACATCGTAGAGTCACCCCGGTTCCCCGGACAAGTTACCGCGGTCACGTTCACTGCCTCACTCGCGAGTTAAGTGTCGTGTCCTCATCGCGAATGACCTGAGTAACCTCATGGATTACAAAAGGCCAATCCTCCGCCCTTGCACCGTCGTGCTTTGACGCCACCTCCAGCCCTTCCTAGGATGAATACTGCGCTACACGCCGAGCTACAAGCCATGACCCGTCCAGTCTCGGCGAGGGCATGCATTGCGGAAAGTTCTGCTTTTTGGAGTCCCTGCAATCAGCGCATGGGATTCCGGAAGCCAAGGCGTTTCCCCCGCGGCCGGGAAGCTAAGAATTTGAAGAAGAGAAGAAGAAGAGAATTTGAAGAAGTAAGAATTGAAGAATTATGAGACAGAAACCAAACCGTGGGTTCTCGTTGCTGGAATTGATGATCACCGTGAGCATCATTCTGATCATGGCAGGCGTCACGTTCATCTCCTTGCAACCCATCATCAAGCAGAATGACGTGAACAACGCCTATGACACCACGCTGGAAGTGATCCGCACTTACCGCAATCAGGCGATCACCAAGAGCAATCGCTACATCATCACTTTCGCTCCGGGAACTACCACCCCGCCCGCCACTCCCTCTACCCTCACAGTTCAGTTCTGGGGAACGGGAGTACCCGCAGCACCGGCTCCTGTCACCATCGCAACTTACCAGCTTCCGCCGGATATTCAGTTTGGAGTTCTGCCTGGCTTTCCCACCAGCGCAACCACCGTGCCCGATGGCTTCGGCGCGGGCGCTGTTGCACTCGATTTTGATCAGAACATGGGTCTGGGCAGCCAAAACTACATCATGTTCATGCCCGATGGTTCTTCGCAGGATACGCTCGGCAACTGGAATAGCGGCGTCCTTTACATGACGCGCGCCACCGACCTCTACAGCTCGCGCGCCGTCACCGTATTCGGCCCCACCGGCCGGGTGCGCGGCTGGCGGCTCAATAACGTCGCGGGAGTTACAACTTGGGTGCAGCAATGAAAAAAGGCATGTTCGCTTCTAACTCCGTTCGCTCTTCCTCGACCCACTCCTCGCAGCGCGGATTCTCGCTGATCGAGGTCATGATTTCCGCCGTCGTCCTCACCATCGGCATCGTCGCCGTTATCGGTGGGTTTGGCGCCGCCGTAAGCGCAACTCAGTACGCGCAATACGATCTCATCGCCCGCCAGAAAGCTCTGCAGGCCATGGAGAGCGTCTACACCGCGCGCAACACGCAGCAGATCACTTTCGCGCAGATTGCCAACATCGGCAGCGGAGGCATTTTCACCGTCGGCGCCACCCAGCTATTAAATCCCGGCCCCGACGGTTTGGTGAACACCGCCGATGATACAAACTACGCCGCGAGCGGCCCCTGCCCGGCGGGACCCGAATGCCTGGTTCTTCCCGGCCCCGACGGCATTCTCGGCACCGCCGACGACACCGCCCTGGGCCTGCGGGCTTTCACCCGCACGATCCAGATCAACAAGGTTTTCGAAGCGGACGGCGTCACCGTCGACCCCAACCTCAAGCAGATCGTCGTCACCATCACCTACGCCAAGAACGGAGGCTCGAGCACCAAGACCTTCACCGTCCAGGCCTTGATCTCGGCGTTCTCTTAGCTCCAATGGGAAACCCTCGAATGGGAAAAGAACGAACCTGAAAACCATGAACATGCGAAAACAAAATACGCAACCCGGGTTCTCGCTGTTGGAACTCATGATCGCCATGTCGATCGGTCTGATCGTTCTCGGTGCTGCCACCAGCTTGTTTAAAACCGGCATGAACGCCACGTTCGTCGTATCGCAGCGCTCCGAAACCCAGCAGAACATGCGGGCCGCGATCGACATGATGAACAAAGACATCAGCCTGGCGGGCGCCGGCATCACCGGCGGCATCCAGCTTCCGATCGGCGGCGGCGGCGGCACCTCCAGGTACGGGTGCGATCAAACCGGCACCTGCTACGTCGTCACCGACACTTATCCCAACGCCAACTACCTCTACGGAATTGTTCCCGGCTACAAAAACGGTGTGCAAGGTGGTGCGACGGTTCCCTCTGCCCCGGCGCCGGCGATTAACGACAGCATTACGGTTATCTACTGCGACTACAATTTTCCGCTGTTCGAATACAACGTCACCGCCATCAACGCCGCCGGCACAACCGTCACGCTCGCAGCCAACCCCCTTTATACCCCCGCGCCCGTTGCCATCAACTCGCCCGGGGGCATTCAGGTTGGGGACCTGATTTATCTCAACAACAGTCTCGGCTCAGCCGTGGGTGAAGTGACGAGTGTGAGCGCGACCGCCCTCACTTTCAGTAATCTCGATCCTCTCAACATCAACCAGAGTGGCGCCACCAGCAACAACATCAAGGCCATCGCCGGAGGCGCCAACACCAGCATTTACCGCCTCTTTGCAGTCACCTATTACCTTACGGTGCCCATCAATGGCCAACTTCCCCGGCTCATGCGGCAGGTCAATGGTTTGACCCCGGTTCCGGTCGCCGACAACATCATCAACCTGCAGTTTTCCTATGATGTCTACAACGCCGCCACCAACGCCCTTGACTCCAATCAGGCGAATCCCCTCGGCGCCGGCGAATCCCCCAACCTCATTCAAAAAGTCAACATCGTCGTCATGGGGCAGAGCATGGTCGCCGGAGGAAAACAGAATCAAAGTATGTACCTGGCCACTTCGGTCAGCGCGCGGGACATGGCGTTCCGCAATCGATATCAGTAATCGTCTTTCGAGGTGAGAGAAAATATGGCACACCGCAAGCACAGCTCGCAAGGTTTCACCCTTATCGCAGCACTCTTAGTCATGGTGCTGTTATCCGGCGTGGCCGTCGGGCTTCTGTTCATGGTGAGTAGCGAAACCCGCATGAGCGGCAACGGCCTGGAAAACGATCAGGCCTACTACGGCGCCGAGTCCGGCATGGAAAAGCTCACCTCCGACCTCTCCTCGCTCTACACCGCTTACATGGTGCCCACCAACGCCCAAATTCAGGCTCTCGCGACCAATCCCCCCAGTTCGTCCATGGTCGGCTCGGTCACTTACAACGAGTCCATCACTTACCAGACCAATCCCGTCACCGGCGCCCCGGCCTCCAGTTGGAATACGGTCAGTTCCGGCGCCGACGCCGGCCTCTATGCTGAAATCGTCCCCATGACGCTGAACGTCAGCGCCCTGCGTCCCGAAGGCGCTTACGTCAACATGACCCGCCAGGTCGAAATTGCCCTCATTCCCGTGTTTCAGTTCGGAGTGTTCTGCGGTTACGACTGCAGCTACTTCGCCGGACCCAATTTCGGTTTCGCCGGCCGCGTCCACACCAACGGAAACCTGTTCCTCGCCGACGGCGCCGATCTCGTCTTCACCGACAAAGTCGCGGCCTTCTCGCAGATCATCACCGACCGCCTGGAAAACGGATATCTCACGACTTCCAATTATGGCGGCACCATCTACGTTCCCAAAGCCAGCGGCGGCTGCCCTCTCGGAACGCCGCCCACTTACCCGCCAACCGGTGCCAATTGCCTGACCCTGCCCGGAGTCACCACCATCCCCGGAGACGCCAGCTGGAGCGGCGGTTATCCCACCATCGGCGGCGCGGCCAACGCAAATTTCCCCAGCATCGCCACCGGCACATTTAACGGCTACCTGGGCAATTCCCTCACCGGCGTGACCAACTTGCAGCTGCCCTTCGTGCAGAACAGTTGCACCAGCAATCCTCCGCCCTGCACGGATCCGATTCAGATCATCCGTAAGCCGCAGCCCGGAGAATCGGCCACCAGCGCCCTCGGAAGTTCGCGCTTATACAACAAAGCTCAGATTCGCATCCTGCTGGCCGATACTCAGGCCGACCTTCATCCCGAGCGCGGTCCCATCGGCGACGGCCAAGACGTCTATTTCACTCCCAACGGAACCGTACCTTTGAATGCCGCAGCCAAGTTGTATAACACCGGCGGCGGCGCCGTCGCCGGCCCCATGCCTTACGCCATGGCGAAGGTGGGCACCAATAACTGGATTGCGCCTACCGGAACTGCCGGCTGGACCAGTTACCCCATCCTCGGCGAAGTCACCACGGCGGCCCTTCCGGCCAACGGACAAGGCGCATGGATCCGCGTGGAGTACCTGAACAACGCCGCGACCCCAGACTTGGGTCGGCATCACCACCGATTGGCTCAGCTACGGCTTCTCCCGGCAATACAACCAGGCTCCCAGTGGCCCTGCCGGTACCGGCCCTACCGCCACCAAACCAGGCGCAGACCCTTATGTCCCGGATGCAATCCTGATCCTGCAACAAATGGCTCCGGGCGCGGCTTCTCCGGTAACCGTCAACGGTGCCTACCCCATTAACTTTTACGATCCGCGCGAAGGCTATATGCGCGACAACGCCAACGGCTGCGCCGTTAACGGCATCATGAACGCCGTGGAACTCAACGTCGGCAACCTCGGCCTCTGGCTCGCCGGGAAGGCACCCTACGCCGGCGACGTGGGCAACACCGTCAACTACGTCAACCAGAACGGATACATCCTGTACTTCTCCGACCATCGCGGCATGCTTCCCGATCCCAACCCCACCAACGGCGGCCAGATTGCCGGAGGCATTATCACCGGTGAATCCGGACTGGAAGACGTCGTCAACTCCGCCCAGGCGTTAACCTCCACCACTCCCGACGGAGTCTTGCAGGCGGCCACCTATTACGGCTACTCGCCCGAAGACGTCGATCAGAACGGCTTCCTCGACAACTGGGGCGGAAAGAACATCGGCTACGGCTTTGGCGTGAATACCAACACGGCTCCGCCGAACCCCTATCTCTCCATTGCCGGCTGCAACACTACTGGCTTGTCCAACGCCGTCACCGGAGCGCGTCACGTTCTCAAGCTGGTAGCTGGCGGCATGAGCCCCGCAGGCGTAAGCTACCTGCCCGTCCTGCCACCCGCGGCAGGGTGCGCATTCACTGCCACCACCGATTGCGGCGGATTCACCGTAGCCTCGGAGAATCCGGTTTACGTTCAGGGTGACTACAACAGCAGCTCGGCGGATACATTCTGGGGCGGCGGCAGCAACAATTCCCAGCATTCGGCCGCATCCATCGTCGCCGACTCGGTAACGCTGCTCTCGAGCCTTAGTTCGTGGCCCGTGACTGGCGCCACCACCGGATGGACCGATCTGAACAGCTTCACTAACTTCAACACCATGACCAACCGCAACGCCAGCACCTCGTATTACCGCATGGCCGTCTCCGGCGGGAAGAACATTCCCTTCCCGCAGCCCACCTTCACCGGCGTGGCTCAGGACTTCGGAACCGATGGAGGACTGCACAACTTCCTGCGCCTTGTGGAAGATTGGGGCGGCGTCACACTCAACTACAACGGTTCGCTCGTGAGCATGTATTACTCCGAATACAACACCGGCACCTTCAAATGCTGCACCATGGTCTACAGCGCCCCGTCCCGTAACTTCTATTTCGACACGCTGTTCCTGAACCCCAACAACCTGCCTCCCGGCACCCCCATGTTCCAGGACATCGTGAACCTCAGCTATCACCAGAACTTCACCCCACAATAATCAACCCGTACCTTCGACTCACACCCCGGCTCCGCCACCAGCGGAGCCGGAGCTTTTTGAGGTTGTGTGGTGACGGGGTTGTGTGGTGACGGGCACTCCTGCCCGTCAAGCCGAGCGCAGCTCGGCAGTGTGGGGGCCGGTGGCGCAGCGCTTCCAGCCTGCGATTAAGAGCCCCGTCTTGCGCGCGGCTTTAGCCGCCGAGGGACCTGAGCCCCCACAATCCAGTAGAATCCCACGGTCCGGGAAAGAGAGAAAACCCGTGCCTCCAATTCGCTCTATCTTTTGGGATGTAGGCGGAGTCCTGCTCACCAACGCCTGGGACCACGTGGAACGCACCTCAACCCTTAACCATTTCCATCTGGACGAAGCGGAATTCCGTGACCGCCACGAGATGGAAGTCTCATCCTTCGAGCGCGGAAAAATCACGCTCGACGAATACCTCGACCGCACCGTCTTCTACCGCGCGCGTGACTTCTCGAAGGAAGACTTCAAGGCGTATATGTTTTCCTTGTCGAAGCCTTTCCCGGAAGTTCTCGAACTGGCCCGCAAGCTGGCGGCCTCAGGCAAATATTTCATGGGAACCATCAACAACGAATCGCGCGAACTCAACCTCTACCGCATCGAAAAAAACGGCCTGCGAAATATTTTCCGAGTGTTCGTCAGCTCCTGCTTCGTCGGCCTCCGCAAACCCGAAGTCGACATCTACCGCATGGCCCTCGAAATAACCCAGATCCCCCCCGAACAATGCTGCTTCATCGACGATCGCGCCCCGAACCTGGACCCCGCCACAAAGCTAGGCATGCAAACCATCCAAATGCAATCCCTCGATCAATTGAAGAAAAGCCTGTCAGCCCTGGGAGTAATCGCGTAGCGTTCAGCAAAGATTGTGCAGGCACAGTTGGGCGTGGGGTGCCCCATTTCTCGCCTCTTTTGCGAGAAGTGGGGCTTTTGCCGCGACATCAAATCTCGCGGACGCATCCGGAGTCAGGGGTTACCGACCACTGATCCCTGACCACTGACCACTGCCTTCACTTCCGAGGCACGCTCGACTTCACCCCCGCACTCGGAGGCACGACAGACTCCGCCCCCCCAAACGTCAGATCACTCGACCAGCAATCCGAAGCAATCTTCCACTCCCCATTACTCTGCCGCGCCAGCACCCAAAGATATTTCCCGCGCTCTTCGCGCCGTTTGCCGGCCGCTCCGGGCACCAGAGCCTTGCAGCGCCCAGCTTCGTAAGCCATGTCCCCGGCCACTTCCACGCGGATCGGTTCCACTTCCACTTCCCCCAGCCCCGCATCGAGCGCGCCAAAGAAAAACTCGCGCACCGCCGCCGCTCCGCGCACCGCCGGATAGTTCGAGCGCATGACCATGGCATCGGCAATGTAGAGATCGAGCAGGTCATCCAGATGCTTGGTGTTGCAGGCCAGCACCCACTCTTGCGTGATGCGCCGCACCGCGGCCTCGGCCCGGCTCATCGATTCGCCGCGCAGCACCGACATCTGCCGCTTCTCCGGCTCCCGAAAATCCTGTGCCGCCGGCCGCGCCGCACCACCCTCCTGCCCGGCCGGAAAATAATGGTGATGGTAGTGGTGATGGTAATGATGAGTCTCAGGAGAGCCGGTCCCGGGTCTGAACTGCGGTTCCCGCTCTCGATGCGGCAGCGATGAAGAAACCGGCGGCGAAAAGCCAGCCGCCGCTGAAGGCGTCGCGTTCCCGCCCTGCGTAAATTCGTGCGGCAGCCGCTCGTCCAGTCCTCCGTCGAAACCATCCGCCGGCAGCCCGCACATGGCGCAGAATTTATTGCCTTCGCGGTTGTGGTATCCGCAGACGCGGCACGATCCCGGCGACGACGATCCTGCGGCCGCGCTAAGTCCCTGCGCCGCATCTTCCGCGTCTGCCTCCGCAGCCAGCCGTTGCACCGCTTCCAGAGCCGCCGCCATCGCGTCCGGCCCCGGCCGCGGACGCCGCATCTCCGGCTGCAGCTGCTTGTAGAACTCATCCACGTCAGAATTCACAGCCAGATCGCCATCCGCGGAGTCGCCGCCAGCAGCCCCCTGCTCCGCCGCCCGAAACGTTTCATCAGAGCCGCGAGCCGAACCTGCCGGCTTTATTTTTTTATCTTTGTCCAAGACGTCAACCACTCCTCAGGTAGGGTAATTCTAGCCCAGCCCCAGTTCCGGCGACTGGAAAATCCAATAGTGGCTCCATTTGAATTTCTTTGCGTACTTTGCGGTTTCCCTTTGCGAACTTTGCGGTTAAAGGCTCTGGTTCTTGGGCAAATCGAAAGACTTTAACCGCTAAGCGCGCGAAGAAAGGCCGCAAAGTACGCGAAGAAATTCAAATGGAGCAGCCACCGGAAAATCACCGACTGGAATCAGCGACTGGAAAACTCAATCTTTCCTTCCGCTTCCGTCGGAACTCCGTTGCAGGTGGCCGGGCGGTATTTCCAGGTGCGAACCGTGCGCAGCACGTTGCGGTCGCCGGTCGCCCCAGCGCTCTCCAGGATCAGAGGACTGTGCACGCGTCCGTCCGTGCCGATGATGAAGCTAACCTTCACCTTGGCGCTGTATAGAGTCCGGCTCATCAGCGGCGCAGGCGTGGTAAGAGCCTCGGGTGGTTGCACATCGCCGCAACCGGAAGGCGAAGAGCTGACGTGCGGCACATCGGCGAACTGAGAGGTCTTGGTCAGCGGCCTCCAGGCCACCAGTTCACGCTCGGGCAGCGTAGCTGGACGAACAGTAGGCACAGGCGCGCTAACCTTGGCAAAAGCCAGCGCAGATACAACCAGAATTAAAACAGGCCAGAGGCGACGCATCGGTTCGATATCCTGATTCGAATCTCTTCTTCGAAATCGCGAAATGCCGATTCGAATTTCTAAGCTCGAACAGACGAGCTACGTTGTGAATCAGGCGCAAACCGAGGGCCAAGTCAGCGCAATCGCTAACTGCATTCCTTGCTATGGGTTAGGAGAAAAACGGCGAGCCGGAAGAGGGATTTGTGTGAAAGTGATTGCATAATTTCGCTGCAAGCGCCCTGATCTTCGCCATCATTGCCTGGTTAACGTCCTGTTTTCATGAGTATAGAGACAAACGCGAATGTCATACACGAATGCCGAAATCCCACTCCGCAGGCGAACTCAGAAACTGAATGTAGCCTGCAAATCGATACGCCGGTTCGCCACTCCCTGGGAAAACGGCCCGCCTTGCAGACTGTTGTATTGATCGAAGTAGGGCGACCCAAGTACGCCGCCGGGATTGCCTAAGTTCACCTTGTTGAACACGTTGCGCACCGACCCGCCCAGCGTCAGGTTGTAGCGCCGATCCGAAACGGGGCCCATCGAGAAACCACCTCCACCACCGAAGAGAGGACCTCCATGGTGACCACCGCCGCCCGGTCCGCCCACGTTGCCTGCGCCCTTGGCCCTGGGGCCGAAGCCGATGGTCTTGGCTAACCTGAAGTTGAGGCTGACGTGCGAGGGGCCGGTTGCGTCGTTGATGGGAACAAGCTTCTCACCTGCGGTGGGCATCGCATCGAAGGTTCCCAAGGGCGTGCAATACACCGTGGACCCCGCGCCCGGCGGCACCACGGTGGGACAGGTCGCGGTTGAGACCAGCCCCGGCCGGTCGTTGAAAATCGAGTCGCCGTTCAGATCGGTGCTGGTGGTGATGTTGAAGGGACTGCCGGCGCTCGCCACAAAGAACGGGCTAAAGCGAAAGCCGTACTTCATCGCGATGGACCCGCCCAGGAAGAGACGCTGCCGCGTATCGAAGGAGGCCCGGCCGTAGTCCTGGCTGATGTCGTAAGAGTTCGAGGCGAAGCTGGAGACTCCGGAAGTATCGCTATTGGCGTAGTTCAGAACGTAGTAGGTGAAGAGCTGCAGCCTGGTGCCCACGCGAATGTTGGAATTCACAATGAACTGATTCTGCCGGAAGTTGCCTTCGGAGACGTATTGATAAATGTTTCCTTCACTCGGGTCGGGACGCACCAAGGTGAGCGGATCGGGAGCATTGGCGTTGATGCTGAGAAGCTGATCGAAGCCGCGAGAAGCCAGGTAAGTGACCGTCAAAGTGGCGGACTTGGTGACCTGACGTTCGGCGCTGACGGCGGCCTGCAAAGTGTAGGGCGCGGTGAGCGACGGGCTGATTTGATAGATGGCGGAAGAGCTGGAACTGGGGCCGCAATTGCTGATCGCGGTGGTGAGAGGCTGGTCGAGGCCCGGGAAGCAAGTGGGGTTGTTGATGACGGATTGCGTTTGCGTGATGCCGTTCAGCCGCTCCGCCTGCAGGATCTGCCCTTCCTGGAAACGATCGTAAAATATGCCGGCCCCACCACGAATCACGACGATCGGCGGCGAGTTTCTGCCATGAACGCCCCAGGCGAAACCGAGGCGCGGCGCCAGATCGGCATGATCGCGAATATCGTTCTGCGTCTCATAACGGAAACCATAGCTGAAGGTGATATTCGGCCGCACCCGCCAATCGTCCTGATAGTAGAGCCCGGCATCGTAGGTGGTGACACTGGCGTTGGGAGAGCCCTGGGTGATGATCAACTGGGTAGCCGGCGCCGTAGTGGCGCCGCCCTGCAACAGTTGCTCGGCATACTGGTACATGCCGGGCCCGGGCGCTTCGTTCATGCAAGCGCTATTCGACGGAAACGTTTGTTGAGAACACAGCGACGAAAACGTGAATGTGCCGTTGAAACCAGCCGTGGAATAGTTAGCGTCGTGCAGCGCGCGAAAGCGGCCGCCGAATTTCATGGTGTGATTGCCGTGAATGACCGAGGTGTAGTTTTGCAACTCGTAGTGATCCTGGTGGTCGGAGCTCGCCGTACCGTTGCCGCCGCCGGTAAAGGCGCCGAGGACGTTCACCTCCGGATTCGGGTCCAGGGAAGTCACGCCGCTGTTGTCCCGCAGATATTGAAAGCGGGTTTCGTTTACCACTTTCGAGCCGTAGACTTGCGTGTCGCCGATCTGGAATGTATGTTCGCTCTCGGTCGCGTTGGTAGCTTGCGAAGCCAGGGTATTTTGGCCGATCCCGCTGTTGCTCTCGGTGTCGCGGTAGTACTGGTAGCGCGCGGTGAGCGTGTTGTTCTTGCCGAGCGCGTAGTCGAGGCGCGGGCCGATGTTGGTGCGGTGGCGCGGCGTGGATACGGACTCCAGTTCCTGAAAAGGGTTGAGATTCTGATCCAGAATCTGGGCATCGATGGCGGAAAGGTCGTTGATATTCCTGCGCTCGGCGTTCACAAAAAATGAGCCGTTCTTGTTGAGCGCGCCGCCGATGTTTCCGTTATATTGCACGGTGTCGTATCCGGGCTCGGGGCCAGCAAACGGATCGGACGAATTGAAGGCCGAGTCATTGCCGTTCATCTGGAACTGGCCGTGAAGCTTGTCGGTGCCGGGCTTGGTAAAGATTTCGATGCGGCCGTAACCCAGCTTGTCATATTCGGAAGAAAACGGATTGGAGTTGATGCGAATCTCGCGAATCGAGGATTTGGGCGGAAGCTGGCCCGCGGTGAATCCGTCGATGTACATCTGGCCGCCATTCGGTCCCGCGGAGGGGCCGGCCAGGGCTTGCAGGTCGGTCAGCAATTCGTCGGGATCGTCGGGCAGAGCTTCGAGTTCCTTGCTGGAGATGGTGATGGCGCCGGCGTTGTTCGCGGGATTGACATCGACGGTGGGCGCGGTGTCGGAAACCTGCACCTTCTGGGTCTGCACCTCGATGGCGAGCGGAACGTTCAGGCGCAAGGGCTGGCTGGCGATTTCTACCTTGGTGTTTTCATACAGGGTGAATCCCGGAGCCACCACATCGAGCGTGTACTCGCCCGGCGCCAGGCCCTTGAATTCGTACATGCCCTGAGCGTCGGTCTTGGTCGAAAGGGGCGTGCCGCTCGCCGGAGTCAAGGCGACATCCGCCTGAGTGACGACAGCGCCGGACTGATCGGTAACCTGCCCGTGCAGACTTGCCGATGGCGCCTGGGCGAACACCAGGTTCGAGGACAGGACTGCCGTAGTAAGCATGATTGCGACAAATATGATTTTGCTAATCTTCATTCAACCTTCTTAGAGCGCTATTTCAGATTTCAGATTGTTGATTTCAGATTGAAAAAAACCGATTAGCGAATGGTGGGTTTGCCAATCAGCAATCTGAAATCTGAAATCAACAATAGTTCAGTTCCTACGGATTCCCTTCGCCGGCGGGCGCTCCACCCAGACTCCAGGGTGCCAGTGTCATCGCGTCGCTGGCGCTGGGAGCGGCTCGCAGGATGGGTTCCACGCCACCGACGAGCGTGATTACGGTGCTGGCGGTGGTGGGCGTTCCCTCCGTGGCGAGGATCACGACTGCGTCGCCCTTGTGCAGATCGGCCACGGCAACCGCGGGGGTGCGGCTCAACATCTGCTGAAAATCCGAGCCTCCACCCGGGCGCGTGCCTGCTCCGCCCGCGCCGCTTCCACCGCGCCACGCTGCCCCGGCGGAACCTCCCGCCGGTGGGCTTTGTGGGTTAGATGCCGTGCCTCCGGTGCCCGCGGACGAATTTGCGCCCGAACCTGATCCCCCACCACCTGGCATGCCCGCGATGCCGGATGCTCCCTTAAGCCGCATGGCAAAGCGCAGCGCCACTTCGGGGGGGAGTTTGTGAAGCTCCGACGTGCTGGCGACTTTCACCATCACCGGCTTTTTGGTCAACACATCCTGAACGCTGATCTCGCCGGAGCTTGCGTCGACGGAATTAATGGTGCCCACGATGTTGCGGAAAACACCGGTCACAATTTCATCCGCGTTAAGCTCTGTGCCGTCGGCAATGCGGTCGCCGCGGGCCCGCAACTGGTCCCCGGGCTGGATCTGTTGCAGCGAGCTGATCCTGGCGTCCTCGAATTTGACCGAGTCGGGAGCGTAGCGGCGAATCACCGTATCTTTCGAGGTGTGAATCACAACCGACTTCTTTCCCATCAAAGTGCTGACGGAGATGGTCACGGTGCCCGCCGCGGGATCGACGGAGCTGACCAGTCCGGCCATTCCGCGCTTTTGCCAATCCTGCAGTTCCTGCTGGTGACGAGCTTCGAGGTCGGTGCGCGCCATGACCACGATGGTGGCTGCGGCAAGGGACTTGGCATCGTCGGAAATCTGGCCGCCGACCAGAATGCGGTCGCCGACCTGGAGATCCTGAAGCTGGAGCGGAGTTGCGTTCTTGAGATTTTTTTCTCCGGGCGCGATGCGCAGCAGGCGCGTGGCCGGCTGCACGACTACATTCACCTCCGGACCGGAATCCGGAGTCAGCGTGATGGAGGTTCCGCTGATCGCTTTAATCGCGCCGATGCGCCGGGCGGGCGCAGGCGCAGTTTGCGTCTGTGAAGCCGGCGACGCAGCGGATGCGGCAGCCCGCGGCGAAGCGACGGCGGCGGCCGCCAGAAACAAGGCGGGCAAAATAATCGTTCGCAAAATCGTCGTTCGCAAAATCATTGACAGGATGGATATTCTGTTTTCGCTCATACGCCCTTTATTAATTTACATGCGCTGGTGGCGCCTGAGTGGTTGATTTACAAAGTTTTACCTGAGGAAGAATTAACAAAAAATTGAATCTGTTTCTGTTGAGGGAAATCGCGCTTGGCGCCGAAAGTGGCTTCTGGCTTGGGCGAATCAGTCGACGAATACAGTCTGCTAATAGACGACTCGTACACCCACAGCTACGATTTCTACTGGGTAGGTTTGTTTGTGGGAATGAGTGTGCCTAAAATGCGGCGGATTTTGACCTGGATGCTGGTGGTAATGTTGCCCGCGTCACTGCTGGCGGCCGACACCAAGCCGGCGGTGTTGCACAGCCAGGGCGGGGTTTGGGTCAACGGCATGGAGGCGGCAGACGCGTCGGCGGTTTTTCCAGGGGACTTGCTGGAAACCAAGCCGGGATTTTCCGCGAGCCTGAGCGCAGATGGGTCCACGGTTTCGATCCTGCCGGAGTCGGTGGTGAAGTTTGAAGATAATCTTCTGGTATTGGACCACGGAAATCTGCTGGTGGGGACGACGACGGGTATGCGGGTGCGGGTGCACTGCATCACCGTGATTCCGGTATCGGATACGGAATGGACGCAATATGAGGTCACCGACGTGAATGGAAACATGCAGGTCGTGGCGCACAAGAAAGATGTGCGCATCGAGCTGGAAGGAAACCACGCGAAGACGCCGAGCGCGACGGAGACCACGGGCGGGACTACGGTGCATGAAGGGGAACAGGCCAGCCGGCGCGAATCGGAAGCTTGCGGGGCGCCGCTGAGCCCGGCGAGCGCGTTGAAGCCACTCAATCCAAAATGGGTGGCGGCGGGCGCGGCGGGCACGGGCATTCTGATCTGCTGGCTGGCGCACTGCTTCGGAGGCGGATCGGGGCCGGTGAGCCCGGATAAACCCTGAGCGGCTGACGGCCGCGAGGTTGAGGTTTTATTCGCCGGGCGTTCGCTGCCGCTTAAGCGCTTAAGAAAAATCCGCGTTTACGAAAATCCATTTCGTGCGAGCGGCAGTTCGCGAACCCGCTTGCCGGTTGCCACAAAAATTGCATTGCATAGAGCTGGAATAAACGGAGGCACGCCGGGCTCGCCGACCCCGGCGGGCGGCGCGGCGCTCTGCACGATGTGAATGTCGGTCTGGTAAGGGGCTTCGTTCATGCGGGCGACGGGATAGTCGGAAAAATTGGATTGATCGATTGCGCCATTGGTGGCGGTGATTTCGCCTGTCTTCGCGATGCTGGTGCCGAAGACGGCTGCGCCTTCAAACTGCTGGCGCACCATTTCAGGATTGGCCACGATGCCGGCGTCGACTACGGTGTGCACGTGGGGGATGGTGATCGCGCCCTGGCTATCGACTTCTGCTTCGACGACGGTGGCCACGTAAGTAAGGAAACTGCGGTGCACGGCGATGCCCATGCCGCTTCCCTTCCCGAGTTTACGTTTTCCCCATTGCGATTTTTCGGCGGCGAGCTCGGCGACGTGGCGCAGGCGGGCGATGTCGAAGGGATATTTGTCGGCGGGTTTCGCTCCGGAATCTTTGGCTGCGGAATCAAGGATGCGGGGCGGACCCATCAGCGCGAGCAGGTAATCGAGGGGATCGCGATTCGCCGCGTAGGCCAGTTCATTGGCGAACGACTGCACGGCGAAGGCGTGATAGATGTTGGCGACGGAGCGGAGCCATCCGATGCGGACGTGCGCGGTGGCTTTTCCGTTTTCGACGCGGACGCTGGGAACGTCGAAGGGAAACGGGGTCCAGCCCAAACTCATTTCGCCATCGCTACCGTAGACGGCGTTCACGTCGAAGGTGGAACCGATGGGAGGGAATACGGATCTTTGCAGCCAGGCATTCGGCATTCCGGCCGCGTCGAGCGAGGCTTTCATGTACATGGCGGCGACGGAATGGAAGTAATCGAACTTGATATCATCTTCGCGGCTCCAGACTACTTTCATTGGGCGTCCGGTTTTTTTCGAGAGCAGGGCCGCCTCCACCGCGTAATCGGGAAGCGATTTGCGGCCGAAGCCGCCGCCGAGGAACGTGACGTGACAGACGACATCTTCTTTTTTTATGCCCAGCGCTTTTGCGACACTCTCCTGAACGCCCTGCGGGTCTTGGGTTGGGGACCAGACAGTGACTTTGTCTGCTTGCACATCGGCGAGGGCGACGGGCGGCTCCATGCTGGCGTGGGCGAGGTGAGGAGCGTAATATTCGGCTTCGACGACTTTGCCGCCTTTGGCGAATTCGGCATCCACGTCGCCGACCTTGTGAACCACTTTGCCGGGCTGGCGCGCGGTTGCCTGTAAGTCTTTTTTATAAGTGGCGGAGTTGTAGACGGCGTTACTGCCGTTCTCCCAGGCGATTTGCAGTTTGTTGCGTCCCTTGAATGCCGCCCAGGTGTTGTCGGCGATCACCGCAACACCGCCCAACGGCTGCGCGGCGTGGGGCGGAGTGAAAGGATCGATGGCGATGGTTTTCCTTACGCCGATGACTTGCAGCGCGGCTTTGTCGTCGACTGATTTGACTTTGCCGCCCAGGACTGGCGGCCGGGCAACGGCCGCGTAGAGCATGCCATCGAGGCGAACGTCCATGCCGAATATTGCTTTGCCGGCGCACAGATCCGGGGCGTCCAGACCCTTGGCCGGTTTTCCAATGTAGCGCCAGGCGTCGGGAGACTTCAGCTTCAATTCTTCTTTTCTGGGCACGGGCAGCTTGGCGGCGAATGACGCGAGCTCGCCGTAGCCGAGCTTGCGGGTGGAATTCAGGTCGGAGACGACATGCACTGGATCGGCCACGCACTGCGATTCGGGCACTCCCCACTGCTGCGCCGCCGCGCGAACCAGCATGAGGCGGGCCGTGGCGCCGGCTTCGCGCAACACGTCAAAGAATTCGCGGACAGAATGAGAACCGTCCGTATCCTGCGAACCGTAGGCCTCGTTGCCATCGCCCTGGACGACCTGGACGCGAGTCCAGTCCGCGTCCAGTTCGTCGGCCAGAATTCGCGGCAAGCTGGTGCGAACGCCATTTCCCATCTCCGAGCGGTGTGCCACGATGTAGACCGTGCCGTCGGTCTGAATTCCCACCCACAGGCTGGGATGGAAGGCGGTGGCATCAATCGCGCTGGCAGCTATGCCTTCGGCCGATCGCCCTTCAGCCCAGAGAGGCTGAGGAACGAGGCGGGCGCACAGGACGAATGCACCGGCCGAAAACATGCCCTGGAGAAAACCGCGACGGCTGACGTTTTCAATCGTAAGATTCTTGATCGTTAACTTCTCAATCGTCTTCTCAATCGTCACTTTCTCGGTGGTAATCATGCCATCTCCTTCGCGGCCTGTTTGATCGCCGCGCGGATGCGCTGGTAGGTGCCGCAGCGGCAAATGTTGCCCGACATCACGGTGTCGATATCGTCGTCGGTGACCGCCGGTTTTGACTTCAGCAACGAAACGGCCTGCATGATCTGGCCAGGCTGGCAATAACCGCACTGCGGAACGTTGACGTCGACCCACGCGGCCTGGACTGCGTGCGGCCCATGGGCTGATATTTCTTCGATGGTCGTGATCTCGGCAGCGGCAAGGGTGCTCATCTGCTTGCTGCAGGAGCGAACCGCCTTCCCGTTCATCAGCACCGTGCAAGCGCCGCACAGCGCCATGCCGCAGCCGAACTTCGTTCCGGTGAGTCCGAGGATATCGCGCAAGTACCACAGCAGCGGCATCTCCGGATCGCCCTCGAACGCGCGCTCCACTCCATTTACTTTGAGATGAACCATGGGTCACTTCCTGCGATTTGGGGTTGCGATTTACGGGGTCATTGTACTGCCGGGGATCAAGATGCGGATAATCGCAGAAATTCGGATAGAAATCTCTTACAAATCTGCCGTGGGACTACAGAATTCTTTCGTGCGCGTAACCGGCGGTCTCCAGAGCGGAGATCAGCTCGGCGATGTGATCGGGGCCGCGCGTTTCCATGGTGATGTCGATGGCGGTGTCTCCGAGATTGACGTTGTGGTAGGCACGGTCGTAGGAAGTCTCGACGATGTTGGCGCGATGCTCGGCGAGAATTCCGGTGAGCCGGTGCAGGGCTCCGGGATAGTCGGGGAGATGGACGCGCAGGCGCACCAGGCGGCCATCTTTTACCAGGCCGCGCTCGATGATGCGGGAGAGCAGGGTGACGTCAATGTTGCCGCCGCAGACGAGGACGGCTACGCGCTTTCCGGCGAGCGGGAGTTTGCGATTCAGCATTGCGGCAATGGCAGCGGCTCCGGCGCCTTCCGCCAGAGTTTTTTCGCGCTCCAGCAGGAGCAGGATAGCGTTGGCGATTTCTTCTTCTTCGACGGTGACGATGTCGTCGACATATTTCTGAACCATGGGCAGGGTTCGTTCTCCGGCGCGACGCACGGCGACGCCATCGGCGATGGTTGCTGCGGCTGCCAGGGTTACCGGCTTGCCTGCGAGCATTGCGGCTTTCATCGAGGCAATCTTCGCGGGCTGAACTCCGTAGATGGTGACGGCTGGATTCGTTTCCTTCACGGCGCAGGCGATTCCGCCGATCAGGCCGCCGCCACCAATGGGAACCACGACGGCCTCAACATCGGGATGCTGCTCGAGGATTTCGAGCCCCAGCGTTCCCTGGCCCGCGATGACGGCGTCGTCGTTAAATGCGTGAACGAGCGTGAGTCCTTCGGCGCGGCTTTGCTCGACGGCTTTATCGTAGGCTTCGTCGTAGTTCGCGCCGTGCAACAGGACATCAGCGCCGTACGCTCGCGTGGAGGAAACTTTGGTGAGCGGCGTGGGCAGCGGCATCACGATGCGCGCGTGGATTCCGTGGCGGCCGGCGTGGTAGGCGACGCCTTGCGCGTGATTTCCGGCGGAGGCGGCGATTACTCCGCGCGAACGTTCATCAGCGGTGAGCGTGAGAAGTTTGTTCAGCGCGCCTCGCTCTTTGAAGGCTCCAGTGCGTTGCTGATTGTCGAGCTTGAGGAAGATGGAATTATTCGTGAGCGCGGAGAAGGCTTCCGAATAGGTGCAGGGGGAAACGCGTATGGCGTTGCGGATGCGCTCCCTGGCAGTCTGGATGTCTTGAAGCCCGATCATGAAGGTTGAGCAGCCATCTTACCTTGGCGGCGCGAGTTTGCGTTGCGCAAGTTTGCGGGTGACGGCGGCTGCAGATCGTCAGGCAATCTGTTGCGCCGATGCGGCGACCAAGGTAGGAGCGGGGCGCACCGCCGTGGTAGCTCGGAGATATTTGTCGACGCCCGCCGCCGCTTTGCGGCCTTCGGAAATCGCCCACACTACCAGCGATTGACCGCGCCGCATGTCTCCCGCCGCGAAGACGCCCGGCACCGACGACATGTAATTGGCGTCGGTGGCTACGTTGCCGCGCGGGTCGAGATTTACGCCGAGTTGTTCGATCATTCCGTTTCGCACCGGACCGAGGAAGCCCATGGCGATGAGGACCAGGTCGGCGTCCATGGTAAATTCAGTGCCGGGGATGGGCTCGAATTTAGGCGCAGGACCGACGCGCACGGCGTGCAGTTGCTGCAGCCGGCCATCGGCGGAGCCGGTGAATTTTGTGGTAGCGATGCTCCAGTCGCGCACGCCGCCTTCTTCATGCGCGCCTTCGATTCGCAGTTGCATAGGCCAGAGCGGCCACGGCGTAAGCGGCGAGCGCTCAGCGGGCGGCTTGGGCATGATTTCGAACTGATGCACGGAGATCGGCTTTTGCCGGTGAACGGTTCCGAGGCAATCGGCGCCGGTGTCACCGCCGCCGATGATGACGACGCGCTTATCGGTGGCGAGAATTTCAAGCTCGGCGTCGATCGTGTCGCCGTGGCAGCGCCGGTTTTGTTGCGGAAGGAATTCCATGGCGTAGTGGATTCCGTTCAACTCGCGACCGGGAATTTTTAAATCGCGCGGCTGTTCCGAGCCACCCGCCAGCACGATTGCGTCGAAACTATTTCGCAGTTCGTCGACGGGAATGGTCTTGCCTACTTCCGCGTTGGTGACGAACTTCACGCCCTCGGCCGACATTTGTTCGAGGCGGCGATCGATGATGTGTTTTTCGAGTTTGAACTCCGGGATGCCGTAGCGGAGTAGTCCGCCGATGCGATCTGCTTTTTCGTACACCACAACGGCATGTCCCGCGCGGCAAAGCTGCTGCGCCGCGGCGAGTCCGGCCGGGCCGGATCCTACGATCGCGACGCGCTTGCCGGTGCGAACCTTGGGCGGGTCGGGATGGATCCATCCTTCTTCGAAGCCGCGCTCCACAATATGTTTTTCGTTTTGCTTGATGGTGACGGGCGGCTGGTTGATTCCGAGCACGCACGATGCTTCACACGGGGCGGGGCAGATGCGGCCCGTGAATTCGGGAAAATTATTGGTGGCGTGCAGTTGGCGCACGGCTTCTTTCCAGCGGCCGCGGTAGACGAGATCGTTCCAGTCGGGGATGAGATTGCTGACCGGGCATCCGGTCTGACAAAACGGGACGCCGCAATCCATGCAGCGCGCGCCCTGGCTCTGCAATTTCTCTTCGGGGAGATCGAGATAAATTTCGAACCAGTCATTGACGCGTTGGGTGACGGGGCGGCGCGGGGCGAGTTCGCGCGAGTAGTCCATGAATCCGGTGGTCTTACCCATTTTGCACCTCAGCCATGTTGCACCTGCTCGGCGGCGGCGAGAACGGCAATGGGCTCGACTGGGATATAGGGCGCGCGATTGCGGCTGACGCCGAGCACGCGCTTGAATTCGTGCGGGAAAACTTTAATGAAGCGGGGCAGAACGTCGCACCAGTTTTCCAGAATCCATTTGGCGCGCGGGCTGTTCGTCAGATCGGAGTGGCGAGTAACCAGGTCTTTCACGATCTGCGCGTCCTGGGCTTCGACTACCGGCTCCAGGTCGACTGAGCCGAGGTTGCAGCGCTTCTCAGTGAAGTCGCGGCGCTCGTCGAGCACGTAGGCCACGCCGCCGCTCATGCCCGCGGCAAAGTTGCGGCCGCACGCTCCGAGCACGAGCACCAGGCCCTTGGTCATGTACTCGCAGCCGTGATCGCCAACGCCTTCGACTACGGCGGTGGCTCCGGAGTTGCGGACGGCGAAGCGCTCGCCGGCCATACCGTTGAAAAATGCTTCGCCACTGGTGGCGCCGTAGAGGGCAACGTTGCCGATCAGAATATTTTCTTCCGGAGCGAAACGAGATTTTCGCGGCGGGTATACCACGACGCGGCCACCGGATAGGCCTTTGCCGATGTAGTCGTTAGCCTCGCCTTCGAGCGTGAGCGTGACGCCTTTGGACAGGAACGCGCCGAGACTCTGGCCTGCGGAACCGGTGAGCTGGATTTTGATGGTGTCGTCTGGCAGGCCCACAGAGCCGTAGCGGCGGGCGATTTCTCCGCTCAGCATTGTGCCGACGGAGCGATGCACGTTGCGTACTGGGAGGTCGATGGCAACGGGCGTGAGATTTTCGATGGCGCTGCGCGATTCTTCGAGAATTTTGTAATCCAGAGCTTGTTGCAGGCCGTGGTCTTGCGCTTGCACGCAGCGGCGCGCTACGCGGCCCGGAACTGGCGGGTTGTAGAGGATGGCGGAGAAATCGAGGCCGCGAGCTTTCCAGTGATCGACCGCGGGCTCGACTTCCAGCATGTCAACGCGGCCGACCATTTCGTCGACGGTGCGGAAGCCCAAGTCTGCCATGTATTGGCGTACTTGTTCGGCGAGGAAGAAGAAGAAGTTGATTACATGCTCGGGCTGTCCTTTGAACAGCTTGCGCAGTTCGGGATCCTGCGTGGCGATGCCGACGGAGCAGGTATTCAGATGGCACTTGCGCATCATGACGCAGCCCATGGCGATCAGCGGCGTGGTGGCGAAACCGAATTCTTCGGCGCCGAGCAGAGCGGCGACGACTACGTCGCGGCCGGTTTGCAGCTTGCCGTCGGTTTGCACGCGGATGCGGCCGCGCAGATCGTTGAGCAGCAATACCTGCTGCGTTTCGGCGAGGCCCAACTCCCACGGGATGCCGGCATGCTTGATCGAACTAAGGGGCGAAGCGCCGGTGCCGCCGCTGTCTCCGCTGATGAGGACCACGTCGGCGTGAGCTTTCGCTACACCCGCGGCAACTGTGCCCACTCCGACTTCGGCGACGAGTTTCACGGCGATGCGGGCTTGCGGGTTCACGTTTTTCAGGTCGTAGATCAGCTGCGCTAGATCTTCGATGGAATAAATGTCGTGATGCGGTGGGGGTGAGATCAGGCCCACGCCGGGAATCGAATGGCGGATGCGCGCGATCACATCGTCCACTTTGTGGCCGGGAAGCTGGCCGCCCTCGCCGGGTTTCGCGCCTTGGGCCATCTTGATTTGAAGCTCGTCGGCATTCACCAGATAGTTTGCGGTGACGCCGAAGCGTGCCGAGGCCACTTGCTTGACGGCGCTGCGGCGCAGGTCTCCGCTGGCATCGGGCTTGAAGCGTTCTTCGTCTTCTCCGCCCTCGCCGGTATTGGATTTTCCGCCGATGCGATTCATGGCGATGGCGAGGGTCTCGTGCGCCTCTTTGCTGATGGAGCCAAACGACATGGCGCCCGTGGTGAAGCGCTTCACGATCTGTTTTGCCGGCTCGACTTCTTCGAGAGGGACGGGCTTGTCGCTTTTTTTCAGCTTCATCAGGCTGCGCAGCGTCGCCATGTTGGCGCTCTGCTTGTCGATGAGATCGGTATATTCCTGGAATGTCTTAAAGCTATCGTCCCGGACCGCCTGCTGCAGCTTGCTGATGGTGAGCGGGTTCAGCAGGTGATACTCGCCGCCGACACGCTGGTGATAACTTCCTCCGACGGCAAGCTCGGTTTCGGATTCCGTGAGGGGACGAAAGGCGTGCTCGTGCTTCATCTGCGCTTCGCGCGCGAGGACGCCAAGGCCAATCCCCTCCAGACGAGAAGTTGTGCCGGCGAAGTAGGCGTCCACCAGCTCTTTGTTTAATCCGATCGCTTCGAAAACCTGCGCACCCTGATAACTTTGCAGAGTGGAGATGCCCATCTTCGAGAAAGTTTTCAGCAGGCCTTTCTTTATAGCTTTAAAGAAATGCTGAGCCGCCAGTTCGGGAGTGACGTCGCCGGGCAATTCTCCGCGCCAAGCGAGGTTCTCCACGCTCTCGAGAGCGAGATAGGGATTGATGGCGCTCGCGCCGTAGCCACTTAAGAGGGCGAAGTGCATCACCTCGCGCGGTTCACCGGATTCGGTGATCAGAGCGGCCTGGGTTCGCGTTTCTTCGCGAACCAGCAGATTGTGCACCGCCGCCAAGGCCAGCAGGCTGGGGATGGGAGCATAGTCTTTGTCGACGCCGCGATCGGAAATGATGAGTAGTGTGTATCCCGCTTTCACCGCGAGCGATGCTCTCTGGCAGAGTTCGTCGAGAGCGCGCTTCAGTCCGATTTCGCCTTCGGCGGCGCGGAACAGCGCTGGCAGCGTGATGGCGAGCAGGTCGCGAGTGGAAACGCGGCGCAGTTTTTCCAGCTCGCGATTGGTCAGCAGCGGATGCGCCAGCTTCAACATGTGGCAGTTCTCGGGCTGCTCCTCGAGAATGTTGCGCTCGCTGCCGATGTAGCTGAACAGCGACATCACGGTCTCTTCGCGAATGGGATCGATGGGCGGGTTGGTGACCTGGGCGAATAGCTGCTTAAAATAACTGAACAGCGACTGCGGGCGATCGGAGAGACAAGCCAGCGGAGTGTCTGTGCCCATCGAACCTACGGGCTCTTCTCCACTCAAAGCCATGGGGCCGAGAATCATCTTGAGGTCTTCATCGCTGTAGCCGAAAGCGCGCTGCCGACGCTGCAGCGTTTCCGGATCGGAGTAGTGCAGGCGCGAGGGCTCGGGCAACTGGTCGATGGTGACCTGGTTGTCTTTGAGCCACTGGGCATAGGGCTGGCGCGAAGCCAGGTCGCGCTTGATTTCTTTGTCGGAAATGATGCGGCCTTCGACGGTGTCGACGAGGAACATCTTTCCGGGCTGCAGTCGGCCTTTTCTTTTCACATCTTGGGCGGGTACGTCGAGGACGCCGGCTTCCGACGCCATCACCACGAGGCCATCGTTGGTCACCACGTAGCGGCCGGGGCGCAGGCCGTTGCGGTCGAGCGTGGCGCCGATCACCCGGCCGTCGGTGAATGCGATCGCGGCGGGGCCGTCCCAAGGCTCCATCAGCGATGCGTGGTATTCGTAGAAGGCGCGCTTCTCGGGCTGCATATGCGGATTGCCGGCCCACGCTTCGGGAATCAGCATGGCCATTACGTGCGGAAGGCTGCGTCCCGCCAGCAGAAGAAGCTCGACCGCATTGTCGAAGTTCGCGGAATCGCTGCCGTCGGGCGAAATGACGGGGAAAAGTTTCTTGAGATCGTCGCCGAACAACGGTGACTTCAGCAGCGACTGGCGCGCCCACATCCAGTTCACGTTGCCGCGCAGCGTGTTGATCTCGCCGTTGTGCGCGATGTAGCGATAGGGATGCGCGCGCTGCCAACTGGGAAAAGTATTCGTCGAAAAGCGCTGATGCACCAGGCACAACGCGCTCATCACGTCGGGATCGGAAAGTTCCTTGTAGAAATTTGTGATCTGCGGAGCGAGCAACAAGCCTTTGTAGACAATGGTCCGCGCCGAGAGGGACGGAATATAGAAAATCTCGCGGTCGGCGATTTCAGATTGCCCGACCTCCGTCTCCGCACGCTTTCTGACCACGTACAACTTGCGCTCGAAAGCATCTTCGTCCATGCCTTCGCCGCGGCCCACAAAAATCTGCTGAATGTAAGGCTGCGAGGCTCGCGCCACACGACCGATCGCCGAAGCATAAGTGGGCGTGTCACGCCATCCCAATACCGTGAGGCCTTCTTCGCGCACGATGCGCTCGAGGATCCCTTCGCACTGCAGCCGCTCATGCTTTTCGACCGGGAGAAAAGTCATCCCTACGCCGTAGGCTCCGGGCTCGGGCAGTTGAAACCCGATCTTGTTGCACTCTCGCGCAAAAAATTTGTCAGGGATCTGAATCAGAACGCCGGCGCCATCGCCGGTTTCCGGGTCGCAGCCGCATGCGCCGCGATGAGTTAGGTTGACGAGGACTTCAATTCCCTTGCGGATAATCTCGTGGCTTTTTTCGCCGCGAATGCTGGCTACAAAACCGATGCCGCATGCGTCATGCTCGTGCGCCGGGTCGTAGAGACCCTGCGCGGGCGGGAGCCCGGTCTTCGAGTTTAGACGCGTCATCCTTGACATCCTGGTTCGGCGAATCCGCACGCTTCGAAATCATTTGTGCTGGGACTCTGTCTGGTTCTGATGAACAAGGGCAGATCGAGCAAGGCACACCCCGGTCCAGAACAAGCTGGCCCATTTGTTAATACCGCCTGCCGGAGGGGAAGTACAATTCAGAATTTCGATGCAGAGGATGCAAAATTCCGGGTCCGCGCCGACCCCAGGGAAATATCGGCGCAGCGCCCGGAGTCCGCTATAATCTCGCCCAAGTCTAAATCAAAGACAAACCATGGACTTCGATCAGCTCATTACTTTTCTAGAGGTTGCGAGGCAAGGCAGCTTCTCACGGGCGGGCGAAAAAGTGTTCCGCTCGCAGTCGGCAGTCAGCGCCCAGATTCGCCAGCTAGAGCAGGAATATGGCGACCGCCTGCTCGACCGCTCGGGCAAAACGGTGAAGCTGACTCCCGCCGGCCAGATTTTCTACGAGTATGCCGAGCGCCTCAGGAACCTCCGCGACGAGTCGCTGACGGCCGTGGCCGACCACAGCCGCACTCCGCGCGGCACGCTGCGGGTGGGCGCAAATGAGGCGACTTGCCTCTACGTTTTGCCCGAAGTTTTTGCCGAATACTGCCGGCGCTACCCGCTGGTACAAATCAGCATCTATCGAAATTTCAGCTACAAGATAATGGAAAAGCTGGAAAACGGCCAAGTGGAAGTGGGAGTGCTGACCTTGCCCGTGCAGTCGCCGAGCTTGAAGATTCAGCCGATCTTTCGCGACAAGCTGATGCTGATGGTGAGCCCGAAGAATCCGCTGGCGAAACATAAAGTGGTGGCGGTCAGCGAGATTATCAAACAACCTCTGCTGATTCCGAAGACGGGGCATACGCGCCGGCTGCTGGACAAACTCTTTCGCCCCTACAGCGCGGAACTGCACGTGAGAATGGAATTGCCCAGCATCGGCATGATCAAGAGTTTCGTCGCCGCCGATCTCGGAGTTTCTCTTATCAGCGCGTCGTTCGCCCGCGATGAGGTCGAAGCCGGCAGAGTCAAGCTGATTGATCTGGAGGATGCGCAGCTCTTCCGCGAACTTGGTCTCGCCTATCGTCGCGACCGCACGCTTTCTGTCGCCAGCACCGCTTTCATCGCGTTGCTGCGTCAACTGGCCACGCACATGAAAAAAGGCGACGGCACACAAGTTTGAAGATCCGTCTCTTGGACACCCGGCTGAAGACCAGGCCGCGTCGCACCTGCGAGGCCAGCCAATCATGATGCAAAGCTCCAACCAACAAGGCCGCGTCATCGGCGTGGACATTGGGGGAACCAAAGTTGCGGCGGGCATTGTCGATGCCAGCGGAAAAATTCTCACGCAACTGCGTACGCCAATGCCTGCGAATGACGGCCCGGAAGCTGGCTTCAAGGCTGTGACCTCCGCGATCGACTCGCTGTTGGCTGCTGACACCGCGAAAGGGCAAGCTCGAGTTCGCGCCATTGGCATCTGCGCGCCGGGGCCGCTTGATCCAAAATCCGGAGTAGTGCTCAATCCTCCGAATCTTCCCTGCTGGCGGAATTTTCCCCTGGCTGCGCGCGTGGCCGAGGTTTACTGCGTGCCCGTGAAAGTTGACAACGACGCGAATGCCGCGGCTCTGGCCGAAACTATCTGGGGAGCGGCGCGCGGCTACCGCTATGTTTTTTATGCGACCGTCGGCACCGGAATTGGAACCGGCATCGTCTTCGATGGCCGCATCTATCACGGGAACACGGGCGCTGCCGGCGAAGGAGGGCACGTGACCATTGACTATCGCGGGCCGGTTTGTTCGTGCGGCAAGCGCGGATGCATTGAGGTTCTGGCGGCTGGGCCTGCGATTGCTGTGCGGGCGCGGACGCGAGTTGCGGCCGACCCAGCGCGCGGTGCGGCGCTTCTCAGTCTCGCGAAGGGAAAGATCGAATTGGTGACCAGCGAGATGGTCGGAAAGGCTTACGCGGCGGGGGATGCGCTGGCCGGGGAAATTCTGCAGGAGACGGCCGAACTTTTAACAGTGTGGCTCGGCAATATCGTGGACTTGTTCGACCCGGACGTATTGGTGGTCGGCGGCGGGGTGGCAGCGATGCTGAATCCGTTTTTCGCAGAGATCAAACGCCTGCTGCCCAGTTGGTGTTTGAATCCGCGAGCCGGGGAGATTCCGCTTGTGTTGGCGCACTATGGCGCCGATGCCGGAATCGCGGGCGGCGCGGCTTTGTTCTCACAGCTTGCCAGCGAAAAATAATCACGCCGCTCCGAGATCATGCAGCCCCGAGAAGAATGTCTACCGTGAGTTGATCAAGAAGCTCATACGGCAACCGTTTCTGCGCTATCGCGTCCTTATCGAAAACGTGGGCCAACAGAGCGGCCGATCCTGCTTTTGAGTGTCGCGCAATTTTGGGAGTCCCGGGTGACGTTGCCGAAATTTCCTGAAGGATCGACTTGATGGTTGGGTTTACGTTCCAGCGGGCGGCCTTTTCCTTGAGAATCAGATAGGTTCGCATACAGCCACGGGCGAAGTCTTTCACTCCGTCGTAGTTTTCCGTGCGGTAAGCGTGTGCGTCGAAATGGCGCGGACCTTGATAGCCCACGTCCTCGAGAAATTTCACCAGCCAGAATGCAGACTTGAGATTCGCTGAACCGAAGCGCAGATCCTGATCGTAGCGGCCCGGCATTTGATCGTTCAAGTCGATGTGGAACAGCTTGCCCGCTTCCCAGGCCTGGGCCACGCCGTGCATGAAGTTCAAGCCAGCCATGGTTTCATGCGCGACTTCCGGATTTACGCCGACCATTTCCGGGTGATCGAGCGTGGGAATGAATCCCAGGTAGTGGCCGGTGGTTGCCATATAGATATCGGCGCGCGGCTCGTTGGGCTTGGCTTCCAGCGCAAAGCGGTAGCCGTATCCCTTCGCGATGTTGTACTCGCAAAGATAGTTAACGCCTTCGCGCAAGTGCTTGATGGCTTCGTCCGCGCGGCGGCAGGCATCGGTTTCCACGCCCTCGCGACCACCCCACAAAACGAAAATCTTGGCGCCGAGTTCAGCGCCCAGGTCCATCGCGCGCAGAGTTTTCTGCAAGGCGTAGGCGCGCACTTCAGGATCGTTCGCCGTGAAGGCTCCATCGCGGAACACGGGATGAAAGAACAGATTCACCGTGGCCATGGGAACGACGATACCGCTTTCCTTGCAAGCCTTTTGAAACTCGCGGACAATGCGGTCGCGCTCGGACGGAGTTGCGTCGATCGGAACCAGGTCGTTGTCGTGCAGGTTCACGCCCCAGGCGCCGATTTCGCCGAGCACTCTCACGATCTCGTTGGGCGGCATGGCGGGTCGCACGGCTTCGCCGAAAGGATCGCGGCCGCGGTTTCCTAATGTCCACAATCCGAAAGAAAACTTATGCTCGGGTTTCGGCTGATACGATCCGCTGCTGTTCGTCATGACTCTCCTGGAAAACTCTCAGCAATAGCTCATAGCTAATGCAACTGGAGGATGGCAACCGCCCTCCGCTAAGGCGAATGCCCCTCGGATTCGTTCAGCGCCGGCGGAGCGGGCGCGATCTTGCCTACCAGACCCTCGTCAGCGGTACCGTGCAGTTCGCGAACCTTTTCCAATTCCTTCTGCGCGGCCGCTGTGTTGCCCATCGTCTGATACAGGCGCCCGAGCCGGTAATGCGCATCCGCCTGCGCCGGATCCAGTTCCACCGCGTGCCGCAGCGCTGCCACGGCCTCGTCATATTGCTTCTGTTGCGTGTAGACGGCGCCCAGATCGACGTAGGCAAGGCGTATGTCTTTTCTGTTCTGCACGGCCCGGTTGAGCAGCTCGAGCGCTTTCTCCAGATGATCAGTTTTCCATTCGATGTCGCCCATATATGCGAGCGCCTGCGCCTGGTTGGGATCATTGGCTAACTCTGCTTCGAATTCTTTTTCTGCGTCGTCATACTGATGCAGTTTCCAATAGAGAAAGCCAATTCCGAAATGCACGCTGGGCTCGTGCGGAGCGATTTTCGCCGCCACTTGAAATTCCTGGATCGCCTCGGAAGTTTTCCCCAAACCATCCAGCGCTTCGCCGCTCAGGATATGCGCGCTCGCGGAATCCGGGTCGGTCTCCAGAATCTGGCGGAATTCTTCCTGGGCGCACGCGTAATCCTTTGCCCACAAACAGCTCTGAGCCAGCACCTGACGGAGTTCGGTATTGGCTGTATTCGAAGCTGCCGCCATCTGCAGATATTTCTCGGCTTCCGCGAACTCTTTAACGCCGTAATAGCTCAAGCCCAGCAGGGTTTGCGCCTGCGAGTTCTTCGGGTCGCCTTCCAGCACCGCGCGGAAGGGCTCAATCGCAGCGCCAAACTTGCCCTGCTTAAACTCCGCCAGACCCAGATTAAGCTGCACCCCCGGCAACTTCGGATTCAGCTTGATCGCCTTGCGGTAGGCCAATGCCGCTTCCTGATACCGCTGCAGCTTCGACAGAACCACACCCAGGCTGGCATAGGCCCCTGCGTCTTGAGGATGCTGCTGGGTAATCGCCCGCCACACCTGCGCCGCTTCCGGCAGCTTGCCCTGGCTTTCCAGAGCCTCCGCTTCGTCCGGAGTGGCACTCTGCGCATGCGCAACACTTGCTGAAAGGCCTGCCGAAAGAATGACGGCCAGAGCGAGCTGCGGCTTCCAGGTCTTCATGCCGGCGATGTGTATTCCTGAGATAAAGCTACAAAGGGCTTAGAGGATAAATGCCCCACCCGCGATATGCGAGTGGGGCATGTTGAAGACCCTGGGGAGGGCCTAGTAAATCAGCTTCAGAGCGAGTTGGAACTGCCGGCCGTCGTAAGCATTGGTGATCTGACCGAAGTTGCTGGCTCCGACGTTGTTGCTGAGACCGCCCGTGTTGGAGTTACCTTCAAACTCGGTGTGGTTGAAGGCGTTGAACGCCTCAGCCCGGAACTCCATGTGGAACTTTTCCGTGAAGGCAAAGTTCTTGAGGAGTGCCAGGTCGAAGTTGTTGTGACCGGGACCGCGGATGGCGTCGAATCCCAGGTTGCCATAGCAGTCTGTTCCTGAACCGCCAGGGGTACAGGGCGCCGCAGTGAATGAGGCCGGGTTGAACCAGGTTACAGTCGTACCATTCTTAGACCTGGGATAGGAGATGGACCCAGTCAGATTGGGACGGGTTCCCGAATTGCTGATAATGCTGCCAGCGGTTTCTCCATTCACTCCGATATTGACGGGCGCCCCCGATTCCTCGGTGACGATTCCCGAGAACTGCCATCCACCCAAAGTCGCCTTCAACAGTCGGCTCCCGCTGTCCCGGAATACTGGGAGGTCGTATACGAAGTTGGCGAAGAAGACGTTCTTGCGGTCGAATACGGACGGTCCGAAATCGTACCTCCAACCCTGATAGGGGTTGGTGGCGTTTTCGAGATCGCCGCCGCTCCCGGTCGACGTCGTCGCATCCTCCGCCTTGGCAAGCGTATAGGAGACTTGCAGGTGCAGGTCACGTTTGAAGGTCCCGTTCAGCGACGTTTGGAGTGAGTTATAGCTGGCATTGGCCCCGTTAATAGACATTTTCATGTTGCCGAAGCCGAGATAGGTGAGCACTTCGTTAAAGGGGAGTCCGCCCGGGAGTCCCGTCGAATTGTGTGCTGTGGTGTTGACAAAATTTCCCAAATCAGCCTGCGGCGGCAGATTGATCGCCTGGTAGTAGTTCTCGTGCCGACCCTGGCTGCCAACGTACGAAATGTTCAGCACCGCGTGCGTTCCCACAGCCTGCTGGACGCCCGCACTGTACTGGTAGCTGACCGGAGGCTTGTAATTGTCAGCAATACCGGTGACTCCGAGGGGAAGTATCGGCAAATTAGCCGCGGTGATGACACTGCCACTAGCGAGGTTAAGGCCGGGATTTGAAAGCGACACGCCGTTGAGCGTGGGGTTCGGATCGCCCGGCGGATTCACGGCACCGTTATACATGTCGTTGCCCTGAATGCGTTCGTAGCTCATGCCAAAACCGCCGCGGATGACGGTTTTCGCGTGACCGGTAAGGTCATAGGCGAAGCCCAGCCGCGGTCCCCAATTATTCCAGGAATTGTTGACCAAGCCCTTGGGAATGCCATTTACGCCGCCGACGCCAATTCCATTGAGATAGAAGTTATATCCCGTGAAGTTGGGATTGGTGCTGGCGACTACACCGGGACTGGTCCCTCCAGCACACAGCGGGTTAGAGTTAGGGCCGCAAATGTTCCCCTGGGAGTCAAACGTCGCCGCCTCGGCAGGGTTGTATAGATTGGGATAGAAGTTCGAGGAGAGGTGGTTGGCCTCATAGGTATGAGGAATGCCATCCCAGCGCAGTCCAAGGTTCAAGGTCAACCGGTTATTGACGCGCCAGTTGTCCTGAGCGTAGGCAGCGGGGGAGACATTATTCCAGTGGCCGGTGATCTTGGCGCCGTCTTCCGTGTATTGCTGGGCGTAGCCCAGAAGGAAATCGGCAAAGTCATATCCGCAAGATACGGTGCTCGTTCCCGTACATCCAGCTGGGCTGGTGAACGACCCGTTGAAGTTGAAGTTGCCTTCGGTGTTGGCGAAAGCGTCCTGAACTTTCTTGTAGAGAGCCCAGCTGAAGCCAAACTTCAGCTGGTGAGCTCCATGGGTCCAGGAGAGATCATCGCGCAACTGGTAATCGTCCGCCTTGTTGTTCCAGGGCATCCAGTTCACCGTGTAGTCGGAGCCGGTTACGCCGTTCAGATCGATCGACGGGATGCGGTTGTTGACGTTCGGTCCACTAAAGAGCCGGTTAAAGGTAAATGAGCTGGGGGCACTGAACAGGTTGATGTTCTCCATGGCAATGCGGTTGCCGTTGTAGTTGAAGGAAGCTTCGTTGAGCAGCGTCGGGCTGATCACGTAGGTGGTATGGATCACGGCGCTGTAGGAAGGGTTCCCGAAGGTGTTCGCGGCGGCGGGAGAGCTGTCGCCGCTCCACTGCGTGGTCCCGTAAGTCTGGGCGACCTGCTCGGAAATCCAGTGCCCGAACACCGAGAACTTACTGCTGAAAGTGTGATCAATGCGGGCAATCTCCTCGCGCAAGTCCGTAGGAGAATTGTTGCCGCCCACGAAATTCGTACCGTTGGTCGGCTTCGGGAAGATCCCGCCGTACTTGCCACCAGCGGTCAGAAGAGCTACTGCGTTGGCGTTAATCATACAACTAGGAATCGTGTTGGCGGGGAAGGCCAAACCCGGAGTAATCCCAGCGGGGGCAACGCCGCCCGGGCAATTGGCGAACTGGATGGAGGGGGCGATCCCGGTTGGCACAACCGCATTGATTGTTTTTGTGCCATACGTGGCTGGGATTACCGCGTTGCCGGTCGTCGCGTCGGGATAGGCGCTTCCGGGGGGCATGGGATTATTCAGCAGGCCGCCATCAATCTCCTTCCGCCATTCCATGTTGTAGAAGAAGAAGGTGGGATGGTTGTTCATGCCTGGAATCTTGCCGCCGACATTGAAGCCGTAAATGTTGTACCGCAATTCGGGAACGGCGGCAGGGGCGGGGGTGAAATAGTTGCGAGCATCGAGAGCATCGTTGCGGAAGAACTCCCAAGCCTCACCGTGAAACTGCTTGGTTCCCGACTTGATCACCGTGCTGATCTGTGCCGCGGAAGCCAAGCCGTACTCAGCGCTGTAGTTCGAGGTCATATTGCGGAACTCGGCGAGGGAATCGATGGAAGGCATGACACTGCCGCTGCTGCCACCGCGGTCGAGGTTTTCGCCGCCGTCAATGAGCTGAAGGTTGTGGCCGGCGCGCTCGCCGTTGATACTGACCGTGCTGTCACCACTCACCGGGGTGAAACCGATACGGGAACTTTGCAGGCTGGATGCTCCCGGCGCGAGGGCGAAGAGCGAGTAGAGGCTGCGGCCGTTGGTGGCCAGCTGAGTTATCTGTTGCCCAGTAATGACGTTGCTGACTTCGCCGCTATCGGTCTGCACGGCGACGGCGTTGGCCTCAACCGTCACTTTCTCCTGCGCACTGCCCACTTGCAGCTTGAAATCGAGGCGCAACCTGTCGCCGACAGCGAGGGTGATGCCTTTCTGCTCGGCAGCTTTGAATCCGGCTGCCTCCGCGCGCACGGCGTAATGCCCGATGATGAGGTCAGGCGCCACGTACTGACCGTCGCCATTCGTGGGCAGGGTGCGGGCTACGCCGGTATCGGTGTTCGTGATGGTAATGGTGGCGTTGGCAACCGCCGCGCCGGTGGGGTCGGTCACTGTGCCGACGATGGTGGCTTCCTGGGCCAGCGCCTGACCGGCGAAAACTACAAACATGGCTGCTAGGAGAACCGCAAGGCGAAAGCCATTGCGTCCGATAGCCAGGCCAAAACTCCCGGCAAACTTGGGCGAGAGGAATCTCATTTCAGTGCCTCCAAAGTCAATTCGTCAGTTAAGGTGGCCGCGACTGCCGGTCGCGGGTTACTACAATTCAACTACAAAATCGTAAGCGTTTACGGTCTTACAGCCATGCAATGACCGTTGTCAAGAAGAAAATCGATATCCTAACGGCGTTCTGAAGGCTTTTGAGTCCTAAATCGCACTTTTTCTCGACAGTCGGGGTTATACTCTTGCCGTACGAAGAGTTGCCTGCCGCAAACAGACGAGTTCCTGAACTTCTTGGTTGAAATAGCAACGGGGGTGTACTTCGATGTTGACCCGTCCTGTGGCCGTATCAATCTTGGTACTCTGTGTTTTTTCCTCCGTCACAACCCTCAGCCAGCAGAAGCCAGAGGCATCCGCTCCCCCCGGCACGCTTGAGTTTCCGGTGGTGATGCAGCAAAACGTGGCTGCCGGCAAAACTCCGGTCGGAGCCAGGATTCGGGCGAAACTTGAAGTCGCCACGTTGATCGCTGGCAAAGTGGTCCCGAGAGATGCGGTTTTTTCCGGGGAAGTGATCGAATCCGCCGCCAAAACTGCCACCGACCCATCCCGCCTTGCGATTCGGATCGACTCCGTGCTGTGGAAGAAGGGGTCAGCATCGGTCACGGCCTACCTGACCGCGTGGTATTACCCCACGATCGACGCAACCGGCCAGGATCTGCAGTACGGGCCGCAGCAACCCGCGAACCGCACCTGGAACGGGCAAGGACAATACCCTGATCCGAATTCAAAGGTTTACAGACCCTTCCCAGGAAGTGACTCCGGCAACGGCGGGTCTGTTCCCGACACGCCCGCCTCCACAACTTCGAACCGCCGTGTCCTGATGAAAGATGTCGAATCCGCAAGAAATACTAACGGGGTTGTCGCGATTGTGTCCAAGAACGCGAACATCAAGCTGGATAAATTAACCACGTATGTTCTGGCCACCGGCGACCTGTTGCCGGCGAAGTGAGTTGCACTCGCCCGTCTCAAATCTGTCGCATCTTTCAGGTACAGCGGCGGCTGTCTCCTTGACCGTGGGATTTACGCTGTGCTACAAGCGACCGACGATCGTAATCGTTAACGGACAAAGACTAGAAACATTGAGCACTCGCCAGCCGGTTGAACGTGCGGGTTCCCGAGGAGATCTATCATGCCCGAAATACGTATTCGAACTACCCTGCAAGTGGCTATTATCCTGGCGTTATTTCTTCCCCGTTCCGTAGCCCAGACGGCGAGTGGCGCCGTCTACCTCGACCCCTCCCAGCCCATCAATGTCCGGGTTGACGACCTGATCTCGCGGATGACGCTGGAGGAGAAAGCGTCGCAGCTGGTCAACCAGGCGAGGGCGATTCCCCGGCTCCAGGTTCCCGCCTATGACTGGTGGAGTGAAGCACTGCACGGCGTTGCCAATGCCGGGACGGCAACCGTGTTCCCCGAACCCATCGGGCTGGCGGCCACCTTTGATCCTGCCCTGATCCACGAGATGGCGGTGGTCATCGGCACCGAGGCGCGGGCGAAGCACAACCAGGCGGTGCGTGCCGGCCGGCGCGACATTATGGAGGGGCTGGATTTCTGGTCGCCCAACATCAATATCTTCCGCGATCCGCGCTGGGGACGCGGCCAGGAAACTTACGGCGAAGATCCGTTTCTCACCGGCCGCATGGGCGTGGCCTTCGTAACCGGACTGCAGGGAGATGATCCCAAGTATTTCCGCGTGATCTCGACCCCGAAACATTTTGCTGTGCACAGTGGCCCCGAGCCGTCGCGCCACACCATCGACGTGCTCGTCTCCAAGCACGATATGGAGGATACCTACCTGCCCGCGTTTCGCGCTGCCGTGACGGCAGGCAAAGCCGAATCAATCATGTGCGCCTATAACCGCGTGAACGGCCAGCCCGCCTGCGCGAACACTTTTCTGTTGAAAGATGAATTGCGAGATGCCTGGAAGTTTAACGGCTATGTCGTTTCCGATTGCGATGCCATCGTGGACATTTTTGAAGGCCACCACTTCGTCAAGAGCCAGGCGGAAGCTGCCGCAGTCGCGATCAAGACTGGCATGGACAATGAATGCGCCGACTTCTTCACCATTACCAAAGACGACCACGACTACAAACCGTTTATCGATGCGGTGAAGCAGGGCCTGCTCACCGAGGCGGATCTCGATACCTCTCTAAGGCGGCTCTTCACCGCGCGCATGCGGCTGGGAATGTTCGATCCTCCGGCGATGGTGCCCTACGCACAGACCCCGGATTCCGAAATCGATAGCGCCCCGCACCGCGAACTCGCCCTGAAGACGGCGCGCGAGTCCATGGTGCTGCTGAAAAACGACGGCGTGCTCCCGCTCGCGCCAAACGTGAAAAAGATTCTGGTTGTGGGGCCGCTGGCGGAATCCACTCAGGTGCTGCACGGCAACTACAGCGGCACGGCCTCGCACGCCGTCACCGCGCTGGAGGGCATTCGCAAGCAATTTTCCGGAGCAAAGGTTTCGTTTCAACCAGGCACCGACTTTCTTCGCGAGCATCCCGTGATCCCGACTGCGATGTTATCCACGGATGACGGCAAGCCCGGACTCAAGGGCGAGTATTTCGCCGGAGATATATCGGGGACTCCGCAAGTCACGCGAATCGACCCCTACGTTGATCTTCAGCTTTCTCATCCCGATTCCCATGCGCTTCCCGTGCCCGCCGGCATGAAAGATTTTTCGGTGCGCTGGACCGGATTCCTCACGCCCGCCGAATCCGGCACCTATCAGATCGGCCTCATGGGTTCCATGCAGCGCCTGTGGATCGACGGCAAACTCGTGATCGATGACGCCATCGGGCACGATCCCAATCCGCAGGTGGCAAAGCTGCAGCTGGAAAAAGGCCATCGCTACGCGGTGAAGGTCGAGTACATGGCGGGAGGCCGCATCACCAAGCTGGTCTGGCTGCCGGTGAGCGGCGATCCTCTGGTGGAAGCGGTCTCCGCGGCGCGCCAGGCGGATGTGGTAGTTGCGGTCGTCGGTATCACGTCGAAGCTGGAAGGCGAAGAGATGAAAGTCAACTTGCCCGGATTCCGCGGCGGCGACCGCACCAGCCTCAGCCTGCCCGCGGAAGAAGAAGCGCTGCTCGGAGCTTTGAAAGGCAGCGGCAAGCCGCTCGTCGTTGTGTTAATGAACGGCAGCGCGCTCGCGGTAAATTGGGCCAACGATCACGCCAACGCAATTCTCGACGCCTGGTATTCCGGCGAAGAAGGCGGAACCGCCATCGCGCAGACCCTGGCTGGAATCAACAATCCCGCCGGACGTTTGCCCGTCACCTTCTACAAAGGTGTGGAGCAGTTGCCCGAGTTCGAAGACTATACGATGAAGAATCGCACCTACCGTTACTTCACTGGAGAGCCGTTGTATGGCTTTGGCCACGGCCTGAGTTACACCACATTCGAATACAGCGGCATGAAGCTGTCGAATCCTTCCCTGAATGCAGGCGACCCGCTGGATGTCGAAGTCGACATCAAGAACACGGGCAAGCGCGATGGCGACGAGGTGGCGGAGCTCTATATCACCTTCCCCAAACTACCGGGCACACCCTTGCGTGCGCTGCGCGGATTCACCCGCGTCCACCTGAAAGCCGGCGAGCAGAAACACGTCAAGCTCACCCTTAGTCCGCGCGACCTCAGCTACGTGAATGACGCAGGAGATCGTTACGTCTCCACCGGCGACTACCTGATCACCGTCGGCGGAGGACAGCCCGGAACCGGCGCGCCGCACACCGAGTCTCACGTGATGATCCAGGGGGAGCAGAAACTTCCGGAGTAAGGATTAGTGCTTGCTCCGTCATGGGCTGACGCCGCCCGACGCTGTTTAAATCAACTATTTGGAGTCGGGGCGCTGGGCGAGTTTGAGAAGATAGCGCGAAACTGAATCACGCACGTAATCGGATTCGTCGCTCTCAGCAACGCGCTTGAATACCTTGCGCTGGTACACAAAGCCGCAGATCAGGGCAATGTGGAGGCTCAGTCGGATCTTGAGCGATTTACTGCTTGGGTGGACAGGGCGTTCCGCAGGACGAAGCCGCAGCCGTGCGCTGGTGGAAGAAGGCCGCCGAGCAAGGAAACGTAACGGCTGAAGGCAATCTTGGAACCGCATATGGCTTGGGCGTGGGCGTTCCGAAAGATACTGCTGAAAGCGTGCGATGGCACACCAAGGCTGCAGAAAATGGCAACGCAGCTTCCCAGTTCAGCCTCGGAATGTTCTACCTCCAAGGCGCGGGAGTTCCGAAGGACGAGGCAGAGGGAGTCAAGTGGCTGCGCAAGTCCGCCGAACAAGGCAACGCTGACGGAGAGTTCTGGCTTGGAGCTTCGTACAACTGGCACAGGCGACGCCAAGGACACTGCCGAAGCTTTGCGTTGGTATCGCAGGGCAGGCGACCAAGGCTACGCAGCGGCTCAATACAACCTCGGACAGGCTTACAACTTAGGGAACGGCGTCGAAAAGGATCCCGCCGAAGCAGCTCGCTGGTGGCAGAAGGCTGCCGAGCAAGGCATGGCAAAGGCACAATTCAACCTCGGGATGGCTTATCGCGCTGGTGCAGGCGTGGAAAAGGACAACGTACAAGCGTATTTCTGGATCGCGATTGCTGCTTCATCACTCGAACAAGGATTTGTCAAAGACTATCGTGACAAAGTCGAAGCAGTACGTCCTCATCAGCATCGTGAGTCAGAATCTCGATCGAAGTTTGAAGAGGCGCATCCGGCCACGCAGACAGCTTCATTAAATTCCTTGCCAAGCGTCCCTCAGGATCAACATCAAGCCCAGCCACAATCCCATCGGTCGCACCGGCATCAGGCCCGTATGTAACGCATGTACCAAAGCACTTGCGACGGAAACGCGCCTCGTTTTGTCTTCGTCTTTGAAAGAGCCGATCTCACACATCGACCTGTGCTCAATCGATATTCTGAGCACACTTCATTAATGCGGTATTGCATCTCGTCCACGGGGAAGGCGGAGGTGTTCAGTTCCCTTGCCCTCTCTATCAGTTTCTGGCGTGCGGGATCCATAAATGCGGATTGTAGGATAACTGTTGAAGTATCGCCATTACTTCATCGACCGAGATACAGGCCGACCGGCGCGTGACGGTCGTTTGTCGTGACCACCCCGGGTTAAGATGGGAGCAGGCCACATGTGTCCCGGGAGATGAACATCCGCAGCTTTGCAGGCTCGCTGACACTACTATCTCTGCTCGCGGTATTGATGCCGCAACCTGCTCTGCATCCGCAGTCGCAGCCGAAGGCGCCCACATCTTCCGCTAAGCCCGCCGCCGATAGCCCGATCCGGTTCGCCTACCAGCCGATCGACTTCCAGCTTGAAACCGACGAAACTCCTGAACGCCACGCTCCCGAAACCATGGCCGGAGGCGTGGCCGTGTTTGATTACAACAACGACGGCAAGCTCGATATTTTTTTCACCAACGGCGCCGACATCCACACCCTCCGCAAAAATTCCCCGAAATATCGCAACCGTCTTTTTGAAAACGACGGCAAGGGACACTTCACCAACGTCACAGAAAAAGCCGGACTAGCCGGCACCGGCTACGACATGGGCGTGGCCATCGGCGACTATGACAACGACGGCTACGAAGATATTTTTGTGGCCGGCATCTACCGCAACACGCTGTACCACAACAACGGAGACGGCACCTTCACCGACGTCACCACGAAAGCCGGACTGAACAAGCCCGATAAAGAATATGGTCCACTATGGTCGGTCGCGGCCGCGTGGGTGGACGTCAACAACGACGGCCTGCTCGACCTCATCGTCATTAATTATTTGGCCTGGGATGTCGACCACGAGCCGGTCTGCGAAGCCTACGGGCACCGCGATTATTGCCATCCCAAAATGTACAAGCCCACGCCTAATCAGTTGTTCATCAACAATGGCGACGGGACTTTCCGCGATGCCTCGGTCGAGTCGGGCCTGCGCGCGCATCCCGGCAAAGGGATGAGCGTGGCCGCCGCCGATTCCACTCTCGACGGCAAAATGGATTTGATCATCACCAACGACAAGCTCTTCAACTGGTTCTTCCGAAACAAAGGTGGCGGAAAGTTTGACGAAGTGGGATTCGACGCGAACGTCGCGTTACGCGAAGACGGCACTTTCATCTCCGGCATGGGCGTCGACTTCCGCGATCTCGACAACGATGGTTATCCCGACATCGTCCTGGTCGCGCTCGACAACGAAACTTTTCCGATCTACCAGAACAACGGGAAAGGCGGCTTCGTGGAAGTTACCGAACAAAGCGGTATGGCCGCGCTCAGCCTGCCCATGGCGGGCTATTCTCCGAACATCGCCGATTTTGACAACGACGGATGGAAAGATATTTTTGTTTCGCGGGGTCACGTGCAGTCGCTCGATTCCGAGCCGCGCATCATGGTCGCGCAACCGAACACCGTCTTCCGCAACCTGGGTGGCATGAAATTTTCTGCTCTCACTGCCGAAGCCGGATTCACTGCATTCCCGCCGTCGCGCCATCGCGGATCCGCGATCGGAGATCTGAATGGCGACGGACGTCTGGATGTTGTAGTCAGCGCCATCCACGCACCCGCGGAAATCTGGATGAATGAGAGTCCAGCCAACAATCATTGGCTGGAGTTCAAGCTGCAAGGCACGAAGAGCAACCGCGACGGAATCGGAGCTCGCATCAAGGTGGTGACCAAAAGCGGCGCGCAGTATAACCACATGACCACCAGCGCAGGCTACGCGTCGTCCAGCGCCGGTCCCGTGCATTTTGGCCTGGGGCGCAATACGTCCGCGGATCTGGTCGAAATCCGCTGGCCTTCCGGCATCGTGCAACAAATGCGTGACGTGGCCGGCGACCGCATCGTGCTGGTGAAGGAGCCGGGGCAGTAGGAACCACAGTATAACTCCGAGCTATTTATAAAAGGCTGCGGCATGAATAGATTCGGGAAGGGCCCGACTTTAGTCGTGCCGCTAGCGCCACAAAACACGAGAGCTTTAGCCTCTGAGGTTTTGCTTCGCGTTCGGCGCGCCGAAGATTTGCGAGATGTCCTTAGCCTTCATCTCGTTCTCGGTTCCGATTTTTCGACGCCGCGGAAGCTCTCCGGCGGACCAAGATAGCTGGGCTTCACGCCTCCCAGGTTAAGCACCAATTTCTCCAGCACAACGCCCGGATCCACCATGCAGAACTTCAGCGTGTGATAGCCCGCGCCCGTAACCATGTGCTCGGATGTAACCTTGCGGACGCCGTCTTTGACCGAAGTCGACCAGTCCTCGATAGAGTTGTGGGCCAGCGCGTCCACGACTTGCGGCGACTGTTCATCGAACGAAATCGCATAACGCAGCCCGCGCCCCGGAACGAAATTTAAAGTCGGACCGAGGATGGCCTCCGCTTCAACCTTCCCCGGATTGGACAGATAGACCTGATATTCCAGGCACGGAGCGGAAGCAGGCGGCAAAACGCTCGACGCGAGAACGGGAAACACACTCATGCCCGACAAAGTCCGACCGTAGTCGTCAATCTTTTCCCACTGAGCCGAATCCGAGTTGGTTCGCCGCGTGTAATGTTCCGCCTCCATGGAGACATAACCATCGGCTTCCACAAAACCATGCAGCGATTTTCGCGACGGTTCGGCCGGATTGAAGGCGTCCATTTTTATCTTGACCGCGCCTGCGCCATCACCCGCGCCCGTACTGGCGATTGATATGTAGCCGGTGTTCGATCCTTTGGGCGCCTTCCCCCAAGCTATCTTCACCCAAAGCCGCTGTTCTTTTTTAACGGTGCCGTGATCCGCGCTCAGCACGATCCACGGCGAAGTCGCTGAAGCCGTGAAATCGAAATCAGCCTTGCCCCGGTTGAAAACATCCACGTATCGCCGCTGCTGGTTGTACACATCAAATTCCGGAAGTACGAGTTCTCCCCCAGCCCCCGGCCAAGCGGATGCCGACCCCTCAACCGCAACCCCCATCGCCGCCGCGTCAGGAATCTGAATCTCCGTCACTGCCGGCATCGCATTCACCGGCGGATCTCTCCAACTCGTGTAGCCGATATGCGTTTGATCCATCATGTGGTCCCACTTGCCGTGCGCCAAAGTATGGTTGTATTGATTCGAAAGATCGGCGTCGGCCTGAAACAGCGCGCGGGCTTGCGCGGCCAGATCGTTGGTGCTGGCGCGCCCCTGTGCCGCGTACAAGTGATTCCTGGCGACCGTCACATAAAGCTCCGTCACGATCTGCGAAGCTTTCGCGAGATGCAACACTAGCTCAAAAAAAGCATCGCGCTGGTTCTCGGGCAGTTGCCCCGCAATTTTTTCTGCCTCCGCCGAGATCGCATTGAATTCATCGAGCACACGATCGGCCTCCTGATAATCGACAAGACTGAAAGTCTCCGGATCGAGCAGTTCTGGCTTTCGCCGCCCGTTGAACTTCGCGTACTTCGAAACGATGTTCGCAATCGCCGCGGCATGCTCGGTCCCAAACTCGCGTTCCGCCCAGAGTCGGGTGAATTCGCCAATGTTGTCGTTCCTCCAAGCCGAAGGATTCCACGCCATGTTCAGAAAAAATTCGATCGGCACTTCCATCGGCTTCAGGTCGCCCACGTTCACCACCCAGATGCGGTTCGCGCCATAGCGGTAAGCCAGGTTCATCTGCTCCCAGATTTTCGGCAGCGGATTCGTATTGATCCATTTATAAGAGCGGGGATCGCCCACATAGTCGAAGTGATAATAGATTCCCGCGCCCCCGCTGCGCTTTCGTTCTTCCTCCGTCGGCAGCCGCCGGATATTGCCCCAGTTGTCGTCGCACCAGAGCAGGGTCACATCGTCCGGAACGCGCATCCCATGCTCATAATATTGCTGCACCTCTTTATAGAGCGCCCAATCCTGCGGGACGGTCGAAGGGTCTGTGTGCATCACATCGCCGATAATCTTGCGCTGGTCGGCGACGATTTTTTCCAGCAGCGCGCGATCGTCGGTCTCCGCCATGGGCAGATCGCCGTTCCCCCGCATGCCCAGCGTGATCACGCTCTCGTAGCCGTCATTGCGCTCGATTCCCTGCTTCCAATACTCGCGCAGCTCGGCCGCGTTCGCGGTATAGTCCCACGGGCCTTTACCGCTCCGTTCCCATTCCTTCCACGCCCGCATCATGGGCTCGTGATGCGACGTTCCCATCACAATGCCGTACTGATCCGCCAGCTTCGGATTCAACGGATCATCAGCATTAAAGGCGCTGTTCCACATCGCCGGCCACAGATAGTTGGCTTTCAGCCGCAACAGAAGTTCGAAAACTTTTTCATAAAATTGATGATTGAAGCCGCCGAATTTTTCCTTCGTCCAGCCGCTGAGCGCCGGTGCTTCGTCATTCAAGAAAATGCCGCGATACTTCACCACCGGCCCCTGCACATATCGTCCACGCTTAATGAACAGTTCATCGCGATGCGTCACCGGGACGTCGGCCCACCAATACCACGGCGAAACTCCAATCTGTTCAGAGAGATCGTAGATGCCGAAGATCGTGCCCCGCTTGTCACTGCCCGCGATGACAAGCGCGGAACGCACTCCCGGCATCGGGTTCCGGACCACTTGAATCAGAAAAAATTCCCACTTGCCACGGATCGCAGTTACATCGAGTTTTCCGGCGGAAACAAGCTCGTCAATCAGCGCGCTCTTGCCGACCGTGCCGATGATGATTCCGCTTTCTCCAGTCACGTCCTTGTGATTCGTAATGTCGGGAGTGCGCCCTGTAACGCGCGAGACGTCCTGCTGCAGATCATGCGCAGCTCGCACCACGCCCCAATAGTCGTTCTCGTCCACGTAGATTGTCGCCAGACGGTTGCGGTCGGCGAGAATGAAACTACTCGGACGCTGCGAAGTCTCGACGTACCGCTCCTGACCAATGGCCATCACGTCGCAAACTGCGCCAGGAAAGAAGAGAAGGAAGAGAGAGAAAACCAGAACTGAGGCGAGCCGTCGCAAGCTTGCGAGAAACATCAGAGGCGATGAAGCCGATTGCCGCATGCGGCATTTTTCTCCTGAATTCGACCTCAAGAATAGAGTGTCAGGACCCCAAAAATGCGAGAACGTTTACGACGCGGTGCGTGGTAGTTCCCTTGAAAACACATGATGCAACGCCGGATAAATCTCCCGGTAGGTGCCATACCCACGCTGCATGGTGACCACACCCTGAGCGCTCGGAGCGACCCGAGAAGCCACGCGAATCACCGCATCGCAAGCCTCGTCAACCGAGGTCCACGCGCCCGCACCCGCTCCCGCCAGAATTGCCGCCCCGTAAGCCGCACCCTCTTCCGCTTCCACGATTTCCACTTCGTGCCCGTAAACGTCGGCCTGAATCTGTCTCCACAGCGCCGATCGCGCGCCGCCGCCGCCGAGGCGAATTCGCGTCACCGGAATCTTCATCTCCTCGAAGATGGTGAACGAATCCTTCAAGCTGTAGGCAACTCCTTCCAGAATCGCCCGCACCACATGCGCCCGCGTGTGCGACGCAGTCAGTCCCACCAACGCCGCGCGCGCGTTTGGATCCAGGTGCGGCGTGCGTTCGCCCATCAGATAAGGCAACCAGAAAGCACCCGCGGACCCCTCTGGCGCGCAACCAGCCTCTTCCGCCAAAACGTCGTAAGGATCGCGGCCATTCTGCGCCGGAACTCCGAACCGATCCCGAAACCAGCGCAGAGATAATCCCGCGGCCTGGGTGACGCCCATCACGTGCCAGCGTCCCGGAACTGCATGACAAAAAGTGTGTATTCGTCCGCGCGGGTCAAGCGCCGGCCGGTCCGTGGCCGCAAAAACCACGCCCGAAGTCCCAATCGTGGCGCTGACCGCGCCCGCGCGCACAATGCCCATTCCGACGGCGCCCGCAGCTTGATCCCCGGCGCCTGCGACCACCGGAGTCCCGGCCCGCAACCCGGTCGCCTCGGCGCCCGCCGCCGACACGCGTCCGCAAACCTGCGGCGACTCGTAAAGTTGCGGCAGCAATTCCCGACTGATTCCGGTCTTGGTCAAAACCTCCGCCGACCAGCGCCGGTTGGCCACGTCGAGCAAGAGCGTCCCCGAAGCGTCCGCCATATCGGTCGTGCGATCCCCAGTGAGGCAGAACCGCACGTAATCCTTAGGCAACATCACATGCGCCACGCGAGCCCAGTTCGCAGGCTCGGTTTCGCGCACCCAAAGCAGCTTGGTCAAAGTGAAGTTGGTGAGCGGAGGATTGCAGGTAAGTTGAATCAGCCGGCCCGGGCCGAACATTTCGTTCAGCTCATTGCTCTGCGCCTCGCTGCGCTGGTCGCACCAGATAATGGCGTCGCGCACGACGTTGTCATTCGCATCGAGCAAAACCGCGCCATGCATCTGCCCGGAAAAACCCACACAGGCAATTTCATCGGCGCCCACGCCCAACGAACTGAGCGCTTTCCGCACGGCCACGCCGCCAGCTCGCCACCAGTCCCGCGGATCCTGCTCCGCCCACCCCGGGCTGGGGCTGGCGAATGCAACATGCTCTTCCGACCCGGAAGCAATCACCTTCCCATGTTCATCGATCACCAGCGCCCGCGTGCCGCTGGTTCCCACATCAATGCCGAGAAACCTGATGTTCCCCTCCCCGTATCACGAGTCTCGCTTACGCGACTTACGCGAAATCTTCCGCAGCTTCCTGCGCCGGCCGTTGCACTGGAACGTCCCGCTGCACTCCCGCCCGCTCCGATTGCGCCCGCAGGAAAAAATCAAGATTCCCCCGCGTCACCAGATGCGGCGCCAGCGTCACCTGATGCGAACTCGCCCCCTCCGCCAGAAACTCGTGCAACTTCCGGAAGGCCATTCGCCCCTGCGTGCGCGGACGCTGGTAGATCGTCGCCACCACCGCGCCCGATCGAATCTCCGGCACCAGATCGGGATAAAGATCGGTAGTAATAATCGTCAGCCGATGCAGCACTTTCGCATCCCGCGCCGCTTTCAATATCGGGATCGACGCCTCCGTGGTCACGTAAATCCCAGCCAGGTCGGGACAATCCTCAAACAGCTTGCGGCACTTGTCGTAAGCTTCCCGCTCCACGTCGTGATCCTCGATCGGCTTCATCAGCTCCATCTCAGGATAAAACCTCTGCAACGTCGACTCAAACGCCGCGTATTTCTCCGCGTGTTCCGTAATCGCCATGTCAAACAAAGTGACTGCGATTTTCCCCTGTCCTCGCAGAAACCGGCCCATGAGATCGGCAGCAATCGAACCGCTGGCCAGGGTGTCGATGGCCACAATGCCAAGCCTTCCGCTGTTCGGAGCGTCGGTGGCCACGCACATCACCGGAATGCGGGCCCGCGCCGCCCGCCGGATCCACGGCCGCAGCTTTTGCGGACGGCTCGGGAATGTGATAATCCCGTCCACCTTCGCGGCCATGGCCGCCGCGAACGCCTCTTCCTCGCCTTCCCCGAGCCTCGGGTAAGTCCGAAACTCGAGGTCCACGTTTTCCATCAGGATGGAACTCGCCTCTTCGCGAATGCCCACCCGCACCTCGTCCCAAAACGAAGTGGTCCCTTGCAAAGTGTTCACGGAAATTCGCAAAGTTCTCTTGGAAGACAGAAACCGCGCCGCCAGATTCGGCCGGTACCCCAGTGCCCTCGCGGTTTGCAGCACCTTGGCCTTGGTCATCGGACTCACGCCAGGGTTATCGTGCAAGGCCCGGTGAACGGTTCCCGTAGAGATGCCGAGCGCCTTACCGATATCTAAAAGAGTCGCCGGACGTTTGCCCATTTTGCTTTAGCTCGCGCCTGCCGGCCGATCCGCGCCGGCAGAAGTGGCGCTGTCTCACTGGCCATCCCGTTTGGGGGCAGAAATGGCCAACCGCGGCGATTGTAAACGTTTACGTAACTTCCGCCAACCGGAAGAGACTACGCCAGAACACACCAATTCAGCAGCTATTCTTCTGGAGAGCGAAGAAAAGGCGAATCAGCGCGGCGCCGGGTCATCCCGAGAGCTCGCGCTTTGCGTCGCAGGCCGAATCTCACAGCGAATAGCTCTCAGCAACTGGCAGGTTAGCTCCCAGCAAATTAGCTCTTAGCTATTTGGCTCAAACACTCCACGATTCGCCATCAGGCAAGAAGGACGGGAAACGAAAAACGCCACCGTGTAAGAAACAAAAATGGTGGGCGCTGTAGGATTTGAACCTACGACTTCCACCGTGTGAGGATGGCACTCTACCGCTGAGTTAAGCGCCCAACGCTTTCTATTCAAGCAGTTGCCGCTGATTCCGTCAACCGCCTGGGAGCGTTTGCGAACGGAATCCTGACGCGCAGAATGTCAAGCGTTCGAGCTTCCGCTCGTCAGAAGCTGGCGAAAGTGACTTTCGAGATGTAGTTCCAAACCGGCAAGACGGCCCGCCCATCGAGAGGACATGAAGCCTTCGAAATAGTCACGCCTCCCGGTTTAGAATAGGCCATGCAACAGGACACCAGCACCGCCGTGACCGAGGACGCCATGGTAATCTCACCGGGATCGCGCTTTCGAGCCGCTATGCTGCTGGCGATCATTGCGGACGCACTTCAAATCATCGTTTTCCCCTTATTCGTAGAAGGCGCTTTGTCGCCCGCCGATGACGTACTGGATTTCGGTGTCGCAGCCCTCTTAGTGAACCTTCTTGGCTGGCACTGGGAATTTCTGCCGTCGTTCTTTGCCAAACTGGTGCCAGGAGTCGATCTGGTACCTTTCTGGACGATGGCCGTTGCCAATGTCTATCGAAAATCCAAGCAGATCATGGTCGCCGAAGAAGAAGGGCGTGAGCAACCCGAGGCGCGAAGAGACTCCCAGCCCAACCTCTTGGACCCTCCCGCCACAGTTAGCAAACCTCACGCCCCCAAGCACTTACAAGGAACAAACACTCCTTGACCATCGCTCCCACTCCAAGTCAAACGGCAAAAACCCGAGTTCCCCTGGTCAGCGTTTGGACGCGGAAAAGGAGCGTGGTAGCCTTGCCACAGCAAAACGAAACCGGGCTCAATGCCGCGATTCGTCGCCTGCGGGCTTCCCTTTTGCATGCCAAGTGATTCCAGGCTCTCCCGATCCCCCCTAACCTCCTCACCGGCAGGGACTTCCAGTGGTTCGCTGGAGGACGAAAATGTGCAACTTTCGAGCCGCGGCGGGGTTGAAATTAATGTGAGCACTGCCGCCATGGATCGGGGTATCCTGATGGCCGCAATGGGGCCTCAGGCAGCAGCCAGTTTGCCCGCAGCGGTAACGGGCGGGGAGTCTTCTACCGACGCGGAGGTTATGCTGCGCGTAAAGGCTGGGGACCAGTCCGCCTTCGACTACCTGGTGCAGAAATACCGCCGGCCGCTGGTGAATTTCATGTACCGCATGGCGCGGAACTCAGCCGCGGCCGAAGATCTGGCGCAGGAAGTTTTTTTGCGCGTCTACCGCTCGCGGCAGAGTTACGAGGCCAGCGCCAAGTTCACCACCTGGCTGTATCGCATTGCCACCAACCTGGCGGTGAACCACGCCCGCGACACCCGGCACGAACGTCCGGAAGTGAGCGTGAGCCTTGACGAGACCAACGACGACAGCAGCACGACCACTTTGCAGTTGCCCGATGGATCGCTCACCGCCGAGCAAGCCATGGTGCAGCGGGAGCGGCTGCAGGCGATCCGCAGCAAGGTAGAAGCGCTGCCCGAGCAGCAGAGATTGGCAGTGATCATGCACAAGTATCAGCAGATGGATTACAAACAGATTGCCGAAGTCCTGAAGAAAAGCGAATCGGCAACGAAATCGCTGCTCTTCCGGGCTTATGAAACATTGCGCGACCAGTTAAAAGAATTCTTATGATCCAAAATTGCAAGGGCGAAGTTGCAGACTTGAAGTTGGAGAGGCGCTGCAGAGGCGAAGAGAGTTGAGGGGATGAGGTTATGAACTGCGATGAAATGCGTGAAAGGATTCCGGACGTAGCCGCCGGATTGGCTGAGATGAACCCCGTGGAGAGCCAGCACGTGGCCAGTTGTGCGGCGTGTACGGGGAAGCTGGCCGAGTTCCGCCAGACCATGGCACTGCTCGACGAGTGGCGCGCGCCAGAGGCGTCGCCCTATTTCGATGTGCGGCTGCAGGCGCGCTTGCGGGAAGAAATGGCGAAGCCGCAGGTGGGCTGGGTGCAGTGGTTCCGGCGTCCGGTGCTGGCGGCCGCACTCACGTTGCTGATGGGGTTGGGCGTGGGCATGTTCTTCATCCGGGGCTGGGAAGGTTCGCCGGAGCGCAACCCCCTGTCCGATAATTTCGGAATGGCGGAGCCGGGCACGGCGGTAGGCGACTTGCAGGCGCTCGACAGCAACCACGAGCAGTATTCCGATCTGGAGTTGCTCGATGATCTGCAGGTGCAACCGGATACGGTGAATCAGTAACGGCAAGTTCCAAAGTTGTGACGGAAAAAATTGGGAAGCAGGGGATTTTTGAAGCGCGCGAGACACATCACGCGATGGTTGGCTACGAGTGTGGCCGTCATCGCCCTTTCCCTGCCCAGCCTGGCACAAAGGCACGCTTACCATCCCTATGCGGCGAGAGCGCAGGGACCGTCGCACTCCGCCGCCCCTCGCAACCAGGGAACAGGTCGCCAACCGCAGCGCCATGCCGGAGACTGGCTGCGGCGATACAAAGATTTGCCCCCTGGTGAGCAGGAGCGAGCCCTGCAGAACGACCCGCATTTTCGTTCACTGCCGCCCGCGCGACAGCGGCAGCTGCGACAGCAGTTGAGATATTTCTCGAGCCTGCCGCCGCAACAACAAGAACACATACTGGCCTTGATTAAGCGCGGGGAAGTCTTTGGCGGCTTGACACCAGAACAGCGGCAACAAGTGCTGCAGATTCATAATCAGATCATGCAATTGCCGCCCGACCGGCAGCGCATGGTGAGAAGCGCGATCCTCGATCTGCGGGCTATGCCTCCCGGGCAGCGCGAACAGGTCATCGATTCGGATCGCTTCAGGAACAACTTCTCGCCCCAGGAACTTGGAATCCTGCGCGAAGTCACTCGTCTGCCGCTGGCGCCCGCGGAGGGCGGAGCGGAAGCACCGCCTCAGGAATAGCTGCTCTCTACGCTCACCCTTCTGTGTGGCAGCGCAAGCAAACACAACCAGTTTCGGCGTCTGGAATTTCCACCCTTCGACAAGCTCAGGGCAGGCTTTCTCGCAAAGAACGCGAGAAATGGGGCACCCATGTTTTGCCGGGTGGCGTAAGTTAAGAGCGCAGCAGATTTCTGGCTACGAATAGCGCGTTGGCGGGGCGTTCGCCCAGCCTGCGCATGAAGTAGGGATACCACTCCGTGCCGAAGGGGATGTAGACGCGCATGCGCCAGCCAGCTTTCACCAGGCTCTGTTGCAAGTCGCGGCGGATGCCGTAAAGCATCTGGAACTCGAAGGAATCGCGGGCAATCTTTTCGCTGGTGGCGAAGGCCTGCGCCTGGCGGATCATGCTCGCGTCGTGCGTGGCCAGGCCGTGATAGACGCCGCTCTTCAGCAGAATCTTCATCAGCCGGACGTAGTTGGCGTCGACTTCTTCTTTCTTTTCAAACGCAATACTGCCGGGCTCTTTGTAGGCGCCTTTACACAGGCGGATGCGGATGCCTTCGCTCAATAACTTTTCGACGTCGCTCTCCGAGCGCTTCAAATACGCCTGAATCACAGCGCCGACGCTGCCCTGATTTCCCGGCACGCGGTGCAGTTCGTGAACGAAATCGAGCGTGCGCTGAGTGTAGGGCGAACCTTCCATATCGACCCGTACGAAACCACGCGGCTGCATAGCGGCGGCTCTCGCGACGAGTCCGCTGACCAGATCGCGAGCCAGTTGTTCGTCCACATCCAGGCCCATGTGAGTCAGCTTCAGGCTGACGTTGGCGTTGAGCTGGTTGGCAACGATGGCGTCGAGAATCTGTTCGTAGAGCCGGGCGCTGTGGCGCGCTTCGTCGGGGTTGGTGACGTTCTCGCCCAGATTGTCGATGCTCACGCTCATGCCCGCTTTATTCACGGCTTGCGTGGCGCGGACGGCGTCGGCGATTTCGGTTCCGGCGACGAAGCGTCCGGAAACACGGCGGCCGAGAGCGGAACGCTCCGCAAAGCCGCGCAGGGTCTGGTTCTCCGAGAGGCGCACGAAGAGCGTTCTCAGCATGGTTCCCCCGCCGCTTCGGGTCGCGCGAGGCGAAAGTAAGGGGAAAAGTCAAATGGAAAAATGCCTGGAACTTGCATGGAGATCACTGAAATTTGTATCACAACTGGGAGGGTGCGGCAGTGCGGCGCAGGGGATGGCCCGCGAAGAACGAATCGAGCTTTACTCGACCGGACCGCCGAGGGCGGCTGTCCCCACATGAGCATTTTTGGAATTCGACTACACAAAGTCGTTGATGCGGAACCAGTCAATGGCGCGTTTCAGCGCGGGCTCAACCGGAACCATCCTCCAGCCTATGTCGCGCTCGGCTTTGGCGGAGCTGGCGAACATTTTCTTGCGGCCCATGCGGACGGCGTCGATGGTGGCGCGCGGCTCCCGATGCAGGATGCGGCCGCTGACGGTTTCGTCGACTGCGGCGGCGGCGAACGCGAAAAAATACGGCAGCTTCACGGTCGGAGAAGATAATCCAGTTATAGCTGCCAGCTTATCGAGAATCTGCTTGAGCGTGAGATTTTCGCCGCCGAGAATGTAACGCTCGCCACTTTTGCCCAGCTCCAGCGCGGCCACGTGTCCGCGCGCGCACTCGGCAACGTCGACCAGGTTGAGGCCGGTATCGACGTAGGCGGGGAATTTGCGTTTCAGGAAATCTAGAATGATGTGTCCGGTCGGTGTGGGCTTGATGTCCTGCTCGCCCACCGGCGTGGTCGGATTCACGACGACCACGTGCATGCCGGAGCGTCCGGCTTCGAGCGCGATTTCCTCGGCCATGAATTTCGAGCGCTTGTAATGACCGATCATGTCAGTCAGCGCGACGGGAGAGTCTTCGTCGGCGGGATTTCCGATGCGCGTGAATCCCATGGTAGCCACGCTTGAGGTGTAAACCATGCGGCGGACGCCGTTCTTGCGCGCGGCTACCAGAATGGCGCGGGTGCCCTCGACGTTGGAGCGGTACATCTCGTCCGGGTCGCGCACCCAGAGCCGGTAATCGGCAGCGACGTGAAAGACCGTATCGCAGCCGGACATGGCTTTGTCGAGCGAAGCCGGATCGCGCAGATCGCCGGTGGCAGTCTCGGCGCGGAGCCCTTCGAGATTTTTCAGGTTGCTGGTGGAGCGGACGAGGAGACGGAGATTGGCTCCCTGCTCGGCAAGGACATGGGCTACATGAGAACCGAGGAATCCGGTCGCGCCGGTGAGGAAGGCCAGCATTCAAGAAGAAATCATCTTCGCGTGCGGCGCTTATACCCTCCGCTCGTGTTCTGGATTGCACGATCCGGCAGCCCTCCGGTCCGTCGAACAGCACGCGTCGTACTGAGGATACCGCGCAGGGCTTCATTCACTGCATCCTCCGTGGGAAAGGCTTCAGCTACGTCGGGCTGGAGTAGAACAACATTCGCGCCCTTTCGATACTGTTCATAATATTTTCCACGGACGCCGCCCTTCATAGAGGCAAAATCATATTCGGGTCGAACGTCTTCGCCCGTTCGATGATTAGTGTTCTTCTTCATAGAATTTTTTCTCGCGCGGAGTCAGCGGCCTCGCGCTGATGATGCGGATCGCATTGCCGCGTTCGGTATGGGCTACGACAAGCAGACTACCGTTTGCTGATGAGCCGATGGTCAGATATCTCTGCTCCGACGTCAAATGCGCAGTATCCATGAATGTTGTTGCGAGGGGATCTCCGAATACCGTCGTGGCCTCGCGAAAGCCGACTCCATGCTTGCGCTGGTTCGCCGCATCTTTGCGCGGATCCCACTCGAACTCCATCAAGATTCAGTATAAACAGATTGGCACTTGCTCAAACAGATTATTCCGCTAATTGCTCGCCTTCTCCAGCACCTTGGCATACGTCGTGAACGCGAGCAGCGGGAAATACTGGCGGTACAGGTGATACATGAGGTAGAACACGCGCGGGAATCCCGTCCCGGTGAAGAACTGTTCATCCCAGGATCCATCTTTTTTCTGAGTGCGCAGCAGATAGGCAATGCCGCGGGCGACGGAATCGCTGCGGGTATCGCCGGCGGCTAATAATCCTAGAATCGCCCAGGCGGTCTGCGATGGCGTGCTCTCACCCTGCCCGCGCAGGCTTGGATCGTCGTAGGATCCTACAGTTTCGCCCCACCCGCCATCGGAGTTCTGCACCATGCGCAGCCACTCGGCCCCCTGCTGCACGCAGGGCTCATGCAGGTCGATACCCATGGCTTCGAAACCGCGCAGCACCAGGGCCGTGCCGTAAATGTAATTCACGCCCCAGCGGCCGAACCAGCTGCCGTCGGGCTCCTGCTCGTTGCGGATGAATTGAATCGCGCGCTTCACGGCGGGATGATTCTTGTCGTAGCCGTAGGCGGCCAGCATTTCGAGGATGCGTCCGGTGATGTCGACCGTGGGCGGATCGAGCATGGCGTTGTGATCGGCAAAGGGGATGTGCTGGAAGACCATCTTGTCGTTGTCTTTGTCGAACGACGCCCAGCCGCCATTCTTGCACTGCATGGAGAAAATCCAGTCGATGGCGCGCTGCACGGACTCGCGCTGGTAGCGTCCGTTAGGATGCTCGACGCGGCTCAGGCCCAGGCAAACCATGGCGGTGTCGTCCACGTCGGGATAAAACTCGTTGTTGAATTCGAAATACCAGCCGCCGGGCTGGCCTTTCGGATTCTTCACCTTCCAGTCGCCGACATTGCGGACTTGCTTCTGTAGAATCCAGTCGGCGCACTTGACCATGCGCGGATCGTTTGCCGGCACTCCGGCTTCGCCCAGCGCGAACAGGGCGTAGGCCGTGTCCCACACCGGAGACATGCAGGGCTGCATGCGGAAAGTGTCGCCTTCTTCGATGCCCAGCTTCTCGAATTCATCGAGCGCACGGATTACCTGCGGATCGTCGAGCGAATATCCCTGGCAGCGCAGGGCGATGATGGCGTTCATCATCGAGGGGTAGATGGCGCCCAGGCCATCGCTCATTTCGAAGCGTTCGAGCATCCACTTCTCGGCCGTCTTGAGCGCGATCGAGCGCAGCGGGCGCACGTGGACGCGCTCGAACCAATGCGTCATTCGGTCGAGGCACAGGAAGAAATTCCGCCAGGAGACGAGCTTCTTCGACCAGTGCAGGTGCATGCGCGATTTCTGCATGCCGCCTACGAAAAGTTCTTCCACACCCATTTCGCGGGGAATTTTCTTGAACGGCTTCTTCGCGTAGCAGATCGAAAGTGGCACCAGGATGGCGCGCGACCACGAGGAAATTTCGTAGATATTGAACCAGAACCAGTTGGGAAACAGCACGATTTCCGGCGGAATGGCGGGCACGGCGTCGTAGTCGTATTGGCCGAAGAAACATAGATAGATCTTGGTGAATGTATTGACCTCAGTGACGCCGCCGAGCTCGAGAATCTTCTCGCGGGCGCGCTGCAGGGCTGGGTGATCGGCGGTGTAGCCGGCCAGCTTCAGGCCGAAATAAGCTTTCACCGACGCGCTGATGTTGGAGGGCCCGGCCGCGAAGATGCTCCAGCCGCCGTCTTCGTTCTGGTGCTGGAGGATGTAGTTGGCAGCTTTCTGGAAGCGCTCCGGATTGCCGGTGCCGAGCAGCGTGTGCAGCAGGATGTAATCGGATTCGAGAGTGGTATCGGCTTCGAGCTCGCCGCACCAGTAGCCGTCCTCGTGCTGCTGGGAGAAAAGATATTTGCGGGCGGCTTCCAGGGCCGAACCGACGCGGCTGGAAAAACCTTCGATCTTGCCGAAACGAAGTTGTGGTTCAGAGGCTAAGTTGGATTCGGGGGAGTTCGTATCCATTCTTTGTGCGGCTCCGTTAGTACGTTAGTTCGTTAATCCGCGCTGGAACTGGCCGGAGCGGCGGCGATGGCTTCGACAATCTCCGGCGGCAGGCCGAAGCGAACGTTCTCCGGCATCACTTCAAGTTCCTGCACGTTGGCGAAACCTTTGTCGGCAAGAAATTTCACGACTTCTTCGACCAGGCATTCCGGGGCGGACGCACCGGCGGTCAGCGCGATGGTTTTCACGCCTTTCAGCCAATTGGGTTCGATGTCGTTGTAGCTGTCAATGAGATGGGCCTGCGTGCCGAGATTGCGCGCGACCTCAACCAGGCGGTTCGAGTTGGAACTATTTTCCGAGCCGACGACCAGCAGCAAATCAGATTCAGAAGCGACCTGCTTCACGGCTACCTGACGATTTTCGGTGGCGTAGCAGATATCCTGCGCCGCCGGGCCCTTGATGTTCGGGAACCTGGCGCGCAGGGCCGCGATGATGTCTTTGGTTTCGTCGAGGCTGAGCGTGGTCTGGGTAAGAAACGCGACGCGATCCGGATCGGGCACGGTCAGACTCTTGACTTGCTGCGGCGATCCCACGACCTGCGTGACCAGCGGAGCTTCGCCGAGCGTGCCGATGACCTCGTCATGATCTTTGTGGCCGATAAGAATGAGCGAATAGCCCTCTTTGGCGAACTTGACTGCTTCGACGTGAACCTTGGTGACCAGCGGGCAGGTGGCGTCAATGACGCGCAGTCCGCGCTTCACGCTGTTCTCGCGCACCTCAGGAGAAACGCCGTGGGCGCTGTAGATGACGCGCTCGCCGTTCGGGACTTGCTCTTCGCTGTCGACGAAAATGGCGCCTTTGCCCTGTAACTCCTCAACAACAAAGCGGTTGTGGACAATCTCCTTGCGCACATAGATGGGCGGCCCAAACGCTTCGAGGGCAATGCGCACCACGTCAATGGCGCGGACCACGCCGGCGCAGAATCCCCGGGGCTTCAACAGAAGCACCACTTTTTCGTCGCTGTTGTTGAGTACTTTCGACACGATAAAGGCTTGCCCCCTCTAGTGTTTACGACTGTCTATTAAGAGCTCTTCTTATAGAGATCAGAACCTGTAATTCGATGCAAAATCAGGCCAGAAAAATGTAGTTGAACGTATGCCTCAGGGTACACGATCCCCATTGTGGCGGTACTACTAAAGTACCGGAAAGTGCCGTGCTGGTCAACGTAAGCTCAAGAAAGGGCGGGGATTAGCAGCGGGCGGGGAGAATCGGGAGGCGAATGGCGGCGCGTGGCAACGCAGGGCGGGTTTTACCAGAATCGCTCGACCCCGTACTTGTCGAGGATCGCGTCGGCGCTTACGATTGGAATCCGAAGCGATAGAGCCTGCGCGACGAGAAGCCGGTCAAAGGGATCGCGATGGTGGAGGGCTAAGGAGCCTGCGGAAGTAGCGTGCTCGATGGTGATTGCCAGTTCCAAAAACGCAGCCTGTTCCAGAAGGCGGTCTAGTTTGTCGACCAGCGAGGCAGGAGAAAATTTTCCAGCTTTAACCTTGATGGCCAGTTCCCAAGCAACCGCGGCGGAAATGAGCACCCGATTCTTGGGATTCTCAATCGCCAGCCTGGCGCGCCGAGACAGACGGTCGGGCTCAACCATCGACCATATCAGGATGTGGGTGTCGAGAAGGATGGTCATCGAAGTCTTGTCATCGAGATCTGGGCCTTCTCGGTTTCATTCTTTCATTCGTGGCTTATTCGAAGCCCAGGTCCTTCATCTCCTGGTCAGTTAAAGGATCAAACGCGTCAGGGGTATAAGAGACGAGGCCCTTCCAAAGGCCAAGGGTTCGTTTCTTCGGGGGAGCCTCGACAGGTACCAGTTTGACCACCGGCCTTTTCCCGCGTGCGATAACGATCTCTTCGCCCCGGCAGGCCTTCGCGATGAGCCGGGAAAGCTGGGTTTTCGCTTTGTGGATGGTGATGGTTTCCATTGGCTTAGTTAGCTAACTAATGTTAGCTAATGGAGGACTCTCGGTCAAGTACCCGATGTCGATGTCATCCTCACGGGGCAGGGCCCGTGAGGGAGCCTAGGATGGGGTTAAAGCAGCACGGGCGCTGGCGGGGACAGCCGATGACGTATGCAGCGGAGGCGGTCCCGTTGGCGGTAGTGGTGCTGCCGGCCGACGTAAGGTCCCTCACCGGGCCTTCGGCCCCGTTCGGGATGACATTTCGGGATGACATGACGTTTATGCGGGTCTCGAGTTGAAGAGGGCTTCGATTTTTTGCAGCAGGGCGGCCCCGGCTGCGCCGGCGTCTTCGGTGGAGAAGCCGGCGCCTAGTTCGAGGACCGGGTACTTGGCGCTGGCGTCCTGGAAGGCTTGCAGTTTGGTCGGGGATGCGGTCAGGGCGGGGCCGACCAGCAGGAGATCGAAGTGGGTGACGCGCATTAGGATGAGAGCGTCACTGACGTGGCTGGTGGTGTGGACGTCGTAGCCGGCGCGCAAGAGTTCGCGGAGGTAGGCGAGCACGTCCGCGTCGTTGTCGAGACATAGAACGCTGCGGCCGGTGGGGACGGGAGTTTCGGTGCGGGCTCCGGGGCGGTAGAAGGCAGCGACGGCGTTTTCTTCCGAGTCGTGCGAGTCGAATAATTTGGTCAGGTGCGACATTTCCAGAACTTTGCGGATATGGTCGGGCACGTTGCAAAGCTTGAGGTCTCCGTGGACTTGGCGGGTGCTGGTGAGGGTGCGGACCATGGTGCCGAGGCCGCTGCTGTCGACGAACGCGACTTCGCCCAGGTGCAGAACGATGGCGCGGCGGTCGTGGAGGAGCCAGGCAACGTGCGCACGCAGAGAGTCGCTCTCACTGCCTGCCACAATGCGGCCATTGCAGCGCACGATGGTGACGCGTCCAACCTTGCGGGTATCGAGGGTGAGGCGCAATGGGGCTCCGATGCGGGGAATGAATTCCGCGAAATCGCCACATTATAGGCGCGAGGAGGACAAACAGATAGCCTAGAAAATGGCGCCGGGCTCGTGGCGGCGAGAGCGCCCCTCAGAGGCTAAAGCCCCGACTTTGTAGGGCTCGCAGCGGCACGGCTGAAAGCCGTGCCCCTCCCGAAATCTACGCGTTCGACTTGATCATTTGTTCGGCGTGTTTGCGGGAGGTTTCGGTGAGCTTGGCGCCGCTAAGCATTCTCGCGACTTCTTCGGTGCGTTCGTCGCCGGTGACGGCGCGGATGCTGGTGCGGGTGCGGCCGGCGGATTCCTTTTTCTCGATCACGTAGTGGTGGTCGGCGAAGGTGGCGATCTGGGGGAGGTGGGTTACGCACAGGACTTGATTCGAGCGGGCAAGGGCTTTGAGTTTTTTGCCGACGGCTTCGGCGGCGCGGCCTCCGATGCCGGTATCGATTTCGTCGAAGACCAGGGTGCGCTGGGGAGCGGGTCGGACTCTGCCGGCAGTCGCGGGCAGGAGTGCCCGCGCCACATTTTTCTTGCTCGCGCCGGATTCTACGCTGGCTTTCAGGGCCAGCATGACTCGCGAGAGTTCGCCGCCTGAAGCGATGTGCTCCAGTTGACGCAGGGGTTCGCCGGGGTTGGTGGAAATCAGGTAGACGACCTGGTCGATGCCGGAGGCGGTCCAGTTCCCTTCTTCTTCGGAGCTGGTGATCTGAATGCCGAATGCCGATTTCATGGCGAGGTCGTTGATTTCGGATTCGACCAACTTCTCCAGCTTGCGGGCGGATTCGGCGCGCTTCTTGGCTAACACGCGGGCAGTGCGCAGATATTCGGCGGCAGCTTGGGCGAGTTCGGCGCGGAGCTGGCGCAGGGTTTCGTCTTTGTTTTCGCCTTCGTCGAGTTTGCGGACGGCTTCGGCGCCGAACTCGATCACGTCTTGCAGAGCGGGTCCATATTTGCGCTTGAGGCGATCGAGCAGGGCGAGGCGGTCTTCCACTTCAGCGAGGCGCTCGGGCGAGGCTTGAATGCCGCCGGCATAATCGCGCAGGGTCGCGCCAACGTCTTCCACGCTGATGCGCGCGGTTTCGATGGCCGCGAGAGCTTCGTGAAATTTTGGCTCGAAGCGGGAAAGTTCTTCGATCTGTTTCTGCGCGGCGCGCAGCGATGAACTGGTGGAGGCATTGCCTTCGTAGAGAAGATCGAAGGCGTTCATGGCGGCGTTGTAGATTTTTTCCGCGTTGGCCAGGACGCGCTTCTGAGTTTCGAGCTGCTCGTCTTCGCCGGGCTGCAATTTTGCGTCTTCGATCTCGCGCTTCTGGAAAGTCCACAGGTCGACCAGGCGGAGGCGGTCCTGCTCGCCGTGTTCGAGGTCTTCGATGCGGGTGCGAATTTGCTTCCACGCGCAGAACGCAACGGCTACGGGCTCGAGTTGACTGTCGGCGAAAGCATCGAGCAGCGCCAGGCGCGCGGGACCGTCGAACGAAAGAATGGATTCGTTTTGCGCGTGAATAATAGCGAGCCAGGGAGCGAACTGGCGAAGCACGGCCACAGTGGCAGGTTGGTTGTTGACGAAGACGCGTCCCTTGCCTCCGCTGGCGATTTCACGGCGAAGAATGAGCGAACCATCGTCGGATTCGTCGAGACCGTTCGATTCCAGAATTTTCGCGAGCTGAGTTTCCGACGCGGCTTCGGCTTCGAAGACGGCGGAAATCACGGCGCGGTCGGCTCCGGTGCGGATGACGTCGCTGGAAGCCTTTTCGCCGAGCAGAAGGGCGAGGGCATCAATGAGAATAGATTTTCCGGCGCCAGTTTCGCCAGTGAGCAGATTCAGGCCGGGGGCAAAAGCGACTGCCACGTTGTCGATTACGGCGTAATTTTCGAGGCGCAGTTCAACCAGCACGGGCTGTCCTGGATGCGACGAGTTTTGGATGCGGAGGTGAGCGCAGGATAGCATGAAAAGCGGTTGCCAGTGGGCAGTTGCCAGTTGCCAGTTTTGGGCGCATGCATCGGTTACGTCCTTCCGGGTTACAAGTCACGCTCTGGGTCAGGTTATGAATGATGTACGTGTGCGGGATGTCGGGGCTTTGGTCATCTATAATTGAGAGAGGGTTCCTCACTAAAAACCATGCCATTTCTTCCCTTGCTGGCAGCATTTATCGGCGGCGAAATCGTCGACATGATCTCCGACAGTGGCCCGGTAGCCAAGTTAGTCCTTGTGCTGCTGCTGGCTTTTAGCCTGATTTCCTGGGCGATTATTCTGACCAAGTGGGGCTTGCTGCGGCGGGCTCGGGTGCAGAGCGGACGCTTTGTGCGCGCGTTCCGCAAGGCGCAGCGGCTGCAGGATGTGGCGGCGGTGGCCGACCAGTTCCGTCCCAGCCCGCTGGTGGGAGTGTTCGAGGGCGGCTTCGAAGAATACAAGCGACAAGTGGGCGCCACGGGCGGGGCGTTGCGCAACGTCTCCTCGATCCAGCGCGGGATGCAGATCGGGGCGTCGGAAGAAATCACGCGGCTGGAGCGGAACATGCCGTGGCTGGCGATCACGGCCGCGGTGACGCCCTTTGTGGGGCTGTTCGGAACGGTGTGGGGGATCATTGACGCGTTTCACGGATTGGGCACGGCGGGGGCGGCCACGCTGCGCGCGGTTGCGCCGGGCATTTCAGAGGCGCTGATCACCACGGCGGCCGGGCTGGCGGCCGCGATTCCAGCGGTGATTGCCTATAACCTGATTGGCAGTTCGATTCGCGAATTCGCTTCGCGCAGCGATGATTTTGCGCTGGAAGTGCTGAACGCGGTCGAGCATATGGCCCAACCGGCCGCGAATGAAGTGAGGCGCTGATGGCTTTCACCGCTTCCGACGGACGAACGAGAACCGCGCTGGCCGATATCAATATCACGCCGCTGGTGGACGTGGTTCTGGTGCTGCTGATTATCTTCATGGTGACGGCGCCGGTACTGCAGTCGGGGATCGATGTGAGCGTGCCCAAGACGCGCACCGTCAAAGAGATCACCGAGGAACATGTGGTGATTACGATCAATAAAGATCAGCGGGTGTTTCTGGGGAACGACGCCATCAACATTAACGAGATTGCGCAGAAACTGAAGGAGAAGATTCGCGATCCGCGCCACCAGTCGATTTTTGTGCGCGCCGACGAGAATGTGCCGTTTGGCGCGTTCGCCACGGTGATGGACGCGGTGAAGCAGTCGGGCATCACCAACGTGAGTATTGTGACCCAGCCTCTGGAACAAAATGGAAGCAAACGCTGAGATTTTTTTTGAACACGAACGCTGGGGCCGGGCGCTGGGGTTGTCGGCTGCCTTCCACGTGGGGGTGGCGGCGGCGATTCTGCTCTACGCGATGTTCGCTTCCGGCAACCAGGGCCAGGGCTGGGGCGGCGGCGGCATGGGAGAAGCCATGGGCGCCACGCTGGTGAGCACGATTCCGTTGCCCGCCAATCCTGCCGCGACCAAGAACGTGGTGGCGAACGAATCGAAGGGGGTTACGCAGTCGCAGCCCAAGCCGGTGGAGAAGGAACCGGACGCGATTGAAATCCAGGGCAAGAATACAAAGATCAAGCCGAAGAAAACTCCCACGCCGACGCCCACCAAAGAGAAACCCCAGCCGGAGCCAGAGGAAGTAACTAATCAGGTTGCTTTCGGCGAAGGTGGGCCGGTCAGCGGGCCTTACGGCAGCTTCAGCGCCGCCGGAGCCAAAGGCGGCTTTGGTTTTACCGGCGGCGGCGGGGATTTCGGCACGCGCTTCGCGTGGTATGTACAGGTAGTGCAGCGCAAGGTCTCGGAGAACTGGCTGAAGTACGAAGTGGACCCGGGGATCACGACGGCGCAGCGGGTTTACATCACCTTCGACATTTTCCGCGACGGCAGCCCGGGACACGTGCAACTCGAGCAATCCAGCGGAGTGCCGTCGCTGGATAATTCGGCGATTCGGGCGATCCAGCGTATCGATACATTCGGGCCGCTGCCACAGGAATACTCCGGCAGCAAGGTGACCGTGGAATTCTGGTTCGATTACAAGAAGTGATTGGCTGAGAAGCGCCCGGGGTTGTGAGGCGCTGTCAGATTTTTTGTGCACCCCATCGGATTTTTTTGTGCACCCCAAAGGAGCACGATGCATCGCAAATGGTACATGGCCCCCAGGAACAAGGACAGAACCTTGCCAAGCAATACATATCGGGTTACGATATTGTCGTATGGAGACTGTATCTTCATCTTCGACCCAGGAATGAGCCGGCGCCCACAACCAGCGACGCAGAAAAAAACCAGGCGGGCCGGCCTGCCGGAGCCGCGCATTCTGCTTGCGCTGATGTGCGCTCTTATTTTTTGCCTGGCCATTCCCCATCTCAGCGCGCAGGACTGGGTGAAGACGGGAACCAGCCTGGGAGTGGCGAAAGTCCGGCTGGCGGTTGCCGACTTCAAGCCCTCGAGCGCCGATCCACAGAACGCCGCCCTGCTCAAGACTTTCAACGACACGTTGTGGAACGATCTGGATGTGTCGGGAGTGGTGGAGCTGGTTTCAAAAAGCTTCTATCCCTTGCAGGTGCCGGGGCAGCCGGTGGATGTAAACTTCCTGGCCTGGAGCGCTCCGCCTCCCAATGCCGAGATGCTGGCTTTCGGCAGCTTTGGGGTGACGGGCGGAAAGCTCATCGTGCAGGGCTGGCTCTTCGACGTGAAGAATACGGCAACGCCGCAGGTTCTGGGCAAGCAATACACGGACACGCCCAGCAACGACGCCGCACGGATGATGGCGCATAAGTTCGCGGATGAAATTATTTTTCGGTTAGGCGGCGGCATTCCGGGGATCGCGGAAAGCAAGATTTATTTTGTGAGCGACCGCTCGGGACATAAAGAAATCTGGGTAATGGATTATGACGGCTCGAACCAGCGGCAGGTGACGAACCTGGGCTCGATTTCGCTTTCGCCACGGATTTCGCCGGACGGCACCCGGCTCGCCTTCAGTTCTCTCACCAAGACGGGCTGGGAAATCAAGATGTTTTCGCTGGAGCTGAACCGGCTGGTCAGCTTCCCGCATCTGGGAGGGACGAATCTCTCGCCGTCGTGGTCGCCGGACGGGCTGAAGCTGGCGTTTTCCTCGTCCCGCGGAGGAAGTCCGGAAATCTATATTGCGGACGCGAACGGAACCAACCTGCGGAGCATGACGGCCAACAAGGGTCCCGACGTGTCGCCGGTCTGGAACCGTAAAACCGGATCGCAGATCGCATACGTGAGCGGGGCGACGGGATTGCCGCAGGTTTACACCATGGAAACCGACGGCACCAACCAGCAGCGCATGACGGATCAGGGCTATGCGGTTTCGCCGTCGTGGGCGCCCAACGGGCAATTTCTGGCGCTGGCGTGGGAGCGGAAATATGGGCCGGGAGACCCGGGCGCGCTCGATCTTTATCTGATGGACATCGCCAGCAAGCAGTGGGTGCAACTCACGCACGATGGCGGGCGTAACGATTCGCCTTCGTGGGCGCCGGACGGACGACATATCGTGTTCCAGTCGAGCCGGTCTGGGAAAGAAGAAATTTGGATGATGCTGGCGGACGGGACTAAACTTCAGCAGTTGACGTTTACCGGACGCAACACGCAACCCAACTGGAGTTGGAAATAAACGCACTTCGTCAGACCGCGGAGTAAATGTCCGCGGTCGTAGGGAGGATCAAAAGTGAAGCACGCAAGCAAGAAGTGGTTCGCTCTCGCCGTTACACTGGGGGCCATTCTGGCTCTGGGCGCCTGCAGCAAGAAAGCTGCGCCGCCCCCACCGCCGCCACCGCCGGCGCCGCCCGCTCCTACGGCGTCGCTGTCCGTGAATCCAAGCAGCATCGAGCCGGGTCAATCCGCCACGCTATCCTGGCAAACCACCAATGCCACCGATGTATCCATCGACGGCATTGGCGCAGTGCAGGCCAACGGGTCGCAGTCGGTGAGTCCGTCGGCTTCGACAACGTATCACCTGACCGCGAAGGGATCTGGCGGAAGCCAGGAGGCGACGGCACGACTCACCGTAATGCAGGCGCCGCCAACGCCGCCGCCAACGGCAGCGTCGCCCACGGACGAGGACTTGTTCAGCCAGAGCATCCAGGACGTTTACTTCGACTACGACAAGTCCGACATTCGCGCCGATCAGCAGGCTGCAGTGCAAAGCGATGTGCAGTTCCTGAACCAGCACGCCGCCATCAACTTTACGGTGGAAGGGCACTGCGACGAGCGCGGATCCACGGAATATAACCTGGCCCTGGGCGACAAGCGCGCCACCTCGGTGAAAGACGCGTTGGTCGCTGCTGGAGTCGGCGCCAGCCGCATCAAGACGATCAGCTACGGAAAAGAAAAACCGTTCTGTTCCGAGCACACCGAAGCGTGCTGGCAGCAGAACCGCCGCGGGCACCTCGTCTACCAGAAGTAGGGACTGACCTGTATGGGACTCACCGGGGAACGGGCCCTAGCCGTTCCCCGGCTCCAGAACGATAGCGACGGCTGGCTGCGCCGCGCGACCAAGGCGACGGAGAGTTGTGCCCTCTGGTTGTGTATCTTCAGTTTCCCTGGCAGCTGTTTTCATACCGAATCTCGGCCGCCTGTGGGATACTCAACTCATCTAAGCTTGGTCAGGCAGCTCAGTGGTAAATCTGTTTTCAGAAGTCAGGAATCCTTTATGAAACGAAGCCGTGTTGTGACAGCTCTCGCGTGGCTGTTGGTGCTTTGGCTGGCGGCAGCGCCGGCCTGGGGCGTCAACAAGGATATGGTCCAACTGCAAACCCAGGTCGAGCAACTGCAACAGCAGATGACCTCGATGCAGCGCAGCTTTGACGAGCGCATGGGCGTGATGAAAAACCTAGTGGAACAGGATAGCGACGCCATCAACAAGGCGGCCGCAGCCATGAACGCCTTGCAAACCACATTACAAACAAACCTGCAAAAGCAGCAAGGCGATTCCACGGCGCGTCTGGACCAGCTCTCCGGCCAGATTCAGTCGTTGAACGACACCCTGGACGAGTTGAAGGTGCGGCTGGCCAAGGTGAGCAAGCAACTGGAAGACATGCAATCGACGCAGCAGAGCGCGGCCGCCCAGCAGGCACAGCAGCAGGCCCAGCAGCAGGCTCTGGCTGCCGCACCTCCGCCGGACGTCCTCTACAACAATGGAGTGCGCGATTACAACGGCTCCAAGAACGAACTGGCGACGCAGGAGTTTTCCGACTACATCAAGTTTTATCCCAACACCGATCTGGCGGGGAACGCGTATTTCTACCTGGCAGAAATTCAATTCCGGCAGGGGAACTATCAGCAGGCGGTGCAGAGCTACGATCAAGTGCTGCAGAATTTTCCCAGCGGCAACAAGGCGGCCTCAGCCCAGCTGAAAAAAGGTTTTGCGCTCATCGAACTGGGCAAGCAGGATGATGGCGTCACCGAACTTCGGCACCTGCTGCAGCGCTATCCGCATTCTCCGGAGGCTTTGCAGGCCCGGGAGCGGCTGCGCAAGCTGGGAGTTGCCACGAGAGCCGGGCAGGGCGAGTAAGCGGCGATGCGAATCTGATTAAACCGAGCGGCCGTGATGGGCGCGGCGATGCTTCGACCGACGGTGCCTGCCAGCTTTGTGAGCTTTGTGCCGGGTTACGGGAGGATGCGTGACCTTCACGCGCGTGAGCGTGGCGTGGGCCGCGGCCGGCAGCGCCGACGCCGCGAGCACTACGGCGAGCATCAATCCTGAAAGTAATCGCCTCATCGGACCTCCTTCCAGCTTTGATGTCTTGCAAGTATTTCCCGTCAATCGATTCAGCGCAGCGGGGAACGTTTCCTGTCCGCTTGTAGTTTACCCGAGCACGTCGTCGCCGTAGGGAATTTTCCACGTCCAGATCAACCCAGCTGCCACCGAAACCGCCGCGAGAGCCATCGCGGCCTTCATCGGCAGCAAATCTGAAACCAAGAAAAATAGAGCAACGCCAATGCTTCCTTATAGCGATTCTTCGGGCCTGCCTCCAGTGATAAAGTGGTATCCAGGGCGGTTCTGGTTCGATTTGTTCATCGCCGCCCCCCGACGTGAGGTGGAAACTTGCCAACAGCACACACGACGAAGACGAGACTAAAGGCGCGACGGAAGCCGAAGATCACGCCACTCCGGGCAACGTGGGTCTGGAAAAACAGTTGGGGCACCGCGATCAGGACCCGATGCTGAAAGACGCGGATTCCGATTTCCCCGAGCCCGGCTCAAGTCCGGAGCACAGCGGAGAACCGACGCGGAAGAGCGCGTAGAAAAGACAGCGTGGAAAGCACATTCCTCGCCAGTCCTCGCCCGGTTCGGAATGAGTAGAAGTCCAGGTCGGGTTACCGCAGCTCTTCCATCGCCGCCTCTAACACTTCCCTGCCCGGACGGGTTACCGACTCCGGCAGTGTGGCCAGCGGCTGATCCACCATGTTCAGCATGTCGAGGAAATTGGGCGCCTTGGTGTTGACGTAGAACACGCCGGTGAGAACGTCGCCCGCGTCATGCGCTTCGGTGAGACGCGAGATGGCGCGAATTTTGTCGATGGGATTGTAGTCCTCCTCGATCTTGCGCAACTGGAGGTGCGACCCGTCGTGCATGGTGACGCTGAGAGTCTCGCCGGGATCGTAGTCCACGGCGATGTCTTCGAAGGCGGGAACGAAGCTGACGTCCTGCAAAACTTCCTCATGTTCCTTCACGTACTTATAGGATTTGGTTGAACCCTCGTGATCGTTGAAGGTGACGCAGGGCGAGACCACATCGAGCATGACGGTGCCTTTGTGCGCGATGGCGGCTTTCAGCATGGCGCCGAGCTGTCGCTTGTCGCCGGAGAATGACCGTCCGACAAATGTTGCGCCCAGCTGAATCGCGAGGGCACAGGTGTCGATCGGCGGCAGATCGTTCAAGACGCCGGACTTCAGCTTCGAGCCAAGATCAGCCGTTGCCGAAAACTGGCCCTTAGTCAGGCCGTACACGCCGTTATCTTCGATGATGTAAATGATCGGCAGATTGCGGCGCATGAGGTGCACGTATTGGCCGATGCCGATCGAGGCAGTGTCGCCATCGCCGCTGACGCCAATGCAGACCAGGCGGCGATTCGCCAGCATCGCTCCGGTCGCGACCGAGGGCATGCGTCCGTGCACCGTATTAAAGCTGTGCGAGCGGTTCAGGAAATAAGCTGGAGTCTTCGAGGAGCAGCCGATTCCGCTGGGCTTGATGACGAACTCGGGCTCCACGCCCATTTCGTACATGGCTTCGATGATGCGCTCGGAGATCGCGTTGTGGCCGCAGCCCGCGCAGAGCGTGGTCTTTCCGCCCTTGTATTCCATTACGGTCAGGCCGATGCGGTTGGTTTTCGGTCCGGAAGGTCCGGGTTCGGCAACAGGAGTGGTCGACATCTATTTGCCCTCCATCGTGGTGAGTTCGTCAGTGATGGACCGCGCGTCGAGCGGCAGTCCGGTAATGTGCGCCATGCTGCGGAAGCGTGTGATCAGTTCCGGCTTCACGTCGAGCTTGAGCAGGCTCAGCATTTGCGCGTCGCGGTTTTGCTCGACCACGTACACGCGCTCGTGCTGCTCGATGAACTCGTGCACTTCGCGGGTGAAAGGATACGCGCGCAGCCGCAGGTAGTCGATTTCGATGCCGTATTCTTCGCGGAGTTGGTCGCGGCTTTCCGTGATGCCCCAATGCGAAGTGCCGTAGCCGATGATGCCGATCTTCACTGGACCTTTGGTGGTGTCGCCCCTGGTGATCTCCGGCCGCGGGACGAACGACCGAGCGGTTTCGAACTTGCGGTTCAGGCGCTCCATGTTTTTTTCGAAATCGTCGGCGCGCTCGCTGTATTGCGCTCGCTCGTTGTGTCCGCTGCCGCGCGCGAAATAGGCGGCCGCGGGATGCTGCGTTCCGGGCAGCGTGCGGTAGCCCACACCATCGCCGTCCACGTCTTTGTAGCGGGAGAATCCGCCGAGCCGGTCGAGATCTTCCTTGTCCAGCACTTTGCCGCGCTTGATCGGCATCGTGGGATATTCGAACGGATCGGACATCCAGTTGTTCATGCCGAGATCCAGATCCGACATGACGAACACCAGCGTCTGGAATTGCTCCGCCAGGTTGAAAGCTTCACCGGCCATGGTGAAACACTCCGTGACAGAGCACGGAATCAGCATGATGTGCTTCGTGTCGCCATGCGAAAGAAACGCGGTGGAAAGAATATCGCCTTGCGAAGTGCGCGTAGGCAGACCGGTGGAAGGCCCCACGCGCTGGATGTCCCAGATCACTCCCGGAACTTCCACGTAGTAGCCAAGGCCTGCGAACTCTGACATCAGCGAAATGCCGGGACCAGCTGTCGCGGTCATGCTGCGAGCGCCGGCCCATCCGGCGCCGATGACCATGCCGATTGCAGCCAATTCATCTTCGGCCTGCACAATGGCGAACGTCGCCTTGCCATCGGGACCGATGCGATATTCCTTCATGTACTCGATCATCGTCTCCACCAGCGAAGACGACGGCGTGATGGGATACCAGGTGACGACCGTACACCCAGCGAACATGCAGCCCAGCGCGGCCGCCGAGTTGCCGTCAATAATAATTTTGCCGGCTGTCTTGTCCATGCGCTCGATGTAGAAGGTTCCGAGCTTCTTCAAGTTTGCCTTGGCATAGTCGAAACCCGCCTGTGCCGCGGCCAGGTTCAAAGTCGCCGCTTTTGCTTTCGTCGCGAATTGCTTGCGGATCGCCTTCTCGACCTCACCCATCTCGATGGTGAGCAGGCTGGCGACCACGCCCACGTACACCATGTTCTTGACCAGCTTGCGCAGCTTGGCTTCCGGGCAGACCGCGGCCACCAGCTTGTCGTAAGGCACTGCATAGAACAAAAGATCATCGCGCAGCTTGTGCAAGGCCAGAGGCTCGTCGTAGAGCACCGAAGCTCCCGGCGCCAGCGTCATGGTATCTTCCTGCGCCGTCTCCGGATTCATCGCCACCAGAAAATCAATTTCCTTCTTGCGTCCGATATAGCCGTTCTTGTTGGCGCGGATCGTGAACCAGGTGGGCAGCCCGGCAATATTCGACGGAAACATGTTCTTGCCCGAGACCGGCACGCCCATTTGAAAGATAGCGCGCAACAAAACGCTGTTCGAGCTTTGCGATCCGGAGCCGTTCACCGTCGCGACCTGAATGGTCATGTCGTTGACGACGCGCTTGCGCCCCATCCCTCCGGCGGATTCCTGGGGCACAATATCCGTAGTGGCCATCCCAACACCTTCCTTTGACTATTAACTATGATGCGGAAACTTTCCGCACCTGATTTAAATCTCTTCTCCCTGAACCGAGCTTCTGGCTGCTAGCTTCTAGCCAACTCCTGGCTCGGGATAGCTGGAAGAGCAGCTAGAAGCTGAAACTCTCCCAGAAAATCCGGCCTTCAGGATTGAAGAAGGAAAACATTAGATTATACGGCGGCTTGCGAGGCCGTGTCGCGGCAAATCGCCCGCCTGACGCGGGAGGAACCTGTCTTGGAACGGGAGGAGGTTCGCTTCCGGAATCAGACTCCAGAATCACGGCTCCGGAATCAAGCTTCCGTCCTGAAAAATTGGGCCATGTTGCGGAACTTATTATATCGTGACACGATCAATTCCCGGGGAGGAATCTTCTTTACTTCGGCCAGGTGTTTCTGCAGGCTGGTATCGAGCAGATGAGCGGCAGCCTCATGGTCGCGATGCGCGCCCCCTTCGGGCTCGGGAACGATGTCGTCGATCACGCCCAGTTCACTCAGATCCGTGGCGGTGATGCGCATCGCCTCGGCAGCGAGTTCTTTCTTGCTGGCATCGCGCCACATAATCGCGGCGCAACCCTCCGGCGAAATCACGGAGTAAATCGAGTTCTCCATCATCAGCACGCGGTCGGCCACGGCAATGGCCAGCGCCCCGCCGCTGCCACCCACGCCAATCACGGTCGCGATAATCGGAACTTTCAGTCGCACGATCTCGCGCAGGTTCTTGGCAATGGCTTCGGCCTGGCCTCGTTCTTCGGCGTTGATCCCGGGGTAAGCGCCGTCGGTATCGACCAGCGTGAAAATGGGCCGGTTAAATTTCTCCGCGACCTGCATGATGCGCAGCGCCTTGCGGTAACCTTCCGGATGCGGCGTGCCAAAGTTGCGATGGACGCGCTGCTTCATATCGCGTCCTTTTTGCGTACCGACGACTAAAACTTCCTGACCGTGAAAGCGGGCCATCCCGCAAACGATCGCCGGGTCGTCCCCGAATCCGCGGTCGCCGTGAATTTCGCTCCAGTCGGTGAACAGCCGCTCGATGTAGTCGAGAGTCTGCGGACGCTGCGGATGCCGCGCCAGTTCCGTCTTCTGCCAGGCTGTCGGAACCACATTAATCTCCCGCCGTAGGGTGTCGATGCGATCCTGGAGTTTCGCCAACTCGTGGCGCGTCGCGTCGTCCTGGTGAGCGGATTCCATCTCCGCCACCTGGCGCTCGATCTGCTCCAGTTCCTGCTGCGCTTTTTCTGTGGCTCCCACGATTAGGTGATGACGATTCAACTGACGACGACTTAGCTGATCACCCGCACACTTCCCCGCCCGCACAACTGTTCGACGCGGGCAATGAAATTGCGGTCCGGAAGCACATTATAGCCTTCCGCCTCCATCACCACCATGAAATCTCCCTGACGTTCCACGTCGAATAGCACTTTGGCCTCGCCTTTGCGCTCGAGGAACAGGGCATGCAGATCATCCACCGCGGCCTCGCCCGAAGTCTCCAGCGGAATGCGGATTCGAATCGCGCGCGGCACCGGAACTTTCGCATCGTCGAGCGGCATGATCTCCGCAGCCGTGATCTTAGGGTTCGTGCCCTCTTCAATGCGCACACCCGCGCGCACCAGCACCGGAACCTCCAGCTTCACTTTCTCGCCAATGCGTTTGTAAGCCTCGGGAAAAACAATCATGTCGATCGAGCCGGACATATCTTCAAGAGTGGCCTGCGCGTAGAAATCGCCGCGCTTCGATTTGAGCACACGCACATTACCAATGATTCCGGCGATGGCGATCGTCTCATCCTTGCCCGTAGAATTTTTCCAGCCGGCCAGGTCCGCGGTGCTGAGTGCCTGCAGGTCCTGTAATTTGTCTTTGTATTTTTCCAGCGGATGCCCGCTGATGAAGAACCCGAGAATTTCTTTTTCGGCGGTCAGGCGCGTGTGCTCGTCCCAGTCAGGAACATTGGGAAGTTTATCGTTGCCGGCCTCGGTGTCATCCTGCTGAAACACGCCAAACAGGCCGTGCTGGCCGGATTCCGCGTCACGCTGCGCTTTCTGCGCGCGTTCCATCGCCTTGTCGAGTACTTCCATCAACTGCGCGCGCCGGCCCAGAGAATCCATGGCGCCGCTCTTGATTAACGACTCCAGCACGCGCTTGTTGAGCAGCCGCAAGTCAACGTTCTCGCAGAACTCGTAAATCGACTTGAACCGTCCCAGCTTTTTTCTCGCCGCGACAATCGACTCGATGGCGTTGCCGCCAACATTCTTCACCGCGGCCAGCCCAAAACGGATCGCTTCGCCGTGCGGCGTGAAGTTCGCATCCGACACGTTGATGTCCGGTGCGTCCACGGCAATGCCCATCTCGCGGCACTCGTTGATGTACTTCACCACGTCATCGGTGCTGCCCGTGACTGAGGTCAGCAACGCGGCCATAAACTCGACCGGATAATGCGTCTTGAGATACGCCGTGTGATAGGCCAGCAGCGCATAAGCGGCCGAGTGCGACTTATTGAATCCGTAGCCGGCAAACTGCGCCATCAAATCGAAAATCTTTTCGATTTTCTTCGCCGGAAATTTGCGCTGCGCAGCGCCTTCGACAAAACGCTCGCGCTGTTGCGCCATTTCTTCCGCTTTTTTCTTGCCCATGGCACGGCGCAGCAAATCGGCTTCTCCCAGCGAATATCCCGCCAGCCGGTTCGCGATCTGCATCACCTGCTCCTGATACACGATCACGCCTAGCGTCTCTTGCAGAATCTCCTGCAGTTCGGGCAGTTCGTATTCCACTTTCTTGCGCCCATGCTTGCGGTCAACGAAGTCGTCGATCATGCCACCCTGAATCGGCCCGGGCCGGTAGAGCGCGTTCAGCGCGGTGAGATCTTCAATCGAGTTCGGCTGATATTTGCGCAGCACGTCGCGCATGCCGTGCGATTCAAACTGGAAGACGCCGGAAGTCAGCCCCTTGTGAAAAACTTTCTGATAGGTCTCCGCATCTTCGAGCGGAATCTGTTCCAGCGTGATCGGCGTGCCGCGCGTCTGCAGGATCAGCTTGAGCGTGTCGGTGAGAATCGTCAGCGTGGTCAGCCCGAGAAAATCCATCTTCAACAGCCCCATCTTTTCGATGGCGACCATGTCGAAGGCGGTAACGATTTCGTCGTTTTTGGTCTTGTGCAGCGGAACCAGCTCCGTGAGCGGCCGGGGAGAGATCACCACCCCGGCGGCGTGCACTCCGGAATTGCGAACCAGCCCTTCCAGCTTTCTCGCAGTCTGAATCAGTTCGCGAATCTGGCCATCTTTTTCGATCGCTTCGCGCAGCTGCGGAGAATCTTCAATCGCCTGCTCAATCGTGATGTTGAGCTGCGTGGGCACCATTTTGGCGATGCGATCGACATCGCTGTAAGGGATGTCCATGGCGCGGCCCACGTCTTTGATCGCAGCCTTCGCCGCCATAGTGCCGAAGGTGATGATCTGCGCCACGTTGTCGCGCCCGTATTTTTGCGTGACGTAGTTGATCACTTCGCCGCGCCGGTTCATGCAGAAGTCGATGTCGATATCGGGCATGGACACGCGCTCCGGATTCAGAAAGCGCTCGAACAGCAACTCATGCTGCAGCGGATCGAGATCGGTGATTCCGAGCGCGTAGGAAACCAGCGACCCGGCCGCCGATCCGCGGCCCGGACCCACGGGAATTTCGCGCTCTTTGGCGTAGCGGATGAAGTCCCACACGATCATGAAATACCCGGAAAACTGCATCTGTTGAATGATCGCCAGTTCACGCTCCAGCCGCTGGTCATAGTCGGCGAGCGAATGCTTCAGCTTGCCCTGATCGCGCTGAGGCCGCAGCGCTTCAAGGCGCTTCGCGTAACCTTCCCGCGTGACATGAACAAAATAACTGTCTAACGTGTAGCCGGGCGGAACGTCAAATTCCGGAAACGGTGTGGCAATTTTTTCCAGGCGCAGGTTGCAGCGCCCGGCAATATCCAGCGTGCGGCTCACTACCTGCGGCGCGTCTTTGAACACGCGCATCATTTCGTCGTGACTCTTCACGAAGAATTGCGTGCCCTCGAATTTCATACGGGCAGTGTCGTGAATCGACTTGCCGGTCTGGATGCAGACCATCACGTCCTGCGCGTGCGCGTCTTCTTCACACAGGTAGTGGCTGTCGTTGGTGGCCACCAGCGGCAGGCCGAGATCTTTTTCCAGCTGGAACAGGCCGGGATGAATGCGGTGCTCCATCGCCAGTCCCTGATCCTGAATCTCGAGGAAGAAATTTTCCTTGCCAAAAATGTCGGCGAACGTGCCCGCGGCCGCGCGTGCGGCTTCGTAGTTCCCTTCCGTCAGCCGCTCGGCGACTTCGCCTTTCAGGCACCCCGAGAGCCCGATGAGCCCGCGCGAGTGCTCCGCCAGAAACTTCTTGCTCACCCGCGGCTTGTAATAAAAGCCATGCAGCGACGCCTCGGAAGTAATCTTCACCAGATTGCGGTAGCCTTCGTCGTTTTCCGCCAGCACCAGCAGATGGTTGTAGGTATCGCCCTCGGGCGGCGCGCGGTGATCGTCTTTCTTGCAGACGTAAAGCTCGCAACCGACGATGGGCTTCACGTCAAATTTGTGCGCGGCATTGACGAAGTGCACCGCCCCAAACATATTGCCGTGGTCCGTCATGGCGACGGCGGGCATCCCCAGCTCTTTCACGCGCTGGCAAAGTTTTTCAACATCGCAAGCGCCATCCAGCAAGGAGTAGTCGGTATGCAGGTGCAGGTGAACGAATTGGGACATGGGCTCCGTTGGATTCTGCGTTGAGGCCATTCTAACGGGAAACGTGGACGGTGGAGCGCCCACTTATCCACAGGTGTAGAGAATCTCCCAATCTCAGTCCGGGAGATGCCGGAAAAGCGGGAAGCGCTGGGATAAGGCGAATTGCAGATTGTAGATTTTAGAGTTCAGATTGCAGATTGAACTCTTACGTGGTTGACGTTCAACCTGAAATCATAAATCTGAAATCTGCAATTTCGGAAGATGCTCATGTGGGGACAGCCGCCCCCGGCTGTCCGTCGAGCGAAGCTCGACGGTTTCCTCGTCAGCCTCACTGGCTTTCGCCGGGCACTTTAAAATTCACCCCGCGGTCGTCGTTGACCTTGGTGGTCGCTGGAATGTCCAGGTCCGCGAGCGGAATTTTCTGCGTACGCTCCGCCGAGAAACTGAACAGGGTGTTGCCCACGATGGCGTAGTTCTGGATTTCTTCTTTGTGCTGATCGCGAAAAACCAGCGTGGTCGGCGCCGAGGGAGCGGTCAGTTCCGAGTGCCTAGGCTCGTAAGGAGCCGATCGCGCGTAAGCATCCTGGTCTCCACCGTCGTTATAGTTCTCCCCGTAGTTGCCCTGCGCGCCCTGATCGTCCGGACCTTGCTGGTCGATCACGTTGCCCTGGGCATAATCCTGGTCCTGCTGGTCTTGGCTATCGTCGTAGTACGAAGACGAATCCCCCCACCAGTAAGGATCGTAGAAATAGGGATTGTAGTATCCGTACCAGCCGGCATATCCGTAACGCCAGGGACCGGCGAAGCCGCGCTTGCGGATTCGGAAGCGCGCCCCGTCGATGCGGTTCGCATAGTCAAAACGATTCACGGAGGCTGCGTGGTTGGCCGAGTGGTCGACCGAGAAAGCATGCTCCGGTGGATGGAAGGCCGGAGCATAGGCTCGAGATCCTCCGTAAGAACGTGCGCCAGAAGCAGAATGGGCACCGTACCCAGCTCTGGAACTCATGCCGCTGTAAGAGTGATTGGATCGAGGCGCGGAAAAGCTGCTGTGACCGCCGCTGAAACTGCTGTGGCCTCCCCCAAAGCCGCCACCGTGTCCACCAGAGGAAGCATGCCCACCCCCGTGCTGCGCAAACAACGGCAGCGCAAAGGTCAGCGAAAGGAACGTCGCGAAGGCACAAAGGCGACGCATATGCTTATATTATAAGCCCGTTTCGGGCCCCTGCAACGTAAATCACAAGCCTCGAAAGATGCTGATCCTGAAGGCTTTCTACCGTTTCTTTGTCTTGGCCTTTTTTCCCGGAGGTTTGTGGGCGGGTTTCGAGGCGGGCTTGGGGTTAGGTTTCGGCGCAGGCTTCGAAGGCGCTTTCACCACCGGCTTGGCAGGTTCGGCTTTCGACTTCTGCGAAGCCGCGGATTTGGCGTCGGCCTTGGACTTGGTCTTGCCGTCCGTCTTTGCAGGCGCTGCTGGCGGCGTCGCTGCAGCTGGCGCGACCGCCGCAGCCTTTCCTTTGCCTTTACCGGCCACCTCGCCTTTTTTCCCGGGTGCAGCAGGCGCGGGCGCCGGAGCGCCAGCCGCAGCCTTGGCGGCACGGCCGCGTCTTGGCGGAGGCGGCGGGGGCGGGGGCGGAGGCGCAAACGGCTTCAAAAACTTCAGCGTCTCGGTGCGGGAGCGCAGTTTGCCGTCGAGCAACAGCATGAAGACGTCGCGCGCGATCTTGGGATACTCCGGCAGCTGCGGTGTGATCAGCAGTTCCGTCATTTCCGGCAGCGGAATCCGCTGCTGCACCTGACGCCATTTCGTCAGGAAATTCTTGATCTTCTGTTCCACCACCTGCTGCTTCGCGGTCACGGCGAGGAAAAGAATCATCTCCGGCCGCGCCGACGAAAGCAGGTTCCAGGTGCGCGAGGGCGTTGCGGCTTCCTTGCCGGTCAGGCGCTTGGCCAGTTCCTTGGCGTGGGTTTCGATATCGCGCCAGGCATCGACCAGATCCTTGCGCGGAATCAGCTTCCACAAATCCGCAACGTCTTTCTCGGAAAGGCGCGCCGTCAAGAAGTACATCACCGCCGGCCCGGCATCCGGGGCATACCCGAGATCGACCATGTGCTGGCGCGTCTTCATGAGCTGGCTGAGGCCGCTGCTGTCCACTTTCGACGTGTTCCAATGTGGATGCAGAATTTCCAGCCAGCCTTCTTTTTCAAGGTTCTTGACCACCTGCAGCGGGTCGTCCTCATGCGCGAGCGCGGCAATCTCATGCCCGATGGAACCGCGCAGGATGTGGTCGATGTACTTGCCTTCCTTGGCGGCGTCGTAGCGGGCCTGGGTGCGTTCTTCGATCTGCCAATGGAAGCGCGTGGCAAAACGCGTAGCCCGGATCATCCGCGAAGGATCTTCCAGGAACGAATAGTTGTGCAGGACGCGGATTAGCTTGGCTTCAATATCGGCGACGCCGTTGAACGGGTCCAGCAGCAGCCCGCGCGATCCTTCATTCAACGACAGCGCCATGGCGTTGACGGTGAAATCGCGGCGGCGCAGGTCTTCATGAATGGTGGCTGGGGATACGATGGGCGGCTTGCCCGTCTTCTCGAAGCGCTCGGTGCGGGCCATACTGATTTCGGCGCGCGCATTGCCGGGGAGCGACAGGAAAATCGTCCGTGATTCTTCTTCGAGTGCCGCGACGTGCGCTCCGGCCTTCTCGAGTTCTTTTTGCAGCTTGAGGGGATTACCCTGGACGGTAAAGTCGAGGTCGCGGATGGTAAAGCCGCTGATAATGTCGCGGATAGCCCCGCCGGTGAGGTAAAGATTCATTCCGGCGGCGCGGGCAACTTCCTGGATCAGGCTGACCCCTTTGAGTTGATCCGGAGTCAACCGGATTTCCATGGTGTAAATGTAGTCAGCCATTCGTTTTAGAGCGCTTCGTACTGCCTCAACCCCGCCTCAACCAGCCGTTCAGATGCGATGTGCAGCCCAGCCGGATGATCCGCTTGCGGAATTTTCCACAAGATTTCCACAGAGCCCGGGGCCCAAGCCTTCGCCCGCTTCCGCCCGCGGATGCAAGTGGCTTAATTCCAACTACTTAGATAAATCGGGGTGACCTTCGACAAACTACAGAAAATAACACAACGTTAACGATTTGGCTACTGCCAAGGTGTATGCCGGGAGTTTTTCCCAAAAAGGTGCGAGAATCGTGGGGCGGGCTTCGGGCTTCGGCTATCAGGCTTCGCAACCGGCTTGGGCTATCATGCTTCGGGCTCTGGGCTTCAGCTAACGCCGATGTCATCCCGAAGTGCGCCGAAGGCGCGGTGAGGGACCCTACGATGGGCGTGAAGCGGCAGGGGCGCTGGCGGGTGCCGTCACGATGCGTGCAGCGAAGGCGTTCCCGTTTGCGGCAGGAATGAGGTTGTCAGACGTAAGGTCCGTCACCCGGCCTTCGGCCCGGTTCGGGATGACAAGATCGTGCTTACTACTGCGTACGCAACTGCGTACGTGACTGCGTACGTGCCAGGCCGAAGCCCGATAGCTGAAGCCCGAAGCCCTGGCGGCACGCACCACGACAGCCGAAAGCAGATTCATGCCCTCCACGCACAAAAAAGTCGTTGTCCGCAAGATGGACCGGGACTCCGTCTCCGGTTACGTGGCCGCGCAGTTTGTGCAGGACGGCAAGCTCGAACTGCTCAACACGTCAGGCACGGTCATCAGCATGGACCTGCGCGAGATCAAGGGCGTCTATTTCGTGCGCGAGTTTGGCGATTCCGAGTCGCTCACCCGCAAGACGTTCACTTCGCGGCCACGGTCCGAAGGCCTGTGGGTGCGCCTGCGCTTCAAGGACAACGAGATTCTCGAGGGTCTGATGCCCGCCGACCTTACCCAGAACATGCCCGAGGGATATCTGGTGAATCCTCCTGACCTGCGCTCGAACACGCAGCGCATCTTCGTTCCCCGCACCGCTCTGGATTCGCTGACCGTGCTGGCCGTGATCGGCGCCGCCCGCCGCCGTCGCCGCGACGCCGACGACCAGCGGCAGGTAACCCTGTTCGAAGAATAAGAATGCTAAGTGCGGAATTTCGATTTGTATGCGCGGTTTCGAGAGTTCCAAAAGCGCGGTTAACGCTTGTCATCCCTTAAACCAAAGGTGTAATGTTACCGACCGTACGTGTAGCGAATCATTAGCCAGATTCTGGTCGTCTCCCCCCATTTTTCGACGTTTGAAGCAAGCAAGAAATACAGGTTCGGCCTTCCCCATCCGCTAAAGGAGAAAGTTATGTCGTCGAAGGCGATCTGGTCGCTAGTCATGCTGGTTGTGTGCGCTTGCCCGCTGTCGGCAAGCACGTATTGGGTGGGAACTTGCCATAAAGGAAGCTTTCCCACGATCATGGCTGCCGTCACCTCTTCCAATGTCACACCGGGATCGACGGTCAATGTCTGTCCGGGACTCTACCAGGAGCAGGTGATCATCTCGAAGCCTTTGACCTTGCGAGGGACGGTGGCGGCAGGTTCGAGCCTGGTGACGATCTATCCACCGACTAACCCCTCAGTGACCGAAAGCCCAGTGTTGATTCAGGAGCTGGTCCCAATTGTCTGGGTCACGACCGGGCCGGTCACGATTCAAGACATAAACGTGGACACGACCGCGTCGTGCCCTACCCCGCCGCAGGTCGGCTTTTACTACGCCGGGGCATCGGGAAAGCTCAACGGCGTCACCTTTGAATCGCTTGAAAACGGCTCCCCGTATTGTCCTGGATGGGGCATATGGGTAGAGAATGCCAACAGTGACACTACGTCAGTGACAATTTCGGACAGCTTTTCTGACAGCGGCATCATCGCCGTGGCCCAGGAACCGCTGCCCAATGTTCGACTGACGGTGAACATCACGGGAAACCAGTTGCTCATTAACTGGGCTTTGCCGGCCGGCATATATCTGTCGGATGTCGGCGGTGTGGTGAGCGGCAATTTCATTCACCCTGTACCCGGACTACAGCTGAATCCTTACGTCGGTATCATTGATGATGCGCCATCGGCCACGATTTCCGGGAACACAATCGTCGGGGAATACCCTGCACAACAGCTCGGATGGGGGATCGAGATCACTCAAGACGGTGCCACGGTCAAATCGAACAAGATCACGAACGTCAGCGACGCCGTGGTTTTGCGTTGCCATTCCGCCACCGTTACAGGCAACACAATTACACTTGCTCAAGACGGTATATTCGGCGTGCCTTCGTCATTTGCCGGTTCGAATACGTTTCGGCTGGTTGGTACCGACCTGGCAAACAACGATTGCCCTTAAGTGCGGCAGATGGTCCACCCTCGAGATGTTTTCGAAGGGTGGTCCATACGCTTGCGGCTCCCCAAGGTGGTAGATGCGAAGGGGGTAGATGCGAAGGCGCCCAACCGGTTTGTGGTCGCGAGTGATGCGGTCATACCCACCGCCAAGTGCCTGACGCCCTCGTGTCACATTTAACTACACTTTTGTACGTTGAAACGTTCCTGAGGGAACAGTTCTCCATTTTGTCGTGGCCATCGGTCGTCGGCCCTTGACCGTGGTGTACGATTTAGTCGTTTCCCTAATCCCATGAAACTCTCTGCCATTGCTGCTGCACTCCACGCGCGCCTCGAAAACGGTTCTCCGGAAACGGAAATCACCGGGCTCAACGCAATCGACCAGGCGGGCCCGGGAGAACTCAGTTTTGTCTCGAATCCCAAGTACGCGGCCGCGGCGCGCTCGACGCGGGCTTCCGCGGTAATCGTCGCCGAGGACTTCCCTGCCATCCCGGCGGCCATGCTGCGCGCGAAAGATCCTTATCTCAGCTTCGCGCGCGCTCTCGAACTGTTCCATCAGCCATTGCACTACGCGCCAGGCGTGCACGCGACCGCGGTGGTGCATCCGACGGCGAAGGTGGGAGCGCATGCTCACATCGGTCCTTACGTGGTGATCGACGAAAATGTCGAGATCGGGCAGAACGCGGTGTTGCTGGCGCACGTGGTCATCTATCGCGGAGTGAAAATTGGCAGCCACTTTTTCGCGCACGCGCACGTGGTGGTGCGGGAGAACTGTAAGCTCGGAGACCGCGTCCTGTTGCAGAACGGCGTGGTGGTGGGCGCCGACGGTTTTGGCTTCGCCAAGACTGCGGAAGGCCGCTGGCACAAGATTCCGCAACCGGCTTCGGTGGTGATTGGCGACGATGTGGAAATCCAGGCAAACGCCTGCATCGACCGCGCCAGCGTGGGCGAGACTCGCATTGGACGCGGCGTGAAGATCGATAACCTGGTGCAAGTGGGCCACGGATCGAGCGTAGGCGAAGATGCATTGCTGTGCTCGCAGGTCGGACTAGGAGGCTCGACGGAAATCGGCGCGCGCGCGATCCTTACCGGACAAGTCGGTGTGGTCGGCCACTGCAAAGTCGGCGAAGGCGCGATTGTCACTCCGCAAAGTGGCGTGGCCAACGATATTGCGGCAGGCGCTTTGGTGAGCGGCGCGCCGGCCGTCGACCACAAATTGTGGTTGAAGTATTCCGCGATTCTGCCGAAGTTGCCGGAAATGGCGCGGGCGTTACGAAGGAAAGGTAACGAGGGCTGAGGTGGCGTCGAATTCCTGGAGAAGCATTCGCGACGGAGGGAACCCATTGGGTAAAAGCCCACTTCTCGCAAAGGACGCGAGAAATGGGGCACCCGCCGCTAGAGTGCACTACCCAATCGCATCCTGCGAGCGCCCGGAATCTTCCCATGGAGCTTCGACATTCACGCTCTGGAACTCCTTCGGCAGCCCACTGTCGATCACTGCGCGCACTTTCTCCATCAACTCCTCCCGGCTGCCGAAATCCTTGGGCTCGATTGGAGGATGAAAAATCACCTGCACCAGCCCCGGCTTGATCGCGAAGCGAGACTTCGGCATCGCGTAAAACGTGCCCACAATCGTGATGGGAACCACCGGGACGCCGCACTCCATGGCCAGATAAAACGGCCCTTTCTTGAAGGGCAGCAGCTTGCCATCGAAGGAGCGCTTGCCCTCCACATAGATCGTCATGTTGAGGCCCTGCTCGACCACGGCCTTCGCGGCTTTCACCGCCTCGATGCCGGCATCGCGATTGCCGCGATCCACCGGCACCAGCGATCCCATGCGCATGGCCCGCCCCAGAATCGGAAAGCGGAACAACTCCTTCTTCACCATGACGGAAGTGCGACGCGGAATCAGCGGAGTCTGTATCGGCGGATCGAGATTCGAAACGTGGTTCGTCATGAACACGTAGGTGCGCGACTTGTCGAGCGAATCGAGTCCCACGGTCTGCACGCGCACGCCGGTGAGCCACACGCCCCACCAGCATCCCCACATGAACATGCGGTACAGCAGGCGAATGTCGCCAGAAATAAACGTCCAGGGAAAACCGATCAGCGCCGCCACGAGAGCGGCCAGGCCCCAGAAGGCGAGCATCACGATGGTGCGGATCATTTATTTATGAGACTCCGGTGGCGGAGACGCGGGTTCGGCTTCACCCTTCAGCCACGCGGCGCGGCGCGCGCGCTGTTCCGCGGTAATGTTTTCCAGATCCTTCAGCTGATAAGAAATTTCCTGGCGGCTGCCAATTTTCCATTTCAGTTCGCGCTCCGCGCCGCGCCGCGGCCGGACTTTCACCGCGAGCATGTCGCCGGGAGCAAGGCGCGCCAACTCGTCACGCGACTCTTGTCCCACAGCTTTGCCTTGAATTTCGAGAATCGTGTCGCCCACCTGCAAGCCCGCGCGCTCAGCATCACTGCCTGCAGTGACTGCGCCCACCAGCATGGGCCCATCGAAATTCCGTGATGCGATAAAACCCGCGTCGGGCACGGCATTCGACTCCTGTGTCACCTTGAGTCCAACGCTGCGGAAAAAATCATCCCAGGGAATTTCTTCGGTTCCCGCCACGTATTTGGCAAAAAACGACGCCATGTTCGCGTGGCTCACCGCCTCGGCGGCTTCGCGCACGCCGTCGGAATCGGGGAAGAAGCGCCCTTTCTTGGCGTAGTTCTGGTTCATCCACTGCATAACCTCGCGCAGCGAAGCATGATCGTGCGTGGCATCGCGCACGGCGAGATCGAGCACGACTCCAAGCAGATCACCTTTGTTGTAGTAAGAAATACTGCGCTCGGGACGGCGGTAATACGGATCGCCTTCGAGCCAGGCGTCGAGGCTGGAGTCTTCCGCCGACTGCGTCAGGTGCGCGGGACGCCGTTCGAGCTCGGTGATCTCATCGCCCAGACGTTCGAGATAGCGCTTCTCATCGAGCAAGCCCGCGCGCAACTGAATCACGCCTTCCGCGGTGCTGGTGACGCCCTCGCTGAACCACAGTGCCCGCGTGTAATTTTCTTTCGTGTAATCCACGGGTTCGAGCGTGCTTGGGCGAATGCGTTTCACGTTCCAGAGGTGGAAAAATTCGTGCGCCGTTACCGTCGACAGAACCTCGGAGCTGCGGGCCATCGCGTCCGCGTTCAAATCGATCGCGGTAGAGTAAGCGTGTTCCATGCCGCCGCCCCCTGGCCCGCGCGGAAAGTGATAGAGAAACATGTAAGAATCGAAGGGACGGTCGTTCATCCAGCTGATGGCGGCGGCCACAATCTTGTGCAGTTCGCCGACGATTTTCACCATGTCGTAGTCAGCCGGCTCCGCGTCCACGATCACGCGAAAATGTCCGCCAGCTTCGTCGAAATCCGACTCCTGAAAAGTTCCAATCTCCACCGGAGAATCCACCAGCCAGTCGTAGTTCTCAGCGACGAATCCTCCATCGGCCGACGATGCCAGCGGGGTCGCGATGCGCCATCCCTCAGGCACACGATTGAAACGGACAGCCATGGGCGCGTTACGGGCGTCCACGGGATACATCAGAACCTGCGCCAGATTAAAAAAGGCGTGGTGCGCGTTGAACTGCGCGCCGAACGGGCCAAAAGAATCGACGAATATCTGGTACTCAACAATTGCACCGCGCTCGGCACCGCTGATTTGCCAGAGGCTCTTGTGCAACTCGCGGACCGCGAGCGGCCGTCCCGCGCGGTCTTTGGCGCGCACCCAGTTCACGTACTGCACAAAGTCCCTCACCTGGTAGAGCGCGTTCCACACGGGTAGCTGCAACTCGCGTTGCGCCGCTCCTGCGGGAAGAGAAACCTGCACCTCGACGAGATGCTGTTCCGGCGCGGCAAGGGAGATCACATAGTATGTGACCGGGACCGGCGGAGCGACATTTTGTGCGGCGGCCGCCCACGCGACGAACAGTGCAGCGAGCAGAATCGCCAACGTTTGGACACGCGAAAAAACTGGCTTGCACCTGTCTGATGTCTTTCTCATCTCTTACCCGTTCTTTTTACCCGCCGCACCGGCCGGTTCGCCGCTCGCGCTCTCGCCCGCCAGCGCCTTCAATCTTGCCGGCAGCTTCTCGTAGATTCCTCCGAAGCCGCCGTTGGAAAGAATCGCCACCACATCGCCGCTGCGCATTTCCGGAGCGATGGTTTCGACGATCGCATCGGCATCGGCCAGCAGCCGCGCGCGACGCCCATTTTTCTGGATCTCCGCTGCGAGTTCCGGCAACTCCAGCCGTTCGTTTTCCGGCACCGCTTCAGAACGGAAAACGCCCGCCACCACCACTTCATCGGCCAACGCCAGGCTGCGCGCCAAATCACTTTGCAATACGCGCCGACGCAAAGTGTTCGACCGCGGCTCGAGAATCGCCCACAGCCGCGCGCCCGCATAGCGCGCGCGCAACGCCCTGAGCGTGCCGGCAATCGCCGTGGGATGATGCGCAAAATCGTCAATCACTGTAATTCCGTTCACTTGCGCCTTGACCTCTAGCCGCCGTTTCACGCTCTTGAAAGTTTTCAGCGCAGCCGCAATTTCGTCTTTAGAAATGTCGCAGGCCGCCGCCAAAGCCGCGGCCGCCGTGGCGTTCCACACGTTGTATTCTCCCGCCAGCGCAAACTCAAACTCCGCCCACGGACTGCCCTCATGCAGCACCGACCACGTGGTTCGCCCCGGCTCCAGCCGAAGATCGCTGACACGCCACTGCGAGCGCGCTCCGCCGCCGTAACGCTCGACTGGGCAAAACGTCTTGGCCAGGCAGCGCTCCAGACTCGCACTCTCCGCGGCGTCGCCCGCCGCTCCATCAAAGGCGACGATGCGTCCACGCCGCGGAATCAGATTCACCAGGCGCTTGAACGCCGTCTCCACCGCGTCCAGATCCTTGTAAATATCGGCGTGGTCAAATTCCACCGAGGTGAGGACGATCGAGTCTGGAAAATAATGCAGAAACTTCGGGCCCTTGTCGAAGAACGCAGTGTCGTATTCGTCGCCTTCCACAATGAAATGCCTTCCCCGCCCCAGATGAAAGCTCGATCCAAAATTTTCAGCAATGCCGCCGATCAGAAACGACGGTTGCAGCCCCGCGCAATGAAAAATCCACGACAGCATGGAAGTGGTTGTGGTTTTGCCGTGCGTTCCGGCGACCACCAGAACTTCCTTGCCGCGCAGGAATTCGTCGTGCAAAAGTTGCGGCAGCGAGCAGAATGCAAGCCGATGGTCGAGCACCTGCTCCAGTTCAACATTACCGCGTGAAATCGCATTTCCCACCACCACCAGATCCGGCCGCGGTTCGAGATTCCGCGCGTCAAAGGGCTGCGCCAGTGGAATCCCCAACTCCCGCAGAAAATCCGACATGGGCGGATACGCCGCTGCGTCCGATCCAGTCACGCGAAACCCGCGCTGCTTCAGCATTCCGGCAAGCGACGCCATAGCCGTCCCGCAGATTCCGATCATATGAATGTGTCTGGCTTGGTTCATGAATCTTTTTTCGCGCCCTTCGCGACCTCTGCGACCTTTGCGGTTAGCTCTCGCTTTTGCTCTTAGCTCTTAGCTTTTTACAAGCGCCCAGTCGCGTCCTCACGAAACCGTCACCGCGGCTTCGAGAATCTTCAGCCCCACCAAGCCAGCGCGAACCGTCAATCCCGCCCGCACTCCAAATGGCAGCGTAATGTTCCCGGCCGTCACATGCCCCGAGCGCAAACCATACGCCACCGGCACTCCCAGGTCTCCGACAATTCGCGTAACGACCTCCTGCAGCGTATAGCCCTGATTTGCATTCTGCACGCAATCCATCATCTCGCCAAAAATAATTCCGTGAACCCCGTCGAGCTTCCCCGCCAGCTTCAACTGCATGAGCATGCGATCCACCTGATACGGTTTGGCCGCGATATCCTCCAGAAACAGAATCGTGCCATCCGTCTTGATCTCGTAAGGCGTGCCCAGCGAAGCCACCAGAATCGAGAGGCACCCGCCGTAAAGAATTCCCTCGGCCGCACCGTCGACCAGTCCGCTCACGCCGGAATCCGCGCCCAGCTTGAGTTCCCACGCCGCTGCACCGCCGAGCGCCGCCTGCCACGAAGGCACATCCACGCCACCGGCGCGTGCCCAATCTTTTGCCGCCATCGGCCCATGAAAAGTTACCAGCCCGCCGGCGTCTACAAAATAAGTAAGCAGCGTGGTGATGTCGCTATAGCCGATGAAAATCTTCGGATTGCTCCGGATCGCATCCAGATCGAGCGCTTCGAGCAGATAGTTCGCGCCATAGCCGCCGCGCGCGCACAAAATCGCCCGCACGTCCGGCCGCGCGAACATTTCCGCCAACTCGCGAATGCGCCGCTCGAGCGATCCGGCAAAATAAAGATCGCGATCGAGAATGGAATCGAAATAGAACGGCTCGTACCCGGCCCGCCGCAAAGCCTCACAGCCAGCCGCGAGTTCGCTGCGCCTGAGATTGCTGGCTGGAGCCACGATGCCGATCGTATCTCCGGGCCGGAGAGCGGGCGGCTTGATGCGCGAAGAGTTTGAACGAGGCATGAAGTCAGAAACCTGTCGCGGCAGACAATCCGATTACTTTGGGAAATCACTTTTCAAGAAGATCAACGCAAGAAGAATTCTCCCCTGCACACCAACCGCGCCGATCCGCGCAGAAACACCTGATTATTTTCCCAGCGAACGGTTTGCGTTCCTCCCGGAGCATGCACTTTCACCGGCGATTGAAATCTGCCCGTCGATATCGCCGCCACCGCCGCGGCACAAGAACCCGTCCCGGACGATTGTGTTTCTCCCACCCCGCGTTCAAAAAAGCGGGCGTGCAGGTCGTGCTTACCTTCGGGCATAACCAATTCAACGTTTACGCCGTGCTCAAATCTGGAATAGCGCTGAATATCCGCGGCCTGCGCCTGCCAGTTCTCGTCGAACCGGTTTACAAAAACCACATAATGCGGATTGCCAATCGAAACCGGAATACCCCAAACTTCGTCAAAGCCGGTTAAAACGGTCAACGCTTTCTCAACCACCGCCTCGCCCATGCCCATCTCAAATTCGTATCCGGCATCGCTGCGCGCAGTGAGAACGCACACTTTCAATCCCGCACCGGTTTGAATGCGGATGGTCTCTTTGCCCCGCTCCTCACACAAGTACGCGGCGACGCAGCGCGTGCCGTTGCCGGAAATTTCCGCCGCGGAGCCGTCGGCATTGATGAGTTTAATCTCCACGTCCGCCGCGGCATGCGGCAGCATCCACTCCACGCCGTCCGCCCCCACGCCTTCGTGCCGATCGCAGATGCGTCGGGTAAACACACCAATCTCAGCCGGAGCCAGTAAGCTCCCGATCAATGATCCATCAATCAGCAAAAAATCATTCCCGCACGCGCTGGCCTTCACAAACGGAATCACCCCAGACGCTACACTCACTCCAGTTCCACCGGGCCCAACGAAATCACGCCGCCCAGAACGGTCGAAGCCTTCAGCCGCCGCAGCAACTCGTCCTGCTCACCCCTGCACCCGCTCACATCAAACTGCAACCGGATGTACTGTCCCGTGCTTCCGCTCACCACGTTCTGCATCATGCGATGCTCAGCCTCCAGGATGCGGTTTACTTCCTGGCTGATCTCGTCCACACTTGCGCCCTTCACTTCGTAACTCATCAACAACGTCTTCAGGTTGAAGGTCTGCTCAAGATGGCCTAAAGAAAATAGCGCGATCAGAATTGCGCCGGTCGCAAAAGTCGCGGTCAGGTAAAGCCCGCCACCCACGGCCATTCCCACCCCTGCCACCACAAACAACGTGGCCGCCGTGGTCAGCCCTGAGGTGAGCCCGCGGGTGTGCAGAATCGATCCCGCGCCGATGAACCCGATGCCGGGAATAATCTGCGCCGCGATGCGCGTGTGATCGCCAAGATGTTCCACCGCCAGCCCGTCCGACAAAATCGTGAACATGGCCGCGCCGAAGCAGATGAACATATTCGTGCGCAACCCCGCCGGCCGGTGCCTGATTTCGCGCTCCAGCCCAATGATCCCCCCCAGAATCGCCGCCACCACCAGCCGCACCAGGGAATCCGTGACGAACCCCGTCGCCATCTCCCGGTGCAGCAGATCGAGAATATTCTGCCAGTTCATTGCGAATTTCCGAGGGCTCGAAGCGAGAGCCGGAAAAAGCGGCCAGAAAAACAGCCGCTGGAAAAGCCCTCTGGTGGCTGGATTTTATCACCGCAACTCCGCCTCACAACGCATCGCGAGGTAACGCTGCTGATTACCGCAAGCGGTAGAGAATCGCCTCCGGCTGGCCCGTCACCCGAATCACGACCAGAGCTTTGAAACCGCGACCCTGCGTTGCCCGCCAAACATCGTCGCCGTCGAAAGCCAGCGCATAATCGGCCAGGGCCGCGGGATTCGCCAGCGCGCGTTCCCACAACCCCTCGGCATCGGAGGGCTGCATCCACACCCGATGATTGCCTTCGTTGATCGTGCGCTTCAGCGGAATCCCCGCCTGCTCCACCGCTCCCGGATGCCCGCCCAGATTCATCAGCAGCGTGCTGTTCGCAGGCAGCGCGTGCAGCCAGCCCGCGACTTGCCTCTCCAACGTAACCCGGCTGTGCATATTGATGACCGCCTCTTCATAGCAGACCGGGCCGGCCCGCCAGACGAGCCCGTAACTCACAACCACCATCCCGAGCAATGCGAGAAGCGCCGCACGCCGCCACGTCTTCGGCCATCGTTTCGAGAGCACGGCGGTGTAAGCCAGAATCCCCACCGCCGCCGAAAATGCCGGCAGCAATTGCAATCCGTAACGCACGTTGTAATGCGAAAACGGCCACCATGCCGGAATAAAAATCGGCACTCCCCCGTAAGCGATCGACAGCGCATAAAACGGCACCGGAGCCAGGAGAAAAATCAACCGCCATCGCGATACCGATATGCCGGCGCCGGGTGTGGCGTCCTTCCCTTGCGCCCCAGTCTCGCGCTTTCTGCGGGCATCGACGATCAGGGCGAACCCCGCCGCCGCCGCCAGCACAATCCACAATCGTTGCAGCCACTCGTTCTGCGCCAGGTTCGCTTCCGCCGATTTCAGAAAGTACAATCCGGCTACGTAAACATTCCCCGTCCCCGGATGCCCCACCGATCCCGCGCTCTGCGTCCGCTTCTCAATCGCCTTCGCCGAATAAGGACCGTTCTCAAACTCCAGCGGATTCCGATAGACAACGCCGTTGTAAGCCAGCCACAACGCAGGCCCAGCCGCCGCAATCAAAACAAATCTCACCAGCGCGGTTCGAGACAGCGAACTAAAAACACTGGGTGCCCCACCCTTCGCGGTTTTCGAAGAGCCTGCCCTGAGCTTGCCGAAGGGGTGGGAATCCCGACTGCCGCCCGCTCTTAGGGAGTAGCTCGCAACCGCTCCCACCACCATCGCCACCGCCAGAAACCATCCGTCATACCGCGTCAAACAAGCCGCCGCCAGGCACAGCCCGCACTTCGTCAGCGCCCGCGCGTCCCCGCCCACAAACTCGCTGAAGAAGACCACCGCCCAAATAAACAGCGCCAGGTACAACGCCTCACCCATCGCCGTGCTCTGCATGTAAATCAGATTTGGATTCGCCCCATAAACCGCGGCCGCCGTCCACGCCGCCACTCTGGCCGCGCCGCCGGGTTCGCTCTCACGCGACAAAACTCCGCGCGATAAAACTCCGCGCATCAGCCGGAACATTCCGATCACGCCGAACACATACGCCACCATCGACGGAATCGACCCGCCCACGCCCCGCTGCCACATTTCGTTGGAAATGAGAAACGGAATCATCAGCAGATGCGGCAGCGGCAGCCAGACTGTCCCCAACTGCAAGAGCCCCGGAGTTCTGGAATCGAACACGCGCCGTGCGATGTTGATGTGCGCAACAGCGTCGCCGTAGAGCAGCACTTCTCCGCGCCGGAAATAAAACAGGAAGGAAAAAACCGAAACCCACATCGCAAGCCAGGCCAGCACCCGGATTTCAGCATCCCAGCGCGAGCTCGCCCGAGGTGTGGTCTTTGCCGTCACGCATTATTCCAAATGCGTCAATTCGCGGAACACCTGAAAACGCTCGTCAATTTCCTCGCGCGTCAGCCCCTGCAACCGCTCCGTGCCAAACCGCTCCACGGCAAACGATCCCATCACGCCACCGTAGAACAGCGCCCGCTTCAACACCTCGCGGTTCAACTCCTCCTGCGAAGCGATGTAGCCCATAAACCCGCCCGCAAACGAATCCCCCGCCCCGGTCGGATCCTTCACCTCTTCAATCGGCAGCGTGGGCGCGCGAAACGGATGCCGCCCAATCCCAAACGCGCCTTCGCGAAAAAAAATAGTCGCGCCATACTCCCCATGCTTGATCACCAGCGCCTGCGGACCCATCGCCAGCACCTTGTGCGCCGCCCGCGGCAGGTTGCTCTCGCCCGCCAGCATTTTCGTTTCCGTATCGTTGATCAACAATACGTCCACCACCTTCAACGTCTCGGCGAGTTCCTTCGGAGTGCGTTGAATCCAGTAATTCATCGTGTCGCAACCCGTCAGCCGCACCGCATGCATTTTGCGCCGCACCTCAGCCTGCAGCGTGGGCTGGATATTCGCCAGAAACAAAAACTCCGTACCTTCATATTCCCTCGGAATACGCGGCTGGAACTTTTCGAAAACGTTCAGATCAGTAAACGTCGTCTTCGCTTCGTTCAAGTTGTCGCTGTAACTCCCGCCCCAGCGAAACGTTTTGCCCGCGGCGCGCTCGATGCCCCGCGTGTCGATCCCACGTTTTGTGAAAACCTGTTCCTGCTCCGCTCCAAAATCTTCGCCCACCACGGCGACGACGCGCACCTTCGTGAAATAACTGGCCGCCAGCGAAAAATAAGTCGCCGCACCGCCCAAAATATTTTTCACGCTGCCCGAAGGCGACGCCACATCGTCAAACGCAACCGAACCCACTACCAGAATGCTCATTAGGAATGCCGGAATCCTCTCTCTAAATAGGGGGTAGGGGTTGGTAAGAGCCGTAGTCGCCTGGGTCTTTACCGGCCACTAGCCACTGATCACTAGCCACTGCTCTTCAAAATCAACCTAAGCTTTTTCTTCGTCGCCGCCGGAATCTTTTTCGGATCCGTCAAAATCGCATGCGCCAGCGCCGACCCGCATTTGCACGAGCGCTCCCGCGGCGTCGCCGCCACCGTGGCCCGCACCACCTTCGTAGCGTTCTCAGCATTTTTGAGCAACACGGCCACAATCTGATCCACCGTCACCGAATCGTGATGCGGATGCCAGCAGTCATAATCCGTCACCATCGCGACCGTCACGTAGCAAAGCTCAGCCTCGCGCGCCAGCTTCGCCTCCTGCAGGTTGGTCATTCCGATCACGTCCATGCCCAGTCCGCGATACACATTCGATTCCGCCCGCGTAGAAAATTGCGGACCCTCCATGCACAAATACGTTCCGCCGCGCTTGCCCGCCACGCCAACTTTCTTGCACGCCGCCTCGACCACCCCCGCCAGCTCTCCGCACACCGGATCGGCAAACGCAATATGCGCCACCACCCCGCCGCCAAAAAACGTATCCACGCGATGCCGCGTGCGATCGAAAAACTGATCCGGAATCACAAACTCCAGCGGCTTATGTTCTTCCTTCAGCGATCCCACCGCCGAAATAGAAACGATCCTCTCGACTCCCAACTGCTTGAACCCGTGAATGTTCGCGCGAAAATTCAACTCGCTCGGCAGAATGCGATGCCCGCGCCCATGCCTCGCCAGAAACGCCACTTTGCGCCCCTCCAGCGTCCCGCACACATAAGCGTCCGAAGGCGCGCCAAACGGCGTCTTCACGCGCACTTCTTTCACCCGGCTCAGTCCCGGCATCGAGTACAGCCCGCTGCCCCCGATGATTCCAATCTCCGCCTGCGTCACCGTTCCCCCAGAAGAATTAAAGACACAAAGCCAAACCCGCGATTATACAAGACGTTCCGCACACGCCGTGGTTCCTGCGTTTCCTTCGTGCACCTTAGTGCCGTTAGTGGTTAAAGATTTTAGATTTTAGATTTTAGATTTTAGATTTTAGATTTTAGATTGTGGTTTTCGTTGATCGCCCCGCACCCGCTACAATCTTTCCATGCGCTCCCGCACTCTGCTCGCACTAGCCCTGGTCACCGCCGCCTTCGCCCAGGAACCCCCAAAACCCGCGCCTCAGCCCGCCAAATCCGTCACCATCCCCATCACGCTCGATCACGACCGCGTAGTCATCAACGTCTATCTCCCGCTCCCCGACGGCACCACCAAACGCATCCGCGGATGGGTCGACAACGGCAATCCCGATCTCACCATGTCGCGCCGGGCCGCCACGCTCATGGGACTCAACGTCACCTGTGACGACAAAGCCTGCACCGCCCCACCGCCCGCCGCGATCACGCTGCGCGACCCCAAGGCCGGCGACATGCAAATCTCCCTCGCAAATATCAAAGAAGTAAAAATCCCGCTCAAGCCCGTCAGCGCCGCGTCGGTGATGGTTCCTGGCATGTCCGCGGAAATCAATCTCCCCGCCTCCGTCCTGCGCCACTACGACGTGCTCGTCGATTTCCCCGACCGCGAATTCACCATCGCCCAACCCGGAACCCTGAAGTTCAGAGGCGTCAGCAGCAAAGTCCTCGTCAACCCCGCGAACGGACTCATCCAGGTCCCCAGCCAGATCGAAAACAAAAAATACAATCTCGCCCTCGATGTAGGCGCATCGATCAGCTTTCTGTCCCAGGATCTTTCCGATAAACTGCAAGCCGCCCACCCCGACTGGCCCCATATCACAGGCGCCGTTGGCCCCGCCAACATGTGGGGATCGGCAGAGGAACCCACGTGGAAGCTTTTGCGCGTGGACCGCCTGCAGTACGGCCCGCTCTACCTCACCAGTGTCCCCATGGCTGATTTTTCCAAGGAACGAATGTCATGGTTTGAAAAACGCGCCGGCATCGCCACCATCGGTCTGCTGGGATCGGAAGCCCTGCTCAACTACCGCGTCGGCCTCGACTATGCCCGCTCCACCGTCTACTTCGATATCGGCAGCACGTTCCGCGCCCCCGACTTCAACGTCATCGGATTCACCCTCCGCCCCGAAGACGACGGCCGCTTCACCATCCTCGGCATCGCCGACTTCGACGGCAAACCCTGCGTCCCCGGACCACCCGACGGAGTTCAAATTGGCGACCACCTCGTCGCCGTCGACGGCATTCCCGTTTCGGACTCCACGATGGGGCAAGTCTGGTCGCTGCTCGAAGGCACGCCCGGCCAGGAACGCAAACTCAGAATCGAGCGCGACGGCAAACAGTTCAACGTCGTCGCCCACGTGCAACATTTTCTGGGAGAAGTTCCCGACGAGAAGGACAACAAGAAGAAATCAAAATCAAAGAACTAGCTTGTCGGAACCCAAAATACTTTTCAACGGTAGACATCCTTGCGGTGCGCCACCCGCATCACTTTGACAATCTGCCGGTCATCATCGAGAAAACACACTGCCCTGTAGTCGCCTACCCGGTAACGCCAGAAGCCCGCCTTCTCCCCAGTCAACGCTTTCCCCTGTTGGCGAGGATCGGAGACGCCCGCAACCCGCTCTTGAAAGAACCGTACGATACGTTTTTGCGCGACCCGGTCTAACTTGCCAAGTTCCGCGAAGGCGCGTGGTTCGAATTCAACTTTCCAGCCCAAGCTTTTTCACCACATCTTCCAGTGGAATGCCAGGCAATTTTCCCTCGAGCCGCGTCAATGCGATGAGGTAGTCTTCCTGTTCCTCTAGAAATTCCTCGATCGCTTTCTTAGCGTAGTACGTCTTCGTCCGTCCCGTCCGTTTGGCGAGCCGGTTGAGTCTTGCTTCCAGTTTCGGGTGCAGTCGAACCGTCAGCATGCCGATATCCCTCCGCAATTCGATCCGTATTACACGTATTGCAAGTATATCAAACGCCGGGTGCCCCATTTCTCGCGCTCTTGCGAGAAAGCCTGCCCTGAGCGCAGCCGAAGGGTGGGTCATTGCTTGCCAAACACTTCCCGCTCCAGCGTCCCAGTAGTCCCCGCATCCAGACTCTCGCTCACCAGCACGGTATCGCCTCGCTCTTCAATCACCACCGTGCCTTCTTCGGTCGACCACGCGTGCCGCCCCTTCAACGGAATCACCTTGAACCCCTTATGTTTCGCCGACACGTCCTTCGTCCCCACCTCGTCAGCCCCAGATTTTCCAGACGAAGATGCTGCGGAACCCGCCGCCGCATCCCCCACCAGCTTCTTGTACCGCGCAGCCAGCGACCGCGCGTAAATCCCGGCAAAGTCCTCAGCCTTCTCGGCGCTCGACCACCGCGACACATAGAGCAGACCCAGCGGCGCGGCCGCATCGTCCTTCACCCGCGCCGCATAGTAATAACCGCCGCGCCACTCCGGATACAGCCACTTCGCCAACTCCTGATTCGCGTATTGTTCGATCAGTACCGCCACATCGAACTCGCCCATCGCGCCAATATCAAACTTCTTATAGTTCTTGAAGTCCTGTTTGAAATTCGGCACGCGCATGGGCTCAATCGTTTCTCCCGAAAGATAAGTCTCCGGCTCCATAATCTGTCGCGTCGTGTGCGGAGGATTCGCCAGCACCCCGGCAAACGCCTTCTCCCGCCCGCCTTTCTGCAGCAACTTGATTTCAAACTCCAGCCCATAGCGGTAAGGAAACGTCAGCGACTCCTTCAGAAAAATCGGCGCGTCCCTGAACACCGTCGAATCCGGAGTGCCATTCGTCATGCTCGACTCCATGTCCTCCACCAGATCAGGCGAATCCACAATCGACCTCCCCACCGGAGCCAGCGCGTACTGCAGCATCACCGCCTCGGCCTGCCCTTCAATCACAGCCTGGCGCGCATTATCCTCTTCGTCATTCTCAATATCGGTGGCCGTAGGATTTTTTCGCGTCTCGGCCAGATCTTTCTCCCCTCGGCTCATCCACTTGTCGAGTCCCACCGCCTGATCCTGCAGCGCGTGCGTCAGTTCATGAGCCATTACCGGTTCCTGCTCTTCCACCGGAACCCAATCCAGCAAGTGCACTGTCTTCGTCTTCGGATCGTAATACCCCGCCACCTGCTCGCGTAGCAACGCGACCAGAAGTTTTTCCAGATCGAAGTCGCGCGGCAGCAGCCCAAATTTTTTCAGCACCAGCTCCGAACGCCGCAGCCGCTGCGTATCCTTGTCGTCCTTGTTCTTGGTCAGATAACTGACGACTTCCTCGCGGCTGGTAAGCTTGCGCTTCACTTCCTTCTTCACCGGCAACCCTGTCTGCTTGCTGTCAAACGCCAGAATCTCGTCCACCGAATGAAAAAGCTCCTCCGCCTGCCGCGGCGTAATCTTGGTCTCTTCTTTTGGTTGTGCAGGCTGAGTCTGTGTCGCTTCGCCTTGCGCGCCTTGTGTAGGACGGACACTCTTGTCCGTCTGCTTTTGACCTTGGTCTTGAGCTTGATTTTGATTCTGGTCTTGCTGTCCACTCGAATCCTGCGCCGCGACCCAGCCGAAAAACGCCACTCCAATCCACACAACCACGCAAAACCGCCACAAAACTCCCTCTTCAAGCCTCTTAACGTTATTCATTCGCCTCTTAACGTTATTCATTAGGATCGAGTCTACCCTGTTTCCCTATACTCCTTTCAAGTTCACAAAAAGGCAAAAGTACATGACCGCAAATCCGACTATCAATCTCTGGTCTTCCGCCGACCACGCCCGCGACTACCTCGAACGCGCCGATTCCATCTCGCACCGCACCGAAGGCGAATCCGCGCTCCTGGAATTCATTCCAGAAAACACGCGCCGCATTCTCGACCTCGGCACCGGCGACGGCCGCCTGCTCGCGCTGGTCCAGCAACACTTGGGAGAGAGAAGCTCGTCGAAGCAACCGCGTACCCGGACCGAAGCCGTAGCCATCGACTTCTCACCGCCCATGCTCGAAGCCGCTCGCAAACGCTTCGCGCAAGATTCGTCGGTCAACGTAGTCGCTCACAACCTCGACCACCCGCTCCCGAGTCTCGGCAAGTTCGATGCCATCATCTCCTGCTTCGCCATTCATCACCTCGTGCACGAGCGCAAGCGCGCGCTCTACGCGGAAATCCACGGCTTGCTCAACCCCGGCGGCGTCTTCTGCAATCTCGAGCACGTTTCCTCACCCACCCCGCGCCTGCACGAGGAATTCCTGCACGGCATCGGCTACACCGTAGAAACCGAAGACCCCTCCAACAAGTTGTTAGACGTCGAAACGCAATTGCAGTGGCTACGAGAACTCAGATTCGCCGACGTGGACTGTCACTGGAAGTGGCGAGAACTGGCGCTGCTGGCGGCCCGAAAGCCATAACCGCAAATCGAGCCCCACGCATGCACCAGAAATAGCCCTGTCATCCTGAGCGGAGTGGGAAGTGCGCGAAGCGCGCACTTCCCACGGAATCGAAGGACCCCGTGCCCGCCGGAAGCCACCACAGGCTCGTCAGGGAGTTCCTTCCACGGCTTATGTCAGGGTTACACGCCGCAAGAGAATTCCCCGACGCGCTTCTGCCAGTCATAAGAGTAAAGGGGTCCTTCGACTCCGCGAACCGATTCGCATTCGCGAATCGGTTCCCTCCGCTCAGGATGACAAAGCGTTTGAGATTTCAGCCTTGGCCAACAAAATCCGCCACCCACTCCGCCGCTTCCCGCGTCCCGAGCGCCCCGCCAACATCGTGCGTCATTCTTTTCTGCCGCACGGCTTCGAGCACTGCGGCTTCAATCCTCTCTGCTTCCCGCGTCAGCCCCAGATGCGCCAGCATCATCCCCGAAGTAAGAATCGCGCCAAACGGGTTCGCCACATTCTTCCCCGCGATCGGCGGAGCCGACCCATGCACCGGCTCGAACATCGACGCTCTTCCGGGATGAATATTTCCGCTCGCCGCCATGCCCAGCCCGCCCTGCAAGCCCGCGGCCAGGTCGGTGATGATGTCGCCAAACATGTTATTAGTCACAATCACGTCGAACTGCCGCGGATCGCGCACCATATGCATGCACAGCGCGTCCACGTACATGTGTTGCGCCGTAATCTGCGGATACTCCCCACCCACTTCCTTGAAAACGCGCTGCCACAGCCCGCCGGCGTGAGTCATGGCGTTCGATTTGTCGCACATTAGAACTTTATTCCGCCGCGAGCCGTCAAGCTTGCTGTGACGTTCGCAATACTCAAACGCGTAACGAATGATGCGCTCGACGCCCTTGCGCGTGTTGATGTCTTCCTGAATCGCGATCTCATCCGCCGTGCCGCGCTTGAACACGCCGCCCGCGTCGGTATAGACGCCCTCGGTATTCTCGCGGATCACCACGAAGTCGATGTCTTTGGGTTCAATCCCCTTCAGCGGACACAGCGCGCTATCGAGCAGCCGCACCGGGCGCACGTTGGCGTATAAATCCATCTGGAAGCGCATCCCCAGTAGAATCTCTTTGGCATGAATGTTCGACGCAACGCGGGGATCGCCGAAGGCGCCGACCAGAATCGCATCGAAATCGCGCCCGAGCATCTCGAAGCCGTCAGGAGGAACCGTCATACCATCGCGCAGGTAACGATCCGCGCCCCAGTCGAATTCGCTCAGTTCAACCTCGGCGCCCGTCGCCCGGATGACTTTGACGGCTTGAGGAATAACCTCCTGGCCAATGCCATCCCCTGGGATGATCGCGATGCGCTTCTTCGATGCCGTTGTCGACGATGAAGTGGAATTCACGGCAAAACGTTAGCATAAGCTGGGGTGCGAAGTCAGAATGCAGAAGTCAGAATGCAGAATGAAGAAGTAAAATCCTCGGTCCCGGCATTTCCGACGGCAGCGTGAGGCTCAGCTGGGAGTGAGTAGGAACGGTTCAGGAGTGAATGGGGCATGAGTAGGCTAAAGCACGACGAGAGATGAGGTTATCGCGAAGCTATAGCGATAATCGGCGCGATCGCTTGCCGAAATCCGGCATTTCCTCACGCTGACCACCGTGCAGGATCGACGCCAGGGCCGCTGGCGATCCCGTGCTGCGAGTTTTCGAGGGCGAACCAGCCACTGGCCCCGCGAAAAGATTTCCACAGGCTTAAATCGCCTCTAATCGCTTTCTTGATTATCTTCGAGCTAAGTCGTTGAATCTTCGTGTAAGTTGTTGAGTCTTGGTGCAAGTTGTTGAACCTGCGTGGAAGTGATTGAGTCTACGTGCAAGTGCTTGAATCCGTAGAGACGTTGCTTGCAACGTGTCTGCCAGGGGCATCCGTGCTCTCCCTGGCTTGAGTGGTGGCGTCGGCAGAGAGGTTGCAAGCAACGTCTCTACGGCCTCCCGCGCCGCACGATTCCGCTGCACTCCACAGCCTCCGCTATAATCGAGAGATCATTATGAGCATGACTGCAGTGCCGACTTACGTCGAAGGCCTGGGGGCGTCCCGCGTGGGCGAATACCGCGGCGCGACCACCGCCGCTGCTTTCTCGGACCCGCACACCGAGCTTGCCGCGTTGCGCGCGGGTTGCGGGGTTTACGATCTGGGTTTCCGCGCGAAGATTGCTCTCGCCGGCAAAGACCGCGTGCGCTGGCTGAACGGCATGGTCAGCAACAACATCCGCGACCTGGCCGCGGGTCACGGCGTGTACGCGTTTATCTTAAATCCGCAGGGACACATTCTCGGCGACCTCAATGCTTACAATCGCGGCGAGTCTTTGCTGGTGGATACGGATCGTAGCCAGGCTGAGAAAATTCTCGCCATCTTCCGCAAATACATCATCATGGACAAAGTCGAGGTCAGCGATCTCAGCGAGCAGTTGACCGCTCTGGGCGTGACCGGGCCGAAAGCGCGCGACGTGCTGGCGGCGTGCGGGTTCGAATTGCCGGAACGGGCTGCGCTACAAGCCAGCGATCTGCATCTACGCGACATTAAATGGCGAGGCGTAGATTGCACGCTGGTGCAGGACGGCGAAAATTCCTACGAGATCTGGCTCGCTCCGGGCGAAGCGAGAAATCTTTGGGACGCTTTGTTAGCCGCGGGCGCGACTGCTGTGGGAGCAGAGGCGCTGGAGACTCATCGCATTCTTTCTGGCGTTCCGCTTTATGGGGTGGATATTCGCGAGCGCGAGCTGCCGCAGGAAACTGAACAGGCGCGGGCGCTGAGTTTTACCAAGGGTTGTTACATCGGGCAGGAGATTGTCGAGCGTATTCGCGCCCGCGGCAATGTGCACCGCATGTTTACCGGCTTTGTGGTGGAAAATGGCGCTCCGGTCGCGGCCGGCGCGAAGATTATTGCGCGCGACGCCCCTGCTGCTGACAAAGTTGCTGGCGACAAGGAAGTTGGCGAGGTGACCAGCGTAGCTTTCATCCCTGGAGAGCTTGCTCCCGGAGAGCCCGGTCGAAGCGTGGCGCTTGGTTACATCCGGCGGGAGGTGGGCGCACCGGGACGCGAGGTGGTGATTGGTACGGCGGTGGCGAGGGTTGTAAAGTTGCCGTTTGAGGAAGTTGCGTTGACTGCGAGTGAACGGGCGCTGGTGAAGTAATCCCTTGCTTTCTGCAGTAGAAATCCCCACTTCTCGCAAAGGACGCGAGAAATGGGGCACCCGGCGCGGATTTGGTTCGGAGAGGAAAAGTTTTTTATGGCTCATAAGAAGCATGAACAATCCAGTTTCACGGTGACGGACCGGCGTCTTTTCACGTCGGACGGGGCGTTGCGCAGTGAGGTTGTGGAAGAAGTGGAATCAGCGCCGCAGCCGCCACCGGCTCCGGCCGCGCCTGCGGTCGAGGAATCCGCTAGGGTCGTGGAATCTGCCGCGCCTGCGCCTGAAGCAACTCCGGACCTGGTGGCGGAGCGCGATATTCCGCCTCCGCCCAGCATGGCGGAGCAGGATGCGCAGGCGGCTGCGTACCGGCAATCGGCGCGCGATGTGGATTCGCAGGTGGAACTGAGCGGGCACTCCGCCAAAGAATTCGAGATGACGTTTGAGCGTTTTCTGGCTTCGCTTTATATGACGGCGATGCTGCAGCTGGGAATGATGCGCGAGCAAGGCCAGCAGCCCCGCGTGGACATCATCGGGGCGCGGCAGACGATTGATACGCTGAGTTTGATTGGCGAGAAAACCAAGAACAACCTCACGGCCGCGGAAGAAAACTTTCTGCAGAACAGCCTTTACGAACTGCGCATGGCGTATGTGGAAGTGACCAATGCTCTGGCGCGTCCGCCGAAACCGGGGCCGGTGGCGGGAGCCGGGGTTCGGTGAAAAACGGCAGGTGAAAAAACGCCAGATGAAAAATGCCGAATGACATAGCGCCTGACGAATCGGCGCACGATGAAACAGCTCGGGGTAAGTTAAGAGAACTACGAAAGCAAAATTATGAAAGCTACGCTCACCGTGCTGGGCAGCGGCACTTCCATGGGTGTGCCCACGCTGGGGTGCGAGTGCGCGGTGTGCCACTCGGACGATCCGCACGACAAGCGCACGCGGCCCTCGGTGATGATCGAATACGGCGGCAAGGTGGTGCTGATCGACACTGCGCCGGATTTCTACACGCAGGCCCTGCGTGAAAATATTACGCGCGTGGACGCGGTGCTTTATACCCACACTCATGCCGACCATATTCTGGGGATTGACGATCTGCGGCCCCTGAGCTTCAAGCACAAACCGGGCAAGCTGCCGCTTTACGCGCGTCCGGATGCGGCGGCGTTTCTGCGGCGGATGTTTACCTACATCTTCGACGGCGACTACAAATTCGGCAGCTTGCCGCAGTTGGAATTGAAACCGATCGACGGACCGGTGGACGTGCTGGGAGCGCGCTTTGAGCCGGTGATTCTGATTCATGGAGAGAACCAGATTTGCGGCTACCGTTTCGGATCGGCCGCGTATTTGACCGATCACAGCGAAATTCCGGAATCGTCGTTCGATCAACTACGTGGGCTTGATATTTTGTTTCTGGATGCGCTGCGGCACAAGCCGCATCCCACGCACTCGACGGTGCACAATTCGTTGCGGATTGTTGACCGGGTGAAACCCAAGCGCGCGTTCTTTACGCACATTTGCCACGACCTGGGGCACGAAGCCACCAACGCTTCGCTGCCTCCGCATGTGCGGCTGGCGCATGACGGGATGAAGCTGGAGTTTGAGATTTAAAGGCAGGGGCCAGGCATCAGGGGCCAGCAAGAACCTTTCGCTTCCTACTTTCCATGCACGTCTTTCACACACTTGACGAAATTCCCGCGGACTTTGGAGCGACGCTGGTCAGCGTGGGGAATTTTGATGGGGTGCATCGCGCGCATGCGCATGTGCTGCGAGAAATTGTGGCGCGGGCGCGGGGGAATGGGGCAATGGCTGTGGCGGTGACGTTTGAGCCGCATCCGGCGCGGATTTTGCGGCCGGAATCAACTTTGAAATTGCTTACGCCGACGGCGGAGAAACTTCGTCTGCTCGAAGGCACGGGCGTGGATGCGGTGCTACTGCTGCCCTTCGGGCGCGATCTTTCGCTGATGACGCCGCGGCAATTCGCTGAGCGCATCCTGAAAAGGAAGCTGCATGCGCGCGAAGTGCATGAAGGCTTCAACTTTCGTTTCGGTCACAAGGCTGGGGGAGACGTCCACATGCTGGCCGAGTTTGGGCGCGAGATGGGATTCGAGGTGAAGACTTATCCCGAGATGAAACTGCGCGGCGAGACGGTTTCGAGCAGCCAGATTCGCAAGCTGGTCGGTGAGGGGCGGGTGAGCCGGGCGCGGCATTTGCTGGCGCGTCCGTTTTGCATACTGGGGACGCCGGGACGCGGGCGCGGCTACGGATCGAAGTACACGGTGCCAACGATTAATCTGGCGCGCTATGAAGAACTGGTTCCGCAGGATGGTGTTTACATTACTTGTACGCGCGTGAGCGCAGAGCAGTTTGAGTCGGTGACCAATGTGGGGAATCGTCCTACGTTCGGGGCGGAGTTGTTTGCGGTGGAGACGCATCTGCTGAATTTCCATCCTATTGAGTTGACGCCGGAGACTGAGGTGGAAATTTGTTTTCTGGAGCGGTTGCGCGAGGAGATCAAGTTTCCGTCGGTGGAAGCGCTGCGGGAGCAGATTGCGCGCGACGTGGGGAAGGCGCGGAGATATTTTCGATTGCTGGGACAGGGCGCGAGAGCGAAAACGAAGCATCCGTAGAGACGTTGCTTGCAACGTCTCTGCGGGGCTAATGGGGCAGGTAGCCGGATTCCATGGGCAGCTTGCCGTCGACTTTAACGACCGTGATGGTGCTGTCGAGGGAGTGCTCTTCGACCAGGCCGATGGCGCCGGGGTCGGACTGCACGGCTTTGAGGACGTCGGCGTCGGTATCGACCAGCAGGATGGAATCTTTGTGCGTGGCGAGGACGGTCCTCCACTCCGCGGCGGAGAGCTTGTTCAGGTGCTGCAGGGTTTCGGTTTCTCCCGGTGAATCCTTGTGGAGGACGAGGACGAGATTCTTGCCGTCGGGCCACTTCTTGATTTCGGCGCGAAGAATTCTCGCCAGGTGCGCGGAGGTGACGTTCTCCACCGGATTGTCTTTGTTCACAACCACTGCCATGTGATGGGCGAAGCAGGGCGCAATCGAGGCGCAAAGAAATGCCAGAACGCAAAATGCAAAACGGACTCTCATAGAGTAAACATCTCACTTCCCGCAGTGTCGGTCGTCGTGTCGGTTCGTCGTGTCGGTTCGTCGTATCAGCCGACCGCAATGGTTTGATCCGACAAGAAGAGCGTAGCCAAGAATCGGCGATCCTGATGTAAAAACCTTGTCAAAAGCAGCACCAAGGTACCAAGAGTGGAACGTTACTTTCGGGGCGCCTACTCGATCGGTTCGACCAGGACGGAAGCTTCGGACGACGTGGTGCCACGGCCGGGGAGCTGCACGAGCACGATGGCGGCGAGAACCAAAATAATTCCCACCGTCTGGATGGGGCGGAGCACTTCGCCCAGAAGAGCGGCGGCGAGCAGGATGGAGAAGACGGGTTCGAGGCAACTGGTGATTATGGCGCGGGTGGGTTCGAGGTGTTGCAGTCCCTGGAAGTAGAGCGAGAACGCGAACAGCACGGAGATCATTGAGAATGCGAAGAGGAATGCCCACTGCGCGGGCGCGTAATGAGCGGCGAGAATTTTCCAGGGTGGATTCACGATGAGCCAGAAGATAGAGGCGGAGGTCAGAACCCAAACCAGAACGCGCCAGCGATCGTAGCGGGCGAGAATGCGGTGTCCGGCGAGGTTGTAGAAGGCGAATGAGAACGAGGCGAGCAGGGCGGCGAACAGGCCGTAGGAATCGAGGCGGAGAGGCGAAGACTTGGTTCCGACGATGCCGAGGGTGAGAGCGATTCCGGCGATGGCCGTGCCCACCGCGGCCACTCTTTGAAGTGAAAGTTTCTGCTGGCGGCGCGCGACAACGTAGAGCAGCACCCAGACGGGCGCGGTGTATTGCACGATGATGGCAATGGCGACGCTGGTTCTCTGGATGGCGACGTAATAGAAATAATTCGAGACGGCGACGCCGAGCATTCCCAGGGCGAGACACGGCACGAGATCGGGCGCGGGGAGTTGGATGCGCTGCCATCCGCGGCGGCCGATGAGGATGGGGAGCAGGACGAGCAGCGAGAATGTGGTGCGGGTCTGAGAGAGGATGAGCGGGTCGATGGGATGAATCGCTTCGCCGGTCAGAGGAAATTTTCCGGTGAATACGGCGCGGCCGAGAGCGGCGGAGACTCCCCAGAGAAACGCGGCGGAGGCGATGAATAGATATCCGCGGAGAGGATGCGGCGGGCTGCGATGGGCGGGATTCTCGATAGCAGGCCTCGGCGGCGGGTGCGGATCAGAGCTCAGGGTTCAGGGCTCACAATGCTGATTCTATGCGGACTTTGTAATTCGAATCAGTGGATTTGGCGACAGGTCGGGCGCGGGCTCCGATGATTCCGCGGCGGCGAGCAGTTCGTCGATCCGTTCGGGAGCGAAGCCTACGATCACTTCTACGGTCTCGCCGTAGATTACGACGATCGTGGGAGTGGTGAGGCTGTCGTGTTCTTCGACCATCTCCTGGCGGGCGGCGGGGTCGGAGGAGATGTCACGCTCCACGAAAACCAGCTCGCGCGCTTCCAGGTAGACCTTCATCAGTTCGCAGGAGAGGCAGGCGGGCTGGGTGAAGAGGATGATTTTCAGGGTCATATTCTTGAAGCCGCTCCGGAACCTGTGCAGCACGCGAAAAGCAGCAGGTCCCTCCACTACGCTGCTCATTCCCTTCGGGAATGAGCAGCTCCGGTCGGGATGACAAATTTGTAACAGATTTCCGCAACTGCAAAAACTCTCTGCAGCTGCAAAAAAACCAACGTGCTAGCCGTCTACGTATTCGATGCTGGCGGTGATCTTTGCGGTTCTTTCCAGCATGGCGGAAACTGAACAATATTTTTCTTTGGAGAGCCGCACCGCATCTTCGACGGCCTTGCGCGACACTTTACCACTAACGCGGTAGGTCAGCTTGATCTCGGTGAAAACGGCGGGATAGCCGGTGGCGCGCTCGGCCTGGGCGCGAACTTCGAGATGCGTGAAGGGCTCGCGCTTCTTGCGCAGGATGCCGACCACATCCGAGGCCGTGCATCCGCAGAGGGCGATCAGCACCAGCTCGATCGGACTGTTGGCGGTTTTTTCGGTGGCCGTGTCCATCACGATGGCGTGGCGCGAACTGGCCTCGCCGATGTAGCGCTCTTTGTCGGTCCAGATTGCTTTCGCTTCGATCATGATTGCTCTACCTCTGCGTACCGCCTACCTCCGGTTATCCGTGTTGGGCTCGGGATGGATCAGGACGCGGAATAATTCCGGGGCGTGTTGCTTGAAACGGATCTCGAGTTCGGTCTGAATGTCGTGCACGCGTGAGAGCGGGAGATCCTCGGACAGGGTGCAGTGGCAGGAGACGTAGAGGCGTCCGCGGACGCGCTTGATGATGAAGTCGTGCACGTCGAGGATTTCGGGGAACTGCGAGGCGACCACTTTCAGCTGATGCTCGAGTTCGGCGTCGCTGATGACTTCTTCGGGCTTTTCGATAGTCGCGGGCTCGCTTTCGATGTGGGTGAGAATGTCGGCGATCTCCGGGACGTCGCGGCGCATGTCGGCTTCGAGTTCGGTGACCTGGTCGTGGGCCTGTTTGAGCGTCATGCGTTCGTCGAGCTCCACGTGCTGCTCCACGTGCAACTGGCCGGCGAGATCCTGCACGCTGATGTCGTGCACGTTGAGGTTGTGGCGAGTAGCGGCGGCGCGGATGCGGTCGAAAGTATTTTCGGAACGTTGGGCGCGGGGCAGAGGTTGCACGGTGACGTCGGCGTCAGGAAGAACGCGGCGGACGGCGCTGGTAACGGCTTCTACCAACTGTTCGGAACGCTGGAAGGTTAGGGTGCGGGCCATGCCCACGACCAGATCGGCGAAGTAATGGTTGCCGGCGCGGCGGATGCGAACGCGGTCCACTTCGAGAACGCCATCCACGCGGGAGACAGCGTCGGTAATCTGGGCGCGCACGCCGGCGGGAGCGGCGTCGAGCAGTGCGTCGATGGTGCGGCGCGCCAGGCGCCAGCTGACGTGGACGATCACGCCGGCAACGAACAGCGCGGAGACAGGATCGGCGTAGCGCAGCCATCCCACGTGGAACGTGCGACCCGCGAGCACCAGCAAAAGCCCGAGCACAACCACGCCGCCGGACCAGATGTCGGTAGAAAAATGCAGGGCGTCGGCTTCGAGCGCCTGGCTGTCGTATTTAGTGGCAATGCGGCCGAGCACGCTGGAACGCCACCAGTCGATGCCCATGGAAAACAGCATGACGGCGAAGGCGACCACGGATGGTTCGATTTCGACGCGGCGAAAAAACAGCCGCAACACGGCTTCGTAAATGACCCAGGCGCAGGCCAGCAGAAGCAGCGTGGTTTCGAGGAACGCGGAAAAACTTTCGATTTTGCCGTGACCATACTGGTGATCGGCGTCGGCGGGTTTGTCGGAAACTCCGACCGAAAAAAAAGTAATGAGCGCGGCGATCAGGTCAAGGGCCGAGTGCGCCGCTTCGGAGAGAATGCCGAGGCTGCCCGTGCTCAGGCCGACCAGGGCCTTGAGCGAGGTGATGACGAGCGCGGCAAGAACGGAATTCCCCGCAGCCGCGCGTTTTTCCGCACGCATCGATCCCGGAGAATAAACCGCGGGGCTGCCTGACATGCAGGGATTATAGCTGCTGAGGTTCGGGCTTCGGGCTTCGGCTATCGGGCTTCGGCTGCTGGTGTGGCGGAGCACTCTTGCCGGGCTGAAGCCCGAGGCCCGGACGTGCTACGATGTTTGCTTTAGGTTTGCAACATTCTGGAACACCAATCCTGGAGGAATTCTTTTATGCGTAGGAGTTGGCTGATGTGTGTGTTGTTGGGTGGATTGGCCTGGGGACAAGCCCAGTCAGGCCGGCCCAACATGGGCGAGCCAGAGGCGGCCGCCGGCCTTCCGGATACGGCAGAGTCGGTTCCGGCGAATGCCGCTGTGCTCACGATTACAGGAGTGTGCAAGCCGCAACCGCGGCCGGTGCATAAGGCTGGAGCAGCCGCGGCGAAGCCGGCAGCCAAGATGGCGCCCGCGGAGTGCAAAACCGTGATCACGCGCGCGGAATTCGAACGGGTGATCGACAGCATCTCGACCCATCCAAATCCGCAACTCAGGCGGCAGCTGGCGTCGGCTTATCCGGGCATTCTGGCGTTCGCACAGGCCGCGCAGAAGCAGGGTCTGGACAAAACCGCACGCTTCGAGACGGAGATGAAGTTTTACCGCCTGCAGATCCTCGGCAAGGAATTGCGGGATCAAATTTCGGAGAAAGCGGCCAAGGTTACCGACGAAGACGTAGACAGCTACTATCAGGGACATCTTGCAGCCTATCAGGAGTTTAATCTCGACCGCGTCTTTGTGCCGCACTTTCGGCCTGGAGCGGAAGCCAAGCTAGAGTTAAAGGACGAGAAGGAAGGAAAAGATGCGAAGGACGAGAAAGACGCGAAGTTAACTCCGGAACAGCAACAGAAGGCAAAAGCAGATACCGAGCAGGAGGAAGCAAAGCTGGCGGAGAGTCTGCGGACGCAAGCGGCCGCGGGAGAAGACTTCGCGAAGCTGGAGAAGGAAGCCTACGACGCCGCGGGAATGAAAATGGAAGCGCCGCCCTTCAACCTGCCCAAAGTGCGGCGCAACGGCCTGCCGCCGGGTCAGCTGGCGGTTTTCGAATTGAAGGAAGGCGAGGTCTCGCAGGTCATCAGCGATCCGGGAGGGCATTACATTTACAAGGTGAAGGCGATTGTCCAGATGCCCCTGGACGAGCAACTGAAAAATGAAATTCACGGTATGTTGCAGGGCCAGCGGCAGCGGGAAGAGATGGAGAAATACCAGAAGTCGTATACCGTGCAGACCAACGAAGAGTATTTTGGTCCGCCCGCGCCGGCTGGACCGCCGCAGCGGATGCTGCCGAACCGGGTGCCGCACGCGGCCGTTCCCATGACGCACCCGCAAGGTCAGCCCCAAACGCCGACACCGGCTCAACCGGCGGCCGCCTCACCGAACTGATGGCGAAACCTGTAGTCGTGGTCACCGGAATTAGCGGCAACCTGGGGCTCAGGCTTTTGCCACTGCTGGGAAGTTTCTCGGTCATCGGGGTGGATATAAATCCGCCCCAGACCGACCTTCCCTTCCAGTTCGAGCGCATGGATCTGGGCGAGGAAGCCTCCTGCCGCAGTCTTTATGAACTGCTGCGCGATACGCAGACCTACGCCGTGGTTCACCTGGCGTTTGTGATTGATCCGGTGCGCACGGGCGTGCTCGAACGTCACGCGCATGTGGCAGATCAACGTGGCGGGGACGGCGCGGGTGATGGAAGCCGTCACGGAAGCCAACCGCCAGACCGACGACGGCGTGAAGCAGTTTATTTTTCCCAGCAGCGTTTCGGCGTATGGATCGGACCTGCCGCGGCCGGTGGAAGAAGACTTCCCGCTCGGCGCGCACACGCTGCCTTACGCGATCCACAAAAAAGAATCCGACGAAGTGGTCCGGCAACGTTCGCCCTCGCTGCGCGGATGCAGCGCCTACATTCTGCGGCCGCATATTTTTGCCGGGGCCAGCGTGGAGAACTATTTGCTGGGAGCGTTCCGCGGCACGGCCTACGGCAAGGGTGAGCGCGCCCAGAAAATGCGGAGCGCGGGAAAACGGCTGCCCTGCATGCTTCCGCGCGGGCAGGAATTTCTGGACAAGAAAATTCAGTTTATCCACGTGGACGACATGGCGCGGCTGATTGCCCACATCCTGCGCCGCGAGCCCGAGACCCAGCGGCTGACCGTGTTGAACGTGGCCGGACGCGGAGAACCGCTTACTTACGGCCGCTGTGTGGAGATGGCGCGGGCCAAGCTGATTCGCGTGCCCGGAAAATGGGCGATGCGAACGGTTCTGAAAATTCTGTGGAAGCGGCAGATCTCCGCGATTCCGCCCGAGGCGCTTCCCTACATGACCGGCGAATACATCATGAACACCGACCGGCTGCGCCGGTTCCTGGGTCCGGAGTATGACGACGTGATGCGCTACACGATCGCGGACGCTTTTGCCGACAGCGTCAAGCAGCCTAGCTGACCGCCTTCTTGCGGAACTGCCGGAGTCCGATCCCGAGGAACAACAGATCAAAGCACGCCAGGGCTACGAACACGGCGGTCATCGACAGGTGCGGAGATTGGGGCACGAGCGTTCCGCGCAAACCCTCGCTGGCATACACGAGGGGATTGATTAACACGACTTTCTGCAGAATCGGAAAATGAGCCAACGCGCTCCACGGAAAATAAGTGCAACCGAAAAAAATCATGGGTGTCAAAACCATGCTGAACATGAGGCCGATGTGCGTCTGGTCCACGCTGCAACCCAGGGCGAGACCGCCGCAGGCTGAGAAGAGCGCCACTAGCAGCGTAACCCCGGCAAACGTCAGAGGAGAATGCAGGTTCAACTCCACGGGACGCAGCAACAACCACGCTGCCGGAATCACGAACAGTCCCGCGACGATCGCTTGCAGCGTGCCGAAAATCACTTTCTCGATGGCCAGCCATGAAATTTCAATGGGCGCCAGCAGGCGGTCTTCAATCTCGCGCGTGAACTGAAATTCGCCGATCAACGGCATCGCGACGGCCCAAACCCCCGTGAATACCATGGCAATTGCCATGATCCCCGGCAACAGCAGGCTCTTGTAAGCGGCGTTCATGTAGCCGCTGCGCACCATCACTCGGCCGAAAATAAACACGAACATCATGGGCTGCAAAAAAGTCTGCAGCAGCAAAGGGATGATGTTGCGGCGGGCGACATGAGCGTCGCGCGCCAGCAGGGCGAAAAAAGTCGTCCAGTTCATTCGCGCAAGCTCCTTCCGGTGTGGTGCAGGAAAAGATTTTCCAGGCTGGGCTCGGAGATATGCACGTCGCACAGTTCGATGGAAGCGCCCGAGGCCAGATTCGCAATCTCGGAAACCAGCGAGCCGCCGCGGTCGGCGTACACATCGGCGGAGTTGTCGGTGGCCGAATCCGGATGCGCGCGCACTTCTCTGACTCCCGCTAAATTCTGCAGCCGTTGCAGCAATTCCGGAGACTGCCGGCCAAAACGCAGCCGCAGCAGATAACCGCCGGGAACCGAAGCTTTCAGCTCGTTCGGCGTGCCCAGCGCGATGTTGCGTCCGTGATCGATGATAGCGAGCCGCTGGCACAGGGCGTCGGCCTCTTCCATATTGTGTGTCGTCAGGAGAATCGTTTTACCGCGCTGGTTATATTCGCGGATGATTTCCCAAAGAAGCAGGCGTGTTTGCGGATCGAGGCCGGCGCTGGGTTCGTCGAGAAAAAGCACTTGCGGGTCGTGCATCATGGCACGCGCAATGGAGAGCCTCTGCATCATGCCGCCGGAGAAACCGCGAACCATCTGGTCGCCGCGATCGGTGAGCTTGAAGCGATCGAGCAATGTTTCGGCGCGCTCGCTGCGCGTCTGCGAATCGATGCCGAAGTAAGCGCCGTGGAAGAGCAGTATCTCGCGTGCGGTGAGGGTAAAGTCGAGGTTCGGCCGCTGTTGCACCACTCCAATCAACCGCTTGACCACAACCTGTTCCGCCCACACGTCATGCTCGCCGATCCAGACCTGGCCGCCCGTGGGCCGCACGCGCGTGGTAAGAATTCCCACGGTCGTCGACTTGCCGGCGCCGTTTGGTCCCAGCAGTCCGAAGATTTCTCCGGGCAAAACCTCAAGCGAGAGTCCATCGAGAGCGACAATCTCCGCCTTAGGTGTTTTGTTCTTCTTGCCGCGCCCCGCGGTGAAACTGAAGCCGCCGCCCGCGGCCATAGGCGGCGGCGAGTTGTAGACCTTGCGTAAATCGTGGGTGCGAATGCCAGCCAGCATGCTGAAGTTCCTCGGTGTCTTAAATTACTTTCGCCACGAATCATTTGGGAAGAGTGTGGATAAATTCTTCGAGCACGCGGTTGAATTTCTCCGGGTCATCGACGAACAGAGCGTGGCCGTCGCCGTCGAACCGCTCCAGCCGTACTTTGTCGCCAAGCTTCGATTTCAGAAAGTCGGCGCTCGCCTGCGAGTCGGGCTGGTAGGCAAAAAGCACGGGGCGATTCATTTTCGCAAGGCCGACGGAAATATCCTTTACCGCAATCATGTTGTAGATGAGTATGGCCGCGGCATCCGCCGGAACCTGGGTTGAGGCGTCGATGACGCGTTTGAGATATTCCTCCGTCTGCGGCTTCTTGTACATGCTGCGGACAAAACCGTCGGCTTGCTTTTGCCGGTCGAGCTGGAGCTGATTCATCCATCCTGTCGCGAAGCTGAACATTTCGGGGCTGAGCTTGTCCGCAAGAAAGCCGTCGACCAGCACCATTCCTCCGACGTTGTCGGTGCCGAATTGTTCGGCGTATTTCACCAATTCGCCGCATGCCATGGACCAGCCGACGAGAACCGGTTGCTTCAGGCCGAGATGATCCACGAGCTCTTTGTAGTCACGGGAGCGCGTTTCGGGCATGTGGCCGTAAGTTGGTTGATCGCTTTCGCCCTGCGAACGCGGATCGACGGCGATGACGTGGTAATTTTTCGAGAACTCGTCGATTTGTTTTTGCCAAATCCAGGCCGGCATCGTCCAGCCAGGAATGAAAACGATTGCCTGGCCGCTGCCAGCTTCAAGGTAGTGGATGCGGACGCCGTCGGAGGTTTTGAAAAATCCGCTTTTGATATTTTGCGATTGCGCGGCAACGCTGGTCGCTGTCAAGACGCATGAAACGGCGCATACAACAACTGCAGCGAGCGTGGCTGTGGTAAGTCGATCCATAGTTCCTCCTCGTTCACCGTTCGTAGGATTTCCTTCGTGCGACTTTGTGTCCTTGGTAATAACAATCGAGACCTCACCCATTACTCTGGATGCCCCCCCAGCTTTACTTTCTCGCGCGATACAATCCCGCGATTCCAAATGTATACGGCGTCCAACTTGCTTCCACGAAACCGGCCAGCCGCATACGCGCGAGCATTTCTTCGGGCTCGGGGAAGCGTTCGACGGAGGCGGGAAGATAGGCGTATGGCCCGCGCACTCCGGAAATCATGGTACCCACGCGCGGAAGAATTTGCTTAAAGTAAATGCGGTAGAACTGTCCCATGATTCCCTTGGGCTCGCCGAAATCGAGAATGCCGCATTCGCCCCCGGGACGCAGAACGCGGACGATCTCTCGCAGCCCGGCGTCATAGTCAGCAAGATTGCGGAATCCGAAAGCCGAAGTCACGAGATCGAAATGCTGGCCTGGAAACGGAAGATTGAGCGCGTCGGCCTCGATCCAGCGCGGCATCGCGAGTTCGCCGTTCGAGGAAGAAGCGTTGTTCGAGAAATGCTCCGCGGACGTGCCCGCCGACTTGCTTAACGCGCGCTGCAGCATGGCGTGCGAAAAATCTGCGCCGAAAATCTGCGGCAAAACAGGATTGTGTAGGGCGGGCACTCTTGCCCGCCATAGCCGCGCCAGCGGCCGGCCATGTGGCGACGACGGGGACAAAGATTTTTTCGCTTGCCGCCGCAACGCAAAAGTCATATCGCCGGTGCCGCAGCAAAGATCGAGCACACGCGCTTCCGGCCGCGACAAGACTTCGCGAAATGTGCGAGCCGCACGCCTCCACCACACCCGGTCGATATTGAACGAGAGCACGTGGTTGAGCAGGTCGTAGCGCGGAGCAATCGAAGTAAACATCTCGCGCACCGCCTGCGCGGCGGAACCGGCGTCAGTAGTACCTTGCGGCGCGGCGCCGACTACGAGTTTGCGGGAGACGGACATGAAAGGCAATTATGATGATTGATGATTGATGATTGATGATTGATGATTGTTGATTGATGATTGATGATTAAGAGCTCTACAAATCTGAATGTGCGGTGGTTTTCAATCAGCAATCAACAATCAGCAATTTTATTTGCCCCATCCGCCGTGCGATACCCGCCGCAGTTCTTCCACCGCCTGCAGCACCGCGGCCTCGGGCACATCGGTGGCGACTTCCACTTTGCCGATTTCGCGGGGCAGGATAAAGTGCACCACGCCGTTTTGAGTTTTCTTATCCGTTTGCAGACGGGCCAGAATCTTCCGCGCGCCCACATTCACTTCCGGAAGTGTGCCCAGGCTGAGCACGGCGTCGGCAATTCGGCCCGCGGTAACGCTGTCGGTGCGGCCAACGCTGAGCGCAATGTTGGTGGCGGCGATCATGCCCCAGGCGACGGCTTCGCCGTGCAGCAGGCGCCGGTAGCCGGTTTCAGCTTCGAGAGCGTGGCCAATCGTATGGCCCAGGTTCAGCACGCGGCGCAGGCCGCCTTCGCGTTCGTCGGCGGAAACCACTTCAGCTTTCAGCTTTACCGATTGCGCGATCAACCACTCCAACTCTACAGGATCGCGTTTCAGAATCTTGGCGCGGTTCTGTTCGAAACGCAGGAAGAGTTCCACGTCGCCGATCACGCCGCACTTCAACGCCTCGTAGAGTCCGGCGCGAAATTCGCGGTCGGGCAGCGTCCTCAGCACCGTCGGATCAATCAACACGACGCGCGGATGATAAAAAGTTCCCAGCAGATTCTTGCCGGCGGCCAGGTTGACGGCAGTTTTTCCGCCGATGGAAGCGTCCACCTGCGCGAGCACCGTGGTGGGAACCTGAACGAATTCGACGCCGCGCATGTAGAGCGAAGCCACGAGGCCGCCGACGTCGCCCACCACTCCGCCGCCGAGCGCGATCACCACAGCCTTGCGGTCCGCGCCCAGCCGCGCCAGTTTTTCGGCGAGAGCCTCCACGGTTGCGAGGCGCTTGGCCGGCTCGCCATCGGGCATCATTAGCACTTGCGGTTTGAAACCCGCGGCGGTGAGTGAGCGCACAAACTTCGCTCCCCAGCGCTTGCGCACCGGCGGAACGGTCAGCACAAAAATGCGGCTGGCTTGCGGCAGCAATTCCGCGAGTACCGAGCCAGCGCGCGTGAGAAGGCCGTTTTCAATGCGCGCCTGGTAAGGTCGCGGCGGCACATGGATGGTGACTTGCGGCATCGCTGTCCATAATAGCGTATGGCGCAAACGCGGAAAAATCGTCGAGGCACGCGTGCGATTCTTTTTATAGTTTGTCGCGAATGCCCCATCAACCACTCGTCGGCCGTCGAGCTTTCCCCGGAAACAGCAGCGACGCCGCGATCGAAAACGCGAGAACTCCGGCCACTACTCCCAGAGACACGATTGTAGAGACCGGGAAGTGATCGGCGGTAAGCATCTTGAATCCCACCAGGATCAGGACTGCGGCTAATCCGTAGTGCAGAAAGCGAAAAATTCCCATTAGCCCGGCGACCGCGAAATACATCGATCTCAATCCCAACACGGCCAGCACATTAGAGGTGTAGACGATGAACGCATTCAGCGTGATGGCAAGCACCGCCGGGATCGAGTCGACGGCAAAAAGAACGTCAGTGGTCTCGATCACGAAGAGAACCACGAGCAGCGGCGTGGCATACAGGCGCGGGTCCGCCGGCAAGCGGACAAAGAATTTACCGCCATGGTAGTCGTCGGTCACCGAGACAAAACGCCGCAACCCGCGCACCACTGGGTTCTTCGAGGGATCGACTTGACGCTCGCCCATCGCGCAGACGCGGATGCCGCTATAGATCAGCAAGCCTCCCAGGACATAGAAAATCCAGTGGAAGCGATGAATCAGGGTGACCCCGGCGCCAATAAAAATTCCGCGCATCACCAACGCGCCGAGGATTCCCCAGAACAAGACGCGATGCTGCTGCTCCTCGGGGACGCTGAAATAGCGAAAAATCAGGAGAAAGACAAAAAGATTATCAACGCTGAGCGAGAGCTCCAGAACGTAGCCGGTGACGAATTCGAGCGCAGGCTGGTGCCCTTGCCAGAAAAATATAATTCCCGCGAAAGCGGCCGCCAGCGCGACCCACATCGCGCTCCAGGCCAGGGTTTCAGGAAAGCCCACCACCCGGCCGGGCCGGTGGAACACGCGCAGGTCCAGCACCAGCATGCCAACCGCGAACAGGTTGAAGAGGATCCAGAAGTAGAGCAATGGGAAATCCGGCTTACGGCAATTGATGATTGTTGATTGATGATTGTTGATTGAAAAACATCGGGTGGCCGCACAATCTCAGTTGGCCACTTTTCAATCAACAATCAGCAATCAAAAATCAAACAATTGCTTTTTTATTTCTGTCGCCCGCGTTTGCCGCTGGTCCAATCGTCCCATAGGCCGAAGGCTTTGAACAGGTCGTCGCTGTGCGTGTCGTGGATGGTCTGGTCGATCTGCTCGTGCGTGAGCCGCGGCCCGACTCTCTCCGGAAGATTGGCCAGGCCAAAAGTAAGCACGGCTGCTTCGGCCACGTGCTTCTTGAGTTGCGGAAAGTCCACCTTGTCGTAGGTGTCGGAAACCGCGTGGTAATTTTCCAGATAGTTCGCTTCCTCCTGCTCCGCGACAAACGTGGGAACGCCTTCCAGCATAAAGTCGAAATGGTCCGTGCCCCACTCCATGGTTACCGGCAGAGTGGTGACGCCAAACTGCTGCAGCGGTGCGATCAAATATTGCGCGTTCCCCAGCACATCCTTGCGGCCGCCGACGGAGAAGCCAGTAGTTTTGCCGGTGCCGGAATCGTAGATGACCACGCCGCCGGCCCGGTCGAGTTCTGAACGATGCGCGAACGCATAGGCCCGTGAACCGAGCAATCCTTCTTCCTCGCCGGAAAAAAGAATGAAGCGGATGCTGCGCCGCGGTTTCAGACCCGAGGCTTTGATGGCTCGCAGCGCGTCCACCACCAGCGCGGCATTGCAGCCGTTATCGAGTGCCCCGGTGCCAAGTTCCCAGGAATCCAAGTGCGCGCCCAGAATCACAAACTCATCGGGCTTTTCGCTGCCCCGGATTTCCGCAATCACATTCGAAGTTTTGATCGGGCCGCCGATCTGGTTGGGAATCGACAAGTCCGCCCACACCGGATGGTGCGACGCCAGCAGCCGCGCGATGCGTTCGCCATCTTCACGCGCCACCAGCACCATGGGCAGACGATCGATCTCGCCAGCGTTTGAGTTCGTATGCCGATAGAGAATGTCGTGCTCGCGGGTCGCGATGAAGGCGATCGCCGTGGCCTTCCCTTTCACCGCGAGGTCGATGATCGGCGGCGCTTTGGTGTATTCCGCGAAGAGATCGTCCCAGGTCTTGAGCACGACCGAGTGCACGAGCAACAGCTTGCCGGAAATGTCTCCCGCATTTTTGAAGTCAGCGGCCGTGCCTTCGCCCACGTCAACAATCGGAATATGCTTCGTAGGCGCGAGCGCAGGGGCCCACGCAATGGAAACTGCGTGCACGTGGATCACAATCGGCAGCAGCCCGCCCACCTTGGCTTCGCCCACCTCATAGAACGCGGTCGCAATCATCTCGGTCGCGCCCTCCGACCACGAAACCGGGAGCGTGAATCCCTCAGTGTGAACCATATCGGCGCCGGCAGCTTTGAAGGCCTGCACGCCCCACTGCACGGCGTGCAGCATGGCGGGAGTGCCGGGTACGCGCCCCCCGATCTCGTCCGTGAGATGCTGCAGGTCGCTCTCCAGCGGCGATGGCTTCAGGGCTTCCTGGATCAGACGATCCGCGTCGGAATTTGCAGCCTGGGCAAATGTGAAGGAGCTAAGCAGAAGTCCTGAGACCAGAAGAAGAAGTGCGCGTTTAGGGCTGTGCATACCCGACGCATTAGAAATGAATTCCCGGAAAAGAGCAAAAAGCTTTTGACCGCAAAGGTCGCGAAGGACTGCCGCAAAGTACGCTAAGACAAGCAGGACAAGGATTTTCTTTGCGTACTTTGCGGCAGTCCTTCGCGACCTTTGCGGTTAAAAGCTTTGGGTTTTGCTGTCTCACGCCACTCACTTCGGCGGAATCGTCTCCATCTTGTCCAATATGCGAATGGTCTCGAGCAGGACCATGCCGGTGATCTCCAAACTCTTCGGGCTCAGCTTGTCCACGGTATCCTGTGGCGTGTGCCAGAACACATTGTCGTAGCCGTAGGTAAAGTCGATCAGGTCGGCGGCAGGCACATGCCTCTCCGTGAAAGGCTGATGATCGTCGATCATGGGCAAGCTGCGTTCGAAAAAGTGCGATTGATACCCCAGCCGCGTCGCCGCTTCATACACCACGCTTTCCAGCCACGGCGTCGAGTTGGTGTCGTGGTCGATATTGAGATCGGCGTCGCCGATCATGTCGGCCAGCAGAAACGCCTTCACTTTCTTCAGCGTTCCATCCGCCTGCCATTTTTCCGCCAGGTGGCGAATGCCGTATAAACTGTCTTTGGAAAAATCGAGTTCGGTATCCGGTTTGATCGCCTCTTCCGCATCGTCCCACACCAGCCACACGCTGTAGCCTTCGAGAGTTTTTCCGCGCAGTTGATTTGCGATTTCGAGGAGCAGCCCACTCGACGACGCGCCGTCATTGGCCCCCACGAAAGAAGTATCCCGCAGAGGATAGTTCGTATCGTAATGGCTGGCGATCACCACGATGCCATCTTTCATCCCCGGAAATTTCGCGACGAAATTGCGCACCGGAAATTTTCCCCCGGGAGTGTCCGCGGTAAATGCGTCCTCCTCCACGGAGTCTCCCTTGAGATGCGCAGCGATGTAGTCTTCCACTTTCTTGTGATTAGCGCTGCCCAGCGGACGCGGGCCGAACGCGACAATCTCTTTTACGTAGCGCATGGCTCGTTCGGAATCAATCGCCGGAGGCGGCCCGCTGTCGGGCGGAAGCGAAAGCGTAGGCAGCGCGGTGTCGTCAACCGCAGCCGCTTTTTCCACCGGAGCCTGAGCGGAACTCTTCTCGCGATCGCAGGCCACGTGCGTCCACGCCAGCGTCGACAAAAGAACGAAAATGAGGGATACCTTGCTGACCAAATGATTTCCTCGCTGGCAATCTCGACGCCCGGCCTCTATTGCGCCTTCTTCGCTTGCCGCGCCTGCCGCTGCTTGGGATGCACTAACCAGGCGATCCCGATGCTCACAGCATACAGCGCGATCATAGGCGCGGCGAAGATGCACATGTTCACAATATCCGGGGTTGGGGTGACGATGGCCGCGAGGACGAAAATAACCAGGATGGAATAACGAAAGTTCTTCCACATGAAGCCGGCGCTGACGATGCCCATCAGCGCGAGAAAAAAGATAAGTATCGGCATTTCGAAAATCAGCCCCATGCCGAGCACGATGCTGAGAAAAAGTGATGTGTATTCCCCGATCGTGATCATCGGCGTGAACTGGCGGCCAAAGTTAATTAGAAATTCCAGCGCTCGCGGGTAAACGATCTTGTAGCCGAAGTATCCTCCAGAGGTGAACAGCGCAATCGTCGAGACCATGAAAGGGACGACATAGCGCTTCTCATCGCGGTACAAGCCGGGAGAAATGAACATCCAGACCTGATAGAGCACAAAGGGCGAAGTAAGGAACAGGCCCGCGAGCGCGGCAATCTTCAAGTAAAGATTGAAGGGCTCGGTGGGATTCAGAAACACCAGTTTGTCCGACAACCCATTGGCCCGGAGCACGTCCAGGATGGGTTTCTGCATGACCGCGTAGATCCTTTCGTGATATCCCCAGCAGACGCCGAAACCCACGGCCACCGCAATAATGGAATGCACGATGCGCTTGCGCAGCTCTTCGAGGTGATCGAGAAAGCCCATCGCAGGCAGAGACTCGGGTTCCCGCTCCCCGTCGGAGCCAGCGGTCGCAACCTCAGGCATGGGGCTCCGAGAAATGGGGCTCCGAAGGATGGGACTCCGGCGCGGCTGCTGCGCCCACGGGATCGGAAACAGTCACGGCCTCAGAAGGATCAGGAGCGGCCGGTGGAGTTTGTTCTGCCGCTACAGAGGCTTCGTCTGTAGGCGTAGGGCTCGACGCAACTTCGCCCGGAGAGCCTTCGCCCAGCGAGGATGCGCCCTCGGACGCGCCCGCGGCCAACGCCGGTGTCTCAGTTATCGCTTCCAATTCCGCACCTGCATAACCCTCTTTTCCATACGAAGATCGGCTGGTCGCACCCTCGGGCGCGTGGCTGGGCGGAAGAATCGTCTGCTTGTTCTCAACCTCCAGATGGGAAATCTCCTGCTCGATCTGGGCCTTGAATTCGTTCGAGGCGCGCTTGAACTCATTCAGCGCCTTGCCCACCTGGCGGGCGATCTCCGGCAACTTCTTGGGCCCAAAGATGATGAGCGCCAGAAAGAAAAGGAAGATCGTCTCCGAAAAACTCATGCCCCATCATACTGCCCCACCCGGAAAAGCGGCAATCCGCGCAGAGACAAAGCGTCGACAGGCTTTCCGACGAAGAACCGCCAAAGCTTCGCAGGTGGAATCGCAAGCTGAAGCGCGCGCCCGCAGAAGCCTGAGATCCTCTGCGAAGCAAAACGCCGTCCCTCGAGATGGAAGCCCCTGAAGACGACAAGCATCCAACAAGGTCCAAGCTAGAAGCTGATAGCTGACAGCTGGCAGCCCACAGCATAATATGTTCCCCGCATGCAACTCTGGTTCGCCCGCGGCAGTGAAGTCAGCATTCGCGAACAGCTGGTCACGCAGGTCATCCTCGGCATTCTCAGCGACGACCTCGCGCCCGGACAGCGCCTGCCCAGCACCCGCGAACTGGCGCGCCGCTTCAAGCTGCATCCCAACACGGTCAGCGCCGGATACCGCCAGCTCCAGCAGGAACGCTGGGTCGAGTTCCGCCGCGGCAGCGGAGTATATATTGCCGCCGAAAAGCCCGAGGCGCCACTTTCGTCCGCCGTAGCCCTCGATCAGATGATCGCCACGCTCTTCCGCTCGGCGCGGAAGTCGGGCGTCACGCTACCCGCTCTCCGTGCGCGCCTGCATCAGTGGCTCGAATTGCAACCCCCCGACCATTTCTTGCTGATCGAGCCCGACCAGGAACTGCGCCGCATCGTCGCCTCGGAGATTCAGCAATTAGCCGCCTGGCCAACTCAAGGCTGCGATCTCGCCGACTTACCCGCCGCGCTCGACGGCGCAATCGCGCTCGCGCTTCCCAATCGCGCCGCAGCCGTGCGCCAGGCGCTTCCCCCGGGCAGCGATCTCCTCACACTCGAATTCCGTTCCGTCACCGCTTCCCTCGCCGCATATCTTCCGGCGCGTTCCGCAGCGCTGGTCGGGATCGCCTCGCGCTGGCCCAACTTCCTGAAAATCGCCCGCACCATGCTGATCGCCGTCGGCTTCTCTCCCGACGCGCTCATCGTCCGCGACGCCGCCAAACCCAACTGGCAGCGCGGTCTGAAACAGACCGCCGCAGTAGTCTGTGATTCGCTCACCGCCGCCGAACTCCCCGCCGGCTGCCGCGCCATTCCCTTCTCACTTCTCTCCGAGCCCTCCATCGCCGAACTCCGCCGCTACGCCGAATTCGTCAGCCATCCCCTGGAATCCTCGTAGCACTGTAGGACGGAAACTCTTGTCCGTCGCTTTTGATCGTGATCTTGTTCTTGCTGGGTGCCCCATTTCTCGCGCCTTTTGCGAGAAGTGGGGATTTTTAGAAAGCAGCCCGCAGATTCGAAACCTAAGCGGACTCCCTGTGAGGTTCTACGTCCATGAGAGGTTCTACGTCCATGTGAGGTTCTACGTCCAAAACCAAAAGCCCCACTTCTCGCAAAAACCGTGAGAAATGGGGCACCCACCGCGAACGGGAAACCGAGAACTCAATTCGCGTTTGAAATAAGCTGATGCGATTAACCAACTGTGACACTCCAGAAAGTGCCACAAACCTGCAACCTCCGGCACCGCGCAGACCGTAACCTCCGCTCATGAAAAGCCTACAGCTTATTTCTCCTCTCTTCACTTCGCTTCTGCTGGGGTCGATGGCGCTGGCGCAGGCCGGTGGTCTGCCCGATGCTCCCACGCCCCAGGACTCGGCATCGGCGCAGCGGTCCGTCCCGGCTCTAACAACCCAGACTGCGAACCCGGCCACTGAGCAATCCACCGAAAATGAACTCATCACTCAAGCGGGCCATTTCCCGCGATTTCCCCGCGGTCCCATGGCGCGTCCACGCGGACGAGCCTACCCTTCGGCATTCGCACCGCCGCGTCCCCCCGCTCTCTCCCCACTCGGAGCTTTGATCGGTTTCGGCGCGGGCGCCGCACTCGGGGCTTCTGCCTCGGGGGACCAAACCGCCCGTGGCCGTGTCGCCGGGGGTCTGATCGGCGGAGCCCTCTGCGCCCTGATCGGAGGCGCGATCGGCAACGCCTTCTCGATTTTCCACACCCACAACTTTCGCGACTGGGATGATGCTCAAGAACGAAAGCACCGCAAGCCCGTCCAGCGTCCGATCGAGCCCGACGTGGACGCATCCTCAGCCCCCGCTCCGGCCCCGTCTGCGGGCTCTCTCTAAAAGCATCTTCCTCAGGTTCACCCATTGGCCGTCAGGAAAAGTCCTAGCTGACGGCTGATGGCTGACAGCTGACAGCTTCCCTGGGAATCTTCCCGCCCGCCATTTGCATCCTACCTATAGCGGCGAGCTCTGAAACGGTGGTTACCTCCGGTAACTATGCCGGCTCAGAACCGTCTAAGCAGGTGATATACTGCGTGTATTAAGCGCAGTAGCTGGGGTGGGTCTTATACCCTCAATCAGAAGGAATCTAAAGATGGCACGTAGTACTCGCCGGTCGCTCTTCCTGGTCGCTTTCTTTCTTGTGGTCTGTGGCTTCCTTGGAATCCTGTTTGCCCAGCGCACCGGACAACAGTCGTCGCTTACCGGCGACTCCGACGTCAAAGACAGCCTGAAGCAATTCACTGACGTCTACTCCGTCGTCGAGGAAAACTACGCCGAGCCGGTGAACGCGGATAAAGCCATCTACAACGGCGCGATTCCGGGCATGCTGCATGCGCTTGATCCGCACTCGAATTTCTTCGATCCAAAGTCCTACGCGCTCATGCGCGAAGATCAGCGCGGCAAATACTACGGCGTGGGCATGACCGTGGGACCGCGCAACAATCAGGTCATCGTGATCTTCCCGTTCGTGGGAACGCCCGCGTATAAAGCCGGCATTCATCCCGGCGACGTGATCATTGCCGTCGACGGCAAATCCACGGAAAACATGAGCACCGGCGACGTCGCCGATTTGCTGAAGGGACCCAAAGGCACCACCGTCCACATCAGCATCTCGCGTGAAGGCGTGGAAAAGCCCATGGAGTTCACGCTGATCCGCGACGAAATTCCGCGTTACAGCGTTGACGTTCATTTCCTGATCAAGCCCGGCATCGGCTACATGCACGTCAGCGGCTTCAACGAGACCACGGAACACGAAGTCTCCGACGCGCTCGATCAGTTCGGCGATCTGAAGGGCCTCATCCTCGACTTGCGCAGCAATCCCGGCGGCCTGCTCAGCGAGGGCGTTGGTGTCGCTGACAAATTTCTGAAGCGCGGTCAGCTCATCGTTTCTCATCATGGCCGTGCATCGGCCGAGAAGCGCTACATCGCGCAGCACGGCAACGGCGGCAAAGATTATCCCATCGTGGTGCTGGTCAACCGCTCGACAGCTTCCGCAGCAGAAATTGTTTCCGGAGCGATTCAGGATCATGACCGCGGCCTGATCGTCGGCGAAGTCACTTTCGGCAAGGGACTGGTGCAGACGGTATATCCGCTGTCGGAAAATACCGGACTGGCGTTGACCACGGCGCGTTACTACACGCCCAGCGGACGCTTGATCCAGCGCGACTACAGTAACGTTTCTCTCTACGACTATTATTACAATCGCGACAGCGTCGACAATCCCAACAACGCCAACCGCGAAGTGAAGCTCACTGACAGCGGCCGCACCGTTTACGGCGGCGGCGGCATTACCCCCGACGTCAGTGTTCCGCCGGTCAAGAGCAATCACTTTCAGGACACGCTGTTGCAGCACTATGCTTTCTTCAACTTCGCCAAGCGTTACGTGGTGAACCACCATCCCGCCAAGAGCTTCGAAGTGGATGATGCCACCATGCAGGAGTTCCGCAAGTCGCTGGACGAGGCCAACATTCCCTACACCGAAGCAGAAATCCTCGACAACAACGACTGGCTCCGTTCGAACATCAAGACGGAAATCTTCATTGACGCTTTTGGCGAGGACGAAGGCCTGAAAGTGCGCACCGAATCGGATCCCATGGTGATCAAGGGGCTCGAACTTCTGCCGCAGGCAAAAGCATTGGCCGATAATGCCAAAAGGATCGTCGCGGAACACAACGCGGCGCCGGCATTCAACCGCTAAGCCGCGGAAGGCAAACAGGTTGCAGGAAGCAAGGCCCGGACTCGTTCCGGGCCTTATTTTTCTAAGGACGTGATTTCCTGAAAATCGGCGTTGTTGAAAACAGTGGGGTTACCGGACGCCCGAACCCATCGGTTCATTGACTTCGATACAGGTGTGTGTGAAAATCCGCGCATTAGGGCGTTTTTGGGCTCCGGGAGGGGCAAAAATCTCCCCGAGCGTGTTCTGAGCTGGGCATAAAATGGTGCTTTTTCAACAACATGCGAAGGAATCGGTAATCCAGCACCCAAAACATGATTTGGGGCCGGTTTGAAGACGGCAATTCTGACCGGAGCGGTCTTGCTTTCGGTGATTGCCGGCATCACCGATTTTCGCAGCCGGCGCATTCCGAATTGGCTTACCGTGCCAGGACTGGTAGCAGGAGTTGGATTGAACACGGTCGCCGCGGGGTTACACGGGTTAAAGCTTTCGCTGCTCGGCGCAGGTTTGGGATTGCTGCTGCTGTTGCCGTTCGTTCTGCTGCGCAGCCTGGGCGCGGGGGATTGGAAATTGGCGGGAGCTCTGGGAGCGTTCGTGGGGCCGGGGGTTCTGGCTGATTTGCTGGTGGGGTCGGTTTTTGTGGCTGGCATCATGGCGCTCGGGCTCGTAATCTATAAGGGACGGCTGCGGGAGACGCTGCGCAACATGGGGCGGCTGCTGGGTTCGCTCGTGAGTTTTCATATGCCAGGACCGGAAGTGTCGCTGGATAATCCAAAGGCGCTGAAAGTTCCTTACGGCGTGGCATTGGCTTCGACCGTGGTGGTTTACTACATCCTCTACGGAATTGGCCGCACCCCGCATCTGGGCTGGATCGCATGAAACTTTTTTTGCGCAAAACGGCTTGGCTGAAGACGCTGCGCGAGACCGGCGGCTCGGAAATCGCGGAGGCGGCGCTGGTTCTCCCTTTGATGTTCATGATGCTGCTGGCCATTTTCTGGTTTGGGCAGGCCTTCAGCATGTATGGCACGATCACGCACGCGGCGCGGCAGGGAGCGCGCGCGGCCGTGGCTCCGGCGTGTACCACATGCACCGCGGCCAGCACTCCGGCGCAAAACGCTTACACCGCGGTGCAGAGCGCGCTGGCGGCATCGCGGCTCAATCCGGTGAATATGTCACGGCCCACGACGGCGCCGGCCCTGTGCAGTTGCGGCAGCACCAACGCCGCCTGCGGTGGGGGCGGCAGCCTGGTGGCGTGCGACGCCAGTGAGACTTCCGTCTGCGTGCAGACGAATGTGCAGTTGTCATACTCGTCGAAAGGCGGCGCGGGCGAGTGCGGCACCTCGGTGAGCTTCCAGTACAAATATCCGCACCACTTTTATTTGCCTTGCGCGGAGTGGCCGTGCCATTCCCTCGATCTGGGACAGATGAGCCTTCCGGCGCAGGCGCAGATGCGGATCGAAACGCAATGACGCCGGCCGGTCCACTCTCGCGCTCGACTTTTTCCCGGGCAAATTTTTCGCGCTCAACTTTCGCCCATACGCTGGCGAGTCTGCGCCGCGCGTGCTCGCGCAGCATATTCCGGCGCGACATATTCACCAACGACCAGGCTTCGCAGATTGCCGAGTTCGCGGTTTCGCTTCCGTTGCTGGTGGTGTTCGTGGTGGGCATCTTCGATTTCAGTGGAGCATTCTCCCTGAAGCAGAAGCTGGCGAACGCGGCGCGCGAAGGGGCGCGAGCGGCCGCCGCCGATCCGGCCAACGATTTATCGGGCGCCGCGAGCGGCGTTCCGGTTTCCGTCAGCGACGCCTACCAGGTGGTGGATAACTATTTGCTGTCGGAAAACATCAACGACTGCGGCCTGAAGAGCGTCACCCCCACGCAAGGCGGCGGCCTGACCTGGAGTTCCACGTCCACAGGCAGTTGCCCCGGCACTGGGATCACATTTTTCATCAACCGCGGTTGCGTTACGCAGCAGACCCTGGCGGGAACTTCGACCAGCGTGGTGGGCACCTGTGTGACCATTACTTATCCTTATGCCTGGCGGTTCAATTTTGTGAGTACACTGCTGGGCAAAACAATCATGGGACCGAGCACGCTTACGACTACGGCCATGGCCTACAACGAGAACTGATTGAGCCCGAGAACTTAGAAGTTATGAAGCCATCTCTTATTCCGCGCCAGGTTCCTGCGCACCGGCAGCGGGAACGCGGCGTCACCATGGCGCTGGTAGCGGCGGCGATGGTCGCGATCATGGCGATGGCGGCTCTTTCGATCGATGCGGTCACGCTCTATCTGGCGAATGCGGAGGCGCAGCGCTCCGCCGATTCCGCGGCGCTGGCTGCGGCGCGGGTGATATCGCTCTCGGGGATCACGGGAACGGCCTCCACTGGAACCCAGGTTTCCTATTGGCAGCAGATCTGCGGCGGATCGACGAGTCTGGCTACGCAAACGGCGCAGGCGGTCGCGACGCAGAACACGGTCGGCGGCGTGAGTGCGACGGTCACCGTGACCTATTCGGTGGGGACGGGAACCCCGAACGCGGACTGCTCGACTCTGAACGCGGGATTCGCCGTCAACCCACTGGTGACTGTGAAGGTGCAGCGCACCTTGCCAACATTTTTTGCCCGAATCTGGGGCAAGACCGGCAGCAGCGTAAGCGCAACCGCGGCGGCGGAGGGGTACAACCCATCCGGCTCGGCGACGTACGTGGCGAGCGGAATCATTCCCGTGCAGCCGCGATGCGTGAAGCCGTGGGTCGTGCCGAATTTCGATCCCCTGAGTCCGCAGCCGCATGGGAATCCGGCTCCGCCTCCGGCTACGCTCTATTGCGGCGAGGCTGGACAGCCAGCCTGCAACCCTTTAGTCAACCTGACTAACGGATCGATTCAGAACCCCGGGGTCTCGACCGGGGGCACGGGCGCAAACGGCATAATTGGGGAAACTTTCTGGCTGGTCCTGGACTGCACTCACAACAATCCGGGGACCTGCACTCTTCGCGGCGGCAACACCCAGCCGCAGGCAAACTACAACAGCGGCGCCATGTCTGCGGAGCTGCCTCCGAACGTGCTCTACGCGCCCGGCCAAGTGGATGCTGCGGTCACGGCCGTTCCTGCGTGCACTCAGGGCGATGCCTATGAAGAGGCCATCGAAGGCTGCGATGCACCCACCAATTATCAATGCGGAGCGCGGCTTGCCAATGCCGTCGATTTGACCAGGAATCCCGACACTTCGGGCGCGACCACTAACGGAGTGCAATGCCTTACGGCCCAGGGCAACGGAAGCGGCCAGGACACGATCAACACCAGCAGCTATCCGTTTCAAATTCAATCGGGCGATCAAAACCCGCTGGTCACGGCGGGATTATTGTCGCAGGGCAAGGCGATTACCAGCAGCAATTCGATTGTTTCTCTCCCCATCTACGACAACGCCACCAACATCAACTCCAGTACAACTACTGCGGTTACGTTTGTGGGTTTCCTTCAGGTCTTCATTAACTCGGTGGACCAGTACGGCAACGTCAACGTTACGGTCTTGAACGTGGCCGGGTGCGGCAACGGAAATAACCCAACAGGAAGTCCCGTGTTTGGATCTTCCCCGGTGCCGGTGCGGCTGGTTACGCCTCCGTAGGGGAAATTGCAGATTTTAGATTTTAGATTTTAGATTTTAGATTTAATAAGCCCCGTCTACGCACGATTTTCAATCTGCAATCTAAAATCTGAAATCTGAAATCTGAAATTGACTGGACCGTCCGCTCGCCTGCGTCGTGCAACCGGCCAAGAGCATTTCAGATTGCAGATTTTAGATTTCAGATTTTAAAACCCACAGCCTGCGTCCGATTTTCAATCTGCAATCTGAAATCTGCAATTGCCTGGACTGTTCGTTATGCCTGCGCGGATCAGTCGGGGGTGTTGTTGTCGTCGGGGCGGGCCTCGGGCGGGGCTTTCGGAGGCTGGGGTGGAGCGTTCGCCACGGCGGGTTCATTCTGGGGATTCGCGGCGGAGGGGGCGCTCACTTCCTCTTCCTCGGCGGGAGCCGGCATTTGTTGCAGGGGCACGACCGCGCCGCTGCCGCGGAGGCTGAGAATCACGCGGTCGAGTTTTTGCGGATTGTCCGGCGAACTCAGAATCAGAAAATTGAAGCGCGAGCCGTTCAGAAGGCGCGCCAGAACTTCGGGAGCGGGCGCGGGGCCGTATTCGGCAACCACCTGCTCGGTTTCGGCTCCGGCGGCCACAGCCACTTCTGCGCCGGTGCGCTCGTGCACGGCAAACAAAATCTCAGACAAGCTGGCCTTGTTGGCATGGATGGAGAGCAGCCCGTTGCGAAACGTAACTTCCAGCGTAGACTTGGCGGGAGCTGGTGGCGATTGCATCCGCGCGCCGGCGGCGGCGTAGCTGACAGAGGCCAGGCCGGGACGGGCCGCGGGAGGAAAATCGTCAACCTCGACTTTGCCGTTGGCGTTGGTGCTGGCGATCGGGGCTGCGTTGCCGGTCACTTTGATGATGACGGTGCGGCCGTAAGGAAATACCTGGAACGATTGCGCGGTCTTCAAGTCGAGGACGACGCGCGTGACCGGCGGGCTCGATTGAAACAGTCCCACGCGCACGCTTTTCACTTCGCCGCGATTGACCACCTGATTGCGCACCGCGTTGCCGGGGAGAGCGTTGGGAAAATCCACCACCAAACGATCGGGGCCGGTCAAGACCTGAGTCTCGGGTAGGAGGCGGTCGCTGCCCTCGACTTCAATCTCCACGTCGTTCTTGCCGTCGAGAACCTGCACGTGGCGAACCGAGGAAGAGTGACTGGGCGAGGAGTGATTTACCGAAGATTGGCGGAGCGAGGATTGGCGGAGCGACGATTGACTGAGCGACGATTGACTAAGCGAAGATTGGCAGAGCAGTGCGGCGGGCGCAGCCAGGCTGAGCAGAACACTGGCAAGCACGAGCGGACCAGGCCGATTGCCGCGGGGAGTGGGCATGTACACCTGTAAAGCAGAGTCTCAATTGCTGTAGCCGCGATTGTAGCGCGATTGGGCCTGCGGTTTGTAGAAGAACCGCTTACTTTGGTATTAGAACCAAAAGCTGGGTTCCGAAACGGTTGTCAAACGCCGTAGAAGCACTTTACCTCCCGCGAATTCAAACCCGAATTTGAATAGGAAGGCTATCGGAAGTGCGGGAGCCACGGCAAGGGCGGGGTGCGAGGGGCAGGGGTCAGGGACCAGACGGCAGGGATCGGGGCTCCGAGCCTAGACCCTAGCGATTGCTTTGCGGCGGGCCAGCCATCCAACCGCGATTACACCGGTGATCAGCATGAGCCAGGTGCTGGGTTCGGGGACGGCGCCGGTGGTTCCGCAGGGGCCGGTTCTTTTCTTTTTGCTGGTATCGCCAAACACGGCGCCTTCGCCCTTGACTGGTTTCGTCGGAGGCGCGCAAACGCCGCTGGGCAACGGCGGCGGCGAGATGGGGATCATGCCTCCGCCAGAAATCGGCGAGTACAAGCTGAGAGGAGGAAGCGGTTCGATTCCACCGATGCCGGGACGGTTCAACAGCGCAGATTCGAACTCGACCGGCGGCTCCGCCATGGAACTGCCTTCGTTCGAGCCCACCGGCTCTTCAAACTTTGCCACGGGAGGTTCGGAGGACGAGTGCAGCTGCTGGGGAACTTCTTCCACGCGGTTACCGCAGCGGGCGCGCGCCGTGATTTTTCCGTCGGTGATCAGCTTCTCGCCCTTGCGCAGACTGATGCGATGCCGCGTCCAATACACGTGGTTGCCGATGCGGTAGGAAACATAGACGGTCTGGGCCAGGGTGAGGCGAACGATGCGGGCGTGGGCAAAGTCGAACCCGGCATAGTGGGCCGCGACGATGGGATCATGTTCCGCCACCCACTTGAGTTCGCGGGCATCTTCCACTCCACCCGGTATAACGGAGTAGGGGTAGACGGGGCGCGCCGACGCCTTTGGCTGGAGAGCCAACTCGGCGGCAACCAGGCGCCGTAGCCGGGCGTCCTCCGCTGCTTGCCGATTGAAGTCCGGGCTGGTTTGCGCGGAATGAATCAGCGACGGGCTCAGGTAGTGGAGCGCAACCGCGGACAACCCGGCGGCGAAGAAGACGATCAGCAAGGCCGCCATGATCCGGCGGATCAGGCGATTCCGCCGGTGACGCCGAGTCGGCCGCCGCCGGACCCGAACCTCACCGCTGCCTTCTCCGCTAGTCAATTACTGCTCCCTGATTTGGTCGAGTTTCGTGGGTTCGAGTTCGTTGGTTCGAGCTTCCCACACTCGATTCCCGCGCACACTTCCCCAAATGCCGATGTGCAGGTTGAGTGCCATCGCCCGCGCATCCCGCATCCACAAAACGCTAGGAGATGCGCCACCGATGTTATCAGAGGGTGCAGCGGTTTGCACATAATACGCCAGCGGTTTGTTGAATGAACGTGTTCCGGCATCACGACCTACCCCAACATCACGAGCCGTCCAGAACTTCAGAAAATCTCTTTAACTTCGTTCCTGAAAAGCGCCCGGCGCACCGCGCCGAAACCCGCGCGGAACAAGCTTTACAAGGCAGAGTAGGTGTCGTAAGCTTTGGCGGCTCTCGGGCTACACCGCAGAACCATCCCCGATCAGAAGGGATCTTTGATTTCTATGTCGGTCTGTATGTCACTCTCCAGGTCGCAACTGCTGAAGAATATTTGGACGCGCCGGGTTGTCATGGTTATTCCAGCGCTGGTGTTGCTCGCGGTCAATGCACGGGCTCAAACCGCCGTCACTACTTACCACTACGATACCTATCGCACCGGCTGGAACAACACGGAGGCCACATTGACGCCGGCCAACGTGGGCAGTTCCAGTTTCGGACTGCTGCATAACGTGGCGCTCGACGACCAGGTCGATTCGCAACCTCTGGTTGTCCCCGGCGTGACCATCACCGCCGGAAGCAGCCAGGGTCAGCATGATGTGGTGTACGTTGCCACGGAAGGCAACACCGTCTACGCCATCGACGTGCACAGCGGCGCGGTGCTGCTGAGCCCCAATTTCGGAACGCCGGTGCAAATGCCACTGGGCTGCAACAACAACGGGCCGAACGTCGGCATCAATTCCACGCCGGTAATCGACTCCTCCAGCAACACTCTGTACGTGATCATTTACACCCAGGACGCGACCTTGGGGCCGACGTATCGCGTTCATGCGCTCGACCTGGGCAGCCTTACCGACAAAGTTATGCCGCAGATGGTGAGTGCGTCGCACGCGCTCAGCAATGGAACAACTTTCAATTTCAACGCCACCTACCAGCGCCAGCGGCCGGGCCTGCTCCTGGCCAACGGCAACGTCTATGCGGGTTTCGGCAGTTTCTGCGATTACAGCGCCAACCTGTCGCGGGGCTGGCTCCTGGGCTGGAATACGGGCACGCTGACTCCGCTGCCGGCGAATCGTCTCAATGACCTGCAAGATTCTTCCCCACACAACTTTTTTCTGTCATCCATCTGGATGTCCGGTTACGGCCCTGCCGCCGACGACTCCGGCAGCATTCTTTTTGTGACGGGAAATTCCGATTACTCCGGCACCACCTACGACGGAGTCACGAATATTCAGGAGAGCGTGGTGAAGGTGTCTTCGAACCTGGGCGTCGTTCTCGACCTGTTCACGCCCAGCGATCAAGCCAGTCTGGATCAGGGCGACACCGACTTCGGATCCGGCGGCGTGCTGGTTCTCCCCGATCAACCCGGGTCCATCCCCCACATGGCGGTAGCCGCGGGCAAGGATGGGAATATGTATTTCCTGAACGAAGACGACCTGGGCGGCTACTCCACGAACAAGAACAACGTGCTCGGTACCTACTCGGTCGGCGGTTGCTGGTGCGGTGAATCGTACTTCGTGGATCCGGTCGACGGAATGGGGCGGGTGGTCGCCAGCGGCGGCGGGTCGGTAGGAGTCTGGAAAGTGGTGACATCGCCTACCGCGATGTTGACCAACGTGACGAACTCGTCGGGGCCGGGTAATAGCGTGCAGGACCCTGGTTTTTTCACCTCGATCTCGTCCAACGGCACCGCCAGTCCAATTATCTGGGCTTTATCGCGCCCCGCGACGACCAGCAATGGAGCGCCTATTTCCCTTTATGCGTTTGATCCGGAGTCGGGTGGAAGCACCATGACGCAGTTATTCAAAGCGACGGCGGGTGCATGGCCGAATATAAATGGCAATGCCAATCTGGTTCCGGTAGTGGCGAACGGTTTGGTCTTCGTGGCCAGCCACCAGCAATTGCAGATCTTCGGACTGACTGGGGAATCGGGTGCGACTACCACCACGCTGAGTTCGTCAGTGAATCCATCCGTGTCGGGCAAGCCGGTCGCTTTCACCGCAACGATTGCTCAGCAGCCGGGCGGCGCAATTCCTACGGGCAAGGTTGAATTCCTGAATGGCACGACCGTGCTCGCGACCATGACGCTTGCATCCGGCTCGGCCAAGTACGTCACGTCAAAACTGCCGCTGGGGACTAACCCGATCACTGCTGTCTATCTGGGCGATTCCAGCCACAGCGGCAGCACCTCGCCGCCGGTCAATCAATTCGTACTGGAGGCGACCACCGCCACGCTCACGTCTTCGGCCAACCCATCGATCTACGGGAACGCAGTAACCTTTAGCGCGACGCTCACTTCCGCTGTCGGCGCACCGCCCAATGGAGAGCCGATCACGTTTATGGTCGGAACTACGGTTCTGGGGACAGCGGCATTGAGCAATGGAACGGCGAACATTCCAATCTCCACACTGGGGGTGGGCACGCATGCGGTGAAGGCAGTCTATGGCGGAGATGCGACCTTCGCCGCCAGCACTTCCACGGCTCTCCATCAGACCGTCGCCAAAGCCGCCAGCACGACGGTCCTGGTCAGCTCGCTCAATTCATCTGTGTTCGGGCAATCGGTAACTTTCACGGCGACCGTGGCCCCGCAGTTCAGCGGCACGCCAACCGGGCGGGTAACATTTAAGAATGGCACGACAAACCTGGGAACAGCCGCGCTAAGCGGTGGTGTGGCGAGCTTCACCACTGCAAAATTAGCCGCTGGAACGCTCTCGATCACGGCGGAGTACTTGGGGAATGCTTCATTCACATCCAGCACTTCAACTCCGTTAAGCCAGGTAGTGAATCAGGCCGGCACAACCGTCACACTGGTTTCGTCGCTGAACCCTTCCAGTTACAGGCAGAGTGTGACTTTTACGGCAACTGTGACGCCGCAAATCGGTGGCACGGTCACGGGGACCGTCACCTTCACCTCTGGCGCGAACACTCTGGGGACTTCGAGGACTAACGGAGGCGTGGCAAAACTGACAATCTCGACGCTGGCTTCTGGAGAAGACGCCATCACGGCGACTTACAACGGCAACTCGAACTTCACCACCTGTTCAGCTTCGCTCACGCAGACCGTAACTCCCTGAGCTGATCTCCGCGGCTCAGGGAATTTCCAGGAAGGCCGAGGGCCGACCCTGGTCGATCGGACGTATGGCACTAAATCGTAGGGAACGGCTTCTTGCCCCGTTTCGCTAGATCCTCATTCGCGGGCTTGATCACGATTTCAATACCGGCATTATCCTTGTAGGCTCTGGAGACATTCCGGAGCCAGAGCCTGCCACTTAACCGGATATGCTTGCCGCTCCCAGGCAGGGTGATAGGTTTAGGATTCTGCTCGAGATCCAACACCTTTTGTACCGCCCTTAAGAGGCCAGCGGTCTGGCCGGCTCGCCAAGCCTCCTGCGAAGCGGTGGGTATCGTCGAATCGATTATGTGGATGGTTGGCACCTTCACTGCCGGCCAATCCGATAGCGGCTTGGTGTAGAGTTCATTGCCGCTGTATTGGTCCGCCATGTCCTGGATAGCGTCCGCTGCACCCTGGATCTGGCCGTTGAGATTGGCTACGGCGTCGGTTGAAATAAAAAGCAGCGGCAGTTGCAGGATTGATCCAATGCAACCAAGGATCAAGCCGCCCGGTCCCGTAACGTTGGTGACTACCTCCATGTCCTTGAGGTCGGCGAGAAGGTCGATTATGCCCAAACCGAAGGACAGCTTGTCAATGCCCTGGCCAAGATCCTCAGCCCAGGTATTGTCGTCGAAAGGCACGCCGGTCGGCGGCGGCGGCGGAAGCGAGCGATTCCACGCATTGATTACGACGGCCCGCCACACCTCGGCCTCCGCATCGTCTGCTGTCCCCACCGCGCGCAAGGCGGGGTCGACGTTGGGCTCTTCGTACGCCGCCAGCGCCAGATCCTTGCCCAAAGATATCTCGCTTCCCTCGAAGAACTTGCTGCCAAAACGAGTGCGAAGAAAATGGACGACCGATCGGATCCTCTGCGCGCCCAGTTGCTTGTCGTATGCCGCTTGTCCCGTCGTGCTCGTCAGGCCCAGCAGCCGAATACTTCCGCCATCCTGTAGCAGGGGACCGACCGCGTATTTCAGAACGTCTTCATGCTTCGCCTTGAGTCCTGATCCCTCGATATCAAAATTGTAAAGCCAGGCCTGCACCATGCCGGAAGCGACTTTGATGAACAGCTTCCCGGGGCCCGTATGCTTGTCTATATGCGTGGCAGTCGTCACACATTACTCCCTTCTGCCGCCAAGAAATGCCGCCAGTATAGACTCTGCCCTCCCATTTGTGTAGTTAGTATGTTCTGCGCTCTAAGCGGCAAGTGCTTGAAACTATGGTGGAGCTAGTCGGGATCGAACCGACGACCTCATCGTTGCGAACGATGCGCTCTCCCAGCTGAGCTATAGCCCCACGGCGCGGGTTGGACGCGAGTTTTTATTTTATCAGCGTTCTCCGATCTGCACCAAGAATGCGCCGGCGTACCGGAGTGCATTCCCTTCGGCAAAACATCTTGACGAAAGCACTCCTCATGCGTCTAACATTACGTAGGAGTTGGACCGCATGTTTGCGCAATTCGGTGCAAGCACATCACAAAAGAGGAAGATCCTGTGGGGTTCGCTGGCCGCGCATGGCCTGCTGCTCGCCTGGCTGCTGCATGCCCCAGAGCCTCAACTGTTGATGCCCCAATCGATTGCCTTGGGCCGCGGCGGCAACGCCGTTGCGCATATTTACTTCCCTTCCAAAACGCCGGACGACAGCAAGTTCAGTTCTCCCGCAAGCGCCACCCAGGTCTATCGCAAGCAGCGCATGGGCCACGAGAAGCTGACCTTGAAGCAGAATGCGCAGGTGGCAAAGTTGACGCCTCCGCCGCTTACGTTCTCTCCCTCGGGCGCTGAGGATCAATCGAAGACGCCGACCCTGTCGAATCAAGGCCACGGCACGCCCGCGGGACTTCCTTATGGCACGCTGTATCACGGGCCGCGATTCGGCGACGAAATTCGTCCCGCGCTTCCCGTCGCCATGCCTGATCCGGTTTTCTACCCGTGGGAACTGCTCGATCATGAAGGCAACGTGGTGGTTGAGGTCACGATCGACCAGCTCGGCCAGATCGTTAACAAGACCGTTCTGCAGAGTATGGGTCCCAAGCTCGACGAGAAGGCGTTGGCTGCGCTTGAGAATTGGCGATTCCGTCCCGCGACGCGCAATGGAGCCCCGATCGCTTCCAAGCAGGATTGCATTTTTCATTTCCCGCGGGGCTAGCAACTGCCCGCGCGGCTGGACGTTCTCCTCAAATCAAGATCGTCGAACTCATCGTCGCCAAAATCAAAACCGCTATAATCGAACAGTGATGTCCGTTCAACAGATCGCATCCGCCGATTTCCCCACGCGCTGGGGAAAGTTCCGCATTCACGGATTTCGCGGAGAATCCGGTTCCGACGGGAATCGCCGCGTCGAAGAAGCCGTCGCCCTGGTCATGGGAGACATGAAATCGCGGCCCCCACTGGTGCGCGTTCACTCGCAATGTCTCACCGGAGACGTGTTTCATTCCCTGCGCTGCGATTGCCGCCAGCAACTGGAAATGGCGCTCGCGATGATCGCACGGGAGGGCGCGGGAATCCTGATCTACGAACAGCAGGAAGGCCGCGGCATTGGATTGATGGCCAAGCTGCAAGCCTACGAGTTGCAGGATTCGGGCCTGGACACGGTGGAAGCCAACGAGCGCCTGGGCTTCAAAGCCGATCACCGCGACTTCACGCTCCCGGGCGAAATACTCAGGGCGCTGGGAGTCACCGAGGTGCGGCTGCTCTCGAACAATCCCGACAAGGTGGAAGCGCTGGAGCGCGCCGGAGTGAAGGTGGTGGAGCGCGTTCCCTGCGAAGTCGAGTTCAACGCACAATCCGAAGAGTATTTGAAAACCAAGAAAGAAAAGCTCGGCCACCTGTTCACGTCGAGATAAGTCAGAAGTCAGAAGTCAGAAGTCAAAATGCAGAAGTAACTCTCGCATGACAGGGCGCAGGTTTTTACTTCTTCATTCTGACTTCTGCCTTCTGACCTGGCCGTTCAGCAATCTCCGCACCTGCCCCTTACGCTTCCCCGGCAAATATCGCACCGCTGCTTTTGCCAGCGCGGCATAGACTTCATCCGCATCCGGAACTTTCCGCAGAACTCGCAAATGCCGCCGAATAGTTTCCACATCGCCACGGATAATCGGTCCGCTGAACGCACCGCCGGCATCCTGCGCCGCGTAGTTCGCCAACGTCCGCCGCAGGATCGGAAGCATTCTCCGCTTCGCCTCCCGACGACTCGCTCCCGCCGCGGCCGCGACGCGTTCGGTGGTCGCCAGAAGTGCCGTCAGCAGCGGACTGGCGAACGTCCCCCACGCATGGTAAGCAACTTTATCTTGCCGCCGGATCGCAAAGGCTTCACCGCCCAGTCTCTTCACGATGGCGCGGCTCGTGCGCACGGCAACGTCATCTCCTTCGATGGCGAAGGACACTCCTGCAAGTGATGGAGCAACTCCGGCCACGAACGTCATCATCGGATGCACGGACGCCACCTGCGCTCCGCGCCGCCGCAACACTGCCAATTCGTCGCTGGTCAGCGCTCCGCTACTGTGCAAAGCAATCCTTCCCTTCCAATCAGCTTTCTGCTCGAACGACCCCGCAACTTCGGCAATCGCATCATCCGGCACGCAAAACCAAACCACATCCGCGTCGAATGCCGCAAGCGAGATAGCCTCGGCCCGAGCGCCAACTCTCTTCGCGAGCGCGCGGGCCTTTCGCCGGGACGCGCCGCCGTTACCAAACACAATCTGGTCGATGACATACCCGGCCTGATGCAGACCCATCGCCAACGCCGTGCCCAGATTACCCGCCCCGACGATACTAATGCGCGGACGACGCTGCATGCCGGGCAGCATAGCAGAAGCGGAAGAATGCAGAAGTCAGAAGTAAGAAGTCAGAAGTCAAAATGCAGAAGTAGCCCAGCGCTTCGCCGAAAAGGCGAGTGTTTAACTTCTGCATTCTTACTTCTAACTTCTTACTTTATATTGTCTGCATGCCGAAATCGTCCCCATCTCGCAGCAAGAAACCCCGCGCGGGCAAGAAAGCGAAAACAAAAGTCCGCCTGCTCTCTTCGCGTACCGTCTACCGCGGCCCGGTCTTCACCATCACCACCGATCACGTGCAGGAGCCCGGAGGCATCCGCGTGCGCCGCGATCTCATTCACCATTCCGGATCGGTCGTGATCCTCGCAGTCGATGAGTCCGGCGATCAGTCCGGCTCCACGCCGCGCGTGCTGCTCGAACGCCAATATCGCCACGCCGCCGGAGATTATCTCTGGGAGCTGCCCGCCGGACGCATCGATCCCGGCGAGCATGAACTGAAAGCCGCCAAGCGCGAACTGCTCGAAGAAACCGGATACACCGCCGCCCACTGGCGCCGCATCCTGAAGTTCTACGCCAGCCCCGGATTCATGGCTGAGACCATGTCAGTATTTCTAGCCACCGGGTTGCGCGCCGGCATCGCGCAACCGGAAGCGGACGAAATGATTTATACGCGCCTGGTGCCGCTGCCAACCTTAGTCCGCATGGTCACCAGCGGAACCATCCGCGATGGCAAGACCATTTCCGCCGCGCTCTGGCTGCAGCACCGCATCACCGACGGAAAAGACGGACCGATGCCGCTCTAACGCCTACTTCTGACTTTTGACTTCTGACTTCCGACTTGCCCTTGACAGGCCTCCCCGATCGCTCCAAAATGCATCGTAAAGGTTAAGACCGTGTGCGCGTCCTTCCCCCCTTGGTCGACGGGACGCGCAGAAAGCGGGGGTACGTGGAACGTCTGAAAGGCACCGTCAAGTGGTTCAACAACGCAAAGGGATACGGCTTCATCGGCCGCGCCGATGGCCCCGACGTTTTTGTTCATTACAGCGCGATCACCTCTGAGGGATACAAGAGCCTCCAAGAAGGCGACCCGGTAGAGTTCGAGATCACCGATGGCGCCAAGGGGCCGCAGGCGGCCAACGTCAGCAAGAGCGCGTAGGATTAGTGCTAGGATGGCAGCGACCCGACTAAGCCGCACGCAGGCCTGGGTGTACGCTGCGTCAAACCGGATGGAGCTTCACATTTCATGAGCCGCCGCGAAATCGTCGTTAACACGCTTCTCGGATTGCTTCTCATCTCGGTCCCAGCCGTTCTCTTTCTGCTCGGCATCGCTGCACTCAAGGGTGCTGGCCTAGTGATCACTCATTTCTGGCCTCAACTGGCTCACTCCCAAGACAAAGCATTTCTCGGCTTTCTTGCTCTCTGCTTACTGCCAGCCGCCATTCGGTACTCGCGCAAACGGCTTTGGCGCAATGCTTTTCTGTGCTTCGCGGCTCTTCCGATGATTCTATCGATTTGGTTCGGTGGCGCTCAATCGTCGTTAGGTTTGAATGGGAATTTCTGGGTCGCCGGCATCCTCCTTGTTTCTTTCATTCCGCCCGATTCCTCCCCAACACGGTTTCAGTTTTTCGCCGTCGCGTCCGCCATCTCTGCCGTCATCGCGGTGAACACTGGCTTGCTGGGTTCTGGCCTCACAGCGCGGATTGTTTCCGATTGCGTCTTCGCGGGATTCTTCATATGGTTCGCGATTGATGCACGCGAGCGCTTGAGCGGTCCCAAGAACCCAGGCCCGCAAGGGCCCCTTTTTCCAACCAACGCCTAGATTTCCGCGTCGCTCTAGCTCTTCCCTTCCAACTTCGTTTAACCTTATCCCGCGCTCTTATCGACCCATGGACAACAAAGCCATCGCCGGCGTTCTCTACGAAACTGCCGATCTGCAGGAAATCGACGGGCAGGATTCTTTCCGCATCCGCTCTTACCGCAACGCGGCGCAGGCCATCGAAAATTCCGCGCAGCAGATGAAGGACATCATCGCCGACACCGAACAGGTGCTGGCCATTCCCGGCATCGGCAAGAAAATGCTGCTGAATTTGCAGGAACTTCTCAAAGACGGCAAGCTCTCCGCCCACGCCGAACTGCTGAAAAAATATCATCCCTCGATGCTGCAGTTGCTCAAGATTCAAGGACTCGGCCCCAAGACCATCGCCCTGATCTGGAGCGCCTACCAGGTCAGCGACGTGGATGGCGTCGAGAAACTGGCCCGCGAAGGCAAGATTCGCGAACTCCCGCGCATGGGCGAAAAGCACGAAGCCAAGCTGCTTAAGGCCATCGAAGACTACCGCCGCGTCAGCGGACGGTTCCTGATCGACGCCGCCGAAATCGAAGCCGAGAAGCTCACGGAATATCTCAACAAGTTCCCAGGCATCGACAAGATCACGCCCGCCGGCTCGCTGCGCCGCGGACGCGAAACCGTGGGCGATCTCGACATTCTCGTCACCGGCCCGGCCTGCGCGTCCGAAGAAGGCCGTCAGAAAGCGATTGCCTACGTCGCGCAGTTTCCGCCGCTGATGGACGTCATCGCCAGCGGCGACAACAAAATCAGTTTTCACCTGCGCAGCGGGATGCAGGTCGACGTTCGCCTGCTTCCTCCCGATTCGTTCGGCGCGGCCATGCAGTATTTCACCGGCTCGAAGGCGCACAATGTCGCACTCCGTCAGCGCGCGCTCAAAATGGGATACACCCTCAACGAATACAGCCTGGCCACACTCGAGGGCGAAAAACCGGTCGCGGGAAAAACCGAAGAAGAAATCTACGCCAGGCTGAATCTCGACTACATTCCTCCCGAGCTGCGCGAAAATCTCGGCGAGATCGACACCGCCGAAAAACACACGCTGCCCAAATTAATTACACAGGAAGACATTCAGGGCGACGTCCACATGCACACCGTGGAAACCGATGGCCGCAACACCATCGAAGAAATGGCCGAGGCCGCCAAGTCTCGCGGCTACAAGTACATGGCCATCACCGACCATTCCAAGAACCTCGCCTTTGCTAACGGCCTCGACGACGCGCGCGCCGTCGCGCATATTGCCCGCATTCGCAAAGCCGGAAAGCAGATCGAGGGCATCACCATTTTCGCCGGCATCGAAGTCGACATCCTCGCCGACGGCGATCTCGACCTCTCCGACGACGTGCTCGCCCAGATGGACCTCGTGATCGCCAGCGTGCATTCGGTTTTCAATCAGGACTCGGCCAAGATGACCGAACGCCTGCTGAAAGCCGTCGAGAATCCGAACACTTCGATCATCGGTCATCCCACCGGCCGCATCCAACTTCGCCGCGAAGCCTACGCATTCGACATGACCGCCGTTCTTGCCGCGGCCGCAAAGAAAAAAGTTGCGATGGAACTGAATTCCTATCCCGACCGCCTCGACCTCAACGACGTTCACCTGCGCCAGGCCAAGCAGCAAGGCGTGAAGATCGTGATCAACACTGATTCCCACCACACCTCGCATATGGAAAAAATCCGCTACGGCATCCTGCAAGCCCGCCGTGCCTGGCTCACCAAAGACGACGTCCTCAACACCCTGCCCGGGCAGAAATTCGCGAAGGCGATGAAGCACGCCTGGTGACGGGCTTCCACTCCAGTTCCATTCTGGTTCCGGAATTTGGAAAATAAATTGGAAGCGGGTTGCGGGAACAGTCTGCAGCGATAAAATGTGCAATTCGGTATTGGCTCAGTTTGGATTTCTCTGCGTACTCTGCGGCCTTACTTCGCGCACTCAGCGGTTAAAGTCTTTTGATTCCCACAAGAACAAGACCCTTTAACCGCTGAGTGCGCAAAGGAAAGGCCGCAAAGTACGCAGAGAAATTCGAATTGAGCCTCTACCCGCAATTCTCCGCGCTTCTTACAAGGAGGTCACGATTTATGTGGACCTACGCGCAGAAAACCGGCGCACTGCTGCGAAACGGCCAGGCCGCGGGAACGGGCTATTCCGGATTCGACAACGGCAAGAACAATCCCGCGATGCAGGCCGTCTCCAACGTCGGCCCCATCCCGCAAGGCGGCTGGACCATCGTGGGCCCTCCGTTCAACTCTCCCGATCACGGCCCATACGTTTTGCGACTTGAGCCCAGCGCCGGCACCAACCTGTTCGGCCGCAACGGATTCCTGATGCACGGCGACTCCATCGAGGCGCGCGGCTGCGCTTCCCGCGGATGCATCATCCTGCCCCGCACAGTTCGCGAACTGGTTTGGCAAAGTGGAGACACGGTTCTCGAAGTCGTGGCCGAATTCCAGACACAGGATTTACCTGAAGCCGCTAGCGCGTAGCCAGCCCGCATTTCTCCGCGTGCTCCGCGGCCTTTACTCCGCGTACTCCGCGATAGTGGGTCTGCTGTTGCCGAAGTGCGTTAAAAGATTACAGCGCGGAGATCGCGGAGTACCGCCGCGGAAAGCGCCGAGGAGGCGTAAAATCGGCATCAGGAAAACTCTATGCCTGATGCAAGCCCTGGCGACGCCGGCACGCCTTCTGCAAATCCGTCTGCAACTCCCGCCGCGCCGACGCCACCGAAACCTCCCGCTGCGCCCACGATCAACATCGGCGACGAGTTCGGGACCGCGAAACGGAATCTGCCGCCGGCGAAAATCGTGCTACTTGCCATTGGCGCGGTGCTGGTGGTGGTCGCGATCGCTTCGGTGATCAAGCGCCCTCAGCCGCAAGGCTCCGGCTCGCTCGACAACGTGGTCCCGGCGGAAATCCAGGGACAGGGTTCCACCATGGTCGCGCTCACCTTCACGCTCAGAAATGCCAGCGGCAAGATTTTTTACGTGCACGAAATCGAAGCCAAGCTGAAAACCGCCGACGTGGAATCGACCAGCGAGGCTGTATCCGCGGTGGATTTCCCGCGCTATTTTCAGGCCTTCCCCGCCCTCAAGAATGGCGCCCAGCCGCCGCTGGTCCCTGAAACCAAGTTGCAGCCCGGCGAAGAAGTGAAGCGCACCGTGATCGTGGTCTTCCCCATAGACTTGCAGGCATTCTATAAACGCCAGTCGGTGAGCGTGGTCATCCATCCGTACGATCAGCAGGTGCCGGTGACACTGACCCGCTGAGTGGAAGAAAAGGCATCGACCACAAAGCACACGATCCATTTCAGAAGTCAGATTGTAGATTGCAGATTGAAAACCACACGGCTTTGACTTTCAATCTGAAATCATAAATCTGAAATCTGACTTTTTTATCACGAAGGTCGTTGCTGGTAAGGATTTCCTTCGTGTAACTTAGTGGCCTTCGTGGTTAAGCCGTTGATCTTGCTCACCCCCGCGCCGCGATTGCGCTTCTACCATGCAATCAAGCAAACTGTTGGCATGAAACGAACTCTCAATTCTGTCCGCTCTGCTTCCCTGCTCCTGCTTATTGTGCTGTTCACCGTTTTCAGCGCCAGCGCGGCGCCACCGGCGCGCTCGGGCAAATATCTTGTCTACGTCGGCACCTACACCGGAGAAGACACCAAGAGCAAAGGCATTTACTCTTTCCGCTATGATGCCGCCACCGGGCAAGTCACGCCGCTGGGCCTGGCGGCGGAAACTACGAATCCATCGTTCGTAGCCGTGCACCCGAATGGGAAGTTTCTTTATGCCGTGAATGAACTGGGAAACTACAAAGGGCCGAACAGCGGAGGCGTCAGCGCCTTCGCCATCGATCGCGCTACGGGCAAGCTCACTTTCCTGAACGAACTGCCGTCGCGCGGCGCCGACCCCTGCTACATCACCGTCGATAAGACGGGAAAGTTCGTGCTGGTCGCCAACTACACCGGAGGCAGCGTGATCGTCTATCCCATTCTCGAAGACGGCCGCTTGGCCGAGGCTTCGTCGTTTGTGCAGCACACCGGCCACGGCCCCAACGCCGAGCGGCAGGAGGGACCGCACGCCCACTCGATTGATCTTTCGCCCGACAACCGCTTCGCGTTCGTCGACGACCTTGGGCTGGATGAATTGCTCACCTACAAGTTCGACGCCGCGAAAGGAACGCTCACTCCCAACGATCCACCTTTCGCCAAGCTCGATCCCGGAGTGGGGCCAAGGCACTTTGCGCTCCGCCCGGATGGGAAGTTCGCCTACGTAGTCACTGAAATAGGGCGCAACGTAACGGTGTTTTCGAATGACGCGGCCAGGGGAACTTTCCGGCACTTACAAACCATCACGACTCTGCCCAAGGATTTCACGGGCCGCAATGATGATGCCGAGATCGAGGTGCTCCCCTCGGGCAAGTTCCTCTATGCCTCCAACCGCGGGCACGACAGCATTGCGGTGTTCGCCATTGATTCTGCGAAAGGTACGCTGACGACGGTCGAGATTGCTTCTACGCGAGGAAAAGAGCCGCGCAGCTTTGGCATCGATCCCACGGGCAAGCTGCTGTTCGCGGCCAACCAGAAGTCGGACAACATCGTCGTGTTCAAGATTGACGCGAAGACTGGCAAGCTTACGCCTACGGGACAGGTGCTGGCTGTAGGGTCGCCGGTGTGCGTGAAGTTCGTGGCAATCGACTGAGGCCGACGCGGAGCACACTCGCAAATCGGTGTCTCCCCCGCTACAGGAAATGCCTCGCGCAGCGCTTTGCGCGCTCGCTGGAGGCGGAAGGAGCGACGTGTGTGGGTCAGGATGGTGAGGTTTTGGATGGGCTGCAAGAGCCGGCTAAATCGGTTTAAATGAGGGATGTAAGTTATTGATTATATTGTAGTTATACTATTTGTTTTCAACAGGCACTGAGCGCTGCCGGCGGGCGAGGAGCGCGCCGTTCAGGGTTACTGCATCATTATTGGTGCAGCTGGTGAGAACGTTGCCTGCCGCTAGAATAAACTCTCGGCGACTGAGACAGAGCGAAACCTCAGAGGCTAAAGCCCGCATCCCTAATTGGCTCTTTACGGCACGGCTGAAAACCGTGCCCTTCCCGAACCCATTCATGGGATGGCTGAGGTGACTTCTGTTATTTCTTTTGAATGCCTTTGCGCCGGGCCAGGTGGGTGCTCGCGTCGGGCTTGATCTCGTCATACTTCAGGCAACTGATTGATCCATCCACTTCGAGCACGGCCAGGGCAACGTCATGGCAGCCCGCGATGCCGTGCTCGCGCAAGGCGCGTTGCAGTTCGTCCATGCTGACGTGCTCTTTCGCCATGTGCGAATCGATCACTTTGCCATCGTGCACCAGCAGGCTGGGCTGGCCTTCCACCATTTTGCGGAAACGGCGGTTGATGCCGGAGAGATTCGCCACCAGATAATTCAACAGCAGCAGCGTGGACGCCGCGGCCACGCCGCCCATCAAAGATGTGTCCGGGCCGGTCATGGCGTTTTGCACGGAGTTCGAGAGGAGAAGCAGCAGCGTGAGGTCGAACGGAGTCATCTGGCCGACTTCGCGCTTGCCGCTGAGGCGCACGCCGATCAGCACCACCAGGTAAATCACACCGGTGCGCAGCACGATCTGCAGCAGAACGTGCCACGCGCCCGGGAAGAGCACTCCATTCAATTGGCGCTCACCGGCATCGGAGCGTTCTTCGGCGTGCTCAGGTAACCCGTGGCCTTGTTCTTGTCCACGCTCCAGACCACCAGTTCAAACAGCAGGTGCTCGCGTCCGGAATAGAACTGGATGGGCTCGGCGATGTTGCGGTCTTTCTTTTCGATGGTCTTGTCGTCGGCGGTTACGTCGAGGGTGAACTTGCCCTTCTTGACGTCGGCCTTCTTAAGCTGCAGGCCTACGGTAGAGACCATTTGCCGCTTCGCGCCGCGCACCAGCGTGAACTCGTAGTAGTTGCGGTCACCCTTGTGCTTGAGGATGTCGAGATCGCTGGCGGTCTTCGCGATCAAGCCGCTCTGCAGGCCGAGGTCGCCCCGAGTGCTCTCCAGTTTCGCTTTCGTGGCTTCCAAGTCGGCTTTGGTGGTGGCAACATCTGTCTTCACTCCGCCTACATCCGTTTTGACTCCGGTGATGTCACCGCTCACTGCGCTGATCTGCGCCTTCTGCTCCTGCTCCTGCTTCTCCAGGCGGCCCACGTCTGCCTTCTGTTGCGCCAGCAGTTGGGCGACGCGCTCGGCTACGTCTTTCTTGGTGAGGCCCACCTGGCGCTCGATGGTTTCCTCGGTGGCTTCCGCGCCCTGCATGCGGTTCTGCAACTCGGCAACCTGGGCATGGCTCGCTTCCAGATCTTTGTTGAGCTTTTCCACGTGGGAATACATGGCGTAGTGCGCGTAGGCGGATGCGCCTACAAACAAAACCGCCAACAGGGTGAGCAGCCACTTGCCTGCGTTGGAATGCTCTTCTACTTGAAAGTGCTCGCCTTCATCGGACATATAGACCTTTCCTCCAGAAAAACTCGAGATGGATTGCAGGGTATGGTTTGCTGTTCGGGCCGTTGATCTGACCGTCGTTCAGACCGTCGTTCGGATTTACGTTCAGCAGGTATTGTTTAGCAGGATGACAATCAGTGTCAATTCGATCATCCGTGACAAACGAGCTCGTTGGGACGCGACCCCGGCCTGGAACCTGAGCCGGGCTACTGCTCCCGGAGGGACAACGCCTCCTTTAGCGCAGGGACGGGATCGCGTCGCAGCGCCTCTGCCTGGCCGGGGGTGGTTTTCGCAGGCTGGTTCGCGAGCTTGTTTTCAGGCCTGGTTGCAAGCTTGTTTTCAAGCTTGGACTTCTCGGCAACCAGCGCCTCCGGCGGCTTTCCGCCGGGCACTGCTTTCATCAAGTCCTCTGATTTCAGCAAGCACGCATAGGCTAACCGCGCGGGGAAACCTGCGTCGTCCAGAAAGCGGCCGTAGCTGAACCAGTCTTCCGCGCCGGCCTCGCGGTCGCCGGTTGCGCCGTCGAGCTGCAAGGCATGCTGGTAGAGCGTGAGCGCCTGTCCCAGCCTGCCGGCTCTTGCCTGAAGTGCGGCCTCGTCGACCGTGGCCACGCTCTCGAGCCGCGGCAGTTTCGTTCGCGAAGCCAGAGTCTCGGCCAGTTCATAAGACTTCACGGCTTGATCCCGCTGCAAGGCTCTCTCCTGGCAGTCAGCCATGCGCAACACGATGGCGATGAGCTGGTCGGGCGCGGGGCGCTTTTCTTTAGTTTTCCCTGCAGCCTTGTCTGTGGCTCCGTCGGCTGGCGCCTCTACCGGAGCAGCTTCTTTCGAGGGACGAGCGATTTTCTCGAGGAATATTTTGTACTCGGCGGCCGCAGCTGCGGCCTTGCCTTCGTGATCCAGTTCGCTCGCGAGGTAGAGATGAACGGGAATCTGTTCTGGATCCAGAGTGATCGCCCGTTCCCAGTTGGCCACGGCTTCGGCAGCGTGTCCAGATCGCAGCATCAGGAAGCCATGATCCACCAGCAGGTTGACGTCGCGAGGTGAAGCTTTCAACGAAGTCTCGGTCAGCGCCAGGGCTTCCTCCAGACGATTCTGCGTGATGAGGAATCGGAGCAACTCGCTGCGCGGTGCGGGGTCGACGGGATTCACCTGCATGGCCTTGCGCCATGATGCTTCGGCCTCGCGCGAATCGCCGGCTGCCATTTGTTGTTCCGCCAGGCGCAACTGCACCGAGCTATCGAAAGAATCGAGCGCGGCTGCGTGCTGCAAGTCCTTGAGATCGTCGGCGTGCAATGCCAGGTAGTGGCGCGCCTGGTCGAGTGTTCCCCAAACCAACAGCAACACTGCTGCGCTCACTCTCAAATAGCGAGCGCGGGGCGTGCTGCCGGCGAGCCAGCGCCAGGCGGCGGCGAGTCCGGTTCCGGCTTCAGTCGCCACATCCGCCACGCGTTCCCGGGAATTGAGCAGAAGCGCGGCGATGCGGCCGTCGCGCAGCTTCCAGATGGCGCCATCGAGAATGAAATGGTGAATGTTGACCAGGGCGGTGAAAATCAGAAAGCTGGAAGTGAAGTCGCGATGGAAAATCCGGCTGGCCAGCCATGGGCCGGGCACAAACAACGCGATCCCGCCAATCACCAGCACGCCGAAATAGGCCAGCGGACGCCAGTTGCTGGCCTTTTCCGCGGTGGCCTCGCGGCGCGCGTAATAACTGGTGATCCAAAGATATTGCGCGGAGTGCATCACCGCCAGCACACCCGAACTGTAACGGCTCTGCGGAATGTCGATTCCCATAACCAGCGAAATCGCCGCCGGCAGCAGGAACCAGAGAAACTGGGACGAAAACAGTGTGACTGCCGGGATGAGCTTGCGCCATCCCGTAGTTCGCGAAAGGCGCGAGAAGCCGAACACGGTGAGCACGATGAACAGGGCGAACAGCACGATCTGCTCCCAGCGGCTTACGAGCGCGGGAATGTTCAGCGAAATGAAAAGTGAATCCGTGGAGGGGCCGGTGTGAAAACTGAGAAACAAAATGAGATACGAAACGATGAACGCGCCGTAGAGCGCGCGCCGTTCGGCCTTCTGCGGGTCCGCGCCGGCGCGCCGCGCGAACATCATGAACAGGCCGTAGTTCTGGCCGCTGTAGTGCCACGGGCTCCAGGTGAGATAGATGGTGAAGATCCACGGCAGAATGCGAAGCCAGTAGTGCGACAGCAACAGAGTGAGCACCAGCAGCGCGGTGAGGTGCACGGTGAAGATGCGGTATTTGTGAAAATCTTCGGCGCGGTGATAGGCGCGGTAGATCGTCGCCATGTAGTGCGGATAATTGAACAGCAGCGCCAGCGCATAGAAGGCAATCGCCCAGGCCCGGGCGCTGGACGCCATGGAGAAATACGCCAGCGCCAGCAGCGGGGCCGACCAGGCTCCGCAGCCCACGATGAGGTCGAGGGCGGGTCCGTAAACCCAGGGAGCTGCGACCGCGGGTGCGGTCCGGTTTTGTCTGAATTTAGCCATCATTTCGCTTGATACGGACCCACTTGAAAATGTCTCGTCCTGAGAAGTTGCTGTTGACTTTTGGATGGCGCAGTGCTTCGGCGCCTTACTGAATTATAGGCAGCAAAAGCGCTGCATCGCGTAATCAGCTGCATTCCCCTTGGGTAACGAAAGTAACGGGCGGGTGCGGATGGTTTGCGATCGCGTTGCGACTCGGGCGGCTCAACGCAATCCGCGGCGGTCTTTCTTCTTCCCTTCTCCCATCTTCCCATCTTCTACAATGCTCGGGTGAAGAGCTGGGACGTCCTCATCGTCGGCGGCGGCATCATCGGGCTGTCGTTGTCGATTGAGTTGCGCAAACGCGGAGCTGGCGTTCTGATCGTCGAGCGCGGAGAACCGGGGCGCGAGGCTTCTCATGCTGCCGGCGGCATGCTGGTGGATTGTCCGCTCGAAACGAAGGCAGCATTGTTGCCGCTGGCAACTGCGAGTGCACGCATGTATCCCGAATTTGCTTATGAGTTGGAAGTGGAGTCGGGAATGAAGGTTGATTTGCGCGATCAGGGAGCGATCGTGATTCCGAATGCGGAGCATGCGCGCGAGTGGGAGAAAGCTTTATCCGAGCATGCTCTACGGGCAGCAAGGCTAGCGCAACTGGAGCCGGCGCTCGCCGCGCCGAATCGTCCCGCATTTTTCTTGAAGGAACGCAGCGTGGACCCACGAGCGCTCACGGCGGCGGCGCTGAAAACGGCAAAGCGCCGGGGTGTTGATTTCTCCTCGAGCGATGCGGTCAGTTCCGTGAATCTGGCCGAGGGACGGGTCACGGGCGTCACCACCGTCAAGACGACATTCCACGCAGCGAAAGTCGTCAACTGCGCAGGGGCGTGGTCTGGGCAGATTGCGCCCCACGCTTTTCCCGTTCGTCCGGTGAAGGGACAGATGCTTTGCCTGGCCTCGCCTTCGCGCGAACTGCTGAAGCATGTGATCCGATCGCCTGAGGTTTATCTCATTCCGCGCAGCGACGGACGTATCCTGGCCGGAGCCACCGTGGAAGAAGCTGGGTTCGACAAGCGCACCGACCCCGCGACCATGCAGCGCTTTCAGCGCGCCGCTATCGCGTTGGTTCCTGAGTTGCGCGACGCGAAGATTCTGGAAGACTGGGCCGGCCTGCGTCCCGGTACGGCCGACGCGCTGCCCATCCTCGGCGCGACTACCACTCCGGGGTATTACGTGGCCACCGGGCATTTCCGCGACGGCATTCTGCTGGCGCCGATTACGGCAGGGGTTATGGCGGACGTAATCACAGCCAAGGAGCCGGCATGCGACCTCGCCGCGTTTTCTCCGTCCCGCTTTTCGAGTCCAGAAGGTGCTGCCTAGAAATCCTGAGGCCAGTACAGGTTGATCCAGAGAAATGACACATCAGGAGCCTTCATCTACGCCATGACATCGCTTCTGTCCGCCGGGTGGCGATATACTGTGTGGTTTCCGTGCCACCATCTGCAATCGTCCTCTCATCGGAAAGGATGCACTCATGGCTTCTCCTGCAGTTGATTTTGCGCGCAATAATCGGCAGCGTTTTCTGAACGAACTGAAAGATCTTCTCCGCATTCCCAGTGTGAGCACGCTCGACGAGCACCAGCCCGACATTCAAAAGGCTGCCGGCTTTATCGCGAGCGAACTGCGCCGCATTGGGATGGAAAATGTCGAAATCATTCCCACGAAAGGGCACCCGCTTATCTACGCCGATTGGGTGCACGCGGCCGACAAGCCTACGGTTCTCTGCTACGCGCATTACGACGTGCAGCCCGCGGAACCGCTCGATGAGTGGATTTCTCCGCCGTTCGAGCCCACCGAGCGCAACAACAATCTCTATGCGCGCGGGGCGGTCGACGATAAAGGGCAGCTGTGGCTGGAAGTGAAAGCTCTGGAATCGCTTCTGCAGGCCGGTGGCGGAAAGCTGCCGATCAATGTGAAAGTTATTTTCGAAGGCGAAGAAGAAGTGGGCGGCGAGTCGATTGCCGAATATGTGCGCAAGCAGAAAGCCAAGCTGAAAGCCGATTTCGCGCTGGTCTGCGATACGGAGTTGTTCGCGCCGAATCTTCCTACATTATGCGTTGGGTTGCGCGGACTGGTTTATACCGAGATCGAAGCTGTCGGCGCCAAGACCGATCTGCATTCCGGCATGTACGGCGGGGCTGCTCCGAATCCTTTTTTTGCGCTCATCGAGATCATCAGCAAGATGAAAGATGCGAAGGGCAAAATTCTAATTCCCGGCTTCTACAAAGGCGTGAAGGCTCCCAGCAAAGACGAACTCAAAGCGTGGAAGCGGCTGCCGTTCAACGAAGAGCATTACCGTAAGACGGAAGTCGGATCGAAAGTTCTTACTGGTGAGCCTGGATACTCCGTTCTCTACCGCACCTGGGCGAGGCCTACGCTTGAAGTCCACGGCATGCCCGGGGGATTTATCGCGGCCGGGGCGAAGACGGTGATCCCGGCAAAAGCGCAGGCTAAAGTTTCCATGCGGCTCGTGCCCAACCAGAATCCCGACGACGTGTTCAAAAAGTATTCTGCGTTCGTGAAGAAGCACACACCAAAAGGCATTGAGACTAAAATCAGCGTCCACAGCAAAGGACCTGCGTGTGTGGTGGGCACCGACAATCCTTACATCAAGGCGGCGACTGAGGCTTTGCACGACGCGTTCAAGAAAGAAACCGTGTTCATCCGCAGCGGCGGGTCGATTCCGATCGTCACTGATTTTCAGGACGTGCTGAAGATTCCCAGCGTGATGATGGGCTTCGGGCTGCCGGACGATAACCTGCACGCGCCTAACGAAAAGTTTCACATCCCGAACTTTCATAAGGGCATTGAGACGGTTTGTTTGTTCTTCGAGAAGCTGGGAGAGTAGCAAGAAGCCGACTCGGGGCAAGAGTGCACCGTCCCCATACAACCGTTCGTTCTCGCACAAGCCTTAGTTTCGGAGATCTTCTCTGGACGTTTATCTCGTCGACGGGACTTACGAATTGTTCCGGCACTACTACGCGCTGCCCTCGGCGCGCGATGCCGACGGTCGTGAAGTAGCCGCTGTGCGCGGGGTTCTGGCTTCGGTGCTGGGAATGATCAACGGCGGGGCCAAGCACGTTGCCGTGGCTACCGATCACGTCATCGAATCGTTTCGGAATGACCTGTGGCCTGGCTATAAAACCGGAGGCGGCATCGAGCCCGACCTGCTCTCGCAGTTCCACCTGCTCGAGGAAGTGCTGGCGGCGGCGGGTGTTTTGGTTTGGCCGATGGTGGAGTTCGAAGCCGACGACGCGCTCGCGGCTGCATCCGTGGCGGCGGCGCGTGACCCGAGGGTCGGGCAGGTTATCATCTGCACTCCCGACAAAGATCTCGCGCAATGCGTGCGCGGCACGCGCATTGTGCAATTTGATCGCCGCACCCGCGTCACGCGCGATGAGGCCGGCGTGATTCAGAAATTCGGCGTAACACCGGAGTCGATTCCTGACTACCTGGCGCTGGTGGGCGATTCGGCCGACGGCTATCCGGGACTGCCGGGGTGGGGAGCGAAGTCATCGGCGGCGGTGCTCGCGAAGTTCGGTCATCTCGAATCCATTCCGGCTGATTGGCGCGAATGGCACGTGAAGGCTGCGAGCGCCGGCGCGCTTGCGGACACGCTTTCGCGCGAGCGCGAGCGTGCGTTGCTGTTTCGCAGCCTGGCCACGCTGCGGACCGACATCGCACTTTTCGACAACGTCGACCAGTTGCAATGGAACGGTCCGACGCCGGCTTTCGCTGCGCTGGGCGCGCGGCTGGACGCGGCGGTCACAGTCAAGACTCCAAAGGCTCGCCGCTAAGTCCCAAGTAGTGGTAGCGGCGCAGTTCGGCGAAATACGGATTGTCATCCTGAGCGGGTGATAAAACTCTCGTATCTGATTGTTTTAATTGCAGATAACATGGCAATTTGTGGCTGTGTAGGAACTGTGCAGCCAAATTGTGTAACTTTTGGCGAATTTCGCTGCTACAAATCCCTTGGGCACGAGGAACCGGCTCGGCCAAGCTTGGAGTTCGTCCGCGCCGAATTCTTTCGACCTTTTGCCGGCCATCTGAACGAAAAACACCGACCACCGCATCGTCGAAACCACCCCAGCCTTGACGGAAAACCAAACGCCAACTTGCCGGAACTGCTACAAGGTCGCGTTATCGCTCACAGACGATTTAGTCAAGCACTCGCCTACTCCCCGCGCTCATGGGCAGCAAAGGCGGCTCCACGACCGCGAAACGGCATGGCTCCGAACACTACCGGTCGATGGCGGCGAAGCGCAAAACGCACGGTGGCGGTAGGCCGCGCAAGGAAATCATAACGTGATTTTGATTTGCTTCAATCGCTCCAAATACTCTTTTGCGTCTTTAACATCCTCAGGATTAATGGGGCTGGCGTATGATCCATCCTCATAACTGCGAACGCTTCCCTCTTGGATTTGCACTAATCTGCTCCATTGCATCCGTCGAACAGCATAGGGAATGTTTTTGTCAGAAAACTCAGCCGTTTCGCGCTTAAACATATCTTCAAGTCCGGGCCTCATTTGGCGGTCGCCTCCTTCCGTCTACTCTGCTGCCCATTGTCTGGTCTACCTTGACGTGCATCAATTATCGCGTTAGAAGGCGGCGACATCAAGGATCGCGTAAGATTCGGCGACATCTTAAGAAAGGTGGACGGATCACGTGATCGAAACAATAACGTCCTGGCCAAGTGTCCGACTTCGCCATGCATCTGCTCCGTTGCTGAAAGAGCGGGAGGAATACCTCTCACACCTATTGCAGCAGGGATTCTGTCGAGAATCCGTAAGGTCCAGAGCAGCATACCTAATCCATATCGTGCGCGTCATGAACATGAATTCGATGCGCAGCGTGTCTCAAAGAGAGATCGAAGGCGCCGGGCAATCATGGGCAACGTATGAGGGGCCACTTCGAAAGATGTTGAGGCTTAGTGGGTCCCCAAGGGTGTTCGTTCATATAGCACAGGCGTGGTTGCGGTTCCACGGACAATTGGAAACGCCCCCGCCGGATCGCTTTTATCGGGTGATCTCGGAGTTTATCCACGCGATGCGATCTGTTCGTGGACTGGCTCCGGATACGGTGCGCAGCTACAGCTCGCGGGCATTTGGATTTCTGAAATGGTTCGGGGAAAGGTACGAAGGTCTTGAACAAGTTTCCTTGCGCCACGTGGACGATTTTATCGCGAGCAAACGTGCCGCGGGTTGGTCAGTTCGGACTATCGCCTCGCAATGCCAGGCACTGCGATCCTTCTTTAGATATGCAGAAGTGCGACGTTGGTGTGCTCCCGGCCTCGCATTGGGAATTCGCAGCCCCAGAATTCCGAAATATGACGGTCGGCCTAAGGCTCCATCCTGGATCGAGGTTCGTCGATTGATCGAATCGGCCAATGGGTCCTCACCGACTGATCTTCGCGCTAAAGCTATTCTCTTGCTATTTGCAATCTACGGGCTCCGTAGCAGCGAAGTGTCTGGGCTGCAACTGAGCGATTTCGATTGGCGCAACGAAGTGTTCAGCGTAAGGCGAGCCAAGCGAGGCGGAGTCCAGCAATATCCCATTCAGTATGAGGTCGGAGAAGCGATCATTCAGTATCTCCAGAAAGGAAGGAAACGGTGTTCCAGCCGTCACGCTTTTCTATCCAAAACTCCGCCTTACGGACCCATTCTCCCTGGACCCATGTGGCAGATCGTCGGCAAGCGAATGCGCCAGTTGGGAATCCAACTGGAACACGTCGGACCTCACTCACTTCGACATGGCTGTGCAACTCGCTTGCTTCAGAAAGGAGCATCTCTCCAAGAGATTGCCGACTTCCTCGGTCACCGCAACATCAAGTCAATTGGGATCTATGCCCGATATGACATCCGGTCGCTGCGTAAAGTCGCGGCTTTCAGCTTGGCGGGTGTGCGATGAAACTACGCGAGGGAGTTCAGGTCTATGTGGATGGAAAGCGCGTCGGCGGAGCCGTTTATACCAAGGGGATTCAGACGCTTTCGGCATTCTGCAGACACGCCGGCAATGTGGAGCTGAGCAGAATCACCAAGCGCAAAGTCGCTTCATTCCTCGATGGTCCGCGCACGTCAGCGGTCACGTGGCACGGGAAATACAATCTGCTCCGTAACTTCTTTTTGTTCTGGGTGGCGCGGGACGCTTTGCGCGCGGCGCCCATGCCCCTACCTCGTCCACCAGTTACGTCAACGTTTGCTCCATACATTTATACGCGGACTCAGATTCGTCTTTTGTTGTCCAGTATTCGAGCCTCTCAGAAGCCAGATGCCTGCCAGTTTGATGCACGGACTCTTCGTGGCTTTCTCCTGTTTCTTTATGGGACGGGTGCCCTAGTGGGCGAGGCTTGCAGGCTGCGACGCGAGGACGTGAATTTCAGGAAGAGAGTAATGACGATTCGTAGCAATCGGTTCGACCGTTCTAGAGAGGTTCCAATCGGTCCCGACATGTACAAGGTAATGCGACGATATCACATCACCAATCACCGAAAAGGCGAGATGGGTGCTCCGCAGTTCTTTCTGAACAAAGAAGGGAATGGTCTAAACGAGCGCACCTTGGCGGGGACATTCCAACGCCTGCGCCGAATTGCCGGCGTCGCCCGCCACGACCGTGCGGTCTACCAGCCTCGCCTCCACGATTTCAGGCACACATTTGCAGTTCATCGATTAAGCGCGTGGATCAAACACGGCGCGGACTTAAACAGGATGATTCCGGCCCTGTCGGCGTACATAGGACAAGTTGGTCTGGGCTCGACATATCGCTATTTGAATCTGACGCCGGAGCGCTTCCGGGAGCAACTCGATAAATTGAGTCCACGCCGCGGCAAAAGGCGCTGGCGCGACAATCCGGCTCTGCTGCGATTCTTGGCAGACCTGTAAGGTTCTTTGCACACCCTTGTTCATGATTGGTCGATAGTGGACGTGTCCGCAGCGCCCGATATGACTGTTGAGCTTTTGACTTGGGAGCTTCAATTAGGCGCAGCAAACGTAGCCGCTAGCTGCAGAATCGTCGATATTGTGAAAAGTAACGCCCCTAGCAACAAGGCGTGCTTACGCCGTTCGCCATCATTACTCAGAAAGGCCAACAGAGACTTGAGGTGCTTGTCCAAATACGAACTTGCGAAGAGCAGAGCGTCGAGAAGAATTACCCAGAAAAAAGAGGGCCGCTGCTTCGGAAAGAATCGGCCTTCCCGCGCAGCCGAGTAAACGAAAAAGACTATGAGTCCACAGGTGACCAACACAAATGCCGTGTTCAACACGATTGAAAGGTTGCGCAACCCTGATCCTAAGCCCGCCTCCCATTCCTTTAAACGTTGTTCCCCGATAAACTCCGGTGCAGCGAACCAAAACGAGGCGAAACCAAGGATGAGCCCAATTCGATTCAGAACATCGGCCCAGTCGTGAGGCAGCATTGGATTCTCTACCTTCTCACCGGAGCTTTTCAAGCAGCTTGGCGGGTCGCACCTTCAAGGCGCGAGCAAGGGCTATGATGGCAAGCAGCGTGGGATTAGCGCCGCCCCGTTCGACCAGCCCCGCATAATTTCTGTGCAAATCTGCGAGTTCGGCGAGCTTTTCTTGTGAGAGGCCGTTTTTTTCACGAAGTTCCCGCAAATGCTTCCCGAACATCTTTAAGACGTTGTCGCGCATGAGTAGAACAATATAGGATGGCATGACCTAGTTCTACAACATATACTGTGCCAACATATAGTGTTCTTTATGATTGACTGATAAAAGACGTTGGCGTACTGTCGTTGTAAGCGGGACGCGCTGGTGCTTGCAACACCAACGCATCCCTAACCACAAGGTTCCTCTAGCGGAGGCCCCGTGGCTAAGACGCATTGTGCTGTAACACACGGTTCTAGAGCAAGGCTGCGCGTCCCGCACACCCCCACGCGAAGGATGCAACCTATGCTCCCATTTCCATCCGTCGGTGAACTCCCACCGACGAACCAGTTCGAACAATTCTGTAGTGTCTTGGGCCTTTCCCTCATGCTGCTTGGTCTGAGTTCGCTTCTCCTGCCGCGCCCTTGGTTCGTGGCATTGATGAAGATCGCCTTCCCGTCCCTGCCCGAAAGCCTCCAGGAGGACAACCATGAGTGAATGGACGTATCCGGGAGATGACGCAGTGCGGCGAGCCTTCGCTCGCAACATCCAAAAGATCATCAAGGAGAAAGGACTAGCGATTCAGGAATTTGAGCAGCGCTTGGCAAATGCCCGCAGGGGACTTAACGCGGGCGTGCATGAGCGGGCGTTTGGACGCGCAGTCAAGAAACTTCGGCAAGAACGCAAAATGACGCGGAAGGCGCTCGCCGTCTCGGCTGGCATCCCAGTGCGAGTGCTGATTCAGGTTGAGCGCGGTCACGGTGGTCGCCTTGTCTCAGTGCCAGAGATCTGCCGGATCGCTGCTGCTCTGAAGCTACGCCCGCGCGAGCTGATGGCGCACTATCAGGATGCTGTCGAGCAGGCAGACCGCGCCCAAGCCTGGTGGCGACCATGACTAAACCCGTTGTTTGTACAACGTTGATGATTGAGATTCTTGGCCCAGGGGATGCTAGTGCCAAGCGAATCCGATTTGTGGAGGACATCTTGCGGAACTGCATCAAGACTCTGGACAAAGACTTTCGCAAAAGCCGCATTCCGCAGATGAAGGGGTTCTCTCTAAAACCGGAGAAAGATTTGCGGAAGCGGAGGAAGCGCTAATGCCACAACGAATTCATGAATACCCAGAAGTAATCGGCAAAACCGTAGCCAAGGTCACGGTGACGAACGAGTCCGACTGGCACAACATTTCGGTTAAGTTCACCGATAACACAGCCATCCATTTCACCATCCGCTCATTCATGCAGTTCGAACCAGAGCATATCGACTGGACAACTGGGGACGGAAAGGTTCTGCGGAGCCACCCATTCGTCCGAGAGAGAGAGGGATAGAGATGAAAAGACCGTTGCGGAAGAGCAGGAAATTCGAGCGCGAATTTCGGCGGTTCCAAAAAAACTTCGGCATCATTGTCTGTCAGCTTCGGAAGAAGCGACATCTATCCCGACCTGAGCTTGCGCGGCTTGCAAAGTTCAGCAAGACGACGCTGGAACATATCGAACAGGGAAAAGGTAATCCCTCATTGGGTCGGATGGAAAACCTGGCGGCCGCTTTGCGCTACCGCCTCAGCTACATCTTCAAGCTGACGCAGGATATGGACAAGTCGAATAAACGGAAAGATGGTGACTAATGCCAAAGCCTTGGATCGAGTTGAAAGAAGCTTGTGGTCGGACTGTCAAACGGATGAACGTCGTCTACGACGAAGAATATGTCGCGGTCGAAGTCGAGTTTGAGGATGGGCACAGCATGAATGTGGACATCATCCCAGCGGTGCAAATTCGTCCGCAGTTCCAGCACGTCGGCACCGGAGACGCTCGTATCATTCGCAGCTACAAATCCCGAATCTCTGTGGCTGGTGGATTGAAAATTAACCCAAGTTCCGAAGCAGATTAGGATGAATTGCCGAAGAGATTTGACAAGAAAACACGCACCTAGAAAGCCCGGTAAATCTTAGGAGCGATGCCCTCGCTGTGTTCGGGCGTGATCTGTCAAAGGGACGGCAAATGTTGGGTTCCTCTGCTGCCTTTAAGCACCGAGAAGCGGACGGTTCGAGAGTCAGAAGATCGGTTTAATGTGTCGTTCGATTCAAGCTACCCATTGGAACACAGAGGAAACAATCGTCGGTGTGCTTCGGACACGTTGGATGGCTCCCCTTCATACAGGTCGTTGTTGGCGTCTCTACGCAATCGACTACACCGCTGCAAACCTCCATACCGGCACGGTATCGTAACTCCCGCAGTATGGCTCGTTTTTCCCAAAGGTCTTGAAGTTCGACCACGTAAGCTCGTAGATGCTGATTATCCTCGCTGGGAGATGGACCCTGTCCTTTAACCAGCGATTCGTAATATTCGATCAGCTCATTCGGGATCATGTTAAAGTCCTCCGCTGCAAAACACTTCTCGTGGGTCATTAGATGCATGAGGGCTATGCAAGGAAGAATCTCAAGTGGTTCATTTTCGTTCGTGCCCTTCTACACGAGTGCGGCCCACAAGATGCGGACAGACGCGTCCTCGGGGCTGCACGTTAAGGGTTACATCGCAATCTCGTGGCCGATACTGTGGGATTGATCGTGCTCTTGCACTTGGGCTGTCTGCTGCGCGGCGACTGGTTCGATCTTCTGCGCCGCTGGCTCCTGCTCCTGGCCTGGAATGGCCGTGCGCTGCGACACGTCGCGGCTAAGATCGCGTGCCAGTTCGCTTTTGTCGTTGGTATAGATTTGGGCGTCATATTGCCCGCGCGAGACGGACACATAAGCCATGCGGCTATTCACCAGTTGCTCGCCTAGCTCCGTGTCCACATGGATCAGCACGCGCTCGGCGGTCTGGCCCTGGCTGCTGTGGCTGGTCACTGCGTACCCGTGATCGAGATGCGGATGCTCGCGGATATTGAAGGCCACGTCACGGCCTGAGTCCATGCGGAGTTGCACGTCGCCAGCGCCGTTGATTTTCTCGATAGTGCCCAGCTCGCGATTCGCAACGTGCAAGTCCCTTGATGGGGCTGTGAACTGCACGCGGTCGCCTTCCGAGAACGCGCGCTCGGTGTCGTGATACACCGCCACACCTGCCAGTCGGCGCGGATCGTAGGTCTGACGCTCGCCGTTCTCGCGCTCGATGGTGACGCGGTTTTCTCTCGCGTCTACCTGCTCCACGCGCGCGTATTCGCCTGGCTCGATGCCCAGCACTTTGCTGCCGCGCGTATAGCGAACCACGTCGCCTTCCTCGTACTGCGCGGCCCATTGCCGATCGGCTCCCGTCATGTCCTGACGCGAGTCGAGCACGCGCAGCTTGTGCTCGTCTTGGCTCACGTCGCCGCGTTCCTGCATCTCGCGATGGATCAGCCCATTCAGCTCGCGGCGCGATTCGTTGTCCGGCGAGATCACGAGTGTGCCTTGCGGCTCGTCGCGCGTACTCGCGCGCGATTTCGCTAAGTCGGTCCTCGCGGCCCACGATCTCATGCACGCGGCCCTGTTGGTCGAGATTGTCAATCGCTCCGAACACGTCACCGCGGGCAAGCTGTTCCACGGCTTCCTTGAGTGCCGGGTCTCTCTGCCGCACGATTTCATCCAGACGCGCGGTTTGCATCCCTGCCTGTTGTAGCTGATGGTACGGTCTGCCCGCTTCGACGGCTTCATGCTGGCGCTTGTCGCCCACGAGCAGCACGCGGTCCTCGCCGTGCAAACGATGCAAGAACTCGTTCATCTGTTTTGTGCTTGCCAAGCTCGATTCGTCGAGCACATAAAGCCGCTTCTGTCCCTGATCGGACTGCTCCTCGCGGCGAAGATGCCGCTGCAAAGTCTCCGACTCGATGCCCGATTCTGCCAGCTTGTGCGCCGCGCGGGACGTAGGCGCAAGCCCACGAACTTCGTAGCCTTCCTGTTCGGCGGCCTCGTGGACAGCAGCTAGCGAAGTAGTCTTGCCCGCGCCTGCCACACCCTCTAGCCCCATGATCTTGTCCTGGGTCGATACGATCTGCTCAACCGCCGCGCGTTGGCTGGTGCTGAGATGTGCGTATTTCTCTTGGACCTCACGCCATGTTTCCGAACTCACCAGCGGTTCATGCTGGTTCTGTCCCGCTCGCATCGCAGCGATGTTGCTCCGCTCGTAGCCGATCATTTCTTCCGTCGTGAACGCGCGGCTCGGCGATCTGCTTTCTACCTCGATCAAATCTCCCGATTGCACGCGATTTTCAAACTTGTTTCGTACTTCGGCGAAGCTGGCGTCGCCCATCGAACGTTTCAGCGCATCGCGCATGAGTTCGCGTTCGTCGGTCACCGCGTGGCGCTCCAGATTTTTCTCCCGCGAGTAAGTCAGCGCCGATTCGATGGTCTGGTGTTTCTGCTCCGGGCTTTGCTCTTCAACTTGGCGCTCATGCGCCGCGTGGATCACGATGCTCCGGCTGTTGGCCGAATTGCGCCGCCATTTCCCGATGCTTCTGCTGCATCTCTTCGTGCGTGATCGAGGGCAGCTTGTCGTCGCGCGTCTGGTGCGCGGCGATCTGTGCCGCGCCTGCGCCTCTCACGCCCTGCTCGGCAAGATGTTCCTGGATTTGCTGACTGCGCGGACTCGACGCCTCCAGATATTCGCGGCTGTAACCCTTGATCTCCGGTTGCCCGCTCTTGCCCGTCTCGATCTCGTAACCGTGCTCCTTCAAGCGTAGCGCCAGCTCTGAGCGATAGATCGCAGTCGCATACTGCTGCGAGCGGTACAGTTCGTGCGGTTGCAGCGAGCGCGTCTCTCCGTTCTCGGTCTCCGTGAGATTGAAGAACACGACATGCGTATGCAGTTGCGGCGCCGCGTAGCCGTCCACGGGCCGCGCGCTGTCATGCTCGAAGCTGGCCGCAACCCATTTGCCCGTGGTCTCTGCCGGATGATTCCCGCCGATCCGCGCCTGCACGTATTTTTCGAGTTCATCGAGCGCAACCTTCACGCTCTCGCGGTGTGCCTCGCGCACGTGCTCGTCACCGCCTACCAGCGCGGTCAGCGATACGCTCTTGGGCGCGGAGAACGTTGCATCCCAGCCCGCGCGGTGCTCCATCGTGCTCACGGTTTCGCCGCGCTCGTTGGTGTATTCGCGCGCGGCTTGGTAGCGCACCAGTTGCTCGCCCGTCATCGGATGCTGGCCGTTGGCGAGTCGCGCGAAGTGCTCCTCCTGCACGTCACCGCGCAAGCCCCACTCCTCGGCGAGTTGGCCGTGCCACTCGCCGCGTATCCGGTCGCCTTCGGAGTAGTAATTCCCCTGCGCGTTGGCGAACTCCTCTTTGTGATACGCCTGCGCCTGGCCTGCACTGAGCGGCTTCGATATCGTCAGCATGACTTCCTCTGTTCGTTCTCGTTGTAAGTTGCCTCCACATCGCCGCCCATCATTTCGAGCACTTCCGATGCATGTTCGATGACAAGCAACAGCGATCCCCAGGAAACCTCCAGATGCTTCGATTGGTCACGCACTCTCGACTTTTCTCTCTGGTATCTGAACCGTTCACTGGAAGGATCGATGTCATGGAACTCGGTCACGCACTTATCCGCAAACTCGGTGTCCTGTGAGTCCCACCACTTCTGACCCATCTTCTGTGGAAACTGCACTTCGATTTCATTCCAGAGGGCGCTTAGGTTGTGGCCGGACGGCCAATCGCCCTGTTCCTCTTCCGGGAGATTTTCTTGCTTCGTTTTTAACCTACGTAGGTTGAAGACGATGTCTTTCAGCGCGAGTTCGAGATAGTGTCGAAACAAGAACAGTGCAGCTCTGCCTTCCATATCATCCAGGATGTCGCCATCGAGTTTTTCACGCTGCAGGATTCTCTCGACGATAGATCGCGCTGCCGCATAGTAGTCAACGATCAACCACGAAACCATGCGCCCATCTGGATTGAGGAAGAGCGGCGTGTAGAGCGCCTTCTCGCACTTAGGAAACCATACCTTGTCTTCATCGCTCATATTTGCACCTTCTTCACTCGAAGTACGGCTCTTTCCCAGCAGCGATGCGCGTTGATTTCTCCGGCTCGCGCGGCCTGCTCTCCTGTGACGGCCGTTTCCCGATTTCGATCACGCGCGCCGGGTTTTCGCGCGCAAGGAAGCTCGGCTGTTTCTGCGGCAGTTCGATGTAGGGGAAGCTCAAGGGCACCACCAGATTGCCGCTTTTCAGATAACCATGCAGATCGGGCAGGCCCGCGATTTCTGACGGCATCACCAGCGGCTCGGTCTGGCGGTCCAGCTGATAGTTGCGCGTGTTGCGGCCTTTGCGCGGAAAGTGGCCTTCTGTGCGGCTCTCGCGTAATCGCTCGATCTCCACCTCTCCGATGGTCTGGCTGATCCACTTCGCGGAGTTGGCCTCATCCGTGCGTAAAAAGATTTTCGTCGCGGGCTGCGAGAGCATCGCTTCTGCCTTGCGTCCGTACAGTTCCTCTAGCTGGCTCCGCCCTTGAAAGCCCAGCACCACGGGATTTCTTACTTTCCGACTCTCGGTGATTGCCGTGTGCAACTGCGGCAGCGCGTGCAAACTTTGCAGCTCGTCCAGAATGAACCACACCGGGCGCACTCCCGGCCTGCCCTGGTTCATCAAACGCAGCACCAGCATGTCCAGCCACATGCTGATGAGGGGCCGCAGCCTCTCGCGGAACTCGGGCGGACTGGTGACGAACAGCCATCCTTGCCGCTGCCGTGACCACTCGGCTGCCGTCCAAGCGTTTTTTGCTTCTTCCTGGTGCGGCAACAGTTTCAGCGCATTCGATACGCTGTTGAGTGTTGCGATCATGCCGCCGCGCTGCGGCCCCGCGTCGGCATAGAGGGCTGATTCGTGTCCGGTGTCCTTCAGTCTCTTCGTCAGCTCGCGCTCATCGCGCAAGATCGCCAGCAGTTCGTGCGGCGTCCGCTTCGGCTGCTCGATCAGCAGGTGCGCGAAGATTTGGCGCGGCACCATCACGAAAAATGGATTCGTGCGCGGATCGTCTTTGAACAGCGCCGCCGCTAGGCCCTCGGCTTCCGCTTCGTGCCGAACTTCGTCGCACGGCGACCAGTAGGGCATTCGCGCGTCCAGCGGATTCAGGATCACATCGCCGCGCCCCGGCTCGTAAAATTGCGGCGTGTATTCGAGCGCCGGATCGTACACGATGGCCGTTTCTCCGCGGTCTTCCACCTGCATGAGGATCTGCCGGATCAGCGACGATTTACCTGCGCCCGTGTCCCCGATCATTAGGAAGTGCGAGCTTTCCCGCTCACGCGGCACTCGCACCATCTTGCCCTCGCGCTGCAACAAAAACTCGATCAGCGTGCGCCGCTCTTTCGTGAGGAAACCGATGCCATTCGATTGCTGAGTGCGATTGAACGCCGCCGCTGTTGCCAGCTCCGGGCCTTTCGTCCTGCGCCCGTACTTCCGCATCCGCCGCCGCTGCCGGTCGCGCGGAAGCGCCAACGCTAAACCTACGACCAGCACGCCTGCTCCAACCTTCCACGTCGCCGCCCACAACAGCAGCCACGGCGATTGCCCGCCATAGATCGCCCGCTCCAACCACTGGTGCAGCTCCGCGTTGTTGTAGGTCCCGCGCTCCCATTCCAGCTTCGCCTTGCCCCGGCTCTCCTTGCCGACGCTCACCGCCGGATCGCTCAGGTCCCGGTCTACCGCCAGCCGCTTTTGTTTGCCCTCGATTCGATACGCCACCAGAGACGGCGTGGTCTTCGACCACAGCCGCACTTCGCTGCCGATGTACATCCCCAGATAGGCTTGCTGAAAGTACGTCCATTTCCGCAGGTACTCATGGGTTGCCGCCGCCAGCACTGCCACGACCGTCAGCAGCAGCACCGTGATCGTCCACACCGGCTTGTCGCTCGGCCAGCGATAGGTTTCGTCTCGTCCCCACACCCGGCTCATGGACACACCTCCGCCTCGACTGGTCCCCTACTTATCTAGGAACCCGCGAACAGCAAAAAGGATCAAAATATTTTCAGGAGTTTTCTTCCGGCTGCCCTTCCGACTTTGCCGCCTGCGCCAGCCGTTCCCGCGCCTTCTTCAGCTTGTCCGAGTCGGCCCGGTCGATCAGCCGTTGCATCTCCTCCGCCGTCGGCTTTTTCCCGTTCGCCAGCTTGAAGAGCACATTGAGCAGGATCGCCCGGAGTGCCACCAGCTCGGCCATGAGCGCGTTGTCGGCCCCGCTCGGATCGGCATTCGACGGCTGCCTGTTCGCGCTGGCTAGCGTGACTTCCCGGCACCACTCGCCGAGCGTCCGTCCGCCCGCCTGCGCCGCCGTTTCCAGATGCGCGTACTCTTGCTCGCTGACTTTGAAACCAATGGATTTCGTTCGGAGAGACGGTTTCACCATGGTCTGAGCTTCCTATTGGGATTAGAAGCCGAGACTATCAGGTGGGCTATAAAAATCAACAAGTTCGCCTGCGCTAACCTGCGGTTTGCCGCGCAGCAAACCTAACGGGGATTGTTTCTCTAGGTGCTCTGGTTTCAATAAGTTCGCGCACGCTAACTCGCCGTTCGCGCGCAGCACCCTTCCGGGGGTGACGTGTCATTCCCCCACCCGCTGCGCAGCAGCGCCGCGACACGTTCGCCACTTGGGCGTTACGGCGCGCCGTAGACATCCGCGCGATGAGCCACTGGCTGCGCCACGCGGATATTGAGATGACGATGCGCTACCTCCCGCCCGCAGAGGAGGAGGTCGCGCAGCAAGGCATCAACAAGGCGTTCGGGGAGACGTTAGCCGCTTCTGCGACGGCATAGACTCAACCAACGCGAAGGTGATTTCGGGCCGGGGAAACCCGGCACATTTTTACTTGCGATTGAGGAAACGGCGCATTTCTGCGAGTTGGTCGGGACCATAACCGTGCGCCGCGAGTGGTGAGTAGACTGAGGGAACCACGTTCTGAGTTAGCAGCGTCGAATTGAATCGCCCATCGCAGCACCGCTTGAACTTCTTGCCGCTCCCGCAGGGGCAAAGCTCGTTCCGCCCCACCTTCTTAGAATCCCGGCGACCCACTGCTCCCGTGAACCGGAGCTTACGAATCAACGAGTTCTTGGCAGTCAGCACGATAGCAAGCGAAGCCGGAGCACCCGGAATCTTCTCGTCACCCGTGAAGATGATTCCGCCGTACATCCAAAACCGCCAGACGGTGCTGCTCGAATCGTCCGTCGCCTGAGCCGCCTCGTAGACAAAAGTACCATCTCCCCAGTTCTTCGAGACGCGGTGTGGAGTGCGCCAAGTGTTGAACATCTGTTCGAAATAGGCTGCTCCGGCGTCATGAAACGCGGACGCTAGTGTGCCGTGATCTTTATCGAGGCGAACCCTCCAGTGGTACCAGGCGAGTCCCTGCGCGATCATCTCGAACAGTCGGTTCACGCGGGCGTAATCAACAGGAATCGTTTGCTCTCCGCTGGCCGCGAACCCGGCTTCCAGTTCGCGTTTCAATTTCAGGTTCTTTTCCAGACGCCTCCTCACAAGGGTGTTCAGATTTTCGGCGGCGTGCGGATGCAATCCGCCGAAACCTAAAACGGCAGTGAGGTAGTGCTCGAGGATCGATTTCTCGCCATTGCACCGTCGGCACGCTGGCACCTGAGGCAGATTAGCTCGGTGTTTTACCAGGAAAAATTCACGGCTGATTACATGGTCATCCGTTTCGTAGGGAGCAACGTTGCAGTACACGCAAAGTTCGCCCCTAAATTCGCGCTTCATAATGGACCTCCCACAAAAGCAACTTACACAGCAAAATCTATCGAAATTCTTACCGATGTCGGCGGCACTCCCGCTGCTCTAGAAATTCTAACGCGGGCCGCTTCAACCTCTGCCTTTACACTGCCGTCCGTCCCCGCGTCAGCACTCGGCTGAACCTCCGCGCTCCCCTTCAAGAGATATTGTTTCCAGTGATTATGAAACCCATTGGCCTTCTTCGGGCCGTTCTCACTGAACCAGAGGTTCCAAGTGCGATTATCGCCGTTTGTATTTGGATTTGTGTCGAGCCATGCTTGATGCGTTTTTCGCGCAGCCTCGGCAGCTTTCGCGGTCGGCACCAAATAAGCGATTACTTTGCCGGGTGTCCGCGGAATTTCTGGCATTGCGATAAGAAGCCAGTCAGTTCCCTGAATGTTGAGCTTCGCATCTCCCTCCGCTTTATTACCGAGCACGATCAGGATGTGGTCATTGCAAGTTCGCGCTCTCACGGTTTCGCCGTTTTCCATTGAATAGCGCATTGATCGACCCGTGCCATTGGTCTTCGTTAGTGGTTTCCCGTTCTGCTTCATTAACTCCAGGGCGGCTTTCAACAATGACTCATTCGGGACGCCCTCACCATTTGACATGTCTGCTCTCCTCAAAGTCCGCGAGTAGAATAGGCGAAAATGGCAGTGCAGGTCAAGATAATTTATAGTATGCATATAAAACTATCGCAGTGTATACCTCCGACTTTATACTGCTGGAAGAAACAGCGAAAATACGCTAACCTTAGTCCGTGGATGAAGGACGCAAGCGCGTCATCGCAATCATCGCGGGGATTCTCGTCGTGAAGCAATTTTCGTGAAGAGAACGGCGTCAGCCCGCGTGCTCAGTCAGTGATTTCTAACGCCCTGGCTTGGGCGGAACGGATTATGCGCCACGTTGACGGGGTGTTCGGCGGTCGTGAATAATAATAATCGCCAAGGGAATGCAGTACGACGATTTCGATAACGAAGAGACACCCCTCGTTGTTGCGCCGCCGCGCCGCGAACTGCTGGTTGAGATTCTCAAGGTCCTGACGCCAGCTCTGGGACTGTTGCTGTTCTTCCTAGGACTCACTTCCAAATATCCTTGGCTCACTCAACCTTGGGTCAAGGATATTCTCGTCGTCCTCGGAATTCTCGTTGTAGCCTGGTTTGCAAGACCGCGTGTAGTCTCATGGTTAACAAAATCTGCAGAGAGGAAACGTGATCGGCTTTTCGTTGCCACCAATGATGTGCGGCTCAGGCAGTTCGTACGGCGATTTGCGGAGTTCCTTTCAACAAACAACACACGTTCATTAATCTCCATGATTCGGTCTGGTTCCTCCCTGAACGTGACACCAGATCAGATCATCACAGGCGACTACATTGGAAATTGGTTCCAGTCCTACAACGAGCAGCTGAAGTTTCCCGTTACGAACAGAATGCAGTTCTTGGCTCGTGCGCGGGAGCTTGGAAACCTGATACAACAATTTAATTCTTATTACGTGCTCCGTACTCAAAAGCAACTCGCTCTAGCGCCTACTCCGCCTTCTGAGCAGATCCTCGATCAGCTAGAAACGTTTCGCGAGGAATACATTGCATTCTTGCGGGAATTTGAACTGTGGGGGAAGGAGATTGCCGCGTATCTAGAGTCTCTCGGGATAGCAGAATTTAATGCGATGTATCAGTTCGCACCATGCAGTAATTTCGACCGCGTGAAGTCGTTCCAAAAGAAGGTATCAGCTAAGATTCCTAGTACGGCTGGCTCCGCTCAATCCTGAGACCGTCGAGACAGGACTCAGCATCACCACAGGTCTTGCATTTCGGCTTCGCTTGGTGGGTCAATGAGGTCTGGAATAACATCGAGGCTAAGGTAGCCAAGATGCCTCACGAGAAATTCACTGCTCAGAAATACGCCAACGTTGGGACGCAGGAACCGTTCACCGCAGCATTCCTTGGTCTGACGGACTTGCTCAATGCCGCTCAATTCGACGCCGCCAAGCAGACTGAGATCAAGAACATCACCACGGAGATTTATATGGACTGCCTGCTGCCCGGCTTCCTCTCCTTGCGAAAGATTCATCAACCGGATGCGGACGCTGGGTTGGCCGACATCTACAAGAATTACGATGATCTCTACCGCTACCTTGTAAGGGCATTGAAGGACCGGACTCAAGCCGCCGCCAAAGCCATCGGTTACGACATTGGATTTCTGTTCCAGCAAGATGCAGCGTTTGAAAAGGGTTGTCAGGAGTTCGGTCAGAAATATCCAGGGCTGCCCAAATTCGGTGATTGGGTGAGGAACGTGCGCGTGTCAACTGAGAAGCTTGCCGCGATCCGCAACAATTTTCTGGAACACCAGAATTATCCTCGCGGGGAGTTCATGGATTACTACAAACCGGACGTGGCGCAAGTCCTGTTCGATTGCGCATGGCAGGAGGCCGAGGGCATGCTTGCCATCTTCATTTCGCAACGCTTCCCGCCGAACGTCAAACTCCGCATTATCCCTGAGAAGGATCGCGATCCCAGCTTGCCCAAGAAGTTTGGAATCTCCGTCGCGAAGTAGCCCAACTCAGTTCCTTTCGCTATCGCACCTACACACTCGTGTGGAGATACATCTGACTCCTCTTCAATAACACTAAAGTGAAATGACACGGCTCGGATCACATGAAGTGTAACGAATGTGGTAAGAAGCTTGAAAGCAAAAAGCTCATCAAGAAGTCTGAGCGGTTCTGCGATGGCATCTGCCAGGTGAAATCAGGTGCCGTCAAGAGCAGGTCGACTCCCGATGGAGTGGAGGACCTGATCCGGCAGGAGCCGAGACAATCATGAGCAATGATCCGGACAGAAATCGAGTTGAGAACACAGATCATTCCCCGGCCCGGACGTAACCTTACATGATCGTCGGTAGCCCAATCCGGTATGGTGCCTCACTGCGGAATGGCATCGGAAGTCACGTGTACCGGAAGCACCAAAACCGGATCGGCTCTGCCGCGTCTGCGGAAAGAAACTTCGGCCCAGAAATAGACGCTTTTGCGCACACTGCGCAGTGACGGTGACTCGTGAGAACTTCCAGGTAGGACGCAAAGCAGCACAATGCCCCGAGTCCCTTGCAAAGAGATCGGACACGCAACGGCTGCACAAGCAGGCCATCCAGAATTGGAAAGCGTCCGACATGCCCACGTGGTTAACTCGCGAGGTCTACGTCAAGCGGGTGCAGCCCGCTCTCGCATCAGTTGCGAAATCCCAAGTGCGTTCAGCACTCGGGGTCAGCGAGCCGTATTCCTCGGATATCCGGGCGGGCGAGCGCGTTCCGCATCCGAGACACTGGGAAGCGCTGGCGAAACTGGTGGGAGTTTCGGTAAAAGGGGAAGAGAGCTAGCGACTACCTATCGTTTCCCTCATTCACTAGAACTCCATGGAAAACGGTATCACTCTTTTCCACTGATGCCATTGGAGAGATGCTGAACTTCCAGGAGCCCGTTTCTGGACCGCAGGGTTAAAGGGATTTTGCCGCCACAAAAGGAGGATAAGGTTGCAATCTAATATATCCATACTTCAGCAACCACATTATCTGCCGCGTGAGTTCGGCGCGTTCTCCGCATCCTGCAGCCTCTTCGAGAAGTCGCGAGACTGCGATTCCGTGTTCCGCTGTCCTGACAATTTCAGACAGTTCATTAAGTTTCCAGTTGGCGAATGGATCGACCTTATTAAAGAGGCCTTTGTATGGTAGAACAGGCGCTCCCAAATGCGAGTGGTTCCAGAGCAATAGCGAGTCAGCTTCCATATTAGCAGTCGCATAATGCCGGAAGCATTCAAAATACCTCGGAATCCTGTATGAGTTACGCCCGCGACTCTGCGCAGGCATCGTCGCAGCAATCTGACTTACTTCTTCCCATACTTGCTCGTAACGTCGTACGATCTTTTCCCAATCGAAGAAGGCCTCTGCGCGCGCTCGGCTTGCCGCCGACATCCGTTGCCGAAGGTCGCTGTTCCTTGCGATCTCTACCAACCCATCGTAAAGGAGTTTTGTGTCGATACACACGGATTGGCCGAGTTGAAAATGCTCCATCTGCCATTCTTCAGGGTACAGCATCCCTTCTTTGATAATAACTTCGTCACAGTCAGCCCATACGGTCGGAATCAATAGGCCGGTGTCATTGTGACCTGCCCCCAATTTTCGTTCACGTAAGAATACGACAACTTTCATCCGTTCCGTCTCCGGTTTCAGCCGGGATGGGGGAGCGCGAGGGGCAAGGGACGGCGTTTGAGTCCCTTGCCCCTCGCTCAGCTATGTAGAAATTTGCTGCCTGCGCCGCCGCAAATTCTTTCGGCGTACGGTATCCCAGGCTGCTGTGCGGACGTTCTTCGTTATACTCGATTTTCCACGCCGCGATCTTGCGCCGCGCATCGAACAGGTTCTGAAACCAACTCACGGTCAAGCACTCATCCCGCAGCCGTCCGTGAAAACTCTCCACCCGCGCGTTCTGCGTCGGCCTGCCCGGTTGAATGTGCAGCAACTCGATCTGCCGTTCCACGCACCACGCCAGAAAATGCCGACTGGTCAACTCCGGCCCGTTGTCGCAGCGAATCGCTTGCGGCAGTCCGCGCTTGGCCACGATCGCGTCCAACACCCGCGTCACTCTGCGGCTGGCAAAGCTCGTGTCCACTTCCAACGCCAGACACTCGCGCGTGTACGCATCCACTACGCTCAGCACCCGGATCGCCCGCCCGCACTCCACCGCATCGTGCACAAAATCCAGCGCCCACTCCTGGTTCGCCGAAGTCCGCGCCAGTAGCGGCTTTCCCTCGCGTACGCAATGCTTCCGTTTCTTCCGCCGGATCATCAGCCCCGCCTCCCGATACACTCGATGCACCCGCTTGTGGTTCACATGCTCTCCCGCGCGGCCCAGCAAAACCTGCAGCCGCCGATAGCCGAAGCGCGGTTTCTCCCGCGCCAACTCCACCAGCCGCGCCCGCAGCGGCTCATCGTCGCGCCTCGTCTGGTAGCGATAGCTCGACACCGCCATCGTCACCAGCCCGCACGCTCGCCGCTGGCTGAAGGCATACTCCCCGCGCACTTGCTCGACAGCCGCCTTCAGGGCTACGAGCTCCAGCCGTTTTTTCGGATCACCGACTGCAGCGCTTCCTTGTCCAGACTCAGATCCGCCACCAGCTTCCGCAGCTTCGTGTTCTCGTCACGCAGTTGCTTGGCCTCCTGCGCCTGGCTCACGTCCATCCCGCCGTACTTCGCCTTCCAGGCGTAGAGCGTGTGCTTGGACACCCCTACTTCGCGTGCCACGTCTTCCACCTTCCGTCCTGCCTCCACTTGCTTCAGCGCCCCGATCATCTGCGCCTCCGTGTGCCTGCTCTTCGACATACTCTCTTCCCCTTTCTTTCGCACAAATCATACTCAGCTTTGTGCGGATTGAGGGGGGCAGGTCAATTGTGCACCACAAGGTCACGGTATCCATTCCAATCAGACACGACTTGTGGAACCCCGCAAGCCATCGCTTCCAGAATCACAAGCCCGAAGGACTCTTGAACGCTATCCGCTGGAGACAGAAACAAATCAGCCGCCCCGTAGAGAAAGGGTCTCTCGCCATCGGACACATGTGGAACAAATCGTACCGAATCAGCGATGTTGCGGTCGCGAAGCTCGGCTTTTAAACGATCAGAGTAGCTTCCGCGTGGATTCCCGGCAATCACAAGTAGTGGTCGCAGATTTGGAACGGCTTCACGCACGGAGGTAAAAGCAAGCACCAGCGGAAGAAGATCTGCCTTGTCAGATGCGGACAATCGGCCAAAGTACAGAAAAATCTTGCTGTCGAGCGGCAAGTCGAATTTACGACGGCAAAGCTTTTGGTTGATGGGGTAAAACTTCGTGGTATCCACTCCGAAAGGCACGATATCCAATCGCCCGTTGTACGTCGCACCGCGATCCGAAAGGCTCGCAGACATCTGTTCTAGGATGTTTGATATCGCTCCTCTCGCAGCGACGCTTGAGCAGATGATGGAGTCGCAAGGAAGAGTCTCAGACATCAAGAGCGGAAGGAAGATCTCTTCGAGCATTTTGCGATAGCTGAAAGAATGATGTATGCAGGTGATCGGAACAGGTCTCTCAAAATAGGTCTGACGAATGTCAAACAGTTGCGTTCTAAAAATGCCTGGATCAAACAACACAACAGCGTGGCTCGATGATGCGCGAACGACTTCGGCAATGTTCGTGACACACGTATGGGCACAAATAAGCCCGGCTTGGGATAACTGATTAATCTCTTGACTGAGTTGCGCTTCGTGCTGCACTGAATCAGGTATTAAGAACAGATCGGCACCACTGAAATGCTTGTGGAGTGCTCTGTATATGTTTTCGGTCGCCGGCGTTGCGCCAAGAGGCAGTTTATTGCGTTCGTCCAAAGCCCGCCTGAGTCGTGAGAGCAAGCGCAGCCATCCAGTGCTTTGAGGCAGAACCGAGTCATTCAGGCCGCCATACATCATCGCAAGCGAAAAAGAAACTCGATCCATATCCCCTATCGGTTTAACACAACTGTGCGGCTGGGCTCGGCAGCGTCAGTTGTTTGACCTGCCCCCCAGAAATTAGTCCATCGAAAATGTGACTTCTCCATTTAGGATGACCCGCCCAGGGTCAGAGGAGGAGTCGTGCGAAAGAGTCGATTCAGCGAAGAACAGATCATCGCCGTGGTGAAGGAGTCAGAGGCCGGGGTGGAAACCGGAGAACTGTGCCGGCGGCACGGGATCACGCGGGCGTGTTTTTATCGTTGGAAGAGTAAGTTCGGTGGGTTGGAACTGAGCGAGGCGAAGCGGCTGCGGCAGCTGGAGGAGGAAAACCGGCAGCTGAAGCATATCGTGGCCGAACAGGCGGTGGACATCCGGGCTTTGAAGGCGGTAGTCGCAAAAAAGTGGTGAGCCCGGAGATGCGGCGAGAGGCAGTGCTGGTGATGCAGGTAGAAGTAGAGCTGAGCCAGCGACGCGCCTGCGGGCTGATGGATCTCTATCGTGCGACGTGTCGGTATCGAAGGCGGAGGGGTGAGGATCAGCGACTGCGGGTGCGGCTGCGCGAGCTGGCCGAAGCTCGGCGCCGGTTCGGCTACCGCCGTCTGCAGATCCTGCTGCAGCGCGAAGGCTGGCAGGTAAACCATAAGCGCGTGTACCGGCTGTACGTAGAGGAAAAGCTGGCACTGCGGCGAAAGCGTGGACGGAAGCGCAGCACGGTGCGCCAGCCGTTGCCGGAGGCAGTGGCAGCCAACCAGGTGTGGTCGGTAGACTTCATGACGGATGCGCTCAGCTCGGGGCGGAGGTTTCGTACCTTGAACATCGTGGATGACTACACGCGGGAGTGCCTGGCGATCGAGGTCGACACCTCGCTGGGTGGAATGCGCGTGGTGCGCGTACTGGAAGAGTTGAAGCAGAGACGCGGACTGCCGCGGCAGATCCGCAGCGACAACGGACCCGAGTTCGTGAGCCGAGCGGTCGATCAATGGGCCTACGAGCAAGGTCTGCAGTGGCACACGATCCAACCCGGACGACCGATGGAGAACGGCTACGTGGAGAGTTTCAACGGGCGCTTCCGCGATGAGTGCCTGAACGAGAACTGGTTCAGTGATCTGGCCGACGCGCGGGAGAAGATTGCGCGGTGGAAGCAAGACTACAACGAAGAGCGCCCGCACAGCAGCTTGCAGTACCGTACCCCAATGGAGTTCGCAGCGCAGTCAGCAGTGAGCTTCTATACAGCTGGAGTGGGGAAAGGGGTCTCAAACGCCGACCCCTTGCCCCACACCCCCATCCCCGCTTCCGACACAGGCACGCGGGGCGAACAGAAATCGGAGAAAGTCTCATTATCCCTGGACTAAAGATGGGGGGCAGGTCACTGCACCTCGATGCCTAAACCACGGCGCACCAATGACTGGGCGTACTGGACCATATGGCCTATTCGCTTTCTGCACGGTCAAGGACTGCGAATACACGAAGAGTTTGAAGACAGCCTGAAAAGTAAAACTGGCGGCGATTTCAACAGCCGCGCACGACCGACGTTGGGAGTATGCTTCCGTGACAGGGAACACACCATGAAGCCACGGCGTCTGTTCATCCTTCGATACTCAAGCTCACCTTACGAAGACGATCATGAGTTTTTCTTAACCCTAGAAGAACACTTGCCCGGTGGCACTGTTGTTGAATTTGAGGCCGATGATGTCTACAGGACGTTCACGGATCTGAATTGGACGAAAGAGCATATAGAGTTCTTGCTCTATCAGCGTAAATCAACTGTCGCTGAAACCCGTCGCCACGCCACATGGGTCCGCTATTTGAAGGCCGTTGTCCAGAGGATTGCTTCAATTCCGGCAGGCGAGGCATTCTGCCTGATTTTGAGCAGCGCGGTGCTGGTGCTCTCGTCCGGCACCTCGAAGAAACGCCGACGATTGGTACGACAACAACGTGATGTGTTCGCGGAGACGGCAGCAGCGAGGGAACAATACGAAGCCGCTCGCGAACGGAACCGCGCTGCGCGAGAAGAGAGGAGACGACAAAGACTGAAACCCTGTGGGACACCCGCAGCGTACGTACGCGGATGTAGGTGCGACAAATGTCGCAGGGCGATGACCCGCTATTCTCGGCAACGATCGAAAGCACGAAAGAAAGGAGATTTCCGAGGTTTTGTGCCCGGAGAGCCCGCTCGCGATCACATTTTGAAGATCATCGAAGCAGGCGGTAGCTTGCACGTGCTCAGCCGTCTGGTCAATCTAACCCATTCTTATCTTCATGGCATCAAAACTGGCTGGCGGAGGAACATTCGCGCTGACCGCGCAAACGCAATCCTTTTGTGGCGGATCGACACGGTGATAGGAGAAAAGAAGATACCGACAAAGCCTGTACGGGCACATGTCCAGACTTTAGCGCAACAAGGAATAACGATGTCTCGGATCGCGGAGACTGCCGGGATTGAAATGGAGAAACTTGAAGAGGCTTTAGGTCGTCAGTTCATTCCAACGTGGATGTCGAATGCGATACTTGCGCTGCCCGCACAGACAGCTTCATAGCGAGGACGAATGACCTGCCCCCCTCAATCCGCACAAAGCTGAGTATGATTTGTGCGAAAGAAAGGGGAAGAGAGTATGTCGAAGAGCAGGCACACGGAGGCGCAGATGATCGGGGCGCTGAAGCAAGTGGAGGCAGGACGGAAGGTGGAAGACGTGGCACGCGAAGTAGGGGTGTCCAAGCACACGCTCTACGCCTGGAAGGCGAAGTACGGCGGGATGGACGTGAGCCAGGCGCAGGAGGCCAAGCAACTGCGTGACGAGAACACGAAGCTGCGGAAGCTGGTGGCGGATCTGAGTCTGGACAAGGAAGCGCTGCAGTCGGTGATCCGAAAAAACGGCTGGAGCTCGTAGCCCTGAAGGCGGCTGTCGAGCAAGTGCGCGGGGAGTATGCCTTCAGCCAGCGGCGAGCGTGCGGGCTGGTGACGATGGCGGTGTCGAGCTATCGCTACCAGACGAGGCGCGACGATGAGCCGCTGCGGGCGCGGCTGGTGGAGTTGGCGCGGGAGAAACCGCGCTTCGGCTATCGGCGGCTGCAGGTTTTGCTGGGCCGCGCGGGAGAGCATGTGAACCACAAGCGGGTGCATCGAGTGTATCGGGAGGCGGGGCTGATGATCCGGCGGAAGAAACGGAAGCATTGCGTACGCGAGGGAAAGCCGCTACTGGCGCGGACTTCGGCGAACCAGGAGTGGGCGCTGGATTTTGTGCACGATGCGGTGGAGTGCGGGCGGGCGATCCGGGTGCTGAGCGTAGTGGATGCGTACACGCGCGAGTGTCTGGCGTTGGAAGTGGACACGAGCTTTGCCAGCCGCAGAGTGACGCGGGTGTTGGACGCGATCGTGGCCAAGCGCGGACTGCCGCAAGCGATTCGCTGCGACAACGGGCCGGAGTTGACCAGTCGGCATTTTCTGGCGTGGTGCGTGGAACGGCAGATCGAGTTGCTGCACATTCAACCGGGCAGGCCGACGCAGAACGCGCGGGTGGAGAGTTTTCACGGACGGCTGCGGGATGAGTGCTTGACCGTGAGTTGGTTTCAGAACCTGTTCGATGCGCGGCGCAAGATCGCGGCGTGGAAAATCGAGTATAACGAAGAACGTCCGCACAGCAGCCTGGGATACCGTACGCCGAAAGAATTTGCGGCGGCGCAGGCAGCAAATTTCTACATAGCTGAGCGAGGGGCAAGGGACTCAAACGCCGTCCCTTGCCCCTCGCGCTCCCCCATCCCGGCTGAAACCGGAGACGGAACGGATGAAAGTTGTCGTATTCTTACGTGAACGAAAATTGGGGGCAGGTCACGAAGATGGGTGGATTCAACAAAAAGACGGGCGTATTCAGCCTTACGCGATCAAAGGCGGGTGTCTGGTGTCGTAAACCGAATCCCGACAAGTTGGGATTAATTGACCACTGTGCGAAATTATTGTGCAACGCGGGTCATGAGGTTCTGTCAGTGCACGGAAACTTCTTGGAAGTGAAAGCAATGCCCGGTCAGGTTTGGGAGGCTCTTAGCGGACAACCATCCGATCCGAAGCGCGAGTCACTTCATCTGTGATGCCCGGGCTATCCTACTTTCCCATTTTTGCTTTTCTCTTGGGAGGCTCGGGACAATATTTGAAACCGAAGGTCACGGTGTCTTTGCCAAATTCGACACTCTGTTTGTGGGAATAATAGGTCTTACCGTCCACCAGTTCAACCATTCCTGGTTCTTGGCAATGCGGGCACGTCTGCGGCTTCGGTTTAGGCTCGACCGTCACGATGATGGTGCCAAAGAACTTCTCATTGTCAGGTGTCTCGCTATATTCGTGTCTAGTCACCTTGTAGCCGTCTGCCCTGCACCATTCCAATGCGTACTCATGCGCGGCACCGACGGGAAAGTTTGTGGTTACATCTGGCCTGCCCTCTTCTCTGCGTATCGCGATATAGCTGCGGCTCATTGCTGCACTCCTATCCGCTTAACTTTTGTCCTTCAGCATGTCGTCGAGTTGAGCAACAGCGGGGTCAACGGCAAATTCTGGAGTCGTATCGTCAGAATTTGCCGCCTCAAATCCTTCGTGCCAAGACTCCTCTGTTGCGTCCCTCACAATCTTCAAGATTTCTTTGGAGGCATCCCGAGGCACGGTTGCTCCCTGGACGACTGCCCGCAGCATATCCTGCCATTTCAAAGGCTCGGATGGATCGTCTGACATAGCAAACCTCGACTTATTAGTGGACTATCGCGAGCACCTACACTGCAAGTTACGAATGTAAGTTCGGCCTGAGCCCCCAGAAAGTTGATGTCGTAGCCCCTCCTTCCGGGACAAGATCTGCTCCCTCCCCTACCCTGATGAGTTCCCGTCTCAAAGAGGATGGCTGCGCGGGTTTCCCCGCCCAATGTTCGGACGTATATAAGCTCCTTTTAGACGTGAGATTTTTCTGTAATCGTCGCGTGTTGAGTTGGGCTTATCTTTTTGTCGCTGCTGCATTCTCTCAATAGTAGGCTCAAAAGATGGTGTGTCGATGACGAGGCTGATAGTGGCGGCATTTTGAGAAATGCGGGCGTGTCCCTTGTGCGCCCTATCCTTGCAATACTGACCTCGAACCTCGCCACATTCACACGATCTCATATGTGTGTGAGTGAGTCTGACAAGGCTTTTGCATTTAGTGCAGTACAATACCTTCATCTGCCTCCCACTTCATGTCAGCTTGTAGTCGCCCCTGAAATATGCAACGTTGATGGAGTGTTTCCTGAGAACTTTTCGTCAACCATGATAGACTACCCCGCGTTCGCGGGCTGGAGGCGCGGCAATGAAATTTCTGAATTCCCTAACCGGGCTGCGTTACTTGGCGATTCTGGCTATAGCTTCCGCGAACTCTACCCTTTTTATCCAAGCGCAGGTAATGGAGCAGTGTTCGGCGGTCTCCGATTCTGCCGAATGCAGAAGCCGAGCCGTCGCTCAGATTGAATCTCAATTCAAGACTGCTCTGCCGAGTATACGGGTTGCGGCTGTGGGGCAAGCAGTCGTTTTTACCGACCCCATCTTCAGTCAGGAGGATAAACGCACTCAGTTTGAAAAACAGGTCATTCAGGACGCCGGGCTGGAGCCTTACCTGTGCGGCTTCGGCTTTAAATCCCTGCGTGTCGAATCATCGGAACGCGCGTTGTCTACCTTCACACTGAGTTGTTCTGCGCCCGCGAGCGCAGAAAGACCAATTACGGGCGGAGAGAAAAACGAGCCTGCGGCGAGAGCCGAACGGATTGCAGCCAGCTTCGATCAAACTTCTTGGTCACTGCCGCCACAGTTCCAAGGCGACGATCCAAAGAGAATTGCGAATCGGTTTTCGAATGTCACCAAGTCTGAGTTTGAAACAACAGCACAATTTGAGCAGCGGAAACAGGCAGCCGCTCCACCTGGGGATTTGGTTTTTGTGATTCCGCCCGCACCATTTGAAACGAAGACAGGATGGGAAGCAAAGTACGATGCGGATGCCCAACAACTACACATTATCGTTCGCTTCAATGGCCACGTGGAGGACGACCACCAACGCCGCGTCGACACTTTAGAGTTGCGCTCTGAGGCACATTCCGCTGGCGAGCATCTCGCAACCAACGCATTCGGAGCGGTGACTGAAGTGAGCAGTTCCGTTGGACAGCAATATGGCATTGCGGTCTCACCTGACCACTGGCTGTTCGAAAAGCACATAATGGAGAATGGACACACGTATGAAGCGGATAACCCATTCGACGTTCCGATCTACCGATTAAACGTCTCTATGCCAGCGGAGAAGGCTGCCGCACTAAAGCCGAACCTGTCTGTCCTGTTCGTGTGCAGGCTCACCGAGCCGAGACTAATTACACACTTGGGCGGCCATGAAGCGACGTTGGATGCTCCCTATGAAAGCGTAATCAGCAGCGAGTATTTTCCAGTCGAAGTTAAACAAGTTTGGGTTTACGATCTCAGTTCTGGAAAGGTTTTGCTAAAGCGTGACGCGACCCAACGCTCCGGCGCTCGGCTGACAGGCTCCGTGGCGCTCGGCAACCTCTCAGGTTCTTTTTCAGGAAAATCGTTCCTGATCGACACTGGTGACATAGGTGTCGGGAGCCTCAATGACCATATATCTAACATATCTGCGTGGGTATATGCTGCGCGGTCGAAAGCAAAGAAGAAGCGCGAGCAACTTGAGGCGGAGAACAGTTGCAGGGGAGTCCTAAGCAATTTTGTTAGCGATGCTAGGACTTGGTTCGGGAAGAGTGCCCATGCGTTGCCAACGAATACAGTTCAGTATGACGGACTACCGCCCGCAAGTTATCAGTTGCTCGTAGTTGGAAGGATTGGGAGCCAAGTGGGAGTTTGGAGCGGGACTGCCGTTGTATCCGAAGATACGGAAACTAACATTGTGGCTACGCAAGCATTTTTTTGTGAAGACCCCAATGGTGAGGTCGCTTTCTAAAGCCGCTTTACGTCTTGGCGGTTCAGAATTTCCTGTACTCGATGCCGAGGACATGATTCTCGTGCGGCTCGATAGGGTTTCCTAAGAAATCGAAGTTCGCCCACTTGGTTCTCCAACAAAACTCTACAGGAATCAAGCCGCGCAGGTCCCGAGAACCTGCGCGGCGGCTTTCTGGTTGAGGTAATCGGCGGCTCGTTGGGCATGGGCGGCTGCCGTGAAAATGGCGCGGTTGTCGTTCTTGAGAACTTCCAGCCATATCGCAATATATGCGGCGTTCTCTTCGCGCGGCTCCTGATGCAATTCGAGGTCGGCGCACAGGAAAGCGGAGCCAAGCTCGGCAACAAGCTCCTCGCGGCTGTAACCTTCATCGCCCCATTGCTTGCGGCCAAAGTCGCGGTCAAGGCGCTGCGGATGCTTCGTCCAATGTGTGACTTCGTGAGCAAGAGTGGCGTAGTAGCTCTCAGCATCGCGGAAAGCTTCAAAGGGCGGCATCTGCACGTAATCCAACTCCTGCGCGTAATAGGCGCGATTTCCGCCATGTTTGATCGTTGCTCCCATGCTGGTGAAAAACGTCTCGGCATGGTCAATACGTGTCACAGAATCACGGCTTGGAGTGGCTTTCGCGTAGTAGATTTCGGGCAAGCCTTCGATCTGTTCGACGTTGAAAACCGTATAGCCTTTCATGTAGGGGATTTCGCGCTCTGTATCCTCGCCGGTCTTGTCGTCATGCTCGGTGCGGGTGATGGCGTTGGCGTAGACCACAAGCGAGCCTTCCTCGCCCTTTCTGACATGGGCGTTTAACTCGCTCGCTTGGCGGAAGGTCATCCAGATTGGTGCTGTGAAACTCTGGCCTAGAGCGGACATCCAGAGAGACAGGATATTGATACCGGAGTAGGGCTGGCCGTTATGACGAAGTGGCCGGGTAATTCGCCCTGCGGCGTGTTCGGCATTCCAAGGACGTATCCACGGGCGAACGCCCTTTTCTAAATGCTCCACAATTTGCGCGGTGATACGGCTGTAAACGTCTTTTCTTTCGGTGGTGTTTTGCATCTTAATTCTCCTTCAAAACAATTTTTTTCTTCGCGAAACCCGCGACGGTTCTGAGGCGTTCAGCGGCGCGGACATGTCAAGGGCGCGGTCTTTCCGCGTTCATCGCAGACCCTTGACAGGGAGCACCGCTGGAATAACGCCGGTCTTGTCAGGCGCGGGTTGAGTGGAGAAAAAAATGGAAGGAAGACGACTTCGGCCAAGAACACTGAATAGGAAAGGTGTTTGGTTCAGGTTGAGCGAAGACGGAGAAGCTGGGAAAACGGAGGGGGGAGGCCAATATTAGGAGCCTGGGATGAGTGTTTGACCCCGCCGTGGAAATCGCTACAATTGGTCATGGAGAAAGGAAATCAGCCATGATGATCGAACTTCCAGAGAAGCTTGAAGCGGCCCTGAAGGTCCAGGCCAACGCACATGGCGTTTCCCCCGAGGGTTATGTTTGCGAGATTCTTGAACGTGATCTCGCGTCATCGTTCGAAGGTCAATCCTCGGGTGTTCCGTTCAAAACGGGGCGTGGCATGTTCGCCAAATACGGACAGGCTCCATCGGCGGAGGAAATCGACGCCAACCGCGCCGACATGTTCCAAAACTTCGGTGAACATTTTTGATGATCGCTGGCGTTGCCGATACACACACCGCCCTTTGGCATTTATTCGACGACAAGAGGCTGTCGACCGCCGCCGGAGCCTTTATCAACGAGGCAGCGACCGCAAGACGCAAGATTGCCATTTCGACCATAAGCTTGGCTGAGGTGGTCTATTTGGTCGAGAAGAACCGTCTGCCCGCGTCGGCTTATGACGAGCTGACGCAAGCACTGGCCGACCCCGAACACGTTTTTACGGAGGCCGTGATTAGTGCCGCCATTATCCAAGCCATGCGACAAGTGTCACGCGCTGAAGTACCGGACATGCCAGACCGCATGGTGGCGGCAACCGGTGTCTATTTCGGTGTGCCAGTTATCAGCCGTGACAAACGCATCCGCGCTGCCAACCTGAAGACGGTTTGGTAATGGGGCAGGGGCACTAGGATAGCTGGACATTGGTCGATTCGGCTCGGGGTTTTGAGGCGGAAAAAGAGCTTCATGACGGAGAACGAGAAACACATTGCGTACCTTTTCACGGCGGAACTTCAGTTTCGGCTCGCCTCGGCGGTTCATCTAGCCACAACCTTGAATTCTCAACCGCTCGATCTTCCAACGGAGTGGACCCACGGCAAGCACAGCGTGAAGTACGACGAGATTGCGCTTCGACCGGATCAGGCTGATTACGCCGCTTACTTCCTTCATCGTTCATCGGCATTTCTCATGGCTGTGTCTATGAAGGACGCGATCCGAACAACAGTGAAAGATCCAAGAAACTCGACTAACCCCGACGTTCGCTCCGCATATCAGATCGCGCGCATGGTCCGAAACGCATTCGCGCACGCTCCCTTGTCACCGACATGGAGTATAGACAAGGACTGCCGCGATCAAGTTTTTGAGATTCGTAACACCATCACGCTGAACACGAGGGGCCTCGACGGAACTCCGTTTGACTGGCGACACTACGGCGGACCACTCGCTTTGTTTCGCCTATGCCGGTTTGTCAGAATCGAGATTCTGAAAGATCCGCTCACAACGCGCAAGGGTACGCGAGCGAGGGGCGTCAGGCCCAAAGTAGATGGCGGTCGGCTGAGTCATCTTGACGGTCCCCCGACGGAATAGCGTGAGCCAGGCCGTTACAGACGAGACACCAAGAGCCAAGGCGGAAATGGTGATCGATAGGGGGTCGGCCATGCAGTCGTTATTCCTATAGCAAGCCCATCGCAAAGGTTACTAACCAATTCTCCGACCATGCACCGCCTGATGGTTGGTCATGTTTTCAATAACGCAATCAGTCTTTGTCTTGCAGCTTATATGAAGACTGGTTGCTTCCCGCCCTCCACTTCAACCTTGATGCTCCACATATGCACCATATCCTGCTCTCCAGGGCGCACAAGAAAAGTATCGCCAGACAACGTTTCCAAATGGCCGTTTAGGTAATCAAAACCCGTAAGCGTGTCGTCCTTTTCGGTGGGCGCATTCTCCTGAGTAGCGGCAGCAATTTGCTTTGCTGTTGAGGCGAAGAGGCCTGAGTCTTGTACCACGTCCCGTCCGGGGCTTGTTTTTTGTACCATTTGAGACCAGGTGGCGTTGCATACTCTCCCTGTTCTCTTTCGCCTTCGCACTCAATTCGAGCAATCGGCTCGCGGTCCGCCTTTGGTGCCCCAGTTGTCACACTAGTCCAGATCGATCTTATGGAAAGCCGGAAGTCCGTTTATGATTTTGGAAACCCTCTCGGGCGAAGGGCTTTGTTCGACGGGCTTGATAACTTCAAAAACGTTATCGCGCTCGACCATTAGAAGACCGAATCCGCCCTGTTTGAGCTTGCGATCAAGAAGCGTTGGGTCCCAATGGTTGACCGCTCTATGCTCGGCGTTGCGCTCTAAGTAATCCGCGGCGAAAGCAGGCGTGCAGGCAAGGTAAACGGCATGGGCGTATTCGGCGAAGCTGCCCATCTGGTCCGGTCCACGTCGAAACTCTTCGTCGCTGTTTTTCAACTCCACGGCGGTCAATCGCGGTCCGCGCGTGTTGTAGCCGAGAACGTCAATCCGGCGTCTGCCGAGCTGGATTTCCATATATGGCTGTTCGTCGCGGCTTTGAAGCCACCGAGCAACCGGCCTGCGAAGATCCTCTTCTCGGGCGACATCGTAGAACTTATCTTCGATCACGCGCTGGCTCAAAATGTCGCCACCGCAACGCCATATTGATGCCGCCAAAATTTCGCGGGGAGGCACACGATACCAGAATGACGATGGAGTTTGGCTATAGAAGTCGATCTGTGCCTCGATTGCCGCTTTCTTCTTCTGGTCGTTCATCAGGTTATGGGTCGCCGTGGTTCCGGGAACCTGAAGGCGCTCCATCAAGGCAGCGATCACGGTTGGGTCAGAATAGTATTCGATCAATTTGCTGGATCGAATGTAGCAGTGGCGTTCATCGTCGCTCGCGGTGATGGTTAGCGCGGATTGCTCTACGGGCGACGGTTGATCGACGGCGGGCGCAGGAATTGGTTGTTGGGAAGGGGTGCGAGGGGATCGCAACCGCGTTCGCAACGTGTCGAGAAGCCGCAAGGCGTTCGGGTCGTTGCCAATATCGATGCGCTTGGGCTTGTTGCCGCGATTGAGGGTAATCTCGATATATCCGTCGCGCTGGTTAATGGCGCTTACATGGCGGAAATAGATTTCTTCGGCTGTTGTCGCCGGAGTGAGCGTGCGGGTTGGCAGGGAGAACGAACTGCCGGAGAAAACCGCAAAAAATGCATCGCACATGTAGACGCACGAAACGGTGTATCGTGGCGCAGGTCGAATGCCGAAAGGAGTGCGGGATTTCTCCGGTATCAGCAGGGCAACCTGGTCTGAGTTTTCCAGTTCGACACCGACGCGCTGCGCTCCAGCTTTGAGGGTTGCGTTCTTGGCGAGTTCGATGACTTCCTGAGATGCCGCGTTTACGATCTGGTTCGCCTTGTAAAGGATAGCAATAGGAAGAACGCCCAACAGAAGTCCGAAGAGCGAATGGGTGAAGAGCGCACCGAAAAGGGCAAGTATGGCCGCAAGAATATAGAGCGGACGCCGGTTCCATGCCAAGAACCATAGCAGCCTTGCGGAAGCCGGGATACCGGCGGCGATAACCATAGGCTTCATTGCAGTGACGACAGAGAAGTATCTCTTTCTCGAAGAATTTAGCGTACCAGAACTCTAAGAGGGCGTGGTACTTGTCGATGGTGATCAGCGAAATGCTTGCATCGGATGTGCGTTTTCCCCGGCATCAAGAGATTGATGCTGCACCAAGAACAGCCGCCAGCGGCGGCACGTGCAGAGAGATTTGCCGCTAAAAACGCCCCAGCGGGGCAGCGGCAAATCAGAACAATCTCAGTGAGGAGTGTCCGGGCCGGACATTGGGACGATTACGTCCCTGCGCCAGCCTCCGCCAGCGGCTCCGGCAAAAGACGGCTTCGGGAGGTTTATGGTCAGCGCGGCTTGCTGTGTTGACCTCTTTTAGACCTATCGTGAATCTCTGCCGCCTTCGACGCCTTGGCCTTGGTATAGTCCGGTTGTGGCAGTTCCCATCCCGCCATCCCCTGCAACACACGGTCCGCGTGCTTGATCGTGTTCACGTGTCCATAGTGGCTTTCAATCATGTGCACGGAAGTTCCCATCTGCTCGGCAAGGAAATACACGTCTACGCCTTCCTGCAATCGGAGCGTGGCGTAGGTGTGCCGGAAGCAATAGGTCGAGCGCGGCACGCCCTGCGTGCCTTCGCGCAGCTTCGCTTCGTTCAGAAGATCGGCAATCAGGGAATTGTAGAGAGTTTTTGCGGGCTTGCCTGTGACATTGGTAAATACTCTGTCGTCCGGTTCGGTGGCTTTGGAGATACCGCGGATGCGTTCCAGATAATCTGCGACGCTCTTGGGAGCCACCAGCCTGCGCGACTTGCCCTTGCCCTGCACGAACAGCACGACAATCTCGCGCCCCTCGCGGTCTTTTGCGGGCATGATGTCGCGCCAGCGCAGATTCTTCATCTCCACTGGCCTCATGCCTGTATTACACGCAATCAGGATCATGTTGTAGGTGATGGTGCGATACCAGACGCTGGAAGGTTTATCCGCCTCAGCAATCCACTTCCTTCCGACAGTGTGGAGTTTGCGGTATTCCTCCAGCGTGAACTCGTCGCGCCGCATGGACTTGAGCTTCGGACGCTCGTCAAAACGCTGGCTGGCGGGAACGTAGCGTTTCTTGATGGCGTAATTCATCACCGCACCGAAGATGGACATCTCAAAGCGTATGGTGGAATCACTGATATAAGGAACCACCCGTTCTTCGGAAGGTTTGACTTCAATCGGTCTCAAAACCCTGATGCCGAGGGTCTGCTGAACCTTGGTGCGGCGCTCGGCTTCCTTGTCCGCGAAGGCTTGCGCCATGTCGTCGCTGACTTCCCGAACGCCGTTGCGCTTGTGACGACCCGCGCCGTTCTCCCGCCGCCATGCCGGGTAGCCGCCCCAAAGCTCGTCACCGATAAGGTGGACCTGCGTTGATCCTACATATCGGTCTAAAGCGCCTTCGATGACGGCGCGGACCTTCTTGGGCCGCGCGGCGCTGATTTCTCCGCGCTTCGCCCGCGCCTCCTGGGTCAGCAGATACTCTCTCCCCACCTCGCGGAAGGGATGGTTGAACACAGGAACGTCATGTTTTAAGCGGAATCGGATGTCTGCGTCTTGATCGAAGGCGCGGTCCCGCGCCACATCGATGTCAGTTGTCTTGAGCGAAACCGTCTTGTAACGGTCGGCCTTGGGCATCTTCATGCGGCAATACCACATCCGATGCTCAACGTCGCCGCGCCGGAAGAGAATCAGTCCCGGCTTGAGTTCCGATTTGTCGGTGACGAATGCCACATTCGCCTCTGTCTATTTCGATGCGTCCTGTGCAGATTTCGTGCAGAGTTTTCCGGCAAGTCATTGACTCTGCGTATCTGTGCAGGACTCGTATAGAGGATAGCAAAACACTATGTTGCTTGTTTATATTTATTTACGATATAGTTGTCATCCTGAGCGAAGCGAAGGACCTGTGCAATTTACCGGCAGCGACTCAACGGCGGCAGGTTGCATAGGTCCTTCGGCCCGCAAAACGCGCGGGCCTCGGGATGACAAAACGGTGGTACGGGGCAATCCGGGGCTCCATTTTGCGGTGTGAAGGTTTGTTGAGCTTGATCTGCGCTCAATCGGCGCTCTCTGCGGGCACGGCGAGGAGTTCGATCGTGCGCACTTCTTCTGCGGACAGCTCCAGGTCGCGACTGGCGAGATCCTGTTTCATGTGCTCGGCGTTTGAGGTGCCGGTGAGCGGCAGCATGCCGACTGCCTGCGCGAAGCGGAAGACAACCTGAGCCGGCGTCGCGTTGGCGCGGGCTGCGAGCTTCGCAATCATAGGGTGGTGCACGGCTTCCGGGTTCGCGGTGAGCAGCGAGAAACCCTGATAGATAATTTTTCGCTCGCGGCAGAACCGGCGCACCGCGCGGTCCCAGCCGAGGCGGGCGAAGCAGCGGTTCTGCACGAATGCCGGAACGTCGGCGTGCGCGGCCGCCATCTGCTCCAGATGCAGCAGCGAAACATTGCTTACGCCAAGCAGGCGCGTGCGGCCCGCGTCGCGCTCCTGGACCATCGCTTCCCACACTTCCGCGTCAGCCTCGGTCCATTCATAACCCGCGGGGCCGTGCAGCACGAAGCTGTCAACGTAGTCGGTGCCGAGATGTTCGAGTGAACTGGCCAGGGACTGCGCCACCTGAGCCGAAAGTTTGGCTTCGGGATCGTAGGGCAGGCGGTGATCCTGCCCGCGCTGATAGGTGAACTTGGTTTGCAGAAACAAGTCGGCGCGCGTTGCGACTCCTGCGCGATAGGCGGCGGCCAGACCCTGCCCCACTCCGGCTTCGAAATAATGGCGACGCTGGTTGGCGGTATCGATTCCGCGAAATCCCGTGCGCAGCGCGAGTTCCGTCAGGGCCGCGGTCCGGTCTTCTTTCCACGCAGTGCCGTAGAGAAAATCGGGAATGAGCGATCGGGCATCGGTCATCGCGCTATTCTTACACGCCGCAGGTCTCCATCGCCGGCCGGGGTGACAGAATAACTGTGGCGATATTCGGGCGGGGCGGGAGTCGAGGGCGTTACGGCCGAGGGGGACAATGAGCGCTATCGCCTTGCTTTCAACAGTTACCCGGCTGTGCTCTCATCTGCTGGCGGTCGCTGCAACGGGCGGCATCGATTTCATCTTCCCGTCATGTTTGAATTCCACTCGCGGAGCACGAGACCCCATCCGGTTTTCGTTTCTTAGTGGTTCCCCTTTCCGAGAATGAAACCTACGACCAGGCCTCTTCGGGTCTCTCTTAGCTGTACGGTCTGTGTGACCTGTCCCGTGCTGCCAGCGTAATTGCCGGTGGCCTCGTATTGGGCGTTGATGGTGTGAGTCCCCACCGTCAGGCGGCTGGTGGTGAATTTTGCAGTCCCGCCCGACAGCGACGCCGTGTGCAGCAGCGTAGTGCCATCAAGGAAAACCACATTGCCCCGCGGCGCGCCCGCGCTGGAACTCACCGTAGCGGTGAATGTTACTGGACTCCTGGAAGCGCTGGGAGAACCCGAAGTCGACAGCGAGGTTGTCGTCGCGGCTGGGTTCACGGTCTGCGGGTATACGGCGGAAGTGCTGCCGGCCTGCTTGGCGTTGCCATCATAGACCGCTGTGATGGCGTAGTCTCCGGCGGGAAGCTGGGTCGGCGTGGTGGCATAGCTGGCGGTGCCACCCGACAGGGTTCCGCTGCCCAGCGTGACCGTCCCTCGCTTGAACACCACTTTGCCGATTGGGCTGCCGGCAGTTGTGGTCACCGTAGCCGTGAACGTCACCGGCTGGCCATAGGTCGAGGGGCTCGGCGAAGCATCGGTGATGGTGGTCGTCGTCGCCACCTTATTTACTGTTTGCATCAAGCTGGCGGAACTGGCGGCATACTGCGTCGAGCCGCTGTAGTAAGCGTTCATCGTGTGTGAACCTGCACTCAGGGCAGAGGTGGTGATCATCGCTTTGCCGTCTACCAGCTTGATCGTGCCCAGACCGCTGGTTCCGTTCTCGAAATGGACCGTCCCGCTGGGGGTCCCAGTGCCCGACGCGACGGTGGCGGTGAAGGTAACGGATTCGCCGGACGTCGACGGATTCAAGGACGATACCAACCCGGTTGTTGTGCTCGTGAGTGGTAGAAGAACGTCCACCGTGCTGGTCGCGGTCGCACTGCTGACGTAGCCGTCGCTGACGGTCCAATCGATGGTGCGGGCCGTCGCGCTCGTGCTGGTGGTGGAGAAGGTCACGCTGTCCAGCGCCGCCTGGTAGTCCGCCGAGTTCGCCGTGCCGGTCAGCGTCAGCGTGCCGGAGCTGAAGCTGCCGGTGATGCCGTTTTCATTGGTGAAACTCAGCGTGTCGCCGGTGCCGGCCCCGCTGGCGATCGACACTGTTGCGCTGGCCAGGTTCTGGCCGTCCGAGTCCGAGACCGTAACGCCTGAATCCACCGTCACCGCGCCGTCACCGCTGATGGCGCTGGCCGTGCCACCCGCCGTTAGGGTCGGCTGCGTCAGCAGGACCAGTTGCACCGGGTCGGTATTCAACGCGGCCTCGCCGGTGACGGTCGTCGACATCGACAGCACCTCGGTCAGCGACGCTCCGCCGCTCAGACTGCCCTCATAGACCGCCCCGTAGTAATCACCGGCATCGGTGCCGGTCGAAATGAATTGCTCGCCAGTGGTGTAGAAAATGGCGTGCGCGGCATCGATCGCGATGCTGACCGGCTGGCCGGCGCCAGCGCCGGAGTAGAGCAGGGTCGCCGTCCCGGCCGTCGCTTTCGCCGTGCTGCCTGACCCCGAGACGGTGAGGGGGATGCTAAGAATTTGGTTATTGGTGCTGTTGTTGTCGCCGTAATCGACCGTTGTCAGGTAGAGAGTGTTGCCATTGAGCGCCAGCCCCTGCATCAGATCGTTCGCATCGGTGGTTGGGAAGAAATTCTCTATCATCACCGTAGTTGCGCCAGTGGTGAGGTTGACCTCGTCGAGATTGTCGGTCGCCGGAAAGCCACCGCCGGCCTCGATGGAATCAGTAAAGAAAGCCAGGTTGTCGGCGAGGTCGAGCACCACGTAGTCCGGATTGACGAGACCGGCGCTGGTAGGGGTCAGCAGCGTAGGACCGGAGAGGCTGCCGTCGGCCTCGATGGTCGCCCTGTAGATGCCGGTATCGTCGGCAAACGTGTCGCCCGTATCGACATTTTCGGCCGCTTGCGCAAAATAGAGCGTGCCGGTCTGCGCGTCGAGCGCGAGCGCCCCCGGTATGGCGAACGTGCCGTTGTTGTTGGGGTCATAAGCGTCTGGGATTGGGATCGTGAAAGCCGTGGTAACGCCGCCCCCGGTGAGGCTTCCCATCTGGATGGTGATGGTAGAGGTAGCCGGGTTGTCTACGAACGCGTAGTACCTGCCTATGGCGGTATCGACGGCGATCCCGCTGATCAAGTAATTCAGGCCACTGTAACTGCTCTGGCTGCCGTCACCGAGATCGATCGCGCTGCCGGAGATCTCCGACGAGCCGCTGACGCCGAATTGCTCCACCCGGTCACCGTTGTCGGTCGATCCGTTGCCCCCTTTCCAAGTGCCCCCGTTCGATGTGGCGAAGATGATCTGGTTGTTGGTCAGGCCCGTGTCGCCGGAGTTGCCGGCTTCCGGCGTTGCGGTAAGCGGCGCACCCGGGGTCACCCGCGCGCCGCTGACGCCGTTGCGGTGCTGGCCTCTCGCCGTTGCTTTCAGGCGCCCGGCAAAGGCCCGATTCACGGGACCAGACTGCGGCGTTTCTGGCAGCAAGGTCACCGTCGAGGTCTGCGCCGTCGCGGCCATCGGCAAGCTGGCCAGTGCCAGAACGAACAGGCTGAATGCAAAACGTGAAAGCCGGAGCGGCGCCCATACAAGGTTCATGCGGCTCATACATCCCCCTAGGGTCTCCCTCGACAACGGACAACCCTCTACTGAAGAGATCGGAAACGGCAGGCAAAAGACGACACGTTAGGGGAGAACTTCATTGTAGCAGCCCGCGGTGCTGGCAAAGCAGGCATGTTTTGCCTTGCGGTAGCTTCTCGGCAGGGAGGTAGGAGAGTCAATGAGCGGAAGGGACTTACACGACGACCTGGGAGTGAGTTGTCGTAATATCGCGATTGCACTCGTTGATCTACTGCGCTAGCCTTAACTTGCTCTCGCGGTTCTCCCACCTCGTTGGTCCCTCACCCGTAAACCAGGCGAATGCTGCAATGTGTGTGCAACCCAGCGCGGTCGAGCGTAAGGTCATACAATATATAGTGTTATATTGCTTGACCCCGCCCCGATTTCGCCGTTACAGTAGCTTCATTCTGTGTTCCGCCCTCCCCAGCCTGGGGCGAGGAAGTGGTTTGCTGTGTCTCAAGCATCGTTTTCGGCGGAGGAGGAATCCGTCTAGTAAACATGCTTAATTAAAACGTCCAGTAAGACCGGGCGTGCGTAACGAGGTCCCGAAAGACCCACTTCTCGCGCTAAAGGGGCGCGAGAAATGGGGCACCCGCTGCTTTTCAAAGGGAGTAAACGTTGCTCAAACTGAAGAGGCTTCAGATTCTCGGGTTCAAGTCGTTCTGTGACCGCACCGAACTCAAGTTCCACGGGGACGGCATTGCGGCCATCATCGGGCCCAACGGCTGCGGCAAGTCGAATATTGCCGACGCCATTTCGTGGGTGCTGGGCGAGCAGTCGGCCAAGACGTTGCGCGGCGCGCGCATGGAAGACGTTATTTTTGCGGGCACGCGCGACCGCAAGGCGACTGGCATGGCCGAAGTGTCGTTGACGCTGATTGATCCTGAGCAATACGGCGGCGCGGATACGAACTCGCCCACCGAGATCGACATTCGAGATGACATGCCGGGCGACGAAGCCAACATGTCCGACGATTGGGACGAGGCATCGATTCGCGCGCGGGCTGCCGCCGACACGGAGCGCGCCATCGACGATGCGCAGCCGGGGAAAACTGAGGAAATTGAAGTTCCGCGTTCGAAAGTGAATACCATCGCCATTGCTTTTCCGGACGACGAGCCGGTGTTCGCGCTGCCGGTGCATAACGTCGTGGCTCCGGCCGCAGCTGCGTCGGCGGGAACGGTCGCCCCGCATGTAGTGTTGAAGATTCGGCGCCGCAAATTTAACCAGCAGAAATTTCACAGCGGAGAAATTGTGGTCACGCGCAGGCTGTTCCGCTCGGGCGACAGCGAGTATCTGCTGAATGGTAAGCTCTGCCGCCTGCGCGACATTCAGGAACTTTTCATGGGTACCGGCCTGGGCCCGGAGTCGTACGCGCTGATCGAACAGGGACGCATCGGGCAGATCCTGAGCAGCCGTCCCACCGACCGCCGCGCGATTCTTGAAGAGGCAGCGGGCATCACGAAATTCAAAACCAAGAAGCGCCTCGCTGAAGCACGTCTTGAAGATGCCAAGCTGAACCTGAACCGCATCAACGACATTTTTGAAGAAGTCACGCGGCAGATGAATTCGCTGAAGCGGCAGGCATCGAAGGCCGAGCGCTATGCGCGTCTGCGGGAAGAGATGCGCGCGCAGTTGCGCGTGGTCCTCGCTAGTAAGTTCGCGGCTATTGACCAGGAAAGTGCCGAGCTCGATGCTCAGCTCAATGCGCTGGCGGAAGAAATGCAGCATCGCAGCGAGGCCGTGCAGCAACTCGAAAGCGAGCATGGCGAACGCATGCAGCGCGGCTACGCTATTGAAACGGAACTTCGCGAGAATCGCGACCGGCTGAGCCAGATCGTGCTGGAAATCGATCGTGCGCGCGCCCGCCGCCTCCACAACGAAGAGCGCTGCGCGGAGTTGCTGGTGCGTTCGGCGTCCGCGGAAGCCGAACTCGCGCAGGCCCGCCATCGCCTCACGGCGCTTGAGGCCGAGCGCGATTCCAACCGGCAGATTCTTGAATCGGCCGCCGCCGATCTGGCAGGTGCTCAGAACGATTTGGCGCTTTGTCAGCAGGAAGCCGCCGCAGCGGCCGCGAATCTTGCGGAACTCGAACGCCAGTTGGAAGAATCGCGTGTCGCTATCTTCGACACGGTTTCTTCCGCGTCGCGGCTGCGGAACCAGCTCGCGCAGGCCGAAGAACGATTGGCGGGAGCCGATCGCGAAGCTCGCCGTCTGCAAACGGAAATCACCAATGCCACTGTCCAGGTCGAGGCGTTTGGCGGGCAACGCGGCCAGCTCGCCCTTGAATTTGAAACCGTCAGCCAGCGCGTCAACGGCATCACGGAAGAAATCGGCCAGCTGCGCCGCCTGATCGAAGCCAAGAAACTGGACGAAGTCAAAGCCAAGACTCATCTCGACGTTCTCCGCGCCGAGTACGCAACTGCGCTGGGCAGAAAGGGATCGCTCGAAACTGTTATCAATGAGCACGGATACTCCACCGAATCGGTGCGCCGACTCTTCCAATCGGGAATGATGGAGAGCGGACTGGCCCCGGTGGGCGTGTTGGGAGATTTTCTGGAAGTGGAGCCGCGCTTCGAGCGCGTGGTGGAAGATTTTCTGCGCGACGAACTGAACTACGTTGTGGTCAAGTCTTGGGACGCGGCCGACGAAGGGCTGCGCCTGCTGCGCACCGATGTGGACGGGCGCGCCACATTCCTTGTGCATCCTGAAGATTCGCAGGCTAAGTTCTCATTTGTTCTCGACGAAGCCGCGCATTGCGCGCCGCCGACGGCGTCGATTGTTCCTCTCAAGCACACGATTCGCGTGCTCAACGGATTCGGGAAATCGCTGGAAGTGATTCTGCCCAAGCTGCGCGACGGCTACATTGTGCCTGGAGCGGACGTGGCCCGCGGGCTGGCGCTGGAAAATCCCGACGCATTTTTTCTTTCGCAGGCTGGCGAATGTTTCCACAATGTGACCGTCACCGGGGGCAAACAGCGCTCGGAGGGCCCGCTTTCCATGAAGCGCGAGTTGCGGGAAGTGCTGCGGCAGCTCGATGATCTGGAACGCGCCCTGCGCGACGAAGAGATGCGGGTGCTCACTCTCGGCCGCGAGATTAAAGAGTTCGCTTCCCTGCTCGACCGCCTTGATGGCGAAAAGCGCGAGGCTGAGCACCAGGCCATGACGTCCGGCCACATGCTGCAACAGCTTGATTCGGAGATGGCCCGCGTCGGCGAACGCCTCGGTATTTCACAGCTCGAGTTGCAGCGGCTGGCGGCGGAACGCGCCGAGCAGCAAGAAACCATCGCCGCCCGCCAATCTGAAATCGCAGCGCTTGAAGAGCAGCGGTTGCAGATTGAACAACAGATCGCCGCCGCTCAGGAATCTCTGGCGGCGCTGCGCCTGCGGCGCGAGGAAGCGGCGCAGGTCAGCTCCCATCGGGCCGCCCGCGTGGCCACACTGGAAGAGCGTCACCGCTCGGCTGCGGGAGTTTTGCAGCGCATTGAATCGATTTTCGCTGAAGTGGGCGAGCGCGTGTATGCGCTCGGCTCGCAAATTGAAGGCGCCGCCGCGGAGAAACTGCAGCGCGAAACCGAGAACGAGCAACTCGAGGAGCAGGCCGCCGACCTCGAGGCCGAGCGCAATGCCGGGCAGGCGCGCGAAGGACTGCTGCAATTTGAAACCGAGCAGGTTCGGGCGCGGCTCGCCGAAATCGACGAACTTCTTCGGCACAGCCGAATGCTGCTCGACCAGGCTCGCGACCGTCGCGGCGAACTCAGCGCCGCGGCCGCCAAGCTGCAATCCGACGCAGAGTACATGGCCCAGACTTGCCTCAACGAACTCGGCATCGAACGCGCCGTTCTGCTCGCCGACACCACGCTGGCCATGATTGCGGGAGACGAACTCGCCGCCGCCGACCAACTCTACCGCGACATGCGCACCAAGCTCGAAGCCATGGGCCCCGTGAACATGATGGCGCTCGAGGAATACAAGGAAACCGCAGAGCGGCATGCTTTCCTCGAGACGCAGCGCACCGATTTGATCTCGTCCATCGAGAACACGGCGGCCACGATCCGGGAGCTCGATCAGCTCTCGCGGCAGAAATTCGAAGAAGCTTTCGCGACCATCAACCAGAATTTCCAGGCGACGTTCAAGAAACTGTTTGGCGGCGGCCACGCCTTCATGAAGCTCACCGACGAAGAGAACAGCGCTGAGAGCGGCATCGACGTGGTCGCTTCGCCTCCAGGCAAGCGCCTGCAAAGCGTGCTGCTGCTTTCCGGCGGCGAGAAAGCGCTGACCGCTCTCGCGCTGCTGGTGGGAATTTTCCAATACACCCCCAGCCCGTTCTGCATCCTCGATGAAGTTGACGCGCCGCTCGACGAAGCCAACATCGCGCGCTTCACTGAGCTGGTGAAAGAAATGAGCGTGCAAACGCAGTTCGTGCTCATCACGCATAGTAAGAAAACCATGAGCATCGCCCCGGTCCTCTACGGCGTCACCATGCAGGAACCCGGCGTCTCGAAGCTAGTTTCGGTGCGCTTCGGGGGAGCAGCATAGCGTGTCGCAGGGTGATGATGGGCCTTTAGGCGATTGGCAAATCGAGGAAACCATGGACGCCTTGGCACAGGCCGATCGCGGAGAATTTGCCGGCGACGAAGGAGCGCAACTGACGCTGGAAAAATGGCGCGGCGTGCGTCCGCGACGACGACCCGGCGGCGACCATGCGGGTGCATGAGCGTTGTAAGGTCCCTCACCGGGCCCTTGGCCCGGTTCGGGATGACATCCTTGGTCGTCGGGGCAAACTCGGCCCCAACACAACACCAGCTAAAGGCTAAGAGCGGACAGCTAAAAGCTCCTCCCAAGTTATCCACTTCCATCCTCAGCTTTTCCACAACCTGAACGCCCCCGAAACCTGCTCCGGAAGCCTGTTCTCGCCGATCTCGATCCTGTCAATGCCTCTTTGTTCATGCACCAAGGCGGGTTCCAGCGCCCCCGTGATCCAGAGCATTGACAAAATTTTCTGAGCAGCTAGAATACGACGCGCTCGTTACCTGTAAAATTCCAATCATGAGCCCCGAACTTCTAGATTCCGTCCTGTTGCGAACTGACTTCCCCGAACTCCAACTTCACGCCAGCGGCAAGGTGCGCGACGTTTACCAAGTCGACAACGAGAGCCTGCTGTTTGTCGCGACTGATCGCATTTCTGCGTTCGACTACATTCTGGCCACGGGTATTCCGCACAAAGGCCGGGTGCTCACGCAGATTTCACTTTTCTGGTTCGACTTTCTTGCCGGCATCGTGCCGAACCACGTGATCACAGCGGACGTCGATCACTATCCGCACAGCGCGCGCAAGTATGCCGACCAACTGCGAGGCCGGTCCATGCTGGTGCGGCGCGCGGAAATGTTTCCGGTAGAGTGCGTGGTGCGCGGTTACGTTTCCGGCTCGGCGTGGAAGGAATACAAAACTACCGGGCGCGTCTGCGGAATCGAATTGCCGACGGGATTGCGAGAGTCGGACGCGCTACTCGCGCCCATCTTCACTCCGGCGACCAAGGCGGTCACCGGTCACGATGAGAATATCTCGTTCGAGCAGATGTGCGAGATCGTTGGCGTGGAAGCGGCCACGCAGCTGCGCGACTTGTCGCTGAAGATCTACTCGAAGGCGGCTGAGTTCGCTCGCGCACGTGGCATCATCATCGCCGACACGAAGTTTGAATTCGGACGCACTTCCAAGGGCATCACGCTGGCCGACGAGGTGCTTACGCCGGATTCTTCGCGCTTCTGGCCCGCCGCCAAGTACGAGGGCGGACGACCACAGGAATCGTTCGACAAGCAGTACGTCCGCGACTATCTGGAACAGATTCGCTGGAACAAACAGCCGCCCGCGCCCGCGCTTCCGCAGGAAGTGGTGCGCGCGACCAGCGAGAAATATACGGAGGCCTATTTCCAGCTGACGGGGCGCAAGCTGGATGTGTAGTTTGGCAGCCCACGCGCGGAGCAGTGCATGAACCCGGCCGACTGGATCATTATCGCGCTGGTCCTCGTAAATGTTGTGGCCGCCGCAGTTCAGGGATTTTTTGCGGAAGCGTTCAGCCTGGCGGGGCTGGTGGTGGGTTACATGGTTGCGGCCTGGCAGTACCAGGGATTGTCCAATTGGCTGGGAACGTTTTTGAAGAACGGGGAGATTGCGGACATCCTGGCTTTTTTCTTTATTTTTTTTGCGGTCCTTGCGGCGTTCAGCCTGGCTGGGAGGATCGTGCGCTGGATGATGAAGAAAGTAGGGCTCAGCGGCTTTGACCGGTTTCTCGGCGGCGTTCTGGGACTGGCCAAAGGTGGCTTGATGGTAGCGATCGGATTGATGGCGGTTACGGCGTTCGCGCCCACGTCGCAGCTGCTAGCGAGATCGCAACTGGCGCCCTATTTTCTGGTGGTCGGACGCGCCGCCATCTGGGCTGGGCCTGCGCCGCTGCGGGCGCGTTTTTTTCAGGGGCTGGACTTGTTGCATAACGCTCCGAAGAATTTAGGCGTGAAACCAGCGGCTGGCTCGAAGTAAGCCGGACCGGCAACGAGTTCAGTACACAAGTTTCGTAAAAAATTTTCGAGACAATTCTAGAAAACAATTTTAGAAAGACAGAGAGAGACGCAACGTGAAAGATCAACTGGAAGCACTCGTCCTGCAGATGTACAAGAGCAACATTCTTTATTCCGAAGGCGTGCGCGAATTTAAGAAACGATTCATTCTCACCGTGCTCCAGGAAAACCGCGGCAATCAATGCCGCGCCGCCCGCGAACTCGGCATGCATCGCAACACGCTCAGCCGCACCATCACCGAGCTGAAGATTGATGTGCGGCAGCTGCGCGACGGCGTCAAACGTCCTCCCCGCAGCACTCGTCCCATGTCCATGGATAAGACCGCGGACAAGAAGATGATGCGCTAGGCCGTAGCTGCCAGACTTGTATTCCAAAAATAAGGGCAGCCCTTATGGGCTGCCCGTTTCTTGTATTCCTGCGGCACCGTCAGTGCGCTGCTGGTTTGTGATGCACCGGAGGCTTGGGCGTGGTCTTCGGCTTCGCGAGCAGGCCCTTTTCCATGGTCATCATGAACGGGTTCGGGGTGTAGGCCGAAGGCTCACCCTGAAAGTCGATGCTGGCCCCCTCTTTCGGAATCAGCCGGGCGGGAACCTGCTCCTCAAAGGTAAGGGTGATGTCGGCCTTCTTGGCGTCGATGTCGTCGAGGCTGCCGGCGATATCGAATTCCGTGGGCGTCGCCTTGATGACTGTGCCGACCAGTTGCACGGCCTTGCCCTTAATAGCGTTCCAGACCAAATCCTGGTCTGCCTGGGCGCCGTTGCCCAGAATAAATTCCCATTGCGCGAAGTCCATCTGATCGGGCGGGGTAGCGATTGCCATGGCGTGTGCCTGATCGGCGGGTGTGGGCGGAGGCGGAATGGGCGCTTGCGGGCCGTTTGCCTTCGCCGCGGCCAGAATCGCAGGCCAGCCGTCTTCTCCCTGGTGGAACTTCACGTATTGCGCCCGCGCGTATTTCTCAAGCCCGGGCTGGTTCTGGGCGGGAGCAATCGCCGCAGCGCGCGCGGCGAACCAAATGCCATTCTGATAGTCAGGCGGGGTCTGCCCCAGGTAGGACAGCGCCAAGGGATAGATAATGCTCAGATCCGCCGGGTTCGCGTCGGCAGCAGGCTTCAAGTTCGCGATCGCGCAGGCGTAGTCCTTGCTCTGCAGACAGGCAAATCCTATGGCGGCCTGGAAGATTGCCTTCATCTGGTCTTTCATCTTCTGGAAGTCCGCGTCCGATGTGCCATCCGGCTTGGTGAACTTCGCCAGGTTATCCAGTCCCTGCTGGCCATATTTCTTGGCGTCGGTATTCAGTTGGGCCGCGTTCGCAGCTCCGCCAAACGCCGCCATGCGGTCGAAGTAAGCGAGCAGAGTTAGTGCCCGCACGTTGTTGGGGTCGGATGCCACCAGTTTCGTGGCAGTCTCCAGCGTCTTGGCCTGGTTACCGGTCTCCTGGTATTTGCTCATCAGAATCTCGAGCGCCTGGTTCTTCATGATGCTGTTGGGATACTGCGTAAGAAACGCTTCCAGACCGCTGATTTCCGCCGCCGGATCCTTCGATTGCGTGGCGGCCACGTAGGCGTTGTACTCCGCTGGATCTTTAATCACCGGCGCCGACGACTGCGGCGCGGCCGGTTGGCTTTGTGCGGGCTGCGCAGCCACCCGAGCTCCTGCTATGACCGCAATCCCAAGCACAACCGTGACCAGAATCTTTTTCATCAGTATGGCTCCTTGAACCTTCCGGGAAATGGCGATTTGGAAAAAAATTTATCCGGCTGCTTCTTCGACCGCAACAACTTAGACACCGCACTCCGCTCGGACCACTCGCGCTCGGATCCTGCTTTGGAATGCCGCGCGTCCTGGCAGGGGACCCCGGGGGAAATCGCAGCCCCGTTGAGAGGCAAAGGCTGCTCGACCCTTTATTTCCGGTTGGCGGGATTATAAGTACCTCTTTCGCCGAAGGCAAGCCACTTCCCATCATTCGGTTCCGTCGGTTCGTTATCGCAGTTCTTTATTGGCTCGATCGGAGTTCTTTCTTGGTAAGATGCGTTTCTCAGATGCGCTTGTTGGACACGATATTGGACACTCTTGTTAAGATGCGGGAATCTGCCCGGGTGGATGGTCGCGAATGTCGTCCCCAGGCAACCCGCAAATTGGCACTGTAGATTAAGAGGAGCCGCGCCCATGGATGTGACCCAAGTTCCAGTGGTAGATCCCGCCAAGCCTCTGGCCGGACAGGTGGCAATCGTAACCGGAGGAGGACGCGGCATCGGAGCCGCTATCGCGAAGAAACTGGCCAGCTTGGGCGCCGCAGCGGTGTTGTGTGGCCGCACCGCGGCTGACCTGCAGTTCACCGCGGACGAAATTGTGAAGGCCGGCGGCCGCGTGGAAGTGGTTCCCTGCGACGTGGTGGACCTGCGCTCGTTCGAGTACGCGGCCGCGCGCATCGACAGCAGCTTTGGCCGCGCAGATATTCTGGTGAACAATGCGGGCGTGGGCAGCTTCAACGAACCGTTGCATCTGCTGCCGCCGGCGGAGTGGGAGCGCATTCTCAACACCAACCTGCGCGCCGTCTACTATGCCATCCTGACGTTTGCCCCCATTATGATTCGGGCCTATTCCGGCCACATCATCAATATTTCGTCGCTCGCCGGAAAAAACGCTCTGCCGAACGGCGCGGCCTACGCCGCTTCCAAGTGGGCGCTGAACGGCTTGACTTACTCGGTTGCGGAGGAACTGCGTCCCCACAACATACGCGTGTCGGTGATTTGTCCGGGATCGACGGATACAGGATTGAGCCCGCACGCGGGAAAAGATCCGCGCAAAATGCTGCAGCCGGACGACGTTGCCCACGCGGTGGCGATGCTGGTGACGCAAGCTCCACAATCGTTTATCAGTGAGATTCTGCTGCGGCCCACGCAGAAGCCGTAGCGACGAGGAATGAATCAGACCGGAAGACGCGCGAGCGAGCTTAAGCCCCGTGTTCTGCGTCACGTGCTGGAGGAGAAGGGGGTGAGGTCGGCGTTCCGTTTGCCGGAGACGAAGCAGCCGGATATGCGGGGATAGCAGCACCTGGTGGCATCGGGATCTGGACGGTCACCGAAGGCATAATCAGGCTTCGCAGTAAATCGGCCGATGCTGTGTTTTTCTCAACCATACGTCACGTCAGTATACACCATAGGTTGTCTTGAAATAACTCTCTGCCTCTTGTTGCGCCTGAGCAAAAAGCGAATTCCGTGTTGCCAGGCCGTCGGGAAAACTTGTCCGCTCCGCCTCGTGCTGTAACTTCATCAGCTTGTGGCGTCGTTTCATGATTTCTTCGTCCGTATACCGGCCAGAAAAAATATTCTCCCACTCCAGCTGCGAGTCGATGAAGAGGCTTCCCAGAATAATCGTATGAGCGCTCGCAGCCTTGTGCTTCTTGGTGAATGGGAACACATCCTTCAAAGCGTCCGTTACTTGCGATGCGGCAATGATTACGCCCCAGACAAAAGCATGTTCCTGCCAGATCGCCCAACCCGCAATGCCACCACTGGAGGCAACGGCCTTCACCGTTCCAAGCCCAGTCGTCCACTTGCCTAGATAGTCTCGGTAGCGGCGGATATACGCCGTCGCAACTTTGAGTTCGATCATCTGCGCCCAATACAGTTGCTGTTGTCTGTGAGGATTTGCGGGAGTCTCGCCCATTGCGTGAAACCTCCTGGAGGCTACACCCAGTACGAAAACGGGACGGGCCCTACTTTTTGAACAAATTATCGAACGCCTGCCGCGCGCTGCTGGGACGCAGAGCGGCCGGCGTTGAGGTTTCCTTCTCCCGCGTGACGCGGATTTCATAGGACGAGCAATCGTTGCGCTCGTCTTTCTTGGCGATTCGCACTGTCACCGGCTGCATGCACTCGAAATGGCTTCCGGGATCGAAATACATGCACTGCTTGCAGGAGTGCAACTCGAATCCGCACTTGGGGCACCGGCCCTCCGGCGGCATTCCCGGCAGCACCGTGCCGCACTGCGTGCAGCGCGAAACTGACCGCGTGCCCGGCAGATTCACGGGCCTGGGGCCGAAGGTGTTGTCCTTCTTGGGATACGGCGTGCCCGATCGCTCCCCGGACGAGCGTTCCCCGGATGAGCTTCCTGAACCTTTGCGCGAGTCATCGCGGTCCCGGTCCTGATAACCATGCTGACGGTATTTAGCCAAAGAAAACCTCCGGGCGCGTTATGTGACGGTCTTGCGAGCGCGCCTTGCAGACAAGCACAAAGGCAGTCAAATCAATCCTGGTTAAACCGGGCCGTATCAAACCAAGCTGGGTGGATGTTTCCACTAGCGGATGGCGCCTATATTTAACCACGAAGGACGCGAAGGTACACGAAGAAAACCTTTCCGAAATCCTTCACGCAACTTGCTGTCCCTTTGTGGCGAACCAAGTTTGCCGTCATACAATGGAACCACAAGCTGACACAACATTATGATTCACGAAATCATCCAGGTGGGCCCGCTGCGCTGCAACTGCTCGATCATCGGCGATGATGCCACGCGCGAAGCGATGGTGATCGATCCCGGCGATGACATTGCGGACGTGCTGGCTATCATCCGCAAGCACGGATTGCAAGTCAAGCAGATCGTCATCACCCACGCCCACATCGACCACGTGGGCGGAGCCATGAAGCTGCGCGCGGCCACGGGAGCGCCCATCCTGCTGAACCAGAATGATTACGCCCTGCTCAAAATGCTCGATGAGCAAGCCGACTGGATCGGCGTGCCGCCGCCTGGCGCGGTCGAAATCGACCACAGCGTGCAGAGTGGAGAAACCGTGAGCGCGGGCTCGCTCAGCGCCAGCGTTCTGCACACCCCCGGGCACACCGAAGGCAGCATCTGCCTCTATTTTGCCGCCGACAAAAAACTGATTGCCGGCGACACTCTCTTCGCCGGTTCCATCGGACGCACCGACCTGCCCGGCGGATCGATGCAGAAAATCATGCGCTCCCTGCACGACACCGTGCTCGCGCTTCCGGATGATACCGTGGTCGTCCCCGGCCATGGCAGCCTGACAACGATCGGCGAGGAGCGGGAGAACAATCCGTTTCTGATCAAGGGCTAGATCCTGTCTGCCTTGCACTGCGCGAAATTCCCAATAAATTCAACGGGCGCGAGAAATCCTTTTGCGTTCCGCAGTGAGACATGTAATCTTCGCAGCGGAGAAAACGGGCCATGTGTTTTTCAGCCACAGCGAACTTCGTCGGCAGCGGAGCTCTGGGCGCCATGGGTGTGGTCACCCTGACGAGGGTAAAGCACCGGCGCGAACTGCTTTTCGCGTCCCTGCCAGCGCTATTCGCCATTCACCAGTTCATTGAAGGATTCGTGTGGCTGGGACTGGATGGAATTCTCTCGCCTGCGGTCACGCACGACATGGGCGCGGCATTCATGCTGTATGCGCAGGGGCTTCTTCCGTTCCTGCTGCCGCTAAGCGTGCTGTTGTTCGAGCCTTATCAGAAGAGCCGCCGACGCATGCTGCCGTTCCTTGCAATTGGCGGAGCCACCACACTCTACATATTGTGGGCTCTGACGGCATTTCCGACTCAGGTTTACATCCGCGGAAATAGCATCGTGTACATCAATCCGGCGACCAACAATACAGCGGTGGCGATCATGTACGTGATTGCGACTTGCGGTTCGTTGTTTTTCTCGAAAATTAAGATGATGGTAATCTTCGGTGCGGTGAACTTAGTGATTCTCCTGGTGGTTATGGAGGTCAAGCGCTATGCGTTCACCTCGCTGTGGTGCGCCTACGCGGCGATCGCAAGTGTAATCATCCTCGCCTACTTCTGGAAAAGCCACGCAGAGCGGCCGTTCCTCTATGCGTAGCCAGGCCCATAGCAAGCTCCCACGCAGGAAGCTTGCAGGTGGAACGGCTTACGTTAGCCCGCACGGAAGATTACCCCGCCGGATTACCAACGTGATCTTACTGGTTTGATTACATCGCTCTTATGATCAATACCGACACCTCACCCCATGAAGAATCGGATTGCAGTTGTTTTGCTGGTTGTCGCGCCCCTGCTGATGTTCTGCGCCAACCACGCTCCCGCCCAGGAAACTTCTGAAGGCTCACGCAAAGTTGTGACCAAGGTGATGCCGCAAATTCCCAACCTCGCTCGTTCCCTGCATCTGCAGGGGAACGTGAGAGCGGACGTGTTAGTCGCCGCCAATGGCAAGGTCAAGTCCGTCGAAGTGAAGGGCGGACATCCCTTGCTCGTCCAGGCTGCCCAGACCGCCTTAGCCCAGTGGACCTGGGAACCCGCTGCGCACGAGACCCACGAAAGCGTTGAGCTGAGATTCAATCCTTAGGGGACATTCGTCAGCCGATTTCGTCAGCTGAAAATTAGCCGACTCCCGGTCAATGAGTGATCTGGCGATGTTTCGCCAGTCATCCTGATGATTCAACACCAGCATCTATTTCCGTCGCTGCGGCATAGGCGTGGCGCAACAAAGAGATTAGCTGCTCTTCGTCATTTGGCGTGTGTGGTTGGCCTTTCGTCCAAGCGTATCCCTTCCGCCACGGTTCTCCGTATTCTGGGTCGGGGTTGCCCAACTTTCCTCTTCTGGCAGGAATAGTGACAACGAGTGAGTGCCTCCGGCAGTTGCGAAGACGCGCCCAGTGGAGGTGCAAAGCATCGGTATACCGAAGGCAAACTCCAGTCTTGCTCCGGGAGCGCCGCCCGCCATGAGATTCCTTAGCCGGTCAGCAAGTTCAGGACGTGCGTGCAGTTCATACCCGTCTACCACGTATGGATCGCTAATCGTCCGTTCCTTTGGCTTGGAAAACTTCTGAACCGCCGTAAGGACGTTAGCGTTCTTGCGAAAATCAATCGACATGGCCTAAGGATGGAATGGAATTTGACAACTGTAGGCGCAAGGCGCATTTTTCTCAAGGCTTCTGTCAGGTATCGAAATCAGGCGATTTCGCTGAGCATCGTCAGTTCTAACGGTTCAGCAGCTCCAGCATTCTGCCGACGCCCTCGCCGAACTCCGCCGGCGGGGTGATCAAACTCAAGACTAGATAACCGTCGCTGGGGAAATCGTAGAAATGGCCGGGATGCACCAGCACCGACTTCTGTTGCAATAACTCGACGGCCAGGTCTTCATCTGATTTGGTCACGGGCACGCGCAGAATGGCGTACCATCCGCCTTCCACATCGAGTCGCTCGCACGTTTTCTGCGCGGCGAGATTGCGATCCAGTTCAGCCAGGTTTCCGGAAACGCGGTCGAGCAACTGATTCTGCAGGCTCTTCCGTTGATCGAGCAGCGCTGGCGTGGCCCACTGCAGCGGAGCATTCATCGAGAGATAGGTATCGGCAATCACTTCCAGACGGGCCAGCGCGGGCGCCGTCTCGGTTGGCGGTCCGCTCACCGCGATCCACGCCACTTTCATCTGCGGCAGGGCGGAAACTTTCGAGAGTCCGCTCAGGGTGAAGGTCAGCACATCCTGATTCGCGGTGAAGCTGGGTCTGGGCTGGCCATTGTGCGCGTAGTCCAGAAAGACTTCGTCGACAATCAGCGCAAGAGCATGTCCGCCCGAACCGCGCTCCCGGCAAAACGCGTTCAGCAAGCTCAACTCGTGCGCGCGCACGTACGAGCCCGTGGGATTGTTCGGATGCACCACCACCACCCCGCGCGTCCGCGGCGTCACCGCCTTTTCGAGTAAGGGAAAATCCATCTGCCAGCCGTGGTCGTAGATCAACGGATAAGGCACCAGCTTTACGTCTTCCAGGTCGGCGAGAAACTCGAACAGCGGATAGCTCGGATTGGGCACGAGCAATTCGTCGCCTGGATTGCACAGCAAACGGAAGATGTAGGAATAGCCTTCGCTGGTGCTGGTGGTCAGCACGAGGTGCTCGGGATCGACGCCGCGAACTCCATCGCCGAGAAGTCCGTGGCCCGCGCGGGAGGGCTCACCGTAGTAAGCCGCGACCGCTTCGCGCGGCTGCCGCAGACCCTTGGGCTGGGGATCGTAATCGATGGCCTGCGGAGCGCTGAGAGATCGCAGAATGGCGGCCTCGTCATAACGCAGGCCGGCGCGCGTGGGATTTGAAACGGTTAGATCAAGAACGTTCGCGCCGCTGGCCTTTGCCGCTTCCAGCGCATGGGTGAGGCGATTGCGCGTGAGCTTCCAGTTCGTACGGTCGGAAAACATTTCAGAGCGGGAGCAGGCGCACCTGGAGCGCGGCGTCAGTCTGAACCCGCCGGTTCGTGAACTTGTTCAAGAACTTGCTCGCGAACTTATCCACGAAGCTCGGGGAGGGCCCGCGGCTGATGTTCTCCTGCCCGCCGCGCCATTCCAGGCCGGGCCAGTCGCGGATCGCAATGGCCGGACAGAGCAGGTGTTTCCCGTCCTGACGCAACAACTGCCGCAGGGTTTGCACGCCGTAAAAAAGTCCTTGCCCGGAATTCGCCGCCACCACCAGATGCGATTTGTCCGCGAACAGCAGGTAGCCCTGCTCGCCGATCGAGGAGTCCGACTTCAATCCCTTTGCCGCCAGAAACTTACGCACCCGCGAGTCCTGCAGCCGGGCCAGCACAATGGAGCGGCGCTCCGTCCTGGCGCTAGCCTTGACGCCAACGATATCCAGGTTCAACCCCGACTCGTCCGCGATTTCTTCGGCCAGCGTTTCGGCCGCGATGCGGTCCTCGGACTGGTGACCGAACTCCACCAGAATCCGGGTCATGGGGCCAACCCGAAAGCCGCCATCGCGCAGTCGCACTTCCTTGGGCGTGGGCATCAGCTTGAGTTGGCCGCCATCGTCGGAGGACTCGATTGCCCGCGCCGGCATCGAAAACAGCAGTGCGCAGCATACTGCGCCAACCACTGCGGAACATACCGCACAAATCGTTCGTGAGTTCATTTGATTCCTTGGGGAAAGTCCCCCCGGGAGCATTGTACCCGCAATATGGAAATGGCTCTACAAACGTTTTCCGTTCGCCAGGGATGTCGCCAACCGGAAGCTGCGCAAAAAACTGCAAAGAGTGTGCAATTTTGAACAGCCCCGGAAGGGGAAATCCGGGAGAATAAGTAGATTCCTAACTGGCAATTGTAACTGGTGACCTTTGCGGGCCCCGACCCCGTTGGTTCCGTTGTTTTTGAAAGGGTCGAGCAAAAATCAGGGGAGGCAATATGCCAATCGCTGCCTTCTTGCTGTCTTTCACCTGGGGAATGCTAACCGTGTTTTTCCTGCTGCTGGTCCGGGCCGGCGCCAAGCCGGTTCCCACGCCTGGGCCAAGGTCGACACAACTCCGCACTCTGTTCGTTTTCCGCGTTCAATATGTTTTGGAGCAAGGGCACTTTGAAAAGCGAACACGTCCTCACGCGAAGTATCATTTGGAGCCTGTCGCCTTGAAAACCACAGATGTGGATCCTGCCGACAATTTGCAGTCTTTCCGCTTCACCGGATTCCTCTAATTACACACTTGAGCGGCATTTACCAGAGCCCGAAACAGGAAAAGCAGACTGCGAACCGACTGACCCAAAAGCCGCGTCCAGCGGCCTGTACGGTCTTAATCCTGTTGATTCCAAAGGACCCTGCGGCCCTGCCAAATTCCGTTGAATCCGGGGCGGAAGCAGTGTAGGATGCAGGACCCGGAGTTCGAATCGGAATGCCCGGGAACCCATCGGGTCTCAATCCCAAAACGGAAAATCGGGTCGAAAAAGGAGCAATCGTGATTCGAAGATCAGGCGCATTTTTTCTCACGATGGTCGCCATGGTAGTGGGTGTGAATGTGGTTTGCCAGGCGGAGCCGCAGTCCCTGTTGACGCGTCATGTGCGAGAAGTGACTCTTAATGGCCAGGCGCCCGCCGTCGGCCGCCTGCCCGCAACCCAGTCCTTGCGCCTTGTCCTGGTTTTGCCGCTCCGCAATCAGGATGCTTTAGACAGTTTCCTGAAGGAACTCTACGATCCTTCCAGCCCGTCCTACCGCCAGTTCCTCACGGTGGAGGAGTTCACCACGAAGTTTGGTCCCACGCAAGAAGACTATAACGCTGTGATTAATTTTGCCGCGGCGCACGGCTTCACGGTGGTGGGCACGTCCCGCAATCGCGTGAACCTGGACGTTACAGGGTCGGTGGCCAGCATCGAAGAGGCCTTCCATCTGACCATGGGAATTTACCAGCACCCCACGGAAAATCGCACCTTCTACGCTCCGGATCGTGAGCCCACTCCAGACCTGGCGGTGCGGCTGTGGCACATTTCGGGTCTGGACAACTATTCGATTCCGCGTCCCGCGGTAATGCACCGCGATATGTTAGTGAGGCCCAATGCCACCACGGGCTCCGGTCCTTCAGCCTCTTTTCTAGGCAGCGACATGAGGGCGGCATATTACGGTGGAACTCTTACCGGCACCGGCCAGTCTCTCGGGTTGCTCGAATATGTGGGTACCGATTTGGCCGACCTGACCACCTATTTCAAGAACGCGGGTCAAACGAACAATGTCCCCGTCACTCTCAAGTCCACGGACGGAACCAGCATCAGTTGCCTGGCGAGAAGCGGCTGTGACGACACGGAACAGACCTTAGACATGACTCAGGCCATCGGCATGGCTCCGGGGATGTCGAGCCTGGTGATGTACGTGGGATCGAGCGATTCCGCCATTTTTAATGCGATGGCGACGGCGAGTCCGCTGAACGCGCAGCTGAGTTCTTCGTGGACGTGGAGCCCGGCAGACCCCGGCACGGACAACCCATACTTCACGGAGTTTGCGGCGCAGGGTCAGAATCTGTTTCAAGCGGCCGGGGATAGCGGCAAATGGACCGCTTCGGGTCCGGGTGCCGAGATTTTTCCGGCGGATGACGTGTATGTAACCTCGGTTGGCGGCACGGACTTAGACACCAGCAGTGCGGGCGGCCCATGGAGTTCTGAAACCACCTGGTCCGACGGTGGCGGCGGAATTTCACCGGACAAGTATGCGATTCCTTCGTGGCAGACCAGCGCGGCCAGCGGATGCCCCAGCTGCTCCAAGACGTATCGCAATGGTCCGGACGTTTCGGCAAACGCGAATTTCACGTTTTATGTGTGCGCCGACCAAACTACCTGCACGGCCAACGAATACGGCGGGACCAGTTTTGCCGCGCCGATGTGGGCTGGTTACCTGGCTCTGGTCAATGAACAGGCATTGTTGAACGGCAACCCCGCGGTCGGCTTTATCAATCCGAGTCTGTATTCGATCGGAGCCGGATCGAGCTATGACGCGGACTTCCACGACATCACCAGCGGCAGCAATGGTTTTTCTGCAACCACGGGCTACGATCTGGCGACCGGCTGGGGCAGTCCCAACGGCTCGGGGTTGATCGCCGCTCTTGCCGGGGCAACGTCGTCTCCGAGCTTCACCATTTCTGCCTCGCCCGCTTCGGTCTCGGTAGTGCAAGGCAACAGCGGGACATCGACGATCACGGCCGCGATCTCAGGCGGCTTTGACTCGGCGATCGCCTTGTCCGCAACTGGCCAGCCGACGGGCGTGACCGTAACGTTTAATCCCACTTCCATTGCCGCGCCGGGTTCTGGCACCTCATCCGTGATCCTTGCCGTGGCCTCAACCACCGCGACCGGAACCTATACGATCACTGTGACGGGCGTGGGCGAAAGCATCACGCAGACCACCACGATCAGTCTGACGGTAACTTCGTCGGTGAGTGCTGATTTCAGTATCAGCGCGTCGCCTGCCGCGATTACCGAGGCCCAGGGCGCAACCGGCAGCGTCACCATCACCACGACAGCGCTGGGCAGCTTCGACTCGGCGATTACCTTGTCTACTTCCGGACAGGGAGGCGCGCAGAAAGTAACGTTCAGTCCGACCTCGATCGCTGCGCCTGGGTCCGGGACCTCGACGATGACGATCAAGGTGGGCAAAGGTGCTGCGATAGGAGCCCACGTCATCACCGTAACGGGTAAAAGCGGAAGCAAGACACATACCACTACCGTGACTCTCACCGTAATTAAATAGTGACGGTGAGATGCTTCGGCAACTTGAACAAGAAAAGCCCGGATCATTTGATCCGGGCCTTTTTTGTGGCGCGGGCACTCCCTTCGGCAAGCTCAGGGCAAGCTTGCCCGCGAAATCTAACCACAAGCAAATCCCTTACTTGCCGAACGCTTCTTTATTCACGACGTAGGGCATCTTCGTGATGTCGCCGCCGTAGTTGCGCTCGAGCACGTCGATCAATCCTTGGACGCAGCGTCCCGCCATGCCTTTGTTGGGATCGGTGGAGAGCCGCGTGATGCGCGCGGCGCTGGCGAAGTGCGGCATCAGGCGGCAGCGGTCGGCAATCGCCGGGTCGCGCAGGGGAGAATCCGCGGGCAGCGGTTCTTTTTCGTACACGTCGAGAGCGGCGCCGGCAATCCAGTTCTCGCGCAACGCCCGCGCCAGAGCGGGTTCTTCTACCACGGGACCGCGCGACGTATTCACCAGGTACGCCGTCGTCTTCATCGTGCGCAGGGTTTTCTCGTTGAACAGGTGATACGTGGGCGTGGCAGTTTCTCCGGCGCGCAGCAGAGGAACGTGCACGCTGACGAAATCGGCTTCGCGCAGCGCTTCTTCGAAGGGGACATACCTGATCCAGTTCTTATCTTTCGCGATGCCGCGGGCCTGGCGCAGATCCATGACCTCTTGAATCGCGTTCGCGTAGTCGTGGTTCTCATACGCCGGGTCATAGCAGAGCATGTTCATATCGAATCCCGCGCACTTCTTAATCATGGCCAGCCCAATGCGCCCCGTGCCGATGATCGCGATGGTCTTGCCAGTAACTTCGTCGCCCAGAAACGGCAGGTAAGGATGCCAGTATCCCCAGCGATTTTCGCGCGTGAGGTGCTCGGCGGGCCACATTTTGCGGGCCAGCATTCCCAGCATGAAGAAGGCGAACTCGGCGGTCGCTTCGGTGAGCACGTCGGCAGTGTTGGTGAACGGAACCTTGTAGCGATTGGCGTCGGCGCGATTGATGTTGTCGAAGCCGACGGCAAACTGCGCGACAACTTTCAGCGTTTCCTTGCCGGCTTCGAAAACCTCGGCGTCGATGGGATCGCGGAGTGTGGTGATCAGGCCATCAATGCCGGATTTCAGTTTGTCGATAATGAGGCTTTTCGGCGGCGCTTCCGGTTGCGGGTAGACTTTGACTTCGTATCCACGGTTCCGAAGAAGCTGGATGGCCTCGCCGATATCACAGGTAGCAAAAACGCGGAGTGGTTTTTTCATGATTTTCTTTCACAAGTTATGTAGCTTGGGATCGTGCGCCGCGGGCACTGTTGCCCGCGAAATCTAACCACAAGCAGATCGCCAACCTCAAGTTAAGAATCTGCCATGCATCCTCGCTGCGTTTCCTCCCGGCCTTGGGCGATGTAGAACACGTTACCGCCGTGCGTTGGCAGAAGCAATGCAACCTGACTATCATCCATCATTCTCTTTCTTTGGGGCGGAATCAGATGGCATGCGCACAATCTCGCGAGCAACAGCGCCAAGGTTATTTCATCCAGTGCGTAACCGTCGCCGCGATGATTTTCTTAGCTGCCTCGGCGGCCGGTGCCCAAGCCAAGCCGGCTGATCACCCCGAAGTGTCTTTGCCTCAGGACCTGACGAAGAATCCCGGATTGCTGCCGGAGTTCGGCCAGTTAGTGGAGAAGTTGCAGCACGAGGTGCAATCTCCGCCGCCGCGCGGCCAGAGCCATATCTTGCCCTTGCTGCCGGAGTCGACCGTCTTTTATGCCGCGTTTCCCAACTACGGCGAAGCTTCTCACCAGGCTCTCGCAATTTTCCAGCGGGAAGTGCAACAGAGTCCAGTGCTGCGCGCCTGGTGGCAGCAGGGCGATATGGCGGCGAATGGACCGAAGGTAGAAGATGGGGTGGAAAAGTTCTATCAGTTCTCTCAATATTTGGGAGACGAAATTGTCGTGTCGGGCGCGGCCGAAGGTGGCAAGCCTCCAAGCCTGCTGATTATCGCGGAATTGCGCAAGCCGGGTCTGAAGGATTTTATTCAGCAGACGGAAAAGGAGTTTGGCGGCAAGTCTGAACCGACGGTGCGCGTATTGGACGTTCAGGAACTCGCGACTGCCAGGGACACTCAACCGGCGCAGCAGCTGGTGATTCTGGTACGCCCCGACTTCGTGGTCGCGTCGCTCGACGTGGCGGCACTCCGCAGTTTCAGTTCCCGCCTGGACAAGAAGAGCATGGAGTTTGCCTCTACTCCCTTTGGGCAGCGGGTGACACAAGTTTATGGAGGTGGGACGGTGGTCGTCGTTGCCGCCGACTTACAGAAGATCGTGAGCCAGGTCCCGCTCGGTACCGCCCAGAACCGGAAACTGTTCGAGCGCACGGGATTTGCCGATGTAAAGTATTTGGTCTGGGAGCACAAGGCGGTCGACGGCCAGGCCGCCAGTCAGATGGAACTAAGCTTCACCGGCCCGCGGCACGGAGTAGCGTCCTGGTTGGCGCGGCCAGGTCCGCTGGGCAGCCTGGATTTTGTTTCGCCCAAGGCGATGACCGCAGGCGCCGTGCTATTAAAGGATCCGGCAGAGATCTTCGAAGATCTTGAGGATCTCGCCACGACCCAGAATCCCAACGCGCTTGCGGCTCTTGCGCAAATGGAACAGGGATTGAAAGTCAGCCTGAAGGACGATCTGCTCAGCCGCCTCTCGGGAGAAATCGCCTTTGAGGCGGATAGCTTCACGCCACCAAACGTGGCACCAGCGAACGTGGCACCACCGAACCGGGCACCGTCGAACAAGCCGCTGTCGAACAAGCCGCCGTCGAACCCGGCATGGCGGGTCATACTGAAGGTCAACGATCCGGACCGCTTGCAGGCCGCGCTCGGAACGCTGCTGGCGGGAATGCACATGAATGCACAGCAATCCGAGGACGGCGGAGTGACTTACCACACTCTGCAAATTCCCTCTGCGCAGAACGCGACCGAAGTCAGCTACGCGTTTGTGGACGGTTATCTGGTTATCGCTTCCGGTCGTGAGACGGTCGCCGAGGCGATTCGACTCCATCGGAGCGGCGAATCGTTGGGCAAGTCCAAGAAGTTGCTGGCGTCGCTGCCGCCGGGCCATCCATCGGAGGTTTCGGGGCTGCTCTACGAAGACCCGGCGGCGGTGGCGGCCTTGACTCTGCGGCAAGTATCGCCGGCGGTTGCGGAATCGCTTCCGCACGCGACCGCAACTACGCCGGTCGTGATCGCCGCGTATGGCGAGGAGAGCGCGCTGCGCGAAGCCAGCCGAAGTGGAGGAGTCGACGCCGGCGCGATTCTGGTGGCGGCGGCCATCTCGATTCCGAACCTCCTGCGGGCCCGAATCGCTGCGAACGAATCGAGCGCCGTAGCCAACATACGCACGGTGAATACTGCACAGGTCATCTATTCGAGTTCTTATCCGCAGCGCGGATTTGCGCGCGATCTGGCTGCGCTGGGCCCTGATCCCCGTCGAACGGGCGCCACGTCGGCGGATCACGCCAGTGTAATTGACGCTACTTTGGGAAACGCCAGTTGCACCGCGGGCGCATGGTGCACGAAGTCCGGATACCAGTTCCGCATCACAGCAGTCTGCAAGAAACAGAAGTGCGACGAATATGTGGTGGTTGGCACTCCGGTCAGCAGGAGCTCAGGAACGAGAAACCTTTGTTCGACCTCAGACGGTGTGGTTCGATATTTACCAGGGTCTCCCTTGACTTCGCCGGTAAGCGCGGCGGAATGCCAGACGTGGTCGCCGCTGCATTGATACAGAAACCTCTTGGAGCGCGGCTTTAGCCGCTGAGGCGGTTTAATCGAACGTCCAGCGCGTGGACTTGCCGACGAAGTGCTTCTCCCACAGCCCGAAGGCGACCCGCGGGCGCACTGCGAACACCGGTTCCTTCATCGACAGAATGTCTTTTTTCATGGCGCCCAGATCGAACTTGTACTTGCGCTCGTAGACGGGAAGCATTTTGCGGCGCGCAGCCACATCGGCGATTTCAGCGATGCCCTCAACGATCACCGCCTCGGCCGCATTTTCGGTGCACACCACGCAGTTCGAGTTCTGCGCCAGATTATGCGCCTTGCGTGATTTGCTGCCGGTGCTGAACAGGAATCGGCCGTCCTGCCACAAGCCCCAGACCACCATGGTGTGCGGAGTTGCATCTGGTTTGACGGTGGTGATCCAGTAGTTGTGCGATTTCTTCAGGCGCTGCTCGGTCCAGGACCAGGGAAGCAGTCCCTTGTTGCCTTTGGAAAGACCGTAGCCGGGCATGTGCGGACGGCTGACTTTCGGCTCCTTCGTCCGCGATGGAGTTTTCTTCGTCGACATCGAAGCGTCCTCCGGAACGCAGTGGCTGTGAGAGCTACAAATTCTTCGTCCACTGATCAATACGCTCCAGTGCCTGCTGCAAATTCTCCAGCGAGTTGGCTACGCTGAAGCGCAGGTAGCCTTCACCGAACGCGCCGAAAGATGTGCCTGAAAGCGCGGCCACTCCGGCCTGTTCGAGCAGCGCGTCGGCCAGCGGCTTCGACTTCCATCCCGTTTGCGTGATATTGGGAAAGGCGTAGAATGCGCCTTTCGGCATGCGGCAGGAGAAGCCTTTGATTTTGTTCAGTCCCGCCACGAAGACGTTGCGGCGCCGCTGGAACTCGTCGCGCATGCGGTCCACCGAAGTCTGATCGCCGTTGATTGCCTCGATGCCCGCCACCTGCGTGAAGCTGGCCGTGCAGGAATTTGAATTCGTCATCAGGCGCGAAATATGCGTTGCCAGATCGGCGCGCATCACGCCGTAGCCCATGCGCCATCCAGTCATGGCATAGGTTTTCGAGAAGCCATCGAGCAGGATGGTGCGCTCCTGCATGCCGGGCACAGACATGATCGAAAAATGCTGGCCGCCGTCGAATAGCAACCGGCTGTAAATTTCGTCCGATAGCACCATGATGTTGCGGTCGCCAATGGCCTCCGCGATCTGTTCGATGTCGCGGCGCTTGAGCACGCCGCCGGTAGGATTTTGCGGCGAATTCAAAATAATCAGCCGGGTGCGATCGTTGATCAGCGACGCCAACTCGTCCACGTCGAGAGAAAAATCGCGCTCCTCGCGCAAGTGGATGGGCACGGCCTTGCCGCCGACGTAGTGAATCATCGATTCGTAGATCGGGAAGCCGGGATTGGGATAGATGGCCTCATCTCCCTCATCAATCAGGGCCAGGATCGTGAAGAAAATAATAGGCTTACCGCCAGGGACTACGACCACTTCGTCGCTCGCGACTCTTACTCCGCGAGTGCGGCTCACATACTCGGCCAGCGCCTGGCGCAGTTCGGGCAGGCCGGCTGAAGGGCCGTAATGCGTCCAGCCTTTGTGCAGTGCATTCACGCCCGCCTCGATTACGTTCGCGGGAGTATCAAAGTCGGGCTCGCCAATTTCCAGGTGGATGATGCTCTTGCCCTGGCGCTCCAGCGCGCGCGCCTTATTCAGGACCTCAAAGGCAGTCTCGGTGCCCAGGCGCGACATGCGGCGGGCTAATTGCAATTCGTATTGCGTGGCTTTCTGCAGACAAAAACTCCTGACAGCAACAAACCGAGGATTATACGCCGCTTTCGAAGACGAAGATCGCGCGGACGTGCCACTGAACGTCGTCAGGTTATAGAATTCGTCTATCCAGGGAGGGACTTGTGGACTCATACCTCAACGAACTTTATGCGCATCAGGAATGGGCCGACGCGGAGCACTGGCGCGCGATCGAAGCGCATCCTGCCGCGATTGCCGACAAAGCAATTCGCGAGCGCCTGTTGCATATTCATCTGGTCCAGCATGGGTTTCTTTGGGTAGTGGGCGCGCGGACGTCGCCATTCGCGTTCAAGAAGCTGGAAGATTTCGCCAGCACGGAGAATTTCAGAGGCTACGCGCAGCACTATCACGGGGAGATGGATCAGGTACTGCAAAGCATTTCACCGACGCGCCTGGAAGAGATCATTGAAGTGCCGTGGTTCAAACCTGCCCTGAAGATCAGCGTGCGCCACGCGCTCACGCAAGCTGCGATGCACAGCCATTATCACCGGGGGCAGAATGCCACGCGCCTGCGCGAGATGGGCGGAGTGCCGCCGGGGACGGACTTCATTGTGTGGTTACGGGACGGCCGGCCGGCTGCGAAGTGGAGCTGAGAATAGAGTCCTGATTTCAGCGCATCCGTCATTGCCAGATCGGTGCCCCAACATGTAGAGACGGTCGCGGCGGCAGTCAATGCGGACCTTGGCCCGGCAGTCACTTTTCGTCGCAAGGCCTGCCACAAAACTTGAGCCTCATACGTTCTTGGTATGTGAACGCAAGAAGCATGGCCGAACCGAGCGAGATGGAATGCACCAACGCCGAAGGATTGGATGCGATTTTTCGCGCTCATTATGAGCGCATTACCCGCGTCATTGGCAGGGTCATTCACGACCAGGCCCGCGCGGAGGAACTGGCGGTGGAAGTCTTTCTGAAGTGGTGGCGGAATCCTCAGGCGCATGGAGAACACGCGGAAGGGTGGCTGTATCGCACTGCCGTACGAGAGGCGTTGGACGAGTTAAGGCGCCAGACACGCCGGGGCCGATTCGAGCGCATTTTCAGTTTCGTCCGCGAGTCGCCTCCCACGCCGGAGCATTTGTACGCTGTCAACGCCGAGCAGCATAGGGTGCGGACCGTGCTCGCGGCTTTGAATCGGCGCCATGCGGAGCTGTTGCTCCTGTGGAGTCAGGGCCTCAGCTACCAGGAGATCGCCGTCTCTCTCGCAGTGAATTCCAACTATGTCGGAAGTCTCGTCAGCCGCGCTCAAGAAGCGTTCCGGAAGGAGTATTTGAAACGATATGGAAACCAATCGTATGCAAACTAATCACGAAGATCACTGGGTCGCCGACCGGCTCGCAGTTATCGAACCACAGTGGAGTCCGAACCTCGTGCGTGGACGCGAATTGCTCAACGCCAGGCTGGCGGGGCGACGCCACGCGTGGACGCGGATGACATGGACCCGGATGGCGACTGCTGCCGCCGCAGCTGTGGTGTGCGTCGCGGTGCTCGCACTCCCGGAAACCAGGGCGCTTGCCCAAGAGCTGTGGTACCGGTTCGTCCTGGATCGGGTAGATGTTGTGCGGCTCGATCTTTCGAAGTTGCCGCTGCACATGCACGTGACCACTAACGGTCTGGAGCAGAGCGTCCAGAATGTGGATGAGGCTGAGCGCAAAGCAGGTTTCAAGGCGTATCTGCCATCCCCAGATGTTCTCGGCGCCAATCCTGCCATCACGGTAACCGGGCCCATCGCGATGGAGCAGACAATCCACGTCCCCGATATCGAATCTGCTCTCGCCAAGGTAGGAGCAAGTGACGTGCAGGTGCCGGCTGAATGGGAAGGCATGCAGGTGCGTACTGTGATTAGACCCATGGTGGTGGCGAACTACCCGGACAATGTTCATATCGTGCAGGGGCTGCCGATCGAATTTTCCGTTTCTTCCGGCTTAGTGTTGGAGCGCTTCGCTGAGGTGGCATTCCGCAGCGTCGGGGTCTCCTCGTGGGAAGCGCGCGCCATGGCCCAGAAGTTCGCAGCCCATCCCGCATGGTTGCTCGATATTTCACCGGACGCGGTGGTGAACATCCGGGAGGTGGCGCTGCGGACGGGTCCGGCGCTGATGGTTGAGGACTTGGACGAGAAGGGTGTGGTTAAACGGGCGACGGTCACCTGGAGTACAAGCGAGCGAATGTACTCAGTGAGCAGCGGAGACCCGGAACTAAGCACAAAGATCGCCAACGTCCTTCGGTAGGGCCCGATTGCTACAAGTCGCCGTTGCCCGGGAGTCGTTTCGGAGCCCGACAACGGCGATTATTCCGAGACGCTGTGTTCTTCGTTCTGCGAGCGCAGGACGCGGTCGATGGAGTAGGGAGCGCGGCGGCTGGGTTCGTGGTAGTGGCGGACTTGCATTTCGCCGAGCAGTCCGATGGCGAGCAGATTGAGTCCACCGAGCAGCAGGCCGAGAGCCAGCATCATGAGCGGGCCGTGGGAAGACATGACATCCGCGTGGCGCAGAAATTTCTCCACGCCCAACCACAACACGATGCCGGTGCCGCCGAACATGCTGGCCATGCCGAAGGTTCCGAAAAAATGGAGCGGGCGGGAAAGATAGCGCAGCAGGAAGCGAATGGTGAGCAGATCAAAAAACACGCGGAAGGTGCGGGTGATGCCGTAATGCGAAACGCCGCGTTCGCGGTTTACATTGCGGATGGGCACTTCGCAAATCGTTGCACCATGCCAAGAGGCGAGCGCCGGAATAAAGCGGTGCAGTTCGCCGTAGAGCGGAACCTGGTCGAGAATGTCGCGCCGATAGGCTTTAAATGTGGTGCCAAAGTCGTGGATGTTCACGCCACTTAGCTTAGCCATCAGCCAGTTGGCAATGCGCGACGGGACGCGGCGAATCCAGAAATTATCGACGCGAACTTTGCGCCAGCCGCTGACAATGTCATAACCAGCCGCGATCTTTTCGAGGAACAGCGGAATGTCGGCCGGATCGTGCTGCAGATCGCCATCCATCGCAATGATGTATTCGCCGCGGGCATGATCGAATCCGGCGGCGAGGCCGGCAGTCTGGCCGAAGTTGCGGCGCAACTTCACCACGGTAACGCGGCTGTCGACGGCCGCGATTTCCCGCAGCGTGGCGAAGGTGCGGTCGCTCGAGCCATCGTCGACGAGTACGATCTCAAATGTCTCGCCGGCCGCTTCCATCACCACTTTCAGGCGGTCATAAAGATCGGTGACGTTCTCCTGCTCGTTGTGCAGCGGGACGACGATGGAGTACTTGGGCACGATCTTTTCATTATAGCTGAACGGTCAATGGGGGCGTGGCATGAAAATTTTGGGCGAAACTCCACCCACGGATTCGCGAGGATTGCCACGGATAAGGCTTGGAACCGAGCGAAACCTCAGTCGCTAAAGCCTTCAACGGTAGAGTCGGGACGGCACGGCTGAAGGCGTGCCCGTCCCAAGCCTCCGCGGGAGCGCTGCCTCTATTCCTTGAGCTTCAGCTTTGACTTGTTCTCTTCCAGAAAAGTCTTGATGTCGGCGGCGGCGCCCAGCAGGCGATTCCATTGCTCGTAGTAGAGCGTAACCGGGAAACGGCCCAGGCCGTAGACGCTGACCCCGCCTTTTTCGCCGACTTTGAAAATCAGGTCGCCGCTGCGCTTCTTGACTTCCACTTCCTTTTCCAACTGCGCCAACTTCGCTTTCAGTTCCTCGTAGCTTGGTTCTGCCATGCTTTCTTCGCCTCCAGAAAAAATGCGTTGCAGGGTGGTCGATCTGGGCGAACGTTCATAGGGCCCGCCCGTCCCTATCCTAATGCGTCCTAATAGTAACTGGTTTGGCATTGCATCGCTCCCGGCAACCGTTGTAATCTTCAAGCGGTCGACCTTCTTTCGATTCTAATGCGGGAAAACATGCGTTCGGTATATCGCTGGTCGGCGTGGCTCTGCCTGTCCCTGATGCTGTGGACAGCGGCGGCGGAGTCTACCCACAATCACCCCAGCCAGACCGACGCGGCCTCCTGCTCGATTTGCGTGGCGGCGCACAGCACCAGCCCCACCGTCAGTTCCATCTACGTCCGGCCAGTTTTCTCTACGGTCGGCGTGCTGCGAGAAGAAGCAGTCATCGCGCAAGCCCGGCTCGATGTTTTTGATCTGGGCAGCCGCGGCCCTCCTGTCCTCTAGGGATTCCCACAGATTCGACCTCCGGCACTCGTGCCGGGCAATTCCCTACTTTTCTTCAGTCCCAGGAGGACGTAATGCCTACTTCATACAAGTGGCGCTTCATCGCCATTTTCGCCGTCACTTTTTTTCTGCCTGCAGCCTGCCATGCGCAGTCCATCAGCGGAACAGTTGTGGATTCAACCGGTGCCGTTGTGCCAAAGGCCACGGTCGAGATCCACAACCCCGTCAGCCATTACGATCGTTCCACCAGCACCGACTCTACCGGCAAGTTCACCTTCCCCAACGTTCCGCTGAACCCGTATCACATGACAGTAATCGCCGGCGGATTTGCCCCCTATTCGCAAGATGTGGAAATTCGGTCCAACGTCCCTTTGGAGGTTGCCATCAAGCTGCAGATCGCGACTTCGACCACTTCGGTGACGGTCGAAGCTGGTGCCGATTTGATCGAGAACGATCCAACTGGGCACACCGACGTGGATCGCGCTTTGTTCAACAGGGTGCCTCTCGAAAGCCAGTCCTCCTCGTTAAGTTCACTGGTCACGCTGGCGTCGCCTGGCGTGTCGGCAGACTCGAATGGCCTCTTTCACGGACTCGGCGACCACGCATCAAACTCATTCTCCATAGACGGCCAGCCGATTACCGACCAGCAGAGCAAGGTTTTTTCTAACCAGGTTCCTCTTGATGCCATCGAGTCGCTTGAATCAATTCCGGGAGCTCCGCCGGCAGAGTACGGTGGCAAGACGAGCTTGGTGATCGTGGCAACCACTCGCTCAGGCCAGGGAATTAAAACGCCACATGGCAGCGTGAACGCTTCCTACGGATCGTTTGGGTCGTCGAATATCGGCTTTGATCTTGCTTATGGCGGCGATAAGTGGGGGAACTTCATCACGGCGAACGGACTGAATACGGGGAGATTCCTGGACCCGCCGGAATTTGTCGTAACCCACGACAAAGGCAACGAGGAAAATATTTTCGACCGGATCGACTACCAGCTCTCGACCAAGGACTCGATTCATCTGAATCTCGGCTTCAGCCGCTCCTGGTTCCAGACGCCCAATTCGTATGACTCGCAGAACGCAACGCCGTGGAGCGGAGTTAGCGTCAGCCATAACGGGCTTGGTCCGAACGGCATCCTCGTCGGCCCTGCAGACCAGCGATCGAAGATCGACACCTTTAACATCGCTCCAACCTGGACGCGGCTGATAAACCCGACCACCGTGTTTACCTTTGGCGGCTTCGTCCGACGCGATGCCTATAATTACTATCCGAGCAACAACCCATTTGCGGACCTCGGCCCACCGAATCTGCAACAGCAAACTGTCTCTCAATACCGGACACTGGCGAACACCGGTTTGCTCGCAAATGTCACCCATGTGGTGGGCATCAACAACATCAAGGCGGGAATTACCTATCAACAGACCTTTCTCACCGAAAACGACAGCCTCGGAATTGTCGACCCAAATTTCAACGCCCCTTGTCTGGATGCCAACGGTGTACCAGTCTTCGTTGGGAACCCGGGGGTAAATAACCCTGGCAATTGTGCAGGCGCGGGCTCAACGAACCCCGCTCTCTATCCCACGCCATTCATAGCAAATCCCGGCTTCAGTTCATTGCTCGCTTGCTACGATCTGACGCGATCGACGCCATCGCCGGCTGACGGTTGTGCCAATTCCACCAGCGGCTTGTATGCATATCTCGGGCATACAGACATAAAAGAACTCGCCCTCTACATTCAGGATTCGATCACCGTAAAGAACTGGTCCTTGAATCTGGGACTCCGTGGCGATCTTTACAACGGCCTTGTCGTGGCTCGTCAGGCCGAGCCGCGCCTCGGCGTTGCCTACAACATCAAGCGGACCAATACGATCCTCCGAGTTTCCTACGCGCGCACGCTGGAAAGTCCGTTCAATGAGAATCTGGTGCTTTCGAGCACCGGCTGCGCCAACCCTGTCTTGAATCCACTCCTTCTCTGTTCTCAGCCTGCTTCCGCGGGGGCGACGCCGTTCAATCCCGGCTACCGCAATGACTTCCACGCCGGCCTGCAGCAGGCGCTCGGAAAGTATGCGGTGATCAGCGGGGATTACATTTGGAAATACACGCACAATGCCTACGATTTCAGCGTGCTGGGGGCGACCCCGATTACCTTCCCGATTGACTGGCACAATTCCAAGATTCCTGGATATGCCGTGCGCGTGAGCGTACCGGATCTCCATGGCTTTTCGGCCTTGGTCGTTTTCTCCAGCGTTGCGGCGCGTTTCTTCACTCCGCAGATTGGCGGCGCGGGCGCGGTTCCGTCCGTGGCCTTCAACAGTGGAAGTTCGCCGTTCCGCATTGACCACGACGAAAAGTTCAACCAGACAACCCACTTTCAGTACCAGCCCTGGAAGCGAGGCCCATGGCTAGGCTTCAATTGGCGATATGACAACGGATTGGTGGCTGGAGCCGCTCCGTGCTACGGGGTAGGCCCGGCCAATGACTGTCCTCAATCAACCACGCTGGGAGGACAGCCCGCCGTCAACATGACAGATCCATTCGGGACACCTTTGACCGCTGATCAGGAGTTCCAGGCTGGGTTTACATGCAACGGCGCACGTGCAACGCCGACGGTTCCTTTGCCCTTTACGTGTCTTGCGTCCCAGTTCGGGTCGTCTCTGATATCAGTGCCCGCTCCAGGGACTGAAAATGATGATCACAAGCCGCCGCGCATAGCGCCCCGCAGCCTGTTCGATATTGCCGTCGGTGACGACAACCTGTTCAAAGGCGACCGTCGCAGATGGAGTCTCACACTGACTGCTATCAATGTCACTAACAAGTATGCGCTCTACAATTTTCTCTCCACGTTCAGCGGCACCCACTATGTTTCGCCGCGAGCGATTACGGCGCAGCTGGGGTTTCACTTCTAGGAAAGTCTGTTCCAGAGGGCGGCGGCCGAGAGACCGCCGCCCTCTGTTCTACTGCCCTTTGTTCTTAAGACATGCCAGTTTCATGCACTGGGATGTGAGTCTGTAACGTAAAGCCAGTGCTCGCCAGAGACTGCGAGAATCCGGGATTGCTACAATCAAAGTAACCTTTTGCGCCAGCCCATCATCTGTTCCAAGTACGATGGGGTTGCTTCGCGCCAGGGCTTGAGGAGTTTTGTGTTTGGCGGCTGCGGATGCCTCGGGGAGCAGGTTGCTTCGCTAGTCGAGAGTTTGTGTTCGCTGACCGAGCCCGGACGCCGGAGAAGTTCCTACTGATGAATTTTCCAACTCGCATTGTTCTCTTGCTTGCCATCACTGCTTGCTTTTATCTTTCTGCGCTGGCGCAGGAAGCGCCGCCTGCGCCCACGCCGAATCCTCCCGCTCAGAGTGCGCCTCCGCCGGACGCTTCTCCGCCGGATACGCCGCCGCCACAGCCATCCCATGCGGATCAAGGCCAGGACGACAAGGAAAAAACCAATCGGAGCGCGCCGCAGCAACAGCCCGGAGCATCGAACCCTGGCACCGCCAGCAAGCCATCCGGTCAAGCGGGTGAAAAACAAAACACCGACCGGAGCACCGCGCCTGCCAACCACGGCGTTCGACCCGGGCAGCAGCAGCCGAAACGAATCCTGGGAATAATGCCCAATTTCCGCGCGGTCAGCGCCGGCGCAATCCCCCCGCCCCCCACGGCGAAGGAATCCTTCGTTATCGCCAGCCGGAACAGTTTCGACTATTCGTCATTTGTTTTCGTTGGCGTCACTTCCGCCCTGGCCGAGTGGACCGTTGCCCACCCGCAGCTTGGACAAGGACTCCCGGGGTATGGGAGGTACTATTGGAGAGGATTCCTCGACAAAACCGACGGCAATTACCTGGTTATCTTCGCGCTGCCAACCGTGTTTCATCAGGACGAACGCTATTACGCAATGGGCAGGGGTAGTATCTGGAAACGCGGCCTCTATGCGGGCTCTCGCGTCATCATTACACCGGACTATCACGGACACAACAGCTTTAACATTTCCGAACTGCTAGGCAGGGGCATGGCGCAAGGAGTGTCGGTGCTGTATTACCCGAGCGGAAGCCGGACTGTGGGCGCGCTTGCCACGAAGTTCGCGTACGCGATTGGGCGGGACGCGCTCACCAACACATTCCGCGAATTCTGGCCAGACATCGCAACACACGTGCTGCACCGGCAGCCCTAAGCCGGAAAAAAGAGCGTGCCCCGGGGACGCCCGAGGACCTCCGGAATCTACCTGCCTTTTACCAGGCCGGTTGCAAGTTTAGCGCAGGGTAGCGACGATCGATGCCCACAAATAAGGTCACACTGTCAATTCTGTCTGGGGAGAAGGCTTGCGAATAAAATTCATGGCTCGGCCGTTTCTGGTCTTTGCGCTCGCTGGCACGCTTTTCTCCTTCCCGTCCGGGGCGCAGCAGGCGCCACCGCCGAATTCTCCCGCACAGACCGCCCCGGAGCAGAGCACACCCCCTGCGCAGCAGCCCTCGACGGATACGAGCACGGACAAGGGCAAGGACGATAAAGGCGAGGCCAATCAGAGCACGAGCGGCCAAGGCAAAGCCGCAAAAGGGGCGTCGAATAACCGGCTTTTTCTTGCGCTGCCGAATTTCCTGACCGTCGAGGGTTCCGGCAAAGTGGCGCCGCTCACCACTGGAAAGAAATTCAAATTGGTGGCCCGCAGCGCCTTCGATGAGGTTCAAATTCCCTGGTACCTCTCGCTGTCGGGCATCAGCCAGGCGGAAAACAGCGAACCCGGGTACGGCCAGGGCTGGGAGGGCTACGGAAAGCGCTTTGCCTCGGCCTTCGCCGATGGAGCCACCGAGAACTTCCTGGTCGGCGCGGTTTTTCCGTCATTGCTGCATCAGGATCCCAGATTTTTTCAGTCCAGCGAGGGCAGCTTCCGGCACCGCGCTGGCTACGCGATGAGCCGAATCTTTGTCACGCGCTCCGATTCTGGCCATTCGCAATTCAACTACTCAGAGATTTTTGGCAGTGCCATGGCGGCCGCTATCTCCACCAACACTTACCATCCCCGCGCTTTCATCACGACGCGCTACGACCCCACGACGAACATGGTGATTTATGTTCACAATGCGTCCGACCGCACCCTTCCGAATACTCTCAGCGTATGGGGAACGCAGATGGGCTACGACGCGCTCACCTATGGGATAAAGGAATTCTGGCCCGACCTTCACCGCAAGATGGCCAAGAAGCACAACAAGCCCGCGGCTGCGCAACCGGCGAGCGCGACTCCATAGCCATTCGCAGCGCAAGGTCTAAGCAGTCCTTCCCACTCGCCCGTCATGGTCATCGCCGGAACCCCTCATCGAAGGGGCGTGCGCTCGGCGGGCTGCGTGAATACCGTTTCATACAGCTGCTTTTCTCGCCCTTTGACAAAGAGTCCAGGAACGTAAAGCTGACGAACTTTGATGTGCTGGGTCGGTATCCATTTCGTTCCGCGGTCGGCAGCGCCAGCACCACCCTGCGCCGGCTTGCCGAAGCCCGTATACGCGCGCAGCGGCGATCTCAGCAGGGCTCGAATGCGCACGTCCACCCTCGTCCAGTCGTACGGGAGCGCAAGCATCAGACGAGCTGCATCTTTGAGTCGATAGCCGTTCTTTTTCGCGAAGGCTTCAATCGTTTGGAAGGCCTCGAAATCGATCCACCAACCCCCTCCAAGCTGTGCGGGAACCGTAGAGGAGCTGCTGGCAAAGCGATAGTAGTACATTCCTGAAGGCATCCGCGTCTCTGCGGGCATGATGATCCCCCCGCTGCCTTTCGCCTGACCATCGTTGAACCACGTTTCCGTATCGAAGCCGCGGGCAATGACCTTCCAGTGCGGTTGCTTAAATTCGATCGCATTTGCGCAATCTGCATTCAGCGAGGCATTGATCACGAGATATCCTCGAACGACGAAACGCACGCCTGAGGTAACCAGATCCGTAAGTCGACTATTTTGATGGAGCGGGAGACCGGGATCGAACCGGCGACATCCAGCTTGGGAAGCTGGCGTTCTACCGCTGAACTACTCCCGCTCGGGCCGGCGAACGAAGTTAGCTTATCACCGCGGACAGTTGGCCAACAACCGTCTAACGAGTAGCAGTCGCATCTCGCCGGCCGTTCCGAGCGCCATGGGGACGGCAGCGCTACTTTGCAATTACGAATTCTGCATCTGCATCTTCTTCTCGACTGCATTAGTATGGTCGTCGCGCTCAAGGACGCGCCAAGAAGATGCCGAAAAAGTCCCCATCCGCCAGCACCGCCGATCGCCGCTCGTTCCTTCAGACTGCACTTGCGGGCGGAGCCGGCGTCGCGCTCGGTTTGCTCTCTCCCGCCCTGAGCGCAGCGCGCGCCAGTTCCTTGAAGTCTGAATCGCCCGCGGGAAGTGAACCAACACCTCGCGCTGCGGAAATCAAGAGCTTCGAGCTCGACGAGATCACCATCTCCCAACTGCAGGAGGGCATGAAGTCCGGCAAGTTCACCGCCCGCTCGCTGGTGGAGAAATACGCAGGCCGCATCGACGAGATTGACAAGCGCGGCCCAGCCGTCAACAGCATCCTCGAACTGAACCCGGACGCTCTCGCCATCGCCGATGCGCTCGATCAGGAGCGTAAGGCCAAGGGCCCGCGCGGCCCGCTGCACGGCGTTCCGGTGCTGATCAAAGACAACATCGATACGGCGGACAAAATGATGACCACGGCGGGATCGCTGGCGCTGCTGGGCTCGAAGCCGGCGAAAGATTCTTTCGTCGCGCAGAAGCTGCGCGACGCCGGGGCTGTGATTCTCGGCAAGACGAATCTCAGCGAATGGGCCAACATCCGATCAAGCCATTCCACCAGCGGCTGGAGCGGCCGCGGCGGCCTTACGCGGAATCCCTACGCGCTCGACCGCAACCCCTGCGGATCGAGCTCGGGGACAGGAGCCGGCATTTCCGCCAATCTTTGCGCGGTTGGGATCGGCACGGAGACCGACGGCTCGATTGTGTGCCCATCGTCGGCGAACGGGGTGGCCGGGATCAAGCCCACGGTGGGGCTGGTGAGCCGCAGCGGCATCATTCCGATTTCCCACACCCAGGATGGCGCCGGGCCCATGTGCCGCACGGTGCGCGACGCCGCGATATTGCTGGGCGCGCTGACCGGCGTCGACTCCGAAGATTCGGCAACCACCGCCAGCCAGGGCAAGTCATATTCGGATTACGCGCAGTTCTGCGATCCCAATGGTCTGAAAGGCGCCCGGATCGGCGTGGCCAGAAAATACGCCGGATTCAGCGATCCCGTCGATGCGCTGCTGGAGCAATCGCTCGACGCTCTGAAGAAGTCGGGAGCGACTCTGGTCGATCCCGCGGATATCGAAACTCTGGGCAAGTTTGGCGATAGCGAATTGCTGGTATTTCTCTACGAACTCAAGACCGACCTCAACGCCTATCTGGCGCGCCTTGGCCCCGGCGCGCCGATGCGAACTCTCAAAGACATCATCGACTTCAACGAGCGCAACCGCCAGAAGGAGATGCCCTACTTCGGTCAAGACATGTTCATAAAATCGGAGGCGAAAGGTCCGCTCACCGAAAAAGAATACCTGGACGCGCTTGCGAAGAACCGTCAACTGGCCCGCGTCGAGGGCATTGATGCGCTCATGGACAAGCACAAACTAGACGCCATTGTCGCGCCCACCGGCGGACCTGCCTGGCTCACGGACCTACTCAATGGCGATGCTTTCGCGGGAGGCAGTTCGAACGCGGCTGCGGTCGCCGGCTATCCAAACATTAACGTGACTGCCGGATTCATCTCCGGCCTGCCCGTAGGAATCTCATTCTTCGGACGCGCCTGGAGCGAGCCCACGCTGATCCGACTGGCCTATGCCTTCGAACAAACCACCAAGGCTCGACAGGCCCCGCGCTTTCTTCCCAGCATTGGTGCAGCCTAGCGCGGAGGCTAGAATTAAGAGAGTCAGGGCTGGAGGTGCGTGTGGTAAAGCTCCGCGTTCGTTTCGTTTCCACGCTCTTGGTTTTTGTTTCTTGCCTTGCGGTTTCCTGCATTGCGCAGGATCAAACCGGGGACAGCTGTTCGTTTTTCCCCAATCAAGAGGTCCGCGTCACTAATCTGGAGTCGCTATCGGTGCCTTCGAACGATGCATCTGCAGTAATCGCAGCCGCTGTGCAGGCCGTCCTCCACGACCCAACTTTGTGCTGCGGAAAGGACTCAGCCCTCGGAGACTTGGTACATTCCGAGCCCAGGACCCTGAAAGAGCTCAGCACCAAGCTGCAGGGACGACACCTTTTGAGCGATGGCCGGCCCATCGTGGTGAACGCCGACTACACCCCGCAAGTTTCGATTAACTCCGGTTCGGTCATCGGCGCTTTGAAGGAGCAACGCGCTTCGCTCCTGGAATGGAAGTCGCACGTTTACGTATTGTATGGCGCGATTTACGGTGAAAATCGCTGCGTGAGCGGAGCGCGGCAATATTCAATCGCCAAATTTCTGCTGCTCGATCCACGATTCTCCGACCAGCGCAGGGACACGGTGTTCAATCGCGAGACCGATGACCTGGGAAAAGTTCAGGGACTCCTCACCTTGTCGGTCGTGCCGCAGTAATCGCACAGACCCCGCGGATTTCGTGTCGCGTGCCAGTTAACTATCGCGTAGCCGTCATGGTTCCTGCATCCGCGAAAGAGAATGCCAGCGACACGTTGGAATATTCCTGCCCATCCACTTCCACATAGGGATAGACAAAATAATTCCGCGGCTTTCCGTCCTGCGCGGGATTCAGTCGCAAGTCGCGTCCCATGCTGAACTGGACGCGGTTCACGTCATGCGAACCGAAGAAATAGTCGCGCTTCTCCGGATGCTTCCACGCCTCTGAAATGTCCACCGGAATCCATCCCTTGCCGTCGATGTAGAAATCAGCCCAGCAATGATAGCCGGCGATCTCGGCCAAATGTTTGTCGGGCGGCAGAGGAAAGCCGATTTCGAAGCGCGCCGGAATCCCCTGCGACCGCGCCATGGCGATGAACAGCGAATGAAAGTCAGTGCAGTTCCCTTTCTTGGCGTCGCAGGCGTAGAGCACATCGCCGCGTCCCCAACCCTCGCCGGTCTTGTCGTAGCGCAAGGTGGTGAATACATAGTCGTAAATCGCGCGGGCCTTTTCGAGCGGCTGCGTTTTCCCTTGTGTCACTTTCGCCGCAAGGTCGGCAGGAAGGCCGGTGATGGGCACCAGCATGTCAGGCTGCAAATCTTCGTCCCTTTCTTTTGAAGACAGCGACGCGGCGACCAGGTGCGCTGTCGCGCCCAGCACTACGCGCTCATGCCGCAGCACGTCATACTCGACCTCGAAGTGCAGTTCCGGCTGCGCGATGTGCGCCGCCTCTGCGTAGTAGATTTCATTTCCATACTTGGACTCACGGGTTTTCTTTAAAGCGAGGTCACCCTTGGCCGAGACGATTTTCACTTCTTGATACGCATCCGATTGCGCCGCGGGAATCCAGATGCGAACCCTTTTCTCCGGAGACAGATTCTTCACGGTGAAGGCGTAGTGGAAGGTAAAGTGGCGTGAATCCTGGGCAAAGGCGGCGAGCGTTAGGACAAACAGAGATAGCAATACGCAGAGCTTGCGCAGCATAGGCGGCTCCCTTTCAGATTCTGGCTACTGGCCTCTGGACACTGACGTTAGAAACGACACACGGGCGTTTTAGAGGGAGCGCCGTCAAGTGAAGCCGCGCTTGGGAATGCGCATAGGAAGAAGACGCCGAAGATGCGTCCGGCGATGCGGGGTATTCTAGCAGCCCGATTGTGGAAAAAACTGGCCGTGACGCCCTCACCATCCAGGGGCCGCTACGATAGAATGCCTAGCGTGCCTGTAGCCATTCAATGTCGCGATCTGCGCAAAACCTACGATGGCAAGGTCGAAGCCGTGCGCGGGTTGAATCTTGAAATTCAGGCGGGAGAGTGCTTCGGCCTGCTCGGTCCCAACGGCGCGGGCAAGACCACGACCATCGAGATTCTCGAAGGCCTGCTGCAACCAACTTCGGGACAGGTTGCAATTCTCGGCCACACCTGGACCGAGAACGAGCGCGAAATGCGCGAGTGGCTGGGCATCTCGCTGCAAGAGACGCGGCTTTCCGAAAAGCTCACCGTGCGTGAGACCATTGAACTGTTTGCCAGTTTTTACCGCGAGCCCCGTTCGTCCCACGAAGTGCTCGAACAGTTGCAGCTCACCGAGAAGGCGGATTCCTGGGTGGGCAAACTTTCCGGCGGCCAGAAACAGCGGCTGGCGGTGGCAACCGCTCTGGTGTGCAATCCGAAAATTCTGTTTCTGGACGAGCCCACCACCGGCCTCGATCCGCAAAGCCGGCGCCAGTTGTGGGACATCATTCGCGCATTTCAGCGCGAAGGCGGCACCGTGCTGCTTACCACTCACTACATGGACGAGGCCGAGCGACTGTGCGACCGGCTGGCCATTGTGGATCACGGCCAGATCATCGCCGAGGGGTCGCCTGCGGATTTAATCGACCGCCTCGGCGGGCATCATGTAGTGGAATTCGCGGTAAGTCGTAACGCGACTGGTAATTCAGACAGCACAAAATCCGGCACAGGCGCGCCGGAGTCGGCGACCGCCGCTTGGCGTGGCCTGCCGAGCGTGGAGTCTGTCCGCGAGGATGACGGTTTGGTGGCGCTGAACGTGAAGCAGCCGCACCTCACGATTCCGGCGCTGCTGGCTGCGCTCGAAAAGCAACGCAGCGAACTGCAACATCTGACCACGCGGCAAGCGAGTCTGGAAGATGTGTTCGTGCGGCTGACGGGGCGGCATTTGCGGGAAGATTGAAAATGGTTGGGAACATGAACGCAACAGTCACGGGATACTTTCGCAGCAATGTGCTTTTACTGGTGGCGACCATTGTGTTGTGTGGCCACAGCCGCGCCCAGGCTCCGACTGCTGGCTCGCCCACCGGTTTCGCTCCGCTCGACCAGTGGAAGAGCGCGATTGTCGCGCGGGATGCGGCGGCTCTGCAGGCGCTCTACAGCACCGATCCCGCGGCGAAGGTGCGGGCCAACGGAGTGGTGGGCGGGGCTGACGCAGACGTGAATTTCTGGCTGGGTCTCAAAGCCCGCAGCATGAAACTGGAGATCGTTCGCGTAACCGAGCGGCCGGGAGTCGAGAATTTCATTTTCAAAGCCGAGGTGCAAACCGGCTTGCCAAATAGTCCGAACATAAATGTGACCGACTCCCAGGGCTGGCGAAAGCAGGGAGAGCAGTGGCGACTGGTGGGAGCGGAGAGAACGGATGCGCCTCACCTGAAGCAACCCTCGGACATGAAAAAGAATATTTATCCCGCGGATGCAGACGCGCACGCCGAAATCAAAGAAGCCGAGGAGCGAGCTGCAACTGAGCACAAGCGCGTGCTTCTGGTCTTCGGGGCGAACTGGTGTTTCGACTGCCACGTACTCGATCTGGCTTTTCAACGACCCGATCTCGCTCCAATAGTCGCGTCGGGCTATGAAGTGGTACATGTGGATCTCGGGCCGGATGGTAAGAAAAATGCCGACCTAGTCGCGCAGTTTGAGGTGCCGCTCGATAAAGGCATCCCGGCGCTGGCCGTGGCAGAGAGCGACGGCAAACTCGTAGTCAGCCAGAAAAACGGAGAATTCGAGGACGCGCGATCTCTCACTCCCGAGGCACTGCTCGAGTTCCTGAACAAGTGGAAACCGCAGTCGCAGTAACGGATGAGTTGTTAGCAGATGAGTTGTTAACGACTGAGTTGTAACTGGTTAAGCTATTACGAGATGAGTTATGAGCATCGCCCAGGAAATACCGATCGCGGCAACAAAACCCCCGCAAAATCGTCCGCCCCGGCGCAACGGCCGCTGGTCGGGGTACAGACATTTGCTCGGCGCGCGCATGCTCGAACTGAAGCGCGAGCCGGAAGTCGTATTCTGGGTATTCATTTTTCCGCTTCTGCTGGCGCTGGGTCTGGGCATTGCCTTCCGCAACAAACCGGCGGACGCCGTGCCCCTCGCGATTGTGCAGAGCACGGGTTCCGAGGAAGTAGCGGCTCTGCTCGCCCGCTCGCCGCAGCACGCGTCGTTCAAGATCAAGGTGGAAAACATCGACGCCGCCCGCAAGGGCCTGCGCCTGGGCAAATACGATCTCGTCGTCGAACCGGACGGCAAAGGAGGGGTCCAATACCTCTACGATCCCGCACGTCCCGAATGCGTGCTGGCGCAAACGCAGGTCAACGATGCGCTGCAGGCCGCCGCCGGCCGCAAAGACGCTGTGGCGACCACGGTGGTGATTTCATCGGAACCGGGATCGCGCTACATCGATTTCCTGATACCCGGTCTCCTCGGCATGAACCTCATGAATTCCGGCATGTGGGGTATCGGCTTCGCGCTGGTTGACATGCGGCAGCGAAAACTGCTGAAACGTTTTGTGGGCACGCCCATGCGGCGCGGCGATTTTCTCATGGCTCTGGCCTCGAGCCGCCTGATCTTGATGATCATCGAGGTGGGATTGCTGCTGGCGTTCGGCGTGATCTTTTTTCACATGCGCGTCCTGGGGTCCATCTTCGCAATTGCACTGATCGCGGCCATTGGATCACTCACCTTCGGCGGCGTCGGCCTGCTCACCGCCAGCCGCGCGCAGAAAATCGAATCCGTCAGCGGCCTCATCAACCTGGTGATGATGCCCATGTGGATTTTTTCCGGAGTGTTCTTTTCGTACGAGAGGTTTCCCGCAGTCATCCAGCCGCTGATCAAAGCGCTACCGCTCACCGCGTTGAATGACGCGTTACGCGCCAGCATTCTGGAAGGAACTCCGCTGATACAGCAGTGGCCGCGATTGCTGGTAATGGTCCTGTGGGGCGGGATTTCATTCGTGCTGGCGTTGAAGTGGTTCCGCTGGACTTAGCAATCTCCTAGCGGCCCGCTGCCATCCGATCGCCAGGCCCGGAACCGCCAGGCGGCTGCGGCACATCGGGCGGAGAGATTGGAGGCGCGGGAGACGCGCCGTTGGCCGGCCTGGGCACGTCTTCAGAATCTTCGCCGGGACGGCGCAGGCTGGGAGCGTCGGGCTTGGGTTCGGCCGACTCCTTCTTGGCTTCTTTCTCCGGCTTTTCGAGAGTCATTTCCCTCTCGGTGCGGACAATCTTTTCGCCGCCCACTCGCATGGTTTCGACGCGCACCACTTCATCACCCACGAAGCGGACGAAGTCCACGTCCTGCGGCGGCTCACCGTAAATCCATTCTTCGTAATCAGTGTCGCCGTCTTTCTCCCGGACTTTCTTGGGCGGCTTGCCCTTGGCGTGCAGCACCATTTCCGGGCTCATCCCGACCAGCACGTGGTGCGCCACGATCGCCGCTTTCACGTTGGGCGGCAGCGTATCGAGATAGGCCTGCTCTTTGTTTTGCGCTTTGAAGTCGAGCACCGGCATGAGCAACTCGCGCACCTGCTGCGCCGTAAGTTCTGGAACATAGCGATCGAAATACAAGTCCACAAAAGATCCGTGCGGATTCTCAATCGGCTGATCCGAGCCCGTCACAGGAACGCCCCCGGCGCCGGATACTTCCACTCGCTGGTACCACTTCTTGCGGCGCACCGGTCCGCCGTTGATTTCAAAATGTATGTGGTCTTCTTTGACCTGCACAAACGAGATGTGCGCCGGATCCCCCGGCTTCACCGACGGTCCCCACAGAGCCATCTCTTGCCGCATCTGCTCGCCGTTGGGAAAGATGACCCCGTTTTTCAGCTTGAGTCCTTTGTTGCCCATCGGAAATGCGGTGCGCGCATAGAAAAGCTGAGTCTCGAAGTCGCGGATGATTTCCAGTCGCGTCTGCCTCGACATGCGCGGTGCATGAGTGGGAATCGGCTCCGCCGGACTCTCTTGTGGCCGAGGGCTCGCCGAGGCTTCGGGCGACTGCGCGGGCGCTTGCTTCTGGCCGAAGACGAAGTTCGAGGCGAGGTACAAGAAAAAAACTGGAAGGAAAACCGTACTCCGGAAAGCCCGCATAACCCACCCCAACGCGCTGGCTGCCGACATTATAGCGCCATTCTTCGAGATCGCACCGGAGTAAAACCTGAGTCGCTTCTCCCTACCGGAGCCCAATCCGCGCAACCGCTTCCGCCCGGTTCTTCACGACACGCAGAATCCTCTGCTGCAAGTCGCTCATCACCGCATCCGTCCACAAATGCGCATACCAATTGAAGTCCGTGGACACGCGGTGACGGCTCACCAGATGCAGCCGCGTGCCGCCACCGGGCAGGGATTCGAGCGTGTATTCTCCATGCAGCACATCAAAAAACTTGCCTCCTACGGTGACGTGTTCATCGAATGTTGTGGGCGGAATCTGCTCGGTCTGCGCCCGAATAGAAAATCCCAGCTGGCGTTCCGGCTCCCAGGCATCAACGGTTTCGATGAACCACACGCCGCCTTCGAAGCTGGCGTGTCGAACTCCACCGATCCCCTCCTGAGACAGCGTGGCTTCCACAGGATTGGGAAATCCGATGGCGTGACTCCACGAGGGCTGCAGTTCGGCCGGATCGATGCGCCGAACGCGCTCAATGTTTTTCCACACAACCGCGGGCTCGGCCTGGATGTCCAGGACGTTCTCTACGTTGCGCAAATCTCGTTGTTGCAGAAACCGTTGCTCAACCCCGCTCATCAACAGCGGCAGAAACATCGCGCAAACCAGGGACGCGTTATTCGTCCTCCGCGACTTGACGCGTCGCGCAATCACCCCCCCCGCCACCCCGCCCACGCTGGAAGCGACCATGGCGATCGGAGTAAACATCACGATGCAGATCAACCCTTCCCAAAACGCGGCCGCGGTTGCCGCTTCCCCGATCACCACCGAGACCCACGGAAGCAGCAGCCAGGTCGAGAACGACTGAGGTTGCTTCCGCTCGATCAAAAACACGGTGACGAATCCGATCGCGATTGGGAGGAAAACCATGAAGCCCAGACTCATCACTTGAAACGCCGCGTTTCGCGGGAAGACGCGCGAACCGAAACGAACCGCCAGCCCGTATAGAAATCCGGCGACCACGGCATAGGCGACGATCTTCAAGCCCGCCTTTGCCTTGGCATCGTCCATAATGCTGACTCTATACCACGAGCAGAACGTCTGAAATTTAATCGCGGTCAATCATTTCAAAGGAATTGAAAGGCGGGCGCCGGCTAGTCGATCTCTGACTGGCCTTGTCATCCTGAGCGAAGTTGTCGTTCGCAAAGCGAACGACAACGCAGTCGAAGGACCCCTATGACCTTTTGTGCCGCTGCCAGCTTCGCAAGAAATTTTCACCACTAGAGGGTCGTGCAGGAGCGATGCACGGGAGACGGCGAGGAGTTTGGAAGAACGGCCGGCCGCTACGTCAGGTTCAACGCCTTCTTGATGGTCCCGCGCTCTTGCTGGATTTTTTCCTGGAGAAGTGTGATGGCGTAGATCAGCTGCTCCGGACGCGGCGGACAGCCGGGCACATAAACATCAACGGGAATGACCTGGTTCACGCTCTGCACCAGCGCGTAGTTCTGGAACACGCCGCCCGAAGTGGCGCAGGCTCCCATCGAAATCACCCACTTGGGCTCCGGCATCTGCTCCCACAGCAGGCGGATGACAGGCGCCATTTTGTTGGAAACGCGCCCGGCGATAATCATCAGATCGCTCTGCCGCGGCGACGGTCGAAAAACCTCGGCGCCGAAACGGGCAATATCAAATCGCGACGCGCCCATCGACATCATCTCGATCGCGCAACAAGCCAGACCAAATGTCATGGGCCAGATGGACCCCTTGCGCATCCAGTTCACCGCCGAATCAAGCGTAGTCAGGATCAGCCCCTCGGGCGTGGCATTGCCAAAGGTCAGATCCTTAACGACTTTCTTGCCGTTTTCTACGTCAACGTAAGGGCCGAAGTTGAGCTCGGGAGCCATAAAAGTATTCTAAACCACATCGGGCGCTAAGGCCCTTAGCCTTTGACGGCAGCTGCTCGTCGCACGGCTTTTTCTGCTGACTCGGGAAGCTGCACCGGAACGAAGTATTCTTCGGGATAGAGATAGTCTTCACCCGACTCGTCGATCACGCGAATCTGGTGGACCTTGGCCGCAGTTTCATCCGCGACGACTTGGTAAAGCTTCCGTAGCTCGAGCGCGGCAGCGTAGCCTTTGTTCTTGACGCAAACCACGAATTGCCGCGCATTTTGTTTCATTGAGTTTCTAGAATCCGCTTGATCTTGAGCTCTCTCGCGCCGATGCCGTGCGCTTCGTACCAGTGCACCTCAGCATGACATATCGTACCATCGGCCAGCTTGACCCTTGCGGTTCCTTTCAGCTTCCTCCAGCGGCGGCCGCCGTAGAGCTTTTGTAATCGACGCCTCTCCCGAATACCTTTGCCCGAAGCAATGGTCTCAACATCCAAAATTCGATCTAGTACTTTGAAAAACACGAGTTGATAGTATGCTCGGGCTCACATTCCTCGGCGATCTCAGCTTGGCCCACGTCGCAAAATCCTTACGGGTTCACCACGATCTTCCCGAACATCTGGCTCTTCTCCAGATACTCGTGTGCCGCTCGCAGATCCTGCAGCGGAAACACGCGATCTACCACCGGCTTCAACCGGCCCGCGAAAACGTGGCCGAGAACTTCGTGGAGATCGGCCATCGTCCCCATGTAGGAGCCCAGCACCGTCAGTTGCCGCGCGAACAGATAGCGCAGATCGATCTTCACCTCGGGACCGGTGGTCGCGCCGCAGGTCACCAGGGTTCCGCTCGATTTTAGAGACTTCACACTTTCGTCCCAGGTGGCCGCGCCCACGTGTTCGATCACGATGTCCACGCCTGCCTTATCGGTGATCCTGCGAACTTCTTCGGAAATTTTCTGCTGGTAGTGGTTGATGCCGAAGTCGGCGCCCAGCGCGCGTGCCTTTTCCAGCTTGGCTTCATCCCCCGCGGTCGTGATCACGCGGCAGTGAAAAAGCTTGGCAATCTGGATGGCCGCAATCCCCACGCCCGAACTCGCTCCCAGCACCAGCACCGTTTGCCCCGGACGCACTCCCGCCCGCGTCACCAGCATGTGCCATGCAGTTACGAAGACCAGAGGAACGCTGGCCGCCTGGTTGAAGTCAAGCGCATCGGGAATCGCAATCACGCTTGCCGCCGGAGCGGCAATCAACTCGCAGTCGCCGCCATCCACCGCGTTCCCCAGCACGGTAAATTCGCGGCACTGGTTCTGCAGGCCGGCTACGCACATCGGGCAATGCCCGCAAAAATGCATCGGCGCCAGCAACACACGCTGCCCGGTCTTGAATCCGCCGGATTTGGATTCAACGACATACTCGCCCAGTTGCACGACCTCTCCGGCGACGTCGCTGCCGAGAATGTGTGGCAGTTGCACGCCGGGCAGACCCTTGCGCACCCACACGTCGAGATGATTCAGCGCGCAGGCGCGCACCCGCACCAGTACCTCATCTTTTCGCGGCCGCGGATCGGCCATGTCCTCGTAACTAAGAACTTCCGGCCCACCAAACTGATGAATGCGAACCGCTTTCATAAGACTTTCTCCGTTGGGTTCGACGCTATCACAAGCGAGCTCTCGCCGGATTCCGGCACCGGTTGACTCGCCCTATTAACCGCCTGATAATCATCGTGTCGCCGGTTCGACATTCGGGCGGCATTCGAAATCGCCCATGGACATCTACGAACAGATCGTGCAACTCCGCCGCGAAGGCCGCCGCGGCGCGGTCGCGACCATCATCAACGTGCGCGGATCAATCCCGTCGTTCCGCACCGCGAAGATGCTGGTCCGCGATGATGGCTCCATCGTCGGCACCATCGGCGGAGGCTGCGTCGAAGCCGACGTGTGGCAAGCCGCGCGCGAAGTTATGGAATCAGAAAAGCCGCGCACCCTCACCTTCGATCTGAATCAGGATCCCAAGTTCGATACCGGCCTGGTTTGCGGCGGTACTCTCGAGGTATTTATCGAGCCGATATTACCCCCTGCGTTACTTTACGTTTTCGGCGCAGGCCACGTTGCCGTCAATCTTTGCCAGACAGCCACCAACGCCGGATTCGATGTGATCGTCACCGACGATCGCTCCTCCTACGCCACCCCCGAACGTTTCCCTGCCGCCCGCGAAGTGCACGCGCTCGATTTCGACCAGGCCATCCAGAAGCTCGATCCCAACGAATCTTCCAGCATCGTAATCGTAACCCGCGGCCATCGCGACGACATGCGAGTGCTGCGCTGGGCCGTGCAAACGCGCGCCCGCTACGTCGGCATGATCGGCTCGAAGCGCAAAGTCATCGAAATCTTCAAGACACTGCAGAAAGAGGACATCCCCGCGCATCTGTTCGACCGCGTCTATGCCCCCATCGGGCTCGACATCGGCGCCATCACTCCGGAAGAGATTGCCGTGGCCATCACCGCAGAGTTGATCGCCATCCGCCGCCACGCCGCCGCCGCGCTGCCTCATATGAGCTGGTTTAAAGCAACCCAAAAGAACTTAGAGCAGCAAAATCCGGACGAGACCACCTCCGCTGCCGACGCCCTCGAAGACAGCGAACGCCAGTTCTGATTCCCCCCCGCCTCACTGACATTCCCCTGCCTTTCTGCTATTGTCCGAGACATGACCCGCGCGCCCAGTTTCGCCGGAGTGATTCTCGCCGCCGGCGAATCCTCGCGCATGGGCGCCGACAAGGCTCTCCTGCCGTGGCCTCCAGCCGTCGAAGGCCGACCGCGAACGACAGATACGTTTCTCTCCGCCACCATCCGTTCGCTCTCCCTCTCCACCGACTTCATCGTCGTGGTTGCGGGCAAGAACCAAGCCGCAATCGCGCCAGTGGCCTACTCCGATGGCGCATCGATCATCGTCAATCCAGACCCCGACCGCGGCCAGTTCAGTTCTTTGCAAATCGGCTTGCATGAAGTTCTCAATCGCGGCCGTGACGCCGCAATCATCACCCTGGTCGACCGTCCTCCGGCGAACCCAGCTACCATTCAGATTCTTCGCGAAGCCTTCGCCGCCAGCGGCAACGACACGTGGGCAGTCGTGCCGGAATTTTCCGGCCAGCACGGCCATCCTTACATCGCAGGCCGCGAGCTGATCGAAGCTTTTCTGCAAGCCGCGCCCACTGCAACGGCTCGCGACGTCGAGCATGCTCACCAGCAGCACATCGTCTACATTCCAGTCGACGATCCCCTGGTAGCTCTGAATATCAACACGCCCGACGACTACGCCAAACTTGCTGCGTTATCATCCTAAGTTCGCGCGGCTACGTGACCTTCTTTGCGTCCTTCGCGGATTTTCTTGGCGAACGTTGCGGTTAGAGGCTCTTACAGCGGGAGACCACACATCCATGCCTGACACATCCTCTGATTTCCTCGATTCCGTTCTCCGCCTCAAGCCGCTGGTCGCCGCTTTTGATTGCGATGGCACGCTCTGGTCCAGCGACGCCGGAGAAAGATTCTTTGACTGGGAGATGAAAAAAGGACTCGTCTCCGCCGAGGTCGCCACTTTCATGCGCGCGCGCTACGTCGACTATAAAGCCGGCAGAGTCAGCGAAGACGACATGTGCGGCGAAATGGTTACCATGCACCGCGGCCTGCGGGAATCCGCGCTGATGGACGCCGCCGAGGAATTTTTCAACCATGCATTTCCCGGCAAGATTTTTCCCGAGATGCGTGAACTGGTGCAACACCTGCAAAAAGCCGGGTGCGATGTCTGGGCGGTGTCTTCTTCCAACGAGTGGGTGATCCGCGCCGGGATGAAACATTTCGGCATCCCCGAGAATCGCATCCTGGCTACCGCCATTGAAATTCAGGACGGCATCATCACCGGCCAACTCATCCGCATCCCGTCAGGTGCGGGCAAGCCCAAGGCTCTCCGCGAAGTCGTGAAGAAGGATCTGGACGCGGCATTCGGCAATTCGCGTTGGGACGCCGAAATGCTCGCCATGGCCAAACACGGTTTCGCCGTGAACCCTAATCCAGATCTCGAAGCCACGGCGCGCCAGCGCGGCTGGACGATCTATTTCCCTGACGGCACACGCCGGACGCCGGTCGATCCCCCGCGGAGATGAGCCTGCTTACTCTGCTCCGATTTACAATCAAACAGCATGTACTCCGCGCAGATGCTCGATCATTTTCAGAACCCGCGCAACGCGGGAGAAGTCCCCGGCGCTGATGCGACAGCGGAGGTCGAGAATCCCGCATGCGGAGACATTCTGCGGCTCACGCTCAAGGTCAGCGAAGGCCAAATCGTCGCCGCACGCTTCAAGGCCAGGGGATGTCTTGCATCAATGGCCTGCGGCTCGGCCCTGACTGAAATCGTCACGGGCAAGTCGGTGCGCGAAGCGCGAACTGTGCAACCCGAACAAATAAGCAACGCGGTAGGCGGCCTGCCCCAGGCTTCCTCCCACGCCGCCCATCTGGCTCTGGACGTTTTATCCGCCGCTCTGAAACAAATTCCGGCGAGTCCTTAGATTCGGTGCTTCAGTTTCAAACTGAAGACTTAGGTTTGATCTGGGTGCCCCATTTCTCGCGTCCTTTGCGAGAAGTGGGGACGTCAAAGATTTGTGGTAGTGCCCGAGTTTAAAAATTGACGCACTTCGGTAGATACCGCAGACTAACGCTAAGGCTTAAGATTATGGCCTCGCCTCATTCTCCTCGCCGCATCGTCTGCCTGCAGCCCAGCGCTACAGTCATCCTCGCCGCCATCGGCGAACTTGACCACGTCGTCGCCTGCACAAAATATTGCGCCGATGTGGTTCCGGAACTTGCGCACTCTCCGCGCGCGATTCTCGCCGATTCCTGGACCGCCAACACAGAAGAGATCGTCGCCGCCCGCCCCGATCTTGTGATCGCCTCCGTCCCTTACCAGGAAGAGGCGGTCATCCAGATTCTAAAATCCGGCGCGCGATTCCTGGGATTGGCTCCGAAGACGTTAGCCGATATCTACACCGACATTGCCATCATCGCGGGCGCGGCTGGCGCGAGCCAGCGCGGAGAGGAATTGATCGCTTCGATGCAAAGCCGTATCGAAAATGTTCGCGCGTCGACACGCCACCTGCCGCGACCGCGAGTGTTCTGCGAAGAGTGGGGCAAACCGCTGATCGCGTCACAAGCCTGGGTAGCTGAGCTGGTGGAAGCCGCGGGAGGAGAATTCCTGGGCGCGCCGGGACGTCAGATTTCGTTCGAAGAAATCGCCAGACTTGATCCCGAAGTCATCGTTGCCGCGTGGTGCGGCGCCGGCGACCGCGTGCCGCTCGAAAAAATCATCGCCGCCCGCGCCTGGCAACAAACCTCGGCAGCTCTGGCGGGTCGCGTCTTCTGCATCCGCGACGAATACCTCAACACTCCCGCGCCCACGCTGCTTCAGGGCCTGGATGCGCTGGCCTTCGCCATCCATCCCGAAGTTTTCCAGGGCTCAAATGCCGTCCGCACGAAAGGAATCCGGCAGATTACCGCCGTTTCTGACTCGCATCTCAAAAACAGCCCCGCGTGAGGTAAGATTTTTCTTATGCCCGTCACCACCAGGATGGAAGAACTCCGCAACGAGATGACCGAACTCGCCGCGGCCGCGCCTACAGCTCAAGACCTGATGCAGCAGATGGTCAAGCTGCTGCACGACCGCATGTTGAAATACAACTGGGTTGGCTTTTATCTCCTGGAACCCGGCGCGCAACCGCCCATGCTGGGCCTCGGCGCCTTCGAAGGCGCCATGACTCCGCATACGCGAATCCCGCTCAACCAGGGCATTTGCGGAGCCGCAGCCTCGAGCGGAAAAACGGTAGTGGTCGATGATGTAACCAAAGATGCGCGCTACCTCGCCTGCTCGCTCGAAACCAAATCCGAAATTGTCGTCCCCGTTTTTGCCCACGGCAAAGTCGTCGGCGAATTGGATATCGACAGCCACTTCCCCGCCGCGTTTGCTCCCGACGATCAGAGTTTCGTCCAGCACTGCGCCGCCCTGGTGGGTGCGAAGTTCGAAAAGTCCGGCCGCTGAGCGTCGAAAAAATGAGCATGGAAAAAATGAGCGTCGAACCATGACAGCCCTCACCCATCCCCTTGTCATCCCGAACCGGGCCGAAGGCCGGGTGAGGGACCTTACGTCTGACGCCGCCATTCCTGCGGTAAACGGGACCGCATGGCTGAATGCGCAGCCGGGTGTAATCCGATGAAGCGCGTAGTAGCGGCACTGATCCAGAAAGAAGGCAAACTGCTCGTGTGCCAGCGCACCCGCCACCAGACCATGCCTTTAAAATGGGAGTTTCCCGGCGGGAAAATTGAAGAAGGCGAGCAGCCCCGCGACGCTCTACGCCGCGAACTGGAAGAAGAACTGGGAATCCTGGCCACCATCGGCGACGAGATCGCACGCATCCAGCACGAATACCCCAACGGCGGCATGGTCGAACTGCGTTTCTACGTAGTCCGCGAGTATCAGCGAGAAATCGAAAATCGCATCTTCCGCGAGATCCAGTGGTCCGGAGTAAAAGATCTCCCCGCCTACGATTTCCTCGAAGCCGACCGCACGCTAGTCAACGACTTAGCTGCCGGAAAACTCTTGTAGCGGCTTTCGGAGTGCGGGCTTCGGGCTTCAGCTTTCGGGCTTCGGTCCTCACCCGTTCACCTTGTCATCCCGAACCGGGCCGAAGGCCCGGTGAGGGACCTTACGTCCGACAGCACCATTCCTGCCGTAAACGGGACCGCCCGAGTCGCAAGCGTCCCTGACAGCCCCCGTCGGCACCCATGCCACTCCACGCGCACCGTAAGGTCCCTCACCGGGCCTTCGGCCCGGTTCGGGATGACATCGGCGTCAGCCGCAGCCCGAAGCCCGCCTTACGCCCGCAGCGTCCAGAACCACGCAATCGTCAGCGCGATCATCACCCCAGTGGTCAACCACGCTACCGCATTGAAAAGGCGCGTGTTCACATACTCGCCCATCAGTTCTTTCTTGTTGATCAACAACAGCATGAAGATCAGAACGAATGGCAGCACGATTCCGTTCACCACCTGCGACAAAACCGCGATCTTCAAAAGCGGCAGTCCCGGAATCAACACCACCGCCCCGCCGGCGGCAATCAGCAGCGTATAAAGCCAGTAGAACGCCGGCGCTTCGCTAAACTTTTGCCCCACGCCGGACTCGAAACCGAGTCCCTCACATACGGTGTAGGCCGTAGACAGCGGCAGGATCGACGCTGCAAATAAAGACGCGTTAAACAGCCCGACTGCAAACAGAATGTAGGCATAATCCCCCGCCAGCGGCTTCAGCGCCTGTGCCGCATCCGCTGCAAAGCGAATGTCGTGCACTCCGTGGACATAAAGCGTGGCAGCGCACGCCACAATGATGAACCAGGCCACTATGTCCGTGAAAATGCAGCCGGTTACCACATCCAAACGCGAAGCCTTGAATCCACGTTTGGTCACGCCCTTCTCCACAATCGACGATTGCAGGTAAAACTGCATCCAGGGAGCGATCGTAGTGCCCACAACTCCAATCACCATATAGAGATAGGCCTGATCGCGAAACGACGCCAACTTGGGCAGCGTGACCGTGGCAATCATTGCGCCTTTCCACGCGGGATGGGCCAGAACTCCGGCGACAATGTAGGTGATATAGAAGAACGAGGCTGCTAAAAACACCTTTTCGACGCTTTTGTACTGTCCTTTCACCACGATCAGCCACACGATCACGCAACACACGGGCACGGTGGCGAATCGCGAAAGCCCGAACAGTTCCAGGCTGGTCGCTATCCCTATGAATTCAGTGACGATATTGCCGAAGTTGGTGATGAGAATTCCGATCATCATGAAAAACGTGATGCGGAAGCCGTATTCTTCGCGAATCAGGTCGCTTAACCCTTTGCCGGTGACCGCGCCCATGCGGGCACACATTTCCTGCACCACGATCAGGGCGAGAGTGATCGGGATCATGGTCCACAGCAGAAGATGTCCGAATTGTGCCCCGGCGGAGGAATAGGTCAGGATGCCGCCGGCATCATTGTCGACGTTTGCGGTAATGAATCCCGGTCCGACTACGGCAAGGAAGAGCAGGATCCGGATCTTCGAGCGTCTCAGAAACTTCATGCGCAGGTTTCGCAAACATAGGGATGGAACGCACAGCCGCTGCAAACGACGCCACAGAATAAACGCACTCGCTGGCTAAGACCAAAGAAAAAGCGGCTGATGAGCAGAAAAAAATGGAGGGACGAACCCGTGTGCGCAACTGCGATGGAAAGATGGACGCCGGCGGCCGAAGCCGGATAGTCGAAGGAAGCGACCTACTCCGGCCCGCGGCGTCCACCCAGGAGATTAGTTTCCCGCGCCGGCCACGAAACGGCTCCGGTAGTGGGTAGGCGCAACGCCGAAGCGTTGCATGAACGCACGGCGAAAACTGTCGGGATCGTGAAAGCCAACCGATTCGGCGACGCGCATCACGGTACAGCCGCCGGCGGATAGGCGCTTGCGCGCCTCATCAAGCCGGAGGCGCTGCACAAATGCGGCAGGACTGCTGTTGAACTCCAGGCGGAAGCGGCGGGAAAACTGCCGCGGGCAAAGATTCATACGCTCTGCCATGGCTTCCACGGAAAGATCCTTATTGAGGTGTCCCGGCATCCATGCCGCCAGATCGGCGAAGCGGCTGGTGGAAGCAACCTGAAACTTCAGCGGCTCGGAGAACTGTTCTTGCCCCCCGGGCCGCTTCATGTAGACCACCAGTTCGCGCGCCACAGCAAGGGCCACGTGGGGTCCGAAGTCTTCTTCGATCAATGCCAGGGAAAGATCAATCCCGGCGGTGACGCCCGCCGAGGTGTAGAACTTGCCGTCCCGAATGTAGAGAGCATTGGCATCAACCTTCAACGCGGGAAAGCGGCCGGCCAACTCTGCGGCGAACTTCCAGTGAGTGGTCACTCGGCGCCCGTCGAGCAGTCCGGTCGGCGCTATTGCAAAAGCACCGGTGCACACCGAGGCAATACGACGAATGCCGTTGGCTCGACGACTGATCCAATCCGCCAGCTTAGGGGCAGACGACGAGAGGCGAATGCCGCGGCCGCCCGGAATGACAAGCGTGTCCATGTGGCGCAGGGAACTTAGGAAGCAGGTAGCGGTCATGTGCAGCCCGGACACAGAGCTGAAGGTCTTCGCGCCCAGCGCGGCAATCGTTACCTTGTAGCAGGGCTGCGGGTTGCCGTTCGAGTCCGCGAGAGACGCACTATTGAACGCCTCCAGCGGCCCCGACAGGTCGAGGGAAGTGAGGTCGTCGTACCCCACAATAACTATGTGTTTGGGTCTCACGCTTTTCATCTCATTAAAATAGCCAATCGACTATGTGTCTGGAACGACATTCATCCGGCTATTTGGGACTTAAGCCACTCGATCAAGAAAGTCTTGAAACGCCGGATTAATGTCATTTAGGACGCTTCTCCTTGGGGCTATTATCTGCCCTGTCGCAAGCAGTCTCTCAGGAGGGCCTATGCGCATGGCAGCTAAAGGGATCTGGATGGCCGCTGTAATCGGGGTAATTCTGAACCTGATGGTTCTCGTGAGCCACGGGAAGGCACCCAAACTACCACCTTCTACGCAACAAACCGACGCGCTGAAGCCGCCCCCTGCGGGCAAGATCAACGTAGCGTTCATGATCTCGGACCTCGCGGACGTCATGGACATCGCGGGCCCCTGGGAGGTCTTCGGGGATTCCATGCTTACAACGAAGGGCAAGGCATGGCATGTATCGGACGGAGAGGACATGGTGATGCTGTTCAACGTCTACACCGTCTCTGATTCGCTGAAGCCGGTGAATGCGAATGGACTTACCATCGTACCCAACTATAGCTTCGACAATGCGCCCAAGCCGCAGATTATCGTGATCCCCGCGCAGCACGGACGCGGCGCGGCCCAGAAAGCCTGGCTGCTCGCCAATTCGGCCACCGCCGATGTCACCATGTCGGTCTGCACGGGCGCGTCGGTGCTGGCGGGGTATGGGATGCTTGACGGCCAAACCGCTACTACGCATCACTCCTTTGAGCAGGGCATGCAGAAGGAATTTCCTGCTGTGCGCTTCGTCAGCGGAACCCGCTTCGTGGATCATGGGAAAATCGCAACTGCGGGCGGATTGACCTCGGGCATCGATCTGGCACTCCACGTCGTTGCGAGATACTACGGCACCGAGGTGGCAGAGGCCACCGCCGACCTTTTGGAGCATCACAGTGAGCTGTGGAAAAGCCCGGAATACGGGCAGGTGAAGCCGGTGGCCGCGTCGAAGTGATGTTGCATATTGCGCGAGCTTATCAAGTCAACTTCGGGTTTCCGTCTGGATCGTCGGCTGACCGGGACTTATCCGAGGCTGCGATTGGCGCGGCAATCGCCCCAATTGGCGATGAAGTTCTATCACACTCGTCGGACCAAAAAAGGCACGGTCGGAATGACAGCCGAAGTCCCTACCACCGCGGTTTGCTTACAACTTTGCCCTGAGCATGCTGATTACGTCGTCGGAAGTGATCACGCCGGTCAGTCGATTGCGTTCATCGACTACGGGCATCATCAGCAGGTTGTATTTGTCGAACAACTCGGCTACTTCGTTCTCGCCGACGCCTTCATGACTAAGGATGAGCGGTTCCTGGGTCAGAGACAGCATGGGAGTCGCTGGGTCTGCGAGGACAATTTTGGCCAGGGGGACTGCTCCCACCAGGGTTCCATGGGAGTCGACGAGGTAGATGGTGCTGACGGCTTCGACTCCGCCTTCGAAGTGGCGCATGGAATCGACGGCGTTCTGGACGGTGGCCGCGACCGGCAAGGCCAGGAACTCGGTGGTCATGCGGCCGGCGGCGGTTTCTTCGCCGTGTTCGAGCAGTTCGACGACGTCCTGGCGCTCTTCCGGCTGCATCTGCACCAGGATTTGTTCGGTGCGGTCTTCCGGCAGGTCGCCCAGCAGGTCGGCGGCGAGGTCGGGGCGCATTTCCTCGACGATGTCGGCGGCGCGGCCGGAATCGAGCGATTCGACGATCGATTTCTGCACCTTTGGTTCGAGTTCCTCCAGGGCCTCGGCGGCCACGTTTTCATCGAGCGTCTGGAAAACTGCCTGGCGCTCATCGGGCGCGAGATCTTCGACGATGTCGGCAATATCGGCGGGATGCAGTTTGGCCAGGCCTTCATTCGAGATCTTGAGCTTGACGCGGCGCGCCGGATCGGTCTCGATCAGGTCGACGAAGTTCCAGGGGATGGTGCGGGGCGGAATTCTGCCCAGTAAGGTGTGCAGAGCCGCCCGCGGCGCCACTCCGCGCAGCAGACGCCGGACTGCCCCGCGCGCGCCGACGTCGACAGAAATGACCCGCAGGACGGCGCGTGTGGGTTCGTTCGGCGCGGCCGGCTTCGGCGGATCCACCACCAGGTCTACGTCATTGACGCGGACGACTTTGCGCCCGTTGATATCGATGACCTGCTGATCGAGCAGATCACGTTCCAGCAGGAACAAACCTTCCGCGCCGTTCGCGGCGGCCCAGTCTGCCGAGTTGGTTGCGCTCCGCACTCCGCCGTTGATGCCGGAAACGGATGCCAGCGGGAGCACACGATTCCCCGACTTGGTTTTCACGATGAACGACGCGATTCGGGAACGATCTTCCTGCGGGGCCAGGGTTACCTCGCGCACACGTCCGCTGGCCGCGCCAGACGGGTCATACACCGTGGCGCCTAACAGTTCGCTGAGGGCAAGCGTGTTCATCCCGCTAGAGAATACTCAAGTCGCGGGGGAAGCGGAAGTAGGAAAGCAGGAGCACGAATCAGGGGTCAGGGGTCAGTGCCGTGGGCCGGAACTACTCGGCCCTCTGCCCCGTATAATAAATAGAGTGCGGCTTATCTTTGATATCTTCGGGCAGACCTTGCGGACGCTGTGGGCGCATAAGCTGCGCTCGTTCCTGACCATGTTCGGGATTGCCTGGGGCGTGGGTTCGCTGCTGCTGCTGGTGGGGCTGGGCGAGGGCTTTCGTTCGGGAAATCGCAAGCAATTCGATGCCCTGGGCGAAAACGTGATGTTTGTGTGGTCCGGCCGGGCTCCGGTGGTGCAGGGGAGCTTTACCGCCTTGCGGCAGTATTACCTCACCTATCGCGACTACGAAGACATTCTGCACGAGTGCCCCAGCGTGGGTGCGGCCGCGCCGGTCATCCGGCGCAGCGACATCCGTGCGGTCAGCGACTTCTACCAGTCGAGCGGGCCGATTATGGGCGTTCCAGCCTCGCTCAACCAGATTCGTTATTTACCCATGAATGAAGGTCGCTGGTTGAACAGCATGGACGAGCAGCAAGTGCGTCCGGTGATTGTTCTTGGCGATGAGGCGCGGCGCACCATGTTCCTGGGGCGCCCGGCGGTCGGCAGCACCATTCTGCTGAACGGCATCCGCTTTGAAGTGATTGGCACGCTGGCGCGCATCGGTCACGGCGACAACATGAACCAGAATCTGCAGAGCTACGTGCCGTTCAGTGTGATGCACGAGTATTTTCCGCCCACCAATGTCGGCTTCGCTCCGGATGTGATTTCGTTCATCAACTACCAACCCCGCTCCCGCGCCCTGCACGAAACCGCGCAACTGGAGGTTCACAAGATCATTGCCCGCAATCATGGTTTCGATCCGAGCAGTCCGGACGCGTTTGACGAATGGGACACGATCAAGACGGTCGACCAGGTCGGCAAGATCTTCGACGCCATGAACATGTTCCTCGGGAGCGTGGGGCTGGTTACGCTGGCGCTGGGGGCGATTGGAATCATCAACATCATGCTGGTGGCGGTGGCCGACCGCACGCGCGAAATCGGACTGCGCAAGGCGATCGGAGCCACCAACAACAGCATCATGTTTCAGTTTTTTGTGGAAGGCGCGTTTTTGACGCTGGTCAGCGGGGGCATTGGCATTGGCGGCGCTGCGGGGCTCATGGCCTTGCTCTCAGGCGTCGACCTCGGGCAGGGATTTGACCCTCCCAAGCTGGTGGTATCCACGGCTGTGCTGGCGGTGGTGTCGTTGGGAATTGCGGGTGTCGCGGCCGGACTTTATCCGGCGCGCCGGGCGGCGCTGCTGGAACCGGTAGAGGCCCTTCGCAAGGAATAATATGCATAAACCACCGGACGAATTGCCGGACAAATTTTCAGATGCACGGCCCGAGTCGGCCGCGCAGCGCCGAAGACGTTTCGAATTGCCGGCGTTCGCCGCCTATGGCGACCTGCTGACGCAGGCCTATTCGGCCATGCGCCACGACTTGCGTAAGACCCTGCTGACCATGGCAGGGATGGCCTGGGGCATTGCTACAGTGGTGCTTCTGCTGGCGTATGGCAACGGCTTTGCACACGCCATCGAGACCATCTTTGAGAGTTTCGGCGCGACCGCGGTGGGCGTTTTCCCGGGACGCACTTCGCAGCAGGCAGGCGGGAACAAGGCGGGAGCGCTGGTCCGCTTTACCAGCGACGATGTCGAACTGCTGCGTAACAACATTCCGCTGGCCAAACACGTGGTGCGCATGTCACAGAAGGATTCGACGGTGCAGAACGACAACCGGTCGTTTACCTTCCCGGTGATGGGACTCGATCCGGCGATCCAGGAGATCTGGAACCTGGATATCGAGCAAGGGCGTTTTATCAACGACGCCGACAATATGCAACACGGTCTCTACGCGGTGATCGGCTCCGAAGCCCGGGACAAGCTCTTTTCCGGCATGCCCGCGGTTGGTCAATCGATTCGCATCGACGGGGTGACGTTCGAAGTAATTGGCGTGGGCAAACCGAGAATGCAGGAAGGCGACAACGACAACAACCGCGTGGTCTACATCCCTTACAACTCCATGGATGTTCTCAAGGACAACCACTACCTCGACGGCATGTGGCTGGATTCCGCGGGGCTCGATCATGCCAAGATGGCGAAGACGATTCGCGATTCGCTGGCCGCCGCCCACGGCTTTAAGCCGGACGATCCGCGCGCCGTGTTTGTGTTCGATGCGCAGAAGCAACTGTCGCAGTTTGACATCATCTCGACCGCGCTGAAGGTTCTGCTGGCATTCATCGGGACGGTCACGCTGGGCATTGGGGGCGTTGGCCTGATGAACATCATGCTGGTGTCGGTGACGCAGCGCACGCGCGAAATCGGCGTGGAAAAAGCGCTGGGGGCGCGGCGGCACGACATTCTGTTTCAATTTCTCGCCGAAGCGATGGTGATTACCGCCGCCGGCGGCGTTCTCGGAATCGCTCTCTCCTACGCGGTTTCTTTGGCGGCGGGACGCCTCACGTTCTATAGCGCGCTGGCCAAGCACGCCGAGGCTGCGGATATCCGGCTGATTGTTTCACCTGGAATTCTGATCGTGGCTACGGGGATTCTGGGCGTGGTCGGGGTGGTCAGCGGAATGGTGCCGGCGCTGCGCGCGGCGAATTTGGACCCGATCGAGGCGCTGCGCTACGAATAGGGCGGGGGCGCGGGGCGCGGGGAAGACCCGGTGCTATTCTCTTCCTGATGTCCGATTCCATCCTGTCTCTTGCGGCACCTCCGGCGGATGCGCGAATCGCTTACGGATCTGACCCGAATCAGTTTTTCGATCTGCGCCTGCCGAAAGACGAGCTGCCTGGAGACGGGAAGAAATCGAAGAACTCTTTTCCTCTCGTCATCAACATTCACGGCGGGTACTGGCGGGCCAAGTACAACCTGGATCACGTGGGCCACCTTTGTGCGGCGCTGACGGCAAAGGGTGTGGCGACCGCGAATCTCGAATATCGCCGCGTGGGAAACGAAGGCGGAGGCTGGCCCAACACGTTCGCCGATATCCGCAGCGCTTACAACTTTCTTCTGCAAAGCGCCGGCCAGCACAATCTTGATCCGAGGAGGTTTCTCGTCATGGGCCACTCCTCCGGGAGCCAGCTTGCGCTTTGTCTGGCCGGTCATGAACCGAGCGTGACGCGAGTCGTATCTCTGGCGGGCGTGGTGGACCTGAGAGATGCCCTCCAACTGCACCTCAGCAATGATGCTGTGGTCGAGTTCCTGCGCGGTACGCCGGGTCAGGTTCCCGACCACTACTGCGAAGCCGATCCCATGCAGCTCTCGATTCCCGGGGCGCGCCAGTGGCTGATTCACGGCGCGGCGGACGATGTTGTTCCGCCCGCGTTCAGCCGCGACTACGTCGCGGCCAAACGACGGCGGACCGGCAAAGAAAAAGAAGACGTGCACCTGCTGGAGATTCCAGAGGCCGATCACTTCGATCTGATTGACCCGCGAACGCCGGCCTGGAAACAGGTCGAGCCAGCCGTTCTCGATCTTCTGAATCCCTTATAATCGTCCGTCTATTATCGTCCGTCACTCTGGGAGAATGCTTTGCCCTTCGACGACCTCCGCCAGTGGATCGCCGTGCTTGAGCGCGCGGGCGAACTGAAGCGCGTCCAGACTGAAGTCGATCCCATACTTGAGATCGCTGAGATCACGGACCGCGTCTCGAAAAGCCGCGATGCCAAAGGCGTCCCCGGCGGGCCTGCTCTTCTTTTCGAGAACGTGAAGAGCCATCCCGGATCCAAGGTTCTGATCAACCAGTTCGGCTCCGAAGCCCGCATGAAGCTGGCTCTCGGCGTCTCGTCTCTCGATGAAATTGCCGACCGCATTCGCGTATTCATGGACGTGAAATCGCCGCAAGGTTTTCTGGACAAGATCAAAATGCTTCCCATGCTGGCCGAGATGGGGAAGTTCTTTCCTAAGATTGTTGCCACGGGTCCCTGCAAAGAAGTGATCAAGCGCGAGAACTTTTCCCTGCTCGATTTTCCGATTCTGCAATGCTGGCCGCAAGACGCGGGACGCTTCATCACTCTGCCTTGCGTGACCACGCGCGATCCCAAGTCCGGCAAGCGCAACCTGGGCATGTACCGCATGCAGGTGTACGACGAGCGCACCACCGGGATGCATTGGCAGCGCCAGAAAATCGGAGCCGAGCATTACCGCGAAGCCCTGCGCCGCGCCGCACAAAAAGCTGACTCAGAAAAAACTGCGGGTGCCCCACTTCTCCCTTCCTTTGGGAGAAGTGGGAATTCCACATCCGTCGACATCATGGCGCGCAGTTCCGGCGGGTCGGTGCTCGCCGAAGGCGACCGCCCATCCGGAAAAATGGAAGTGGCAATCGCCATCGGCACCGACCCTGCTGTTACGTTCTCGGCCATCGTTCCTGCGCCGCCCGATGTCGAGGAATATCTCATCGCCGGCTTTCTGCGCGGGGCCCCGGTCGAACTTGTGAAATGTGAAACCGTCGACCTGGAAGTTCCCGCCTCCAGTGAAATTGTGCTCGAGGGCCACGTCCAGCTCGACGAACTCCGCACCGAGGGCCCGTTCGGCGACCACACTGGTTTCTACTCGCTGGAGGATCTCTATCCCGTCTTTCACCTCACCTGCGTCACGCACCGCAAAGATCCCATCTACGCTACGACGATCGTGGGCAAGCCGCCGCAGGAAGACGCTTTCATGGGCAAGGCGGTCGAGCGCATTTTCCTGCCGCTGATGAAACTGACGATCCCTGAACTGGTCGACATCAACTTGCCCATCGAAGGCGTGTTCCACAATCTGATGATCGTTTCCATTAGGAAGTCATATCCCGGGCAGGCCCGTAAAGTAATGAATGCGATCTGGTCGCTGGGGCAGGCCATGTTCACCAAATGCGTCATCGTGGTTGACGAAGACGTTGACGTGCAGAATCTCGCGGACGTTACGTTGAAAGTGCTCAACCACATCGATCCGGAGCGCGACATTCAATTCATGCTTGGTCCCGTCGATTCGCTCGACCACGCCTCGCGCCTGCCGAACTACGGATCGAAAATGGGCATCGACGCCACCCGCAAGTGGGCGAGCGAAGGCTTTGTGCGACCGTGGCCGGATGAGATTGTGATGGATGCAAAGACCCGCGCGCTCGTCGACAGCAAGTGGAAGGCGCTGGCCAAAGAGCTGGGAATAGATTGATGATGGTCGATGTTAACTCGCGAAGCATCAAGCCGCACGCCTACGACATGCCGCTGACGAGATCAAAACTCGATTGCTGCTTCTTAAACAAGGCGCAAGCGTGATCGGCGATCTGCTACTAAGAACCGTTACTTCTTTGCCCAAAGTTGTATCGCTTTGGCGTCGCTTCCCCGTGGGCTCAGTGGAATTACGCACCCGCTATGGAGCCTGGGCACGCGCTCAGTATGCGTATGGAACGTTTCATGCCGCGCACCAGGCGAAGTTATTAGGACTGGAAGGCATCTCCGTGATCGAGTTCGGAGTCGCCGGGGGAGACGGCCTGCTCGCTCTGGAGAGGGTAGCGCGCGAAGTCGCTCAGTATTTCGGCATTCGAATCTCGGTTTTGGGCTTTGATACTGGAGAGGGCATGCCGGACCCCGTCGATTACCGGGACCTGCCGTATGTTTGGGGCGCAGGATTTTACAAAATGGACCAAGCCAGGCTCAAAGATCGGCTAAGTCGCGACACAAAGCTCGTGATTGGAGACGTCAGGCAGACTGTTCAACAGCTCATGGACACGCCTGATCCGATCGGTTTTGCCGCTTTCGATTTGGACTATTACAGCTCGACTAAGGATGCCCTGACCGCGTTCGATCTGCCGCATTCTACCCGGTTGCCGCGCGTGTATTGCTATTTCGACGACATCATGAATCCCGAGTTTGCTTGTCACAATCCGTGGACGGGCGAACTCTGCGCCATCCGGGAATTTAACCAGGACCGCAGGGAAGTAAAACTCTGTCCGCTTCATCTCCTGCGATGGATGCGGCCTCATTCAGAACCCTGGAATGAGCAAATCTACATCTTGCACGATTTTCAGCATCCTCTCTATTCCGTAAATCTCATGCGAAAACTTCGGACACAGTCTTCAAAACCCGGTTCGGTGGCGTTTTAGGCTGCCCATGCGATCACGGCACTATGCCTTCTGCTCGTAGCCGCGGCATTGCAGCACTGGCAATCGAGGATACTTCGGAAATGTTGGATCGGTGGCGGAGCGCCCGCATAGATAGAACTTCGAGCCGCGCGCGGACTCTACGACCCGCATGAAATGGCAGTCGGTGCACAAGCCGACGCGGCTGCCTGCGCTCTCTCGATCCTGGCTGACCCTGTTGTTGTCCATTGCCACGCTGCATCCTCGAATACCGCCAAACGGCACGGTGACTGCCCCTTTCGGTATACTAATAGGGCATGCCGGTATTGAAGAATATTGCCGCGATTGCCAAGGGGATGAGCATCACCTTCATGGAGATGTTCCAGCCGACGACGGTGGAAAACTATCCCGACGGCAAGGGTCCGCTCAAGGGGGCGCGCTTCGAGGCGCGTTTCCGCGGAGCGCACGTGTTGCAGCGCGACGAAAATGGATTGGAAAAGTGCGTGGCCTGTTTTTTGTGCGCCGCCGCCTGCCCTTCCAACTGCATCTATATCGAGGCGGCCGAAAATACCGCCGAACGCCGCATCAGTGGCGCGGAGCGCTATGCGAAGGTCTACAACATCGACTACAACCGCTGCATTTTTTGCGGTTATTGCGTAGAGGCTTGCCCGACCGATGCGATTACTCACGGTCACGGATTTGAACTGGCCACCTTCAACGCCAGCAACCTGGTTTACCGCAAGGAGCAAATGCTGGCCCCCCGGCCAGCACATATGGGCGCCAACGTGGTCTTCAACCAATCCGACGTGGATGGCGGCGCGCCCGCACAGTTTGTGGCAGGGAGTTAACCTTCGAGAGAGCTTCAAGTTTGAGCGCAATCGACACGCCGGTCCAGCGGGCCGGCGTTTGCGCATCAACCCCGTCCTTGGCCGATAGTCGTTGGTGGTTCGTCAAGACCGAGCGGGCACTAACCAATTGACGCTAAAGACCAACGACGAACGACCAAGGACCAACGACGACTTTACATGGCTGACTTTCTACAAATCGTGAAGCAACGCGTCGTGGTTTATGACGGCGCGATGGGGACCAACATTCAGAAGCGGAATCCTACCCTGGACGATTACTGGGGCAAGGAGAACTGCAGCGAAGTGCTGGTGCTGAGCCGACCCGACATCATTCGCGACATTCATGCCGACTTTTTCCGCGCAGGCTGCGACATCGTCGAGACCAACACATTCGGCGGCACGGGCATTGTGCTCGGGGAGTTTGATCTGCGCGACCGGGTGCGCGAGATCAACGTGAAGGCGGCTCAACTCGCAAAGGAAGTAGCGCAGCAATTTTCCACCAAAGACAAGCCGCGATTCGTGGCCGGGTCGATGGGGCCAACCACGAAGCTGCCGTCGCTGGGGCACATTGGCTCCGATGCGATGGTGGATGCTTACGAGGAGCAAGCCGCCGCCCTGATCGAGGGCGGAGTCGACGTTCTGCTGATCGAAACTGCGCAGGACCTTCTGCAAGCCAAGCTGGCCACGATCGGCGTCCTGGAGGCCCTGCGGAAGGCGGGAAAACGACTGCCCGTGACCGTGCAGGTCACACTGCAGGAATCTGGCACCATGCTGCTCGGGACGGAGATAGGCGCCGCGCTGACCGCGCTGGAACCGTTTGATGTGGACATCATCGGGCTGAATTGCGCGACTGGGCCGAAGGAGATGAACGACGCGGTCCGCTATCTCGCGTTGAATTCTACTAAGGAAGTGTCGGTTCTACCGAATGCCGGACTGCCACACAACGAGGGTGGACGCGCGGTGTACAAGCTCGCGCCGCAGGATCTCGCCGACTTCCACAAACATTTCGTCGTGGACTACGGTGTGCGCATTGTCGGCGGATGCTGCGGGACGACTCCCGAACATCTCAAGGCGGTGGTTGACGCGGTTTCGGGCGTTGAACCGGCCAAGCGCGACGTGAAGCGCGTGGGCGCGGCATCGAGCGCCTATACAACTGTTCCCCTCGACCTTGAGCCCAAGCCTTTGATCGTTGCGGAGGAAATGAACACCACGACTCGCGTCGAACATTTCCGCAAGCTGGTGCAGGGGAAGAAATACGACGACATTCTGGCGCTAGCTAAGAAACTGGTGAACGACGGCTCGCACATGCTCGACCTGTGCTGCGCCATCGTCGGTGAGGACGAGAAGGGTTACATCAGCACGATACTCGAAAGAATCGCGACGCGCGTGCCCGCACCGATCCTGGTGGATTCCACCGAGGCCGACGTGGTGGAAGAAGCGCTGAAGCGCATCCCTGGACGGGCGATCATCAATTCGATCAATCTTGAGGACGGTGAGAAGCGGACCTCGAAAGTTCTGCCCATGGCCAAGCGGTATGGTGCTGCCGTGATCGCGCTCACCATCGACGAAGACGGCATGGCGCTCACTGCTGAGAAGAAAACGGCCATCGCGCACCGCATTTTCGACCTGGCAACGAAAAAATATGGTCTCGATCCCACCGATCTGATTTTCGACGCGCTCACGTTGCCCATCTCGACGGGACAGGAAGAATACCGTTCGGCGGGAATCGAGACGCTGAATGCGGTGGAACGGATCAAGAAAGAGCTGCCGGGGGTCAAGACGATTCTGGGCGTGAGCAATATTTCGTTTGGCCTGGATGCTTATCCGCGGCGGGTTTTGAATTCCGTGTTCATGCACGAGGCGGTCGACCACGGCCTCGACATGGCAATCGTCAACTACACGAAAATTTATCCGCTCTACAAGATTCCGCAGGAAGAAGTGGACCTGGCGCGGAAGCTGATTTACCAGCAAGGCGACGGCCGCGATCCATTGCAGATTTACATGGCGCACTTTGCCGGGATGAAAGGCAAGCCGGCGGCGTCGACAACGGCGCACGTGGACACGCTTTCGACTGAAGACAAGCTGAAGTTCGCCATCATCAACGGCGAAAAATCGGTGGGCGAGGGTGCGCACAAGAAGCCGCTGGAAGCGTTGCTGGAAGAGGCGCTGGAGAACTACTCGCCTCTAGAGCTGATCAACACGGTTCTGCTCGACGGCATGAAAACTGTCGGCGATCTTTTTGGAGCGCGCAAGATGCAACTGCCTTCCGTCCTTGATTCCGCGGGCGTGATGAAGGCGGCCGTGGCTTATCTTGAGCCGAAGATGGAGAAGAAAGCCGGCTCGCAGAAGGGCACGATCGTGCTCGCGACGGTGAAGGGCGACGTGCACGACATCGGCAAGAATCTGGTCGACATTATTTTGTCGAACAATGGATTCAAGGTGGTCAATCTCGGCATCAAGCAGGCGGGAGACGCCATCATCAAGGCTGCGCAGGATCATTCGGCGGATGCGATTGGGCTGAGCGGGCTGCTGGTGAAGTCCACGCTGGAGATGAAATATGTGATCCAGGATTTGCAACGCCAGAAACTCGAGTTCCCCGTGATTTGCGGGGGCGCAGCACTTACCCGCAAGTATGTGGAGGACGACCTGCGCCGCGAATATGCGAATGCCGTCTTTTACGCCGACGACGCCTTCGCCGGGCTGCACATCATGGAAGACCTCATCACTGAAAACGGCGCGCGGCAGGCGCGATTGACCGAGGGCCGCACGGTGAAGGAATACGCGAAGGCTACGGCGGTCGACGAAGAAACCGGGCCGGTGTTTTCCGAAAGAAGCGCGGTGGTGGTCGATGCGCCGAATATCCCCGTGCCTCCGTTCTGGGGCGTGCAGGTGCGCAAGAATTACGATCTGAACGAAGTCTTCCAGTACATCAACGACACGGCGCTGTTCAAGAACCAGTGGCAGCTGAAGACCGCTTCGCAGGAAGATTATGTGCGGCTGGTGGAAGCAAAATTTCGCCCGATCAAGAAGAAGCTGCAGGACGAAGTTGCGGCGACGGGTTTGTTTGAGCCGGCGGTGGTGTATGGATACTTCCCCGCGCAGGGCGACGGGAATGACGTGGTGGTGTATGAAGTTCCGAGTTCCGAGTCCCGAGTCCCGAGTGACGGGCAAAAGGAACTTTTGCGGTTTACTTTTCCGCGGCAAAGAGAAGGCCGCCGCTTATGCATCTCTGATTTCTTCATGCCGAAGTCGTCCGGAAAAATGGATGTGCTCGGGCTTTCGCTGGTCACGATCGGGCCAAAAGCTTCGATCGAGACGCAACACCTGTTTGAAGGTGGCGAGTATACGAGGTATCTGTACCTGCACGGCCTGAGCGTGGAGACGGCGGAGGCGCTTGCCGAATTTCATCACAAAAAGATGCGTGAAGAATTGGGAATCGCAGGTCAGGATTCGCCGCACATTCGCGACTTGTTCCATCAAAAATATCGCGGATCGCGTTATTCGTTCGGTTATCCGGCGTGCCCGAATCTGGAGGATCAGACGAAGCTGTTTGCGCTGCTGAAGCCGGTGGAGAATGTTGGGGTGCGGCTGACTTCCGGATTCTTGCTGGAGCCGGAGCAGTCGACTTCGGCGATTGTTGTGCATCATCCTGGAGCGAAGTATTTCGTGGTGTAGCTTCCGGACACCGCGCGGGAACTCCTTGCGGGGGTTGTGGTGGTTCCGGGCGGGTATGGGGGTCCTTCGACTGCGCATGACGGTGCGCTTCGCGCATCGTCACGCTTCGCTCAGAATGACAATACTTTTAAGAGAGGCCTAACGCCCGGCTAATTAAAATGTCGCCGCCAGGCGTAGGGCGCCGCTTCTCGACGGGCCGATGGCGTTGCCGGAGAAGAGGCCTCCGAAGTCGATTACATTGAGGCGATTGTTTAAATTTTCTCCGTCGGCCTGGAAGTTGAGGGCGAGCCTTTCTGTTTTGTAGATCTGGGCGCCAAACGTCGCGTCGACCGCGAGGGTGGGCTTGATGCGTCCGCTATTGATATTGATGCGGTTGACGACCGCCTGACCATACTCGGACAGCGCCTGCTGCTCCGTTCCGTCGAAATCGAAAGGCAAGCCGCTGCCATATTCGGAACTGCCGGCAATCCAGAAACGCGAGGTTAACTGATAGCGAATGCGAATCCGCGCGGTGTTGCGCTGATCCTGCGAATCAGGAAAATGTCCGGTGAGCTGTGTGGTGGCGCTGGTGGCGTCATCGCCAAGAAACAGGCCGCCGCTCACTGGGAACCATGCGTTGCCGACAATGTAGGAGTAGCTGAGGAAACCGGAGAAGCGTCCCCAGTGGGGAACTTCGATTTTGCCTTCGGCGCCGTAGAGGATGGCTTTGCGGAACGCGATGGGGAAGCTGACGCCGGTACTGAGGATTTGATCGTCGTCAGCATAGTTGTTCACGTAACGGCGGAAGTAATTGGCATCGAAGCGAAGCTGGCTGAAAAAGCTCTTGCTGGCGCCGAGTTCGAAATAGTTGCCGTGGGAAGGTTGGACAGGCAAGCGAAGGACGCTGGGATCGAGTGATGCGACTTGGGAAGAACTGGACAACAGGATGTTCTCAAACGACGGGGTCTGGAAGATGCGGTCGTAGGAGAAGTGAACCATCAAACCGGCGGACGGGAGATAACGCGCCACGGAGAGACGCGGGCTGACGGCGTTCTGATTCAGAAGTAACTGGTAATGGTCCCAGCGAAGGCCGGCGCTGATCGTCCACTTGCCGACGTGGATGAGATCTTGAACAAATCCGGCCTGCTCGAGGTCGGGACGGCTTCCGGTGAAAGCGAAGGCTGCGGGTGTGCCGGGGTCGAACGGATTGTCGGGATCATTCGGATCTACGGTAATGACGTCGCCGAAGTTTTCGTGAAGAAAGATGTTGTCGGACTCGACGCCCACCTTCCATTCCTGGTGGCCGTGATGGATAGAAATATCGGCATTGAAATATCCTTCCCGGAAGTCGTTGTGCTGGAAAGCTGCGATAGGCCAGGAACCGCTGTTGGAGTCGAGGTCGAGGGAGTTATCGCGGACCATGCCGCGAACGTTGGCGAGAACGCTCGACGAGAAAATATGCTCGTAGTCGGCAATCCCCATGGTCTCAAAGTTGTCGGCGGTCTGGAGCTGCGCAATCGTTGTCGACGGAGAGCGGAGCTCGGGAAACTCCTGGGGCTCCTCGTTAGGGATTTCGTAGCGGGAGAGCTCGTGACGAACGCTGAGGGTGAGCCGGTCCTTGGGCGTGAAGTCGCGCTCATAGCTTAGAGAAAAGTCGCCCGTGGTGCCGCGGTTGGTGTAATTCTCAGGAACGACAGGATTGAGGAAGTGCGCGGTCATGGCTCCGGAGGCGCTGGCGCCGAAAGTGTTCTTGCCAACGGTATCCTGAAGGCGTGCGAAGGCGCCGGCGGTGTCGAAACTGCCGCCGGAGAGAATGACATCGCCGTGAAGGCTGCCATTAGCCTGCTGGACATCCCGCAGAGTGTTGACTTCGATTACGCCGCCCATTTTTCGACCGTACTCGGCGGGAACGCCGGCGGTGTAGATGGTGAGGGAATCAACATCATCGGCTTCGACTTCGGGGCCGAAGCTGGGTGAACGGTTGTCGGTGAGAGGAATGCCGTCGACGACGAATTGAGTTTGATACTCGGAACCGCGGGGATGAAGGACGGCATTGCCTTCATAAAGCCAGCCGGGCTGAGAGTTGATGAGATCGGCCATGGTGCGTCCGGGAATGGACGCGGGACGATCGGCGATTTCCATCTGATCGATATGGTTGGAGGCGCCCGGACTGTCGGGGTCGAGAAGCGTGCTTTGCGCGCTGACCTGGACGGCCGTGCTCACAGAGGCAATGTTGAGCTTGACGGCGTATTCGACGGGAAACGCGGAACGAATTTCGATGAAGCCGTCATAGGAAGCGAAGCCTTGCTGCTGCACTTTGAGGCGATAAATGCCGAAGCGGAGATTGCGAACGATCAGCAGGCCGGCTTCATCGGTGGAGAAAAACCGGTGGAACTGAATCGCGTCGCTGGAGAGTTCGGCCGAGGCCCCTACAGCCAGACCATCAGGATCTGTGACTTTGAGGCGCAGTTCTCCAGTGCTGCTCTGGCCCAGAACCGGCAGAGCGCACAGTAGGAAGGTCGCGAGCCGCCGGGAAAAAACACGCAAGGCCATGCCTCGGGCGAAAACACTATTTTAACAGCTGCGTCAATCGTCTCCAGGCTGGGGACCTCGGGTCACACTACGCCACGATTTTACAAATCGCAGACACGATTTTGACAAACAGGCAGAAGTGGTCGGGCATTCTAACTCACAGGTCCAGACTTGGGCGGGCCGTCCCGGAGCCGCCAAATCGGATCGCGGTCTTCACGCCCTCGATCGGGGGAATGAGGGAAGATGGGCGCTCGCACCGCAGGGGGCGCGGGTGCCCGTTTTACATTCAGCACGGCCGTCTATCCTCCGGCGGGTGCTCGCCTTGCCACTGCCTCGCCGAGCGTCCGGGATTCCATCCCAGCTCAACTGTTACAATCCGTGGTACCAAACAGGACAGTGATTTCCTCTTTTGCCCGGCTGCGCGCAGCGTCGCGGGGCAGAAGTGATGATAGGAACGTCCTGCAGGAACCCAGACCAGCGCCATGAAATGTCCTTTTTGCGGATTTGCCAATGACAAGGTCGTAGACTCGCGCGAGAGCAAAGAGGCGGAGTCGATCCGGCGGCGGCGCGAGTGCCTGAAGTGCGGCAAGCGCTTCACCACCTACGAGCGCATCGACGAAATTCCCTACATGGTGGTCAAGAAAGACGGACGGCGGGAAAAATTCGACCGCCAGAAAGTTTTGAATGGTCTGCTGCGCGCTTGCGAGAAGCGGCCCGTCCCCATCAGCAAGCTGGAACAGATCGTCAATGAAGCCGAGTCGTTCGTCATCGAATCGGCGGAGCGCGAACGGAAAACCAGCGAACTGGGCGAGCTGATCATGAATCGCTTGCGGCGCTACGACAAGGTCGCGTACGTGCGCTTCGCTTCGGTCTATTTGGATTTCAAAGATGTGAAGGAATTCATGAACGAACTGAAGGATCTGGTGAAAACTAAGGATGTGGCGGAGGCTGGCAAGAAGGCTGCAGGCAAGGTTTAGGGCGGCAGCGACCTTCGACAGAACTATGCAAAATCACATAGAGGAAACGTCTCAGGGACTGCAGTCATGAGTCATAAAGTAACTTTGATCCCTGGCGACGGCATCGGCCCGGAAGTGAGCAAGGCCACCGTCCGCATTCTGGAAGCGACCGGGGTGAAGTTTGAATGGGAAACGTTTGCGGTCGGAGCGGAAGCTTACGAGAAATCCGGCGAATATATTCCCAAAGAAGTGATTGAGTCGATCGAGCGCACACACGTCGGGCTAAAAGGTCCAGTCACAACCCCGGTGGGCGGCGGCTTTTCCAGCATCAACGTCGCATTGCGGCAGAAGTTTGAGCTGTACGCCAACTTCCGCCCCATTCGTAATCTGCCGCACATTCCTACGCGCTATCCGGATGTTGATCTTATTATCGTGCGCGAAAATACCGAGAGCCTTTACTCTGGCCTCGAGCACGAAGTCGTCCCCGGCGTGGTGGAGAGCCTGAAGATCATCACTGAGAAGGCCTCCACCCGCATCGCCCGCTTCGCGTTTGAGTATGCCCGCAAGAATCAGCGCAAGAAAATTCACGCGATTCATAAAGCCAACATTATGAAGCTGTCCGACGGATTATTCCTGCGCTGCTGCCGCACCGTCGCCAAGGAATATCCCGAGATTACCTACGGCGAGCACATCGTCGACAACACCTGCATGCAGCTGGTGATGAATCCGTACCAGTACGACATGCTGGTGATGGAAAACCTGTACGGCGATATTATTTCCGACTTGTGCGCGGCGTTTGTTGGCGGGCTGGGATTCGTGCCCAGCGCCAACCTCGGTGATCACTGCGCGATTTTTGAAGCTGTACATGGGTCAGCGCCCGACATCGCAGGCAAGAACATCGCGAACCCTACTGCGCTGTTGCGGTCGGCGTTGCTGATGCTGCGGCATCTCGACGAGCACGAAGCCTCTACACAAATTCGCAACGCGCTTGAACGCGTATATCGCCATCCCGAGAAACTCACGCGCGACATTGGCGGCAAGGCTGGGACCTCGGAGTTCGCTGACGCTGTGATCGAAGAAATGGAGAAAGCGAAGACACCCGCCTGACGGTTACGATGACCCGGCTGGTCTGACGATCGATGTGATTGGCGACAGGTCAGCGACGCTTCAGCGCTTCCACCTCTTCCAGCGTTCGCGGCCAGTCGGAACCCAGCAAGCGCGATAAGCCGCGGTCCGCAAGGACTTTGCCGCCCGTCTGGCAGCGGGCGCAATAGTTTGTTTCCTTGTCGGCATAGCGAATCCGCAAAACCTTCTCGCCACACCTCGGACAAGGCTGGCCGAAGCGGCCGTGCACCGCCATTCCTTTGCGAAACGCGGTCACTTTTTCCGGAAAGGCGGCTTGCGCCTCATTCCGCAGGCGGTCGATCCACATCTGCAACGTTCGCCTCGTGGCCGCATACAATCGCGCCCACTCCTGTGGCGTGAGCTTTTGCGTGAGCGTGATCGGCGACAGCTGCGCCTCGTGCAGGATCTCATCGGAATAGGCGTTTCCGATGCCGCTGAGCAATCGGGGATCGGTAAGCGCCCGCTTGAGCGTATGGTTTTCAGCCGACAGCACGGCGCGAAATAAATCCTGGTCAGATTCGAAGACGTCGATTCCTCCAGCGTCAAAAGAATTGAGAGTCGCTTCGCCGCTGACCACATGCATCGAAGCGCGGCGCTTCGCACCGGCTTCGGTGAGAACGAGCGAGCCGTTGGGAAAATCGAAGGCTGCCAGATTCTGGCGCCCCGCTAACTTCACGTCCGGGCTGCGCCAGTGCAGGCGGCCTGCGATCATCAGGTGCAACACCAGCCAAAGGTCGCCGTCGCCCGTCATGCCGATTGCAATGCGCTTGCCGACGCGCCGCAATTTTTCAACCGTGCGGCCTTCCGCGCTCGCCAGCGGAGGCTCGACCGTTCGCAACAGAAAAGGACTCGCCAAACGGATTCGCGACAGCGATTGACCGACGATGCGCGATTCGAGCGCAGTGATGTAGGCGGAAATGTCGGGCAGCTCGGGCATGGATTTCGATATCGGCTTGCATGATCAGCTTGCATGGCGTCGTGCGGATTTGGCAACTCGCACAATTTTTCGCCGAGCTGTACTCCACCATTGACTCTCGCCGCGGATGGGAGTACATTCGCCCGTTCTGGGGAATCAGGGGAATGTCGCGCACAACACGGCGTGTAGGGGTAGTTCTATTTCAGCTGGGCGGACCCGACAGCCTGGAAGCGATCGAACCTTTTCTTTACAATCTCTTTTGCGATCCCGACATCATTGATTTTCCCTTCGCCCGCATCGGGCGCAAAGCGCTGGCTAAACTGATCTCCACGACACGCGCGCGCAAGGTGCAACATCATTACGCAACCATCGGCGGATGCTCTCCCATCCGCCGCAATACGGAGCGGCAGGCGCAAGCGCTCGAACTCGAACTGAATCGTCTGGGCGTGAACGCGAGCTGTTTCGTGGCCATGCGTTACTGGCATCCCTTCACCAGCGAGGCCATCGCCAGGCTGCGGCAAGCGGAATGCGACGACGTGGTGTTGCTTCCGCTCTATCCGCAATATTCCTCCACCACCACGGGATCGAGCTTGAACGAGTGGCGGCGGCTGTTCCGTGGGAGCGTCCAGACTCATTGCGTCGAGTCTTTCTATCGCAATACGATGTATCTGGATGCGGTGGTGGAAAAAGTCGAGGAAGCCTTGCGCCGCTTCCCTGCTCCCGGACGGCCGGAAATTGTTTTCAGCGCGCACAGCGTTCCCATGTCGGTGATTCAAAAGGGCGACGCTTATCAGCGGCAGATCGAGGAAACGGTGCAGTTGCTGATGGAGCGCGGCCGGTGGAGCAACCATCACCGTCTCTGCTACCAAAGCAAAGTGGGCGCAAGCAAATGGTTACAGCCTTCCCTGCATCAAACATTACATACCCTGGCCGCGGAACAGGTTCGCGAGGTGTGCATCGTCCCGGTGGCTTTTGTTTCTGACCACGTGGAAACGCTGGGAGAAATCGACCACGAGGCTCGCGCCCTTGCGCGGCGCTTGGGTTTTACGCAATTTGAGATGAGCGCTGGTCTGAACGATTCGCCGAAATTCATATTCGCGCTCGCCCAAATCGTAGTGCGGGCCATGAGCGAAACGGTGCATCAACTTATTTCGGCGGATGAGGCAGATTCGCTGAAAGAGGCGGCTGCCCCGGAGTACATGGCGGCCGCTGCGTTGGATTAGGCAAGAAGTTTAGAAGCACAGGAGGAGACTCATGGCGGAACCGGAGAGCGGCAAGGTCAATCCGAATCCGGAAGCAGCGAAACCTGCTGCCAACGCCGCGGTGGATGCCACAAAATATGTGGGGACGCCGGCGGTGGGAACCTCGAAGGCAGCCGCGTCAGCAGGCGTCAGCGGCACCGCGCCGTTCAGGGAGATCGACCGGCACCGGCGACGTTTTGCCTGGACCCTGGTAACGGGATTCCTGGCCGCATGGTTCATCGCGTTCTTCCGTTTTTTTCTGCCTCGCACTCTTTTCGAACCCAACACCGTTTTCAAGATTGGTTATCCCTCGGAGTTCGCGCTGGGCGTGGACACTAAGTTTCAACAGAAATTCCGCATCTGGGTCGATCGAACTCCCGACCGCGTGTTCGTGATCTACGCGCGCTGCACTCACCTGGGCTGCACGCCGGACTGGAAGCCGAGCGAGAACAAGTTCAAATGCCCTTGCCACGGCAGCGGCTACGACAGCGAGGGGATTAACTTCGAAGGACCGGCACCGCGTCCCATGGACCGCGCGCACGTTGAACTCGCGCCCGACGGGCAAATTATTGTGGACACCTCGCGGCTGTACCAGTGGCCGAAGGGGCAACCAACACACTTCAACGATCCGGGAGCGTATTTGCCAGGATAGCGAAGTTGGGAGCGCCGGCATTCCTGCCGGCTTTGCGAGGTACCAAGAGGCAATCATGGCTGACGAAAACAATCCAAGCGGAACGAACGGGAAAAACGGCAAGGTGGGACTGGTCGAGCGGGTTACGACCGGCGTTAAGGAAGACATTCAAGCTCTCAAGACTGACATCCCTTCCAAAGCGAAGGATCAGATTGAAGGCTTGAAGGATCCCACCAAGACGCAGGTCTACACCTCCATCTTCCGCCACAAGCACGACGACACGCCGCGCAACCGGGCGCTGGGCGTGCTTTCCAACGTATTCCTGCATCTGCATCCGGCCAAAATCAATCGCGATGCCGTGCGCTACAGCTACACCTGGGGCATGGGCGGGATCACGTTTTACCTGTTCATTATCCTGACCTACACCGGTGTGCTGCTGATGTTTTATTACCACCCCAGCAAGGTGCAGGCGTTTCGCGACGTGCTCTACCTGGAGGCTGATGTGCCCTTCGGGAAGATTCTGCGCAACATGCATCGCTGGGCCGCCCACCTGATGGTGATCGCCGTGTGGCTGCACATGTTCCGCGTTTTCTTGACGGGCTCCTACAAGAAGCCGCGCGAGTTCAACTGGAATATCGGAGTGCTGTTGCTCGTATTTACACTGCTGCTTTCGTTCACGGGATATTTGCTGCCGGACGATCAACTCGGCTTCTGGGCGGTTACCGTCGGCACGAACATGGCACGAGCCACGCCGCTGCTGGGGCACGAAGGCCCGTTCGGTTCGATGCTGGGCATGACGCCGTACAACGACATCCGGTTCGGCTTGCTGGGTGGGTCGATTGTGGACGCGAACGCGTTGCTGCGGTCTTACATCTGGCATTGCATCGGGATCCCGATCGTGGCCTCGGTGCTGATGATTGTTCACTTCTGGCGCGTGCGTAAAGATGGCGGCATCTCCGGACCGGCGCCGGTGATGCTGGAAGCCGAAGCCGACAAGCCGCGTCGCGGACCGAAGGCTGCGGGAGAGTAAGAAGATTTTTTTGTGTAGTGACGGGCACGGCACGCTGCTCGGCGGTTTTGGCAGTGCAGGCGAAGACGGAGAACGCGTAACCGAACAGTTACGCAAAATGCGTAACCAGAGTGGCACGGATCAATCCGTAACTCGAACGGCACATGTAATCCGTAACCGGAATGTTACATAGCTTGAAGTTTTCCTGACGCGAGAACTCTTATGGACTGGCGACAACTTTGGGAAATCTGTTCCGCCCCCGACAACGTGCCCATCGTGGGCTTGATCCCGCTCCTCTGCTTCTACATTTATCTGGCGTGGAAGCAGGCGCATGCCAACGATCAGTTGATCGAGCAGCTCGAAGGCGATGCCGCGCTGGCCAAGACGCATCACCGCAAGACCTGGCCGTTCAAACAAGGTTGGCAAAAAGAAGTGCACGTCTGGCCGTTCCTGCTGCGCATCGAATTTCTCGCGGCCATCATCGTCACGATCGTTCTCATGGTCTGGTCAATCACGTTGAACGCTCCGCTGGAGGAGCCGGCAAATCCTAATCTGACCATGAATCCCGCGAAAGCGCCGTGGTATTTCCTCGGGCTGCAGGAGATGCTGGTTTACTTCGATCCCTGGATTGCGGGCGTGGTCATGCCGACGGTCATCATCGTCGGGCTGATGGTGATTCCTTATATCGATACGAACCCGCTGGGCAGCGGATATTACACCTGGAAGCAGCGCAAGTTTTCGATTTCGACGTTTCTGTTCGGATTCATCATTCTGTGGGTTTCGATGATCCTGATTGGAACTTTCATTCGCGGGCCCGGCTGGCAGTGGTTCTGGCCGGGGCAAACCTGGGATCACAACCGGCTGATCTACGAGGTGAACCGCGACTTGCCGGATCTTTTCGGCATCGTGTCGAACCTGGGCAAAGCCGTCTTCGGCGCGATCGTGGTCGGCGGATATTACCTGGCGGGTGGCGCGCTGGTGTATTCGCTGTTCCGGCGGCGCATGAAGAAGGATTTTCAGCGCATGAGCCTGCTGCAATTTGCCATTATGCAGTTCTTGCTGCTGACCATGGTGGCTCTGCCCCTGAAGATGGGGCTGCGGCTTTTGTGGCACATCAAGTATGTGTGGATCACACCCTGGTTCAATATATGAAGATTGCAGAAGTCAGATTTGAGATTGCAGATTTGGCCGCGTAATAGCTGCCGGCAGTCAATCTGAAATCTGCAATCTCAAATCTAAAATCGTTTCGTGAACGCTTAGGGGAGAGCAACAGTGCCCGACAAACCCGTCCCGGAGCAGGATCTGATTACAAGCAAGTCTTACGCCGCATACTATGTGATTGCGATGGTGATTCTGGTTGCGACGCTTTTCTGGGCATTGTGGGACGAGGCTTGGGGGCAGCGCCCGTGGAAGGCCTTCCAGGAGCATTGGAAGACCCGCTACAGCGCCTTCCTGAATACCGAGCGGTCGAAGTCGGCGACGTCCGAAAAGGACGTTGAGCAGAACCCGGATTACGTGGCGCTCAAGCAGGCCTACGACAAGGTTTATCAAGACTCGAAAGCACAGGCCACGGAAGCCCGCGCGGCAGTGGACGAGGTTAGCGCGCGGCTGCTGGCGGTGCAAAGCGTCTTCACCGACCGGCGCGCGTACGTGAACGCCATCAGTTATGAGATTGAGACCAGTACAAGCCCGTCTTCGAAAGCCAGCAAACAAAAAGAACTAGCCGAATACAAGAGCAAGCTGGCCACGGTCGTGTTTCCCGACGGCAGCAGGAAACAGTTCGACTTTCCTCAGTTGGAGGAGACCTACAACGCAATCCGGGACGAACGAACGAAGAAGAGCCTGGACCTGGGTGAAGTGCTGAAGCCGGTTACCGCGGCCAAGGCGAAGATGGACGAATACATCTCCGAACACATGGTCGACCTGACGCCGCAGCAGATTGACGGTTTGAAAAAGAAGACGGCGGATTGGGACCCGAAGATTGTCCAGATCAATGTCGCCGAGGCCAACATCGTCGATCGCTGCGAGTCCTGCCATTTGAACGCGCGTGAGCCGTTGAAAATCACTCCGGCGTCAATGATGGCAAAGGGCGAGAAGAAGCCGGATGAGTATGCCGACGCGTTCGTAAGCCATCCCGAACCGGAGATATTGAAGATTCATGATCCGGAAAAGTTTGGCTGCTCGCCCTGCCACCAGGGAAATGGCCGCGCCACCACGAGCATCGAGAAGGGGCACGGAACCTACGAGCACTGGCTGTGGCCACTGTTTCCCAAGGAAAATACGGAAGCGGGTTGCCAGAATTGCCATGCGGCAGACATGGTGCTGGTGAGCGGCGATATGCAGTGGCAAACCATCAACAATGGGAAAGATTTGTTCCGGCAAAAGGGTTGCATGGGATGCCATCGCTACGAGGGATACGACAAAGAGCCCGAAGACCTGAACTCGATCGGCCAGCAGATCAAGCAGATTGAGACTCAGAAGAAAGACAACCTGAAACAGACTGCCTATCTCATGAAGCAGGCGGATGCCGCTGAGTCGAACGAGGAAGCGAACCGCCTGAATGGCCATGCCGTCGACTTGAGAGTGGCGAACAGCAAGCTGGACGCGCGCTTGCAGCAGCTAGATTTCGAGTCGCACAACCTGATGCAGGACATGAAGAAGGTAGGGCCGAACCTGAAGGATGTTCGGCTCAAGCTGAACAAGAACTGGATTCCGGTTTGGCTGAAGAAACCCTCGGACTTCCGTCCCACCACCAAGATGCCGAACTTCCGCCTGAGCGATCATCAGATCCGGTCGATCTCGGCCTACATCTGGCAATCCGGATTGACCGACCCGCTGCCCAAGCACAAGCCCGGCAACGCCGCACACGGAAAGGAATTATTCGAAACTCGTGGATGCCTGGCCTGTCACTCGATCGGAGAAGGCGATCAGATGCAAGGTGGAACCTTCGCCGCGAATCTGTCGCGCGTCGGCGAGAAAGCGAACTATGACTACCTGGTGCGCTGGATTCACAACGCGCGGGAGCGCACGCGTCCCTATTGCCCTTACGAGAAGAAGGACATCGGACCCGAGGATTACGCCAAGAAGGGACTTCCCTACAAGTTCGATCTTGAACACAGCCAGTGCCCCAACGACGGGCACGAACTGCAAGTGCAGAATATGACGGTGATGCCGAGCCTGCGGCTCACGCCGGAAGACGCCGAGGACATCGCCACGTATCTGATGACGCAGAAGAAGAAGGAACCATCGTCGTATCCGGATGCGCCGTTCATGGACGATCCCGCTCTGAAAGCGGAAGGCCGGAAGTGGATCAGCCACTTTGGCTGCTCCGGCTGCCATGAAATTTCCGGCTTCCAGGATGAAGGACGCATCGGCACCGAACTCACCTACGAAGGCAGCAAGCCGATTGAGCGTCTCGACTTCGCGCTGTTCACCACGGTGGCGCAGCGTGGCGGCAAGGATGCCGAACCGATCACGAACAAAGAGGATCTGGCGCGTCTGCCGGACGGCCCAGCGGAAGCGCCCTGGTACAACCAGAAAGGATTCTTCGAACACAAACTGGCCGAGCCCGAGGTGTACGACAAGGGCAAGATCAAAGGCGAACTCGACGCTTCACGCATGCCCAACCTGCATCTAACCAAAGAGCAGGTGCTTGACCTCACCACGTTCCTCATGGGAAGTGAAGAGACTTCCCTGCCTGCAAGCTATCAGTACAAGCCGGGCGATGCGCGACACGATATTCAGGAAGGCTGGTGGATCGTCAAGAAATACAATTGCATGGGCTGCCACCAGTTCATCCCCGGACAGCAGACGATCCTGATGGGAATGAAGCAGTATCAGGATGCGCAGGAACAGTTGCCACCGAAACTGCTGACGGAAGGGGCGCGAGTCGATCCGGAATGGCTGCGCAAATTCCTGTCGAATCCGGCGTTGAGCACGACCGACACGAATCGCGATGGGGTGCGGCCGTATTTGAAAGTTCGCATGCCCACCTTCTCGTTCTCGGATAACGAACTGCGCAAGTTGGTGCGGTTCTTCCAGGCGCTGTCGCAACAGCCGATGCCCTACATCCCGGAGGAAGTGCCGACGCTGACCGCCAAGGAAACTGACATGGCGCGCAGTCTGTTCTCGAGCACGGCAGCGCCTTGTCTGAAGTGCCACGCCACGGGCGATCCCGCGCACGACAAGATCGCGACCGCGCCCAACTTCCTGCTCGCGAAGGAACGGCTGAAGCCGGACTGGGTGGAACGCTGGATTACCGATCCGCAGGCCGTGAGTCCGGGGACGTCAATGCCCTCGGGATTGTTCAAGCAGCAGGATGGCCAGTGGGTGTTTGCCGGGCCCACTCCGCCTTCGTTCCAGGGCTATGAGGGCGATCACCGGAAACTGTTGACGGATTATATTTTCCAGCTCACGCCCGAGGAGCAGCGTCGAGTGGCTTCGGCGATGCCGCACGCGCACGCGGCCGTCACTCGACCCGCGACTGGGCGCAAACATGCCGCGGTGGTGGAGCCGCATTCAGCGGCAAGTGGTGGATCGCGGTAGAATGGGCGGTTCGAGTAAGTGTTTGATAAGTCCACGTCATCTCTGAAAGCGATGTAAGCGTCAACTACTAAGGAAAGGGCGACATCATGAATAAGAAAACAAGTTGGACGATGATCACGGTCAGCGCGCTGGCGTTGTGCTTCTTGCTATTCGCGTCCGCATGCAACAAGAAAGAGGAGCAGCCTTCCAACTCCATGGCGGAACAACCAGCGGCAGCGCCGGCGGCGACTCCCATCGATCCGGCAACGGTGGCTATGGTCAGCGGCACGGTAAAATTTGACGGGCCCGCGCCAAAAGAAGCGAAGATCGACATGAGCCAGGACCCCGCCTGCAAAGGCGCGAACGCGGCGGAAAACATCGTGGTCGATAACGGCGATCTTGCCAATGTGTTTGTGTACGTGAAAGATGGCCTGGGCAGCCGCACGTTTGACGTTCCCAAGGAACCGGCCGTGCTCGACCAGAGCGGCTGCAAGTATCATCCCCATGTGCTGGGAGTAATGGCCGGGCAAACCGTGGAGATCAAGAACGACGACCAGACCACCCACAACATCCACCCCACACCGAAAGACAATCGCGAGTGGAATGAATCGCAGCCGCCATCTTCTCCGGCGATCGAAAAGAATTTCGCCCGCGAAGAAATCATGCTGCCGGTGAAGTGCAACCAGCATCCCTGGATGAAGATGTATATCAACGTGGTCAAGAATCCGTTCTATGCGGTCACCGACAAGAGCGGGAAATACGAAATCAAGGGACTGCCCCCGGGCGACTACACCATCGCCTTCGTACAGGAAAAGCTGGGCGAGCAGGACCAGAAAGTCACGGTTGCGGCCAAGGAAAACAAGACCGTCGACCAGAGCTTCAAACCCGCTGCCGACTAAACGATTCGCAACCTGGTTTGATCCGTTGAGTTGAGGTTGATTCGATACGACGAACCGTTCGCGGGGCAGGCTGCCCAAGCGTTGCAGCCTGCTTCGCCTTAGGTTCGGAACGTCCGCTGCAGTCTTCCGAACCTTCCTGACCATGGGAGCGCTGCTCTGAAAGCCGTTGAAATACCGTACAACCGCGCTCATCACGCCTTCGCCGTGTTTACGGCGTGTGCCACGCTCGTCGTGATTACCGCGGGTGCGCTGGTAACCAGCAACGACGCTGGCCTGTCTGTCCCCGACTGGCCCACCTCGTTTGGCTACCTGGTGAAGGTGCCGCATTTTGTCGGCGGCATACGCTATGAATGGAGCCACCGCATGGTGGCCGGCACGCTGGTATCGCTAACGCTGGCAATCGCAATCTGGACGCTGTTGGTGGAGCGGAGGCGCTGGATGCGATGGCTGGCGGTGGGCGCATTCTGCACGGTCATCGCGCAAGCCATTCTCGGCGGCCTCACGGTTTTGTATTTTCAGCCTCCGGCGGTTTCCACGGCGCATGCCACGGTGGCGCAAACATTTTTCTGCATCGCCGTAGCCATCGCGCTCTTCACCGGGCGCAAGTGGGTGGAGGAACAGCCGCGCGTGGAGTTCGACTCGCGCCGCCCCAGTCTGTTCACGCTGACTTTGCTCTGCATCTTCGTACTCTACGTGCAACTCATCCTGGGCGGGATGTTTCGCCATCACGGCATGAGCTGGTGGCCGCACGTGGCGAATGCTGCGATCGTAACGTTCGTGCTGGTCTGGACGGCGATCCGAGCGATCTCGGCGTATTCGAAGATCGACGCGGTGCGGCGTCCCGCGATTTTGATGCTCTCACTTTTGATCACACAGCTTTGCCTGGGCTTCACTGCCTTCGTCACTCGCGTAGCCTGGGGGAGAAGTGCGGTGCAGCCAGAGCTTCCCATGGTGTTTTCCACCGTGGCGCACGTTGCGGTGGGAGCCTTGCTGCTGGCAACCACCGTGGTTCTGTCGATTCAGGTTTGGCGGCATGTTCCAGTCGCTCTCGCAGAACGGGTGGGACATGCGGAGCGGGATCCCTCGGCCGCATGACCGAACGGCCCGTTTCCTCATGAAGATGTGCGACCGGATGTCGTAAACTGGTTGTGTGTTCACCGGTTCTATGTCCAAGGATTGCCGTGGCTTCTAAGATTGCTGCATTCGCGGATGCCGGCCCGGAAGTTGCGCAGACTTCCGCTGCACCCGTCATTTCTGTGCAAGACCTGATTCACCGCTATGAGAACCGGACTGCGCTGAACGGAATCTCCTTCGATGTGCGTCCGGCGGAGTTGTTTGGATTGCTGGGTCCGAACGGCAGCGGCAAGACCACGCTGTTCCGGATTCTTTCCACATTGATGATTCCGACGGCTGGCAGCGCACTGGTGATGGGTCAGGACGCGGCGAAAGATCCGTCCAGCGTACGGCGGCTCATCGGCGTGGTGTTTCAGGCGCAGAGCGTCGACCCTAAACTGACGGCGTATGAAAATCTGTGGCATCAGGGACATTTGTATGGCCTGCGCGGCGCAGCGCTGAAAAAACGCGTGTCGGAGATTCTGGATCGCGTTGGCTTGGCTGACCGCGCCAAAGAACGCGTCGAAACTTTTTCCGGCGGGATGCAGCGGCGGATTGAACTGGCGAAGGGCTTGCTGCACCATCCCGGAGTGTTGCTTCTCGACGAGCCCACGACCGGTCTGGACCCCGGCGCGCGGCGCGACTTGTGGCAATATCTGCAGACGCTGCGCGATGAAGAACATGTTTCCGTGCTGGTAACCACGCACCTGATGGAAGAAGCCGAGCGTTGCGACCGGCTGGCCATCTTGAACGAAGGCAATCTGGTGGCGCTGGGTACTCCAACGGAATTGAAGAGCGAAATCGGCGGCGATGTGATTATTCTGGAAGCCACGCGGGACGCGGCTTTGCTGGCGGAGCGAATTCGCTCGCGCTTCCTGGTCGAGACCACGGTTCTGGAAAACCAGGTGCGGATCGAACGCGAGAACGGACATCGCTTTGTGACCGACGTGGTCGAAGCTTTCCCGGGAGAAATCGAGGGCATTTCGGTGAGCAAGCCGGCGCTCGAGGACGTGTTTATTCGCCGCACCGGACACAAGTTCTGGAGCGAGACCGCAGAAGCGGCGTCCGGTTCCAGGAAACAATCAGGAAAAGATCAGTCCACGGATAACAGGAGGTAGCTTGCGCGCCATGATGCTTGTGCTTTCTCTGCTGCTCGGGATCATTCCTCTCCTGGGCGTAGTCTGGATCTTCACGAGCGGCATGATCACGCTGTGGCCGTTTTCGGCCACCGTCGATGGGCTTTTCATGAGCCTGATCCTGCTTGCGCTCGCAGGTTGTTTCTTCCTCAACGCTTACTGGGAAATGAACGACGCGGGCATGCTGGCCTTCCTGCATAAGAAGAAAGAAGCCGCCGCGTCCGCGCCTCCGAAGGCGTCGACGCCGGCGCCAAAGGCGAGTTGAGATTCATGGCAACGCAGAGCACAGTTTTGACCCGGCCAATTGCGGCTCCCCCAGCGGGATTGCTGCTGCCCGCGTTTACCTTGTGGTGGCGCGAGATAGTGCGCTTCTACCGGCAGAAAACGCGCGTGGTCGGCGTGCTGGCTTCGCCGCTGGTGTTCTGGTTGGTAATCGGCTCGGGATTCGGAACGTCTTTTCGCTCCGGCGGCGGACCAAGCCAGCAGCACTATCTGGATTATTTTTATCCCGGCGCGCTGATCATGACGGTGCTGTTCACTTCCATCTTCACGATGATGTCGGTGATCGACGACCGCAAGGAAGGCTTTTTGCTTTCGGTGCTGGTCGCTCCGGTGCCGCGCTCGGCAATCGTGCTCGGTAAAGTGTTGGGCGGGACGACGCTTTCCGCGATCCAGGGCATGATTTTTCTGATCTTCGCGCCATTTACCGGCGTGCATCTCGGCCTTGTCCAGGTTCTGCTGGTGGCGGTGGTCGTGTTCCTGGTTTCGTTTGCTCTGACTGCGCTGGGCTTCGCCATCGCCTGGCCCATGGATTCTTCGCAGGCTTTCCACGGCATCGTCAATCTGTTCCTGATTCCGATGTGGCTGTTGTCGGGCTCGCTGTTTCCGCTGGGCGGCGCTTCGCTCTGGATTCGCGTGCTGATGCGCCTGAATCCTCTTACTTACGGCGTGGAGGCATTGCGCGATCTGCTCTATCCAGATGCGGTATCTATGTTTCCGCTGTCGTCAGCCATTGCGACTCTGACTCTGTTTTCTCTGGTCATGTTCGGCCTCGCCCTGCTGATGGCCAATCGCCGCACCAGATCTTCCACAACATGAGGCCCGCGGCGTGATCTTTGCTCAACGCGTTTTCCGGGAGTCACGTCCGCTTCTTCGGTTTGGGAGTGACGCGATTTTCTTATGGCGGTACTGAAACTTAAAATCGATGTCTCCGGCACGGTCGGCGACGAGGCGTGGCGCGAGATCCGCCAATTCGATCAGATTCAAAGCGCCGACTTCGGCCCGCAGTTCGGAAGCGGCGGACGCTGCAATCATGCCACCGATGCTCCTCACGCCAAGGGCGAATGGATCGGTGCCGAAATCCGGCTCCAGACGCCACTTCTGGCGCAATACGCCATGTCGCATTATCTGGAGCAGGAGCGCGTGTTAGACGCGGATGTGGAAGACTGATGCGCGGCCACGAATGCCTGGCAACTTCACTCGTCATCGAAGACGCACAGGATTTTTCCGTGACTCTGTGGCGCAGTAGTTTGTTTCTGGTGAAATAGTTCATCTATGTCCGCTGGCCCAAATACGCTCGATCCAATTCCCGCCGAACCGGTCCAGCCTTCGGAGCCTGTTCCGCAGGCTCCGCCCAAGCGCGGCATGTCGCGCACGCAGAAAATTCTCTTCTTCGTCACCGGCTGGTTGATTGTGCTGATGCCGTTTCTGTTCTGGTGGAACACGTGGTTCGGGCGACACCTCTCCGACCAGCAGCTCACCACCTACCTGCACGACGGCAAGAAACCGCGGCACATCCAGCAGGCGCTGGTGCAGATCAGCGAACGCATCTCCCACCACGATGCTGCTGTCCCCCAGTGGTATCCCGAACTGGTGGCGCTGGCCGCCGATCCCGTGGAAGAAGTCCGCAACACCGACGCCTGGGTCATGGGCCAGGACACATCTGGCGCGGGTTTTCACGAGACGCTGCTGAAGATGCTCAACGATCCTTCGCCCATGGTGCGGGGAAACGCGGCACTGTCCCTGGTACGCTTCGGAGACGCCACCGGCCGTCCGCAAATCGTAGCCCTGCTGCAGCCCGCACAAATCACCGCTCCACAAGCCGGCCACATCGTGGACTCCGACCGCCCTGGCACGGCGATCCACCAGGGCGGTCTCATCGCCAAGCTTGCGCCCGCGTCGTCCAACTCCGGGACATCACAAACTGTGATCGAGATTCGCTCTCCCATCCCCGGACGGATTCATTCAGTAGCGGGGGCGGGAACGAACGTGATGGCAGGCACCGAGATCGCAGTGGTCGAACCAGGGACGGAACAAGTCTGGGAGGCGCTGCGCGCGCTGTATCTGATCGGACAGCTGGATGACCTTCCCGCCATTCGCCCATACGAGCGCGACCTGCCGGATATTTCGAACGACGTGCGGCAGCAAGCAGCGGAGACGGAGAAGGAGATACAGCAGCGGGCGAAGTAGTTTGCGGGCGGACGGACATCAGACTTCAGCCAAGATTTCGTGGCGGAAACTCCTTGCGAGGTCAGCGGCGCTTTCTAGAGGCACGAGGTCCTTCGACTGCGGTGCGGCATGCGCTTCGCGAATTCCGCACCTCCGCTCAGGATGACAAGTTGTATTGAGTTGGTGCCGGGGAGCCGGTGTCCGGTTCAAGCTAAGAGCTAATGGCTAACAGCAAAGAGCTGCTCTTCAAATCGCCATCGGCCCGACTTCTTTTTCCACCTCAACCGTGTCCACCATCGCGATGGCGTCCCATGGACAACCGTCAAGGAAGCAGCCATCCGGCCCTTTGCTGAGGCACTTCTTGCAACCAATGCACAGGATGGGATCGATTGCAATGCGGCCAAACGGAGCATTGTCTTCGTCGTCGACCCAGAACATGCAGTCTTCCACCGGACAATACTCCACGCAGGCCGGCGAACCGGCGCATCCGGTGCAGCACTCGGTAATCACCGCCAGCTCTTTCGGCTTCTTCTTGCGTGGCGTGGCGATCCCTTTGGACCTGGGTTCGGACTTCATCTCGTCGGGAACCATCCCAACGGCTTTAGTGGCGCCGGGTGCGGCAGGCATGGAGCGATTATACCTCACGAAGCAATTAGCTCTTGGCCTTTAGCTGTTAGCTGAAAGCCCCGCCCAAAATGATACTCCGTCCCGCGTTTGTGACATCCCGCACCATTTCCGCACCGCCGATTCTGCTATAGTGAACCCCTGCAAAGGAGCTCCCATGGCAGGAAAAAGTCTGAACCGGGTTCAGTTGATCGGCAATCTTGGAAAAGATCCAGAAGTAAAATACACGCCCAGCGGCACGCCCGTGGCCAAGCTGACCATCGCCACCAACGAGCGCTTCAAAGACAAGAGCGGCGAGTGGCAGGACCGCACCGAGTGGCATAACGTTGTGCTCTGGCAGCGTCTGGCCGAAATTGCCGGCGAATATCTGAAGAAGGGTGGCAAGGTCTACATCGAAGGCCGCCTGCAGACCCGCTCCTGGGACGACAAAACCTCCGGCCAGAAGAAATACATGACCGAGGTGGTTGGCAGTGATCTGATCCTGCTCGGCGGACGCGGCGAAGGCGGCGGAGATTCCGGAAGCTCACGCGGGGCCTCGTCGTCCAGCGGCGGCGGAAGTCACTTCGACCAACGTGTGCCAGAGGCCGAACAAGCTGCTGCCTCCGGGCCGATCACCGACGAAGATATTCCGTTTTAGCGGGCACCGCTGATCTTCGCGAAGTTGCGCCCGATGTCCCGCTCCGACTGGACGCCGGTCCAGGCTGTTTCACAGATTTGAATTGCCTTCATAAACTGTCATAATATGAAGGCATGGCCATGACATCTTTGAATATTTCCCTTCCCGAACCTTTGAAGGAATATGTTGAAGGGCAAGTCGCATCGGGCGATTGGGGCACTCCCAGCGAATACATACGCGAATTGATTCGCCAAGATAAGGAACGGCGCCTTCACACCCTCGAACAGGACCTTATCGCGGCTGCCAAGGGACCCAAGATCGAATTGGCTGTTACCGAGATACGAAAAAGAGGCCTGGTTGCCGCCCTGCGCAGTCAAACTGGCCGCAAGTGAAGCGGGCAGGGCTTCGCCTCAGTGATGTTGCCGCGAACGACATCCTGGAGCAAGCCGACTGGTACCAGCGGCACTCTGGCCTGACGTTGGCTAAACGCTGGGAGAAGGCGCTGACATCGGCTCTGTTTCGTATCGTGGCGAATCCTCACTCCGGCCCACCGTGCGCCTTCCGTGCCGATGAACTCCAGGACATCCGGCGGATGCCGATCGCAGGATTCCCGAAGCATCTGATCTTTTATCGAGTCGAGAATGGCGAAAATGTGATCCTCCGCGTGATCCACGGAGCTCGCGATCTAGAGAGCTTGTTTTAAGACTTCGTTAGCCCGAACCACTACAATGGTCCTCGGAGATCTCCATGACCGAACAATTAGCCGATAAGAAATGCATACCTTGCCGCGGCGGCACGCCGCCGCTCAAGGGCAAAGAGCTCGAGGTGCTGCACAAGTCCGTCCCCAACTGGACAGTGACCAACGAACATCACCTTGCCCGCGAGTACAAGTTTCCCGACTTCGCCAAGGCGCTGGAGTTCGTCAACAAAGTGGGCGCGGCGGCGGAAGAGCAGGGCCACCATCCCGACATTCTGCTGGCCTGGGGTAAGGCAGAAATCACGTTGTGGACTCACAAGATCGACGGCCTCACCGAAAGTGACTTCATCATGGCCGCCAAGATCGACCGCGTCTTTGGCGGGTAGTCCTCAAGGTTTGGCATCCGCGCTGCTTCCATCCGATGGACTCTCTGCCGGGGGGCTGGGCCGTGGTTGAGGCGGCGGTTGAGATGCGGCGATCCGCCCACATTCCTTGCTCAAGCCTTCCGTGGTCAAGCGGGTCGCGCGCTCGATCGCCGGTCCCAGCGCAAACCCGAAAGCCCGGGACGCGATGCCCACGAACTCTCCGCGAACCTGCACCTCGGTTTCGTAATCAGAGACCGCGTGGAAGGTCAGTCGGGTTTCAAGCGTCATGCCAAAGAAATGGCTTATGTAGGCCAGACTGCGCGGAGGCTCGAAATGCAGCAGCACTTGATCGATGGTTTCACGCGTGCTGCCATAGCCCTTGATGCGTATGCGGCTTCCTTCTTCCCAAGGTTTTCCCCACCACTCGACCTCAGAGATCTCCGTGCAGCGCTTCCACGCATCAGTATCGGTGTATGTGGCGAACACAGTTGCGACGGGACATTTCACGGGAACCCGGAACTCAAAGAAGCCCATTGCGTCCTACGGGAGCCAATCTGGATGAGCGTATCCAACAAACTACGCCCGTGCCATGCAGAGTAGGCGAAAACCAGGCACAGATCAACTATCCAGCCAGATTTGAGTTGTCAAGGTTCGAGGCCTCAGCCTCACTTTTTTTCATCGCACCCCTCATCGCCAGCCCCCACAGTGCGGCCGGCGCCAGCATAATCATTCCCGTGCCGGTGGCTACGGTGCGCGCGGAGACTCCCCAATCCATGAAGCGCCCACAGAAGTAGGCCCCGGCGGCAATGGTCAGCATCGAGAGGCCAAGGTCGGCGGCGAAGACGCGCCCCCGGAAGCGGTCCTCGGTATGAAGTTGCAGCAGCGTTGTAGAAAAAACCCACACCGTCGAGCCTCCCGCGTGCGCGAGCATGGCGCAAGCAGCGGCCATCCACACGGTGCGCGCACTGCCGAGAACTCCGTAGCCAACCGCCACGGTGAGATATCCAAACAGAATTCCAAGTTGCAGCCGGCGATCATTGCGGGCCGCCCAGCGCGCCACCACCAGCGGTCCGATCATTGCGCCGAGCCCGCGTCCGCCCAGAAGGATGCTCATGCCGAGCATGCCTCCGCGCGCTGTAGTCATGCCGCGCCAGTGCAGCGCAAACTCGCGCTCCCCCATCACCGTGAAAATCACCCAGCTGGGACCAATCATCAGTTCCCCGGCCTTCGCGAAAATCGTGGGAAACAGCAGGCTGTGGTTGCGCACATAGCGGATGCCCTCCAGCACCGGGGAAAAATCCACCAGGTCGCGCGGCCGAAGCGGAGCAGCCGAATCCGCGTGAGGCTCGGCGAAACGCATTCCGCTGATGAGAAGTGCCGAAGCCAGGAACGACAATGCATTCAGGATGAAAACCGCGTTGCGGCCATAGAAGGCGGCCACCAGTCCACCCACCGAAGCGCCAATCAACAGATTCACCGACCAGGTCACCGAGGAGAGCGTGTTGGCGATGAGAACTTCTCCGCGCGCCGCAATGTTCGGAACCACCGAACTGCGCGCCGGCTCGAAAAACGCAGCCATGATGGTCTCGCCCAGCAACAGCGGATACACCAGCCACACCGTCGACCTCGACCGAACCAGCAACATGGCCAGAACAATCACGAAGCGCACCAGGTCCGCGGCGATCATCACGTGCTTGCGCCGCAGCCGGTCGTTGATTACGCCCGCCGTAGGGCCAACCAGAGTCTGCGGCAGAACCTGCAGGACCAACGCCAGCGCGACCGAGCTGGGACGCCCAGTCAACTGCAGCAAAAGCGTGTAAATCGAGAGCGTGTAGAACCAGTCGCCGATCTCACTAACGATCTGCGCCATCCACAAGCGGCGAAAATTGCGGTTCCCGCTGAGCAGCCGCCCGTAAGACGCCAGCGAGATGGAAGGTATCGCGATCTCCGGTTGCGGTTCCATAGTGCGGCTCGACGCTGCGGTTCTACTTGAGGGCGGGTGCCCCATTTCTCGCGTCCTTTGCGAGAAGTGGGGGCTTGATCTTGTCCTAGAGACGATCTTTGGGAATCACGCGATCCAACCGCGACCTACAATCCCGGCCGAAGTTTATGCTTGAGGTCTTCAGCGATCTGTTTGCCGTGGAAGCGTCCATTTTCAATGAAGATTTCGTTGGTGCGCGATCCCGCCACGATCACGCCGGCCACATAAATTCCCGGCACATTGCTTTCCAGCGACACCGGATCGCACACCGGACGGCATTGTTCCGACGACAACTCAATCCCCATGCTGCGCAGAAAATCGTAGTCGGGATGGTAGCCGATCAGCGCCAGCACAAAATCATTCTTCAGGTGTAGCGGACCGCGCGGCGTGACCAGCACCACGTGATCGGGGCCAATCTCCTGCACGCTGCTGTTGAAGTAAGCCACGATCTCGTTGTTCTTGATGCGGTTTTCGATGTCGGGCTTGATCCAGTACTTTACATGGTGGTGCAGGTGCGCTTCGCGATGCACCAGAGTCACGCGGGCGCCATGCCGCCACAGGTCGAGCGCCGCGATCGCGGCGGAATTCTTGCCTCCAATCACCAGCACTTCGCTGTCGTAATAAGGGTGAGGCTCGCCGTAATAGTGCGAAACCTTGGGCAGGTCCTCGCCGGGAATCCCGAGTTGATTGGCCAGATCGTAGTAACCGGTCGACACAATCACCTTGCGCACGCGGTAATCGTGCGGCCTGCCGGCGCGGTCGGTGGCCGTGATGCTGAATTTGCCATCTTCTCCGAGCACGGTCTTCACCCACTCATACTGGCGGACGTCGAGGTTGTAATGCTCCGCCACCTTGCGGTAATACTCCAGAGCTTCTTCACGCGTAGGCTTCTGCAGCGCAGTGGTGAAGGGTACGTCGCCAATCTCGAGCAGTTCAGGCGTGGTGAAAAAAACCATGTTCGCAGGATAATGAAAAAGCGAATTCACCAGGCATCCCTTGTCCAGCACAACCACCTTGAGCCCGAGTTTATGTGCCTCGATGGCGCAGGCCAGGCCTGTGGGCCCGGCCCCAATGACGAGAACGTCCGCGCGCACCTCTCCACTCGGCAGCGCCTTCGTCTTGGGTAGCGTCCGCAAGTCTTCGGCAGCAAGAAATTCCGGCATGGACCTCCAGCAATCGGCAACATCCCGCACGCACCAGCGCACGGTCAGAGACCGATGATTCTAGCACGCGGGAATTGTGGAATCTGGAAGGTGGGAAGCCCACCCTCCGCTCGCACCACCACAAAGCGGGTGCCCCATCCTTCGCGCGCATTTCGCGAAGGGTGGGAAGCAGGCTGATCGCACCACGGGGCTTTGTCTTTCGTCGCCGCCGTATAATACTCAGTTCGTCACACTCGTCGAAGGATCCGGCTGCACCCACTCCGGGTCGACGCACAGGGAGACCATCATTTCCACGACCCGCATTGAATCCGACAGCATGGGTAAGATCGAAGTCCCCGCCCACGTCTACTGGGGCGCGCAGACGCAGCGCTCGCTTCTGCACTTCAACATTGGCCGCGACACCATGCCTCCGGAACTGATCCGAGCTTTCGGCACGCTGAAGAAGGCCTGCGCGTTGGTGAATCAGGATCTCGGCAAACTTCCCGCCGACAAATGCAAACTGATCGTGCAAGCCGCGGACGAGGTCATCTCCGGCAAGCTGAACGACCAGTTCCCGCTGCGCATCTGGCAGACCGGCAGCGGCACCCAGACCAACATGAACGTCAACGAGGTCATCTCCAACCGCGCTATCGAAATCGCGGGTGGGGAAATGGGATCGAAAAAGCCGATTCATCCCAATGACAACGTCAACATGTCGCAATCGTCGAACGACACGTTTCCCACGGCCATGCACATCGCGGCCGCGGAACGAGTAAAGACCGCGCTGATTCCCGCAATCAAAAGCGTGCACGAGGCAATCGCCGCCAAAGCAAAAGAATTCCACAACGTCGTTAAAATCGGCCGCACGCATTTGCAAGACGCCGTGCCCCTAACCTTCGGCCAGGAATTCGGAGGATGGGCCAGCCTGCTGGAGCGGGACATCCACCGCCTGGAGCAGGTGCTCGACGGTCTTTACGACCTCGCCATCGGCGGAACGGCCGTAGGGACGGGACTGAACGCGCATCCCGAATTCGCGGAACGCGCCGCGAAAACAATCGCCCAACTCACCGGACTTCCCTTCCGCTCACACGGCAACAAATTCGCCGCGCTCTCCGCGCACGATGAAATCGTCTTCGCGCAAGGCGCAATGGAAACACTGGCCGCATCGCTGATGAAGATTTCCAACGATATCCGCTGGCTGGCCTCAGGCCCACGCTGCGGCCTGGGCGAAATTTCGATTCCAGAAAACGAGCCGGGATCTTCCATCATGCCCGGCAAAGTAAATCCCACGCAGTGCGAAGCCATGACCATGGTCTGCGTGCAGGTTCACGGCGCCACCGCGGCTGTAGGATTCGCAGGCTCACAAGGCAACTTCGAGCTCAACGTTTTCAAGCCTGTGATCATCTACAACTTCCTGCACTCGGTCACGCTCATCACCGACGCCTGCCACGGTTACGTCGAGTACATGGTGAAGGGCATCGAAGTCGATCGCGCGAAAGTCGACTGGTATGTAAAGAACTCGCTCATGCTGGTAACCGCGCTGGCCCCGAAAGTCGGCTACGACAAAGCCGCGCAAATCGCCCACACCGCCCACGTAGACCACAGCAGCCTGCGCGAAGCCGCGCTGAAACTGGGCCATCTGACAGGCGAGGAATTCGATCAACTGATGAAGCCGGAGAGGATGACAAGGCCATAAAAGAATGCTCTATGAAGAAAGCAGAAACCATCCGAGTGAAGACTGGCGCGAAGCGTGGGCGCACATCGCTCTCTGAACAGAGACCGAACCTACGCAAGTTGGTCGCGACAATCACACCCAAGAACCGTCACGATGAGGCCGATTGGGGACCGGGACAAGAAAAGGAGAAGATATCCTGGCGCCCCTAGCCTAATCGAGGGCGCAGTGCTGTTGTCCGGGCCTGCTCTATTTCGGTTTTACTCTGCATCCACCGATAGTGGTATCCCATTCGCCGCGGAATCGCTTTGTACTTTCTTCTTCGGCGTGGTCGTAATCACCACCACGCTCACCAGCACCAGCAACGTCCCCAGTAGCGTGCGTGGCCCCACCGCTTCCCCACCAAACAAATATCCCAGAGCCACCGCCACCACCGGATTCACATACGCATACGTGCCCACTTTCGTCGGCGATTCGTGATGGATCAGCCACACATAAGCCGTGAACGCAATGATCGATCCCGCAATAACCAAATAGACCAGCGCGAGCCACGCATTGCGCGACACGGCCTGCGGATGAAATCCCCTGAACTCTCCCATCGCTCCCGCGGCCAGCGTAAGCAAAATTCCTCCGGCAAACATCTGCGCCGCGGAGCTCATACTCTTCGAAGCCGGCAGCGTCAGCTTGCGCGTAAGCGCCGACGCCACCGACCAGCTGATGGCACCGATCACCAGCGCAACCGCACCCGCAGTATCAATCGCACCCGCGCCCAGGCGTTCCGAATGGCTGACCAGCACGGCCACGCCGCCAATTCCCACGAGAAGAGCACCCGCCAGTCGAAATGAAAGACGCTGCGTGCCCAGAAAAACAATTTCCGAAAGCGTCATAAAAACCGGAATGGTCGCCATCATCACCGCCGCTATTCCCGACGGCACACGCCGTTCCGCCCAGAACAACAGCCCGTAGTCGAACACAAAAATCAGCACCGCCAGCAACGTCGCAGATCTCCACTCGCGCCATGTAGGTGACGGGTCGCCCTGCAACCGCATCCACGCGTAGAGAATTACTCCCGCCGCCAGAAAGCGCATGCCCGCCAGAAGAAACGGCGGCACTTCGTGCACCCCCACGCGGATCGCCAGAAACGTCGATCCCCAAACGAAGTAAATAATGGCGAACGCCAGCAGAGTCTTCCACGTCGGAGGACGAGTCGTAGTTTCCATCGGGATAAGAACCGGTCGCGAGAGGGCGACTTTCACGCGAGGGGGATCGTCACGCGAGAAGGATCGTCACGCGAAATGGTGAATCGTCCGCGCAACGCATCAGTCCCGCGCCTCAGTAGATCACCAATCAGCGGAGCGGATGCAGAGTCCGGCTATTCTGACGGGAACAGTGGAATGCGACGAGATGTATGTAGGCGCACGGAGGCCGCGTTATCGCGGCATGTTCAAACGTGGGCGCGGCACCAAGAACAAGACTGCCGTATTCGTTGCCGTCGAGCGGCAAGGCCAATTACGCCGTCGCATCGTGGCAGACGTTACTGGCCATACGCTGAAAGCAGCACTCTGTGAGGAAGTGGACAGGCAAGCCCGCATTATCACGGACGAATTCACGGCCTACAAGGGCCTTCGCTCTGAGTTTGCAAACCATGAAACCGTGAACCACGGCACGCGGGAATTTGCTCGGGGCGACGTTCACACGAACACGGCGGAAAGCAGCCATGCTCTCGTAAAGCGCGGCATCGTGGGCATCTATCACAACGTTAGTCGGGAATACCTGCATCGGTATCTGTGGCAGTTTGATTTCCTGTGGAACAATCGTCAACTCAACGATGGAGAGCGCACGGTGCTGGCAGTCCGTGCCGCCGAAGGCAAGCGGCTGATGTACAAGCCGTCCGTGAACTAGGAGTGGCTGTGACTTTTGAGCACAAGATTGTGGTGGGGTTGGATGACATCAAGGCTGTGTCCTTCGAGTGTAAGCAGTGCCGCACGCGGGTTACGATGCTGCCCGATGACATCCAAGTTCCGAGTCGGTGCCAGAAATGCGATAGCGTTTGGATTATTGGCGACCCTAAGAACTATTCGGCTGTGACTTCGCCGCATCTGAATTTTGTCAACGCAATCGGGCAGATCAGAAAGCAATTGGCGAATGGCGCGCCGTTCACGATTCTTCTCGAATTTGAGCAGGGTTCCGAATGAGGAAGATCGCCCTATTTGTCGTGCTGGCAAGTGTCTTGTCAGCGGCCAAGAAACACGAAGCCCTGACATATGAGCTTACTGGGGAGATCACTGGGTTTCTACGTCACTACAACTCTGAGGCTCATGTTTCTGCCAATGGCACGACTGTGGATGCCTATTGTGACGCGACAGACACAAGCGTGTCCTGCTACGACAGTCCGGGGTTAACTTACATCAAATTGGCTGATGGCTCGTTAAACCCGTGGCCGCCAATACAGCCGCTAGGCTTCGTTGACGTGTCTAATTTCTGTCTACACGAGAAGTACAGTTGCAACCCACTCTCGGAGCTTTATTCCACATCGGCGCATGATGAAAATACGGTGCCGATCAAATTCAAGTACCGACTGGCGGTGGTTAAGTTTATGGGCATGAGCGATTCAGTCTTCTGTGTGGCGCGGACGGATGCTGAGGGTATTCGTAAGCACAAGGAAGCGTGCTATCGAAGGTAGGATTGGTTGGAGTGGAAACTATGAAAAAGAAGAAAGCGCCAGCGACTCCCGGCCCGAAGCCAGATGTCCTAAAGATCAAGGGCAACTGGAAGGATGCCGTAAAGAAGTCGCTGGAGAAGAAGAAGCCCGCGAGCGGCTGGCCCAAGTAAAAATGAGCAGAGAGCGCATGGCCGATCTTTCGCTATCCGGGTTGCGTAAGGTACATACTTCAGAATGTTTTTATGGGATTCGCTTCTACGGTTTATGTAACGCGCGGTTTACTTTTTCAGCAGGCTGGCATGGCTGGCCACGCACATCCACTTCCCGCCCTGGAATACCCAGGTGTCCGTGAAGCGGCCCACGTGGTCGTAGGCCTTGCCTTGATAGCTACCCTTGGTGTGGTATTCGCCAATCACGACGGCGGTGGTCTGATAGAACCTGACCTTCATTCCCTGCACATTCATAGCGGTCGGCTTGAACAGGGGGTCCTTGATGTCGGCCAGGAACTTGGCCTTGTCGCTGACTTCACCGTCGAATTCAGTATTGGTGAACGTGTCAGCCACCAGAGCATCCAGGACGGGCGCGTCGCGGTTCACCTGCGCCTCGTTCCAGACGTGCTCCAGCACAATCAGCTTATTTTCGGCGTCCGAGGTTTGGGCCAGAGCCTGCCCAGCGGACCCCAGCGCCAGTAGAAGAAAGCAGCAGAAAGTTCGAATCATAAGCCTTACGGATCCGTCCCCCACGTGGGCGGGACACTGCGGAAACATAGCAGTCCATCCCCGTTTCGTGCCACGGAAATGCACGAAGAGGTGGTTACGGAGGTCATGAAAAGCGGGCTCCGGGCTTCGGCTTTCGGGCTTCGGCTCCCCAACCGCGGAGGATTCATCTTGATCGGATTAGAATTCAGAAGCACCAGCGCGTGTGATCCGCCATCAAAGACGCTTGGCTGAAGCCCGAGAGCCGAAGCCCGAAGCCCGCCCCTAGAACGCCCACCGCAGCAGCGTAGCGCCCACCGTAAACCCCGCGCCCACAGACGCCAGCAGCACCAGGCTTCCCTTCTTCAGCTTGCCCTGTTCGATCGCCGTGTTCATGGCCAGCGGAATCGTGCCGGCGGTGGTGTTGCCGTATTGTTCGATGTTGACGATCACACTCTCCGGCCGCAGCCCAAGCCGATCGGCGGTTGCGTTGATGATCCTCAGGTTGGCCTGGTGGGGAATGAATGCGTCAATGTCCGATCCCTTGAGCCCATTACGCGCGAGTAATTTTTCGCACGTTTCCGTCTGCTTGCGCACAGCAAACTTGAACACCTGCTGCCCGTCCTGGTGAACGTAGTGCATCCGCTTGTCGACAGTTTCGTGCGACGAGGGATTCAGGCTGCCTCCACCGGGCATATAGAGATAACATCCGCCCGAGCCGTCCACCTCATGAATAAAATCAATCAGGCCCACGGAATCATCTTCCGCCGGCTCCAGAATCGCCGCCCCCGCGCCGTCGCCGAAAATCACGCAGGTAGCGCGATCGGTGTAGTCGATCACCGACGACATCACGTCCGCACCAATCACCAGCACCCGCTTGTGAACTCCAGTAGCGATGAACTGCGCTCCCGTCTGCAGCGAGTAGAGAAATGCGGAGCAGGCGGCGGAAATGTCGAAGCCCCACGCTCCCTTGGCGCCCAGCTTGTGCTGTACAAGGCACGCGGTCGATGGAAAAAGCATATCCGGCGTAACCGTACCCACGATAAGGGCTTCGATGTCAGTCGGCGCAAAACCGCGTTGCGCCAGCGCCTTCTTGGCAGCCTCCACTGCGAGATCGCTGGTGGCCACTCCCTTTTCCACGATGTGGCGCTCACGGATGCCGACACGAGTCATGATCCAGTCATTGGTGGTGTCGACCATTTTTTCCAGGTCGGCATTGGTCAAAAGGCGAGGCGGCACATAGGTGCCCAGTGCGCTGATCTTGGCGCGAATCGGTTTGCTCAAACGAGAAGCTCCTGAAGAAGGGCTGATGAGTACGAAACTGAGTATTGTGAAGGATTGGAGGCAAGAAAGTCTAACGTAGCGACAGCCGGATAAACGCTAGAACTCCTCTGAATGCAATTTGTCATCCTGAGCGGAGCGAAGGACCTATGCAACCTTGCCGGCGCCCGGCGGCCCTCGTCGCCGACAGTTCGCATAGGTCCCTTCGACAAGCTCAAGGCGGGCTCTTCGTCCCGCAAAAACCCAGCCTCCGGATGACAGAGCGGCAGGACAGGGCGGGACTGACTATGCCTTACGCGCAATCGCTCGTCGAGAAGCCACTACCGCGCTCACGCGGCGTGAGCGGCCGATTCGTACGACATCCACTCCCGAACGAAATTCGGGCACGACACCACTCCGAACCCGTGCCCTTCCCCGCGCATGAGATAAAGCACGGCCGCCCGGTCGAGTTCCTCCAGTTGCGCCAGATCGAGCAAAGCCCATAAATCGCAGGCCAGCGCCGTTTGCACGAGTTGATCCAGGTAGGAAAGATGGCCCTGAAATAATTTGCCGGAGATGCGAATCGTGACGTTAGGGACGCTCGAACTGGATGGAACTCGGCTCATTTTTTCCCTCGCTGGCGGCGGCAGCTGAATTCCTGCCAAGCCTCCACCTATTGGACGCGCCCCGACCCCAGTCTTGCGCAAAGAGTTGGTAAAGAGAATGTAAAGATTTGCAAGGGCGTTGCTTTTTCCCGCGTGTAGGGCGGACACTCTTATCCGTCGCTTTTGACCGTGCTTTTGAATGTGGATTGGCTTGTCGAAGGAGTGTTAGGAGTTGAAGGCGGGCCGACAACCCCAAATCGGGGGAAAAAATCAATGGTCAGAAATAAAATAAGCCAGGCACCGGCGCCTCACTGCACACGCAAGAGCCCGTTACCGTTGCTTCCTTCCGGACCTGGCGGGGTTGGCGGGAGTACGTCGCGTAAGACCGATGCCTGACCTGAATGATTCTAGCATCCGCGAGATTATGTAGGACGGACACTCTTGTCCGTCGGTTTTGACGTTGTTTTTTGCTCTTGGGTTTCAAGAAACAAAGTCAAGAGCGACGGACAAGAGTGTCCGTCCTACACAATCAACAACAACAACAAAGGCAGCGCGCGCTTCCAAACCGCAGAAGACATGTGACTTTTGGTGCAAGAACCGCATCACAAGGCCTTCCCTTCTAGGGCCAGTTGTCGAACAATAGAAGTTTCAGTCACCGCTTCTCACTCCAATGCCGCCAAAGGCACCCCAACCCGGTGTAATTCCGATCCCCAAGGCAATTGACTATTACTTCCAGCTTTCTCTGTATCTGCTTGTTCTGACTGGCTTTGGAACTCTCGCCAGCACCGGGGGCCTGGATTTACCGTCGATCATTCTGGTGGGAGTCGCGCTCGCCCTGCGTGGCTATATTCTGGCCGAACGCAAGCGGTTGGTGATGCCGGAGCGCTGGACCGCGCCCCTTTCGGCAGCGTATGTCCTCTTTTTCGCTGCGGATTTCCTGTTTCTTTCGCGCAGTTTTCTGACCGCAACCGTCCATCTGGCGCTGTTCGCGGTGGTGGTGCGGATGTTTACGTTGCGGCGCGACCGCGACCACGTGATGCTGGCCATTCTCGCTTTTCTTATGGTGCTGGCGTCCGCCATTCTGACCGTGGACAGCGTCTTTCTGTTCTTCTTCGCCGCCTTCATGCTCACCGCCGTTGCGGCCTTCGTATTGATGGAGATGCAGCGCTCCGGCCGTACCGCCAACATTCAAGCCCGTCATTCCGCCGATCCTCAGGAGCATCGCCATCTGGCGTTCGCGCTGGCGCGCATGGCGCCTGCGCTTATGGCGATGATTCTGGTGGGTGCGGTCGGGGTGTTTTTCCTGCTGCCGCGCATGTCGGCCGGCTATTTGGGCGGATATTCCTTCGGCGCCGACCTTTCCACAGGATTCAGCGACCACGTGCAACTGGGCCAGATCGGGCAGATCCAGCAGTCGAATGCGGTGGTGATGCATGTGCAAATCGAAGGCGACAATCTCGGCCGATATGATCTGCACTGGCGCGGCGTGTCCTTGTCGGACTTCGACGGGCATGGCTGGTCGAACACCCACCAGCAGTTCGTGCTCGACCGGCAACCGGGCGGTGCCTTTGCAATTCCGTCGTTCGGGACCCGGGTCCCACCGAGGCACACGGCGCAGAACGTGGCGACACCCACCAGCCAACGCGAACAAATGATTCACTATCGCGTCCTGATGGAGCCGATCGGGACAAACGTCTTCTTTCTGGCGCCCTGGGCGCAAAGTGTGAAGGGAGAATTCCGGAATCTCGCGGTCGACCCGGGCAGCGCGGTTTACGATCAGGATATTCAGCATCCCATCACTCGCTACGAAGCGGAATCGGACATTTCCATTCCTTCTCCCGAGCAGTTGCGCAACGCCGGGAAGATTTATCCTCCTCAGGTCGCGCCCATGTATTTGCAGTTGCCGGCGGCGCTCGACGAGCGCATTCCGCGCCTGGCAGCGGATATTACAAAGTCCGCCTCCACCAACTATGACCGGGCAGCGAAAATCGAAATCTACCTCAAGACCCGCTACGGCTACACTTTGCAACAGCCGCGCACCGCGATGCGCGACCCGCTGGCCAATTTTCTGTTCGAGCGCAAACAGGGCCACTGCGAATATTTCGCTTCGTCGATGGCTGTGATGCTGCGCACTTTGGGAATTCCGTCGCGGGTGGTGAACGGATTCCGCAGCGACGAGTTCAACGACCTCACGGGAAATTACGTGGTCCGCGCCAAGGACGCACACTCTTGGGTGGAAGCCTACTTCCCCGCCTACGGATGGCAGACTTTCGACCCGACTCCGGCGGGCGCGAGCGGGACGCCGCAGGGCTGGGACCGCGCCATGCTCTATCTGGACGCGATGTCTTCCTTCTGGCGCGAGTGGGTGATCAGCTACGACGCGGCTCACCAATTCTCCCTGGGTCACGCGGCGGTCAGCGGAACGCGCGGCGTATGGGAACGGGGGCGCGTCTGGTGGCGCCTGCATTACGCCGCGATGCTGCGCTGGGCCAGCCGCAGCCAGGAGCGCGTAGAGCATTCGCCTAAGCGCTGGTTCGCGCTCGGTCTGGGCGCTGGCCTCGTCCTGCTGTTCGTATCCCTGGCACTCGCAAATCTGCGCCGGATTGCGCAGTGGCTTCACGAAAGGCGGCTGCGCGAGCATCCCGAAAATGCGCCGCAGCAAGCTGCCACCATGTGGTACGAACGCATGGCACGGTCGTTGGCGCGCCGTGGAGTTAAGAAGCTGACGGCACAGACGCCGCGGGAATTTGCCGGCATCATCCCTGAAGAACCATTAAGGGCTCGGGTTCAGCAATTCACGGAAGCGTATGAATCGGCACGCTTTGGCAAATCGCAAGAAGACGTCCAGCGACTGCCGGAGCTGTATGAAGAAGTAGAACTGGCAACAAAGAAGTAGGTTGACACAACGATCAAAAGCCTCTAATCGCAGAGGTCGCAGAGAAAATCCGCGGAGAACGCAAAGCAATCCCTTTAGATATCTTATCGGTCGCCCTAGAAGCGGTAGACCACGCCGCCGCCGACGAAATAATTGTGCTGGCGCGAGTGGCCGGTAGGGGCATTCGGGAAGTCCGGCTCACCCGACCAGAAGTCGCGCACTTCGCCGCGAATGCTGAACCTGCCTTTGACCTTCACATCCAAACCGGCGCCACCTTGAATCACGCTGGTCGCGCCCGACTTCCCAGGATTGGGCCCGCCGCCATAAACCGTGTTCGCATTCTGGGTGAAATAGCCAAAGCCGGCGCCGAAGCTCACCCAAGGCGAAAACGCGGTGGTGGGAAACAGGTTCACGCGCGCCGCCGGAGTGATGAAGTACTGTTTGTAGTTGATGGGCACCGTGCCTTGCGGCGCGTTCAGCTTCTCGTCAAGATTGAACGCCACCGGCAGTTCGCCGGAAATCGCGTAGATCGGAGTCACCCACAAGTGGCGGGCATAGGCGGCCTCGAAAGTCAGGCCGGCGCCGGAGCGGATGACGGCATCGGGTATGGGCGGGTTCTGAATCCCCTGGTCGCTGATGAAGATGCGGCCGATCATACCGACCAGTTCGTTCTTCTCATCCTGGGCAGCGGCCGAAGCGGCGAGAATCGTTACCACTGCCAGGGCCGCAACCAACAATCGTCTCTCAGACATTTCCCCTCCGGAGAAGTGGGAGTTTGTCACTATGGCGGTAAGCAATAGCCTAGCACGACCCGTATCCTTTTGAATCCACAACTACTATCTTTTCTGGTCCGGAACTCGCAGGTCCGCACCCGGTCCCAAACCGGCTCAGGAAGTGCCCACTGAAGATGCTAAAATAGTGAGATTGCATGCCTGTGACCGACCTCACTATCAGCGCTCCCGCGGACGTTTCCATTGACGATCTGCGCGAGGAAACGCCCGTCCGTGCCGCGAACCCTGCAGCGCCCCCAACGAAGCCTACCAAAGTAGGGTTCGTCAGCCTGGGATGCCCTAAGAACCTGGTGGACAGCGAAGTGATGATGGGATTGCTGGCACGGGCCGGAGCGGAATTGACCACGCGCGCCGAAGACGCTGACGTGATTGTGGTTAACACCTGCTCGTTCATCGAAAGCGCGCAACAGGAATCGGTGAATACGATTCTGGAAATGGCCGGGCACAAGACCGATGGCCGCGCGAAGAAGCTGGTGGTTGCCGGCTGCCTGGTGGAGCGCTTCCGCGACCAGATCCGCAAAGACATCCCTGAAGTCGATGCCGTGGTGGGAACCGGCGAACTGGAAAAAATCCTGGCGGCAACCGGTGTGGCGCCCGCGCGCAACGTTGAGCAAAACAACGCGGGCAGCGATTCGCCGTTTGTGGTGCTGCAGTCCCGCCCGGAAGGCGATGCCCGCGCCGCGCAGGGACGATTTTCGCGCGAGGCCTGGGCTCGCGAAGCATGGACAGGGGCCATCGGCGACCTGCCCAACTATCTTTACGATGACGCCACGCCGCGCGTTCTGTCGGGTCCGCCGCACATGGCTTATATCAAGATTGCCGAAGGCTGCGACCATCCCTGCAGCTTTTGCATTATTCCGCAGCTGCGCGGACAATTCCGCTCGCGGCGCTTTGCCTCGGTCGTGGCCGAAGCCGAACGCCTGGCGCAGTCAGGCGTGCGCGAGATCACACTCATCGGGCAAGACACAACCTGCTACGGCGAAGATTTCGGCCTGAAGGACGGTCTGGCCCTGCTGCTGGAGAAGTTGGCCGCAATCGAAGACCTGCGCTGGGTGCGTTTTCTCTACGCCTACCCGAACAAGATCACGGGCAAGCTGCTGGAGACCATTGCCGCGCACGAGAAAATTTGCTCGTACATGGACGTCCCCCTGCAGCATGCGTCGGCGAGCGTGCTGAAGCGCATGAAACGCGGCGGCGGGGCGGACGTTTTCTTGCGGTCGATCGCCAAAATGCGCCGCACGATTCCTGACGTCACGTTGCGCACGTCGTTCATTGTAGGATTTCCGGGAGAGACGGAAAAAGAATTTGAAGAACTCTGCGATTTTGTGCGCGAGGCCCAGTTTGACTGGATGGGTGCATTCGCCTATTCGGATCAGGATGGCGCCGGCGCATTCAGCCTCGACAAGAAACTTTCACCGCGTGAGATCGAACGGCGGCGCAAGCACTTGATGGGCATCCAGCGCCAGATCAGCAAGAAGAAAAAGAAAGCGCTGGTGGGGCGGGAATTTGATCTGCTGCTGGAAGGTACGTCCGACGAAAGCGATCTGCTGCTCGAAGGCCGCACCGCGATGCACGCGCCCGAAATCGACGGCAAAGTCTTCGTCAACGATTTCCCCGCAGAGGATTTCTCCGAGGAATCTGGGCCGAAGCCCGGCCAGTTCTACCGCTGCCAGATCACCGAAGCGCACGATTACGATCTGGTGGCGAAAATCGTTTAGCGCAGATCGTTTAGCGCAGATCGTCTAGCGAAGATCGTCTAGCGAAGATGGTTTAACGCCGGGTGGGTGCGGCGCCGCAACAATAGTCTCCATCCTTTGCGGGCGCGAACTACAATACTTCCTGCCATGCCGAGCAATCGCATCGTCAAACTCCGTTGTCCGATCTGCAAGAAGAACGTGAAAAGCACCGACGCGGATTTTCCTTTCTGCAGCGACCGCTGCCGCATCATCGACCTGGGCAAGTGGGCCAGCGGCGCATATGTGATTGCCTCGCCGGTGACCGATGCCGACGAAGGCGTCCGCGACCGCAATCCCGAAGATTCGGAAGAAGATTCGTGACGGCCACGCCACGCTGGTCAACTTTGGTGGCCACGTTCTTCGGCATCGGACGCCTGCATCCGGGGCCAGGAACCTGGGGATCGGCCGCCACCGTTCTGCTCTGGAGCGCGATTGCCTATGGGCTTGGGCCTGCGTTACGGACTCCGGTCGCCATCGTTCTCGCAGCGTTCGTGGTGCTCGTCGGTATTCCTGCCGCCACCCGCGTGGCCCGTGGCTCCGGAGTGAAAGATCCACAGTTCGTGGTGATTGACGAGGTCGCCGGACAGCTCATCGCGCTCATCGGCGTCCCCTTTGGATGGAGAACTTTTCTGGCGGGTTTTATACTTTTTCGGGGATTCGATATCCTCAAGCCTCCGCCGGTCCGGCAACTGGAAGCGCTTCCGGAAGGAACTGGTATTGTGGTGGACGATGTCGGGGCGGGATTATATGCATTTGTGGTGATGCATCTTCTGCTGCACTTTGGCGTTCTAAGATAGTAGCAACGGCCGCAAGCCGAGAGCCGCAACTCGGTGCTTCTCGCAGCTCGGCGCTCAGGACTCGGCACTATTCATGGGATTCTCCGACCGCATTCTCGGACGCAAGAGCGTGAACGGCGGACCGCACATTGAAGCGGTCGCGCCGGCGCTGGCTTTGGCTGGCGGCGAAGTTCGCATCACTGGCACGGGATTGCGCCCCCAGGAGTTGCGGCGGCCGAAAGTGCAGTTCGGCGACGTCGAAGGCTCGGTGGTCGTGAGTTCCGAAGCTTTTCTTGTAGCACGTGTGCCCGAGGGCGCCACTTCCGGTCCGGTTGTGGTGGCCAGCGATGGACATGTAAGCAATCCGCAAACCGTGAGGGTCGCGGTGCCGATTGCGGAGAATCTGCATCCCGTAACCAATCCGGCGCTCGACGCCGAAGGCAACATTTACGCTACTTTTTCGGGACCGCGCGGCGAGAAGGTCCCGGTCTCCGTTTACAAAATCGACACCAACTACGCGATGAAGCCGTTTGTGGCGGAGATGATGAACGCGACCTCCATCGCGTTTGACCGCGAGGGGCAGATGTACGTTTCGTCGCGTTACGACGGGTCTGTCTACCGCGTCACGCCCAACGGCAACATCACGACCTATGCCGAAGGCATGGGCGTGGCCACCGGAATTGCATTTGACCGCGAACAGAATCTTTACGTCGGCGACCGCAGCGGCACGGTTTTTAAGATCGGGCGCGATCAGCAGGTTTTCGTGTTTGCCACGCTTGAGGCCAGCGTCTCGGCTTATCACCTTGCGTTTGGCCCCGAAGGCGACCTCTTCGTCACCGGGCCTACCACTTCCAGCTTCGATGCGGTTCACAAGATTGATCCGCACGGCACGGTGAGCACGTTCTATCGCGGCCTGGGCCGGCCGCAGGGACTCGCCTTCGATGTCGCCGGAAATCTGTATGTCGCGGCGTCGCTCTCGGGCAAGCGCGGCATCGTGAAGATCACCCCCGACGGCAAGGCGCGGATCGAGGTCGCAGGTCAGGGCCTGGTGGGATTGGCGTTCGCTCCCGGCCGCTCGGTAATTCTCGCGACTACGAGCGCGGTGCATCATCTTTCCTGGGATATCCAGGGGTCGCCGTTGCTGCCGGAATAGTCGTTCGCTCCTCTGCGTCCCCCGCATCCTCTGCGGTTTTCGTTTCCAGTTTTCATTTACACTTTTAGCCGTGAACGCCGAGATTATTGCGGTCGGCTCCGAACTGCTCACGCCCTTCCGCAGCGACACCAATTCGCTCTACCTCACCGAGCAACTCAACCAGCTCGGCGTGGAGGTGATCTTCAAGAGCATCGTCGGCGATCACCTGCCGCGGCTGATTGCAGCCGTGCAGCACGCGCTGTTCCGCTCCGACATTGTGATTTTCAGCGGAGGCCTGGGACCCACCGAAGACGACCTGACGCGAGAAGCCGTGGCCGAGGCTCTCGGCTTGGCAGTGCGACGCGATGCCGAGATTCTCACGCGGCTGGAAGAACGCTTCGCCGCACGCGGCTGGAAGATGGCGCCCAACAACGCCAAGCAGGCCGACGTTCTCGAAGGCGCCACAGTTTTGCCCAACGCAAACGGCACCGCTCCCGGCCAGTGGCTGAGTGGAAATTTCGACGGCCGTGAACACATCATCGTGCTGCTGCCCGGGCCTCCGTTCGAACTGAAAGCGTTGTTCGATGCGGAAGTTCGGGAACGGCTGCGTGCGAAAATTCCCATTGCTCATCTCGCAACTCGCGTTTTGAAGATCGCAATGCTTGGCGAATCGCAAGTGGACGCTCGCGTATCGCCGATCTACAAACGCTTCACTGACGTGGACACCACCATCCTGGCGGGCGCGGGTGAGGTTCAACTCCATTTCACAAAACGCTCCGAGAGTCTGGAACTGGCGCAGCGGCGCGTGGACGAAGTGGCGGGCGAAGTCGAAGACGAGCTGGATGACGCGGTCTTTTCCCGCAACGGCGAGTCGCTGGAGCAGATCGTCGGCTACTGGCTGCAAATGCGCAACGCTACGCTGGCCGTTGCGGAATCGTGCACCGGAGGATTGCTGGCCGAGCGCATCACCTCCATCGGCGGGAGTTCACGTTATTTTTTGGGCGGGGCCGTGGTGTATTCCAACGAACTGAAAACGGAATTCGCGGGAGTGCCGCGAGAGATGATCGAACGCCACGGCGCGGTCAGCCGCGAAGTAGCGGCCGCGTTGGCGGAGGGCGTTCGTTACCGTTGCGAGGCGAGTCTTGGTGTAGGCATCACCGGTGTGGCCGGACCCACTGGAGGCACGCCGGACAAGCCTGTGGGCCTGGTGTTTCACGCGGTAGCGAGCGATCGCGGAACAGAAGTGGTCCAAAGAAATTTTCCCGGCGACCGCAAACGCATCCGCTGGTTCGCGTCGACCATGGCGCTGGATATGGTGCGGAGGAAGCTGATGTGAGGGAAACAGCTTTTGGCTCTTGGCTTTTGGCTCTTAGCTCAGAGCTCTTTCGTGGCGTCTGTCGGCGCGGAGATTAAGGGTATGAACAGCCTGGAACCGGCAAACCGTCGATCATCGCGGGGTCCAAGCTAAGAGCTAACAGCCAAGAGCTTGTTTTATGCGCCTCTTCATCGCTCTCGACATCGACGACGTTATCCGCGAGCGCATCGTCCGCTTTATGGAAGGGGTGAGCGGCTTCGCACCGGACGCACGCTGGGCCAAGCCAGAATCGCTGCACGTCACCCTCAAGTTCATCGGAGAACAGCCGGAGGCGATGCTCGAAGAAATCAAACACGGGCTGGGAACGATCGCGGCTGGCGAGGTCACGCAGCAATTTCGCGGATATGGATTCTTCCCCACCGCGAAGGCTCCGCGGGTTTTCTGGGTGGGAATCGAAGCGGGGCCTGAGCTGGCAACGTTGGCCGCGATGGTCGATCGGCAAACCGGACGCCTCGGAATTCCAAGAGAAGAGCGCGGTTTCAGTCCGCACCTCACGCTGGCCCGCGGCGGTGCTCGCGGAGCCCACAGTTCAGGATCGCCGCACCGGCGAAAAGAAGATGGCCCCAACCGCAGTTTTCAACTTCTGCAGGAAAAGCTGGCTGTTCTGCCCACCCCCGAGTTTGGTACCATGACCGCCCGCGAGTTCTATTTGTATCAAAGCGAATTGGGACGAGGCGGGTCGCGATATACAAAGTTGTCGCGCTTCGCGTTAAAGTAGCGCCGGCGTGTCGTGGGGGTCGCGCTCGCGCTGCAATAAGAGATGCATCGGCAGTTGTCGAACAACCTAATGTCGGGAATCCTTCTCACCATCGCGATCGCTTACCTGCTGGGGTCGATCCCTTTCGGCTATCTGCTGGTGCGTATTTTTCGCGGTGAAGACGTGCGCCTGAGCGGCAGCGGAAATATTGGCGCCACCAACGTCTCGCGCAAGTCCCCGGCCCTGGGCGTGCTTACGCTGCTGCTGGATGCTCTAAAGGGATTTGCCGCCGTGACCATCGCCATTCTGTTGAGTCCGCAAGTTTTTCCGGACGTGTCGCTGCCGACAGTTCTGGGGCATGAGACTCTGCTGGCTTCTATGCCGCCGATCTCGGTCCACGCGGCACTCGCGGCGTTGGTCGCCGTGCTCGGCCACATGTTTCCCGTCTGGCTGAATTTCCGCGGCGGCAAAGGCGTCGCCACCGGACTCGGCTCATTCGCAGTGATTGCTCCTGAAGCGGTGCTGATCGCGGCCGTGATTTTCATCATTATCGTTTTGCTGTTCCGTTACTCTTCGCTGGGATCGATCACTGCGGCCGCCGCCCTTCCGCTCATCGCGCTCGTCCTGCATGACTATGGGCATAGCGCGCTCACGTTGTGGCTGATCTCGCTCACCTGTCTCGTCATCATCGCCAAGCACCACGAAAACATCCGGCGTCTGCTGGCAGGAACAGAAAACCGGCTGGGAGCGAAGCGCGCGTGAGCCGCATCGCAGTCATCGGTGCGGGCGCGTGGGGCACCGCGATTTCCGTGGTGCTGGGGCGCAAAGGGTCGCATCGCGTCCGCCTCTGGGCTCACGAAAAAGAAGTGAGGGAGTCGATCGCGCAACGCCGCGTGAACGAGATATTCCTTCCCGGCCAGACGATTCCAGATTCTGTGACAGCGACCACCAACCTTCCCGAGGCGCTTGCCGCCGCGCAAATCGTGGTCAGTGTCATGCCCTCGCAACATTGCCGCGGCCTGTTCGTGCAGATGCGCGCCCACCTGCCGCCGCAGGCTTTGATCGTGAGCGCGACCAAGGGCCTGGAAGAAGGCTCACTGCTGCGCATGACGGAGATCATCGCCCAGGTGCTGATGGGCAGCGGCGCAGGCGCACCCCGCGTGGGTGCGCTCAGCGGACCGACGTTTGCAATCGAAGTAGCCCGCGGCGATCCCACGGCGATCACCATCGCGTCGCAGGATGCGGAACTTGCGCGCACCGTGCAGGACGAATTCAGCGACCCCACATTCCGGGTCTATACCAACACCGACGTGGTGGGAGTGGAGCTCGGAGGCGCGTTGAAAAACATTGTCGCCATCGCCGCCGGCATTTGCCACGGTCTCGGCCTGGGGCACAACTCCGTGGCCGCGCTGATCACGCGCGGCCTGGCCGAAATGACGCGCCTGATCGTGGCCTGCGGCGGACGCGCTGAAACCATGGCGGGCCTCGCCGGGCTGGGCGATCTGGTTCTCACCTGCACTGGTGGCTTGTCGCGTAACCGCAGCGTGGGCGTGGAGCTCGGCCGCGGACGCAAGATCCCGGAAATCGTCGCTGGCATGCACGGCGCGGTCGCAGAAGGAATTTTCACCACCACTGCGGCGGTCGGCCTGGCGCGTGCCCGCGGAGTGGAAATGCCCATCACCGAGCAGATGCACGCCATCCTCAGCCAGGGCAAAGATCCGCGCGAAGCCATCCACGAACTGATGACGCGCAGCGGCAAGAGCGAAACGGCAACTCCTTAGTGTGTCCGGAAAAGCGAAAAGCCTTTAACCGCAAAGGTCGCAGAGAGAAGCCGCAAAGGACGCAAAGAAGGGCTGGAAACTGGAGCTTTGCCGTTAAGAGCTTTGCCTGCCGCGAACTGCGCAGACGCGGAGCATCCTCGTTCTTGTGCCCGCGATCTATCTTGCCAAACCCGCGTCAGACGCTCGATTCCGCTCGGGTACTTTGGTAATGGCGGTGTCCTTCAGTTTCCTGTCAAGCACTCTTCCCACCCGTTAGAATTTTCCAAATAGCTTGAAAAACGCCGCCACTTCGACCCCGGCGCCCGCGATTCTACGTGAAGGGAAAGACTTGTCTTCCAACGCATCCACGGCCGCGCGCATCCCGATTCTGTATGTGATCCTCGGGGTGCTTCTCGTGATCAGCATTATTCCCATGTATTTCTATTCCACGCTGGTGGAGTCGAATAACCGGGGGCGGCTGGTGACCAACGAGCGGATGCTGCAGAACACGGTGACCCGGTCGCTGGCCGACGATCTCTCGCAGCACGAGCGGTCTTTGCGCATGATGCTGTCGTACTTGTCCTCGGCGGTCCTGGTGACCAGCGGTGGGGATATCGGCGAGAAGAACATTCAAGCCCCGGAATTGCGCGCGCTCCTGGAAAATTTTGTATCTTCCTCCTCCGACGAAATCGCCTATGCCACGCTGCTGAATTCCGAGGCCAAGGGAATCTACGCCGGCGGCATTGCTCCGGACATTTTTCTGAACCGGGAACTGGAGCGCGCTTTTTCCGCCGCCCGTGAAGGACGTGTCTACAACGGGCAGGCGCTGACCGTGGGCGAAGGCACCTCTTCCCGAACGATTTTTCTGGTCAGCACTCCCGTGATGTACGGCCCGCGATTTCTGGGCATGATCGCGGCCGTCGTGGATTTGCGATTCCTGATACGTCGCCTGCAGGAAGCGAGCAGCGGCGGACTCACGCCCTACGTGGTAGACGCACAGGGCCGGCTGGTGGCTGCGGCCACACAAGAGTTCGCCACCGGCCAGGACATGAAGAACCTCGAGATCGTGCGGAACTTCGTGGATAGCGGGAACAAGGGTCAGCTGGTCGCCACCAAGGAATTCACCGTACACGACGCCAAGGGCGATGAAGATATGCTGGGCACCTACAGCCCGGTTACGGCGCTCGACTGGGCGGTCGTGGTCCAGAAGCCCAAACGCGAAGCCTATAGCGGAGTGTACGAAATGCAGCACACCGCCCGCCTTCTGGCTTTGGTGGCGGTATTGCTGAGCATCCTCGTCAGCATCTTCGCGGCGCGACGCATTACCAATCCTCTCGAGGTGCTCACGCAATTCGGCCGCGCCATCGCCCGCGGAGATTTTTCCCAGCGCGTCCACCTCCGGAGCCGAACCGAAATTGGAGAACTGGCCGAAACCTTCAACAGCATGTCCCAAGAACTCGAGCACTACGTCGAAGACCTGAAACGCGCCGCCGACGAGAACCGAGCCCTGTTCATGGGCTCCATCCAGATGCTGGCCGGAGCCGTCGACGAAAAGGATCCCTACACTCGCGGTCACTCCGACCGCGTCACCCGCTATTCCCTGCTGCTGGCGCACGAAATGGATCTGCCAACGTCCTTCGTGGAGATTCTGCAGATTTCCGCGCAGCTGCACGACGTCGGCAAGATCGGCATCGAAGATCACATCCTCAAAAAGCCGGGAGCACTCACCGCCGAGGAATTCGAGGTGATGAAGACCCATACCACCCGCGGCGCAAACCTTCTGCGCCCGGTCACGCAACTGGCGGAAATGCTTCCCGGCATCGAGTTGCATCACGAGTCGCTCGACGGCCGCGGTTATCCCTACGGATTGCAGGGAGATCAGATTCCGCTGCTGGCGCGGGTTATCGCGGTGGCCGACACTTTCGACGCGCTCACCACCACGCGTCCTTATCAGAATGCGCACACGCCCGACCAGGCGCTGCAAATCGTTCAAAACCTGGCGGGCAAACGCCTCGATCCCGTTGTAGTCGCCGCGCTTCTGGCGGTCTACGCACGAGGAGAAATCAAGCTGCAGCGGTTCACCATCCGGCGCCCCGTAGCCGCAGCGGCCCCGGCAGCCGCGGCCGCAGCTGCAACGGTTGCACCGTCCGCACCGGTTCCCGCAGCGCCTTTGGCTGCTCCGGCAGCATCCATCGCCTCCGAAGCCGCCGAGCTGGAAAGAACCCGCGTCTAAAACAATCGGTCAGCAGGCACAAGCCATGTGGCCGCGGGCGCCTCGCCCGCGAGTTCGTTCCCAAATGTGGGAGCCGATGGCGCAGTCCCAACCAGCCAAAACCGAAATCGAACCTTAGCGCCGCCGTCCCGCCGGCTGTCCCCAACAGCCGGCGGCCCTGAGCTTGTCAAAGGGCCGTCGAGCCCCGGCTCTGGCCTAATACTCCGCCCATAACCCGTATAATCACTCTTTACCCTCTTATGATTCAGACTTTATTTGGCAGCACGGAAGAAAAGAAAACCGGCCTCTTCGACCGTATGAAGCAGGCGGTCACGCGCACCCGCGAAAACCTCGCCGAGCGCATCGAAGAAGTTGTTTCCTTCGGCAAGGAAGTTGACCGCCGCACGCTCGACGATCTCGAAGCCACGCTGATCGCCGCCGACTTGGGCAACACCACCACGCAGGAAGTCCTCGCGAAACTGCGCGAAAAAGCCGACCGCAAGCAGATCAAAAACGTCCAAGAACTCAAGCGCCTGCTGAAAGAAGAACTGCTGGCGATCCTGAGCGTGGCCAACTCGCGGCCAGTCAAGAAAGTCGAAGGCACACCGGAAGTGATCCTGGTGGTTGGCGTTAACGGCACTGGAAAGACCACAACCATCGGCAAGCTCTCGCAACTTTTTCGCTCGGAAGGAAAGACCGTGCTCTTGTGCGCCGCCGACACGTTCCGCGCCGCAGCGATTGAGCAACTTGAAATCTGGGGCCAGCGTACCGGCACGGAAGTGATCAAAACCAAACCCGGCGGCGATCCTTCTGCCGTGCTCTTCGACGCGCTGCAGGCCGGGGTCGCGCGAAAATCCGACTACGTGATCGTCGATACCGCCGGCCGCCTGCACACGAAAACCAGCTTGATGTCGGAACTCGAAAAAATGCGCCGCACCGCGCAACGCATCATCCCTTCAGCCCCGCACGAAACCCTGCTGGTAATGGACGCCACAACCGGGCAAAATGGCTTGCAGCAAGCGCGCCTGTTTACCCAGGCCGCCGGCGTGACCGGCATCGTGCTCACCAAGCTCGATGGCACCGCCAAGGGCGGAGTAGTGGTCGCCATTTCACGCGAACTGGGCTTGCCGGTGCGCTTCGTCGGGGTCGGCGAAAAGGCCGGCGATCTGCTGCCCTTCACGCCGCAGGAGTTTGTGGATTCGTTATTTGAGTAGGATTGCTTGAGGAGGTCCCGTGCGGAATATTGGGCCAAAACGTTCTCTGGTGAAAAGGCTGCGGGATGAAATACGCCGTCTGCTCGGCCGCGAACCTTCGCCGCCACCGGCAGACCCATACGCCTACACCATGGCTCCCCTGCGCCGCGGACCGAAAGGCCGCAGCGGCGCCGCCGTCGCGGAGATCGAAGAGGAATCGTTCGATCGCTTTCCTCCGCGCCAGCAATAGAAATTCGTTCCCTGCTTCCTCTGCGCCCCATTGTTTCCGCGGTAGAAGTTGATCTCCATGCCCACCAATTCCGCCGACGAACATTTTCTGCAGCGCGCTCTCGACCTCGCCCGCCAGGGCATCGGGCTGGCATCGCCGAATCCGCACGTCGGAGCCGTGATTGTCGACGCGCACGGAAACATCGCAGGCACCGGCACCTATACCTACGCCGGAGTGAAACACGCCGAAATCCTCGCGCTGGAAGCGGCTGGCAGCAAGGCTCGCGGCGGGACACTCTATATCAACCTCGAACCGCACGCCCATCAGGGCCGCACGCCCCCATGCACAGACGCACTGATTGCCGCCGGAATTCGTCGTGTCGTAGCCGCCATGCCCGATCCCAATCCCAAGGTCAGCGGACTCGGCTTCGAGAAACTACGCGCCGCCGGCCTGCAAGTGGATATCGGACAACTGCAAGAACCCGCCCGCCGCCTGAACGAAAGTTTCGCCCGCTACATTCGTCACGGCGTGCCGCTGGTCACGCTGAAATCTGCGATCACGCTCGACGGTAAAATCGCCCCGCCCGCAGCAATCAATCGCGCAGCCGAAACCCGCGCGACCGACGGATTCACCGGCCATTGGATCACCGGCGAAGCCGCACGCGCCCACGCTCACGAACTCCGCCATCAACACGACGCCATCCTGGTGGGAATCGGCACCGTTCTCGCCGACAATCCCTTGCTCACCGACCGCAGCGGACGTCCCCGCCGCCGGCTCCTAATGCGCGTGATTCTCGACTCGCGCCTCCGCCTGCCGCTCGACTCACAGTTGATTCGCAGCGTGGAACCCCGCACGGCCAACTCCGCCGACGACCACGATGTTCTGGTCTTCACTTCTGCCACCGACTCCGGGAAGAAAACGAAACTGGAGTCGCATGGCGTACGCGTCGAAACATTCCCACCCACGCCGCCCGACGGACGCCCAGACCTCTCCGCCGTTCTGCGTCGCCTCGCCGAACTCGAAATCACGAGCGTGATGATCGAAGGTGGGTCTACGGTGAACGGCGCCGCTCTCAGCGCTGGAGTCGTAGACAAAGTGTTTCTCTACTACGCGCCCCAAATCCTCGGCGCGAACGCGGTTCCTTTCGCAACCAATGCGTCATTCCGCGAGATAAGAGTCAACATGAAGCATCTGCACCGCTTCGGCGAAGACCTCGCGATCGAGGCATATCTCCGCGACCCCTACGAGGGTTAAGCTTTTTCACCACGAAGACCCAGGCCTGGGCTTCGGCTATCAGGCTTCAGCCCAGCCGAGGAATCCGCCGCTCTTCATTCTTGAGAGGCTTCTCAAATCTGGAGGTCCACCAACCAAGACTTCGACTGAAGGGTTCGCTGAAGCCCGATAGCCGAAGCCCGAAGCCCGCTCCACGACTCCGTGGTGAATCGAGGTAGTTGGTTTATGATGTTGCGTTCATCCCGGAGGCTCTCATGTTCACCGGCATCGTCGAAGACGTTGGACGCGTCACCCGCATCGATCAGCGCGGCGAGAACCGCCGCATCGCGGTCACCGCCGAACGCGCGCCGAAACATTTGAAAACCGGCGATAGTGTCTCCGTTAGCGGCGTCTGCCTCACCGCGCTCGACATCAAGCCGGGTTCATTCTGCGCCGACCTTGCGCCCGAAACCTGGGAGCGCACCTCGTTCTCCCGCCTCCACGAAGGCGCTCTGGTCAACCTCGAACTCTCCATGAAAGCCGACGGCCGATTCGGCGGCCACATTGTCCAGGGACACGTTGACGGCGTCGGCAAGCTGATTTCCCTCGACCGCATCGCAGACTCAGAGAATTGGTGGCTGCACATCGAACTGCCGCACGAGGTCGAGAAGTACACCGTCTACAAAGGGTCCATCTCGATCGAGGGTATCAGCCTCACCGTCGCGACGCTGGAAGAAAACCGCTGCACCATCGCAGTAATTCCGCATACTGTCGCGCAGACCAATCTCCACTCGCTCAAGCCCGGCGATCCCGTGAACCTGGAAGCCGACCTGATCGCAAAGTATGTCGAAAAAATGATGAAGAGCGATGCGCGGAGTTCGCTCACGATCGAAGACCTGGTGGAACAAGGGTTTTGACTTGACTGGCAACTGACCGCTGGCAACTGACCGCTGGCAACTGCCCTACTCACGCTTCGATTCTCAGCTCATCCAACTCCAGAAATTCCTGAATGATTGGATGGGGATCCTTCTCCATTTCCGCATAAGTGCCGAAGAAAATCGCCTTGGCTTCGAACAGGAATACCACGCGGTCGGCCAGTTTCTTGGCGAGTCGCATATCGTGCGTCACCACAATGCTGGTCAGGTTCAGCTGTAGCCTGAGGCGCTTGATGAGATCGCCCAGCAACTGCGCCATCAGCGGATCCACCATGGTCGTAGGCTCATCGTAGAGCACACACTCCGGCCGCGCCGCGAGCGCCCGCGCAATCGCCACCGAGCGCTTCATCCCGGTCGAAAGATCGGAGGGCAACAGATCTCGCATCTCCTGCACGCCCACCATTTGCAGCAGACCGTCCACGATTTGGAAAATTTGTTCTTCCGAGAGCTCGCGGCTTTCGCGCAACGGAAACGCAACATTCTCGCCCACCGTCAGGGAATCAAACAGCGCCCCGTTCTGGAAAACCATCGTAACTTTCTTGTGGATCAATTCCAACTGCTGCTCGGAATAGTCGGTGATGTCCTGGCCGGCCACAATCACGCGCCCCGAATCCGGCTTGAGAAATCCCATGATTTCATGCAGCGAAACCGATTTGCCCACCCCGCTACGCCCCAGAATGCACACCGTCTCGCCCGGCAGCACGTCGAAGCTAACGTGGTCAAGCACCACGTTATCGCCAAACGCCTTGGAGACATCGTTGAACCAGATGTACGGACTAGGTTGCGGGTTTTCGGGCATGAGAATTAGCTTTTAGCTTTTGGCTGAGCTTCGTACTATTGCCTTGTATTTCGTAACTTTTGACTTCCCAACTCTGACTTCTTACTTTTGTCATCCTGAGCGGCATCTTCGCGTTTCGCGAAGACGCCACGAAGTCGAAGGACCCCGTGTTCGACCGCGCTGCGACAGGCCTCAAAAGGACTTTCCACCACGGTTTCCAATCGCCGCTTCCAGCTCTTCTTGTGTATTCAAATTACGAAATGCACCGCACGAAAACCCGGACGCCACAAGTTCTTCTTCCCCGACACCCTGCGTCCGCACCACGTCGAACAGCGCACCAATCTTGTAACGGCCCTCCCGCAGAGCCTTCTCCGCAACCTCCGCGAACTCGCGCCGATAAACCGCGCACAACGGCTGCCAGCCTCCACCCGCCCGCGGCACGGTCGCAAGCGCATCGGAACCACGCGCCCGCGCCACCAGATACCGCAGCAACTCCGCCGGCACAAACGGCACATCCACCGCCAGCATCAAGTTCAGTTCCGCCTCCGACGCCCGCAACGCCGCGTGGATCCCTCCCAGCGGCCCGCACTCGCGAAACACATCTTCCACCACTGGAGCAAACGCCGCAAACTTCTCCGCGCTGCCCACGATGCGCACGTTGTCCGTAACCGACCGCGCCAACTCCACCGACCGCGCCAGCAGCGTGCGCCCCTCCAGCATCACGAAGGCCTTGTCCGCCCCCATGCGCGTGCTCTTCCCGCCAGCGAGAACAAAAGCCGCCACCTCGGCGGAAAGGCCATCCATGGGCCGATGATACACGCCCCGCTCCACTCCGAGGCAACAACGCCGCAGGCGTTTGCAAATTTTCAATCCGCACTCCGAATCCTCCAAACTCCGGCGCGATCCACCGCACTCCCGTTCCCCCACTGCACGAAAGTAACCTACCCAAAGTCAGTCCTTCAGGCGATGATGGCCTTGCGACCGAGGCACCTGCTCCGGAAGTAACCATCATGCCGCAAAAACTCATGGATGTTCTTATGCTAGGACGCTGTTCCCACGAATTTTCCTGGCCGCGGCGCGGCACTGACGGCGACTACTACCAGGTCTGCATGATCTGTGCCGCCGAGTACAAATATGACTGGACCACCATGCGCCGCATCGAGCGCGTGGAGCATGCCAAGCCCGAGACCGGCATCAAGCGCAGCCACACCCGCGAGAAGCGGCCGTCCTGGGTACCGCGCGCCCGTCGCCTGAAACTCGACGTTCCCCTGCGTTTCCGCGTGAACAAAACCGCGACCTGGTACGAAGGCATCATCGAAAACATCAGCCAGACCGGCATCCTCTTCACCGGACCGCAACAGTTGCCCGTCAACGCCCTGATCGAAATGGTGTTCGAGATGCCCGAAGAAATCTCCGGCCAGAAGAACAGCAACGTCGTCTGCCAGGGCCGCATCATGCGCTCCAAAGAAGTCAAGAAAGTCGAGGACGGCGTGGTCCTGGCCGCCTCCATCGTCGACTACAAATTCATCCACTAGAAATCTACAGTTCGTCTTCCCGGGAGACCACTTCGCAGCATTTCTCCGCGGCCTCTGCGGCATTTCCCCGCGACCTCCGCGGTTAAGAGCTTTCCCAGCGGATAAAACGCCAGCCAAGAGCAGCTATCCCCCGCCTTCGCGTACACTCTTTCTCGGCTTTCTCTAACGCCACGTTGGTCACTCCATGCCCGCCATCACCGCACTCCTGCACGCCCGGAATGACGTTCTGCGCATGGGCCGCGCCCTCGAAACGCTTCTCCCCTGCGACGAAATCGTGGTGGTGGATCATGGGACGAATCACGCGACTCGGCGCATCGCCCGCGAATACGGAGCCCGCGTATTCTCGGCGAAGGCCAGCATAACCCCCAGCCAATGTCTTCACTTCGCCCGCCACGATTGGATTTTCTGCATCGAACCCCGCGAGTCCATCAGCGAAACGCTTTCCGCCAGCCTGTTCGAATGGAAAGCCGAGTGGAAACCAGAAGCGCAGTCCCCGGAACCTATAGCTTTTTCTTTCCTCCTGCGCGAGGAAACCGCCGATGGATGGCAGTTAAACCCCACGCCGCAAACTCGCCTCGTGCCCCGCGCTTGGAGCCACTGGCAAGGCCTGCTCCCGGCGACGGAACCTTCCGCCATCACCCTGGAAGGCGCCCTGTTGCGATTCATCCAACCCTGAAGTTTCAGCCGCCAGCTTGTCCCCCATCGGCCGTTCGGACAGTGACTTCAGTACCTTAGTGCCCGCCCGCATCATCGCCTTATAATCCAACTTAACACTGGCATCAGGCGCTGGCGCTAAAGCGACCAGGCCCCGGCTTTTTCGCAACAATGTTTTTTCAACCTAACGTGGACCCGATCTTCGCAACGTCGATTTTTCTCTTCGGGCTGTGCTTCGGCAGCTTTCTGAACGTGTGTATCTACCGCCTGCCGCTGGATTTGTCGGTGGTTACGCCGCGTTCCGCCTGCCCCAAATGCAAACACGGAATCGCTTTTTACGACAACCTTCCCGTACTGAGCTGGCTGATTCTCGGCGGCCGCTGCCGTTACTGCAAAACTAAAATTTCTCCGCGCTACGTCTTCATCGAATTGCTCACAGCCGTGCTTTTCCTGGCTTGCTACTGGCATTTCGGACTCACCCTGGCCACCTCGAAATATTGCGTCTTCGCATTTCTCCTGCTCGGCCTCATTTTCACTGACGCGGAAACCAAGCTCCTGCCCGACAAGCTCACTCTGCCCGGCCTGGCTCTGGGCGTGCTTTTCAGCCTGCTGGTTCCGGTGCACGACCTGGCTTCGCAGTTCATGCCCGGAATCATAAGCCTGCCGTTAAGTGACGATCTCGCGGTCCGTCTGCTTTCCCTGTTCGACTCCCTGCTGGGCGCGGCCGTGGGCGCAGCCTTCATCTACGGCGCGGGAGCCATTTATCTGCGCTGGCGCGGCACCGAAGGCATGGGATTCGGCGACGTCAAGCTCATGGCCATGGTGGGCGCGTTTCTGGGCGTGAAGCTGACCGTGCTCACAGTTTTCTCCGCTTCACTCGCAGGGTCGTTCTTCGGTCTCACCACCGTTTTCGTGGTCTGGATCAAGCGCACGCATCGTTTCATGCGCAGCCTGGCCAACGCGCAAGCCGCCCGCCGCCGCGGATGGCAATCGGCGCAGCTGGTTTATCGCAACTATCAAATGCCATTCGGCGTGTTCCTCGGCAGCATGGCGCTGTTCGCGTTTTTCTTCGGCAACCGACTGCTGGGCTGGTATGGGAGGCTCTGGTGAAAATCCTTGCCAATCCCGTGGTGCTGCATGCGGCAGTGGTTTTGTTCCTGTCCGCCTTTGCGTTCATGATCGTCCTGATCTTCATGCGCAAGCTGCGCCAGAACATTGAGGACGAAGCGAATATCCCTTCGGCAGGCGCGACCTCGCTCGAAACTTTGCCGCTGCACCTTTACAACACCGTGATCCAGCAGCTCAAGCAGCAGAAGAACGAACTGCAGGAGCAGTCGCAGACTGAGCAGCGCCGCGCCCGCACCAACGAAAACTTCAGCCAGGCCGTGCTTTCCAATCTTTCCTGTGGCGTGCTGGTCTTCGGAACCAACGGGCTGGTCACGCAATCGAATCCCGCCGCCAAACAGATTCTCGGTTTCGCTTCCAGCACCAGCATGGGCGCGGACGATCTTTTCCGCGGCCAGGTCGCCGCCGAAGTGCGCTCCGTTCTGCGCGAAGGCGGCGGCCGGCGCCAGATGGAAACGGATTACACCACTCCGGCCGGCGAGAAGCGCCACATCGCCGTGACCATCTCTCCCGTGCCCGCCATGGATGGCAGCCTACTCGGCGCCGCCTGCCTCATCAATGACCTCAGCGCGCTGGAACAGATTCGCGAGCAACAGGAAATGCGGGCGCTCGAACTGCGCACCTCGCTGACCACCATCTCCGGATACGCGCAGCAACTGGCAAACAATCGCGATCCCGAGCTGGCCCAGCTGTTGGCCGCCGACATTGCACAAGAAGCCGCGCGGCTCGATCGCAGCCTGGGCGGATTTTTGACCGAGAAAAGTTCACCCGGCAGCGGGACCGCACAAGCGGCCTCCGCCAGCCAGGGGTAAAAATAGATTCGCGGACAAGCGGAAGAATGGCGAGCCCGCAAGAAAGTAATTCTTTAAAAAGGTGGGACCTATGGGTGAAAACATGAAACGCATCGCATACTTGGGCTTCGGATCACTGCTGGCAGGCTTGCTCGCCTTGCCGGCGGCGGCGCAGACGGCGCCCTCCACTCAGCCGACCAGTTCACAAGGCCAGTCCGGATCGCTGGGCGACTATGCCCGCCAGGTAAGAAAGGACGGCGCTCCCGCCAAAGCCCGCCCCAAAGTTTTTGACAACGACAATCTTCCCACCGAAGACAAACTCTCGGTGATCGGCGAGGCCCGCCCCGCCACCACCGCGCAGAATGGCTCCGAAAACCAGCCTGCGCAGAATGGCACCGCTTCCGGGCCGGCCCAACCAAAGACTCCTGCCGAGGAAGCCGCCGAGAAGAAAGCCGCCGAGGCCAAGCAGTGGCAGGACAAGATCGACGGGCAAAAGGGCCAGATCGACCTGGCCGCCCGTGAGCTCGACGTAACCCAGCGCGAATATCAGCTCCGCGCCGCCGCCATGTACGCCGACGCCGGCAACCGCATGCGCAATGCCGCCGAATGGGACAAGGAAGACGCGCAATACAAACAGCAAATCGCCGACAAACAAAAGGCCCTGGATGACGCCAAGGCGAAGCTCGACGACATTCAGGAAAACGCGCGCAAAGCCGGAGCCGAACCACCCGCCAATCCAGCCCCTGCCGCCGCTCCAGCTCCGGCGCCGCAGCAGTAAACCAGTAGCGCCGCCGTCCCGGCGGCTGTCGCGGCGGGCGTCCTCGCCCGCCGCGGTATACACCAAACCCACACAGGTTTTTCTTGCAGCTGTTCTTTGCGTCCTTCGCGGCTCTTCTTCGCGCCCTTTGCGGTTAAAGGCTCTGGACTTCCACTTTCCGCGCCCAAAATGCAACGCGCATATCTAATGCCAGCTCCGCTCTTCCGCCGACATCCCCTCCGTCGCTTCGCTCAACGCTTCTTGCAGCTTCTTGAGATGGGAATCGATCTTGTGTCTCTCGCGTTTCCCCCTGCATCGGTTAGAATGTTGCCCGGCCAAGCAAACTACCGAAGTTATCACAGGAAGGAATGCCATGAAGAAGCGGAGCCTTGCCCAAGTCGCACCCGCACTCGCCCGTGAGACGTGTCATCGGCGCAACCGGCTCGGGCCGATTCTCGCCGCCGCCATCTTTACCGCGATAACGCTGCTCGCGGTTCTGAGCGCATGCACCTCGGAGCCCAGCAAGCCCGCCGAGTCTGCGCCCCAACCCAAAGGCCCCGAACTGCTCGCCGGACGTTCCGCCTTCCAGAAAGCGTTCGTTGCCGCCCGCGGCTGGGCGCCCGATGCCAAGCCCTACCGCCTCGAATCCATGGTGACCACCGACGGCGGCAATGGTCACGACGGCAAGTGGGCGATGTGGCGCAGCAGCTTCGCATCCGCCGCGCAGCGTTCCACCAAGTCCTACACCTGGTCCGGCAGCAGTGCCGACGGCGCTCCCGCCCGCGGCATCAACCCCAACCCCGAGGACAGTTACAATCCCACAAATTCCTCCACTCAGGTTTTCGACGTTGCCTTCCTCAAAATCGATTCCGATCAGGCCTTCGCCACCGCCCAGAAACATGGCGGCGACAAGATTCTCGAAAAGGATCCTGCCACTCCCGTCAGTTATGTCTGCGACTGGAATCACAACACCAATGAACTCACCTGGCATGTGATCTATGGCGCCAGCCGCGACGCCGCGAAGCTGACGGTCATGGTCAACGCTTCCACCGGCGATTTCATCCGCGTGGAAAAATAATTTCCGGATGGCTGAGGCGATCTGGGTGCCCCATTTCTGGCGTCCTTTGCGAGAAGTGGGGACGCGATACCAAAGCCCGCCCTGAGCGAAGCCGACGGGCGGGAGGGCCTTTCACTGGCCACTGGCAACAGATCCCTGGCCACTGCTTTACCCCACAGACCAAGCGCTATCGCAGATTTTGGCCGTGCCTGAATCTAAAACTGCCGCTAAGTTGTTCGGGTGGATTTGTTATACAGTGTTAGTTTAACGTCAATTAAATCTGACGCGAGAGGAAGTTCGTCAGATAAAATCCCCATGGACTCACAGGAGGCAAGCCGTTGCCCCGGCATCCCGATCCTGAACTCGAACAGCGCATTCTCGAAGTCGCCTGCCGCCTATGGGCTCGCGGTGGAACCAAAGCCCTCACCATGCGCGCCGTTGCCCGCGCCGCCGGCACCACCACCCCCACGGTCTACGAGCGTTACCGCGACCGCGAAGACCTTCTCCGCGGCGTGCGCCTGCAGACTCGCCGCGATCTCTTCGACGCCATGAGCCCTTCCCGCACGCTCGCCCAGGCCTGCGAACGCTACCTCCATTTCGCCCTCCAGCATCCCCACGCTTTCGAAATGCTCTTCGACAACTTCGCCAAGCCCCCGTCGCTGCATGAGTCCTGGCCCTCGTTCAATCTCATGCGCCAGCGCGTGGCCCAGCGCCTCGGTGGCACGCCCCGCCAGCACACTCGCCTCATGCTCTCGCTCTGGTCGCTGATGCACGGCACCGCCACGCTCATGATCCGCGGCGGCGTGGAAGGCCCGCTTCGCACCCAGATGTTCCACGCCTGCCTCGACGCTCTGGAAGATCTCGTCCGCCGCAAGGGACCGAAGGCCCACTCCGGCCCCAAGTGGCCCGCCAACCTGATCCTCGGCGAAGGCCCGCAAAGCCGCGTCGGAGGCCACCAGCCGCGCAACCACGCAAAGCAATCCGCGCCCCCAAAAAAACGCCCCCCCCAGCGCCGCCCGCCGAAGGTCACAAAAAATTAAAAAGAATTTCTTCGCGTCCTTCGCGGCTGTTCTTTGCGACCTTAGCGGTTAAAAGCTCTTAAGCCGCCAGACTCCACGATCGCCGCGCGAGTCCCGCATCACTTCTCCGCGCGAGCCTTCGCCGGCGCCGTCAACTCCTCGATCGCCTCATGCGCCGCTCGCGCATGCGGACCCGACGGCAATATCTTCAGATAACCCTGGTATTGTTCCAGCGCTTCCCGCGGCCGTTCCATTTTCTGCAGGCAGTCGGCCAACCGAAACGTGGCCTCCGCGTCATTCTCTTTGTAAAACAGCGCCTCGCGGTAACGACTCTCGGCGGCCTTGTAGTTCTTGCGCTTGAAATAGTAGTCGCCAACCTCCAAATCCTTGGCCGCCCGATGCGGATTCCACGGATGAAATTCCCCTACCGCGTTCGCGCTCCCTGCCGCCGCAGCCTCTTCCGCCACTGCCTCCGCGCTCTTCGGATGCGCGCGCGCGTCATTTTCCGGCGCATCCACATCCACCTGCGTGTCTTTGCTCGAACTTTCTCCCAGACCCCCTTCCAGGTCGCTAGCATTGACCCGGTCCGACCGTGGCGGATCGAAGTCCGGGTCCTGCGCCTTAGCCGGCTTCGTCACCGGAAACGAATTATCGGGCGTTTGCGAATTCCCCGGCGCCGCAGTCGACGGCGAACTCCCCGCCTGCGACCCGGACGAACTCTGCCCCCAAACTCCCGCACTACAGCCCATCAGCAAAAAGAAAACAAGCCAACAAAAACACGCGATAGCGTTTCCTTTGCAGTCTTGTTCTCCGCGATCTCCGCGGCCTCTCTCCGCGCCCTCTGCGGTTAAAAGCTTCTGGTTCAGACTGCGCATAACCCTATTCTACCGCCCTCCATGCGTAGCGCGGAACGCCTCCAGGCACTTCCGCGCCGTCTCCATCTCCGGAAACCGGCTGCCTTCCTGTTCCACCAGGTAATATTCCACTCCGCCCACGCTCTCCGCCGCCCGAAATATTCCTTTCCAGTCGGCCACGCCCTCGCCAAACAAAACCTTGTACCCCTGCTGCGGCGACCACTCCTTACAATGGATGGACCTTATCCTCCCCGGGTTGGCTCGAATCCACGCCACCGGATCCGCCCCCGCCTCGAGACATGTCCCCACATCCAGCTGCAGCATCACCGACGGCTTCGTATTCTTCGCCAGAATATCCATGGGACGTTCTTTATTCGCAGCCTGCCCGCCCACCGCCTTCCACTCCGCGTCGTGATTGTGATACCCCACCTTCAATCCCGCCGGCTCCAGTTGATCGGCGGCCGAGTTCAGCTCGTCAGCCAGCGCCTTCCACCCCTCCGCGCCAGGTTTCGGATCCGACCACGCCAGCACCGCGTATTTGCATCCCAGAATCAAATTCAACTCGCGAACGTGCGCAATGTTCTTCGCGCCAAAATATCCTTCGTCGTTGTGCGTCGAGTAACACCAGATGCCCAGTTCATCCAGCACCTTCCGCATCTGCTTGGCCTGCGCCTCGCTCCATTCAAAATAAGGCGCATAAAATTCCACCCCCTGGTATCCCATCGCCGCCACCGCCCGCACCGTCCCCTCCGGATCTTTCTTCAGCGCATCGCGCACCGAATAAAGCTCCAGCCCCACCGGAATCGCCCCCGCGGGATTCCCTCTAAAAGAAAAACTGCGCCAAGCCCAGGGCAGCAAAGCAGACATACCAAGAAACGACCGTCGGGAGAGAGTTGTCGAAGTCATCCCAGAATCCTACTGCCTTCCGCAACTCCACGAAAGTAAATCTCTGGAATCCAGATAAGCCCGCTACCAGCCACCCTGGTAGTGGCTCAATTTGAATTTCTCTGCGTACTTTGCGGCCTTTCCTTTGCGACCTTTGCGGTTAAGGGTTTTGTTTTTGTAAGAATCAAGAGACTTTGACCGCTGAGTTCGCGAAGTAAGGCCGCAAAATACGCAGAGAAATTCAAAACTGAGCCACTACCGCCACCCTCGTGCGATTGCGAGGATGGAGGCGCTAAGCGTAAGATGTTCACCCGGTGCCCGAAACTTCTTCTATCATTGGCCACACCTTGTCCCACTACAACGTCCTGGAAAAACTGGGCGGCGGCGGGATGGGCGTGGTCTACAAAGCGAAAGACACGCGCCTCGGCCGGAATGTCGCCCTAAAATTCCTCCCCGACGATATTTCTCAGGTCCCGCAGGCGATCGAACGCTTCCGGCGCGAAGCCCGCGCCGCATCCGCGCTCAATCACCCCAACATCTGCACGATTTACGACATTGGGGAATTTGAAGGCCGGCCTTTCATCGCGATGGAACTGCTCGAGGGCCAGACTCTCAAGCACCGTATTGCCGGCAAGCCCATCGAAATATCCGAACTCCTGGAGATTGGCATTCAGATCGCCAACGGGCTCGATGCCGCTCACTCCAAAGGAATCGTGCACCGCGACATCAAGCCCGCAAATATCTTTCTCGTGGCGCGCGGGCAGGCAAAAATTCTGGATTTTGGTTTGGCCAAGCTCACCCCTGAGGGCCGCCATGCCTCCGATTCGTTGGCATCCTCATCCCTGCGCACCCAGACCCACGTGCTTGACCGGGAACAACTGACCAGCCCGGGCAGCTCCATCGGCACCGTCGCCTACATGTCGCCGGAGCAGGCCCGGGGCGAAGAGCTGGACCCACGCTCGGATTTGTTTTCCCTCGGTGTCCTGCTCTACGAAATGGCCACCGGCTCGGTTCCGTTCTCCGGCGCAACCTCGGCGCTCATTTTCGACGGAATCTTACGTTCCACGCCGCAGCCTGCCCAGCAGCTAAACCCCCGCCTGCCCCTGGCCATGGAAAACATTCTCAGCAAAGCGCTCGAGAAGGATCTCGACCTGCGCTGCCAGACGGCCGCCGAACTCCGCGCCGACTTGAAGCGGCTCAAGCGGGACACCGAATCCGGCCGCCGGCCCTCCGCCGACAGCGTTTCGGGTTCCGCGGCCATCCCGGCGCCAGACCGGCAGAAATCCGTCGCGGTGCTCTACTTCGAAAACCAGAGCGGCGCCAAAGAGGACGAATATTTCCGCGACGGCATTACCGAAGACATCGTCACCGAGCTTTCGAAAATCGCGCAGCTGGAAATCTTTCCCCGCTCCGAGATGCTGGCCTTCCGCGACAAGCCGATTACGGCGCAACAGGTCAGCCAGCAGCTCGGCGCCGCCTACGTGCTCGAGGGTTCCATCCGCCGCGCCGGCAACCGCGTGCGCATCACCGTACAGTTGGTGGAAGCCTCCACCCGGCATTCCGTCTGGGCCGAGCGCTACGACCGCCAACTGGAAGACGTCTTCGCCATTCAGGAGGAGATCGCTCGCAGCATCGCCCAGGCCCTGCGCATCACGCTTTCCCCGAAAGAAGAGAAAATTATCGCCAGTAAGCCCACCGAAAATCTTCAGGCCTATGATTTCTACCTCCGCGGCCGCAGCTACGCCCGCCAGCTCAGCCTGGAGTTCGCCATCCAGATGTTCGAGCAGGCCATCAAGCTCGATCCCGATTTCGCACTCGCCCATGCCGGCCTGGCCAACGCCTGTGGCCAGTACCACGAATGGCGCGAGCAGCATCCGCGCTGGATTGAGAAGGGCCTGGCTGCCTGCGAGCGCGGTCTGGCCTTGCAGCCCGACCTGCCGGAATTGCTGGTCGCCTACGCCCGCCTGGCTTTCGCCGAACGAAAGTATGACGAAGCCATCCGCTGCGCCGAGCAAGCCATTCAGCGCAAGCCGGACTGTGAAGGCGTCTACGACGTTCTCGGCCGCGCCTTGTTCGCTTCCGGACAGTGCCGTAGGGCCGCCGATCTCACCGACCGCGCCGTCGCCGTCAACGGCGACGATTACAACATCTTCCCGCCCTATCTCAACTCCTTGCGTACCCTGGGACGAACCGCAGAGGCCACCATTCACGAGGATCGCTGGGTCCAGGTGCTCCAGCGACAGCTCGAACTGGTTCCGGAAGACGTGCGGGCCCGCATCTTCCTCGCCAACCTCTATGCCACCCGTAAGAACATTGAGCTCGCCGTCCGCGAGTTGGAGTTGGCCGTGACCATGCGCCCCAGAGACTCCAACATTCTCTACAACGCCGCTTGCACCTACGGCGTCCTTGGACAAAAATTCAACGCCCTGGCGCTGCTCCGGCGCGCCCGCGACGCCGGCTACAGCAATATCACCTGGGCACTGCGCGATCCTGACCTCGCCTGCCTCCACGATGACCCTGAATTCCAGCGCCTGGTTGGTAACGCCGACTCTTTGAACTAACTGTGGGAGTGAGAGAACCCATGAACATTGAAGTCATGCGCGCCACCCTCCGCGAATCGGAAGCAGGAAGATTTACCTTCCCTCAGGTAGTCGGCGAACTTTCTGGTGTTGGCGTGGAGTCCTATTTCGCCGATCTCGCTCGCGCAGTGGACACCTTTTACCTGCCGACAGGCGAAACCCACACAGAGAAAATGACTCTTCCCCCAGTGAAAATCTCCGGGGACTTTTCTCAATCCGGAATCGTCGCCGCCATTCGCGCCGCCCAAGCCGATGAGATCCGCTACCCCGAGTTCCTCCGCCGCGCCATGGCCGCCGGCATCACTGCATACTGGGTCTTCATCGCCGGCAGGAAGGTCATCTACTTCGGACGCAAAGGCGAGTTTCACGTCGAAGAGTTCCCCAAGCCGAAACCGTAACGATCCGCAGACACGAATTCAGCGCTAGCAAAGTCTCGTGGAGGGGCGGACGCCCTCGTCCGCCGAGCGAGCACCGCTCGCCAGCCTTGGCTAGTAGCTGGAAGCTAGGAGCTAGAAGTTCCCAGAAAAAAAATCAGGCCGCTCAGGGGGAGAATTGAGCGGCCTGTTTGGCGAAGTCCTCCGGGGAGGAGGGTAAAATCGATTACATCGACGACGGGTTCGTCCCCGCCGTGGTCGCAGGCTTGGTCGTGTCGCCGGTGCTGTTGGTCATCAGGCGCACATCCACGCGACGGTTATCCGCGCGTCCTGCCTTGGTCTTGTTGTCCTCGACCGGCTTATCCTTGCCCAGCCCGATCACATAAATCTTATGTGCCGGCACGTTGTATTTCGACGCCAGGTACTGGATCACCGAATTCGCCCGGCGCTGGCTCAAATCATAGTTGTAGTCCGCTGAGCCCACCGAATCCGTTCCACCTTCGAGCGCCAGGATGTAGCCCTTGGTCGTGGCCAGGTTGCCCGCCAGTTCATCGAGCGCTTCCTTCGCCTTGGGCGTCAGGTTGTCGCGGTTAAAGCCGAACTTCACCGACGTCTCCGCCACGGCGTGATAATTGTCGAGGTTCGCAACCGTATCGGTCAGCACACCCACGCGCGCATTGGCGGCATCTGCCACCTGCTGCGCCGAAACTGCGGTCTGATCCGCGGTCTGCGCCTTCTGCTCAACATCGGCCGTCTTCGCGTTGACGGCCGCAATCCCGGCCTGCGCCCGCGCATCGACATCCTTGATGTCCTTGGTATTCTTCGCGGTCAGGTCGTCGAGTTCGTTGGTTTTGTTGATCAGCGGCGTGGTCTGTTCTTTTACGTAGTTCTTGCTGGCGCAACCTACCGTGGCCAGCATGCTGGCCGCCAGGATAATCGTTAACGAAGTGCGGGTCATAGAAAGAGGCTCCTTAAGTTTTAAATCCTGCCCGGCTCTGTACGTTCGCGCCGGAAACCTGAAACTTGGCCTTGGGCCCTAAAGAATATGCCCCCTGGGTAGATGCGCCCGGGGGGAAAGACGCCCTGGGAAAAATGCAAATCGGCCCTAACACCCTTCTCTAGTGCACGGGACGTGCCAGTTCCCCATGTGGATGCCGAACACCCTAAGTATATACGTTTTCAATCGTTTGCAGCAGGGATGCCAATGCACTCCACCCCCCGCCCTCACCTTCACGAACGCAAACCCCACATACGGAATGGAAATTTTATATAGTCCCACTCACATTCCGGCCTTTGGCTGGGCACCTTAAGACGGTCGGACTCAGAGGGCACGCCTAATTGTGTCGCGGCGGGCAAAGAAGAGGGATGGTCTCCCGTTTGTTCCTGCGGTAGACGCGGAAATCGCTCTCGTCGACTGTGATCACCGTATGGCGTGGATACAGCTCACTCATGCGAATCAGGCAAAGATCAGCGAGGTCGGGCTTACGGTCAGCGTAGCGTCGCGCCAGTTCTTGCAGCTGTGGCATATTCTCGGAAAAATCAAACGCCACCTGCAATAGTCCGTCTTCCACCAGGGACAGCACATAGGAACTCGATCCCAGATGAAATGCCGTTTCGCTGAGCACCGATTCGCAAGTAAGCAGCGGCTCCGCGACGCTCTTCACGAGGCCTGCTGCCCAAGTGTGATGGCGGTCATCGCGATTGCTAAGCGCCACGATGAAACCGGTATCCGCGATGCCCTTCATCCCCGCGAGTATCCTTTACGAGACGAAAGATCGGGCGGCCCGCTGAGCGCGCCAATATGGCGCATAAACTTCTGTTTCCCTCCATTGGCTTTGGCGCTCTCCAGTTGCTCACGGACGAGCCTGCCCATGGGTATGCCGGTTCGGCGAGAAGTCTCCTTCAGCCAGGAGAGAAGCTCCTCTGTAAGACGAATTGTGAGTGTATGACTCATATGCGGATATTGTAACACGAGCCCTCAACTGCGCCGATCGCTCGTCTCCGCACCCTCCGCGGCCTGGCCGAGTTCGCTCAGTGAGGGATTTTGAGCATAATGGGGATTTTGCGACAGTTACGAACGGGAGCCGGGAATCCGGGTACGACTCGGAGCCTTGTTCCCACTGCCTAGCGCCTCTTGCACCTCTGCGAAACCACCAATTTCTGGTTTAGCAAAGAAGTCGATGTACTCGTCATGGCTGAAGAAAGCGTTCATGTAATTCGCGTGCGTTAGAACGTAGCCGCCCCACCCATTTAGCATCGCAATCTGGAGAAACGACGCGAGGTCTTCAGCCTCATGTTCTAAGAAGAGGTGTCCGGGGGATTCGTGTAGGAGCGTTCGATCAGCGTAGCCTTGGCGCAGTCTGTAATACAAATGCCAGTTTTCAGAACTTGGCCAGATGCTCCATTCCGTTATCCACAGCAAGGTGGGCATCCGGTAGGTCATGGAGGTAGCGATCCAGTGAGCGAAGTAGAAAAACTTGTGTGCCTCAGGCGGATAGCCGATCCTCTCGACACGCAATTCCCGCTGTTTGGTCGGGCCGCACGCGATCTCTTCCGCGCAGCCATTCCTCGCATTCGTCTTTGGTATAGAAGCGCATGGCGATCACAGTCTACCTCCAGGCAAACACAGGTATCCACGTAAACTGTCGTTATCAGCCCATAGCTCTCATTGACCCCGCGCCGCGAGGTCTGCCTTCCGACGGTGGCACATTCACTTTCTCTTCCATCGAATAGAATGGCCTTATCCCGCCCTCCATGGACCTGCTCGCCAAAATCCGCTCCATTCCCACCGAGCCCGGCGTGTATCTCTACAAAAACGCCGAGGGAGAAGTCATCTACGTGGGCAAGGCCAAGAACCTGCGCAGCCGCGTGGCCAGCTATTTCCACGAAGGCCGCTGGGAAGACTCGAAAACCGGCACTCTGGTCCGCGAAGCCGCCGACGTGGAATACATTGTCGTCGCCAACAACAAAGAAGCGCTCGCGCTCGAAAATAATCTGATCAAGCAGCGCAAGCCCCGCTTCAACATCCTGCTGCGCGACGATAAGACTTATCCTTACGTGAAGCTCACGCTGACCGAACGCTGGCCGCGCGTTTACGTCACCCGCCGCCTGCTCAAAGACGGAGCCGCTTACTACGGCCCTTACTTCCCTGCCAACCTCGCCTACCGCATCGTCGATCTCATTCATCGCAACTTTCTGATTCCGTCGTGCCGGGTCGACCTGACGCGCTTCCATCCGCGCCCCTGCCTGCAGTACTACATCAAGCGCTGCCTGGGCCCCTGCGTAGAAAATCTGACTACGCCGGAGATTTATCAGGAAGCCGTGCGCGACGTGAAACTTTTTCTCGAAGGCCGCCCCACCGATCTAGCGCGTTCCCTGCACGCCCGCATGGAGCAAGCCGCCGAATCGCAGGAATACGAACGCGCCGCAAGATACCGCGATCTGATCTCAACCGTTGAGCAGCTGCAGGAACGCCAGCGCATCGCCGCCGCCGAAGGCGACGACGCCGACGTCTTCGGCTACCACTCCGAAAACGGAATGCTGGCCGTGAATCTCTTCCACATGCGCGCCGGAAAAATGGTCGACCGCCGCGAATTCTTCTGGGAAGACCTGCCCGAGTTCACGACAGACGAACCCTCGCCAGGCTCCACTCCTCTTTGTCATCCTGAGCGAAGCGAAGAGCCTGCCCTGAGCTTGTCGAAGGGACCCATGCAACTTGCCGGCAGCGCCGGAGCTGCCGACGATTCCATAGCTCCTTCGGCCCGCAAAGAACGCGGACCTCAGGATGACAAGTTGGTTAGTTCAGATTTTCATCCCGGCGAGTTTTTCTCTGCTCTCCTCAAGCAGCTCTACATCGGCCAGCCCTACGTGCCGCGCAACATCTACGTCCCCGTCGACTTCGAAGATCGTGAAGCTCTCGAGGACTTGCTCTCCGAGCAAGTGGCGGACAAGAGTGTCCGCCCTGCACTTGTGCACATTTTCGTGCCCCAGCGCGGAGACAAGCGCTCGCTCATCGACCTCGCCGGCAACAACGCCAAGCAGTCCTACGATCAGCGTTTCCGCGTGCTCAAGCCCAACGCGAAAGCTATTCAGGAAGAATTGCAGGACGCGCTCAGCCTTCCAGAATTGCCGAAGCGCATCGAGTGTTTCGACATCTCGCACATTCAGGGCGCGGAAACCGTAGCGTCGATGGTGGTGTGGGAAGACGGGCGCATGAAAAAGTCCGATTACCGCAAGTTCATCATCCGCACCGTCGAAGGCGTCGACGATTTCGCTTCCATGCGCGAAGTGGTCACACGCCGCTACAAACGTCTGCTGGAAGAAAAAAAGCCGGAAGACAAAAGCAACATGCCGAGCCTGGTGCTGATCGATGGCGGCCTGGGACAGCTCCACGCCGCGGCGGCAGCGCTCGACTCACTCGAGATCATCAACCAGCCGCTGGCCGCGATCGCCAAGCGCGAAGAGATTCTCTACGTCTACGGACAGGAGAAAGATCCCATCGCACTCGATCATCACTCTCCGGTGCTGCATCTGATTCAACTCATCCGCGATGAAGCGCACCGCTTCGCCGTCACGTTTCACCGCAAGCGCCGGCAAATGCGCGACCGCTCCACCGAACTGCTGGAGATTCCAGGAGTAGGCGAGAGCACGACTAGACGTCTGCTGGAACATTTCGGCAGCGTGCAGAAGGTAAAGCAGGCCGACGCAGCCGCACTATCGGCGGTGGTGACGCGAGCGCAGGCCGACGCGATTCGCAATCACTTTGGGAAATAGTTGATTCTAAAGAGTCGTAATTTTAGCTGCCGAGTGCTTTCAATCACATAGCGCGAGGATGAATCGCGACGGACGACCCTGCCAGAATTCGCGAGCGCGTTGTGTTCCTAAAACCACCGCCAGGAGGCCTGGAATTGCGCAGGAGCGACGACCGACCGCACGGGGGACCCGAAGGTCGTCCAGGGACAAAACTGCGCCAGAACGACGGGAAGGTGGCCTGCTGTCGGTTTATATCTTCATGCTATACACCGCACTCTGTGAGCAAAAGCCAACTCTATGATTCGCAACGGATTGCTTCCCGCTCTCCATCTTGCCTCGTAACTGATTGATTCGACGTGGAAGCGAAAAGCTGTGAGAAATAAACCGCAGAGTGTCCCCGCAAACAACCCGATAAGAAGCTGCATCTCGCTCTCCGCGCAGGTTTGCGAGCGTGTGTATTCGTAAGAGATTGGAGTAAAGGAGCTTACGGCTTAGGTGAGATGGGTGCTTCTGCCGGGTGCCCCATTTCTCGCGATTTTGCGAGAAGTGGGGATTTTGGGTATTCATTCTGCGCTATTCATTTTGCGTACACGACGAGAATCCCCTGGATCAGGCTTGGGAGCAAGTGGTACTGGGTTCGCATTGGACACCGGAGCCGGGGCAGTCGTGCGCGGCTTCCCCGGGTAGCGCTGCCGAAGAGGGATCGCCGGGGGCGGAAAGGTTATCGCGGGCGTGCGCTCCGCCTCTGCGGCTCTGAGCCGGAACGCGAGCCATGCAACCACCGCCAGCATTCCGATCCAACCTATCGTGCGCACCACCGCTGCGATTTGCGTGTCGTGGTCGAGGACGCCGAGGCTGGAGAAGATGGCGTGGAAGTCGTGCTCGGCGAAATCGGGATCGCCGGTGGTGACCAGGGGCAGTTCCATGGCGCGGGCATCGGCCATGTAAGTTGCAGTGTAGAGCCAGTTCTCGAAAAAGAAAAACGCGCAGAAGACAAATCCGGCGGGCTCGCGCTCGGTTAAAAAAAATAACGCGAGGAGAAACGGGACCAGCCATTGCAGCAGCGTGCCTCCCCAGAGGCACATCGTAGGACCGAACCAGCGAAAGAGATTGTGGCCGCCTTCGTGGACGACCAGGTTCGCGGCGTCAATGAATAGACCCGTGCCATGGGCATTGAAGGCATAGATCAGGAACCAGGCGTAGAAAATCAGCCAGGCGGCAATGGCCGGACGAGAGATGGGCTTCCAGGGCTTTTCGAAAAGAGATTGAAAGTATTCGCGCATGGGATGCTTTGATTCTAGAGCGGAAGATTGCGCAGGGCAGGTTACGAACGTCAGGGGTGCCGCGTGCAGGAAGGCAAGTCAGAAGTCAGATTTCAGATTTCAGAATGCAGATTTCAGATTTCAGATTGCAGATTGAAAATCTAAAATCTTAAATCTGCAATCTGGAATGGTTTCTGTACTGAGTTGCAGGGATTCTTCGCTTCGCGCAGAATGACAGACCAGAATGACAGAGCGAAGAGAGTTGGATGTTATTCGGAGTTTGGCTTGGGCTATGAGTAACAGGGATATGTTGGGAACGCTCATCGTGACTGGCGCCAGCCGTGGCATTGGCGCGGCTGTGGCCGAACTGGCGGCATCGCGCGGGTTTGCCGTGGCCGTCAATTTTGCGACGGGGGCGGACGAGGCGCGAAAAGTTGTGCGGCAGATTATCTCCGCGGGAGGGCGCGCGGTTGCGATTCAGGCTGACGTTTCGCGCGAAGAAGACGTGATGCGATTATTTGCGATGGCGGAGCGCGAACTGGGTCCGATCACAGGGCTGGTGAATAACGCGGCGATTACCGGCGGGTTCGCCCGAGTGGATTCCGTAACGGCGAAGGCTCTGACCGAAGTGATGACGGTAAATGTTTGCGGCGCGATTTTGTGCGCGCGGGAGGCGGTGCGGCGGATGTCCACGCGGCACGGTGGCAGCGGCGGCGCGATTGTGAATATTTCTTCGCGCGCGGCGCATACGGGGTCGCCGGGCGAGTGGGTGCACTACGCGGCGTCGAAGGGCGCGATTGACAGTTTCACGATTGGGTTGGCGCGCGAAGTGGCGACGGAAGGGATTCGCGTGAACGCGGTGGCTCCGGGACTGATTGAGACCGGGCTGCATGCCGCCAACGGCGAGCCCGGGCGGGTGCAGCGGCTGATGGGTTCGATTCCGATGGGAAGAGCGGGATTGCCGCCTGAGGTTGCCGAGGGTGTGTTGTGGCTGCTGTCTCCGGCGGCTTCTTATACTACGGGGGCGATTTTGGAGATTGGGGGCGGGCGGTAGGAGAGCAGGGGTCAGAGGTCAGTTTCCAGTTGTCAGTTTCCAGTTGTCAGTTTCCGCTTTCCAATTTCTCGTTGTCGGTTCTGTTCTCCTCTACTTCGACTCCAATTCTTTCCGCAGAGCGTTCTTGATTTTCTCCGGCAGGCGCGAGGCGTGCAGGATGTCGCGCAGTTGGGCGGGCGGTAGGCGGCGGGCGAATTCCAGGGCGCGGGAGAGTGGAGTTTTTTCGTTGCGCAGCAGGGCGACGCGAATCTCGGGGCGCAGCGACCACTTCGGGTGATGACAAACCGTTTCGACGAAAGCTCGCGTGGCGCCGGTGCGGAGGAGTGCGCGGACGATGGAGGTTTCGGTGAGGCGCGAATTTTCGAGGGCGGTTTGCCAGACGCGGGTTTCTTTGTCGAGCAGCAAGGCGGCGGCCACGTTACCTGAGGCACGGCGGGCCAGCGCGATGCGCTCGCCCAGAGTGATCGAAGCGACGCGGTTCACGAGCAGGTCGTCGGCGGCGCGCTTCAAGTCGGCGGCGACGGCGGGCTGGAGGGCGAACTGCATTAAATCGAAAGTGTAGAACTCGCGGATCAGGCGCAGCGCGATGCGGCGCGGGGCGCGGGGATGCGCGGCTACGGCGATGCGGACTTTGCGCGATTTCATGACTCCGGCGTTGTGGGCGATTTGTTCGACGGCGTCCGGGGGCATGTCGCGGCGCTGGAGAAGGGCGAGAGCAAGGTCCGGGGTTAGAGCGGGATCGGAGGCGCGGGCGAGGTCGTCGGATGCGGATGCAGTTGGACGGACCGCAGAGTCGAATACGATTTCGGGTTGGGATGGTTCGGGAGACATTGGGACGGAATTCAAGTTCAACAGCAACCGCAAAGTCAAAGGCTAGCGGGCAAGAGTGCCCGCTCCACATAATCTGAATCGCAATCAAGATCAACAACAAAGTCAAAGGCGACGGACAGGAGTGTCCGTCCTACATTTGGCGCGCCAGGCGCAGGGCGCCTTCGACTGGTTCGACGATTTCCGGTTGGACTTGCACGCCGGGGTCGAGCCATCGCACTTGATTGTAAAAAACCTGGCGGACGAGTGCGGCATGACGAAAGACGCCGCCGGCCATGGCCACTGGGACGGAGGCGGCTGATGCTGCGACATTCGGCGCAGAGGTTCGGCTGGGCGGGAACAGGCGGCAGATTACGACTGAAGCCAGATGCGCGAGTTCGGCGCCGGCGGAGGCGAGAATCTGCGTGGCGGAATCTTCGGAGCTGGCAAGGACTGCGGGAAAGAGCGCGGCGAAGTCGGGAGGGTTGGCCGAGGCGGGGGCGCGGGCGAAGTCTTCGAGCGTGGTGGCGTCCCAGGCTTTGAGCAGGGCTGCGGCGAGGGGCGAAGCTTGCAGCGCGGCGCGGGATTTGGAGTCGCCATCGGTGCGAGCTATTTCTGTTCGAATCGTTTCAGTTCGATCCATGTCGCGGACCAGGGCGGCGGCGGCGGCGCGGCCGATCCAGTGGGCGGAGCCTTCGTCGGAGATGGCGAATCCCCAGCCTCCGGCGCGCGCGGTGTGGCCTTTGAGGTCGCGGCCGTAGGCGATGGAGCCGGTGCCGGCGATGACGAGAACGCCGGGACCAGCGCCGAATGCGGCTTCCAGGGCGATCTGCATGTCGCCGACAACTTTTATGGTCGCGGGCAGGTTCGTGGAGGGCAGGATTTCGGCGAGGATGCGGCGGACTGTTTCGGCGACCTCGGGGCGCGCGGCTCCGGCGGCGCCGATGCAGGTTTTGCTCACTTGCGGGGGCGTGATTCCTGCGGCGGCGCAGGTCTGGCGCACGGACTGATGCAGCGATTCGCGGGCTTGGGCTTCGCCGACGCGGAGGACGTTGCTGGGTCCGGCGGTGGCGGTGGCGAGGAGCTTTGAGTCGTCTCCCAGCGCGCAGAGCGTTTTGGTACCGCCGCCGTCAATGCCGAGAAAGTAGGGCACGCGGTTTATTTTTATCACAAGGGAGGCCGGCTTCCGGCTCCCGGTTTGCGGCTTTCGGTTACCTTTGATCGCGGCTACAGCGATTCCGTGGGTTCATAGAGTCTCACTCGCGTTGCGCTCTTGTTCCCGACATAATGGATGCCTCGTGGCAGAAGAGCTTTTGACCGCTAAGATCGCAAAGAAAGGCCGCTAAGGACGCAAAGAAAAGCGGGGCAGATAAGAACGGATGGTCAGGGTTGCTTTGCGGGCTTTGCGGATTTTCTTTGCGTTCTTTGCGGCTAAAGTCTTTGACGTTTGCAGCTTGCACGATTTGAATCGTCTTTGAATTTTTCATGGGACTGAACCGGGTCGATTTCCTGATCATCGCGCTTTACCTGGCTGGGATTACTTTGTTTGGGCTGCGGTTTCGCAAGAAGCAGCGGTCGCTGCGGGATTATTTTCTGGCGGGGCGGGATATTCCGTGGTGGGCGATTGCGCTTTCGATTGTGGCGGCCGAGACCAGCACGCTGACGATTATCAGCGTGCCAGGGATTGCTTATGACACCAACTTTACTTTTCTCCAGTTGGTGATGGGATACGTGGTGGGGCGGGTGGTGATCAGCTTTGTGCTGCTGCCGCATTATTTTCGCGGCGATCTTTATACGGCGTATGAACTGATTGAGCGGCGTTTCGGGCGCGGGCTGCGGTCTTTGACGGCGGGACTTTTTCTGCTGACGCGGGCGGCGGCCGAGGGAGTGCGGGTGTATGCGGTGTCGATTGTAGTGTCGATTGCGCTGGGCACGGGCGAGGTGACGTCGATTGCGATTATTACTGCATTGACGCTCGTCTATACGTTTGAGGGCGGGCTGGCGGCGGTGATCTGGACGGACGTGGTGCAGACGGCGATTTATGTGGGCGGAACGCTGGTGGGGCTGGTGACGATTCTGCATCTGGTGCCGGGGGGATGGGCGGCGATTCATGCGGCTGCCGCCAGTGCGGGGAAACTGCAGGTGTTTGATTTCAGGTGGAACTTCTGGATTCCGTATACGTTCTGGGCGGGCGTGATCGGCGGCGCGTTTCTGACTACGGCGAGTCATGGGACGGATCAGCTGATTGTGCAGCGATTGCTGGCGGCGCGGGGGGAAAAACAGTCGGTAATTGCTCTGCTCTCGAGCGGGGTGTGGGTGTTTTTTCAGTTTGCGCTTTTTCTGATTGTGGGAGTGATGCTGTGGGCTTATTACCGGGTGCCTTCGGCTAGCTTCGGGCGCGCGGACCGGATTTATCCGACATTTATTGTCAGCCGCATGCCGCACGGGATTTCGGGGCTGCTGATTGCGGCGATTCTGGCGGCCGCAATGTCGAATTTGAGTGCGGCTCTGAATTCGCTGTCGTCGAGTTCGATCATGGATTTTTATGTGCGCTTCCGTCCGCTGGCGGAGGAGCGGACCAAGATGCGGCTCTCGCGCGTGGCGACATTGTTCTGGGCGCTGCTGCTGTTTGCGCTGGCGGTGTTGTCGCTGAATAAAGTGGGGCGCGTGGTGGAGGTGGGGTTGCAGATTGCGTCGATCGCGTATGGGGCGCTGCTGGGAGTGTTTCTGCTGGGAGTGCTGACGCGGCGGGCGAACCAGCGCGGGGCGATGGTGGGGATGGTGTTTGGGTTTGGCGTGGAAATCTATTTGTGGCTAGGGACGCGGGTGCCGTGGACGTGGTGGGTGATGATGGGGACTTGCGTTACGTTTGCGGTGGGGTATGGGGTGAGCTGCTTTTTGGGGGAATCGTTCGAGCCGGGCCCATGACCGACTGAGACTACCTATGGACCGTCCATGGAACCGTCGGGAGCAGTTACAGAAGAGCTTTTAACCGCAAAGGTCGCAAAGGGAGGGCCGCTAAGGACGCAAAGAAGATCAACTTCTTGGTTTTCTTTGCGCGCTTTGCGGCTTTTCTTTGCGGACTTTGCGGTTAAGGGCTTTTGGGGTGAGTCGGTTTCGTTTTGGGACCGGCGTGTGATTTTGTTCTGATTGGCGTTTGTTCGTTGGTCGCTGCGGAGTAGAGTTCTGCCGAGAGGTCCGATCATGTTTAAGGCAGACATTACTCCGGAGATCATCGGCGCAGCGATCAAGGTTCACAGGAAACTCGGGCCGGGATTGTTGGAGTCGGCGTACCAGGCTTGCGTGGCTTACGAAGTTGAGAAGCTGGGGTTCCGGGTTGAACGGCAAAAGCCGGTGCCGCTGGTGTATGAGATGGTCAAGTTAGATTGTGGCTTCCGCGCCGACCTGGTGGTGGAGGGCAGAGTCGCAGTCGAACTGAAGTGCAAAGAGGCGCTGCATCCGGTGGACGAGGCACAGTTGCTTTCGCATCTGCGGCTGCTGAATATTCCCCTCGGGTTGCTGATTAATTTTCACGTGGTCTTGCTCAGGACCGGCATCAAGCGCATGGTGAATAACTACCGGGAACCGCTGCAGGAATGCGCTCGGCCGCAGACTGGCGTGGAAGGTTCATTGGCCAGTGACAGGAAGAGCTTTTAACGGCCAGTGACAGGAAGAGCTTATAACCGCCAGTGATAGGAAGAGCTTTTAACCGCAAAGGTCGCAAAGAACAGCCGCTAAGGACGCAAAGAAGGGCCTAACGGGCCCGCGGGCTTTTCTTTGCGACCTTTGCGGTTAAAGGCTTTTGATCTTTTCCGGCTCTTGATCTTTCCTGGATTGAAAGCCCTTCTGACGTATACTGGCACGCTTCGGCCATGCCAGAGCCCCCGCACAATACGGCCAGCCGTCCTGAACTCTCGCGCGATCTGGGGGTGAGCCACGCTTCTGCCATTGTGGTGGGAACGATTATTGGCAGCGGGATCTTTCTGGTTCCGGCGGAGATGATGCAGGCGGTCGGGTCGGCCAGGCTGGTGTATCTGGCGTGGGTGGTGGGCGGGGCGCTTTCGTTTTTTGGGGCGCTCACTTACGCGGAACTGGGTGCGATGAAGCCGCAGGCCGGGGGCGAGTATGTGTACGTGCGCGACGGATATGGACCGCTTGCAGGATTTCTTTATGCGTGGACCTGGTTTGTGATTGCCAAGCCGGCTTCGGTGGCTACGGTGGTGACGGGGCTGGTGAGAATTCTGGGGACGTTTTCGGTTTTTGCGTTTTTCTCCAGCAATGTAATTTCCGCGCCGATTGCGGTTACCTGGGGACAGGTTGTGGCGATTGCGGCCGCGATTCTGATTTCTGCCTTGAACTACATCGGAGTGAAGAAGGCGGGGGAATTTCAACTGGTGTTTACGATGCTCAAGGTGGTGATCATTCTGGGGATTGTGGTGGTGTGTTTTGGCGGAGGGAGCAGCGCGGCGGGACATTCTTTAGGAGCGGGCTGGCACAATTTTGCGGGGACGTTTTCCGGGGCGAAGGGCGGGATTACTGGTTTCATGGCAGCGCTGGTCGCGGCGTTGTGGGCTTACGACGGATGGAACGACCTGAATATGGTGGCGGGGGAGATCAAGCGGCCGGAGCGCAGCATTCCGATTGCGCTGATTGCCGGAGTGGCGACGGTGGGCGTGCTTTATGTGCTGATGAATGCGGGGGTGCAGTATGTGCTGCCGGCTTCGGCGATTGCGGCATCGCCGCGTCCGGCGTCGGATGCGGTGGCGCTGATTCTGGGAAGCGTGGGAGCGGGGATTGTTTCGCTGGGCATGGCTTTGTCGATGCTGGTTACGCTGAATGGAACGATTATGAGCGGGGCGCGGGTGCCGTATGCGGCGGCGCGGGATGGATACTTTTTCAATAAACTCGCGGAGGTGCATCCGCGGTTTCATACGCCGTCGGCGGCGATCGTGGTGCAGGCGGTGTTGTCGATTCTGCTGCTGCTGCTGGGGGCGAATTTCAAGCAGCTTTTTTCGCTGGCGATTTTTGCGGAGTGGCTGTTTTACATGATTACGGGGAGCACGCTGTTTGTGTTCCGGGTGCGCGAGCCGGGGATGAAGCGTCCGTATCGGACGTGGGGATATCCTTTTGTCCCTGCCATTTTCGTGGTCGTGGCGGCGGCGTTTTTGTGTTATACGTTCGCCGACAACTGGCCGAATTCGGGATATGGAGTGCTGGTGATTCTGGCGGGGATTCCGTTGTTTGCTTATTTTGCGCAGCGGAGAAAACGAACGTCTGCAACTTCTTGAATGGCGACTAGGGGGAGCTTTTAAGCGCTTCGGTCGCGAAGCAGTCGATAGGTGGTGCGGTTTGAACTGCACCATTACCAAAGGTTTGTCATCCCGAACGCGCCGAAGGCGGGTAAGGGACCTTACGACGATTTCCGCCATAACTGCAGTTGAGAGGACCGCCTCCGCCGCTCGCAGCCGTGACGGCACCCGCCGGCGCTTATGCCACTTCACTCGCTTCGTAGGGTCCCTCACCGGGCCTTCGGCCCCGTTCGGGATGACAACTCCTCTTGGTTTTCCTTGATTACGCCTGTTGGTTTCCATCACAACTCCTGCTGGTTCTAGCTGACAGCTGAGAGCTGACGGCTGAGAGCTGACTTGCGGGTTTCTCAGGGTTTCTGCCGCGAGGGCCGAATCTCGTGGCGCGGCGGGGCGGCTTTCGCCCGTTTCGGCACCGGTTTCCTGAACGGAACCTCCTTTGGTTACCTAAGGTCAAGAGCCGTGGACACGTTTACCCCCTGTCCAGATTCCCTTATTTTGAAGACTCCAGTCCCGGTAATCTCCCCGGCCGGGTACCTTCGGAGAAAAATAGAAATGGCAACAGCACAACGGAATTTTCAACTCGGCATTCTGCCCGAACGCAAGATCGACCGGCGGGCGCTGGTCACCAGCTACAGCATAGTGGTGATCGTGCTGCTGCTATTGATCAACCTGAATCTGATTCTGCCGGAGAAGCTGACGCTGCGGCAGTATCACGTGGTGGAACTGATCCCGACGCCGTCGTTGAGTCGAGAGCCGGAGCCGGTCAAGGTAAAGGCGCAAGTGCAAAAGGTGAAGCTGCTTCCGGCGGTGAAGGCGCCGGTGTTCGACACGCCGAAGCTGGTGGTTCCGCGGGAAGTGCGTCATGAGGTGGAAAAGCCGGTGGAAGCGCCGAAAGTGGTGGTGAACCAGTTTGCCGCGCCGCAGATCAAGATGGCGGTGGGCGGGGCGCGTCCGCAACTGGTACATACGGGCGATTTTGGCGGAAGCTCGAAGGTACCGACGGTGAACGCTCCGGTAGAGAAAGTGCAGACCGGTGGGTTTGGCGATCCCAATGGATTGAAGGGTACGGGCAAGACGGGCGCGAAGCTCTATGCGCAGGCAGCCGGCGGGTTTGACATGCCGGTGGGTCCGGGGCAGGGGAACGGGTCCGGCGGAGCAAAAGGAATTAAGGGAACGGTAGCCAGCGCGGATTTTGGAAGCGGCATTGCGACCGCGGGCAAAGGCGACGGGCGCAGCAATGGCAAGGGAATCGCGACCGGCGGGTTTGGAGCGGAGCAGGTGGTGCACGGCGGACCGAAAGTGCAGCTGCTGGATGCGGGAGCGGCGACCACGCCGGTGGAAATCACGTACAAGCCGAATCCGGCTTATACGGACGAGGCGCGCAACCTGAAGCTGCAGGGCGAAGTTTTGCTGGAAGTGATGTTCGGGGCGAACGGATCGCTGCATGTGAATCGCGTAGTGCGCGGGCTGGGACATGGGCTGGACGAGACTGCGATCGCCGCCGCCAACAAGATGCGCTTCAAGCCGGCGATGCGGGCCGGGCTGGCGGTGGATTCGACGGCGGTGGTGCACGTGGTGTTTCAGATGGCGTACTGAGATCGGCGTGACCGAAGTTAGGACGTACCGAAGTTTGGATGAAGGTGAGCAAGTTCTCACGAAATTGGCCGAAGTAAGGAATAAACGAATTGGCGAATTGCAACCTGGGTAACAGGAGCTTGGAGAAGAGAGTTATGCGCACTTCGAAATGGATGATCACCGCGGCTCTGCTGGTAAGCATGAGCGCCGCCGCACAGCAAGCAGCGGACCAGCAGTCCGCGCAGCCACAGGCACAGTCACCCGCGCCTACCGTCACGCCAACGGCCGACAACACGGCAGCAGCGACGCCGGCGGATGCTTCACAGCAGCCAGCGGCACCGGTGGACGGCTCCCAGCCAGCGGCCACGCAGTCTGGCCAGGCTGCCGCGCCCGCATTGGCTGAGCCCACGCCACCGCCCGCCCAACCGGCGCCGGTGACCATGGATCAGGTGGTGAATCTGTTCATCCTGCGCGAGCATGGATTGATCAAGATGCTGTCGAACCGTACACCCGTGGTCGAGACCTATTTGCAGAATCTGACCTCTGATCCGCAATTGGGGCCGGTTCCGAGCGACGATCATTATTTCCTGGGCCGGCTCGACATGGGAGAAACCATTGACCGCAAGGACTATCTGAAGGGCGACGAAAAAGAGGGCATGCAGGCTCGCCTGCTGGGCGGTTTCCACAAGCTCTACAAGGTGGAGTACCAGCCCGTGGGCTTTTCGTGGATGGTATACGTGGACCGCACGGACTTCGACCGCGAGCACTACGATTTCACCTACATCCGCCGCGAATTTCTGGGCGATGTGCGCTGCCTGGTGTTTGACGTGAAACCGAAACCGAAATCCGGACGGGGCCGCTTCCTGGGCCGCATCTGGGTGGAAGACCAGGACTTCAACATCGTGCGCCTGAACGGAACTTATTCCCAGGGCGTGAAGAACACTTACTTCTTTCACATGGACAGCTGGCGGTTGAACCTGATCCCGGGCTACTGGGTGCCATCTTACATTTACAGCGAAGAAGGCGACTTCAGCGCGGGCGCGCATAACCGGATCGCATTCAAAGCGCAGACCCGCATCTGGGGCTACGATTTGAAGAAGGGCGGCAAGGACGACGAGCTCACGCAGATTCGTGTGGACAGCGTGAAGGACGAAACCTCATCGACCCAGGATGCTTCTCCGCTGCAGGCGGAGCGGGTGTGGCAGCAGCAGGCGGAAGACAACGTTGTGGAGCGCTTGACCAGCGCGGGCTTGCTGGCGCCGGAAGGCGATGTCGACAAGATTCTGCAGACCGTGGTCAACAACCTGGAAGTTACCAACAACATCGACCTGCCGCGGCCGGTACGCACGCGCGTGCTGCTGACGGCGCCGCTTGAAACCTTCAGCGTGGGGAACACGATCGTGATCAGCCGCGGGCTGATTGACGTGCTGCCGGATGAAGCCAGCCTGGCGGCGGTTCTGGCCCACGAGTTGGCGCACATTGTTCTGGGCCACAACCTGGGCAGCCAGTATGCGTTCAACGACCGCATGCTGTTCTCCGACGACACAACCTACTCGAACCTGGGATTCCGACACATTCCGGAAGAAGAAGCGGCGGCTGACAAGAAAGCTCTGGAACTGCTGAAGAATTCGCCTTACGCGCAGAAGCTGGACAACGTTGGACTGTTCCTGAAGATCCTGCAACAGCGCTCGGGTTCGCTGAATGCTCTGTTGACCACGCACCTGGGCAATCCGCTGGCGTCGGGCGGCACGGTCACCCGGTTGTCGGCGCTGGAGACGCAGGGTCCGGCGCTGGATGTGAACAAGCTCGATCAGATTGCGGCGCTGCCTTTGGGCGGCCGCATCAAGATCAATCCCTGGGACGACAAGGCGGAGATGGTGAAGACGGCTCCGGTGGCGATTACTTCGGCGCGCGACAAGATGCCGTTTGAAGTGACGCCGTTCTATCCGCGGCTGGCGCGGTTCGGCGCGACGCCGGGCGCGGCTCCGACGAGCGCCGCTGCCGCCAATACGACTCCGAGCCCGAACCCGAGCAACTAACTCGGGACGGCTCAGGCAAACCACTCAGGCGAGAGCGACTTCCCACTGGGAATTCGCTCTCTCACAACAAGTTGATGGAAGACGCAGGCTGGGATCCGGAACATCCTTCCGGGATACCCGGCCTTCGTTTTTGTGCAAGAGCAGGCCCAGGGGAATAAATGGAAATTTCTTGCCGCCAGTGCGATTCCCATGTTTTTACTCTTTTCTTGCCGGGCCTTTGCCGGGCAGGCCTGCGGGGTTTTCGTGGGTGCGTTCGCGGAAAGTGCCGCGCATGCCGGCTGCGAGTTTTACGCTGGACTCGCCGAACTTGTCGCGCAAGCGGTCGGCGGCGGCGAGCGCGTCTTTCCAGCGCTGCTGGCGGCTGTCTTCGAGCAGGCTGATCTGCTCGGGTTGCGATTCGAACGATGACGTTTGCACTCCCAGCAGGCGGACTTGCGTTCCCTTCTTCCAGTTCTTGCGAAACAGGGCGCGGATTTGCTCGAAGATTTCTGTGTCGAGCTGCGTGGGCGCAGGGAGCGTGTGGGCGCGGGTGATGGTCGAGAAATCTTTATAGCGCAGTTTGAGCTGGACGGTGCGAGTGTGAAGGTTCGCTTCGCGCAGGCGGCGGCCGACCATTTCAGACAGACGCATGAGCGTGGCTTCGAGTTGGGCGACGTCGGCGGTGTCTTCGTTGTAGGTGTGCTCGTGGCTGATGGACTTTGCTCCGGTGTCTTCGCCGACTTCGGTGTCGAACCATCCTCCGGCATCTTGGCCGCGGGCCTTGCCTGCGAGGGCCAGGCCCCACTTGCCGAAGCGGTCTTCGAGTTCCCGTTCTTCGAGCTTCGCCAGGTCGGCGACTATCCGGATGCCGAGCGCATGCAGATGGCTTTCCATCACTTTGCCGACGCCGGGAATCTCGCGCACATCGAGCGGCGCGAGGAATTTGGCTTCTTCGCCGGGAACGATCCAGAGCACGCCGTTAGGCTTGGCCTGTCCCGAGGAAACTTTGGCGATGAGGCGCGAGCTGCCGATTCCGACGGAACAGTTCAGCAGCGTTTCAACTTTCATGCGAGCGTGCAGAGCGTGGGCGGCTTTCAGCGGAGGACCGTGCAGGCGCGCGGTGCCGGTCATATCGAGATAGGCTTCGTCGATGGAGGCCATTTCCACTTGCGGCGAAAAAGCACACAGGACTTCGTGAACTTTTTCCGAGCACTCGCGGTAGCGCTCGGGATGTCCGTTGACAAAGATGGCCTGCGGACAAAGCTTGGCCGCAGTGCGCAGCGGCATGGCCGAGTGCACTCCGAATTTGCGCGCCGCATACGAGGCGGCGGAGACTACGCCGCGCTCGTCGCGCTGTCCGCCGACCACCACCGGCTTGCCTTTCAGCGCGGGATCGTAGAGCTCTTCCACGGAGACGAAGAACGCGTCCATATCAACGTGGAAGATGGTGCGGGGGAACGCGGGGTGGGGAACGGCGGCCATGCTCATGGGATTTTAGCAGCCGGCGCTCGCACTGGCCGACCACGCCATCCGGCGTGCTCAAACCCGGAGCCGCTGTTAGAATCCGCATCATGTCCGGACGCGCTCTCAGGATTATTTCTCGGATTTTGTTTTTCCTCTGCGGAGGGACTTCGCTCTTCACCGGCTTTCCTTACATGTTGCTGCAGGGCACCGACATGCCGGTTCATCGGGCGTGGTTCCTGTTTCCGGTCGCGCTGGGGATGGTGGGCGTTTTCAGCGTGACGGTTGCGGTGCTGCCGCGCTCGTGGATCGCGAAGGCATGCAAACGAGATCGGGACGATAGACTGTTATTTTTGACGCCACTCAAATGGCTCGGCGTCTTCGCGGCAATTTCCTATCTTCTGGCGCTCCTCGCCTTTCTCGCTCCGCATAGCTGGGATCTCAATCCCACGCTCATGCTTTCGCTGTGTCCGCTGTATTTGGTGAAGCTGACGATCGATCCCTCGCTGGTGGCCGTCTATTTCATGCTCGCTCCCATGAACGCGGCGGTGTTCGGCGCGCTCGGGGTCACCTTGGGATACGCGGGGTTGGCCTTCGGCAAACGAGCGGGTTAGGGTTGCCAAAACGAACGCGTGGTGTTTCGTCATTTGCCTCTTACAAGCTGTATCATGAGCATCAGTCGAGGGCGTTGAGTGGGCACTATAGTGGGATCCCTGATAGGTCTAGCTGTGGCGGTGTTCGGGTTCGCCGCGATGCGGGATCCGATGCGCCTTAACCTCAACCCTTTCTCTCCTAGCGCAAAGGGCTATTACCAGCGTATGGTGCTGGACACCACAATGCGGATTCAGCTTCGCGTGTTGGGAGTCTTGGTGTGCTTATTCGGAAGCGGCATTTTCACCGCTTTGCTCGGTTCAGCACTGAGAGTGGGTTCGTTGAATACCGTGTCCGAAGGACTCTGGGTTCTGATGGGGCTGATTTTCTTTGCGGCTTGGGGCGCAGGACTGATCCTCGCAATTCGCCAACTCATCAACGGAGAACTATTTGATTGGTGGCGGATGTGGAAGGTGAGCGCAGACCTTGGACCCGTCGACACTTTCCCGGCCGTGACGCCAAAGATGCAGAGGGAGGCACGGTTTTTCACGATCGCCCTGTTGTCCCTTGCACTGATTTCAGTGATCGCAGCCTTACTCCATCGTATGGCGTAGCATCACCGTTACACTCTTTCAGGCTTCGCCCAGGCCGGACAGCCGAGGCGGCTGTCTCTACGTGAGTTGCGGCTACGCCAGGACTTTTTCTGCCGGCGCCGGGGTGCCGCGCATCTGGCGTACCTTCTCGTAGATTTTGCCGTATTCGCGGGCTGACGCGTTCCAGGAGAAATCTTTGTTCATGCCATTGCGCATCAGGACTTGCCAGGACGTTCGGTCGCTGTAGGCTTGCAGGGCCTGCTTGATGGTGAGCAGCAGGGACTCGCCGATGTATTCGGTGAACTTGAAGCCGGTGCCTTTGCCGGTGCGGGCGTCCCAGGGTTCGATGGTATCGTCGAGGCCGCCGGTGGCGCGGACGATGGGGACGGTGCCGTATTTCAGGCTGTAGATCTGGTTCAGGCCGCAGGGTTCGTAGCGCGAAGGCATGAGGAACATGTCGGCTCCGGCTTCGATTTTGTGGGCGATGGCGTTGTCGTAGGCGACTTTTACCGCGATCTTGTTGGGGAACTGTTTGTGGAGGCGGGTAAACATTTCTTCGTAGGGTTTGTCGCCGGCGCCGAGGGCGACCATGATCATTGGTTCGCGGGCCAGGCGGTCGGCGATTTGCGAGATCAGGTCGAAACCTTTTTGCGCGGCGAAGCGCGAGACGATGCCGATCACGGGCAGCTTCGCTTCGGCGGCGGGCATGCCGAAGGCGGCGAGTAGATCCTGTTTGCATTTGGTTTTGCCCGCGAGATCCTGCGGGGAAAATTTGGCCACGGCGAATTTGTCGGTCTGTGGGCTCCATTCTTCGTAGTCGACGCCGTTGAGAATTCCGCTTACGGTGGAGGCGCGGTCGTGCAGGACGCCTTCGAGTCCGAAACCATATTCGGCGGTTTGAATTTCCTGGCTGTATTTTCGGCTGACGGTGGTGATGTAGTCGGAATACGTGAGCGCGCCTTTGAGAAAGTTGACCTGGCCGAAGAATTCCATTTTCGACATGGTGAACAGGTCCCAGGGCAGCATCAGAAGCGGCAAAGTTTCGGGCGGGAACAGGCCCTGGTAGCCCATGTTGTGGATGGTGAACACCGTGGCGGCTTCGCGCAGTGCGGGGTCTTCCGCATAGACGGTGCGGAGCAGGATGGGCACCAGCGCGGATTGCCAATCGTGACAATGGAAGACGTGAGGCACGCCGAGAATTTTGGAGGCTTCGATTACGGCGCGGGAAAACAATGCATAGCGCTCGGCGTTGTCGGGATAGTCGCCGGCGGGAGTTCCGTAGAGTGCGTCGCGATCGAAGTACGGCGGATACTCGACGAAGTAGAAGCGCACACCGCCCTGAGTGCCGCCGGTGACCACGGAAGCGAAACGATATTTGTCGTCGAAGGGGATGGTGATGCTGCGAACCACAGTCGCCGGTTCGGTGAGCTTGGTCTGGCGATAGCGAGGCAAATAGACGCTGACTTGATGGCCCAGAGCGGCCAGGGCGCGAGGCAACGCTCCGACTACATCCGCCAGCCCGCCGGTTTTGGAAAATGGAACGCCTTCGGATGCGACGAATGCGATGTGCATGAGAGCGACAACCTCCAGGCTCCACTTTTTGCGGGCACAGGATATTATGAATGTGTTCCCGGGGCCTTGCAGGCTGGCGAAAGTAGCCAGCCAACCAGCCAGTCTAATGCTCCGGTAAAAGAGGGTCAACGTGCCGAAGGTAGCTGCCGCGCGCCGTCCACAAGCGAAGCCGAAGTTGGGACAGCATTTTCTCGCGAGCGAGGAATATGCGGCGAAAATTGTCGACGCGGTGGGCGATATTTCGCAGAGCACCGTGCTCGAGATCGGCCCAGGACGCGGCATTCTCACTTCCCCCCTGGCGAAGCGGGCGCGGCGGCTGATTGCGGTGGAACTAGACCGCGTGCTGGCGGCGCAGTTGCGGCTGAAGTTCAGCATGGCGCGCAATGTGGAGATTATTGAAGCCGACATTTTGTCGATTGAGTTCGATTCGTTGTTTGGGCCGAAGCCGGGGCTGGGACGTCCCGGGATCGACTGGAAGCCGGAACCGGTGCGGGTGGTGGGGAATCTGCCTTACTACATCACTTCCGATATTTTGCTGCGGCTGTTTGAGTTTTCGAAATATTTCGAGAGCATCGTGATCATGGTGCAGCGCGAAGTGGCCGAGCGGATCGCGGCGAAACCGGGCGGGCGCGAGTATGGAATGCTTTCGGCGACGGCGCAGCTTTATGGACGAGTAGAGAATCTTTTTACGTTGCCGCCGGCGGCGTTTGTTCCGCCTCCCAGCGTGCATTCGAGCGTGCTGCGGCTGACGCTCGATCCGCAACAGGAGCGGCTGGGTGTGGCCGGAGACGGCTTCATCGATTTTCTGCGGCTGTCGTTTGGGCAGAAGCGCAAGACGCTGTGGAACAATTTGAAATCGAATTATCCCGAGGCTGCATTGAAGCGGGCGCTGGCCGAGGCGAAGGTCAAGCCGGGGGCGCGCGCTGAAACCCTGAGCCTGGAAGCAAGCGCCGCCGTTTATCGTGCCCTCCGCGCCAAGTTCTGACTGGTTGTCTGTTGGAGCTTCAACCACGGAGGACACAGGGGAGCACAGGGTACCCCGGTCCGATTCGCTAGGCAGGAGGGTGTATGACTTCCGTCGTTCGCCATCCCGCAGTTGCCGGGCGGTTTTATCCTCGCGATGCTGCGAGCCTGCGCGAGGAAGTGAATTCCTACCTTTCACAAAACAACTCCCCGCCGGACGCGATCGGCTGCATCGCTCCGCACGCGGGATATATGTATTCCGGGCATGTGGCAGGCACGGTGTTTGCAGGGATCAAGATTCCGCGGCGTTGTATCGTGATGTGCCCGAATCATACGGGCGTGGGACGCGCGCTGGCGATCATGAGCGAGGGGGAGTGGGAAACTCCTCTGGGTAATGTTCCGATCGACGGCGAGCTGGCCGCGAGTTTGAAGGAACGCTTTCCGATGTTGCAGGAAGATTCGTCGGCGCATCGCGGAGAGCACGCCGCCGAGGTCGAACTGCCATTCCTGCTGTTGCGCCAGCCCCAACTTGCCTTCGTTCCGATCGCGCTGGGGACAACGCAGCTCGACGTGCTGGAACAACTCGGCATCGCAATTGCCGAAGTTATTGCCGCGCAGAGCATCGCCGAGAGTAAAGACCCGGTGCTCATCGTGGCTTCGAGCGACATGAATCATTACGAATCCGACACCGTGACGCGCGCGAAAGATCACTGGGCCATCGAACGGATCCTGAGCCTCGATGCTCGCGGCCTGCACGAAGTTGTCGCGCAGCAGAACATCAGCATGTGCGGAATGGGGCCGGCGGTGGCGATGTTGACGGCGGCCAGGAAGCTGGGAGCGAAGTCGGCCGAGCTGGTGAAGTATGCGACTTCGGGCGACGCTTCCGGCGACCGCGAACGGGTGGTTGGATATGCGGGGGTTGTGGTGCGGTGAGATGGAGGCTTTACGTAAATTAAAACGGGTGTCATCCCGTAGAGAGCGAAGCTCTCGGAGGGACCTTACGTCGGACGGCGGCGTTCGTGCCGCAGGCGGGACGCCGGCACCGCCGCACGCATCGTGACGGCGCCCGCCGACGATTATCCCCCCTTTGCGTATCGTAGGATCCCTCGCCGGGCCTTCAGCCCCGTTTCGGGATGACATCCTCTCTGTCACCCCTCCGTCATGCCCTCACATCCCCTCTGATATCGCCTCCGTCATCCGCTCGACGAGCTGCCGTTCCACCTCCTAACATCCATCGGTTCAATCACATCGGTAACTTTCGAGCTGGGTTAGCCTCCACTAACCTTGTGGGGAAGACTAGCTCGGGAGAATCCTTTATGGATGGCCGTTATTGGGCGTGGCTGGGGGTGCGTCTGATTGTGGGAGTGGTTCTGGTGGGCTGGGCGTTCAGCTATCTGAGCCCGGGCGGCGGTAGCGGGGAGAAGGAATTTCAACGCAGTCTGGACGCGCTGCGGAAGGTGCAGAGTGTGCGCATCGCGCTGACCTCCGATGAGGCTCCCACGCAGCACTCTGAGATGCTCTGGGAAGTTTCCTGCCCGCAAGATGCTTATCACTACAAATGGCACATGGTGGAAACCAGCACGGCTGCCAACAACGAAATCAATCGCGACGAGATGCACGTGGGCAACGTCGAGTATGACCGTCGAAGCGACGACGACTCGTGGTTGCCGGCAAAATATCCCAACGGACTCAACCCCAGAAACCTGTGCTCGCGCCTGAACCAGGGCAGCGACAACGGCATGATGCCGGCGATCGCCACCATGATCAAGCGCGGCATTCTGCAAAAGGGCGACAAGAAAACCGTGAGCGGAGTGCGCTGCCGGGAATGGCAGGTCACCCTCCGGGTGGGCAAAGGCCTGGAGCACGATACCGTTTGCCTGGGGCTGGATGATCACCTGCCCTATGAAATGACCGTGGACTGGCGGCACTTGCGAGCGGTTTATTCCGACTACAATTCCCTTCCCCTTACTCTGCCTGAAGCTGCGGTGCAGGCTGCCAGCGCTACCACCAGCTCGAATTGAAAGGCCGCGGGCCGATGCAGGACGGCTACGAATAGGATGCCAGTTCGGAGAAAAGCTTTTAACCGCTAAGTTCGCAAAGGACATCCGCAAAGGTCGCAAAGAGGGCTTCGGCGATGCGTGTTGAGTGCACGAGCAGGACATTTGCGTGGGCCGCGCTTCTTACCGCGTGCATGCTGGCAAGCCGGCCCATGCGCTCCCAGGATTCTTCTTCTCCTCCTTCTCTTGGCGACGTTGCGCGACTGTCGCGGTCGCAACGTCAGCAGGCGGACACGGCTCCCAGCAAAGCGCAGGAACTTGCGGACCAACTGCAGCAGGAGCAGGAAGAATCCGAAAACGCTCCGGTCGGATACAAGACTTACAACGCGGGCGACTACCGGCTATGGGTGCCGTTTCCATACGAGGTAGAAGGGCGTGACCAGATCGGCACAATTCTGGCCGGGTCGCGAGTGGGCGTCACCAATACCGAGGTGATGGCCGGCAACCCGCTGGCGTTCCCTTCGAACCTCGACGAAGGCACGGAGCGCAATCTGGTCACGCAGGTCGCCGGGCTCTATTCTCAACATCCCAGTTGCAGCCCGATCAAGCTGGGAGAACGACGCGCTTACCGCTGCGGGCTCGATAAGGCATACCTGATGGGATCCGAGGTTTGGGGGACGATGGTGTTCGTCATCTCATCCGGCAACGTGATTCCCGTGATGTGCGTCAGTCCGGACGATCTGCATCAGTGCGTGGGTCATGACAAATTCGGTTATCACACCTGCGGCAACAAGAATCCCACGTGGGATGAAGTCCAGAAAACTCAGGCTGCGGTGCAGACGCGATATCAGGATGAGCGCACGACGGCGCAGGTTTGCGATCAGCTGATTTATCCGTCGATCCGGTTGCGCGAGGATTATGCGCCGCGAGCGTTAGCGGGGTCGGCCAAGAGCATGGATCGTCCCGGTGCAGCCAAAACCGCGGGCTTGCCAACTGCGAGCGGAGCACAGACGGCAGCGAACGGCGATGCGGCGCAGTCCGGGGCGGCTCCATCGTTGGCCGACGTGGTGCGCCAGTCGAAGCAAGCCTCCGCAAATCAGCCAAAAGCTAAGTTAACGCTGGACGCGACGGACGGTGGGGGCATACCGCCTGCGGGATTCAAGGAGGACACATTTTCCTACTGCCAGCGGCAGAATTTTTGCTGGCATGCTTACGTGTTCCTGCCGGCGAACGCGGTCCGGTTAAAAGATTACGCGCCCGAGTTCGTGTACGAGGTTCCGTTTGATAAGGAAAGAGTGCTGCTGTTTGCGGGGCAGGCGCAGCTTGACGCTGCCAGCCGGGGAAGCAAGGACCCCACGCTCGCGCTCTGGCGGGAGATCAATGCCACCGAGGGCTCGGCCGCGCTGGCCAATTTGCAGGCCGCCACTCGCGACGAGGCCACCATCGCGGGAATGCCGGGCTTTCTGACGCACTTCGAGATCAAGCGGAATGAGACGGTCTGGGTGGGAATCCGCGCCAACGTGGTGAGCCGCGGAGTTGAGCTCATGGTGGGCTGTTTGGCGCCGAAGATGCGTTTTGGCGATGCCGATCAGGATTGCTCCACGCTGATTGATTCGTTGCGACTGCCGTGAAGATGCGAGTTTCAAATCGTGTGTTGCGCGGGATCGCGTTGGTGGGCAGCCTCGCTGTTACAGGCTGGGCGCAAGACTCTGGCCAGAGATATTCTCAAGCCGCGCTGGCATCCGGCTCGCGACCGGTATTGCTTCGCGCGGAACTCAAACCAGGAGACGTTCTGCGCTATGAACTTGAGGCCAGCGCGTCGTTTCTGCCGCAAGCGGATGTTCGCGGAGCCGGCGTAAAGCTTCCCTGGGGACCGTGTGATTATTCGCTGGCGGCGATTGTTACGTTGCGCCCGCGGGCGATCGATAAAGACGGAAACACTCCGGTCGAGGCGACGTACAGCGAGACCCGCGTGACCAGCGTGCGCTGTTTGCCGGTGACGCAGGAAGCGTTCGAAAAACGGCTGAGTTCGGTGCAGGCTGAGCCATACTTATTCCGCGTGGGGCCGCACGCTGAGACTGGCGTGATCCCCTCCGGGCGGAAGCGCTTCGACTACTGGAACGGGGCGGCGTTGCTCCGGAAAGTGACACAGGATTTGCTGCAGACTCAGTTTTCGCCGCAGCCGGTGGCGCCGGGCGCTTCGTGGAAGCCGCGCGGCCAGTTCGCCTATGCGAAAGATTCCGGGTTGCGCGACCTGGAATTGAGCGGCGCGGACATGCAATTTCACAACCTGGTTGAAATTGCCGGTAAGGCGTGCGCGTGGATCACGTCGAAGTATGTGTTCTCGCCGCTCGACATGCAGGCCAACGTGCTCAACCCGCAGGGACAACCGCTGCCGGGCGGCGGAAATCTGGCGGTTGCGGCGGTGCTGGAAATTTCGTTGCTGCTGGATACCACCACGCATCGCGTGGCCTGGCTGCAGCGGACACAAAGCATCGAGAATCGGTTGACCCTGGCTCGCCCGCTGGACGGTGCGGAGGACGGTCCTGCGGATGATCCTGACTCGGACCCCAGCGCGGACGATCCTGAAGATCCTGAGGCGCCCGCTCGCATGCCGGACCTGTCGAGCACGCGCGCGGAGAAGCCTGGATACCATCCCTTCATGACGTTTCACTTTCAGGAGGACGCCAAGGCGCGGCTGTTGCCTGCCGCATCGTCCACCGAGTGGTTATCCGCGTTGCGAAATTTTGAGCAGTCTCCTGCGCCCGGAAAAGAAGCCAAGGCAGCAATCGTGAAGGCTAACGCTCCAGAGAGCGCCTTGGCCCGGGCCGCAAAAGCGGGAGGCGTGAAGCACGCCACGCGAATCACGGTGGATTCCGAAACGCTGCTGGCGACTCCGGCGGGATTCACCCGCTACGAGAAAGGACTTTGCCACGACGCCTGGTTCTGCGCCACGGCGTCGCTGGCATTGCCCGGACGTGTGGAGATCGCTGACGACACTCCGCTGCGCACGGTCTACCTCGCGCGCAAAGACGATCTGCAGGTGAGCGTGGCGGTGGGACCAGCGCTCGACCGGCAGTATCGCGGGCTCACCGAAGACGAGGAATTGGAAAGACACGCGAAATACTATTTGTCGAACTACGTTTGGCTGGCGGAGAAACCGGGCATCGGGGCTTCCTCATCGAGCGCGACGCTCGACGGATATCCGGGATCGATGACCAATTTCAGCGCGACCCAGAACGACCTATCGAATATCCACGGAGTCTTGGGGCTGATTCTGACGCCATGGGGAAAAGTGGTTCCGATCAGTTGCACCTCTGCCCATAGTTCGGATCACGGATCAGCGGCAGAGACGCAGACGCTGTGCGAGCAAATCATTACGTCGGTCAGTTTGCGGAGATGAGTTTGCGGGAATTCGCGACAACTTGCGCGACAAAAAAATAGGGGCGGCCGTTTGGCCGCCCTATGTCTGTTCTAACCATCTTCATTCCAGGTTCTAGTGGTGGCCGCCCGACGCGTGGCCGCCGCCGGAACTACCGGCCGAGGTGTGGCTTATCGGGGAGGTGCTCGTACTCGATGGCGGTCCGCCGAAGCCGGCAAAACCACTGCTGGGAGCGGTCGCGGCGAATTGCGGAGTTGAGTGCAATTCTACCGAGCCCGACCTCGCCACTTCGTGGTTAAGACTCTTGAGACCATCGACCGAGCCACGAGCAATTCCCATGCCCGCAGATCCGTTTCTCACCACCATCCGGAATGCCGCGGGCGACGAAAATACCGGGCCGCCCTTGCCGACTACGACGGTTTTCACGGTCCCGACCGGAGCTACCGGAGTGTGAAAAGTAGCGGGCAGCTTGCCCGCGGTGCGCGGCAGTACGTTCCAAGTGGTAAGGCCGCCGGGTTGCCACATCCAGCCCATTCCGGGGATGAAGATCCAGTTACCGTAACGGTAGGGCATCCAGCCCCAGGGATACGCCGACACAAACATGGAACCATAGCCGGGATACCACGACCAGGCTCCATCCATAAACGGGTCCCAACCGACGCCGGTAAAGAAAGGCTGCCACATCGTGCCGTAGCCGGCAACGTTGGTGTAGTTGCCGTAATAGCCCAGATCGCTGGCGCCGTAGCCGGACACCGGCGAATTGTTGCGGGCATATTGATCGTGGTATTGAATGGACTCTTTATCCCAGGAATCGAGCGGAGCTTCGTCAATCGACTTGGCCAGGGTGAATTGATCCTCGTCGTCGAGATCGAATTTCGCCATTTGCTTTTTGCTGACAGTTTCTTTGCCGCTGGGACCTTCGATGACGACGTCGCCTTTAAAAACAGCAAGCTTGGCGAGATCAGGCGAAATCTCGACGCGGAAATGCGCCGCGTGATTGAGCGCAACTTTCTCGCGAGAAAAGTTCAACGTGAAATTGTCGCTGCCCAACCAGTTCACGTACGCCAGGCCTTCGGACAAGTTCACTTCGGAAACTTTCTGGCCGGAATCCGTGAGGCCGAGAGTGCTGAACTCCACAGCTGTGTTGGGGCCCAGGCGCATCGTGCTGCCATCTTCAAATTCGATTTCGACGCGGCCGTTGTCACGGGTGCGCAACTGCGCGCCCTGCATGACGGGAAGATTGAGAAACGCATTTTCGAAGCCCAAGCCACTGTTCTTGTCGATTTGAACCGAACCCTGCACGTCGCTCAAACGCACGATACGTGCCTGCGAACCAGCCAGAGCGGGCAACGCATAAAACGCGCAGGCCATGGCGGTCAGAAAAATCAGAGCAGATCGCGATCCGGAGAAAGAAGGGTTGGACATTGCATCCCCCAATTGCTGTGCCTATTAGAGCACGATTTTGGCCGAATGATTGTAAAAACGAGGTCTTGTCCGCCCTGTGGAAGGGCGCGGGGAGTAGCTAGACCCTCAACGGCCCGCCGCGGCCTTGCCCATGGCGAGCAGGCGCTCGGCGCGAGCACGAACCACGTTGAGCACGGATTGGTCGTCGAGAATCTGTTGCAGCACGGGTTGAACCGCCTGCAACTCGCTCAGTTCATTGCTCCGGGCCTGATCTTCCATGTGCTTCAATTCCTCGTCGAGCGCCAGTTTCTGGTAACGGTGGAAGTAGGCCAGATGGCGTCCGAATTCCAGCGTCGCCGACAGATTCTGAAAAAATGCGGTGAGTTCCTGCACCGGCGGAACGGTGGAATAGTTGTAGGTCGCGGACGTGCTGTGTTCGCCGTCTTTGTAGGCGAGGGTTTTGGAGCCTGTGAAGGCCAGCTTGCGGTTTCCCGAGTCGATTTTGCCCGCAAAGAAATGTGCCTGGGCGGCCAGATCGAAAACGCGGGCGCGGCCGGCGGGGGAGAGTTCGAACTCCGCCTGGTAGTTTTCGCGGTCGTCGGATTCGGGAGAGATCTTCGCCGAACATTCGTATTTACCGTGACCGGCTTGAGTGACGGAGATGGTGTAGCGATCGGGATCGGAAGTGGGGAAGTCCAGCGTGAACGTGATGGTGGCGGGTTCGGCCGCGCGGGCTGTGGCGGCACACAGGATTAGAGCGATAGCCGGCAAGACGCCCAGCAATGCGCTCAACGGGAGCGCGCGGCGACCAGGTAGATTGGGTTGGGAGCAGAGGGCGGCGAGCATCTTCTTCAGCCTGTAGCTACTTTCTTGATGCTGCGCTGCCGGGCGAGAGTTGCCGCGGTGTGCAAATGGCAGATGGCGATGGCCAGAGCGTCGGAAGCGTCCATGGGTTCGGGAACCTCGGCAAGCTGCAGAAGGCGCGTGACCATATGCTGCACCTGCTGCTTTTCGGCGCGCCCGTAACCCACGACTGACGATTTGATGGTGAGTGGAGAATACTCGGCGACTTCGAGGCCGGCGGCGGCGGCGGCCAGCATGGCCACTCCGCGCACCTGCCCCAGCTTCAGAGCGGACTTCACGTTCAGCGCATAAAAGACGTCTTCTATCGCGACCTGATCGGGCTGGTGCACGGCGATGATCTCGCCTAGCTGGGTAAATATTCGCGCCAACCGCCGTGGCAGCGCTTCGCGCGTGGAAAGTTTAATCGCGCCGCAGGTCAGGCAGGATAGCCGTCCGCCGGTATGGATCTCGACCACACCGTAACCGGTGTACGCTCCGCCGCAATCGATTCCAAGGACGCGCATGCTTTGGGACGAACCTGATTAAGACGAACCTGAGAAGAGTTTACTCCAGGATTGCGGTAAAGGCTTCGGTCGGCGCACTGGTCTGGAGGAGGCCGCCGTTTCGGAGGTCGCACGGCAAACAAACGTCACATTAGCGTCACACGTTCAGAACTGGAAGCACTCAGTAGCTTCGAGGCAGCCAGGGAGCGAGTCGACACGTTTGATGCCAACCTAGCTGTTGGAAAATGTCTGCTGTGGCGCTCGATGCCTTCCGATCGCGCGTCCGAAATTCGGCAAGATCGATAGTGTGAGTTAGAACGACTTCATCCAGATGAAACACGGCTGTTGGCGACGGCAGAAATGGTAGAGATTGAGGAAACGGACTTGGTGAAGCAAAGGAAAATTCTCGCGTGCAATCTACGATATTTACGATGGGGGGTCGCCGTTTTATCGGTCCCGCAGCGCAACGCTGGGACAGCACAGAGAGAAACGCCATCGCGAATACAACGAGTAGCCACTTTCGAGACAGCATACGGGAACAGTGTAGTCCCCAGAACAGAACTGTCGCAATATTGCTATGCCACTCATTGACACCCTGGACCTGCCGGACAGCCCACGGCTCTCAGCAGCAGCGCGGTCGACGGGCGTGACGATGCTCATGCTCGCGGCGGAAGGCGGCGTAGGCCTGCGGCGATGATGCGGTCTGGGTGCGCTGCAGGAAACGCGCGTAGGGCGCTTCATCGAAGATCTCGCGCAGCGCCGCCAGAAAAATCCGGGCGAAAGCTAGTATTCTCTTCATGCGTTTTCCCCTGCTGCCAGTCGTGTCATCACAAATGGAGCTTCCCGCACCGGAGATGCTCTCTTCCCGCTCAGGATGCCGGCCCACACGCGAACCGACTCGATCACTACCAGACTCACCATGACGACCAGAATCGCCGTGACGGCAGCGTCCAGGCGGTTGTTGAAGATGAGCTGGCCGGTCGCGCTGGTTGCGGGACCTGCCGCCAGCACGCGGGCCTGCGCCAGAAAGCCGATGCGCGGGTTGGGGTCGAGCACTTTGTGCCACGATGCGGTGTAAGTCACCGTCACCAGCCATGCCAGGGGCACCAGCGTCACCAGCGAATACTTGGCGCGGTGCATCTTGATGATGATCGTGGTCGCCACGCACAAGGCCACGGTCGCCAGCAATTGATTGGCGATGCCGAACAGCGGCCACAAGGAATTGATTCCGCCGAGCGGATCTTTCACTCCCTGCCACAGGAAATATCCCCACCCCGCTACGACAAGCCCGCTGGTCGCCAGAATCGAAGGATACGAGCTCGTCCGCCCGAGCGGCTTGTAGATGTGGCCGAATGCGTCTTGCAGCATGAAGCGGGCCACGCGCGTGCCCGCATCGAGGATGCTCAATATGAACAGCGCCTCAAACATAATGGCGAAGTGATACCAGAGAGCCATCAATTCATGGCCGCCGAGCGTGCTGGAAAAAATGTGCGCCATGCCGACGGCGAAGGCAGGTGCGCCTCCCGTGCGGTTGTAGAGAGTCTGTTCCCCCACGGCGTGGGCCAGGGCCTGCATGTCGGCAGCGGTCACGGGGAAACCCCAGTTCGAGATCGTGCTCGCTGCCGCTTCCGGAGCCGCGCCGACGATGCTGGCGGGACTGTTGATCGCAAAATAAATTCCCGGCTGCAGCACGCACGCCGCGATCACCGCCATGATGGCCACGGCGGATTCGCACATCATGGCGCCGTAGCCGACCAGGCGAGTCTGAGTTTCGCGGGCGATGAGCTTGGGAGTGGTCCCGCTCGAAATCAGGGAATGGAATCCGCTGATCGCTCCGCAGGCGATGGTGATAAACGCAAAGGGAAAGAGTTTGCCCGCAAACACCGGCCCCGTGCCGTCGACGAAGCGCGTGAACGCCGGCATGTGAAGCGTCGGATGCAACACCACGATCCCGACACTCAAAAGCGCAATGGTTCCCAGCTTCACGAAAGTGCTCAGGTAATCGCGCGGAGCCAGCAGCAGCCACACCGGCAGGGCGGACGCGGCAAATCCGTAGATGATGATCAGAATCGCCAGCGTTGGAGCGCTCAGCGTGAAGATCGCGGCCAGCACGGCATTCTGCGATACCCACTGCCCACCCCAGATCGCCAGCATTACAAGAATGAAGCCAAGAATAGAAACTTCCAGCACTTTGCCGGGGCGAATGCGGCGCAGGTAAACCCCCATCAGCAGCGCGATAGGGATGGTGATGCCGACGGTGAACGCTCCCCACGGGCTCGACTTCAGGGCATTGACGACGATCAGCGCGACCACCGCCAGCAGGATGATCACAATCGCAATCACGGCCGCATAAGCGACCACACCGCCGACGCGGCCGGTTTCTTCTTTGGCCATCTCCGTGAGCGATTTGCCGTCGCGGCGCACGGAAAACAGCAGGATCACGAAATCCTGCACGCAGCCGGCAAACACTGCGCCGGCTAGTATCCACAAAGTTCCCGGCAAGTATCCAAACTGCGCCGCCAGCACCGGCCCTACCAGCGGACCGGGCCCGGCGATGGCCGCGAAATGGTGACCGAACACCACCCACTTATTCGTCACGAGAAAATCGCGGCCATTTTCCAGGCGCTCAGCCGGAGTGGCGCGGAGCGGATCGAGAACGAGAACCTTGACAGCAATAAAGCGGCTGTAGAAACGATATCCCAACGCATAGCAGCAGGTGGCGGCAACCACCAACCACAGCGCGTTGATGGGTTCGCCGCGGTGCACAGCCACCACGGAAACGGCGAGCGTTCCGAGCGCGGCAACCGCTCCCCAGGCAAGAATCGAAAGTGGTTTCGTCATTTTCGGTCAGACATATTTAGCCAGACATTCTTAGCCAGACATTCCTAGTCAGACATATTTAGCCAGACATGCCGTCGAGCATTGTGGCGAATGTTGCGCTTCGGCGCAATCACAATTCTGCTTTTGTCTTTGACTCGTCTTCGATCTCTGACCCGTAAGGAGGATCAAGAGCCCCACTTCTCGCAAAGGACGCGAAAAATGGGATACCCGGGTTAGTTTTGCTGATGACTGAATGCTAGTTTTGGCGGGCACGGCTTTGGTGATACTCTGTTTCTTCCGAGCGACTGCCAACCGCGGGTTGGGGGCCTCATCTGGTCTGCACAGCACCCGGGCTGCATCAAGTGTTTGTCTGATTCCAAACCTGCACAGGAGCGAAAAATGAAGATTGGCATACTGACCGGCGGAGGCGACTGTCCCGGCCTGAATGCGGTGATCCGCGCCGTGGTGCGCAAAGGAATTTTTCACTATAGCGACCAGTTTGTCGGCTTTCTCGAGGGCTGGCGCGGCCTGGTGGAAGACAAGAGCATGGTTCTCGATCTGGACGCGGTGAGCGGCATTCTGCCCCGCGGCGGCACCATTCTGCGCACTTCGCGCACCAACCCCTCCAAAAAGCCAGACGGACTCGACCGCTGCATCGCCACTATCGAAAAGCACAAAATTGATGGGCTCATCGCGATCGGGGGCGATGACACGCTGTCGGTCGCGCAGAAACTTTACGAGCGAGGCGTGAAGGTGATCGGCGTTCCCAAGACCATCGACAACGACCTGGCGGGGACGGACTATACATTCGGTTTCGATACGGCCGTGAACGTGGTTTGCGAGGCCATTGACCGCGTCCACACCACGGCCGAGGCTCACAATCGCGTGATGGTGGTCGAGGTGATGGGCCGCGACGCGGGCTGGATCGCTCTCTATAGCGGAATCGCGGGAGGCGCGGACGTGATCTTGATCCCCGAGCGTCCCTTTGATATTGACCGGGTTGCCGACCAGATTCGGCAGCGCCACGAACGTGGGAAATATTTTTCTATCGTTGTGGTGGCAGAAGGCGCGAAGTTTTCGGCGGACACCAACCCCACCCACGGCGCACCGGTGCTGCAGGACTTGGGTAAAGACGAGTTTGGGCACGCTAAGCTGGGCGGCATTGCCAACGTTCTGGCGCGCGAGATTGAGCGGCGCACCGGCTACGAGACGCGGGTGGTTGTGCTCGGCCACATTCAGCGCGGAGGGTCGCCGAGCGCGTTTGACCGGGTGCTGGCCTCGCGTTATGGCATTGGGGCGATCGACATGGCGCATCGCGGCGAGTTTGGCGTTATGGCCGCACTGCGCGCCAATAAAATTATCTCCATCCCTCTGAAGGAAGCGATCGCAACCAATCGCACCGTGGGCGACGACATGATCGAGATGGCCGACGGATTGCTCGACATTGTCGTCGACAAAGCAACCGCCGGTAAGTGAGTGGGGAGGGCCCGTTCACAGGCTGATTTTTCTCGGAACGGAATTTGGCGAATCGCATTTCAGCCCGGGATTTTATCCTGGGCTTTTTGCTGTCTTTTTTTCTGAGTGGAAAGTAACGTAGAGTGGGTCCGCTGATCGAAATCCGCCGACATGCACGCTCTGGTAAGAATCTATTCCCGTCTGGCCCCGAACCTGCTGCTGATATTTGAGTCGGTTCAAGTGATTGTAGTTGTGGCGTGGATATTCGTTTTCCAAGGGAGAGCTTCCAGTTCCGCGGAACCCCGCCGCTTCCGCGCCATTTCGCAAAGCTTCGCCAGGCTGGCCCGGCGCAAGACTCTTTCGGTCGTGCTCACCGGCGCGTCGGTGCTCGTGATTCGTGTAGCTCTCATTCCGCTGCTGGGCGTTCCCGAGCCCATGTGGCATGACGAATTCAGTTTCCTGCTGGCCGCCGATACTTTCGCGCATGGGAGACTCACGAATCCCACGCACCCCATGTGGAGGCACTTCGAGAGTTTCCACATCATCCAGCAGCCGACATATATGTCGATGTATCCGCCGGGGCAGGGTTTGATTCTGGCGGCTGGGCAGGTGCTTGGTCATCCCTGGATCGGGCAGTTGCTGGTCACGGCGCTGATGTGTTCCGCGTTGTGCTGGATGCTGCAGGCGTGGCTTCCGCCGGCCTGGGCGCTATTCGGAGCGACGCTGGCGGTGCTGCGGTTTGGAATCTTGTTTTATTGGATGAACAGTTATTTCGCAGGCTCGCTGATCGCGCTGGCCGGCGCGTTGGTGCTAGGCGCGCTACCGCGAATCCGGCGTCACGGGCGTTTGCGCAACGCGATCGTCATGGGAATCGGCCTGGCCATATTGGCCAACACGCGTCCCTATGAAGGTCTGGTTTTCAGCTTACCGATCGCCGGCGCAATGCTGGTCTGGATCGTACGGCAGAAACGACTGCCGACGAAATTGGTGATGGGGCGCGTCGTGTTGCCGCTGGTTCTGATTCTTGCCGTCACCGGCGCAGCCATGGGCTACTACTTCTGGCGAATTACCGGCGACCCACTCGTGATGCCGTATCAGGTCGACCGGCAAATTTATGCGATGGCACCTTATTTTATTTGGCAGCATGCGCGCCCCGAGCCGCTCTATCGCCACGCGGTGATGCGCGATTTCTACCAGGGGTGGGAGTACCACGATTATCTGTCTGGTACCACGCCGCTCGGTTACGTGCGCCGCTTGCTTTACAAAATTTATGTGCTGTGGAAGTTCTACGCCGGCCCGGCGCTCACGATTCCTCTTTTCGCATTTCCCTGCATCTTCCGTGACCGCAGGATGAGGTTTCCTCTCGTGGTCGCCGGATTTGTGGCGGCGGGAACTCTGTTGGCAGTCTGGACCGGCGCACATTACGTCGCGGCAGCGACCGGACTTTTTCTTTTGCTGGTCGTGCAAAGCATGCGGCACTTGCGTTTGTGGCGCTGGTCGGGAAAGCCGGTGGGCGCGGCCCTGGTGCGGGCCGTGCCTGCGATCTGCGTGGCCATGATCTGTTTGCGCTTGTGCGCTGTGGTCACGGGCGCCCCGATCGAGCAGCCCTGGCCGCGCGGAAACCTGAAGCGTGCGGCGATTCTGCATCAACTGGAAGCCGGCCCCGACAAGCATTTGATCATTGTCCGTTACGGTCCGGAACACGGTTCCCATATCGAATGGGTATACAACCGCGCTGACATCGATGGCGCGAAAGTGGTGTGGGCGCGGGATATGGGCGAACAACAGAATCAGGAACTGCTTCGCCATTTTTCGAACCGCCACGCCTGGGTGCTGTATGCGGATGAATCTCCCCCAAGGCTTGAGCCTTACCCTGAGAATTAGCGCTGAGAAAATGCCGCGGTCGAACTGCGAACGAGATCTTGCGGATGCGCTCTTGGCCGACTACTTGCCGAACAGAAATGCCAGCGCTTCCGGAAAGCGGTGCGCCCATGCCGCCTCGTTGTGTGCGGCTCCATCTTCGATCACCAGACGCAGACGCTTCTCGTTTAATCCAGCCCGGCGCAAGATTCCGGCCAGCTCGCGCACATCATCGACGACACTCTGATTTCTGTCTTTCCTCCCGGCTTCCGCAGTGCCCGTTGCAAGAAACACACGCTCCGGCCAGCGCTTCTCGGCTCGACTCTCCTTCACCGTCTGCCGGTTGGAAGCCCAGAGTGACGGACTCTCGAGCAGCAATCGTCCAATCAGTCCCGGCCGCACGACTGCAGTGTAGAGCGCAATTAATCCGCCTAACGAGGAGCCGCCGAGGCCGGTGTTCTCCGGTCCCGTGGCCGGGCGATAGTTGCGGGCGATGAACGGCATCACTTCCTTGGTCAGGAAATCCGGATAGCGCATCCCCTGCACGCGCAGCATCACGGGATGCAGCGAACGGTGCGGCATGAATTCGCGGATGCGGTCTTTGCCCGCGTGGTCGATGCCAACAATAATCATCGGCGGAACAACGCCGTCGCGAATCAACCGATCGGCAGTGTCGTCCACTTGCCAGTCCACTCCGGCGAATGCGGTGGAGGGCTCAAAAAGATTCTGGCCATCATTCAGATAAAGGATCGGGTAGCGACGGCCCCGGTTCTCCGAGTCGTCGTAGCCGGGCGGCAGCCACACTCGCAGAAACCGCGTGTTGCGAAAAATGCGGCTGCGGAATTCGTGGATGCGGAGATCGCCGGTCGCCGTCTCGCCACGAAAAATTCCAGGCATGCTGGCCGTCTCGTTTTCTGCGCTGTAGAGTTCTTCCATTCGGAAAGAATTTTCTGGTAACGCTCCCGCGACAACATTTATCCGCGCATCACGAAGTTTTCGGCGCCCGCAATCTGACTATTCCTGCCAGCACGGTAATCAGAAAAATCAGCCCCAGCGAGGTCAAACACAAGACACACCAAGTCATCAAAACGTAAGCTTCGACATAAGTTAAGTACAAAGCAAATGCCAACCCGGCAGTCGCGGCTATCAACAAACGAAACGGAGTCTCCGCGCGCGACCGGTAAAACGTGGAAAAAACAAACAGCACTGCGTAACCCACAACGCCGATCGCGGCTACGGGAATTCCCATCACTTCGGACTGCTCACTCCGGTTCACAATGTCGCAATTGAACTTCTCGCCGAGATCGCAAAACGAGGTGGCCGACTTCGCGTAATGTCTTTCCAGCGAGACCCCTGAAACCATCGCGCCCGCCAGCGATAGGACCGCAATCGCCAGGAACAGGACGCGGCCGATCGTCCCTGCTGGCCCGGCCTCGACCGGCAGAGCCCGGAAGCTCATCACGGCAGACTGCACCCGGTTTTGTCCCGCAGTTCTTCCAGCGACAGAACTCCTTCTTTCGGCGGGTTATTTCCAAACTGCCAACTGGGAAAAAGTTTCACGCCCGCCGCTTTGCATTCCGCAGTTTCCCCGTGCAAGCCCACGGCACACTCCTGATAAGTAACGTACTGAAATGACTTGCCGAACATTTTCTTCTGCTCCAGGCAATGCGGACACCAGTAGAGGCCGTACATCTTGGCATTCTTGGCAGCGAGGCACTTCGCAAACTGGTCGTAGTGATGATTCTTGTGGTACCAGCCGGCAGAATAAGCGGCCGCCAACAAGACGATGATTCCTCCCCAGATAAGGGCGTTCCGCCACTTCGGGGCCGACTGGCCTGCCCGGTCGCGTTCCTCTTGACGTTTTCTGCGTTCTTCCGACATGATGTTTTTTATATCACGGTTCTGCTGAAAGATTTCCAGACAACAGTTTCAGGCAACCAGCGCTAGGCCACAACGTTGAGCGCGCCGGGCAACACATCCAGTTCCTCGCAACGCAGAGTCAGGACTTCTCCATCCACCATCACATCCACGGGCGCATCGAGCGCGAAGGTCACGCTCCGCACGGCTTTGTGCTCGGCCAACGCGTGCTCGAGGTGCGAACCATCGTAAAGCCCGGGCAGATTACGAATCAGCCCAAGACGCCCAATCGGACCCCAGCGAACGTATTCGATCAGCCCACTGCTGATCTCAGCCTTGGGAGCAATCATCATGGTGCCGCCGGTGAACTTGCTATTGTTGAAGGTTAGAAACAGGCAAGGCCTGCGGTCAAATTCTTTCTCGCCATCGAGCCGCAGCGGAAACGGACGGCGTTGAAACCGCGCGAGCGCCAGAAAAATCGAGATCACATAACCTAACTCGCCCCACCCGCTGAAGCGGCGCGCGCGCAGCGTGGCCACGTCGGCGGTAAAACCCATGCTCAACAGATTGATGTAGTGAATCACGCCTTCGCGGTGCCGCAATCGCAGCACGTCGCAGGACCGGCTGCGCCGCGAGAGAATCGATTCGATCGCGTGCTCCACGCCGCGGTCGCTGAAATCGCGCAGAAAAGAATTTCCCGTGCCGAGAGGCAAGAACCCCAGAGTTGGCCGCTCCCCCGCAATAGCTTCAGGATATAGCCCATTCACCACTTCAAAAGACGTCCCGTCGCCTCCCACGGCAATAAACCGTCGCACGCCGCGTCCATAGGCCTGGCGCGCGATCTGTGTGGCCTCACCGGGAGCGCTCGTCTGGGCAACTTCAACCTCAATGCCTCCTGCACGCAGCCGCTCCAGCGCAGGACCAAGCATTTTTGCGCTTCGTCCCCCGCCCGCAGCCGGATTCACAATCGCCAGGAAAGATTCGCTCACACCGATTCGTTTAACCAGATTCGTCGAACTGGATTCGTCTGGAAAGTCTTCGTCTAGAAAGTCACAACCGCTTTTCGTTCCACGATCTTGCCAATGTCTTCGGCCAGTTCCTGTCGCTTGACCTTCATGGAAGCAGTACGGGGAAAATCCTTGTCCCACACCAAATATGCGCCCACGCGTTTGAAATCGGGCAGGCGCCGGTTGCGGGCGCTCATCTCTTCCAGTAGCTTGCTGTCAAACCGCTGATTCTGTTCCAACCGCAGAATGATTACCAGCATCTCCTGCCCCAGTTCCTTCTTCGGCCAGACGTAGTTCGCCGCAACAATGCAATATTCCTTTACCGGCAGGCCGTCGAAAACCGTCTCAACATCTTCGGGATAAATATTCTTCCCGCCTGCGGTAACGATCATGTTCTTCTTGCGCCCAAAGAGCTGCAAATGTCCGCTGCGGTCAAAGCGCCCGAGATCGCCGGTCAGGAGCCAGCCCTCGACGATGGTCTCCAGTGTGAGTTCCGCGTCGTCGAGATAATGAGACATGATCGTCTTGCTGCGGGCCGCGACCTCGCCCACGCCCTCGCCATCCGGATTCAGAATGCGCAGCTCCACGCCGGGTAACGGCTTGCCCACCGTATCGGCGCGGAACGGTTTCAGATCGTTGAGCGTGAGCGCGGTTCCAGCTTCCGTAAGCCCATATCCGTTCACCACAGGAATTCCGAGGTCGTAGAAAAACTGCATGGTGGCCGGCTCCATGAACGCGCCACCGGTGATCAGGGCGAGCAATTCTCCACCAAATCCGCGATGCACCTGGCCCAGCAGCGCACGACTGAGCCGCACTCTCGGTCGCCGTCGCGTCAGCAGTTTGTTCAGCCCGATCATGCGGTTGAGGATCACCCTCTTCCACGATGGCAGTTCGTCGAACTTCGCCCGCAAGCCGCGCTCCAGATTTTTCAGAATCATGGGCACGAGCGCAACGTAAGTGATGCGATAACGCACAAAGGCGTCGCGCACGAAATCTGGCCGCAGAGTTCGCAAATGCACCACACAAGCACCGCACACAAAGGGTCCGATGAACCCGACCATGAAATCAATGGCGTGATTGGTCGGCAGAATACTCAGATAGCGCACGCCCGGCCAGAACGGATACAACGCCGTCAGCGCTATGCACTGTTCGAGATAGTTTTCGTGAGTAAGGACACAGCCCTTGGGACGTCCACCGGTCCCCGACGAATACACAATGCAGGCTACGTCGTCCTTCTGCCGCATCACGAAATCGGGCGCGCCCTTGCGCTTGAAATCCTCCCAGCGAAATGCGCCTGCCAAATCCGCGCCCAGCGGCGCTTCCGTGACCAGGACAATTTTCGTGCCGATGCTGTGAAACTCCGGCGCCTGCATAATGGCCCGCCACAAGTGATATTCCACGACCAGCACTTTCGCTTTCGAGTGCGCCAGCAATTGCAGGTGCTCGGCCGCAGTCAACTTGTAATCGAGCGGCACCAGCACGCCGCCGCAATGGAAAACCGCATATGCCGAAATCAGCCATTTCGACTGATTCGTCATAATGATGGCGGCGCGGTCGCCGGCATCGAAATCGGCGTCTTCCAGGGCGCGAGTCAGAGGCAGCGCGATTTCCTTGAAATCGGAATACGTCAGCCGAACCTTCTCGCGATCGCGGTCCGCCTCGATCAGGCACACCTGCCCCGCAAAGCGGTCCAGAGCATCGCGCAGGGCCGCGCCCAGGCACGTGTATTGTCGGAGATCAAGCATCAACAGGTTATTTCATCACAGAGGCGCTGGCGTGCGAATTAAACCTTGTTTATCAGTTCATTACCTGCATGCACGGAAGGTGCGATCGCAAATGGTGCGTCCCCCACGATCCGACGTATTTCAGAACTCTCGCTCCCAACCGTGTCCCTTACAGCCGCGCCTGAATCTTCCCCGCGAGCGTGCGAAAGTCGGTGACGCCTTGCAGTTCGTAGTCCGGCAGTTCGACATGAAAATGATTTTCCAGCCGCGTCAGCAGTTCCAGCGTCTGCAGACTGTCAATGCCGAGCGCCTTGAAAAAGTCGTCGTCGGGATTCAGTTTCGCGCGCGGCACTTTGAAATGGACGGCCGCCAGATTAAGGATTTCGTCGAGCGTGTGATCGGCAGCAGGCATATGGTTCGCTTTCATTTTAGTTGTGTCTTGTCGCCGCTATGGCAAGTAGGGTTGCGCCTCGGTGCTCTCGACGAATTTTTTCAACCCGGCTTTTACGGCCGGCCGCGAAAACAATTCGCAGAAGAGGTCGATTTCCCGCCGCAGCTCTTCCTGCGGAATCGGCTTAATGAACCGTTTGGCAGCCGCTGCAGTTTCGAGATCAAATTTTCCTAGCTGCGCCGCCGTCACTCGCGCCGCTCGCAGCGCCTCGCCTTCGGCCACCACCTGGCTCACCAGCCCGACCTGCTGTGCCTTGGTCGCATTAAAGCTGCGGCCGGTCAGCAACAAATCTCGCACCACGGCATTCCCCAAATCCCGCTTCAGCCTCGGGATTCCACCGAAACCTGGAATCAGCCCCAACCGCAATTCAGGAAAGCAGAAGCGCGCCATCTTGTCGGCAATAATCAGGTCGCAGGCCAACGCCAGCTCAAACCCTCCACCGAACGTGACTCCATGCACTGCGGCAATCGTGGTCAAAGGCGCCGCATCAATCAGATTCAGCACGCGGTGAATGCGCTCCAGAAAATCGCGCACCCCTTTCAACGCTTCAGCTTTGTCCATGGCCTGCGTGCGCTCGTACAACTCGCGCAGATCGGCGCCAGCACAGAAGCCAGCCTTCAGGTCACTATAAATAATGATAGCGTGAGCCTCCTGCTGGAGGCCTCCGAATGCATCGGCAAATTTTTCTAGCTCATCAAGCGAAAGCGTACCGAGTTCGTTGCAAGGCTCGCGGTGAAGCGCGAGTTCGATAACGCCTTCCCTCACCTGCCAGGACAATGCCTTGCCGTCATGAGCCGTGGCAGATGACTTCATGCCGTTTTCACCGCACGGTACATATCTTCAATCTCGCGATTCATTCGTGACGCGATCAGGTCACGTTTCAGTTTTCCGTTCACTGTAAGCGTGCCCTCGTCGATTGAAAACGGCTCTGTGCGCAGACAAAACGCCCGCACCTGCTTGTAATGCGGCAATTGCGGATTCACAGAATCCAGCGCGGCCTGCACTTCTTGCCGGCTCACACTACCAGTGACAATCGCAGAAAGATATCCGCGGCCGTTGCCGATGACCACCACTTGTTGCGCGCCCGGCAGGGCGCGCGCAATCTCATCCTCAATCGCTTCCGGCGAAATCTTGTGCCCCGATCCGAGCACAATCAGGTTCTTGATTCGCCCCACGATGCGCCAATTCCCCGAACCATCCATCTCGCCCTGATCGCCGGTGTGAAACCATCCGTCACGAAGCACTTCTGCGGTTTGTTGCGGACGATTCCAGTAACCCGGAAAAACATTTGGCCCACGCACGATCATTTCTTCGTTCTCGCCCAGCCGCATCTCAACGCCGGAAATCGCTGGCCCCACGCGGCCCAGCTCCACGTGCTGCGGATCGTCCATGGTGCAGATCGCTGTGGTCTCGGTCAATCCATACACTTGCAGCACAGAAATGCCGAGCATCCGAAAGTAAAGCTGCGTCTCCGGATTCAGCGGCGCCGAGCCACAGATCAGCGCCTTCAAGTTGGTCCCAGCCATCCGAGCGCGAATCTTCGGGAACACCAGCGTGTTGGCCAGCCATAGCCACATAGCATCGCCAGACGCCGGACGTTTTTCCTGCTGTCGCGCCCACGCACCTTTCGCGCGCGAATAAATCGCCAGCCCAATCCCTCCCGTTTTTTCCAGCTGCTCATCAATCCCGCGTCGCATGCGCTCCAGCAACTGCGGCACGTTCAAAAAATAGTCGGGAGCGACCGCAGGAAGATCGCCGGCAATCTTCGTCAAATCTGTATTGAGCGTAAGCAGGCTGCGTCCCGTGAGAAACGTCAACAACGCGATCCATGATGCACAAAAGCTGAACGGCAAATAGTGAAACACCCGATCCTGACTCGATTGGCCCTGTCCCGATCGACGATTCATCAAGGCGTCGAGCCGGTCCGAGGTTCGGTCCAGCATGAACCCTACGTTGGGCGCGGTAAGCACCACTCCCTTGGCCTCGCCGGAAGTTCCCGAGGTGTAGATGATCGTGACCGGGTCATCACTGCCCACCTGCAGACGATCGAGCGCCACCCCTTCCACTCCCGCAAAGATTTCGTCAAACAGAAAATGCCGCGGCGCATCGGGCCAGATTTGCTGGATTCGATCGCGCAATGCGGCATCTCCACAACAGATTAGCGACGGCGTGCAGTCTTTCATCATCGCCACCAGCTCCGCCGGAGCCTGGCGCGAATAGAGCGGAACCGCAATCAACCCCTCGGCCATGATGGCCAGATCCATCGCAACCCACCGAATGCTGTTCGGCGCCAGCAGGCCGCAGCGGTCCCCCTTGGTCAGTCCCTTCGACGCCAGGAATGCTCGCGCCTTGCGAATCGACTCCAGCAGCAGGTCGCCAGTCACGCCCGTGACCTGGCCTTCGCGGACTTCCTGCAGAACTACCGCGTCCGCCGCCGCTTTCAGTTGCGACAATATGTCTTCGAGAAAGTTCACTGTAGTTAACTCACACTCTGGCAGACATCAGCTATAACTCGCGGCTAACTGCCGTAGCGACGAACTGATCGGCGGCAAATAGTCTTCCCAGCTCCACTCCCCTTTGCGGGTGGGAAACTCAGGATACCGCCGTTGCACTTCTTCCTCGAAGTACACGCCCATACGCGACATCGTCTTCAAATTCTTCACTACGGTGCGTCCAATTCCGTCGGCGATTCGGTCCCCGTCCGTCGCCAACTTCTCCAAAGCCACCAGCAGTTTGGGCTCGAGATCAGGATCGTCCACATTCATCAGCAGATCCTGATGACCGCGCTCGCGCATCAGATTACGGATGCGCTCATCCATGGTGATTCCTGCGGAGGGTACAAGCGCCGGCATCGAAGTCACGATGCCGTGAAAACGCGACGACGCCATCATGTTCCCGGCGCGCAAGATACTCACCATCTGGTACATGTCGTGTTCCTCGGAAGTGAACACGGGCAACCCGCCGCCAAGTTTCTCAGAAATGCGCCGGCAGGCGCGCGCATCAAGCGCCTCGGTCGCCGCCAGAATCGTGAACACCGAGCGCCGTTGCCGGAACGCGTTCACTGCATTCGCGATTGCAGTCAGATAATTTTCGAAAGCCGCGTCCACATCGTGGCCGGACTTATGAAAATAAACCGTGCGGAAATGACTATCCTTATAAGCGCCGGTCACCAAGCGCGCGGCATACTTCACCAGCGAAGGCTTCACCGGCCACCAGAACGGGTTAATCGGGCAGACGATCAGAACCGGCGTCTTGCCGTCCCATCCCGCGTCAGTCAAGGCTTTCCGGCCATACTCCGGAGGAAGCGGCTCGAAGGTCCACGCCGTATCGGTTCCAAGTTCCGTGGGCACCCCAAGTTTGCGCAGCACAGTGCGCGATTCTTCGTTGCGCGTGATGATCAGCGAACTCTTGCAGTAGCGAGCGCACATCCGGGCGACCAGCGGATCCATGTATCCCGCCTCGGACCCGTAACCCACAGCCAATTTATTCTGCGCCGCCGCCATCCCTAAGGAACCAATAATCATCGTGGTCAAAGCATTGGCGAACTTGCTCTTGAAAGCCGAGCCTTCCACCACCACCACGCCGTGGTGCTTGGGAACTTCGCGGGACAAGAAAGGAGGAAAGACATCCGGAAGATGCACCTGCTCCGCCCCGGCGAAGTAACCGCGCGTCATGTCGAAGTTCTGCGACATAGCGCTGAATTCGACATTTTCGGCTCCCATAATGTGCCGCAGCTGTCGCAGAGTTTCCTCAGGGCGCACATCGGAGCCGGTGTTGCGCGTCCCGTTGTAGCCGGCGAACAAAAGCTTCAGCTTCTCCCCCGGCTTCCACGGCGTTCCCGCCCCGAGCATCCAGCGGGCCTTCGCGCGCTCAATGGAGGAACTAACCCACGCTTCCAGAACAAAGTCCATCATGCCGCGGTTCCTCCCACGGCGGCGGGCCACGGCTTGTAGCGGTACTCGAACCGATTCTCCCGACTGAATTTCAATAGCGGATAGCTATAGCGCGAAAACGGAACCGGTTTGCGCCCCAGCTCCAATGTGACGCGCGTGTTGTCGAACACCGTGTTCCACACCAGGTAAGGCATGAACACCTTCATCAGCGCCGCGCCGCGACCCACAGGTCCCTTCCGGTTGGAAACGAAGTTCACCGTGGCCCCGAACGGCTTCTCCAGAAAAGGCATAAACATCGGCCCGCGCTTGTTCTGCGCCGCCGCCAAAGCTGTGGTCAGCTGCCGAAAAGTTTGCGACTCCAGTCCCGACGAAAGATGATAAATATCATGCCGCGGCTGATCTTTCTGATGCAGCGTCGCAATCGCGTCGGCAACGAAATCCACATTCACAATGTCGATCTTGTCCGTGGGCCGAAACGGCAACGCGGGCAACCCTGCAAGAAATACGAACGACCGCACCATATCGAACTGCGTAGTCTCCGCGTACCGGCTGTCGCCCAGCACAATGCTGGGACGAAAAACCGTTTTCGGCGTATCCGGCAGCAGCATACGCATCATGTGCTCGCAGAATTTCTTCGTCCGCGCGTAAGGGTCGTAGTCCGAACGATCCCACTCGATGGAACGGTCTTCCGTCACCACTTCATGATTGCGTTGGCCCGCCACCGCCACCGTACTCACCTGACTGAAACGCCGCAACCCGTGATAATGCTCGGCGTGGCGCGCCAAGGTCAACACTTCAAGCGTGCCCCGCAGGTTCACGTTCAGGCAGCTTTTCTCCGACTTGCGATTGAGCGAAGCGGCGCAATGAATTACAGAATCTGTAGTGTGCACCAACCGGTCATACTCATCGCGCCCCAGTCCGAAGCCAGGAGACGTCAGATCGCCGCAGAATACTCGCACCCGCGTCTGCAGGTATTCGTAGAAGCGCGGAAAGTCCAAATGCAACTGCAGCGCGTTCCACAGGCGCAGCTGCGCTTCCCGCGGATCGCGCGCCCGCACCAGCACATTCAGGGAGGCGCCATGCCCGTCCAGCAGATTCGCAGCCACGTGCGCGCCGATGTATCCGGTCGACCCGGTCAGGAATATCGCCACGTCACTCCGTTAGTCCCGGTTTTCACGGTCTCACCGTTTTCTCCGGCGGCGGGTGCAAGTTGGGGAGGTGCAAGTTGAAAGCTGCGCGCCGGCCTCGCTTCCAGGGGGCGGCCTTCGATCAGCGGATACGTCCACCGCCGCAGCGCTGGAATATGTACGTTAATCCAATATTCCCACCAGTCAAGCTCGCGCGTATGGTAGCCGAACTGTTTTTGCTCTTCCGGCACAAGCGCGTGCGACAACTTCTCGATGTTGTCAGCTGCAAAATCGTGCTCGTTTAGAAGAATGAAAGGCTCGAACAGTTCGATCAGCTTCTCCAGCCGTTCCAAATTGCGTTCGGTCTTCGCCAGCGGCGCTCGCTTCAAAGGCAATGGCGACATGACCCGCTGAATGGATTTCACAATCGCCCGCTGCGCCGGAGCAGACATCCGGTTATACCGCGTCTTCGAAACCGGAATGGCGTCAAACCGCAGCCGCAGCCAGGATTCCAGCCCCTCCTGCGCGCGATAGTGTTTGCGGTGCGCGAGCGATGTCAGTTCAATCGAGCGTCCCATGTCGCAGGGATTCGTGACTGACGTGGCGAGCTGATAAAGCCGGTCATGCCGCCGCTCGACAATAGCCGCAGCGATCAGCGTCATCCCGTCACACACCGCGTCCACCGGAATAATATCCAGCCGTTTGCTCTCGTTCGACGGCAATTGCCGGAAATATGTCCCCAGCAAATAAGAAAGCGACGCCGATGTGTTGATGCCCTCGTTCCAGCCGCAGAACGGCTTCGTCACAGAAGTCTCAACAATCGCCGGCCGCACCACGGCAATCGGCAAGCCCGCTCCATGCTTCACGATCAGCGACTCCGCCAGACTTTTCGTCAGCGTGTAAGTGTTGGGCCATCCCAATTCCTTGGCCCGCCGCGTTCCAATTTCCGTGAGATAAGCCTTCAACCATCGAATCCGGTTCTTGCGAATCTGGTTCTCCAGCGCCGCGCCTTGCAGATGTTTGGCCGCATGTTCCTTGGCGAGAGCCTGCATTCTCAACCCTTCGCTGACGTCCGTTCCCTCCGCCTGCGCTTCCGCTTCCAGGATCAGTGCATGCAGATTGCGCACTTCCTGTTCCGCATCGAAGTCAGGGATGTGCCGCGGAGTATAGTTCGGCACCAGCTTCTCGCCGACTCGCCCGTCCTGTTCGCCCGCAATGTAACAAGTGGAAAGATGCAGCAACCCCGCATGGTCCGCGGTCCGCACGAACTCCACAATGTTCACCGCCGCATCGGTGTTGGTAGTAAGAGCATCGCGCAGATCAGGATTGAAATCGGTCAAACCTGAACTGTTGATGACCAGATCCAGATCCTTCTGCAAGCGTCGCGCGTTTTCGGGAGTCAGGCCCAGGCCGGACTGAGTAACGTCACCTTCCAGAATCTCGACCTTATCGCGCAGGAACCGCGGAAGGTCGTCCCCATACCGTTCAAAAAGAGGATCGAACACGGGCGACTCTTCCACCATCTTCTCGAAACGCCGTTCCGCCGGATTCGATTTCTGCCGCCGGATGAGCAAATAGATTCGTCCGACCTCGGGCAACTCGAGCAGCGTGTTCGCCAGCCACACTTTCCCAATGAAGCCGGTGACGCCAATCAGCATCAGATGCTTTCCCCGTAACGCGCGACGAACCGAGAATCCGGCCGCTTGCCTTTGCCCATCAAAGTTAACGATCGGCCGCTCCCGCGGCAAAACTTCCCTTTCGGCCCCAATCACCGCCTCGCGCAAAACTTCCACCGAAATTCCCAAGTGTCGCGCCAGCGTCTTCGGCGCGCGCCGCCCATCCGGATGTTGTTCCCGAAGCCGCGCAAACACTCCCCGAGGCCGAATCACTGGCTCCAGCAACCGCCCCGTGGCCACGCGGTCGCGAAAATCCAGCCGGTTCGCTACCAGATGTTTCGCGCCCAAATATCGCGCCAGCGGACGCATGACATGGTCCAGTCCCTGGCTCACCAGCACCACGTCAGCCCCAGAGCTCAAAAGCTCCCGCACTTTTTGCACGCCTTCCGGCTTCAGCCGGGGTTTCAGCCGGTATTGAAAATACTCTTCGCCCAGCAAATCCAGACGGTCGCGAGTCACGCCCCGCAGCACGGTGTGCACCATGCAGGTCGCAAACTTCCGGTTGGCCGCATAAAGAAATGGACGCAGCATCGCCATCAGGAAGATCAACCCGCGTCGGCGCACTCGCCCGCTGAACGTCTGGTCGTTCCACGTAAAAAACGCCAGCGGCGCGACCACGGTAAGGTCGAGCAAGCTGCCTTCCACCCTCCAGTAAACGCTGGGAGGGCTGCTGGAATTGTGCTTTGACTGTTCCAAAGTTTGTAAGTTCGTAGTTCTGCTGTTCCTAGGTACGGTTCGTCCCGCTACAGCTTCCCGTCGGACGGGCGGACGAGACTCCCATTGTAAACAATGCCATCAAGTTTGAAGCATTATCCGTTCGCGCGCCGCCTGTCCGTAGCGTGCCGTCCGCAGCCGCAGAATCGTCGGCATCCTCTCCCACCTGTTGCGCACGTTATAATTGCGGCGCACCCATGGCGCTTTTGCCCGGCACTTACCTCGGTCCGTATGAAATCCTTGCCCCGCTGGGCGCGGGCGGCATGGGGGTAGTTTATCAGGCGCGTGATACGCGCCTGAAGCGAACCGTAGCCATCAAGGTCCTGCCGCCAGAGCTATTCGCCGATCCAGACCGGCGCGAGCGTCTGGCCGTCGAAGCTCGGGCCATCTCTTCGCTCTCCCATCCCCACATATGCGTCCTCTACGACATCGGCCAACAGGACGGCGTGGACTACATGGTGATGGAATGCCTCGAAGGCGAAACGCTCGCCGGCCGCGTATCACGAACAGGAGAGTTGGCAGCCGCAACCGCCTTGCGATACGGCGTGCAGGTCTCGGACGCGCTGGCGCACGCCCACGCCCGCAACATCCTGCACCGTGATCTGAAAACTTCGAATGTCATGATTACCACCGAAGATCGCATCAAGTTGCTCGACTTCGGTTTGGCTAAGCGTCTCCAGAAATCGGGACAGGAACCGGGAATGGAAGCGCCGACGCGCAGCGATCAGTCGCTGACCCAGCCCGGCACCGTCGTGGGAACCCTGTACACACTTGCCCCGGAGCTCTTCCGTGGGCAAGAGGCAACCATACAGAGCGATATTTGGGCGCTGGGTGTCGTGCTCTATGAAATGGTTGCCGGACATCCCCCGTTTAGAGGAAATACGGGTTTCGAGTTGTCCGCCGCCGTGTTGCGGGAGGAGCCCGCTTCGCTTGGTCCGAAAGTGCCCGAGGCTTTCCAAAGCGTGATCTTGCGATGTCTGATGAAGGAGCCGGCCAGCCGTTACCAAAGCGCAGCCGAGGTCCGCGCCGCATTGGAGGCGGTCCAGTCGAACACGGCGGTCGCGGCCCTCCCGCAGCCCTCTTCGTTAAGAAGAACGGCTTTCCGCTATGCGGCGGTTGCATTTCTGGCGCTCGCCGTCGCTCTGGTCGCGCTTTTCCTCGCCCGGTCCCGCCGTCAAACGCCGGTTGCGCAGCCGCTTCTACAGCCGGTTGTCCAATATGACCAACTCACAAATTTCGCCGATTCCGTAACCTCTCCCGCGCTATCGCCGGACGGACGGATGCTGACGTTTATTCACGGAGCGAGCACGTTTGACGGTCCCGGAGAGATTTGGGCCAAATTACTGCCAGACGGCGATCCAGTGCAGCTGACCAACGATTCGTCGCCGAAGATGGGGCCAACCTTTTCCCCCGATGGATCGAAAATCGCATACACCCACACTGAACAATGGAACTGGGACACGTGGACGGTTCCATCCCTGGGTGGTGCGTCCCGGCTCTGGTTGCCGAACGCTTCAGGATTGACATGGATCGGGCCGCAACAGGTTTTGTTTTCGGAAATTACCAACGGGCTGTACATGAAAATCGTAACCGCGGACCAGAACCGCGGTGCGGAACGCGACGTTTACCTCCCGCCCTCGAGCGAAATCGGCATGGCTCACCGTTCCTTTTTGTCGCCGGACCGCAAATGGGTTTTGGTGACGGAAATGGACAATCATGGTTGGCTGCCTTGCCGTGTGACGCCATTCAATGGAACCTCGGCGATTGCAAGCCCGGCGGCTCGTACCGTCGGGCCGGCAGCCTCCAAATGCACTGCCGCAGCCTGGTCTCCCGACGGAAACTGGTTTTATCTCAGTGCCGATGCCGGCAACGGTTTTCATTTGTGGCGGCAGGAATTTCCCAACGGCACGCCGGAACAGATCACCCTTTGGAGGTACCGAAGAAGAGGGACTCGCGGTTGCGCCGGACGGCAAGTCTTTGATCACAGCCATCGGAACGGAACAAAGCAGCATCTACTTGCAGGCGCCGGGCGGCTTACGTCGCATCACGTCGCAAGGCTACGCCAATTCACCCACCATCTCGCCCGACGGAAAGCAGGTGTATTACTTATTGCGGTCCGGTTCGTCCAGGGCATTCGTAGCGGGTGAGTTGTTTGTGGCGGACCTGGCGACCACCCACAGTGAAAAACTCTTTCCAGGTTTTGCGGTGACCCGTTATGACGTTTCAGCGGACGGCAAGCGGGTTGTGTTCGCTGCGCTCGATGCACAAGGAAAATCCGCGATCTGGCTGGCCTCGCTCACCCACGGCTTCCCGCCGAAACAACTCACGCAGAGTGAAGCGTACCGCCCGTTCTTCGGTCCCCGCGGAACTATCCTTTATCTCAGCAAAGTGGGAGCGGAAGACTTTGTCTACAGCATGAACGAGGACGGAACCGGCCAGAAAAGAGTCGTCCCCGATCCCGTGATCTACCTGATTGCCGCCTCGCCGGACGGCCAGCTCTTGGTGACCTGGGTTGAGCGGAAGGTGGAACGCAAGGAGGGGGATTCACCGAGCGCGGTCGCCATCTACCCGGTGTCCGGCGGCAAGCCCATGCTGCTCTGCCAGCGTTGCTCGGCCACCGGTCCGTCTTACAACGGGGCAGGAATCGTGAACTGGTCGCCCGACGGGAAATTTCTCTTCATCCGCATGGACCTTCCCGGCATGCATTCCAGCGGCACGCTTGTCATTCCATTGAATCCGGGACACCTTCTGCCCAACCTGCCCCCGAACGGATTTGAATCCGTAGAGCAAGTGAAAGCGATCCCCGGCACACGGGAAATACCGGAGAGGGATGTGTTTCCGGGCCGCGATCCCTCTACCTACGCGATTTTGCGGGCCACCACCCAGCGCAATCTCTTCCGTGTGCGCCTGCCGGAACACTGACAAAGCAAAGTTAGCTCTTCTGTTGTGGCCTGGCCCCAACCACCAGCGCCAGCCCCCCACTCACCGCCAGCACCACTCCGATCGGCATCAAGCCTCCAAACCCGCCGTTGCTGGAGCGAGCGAGACCGATCATATACGGCCCAAAATACCCGCCCAGGTTAGCAACTGAGTTAATAATCGCGATCGAAATGGCGGCCGCCGCGCCGCCGCTGCGCGACGTGGCCATCGCCCAGAACGGCCCCACCATGGACTCCGCTCCCAACATTCCCAGGCTCATTCCCGTGATCACCAGGAAGGGCGCCCGGCTGTAGGCTGCGACGGCCAAAGCCGCTGCTCCCAGAAACGCCATCCCGGCCGTGTGCCACCGCCGTTCGCCAGTGTGATCCGAGTGCCGCCCCACCAGCACCATGGCAACCGCAGTCACCAAATACGGGATGGCCGCCACCACGCCAATCATCTGGTCGCTGAGCCCGGACATACTGTGGATCGCGGTCGGCAGCCACGCCGTCACGCCATACATGCAAGCCGGCAGCCCGAAATAAACCAGCGAGAGCACCCAGACCCGCCAGTCCGCCGCCACCGACCAGAAATCTCCTCGCAGCCCAGAGTCGGCCTGCTCTTCGAAATTCAATTCATCGACCAGCCACTTGCGTTCGTCATCCCGCAGCCAGCGTGCGTCTTTCGGCGTCTCCGCCAAGATCCAAAGAACGGCAACTCCGAGCAGGATGGCTGGCGTGCCTTCCATCAGGAACAGCCACTGCCATCCCGCCAGCCCATTGCCGTGAAGCCCCAACAACGCACCCGAGATGGGACTGCCAACCACACCGGCCAGCGGGTTCGCCGTCATGAACCACGCCACGGCGCGGGCGCGGGCGCGAGCCGGGAACCAGTGCTTCAGATAAAGAATCATCCCCGGGAAAAATCCCGCCTCCGCCGCGCCCAGCAGAAAACGCAGCACATAGAAGCTGTGCGGACCGCGAATAAAAATCATCGAACAGGAGATCAAGCCCCAAACCACCATCAGCCCGCAGATCCAGCGCCGCACGCCTACCTTCTCCAGCACCAGATTGCTGGGAACCTGGAAAAAGAAGTAGCCGGCAAAAAACATTCCGAAGGCCACTCCCTTGACGCGATCGGTGAGGTGAAGCGGCTCGCCCATCTGCAGCACGGCAAAGCCCACGTTGATGCGGTCCAGATAAGCGACGATGTAGAGAAGAAAAAGGAAAGGCATCAGCCGCCACATCAGGCGGGAGATGGTGGCGGATTCGAGGCGCGGGTTAGGCGGTGTTCCCAAAGGATGGTCCGGGAGTCCGTGATCGGCTGCGCGAGGATTCTACGCTAAGCCCAACGTTTCTTGACGAAAGTGGCTAGTCAAAGCAAAAAGCGCTTTGGTCTTAACCAGCCACTGAGCACTCCCCACTAGCCACTGCTTCTCAACGAACCGCATGGTTGTTACTCAAGACAAGAACGGCCTTCCAATCCAAGCCCTTCCCGAATCTCGGCCACAATCTTCTCAGGAGTTTGGGCAATGTCGACCGTGACCGCCGTTTCCGGTTCTTCCAGATCGGCAAACTGGCCGGCCAGAATTTTTTCGTCGGCAAAATGTCCGCGCCGCAACCGCAGGCGCTGCCTGATCAGCTCGGGACTTCCCTTCAGATATACAAACCGGACCTCAGGTCCCACGCTCAATTCCTGCCGGTAGGTTCGTTTCAGCGCCGAACACGCCAGCACAGCGCTTTGACCATTCGCAATCCAATCCGTGATTTGAACTCGCAAACGCTCAAGCCACGGCCGCCGGTCTTCGTCGTTCAGCGGAATGCCGCGTTCCATCTTCTCCACATTCGCTTGCGGATGGAAATCGTCGGCGTCGGCAAACTCCCAGCCGAGTTGCTGCGCCTGCAGACGTCCGACCAACGTCTTTCCAGAACCGGTCACTCCCATCACGATTGCGATCATGAGCAGAGTCGTGCGCAGCGCTTTTGGTTTCTGAATGTAGTAGCGGGCATTGCAGGTCGACGGCAGTCAGAATATCAGGAGCTGTGGGCTCTCAATGGGTAGAAAACTGAATTCTTTACGAAGAAGCGGATTAGCGTTGTCCGATTCCCCCCGAATGGGACGGCATTCGGAATAGGCGCGCCACAAGGCATGAAATGCTCGCGATTTTCGCATATAATTCGCCAGCCATGAGGAAATGGATTACCGCGGCGTTGCTCCTTGCCACTGCTGCCGTCGCGCAGCAAACTCACAATCAATACGAGCCACCGAACGCGCCAGGCGCCGGTCAGCGGCTGCTCGCGCAATTTGCGGGCGACTGGGATGTCGTCAAGACATTCTTCCCAATGAAGTCGCCCGGAAAGCCGATCGTGACGAAAGGCGCCTGTAAGCAGTACATGATCGAGGACGGCAAGTTTCTCCAGTCGGATTTCACTTTCTTCAATCCTGACGGAACGAAGAGCACCGGCACCGGAATCTCCGGCTTCGATGCCAGAACGAATCGCTTCACCACCGTGTGGTACGACTCGCGGCAGACGACGATGTCGATTCGCCAGAGCGACGGCACGTTCGACGGCAAGAACATCGTCCTGTGGACCACGCCTCTCGATACTGAACATCCTGGGCGCAAGACCGTCGCGCGCGCCCACCTTGAGGAAGGCGGCCGCGTTCTCCTGCATCGCCATTTCATGATCGATGACAAAGGCGGGGAGCGGATGATGATCGAGCTGCGCATGACGCGGAAGTAGTTTTACACGGCGCAATTCGCCGCGAAGAAAATCACGCCAAGGTTCACCTCGCCAGTTGGGACGTAAGCTGAGGAGTTTCTCTGCTCTTAGATTAATTACCTCCCAGCTATAGGGCAGAAAACGAACCTTGAGCGGCGGCTGGCCCTGAAGCCGATCCGATTTCGGCCACCTCGACCCTCCGTGGAATGCCATTTGCCGAGCCGGAAACGGCCCTAATTTCGACGATCGGTGGCACGGACTGGCTGGAACCCATTTGCAGATTTATCGTGCGGCCTGCGGCATCCTGGGGGGCATCTACGTGTTTTCAATCACTTACACCAAGACGCAATAACTTACAGATAATTTCAACGACTTACGGGCGCTGGCCTGATAAGACGCCCGCGACATCGTCCGTCGTGTACCTTGGCGCCTTCATGGTTCAAGACTTAACTCCTAGGCCAGAAAGACTCAACCGCTCGTTTTGATCTCTGCGCGAACTTTGCGGCCTTTCTTTGCGAACTTTGCAATTCTGCGTCCGGCGGCGTGAGTTCCGATTCGCTACTGACCTTCTTCCCGGTTCTGCGTCCAACTGGAGGGGCGGGTTCGGTTTGCTTTCGCCGGCGCCGGACTGAAAGTCCGTACCATGGGCCCGACAACTTGCTAGAATCGTATGTTTGTCCGGCGCCCGAATTCTGGCTGCCGGCCTGCTTCATGGAGGAACGCTGGAATGCCACTCGTTCGCCGCTCGTCTGCCACTGCCGTCTTTTTCATTTTCGTTACGACCTTTGCGCTTTCCCAACAACCGGAAGGGCGCTTGATGCGCTTCCCCGACATTCATGGGGACAAGATTGCTTTCGTCTATGGAGGCGACATATGGCTGGATTCGGCCAGCGGCGGGGCCGCTCACCGCATCACCACTCATCCTGGCCGCGAACTGTTTCCGAAATTTTCGCCGGATGGAAAATGGATCGCATTCACCGGCCAGTACGACGGCAATTTCAATGTTTACGTGATGAGTTCCGAGGGCGACCAACCGCGCCAACTTACTTTCTACCAGGGCGGCGCTCAACCGCTCAACGACCGCATGGGCATTCACGACGAGGTGGTTGCGTGGACGCCCGACAGCAAGCGCATCGTTTTCCTTTCGCGCCGCGATGCTTCCAACGGCTGGACCAAGCGCCAGTTTACGGTTTCGATTGATGGCGGATTGCCCGAGCCTCTGCCCATGGACCAGGGCGGGCTGATTTCATTTAACGCGGATGGCACCAAGATCGCGTACAACCGCATCTTTCGCAATTTTCGGACGTGGAAGCGTTACACCGGCGGGCTCGCGCAAGATATTTACATCTACGATTTGAAGAACAACGTCTTCGAGCAGCAGATTCCGCATACGGATTACACCGACACGTTTCCCATGTGGCACGGCAACACGGTGTACTTCACCTCCGACCGCGGCGCGGAGCACCGGCTCAATATCTACGCGTATGACCTGGGAACGAAGCAGGTGGAGCAGGTCACCCACTTCACTGACTTTGACGTGATGTGGCCGAGCCTGGGCGATGCGTCCATTATTTTCGAGAACGGCGGCTATCTCTACGTGCTGGACCTCGATGTGCCGAACCCCGGCACGCGCCAGGCGACCAGGCTCACCATTACTCTTCCTGGCGAACGCGACTTGACCATGAAGCACTGGGCCAGCGTGAGCAAGAACATTACTGACATGGATATCGCCCCCGACGGGAAGCGCGCCGTGTTTGCCGCGCGTGGCGACGTCTTCACCGTGCCCGCTAAGGAAGGCGCGACCCGCAACTTAACTCGCACGCCCGGCATCCGCGAAAAAGAAGTGGCGTGGTCTCCCGACGGGCGCTGGATCGCTTTCGTTTCCGACCGCACTGGCGAGGACGAAATTTACATCACCCCCCAGGACGGGATGGGCAATGTCGATTTAGGCAAAGAGAACGAAGGCAAGGACAAAGAGAAAGAAAAAGACAAAGAGGCCGCCGCCAAGGAAGCGGCGCGAGAAAAAGAGCGCGGCAAGGATAAAGGGCAACAAATCACCAGCGGATACAAGGGGTTCAAGGCCGCGCCGGTCTGGTCGCCCGACAGCAAGAAACTAGCATGGTCCGACAAAGACCTCCGGCTCTGGTACGTCGATATCGATAGTAAGAAAGATGACAAGAAGCCGGTCGAAGTGGATCGCGGCAAATACGGAGAGATCAACAACTACTCCTGGTCGCCCGACAGCAAGTGGTTGGCATACGACAAGCAACAGCAGAGCGGACTGAGCATCGTCTATCTCTACTCGACCGCCGACAAGAAAATCACCGCGGTCACTGACGATCTGGTTAACAGCCAGGGGGCGATCTTCGATCCCGACGGCAACTATCTTTATTTCCTCTCTGACCGCGATTACGACGAGGTGCTGGGGAATTATGATTTTGAGTTTGCCAATCCGAAAACTACGCGACCTTATCTGATCACGCTTCACGCGGACGCGCCTTCACCCTTCCCGGCGCTGAGTGATGAAACGGCAATCAAGGGCGAAGAACCCGCGGCTGAAGATTCTGTATCCGAAAAAGAAAAAGACAAGGACAAGAAAGCGGCGGACAAGAACAAATCTGACCTGCAGAAAAAAGAAGAAGCGAAGAAAGAAGCGGCCGAGCGCGAAAAAGAATCCAAGGAAGTCGCCAAGAACTTCCACATTGATCTTGAGGGCATCCAGAATCGCATCGTCGCTTTGCCGGTCGCGCCTGCGAGCGTGACCGGATTGGGAGCGGCAAAGGGTTTTCTCTATTATTCGAGCCAACCAATACAGGGCCTCTCGGGGCCGCTTCCCGGCGAAGAATCCGCTCTGCACGCCTATGACTTTAAAGAGCGCAAAGAGAAGACTGTGATGGAAGGCATCGACCGCTGGGCGATATCGTTTGATGGCACCAAGATTCTGTACGAGGCGAAAGGCGCCTACGGCATCATCGACGCCAAGCCCGACGCTCCCAAAAAACCCGGCGATGGCGGCCTGAACCTGAGCGGCCTGCGCGCCGAAATCGATCCTCCTGCCGAGTGGAAGCAGATGTTCAACGAAGTCTGGCGGCAGGAACGCGACTTTTTCTATGAAGCCAGCATGAACGGCGTGAACTGGGAGGCGATCCGAGATAAATATGCCCCGCTGGTTCCTTACGCAGCGAATCGCTACGACCTCACCTACATCATGGGAGAATTGATCGGCGAACTCTCTAACTCCCATACGTATGTGGGCGGCGGAGACCAGCCCGATCTGCATCCGGTGAACGTGGGTCTGTTGGGTGTTGACTACGAGCTCGACTCCGCCAGCGGCCTGTATCGTTTCAAGAAGATTTATCCGGGAGAGAACTGGAACCCGCAAACCCGGTCTCCGCTGACCGAACCGGGCATCGACGTGAAGGAAGGCGACTATCTGCTGGCAGTGAACGGCCGCCCGTTGCGCGCGCCGCAGAATCCCTACGAATTGTTCGTCAACACCGCCAACCAGACCACCGCCATCACGGTGAATTCGAAACCGGACATGGAAGGCGCCCGCACACTGCCGGTGAAGCCGGTCGCCGACGAATATCAACTCCGCGAAAACAACATGATCGAGAGCAATCGCAAGAAGGTAGACGCCGCCACCCACGGGCGTGTTGGTTACATCTACATTCCTGACATGGGCGGCCCCGGCCTCAACGCATTCGTCAAGCAATTCTTCCCGCAGATTCGCAAAGAGGGACTGATCATTGACGTGCGCTACAACGGCGGAGGCTTCGTGGACCAACTTATCTTCGAGCGCCTGCGCCGCATCCTGGTCGGGATGGACTCGGCCCGCAACTGGGAGAGCAGCACGGTGCCGCCGGTGGTATTCCACGGCTACATGGCCGCCATCACGAATCAATATGCTGCCTCCGACGGCGACATTTTCAGCGAATTCTTCAAGGTCTACAAACTCGGGCCGCTGATTGGCGAACGGACGTGGGGCGGGGTGCGCGGCATCCGGGGTGAATTCGGGCTCATCGACGGTGGCTACATCACTCGGCCCGAATTCGCCCGCTACAACCTCAACAGCAAGTGGGTGGTGGAAAACCACGGCGTCGCTCCGGATATCGAGATCGACGATCGGCCCGACGATGTGGTCCGCGGGGAGGACGCGCAGCTCGATCGCGCCATCCAGGAAGTGATGAAGCAGATCGAAGCCAATCCCAAGAAGCTGCCGCCACGCCCGCCTGATCTTCCGGCGTATCCGGAAGGGCCGGCGATGTAGCCAGAGGTTTACGCGATGTCGAAGAGGCGGGCGATCGAGCTCGCCTCCGCGCACCGGCGAGGACGTCATCTCAGGCGGCGCCGCTCTTCCGAGACGCCTGCGTGCAGGCCGCCAATGCCCGACTTCCGTGCCACTCCAATGGCACGTTCGGGCTTTGACCCGGGTGGTTACTGTTGGTTACTGTAGACACCATGATTTCCCCCAATCGTAACCTTGATGGAAATTCTCGAAAAACTTCCGACATTTTTGACCGTGGGCGCGCTGGTGATTATTTTTGCGTGCCTCAAACGTCACGCGCGCTGCGCCCGGCTCACGTCCTGGGCCGTGGGATGGGCACTGGTGTTCACGCACTTCCTGGCGCAACTGCTCGAGCCTGATCGCGGACACGTCAGTTCCCTTCTGCTCGCAATCGATTCCGTCGCCTTGCAAGCTGCTGCGGTTGCGTTTCTGGTTTCTGTTTCTTCCGTGGTTGAAGATTCCGCGAAGCGCACGACCCTGCTGCTGGTGCTGGGTGTGCCGGCTTTGTTTTATTCGGCGTTGTTCTCCACGGCGTCGTTCTCCACTGGTTCGCAAGCGCGCTGGGTCTATGTCCTGAGCTTGATTGCATGCTTCGGAGGCGCCACCATATTTTTCTTCCGCCTGCATCGCAAGTTTTCTTTGTATCTGGCCGCTCTCACTTTCGTTTGCTCATCGGTTGGAGCCTGGGCCATTCGCGCTGCGCTCGGCGGATCCTATGTGGAGGGTGCAACGGCGCTGCTGGGCATTGGATTTGGACTGCCGGGCGTTTTCATCTGCCGCAACTACTGGCGCAGGTCGTTTGGCATCCTGACGATTTCCTGCGGATTTCTGGGCTGGGGAGCGCTGTTCCCCATTCGCCTTTGGGTGGAGCGGTTCGCGCCGAACCTGATTGTTCCAGGTGCACTCTGGGATGTTCCAGAGCTCTTCGTCGCCTTCGGCATGATTCTCGCCATCGTCGAAGACAAATCGCTTTCGATCACGGGAATGCAACGCAGGGCGGAATCGCTCAATCATCAACTGGAACGTTTCGCATCCATTACCTCGCGGCTGTTGAACGGCGCAAAACCGGAAGCGGTGTGCCCCGAGATTGCCGCCGCGATTACGGAAGTCAGCAGCTTTGCCGCGGCTGTGGTTCAACTTGAAGATGCTGACGGGCAGTTAAGCGTGGTTGCATCGAGTGGATCGCGAATAGCTTTAGGCAAACTTCAAGCGACCGACTGGACGCTGGATCGCATCCAGAGCGCATGTTCCGGCCGCTTGCGCATCGGCCACAACTCATTCCTGCTGGCGCGTGAAGCAACTGAAGGATCAGAGATCGTTGAGCGGGAGAAGATCGATCAGGAAGGACAGGAATCCGGCACATTGTGCAGGAACAGTGCTGCCATCCTGATACCGCTCTGTTCGGGAATCGGCACGTACCTGGGATGCATTCGAGTACTAACGCGGGGACCTGTGCTGGGGTTGGATGCGCTCGAATTAGCTCGTGTCGAGATGGTCGCAGCCGATCTTGCTGTAGCGGTGCAATTGAAAACCCTGCACCGTCAGCTGGTGTGGTCGGAAAAGCTGGCGGCTCTGGGTCAACTGCTCGCGGGCGTGGCGCACGAGCTTAACAATCCGCTGACCGTAATCTTGGGATATGGGGAACTGATCGGCGACACGGTTGCCTCGCCGCAGGCGCGGGATCAACTCACGCGGTTGGTCGGCGAGACCCGCCGCATGAAGCGGATCATCGACAATCTGCTGCGCTTCGCGCGGCGAGGCGCGCGGGACACGCACATTGTGCAACTTTCTCCGCTCGTGCACGAGGTGCTGGCCCTGTGCGAGTACTACACTCGCAAGCGCAAGGTGCATGTGGACCTCGATATCGCGCCCGGCCTTCCGTCGCTCGCGGTTCACGAGGACGAGATCAAACAAATCCTGCTGAACCTGTTCAAGAATTCCAGCGACGCGCTGGAAGGCTTTGCCGGAAGCAAGCGCATCAGCATTCGCGCGTATCAGTCCGGGACGCTGGCGGTGATCGAAGTGGAAGACAGTGGACCCGGCTTTTCGAATCTGAATCGCGCGCTGGAACCGTTCTTCACCACCAAGCCGGCGGGAGAAGGCACGGGGCTGGGCCTGAGCGTCTGCTGCGGAATTGTGAAACATCGCGGCGGAGCGCTGCGAATCGAAAACTTGAGTCCGTTGGGCGCGCGCGTGACCGTAGAGCTTCCCATCGCGGAGGCAGTGCCGCAGTCGCTGTTGGCCGCGGTCGCAAACGCGTAGTTTGCTTCGACAGAATAGCGTGCGAACGAACGCAGGATACTGAGGCTGAACCGCCCGGATCATTGGAGAATTCATCCAATAGCTAAGAGCTAACAGGTAAGAGCTACCTCATTCCCACTCAATCGTGCCCGGCGGCTTTGACGTAATGTCATAGACCACGCGGTTCACGCCCTTCACCTCGTTCACAATCCGCGTGGAAATATTTTTCAATACTTCGTGCGACAGCGGGACCCAGTCGGCAGTCATTCCATCCTCGGAGCTGACTGCCCGAACGGCACAAGTGTAGGCGTAGGTGCGCATGTCGCCCATCACGCCGACCGACATCACCGGCAGCAGCACCGCGAACGACTGCCAGATTTTCGTGTAGAGCCCGGCGTTCTTGATTTCGCTGACCACGATGTCGTCGCACTCGCGCAGCAGCGCCAGGCGCTCAGGCGTGACTTCTCCCAGCACGCGCACGGCCAGGCCGGGCCCAGGAAACGGCTGCCGTTGCAGGATTTCGTCGGGCATGCCGAGGTCGCGTCCGATTTTGCGGACTTCGTCCTTGAACAAATCTTTCAGCGGCTCAATCAGCTTGAGCTTCATTTTTTTCGGCAGACCGCCGACGTTGTGATGCGACTTGATCACCTGCGATGGCCCGCGCACCGATCGCGATTCGATCACGTCAGGATAGAGGGTCCCCTGCACCAGCCACTTCACTTTGCCTTCTTTCTTCTCGATGCGGCGCGCTTCTTTTTCAAACACTTTGATGAATTGGTTGCCGATAATCTTGCGCTTTTTCTCGGGATCGCTCACGCCTTTGAGCTTGCGAAGAAAACGATCGGTGGCGTCCACCGCGTCGAGATGCAGGCCGAGCTTGTCGCGCAGGGTCTTTTGCACCTTCTCGAATTCGTTCTTGCGCAGCACGCCATTGTTCACGAATACGCAGGTCAGGCGCGATTTTCCGCTCTTGTCGCGGAGAGCTCGATCCACCAGAACGGCGGCCACGGAGGAATCCACGCCGCCCGAAAGCGCGCAGATGGCGCGCCCGGTGCCGACTTGCCGTTTCACCTGCTCGACGGTCGAATCGATGAAGTGCTGCGGCGTCCAGGTTGGTTTCGCCCCGCAAATCTGGAAGATGAAGTTGCGCAGAATTTCCGTGCCCTGGCGCGTGTGGTGCACCTCGGGATGGAATTGCACCGCGAACCATCTCTTCTCGACATTCTGAATTCCCGCGACGGCATGAGCCGTTTTCGCCGTCAGCTCAAAACCGGGAGGCAGTTCCAGCGCCTCGTCCCCGTGCGACATCCACACGGGAAGTTTTCTCGACAGCCCCTGAAACAAAACTGACTCGGCAACTACTTCGACTTCTGCGTGGCCATACTCGCGCTTGTCCGCCGGACGTACTTTCCCTCCGAGCGTGTGCACCATGAACTGCAATCCGTAGCAGATGCCAAGCACGGGCAGGCCCAACTCGAAGAGCCGCGCATCGGCCGGCGGCGCGTCCTTGTCGTAGACCGACCACGGCGCGCCCGAGAGCACGATTCCGGCGGGCGCGTAGCTCTTTACCTCGTCGAGCTTGGCGGTGCAAGGCAGCACGACGGAAAAAACATTTTGCTCGCGGATGCGGCGCGCGATCAGTTGCGTATACTGCGCGCCGAAGTCGAGGATAACGATGGACTGGGTAAGAGAAGGCTGGCTGAGGGACGCTGCGCGGCGCTTGGATTGGTTTTCCACCGATGAGTATGTCAGATTCAGCTCAATCGTGTAAATGCCGCCGTAGAGACGTTGCTTGCAACGTCTCTCTGCTTGCGGCGTTACGAACGCTGGCTTCTGTGGCGGCGGCCGAGACGTAGCAAGCTACGTCTCTACGGCGAGGTTCGGCACGTCGCTCAGAATCGGCTCGTCGCGATCCATGGTTGTGCGGGACGCAGGAGGCGCCGGCACGGGCGCGGGCGCTATCGGAGCGAGCAACGCCTCCGGCATCTCCGCGATGCAAACGTATCCCCCGAGCCGCGCCATATACAACCAGTCGGCGGCCGCGAAATACGCCACCGTAATCAGAACGACGGCGACCGCCACGACCCGAGCGGGTACGATCTGTGCGAGACTCAGCGGCATCGAGACGACAGTGGCCGCCACCACAAAGACCGTCAAGTGCGCCAGTCCCGTCCAAAAGCTGACCGCAAAAACCGCCCCGCTGCGTTCGCGGCAGAAACTGACCGCGGCGGAAAGCGCGCCCAAAGCATCTCCGCGAGCATCGCCGTCGCGCACGGCAAACACTCCCGCCAGCGACAGAACCCAGTTCAGAGAGGACCACGCCAGAAAAATTAGTCCAGCCAGCGGGAAGAACAGCAGAAAAGCAATCACCGCGGCGGGGGCGGCAGGAGGCGCAGAATTAGCCGAGGTCACGCCAGCCGCCGCGGTACTGCTCGAGAAGGCATCCGAAACCAGATGCACCACAATCACCGCGCCCACCAGGCCAAGAAGCGCGGCCAGGGCCACGGCCGCGCGCACGAAGTTCAGCCGCAGCACTGACCCGAGTTGTGAACCCTTGTGCGGCGCGGCCGCCAGGTTCGTGACCGGAACTGGCCTCTCGCCGTCATTCGACAACTTCTGTCTTTCAGCGAAATAATCGATCAGGCTGCGAACCGTTGTGGCTCGCCCCACGGACACGGCAAAAATCCATAAACAGATCAGCGCGATGGCAGCGACCAGTGCGGCCATCTCAATTCGAGGGACGCTGCCGTGAAAAATGTGCCCAAGGGCTTGACCAATCAGGATAGGCTGCCGCGTGCGCAGCAGAAGAATATCGACTCCGCTCACAGGCAGGGTGTCAAGATATTCGAGCAGCGAAAATGCAACCAGCGCGGCAGCGGTGGCACCCACCGCCCAGCGCCATGAAATTTCAGCGAGCGTGATCGAGGGCCGGCGAAACGCGGCGCGAAACCCCTCGAGCGTGGGAGAGATGCGGGACATGCATTTTCAGGATAACGCAACCAAAGGCGTTTGGATGCTCAGGGAAAGCAAGTGAGCGGCGCAGCCGGAGCAATCTAGGCGCCAGACGTGGTAGGAATGCCTTGATGCTTCGCAGGGGGTGATACTCTGCTCAGGATGACAGTCCTGGTGGAAAATGCCGATTAAGTCACCTTACAACGAAGTTCAGCAGCTTCCCCGGAACAAAAATCGTCTTGACGATCTGCTTGCCCGCGATCGCAGCTTTCACTTTTTCGTCGGCCAGCGCGCGCTCGACCACGAATTCCTGCGAGGCGTCCGCGAGCACAACTACGCGACCGCGCAGCTTACCGTTGGCCTGCACCGGGATTTCGACTTCTTCTTCTTTAGCTAACGCTGCGTCATACTTCGGCCATGGAGCCTTGAGCAGGCTTCCCTTTTCCCCCAGCATCTCCCAGAGTTCGTGCGTGAGGTACGGCGCGAAGGGCGCGAGCAAAAGCACAAGACTGCGCTGCGCATCGGCGAGCAGCGGAATGGGAATCGCTTTTTTCTCGATCGCAGCCTCCGCATCGTGGAGAGTATTCATCAACTCCATGATGGCCGAGATACAAGTGTTGAAGTGCCAGCGTCCCTGGAAGTCGTCGGTGACGCGCTTGATGGTCTGGTGCAGCTTGCGCTGGATCGCACGCCCCTCCGGCGGCAAGTCCGCGGGAACCGGCTTATGCCAGTCGGAATGCTCCGGGTGGCCGTTGCGCACGACGAACCGGTACACGCGTCCCAGAAACTTTCGAATACCTTCAATCCCAGAATCCTGCCAGTCCAGATCGCGATCGGGCGGCCCGGCAAACAAGCTGTAGAGACGCGCCGCGTCGGCCCCATAGCGCTCCACCGTTTCGTCGGCCGTGACCACGTTTCCCCGGTTCTTCGACATTTTCGCGCCATCCTTGATCACCATGCCTTGCGTGAACAGGCGCTCGATCGGTTCGTCGTTCGTGATCATGCCCAGATCGCGCATGAATTTCGTCCAGAAGCGCGAATAAATCAAATGCAGGATGGCGTGCTCCACCCCGCCGATGTATTGATCGATCGGAAACCAGTATTGCGCGGCCTTCGAGTCGAAAGGAGCGTGGTCGTTGTGCGCGTCCGTGTAGCGGTAGAAATACCAGGACGAATCCACAAACGTATCCATGGTATCGCTCTCGCGGCGCGCCGGACCGCCGCACTTCGGGCAAGTCGTATTCACAAACTCGGGCACTCGCGTGAGCGGCGACGCGCCGGTGAGCGTGATATCGACGTTATCCGGCAGCAGCACCGGCAAATCTGTTTCCGGCACCGGAACGATTCCATCTTTTTCGCAATACACCATCGGAATCGGCGTGCCCCAATAGCGTTGGCGAGAGATTCCCCAATCCTTCAGACGATAGGTAACGGCAGCTTTGCCGAAACCGTTCTGCTCGGCCTCGGCCGCCATTTTCTTGATCGCCTCTTCGCAGCTCAGGTTGCTGAACCGGCCGGAGTTGATCAGCATTCCTTCTTCCGTAGTGAACGGCAGCCGCGGCTCGGCCACGGTTTCCTCAGGATCATTCGAGACCGGCAGAATCACCAGCCGGATTTCCAGTTTGTATTTCTTGGCAAAGTCGTAGTCGCGTTCATCGTGCGCCGGAACGCTCATGATCGCGCCCGTGCCGTAGTCCATCAGCACATAATTCGCCACCCAGATGGGCACACGCTCGCCGTTGTAAGGATTCACGGCGTAATGGCCGGTGTTGACACCGTGCTTCTCGATGGCGCCAATGTCGCCAGTTTCTTTGGCCTTGCGCTGCTCGGCAACCAATTGCTCAACCGCCGCTCCGAGCACCTGGTTGTAGCGCGTGAAGCTGGCCACCAGCGGATGTTGCGGCGCGAGCTGCACCGAAGTCGCGCCGAAGATGGTATCGACGCGGGTGGTAAATACGCGGATGGTCGCACCGCTGGCATCATCCGCAACTTTGAAATCGATCAGCGTGCCTTCGCTGCGCCCGATCCAGTTGCGCTGCATGGTGCGCACTTTTTCCGGCCAGCCGCCAAGCTTATCGAGATCGCGCAGCAATTCTTCCGCGTAATCGGTGATGCGCAGAAACCACTGTTCCAGGTCGCGCTGCTCCACCGGAGTATCTTCGTGCCGCCAGCAGTTGCCATTCACAACCTGTTCATTCGCCAGCACCGTGCAGCACTGCGGACACCAGTTCACTTTGCTCTTCTTGCGATAGGCCAGCCCCTTTTCGTAAAACTTCAGAAAGAACCATTGATTCCAGCGGTAATACTCGGGCAGGCAGGTCGTCACTTCGCGCGACCAGTCGTAGGCGAAGCCCAGGCGCTTCATCTGCGCCCTCATGTTTGCGATGTTGGCCTGGGTCCACTCGCGAGGTGGAGTGTTGTTCTTGATCGCGGCGTTTTCCGCGGGCAGTCCAAACGAATCCCAGCCCATAGGATGAAGCACGTTATACCCGTTCATCCACATGTAGCGCGTCAGCACATCGCCGATCGCGTAGTTGCGCACATGACCCACATGCAGCGCGCCCGAGGGATAAGGCAGCATCTCAAGCACGTAATATTTCTTTTTTGCCGAGTCCGTCTCGGCGGCGTAGAGGGCAGCATCCTGCCGCCAGCGCTCGAACCACTTCATCTCGACGCGCTGAGCGTCGTAGCGGACGTTTGGTTGATCGGGTCGCGCTTCGTCGTGGCCATCGGTGGTCACAGTCGCTTCCGGTTTTTCCTGTGATGGCATAAGAGAATAAAGACAAAATGTTAAGTCTTAGATTCTACAACGGAAGCGGCCGTTTCCCCTCTCCCCTTCGCCTGTTCTAAACTCTCGTTATTTCCTGGCAGGAGGCTTCTTGTCGCCGAACAATCCGCAGGGACGCGCCCAGAACCCGGCGCCAGGCATCGAACCGTCAACAGAAGCTCCGCCTCACCAACTCGATCCCCGGTTTTATTATGCCGCACTCCTGCTGGTGATTCTGCTCGTCGCCGGAATTCGATTTCACCTGCGGACCATGCCGCTGGAGCGTGACGAGGGCGAGTACGCCTACGCGGGACAACTCATCCTGCAGCGCATTCCTCCCTACACGCTCGCCTACAACATGAAGCTGCCCGGCACCTACGCCGCCTATGCCGCGATCATGGCTGTCTTCAGCCAGACGGCCACCGGAATCCGCGTCGGCCTGCTGCTGATCAACGCGGCAACTATCATTCTGATTTTTCTGCTGGCGCAAAAACTGGCCGGATCAGTTAGTGGACCGCTCACCGGATTCGTAGCCGGAACCACCTACGCTGTGCTCTCAACTCTGCCCGCGCTCCTGGGATTCGCCGGCCACGCCACACATTTTGTTGTGCTGTTCGCGGTTGCTGGAATTCTGGTCTTGCTGCGCGCTCTCAACGCCCGGCGTGGCCCGCTCTTATTTTTCTGCGGTGGTTTGTTGTTGGGTGTCGCTTTCCTGATGAAGCAACCCGGAATCGCCTTCGCAGCGTTCGGCGCGCTCTACATCGCTCGCTGCAGTTGGAAACAGCCGCGGCTCCCGATCTCGCAAAACATGGTTTCACGCGAAGCTGCATATTTGGCGGGAGTGGCTTTGCCTTTCGCTCTCACTTGCCTCGCCCTGGCCAATGCCGGAGTCTTCCGGAATTTCTGGTTCTGGACTTTTACCTACGCTCGCGAATATTCCTCCGAGACCAGCCTCGCAGTGGGCTGGCAAGCGTTGCAGCAATCCCTGCAGTGGACGATGCATCCATTTCCGTTGTGGGCCATCGCCGAGATCGGCATGGTAACGCTCTTCTGGGACCGGCGCTGGCGCCCGCAGCTTTTCTTTCTGATAACGTTGACATCTTTCTCGCTGCTGGCGGTGTGCGCCGGATTTTATTTCCGGCCACACTATTTCATTCTTCTTCTCCCCTCGGCGTCGATCCTGGCAGGATTGGCTGTGACTTCCGCGCACCGCTTTCTGGCGCAGCGCCGGTTCCCAGCCGCCGCGCGCCTGGTTCCTCTTCTGCTTTTCATCGCAGCATGCACCTTTTCGCTCTGGAACCAGCGAGCCTTCCTGTTCGAGCTCGATCCCGCAGCCGCGGCCCAGAAAATCTACGCCGCCAATCCCTTCGCCGAAGCCATCGCGGTGGCGAAAACCGTGCGCGCATCGACCACATCGGCAGACACGATTGCCGTGTTCGGCTCCGAGCCGGAGATTTATTTCCTTTCCGCTCGGCACTCCGCCACCAGCTATATCTACATGTACGACCTGATCAAGACGCAGCCCTATCAACTGCAGATGCGCCAGGAAATGATGCGCCAGATCGAGACAGCGCGCCCCCGCATCGTTATCTACGTCGACGATTGGGCCTCCTGGGGATGGAAGCGCGGTCAGGAGCACGACGAGTTCTTCACCTGGATGGAACACTACATCCACGAAAACTACGCACCGATGGAACAGATTCAGATCAACGCCCTGCCCGCCCATCGCTGGGGCGAAGCCGCAAACCTATACATCTTCCGCAGAACCACCCCCTGAGTCACACGATCAGGTTTTCCTCTGTGATCCCCTGTGCCTCCGGTGGTCAAGACGTTGACTTGGAAGTCAAAACCAGAAACCACGCGGAGACCCGAGCTTTGCCAATCCCACATTCGGCGGTAGACTTAGCATTCGCGAGGAGTATCCATGCTAGTCGTCATGCAGGCGCAAGCCACCGAAGAACAGGTGCGCGCCGTTTGCCAGAAAATCGAAAAACTCGGCTACCGCGCGCACTCCATGCCCGGAGCGCAGCGCACCGCCATCGGCATCACCGGCAACAAGGGAGAAGTGGAGCAAGGCACGCTCGAAGAAATGCCCGGCGTGCAGGAAGTCATCAAAGTTTCGAAGCCCTACAAACTGGTCAGCCGCGACGTGAAGCAGGAAAACACCATCATCCGTTTCGCCGGCACGGCCGCCACCATCGGCGGCTCCGGACTCGCCATTGTCGCCGGCCCTTGCGGCATTGAGACCCGTGAGCAGGCTTTCGCCGTGGCCGAGCGCGTGCATCGCGCCGGCGCACAGTTTTTTCGCGGCGGAGCTTATAAGCCCCGCACCTCTCCATATTCCTTTCAAGGTTTAGGCGAAGAAGGCCTGCGCATCATGGCGGAAATTCGCCAGCAATTCGGCCTGAAGATTATTACCGAAGCCGTCGACAACGAATCGCTCGACCTGGTCGATGAATATGCCGACGTCATCCAGATCGGCGCCCGCAACATGCAGAATTTTTCCTTGCTCAAGCGTGCGGGACGCGCCAAAAAGCCCGTGCTGCTCAAACGCGGCATGTCAGCCACGCTCGAAGAATTCCTGATGGCCGCGGAATATATTCTCAGCGAGGGCAACTACAACGTCGCGCTGTGCGAACGCGGCGTCCGCACCTTCGCCGACCACACCCGCAACACGCTCGACCTCAGCGTAGTCCCCGCGGTGCAGCGCCTGAGTCATCTCCCGATCCTCGTCGACCCCAGCCACGGCACCGGCAAGCGCAACAAAGTCACTCCACTCTCGCGCGCGGCAGTGGCCGTTGGCGCCGACGGCCTGATGGTGGAAGTGCACCACAACCCCGAAGAAGCGCTGTCCGACGGCCCGCAATCTCTCTACCCCGACCAGTTCGACGAACTGATGACCCAAGTCCGCCAGATCGCCGCGGTGGTAGGAAGAACCGTGCCGGGGATTGAGGTAACGGAGCCGGTAGCAGCCAGCAGGTAAGTTACTGAACTAAGGGATTACGAAATCTGGGAAATGGGACCTGGGTGCCCATATCTCGCGTCTTTTGCGAGATGTGGGGATTTTAGACGCATCACTCAAATCCCCACTTCTCGCACAGAACGCGAGAAATGGGGCACCCGGCTGTAGCAGATGGATTTCAGGCTTGTCACTTTCTTAGTCTGATAGTCTTTTCCTTTCGCAGAACGCAAACACCATCCTTGAAAAAACTCCTCTTCATCGTCGTCCTGCTCCCCATCCTCGGCGGACTCGGCTGGTGGTATTTCCGCGAGGAGCCTCTGCCCGACTACGGCCCCGCCTACCGCGAATACGCCTACGTGACGAACGGCAAAGGTAATACGGTCAGCGTGATCGATATCCGCAGGTTCGCCCTCGCCAAGACCATCCCTGTAGGCCTGGAGCCGACCGGCATCGCCGCCAACAGCAAAAAAAACGAAGTCTATGTGGTCAACACGGGTTCAAGTAACGTCAGCGTGATCAATGCCGAGACCAACATCGTGGTGGCTGTGATTGGGGTTCACGGCAAACCATATTTCATCGACGTTTCCGCGGACGGCAAGCGCGCTTACGTGGCCAACTCGGGCTCGGCCAACGTCAGCGTGATTGATCTGGAGAAGCGAGCTGTGGTGGGCACGATCCACGTGGGCGCATCACCAGGACTGGCGCGGGTTTCGCCCGACGGCGCAACCGTCGTGGTCAGCAATCGCGGCGACAACAGCGTTTCCCTCATCGACGCCAGGCAGCTCCGCGTGCGCGCCACTCTGCCGATTTGCCAGCAGCCGGAAGACATCGCCATCCTCCCCGATTCCAGCAAAGCCTTCGTAGCGTGTTCCGGATCGTCGCAGGTCGCATCCATCGACTTGAAGCACGATCACGTGCTCGCGCTGCTCGACGTAGGGCGCACCCCGGTAGACCTCGCGCTCAAGCCGGACGGCGGCGAGCTGATCGTGTGCGACTTCGATTCCAACAGCATTTCCTTCATCGAAACCGGAACCGATGAAGTGGACCGCAGTTCTGTGATCGGCGAGCATCCCTCGCACGCCGTGGTCACGCTCGACAACTCGCGGCTCTACGTCAGCAACTTCGGCTCCGACAGCGTCGGCATCTATGACATCGACATCGGCAAGCTGATCGCGACCATGCCCGTCGGCAGCCGTCCCGACGCGCTCGCCCTATCCCAGGCCCAGAATTATCTGTTGGTGCTCGACACGCAGGCCGGAGATGTAACCATCATCCAGAAGCGCCGCCCGCGCAAACTGGAGCCGACCGAGTATTCGCTTCTCACCATGATTCCAGTAGGCGTGCAGCCCAACGCAATCGTGGTGAAGTCGTTCATGATGACCAAGCCGGGGAAGTAAGAGGGAGTTGCGCAGAAAATAAAAAAGAGACGTTGCAAGCAACGTCTCTACAGATAATGCGCCCAGAGACGTAACTTGTTACATCTCCCCAACCACGAAACCTAAGCCTGCGTCGGCACGGGCTTGGCGCAGATCTTCTCAAACGCCGCGCTCAGATCGGCCGCAATGGCCTGCGCCTCGCGGCTTTCAATATCCCGCCTCGGCATCATGTAAGCCAGTTTCCCATCGCGAAAAATCGCAATCGAAGGCGACGACGGCAACTGCCCGGTGAAATAACTTCGTGCCCGGTCCGTAGCTTCCCGATCCTGCCCGGCGAACACGGAGAACAATTTCTCCGGCTTAACCCCATTCTGCAAAGCCATCCTCACCGCAGGACGCATTCTTCCCGCCGCGCAGCCGCAAATCGAATTCACCACCACCATGGTCGTGCCCGCCTGATGTGCGAGCGCGCGGTCCACATCCTCCGCACTGCGGAGTTCTTCCACGCCCAGGCGCGTCAATTCCTCGCGCATCGGGATCAGCATAAGTTCGGGATACATCGACATGTTTCGTTTTCCTCTCTGCTACTCTTCGTTTGATTCGATTCTTCGTTCGACTGCTTCTTTATCTAATCGTGCCGCTTCTTTCAATTGTAACGTGAAGAGAGCGTGAACGCGCACCGTCTAACTTTTCGGTAGTCATGCAGTTTCCGGAGGAGTAATTGCGCCACCTGCCACTGTCCGTATTGCCTTCGCACCAACAGTCTTGTCATCCTGAGGCCCGCGCCTTTTGCGGGCCGAAGGACCTATGCAACTTGCCGCCGCTGGGGCGCTGCCGGCAAATTGCATAGGCCCTTCGCTTCGCTCAGGATGACAAGCAGTGGGGGGACCTACACCACTACAATTTTCCCCAGCCAGTGCCGTATTCAGCACCTGACCTTTGGCTATGCGCGAACCGGCGAAGCCGTGTGTATATTGAAAGGCGATCCCCTGCTGCATCAAGAGACGCCGCTCGAAGAAATGCTGCTCGAAGAAAATGTCGCGCTGGCCCCGCTCACCACCTTCAAACTAGGAGGGCCCGCGCGTTATTTCGTGGAAGCTAAAACCACGGGCGAGGTGCAGGAAGCCGTCGCCTTCGCGCGCTCTAAGAACTTACCCATCTTTGTGTTGGGCGGCGGCAGCAATCTGGTCGTCGCAGACTCTGGCTGGCCCGGGCTGGTGTTGAAGATCGGCCTGCTCGGAATCGAACAGCTCGGAATCAAGCAAAGTGGAGAAACCAGCCGCGAACACGACGGCAGGATTCTTTTCGACGTCGGCGCAGGCGAATCCTGGGACCGCTTCGTCTGGCACGCCATCCGCGCCAACTGTGCGGGCGTGGAGTGCCTCAGTGGCATTCCCGGCAGCGTGGGCGGCACTCCCGTGCAGAACGTTGGCGCCTACGGACAGGAAGTCGCGGAGACCATTGAATCAGTGCACGTCCTCGACCTGAAAGACGGCCAGCTTCGCGAACTGTGCCATGAAGCCTGCGGGTTCAGCTACCGCTCGAGCATCTTCAACACCACAGAGCGCGGACGCTTCATCGTTCTGCGCGTCACCTACGCCCTCACTCCCGGCGGCGAGCCGCGCATCGCCTACGCCGACCTCAAGCACCATTTCGAAGGCCGCGAGACTTCGCCCAATCTCGCCGAGGCCCGCGAAGCTGTCCGCCATATTCGTGCGCTCAAAGGCATGCTGATCGTCCCCGGCGATCCCGATTGCCAGAGCGCCGGCTCGTTTTTCAAGAACCCCGTGCTCACCGAAGAGCAGCACGAAGAATTGAAAAAGCGCGCCAGTGCCCGCGGACTCACCGTACCCAGCTATCCCGCGCTCGAAACCCGCAAGAAAGTTTCCGCCGCCTGGCTGGTGGAGCGCTCCGGATTCACCAAAGGATTCGGCTCCGGCCACGTCGGCATTTCCAGCAAACACGCCCTGGCCATTGTCAATCACGGCGGGGCCACAGCCGCCGAAGTGGTCGCCCTGAAAGATCAGATCCAGCATCGCGTGGAAGAAGTCTTCGGCGTCCGCCTGGAGCCGGAACCGGTAATGATCGGCTTTTAGCTCTCAGCCTCTAGCTTCTAGCGTCTAGCTAAAGCTGGTACGTTTTAGCTCCAGGCGCCGCTCCCTTTAGCGATGTCATCCCGCACCTGAGCGAAGCGAAAGGGAGGGACCTTACGTCTGCCGCCACCACCACTGCAGCAAACGGGACTGCAAGTAATCCTCCCCCGCGCATTCTCCCGAAAGATATTCCTGAACAAACGCTCCGCCGGGCGGTCTTTATGAATGAGGGCAGACGATTGGCGGTGGGAGACGCGATTCTGACCGAACTCCGGACGGTGACGCAGAGCCGGGAGGAAATACTCGAACATCTAGTTCGGCAGCACACGCGGCTCGTCTACCGCATCGTCTACGCCGTGTTGCGGAGCCATCACGATGCCGAGGACGCCACGCAGGAAACTTTCCTCCGCGTGTTGCGGTACAGCCACAAGCTGTCACACGTGGAAGACCACAAGACCTGGCTCGCGCGCATCGCCTGGCGAGTCGCCGTCGACCGAAACAAGCAACAGGGCCGCAAAAGGGAGATTCCGCTGGACGATCCCGAGAAGCCGCTACCAGAGGTCGCGTCCTCAGATACAGCCGCGGACGACGCGTTACACGGCGCGCAGGTTGGAGATGTGCTGGAACGAATGATCGCGGCCTTACCCGAAAAGCTGCGCCAGCCGCTGATTCTGTCGACGATCGAAGAAATGTCGCCGTGGGAAGTAGCCGCGACATTGGGAATCAACGAAGCCGCAGTGCGGTCGCGAGTATTCCGCGCCCGCCAGATTCTGCTGCAAAAACTTGCGGGACGGACTGGCAGGAAGTAGGTGGGAAAATGGCTGACCTGAAGCGGGACGAACTCGACCACGAACTCGATGTCGCGCTGGCGAAGTATGCGGCCATCGAGCCGAGGGCGGGGCTGGAAGATCGCGTTCTAGCGAGTCTTCGCGCGGAACGGGAGCGCGCTGCTCCGAAAGTTTGGTGGCGCTGGCCGGCAGCTAGTCTAGCTGCGGCCCTGATTGTCGCAGCCGGATTCCTCATGCGGAGGCCGGGAAACCCGACACCGGAGATCGCGGCGCATCAGCCGGCAGCGACGACCCAGGGCGATAAGCAATCCGGGACGCGCATCGCATCGAATGACGCGAGCAGCCCGGTTCGTCATACGGTGTCGGCGGTTGCGAAGAGACCAGCGAGGCATGGCGTTCGTCCTCCTCAAGCGATCCTCGCGAGCGGCCCCAGGCTCGATCATTTCCCGTCGCCCCGGCCGCTCAGCAACGAGGAGAAACTTCTGGTTCTCTACGTCCGCGACTTCCCCCAGGACGCGGTTATGATCGCCCGGGCGCAAGCGGAGACTGAAAAGGAAATGGATCGGCTGAATGGAAACGCCCCCTCCGAAGCAAACCGAGATCCACAATGAGGGAAACAGGAAAGGTGAGGCTCATATTATGAAGAAAGCAATGGCGGTATCGCTTCTGGTAGTAACCATGACGCTCTGCTTTGGCGTGAAACTGGTTCAGGCGCAGGACGACGCGAAACCAGTGCATGCCTATCGTCTGGATTTTTCACTCAACGAGTTGGAGGGAGAAAAGAGAATTAACACCAGGCACTATTCGATCAATCTGAACGTCCCCGGGGACAGGCAAGAGGTCAAGATCGGCACCAGGGTCCCGGTAGCCACTGCTTCATTTCCCGCGAGCGCCTCGTCCGGCTCTACGGTTAGCCCGGTAGTCAACACTGAATTTCAGTATTTGGATGTCGGCACACACATCTGGTGTGCCCTGAAAGAGCATGGTGACGAACTGGAACTGAATGCGGGCAGCGAGATCAGCAATGTCGATGACGAGCCAGCCCGTGACAAATATGGCGTATCGGCTCCGGTGATTCGCCAAATCAAGATCAGCGGGAGCACGGTTGTGATCCCCGGCAAGCCAATCGTTATCGGCAGCGCGGACGACCCCACCTCCAATCGCCAGTTCCAGCTCGAAGTGACAGTTACGAAGCTGCGGTAGAAGGCGGCCGGTCTTGCGGGGAGAGTGCCCATGTAGGGCGGGCACTCTTGCCCGCCAACTCTCACCACGAGCACACAGCCCATAGCAAACATCGAATTTCGTCGGCGGCTGTGGTGAACCTTGAGTCTCGGGATTGCGGACGCAGGCGGGCAAGAGTGCCCGCCCCACACAACCAGGATCCGCGCTACACATCCGCAAGTCTTGCCGCTTCCTGAAAAACCTTCAGGAACATTTTCCGCGTGAGCTTTCCGGTTTGCGTGTTTTGGTTTGAAGGATGATATGAGGCCAGCAGCACCTTGCCGTCAGGCATGCGGTAACTGGCGCCGTGTTTGAAGAGATAGCCTTTCTTGCTGGCAAGCACGCCGCGACGTTTCAAGAAGTTCAGATAGGCTTCGAATCCGATTTTGCCCAGGGCTACCACGACCTTCAGGTTTTTTAACCCTGCGATTTCGCGGTCGAGAAACGGAGCGCATGCTGCCAACTCCTGCGGCGTGGGCTTATTATCGGGCGGCGCGCAACGCACTGCCGCAGTGATGTAGAGATTCTTGAGAGTGAGTCCGTCATTGCGATCGGTCGCCGTCGGTTGGTTGGCGAATCCAACTTCGTACAGCACTGGATACATGAAGTTGCCGCTGGCATCGCCGGTGAAAGGACGCCCGGTGCGATTCGAGCCGTGCGCTCCGGGAGCGAGTCCCATGACCAGCACGCGCGCGTCGGGATCGCCGAATCCGGGCACCGGCTTGCCCCAGTAGTCCCAGTCGCGATAGGCGCGGCGCTTCTCGCGCGCGATCTGCTCGCGGTAGGCCACCAGACGCGGGCAGCGAGTGCACGCAATCACTTCGCGGTTCAGGACAGTGAGCCAGTCGGGCATCGGTTGGTTGCGGTGGGCGACCATCCGCACTCTACACTGCTCGAACGTCCTCAGCCAAACGCCCGACAACTATGAGGCGCTGCCTGGAGAGCCCTGCAGAATCGCAGAAGTGTTCCTTCAGGAACATTTTGTGCAGGCGAAAATGTACATACACTTCTGTGCATATCCAGCAAGTCAGTGAGCAGGCACAGGTTACAAGGGGAGGACGGGACCACGCCGGAAGACAAAAAGTGGGGCCCCGCGGACAGGGCCCGGTAGCAACAAGTTCAGGAGCTACAACTATACCATAATGTCCATCGACTTACTATGCTTTGGTAAATTATTTTCAGGGCCGGATTTCAATCGGCGTGCCGTCCACGACCGCTGCCCATATCTCGTCGATCTCCGCATCGGTCACGGCGATGCACCCGTCGGTCCAATCCTTCAGCCGGTGAGCTGCGCTCACATAGCCGAAGCCATTTGGCAGTCCGTGCAGAAAAACATCGCCGCCGGGCGACGCGCCCTGCTCACGAGCCGCTTCCCGATCGCGTGCGCTGGGATAGGAAATGTGGATCGCCTTGTAAAACTTGCTATGTGCATTGCGGAAGTCGAGAACATAAATACCTTCCGGGGTCTTGTGATCGCCCTGCCTGCTTTTCGGACCAATCGGGTCGCCGCCCAGGGCGATGCGGTAGGTCTTTACGACTTTGCCTCTGCTCAACAGCTGTAACGTTCGTTCTTTCTTCAGCACCAGCACTCGATCGGCGTGCAGGGCCGGACCGGCGGCCGGCGCAGCGATTCCTGCGACGCACAGAATGCAGACCACCGCCACCGTGAAAACTTTGGTGCGCATCGCTCGGATTATAATCGGGCGAACTTCGTGCGGTGCTAGGCTGGTATCGTGAACCAGTTCCCTTCTTCTGTTCGGCGTGGGTCCTTTCTCTTCATCATCTCCTTGTTCCGGACCGTGGGTGGTCTGCTGCTCCTGTCGTTTGCCTTGTCGCCCGCGGCGCGAGCGGCCAGCTGGATGGTGCGGGCGCAGCCGGACCAACTGGTCAACGGAGCTCCTGTGCTGTTTCAAGTGAGGGGTCCCGCTCCCCTCGAATCGCTGACCGGAACCTGGCTCGGCCATCAAATTCCTTTCAGCTTCGACCCAGCCACAAAAACGTGGTTTGCCTTAGCCGGTGTCAGCCTCGAGACTGTCCCGGGCACCTACTCTTTGGATTTGGCGGGTGAGCGGGCGGCAAACACGAGCAAAGATGCGACTCCGAAACTTGTTTTCAGCATCAAGTTTACGGTTTTCCGCGGCAAGTATCCCAAGACCGAGGTCAAGCTCACGGTCGCGGGGAAGTTCACCGAGCCCAGCCCCGAGCAGCAACAACAAATTGCGGAAGGCGTGAAGATCAAGGAGGACTACCTCAACCGTGTGACGCCGACCCGTGAGTGGGATGGAAAATTCACGGCTCCCGCCGACGCCGCTATCTCCGATGTTTTCGGCTCGCAGCGAATCTTCAACGGCAAGGCGCAGCGCCCGCATCTCGGCCTGGATTTCCGCGTTCCCAGCGGAACTCCCGTGGCGGCCATGAATAGCGGCACGGTGCTGCTGGCGCGCTTTTTATATTTCGAAGGAAACTGCGTGGTCATCGACCACGGCCAGGGGCTGCTCACTCTGTATTTCCATCTTTCGGAATTCAAGGTGAACGAAGGCGACGCCGTGAAGCGTGGGCAGGTTATTGGTTTGAGCGGGGGTACGGGACGGGCGACCGGACCGCATCTTCATGTTCAGGTGCGCTGGCAAGGAGTTTCTCTTGATCCCGCGCGGCTTCTGGAATTGCCGCTGCCTTCGGGGAAATCCTAGTTGCTAGTTGCTAGTTTCCAGCTTCTAGCTTCTAGTTTCCAGTGGATAGTTTGCCAGTGTCTAAGGTCTGCCCTTCAATGTCCCTCTGTGTCCTCTGTGGTTAGAAGCGACAAAAACCAGAGTGGCACCTGTCGACTGCAGTTGAGGGAGATGCCGACGTAAGGTCCCTCACCGAGCCTTCGGCTCGATTCGGGATGACATAGGATTTTGGCGGTCTACGCCGCGCCTCTCGACATTCGGCTCAAGCCGGCGTTGCCGCCGCGGGAGTGGTCATGTAGGGACTCTCTTGCGGCGTCGCGCAGGGCATCTCGCAGTTCGTCCTTCAGGCCGAGGTTGCGAATCAGCCGGTGCAGATAGTTGGGATGCACTCCCAGAATCCCCGCGGCCTCTACATAATTGCCGCGAGTCTGTTCCACTGCATCGACAATAAGTTGCTTCTTGAGTTCCTTGACGCAGGAGTGGTACCGGGCTTCACTCCTCTCCTGCGAGGGCCTGCGTTCGAGAATCGATTCCGGCAAGTCCCCCGGCAGCAGAGTGTCCGTGTGACCCAGCACCAGCGCGCGTTCGATCGCGTTCTCCAGTTCGCGCACGTTGCCCGGCCAGTCGTGATTGGCCAGGCAGGCCATGGCCTCGCGCGAAACCGGTTTGGCTTTCACCCGGCAGCGTTTGGAATATTTCTGCACAAAGTGGCGCGCGAGCAGCGGAATATCTTCCCGGCGCTCGCGCAACGAAGGCATTCTCAGCCGGACCACATCCAAGCGGTAGTACAAATCGCGGCGGAACATTCCTGTGCGCACCGCTTCGTTCAAGTCGCGGTTGGTGGCGGCGATCAACCGGATGTCCACCTTGATCGGATGGGTTCCGCCCACGCGCTCGAATTCACGCTCCTGCAGCACACGCAACAGCTTCACCTGGAGCGAGGGAGCGAGTTCTCCGATCTCATCCAAAAACACGACGCCACCGTCGGCCACTTCCAGCCTGCCCTTTTTCTGGAGCACGGCACCGGTGAACGAACCGCGTTCGTGCCCGAACAAATCATCTTCCAACAGTGACTCGGGAATCGCCGCGCAGTTGATGGCCACGAATGGCTGGTTCCCCCGGGCGCTGTTGCGATGCAACGCCCGCGCCGCCAGCTCTTTGCCGGTTCCGCTCTCGCCCTCAATCAGCACCGTGGCGTCCGACGCTGCAACCCGCGTCAGGAGCTGGTACATCTCCCTCATCCGCGGGCCTTCTCCCACCATGCTCCACTCCCGGCAGGTTTCGAGCGTGAGTGTTTGAGTTTCTTTTTCCAGCCATTGCTGCCGCCGCGCATTGTCCAGCGCCGCGGCGCAAATGCCGGCGATCGCCGCCATCAGCTGCAAATGCTCTTCATGGAAGCGTTGCACCGGGCGGGTGCTGTCCAGGTAAATGCATCCGATCACTTTCTGAAACACAGTCAGCGGGACACACAGCAGCGAGCACACGTGGGCCTGGGGCACATGAGCTTGAGCCAGGTTCTCCGCCTTCTGCAAAGTCCCGAGCCCGGCCACGTCAGTGCCCAGCATCGCAACTCCCTGCTCCATTACCTGGCGAGCGACGGTGCGGCTGATCCGGACCAGCGGCGGCTCGCCGGGACGCCGGGTGCGAGCGTGCTGCGAACTGAATTCCTGCTCGCCTCCGTCGGTCAGCAGGATCGCGCCACGACCCGCGGGCACCACTTCGAAAATAAGATTCAGCAACTGCCCCTGCAATTCTTCGAGATCCTTGACGGCATGCACCACCCGGCTGATCTTCAGCAAGACATTCAGATTGCGCGCCACGTCCGAGGTCTCGGGCAACTCGCTGAGCAGCCAGTCCGGCGCCAAACCGTCCACTTCCTTTCGCGGATGAAACTGCATGGTTTCGGCGAAGGGATGGCCCTCTTCGAATTCCACGCGGGCCGGCGGGGGAGTCTCTTGTTCGGGTTCGTCGTCGTCCGTTTCTTCGTCGACGAGAAACACGAACACGGAGTCGCCCGCGGCAATCTCGTCGCCGTGATGCAGCCACTGTTCTTTTACGGATTTCCCGTTTACGCGGGTCGCGTGACCGCTTGCCAGATCGAGAAGATGGAAACGCCCGTCTTCCTGGCGCAGACGAAATTGCTTTTGGGAAATCGTGGGATCGACTACGGCTAACGCATTCGACGGCTCGCGTCCCAGGGTGGCGTCGCCCGCGGGCAGGGGGAATATCGAATCGGTGAGCGGTCCGGCGATGGCGAAAAGTCGGGGATGCATAGGTCAGGGTCCTCGGATCGAGCGACCTTCTTACCATGTGAAAGCCCGAGCCTAACCGGCGGCATGATTTTGTTACGATATCCGAACAGATAGCCGGACTATCCGAGTGGATAGTGATCCGGGCGAAGTGGGCGGCTGCATGATAAGCCTCGCCACGGGGCGAAACTCGCCGCTAAATAATTGATAAATAAAAAGTTATCGAGTGGGGTCCGGGGTCGGGATGCTCGGGCGCGAGCGTTGGACCGAAACGTGCATGGTGTCGCTTCGCGGTGTCGGCGAAAAGCGACGGGGGAAGCGCTTTCTGTAACAGGCGTAGCCGGCACCTGCAAAGTCAGGGACGCGAAGGGACCCCCTCGTCGCGTCCTTGATTTTTTGGCGCAGCTCCGACCGGCTTAGCCGGGAAACGAAAAACAAGGCGGGATTCCGTCGCGGTTAGCCAGCGGCGGCTTCTTGCTGGCCTGAAGATTCAAGCGCCTGACTGGATTGTTCGCGGAATTGTGCGCTGGATTGTGCGACAGCATCTTGCGCGACCCCGTCGCGATATGTAACGCTTCTGCCAGAGATCGCCGCCACCCGCTCCCCGGGCACCAGAATTCCGACCAGATTCAGTGGATCGGCCGCCGACACCGTCACGGCCTCGCCGATCAGCGGACTGTTGCGCATCGCTCGCACCGATTCCACGGCCACCGGAAGGGCGAACTGCTCGCCCAGGAATCCGTCGACGAAACGTCCGCCGCGAATTTCTCCGCGATCTTCCAGCCGGCGGAAGCCCATCAGCAGTTCGCGCCACGGCGGCAGATTCGCTTCGCGCGCCAGCTCATCGCGAAAAACGATTCCGTAACGCCGCAGCAACATCCAGCACGCGGCCTCCACTGCGCGCGGCCTCTCGGCAGCCTGGTCGGCATGCAGCAGCGCCCACCGGCCCGAACTGTGCCGCGGACGCGTGCTGCGCCCGCTTCCCTGCCCCGCGCGCCTTTTAGGATCGATCAGCGATCGCAGATTATCGAACCCGTCGGCCGTGACCAAGCCGGCGGCAACCAGTTCCCACAGAGCGGTCTCGATCTCCGCCTTTAACTTGCTGCTGCCGCGCACAATGTCGGCAAAGAAAGAAGCACCGCGCTGGTGCAGAAAATCCAGAACAAGTTGCGCGCTGTGGCTGAGGCCGCGCCCCTCCGCAGAACCCGGGTGCCCCATGTCTCGCTGATTTTGCGAGACAGCCTGCCCTGAGCTTGCCGAAGGGTGGGGATTTTCGCGGGGAATCATCCAATCCGCATCCTCGCGCACAAAGAAAGTAATCGGCGCAACGCTGGTGGGAATCACTCGACGTTGACGAGGCAGAGGCGCAGCGATCTCTGACGAATCATCCTTGGCCTTCGTGATCGGATAATCCAGCGTCGCCGGATGCGGCGATAACCTTCCCCAGCCCACCGCGCCAGTCAGGCAAAGCTGATCTAGCCATTTGGGATCGTAGTCGGCGATGCGACGCGCCAGAACTTGCCGCTCCCAGGCGTTGGCCGGAATTTCAAATCCCTGCAACTGCTGCAAGACTTCGAGAGTGCCGCGCTCCCCCGCAACCTGCGTTCCGGGAACCACATGCTGCCAGCGCATCAGCCAGCGCATGAACTGCGCCGCCGTAACCGGCTCAATCTGCTTGCGCAGCGTGCCCACCGTCAGCCGGTGAATGCGCGCCAGCAGGCGCCGCTCACACCATTCGATTTCTTGCTCTGGCAGCTGCGCGTCTGGACGCTCGTGTGGCGCGGGCACTCCCTTCGGCAAGCTCAGAGCCTGCCCTGAGCCTGCCAAAGGGGTAGGCTTTTCCCGCGAGGCAGCGCCACTGAAGTTTCCCCGCAGAATGGTTCCGCTGGTTTCCATGCGAAGCAACGCGTTCGAGATATCAGCAGCCGGTAGCCCCGATTCATCCCCAAGCTGCGATGCCGTAACCGGCCCCAGATGCGACATCCATCCCGTAACGAGGGTGAGCAGAGCATCCTCGCGGGAAACCTGCGCCGTCTCGACGTCGGCCAGGGTCTGCACAAACTCCGCCGTGGGAAACAATGTGGCAAAGCTCCGTGCACGTTCGGCGGCGACCCAGTAGCGCTGCCCATTCACCGAAGCAGTACTCGCCCGACCTTGATCGACGAGCGACGCGAAATATGCGAACCAAGAAAGCCGAGCTGCGCTCGGCTGGACAGGCGAGGGCGCCCGTCCCCACACGAGCACTTCTTCGGCACTGCTCCGCTCTAAACTCTCCGGCAGCGCCACCAGCGTGTGCAGCACATCATGCAGCTCATCCGCATCCCGCACATCGGGCCAGGCTTCGGCCCGCACCTGCGCAATCGCCGCCGGATCCAGCTTGCCCACTTCCTCCAGCACCGATTCCGGCAGCATGCGCCGCATCTCGACCGCGCGCGCCCGCCGCTCTTCGAGCGGAGCATCGTCGAGGAACGCGTACGGATTCGCGTTCAGAATTTCGTGCGAGAATTGCGACGGAACCGGCGTGTCCACTGCCAGCACGCGGATTTTCCCTGACGCCATGCCGCGCAGCAGCGTCTTCAACCCCTCCACGTCCATCGCCTCAGTGAGCACATCCTTCATGACCTCGCCCACCAGCGGATGGTCCGGAATCTTCCGCTCGCCCTCGATGTTTTCGAAGCAGGCCGCGGCATCGGGAAACACCGACGCCAGCAGATCATCCGACCGCATGCGCTGAATCTGTGCTGGAACTTTTTTGCCGTTCTGAAAACGTAACAACGCCAGCGCGCGATTTGCATCCCAGCGCCAGCGCGTGCCGAAGATAGGAGAATCCAGCGCCGCCTGCTCCAGAATCGGCTGCACAGTATCGGCCTGCAGAAAGTGGAAAACATCGCCGAGCGGAAAGCTATGCTGCTCCGCCAGCGCGATGTTCAACCCGTTGTCCGTAGCCGCGGCCTGCAACTCGAAGTTGAAGCCGACGCAGAAACGCTTGCGCAGCGCCAGTCCCCAGGCTTTGTTGATGCGTCCGCCAAACGGCGCGTGGATGATCAACTGCATCCCGCCACCCTCATCAAAGAAGCGCTCGGCAATCACCGCCTGCTGCGTCGGGACCGCGCCCAACACCGCGCGCCCTTGCAGAATGTATTCAATCGACTGCTCCGCGCCGGAATCATCGAGTCCGCATTCATTTTTCAGCCAGGCAACCACTGCGGCCACTTCCGGCTGCGTCGCCGAAAATCCCACTGGCGATGTATGCGGCAGCATCGCGCTGATTTTTTCCCGCAGCTCGCCCACATGCGCCGACAATTCCTGAGTCCGCGCGGGAGCCTCTCCCCGCCAGAACGGAACAGTCGGCGGCGCTCCGTGCGCGTCCTGCACCAGCATTCGCCCGGCGTTGGTCTCGATGCGCTGGATCATCCACGAAGTGTTGCCCAGCAGCATGATGTCGCCGCGATTACTCTCGACGGCGAAATCCTCGTCCACTGTGCCCACCATTACACCATCCGGCTGGGCAACGACGGTGTAGAGAGAATTGTCGGGAATCGCTCCGCCGCTGGTGATCGCCGCCAGGCGCGCCCCGCGTCGCGCCCGCAACTTTTTGTTCACGCGATCGCGATGGACATAGGCGCCGTAGCGCCCGCGCCGCGCCGCAATCCCCTCGGAGAGCATTTCAAGAATTGAATCAAACGTCGCGCGCGCCAGATTGCGATACGGATACGCGTGCCGCACCAGCGCGAACATTTCATCTTCATCCCACTCTTCCGCCGCACACGCGGCCACAATCTGCTGCGCTAGCACATCCAGTGGAGCATCCGGAATCATCAGCCGGTCCAGATCGCCCTGCCGGATGGCCCGCACCAAGGCCGCGCACTCGATCAGATCGTCGCGCGTCGTCGCGAACAGACGACCCTTCGGAACCGCGCCCCGCCAGTGTCCCGAGCGCCCCACCCGCTGCAGCGCCACTGCTATCGCGCGGCAGGAATTGATCTGCACCACGAGATCGACTGTGCCAATGTCGATGCCAAGTTCGAGCGAGGCGGTCGCCACCAGCACGCGTATCTGCCCCTCTTTCAGCTTTTTCTCGGCCGTGAGCCGCAGCTTGCGCGACAAGCTTCCGTGGTGGGCTGCAACATTTTCTTCGCCCATGCGCTCGCCCAGATTGTGCGCGAGACGCTCCACCATGCGCCGCGTATTCACAAACACCAGCGTCGACCGGTGCTGCGAGACCAGCGTGACCAGCCGGTCGTAAATTGCGTCCCACATCTCGTTGGACGCAACCGGCCCCAGCGGCATGGGCGGAACTTCCACCGCCAGGTCGAGCGTGCGCTTGTGCCCAATGTTGACGATGACGGGATCGGGCCGCGCGCCATCTTCCTGCGCGCCTTCTTCCTGTGCGCGCCCATGCGAGCATCCCGTAAGAAAATGCGCGACTTCCTCAATCGGCTTCTGCGTCGCCGACAATCCGATGCGCACCGGAGGCCGGTGAGCCAGCGCGTCCAGCCGCTCCAGCGACAGCACCAGATGCGCCCCGCGCTTGTCGTCGGCCACGGCGTGGATCTCATCGACAATCACCGTCTCCACGTCGCGCAGAATCGCGCGGCTCCTGTCGGCCGTCAGCAGGATGTAGAGCGACTCCGGCGTGGTCACCAGAATGTGCGGAGGCCGCTTCAGCATGGCGCGGCGCTCGGGCTGCAGCGTGTCGCCGGTGCGGACTGCGGTGCGAATCTCCGGCATCAGCAGCCCGCGCTCGCCGGCCATCGCGAGGATTTCCCCCAGCGGCACCTCAAGATTTTTCTGGATGTCGTTGCCCAGAGCCTTGAGCGGCGAAATGTAGAGCACTTCCGTGCGGTCCGCCAGATTGCCCGCCAGCGCCTTGCGCACCAGGCGATCAATGCAAGCCAGAAACGCAGCCAGCGTTTTGCCCGACCCGGTGGGCGCAGAGATCAGCGTGGTCCGCCCCGCCAGAATGTGCGGCCAGCCCTGCTCCTGCGGCTCGGTGGGCGTGCCAAACCGCCGCACAAACCACTCCGCCACCAGCGGATGGGCCCAGGTCAAAGAGGCGGGAAGGGACGGCATCCGGGTATTGTAGCCGGAATTTATGGTTTCGCAAATTGTTCGCTATAAATATGACGCTGACAGTTCTCGACTTGACTTAGGCGGAAATTTGAATATGATGAATATGAATAATACTATTTCGAAAAGGTCATCCCAGTAAATGCCCAGCTCCAAAGTTGCCGCCCTCGAGCGCGAAGATATCGCCGCAGCAGCCAAGACCTTTCGCTCGACTCGCCAGATGACAAAGTGGAGCGTGATTGTCGAAGGACGGGAGCTGCCCGCGAGGCCGCTTGTCTTTTACGCGGCAGGAGTGCCCCCGAACGATCCCACGAACTCACACCAGGCGGTCGCACTCTTAAAAGAGCGAGGCTTCGAAGTTCGCTATCGAGGCAAACCGATTCAAGAGGAAGATACGAGGGAAGATACGCAGGAAGGTACGAAGAGCGATTTGAAGGAAGAAACTCCGACCGCCATCGACGACATCCTGCGCAAATTGCGCGGCCGCTATGCCGGCTCGCCTCCGCTTCTGGAAGATCGGGAACGCGAACACCGGATTGAGAAGGATCGCCTGGGGTGATGAGCAAGATGAGCAAGACGAGCAAAACCTATGTGCTCGATGCCAGCGCCGTGCTGGACCTTCTCGATAACGGGCCCGGAGCCGGCCGCACGGAATACATGCTGAAAGAAGCCGACCGGCTGGGCAATCCTCTGCTGGCTTCCGCCGTGAATTGGGGAGAAGTTTTTTATCTCTCGTGGCAGCGACACGGAGAGCAGTCCGCGCGCGAAACGATGGCCGATCTTTCGCGACTTCCGGTTCGGGTTGTACCCGTCGATCTTCCCCAGGCGCTCAAAGCGGGCGAACTGAAGGCGCGGCACAAGATTCCCTACGTCGACTGCATCGCCGCAGCTCTCGCGGTGGAACAGGGAGCCACGCTGGTCACCTCGGACCGCGATTTCGAAAAGCTTGGCCGCCAGTTTCCGATCCTGTGGAACCCCCGGCCGTAAGCCCTGCTAAAGAACTCTGGCATCGCAAGTTCGGGGCTTTACTGAATCTGAAACGCGCACTGCACCGAGGCGCTGACGGCAATCTTCTGCGGTTGGGGTGGCGGCAGGGGCGGAGGGGGCGCCGCACGCTTATCCTGCCTGAAGCTTGCGACGCCGCTGGCTAAACTCGCATACGTCTCCATCGATTGTAGCTCGGCCACACCCACCAACTGCTTCACGTCCAGGCTCATATAGCGTAGAGCTCCCAGCTTCTGTCCCTTCTGCTCGAGAGCAATCGAAGCCCTGCCCATAGCGCGACGCATGGCCTCGGCCACAGCCTGCTTTTTCGCGGCCTCCTCGTCGGCCTGCGAGTAAGTCAGGGATCGGAAGTCGGCCACGCCATCCTCCACCGATCCATCGAGAATCGGCCCGATTCGCGAGAAGTCACGGATGCGCAGCACCACATTTCCCTGCACGTAATACGATCGAGCCCGCTTCTTGCGGTCGCCCTCGTAGACTGGTGCGACCGTCAGCACGCCAGTCGTCACGTCTTCTTTCTTGAGGCCATTCTGGCTGCCGAGATCGACGATGCGCTGCATGGATTGCGTCGCCGCCGCGTACGCATGCTTAATGTCTTTGTCCTGAGAAAAGATCTGGAACGTCATGGTGGCCAGGTCGGGATCAGCCTCATAAGTTCCATCCGCCTGCACCACCAGCGTATCGGCGATGAACTTCAGTTCCGGCGCCTGTGCGAGTGCGAACGAACAACCGAACAGAAGCGGACCGAGCACGTAGAAAAATCTCTTCATGGAATTCCTCCGGCGGGCGGTGGATCACACCCGGAGGAGTGAACGACCGAACGCTTCTGCCTTGCATATCATCCGAAGTCTTCTCGTACAATCCGCCATGTTGGTACTGGGGACTCTGCTTTCAGCCTTCACCAGGACCGGTCGAGAGGCATCGAAATGCCAGGATCCGATGCCAAACCCCGTGCTCAGGCTCGCGCCCGCAAAATCAAACTTCTCCTCTTCGACGTGGATGGCGTTCTCACCGACGGCAAGCTGTTCATCTTCCCTGCTCCCGCCGGAGCCTCCGTTGGCTCATTTGGTTCTCCCGCGAGGCGCGCGTTGACCCTGGCAAGACAGCTGCTAGGATGTAAAAAAGTTCGTTCCGAATTGGGTCTGGGCTGTTTTGCGGCAGAGTGCGATCTGCTTCGCCAAGGAGTTGCATCGTGAAGGTCAAATTGTGAAGGTCAAGAGATCATTTTTTTGGGCCGCCCTGCTATTACTGGCCGCTATCGGCGGCGTGTTTTTGGTGTTGAGCCCTGTGGCGGCCCGGGGAAACAGCGGGCTCACGATGTGGGGCGTGCCCGACGATTGGTCCCATCATCACCTCATCTTCTCCGACCCCGGATCATTTGCCGATGCTGTCAAACAGGGGTCGTTCGAGCGCTGGTACAAAGTGGCTGCTGATCCCCGGTTTATCTTCCAGCAGGAGAAGCGGGTTGGATGGGCAACCGGTATCGGCGGCGGGCCGCCCCGGGGCCGGATAGGCCCCTTGCGCAAGGACTGGACCATGACCCTGGGCAGTGGCGGCATGGTAGGAGCAGGTCAGTACCCTGCAAAATACCAGTTCGGCATTGCCACCGCCAGCTGCGCCAACGATTTCGTTGTCTACAACACGGGCTTGGCGGGGTCAGCGACGCAGCCGACTATCATTGCTTACAGCAACCTCTACTCCAGCTGTTCCGGCAGTAAGCCCTCGGTCTATTGGCAATACAACACGGCCTATCCCCAGGGCAGCACGACGGGAGACGCCAGCGTGATTCCGACCTCGGTGGTTCTCTCTGGGACTGGTACGCAGCTGGCCTTCGTCCAGAATAACTCGTCCAACGTGGCGAGCCTGGTGCTGCTGAAATGGCAAAGCAGTTCATCTCTGGTGCAAATGGACACCGGAATCAACAACGTCACACCGGGCAATTACCTGGCTTGTGCTGCGCCCTGCATGACCCGGCTGACCTTTAGCGGCTCAGCCAAAGACACGAACTCGCCGCCCTTCTACGATTATGCAGCTGACACAATGTATGTCGGCGATAACAGCGGCAAGCTGCACAAGTTCAACCCAGTCTTCTCGGGAAGTCCCACCGAAGTAACGGCGACGTGGCCGATTACGGTCAGCGCGAACGTACTCACCGCCCCTGTCTACGATTTCGGGACCGGTCACATCTTCGTCGCCGACTCCGGGGGCTTTCTTTACTCGTACACGCACAGCGGGCGCCGCCGTCATGAAAAGCAGCCAACTCGCGGCGACGGGGAGCAAAGGAATTGTCGACGGCCCGCTGGTCGATTCCAGTACGGGATTCGTATATGTTTTCGTCGGTGACGACAAGAATACCAGCACCACAGCTTACTGCACGAATGCCACGGGCTGTAACGGCGTGTTCCAATTCGCGGCGGCTGACAGTACGATCGGCACTGGCGTTTGTACGCCGTCGAGCGCGACGGCCTGGTCAGGGACCAACTGCGGTAAAGAATCCGTGTTCGGAGTGGGAGCAGCGAGCATCGTCATCTACGACGGATCGTTCGATCGGATCTACTACGCCGGCTCGGGAACAACCGGAAATCTTTGGACCTGCGCGGAAAACGACAACGCCGGAACTCCTCGCCCCAAGCTGATGCAAAACGCTATGTCGGCTTTCGTCACCTCCGGCGATGTCATTAGCACGGCCGCCAACACGACCCTCAATCCGATCACCTCTGCCGCCGGAGCAACCTGCTCTCCAGTGACGGAGGTCTTCGGCAGTGGCGGAACTACAGACGATTACATTTTTCTGAGCGTGACGGCGAACGGAAATCTGGCAGCCTGTGCCGGGGCTTGTCTTTACAATTTCGTGGTCTCGACCAACGGCACGACGACCACCGTTCCAACTGCCGCGACCGCCGGACTCGCCGCTGCTGGCGGTTCCAGCGGCATAATTATGGACAACATATCCACCACAGGTGGCGCGTCACAGATTTATTTCTCTTCCCTTTCGAACGAGACCTGCGCAGGGAGCGGTACCGCGGGGAGCGGCACCGGAGGCTGCGCCGTGCAGGCGTCACAGGCGGCGCCCTGAGCAGTCGCCATCCTGCATAACCACGGCAGTCTCACCCCAAGCTTCGGGCGTTTCCTGCGCGACCAAGGTTTTTGGAGATTTTCGGGTAGCTGATTCCCTGGGGTGCTGCTTGCGGTAAGGACTGAGAGCTGAGAGCTGACGGCCAAAACAAAAAACCCACCGGACGCTTGCTTGGGGCGTGCTCGGGTCAGCATCCGATGGGCTACCGTTTCTCCTTACTCACCCTGTTGTTTTCAGGAGTATGTGCAATGATTAAACCGCAACGGGCAGTGAAGTTGCGTCTAATTTTGTAAAGAGTTGTAATTGTTTCCGCAAGCAAGCGCCAAGTCGAAAACCCGCGTTGAAATCAGTAAAAGATCAGTCGGGCAGCGCCACCGTCTTCGCCGCCATCAGTTCCGTAAACCTTTTGTCTTTGCGGAGTTCGGCGAAGTCGACATCCTTGTAGACGTTCTTCAGGTCTTTGTAGCCCTCTTCCTGGGCTTTCTTCAGATACTCCAGCGAGCGATCGGAGAAACCCATCCTGGCGTAGAGTTTGGCCACGGTGTAGTCGTAATAGGCGCGGTCCCCGGGGCTGGGCAGTTGCGCCTGCACACCGGCGCGCGAGGTTCGCTCAAACACTTCGGGATCCAGTTGCATGGCGTGCTCATACGCCAGCACCGCGGGGTCAAACTGCTTTTTCGAGAACAGTGCCGCGCCCAGATTACTGAAAAATGACGCCGAGGTCGCGTCAATCGCAATCGCCTGGTGATAATGCTTGACTGCCGCGGAGTATTTTCTTTCTTCGTAGAGCACCACGCCCAGATTGTTGTAGGCGTCGGCTAACTGGTGGTCGGCTTTGATCGACCGCTCGAACGATTTTTTTGCTTCGCGGTAGCGCTGCATCATCAACTCGGTGATGCCGATCTTGTTCTCCAGACGCGCCGAATCCTGCCGCTTGGCCATGGCCGCGCGGTAATAGTCGAGCGCGTCGAGGTAGAGTTTCGAAGCGCGCAGATGGTCGGCCTGCGCTTCCAGATCGTCGGCGCTCGCATCCGGCGCCGGAGGGTCAATGGTGCGCATCAGTGGCGGCGTGACCTGCACCTGTTCTGGACGGGAGATCTGCGCTTCAGCCGCAAAGGAGAAGGTAACGGCTAGCGCGAAAGCCAAAGCGAAGAGAAGAGAAACGGAAGCCAGCGAGGTTCTCGGGCAGGACATAAACCACCCCCAAGCGAGCCTAAATAGTCTGCCACAATTTGCACCGGCCGGCGAAGATTTCGCGCTCTGGCTGACGCAATCATCGAGGTTCGTCCCGTTTCCTTGTAGGACTGCACCACGATTCAGCCTGCAAACCGTTCAATGCGGCGGAGTCTGCCCGCTATCTGCTGGTTTAGACACCGGAGCGGCGGTTTTGTCGTCCTTAAATACGCCGGCGATCTTGCCGAAGAAACTCTTCTTTTTCTTGGGGTCCTGGCTGTCCTGGGCGGCGGCGGGCTGCACGGCAGGGGCAATCGGTTTGTCGCTTCCCAGAATGCGGGAGAAGAACCCGGCCATGCCGTTCTGCAGATCGCAGGTATCGCGCGGCTCGGTCCCGACAATGAACGCGGCAACGTAATCGTCCGGGCATTTTGGCGTAGCCAGCCGGTTGGTGAATTTGTCCAGTTCAACGTCCACCACGCCCGTGGGCTGGGAAAATGGCCGCATGTCCGAATACCGGGCCAGGGCGGACGCTTTCTTCATGAACTCGGTCCAGATCGGGGCTGCGGTCTGCGCACCGGTCAAGCGCAGTTCGCTGTAGTCGTCAAATCCCACCCAGACTACGCACAGCAGGTTCGAGGTATAGCCCGCGAACCAGCCATCGTGCGACGTTCCCGTCTTGGCCGCGGCCGGAAGCATGAACCCACGCCCGCGCACCGCATTGAAGCCCAGCCCGTTGTTGACCACGCCTTCCATCATGCTGGTCATTACGTAGGCCACCCGCGGGTCGAGCACCGGCTTCCGGTCGGTGGTGAAGTTCGCAATCACGTCCCCTTTGGAATTGCGCAGCGAGTTCACCAGAATCGGCGAAACCCGGAAACCGTTGTTGGCAAACGAGGTATAGGCTCCCGCCATGTCGAGCGGAGTCGCGTCATAGGAGCCCAGCGCCATGGCCGGAGTCGCTTTGACCGAGGCAATGCCCGCCAGTCGCGCCAGGTCCGCAACCTTGTCGTAGCCGACCTCTTCGGCTACTTTTACCGTGGCGTTGTTCAGCGACATGGCCAGCGCATAACGCAGGCTCACTTCGCCGTGGTATTCCTCTTTGTAATTGCGCGGCTCGTAGATCTGGTCTCCGTAGGCGAACGAGGAGGGCTCATCGATTACCGTTGAGGCCGGCGTGATCACCGTGGCCGAGCCGTCGACCGCGGTATTCATTGCAGCGGCGTAGACGAAGGGTTTGAAAATCGATCCGGTCGGCCGCTTGGACAGCGCATGATTCAACTGGCTCTGAGCATAATTGCGCCCGCCCACCAGCGCCAGCACCGCGCCGGTGTGGGGGTCGATTGCGACCATCGCGACTTGCGCCTGGGGTCCGGGGGCTACGGTGATATCTACCTTCTTGCCGACTCTGGTTCGCTTGGTGCGCAGCTTGGTGACCTGGTCATCGACCAGCTTGATGCCCATTTCCACCGCCTGCGCCGCCGCCTTCTGCAGATCGGGATCGAGCGTGGTGTAGATGTGATAGGACTCGTCATTCAGGTCATGCTCGTTGAAGCGGCTGATGAGTGCTTCACGCACCATGTCGACGAAGTAGGGCGCGTCGCTGGCTTCCACATTCGGAGCTGCCAGCTTGAGCGCTGCGGCTTTCGCCTTGTCGGCCTGCTCACGCGTGATGGCGTGGGTTTCCACCATCGATTCCAGCACCAGGTTTCTGCGTTCCAGCGCGCGCTCGGGATGCCGGTAAGGCGAGAGGTAGCTCGGCCGCTGGATCAGACCCGCCAGCAGCGCGGCCTCGGGCAGTGTGATGTCTTTCAGGTCTTTGTTGAAGTACGCCTTTGCCGCCTCGGCAAAGCCGCTGATGGCGAATGACCCGCGCTGCCCCAGATCCACCCAGTTCGCATAGAACTCAAAAATTTGCTGCTTGGTGAATTTTTGCTCGAGCTCTTCCGAGATCAGCATCTCGGTCAGTTTGCGTTTGACCGTTTTGTCTTCGGGATTCAGGAAAAAGCCCCGCGCCAGCTGCATGGTGAGTGTCGAGCCACCCTGGTCAAATTTCTGGTGAGTCAAACCCATCCGCCGGGTAAGGTCCGCCGCGACCGCCCCAACGAAGCGGACGAAATTCACGCCGCTGTGCTCGAAGTAACTCCGGTCCTCAATGGCCAGCACGGCCTGCACCATCACCGGAGGAATGTCGTTGTATTTGACCAGTTCGCGCTTGGAGCGTTGCTCGGCGTCGAACAGCGCCGTGACCAGTTGCGGCTCCAGTTCGTAGGCCGAAAGCTCGTTCCCTTTGCTTACGATCTGCTCTACTTGTCCGTCCTGGATCGTAATCTGCGCCGGCTCCGGGCTGTGATAGGACTCCGGCCCCGGGCTGATCTCAATGCCGGTGCTGGTCAGGCGGAACGTGCCCAGGCGGGACTCCCCGTCTTTTCCAGAACCCCCGCCCGAACCCCCGCCCGAAGACGCGTCGGAATACCCGCCCCGGCGCAATTCCGTGGCAATCTCTTTGGCGTTGATGTTTTCCCCGGTGCGCACGGTTTGCGGCAGGGCATAAATCTTGGCGGAATTGCTGAACACCGGCGAGCGGAAACGCTTTTCGATGATGCGGTCGTACTTGATGTAGAAGTAAGAAAACGCACCCGTGCAGGCCACCGTGAGAATAAGAAACACGCCCAGCCCGGCGCGCACCACAGGATCGCGCCAGCGCCCGCCTTTGCCGCCGTTCGCCTTCGGAATCTTGATTTTGATGGCCACGATTTCGGGTGGAAATACCTCCTCTTATCAGACGGCGGGACGCAGGAAATGGTTGATCGCGCTTGTACTTCCGACTCTTCTGTGAAACATCGAACGGTTAAACCTTCGACGGCAACCTCGACGGTAAGCAGTCGACTGCTGCACGACCTCAGAAGAGGGGAATAACTCCTATTGTAACGCCCTGCGCACAAACAAAAAGAGACCCGCCAACCTGCAGGTCTCTAAGCCGTTAACCGCCGATCTGGAACTTGCGCCCTGGAACTTGCCTCGGCTTCCACTTCCCTTATTGCGGCTCGGTGACCGCCCAATAGCCGCTGGTGCTCAACAGTACATTCGAGAAGGGCTGGGTCAGAGCGCCGGTGGAGTCGGTCGCCAGAGGAGCCAGCTGAACCGAAGTAGCCAGGCTCAAGTCGCCGCTATGGGAAAACAGGTAGGTCCCGCTTTGTTCAAACTGACCATTTCCTCCCGTGTAGAGATTCGCGAATGGCGAGCCCGACACCACGGTGATTGCACCCGTGCCCTGATTCAACGCAAAGCCTTCCGTGGGATTATTGCCGGTGTCGCTCGGGTTCAAGCTGAACGTGTAAGCGAATTCCCCGACCGGGTTCACCGTAAGGTTAAAGGGAGAATAAGTCGTCGCGAAGGGTGAGCCGGCGGCCGCCGTGAGCGCCCCCGTGGTCGGGTTGATCGCAAAAACGTAAATGTTCTTGTCATCGACTCCGGAGAGCGCAGTCGAATTCCCGCTGATCCCAATTACGTATGCCCCGCTCAGGTCGCCCTGCACTTGCCACATGGGAAAGGCAAACGGGCTGCCCGGCACGGCCGTCAGCGTGCCGGTGGCGCCAATGACATATGCGGCGGTCTTGGTCGCCGTGTGCGTGCTCAGGTTGGGATCTTCGGTGACGTAAAGATACTTACCGAATCCGTCCATTCCGAGGTTCATTGGCGAGTCCGCTCCGGTCGAAACTGGTGGACTCACCGTGAGCGCGCCGGTACTGCTAACCTGGAAAACCAGAATCTGGTTGAGCAGAGCCTGCGCGATAAAAAGCAGGGTCCCAGTGGGATTGGTGATGACGCTGACCTGGTGGTAGTTCGCAATCGGAATGGTGCCGCTCACTGGGACCGACACTGGAAAGCCGGCCAGCGTCGCCAGAGTGCCCGACGAGCTGATCGACCACCCGTAAATCAGGTTCTCCGGAGCAAAGACCGCGTACAAGAACTTCTTTTGCACCACCACCATGCCCACGCCCGGATCGCCGGTTGGAATGGCCGGCGCAACGTAGCCGCTCGTAGCCTGGAATGAGCTGTTGCCGGCGTTCAGGGTGTAACCATCGATCGAGCCCAGAGTCTGGTCAATCGCAAAAGCGAATGCCGAAGCCGACGATCCGCCACCTCCACCGCCACCTGTTCCGATCCCTCCGCCACCTCCGCCGCCGGCGCTGCAGTTGTTGGCGCTGAAGGTGTCAGAGCAGGTGTAGTGACCGCAGCTGGTCCAGAACAGCTGGCCCAGCGCTACGGTCAAAACTAACAGGATGCGCAATTTCAAGGTCATGCCACTACTCCATTCGCTCGATCGTCGCCTGAAAATTCCCTTAGTTCGACGTTGCCGAGGGGCCGCATTGACCGCTGGCTGGCGCAGCGGGTGGGCCCGCGGCCGAAGCTACGCCGATATAGACGGGCTGGGATGTGACGCCACGATACGTGGCCGTAATCTCGTAGGTTCCAGTCAGCACCCAGGCTGGCGTCGTTGCTGTGCCCACGTCTGCGAATGTGCACACCGGAGGGTCGACAGCCGTAACCAGACCTGTCGGGCTAACCATAGCGGTGGACGGAGGAGTGGGCAGCGCGACTCCATTGATATCAACCCCATTCACGGGATCGACAATGATCGTGTAGGTGACCAGGTTGGTCAGATCCTTATTCGCCCCGTAGGAGTAGGTGCCTTCCGCCTGCAGCTGAATGGTGCCGCCGATGCCTTGCAGGTCGGTCGAGGGCGCCGTCAGCTGGATCGTCCTCAGGTTGTAGGCGGCTCCGCAACTGGTGAGACAAATCGCAAGCAGGCTCAAAAACGCGATACAGAAAATTATGCGCTTCACGTTACGAGTACCTCCAGAGATGCAATACTCTGCGATCATGTCAGGCTCCCTCGGCAACGGACAAGAAAAAACACCCGTCGTAACACACCAAAGTCACTGCCAGCATCGTCTTTTAGCGCTCTGTACCAAAGGGGGAATGGAGGAAGAGACCAGCCCATTTTCAAATGGCCGCGCACAAAAATTTGCACACGCACGAAAGGACACGCACTGCTGGGGTGAAGTGAAGGCAGGGGTCTGGGGGCAGTGGTCAGAGGCAGAGGTAATGGGTAAGGGTAAGGGTAAGGGTGAGGAGCCGGAAGCCAGCTCTACTTATTTTCGCTGTTGGGAGTGAAATGCAACACCAGCGAATATCCGGGAAGACTTACCGGCACGCTGTAGTCGACCGCCACGTAGACGCCGGACAGGCCTCCCTGTCCGATGCGCTGGATGGTCACCTGCTCCGGAGTAATTGCGATGTCCCGAGCCTTCGCCTTGTTGAGCACTGCCAGGCGCAGGTCATCATCCGTCTTGAAACTGTTCGACGCCCCGAGCAGGGCTACTTCCTTCAGGTCGTCCTGAAACGAAAGGTTCGCCATTTCGGGCGGAATGATCTGGGCGCCGGCGATAATCGCACCCACGATCAACGCCAACCCGATAATCAGTTTGATTGTTCCCATTGCGGTATATCCCGATTCGCCTGATGACCGGGTTCGCGTTCAAGCCCGGCCCGTCCCGCGAAGCAATTCCTTGAGCTGGTTCTCTACCTCAGAAATCGTAGCATCGCGAACTTCACGAGTCGAGCGCAGAACGATTTCCACGGTACCTTCGGTAACCTTCTTTCCGACGGTGACCCGGAAGGGGATTCCCACCAGATCGGCATCCTTGAACTTCACTCCCGGCCGCTCGTCGCGGTCGTCGAGAATCACGTCCAATCCGGCCGCTTCCAGGCGGATGGCGATGTCGAGCGCCGCCTTCTGGATGGTTTCATCCTTCACATTAACCGGCGAAACGACGACTTCAAACGGCGCAATCGCGGGCGGCAGCCAGAATCCGTTTTCGTCGTTACACTGCTCCACTGCGGCCGTCAGGATGCGCTCGATCCCAATCCCGTAGCTGCCCATGATCGGCGTCACTTCCTTGCCGTTTTTATCGAGCACACGCGCGCCCATCGAGTCCGTGTAGCGATAGCCCAGCTTGAAGATGTGGCCGATCTCGACTGCCGTATCGATGCGCAGCGCCTTACCGCAATTCGGACAAGCCTCGCCCGCGGTTACAGCGCGCAGATCGGCATAAGCAGTGGGCTGAAAATTCCCCCCCGGCGTCAGATTCTTCAGGTGATAGTTCTCCTGATTCGCCCCGCCAATCAGATTCGTGCGGCCTTCGAGCGCTGCATCGACCAGCAACAGCGGCAGACCGGCGTCTTTCTTCAAATCCTTCGCCCACTCGATGCCGATCGGCCCCAAATATCCCGCCGGAGACTTGAACAGCGCCTTGATCTCGCTCTCTTCCATGGGACGGGTCGCCACTCCCACGGTCCCGTTGAACTTGGCTTCGTTCAACTGATGATCGCCGCGCATCAGCACCACGATCGCCCGCGGCTTGGTTTTGCCGGCTGCATCTTTCTTGTCTGAGATCGGCTCCTCCGCCATGAAGGCCAGGGTCTTGATCTTGTTCTTCGGCGACACTCCTAGAAACTTCGCGACATCTTCAATCGTCTTCTGCCCTGGAGTGTGCACCAGCAGCGGCTTGCCGTCGCCCTCGGCGGCAAGGTCAGCCACCGTCTCGAGCTTCGACGTCGCCTTCTCCATGTTCGCCGCGTAGTTGCAGCCATCGCAGCTGACAATCTGATCTTCGCCCGCCGGAGTTCGAACCATGAACTCGTGCGATTCCTTCCCGCCCATCGCTCCCGAATCGGCCTCGACCACCATGTACTTCAACCCGCAGCGGTCGAAAATTCGGCAGTATGTGTCGTAATGTTTCTTGTAGGAAACATCCAGCCCCGCCGCGTCAATGTCGAACGAGTAGGCGTCCTTCATCATGAACTGCCGCACCCGCAAGAGGCCCGACTTCGGCCGCGGCTCGTCGCGAAACTTGGGCGCAATCTGGTACCAGATCTGCGGCAGCTGCTTGTAGCTGCGCAACTCTTTCAACGCAATGGAGGTCATCACTTCCTCTTCCGTCATGCCCAGACACATATCGGCACCTTTGCGGTCCTTGAGCCGAAACAAGTTGTCGCCCATCAGAGCCCAGCGCCCACTCGCTTCCCAAATCTCCCGCGGATGCAGCGCCGGCAGAAGAAACTCCTGCCCGATGCGGTCCATCTCCTGCCGGACGATGCCCATGATCTTGTTGAACGAGCGATTGCCGAGAAACAGATACGAGTAAATCCCCGCCGACAACTGCCGGATGTACCCAGCCCGAACCAGAAACTTATGCGAAGCCACTTCGGCATCCGCCGGCGCCTCGCGGAGTGTGGGAATAAACAATTGTGACCAACGATGCATAGGTTTCCTGTTAGGGGGAATTGATCATTGTAAATGATCGCGCAGGACAGCTTAGTCAAAGCGGACACAGCGGTGGAATTAACTCATTGAGGCATTGAATCATTGAGTCATTTAAAATCCGCCGCTCAGACCCCCTTGTTGTGCTTTGCAGTGCGCAACGACGCTGCGCAGATGGCCACGAGTTCATTCGTTTCTTTGAGCAGCAACGCAAGCTTTCCTGCGGGGACAACTCCCGTGTCGCCGAGAAGTTCCAGCCAGAATACGGTTTCATCCGCTTCCTCAGCTACGATGTTGATCTTCGAGATAAACTCTGCTTTCGATCGAGACCGGCAAACAGCGCGATAATTCGCCGCGACCGCCGTGCCCGAGCGTAACAACTGCTTCCCGATCACGTCGCCTTCTCGCGTGCGGGGCAGCGACCGCGACACGCTGACAACCCGAATCGCAAACTGCTTCGTCCGCAGTTTCAAAGCCTCGGCCTGATCCAGCGCATTCATCGGTTTTCAATGACTCAAGGACTCAATCTCTCAATCTCTCAATGATTCATTCCTACACCAGTTCCGTGCTCCACAAATCGTGCAGATGCACAATCCCCTGCAGCTTTCCTGCTCCGTCCACCACCATCAGTGATGTAATCTTTTTCTCTTCCATCAGCGCCAGCGCCGTTGCCGCAAACTCTCCAGCCTCGATCATCTTCGGATCGCGAGTCATGGCCTCGCCCGCCGTGAGATCGAGCACATCTTTCCCGCGCTTCTCGAGCAGCCGCCGCAAATCTCCATCGCTGATGATGCCTACTAACTTCTCCTTTTCCACTACTGCGGTCACGCCTAGCTTCTTGCGCGACATTTCATAAATCACGTCCGGCATCTTGGTCTGCGGCGTCACCCGCGGCAGCAAGTCGCCGGAATGCATCAATGATTCCACCCGCGCCAATCTTTTCCCCAGCTTCCCTCCCGGATGCAGATTGGCAAAATCTTCTTCCTTGAACCCACGCTTCTCGCTCAACGTGACCGCCAGCGCATCGCCCAAAGCCAGCATCGTTGTGGTCGACGCCGTAGGCGCCAACCCCAGCGAGCAAGCCTCCTGCGCGATCGAACAATCGAGCGTGACATCGGCCGCCGCCGCCAAAGTAGAAGCCTTCTTCAACTCCCTGTCATCCCGAGCGGAGATCCCCCGTTCGCTCGCGAACGAGGGATCGGAGTCGAGGGACCTTGCGTTTCTGCTCCCGGCTGCCCCGGGTGCCCCATTTCTCGCGCGCCCTTTGCGCGAGAAGCGGGGATTTTCCTGGCCCTTTGCCACGACCGAAGCTGCCCCACAAATCTCGTCCCCGGTCATGGCAATCAGCGGAACCCGCAACCGCTTGATGGTCGCCAGCAGCGCCAATATCTCTTCGGTTTCGCCGCTAGCCGACAGCGCCAGCACCACGTCCCCGCGGACGACCATCCCCAAATCCCCGTGCAGCGCATCCACCGGATGCAGGTACAACGCCGGAGTCCCTGTCGAACTCAGCGTCGCCGCAATCTTGCGCGCGATCAGCCCGCTCTTGCCCATGCCGGTGACCACCACGCGCCCCGCGCAGGAAAACATCAAATCCACGGCGCGCTGAAACGCCGCCGCCATCGGACCGCCAATCCGGTCGGCCAGCGCCCGCAGCGCCTCCGCCTCAATCCGTACCACGTTCTCGCCAATATGTTTCATTCAGTTGTTTCGCTCTAAGAAAAAGCGTAGGGATGAAAACAGAAAGGATGTTAGCACGCGGGTATTAAGAGCGGCTTCGGGCTTCGGCGATCGGGCTTCAGCCGGGCCAAGGATTTCGCCGCTCTTGACAGGCTTCGCAAATCTGGAGATTCCCCAACCAAAATTTCAAACGGAAAGTTTCGCTGAAGCCCGATCGCCGAAGCCCGAAGCCCTGTCTCGGAAGCCTGCCCTAGAAATGATCCTCAGCCCCGGCCGGCGGCTGCACCGGCCTCTGCCCCAGCACCGCCAGCCCCTTGGCCTGGATCATCCGGTCCCACGGCCCCGCCTGCCAGTTGTCCCGCACTTTCACCGGATGCTGCCACGGCGGCAGCGCCACCATCAGGTTTTTCGCCGTTGAGTGAATGTAAGGCTCATACATCGACCGTAACTTCGCCAGCTTTTGCTGCGCGGCCTCGCCCCCGCGCAATTTCAATCCCGCTGCCGCCAGCGTATCCCGCACCTGGTTGAAATCGGCATCCGTCATCCGCTCCGGAGCCAGGGGATCGTAGCGCGCGTTCACGACCTGGGCCAGATCCACGGCCGCATGCCGCGCCATCGCAAAAGTCAGACGCGCCTGCCCGGGATGAAGTCCTTCGATCCCCGTGATCACCAGTGAAGTCACGTCCAGCATGGTGAGCAGCGCGCCCAGCCAGGACTGGTTGCTATGCTGTGAACGAAAAAAACTCAGCACTGGATAAGAAATTCCGCTCTCCAGCAACTCCCCCGCCCAGCGCTCCCAGTCCCGCAAAACCCCATCCAGTACGATTTGGTCCAGCGCTGGATTCTCCGTGCTTCCCGTCAGCCGCACCAGCAACTCGGTCGCGGTCGGAGGCGATCCCGCGCGCGCGTCCAGCATCGAAATCTGAATCTCGCGCCGCGAAAACGATGCGTACACCACCGGCAGATACCCGATCACCACGCCCAGAAACGCAAATCCCATCCCTGCTTCGACCACCGATAGCGCCCGTGCCAGCCCCGAAGTGGGCAAAATGTCTCCGTAGCCCAAGGTGAAAAACGTCTGGCCACTGTGGTAGAGAATCCTTCCAAAGGTAATGGGCTCGCCGCTGAGCTGTTCGTGCCCGCCAATGCCATACTGCAACAGGGCAAAACCCACGATCAGGGTCATCGCCCAGAACGCCAGCAGCATGATCAGCGACAGCGGCCCGAAATATCCCAGAAAACTCTGCTGCCGCGAAGCCGTGGCGATGCGTTTCGCGATCGCCTTCCAGGGCAGCCAGGTGCGCCGGTAAAACCACGCCGTCAGCCGGAAGTGCCGCGTAACCCGCCGCGGCAGCACCACCGTCTCAAACGCATCCAGCAACACCACCAGGATGATGATGATCCCGAAAATAGACGCGACCACGCTGCCGTGATGGTTCATGTGGAATGTTCTTAGATGAAACCAGGCCCCATGCTGATGCGCAGAAGAGTAACAGATTCGCAATGCGGGCTTCGGCATCGGCTATCGGGCTTCGGCCTTCCAGCGTCGGATGGGTGCCCCATATCTCGCGCGCTCTTTGCGCGAGAAGCCCGCCCTGAGCCTGCCAAACGGATGGGGATTTTGCTTGAGCCGGAGCCCGAAAGCCGAAGCCCGAAGCCCTAACCTACTGCGGCTTGGCCGGAGGCTGCGTCTGCCCCGCCGCCGGTTTCGCCGTGGTCGAAGTCCCCGCGGGCTTGGCCACCGGCTTCTTTTTCACCGGCGGTTTCTTCACTGGCGGTTTCTTCGCCGGCGGCTTCTTCACCGGCTCGTTATCGTCCACCACAATTTTCTTCGGAGGCGCCACCGGAATCGCCGCCTGCGCCGTCTTCAGATCCGACCGCAGCCGCACAATCTCCGCTTCCTTCGCCGTCGCCAGATTTTCCAGCCGCTCGGCGAGAGCCTTGCGCGTGCCCTCAAAACTTTTCAGATCGTTGGCCAGCGCCTGAAAATCGTCCTTCGATCCGAACGCTCCCGTCTCCTCGACCACGCCCCCCAGAACGTCATATAAGGCGTCCAGGTTGCGGTAGAGATTGAAGGTCGCCGGCACATCTTCCGGCGCGGCCCGTAATTTTTCGATAATTTCCGGCAGCGCGTTCTGCAGATTGCGCAGAATCGAATCCACATTGCCCAGCGCCTGCTTCTTCGTCCCGGCATCGGTTTTCCAGCGGTCGATGCGAAGATTCGTGAGATCCCCCTGCGCCGCTTTCAACGTCGTCTCCAGCTGGGTGAGCAGCCCGTTCACTTGCGTCACCGACGCGTAGGAAACCGGAGCCCCCTGGGCCGACGCTACCGTTCCCTGCACCGAATACTGCGGAGACGAGGCCGCAGCCGCGCTCAACGCAGTAACGTTCGGCGCAGCCGCCTGCCCCACAGCAACAACAGGAACGACAAGGATGGCAACGAGCACCGCGCCGGCAAAGGACCGAACCGCGAAGCTATCCCAGTGACTGCCTGAGTAAGTGTCCGAAAAAACAGAAGTACGCTTCATTTTTTCCGCAGAGTGGCGATTTCGTGCACCAGCATACTACAAGCCGCGCCATTGCCGGATAGTCAGCAGTCGGTCCAAGCACGCCACAACCTGGCAGCGCGGATCACCTCATTGAATTGCTGATTGCTGATTTTTGATTGCTGATTGAAAAGCCAGGGCAGCCATTCCGGTTTTGATCTTCAATCAGCAATTCAAAAATCAAAAATCAAAAATCAGCAATTCCAATGGTGGAGCGTGCGCCAATCCCCTTGACAAATTCCCACCCCGCCTGCACAATACTCATAGGCGAATAAAAAGCGAAAAACAGCCTCCAGGCCTTCCGGCCCGGCGTTCCCTGAAATTTCCCGAGGAATCCTATATGTCTTCCGCAACGGTTTCCGCTGCGGCGGCCCAGGGCCGCCTTTTTTTCTCTGCTGCTGACGCGAATCCAGCTTCGGTTAATCCAGAGATGCGCTCGTTTCCCGCGAATCGAGAGCACACCGGGGCACTCGGCCGTTTTTTTCAATCAAAAATCAACAATCAAAAATCAACAATTCTCGCCGCCGTAACCTCCGCATCGCATCTGAGCGTTCGTCCAGCCCCCGAAATGCTTTCCAGCGGCATCGCCGCCATCAACTCCCTTACCGGGGGCTGGCCGCGCGGCTGTCTCACCGAAATCTGCGGCCCCGCTTCTTCGGGACGCACCACCGTATTGCTCGCCGCTCTGGCCGCGGCCACCCGCCGCGGCGAATTCTGCGTGCTGGTCGACGCCAGCGACGCTCTCGATCCCCGCTCCGCCGCCGATGCCGGCGTGGATTTGCACCGCCTGCTCTGGGTCCGCTGCGGCGAAAATGCTCCCCAAAAATCACACAAACAAGGGTGCCCCATTTCTCGCGCGCCTTCTGCGCGAGAAGTGGGGATTTCCCCGGCCTACTTAGACCACACTGGTTTGAAGAAAACTGGATTGCGAGAGACCAGGTTGAAGGAAAATGGGTTGAAGGAAACTGGTTTTAAAGAAAATAGCTCCCGGCAGTCGGACCATCGCTTAGAGCAAGTCCTGCACGCCACCGACTTGCTGCTCGAAAGCGGCGGCTTCGGACTGGTCGTTCTCGACCTGAGCGACCTTCCTCCGCAGCAGGCCCGCCGCATCCCGCTCACCACCTGGTTCCGCTTCCGCCGCGCCGTAGAAAACACCTCCACCGTGCTGCTGGCCATCGAGCAGCAGCCCATCGCCGGCAGCTGCTCTTCCCTGCAGTTGCAACTGGCCCCGACGAATGGCCCGATTCAGGGATGGAATAACAACCAGTTCGCCGCCAATTCCCTATTCCCCAAACCCGGCCACGCACATCTGCTGACCAGTCTGGAAATTACGGCCGAACTGATGCGCTCGCGTCTGGAACGCAAGCCCGCCCGCTCCACCGCAGCTTTCGCCAGCAAAACCGCCTGGGCCGGATGAAGGAATTGAATCATTGAGAGATTGAATCATTGATTCATTGAAAAGATTGAGCGTCCTTCAATGAGTCAATGACTCAATCTCTCAATGATTCAATGATTCAATGACTCAATGACTCAATCGCCCCATGCCTTTCGCCTGCATCTACGTGCCGAATTTTCCCGTGGCCGCCGTATTGCGCGCCGAGCCGGAGCTGCGCACGCGAGCCGTAGCCATCCTCGAAGGCAAACCTCCTCTCGAAACAATTCTTGCCGTAAATGACCGAGCCAGCCGTCTGGGCATTGCGCCCGGCATGACCAAACCGCAAGCTGAGTTATGCCCCGAACTTGTCCTGCGCCCGCATTCTCCACTGCAAAACTCCGCGGCCCACGCCGCCCTGCTCGACTGCGCCCAATCCTTCTCGCCGTGCGTAGAGGACGCAGCCTGCGACACCGCTCTGCTCGATCTTGCCGGCATGGAATCTCTGTTGGGCCCGCTGCCTCAGATCGCCCGCGCCCTCCGCGACCGTGCTGCCGCCCTCGGACTCAATGCCAACATCGCCGTAGCTTCCAATCCAGACACAGCCGTGCTCGCCGCCCGCGGATTGTGTGGCGCGGGATTGTGTGGCGCAGGCACCCTTGCCCGCGCAGGCGTCACCGTAATTCCCGACGGCAAAGAAGCGGATCGCCTGGGCTCTTTGCCGCTGAAAGTTTTGTTCACCGAACGCGTTGAAGGAGAAGAGAAAAGAGACGCAAAGAAAAAAGAATCAGATCGCCTCCTCGAAACTCAGCTCATCGACACTCGGCTTCTCGAAATTCTCGACCGCTGGGGAATCCGCACCCTGCATGCCCTCGCCGCCTTGCCGGAAGTTGCGCTAAGCGAGCGCCTCGGTCAGCAGGGCCTCCGTCTGCAGCAACTGGCGCGGGGCGCGGCGAAGCGCACGTTGGTTCCCATAGAAGCCCCGCTAATTTTTGAAGAGGCCGTGGAATTGGAATATCCCATCGTCCTGCTGGAGCCGCTCGCCTTCCTCCTGAATCGCCTGCTCGAACAAATCTGCGCGCGCCTGGCCTCGCGCGCCCTCGCCGTGCAGGAACTCCATCTCACATTGAGCCTGGAGAATCGCCCGCACTTCAATCAGCAATCAAAAATCAGCAATCAGCAATTTGTCCGCACCCTCCGTCTGCCCCTTCCCATGCTCGATCCCAAACTATTCTTAAAGCTATTGCAACTTGATCTGAATGCACACCCCCCGGGAGCGCCTATCGTAAAAATCCATCTCGCCGCCGAACCCGCCCGCCCACGTCCCGGGCAGGCCGGATTATTTCTTCCTCCCTCGCCGGAACCGGAAAAGCTGGAACTCACGCTGGCCCGCATCGCCGCCCTGGTCGGCGGAAACAACGTGGGCTCTATGGAACTGCTCGACACGCATCATCCCGAAGGATTCCGTCTGCGCCGTTTCATGGCATCGTCCGCCCACCAGCCGCCAAAAACAAAAAAGCCAGAAAAAGAAAAACTAGAACTACCAAAAGAAGAAACAAAAGAAGAAGAACATCCGGCCATCACCGCGCTGCGCCGCTTCCGTCCCGCGCTGCGTGTCACCGTCACGCTCGACGAAGGCCAGCCCGCGCAAGTGGTCTGCGCGAAAACAAAAACCATCCAGGGCATCGTGCTCTGGAAAGCCGGTCCCTGGCGCTCTTCCGGCGATTGGTGGGAACGTGAAGCCTGGTCGCGCGACGAATGGGACATCGCTTTACAAAACAACGCCCTGCAAAACGCAAACAGCATCGCCCTCTACCGCCTGGTGCACGACCTGCTGGAAGGAGCCTGGTTCGTGGAAGGAACCTATGACTGAAGGAATTGAATCATTGAGTGATTGACTCATTTATTCATTGGCAATCAATCACTCAATGATTCAATGGCTCAATGATTCAATGTATGTTGAACTCCACGCCCGCTCCGCTTTCAGTTTCCTCGAAGGCTCATCCCTACCCGAGGTCTTAATCGCAGCATGCGCCCACCTCAACCAACCGGCCATGGCCCTGCTCGACACCGACGGCGTTTACGGCGCCCCACGCTTCCATTTAGCCGCGCAAAAAGCAAAAATTAAAGCCCACATCGGCGCGGAAGTCACAACCCAGTTTCTGAAAACGAATAAGGCAAAGAGCATTTCAGATTGCAGATTTCAGATTGCAGATTTACCTCCACGCCCCGAAGCGCAATCAATCTGCAATCTACAATCTGCAATCTACAATTGTTCTCGCCTCCCCCTCCTCGTCTCCTCCCGTGCCGGCTACCAAAACCTCTGCCGCCTGATCACCAAAATGAAAATGCGCGCCAAAAAAAACGCAGGCGCGGTTCTCAAAGAAGAACTCGAAGAACATGCTGCCGGACTCATCTGCCTCACCGGCGGCCCAGAAGGCCCACTGGCAGCGGCTTTGCGGCAAGGCGGCATGGACGAAGCCCGTCGACAAGTCGATCAACTTATCGGCATCTTCGGACACAAAAACGTCTACGTCGAATTACAACGCCACTACCAGCGCGAAGAGGAATCCCGCAACCGTGCTGCCATCTCAATCGCCCGTTCGCTGAATCTTCCTATCCTTGCCACCAACGGCGTCTGCTATGCCACCGCCCAGGCTCGCGAACTTTGTGACGCCTTCACCGCCATCCGCCATCACCACACGCTCTCGACCGCCGGACGCCTGCTCTCCCGCAACTCCGAGCGCTTCCTGAAATCCGCACAGGAAATGCAGCAGCTATTTTCAGATTTGCCCGAAGCTATAGCAAATACAAGCGAACTTTCTTCCCGCCTGGAATTCACGCTCAACGATCTCGGCTATGAATTCCCCCGCTATCCCGTTCCCGAAGGCGAGACCATGAATTCCTTTCTGCGCGAACGCACCTGGGAAGGTTTCCAGCAGCGCTATGGCCGCGCCACACCTGATCTCGAAACCCGCGCCCGCCGCCAGATCGAGCACGAACTCGCCCTGATCGAAAAACTCAAACTCGCGGGATATTTTCTCATCGTCTGGGATCTCGTCCGCTTCTGCCGCGAGCAAAACATTCTCATGCAGGGACGCGGTTCCGCCGCCAACAGCGCCGTCTGCTACTCGCTCGGCATCACCGCGGTCGATGCCGTGGGTATGGAACTTCTCTTCGAGCGTTTTCTATCGGAAGAACGCGGCGAGTGGCCCGACATCGATCTCGATCTCCCCAGCGGCGACGAGCGCGAAAAAGTTATCCAATACGTTTACAAACGTTACGGCGAACGCGGCGCAGCCATGACCGCCAACGTCATCACTTATCGCAATCGCATGGCCGCGCGCGAAATGGGCAAGGCTCTCGGATTCGATCCCGAAACCCTCAACAAAATTTCCTCCGCCGTTGCCACTTGGGAATTTCGCGACGAAAATGACGCGCTCGACCGCCGCTTCCGCGACGCCGGACTCGACCTCAACCATCCCCGCCTGCGCAAATATTACGAACTCTGCCTCGCTGTGCAGGATATGCCGCGCCATCTCGGCCAGCATTCCGGCGGCATGGTCATCTGCCAGGGACAACTCGATTCTGTCGTCCCGCTCGAACCCGCGTCCATGCCCGGCCGCGTCGTCGTGCAGTGGGACAAAGAAGATTGCGCCGACATGGGCATCATTAAAGTCGACCTGCTCGGCCTCGGCATGATGGCCGTGCTCAAGGATTCAATCGAACTTATTCGCGAACATTATCACGAAGAGGTGGATCTCGCGCATCTGCCGCAAGACGACCCGCAAGTTTATTCCGCGCTGCAGCAAGCCGACACGGTGGGATTATTCCAGGTGGAAAGCCGCGCGCAAATGGCGTCTCTGCCGCGTCTGCGCCCCAAAAAGTTTTACGACATTGTGGTGCAGGTCGCGATCATCCGCCCCGGCCCCATCGTGGGCCAGATGGTGAATCCGTTCATCCAGCGCCGCCAGGGACGTGAAGACGTTACCTATCCGCATCCCTCGCTCGAACCAGTGCTAAAGCGCACTCTCGGTGTGCCACTTTTTCAGGAGCAATTACTTCGCCTCGCCATGATTGCCGCCAACTTCACCGGCGGCGAAGCCGAAGACCTGCGCCGCGCCATGGGTTTCAAACGTTCGCTGGCGCGCATGAAAGAAATCGAAGCCCGTCTGCGCTCCGGCATGACGCAAAATAAAATCCCGCACGACGCGCAGGAAAAAATTATTCTCTCCATCACTTCGTTCGCGCTCTACGGATTCCCTGAATCGCACGCCGCCAGTTTCGCGCTCATCGCCTATGCCAGCGCCTACCTGAAATGCCATTACCTCGCCGCCTTCACCGCCGCCCTGCTCAACAACCAGCCCATGGGATTTTATTCTCCCGCCACGCTGGTCAAAGACGCGCAACGGCATGGCCTGAAGCTGCTGCCAGTAGATGTGACGCGCTCCGAGTGGAAGTGCACGCTGGAACCAGTCCCGAGTCCCGAGTCCCGAGTACCCAGCCCCGAGTACCCAGTCCCGAGTAAAACCTTTGTCATTCCGACCCCCGAGCGCAAGCGAGGGGCGGAGGAATCTCGCTCGTGCTCGCAACTCGAGACTTGGGACTCGGGACTCATGTCTCCCGCGCTCCGCCTCGGCTTGCGCTACGTTCGCGGTTTGCGCGAAGAAGCTGCTCAGTCGTTGGTTCGCGAACGCAACCAAGCTCCGTTCACTTCCATTCACGATCTCACCCGCCGCGTTCCGGAATTGCGGAAAGACGAACTCACCACGCTGGCGGAAATCGGTGCGCTGAATGCAGTTGCCAGCGCCCAGTTGCCAGTTGCCAGTAACGCCCTTGTCATTCCGACCCCCGAGCGAACGCGAGGGGCGGAGGAATCTCGCTTGTGCTCGCAACTCGGGACTCGGGACTCGGGACTCGGGACTCGCTCGCAACTTCATCGCCGCGACGCTCTCTGGCAAGTCGAACGCGCGATGCGCGGCTCCGGACCGTTGCTGGAAAAATTGCCGGAGCCCGATACGCCTTCGCCGTTGCAACCCATGAACCACGAAGAGCGCCTGGTCGCCGATTTCCACGGCACGGGACTCACCGTAGGGCCGCATCCCGTGGCCTATCGCCGCGCCTGGCTCACTGCCATGGGCATTCGCCGCGCCAGCGAACTGCGCGACCTTCCGAGCGGCAAGCGGCTGCGCATCGGCGGATGCGTCATCGTCCGCCAGCGTCCCGGAACGGCGAAAGGATTTGTTTTTGTCAGTCTAGAAGATGAAACCGGCGTGGCCAACGCCATTATTACGCCTGATTTGTTCCATCAGAACCGTCTGCTGCTGGCCAGCGAGAAATTCCTCGCCATCGAAGGCATTCTGCAGAATCAGGACGACGTGATCTCGGTGAAAGCAGAACGCGTGATGCCGCTGTTCGTTACGCGCGCGGAAACTGTTTCGCACGATTTTCACTGATCTCTCAACGTTTTAGGATTTTTTGTGGCGCAGCGTCTTCAGCGCTATAAGGATCTCTCCTCGATATCGGTTTTAGCCGCCGCGGTCCACTGACGCTAACTCGTTGAAATTATCCGCAAGTTACTGAGCCCCGGTGTATGTCATTGAAAACAGTAGAGACGATTCTAGAGCCTCCCAGCGATTGCGCTAAGTTGTTGAAATTATCTGTAAGTTATTGAGTCTTGGTGTAAGTGATTGAAATGTCGTAGAGGCAGTCTAGAACGCCGCAGGACGCGCGGCAAGCTCGCCGATGAGGTTTTCCACGCCCACGCACTCGATCGTCGAAATTAGGGCTGTTTCCGGCCCAGCAAACGGCATCCCACGGGCGGCTCCGGTTGCCGAAACCAGATTCATTCGTCGATCTTGGTTCTTGGCGGAGTCGGCTGTCTGGACTTAGCTTGAAGATAACTAACCCGGTTGTTAGCCACTGCCTTTCACTTCCCGGTATAACTCACCCGCCAGATCGAGTTTGACCCGTCGTCGCTTACCAGCAGCGAACCATCCGGGGCTACGGTGATACCTACGGGACGTCCCCATACCTGGCCGCTTGGAAGCACGAAGCCGGTCAGGAAGTCTTCATACTCGCCTGTGGCGTGACCGGTTTGATGCAAGGGCACGCGAATCACCTCGTAGCCTACGCGGACTGATTTGTTCCAGGAGCCGTGTTCCGAGGCAAAAATGTCGCCACTGTATTCTTCGGGAAACTGCTTGCCATCATAGAAAGTAAATTCCAGGGACGCGTTGTGCGGCTGCAGCAAGACATCGGGCACGATCACTTTGTTTTTCAATTCCGGATGTTTCCCTTTGTGCCGCGGATCCTGGTGCGCGCCGATATACCACCACGGCCAGCCATAGAAGCCGCCTTCCTGCACATGCGTGATGTAGTCGGGGACGAGGTTATCGCCCAGCGCGTCGCGTTCGTTCACCGAACACCACAATTCGCCAGTCTGCGGATTCACGAGAATGCCGCCGCCTGCATTGCGAATGCCGTAGGCATACACGCTCAGCACGCAGGAGGCGGGATCGCAGACGAGAATATCGGCGCGGTTCTTTTCCCGCGGCGAAGTATCGGGGTCGTCGACGTTTGATGCCGAGCCTACGGCCACGAACAGCTTTTTGCCGTCGAGAGAAAAATCGAGCGCGCGGGTCCAGTGGCCGCCGCCCTCGGGAAGATCGGCGATGTGCTCAGAAGGTCCGGTCGCCTTCAGATCTCCGTTGTGGTAGGGAAAGCGAATCACTTCGTTGGTATCGCCTACGTATACCCACTGCGGATCGGGTCCAGGCGGATAAAACGCAATACCGTAGGGCTTTTTCAAGCCGCTGGCGAAAACCTGCATCTGATCCGCTTTGCCGTCGCTGGTCAGGCCGCGGAAAACGCGGATGCGCCCGGGATCGCTCTCGGCGAGGAAGATGTCGCCATTCGGTGCGGTGCGCAGCAAGCGCGGATTGTCGAGCCCGGCGGCATAAAGTTCGACTTTGAAACCAGCCGGCGCCACCGGCCATGCGTCGGCGGGGCGCGCCACTAAAGTCGGACCGTTGTTGGAGGAGTTTGTGGCGTAGGGCTGGGGAAGATCGGCCACGGTGATTTTCCGGATGGTCCCGGGCACTTCGTAACGGAAATCGGTGAAGGGAGCGGTCGGAGACTTGTCGGTGAGCTTCACGGTGGAAACCTGCGCCTCCGGCGGCGCGTCTGTCGCGGCGGCAAGCGGGGCGGTCGCCATGGCCTCGACATAGGTCACAATTTGCCAGCGCTCCTTCTCGGGCAGGAATGCCCAGGAGGGCATACCGTTGTCTTTGCTGCCCTCGGTGACAAACCAGAAAATCTCGCCCGCGGTCACAGCCTTCAGCTTGCCATCGACCAGGGAAGGAATATTGCCGTTTCCCTTGCCGGCGCGACCGTGGCAGGAGAGACAGTTCCTGGCATAGAGCGCCTTACCGGCGGCCACGGCGGCGGCCTGGCCTGCGTAGGGGTTTTTTTGCTTTTTGGCGGAATCGGGCGCGTTATGAAAATCCTGATTGACGGCGTGCAGTGCGGCAATGGGGAGAAGAAAAATTACGGCGGCGGCAATTGCGGCAATTCTTGCGGCGTAGCGCATGGATATCCTCGCGATAAACTTGGTCTGCCAGACTGGCATTATGCAGTATAGATGCGATCACATACTTTGAGGCTGCGCAGGAAATAACATCTTCCGGGCAGGCTATTTCCGAGCCGCCTCGGCGGCTGACGTGTTTCCCGACTTATACTAGGGCGCGTCGGGAAGGTGATAACGATTACGATCATGAATCCGCAGCGCAATTCGCTCGCACGCTCGAGGTTCGTCTTCATGAGACAGGCCGCACGATTTCTGCTTCTTCTGCTTCTCGTTGTTCTTTTTCTCCCTTCGATGGCCCTTCGGCTTCCGGCCCAAGCCGGCAACCGTGCGAAGGACGCCCAGGTGATCGTCGTCGATGGCTCGGCTCCTGCGCATCCGTTCCCGCATTTCTGGGAGAAGATGTTTGGCTCGGGGCGCGCTATCCTGACGCTGCGCGAGGATTACCGCCGCGACCTGCGCGAGGTGAAGGCCATCACGGGATTCGAATACGTGCGCTTCCACGCAATTTTTGATGATGAGGTCGGGCTCTACGACGAAGACGCGCAGGGAAATGCTCTCTACAACTTTTCTTATGTGGACCAGATCTATGACGGGCTGCTGGCCAACGGGGTGCGGCCATTCGTCGAGATCAGTTTTATGCCGAAGAAGCTGGCGGCGCGCGATGCGCTGCATGCGTTCTGGTACAAGCAGAATGTTTCCCCACCCAAGGACTACGCGAAGTGGGACGCACTGATCACCCGTTTCGCCCAGCATCTGGTGGAACGCTACGGCATCGGCGAAGTCTCGCAGTGGTATTTCGAAGTGTGGAACGAACCCAACATTGATTTCTGGGTGGGAGATCCGAAGCAGGCAACGTATTGGGAACTCTATGACCATACGGCGCGGGCGCTCAAAGCGGTGAACACGCGGCTGCGCGTGGGCGGGCCCGCGACGGCGCAGGCGGCGTGGGCGGATGCCTTCATCAAGCATTGCGCGGACGAGAAGGTGCCGGTGGATTTTGTTTCGACTCACGTTTATGGGAACGACAAATCGGAAGACGTGTTCGGGACCAGCGAGAACATCCCGCGGAATCAAATGGTTTGCCGGGCGGTAAAAAAAGTTCACGAGCAGATTCAGGCTTCCGCGGATCCGCAGCTTCCGCTGATCTGGAGCGAGTTCAACGCCAGCTATGCCAACGAACCGGAGGTGACGGACACGGTCTACATGGGGCCGTGGCTGGCCGATACCATCCGCCAATGCGATGGGCTGGTCGAGAGGATGTCCTACTGGACGTTTTCCGATGTCTTCGAGGAACAAGGCGTGGTGAAGCGGCCGTTCTACGGCGGGTACGGGCTGCTGGCGGAGGATGGAATTCCCAAGCCTGCGTTTGCCGCGTTCGAACTTCTGCATCATCTTGGGGAGGAACGGCTCGCGGTGGATTCTGATAGCGCTCTGGTAACGCGCCGGAAAGACGGATCTCTGGCGATTGCAGTCTGGAACTACGCCCCTCCCGGCAAGAGCGGGGAGATTAAGACTGTGACTCTGCGATTCAAGGGAGCGAAAGTGCAGCAGGCTTCGATTTCGCGGGTGGACCGTGAACACGGCGACGCGCAGGCGGCGTACGAAAAAATGGGAGCGCCCAGCTTTCCAACGCAGGCACAGATCGCGGCGTTGCGCAAAGCGGCCGAGCTTCCCGCAGCCGAGGTCCGCGAATTGCGGGACGGGGAATTGACCGTGACGCTGCCCGCCCACGGGTTGGCGGTGATCGAGGTGAAGTGAGCGAATCATTGAATCATTGAATCATTGAGTGATTGAGTCATTGAAGGACAGCTTATTCTTCTTAATGAATCAATGACTCAATGAATCAATGATTCAATCTCTTCGGAGGGTTGACTCTGGTATTATGGCGGCCACTACGCGGTTGCCTAGTGAAACGATTTAGGTTGGGCTGATAGCCCCAGAAAATCATGGCCCACAAAAAGCCAGGCCAGGGACCGCAGGTGGTCACGCTCAAGGCCGTCGCCCAGTATCTGGGATTGACTCCGGGCACGGTGTCCACGGTGCTGAATGATGCGCCCTCGGCGCGCGTGATTCCGCAGGAAACCAAGGATCGCATTCACGCCGCCGCCAAAAAGCTGAACTACCGCCCGAATTTTTTCGCGCGCACGCTGCGCAACAAGCGGACCTATACGATCGGAGTGATTTGCGCGGAGATTGGCGACACCTACGGCTCGGCGATCATCAGCGGCATTGAAGGCTATCTGGCACAGAAGGACTATTTCTTCCTGACCGCGGCCCATCGCCATAACTCCCAGCAATTAAATCGATACTCCCAGCTGTTGTCGGAACGGGGCGTGGAAGGCTTCATCAGCGTGGACACCACGATTCACGAAACCCCGGCTCTGCCGACGGTGGCGATCGCGGGGCACAAGCGGGTGAAGGGCGTCACCAATATTGTGCTCGATCATCACCGGGCGGCGTTTTTGGCGCTCAACCATCTGAAGAATTTGTCGCACGAGCGCATCGCCATTCTGCGAGGGAATCCTCTGAGCTCCGATGCCAAGGACCGGTTTGCAGCGATCTGCGAGGTGGCGGAGCAACTGAAGATAGGCATTGATCCGGAACTGACGGTGCAGATTGATATTGACGACCCGACGCCGCAGCTGGGATATCCCTTTGCCAAGCAGTTGCTGGCGCGCAAGAAGCCGTTCACGGCGCTGTTTGCTTATAACGATATTTCGGCGATTGGCGCGATTCGCGCATTTCAGGAACAGGGATTGCGCGTGCCGCAGGATATTTCTGTGATGGGGTTTGACGATATTGCGGGGGCGTCGTTTCATATGCCGAGTATTACGACCGTGCGACAGCCGCTGACGCGAATGGGGCAGGTGGCGGCGGAGACGCTGCTGGAGAGAATTGAGGGGAAGAAAGAATATCCGGCGGAGATTGCGATTGAGCCGGAACTGGTGGTGAGGGAGTCGACCGGGGTGGCGAAGGACGCGTGAGCGCGGGCGCTGGGGCGGCTCTCGAGGACGCTGGTGGTGGCGGCGACGCTGCGTAGGGTTCCTCGCTTCGCTCGGAATGACACGCTTTATTAAATGGGACGCTGGTGCAACTTGCGCCGTTAGTGCTTGCCGGGGCCCTGGGCTTGCTGGTCGGCGGTGAGTTTGTCGACGATTTGTCTTTCTTTGGCGCCGTCGGCGGGGCGGTGGAGGCGGTAGTAGAGGGACGCCAACTCTACGTGAGGTTCCAACCAGGTGGGATCGTCTTTCGCCAACTTCTCTAAATCCTGCGCGGCGGCTTCGTACTGTCCGGAAGTGCTTTCAAACATAGCTTCCTCGTAGCGGGCCATGGACGAAGACGGGTTGAGGCGAAGGGCGCGGTCGAGGTAGGGCTTGGCCTGGTCGAGGTCGCGACGCTTGTAGAGAATAGCTCCAAGATATAGGTTGGCGTCGAAATCGTCGGGGTTGATTTTAAGGGATTCGCGGAAAGCCGCCTCCGCTTCTTTGACGTTTCCAGTTTTGTCGCGGGCGGTTCCCGCGAGAGTGTAGACGCCGGGGAGTTTGGGATCGAGCCGGAGAGCTTCGTCCAGATCGCGGCGCGCGGAATCGAACTCGTTGAGATCCAGGTACGTGGACCCGGCGAGGAAGTAAGCGTCGGCGCTGTTGCCCAGCTTCGCGGCATTTTCCAGCCGCGCAACCCCGTCACGACGCTTGCCAACCTTGACCAACGCTGAACCGTAAGTGAATTCAAAGTCTGGATTGTGGGATTGGGCGCTCTCCAACGGCTCCAGCAAAAGAACGGCAGCGGCCGGCTTGTCCATCTGGACGTCGGCGTATGCCAGCAGGGTCGCGATTCCCACGTCGGCGGGTCGCGCCTTGTGAAGAATTTCGTACTGCTCGGCGGCGCTTTTGAAATCTCTTTTTTGCAGATAGGCGAACGCAAGGTTGCGAAGAACCTCGTTCTTCTGAGTGACCTGGGGCAGAGCCGATAGGTCCATGGCGATGGCGCCATCGAAATCTCCGATGTGGGCCAGGGCCGCGCCCAGATTGACTTTGGCTTCCACGGTGTTGGGGCGGAGCTCGAGAAGTTTGCGATAGTCGCGGATGGCGGACTGGTAGTCGCCGTGCTGCTGGGCGTCGATGGCGCGGCTGAGGAGTTGGTCGGGGTTCGGTTCCTGCGCGGGCGTGTGAGCGGCCAACAGGGTGAGGAGGATTAGAGCTAAGACCGTGCGCATTGGACCCCTGATTCGTGAACTGTTTGGATCGTAACTTAATTCATCGTAACTTTAAATCAGTGCGCGATGAGTCGGGGGTTGAGGTCTCGGTATGGCGGCCGTGACAGACGAGTTCGGCGTCAGGACTTGGCTGGCGCGCGGCCGCGGAGGAGACTGAGATTCCTCCGCCGCGATCAAAAACGCGTCGGTCGGAATGACAAGGTGGTAGGGGATGGTTTTATTGGATGTTAATTTGTCGGATAATATTGGTGTCTGCGGGTTGATTGCTGCGAGGTGTGCTGTGAACAAATTCTTCTTATCTTTTCCTGCGTTTTTCGTTGCCTCTTTTCTTAGCGCTCTGAGTTTCACTAACTTAGCCGAAACCCAGGTACGACAATCGACACCGGCTCCTCCTTCGACGATTACGCGGCCGGATTCTATTCAGGACAGCGGGCTTTACGGATACTGGAACAATATGTCGAACCAGGGACGCGCGGGAGGAGCGCTGATGGGCAAGGTGACGGTGGAGGGCGAACCGCTTTTGTGGAATCCGATTCTGGTTTCGGTGCTTTGCAACGGGACTGCTGTGTACACCACGCAAACCGACCCGAAAGGCAACTTCCAGATCGCGTTTGCCGCAGTAGCCGGGACGGAGCCACAGGGAGACGCGCAGCGGCAGGTGGAGACGCATTACGAGGGCTGCGCGGTGCGAGCGTCTTACACGGGATTTCACTCCGGCACGATTACGATTACGCCGCATAATTTGCGGGACGATCCGAATCTTGGGACGATCACGCTTTCGAGAGCGGGAGGGCGAGATGCTGGAACAGCGGTGAGCACGACCACCGAGTCTGCTCCGGCAGGTGCGGTGAAGGATTTCGAAAAGGCGCGCGAAGCGTTGCTGGAGCAGAAGCCGGAACGCGCGGAAAAAGATCTGGAAAAGGCGGTGCAGGCTTATCCATCGTTCGCCGAGGCGTGGTACCAACTGGGAAGACTGCAGCAGGAGGAAAACTCCGGGGACGCGCGAAACTCGTACGCGAAGGCAGCGGCGGCGGATCCGAAGTTTATTCTGCCCTACGACTCGCTGGCGGGGATCGCCGCGCAACAGGGGAAGTGGCAGGACGTGGCGGATGCGACCAGCCGCGCGTTGCAATTGGACCCCGAGGGCACGGCGCGGATCTGGTATTGGAACGGGTTGGCGAACTTTCAACTGGGGAAGAGAGATGTGGCGGAAGCCAGCGTGGTGAAGGCTTTGGCGATGGACCCCTCGCACACGATTCCGAATATCGAGCAGCTTCTGGCGGTGATTCTGACGGCGAAGGCGGACTATGCGGGAGCGCTGGCGCATCTGCGCAATTGCCTGGCGTATGTGCCGAGCGGGGCGAGCGCGGACCTGGTGAAACAGCAGATTGCGTTTCTGGGAACCAAGGTGGGCGGGCCGAAGTAAATCTGCGATGGTATTTGCCGCGCCGTCCCCACCCTTCGACTTCGCTCAGGGCAAGCTTTCCGGCAAAGAACGCGAGAAATGGGGCACCCAGATCAAACCTGAGTCTCAGCTTGAAACTGAATGACCGTTTAATGGGTCCAGGGCAAATAAACATTTACCCGGTTTTACCAACACTTTACGTGTTTGTTTGGGTTAGAGGTTTAGATTGAGAATGTCGGATTGCGATTGAATCCCTGGAGATGCCCAATGGTGATCGCGACTCCTTCACGGCGAGCACGCGTCCTGCTGGTAGCCGCGCTGCTGGCTGGCTCGGCGCATTTTTCTCCGGCGCGAGTGCTGGCGCAACGTACTTCGGCGCCGCCGGGTTCGAGATACCCGCACAATCCGCAGCAAACGGAAACCAGGAATCTGCAATTCCGGAGCACGGTCAACCGCGTGATCGTTGACGTGGTGGTGACCGACGCGGCCGGGAAGCCGGTGCACGGGCTCAGCCAGCAGGATTTTGCGGTGACCGAAAACAGCGTGCCGCAGCGGGTGGTTTCCTTCGACGTGCACGACCTTGATTCGGTTTCCAGCTCATTGCCTCCAAATTTGCAGCTTCCGGCAAATACATTTGTGAACCTGCCCAAGGTGCCAGAGCGCGGGCCGCTTTACATTCTGCTCCTCGACCTGGTGAACACAGAGACCCAAGACCAGATGTGGTCCCGCCAAGAGCTGGTGAAATTTATCGACAGCAAGCCGGCGGGAACGAGGTTTGAAGTCTTCGTGCTTTCCGACGAACTGCGCCTGGTGCAGGGATTCACGTCGGACCGGAATCTATTGTATGCGGCGCTGGACTCGAAGCACCCGAAACACCATGTTCCCAGGGTTTTTCTCTTGGGGCGGAACTACGGGCAAGGCGACAAGGGGGCGATGATTTCGGTTTTTCTGTTCATCGCGCAACACCTGGAAGGGCTGCCGGGGCGGAAGAACCTGATGTGGATGGCAAATTACTTCCCGTTCTCCACGAGTCCGACCGAAGGTGATGCCTTCGATCTGAGCCAGGAGACCAAGCAGGCAATCGACACCATGACGCGGGCCCAGGTGGCGGTTTACACCTTCTCGTCATGCGGCCTGTCGGCGGACGATCCAGGCTGCGGAGCAGTGCCCGGCGCTGGTGCCAACGGTCCGGGCGTTCCCATGTTTTCCGCGGTCGCCGCGACCGATGTGACTACCAAGACGGGAGGCAAGGCCTACCGCCTCAATGATTTTAAGGAAGAGCTTGCCGAGGCCACCGAGGACGGAGCGAATTACTACACGCTGACCTACGCTCCGAGTAATTCGGCGTATGACGGCAAGGAGCGGCACATCAAGGTGCAGCTTACGCAGCCTGGCAAGCATGGCTATGAACTGGCCTACCGGCGGTCGTATTACGCCGATGACCCGGATGCGCCGGTGGTGCAGAAGATCTCGGCCAAGGATGAGCAGGGGCCGCCTCCGCCGAGAAAGCCCGGCGATTCACTGATGGCCAATATGGAGTACGGAGCGCCGATGGCACACCAGCTGATTTTCCGCGCGCACGTGCAGGCGGTGGGCGCGCCGGCGATGGGGACGGCGGCGCAGATGGCGAATCTGGCGGAACAGCCGGCGTATTTCCAGGTGCGGAAGAAGAACCGTCCGGCGACGCCGCTGAAACCGATCGAACTGCAGAGTTATGCCATCGACTTCAATGTGCTGCTTCCGCCCAAGGCTGGGCGCTCAGGGAATGCGCAGCCGGTTGCGCTGGAGTTCGCGACGGCGGCCTTCGATGCCGAGGGCACGATGTTGAATGGGGTGGTGGAGAACGGGGCACCAAACACTTCCGCGGATGCAAAGTCGTCGCGAGGGCAGAATGGGAATCAGGCCGCGAATGAGAAATTCTATCGCGCGCAGGAGCAGATTGATGTTCCTCTGGCTGCGACTTCGATTCGCATTGCGGTGCGCGACATGACTACCGACCACGTGGGAGCCATTGAAGTGGCGCTGCCGCTGGCAGCGGAAGGGCCAGCGCAGGCTGCGGCGCCGGGGCAGGCGCAAGCAGACTCCGCGGCGGCAAAGACGAATTGAAAGTTCACTGGATTGAGTGGGTTCGATTACTCGACGGGTTCTAGTCGCGGAATGAAGCTGTCCTCGGGGCGGCTCTGTTACCGGGGCGCACGGGCTTAGCCCAGGTTTGGAAGCCGGGGCGTCTGTCGCCACTTGGGTGGTGGAGGTGGTTGCTTGAGGCGATTGCTTTTGGTGGTCACGCTTGTGGCGGGGTCGGCGCACTTTTTCTTTCTTCTTGGGCAAGCCGCACAGCCGACACAAGTCGCGCAATCCGCACAAGAAAATGCCCAGGCTTCGCCAACCACACAGAAGCCGGGCGGCGACTTGGTGCTGAAGAGCACCGTGAATCGCGTCATCCTTGACGTGGTGGTGACGGACTCTAATGGCAGGCCGGTGCGGGGGCTCACGGCGAAGGATTTCTCCGTAGCTGAGGATGGGCGTCCGCAGGAAATTCTGGCGTTTGATGTGCATAGCCTGGACACGGCTTCGGACTTCGCCAAGTTGCCGCCGCTGCCGGCCAATACTTTTGTGAACATCCCGACTGCGCCCGAGCGCGGTCCGCTGTATGTGCTTTTGCTCGACCTGGTGAACAGCGAAAACACGGATGAGCCATACGCGCGAAAACAGCTTCTGAACTTTATCCGCGAAAAACCTAAGGGGACGCGGGTTGCCATCTTCGTGCTGTCGGACGGCCTGCACATGGTGCAGGGATTCACGGATGACGAGAAGCAACTGTATGCGGTGCTGGATCCGGCGAATCCGCGGCCGCATCTTCCGCGAATTTTTCTGGAGCAGAAAAATTTCGGCAAGGGTGATATCGGCATGATGGTTTCCGTGGTCACCGACATTGGCCGTTTTCTGGACGGGCTGCCGGGACGCAAGAACCTGTTGTGGTTTGCGGGCGACTTTCCGCTGACATTTTCTCCAACCGATGACGTCAAGAGTTATCAGGATGAGATCAAAGGCGCGCTGGATACGTTGGCGCAGGCGCAGGTGGCAGTTTACCCGGTGGATATTCGCGGCGTGGTGACCGAAAATGCGCATGCCGCGGGAGGGGACACCGGGGGCGGTGGAGTCACCAGCGACTATCGCAACGGGAGCCCGCCCGCGGGTTCAGGAAGCGCAACCGTGGCGATTGGCAGCGCCTCGGCGGATTCCACCCCGGTTGCGGGCGTGCCGCACGCAGGCGGAGACCAGGGATATTCGATCCTGATGCAGAGTTACTCGATTCAGGACCGGCTCGCGATGATTACGGGAGGGCGCGCGTTTCACAGCAACAATGGGTTGAAGGATCTACTCGAGGCGGTGGTGGAAGACGGCGCGAACTATTACACGTTGACGTACGCGCCCAGCAATCGCAACTTCAACGGTGCGCCGCGGACGATCCATGTGGAGCTGGCCGATCGCAGCTACCAGTTGTCGTACCGGCACTCGTACTACGGCACGGACCTGGATGCGCTGAAGACTCGCGAGGAGGCGCATGGAGCGGGCGCGGAACCGGCACCGCGGAAGCTGGGAGATTCGCTCGTTGCCAACATGCGGCACGGCGCGCCCATGGCGCATCAGATTTACTTCCGGGCACAGATTCATGCGGTGGGCAGCGCGGCATTAGCATCGCCGGAGCAGATGGCTAATCTGCAGCAGCAGACGGGAAATCTTAGAGAGCACGGCAAGAACCGGGCGGCGAAGAAACTGCCGCCGGTGCGACTCCAGACTTATGTGGTGGACTACAACGTGATGGCGCCGAGGCCGGTTGGAGGGACGGGCAGCGCTCCGCCGTTGGCGCTTGAAATTGCCGCCGCGGCTTATGACGCTGACGGTCAAATGCTGAACGGGGTGGTGGACCAGACCAGCACGGCGAATTCGCCGGGCTCCGCGGCAGCGGCCAGACCCGGGATGGTTCGCGCGCAGCAGCAGATCGATGTTCCGGTGAGCGCGACTTCGATGCGCGTGGCAGTGCGTGATATTTCAACGGATCGGATTGGGGCGATGGAAGTGGCGCTGCCGCTGGCGGCGGAGGCACAGGCCAGGGCTGCGGCGCCAGTTGCGACGAAACCGAATTGAGGATTCTGCGGCCGTCGCTCCATGAGCATCGCTGCGTGAGCATATCTCCGGCGGGTTGCGCGGCGGGGGTAGAATAGTTTTCCAGTAAGGTCGGCCGAGTCTGGGTGCTGGCGGGGCGGAGGTGCTGTTTTGGTGTCGGTGGTGTGTGCGCTCCGCATGCGTTTGTTGGCCTCGGCTGTTGTTCTTTGTGCGTGCTCTGTAAATCTAGTCTTCGCGCAGCTGGTCTCCGGTCCGCAGGAAACCTCTTCGGCGTCTACTCCCGCTCCCGCTTCGGCGTCGTCCTCCGTGCAAGCGCCACAGAAATCCGAAGGGCCGGGAATGGTCATCAAGGAAAATGTTCGGCGCGTGATTGTCGATGTCGTGGTAACCGACGCCGGCGGCAGACCGGTTCGTGGACTTATGCGCGACGATTTTTCCGTCGCGGAAGACGGCAAGCCGCAGCGCGTGCTCAGCTTCGATGTGCATGATTTTGACGCGGCGCCGCAGGCTTCTCCGTTGCAGACGACGTCTCTCCCACCGAATACTTTCGTGAACGTTCCCGAGACGCCGGAACGCGGGCCGCTCTATGTGATCCTCTACGACATGGTGAACATGGGGATGGACGACCAGGGTGCGGCGCGAAAACAGTTGCTCCGTTTTATCAGCGACAAGCCGCCGGGGGTGCGTTTCGCAATTTTTGTTTTGAGCGACGGGCTGCGGATGGTGCAGGGATTCACCGACGATCCCTACGCGTTGTTTGCGGCCATGGACCCGAAGTCACCGCGACCTCACGTTCCGAAAGTGTTTCTCTACGGCGATAACTTCGGCGTGGGGGAAGTCAACGTAATCGTCTCCGCGTTCAGCCAGATTGCGCACTACCTGAACGGATTGCCGGGGCGCAAGAATTTAATCTGGGTAACGGGATCGCTGGCCACGTCGATTCTTCCCACCGCGGACCCGAACACCGGGTCGGTTAGCTACGGGGATGAGCTCAAGGAAGCGATCAACGCGATGGCCCTCAGCCAGGTCGCAGTTTATCCGGTGGATGTTCGCGGCGTGGTGGTTCCGCATCCGCCTGGCGTCACTGCCACCGACCGCGGGGCGCTGATGACGACGGTCGACACCGCGCACCTGAATGCGAGTTATGCGACCGAGGACGAACTCGCCATCTCGACCGGAGGCCACGCTTTTTATAGCAGCAATAGCCTGACGGAAGAGCTGGCGGAGGCCACGGAAGCGGGCGGCAACTACTACACGCTCAGCTACGCTCCGAGCAATGAGAAATACGATGGGCAGATCCGCAAGATTCGCGTGGAGCTGGCGAAACGGGGCTACCATCTGGCCTACCGGCGAGCTTATTTCGGCGATCCTGTCGGCGGCGATCGCGATGCGGCTGTGCGACACAAGAACTATGTGGCGTCTGATCCAGTGCAACGCGCGGAGAGGAAGCCCGAAGACTCGCTTTTCGTCAACCTGCGGCATGGAGCGCCGATGGCGCACCAGATTGTCTTCAAGGCTCACATTTATCCGTTGGGTGCGCCTGCGAAGGGGACTCCCGAGCAGATGGCGAGCCTGGCGAAGGCCTCCTCTGGCGGCAAGAATCATCTCGCGAAAGCGAAGCCTTTGCCGGCGGTTCCCCTGCAGGCGTATGTCGTCGAGTACGCGCTGCCGGCACAGCAACTCAAAGCGGAGTCACCGCCCGGCGGCGGGCAGCGGCTCCTCCTGGAGCTGGCAGCTGAGGCTTTCGACGCAGACGGTCAGATGCTGGTGGGCAAGGTCGACCATGCGCGCGAAACTGTTTCTGAGAGCCCATGGAATGTGGGCGAGGGCAGCCCTGTTGCTTCGGGGGAATCGACGTTCTATCGCGCACGGCAGCAGATCTCTGTCCCGCTGGATGCGGCATCGATTCGCATCGCGGTGAAAGACGTTTCCACGGACCGCGTAGGGACGATGGAAGTGAGTTTGCCGTTGGCGCCGGAAGCGCGGACCCAAGCTGCTTCTCCGGTGTTGGTTCCGGTGAAACCGAATTAGGGTTCGTTGCAACGAGAAACCCGGTGACGAAGAAATCGGCGAGCTCCGCTCTGCCGGGACAGTCGAGACCTGCCCTGAGCGAAGTCGAAGGGCGGCTGTAACTACGCGCGCATCTCCGGCTGATACCCTCTGCCGTCCGAGCATCCTGCAGTGAGCAGTCTTAGGGATGGTACGATGGCGATTTGGAAGCAGAATTGAAAAGCGGGAGCGGTTTTTCGAACGTGACTGGATTCGCAGGGAGTGCTGCGGTGTGGCTTGTCGTTTTCCTCCTCTCCGTGGGCGCAGTTGCGCAGGCGAATCCCGCGGGGTTCGATGATTTGGTTTTGCAGGCGGACGCCGCGCGCGAACAAAATGATGCGGCCCGCGCCATTGACCTCTACCGGCAAGCGGTTGCGCTCAAACCGGAATGGCCCGACGGCTGGTGGTTCCTGGGGTTGCTGCAATACGGAACTGATTCGTATAGCGAAGCTCGCGATGCGCTCACGCACTACATTGCGCTCAATCCGAATGCCGGCCCGGCTTTCGCGCTGCGGGGATTGTGTGAGTTTGAAACCGGCGACTACGCGCCGTCGCTGGATGATATTGAACGCGGTTTGTCATTGGGAGCAGCAAACCAGCCGCGCAACGAAAAAATTCTGCGCTACCACGAAGCTTTGCTGCTGACGCGCAGCGGAAATTTTGAGATTGCCCTGCAGAAGTTCGCATTTTTTGCCCGCGGCAAGGTACCGAACCCGGAGTTTCTGGTCGCCATTGGATTAGCTGGCTTGCGCACGCCGCTATTGCCAAAAGAATTAAGAGCCGACCAGCAGGACCTGTACATGGCGGTGGGCAGCGCGGCCTTCCACTTTTTGTCGGGAGACGAGAAGACTGCGCAGCAGGAATTTCAGGACGTGTTTCAGCGCTATCCGACGGCCGCGAATGTGCACTTCCTCTACGGCTACCTGCAGTTTCCGAGAGACGCTGACGCGGGAATCGCCGAGTTCAAACGCGAGTTGGAGATAAGCCCAGCGAGCGCTCCGGCCCATGCCATGCTGGCGTGGGGAGCGCTGATCCAGAACAAACCTGCGGAAGCGCTGCCCTACGCCAAAAAGGCGGTTGCGGAAGACCCGGCGCTGCCCAGCGCTCAACTGGTGCTCGGCCGGGCACTGCTCGAAACCGGGGACGTAACGGGCGGCATCGAACATCTGAAAAAAGAATTGCAGCTTGAGCCCAATAACCTGGAAGCCCATCTCGCGCTGGTCAAGGCTTACTCGAAATCCGGGCGCAAGGAAGATGCCAGACGCGAGCGTTTGCTTTGTCTCGAGATCACGCGGGGAGAGGATGCTCCAGTTGCGCGGCCTTAATTCTTTGTTGTCGGGCAAGACCTCGATACTGATTGCGATATTGCTGGCGATGACTTGCGTGGCGGCGCAGGCGCAGACGCGCCCGGATAATCCCGGCTCGGCCTGCGCGGGTTGCCACCGGGCGAAGGCTACCACCCAGCCGCAGACGCCGATGGGGCGGGCTCTCACGCTGCTGCCGGGTCCGGACGCCGCACTGAAGGCGAATCCGAAACTCACATTTCACAAAGGCGACTATACCTACACGGTTGAGACGCAGGACGACAACAGCACGTATAGCGTCACCGACGGCAAGCGTACGATCTCTTCGCCGATTCACTGGAGCTTCGGCTTCGGCGCCCAGACGTGGGTTTTCGAGCGCGAGGGAAAGTGGTATGAGGGCCTGGTAAGTTATTACCCGAACGTCCAGGGTCTCGACATCACGATCGGGGACGCCGCTCTAACGCCGCACACGCTGGAAGAAGCATTCGGACGGGAGCTTCTGCATAGTGAGCCGAAAGACTGCTTTGGATGTCACGCGAGCAACTCGGCGCAGAACGGCAAGCTGAACCTCGATTCCATGCGGCCGGGCGTGCGCTGCGAGCATTGTCACGCGGGCAGCAACACGCATCTGTTGGACGCCTTGCAAGGGCAGTTCGATTCCGCTCCGCCGCAGCTCGGCACAATGACGGCCGAAGATATATCCAGCTTCTGCGGTCAGTGTCATCGCAGCTGGGAAGCGGTGGTGCGAGGTCACATGCGTGGGGTGATCAACGTGCGCTTCCAGCCTTACCGGCTGGCCAACAGCAAGTGCTTCGACGGAGCCGATCCTCGCATTAGCTGTCTGGCCTGCCACGATCCGCATCAAGATCTTGTCCGTGAGGATGCTTCTTACGATGGAAAATGCCTGGCCTGTCACGGGTCTTCGCCGCAGCCTGCGTCCGCATCGCCTGCCGCGGGAGCAAAGTCGTGTCCGGTATCGAAAACTGACTGCGTCAGCTGCCACATGCCGAAAATTACCCTTCCCGGCGGGCACATGAAATTTACCGACCACGAGATTCGCGTGGTGAAGGCTGGGGAACCTTATCCGGACTAGATACTGGCTAAGCACGCGATCTTAAGCAGGAGAGCGCAGGCAGCGACTCGCTTGCAGGTCTCGCCGTGGGTCGATTATGCTCGACTTACTGGAATCTGCTTTGCAGTTTCGCCGAGGCTCACCGTTGGCACATCAATGCCCTCCATGCATTCCATGCTTGCGAAAACCGCGTTGTTGATCGCCGTCAGTCTTGGCGCGCCGGTATATGCCCCGGCATCTTGCGACGGTCCACAGCCGCTTGAAGTCAAAGTCCATGCCCACCCGGACGCACCCGCCTATACCCAGCTTGGTATGTGGTTTGGTGACCGCCATCAATACGACTGCGCTACCGAAGCCTTTCGCGCGGCGCTGAAATTCGAGCCCAGTTCCGCCTCCCTTTATTATCTGGTCGGACTCAGCCTGTACTCCGCGGGGCACACGGAAGAGGCCGTCAGCGCGCTGCAACAATCCATCCAACTCGAAGATGCGCTTAAGCCACACTTGATCCTGGGCGCGGCGCTCGATCAGCTCCATCGAACCGCGGAGGCCAAGGCGGAGTGGGAAAAGGCGCTGAAGATCGACCCGCACTCGACGGACGCGATCGATTGGCTCAGCAAGGCGCTGCTTTCCGAAGGGGATTTCGGTGCGGCAATTGCTTTGCTGCGCTCCGCTCCGGCGGATGAAAATCTCACACTTCGCCTGGCTCAGGTTTACGACAAAGCTGGAATGCTGGACAAAGCTGCCGAGGTCCTGAAGCGTGCGTTGACTTCGCATCCGTCATCTCTGCCCCTGAGCAACGCGTTGACCACCATTCTGGTGAAGCAGACGCTTTACCAGGATGCGATTCGACTGGCGGCTAAGACCTCGCGACTCCATCCCGGAAATCTGGATGCGCAGCGCCAGTATTTTCGGCTGATGGTGCTGAATGATGACTATGCGCTGGCGACGCCGCTGGGGCGCAAGCTGCTGATTCGCGCCCCGCACGATTTCGACGTCCTGTATCTGAACGGCATCATGGAACGTGCGGGCGGGCAGTTCCCGGCTGCGCGCAAACATTTGGAAGAAGCAGTTGTCCTCGATCCAAATTATTACAACGCCCGCTACAATCTGGGCGTGGTGCTGGCCGAGCTCAAAGATTTTCCCGGAGCCAAAGAGCAACTGGAAAAGGCAATCGCGCTTGGGGCCACGGAACCGGAAGTGAGATTCGAGCTCTCTTCTGTGCTCCGCGCCTTAGGCGAAACCGATGCGGCGCAGGAAGAGCTCAAAATCTATCAGCAGGAATTGCACGCCCGGGAGAGCCACGCGCTGGCCGTGAGCAAGGCCGCGCAGGGCGACAAGGAACTGGCCACCGGCGATCCGCAAAAGGCGGTCGCGTTCTATCGTGAAGCGGTTGCGGCTGAGCCCAAGAGCACTCTGATGTCGTTCAAACTGGCGCTCGCGCTTGATCGCATCGGGAGTACGGACGAGGAGCGCACGTTGCTGGAACAGGCGATCCAAATCGATCCTGATTTCGCTCTCGCGCAAAACCAGATAGGGTATCTCGACTCCCGCAGCGGCGATTCTGCGGCGGCGGAGGAACACTTTCGCCGCGCGCTGCGCTCGGCTCCTGGCTACACTCAAGCCTGGGTGAGTCTGGCGGCGACTCTGGGGATGGAGTCCCGATTCCCGGAAGCGCAGCAGGCGCTGGCCAGCGCTCTGCAACTCGACCCCAAAAATGCGGAGGCGCTGCAGTTGCGCAAGGACCTGGATGCGGCGGCGGGGCAGACGCAACACTGATGCCAATCGACTTCGTGAACGAATCGACATACCGCAAAAGGCCCGCACAGTTATGAGCAGCGTGAAGCCGGAAGACTGGACACGGCGCCGCATGCTGCGCACCCTGGGGACTGCCCTCGTTCCAGCATTGATTCCGGCCGGGCTTCGCGGCGTGCTGCCGCCCGCGAAGACTGCGCCTCCGTTCTCCCGCTTTGTGGATGTCGCCGCCAAGGCCGGCCTTACGCAGACCATGTTCTATGGCGAGAACACTCACAACACCTACATCATTGAGGTGAACGGAGCCGGTTGCGCGTTCTTCGACTACGACAACGACGGCTGGATGGATATTTTCATGCTCGGCGGGCGCCGGCTCGAGGGTGTTCCGCCCGGATCGAGCAACCGCTTGTATCACAACAACCGTGATGGCACTTTTACCGACGTCACGGCGAAAGCTGGTCTGCTTGATGTTGCCGGCTGGGCCTGCGGAGTATGCGTCGGCGATTACAACAACGACGGATTTGAAGATCTCTTCCTTACTTACTACGGCCAGAATCGTCTCTATCGCAATAATGGCGACGGCACGTTTACCGATGTAACCGCCAAGGCGGGGCTGCTCTATCCGCACACTCGTTTTGGTTCCGGCTGTACGTTTGTGGATTACAACCGCGACGGGTTGCTCGACCTTTTTGTTTCCAACTATGTGGAGATTGATCTGGCAACCGCTCCGCGGCCTTCGCTGGATGTGCCCAACTGCAACTATGACGGCGTGCCCACCAACTGCGGCCCGAACGGCTTGGTCGCGCCGGCGCATTTTCTCTATCGCAATAACGGGGATGGAACGTTCACCGATGTCTCGAAGGAGTCGGGCATCGGGTCCCTGCGGGGATATGGATTTACTGCGGTTGGTTTCGACGCCGATGAAGATGGCTGGCAGGACATTTTCGTGGCCTGCGACTCGACTCCGTCTTATCTGCTGCTGAACAACCATGATGGCACGTTCCGCGAGGAAGCTCTGCTGCGCGGGGTAGCGCTCAGCAGCGATGGCCATGTGTTGGCCGGCATGGGCGTGAGCGTGGCGGATTACGATCTCGACGGCCATCTCGACATTCTCAAAACTCATTTTCAAAATCAGGCCACGGGCCTTTATCACAACAACGGCAAAGGCGAGTTTGAAGATGTGACTGCGCCGGCGGGCCTTGCGTCCGAACGGCGCTTCATCAGCTGGGGCACCGGGCTGGTGGATTTCGACAACGATGGCCATCCTGACATTCTCGTCGTGACCGGTACGGTCTATCCCGAACTTGAAAAACTCAATCCCGCGAAATTTCCGGCGCGCAGTCCGCGCATCGTTTTTCGCAATCAGGGCAATGGAACATTCGTTGAAATGGGGCCGGAAGTCGGCGCGGCGATCTTCGAGCACCACGGCAGCCGCGGTTGCGCGTTTGGCGACTTCGACAACGACGGCGATCTCGACGTGCTCATCATGAACCGCAACGAGCCGCCGTCCCTTCTGCGCAACGACGCGCCCAGCGGCAACCATTGGATTAAGATTCGTCTGGAAGGTGTGCAGAGCAACCGCAGCGCGATCGGGTCGCGCGTGCTGGTGCGTTACGGCGGCAAGGTGCAGGCGCAATGCGTGGTGAGCCAGTCCAGCTTTCTTTCGTCGAATGATCCGCGATTGCACTTCGGGTTGGGAACGGACTCCACGGCTGACGTGGAGGTTTACTGGCCGACTGGCAAAATGGAATCTTACCCGCACCTGGCCGCGGGTCAGTTGGTCACGATTCGCGAAGGTCAGGGAATCGTCAAAGGACGGCCTTTCCGTTAAGGCTGAAGAAAACGTCGAGCTTCGCTCGCGAGACAGCCGAGGGCGGGCCCTACATCGACATCTCCAGAGCCGAAACGCTGCTACCCCGCGATACTCCTTGTTCTGCCATGGTTGCGGCGGTATGATTGGGCGCTCAGAGCGCCGGGACGCTCCACAATATCGATGATTGTGGGCTTCCGAGGTTTCTGATCTCCAGCCGGAACCGTTCCACACGTTGAGTGGAGTATTGCTATGTGTAAGTTTACGGTGAGTACGATCCATCCGCGGCCAGCAACGAGAACGACAACGCTTATTTTGCTGGCCCTCACCACTCTTGTGCCGTGGACCTTCGGACAGACGGCCGCTTCCCAACCTACCGCTTCCCAGCCCACCACTTCGCAATCCGCGGCTCCTCAAGCCAGCGCTCGACCAAATGCTGCTCCTCAAACCACGGCAAGGCCCGCGATTGTTACTACCGTGGACGAAGTCACGCTCGACATGGTGGTTCGCGACAAGAAAAATAAGCCTGTGCTGGATCTGCAGCCCAGCGATGTCACGGTTACTGACAACGGTTCGATCGTGAAGCTTTCCGATCTACGCCTGGTGAACGGAGCATCGACCGCGGACCATTTAATTACTCTGGTCTTCGATCGCATGGAACCCTCAGCGGCGAATAACGCTCGCGACATCGCGGGAAAAATCCTGAAGATGGTTCCGGCGCAGGGATTTGCATTTTCTGTGCTCAGCGTTCAGGGGCGTTTGCGCTTGTTTCAGGGATTCACTTCCGACCGGGCCGCGGTAGAAAAGGCGATCGCCACCGTGAGTGAGCGGGACGAGAAAACCAAGGCCGATGCCGCCGCAGTGCCGGAGAAAAATTTGATCGCCGTGGCGCAGACCGGAATGGATCCTTCCGGAACCCGGGTAAGCGCGACCCAGCGCAGCGTGGCGCGAGTGATGCTGGCGGCGCTGGAGGAATCGCAGCGCATTGTGCAAGACCAGCACTCCCAGCCTTCTCTTGCGGGCTTGCTGGCTCTGGCGCGAACCGAGCGCCAGATTGCGGGCCGGAAAGTCGTGATCTATTTCGTGCAGGGCATGCAGCTGGATTCGAACGCCAAGGATATGCTGCCCTCCATCATCGGAGCGGCGAACCGCGCCGGGGTCAGCATTTATCCCGTGGACGCGAACGCGGTGGACGAACAAGCCGGCGAAGGATTGATCGCGGGCGCGGCCATCGCGGCGGTGGCGCCCGGCATCAGGGGTGCCGCGGCTTCGCCTGGGACTACCGGGTCCGGGAGTGCAACGCAGACAGCGCCCCAGCTTCCTGCGGGGATGATCGCGCAGATCGCTGACACGCTGACCAAAGTTGAATTCGACGGCCTGTCGGGGTACAAGAACCCCCTCGCAGAACTGGCCGGCAGCACAGGAGGTGCTTACATTGCGGCCTCCTCCAGTTTAAAGAAGCCGCTGCAGCAGATGATCGAGGACATGACCACGTATTACGAAGCGTCCTATGTTCCGCCGATCCAGGAATATGACGGAAAATTCCGGCCCGTTGCAGTCAGGCCGGTGCGAAAGGGACTGAAAATAAAGTCGCGGGCGGGCTATTTTGCGGTGCCCTCGGGGAACACTTCCGCGCTGCGGCCGTTTGAAATGCCGCTGATGAAAATTCTGGGCGAAGCGCAATTGCCCACCGACCTGAAGTTTAGAGCCGGAGTCATCCGGCTTGGCGACCTGCCGGACGGAAACGCGAATACGCTGGTGGTGGAAGTCCTGCTCGCAGAACTGGAAATGCGGCAGGATCCGAATGCGGATCTTTTTTCGGCTCACGTCTCGATCGTGTCCCAGATCAAGAACAAGGCAGGCACGGTGCTCGAGCACTTCGGTGAGGACGTACCGCGCCACGGTGCACTGCAATCCATGGATGCAGCACGCTCCGAAGTGATCACCTTGCAGCGGCATTTCATCGCCGGTCCGGGAGAATATACTTTGGAGACGGCGATCGTGGATCGCAACAACGGAAAAGCCGGCGCGCAGCGAGTGGACTTTGAAATCGCCAGCCCGCCTGCCGGTCCTTCCCTGAGCGATATCGCTCTGGTCCGGCGGACCGATCCGAGCAGCGCGGAGAGCGACCTGCTGGAGCCGCTCCGTTATGACAATGCCAGGGTGGTGCCCGATCTTTCGGGCCGCGTGCCGCCAGAAGCGAAAAACATTTCCCTGTTTTTCATGGTCCATTCCGATCCTCAGGCTTCCGAGCAACCCCGCCTTGAAATGGAAGTGCTGCGCAACGGCGAATCCGTGGGGCACATGCCCCTGCCACTGCGCAAGAGCAGCGGCCAGGCAGCGATTCCCTACATGGCATCCATCCGGGCCAGCTCTCTCGCAGCGGGAAACTATGAAGCAATTGCCAGCCTCACCCAGGATGGGAAGACCAGTGAACGCAGCGTCTCGTTCCGAGTGGAAGGTCCCGAGCTAGCCAGCGCCGGCGCTCTGCCTGGGACGAACGCAACAAGCGCGAGCAGCAACGATACATCGCCGGTGGCGGATGCCAAGGCCGACTCCCCGACCAGTGAATCGCACGAAGCCCACCGGCTGATCATCTCTGCGCTCCCCGAATCTGCAGCTCAACCGCCCACGGCAGATGAGTTGCAGGCAATGATTGCAGAAGCCAGGAGTCGTGCTCTCGGCTATTCGGCCGCGCTGCCGAATTTCATTTGCGTTGAAATCACCGATCGCTCGGTGGATGGAGCGGGCACCGGAAAGTGGAGGCACCGGGACACGATTGCGGAACTACTGCGTTACCACGACAACACTGAAACCCGCACCACTCTGGAGATCAACGGCAAACGCACCGGCATGGCCCGGGCCGACCTGAAGGGGACACTTTCGCACGGAGAATTCGGCGGTGTGCTCGACGCCGTGTTTCGGCCATCCTCAAAAACGGAGTTCCATTGGAAGGAAACCGACGCGCTTGGAGGCTCAACCGTACAAGTGCTGAGCTATCGCATTACTCACGAGAACTCGACCTGGGGGCTTGCCGGAGATGCCAACTGGAAGGTGTATCCCACGTTTCATGGTCTGGTGTATATCGACGCCGCCACCAAAGGGGTTCGGCGAATCACGCTGGAGGCCGATGACCTGCCGCACGATTTCCTGATCCGTTCCGCATCGATCATCGTGGACTACGACTACATTGCTATTGGCAGTCACGACTACCTGATGCCGGTCCGCGGAAGCGTCAGCATGAGAGAGGGCAAACGACAAGCAGTGCTCAACGAAATGGAGTTCCGGAACTACCGGCGCTACGGATCAAAGGTAAGCATTAAGTTTGGAGGAGATGCGGCACACTGATTCTGGCACGCCTGGGATTCTGGCGCCTGGCCGCCATGAAAAACGCGTCGTTCGGGACGACAACGCAGTTTCTCGACTCGACTTTCTACTCTACTCGACTTTTACCGAGAGACCTGACTGCGCAACTAATCCGCCCTGCTGCGCGGTGATAAGAACATCACACTGTCCCGGATCCGGCGAAACCCGCACTAACATAGGGATGGAACCGTCCGCTTGCTGTTTCGACATGTCGAGAGGTTTGCGCGCGACTTCCCGGCCCTCGCGAAACACCTGCAAGGTCGCCTTCAGGTCGTTGTTGCTGCCGGCGGCGGCTGGAGCGGAGCCCGGCAGAGCGGGATACACGACGAAATACAGATCCACCGGCTTGTTTGAAGCGACGGAATCTGCGAGGTTCGGAACGATGCGTCCGTTATCCACTTCCAAGGGGTCCAGAGGATCGCGCGGTCCCGCCAGCGGATCGAGGCGGCGCACCATCTGCAGCGAGCTCACGCCGAGATTCCCCGGGTTGACGAAAACTGCCACGCGTTTCACCGTGGTTTTCCCGCTTAGTTCGTCGGTGACTGCCGAATCGACCACGTAGTGGCCTTTCGGCAGCTCCACGGTTTCCGCGTAAAGGATGCGGTCATTTCCAAGTTGCCCGAGATCGGCATTCGGTATTTCGCGCGCCAGGTCACGGCTTACCTTGCCGACAATTTCTCCGCTGGCGTTGTGAATGAGCGCCACCAGCGAGGCCTGAACGTGAGCTCGTCCGGTTTTTGGATTGGAGACCACTCGCAATCCGGACAACGGAATTTCAAATGCCACTTCGTATTCCACCGCGTCCCATTTGGGGCGGAATTTCATCATCGAGATCTGGTAGGGAAATCCCATCGGCGCGGGACGCGCGTTAATCGCCTTGAGCGCCGTCACTTCGAAGGGCTGCAGCGGCGCACCGTTCAACTCCGGCAACGCGAAATAGCCTTTACGAGTCTGCACCGAGACTTTGGGGCGGCTGACTTTGACCTCGATCTTGCGGAAGTGTCCGTCGTAGTTGGTCGAAGTGGGCGTGTAGGCCAGTTCGTAATGAGTGCGGATATCCTCCATCATCCGTTGCATGGGCGCCGCAATCTCATTCGTATTCGTAACCGAAAAGCCTCCCGTGGATTCGGCCAGTTCCCGCATGTTTTCCGTAGTGACGGAGACGGTTGTGAGCTGGATGTCGTCGTCTTCGAAGTGTCCGTTCCCGGGGTCCGCGCGGGTAGCCGAACTTTCGGCGCCGGCACGTTCCATCTCCGATAGAGATCGCAACAGCGGGTCTTCCACATTCAATCCACGCGTGTCGATGGTGTAAAACGATACTCCTGTGCGGTTGGCATAGCTGATCAGGTTATCGACGGCATCGCGCCGGTCGACGGGGAACGCCAGCCCATCAGCCAAATAAAGGACCACCTTCCGGCCCGGCAGTTTCTCCTGACTGCGCACTAACTCGCGCAGGGAATCGAGCGCGTCCATGCCGTTCACGAGACTGTCCGCGAAGCGCAGTCCGCTGGCCATGTGGATCTGGGTCAACAGCGCATTGCCCAGAGTGATGGACGCGTCTTCAGAAGCGGCGTTCTTTGCCCAGAGCGGATCCATTGCGATCCCGAGCAGCGGATTGAGCGCCGCGTTTTGAGCGGATGCGATGGATGAGGGGCCGCTAAGCGGCGAAGCCAGAATATTCGCCACGGCGGCCTGTATCGCGGCGTTCGCCCCGCCGCCCACGTCCGCCGTCACGCCCAGATCATCGTTGCTGTACAGTCCTTTCGCGGCGCTGTTCACCGCCTTCGCCAGAGCGTCTTTATCGCTGGTATAGGCCTGCACAATCTGCAGGCGGTGACGCAGCTTGTAGACCGTCACATAGGTGTTGGGGAGAGTATCGTTCTTCAGGAATTCCAGCACCGACTCGCGCGCAAATTCAAGATCCATGGGCGCGACCTGGGCGAACACCACCGAAACAAAATTCACCTGGCGGAGCGAATTCAGAGATTGCACATTTTCCGAACTGGCCGCCGCGGGTGACGCCTGGCTTCGCTCCAGGCTGCGCTCGGTCCGTAGTTGCTCGGCTCCCTGCACGTTATGAAACACCCGGATCTTCTGCAGAACGCCGTCTTCGTAGACCTGCACTTCGTCCTGGCGCAGATCTTTGACCATGTGCTGATGCTTGTCGCGGACTACCAGGTCCAGCAGCACTTCTCGCGAGGTGGTGTGGATCACGGGGCGCTCATTTTCCGGCGGCCGGGATTCCGGCGGCTGGGCATGCGGCGACTGGGTCTTCGCGGACTGACCGGCCATGGTGCAGCAGATAAGCAGCGTGTCCAGAACAAGGAAGGAGAGAATGCGAGGAAACATTTACTTCACCTCCCGTCGCGAGAGACGGTAACGAGGAAACTGCAGTGCATTGTACAGCGACGCACGCTCCCCCGGGCAGACCGGATTGTAATTTCCTGGCACTCGCCAAGGATCCGGGCTTCGGGCTTCGGCGATCGGGCTTCGGCCAAGAATCGGGGCTTCGGCCAATCCAAGGCTTTTGAAGCCCGAAAGCTGAAGCCCGAAGCCGCCTTTAAGCGCAAATTCTGTAACCCGGACTTCCGCCAACCCCGTGAGAGAGGAAAAAAACTGCATACCGAGTCGAGAAGTTCTCCACAAGAGCGTAAACGATTGCGATCCAGCAAAAAAACGATTTTTTACTTGACAGTCGGTATTAAAGAACGGTAAAAAGCCTCCCAAGTGGAATAGTACTTTTGGGTTAGGGTCTTTATCTTCTGAGGTTTTGGGGTCTCATCCGCAGGTTGGCATGATTGAAAGCTTTGTAGGGGGCATGCGGTCGGCGACCGCATGTTTAGCGCGTCACCGCGAGAATGCGCGGCGAAGTTCATATCTTGAGGGGGACCACATGGTTTCGACGTTCAATCGGGTAGTTCTCGAAAAGGCACTGGCCGTTTTAGCCGTTTTCGCTCTGCTGGCTTCGTTCAGCTACGCCCAGCAGTTGACCGGAACCCTGAGCGGTACCACCTACGATTCCACGGGTGCCGCGGTTCCAGATGCCAAGGTGGTAATGAAGAATGAGGCATCCGGCGACGTGCGCTCCACGGTGTCCAACAGCACCGGATATTTCTCGATAACGGCCGTGCAGCCGGGAACCTATACGGTCACCGTATCTGCCACCGGATTCAAAGCCTGGTCGGAGCCCGGGATCGTCTTCGCCACCGGTGACAGCCGCACTCTGCCCAATATCAAACTCCAGATCGGTCAGGTCACCGAAACCGTTGAGATCACCGCTGGTGCCGACGCCGTGGTGCCCCTCGACACCGGTGAAGTGAGCACGACCCTGAACCAGGGCATGGTCCAGGACTTGGTGCTGGGTGGCCGCGATGCCGGAGAGTTGCTCAAGATGATGCCAGGCATGGCCCTGAACAACGGCATCGGCCAAGGTTCCAGTTTCAACCCCAAGATCGTCGGAACCAATAGCGGTCCGGTAGGCGCCTATTCGAGCAACGGCACGCAGCCCAACGGCGCGATGGCCTTCATGCTCGACGGCGCGAATCTGGTGGATCCCGGAAACGCCGGAACCCAGATTGCCAACATCAATCAGGACATGGTCGCGCAAGTCAAGGTTCTGATGTCGAGCTACGACGCGGAATACGCCAAAGGCCCCACCATCTTCGAAGCGTTCAGCAAGAGCGGCGGAAACAAGTTCCACGGGGAAGGCTACCTCTACGCCCGCAACAGCGCATTGAATTCCGATGACGCCTACGCCCACAGCCAGGGCATTCCCAACTCTGCCGAGCACTACTACTATATGGGCGGCAATATCGGCGGCCCCATCCTGCTGCCTTTTACCGACTTCAACAAGAATCGCAACAAGCTCTTCTTCTGGGCTGGTTATGAATACATGAACCAGCATCCCGCAATCACGCCCATTAACTTCAATGTTCCCACGGTAGAACAGTTGGGCGGGGACTTCAGCGAGACCACGATCAGCGGCCTGCCCGGCATCGATCCCACTAACGGAACGCAGTCGCCGCTTTATAAGTCGCTATTCAACACCTGGCAGTACGCCTATATGGTTCCTTACGGCCTTCCAGGCCCCGCCGCCGGCACCACGTGCCCCCACGGCAATTGCATCGCGTCGTCGCAATACGACCCCAATCTCATGGGCGGCGTGTTGAATTTCTATCCCAAGGCCAATGAAACTCCCTCCGCAGCGAATGGCTGGAACAATTACCAGTACGTCTCCGGGGTTCCGCAAAACCGCTGGGAAGCCACGGGAAAAGTCGACTATGCCATCAGCGACAATACCAAGCTGACCGGTTCCTACACCCGCCAGATCGAGAATGACCAGCATCCCATCGGCGTCTGGTGGACTCCACCGTGGACTTTGCCCTATCCCTCGAACGTGGTTGCCAAAACCACTTCGCAGGAAATCATGGCGAACCTGACCCACGTGTTCAGCCCCACCACTACCAACGAATTCGTGTTCACCCTGGCTCGCTATATCAACCCCAGCACCCTTACCAATGCCTCCGCGGTGGACCGCACTAAGCTTGGATTCAACGTGAAGGGCCTGTTCGGCACCACTACTTCACAGGTTCCGAACATCCTCGGTCCCTGGGGTGGAGCTTTCCCGAACATCGACGAATTCACCATGAACAACGCCTTCAGCGGCGCCAATGAATTCGGCGCAATCAAGCGCGATCCCGCGCTGTACGATAACTTCACCAAGATTGTCGGTTCGCACACCCTCAAGGCCGGCTTCTACTGGGACACCAGTGACAACATTCAATCCACGGCAGGCCTGGAGACCGGAGCCCAAGGCTCTTACAACTTAGGCTGGGGCGCGGATAGTACCGGCAACGTGGTTGCCGACTTCCTGCTCGGGCGCACCGCGAACTACCAGCAACAGAGTTCGATCCCGACCTTTAACATTCAATTCCACCAGTGGTCGCTGTATGCCCAGGATTCCTTCAAGGCCGGTAAGCAACTGACCTTGAACTACGGTCTCCGCCTCGACCACGTCGGCCAGTGGTACGGACCTTCGAACGGAATGCAGGTCTGGAGTCCCAATACCTACGTCAACACTCCGAATGCCCCGCCCAACACCGGGCTACTGTGGCACTCGAAGGACTCCAGCATTCCACTGTCGGGTCTGAGCTCTCCGCTGTTCTACTTTGAACCGCGCGGCGGCTTGGCCTACGACATCTTCGGAAACGGGAAAACCGTGCTCCGCGCCGGAGTGGCGTGGTTCCGCTATCAGCTTGCCGTGAATGACGTGGGCGGTCCCACGGCTGGTCCGGCGGGCTCGTTCACCTATACGACCGCTTCCACTTTGGGCTATGACCCGACAAGCGCCCCGACCGGCGGCTACGCCGGCATCGATTCCGGCGGCTCTGGATTCACACCGCCGTCCAGCGTTGCGCAGAACGGGTCCTCCATCAGTGCCTTCCAAGCCGGTGACAATCGCACGCCCTCGGTCATGGATTGGAACATCACCATTTCCCAGGCTCTGCCGTGGCGTTCGGTGTTTGAAATCTCCTATGTTGGCAACAAGAGCGTCAACGAGCTGATCAACGGCAGCAACGGGAAGATCTACGACATCAACAATGTGCTTCCCGGAACGTTCTTCGGCCCCGATAAAATACAAGGGCCGCAGATCAGTCCCAGCTCGCCAACCTGCAACTCCAGCAATCCACTGACGGATTGGACCGGTTGCGGCGTGGGCTACAACGGCGCGGGTCAGCCCGCTTTCAATGCCAACAACTACCACCAGTACATCAACTATCAGGATATTTACATCATCACCCACGGCAGCTACGCGAACTACAACTCGCTGCAGATGTCATGGCAGAAACAGTCGGGGCCCATCACCTTCCTGACCAATTACACCTTCAGCAAGGTGCTCGGCATCCGCGACGGACAAACGGATAACGGAACCGGCAACGGCACCGCGGTCGATCCCTTCAGCATCCGGAACAATTACGGCCCCTTGCAATACGACCACACCGACATCGTGAACGCGTCCGTGGTGTGGAACCTGCCCAAGCCGATTCACAACAACCACATCCTGGGCGGAGCCGTAAACGGATGGCAACTCTCCACGTACACCACTTACCAGAGCGGTGGGCCGCTTCAGCCTGCCACCAACGGCAACCTGAACGCTACCTTCCCCGGTGGTCTTACGACTCCTCTGGTAGGCGCTCCGGATCTTCCCAACAACGCGATCCTCATGCCGAACGGGCTGTACGCCAACGGGATCAGTACCTCCACGTGGTTTGGAACCAATGCCAACCAGACTCTGCAACCGCTGGTCACCTGCGACCCGCGGAAGCACGGTTCGGGTAAGTATTTCAACCCAGGCTGCTTCACGGTGCCGGCCTATGGACAGCAGGGGACTCTCAATTTCCCCTATCTGCATCAGCCTGCCTACTTTGACAGTGACCTGGCCATCTATAAGAACTTCAACATCTCCGAGAGACAGAAAGTACAATTCCGCGTCTCGGCCACCAATTGGCTGAACCACCCGCTGCCCCAGTTCGACCTGACGGGTAATAACAGCGATGATTCACTCAACTTCACGCAGCCCGGCACGTTCTCCGAGAGCAACCAGGCAGAGTGCAATCTGCTGATCAGCCACAGTGCGGGGACGAATGTGACCACGCCTTGCACAATCAACACGGTTGGCCTGTCCACGACCAACACCAACCCCACAACCACCGGCAAGCCTGGCTTCAAGCTTGGCAGCCGCTCGCTGCTGTTCGCTCTGAAGTACTACTTCTAGGAGGATGTGAATGATTCACCAGAACCTCGGATTAGTTCGAAGGAGCGCCATGAAGAGTCGCAAGCACGGAGGGGAGACTATGATTCGCAAAGCGTACTGGGGTGTCGCTGCCTCGCTGTTCCTTGCCCTGGCTTTCGGGACGGGCTGCAATACAACCACGGCAGGCGCTCCTCCGATTCAGGTCATAACGGTCACTGCCAACGGCGCATACCAGCAGAACGCCGTAATCAGCACGCCATATGCGTTGCAGTTTAGCGTGCTGGTGACAACCGCGACGCCACCCTCCATCACTCAAACGGCCGTAGGCGCCGGAGTGGTAGTGACCTTCTCGGCTCCTCAGAGCGCGGGCGCGGGTGGCACCTTCGCCAACGGCAGCTACTCCATGTCGACAACCACCAACTCCAGCGGGATCGCAACGTCGACGGTCTTTACCGCAAATGGAACAGTCGGCACTTACAACGTGATCGCAGCGTCTCCCTCAACCGAATCGACGGCCACTTTCGATTGCGCGAACACGGGTTTGCCGGATCCGGCGCTCGCTACAATCGCAGGCGGGTCGCCGCAGAGCACGACAGAAGGCACGCAATTTAACGCCGCGCTGTCAGTATTGGTGAAAGCTGCTCCGGTCCCCCCAGCAACCTCCCCAACCCCGGTCGGAGCGAACCTGGTGGTGACGTTTACCGCCCCTGACGGCACCTTCCAGGACACCGGCACCAATATCACAACCGCATTGACCAGCGCCAGCGGCGTGGCCACGGCAGCGCCTTACACCGCAAGTTCGGTGGTTTCGGGCGTGACGCCTTATACCGTGTTTGCGACCGCAGAGAATGGAGTGTCGGTCGACTTCACCCTGTCGAACACCTACATGCCGGCGGTGATCACCCCCGTGGCCGGAAGCACTCCGCAAAGCACGACCAGCGGCACGCCCTTTGCGAACTTGCTGGCCGTGACGGTGGTGGACAACACCGTCCCAGTCCCGAACATGGTGGCTGGAGCGTACGTGACCTTTACGGCACCGTCCTTTACCCTTCCGGCTCCTCCTGCTGCGCAGATCCCGAGCGCATCCAGCGGCCTTTTCTGGGACACCGCGACTTCGGCTTACGATCTCTCCAGCGTAAGCGTATGGACGGATGCAAGCGGCACAGCAACGCCGCCCGCCTTCGAGGCGAACGCGCTGCCTGGCACCTACAACGTGACGGCTTCAGTCGTGGTGAAGAGCGGTACCACCTTGTCGACCGACAACGAAACGCCGAAGAACGACTTCGCTATGACGAATCAATAATCCGTAATCCATCTGGTCTCCGTGAGTTAGAATTCCTCTCAGGGGTGGCTTAGGCCACCCCTAACTTTTCCTGAAGCAATGCGTCCTCTCAGGCTGGCCCGTCGTATCGCGTATAGTTCCCTGCTGGCCGTGGCTGCCTTTTTTCTGCTGGACGCGACGAAGATGGACGCGACGAAGCCCCCCAGCCCCATCCGCTTCGAGCTCAAGAAAATTCCCTTCCGCCTGGAGAATAGCGAAACGCCTGCCCGCAACGCTCCCGAAACTATGCCCGGCGGCGTGGCCATTTTCGATTACAACGGCGACGGCCGCCCCGACATCTTCTTCACCAACGGCGCCAACATCGCCACGCTCAAAAAAGATTCGCCCAAGTATCGCAACCGCCTGTTCCGCAACGATGGCAACGGCGTGTTCACCGACGTCACCACCGCCGCCGGCCTGGCCGGCACCGGCTACGATATGGGCGTGGCCGCCGCCGACTATGACAATGACGGGTTCCCGGACCTGTTTGTCGCCGGACTGCACCACAGCACTCTCTACCGCAACAACGGGAACGGCACGTTCACCGACGTCACCGTAAAGGCTGGCCTCGATGCCAGCCTGAACCGTCCCGACCCCGAGTTCGGGCCGCTGTGGGCGATCACCGCGGCGTGGGTCGACGTGAACAATGACGGCCTGCTGGATCTTTTCGTCGTCAACTACATGCAATGGACGTACAGCGCCGACGCGCTCTGTGGATTTCAAAAAGTGGCGGACTACTGCAGTCCGAAATTTTATAAAGGCCAGCCGAACCAGCTTTTTCTGAACAACGGCGATGGCACTTTCCGGGACGCCTCCAAAGAGTGGGGCATCTGCGACCACGTAGGCAAGGGCATGGGGGTGGGCGTGGCCGACTACGATCTGGACGGGCGTCCCGATCTGTTCGTGACCAACGACGCCTCCTATAATTCGCTTTTTCATAATAAGGGGAACAAGTTCGAGGAGGTCGCCTTCGAGGCCGGAGTGGCGCTGGTGGAAGATGGCAGCTTCGTCTCCGGCATGGGCCTGGATTTCCGCGACTTCAACAACGATGGCTATCCCGATATTGTGTTCGTCGCGTTGAATAACCAGACGTTCCCGCTGTTTCAGAACACCGGCAAGGGCGACTTCCGCGAGGTGACCACACCGAGCGGTATGCGCGAGCCCAGCCGCGAGATGTCCGGCTTCGGCGTGGGTTTATATGATTTCGACAACGATGGGTGGAAGGATCTGTTCGTGACGCGGGGACACGTGGAATCGATTTCCATGCCCACCCAGCCCGTCGACCAGCCGAACACGGTATTTCGCAATCTGGGCGCGAGTGGGAAGTGGGCTCCGCTGACGGAGGAAGCAGGATTCGACGCCGCTCCGCCCGCCCGCCACCGCGGCTGCGCCTTCGGCGATCTCGACGGAGACGGCCGCATCGACGTGGTCGCCACCGCTTTGGGGAAAGATGCTGAAATCTGGATGAACCGCAGCGAGAACTCCGGCCATTGGCTTGACATTGCGCTGCGCGGAACCAAGAGCAACCGCGACGGCATCGGCGCGCGCATAAAGCTGCTGAGCAAGACGACCGGCGCGCAATACAACCACATGACCACCAGCGTCGGCTACGCGTCGTCGAGCGACGGTCCCGTGCACTTCGGCCTGGGCAAAGATAGCCGCGCGGATCTGATCGAGATCCACTGGCCCTCGGGAATCGTGCAGACGTTGCACGACGTGCCCGCGGATCGCATTCTGAAAGTTACTGAACCTTCACGGTGAGCCTCGTCGCGTTTAAAGACTACGAGACTGTTCCCACCAGAGCATGGAGTCTAGCGCCTTTTTGCCAGCCGTCCCGAGAGCCTAAGCTGGCAGGCTGCTGAAAAACTCACCGACGAAAAAAACGAAGCTCAGCAACTTATTCGTAAGTTACAGCTTCGTAAGTTACTGCGTTTCGGTGTAAGTCATTGAAAACGTTGTCGAGGCTAATTCGGTCCTTGTCGCAGTCGAACATTCGCCTCCTGACTGTCGTCTAGTTATCTCCGGGCTAAGTCCTGGAAAAAGAATGTGAGCCGCCAGCGAGCGCAACGCCGGAACTGATTTCGGCAGTCGGGCATTTCCTGCAATGCCATTTCCGGAGCCGGAAACAGGCTTAATTTCGACGATCGGGTGCGGCAACGTGAAAAGCATCGTGGGCCAGCTTGCCGCTCGTCCTGCGGCAAGCTAGACGGCCTCTACGACTTTTCAATCACTTACACCAAGACTCAATAACTTACGGATAATTTCAATGACTTAGCGGCAGCAGCCGGAAGAATCCGGAACTGGCTCTGTTACTTTTCAATCACTTACACCAAGGCTCAGTAACTTACGGAGTAGTTTCATGGCAATGACTTTACTGAGACGTCTCCGTAAAGTTTGCTGTCGGATGCCCCAGGCCATACGGGCCCTCGGCGGTGACGTTCACCGGGCCGGCAGCTCCGAGAGTCAACGTCACGGAAGCTACGCCAGAGCTGTTGGTGACCGCGATCACCTTTGGCCCACTGGTGGTGCCATTCGAAAGCGTCCCATTATTCGTGCTGAACAGAACGCTGGCGCCGGTATTGGTTCCGCCGGAGGAACCCGGAGACAGCGTGACAGTCAACGGAAGTGGCAGAAGGCTGCCCGCGGCGCCCGTCTGCCCGCTGCCGGTCGTCGTGGAAAATGTTGCCGCCGGGTTGCCGACCACAATATATCCGCCCTGAGTCTGGGTTGCTCCGCTGTCGATGCCCTGCACCGTGTAGTGGTAGAACCCCGGAGTGTTGCCGGCGACCACCGTGATGGTCCCATTCTGCGTGGTGGTTACGCTCCCTTGCGTGACCGTGACGGTAATCCCGTTATCCGAGGTTGTCGAGCCCAGCGTTACGTTCGCCGTCCCGTTCACGATTTTCGGCTGCAGGGTGACCGTCCCGCCCGCCGCGACCATGGTGGTGTCGGGATTCAAATCCCATTCCGCGGCGGGAGTGGCGGCCTGGGTACCACTGATGACCAGCAACGTCGCGGTGTACGGTGCAAAGTTCATGGTCGAAGACCACGCGGACGCAGCCGATGCAGTGATGGTCGTCGGCAGCGTCGCCGCCAGCGTGTACGTGGTCACGCTGCTGGGCGTGAACCCGGTCAGCGTAAACGTGACATTCGCGGAATTCTGCGGGTCTTTGTTCAGCACCAGCAAAGTCATGGCAGTGCCGGTCGAATTCAGAGCCGCGTAGCTGCTGAACAGGTTTGGATTGCCGGTGTTTGTGTCAGAAACCGACATGGTCCCGAAGCCGTGGTGGGATCCGTCGTAGTTCGTGAACAGTTTCAGCGCCAGATAATTCGGGTTCGTGGGCACCGGAGCTTCCCAGCGCGAGGCGAGATAGGCGCGCTCGCGGCCGAGGATTCCGTAAGCGTCGGCGTCGCCGAGCGCAGTAGAAAAATCCGACTCGCCCGCGAAGGCGGCGCTCCATTCCGTAATGCTGAATTGTGTGCCTGGATACGTGGAGTTCACAATCGCGCGCATGCGGGGGATTCGAAATGGCTTGGGCTCGAGCGGCTCAATGCTGAAGCCGTCGTTCTGGATGTAAGTTGCGGTGCTGGTGTAGGTTGGATCCCACCAGTCGCGATATACGCTGGTTGCCAGCGCCTGTAACTGCGTTGGAGTAAGACCCGAAGTGTTGGCATCGGGATAGGCGTGGATATCGAATATATCGAGCGACCTTGTACCTGACACCGCATCCGCCCAGGCAACTTCATTCACCCACCAGGGCAGAAAATCAATTCCCGCATGCGTGGACTTGTTGTCGGTGGTGGAATTGAGATTCCAATAGAAATACCAGCAGCAACTCACGGGACCCAGACGAATCGCCGCGGGGTCCCAGGTTTTCAGATTGCCGGCTTCGAGAAGATAAGTATCGCGCAGTTCGTTATAGCCGGATTGCTGCGGATGGATATCGAAGTGCGTCCCGCCCCAGATGTCGATCTCGTTATCCATGTTGTAGAAGTGCGGCGCGTTGCCGAAAGCCGTGGCCAGCGCGGTGGCCCAATCATCGCGGTACACGCAGGTTGTACCTCCGGGGCAGGTCTGGGTGTGGTTATCGAGCAGCGGAAAATAAGCGTCGTTGGGATCGTTACCAGTGATATTCGTACTGCAGTTGGACTCCACGCCGTTTCCGGCGTCGGTGTTGTATTGATCCACGCTGCACTGCGCGCCATACTTCGCAACCGAGAAGCTCCAGTGGTAGTTGTCCACGCCTCCCTGTGTAGTTGAGGTTTCCGCGGTTTGCGCGACCCACGGCAGCATGACCATGGTCATAATCGGGTTGCTGCCAGCGGCTTTCACATCCTGAATGAACTGCGTGGAATTGGAGTCGGCGCTCTTGTTCAGAGCGCTGAAAGCGAAATCCTCGAAATAATAATCGTTGTCGGCATTGTTGGTGCCGAGTTGCCAGTTATAGGTGGACGCCGCATTCCCGCCCCAGCGCACCACGCTAAGACCGCTGTCAGTGATGTGCGCGGCATCTTGCGGAAAGGCTCCGCCGTAAACGTAGCTGCTGATGGGATGTCGGTTGGTGAGAACATTCACCGTTACCGTCAACGGTGTGCCGGCGCTCGCCGGGGTGGCGCTCGCCTGATTGGAGTTACCGCTCTCGCCATTGGCATTGACCGCCGTTACTACGTAGTAGTAGGCGGTGCCGTTGGTCAGCCCGGTATCGGAGTAGCTGGTTGTGGTGGGCGACGAAGCCGTCGTGTACGGGCCGCCGTTCACGGTGCCACGCTTTACGTTGTAGCTGGTCGCGCCCGTGCTGGCGCTCCACGACAGGCTCACCTGCTGGTTGCCCGCGGTGGCCGTCAGGCCTGTCGGTGCGGGCGGGGGGTTACCACCGCCTCCGCCGCCACCACCTCCCCCACTTCCGCCCGAGCCTCCGCAGGCCTGCAAGAACAAGGCTGCCAGGATTACCAACACGGTGGAAGCGAAAAACAACACCTGGAGGCGCGGCGGGGAATGAGGGCTGAGACGTTTCACCATAATCATTAATGTTAACGAAACATCAGCATTTTTGAAGGTAATCTTGCGGTCACGAAGGTGCGAATGACCGGGGGCCGATGGCCAGGATTGAAGCGATTTCAGGTCGATGCCCGCCCCTCCACTTTCCACCTCGCGCCGCGAATTTGGCGCGCTTTGAAAGGCCACTTACCAGACCTAGTTCGCCTTACCTTCAGATAGCGTGACCGGGACTGCTTGTTTGTGAATGTTCCAGCCGCGGATCGCCAACTGCGCGGCGCCGTTTGCCGCCTTCGCAGGGTACGCAATTTCGATTTCCCGTTGTTCTCCCGGCAACAACGACACATAGTTATCGGTGAAATATGCCGGCAGAATCCGTGAACCGTCAGACGCATTGAGAAGGGTTAACTTGTCGGTCAGGGAGACCACGGTTCCCGTGTTCTGCAGGGTCACGCGGACATGAATCTCGTCGCCAGCGCGCGTGGATTTGGCTATAGCTGAAAGCGAAGAGGGCGCCAGACGATTCAACCGTCGATAGGAAGCACTCTCGGCTCCCAGCCAGTAGAAATTCTCCGATACCATTTCTCCGGACGAGTTGCGCAGCTCCAACTTCACCAGCACGAGGCCGTTCGACGCGAGCAATGGCGCGAGTTCAAGCTTGAATCCGTCCGTAACTGCGTCGGCCCCCGCGTCTTTTTTCTCTTCGCGATGAAGCAGCGGTTTGTTATCGAGCGAATAGACATTCGCGCTGATCGATAACGCGGGCTGCGGATCGTTGGTGGTGTTGACCACCGCCACGTTGTAATTCGAGAGATCGAGTTGCACGTGCAACGGCTCGCAAGCCTTCTTCACGCCATAGAACGAGGATTGCGTATCGTAATCCGAACTGAGAATCTGCCACACGTTGCTCGGCCATGCGGGCTGCGTCATCCACAGGATGCGGGCGCTGTTCGGCGCCCAGAGGTGCGCATTCATGCCCTCGAAAATCGCGCGGTGATCTTCGTAGTCCAGCATCTGCGCCTTGCGCTCGAAATCTTCCAGGCTGGTCGCAGCGCCAAACTCCGCCTGCACCTGCGCCATGAACGGCGCCATGTCGCCGTTTCCGCTTTGATGCCAGTCATGATAGGCCCAGTCATCGCTGATGGGCCACTGATCTTCTTTCGGAATCCAGGCGCGGAAAGATTCCAGAGTAGAAAACGACGGCGTCCCCGTTTCCACCGAGAATCCGTGATTCAAGGCGGTGTAGTAGAGCACGGGATTCATATACTTGTAAGGTCCGCTATGCTGTAAGTTAATCTCGTTTGAACTCGGAAAATAGTAGCGCGTGCCATCGAGCGATCGAGTCAATTCGGCGAGTCCCTCATTGATAATGGGCTGCGGCACACCTTCGTTGCGTCCGCACCAGGCCACGATCGAAGGATGGTTGCGAAACCGCAGAATCGTATCGCGCGCGTTCTTCAGAAAAAGTTTCGGGTCCTCAGCCTCAAGATTATAGTTCTGCGTGGATTCCCAGAAGTCGTTCCACACCAGCAATCCGTATTCGTCCGCGAGATCGTAGAAGACCTCCTCCGTATTCTGGCCGACCCAGTTGCGGATGATGTTCAGGTTGGCGTCGCGGTGCAGGCGGAAATAAGGTTCGAGATGTTCGCGCGAGACGCGCTTGCGCGAATCGTCCATGCCCCAGTTCCCTCCCCGGCAAGCAATGCGCACGCCATTCACGCGGATCACGAGATAAGGCGCGGCGCGCGTGTCGTCAAGCATCCGCACGGATGGAGAGGATTCACCTCCCGGCACCAGCGAATACACCCAGGACTTCCAACCTTCCTTCCATTCCGGCGGAAAATTCGCCGGGAACGGGTCCGCGGGAGGAATCTCGCGAATGCCTTCGCGGCGGACGTCGACAACCTGCTCGCCTTTCACCCGGGCTGTCGTCGGCGAATATTCCAAGCGCCTCAAATGACCGGAGCTATCAAGCAGGCTCAACTCATAGGTGATCTCGCGAATTCCGAAGCGCAATTGTTTTCTGTCGGATTCAAGGCTGCCTTCCGAGAAACTCAGCTTCAAGGTATACAGTTCCGGCTTGCCGTAACCATTGGGCCACCACAGCCGCGGATGCTGCACCGTCAGCTGCGGAAACACGGAAGACGCCAGCTTCACAGAGGTATTGCCAGGAGCTAAGGTAATTTGTTTGGTTACGACGGTATCCCCGAACGCGGCTTTTAGCGTTCCGCCGACCGGAGCATTCGACAGATTTTCCAGCGGGACAGTGATCTCAACGTCGGCGCGGCTTATATCCGGCAGCGGCAGAGTGGTCACTACCTGGGCGTCGCCAATTTTCACGGCGCTGGTTGCGGTCAGCGTGACGGGTTGCCAAATGCCGGTATCGCGGTCGCGAACCGCCGGAATCCAATCCCAACCTTCGGTGGCCACGAAGGTCGGACCATCCAGACACATTAATCCGCCGTTCTCTCCGGGGCCGCCCTTGATCGATTGTTCCTGCGGAATTCCGGGATGCGGCGGCGGCGAAACCCGCACCGCGAGCACGTTGACCAGTTCGGCCTTCACCACGCCCGTCACGTCAAATGTGCCACGGATGAATGCACCTTTAATCGAACCCAAAGCTCGCCCGTTCAGCCACACAGCGGCCTCGTAGTTGATCCCATGGAAAGTTAGCGCGAGACGCCTCCCGTCTCCATCCATCGCCTTCGGCGCGCGGAATTCGATGCGATACCAGTAGTCCTGCTGGTTCAAACTCTCTGGAATCGCCAGGTTGTTCAAGCCATAATCAGGATCCGGATACACCCCTCGATCAATCATTGTCGTAAGAACTGTGCCGGGCACGGTCGCGGGCCACCAGTCGCGAGCGCTGTACGACGCCAGCGAGATCGCGGCACCGTCCGCGTTTACTTTGGGCGCGGGAGTCATCCACCAGCCGCCGGCCAGAGTCCACTCGCCTTCTCCGTTGGCTTCGAGGGCTTCTTGTGCCGCGGGCAATTTTTTTGCAATGGGGCGTGAAAATGGTGCGTTGCTACGCGGCATGGTCGCGGGATCTTGCGGGGCGCGATATCCTGCTTGCCCCCGAGTCTGCACCGGCCACGGTTTCGATCCTTCTTCGTATTCGATCAGCGACAAATCTTCTGGCGACTGAGAGAGTTGCTTCACTTCTTCCGCACTCAGCGCTCGTCGAACCAAACTCAAGCCGGCGACCGTCCCGCCGAAGTGATGCCAATTCGCATCTGGCACAAAGACAGGGGCTATCTGCAGAACTGGACTCACGCTTCCCAAATCAAGTTTGCTGATAGCTATTTGCAGACCGTCGCTGTAAAGGCGGAACTCTTCCCCGTCAAAGGTCGCAGCCAGGAAATGCCATTTGCCGGCGGCCAGCGAAGCCGGGCCGGACAAGCTGTTGTCCTTGCCCATCCACAGAGTCGCGTGCTCGGCATCGAACGCAAGATAGCGTGAAAACTCTTCGGCGGGATCTCCGATACCAGCGACGAGACTCGGCCCTTTCGGCGGTTCTGCCGATTTCACCCAGCAGGACAGCGACCAGGGCGAATCCGCGCGCACCACGGAATCGTCTTTGCGCAGTGGTTTTTTGAGGCCGTCACCATCGGGCAAAAACACCGCGTTGAACGGGCCATAGAAAGGGGGATCGTTCGTGATCGTCGTCTGTGAATGGCCGCCCACGGACGCCAGCAGACACAACGAGATCGTGCCAACTCGAATTGGACAGCGGAAGCCGTGAAACATTCTGGCACTCCTGTTTATTTTTCGTTCCGAACCGCTTCGCTCAATGTGAATCGCGGGCCACGTTCGCACCGCTGCGGCCCACGAGAAAATCGAGATCAGCCCCTTTGTCCGCCTGCTGCACGTGCTCGACATAAAGCCTCAGCCAACCGCGATCCGGAAGAGCCGGAGGAACCCAGTTTGCGCGGCGGGCGGCGAGTGTTTGGTCATCGACCTCCAGGCGAAGCAGGCGCTTGGGAACATCGAGTGTGATCATGTCGCCCGACTGAACCAGCGCGAGCGGGCCGCCGGCTGCGGCTTCCGGACACACGTGCAATACTACCGTCCCATAAGCGGTACCACTCATGCGGGCATCGGAAATGCGGACCATGTCGGTCACACCTTTGCGGAGCAACTTCGCCGGCAGCAACATGTTGCCCACCTCGGCCATGCCCGGGTAACCGCGTGGGCCGCAATTCTTCAGGACCATGACACAGTTTTCATCGATGTCCAGGTTCTCGTCGTCGATGCGAGCATTAAATTCTTCGATCGTCTCGAACACTACCGCGCGCCCGCGATGCTGCAACAGGTGTGGACTCGCAGCTGACGGCTTGATCACGGCGCCATCCGGCGCCAGATTGCCGCGCAGGACGGCGATTCCAGCGGCCGCCTTGAACGGTTCTGCGAAACGGCAAATCACATCGCGATTCCAGCAGGGAGCATCGGCAACGTTTTTCCAGATCGGCTGTCCGTTGACAGTAAGCGCGTCTCGACTCAACACATCTGCTTCGCCGAGCTCGCGAAGTACGGTCGGGAGTCCTCCGGCGTAGAAGAAATCTTCCATAAGATGTTTGCCGGAAGGTTGAATATCAACCAAGCAAGGCAGAGATGACCCCAAGCGATCGAAATCGTCGAGACACAAGGGCACGCCGACGCGGCCTGCAATCGCGATCAAATGAATCACTGCGTTGGTCGAGCCGCCAATCGCGGCGTTGGCGCAGATCGCGTTCTCGAAGGCCTCGCGGGTGAGTATTTGTGAAATGCGAAGATCATCGTGCACCATCTGGACGATGCGGCGGCCCGTCATTTGAGCGAGCGTATTGCGGCGCGCATCGACTGCGGGAATAGCCGCGTTGCCGGGCAGGCTCATTCCTAACGCTTCCACCATGCTGGCCATGGTTGAGGCTGTGCCCATGGTCATGCAGTGACCCTTCGAACGGTGCATGCAACTTTCCGCTTCAAAAAATTCTTCGATCTTCATTTCACCGGAGCGAACCTGATCGGTCATCTGCCAGACTCCCGTGCCTGATCCTAAATCTCGGCCGCGGAATTTTCCGGAAAGCATGGGTCCGCCAGATAGACCAATTGTGGGCAGACCACACGAAGAGGCTCCCATCAGCAGCGATGGCGTAGTTTTGTCGCAACCCATGAGCAGAACGACTCCGTCGATGGGATTGCCGCGAATCGACTCTTCCACATCCATGCTGGCCAGGTTGCGGAACAGCATTGCAGTGGGACGCAGTTGCGTCTCGCCCAGCGACATGACGGGAAATTCGAGCGGAAAACCGCCTGCTTCCCACACACCGCGTTTTACCCACTCAGCGAGTTCGCGGAAGTGACCGTTGCAGGGCGTGAACTCCGACCAGGTGTTGCAAATTCCGATCACGGGCCGACCATCGAACAGGTCGTGAGGCCAGCCCTGGTTCTTCATCCAACTCCGGTAGAGGAACCCATCGCGGTCTTTTCGCCCGTACCATGATTGGCTGCGTAGCTTCTTCATTGTCCTGTCCTGACTCCGTCCTGTCCTGACTCCGTCCTGTCCTGACTCCGTCCTGTCCTGACTCCACGCGGCGGGGCCTGATTGGCGCTCGCTTCCCGCCGATGATACCGCAAAGTCCGCGGGAGGCGTGATCTCGACAGAAGGTTGCTTTGCCGAAACGCGCTTCGCGGACGTGTAGCCTGACGCTACATCCACCGTCGCTACGAATCGAGATTGGATTGGGTTGCTAGATTTAGCTGGGCAGACTTAGGATATTGCCTCGCGGCACCACCGCCGCAGAGTCGACGCCAAGGAGTCTCTCTTGAGAATTCACAAGTGCCGCCGCGTTTTTCTGCTCTCAGCGGTATTGATTTGTGCAGCCGCCTTATCCCTTGCGCAAACCGAGACAACACCCGGTGCGAGCACTCCAGGCCAAGCCATTCCTGGAACGAGTGGAGTGAGCCCGTTCGCAGGCAGCGTGCCGGCCAAGCTTGTTCCTGGCGTGATGCCGCTTTCGTTGCAGGACGCCATTAACCGGGGATTGAAGCAAAACCTCGGACTGCTGCTTTCGCATGCGGATATCGGCTCGGCGCGAGGACAGCGCTGGGAGCAGATGAGCGCACTGTTACCGCACGTGACCGCTGCGCCCTATGTGGATGCCTCCAAGATTGATCTCGCCGAACTTGGGCTTACGAGTTTTGCCGGAGTTACGCTCCCGCGTTCGGTTGGCCCTTTTTCTTATTTTGACGCGCGCGCGAATGTGACGCAAAGCTTGTTCGATTGGAAGTCGATCAACGCCACGCGCGCGGCCCGCCAGAGTGTGAAATCCGCCGCTTACACTTTCCAGGACGCTCGTGACCTCGTCGTGCTCGCCGTGGGCTATGTTTATTTGCAGGCCATCGCCGACGAAGCCCGCATTGAAACGGCGGAAGCGCAGGTGAAGACGGCGCAGGCGCTCTACGACCAGGCTGCCGACCAGATCAATGCCGGCACGTCGCCGGACATCGACGGCCTGCGCACCAAGGTGGAGCTCCAGACCCGGCAACAGCAGTTGATCCAGGCGAAGAACAACTTCGCCATCCAGAAGCTGACCGTGGCGCGCGTGATCGGCTTGGCTCCCGGGCAGGAATTTGAATTCACCGACAAGGCGCCTTACCAGGCGATTGATGCGGTCAACGTGGATGAGGCTTTAGGACGGGCTTACGCTTCGCGTGCCGACTACCAGGCGGCCATGACTGTGGTGCGCGCAGCAGAATTCGCCCGAAAAGCAGCCGTGGCCGGATATCTTCCGACGCTTTCCTTTAACGCGGATTATGGCTTGGGGGGGTCGCATCCCTCGACGGCAACATCTGTGGCGGACGTGCGTGGAACGCTGTCGATTCCGATCTTTCAGGGCGGAAGCGTTCATGGCGATGTTGCGCAGGCAGATGCGAGACTGGAACAGAGCCGCGAACGGCTGGAAAATCTGCGAGCGCAGATCGATTCCGACGTGCGGGCCGCGCTGCTGAACCTGCAGTCTTCGGCGGATCAGGTGAGTGTGGCGCGCAGCAACATTGATCTGGCGGAAGAGACGCTGGTGCAGTCGCGTGACCGTTTCAGCGCGGGGGTTACCGATACCGTGGAAGTGGTGCAATCGGAAGAGGCCGTTGCCAGCGCGCACGAACAGTACATCTCGAGCCTCTATAGTTACAATTATGCGAAGATTTCCCTGGTTCGGGCTTTGGGCATCGCGGAACAAGGCGTTAAGGAATATTTCAGAGGAAAATGAACATGGCGGAAAACCCTCCCCATTTGGGGCCTGAGGCAGACACGGAGCATCCCCTTGAATCATCGACATTGGCTGACCGAGAGAGCAAGCGGCCGGCGCGCGGGGACGCCAAGCGTCGCAGAAACATAATAATTCTGGCCGTCGTGTTGGTAGTGGTGATCGGCGGCTTCTTCTTGTGGCGCTACTTCAGCAGCTACGAATCCACCGACGATGCCCAGGTGGATGTTCACCTTTATCCCGTCAGCGCGCGCGTTTCCGGCTATGTGGTGCGGGTCAACGTAGACGATAACCAGTGGGTGGAGAAAGGCACGGTGCTGGTCGAGATCGACCCGAAAGACTATGAGGTTTCGGTGGCGCAGGCGCAAGCGAATCTCGACAATGCCGAAGCCACGGCGCAATCGCTGAATATCACGGTTCCAATTACTTCGGTGAACACGTCAAGCCAGCTGAAGTTCGCCGCGTCCGGCATTGTAGACGCGAACGCCGGTGTCACCGCCGCCGAGAAGCAACTCACTGCAGCCCATGCGCAACTGGAGGCAGCCGAAGCGAACGATGTGAGGGCGCAAGACGATCTGCACCGTTATAAGTTACTGGTCGACAAGCGGGAAGTCTCGCCGCAAATCTACGATCAAGCGTTGGCCACCGCCAAATCCAGCACGGCGACCGTAGTGGCAGCCCGAGCCACCGAATCTGCCGCAGAGCAATTCGTCGAACAGGCCCAGAGCCGCCTGGCACAAGCTAACGCGAACCACCAATCTGCGGAAACCGGACCGCAGCAAGTTTCCTCAACCCGGGCTCGCGTCCGGGCGGCAATCGCGGATGTTGAGCAAAAGCGTTCTCTGCTTGAGCAAGCCCAGCTGAATCTCGGATACACGAAAATTATCGCTCCCGTCAGCGGTGAAGTGAATAAAACGGTGGTGGTTGGAATGAACGTCTCGGACGGGCAGCAACTCCTCACCCTGGTGCCGCTGGATCAGGTGTGGGTTACCGCCAATTTTAAAGAAACGCAACTCAGGCACATGAAGGCGGGACAGAGAGCGGAAATCCATGCGGATTCGAGCGGCCGGACGTTTAAGGGCCATGTGGACAGCATTGCGGGAGCAACCGGTCCGCTGTTCAGTTTGCTTCCACCGGAGAATGCCACCGGAAACTACGTGAAAATTGTGCAGAGGATTCCGGTGAAGATTGTTCTCGATCCCGGCGAAAATAAGGATCGCCGGCTTCGTCCAGGCATGAACGTGGTGCCCGACGTTTACCTCAAATGAGTGCGGCTGCCCTCACACTCGACCAGGCCGTTTGGCGGCCCAAGTACAACCCCTGGCTGATTGCTGTGGTCGTGGCCCTGGCGGCGTTCATGGAGGTGCTCGACACCAGCATCGCCAACGTGGCCCTGCCTTATATGGCCGGGAATCTGGGCGCGAGCAACGACCAAAGCACGTGGGTGTTGACTTCTTACCTGGTGTCGAACGCCATCATCTTGCCGATCAGCGGCTGGCTTGCCGGCGCCCTGGGGCGGAAGCGTTTTTTCATGTCCTGCCTGGCCGTGTTTACTGTGAGTTCTTTGCTTTGCGGTATCGCGCCGAATCTGGGGTTTCTTCTTCTTTTCCGGGTGCTGCAAGGGATGGGCGGCGGCGGCCTGCAGCCGATGGCTCAGGCCATTCTGGCGGACACGTTTCCGCCGCAACAGCGAGGTTTGGCGTTTGCGTTGTATGGCATTACGGCCATCATGGCGCCCACGATCGGGCCCACCCTGGGGGGATGGATTACGTTCAACTATTCCTGGCGGTGGATTTTTTTTATCAATCTTCCGGTCGGGGTGATTACATGGCTTCTGGTGCGACGCTTTGTCGAAGACCCTCCTTACTTAGCCAAGATCAAGGCGGCGGGAGTGAAGCTGGACTACATTGGCATCGCTCTGCTGACTCTGGGGATCGGGGCGTTACAGGTGCTGCTCGACAAAGGCCAGGAAGATGACTGGTTCGGGTCGCGCTTCATCACGACTTTAGTGGTCGTCGCGACGGTATGCCTGATCTCGCTGGTGATCTGGGAATGGAATCAAAAGGCGCCAATCATCGACGTCCGGATGTTCAAGAGCTTTAACTTTGCGAGTTCCAGCCTGATGATGTTCACGCTTGGAATTCTGTTGTTCAGCAGCCTGGTGCTGATGCCGCAGTTCCTCCAGACACTCGTGGGGTACACCTCCGAACTCGCGGGACTCGCGCTTTCGGCGGGAGGCCTGGTCTTGCTCCTTGAGATGCCCATCATGGGGCAACTGACCACGAAGATCCAGGCGCGCTATCTTATCGCTTTCGGCTGGCTGGCATTGTCCGTCGCCATGTTCTATTCCACGAAGCGAATCGACTTGCAGATCAGTTTCAGCGCCGCCACGTGGCTGCGCATCGCACAGGTGATTGGGTTGGGGTTCCTGTTCGTCCCGATTACGCTGGTGGCTTACATCGGAATTGCGCCGGAGAAGAACAACGCGGTCGCCGGAATCGTGAATTTCATGCGGAATATGGGAAGCAGCGTGGGCACGTCGTTAGTCACAACATTGATTGCGCGGCGCTCGCAATTCCATCAGGGAAGGCTGGTGCAGAACGCCAGGGTCGACAATCCCAATTTTGCGAATGCGGCGAACGGTTTGGCTCGGCAGCTCGCGATCTCCGGCGTGGGCAAGCACGAAGCGCAGATGACAGCCTACGCCAGGATTTATCAATCCCTGCAAGCGCAGGCGGCAAGCCTGGCATACATTGACACCTTTATGGTTCTGGCCGTAGGAGCGGCGATCATGTTCTGCCTAGCTTTTGTTTTGAAGAAGAATGATCCTGGCGGTGGGGGAGTAAGAATAGCGGAGTAAGATTGCGACGCAGATGATAAAAATAATCACTATCGAACGCGAGTACGGAAGCGGCGGGGGCGAAATCGCTCAACTGGTCGCCAAACAGCTGGGCTGGAAGCTTTGGGATCAGTTGCTGACGGAGGAGATCGCGCGGCTTGCCGACTGTCCGAAGTCGGTGGTCGAGGGCCGAGAGGAGCGAACTGATCCGCTCTACTACCGGCTCCTCAAGTCGTTCCTGCGAGGAAGTTATGAAGGTAGCATCAATGCGCACAAGCTCAAGCTGGTCGATAGCGAATGCATTTTGAAGTTCACGGAACAGGTGGTTCGGCACGCGGCGAAAACCGGAAACTCGGTGATCGTCGGAAGAGGCTCGCAGCAGTTTCTCAAGAACCGCCAGGACACGTTGCGCGTGTTTCTTTATGCTCCCAGAGAAGATAAAGTGCGGCGCCTGTTAGCTCGAGGCAAGAACGAGAACGAAGCCGAACAGCTCGTGGATACGGTTGATCGGGAACGTGTCGACTTCATCCAGAAATATTTCCACGTCGAATGGCCCGACCGTCCGATTTACCACACCATGATCAATACTGAGATCGGGGATGATGCGGTAGTTCACATGATTCTGGATCTGGTGAAAACCCTCGAGGCAAGAGTCACCGCTACAGGCAGCTAACCTCGACCTTCGCTGCCTTCGTAAATGGGGATTCGGAGGTTGCCCCGACATCGGGTAGCTGAATCGTTCTCTCGAACCGAGCAATTGTGAACATCGCGCTATGCTTCCTAAGGTTCATCATCTCTGTAACATAGGGGATGGGTCGTGGCTCGAACCTGTAACGGCGGAGCTAATTACGGCAACTGCCGGAGCAGCCAGCGCATCTTCTTGTTGGATGAAGTCGTTCGGTTGCAGCTTTCGTCAGCGTTCTATTCAGCCGTCGGCAACTGATACCCGAAAACCGTTGTGCGGAAGGGATCCTGCATGTTGATTCAGGTCGGCTATGAGTTGGTCTTTTACTGTCCGCAAGAGACGCCGATGATCCTCATGGTCAACGTCCATTATTCTCGCGCTTCGGATATCGTCACCCCCGATCTTCTGATTACAGATCCGGAAACGCCAATCAAGGCGTATCGGGACGGCTTCGGAAACTGGTGCACCCGGATTGTGGCACCCGTCGGGAGAATCCGCCTGACCAGCACCGGGGTGGTTCGAGACTCGGGCGAAACCGATGTGCTGACGCCCTCCGCTCGACAGCACCCATTGCAAGAATTGCCGGAAGACTCTCTGGTCTTTTTGTTGGGCAGCCGGTATTGCGAGACCGATCTGCTATCCGACGCAGCGTGGTCGCGATTCGGTCAGACGACGCCGGGATGGCCGCGCGTGCAGGCGATCTGCGATTTTGTCCACAACCATATCGCTTTCGATTATCAGAAAGCGCGCCCCACGCGGACCGCTTGGGAGGCGTTCAACGAAGGTGTGGGCGTCTGCCGCGACTACGCGCATCTGGCAATCGCGCTCTGCCGCTGCATGAATATTCCGGCGCGGTATTGCACCGGATACCTTGGCGACATGGGGACGCTGCCGCCCTACGGCTTGATGGATTTTGCCGCCTGGATAGAAGTCTACCTCGGCAGCGCCTGGCACACATTCGATCCACGGAACAACGTGCCCAGGGTTGGACGAGTGCTGATCGCGCGCGGCCGCGATGCAACCGATGTTGCCATCGCCACCACGTTTGGCCCTTATACCCTGGAGAGTTTTAAAGTCTGGACGGATGAAATCGCGGAAAGTGCGACACAGCTCCGCTCGGCATGAACAGGATAAGAAACTCAGACTGGGTATCGGCTTTCCCGTCGACTAGGAATCGAGCGGCTCCATGTCAACGCCGACTTTGAGCGTATGAGTTCCACCGCCCAGGATTAAGCCGCGCAGAGGACTGACGTCACCGTAGTCCCGTCCCCAGGCGAGCGTCACGTGGCCGTTCGAGGGGACAAGGTTGTTTGTGGGATCCAGGTCAAGCCAGCCGATTCCCGGACAATAAGCGGACACCCAGGCGTGGGATGCATCGACGCCCACCATCCGCGGCTGCCCGGCAGGCGGATAGGTTCGAAGGTATCCGCTGACGTAACGCGCGGGGAGATTCAGGGAGCGGAGGCAGGCGATTTGCAGGTGGGCGAAATCCTGGCACACGCCTCGCCGTTTCCGGAAAACCTCCTCGGTTGGGGTTCGGACGTTGGTCACTTTCGAATCGAAGCGAAAGTCTTTGTGGATGCGCGCGGTCAGGTCGAGAAGCGCCTCCGGCATTGGGCGCCCGGGCGTAAACGACTGGAGCGCATAGTCGGCAAACTCGGGCCGCACCCGAATGCGCGGCGACTCGAATCCAAACTGGTAGGCTTCCAGGCCCGCCCGGCTATGGTCGTTGGGAAGCGATTTGGCTGCTTCTTCCCACGGGATCGGCAGTTGCGGCCTCGGCGCCGGATTTTCCTCCATGATCACTTCGCTCCGCGCCTCTACCACCAATTCCCGGTGCGGCTCCCGAATGGTAAAAAAGCAAAGAACATTTCCAAAAAAATCTACCCGCTCGGTGCGCGTGGCCGGGCGCGGCTGGATGCGCAACTCGCTCCGAGACAACTGGTGGTGCGGCAATTCGCGTGGCTTCAAGCACGCCACGTGGGTTCCGACCGAGACGGGATATTTGTATTTGTACGTGGTGCGGTGAACGATTTTATAGATCATTTAAAGTTAGATCATTGAAAGTCCATTGGAAGGTCACTTTAAGATCATTGGCCTATGGAGATCGGCAAGGTACGGGCGTGACTGAAGTATCTGCTCGATAAGTTATTCGACCAGGAAGGCAGTAATCCTTCCACCTCCGCAAGGAAACTCGCTAGCCGGGAGAGCCCATCGGAACCGTTCGTGGCCGCCGAGCCCGGCAATGGATATTTCAGCTTTCGCAAATCGAAACTGCGTAACAATACCAGCGCCGCCCGCATTGCCTGTAAGTCAACCGGGAGGTGCCGAGGAAGTTTTTGATAGAGATCCGCGAGATGGCTCAGTTGAAAATCCAAAGAGCGGGGATTCGTTTCATCCGCCATGAGCACATCCATGACAGCAAGGGGCTGCAGGGTGGTGTAGTAACGAGTCCGGTAGGTCATTGAGCTATCCGCAACTTCGAGCAGGCATTCCAAAAGCGACCAGTCCTGCTCAGTCAGAGGGGTGGTGATCTCGCGCAGTTGCCTGGTCAGGTAGATGGCGCGCTCCAGGCGCCGGCCAATGGTCATGAACAACCAGCCCAACCCGCGGTTGATGTTTTCCCGCTCCATTCCGGAAAATGCCGAAAGCAGTTCCAGACATTGGGTCAACATCCCCGGATGCTCAAGAAACGGTGTGCCCTGCCCGCCCTGAATCGAGACCCGCAGTTGTCCCATCAGGAACATCATATCGGCCGACAGGCGCTCGCGAATAGCGCCGCCAATCCGGGACACCTCCGCCAGCGTGGACGCCAGACTGTCGGGCCGCTTCGCATCCGTCAACAGTGAAGTCATTTCCTGTTCCAGTTCAAGCGAGGTCAGCTGCCTGTGCTTCGGTTTTGGCAGCTTGCTGTGTCGCGACTCCAGGCACTTATGCAGGCGGATAAGGCAGACCAGCTCTGCTTCCTCGGCGCGCCGAACGCGAGGGATCATGGCGCGCAATATCCGAGCAATGTTTTCGGCGCGCTCGACATATCGGCCCAACCAAAAGCAATTGTCGGCGACGCGGCTAGGCACAACTCGCGAGACACGGTGCAACTCCACCGGCTGATGCCGGGGGCGCAACAAACTGAACGTATCGACCGGGCTGTCCCACAGTACCCATGCGTCCTTGCTGTGGCCGCCCCGCTGCATCGAGACGACCGATCCTTCCGCATCGGCAACCCGCACCAGTCCTCCCGGAATCGCAATCCACCCGCTGCCGGTATTGAGCACGTAAGTGCGGAGCACCACGCGGCGCGAGTTGAGACTTCCGTGGTCCCACACCGGCGCCGTGGACAGAGCCACCTGCTCCTGCGCCACATACTCGTAGGGGCGGGCCTGCAATTGCCCGGCAAGCTTGCCCATCTCGGCTTGCGGGAGTTCGGCCCCGAAGACCGGTTCCATACCACGGGAGGGAAACGCCGGTTTCACTACCACAGAGTCGAGATGGTTGAGCACCCAGTCGAGCGCATACTTCTGCCCACACCACCACGTGGCAACGGATGGAAGCTTAAGTTTCTCGCCAAGCAATTGCGTGCAGAGGCCGGGTAGAAAGGGCATGATCGCCGCGGTCTCAATCACTCCGCTTCCGAGCGCGTTTGCCACCTTCACATTTCCCGCGACGATCGCGTCGACGAGGCCGGGCACGCCCAGAAGTGATTCGCCGCGCAGTTCGAGAGGATCGCAGAAGCTATCGTCCACTCGACGCAAGATCACATCGACCTTCTCCAGTCCGTCGACGGTCTTGAGATACACACGTCGTCTACGCACCGTCAGGTCGGCTCCCTGAACCAGAGTGAATCCCAGATAACGTGCGATATAGGAGTGTTCGAAATAAGTCTCGTTGAGCGGCCCGGGAGTCAGCAATACGACTCGCGGAGTGTCGCGCTGGGCGAGGTTGGTAAGCACTTCGCGTTGCGCACGAAAAAATGAAGCGAGGCGCAATACGTTCGAAGTACGGAAAAGATCAGGCAGAACATCGGAGACGATAGTGCGGTTCTCAAGCGCATAGCCGCTGCCCGAAGGCGCTTGCGTGCGATCCGCCAGCACCCACCACTGGCCGTCCGGCGAACGGGCAAGATCAACGGCCAGCATATGCAGATAGCTGTGCGCGGGCACAGGCACGCCCACGAGCGGCCGGAGAAATGCGGGATTGGCATACAGAAGTGCAGCGGGAAAGTGGCCGTTCGCCACCAGGTCCTGCGTCCCGTAGAGATCCTCGAGCACCAGATTGAGCAACTGGGCGCGCTGAATGATGCCCGCCTCGATGGCGCGCCACTCGGCCGCGGGAATCAGCAGCGGAACAATATCAATCTGCCAAGGCCGACTTTCCCCGAGTGGATCGCCGTAAATATTGTAGGTAATCCCGTTCTCGCGAATGCGCCGCTCGGCGCGGGCCCAGCGTCGTCCCAACTCTTCGGAGCCGATCGCCCGCAGCGAGTCCATCAGGTGTGCCCAATGTGGCCGGGGAGTAACGCTATCGGCCGATGACTCGTCATAGGCATCGCCGTAGCGCAGCGGAGATTGATATAAATCCACAGTCATGGAACAAGGCCCACGCCGCGAAACGTTCGCCCGGAAGCAGTCTCTTCCGGAAGATGGTTCCAAGGTTCGAGCGCCTGACGCAACTCGAGTGCGATTCCTTCCATAGCGATCAATCCGATCTTCGGAAAGCGAAACTCAAGGTGCGAAGCAAACCAATTCTCCTCGAAATTGTAGCCCGGCCCACGCCAGCGGCCGGGAACCTTGGAAAAATCGCGACTGGTAAAATGCCGCAGCATAATGCGGTCATAAAGCGCGGTGCCCCAACGCGCCAGACCGCCTTCGAATGGACGTTCCCAAAACATGCATATCACCCCGCGAATTCGCAGCTCTCGATAAGTCCCATTCTGACATGCGGGGCCCTTTTAAAAACACGCAATTCGAGCAAGCCAGGCGCATCCCGCAACCCTTCAGGGGTAGAGCTTGTCGATGCGGAACGCAGCGCGATGCAGTTTCCAATGACATCGACGAGCAGGTCGCGGAGCACTCTCCAACGTCGTCGACGGCCAGTCCTTCGCAGGCAAATTGGCATGCGATATGGTACATGCTGGATAGATATCGGACACCCTGTAGATCAAGCGTCACTCACTTAGAAACCGCAAGGGTCTCGGCAGTACCGCTACAGTCGCTCACTTCGGCAGTTGCCGATAAGTGCGCGGAACCGAAGGACTTTAGGGACCTGCTGGAGAAGCGCCCTCGCCCTCCAGCGCCGTACTTGATCCAGGGCGTTCGCCATCCCAGCGCCGCTGGCATTCAGACTATTCGCAGTCGCATCCGCGAGATCTCGATCGACGCTGGAGCTCGCCGCTCAAACGGCTCTCCTCTTGTGCTGCTGCCACACGATTGCCGGCGCGTCTTTGCATCTGAACATTTGAACAACAACACGCCCGTGCACGTCATTCAAGCGCTGCTCGGCCACGCCTCTCCCGACACCGTGATGATCTATGCCAAGCTCTACCCCAGTCAGCTCATCGAGGAGTATCGCAAGACCGTGCGCAGTCTCTATAACGCCTACTACGGCGAAGACGGCTTAAAGAACCCCACCGCGGAGGAATGGGCCGCCTTCGCGACGAGCTGCAACTTGCGCGATATGGGCACGCACCTATGCGCCTTGCCCACTGGAGAGCATTGTCCGAAGGGATTGATCTGCCTTGGCTGTGCGCATGCGCAGCCGAAGAAAAGTGCTGTGCCGATCTTTCGGCGAATGCTGGCGAGCCACGAGCGCAGCCTGGCGACTGCGCGAGGTCACAGTGAACCTGCCGGACAGATCGCAGCCCGCGAGATGGAAGTTGTCAGGATCAAGGGAGCGTTGCAGAGAGCAGAGGAACTAAGCGATGACGTGGCCGCTGCAATAGAACGGGCTCTCTGAAACTGGATAACTGTCGATCCTCAATCACGCCCGCGACCCGGTCGATAAGTGCTAACGGGATATTTCAGCAGTTGAGGAGCTTATTGCAGCACCGGCATGTCTGCGTTCCTCTCTGTGAACTCCAGAGAGAGCACTGTCTCCGACTTCTTCTGACTCAAATGCATCATGCAGCTTCCGCCTGTGTGGTCAAATGAAACTTCGGGGTCCTCGATTGGCGGGGCGGATGTCGTCACGGACATCGGCGGTGAAACAATAAACAACCCCTTTCCATCAAACGGTTTCATCATCTTCAGAGTCCAGTGTTGGTTGGAGTCCTTTTCGAGGTTAGCAGTGTAATCGCCCGCAGGCACGCTCATTCCTTGTGTCGTTACGATAGGTCCGCTAATTGACAAGCGATACCGTTGATGCCCAAGCGAGTAAGTAACAGCAATGCTGGTTCCGTCCGAGAACGTGCATTGTGCGCGGGTTGGCGACTGCGCCACATCTTGAGAAGCAGCTCCCATTGCGAAAAAGATTAACGTCAGGAACGTCGCTGTTTTCATGTGCATTCCTCCTGCACCCGTTGGCTAATTCTACTCTCAACCCATCAGGAAGAAGTATTCATTCTCCGTGACTTTCGAAAGTAGGCGATTGCGTTCAGAACCCCGGATTTGTGGACAAAGATGCGGTAGCTGGAATCCCTACGTCAGAGAGCGTTGCACAGGGCAGAGGAGTTGAGCGATGATGTACTTACTGCTATCGAGGGGACTTTCTAAAGTGGCACACGCGGATTCCATCGAGCGCGCAGAGGATCGGCCACAAATCACGAGATAATCTGTCGAATACATACACGGCGCGGAAACCGTACAAAGTGCGCTGAGTCTCCTTGGCATCGGCGTTCTGTTCTGCGCTCTCTTCTTTGTTGCGCTTGTTGCCGATCATCGGAGCGAGAATGAAAATGCCTTCATCGTCGCCAACATGATGTGTGCAGCGATGGATTCACAGCTGAAGCAGGTTGCGCGCAAGTTCGGATGTATGTACACCCGCTACGCCGATGACATAACCTTCTCGACGCGCGCCAAGCGCTTCCATCCGTCGATTGTCTTCAGAGACGCCACCACCAAAATCTGGAACGTTGGCGATGAAGTCAGGAACATAATTCAGGCGAATATTTTCAAGATCAATGCGGCAAAGACCCATGTTCGCAACAGGGATTCCCGGCAGGAAATCACGGGCGTAAGAAGCAACGCCGGCTTGAACGTCAGGCAACAACTGCTTAGGTAGGTCCGGGCAATGCTCCACGCCTGGGAAACATTCGGAGAGAACGCGGACGAAGCGGAGTTCCGCAACAAATATGATCGCAAGCTCAGAAAAAACAAGCAGCCCGCGTTCCGCGCAGTTCTCAGGGGAAAGATAGAATTCATCGGTTTTATCCGGGGCAGGGACGACGCCCTGTATTTGAAATTGCTGACACGCCTGCTTTTTCTAGACGATAAGATAAAGGCGCGACCCGTGGTTGCAACGGCGACGACGAAGGACAGGGTTCTGGAACAGGTGGTCTGGCTTCTGATATCTGACAATGGCGACGCCCAGGCCACGGCCTTTTCAGGGGAAGGCTTTGACCTCCTGACGGCGTTTCACGCGGTCGAGCATGTTGCCCGCCAGGGCGCCGTGATGTACGCGACGCGGCCAGGCTACGATGACCGGCGCTATCCGATCACAGTCGCAAAGTACGACGAAGTGCGCGATGTCGCGCAACTCACTCTTGGCGTGCCTTCTCGTGTAGAACTCAGTATCGGCCCTAAGGATCACCCGCAGTTGGGCCAGCAGATTACGCTACTCGCGAAGCTGATTCTTTGGCAATCTTAGATCGAAAAGACTGGTTTTCGATCCATTTCCAAATTCAATAATGTTACCGTACGGGAACATTGTCTACGTGTCTTGCTATCTATGGCTAAATGTTCCCGAACGGTAATATTCGCTTGATTTTCGCCAAAAAGCGACGCTAATATTCCCGTACGGTAACACCAAGGTACGCCTATGAGATATACGCCCAAGGATCTCGGCAAGATCGTCAGGGACACCCGGAAAAAGCTGGGCGTCACGCAAAAGGATCTCGCCCTCACTTCAGGCACCGGCCTGCGATTTGTGATCGACCTCGAAAAGGGAAAGGAAACCTGCCAGATCGGCAAGGCTCTGACGATCCTGCATACACTGGGAATCAGGCTGACGCTGACGCCGCCCGCGAGTCCCGCGAAAGAAGAGTAGAGCATGGCAAGAACCCTCGATGTCTATCTGCACAATGAACTCGTCGGCCATCTTATCCAGGATGACGGCGGCCAGATGGTATTCGACTACGCCGAACGCTGGCTCCAGAAACCCGACGCCACGCCATTGTCCCAGTCATTGCCCTTGAGAAAGGAACGTTTCAAGCGCAACCAGTGCAGGGGCTTTTTCGCGGGCATTCTGCCCGAGGAAAGCAAGCGTGAGATCATTGCCCGCAACCTCGGGATCAGCGCGCGCAATGACTACGCCATGCTGGAGCAAATCGGCGGCGAATGCGCGGGCGCCGTCACCTTCATCCCGGCTGGAGAGACCTTGCCCGAGCGCAAGTACGGTTATCGCCCGGTCTCTTCGCAAGAACTCGCTGCGATACTGAAGGAGCTACCAAAGCGTCCGCTGCTGGCCGGCGAGGACGGCATTCGCCTTTCGCTTGCTGGCGCACAGGACAAAATCGCCGTGCGCATCGAGGGCAACGACATTTCCCTGCCGCTCGGAGGCGCTCCAAGCACGCACATTCTGAAACCCGCGGTTGAACGTTTCGCGGGCGTCGTTTTCAATGAAGCGTTCTGCATGAGTCTGGCCGCGGTAGCCGGCCTGCCCGCCGCAAAGGTGGAGACCAGGATAGTCGAGGACATTGAATATTTGCTGGTGGAGCGCTATGACAGGGTCCACCAGAAGAATGCGGAAGGCGCTACCACTTTGGATCGGCTTCATCAGGAAGATTTCTGCCAGGCGCAAGGCATCGTTTCAGAAATGAAATATCAGAAGGAAGGCGGACCCTCTCTCAAGCAGTGTTTTGCCTTGCTGCGCGAAGTGTCGAGTGCTCCTGTGATCGATCTGTCACGTCTCCTTGACGCGGTGATCTACAACTACCTCTTCGGCAACAATGACGCCCATGGCAAGAATTTCTCGCTGCTGTATCACGGCGTAGGAACGGCGAACCAGGAGATCAGGCTCGCGCCCCTCTACGATGTCGTCAGCACGACCTACTATCCCGCGTTGAGCAAAGACATGGCCATGAAAATCGGCGGTGAATACTCCTCCGACAAGTTGAGGCGAAAGGACTTCGAACAACTCGCGGAAGAGGCGGGACTCGCCAAGCCAATTGTCAAAAACCGCGTACCGGAACTGGCCGAAACGCTTATCGCGAATTTCGAAAAGGCAGGGATTAAACACCCGGTAGCCCAAGCGGTCGCGGCGGTGATCCGCAAACGTTGCGAGACAGTTCGGAATGAATTCAAAAAATGACGTTCGGTCTCTTACAAATACTCAGAACGGAACACCGGCCGAGGGGAAAGGAGGAATAAGCCGATGCACGAATTGCCAACAACCATCCCGGATGTGCGGATGCTGCTGGCGTTGGCGCCGGAAGAGCTGGCTGCGACGATCCTCTTCCTCCTGAAGAAACGGAACGAGGCTAAATTTCATACCGGGAACCTGCAAAGAGAACTGTGGGCACATTCCACAGCCGGTCAGCCGCAATATCCGCGGCAGCACGAAAATGAAATCAATCTCGCACTGTCGGAAGCGTGGGCATGGCTCCAGGCGCAGGGACTTATCGTTCTGGATATGGAGAACGGGCAGTACGGGTGGCTCGTGCTGAGCCGGCGCGCGCGGGCGATGGTAAGCGAAGCGGATTTTAAGAGTTTCAAGCTCGCCAACCTTCTGCCTAAGGAAATTCTCCATCCCAAGATTGCTGACCCCGTCTGGCGTGCATTCATGCGCGGCGAATTTGACGTTGCGGCTTTTCAAGCCATGAAGTCGGTGGAGGTCTCCGTGCGGGCTGCCTCTGGACTCGGGGACAATTTTATCGGCGTGAAGCTGATGCGCGAAGCCTTTGCGCCGGAAGGCGGGTCGCTGACGGACATGAACGCCGAAGGCGGCGAGAGGGTAGGGCGGATGGAGCTGTTTGCCGGCGCGATCGCTTCTTACAAGAATCCGCACTCCCACCGGGACGTGAACCTGGATAACCCGTCCGAGGCCATCGAGATTATCTTGCTCGCGAATCATCTGTTACGCATTCTGGATGCGCGGGCCAAAGCTAAGAATGCTGGGGGCCGTGACTAAGTTGTCACAGAACTTTGGCTAACTACGCTGGCGGCCGTAGGATTTGCTGTCGGATTGTACGGACACATCGCGGCATTGACTGGCGTCAGGCATGTTATTAGTCGTTGTTTGTCCCGGGTATCCGACCACTTCGTATTCACGCCAGGGGAAGTAGGTCTTCTGTTCACGCGACCTTGTGATTCTCGGACCTGCGCACTACGATGGCGAGGCCTCACTGTTGAGGGATTTCGATGACCCGCAGAACCATTGTTGTCTCTAGTCGTCTCGCTTGGCACGAAGAACGTTTTCGAGCTGCCGAACAGAACGCGCTCGGATTGCAGATCCTAACGCCGGCGCAACTTGCGGGTCGACTTGCCGGCGGTTTTCTGGAGGCGGCATCGCGGGACACTTGCCATTTGCTGGTTCGTGATGCGTTAGCCAACCTTAAGTTCGCGGAACTTGAACAACTCCGAGAAATGCCGGGCGCCGTCAAGGCTATTTTCGCCACCTTGACGAAGGTCTGGGATGCTGACCTGGATCTTCAAGGACTTGCTGCTCGGTCTCCTCGCATCAACGATTTAGCGCAGATCGAAGCCTACGTTCGGGATCATCTGCCGTGCGGGATAATGTTGCAGCGCGAACTTGTTTCCGTTGCGGTCGCAAACCTGAAGAACGCGGGTTCCGTGTTGGGCTCAGTGACCGTTCGGGGATTTGTCTTCGTGGCTCCCTGCTGGCGTAGGCTGTTTCTCTCTTTGGCCGGGAGCATATCGGTTGAGTGGCATTCGATTGAGACGCTGAGGGAACATTTGAATTGGACCCAAGATTCCGACATTCGTCCAGTTTTCAAGTCGAAGGAAACGCCGACGCAAAGCTCGGTTGTTTGCGCCACACCCAAACACGAAGCGATGGAATCGCTCCGCTGGGCACGCGAACTCATCGTCTCCGGTCGTGCCAAACCACACGAGATTGCGATTGTCGCTTCTGCGACGGAGGACTGGGATCAGGATTTTCGAGTACTCGTGGCAGACAGCCAGTTGCCTCTGCATCTTGTCCACGGTCGCACCGCAACCTCGACCTTTCCTGGTCAGCAGGCCGGTTCGCTCGCCACCGTTCTGATTGAGGGGCTGAGTCATGATCGCGTGGTTCGGGCGTTGCGCCTTCTGCACAACACTTCAAAGCTAAAGAGCTTGCCGAGTGACTGGTACACAAACCTAGACCCAGATGCACCGCTGTTGAAGCTTGGTCACTGGCAGGTGTCTCTGGACAAGCTCGCAGAGGATCGCGAGAGACCGGATTTTCGCCCAACCTTGCTGCCCATTCTCGACCTCCTGTCTAAAGGCGCTCCGGTAGCTGGGCGAGTTGGGGAGGAGTTGCTGTCTGGGCAGGCGCGAGCCATCTGGCGGCGAGCACTGCTTGATGGGCCGCCAGAGGCGCTCATTACCACGATCGGGCAGGTTCGCGTTCCGGATGAATCTGATCCGAACGCGAACATCATCTGGGGACCGGCTCACGCAGTGGCAAGTGCTCCGCGTCCGTTCACATTCATGCTGGGCCTGACCAGCCGTAATTGGCCTCGGCAGGGTCGAGAGGACGGTCTTCTTCCGTCGCACATTCTAGACACGGCATTGCTGGAGCCGGCGAGCGTGACCTTGGAGGACAGAACTCACTTCGCCGTGTTGCGTGATTCCGCCAACGAAATCGTCTATTCGCGCAGTCGCCGGGACAGCGAGGGACGCCTGCTTGGGAGAAGTCCGTTGGCATCTTCCGAAATGGCATCGCAACACTTGCAGAGGTCGCGGATACCACAACACGCGTTCAGCGAGTCCGATCGTCTTCTCGCGCGCAGGCAGGAGTTTTCCGAGACTGAGCGCGCAAAGTCGGCAGTTGCCTGCTATCGAGATTGGCGCAGTTTGAAGATAACGGCCCATGACGGTCTGCTGAATTCTGGGCATCCAGTAATCGAAGCGGCGATTATGCGGGCGCACTCTGCGACATCGCTCCGCCGAATGCTGACTGACCCACTTGGATTCGTTTGGGGTTACGCACTGGGCTGGAAGCCGCCATCCCCATTGTCACAGGAGGAGCCGCTCGCTCTCGACAACCCGACGTATGGCACGCTGGTACACGAATTGTTGCGTCTAACGGCTGCGTTCCTCGAATCAAACGGCGGGTTTGCGGCAGCTACTCAGATGCAGGTCGAGTCGGCCATTGCGGAAGCTACCAGCCGAGTCGCACTCGACTGGGAATTGACGAAACCGCTGCCACCAAGCCTCCTCTGGCAACGCACATTGACACAAGCCCGCGACACCGCGTTGTCTGCGCTGATGTGGCCGTTGCCTAAATTCAAAGATCAAAAAACATACGTCGAAGTCCCATTCGGAGGACTGGAGGGGGGCGACGATAGCGTGCCTTGGGATCGAAATGCTCTTGTGGCTATTCCTAGTTCAGATCTCAAACTTCGAGGCAAGATTGACCGCCTCGACTTGGACGCCGAATCGATAAACGCCCGCGTGATTGACTACAAGACCGGACGCTGTCCGGACGAAGAACCTGGGCTGGACAACGGCAAGGAGTTACAACGCTGTCTGTACGCAGTGGCCGTTAAGGAACTTCTCGGACAAGTTACAGCGGTTGAGGCGGCGTTGCTGTATCCGGGTTCCGAGGGAAATCTGTACTCGCTCTCCGACCCGAGCGTACAAACCAAGGAACTCATACGCTTTCTTCAACTCGCGGAGCAGATGCTTCGGTCGGGGCGATCTGTATTCGGTATGGGAGCGGAGAGCCGCTACAACGACCTGGCTTTTGCCCTTCCCGCAAACGCGGAGGGTGTGTATTTCTCGCAAAAGGCTGCGGCGCGGGATGCGATGGTAGGAGATTTACGTAGCCTCTGGGGTGAGAACTGATGCCGGAGTTGAGCGACACAAAGCATCGGCGACGTGCGCTGACCGATCACACATCAACACTGCTTGTCGAGGCGGGGGCTGGAACAGGCAAGACGTCCCTGTTGGCCGGACGGGTAGCGTTGCTTCTAGCGTCGGGAGTCCATCCTCGCAACGTTGCAGCAATTACCTTCACCGAACTAGCTGCTAGCGAGTTGCTCCAAAGGATTCAAGAATACGTTCGGGAGCTTGTGAGCGGGAATGTTCCCGAACCCCTGCAAATCGCGATGGCAGAGGACCTCGCGGAGGCAGAGTCGGAACCTCTTTCATTGGCTGCATCAGCCACAGACGGACTCACGGACAAACAGATGCAATCCCTCTCATCGGCAGCAGCCGCATTGGACGAACTGACGTGTACGACGATCCATGGATTCTGTCAGCGGCTGACTACGCCTTACCCCATCGAGGCAAATGTCGATCCGGGTGCGGTAATGATGGACGAAGGCGAAGCCGATCTGAACCACAAGACGTTGCTGCGGCAGTGGCTCCGAAAACGCCTGGAGGGTCCACAGGCGGACGCTCCACTCGCAGAGCTGTTGGTGATCGAAGGGGAGCAGGGTCTAAGGCTGATAGAACAACTGGCCGAAGCCCGTCGAGCTCGTCGGACCGCACGCGCGCCGGAAGCGAAGCTGTCACAGAAACATATAGACGAATTCCGCAAGTCAGTCAGTTCGTTTCGAAAATGGTACGCAGGAGCACAGAGTCTTGGTCTTCAAGAACCTACAACGGAAGAGTACATCTCTGGGTTCGAGGTGCTTGTCGCCCAGTACGCCTCTGGCTATCGCGTTGACACCAGCTTTCGACAGTTGTGGGGTTATGCGCATCCACAACAGATTTCGGCAATGAAGAAGAATTCCTATGAATTGAGGCAATACAAGTGCAAGGGGAAATGGGTTACAGCTGCGAAATCTACCGGTCAGTCTCAAGCTAAAGCCGATCGACATAACGGCGAAGCATGCGCGCTCTACGAGAGAGTTGCAGAGTCCCTTCAGATACTGGTTGGTCTGGCTGCTGAATCTGCGCAGTCGCAACTGATCTCAGCCCTCGATGATTTCCAGGCTTCCTTCGTAACGTTCAAACGGGAATCTGCACTGCTCGATTTCGACGATCTACTTTACTTTGCCCGCGATCTCCTGCGAACGCATCCTGCCGTTCGGGCCGCGCTCACAAATCGCTACCAACATATCTTGGTCGACGAATTCCAAGACACAGATCCGTTGCAGTCGGAGATATTGTTCCTGTTGTGCGGCGAATATGGCGCTGATAAGCCTTGGCACGAACAGCAGCTTCGACCGGGGCAACTGTTCCTGGTCGGAGACCCGAAACAATCGGTTTATCGGTTCCGCCGTGCGGATATTCGGTCCTACAAAGAGGCGAAGGATGCAATCCAGAGACAATGGCCCGAGAACGTCCTTCCCATCACAGATAATTTCCGCTCACGGGGACCGATTCTCGATTTTGTCAATCAACGCTTTGCTCTTCCATTGAGCTCAATCGGGTACGAACCGTTGGTCTCTACCGTCACATCCAGCAGTAAAGAAGCGTTCTCCATTGGACATATCCCGATCGGCAAGGAAGGCTCGGAGTACAAGGTGTATGAGTGGCGCGAACTTGAAGCGCAAGCAGTAGCCCAGCTTTGCTACAAACTGATCGGGAGATTCACGGTGCGTGAAAAGGACGAATTGGTTCCCTGCCGTCCCGGTGACATCGCTCTGCTGGCTCCAACCGGAACGGACCTCTGGATATTCGAGCGGGCTCTTGAGGAGATGGACATCCCCATTGCTACCCAGGCTGGCAAGGGATTCTTCATTCGCCAAGAAGTGCATGACCTAGTGGCCATAGCTCGGATTCTTTCGAACAGCCGGGACACGCTAGCGTTGGGAGCACTGCTTCGTGGACCTCTCGTGGGACTTACGGAGCATGAACTCCTAGACATTGTTGTTGGATTGCCACAACGTGACGGCGAGTACGGACGGTTGCGGCTTTGGACTGACGCGGCCGAAATCAATCATCCGCTAGCGGCGGAAGTCATCCGTGTTCTTCAGGGTCTCGGGCGAAGGGCGTATCAAACCTCGCCCTTTGACATCCTCTCCGCAGCCGTTGAAGAGCTTCATGTCCGCGCGATCCTGGCCCAGCGGCATCCACGTTATGTCGAGCGTGCCCTTGCCAACGTAGAGCGCTTTCTCGAAATGGCAAAGCCATATTCGGTTCGTGGCCTACGCGTCTTCGCGGACGACATGACCCGACTTTGGGAAGAGGGCGAACGCGAAGTCGAAGGCCGAGCTGACGCTACCCACGACGCCGTCCACATAGTTTCGATTCACAGTGCCAAGGGGCTGGAGTGGCCGGTAGTGATCCCGATCAACCTGGTAACGGCCACGCGGCCCGCCACTGGGGTGCTTCACCGGGCGACCGACGATACTTTGCATTTCGGCCTGAAAACGTTAAACCCGCCAGAGTACCAATTGCTCAAGGAAGTTGAGAACCGAGAACTCGGCGAAGAACGTATTCGCCTACTTTACGTTGCGTGCACGCGCGCCCGAGACCTGCTGGTGTTTCCTCATTACTTGGGTAAGTTGGGTAATGGGTGGCACAAGCAAGTGGACTTGTCTCTGGACGATCTGCCTGAGTATCCTACTCTGGACCTCAAGGAAGCAGAGCGCAAGCCAACAGCGCCACCACTGAGTGAACAGACGCCAGAGGCCTTCCGCCAAGAAGCGTTGAGGCTCGTAGAACAAACGATGAATATCCGATGGATACAGCCGAGCGCAGTCGAAATCGACGAGATCCCGCTACCCCCGCCTCCAGAAGACGAATTCGCGGAGCCTGTTGTTGATGTTCGTGGCAGCGCTACCCGTGGGAGGGTCCTGCACAAATTGATGGAGGAGATATTCTCGGGCGAGACGCGGGACGACGATGCTGGTATCCAGACCCGAGCCACTGAACTTCTGGGGCAGCTTGGAGAGAATGATCATCCTGACCCATCGGAGGGACCATCGTCTCAGGAAATCGCCTCCACGATTGCCCGTACGCTTCGAGTCCCAATCGTGGCGCAGTATCGTCACGTGCTGCAACCGGAATTTGGAGTCCTTCAACTTAGGTCGGACAAAAGGAACGAAACCGTTGGAAGGGCTGGTATCGTCGATGCCATTGCCTACAATCTTGAAGGGTCTCCGGAAGTCGTATTCGACTGGAAGAGCGACGTAGCACTAACTCCAGATGCCCGGCAACACCACGCATCTCAAGTTCGGGAATATCTGGATTGCACTGAGGCAGCACGCGGGTTTGTTGTTTACATGACGACTGGTGAACTGCAGGAAGTCGCGAAGGGGCGCTCCACTGGAAATGTTTCCGGTGAGATCGATTAGAGCTAACAAATGCGGCGTTCGTCAAGTCCCAGCTCTTTTCTGGCAAGTCATTGATTTTCCTTGGTCATACGGTTCACGTGGCCGCAATCCGGTGATGCGCAGGGGAAGGTCATCCTGAGTCACGAAGAGCTCTCCTTATTACTGGGTGGGATCGATCTGGCCAAAACCAAGCACAGGCGGTGGTACCGGAAGGCTTCCCCCGAGGGACACGCTGCCGCATAAGTTGCGTGGCTGTTTGAAGGTTTCGATCGACTCTGGTAAATCATTAACTCATTGTGAGTTTAGATGCCATTCCTTCAGCACCAGCCGATCTGGAACTCATCGCACAACTGAAGAGCAAGCTACAGTACGCGGAGCTGCGGATTCGTGTGCTGGAAGAGCGTCTGCGGCTGACGCGGATCGAGAAGTATGGTGCGGGCGGAGAAAAACTTTCGCTGGCGCAGATGCAATTGTTCGAGCTTGAGCCTGTCGTCAGTGAAATGATCGAGCAGGCGGAGAGTGAGCCCGCGCCAGTCCATCGCCCAACGAAGCGATCCACCAAGCATCCGGGGCGCCAAGAGTTGCCGGCGAATTTTCATCGCATTAGCGCGGATTCTGCCTTGCACACCGCATCAGCGCGTGTGCAAACGCTGCGGAAAAGAAACAGTGGTGATCGGCTACGAGGAGAGTTCCCAACTGGACGTGGAACCGGCGAAGTACTTCGTACTGGTCACGAAACGAGAGAAGCGGGCTTGCCGGTCGTGTGAGGATCTCGGCGTCGTCTCAGCGCCCCTGCCGCCACGGATCATCGAGAAATGCCTGGCGAGTGACCGGATCGTCATCGACACGGTCGTCAGCAAATATTGCAATCACACACCCCTTCATCGGCAGAGCGTGATTCTGGAAAGAGACATTGGCTTGGAAATCAGCCGCGCAACGCTGGACGGTTGGGTCCTCAAAGTCGGCGAGCTGCTGATCCCGACAGGCGCGGCAATGAGGCGAGAATTGATCAGCGAAAGTTACATTCAGGCGGATGAAACCCCAGTCGATGTGCAGACACGCGACGGCCGAGGTCAGAACCACCAAGCGTACCTTTGGCAATATCGTCGACCCGGAGGAACTGTGGTGTTTGACTTCCGCCTAGGCCGTGGACGCGATGGACCGAAACGGTTCCTGGAACAGTTCGAAGGCATTCTCCAAACCGATGGATATTCGGCCTACGATCAGATCGGTGGGCCGAGAATGGTACATGCCGGGTGTCGGGCGCATGCTCGCAGACAGTTTTTCGAGGCGGTGAAGCTAAATCCCCGAGACCCAGTGGCAACCCCGATTGTGGCGCGGATGGACGAGCTGTTTGCTGTTGACGCCGAAGCACGCCGCAAAGCGCTGAGTGTTGCTGCGCGCCAGGTCCGGCGCCAGGAAAGAGCCAAGCCTCTCCTAGAGGAGATCCGTCGCAAGATCGAGGCAGCACAGTCCGTTGCATTGCCCTCCAGTGCACTCAGCAAGGCCTGCCAATACACGCTGACCCTGTGGACGAAACTTACGCGATTCCTGGAATATCCTGAACTTGAGTTGAGCAATAACCTCGCGCAGAACTCCATGCGTCCGGTGGCCCTGGGCCGGAGGAACTGGATGCACATCGGCAGCCCACAGGCGGGACCGAAGGTTGCGGCGATTTTCTCGGTCGTGGAAACCTGCCGCAGGTTGAGACTCCCAGTTCGTGACTATTTGGCTGCGGTTCTCCCCGGAATCGCTGATCGCCCGATCCAGCGCCTCCCAGACCTTACTCCCACAGCGTGGGTCGCCCAGCATTCATAGACTCAAGCGACCGGGCTGTTAGCGTGAAAGTGATTTTGCCACCCTCCGGCCTGAATCGTGAATGCGGTGAGTTAGAATACATCCATTGAGCCTGCAGTCGCAATCTTACCTAGGAGGATGATACGGGACGACAGAGCTTGGCGAAGGGCTCGTTAGGTTCGAGCCTCCGTTAGAGATCTGTTGCGCCACGGCCAGTGCGCTTTGATCTACACCCTTATGCGCTCGAGGTACTTTCGGATACTCGCCCCGGCTGCGATGTTCTTCTTGCTACTAGCGGGGCAAGGCAGTGGGCAAAATACGACGCTGATCAGTCTTGATCAGGCCATTGATCTGGCGCTGGCGCACAACCATTCCATCAAAGCCACGCGAAGCCTGATTCTTCAGAATCAGGCTCAGGAGATTACCGCGAACCTGCGCCCCAATCCGACTCTTGGGGCTGATAGCCAGTTCGTCCCATTTTTCAGTCCGCAAGATTTCTCGGGGGAGAATCTGAATGAGACTCAGCAATTCGATGTTGGGATCGGGTACCTGTTCGAACGCGGCCACAAGCGGCAGCGGCGGCTGCAGGCTGCTCGTGATCAGACTGCGGTCACACGTGCCCAAGTCGGCGATGCCGAGCGAACCTTGGCTTTCAATGTAGGCCAGCAGTTCATCAGTGTTTTACTGGCGGAATCCACTCTTCAGTTTGCACTTCAGGACCTAAAGGGCTTCCAGCAGACCGTCGACATCAGCGAGGCTCAACTCAAGGCGGGCTACATCGGCGAAGGCGATTATCTTAAGATCAAGCTGCAGCTTCTGCAGTTTCAGACCGATGTGTCCTCTGCCCGCCTGGCGAAAAAGCAGGCGCTTGTCGGCCTGCGTGAGTTCCTCGGCTACAACGCGGTCCCGGCCGATTATGACGTGATTGGCGATTTGGCGTACCAGTCGCTCCAGGTGAACTTGGAAGATTTGCAGGCAAAGGCGCTACGCGAGAGGCCCGACTTTCGGGCCGCGGAATTGGGGATAACGGCCGCACAGAGCCAGATCCTGCTGGCCAAAGCAAACGCCAAGGTGGACGTAAATGGCACCTACGACTTTACCCATGTTTCTGGAGAGAACACTGCTTCGATCTTTGCGAATTTTGAGTTGCCGATCTTCAACCGTAATCAGGGAGAGATCGCCCGTACCGGGTATGCACTCACCCAGGCACAGGAGCAGCAGCGAGCAGCCAGCGATACGGTTCTCTCCGATGTTGCCAATGCCTATGAGACGGTCAGGAGCAACGACGACGTGGTGCAACTCTATACTTCCGGATATCTCCAGCAAGCTCAGGATTCGCGCGATATCAGCGAGTATGCGTATAAACGCGGTGCCGCCAGCCTGTTGGATTTTCTCGACGCGGAACGCAGTTACCGTTCGGTTCAATTGGCTTATCGCCAAGCGCTGGCCTCTTATATGACCGCTCTGGAACAACTGAAGGAAGCGGTGGGAACGAGAAACCTGCCATGAGTATCCGCGAGAATCGTGGGCAGCGATTGACTCCTGCACTGGCCGCCCTATCGGCGATCATGATGGTGCTTGCGGGCTGCCAGGGGTCGGGATCAAATGCCTCCGCTAACTCTGGCGGCGCGAACAACTCCAGCAATCCCCAGCTGTTTACCGTTCCGCAGGACCAGATGTCGCATGTGCAAGTGCTGACCGTACAACCTACGACACTGACTCGATCGCTCCGGCTGACGGGAGCCGTGGCTTACAACAGTTTTCGCACCACACCGGTCATAACGCAGGTGAGCGGACCGGTCAGCAGAGTCGTGGTGGTTCCCGGACAAAAAGTAATTCAAGGCGAGCCCATGCTGTACGTGGCGAGCCCCGATTACTCGCAGCTCCGCACCAACTATTTGAAAGCGAAGGATGCCTACGCTCTGGCGCAGAAGGCCAACGCCCGAGCCCAAGACTTGTACCAGCATCATGCGATTGCAGAGCAGAATGTGGAGCAGGCGCAGTCGACTGAGGTGCAGGCCAGCGGAGACCTGGTAGCGGCGCAAGCCGCACTAAAAGTCATGGGAGTTACTGATCCTGACGCGCTCGTGAAAGCCCCGCCTTCTTTTGAAGTTCCGGTAAAGGCGCCAATTGGCGGCCTGGTGGTAGAGCAGGATGTTTCTGCGGGACAACTTATTCAACCCGGCACCACCCAATGTTTCATGATTTCCGACATTAGCACGGTCTGGGTGCTGGTCAATGTCTATCAGAAGGATTTGCCTTACGTGCGCGTAGGAGATCAAGTCACAATTCAGACGGATACCTATCCCGAGGTGTTCCATGGGCGCATCGCGTATGTGGCAGCTTCGCTGGATCCGAACACCCGTACGCTGCAGGCACGCATCGAGACCAACAATCCCGGCGAAAAACTGAAGAAAGATATGTACGTGGTTGCGACTGTAAACGCGGGCACGATCCCAAACGCCATCGCGCTCCCGGATGCAGCGATCCTGCGCGATACGGAGAACCAGCCTTTTGTCTATGCCGCGGCATCTTCGAACCAATTTGGCAGACGCTCGGTTACGCTCGGAGAAAGCCTGAACGGCAAGACGGAGATTATCAGCGGGCTGAAACCGGGTGACCAGGTCGTAGGAAATGGCAGCTTGTTCCTGCAGTTTGCGAACTCGCTGCAGCGTTAGCCGGATCGGGCAGGCTTTGAGAAACGTTTCAAAACTCTGGCAAGGATAGTGTCCACCTCTGAATGATCCACCGAATAGTCCAAGCGGCGCTGCGGCAAAGGTTCCTGGTGCTGATGCTGACCGCTTTCATCACGGTCGGCGGGATCTTGTCTTTCCAGCGTATGCCCGTGGACGCATATCCCGATCTCTCGCCTCCGCAGGTCGAAATCATCACACAGTGGCCGGACCATGCCGCCGAAGAAGTCGAACGACTGGTCACTCTTCCCCTTGAACTTGAGATGAACGGCGTCCCGCACATGGTGGTAATGCGCTCTATCTCGCTGTACGGGCTGTCCGATCTCATCCTGACCTTCGAGGAAAGCACTAATGATTACTTTGCGCGGCAGATTGTTTTTGAGCGGCTTGCTCAAGCCACGCTGCCAACAGGTGTAACCCCGAGCCTTGCGCCTCTGTTTAGCCCGAGTGGCCTGGTGTATCGCTATGTGCTCGAAAGCCCCGACCGCTCACCGCAAGAGCTAAAGACGATCGAGGACTGGGTGGTGGAGCGCTCCTATCGATCCGTCCACGGAGTAGCTGACGATTCAGGGTTCGGCGGAACGGTGATGCAATACCAGGTGCTGCTTGATCCGGCGCGCATCTATGGTTATCACCTCACCATTCCGCAGGTCGTCACTGCTCTAGCGGCCAACAACTCGAATGCTGGCGGCGGCTTCTATTCTCAGGGAGGACAGTTCTACTACGTTCGCGGCATCGGCCTCGTGCGTAACACAGAGGACATTGGAAACATCGTGGTCGGTGCCAACAAAGGCGTACCCATCCGTGTACGGGATGTTGGAGAGGTGACGATCGGCCACGCGCCGCGGCTGGGCGAATTCGGATTCCAAAAGAATGACGATGCCGTTGAGGGCGTCATTCTAATGCTACGCGGGGAACAGACTCAGAACGTCCTCAAGGGAGTTGAAGCAAAGACGGAGGAACTAAATCGCCAGATCCTGCCGCCTGACGTCAAGATTCATCCTTATTACGACCGCAGCGAATTAGTGGATCTGACCACCGACACGGTGGAGGCGAACCTGCTTCGCGGCATGGTGCTGGTTCTGCTGGTGCTGATTTTCTTTCTGGTCAGCTTCCGCGCCGCGGTCATTGTTGCGCTGACGATTCCACTCTCGCTTCTGTTTGCTTTCATCGTGCTTCACGCGCACGACGTTGCCGCGAACTTGCTTTCTATCGGAGCGATTGATTTCGGAATTGTCATCGACGGGACCGTGGTGATGATTGAAAACATTTACCGCGAACTGGCCCTGCGAGGGGGACAGCCGTACAACCTGAACGAAGTCATTCTTGCGGCGGCGAAAGATGTGGATCGGCCGATCTTCTATTCGGTGGCGGTCATTCTCGCCGGCTATCTGCCGATTTACGCGTTGAGCGGACCTTCGGGCAAGCTGTTCCACCCCATGGCTGAGACTATGTCGTTTGCGCTGGTCGGGGCGCTCATCCTGACGCTTACCCTGATCCCTGTGCTCGCCTCCTACTGGTTCAAGAACGGTGTGCGCGAGAAACCGAATCGCGCATTCGAATGGATGAAGCGGAAATACGCAGTCCAGCTAGATTGGTCACTTGACCGGCCCAAGACCACCATCGCGATCGCGACCCTCATCTTCGGGGCGACACTGCTGCTCGTGCCATTCATCGGCGGTGAGTTCATGCCTCACCTCGATGAAGGTGCGCTCTGGGTGCGGGCGACCATGCCTTACACCATTTCCTTTGAGGAGGCCAGCAGTATCGCTCCCCAGATACGCGACATTCTGATGTCCTATCCGCAGGTCACTGTGGTGGGTTCAGAGTTAGGGCGGCCCGACGATGGCACGGATCCCACCGGCTTTTTTAACTGCGAGTTCTACGTCGGCTTGAAACCGTATAAGGATAAAGCTTGGACAGGCCGGATCAGCAAGAAGAAAGAACTCATTGAATCGATCAATCAGAAACTTACCGCTTTCCCTGGGATTATCTTCAACTATACCCAGCCCGCCGAAGATGCTGTGGATGAAGCACTGACTGGCCTCAAGAGCTCATTAGCGGTAAAGGTATATGGTGACGATCTGAACGTACTGCAGGACAAGGCCATACAGATCAAGAACACACTTGCCAAGGTACCCGGCTTTACCGAACTCACGGTTGTGCGCGAACTTGGCCAGCCGAGCCTCCTGGTCGACGTCGATCGCGACAAGATTGCCCGCTACGGGATCAACGTTGCGGACGTGGAAGCTGTGATTTCGGCCGCAGTCGGCGGGCAGGCGGTCACTCAAGTCATTCAGGGGGAGAAGCTGTTCGATCTGGTTGTCCGCATGCAACCCCAATTCCGCAGCAGCGCACACGAGATCGGGAATCTGTTGGTCGGCACACCGGATGGGCAGCAGATCCCGCTCAGCCAGCTCGCCAACATTACTCAGGGGAACGGTGCATCCTTTATTTATCGTGAAAACAACTCCCGCTACATCGGCGTCCAGTACAGCATCGAGGGGCGTGATTTGGAGCGGGCAGTCCGAGACGCGCAAGCAGCAGTCAAGAAGGCAGTGACACTGCCACAGGGTTACCGCATGGAATGGGGCGGCGAATACAGCCAGTTTCTCGAGGCCAAATCGCAGATGTATTTTATTGGTCCGTTAGCCGTAGTGATAATTTTCATGATCTTGTTTGCGCTCTACGGAAACTTTAAGTTCCCCGTCACCATTGCCTTGGGTGTAATCATGACTGAACCGGTGGGTGCGCTGGTTGCGCTAAAGATCACTCACACACCCTTCAGTGTGTCATCGGTCTTGGGGCTTCTCGCTTTGCTCGGGGTTTCAGTGGAAACGGCTGTCATTCTCGTCTCCTACATCAACAAGTTGCGGCAGGAAGGAATGGATATTCGCGCGGCCACACGAGAGGCTTCGCTCTTGCGACTCCGCCCGATTATGATGACGGCTCTCGTGGCCTGCCTTGGATTGCTGCCAGCCGCTCTTTCCACCGGCATCGGATCGGATACTCAAAAGCCGTTCGCCATCGTCATCGTGGCGGGCCTCATCTCTCGCCTCTTCATCGGTTTCTTCGTCAATCCCGTTTTGTACGAGATGGTTGCTCGCGACGGCGATGTGCTCCAAGTCTGACGAAAACCCACGGTAAAGCCGGAACACCCAACGAGTGTGTCGAGGCTCTAGCTACTGACGTTGCAGGAGTGCCTCTGACCTGCCCCCCGGAAATTAGTCCAGACGAAATGTGACTTCTGCCATTTAGAATGGCCCGCCCAGGGCGAGGAGGAGTCGTGCGCAAGAGTCGATTCAACGAACAGCAGATCATTGGCATTTTGAAGGAGTCCGAAGCTGGAGTGCCGACGCCGGAACTGTGCCGCAAGCACGGGATCGCGTCGCAGACGCTATACCGGTGGAAGGGGAAGTACGGCGGGATGGAAGTGAGCGAGGCGAAGCGGTTGCGGGCGCTGGAAGAGGAGAACCGGCAGTTGAAGCACACGGTGGCCGAACTGCTTCTGGACAAGCGCGCATTGCAGGCGGTGGTTACAAAAAAATGGTGAGCCCGCAGTTGCGACGGCAGGCAGTGGTCATGATGCGCTCGGAAGTAGCGGTCTCAGAGCGACGCGCCTGCGGGCTGATCGAGATCTATCGCCGGACGTATCGCTACGTGCCACGGCCCGAGGACCCGCGACTGCGCGTGAGGTTACGCGAGCTGGCGGCGGAGCGGCGAAGGTTCGGATATCGCCGACTGACGCGAATGCTGTTGCGTGAAGGATGGAAAGCGAATCACAAGCGCGTGTACCGGCGGTACGTCGAAGAAAAGCTGAGCCTTCGTCGGAAGCGGGGCCGACGCCGACGCGCCGGATCGCGCCTGGTGCTGCCGCCGCGCCCGACGCAGCCCGATCAACTGTGGACGATGGACTTCGCCAGCGATGCGTTCACCAGCGGGCGCAAGTTCCGGACGTTCAATCTCATGGACGGCTTCACCCGCGAGGCGCTGGAGATCGAGCCCGACACCTCGCTTCCGGGAGCGCGTGTGGTGCGTATGCTGGAAGGACTGAAACAGCAGGGACGCAAACCGGAGATGATCGTGATCGACAACGGGCCGGAGTTCGTCAGTCAGGTGGTGGACCAGTGGGCCTACGAGAACGGAGTCCAGTTGCACTTCATCACGCCGGGGCGGCCGATGGAGAACGGCTATATCGAGAGCTTCAACGGCAAGTTCCGCGATGAGTGCCTGAACGAAAACTGGTTCTTCGATCTGGCGGATGCCCGTCGTAAGATCGCCGAGTGGAAGGCGGACTACAATCACGTGCGACCACACTCGGCGTTGGAATACAAAACACCCATGGAGTTTGCCGCTTCGTGGAAGGCAGGCTTCTACATTGCTGGACTGGGGCAAGGGGCCTCAAACGCCGGCCCCTTGCCCCAGACCCCCATCCCCGCTACGCTGCGGGGCGAACAAAAACCGGAGAAAGTCTCATTATCCCTGGACTAAAAATGGGGGGCAGGTCACTTGGCCGTCGTTTACCACTTAGATATATGAACGGCCGCGCGTCGAGCAAATCGAATAACTTCTGAAGGATCTCATCAGACGCACAGGCATCGAGTCGGAAGACTCTAGCGGTCCGGCATGTGATGTCAGCATTCCCTGAGGATATGGCTGAACTACAACGATGCTTTACGAAAATGACCATGCACTACAAGGTCCCAAGGCATGGGTTATGCAGATTGTGCCATTTCAAGTCCGCGGTAAGTTGGACTTCTTAAAGCCGTCTGCCAGCAAACGCTGATGGCGTGACGCATTGTCCCCTTTGCGCCAAATGGAATCGGTGCGGAGATCGATAAGGGTGTCGAGACCTACACATCGCTTGAGTTTGTGAGGGTCCATTGATCGATCGTTGACAAAACCCGAGATCGACGTGTTTCAAAACTCATCGTATGCGATCTGGCTGGCGGCGACGCCGAAGGCACTCAGCATCTTCGTGCAAGCCTTGATCATCATGGGCGGACCGCACAGGTAGTATTCGACGGCGGCCGGGTCGGCATGTTTCTGAAGATACTCTTCCCGTACAACATCATGGACGAATCCAACCGGTCCGGCCCATTTGTCCTCAGGCTGCGGCGACGAGAGTGCAAGATGAAAGGCGAAATTGTGAAAGGTCGCAGCCAGAGCCCGAAAGTATTCGTCGTAGAAGATTTCTTGCCGTGAACGCGCACCGTACCAGAAACTGACCTTACGTGCGGTCCTCTCAGCTTCCAAGAGATGGGAAAGATGCGCCCGAAGCGGCGCCATGCCGCTTCCCCCTCCGATGTAGATCATCTCGCGCAGCGTGGGCTTGACGTGAAAGTCTCCGAAAGGTCCGAGGCCACTCACGATGTCTCCGGGATGGAGATTGAAAATGTAACTGGATCCAACGCCCGGGGAACAATCCTGTCCCGGAGGCGGGGTCGCAATGCGGATGTTGAATCGAAGTGTTTTCTCCATCAGCTGATTGCTCGCGATCGAATAGTTGTTGCGACGCCCCGGCTCCGGATTGCGCGCCACCAGATCGAACACGCGCTGGTTTCGCCAGACGGTGGCATAGGGCTCGGGAATCTCGAAGTCACAATAACGAATCGACTCGTAGACCGGAATGTCGATCTGCAGGTAGTCGCCGGGCGTGAATTCGAAACTTCGTCCATCGAGCGGAGCGAGAACCAGTTCTCTGATGAAAGTGGCGACGCTGCGATTGGAGATCACGCGGAACTGAACCGCCTTGGCGGCGCGCGCCGCGCCGCCCGACGGCCGATCGACATTCAAGACAAGCCGTCCGACATGCTCTTCAATCGGATAGGTCGCGAGTCCGCGACAGACAGGGGGACGCGCTGGCGAGCCGTCAATCAGGTTGAAACGCCCATTGTGCTTGGGACACTCGATGGTCCCTCCCTTCACCAGCCCGTTTGAGAGGTGGGTATTGCCGTGGGTGCACAGCCCGTCGGTCGCATAAAGTTTGTGCTTCTCATCGCGATAAATAGCGAATGTCTTGGTGCCATAGTCGAGGCGGATAACAGAGGCGGGTGCAAGCGCGGAGGCCGGGCAAACGTCGACCCAGCCCTTTGCATCGGCTTTTGCCGCCGCAATGATGGCGTCGTCGCGGCCACGGTTTCTCGTCTCCGGAAGCCGGCGCTTGACGTGATAGGCAGGATCTTTGACTTGCCTGAGCACTGCGGGAATGATCTCGCGCCACGCCGCGAACAGACTTGGGTAAGGGGTTGGGCAATCGTCCTTGACTGCCTGATGAAGGAGCGGCAAGGCATGGAAGGGGACCAAGGGGAACATGTGATGTTCGAGGTGGTAGTTCATGTTCCAGTAGAGAAACCGGTGGATCGGATTCATGTACACAGTGCGGCAGTTCAAGCGGTGATCCAAGACATTTTCCGCCAGTCCCGCATGTTGCGTGAGGCCGTAGACCACTAATAGCCAAGTCCCGAAGAAGTTGGTGAAACCCGCAAGCATGAAGGGCAAAATGCTGCGCTCGGCGACGGAAAGCGCAATCACGGCCGCGTAAATAGCCACGCAGATGCGCGCTCTTAGAAAAACCTTTGGGAACTCAGTCTCGGGGATGTACGTCTTTTCATCTGCGGACATGCGGCCCATAGAGTGCAGCAGTATGCCTTTGAAATATTTCGGATACCCGGAGAGATTGAAAAAAGACATCACAATCTTCCGAACGTTGGGGGGACGAGGGACGGATATTTCGGGATCGCGCCCCACGATGATGGTGTCGCTGTGGTGCCGGGTGTGACTCCACCGCCACACTACGGATTCGCGCATGACCATGAACGAAGCGATCTCATACAGCGCATTGTTCATCCAATCCGTTTTAAATGCTGTACCATGCCCGGTCTCATGCCAGCGAGAGTCAGAAGTCGACGCGTACAAGACACTGTAGAAAGCGTAGGGCAAAATCGCCCGCCATGTACCCCATAGAAGATCTGTCGCGAGTCCGCTTGCGAAGATTAAAGCAAACCACAGAAGGGTGTTACGAATCGCCGGCCCATCCCGGCGATCGAGAAGCTGGCGCATGACTGCGCGCGGTACGGCACATTGATACCAATCCGCCTCAGCAAGACCTTTTTCAATGGCCAGGGTGGCATTCACGCCGGTCAGGCTATAGTCGAGCGTTGGCGACGGGGTGAAGGGTGCGGAACTGGACTGATTCATCTCAATCTCAACGAATCAAAATATCCGGCATCTGATAAGTCTTGCCGTCGATCACAATCGGGACGGAGGGCCAATCCGAGGTATGGGTAAGGTTCTCAACCTGGTCCTTGTAAACAAGGATCGTGTCGAAAGAAAGTGTCCCGCGAATAATGGGATTCCACGCAAAGGCCTGGTGATCGAGAATCGGTTCCTTCGACCCCGGTACGGCGATCCACTCGCGCTCCGCGTAACCGATCGCACCACCCTGGTGATGGGCTTGCCAGTCTCCCTCGAATCCCTCATCCGCATACCACTTCTTCGCCATATCGATCATTTCGCCGGCGCTGACTCCTGGTTTCGAATTTGCCTGGTACTCCGCGCTGATCTTCATCGCTGCCCGCAGCTTGCGCTTGAGATCTGGATCAATCGGCCCGAAGTGCACGAACCGCGCCACGGAAGCCACTAGTCCCCACCGGCGGGCACATACGTTGACGATGGCATAGTTCTTCAGTTGCAGATCGGTGGGGGTGTGGTGATAGTAGTCAGATACCCGGTGATCCACTCCCATGAGCAGGACCGTCGGCCGCAGCCCGCGCCGCATGAGTTCATTCGAGGCCATGGCTTCGATCTCTCTCTCGCTGAGGCCGGGATGCAATTGCCGGCAGACGGCGATCACGGCCTCCGTAGCTTGCTGCCCCACCCAACGATATTTCTTGATCTCCGGCTCGGTGAGCTCATAGCGAAGTGGAGAAAATTCCTCTGCCACTAGTTTGAGGTCGCCATACGGCACGTCTGTCCCGATGGAAAGACCATGGGCAAGCTGGTGGATGATCTCGAGCTTTCGCTCGGGCGCAGTTTGATCCCGATACCAGTCATATCCTTTGGACTCATAGTTGAGGCCTGCCAGATCCTCGTGCGCGTGTCTGGAAACCTCGCCGTTTTCGCCCACTACATACTTGTGTCCATCGTTCATGACCAGCAACGAAGCGGCTCCCACCTCGCTGGTGATAACAATTTCATTGTCGGCAATTCCGGCCGTCATCCAGGAGAAATTGTTCACCCGGGTCAAAAGAATCCCTGCGAGATGTTGCTCGCGAAGAAAGTTGTGCACCCGATTCATTTTGATATCGATCTCGGCGAGCAGTTCTTGCCGTGTTACGGGATCAGGCGGCAACACCAGGCCCTTGGGTTTCTCCGCAAGGGCAAACGGGGAAGTGGCAACAAGGACCATAGTGAAAATCCGAAAATACCTGTTCAAGCGAGGCATCTAGTTTGTTCCTGCGGCACTTGGCGCGGCGAGTTGGCGATAGAGCTCTGGGTCGAAGTCCCTGAGTCCAAACATGCCCTTGAGTTGACTGGTCGCCACCCACGGCAACCAGCCCCGATGCAATCCAAATCCACGGACCGGCGCAAAGCTCCAATGCTCCTGCTGCCACCCGGGGCCCTTCAAATCAAAGGTCCGTCCAGGAATCGCAGTCATGTTCTTGGTGTCGTGCAGGAGAAGCGTGGCAATTGAGAGGTAGTGCGGGTCGCCCGCCCAACGACCGAGCCGGGCGTACTCATCCACATCGAAGGACATGTAATCGTCAACCAGCGTGTGTCCAGTTGCAATGAGCTGGGTCCCATAGGTCGGCACACCCTTTTTCCAATGTAGCAACGCGTCATCTTCATCGGCAGGCATGGGGACATTCCAGATGTAAATGTATGTTTCCGCGTAATCACCCGCGACACGGGCTCGATCGAGCCATTTGGAGTCCTTGGTTGCATCAAACAGCGCCAGGTATGCTTCAGTCGAAAGCGTGCCTGCTTCTTTGTCTAATACGTCGGGATTGTCGATGGTTCCTCCCACGAACCGGCCTTCTGATTGACCGTGCGTCCACATAAAATCTCCCGCGCGCTCTGCGGACTTGAGATATCGAGAGTCGGCAGTCTCCTGAGTGAGCAGCACCAGGAACGGAACAGGGTTGTAGGTGGACGCGGGAGAAGCATCCGCCACTTCTCCGGAAACAGGAACCCAGGCCCGCGGGAATCCCCCATCGCTTGTTTGCTGGGTCAGGAGCCAGTTTCCAAATTGCCGAGTCCACGCCAGCCAATCCGGATGAAGATTTCCCTGGCGCTTCTCGCGGCGATAGGCGCGCAAGGTCGCTTTCATGTCATCCCCGAAAGAACGAAGATAAACGCGATGATCGCGCGGAATCGCAAGCTGTGGCTCCCCGGTTTTGATATCAAAGCCTTCTCCAACAGGAGGATCAACTTTTAGCCGCACAAAGGATTTGAAAATTGCCAATCCAAAATTGCGGTCACGGTCTGCACGCGCGGCGTCCTGGTCAACTTGTGCGTCGGCGAGCAAGAATTCCGCTGATTCAAGGTTTTTCCCAGTGAAGCCCATGATCGCATTCTGATTCATCACTTTGAGATTCGCCGGCAGCGCTTTGTCGGGCACGGCGAGCAGGAAATTGGGGATGCCTGCCCGGTCACCTTCTACAACAACCTGGCTTGCAAGTACGTCGATGATGCTCCGCTGTATGAGAGCCAGATCTTGCCATGTGACTGGTGGCTTCAAAGTGTCGTAAGCCCATCGCCAGGCATTACGGTAGTACGTGGGGAATTTTTCTTCAGTCGTGAAACGGAAGTGAACCCGATAATTCTGAGTGCGTCCGTCCTGGACGGGATGATAGCGGCGTCGCCACTTCTCTACCTGGCCCCCCGGATAAGTATCCCCGCGATAAGTAACTTCACCTTCGGTTCCCGGGAACCAGAAACCCTGCTCATGATGGCCCGCTACCAGGTGCACTCCTACAGCTCCAAACTGAAACTTCTCGTCCACCATGGTGTGTACGCCCGTGTCGTGTGAATCCGCCTTCGTGGTCGCGCCGTTGGGCGCCGGGTCTAACAAAGTGAGCGCGGAACCATCAGAAAAATGAACTCCGAAGAGGGGAGCGGGTAATCGGTCCTCCCGAATTTGAATTTCACCACGCCCTTCCGGACCATAGGTTGCGCTTCCGCCAATTGCTGTTTTTGTAAGATGGTCCGGGCTTCCGTAGATCATTCCTGGCGCAAAGTAATCCACTTCCGAGCGGGATTGGGCATCGGGATGAGAAAAGGAAATAGAAGTGAGGAATCCGTAATCTGCCGTCCCGGATGCCGTTACCTTGCGAGACAGTTGAATCTCGCTTCCCTTGACGCGCCACCGGTCTTCGACGGTAAAGTGCGTTTTGTCCGGCCCCGGCACATCCGCGATGCCCACTGCCCCTTGCGAAGAAATTTCGATGCGGTCATAGCCAGAGGAGCGGTGCGAGATCGTATCGGGCGCTTTGTAAAACTCGAAGGCAATGGGCCGCGGCTGTAGAGCCGAAGCCATCCCCGCGCCGGTCACTGCCAATCCCCATTTTCCATCTGACTGAATGGCGACAAACTTCGCTCGGTGTCCTACACGGCCAATCTCGCGTTGAGGGTTGCCACCGCTCGGGGCATATGGCGACAGAGCCGAGATCGAGAGAAGCAAAAGAACTCGCAGGGTCATTATTCTTCCTCCACTTCTTCCTCGACCGCTAGGGGTTGTTCACCATAACCACCAATTGAGCGCAATGCAAACTGCCAGAATCGCAACCGCAAACGGCCATAATATGTTCCGTCCCCCCACGGCGTGCTCTCGCTTGACATAGACAAGTCCCGCTAACTCTGCAGCAGGTTTTTTCGTCGTCACCATGCTCACGACCGTGGTCACGACGAAGCAAACGCTCCAACCCGCCATCGCACCATAGAAATTTGCCGACATGTCGCTTCCGTAGGGAAGAATTCGCGCGCTATAAAGGGCATGATGGAGTACGGATGCCAGAGTGCCCAGAAGCAGACCCCAGAATCCTCCGCTCGGCGTCGCCCATTTCGTAAACATTCCGAGCAGGAAGCTGGCAAACAACGGGGCATTGAAGAAAGAAAACAGCAACTGCACATAGTCCATTAAGCTGTTGAAACGCAGAACAATAAAAGCAGTTCCGACACTGAGGATGGTCGCAACCACCGTTGCCACACGGCCCACTGTGATGTAATGCCTGTCGGACCGATCGCGAGCGATGTAGCTTTGATAGAGGTCATACGTCCACACCGTATTGAATGCGGTAATATTGCCTGCCATCCCCGACATGAAGCTTGAGAGCATGGCCACGACTCCAAGTCCCAGCAAGCCATGTCCGTAGTAGCGAGACATTAACGCAGGCAGGGCCAAATCATAGCGTTCTGTCAGACCCTTCGGAATAAGAATGATTGCGGCCAGGCCTGGTATCACGACGAGAGCCGGGAAAAACAGCTTTGCCACCGCTCCAATGAGTGGAGTCTGCGAGGCGGCCTTGACACCCCGCGCAGCCAGGGCGCGCTGAACCAGCAGAAAGTCCGTACACCAGTAACCGCAACTAAGCACAAACCCGAGTCCGAAGACGATGCCCACGACGTCCATCGCGGACCCAAAAGGCTGCGCAACACTCAGTCCCTTCCAAGTATGGCTGAGGTCTGGAGGAAGCGCTGCTCGAAGCCCCGCAATGCCATGAAAATCTCTGAGCACAAAGTACACCATGGGCGCGAGGCCGAGAACGATCAATACAAACTGCAGGACCTCGTTATAAATTGTCGCCGTAAGTCCGCCAAGAACAACATAGATAAGAACGAAGACGCCGGCGACGATGGCACTCGCCCCAAAGCTCCACCCCAGGAACGACCGCATAATGATCGCCATCGCGTACAGGCTGATTCCGGAAACCAGAACCATCAGGACAGCAAAGGAAACGGCATTGAGCACGCGCGTGGACTCGTTGTAACGAAGCTTCAGGAATTCCGGGACACTACGCGTGCGGCTGCCGTAATAAATTGGCATCATGAAGAGTCCCAGGAACAACATGGCTGGGATCGCGCCGATCCAATAAAATTGGTTCGCCCGCGCCCCATATTTCGCGCTGGTCGAGACGATTCCTATAATTTCAAGCGCCCCGGTGTTCGCCGCCACAAACGCGATTCCGGTTACGATCGCCGGGAGAGAACGCCCCGCCTGGAAATACTCCGAGCTGCTGACCATGCGGCGGCGCAAGCGAAGGCCAATCAGGACAATCAGCGCGAAGTAGCCGAAGATTATTGCGTAATCGACGATATTGAGTTGGATCGCTTGCACGTGATTCTCTATTGATTCTGCTCTATCGATCCTGAATGTGGGCGCGTCTCCCGGACGAAAAACTCCGGTTCGAGCCGATCAACTCTACTCGGCAGGCAGCATAGAAGTCTTCTCGACAGCTGCCAAGAAGTTATCGTATCTTGTCCATATGTTAGAGGACTTGAAACTGGGAAAGGGCTATGACGGCCTCCTCTATCTGGTCGAGTCCACGAGAAACCCTCCCCAACTGGGCAGCCATCATCATATTGAGCTGGAGCTAAACCTGGTTATACGGGGGACGATTACCTACGTCGTCGATGGAAGGCGCTACACATTTCAACCCAGAACTCTGTTGTGGCTTTTCCCCGAACAGGAACACCAACTGGTGGACCGCTCGAATGATGCCCAGTGTTATGTCGCCGTCTTCAAGCCGGCGATGATCGCAAGGTCTTGCCGCACAAGTGTATATAAAGGGCTGAAGCGGGGTGAAACCGAACATGAGGGCGTGCTGAACACCTTGCTTGAGCCGAACTCCTTCGATCTGATTCGCAAGACGATGGATTCCCTAATGCAGGGAGCGCTGGATGCCGACGTACTTAACCGGGAAGCCGGTTTTGGAGCCGGCTCCGGTTTCTGTTTTCAGCATGGCGATCCCGACGGCCTCAACGCCGGGTTGCATCATCTGCTCCTGCTCACCTGGCGCAGCCAACGGGGAGGAAAAGTGTTGGGTGATGCGGTGCCGCTACACCCAGTCGTCAGCAGAGCCCTCAAAATTCTGGGCGATGGCCACTGGGAGGAAGATCTTCGCAGCCTGGCGAAAGCCTGCGGCGCCAGCGAAGCGCATTTAAGCCGGACATTTCATCGGCAACTGGGTGTCGCACTCAATCGCTACCGCAATTCGTTGCGCCTCTCGCGTTTTTGGGAGCATTATCGGCAACCGGAAAAGAAGACATTGGCGGAGGCAGTCTACGCTGCCGGCTTCGGAAGCTACGCCCAGTTTTATAAGGTGTTTGTTCAAGCGTATGGAAGAGGACCGCGAGACTGCCTGACTGCTACACATGGTGTGGCTCGCGATCGAAAGCGCGTGGTGTAAGAGTCACGGTCCTGACACCTAAGGTGTTAACCGCCCCTGCCGCGCGGTTTCTGCCGCAAACACTACTGTCGCAAACACTTTAAAGAGGCGCGATGGGCTCATTACGCTCCGCCTCACAAGCCTCGGTGCTACCAATGCGAACGAGCATCGACGCGCTTCGCTGAAGGGTTCCGGGATCGCGCGACTCGCGCCACTGCATATAGGCAAAACCCACAACGAGCGCTGCAAGAAACAGGTAGGGAGTTACGTTGTAGGGCCAAGAGGATTCCGGGTAGATGGTGACAAAGAGAACTGGAAGCAGCGCCAGGGTCGCGATCCATGGAACTACAACGTGCTGCCAAACCGTGAACTGGTTTCGCTGCTCCCGGCGCATATAGCGCGTCAAGGCCACGTTCGCCATCCCATAGAGGACGATAACCGCGAGTGTGGCAATGGTTTCAAGGAAGCCGAAGATGATCTCGGGCTGCAACAACAGGCCCACCAGCAGGATTGCCACCGCGCCTGACACCTGCACAAAGGCGATCGCGAACGCAGGCGTCCGATGGATGGGATGGATGCGCCCGAAACTGGCCGGGAGCGTGCCCGCCCGCCCCATCGTATACATCACGCGCGACGCAGCGTTCGCGCAGGCGAGACCGACACCGACGGCGCTGTTGATGACGGCCACGACAACGAACCACCAGCCCGCGCCCCACAATGCATGGCCAAGAACATAGTACGGATTCGGATTGGAGGCGAAGGCCGCCATGTCACCGGTGCCCCAGCCGATCGCGCTGGCATAGGACGTAAGAATATAAAAGATGCCGATACTGCCAAGCGAAAACATGATTGCGCGGCCGACATACTTGCCGGGAAGTCGGGCTTCCTGGGCGAGCGGCGCCGGAGCCTCGAAGCCGCTAAGCGCCAGGATGGCGAAAACCATCCCAGCCAGGATCCCGCCGAAGTGATGGGGAGATGAAGATGGCTTGAGCGGGGCGAGGTAGGTGGAACCTGGCCCGGGATGGATCAGGAACGTAATTCCAAGCGCCAACATAATGAGCAGTTCGAGGCCGCCTAACAGGGCTGTAATCCGGGCCGAGAGCTGAACTCCGTAGTGAGTAAGGACCCAGATTAGAGCAGATGTAGCCAGCGCGATCGCCCACCATGGAATATTCACATGGAACTGCGTTTGCAGCATGTCCGAGATGAGATAGCCAAGGAAGCCCGTGCATCCGGCGGATCCGAGGATCTCGTAAATCAAGTAGCTCCAGGTCGCCATGAATCCGCTGCGGCTCCCGAGTCCGCGAGTGGCGAACGCATAGTAGCCGCCGCTCGAGGGCATGTACCGGGAAAACTGCGACACGGTGTTTCCAATAAAGAAGCAAACGACGGTAGAAAGCAGGAACGAGAGCGGCATATCCGGTCCGGCCTTGAGGGCGATGATCGGAAATGTGAACACGATATTCGTCGCCGGTGCGATGTGTGTGATTCCCTGGAACACCAGTTCTGTAAGGCCGAGAGAATTGCGTCGAAGCTGAGGAGCCACACCGGGGTTGGCTGTGTTAGCCACTGGTGAAGATCCCCTTGATGTATTCGGGCCGCCGGAAATCCTGAACAAATGCCTGCTCCAGTTTCACGAGCCGATCATAGCGGTGACTGATCAGTCGGCCCACTTCGATTCTTCCGTCGTGTATGGCTTGCATGGCCGCCCGGTAGGTGGATGGATTTCCATTGGAATCAAACCCTCCCGAAGCGCCGCCCGACGTAACCAGGTGAATTTCCGCAGCCTGAAACGGGGTGAGGCATCCAACGTCGCGGCCTGAGTGCCCCGCTCCATAAAGCAGAACCGTTGCCTGCCGGCGCAGCAGAGCCGGCATGTTATCGAAAACCGAGCCGCTGCCCGTGGCCTCGATGACGCAATCAAGTTTCTTCCCCTCGGTCCTAGTCTGAATCTCAGAGACCAAGTCCTGGGTTCGGACATTGATTGGCGAGGCGCCGAACTGAGCCGCCAAGTTGAGCTTGCTCTCCTGCAAGTCTGCCGCGAAAAGATCTCCGTCGAACCCCATTACGTTCCGCAAGTACTGAATGAACAGCAGGCCGCTGGGCCCGAGCCCGAGGACCAGCATCCGGCGGACGCGGCGTCGCCCGTGAAGTGAGTATCGAGTCCCAGCTTTCTCCAGCCGGTTACAGGCATGAATCACGCAGCCCAGCGGTTCGATCAGCGCTCCTACGGCAACATCAAACTGCGGCGGTAGAACGAGAACATTTGTCTCCGGAACCGCCACGAACTGGCTGAAGGCCCCGGGGGGGCCGGTAATGCCAAGTTCCTCTCCGAACTCGCATTGATGGGTGTCGCCCGATTCGCAGTACTCGCAGCGTTCCGGGAGATTCAGGGACGCGCAGGAAAGAAACTGGTCCACGGCCACAAGGTCTCCAACCTTGCAGCGCCGTACGGAGTTTCCTACCGCGGCGACCGATCCGCAAAATTCGTGACCCAGCACCTGCGCCTTTGAGGACAAAGGGATGGGAACGCCGCGCGAATCGCGGCAGTAGTTCGCCAGCCCGTGAAAAATATGCAGATCCGTGCCGCAAATCCCAACTGCACCAACCCGGATCAGCACTTCTCGATCTCCTGGTGTTGGGATCGGCAACTCCCGGAGCGCGAACTTCTGCACGTCCTCAAGAACCAGAGCTTGCTGAAGTTGAGCCTCCTGGATCTGTGCCTGTTGGAGATGGGCTTGCTGCTGACGATCCTGCATCATTGCGGCACACTAACTCCATACTTCCTGCCGACATCGGAAATCTGCCGCCAGGTTTCCTCATCCAGGGGAATGCCATTCCGCCGCCGGCGCTCCGTTTCCAAAGCTTCAGGCTCGCCGGGGACAAGAATTTCCGTGGCGCCGGGAGCTAAGGCGCTGCTCTTGACGTACTCGACGAGCTGTTCAACGTCGACGTAGAACGACTCTTCGCCCCTGAGACGATCGACATCGATGACGAAGACGAGAAAGGCGTTGCCAACTCTGTCAGCATCTTTGCGGCTGCAGCCGGCCCCCGAGAGAGCCCCCGCGAGAATATCGGTGACCAGGCCCAACGCGAAACCCTTGTGTCCTCCGAAGGATAAGAGCGCTCCGGGCGGCGGTCCATAAAACTTGGTTGCGTCCGTTGTCGGATGGCCGTCCGCGTCTACGATACTGCCCGGCGGGACGGAAACTTTTCGGTTCAACATGCTGCGCACTTTGCCTTCAGCGATCGCGCTGGTGGAAATGTCGACGACGATTGGAATTCCCGTCTTGCGCGGAATAGCGATCGCGATCGGATTGGCCGACAGGCGGCGATCCTTTCCGCCCCAGGGCGCCACCAGCTTCCCGGCTCCATGAGTGTTCACAAACATCACTGCCACCATCCCTCTGGCCGCAGCCATCATGGGATAATCTCCTACCCTGCCAATGTGGCAACAGCGGCTGGCTGAGACTGTCCCAACGCCCGCTTGCTCGGCTTTTTTGATCGCGAGTTCCATAGCCTCCCGACCGACCACTTGGCCGAAACCCCAGCCGCCATCCACCACAGCGAAGGCGTCCGCCTCCCGGACAATCCTGATATGAGCGTCGATGGTCACCAGCTTCTGCTCCATCCAGCCAACATATTCCGGAATCCGCAGAATCCCGTGTGAATCGTGCCCGGCCAGGTTCGCTTCCACCAATGAATCGGAAACAATCCGGGCTTCGTCACCGGTGGCGCCGGCCGCGGCAAAAATTTGCCCGCCGACCTGCTTCAGTATCTCCGCGCGAAAAGTGGGCATCTGTCGATCTCCGTAGCAACGATCTCCGCAGCAACAATCTCCGTAGCAAGGCGGGAATGGTTCTGTTCCACTGACCACGCCTATTCCTGACTCGGAGAATGTCGCTGGATTCTCCTCCGCGCCATGGAGACGGCCAGCCTTAAAGCAGCCTTCATGTTCGTGGCATCGGCACAATTTTTCCCAGCGATATCGAAGGCCGTGCCGTGGTCGACGGAAGTGCGGATAATCGGCAGGCCCAGGGAAACGTTCACGGTATTCTCGAAATCCATCAACTTCATCGGAATGTGGCCCTGGTCATGGTACATGGCGACTACCAAATCATATTCTCCACGAACCGTCTTGGTGAAAAGCGTATCTGCTGGAAATGGGCCCTCGCAGTGGATGCCAGCAGCATCGGCCGCCCGTACTGCCGGAAGAATCAAAGCGGCATCTTCGTCGCCGAACAGGCCGTTCTCTCCCGCGTGCGGATTCAGCCCGCAAACGGCAATACGCGGCGATTGGAACCCCAGGAGTTGAAGACTCTCATGGCCCAGTTCGATGGTGCGAAGAATACGTTCCACCGTCGGCTCACAGGCCTGACGCAGGGAACAGTGCGTGGTCACATGCACAACGCGCAGCCGGTCATTGATCAACAACATGCGCGAATCGGCCGCTCCACACAATTCCGCGATGTACTCGGTGTGCCCCGTGAAGTGCACCCCGGCCAGAACTACTGCCTCTTTATTCAATGGAGCGGTCACCATGGCGTCGACCTCGCGATGCAAAGCGAGCAGCGTGACTGTCCGAACATATTCCAGTGCCGCCCGGCCACACGCCGCGCTCAACCTTCCTGCAAGAGGCACACATTGTAGCTGTGCTCGATCGAGGAAAATAGTCGACGACCGCGACTCCGCATCCTGCAATCGCTGAACCACGACGGCGGGAGTCTCGATACCTAGAGTGGCAACGGTCTCTCGCCAAACCTCCGCGTCCCCGATAATCACCCAGCGCGCTATCGGCAGCAAAGTGTGATCTGCCAGAGCCTTGACGATGATCTCAGGACCAATCCCGGCCGGATCACCCATGCTGATTGCGATCGTGGGCTGCACGATCGCAGCTTCGACAGGCGCGGTCATGACTTGGCTTTCATCAACGCACGAGCGCGATCTTTCAGTTCAGCCATGCGGTGTTTAGCTTTCAGTACGACCTCGCCATATCCCGCGACAGTTTGCTGGGAACTTCGCAGGTATTGCAGGATGATCTCTTCGGCCTGAATATATGGCTCGCACAACTCGGCCACCGCCGCTGCAATGAGATGAGGGATATTCACGATCCCATTGGCATCGGCATGCAGCAGATCGCCCGGCTTCACTTGCAGACCGCCCACCGTCACGTCCACATTCACGTCCGAAAAACGGCAGTAGCCGTGCGACACAATCACCGAGGATGCCCAGCAAGGGAACTGCAATCGATCCACCTGCTCAATGTCTCGCGCGGCGCCGCTGGTGATCAGGCCCGAGAAGCCAAACTTCTGAAACGTGGTCACCATGATCTCACCGTAAGTCGCGGCGCGCGGTGGATCGTCCAGATCCTGAAACACAACGATTCTCGGTGCGGGTGTCGCCATCGCGTCGGCAATCAGCTGCGGCATACCTCCATAGGAATCGCCCGACTCGGCGGGGTAAGCTGCGCGGAAAGTGGCGGTCACCGCGTAGCCCAAAGCAGGCGGCAGCTTCGGATAAATAGCCTTGAGCGTGAGGTTGCTGTAGCCCGCCACGTAAGAGCGAAAGTCAAACAGTTCGATTACGTTTGCAATCGTGGGTGAATCAACCTTCTGCAGTTTGGCCAGCTGAGTAGCGCTAAGAATTTCAGACGTCACCGTGACTCTCCTGTCGATTTTCCCCGGATCGCGGTTGAGCCGCAAGAAAACTCACCGCTTCGCAAAGCGCGTCGGGGTTCCCGAATCCGCCGGCCTTGGTGCAAGTCGGCAAACCGTTGGCTGGGCCACCTAGCAGCGTCCCCCAAGGTAACCCGCGCAGAACTTCGCCGCCAAGCTGAATTACCTGAGCTCCCAAAGCCGTGCACACCAGCCGCGCAGTATCTCCGCCGGAGCACAATAATCCGCGGACGTTGGACGTTTCCACAATCGCAGAAAACAGACGCCGGAGATTTTCCAGGTGCACCGAATCCCGATGGACTGGAACAGTCACGTGGCAACCCTGCGCCAGTGCGGCCAGCGCGTGATTGGGATCGTCCTGCTGCCAATCAAACGTATGCACTGTTTGAGTGTCTGCCAGGCGCTGCAGTTGTTGACACGTCACCGGATTCGTCGACCCGATGCAGAGGACAACCGGCCCTGTCGCCGAGCCAGCAGCAGAATCAGCAGAGGCCGGACGCACCAGACCAGCCGATTCTGTTGTTCCAGATGCTCCGCTGTTGCCAGCCTTCAGCAACGCCTCGCTCCACCCCGCCGCCAAGCCGGCAGATCCCACCAGCAAAGGTTGCGGAACGATCTGAACCGCGGCCTCGGCAATCGCCCGAAGATGACTCTCCGAAGCGCCATCGATAACGATGATTCGGGCTCCAGCTGCCTCGGCATGACGGATGCGTTCCACCAAAGTGTCGCTAACGCTGGCCGCGGCAGGCTGAGAGATATGCGTTAACCTCCGCACTCCCTGGCCCCTCAGCAGCGAGAGCACATCAACCGGTTCAATTCCTTCGCTGGACCGAACCCTGAGCCAACCATCAAGAAGGATGCGCTCCATGCTTGGGAACGACGGGCTCACCAGAATTAGACGATCTGGAAACTTGTTTCGGATCGCCTCCAGTTCAGCTCCCACATTCCCCTTGAGAGTCGAGTCGATTTTCTTGAAGCACAGCTTCGCGCCCGAAGCTGCGATCCAGTCGCATGCCTGCTCAACTTTGCGGCTTGCCTCCTCGGGAGCTTCACCACGGCTGTGATTGACAATTACCGAAACCCCGGCAAGAGCAGCCAATTCCTCGGGAACGTCAAGGTAGACTCGAGTCGCCGCCCCGCGCAGGCTGAATTGCACTCCGGCATCGCACCCGCCGGTCACATCGTCTGCCAGCATCGCCAAAGGGAAGTCTACAGCCGCATCGCTCATCGCTGACCAGCGTTTCGCCGGTCGTGCTTCAGGTTCCAAATCTAGGCCTCGAATTTCAAGTAAACAGTTTTTTTCTGGAGGTAGTGGTCGAGGCCGTATTTTCCGTCGTCGCCGCCGATGCCACTCTCTTTCCAGCCGCTGTGAAAGCCGTGGATGGATTCGCCCGGCCCGCGGTTGATGTAAAGCTCTCCACATTCCAGGTCTCGCACCGCGCGCATGATGCGATTCATATCATTCGTGAAAAGGTATGCCGCCAATCCAAAGCGCGAATCATTGGCCAGCCGCATTCCTTCGTCAAAATCTGAGAACTCCATCACCGGAATCACCGGTCCAAAAATCTCTTCGCGCATAATCGTCATATCCTGCCGAACCCCGACCAGTACGGTGGGTTCAAACCAATATCCGCGATCAAACGCGCCGCCGGAAAGACGCTGCCCGCCAGTTAGCGCCCGGGCGCCGTCGCCCAGAGCCTGGTTCACGTAGCGCTCCACTTTTTCCAATTCTTCGCGGTTCACCTTCGGACCGAGTTGCACTCCAGCATCCAGCGGATTCCCAATCTTCAGCTCTTGCACTTGAGCTACAAATTTCTTCAGGAAGGGCGCGGCAATGGATTTATGCAAATAGGTGCGCTCGTTGCTAATGCAAACCTGGCCGCAGTTGAAGAAACGCGAAACCACCGCCGTCTTGACAGCAGCTTCCAGATCACAGTCTTCCATCACGATGAAAGGCGCTTTGCCGCCCATTTCGAGAGAAACCATAGTCACGTGGTCGGCGGCATTCCGCATGATCCGTTTTCCCGTGGGGATGCTTCCCGTGAAGCTGATGAGCCGTGGAATTGGATTCTTCACTAAAGCCTCGCCCACCGTTTCTCCCGGGCCGGTAACAACGTTGAGTACGCCCGGCGGAACTCCAGCTTCTTCTGCCAATTTAGCCAACTCCAGAGCAGAAAGCGGCGTATCTTCGTGTGGCTTGAGCACGATGCTGTTGCCCGCAATCAGAGCGGGCGCAACTTTGCGGATGGCCACGGCAGATGGAAAGTTCCAGGGGATAATTCCCACGACCACTCCCACCGGCGCTGGAACAATCCATATCTGTTCGTTCCGATTCTCCGACGGAAGAATGTCGCCTTCGATTCGACGGTCAAACTCAGCGTAATAAGGGAGCCAGCTCTTGCCAAAAGCGATCTCCCCAACCGCTTCATGCAGCGGTTTGCCCTGCTCCTGAGACAGCAGCCGAGCCAGGCGATCCTTGTCGCGCTCCACCAGCTCCGCCAGCCGCCGAAGGACAAGCCCGCGCTCCACGCCCGAACGCTTTCCCCATTCTTTTTGCGCCTTGAACGCCGAATCGAGCGCCAGTTGCACGTCGTCTGGTGAAGCAACTGGCACGGTGGCAATGACTTCCTCAGTGGCAGGACTCACGACCGGCATGGTCTGGCCGTTAGATTTCCATTTTCCATCGATCAGCATTTGATAGGCGTTCATTCTTGTATTCCTCCATAGCACGACTCCCAGCTCAAATGGTTTATCAATGGGTCTTGGTGAGAAGAAGATTGAATTCAGCTGACAGAGGGGCGATACTGCTTACCGTCTGATCATCGACTGTGGGAGGCATCCTAGGATAAAGTGTCACGAATGTAAATCGAATTTTCTGCCGGGTTAGTGAGACTGGACTATTTGGAACTCTCGCCACTCACAATTTCTACTTCTCGACTATGCAAATTCGAAGCTGGTTTCCCAGGTGGCACACTCGAGAGCTGAAAGTCCTCGCATCTCTGATCGCTGTTCTGTCCGTCCTCCTTATCTATTGGATAACTCCCGCCTTCTTTACTTCCGGAAACGTCGTCAACCTGCTGCGGCAAGTTGCGATTAACGGAATCATCGCCTCCGGGATGACCATCGTCATGATCGGCGGAGGTTTTGATCTCTCTGTAGGGGCCATACTCGCCTTGTCGGGAGTCCTCGCAATTCAACTCGCGAAGACCAACGTCTGGTTCGGCATACTCTGCCCGGTCGCTCTGGGAGCCGGAGCGGGCCTGTTGAACGGAACCCTGGTGAGCCGCTTTGCGATCAATCCGCTGATCGTCACCCTGGGCTCCCGGTATCTGGTGTACGCCTCCGCCAATCTCTTCACCGCAGGATTTATTCAGTACAACGGGAATCCGGCCTTCCTTGTACTGGGACGCAGCAGCTTGGGAGGCATCCCCGCCCCGGTGATCGTATTTCTGAGCGTCGCTCTGATCTCGCATCTCATCCTCAATCACGCCACCATTGGCGCGGCACTATTCGCAGTTGGAAGCAACGAGCGCGCAGCCTTCTTTTCTGGGCTACCTTCCCGAAATATTCTGACGCTAACCTATGTCGCCACCGGAGCCTGTGCCGCGCTGGCGGGAGTGGTGCTTGCCTCTCGGCTCGGCGTGGCCGCACCCGATGCGGGTGACGGTTACGAATTGGACGCCATTGCTGCCGTGGTCATCGGCGGCACCAGTATATTGGGCGGGGCGGGCAGCATCCAACGAACGCTGGCAGGAGTCTTGCTTCTCGGCGTTCTCAGCAACCTCCTGGTGCTGGCCGGTCAATCGTATGAAGTCCAGCGTATCGCCACTGGTCTGATTATTGTTCTGGCCGTCGCGTTCGATCTTTACCGCCGCAGGTCTCGCCAATGATCCGCCGCTTTCTTGCAGCAGGAAATTCGAGGCGGCTCCTGTTGCTGGCAGCGCTTGTCGTTGGCATCTCGACATTTGAGATTCGCTTTATTCAGCCGGCCAATCTGCGCAACGTGCTATTGCAGATGTCCATGGATGGCATTGTTGCTTGCGGCTTGACACTCGTCATCTTGTGCGGCGGTCTCGATCTATCCGTCGGAGCGGTGACCGCTCTCAGTGGAGTGTTGTTCGTGACCGCGTTGCCGATGGGCATCGGTTTTGCCGGACTATTAGTGCTGCTGGCCGGGGCGAGCGTGGGACTTCTCAACGGGCTCCTGATCGGACGAATCAAGCTCAATTCCCTGATCGTCACCTTGGGAACGATGGCAATAGTGCAGGGCGCCGCATTCTGGCTGAGCCGAGGGAATCCCATTCCCGGCCCGGGCGGCGATTTCGAGATGTTAGGTGGTGGCTCGTTTCTCTACATCCCGCTGCCAATCTTGTTTTTTGCCCTCGTCGCACTCAGCGCCCATCTCCTGTTGCAACACACCCAATTCGGACGGGATCTCTACGCCATCGGCGGCAATCGCGAAGCGGCCCGGCTCGCCGACATCGCCGTGGAATCGCGGGAATGCTGGGCATATATTTTGTGCGCTCTGCTGGCCGCCCTTTCGGGCATGATCCTTGCGTCGCGCCTCAACACTGGCTCTCCCATCATCGGACAAGACACTCCCCTGCAAGCCATCGCTGCTATAGTGCTGGGCGGAACCAGTTTGTCCGGTGGGCGCGGAGGAATTGGTTCCACCGTCATCGGAATGGCGATAATTGCGGTACTTTCCAACGGATTGAATTTGCTCAACGTTTCCCCCGCGTACCAATGGGCAATCAAAGGTTCTGCACTGATTTTGGTGGCTGGCCTGGATAGCGCGCGGCGCCACTCGACCCTGCGCAGTGCGCAAACTATCCAGCCGTAGCGCGGGTAAGAACACGTGAGCCCTGCAGACGCACTTTCGATGTACCGAGCATGTACCGAGGACGAACCGACGACGCCACGAGGAGGCCGCACTTGAGCAAGCCAGAAAGTCTTTCCCGAAGAGAATGGCTCTATTACTCATCCCTGCTGGCAAGTGGAGTCGCGCTCTCCCAAACCGCCTGTCAAAGACCTGCAGGGACTTCCCCTGGCCCGACCTCGTCAACCGCACCCTCTCCTGCGCCGGTTTCGTCGGCGCAAGGAAGCGCGTTGAGAGGAGCTGACGCCATCCTTGCAAAGCTGCCCGCGGTATTGCCCAACCGCGCACCAGACAATTGGCAGTGGATCGAGAATCGCCCCTCACAGGTGGGCTTGTTGATGATTTCCACGGCGGCCCCGTTCCTTGCTGGATACCGCAAAGCCTTTGACATTGAGGCCAAGCGGCTGAACTTGGAAGTAATCGCCTTAGATGCGAATAATGATCCGGCCCAGCAAGCGGCCCAAGCCGACGATCTCATCGGCAAGCGCGTGGACGTGCTGTGTTTCTGGCCCGTGGATGCCAAAGCGATCGTTCCGAGTGTCCGGAAAGCTTATGAGGCGGGAATTCCGCTGGTCTGTACCAACAGCTGGACAGAGGAATCCGTGCTGCCGCTTTTCAGATCGTTCATCGGCGCCAGCATGGTGGAGGAAGGCATCATCGGCGCGCAACTAATGGCGGAGGCGCTCCATGGTCAGGGCAAGATCGCCATCATCGAAGGCAATCCCGGACAGGACGCCGCCTACTGGAGATCCACTGCTTTCATCGACGAACTCAAGAGCCTCGCTCCCCGGATTCAGATTCTCGATCGCCAGACCGCCCGCTGGGATCGCGCTCGAGCCACCGCCGTGGCGGAAAACTATTTAACGACGTACCCGGATCTCAACGCCATCATGGCGCAAGATGACAACATGGCCGTAGGCGCTCTCCAGGCCATCAAATCAGCGGGAAAACTGCAGCAAGTGAAATTGATCTCGATCAATTCCAGCAAAGAAGGGCTGGAAGCCATTCTTGCCGGAGAGATGTACGGCAGTTGCACGCAATCCCCGTCGTTCGAGGGAATTAACACGGCTCGTGTCGCCCGCGACGTTGCCAACGGCTGGCCTCCCGTGATGCGCTGGGTACGCAATCCCGTGATGCGCGTGGACAAGACGAATGCTCGCCAGGTGTTTGGAGAATGGTAGGCAACCTGTCTACTCGACAAATTGTTCTAAGAATTTGAAGGATTAAAAAGTCGTCAGTTCTGGTATGCTGCCTTCCGCATGTAATCGTTTACAAACGAGCAGCTCGTAATTCATTAACTCCTCACCCCGGAGGCCTCCATGACGAAGCCATTTTCTGATTCCCCTGCCCTGCCCCGCCGCCAATTCCTTCAGACCTTAGGCAAGAGTTCAGTCCTGGCCGGCTCGATGTTCCTTCCCGTCCCGCTGAAGAAAACATTATTTACCGCTGGCGCTGCTCCGGCGCAAAGTCAGGCAGCCACCAGAATCGTCCCTCCCAACAAGACCTATCGCATGATGGAGTGGGAATGCCACACCCCGCCCGAAGGAAATTTCGAAATCGATTTGGAACCTGCGCTCGCCGCAGCCCGCGATGCCGGTGCCGAAAGCATGATGTTTTATTCCCAGGATCACTGGGGCTATGCCTTTTACGAAAGCGATGTGGCCGTGCGGCATCCTCACCTCAAGGGAGATTTCTTCGGCCAGGAGGTCAAAATCGCCCGCAGGCTGGGCATGTCGGTGGTCTGTTATTACAGCCTGCAATTCAATAATCAGGCAGTGCTCACCCACCCCGACTGGGGATGGGTCAACGCCGAAGGCGAGCAGCAGCGCTTTCGCTGGTTCATCACTTGTCTCGACAGTCCCTACCGCCAATATGTTTTGGCCATGATTAACGAACTGTTCTCCCGCTATGAGATCGACGAACTATTTCTGGATATCTTCGGGATCCAGTTCGTCCTCTACACCGCCGATGGACGCGACCCATTCTGCTACTGCAAGCATACCGTGGAAGCTTGGGATTCCAGCCATACGGGAGATCCTTACCGCGACGGTTTCAAGACCCGCGAAGGCCGCGACCTTCGTTACAAGTGGCACCAGGAACGAACGACCACGCAGATGTTGGATGAGATTCTGACGACTGCCCGCAAGCATCGCCCGGAACTTATCGTCTCCCTGAATGGCGGACCAGAAACTTTCACCAATGAAGTCATGCAGAAGGTAAGTTTCATTTACGCAGAACCCCTGACCTCAGAGACCGGGATTTCGCTGGGCTCGATCCTGATGCGCGGCTGGGGCCGTCCCGATTACCAGGCCGGCGTTTTCAGTCAGCAGGGATATCTCGATACCTACCCGGGATCCATTCCGCGGGTCAAAGCCGACGGCCTCATCGTTCAGAATGCCCGAACTTTTATTGTCGGCAATGCTCCCGTCGTCGGAGGACTCGACGGCCAGGGATTCTCCAAGCGTTGGTTCAGTGTCGCCAAAGAAACCTGGGCCGACGTTCGAGGGGTAGATCATTTTCTGGGAAACGTCACGCCGCTCTACAGCACTGCCATGCTCTACAGCGAGGCGACGCGAGAAGAGTTGTCCAGCCAAAAGCTTCCAGTGCATTTTCGCCGCACCGTCACCGGCGCCCTCGAAGCTCTCACCTATTCGGGACGCCCCGTGGAAAGCGTTCCCGAGTTCAACCTCACGGAAAAGTACTTGGCGCAGTTTGAAACGCTGGTTCTCCCCGAGGTCGAGGTTCTGGGGTCGGCACAAGCAGAAGTGATTCGCAACTGGGTCAAGCAGGGTGGAACATTGCTTTCCACCGGTAAATGCGGCCTCGTCGACGAAAAGGGACAGCCCCGTGCAAACTTTCCGCTGGCTGACGTCTTCGGCGTGGACTTGGTTTCCGCAGAGAAGAAGTACGCCTACGATCCCTCCGGAAAATTCAAGGACAATGTCATCTCAATCTACCTGGAATCGAGCGGCCATGCGCTCTCGAAGAGTCTCGCGGTAAGCACAGTAGGTCTGCCCGGCTCATTCTTGCGTTTGCATCAAACCTCGGGACAGGAAGTGCTTCGCTATCGACTGCCCTTCATGATTGAAGACCTGCCCAACCACCACTGGTTCAACTGGGGGCCTCCACCGCCGGGGCAGGAAAGCGGCGGCCCGGCTGCGGTTTTCAATAATTTCGGCAAAGGACAGTCGCTTTATCTCGGCGTGAACCTGTTTCAAGCCATGAACAGCAAACTATTCTGGATTCGCAACTGGGTTCCCGAGGTGATGCGGCTGATGGTGCCACAACCCGTCGCTGAACTAAGATCCGAAGTTTTCCCAGAGTACGTTCATGGAACATTTTTCTGGGAAAAAGACAGGCGCTCGCTACTGGTGCAGGTGCTGAACGCAATTGAATTGGCCACCCAGGGAGAATTTCGCGAAGTGCCTGCCGTAGACATCCGGGTGAACAGCGCAAGTGTCAAAATCAAGTCGGCCGAAGTGCTGTGGCCTGCTGCGCGAGAATTGCCGGTTCGAAATGCCCAGGGGAACGCCAATATCACCTTGCCTTCCCCTGCGCGTTACACGGCATTGCGGCTGCAATTGGCCTGACCGCAGATTCATCTGGCCACTGCCCACTGAGCACTGGCAACTGTTCTTGAGCTCGACCTGATTGCACCGGATCCACGGACCTTAGGCTCGCGAGTCCGTCGGTTTGTTTGCACCATGGATGATCACCACTGAAGAAATGCTTTGAGCCAAGTCTCTTCCATCGCTGTTCAACACCTCACCTGTGATTTCCCGGGCGTGCGTGCGCTGAACGATCTCAGCTTGGAGTTCAAGGCCGGCGAAATCCATGCTCTGGCTGGAGAAAACGGAGCAGGGAAATCCACGCTGCTCAAAGTTCTCTCCGGCCTCGTCGTACCGACCGGCGGCGAAGTCGTGATTGGAGACCAAAAAGTCTCCCGGGTTCGACACGCTCTCTCTCTTGGCATTCGCACCATTCCGCAGGAACCCATCCTGGCGCCTGATCTTTCGATTGCAGAAAATCTGCTGATGGGAAAACTTCCCACAAAATCATTGGGGCGGATTAACTGGAAGAAAGTTTTCGAGACTGGCAAAAGGCTGCTGCAACGAGTGGGTCTGGACCATCTTCCGCCCCAACGCACGGTCGCCGGCCTCGGTGTCGCGGAACAACAATTGATCGAGATCGCTCGAGCTCTGACCGGAGAAGGGAATGTATTTCTTTTCGACGAGCCAACCTCCTCATTGGCCGCAGCTGAAGTTGCCCGGCTGGGAGAAATCCTGACCGAGCTGAGAACATCTGGAAAGGTTGTGCTGTACGTTTCCCACCGTCTGGATGAGATTTTTTCCTTCTGCGACCGCGTGAGCGTGCTGCGGGATGGAAACCTTGTTGCTACCAAGCCGGTCTCCGATACCAATCCCGGTGAATTAATCCGCCTCATGGTCGGTCGAGAAATTCTGAAGGCCGAAGCCAGCCGCCCATTCGCCGGCGACGCCCCCTGCCTGTCAGTCTCAGGACTGACTGTGACGGGAGTGTTAACCGATATCAATTTTCAGGTCAGGCGCGGCGAGATTCTGGGAGTTGCCGGATTGGTCGGCGCCGGGCGCACCGAACTGCTGCAAACTCTCTTTGGCGTCCACCGGTTGGCAAGGGGCGAGATTTCATTAAACGGCGTTGCCTTGAAGATTCGGTCTCCAAAAGATGCAATGTCGGCCGGAATCGCCTATGTTCCAGAAGATCGCAAACTTCACGGACTGGCGCTGAATCTCAGTATCGCGGAAAATTTCGCTCTCCCCAACCTGCGGCAGCTGGGAACATTCGGCATTCTGCGAAAGCGCAAACGTGATCAACTCGCGAAGTCGTACGCGGAACGATTGAACCTTCGCTACCAAAAGCTCAGTCAACTGGCGCTCCTGTTGAGCGGAGGAAATCAGCAGAAAATAGTATTGGGCAAATGGCTGGCCAGGAATCCGCTGGTCTTGCTGCTCGATGAGCCAACCCGCGGCATTGACGTGGGGGCTAAGTCGGAAATATACAGTTTGATTCGCGAACTCACGCAAGAAGGCATGTCCATTCTCCTGGTCTCCTCCGAATTGACCGAACTACTCGCTCTGAGTAACCGGATCATCGTGATGCGTGAAGGCCGCCTGAGTGGAGAATTGGCGGGAGACGCGATGAACGAAGAGTCGATCCTTCAACTCGCCACACCCGGATTCTACCGGCGAGCTGACACCCGGGGCGCAGATGGTAAGAGCGAAGTTGAGAGCGAAGATGAGAGTGATACTAAGAGTGATGGCAAGAGCGACGACGGAAAGCGCGAAGATGGCAAGAACTAACATCCGTACATCAGGATTCGCGAGCTCCGCTCCGTTGCCGTCCGATTTCAGCGCGCGAACGGAAAAAATAATCTCCGGGCGGGCAAAAAGTCTTGTGCAGATCGCCCCCGGAGTGCTCCTTCGAGAGCTGGCATCCGAAGCCAGCGGTGTCCAGGGAATGTGCACCGGGCTCGCAATATTCTCGCCAGCCAGCGCGTTGCCTTATCATCGCCATGACGTGAGCGAAGCGTTCACCGTCCTGAGTGGAGACGCCTTGGCGATGGTCGAAGGCAGAACCTACCGGATGGGCCCACTCGACTGCCTCCACGTGCCCGCCGGAGTTGCCCACTCAGTGATCAACCCCTCCCCGAAGAAGAAACTGATGATCCACGCAGCGTTCGGCTCGGTACACCCACGAAGAGATTTCGTGAAGGATTCTTTCGTATCGGTCGATCGCAACCACGGTCTGCCCGATGAGAATGACCCGGAGCATATGGTCAGAATCGGCGCGGCCACGCGGTATAGACTTGCCAACGGCACCAGTTTCTGCGATCTATTTGCCGGGCGCTTTGGATCTGTAGGAATCTGCGGTGGTTACGGGGAATTTCAGCCCGGCACGGGTCTGCCGTGCCATCTTCACGATTATGACGAGTCCATCACGATCATCAAAGGCGCGGCGACCTGCCAAGTGATGGGCGCACAATACGAACTGAGCGGATACGATACCGCAATGGTCCCCAGCGGTCGCCCTCACCGCTTCCTGAATGGATCCAAAGACGTTATGGCCATGATCTGGGTCTACGCCGGCAGCGAACCTCAACGCACCCTCGTAAACGCCCGGTTTTGCAACGGCGATTGGCACTGGAAGGGGAAAGCCTCATCAACGAAGTCATGATCCGCAAAAAAAAGAAGATCCGCGAACAAAAGATAAACTCGAAGACGCCGGGAATACTGCTGGGAATGTTTCAACAACTGCCCTTTCCAGCCATTTCCCGCTATCTGGCGCAGCAAGGCTGGGACTGGCTGATTCTCGATATGCAACACGGAAGCTTCGACTACTCAACAGCTTACGAGTGCTGCCACGTCGCCCGGATGAGCGGATCGAAGCCGCTCGTGAGAGTTCCAATCGGCCATTTCTCGGCGATCCAACGAGTCCTCGACCTGGGTGCGCTCGGAGTGGTGGTTCCTATGGTCAACTCGCTCGAAGAGGCTGAACAAGCCGCCCAGGCGGCCAAATATCCTCCCCTGGGAGGGCGTTCTAGGGGAGGCGACGCTTGGTACCATTTCGGCGATCAATACACAGAAACGGCTAATCAAGAAACCGTCCTGCTGGTGCAAATTGAACATATCAAGGCAGTTGCGATGGTCGAGAAAATATTAGCCGTGGACGGGGTCGACGGTTTTTTGATGGGCCAGGTTGACCTGGCGTTGTCGATGGGACTATCTGACACGCACTTCAGCGAGCATCGCGAACATCAAGCGGCAATTCAGCATACGGTCAACATCTGCAATTCGCTGGGAAAGCTCGCCTGCTACAACGCTTTCAGCGAAACCGAAGCTCAGGAGCGAGTACGACAGGGTTTTCGTGTGATCACGTATCAGTCGGACGTCGACATTTTCTGCGAGTCCGGCCGCGCGCTCTTCAACGCGTTGCGCAAAAAGCTTGATTCACCCCAGAAGGCCGGAGCGGTATGAGAGTGGCAGACCGAGTGATCGATCTCAGTCACGCGTTGGATCCGACAACACCCGTCTACGCCGGATACCCTCCGGTGGAAATCCGCGTTCTTGAATCGACGCGCTATTCGATACCGGGCGGACGGCGGGCTCTGAACAGCAGCCGGATTTCGGTTGGTATTCATTGCGGCACGCACATGGACGCGCCTTTTCATTTCTTTGAAGATGGTGCGAGCATCGATCAGGTTGATCTTCGCCATTGCGTCGGCGAGGCTCAATTGGTCCATGTGGATGTTCCGGGCGACGGGAAAATTGAGCGCACTCATTTGACCAGCCACGCGAACGAGATTGCCCGTTGCGGAAAAGTTGTGCTCTCCACAGGATGGGCGATGCAATGGGGGCGTCCCGAGTACTTCACCGAACATCCTGTCATAACTCCTGATGCAGCAGATTTTCTGATTGAATGCGGAGTGCATTTGGTTGGGGTCGATTTTCCCTCAGTGGATCGCGCGCCGTTTCTTACTCACGTGGCGTTGTTAAGCCACGACGTGCTTATTTTGGAAAACCTCACAAACCTCTCTGAGATTCGGGCGGGTTCGTTTCAACTGGTGGCTGTTCCCCTTAAGTTCACTGGCAGGGACGGTTCGCCGGTTCGCGCAGTGGCGTTGCAGAACGCGTAACCCGAGAACGCAGATCAACCGACATTCCTAGTCTTCAACCGAGGAAAGGCTGTAATGCGCAGCTTCGCTGCGGCATAGGGGATCAACGCGATTGTCTGTTCGGGTTGGTCGCTGGTGACCGGGCTTTGTGGGACGGGAGAGGCGACTCCCTCTTCGGCCTGCCATGCCGGTAGCAGGCGTGCCTTCACGTGGAGCTTCACGGGCGCACCTTTGGCGCTGAAGGGCCGATCGCTGATTTCAGATTCTCTCGCGGTGACGTCGTGCGCCGAGTTCACAGGATCAACCGCCAGAGCATAGTTCCACTGGGTCGTGGGATAGATCTGCCAGTCGGCGGTCATGCCGCGATCCCTGAGCTTCAACCAGTCTTCACCGATTCCCAGGGAGAAGACCAGCGGCCCACGCTCCACAGCGACGGAATCGTGGAACCACAGGGACACCCGCGGTTCGAGCGGAAACTCGACTTCGACGCGATCCCCTGGCTTCCACGTTCTCTCGATGCGCGCAAAGGAGCCTGGCGAAGGCATGGACTGTAATTCGCCGTTGACCCTGATATTCGTCCCCGCCGCCCATGCAGGGATTCGCAGCAGCAGCGGAAAGGCCAGAGGCGATGCTGGATTCACGTGCAAGCGGACCGTGCCGCGAAAGGGATAATCGGTTTCTTCCGCCACGTGCAGCGGAGTATCGCGAACCATCGTATGCACCTCGCAGGGTGCGTACGCCGTTGCCACCACGCCATCGTCCTGCGACAGCATGAACAGGCTCGCGGCAAACTTCGGCCATCCCTGGTGGAAGTTGGCCGTGCAGCAGCCGAAATTCGGCTCCAGTCCGAAGAGGTTCGACTCGGGGCCGTTGGTGGTCCAGGGCTCGCGGTGCAGGCTGCACTCCACCTGATTCGGTTGCTGATCATACTGATGCGCCCACATATCGTCCGTTAATGTTCCGGGGAGAGCATTAAATGCGAGCCGTTCCAGCCGGTCGCCGAGCGCGGGGTCGCCGACAATCGCGAGCGACTGCTCGAGCGAGAACATGTACTCGACCACAGTGCATAGCTCCGAACCCTGCGACGGGTTCGGCCCGGCGAGATGTTCGTCGCAGGAAAACATTCCATTCGGGAGGCCATGATATTTGTCGAGCTCCGCGATCATATGCGTCACGGCCCTGCGGTCAGCCTCTGAGTCGGAAACCAGCGACCACACAGGTCCGGTCTTAACGGCCTGTCCGTTGTTTACGCCGTGCGTCGCCAGCGCGAGATCCTTGAGACCGCCGCCTTCCGACAGCTTGATTCGCTCTGCCGTGATGCGTTCTTTGTAGGGGAAGTCTGCGTACTCCGCGAGCCAGTCGTAACCCTGGGCATGCAACAACTGCAAGAGATCCAGCAGCTTCGCATTGCCGGTTCGGTTGTAGAGCCAGATAACGCTCAGGGCTTCGTCCTGCCAGCGAAACTTTCCCCAGTCGCGCAGTCCGCGCTTGGGCATTTCCGCGAGTTGATATTCGAAATAGCGCTGCATCGCCGGAATCACGCGCGGATCGCCGGTTGCCTCGTGATATTGCGTCAGTACTTTGAGCATCACAATGCGCGGCCACCAGTCGTCGTTGGAGCGCGGTCCGAGCATGCCGTTGGCGGCTTGGTTGTTCAGGGTCCAATCGAGATACTTCTGTGCTTTTGCCTTCAGGCGCGCGTCGTCGAGAAGATAGGCGAGCGGCACCAGTCCATCGAGGAAGTAAGGGCCACGCTCCCACGACTCGCCCGTGCCGCCGAGCCATCCGCTGTTCGGATCAACGTCTGCCCAGGTTTCATCCAGATGCCCGCCGAGTCCGTCCGCCTGAATCTTGAGTTGCGCTCGCAACCAACCAGCCGGCCGCACTGCACCGAGAGGCAGAGGGTAAAACGCGCTGCGCGCTAGAGGTGTGCGATTTTTTGCTGCGGGTTGCAGGGAGGGATTCGAAGGTGATGCAACGACGCCGGGTAGCGCGGTGAGAACTCCGGCAGGCGCGGATGAGGCCAGGCCTGCGAGGCTGACTTGCTTGAGAAATCGCCGGCGGCTCAAACGGGTTCGAACGCGAGAAGACAAATTGCAACTCCCGCTAGAAAGGCTGACGGCATTGTAACCAAAGGCCGAAGATGGCGCACAATGAAAACGTGTACAATTGGCGCGACTGGAAGGCTAAAGATCGAGAAAAACCGTTTAGCCGACGGCGATCGGGCACTTTCGGGCAATCGGGCTATCGTCATGAATAAGAGAACCTTTATCCGGCTCTTCGCCGCGTTGGTTGCAAGCCCTGTTGTTGCGCCTCTGCTGACCTGGGCATCCAATAATAAGAAAATGCAAAATTGGGCGGGCAACCTCGAATACGGCACCGACCGTTTGTACTCCGCCGATACGCTTGAGCAGGTGCGGAGCTATGTCAGGAAGCAGAGCAAACTAAAAGTGCTGGGCACCCGGCACTGCTTCAATAACATCGCGGATAGCACGGACGACTTCCTCTCGTTGAAATCGATGAACGAAGTTGTGGCGCTGGATGCGGACGCGCGCACCGTCACCGTGAACGCGGGCATCACGTATGGGCAACTTTGTCCGTACCTGGATGGCAAAGGTTTTGCTCTGCACAATCTGGCCTCATTGCCGCATATCTCGGTAGCGGGGGCGTGCAGCACTGCGACGCATGGTTCCGGCGAAAAGAATGGCAATCTCGCGACGGCGGTCTCGGCGCTTGAAATCGTCACGGCCGATGGCGACGTGGTTAAGCTGTCGCGTCAGCGGAATGGGGAAACTTTTCGGGGCGCGGTGGTTGGGCTGGGTGCGCTGGGTGTGATCACAAAGGTCACGCTCGATATTCAGCCAAGCTACATGATGCGGCAGTACGTGTATGAAAATATGCCGCTCGCGGCGGTGAAGGAGCACTTCGACGCGATCGAATCCAGTGGCTACAGCGTGAGCCTGTTTACCGACTGGCAAAACCAGCGCATTAGCGAAGTTTGGATCAAGAGCCGCGAAGAAAAAGGGCAAGCGTTTGACGCGACTCCGGAATTCTTCGGTGCAAAACTCGCCACCAGAAATCTGCATCCGATTGCGGAACTTTCCGCCGAAAACTGTACGGAGCAGATGGGAGTGCCCGGCCCGTGGTACGAACGGTTGCCGCACTTTCGCATGGGATTTACGCCGAGCGCGGGCAAGGAGTTGCAATCGGAATACTTCGTGCCCCGTCCGCATGCGGTCGAAGCGATTCTGGCGATTGAACGATTGCGCGACCAGGTGAGTCCGCATTTATTGATTTCGGAAATTCGCGCAATTGCCGCCGACAATTTGTGGATGAGTCCATGTTACGAACAAGCCTGCGTGACGATTCACTTTACGTGGAAGCAGGATTGGCCAGCTGTCAGCAAGCTGTTGCCCGTGATCGAAAAAGAGTTAGCGCCATTCAACGCCCGCCCGCACTGGGGAAAGCTGTTTACCACGAAGCCGGCCGTGCTGAAATCTATTTATAAGAAGTTGCCCGACTTTGTTCAATTGAGTGAGAAGTATGATCCGCAGGGGAAATTTCGGAATCAATTTCTGAACATGAATGTATTTGGCGGCTAGTGCTGGCCAAGGACACGACTGAAACAATGAATCGGCGCAAATTTTTGACGCAAGCGGCGGGAGCGGTCGGGGCTGCGATCGGCCATACTACTTTAACTCACACTGGTCTTGCGCATACGCTGCAAGCCGCATCGAGTGGACCCGAGGTGCGCGTCACGCTCGATGCTGCACAGACTCTCGCGGTGATCCCGCCGAACTTCATGGGTCTCGGGTACGAAATTTCTTCGGTAGCGCGTCCCGGTCTGCTCAGCGGTCAAAATGGCGTTTACATCCAGCTCGTTCGCACTTTGGGAACACGGGGCGTTATCCGAGTCGGCGGAAATACTGCGGACTTTGCTTCCTATTCCGCAACGGGGCAGCCTCTGTCTTCGCCCGAAGGAAAGGCAGGGTCGGTCGTCAACGACGCGGTGCTGCGCGACCTCGGCAGTTTTCTGGATGCGACCGGATGGAAACTCATCTGGGGGCTGAATCTGGGCAACGGCACTCAGGAAAACGCGATTCAGGAAGCGAAGGCCGTCACCGCGGCGGCGAAAGGGAATCTGATTGGGTTTGAAATCGGCAACGAGCCTGACCTGTTTGGGCGCCACGGAGGTCACCGCCACACGGGCTACGACTACGATGCTTACCTTCGCGAATATCGCACCTGTCGTGACGCGCTGCGGAAGGCGATCCCCGGCATTGCCTTTGCTGGGCCGGACGCGGCGATTGCGACCGACTGGGTCACGCGATTTGCCGTGGACGAAGGCAAGGATATCAAGCTGCTGACGCACCACTATTATCGCGAGGGCGAGAATCCGACGAGCACGATCGACAAGCTGCTTCATACCGATCCAAAGCTCTCTCCGATTCTTGCGAAACTCCGGGCCGCGTCGGAATCTTCCGGCGTTCCTTACCGCATCTGTGAAGTGAACTCGTTCTCCGGTGGCGGCAGACCCGGAGTGAGCGACACGCTGGCCGCCGCTCTCTGGGTGCTGGACTTCATGTTTACGCTCGCGGCCGCGGGTTGCGCCGGCGTGAACATGGAGACTGGGGTCAACCAGCGCGGCTTCATCAGTTCCTACTCGCCGATCGGTGACAATGAGCAAGGACATTACTGGGCGGCGCCTGAGTATTACGGCATGCTTGCGTTTGCACAATCCGGCGGGCGCGTCATCGGGTGCGCTCTTGATGCTGGGGACAAGAACGTCAAGGCTTACGCAACCCAGCCGGGCAGGGACCGCATCGTGCTCACGCTCATCAACAAGGAGTCGTCTTTGGACGCGACGGTTGTGATGGATGCGAGCACATCCGCGCCCCTACGTAGCGGATCGCTAATCCGGTTGGCAGGGCCTTCGCTGGAGAGTAAATCGGGCCTCACACTGGGCGGTGCGGGCGTAGCTCACGACGGCCTGTGGAAGCCTACCCGGGTGCAAGAGGTCAGCGGAACTCGAGGAAGGTTGCAGGTTTGGCTTCCTGCTGCCAGTGCTGCCGTGGTCACGCTGGCTGCTTGAGGTTTCATCGTCGATCACTCATCCTCGATCACGCAAGTTCGATTACGCAAGTTCCGACAATCGGAATGGAATTGGTTGGCATAGGTAAACGTGTACATTCGCGGTTCGATGAAGTACACTACGCCGCGTTTGAGTACTCTCAACGCAATGGCGCGAGCACACATAACCAGGTCCACTAACCGAAGAACAGGATTTGCTACATGAGCCTTCCCCGCCTTTCGACGAGCTTTTTGGCTGCGGTTACGCTGTTCGGCACGTTCGCTCTTGCACAAACATTTCGACCACCCGCGGTTCCGCTGGTCACGCATGATCCGTATTTCAGTATCTGGTCGATGAGCGACGATCTGAGCGCCGGGCCTACTCGCCACTGGACGGGGAAGGTGCAGCGCCTCACCGGGCTGGTCCGCATCGACGGGAATGTTTTTCGCTGGATGGGAGATGCTCCGCATGGCTCAGCCGCTCTCCCGCAGACGGGATTAAAACTCACGCCCACGCGCACGGTTTATCAATTTGCAGGCCAGGGCATCTCCCTGGAAGTGGATTTCCTGTCTCCGTTGCTTCCGAGCGACCCTGACGTGATGTCGCGGCCCGTCACGTATATCACTACGACGGTGCGCTCGCAGGACGCAGCACCGCACAGCGTTCAGTTATTGTTCGCCGCGGATGCGTCTCTTGCAGTCGACACAGGCACACAGCAGGTCGCATGGTCGCGTTCCCGGCTCAACGCAATGACGGTTCTGCGGGCTTCTGACCTCGAGCAGCCGGTGCTGCAAAAATCCGGCGATGACCTTCGCATTGACTGGGGATATTTATTGCTGGCCGTGCCTGATCAGGCCGGCGCGAGTGCGTCCGCGCAGTTGAGCGATGATGTCGAGTCGGAATTTGCGGAGGGCAAGGCATTGTCATTCGACGACATGGACGTGCCTCGGAGGGCTGATCGGAGAACCGTGTTGGCCTCGGTGTTTGATCTCGGACAGGTGAACAGCACCGCGTCATCACGCCATGTTCTGCTCGCTTATGACGATATTTATTCGATTGAATACCTGAACCGGTGGATGCGTCCTTACTGGCGCCGCAACGGGATGACCATGGGACAGTTGCTGGAAAAAGCAGAACAGGAATACGGCAGCCTCGATCAGGGAGCCCGGCAGTTTGATGAAGAGTTGACGGCGGATCTGCACCGCGTGGGAGGAGACGCGTACACGGAAGTTGCAGAGCTGGCGTTTCGGCAGACTATTGCCGCAAGTAAGCTCGTGGCGGACGTGGATGGACGCCCCATGCTTTTTCCCAAGGAAAATTTCAGCAATGGCTGCATTTCAACAGTAGACGTTATCTATCCCGCTTCGCCGTTTTTCCTGCTCTTCAACCCGGAGCTCTTGAAAGCTCAGCTGCAGCCGTTGATGGAATACACCGAAACCGGGCGCTGGCGTTTTCCGTTCGCGCCCCACGATCTGGGCACTTACCCCAAAGCGAATGGACAGGTGTACGGAGGCGGTGAAAGAACGATCGAGAATCAGATGCCGGTGGAAGAAAGCGGCAACATGTTGCTGATGTTTGCGGCGCTGGCCAAGATCGAAGGCAACGCCGCCTACGCGAATCGCTTCTGGCCGCAATTGACGCAATGGGCGGAGTTTCTACGGAAGGAGGGAATGGATCCGGGAAATCAGCTCTCGACGGACGACTTTGCCGGACACCTCGCGCATAACGCGAACCTCTCGATCAAAGCGATTTTGGCTCTGGGCGGTTATTCCATGTTGGCGGAGATGACTGGACGAAAATCCGATGCGACCACCTACCGCCAGTTGGCCCAGGATATGGCGAACCGGTGGGCGCAGATGGCGCAAGATGGCGATCATTACCGGCTCGCGTTCGACAAACCCGGCACGTGGAGCCAAAAATACAATTTAGTGTGGGATCGAATTCTTGGCCTTAACCTGTTTCCCGCAAAGGTTGCGCAAACCGAGCTGCAATACTACAAGGCCCACCTGAGTCCCTTTGGCCTGCCGCTCGACAACCGGCGCGACTACACCAAGCTCGATTGGGAAGTCTGGACGGCGACCCTGGCAGACAATCGCAAGGACTTCGATACTCTAATCGCACCGCTTCAGAAGTTCGTCAACGAGTCGCCGAGCCGGGTTCCGCTGACGGACTGGTATTCCACGACCGATGGCAAGCAATCCGGTTTTCAAGCACGTTCGGTGGTCGGTGGCGTGTATATCCCGTTCCTCGCCAATCCGGATCTCTGGAGAAAGTGGTCATCCAAAGCAGCGTCTACTGAAAAACATTGAGCCGGCAACGTCGCACGAACCGACGCTTGCGGCTAAACAACTTTAACTCGAAATGATGAGCTGTCGGAAAGTGGATAAACGACAAGGAAGGTTCGCGATGAAACGGTATAAGCAACGCTATACAAAGACGCTGGTCGCCATGGTACTGGTTTTACTACTCTCGCCCGCCTGGATCAAGGCGCACGCGCAACGCTGGTCAGAAGCGAAGGCCAATGCCTGGTATGAGAAGCAGCCGTGGCTGGTCGGCGGCAATTATGTTCCCACGAATGCAATCAACCAGCTGGAAATGTGGCAAGCGGAGACGTTCGATCCGCAACAGATCGACAAAGAACTAGGCTGGGCGGAAGGTCTAGGCATGAACACGATGCGCGTGTTTCTTCACGACCTGCTTTGGCAGCAGGATTCCGCAGCCTTCACTCGCCGCATTGACACGTTCCTGACCATCGCGGACAAGCATCACGTTCACCCGGTCTTCGTGCTGTTCGACTCGTGCTGGGAAGCTGAACCGAAGCTGGGGCCGCAACATCCGCCAATCCCGGGCGTGCACAATTCGGGCTGGGTGCAGAGCCCCGGTCTGCCGGCGCTCAAGGATCCTTCACAATATCCGCGTCTGAAGGAATATGTGCACGGTGTGGTCGGTGCATTTGCAAATGACAAGCGCATCGTGGCCTGGGATGTTTGGAACGAGCCCGCTGGCAGTCCAGAGGTGATCGCGCTGCTGCTGCAAGTGTTCACGTGGGCTCGCGAAGCTCATCCCTCACAGCCTCTTACCAGCGGAACCTTTCAGCAAAATTTCACTCCCATCGGACCCGAAAAGCGCACTCCGGTCACCGAAATTCAATTGGCGGAATCCGATGTTCTCTCTTTTCACAACTACAGCTGGCCCGAGGATTTTGAAAAACATGTGATAGGACTGAAGAAATACAATCGCCCATTGCTCTGCACGGAATACATGGCGCGGTCGGCGGGAAGTACTTTTGATACGGTCCTGCCCATCGCAAAAAAGTACCATGTCGCTGCGATCAACTGGGGATTCGTGGTTGGCAAAACGCAGACGAATTTGCCCTGGGATTCCTGGGAGCGGCCTTATATCAGAACGCCGCCCACGGTTTGGTTTCACGACATGCTGCACGAGGACGGTACACCCTATCGGGAGCGAGAGGCCGAGATCATTCGCGAGCTCACCGGCAAGACGACGGCAAAGAACTAGATATAAGTTGACTACCTCGGGTTCGCTTTCCCGGTCAGCTCGCGGATGATCGCCACTTCCCGTTCTCGATAGGGCTTTCCGTCGGCATAGAAAACCTCGTGAAACCATACGTCCGGTTTCTCCAGCGTGTAAGGTCTGTACCACGAATCCCATGGAAGATTGGTTTGGGTTTTACCTACAACGAATCCCCAGTTGATGGCTCCCACATGGTTCTTCTTGGCCACGGGCAAGATCGCGTCAAACGTGCTGCCCACGGGACGTGCCATGAACTCGGTGCAAATGATGGGGCGATGATAAGTCTCGAGCCAGCCGAGCTGTTTTTCGAATTCTTCCGGCCAGTCGTAGTTATGGAACGAGATCACGTCGGACTGTTCCAGTTGTATCCGTTCCATGGGACCCAGTTTTGCGGGATCCGACCAATTACCTTCCCACACGCCGCTGGTGAGCGGCTGCGTTGGATTCATCGCCCGCGCCCACTCAAAAACTTGAGGCAACAGCGCCACGACTAACTCTTTCTTGTTCTTAGGTTCCTTCGTGTCGTAAGAGCCTTCGTTCATGTTGTCGGGCTCATTCCAAAGATCCCAGCCCAGTATTCGCGAATCGTTCGCGAACGCGCCCACCACGCCTTGCACGTAGGCTTTCAACCTGGGGTATTCCGCCTGATTCTGCAGAGCGGCCGATCCCGGGCTTTGCACCCAGCCCGAATTGTGCACGCCGGGAATCGGCGGATGTTGAGGGCCAAGCTTCGGAAATGGGTCCCAGCAAGAATCGAAAAGCACGAACAGCGGACGAATGTGGTGCTTGGCGGCAATCGAGAGGAAGGTGTCGATTCTTTGTTTGAAACCGGGAGCGTCCTGCTGCCAGAGCAAGTCATGAAGGAAGACCCGCATCGTGTTCATGCCCAGACCTTCGGCCCAGCCGAGTTCTTTGTCGATCTCCTGGGGATCGAAACTGGCGGCCTGCCACATTTCGAGTTCATTGATTGCGTTTGCCGGGATGAAGTTGCTTCCCACCAACCAGGGTTGGGCCTGATACCACGCGTTAGCTTTCGCCTCGCTCCAGCGTTGCGATTGGGCGAGGGTCCTCGCCGAGAGCGCGAGCAAGCAAGTCAGAAGCAAGGCAATTGAGCTAAATCGCTTGATCATCGAATTCCTCCGGATGTGGGCGCAAACGATGTAAACGATTGCATCGGGCGTCGAGTTTGTCAATAATATTGTGCGACTCTCGGAAGTCGCGAATTCCTGATGTACTCGCTTACATCCAGAGGCATCCTCTGCGTGGAAGGAAATGGCATGAGAAGTAAAGTCCCATTCCGATTGGTCGTTTTTGTTTTGTGTTTGGTATTCCTGGCGAGCGCACAACCGCAATCACAAACGAAGATTGCAAGCCTCAAGTCCAGTACTTTGATTCGGGTCGACGTTGGCAAGCCGCTGCCCTTCAAGATTCCCGCTACCATCTTTGGAACATTCCTCGAGCCGATTGGCAACTCCACCTACGGCGGCCTTTGGGCGGATGCGCTCACCAACCCCAGCTTCGAGGAAAACTTGTGGTCGGCACGCCGCATCGCGGACATGATCAAAGAGGAGCCAGCCCTGGCGCGCGCTTCCGCACTCGGCCTGCCGCTGCCGTGGGAGCCACTCGATTATGCGCAGGGAGCGCGCTACGAACCCCGATGGAATGACGCCGCCAATTCCTTTCGTTCCTTGCTGATCATGGCGCTTCCGGGAAAAGAAACCGGCGTCCGGCAAAAAGTATATTTGCCGGTACATCGTGTGCTGCGCTACAACGCGAGCGTCTATGTGAAACACATCAGCGGGCCTGCCTCGCTCGAGATTTCCATCCGTGAGCGCAATAAGGCCGATATTGTACTTGCATCGCAAACCGTGGCCCTAACCGGCGATGGCTGGCAGAAGTACCAGGCCATGCTCGACATTCCCGAAGGAAAACTCGCAGCGCTGGAGCCGGCGGACTTCACGCTCTCCGCTCACGACGGAACTCGCGTGCTGGTGGACCAGGCCGCGTTGTTCCCCGCGGACGCCGTCGATGGCATGGATCCCGACATGCTCTCGATGTCGCGCGCGATGAACACTCCGCTGCTGCGCTTCGGCGGCAACTATACTTCCGCCTATCACTGGCTCGACGGCATTGGCCCGCTGGAGAAGCGCGTGTCCATGCTCAACGTCGCGTGGGGCATACCGGAGTACAACCAATTCGGAACCGATGAGTTCCTCGAGTATTGCAAATTGATTGGCGCCCAGCCGCAGATCGCCTTGAATCTTGGCACCGGCACGCCGGAAGAAGCGGCCGCATGGGTAAAGTACGTGAATGAACATTGGGGAGATCGCTCCGGTGGATTGCTCTGGGAACTCGGCAATGAACTGTGGGGAACTTTCCAGATCGGATATCCCACCATCGATCTCATTGCCTCGCGCACCAAAGCTTTCAGCGATGCCGTACGCGCGGTCGATCCGAACGCACGATTAATTGGTACAGGCGGCGATCCAGATTCCTATTCCGCCTGGAATGCAGCGCAGTTGACCAACCCTCCCGGAACGTTCGCCTATCTCTCGACGCATTTCGTCGTGGGCGATGCCGAGACCGTGAAGAAGAACCCGTCGCCGGACTTCCTGGCTCAGGCGTCATTCGCATTACCGATCGGCCTGGAACGCAAATTGCGCCAGATGCGCCAGCAACTGGAAAGCAGTGGAGCGAAGGACGTTCACACCGCATTCACGGAATGGCTCTTCCATGCTCCCGAAGATGTCGCGCCGCGTTTCGACAACATGGGCGGAGCCATCGCAGCCGGAGGCTTCCTCAACATGCTGATGCGCAGCGCGGATATAGTCCCCATTTCCGACATGACGGGGGCGATCGAGTTCGGCGGCATCTGGAAAAAGCGTGGAAGGGTTTACGGCACACCGGCGTACTATGCGTTTTCGATGTACTCAACTTCGTACTCAACTGCCGGCGGCACTCAACCTGTAACCGTCGATACGCAAGGCGAAACCTACGATGTGCACGACGGAATCACCCGGATCCCCGAGATACCGAACGTACCTTATCTGGACGTGGTCGCGGCTCTGAATGAAACCAAAGACACTTTAACGCTGTTCTGTGTGAACCGCGATCTAACGCGCGATCTATCCGCGGATATCTCATTGAGCGGTTTTGCGCCGGCGAGCGCCAAGGTGACGACGCTGTTCTCGTCGAGCATCTTCGATCAGAATGACGAAGTGCATCCCGAGGCCGTTCATCCCCGGTCGGAACCGGTCTCGATCCAGTCGCCGAAATTCCAATACACGTTCCGGCACGAGAGCGTGACGGTGATCCAACTGAAAAAATAAATAATCGCCGGAGTTCAAATTCAGATTTCAGCGATCTCAACCGATCGAACATAGTAGCCGGCATTCAATCGTCTTGCGGGAACTGAATTGTTCTTCACTCTGAGCTGGATGGAATAGCTCCCAGGCCCTTTCGGCGTCCAGGGATTCATCCAGAAACTCCACGGGTCGTTGCTGGTCTGCTTAAAATCGGCGACCGGAACGAAATCCTCCGCTTCATTGAATCGTATCTCCAGCCCGCTCACGGGACGCGAACCTCCCCACGCAATGCCATGCACGCGGTACGTGATTTTTCCGTCAGCCAGCCATTTTTCGACCCGGACGGGCATCGCTGCCTGCTCAATCACCGCGGGACGGTATTCCCTCGCCAGTTCCGGCATGCCCTGCTGCATGGTTCGGGCGGCGAACTCCTGCATCTGGTCAGTCACAGCCGCACCCTCGCCCACCAGCGTGATTTCATTGACCCACTTGATGCATGTGCACCCATACCAGTTGGGCACGACCAGGCGAATGGGAGCGCCATGGTCTTTCGTTAGCGACGAACCATTCATCTCGGTTGCAAAAAAAGCCTTCGACGAATTGAGATCGTCCACCGCGAATATCCAACTCGCACCCGGCTCCGACGTAGAAGAAGGAATCGGGTAACGATCGAAGCCCGAGATCAAGACGCGGCTCGCAGCTTTATCGATTCTCGCCGATTCAAGAATTTCAGACACAGGTACGCCCGCCCAATCGGCAACGCTGAGCATTCCGAAGTGTGCGAAACGCACATTGCCGGAACACTCCATCAAATGCGAACCGGCCGGCCTCGACATTTTTCGTAAGGTCGTCATGCCGATTTCCAGCGGTCGCTTAAGCGGCCCCGTCACCTTGATTGCCCAGGGCTTGCGATCATCAAGAAGCTCGGAAGCGCGTGTGCGCAGATAAAACTTTTCGTTCGGGGTAATGGGATGATCAGGCGTAACGCTGGACAGGTCCGTATACAGTCGTCCATCCAGGCCTGCTCCCATCGGGGTTTCCATCGGGATGAGACCTTCGCCGACAAACTCGATCAATCCAAGATATCGGCCTTCCGGGACGGCTTCTCCTCTTGCACCCCTGCCCAGAGCCGGCAACCGCAAATCGCCGAAACCGAGAAGCGTCGCGCCCCCGGCGGTCAGAGAGGTCTTCAGCATCTCTCTCCGGGTCAGTTTTCTTCTGTTTTTTTTCTCTTCGGTCATGCCCGGCGCTAAAGGCTCGCTCCTGCTGGTTGGCTTGCTGGCGTCAGAAATTACTCAGATTGAATTGTTGCAGATCGCCCTTCCACGCATCTTTCAACTCGCGCTGCACAAATCCGGCATCATAAGATTCGCCGCGAGATCGCAATACCTGCAAAAGCCCAAACAGCGAGCGCGGATTCCGCGGATTTCGCTGCAAATCTTCACGAAACGCTTGCTCCGCTTCGGGCATTTGACCGTCCAGAAACAACGCCGCGCCCAGAGACTCGCGCACCGGATAAAACCAGCTTGGTGGTTCGGCATATTTCAGGCGGTCCTGAATTGCAACCGCAGCCCGCAATTGCGCGATCGCCTCACTTTTGGCAGTCCTGGCCATTGCCAATTTCGCCGCCAGAACATCAGAAGCGATCGTCAGAATGTCGCGAGTCTTGTTGGGCGACATGGCAAAGGTCTCATCCGGGGCTGTACTCTCCAAAGCTTGCGTCACGGCTTGATGCTCTATTTCAGCCGCGTCAAGCTTCCCCGTCGCGGCCAATGCCATGCCGCGGGCGAAGTGCCACATGGAGTTCGCGATCTTGAGATTTGCACTCGGCGGAGACAGTTTCAGAATATCGTCCCAGCGATCGAAACGCACCAGCACTTCCTGCTGCACCGTGAGGAACGACTCCAGTTGCGGCATTCCCTTCACGTGCGGATCGACCTGGTCCACGAGTTTGTCAGCAGCTTCCTTCGCCGTCGTATAGTGGCCATCCATACTTGCAGCAGTGGCCAGGAAGTACAGGTCATGGAGGTAGGATAAAATTGTGAACATGTCCGGCTTGGAAGATTTCTGAATATGGTTCTCATCCAATCGTTCGGCTTTTGCACATGCATCTTCCGCCGCAAGGTAATCCCCGGTACGGATATAGATGTGCGCGGGCATGTGCACGATATGGCCGATAGACGGAGCCAGCGAAGGCAGCTCGTTCGCATAGACAAGTGCGCGCTCCGGCTTGGGCGAACCTTCTACCGCATGAATGTAAAAATGGGCTGCTCCCATGTGAAGCGGATTGCGCTTCAGCACTGATTCCAGAACCGACAGAATCTCCGGCGTCCCCTCCCACGGCGTACCGTCGGCGTTCCACAGCGCCCACAGGCTCAGGTTCATGATCGATTGTGCGTAAAGAGTCAACGCATCCAGGTCATCTGGGTAGCTTTGTGCCAGCCCGCGCATCGCATCCTTGAAATCGACCGCCAGTTGCTCGCGGTTTGGGTTCGGGCAGTTACAGTACCTCTTACTCAACGCGGTGATATAGGCGCGCTCAACCTCGGGCCCATTCGCCGACAGCATCAACGCATTCTGGAGCGCCTCGTAGGCCGCGCGCTCACGCGCCGGGTCCCCGGGCGTGTGATAGTAGTAGTCGGAACCGAGCGCATAGGCGATGCCCCAGTCGGCCATTGCCATGTTTGGATCGAGGGCGGCGGCCTGCTGAAATGCTTCAGCGGCCCCAACATAGTCGAGCGCGTAAATCAATCCCAGGCCCTGGTTAAACAGATGTTGAGCTTGTACGTTCTTCGTGCTTACGGGGTGGTGGAGGCCATGAAAGCTATCCTGAAAATCGCCGGGAGCAGGCGTCCGTCCGGCCTGCGGTGGGCGCTGCGCTGAGGCGACCATCCCGAATACCACGAAGATGACGAAGAGGACCGAAGCCACGCCTGCACGTTTCAGCAAATTATTCACAGTTCTTTATTATCTTAATTCACAGTGCTCGACTCTCGTGACTTCAGAAATAGGCCACAATTCTATACCCAGTTGCCTGTTACATTGGAATCGTTTACATTCATGGCCCGAGGCTCCTAAGATGGTTTCCTGAGATCGTTTCTTGGGGACGCCAGCCACATGGAGTCGAGAATCTTCCACATATGCGTTTTGGGGTCCGTAGTCGCGTCAGCAACTCTCGGGTTCTTCTCGCCGGCTGTTTGCTTGCCTCTCTCATAGTCTGCCTGCAAACGGGATCCGCGTCCGATTCCACCACCCAGGCTGAGCAAAGCTATCAACAGGGAGTGCAATCCTTAAGGCAGGAGCAATGGAAAGCAGCGGTATCCTCCTTTCAGGAAGCCCTCAAACTGGATCCGCGTCGCGCCGACGCAGAAAACGGCTTGGGCGCTGCACTGGGTAAATTAGGAGATCAACAAGGCTCCCAAGCGGCGTTTCGGCGCGCCATAGCAATCGACCCCAGCTATGCCGAAGCGCACTACAATTTGGCGTTGTGGCTTAGAGAGTCAGGAGACATCGGCCAGGCCCTCTCTGAACTCGATACCGCGATCAAGCTGCGCCCCGATTACGAGGCCGCGCAGCTTGCCTCAGGCTTGATCCTCCAGCAACTGGGGGAACCGGACAAAGCCGTTGCGGTCTTCAAGGCGGTTCTTCAGCAGGATCCTCGTTCGGCCGAAACCCATAACTGGCTCGGAGTCGCTTACGCTCAGCAGAATCATCTCCTGGACTCGATCGCCGAGTTCCAGCAAGCCGTTGATCTCAGCCCGGAGTATCTCGAGGCAGCGAACAATTTAGCCTCTGCGCTCGCCAAGGCCAAAAGATTCGACCAGGCCGCAACCGTGCTTCGGTCTGCGTTGACGCAGACGCCGAAGAACGTGCAATTGCGTTTGAACCTGAGCCGAGTTTTGCGCGCCAAGGGGAACGTCGACGCGGCGTTGACTGAGCTGAAATCAATCCTGAAAGATGGCGACAATCCGGATGCCGAATGCGAGGTCGCTGAAATATTAGGACAGCGAGGTGATTTCCGCGGAGCCGTTGAAGCATCCGAGAAAGCCCTCGCTCTCAATCCCGGGATGGGCAACGCATATCAGAGCCTGGGCCTGGCATTGCGTGGAGAATCCCAATCCGCAACCCACGTCGCTCAGCGGAAGGCATCTCCACACCACCAGCCCATCGGCGATGCAAAAGCTCGCTATGATGCCGGTCGCGAATTGCTTTCGAGCGGAGAGATCGAGAGCGCACAAAAGGAATTTGAAAAGGCCGTCGAAGCCGACCCGTATTGGGCGGAAGCTCACAACCTTCTGGGCTTCGTCCTCGGCCAGCTGGGCGATCTGACCGGGGCCATTGATCACCTGCACAAAGCGGTGGAACTGGACCCCGCGCTTCCGCCCGCCCGCTACAACTTGGGAGTTGCGCTCTGGTATGGCCGGCAAAAATCTGGGTCGATGTCAGAGTTGCAGTCCGCAGTGCGACTGGACCCCGCGTTCGCCGAAGCCTACTCATTTCTCGGAATGGCCTCACGTCAAAGCGGCGACCTGGAGGCCGCGCCCCGATACCTTAATCGAGCGATCAGCTTAAATCCCGCGCTGCCGGGCCCTCATATCGATCTCGGCATGATCCTGCTCAAGACTGGTCAGCCCGCGGCTGCGTTCGAACAGTTTCAGTCAATCGTCGACCACGACTCTGCCGGCGAGATTCCAGACCTGAAACTCGCCATGGATGCAGTGCAAGAGGCGATCAAACAGAATCCAGACGATCCACTGGCCCACGACACTCTGGGCCTTCTACTGGGAAAAGCTGGAAGCGATCCGCAACTGGTGATCGAGCAATTTCGCAAGGCCATTGAACTGCGCCCCACCTTCGCCGAGGCCCACAACCATCTCGGCCTGGCCCTGATTCAAACCGGAGAAGATGACGCGGCCATCAAGGAATTCCGCGAAGCCATCCGGATCAATCCAAATTACGCGGATGCTCATGGAAACCTCGGCGCCACGCTCACCTCGAACAACGATGACGAGGCTATCCGCGAACTGGAGCGCTCGATTGCCCTGCGGCCGGATTCGGCAAAAGCCCAATACAACCTCGCCATGGCGTACCTCCAGAAGTTTGGCGTTGACAAAGAAATCACCCAGTTACAAAAGGTGCTCGCCCTCGACCCGCGATTCGCCGAGGCCTACTACTCACTTGGCAAAGCCCTCATGCAGAAGGGCCAGGTGCAGGAAGCGATCGCACCGTTGCGCCAAGCCGTGAGCCTCAATCCAATGTCGGGGCCTTCTCATTATCAGCTGGGCCTCGCGCTATCAAGAACAAACAAGACTGAAGAAGGCAAGCTGGAACTCGATAAAGGCCTGAAGCTCACCGCGGATGAAGAACAGAATAAGAAAGCCGACGCTTTGCTGGCTCAGGCGAAGCTCGAGATGGACAAGGGAGAAACCCGGCAGGCCGCGGAGAATCTCGCAAAATTAGTGCAACTCTTGCCGGACTATGCAGAGGGTCATTTGGCGCTGGCCCAGGCGTTGGCGACGCTGGGCGACTTCGATGGCAGCATTCCCGAGTTCAAGCGAGCCCTGGAACTCCAGCCCAACCTCTACCCGGCGCAATTTGGATTAGGCCAACTTCTTCGCAAGAATGGGGACCTAGCCGGCGCCAATGCGTCCCTTCGCGAGGCCATCCGTCTCCGTCCCTCCTCCGCCGAAGCCTACAACGAGTTGGGCTTGGTGTTGAGCGGCCAAGAAGACTGGAGCGGCTCAACCGCGGCTTTTCAAAAGGCGTTGCAGATCGATCCCGGAGATGTGGCAGCTCGGGAAAATCTAGCCGCCGTTGCCAAGAAAGCTGCTTCCGCACAACCGGCTCTCAGCAATTCGCCGGCATCAGCCGCAACTTCGTCTCCAGAGCCCTCAACGGCGCCGGACTCCTCAGTCGGCGAGTTGACTCCGAATGCCGACGTTGACGATCTCGATCAGATTAAGCGCTTCGAGTCGTCCATTGAAAAAGACGAAATCGACGCAGTCGAGCCTCTCGTGGTCGCGTACCTCAAACAGTACTCGAATTCATGGCGAGCCCACTATATCCAGGGATACGAATTGTTCCGGATGCGCAAAGTCGGCGAATCCATCAGGGAATTGGCCAAGTCGCTGGAGCTGAATGCCGACAACCCGGAAGCGCACAAGATTCTCGCCAAAGACTTTGTCATCATCGGAGAAATTGATTACGCCGAAGCTGAATTGCTGCAAGCCGTGCGGCTCAAACCTGAGTCTGCTGAAATCCACTACAGCCTGGGCGAGGTCTATTCAACAAAAGACATGCTCAAAGAGGCAAAGGCTGAGTTCACATCAGCGATTCAACTGGATCCCACTTACGCTGAGGCTTACAACGCGCTGGGTTTCACGGAAGAATCTCTCGAAGACGACAAGGCCGCGCTTGAAGCCTACAAGAAAGCGATACAAATCGCCGACCGGAAAGCATTCAAGTTCGATGCCCCCTACGTCAATTTGAGTGAATACTACGATCGACTCGGTAGCCCCGAGCTTGCTCTGGATTATGCTCGCAAGGCAATCGAACTGAACCCGAAGGGCGACTTGGGCTACTACCAAATGGGCAGGGCTTACCAGTCCACTGCCCAGTGGGACCAGGCTGCCGACGCACTGCGCAATGCAATCTCTCTGAATCCAACGTCTGCCCAATACTTCTACATCCTGAGTCAGGTCTATCGAAAACAAGGAAAGCAAAAAGAAAGCCTGGCCGCCCTTCAGACCTTTCAGGAGCTCAAACATGCGGAAGAGCTTGTCGCCGACAAGATTCGCGACGGCCGTCGAGCCGCTGTCCCGGATCCCAAAGCTGTTCAGAAGCAATAGCAATCGAAACAATCGCAACCAGATTCGCTTTATCGAATTCGTCTTAACGCGCCGCGCCAAATCTGATTAACAAAATCTGAGTGACCAGAGCTGAGAAAAAAGAGTCCAGTTTCTTACGAGGGGGGCAAACATGCAGCAAATACGCGGGCCAAAGTGGATCATGAAGTTGATCACCAAGTGGTTCATTCTTCCGTTACTCGCATTGTCGAGTGCGATGGCCAAGGATTTTCGTCCGCCCGCCGTGCCATTGATCGCCAATAGCCCCTATTTCAGCGTCTGGTCGATGGCTGATCACCTCACCGACGACGCGACCCGCCACTGGACCGGAACCCCGCAACAGCTCAGTGGCCTGGTTCGCATCGACGGCAAGCCTTATCGCATCATCGGCAACGAACCAGAGCAGGTCCCTGCGATGGAGCAACGCAGCGTACAGGTGCTCCCTACCCGGACGATCTACCAGTTCGAAGCCGCCGGCGTCGCCATCACGCTGACCTTCATGACTCCCACGCTGCCCGCCGATCTGGATGTAATGTCGCGTCCAGAAACCTACGTGACTTGGACCACGCAGTCGAAGGACGGTAAAGACCATTCCGTCTCACTCTACTTCGATGCCTCAGGACAGCTTGCCGTAGACAGCACCGCCCAACAGGTTGTAGCGTCGCGCCTTCGCTTCGGCGCCATGACGGCCCTGCGCGTCGGCAGCGAACAACAGCCCATTCTGCAGAAGGCTGGAGACTTCATCAGAATCGACTGGGGATATCTCTACGTGGTCACGCCTCCCGACGCCGGCACCGATCAGGTCATCGCCAACTGGCGTGCAGCCCGAGACGGTTTTGCCAAGACGGGCTCGATACCCGCCAGTGACGCAGAAACCCCTCAGCCCGCCGGAGATTGGGACGGCCCCACGCTGGCCTACCGCTTCGATCTCGGCAAAGTCGGCGCCGCTCCCGTCTCTCGCTACGTAGTCTTGGCCTACGACGAAGGTTTCTCGGTGCAGTATCTCGATCGCTGGCTTCGCCCCTACTGGCGGCGAAACGGCGCCACCATCGCCCATCTCCTCGAACAATCCATGCGCGATTACGAGGCGCTCACCGTTCGCTGCCGGCAATTTGACGAAGAACTCATGGCCGACCTCAAGCGCGTCGGCGGAGACGACTACGCGCTTCTCGCGGCGCTCGCCTATCGCGAGTCTTTCGCAGCGCAAGGTTTAGCCGCCGATTACGATGGCACCCCACTCTCATTTCCCAAAGAAAACTCAAGCTGCGGATGCATCTCCACCGTCGACGTGATTTACCCCGCCGCGCCCATCCTGCTGCTCTTCAACACGACTCTGCTGAAGGCATCCATGACCCCGGTCCTCACCTACGCCGGAACCTATCACTGGCCGTTCCGCTGGGCTCCGCACGATCTCGGAATCTACCCTCACGCCAACGGCCATGACTACCCGGCAGACGTTGACTTGAATTCCGTGGAAGACCACATGCCCGTGGAAGAGAGCGCCAATATGATTCTCATGGCGGCAGCCATCGCCAAATCCGACGGCAACGCCGACTATGCCGCCAAATACTGGCCACTCTTTTCAAAGTGGGCGAAGTATCTCGAAGAGAAAGGACTGGATCCCGAACGACAAATTGTCACGGACGACTTCACCGGCCCACTCGCCCACAATGCGAATCTCTCCGTGAAAGCGATTTCAGCCCTGGGCGCCTACGCCACACTTTGCGACATGCTCGGCAAGAAAGAAGAAGCTGCCCCTTACCGCAAACTGGCCCACGAAGACGCTCAGAAATGGTCGCAAATGGCGGCGGATGGCGGCCACTCCCGCTTAGCCTTCGACCAGCCCGGCACCTGGAGCCAAAAATACAATCTCATTTGGGACAAAATCCTGGGCTTGAATACTTTTCCGCCAGAAGTAGCCCGCACCGAGATCGCCTTCTACAAAACAAAACAGAATCTCTACGGCCTTCCGCTGGATTCTCGTGCGCTCTACACGAAACTCGACTGGCTCCTCTGGACCGCGACGCTCGCCGACAACTCCACCGATTTCGATGCGCTCTTTTCTCCCGTGTTCAAATTCGCCAACGAAACTCCCGACCGCGTGCCTCTCACCGATTTCTACGACACCGACACCGGAAAGCATCGCTATTTTCAAGCGCGTTCCGTGATCGGCGGCGTTTTCATCAAGGTGCTCACCGACCAGGCAACCTGGAAGAAGTGGGCGGGGCGGGCCGTGGCGCCAACAATCAAGTGATCGCCGGTTTTAGTAGGTGGTGAGTTCGACGACGCAGCGGAAGAATCATTAACCACGGACCACGCGAACCAACACGTGGCCCGCGGCTGTTTCGGATTTCCTCTGTTTGACTTTGTGTCCCTGGTGGTAAACAGCTTTGGGTCTCCTTCGTTACACTGGAATCCATCTCTTTCGCCGGAGGATCCCTCCATCCTCTCACCGGAAATCCCGTCTGCGTATCAAACCGGTTACTAATGGATTCATATTAGATTTTTCTTGACAAATAGTGTGCTTTGCCTCCAATATGTCCGCGTCGTGGAATGTAATCGATTACATCGATTACCTAAAACGATTATCTGCAGTTCGATGTGCAGTCCAGGCTGGGAAGCGCCAAGGAGGCCGGGAAATGAATTCTCGTTCCGCGTTTTGGTGGGTTGTCTTGACAGCTATTTCCCTCTTCGCCCTTGCAGGTTTGCTGTTCGGCCAAGGTCAGGACAGAGGCGTCATCACTGGCCTAGTCACTGACAAGACGGGCGGCGCCATTCCTCAAGCGACCGTCACCGTCACCAACGAAGCTCAGGGCGACAAAATCGCTATCGTCACCTCGTCGGCGGGCAACTACTTTACAACGCCTCTAATTCCCGGCAAGTACAAAGTGCAGGTGGAGAAGCCCGGCTTTAAGACTTTCGTCGCCACCGGCGTGGTGGTTACCACCGGAACGGTTCGCCTCGACGCCAGTCTGAATGTAGGCCAGGTTACCGAAACCGTGGAAGTACAAGGACAAACATCGGCCGTAGAAGTGAATGTGTCAAACGCCGAGGTTACGCAGGTCCTCGGAGAGAAGTACTACCGCGACCTGCCGGTCGTGATGGGCGCCGATATCCGCCTAGCTGAGTCTCTGCTCGGCCTCGAACCCGGCTACGTCCCGATGCGCCCGAACGGTTGCCCGATCTTCCGCGGCAGCCAGTTCGAGTCGCGCATGAACGGCGGCCAGATCATGGCCATGGAGAATTACCTCGACGGAGCTTCTTTCGGCAGCGCCATCGACCACAACAACACTCAAGAACGCTCGGTCCCCTTTGATTCGGTGCAGGAGACGAAGATCACCACCAGCAATTTCTCCGCGCAATACGGGCGCACCAGTGGCGGCTTTGTCGAATACACCACTAAGTCGGGCACCTCTGCCTTCCACGGAGGCTTCTACGATTACTACGGCTACCAGGGCCTGAATGCCACCGGAGAACTGATTTCCCAGAAGACTCCCACCCGCAACGAGAACTGGGGATTTCTGATCGGTGGACCAATCGTGATCCCCCATGTGTACGACGGCCGGAAGTACAAAACCTATTTCTTCGCCAACCTGGACGACCTTCACTTCGGCCAGGGCACATTGCCCAGCTATGGCAACACCGCCCCTCTCACCTCGTTCCTGCAGGGCGATTTTTCAAGTCCGCTTCTTTACACCGGTCAACAGCTGTTAGATGCAAACCAGAACCCGGTATTCGATGTTCTTGGCCGGCCGATCTACGCCGGGGAAATTTTTGACCCCGCTACTACCACGACGGTGGGCGGCGTTCCAGTGCGGAACGGGTTCGGCTTTGATCCGACCACCGGGTTGCCCATCGCAGGGCAGGCCAATATCATCCCGGCCGGCGATCCTATGCTTAGCCAAATCGCGGCCAAGCTCGTTCCCTTGATCCCGCCGCCCGACCTCCCCAATGTTCTCAGTCACAATGCGTTTGCCCCTTCGGGCAACAAATGGATTAACCCCAAGACCTTTTTTGTCAGGGTGGATCAGGCTTTCGGACAGCATCTCAACATGTCGGTTTCCGTCAACATCAACACCCGGCCCTCGTTGCGGCAGTGCGCCAACTTCTCGGAAGGCTGCAACTACACCAGCCCCTCCACCTATTTCGGACAAGGGTTTTACCAGGACATCACCACGCGAACCGCCCACGTACAGTTCAATTGGATCATCAAACCCAACCTGTTCAACCATACGACCATTTCATTCGACCGCTGGGTTCTTCCCGCGAAACCCATCTCCGCAGGCCAGCAATGGGTCACCCGTCTGGGACTTATCGGTCCCGTTGCTGACACCGGTGGCGCGCCCTATGTTTACCTGAATGATCCCAATATTCCCTATTCGCAGTATGGCGAGGCTGACACCAATTCCGAAGGCTGCATCGCGAACCGCTGGCAATTCCTTGACGACATTACCTGGGTCAAGGGCAAGCACACCATCAAAGCGGGCTTCGAGTATCGGCATCACCAGTTCCCGATAACGGGTAACCCGAACAACACGGGCAGCTATAGCTTCAGTAATGCGGAAACCGCAAACTGGAACGCGGCCGGCGTCCAGCAGACTGCAACCGGAGATCCCACTGCTTCGTTCCTGCTCGGACAGGTAGATAACGCCAATTTCAACATCACCACCCTCTTCCCCTTGGAGAATGAGCAATATATCGCTCCCTGGGTCAACGATGAGTTCAAAGCCACCAAGAACCTGACCCTGACCCTCGGATTGCGCTTTGATTACCAGGGCTGTCTGTCGGAAGCCCACGGCAACCAGTCAAGCTTCAGCCCCACCACTCCTAACCCTGGGGCAGGTGGCCACTTGGGGGCGATGATTTTTGCGGGCAGAGGAACGGGCCGAACTGGCGTGAAATGCTTTGAAAATCCTCCGAAAGATGCTTGGGGACCCCGTTTTGGGTTCGCTTATCGAGTTGACAACAAGACTTCCATTCGTGGTGGATACGGTATCTACTACGGAGGCCTCTCGGCCAACCAGTTTGCCGGCACAGCCAATCTCGGCTTCTCCACTAACCCAACCGTTCCGAATTTCACCAACGGCTACTCTCCAGCTTTCTATTGGGATACTGGCTTCCCATCGACGGTGATCCAGGCCCCGCCGGACATTGATCCCGCGATTGCCAATGGCGAAGGTCCGACTTGGGTCACGGCAAACAGGAATGACCTGCCGAGATATCAGAACTACTCTTTGTCCCTGGAACGTCAAATCGGCACCAGCATGTTGGTGAGAGCTTTCTATACCGGCAACCATGGGACCAGGCTGCCTGACAATGCACCCTCGCTGGGACTGCAAGACAATATGAACAATCCGTCGATACTGTCGACGTATACGTCTGCACAGCTCGGGGCTCCCGCCACGGGAAGTCAATTGCCCTACCCTGGATTCGTGGGTGACTTGGCCCAGGCCCTGCGCCCGTGGCCGCAATACACCAATCTCAATGTCCTGAGCGTTCCCTATGGCAACAGCCACTACAATTCTTTCACCGCCCAGCTCGACAAGCGGTTCAGCAGTGGGCTGCTGGCACGCGTCGCTTACGTCAATTCCAAGTTGATTAACAGCGGCGCGGAAAACGCACTCGCCGGCAGTGACCCTGGCATCCAGAACCCACTTTTGGGAGCTCTGGATGACCGGGCGTTGAGTGTGGACGACATTCCTCAGACTTTAATCATGGCATGGTCGTACGAGCTGCCATTCGGGAAGGGGAAGAGGTACAACTTTACTGGCTTCCTGGACAAGATCGCCGGCGGTTGGATGATCTCTGCGGCACAACGTTACGAAGAAGGGCGTCCGGTTACCATTACCATGGCATGTGACTTCTGTAGCTACATATTCAGCAACGAGAAACGGCCAAACAGGGTGGCGGGCGCGAGTGGCTACGGACATTTCTCGACAAACAACCTCAGTGCCTATCTTGTAAAGGGTGCATGGGCTGATCCCGGTCCGCTTCAATTCGGAGACGAGCCGCAAAACGACTCCTCAGTCCGGCTTCCCCACAACTTCAATGAGGACTTCAGTATCGTGAAGACCACCATGATCACCGAGCGGGTGGATTTTAAGTTCGTCACCAATGTAGGGAACATATTCAACCGCCATCTGTGGTGTGCGCCGGACATGAACTGGAGCGACTCGACCTTTGGAACAGTGTCGTCCCAGTGCAATACACCACGCAGTGTCCAATTCGGAGGAAGATTGGAGTTCTAGCCGCAAGCTTCACTCGAGACACAGCGGCAGGCTCCTTGAGGATCCTGCCGCTGTTCAACCGCCGCTGCCAGACCGGCGAGCGCATCCATCTCGGCGGGCAAGCTGCTCCACGAGAACGCAGGTCTTACCCTGTGGACCACCGTGCCCTCTGTGGTTAGCAAGGGGCTTATTCCGAATCCAATGCAAGCTCGTAAGCTGTTCCCAAGGTTTGGAGTTTCTCTCTTATTGCTCGGGATCTTCGTTCCCGCGCTGATTGCACGCCCTCCCCAACCTCAATCGAATCAATCGCCTCCAGCCGCCTCATCTCCCGATACAACCACTCCCGCCTCGCCGATGACCCTGGATGAAGTCGTGCGGCTGGTTAAGCAAGCCAAGAATGAGCCGCAAGCGGCAGCTTCTGCCATTGCAGCACGAGGCGTTACCTTCGAACTGGACGAAAAGAACCAGAAGAAGCTGCGAAAAGCCGGAGCCGATGATGATCTGCTCGCTGCCATTTGGAAAGTCACCCCGAAGGGCAAGGCGCACATGCGAGCGCTCTTGACCACTCCAAGCGGTGTTGAGATACAGGCCTCCGCAACCGAGGCGCTGGCTTTGCAGGAGATCCAAAACGAAAAAGCGCCTGACGCTCGCCTTCGATTGGCCGATGCATTCGAGAAGAAATTCCCCCAAGGTCCTCTCCTTTCCTATGTTTACACAGAAGCGGCAAGAGCCGAACAAGAGAAAGGCGCCATTCCTGAAGCTGTCGAATATTGCCGCAAGAGCCTAAAGCTCGATCCTGACAACACCTTTTCCTTGATTATCATGGCGCTGGTCTTGCCTCAGCCGAAAATGCTGAAAGGTACCCCTGCCGAGATACAAGCACAATTGTCCGAGGCCGTGACGGACGCGAATCGGGCCCTGGCGCTGCTGGATAAGTTACAGAAGCGGCCAGACGAAACCGATGAGCAATTCGCGGCGCGAAAGGCCTCTCTCACTGCTGACGCCCACTTCGCCCTGGGTATGGAAGAGATGCAGCGGGATCAGTTCGATAAAGCTGTCACTGACTACCAGACCGCCATTTCCTCGACCAGCAAGCCCACCTTCCAGTATTACTATCGCCTGGCGGAAGCCTTTGCCAGCATGGGGCGGGTCCCTGACGCTCTCGCAGCCCTTCAGAAGGCATCGGAACTGGCCCGCGGCACCCCGATGCAGAAAATAGCCGACGACTTCATCGCCGAACTACAGGGAAAGCCAAATTGACGGATGTGTGAAGGGACGGCCGCGCGCTCAGCGTTCGACTGGATTCGACAACTTAGTTCGGCGTCAGCAGGCGCAGGCGCATGCCGAGCCTCTTCTCCTCTTCGGCATTCAGCTGTTTGACGATCTCAAACTCTTTGTTTGCATCGTCTTGCCTGCCGGCGCGACCCCACAGGATTCCCAGTTGATAGTGCGCTTTAACCGACTCCGGATTGAGAACAACCGCTTTCTCGAGTACTTGCTGCGCCTCCGCGTACTTCTTTTCCTTCACCAGAATCCTGCCCAGGGCCTCGTACGCCGCACCGTAATCGGGATCGCGGCGCAACACATCTCGCAACGTGGCAACGGCCTGATCGTTTTCGCCAGTTCCCTCGGAGACCAGGGCCATGTAATAGTACGCAACCGTCTGATTCGGCTGGAGTTCGATGCTCTTGTGGAGATATTTTGCGGCCTCGCTAAGCTTCACTTCGAGAAATAAAAGAGAGCCCATCGCATAGTTCAGGGCGGAATCGTTGGGATGCTTCGCCAGCAAGGCTTGGAAGAGCTTGCCAGCGGCTTCATACTGCTTCTTGGACACTTTTGCCGAAGCCAGCACATACGTGTACGAATCGTTGTTGGGCCGCAAGCGCGACGCCCTTTCAAGCGCAGGGAGCGCATCGTCCGGCAAGTCCAGCTCAAGGCAGGCTTTTCCGAACTCGAAGAGTATCTCGGGATTGTCGGGCTGCTTGCGCTTAGCCTTGATCAGGTAGGCCAGAGCTTTCTCCGGATCTTTCTGCTGGGTGGCGATTTTGGCGAGATGCAGCAGGCAATCGATGCAACCGGGGTTCAGGCTGAGTGCCGCTTCGAAGCTTTCAAAAGCTCCGTTCAGATCGCCTTTTGAGAAGTAGAGATTGCCGAGAGCCAGAGCCATGTCATAGGAAACCTCGCCGGTGCTCTTTGCCTTTTCGAGAACGTTGAGGGCTTGCTGATTCAGGCCGGACTTTGTGAGCCACGACGCGAACGCCGTGCTGGCGCTGGCCGACGCCTCGGGCAAAGCGTTCCAGTCGTCGACTAGCCCGACCATGGAGTCTTTCTGGTTGAGGCCAGCGTAGTCTTGCGCGAGAAGCAGAATGCCGTCCGGAGAATGGCGGAGTTCCGGGAGAATGGGTTCGGCAGCGCTTAGAGAAGCGCTGAAGTTGCCGCTGGCGCTTTCGAGCTGGGCCAGTGCAAAGTGGGCCTGGGGGTTGTCGGGATTGGCGCGAAGAATGGCTTTGAAGGACTCGCGCGCCTGGGTCTTCCTTCCGGTGAGGGCGTAGACCTCGCCGAGGTTAATACGGGCGCCCACCAGGCCCGGGCTGAGGCGTAGGGCCGTATTCAGGCACTCGGCCGCCTCCGTATAACGCTTTTGACGAATCCGAATGGCACCAAGGGTGGCCCAGCCCATGGAACGGGTGGAGGAGTCGCGGAGCGCCAGTTTCGCCTCTTTCTCAGCTCCTTCCAGATCGCCGGCGCTTATCAGTTCCATTGATTGTTGGACGTGATCTGAGTCGGCTGGAACGATGCTGGAAGCGTGCGCGGGCAAGAAGGGAAGGCAAAGCAAAAGCGTAAGCACGCGGCAGGTCCGTCGACCTGGAAGGCCGAGGTGGCTGCTCAGTTTGAGGACTTTTACCACTAAGGACACCAAGGTGCGCGAAGGAAAGCCACACGTTCTGGGCCGCGGGTTCGGTTGATTCATAACCGAGGCCTGTTCATGAACGCGGACTCCACTGTCGGTTCGATGCTGGCCTCATTTTGGCTCCGGATCAAGGAGGGGCTCCTGCGAGGCACGGTCCGGCAGGGGCTGGTTCGACTGTTGCTGAAGCTGCGCGTATTTTTTCAGCGCGTCCTCGCTTTCTGGTTGGTTTCCCAGTTCGCGAAGCGCCATGCCCAGAACATAATAGTAGTCCGAAACCTGCGGATTGATGGCGATAGCGTGCCGGGTGGCGTCCACGGCTTGCTGCAATTGCTTCTGCGTACGGTAGGCCTTCGCCATCTCAAAATAGGCGGTTTCCGAGGCTGGATTGATCTCCGTTGCCTTACGCGCGTAGAGCAGGGCTTCGGCGCCGTTTTTCTGGCGATTGTAGAAAGAACTGAGATAAATATAGGGCCATTCGGACTTTCGCTGTTGGCGATCTTCGAGACGGATCGCGGCGTTGTAATTCTTCAGAGCGCCGTCGTTGTCGCCGAGGGCTTCCAGCGTGATCCCCAGATTGTTGTAGGCCTTGATGTAGGAAGGGTTCAGGCGGATGGCGGTCTCAAATTCCGTCTTGGCCAGAGGGTAGACGCCCCGGGTGTAATAGGTGCGCGCTAGGAAGTAGTGGATCTCCGCCGATTCCGGTTCTAGCCGCGCAGCCTGTAGCAACTCGACTTCGGACAGATCGTAACGGCCGATGATGCTGCAGTTTAGAGCGAGCACTTTGTGGGCTTCGGCGTTGTTGGAATTGAGTTCGAGTGATTTTGAGAGGTGCTTAATCGAGGGCCCGATTTTATGAGTTCTGAATTGCACATAGCCCAAGTCGTAGTAGGCTTTTGAGGAATCGGGGTGACCTCTGAGGTAGGTGTTCAGGAGGGGTTCGGCCTCGGCAAATTTGTTTGCGGCGATATCGGCTTCTGCATCTTCAAGGGCTGAACTCGAGCCTCGGCTGTTTTGTGCTGGAACGTCACTTTGCGGGGCAGGGGACGCGGCGGCTGCCGAAGCGGGCGCAATGGAGCAAAATGCCACCCAGGCCGCAAAGAAGAAAGCGATCAGCCTGTTGCCCCACCGACGTCTCCTGCTGTCCATTTCGATTGGTTCCAGATTGCGGCTCGCGACGCGGGCCGACTGTTTATTGGGCACCGAACCCAATGAAACCCCATATGCTACCATAGCGTCGTGTGGGAATGTAATCGCTTTCACGGGGCCGTGGAGGCTCGATTTGATTTCTTCGCGTACTTCGCGGCTTTTGATTCGCACAAGAAACAAGATCAAGAGCTTCTAACCGCAAAGTTCGCAAAGGAAGGCCGCAGAGTACGCAAAGAAATTCAAATTGCTGTGGGGTTTAACTGTTGATTTCGGGATTGCGGCGGAATGCGATGGGGCGGATGTGGGTATGATTGTGGGGACATGGGCGTCGATTTAGGGGAGATCAGGCGGGGAAGGAACTCGGATTCGGTCCGAGTTGCGCTGGCTTGTGGGATTCTCATGGTGGCAGTTTCCCTCTCTGCGGCCCAGGAAACGGGATCTCAGGAAAGCACGCCTCGGCATCCCGCAGGCGCTGTAAAGACTTCGAGCGGTATTCGGGTCACGTTTACCGACGTTGCCAAAGCTGCCGGGCTGAAGTTCAAGCAGGATTCCACAGCCTCTGACCAGAAGTACTACCTGGAAACCATGGGCACCGGTGTCGCCTGGATTGACTATGACCAGGATGGGTTGATGGACCTGTTCTTCGTCCAGTCGGCGGCGACCGACCTTTACCAACCGCCGCATCCGCTTCGTTGTGCTCTCTACCACAACAATGGCGATGGAACGTTCACCGACGTTACCGAAAAGGCTGGCGTGGGTGGCGAGGGACATTATGGGCAGGGAGTTGCAGTCGGCGACTTCGATAATGATGGATATCCTGATCTTTACGTAACTGGCTATGATCGCGCCATTCTTTACCACAACAACGGGGATGGAACGTTCACCGATGTCACGGCGAAAGCCGGGGTGGCCGATCAAGGGGGATGGTCTACAAGCGCGGGGTGGTTTGATTACGACCGAGACGGGTGGCTCGATCTGGTGGTGACCAACTACATCGAGTGGACGCCGAAAACTAACATCTGGTGCGGCGAACATAAGGCCGGCTACCGGTCTTATTGTCATCCGGGAAACTATAAAGGGCAGAAAACCAAGCTCTACCACAACAATCACGATGGAACCTTCACCGATGTGAGCGACGCGTCGGGGGTGGGCAAGCCTGAATCGAAGGGCATGGGCGTGGTGCTTGCCGATTTCAATAACGATGGCTGGCCCGATATCGCGATCGCCAATGACTCATGGCCGAATTTCCTGTTCATTAACAAGCATGATGGAACGTTTGAAGATGTTTCGCTCTACTCCGGCGTCGCGGCCAGCGAAGACGGGCGTTATGAAGCGGGGATGGGGATCGATGCCGCCGACGTCGACGGAGACGGCTGGCAGGATATTTACATCACGCATCTTGATTTTGAATTGAACCGTCTCTACCACAATAACCGGGACGGGACCTTTACCGACGATACCTACCGTTCTGGCATCGGCAATAAGGCAATGCATCTTAGCGGGGTGTCGATGAAATTCCTCGACTACGATAACGATGGATGGCCCGACATCTTGCAGCTCAATGGAGCCATGCTCGACAATATTGAGCTATATCACAGCGAAGTTTCTTACAAAGAGCCGCTGCTGATGTTCCGGAATCTGGGGAAGGGAATCTTTGAGAAGGTCTCGGATTCGCTGGGGCCGGACTTTATGCGTCCCATTGTCGGCCGCGGGCTGGCAACGGCCGACTATGACAATGACGGAGATATCGACATTGTCACGAATAACAGCGGTGACTATCCTTCGCTGCTGCGCAACGACGGCGGGAACGCCAACCACTGGCTGACGGTTTTTTTGATCGGAACGAAATCGAATCGCGACGGGATCGGGGCATCGCTGAAACTGACTTCTGGAGGCGAGACTCATGTGGAACAGGCCAAGGGCGGGATGGGCTACATGTCGGCGAGCGATCCGCGCATTCATTTTGGTTTGGGGAAGAACACGAAGATAGAGTCGCTTGAAATTACGTGGCCCAGCGGGCAGGTTGACCGGTTGAACAATGTGGCTGTCGATCAGATTATTGCCGTGCAAGAGGGCAAGGGGATTGTGCCGCGAAAGTTTCCGAAATTTGTCGGCGCAAAATAACATCGACTGGGATATAGGGAATCACATATTAAAAGAATCACGATATAGAGAATCATAAAGATGAATCTTCAGCGGCGGCATTTTCTTGGTTCCTCGCTCCTGGCGTTCAGCAGCACGCTGATGGATGCGCTTACTACTCCGCTGTCGAGATGGAGACGGAGTTTAGTTCTGCAATCTGCGGCGCCGGCTGCGAATGCGACGTCTGCCAATGCGACATCGAGCGTGCAGTTCGTGGATGTCGCGCGCGAAGCTGGCCTGAACGTTCCCAATGTGTGGGGCGGAGTGGATCATAAGCGATACATCATTGAGGCAAAGGGAAGTGGTTTGGCGTTTTTTGATTATGACAACGACGGCTGGCTCGACATTTATTTGACCAACGGAACTCGGCTGGACGAGAAGTGGCCGCCGGGGAAAGCACCGACTTCGCAGCTGTTCAAGAATAATCGTGATGGAACCTTCACTAATGTGACGGAGAAATCAGGCCTCGCTCGGACGGGGTGGCAGACCGGGGTGTGCGTCGGCGACTATGACAACGACGGCTGGGATGACCTGGTTTGTTGTTTCTGGGGACACAATATTTTGTTCCACAATAACGGCGATGGCACGTTCAGTGATGTCACCCACAAGGCTGGCCTATACAACGAACAGGTTCGTTGGGGCGCGGGCTGCACTTTTCTCGATTACGACCGGGATGGGAGCCTCGACCTGTTTGTGTGCAATTACGTCAAGTTCGATCTGGCGCAGGCGGCGGCTTCCTCGGGTGCTGCGTCGTGCCAATGGAAGGGGATTCCGGTGATGTGCGGGCCGCGGGGACTGATCGGCGACACGAACCTGCTTTATCACAACAATGGGGATGGAACTTTTACGGATGTTACCGAAAAGGCGGGGATCCTGAAGCCCGGGCCGCGTTTTTCGATCACCGCGGTGTCGTATGACTTCGACAACGACGGATGGCCGGATATTTATGTGGCGGTTGATTCCGAGCCGAGCATGCTGTTCCACAACAATCACGACGGGACGTTCACCGACATCGGTGTGATCGCGGGCTGCGCCTACAGCGAAGCTGGCCACGAACAGGCAGGGATGGGGGTTGCGGTTGCCGATTATGACTGCGACGGGTGGCTCGACATTTTCAAGACGAACTTTACGGACGACACCTGCAACCTCTACCACAATAACGGAGATGGGACTTTCAGCGACGTGACGTTCCCCTCGGGAATCGCGGTCAACAGCCGGTATGTGGGATGGGGGTGCGGTTTTCTGGATTACGACAACGACGGCTGGGCGGATTTGATGCAGATCAATGGCCACGTGTATCCGGAGATTGCGGGCCACGACGTTGGCCAAACTTACAAGAATCCGCGCATCGTGTACCGGAACATGGGCAACGGACAATTCAAAGATGTATCGGCGGTGATGGGGCCGGGCATCAGCGAGCATTTCTCGAGTCGCGGCGCGGCGTTCGGGGATTATGACAATGACGGCGACGTGGATGTGCTGGTGCTGAATATGAACGACTTGCCTTCACTGCTGCGCAACGATGGGGGCAACAAGCAGAATTGGATCAAGATCAAGCTGATCGGGACCAAATGCAATCGCACCGCCATTGGTGCGCGGGTGCGCGTGGTAACCGGCGATCATGTTCAGATGGATGAGGTGCATAGCGGATCGAGTGTGATGTCGCAGGGCGACCTAAGGTTGCACTTCGGAATTGGGAAGGCGGAGACGGTGGATGTTATCGAGGTGAAATGGCCGACTACGGGCAAACTCGAGCGATTCCCGCAGGTGAAGGCTAACCAGATCCTCACCATCCGGGAAGGCAGCGGGATCGTGGCGGGATTGCGACCGACGACGAAATAGCTTGGCCCCGCAAGGGGCTCTAGACCCTGCATCATGAGCGGCGGTAATCGAATGTAAAGTTTTGTCTGCGCACTAACCGCAGTGTTAGCGCCGATTTTGGGCCGTATTTCTTGTGTTTCCCGCGGTGGTTGCTAGAATGGGTGTTGTCCCCCGGCGTCTTCCTCGTGAGCTTACATGAACATTAAAGAGGTGGCCAAGAGAGCGAAAGTCTCTACGGCAACCGTCTCGCGCACCATCAACAATTCGGAGAAGGTAAGGCTGGGGACCGCTGCGCGAGTGCGCAAAGCTATCGAAGAGCTGAACTTCTATCCCAACACCCACGCTCGCACGCTGGTGTCGGGACGCAGCCGCATGCTGGGCCTGATCATCTCGGATATCACCAACCCTTTTTTCCCCGAGCTGGTGAAGAGCTTTGAAGACCAGGCGGTGCAGCGCGGGCAGGAAGTGATCATCGGGAACACGGATTACAACCCGAAGCGCATGGCGGGCTGCATACGGCGGATGGTGGAGCGCAAAGTAGACGGTGTGGCCATCATGACCTCTGAAGCCGACCCCGGGCTGGTCGCGGAACTGGCGCGAAGAAACATTCCGACCGTATTTATGGATACCGGCAAACCCGGCCCGCACACCGCGAACATTCGCATCGACTATGCGCAGGGCATTCACGAGGCTATGCAGCATCTTTTTTCCTTGAACCATCGACGAATTGGTTTCATCACGGGGCCGATGAACCTGGAGTCGGTCCGCATACGGTATGCCGCTTTTCTCTCCGGGCTCAAATCGCGCGGGCTTTCTGAGCGACCCATGACCGAAAAAGGAAACCATCGCATTGATGGCGGCGCAATGGCGATGAGGAGTCTGCTCAGGTTACGCGAGCCGCCCACCGCTGTTATCGCGTCGAACGACCTAACCGCGATTGGAGCCCTGGGGGCGATTTACGACGCGGGACTGAGGGTTCCCGACGATATATCGCTGATCGGTTTTGACGACATTTCTTTCGCGCATTTGACACAACCTCCGCTGACCACCATAGTCCTGTCCCGTACCCAGCTGGCAGTCACGGCTTTTGCAGCCCTGGAGGCACTGATCCGGAAAGAAGACGGCTCCCATTCGGACTACACCATTCCGACGCATCTGGTGATGCGGAAGTCGACGCGAGCCATCTGAAGATTCGTCGTCAGGTCTTTTCTTGCGGGTCCTCTCGATGGGGCGCGAGCGAAACCTCGGAGGCTAAAGCCCAGACGCCCAGGCACGCGGGTGGCACGGCTAAAGCCGTGCCCTTTCCGAACCTATTGATGAGATGACTTGACGACTTCCAGTCATTCTCACTATCGACTACCCTGCGGCGGCTCCATTGGCGGCACAACAGACGTACACGTCTGGCTTGATTCCGATGGCCGATTGATATCGTTCCGAGACTTCTTCTGCGAACCTTTGCGCATCCGCGGCCTGCACCAGATTTACCGTGCATCCACCAAACCCGCCCCCCGTCATGCGCCCGCCCCAGTACCCTGGCAGAGACTCGGCGACTTCGACCATCACATCGAGCTCCCGGCAGCTGACTTCGAATAGATCGCGAAGGCTGCTATGCGATTCGCGCATCAGGTTACCGAACCGGCGAACATCACCACCGGTCATGCATTCGGCGCCGGACAGTACTCGTTGGTTCTCCGACACCACGTGCAGGCATCGGTTATAGATGGGCTGGGGAATCACGGAAGCATGTCGCTCCAAGTTCTCGATAGAAACATCCCGCAGAGCGCGAATACTTGGATACCACTGCACCAAAAGCTTTACTCCCTCGTCGCACTCTTCGCGACGACGGTTGTAGGCGCCACTGGCGTGCTCATGCTTCACCATCGTGTTGCAGATCACCAATCGCAGGTCATCGGGAAGGGGAATGAGCTTGAACTCAAGCGAGCGGCAGTCGAGCATTAAGGCCTGCCCCGCTTTCCCCAGGCAGGAGACAAATTGGTCCATAATGCCGACGCGTGCGCCGATAAAGAGATTCTCAGCCCTTTGGCAAAGTCTTGCGACCTCCGGCAGCGGAAGCTGCGCGCCATTCAAGCTCAACAGGGCGAGGGCGCTCGCTACTTCGATGGCTGCGGAGGAACTGAGGCCCGCGCCGATTGGCACCTCGCCCTTAACCAGCAAGTTCGCGCCTGGAATGGGATGGCCGATCTCCCGAAGCATGACCGCCGTGCCCACAACGTAGTCACACCAGACCCCTGCGCCCCTGGCGGGTAATTCATCGACGTCGAATTCAAACTGTTCGGAAAAGTTTTCTGAGCGAATTACCAGTTTCCGGTCCTGACGGGGCGAAATTGCTACGCGGGTGGAGAAACCGATGGCACAGGGCATGACAAAGCCCTCGTTGTAGTCGGTGTGTTCTCCCAGCAAATTAACCCGGCCCGGTGCGCGAAAGATCCGGGGCACCGACCGAAACAAGTCCTCAAAATGCCTACCTAGTTCTGCGGGGTTCATGCCAAAATCCCAAACAAAACACGGGTTAAAGTCCGAGGGCCTGCCTTCGACCAGACTTAGAGGGATGCGGCATAACCCATATGTAAGCGATTACACCGTCACCTACAATAGTTGGTGAATGGGTCAATGTCAAACTACATTTTGTAACCTTCGTGGACCCCACGACGGTTACGTGGGGGGCTTGTGAATGCCGCCGATCCCCGTGCGCCGCGGAACACCAACAATGCCATCTTTCCTTTCTGGTCGCCCGACGGCCGTTCGATCGGATTCTTGGCCAACGGCAAGCTGAAGATGATCGAGCTCAACCGCACGACGGCGCGGGAACTCTCTGACGTCCAACTCGGGCGTGGCTCATACCGTAAAACCCGTTTCGCGGGAGGCATGATACTCTTCAGCGGTACGTACACTCCAGGAGCGAGTTCCCTATACGGGGAGCGGAGGCTCGCGTCGCGTGAGCAAATAAAGCATCTCCCCTCCGGCGCGCCGTGAATCAATCACCATGCAATCGTGTCAGGAAAGAACTCTGAGACAAGGTCTTGGTAGTAAGGAAGAATCTCTTTCGATTCGGGGCGCTCGCGACCTTTCGAATACAGATCGTAAAGATTGAATTTCCGAACCCACTCAAACATGCGTTCGTCAAGTCCGTTCATCAGATGGTGGTAAGCACCGTGCCGGTGCGCCGCGTAAAAGGAATGATACCGGAGCATGTACTGGGCCTCTTCCGGCAGATACCTCCGCGTAGCCTGATAAACGTATTCATCGTGTCCAAACGAGAGGTGGACCTTATCGAGCCCGCAGTTCGGTTCGTAGATGCCATATTCGGTCTGGTACTCGGGGATGTTGCTATCGGGGTTGGGGGGAAAGAATTCTGGGAAAACGATCTGATCCGAGTATCCACAGCCGACCGGGAAGGTATCGCCCACCACCGCCCATTGGGGCTCCCCATACAGGCAGAGCACTTTTCCAAGATCATGCACAAAGCCGGCGAGGATGAACCAACGCGGATGACCATCCTTGCGAATTGCTTCGGCGGTTTGAAGGAGGTGCTCGATCTGGGTGAGATCGGTATCGGGGTCGCTGTCGTCCACCAGAGTATTCAGATACTCGGCCATTTCCCAGATGCTTTTCATGTCTCGATTCAGGCTGCAATATTCCGCCTTCTTACTGAGGACAAAATCAAGTGTCTGGCGGGCGTGGTTCTGACGGTAAAACTCCGTTACGGTTGGATTGGCGTCGGCCTTATAGTTGCGGAATTCCTCCTCGGATTTGCCTTGACGAAAGCGCGTAGAAACAAACTCGTCCCACTCGTCCAAACGCTGGAGAGGGTCGTTATCAGCGCCGTATTGCATGGTTATTCTCCCAAAGCACAATTATCAGCGCGTGCGCGTTGCCCCGCAATAGCGATCTTTTCTTGATCCCTGGCACTGCCAATTTCTGGACAACTGCGTGGCGTAGCCGCACGCGCAGGGTGCGGATCTATAGCATACTCGTGGTGGAAATGGAATCCTTGCTACGCCGCTTGTAGGAAGCTTCACAGATCAGTACTGGGAAACGGGCTCGTGTCCACAAACAAGCATCATTCCCGGACCGTCGGCGATCCGGAGGTAATCCGGCGCATTACCGCGACAGATTCGTGGTGTGAATTGGCAAGTCGGTGTTATGCGCGGGATCGGGTGGAATTTTCTCGAGGACGGCAGAGACCCAAGTTCTGCTGGGTCCGAAAGTGATACCAGTGATACCGTTTTAGTGGTCAATGGAGGTCGTTGCAGGTCGTGAGAGGCAACGGGCCCAAAGTTGAAAATGTACTTGAAGCCAGCATAAAAACTGGCCATTATCGCTATGTCTAATTTTCACCGCGACTTGCAAGAAATGGCGGTAATCGAATCCCATTCTTTTCGCCAACACTGCGCGTCACATGGGCACATTTCTTCTCACGCCCATATCCACAAGCCATTTGCTGATGCTTGCCGGGTCGAAGCGAACGCAGGAACCAACACGAAACCACGGGATCGTCCCACATTTCGCTCGGCGGAGGATTGTCAGTCGTGACACATTTAGGAATCTAGCAAAATCGGCGGCGGTTACGCTCGATCTTTTCGTTGCCCTTTATCATGGTAATGGTGACACCGAAGCAGTACCACGCAGTGTCGTCTCTGATCAACACGAGATCGTGGTTGCCCAGCACTGCGAGAACTGTCTTGAACCCGAGAGACTTAATCCACGCAAGATCACTTCGCAGTGATGCGGCGTCATCCCCGCAGAAGATATCGCCTGCCAGAATCAAAACGTCGCCCGATGGGACAGCGACGGGCCTGTCGTGGATGTCGCTGATAAGAACAAGGCGCAAGGTCATCTCGTCGTCCTTCTATCCCTCTCCGCGATTTAGATTCCTACCACGGAACTCGGTTTTACATTTTGTGCCCGCACGTCGTGTCACGGGACCGCTAGCTCCATCAACTCGTCTCGCCGTCCTCCACGATTCAGAGCAGGGGGAGCGAGAAAACTTTTTCGTCGACGCTGCTGGGCTCTCCGAAAATCTAGCGAGAGGACTTTCCAAAATCCCGGATTTGAAAATCGACTAGTGAAGTCGCCCCGGATTTTTATGACCCCCACCCCCGCCAACAATTTGACGACCGGCCCCCCAGAATTCCGCAAAAAGGTACTCTGGTCATCTGGAGAGATGACCGCGCCGTCACGGTTTCGGAGTCGACGCGTCACAGTCCCTCTTTCTTCCGCAGTGTCTCCAGGGCGTCACGGCGTAGACGTTCCCGTTCGTCTTTCAGACGGCTCCGGGAAGAGTCTATTTATATACCGAACGACCATTCGTATATTAAGTAACTTTCGCCGGGAAAGTGCGCCGGACCCGCGTCTTTATTGACGATTCTGCTTGACATCGACGTGTCATTTTGAGATGATTATAGCAGGGAGAACAACCCTCGTTCTGCTGAAGCCCCCGTGGCAGGACGTGACAAGAAGATAGACGGCGAAGCCTGTCGTTGGGCGATTCGAGAAATGGTGTACAACGACTGCGGTCAACCAAGACCGCATGTGAGACTAACAGCCTCCTGAATCGAGAGATACTCAGGAGGAATAGTGTCTTCAGCCACAGCACCCATCATTGAAGCAGGATCAGGTTGTCTTGGCTCAGCGTGAAATGGAGAACTGGCGCTCTCCGTTAGTGTAGGTTCCGCCCCTTCGGGGCGGGGATTTTCAAGGCATGAGGGTCTATCGTCCGATGACTTCCTCGCGTCAGCGTGCAACGCGGGAGAAGGACCTCCCGCGCTGCTGAGCATCGGCTCGATGAGCCTCCGGGTTATCCCTCAGCATGGTTGCGTCCCCGCAGTGCCCGCTTCCGTTTCGCCCGGCAAGATCATTGTAGCTCCGCAACGACCTGCCGTTTCTCAATGTCTGATTGGCCCGTGATTCCGCCAAAACCCAGAGCGGAGCTGAATCGTGGGTCTAATCGCCGATTTCGACAGTTACCGAAGTGATCTGTGGCACCCAAGAAAGTGTCCCAATTCGCATGGAGTTCAAAGCATGTGCGCTTAAGCTAGGGGTATGGAATGCAGGCGCGGTGCTTTCTTGATTTTAGGGTTTGTTGTTCTACTTGACTGCGCTCGATTTGCTTCTGCACAAACCCCGGCGCTCCCTCAACCAGTAGCAACTCTGGACTTATCCGAGGCGCTTCCTAAAGAGTCCGGAGAGCCTTGGTTATCGAGGGCAGCATTTTCGTCGGACAACTCTATCGCGTTGCGGATATGCCGAGCGGGCGATGAGGGTGCAAAGTGCTCCCAATACGTCGTTCAATGGCAGAACGGATCTTTCAGCGGCCTGGTTCCGACACAAGGAAGCCCCCGGTGGGGCGACAGGTCATCCGCCGACGGAAGTCGCATGTTATTCGACTTAGAGGAAAGGAAGGTGCCTAGATTTCGACACCTGTTGGAGAGCCTCCGCACCATCACGACCTTCGGAATGTCGGGGCCTGAAGACACCAACCGCGAGGTGGTACGGGTGATTGATACCGGCACACGGAGGTCGTGTTTTGAGTGGCATCGGAGTTTCCCAATGCGAGGAACCCGGGGAAGGTTTGCGACGATCTCTCCTTCCGGCGAACTCGTCGCCATCAAGGGGGAGAACAGGCTGTCCATTTATCGGCTTCCATCCGTTTGCGAAGGCTCGCCGAAAGCGCGCGACAAGTAGCACCAATCCGGTGGCTGGCCACTTCGCTCTTCACGCAGCTTGCTGGCGGCTACTCTGGCGCTGCCGTCTGGCGGCTTCCAACTTGCGGTCGCGTTCTGCGTGGATCTCCTGCTGACGCCCCGCCAGCACGTCCTTCGGCGCGATATAGCCGGTGGCACTGTTTAGGCGGACGTTGTTGTAATGCTCCACGTAGCCCTCGACCAGACGCCGCGCATCTTCCAGCGACAGCGGCGTTCCGGGCCGAATGCACTCGCTTTTCAGTGATTTGTGCCAGCGCTCGATCTTCCCGTTCGACTGTGGATAATAAGGAGAGGTTCGGACGTGCGTCATGCCCGAGATGCGAATGAACTCCTTGAAGTCGCGAGCGATGAACTGCGGGCCATTGTCGGAGATGATTCGCGGCCTCGCCTCCGGGTACTTCTCCTTGGCTCGCTGCAGAATCACTTCGACATCGGCTTCCCGCATGGACTCCCGCAGATCCCAATGCACGAGCAAACGACTGAACCCATCCAGAATGCTGCACAAGTAATAGAAGGTGCCGCACAGGTTGATGTAGGAAACGTCGATATGCCAGTGCTGATGCGGCTGTAGCGGCTGCTCGAAACCGGTTCCCTTGCGCGATGGTTTGCTCTTCCACCGGGATAATAATCCGGCATGCTTCAACACTCGCCAAACACTCGCCGGGCTGACGGCCACAACGTCAGCGTCGAGCATCATGAACGTCAGCCGCCGATAACCTTCCAGCGGGTTCTTCAAATGGAACCCGACGATTGCTTCTTTCTCCCACAGCTCCAACCAGAAATCACGGGGAACCCAACCGTTGTGCTCGTTGACGCATCCATACCGCTGCCGCCAGTCATAGAACTTGCTGGCGGTCACGCCCAGCCAAGGGATGAACCGTCCGACGCCGATCTCGGCTTTCTCCGACCAGCGCCGGACGAAATCCACGACTAGATCCCGCACATCATGCGGCACCCAGATACCGGTTAGAGTTCCCCAAGACTTTTTTTTAGCGCAATGTGCTCCGCCATCAGCTCAGCCAGGACCTCGTCCTTGGTCTGCACCTTCTTCTCCAAGAACTCGATCCGTTTCTGCTTCTCCTCCACTTGGCGTTGGGGGCGCTCTTGAGATTGAAAAGCGGCGGCTCCGTTCTCGAACAGTTCCTTCTGCCAGCGGTAGAACACTGTTGGTCGCAGACCCAGTTCTTCACACAGTTCCGAGACGGGTGCTTTGTCCACAAGATGCCGCCTCAGGATGGCTACTTTTTCTTCTGGAGTGTAATGCTTTCGTTCCTTCCTCATACGTTCGCTCCGTTATCTTAACGGAAGAACGCTTTCTCCATTTCCAGCTGAGGCAGGACAAGGTGAAACGCCACTCATCTGTCGAGAGTGTCATGTAACGCTCCCTCACGGACGTACGAGATTCTGTTCGTCCAAGTGTGGCACTCGCAATCGAGTTCGTCGCCATCGTAGTGTCTGCCCTGATATCCACAAGGCATCACGCCAGCAAGTTGAAGCCCGCCAGAATCTCAGGGCGACAGCACGAGCAAATCGCAACGCACTGGTTACAGCCAAGCGAGAAGCAAGAATCGCTTATCACGCTGCCATCTCCGCTGAAAAGAAGGGACGCAAGCAAATCGCAGCACAACTCAAACGAGCGATTCGTGAAAGCGACGAACAGATCGCACGAGAATTCGACGCACAATTCAAAGCAGATTCACAACGATAGCCAAATTATTTTACCTACCGACGCTCGCTGGCGTTGAACTACGCAAGCGAAATTCTCCATCACCGTGACCTGCCCCCAATTTTCGTTCACGTAAGAATACGACAACTTTCATCCGTTCCGTCTCCGGTTTCAGCCGGGATGGGGGAGCGCGAGGGGCAAGGGACGGCGTTTGAGTCCCTTGCCCCTCGCTCAGCTATGTAGAAATTTGCTGCCTGCGCCGCCGCAAATTCTTTCGGCGTGCGGTATCCCAGGCTGCTGTGCGGACGTTCTTCGTTATACTCGATTTTCCACGCCGCGATCTTGCGCCGCGCATCGAACAGGTTCTGAAACCAACTCACGGTCAAGCACTCATCCCGCAGCCGTCCGTGAAAACTCTCCACCCGCGCGTTCTGCGTCGGCCTGCCCGGTTGAATGTGCAGCAACTCGATCTGCCGTTCCACGCACCACGCCAGAAAATGCCGACTGGTCAACTCCGGCCCGTTGTCGCAGCGAATCGCTTGCGGCAGTCCGCGCTTGGCCACGATCGCGTCCAACACCCGCGTCACTCTGCGGCTGGCAAAGCTCGTGTCCACTTCCAACGCCAGACACTCGCGCGTGTACGCATCCACTACGCTCAGCACCCGGATCGCCCGCCCGCACTCCACCGCATCGTGCACAAAATCCAGCGCCCACTCCTGGTTCGCCGAAGTCCGCGCCAGTAGCGGCTTTCCCTCGCGTACGCAATGCTTCCGTTTCTTCCGCCGGATCATCAGCCCCGCCTCCCGATACACTCGATGCACCCGCTTGTGGTTCACATGCTCTCCCGCGCGGCCCAGCAAAACCTGCAGCCGCCGATAGCCGAAGCGCGGTTTCTCCCGCGCCAACTCCACCAGCCGCGCCCGCAGCGGCTCATCGTCGCGCCTCGTCTGGTAGCGATAGCTCGACACCGCCATCGTCACCAGCCCGCACGCTCGCCGCTGGCTGAAGGCATACTCCCCGCGCACTTGCTCGACAGCCGCCTTCAGGGCTACGAGCTCCAGCCGTTTTTTCGGATCACCGACTGCAGCGCTTCCTTGTCCAGACTCAGATCCGCCACCAGCTTCCGCAGCTTCGTGTTCTCGTCACGCAGTTGCTTGGCCTCCTGCGCCTGGCTCACGTCCATCCCGCCGTACTTCGCCTTCCAGGCGTAGAGCGTGTGCTTGGACACCCCTACTTCGCGTGCCACGTCTTCCACCTTCCGTCCTGCCTCCACTTGCTTCAGCGCCCCGATCATCTGCGCCTCCGTGTGCCTGCTCTTCGACATACTCTCTTCCCCTTTCTTTCGCACAAATCATACTCAGCTTTGTGCGGATTGAGGGGGGCAGGTCAACCGCAACACCTATTCTGCCGTCCGACCTAGAACAGGCTGCAGTCGCTCTCATGCGGGAACGATTCAACGATGATGCATCACTCGACCGACGCCTAGCAGCGCTGGAGGAAGACGCTACGAGGGTGCGGGCGATTTATGACGACACCGAAATTCTAGCCAAGTCGAAGATGCTGGCAGCAGCAACGATCCGCACCGTCGAACGACGTGAGGCGGGTCTGTGATGTCTAGGAAGATCAATTTAATGAGAGCCGTCTTTGGACGGTGGACAGTCATCGGGCCTGCTCCTAGTAGCAAGGGAAGTGACCTGCCCCCCTCAATCCGCACAAAGCTGAGTATGATTTGTGCGAAAGAAAGGGGAAGAGAGTATGTCGAAGAGCAGGCACACGGAGGCGCAGATGATCGGGGCGCTGAAGCAAGTGGAGGCAGGACGGAAGGTGGAAGACGTGGCACGCGAAGTAGGGGTGTCCAAGCACACGCTCTACGCCTGGAAGGCGAAGTACGGCGGGATGGACGTGAGCCAGGCGCAGGAGGCCAAGCAACTGCGTGACGAGAACACGAAGCTGCGGAAGCTGGTGGCGGATCTGAGTCTGGACAAGGAAGCGCTGCAGTCGGTGATCCGAAAAAACGGCTGGAGCTCGTAGCCCTGAAGGCGGCTGTCGAGCAAGTGCGCGGGGAGTATGCCTTCAGCCAGCGGCGAGCGTGCGGGCTGGTGACGATGGCGGTGTCGAGCTATCGCTACCAGACGAGGCGCGACGATGAGCCGCTGCGGGCGCGGCTGGTGGAGTTGGCGCGGGAGAAACCGCGCTTCGGCTATCGGCGGCTGCAGGTTTTGCTGGGCCGCGCGGGAGAGCATGTGAACCACAAGCGGGTGCATCGAGTGTATCGGGAGGCGGGGCTGATGATCCGGCGGAAGAAACGGAAGCATTGCGTACGCGAGGGAAAGCCGCTACTGGCGCGGACTTCGGCGAACCAGGAGTGGGCGCTGGATTTTGTGCACGATGCGGTGGAGTGCGGGCGGGCGATCCGGGTGCTGAGCGTAGTGGATGCGTACACGCGCGAGTGTCTGGCGTTGGAAGTGGACACGAGCTTTGCCAGCCGCAGAGTGACGCGGGTGTTGGACGCGATCGTGGCCAAGCGCGGACTGCCGCAAGCGATTCGCTGCGACAACGGGCCGGAGTTGACCAGTCGGCATTTTCTGGCGTGGTGCGTGGAACGGCAGATCGAGTTGCTGCACATTCAACCGGGCAGGCCGACGCAGAACGCGCGGGTGGAGAGTTTTCACGGACGGCTGCGGGATGAGTGCTTGACCGTGAGTTGGTTTCAGAACCTGTTCGATGCGCGGCGCAAGATCGCGGCGTGGAAAATCGAGTATAACGAAGAACGTCCGCACAGCAGCCTGGGATACCGTACGCCGAAAGAATTTGCGGCGGCGCAGGCAGCAAATTTCTACATAGCTGAGCGAGGGGCAAGGGACTCAAACGCCGTCCCTTGCCCCTCGCGCTCCCCCATCCCGGCTGAAACCGGAGACGGAACGGATGAAAGTTGTCGTATTCTTACGTGAACGAAAATTGGGGGCAGGTCAGAAGGGTGGCTAGGTGGAGATGTCGTTGTCGATGCGGGGTTGAGAGGATCGTATCAGGATTGAACTTGCGAAGCGGCGGTAGCCTGAGTTGCGGTTGCTGGAGACGAGAACGTTCGAGAGCGTCAGCGACCCTCTTCCGGCCAACGCACGGCCACTCCCGATCTTCAGACGGCAACCCTTCGCCAACATACGCTACTTGGATGAATATGAGGCGTCGTGCGGATAACGGCGACGGGGATCATCCGACGTACGCAAACGTCAAGGTCTGTGATGAGTGGCAAACCTTTGAGGGATTCTTGAAGTCGATGGGTGAACGTCCTGAAGGACTGACGCTGGGACGCTTCCTCGACTCTGGGGACTACAAGCCATCGAACTGCAAGTGGATGACGTGGCGTGAGCAGGTTGACGAGCGAGTTAAGAAACTGCAACGGGGGAGACAACATGAGGACATACAATCGTTTCTTATTCAACCACCACGATTCTGATTTCATTCCGGCCTGTCCGCCAGCGCCACGAGTGACGCCCGATCCGAACAGGCGCGAGAGCGTATTGCATCCACAGAGGACTGAAGCTCAGTGGCACGCAGAAAAGCGCCGATGGTCATACTCGGAATCGACGGGCTTGTTAGAGTCCCCGTTCATGATGGCCGAATTCGACACGAGGGAAATCCGGCGAGTCGTTGAACTTGCATCCTCACGGCACGGGAAAGACGCGGTCAAGAGCATCGTACTTTTTCTTACGCCCGAATGTGTCGGGGAACAATTTCATGAGTTGAGATTTCACGGCTTCGAGCGAGCCGGACATCGAGAGAACTCGAAAATCCCGCAATTAGCGTTCGAGGGTAGCGGGCTAAACCACAGGTCAAGCACTCCACGCACGTCCCTCCACGTGCGAACCTCCTCCGCAGACGCTTCTTGAATGACGTTGCGGTCGGAGTGCTTGACCACTAAAAACAAGAACCCCACCGACTCTCTCCCAAGAGAAATCGGTGGGGCTATTTTTGTTTCTGCGGAGATCACCACGCCACGGCTAAATGCCGTCATCATCTTCAGGGCCTATCCAAACCATTTCCGACCACAATTCTTCCGGCACGAACGTCATCAGGCGTGCCCGTTTCGCAATCTTGTCGAGTGCGTTCTGGGCTTCGTCTCCACGTTGCTTCGCAATCGTCGCGAGTTGGCGGACGATTTCATCCTCGCTCGGTCGAGTCTTCAACGCTTTCTGTCTCGACTCCTTTTGAGGTCTGCTCGGTGCCGTGACTTCTACAACGAGCCCGCTGTTCCGTGCGAGCAGATATTTCTCGACGACCGATTTCGGGATTCTCAGGACACGATATCGACGACGCTTCGGCGTCTCAGGGCTCCCGAGGTCGATAACACCCTTGACCTTGGCGAACCGCCGGGTCACCGTATCGGGAGAGACGTTGAGTATCGTGGCGACTTCTTCGATGGTCAGGAGTTCGCTCACGCCTGGGCCCCTTCCCCTGTCCACGACCGCTTCGGGACATGCTTCAATCGTTCTTCCATTCGGACGGATGCGAGGTTGGCGTAGTGCCGCTCTGTCACCGCTAGCGTATCGCCGAGCATCGCAGCGACCTCGGTGAGGCTGCACCCCTGGCCCAGCCAGAAATCGACAGCCGTGTCTCGGAACCGATGAGAGACGTTCCCCTCAATCCAGAGATGAGCCTCCTGCATCAAAAGGCGCAGATCGTCCTGCCACGTCGTCACTTCTGAAGTCACCTGATATTTGCCATCCCAGAAAATGTACTCCCCCTCCCCAGCGAGTAGTTCTCGGCACAGAGCCGGGTCGAGATGCTGCCGAACCGGGCGTCCCGTCTTTTGTCTGTTGATGCGGAGCCAGCCATCTTGAATGCTCTTCCGCTTCAGTTGCACCGTGTCGCGGATCGCAACGCCGGTCGCAATCATAAACTTGACGAGCAGCGTTGCCAGGGCAATCTTCTCCGCCGGAAATGTCTTCGGAATCTGGGCAAAGAGGGTCTTGATTTCTTTTTCTGTAAAAGGCTTCGGCTCCAGCCGCTCTTTATCTTCCTTCGACAGTTTGATTGTCTTCAGGGCTGCAAGCAGATCGTTCAGGTTTTCACGGCAGCAAGTTCGCAGAAAACCGCGAATGTTCTGCTGGGCCTTCTGCCGGGTCGTCGTCGATTCCCAGACCTTGTCCCAGCCCGCCCGGAATTCGATTACATCAGCCGCAGTGATGAGGGAGGGAAACAGTTTCGAGCGAGCCGACATGAACTGTTCGAACTGGTCGAGTTGAAGCCGGAGTTTCTTGACCCGGCGAGCGGAGATGTTCTCGCTCTCTTTGGCGCTGATGAAGGTGTCTATGCATTCCGCAATGGTCGGCTGAGGGCCTTTGACGATGATGGGCTTTGGCGTGTCGCCCCGGTCCAACTGCTCCTGGAGTTCAACGGCTTTATCCTCAGCGACCGACCACGTCCGGGTTTTGGCGGCTTGGCGGTGTTGTTTGCCGTTCCGGGAGTACCGCAGGAACTTGGAGCACTGGCAGCCCCGGTAGAACTCGCCCCGGCTCTGGAAACTGCAACTTTCCTTGTGCCGGACGAACACCGTGACGACCGATTTGGGTTGAATGCTCATTCGCGGGTTAACCTCCACTCACTTGCAAGGCTAACCCACGTTCTAACACGCCGTCAACAAATCTTTGGTAATCACCAGTGTTTATGCGGGTAAAAATATGGCGGAGAGAGTGGGATTCGAACCCACGTTAGAGTTTCCCCTAAACACGCTTTCCAAGCGTGCGCCTTCAGCCACTCGGCCATCTCTCCGACTTTTCAACGACTTACAAAACGGCCCGCACAAAAAGGATGCACGCTTCGACTTTCTGCGAAGCGGCCTAGGGAGGGCCTGTGGAACTATTCGACAAGTTTATCAGGGAAAGAAAGTACGTGCTCAACGTCTCTACTGAGACGATGTCGTGGTACGAGCATGCGAAGAAGTGGCTCCTGTGCGAGCGACCGACACAGGACGAATTGACCGAGATGGTCATACGGATGCGCGAGGCTGGCCTGAAAGCGAGTGGAGCGAATGCGGCGATCCGCGCCATCAACGTAAGGTTCTTGAAAGCAGGAATTAATTAAGGTCAGGTAAATATCCTGGATCAAAGATTCAGGAAGGCTTCACTGGAGAGGACGAAGAGGCAACGGAAGAAGAAGATGATGCTCCGGCTGAAGCTCCCGAGGAAGCTCCGGCTGCGGCCGCGTTAGCATGCCCGTTCACCGGAGCAGACGCGGCGGATGGAGTAGGCATCGGCGGCACTTTTGTGTTGTCCACGACGTGGTGATTCAAGCAGTAGAGCGCCAGTTCCAGGCGGTCGGCCACTCCTAGTTTGTCGTAGACTTTTCGCAGGTAGTTCTTCACCACCTGCTCGGTTGTGCCCACGCGTAAGGCAATCTCTTTGTTCTTCATTCCCTGCGTCACGCAGGAAACAATCAGCGTTTCTTTCGGCGTGAGCTGCACCTTGGGACGGCCCCCGGACGGCCGCGAATTCTGATTGCGGTAGGCTTCCATTACCCAGTGCGTGCCCCGGCTGTCGAGCCAGTTCTCGCCCGCGGCAACCTTGCGCAGGCAGTCGACCATAATCTCAGGCTCCACTTCGCGCGACAGAATTCCGTGCGCTCCGCGGCGGAACAATTCCAGCGTCAAATCTTCGTTCGACGTTGGAGTCACCACTACAATCCGCACCGTCGGTGTTTGACTGATGAAATTCGCTACCGCTTCCACCGGATTAGGCGCCAGTGCCGATTCAAAAACCAGAACGTCGGCGGAAAACTTTTTCACCGCAGTCTGCGTTTGCGCCAGCGTTTCTGCCTGGCCCACTACCCGGATGTCATCTTCCAGCGCGAAGATCTTGCGCAGCCCGGCGCGGAAAATGGCCTGCGTGTCGGCCAGGATCACGCGAATGATGCCCTTGCCGCCCTCTTCGCCTGCGCCGAGATTTTCGTCCACGCCGACCGGAATCGTTGCCATTTGTTTTCTGCGCCTGATTTTCTGAGCTCGACTTTCGCGCCCAGCTTCCCGCGCCCAGCTTTCCCGCGACTACGACCGCTCGAAACGATATTCGTCGATCACCACGCCCACTCCGCGGCGTCCACGGTCGTCGAAGCTACGCACGACCCGGCCGCGGCAATCGATCTGCACATTCTTTTTCGACCCCACAACGTCGCCTGGCAGCAGGATCGTGAAATCCACCATCGACCCCACCGGAACGTCGTTGTCCATCGCAAACAGCACGCCGTTCGCGGAGATATTCTGCGTCTCCGCCGTAAGCGCTCCACTCTGCCCCTTCACTGAAGCGGAAAGGTGCAGCGGAAATCGCGGCGCACTCTGCATCTCTTCATAGTGCCCCGCCTGCATCGGAATCGTGATTTCTTTGCCTGCTTCCGTTGACACGATTGCGGCAAACCTTCCTTCCAGCGCGCGTTTTACTGCCCGCCGGAGTCTCACGGAACTAGACGCAGCCTACACCCCTGCACCATACGTGCAAAGTTACCGAAGTCATGGAACGAGAGGGTGCTAACTGCTTTTCTATGAATGCATTACGGGGATTTTGACAAGTGACTTCGAAGCCCGAAAACAACCCATTTCAGCGGTCAATTTCAGGCATAAACGGGAGTCCGTTGTACAAGCACCACTGCGCGAATTTTAATCAGGATGCCGGTCCCTCCCGGACGATGATCCGTAGGAAGTCCCCTGTCATCGCCCGCTAGGGCTCTATGCTCTGTATCAGCGTGTCCTGGCTGCCAGTGAAGTCCGTGGCGCCGTTGTAGATTGCCGTGATGGCGTATGACCCCTCGCCAAGAGTGGCCGTAGAGTAAGTCGCCACGATGCCGTCCAGTGGAACCGTGGCCACTACCGTCGCATCCGCTCTGAACGTCACCGTCCCGGTGGCGTGAGCACCCGTGGAGGAAGTCACGGTGGCAGTGAACGTAACGTTTTCCCCCAACGTGGAGGGATCGTCCGAAGATGTAATCACCGTTGTGGTCGAAGCCGCATTCACTACCTGATTCAATACCGAAGACGCGCTCGTTGCGGACGCAACGTCTCCTTCGTATTCGGCTGTGATGGCGTCCGTACCGGCATTGAGCCAGGCGTTAGTGAAGGTGGCTACGCCTCCGCTCAGGGGCGCGTACCCGAGTCCAACAAGCCTGACACTACCAGTGGGCGTGTTGGGCCCGGTGGAGGTAACAGTCGCGGTCCAGGTGACGGATTGTCCGTAGACCGAGGGATTCAGGCTGGAGACGAGCGTCGTGTTCGTGGCGTACTTGTTCACGACTTGTGTGGTCGTTCCCGAGCTTCGTTCGAACGTAGCATCCCCGGCATAGGTTGCCTTGAGAGTATGAGTTTTCGCGATCAATGACGAGGCTGCGAGTGTGGCTACGCCGCTGGCCGTAGTTCCCGTGCCCAACTCAGTGCCGTCATCGTAGAACGTAACCAGTTCGCCGTCCGGAATCACGCCATAGATTGACGTGGCCGTGGCCATAAGCGTCACGGGCTGCCCGACAAAGGATGGCGATCCTGAAGTGACCAGAATAGTTTCCGTCGGGAAATGCTCTTTCCCGATATACTCCGTCAGAGAGGCGGACACGCTCCCACCGTTACTCGCATCACCTGAGTAAGTTGCCGTGATCGAGTGGACGCCCGCCATTGAGTAGGTGGTGCTGTAAGCCGCTTGATTGCCATACACGGCAACCGTTGCGATCGTCGTGCCGCCGTCCTGAAACGTAACTGAGCCGGTGGCCACGCCTCCATCCTGGCCGATCACGGTCGCGGTGTAAGTAACGGCCTTGTTCACGCCCGCCGGGTTCGCCGACGAGCGCACCGAAGTGGTGGTGCTGGCACTGTACACGACCTGTGTCAGCGGAGACGACGTGCTGGGCGCGAAAGCCGCAGAGCCTTGATATGCGGCCGTAATCGAGTGCGAGCCCGCTGCCAGCGATCTCGTGGAGAGCAATGCGCTCCCGCCTGCCAGCGTGACACTGCCCAGCACGGCCGAGCCATTGTAGAAAATCACCGTCCCGGTTGTCGTTCCTGATGCCGAGCTGACTGCAGCTGTGAACGTTACCGACTGGCCGAAATTTGACGGGTTCAGCGAGGAGGCGAGCACAGTCGTCGCCGGGGTCGAAGATCCGCCGCTGTTTAGCAGCACACCCACGGAGCCGTTATAGCCACTCCCGACATCCCCACGCCAGCTCGCCACAACGGCGTCCGGTCTCCCGCTGCCGTTCAGATCCGCGATTGCTATGGACTTCGGCCAAAAACCTCCTGCGTCGAAGAGTACGGCTGGCTGGAAAGTTCCGTCGCCATTGTTTATCAGTACCGCCAGGGAACCGTCCGTTGAAGCCCCGCAGTAGACAGGCCCGGTGCCGCCGGTACTGGCGCATCCAACCGCCAGCAGATCCGGCTTACCGTCGCCGTTCGCGTCCGCGACTGCTACCGAGAAGTAGCTTACTGCTGGGGAACTATAGATCGTCGCCACCTGGAAGGTTCCGTCTCCGTTGCCGAACAATACGCTGACGGAGCCCGGGCCCGAACAAAAACCGTTGCTGTCATTGCTGCAGGAGTTCGCGACGACCAGGTCGGCCTTACCGTCGTCGTTCACGTCGGCAACCGCGATCGAAAGAGGATAATCCCCGCCCGAGTCATAAAGCACCAGCGGCTGGAAGGTTCCGTCACCGTTGCCGAGCATCACGCCGACTTGTCCCGAGACACTTTGGCAGCCGTTGCAGAAGGCGAAAACCAGCAGCAGATCCGGTTTCCCATCGCCGTTGACATCCGCGACTGCCAGCGAACTCGTGTTGCAGCAGCCTAGTCCCCAAGTCACGGCCGGCTGGAAAGTCCCGTCACCATTGCCCAGGAGCACGTTGACCTGCGAACCATAAAGCACCACCGCCAAGTCCGGCTTGCCATCGCCGTTGACGTCGGCGGTAGACACCGACTCGGGTAGCGCACCCCCCGACCCATTCAACGCGTACGCGACAGCTGGCTGAAAGGTTCCGTCGCCATTTCCCAGCAGCACGCCGAGTGAACCGTTCGCACAGCTTTGGCTGTTCAAAACGCACTGGCTCGCCACGACCAGGTCAGGTTTGCCATCACCGTTAACATCCGCAACCGCCACCGAAACGGCATATCCCCCACCCGAACTGTAGCTGACCGCCGGCTGGAACGTGCCATCGCCGTTGCCCAGCAACACGCCAACCGTACCGTTGGTATCACAAGAAGCGGAATAGCAATTAGAATTGTTTGCCACCAGTAGGTCCGGCTTGCCGTCCCCGTTGACATCCGCAATTGCAACCGAGGCTGCCTGGACACCTCCCGAGTCGTAGGGCACTGCTGTCAGAAAAAGGGGATTCCCCGAGTCCAACGGAACGGCGCTGGATTTCTTTATCCATCCAGAGTCCAGTAGAACGCTGGGAGCTTCGACGGGCGCCGACGCGGGATGCGCTAGCGGCTCGGCCGACACGATCGCATGCATCGGCACGGAGGCCGCGGAAGACGCTGCGGACGGCTTTCTTGTGTCCGTTTGCTGAGCCTGCGAAGCCACGAAGGCCAGAATCGTGATGGCAGCCAGAAACACGGCGAAGAACTTGAAAGTATGCAACTTGCGGGCGAAGCGGCGAGTCATGGGAAACCTCCGTCACAACAACGGCAGGAGCCCGGACATTAGTATTATTCCCTCAACAAATTACCCCGGATCATACGCTGGAAACGCTCAGAGTGGTAATGAATAGATGACGAATCCGTATACCGATCGTGTATGCAGCTAAGGTAACCTCGGCAAGGCCTTGACCGTCGCGTGATTCAGGGGGAGGAGGAAAAAAACAAAGCGAGAAGCAGAGAACAACGCGGTTCAAGAGGGTCGCGAGTTTAAGAAGAACGCGGGTTCAAATGAACAACGGCAAAATCGCTGGCGTCGGCGCGCCCTGGTACTAACTCCCTGCGTTCAAACTTAGAACTTAGTCACTTCCGTAAAGTTAAACTCCCGCACCTTCATGGCCGGGACCACCATATCAAACGACTCTTCTCCACTGGCGCGCACTGGGACGCTCATGGCCTCCACATTCGCCAGCATGTGGATCAGGCTTTCGTTGAAACGGAAATTGCGCACTCCGTGCTGCACGCGGCCGTTCTCGACATAGAAGGTTCCGTCGCGCGTCATCCCGGTTAGCATCTTTTCGAAAGGCTCGACCTCGCGGATGTACCACAGCCGCGTCACCAGCACCCCGCGCTCGGTGGAAGCGATCATCTGTGCGACGGTTTGAGGATTCTGCGGCGCGGCGAACACAATGTTTTGCGGCAACTCGCCCATTTCGTTGGGCAGCGCGAAACCGTGGCCGGTAGCCTCGACCGGGCCAACCGTGTCTTTGTATTCGGAGCGCCTCATCCTCGCGGCAGTCGCGCGCGCGTAGACCAGGCGCTTCACCACGCCATTCTCGACCAGGACTAGCCGCTTGCGCCTCATTCCTTCGCCATCGAAGGGAGAACCCGTCTGCAAGGAATGAGCAACGTCGTCCCAGATGGTGATGTTCTCGCCAAACAGCCGCGTGCCTACGCGCCCGTTGAGAAACGAACGCTGGTCGAGAATCCCCATGCCGGCGAAATCCCAGAACATGAAGCCCACAATGTCGAGCACAGCGGATGGCTCGAGAATCACCGTGTACTTCCCTGCCGGAATCTGCCGTGGCTGCGAGGAGTCCCGCGCCTTCTTCGCCGCAGTCTCAGCCAGCGCTAGCGGATCAAGGTTGGCTACGTTGGGCGAGTTCGCCTTCTGCCATCCCGAAGAATCGGCGCCCAGCATGGTAATCGAGATATCAGCTGAGGTTTGCGTGTGCCAGTGGGCAAGCCCGCGCGAGTTGAAAATCCCGTCAACGGATTCGCCGCTCGAAAAAATGCCCGCTGTAGTGAGCGTGTGTTTTTGTGCGACGCCAACGATTTTCTTGACGCCGTCAGCCCGCAACTCGGGGGTGATCGCGGCAGTTTCTACAAAATGCCGCATCGGCAACGCCCGTGTGGAGGCGGGCGCCCCGCCCGTCAGGTTTTGATCCAAGTCGCCGGCAGCTTCTCGAACATCCGGCATGGGAAGCAAGTCGGGATCCGGATGCTGTACTCTCGCGAGCTCTTCCGACGCTGCCACCACTCGCCGCAAGCTTTCTTCATCGAACCTATTCGTCGAAGCCCGCGCCGTGCGCCCGCCAAACGCCGTGCGCACCGATACCGCATAGTTCTCTTCCGCGACATTCTGATGAATCGTATTGTTGGCAAAACGAGTCAGCGCAAATTTGCCGCCGGAAAAAAGCACTTCAACCTCGTCCGCAGACGAGAATTTGCGAATGCGATCGAAAATGTCGGCGGCGCGGTCCCGAGTCAGCATTAGTTTTGGTTTTCTCTGTGCCGCTGTGGTGACTAACTTCCCTTGTACGCGCTCCCGACTTTGATCCCACGAAACCGCGACGGCGACGCTCCATGTCCCGTCCCCATCACCTGCTGCGGCTGCCCCTTGCCGCAATTCGGCGTCCCCCAAAGCGTCCACTCGTCGCGCGAACAAATCGCATCCAGCGCGTTCCAGAATTCCGTCGTGATTCCCGAGTAGGAGGGATTCTTCACCATCCGCACCCGCTTGCCGTTCTTGATCTCCCACCCGATCTCGCAGCCGAACTGAAAGTTATAGCGCTTGTCGTCGATCGACCACGAGCGATTCGTCTGCATCAGGATCCCGTGATCGGTCGATGCAATCAACTGCTCAAGAGTCAGCGGTTTTTCTCCCGGCAGCAAACTGATGTTGGTCATGCGGATCATGGGCAGCCGGTTCCAGCCCTCGGCGCGCATTGTCCCGCCGGAGCGGTTCTCGCCGATGGTGTGCGCGGTTTCGCGCGAACTAAGATACCCGGTGAACAATCCATTCGTGATAATCGGCGTGCATTGCGCCGGAACGCCTTCGTCATCGAAGGCGAACGTGCCCAGCCCCGGACCATGCTCCTGGCGCGCGTCCGCGACCACATTCACCAGATCACTGCCATAGCGCAATGTGCGCAACTTGTCGAGCGTGAGAAATGAAGTGCCGGCGAAATTCGCTTCCATGCCGAGCACCCGATCGAGTTCGATGGGGTGCCCAACCGATTCGTGAATCTGCAAACCAAGCTGCGAGCTATCGAGAATCACATCGAACATGCCTTCGGGACACTGATCGGCATGATGCAGCGCGACCGCTTCTTCGGCGATGCGCCGGGCGTTCTCCACCAGTTTCAATTCTTCAACCAGTTCGTAACCTTTGTTCTGCCACTGCCCGCCATACGAAGTCGGATACGAGCGCTTCTGAATTTCACTCCCCGCAAATGCGTAGGCCGCGTACCCCGCGCCGGTGGAATATTTCGTCTGATGAATGTCCGAGCCTTCCGACGACACGAACCACTGCTCTTCCCGATTGAAGTTCAAGTTCGTCTCCGCCAGCGTGACCCCGGCAACCGCGCGCAATTCGGCGTCAACTCGCAGCAGCAGATCAATATTCTGTTCAACGGGAATCGTAAACGGATCGATCTTGTGCGGAGTGGTCCACTCGGCGGTGACAGGTTTCTCAGGAGCCAGGCGCACATCATGCACCTTCACGCGAGATGACGCGCGAGCGATTTCCACCGCCTGCGCAGCCGTAGCTTCCACACTGGCGCGGCTCGCATCATCGCTCGCCGCAAATCCCCAGGCGCCGTCCGCAAGCACGCGCACGCTGAACCCTACCGATTCAGAATCCGAAGCGCTGCCCACCTTTCCATTCTTCGTGGAAAGCGCGCGACTGCGCTGGCTGACGATGCGCGCATCGGCATAGCTCGCCCCGCGCATCGTCGCAATGTGCAAAGCCCAGCTGGCAACTTCCTTCATAGCGGAGATTTAAATTTACCACGGAGACTAGTTTTGATTGTCCGCTCAAGGCAGGAATCGGCAGAGGAAAGAATAAAGAAACTTCTTACTAGCCACTGACCGCTGGTCACTGACCACTGCATTTCACGGCGTGGCCCGCGCCAGATCCAGAGCCTTCCTCAGCGCCAGTAATTCCTTCAGCACTCCGCGCAAGTGAGTGGACTCCAGCGCGTTGGCTCCATCGGATTTGGCTTCCTTCGGATTGTCGTGCACTTCCATGAACACTCCATCCGCACCCGCGGCCACCGCCGCCCGCGCTAGCACCGGGATAAATTCTGGCTGGCCGCCGCTCACCGTCGGGCCTTTGTCGTCCGCCTGCGCCGAGGGCAGTTGCACAGAATGCGTCGCGTCAAAAACGACAGGAGCATAATTCCGCATAATCGCCAGCGATCGCATGTCCACCACAAGATTGTTGTAGCCGAAACTCGATCCGCGTTCCGTGAGAAAAACCTGCGTGTTTCCGGCATCGCGGCATTTTTCCACAACGTGCCGCATATCCCACGGCGACATGAACTGGCCCTTCTTGATGTTCACCGCTCGCCCGCTTAAAGCCGCAGCCACTACCAGATCCGTTTGCCGGCTCAGAAAAGCCGGAATCTGCAGAACATCGACGGCGTCGGCGACCGCACCTACATCGGCAGCATCGTGCACATCGGTGAGCACTGGAATGTTCAGCTCGTTTTTGATCTTCTTGAGAATGCGCAGGCCTTCTTTAATCCCCGGCCCGCGAAAACTACGGATCGATGTGCGGTTGGCCTTGTCGTAGCTGGCCTTGAAGATAAAAGGGAATCCGAGCCCTCGCGCCACGCCCTTGATGATCTCCGCCATGCGGATGGCGTGTTCTTCACTCTCAATAACGCAGGGGCCGGCAATCAGAAAAAGATTGCCCGAACCAATGCGCACATCGCCGACTTGGAAGGAATTCAGCTTCAAGTTTCCGGTTTCAAGTTTCTAGTATCGAGTTGCCGCCCAGAGACTCCCTGGGAAACTGGAAACCTGAAACTAGAAAACCGCGCCTTACCGGCCCGCCACTCTCTCCGGCCGGTGGAACATTTCCACTTCTGCCGATATCTTTTCCGCGCGCCGTTTCGAGCCATGCTCGTAGGCCGCGCCCACAAAACTACTGAACAACGGATGCGGCTCGAGCGGCTTCGACTTGAACTCCGGATGAAACTGGCAGCCGATAAAATGTGGATGATCTGGAAGTTCGATCATCTCCACGTAAGTCCCATCCGGTGTGGACCCGGAAATGCGCAGCCCCGCCGCCACCATCGGCTCCTCGTACTCGCGATTGAATTCATAACGATGCCGGTGGCGCTCGCTGATTTCCAGCTTGCCGTAAATTTTATAGGCCAACGTGTCGGGCTCAATCTTGCAAGTCCACGCGCCGAGGCGCATGGTCCCGCCAAGTTCCTCCACTCCGCGCAGCTCGCGCAGCTTGTAGATCACGCGGTGCGGAGTCGCCGGATCAAACTCGCTCGAATTCGCATCCGCCAGCCCAACCACGTTGCGCGCGAACTCGATGCACGCCGTTTGCATGCCCAGGCAAATGCCAAAGTAAGGAACTTTTTTCTCGCGTGCATAACGAATCGCAATCAGCATTCCCTCGATGCCGCGCTTGCCGAATCCCCCCGGAACCAATATCCCGTCGTAATCTTCCAGCTGCGCTTCGCAAGTCGCATCGCCCGCTTCCAGACCTTCGGCCTCAATCCAGTTCAGCTGCAGCTTCAGATTGTGCGCCAGCGCCCCATGCACCAGCGCTTCCTTCAGCGACTTGTATGAATCTTCATACTCCACATACTTGCCCACGATTCCGATCGTCACCGTGTCCTTCGGGTTATAGACCCGATGCACAATGTCTTCCCACTTGGAAAGATCGCGCTCTTTCGCCTCCATGTGGAGGTCTTTAAGAATCAGCGTGTCGACGCCCTCATTCGCGAAGACCAGCGGCACTTCATACACCGACGCCACATCTTTCGCGGTGATCACCGCTTCTTCCCCCACGTTGCAGAACAGCGCGATCTTCGACTTGATCTCCTTCGCCAGAAAACGGTCGGTGCGGCAAAGCAGAATGTCGGGCTGAATTCCAATGCTGAGCAGTTCTTTCACCGAGTGCTGAGTCGGCTTGGTCTTGAGTTCCTGCGCCGCCGCAATGAACGGAACCAGGGTCACGTGAACAAACAACGTGTGCTCGCGCCCCAACTCCTGCCGCATCTGCCGAATTGCTTCCATGAACGGCAACGACTCGATGTCGCCCACCGTGCCGCCGACCTCCACGATGGCAACGTCCACGTCCTGCGCGACTTTCTTCATCGCAGCCTTGATCTCATTGGTGACGTGCGGAATCACCTGCACCGTCTTGCCCAGATAATCGCCGCGCCGCTCCTTGGCGATGATCTGCTCGTAGATCCGGCCCGTGGTCCAGTTGTTGTCGCGGGAAAGTTTGGCGTGGGTGAAGCGTTCGTAGTGACCGAGATCGAGGTCGGTCTCGGCGCCGTCGTCGGTCACAAACACTTCGCCGTGCTGAAACGGCGACATTGTCCCCGGATCCACGTTCAGATACGGGTCGAACTTCATCAGGTTAACCTTGAGACCGCGGCTCTCCAACAGACAACCGATGGACGCTGCGGCCAATCCCTTGCCGAGTGAAGACACAACTCCGCCCGTTACAAAGATGTACTTCGCTGGCATCTCTTCCTCGCTCTAAATTGTGTTGGAGAAGTTGTGCAGGTGGGGTGCACAATCAATTATGGCAGAAAACCCTGTGGAAAGAAAATGAAAGAAATTCAAAATATGCCGCGCGTTGACTATCGCGCCACGGTAGGCGAGAATACTTAAGGTTCCTTCCTGAAACTCCGAACCCTAGGGAAATTTCTCCCTGTAAAAGTGGGCCTGTGGCGCAGCTGGGAGCGCGCTTCCATGGCATGGAAGAGGTCGCCGGTTCGATCCCGGCCAGGTCCACCAAATTCTCTCGAGATATCGACAACTATACCGGGCGCGGGCTCGCAACCAACCGCGGGTTGTCACGGCAAAGCCCAAGCCGAAGGAGCAAGGCCCATGGACGAGAAGTTCTTGCGCAATGTCGATGAGGCACTAGGAAACTGGCTAGGTGAGGACGTGCAAGAGCCGCCGAGATTCGGTGGGAAGCCGGGAGAACCTGTGCCGGCAGTAGACCCAGAGGACGTGAAGACTGTTTGGCAAATTGGAAGGGACATTGAAGTCAGTCATCCCGGTAAGCAGGTCGCGGTCGGTGTAAGCGTAATGAAGCAAGTATGCAAACCGGGTGCCGACGTTGAGGCAGTCAGCTATCGCGCGGGTTTCGCTTGGCTAATAAATCAGATCGCGCCAGAGCACCTAGCGCGATTCACGCGAGAGGGTCAGCCGGATGACGCGGTTTTCCGCGCTGTAGCCAAGGTTCCGGCGGAATGGATGGGAGTGGGGATTGTACGGCAGGGTCCGCCTTTCGATTTGAATGAGTTTCTCCGGCTCTGCGGTGAAGAAGCCGAAAAGGTCTAGGCGCTTACCAAAACTTCAACAGTGCACGATCACAGCAGTTGCTTCGGGATGTTACCCAGGCCGGCTTGAAACGCCTTCCGGTTCGCGTCGTTCACTGGAAGATGTGGCGGTGACCCTCCAATGCCTCCCTGGGGATGCAGTGTGGCGTTGTCCAATCTGGTCACGTTGTGCATCGACTCATGAGCGGCGAGTTTCGCATACCCGATCGCTCTGAACTGCCCCATGGGCTTACCATTTGGATCCACCGGAAATTTGTAGAACTCCGAGCCTGTCTTCTTCGGCGAAGGACGTGTAACTCCACCGTCATAAGGTTTAATCGGTGGACCGGGCATATTCGCGGCAACGTAAGAGCTGGCGATATCGTTGACGAAATGCAGCACCAGATCCTGGTCATCGGCCTTCGGGGGCGTTGCGATGGATCGTATATTGACTACCGCTGCCTCCGACTGCGAAAACAAGAGGTCTTTGAAGATATCTGCCAGATGCTTCTGGATCAGCGGCATGAGTTGCGGAGAATTGGTGTGATCGACGAGCGTAACAGTAATCTGAGGCATTGAGTCTCCTAGCGCGAGGTCGCCGGTCCGATCCCCGCCAGGTCGACCACATCTCCCGACAACTTCAGATAAAACGAGTCCGCGGCAGGCTCAGACGCTCAGTAGTTGCTGCCGGCGTTTCGGGCCGCGCTTGCGCGCGCTGATGTTGAATTGTTTCATGACCCGCCGAATCACATTCTGGCTGACTCCGAACTGCTTCCCAATTTCGTCCTGGCTCAGGTCGGGCCGGCCCCTTAGCGCTTCCGCCAGCCGGGTATCAAAGCTAAGACGGACCTGTTCGATCCTGGCTCTCAAATCTATGGGCTCGATCTGCATTCCGTTCTTCTCCTCTCAGGTGTGGACGAAACCAGTTCGTGCTGCCAAATCCATGGGGAGAACCGCCCCCCCGACGGCTCTCCCTATGGGGGCACAGCGTATTCGCCGGCGCCGCGCCGAGTAGGCCGCGGACAACCGACGCCTGTATCCATCGCGACAAATGCCGCTTCTGGCTACAAACCGCAAAAACTCATTAACAACAACGACGAACTAACGACGAGCGCCCAACTCCTGGGGCACTGACCGCCCCTAACCCAGACTCACTTCATCCTCATCGCTATTCTGCCCCCTGCTTTTAGCGCCAGTCCGATGACGCGATCAGGGTCACTTTGTCGTTTTCAATCGCCGCCGCTTGCGTAGAGTCGGGGTGGTTCTTAAGTCTGCAACCCCCCGCCTTGCCAGCCTCCCAGACTTCGGACAGGAAGGCACGGCCTCCCTTGCGGATAAACTCCACCCGAGGATGGCTGAGCCCGGTGCCGCCCACCACATCCGTGACGATGGCGCTGTACAGTCATCCCACCGTGCTCCGCACTTCGAGCACGTCGACACTGGCTTGGTTCGGGACGGAGTCGAGCAAGGATCGGAACTTGTAGATTCCTGCCGGGAAAGTTTGGTTCCCGACTACGAACTCGAAAGGAATTTTGATGGTGAGCGCGGAGTGGTTTGGAGTTTGGGCATAGGCGACGCCTGCGAACAGCGTCATTCCCCACAGAACGACCAACGAAACTACGCTGTTTCTTTTCATCGAATTCTCTCCCCAAATTTCGTGCGGCTTTTCTCGCTTGCCTCCCCGGCTGGTAGCCTGGAATGCCGCCCCTACCTATAAAAGCGTAAAAGCCAGAACAATTGGGTATGGGCCGGACACTTTTTTTGGAAAGTGCTTCTTCAAGCATTCGGGCACCATTCGCCCAGGCTGTTTGCCGGTCTTAGAATCCGGACCGACTTGGCCCGCGTTCTTATCCATAGTGCGAGATCGGGAGAGAGCGTTTCGGGAGGCCCCTGAATCAGGACCTCCCTCCGCTTCCTTGGCGCTGGCGCCAGCAGAACCCCAATTCCGCTGTCGGGCTTCAAGACCCCCCTCTGGCCCGCGTGCCGCGCCGTCTTCGCTGGGCATGTGCCCCCGAATGCGGCCCACTCTGGTGCAAGTGAGTGGAGAATGCAATGCACCGGGGGTGAAACGTTGATGAATCGGAGGTGAGCTGCTAACTCTATGAAATATCAGGGAGTTGTCAGTCTCCTGGCCGAAGGCGATCGAAACGCAGGAGGCTCGAATGCAGAAATTTAGATCGTCGCCAGCTGCTTTGTTGCACTTCCGACTGGACCTGCGGTGCTAAAATTCCCAAGCGAGGATGCGCCGGCGGGGGTTCTTGTGGGGGTTGGGGGAAAATACCGTTTCGGCCCGTTCGAGGTTGACGCGGGCGCGCGTGAGCTTTCTAAAGGCGGGACGAAGATAAAACTTCGGGGTCAGCCTTACCTGATCCTCGAAGTGTTGCTGAGTCGCGCCGGCGAGGTTGTGACTCGCGAGGAAATCCGCGCCAAACTCTGGCCGGCCGACACCTTCGTCGATTTCGAGCACGGCCTCAACACCTCCGTTAAAAAGCTTCGCCAGGTGCTTTGCGATTCCGCCGAAGACCCACGCTACATCGAGACTGTGCCCCGTCTGGGCTACCGCTTTGTCGCTCCAGTCGAAATGCTCACGGAATCACCCAAGGGGTCGCTCGCGACGCCCGCGGTCGGGACAGCTGTTCCTACTTCGTTCACTCCGCCGCCCACTCGAATCGAGCCTCAGCCCGGCCCGTTTTCTGCTCCGCTTTCTGCTCCGCATGCTTCACGCTGGAAGCTCTTGAGGGTTAGTCTTGGCGTGCTGGTGCTGCTGGGCCTGGTTTTCGTTGGAATGGTTGTGAAGTTGCCGCAACGGATGCATTGGCCCTTTGGTTCGTCGAACGCCACGGTAAATGCATCCCGCTCCCCGAAACAATTCGGCTCCCTCGCGGTCTTGCCCCTGGAAAATCTTTCTGACGATCCCGCCCAGGAATACTTCGCCGATGGCATGACGGATGAGCTTATCGGCGATCTCGCACAGTTGCGGAGTCTGCGCGTCATCTCCCGGACCTCTGTGATGCATTACAAAGGTGGGAAACAGACGATTCCGCAAATCGGCCGCGAGCTTGCGGTGGACGCCGTAATCGAAGGCACGGTGGAGCGGGAGAAGAACCGGGTCAGAATTCGGGTACAGCTGATCGAGGCCGCCAGCGATCGCCATCTCTGGGCCCGCACTTATGACTACGAACTTAAGGATGTGTTGCTGCTGCAGAGCACGGCAGCGCACGACATTGCCTCGGAAATTGAAGGCCGGGTGGAACAACCACCCGCGTCTTCCCCCTCCAGCAGCGCACGAACGGTGCAACCCGATGCCTATGAAGCGTACCTCAAAGGCCGCTATTTCTGGAACCAGCGCACAGAAGCGGGTCTCAACAAGAGCATTGCATTCTTTCAGGACGCGATTGCGAAGGATCCCGCCTTCGCCGCCGCTTATGCTGGCTTGGCGGGAAGTTACTCGCTCCTCGGATCTGAATCACTACCTCCGGAAATCGCGCGGGCAAAGGCGCGCGCCGCCGCCAGCAAGGCTTTGGAACTGGATCCAGCCAGCGCCGAGGGCCATGCGGAACTGGGATTGATCGAGTTCTATTACGACTGGAACTGGCAAAAGGCCGAGCAGGAGTTTCAGCGCGCCATCGAACTGAATCCCAGTTACGCCACCACCCATCAATGGTATAGCCACTACCTGCGCGCGATGAGCCGCCTTCCGGAAGCGCTGCAGCAGGCCCAGCAGGCCCAGCAATCAGACCCGCTATCGCTGTCCATTAACACGACGCTGGCTGCGCGATACCGCGACCTGCGCGACTTCAGCCAGGCCATCGAAGTGGTCCAGCGAACTTTGGAACTGGATCCTGATTTTGCTCCTGGACATGAGCTCTTGGCTTCAGTCTACGAACAGCAGGGAGATTTCCAGTCGGACATCGCCGAGTTGCAGAAGGCCGGTGCGCATTCCAAAGATAATCCGACTTCGCTGGCCCGCCTCGGTCGTGCCTATGCGCTTTCCGGAAATCACGACGAAGCCCGCAAAATCGCCGAACAGTTGAAGCAGGCCGCCGGGCAACACTATGTGCCCGCCTGGGACATGGCAGTTCTCTTTGCCAGTATGGGCGATGCCGACGCCGCGTTTCGCTGGTTGGAAAAGTCTTACACAGAGCGCGAGAGTCAAATGCCATTCCTGAAAGTCGACTACCGCATGGATCCTCTCCGAGCCGACCCCCGCTTTCAAAAGATGCTGCGCCGGGTCAAGCTGCCGGGCTAGAAGACAAGCGGATTAAACCCCCTCCGCGGTTTGACGCTGCTCTCCTTCTGTCTTTACACTGAAGTTAACGTTGTGTGAATGCGGCCGGGTTCCTTGGCTCGAAGGAGCCGTCTCCAGCCCGACCATCGACCATGACTGAAAGGCAAAAGTGAGTCCCACAGAAACGGCAGACGCTAAAAATACGGCGGACGCGAAGAATAAAGACGGCGTCAAGCGGGAGATTTCCGTGGAAGTCCCCGCCGATGAAGTCACTCGCGAGACCGAAGCCATCATCCTGAAATACCAGAAGGTGGCGCGGCTGCCCGGATTTCGCAAGGGGCATGTGCCGGCGTCGATGATCCGCCACCGTTTTGCCGAAGATTTGAAGAGCGACGTGGTCGAGGCTCTGGTCCCGCGCTACTTCCGCAAGGAAGCGGAAAAGCTCGGCATGATTCCCGTATCGCAGCCGCGCGTCACCGAGCTGCACATTCATGATGGCGAGCCCCTCACCTTCAAAGCCAGCTTCGAGGTAATGCCCGAGATTCGCGTCGAGGGTTACAAGGAACTGCGCGCCGAACATCCTGAGATTACAGTCACAGACGAAGATGTAGAGCAGGCACTGGCCAACGTCCGCGAACAGCATGCCACGTTCACCTCGGTCGAAGGAAGGCCCTTGGCGGATGGCGACTTTGCGCAAGCCTCGTTCGACGGTCAGCCCAAAGACGCCGCCAAAGATGGCGCCAAGGACGGAGCCAAGCACGGCAAGGCGGGCGACGCCAATCCCGTGCACATGGACGAAGTGCTGATTGAAATTGGCGGAAAGAATACGGTCCCAGAGTTCACGGAAAATCTTCGCGGCGTTTCGGCCGGCGAAGAGCGTTCGTTTGAAGTGGCCTACGCGGCAGATGCTCAGGACAACCGCCTGGCGGGCAAGACCTTCGTCTACACCGTGAAGGTGCAAGCCATCAAGCGCAAAGACATGCCCGAACTGAACGATGACTTCGCGAAAGTGTTGGGCGAGTTCACCACTCTCGACCAGGTACGGAAACAGATTCGCGAAAACATGGAAGCGGAAAAGCGTCACGCCGCCGACCACGAAGCCAAAGAGAAGCTGACTGCCGAGCTCGTCCGGCGCAACGATTTCGAAGTGCCAGAGTCGCTGGTGGAGCGGCAGATCGATCTGCGATTGGAACGCGGTCTGCGCGCGCTGGCGGCGCAAGGCATGAAGATGGAAGACATGAAGAAGATGGATTTGCCGCGGCTGCGCGTGGGCCAGCGGGAGCAGGCGTTGCAGGATGTGAAGTCGTCGTTGTTACTGGATCGCGTCGCGGAGCTGGAAAAAATCGAGGTCGACGAGGAAGAGTTGAACCGGGAGATTGCCTCGGTGGCCAAACAGAGCAAACAGACTCCGGAAGCGGTTCGCGCTCGTTTGACACAGGATGGGGGCCTCGATAGAATCCGAAACAGAATCCGCAGCGAGAAGACCCTCAATTTTTTGTATCACCAGTCCGCGTCGTGAGTTACTGAAAGGCCCGGACCACTTTCGACTCTCCCCTAGCGACACAAGCGTTGTTTAGGGGCGGAGTGTGGCAGGTGAACGTGAAAGACGATTCGAATAAGAACGACGCGCACATGATGCTCGTACCCATGGTCATCGAGCAAACCGGGCGGGGCGAACGCGCCTACGACATTTATTCCCGGCTGCTCCGCGACAACATCATTTTCATCGGGACGCCGATTGACGATAACATCGCCAACCTGGTGATCGCGCAGATGTTGTTTCTGGCTCAAGAAGATCCGGAGAAAGACATTCAGCTTTACATCAACTCTCCCGGAGGTTCAATCACGGCGGGCATGGCCATTTACGACACGATGCAGTACGTGAAGAACGATGTTATGACGTTGTGTGTGGGACAGGCTGCATCGATGGCGGCGTTACTTTTGGCATCAGGCGAAGCCAAAAAGAGATTGGCGCTGCCGAATTCGAGGATTCTAATACATCAACCGTCGATGGGAGGATTATCTGGCCAGGCCACCGACATCGATATCCATGCCCGGGAAATCCTGCGTATGCGAGAGATAACTAACCAGTTACTCTCGAAGCACAGCGGGCAAAAACTCGATAAGGTGGAGAAAGATGTGGAGCGCGACTTCATTATGAACGCGCAACAGGCCAAGGAATACGGAATCATCGACGATATCATCTATAAGACCGGAAAAAGCGTATGATCGGCCTTCGCGCGTGAACCAAAAACACCGCCCCTGGCATAGGTAAATTGCAGGACGGCAGGCGAGGCGAACGACGCTGGGACTCGATTCTGCCGGCACAAAGGAGTAAGGCCGAGTGAAAAACAAATCCGGCTCCGACGAAATTTTGCGCTGTTCGTTCTGCCACAAGTCGCAGGACGCCGTCGCCAAACTGATCTCGTCGCCCAGCGATTATCCGCGCGCCTACATTTGCGACGAGTGCGTCGCGGTCTGCAACTCCATTCTTGAAGACGACCGCAGCGCCACTCCCCAGGCCAGCGTTCCCAACCAGTTGCCCAAACCGCAGGAAGTAAAAACCTTCCTCGACGAATACGTGATCGGGCAGGAACAAACCAAGAAGAAGCTGGCGGTCGCGGTTTACAACCACTACAAGCGCATCTTCATGAACCGGCAAAAGACCGGCGACGGCATCGAACTGACCAAGTCGAACATCATGCTGATCGGTCCGACCGGCACGGGAAAGACGCTACTGGCGCAGACTCTGGCCCGCATGCTGGACGTTCCCTTCGCCATCGTCGATGCGACCACACTCACCGAAGCAGGATACGTTGGCGAGGATGTGGAAAACATTATCCTCAAGCTGCTGCAGGCGGCCGACGGCGATGTAAGCCGGGCGCAGACGGGCATTATCTACATTGACGAAGTCGACAAGATCGGACGGAAGGACGAGAATCCTTCGATCACACGCGACGTTTCTGGCGAGGGCGTACAGCAGGCGCTGCTCAAGATTCTGGAAGGGACCGTCGCCAACGTTCCGCCGCAGGGCGGGCGCAAGCATCCGCACCAGGAATTCACACCGGTCGACACCACCAACATTCTGTTCATTTGCGGCGGAGCGTTTGTTGGCCTCGAGAAGATTATCGCGCGGCGCGTCGGCAAAAAGTCGCTGGGATTCCGCGGCGGCGAGGACGCCGAGAAAGAAGATATGGCAGTCTCGCGCAAGCGCAATTACGAACTGCTCAGCGAGATTCAGCCCGAGGACTTGATCAAGTTCGGCCTGATCCCGGAATTTGTCGGACGGCTGCCGGTGGTTGGCATGCTTGAGGATCTGGACGAGTTCGCGCTGATCGAAATTCTCACGCGTCCCAAAAACGCGATCATCAAGCAGTACCAGCGCCTGTTTGAGTTCGAGAACGTGCGCCTGAAGTTCAGCGATGAAGCCCTGCGCGCGGTCGCCCGCCAGGCCATGGCCCGAAAAGTGGGAGCCCGCGGCCTGCGCATGATTCTCGAAGAACTCATGCTCGACCTCATGTTCAACCTGCCCAGCCAGAAGAAACTGAAAGAGTTCGAAGTCACGCGGGAAATGGTCGAGAAGCGCAGCGCGTCGTTCGCCACAGTAATGGAAAAGGCCGGCTAGCCCGGTCGTAGAGACGTAGCTTGCTACGTCTCTGCCGGAAGCGGCAAGACGTTGCAAGCAACGTCTCTACAGTTAGGGGCCGGGGCACGGCAGGAGTAGAATCTAAGGTAGGGGTTCGCCGAGCCTAGCCAGTTTTTTGAACTTTTTGCTTGACCTGGTTGCTTAGTCTGGTTTAGTTGATCTGGCCTTTCAATTCCCCGGGGGAAATTCTTTGACCACATCCAAGGAAAAATTCGAAAGCAAGAAGCTGCCGATGATGCCCATTCGGGACGTCGTCATCTTTCCGTTCATGATGACGCCGTTCGTGGTGGGCCGCGAGTCGAGCGTGCGGGCGCTGGAAGAGGCGCTGGCAGCGGACAAGAAGATTTTCCTGGCGACCCAGCACGACGCTTCCATGGATGAGCCCAAGGCCAACGAAATTTACCAGGTAGGCACAATCGTCAACATCGTGCAGAGCTTGAAACTGCCCGACGGAAATATCAAAGTTCTGGTCGAAGGCATCGAACGCGGCAAGATTCTGCAAGTCACTGACACGGACGGCTACATGCAAGCGTCGGTGCGCGTAGCGCGCTACGCCACCGAGATGAACCCGGCGATCGAAGCCAGCATGCAGCGCGTGACTGCCCTGTTCGAGCAATATGTCAAACTCTGCCAGGCTTTGAACTACGAGACCATGATCTCGGCCGTGCGCATGGAAGATCCGGCAAAACTCACCGACGTGATTTCCGCCAACCTGCAACTCTCCATCGAAGAAAAACAGGAACTGCTGGAGATTTTCGATCCTGCCGAGCGCCTGACCCGCATCGCCGACGTGCTCGATATCGAAATCGAAAAGCTGAACGTCGACCGCACCATCCAGTCGCGCGTGAAGCGCCAGATGGAGAAGGCGCAAAAAGAGTATTACCTCAACGAAAAGATCAAGGCCATTCAGAAAGAACTGGGCCGCGGCGAAAAGAGTGAGTTCGACGAACTGAAGAAGAAGATCGAAGCGGCGGGCATGCCGAAAGACGTAAAGGATAAGGCGATCCAGGAATTGAAGAAGCTGGAAGCCATGCCGCCGATGTCGGCGGAATCAACGGTTTCGCGCAATTACCTCGACTGGCTACTGGCGGTGCCTTGGAAGAAGCGGTCGAAAGAAATTCGAAACATCTCGCGCGCAGAAAAGGTTCTGAACGAAGATCACTACGGGCTGGAGAAGATCAAGGAACGCATCCTCGAATTCCTCGCCGTACGGCAGTTGGTGAAAAATCCCAAGGGCTCGATCCTCTGCTTCGTTGGCCCTCCAGGAGTCGGCAAGACATCTCTGGGCATGTCGATCGCAAAAGCAACCGGCCGCAAGTTCGTCCGCATGTCCCTCGGCGGCGTTCGCGATGAAGCCGAAATCCGCGGTCACCGGCGCACCTACATCGGCGCGCTGCCCGGCCAAATCATTCAGATGATGAAGAAGGCGGGAACCAAGAACCCGGTCTTCATGCTGGATGAAGTCGATAAGATGTCGATGGATTTCCGCGGCGACCCGTCGGCCGCGCTGCTCGAAGTGCTCGATCCCGAACAAAATTTCATGTTCGTCGACCACTACCTCGACGTAGAGTACGACCTGTCGCAGGTATTTTTCGTGGCCACCGCCAACGTGATGCACACCATTCCTCCCGCTCTGCAAGACCGCATGGAAGTTCTGCGGCTGCACGGCTACACCGAGCAGGAAAAAGTAGAAATTGCCAAGCAGTTCCTGGTGAAAAAGCAGATGCTGGCCGCGGGCTTGTCGGAAAAGAACATCAGGTTCACCGACGAGGCCATCACCGGAATCATCCGCGCATACACCCGCGAAGCCGGCGTCCGCAACCTGGAACGCGAAATCGGCAACGTTTGTCGCAAGGTCGCGCGCAAAGTCGTGAAGGAAGGCGAAAGCTATAACGTCACTGTGACAGGCGAGAGCGTCAACGACTTCCTCGGCGTCATCAAGTTCCGTGACACGCTGGCGCATGAAAAGAGCGAAATCGGCCTGGTCACGGGCCTAGCGTGGACCGAAGTGGGCGGCTCGATCCTTAGCACCGAAGCCACTGTGGTCGAAGGTAAAGGCGGAAGGCCAACGTTAACTGGCAAGTTGGGCGATGTGATGCAGGAATCAGCACAGGCCGCCATCACCTACGTACGCTCGCGCTGGAAACATCTCGGCTTGTCACGCGACTTCTATCGAACCATCGACATCCACGTGCACGTGCCGGAAGGCGCGATTCCCAAGGACGGGCCGTCGGCCGGAATCACGATCGCCACCGCGATCTCCAGCGCTCTGAGCAAGATTCCGGTGCGCCGCGACCTGGCCATGACCGGCGAGATCACCCTCCGCGGCAAGGTTCTGCCCATCGGCGGACTCAAAGAAAAACTTCTGGCCGCGCATCGCGCCGGATTGTTTGAAGTGATTCTGCCCAAAGACAACGAAAAAGATGTCGCCGAAGTTCCCGAGAATCTGCGCAACGCCATGAAGCTCCACTTCGTCGACACAATGGATCAGGTGTTGGCAATCGCTCTGGAATCGCCGCTGCCAAAGATCGACGCAGAAGTAGCGCAGGCGATCGCGCCGCTCACCTCGGATAGCGTGGGAAGCCCGGCGGCACATCAGTAAGCGGTTCTCAGTCTTTCCAAAGAGCCTGCCTCACGCAGGCTCTTTTTCTTCGTAGAGACGTTGCTTGCAACGTCTCTGCCGGCGTCGTCGATGAACCCGCAGGATCTGAGACGCTTCAGGCAGAGACGTAGCTAGCTACGTCTCTACGATGAAAGGTGTTGGTAAGAATGAAGGGCGCCTTGCCTGACTTGACACCTTTCCACTCGCCTCCTTACAGTAAAAGCACTTCCAGCCAGCGCGCAGCAGTCCTCGTCACGAGAATCGACTGTCACACTTCGTTCAGCCCAAAGGGGAGTCTTGAAGATGTCCGCTTCCAACCAAGGTCAAATCGCTTTTGAGAGTGGCTCCGAGTTGCCCGCCGAAGAGGCTCGAACCCGCACCACGGGAATCCTGCCTTCGCAGGAAATCACCAACCTTATCGCCCGTAGAAACATCAGCGCCCGCCCCGCCATAAATCCCGAGCACGTGCAGCCCGCAAGTCTCGACCTGCGGCTCGGCGATATGGCGCATCGCGTGCGCGCAGGATTTCTGCCCGGACCCAATAGCACCGTCGAAGCCAAAATCAAAGAATTGCGGATGACGCGAGTCGACCTGACCGGCTCCGCCGTGTTCGAAAAAGACTGCGTTTACATCGTGCCCTTGGTCGAGGAACTGAGCCTGCCGGAAAACATCTCCGGCAAAGCGAACCCAAAGAGCACCACCGGACGTTCTCGATATTTTCACGCGCCTGATCACCGACTACGGCACGGAGTTCGACCACGTGCCGCCGGGGTACAAGGGAAAACTCTACGCCGAAGTTGTCTCGCGCACGTTCACCGTTGCCATTCGAGCGGGAATGAGGCTGAGCCAGCTGCGTTTCGTGCAAGGCAACCCCGTTTCCGGCGACAAAACGATTCGCGATTTGAATCAGGATGTGCCGCTCGTTTACATGGAGGACGAGGACAGCCCAGGCAAAGCAAAAGTTGAGCGCGGCTTGAGAATCACCGTCAATCTGGAAGCCGCTGAACCGGGCGAAATCATTGCTTACCGGGCCAAGCGCTACGCTCCCGCGATCGAACTGGACCGCATCGACTATTATCCTACCGAGGAGTTCTGGGAAGTCCGTCATCAGAATCCAAGCAAGAATCTCATTCTCGAGCCCGGAGATTTTTATATTCTGGCGTCGCGCGAGCGCGTGCGGGTCCCTCCCGAGTTCGCGGCAGAAATGGTTCCTTTCGATCCCGCGGACGGCGAATTTCGAATTCACTATGCCGGATTTTTCGATCCTGGCTTCGGATACGGATCCAGCGACATCAAAGGCACTCGCGCGGTGCTCGAAGTGCGAGCCCACGAAGTCCCATTCCTGATCGAGCACGGACAATTTGTGGGCCGCCTGAACTATATGCCGCTGCTGTCCCGCCCGAGCAAGATCTACGGCACGAACATCGGATCGTCGTATCAGCACCAGGCACTGACATTGAGCAAACAGTTTCGCCGTGGGTAAAGCCGCTTCCCGCGGTTTTCTGTTCTCTAGCCCCTGCTCCCTGGCCCCTGCTTCCTGCCTTCCCGCTTGCCAATTTCCCGTTCCCCATTGCACACTTGTGCATGAGAGTGATGGCGCATTTTCTGGCTGCGGCAACCGACGCGGCTCATTTCCCCGAGCCCAGCCTGCCGGAGATCGCGTTCCTCGGCCGTTCCAACGTCGGCAAGTCCAGCGTGATCAATTCTCTCGTGGGCGCCAAGCTGGCCCGTACCAGTTCCACTCCCGGCCGCACCCGCAGCATTAATTTTTTCGGAATTCGCTGGCCCGGAAAGCCGCAGCCCGAGCTGATTTTCACCGACCTCCCCGGATATGGTTACGCCAAGCTTTCACGCGAAATTTCCGCCGAGTGGCCGAAATTCATTGAGCCTTATCTCAACGATCGTCCCACCCTGGCCCTATGCCTGGCCCTAGTGGATGCGAATGTGCCTCCGCAACCGGCCGACCGCCAGCTGATGGATTTTCTCACCGCCTCCGGACGCGACTTTCTTCTGGTCGCTACCAAGAGCGACCGGCTTTCGAACAATCAACTACACAGTGCGCTGAAGACTTTAGCCAAGGAATATCCCACGGCCCACATCGTGCCTTACTCGGCCAAGACCGGCGCCGGACGCGAGGAATTGTGGAAGCGAATCAAGCAAGCGTCCGAGCAAGTGGCAAGCGTCGAGTCGTTACCTTCCGATTAGAAGATCTTCATCCCGATCGGCGGAGCCCCGCTAAATCTTCTCCGCAAATCTCCGATAAGCAAAAAGAGAGCTCCGGATGTCTCGGCCGTCCGTCCCAGCCCGATGCACAAAGCTGCGTTTGCGGAACGGAGCGAAGCCGCTGTCTGCCAGTGAATGTTATGGAGCAAGAAACCGATGAAGGTTTGGCGTATTTGCAGGCTCTGAAAGGGTCCGCGCCAGCTCCGGCCGTCCGAGCCGTTCCAGCGAGCGAGCCGAATTCCGCGGACGCTTCTGAACATACGCCAGCTCACACTTCCACCGTCCCGCAAACTTTCGCCTTGGAGAAGCGCCGCACTCCGCGCTACGCGGGGGAGGGGAACACTGTGAATACTCCGCCGCACGAACCCGACGAAGGCCTGGCCTATCTGCAAGCTCTGAAGCAGTCTGCGCCAACGGCCGCTGCCAGCGCTCCGGCGCGCGAGGCGAATTCAGGAGAAGCTCACGGGCATGCGCAACTTCAAAATTCTGCCGGCCCGCAAACTTTCGTTCTGGAGAAGCGCCGCAGCCCGCGCTACAAATGCGAAGGCAGCGTCGAAATCTGCCAGGAAGGTTTCGAATTGCGTACCTGGGCAACTTGCACCGACGTAAGCATGCACGGCTGCTACGTCGAAGCAACCACCACCTACCCGGTCGGGACCAACGTGCACATCAAGTTACAAGCCAACGAATTCCACGTGCAAAGCACGGGATGCGTCCGAGTGGCTTACCCTTGTCTGGGGATGGGAATTGCGTTCGGCGAAATGTCCGAAGAGGATCGCACCCGCTTGCGGGCATTGCTGCGCACCATCTCGCGCCCCTCAGTGATTCTGGGGCCCGGGTCGTCGCCATCTGTCCCCTGGGGCGGCGCGCTGATGTCCATTTCGCTCCCCGCGGACGCAACCGCAGCGCTGCGCGCGCTGGCTGAATTCTTCGAAAGCCGCCAGCTACTCATGCGGGACGAATTTTTGCGCATCCTGCGCAAGACCCAGGCAGAGGGCAAGCTGCCCGGTCAAGTGCAAGAACCACTCTAGGCTTTTCGCTCGCGCTTACGGTATCCGGCCTGCTCCATGTTCCTTCCATCGATGTTTCTTCCACCGATCCGCCCTCCCATTTAGTCATCTGCCATCGGAATAAGAACCGTAACTCCACTGCCCCACAGAATTCACTCGGTTGGCTATGATGGAAGCATATGGCTCTCTATCTCATCACAGGCATTGGCGGCTTTATTGGATCTTCGCTCGCGCGGGCGTTGCTGGCAAGGAACGAACAGGTTCGCGGCGTGGACAACTTTGCCACCGGAAAACGGGAAAACCTGCAGGAGATTCTCCCTCGCATCGATTTCCGCGAGGCCGATATTCTCGATCTCGACGCGATGCACAAAGCTTGTGCGGGCGTCGACTATGTTCTGCACCAGGCCGCGATTCCCTCGGTGCCGAAGTCGGTGCTCGATCCCATAGGCAGCAATCGCGCCAATGTAGACGGCACAGTCAACGTGCTGGTCGCGGCGCGCGATGCCAAAGTAAAGCGCGTAGTCTATGCAGCCTCATCGTCGGCCTATGGCGATACTCCAACCTTGCCCAAGCATGAAGCGATGACGCCCGACCCGATCTCTCCCTACGCCGTCGCCAAGCTGGCGAGCGAGCGTTACATGATCTCGTTTTTCCGCTGCTACGGACTCGAGACCGTCTCGCTGCGGTACTTCAATATTTTCGGACCTCATCAGGACCCATCGTCGCAATATTCCGGCGTGCTCGCCAAGTTCATCAGCCAAATGCTCCGCGGAGAGCGGCCCTCCATCTACGGCGACGGCGAACAAAGCCGCGACTTCACCTACATCGACAACGCAGTCGAAGCCAATCTGCTGGCGTGCCACGCTCCGGCCTCCCAAGCCGCAGGAAAAGTATTCAACGTCGCCACGGGACGCCGCGTCACCCTGAACGAAACCTTCCAACTCCTGCGCAACATGACTTCCTACAAGGGACAACCCAACTACGGCCCCGAGCGCGGTGGCGACATCAAGCATTCCCTGGCCGACATTTCACAGGCAGAAAAATACCTCGGCTACAAACCCAAAGTGGATTTTGAAGCGGGACTGCTGCGCACCGTGGAGTGGTACCGAGGGAAGTGAGTACCGTGAGGTAATGACGATTTTGCGCCAACAATAGCGACGGATTGGTTTATGGCGAAAAAAATGTCAGGCTTTGGCCAGAGCTTTCGGGTAACCTACCCCAAATGCGGACGATGGTATATCGAGGGAAAGCCCAACGGGCGGCTCTACTCGCGGCTCTAACTGTTTGTGTGTCCACAGTGTTGAGTTCAGCGCAAAGCGTCCCGCTCGGAGATGATCTAAAAGCAGTCACGGCGAGTGGTAAGGTCGAAAACAACGTCTATTCCAATTCGTACGCTGGATTCCGGCTGGTTTTGCCCCAGCCACCTTGTGACCCGAAACTTAACACCTCCGTCGATGCAGAGAAGGTATCTGCGATCCTGCTGAACTGTGCCCATGTGGTCCAAGGCTGGCATGGCATGTACACCTTCACAATCGCGCTCGACTATCGAGCGAACTATCCCTACCTACAGAATGTCGAGCACTACGTTCGCAGTTTCCGGCACTCCGGTAAACGACTCAAAGGCGAGAAGACCGTACAGACGGAAGAACCGCGCCACATGGCGGGTCTCGACTTCTCCCAGGCGGTTCTCAGTGAAGAGCTACCATCGGGCACGGTCTTTCAGGGAATAGCCTGCACGCAGTTACGTGGTTATCTGCTTTGCTTCGAGACTGAAGCGCCGAGCCTCGATGAGGCGCTAGCCCTGCTGAATCTAGACGGTAAGTTGGAACTGAAGGCGAAGCCACCAACGAAGTGACGCCGGAATAACTCTTGCAACCAAGTCCGTTGCACTCATAACCCTGTCGACGATTGCCGTGTCACCTGCGGCGCCGCCAGAACGTCCGAGGCCCCCTCGTTACGTTAGTTATCTACGGCTGAGTACCATCTGCGGCTAGATTCAGTTCATGACTCTTTCCTCGATGGTGGTTTCTCGCGATTGGCAGGAAGTCAGCGTTCTCGAGTGCATCCTCGGTGGTCTCCACATGGATGTCTCCGTCGAACAAGAACCCCAGCGGGCCATGAGCCGCCTCAACCGCTCTAAAGTCGACGCTCTCATCGTCGACTGCGATCTCAACGGCAGCGCCCAGTTTCTCCACGAATTGCAACAGAGTGAACGCCAGTTAAACACCGTCCCGCTCGTCATCATGGGAGCGCCATCGTCCCAAACCGTGGAAGCCACGGGCGCGCTGTTCGCCTTCAAGAAACCTATCTCGGTGGAGCAAGCCGTTCGCACGCTCTCCGCCGCCCGCAACATGATTCTCGACGGCCGCCTGCGCTACCACCGCGCGGGTCTGGAAGTGCCGGTATCGTTGAACTGCAACCGCACCTCGCCCATCGCGGCGCATCTCGTCAACGTGAGCCAGGGCGGCCTGCAGGTTCACTCTGATTCCCCGGTGGAAATGAAGAAGCCGTTTCAGGTTTCCTTCGAACTGCCCGGATCGAAAAACGCCATGAAGGCCCACGCCGAAGTCGCTTGGCAGGATGCACGCGGAAACGTCGGCATCCGCTTCGTGAAGGTAACGCCCCGTCAGCAGCGAACGCTGCAACTCTGGCTGGCGCAACAATATTTTCAGAATTAGTCTGATCGAGATCGCGAAGCGCGTGGAGCACGCCACCCCGCGTCGCGAACCTGTCATCGACAACTCCCGTTCTCAACGGAAGCGCGCAGAATCTGTGGCGTCTTTGTCGCCGCCGGCATCCGATTCCGCCAGCCGCGCCAACCGCGCCCCCAGGCTGGCGCCTCCGAGAAACCGGAAAAATATCCAGTAAAACGCAGTCACAAAAATGGCGGCGGCGAATCCCGCTTCCAGGTCAACCGGCCATCGCGGAAGGTCCTGAGTCACCGCAAGGAAGACCAGCGAAAACAGAAGCAGCGCCGCAAACACTATCAGCGAATTCAGCGTCCACGCCATTTGCCTTCCCGAAATCGGGCGGGAAAGCCAATCCAGTTCAGGCCGAGTGCGCGCAAACGCTCCCAGATCGGCCTCTGTATCGATCGTCTCATTGATATCCGTCTCGCCCAGATTCGTCTCGTCGATATTCTCGTCGATCTTCGCCAACGAAACCGGCTGCGCCCCAGCCCGCTCCGGCTGGAGTTGAATCACTTTGCGGGCTTCTTGCGACAATAACAATCCATCGTCCTGCGTGTGAGCATCCAGTGCTCCGCCGAAAATAGAATGGCTTCGCGACGGAACGGAATCCAGCAGGTCTCCCAGGATCCATTCGTTAATCTGGCGCACCACCTCGGACGAAAGATCAAGAAACCGAACTCCGCATTGCCCGGAGGCTTCTGCCCAAACCACTTCCCCCATAGAATCTACCTTGACCCGCGGATGGCGCAGTTCGAAACGCACGCGCACCCGCTGGTGCAACCGCAAAGCTCCAACCGCCTGAATCGCCGCGCCTTCGTGGTTTAGATTGCGGACAATCCCGCCATTGGCTTCGTCGAGAGTTACATACGTCAGCGTGTGGAGGTTCTGCCGGTGTTGCGCACGGGCTCGACGCGTGGAAGTGGATGCTGCATGCATGCTCGCCGCCGGAAATCGCAGGTCGGACGAAGACGATCTCGTTCAAAGTTTATCTGGCTGGAGCGGCGAGACTGGAGTAACTGGAATGGTTCGCGGAGTAAGGATGAGCGGCTAACGATGAGTTCAGATCGCAGCCGCAAATCAACGTGAATTCGACCAGCCTTCGAATGCCTGGTTTGTTCGGAGGATTCTACTCCAGCGTCCGCGCCGCGAATGCAGTGTTCGCTCTTTGTTCGCGCCCGACCTCGGTCAAAGAGAGCGCTTACCAAAGGACAGGGCCGAAGGGTCATGGCCTAGTAATTGCCTTGTCGATGAAAGATCGCTAACGTTAGAGAGGCAGCAGTGTGTTCGGAATGGCGACGACCCCCACAAAACCCGGCCTTGACGCATCCGCAGAGTTCCTCGGAAAGAATGCGCCTGCGTGGCCGAGGGTAAAGAACCCCGCCACGCATCCGGCTCTGGACCGCAATGATTTCCGCGATGACTTCGGCGAGCGTCCCTCCGGCCGCGACGCATTGCAGGCATTGCTCGCGTTTTCAGCGTTGCACGAGCACGTACGCCGGAGGCGCGCGTTAGCGGCGCGGCACGGCGGGTTCGAGGCGATTGCGCTGGCGGAGTTTGAATCCGGCGAGCAGTTCGTTCTCGATGAAGTTTTGCAACTCGTGGCGGAGCGCGCCATCGCCATCACCGGCGCCGACGGCCTCGCCATCGCGCTCGCGGAAAATAATGACATCGTGCTGCGCGCTTCCGCAGGCGCAATCAAGCCGGACATCGGCGCGCGCATCGACCGCGACTCCGCATTCTCCGGCGCCTGCTTCCGCACCGCGCAGATCGTGCGCGCCGACGACACCGAAACCGACGATCGCGTAAATCTGCAAGCCTGCCGCCGCCTGGGCGCGCGCTCGATGGTGGCAGTCCCGCTCTGCGGACGCCGCCGCGTGATTGGTCTCCTCGAAGCCTTCTCCGCCGATCCCTTCGGCTTCAATGACAGCGACGTGCGCAGCCTGGAGTTGCTGGCGGAAATCATCCTCGGAGCGCTTAAGCCGGAAGACGAAGACCGTTTCGCAGAAGCGGCGCAAGTGGCGGCAACCAAACTGGAAGCGGCGCCAAAAGCCGCTGTTCTAGACCCGACTGTTGCGAACGCCAGCGTTCTTGGAGCGCCGCCCGCGGTGCTTCCCGAAAAATATTCTGCGCAGCAGCCGGCGCTGGCCGCGCCCGAAATCGTGCCAGAACCAGCCGCCCAAAGACTGGTTATCGCCGACCTCCGCGCAAAGCCTGCGCCGGACGAGAAAGCATCCACATCCGAGTCCGCGGCCAGTGCAATCGGCGAGATTGTCCTCGCACAGATTCCCGAACCCGCCAAGATTGCCGAGACCGAAATCTTCAAGCCCACGCTCGCCGGACCGAAGCTCGCCGACCCGAAGCTTGCCGAGCCAAAGTTTGTCGAACTGAAAATAGCTGAACCAAAGCCTGCCCAAGCGGCAATCACCGCACCAACGACTGCAGAGCCAGCGCTCGCCGAGCAAACTATCGTTGAGTCCCAAACCGCAGTCGAAGACATGCCCGCGGCCAGCAACCGTCACGGAGTATTGCTCGCGCTTGTGGTGGTAGTGCTCGTCGCGGTCGTAGCGGGCGGGATTTGGTTGAAGTTGAATAATGAACAGCTCGGCAGCTCCATGGTGCAATCGCACCAGCCCCAACTGAAGCCGGTCAGCCCAACAGCAGGAAATGCCGCGGCGAGCCAGGCGATCACACCGTCCTCATCTGCCAATCCAGACTCAGGCGCAACCCAACCCACCGCCGATTCTCTTTCCACAGCCGAGCCGGCCATGACCCCGGCCACCACGCAGGAACTTTCCAAGTTCCCGCGTGTCACCGGCATCCGCCACTGGTCGTCGGCCGACTCGGCCACCACCGTGGTCATCGACCTGGAAGATCAGGTGCAATATGAGTATCACCACATCAGCGGCCCCGACCGCACTTACGTTGACCTGCGCGACACCGCGCTCGCACCCGAGTGGGCCGGAAAAACTTTAGACGTGGGCGACGCGTTGCTGAACCGCATCCGCGTGGCGCAGCCGGTCCCGGGCATGACCCGCATCGTTCTCGAGACCAAGAGCGACGCGAAGGTTTCGGTCAGCCTGGAACCGAATCCTTACCGGCTGGTGTTGCAGGTCAACAAAGTCGGAGCCACTCTCAACACTTCCGTCGACCTGTTTCCGAACGCCGGACCGGAGAAGAGCATGATGGCGATCGTCGTGCCTCCGCCAACCAAAGAAGATTTGCAGCTGCGCGCGCACGTGCCCAAGCTGCGCATCGCGGTCGATGCCGGCCATGGCGGATGGGATCTGGGCACCGTCGGACGCCGCGGCCTCCTCGAAAAAGATCTGGTGCTCGAAGTGGCGCAGCGCCTCGGCAAGCTGCTGGAGAGCCGTCTGGGCGCGGAGATCATCTACACGCGCCAGGATGACAACTACATTCCGCTCGACGAACGCGCCGGAATCGCCAATCAGGCACAGGCGGATTTATTCGTCTCCGTCCACGCCAACTACAGCGATCTGCCTTCGGCGCGTGGCGTCGAAACCTATTACACAAATTTCTTCTCCGCGCCGAACGCGAAAGATGTAGACACGCGTGCCAGCGCCAACGGCAAGCCCGCCGCGTCCGTTACTCTCACGCCGGCGGAGCTCCACGAAAAAATCGAGCAATCGCGCCGCCTCGCCGACAGCGTGCAGCGCTCACTCTACGGAACCCTGGCGTCAAGGAATCCCGGCCTGCGCGACCGCGGCGTCAAGGAAGCCAGCTTCGTCGTGCTCACCGAAACGTCCATGCCCGGAATTCTGGCGGAAGTGAGTTTCGTCAGCAGTCCCACCGACGAACAAAAACTCCGCAGCGACGGCTACCGCGAACAAATCGCCGAGGCCCTCTACAAAGGCATCGCCCGCTACGCCGCCAGTTCGCATAGCGTGAAGGTAGCCAGCGCCGGGAAGTAAGTACTGAGTCGCGAGTACCGAGAAAACCCCGAGGGTGCCCGATACTAGCCGCGTTCTTTGCGGCTGGTGTGGGGATTTTGACTTTTGTGCAGAGTCGCGCCATCGCCGATCGTGGAATTCAACAATCGGTCATGAATCCTGTCCCGATCGAAGCGCCTGCCTTGCGAATTTCCCCGCCCTGAAAGTCGCTCGAACTCCTCGACGCTCCGCTCGGCGCGATCTTTGTTGGCTCGTGATCTCACAGAATTGCCCGTTCGCTTATCCATATTCTTCAGTGTGACTTCCACGAAGACTATCACCCTTTCACCATCACGACCGAGTCTGCCCCACCTGTCGCGGTTTTCAACAGGTGGGCATTCGCGCTGATGGGCGCGGACGATTCTTCCTTCCGAGAACCGCGATGCGTGGGCGACCTCGTGTTCGTGGGGCGTGGGTAGACGAACCGGCTATGAATACTTTAGGCTGTAGCACTTTAATCTACAAGAGTGTGAAAATAATCTGCCTTGGTAACGAACCTAATCGAAAGGCGGCTAGGCCTCGTCATTAAGCGGCGGCGCGAACGAGTGGGACTATCGCAGGAGGATCTCGCCGAACTCGCCCAAGTTCACCGCACCTACGTAAGCCAGCTCGAACGCGGCATTAAGTCACCTTCGGTCCGAATACTCGTAAGGATGGCGGGTGCGCTCGGCTGCCAGGCATGGGAAATGCTGCGGGAGGCTGGGACCAATTCAGGCCCAAAACGCTGAATGTTTCTCGATCCGAATACCCTCGGCCAAGACCCAGAGCTTATCGAATCGATCGAGAAAGGATCGACACGTTTCGTAGCCCAGGCAATCGAGCTTTTCCGCTCGGAGGCTGTAGACGTTTTTGCGCATGAGAGCGACCTGCAAGCAGATATAGGCGAGGACATCACCACTGAAGCTCTCGATTCGTTGGGCATGTCGCGGATGGCACAGCGAGTGTTTGGAAAAATGGACTACAAACGCGCCCGTTATATCTTCGAACCGGAATACGCGGTGCGGCAGGTTCTTCTCGTTGATTCGAAAGCGGAGAAAACGGCTGGTGTGGCTAGGCTTCAAATCTCCCAGACATCGATGCGAATACGCCAGGTGCGTCAAGGGAAGGAACTTGATATCCCCGGCACAGTTCCGAGAGTGGCCGTGCTCAAAGATGTTCCCTTTATCACGACGACCATTTTCGTAAAGTACGTCTACGATGCCATTAACGGCGCGAACGTACTGAAGAAGATCATCGTGGCCTGCGTTCCGAACGGACTCCTACAAGATCGCTACAACCCTACGGCAAACGATACAATCTGGGTCAGCGGCCCAAACGCACCGACCCGAGGCGAAGTGTTTAGAACTCGTCTCAGCTTTGCTCGCCTCAAGGCGAAGCGGAACTGGAGGGTGCAGGCGATCCTCATCGATCCAGTAGCCCCATTTGAATGGGACGACTGACGACCGCACTCACGCGCTTCCGGGCGAGCTCCACGTACTTGGCCGATCTTTCTATACCAATATAGCGACGTCCTTCGATGATGGCGGCTTCGGCGGTCGTACCGCTTCCCATAAAAGGATCAAGTACGATGTCATCGGGACCCGTGAGAAGCTCGATGACACGACGAGGCAGCTCAACTGGAAACTTCGCCTCATGGTCATCATTCGCGCGAACGGAGGGAATCTGCCAAACGGCGCGCGATCCCCATTCGCTCCACTCTTGCGAGGTGAGCTTATCTCGACTGATGGTAGTTATTCCCGGCCTCCAGAAGATGTAAATGTACTCAAATTCGTCGACGGCCCGGTAGGACAGAGTCGCCCATTTACCGTTCTCCCAAGCGGCGTCCTTCATCCAGATACGCCGGTCATACAGATAAAAACCCGCCTCAGTACCCCATTTCTCGATTAGGCCACCCAGAAGTTTCACTCGAGTCTGGTTCGCATATTTTCCGCCGCGGATGTTGTTGCCGTTCATTCGACGATCGACGGTTTGCTCGGAACAACCAAGAACCTCGGCCAAGGCATTGCGGTTGTAACTCGGGTATTTGGCTTTGGCCCTCAGGACGTCTTCGCGCGTAATCGTAGAACGGCGGCGGTCGATATTCTCGGCTTGAATTTTCGGCATGTCGGGGTCGTTGAAACAGAGGATGTCGGCAATGTTTATGACGAGGAAGGCGCCGGGCTTAATGATGTCGAAATGGAGTCGAATGACCGTTCGGATCAAATCCTGCCAGTCTCCGAACGTTGAGAGATAGGTCTCGTACTGCTTTCCCAAAAAGTAAGGAGGAGACCAGACGCTGCAAGCTACGCTGTCCTTTTCGATCCTAACAAGAAGGTCACGGCAGTCGCCGTGATGGATCTCGTTGACTGCGAGGGCATGCGATGCGCCTTCTTCGTGCCGAATGACACTTGTGGCCATATTCAAAGTGAATACTATAGTATCACACCGAGTACCGCGCTTCTCCAAGAGATTTTAGCACCCATGACGGTGGGCCGAGTGCCCATCCTTCGGATGCCTTTGGAAGGGACGGGTTGCCGGACGCCGCGTCCAAGCTTTCGCTTGGCGCGAATCCTGGCACTGATTGCTCTGTTTTCCACAGCCCAGTGTGACATGTAACCTTGCCTCTGCAACTCCAATCGGCGATCATGTCGAGGCCGTGACGGTGCACACAGACCGCATTCGTCCCGTTTCGGGACCTAGTCCTCGAAACGACCGCTGCTAAGTTCTTTGACATCAAGATTTTGCCCGCAAGTTATTCTAGCTCTAAGATTTTTCACACTTTTCCCGCTAACGTGAAGATTCCAATAGACCAGGGGGGGAGGGGGTATATCGCGCGGTGCGCGAATCGTCTCGTCTCGGGAACTTCGCCGCGCAGATTTATTTCGGCGAGAAATCCACAAGCGGAGCGGAAGTAAAAATCCCCGCCCTAGTCGCAAAGAACGCGACTAGAACGGGGCACCGTCGGAATTTTGCTTGGGTTTCGGATTTAGCGACGCTAGAGCTTCTTCTGGTCGGCGTGATCGAGTTGGGTGTCCGCAACATGCTTGCTCCGCGAGACGGTGAAGTCGGTGACGTTGGTTAGCGCGAACGTCGGGACGTTTGCTGCTCGCGGGGTACGGATGCGGAAGAAGTCGGCGGACTGCACGTCTTCGAGGACGAAGGCGGGGCGGGCGTCTTCTTTCAGCGAGCTGATCTCGACATTACTCACCGAAATATTTTTCACGTGACGCAGGAAGAATCCGTGCGAGGGCATTGCTCCGAACATGTCGGGTTCAGGATATTTGTTTTCCAGTTCCGGCGGATGAATCGCCGCGGCTTCGGGAGTTCCCCCGCCGCGGTGCTGGATGTAGATGTCGTTGAGCTGGATGTCTTCGATGAGAGTGACCGGGGATGCCGCTGAGGATCGAACCGAGACTCGATGCGGAATTCGAGCAGACGATATTGCTGATCAGGACGCGGCGCAGCGAGCCGACGGGAACTCCGGTGGGACCGCGCATGCGGCTGCCCAGGCGCAGGAAGATGGGCGCGGAAACGATGTCGCGCATGGTGATGTTGGTGATGGCGATGTCTTCGAGCAGAGCTCCGTCGACGGTTTCGAGCGCGAGGCCCTGGCAGCCTTCGAAGACGCAGTTGGACACGGTGATGTTCTTGAATCCTCCGTTCGACTCCGTGCCGAACTTGATCCGGCCGGTGCCGTGGTGCTTGTCGCTGGCGTCGAAACGCTGGAAGGTGCCGTCGAGCAGCGTGCCGAGTTTGTAGATTCCGGTGACGTAGCAGTTGGTGATGGTCACGTTTTCGGTGGCGCGCGCGTAGCCGAGGGCGAAGGAACTCTTGGGGCAGATGGCGTCGTCCCAGGGCGAATTGACGGAGCAGTTGGAGACGCGGACGTTGCGGCAGCAATCGATGTCGATGCCATCGCGGTCGGTATCGATTTTCAGATTGTCGATGGTGAAGTTATCGACGCCGGTGGCGAGGATTCCGAAGTGTCCGCCCTTGAGGATGGAGAAATCGCGCAGCGTAATGTTGCGGCAATTCTTCAGGCTGATGGTTTTGTTCGCGACTCCGGCGTGTTCGGCCACGGGGCCGGGACCCCAGCCGCGGCTGAGGCCGCGTCCCCAGAGGAGACCGGGGCCGGTGATGGAAATATTTTCGAGCCCTTCGCCCCAGAGCAGGCTGTTGCGCCAGTGATTGTGGCCGTAGTCCTGGTAGGCGTCCCAGGAAGTGTTGGGCTCCGCGAGATCGTAGGTACCGGAGCCGGAGGTTGAATCGCTGGGGTCGGTCGCTGGTTCGTTCGCGGGTTGCGCGGCAATAATGACCGCGTTTTGATCGAGGCTGAGGGCGACATTGCTTTTGAGGCGGATGGAATAACAGAGGTAGTTGCCGGAAGGAAAGCGCACCGTACCGCCTCCTGCGGAGGCTGCGGCTTCGATGGCGCGGTTGATGGCGGGAGTGTCGATGGTTTTGCCGTCGCCAGTCGCGCCGAAGAATTTTACGTCGAAGATGCCGGCGTTCGGAGCGGGCGGAGGGGTTTGCGCTTCGGCGGGGCGCGAGTGTAACGCGGCTCCGGCGAGGCTTGCGCCAGAGATGCGGAGGAAGTCGCGGCGTGGTGTGTGATCGTTCGACATACGTTAACTCCGACCGGGTCGACGCGCCCAGCCGGGCTTCGACCAGGCTGGACAGCCGAGGCGGCTGTTCCCACATAACCTATCTCAGTTCCCTGCTGGGATGCCTCCGTACTTTTGCAGCCACTTCAATTCTTCGCGGACTTTTATTTTTCCGTGCCAGGGATTCTTGCCGAGGCCGTGGCCTTCGCCGGGAAAGATCAGCAGCGCGTTCGGAATCCCAAGCGAATACAAGGCATGCTCGAGCAGATAATCTTCCAGCACGGCGACGCGGATGTCGTCAGCGCCGGCGACCATGTGCGTGGGTGTGCGAACTTTGTCGATCTGGAAAATTGCAGCTTCGTCGTGATAGCGCTGCTGGGCTTCCCAGGGACGTCCGCCGAGGAAGTAGGCGTCGTCCATGGTGGTGTCGTCGTTGCCCCAGTTGCCGATGTGCTCGACCGCGCCCGCGCCGGTGACTGCGGCCTTGAAGCGCGTGGTCTGGGTGATGAGCCAGTTGGTCATGTAGCCGCCGTAACTGTAGCCGCCGACGGTGAGATGATCGGGATCGGCGATGCCGTCTTTCACCAGCGCGTTAACGCCTTCGAGAATATCTTTGCCGGGGCGCGAGACGATCACTGGAACAATCTGCAGCAGGAACTTGTCGCCGTAGCCGGTGGAACCGCGGTAGTTGGGCTCGAAGACCAGCCATCCGTCGGTGGCGGCGAGCGCGGCCCACTGATACCAGTCGGCTTCAAAGTGGTTGCCATCGGCGTCGGCGGGGCCGCCGTGGATGAAGGTTAACATCGGCAGGTGCTTGGCCTCGAATTTGCCGGGAGGATAAATCAACATGCCTTCGACGGTGGTGCCGTCGTCGGCCTTCCACTGGTAAGGCTTGCCTTGCGGGAGATCGCGCTCGGTGAAGAGTTTGTTGAATGCGGTGATGGGCTTGGCTTGATCGAGCGAGGATGCGCTCTCAGCAAGATAGACTTCCGCCGGCTTGCCCAGCGCAGTGTAGATGAAGGCAAGGCGGGAGGAGTGCGGTGACGCCGAGAGTCCCTCGTAGGTGCCGGGCCATCCGCTCACACGATGCAACGATTCTGAAGGCTTGGCAACGGAATAAAGTTGGACTTCGGTTCCGGCGCGCGCGGCGGCGAGAACATTCTCGCCTGCGACCGCGTAGTGTTCGACCGGACCGATGAAATCTTTGCTCCACTGCTGGACTGCGCCGCCATCGCTTGCGCTATCCGCCCAATAAAGATGTGGCTGGAGATCGCGGTAGGGTCCGGTTACGTCGCCGACTTCCACGCTGAAAAATATGTGGCGGCTGTCGTTGGCCCAATGCAATTTGCCTTCGACTGCCTGGTTGTGGGTGAGGGCCCGTGGAGTGGATGGTGAAGCACTTGCCAGATCGACGATGTAGATTTCGACATCTTCGACTTTTTCCTGGCGCTGGTTGATGGCATTGCTCACGAAAGCTAGCTTGTTGCCGTCGGGAGAAGCGACGAGATCGTCCACGCGCAGTGGCGTCGTCGCGATGGCGCGCGCGCCTGGCGTGCCGATTGAATCTTTGTCCGCATCGTTGTCAACCTTCGCCGGGGCGGCGGCGTGGCGTTCGATTGCGGCTGCCAGGTCGAGAGCGTAGAGGGTGTCGCCGCGCTCGGCGGTGCGGTACTGCACTACATCTTTCCATTCTTTCTTGTATTCGTCTTTTTGTGCCTTCGACCAGGGATTGCGCGTGGCGAAATAAATTGTGCGCGAGTCGGCGGACCAGGAAAAATCGTGGACGTCTTCATCGCCCGTCGTGATCGGAAAAGCCTCGCCACCAGTCGGTGAAATCAAGTAGATCTGGCTGGTGTCGCCGCCCTTGTCTTTACTCTTGGCATCGCCGTCGGAATCGGAGTCGGAGCTGTCGGCTTTTTCCGCGGACGCTTTGCGCTCGGAGAGGAATGCGATCCAGCGGCTGTCGGGCGACCATTTGGGTTCGGTGTCGTGGCCGGACTGGGTCAATTGAATGAGCGGACTATTCTTGCCGCCGCCCTCATGGTAGAGCCAGAGATCGTTGCGGAAAATTTGCTGGTCCCAATCGGCGCGCTCGGTGCCGATCACCACCCAGTTGCCGTCGGGCGAGAGCGCGAGCGCGGGAAAGCTGACGGAATTAAAAAATTCGTCGAGGGTTAGTTTCGGCTTGCTCTGAGCCTTGACTGCTGGGGCGAAGACTATCTGAGCGAAGGCAAACAGCGCACAACTCAGGACGAGTACGGCTACTCCCACAACTTTTTGGATTCGCATAAGGGTTCCCGGTGGGAACTAGGTTTATACAACGGCGCGTTCTGTGGAGGCAAATTGTGACCCGCGGTTTGATTGGAAGCTATCTCACGAATCCTCGGCAGCGCACCTCAGGCGCTGAAGCGCGAATATGTTTTCAAGGGCTTAACGGCACGAGTGAACTCGTGCCCTTCCCGAACCCATTTTGAGACGACTTCTAGTCTCAATACATAACCCTGACTTACGGTACGGGCTCGGCGTTTTTCAGGGCGTCATCCAGCGTCTGTCCGGCACGGGGAGCCGACTGCACTACGCGCCAGCCGTCGTCATAGTTACGAAATCCCGCGGTGGAGTGGTAACGCAGGTCGCTGGAATAAAGAGCGGCGCCCACTTCGTTTGCAGGCTGCCATCTCCAGATGAAATCAACGTCGGCCACGTTGCCCTGTTTGCTGACACCGGTGACGGCGACGAGTTCCCTTCTCGCCGCTGGAAGACTGAACGACGGCTTGCCTTCGTCGGCGGGAGAAAGCAACGGGCGAACGGTCTCTACGCCTGACGGAGTCAGCACTACATCCCAGCACGGCGGCGGGGCGAGCGAGGGCTGGCAAGGCGCGGTGGTGGCGGAGATCCAGCCATGATGCTGCAACACAAGGGATTCGGGCGAGAGATAGTCCTTGTTGGAGACGATGCCGGTGCGCACAAAGAGCGACTGCGGAGTCTTGAACGCGTCGGAGCCTTCGATGAGATCCGCGGCCAGACGGCGCGAGAGCAGGTCGCGCGGAGAACAGGAAGTTAGCGAGCACGCGACGACGAGGCACAGCGCGAAGAGCGAAACCGCAGAGGCTAAAGCCCGCATCTTTATCGGTCCTTTATGGCACGGCTGGAAGCCGTGCCCTTCCCGAACCTCTTCACGAGGCGACTGACGACTTCTAGTGGCTGAATGCTGAGGGCTGAATACGCGCGATTCACCGACTTGTGATTGTAACGAAACGCGATCTCTTTTGTGGCAGGAAAGGGCGTGAAGCGATTTGCCCGTCGAAATGTGCCGGCCAGCGTCCCGGAATTTGAGTGGCACAGCTTGGACAACGTCCCTCCGGCGTCAGCCGGTAATCTTCGATCAGGTAGCCGTGGCGCTTGATCAGAGTTTCGCTGCATTGCGGACAGCGCGTGTCTTCCCAATCGCCGACCATGCCCGGAAGATTGCCGGCGTAGATATAGCGCAGGCCGGACTGCTGGCCGATCTCGACCGCGCGCAGCAAGTCTTCTGCGGTCGTGTCGCGCGCGACGTCATTTTGCATTTTGTAGTCGCCGTGAAATGCGGTGACGTGCCAGGGAATGTCGGGTGAGATGCCGGCGATAAATTCCGTGAGGCGGTGCAGTTCGTCGGCGGAATCGTTGAAGCCGGGGATGAGCAGCGTGACGATCTCGAGCCACAATCCCATCTGGTGAATGCGGCGGATGCTGTCGAGAATCGGGCCAATGCGGCCGCCGAGTTCGTGGTAGTGGCGATCGTCGAAACTCTTGAGATCGACTTTGTAGAGATCGAGCCAGGGGCGCACGTAGTCGAGAACTTGCGGGGTTCCGTTACCGTTCGAAACGAAAGCCGTGAGCAGTCCGGCAGCTTTCGCTTCTTTGAATACTGCGACTGCCCATTCGCTGGTGATCAGGGGCTCGTTGTAGGTGCTGACCAAGGCCTTCGCGCCTTGAGTGATCGCGTCGCGAACCAGAGAATCGGGCGAAGTTTCTAGCGGAGGCGAGATCGCATTCGGGTCGCGCAAGGCCTGCGAAGTTACCCAGTTCTGACAATAGGCGCAGTGCAGATCGCAACCGAGCATGCCGAAGCTGTAGGCGAGCGCGCCGGGATGCGCCTGGAAGAAAGGCTTCTTCTCGATGGGATCGCACTGCGTTCCGGCGACGTATCCCCAGGGCACGTAGAGTGTTCCGCCGCTGTTATAGCGAACCTTGCAAACGCCGGGCTGACCGTCAGGGATGGGGCAACAGTGTCCGCAGGAAAAACAGCGGACGCGATTTTTGTCGAGCCGCTCGTAGAGATGGGGATCGGCTTCGCGGACTCGATCATCGAGAATTGTGCGGAGGGTGGACACGGACTCCTCGCATCCATTCTAACGCTGATGAGGTCGTCAACCATCCTCTTGAGGTCTTGGCAACCGCATCATTCTCATTGACTTGCCTCATTTCGCAGTCGTAGGATTCTGCTCCACGGATTAGCCAAACTACCTCGCAATACCGTATCGGCGAGAAATTCTGGGCGAAATCGACTCGCTTCTAAAGGAAAACGTAGAGAGGGCGCGATGAATCGAGAACGGGCACTGAAGGTTGTGTTGGTGTTGGTGGGATTGATTTTCTTGCTTGGTGTCTATCCGCTGATGATGTTTTTTTGGCCGAGCGGGTGGCGATGGCAGCCTAATCAGCCGGAATACGAGCAGATGATCCTTGGCGTGTATGCCACTCTCGGGGTTTTCCTGCTGCTGGCATCGCGCAACCCGTCAGCGAATCGCAGCCTGATCGCCTTCACCGCTTGGTCGAGCCTCGTGCACGCTGCGATCATGGCGGTACAGGTATTCCAGAATGCGGGCGAACGCGGACATCTGCTGGGTGACGTACCTGCGCTTGTTATTGTCGGCGTTGCGCTAATCGCGCTCGCGCCAGCAAAGCAATCGGCGTAGCGGGCATCGGCATCCCGGTGCGTGGACGTAAGGCGACTACACTGCCCCCCGTCCTGGGCGAAGATGAGCGTAATAGAAGATGTTACGTCAACTTGCAGGTGGCGGCGGCGGTGGGGGATTAACATAGCGTGGCATCGGACCTCCGAATCGAAGCGTCTCGAACATCTTCAATACGAGTTCCTGCTGCGCGCTCGTGAGATCTTTTCCCCAAAGCCAAAGTGCGTCGTGGCCACTAAGTCTGACATAGACACCTGTCAGGCCGCTCCCCGGCGTTCGTGGGTGGGCCACTTTAGCAGAATGCCCGCCGATGGATCGTCTCGAGACAATATGCGCTGGCTTCTTTGCATTCTTGAGATAGCCATTGGAGTATCGGCCATAGTCAAATCTGAGAGTAAAACGCCATCCCCGACAAATTCGCCAAGGAACGAGTCAATTCCCACTAGTTGGTGAAACTCCCATCCCGGCGGAGCCAGAATCGAAAAGGGACCAGCGTCGAGTTTGTGCCAACGTTCTACGTCAGCTGCGTTGGTTTGTGCGATTTGAGTCGATGCGCAGACTGTCAGGAGGATGAAAGAGACTCCGAATCGAACCACCTTGCGGAATTGCCAGACTGTCATGAGTCGTATTATGGGCGAGAGATGTTGATATTGACAGATTACTGGCGAAACCAAGCCCAAGCGCTCATTGAGGAGTTTTGAGTGCAACGGCGATCTTTCACCAGCTACCCGCTTCACAAAAGATCGACGGCTCGATTTCAGGACTGCATTTCTACCCTGCCGAGATTAGGTATCTACTCATCATCCTCATGCAGCGGAACGCGCGAGCGAACGGCCAAAATGTAAGCCTTGGCGCCCGGTTTGTCCTGGTTGTAAAAGCCCACCGTGCAGTTGGGGCGAAAATAGTAGGCGTCTCCTGCTTTGGCGGCGTAGCGGCCTTCGACGCCGTCCGTCCCGCCGCCGGCCACGATTTCGCCCTGGCCGTCGATTACCAGGTAGATTTCTTCCGCGGCCGGGTGGTGGTGAGGCCAGTTTGTGCCTCCAGGTGAAAAATCCATCCAGAAAAAGCTGTCCATCACGTAGGCCTCATCAATCAAGTCTCGCTTTCCGGTGTGCAGTCCGATCAGAAGTTTGTACAGGACCGAGTTCGGGTGTCCGCTGACGGTCTGCTCCCTGGAATCCTCCAGGTTTGCAACTCTCGGACGTGGCATCGGCGCCCCGATTGAAATCGATGACGGAATCTTGAATCCCATGACTAGCACGCGGAGCGACTGGTCCGAGTCGTTAGCAAGCGAATGCTTCACGCCTGGCGGCAAGTACGTGAAGTCATGCTTGCGCAACGCTTGAACCTGATCTTGGTAGTGCAGAATGCCCGTCCCTTCGACGACGAAATAGATCTCCTCCTGGCGGTCGTAAGAGACGGTCTGGCAATTGCCATGCCGATCCAAAGAGACTTCGCCGAAACGAGTTACGGTTTGGAGGGATCGGCTCTCCTTGTCCCCCTCGCCGAAAATAGCCCGATAATGGCAAGTCGGAGAGGTGAGGCCCGCCTTGGTCTCCGAAAGGTCCGGAACGTAGCGATGCAGCCATGTGGGGTCTGTCTGCCGCTCTTGCGCTCGGAGCCCGTGTGCCAGCAACAGCAACGACAGCAGAAGGGTCTTCAAGTTCGGCTTCCTTGTTGAACAGGAATCAATCAGTTATCTCAGGGCAGATGATACTCGCTTTGGGAGTCGTCAGTAATGACAGTATGAAAGCTATCCCCGTGCCGTGAGCCTTCGGAACACCGCCCTTAGCGGCCGGCGGCGGGTTTGGCGGAAGCCTGGTGCTGCTGGAGCCAGGTGTTGGCGTCTTGTTCGATCTGCTCGGATTGGGCGCGGGTCATGTGGTCGCCGATAATATTGGCGAGTTCCTTGCTGCCTTTGTCTCCACCGGCGCGAGCCAGCACCGTCCAGAAATATGCGTCATGCAGACTGGCTGGGACACCGCGTCCGACCCAGTAGAGCGAGCCCAGCTTGGATTGGGCGGCGACGTCGCCTTGTTCGGCGGCTTTGGTGAACCAGCGGGCGGCTTCTACTTCGTTTAGTTTGACGCCGTCGCCTTGAGCGTAGCGGAGGCCCAGCGCGTTCTGCGCCAGCGGGTCGCCTTGATCGGCGAGCTGGCGAAGTTGCGCGAGCGTGGAGGTGTCGACCGGTCGGGAAGAATTGTTCGCCGCGCTCGATACTGAAACTGCCGCTGGATTTGAGTCTGGACCTGACGCTGGCGCCGAGGCGAGCACGGTTTGCACCTGCCCGGGCTGATGGGCTTGCATCTTCGCGCTGATCCACGGAGCGACTGTTGACTGGATCCACGGAGCCATGATGAATCCCACGGCGCCGGCGATGACGCCGGCGATCAAGCCGGCGGCGCAGAGCAGGATAATCAGGTGGTATTGCGGAAGATGGATTCCGGCGGGGCGTTCCGTGTCCAGCTTCAGGTTCTCGGCGGTGTTCTCGTCGCTGGTGCTAGCTTTCGCCGTCGCCTCGGGTGTGAACAGGACGTTGCCCTGCGTGGGAATCACGGCTGCGGGGGCAGGCGCCTGAACCTCGAGATCTTCGGCACGCGCGGCGCGGTTGACCGCGACCAGCACTGCGTCCCCCAGGCGTTGCAGCACCACGGTGTCGCTCTCGGAAAAAGTGTTTGGCTGGGGAGAGAAGGCTTCGACCAGCCCGATCACTCTGTCGCCGACCCGCACCGGCGCTGCCAGAATGGAGCGAATTCCTAGCGCGCGGCAACTGGCGTGGTCGACGCGGGCGTCGGTCTCGGCATCGTCACAACGCAGGGGCTTTCCCGCGCGCACGCATTCTCCCGAAAATCCGGAACCGATTTGCAATTCGGCGCCGACCGGAGGAGCATCCTCGCCGGAACTGGCGCGGCAAACCATCACGGCGCGATTCTCCGCGCTGAGCGCGATAGCCGCGCCGGAAGCGCGAACCAGCGTCTGGGCGCGGGAGACGATCAGTTGCAGTCCCGCAACCAGGTCCGGGCCGAGCGAGTCAACTTCGCGCTGCACGGCGGCGAGGGCAGCGAGCGTATCGCTGTAGTTGGGGCGCGGGGCGGCTTCTTCGAGAGGCACGAGCTGGGCGCGGTCGGAAGTGGCTTGGGAATCGGCAACGGCCGTCATCGCGTTCAGAAAAAGCCAACTACGCAGGCGGAACAGGCTGGGCGCTGGGAGTTCCGCGAAACGGAGACCCGTGCGCCCCGTATTTGACCAGATGACTTCGCCGCTGGTGTAGATGGGGCCGGAGGATTCGGCAAGATCCAGGTGCAGCTCGAAATGGCGGCCCGTTTCCTGAACGGAGTTGACTTCGATTGCGATCCCGTCTTCGCTGATGTCGGAGATGGCGTTCAGATCGAGCGCGATGCCCTTGGATTCTCCGATAAAACTGGCGTACGCAGGAGTGCGGACCTTGTGCCGGAAACGCCGGCGACGATTGACTGGAACGGCTTGCGGAGGAGTGGTGGTAGCAGCCATCTTGACTCGAGAAGGCGGGTTGAAAAGGCGCCAAAATCCCGCTGGTACATATTAACCCGAGACTGTGGAAAAGTATCAGAAAGAAAACAATTTGGCCACGGATCTACGCGGATTTCCACGGATAAAACCCAAACATAGAAAGACAAAAGGGTTTATCCGTGAAAATCCGTGTGATCCGTGGCGCTTTTCAGCTGGCGCGGCGCAGCACCTCGGCGTGGTGCAGACTGGAGATGCGGGAAATGGCCGCAACCATCAGACTCGAAAGCAGTTGCATGGTGGCTACATCGCGATGATCGAAGGCGCTGGGGGACGAGGAAAGCACCTCAAACACGCCCAACGTGCGGCGATAGTGGCGCAGCGGGGAAACCAGGATGCTGCGGACGCCGAGGCGGCGGCAACTGGCTAAATCGACGCGGGGATTGCGTTCGGCGTCGTTGCAGAGCATGACTTCGCCGGTGCGGACGGCTTCGGCGGAGATTCCGGCGTCGGTTTGCAGGCGAACTCCGAGGTCGGGAGCGGTGCGGCCGGTGCGGGCGCGGCAGACGATTTCGTCGCCGGCACGGAGCGCGATGGCGGCTCCGGTGGCGCCTGTAAGGTGTTGAGCCCGTTCGGTGATTGCGCTGATGGCGGGCTCCAGTTCGAGCTCGGAGGGGCGGATTTCGACGTCGTCCAGCGGTTCTCCGTTGATCGACACGGCACGAAAACCGGAGGCTGGGTGCGCCACGTTCGACAAGCGCAGCTGGCTGCGGTGGGCAAGAGCGGGCACGCGGGAACGGTCGGCAAAATCGTCGGCAGGGTTTACCGCCTGGGGATCGGGAACCGTGCGCAGGAGGTCGCGGACCAGGCTATCGAGCTCGGAATCGGTGATCAGATGGGCGGTTTGCTGGGCGAGCAGCGATCCGCCGAGCACCCGCGACAGGCTTACCAGGGACTGGCTGCCGCAGGCGAGGCAGTGAGGGCGATGGTTGGCGCTAATCAGTTCGCACTGGATGCAAAAAGTGGCCGATTGCAGGGGGACAAAATTGACGTCTTTGAAAGTTTTGCCATAAACCGTCTTGCCAAACATGATTGCCTGACTCCTTGCTGGTTCCTCGCAGCTTGATCATTGCAGCTGGTTTGTCGGAGGTTGTTTATTTGCGGTTGCTTGTCGGAGATGCAACGGTAAACACGTGTCGCGCAAGGGGAAAGTGACGGCAGTGGTTCCGGCTGTGGAAATCGTTGCGGGGGCGATAGCGGCGAGAGATTTTGCTTTCGGACAGGCAGGAGCAAAAGCCTTTAACCGCAAAGTTCGCAGAGGAAAGCCGCAGAGTACGCAAAGAAATTCAAACGGAGCCACTACCCATCGTTTTGGCTTATTGATTTTGGGTGCGCGGTGGGTTAAGCTTAAGGGAGCGTTCGAGGCTGCGACGCTCGATACGACATGGGAGAAAATCATGCAATGGACCGCACCTGCTTTTGAAGAAGTCTGCTTGAACTGCGAAATTAACTCTTACGCCAGCGCGAAGCTCTAGTCCAATTCCCCTCGACCGGGTCGCTGCGGAGCTCTGAGGTTCGAGAGTTCCGCGTGCCTTACGATTGCCGCGATACGATCTCTGCGATGCGTTCGGCCGCATGTCCGTCCCAGAGCGGGATGCGACAAGGCTGGCGTTCTCTCTTTCTTTCGTAATCTCTTTTTCCGCCTTCCAATTCCGCAGTGAGAATCTCCGCGGCTGCGTTTCGTAACTTCTGAAGGTCCCGTCCGACTAACTGATTTGTTCCCATGGTGATAGTGACTGGGCGCTCGGTGTTCTCGCGCACGGTGAGGCAGGGCACGTCCAGAAATGTGGTCTCTTCCTGAATGCCTCCGGAATCGGTGATCACGAGCGCTGCGCCGCGCTGGAGGGCGAGGAAATCGAGATACGGTTGGGGATCGAGCAACTGAAGACGGGGGTGTGAGCTCGTCTCCGTGGTTAGGCTACTAAGCCGCTCACGAGTGCGCGGGTGCACCGGGAAAACCACGGTCAACTGCCGGCTCAGTTCGGCGAGCGTGGCCAGGAGTTCGCGAAGCCAGGGGAGATCGTCGACGTTCGACGGGCGGTGGAGGGTGACGAGGACATACGGCGCGTCGAGATTGGCGCGGCGATGCTGCTCCGATCGAGGAAGAAGGCGGACCAGCGTATCGATCATGACGTTGCCGACGAGGTGAATGAGGGAGCGGTCGACACCTTCGCGGAGCAGATTTTCGTCGGCGTCCGCGGACGGCGTGAACAGCAGGTCGGAGAGTTGGTCGGTAAGCAGGCGATTGATTTCTTCAGGCATGGCGCGGTCGCGGGAGCGCAGGCCGGCTTCCACGTGGCCGACTGGAACTCCGAGCTTGGAACAGACCAATGCGGCGGCTACGGTGGAATTGACGTCCCCGTAAACCAGGGCGAGATCGGGCTTGCGCGCGAGTACAACCGGCTCAAACGCGCGCAGGATGGCTGCGGTCTGCTGCGCGTGACTGCCGGGGCCGACTTCCAGATTGCAATCGGGCTGGGGCATTTCCAGTTCCTGGAAAAAAACGGCGGACATGATGCGGTCGTAGTGCTGGCCGGTGTGAACCAGAGTCTGGTGAACTCCGGGCTTAGCGGCGAGAGCGCGCAGCACTGGGGCCGCTTTCATGAAGTTGGGACGGGCACCGACGACGTGAAGAATGTGCATGGCAGATCTAATGCGCGACTATTGCGTCGCGACGCTCTGTCGAAAATCCCCACTTCTTGCGCAAAGACCGCGCGAGAAATGGGGCACCCGGATTCTCATAGCCTCCGGTGCCGAAGGCCCCGCACACTCAGGGAGGCTCATGGCTGGCGCTCCACAGCCGTTGAGACTGAGATTCCTCCGGCGCGATGAAAAACGCGCCGTTCGAAATGACAAGGTCAAACTTGGGTGCGAATCAAAGATTGTAACTGGTTTGGGAATAGGCTAGCCGGCTTGGGCTGTAATCATTCCGTCCTGATCGGGGAGCGCGATCACGTAAGCGGTATGAGCGAGCGTGCGATCGAGCGCATCGGCGAGGGCTGTGGGGAACGAGGAAGTCAGGAGATTCACGTCGACTTGAAGGGCGCGGTGGGAATAGACGCGGTGAACCGACAGCGTGCCGCGGCGACGGTTGGCAGTGCTCAAAAGGTCCAGGCCCAAAGTCCAGGCCGGAGATTCTTCCCGCGACTTTGGGATTCCGGGTTTGCTCCAGTGGAATGAGAACTCGCTGGAGCGCGCCGCAGAGCCGTCTTGCGGGTCGGGCGGGACCATCTCACCGGGCAACAACTTTACCTTCAAGTCGAAACCATCAAAGTCGTTGGAACCGAAGGCCGCGGCCAGGATGCGGCGAACCTGCGGATAGTCGCGGGCCACCTTGAGTTCCTCGGTAGCGCGGCGGATCGCGAGATTGTTGATAAAGATCTGGCGCTGGTCGAGGGTGCGGTGCGCGACGCGGGCCAGTTCGCCGAATTCCAGGTAACCGAGATGCTGCACGCCGATCCAGATGCCAACTCCTAACACGGCGAGCACCAGGCCCAGAGAGCTGCCCGTCGGCCAGAGCAGAAACAGGCTCAGCATGGCAAAAATAGCCGAGACGCCGTAGAGCAGAATGACTACCTGCCGGTGGGTCATGCCGTGTTGCAGGAGTTTGTGGTGAATATGCTCGCGGTCGGCAGTGAAAACCGGACGCCCGCTGATCAGACGGCGCATCACGGAAAGAGAAGTCTCCAGGATGGGAAGGCCGAAAGAAACTACCGGAATGGCCACGGCCACGATGGTGGGAGCTTTTTGCGCGCCTTTGAGGGCGAGGGCGCTCAGCACGAAGCCAATAAAGAGGCTGCCGGAGTCCCCGAGGAAAATGGTGGCGGGGTTGAAGTTATAGCGGAGAAAACCAAGAATCGCGCCGGCCAGGGCGATGGTGGTGATAGTCACCAGCGAGGGGCCATAGGTCAGCGAGACTACGAAGGCTACGAGAGTGGAGAACAAGGCGGAGCCGGCTGCCAGCCCGTCGAGACCATCGATCAGATTAAACGCATTGGTGATGGCGACAACCCAGAGGATGGTGATGGGCAGGCCCAGAAACCAGGGAAGCCGGTGCGCTCCGAAAACTACGGGGATATCGACGATGCGTAAGCCACCCATGAACAGCATGGTGGCTGCCACCGCCTGGACACCAAACTTCAAGTAGGGCCCCGCGCCGCGAATATCGTCGTAGACCCCGAGCAGAAAGACCAGCGACGCCGGCGCGAAGATGGTGAGAAACGTCTTGAGGGAAAGAACCGCGTGAAGACTAGAACGAGAGCGGGCGAGAGCGAGCGCGACACCCATGCTTAAAGCAAAAGAAATGAAAATGGCGACGCCGCCGAGACGAGGCAGGGGAGCACTGTGGAGATGCCTTTCCTGAGAGGGAACGGCAACCCAACCGCGGACGGTGGCAAAATCGCGGACAGACCGGGTCAGAATGAACGCGAGGAGGAGCGAAACGAGAAAAATGGCCAAAAATATGACTGTCAACTAGGCCACCTCGGCCGCCGAACTGAGACTTCGAGGACGCAAAATTTCCACTCCCAAACGGAAGTATGACAACCAATCAAAATCAGGGTGAGTGGTTTTGAAGGTACGTGCCTTGGGCCAGTGATTTATGGAATCTAGCAGGTGCCCAAGAGAGGTTGCAATCTTCGCGTGCGAAAAAGCTGTGGAAAACTCTGTCGAATGGGCGTAGTTAGGCCCCATTTGGGACTATGCATGTGTTAAACTGCTGGCAAAACTTCATGCCGGTTCAGGGGACTCGTTGACAAGGTCGGGCAGGTTGAATCTGAAGCGCAGCGGGTGTTCGTTTCTTTTTGGGTGCAGTCTGGTTTTTCTCACTGCCGCGGGGGCCTGGTCGCAGCAAACACCCGGAGAAGTGCATCCCGCACAAAATCAAAATGTGGCGCCGTTTCCATCCGCCGCGCAACCGGTGCCGGCGGCAAGCGGCGCGGTCCCAGCCAACAGTTCCGCAGCCACAAGCGCAGATTCGGGGTTTCTGAAACTGGGTAGCGGGGACTTGATTGAAGTGAATGTCTACAACGTCCCGGAACTTTCCACAAAGGCGAGAGTGGGCAACTCCGGGGATGTATATCTCCCGCTGATCGACTATGTGCATGTGGGCGACTTGTCGGTGGATGAGGCGCAAACCCTGATCGAGAAGCGACTGGGTGACGGAGGCTTCGTGCGGAATCCGCACGTGACCATTTTTGTGGACGAGTCGGCTTCGCAGGGAGTGACGGTGCTGGGGGAAGTGTCGAAAGCTGGGATTTACCCCGACTTGGGGGATCATAAGCTCTACGAGATAATTTCGGAGGCGGGTGGATTTTCGGCGGCGGCGTCGCGGAAGATAAGTATTTTCCGGCATAGCCAGCCGCAACCGATCCACCTGGAACTTCCCAGAAATCTGGGGGACGATCAGAGTGCGAACGTAGACGTGCTTCCGGGCGATACGATCATGGTGCCGCGAGCGCCGATTATCTATGTGGTCGGGGATGTGGGCCGGCCAAGCGGTCTGCTGGTGGATAACGGAACGCTCACGGTGCTGCAGGCACTGGCGCTGGCGGGCGGTACGAATCACACTGCGAAGATGGGCGGGGTTCGGATCATCCACAAAGGGCCAACCGGGATGACGGAAACCCGGGTGCCGCTTAAGAAAATGCTGGAGGCCAAGGCTCCGGACGTGACCCTAGCGGCTGATGACATTCTCTTCGTCCCGGTGAGCGGGGCGCGAGTGGCGGCGGCGCGAACATTCGATGCCGCGGTAACGGCAGCAACCGCGGTGTCGGTTTATGCCGTGCACCCGTAGCCGGTGCCGGGATCCTGGGAAATTCTGATCAGCGTGGTGGCGGCGTTTTGGCATTGGCTTTGCGCTGACGCGTGGCCTCGCGCAGTGCATCCAGAACATGAATATAGGCTGCGGCAGTTTGGCTGCGCGAAAAATGGCACACGATGTATTCCCTACCCTGAGATCCCAGCTTTTGGCAAAGACCGCGATCGGCGGCTAAGCGCTCGATCGCCTCTGCGAGAGCGACTGAGTTCTCCGGCTCGATCACGATTCCCGCGTCGGCTTCTTCCACAATTTTTCGGGCCTGGCCGTCTACGCCGAGAATCACGGGGCGGGCGCAGGACATGAACTCCAACATTTTGGTGGGGATGACGGTCTTGAAGACTTCCGTATTCTTGAGCAGCACGAGGCAGGCATCGGAGGCGGAAATGAATGCAGGAATTTTTTCGCGGGGCTGCTGATCGAGAAAACGGATGTTGGCGAGGCCTCGGGATTGCGCCAGAGCCTTGATGCGCTCTTTCTCCGCGCCTTCGCCGATGAGCAGGAACAGGACGGCGGGATTCTGAGTCTGCAATTGCGCGGCGGCGTCGAGCAAGGTCTCCAGGCCGTGGGCCATGCCCATGGTTCCGACGTAACAGACCACGAACTTGTCCTCGACGCCGAGTTCGTGGCGCAGCGCGCGGGTCGCAGCGGCGGTGCGGGGAGAAAACTGATCGGTTTCGACGCCGTTTTCCACGACGGAGATTTTCTCTGCGGGGACGTGGCGATTCTGAATCAGAAAATCTTTGAATGCTGGGGTCACCACGACGATGTGGTCGGCGTGACGGTAGAGGAAGTTTGCGATTGCGGACAGTGAGCGGTGCAGCAGGGAGTTCTCGTCGCCCACTCCGACGGCTGCTAAAGATTCAGGCCAGAGGTCGCGGACTTCGAAGACGAAAGGGATTTGCCGGGCGAAAGAGAGCCACCAGCCCGCGAGGCCGACCAGCAATTGCGGAGATGTGGCGATGATGACGTCGGGACGGGGAAGGGTCATCCCACGCAAAGCCGACGATAGGCAGAAGGAAGCGTAGTTCCGCATGCGCTCGTGCGCTTTGCGGTTGGGTAAGGGCCACAGCCAGGTGCGGTAGACATCGACCGAGCCTGCGTTTTCATGGGCCATCATTTCATGGAAGGTCAGACGGCGGAGCCGGCTGCGCCACTCGGCGGGAACCACGCCGGTGGGATGGTTCGGGAAGCCGGTGAGAATCGAGACTGCGTGACCGGCGTTTGCCCAGTGCCGGGCGAGCTCGGCGGCGCGCGCGGCAGGCGCCCCCATTTCCGGGGGGAAATATTGTGAGACGTAGAGAATTTTCACGAAGTAATTACAAATCTAGTAGTAACAGAGTTTGAAAGCACTTTTGTAGCACAGCGCGCGGGTGCGATTGCCGCGGCTGCGCGTGTAGCCCTCCCAGCGGTCGGCAATGCGTGCGAATTTTTCTTCGCCGGTGAGGCGATGCATCACGCGCAGTTGCACGATGTGCAACTGATGATAGAACGGGCTGGCAACCATGGGCAGGCGAGTGCCCGACTGCTCGTAAAGAGACCAGAAGCCGAGATCGTAGCGGTCGAGGTTGTGCAGCAGGGTTTGCACGGCGCGAGAGAAGAGCGTTTGTGATGATTGGTCTCGCGTCGCGAGGAAGTAATCGTAGACTCCCCAGGCGGCCCAGATGAAACCGTTGAGGATGTGAGTGGGCGGGGAGACGATGTATTCCTCGAACCAGAGATCGCCGCGCTCGTCGGTGAACGCAACGCCGCCCTCGCTTACGGGAGTGAAGAAACTGGCGAGGGCTAGTTTCGCGGCTTCCAGGTAACGCGCGTCTTTTGATTCCTGGTGGGCGCGAACCAGGACGGAAATTCCCTGTCCCTGGGCTAAAGCCGAATACCAGGGGGCGCGCAGCGTGTCGCGGTATTCCCAGTCGAAGTGGTGATTCCAGACGGAGAGTCCGCGTGGATTTTTCTCCAGGTGCTGGCAGAGCCAGTCTGCTATCAGGAGGAACTTCTCGCGGCGGGCAGCTTCGCCGGTGCGGCGGAAGAAGTTGTAATTTCCCAGGCCGTATTGCGCGATGGCGATGGGGTTATATTGCGGGCCGATTTTGCCGCGATAGTCGAGCAGCGGAATTCCGGCGGAGTCGTAGGCGCCTTGGTAGTCGGCCTTCTGCGTAAATGGCATGTAGTATTCGCCCAGTTCGTCGACACGTGCGTTGGGATTTTCTGCGGGGGGTTCGTGCCAGAACGTGAGATGGCTCTTGCCTCCGAGCAGGTAGGCGCTGACGATGCGGCGGTAGTAGCTGAAATGCGGCAAAAGGGGCGTGAATCCTGAGGATTTCTCGAACTATATCATGAAGCGGATGTGCGGCAGGACCACTGCCCGATCACTTTGTGATTGAGTACAGGAGAGTGGCTTGATCGTCTCGTCCGACCGCCACAGTAGTCACGGCCAAGTAATCTGTTTTGTTCTCGCCGTCGGGAAAGAACGCGTTGCCGTATTGGAAGAAACTCATCGGCCAGTGGTCCTTTCGCCAGGACAGCAAGGCGGGCCAGTTTTCTCCATCGAGGCTGCCGTAGATGCGGACGTGGTCGTCTGAATTCACGTCGCTCGGCTCGACCATGGTGGAGAAGAAGATGCTGTCGCGCACGCGGCATCCGTAGATGGAGGAACTGGTGACACCGGCGAGCTTCTGCAATCCGCCTTGACGATTCATGTGGTAGATGAAGTTCGCTTCCAGGGGAGTGTCGGAGGCGAAGTAAAGTCCGTCTTCAGCGGGAACCAGCGCTACCGCGCGGGCCTGCTGATTTCCCTGCAACGCGACATCGACCTGATGAAAATCACAAGAGGCGCGCAGGATGCGGCATTCGTCGCCGTAGTCGCCGGTCAGGATCCAGAGGCAATCGCCCCACGCGTCATAGACGATGTTGTGCACGTGACGGATTACACCTTTCGGGAAAGTGTAGGCGACATTCCAGGTGACGCCGCCGTCGGTGGAGGCGTAGATGTGGACTTCGTCGCGCGTGGCGTTATCGAAATACTCGCCCCAATAGACCGTGCCGCTGGGAACTAACGTGATGTGCAGGGGACGGGTTCCGCGAGTGATGGCGTGGGTAGTGTGGAATTCATTTTCGCCGGGGCGGAGGGTCACGATTGCTCCCGGAACCGCGCCCACGATTCCTCCCGAGGGCAGAGTGGCGAGCGCGTGGAATCCGTCGCGAAACAAGCGCGAACTGAGGCGAATGGCTGCGCTGCCATGACGCCACCATGCGGGGCGGAACGATGCGACGGGCTGCCAACGCAGATTCTCGGATGGGACCGTGGTGTGCGGGATTTGTGCACGCAGGAGTTGGTAGCCACTGGACGCGTAGAGGAAGTCCCCGGACCAGGCCAGGGCCCGCAGGCGTGGAAACCTGGCGACCAGAGACAGTTCCCAAGCCTGGCTGGGCGGCTTCATCGAGGCGGAAGGCGTGATCATTGTGTGCCGCTCACGGCGAAAGACAATCTTTACCACAGAGGACACAGAGGAACACAGGAAATCGGTCAGGTCTTTGGTCGGGAACTGGGAAGCGGGGACTGAGAACTGCTTTCCGGCTTCACCACCAGGAACGGGCCGATCGCGAGAACATCCATGCGGGTGCGCTGGAAGCAGTCAATGGCCTCTTCGGGAGTGCAGACGATGGGCTCGTTTTCGTTGAAGCTGGTGTTCAGGATCACGGGAATTCCAGTTTTGCGGTGAAACGCCGAGATCAGATCGTAATACAGGGGATTCTCTTCGCGGGCCACGGTTTGCAGGCGCCCGGTGTTGTCGACGTGATTCACGGCGCACAGTTGTTCGCGCTTCTCCGGTCGAATTTTGTAGACGTGCAGCATGAAGGGCGAAGGATGATCGTGTTCGAAATATTCGTGCTGGTGCTCGACGAGAATGGAAGGCGCGAAGGGACGGAACCACTCGCGGTGCTTGATGCGTGCGTTGAGCACAGCCTTCATGTTGGGCAGGCCGGGATGCGCGACGATGGAGCGATTGCCGAGGGCGCGCGGGCCCCACTCCATGCGGCCCTGAAACCAGCCGATCACGTTGCCGGCAGCGATCTGGTCGGCGACGGCGTCGAGCAGAGGCTGATGCTCGAGTTTGCGGTAGTCGAGAGCAGCCTTCTTGAGTGCGGATTCGATGCGCGAATCGGAAAATTCCGGGCCGAGATAGGAGTTTTTCAATTCATGGCGGCTCGGTTGCTTGAGCGTGGAGTGATAGGTGTGCAGCGCGGCGCCGATCGCGAGGCCTTCATCTCCGGCCGCGGGTTGGATGTAGGTGCGGCGAAACGGAGCGTGGTCGAAGAGCTTGCCGTTGGCGACACTGTTGAGGGCGCAGCCTCCGGCCATGGCGAGGTCGGTGAGCGGAACTTTCTGGTGCAGATGATTTAGCAGGTGAAAGAAAATTTCTTCGAAACGATGCTGCAGGGCGAAGGCCATGTCCATGTCGCGTTGTGTAATTTCGGACTGCGGGCGGCGCGGCTCGCCGAAAAGCTTCTCCATGCGGTCGGAGAAATGCCGCGCCAGGCGAACGGTGCCGTCGGGCATGATCTGCATGCCCTGATTGCTGCCCAGGGGCTTGAAGTATTTCAGGTCGAGATGGAAACCTGTGTTTTTCGGAGCTACCATCTTCGCGATCTCGTCGCGGTACGTGGCTTTGCCGTAGGGGGCGAGGCCCATGACTTTTCCTTCGTCGCCATACTTGCTGTAGCCGATGAATTCGCAAATCATGGTGTAGAGGCTGCCGAGAGAGTGCGGAAGGTAGACGCGTTCGAGCACTTCGATATCGTTGCCTTCGCAGCGGGCCATCATGGTAGAGACGAAATCTCCGGAACCGTCGTAGCTGAAGCCGGCGGCTTTCTCCCAGGGCGAACAGTAGTAGGCGCTGGCGATGTGGGCGATGTGGTGCTCGACGTGATGTTCCTGAAAACGGAGTTGCGAGGCGTCGGCATCGAGCGCTTTGGCGAGCAACGAGCGGACATCGCGCATGGATTCTTTGCGCTGGCGCAGGCGAATAAAGTTCAGGATCTTCGCCGGCCGAGCAAGAGCGTACTGTACTTTCTTGGCGAGGTTCGCGTCGCTGTCCTGGCCGACGGCGACGTGGTCGATGTCACGAATTTTCGCGCCGACTGCGTCGAGACACGCTTGCACCGCGAGCGCTGGAAATCCGCCGAAATGTTTATGACGGTTGAGGCGCTCCTCTGCGATTGCGAAGACGACTTCTCCATCGCGCACGATGGCGGCGGAGGCGTCGGCGTGAAACATGTTGAGGCCGAGAATCAGCATGAACGACGAGCGGGAACTAAGCTCGATTCCTCCGGCGTTGTGGGAGTGAAAGAGTCATCCGTTCGGGCGGGAAGGGTCAAGAGCCGCATCGATGAAGGCGGCGGCGTCAACGGCCAGGCGTTTTCCGGTGGAAACTGATTCGTGGATGCGCAGAGTCGCGAGAGTCGAGCACACGATTTCTTCGAACGGAATTGCGGCGTCGCGGCTCTGCTGGATGGACGCGGCGAAAGCAGCCCACTCGGCGCGATGTCCTTTGTCCTGACGCCAGCGCGAGCGGATGGTCTGCTTGCGGCCGTGGCGCGCCAGTTCGAGACGACGAAAATCTTCGAGCACCGCAACTGACCCACCACCGAATACTTCCAGGCGTTCCTTGGAAAACGAACGGTCGCCACTGGCCAGATAACTGATCGTGCCTTCAGATCCGTTGGCGAAGCGAATGGATGCGAGCACGTTGTCGCCGCTGTAGCGTCCGGCATTCGCGAGCGCGCGGGCTTCGACTTCGATAATTGGGGAGCTAGCCAGAAACATGAGCGTGTCTACAAAGTGGCAAACTTCTCCGCGAATGCGGCCGCCGCCCTGTTCCGAATCGTTCACCCAATGGTCGGGGGCGAGAAATCCGGCGTTGATGCGGTAGGTTAGGGCCAGCGGTTCGGAAATCGGAGCGAGAAACGCTTTCAGGCGCGCGATCATGGGTGCGAAGCGGCGGTTGAAACCGACCATGAGCGCGGGCCTGTGGGCTGCGGGAGTTTCGTGATATGCATAAACGATGGACCGCAATTCGTCTTCGCTTAGACAGAGCGGCTTTTCGCAGAAGACGTGCTTGCGTTCTGCGAGCGCGGCGAGAACCTGATTCGCGTGCAGGTGGTGACGGGTTGCGATGACCACCGTGTTGATCGCGGGATCATGGATGATTCGCACGGTATCAGTGGTGCAATAGCCGAAGCCGAATGCGCGAGCGGCATGCTGGGCATGGGCTCCGGTTGCCGTGCAAACGCCGGCGAGAGTGACATCACCGGAGGACTTGATTGCTGGAATGAGAGTGCCTGTGGCGAAAACTCCGGCGCCGAGCAGCCCGACAGAAATTTCGTTCGCCCGAGCAGCCTCGGGCCGCGCGGCGGTCGGGGCGATAAGCTCCAGCGTGGGCGATTCGTTGCCTAGCGCAGAGTACTGGATTACGACTCCTAGAAATGGGTCTCCCGATTTTTCGGTAATCAAGTCGTAAGCGCCCTGTGCGTTCTCGATGGGGAAACGGTGCGTGATGAGCGGGCCGACCCTGATCTTTTTTTCGGCGAGCAACTGAAGGAAGGCTTGCATATTGCGTGTTTCGGTCCAGCGGACGTAGCCGACGGGGTAGTCGCGGCCTTTTTGTTCGTAGGCGGAATCGTAGCGGCCGGGGCCGTAAGAACGGGAGATGCGGAAGTCGAGTTCTTTTTCGTAGTAGGCCTTGCGTTCGATCTCGATGCCGACTGTGCCCACCGCAACCACGATCGCGCGCTCGCGAGCGATGGCTCCGGCGAGGTTCACGGGATCGCTGCTGGGAGTTTCCGCCGCGATGAGGACGGAGTCTACGCCCGCGCCTTGCGAGCGCTCTAAACAAAGATCGCGAAAGTCCGCGGCTGAAACAGCGACGGCGTCGGCGCCGAGATGATGCGCCAGCTCCGCGCGCGCGGGGTTGATATCAAGCCCGAGGACGCGACAGCCTGCGGCTTTCAATAGCTGGACGGTGAGTTGACCGAGCAATCCGAGGCCGATGACCGCGACCAGATCGCCAAGTTTCGCTTCCGCGGTTCGAATGCCGTGGAGAGCGACTGCGCCCAGCGTTGCGAAAGCGGCTTCCTCGAACGGAGTTTCAGTCTTGGCATCGCCGGGAATTTTCGCCACCAGCAACCTGGGGACGCAGGCGATTTCTGCGTGCACGGCAAAGCCCGCGCCGGCGCAGGCGACGCGGTCGGCCGGCTGGAGATCGGTGACGCCTTCGGCGGTGGCGATGACCGTTCCCGCGCTGCTGTAGCCGGGAGTCTGCGGCTGATCGAGACGGCTGCGTACTGCCTGCACCGCGGAAAGAATGCCGTCGCGCTGAATTTTTCCGATTACTTCCCGCACCAGGTCAGGACGGGCCCGCGCTTTCTGCATGAGATTCTTGCTGGCAAACTCCGCTGATGCACGTTCTGTTCCGGCCGAAACTACAGATGCGGCAACTCGCACCAGCACGCAGCCGGGGAGAAGCTGTGGCGCGGGAACTTCGGCGACTGAAATTTCGCCGGTGCGCGCGTGTTGGAGAACTTGTTTCATGATTTCGTCAGTAGCATAAATCCCGGGCGGCCCGACACGAGCGGACCTCAGAGGCTAAAGCCCGAATTCTGAGTCGCTCGAACGGCACGGCTGAAGCCGTGCCCTTCCCAAACCGATCGATCAAAAAGCATTCACTCGCGGATCTCAGGCGCTGGCTACTTCTCGCGGCTCCAAGCGGCTGGGCTCGAATTTCGCGGCTCCGCCGTCGAGAAACACCTGCATCCAGAGTTCGAGCGTTAGAAACTGCCACAGCTGCATCGACCAGTCGTGGCGGGCGCTGGCGTGCTCATCCACAAAACGCTGCACTGCTTCTGGACGAAACAACCCGCGCTTTCGGATCTGCGACTCCGAGAGCAGGTCCCCCACCATTTCCTTGAGATCGTGGGCCAACCAATAGTCTACCGGAGCCGCGAAGCCCGCTTTCGGTTGACGTAACACTTCGGGGGGCAGGATGTCTCGCATGGCTCGGCGGAAAATATACTTGGTGGTGGGCCGAAGCGAACCTTTCAGCTTGAGGCGCGGCGGAACTTTCCAGGCAACAAATTCGGCGAGCTCGCGATCGAGAAATGGGACCCGGACCTCCACTGATGACGCCATGCTCATTTTATCGTTGTAGGTGAGGTTCAGGCTGGCCATGAAAATCTTGGTGTCGAGGTAGAGCATCTGGTGCAGGAAGTCGGCGTCGCGGACGCGATCGAACGCGGCGCGGTGCTGATAAGCAGGGTCCCATGCCGCGACATTAATCGAGTTTCGCCGCGCGGAGCTGGAAGCCGAGTCTGAAACATAGAGGCTCGCCTTCTGATCGTTATCGAGGTAAGTGCAGTTGGTGATGAAGCGATCGCGTGGACCGAGCGCGGCGCTGCGCGCCATTTTCCGCGCGAGGCGGAGACTTCCTTTCAACGGCGTACCACGCAGACTGGGCATGGCGCTGAGGGCGCGTTCGGCGAGGCGGCGAGCGGCCGCGGGCACTTTTGCGTACGACTCCGCCCAATAGTGCGCGCTGTGCTTGCGATAACCCGCGAACAGTTCGTCGCCGCCGACACCGGAGAGAAGTACTGTCGCCTGCTTGCGGGCTTCGCGGCAGACCAGGTAAGCCGTGATGATCGCGGGGTCGGCAGTGGGCTCGTCCATGTGCCAGACCAGGCGAGGCAACAGATCGGTGACGTCCGGCTCGACCACGATGCGCTGGTTCTCGCAGCCCAGATGATGAGCCAGGCGAGTTGCAACTTCCGGATCGTCGAGCGTGTTTTCTCCAACGCGGTACTTACGTGGGAATGTGATGGTGTAGGTGCGTACGGGCTGATGCGTCGCTCGGGACTTTTTTGCTCGAGACATCGTCGCTTGAGCCATCATGGCGACGATGCTGGAAGAATCGAGGCCGGCGCTGAGAAAGGCGCCGATGGGGACGTCGCTGACCATCTGCGCTTCCACGGAGCGGCGGAAGCGTTCGCGAATCTCTTCGACCAGATCGTCTTCAGAGCGTGAATAGGTTTGATCGGCCGCGGGAAAGGTCAGGTCCCAGTACTGGGTGAGTTTCAGCTCGCCGTCGCGGAGGATTGCGTAGTGTCCGGCGGGCAATTTGAGAACGCGACGGAACATTGTTTTGGGGTCGGGCACCCACAGAAACGTCAGGTACTGGTGGAGTGAGTTGGGATCGAGTTCGGCTTCGATTCCGGGGACTTGCAGCAGGGCTTTGATTTCCGATGCGAAGGCGAAGCGGTCGCCCTGATGAAAATAATAGAAAGGCTTGACTCCGAAGTGATCGCGAGCCATGAACAGCGTGGGCGTGCCCGAGCGCAGATCGCAGATGGCGAAGGCGAACATTCCGTTCAGGCGCTTCACGCAATCTGCGCCTTCCTGCTCGTAGAGGTGCAGGATTACTTCGGTGTCGGTATGCGAAATGAATTTGTGTCCCTTGTCTTCGAGTTCGCGGCGGAGTTCGGCGAAGTTGTAAATTTCTCCGTTGTAAGTGATCCAGAGCGTGCGATTCTCGTTAGCCATCGGCATGTGGCCGAGCGGTGACAAGTCGAGAATGGCGAGGCGGCGGCTGCCCAGGCCGATGTAGGAGCCGTCGGGGAATTTGCGGTCCCACAGTCCGGAATCGTCAGGCCCGCGATGGGCCTGGACGTGAGTCATCCTGGCCAGGGTTTCCCGATCTCCGCAATTCACGATGCCGTTGATGCCACACATCTGGGTTAGTTCCTTCCGGCGGGCCGGAGGTTTTCTAATTCATAAATCTTCGACTTGGTATGAAACATTTGTATCGCTTGAAATCCGCAGTAGATCAAACCCGGCGTCCCGTCGAGGAATCCCAGGCAAAAAAAATAGCGGTATAAGAAAAGCAATACCGGCGAACCGGGCAAAACATAAAGCTTATTCTTGAGCCAGCGACGGCGCTGGGCCTGCGTACCGAACAGCGCGGGCGGCAGGTCTCCGCTGCTCTGATCGCCCTGCAGGAGCACACGGGCTTCCCAGTTCGAGTATTCGTCGTGTTTCTGAATATAGCGGGAGAGCGATTCCACGTTGTGGTGGATGATGGGATTTTTCAGTCGCGCCGTGGCGCCTTCTGCCACGACGTGCTCGTGCACTTCCATATCGGCCATGGAGGCGTCCTGATCTTTGAGGCGGCATTCGAAGCGGCCTTTGCCACGGCGAAAGAGCGCCAGCTTCCAAAAGCTGGCATCGCCGTGCCGGAGCACACGACCGAGAAAATGCATGCGCAATGAGATGTAGTAACCCGCGACATCCGGATTCTGGATCGCCTGTCGAATTTCTTGTGCGAGTTCGGGCGTCAGCGATTCATCCGCGTCCAGCAACAGGATCCAGTCGAACGCCAGCGGCAAAGTCTCCATGGCCCATTGCCGTTTCTTGGGCCATCCACCCTGATAGTGAAACTGAACCACCTTGGCGCCGAAAGAGCGGGCAATTTCCGGGGTCGCGTCGCTGCTTTGCGAGTCGATCACGTAGGTCTCGCCGATATCGCGCAGCGCTTCGAGGCAACGTGGCAGATTGTGGGCTTCATTGCGCGCAGCGATGATCACGCTCAGCGGCAACTTGGCGCTGACGGCGGCCGCAGACTCGCTTTTAATTTCCTGCAACTTTTCCATTCCGTTTCGCACCAAACCGACCGCAAGCGTTGGAATCCATTACATGTGCAATTCGCACCAGCGATGCAGCACGTAGAGCGACCACGGGCGCGTCCAGGAAGTGGCTCCCCGGAGAAAATCGTCCCAAACTTCACGCACGCGGACACGGTCAAGAACCCCGCCCAGGGGACCGTTCCCGATTCCTACGGTCAAGACGGGCTCGAGCTCCGCGCGCAGTTCGCTCCGCAGCCAATGCTCGAACGGAAGAGTGAAGCCGCGCTTGGTGCGATGAACGATTTCCGGGGGCAACGAATTCTCGAGAGCTTGCACAAGTAGGTTTTTGGGCGTCCTACCGTTCATCTTCCATGCGCCGGGAAGAGCCAGAACAGTCTTGGCCAGCAGATGATCGATGAGAGGTACTCGCACTTCCAGGCCCTGGGACATGCTCATAAAATCGGCGTCGCGCAACAATGTGTTGAGCATATAACAGCGCGACTCCAGATAGGAAACCCGATTCACGGGATCTAAGGGAAGGGCGCGCTGGAGGAGTTCCTTCTGCTCGCTCCAGGCGCGGGCAGCCTGTTCCGGGGTGCTTGACGGGAGAAGTTCGTCCAGTTGGGACGGGATGAATAACATGCGCGAAAGAAAATAAGGGTGAGGAATCCGGCCATTGTCGCGCACCAGCGACGTCAGCTTGCGGTTCTGGTCGGTGGCGCGGGACAGGGTGGCAAATGCAGACGCGAAGGGACTGCGCGCCGATCGAGGAACATGCGTCCAGAGGTTCGCAAACTGTTCCATGCGCGGGACCGTGCGGAAGTTTGAATATCCCGCGAAGACTTCATCCCCGCCCAAGCCCGAGAGCGCAACCTTGACGCCCGCGGCTCGAGTCTCTCGCGATACAAAGTAGGTATTCAGCGCGTCCATGGTGGGCAGATCCATCGCACGAAGGGCATTGGGGATGGCCGCACGGACGTCTTCCTGAGATACGGTAATTTCGTGGTGGTCGGTGCGAAACTTCTTAGCGATGGCGCGGGAGAACTCGGCTTCCGAAAAATCGGCTTCGCGGAAAACGATCGAGAACGTCGTGGGCGTTACCCCGCCGCGGCTGAGAATGCTGACGAGAGCACTCGAATCGATTCCACCAGACAGGAACACGCCCACAGGCACATCGCTGACCAACTGCAAGCGCACGGCTTCTTCCAGCATGGGTTGAAGGGTTGAAGCTGTGTACCGGTATTCCGCCGAATTGGAAGAAACGGAGACAGTTGAACGACCGCTTGTCGAACCGTCATCCACCAGATCCCAGTAGCGAGATTGGCGAATCGTTCCGCTTTGCCAGGTGAGGCTATGGCCTGCGGGAAGCGCGTGAATGCCTTCTACCAGCGTGAGCGTATCGCAGGCTGAACCGAAAGCCAGGTAGTTCAGAACGCCGGCTTGATCGAGGCAGCGCGGAATTAAACCCGTACCGAGGAGCGTGCGAACCTCGGATGCAAAAAGAAAGTGGGCGCCGGATTGTGCGTAATAAAGCGGTTTGATGCCCATGGGATCGCGGGCCACGAACAGGCGGTGCTGGCGCGCGTCCCAAAGCGCGAAGGCGAACATGCCACGGAATTTCGTGAGACAGGACTCGCCCCAGCAGGCATAGGCCTTCAGCAGAACTTCGGTGTCGGAGTGGCTGGTGAACTTTGTGCCGGCCTGGTCAAGCTCGCGGCGAACGTCGCGGAAGTTATAGATTTCTCCGTTGTAGACGATCCAGTTGCCGGTTTCTGGGTCGTGCATGGGCTGGTGTCCCAACGGAGAAAGATCGAGGATGGCGAGGCGCCGGTTGCCCAGACCGATTTCGATTGGTTCCGGCGCAGAATCGTGGATGATCACCGTGCCGGAGTCGTCGGGGCCGCGGTGCGCGAGAGATGCGGTGGCGCGCTCCAGCACGTCCGCGGGGACTTGGGCGTTGCGCGCGACGATACCGAAGATTCCACACATTGGGGTTTCAGGACTTCGCGATTTCCGAACTGGATTTCAGGCTCCAGATCATACTAACAACGCCGCTCGCCGTTCGTAGATCCGCACGGCGAAAACTCCGAGGCAGCTGCATCGCACTGGCCAGTGGCGGCCCTCCACACCGTTGTCTGTGATAGATTGCGGATTCCATGCTCAATCCTTCGCACGCAGAGTCCGGCACCGTGGTTGAGATTCCCTCCGCCAAGAGAGTTGCATTCTCCGAGGCCACGCTACGGTTCTGGGCGCTGGCGGTCATTGTGGCGACGGGGCTGATTCGAGGCTGGGTGGGAAGATACTCGATGGACCCCGACGGAATCTGCTACCTCGATTTGGGAGACGCTTTTTTTCACCGCAAATGGTTCGACGCAGTGAACGGCTACTGGAGTCCGCTTTACGCGTGGCTGCTGGGACTGGCGATGTTCCTGACGAAGCCGACGCGGCAGTGGGAGTTCCCGGTTGTGCACGTGGTCAATTTCATTATCTATCTGGCAGCGCTCGCTGGTTTCGAGTTCTTTCTGCGGTCACTTTTGCCGCGCGTTGCGCTCCCAGAAACGCGCCCCGAGGACTCCGGCGCAAGCAGGACCGCGCTCAGCCGGTTGGCGCTTCTCGCGATTGGTTATTCCCTGTTTCTGTGGACGTCACTGGATCTGATTGGCATCTGGGGTGCGTCGCCGGATCTGTGTGTGGCGGGGTTCGTTTACGTGATTGCCGGACTGCTGCTGCGAATCCGCAGGAAAAGCTCGTTGTCGCTTTATCTGATCCTGGGAGTGGTGCTGGGACTGGCGTATCTGACCAAGGCGGTAATGTTTCCCCTGGGCTTTGCTTTCATCGCGATCGGATTTTTCTGCGTGCCGCCGGGAAAGCGAATGGGCTATCTGCTGATGACGACCCTGGTTTTTCTCGGGGTGTCCGCGCCCTGGCTGGTGGCGCTGTCGCGGGCGAAGGGGCGTTTTGATTTTGGGGACAGCGGGCACTTGAATTACTCGACGCTGGTGAGCCCGGGAGGAAGAAATCTGAACTGGCAGGGTGAGCCGCCCGGCAGCGGCGTTCCCGCACACACGACGAGGCAGATCCACAAGAATCCTCCGGTGTACGAATTCGCAACTCCGGTGGGAGGAACGTATCCGCCCTCATTCGATCCTTCGTATTGGAGCGAAGGACGAAAGGTAACGATTGACGTGCGGGCACAGCTGCGCGTGATCAGAGAGCATCTGCTGTTGTATGCCGGTTTGCTGTTGCGCGACCAGCCTGGTCTTCTGGCCATTGCGCTGGCGCTGGCTCTGGTCGGCGGGGTGGCGACTCGCAAGGGGATTCTGGCTAACTGGCCGCTGTTCCTGATGGCTTTCGCCGGCTGCGGCCTCTACATGCTGGTGCACGTGGAAACCAGGTTCGTCGCGGCATATGTAAGCATTTCTTGGCTGGCTCTTTTGGCTGGAATTCGCTTTGACACCGCGAGTTATGCCACAGCCAACACGAGTTCGGAAAACGCCGGACTCAATCAGAAGGCTTCCGACAGGCGCGGCGAACTGGTGGAATATCTGGCGCTGGCGGTTGTGGTGACAATTCTTTTGTCGGTGGCGGATGGAACCGTACGCGCTGTACAGGCGGGAGGGCCTTATTCAGCGCGAGACGAGATTGCGGTTGCTGATGGCTTGAACCAGGACGGGTTGCGGTCCGGAGATCGTGTGGCGGTGGTGGGAAACGGAAACTGGTTCTACTGGGCCCGGCTGGGGAAGTTCAAAATCGTGTCCGCCATCGTTGGACCGGATATGCCCGCGTTCTGGGAGGAAACTCCAGAACAAAAGGAAGAAATATACCGCCTGTTGGCCGGCACCGGCGCGAAAGTAGTGGTGACGGCCGGTCCGCTCTCCGCGGAAGCCGGCAGTGGCTGGCAGCGGATTGGAAGCACTGCGTACTATGTGCACGCACTCTCACAGTGAAGATGAAACGTAACGAGTTGCTTCGACGCTCTAGACCGGGCGGGACTTCACGCGCGTGAAGCGCTCCTTCAGCCGCAGGAACGGAGACTCCAGAAACCGGTAGGAAAGAGCTGCCGTTAAGATCGTCATCGACAGACCCAACAACCAGTAAACAGCAAACAACCGGAGAGAGTGAACGTACCCTCCCATCATCTTGGCCGAAAGTGCGAGAGCCAGCTCGTGAAATACATAGAGACCATAGGAAATCTTGCCCAGGTAGCGGAGCCAGCGCGGAGCCAGAGGTGAGCCCAGCACAGAAAGAAAGATCAGCAATGCTCCGACCGCCATGGCTGGGTAGCCCAGCAGCATAAAACTCAAGGCTAAGCTGTAGAAGTGTCCAGCGGCGAGCCAAAGTGCGCAGCCCGCGAGGAAAAGCGCCAGTCGTGTGATCCATGCAAGAGCAAGCCGTCTCTTTCGCAGAAGCACGGCGGTGGCAATACCCAGCGCCAGGGGATCGAGCCGGGTCAGCGTATTTGTGAAAATCAGAACCTCGGAATGCACCGCGCGTGCGTGGCCAAGAAGAATCAGCCGCGCCAGCGTCGCGGTCACTAGCAGTACTGCGCTGGCATAGAGCAGCGATTGGGCGCGACGCGTTCGAGAAATGAAGCTAGACCAAAGCAGGTAAAACTGCTCTTCGAAACTGACGCTCCAAAGGGACATCATCAGCGACTGGGCAGGGAGACCGAAGGTGATGAGCCAATTCCCGGACATGAGCACGAAAGCGACGCCATACTTCAGCGGAAAATACTCGCCGGGATCTACCAGCGGCAGCAATACCGCGATCAAAATACCGAAGAAATAGAGCGGCCAAATCCGCAGGATGCGCCGAAGGTAGAACGAGCCCAGGTCGACTTTGCCAAATTGTTCCAGCTCTCGCAGCAGCAGTTCGGTAATCAAATACGCACTGAGAAGAAAAAAGAGGTCAACGCCAAATCTTCCCGCCGAGGCTGCACTGGCCATGAGCGTACCGAAGGGCACGTGGCGCGCCGAATAGTAAGTGGGGTCGCTGGAAAGCGTGTGATAGATGAAAACGGCGAAGAAAGCGAAGAAACGGAGACAATCCAGTTCGGGCCGATAGAAGCGTCCCCGCTTTGCGACTGCATCGTTCGCAGTTTCGGGCGTGGCAGCGCTGGCCATTTTTCGGTGGTAGGGATTCTAGCACTTGAAAAACGAGATTGCGCTTCGCTGGCTGCGTGCGTCAGAGAAATCAGGGGATCGTCCGCTGTGCTAGGCTGGCAGAGTTTCGTTTCACTATGTCCACTGAAATGCCACTGGAAGCTGGCTCTGCTCCGGCGCGGGGCCGAGGCGACCGCCTTGCGCCGCTGCTGATCGTCTCAGCCGGGGTCAATTGGTGCTTTCAGGTGATTTGGTTCTGGCGTTACTGTGGCCGGAACATCAATGCCGACGCGGTTTCTTACATTGGGATCGCGCGGCATTTTGCCGCCGGAGATTTCAGAGCCTCGGTCCACGGATACTGGAGCCCGTTGATTTCGTGGCTGATTGCGGCGACATCGCTGGCCGGAAACGACCGCAGCCTAAGCGATCACGGCGTTAACGTTCACACCATGGCGGCGCGCCTCCTGATGTTGCCGTTGTTCGCCCTTTGCCTGGCCCTGGCTTATTGGCTCACTTACCGGTTGTGGGGTTCGCGATTGCTGGGCGCGATGGTGGTTTTATGGTTTACCGCGGCTCGTGGGGTGGCTGCGTTCTCGGTTTGCTTTATCGGTGCAGATTTTCTGTTAACCGCCTGCGTGCTCACCTATTTCATTCTGCTTCTGCGATGCCTCCAACAGCCGGAAAGTCTGGGGAAATGGCTGGTGTTAGGTCTGGCGCACGGGGTGGCATTTCTGGCGAAGGCGATCTCGTTGCCCCTGTTTGCGATTGCGACTCTTCTGGCAGTGTTGTCTTCGCTCCGTGGGAACTCGAAGAAAGCGGCCGTAGCGCTGGTCTGCGCCGCGATATTTCCAGTCTTGAGTGCGGCGGGCTGGGGAACGGCGATTCGGGCGAAGTATCACGTGTTCACAACCGGATATCAATTGCGCTTTAACCTGTTGGCGCCGGCGGCGCGGCGAGCGTCTCAACCGGCGGGCCTGGCGGTGCTTCACGATGCGAGGATGAGCTATGACGACTTCATGGTGACGGACCAGATGCCACCGGGCTCCCCGATCTGGCGCGCACAAGTCTGGAGGCCGGGCCTGGCGCGGCAGATTCTGCGGAAGGAAGCACAGAACATTCCTCAGGCGATCAAGGAGCTTTTCGTGCTACTGACGCCGGGCGGGATTCTGGCTGTGTGCATCGGCACGATCCAGTTGACGCGCGGCAGGAAGCAGGCTCCGGGACGATTTCGTTTTGCGTGGATTGTCCTGTTCACTACCGCGGCTCTGGTGCTTGCTTATTGCATGCTGGTTTTTGACGGCCGGTACGTTCTGCCAATCGCCGCCGTGCTCATGGCGCTGGGAATTCGCTTCGCGGTGCCTCCGGGGATGGCGGGCGAAGCGAGCAGCGATGGCGAGAAGGTTGACGATGCTGGGCGGTGGCAAACGTTCGCCGGGATTGTGCTCGTCATTGGATTGATTGGCACACAACTTTATTGGGCTTCGCCTTTTCGTACCATGCGGCAGGACTTTCAACGGAGCCTATACGATGCCGCGGATGGGCTGCGAAAAGGGCAAGCCCGGACCGTGGTTGTGGTTGGCGAGGGCCCGTATCCGGAGCACGGTGTGGGATGGGAAGCCGGTGTGTATACCGCTTATTTCGCGGGAGCCCGCGTGGTGGGGGACTTGTTTGAAGACACAGGAGACGCGGAATCAGGCGCCGCACCGCGAGGTACTGTTGATGCGCACTCGGTGGTCAGCGATGTAGGGAAACTGGCCCCCGACGCCGTGCTGGTCTGGGATTCGCCTGCGCACGCGAAGTACGCGAGTGTCGTGAGCAGTCTGCGACAGGCCTATCCGGACGCATCGACCAGCAGTATCAGCGACCCTGTGAAGGGAAACGTCGGAACTCTGATTCTCTTCAAGAGAAGGACCTAGGGTGAATGCGTCGCATCACGGTTTCGAGGGCACATCCGCCGGCGATGCGAGCCCGGGGATGTGGGAATTGCTGGTGTGCCCGCGCGACAAAGGCACGCTGCAACGAGGTGGAGCGAGCCTGGTTTGCCGGCAGGGACACCGCTACGCGGTGATTGAGGACGTGCCGATTCTGCTGGTGTCTGAAGCCGAACAGACGCACATCGAGGGCACGCGGGCGCTGGCCGTGGCGGAGTTGGGGGATGCCTCTTCCCTGCCGACATTCGATGTGCAGCCCGGCGAAATCGATCCGTTTGTGCGGAACGTGATCGGCGCCACGAATGGTAGCCTCTATCAGCATCTGGTGGGAAACCTGAAGGAATATCCCATTCCCGGTCTCAGGCTTCCGCCGGGCAATGGCAGACTTCTGTTGGAAGTTGGCTGCAACTGGGGACGCTGGTGCATTGCCGCAGCGCGGGCGGGATTCCGGCCCATCGGGATTGATCCGTCGTTGAAAGCGATACGGGCTGCGAATCGTGTGGCCAGGCAGTTGGGCATCAAGGCGGAATATGCCGTGGCGGACGGGCGCTATCTGCCCTTCCGCGAAAACACATTCGATCAGATTTTTTCTTACAGCGTTCTGCAGCACATCTCGCGAGAAAACGTTGCTGCGAGTCTGGCCGAGATGCGGCGCGTTTTAACCGTGGATGGTGGCGTTCTGGTGCAGATGCCCAACATGTTCGGAGTGCGATGCCTGTACCACCAGGCCCGCCGCGGATTCCGCCTGGAACGGGATTTTGAAGTTCGTTATTGGAAACCGGCGGAATTGCTCGCGGCGTTCAGCTCCAGCATTGGCCCGTCCGAATTGAGCGTGGATGGTTTCTTCTCTCTCAACGTGCAGCCAAGTGATCTGCATCTGCTGCCTACCCGATATCGCGCCTTGGTGCGCACGTCAGAGTTTTTGCGCCGTCTCAGCAATAACTTTCCCGCGTTGATAAAGGTTGCCGATAGTCTTTACGTCAGCGCTCGGCGCGCGATCTAGGTTTTGCGCTGAGAGGAGACTTCGCGGGCCAGGGAGAGGATCTGATCGACGTGCCGCTTCCAACTGAATGCAGAGGCACGGACAATTCCGGCCCGAGCCAACTGACTAGCCAACTCCGAGGAACTGCAACTGCGAGGATCCGTTGCGCCAGATCCTCGCGGCGAGAAGCGCTCGAAGTACAAACCCGCGTCGCCACAAATCTCCCGATGGACGGGCAAATCGGAAGCTACAACCGGAAGACCGCTCGACATGGCTTCGACCAGGGGATGGGCAAAGGATTCGGCATAAGCGGGGGTCACGTAGATATCTGCCGATCGATATACGTGGTGCAGGAGCGAATACGGAACCGAACCAAGCTCGACCACTTCTTCCGACAGGTTGAGCTGATGCACCAGAGCCGCCGCTCGCTCCGGGCGATAGGCTCCTGGGTTGGCGCCCGGCGCAAGCTTGCAGGTCAGAAAAAGACGAACCGGGCGCGGCGCCAGTTCCCGCCGGAGCGCGGGCAGCGCGCGAATCAACGTCTCGAAATTGCGGTAGTAGTTGTAGTGGCTGACGAACAACAGCCGAAGGGCGCCGCCGGCGCATTCGAGCGTTTGACGCACGGCATCGGGGAGCGGGGATTGATCGCGCAGAAAAGTATCACGATCGAAACCATGGTGAACAGAAGAGATGGACGCACCCGTCCAGCGTTGCAGCTCCTCTGCAAAGGATTGGCTGGGAGCCACAACGCGGTCGGAGGCGTGGATTGACCATTTCGCAAGCTCGGCTTTCAGACGAGTGTCGAGCCAGAGGCGGGTTTCCCCGCGCGAACGGAGATCGTGATCGAAATCGCGGGAAGTATAGAGGGAGTTCCTGCTCAACAAAAGTTGCGGCAGGGGAGAACTCCAGAGGGCAAAATTTCCAGCGGAGAGCAAAACGTTGGCCTCGCTGCGGAGGGCCAGCCTCCGCACCGTGCGCTGCTCCAGCCAAAAACGCAGTACAGGCTGTGGGGAGCCTTCCCACTCCAGAAGCTCAATGTTCGATGGAGTCTGAAATTCACGGTGCAGCCCTGCATCCAGCAAAACGGTCGCCATCGCATCGTTGCGGGCGGCGATCTGGGGGATCACGTTGCGCACGTAAGTGAGTCCCCCGCCGGCAGTGGCAGCCAGGGCATTCACGAAAAGGTGAATCATTGATTGGCGTTCAACTGATTGGCAGTCAGTTGATTGGCAGCCAGCGGAACGGGGCGGGCAGCCAACGAAGCACGATGCCCTCCACTCAGGTATACGACCGGCTCTTCCGCAGGCTGAGACTGGAGGTCATAGAGCAGGAACACAAGGGTCCAGAAAAAAACGGTGAGATAGTAGCCAACCGCGAAGAGCCAATCCTCGAAGACGGCGTGAACCAGCCCGGCGATGCAGACCAGCACCAGGGGAAGCGCATAATTGCGCGGGTCAGCCGAACGCCGGATCCAGCGACACGTACGAACGATCAGACCCAGCACCAGCGAGAGCAAGACCGCAAACGGGATTACTCCCGCGAGTCCGACATACTGCACCAGGGCGAGGTAACTGTTGCCGTGTTCGCGGTTGCCTTCTTCGACGGTGCGAAAGTTCGAATCCCAGGCCGTGGGAGCATCGATCATGTCCGTGCCGAAGCCACTGCCAAACCATGGGCTTTCGCGGATCACATCCGCAGTTTCCTTCCAGGGCGATTTGCGCGATCCGAATACCCCCAACTCCTCAGGTTTGCCCTTGTAGATCACGTCTTCGGTAAAATTGGCTATCAACGAACTGAAGTAGGCAGGCTGCACCACAGCGACGGACGTCAAAGCGAAAACCAGGATAAATGCTCCTTTGAGGAACAGTTGCTGGCGACGTAACACAATGCACAGGATCGTAGCGGCTACAGCGCTGGCCAGAATACCGGCCCGGCAAACGGAAAAAAAGAGCAGATAGCTCGCGAGGCATAAAGCTACGGCTCGCCGCTGCCGCACATTCCGGTCCTCGGTGACTAGAACGCCCCACAGCAAAATTGGGATGATGACCACTCCCATGATCGCCCCGAGAGAATTGCGGTCGCCAAAAACTTCGAAACCCAACAACAGATAGAGAACCCCCGAAAGATAGCTCACCACTTCACAACCAGTCAGCAATCCACGGAAAAAGGCGGGCTCGCGGCCAGCCAATGCGACTCGGGCTCCGCAAGAACCGTATAGAAACAATAAAAAGAGACTCAACGACTTCAGGAGCGCCATCTCGGAGCGGGTCGAGACCATCGAGGAAACCGCGGCAGATAAAACGCAGAGCAGCGCGACGAGATGAAGGGCGGAAAAGTGGTGTCGACGATCAAGCTTGCCCCACTTCACAAGTCCCACCAGAGCTCCGAAGCCCAGAAAAAACCAGCGCACCACGTTTCCCGCGCTCCACAGCGGCAGGTTGCTGCCCGCCCAGATAAACGTCATTATCAATACGGCAAAGAACCATTTTTCGTAATGCCAGATCGTAACCACCAGAATTTCAAGCAGGAGCAAGCCGCCAAGATAGTTGAAGTTGGTGAAGTATCCTGGACGAGTTTCGGCAGCATAAAGCAACGTCAGGAACAGAACCGGTATAGCCAGCAGCCCGAGGATGCGCGAACTTGTCATACTAGTTCACCAGAGACGAATGCCAGGGCCTGAACGATGCCCGCGGCGCATCTTTCCGGAGTGTAGTCCTGAATCCGCTGAAAGCTCCGACTGCCCATCCGCCGGGCCGATTCCGGATCGTCGAACAGCAACTGCATCGAGCGCACCAATCCTTCGACATCGCGCGGCTGAACCGCGAAACCATTCCAGCCATCCTGCACCAGATCGGGAACACATCCCGCGACCTGCGAAGCCACGATCGGCAGGCTACAGGCCATCGCTTCGTTCACCACCAGCCCCCAAGGATCGCTGTAGGTGGGGAAAACAAACGCATCTGCGAGCGCATAGATTTCCGGTATCTGTTCGCGATGCACCCAGCCACAAAACCTTATCATGCCCTGCTGAATTGCTGCCGCCCATCGTTCCAGTTCCTTGCGCGCTGGTCCTTCTCCGACGAAAACCAACCCGATCCTGGAGCGAACCGAGGCATCCAGTTTGGCATACGCGTCGAGAAGTTCATAGACCCCTTTTTCCTTGATCAATCTCCCGACACAGAGGAAATAGCGCGTAGGCAGGTTGTTTCTGGTGCGAATCTCCCGCTCCTGCTGGTGCGCTTTTTCGGCTGCGGCCGCAAAAAAATGGACATCCACGGCATCCGGCGCAATAAAAACGGAACTGCTCGATGCGCCCAGCGTGAGCAGGTAGTCGCGAGAGGTCTTTCCCGCCGCCACAAACGCCTGGCAACGTTTGCGAAACTTCTGCTTGAACCATTCCACCAGATAATGTTTGCGGCGAATATCCAGGGCGGTGCTCTCCGACCAAAGAAGTACGGGCACGCCGTGACCTTTCGCCCAGAAGGCAGCCTGCCACGAAGCCAGGTAACTGTATCCTCCGCACAAGACCGCATCCGGCTGGGCGCGGCGCAGGGCAGCGCCTACACCGCTGTTGAGCAGAGCATTGTACTTGCCGATACGGCGCCGCCAGGAAGTCAACACCTCGTACGAGAACTTGATTTCATCCTTGTAGACATGCCACTGCCGAAGACTGGGATCATTTTCCGAAAGGAAGATAACGTGGAGCTGGACATCGCCGCATGCTGCCAGTGCGTTGAAAACCGGGATGCGGTAGGGCGCGATGATCTCGGTGAGGATGACGAGGCGGCGCGTCATTCCGCGGCCTCGCGGTAGATTCGCAATAGACTCTCCGCCTGGTGGGCAAGCGTGAAGCGATCGAGAATCGTGCCGCGTGCTGCGACCGAGATGTTGCGCCGGCGCGTTTCGTCTTTCAATAACATCGCGATCGCCAAGGACAGTTCCCTGTCGTTGTCAGGTCCGACCAAAAAGCCATTCGATCCGTGTTGAATGACCTCGGCGATGCCCTGCCCCCGGCAGCCGATTGCCGGCGTGCCCGCGGACATGGCCTCCAAGTAAACACAACCCAGCCCTTCATAACGGCTGGGCAGCGCGAACAGTGCGCAGCGCCGCATCGCGGCAGCAACTTGCTTGCGCGACTGCCTTCCCAGGAATCGCACTTTTTCCGTTACCTGCAGTTGCGCGCATAGCCGTTGCAGGCGGGCACGTTCTGGGCCGTCGCCGATGATCTCCCAACACAAGCCGGGAAATTCGGCAGCCAGCGCGGCGGCAGCGCGGATGAGGATGGCATGCCCCTTGGTCGGGATCAAGTTGCCGACGCTGAGGAGCACGGGCGTAGTGGAACTTGTATCGGAGCCGGGAGCGAACAAGTCGGGGTCGACGCCGTTATAAACCACCGAAGTTCGGCAACTCCCTCCGGAACCCTCCAGCACCGCCTCACGAACATGTTCGCTGATGCAAATGGCGCGCCGCGATGAACGATAGACGCGCTGAGAAATACGGCGACACCACTCCCCCGCTCGTCCCCCGACCTGTACTGTGGAATAGGCATCCAGGCCGTGAACCGAAACGACATACGGAACATTCAACTCTGCACTCAGCAACATGGCGGCGTGACCGCATGGCAATGGCCCGTGGGCGTGAATCACGTCGATATGCTGCGAAGCATGTAGCTTGCGAACCTGGCTGACGATGCGCGCAAACAAGAATGCCCCAGCGCTAGGCAGACCGAAACCTCCTGGGAAAGATAAATAGCGCAGCCAGCGCGCAGGAATAGCAGACTCGCTCGCGCGCACGGCTCCGCGGTAGACCGGTTGCACGGCGAAGACTGTGTTGTGGACGCCCGCTCTCGCCAGCCATGCCAGCGGCTCAGAGATAAAGCAGCCCGCCGCATCGTCTTGTTCCGTTGGATAGAAAGGCGTCAGCGTGAGAACGTGGAGTGCGCCGCGCGACATGTTCTCCGCCGATGAACTCATCATTCCGCAGCCCGATTGCGTGGTGTGAGCCTGAGAAATATTTCTTCCCACTGACGAGTGATGGGATCCCAATCGAACCTCTCAATGTGGGTGCGCGATGCGCGGCCCATGCTTCTCCGCAGATCTGGTCCGGCAATCAGCCTTTCGAGGTGAGCCAAAAGCTCATCGTCCCCTCGCCCCAAATATCCGGTTTTTCCGTCGAGGACGGTCTCTGGCTGATAATCCGCGCGTGCGATCACAGGAAGGCCGCAGGCCGCGGCCTCCAAAATCACTTTAGGAGAGCCTTCCCAGTGCGACGGAAACAAGAAGATATCCGCCGCGCGATATTGTTCGCGAAGGGCGGAGACATCCAGGCCGCGCGCGAACCGAACATTGGCGAGTTTTTCCCGCCGAACACGCTCCTCAAGCCCCGCGGCCATGAGGCCATCTCCAACAATCACGAACTCTGCGTTCGGAAATCGAGGTGCAGCCCGCAGTAGCAATTGCGGCCCCTTGAACGGGCGGAGAGATCCGACAAACAGCACACGCACGCGTGAGTTCGCCGTACGGTGCCACGCTGGAGTGAAGAATTTCGTATCCACTCCCGTGGGCACAACCTGGCTGGGAAGTCCGTATTCTTTTTCCAGATTCGCGCGGACGGAGGAAGAGTTGCTGAAAAGATAGTCGCTGCGAAGAACAGTCCGCTCCCAGAGTCGTATCTGCTCCGTCTTGATGGTGGGTTCGGTCCTGAGATCAGATTGCGATTCCACGGTTCCGATAACGACGCGCCTGTCCAACCATTTGGGGCGAATCGCCAAGTACATTCTGGCGGCCAGAGATGATTTCACATAAAAGAGAATGTCATGTTTTCCGGTGACGAATTCAGAGAAGATGCGAAGCGTCTGCCGCCGCTGTGGCAGCTGAATCAGTCGGGTGGCGGGCCGTTGAACCAATCGCTCGTCCGGCTTACCGACGCAAAACGTGGTCACGTGAAAACGAGATGGGTCGAGGCGACTCATAATGTCGCGAGCGCTGGTCATCTGCGCATTGAAGCCATCCTCGTCGGCCAGACTGTCCACCAGAAGACGGATCGGAGTCATGAGCGGTTCCGTTCCGCGTCAAGCTGCTCGCTAATCGCCTGACGCAACGTCTCTTCCAGCTTCCAGCCCAGCGCGCGCAAACGGGCGTTCGACAACCATTGCTCCTGCACCGACGAACGCTCGTCATCCGCGGGGCGAGATTTCACTTCAATCGGTCGCACGCGCGCTAAGTCCAGGTAGAGCTTCAGGATATCCGTAATCGCGATCGAATCGCCGGCCGCCACGTTGTAAGCAGTTCCGGGGTTTCCGAACTCAGCCAGATGCCAGAGAGCACGCACGCAATCGCGCGCGGAAATGAAGTCCCGCTTTGGCGTCAGATCTCGTAAGCTCAGAATTGGCGCCTTCCCGCGCTCAATCTCGACGATCTGTCGCGCCAGAGTTCCGCAGAGCAACTCAGTACTCATATTTGCACCGACTGGATTGCTCATGCGCGCTGTCACGATCCAAGCTCCTGCCCTCGCATAGACGGCGGCGTCCTCTTCCGCGGCGTGCTTGCTACGAGCGTAGTCGCCGCGCGGATCTGCCGGTTGATCTTCCGACAACGGTATCGCCGAGGTTCCGCCGCGGCCATAAACGGCCGTGGTGCTGCCCAGCACAATTCTTGCCGCCGGAAGCTGACGCCACGCGGCTTGAAGTAGATTCCCGGTTGCCACCTGGTTATCGTAGAAGAGTTCGGACTCCGAGCCGTTGATGCGGCCGGCAAGATGAAAAATTCTGTCCGGCTGAAAGCTGCGAAGCGCGGAGGACAGTCGTCCTTTGTCCCGGGACAGATCACACTCCGCGCGCGACAAAGTGCGAACTTCGATGCCGGCTGTCGCTTGCAGCTGAGCAAAAAGATGGCCGGCAAGGAAGCCTCTTCCCCCGGTGATCAGGACCCGCATGACGAGTTGCCCAAAAATTCGGCGCGACGTTCCTGAAAAACCTCCAGCGCTTTTTCGTAGTCGGCGGGACGGCCAATGTCGAGCCAGAAGCAATCGCTCTGGTAGCACTGCACGGGCTGGCCCTTATCCATGAGAACCTGCATCAGCTGCGGGATGTCGAGGTAGCGATTCGGCTGGACATACTGCAGCACGTCCGCGCGAAACGCATTTACTCCCATGCTGACGTGATACGTCTGCACGGGTTTTTCAACATAGCGTGTCAGCCGCTGGTCGGCACCAATCTCCAAGACGCCATAGTCCACCGGATTCTGGCGGCATTGCGTGGCAATCGTGGCGATTGCCCCGTGCTTGCGGTGATATTCCATGAATGCGCGGTAATCCAAAGTAGTCAAAGTATCGCCGTTGATCAGCAGGAAATCCGAATCCAGACCAGAGATCAATCCCAGAGCGCCGGCCGTTCCCAGCGGAGTTTCTTCACGGACAAACTCAATGGGTCCGCCCATTCGCTCGCCGTCGCCGATCAGCGCGCGAAAAAGATCGGGGAGATAGCCGACGGCCAAAATCACGCGGTCGAAACCCGCGGCGCGCAGTTGGCGGATGATCACTTCGACGACCGGCATGTCGCCGATCGGCATCAGCGGCTTGGGCAACAATGTCGTATAAGGACGCAGCCGCGTGCCTTTTCCGCCAGCCAGAACAACAGCCTGCATCTCCGCAAATCTCCTAGACCGCGTAGGTACCTACGCGGTACGCCGCCAGGTTGGCGCTGATGTAGTCGACGACCAGCCTCAAGCCCTCCGCGAGCGGAATCTTCGGTTCCCAACCGAGCAGATCGCGCGCGCGTTCTGTTTTTGCGATGAGAAGCTGCACTTCGCTCGCCGGGGGACGAACCCGATCGGCATCGGCAACAATCTCCAACTTGCGCCCTGTGATCTGCATGATCGCCCGAGCCAGATCGCCAATCGAAATACCGTGGCCCGTACCAAGGTTAATGACCTGCCCCACGGCCCGTTCCGCAACGCCCGCGCGCAAGAAACCTCGAACCGTGTCCCCGACGTAAGTGAGATCACGGACCGGATCCAGCGAGCCGAGGTGAAGCGTGTCACTCCCAGCCAATACTTGAGAAACGATCGTGGGAATCACCGCACGCGCCGATTGCCTTGGACCGTAGGTATTAAACGGGCGCACGGTAACCACAGGCAAACCAAAACTCAGATAATAGCTCTCGGCCAGTTTGTCGGCGGCAATCTTCGACGCCGAGTAAGGCGATTGCGCCTGCAAAGGATGCTTTTCATCCATCGGCGTGTAACAAGCGGTGCCATAAACCTCCGACGTGGAGGTGATCACTACGCGTGGTCCCTCCGCCGCGTCTCGCGCCGCCTGGAGCACGTTGAGAGCTCCGCGAACATTGGTGTCGACGTAACTTTCCGACGCTTCGTAGGAATACGGAATTCCGATCAAGGCAGCCAGGTGGAACACAACGTCGCAGCCGCGCACCTGATTGCGCATGAATTGCGCATCCCGCACATCTCCGAGGACAACGTTGATCGAATGTCGGACCTCCGGCGTCACCTGCTCCAGGTGACCCCAACTTCCGCGACTTGTGTAACGCACCAACGCCTTCACGTGCGCGCCCGCGCCCACCAGGGCTTCCACCAGATGGCTGCCGATAAAGCCGCCAGCCCCGGTCACAAGCACACGAAGATCACGATAATCCGCTTTGGCGCTCATTGGGTTTCTGATATTCAGACGCTGGTATTTGGTACGTCATGCTTCGGAACGTTCTGGAGACGACCGTGCCCATTCTAGCCGAAGTTCGCGCAGCCTTGCTTGCAGACGCGAGCCCACATCGCGATCGCGAATGGAGTCTCGCAAATGTTCCCGGGCACATTGCAAAAGGCGGCGCCGCGCAGGCTTCTCCGCGGTCGCGGGCAACGGCTGGTGTTCGCCGGGATCGGCTTCCAGGTCGTAAAGACGATCGGCCGGAGCATCGAACTCGAGGACGAGCTTGTAACGAGCTTCGCGCACCGCCAGCACACGGTGTCCAAGACGATTCTCGTTTCGAAATGGATTCGTGCAACCCGCCACGCATTCGGAGATTGCCGTTTCGTCGTGAAGGGCGCCCTCCTGTATCTGTGCCCAGGAACTGCGCCCGCGGAACGCCGCCGGAACTGGCAATCCCGCGGCGTCCAGCAGAGTCGGAGCTAAATTCAGCAGGCTGAATGAAGACCTGGGCAGTTCCTTCTTAGCTGCGCCAGGAACGCGCAAGAGCAAGGGCACATGAATCAATTCTTCGGTTAGACGCGAGGGTGGGTGAAAGCGGCCGCCGTGGTCGAGAAACTCTTCTCCGTGGTCGGCGGTGAGTGCAAAAATGCACTCCGGCCAGCAGCCGGACTCGCGGAGAGCCGCAATGAGACGAGCCACCTGTTGGTCGACCCATCGGATGCCGGAGTCATAAAGGGCGATGATGTCATCGCGGTGGCGCTGCAATCCTCGAGGCCCCAGATCGCTCCGATTCCAATAAGAGTTCAAGTATCGCGCGCGAAAAGGAGTTACTGGAGCGCAATCCATGAGTTCCAGCGCCTTTTCTTTCGGGTAGTAAGGACCGTGTGGATCCATCAAATGCAGCCAGAGAAAAAACGGACGCTGACCGAGGGACTCCAGCCAGGACAGAGCATGATCGACAATCACATCGGCGGCGGGAAAGCGGCGCAGGGCGTCGAGCGAACCGGGAGCGGGCGTCGCCAACCGCTGACAGTATTGGAAATACAATCCGTCGTAGACTCGCGCCAGCGGCCCCATTCGTGGACGGAGTTCTTGCAGCTTGCGGTTCAGTCGGCTCGTCCAACCGTTGCCGTTGGGAGTAGGCGTTGTGTTTTCAGTTAGAGTCGCAACCTCGGAGTCTAGGAAATCGCGGAAAGTATCAAAACCCTCCTGATAGCCGAACTGGCCCGAGATGTAAGGATTGGCCGCGGTGAATGACGCGGTCGCGTATCCAGCTCCCTTGAGAACAGAAGCCAGACTGGGCTCTCCGGGCGCAAGGCCCAACACGTCGCGGCCCAGCGCGAGCGGATAGCGCGATGCCATGATCGCCGGGAACGAATAGTAGGTGGGCGCACCCGCGACAATAGCAGAGGGAAAAACAAATGCTTCACCGGCCAGAGAATCGAGGAAAGGAGTGGTGGGGCGGTTATAGCCCATGAAGCCGACGTGATCGGCGCGCAGGCAATCCACCGTGATCAGTACGATTGATTTCTGCATGATCGTCCAAGCATGATCGTCCAAGCGTGACGACTCAGGATTCCTGAATCGGCGCAACCCGCGACTTGGCGAAAAACTTGCGAGCGACGTTTACACTCACCGTCCCTTGCGCTGTTTCACATGAGCCTTTGTTCACGACCTCATAGATCTCTCCACCATGAAGATACAGCACATCGGGATGAGCCGATTCCAGCGCCGCGAGAAATTGGTCCAGGAGTTCAAGCGTGCGGCTGCGAAAATCCTTCAGGGAAGAATGGAAATTAATCGAGTGCACGGACACGATCGCGGGGATCTTGCGCTCGAAACGGGCCTCGGCATTGCGGAGGCAAGCATCGAGAGAGAAATCTGGATTAACGGCCGGCTCGAATTCAACGGAGCGGTAAAGCTGCAATAGTCCGTGACGATCGAAATGAGGCGGGATGGCCGCTCCCGGCCCGTTCTGCGAGACGCGGATTCCAATTTGCGCCCATGCCTTGTGCGTATCGTCATTCGCGCGGTAGCCGGGTGCGCACGCCGAGCGCGGCAGTGTGGAGAAAAGTTTGGCGAAGTCGCCGACGGCCTTGCCAATCAGATCACGCTGAGTGTCAGCGGGAAGGAATCGGTCATCCTGAGAAGCTTCGGGATCCCAGTATTCATAGCCAATCCAGGGCATGCGCCAGTGGATGTAAGGCGTGCCGGCTTTCCATAGAGTTCGCAGAAGGTTTCCGCGTTCGCCGGAGTCAGTGAGATCACTTGCGACGAGATAACGCTCGACGGCGGCGCGGCAGAAGTGCGTAGCCCCGTGCAAAGCGGGATGGAAGAGCCCTTCCCTGATGCCTTCGCGGTAGGCTTCTAACAGGCCCGGGCGATTCCATCCAGCGGGAAGACCTTCGGCGAGCGGAAGGGGATGAATCTGCTGGAACAATTCCGCTGACACCTTGCCAAAATCTATCTTCTGAAGCTCGAGGTTCGCCACCACGAAATTCATTTCAAGGCCGGGAGAACGTCCGGCGGAATCGTGATGGCTGCGCAGCACGGCACGCAACGCGGCGAGATCCTCGGCGGTCTCAAGAGTGTAAAAATCGTACGGCCTTTCGCCGAGAACCAATCCCGCTGCGGCAAGTTGTTCGAGTCCCTCGCGGTCGCGCAGTCCGGCGCGACCCCAATCGTCGCTCTGCAGGACAACGATGGGGCGGTCGAAATGGAATCCTTCGAAGGGAAATAGGTCCCGGCCACGCTGCCAAAGCTTTCGAAGGATATTCATTTCTGCGCACAAATCCTGAAGTTACGGGTGCCCGATCAATATTGGTACGGGCTATTTTTTCCTGAGACAGCGAGGCCGGATCGCCTCAGATATAGCCGAGTTCCCGCAGCCGGTCTTCGATGATGCGCTGTTCGGCGTGGTCGAGTTGCAAGGCCTCATCGCGCGACAGATCGCTGAGAATGAAAGTCAGTAACTCCTCCAGAGTGCTGAATTTCCCGGAGAATTTCTTTTCGGCGGCCGCACACAATTCCGCCGGCAAACGGACTTCCCGCATCTCGGTCATGGCTGTAATTTTCTCGCTACACAAATATTCTCGGTGCACCAGGGTCAGCAGAAGATAGCTTACTGAAACGACTCCGCAGTTTACCAGTTGGCTTTACGTGCGATCCGACGACTCTCATTTTTGGGCCAACGCACTGTAGTTGCCCGCAACTTGATCGTTGGTCGAAACTCCGGTGCTCTCTAAAGCTAACCCCGCCAGGTTCAGGACTGGCACGACCGTGTGGTGCAGAATCCTCCTGACGAAGCCGTACTTTGCAAAAATGCTGACGGCCGTGGCGTTCAATCGGAAGGTTCCGCCGATACTCGTAACCTCGGGGATGATTTCGATTCTGGAGAACGGCTTCAAAACAAACTTCAACCCGGAGGGCAGGTACCGCCAATGCTCCTCCTCCACTGCGCGTGGGCAGACGGCCGCAACGCTCATTAGGAGATGTCCGCCCGGTTTCAGGATCCGATGGATTTCATTGGCCGCGATGCGAGGTTCCGGAAAATATTCAAACACCCCAGTCGCCAGCACAAGGTCAAACGTGTCTGACTTGAAGGGGAGTTGTTCTCCCTTTCCCAACACGTCCACGAGCGGCGTGCTCAAAACGTCAAGGGCTAAGTAGCGCTGGACGCGGTGCTCGATCAGCGGGCGGTAGGGCTGATACCGCCCTCCGATATCCAACACCGTGAGCCGGTCTCCGGGAATACTATCCAACCACTTGCTAAGAATGAGCCTGCGTCCGCGCTGGACCAGGTAACTCGGATTTGTGATGGACGGATAGAGCCGCGCATTGGCAATCTTCAGTAATTCTGCGCGCGAGTATTGGTCTTTCATTGAGCCTCGAGGTGACACCCTGGGCAGTTCACGAAGCGCTAACTGGAATCCCGGGGAACCAATTTGCGAATCCGGGACCAGATTGCGTTTGCGATTAAACGGTCGTCTGCATCAAGGCCCAAAAGAAGAACCGTCCCGACAAAGATGACATAGACGAGAGCCGTGCTGAATGCTAAGACCGCAATGTCTTCCCTGAATGATCGCAACCCGACTCTGAGGCCGATTGCTGCGGCCAAAGTCGCTGCAAAGGGAACGGCAAGACCCCAATAGCTGCGATTGTAGGGAAACAGCTTCAAACGCATCTTGACTTCGAAAAGGCACCAAACGTTGCTCGCTACATTACCGATCGCCGCAGCAATCGCGGCTCCCGCGATGCCCCATCGAGGCACAAAGAGCAGGCACAAGGTAACGGTGACAACGGCCATGGCCATCTGAATTCTGACCAATCTCTTTTCGTTCCCCGACATAAGAAGCAAAAATCCGACCGATCCGGTCGCGCAGTTCACGAGTTGTCCTACGGCACCGATCACTAAGATAACCCAGCCCGCTTCGAACTCGTGGCCGAAGACGCGCATCAGCACTCTGGAAAACAAGATGACGACCGCAGCCAGCGGAAACGTCAGCCCCGTCACCCATTTGGTCAAAGTCTGAAACAGCCGGTTTAGAAGCTCGAAGTCACCGCGAGCGTGCAGTTCGGCGATGGTTGGGGAAAATATCTGGTTTACCGACTGCAACGCGATCGGAACAAAAGCGACGATTGTTGCCGCAACCGCATAAACTCCCACCGATCGGGCATTCAGATAAAAACCAAGAATAATTTTATCCGTTTGGCCGTACAGAAAACCCGTGATGTCCATCGCAAATGCAGCCGCTGCGAAAGTGAACATCTCCCGTTGCGGATAATTGATGGTTCTTAGCGTGAACCGAGCCGGGAGAGGAGTGAGCTTGTATGTCGCCCAAATCAGAAGAGACAACACTCCGATCGCGCTGGCGACTTGAGCAAAAATATATCCCCGAAGCCCGCGTCCAAAAGAAATCAGGATCACCGTGAAGACTATGCTCAGCAGCACTCCCACGAAGTTCGTGATGATGGTTCTCTTCGCCACCTCCTTGTAGCCGGTCAAGAGTTGACCAAAAAAAGTTGTCAGTGCACCCAGAAAAAGGATCACGGCAAAAAGACTTAGATACCCCGCCAGCGCGGGGGTGTGGTAGAGGCTGATCGACACCCAGCGACGGGCCAACACTACGCCCACGGCAAGCAGTCCGTTGATGCCGATCAGGATCAGGACACTCCACGCCATAAATGCGCGCAGTTCGTCCATGCGACCGGTGCCGGCATACGCCGCGGGGAACCGTGACGCCGCCCAGGTCAACCCCAATCCGCCGAAGACTCCAGCGAGACCCACCACCGTCATGCCCAGCGCATAAATGCCCAGCGCTTCCGCACCCAGCGTGCGGGCAAGATAGACCCTGAAGATGTAGCCGGCTACGGCGGTGAACATTGTCCCCGCAAAGAACACACCGGATTGCCGCGAGATATGGCCGACCTGAGACCGGAATTGCTGGGTCTGGCTGGCAGCGGCATCCAGACTGGCGGCCGGACCGTTCGATGTTGGATCGTTGATGGCCAAATCTTTCATAAAATCCGCTCCGCGACGGCGCGGGTACGCGACTTTACCCCCAATAATCGGCGGAGCGACTCCGGTTCGGCCGTCTTCCAGAAGCCTTCCGCTGGTAGCGGCGAGTTGCGCAGACCGGCGAGGACGCCTGGGATTCCGTCCAATTCTTTTGCGCTGCGCAGAATTTGTGCGACGCCGAAGCGCTCATATTGTTGAACGTAGCCGAACGGCAGCGCGGTCAACCACCCACAAACGAAACAAGGAATGCCTCGCACGAAACAGTCCAGAACCGTGCTGGATTCCACGGTCACTCCGAACCATGTATTCGACAGCAGTTGCTGAGTGAGCGGACCATCCACTACCATGACCCTCTTAAAATCTTCCTCCGGCAACAGATTCCGAACCATTCTGGTCCGCTGGAAGACACTCTCGAAAGGATGGAGCTTCAGGACCACGCCTCGGCCACTTTCTCGAGCCAGACGGCAGAGAGTCGGCAAGACTTCGCGATACACTTCCTCGGCGCGCAGACCAAAATTCTCATAGGGTTCTGAGAAAAGAACCACCCGCGCAAGGTCCGAGGGAGCGCCATTCTGCGGGGGATCACTCGGCGCAGGCGCGGGTGCGCCGAGTACCACTTTTTCCGGCGGCAGCCCGCAGACGCGGAGCAGGTAATCGCGTTCCATTTCGTTCTTGGCGAGATACGCGTCACACGGCAAATCCTTCAGAAGATAACGTCCATCTAACGCGCCGTGATGAAAATCTGCAGTGCGTATTCCACGCCTGGCTGCCAGCAGCACCGGAAGCTTTGTGTAGAGATTGCTGTCATCGCCGCACAATACGCCACACACAGGCTCGCGCTCAATCACTTTGCGCCAGGCGTTACGGGCGCGGAGACCAGATTGAAACCATCCGGGAAAACCGTCCAACACCCCGGCACTTGCAAGCACGTCAAACTCGGGAATCGCGCACAGATGGGCTTTCAGTTTAGTCCACTCCCCAAGTATCTCCGTACTCTCGCGGATCGGTAAGTCGCCTCCAGCATAGGCCGCTAAGTCCCGCGTTTGAACATTCGACGGCAGGCCTTTCAGCCGGCCGCTCTGCCGGGTTGCGACCAGGAGAAAGGATTGCTCCGGGAGCAGTCTGGCGTATGCCGCAGCCATTCGCGAGACGTTCCCATAAGCACTGGGCAATAGGATCGACGGTTCCCGCAACGGCGCAACCCGGGGAGCAAATCGCGACCGCCACTTATATTCGGAATCGTATTTATCCAGAAAAATTTCTTTGATCTGCGCGGTGGAGAACCGCCGGAGGAGGCCCCCGTAGTGCCGAATATGCGTACTGAGGCGCGCAGAGGGTTCCTGAGAAAAACTCTGGAGGGGACGTTTCAGCAAAGCGAATACCGCGCTGGCCGGCCAGCCGGAGCGCGTCGTCCAGATTTCTGCAGCCTGGTCGATTTCCGAAATCATGCGCAGGAAGACCAGAACCGTCTCAGCCTCCGGCACAATGAAAAGGGATGTAAGGCTCCACCAGTCGATTCCCTCTTCGTCGAGCACGCGGCCCATGCCCAGCGAAAACAGTTTCCTCACCTGCCTTATGTCTTCCACACCGTTCCGGAAAGAATCCGTACGCAGCACGGGAGCATGTGTCACTTCTCCCCAGGCTGCTGCCGAAGCAAGGGAGGACCTGCCCAGATCGACGATCAGGTCCCAGCGCTGAGACGACCAGGGTCCGCGTTGTGGAACGTCCTCGGGATGAAGCAGAAGAACGCGCATGCGATGTTGCGGGCCCTCAGACGGGAGCCGAAACCTCCGCAGGAGGAGCTTCCTGCGAGACCGGTGGTTGTCCCGTGATCCTCTGCAGGTTGAAAAGCTTTTGGCGGACCAGAGAATAGCGCCGTCGGAAGCCAGCCTTCTCAATGCCGCGGACGGAAGCAGTGTTGGTGGCTGCGCTGAAGATCCACGGCCGCTTTCCAGCGCTGCGAATTTTGTCCGCAATCAGTCCGATGGCGCGAGCGTAGTATCCGTGTCCACGCGCTGCGACGGGCGTCCAGCAATCGAACAGCAGCACGGCATCCGGAGAAGGAGCTCTCAGCTTGGCGTTCAGTTCGGGTAGACAGAATCCGTCGAACCCGGTAACCCACGCAAAATGCAGAGGTGTTCCGCTGCCATCGACAAGAGCTAGACCTTCGGCGTTTTTTTCTCGTAACCGATGTGCGGACCGCAAGAGGTAAGTAAGGGTTGCGGAATCGTCTATATATCGAGATGCCGCAGCGCTCAACTGAAATAGATCGAGCGGCCGCAGTTGCACGTTGCTGGAAACCGCCGCGGACGGTGCGTCGTCTTTCCATTCAAAAAAAGCGATTTCGTCTCGTGTCCACAATCGCCGAACCAACTGGCTCGCGTTCCATAGCAGCGTCTGCCGGACGCCTTCTCTGTGGAAGCCCTCGCGCAGAACTCCGAGGCGTCTTCTAAGCGCCTCGGCAAGTTTTTCCAGCGCCGGATAAGACCTCACGGCCGCGGCGGAGCGATCGCGAAACACCGACGCTGCATGCCGCAGGAACGAATGGTGCAAAGTAACGTAGAGGGTTTTGCGGGAAGCATTCGCAAACTTGGCCTTGTACGCCTCCGACCCCAGACCCAGGTCCATCGTCTTCATCGCGGGGTTTTCCAGCGCCTCGTCGATCGCCCGCGTGAGCAGACAGAATCCGGGCCAATAACGCTCAAAACTGCCGTCAAAAGTTGGCTGATACCAGAACCAAGTACCTTGAAACTGGAAACCATAATGCCAGGCGACCGTCTTTTCACCGGTGATCAAGCGGCTCAGGACAAACCATCGCGGCTCCGACAGAAGTCTTGCCAGTTCCGTCAGGAACTCCTGCCGTTTCGGGTGGGCGAGATTGCTGATCCGCCCGATTTCCAGAAATCTCTTTACGTGGGCTTGCAGAAACTCGGCCAGCATCGGTTGCAGCGCTTCCCACGATCGTGTGTGGTCGAACCGGACCGGCGCCGTGCGTGCCATTGCATTGACCAAACGGCGCAGCCGCTTGCCGCCTGGTGCGACCGGCTTGCCTTCCTTTCGTCCTTCAAGCAAGCTTAGCGATATCTGGGCGCAAACATAGCCCGCCCGCACGAAACAGAAATAGCGCTGCTGCCGTGCCGCCTGGCGGATCAACGCGAGCGTGGTCGAGTCGGCCGGTAGATTCGCGAATGCGGCGCTGCCGATTCCTTGCCTCCTCAGTTCAGCGAAAACTGCGCCCACTAAAGCGCCCTTCTGTTCCTGCGCGCCGAGAAAGTCGCAGTAGTCCGCAGTCGTGGCGCAAAGAAAGGAAGCTACTTTTCCCGAAGAATCAGTGGCCAGAGCTGCGATTCCGCACAACGATTCTCGTTCGTCGTAGGCCAGAAACAGCAACGGACGCAAAGTTGCGGAATAGGCCCGCCAGACCGCCAGGGCCCATTCGTATGTGTAAAAAACCTGGGGCTGCTCCACCCGTTCCACCAAGGCATTCCATTGGCGGCGCAAGTCAGCATCGTCCGGAATCTCATTCAGTACGACTAAGCGCACTCTCAACCCACCCCAACGTCACGGTTTGCTGAATACGTAATAGTACCAATCTGGCGCGCAAGGTAGATGCGAGGATATTCACTGCGAAGCAAGCTCTCTGGAATCCGAACGTTGGTGAATCGCCCGCGTCGACCCTCTGAAGCGTCTTACTCTTTCCGGGCCCAGAGAGGAATCGAACGACGACCGTTCACAGCGCCTGCCAGGTCAAGAGAAGTTGAATGTAATGGCCACTACGGGAGTGTCGTAGAGTCAGTTTGGTTGGGACTCGGATACAGATCAGGGCTTACAGCCGTAAGTCCGACCACTTCAGGTTGCGGACTCCGTCTCACCCTGCGCTGTAGCGTCTGGTAGAAACCAGATACGTGCGCTTCGAATTCCGACAAAGTCATTCCAGCGCTGACATAGACGCGTGGGATCGCGTGTGGAGGAAGCTCCGTCCCTAGTCCCCCGCCTATGTTCATAAACGCTGCGTCGAAGCCAGCCTGCTTCGCCATTGCAGCCACGCGCGGCGTCACCGAGCCGGCGTCCCCGAAGGGATAGGCAAACGCCCAAATTGGCTTGCCCAGCGCCGCCTCGAGTTGCGCGCGGCTCTGCGTAATTTCGGTCCAGGCCAGTTCCGGCGACATCTGCGACAGGACCGGATGACTCAAGGTGTGGGCCCCTATGGTCATTCCCGCAGCGTCAAGTTGTTGCACCTCGGTTCGGGTCATCAGGCAAAAGTGCCGCTGCGTTTCGGCATAGCTCGCCAGATAGAAGTCCAGCGTCCGCTCTACGCCAAAATGATCGTGCGCCGCCTGCAGGAAACTCCCGCGGCTTTCGGCGTCAATCTGTGACAGGCGCTGGACGGCATTCCACCACAAGACCCGCCGGTCCTCGCGCGCCCCAAGCACTCCAGCAATCTCAACACCCTCCCGGCAGATTCTGAAAGATCCAGCCCGCGCGCGCAGAAACAGCAGAAGCAGTTCCTCGTGCCAGAGCATCGTTCGTTCTTCTGCGACGGAAGCGCCGGTCACAAAGAACAGGCATCGCAGCCCTTCATCCCGCAGCACCGGCAACATTCCTGTCAGGTTGCTCAAATATCCGTCGTCGCACGTCAGGAGCGCCGCGCGAGGAGGCAGTTCCCGCTCATTCCTGCACCAGGAGAGCAGGTCTTCCGGCGCGATTATTTCGTGAGTGGCTTTGAGCAGGCGCAGCTGTCGGCGGAACATTTCCGCGGTAATCAGGCTGCCGTCGAATCCGGAGTCGATTGGCTTGTAATGCTCGGGCAGAACACCGTGGTAAGTGATAACCGCAAGTCCGCGTCGCCCTGTCCCACGAAAATATCCGGCGCCTGCGAGGCAGGGATAGACGACCCGCTTCAGAATAGGACTGACGAATCTCACGTTGCCCCATTGTAACTGGAACCCGGGCATAAGGTTAGTGCCCGCCTCGATTATGGCACTGCACTTTCCTCGCTACGGAGTTCCGCAACTCGATGTTGCGGGCGGCGCGTGGGGGAGGTCCGGTCACTTTCCGATCGACTTGCCGGTAAGTTGCTGATACATCTCCAGGAGTTTCGGAAAGTTCCGATCCCAGTCCGCGCGTTCCTCCACAATGCGCTGGTTTCGTTCGGAAAACAGCTTACGGTCTTCCGGCTTGAGACAGGCAGCTCGCAACAACCGATCGGCGAACCCCTCGGGGGAGCCTGCAGGAGCCAACCATCCATTCTGCCCCTCCGCGACCCACTCACGATTGGAGGGAATGTCGGTGACCACCACCGGCAAGCCCGTCGCCATTGCCTCCAACAGAGAAATCGACGTGCCATCCGACTGCGTGCAACTGACGTAGGTATCTGCAGCGCGGAACCACTTCGGCATCTCTTCTTTGCCGTAAGCATCATGCGTCCGAATCACATGCCTCAATCCATTCGCGTCGATAAATTCCCGCACTCGTCCGGCTTCCGACCCGTTTCCCAGCAATAACAGACGGAGCGAGGAGTCTACCCGGTAAGCCCGCCGAAATGCTTCCAGCAGAGTGTCGATGCCGTAGAGTGGCTCCCAGGAGCGCGTGGAGAGGAACACATGCGTCCCCGGTTGGCGCTCGAACTCGCTCAACAGAGGCAAAGTGCCAGCAGGCCCAAACAATCCTCTCCTGATTCCCCAGGGGATCTGCACGATGCGCGAGTCGGGTATATCCGCCCATTGCTTTGCGCTGGCGCGCACGGAGTCGCAATCGCAAAAGAAACCATCCGCGTCCGACAAGGCGATTTGCGTCGCATGCTTCCACTCCGGGTTGCGCTGCGCGTGAAACAGAAGGTCCGATCCCCACGAAGTAAGCAGCCAGGGATGAAAGCCCGAGAGCGCTGTCAGGTAGCCGCAACTCTGGATGGGCCCGGCATGGACGAGGTCCGGGCCGATCTCTTGCAGCAACTGCTGGAACTCGGGCAAGAAAGCGGCAAACGTCGCCGGCTCCGAATTCCGCAGAGGCGGCTTCTTGATTTGAACCCAATGGACCCGCGTCGGCAGCCAGTGCTCCGCTACGCCACCGCTGGTGGGGTCGAGAAAGCAGACCTCAAGCCCCGCCTGTGAAAGCATTTCCAGAAAACGCTGGTTGTGCCCGGAGGTGTTGTCAGAACAATACAGGACCTTCACTCGCTGCCCTCAACGTCAGCCAACAAAGTCCATTTCAAGCACTCGCCCTGCGGCAGATCACGCAGCAGCTTCTTGCCGACCACTCGCGGCAACTCGAATGGCGCGAGCCCATCTTTTGGGGACGGCCTCAACGGCTCCAACATGTCCTCCCTCAAGACGGTTCCCGCTTTCAAATCCATGGTCGCACGCAGACAGCGCCGTTGCACCACGACTGTATCCCGTTCATTCTCCGCGACGAATTTCCGGGAAGACCCCAGCGCATATTCGAGCTCACGCGTTCGATCCACCATCTCGCGCCAGGTTGCAGGGGTCATCGAAAAGGGATGGTCCGGACCTTCGCGCCGATTGTCGTCAGTGAAGTGCTTCTCGATCACGCGCGCTCCCAGCGCAACCGCTCCCAGCACCGTGGCATGCCCCGGAGTGTGGTCGGAAAGCCCCAACACGACTGCGGGAAACATGGTGGCGTAGGTTTCCAGCACCCGCAGGTGGATGTGCCGGAAATTCTCCAGGCTGGCGGTGTAGTTGGTATTGCATTGCATCAAAACCAGCTGAGAGTTGAATTTCAGTATTTCTGCAACCGCGCGCTGCACTTCCTCAATCTCGGAAGCGCCCGTGGCCAAAAGTACTGGCTTTTGCTTCGATGCCACCTTGCGCAGCATTTCGGGCCAGGTAATGTCTCCGGACCCGATCTTGAACAGGTTTACGTAGGGGTCGAGCATATCCACGGCTTCCAGATCGTAGGCCGCCGAAAAATATTCGATTCCGCAGGATTCGCATTCGCGCTTCAGTTCCGGAGTCCACTCCCAGGGCAAGCTGGCTTCGCGGTACACCTGGAACACGCTCTTCTTCCATTTCGCCTGGTGAGAGAGTTGATCGCCCAGACTATTGAAGCCGCGGTCGCTGACGATCTTGGCAGCGCGAAAATTCTGGAACTTGGCGGCATCGGCCCCTGCCTCAGCGCACAACCGGATCAGGAGTTTGGCGCGTTCCAGGTCTCCGTCGTGGTTCGCTGAAATGTCCGCAATAAAATATGGGGGACGTTCGACGCCCACGAATTTATTCCCCAGTTTCAGAGTCGTCATTCCCGAACTCCAGTCAGGTGGCTCTTGATTCGATCCACGTAACCGCTCGCGCGCAGCTGGGCAAACTTGCGAAGGCCCGCCTCAACGTCAGGCATTGGACGAGCCAGCGCGCCGCAGATTTTCCCCGTATTCAATGACGTATCCCGTGGGCGCCGAGCCGTTAGTTTTGCGTCGGCCAGGCACGTGGGAACAACTTGCGCGGGGTCAAAACCAAACGTCGACGCGACTCGCCTCGCGAACTCATACTTACTCACGCGTTCACTACCGACGATATGGTAAAGCCCGCTTAGATTCTGATCTAACAACGCAAGCATAATTTGCGACACGTCGTTGGCCAGCACGGGGCAAAAATGAACGTCGGAGAATCCTGGCACGACGTTCCCAAGAGTCAGTTGTTTCACTATCCACTCCGCCAGGCTCTCTTTGTTCTGCGCATTCCATCCGTAGAGGCTCACGCGCGCAATCAACGCTGCCGGATTCTGCCGCAGCACTTCGCTTTCGCCCTGCAATTTGGTCTTTGCATATACGTTCACCGGCGACGGCGTATCCGTCTCAGCGTAGTTGCCGCGCTCGCCGTCGAACACCGAATCCGTGGAGACGTAGAGCAATCGCAGGTCTTTCTGCGCGGCCATCTCGGCGATTGCAGCCGGCATCTCCATGTTGATTCTGCGGGCTTCGTCAGGATGCTCCTCGCACCAGTCAACATTCGTCGCGGCCGCGCAATGCACCACGATCGAAGGCTTTACTTCCAGAAAAATTCGGCGAATTTCCACCGGGTCAGCCAGATCGGCCCCCAGCGATTTCACTCCATCCATGTGGACAGGATGGCTGTGATAAAGGCCCACCACCTTGCGTCCCTGCTCCCGCGCCAGCAACGCAACGCTCGCGCCAAGCAGTCCACTGGCTCCGGTCACAAGGATCATCCGAGCACCATCAATCGCCGTCCGGGAAAATTTGGGGTGGCATCAGCCTTCGCGCAGGGCCTTTTGCATGATCAAGCGGTTCAACTCCATCAGTTCAGGCTCGCGCTCCAGCAGGGCAAGTATATCTGGCGCACGAAAGTCATCGCGGCCTTTGAATCGAGCGTAGATTGCCCGGACAAATTCCAGATCCTCAGGCGTGTCCACCGTCCAGCGATGCCGGCTGAAGTCCTTTTCCCCGGTCACCGAAAGAATCTTGAACTCGCCCGGGTGCTCGTAGATGTAGGGAGTCACATGAGTTCGCTCGTAGGGCTGGCTGGCCATACGCCAACAACGTTCCAGCGCCTCCGCGGTCATCACCTCGGTGTCGAGCCCGCGCGGGTAGGTGCGGACCACAACGTTGGACGCATAGTCCGCGATCGCCTCATCTTGTGGATTGAGAAACGCAGCGATGGTTTTATCTGTAACCCCGGGGTCGATCAGCGGACAATCGGACGTGATGCGCACTACGACGTCAGGCCCGGTCAACTGCGCGCCCCGAAAATAGCGGTCGAGCACGTCGTCTTCGTCGCCGCGAAAAACCTGGACCGAACCACGCCGGCATTCCTCGACGATCGCGTCGTCGGCCGCACGGTCTGTGGTAGCGATTAATACCTCGTTGATGAGTTTCGAACGGGAAAGGCGTTGCACCACTCGCGCCAGCATCGTCTCGCCTTCAAGATCCCTGAGCACTTTGCCCGGCAGACGGGTGCTGCCCATCCGTGCCTGAACAATCGCGACTACTTTCAATAAGCCTCCCGCTGATCGATGGTCGGTGAATGATGTTCAGTAGGGACGCAACCTGAATCTGCGCAGCCCCGGTTCAAGCTAAAAGCTAATAGCTAGCAGCTAAGATCTGCCCGAGCTACGCGGTTCCCTGTTTCTTTCTCAGAAGGAACACGGTATCCACGTTTGAGCCCCCGACATAGGGAATATGCCGCTCGCGGACTATTTCCAGATCTTCAAATCGCTTCAGGTACTGCTGCGCATAGTCCAGCTTCCACAAGAGCTTGCTGTGATTGCGATAGTTCACCTCGGTCACGTCCGGAGCGTAATACTCCAGCCCCCAGATGTAACTCCGCGCGCAGCGATGGATCTCATCCATCACACGCGGAAGATCGTCGGGTGCAATGTGAATCAATACTCTGGACGTGAACACCACGTCGAACGAAGCGTCGCCGTGCGGCAAGCCCAGCGCCGAACCCTGCGCCAGCGAAATGCTTCGTGTCCGGGATCGCGCAATCTCCAGGGCATAAGGCTGAAGTTCCACCCCCGACAGGTTCGCAAATCCCATCCGCTGCAAAAGCAACAACTGATTCCCGGTGTTGCAGCCCACCTCGAGAAAACTTGCACCCTTCGAAATGCCGCCAAGGAATTCCTGGTTGATCGCCGTGCGAGTAATCCCGTAGTCTCTCCGATAAAGCTCATCCACGGCATCCACATCAAATGTGTTACGGTCGGTATATTCGCGGCCGAACTCGCCTTTCCACACTTCCATCTGCGCCGTATCCGCAGGCGTGGTTCCAACCGCGTCTCTAGGCGATTTGTTCCCGCTCAATCCGAGCCTCCTCGGGTCGCTCATGTTCTTAGTTTGTCCTCTTCAATTCTTGCTCATCGACTATAGTGTCCCACGACGTTGCCCACCGCGCGGATCACGTCACTCACATCCTGATCCGTCATTGCGGGAAACATGGGCAGGCTGATCAGGCGCTCATAAGCGTCTTCCGCCACCGGGCATTCGCCGCCGCGATAACCGAATTTCTCCACGTAATACGGATGCCGGTGCACCGGAATGTAATGCACGTTGACACCAATATTTTCCGCCCGCAGCGCGCGAAAAATCTGACCGCGATCCGCCGCGAGTTTCGCCGGGGCCAGGCGAATGGGATAGAGATGCCAGGCCGGATCTACATCCGGCCGCGTCGCTGGCGGAATCACTCCGGGAAGCTCTCGAAAGGCTCTTGTATAGCGGGCCGCAATCTCACGGCGCCGCCCCAGGTTGGCGTCCAGTTTCTTTAACTGTTCGATGCCGAGCGCGCACGCAATGTCAGGCAGACGGTAGTTGAAGCCGAGCAGCACCATCTCGTAGTGCCATTCGCCGGCGCTCTGGCGCTCGCGGGCATCGCTCGAAATTCCGTGATTGCGGAACCGCCGCAAGGTCTCGGCGAACTGCGCGTTGTTAGTCGTGACCATTCCACCTTCGCCGGTGGTGATGTGCTTCACAGGATGGAAGCTGAAAACGGTCATGTCCGCAATGCTTCCGGTGGGTAGGCCGCGATACTTCGCGCCCAGAGCGTGACACGCGTCTTCGATCACGACTAGCCCATGGTCACCGGCAATCTTCACAATCGCGTCCAGATCGGCGGGATGCCCGGCGTAAGCCACTGGCAGAAGCGCGCGTGTCCTGGAGGAAACTTTCCTCGCGATCTGCTCCGGGTCGATGTTGAGCGTGTCGGAGCAAACGTCCGCAAAGACTGGCGTCGCGCCCTGATACAGAACGCAATTCGCAGTCGCTGCGAAGGTCATCGGAGCAGTGATGGCTTCATCGCCGCCGGTCAACCCGGCCGCAAAGGCCGCACCGTGCAAAGCCGCGGTGCCCGAAGTGAAACTCACCGCGTGCGCCACGCCCACGCGAGCCGCGAAGGCCTCTTCAAATTCGTCGACCTTCGGCCCCGTCGTCAGCCAGTCCGAACGCAAGACCTCGACCACCGCCTGAATATCAGCCTCGTCGACCGACTGCCGACCGTACGGCAGCAGAGTCTCGCGCACCGGCGATCCACCAAGGATGGCGAGAGCTTGCGGTCTAACCGACGTCGCACTCATACTCGTTCGTTCAAGCTGATTCGTCCAAGGCAGATTCGTCCAAGGCAGATTCGTCCAAGCCGGTTCGTCTCAGATCATTTATCCCGAACCGATTCGCCTACGCCGGAACCCGAGTCGGAAGCGGCTGCTCTTCCGCCGTGAGCGGCCCAACCAGGTCCTGCAGTTCGCGGTTACTCAGCCAGCGCTCGTTGTTGTCGCTGGCGTAGCGGAATCCCTCTGGCAACGGGCGGGCGTTCACCCAATTCTCGCGCCGCCACCAGGGATGGGAAGGCTGAATGATGTAGCGGTCTTCCACCTCCAAAGTATTTCGCGCCTCGTCCTCGGAAACCAGAACCTCATGCAGCTTCTCGCCCGGGCGGATTCCGATGGTTTCAATTTCGCAGCCCGGCGCAATCGTCTCCGCCAGGTCCACCAGCCGCATGCTGGGAATTTTGGGGACGAAAATCTCTCCGCCGTGCATCTGCTCGATGCTGCTCACCACGAAGCGCACTCCCTGCTCCAGGGTCAGCCAGAAGCGGGTCATGCGCGCATCCGTCACCGTGATGCGGCCCCGGCGGCGCTGCTCCATAAAGACCGGAATCACGCTGCCCCGGCTTCCCACCACATTCCCGTAGCGGGCGCAACTGAACCGTGAACCCTGCGCTCCGGCGTAAGCATTCGCTTGCACAAACATTTTCTCGGCGCAAAGTTTGGTGGCGCCATACAGGTTGATCGGATTCACGGCTTTATCGGTGCTGAGGGCCAGGGTGCGCGACACGCCTTGATTGATGGCGGCGTCGATCACGTTGCGTCCGCCCATGATGTTGGTCTGGATAGCTTCGAACGGGTTGTATTCGCAGGCTGGAACCTGTTTCAGCGCCGCTGCATGGATCACCACCGTGACCCCTGCCAGCGCCCGTTCCAGCCGTCCCGGATCGCGCACGTCGCCGATAAAATAGCGCAGGCTGGCGTGGTCGATACCAGCCGCCCGCATATCATGTTGCTTCAATTCGTCGCGGCTGAAGATCACCAACCGTTTCGGGTGATACTCCCGCAGCATGATTTCGACGAATTTCTTCCCGAAAGATCCTGTCCCGCCGGTTACCAGGACCGTTTGTTCTGCCCAATTCATTCCACGCGCCTCACATCCCTTAATCGCAGCGCGGAGGACCGATATCGGTCGAATGTCCCGCCCTTTCGCCGCGAATCGCAGTGCAAGGTAGTATAGCGGACTTTATCGGGAATCGCCGCCAGATGCGGAAACCCGCCGCGCAGAATAGGGATAACTCTTCAAATTTCGCAATGGTTTTCCCGCTCTCCAATGTTAGAATGGCCAGCGAACTCTCCAGCTATCGAGTGCGAAAGAAACCCTGCGCGACGAACCAGCCTTCTCGGACGGGACCGGGATTTTTCGTTAGTATGCAGGCCGGCTCCGGCCGGGCCTTGAGGCGTCTACAGATTCGTTGAGGAGCAGGCATGGATTCGGGACCTCTGGTGCAGGCGAATAACGCGGGCATCCGCGAATTACAGCCCACGGCAACCTTTGACGTGGGACGATCGCCGCGTTTGTACGCCGACCTTCCCCCGCAGGACTCCGCCATCGGGGAATATTTCCGCGTCCTGGTGAAGCGTAAGTGGATCGTCATCGGCTGCCTGCTGACCATCTTCACCGTTGTCGCCATCGCCACTTTGAGGCAGGTTCCCATCTATGAAGCCAACGGCAGTATCGCCGTCAAGAAACCGGATTCGTCGCTCAACTTCAAAGATGCCAACGCCATCAGCTTCGACTATTACGACCCCACGGAAATGGAGACTGAGGTCAAGATTCTGCAGAGCGATCTTCTGGCCCTCCAGGTCATCAAGGAATTGAACCTGGATCGGCAGCCGGAGTTCGGAGGCAAGTCGCCGGCCTCGGCGCTGCCCTCTTCACTGGACCTGGCTCCGGATCCGCTGGAAGCAGATCCTTCGCGAACCTCCTCCCTGCTCTCTTCATTCAAAGGAAGGCTCGCGATCAGCCTCATCCCCAATTCCCGCATCATGTCGGTTCGTTTCCGGGATGCGGATCCGCAGACCGCCCAGAATGTGGTCAACAAGCTGATGAGCGATTACCAGGAGAACAACTACAAAACCCGGTTCAATAACACCATGCAGGTTTCCGATTGGCTCGGCCAGCAACTCGTCGACCTGCAGATGAAAGTGGAAACGTCTCAGGAAAAACTTGTGCGCTATCAGAAAGAGCACGAGATTCTGGGAATTGACGAAAAGCAGAACATCACCACCGCCAAGCTGGATGAACTGAACAAGGCCCTCACTCTTGCGGAATCCGAGCGGATGGACAAGGAAGCCTTTTACAATCTGATGAAGTCCGGCGATCCGGACGCAATCGCCTCCAGCGCCGGGGGGCTTGAAGGTTCAGGCACAGGCGGGCAGAGCGCCTCCCAGTTGCTTGAGACTTTGCGCGCAAAACAAGCGGACCTGAGGATTCAGGCGGCCGACCTCAATACCCAGTTCGGCCCTTCCTACCCGAAACTGGTTCAACTGAATAATCAGCTGGCGGAAATTGACGTCCAGCTTAAAGCCGAGATGGCAAAGATTGCCAGCAAGGTGAAGGGCGAATACACCACGGCCCTGGGGCGGGAAGAATTGCTCTCGCAAGCGCTGGAAAAACAGAAACAGGCGGCCAACAAGCTGAATGAAAGCGCAATCGAATACAGCCTGCTGAAGCGTGACCTCGAAACCAACCGCCAGCTTTATGAAGGTCTGCTCGAGAAGCTCAAAGAAGCGGGTATTTCCGAGGGACTGAAGTCCAACAATTTTCAGATTGTGAACAGCGCCCGGGTTCCTACTTATCCGGTCGAACCTAACGTGCCGCGTAATCTGGGTTTCGCCTTCGTGCTGGGGTTGACCTCGGGCGTTGGATTGGCTTTTCTGCTCGAAGGTTTGGACAACACCGTGCGCACCACCGAGCAGGCCCAGGCCATATCCGGCCTGCCTCCGCTCGGTATGATTCCTCTGGGATCGAAAACCGCCCGGGAGGGCGCGTCCTCCAAACGGCTGATACTGGCCTCGTCGAATGAAGTCGTGGAACTGATCACGCACGTGCGGCCGCAATCCCAGATGGCGGAATCCTATCGTGCTCTGCGAACCTCGCTTCTTCTCTCCCATCTGGGTGCTCCGCCCAAAGTCATCATGGTGACCAGCGCCCTGCCCCAGGAAGGCAAAAGCACCACCAGCATCAACTGCGCCGTAGTCCTGGCGCAAAAAGGCGTACGCGTTCTGTTGATCGACTGCGACCTGCGCCGCCCCAGCATTCATAAGACGCTGGGCATGGGTCCGCGCAGCGGCTTAAGCAATGTGCTCACCGGCAGCATCACTTTGAAGCAGGCCATCACGGTGGCCCCCACGCTTCCTAACCTCGACGTTCTGCCGGCCGGAACACCGCCGCCCAACCCGGCCGAATTGCTCGCCTCCACCAACATGCGCGATGTCCTCGCCGAATTGCGCGACAAGTATGACCACATTGTGCTCGACACGCCTCCGACCTTGTCGGTCACCGACGCCGTCGTGCTTTCGCCGCGCGCCGACGCCATTGTGCTGGTCATCCGCTCCGGAAGCACTACCAAACAGGCCCTGCGCCGCTCACGCGACATTCTGATGCAGGTCAACGCTCGTGTATCCGGCGTTCTTCTGAACGCGGTCGACCTGAGTTCCCCCGACTATTACTACTACTACGAATATCAGGGCAAGTATGCCCAGTACTACCGCGACGATGGGGAGTCTTCCGACGAAGAAGATCCTGAGGCAGAACCACCCGCTTCGTCCAGCAGCGCCTAGCCTGGGCGTGTCCCGGCATAAATATGCAGATTCCTTTCAACAAACCAGGTCAGAAGTGGCTGGTTGCGGTCGTGGCCGTTGGGCTGGCGGCGGCCTACCTGAGCCTCGCCGGGCGGGAATGCCTGGCCTCCTGGTATGGCGAGCGCGTCGACCTCGCGGGCCTGCAGCGAGCCGCCAAACTCGACCCCGGCGATGCCGACTACCGCGACCGTCTCGGGCGTTACTACTATCTCATCGCGCATGACCCCTCGTCTGCGATCGAGCCTTACCGCGCCGCGGTCCAACTCAATCCGCATTCCGCGCGTTTCTGGTTCGATCTGGCCAGCGCCTATCAGGTTCTCGGCGACATTCCCAGCCAGACCGCCGCTTTGGAGCGTGCGATTGAAGCCGACCCCACCACCCCCGATGTGGCTTGGGAAGCCGCAAACCTCTATCTGGTTCGCGGCGAAAATGAAAAAGCTCTGCGCGAATTCCGCGTCGTCCTTGGCACCGACCCGTCCCTGATCGCCTCGGCCATCCAATTCTGCTGGCGCATCGAGCCTGATGTTGACGTTCTTCTTCGTGATGTCGTCCCCCCTCATCTGGATGCGGACATCGCCTTCCTGAGCCTGCTGATGTCCAAAGGTGAGATCTCCGCCACCGCGAAGGTCTGGGCCGCTCTGATGCAGGTGAACGAGCCCCTCGACCTAAGATACGTCCAGGAATACTTCCGCTATCTGATCACGTCGTCAAACATTCCTGGTTCCCTTACCAGCGGCACGTTTACATCTGGCGAGGATGTGCAACAGGACAAATCGAACGCCATCGCTCGACTCACCGCGGTCCCGAGTAGTGGTGAGATGCATATCGCGCAGTTTGTCAGCGGCTCCGCCAACCAGACGAATGCCTGGGTCGGACAAAGCAGCGGCGCAGTCTGGACCCCGTCCGGCCCACGCGACAAGCAAAAAGACGTTGACGAAGCATTGCTGGTTTGGCAGCAGGCCGCCGCCAGGCCGGGCGGCGTGATCGACAGTTCCCGTCACGCGATAAAACTCGCGGGCTATCTGCCCTCGGCCCACAATCTGGTGGTGAACGGAAACTTCAGTCTCGACGTGCTGAACGGCGGTTTGGATTGGCAGTATCAGAAGCAGCCGAACGTCGAGTTAACCCTCGATCCCAGCGACTTTCACGGCGGCCGCCGTTCCCTGCTGGTCACATTTGACGGTCCGAGCGTGAGCGACGCCGGCTTCTTCCAGTACATTCCCGTCCAGCCCAACACTACTTACGACTTTACGGGTTATTACAAGACCGGTGAATTCGACGGCGCCGGTGGACCGCACTTCACCATCCAGGACATGTATAGTCAGGCCATCTATTACGAGAGCGACGAGCTGAAGGATGCCGAATTCTGGAAGTCCGCCACCGGCGAGTTCACCACCGGACCGGAGTGCAGGCTGGTCGTGCTGCACATCCGCCGCCTGCCGGAGGGCAGCCCCATCCGTGGTAAGCTCTGGGTCGGCGATTTCCACCTGGTGAGGAAGGCGTAGGCAAGCCTTTACCGGCCAAACATAACCGATTTCATGCCCTTACCCTTAGCCAAAACTGCCGAAGCCAAGCGACGCGCGCTGTCCGAAAAGATCGGCTCAGTCCTGCTCTACGGAACCTTTGGCCTGCTCATGTTTGGTCCCCTGGCTTTCGGCGCAACCGAACCTTGGTCCATGTTTGCGCTCGAAGCGGGCGCGATTCTGCTGGCCCTGGTCTGGATCGCGAAGCAATGGTTCGATGGCGAGATCAAAATCCACTGGAATCCTCTGTTTCTCCCCATGGGGGCTTTCGGCCTTCTGGTTCTGGTGCAAATCGTGTTTCGCTCCAGCGCCTACCCGCACGATACCATCTCCAACGCTTTGTTGTTCGTCGCCTACGCCATTCTTTGTTTCCTCTCCTCGCAAACGCTTCTGCGCGGCGCGCAGGCCCGCAAACTGGCCCTCATTTTCTGTATTTACGGCTCCGCGGTTGCCGCTTTTGCGCTGCTGCAAGGCATTTCTCCCAACGGCCGGCTCTACTGGTTGCGCTTGCCGCGCCTCGGCGGATGGATCTACGGCCCCTACGTCAATCACAACCACTACGCCGGGCTCATGGAAATGCTGATTCCGATTCCGCTGGTGCTGGCTTTGTCCCGGCTCGCTCCTGACAAGGACCGCATCGCCGCCGCCTGCGCCGCCGCCGTAATGGCGGGGACGATTTTTCTTTCCGGGTCGCGCGGCGGGATGCTGGCTTTGCTCGCCGAGCTGGTGGTATTGGCGGTCGTCCTGGTCAGGCAGCGTTACGACTTGCGGGCCGCACTCGCGCTGGGGCTGTTCCTGTTGCTGGTGGTGGGCTTGTTGACCTGGCTCGGTGGCGACGAACTCACTCGCCGTCTGGCCACGATGCACAGTTCCCACACCGACATCTCCAACGATATGCGCTTCCAGATCAACCGCGACGGGTTGCGCATGTTCTGGAAGCGCCCGGTTCTGGGCTGGGGATTAGGATGCTTTCCCGTGGCTTATCCTCAGTTTCGCACCTTTTACACCAACTTCTTCATCAACGAGGCGCACGACGACTATTTGCAGCTCCTAGTCGAAATGGGCCTTCTCGGCTTCGGCACCGTGGTCTGGTATTTGGTGGTCCTCTTTCGCAGGGCTGGAAAAAAGATGAAAAACTGGCCCTCCGAGGTCGGTGGCGCCGTCACGCTGGCCTGCATCCTTGGCATCGCCGGCATCCTGGTGCACAGCACGGTCGACTTTAATCTGGAGATTCCCGCCAACGCCGCGCTTTTCTACGTCTTCTGCACCGTCGCCGCATCCGAACCGATGGTGGTCCCCAAACGCAAGCGCAAACCGGTGCAGCCGCCCGCGGAAGAAACACTGCCAGCGTCGGAAGTGGTGTGAAACGGCTTGTCGACAAACTCACGTTGAACGAACTCCACTCAAATCATTCCGATCGTCACCAGCCAAGTCTCCACTAATTGAGTCCATCCAGTTATCGGATTCTCCGTGCGCCGCAGCCCAAACGCATGCCCGCCATGCGCGTACAAATGCATCTCTACTGGAACCTTAGCCTTCTTCAGCGCAGCATAGTAAACCAGCGAGTTCTCCACGCTGTCCACCGGGTCATCTTCCGCCTGCAACAAAAACGTAGGCGGCGTCTGACCGGTGACACGAATATCCGCATTCAACTCCAAAGGTTTAGGGGCAATCGACAGGTGCCCCGGGTAAAGAGCCACCGCAAAATCCGGACGGCAGCTTTCCTTATCGGCCGCATCTACTGCGCGATACAAACGCTTATTAAAATGCGTGCTCATCGCTGCCACCAGATGCCCGCCTGCCGAAAACCCAAGCACTCCAATTTTGTGCGGATCGATATGCCACTCCGCTGCGTGAAAGCGCACTAACCCGAGCGTCCGCTGCGCATCTTCGAGCGCTGTCGGTGATTTCGGATGGACCTGGCACTGACACCGCTCATCCCAATGCATTCCCGAATTCGGCACGCGGTATTTCAACAGCACACACGTAACCCCCTTGGACGTCAGCCAGTCACAAACCTCCGTGCCCTCCAGATCGATGGCCAGAATCTGATATCCTCCGCCGGGAAACACCACGACAGCAGCGCCACTATTCTTTCCTTCTGGCGAATAGACCGTCATGGTAGGCTGCGTGACGTTCTCCACGTAATCCCATGGGCTTCCGGCTACCAGATTCTTCGCCGTCGCGGTGGCCTCCGGCCCCGTGACAGGCTGCGCATCAGGCGCCGCCCCGGGCCATATCGGCACTTGCGTATGTCCCGGCGACGGCTGCCAGGATGGCGTCTGCGCGCTCCGACCTGCAAACGCAAACACAACACAGAGAGCAAAGATCAAGGGCTTCATCACAATCCCCACAGCTTAATATAACCAGCCGACGCAGGAAGCCGACGATCGGAACCTCTCAAATTAAATTGGGATGTCTACGGAGTGGACGGACTGGCGGGGTTGCTACTCTGGAGCAGCACCCAGGTCGTAACGCCTGCGATGGCCGCCGCGCCTGCTCCGACTGCGATGGGAGAATTCAGCAGCCCGCCGCCCGCGGCGGGAGCCGCTCCGGCAGCGCGTTTCTTCTTTTTCTTCTCTTTGGCCGGCTGGTCGTTGTTGTTCACCTGGTCCGGCGATTCTTGCCGCGTCGTGTCCTGTCCTTGCTGCAGAGTTGCGGAGCCAGTGTCGTCGGTGATCAAGACGTCGCCCTTATTGGCGGCAATTCTTACCGTGCCATCCACATCGGTGACCGTGAATTCCGTCCAGGCGCTCGAAGCGGGAGTAATTTTCACATCACCGGCGGTGGTCGCAACTTCCTTGGACGTGGAAACCGTCAGTCCGCCATGTTCAATCTTCAAAGAGGCGCCTTCAAACTGCACCAGGGAATCGGCAAGAACGGTAATGCTGGAACCAGTCTGCGTGATATTGGCCACGGAATCAGAGCGGGTCTGCAAAAGGTCGCCGGAGAAAATGGCCGAAGAAAAGCGAGGTACGTGTGCGCCGTTCACCCATGCCGTCCCGTTGGTATAGAGCATGGCCGCGTTGGTCTCAGCGGCAAACAGCGAAGCGGGAAGCAAGCACAGCAGCACGTAACTTACCATTCTGCGGAAAGAAAACTGGCCCATTCCCACACTCCGTTAGTAACTGTTTTGGTGACCTTGTCGAATCCTACCCCCCAAATGGATTGCCAGTCAATGGATTTTGTGCTCTGGACGCGGCTCTTCGGTGGAAAACTTTCCGCAATTGCCGCCTCGTTCCGCGAGGAAACTCACTGGTACCAAAGTGCGGAAGACTTTAGTGCTGCATTTGAATTTGGGTGGCGCAGCGGCTTTCAGCGCCGCGATATACGCACCGCTTTGCGCGCGGCTTTCTTTTTTACCTCCGGGAGCTTAATGCCACCGGTCCACCACGTTCCACCACAGCAGGCGCAACCATTCATCCACCACAGTTTTCGCCCACTGCCGATGCGTCCACCAGCGCGTACCGAACTGTGCGCTATCGTAAGCTGCCGCCACGGAGAACGTTCTGCCTCGCAGCTCCCGCCGGAAAATACTCAACGCGCGGCGCGTGTGGAATTCCGAAGTCACAATCAGGACCGTTCCCGCGTTCATCCGCGTCAGGCATTTTTCCACATCCTGGGTCTCGGCCTTCGTTGAAAGCCCGACGATCGGACACACGCTGACGGCCGCAGCCTCAGGCAGGCTCTGCACATATTTCCGTGCAAGGTCCAGTTGCGTGAAGGTGTAGATATTCGACTCGGCGGGAACGTCAATCAGCACCCGCTTTCCATAGCCCTGCTGCAGAAGTTCCAGCGCCCGCGCCGGGCGCCGGTCGGTTTCTCCCGCAAGCACAACAATCACGTCGGAGGGGCGCGGCGCATCCACCACCAGGAACCTTCCCGCCCTGGCCGCAAAGAACGCCCACAACACCGCCAGCACCAGGCCGGCTGCCATCCAGATTCGACGTTTACCCGCTAATCCCATTTGTTTTCAAGCTCCTGCGCGCGTTGCCGGCCTTCTTTCCTCACCGAAAGTTGGTCTGCGGTGAAAATGCGCTTCCCGACCTCGGCCATGTTAGAATTGGTTGGTTAAGATTAGTTTTTGACCGCCGCATTCAGGACCATCCCCCGCTATCTCAAAGAAACGACGGCCTATTAGACCATGACGACTTCTGCCTCGGATACCTCTGTAGACCAACTGAAAAGCAAGATTCAACAACGCCAGGCCAAGGTTGGCATCATTGGCATGGGCTATGTCGGGCTTCCGCTTGCGCTGCTCTACAGCGAGCAGAAGTTCCAGGTCACCGGCTTCGATATTGACCAGCGCAAGGTCGATACCCTCGCCAAGGGCGGTTCCTACATCTATCGCATCACCACCGACGAGATCCAGGCTGCGAAGGCTCAGGGCTTTACCGCGACCGCGGACTATGCGCAGATCACCCAAATGGACGCCATCATCATCTGCGTCCCGACGCCGCTGAACGAATACCACGAACCCGATCTCAGCTTCATCACCGATACTACACACTCCATCGCACCTCACCTGCGAGCCGGACAACTCGTCGTTCTCGAAAGCACCACGTATCCCGGCACAACCGAAGAGGTCATGGTACCGATTCTCGAAAAAGAGAACAAAGCCGGTCTGAAAGCCGCGCGCGGAACAGAAGTTGCGGCGAACGAATTTTTCGTTGCTTTCTCTCCCGAACGCGAAGATCCCGGAAACACCACGGTGGCGCGCCGCGATATTCCCAAAGTGATCGGCGGATTGAATCCGCGAGCTTCCGAACTTGCCGGCGCGCTCTACGGAGCTATTTTCAATCGCACGGTTCCGGTTTCTTCTCCCGCCGCCGCGGAGATGACCAAGCTCCTCGAAAATATTTACCGCTGCGTGAACATCGCGCTGGTCAACGAACTCAAACTGCTGTGCCTGCGCATGGGAATCGACATCTGGGAAGTGATCGGCGCAGCTTCCACCAAGCCTTTCGGTTTTCATCCCTTCTATCCCGGCCCCGGGCTGGGCGGACACTGCATCCCTGTCGATCCGTTTTATTTATCGTGGAAAGCCAAGGAATGGGATTTCCGCACCCGCTTCATCGAACTCGCGGGAGAGATCAACACCAACATGCCGTATCACGTTCTGTCCTCGGTGGCCGCAGCGCTGAATCGCCACAAGAAGGCGATCAACGGCGCGAAGGTGCTGGTGCTGGGCGTAGCCTACAAGAAAGACATCGACGACCTGCGCGAATCTCCTGCGCTCACGATCATCGAACTGCTGCAGAAAGACGGAGCCCAGGTCAGCTACAACGATCCCTACTTCCCGTTTATTGGCAAGGGAAGAAAATACGATTTGCAGATGAAGCGTGCAGAACTCAAAGAACTGGGCCAGTACGACTGCGTGCTGATCGTCACCGACCACTCCGATTACGACTACAAACAGATCGTTCAGGAAGCGCAATTAGTCGTGGATACGCGCAACGCCACGCGCGGCATCAAAAGCGCCAAGATCGTCCATTGCTAGGTCATGGCAAGATCGTGCGCAGCTAGCCCGTTCCTGCCTGCCCAAGTCCCCGTTTGCGCCTGCGCCGCATTGGGAATCACCCTGCACCGGCAGCCGTAAATCTCTCCTCCACGGTGTATTTTTTTTGCTACCCTAATCTTCACAGACCGTCCACCCAACGATAAGAGAAGGTGTAAACTATTGATATTGCGTTTCTTATCGGAATGCCGCCAAAGCCGAAAGTGGCCTTTGCCGTGCATTATTCAGGGTCAGGCAGCCCGTCTGGGTTCTCCCAGGGGAGCTGCTCCAACACGTTCTCCCAACAAATTTCGACCTGGCGGAGAGCTTTTCGCTCGCAACCCGGGTTCTAAAATTGGGTTCTAACCACGAATAAGCGCAGGGGCGCAAATATGGGATCATCCGTTTCCCAGCAAGGCCTTTTTTCTCTCCTACCGGAGCCGAAGAAGCCCTGGTCCGAGGTAGCTCTGAGTTTTGGCGTTCAGGCGGCAGCAGTGGCGCTGCTGGTGTGGGTGCGTCTGCTTCACCCGGAGATTCTGGAAGCTCCGGTTCACGATTATCACGCCATCGAACTGGTGCCGACCCCGGTCCCGGAGAATCATCAGCCGCAGCCGATTCGCAGATTCACGCCGCCGCCGCAGGTGGCCGAGCTCGATCCGCCGGTGGAGGCATTGCGGCTTCCCGCTCCGCAGCCGAAACCGAAAATCAAGATTGAAGATGCGCCCGCTCCCAAAGTCGTGATCGCCGCGAAGAAATTGGAGAACTTACCGCCAGTGCCGAAACCGGTAATTCCTCGCGCTCCGGTCAGGATGAACGTTTTCTCCTCCGGCAGCTCGGCGACTCCAACCATCGCGCTCGCGCCCGAGAAGGTGCAGACCGGAGGCTTCGGCGATCCGCATGGCATCCCAGCCAAAGCCAGCGTGGGAAAACCCATCACGATCGCGCAACTGGGATCGTTCGATATGCCCACCGGACCGGGCTCAGGCAATGGCACCGGAGGCGCCAAGGGAGCTCGTGGCGTGGTAGTCAGCTCCGGATTCGGCAACGGCGTTGCAGTCAATGATTCGCGGCCAGTTCAGCGAGCCGTGGTCCAGCAGGCTGGATTTGGAGATGCGGATGTTCCTGCGCCTCCGACCTCGGGGTCGCACGCGGCACAAACTATTGCGCCCAGGATCGTGCCCGCGGAAATCCTTTGGAAGCCAGTCCCCATCTATACCGAAGAAGCCCGGAAGCAGAAAGTCGAAGGCGAAGTGCTGGTGGAAGCGGTGCTGGAGGCTTCCGGCAAAGTGAAGGTTCTGCGCGTGGTTCGCGGTCTGGGACATGGCCTCGATGAGGAAGCCGTGAAAGAGGCGGGGCAGCTTCGCTTCAAACCCGCGCTGCGCGATGGCCAGCCCTCGGACTCGACGGTGGTACTGCACGTGGTCTTTCAGATAGCATAAGTTCTGAATGATTATTCCTATGCGAATTCGGCATTCATTGGTTCTCGCATTTTTAGTGGTAATGGCTGGGATTCTGCCGGCGAGCGCTCAGGCTGCGCCACGGGCTTCGCAGCCGGTTTTGCCTGCGCTTGGCGTTGCCGCGCAACCAGCCGCGCAAGAATCCGCCGCGCCACAGTCCGCCGTCTCACTCGGTGACGTAATCGACCGCATGGTGCAGCGCGAACATTTATTCCTCGCCCAGATGCGCCACATGCACCCCATGGTGGAGACGTATATTCAGGACCTTAAAGACGACAGCAACGGCAACCCCCAGCCCGTCAAAGACCATTATTTCCTGGGCCGGTTGGACATGACCGACGGCCCGGAAGACACCTCGTTCACGGGGCAGCCGGGATTTGGTCAGCGCATGCTGGCCAAGCTGACCGGCGTTTACTCCATGCACTTTCTGCCGCTCGGCTTTGCGCAGATGGTGGTGCTGGATACTGATTTCCAGAAAAAGTATTACAACTTCACTTTTGTGCGCCGCGAATTTCTGGGTGAAGTGCGCTGCCTGGTGATCGATGTTGAGCCGCGAGCCGGAGAAAAGATTCCGCGCTTCAAGGGCCGCGTCTGGGTGGAGGATCAGGAATACAATATCGTTCGATTCAACGGCACTTATGCGCCGCCTCCCAAGATCAATTTCTATTTCCACTTCGACAGCTGGCGCCTGAATATGCGCCCCGGAACCTGGCTGCCAGCGTATATCTACACGGAAGAACAGAACCTGAAGACCGGGCTTTCCAAGACTCTGCATTTCAAAGCGCAGACCCGGCTGTGGGGATATGACCTGAAAGGCTTGTCGCGGAACGAGGAATTTACCCAGATCGTGGTGGACTCGCCGCAATCGGTGAAAGATCAAACCGAGGCCGCCGCAGACGCAACTCCAGTAGTTGCGGAGCGCATGTGGGAGCGGCAGGCGGAAGACAATGCCATCGACCGCATGCAGAAGATCGGCCTGCTCGCGCCTCCGGGAGAAGTCGACAAAGTGTTGCTCACAGTGGTGAACAATCTTCTGGTGACCAACAACATCGATCTTGGGGGTGACATTCGCTGCCGTGTCTTGCTGACCGCGCCGCTGGAGTCGTTCACCATCGGCCATACCATCGTCATCAGCCGAGGGCTTTTGGATGTGCTGCCTGATGAAGCGTCGCTGGCGATGATCCTGGCGCACGAACTGGCCCATGTGGTGCTCGGGCACCGCTTCGATACTCAGCTGGCATTCAACGACCGCATGTTCTTCCCCGACCAGGACTCGTTCCAGAATCTGGCATTTAAGCGCAGCGAGAAGGAAGAAGAAGCGGCGGACGCGAAAGCTCTGGAAATGTTGAAGAATTCGCCTTACAAGGACAAGCTGGGGAGCGCGGGATTGTTTCTGAAGGCGTTGCAGGAAAAGGCGCCGGACCTTCCCAACCTGCTGCACTCTCACCTGGGAAATAGTATTGCCGACCGCAAGACCATCCGGATGGCCAGCCTGATGGCGTCGGCGCCAGCTCTGCAGGATAATCGCACCGACCAGATCGCCGCGCTTCCGCTGGGTGGCCGCATTAAAGTGGATCCGTGGAACGATCAGGTGGAAATGGCCAAGGGAAAGCCGGTTGCGCTGAACTCGGCGCGAGAGAAAATGCCCTTTGAGATCACACCACCATTCCCGTTCCTGACGCGGCTCTCAACCCCGGGAGCAGACAAAGTGGCGCTCACCGCACCTGCTGGGGATGCGAAGCCCGACCCGAAACAATAAGCGCGAAGCAATAAGATCGAGGCAGTAAATCGGTGGAGTCCAGGGGCGCCGTATGCACCAAGGCGCACCCCGCGCAGCAGCGCAGGCGGAATCATTCGAACTAGGTTGAGTTGGAATCGAGGCAGCGCCGGAATATCAGCACGCTTGACTTGTGCCGGCCGCTTGAACTGTGGATCCGGGCCGGCAACGATCGGAAACTATTGCAGCGAGCTGCCAACATTCGAGAACACGTTGTTGGCGTTCGAACCGATCAGCCGAATCGTACCCACCACGATGACCAAAATCACCGCCAGCATCACCGCGTATTCCGCGATGTCCTGACCGCGCTCGTCGTTCCAGAGTTGCTGCCCGAATTGCTGTAAGAGTCTTGCCATTTGAGCTCCCTCTCCGTTTCTTGAACCGAACTTCCCCTCTTGGGGACTCCCAGTTACACACCGACACACGACCACTGCGAGGGCTCTGTAGAGAATCCTAATCACCCGGGAAGGCTCGGCCAATGGCACAAAAGTGCCATATGGGGTGACCCTCGTTTCCGTTACAGGTTACTTCCGCGTCATTTCGTAATCAGGCAATACTCTTGAGCGGCAAGGCCTGGTTCACCGCAAACAGCGCCAGCTCCAGGCGTGTCGACACCCCCAGCTTGTCGAAGATGTTGCTCAGGTGGTGCTTGACGGTGTCTTCGCTGATCTTGAAATATTCGGCGATTTCCTTGTTGGAGTAGCCGGCCACGACCGCCGAAACAATCTCCAGTTCACGGGGCGTGAGGCCAAACTTCTTCTGCCGAGCCTCATCGCTGGAGGATTGCATCAGAGTCCGCAGGTACTGCACCAGATTGGAAACGCTCTCGCGCCCCACCCAGTATTCTCCCGACATCACGGTATGAATCGCGCGGAGAAGCAGTTGTGTCGCCGAATCCTTGAGCACGACGCCGCGAGCGCCGAGCTGCAAAGCTTCCACGATCTGGCTTTTTTCCGCGGCCGCGGTCAGCAGAATCACGCGCACCGGCGATGAATTGGAGGTTGAACTCAAATCGCGCAGAGCCTCGAGACCCGGGTGCTTCGGCATGGCCAAGTCGAGGAGAAGAATATCCGGCTTCAGCGAGCGCGCCAGCTTCACGGCTTCGGCGCCGTCGGAGGCTTCTCCGAGAACCTTCAGGTCGGGCTCGGCTTCCAGCAGGCGCCGCAGGCCATCGCGAAAAATGGGATGGTCGTCGGCGATCACGATGCGAACGGTTTGTGGCTTCTTAAAATTCATGCGGCACTTCCCCACCACGGGGCACCGTGACTTCCAGGCGCGATCCCTGACCCGGATTTGATTCTACCGTGAGTTCCCCGCCAATCAAACGCACACGTTCCTTTATGATCATAGGCCCTTTCCCAATCTCATCCATTTCAGCCTGCGTGAGGCGGCCGGAAAATGGAAAGCCTTTGCCGTCATCCTCCAGGCTCAGCGTCCACAAGCTCTCGGTCGAACCCAGGCGCACCAGCGCGTGGCGTGCCTGGCTGTGCTTGCGCACATTCACTAATCCCTCCTGCACGATGCGAAGCAGTTCGCGGCAAACTCTCTGCGGCATGTCGAACTCTTCCAGGTCGGTGACGAAGCGGGCGGAGATGCCAGTCTCGCGCTGGAAGCGCTCGACCGTGTCGTTCAAAACGCTGAGCAGTCGTTGCGCGTCGACATCGATCGACTTCATCTGCTGCATGAGTTCACGCAGCTTGAGCACTTCTTCGCGAAGCAGTCCCTGAATTCTACCGAGTTCGGCGCCAATGGGACCTTGCGCGTCCGCCTGCCGGCGCAGAACATCCACTTGCATCTCGACGGCGATCAGGGACTGCACAGCTCCGTCATGCAGTTCGCGGGCAAAACGCGCTCTCTCGGCCGCACCCGCCCTGCGCCGCAAGCGGTGCAGCAAATAGACGTTGTAAACCGCCGGGCCGATCTGGCGAACCAGATCGAGCAGGAAGCGAAGCTCTTCGAGTTTTTCTCCTTGCCGCGACGGATCGAAGAGGAACACGCGTCCCCTCCACTCGCCGCCCAGCAGGAAAGAAACCGCAATCACCGTGTCGAAGCGCTGAAATTCATTCAAGCGTGTGAGCGACTCGGTTTGCTCAACCGTAATCTGGTTGCCTTCGCGATCCAGGGCAAGAACCGACCAGCGGCCGGAATCGCGAATCGCGCTGCAAACGTCTCCGGGAAAATCGCCGAGGTAAGTTGCGGTATCCCGCGGGCTGGAATCCAGCCACACAAATTCGGAGGTCGCGCCCTTGTCCGCGTGCAGTTCGCCGAGGAATACCCGCTGGCTGTGAGCTTCCTGCGCGGCAATCAGCAGTCGCGCGGAGCCATACATGCTGAGCACTTCAGCGAGAATCTGCTGCAGCGTGCCGGTGAGCCCGGACTCCACACGCGCCTTGGCCAGAATGCGCGTGACCGCCGCTTTCTCAGCCCGCAACTCTTTTTGTTGCCCTGCCAGGTAGCCGAGCAGCAACCCCATCACCAGCAGGTACACCGAAAGCATGAACAGACGCTTCGGCTCAAATTCGTCCTGATTGATGTTCAGACCGGACAATAAGTGCCAGGGAAGGGACCGTCCGGGGTTCCACACGTGCAGCAAGAGGCTCTCGATCCATAGCAAAGCAACCTCGGCGGCCGCCGTGGCCAGCGTCTCCCACTCTCCCCAGCGGTAGGCCGCGGCTACCAGAACAAAAAAGAAGAACAGAAAGAACGGGCTGCGCGGTCCCTCGGCAAACACGGAGATGAGCGCCGGCCACACAATATCCGCCGCATGCACGAACAGACGAAACGCCGGGGTCGACTGCTGCCTCCGCCGCAGCAGGGTCATCACTAGAACGCCGTGTATCAGGTAAAGTCCCAGCAACCCGTAGGCGACGGGCGCGTGCCCCAACTGCGTGGGGTCCATGTAAATGGCAGCTAAAGCAGAGATGGCGAGAAACACTCGCGCCGTGGCCAGCCAGCGCTCGATACGGCGAATTTCGCCGGGATCGGTGGGGGCCTGCAATCTCCACGAATGCCTATAGCGGTCGATACCAAACAAAACAGTCTGTCTCCGCGGGGGAAGCGGCTGTGCTGCATACTATTGATAAGAAAGGCTGGTAGCAAGAAAAACTTACCGCGCCTCAAAGGCCTGACCCGGAATCCCTCCGCCCCTTTAGGATGCCAGCAGCCCCGGCCAGATTACTACAGTAACCATCGACCCCGCTCAATCCGATCTAGAATGACCGGGGATAATATTCTTGACTAGCCGCTCCAAAATCTGGTCCGGAGGCGTGATTGTCTGCCTGGCGGTAGCTGTGCTGGGCGCCCTCACCCTGCGTCAATCGTTTCGCTTGACCGCGATCAGCGATCTCACGCAATGCCTGCTGCTCGCCGCAGGTACGTTTTCGCTGGTTCCCCGAGCGCTCCGCACCCAGGGCCGATTGCGGCTTTTCTGGACAATGCTGGCCCTGGGGATGGCACTGTGGCTTACGTATCAATTGCTTTGGACGTATTTCGAGGTTTTTCTCCGCCGCGATGTGCCTGATTTGTTCGACGCCGATATTGTGATTTTTCTGCACTTCGTTCCTTTCATGGCGGCGCTCGCTCTCCGCGCCCACGTCCGCGGAGGCGAATATGCGGCGCGGCTGGGACGGCTGGATTTTACTCTGCTTCTGGTTTGGTGGATCTACGTCTACGTCCTCATCGTGATGCCGTGGCTCTATGCGGTTCCCGACGCCGGCGCTTACGGCCACAACCTCAATGCACTGTATCTGGCCGAAAAAGTCGCGTTCCTGATCGCTCTGACCGTTTGTTGGAAAGGCAGCAATGGCCGTTGGAGAACCCTGTACGCGAATCTTTTTGGCTTCAGCCTGCTCTACGCCAGCAGTTCCTATTTTGCGAACTGGGCGCTGGAGCGCAAGGTTTATTACAGTGGAAGTCTCTATGACATTCCGCTGTCTATTTCGGCAGCCTGGATTGCCTTGATCGGACTTTGGAGCCGCGCCGGCGAACCCGAGGGGGAAAGCAAAGGCGCAACGGCCTATGGAGTATGGGTAGCGCGCTGCGGAATGATCGCCGTATTCTCGCTTCCAATCTTTGGCGCCTGGACGCTGTCAGATACGACGGTTCCGCATCGCATCCTCTCGTTCCGGCTGATCCTCACCTTGCTGGCCGCCTTCGCCATGGGCGTCATGGTATTTGTGCGCCAGCGTCTGCTGGACCGTGAACTGGTCAACTTCTTTCATCGCTCACAGGATTCCATTGAGAACCTGAAGCGCCTGCAGGCGCAAGTCTTGCAGTCGGAGAAACTGGCGTCGATCGGTCAACTCGTGGGCGGCGCGGCACATGAACTCAACAACCCGCTCACCGCGATGCTGGGGTATTCTGATCTGCTTCTGAATACTGGTCTCAACCCGGAGCAACGGGCGCAGGCGGTCAAGATCGGCCAGCACGCCCGGCGCACGCGCTCGCTGGTGGCCAGCCTGCTCAGCTTTGCCAAACGCACGCCCGCTACTCGGACTCCGATCGATCTCAACACGCTGCTGCGCACGGCGGTGAAATTGGCGGAATCGCAATGGCAACCTTTGAACCTCGACGTGCGCGCGGAACTCGACAATCAACTGCCCAGAGTTATCGGTGACTCCAACCAGTTGCTTCAGGTCTGTTCCCAAGTCCTGGGTAACGCGCTGCACGCGCTCGAAGAAAATGGCGGCAAGAGATTGACCATTTGTACCACCCATCACGATGACGTTGCGGTGCTTCAAGTCTCCGCCGAGGGAACGGGCCTCAGCCAGCCTGTCCGGACTAGCAAGGGAGCCGACGAAGAAGATGAGAGCATGATGGGCATGAGCGCCTGCCAGGGCATCGTCCAGGAACACCGCGGCCGGATTTGGCTTGAGCAACTCAATCAGGACGGGATTACCGTGAACGTGGAACTGCCCGTGGCCTCTTCCCTGCTGCAATCCGCTTTGAGGACCGCTCCTCTGCCGGCATGATCTTTATTGTCGTCAGAAGTAAGAATGCAAAAGTCAGAATTAAGAAGTCAGAAGGTAAGTACCACTGCCTGAAGTGAAGGGTTTAGCTAAGAGCTAATAGCTAGATGTCGATCGCCATCGTTCGCTTGAGTTGTCCGCAAGCCGCATAAATATCGCGGCCCCGGGGACGCCGCACAAACGTCGGAATGCCAGCCTTCATCAGCACGTTCTGGAACGCCAGCACTTTTTCTTCCGCAGGAGTCGCGAAATCAATGCCGGGTCCGGGGTTGAGCGCGATCAGATTCACTTTTGCCCTTATGCCCCGAAGCAGCTCCGCAACTTCCTGAGCGTTTCGCACCGCATCGTTCGAATCGCGCAGCAGCACATACTCGAACGTGATTCTCTCCCGGTTGCGCAAAGGGAAATCGCGGGCCGCGGCCAGCAACTGATCGAGATTCCACTTCCGGTTCAAGGGCATGAGCCGGGTGCGCAGTTCATCATTCGAAGCATTCAGAGAAATGGCCAGCTTGGGTCGGACAGACTCGAGCCCGAAGTCTCGAATGCGCGGCACGATGCCTGCCGTGGAAACCGTCATGCGCGACTCCGGAATGCCCACTTCTTCCGCCAGCAACCGCACCGCCTTGATGAAATTCTCATAGTTCAGGAAAGGCTCGCCCATGCCCATGAAAACCAGGTTGATGCGGTCCCGCGGCGGTGAGACCTTCTGATCGTTCAGCACGGCGCAAACCTGACCTACGATTTCGCCGGCGCTCAAGTTGCGCTTTACGCCCAGCAGAGCGGTCAGGCAGAAGTGGCAGTCCACGGCGCAACCCACCTGGCTGGAGACGCAAATCGTGGCTCTGTCCCAGCCGCGGGTCGTGCTGACATGGCCAGCGCTCAACTCGCCCGCTTCGCCGGCCTCCGTGCCGTCGCCGGCTTCCCCGCCATCGCCTTCGGGCATCCACACCGTTTCCACGCTCTCGCGGTCGGCAAAGGCCACGAGATAGCGGACCGTTCCGTCTCGCGAGACAAATTTTTCCTGGATATTGGGCGAACCGATAGCGAATCCGCGTTGCGAAAGATCTTCGCGGAACTGGCGCGGGAGGGTGGAGAGTTGATCGAGCGATTGCACTCGCTCGCGATAGATTCCGTTCATAATCTGCTGGACGCGATAGGCAGGTTCCCCTGCCTTTTCCACGAGTTCCGCCACTTCCTGACGGTTCAGGCCAAGCAATGACGCATCCGCGTTATGAACCAAGATTTGCCTCTCATGCTGCGGCGGCGGGTAGGCTGTCCGTGACTCCCTCGGCTGTCCGCTGCCATACACGTAGGCGCAGTCCGATGCAACCACGAAACCGAGATCGACCGCAAACTATTCATTCTAAACAACTAAACATTTTCGCACACCTCGCCGCCCTATGTCAGAATAGTTAAGGACCTTCCACAACCAGTTTGCTGGGGTTTACTGATAGTTCTGCCGGGAAGTACTCATGGTGAAAGAAGTTCGCAATATTCGTCGTCAAGTGTTGCCCAACGGGCTCACGATCATAACCGAGCAAATGCAGCATATTCGCTCGGCCTCGATCGGAATCTGGCTGCAGACGGGCTCGCGCGACGAAGACGCCGCGTGGAACGGCATTTCGCACTTCATCGAGCACATGCTGTTCAAAGGAACCGAACACCGCACCGCGGAACAAATTGCGCGCCAGGTCGACTCCATCGGCGGGAACATGGACGCTTTCACCGCCAAGGAATGCATTTGCTTCAACGTGAAGGTGCTCGACGAACACCTTCCGGTCGCGCTTGAGATTCTGAGCGATCTGGTGCTGCATCCGGTTTTCGATCCCAATGACATTACTCGCGAGCGCGGCGTGATTCTCGAAGAAATCAAAATGGACGAGGACAACCCGGATTACCTCGTCCACGAAATTTTTACGCAGAACTTCTGGAAAGATCATCCACTGGGCAAGCCGATTCTTGGGACTAAGGAAACGGTGAAGAAATTCGAACGCGCGGCGGTACTCGACGCTTACTCTCACCGCTTCGCGCCCGGAAACATCATCGTGTCGGCCGCCGGCAACCTGGATCACGACCGGTTCGTCGAGCTGGTCACAAAACACTTCGAGCAGATGAAGCCGCGAAAAAACGGCTTCCACTCGCCGGTGCCGAAAATCGTGTCGAAGATCACGCTGCGCAACAAGAAGGCGCTCGAGCAAGTGCAGCTCTGCATTGGCGTGCCCTCACATCCCATCGCGCATGAGAAGCGCCACGCCGGCTACATTCTCAACACGCTGCTCGGCGGCGGCATGAGTTCCCGCCTGTTCCAGAACATCCGCGAGCGGCAGGGATTGGTTTATTCCATTTACAGCGATCTGAACCCCTATCGCGATACGGGATGCCTGGCGGTCTACGCCGGAACTTCACGGGAGTCCGCGTCGAAAGTGGTGCAGTCGGTGGTCAGCGAATTTCACAAGCTGAAAGCGGAACCGGTGCCCGCCGAAGAACTGCGCCGCTCCAAAGATCAACTGAAAGGCAGCCTGATGCTGTCGCTGGAGTCGAGCAGCGCCCGCATGTCGAACCTGGCCCGGCAGGAAATGTATTTCGACCGCTTCTACGATCTCGACGAACTGATCGAGAAAATCGAGGCCGTCACCGTGGAAGACCTTACGAGCCTGGCCAACGAATTTTTTAATACTGAGTCCGTCGCCGTAACCATCCTCGGAAATCTGACTGGGCTGAAAATCTCCCGCAATCAGCTGGCCTGCTGAAACTGGCCTGATCGAGAATATTCAGCTGTAACTTCTTTCCGTCCCGTTCATCCCATCTAAGCCTGCAGGGTGAAACCTGCTGGACGGCGCAACTCGACTTTCATTTCAAAGAACATTCAAGGAGAAACCATGAAAAAGATTTTCAGCAGTCTCGCGCTCACGTGTGTTCTGGCGGCTTCCATGGCAGCTTTCGCTCAATCCGGCCAGGATTCCATGAAAAATGACTCGATGAAGAACGATTCCATGCAGAACGACCAAACCAAGCAGGACGCCATGAAGAATGACAGCATGAAGAAAGATCAGGCCAAGACCAGCAAGAAAGCCAAGAAGGCCGCCAAGAAAGATGCGATGCAGAAAGACAGCATGAAGAAAGATGATATGAAAAAAGACGACAGCATGAAGAAAGACGAAATGAAGAACAACTAGTTGGCTCGTCCGCAGTTACGGCGCGGGCCGATCAGCCCGCGCCCTTGTTCATCTCCGTCTGAGATATTTGTCTCTGTCAGTCTCCATCATCATCCTTCAACGCTTCATCCGCCGTGATCGCTTCAGCGTCCGGTCCCTCATGGCTTCTCGCCACGTTCAGATACTTCCGCATGCAGCGCACACAAGGAGCGTAGCCCTCTCGAATCGCTTCGCTGGCTTTCATGGTGCGCTCCGTCTCTTTGTTGTGGATGAAGTCACACCCCGCAATGTGAAAAGTTCTAGTAGCAGCCGAAACTACAACCGGCATGTCAGGAGGAATGTCATGGCCGAACTCGGCGAGTGGGGATTTAACCGGCGGATTCAGCGTGAGCGAGTTGGCCAGCCGGATGCCTCCGCCAATCAAAATCAGAGCCGCCACCGGCACCAGCCACGCCGACCATGTAGACCATCCCGCTCGCCCTCCCCGGACTCCGGCAATTTTTTTCTCCAGTCTCCGGCCAAAACCTGCAGGCACTTCGATCATGCGCTCATCTCCGTAGAGCGCGATCACGTTGCGCGTGCCCGCCAGCACCGACGCGCACGACTTGCACGTACGAAAATGATCGTCCATGGCCGCGCGCAACGACGGATCGGTTTCGCCTTCCAGGTAATTCGAAATCTCGCGCCACACCTGTTCGCACGTGACTACCATGGCTTGTTTCCTTTCCCGGCCGGCGAGCGGCTGAACCAGCCTTGCTCCCAGCCGCTCGCGAGCAGATCGCGCAGCATGAGCCGCGCCCGCAGCAGCCGCGTCTTTACCGACGCAATGGAAATTCCGAGTGTGTCCGCCGTCTCCTGAATATTCAGTTGTTCCATATCCCGCAGCATGAACACCTCGCGATATTTGCGGTCGAGCGAGCCCAACGCTTCCGCCAGTTTCTGCCGCACTTCTTTCCGTTCCAGCGTTTCCGAGGGAATCTCGCGCCAGTCGGCAAAATCTCGCGGCCTGTATTCGCCTTCTTCGTCGCGATGGTCGTCGATCGACTCCACGGCCCGAGTTTTCTGTCTGCGCCGCCGCATCAGTGCCTCGTTCACGGTGATCTGGATCAGCCACGTGCTGAAGCGGGACTCCGCGCGAAACTGGCGGATATTGGCCAGCGCTTTCAGAACCGCCTCCTGCGCCACATCCTCGGCGTCGGCTTCATTGCGCAAAATCGCCAGTGCCGCCGCGTACACCCGGCGCTCGTAGGGCCGCACCAATTCGTAAAACAACTCGTGCTGGCCGCGCTGCACGCGCGCGATTAAGTCCTGCTCGCGCGTGTCGGTCGCCGGCTCCGGGCTGTTCACGATTACGTTTGGTTCGGGCATCCTGCTCTCGGATCTTCTTCGGATTCGGCTCTCGGATTCTCGCGCCGGCGCTGCTGCGGCTGTCGTTCTTAGTCGTAGTCCGGATTCTTCTTCCAGCCCGTCAGCATGGAAACGAAATTACTCCAGCCATGCAGAATCACCATGATCAAATGTCCAAACACAAACGCCAACATCGCCCACATGATCAAAAAATGCCAAAGCCGCGCCCAGTGGAACCCTCCCATCAGCCAGGCCAGCCACGAGAACTGTACCGGCTTCCAGATCGCCAGTCCGGTCAGCGCCGATAACACTCCCAGCCCAATCGCCGAAGTGTAGGCCTGCTTCTGCAGCGGGTTATAAGCCTCGTGCGCCGGCGGCTTGGGGCCGAAGAAAAAATAATGCCGCACCATCGGCCACACTCCGCGAATGTCGCGACGCGTGAACAACACCTGGCGATAATTTCCGCTGAATATCTGGTAAGCCAGATAGACCAGGCCGGTGCCGATGTAAATCCACATAAACGTCAGGTGCCACTGCAACGCTCCCCCCAGCCAGCCGCCGATCGCGAAAGATCTCGGCCAGTTCAGCAGATCTTTTTGCGGAATCTTCGCGCCGAAACTCGGGAAGGCGCGGAAAATCTGCAGGCCGCTGCCCACCATCACGAATAGAGAAATCGCATTCAGCCAGTGGCAGACGCGAATCACCAGCGGATGCTCGTAGACAGCGCGAGCGACGGTCTCAGTTTTTTCCTCGTCTGTGCCTTTATTCGTTGTTCGGACGATTTCGATCATCGCGCCGCTCATGCGTTACCCCAGGCCAACAGCGCCCCCCAGCGGCTAAAGCCGCGGCTGCCTCTTGCGTGTTTGGCGGCACGACTGAAGTCGTGCCCTTCCCCGAGCAATATCACGCCATACCTCACAATCCGTAGAACGAAGAATATCCCTGATCTTCCCAGTAGCCGACTTTGTCGAGCACGTTGGTGACTTTCATATCCGTCAGATACTTGGCCTGCTTGTAGCCAACTTTCGTGGGAATGTTCAGGCGCAGCGGTGCGCCATGTTGGCGAGTAAGCGGCTGGTCGTACATCTCGTAGCACAGCAAAGTTTGCGGATGCAGCGCGGTCGCCATGTCCAGCGATTCGTAATAATCGTCGGCGCAACCCACGGTGATAAAGCGGGCGGAAGTGTCGGCGCCGATCATCCTGAGAAAATCTGACAGGCGAGCGCCGCCGAAACGGCCGATCACGTCCCAGCCTTCCACGCAAACGTGGCGCGTATTCTGGCGAAACTTCGGCAGAGCCTGAATCTGCGCCAGCAAATAGTCGCCCGGAGTTTTCACGGCTCCACTGACCGTCAGATTCCAGTTCTCAAAGATCACGCCGGGATCATCCACGTCGTAGTCATTGATGGGAAACTTTTCGAAGGGGGTCAAATCCGAATCCGCAAAAGTCGGCGCCAAATGGCCGGAACGAAACAGCCGAGCCGAGGCCCAATCACTGAAGCCAAGGCCCTTCTTGAGCAGTGACGCCTGAAAGATGGGGATCGCAAATGCGCCCAGCGCGATCAAAGGCGTCAGTTTCAGCAGTTCCCGGCGATTCATCCGCCGGAACGCGCTTTCGTCGATTCGTGGGCCGACCAGCCGCGCTGGGGTCTTTTTCTCGGCGATCTTCTCAGCGATCTCTTCGGCGATCTTTTCTTGTACGTTCTCTGCCTCGCGGACGTTCGCTTCGGCACCCTCGGTTTCAGCGGCCTTCGCTTCAGCTTTATTGACTTCAGCGTTATTCCCTTCCACGTTTTTCGGGTCCATACTTCTCCTGGAACTACGCTGCACTCTGGTATGGGATTCCCCAGGCCCCCGAAAGTTTCGGTACGGCCCTGCAATGCGACGCTACAATTCGTTGCACAAATAATGCACCGGATCGGCTGAAAATGTCCAAACGGGACACAAACCATGACTTTTTTCGTGGTATTTGCGGGCTTTTCAAGGCATACTATGCTGAGCAGAAGTCCCCCACGAACGGCCCAGGTTCCGCATGTTCGAGCCCAAAGCGTTAGTTCCCAATGGTGAGCGCGTGGCGCTGCCAGAGTTGCAGGCGCGCACGCCCGATCCCAAGCAACGAAGCCTGATGGTGGCGGCCCTGGTGCTGCTGCTCGCGGGCTTAGGCGTGTCGCTCTACCACTATCGCGAATTCTGGTTTCCAGACACGGAAGAAGTGGAGTCTGACCAGCCCGCGGTAAGCACGCCCGCGGCCACCCAGATACGGCCGGCACCAGTCGCGGGGAAAGTAACGTCTTCGGCGGCGCGCTCTTCTGCCGCGAGCCCTGCGGCATCGAACTCCAGGCATCGAGCCGCGAATGCCAAAGCTGCGATGAATGTTGTCGCGGATATTCCGGCGCCCGCCATGGCAACCGCCACCACGACCAGAACCGTGCTTCCGCCGCTGGAAGTGGAAGTGGTCGCGGGTGACAGTCACCGCACGATTCGCCCCGGCAACAATTCGCTTCGAGTGGACCTGCAACCCGGCACTCCCGCGCAAGCGGATGGGCCTGTGGGCGCGGAAACCGCCGCGAGCGTCACCAGCAACGCCGCCGAGCGCGTGCAGATTTCAAGGGGTACGACGGACGTGGTCAGCCGGCCCGTGAAACCGGATTATCCACTTCTCGCCCGCCAGATGAAGGTGCAAGGCTCGGTGATTCTGCAAGCCTTGATCGGTAAAGACGGTACGATTCAAGATCTGCGCGTGGTCAGCGGACCCCCGATTCTGGCTGCTGCGGCGGAGGATGCGGTGCGCCAGTGGCACTTCAAGCCTCACTACCAGGGCAGCGAGGCCGTGGAAACGCAGGCCAAGATCACCGTCAATTTCACTATCTCCACGAACTAGTTCCGGCTCGCGAGCTCTACCTCGCTTTTTCTGGTTTTTTCTCAAACGAAGATTTCGATTTTCGGATTTCGTCGGGCGGAGTGGAGGGGACGCGACGGACTCTGATCGCGTTTTTGTGTTCCCCCCAGAAATCTCAAATAATTTCTCCCAAAATAACGAGCGTCCCGAGACTCTTTCGAGTCCGGGACGCCCGGGCAGCCCTCCCCCAGAACTGCTCACCTGTAAAATTAAACTCGTCCCTTTCTGCTGAAAATAGCCCGGACGTGCTACCTATCCCCCTAAAGTGCCATAAGCCTATCTTATTGAAAAAGCACTACTTTCTGGTTTTTCGTGGCGCGCAGCGCAGTTCAATTCCTGAAGTCGCCGTGGATTGTGCCGATGAAGATATTCGAGTGCTTCGCTGCCGGTCAAGGAATGTCTGCCTTTCAGGATCCTGAGATTTGTCGAAGCCTTCTGGAGGGCCTGCAGGTCGGAGTCTGCGTGGTCGACCTTGAGAAAAAGATTGTTTTCTGGAGCGACGGCGCCGAACGGATCACCGGGAACCTTCGCCACGAGGTGGTGGGACGGCCTTGTGCGGGACGAACTCTTTTGCAATGCGATCAGAACACCTGTGAAGCTTGCGGCGCAGAATGTCCCGTTGGCGCCGCGATCCAAGGCGTGCACCCCAGCGAGACGGAGGGTTATCTGCACCACAAACGGGGCCATCGCGTGCCCGTGCACGTCTGGGCAGTGCCGGTGCGGGATGCGCACGGGTCCATTATTGGTGTGCTGCAAAGCTTCGAAGATCACCACGAGCCTGCCGAGAGCGAACAGCGCGAGGATAGCTTGAAGAGCTCCGGCTGCGTGGATGAAATCACCGGCATCGCTAACCGCGCCATTATGCAATCGCACCTGCGGGAAACCCTGGGAACATTCGCGGAACTTCAGGTCCCTTTCGGCGTCCTGCATCTCAGGCTGAAGGGCTTTGATGTTTTTCGCGCGAACTTTGGAGCGGAGGCCGCTACCTGCATGCTCCGCATGGTGGCGCACACGCTCGAGATCGCGGTGTGGCGAACAGACCACGTCGGGCGCTGGGCCGATGATCAGTTCCTGGTGATCCTGAATGGCTGCAGCGGTGACTCACTTCGCGCAGTGGGCGAGCGCATCGGCCGAATGCTGGCCAGCGATGGAATTGAATGGTGGGGCGAAAAGCGGTCTCTCGCCGTCTCCATTGGACATGCCGCTGCCCGGCCCGGCGACACGGGCGAGTCCATGCTCGAGCGAACCCGGCAGACCATGAAAATCGTCTCCAATCAAAAAGCCGATCCAACAAAACCCGCTAAGGGCGCGGCATCCGGGAGCTAGACGAATGTTCGCCATTATCGGCATTGTGGTGGTTTTCGGCGCAGTCGCGGGCGGCTACCTGATGGAGCATGGGAACCTGCGTGTGCTCCTGCAGCCGGCAGAACTACTCATCATCGGCGGAGCGGGCATAGGCACGGTGCTGATCGCGAACCCGATTCACATTCTCAAGGACATTGCAGGTGGAATCGGCGGCGTGTTCGGCGGCTCACCCTTCACCAAACAAAGATACCTGGACACATTGAAGATGATGTACGACCTGCTGAACAAAGCGCGCAAAGACGGCCTGATGGCTCTTGAAGGCGACGTGGAAGAACCGGAGAAGAGCGCGATTTTTTCTACGCGGCCGGAATTCCTGAAGAACCATCACATTCGAGATTTCGTTTGCGATTCGCTGCGCATGGCGGTCACGGGCGTAGAAGCCTTCGACCTGGATCAGATGCTCGATCTCGACATGGAAGTCCATCACCACGATGCCAGCCAGCCCACGGCCGCGCTGAGCAGCATGGCCGACTCTTTACCCGGCCTCGGAATTGTCGCCGCGGTGCTGGGTGTAGTCATCACCATGGGCGCGCTGGGCGGCCCGCCCGAGGAAATCGGCCACAAAGTGGCGGCAGCGCTGGTGGGAACGTTTCTCGGCATTCTGCTTTGCTACGGGCTGGTCGGTCCGGTTGCGGCCAATATGACCAAGATCGCGGACGAGGAACACGCTTTCCTGTATGTCCTGCGCGTTCTGATGGTGTCCTTTCTTAAGGGCACCGCGCCGATCATGGCCGTAGAAGTGGCTCGGCGGGCAGTGCCAACACATGTCCGGCCATCGTTCAAGGAAGTGGAGCAGGCTTGCCGCAGTGGAGGAACGCCCGCCGCCGCGGCCGCGTCCGCGTAGCTCTCCAAAACACGACCAGAAATGAATGATGCATTATGAATAACCCCCGCCCCATCCTGATTATCAAGAAAAAAAGTGGCCACGCCGGCCACCACGGTGGCGCCTGGAAAGTGGCCTACGCGGACTTTGTCACCGCCATGATGGCGCTGTTCATTGTCCTCTGGCTGCTCAACACCAGTAAGCAAATTCAGGAGGCGATCGGGGGATATTTCAAGGATCCGACTGGAACTTCGAGAAAAGTCGGCTCCAATATGACGGGCTCGGGCGAGAACTTTACCCTGACCAAAGACAACATGCCTAAGCTGAAAGACCAGCTACAACTGGCCATACGGCAGATGAAGGATTTCGAGAAGTTGAAAAGCCACATCGAGATGACGGTCACGGCCGAAGGCCTGCGCATCGAGCTCACGGAATCGGCTTCCGGTACTTTCTTCGAGAGCGGACGGCCGGAACTGAATCGCGACGGCAGCGAACTGCTGATTACGCTGGCCCAGGAGCTGGGGAAACTTCCCAACAAGCTCTCCATCGAAGGCCACACGGACGCCACGCCTTACGCAGCATCTGCGAATTACGGGAACTGGGAACTCTCCAGCGATCGTGCGAACGCAGCCCGCCGGCTGATGCAACGCAACGGAATCCGTGCTGACCAGATCATGCAGGTTCGCGGGTTTGCCGATCAGCGACTGCTCAAGCCCAACGATCCGCTCGATCCAGCCAACCGCCGCATCTCGCTCATCGTGCAGTATACCGTCAAGAATAATGATGACGACGATGCGAAACCCACCGCTGACTCACCGGAGCACAAAGTTGGAAACGCGCGCGCCGAAGCGCTTTCCGATCGACCGCACGCCGCTGACTCGAAAAAAGACTGATCCCGCGAACTGACTTAACTTTACAATCACCCCCGCTTACAAGCCTGCGGTCAGTTGTATAATCCCGGCTTTGATTCTCTGAACAAATTGATCCTCAACCAGGTTGATCTGCGCCCAGGAGCGCCATCCATGAAAAGAGCTGTTCGTTTCGCTGGTCTCATTGTCTCCCTCAGCTTGATTTCCACCATCGCCTGGTCTCAGGAAAAACAGGAAAAAGTTGACCTGGAGACGATTACCCGTATTCGTTACGAAGGCTTTCACAACTCCAAGGTCATGGACTACGCCACCGGACTGATGGATTCCATCGGCGAGCGGCTCACCGGCTCACCCAACATGAAGCGCGCCAACGAATGGACCCGCGATCAGTTGGCGGCTATGGGCTTGAGCAACGCACACCTCGAACCCTGGGGACCGTTCGGACGTGGCTGGGCGAATCAATATGTCAACGTGCGGATGACCTCGCCCGACATTGCTCCGCTCCTCGTCTACGCCAAGGCCTGGACTCCCGGCACTAACGGCGTCGTCACCGGCAAGTGCATCCGCGTGAACATCGAAAAAAAGGAAGACTTCGATAAGTACAAAGGCAAGCTTGCCGGAATGATTGCGATCATGGGGCCCGACGCCGAGGTCAAGCCAATCACCGAAGCTCCCTACAGGCGCTACACCGACGACGACCTCGCCAAGATTGCGGAGTACCAGATTCCCGGCGAGCGCCCGCCCTTCCGCTTCGCCGACTTCATCAAGCGCCAGCAATTCGTCCAAGAACTGAATCAATTCCTCGCCGACGAAAAAGTTCTCGCCGTTATCGATCACAGCCGCGGAACCGCGGGCGGTGGCACGGTTTTCGTTCAGTCCGGCGGATCGTATAAAACCGGCGAGACCACTACTGTTCCTCAACTGACAATGGCTTCCGAGCACTGGAGCCGCATCGCCCGCCTGCTCCAGCAGAAAAAAGATGTGACCCTGGAGTTGAACGTCGTCAACACTTTCTACGACGACGATCCCATGCAATACGACACCATCGCCGAACTTCCGGGAACGGATAAGAAAGATGAACTCGTCATGCTCGGCGCCCACCTCGATTCCTGGCATGCGGGCACGGGCGCAACCGACAACGGCGCCGGCACCATCGTCATGATGGAAGCCATGCGCATTTTAAAAGCGCTGGACATCAAGCCGCGACGAACCATTCGCATCGGCCTCTGGAGCGGAGAAGAAGAAGGCTTGCTCGGCTCTCAAGGTTACGTCGAACACCACTTCGGCTCGCGTCCTCCCATGGACGATCCCGGCATGAAGGGCATGCCCACCTTGCTGCGGCGCGAAGCCGGGCCGGTCACCGTCAAGCCCGAGCAGGCAAAAGTTTCCGGCTACTTTAACGTGGACAACGGCTCCGGCAAGATTCGCGGTATTTATCTGCAGGAGAACGAAGCGGTCGAACCCATTTTCGAAGCCTGGATGCGTCCCTTCAAAGATCTCGACATGACGACCATCACCATGCGGAATACCGGGGGCACCGATCATCTTTCGTTCGACGCCGTCGGCATTCCCGGATTCCAGTTCATCCAGGATCCCATCGAGTACGAAACTCGCACCCACCACTCCAACATGGATGTCTACGACCGCCTGCAGCCCGAAGACCTCAAGCAGATGGCTGTGATCGTAGCCAGCTTCGTCTACGAAACCGCCATGCGCGACCAGATGCTGCCGCGCAAGCCCATCCAACCGCCGCTGCCCCGGGAACCGGAGAAGAAAGACGGCCAGTAGGCAGCACGGAAAATTCTGCCGCCGATCTGGCAACGAGCAATGACTGACGAGCGGCGATCGCTGCCGCCCCTGTGAGGGAAATGATGGTTACACGACGTGAATTTCTCGACGCACTCGCGGTAGGCGCGGCCGGTCTGGCCGTGGGGACTACGGCAAAAAGTTATGGCCAGATCATGGGTTCGAATGATCGCCTCAACTTTGCAGTGATTGGCCTGAACGGGCGCGGGTATGCTCATCTATCGTCGCTCAAAGTGAACAAGGCTGCCGCCCGCATCTCGCACGTCTGCGACGTCGACAGCAATATTCTCAAAAAGTTCGCGGATGCTACGCAGCACGAGATGGGCGAAGCTCCCGCGGCCGACAAAGATTTTCGCAAGATTCTCGAACAGAAAGATGTAGACGCCATCACCATCGCCACTCCTGACCATTGGCACACGCCCATGGCCATCGCCGGTTTGCAGGCGGGCAAGCACGTCTATGTGGAAAAACCATGCAGCCACAATCCAGCCGAGGGAGTGATGCTGGTCGCGGCGCAGCAGAAATATCAAAAGCTGGTGCAGATGGGCACGCAGCAGCGTTCTTCCCCCCACACCATAGAAATCGTCGAAAAGATTCACGCGGGCCTCATTGGCAGAGCCTATTACGCGAAAGCCTGGTACAGCAATGTGCGGAAGTCGATCGGCACCGGCAAAGAAGCTCCCGTGCCGGCTCAGTTGGATTGGGACTTGTGGCAGGGTCCGGCGCCACGCCGTCCCTACAAGGACAACGTGCAGCCGTATAACTGGCACTGGTTCAGAATCTACGGCACTGGAGAAGCTCTCAACAACGGCACGCACGAGGTCAACGTCTGCCGCTGGGCGCTGGGCGTCGACTATCCGCAGCGAGTTTCTTCCTCAGGCGGACGTTATCATTTCAAAGACGACTGGCAGTTTTACGACACACTCGTGACCAGCTTCGAGTATGAAGACAAGATGATTTCGTGGGAGGGCAAGTCCTGCCAGGGAATGAAGTTCTACGGCCGCGATCGCGGCGTGACGATCATGGGCACCACGGGCTCGGTGCTGGTCGATCGCGACGGCTATGAGATCTACGACCTCAAAGGGAAAAAGACGAGTGAATTCAAAATGGGCACCAAAACCTCATCCTCTGATCTTCTCGGAAGCGATTCCATGACCGACGCTCACTTCGCCAACTTCATTGCAGGAATCCGCAAAGGCGAAAAGCTTAACGCCCCCATTGCCGTTGGCAACGTCTCAGTTACGATGTTGCAGCTTTCCAACATCGCGTGGGAAGTTAACCGTGAACTGCATGTCGACACCAGCGGCGGCCGGATCCAGAACGACCCGGAAGCGATGAAGATGTGGCCGCGCGAGTACGAAAAGGGCTGGGAGCTGCATGTCTAACGGCATGCCCGCGATTAGACCTTTATGAAAAACATCTTCACTCGTCGCGATCTTTTGCGTTCCGGCGCACTCGCTGCGGCAGCCTTTGCCGCGCCGAGCAGTCTCGCATCACTGGCCGACGCGAAGCCATCTGCTGACGAACCGGCGCCCCTTCGTTTAGGCCTGGCCAGCTACACATTCCGTAACTTCGACCGGGCGCAGCTCATCGCCTTCATGAAGCAGCTCAACGTGTTTGACCTGAACGCGAAAAACGTCAAAGATCATCTCCCAATGGATCCTCAGCAAGAGGCCGCCGCGCTGGCAGACTACGCCGCAGCCGGCATCAAGCTTCACGCCGCCGGAGCCATCTATTTCCTCAAAAATGAAGATGCGGACATCCGCACCAAGTTCGAATACTGCAAGCGCGCAGGCATTGGCGTGATCGTCGCCGGCGACCCCGCCCCGGAAACTCTGCCGCGACTGGAAAAGTTCGTAAAGGAATACGACATCCGCATCGCCATCCACAATCATGGCCCGGAAGACAAGCTGTGGCATTCGCCCCTGGATGTATTGAAAGCGGTAAAGGGTATGGACCCGCGCATCGGTTGTTGCATCGACGTAGGGCATACCGTTCGTGCCGGCACCGATGTGGTTCAGGCGATCCGCGAAGCTGGCCCGCGGCTATTCAATCTGCACATGAAGGATCTCACGAGTTTCCAGGACAAAGAGAGCCAAGTCGCGGTGGGAGACGGCATCATGCCGGTGCGGAAAATGTTTAAAGCCCTTATCGCGATGAAGTACGCGGGCTTCGTCGACCTGGAGTATGAAATTCATCCCGACGATCCGATGCCGGGTGTTATCAGCAGCTTTGCGTATATGCGCGGCGTCCTTGCAGGCTTGGGGTAGGCGAGTCCTGCGCTTAGTGGACGGAGGCACGCCGCAGCGCAGCTTTGCTATTCGGCGGCGGCTGTATTTTTGGGCGAGTCGGCGCGCCAAACGTACAGGTATTTCTCGTCGCTCGATGTCATGACTGGGATGTTTTTCTCGCGGGTGACGCGGTTCAATGCCGAGCGCAGATTCTGCATCTTCTCGCCGTTCAATCCGCTCAGCGGAATCTTGACGGCTTGCTGGGCGTTCAGCTTTGCGAGGTCCGCCAGAATGTCTGCCACCGCTTTCCGATGTTTACCCTTACGACCTTGCGGAACGTCGGATCGATTCACCGCTGCGTAGTGACTGTCCTTCCCGTTTCCGTTGCGTCCCATGCTGGGCTCCTCGGTGTACGCGTAAGCCTGAAATCCTACCGCAAAGAATCGTATCCTACAACTAAAAATCTATGCCAGACCTGATGATCGCAGCCGACACTCCATGCAGCGCAGGCTAACCCTAATACTGTCAATAAGATGCTGTATCTAAGTTGCGATAAAACATGCTAAGAGTTCACCCGTACGAAGGCCAAAACGCTAAAGTGGTGACACCTGTGGTACGCAAACGAGAGAGCAGGCAATGCTCCGCACCTTGGGATTTCTAGTGAGAGAGAAAAAAAACATGGCACGGATCGCAATCGGTAAGAAGCGCGAGTTCGACCCCAACACCTTCCTCGCGACCATCGGAGAAGGCAGAAAGAGTGTACCGGTACCGAAAAAGCAAACGATATTCACGCAAGGCGACCGTGCAGATGCCGTCTTCTATGTGCAGAAAGGCAAAGTAAGGCTGACCGTAGTATCCAAGTCCGGCAAGGAAGCGACGATCGGCATTGTGAGTGAGAAAAACTTTTTTGGCGAGGGTGCGCTGGCCGGCCAGCTCTTACGGATGGGGTCCGCACTGGCCCTGACAGATTGCGACCTCCTGCGCGTAGAAAAGAAAGCGATGATGGATGCCCTTCACCGCGAGCACACGTTTTCGGATCTATTTGTAGCGTATCTGCTGGCGCGAAATATCCGCTACGAAGAAGATTTAGTGGACCAACTCTTCAATTCCAGCGAAAAAAGGCTCGCCCGGATTCTGCTGCTTCTCGCTCATTTCGGCAAGGAGACTATTCCTGATGCCGTGGTGCCCAAGGTCAGTCAGGAGACCCTCGCCGAGATGATCGGCACGACCCGCTCGCGGGTTAGCTTCTTCATGAACCGGTTCAGGAAGTTGGGCTTTATCCACTACAACGGAGGTCTGCAGGTCCACAGTTCGCTGCTCAATGTAGTTCTGCACGAGTAGCCGCTCAGTGCAATTTCCCGGAATCAGATAACTAACGCAGAGTGTGAGATCTCTCCTTCGTTCCTAGCCAAGAAAATGCTGGCGGCGTCCGGTTGCCAGGGAGTTTGAGCAATTTTGATCAGCTTTCATGGTCGTAATTGCTGAAGATAGATTCCTTGAAGGTGCAACAATGCCCCAGTCGGTCTGTTCGGAACTTCCAGGCGGAGTAGTTCTTTGTATCGACGATAACCGGGATGTGCTGGAATGCGAGCGCGCGTTCCTCGAAAGCTTCGGGTATACCGTTCTCACGGCTCCCAGCGGCGGCGAGGGACTGGAGCTGGCCTCTACCCATTCGGTTGACGTTGTAATTCTCGACTACTTCATGCCCGCCATGAACGGGCAAGAGGTTGCCATCGAATTGAGGCGGCTCAGGCCGGAGGCGCCCATCATTCTGCTCACCGAAGGACTGGGCGTTCCAGAACGGGCGTTGCACCTGGTAGACGCCCTTATCGCCAAGGATCGCTTGGCCAGCCAGTTGCTCCCCACGATCGCACACCTGTACGGAAGCGCGCGCATTGCGCTGCCCTCCTATGACGCATAACGGCGGCAGACCGCTGGTGTCATGTTTTCTGAGCAGCGGCTGTGCCTCACGCGACACTCTTCAGCTCGCGAAAAAACAATGCCAAGTGGTGAGTGTTGGCAATTGCGTAAGACTGTTGTATCCGCTACTGGGTCTATCTTCGCTTGATCATCAAGGAGATCAAAGCTCCCGCGGTGAACCCTGCCGCAAATGTCGTAGCCACAATTAGCATGGGGTGGCGCTGGATGCGCTGGCTCGTTTCATTCAGAAATTCTTCCGCGGCATCGCCGCTCTGTTTCGCGGCACGTCGCACTGCTCCTGCGCCGTCCGCTATTGCATCAGCAACCGCGTTGGATGCGCGAGAAGCCTGGTGAGCCGATTCGGTGATGTGATCTGCCGTTCTTTCGAGTACAGTTTGCGTCATGAAATACTCCTTTGTAATTTGCCAGCGTGACCCAGTCTGAAACTTCCCGCAACGCTGGTTCCATGCTGCTATTAAATGCTGCTGTTAAATGATGTCGATCTAATAATCTACTTTCGAAGGACGATTAGATTTCTCGTCAGGGATTCTTCGTATGTCTACGGCAACAGTACGTCTTACCGATTGGAATGGCTGTCCCTTTTTATACATTCTCCCCAACCGCTCAATGTCACAACGAATCACGAACGAAATGAACGCTGCAGTTGACCCAGTCAATCGACAGCTACACACCCACCACGCGAACGCCAGCCCTACTGTGGCTTCGCGGTTGAGGCCGTCGAAGCCTGAGGTGCTGGAGCTGAAGTGGTTTCGGATAAAGCACTCGCCTGCACCTGCTTGCTGGCCGGAACTTCCGTTCCGGCGGGATAAATGAAAATCTGAATCCTACCCCAGCCAACATCGGAGTTCGCTTCCGCCTGCTTTCCCATTCCCAGAGTTCTGAGTTCACTGTCGTCAAATCCGAAATTTTCCACCAGATACTGGCGCACCACCATGGCCCGGGCTTGCGTCAGCACCAGGTCCTTTTGGGTATCGCCCTCCATGCCAGCCGAAGCCACGACCACCGCAAACCCGAACTGGTTATTGGCCAGGAACTCGCCGCCGGCGTTGAGAGATTTCTGATTCTTCAGCCTGGCCGAATCCTGTTTGTCGAAGAGTTGTTTCGCCGAGTAGGTAAACTCCTTGGTCGGCGCGCCTTCCGGGAGTTTTTCAATCTCATTCTTGGCCAGCGCGGCGGAATCTTCATAGCCCCGGCTCTTGAAATATCCGCGTATTAAGAAATTGTGTTTCATGGCTTCCATATTTTCCTGGAAGTCGGTAACCCCGGCTTCCGCCTGGATCATGGTGTCATGCATGGCGCTCGACGTCTGTTCCAGGTTGGTATAAAGCTGCTTGTCGTTCACCAGCGCTCCCGCAGTTCCCTGTCCCGCGTTGATTTTGGCGCTGATTGAGTCCAGATTCGCCGCTGCCCGGGTGGCGTTCAGGATGGCTTGCTGGCCGCCATCCAATAGGCCGCTCGCTTTTTGAAACAGGTCTGACATTTCGAGCGGCGGCAGGCTCGCGATAAGATCGCCGTCCCGCACCTCACCCGATCTCACCGATCCAAACGAGATCGCCAGAAACTGATTGCCCAACAACCCCTCCGTTTCGATCGTAGCCACGGAGTCTTGTTTGATGATCTCGTGGGTCGATTTGGCGAGATCCATAACGATCGTGACTTTTTCGCCGGGCTTGTCAGGCAACGCGATGCTATACACAGTCCCACTGTGAACCCCGCCCACCCGCACATCGCCACCCACATCCAGGCCCACCACGTTGTCGAATTGCGCCCTCAGCTGGTATGTAGAACGGAACAGATACTGCTTGCCTCCAATGATGAAGATACCGGCCACCAGAATTGCCAGTGTCGCAACAATGAACGCTCCAAGCCGCGCCGCTCTCGACATATGTCCTCCTACGAAGACTTCAAGAATTTCCTGACGAACTCAATGTCGCTTTTCTGCAATGCTTCAAAGCTGCCTTCGATCACCACATCCCCCTCGTTGAGCAGAGCCAGACGGTCCGCAATCGTCTTTGCGCTGTGCAGATCGTGCGTCACTACGATGGACGCCATGTGATGTTCCTGCTGGAGCTTCAGAACCAGGTCGTCGATCTCCCCGGAACTGATGGGATCAAGACCAGCCGTGGGTTCGTCGAGCAGCAGGATATCCGGCTCCAACGCCAGCGCACGCGCCAGCCCTACGCGTTTCTGCATGCCCCCCGAGATATCCGAAGGCATCTTCGCTACCGCGTCCTCCATGCCAACTTCCGCCAGCAGCTGACGGACGCGCTCGCCAAGCTCACGCTTCGATATTCCTTTCCTGTGATGCTGCAGCGGAAAGGCTACGTTCTGCTCGACGGTGAGCGAATCGTAAAGCGCGGCATGTTGAAACAGAAAACCCATCTTCTTCCGGATCTCGCCCATCTGGTCGAGGGCCAGCCCGGCTATGTCCTGCCCATGGAGCAGGATCGATCCCGAGTCTGGCTTCTCCAGGCCGATGATCAGCCTCAGCAGCACGCTTTTCCCCGTGCCGCTGCGCCCCAGCACCGCCAGGGTCTCGCCGCGTTTCACGGCCAGGCTGATCCCGTTCAGGACCTTTTGAGTTCCGAAGGACTTGTGCAAGTCCACGACGGCGATGACCGGGGCATTGCCGTCTTTCTCGGCCTGCCCTTGCTTGGTCTCGACTTGATCGACAATGGCTGTGTCCATAATTGTTTCGCGCCCGGTTCCATCCATGCCGCAAAAACATGCCGCAAGAAGCCGTTCACGGGAAAAATATAAGAATGAGCTTTACCAGCACAACGTCCGCGAGAATCACGAACAGCGAAGACAACACCACAGAACTCGTGGCCGCGCGCCCCACACCCGCGGCGCCTCCCTCGGTTCGCATTCCCTGAAAACACGCGACCAGCCCAATGATCAGGCCGAACACAGCGGTCTTGAACGTAGGCGGCAGAAAGTCGTTGAAATCGGCGCCATTGAAACCGTTAGTGATGAACTGATGCAACGAAAGCGGCTCAACCAGAGCCTGCGTAACCCAGCCCATGAACAACCCTGACAGATCCGCGGCAAGGGTCAGCAGCGGCAGCATCAGGACGCAAGCCAGGATGCGGGTAGCTGCCAGCAGCCGGTAAGGATTTACCGCGGAGGCCTCGATGGCGTCGATCTGCTCGGTCACTTTCATCGAGGCCAACTCCGCTCCAATGCCCGCGCCCACGCGACCGCTCACTACCAGCCCGGTGATGATGGGACCGGTCTCGTGGATCACGGAAAAAACGATGGCGGCGGGAAGCAGCGATTTCGCCCCGAATCGAGTCAGGCTGTAACGGGCTTCCAAAGAAAGCACAACGCCGGTAGCGGCGCCAGCCAAGGCCACCAGCGGAAGAGATTTGGATCCGATCTCGTCGAGCTGCCGAAATAATTCGCGGAACTCAAACGGCGGCGTCACCGCCGCGCGCACCACTCGCCAGAAAAAAATCCCGAGATCTCCGAACCACTCCAGAAAGTCGTTGATCACGCGCTTGGAGGAGGTCAACGTGAGCGGAGCGGAGAGAAAGTCCGGTTGCTCCGGAATTGCAGGATTCGCGCTCGCAACCGCCATGGATGTCTGATCGATCACGGATTCGACCCTGGATTTGGATTTGGACTTGGCGCTCCGTGCGCGTTGTTGAGGTGCATGCGCGAAAGCAGAGAGTGGGGGCCGCTATAAATGAATTCCAGCGCAACGTTTTCCCCCGCATACCCCAGCAGGCTGTAGTTTCCCATGCGAAAACCATCCATAGCGTCGTAGCGATTGGGATACCACGCATAGACGGCCGTCATGCTGCCGGCATAAGGCGCGACCAAAGCAGGGAAAGAAAAAACGCGGTGGCCATCTTCGCCGCGGCGTCCTGTAAAAGTGGAAATCAGGGCATGTCGTAGCCGCGGAAATACTCCCTTGCACTCGCAGCGGTAATACAACGTGTCCTCACGGAAAGCATGGGCGAGCGCATAGCGCGTGGTCGTGGTCACCACTGCAATGCCGAAGTCGGACCCGAATCGCCGGCCATAACCAGCAGCACCCTGCCCCCACTCGGGCGGACTGTTATCAACCTGGTTGATGCCGCTCGCCAGAGCAGCTCCGGCAATCGGATAGGGCCCAAATGCATCGAAAAGGTAGTTGTGGAGCCTGATCTTCTCCGTAGGACGGACATAGGTCAGGTCCGCCGGCGCGGTGGTTGTACTAACTACTGTCCCCGGGGAGTCCGCCGAATCGGCCAGCGATTGCGCGCCAGCCAACAACGACAGCGCTGGCACCGCCAACAACAGGAGCACGATTCGGCGCATGCTCATGTCGAGATTCTGTTTGGAAACTTCCTGCCTGCGCACCAAAGGGCCCCTATTCTCAAACGGTAAGCGGACAAGCTCCATGGTCGCACTGGCAAGCAATCTCCACTTCTTTCGATCCCGCTTCCTTACAGACCTGACCGCAGTATTTTTCGCCTGGCGGCGCCACGCACTTGCATGGCAGGTGCGCACACTTGGTTTGTGCAGCTGTGATCATCATAAGTTCTCCTTTTCCAGGTGTCTTTGTTTCGGACTCTCGTCTTGGATGGCGTTGCAGTTGGACGATGGTCCGGCCTCCACGCCGTGGGCGTGCTTTCCGTTCCTTTACTCGCCAACGATTTTTTCAGCGTTGCCGACCCATTTTTGAACCTTGCCGCTATTCTTCTCGGCGTTCCCTGAGACTTCCAAATCGGGGTTGTTCGTCGCCTTTCCGATCTCTTCTTTGATCTTTCCTTTTACTTCGTGCAGCTTGCCCTCAGTCTTGTCTTGCGTACTTGGCTTCACGGTTTATTCCTCCTCTTTTGCCGAATTGCGATTTGCCTTCCCCCGTTGCCAGAGTTCGTTCGCGGCAACGGGGGAGCAATACATCAGGGTCTATTCACTACTGCCGAGGATGCTCTTCGGTTTTGGGAGCTTCCTTTGCAGGACGGGGTGCAGGCTGCGCACGAGCCACCGTCGGCTGGCGCGGAGCGCTGTGTTCCCGAGGTGCAGCTTCCGCCTTAGGCGCCCTAGGTGCGGCCTGACGCGGCGCAGCCTGCGCATGAGTTGCAGTCGGCTTCCCGGACTCAGCGGGCTCACGAGCCGCCTTAGGTGCTGCTGCCTTGTTCTCCCTTGATCGGGATGCAGCTTCCTTGTTCGCGGCCGCCCGGTTCTCGTTCGACCGCGTCGCAGCTTCTCTATTCGCGGCGGCCTTGTTTTCGTTCGACCGCGTCGCAGCTTCCTTGTTCGCGGCCGCCCGGTTCTCGTTCGACCGCGTCGCAGCTTCCTTGTTCGCGGCTGCCTTGTTCTCGTTCGACCGCGTCGCTGCTTCCTTATTCGCGGCTGCCTTGTTTTCGTTCGACCGCGTCGCAGCTTCCTTATTCGCGGCTGCCTTGTTTTCGTTCGAGCGCGTCGCAGCTTCCTTGTTCGCGGCTGCCTTGTTTTCGTTCGACCGCGTCGCAGCTTCCTTGTTCGCGGCCGCCTTGTTTTCGTTCGACCGTGTCGCAGCTTCCTTGTTCGCAGCCGCCTTGTTTTCGTTCGACCGCGTTGCAGCCATCTTATTCGCCGCGGTCTTGTTCGAGGTAGCCTTGTAAGGCGTTCCTGCGCTCTTCGCCGCTACTACACCATGACCGCTGAACTCCCCTGGCTTGGCTGTCGCAGCGATTGCTGGACGCCCGCGGTTCACCGACGCCAAAAGTGTGTGGTTGGTGCTGGCAGTGTGCACATGTTGGGTTTGCAGTTCGGTTGGCCCCCGGTGTTGCTCGTGGGATGCCTTTTCTTCCGCCGCGGTCGGGCGCGCCGTGACTCCACCTCGTCCGCCGTTATAGCTGACATGGTTGAACGCGGTGCGGTTGATGACGGTCTTGCTGTAAACGTTATGAATGTTCGTGACGTTCACATTGCTTGCCGAGCGGTTGTAATAGAAAGCTCCGCCATTCCAATATCCACCCTGATAGCCGAGACCACCATAGCCGAAGCCGTAGTCGACGCCGCCGTAAAAGCCGACACTCGTGCCCCAATAGCCTTCATTCCAGACGTAGGCGTTATCACCCCAGCCCCAATAACCGGGCGTCCAGAGCAACCCGACTTCAGGAGCCTGTTCCCACGTACCTGGAACCCAGAAGTAGCCTTCGCCACCGTAAGCCCAGTAGCCGGGCGTCCACAAATAACCGTCCGCGGGACACATGGGTTGGGCGTACACCGGAAGCCCGGGGGGAGCAATCGTGATCGCCACGCCGAATTGCGCGAACGAGGCGGCCGGAATGGCCAGTATCACAAGTGCGAGCAACAGGAAACGCATCTTACTCGTTAAACGGATCTTACTCATTTTGAACCACCTTGCCAGATCATCCTTCGATTGCCCGGTCCTACCTTGCTGCTGCGGGCTGCGTGGATTGAAGTGCGGCGTGTCCATAGAAGGATTGCACCGATGCCCTTCCAAGTCTGTGCACTATGACTCACTTTTCAGGGATGCCGTAATTAGAACCGGCAGAGAGTTAAGTGCTCCGAGATCGCCGCGGAACCGCCGGGAAACCGGGAAAACCAGAAGCCGAAGAATCACCTAAGCCCTGCGATTCCGAGCGTCGCATTTCCATCGCGGCGAAGAAATCTCAGTCGTCTACGCGCGGTTAGCTCTGCTCCGGCGCCTCATCCGATAGAAAGATGAGAACCATCCCATAAGCATCGCTTCGATCAATTTTGACCAGTAATCAAAACTCGTGTACCGGATACTGGCCTCGCACAGCTTTCCACGGTTTTCGAAACCGCCGGACTTCCGGCTGTAGATCTCTTGTGAACCCGACAGCACAAAGAGTTCTTGTTGCACCACCACCGCCGTGCGAGTTAGTCGGAGAAAAATACAGGAGAGACCATGAAACTGTTTAAAGGGTTAGGAATCGGATTATGCTTCGCAGTGCTCTGCGCACTTGTAGTGCCGAGAGCATTCGCGGATGACTGGAACCGCAAGACGACTATCACCTTCAGCGGCCCTGTGGAAGTTCCGGGCGTTGGTCTTCACACCTTGCCGGCCGGTACGTATGTTTTCAAGATTGTGGATTCACAATCCGACCGTCATATCGTCCAGATCTTCAATCAGGACGAAACCCAGGTCCTCACCACTGTTCTGGCGATCCCGAACTATCGCTTGAAGACCACGGACAAAACGACCATCACATTCCGTGAGCGTCCCGCCGGACAGCCGGAAGCTCTGCGAGCGTGGTTTTACCCCGGACGTGCGTGGGGCGAGGAATTTGTATATTCGAAGTCGAGGGCTCTCGAGATAGCGAAAGAGACCAACGAGCCGGTACTCGCGACCCCGGACGAAATGGCAACTGCTCCCGAAACCCTGAAGACGGCGCCCGTCCAAGCCGTTGCACCCACCGGGGAACCAGTCGAATTGGCGCTGGTCGTTGAACCACCACCGGCTGAACCAGTCGCTGAACCAGCCGCCGCCGCACCGGTCACCGTGGCTGCCGCCGAGCCCCTGCCGAAAACAGCGAGTCCGCTACCCCTGATCGCACTGCTTGGGTTGCTGACGATTGGCGCTGGCTTCGCTCTCTCAGCGTTCTCGAAGCGAGCCGTTTGAACTGAACACGTGGGCAGATCCCCTCGAGGGACCCGTCTACTAAATTGACCGGATGCCGGACGGCGCAGAGCATCGCGCCCGTCCGGTTATTCCGGACTCGTTACGGATTCGCTGAAAGACATACGGATGCCTGAACGTTCCCTATCCGCGCCGCGCCCCCAGTATTTTCTTTCTGGCGCCACACTTCTCATTCTGATTGCACCACTGATTGTGCTCCCGATTGCACTGTCGAGTTGGAGCCAGGCACAGGAACCTGCCGCAGCTCCGGCCCGCCCGGGCGGCGAATACGCCATCAAAGTAAATGTGGACGTCGTGGTCTTGCGCGCCACCACGCAAGACCGCAAAAACGTTCTCGTTTCCGGACTCAACAAGGACGATTTCCAGGTGTACGAAGACGGAGCCCTGCAGACCATCAAGTACTTCAGCCACGACGATGTCCCGGTCACGGTCGGACTGGTGGTCGATAACAGCGGAAGCATGACGCCGAAGCGCCATGACGTGATCGCCGCTGCCATGGCGTTTGCCCGCTCCAGCAACCCGCAGGACCAGATGTTCGTGGTCAACTTCAACGAAAAAGTTTCGTTCGGGCTTCCCTCCAATATTGCGTTCACAGACCAGCCGGCCCAGTTGCAAGTTGCCCTGTCCCGGGTCGCAGCCGATGGCGAGACCGCGCTCTACGATGCGGTTGCGGTCGCGCTCGAACATTTGAAGATGGGGAATCGCGACAAGAAGGTTCTGATCATAGTCAGCGACGGAGGCGACAACGCCAGCCGACATAAGTTGGCCGAAATCACGGCCCTGGTGGCGCAGTCGAACGCAATCATCTACACCATCGGCATTTTCGATGACCAAGATCCCGATCGCAACCCTGGCGTGCTCAAGCGCCTCGCGAAAGAAACCGGCGGCGAGGCCTTCCTGCCTGAATCCTTGAAGGACGTCGAGCCCATCTGCGAGCGGATCGCTCGCGATATCCGTAACCAGTACACCATCGCCTATAACCCCACAAATAAAAAACGCGACGGAACGTATCGCGTCATACTCGTAAAAGCCACCGCCCCGGACCACAGAACCTTGACGGTGCGCACTCGAACCGGTTACGTGGCACCTTCACCATCTCAGTCATCAGCTCAGTCACCATCTCAGTCACCCCAGGCTGCGACGGCGGCCGGCGACCGGCCGTGAAACTCAGAATTCGACATGCGCCACGCGCACGCAACCAAAGGCTTCTTCGCTGGACTCAGCGTCTCTTGTTTATCACCGGCATTCTGCTGCTGGGCTACGTAGGTTTCACTCTGCTCGAAGCCCGGCTCTACCAGGTGTCCGCAAAGCGCTCTCTGGACAACCAGATCCAGGTGGAAAACGAGCGCCCGCAAACCCAGCCCAAACCGCCAGTCAGGAAGGGTGACGTTCTAGGCCGTATGGATATCCCGAGGCTGGGAATGTCCATCGCAGTTTTGCAGGGCACCAGCTCACGAGTGTTACGGCTGGGAATCGGGCACATCGCAGGCACAGCGCTTCCCGGGGAAGACGGAAACGTCGGAATCGCCGGGCATCGCGACACGTTCTTCCGTGGGCTGAAAGACATTCGCAAAAATGATGACATTCAGCTCCAGACCGCGAGCGGCCTGTCCCGCTATCAAGTCGATTGGGCGAAGGTCGTCGCTAACGATGACCAGAGTGTCCTGGCTCCCTCCGCCGAATCTGCACTTACGCTGGTGACCTGCTACCCGTTTTATTTCGTCGGTCCAGCACCGAAGCGTTTCGTCGTCCGAGCGCACAAGTACTAACTTCCGACCGCGCGGCTCTGGTCGAGAATCGTCGCGGAGAATCGTCCTGTAATAGCCGCCGACGTTGACTTGCCCCCACTCGAAGCCTACGATTTTTGTGAGGGCGAAGGAGCATTCTCCCATGTCTACCCAACCGTCGTCAGAGCTCCGCCCGTCCACCAGAGACTGGGGCATGACGGCAAAAACCGTTCTCACTGCCGTCATGAGTCTTCTGAGCATTTTTGTAACTGGGCTGGGAGGCATCCAGAAAAATGTGCTCTGGCTGTGGATTGGATTTCTGTGTTGCCTGATTTCGGGAGTCTTTATTCAACTCTTTATCAACCGCATAAAGAATGACGTCGCATCGGGCCGCAGGTAAGAAAACTCCCCTATCACTGCTGTAAAATCTGGCCCGCTTGCGGATGAACCTGCTGGTTCTTGATCTGGCTGTCGTCCCATCCACCGCCCAGCGCCTTCACCAGATACACGGAGCTGACCATCTGCTGGCCGAGCAACTGCGTCTCCAGACGTTCGCTGGCCAGCAGAGTAGTCTGGGCGTTAATGACGTCGAGGTAACTGGTGACTCCGCCGATGTAGCGATTGTTAGCGATCGTCAGGGCGCGGCGCGCATCCTCCACAGCCGCACCCTGCGTGGTGAGCGCCTGCGAAAGCGTGCTCAGATTGCTGATGCCGTCTTCGACTTCCTGAAACGCCGTGAGCACCGACTGCCGGTAGTTGGCCACAGACTGCTCATAGGCGGAGCGCGCGGCAGCGAGGTTGGCGCGGTTCCTCCCGCCCTGCAGAATTGGTTGCAACGCGTCCGCGCCGAGCGACCAGAAAAGGCTGGGCGCGTTCAACAGCGACGTAACGTCCGAGCTCTGCCATCCGCCCGACCCGCTTAGAGTGATGTGCGGATAAAACGCCGCGCGGGCGATGCCGACCTGAGCGTTCTGGTAAGCCATCAGGCGCTCGGCGGCGGAAATATCGGGACGGCGCTCCAGCACATCCGAGGGCACTCCCAGCGGAACCGGCGGTGGCGTGCCCCGCAGCGGCACAACCGGCACACTCAGGCTCGGAGCCGCTTGTCCCAACAATACTGCGACGGCGTGCTCGTACTGCGCGCGCGATTGTTGCACCAGCGCAAGCTGCGACAAGGTGGAGTCGAGCAGCGCCGCCTGCTGCGCAACCTCGAGTCCGCTGGCAATGCCGCCCTGATGACGGTTGTTCACCAGATCCAGTCCTTTACGCTGATAGCCCACGGATTCCTGCACCACCTGATACTCGGCATCCAATTCGCGCAGGGTGAAGTAATCGGCGGCAAGTTCAGCGGTCAGCACCAACTGCACGTTCGCCAGATCAGCAGCCGTGGATTGCAACGACGCGTTGGCCGCTTCCACGTTGTGCCGCACCCGTCCGAAAAGATCGGCTTCATAGCTCAACGAGAACGGCACCGTGTAGACATTCTGCGTGTAAGGAGGGATGGGCTGCGGAACGCCATTTACGATGGTCGGCTGCTGGCCGTTCAGCGGACGATTGCCCGATCCGCGCTCACGAACCGCGCTAGGGTCCGCCGAAAGCTGCGGGAACATATCTGCCGTGGCAACCCGCGCTAACGAGCGCGCCTGCTCCAGACGATCGCGCGCGGCCACCAGAGACTCGTTTGCTTTCAGCAATTGTTGCTCGTAGCCGTCGAGCGCCGGATCATTGAAGATTTTCCACCACGCGCCTTTGGGAATTGAGTCCTTGGGCACGGCCTGTTGCCAGGGCGGTTGCGTCTTCCACGCATCCGGCGGCGGAACTGAAGGCGTCGGCCGGCTGTAACGCGGACCCACCGTGCATCCCGCCGCGAAGCCGAGCAGTGCAACCGCAGCCGAGATTGCGGCCCGCTTCATTTCGCGCTGCCCTTCGGCTGCGTTTTTTTGCTATTCTGCCCCGGCGGCGGTTGACCTTGTTGCTGTTGGTCTGGCGCAGACTGCGCCACATTCACCTGCTGCCCGTCTTCCAGCGAATCCGCCGGGTTGACCACAACCCGGTCGCTGGTAGAAACGCCGCCAAGAATTTCCAAAGTGGTGCCGTAATCGCGTCCGATATTGATCGGGTGCAGCTGCACCTTGTCTCCGGGGCCTATGACGGCAAGGCGCGGGCCTTCGGCGCGGAATAGCATCGCGTTTACCGGAACCGTGACCTTGTTCACGTCCGAGCCCACCTTGAAATGAACTTCTCCGAACGAACCGGGATACAGGCGCCCATCCTTGTTAGGCACGTCGACCTCCGTCAGTAGCGTTCGCGTGACCGGATCAATGGCCTCCGCCGTCCGTGCCACCTTCGCGGAGAACCTCTGCCCAGGAAATTCCTGAAGCGTAATGGTCGCCCCAGCGCCGACCGTTATGTACGGCGCATACGCCTGAGGAACGCTGGTGTAAACGCGCAGCGGATCGACCCGCGCCAGGTCAAACAGTTCCCGGCCAGTCGCGCCCGCTCCGGCATTGATGAGCGCGCCGGGATCCACGTTGCGCCGCGTGAGGACGCCAGAAAATGGCGCATACACGTCCTTGAAGCCCTCCAGTTGTTCGAGACGGCGCACATTGGCGTCCGCTGCTGCGAGGTTCGCCTGGCTCTGTTTGTAGGCGCTCGCATATTGATCAGCCTCCTGCGCCGAGACGGAATCGGTTTTGCGCAGGTTCTCCCAGCGATCGGAGCTGATTTTCGCCAGATCCATCTGCGCCACGATTTGTTCCCGCGCGGCGCGGCTCTGGTTTAATTCCTGATCGACCTCGGGTGTGTCGATCCTGGCCAGCAACTCGCCTTTATTCACTCGGCTGCCAATATCCTTGTACCAGCGCAAGAGATAGCCGCTGGTGCGGGCGTAGATGGGAGATTCCTCATAGGCTAGCAGCGAGCCCGGCAAAACCAGATCCTCATCGGGCTTCTCGGCCAGCGGGTGGACAATGGCCACAGTCGGCACCGTGCTACGTTCGGTCTCCTTCGCCAGCGCACGCTCCTGGTTCGCGCGGCTCCACAGAGTAAGCGCTCCAGCAACCAGCAGCACCAGCAACAGCACCGCCACGATCGTTAGAGCTTTGCCCGGCGGGGCGGGCGGAACCTCGGGCGGTTTCTGGATCCCCGGCGGCTGGTGCCGGGCATGCTGCTGGATCGCCGCAATTTCCTCATCACGCTGCGCCTGCGCACTCACCGCATGATGCGGCTCGCCCACATCTGCCGGCGTTGGTTTGGATTCGTTTTCTGCGCTCATGCTGCACTCCGATTTCTGTGAAACTTTATTTGCTGGCTGCCTGTTCCTGGCGTGCCCGCTTAGATTCCCGGCGGCCGTGGAACATGGCAAACACGCTCGGAACGAAAAACAAGGTTGCGACCGTGGCAAACAACAATCCGCCAATCACTGCGCGGCCCAGCGGCGCGTTCTGCTCACCGCCTTCGCCTAATCCCAGAGCCATGGGCACCATTCCGATTATCATAGCCAGCGCGGTCATCAGCACCGGCCGGATGCGGGTATAGCCGGCCGCGACTGCGGCCTGCAGAGCGGGGATTCCTTCGTCCATCTGCTCGCGCGCGAAGCTGACCATCAAAATCGAATTGGCCGTGGCCACTCCCATGCACATGACCGCGCCGGTCAACGACGGCACGCTTAGCGTGGTCCGGGTCAACAGCAAAAACCAGCAAATTCCTGCCAGCGCTCCCGGCAGGGCCGCGATAATGATGAATGGATCGAGCCACGACTGGAAGTTGATGACAATCAACAAATAGACCAGCAGGATGGCGCCGGCCAGTCCCACGCCCAAGCCAAAAAACGACGACCGCATGGTCGCGACCTGCCCACGCACCACAAGATGCGTGCCGCGCGGCAATTTTCCGTCGAAGGTCTTGAGCACCTTGTCGGTCTCCGCTGCCACTGCCCCCAGATCCCGGTCCTGCGTGCTGGCGTAAACGTCAATGACCGGTTGCACGTTGTAGTGATTCACGGTCGCGGCCCGCGCGGACGGAGTCAACTGCACCAGGTTGCTCATCAGTTGCGTGCCCTGCTGTGAGTTCACCGGGATGGTCATCAGGTCCTGCAAGCTGGTCATGCGGTATTGCGGCGCCTGCACCGCCATCTGATACGTGACTCCGTTGCGCGGGTTCAGCCAGAAATTTGGTGAAGTCTGAAAGCTGCCGCTCAGTGAAACCAGCACGCTTTGCGCCACGTCGCGCGCCGTGAGCCCAACCTGGGTGACCCGCGTGCGGTCAATATCCATGTGCAACGTGGGCAGAGAAAGCAACTGCTGCACGTGCACGTCGGCCGCGCCGGGAATATGACGCATCTTGTTTGCGATTTGTTGCGCAATCTCATAACTGCTTCCCACGTCGGTGCCCACGACCTGCACATCGATGGGTGCAGGCAGGCCGAAGTTCAGAATCTGCGTAACGATATCGGCCGGCTGGAAAAAAAACTCGACCCCGGGAAAGCGCTGGGGCAGCACCTCGCGCAAACGCCGGATGATGTCGGCCGTGGGATGGTGATGCTCGGGATCGAGCGCGATCAGGATCTCAACGTCGCTGCTGCCGATGGTGCCGTTCGAGCTATAGGACTGGTTGATGCCAGAGTTGGGCAGGCCGATGTTGTCGAGAATCGTCTGCAACTCATTCCCCGGAATCTCTTCATGTAGAACAGCTTCGATTTGATCACTGAGCCGCGCCGTCTCCTCCACGCGTAAGCCGGGGCGCGCGCGCACATGCAGACGCAGAAGTCCTGCATCTACTTGAGGAAAAAAGTCCTCTCCCAGAAACCTGAACAGCCCGAGCGAGAGCAGGCAGAAGGCCAGAAAGCAGAGTACAAAGCCTCCTCGATGCTCGAGGGTGGTTTCCAGCAGCTGTTCATAACCGCGACGGAAGTCTTCGAATTTTCGCTCGAAGCCGCGCTGAAAGCGCCCCAGAAATGACTTAGGCGCCTCCGCGCGGTGCTCGTGTCCGCGCATGATGTACATCACCAGCGTGGGAATGAGTGTGCGCGACAGTAAGTAGCTGGCCAGCATGGCGAAGCTGACCGCTTCCGCCAGCGGCACGAACAGAAATTTCGCCACGCCTGTCAGAAAAAACATGGGCACAAACACGATGCAGATGCTGAGCGTCGAGACGAAGGCCGGCACGGCGATTTGTTGCGCCCCGTCCAGAATCGCTTGTCTCATCTCCTTGCCCATCGCCAGGTTGCGCTCAATGTTTTCAATCTCCACCGTCGCATCATCCACCAGGATGCCGACCGCAAGCGCCAATCCTCCCAGGGTCATGATGTTGATGGTCTGCCCGATAGCGCCCAGCACAATGATCGAAACAAAAATAGAAAGCGGAATGGAAATCGAAATAACAATGGTCGGGCGCCAATCGCCAAGGAAGATCAGGATCATCGCCGCAGTCAGAGCCGCTGCAATCAACCCTTCCCGCAACACCCCCTGAATGGATGCGCGCACAAATAAAGACTGGTCAAACAGCGCGGTGATCTTGAGTTCCGGCGGAAGGGTTTGTGCCGCCTGCGTCACGATGTTCTTGATGCCGGCGACAATCTGCAGCGTCGACGCGTTACCGTTCTTGTAGATCGACATCAGGGCGCCGCGATTCCCGTCCTGCCGCACAATGTTCGTCTGCGGAGCGAAGCCGTCGCGCACATGGGCGACGTCGCGCATGTAAAGCGTGGAACCATTTACGGTCTTGACCGGCAAGTCGTTCAATTCCGCGATGGTCTGCGGCGTTCCGTTCATCTCGACGTTATATTCCAGCGGACCGAGCTTGATCGTGCCCGTGGGAAGAATCAGGTTCTGCGCGTTGACCGCATTGACAATGTCAGTCGGGGAAAGCCCGTAAGACTGGAGCTTCGGCAAATCCAGATCCACCTGAATCTGGCGAATTTTTCCTCCGTAGGGATAAGGAGTCGCTGCCCCCGGCACCGTCGCCAGGAAATTACGCAGGAAGTTTTGACCAAGGTCGAACAGTTGCTGCTCGGGCAAAGTCTTGCTGCTCAATCCCAGTTGAATGATGGGTGTGGTAGAAGCGCTGTAAGAAATGATCAGCGGCGGCGTGGTTCCGGGAGGCAGACCGCGCACCGTGGTCTGGCCGATGGCCGTGATTTGTGCAATGGCTCCCTGCACGTTCGTGCCCGGGCGGAAAAACACTTTGATCACGCCCAGACCATATACAGACTGGGATTCCATGTGCTCGATGTCATTGACCGTGGTGGTTATCCCGCGCTCGGAATTCGACACGATCCGGTCGGCCATATCCTGGGGCGACAGGCCGGTATAGAACCAAACTACCGAAACCACCGGGATATCGATATCCGGGAAAATGTCCGTCGGCGTCCGCAGAATCGTGATCGGGGTTAGAAGAATGATGACGAGCGCCATCACAACAAATGTGTAGGGACGTCGGAGAGCTAACGCAACAATCCACATCGGCTAGGCACCGCTTCAGATTCGAATACAGAGATCGAAATAGAAGGGGTTCCCGACACGGATGTTGAAGGGGACCCCGCAGACTTGATTTTAGATTCGATACTGATCGTATTGGATTCTAAAGTCCAACTTAATTATTATATGGTAGGGTGAGAACATGCGCCAGAAGCTTGCGGCTCGTGGCAAACGCAGTGGAGGGGGGCGCAAGCGCTCCCCTGGCCGCCCGCGCAGTGAACACGCCCGCCTGGCGATCCTGCACAGCACCTTGAAACTTCTGGGAGAAAATGGCTTTTCCGACCTCACGATAGAAGCCGTGGCGGCTCACGCGAACGTTGGCAAGGCAACGGTTTATCGCTGGTGGCCCAACAAGGCCGTTCTTATCGCCGACGCATTCGCCAGCGGCGCCACCCGCAAGCTCCACTTCCCTGATACCGGCTTCGTTCGCACGGACATGAGCCAACAGATGCGCCAGCTCATCAAAGTTTTTCGCAGCCCTCGGGGACGCATTGTTTCCGCCATTCTTGGCGGCGGACAAAGCGACCGGGATCTCATCGCTGCTTTCCGCGAGCGCTTCCTCTGGCCACGCCGGCGGGAAGCCTACGCCACGCTCCGCCGCGGAATTCTACGCGGCGAACTCCGGCCAGACCAGGACTTGGACTTGCTCCTCGATTCGCTCTACGGACCCATCTACATGCGCTTCCTCATCCGGCACGACACTTTGACTCCTGACTTTGTCGACCGTCTTTGCGAACTCGTGCTCGGCGGAGCGAGCCCACGCCGAAGCCGGTCGCGCAAAAGCTTGCGCGCACCCAAGCGCCCGAAGCCAAAGTCCTCCGCTTTGTAAATTTTCCCACGCCAGCGGCCGGCAAACACTTTCGCCGCCGCAGTCTCTCACCTCCCCGGCGTAATCGTGATATTCCGAAAAGTGACGTGCCCGGCCTCGGTGCCCTGCAAATAAATCGGTCCCGGTAGTCCTTCGTGACTATCCAAAGCTCCGCCTGTGATGCCCGGAATTTCCTGCCGATCAATAATGGTGTGACCATTTTGTACAACCGTGACCATTCGTCCCACCAGTGTGATGTCGTAGGTCTGCCACTCTCCCGGCCTGCGCGGCTGTTCCGGCGTAGCAGCCAGGAAGCCGTACACGCCCCCGGTGCGCATCGTCGGCCCTTCGGGCTCCGGATCGTCTTCGATCTGGAGCTCGTATCGACCGCGCAGGTAGACGCCGCTATTCGATCCCGGCGCGCAATTGAAATCGATGTGCAACTTGAAATCTTCAAACTTGGCGTCAGTGATCAGTTCAGCGCCGTGTCCAGGGCTCACCAGCGTTCCATTCTCCACCTTCCACTTCGCCGTTGCCCCCGGATCGCTCGGCGTCCACCCGCTCAAATCCTTCCCGTTGAACAACTGCATCGGCTTTCCCCACTTCGGATCGCTCTTTCTCTTCAGGGACGGCGCTCGCTCGCCAGTCCATTGCCACGGAGTTCCATCGGGTCCGGTCGTGGTCCCCACCAGCGTTTTCCCGGACAGCTTGCCCTCAAAAACCATGTCGTCTTTCCTGTCTTCCTCTTCCTTGGGAGAAACGAACGTGATCGTTCCATTCGAGATTTCAATTTTCGGAAGTGGCCGCGCGTGCCCCCAACGGCTCACCATTCGAGCTTTCACCTGCCCATTTTCCTGGGTGATCTCCAACCACGAAGGATATTCGCGAAGCGGAGTCTTCAGGGTCAAGTCCCACCGTCCCAGAAAAGGCTGAACCGACGCAACCGAGTCCGCGGAGTTCTTCGGTTCGGAATACACAAGCGCAGAAAGCATCAAAATCAATATCGTTGCTGCGAATACTCTCTCCCAAATCCTCGACTCCGACACTCTCGACACCCATCCCCTTAGATTTTTCATGAATTGCTCCTCGCAAGGGATTGTAACTGCGATGCCGCTGCACGGCGCCACAAAGATTGGCGCGCTGCTACACCGGCCGATTGCAGAGGCCGCTCCTCGCACCGTGGGCTGTTAAGCTGTATCGCTATGGAGCCAAATTCGCGCAGGCGTCAACCGAATTCCAGCCGGCAAACTGCCTCGCGTAGCCTCAACGCCGATTCGAAAAGGGCCAGCATTGGAATCATTCTCGCCCAGCTCGCCCTTAACCTGCTGTGGAGCGCTCCCATCCTGCGCGCCCAAACGCCGCCGCCCGCGCTGGTTCCCGCGTCCCATAAGTCAGCACAACCCCGCCGCACCGCTCCCGGCAAGGAGTCAGCGAACAAGACAGTGCCGGCCCCTGCGGCGATCCAGTTCGAGAACACCATCGAACAATCGAAGATCAGGTTCAAGCTCAAGAACAGCGTCAGCTCCCAGCGCTACACCTTTGAAACCATGACCGGCGGAGTCGCGCTCTTCGATTACAACAACGATGGTTTGCTCGACATCTTCTTTACCAACGGTGGGGCCGTCCCGTCGCTGGAAAAGAGCGATCCCAGCTACGCAAACTGCCTCTTTCGCAACAATGGAGACGGCACCTTCACCGATGTAACGGAGAAAGCCGGCCTGCAGGGCATTGGCTATTCGATGGGCGTAGCCGCAGGCGACTACGACAATGATGGGTTCGTCGATCTCTACGTGACCGGCGTCAACCGCAATCAGCTTTTCCATAACAATGGCGACGGCACCTTCACCGACGTAACCGAGAAAGCTGGAGTCAGCGGCATGGTCCCCAAGCTCGGCAAGGCCTGGTCGGTCGCCGCAGGATGGTTCGACTACAATAATGATGGTCTGCTCGACCTTTTCGTGGTGAACTATCTCAACTACAACATCAAGACTGCAACTCACTGTGTGCAGCAGGGGCTTCCGGCCTACTGCTCTCCAGTCGATTTTCTGGGAACGCCGAACATTCTCTATCGCAACAATGGCGACGGCACTTTTACCAACGTCTCCGAACCCTCCGGCATTTCCAAATACGTTGGCAAAGGCATGGGCTTAGCGTTCGCCGACTACGACAACGACGGCTTTACCGATATCTTCGTCTCCAACGACACGTTCGAGAATTATCTTCTGCACAACAACCGGGATGGAACCTTTACCAATGTCGCGCTACAGGCCGGGGTTGCCTACAACGCCTACGGCAACGCGATTGCCGGCATGGGCGCGGATTTCCGCGACATCGACAACGACGGCAGGCCGGACATTTTTGAAACTGCGATGTTCCGGGAAGGCTTTCCTCTTTATAGGAATCTTGGAGGAGGCCAGTTTCAGGATGTAAGCAGCACTGCAGGGCTGACTGCGTCAACCAGCCGCTCAACCGCATGGGGAGTGGGGATTTTCGATTTCGACAATGACGGAAACAAAGACCTGTTCACTGCCAACGCCGACATTCTGGACAACGCCATGGAGTTGGCGCACCGGCCCTATGCGCTTCCCAATCAAGTGTTGCGTAACAAGGGCGGCCTGACCTTCGAAGATGTGAGCGCAAGTGCCGGAACGTCTTTCTCCGTTCCGGCTGCGCATCGCGGCGCGGCTTTCGGTGACCTCAACAACGATGGCAAGATCGATGTGGTCGTAACGGTTCTGAACGGCCCGCCGGAGATATGGATGAACCGTTCCGGCACTCAGAACGCCAGCAACCGAAACCACTGGATCATTCTGAAACTAATCGGCGTTAAATCCAACCGCGACGGTCTGGGCACAAAGGTAAAAGTCACAACTTCTCTGGGCATGCAGTACAACGAGGCGACAACCGCAGTGAGCTACAACTCTTCCAGCGATAAGCGCGTCCACTTCGGCCTGGGCTCGGCAGGCGTGATAGATAGCATTGAACTCACATGGCCGAGCGGCATCAAGCAGGTCTTGAAGAACGTTAAAGCCGATCAGATCCTCACCGTGACGGAGAGCGCATCGCCATGAACTGCACCACTCTTATTTTTGTGCAAGATTACCCGACAATCGTTGCGCAAGTTCCGTTTGCCCATTGTGGAGAAGAAGGTCGATCAGTTCTTTCATGACCTCAGGCTTATTTCTCCCATACGCCGCCAGTGTTTCAGCAGTCAGGTCGGCATCTGCCGTTTTTCCCGTCCGAAAGTAAGAATCGCAAAGCATATAAAGCAGCTCCGGAGTCGTAGTCCTGGACTTCGCCAGTTGTTCCGCGGCATCGGACCAACGCCCCTGGTGATAACGGACCTCGCCCATCTCAGCAATCGCCAACTGGTAGTTCGGATCGTTTGCGAGTTCCGCCTTAAACTCATTCTCGGCGCGGCTCAGGTCGCCAAGTTTCAGCGCCAGGATTCCTTCATACGTGTGGGCGCCGCGAACGGTCGGCTGAATTTCCAGCGCATGATGCAGACTGCGCAGCCCATCTTCCGTATCTCCCATGAACAGATACAGTTTCCCCACAAACACATGCGCATCCGCTGCAGTAGCAGCAGTTCCTTTAAAGTGCTCGCGATAAAGCTGCAACGCATCCTTTTCGCGATGATCCGCCAGCAATTCGCGGGCCTGTGCCTTGATGGGGCTTTCCCGCTCCTCGCTCTCCATCGAACGGACGAACGTCATCTGTTCCATCATCAACTGATGCAGTGCAGCCTCGTGCTGAGCGTCCTCCGTCTTGCCCATCGCGGCAAACGCCCGTGATAAGTAGAAATGCGCCAACAGCCGCGTAGGGTCGAGCCGCAACACCGATTGCAACTGATCCACGGCGGCCGGATAGTTCTTCAGTTCCAGTTCGCATTGGCCAAGCCCCAACAACGACTCCACATCGTCCACCTTGAACGTAAGAACGCGCTCAAATGCGAGCTTGGCCTCTTGCCACCGAGCGAGCTTCAAATCCGCGGTAGCCAGCAATCGCAAGGCTGTCACATCGTTGGGCTGGGATTCCACCGCGCGCGCGGCATACTGCGAGGCGCCGGCAAGATCCATCAACTTGAAGTCCGTCGCCGCAATGTCGAAATCAATCCGCGGCAGCGTAGCATCGAAGTGCCTCGCCTTGAGCAGCCACTTCAGCCCCGCATCGCAATCTCCGGTGCCGCACAGCAATTCTCCGTACTTCTGCCACACCGATACATTGTCGGGCTCGGCCTTCAAACTCAGCCGGATGGCACGCAGCGCCAGGTCGTCCTGGCCATTCAGGTGATAGGCCTGAGCCAGATAGTACTCTGCGTCTCCGTCGCCCGGAAGAATCCGGATGCAGTGCTCGAGCAGCCGGATGGCATCTTCTTTTTGTCCCGAGGTCAGCTTCGCGATCCCGACCTTCAACAGCAGATCGCCATCATTCGGCGCGAGCTTCAGAGCCTGTTCATATGCCGCCGCCGCCTCGGAGGTGTGGCCTGCATCTTCCAGCAACATTCCCTTCAGCTTGATTCCTGGCGAAAAATCCGGATGCTGCGCAAGCAACCGGAGAACAACATTCATTGCCCCCTGCCGGTCGCCGTGCCTGGCCAGGCCGAGCGCCTGCTGCAATTGCTGCATCATGGGAGACTCGGCGGGACGGCCCGCGGTCTGCGCTCGAACAGCAGCCGCTCCGGCAGCAAACACCGCAGCCGCAAGCAGGATCGCACGGAGACGACTTGGTGTTCCTTCGATTGCCATACTCCAGAGGCGTGCACCAGCGCACTTGCACATCTTCTACTGGTCGTCCTGCTCGTCCATGCGAATTTCCGCGGGCTGAACCTGCAACTCTTTATACAGAGCGCGCAGCTTCTCTTTCATGTCCTTAAATTTCTGGTAGATCTCCAGTTCGCGCTTCGCATCGTCCACACGTCCGATCTTCCGGTAGAGCGTCGCCAGGCGGAAGTGCGCGGTGGCATTGGTAGGTTCCAGTCTCACGGCATCTTCGAGCAGCGGCAGCGCCTTGTCCGCCTGATTCATGTCAATCAACGCCTTGGCCAATCCCAGCTTCGCATCCGCGTCGTCGGGTTGCAGTTCGACGGCTTTCGTGTATTCCTCGTACGACTGCTCGGTGTTTCCCTTTCGCCAATCGATCTCCGCCAACCGGAGGATCGGCTTCTCATTCTGCGGATTATCCAGCAGGGCCGCGTGGTATTCCTTTTCGGCTTCCTTCTTTACAGTCTCGTCCGCCGATGTATGGAGCAACTCCGCCAATTCGAAATGAACACCAGGAAGATGCGGATCGATGGCAATTGCCTTTCGATACTGCGCGATGGCGTCGTTCGTATTTCCCTGCCGGATGTCTTCGTGAGCCAGCAACTGATGCATTTGCGCGGAGTCCGGCGCAGCCAGCGACAGCGCGAGCATCGACTCGCCCGCCAGATCGGAATAAGTGCGGTAAGCGGCATACAGCACTTCCGCGTTGTCCGGGTCGGCCTTCCGCAATTGCGCGATCACCGCCGCGGCCTTGTCCAGATCGCCGCTTTCCGTATCCAGCCCGACCAGTTCCAGACCCAGTTGCAGCTGAAAACGTGGGTCGTCTAAAGAAGGAAAAGCCGCTTCCATATCCTTGCGCGCATCGGCAAAGTCCAGCGTGCGGCTCTCCGCCATTCCCAACAACCCTTGAATCTTCGCCAGGCCGGGTTGCCCCTCTTCTTCGCGCCCAGCAAGTTTGCGAACAGCCAGCGCCGCGCGAAAGTGGGCTATCGAATCGGCTGCCTTTCCCTGAAAGAACAACAGAACTCCAAGGTTCGCCTGCACGTCCACATTTTCAGGATCAATGGCCACCGCCGCCTCAAATTCCGGAATCGCCAGCGCTGGCTGCTTTTCCCGGAGGTAGCCGTTTGCGTTTTCGATGTGCGCCGCAAACTCCCGCTGCTTGTCTTCCTGTTTGTCTTCCTGTTTGACCCCAGTCACCTGCGAGAAACACAACGCAGCACCCGCCAGCAAGACGAACCCTGCGCAAGCAATTCCACGTTTCGCAATCATTCGGAACCATCCAGACTGAACCATTCAGATTCTATAGCTGTGCAAATCATAGAGCATGAAGCAAAAAAGAAGAGACGGCGAAAATCGCCGTCTCTTCAAAGTAGTTCACCAATCGAGCCCAGTTAGAACGTCAGCCGAAGCCCAAGCTGCACGTTGCGGCCGCTAACGGTTGTGGTCGTGATCGCGGTGGTGCCGGTCGTATAAGGCGTGCCCGGGCCGTTAGAACCGCCGAGGCTGGCGTCGCCTGGCACACCGTAGCTGGGGTGGTTGAATGCGTTTTGCGCATCCGCGCGAAACTGGATATTCACTCCCTCCCACGGCAACGAGAACGTCTTGCTGCCGGAGAGGTTAAACACATTCAGTCCCGGCCCATAAAGACTGTTTCTTCTCACATCGCCAAAGGTTCCATCTTCCGGCTGAGAAAATGCCGTTGGTAGAAACCAGTTGGAAATGCTGCGATTGATGGGTTTGACTCCAGCTCCCGGGACCCAGTTCGGAAACGCCGAGCCTGCCAGAGCGTAAGTGTTTTGCGTTCCATCCACGCTAAACGGATTTCCGGTAGAGAGAACCATCGTGCCGGAAATCTGCCAGCCGCCAATCACTGCATCCGCCGCCCGGCTGCTGTTCAGGAACTTCTGGCCCCTGCCGATGGGAAGCACATAGACCGCATAGCCCTTGAAGGCGTGGCGGACGTCGAAGTTGGAGTTGCTGTAGTTGGCTGCAGGGTTGTTGGCGATCTGAAAGTCCTGCGGTCCGCCGCGGCTTCCCCATCCCGACGAATCCTGGTCATCCAGCATGTGCGACCAAACGTAGTTGAAGCTGAGGCTCACTCCGTTGGTCATGCGCTTGGTGATAGACGCTTGCAGCGAGTTGTAGTTGGAGATGGCGTTGTTGGTGCTGCCGGAGAGGCCCTGAAAATTCGAGTACGGACGATCTCCCGAATCGTTCGACGCTAGCTTGCTCTCAGGTATCTGGTTGAGGTCGGTCGGGAAGTTCAGGCTCGATCCGTGGCTGGCCACGTAGGCCACCTCGACCACAAGATTCGTGTTGAGCGAGCGCTGCGCCGAGAAGTTCCATTGCAGTATCCTGGGAACCGGCGTGTGGTATTGGACGTAGCCAACTCCCTGCCCGTTGTAGGCGGTAGGTGAAGTAGATGCCTGCGTGTAAGGCAGCGGGTTGGAGGTTCCGAAGACATTGCCGGTTCCATCGAGCTGGGTGATCGGTGTGATGCCGTTGGTCTGGTCGGAGTCGCTGCCGGAAGAACTGATGGCGGCACCCATTCCGTAGCTCGTATTGTTTCCGCCGTACGTGTCCAGGCTCCACGTGTAGGAGTAGAGTCCAAACCCGCCACGAAACACGGTCTTGGGATCGTAAGCCCAGGAGAAGCCTACGCGCGGCTGCCACGTGTTGAAAGTATTGGCCTGCAAGGAGGTGCGGCCGTTGGCGTGAGTGGTGCCGAACCAATACGCGCCCGGCGTATTGGTGGCCGGGTTGTTCACCGTGGGGTCGAAGCTGGACTCATTGTTGTGGATTTCGTTCCAGCCATGGTTGATCTGGTAGCGGAGACCAAGGTTCAGGGTAAGATTCGGGCGCACCTTCCAATCGTCCTGAACGAAAACCTGTGGGGTCTTCATGCGCGCCCCAAACTCGGGTGAAACACCTGCGTTCCAACTGTTGACATAGCCCAGCAGAAAGTCTGCATACTCCATCCCTGTTCCGGCGACCGGGCCGGCAACGCCCTTGGAGTCGAGCGCCCATTGCTGGGTGTACTGGCCTGAGAAACTGACGGCGCCGGCGTTGACGTTCCCCCACGCCGTGGAGTTGTTCTGGTACGTCAACAGTTCTCCGCCGAAGTGCAGAATGTGCTTGCCGCGGATCATGGTCACCACATCGGAGGGATCCCAGGTGAACTCCTTGTACACCGAGTTGGAACTGGGATCGATCCATGCATAGGGATACGAGCCCGTGAAGTTGATCGCCGGAAAATCGTCCGCCTTGGCAAACTGCCAGCCCAGTTGAGCCGCATAGCCGTGATTCAGCGCCAGGTCCTGAAAGAAGTTCAACTGATCGGTGAAGCCCATCCTGGCTTCGTTGATGGTCCGCGAGCTGATGTTCCACACATCGGTGATCTGGGCATTGTTGTTGTCCACGTCGCCGGATTGGCAACCGATGGGGCAGGCGGTCACGGTGCTCGGGTAGGTCACTGGAGTGTCGCTCTGCGTATCGGACATGGTAATGCGGTTATTCGCCGTGACGTCGTAATCCAGCCGGCCAAAGAATTTTCTGTACGGCGTGGACTGCAGCTCGCTGGCGTAGAAGTTATTTTGGACTTCGCCTTCCGAGCCGATCGTTCCGGCAACAAACGCGGCTCCGGGAATATGGCTGCTCGGCGTCGGGTAGAACGCCTGCATCTTCGCCGCTAAACTATCGAACATGGTCGAGGGGATCGCGTTTCCGAGCGCAGGATATTCACTGGCAAAGCTCTGCCGCACCGGGTAAGGGGTGTGATTCACGTCGTAGGCGATGGTCTGCGTGGTCGGATCAAAAATCGTCTGCGCATTCTTGGTAAAGTCTCCGGCCAACACGGCGGTAGTCGGAATGCTATTCGTAGCGGTATTGTTGCCGTGGTCCACGATCTGGTCATAGTCGAAGTAGAAGAACATCTTCTTCTTCAAGATCGGGCCGCCGACCGAGAACCCGAAGTTGTTGTAGCGAAGGAACGGAATCTGTCCAGTGGTAAATTGAGAGTGCGCCGTCAAAGCGTCGTTCTGCAAGTAGTCGTAGGCCGATCCGTGGAAGCGGTTCGTGCCACCCTTTGAGATCTGGTTGAAGATCACTCCGCCGACACCGTACTGGGCCGAAAAATTCGACGTGTTGATCTGGAGTTCAGAGACCGTCTCAAAGACTGCGGGATTCGCGTTCTGGCTATGCGACAGCGTGGTAGACGCTCCATCCGCAAGAATGTTGCTGTAAGGCAGGTTGCCGTTGATCGCCACTTCCTGCCCCGGATTCGACGACCCTTGCGATCCGCCGACTGTGCCGGTGGCGCCGGGCAGCAGAATCATGAAGTTCTCCCAATCCTGCGTGACCTGCGGCAACTGCGACATCGACTTGGAGTCCAGAGTCGTGCTCTGTTCGCTCGTCTCTGTCTGCAATAAGGGCACGTCCGAGGTGACCTCCACCTGCTGCGTCGCAGCGCCGACCTGCAACTGGGCGTTGACCGTCGTGAAGCCCACTTCCAGGCTGATGGGGCCCCGCACCAGCTTCTCGAAGCCCTCCTTGCTGAATGTGAGCCGGTAGCTTCCGGTCACGATCGAGGAGGTGTCGTAAAGCCCGTCCTGATTGGTCGGATAATCCTTCGATACGCCAGTATCAACATTCAACACTGTGACCGTCACTCCGGGAATCAGCGCTCCCGTTGGATCGGTCACGCTACCGCGAATGTCGCCGGAGTTTGTGCTCTGCGCAAAACATGCCCCGCTTCCGAAAACCAGAACAAGGGTCGAGACCCATAGCATCTTCGTCATGGAAGTGCCTCCACTGCTTACCGGTTAGCTTTTCCGTTATCTTTTTATCTTTTCCAGGCGGAGACCACGCCTGAATGTTACGCGAGACAGCAGGGTGCAAAAACGATTAATTACCGCGCATCTGTACCATCTAACGCGTCGGCTTAATGCAAACGTACTAATAGAGAATAATTAGGGAAGGGTGTCAATACTACTTTCGTACAGCTGCGGTTCGCCCTGATTCTTCCGAGCTGAGCTGATCTGATCACAATCAGTCGAGCGAAATAATCCCTCGTTGCAGTGCCACGGTCGCCGCCTGCGTACGATCCTTCACGTTGAGCTTTTCCAGCACGTGACTCACATGCAGCTTCACCGTGACTTCGGCGATGTTCAGTTCGCTGGCGATCTCCTTGTTTCCCAAACCCTTGGCCACCATCCGCAGCACTTCCAGCTCGCGGCTGGTCAGGGAGCGGTGGGAGAGCCGCTCGGTCAGCAGCGACGCCACGACTGGATCGAGATAGCGCCCGCCCCCGTGAACCTCACGGATCGCGCGCAGCAATTCCTCACGAATGATGCTCTTCACAATATATCCCCGCGCCCCAGCCTGCATCGCGCGGTAAATCTCTTCTTCGCCCGAATGCGTGGAGAGCATAAGGATACATGCGTCCGGGAACTCGTGAACCATGGCCACGGTGCAATCAATACCGCTCATGCCCGGTAGCCGCAGGTCCATCATCACCAGGTTGGGACGATGTTTGCGGTAAGCTTCCAGCGCGATCTGGCCATTGCCCGCCTCGGCCACCACCTCCATGTCCGGCTCCACGTTCAACGATGCAGAGAGCCCCATGCGGACCATAAAGTGATCGTCAACCACCAGAATGCGTATTGGTTTTGAGCTCTTCATCAATCGCGTCCGCGGAGTGCACGGGAACCTCCACGGCAATGCAGGCTCCGCGTCCCGGCTCGCTCTCCACTCGCAAATGGCTGCCCATCGATTGCGCCCGCTCGCGCATATCGAGCAGTCCGAAATGTCCCGTCGGAGATGCCTGCGCCGCAACAAAACCTTCGCCGTCATCGCTCACGGTCAGGCACACTGACGCCGGAGCATACCGCAATTCGATCGAAACATGCAGCGCTCGCCCATGCTTTACCGCGTTGGCGACGGCTTCCTGCCCAATCCGCAGCAGGTTCATCTCCACCGGCCCCGGGAGTCGCACCGGGCTGCCTTGAACCTTGAAATCGAATTTCGTTTGCCCGTGCGGCACCAGCGGCTCCACAATCTGCGCCAGGGCAGAAACCAGATCTCCATTTTCCAGCAGTTGGCAGCGCAAATCCCACACCGAACGCCGCGCTTCCACCATGCTGTGGCGGCTCATATCGCGCGCGGTTTCGAGAGCATTCTGGGCCACCCCCGGCGCCTGGCGAAAACAATCGACTGCCAAGTCCAGTTGCATGGTGATCCCGGCCAGTTCCTGCTCCAGCGTATCGTGCAACTCGCGGGCAATCCGGTTGCGCTCTTCGAGCACCGCGCTGCTTCTTAACTTCTGGCGAATAATGTCCATCTGCTCTTGCAGTCTCCGCCCCAGCACCACCACCCACACGATCACCGCGAGAAGCACGCCCCCTGTGACGCCCAGCAGCCAAAGGGTCCGCCGCAGATTCCACCACGACGGAGCTGTAAGCACCGCAACATCCTGCGGCACGCGCAGCAGCATGCGGAACGACTGCGGCGTCTGCCATAATCCCCCGCTCCGCACCAGACAAATGCCCGTGACTTGCACTTCGCTGTTCAGCGGGATGGACAGCAGTCGCTCCGCCGATGCGCTCGCCGGCAGCGCCGCATCGAAAAACACGTCGCCATCCTGCAACATCAGCCGCAAACCATCCGGCTGCGTCTGCCGGTTCAGCAACTTCGCGTTGGTGGTCACGACCGCGCCGTCGAATTGCTCCCAGGGCACACCCAGGTTAAGCTTCACCGCTTCCGGCGCTTTCTCGTGGCCTAAACGATGAAACAGTGCGTCCTCTAAAATCGGCGCCGAATCCCCCATCGCAGGAAACCCCAGCACGTCCACGAGATCGCCGATCTCAAGCGGCGTGGCCTGATGCGTCAGCACACGCAGTCCCTTCCCCTGACTCTGCAGAAACAGCGCATTGCCCTGCTGCTGGTAGCCGACAATGCCGCGCACCCGCACCCGGTGCCGCGTCCCCTCCGCCGGCGAAAACCGCAACAACGCTGAGAGTGGAACTTCCGTGGCGGGAGCTTCCACTTTAATGAAGCTCAAACGGGGAACGTAGAACAGGATGCCCGTCAGCTGCCGGTTCGCGTTGTAGAGGCTGCCGCACACGCCTTCGATCAGGACTTCACTGTCCACCCACCTATCGACCGAGGAAGACAAACCCTGCTCGCGGCCAATCGGCACACGCACATTGAACTCTCCTCCTTCGGACGCGATGCGCATGGCCAGCGCCGGCTCCTGCCACGACGTGCGGTCGACCGCCGCAGACCGCACAATCCCTCGCACCTGTGCCCATTGACTATCGTGTTGCCCGTTGGCCAGTTCGGAGAAAGGAAAAAGTTGTGGCTTGGGCAACACTCCCTGGCCCAACACCCGCAGCTTGCTCTCGCGAATGACCGGAGCAAACTTGCCCGGCCCAGTCACTCCTTCAACTTCGACGAACTCGCTGAGCAAATGCGGAAACCTCGGCGAAACACTTCCCTCCACGTAAATGCCAGCCGTCGCATCCTGCACAAAAAAGTCCGGCGCAGGAGCATCCATCGTGATCACGCCTCGTACCAGCACGGGATAACCCAGCGATGCCTGCTCGGGACTTAAACTCCGTATCTGATCCGCATGCGTAAGCGTAGGAAGCGGTTTCGCGGCAGGCGCAACCTGCGCCCGAACTCCGGCGCTGAAAACCCCCGCCACTAAAGCCAACACCGCAACCACTCTCAGCACCGCTGCCGCACCAACCTTACGTGCTCGCATAGTTCCCTTGCGCATAACGACGAATTGTAGAGTCAAGTTGAGAGCAGCCTTCACAACGCGTCCACCAGTCCGTGCTCGCATTAGGGTAGTCCAAACCAGGGGCCGGGGGAAGCCAGTCCCGCTGAGCAGCTCCGGCGAGTTCTACTCTTGCTCGCGCAGAAAGACCGCAACGCGATTTGACACGCATGAGATTCTTGTCCGCAACATTCACTTCGGAAAGTGACCGGCAACTAGAAGCCAGAATGTCGGAACACGGACCTATGATTCTTCCCGCTGCCCTGACTGGCGTTCGATCTAATGTTCGAACCGGCATTCGACGTCAGCGCAGGGTCGCCAAACTTTTCCAGCTTTCATTTGTATCTGCAGCCTGCCTTCTGCTGACGAACTGCCCCCACTCCACCGGGACCGCACCTGCCACATCCGGGCCCACGGTGCAGATCGTCGAAACCACCGGCGACCGCACGATGCTTCTGCAACCCCAGCCCAGCGTCTCCTTCTCAAGCGCCGCAAATCCCAGCAGTCTCGTCATCACCGTGGACAACACGACCCACTATCAGCAAATGGATGGCTTCGGCGGTTCACTCACCGACTCTTCCGCCTGGCTGATTTGGAACAAGCTCAGCGCTTCTCAGCGGACGACGTTGATGCAACAACTCTTCAGCGCGAGCAGCGGCATCGGTATCAGTTTCCTGCGTCAGCCCATGGGCGCATCCGATTTCTCGGCAACCGGCAACTATAGTTACGACGACATGCCCGCAGGAAAGACCGATCCCAAGCTCGCGAACTTCTCCGTTGCGCACGATGCGCCTTATATCGTCCCTCTGGTCAAGCAGGCTCTCCTGATCAACCCGGCCGTGAAGGTGGTCGCGCTCCCGTGGAGCCCACCCGCCTGGATGAAATCCACTCAAACCATGAACGGCGGGAATATGAACCCGTCCTACTTCCCCAGCCTGGCAAAGTATTTCGTCGATTTCGTGCAGGCTTACCAGCAACAAGGAATTCCCATCTATGCCCTATCCGTGCAGAACGAACCCCTCTACTCGACCGCGGGATACCCGTCCGAATCTCTCCCCGCGGCCGATGAAGCAACCTTCATCGCAAACAATCTCGGCCCTGCCCTGAGCGCCGCCAGACTCGCGAACGTAAAGATCTTCGCCTACGAACACAATTGGGATAACACCGCCTATCCACAGTCGGTGCTCGGCAGTTCCGCCTCGCAGTATCTCGCCGGCAGCTCGTTTCACTGTTACGCAGGCGATCCCAGCGCGCAATCCGCCGTAAAGACGGCCTTTCCCGCCAAAGATATTTGGTTCACCGAATGTTCTGGCGTTACTTCCACCACCTTCGCCGGCGACCTGGTGTGGAACGCCCAGCACTTATTGATCGGCGCAACTCGCAACTGGGCCCGCAGCGTCTCCCTTTGGAATCTGGCTCTCGATCAAAACGCCGGCCCCAAAAACGGCACGTGTTTCAACTGCCGGGGAGTCGTCACCATCGACGACAGTGTCTCCCCGGCGAATGTCACCTTCAATGTGGAGTATTACATCCTCGGACATCTGGGAAAATTCGTCGTCCCAGGCGCGCACCGGATTGATTCAAACACTTTCGGCGCCGGCAGCATCGAAGATGTCGCCTTCCAGAATCCCGATGGATCAATCATCCTGCTGGTGCTGAACTCCGCCGCCAACTCCGCAACATTCACCGTGACTTTCAAAAGCCGGTCCTTCAATTACACGCTGCCGGCCGGCGCTCTCGCCACCTATAGCTGGAAGTAATTCGCATACACCTCGCTGCGTAAGACCTGGTGCGCTAGAGTAAAGTTCCTCGGCAGGAATTTTCTGTTTGACACCGGAAACCGCACACTGCTTAACTGCATGCGGTGTAAATCTACATTGAACCCTGTCATGTCTTCTCGTCGAAAATTCCTGACTGGTTCCATCGGCGCCGTGGCCGGAGCACTCGCCCCGTCCAATTCCTGGGCAGCAGAAACCAGCCCGCCGTGCGCGACTGAAGTTATCAGCCTGTGCGGGGAGTGGCTTTTCCGTACTGACCCCGACGATCGCGGTACGAAAAACAATTGGTATGGCGTAAGTGTTCCCGGTGAAGATTGGCGAAAAGTTACGGTACCTCACACCTGGCAGGTGGAGACCGCATTGGCCGACTACCGCGGAGTCGCCTGGTATTGGCGGACCCTCGATTTGCCCGCAAGTGATTTGCCCGCGAGTCGGCGGGAATCCGCCGTGCGCGTGGAGTTCGAGGCAGTCTTCCACTCCGCCACAGTTTGGGTCAATGGCCAGCTCGCCGGAGAACACGCGCGCAAAGGCTACACCGCCTTCACTCTCGACATCACGAACCTTCTGCAGTGGGACCGCACAAATACGATTGCAGTCCGTGTGGATAGTGCCTTCAACGATCACATGCTCCCCCGCGGCCGGTCAAGCGACTGGGCCAACGACGGAGGCATTTTCCGCCCGGTGCAGTTGCTGGTCACGCCAAATACTTTCATAGAACACATTCACGTCGAGGCGGTGCCCGACCTCGCCACCGGCGACGGGAACCTGACGATTGCCGCGTACATCCGCAACACAAGTGCGACGCCCTGGACCGGGAAGGCCTCCTTCCGCATCACGGAAGAAGAAGAGCAGTCTCTGTCGGCTTTCCCCGACCCGCCAGCTAAGTATTTCTCCATCAAGCCGGGAGCAGTCGGACCGCTCACTCTAAAATCCACTTTGCTGAAAGCTAAGCCATGGCACTTCGACCACCCCCACCTGTATCGCCTGGAATTTTCCATCTCTAATGGAAGCACCAACCACCGCTTCACCACCAATTTCGGCGTGCGCAAGCTTGAGATTCGAGGTGGCGAGTTCCACCTGAACGGCGAGCCCGTGCGGCTGATGGGTGTGGAACGCATGGCCGGAAGCAACCCGGAGTACGGCATGGCCGAACCAACCGATTTGATCGCGCACGACCATGCGGACATGAAACATCTGAATTGCATTTTTACGCGAGTCCATTGGCCCCAGGATAAGCGGGTTCTGGATTACTGCGACCGCTACGGCATTCTCATGCAAACCGAGGTTCCCGCCTGGGGACCGGACACATTCAACGGCATGAGCACCGAGCCGGACGCGGACATTCTGGAAAATGGGCTGGAGCAGTTGCGCGAAATGATTGCTCGTGATTTCAATCATCCGTCCGTTGTCGTCTGGGGCCTGTGCAACGAAATTGGAGGACAGAATCCGCCCGCCTATCAGTTTGCCAGGCGCATGCTGGAGGAAGCCAGGCGTCTCGATCCCGGCCGGCTATGTTCCTACGCGTCGAACTCCCTGGATAGAACGCCGGAGCGCGATGTAGCAGGCCTCATGGACTTCATCGAAGCCAATGAATATTTCGGAACCTGGACGCCAGGTTCCGCGGCAGACGCCGCAAATTATCTCGACAAAATTCACGCCGCATTTCCCGGCAAGCCCCTCGTCGTCTCCGAATACGGATATTGCGCCTGCACACCCGACCGGCCCGAAGGCGACGAAAAAAGAATAGATATTCTGCGCTCGCACACCGCCGCAATCCGCTCGAAAGATTTCGTCGGCGGCGCCATTTTCTTTTGTTACAACGACTACCGTACCCAGATGGGCGACCGCGGCGTGGGTTCGTTGCAGCAGCGGGTCCACGGAGTCGTGGACCTCTACGGCGCGCAAAAACCGTCCTATGAACTTCTCCGCCGCGAGTCCAGCCCCATCGACTCACTCGCGGTGCAACACCAACTGAATAAATTTCAGGTGCTGATCAAACTCCGCAGCGATCTTCCCGCCTACACACTCAGAGGCTACAAGCTGCGAGGGTTGTTCTTCGGCGCAGGCAACATCCCAGTCGAGCGACAGGAAGTCAACATGCCAGATGCCGCGCCCGGCACCGAGACAAAACTAGAACTGGTGTTCACCCAGCCCGGGCCCCCAACTCACCTCCAGATTGACGTTCTGCGCCCCACGTCCTTCTCGGCCTACTCCTTCAATTGGAAACCTTAGCGTTCCAGTCCCACTCCGGCTCCCAAACCCTCGAAATCAGGCGATTCCACCTACGCTTAAGCGGAGGTAAGTGGCCACTGCGCATTCTGTGAGTCGTCGAACTGTGCGGCGATTCTTGTGGTGTTATAGTGTGGGCGCCCAGAACCACGATCTGTCACCTGTGGCGTTCTTTTCAGCCCGTGTGAGTTCTACGTTCAAGGTTGACGTGCGGATGCGAGATGATGACTGTACACCGGGTGCTGTTCTTGCAATCAAAAGAAGAAAATTCCGGTGGTGTCGAGAGTAGAGTATGAACAATCGCTCGAGCGGTTCGGTGAACCATCCAGGACTCGTTATGTTGGCCATCGCCAACGGCCCGCGCATCGTCTGGTACATCCTGGCATTCCTTGCAGGTCTGTTTGCGATTTTCGCATTTGGGTCACTCCTCTGGCAGATCTGGGACTTCAGCGTAAAGCGAAAACGGTCCGGTCAGTCCCCTGAGCAGTTCCTCCAGGCCAAAGAGCAGTTGGGCGCTGAACAGATGAGCAAAGCTGTCAACGAATGGAGACTCCCGCCGGAACTCAACCTTCCCGCTCCTCGGCCAGTTACCAGCGGGCGTCTGGGCACTCGCCTGCGGCGGAGCATCCCGTTCCTCTTACTCCTTATGTTTCTTGGGCTCATTACGTGGCAAACAACTTGGAGGCTCTGGCCCAGCGCAGTTCTCGGATCCCTGTTTCTCTTGATCGGATACTTCACGCATAAGAAGGAACAGAACCTGCTCAAGTGGGGTAAGCCAGCCCGCGCTGTGGTCACATCCTTCTCTATGGGCGGGGCCGGAGGAGGCGGTGCGTGGCAATTGGAATACCATGACGCCGCCGGAAATCTTATAAAAGGATCTGTATCACGAGGTTCGCCGCCCAAAAATCCAGTTCTGACGGTGCTATACGACCCGGACAAGCCGCATCGATTTACGCCCTACCCTGTTGCGCGGTACCAGATCGTGGCGCCCGAAAGCTCCTGATTGCCCACGAATGTGTTGACAGGGTGGATCGATCCATCAACATCCCTTGTACCCAACCCCAGCATCGGTTTCTGGGCTTCTCTTTTACAGGCAGCGATGGAAATCCCGTAGATGGCCATGCCTGCAAGGTGGCGGAACATTAGAAAGAACATTAGACAAAAACGTCGTAGCCGTGCGGAGTCAGTGGCTTAGAAAAGAAATGGCTCCTCAGGTAGGACTCGAACCTACAACCCTCCGGTTAACAGCCGGGGAGCATATGTTGGAGTACACGTACTTTCAATGACTTAGACGGAGCACTCCGGCGTCTTTGGAGTGCTTTCGGCGATAAACGGTTCCAAAAACGGTTCCAAGTTTGGTCGCGGAGAACCGTTCGCATGGTTTCGACGGCGCAGATGTGTTCGAAGGCTGAGTGCGCCGCTTTTGAAACACGGCTGCCGGACTCCAATCTTCGTCCACGCCGCTCCCGAAGCATTCCTGGAAGATCTCCTTCCTGCCCAGCAGTGGGCAGAGTCTGTGAACCACACTGCTTCTAGCCGAACAGGCGCGGGAGAGGACGGTACAGCCCGCGCGTTCGAGTCGTTGGTCCCCACCCGAGGAATTGGTCACCGAAAACAGCAGAGCAGCGGGCGAGATACGCTCCCTGATGCTTTCCGTTAAACCCGGTGTCGTCGCGTGCGACGGGGAACGCCATGCGGTGTGCGACCGGCTCCTGTTCTGGGCCTCTCTGGCTGGATACCCGACATCGGTTCGAGTCCATCGATCTGCGGATTCTGCAAAACAAAATCGATCGCGGCCAGCAACGCCCGCTGCCGATGCAGTGACAGCTTCTCAATTTGTTCCATCCGCCGCAGGAGCTTGAGGCTGGGCTGCCATTTCAGTCGTGCGGGGCTTTTCGTACCACGCAACAGTTCGTCGGTGGTGACTCCCAAAACGTCGACAAAGCGGATAGCCATCTCGGCAGAAAGACGTAGCTTGCCGCGTTCGTAGTCTGAGATCAACACCTGGATAAGACCAGTTCGTTCGGCGAGGTGTTGCTGCGTGAAGCCGCGCTCCTTCCGAATCCGCGCGAGACGTTGACCTAGCGTTTCCTTGCCTGATTCAGCATGCTTCGGGTTCGACTTTTTCGGCATGACCTCAATGTTAGAGCACTTGAAGGCGAAAGAAGGTTTACATACTCGATATAGTAAATTACTGTATGCAAATCACGATTTGTGGCCCGACAAAAAATGGCAGGAATCCTTCGTGACAAGATTGTTGCCAAACGTTAAAGCCGACCAAAAGGAGTGGGCCGATGGCACGCAACCAGGAGAGCGAGATCGAACGGCTGAAACGCAACGTCTCAGTACAGCGGCTGGCGGAGTCGTGTGGGGTGAAACTGAAACAGCACGGAGCAGACATGATCGGGATCTGCCCCTTTCACGACGATCAAGAGCCCTGTCTAGTCCTAATACCTGATAAGAACTTGTGGAACTGCCTGGGCGCCTGCCGCCGTGGTGGAGACGTGATCGCCTGGGTGATGCACGCCGAAGGTGTGAGCTACCGTCATGCCGTGGAGCTTTTGAAAAAGGGCCTTCCTCTGGGACCAAGCACGCGGCCGGCTGGAAAACGGTCCACTGTCCCGAAACTGCCCGCGCCGGTTGATCGCAGTGCGGATGACCGCGCGCTGCTCTTGCAGATGGCGAGCTACTACAACGAGACGCTGAAGCAATCCACCGACGCGCTGAGATATCTGGAGCGGCGGGGTTTGCAATCCTCCGAGATGATCGAACATTTCCGGCTTGGCTTTGCCAACCGCACTATAGGTTATCGCTTGCCAGCATCCAACCGCGCCGCTGGTGCGGAGCTGCGGGGGCGGTTGCAAAAGCTGGGCCTGTACCGCCGGACAGGGCACGAGCATTTCAACGGCTCCGTGGTGATTCCGATCTTCAATCTGGAAGGCGATGTGGTGCAGATGTACGGACGTAAGATCACGCGGATCACGGCACTGCGTGATGGAACACCGGCTCATCTCTACCTGCCCGGCCCCCACCGTGGCGTATGGAACGAGGAAGCCCTAATAGCCTCAAAAGAAATCATCTTGTGCGGGGCGCTGATCGATGCACTGACCTTCTGGTGTTCCGGATATCGCCACGTGACTACAAGCTACGGCGTGAACGGCTTCACCGAGGAGATCAAAGCCGCATTCCAGAAACATGGCACGAAGACAATCTATATCGCTTACGGCTGCGACGACGCGGGAGAGAAAGCGGCCCGCGAACATGCGAAAGAGCTGATGGAGATGGGCATTGAGTGCTTCCGAGTGCAGTTTCCGAAGGGCATGGATGCTAACGAATGTGGGGTCAAGTGTCAGCCTCTCGGGAAAGGGCTAGGCGTGCTCTTGAACCGCGCCGATTGGCTCGGCAAAGGCAAGCGGCTCGCAAACTCGTTCATCGAGAGACAGATGGGAAAAGAGGCTCTGGAGACACATCCTGTTGCAAGTCAAGAGAAGATTTGCGATCCGCTTCCTTCTTTGATTCCTGCAGCGGCTAAACAAATCTCTGCAAATGAGCCAGCCCCAAGCGAGTCTTTGCCTTCGGCCCTGTCTACGATTATCGAAGTCCCTACAGAGGTCAAAGGCGAGGAAGTCATTGTGACGCGGGGCAACCGCCGCTATCGCATTCGGGGTCTCAGCAAGAACATGAGCCACGGACTGTTGAAGGTGAATATCTTTGTGTCGAGCACGGACGCTCGCGGCGAGTTCGTCTATCACGGAGATACGTTCGACCTCAATCTCGCACGACAACGCACGGTATTTGCGAAGCAGGCAGCTGCGGAACTGGGCATCAAGGAAGAAATCATCCGCCATGATCTGGGCCGGGTCTGGTTGAAGCTGGAGGAGTTGCAAGACGAGCAAATTCGGAAGGCTCTGGAGCCGGAGAAAAAACAGGTGGGGATGAGCGTCGAAGAAAAGGCAGCAGCGCTGGACCTGCTGCACGATCCGCGCCTGCTCGACCGAATTCTCGCTGACTTCGAGCGGTGCGGCGTCGTGGGGGAGGAGACGAACAAGAAAATCGGATATCTCTCCGCCGTTTCGCGCTTGCTCGACACGCCGCTGGCCGTGATGGTGCAGTCAGCATCGGCCGCTGGAAAAACGACGTTGATGGACGCGGTGTTGGCTTTGGTGCCGGAGGAGCACAAAGTTCAATACTCGGCGTTAAGCGGGCAGTCGCTCTTCTACATGGGCCAAACTGATCTCAAGAACAAGGTGCTGGCGCTCGCTGAGGATGAAGGCGCGCAACGCGCGGCCTACGCTCTGAAATTGTTGCAGAGCGAGGGGGTACTCACCATAGCGAGCACTGGCAAAGATCCGACGAGCGGACGACTGGTGACGCACGAGTACCGCGTCGAAGGTCCGGTGATGATCTTCCTCACGACTACGGCCATCGATCTCGATGAAGAGCTGTTGAATCGCTGCCTGATACTCGCCGTGGACGAGGACCGCGCGCAGACGCGGGCAATACACCGGAAGCAACGTGAAGCACAGACTCTTGCAGGCCTGCGGAGCAAAATTCAGCGCTCGGCGATCCTCAAGTTGCATCGCAACGCACAACGGTTGCTCAAGACGATCCACGTGGTGAACCCATACGCCGATGGTCTGACATTTCCTGACAATCTGACGCGCACGCGGCGCGATCACATGAAATATCTGACCCTGATCCGTGCGATCACTATGCTGTACCAATACCAGCGCCCGATCCGACGCGAGACCGAAGGCGACCGGACTTTGGAATTCATCGAGTCCACGCTGGAGGATGTGAGGCTAGCCGAAGAACTGATTAAACCTTTGCTGGGCCGGTCGCTCGATGAGCTACCACCACAGACGCGACGCTTGCTCTTGCTGATCGAAATGATGGTCAGCCGCGCGTGCGCCGTCGAGAAGATCGAGAGGCCGGAATATCGCTTCTCGCGTCGTGACGTGCGCGCGTGCACACTATGGGGCGACACGCAGCTCAAAATCCATTTGCATCGGCTGGAAGAGCTGGAATACCTCATCGTGCATCGTGGCGGACGAGGCCAGAGTTTCGTGTACGAACTGATCGAGATGCCAGAAGGCGACAAGCAGCAACCGTTCCTGCCGGGGCTGATCGAGATTGAGAAGCTGAAAGTCTCGAACGACACAAGGAAGTCGGGGGCAAACGACGAGAAGCCGGGGGCAAGTCGGCCCCAAGTCGGAGGGATGTCGCAGGGTGGTGAGGGTGAACAATCGCTATTAACAACGCGGCTGAGAACCGATTTGCACCAGAACTCTCGGAAAAACACCTTCGGTGAGATCGGGGAGAGTGGAGTCGTAGTCGTACCTGTACCCACCGGAAAAGCGAATGGCACAGCCGCCACCGGGGTAAAGTAATGGCCCGAATAGCCGGGCGGCGCAAGGCGAAGCCCAAGAAGGCCGCGCTTCCACAAAATCCGCTGCAGGCGATGTTGCCGCCGCACCTGGAATGGATGCAGGTGCGCCAGTACTCGGAAAACACAGTCGAGACCCGCCGCCATCAGCTGGGTGTATTCCTGCGTTGGTGCGACGACCGCGGGCTGGAGAGTCCGCATGAGATCACGCGACCCGTGCTGGAACACTATCAGCGTTACCTGTTTCACTATCGCCAGCGCAATGGCCGCCCGCTGAGCTTCCGCACGCAGCACGGGATGCTCGTGCCCTTGCGCGGCTGGTTCCGCTGGATGACGCGTCAGAACCACATCCTGCACAACCCGGCCTCGGAGCTGGAATTGCCGCGCCTTGGCCATCATCTTCCGAAACAGGTGCTGACCGTGGAGGAAGTCGAAATCGTGTTACAGCAACCCAACATTTCCGAACCGATGGGACTGCGCGACCGCGCCATCATGGAGACTCTCTATTCGACTGGCATACGACGCGGCGAATTGATTCAACTCAAACTCTACGACACCGATGTTCGCGGGGGGACTCTGTTCATCCGCCAGGGCAAAGGCAAGAAAGACCGCGTAGTGCCCATCGGTGAACGGGCTGTCAAGTGGATTGAAAAATATCTACGCGAGGTCAGGCCGGAGCTGGCAGTTGAGCCCGACGACATGACGCTGTTCCTCTCGCAGCATGGCGAGGCGCTCAGCCGCGACCATCTCAGTGGCATGGTGCACGATTACATGCTAAATGCGAACATCGGCAAAGGCGGAGGTCCGCACTTGTTCCGTCACACCATGGCGACATTAATGCTGGAAAACGGCGCAGGCCTGCGCTTCATCCAGGAAATCCTCGGCCACGAAAAAATCTCAACCACACAAATCTACACGCACGTTTCCATCCGGCGTCTGAAGCAAATCCACAATGCCACGCATCCCGCCGCCTACTTGCAAAGGACAGGCGCAGCCCAGGAGAACGATGCTCAAGAGCGCGGAGAGCTAAGCGTACCACTCGCCCACGAAGATCACGACGAGGACTAAGGGCCACTGGGTAACATCTCAGAAGTCACTTCTGTGCTCGCGCTCTGCCGACTACAATCAACAATGATGCAGTCCCCACGAAGTCACCGAAGGCTCTCGGGTTGCACTTCAAAGATCGAGGGATTTTTTTCTTTAGTTGCCGAGCCACAATTAGTCGAGAACTCGCGCCTGGGGTCCGAGGGAGAAAATCCCACGCCGACACCGAACTTCACGGCACCTAAGTCCCAAACAACGCAATGGGATGGCTGGCACCTTAGCGGCGGAACTGCATCGGTCCCATCTGTCTACCTCTATGACGGGTCGCTCAGACAAGGATGGAATGTCATCGAAGAAGTGGACAACAGCGGGAATGTCCTGGCTCGATACACGCAAGGGCAAGTGATGGATCAGACGTTTGCCGAACTCCGTTCTGACGTGACGAGCTATTTCGAGCAGGATGGAATCGGCTCAATTACTTCGCTCAGCAATCCCGCCTCAGCTCTCGCGAACACATATACCTATGATTCTTTCGGCAAGTTGACTGCTTCTACTGGCACGCTGACCAATCCGTTTCAATTCACCGGGCGCGAGTTCGATCCCGAAACCGGAATCTACCAGTACCGTGCCCGCTACTATGATCAACGCGGTGGCAGGTTTATCAGCGAAGACCCGATGGGGTTTGATTCTGGTGTCAACTTCTACGATTACGTCAAGAACCGGCCATTGGATTCTGTCGATCCACTTGGTCTCTCGACGCTCGTGTTTGACCGCGAGGGAGGGTTGCTATACATCTACGATGCCTTCGGGAATCTGTTGGCGGTATGTGAAGCCCACAACAACGCGGCAACGGGAAGTGTGGGCATATGGCCCAACGGTTCATACCCTTATCTCTATCACAAGAATCATCCACCAGATCCCAACGGGGGCTTCGGATCCTACGGGATATTCGTCTTTTCACGTCCGTCATGCCAAGGATGCGGAGTGCACTCTGGTCGGGCAAATGTGCCGGACCTGAGGGGACGAGTAGGAACGCAACACGCTATGGAAGGCTGCATAAGAACAAGCGATAGCTGCATGGAGTTGATAACTGGTGTCACCATAGCAGATCCGCTTACGAATATCGTCGTTTACTAGGAGAGAGATCAGAATGCGTATCGTGCTCCTGGCGGCTGTGTTGATAGCATGCAGACCGGCATTGTCGCAAATATGTTCTCTCCCATCGGGCCTCTATTCCAAGAGAACTCGGCTTGAGGAGAGGTATGTCACAGAAGTCGGCAAAGACTACATTGGGAAGAGAGCTATCGCGGAGGAGATTCTGCAGGAGCAAAAGGAAGTCGATCAGAAGTATCTCGAGTACATGAGTCGAGTCGCAAACGTCTCTTTTCAGGCCGCTCGCACCTGCTGCCCACCGACGCAGCAAGACCCGGTAGCAGTCCGAGTATGTTCGCTCAGTTTATACGTGAAAGGCGGGCGAAAAGATGTGACATCATTCTTGGCCTCTGTGCCCGCAGACGAAGCGTCCGCACACAGCCTTTGGCTGCTTGATGAGATAGGTCATTCTCAGGGGCCTGGGGCAGACGAGAGCAAACTTCCGTTCCGACCGTTGGGACCAGTTTCCACCTACATCGGCGAGCTGTACAAGCTGGTTCTTACAGCCGATCGGGATGCCATTCGGAAATACTTACGCCTGTTCGTGCTCGCACACGGTACTACGGGTGACGCAGCGGAGCAGATGGAAGATGATGTTGAAAAGCTCCTTCGTCGCAACCCCGCGCTCGTTGCAGAGAACTGGAGCATCTTCCGCGAGTATCCGAGGGCACTTGCGACCGTCGACGAAATGATGTCTGGAGATGAAAAGCGCGAAGCAGTGTCTAGCATTCTCAAGGAGTGTTCTGCGAAGAACTTTGACTGTAACGGACTATCATCATCTCTCAAGTGACGACTAATCGACCGGCAGCAATCCGTCGATGCAGCCCGACACGTACCCGCACTCGGAGTTCTCAAAGGCACTTCTTCCCGCCCCTCTTGGCTGACTACAATCAGCAGTGATGACCTCTCTAGCGATCACGGAAGCGCCCTTCGGTTCCATCGCGGAGACGCGGAGAGTTTTTTCGTCAGCCGCCAACCCTCAACTAGCCGAAAACTCGCGTCCAGGGTTCGAGAGAAAAAATCGTACTCAGGCACAGTCTTTCGAAGCACTTAACTCCCAAACAATGCAACAGAATAGCTGGCACCTTATCGGCAGAACTGCATCGGGCCCATCTGTATACCTCTACGATGGCCCCGAGACAATCGAGGAGATCGACAACGGCGGCAACGTCCTCGCTCGCTATACCCAAGGCTCGGATGTCGACGAGCCGCTGTCGGAAGTCCGCTCCGGCACAGTTAGCTTCTACGAACAAGACGGGCTGGGCTCAGTCTCATCGCTGACAAACTCTGCGAGCACGATTGCGGGCACTTACAGCTACGATTCTTTCGGCAACCTAACCGCATCTACCGGCACGCTTGTCGATCCATTCCAATACACAGGACGCGAGTTCGATCCTGAGACCGGCCGTTATTACTACCGTGCCAGGTATTTCGATCCCACTGCCGGCAGGTTCCTCGGAGAGGACCCGTTGGGTTTCCCCGGGAGCGGATCGAACTTCTACACTTATGCGGGAAACGATCCAGCATCTCTCAGCGATCCCTTCGGTCTCTGCCCTACGAAGAAACCGAAGTGCAAGAAGTGCCAGACGAAGGTTCTCGCGGCCGTGAACTCCAAGATCGGCGTCCCTGTGACCCTAGTTGGTGCGACTGCGTTCCCGCAGGGCATGCCGGGTACCGATGCCGGTGATCCCGGCATGAGGAATGGTGCCTGTAATTTCGATTTCTTCGTGCCCGGCTACACGCCTCCGCCGATGCTTGGCAATTGTGGACGATATTCCCCTAATTTCACCGGCATCGGTTCATCCCTGCACATTGTGTACCCAGGCGGGGGGGCCTGCAATCCGCTAAACGATCCGACCACCTATGCGGTTGACGAAACAGGCTTTTATTTCACGGCTCATATGGACTCGGGATATGTTTTTTCACCGCTTGGCGGCCTGACGCACGGGATTGTCGATGTGCTTCTCAAAGTCAAGCATGGGTGTTGAGATCACAATGTTGAGACAGACATTTTCTTCTCTGTTGGTAATCGGCATGATTAGTATCGGTGCTGGCAAACACGTGGCCGCCGCTGAGGGAACTGGACCCCGCGTCGTCGGAGAAATCCTGCCCTCTGTGCTTACAGACCACGGCCAAACAGCACAGGTCAGGGCATTCGATATTGCGCCGGATGGCAGTGCGGTAGCGGTGCTCTATGCCAGCTGGGGAAGCTCGCCGCATCCGGTGGGAGCCGAATTGTGGGTCGCGGTATGGAACATCTCCTCCGACAAGCTGGTCTGGAAGCATAAGCTCGGGGCAGATACGACGTCTGGCGCTGCCCGCATTCACGATGTGAAGGACTTGATTTTTACAGCAGACCAAAAGTATCTTCTGGCACTTGCAGTGAAGAGCGCTTGGTGCCTTGATGCAAAGAACGGGGGAACATCGGTCTCGATTGCCCCTCCTGCCGATTTTGCGGGAACACCGATTCAGATATCGGCAATGACCGGCGCGACAGCCGCCATAACGTATTCGCAAGACGAGCGCTCCAGTTTCTACACTCAGCTAATCGATGCTTCTTCCCAAAGGAAAATAACCGGGTGGACGACATCTGCGATTCCTCAATCATTTTCCGCAGATGGCAAGCTCGCCGTTACTGTTGTCCCAACAGACGGAGCCGTCGACTTGCAGGTCATAGACACTTCGAGTGGTCGAACATTGCGTACTCTTCGAGTGGCGGTCAATTCTGGGAAAGGTCATTCACGCGAGAGCATATCGGCTGTAGCTCGTTTCTTTGACGACGATCACGTTGTCGTCGCTCCGAGCCATAGGATTGATCACTCCGGTAAACCTCCTGCCTATGGATTAGAACTGATCGATGTTTCGAACGGACAGCTTGTGCGCGAAATCAGCCCTCAATACTTTAGGCCTACGGGAGAACTAGTCGTTTCAAGTGACCGAAATAGGTTCGCAGTCGTCAGTGTTTATGCACGCGAACGCGATGTGCTTGTGGACTCGCCACGCCCGAAGGATCTCAGGGTCAACTTGTTTGTTTTTTCAAAAGGCAACAGTACGCCTGAGACGGCGATTCCCAACGTGTATACGGGGCTCGCTGGGGGCGGGGGTGAGCCATTGCGGCTCTCGTCGGATGGATCAGTGCTTGCGGTTTCCGAGTCGCCATCGGGGTCGATCAAGGTCTTCCAAATCAGCGCTCCCTGAGTGATGATGCGCGGGTCCCTTGATCTTATCCTTACGACGCGCTTGGATTCAGCTATGACGCTTGCGCTCACATCCGGCGGGTGGTTCAGGCTTCGATCTGCCTGGAGAACCACTCACATAAAGAGTGGCCCGTCCTTACGTTCTTGAACATTCTTTGCAAGGGCGGGTATCGATCCTGTCGACACGACATGGGTTGGTTCAGTTCTAGGGCCCGCGGTCAGAGTCCCCAAAGTCACTTCTTTGCGCTCCTGCAGCTGACTACAATCCGCCATGATGCTCCGCCACGCAACTCCAAAAATGCTCTCCAGTGCGAGCGGAGACGCGGGGAGTTTTCACGTCGCTGCCAATCCGCAGTTAGCTGGGAACT
>CAVRCN010000018.1:0-332887 GCA_963719575.1 uncultured Acidobacteriaceae bacterium
TAAGTGTGCCGTGCGCTTCGATCCCATGTGCGCTAAAGCGCTTCTTTTCAATACCAGAGCTGATTGCTTCCGTGCGGGCTTGGTTGTCGGTAAGTGATTGACTCATAATGGTGATAAGACGTGGGAGACCCGATCAGACTCGCCTACTCTTAATCAGTAGGTTGTAGGTTCGATTCCTACCGCGCTCACCACTCTGCCTATATTTCGCACTTTTCTTAGTTCACGGTCTTGCCCGGTAGCAGAATCGGTAGCAACGGCCGAGGATCCTGGAGATGGTTGATATATATCGCAATACGATATTTAGCTAACAACCCTCTCGAGGCCGGATCCATCCAAAGTATTAGAGCCGCGGGTTCAACAGGTGGCGGACCAAGCACCGCCCGATACGTGCCCGGACTTTGTAGAATGAGTTCACCAATGCCACAGTACAGTGCACCTCGCCCGTTATCTCGGTTTCCGTCAGATCAAATGGATTGGAGGAGGAAGGTCATGAAAAAAGGATTGGGAATCGCCATTGTCTGTTCGGGATTGTTGCTCGGCTGTAATCTTATCGCTTCGCCGCGAAAGCAAGTAAGCAAGTCGCCAGCGGATAGTCTCAGTGTGGCAGACCGCTCGTTCATCACCAGTGCCGCAGAGGCCAATCTCGCGGAGATCGAAACCGCCAAGATGATAGAGCAGAAATCGAAGGATCCCGGTGTAGAGGACTTTGCCAAACGCATGGTGACCGACCACACCCAGGCCAGCCAAAGCTTGGCCACAGTAGCGGAAGGGGCTGGAGTCGCTCTGCCAGCCACTCCAAGTGCAGGTGATCGCGCTCGTGAAGATGAGCTCAAGAAGCTTTCCGGTGCGAAACTTAACGAAACCTACTTGCGCGACGAACTTACAGGTCACAAGCAGGTGATTTCTGCTTTTGAATCAGAAATTGAGCACGGTCAGGATGAAGCGGCCAAGAACTACGCTGCTCAAACGCTCCCCACGCTGCAGGATCACATTCGCATTGCCGAAGACGTCGCTGGCAAGATGGGGATGTCTGGCAAGGCTGGCCTCGACCAGGAAAGTGATGCCATCACTGTAAGATAGGCTCGCAAAAGTGAGGCCGGCGCGCCATCACCGAGTACTTCGTTTCGCCATCTCTGGTGGTGCGCGTGCCTTTCTTTGCCGCACATTCATCTTGCAAGAGCGGTTCTGATGCTGCTTTTCGCCATCCTGATGATGGCGATTGCATGGGGCGCACTCGGGAAAATCCTGCCCGGGCTTGGCGCATTCCAGCTGGCTATATCCTCTTGATGACGAACGCGGTTTTGTCGTCGATGAGGTCATCTTCGCCATTCTGTCTGCGACCTTCGTCCTGCCTCACCGCGTGTTCCAGCAGGGCGTTGCAAATCTCCTTGGCAGACTGCCGGTGATGATCGCGGATGACGTTCTCGAGTTGGCGGCGTTCTTGTTCATCAGAGCCGTCATAGACGCCGTCCGTATATAGAAAGAGGATATCTCCCGGACTCATCAGCGTCAGCTCGGCGATACCGGAAGAGTTCAACCTGCGGTCTCGAGGCTGCATCGAGAAATATTTGTTACGGTCCGGATCATCCTCGGGGATCTGCAGGCCCAGGGCAAGGAATTGGACCATCTGGTCCCCTGGAAACTTCATGAACTTGAGATATTCCGCTGAGAACACGAGTGGGGGCGGATGTCCAAAATTCACGAACCGAAAATACCCGTGAGGGTGTATTTCGCCATACAGCATAGTGGCGATCTCTCTCGCGTTCTCTTTTTCAGTTCTGCCCAGAGCATTGCGAGCAGTGACCGATTGCGCCAGCCGCAGGTTGAGCTTTTCAAATAGCTCAGGTGTAGTTCTGCCGCGCCGGTCAAGCGCGGCGAGCATCAGAGCGTGAAAAGTGTCATGCACCGTGGACGCAATCTTCGCGGAGATAATGCCGTGTCCTTGCGCGTCCACCACCAGGACTCCAGCCATCGTGTAAAGCGCATGGAGATCTTCCGCAACGCGCGCCTGCTCCGAACTTTTCGCCTCCCTGTAATGAGTTTCCATCTCCGGCTTGTAGTTCGGCCTCGATTTCAGCCATTCCACATGGTCGTCCACTGAATTATGTGGCGTTGCGCCGGGTGGCAGCGGCTTGAGAAACTCCTTCGACAGGGTCTGAGCCCGTCGAATGCGTGCATCGATGTCGTAACGCTGCTGGAAATTGATGTACTCAAACAGATCGCCACCGACGGTGCCGGCGGGTATGGAATTTCCGTACATCTCAATGCCTGGTATGTGTGGAATTGAACCTTCCACCGGCATCAGCCGCTGGCGCAGGTATTCATCAATCCTCGGCTCGGTATAAGGCTGGTCCATAGGGAACGCGCGCTGCCGCTAGCGGGCGCGTGCCAAATTCTCGCACACTTTCCGACTGAACTTCCCGAGAGCCGCCAATTGCCACAGCTTTGATCGCGATTGGTCCTAATTTCCCGGAGGACTTGCGCTCCCACTCCCAGTTCAGAGCGAATGCCCTCTCGCATGATGACTAGGCCGGGGAACTGCCTGTGTGGGGGCACAGGGCAGCCGCCACCGGCTCAGCAATCGATCTGATGTGGAGATCGCGCTGCGGAAACGGCATCTCGATATTTTCTTTTCGAAATGCTTCGAAAATTGCGAAGTAAAGATCGCTCTGCAGTCGCGCAGGTGTCTGTACTTGCTGAATGGTCCACACCCGAAGTTCGAAGTTTAGCGAACTGTCTCCCAGTCCGACAAAGATGACTTCGGAACTCGGGTCGGCCAGAACATCAGGATGGTTCTTGGCGACCATGAGGAGAACCTCTCGAACACTTTTTGGATCGCTATCGTAGGAGACGCCAACTGGAAGCGATATTCGGACCTGCCGGTCATTCGCGGTCCAATTGGTAACGCGCTGGTTGATGAACTCCGAATTGGGGACAATAATGACTACGTTGTCGTTAGTTCGTATCCAGGTGCTGCGCCCCCGCAACCGAACCACGTCTCCGTATGTGTTGCCAACTTCAATGCGGTCGCCGAGTTTTATCGGCTGCTCCAACAACAGGATGAGTCCCGCAACAAAATTGCTTACGATTGCCTGCAAGCCCAATCCGACCCCAATTCCGAGCGCGCCGCCCACCACCACCAGACTGCTCAAATTCAGTCCCAGGGATTGCAAGCCGACGACAAGGCCAAGAGCAAAAACCAGATATGAGATCACTCTTGCGACGGCATATTGCTGCCCAAGTGCCAGAGGCATAAGAGTAAGCACTCTCTTCTGCAGCAAGAGCATCGTGAAATGCGACGCGAGAGTTAGAGCGACAAGAAAAGTCGCGGCTTTGAGGAGGAAGAAAAACGTGATTGGCAGGCCGCCCAGATTGAATAACGGGTGAAGCAGAAAATGCTGCAATCGTAATCCGGCATCGCCTAATAAAGCCGGCGCATACCACTTTCCGAATACCGAGATGGCGACAAGCAACAACAGCGAGAGTACGAGAAACGTGATGATTCGAAACCGGGACATTTTCATCGCAAGTCCTCCCTCGTTTGCACCGGACCTCGTGCTACATTGTCTTGCTCTCGTGCAGTTGACCAGAGTGTCTCACAAGCTCGCGCCACCGTTCTTGCCGGGAGACTCAAGAACCTGGTCGTTTTTCGCAATACACGTGTAGCGATTGCCGTAGCAGCGTGGGATCATAGCGTGGAGCCCAATTTGAACAGCATTGCCAAGCAACTCGCCCTCGCTGCAGCGCTGGTCGCTGCGTGCTTTGCCCAGAATGACGGCGATACCATCATTCGCCGTTCGGTCGAGGCTAATGCGGCGGATTGGAAAGCGGCTCCGGACTATGACTACTACGAGCGTGACGCGCAACAAGGAGGAGGGACCAGAACATACGACGAACTCATGATTTTGGGTTCTCCCTACGAGCGTTTGATAGCCGTGAACGGCAAGCCACTGTCGCCGGAGCGGCAAACACAAGAACAGCAAAAGGTGGAAGCCGTCATCGTCGACCGCCAAGGGGAATCGCCACAGAAACGCGCGGACCGCATCGAGAGGTTTGAAGAAGAGCGCAAGCGGGATCACCTCATGATGGAACAATTGACAAAGGCTCTCAACTTCAAGCTCCTGGGCGAACAAACATTCGGGCCGTACAAGGTTTACGTGCTCAAAGCGACTCCCCGTCCCGGCTACGAACCTCCCAACTACCAGGCCGAGGTTTTGAAAGGCATGGAAGGCAAGCTCTGGATCGACGAAAACACTTTTCAATGGGTCAAGGTCGAAGCCACGGTCATACGCCCGGTTTCAATTGGAGGTTTCCTCGCTGAAGTAGAACCGGGCACACGCTTCGAACTGGAGAAAACACCCGTCGAGGACGGGATCTGGCTTCCGAAGCATTTTGCGATGAAGTCGCAAGCCAAGGTCCTCTTCTTTTTCACCCGCAAATCGCAGGCCGACGAGGTGTACTACGGATATTACAAAGCCGCTCCAATACGAGCCGGCGAACGTGAAAAGTGAACGCACGTTTGAAATGCGTCAGTCGTCTCGCAGTCGTCTCGCCAAATTAAGTCTCTGTTTTTTTCCCTGAGGGCAATGAGCGTTCGCTAAGAACGTAGTGAATATGCGACAACGGAATAAAATAGACGCCATTCTTGAGGGTAGAGATTCTGGTCTCGACGGCCTTGGGAAGTTCGGGCGAAAATTCCGAGGGCGACACTCCGTATTCCATGGTGAGCCAAAGCCCTTCGTCCTCTGCCGCCACAATTGTGCCGATGGTTGGCCGATCGTACCATGAAGGCTTGATGACCACTTTCTTGCCCTTTAAATCTGCGTATTTCGACATGGGTTCCTCTGTGCGTTGCGAAAATTATCGCACAGCTAGGTTCGGCTGGATCGCGACTCCGTAGATGGATTACATCGGGCGAGGACGGAATTGGTTTAGCGAAATCGCTGGTCACCGTGTTGAAAGCTCTGCCCCCCCATTTTATTGGGCCGTTTCCGCCCGGCCACACGGCATCTACAGCATCTCACTTAGCATCTAAGTAAATAAAGGAGGCACGAGATGATGACAATCAGACGTTTGATCACAATTGTTGGAGTGTCGGCGGCATTGGCTGTCTTCCCTCTCACTCTGGGAGCGGTCACAGCCACCAAGTGTGTATGCAGTAAGCCAACTGCGGCTTCATACACCTGGGATTTCCATCGAGAGGCGGATACTCTCTTTAACAACGTCCAAGCCGACTCCTGGCAGGTCAAGGACCTCGCTGCAAAATTGCAGAGTTTCTCATTCCACCCGGATATGAGCTGGCAAGCTCATGTCGATCAGTTGAGCCAGATGAAGAAAGAAGTCAACGACATGGGCCAAAAACTGTGCCGTCTGGAGACGATTCGCCGGGCAGTGGCGCCTTGGCAGCAGAAGACGATTGATCGCATCGCACCGAGCGTCGTGCTCATGGCGGACAGTACCCAAGACGCAATTCTGTATGTCAACGCCCACCGGTACGATCTGACGAGCCCGACGTACCGGCAGTATGTCGACAACCTGTACGCGGAGGGTAGCAACCTGACCCAGTCCGCTGAGGACGCCGTGCAGTATGCGAAGGTTCTCGGCGAGTATCACGAACTGAGAGGCGAAATCGGCGTTGGGCCGAAGCCCTCATAACCAGGAACAGCTGTATCCCCTTGGCCCGGCGATCTTCCTGAGGTTTGGAAGGCGTCGGCCGGGGGCTTCATTCGACACAACGCTAGGGAGACTCAGTGGAATGTCGTTTCATCGATCCAGAGTCTACCGTCCTGCATAAGCTGAAAAAACGGGGAATCGTCCCGAACGTAGGTTTACAATGCCGTTGCCTGCTGTGCCTACCAGCTATGCGCGAGCTGCGGACAGCAGGAAGGCCACCATTTGGAAGTTTGACTCCCCGCACAGGCACAGCGAATGAATCAGATGCCAATAGAGATTGCGAAGCTGACGATCAGTGAATCGTCCGGCTCGGGACTGAACGGCAAAGATGATATTGCAGTGCGGGTTGCGCGAAAAAGTAAAAAAGGGCATTGCTATGGTCTTCCCAGGATTGAGGAGTTAAATCTGAAGTTAAATCTGAAGATCAGGAGCTCACACACCATGAAACTGATTGGTAGAGTAATCCTCGCAGTACTGCTGGTTTCGACCGCCTACGCAGCCCAAGACGTTGTCAGCGCCGTGCACGGCGCAATCAAGAAGATCGATTCGTCGACGAAAACCATGGTGGTGAAGACGGACGATGGGACGGAGCACACCGTGCACTTTCTCGACAAGACAACAGTCCACGGCGTGGATGCTTCAGCCGCGGCCGCTAAAGATTCCTGGCATGGCTTAAAGGAGGGAACGGAAGTGGTTGCCCACTACACCACAAAAGGCACTGAAGATACAGCAGTGGAGATCGACAAAGTGGGAAAAGGCGGTTTGGAAACTACGGACGGCACGATCAAGGACATTGATCGAGGCGGCAAAACACTCGTCGTCAAGTCCAGCGACGGCGTCGAGTCAACCTTCCGGCTGACTGACCACGCCGCCAAGGACGGAGGTAAAGATGTCGCCAAGGGAACGGAGAAGGGCGCTAAGGTCAGCGTCTACTACACGGAGGTTGCAGGTAAGAAAATCGCTCATTATTTCGAATGACGTGAGCGTACGTGCTGTCTTGAGATGTTAATTCACATCACGGGACGTTGATGATCCCGCACGCTCTACTCGGTCGCAACGGGCAGCAGAAAGGCGGCTACAAATCGTGAAATCGCAGATCAGATTGGGCACAATATTCGGAGTCGAGCTGGGCTTGCACTATAGTTGGCTGGTAATCGCGCTGCTGATCACGTTTTCGCTGGTCGCACAATTCCATGCCGTGAATCACGATTGGAGTGATGCATTGGTGTGGAGCACAGCCATCATCACAGGCCTGCTTTTCTTTGCCTGCTTGTTTGCGCACGAGTTGTCTCACGCGGTCGTCGCCAAGGCCCGCGGAATTCCAGTGCATAAAATCACGCTTTTTTTGCTGGGAGGCGTCGCTCAAATCGAGAAGGAAGCCTCCGACCCCAGCACTGAATTCTGGATGGCCATCGTCGGCCCCATCACCAGCGGAGTCCTTGGCGCCGCCACGTTGGCTTTGGCCAGACTTGCCGGCTGGACTCCGTGGACCTCCGCAACCACACCCGGCACTGCCCTCCTGGTATGGCTCGGTTACATCAATCTTGCCCTGGCTGCGTTCAACATGATTCCGGGCTTTCCGCTGGATGGTGGGCGAGTCCTGCATGCCATCCTGTGGTGGGCGATGGGTGACGCTGAGCGCTCAACCCGGACAGCGGCCATTGTTGGGCAGATCATCGCCGTGTTCTTCATCGGCTTCGGAATTCTCCGCTTCTTTCAGGGAGCAGGCCTTGGCGGACTCTGGATTGCCTTCATCGGATGGTTCCTTTTGCAAGCGGCCGGCGCTACTTACATGCAGGTAAAATCTCGCACACTTCTCCAGGGCATGAGCGTGAAAGATGTGATGTCCACGGATAGCTATACGGTCGATCCCGAGCTCTCATTGCAGGATTTCGTGCACGAACACTTGCTGCGTACCGGCCGCCGGTTCTTCCTGGTTATCCAGGATGGTCACCTGCTCGGTGTGATCACGCCCAACGAAGTGCGCACGGTGGAGCCGCGGGCGTGGCCGTTCACGCCCGTGCGCAGCGTCATGCGTTCCGCGGACAAGGTCCATTTCGTTTCTCGCGATATGCCGGCGATGGAGGCTTTGGAGATCATGGGGCGCGAAGACGTCAATCAATTGCCCGTCATGTCGGACGGGAAGATCGAAGGCATTGTGTCGCGCGCTCACGTGTTGCAGGTTCTTCAGTCGCGTGCGGAGCTGAAGTTACCCCCAAGTTTGCCTCGGGCCGCTTGAGAATGCCGTCGGATGACGCAATTGCTTCGACTGCGTGCCAACGAGTAAGCTGCTCAGCAGTTCTCGGAAGCCGCATGATCGATGACTGTGGTCACCCTCGCCGCGCCAGAGTCGAACTGACCGTCCAGGTCCTCTCGCTACAAATCCATTGGGAGAAATTCTAGTGGATCTCTATCAGCGTCTGCCCCCCGATGCGGTCAAGATCGTCCTGGTCTTGTTCTTATCTTTTCTGATTGGACTGGAGCGCGAAGAGCACAAGGCAGAGGGAGGCTCCTACTCCTTCGGCGGCGTCCGCACATTCCCCCTCATCGGCCTCATCGGTTATTCCATTGCCCTTATTTCGGGCTCGCAACTGTTACCGGTGACGGTTGGTTTTCTGGTAATCGCCGGTTTTTTGCTGTTGTCTTACTGGCACAAGCTGTCGTCCCCTGAGGCCGTGGGTGTCACCACAGAGATGTCAGGCCTCGCGACATTCCTGGTTGGTGCTCTCGTTTGTTACGGACATTTCTGGATTGCTACCACGTTGAGCGTTGCCAGCCTGCTGCTGCTGGATCTCAAGACGGTGCTAGAGAAACTTGCCGTTCGCGTAGCTCCGCGCGAGATTCTTACGTTCGCCAAGTTTCTGCTCTTGACAGGCGTGATCCTGCCCGTTCTTCCGAATCAGGAGTTTACCCGGTTCCACATCAACCCTTTCAAAACCTGGCTCGTTGTGGTTGCGGTGAGCGCGATCTCTTACGGAAGTTACGTGCTGCAGAAGTTGACCAGGGAAAGGGGCGGAGTTGTGCTGGCAGCGCTGCTCGGCGGCGCGTATTCATCGACCGTCACTACGGTCGTCATGGCACGCCGGGCCGCTCGTGAACAGCATCCTCACCTCTTCGCCGGAGGCATCCTGATCGCCTCGGGCGTTATGTACTTGCGCTTGATTGTTCTTTTGGCCATTTTCAACCGGCACCTTTTGTCTCTGCTGGCGTTGCCCTTTCTCGTGCTGGCAGCTCTCGCGGTCGGCGTTGGTTGGCTCTGGTCTCGCCGGGCGGATGCAAATGCTCAGGCGGTCCAGCGGGAATTCGAACCTAAGAATCCGCTTGAGCTGCTCGCGGCGTTCTTCTTCGCCGCGATCTTTCTGGCGATGCTGATAGCTACTCAGTTGGCCGTCACTTATCTCGGCAGAGCGGGAGTGAATTCTCTCGCTGCCATCATGGGTGTTACTGACGTAGATCCCTTCATCATGGGGATGACCCAGGCAGCGGGTGCTCTCACACCTCTGAAAGTGGCTGCGGCTGCGGTTGGGATCGCTGCCGCCAGCAACAATTTCGTGAAGGGGATTTACGCCTACAGCCTGGCCGACCGGAAAACCGGCGTACAGAGCCTCGCCCTTCTGACGGCCCTCGCCGCGCTGGGCCTTGTACCCTTGTTTTGGCTGGGATCGTGAGTGTCACATCCGACACTTGGGTTCGCTTGCCTTGAGCGCACGGTCGTTACGGATAGCGCGGGCATCGCCGTTACATTGCGTTGAATCAGTGGTATTGTCTCTGGTAACTGCGGATTTCCACCCGCCTTACGAGATCGCGGTTGCCAGCTGCGTAGTCGGAGAAGCGAGGACGAAGCGTTGGTTCTTACCAGGCCGGATTTCGATGTCGCGATTATTGGCGGAGGGCCGGCCGGATCCTCCATGGGCGCTTACCTGGCCAAGGCTGGCGTAAGTTGCGTAGTGTTTGAGCGGGAGCTGTTTCCGCGCCCGCATGTCGGCGAGTCGCTGGTCCCGGCTTCGACGCGCGTGTTCAAAGACCTCGATTTTCTTCCTCAGATGGAAGAGGCAAAGTTTCCCCACAAGTTTGGCGCGGTCTGGACTGCGGACGACAAGCAAAAGGTTCCCTACCAGCTCGGATGGGAAGGTCTGGCTGCGGATTGCCACGCCGACATTGGCGCCGCTATTAGATTTGACGAGCGCGAACAAGCGGGCGTCGACCGGAATTACACCTACCATGTGGACCGCGGCAAGTTCGACCTCATGCTGTTGCAGCACGCCAACAAATTAGGCGCGGAGGTGTATGAGGGCGTTAAGGTAAGCGCAGTCGATTTCGGGCCCCGGGAGCCGGTGGTGCGATTTACCATGGGGCGCAACCGGAAAGAGATGGCGGTCAGCGCGAAGATGGTCGTCGACGCCAGCGGCCGCAACACTTTCCTCGGAAACCAGCTCAAGCTCAAAGTGCAGGATGCCGTGTTCGACCAGTACGCCATCCACAGCTGGTTCGATCACTACGATCGCAAGGTCTTCTCCCGGAAAGACGACCACCGCGACTATATCTTCATCCACTTCCTGCCCATTTCCAACACCTGGATCTGGCAAATTCCGATTACTGACACCGTCACCAGCCTGGGCGTGGTCACGCAGAAAAAAAACTTCGCAAAATCGAAAAGCGACCGGGAAAAATTTTTCTGGGAATCGGTTGCCTCGCGGCCCATGCTCGAAGAAACTCTGCGCAAGGCAGACCGCATACGCCCCTTTAAGGACGAGGGCGATTACAGCTACGCCATGAAGCAGCTTTGTGGCGACCGGTTCGTGATGGTCGGCGATGCCGGCCGCTTCGTCGACCCCATTTTTTCCACCGGCGTGAGCATTGCGCTCAACAGCTCGCGCTTCGCGCACAAAGACATCCTGGCGGCTCTGGAGAAGAACGACTTCTCACGGCAAAGCTTCTCCACCTTCGAGAACACGCTGCGCGTGGGCACAAAGAACTGGTATGACTTCATCACCGTGTATTACCGTCTGAACGTGCTTTTCACCTACTTCATTAACGATCCCACCTACCGTCTGGACGTGCTGAAACTGTTGCAGGGTGACGTTTACGACGATGCCGCGCCGCCCGTGCTGCAGAAGATGCGCACCATGGTCACCGATGTCGAGCAAAATGAGAATCATCCCTGGCATAAGCTGCTGGGCGACCTGACCTCGGACGCCTTCCGTCCGGAGTTTTAACCCGCGCGGCCCGAATGCTTGATCCGTAAAGGCACCCTGACTTTTGCGGAAGAGCGGAGCTTTGCTAAAGTGATACGGTTCGGCAGGTGTGGCACAGATTCCAAAAAATGCTGCTACCGTCTGCGCTGCCGCGATTTTTTGCTGCTGCGATCTTTGCGGCTGCGATGAGGGAGTCGAAGATGAAGAAGTATCTTTCTTTAATATTGCCTGTCACCATGGTTCTTATCCTTAGCGTTGAACTGAGCGCGAAGGATCTCGAGACTAAGGGCAAAGCCTGGCTCGATTCCCATAGCGAACCGGCGGCAGTCAATGTGAACGGCAGCTGGCACGAAAAGGATTGGGGCACGGTGGTCCTGCTTCAGGCTGAGGGCAGCCGAGACGTAACTGGTGACGGCGATGGTTGGGCTATCACTGGCGTCGTCAGCGGCAAGCAAGTCTTCCTGCTGTTCTCCGATAAGGGCACCGTCGCCTATACTGCCGAGTTGACGTGGGAAAGCGACAAGGGCCTCAACGGGTCTTACGCAAAGGGCTTCATGGGTGAGAAGAAGAAAACCAGGCCCATGCACCTGATAAAACCGTAGACACAGGACGTGCCGGTGCGAACTTCAATTCGGGTGATGGAACGCGCGTGCTCCTGTGGAAACTGAGATGGTCAGCAGGCGAGGGCGCGCTAGATTTCGTCCTAAGGAGCATTCTGGTATGAAATTCCGATTCAGCACAAGCGTGGCATTGTTGTTGGTTCTCCTCTTGGCGCCGCTGGCGCTACGCGCACAGTTGTCCAAGGAAGATCACGAGGCAGCCAAGCAAATGATATCGGGCACCTTGTATTTGCGGCTGCAGGCTCCGCAAAAGTATGGCATGGGGAAGTGGGCGCCCTATTCGGTGTCGATGCTGGAAGCCTCTCCGGCGGGGATCAGCACGGAGCGCAAACTGGCCGAGCCGCTCAAGTCCATCCCTAAGAATGCCTACCATCTGAAGCAGGAGGAAATCTATTGGGGATACCTGGCGAACACTCCCGTAAACCATTGCAAGCTGGAGTGGGAGAAAGGCACGAATGTTGCCTGGTGTGAGCGAGTCGATCCCAACACGGATGTCTCCGTTGACTTCATCGACGTAAAAACGCTGGGCGATTTCACCAAGGCGTTTAACCTGACTTTTTCGAAGGTGCCGCTGCAGAACGAACATCCGGAGTGGCCGTCTGAAGTGCGCGAGGCGATTGCCGCAGGCAAGCTGGTGGTGGGCATGACCGCCGAGCAGGCCAGAATTGTGGTTGGCGCCCCTCTCAGCATCTCAAGCGGCGAAGATAACGGAACAAAGACCGAGACGTGGCTGCTCCGTCAAGACCCGGGTCAGGTTCTTGGATGGAATAAGAAACATGGAGCATGGAAGAAGGTGAGCACCCAAACCGGCTTCCCCGCTAGCGTAACGTTCAAAGACGGACAGCTGCAATCGATCCAGCAGACGCCCGCAGCTCCCGACTCCGGGCGGGAAGCAGAATATGGCAATGGAATCTCACATGAAACGGCTGATGATCGCGGCGACATTGCTGTTGCTGTGCATTTCTTTCCCGGCTTCTCTGCAGGCGAGCCACAAGGTGCCGCGCTACCTCAGCAAGGAGTCGAGCATCGACATGAGTAACATGAACCGCATCTTTCTTGGATGGGTCGATCTGGAACCGGACGCGTGGGCGCTCTACGGCTATACCTCCAGGGCCGACTGGACCGACACAATTGCTTCTCTGAACGCCGGTTTTGCGCGCAGCGTGCAAGCGACCTACCTGCCTGGGCGAATCATTACCGCGGCCAAGGACAGCGAGAACGAGATCACCGCAGCCAATGACCTCTACATCAAGTTTTCCGATGTCCAGGTCGATTATGAAAACGATCACCTGGTTCTTTCTATACATTTCATCGACCTGAAGACCAACTCCGAAATTGCATCGATTCCGGTGAGGCCCTACTACGGGAACGCTTCGGGGATCAAGAACTACTTGAAATCAGCGCTGGACGAAGTAGGCAGAAAGGTGCAAGTGGAAGTTACAGGCGAGACGCAGGGGAAGAAGTAAGGGGATGGGCTTCGTGCCCGAGAGTGCCCGCGAGCTCGCAAAAATCGCGATGGAGAATTCGAATGAGACGAACGCTGATCACAGCGGCACTGCTGTTGCTCTGTATTTCTTTCCCGATTTCTCTGGAGGCGCGCCACAAAGTACCGCGCTACCTGAATAAGGAATCGACGGCTGACATGAGTAACATGAACCACATCTTCCTTGGGTGGGTAGATTTTAATCCCGACGAGTGGGTGCTCTACCGACATGAGGGTTCTATCTTTAGTGGTGATATTCCGTTCACTAAAGCGGAGTGGACTGACACGATAAGTAGCTTGAATTCTCTGTTTCAGCGGAGTTGCCAATCGCGGTATTTGCCCGGTCGAACTATTACCGCAGCCAAAGACAAAGGGGACGAGAATGCCGCCGGGAACGAGCTCTACATCAAGTTTTCAGATGTCCGAATCGACTACGATAACTATCACCTGATTCTTTCCATACATTTCATCGACCCGAAGACCAATTCCGAAATTGCATCCATTCCAGTGAGACCCTATTACGGGGACGGTTCGGGCGTATCGGAATTTCTCAAAGCGGCCCTGGACGAGGTAGGCACGAAGGTCCAAGTGGAGGTTACGGGTCAGTCGCCGGGGAAAAAGAAGAAGTAGGCGAATCAATCGCGCAGAGCCTTTGGTTCTTCCCCCGCCCGAGCCGATGTTAAAATGACTCCTCGACTCCCGTAGCCTCCTCCGAGCCTGGGACAACCAATATGGCCAGGTCCGTAATCTTCTGCGTACTGTTTCTTGCGACCCACGCCTCCCTGGCCCTTCTTTATCCGTTCACCCTCCCGCGATTCCTGCTCACAGCTTTAATCTACAGCGCTGGCACGCTGATCATGCTCTTCCTGTTGTTTCATCCCCGCAACCGGTGGCTGGTCGACAACCGTTCGCGGGTGGAGGGCGAGCGCTGCATAGCCCTCACCTTCGACGACGGCCCTGACCCCGTGGATACTCCCAAATTACTCGACTTACTTCGCGAGAAAAATGTGAAGGCCACGTTCTTTGTGATCGGGAAGCGCGCCGACCAGTATCCGGAGATCGTGCGCCGCGCCTGGGCCGAAGGACACCTGATCGCCAACCACACCTGGTCGCATCGTCATCTATTTTGTTTTCTCACGCCCTCGCAGCTGCGGACCGAGATCGAGCGCGGCACGGAAAGCCTGGGCCGCATTTGTAGTTTCCGTCCACGCCTTTTTCGCTCACCGGTCGGTCTGCGCCACCCGCTTCTGCGCCCCTATCTCAAGGATGCGGGATTGGAGTACGTTTCCTGGACCATTCGCACCCGCGACACGTTCGCCAGGGATTCCGGCGTTCTTGCCCAGCGCATTTTGAAGCAGGCGGCCAGCGGAGACATCATCCTGCTGCACGATCATCTGCCGGGCGGAACGCAGGTTATGCTCGAAGCCTTGCCGCGGGTCATCGACGAGCTGAGGAAACGAGAATTTGAATTCGTGCTGGCCGGTCCGCGCGAGGATGCCGGCGTCGCGACGCCGGAGCCTACGGCCTGCGAATCCGCGCACTGATTCTGGCATTCGTGATTCTGGCGTTCGTGATTCCCGCGCGAAAGAAGCCGGCTCACCGAGCTAACCCTAAAGCCGAGACCACAGCCAGAAAGGCGCGACTCGCCGCTCCGACCGGATCAAGCAGAACTCTGCGGCGTTCCAGCATGGCCGCCACCGGCTGTCCCTTATAGCTGGCAATTTGCCGGTAGTGAGACATGAAAAACACCACCCGCAGGAAAAGCTTCCACTGGAGCGGGGCAAAATAATCGGGCGTCACGAACGGTACCGCATGCCCGTCTTTCACTTCGGCGACAAAGTCCTTGTAGGTTGCGGCCCGCGACAGAGAGATGACGGAACTGGCAACCAGCAGATGGCTATCACCACCACCGACCACCGGCTTGCGCCACTGCCGGGCCAGTTCCAGGACGCGATCGTTCTCCTCCCGTCGCCGCATCCCGTTTACTTCCAAAGCATGAATCGCCCAGCCATAGCGGGTGAGCAAGTCCGCAATCGGAATGGTCTCCGGCCCTTTTCCCCAAAAGATCAGGGGATGGTTCAATACGACCAGGCAGCCGCTGGCGGCGAGGGTTTCAAACAATTCGTCGTAGCGCCCAGACCGCGCGGCCGATTGAATTCGAGTATGCGTTTCATCAACCTCACCTTCCGGCATGCCGCTTACTCCCAGGTGAAATAAGTGTCCCTGGTACCACAGTGACAGCTCTTCGCTGAGCGCGATCCGCCCGTTCAGGTCGGGCCGCCCGCGCAGCAGAGCCAGGCTGCCGGCGAATTCGTCGTGATCGGTGATGGCCAGATGAACCCCGGTAAATCCCCAATGAGCGGCCGCCGCGGCTTCCATCTGATAAACGTCTTCGGGAGTGTAAGGCGGGTTGAACGTGATCTCTGCGTAATTCAGATCAGGAAACGCCGCCCAGGCCGAACGAGCTTTGCAGAATCCCGCTCAAAGGGCGCATAAACCCCAGCTTGACGACCTGGTTTAATGCCGCCAGCTTCTCCACGGAATGGCACGAATGATTGTGGAGGGAAACCGCATAGCCAAACTCGCGGTCCGGGTAGGGACACTCGCGGTAGGTGTAGTTCTCAATTTTCCAGGCTGACCGTCGTCTCATCGAGTTCCGAATGGGGAAGTCCCGCAAGTGTAATTTCAACGGTCACACCCAGCAAGAAGAAGTTGTCGCAGAAGAATGCGATCTGATAGTCTTCGTCCACTGGGTGTGGGCTGGGCATGGGTCTCGGCGTGGGCGGAAACCTGCGAAACCCAAGGGGGATGGGCGTGCTGTATTCCATCGATTCGTCAGCACAAAAACCACAAAGCGACGTCCTGGCGCGGTTGTCGAAGTGCCGCCGGGTTCTGCTCATCGAGGCCAACGATATGCGGCGCTGGGTTGGTGGCCTGGTTACGCCCGAGGTTCACATCCCTCCCGTCGGGCTCATGTACGTTGCCAGCAGCGCGCGGCGACACAATCCCGACGTGCACATCGAAATCCTTGAAACTTCGCTCGACGCCCAGTCGGACGAACAACTGGTCGCGAAGCTGCTGGAGTACCGCCCCGACGTGGTTGGAATCCGCAGTATCAGCCTGTTCGAGGATGAACTCAAGCGCGTTGCCGAGTTGACCAGGAGCGTTCTGGACATTCCTATTGTGGCCGGCGGACCGATCGCTACCGCCCGCCGCGGACCGCTTCTCAAGTCCATCCCCGCAATCGATCTTCTGGTGGTGGGCGAGGGCGAATTGACGTTTTCGCGTCTGCTCTCCGGCACCGCAACCAACGGAATGGTGTTACGGCAAGGCGACGAGACCGTCGACCTCGGCGACGGCGATGTCCTCGACAATCTGGATGACCTGCCTTTCCCGGACTACAGCCTGGTCGATCTGAGCCGGTATCAACAACATCTGAGTTATGCCTATAACCATCGGCGGCAGGGCGTCCTGCTGACCAGCCGGGGTTGTCCGTTCCTGTGCACTTACTGCAATACTTTTGCCGGTAAAACGGCGCGGCTGCGTTCCGCGGAGAACGTGGTCGCCGAGATGGAGATGATGTCGCGCGATCATGCCATCGAAGATTTCTACGTGGTCGACGACATATTCAATATGGACCGCAAGCGCACCGAAACGGTGTTTCGCATGATCATCGCCCTCGGCAAGAATTGGCGCTTGTATTTTGTGAACGGGCTGCGGGCCGACATCATGACGCGTGAATTGGTGGACCTGATGGCCGATGCGGGAACCGTCTGGGTTACCTATGCGGTTGAGTCTGGAAGTCAGCGCATTCAGAAGCTGGTTAAGAAGAATATGCGTCTGGAACAGGCGGCGGAGATCATTAACTACTCGCAGGATCGCGGGATGGTGGTCAACGTGAACACGATGTACGGTTTTCCCACCGAGACTGGAGCCGATGCCCAACTGACACTCGACTACCTGGCCCGGCTGCACATGCCGTCGCTCCTTCCTTACCACTTTTGTCTGCGGGGATACGAGGGATGCGAAATCGTCGACCAAGCAGCCGAAGCCGGCTGGGATACCAGCGCATTCCTGGCGGATGGCGCGCTCTCCTATCACGACATGCCGCGGGGAACCGACACGTTTCCGAAGAGCGAGATGATGAAGCACCTGATCGATTATCATACCCAATTCGGCATGCGTAACCAGCAGCATCTGCGCCGGTCGCTCGACGTTCTAAAGGAAAACGGATACACCGAGAGCGACCTGGTGGATATGTACAGCGTTCTTCAAAACCGTTCGTTCCGGCATGTGGACGAAATTGTGGCCGACTCAACGCCGAGCATCAAGGCAAATGCATAAGCCCGTCAAATACCTTGAAAAGGCGATGTCGATTGCCGCGAACGTGGCGTGGCAGATATTTTGTCTGAGTAACAACCTCGTTCCCGAAAATCCATCATTCACGCCCAGGTGGTCGGACAAGCCGCTGCTGAAGTCGCGTGAAAAATCGAAGCCTCCCCTGGGGTGGCCGCGGCAAACCGATTCGCTATGCCCGCGTTGCGTGCCGGAAATCCGCCAGCAGATTGTCGACGGCAAGCAGGATTATCGCGTCCTGTTGACGGAGCGGCCCGGCGAAATCAAAGCGCAGATCATCGAGCGCGACGGGAAAATCCTTATGGTCAAGGATTGCCCCGTCCACGGGCATTTCGAAGACGTTATTTCCATCGATCCGCAGTTCTTCCGGCATCTGGAGGAGACATTTCCCGGCCGCGACATCCGTGCCCATAACGACGAAAAGCTCCACAACCACGGCAGCAGCACCATCAAGCACGGACGCGGGTCGGTTCTCACCGTCGACCTGACGAACCGCTGCAACATGATGTGCGATCCCTGTTTCATGGACGCCAACCAGGTTGGATTCGTACACGAACTTGCCTGGGACGATATCAAGACGCTGCTCGACAACGCATTTTCCATTAAACCGCGGCGCCAGATGTCGGTGCAGTTCTCCGGCGGCGAGCCCACCATGTCCCCGTATTTTCTGGACGCCATTCGTTACGCCCGCGAGCTTGGCTACGACAGCGTGCAAGCCGCGACTAACGGCATCGAGTTTGCCAAGAGCCCGGAGTTCGCGCGGCAGGCCGCGGAAGCTGGTCTGCGCTACGCCTATCTCCAATTCGACGGCATCGGCAACCCCGCCAATTCCCATCGCAACGTCGGAAACCTGTTCGACGTGAAGCTGCGGGCCATCGAAAACCTGCACTCCAACGGCGTGGAAATCGTGCTGGTCACGACGGTAGTCAACGGCATCAACAACGAGCAGGTGGGCCGCGTGGTGCAATTCGCGCTCGACAACCCGGACAAGATTGCATTAGTGTCTTTCCAGCCCGTCTCTTTCACCGGCCGCGACGAAGCCGTCACCGACGATCGCCGCAAAGCCCAACGCTACACCCTCTCGCACCTGGCCCACGACGTGAAGGACCAGTTGACCATCGGCGAGCCCGTCCGCGACTGGTTCCCACTCTCGTTCCTCAGCACCTTTTCCGACTGGGCAGACCTTGTTCACGGCCCCGAAGCCGCCTGGGGCCAAGTCGCCTGCGGCTGTCATCCGAACTGTGGGGTGGGGATGGCGGTTATGGTGGATAAGGAAACGCGGGAGGCGGTTCCGGTGACTGCGTTTCTGGATGCCGACCAGTTCGCCAAGGACGTTGCCAGGGTCAACGATTGGGCTCGCAGCAAGTGGTTGTCTGTTGCGGGGATGGCGCTGGCTTTGGTGCGGAATTACGATGCGTTTCGTGCGCCGAAGCATTTCCGCGCTGTCGATATGTTGCGGAAGCTCGACAAGGGGCTGGGGGCTTCGGGACGCGACTATGGCGAAGTCTCGGGCAAGCGGACGATGGATGACATCTTCCGCCGCCGGCGCGATCGCTGGAACCTGCTGTTTGTGGCGGGAATGTGGTTCCAGGATCTGTTCAACTACGATTTCCGGAGGACCGAGCAGTGCATCATCCCCTACGCCACTCAAGAGGGGGAGATTTCTTTTTGCGCGTACAACACCGGGATGGGCTGGCGGAACATCATCGAGAAGATGCATATGACCGCCACGCTGACCAAGTGGTACGAAGAGCACGGCCGGCATGAGATCTTCGCCGGGGGCAAGAGCGTGAAACTGAGTAGCACGGAACATCATCTGGTGTTGAAGGATGAGATCGTCACCAGCGAAGCACAGCACGATCTCGAGCAACTCGGCATCGCGAAGAACGCCCGCGAGGAAAAGTTGCGCGCGCGCGCGGAGCGGCTCAAGCAGGAAGAAGAAAACCTACGCATGGCCAAGCTCTACCGCGAGTTTGTGTTGAAAGAACGGCCACTTCCGGACCTTGTGCAGATCGGGGCCGGAACCAAGATAGCTCCTCCAGAAGCCGAAGCGAAAGCCGTGGGAGGCTGCGGAGATTAGTTCGAGCCCGAATCACGCTCTGCGCATGGCTCCGGTGGACGCGGTTTCGGTGGAGGATTCGGAAACTGACGCCAAGCTTTTCGGGTCCAAGCCTTTCGAGTCAACTACCCTCGGGCGCAGGAGATTTGTCTCCTTCAAATAAGCCTGGGGATCCATCAAGGTCTGGGTGCGCGCCAGAATCTGTGCCAGGCGCGGAATATCGCGAACCCGAACCTGGCTGAGCCACTGCCACCACTTCTTCTTTCCTGCGATGTTAAGAACGCTGCGCCGCCACGACTCGCAATAAAGCTCCCAGAAGCGTTCGACCGGAAGGCGCGGCTGCCAAAGCAGGTGATGCAGATCGTAGTGGCTCCAGTCGAAGACATCGATCTTCTTTTTGCTTTTCTCGAAGTAGTAAGTGCCGGGCAACGGGGTCAGAATGGTAAATCCCACGCGATACAGTTGGTGCTCGTCCATGAAATCCCACAGGCATTGAAAATCTTCCTCAGTGAAGTCCGGATCGATGATGAAATTCCCGGTGACCCCGAATCCGAGTTCACGGGCGATGCGGACGGCCTCGACGGTCTTGTTGATGTCGGCGTCTTTGACCAGGGAGTTGAGACCGGGGCTGGTGGCTGATTCCAGGCCGAAGAAAATGTCGAAGCTTTTCGCTAGCGGGCGCCACAGCTTCAACAGATCCGCATTTTCCGTGACCAGGTCGGCGCGGGTCTGCACCAGCAGCAGGTTCTTCCGTTCTTTCGACCGGAGCAGGGTGTGTCCCAGTTCTTCGCTGCGGTGGTGGTCGGCCCAGAACAGATCGTCGACCATGAACAGGTTGCGGCCGGTAGCCTCGAAATCGGCACGCACTTGTTCGGGCGCGTGGCAACGATAGGTGCGCTTGTAGAGTTGCCATACCGAACAGAAGTTGCACCGGTAGGAACAGCCGCGGGCTGTTTCCATGGTCCACATGGGCATGTAATTCAGGCAGGCGTAGCGCTTCTGGTAGCGCGCAACCACGGAGCGGTCCGGGAGCGGTATCTGAGCCAAATCCGGGAAGCGTCCCGTTGGGGCAGCAGTGGCCTGAAACCGGCCGTCTCCTTTCGGAAGCATCAGCGACGGAAGCGCCTCCAGCGGTCGGCCGTTGGCGACGGCGTCGCACAACGCCGGCAGTAACGTTTCCCCCTCGCCGATGCAAATTGCATCCACAGACCGGTTAAGATCGACTGCCTTCGGGTAGGCAGAGATCGCGTGGCCACCGATAGCGACAAAAATCTTCGGGTCGTGCGCTTTGATCTGGTCGGCCAATCGGAGGCACTCTGGCGCCTCGAGGATATGCAGGCATGAGATGGCAACTAAGTCAGGTTGGCAGTCACGCAGAATTTTGGCGATGCCGCGGCTCTCGAAGCGCATGTCCGTCAACTGGACGGAATGCCCCGCCTGCCGGAGGGCCGCAGCCAGATACATCAGGCCCAAGGGTTCGGTTTGAAAAAAAGGAGACAACCCGAACTGGGCGGTTTCCGGGTAAGGCCTTAGCAGCAGGATGCGCACTGGCTATCTCCCTTGCACCAGTTCGGCCCGGCTCCCATGCGTGTCAATTCAACAACCCCCGATGGATGAGTCATTGCGTTCGTGGCGGCGCAACTCTCGGTTCCACAGGTTGCTCCGCGATCTCGCCATTGAACGCGACAGGTTACTTTACTTGGGGGAGAGATTGCAATACAGAATTGGCCTTGGGTAGAGCCTCAATTTCACAGTTAATTCAGCCCCCTGTCATTCTGAGCGCGGCGACAGCCGGGCGAGAGCCTGCGCTGAGCGAAGTCGAAGGGAACCTTACGACGGCCGATTCTATTGATGGCGTGAATGGAAAGCCTGTGCTTCCTGCAGTGCTGGCGCCTCGCATCCGTACAACCAATGTATGGGTTTCGTAAGGTCCCTCCGGAGCGCTTGGCGCGCTCCTGCGGGATGACATGGGTGGGCGAAATCCGTAAGTGCGTGATGATCTCTTTCCGTAATCGGGATGAATCCCGGCGGTGCCTCGCTGGCCGAATTCAACCATAATCCGGACGGAACTGTATTTTTGGAGTCGCCGCACGCGTGATACACTCACTACAAATTCCAGCGTTCTTGCGCCGCACATCCCCCACGCTGGAAGCTGCGGCATGCGAACCTGCGCGCTCATTCCGGCCTTCAACGAAGTCCCTTACATCGCCGAGGTGGTGAAGGGCGCTCAACAACATGTTGAAAAAGTCGTCGTGATTGACGATGGTTCCGGCGACGGAACGGGGCAAGTTGCCCGGGCCGCCGGAGCCATCTGCCTGCGATCGCCAAAGAATTGCGGGAAGGCCTCGGCGCTGCGCGTGGGCATTGAATTCGCGCGGGCCGGGAACTTTACCCACGTCCTCACTCTGGATGGCGATGGCCAGCATTTGCCGGAAGATATTCCGGGCATGCTTCGGGTGGCGGAAGAGACCGGAGCGGACCTGGTGATTGGGGCGCGCTCGTTCGACCGCGCGTCGATGCCGCGCTCCCGCTATTATTCCAACACGATTGGGAGCCGGATGGCTTCGTCGCTGGTGGGGCGGGAGATCCGCGACAGCCAGAGCGGGTTCCGGCTGTTCCGGCTGGATAAACTTCAAGGGACCAAACTGCGGAGCCGGTTCTACGAATTAGAGATGGAAGTGCTGATCAAGATGGCGCGCTCGGGTTGCATTATTGCGCACGCTCCGGTGCAGACGGTCTACCACAATGGCCATGCGCGCTCCAAGATGAAGCCGGTGCGAGACACGGTGCGGGTTTGCCTGTGGTCGCTGGCGTTTCGTTTTCTGGGAGCGTGACGTGAAGGGCGTGAGATGATCCCGCGGATCAGGTTATGGGCAGTCGTTCTCGGGTTGCTCGCCGCGATTTTGATTTTTCCGGGATTGCTGGCTGCGCAGCCTGACGATCTTCACTCCGACGATCTGCACTCGGACGCTCCGCACTCCGGCGATCTTCACTCCGACGATCTGGTGAACCGGATTTGGCAGGGAGTTCAGCAGGCGCAGAAAAAATTCACGAGCACTTGCGGGACCATTACTGAAACCCGCACCTCGAACCTGCTGGCGAAGCCGATGGTGCTTCACGGCAAGTTTTGCGCCGAGGGCACCACTCGATTCGCGCTGGAGTATTTCGAACCCGCCAGCGTGCGCATTCGCTACAACGACGACTACCTCAACATTACGACCGGCGGCAACACCGAAGTGATGGAAGTCGGAAGTAACGTTCGGCGCGCCCAGTCTTATTTCAGCCGGGAAAGCTCCATCGCGAATCTGAAAAAAAACTTCACCATCACGGTGAAAGAAAACAGTAGCGATTTTGAAATGAAGTTAGTACCGCGGACGGACAACTTTCGTCGCAAGCTGAATTATCTGGTGGTGAAGCTGGACAAAGAGAAATTCCTGCTGCGGTCGCTGGAGGTGGACGGCAAGAGCGGCGTGAACAGCGTATTCGTTATCAACGTCAGTTCGCTGAATCCGAAGATTCCGGCGAAAACGTTTGAGGTGTACAAGCCGTGAGCGAGCGAAGAGTGATGGAGCGAAGTGAAATCGAGGCGATGATTCCGCACCGCGCTCCGTTTTTGTGGATCGACAGGGTGGAGGAACTGGAGCCGGGAGTTCGTTGTGTTGCGGTGAAGTTCGTCGATCCGGCGAACCCGATTTTTGCCGGGCACTTTCCGGCGAAGCCCATTCTTCCGGGAGTTCTTCTGATTGAGGCGGTGGCGCAGACCGCGGGAGTGATGCTGGGATCGGCCGCTCCGCAGGCGGCTGATAAACCTGACGCAGGAGTGGCGGAAGGAAGAGTGGCGCTGCTCGGGGCAGTAAACCGGTTCAAGTTTCTCAAGCCCGTGACTCCCGGGCAGGAATTGCGCATTGAAACGAAGAAGATGACGGAGGCTGGCCGGATGGCCTATATCGGCGGTACGGTGTGGGTAGACGGGGAGATGGTAGCGAGCGGCGAGTTGTCGGTGGTATCGGCTTGATGGGCGAACCTGAGCTGCCAGCCAAAAATGTGCCAGCCAAGACCCACGCGGACGATGGCGAAGGCCACCGGGTGACCGGGAGTTTCCAGGCTCGCGTGCGGCAGTTCGCAACCGTTTTGCTGAAGGAAGACCTTACGCCCGGCCGAGCAGCGGCCGCCGTGTTCCTGGGGTTATTCATCGGCATCGTGCCGATCTACGGATTTCAACTGCTTGCGGCGGTGGGAGTGGCATTGTTGTTCAAGCTTAACAAGCCGCTGACGGTGGCCAGCACTTTTATCAACAATGCGCTGCTCCGGCCGCTGATTATCGTGTCCGCGGTGGAACTCGGTTATCTTCTGCGCAGCGGCTCGTTCCGGCCGTTTCATCTTTCCGCCCTGACGGGCGCGCATGTGAAGGACGAGATCCTGGCCTTCGTGATGGGCAGCGTGGTGCTGGGTGTGCTCGTGGGCGGGGTTGGGGCATTGATTACGGTGGTGGTGGTGCAGGTCAAGGCGCCGGCCAATCCAGATTTGCGGAACCCAGATTTGCGGAACCGCATTCGTTTTGTGACGCAGATGTTTGCCCCATGCGCCTGGGCTGACCGCTCGTTCGTGCGGTGGAAGCTGCGACTTGATCGTATCTTTGGATTGCTGGCTGGGTTGCTGGCCGCCGAAAACCTGGGAACGGGGACGGTCGTAGATTTAGGCTGTGGCTACGGCATGGCTCTGGGTTTGGCAGCTTTCGACGACGGCAAGCGACGCCTGGTGGGTTGCGACCTGGACGCGCATCGCATCACGATCGCTCGCCAGGCCCTTAGCACCCTGCACGCGGAGCTGAGCGTTGCGGACGTTCGTAGTCTCGACCTTCCGCCGGCCGGTTTGATTCTGATTCTGGATGTCTTGCAGTATCTGGGCGCCGATGAGCAACTGACCTTGCTGAAACGCTGCTGTGCGGCGCTCGCGCCCAATGGAATATTGGTCTTCCGGGTCCATGATCGCGAACGGGGCGCGTGGTCCACCATTACCATGGCCTTCGACCGGTTAGTATTCGCCTGCGGACGGGTTGGCGCGCAGCCCCTGATTCTTCCGGCCGCGCAGTACCGCGGTGTTCTGGAGAACGCTGGCATGCAGGTAGAAGAACGCCGGTTTCGAAACCGTCTACCTTTGGTTCACATCTTATTCATCGCGAGAAAACCACTGGCGGAGGGCGCCACGGAGGACGCAACGGGGGCCGCGGCATGATGGTCCGCTGCATGCGCTGGGTGGGCCGCCTGGTAGTAGGCCATCCCGGGTTGGTAACGGCCGCAAGCCTGGTCGTGACCTTATTGCTGTACGCAAACATCCACAACCTGCGAACCGGGACCGACCTGACAGATCTGTTCGGAAATCGCGATCCGCAATGGCGGGCCGCGAGCGAGATCGGCAAAGAACTGGGCTATGGCAACCAGCTCTTCGTGCTGATCGAAGCCCCCAACGCCGGAACGTCGGGAGGAGCGGACACTACCGGCGAGATGGAAGAAATGGCCGACCGTCTCACCGCCGACATGCTAACCAGCGGCCTGTTCCTGCATGCGCGCTGCGGCCTGCAGGACGAAGAACTGCTCAACATGGTGCGGTTCTTTACCTGGAACTTTCCGTCATTCGCGCTGCCCGGGGAAGCGGAGGATCTGAAGCGGCGGCTCGATCCAAAACAGATTCATCAAACCGTTCGCCGCGCGGCAACTGAACTGATCACCCCGTTTTCATCTTTAGGAACAAATTATTTCGTCGCCGATCCTCTGGGCTTGATGGAAGTGGAGGCGCGCGGCGGCCGCGGGTTTTCGCAGTTCGCCAATTTCGATCTGAACTGGGGATCTGGGAATCGGTTCTTCAGCAAAGACCACAAAGCCCTGCTCATCATCGCCGAACCTCGCCAGTCGGCAATGGATTACAAGTTCGCCGAGCAAGTTGTGCACTGGACGCGCGATCACATCCGCTCAATGACCGCCGAGCCGGATTTCCGCGACTCCGGAGTGCATGCCCTCGCCGCCGGGGCCTACGTTTACGCGGAGCAGGAACACCAGTTCATCGAAACCAATATCCGCCGAATTTCCCTGATTTCGATCGTCGGCAATCTGCTGTTGTGCCTGGTGATTTATCCGCGGATTCCCCTGCTGCTGCTGTCGCTGCTCCCCGCCGGCCTGGGCATTCTGTGGACCACAGGCATAGCAAGTTTCTATCCCGGAGAAGTAAACCTGATCAGCCTGTCGTTTATTGCGATTCTGGCAGGGCTGGGAGACGACCAGGTCGTCCATTTCTTCAACCGCGTGCCCCAGGAATGGGCCAAAGCCGGGGTGTTGAATGATGCCACGCTGAACAATGCCGTGCTGCGCACGTTCGAAACCACCGGGCTGAGCGTCGTCTTCTGCATCGTAACGGCGGCCACGGCCACCGCCGCGCTGGCCACTTCCAGTTTCAAGGCGCTGGCGGAGTTCGGGTTCATCCTCACGGTGGGAATGTTCATGATGATGTTTCACACGCTGCTGACGGTTCCCGCGCTGATGGGGCTCTGGTGGCGAGTCTCGAAGCCGCGCGCGCCGCAGACCATTACCTTCCGCATCCTTCCCTGGATCGCTCGGAAAGCCGTCGAGTTTGTGGGCCGGCACCCGCGCGTGGTCGTCGGCCTGGGCTCGGGAATGTTTCTGCTGTCACTATTCTTTCTGCCGGCCATCAAGCTGGGCGGCCACTTCGATATCGCTGGCGCCGATAATCCCGCCGTGGCCGCGCAGAACCGGCTTTCCGCAAGGTTCGGCATCGAAGGCAGTCCAAACGTGCTCTTGATCTCTGGCGGCGAGCAGGAAGTACTGGGCAGGGCCGAAAAATTGACAGCCGGGCTGGAAGCCTATCAGCAGCGCGGCGTCATCAAGTCCATCTTCTCGCCCACGGCCTTGCTTCCTTCCACTCAAACGCAGAATGAACGGGCCAGGTCGCTGGCGGGCGTGAATTACGCGGCCTCGGCACGCGCCCTTGAGGAATCGCTGCGCGAGAATGGGTTTCGGATTGAGCCGCTCGAGCCTTTTATCGACAGGCTGCGAAAGCTGGGACAAGGCAAGCCCGGCCAGGAATACGATCCGGTTACCCTGGAAACAGCCGCCAAATTCCTGCCGCCGGGGCTGCTCGACAACAGCATTCGCAAGATGGCGGACGGCAGCTACGTTGCGGCGATTGCTTTTTATGGCACGGATCCCGACGCCGTCGAAGTGGTTCCGGAAAGTGTCATCGCTTCCTGGCGGAATCAATATGGCCCGTTCGTGGAGTTCTCCTTCGACAAGATGAACCGCGACATGCAGAACCAGGTGCTGCATGACAGCCGCCGGGCCCTGGTGTGGACCGCAGCCGGCATCCTGTTAATCGTCTACCTCACTTTTCGCAGCCTGCGCGTGTCGCTGATCGTACTGATCCCAATCGTGTTTGGCATTGTCGTAACGTTTGGGCTGTTGCTGCTGATGAGGCACCGCTTCAGCTTCATGTCGATCACGGCGATTCCGCTCATCATCGGCATCGGGATTGATAATGGCATCCATCTCGTCCGTCGATACCTGGAGAGCCGTCCGTTGGAGGGCGGTCGCCTGGAGAACGACAGCACCGGGATTCTCGTGATCGCCAAGGCTTCGGGCGCGGCTATCATTCAATCGAACCTGACTACGATCGTCGGATTCGGGGCGCTGATGGCTTCCAGTTTCGCGCCCCTGGCCGAAATGGGGCTGGTGACATCGTTGGGGGTCGCGCTGGCCCTGGCCGGGGGATTGTTGTTGATTCCCGCGGTCATCCTGTTGGGGGAACAACGCCGCGCGGCAACCGGCGCGGCGACGCACACGGCACCAAAGAAAACGAGCGCTGGCTGATCAACATCAAGGTCTTAACTCAGGATTCGAATAGGTAGTGTTCAATTTTGCACACTGCCTTACGGTGCGGGTCGACCTGCAAATGTTTCGTATATACTGCAAACATTCAAGCCTTTATTGATGCAAATTTATAGTCGAGGCGGCACGTTCGCGAAACCTTCATCAACACGATCTCGTCACGATACCCCGGGCGCACCACCGATTCCATTCCGTGATCGTCGATCAAGTTCCTAATCCCAAGCTATCGGATTTAATTTTCATGAAATCGTCGCTTCGCTCGGCAACGCTCTTGTTCTCCCGGTCGTTCTCTCGAGTGGAAAGTTTCGGGCGGATTGCACCGATTCTTCTATTCTCGGGGTTTCTATTTTCACCGTTGTCGGCGGAAGCTGGCCTGCCGCGGGCGGCGGTTTCGATTCCGGCGGACCAGACCCTGGCCGCGGGATTGAAGGCCGCCGAGCAGTGTGACGTGGCAAACAAATTGATTGTGCTGCCGCCGCTGGCTTTCAATTTCGCCGGAAGGCAAAGCCCCGCCAGCATTTCCGACGAGCAGGCGCAAGCCCTCCAGAGCGTGCCCGAAGGATCTGAGGTCTGGCTGCATGTGGTGGCCGGCGCCGGTTCTCTTGCCGGCAACGAAACTGAAAAGCAGATTACCGAGCGGGTCGACGCCTTTGCGAAATCGATGCCGCTTTCGGCCGCCGCGGTGCGCGGACTTATGGTCGAGATAAAGGAACCGCTGACGGCTCCCGATCTGTTCGCGTTCGGGCTGGTGCGCCTGGCGTTAGCCGCGAAAGGCAGTAATGCCGGGTTGAGGCTGGCGTTTGTTTTTCAGCCCGGATTCGTCGGTCGGCACGGCGATATCGTAAAGCGGCTGGCTACTTATGCTGATCTGCTGGGAACCAGCTATTACGAAGGCTGGCGCGAGGATGCCGCGTGGATTGCGGAACACGCGCTGAATAAGCCGCTTATTCTTAAACTGGATTCCGTTGCATCCGCAGCAACCTCGCCGCTCTTGACCGCGATGCTCGCGTCCAGCGGCACCTCGGTTGAAATCGTCTGGTCAGAACCGTCTGACGCCAAGGCCGCAGCCGCGGTGTGCACGGTGAACAGCTTGCTGACGCGTTCCATCACCAGCAACATGTTCCCGTCGGATGCCGCAGCCTCGCCATTTACGCTCGCCGTAGATGGCGCGGGAAACGGCGAGCACCGCTGGTTCAGCGGCGGGCCGTCGGATGTGGTGATCGTGGCGCGGGTGGATGGAACTCCCGCCCACTCGAAAATGGTCAAGCTACTGGGCGTCAAGCCTGGGCCATTCGAGATCAAGTGGTATGACCCCGAGACTGGCGCTCAACTCCCGGCCGGCCAAGTGACGAACACGGACAAGGGCTTCGCGCAGACCTGCGACTGCACCAGCCAGTACGCGCTGATTTCCATCCACAAGCAGAGTGAGGCCGATCAGACGCTGTATAACACTGTGGAGGTTAAAGGCGGAGTCGATCTCAAGATCGAGGAAATCATTGCCCGCTGGCAGCAGAACCGCGAAGCGCAGAAACAGAGGCTGGCAAACTATCTGGCCTCCAGTTTCATGAGCCTGCACTTTGAAAGCACCAATCTGGGGCCGGGGTTCGACGTATCCATGCAGCTCGAGGACTTTTTCAGCCGTGACGGCCAGATGGAAATCGCGCAGAAAGAGTTCTACGTCAACGGCGTGAAGTTCGGCAGGAATCACGAGTTTCCGCTGCCGCAAATCGAGCCGGAAAAAGTGCTGACTCAGCCGCTCGAACTGAAGGTCAACGAGCGCTATGACTACAAGCTATTGGGCACGGAACAGGTCAACGGGGCCATGTGTTATGTGGTGGGAGTCGAGCCCAAGGTGCGGGACGAGGTGCTTTACAGCGGCAAAATCTGGATCGACGGCACCACGTTTCGCGAAGTGAAACAGTACCTGAGTCAACGCGGCGCTAAGAGCAACGTGCTGGTGAATACCGAGACGCAGAATTTTGAGTTGGTTTCCGACCCCAACGGCCATCAGTTCAACCTGCTGCGATCCATCTCCGCGCAGCAGTTGCTGAATGCGGCGGGGCGCGATTTTGTGGTGCAGAGGAAGGTGCAGTTTTCGAACTACCGGATCAATAGTCCGGAATTCAGCGGCGCCCTCGCGGATGAGCATAGTTCCGACGACCCCATGTTCCGCGACACCGACCAGGGATTGCGGTCGCTGCAGAAGAAAGGCGGCGAGCGCGTTCTGGTGGACAAGAGCGTGAAGCGCATCGAGTCGCTGATTGCCGGGGCGATGTACGGAGGTACGTTCAATTTTCCGATTCCGTTTCTTGGCATCAGCATTGCGGATTTTGATTTTCACCACACCGGCGCGCAGCTTTCCACTTTCTTCGCGGGGCCCATTCTGGTTTCCGACCTTTCGAAGCAGTACCGGCCGAAGTTCCGCCTGGCGCTGGATTTGGCGCTGTCCGGCCTGCCCGGCGAGAACCGCATCTACAGCAGCAACACGGAATTGCTGCAAGGGGAAGTATGGACATGGGAACAAACCACCGGCCTGCGCGCCTCCTGGCAAGCCAGCACCCATCTCAGCGTGACAGCGAACACCTACTTCGCCTATGACAACTTCCTCAGGACCAGCAGCGCGGCCGAGACATACGAACTGCCGCGCAACGGACTGAACGTGCTTCCGGGCCTGGAAATAAAATACAGCCGCAAAGGTTATGTGTTTGACGCGCAGGGAACGCGGGGCGACCGCATCAACTGGAGGCCGTTCGGATGCACTTCGCTGGCCCTGCCTCCGGCTGGCTGCGGTTCATCAACGTCGAACCCGCCGCCGCAAAACACTTTACTGACGCAGCGTCCGCAAAATGCGTTCACGCTCTACAACGCAGATTTGAACAAGGATTACTACATCGGAAAGTTCACCAAGGGCGGATGGGATATGTCCTACTGGGGTGGAAATCAATTGGATCGCTTCTCCCGTTATTTCCCCTCGTTTCTTTCGTCGCCGCGCCTCCACGGCATTCCCCCCGGCACGGATTCTTTTGACGCCATCGCCATGGCGAACGTGCATTATGGTTTCCACCTGCTCGATTTCATGAAGATCGATGGCATGTACGCCTACGCGCGCGCCCGCAACCAGGAGGAGTCGCTGCAATTCCGCAAGTTCGATGGCGCCGAGGTTAACTTCAACACCCCCGGCCCGCTGGGCACGCTGGTGCAAGGCACGGTTTCCTACGCGCTCCACGGGAATATCGCGCGTTATAACTCCCGTTGGGCCGCTTATATTTTGATCTTCAAGCCGTTGCGCTAAATTTGAGGATATGGCTGAAATAGGGCTTAAAGATCAAAGGGCGGGTCAGAACGAAGACCCGAAGACGGCGCTGGTCACCGGCGCTTCAGGAACTATCGGCGCCGCCATCGCGCAAGCGCTGGCAGGCGCCGGGTTCCGCGTCGCCGTGCACTACCGCCAGGGGAAAGAAGCCGCGGACAAGCTGGTCGAGCGCATCGTCGCCGCCGGCGGACAGGCACTGGCCCTGCAAGCCGATCTCTCCCGCCAGGAAAGCGTTGCGCCCATGTTCGAGCGCATCGAACAGCAATTCGGCGCGGTCGATTACCTGGTAAACAACGCAGGCATCAACCGCGATGTGCTGTTGGCCTTTATGTCGGACGAGCAATGGGATGAAGTGATCGACACCAACCTGCGCGGCACCTATTTGTGCTCGCGGCTGGCGTTACCGGGCATGATGCGGCGGGGCAGCGGAGCCATCTGCAATATCGTTTCCCCCAGCGGAGTTCGTGGCCAGGCCGGCCAGTGCAACTATTCGGCTTCGAAAGGAGGCATTATCGCGTTCACCAAGGCGATCTCCCGCGAGGTGGGGCAATTCCATATCCGGGTGAATGCAGTGTGCCCGGGTGTGATCCCCAGCCGCATGTCCGCTAAGTTCATAAAAACAGGGGAGAAACGACTGCTTTCCGAGATTCCTCTGGGGCGCTTTGGCAAGCCCGAAGAAGTAGCTCCGCTAGTAGTGTTTCTGGGGTCTCAGGAGGCAAGCTACATCACCGGACAGGTCATCGCAGTGGATGGGGGACTGCTGTAGTTCGCCCCGTTTTGCCGGGCGGGGAAGAAAAATCGGCAACCTCTAAGGACCTAAGTCACACAAAGGAAAGCCTTCAGAGGGTCCTTTTGGACGCTCCCTCCGGTAAATTTCTGAGGGTGAGGTTTGTGGTATGCTCTGGTGCTGCGAATGAACAATATGGCGAGCGTTAAAGAACAACTTAAGCCAATTATATTGAAGAGCTTACGGATTACCGACCTGACTGCGGAAGATCTGCGCGACGACCAGCCGCTGCTCGGAGGCGAACTGGAAATCGATTCCATCGACATTCTCCAACTCGTGCTGGAGATTGAGCGGCATTTCGGGATCAAGCTGGTGCAGGCCAAATTCGACCAGAAACACCTGGAGAGTATTAACGTTTTGGCGGCGATCATCGAATCCAAGATCACCGAATCCAAAGTGGCGGAAACGCGGACCTGACACCTGCAATCCCCCCGGTAGACGATTTCGCACAATTATGAGGGCAGGCGGAAGGTGACGCGCTGGTACGAGCACCGGTTTCACAACGCCACGGCACTGCGGATGATATTTGTCATCATGCCGAGGCTGCCGCGCTTTCTCCATCCTCCGGTCGCGGTAGTGACGGCGCTGATCTTCTTCTTCATGTTGAAGCAGGAACGGCGGGCGGTAACCGGGAATCTGCGGCAGGTCTCAGGCAAGCGCGGGCTCGTACTATATTGGAAAGTCTTCTGGGTCTTCTATTCGTTCTGCGATCTGATGGTTTCCTATTGTTTTGTCCCCCAGGCCACACATTCCCAGCTTCTCTCGATGTTGGTGGACGCGGAGCGCGGGGGCGACAAGATCGACCAATGCCTGGCTGCGGGCAATGGGCTGATCGTGTGGACGGCGCATGTGGGGAATTGGGAATTTGCCTCGCGCCTGCTGGAAATGCACGGGCGGCCGGTCAACGTAGCGCGAGTGGTGGAGGACAAGCCGGCGGAGAACACACTGCGGAATTTGATGGCCAGCGAGCGGCTCAAAATTGTAGATCTGAGCGGAGGAGTGCCGGCTACGATTGAACTCTTGCAGGCGCTGCGGCGAAACGAGATTGTAGCGATGCAGGGGGACCGCGTGTACCAGCGTCACAGCGCAGACGTCCCGTTTTTTTCCCAACCCACCAGCTTTCCGCTTGGGCCTTTTCTGCTTTCGCAGGTTTCAGGCGCGCCGGTGCTGCCTGGGTTCGTGATTCGCCGGGGTTGGCTGCGCTACCACGCTCTGATGGGGGATCCGATCCCGCCGGCGCCATCTCAGGTCGCGCCCCAACTCACATCCGGCGACGACAACCGTGATGCTGGCTTGCAGGAAGCTTTGGGACAGGCCGTGCGGTTTCTGGAAAAAACACTGACGAGCCATTACGATCAGTGGATGAATTTTTTTGAGTTTTGGCCGGTTGCCTCCCGTGAGTGATCTTCGAATTAGCGATCTTCGAATGCACGCCCCCCGGGAAACCGTCGTGGTTACTGGTGTTGGCGTGGTCAGCCCATATGGCGTCGGGCTGGACCGCCTGCAGGCGGGGATGCTATCGGGCGAGTGCTGTCTGTCGCCGACGAAGGATGTGTATCCCGGCTTCGAAGGAACCACGGCGGCGGTCCGCGGATTGCCGCTTCCGGCGAACGGCGCCGATTCCCGATATTCCCGCAGTGATCGAATGGCGATGCTGGCGGCTCGCGACGCGGTGGCGAATCTCGATTGCGAGAGCGACGCCTTCCGCGAGAGCGGTGTCTTTATGGCCAGCACGGTCGCTGGATTGAGCGAGATTGATCCTGGAATCGCGGAGGATCCGGCTGCCTGGTACCGGCGCGGCGACGGTCTGGCGCGGGCCGCTTCTTATCCCCCGGCCCATGTGGCGGACGCCGTGGGCGAGCATTTGGAAGTTAACGGACCACGCTGTGCGATTTCCGCGGCGTGTGCCTCCAGCGCGATGGCGATCGCTCTTGCCGCCAACATGCTGCTCGACGGAGCCGCGCCCATGATGCTGGCTGGGGGCAGTGACGCGCTGTGTCCGTTCACGCTCAGCGGGTTCAGTTCTCTGCAGGCGCTGGACCCGGAGCCCTGCCGTCCGTTTGACCAGAATCGCAAGGGATTGAATCTGGGCGAAGGAGCCGCGGTGCTGGTGCTCGAAACGCTTGCCGCGGCGGAGGCGCGGAATGCGGAAGTTTTCGCGGTGTTGCGGGGATGGGCGATGACGAACGATGCGTTTCACACCACCGCACCGCAGACGCAGGGAAACGGGCTGGCGGATTGCATGCGCCTTTGCATGGAAATGGCGGAGGTCAGCGGTAACGAGATCGGCTACGTGAATGCCCACGGGACGGGTACGCCGCTGAACGATATTGCTGAGAGCAACGCATACGAGACTGCGTTCCGCGGGCGCGGCCGGCCAGTTCCGGTCTCTTCGACGAAGTCTTATTTCGGACACTGCCTCGGCGCGGCTGGAGCACTCGAGGCAGCGATCACGATTATTGCCGTTCGTTGTGGGGCGCTGTTGCCGACTCTGCGGCTGACCGACCCCATCGAGAGCCCGGGTGTGAACTGGCTGCGCGGAGAAGTGCGCCGCGAGCCGCTGCCGCTCGCCATGTCGGTGTCGGCTGGATTTGGCGGCAGCAACACGGCACTTATATTCGGAGACCGCGGGTTCGAGAGCAGCCGCGCATGACTGCGAATGCGGCGGCGATTACGGGGATCGGTTTGGTGACTCCGTATGGTCCGCTCGCCGGATTGATTCCGCCGTGTGTGATGGAACCAGAGTCGATCACTGCGTGGAAAACCTCCGGATTGCGAAGAGCGTTCCTGGTGAAGCCATTTCGCCCCGCTGATGTGGTGCCGGGCCTGAAGACCAGGCGTTTGGATCGCCTGTCGGCATGGGCGCTGGTGGCTTCTTCGCTGGCCATTCAGGATGCTGGGATCGATATGAGCCGGGTGGACCGGTCACGAGTCGCTGTGGTGTTCGGCACCGGCTATGGCTGCGCGGAACTCACAGAAAGTTTTTTTCAGAGTGCTGCGGTAAATGGGTGGTCGGGGACTGACCCGAGTCCGTTTCCCGAAGGGCTGGCCAACGCTCCGGCCAGTCATGTGGCGTTATGGCACGGCTTGCGAGGGCCTAACCTTACGGTCGGCAGCAAGGGTTTTGCGGGCGAGAGCGCGCTGATCCAGGCGGCTTCGCTGTTGCGCCACGGGCTGGCGGATTTGGCGATTGTGCTGGCGGGTGATACGCTCACGCGCGCCGTCTATGAATGGTACGAGGCGGCAAGCCTATTGTCGCCGGCCTGTTACGACGCGGAGCCTTTACTGGAGAATAGCGGCTTCGTGCCCAGCGAAGGCGTAGTGGCCTTTGTGCTGGAACCGGGCGGCCGCAAGGGAGGGCGCGCCTATGCGCATTTCAGCTCGGGCCGCTGGGCGGCGGGCGGGAAGGCGGTGGAGAATATCCGCGAGATGCTCGGCAGCTCTGTGCCAAGCGTCATCATTTGTGCCGGTGACGGCGCGCCTTGCGCTGCCAGTTCAACAACGGCGTTGGCGCGCGAGATTTGCGGACCGAGTGCGGAGATTGTTCCCGCGCAGGCGGTTGCCGCGGGGCTTGCCGATGCCGGTGCTTTTCTGCACTTAATTTTGGCTTTGAGCAGTCGGCCTCGCAGCGGCCCCGCGTTGTTGTTGGGAACATCGGGCGACGGGGGTTTTGCGGCGCTTCTGCTGGAGTTGCCTTGAACATGAATGTGCGAATTGCAGCCGCGGCTTATGCCGTTCCGGAGGATGGTGAATCCGTTGAGGCAGTCCTCGAGCGGGAGCGGGATCGAGTGGAGGCAACGCTCGCACCGCTGAGCCCGAAGGCGAGACAGAAAGCCACGGAAGGTCTTGGACTTAGCCGCGTGCGGGTCTGCGGTGGCAAGCAACCTTATGATCTGGTTCTGGACGCCGCTACCGCAGCGATGGCGGAAGCTGGAGTCAGCGCGCAGGACATCAATCTCATTCTGGATTACAGCACTTTTCCCGGAGAGAACTCGCAATATCTCTCTTTCGCGCACAAACTCAGCGACGACCTCGGAGCTGAGACTTCGGTGAACTTGAGTTTTAAATCCGGCGGTTGCGCAGCGCTTCATCTCGCGATCAAGACGGCGCTGGGTTGGATGAGTACGGACGAAAGCATTCAGACCGCGCTGCTGGTGACGGGCGACACCGCGCCTGACGGCAGCCGGTCGCTGCTCCCGGTTACTGTGCAAGGCGACGCCGCGAGTGCGGTGATTCTGCGGCGCGAAGGCACGGAAGGCCCCGTGCTGCTGGGCGTGGAAGCGATGACGCTCGGCCATCTCCACAATGCTATCGCTTTGGTTAAAACCAACGGGCACCTCGAAATTAAAGTGGATGCGGCGTGCATGGAAAACGAAGTGATGCCGGTCTACTATCTGAATTTATTCTGGCTGGTGCAAAAAGTTCTGGCGGCGTCGTCGCTGAGCTTGAACAATATTGATCATTTCATCTATTCGAACATCAGCGAGCGGGACCGCGACGGTTTCCGCAGGATGGTGGGACTGCCTGAGGGCGGACTTCCGGCGACTCCCATGGCGGAGTACGGTCACACGTTTGCGAGCGATCTTGCGATCAACTATGTGCATATGCGGCGCGAAGAGCGAATTCGTCCTGGGCAATTGTTGCTATTCGCTTCGGCGGGGATCGGCTTTACCTGGGGGGTGACGCTTGCCCGAGCCTGAATTCCCAGAGCCTGGACGCGAAGAAAAAGAAAACGATCTGCTCTCGGACTGGCTGCGGCGCACGGCAGCGGCTATGCCAGATGCTCCGGCGATAGTCGAACAGGATGCTGCCGGAGAAGATCGGGTTACTTCCTTTCGCGAGTTGTTCGAGCAGGCTGCGTCGCTGGCGCTGCGGTTCGTCGAACACGGCATTCAGAAGCAGGATCGGATCGCGCTGGTGCTGCCGAAGTCGACCGATGCCATCATTTCTGTTTTTGCGTCCTTGCTGGCCGGCGCTGTCTATGTTCCGATTCACCCACAGTGGCCGAAGGAGCGAATCGAGACAACCTTGGCGGACTGCGCGGCGCGGCTGGTGATTGACGGCGACAGTTCCCCGCCGCGAATCACCGATCGCGAGACGGACGCGAGCATTGCGTGGCCGGCGCCGGATATTCGTCCCGGCATTTCCGGCGAACACTGGCTGCCCCGGGCAGACGCCGGCGAGCCGGCTTTCATACTGTTTACGTCGGGATCCACCGGGCAGCCGAAGGGAGTTGTGCTTTCCCACCGCGCGGTCAGCGCTTTCGTGAAATGGTCGGCGCGCGAGTTTCAGATTTGTTCAGCGGATCGCATCGCTTGCCCGTCACCTCTCAGTTTCGATCTTTCTACTTTTGATATTTTCAACATGGCGTTGTGCGGCGCCACTTGCGTGCTGGTTCCCGGCCACAGCGTGTGGATGCCGCGCTTTTTGGTGCAGTTCGTGCGCGAGGCCCGCATCACTTGCTGGTATTCGGTGCCATCGATCCTGGCCGGCATGTTAGAGGAGGGACGGATGGCGCAGCATGATTATCCCGGGCTGCGCGTCGTCCTTTTCGCCGGGGAAGTGTTTCGCGGTGCGGATGTGGCTCGGTTGCAGGCGGCGGTTCCGCAGGCGGTTTGCGCGAACCTCTACGGCCCCACCGAGACGAATGTGGTTACGTGGTACCGCGTGCCGCGCGGCTTCGACGGATCAGAGCCTCTGCCGATCGGGCAACCCTGCCCTTACGCAACTGTGACGGTGGACGCGGCCAGCGGCGAATTGCTCGCGGGGGGCGAATCCGTGATGAGCAGATACTGGAACCGTCCCGAAGATACGGAACGCGCTTTCGTCAACGTGGAGGGCAAACGGCATTACCGTACTGGGGACCGTGTATCGCGCGCGGCTGACGGCAACTATCTTTTCCTGGGACGGTTCGACCGGCAAGTGAAACGCCGCGGTTTCCGCATCGAACTCGGGGAGATCGAGACTGCACTAGCGGGCTGCGAGGATATACTGGAAGCGGCGGTCGTGGCTGTGGACGACTCGAAGATGGGAACTGCCATCATCGCTTTTGTCCGCGCCCGTTCCGCCGGCCCTGTTGGCCTGATCGAAGCCAAAGCTCACTGTGCGCGGACGCTGCCGCGGTATATGGTTCCCGACCGCATCGTATTTTTGGACACTATTCCCAAGGGAAACCGGGGAAAGATCGATTACATAGCTTTAAGCAAAGTCGCAGAAACACTCGACCAGGCTGCACCGATCCAAGCCGCATCGAACCAATCTGTATCGAACCAGGCTGCATCGAACCAAGCGTCAACGAACCAGGCGTCAACGAACCATGCACCCAACCACGGAGATCAAGACCGCAGTCCGGCAGTTCATCGCTGAAAACGTTCTGCTCGGGATTCATCAGACCACGATCGAGGACACCACGCCCCTCGTCACCGGCGGGCTGATCGACTCGATCGGGATGATTGGCCTCGTGAATTTTCTTGAAACGCGCTTCAAGGTCGAATTCGTTCCCAGAGAAATCGATGTGCATAGCCTGAATACGCTGGAGCAGATCGACGAACTGATCCGGAAGAAACTGGCCAGCCATGAAACCGGCGCCGCGGGCAGCAGTCAGCAAACTCGGTGAGGTGTCGAGGTGTGGAACCGTTGGAGACTGCAGGGACTCGCGCTGACGGCAACGTTGTTTCTGCCCGCGTGCCAACACAAAGAGGCATTTGAAAAAGCGCCACTCTCCCCCGGTGAGATCGAGGCTGTGCGCCTCTCGGAGCGCACGCACCTCTCAGTGGAACGTGTTCGTTTCTGGTCCAGGGAGATGAACGAGCCGCGCTTTTTTCTGGCTCTGGTACCCAAGACGCAGGTTGCTCCCTCGGAGGTATTCATCTTGAATCACGGTTGGCGGGACCGGCCCGAGGACCTGCTGAAACATCTCAAAGTGGACCAGGTGTATGACGAGATGCTGGGACGGGGCGAAGTGCGGCCCGCGATTGTGGTTCTGCCCGACGTTCGCTTCCGCAGCTTTTACCAGGAGTTCTCCGACCGCTATCCGTACCATAACTATTTGACACTGGTGGCTGAGGAGGTGGCAGGAACCGTCTCACGCCACTATGCCATCCCTTTCGAACGTGCGCGTTGGGCGATCGGAGGATTCTCCTTCGGCGGTTATTTGTCACTGGATGTGGGACGGCGCTACCCGGGCCGGTTCGGCACCGTCAGCGTAATCAGTGGGCTCGTGGATGACCAGTGGACCTTCTGGCCGTCGCAGCCGCCGCCACCCGGAGCACTCGATGCCCAGGGCCGAGGCAAACATACTATCGTAGTGCCTGGCCCTGTTCCCAGACTTTTCCTCGCGTGTGGGTCGGATGATCGTCTTTTCTCCGGGATGCGTGACTTGCATGAAAAGCTGACGGAACTTGGTATCCCGCATGAATGGTCGACCGGGCCGGGGGCGCACACCTGGAAATACTGGTCTTCCGTGTTGCCACTGATGCTCAGATTCCATCTGGCGAAATGAAAACGCCCGGGTTCAGAGCCAGGAATTCTCTCCGAACCATTCCCAGGAGTGAGGGGTCTTTTTGCTTCACTTCGCCCAGTGCACTCCGCCAGCTCGTGCGGGAAATCGTCCCGCGGTTAGCTCCCGCTGGCTATCTGAGCGCGAAGCACGACTTGCGATCCGTAATCCAGCTTTACGGTTTTTTGGTCTGACTTGAACACACCATCGGATCCGAGTTGCAGGTTCTTGACCCCCTGGACTCCCACGGAGTCCTCACTCAGGATTGGTATCACCGGAGAGGTGCCACCTGCCGTTGGGGTTGAATGCTGGAGCGTTTGGTTCATGCCGCCATAGTTAACGCCCTCGCCCTGGTCGGGATTGGGGTTTGGGGCGAAAGCCTGGATAACACCGGTAATCGTCAGGGTCTTCCCGTCTGACAGATTGATTTTGTCAAACACAATTCCCAGCGACGATTGGGTGTTGCTGCCGGATCGAGCCTTCGCTTCGGTCACGTGACCGACGATTTTCGCTCCGCGCGAAATTACGGTCCCGTCTGCGAGTCGCACGTTTCCCGCGGTCTTGACGACCACCTCCTCGCCTGCCTTCTTCTTCTTGGAGTCGACGGATGAGGTGAGAGATGCCGGAATAAGAATCTGGGTCACCTTCTGACCAGCAGCTGGGCTCTGCGATGAAGGTGGTGCGGCTTGGGCGAGGGCGTTGGTGGCGGCGCAGGTGGAAATAGCAAGCAGCAAAATTGCAGCAGGCAGCACGATCCGGTAGGCGGCGCGAAGGCCACGGCACGAAAAGACACGGCTGCTTGTCGCAGGCTGGAACTCGAGTGCATGAGCGTGTTGGTCGACAGTCTGCGTTTTCATACTTTTCTCTTTTCTCCATCGGTCACCGGCGCTGGCATATCCTCCACCGGGACCTTCCTATAACTTCGGGACGACACCATTGTAGTCCATCTCAACCGGCGTGCTGTTTGTGGGCATTGACTCTGATCCGAACCGACCACACCGGCTTCTGAAGCCGATTCGATGGGGCCGAAAGCTATTGGAAACTGAAAATATAGATTCAGAAAGCGAGGCAGGCGTTGCCCCCTCGTGATACCGCCGAGAGGGAAACCCGTGCGACATTGCCGCGGTTTGAGTTCCAGAGCGAGGCGCGAGAAACGCTCTTTTTGAGAATTCTGCGGCTATCTAAGAAAAACGATTTTCAAGGGCGAATTTATGCTTTTCCAGGTCGAACAGGTATGGCACAATCACCTGCGCGGTCGTTTTGACAACCAATCGCCACCGGGGTGTCACTTGTGAGAGACTGGTGCGCCACTTGAGTGAGTGCAACCTGCTGCTTTACGAAAAGGCTGAGGTCTTTGCCGAAGGAGAGAGTGTTATGAGTAAGAATTCCTGGACTCGTCGTCAATTCATGCGCGTGGGCACGGGAGCGGCGGCCGCGGGCGCTGCCGCGAAAGTCACGCTTCTGGAACCGAGAATGCTTTCTGCCTTTTCCCGGCCGGTTCCGCCGAGCGACACCATCCGCTTCGCATCCATTGGTACGGGAGTGCGAGGCTGCGAATTGCTGAGGTCCACGCTCCAGGTTCCGGGCGTGGAATGCGTGGGCGTTTGTGATCTTTATGACGGACGGCTCGAGGCAGGCCGGGAGGCGGTGAAGAAAGAAGTTCCCGTGACTCGCCGTTACAAAGAGATTCTTGATCGCAAAGACGTGGACGCGGTGATTGTGGCGGTCACCGACCACCAGCACCGGCGGGTTGTGGAAGACGCTTGCGCCGCGGGGAAAGATGTTTATTGCGAGAAACCCTTGTCCCACACTGTGGAAGACGGCTTCGCGATCGTGGACGCGGCGCAGAAGAACAAGCGCATTGTGCAGGCGGGCAGCCAGCGCGTCAGTTCTATCCTCTACGCCAAGGCCAAGGAGATTTATGATTCCGGCAAACTCGGCGACGTTTTCTTCGTCGAGGCTTACTGGGACCGCAACTCGCCCAGCGGCGCCTGGGTTTATCCCATTCCGCCGGACGCGAGCGAAAAAACCATCGACTGGAATACTTTTCTGGGGCCAGCGCCGAAGCGGCCGTTCGACCCGGTACGCTTTTTCCGCTGGCGCTGTTTTTCTGACTACGGCGAAGGCCTTGCCGGGGACCTGTTCGTGCACCTGATTTCGGGGATCCAATTTATTACCAGCACCAACACTGTCGCGGAAAGAGCGACCTCAACCGGCGGGCTGTTCCATTTCAAAGATGGCCGCGATTTTCCGGACCTGCTGCAAACTTCCTACGACTATCCGAACCTGCGGGTAACCATTCGCTGCAATTTGATGAATGACGGCGGGGAGTACATTGGGTTCTACGGCAATAAGGGGACGATGATCATCAAGGATTCGAGTTTATCGTTCAGGCCGCAGGACACGCGACCGGAACCGGAAACCTATTCGACGGTGGGCTGGCCGGCGCCGGAGCGCCAAGCGTATTTGGACAAGTGGGAGGCCGATCATCCGCCGACCCCGCCGCTGGACGTGAAGATCGACGAGGATGCGGAGATGTTCGCTCCGCCCCCGGGCTACAACGATGTCGCCGATCATCAAGCCCACTTCTTCAAAGCGGTCAGGAGTCGCGTCGCAACCGTGGAGAATGAAGTGTTCGGCAACCACGCTGCCCTCGGCTGCCACCTGGCGAACTATTCCTACTTCAATAAGAAGATTGCCGTATGGGATGGAGCGGCGAGGAAGATCGTGAACGGCTAGGCAATTCGACAATCGGAATCTGGGGCGCGGCAGGAATCGAAATCCTGCTTGCGCCCCGTTTTATTGCCGCCCACGTTTTTCAGCAGCCCTGAGGTGCTACTACGGATCTGCCAGCGCGCGGTGAACGAGATGCACGGCGATCGCTCCTTCGCCGACTGCCGATGCCACGCGCTTCACGTTGCCCGAGCGGACGTCGCCGACCGCAAATACCGCGGGCAAGCTAGTCTCCAGCATCTGCGGAGCGCGGGTAAGCGGCCAGGCTGCGCGTGATGCAATCCCGGCAGGATCATCCAAATCGCGTCCGGTCAGGATGAAACCTTTATCGTCCAAAGCGACGCAGCCTTGCAGCCACTCGGTTCTTGGCGACGCTCCCGCCATGATGAAAACGTGGCGGATGTCATGAGTGGAACTTTCGCCAGTCTTCTTGTCGAGCCAGGTAACGCGTTCCAGTTGGGTATCACCTTCCAGGGCAACAATTTCCGTTTTGCAATGCAGTTCAATTCCCGGATTTTCTGTAATGCGCTGAATCAGATAGCGTGACATGGTCTCTGACAATGCCCTGGAGCGCACCAAAATGTGAACCTTGCGCGCAGTCTGCGCGAGGTAAACGGCGGCCTGTCCGGCTGAATTTCCGCCGCCCACTACGATGACCTCATCATCCTCGCACAGTTGCGCCTCGATAAAGGTCGCGCCGTAATAAATTCCCTGGCCTTCAAACTTCTTCAGATTCTCGATTTTCGGTTTGTTGTACTGGGCGCCGGTCGAAATGATAATGGAGCGTCCGGCGATGACGCTATCGTTGTCGAGCACAACTTCATACGGTCGATGCGTGCAGCCTAGCCGCACCACGCTGTGTCCGATCATCATCTTGGCGCCAAACTTCTGGGCCTGCGCAATCGAGCGGCTCGACAGTTCCTGTCCGGAGATTCCAGTTGGAAAGCCCAGATAGTTTTCTATTTTGGAGCTCGATCCCGCCTGCCCGCCGGGTGCGTCCGCTTCAATCACCAGAGCGTCCAGGCCTTCGGAAGCGGCGTAAACCGCGGCCGCCAGCCCGGAGGGTCCCGCCCCCACGATGATCACGTCGCGCACCTGCGATTGATCAATGCTGACGTTGAGGCCCAGGCAATCTGCAAGTTGTTGAGTCGTGGGATTCCGCAACACAATGCTGCCGTTGCAGACGAGCACCGGAATCTCCGACATTTTCACTTCAAACCGGTCGAGAAGTTCCTGAGAAGCTTTGTCAGTGTCGAGATCAATGTAGACGTAAGGATGCGCATTCCGGGTTAGAAATTCGCGGAGATGAAGTGTATTCGCGGAGTGCCGCGATCCCATCAGGACAACGTTGCCAAAGCCCTGACTGATAAGCGCCAGCCGCCGCAGGATGAACGCCCGCATGAAGATCTCGCTGAGTTCGGCGTCCCGGGCGACGATGGAGCGCAGGCCGTCGCTACTCACTTCGATAAATTCGCCGGCCTCGGTAACGCGGCCTCGCACCAGGCAGCGCTGGCCGGAGATCATGAAGATTTCGCCGGTGAATTCGCCGGGACCGTGTTTCACGATCAGGCGCTCGCCCGTTAGGCTCGGCTGCACGATTTCCATGCCTCCGGAAAGCAGGACGAAAAAAGGCACGCCCGTATCGTCGGGCTGAAACAGGATTTCTCCGGGTTCAACTTTTCGCAGCTTTCCGGCAGGACGGACGCGGCTGATCTGCGCGGGAGTCAACACCGGAAAAGCTTGCGTGCGCGAGTCGAGCGCGCTGGGTGCAGGCCAAGTAGACATGGATTCTTCCTGTCAGATGCAACCGGGGCCGAACAATGATAGATGATGCGGGCGGGGGTTTGGGTTCAGTGTGCAAACGACTGTGCCGCAGCGAGACCTCGAGGGCTGCGCGCAGCCAGCAAAGAAAGATCTAGCGGGAGATGCCGGTGACGGAACTCTTGCCGTAGTCAAGGTCGAATCCCAGCTGAAGTTTGGCCGCCTCCGACATCCGGGCAGGAGACCAGGGCGGGTCGAAAACAACTTCTACATGCACTTCTTTGACCTCTGGAAGCCGCGCCAACTTGCCTTCCACGTCGGCTTTGAGAACGTTTCCCATGCCGCAGCCGGGAGCGGTCATCGACATCTTCACATCGATTTTCTTGCCGCCCTGCTCTTGCGCTGTGACGTCGCAGGACGTGATCTCGCAGGAATAGATCAGGCCCAGGTCGACGATGTTGACCGGAATTTCTGGATCGTAAACCGTCTTGAGTTGAGCCCAGACCATCGGCTCAGCGAATACGCCGTCGGAAGTCTTCTCGTCGGCGACTGGAGGGGTCAAGCCAAGCGCGTCAGCATCTTTAGCGTCAATGCGAAACATGCAGCCCATATCGCCGACCACAGTGTAGCTGGTGCCGAGAAATTGCGAGATCCGCACTCGGCTGCTCGCGGAAAGCACGCGGCGTATGCCGCTCGGAATTTCGATCGCTTCACATTCGCGCTTCAGGTCGATTTGTTCGTACATGATCTCACTCCCTGCGGTGGATCCGCTATTCGGTGGAAACCGCGTCCTGCGTGCCTGCAAGCGCGGCTTGCAGCGTGTGCCATGCCAGGGTCGCGCATTTCACTCGCGTTGGAAACTCGGAGACTCCCGAGAATACCGTCAGCTTGCCGAGTTCGGCATCGCTGCCGTTAGCCGCAGCGTGACCGGTGACTACGCTATGAAAACGCTCGAACAGTTCGTCCGCATCCTGCCGGGTCTTGCCCTTCAAAGCCTGGGTCATCATCGACGCGGAAGCTTTCGAGATGGCGCAACCCGAGCCTTGAAACACAACGTCCTGAATCGTCTCGCCCTGCATCTGCAGATACACCGTGAAGTGATCGCCGCAGAGCGGGTTGAAGCCCTCGGCCTTGCGGTCAGGATTCTTCAGCTCGCGATAATTTCGCGGCGCTTTGCTGTGTTCGAGAATCACTTCCTGGTACAGGTCGCGTAGGTCGCCCATCAGGCGAATACCTCCTTCACCTTTTGGATGCCCCGCACCAGCGCGTTAATTTCTTCTTTCGTGTTATACAAACCGAACGAAGCGCGCGCGGTTGCGTCCACCCCGAAGCGCGCCATCACGGGCTGCGCACAATGGTGCCCAGTGCGAATAGCGATGCCTTCCTGATCGAGAATCGTTCCGATATCGTGGGGATGGATGCCCTCGATGATGAAAGACAGCACACCTGCTTTCTCTTTCGCCGTGCCAATCAGACGAACTCCCGGAATCGCCGAAACCACTTCGGTGGCATAGGCCAGCAGTTCGTGCTCGTGGGCTGCGATGTTTTCCATACCGAGACCGTTGAGATATTCGATCGCTGCGCGCAAGCCGACCGCACCGGACATATCAGGCGTCCCAGCCTCAAATTTGTGCGGCACCTTGTTGTAAATTGTTTTTTCGAATGTGACCGAACTGATCATGTCGCCGCCGCCCTGATATGGGGGCATGGCTTCGAGCAGAGCTGATTTGCCGTACAGAATGCCGATTCCAGTGGGGCCGTACGTCTTGTGCCCAGAGAATACGTAAAAGTCGCAATCCAATTCATGAACGTTCACGGGTACGCGAGGCACGGCCTGAGCGCCATCCACGAGAACAGCGATCTTTCTCGCGTGAGCCATTCTTATAATTTCGGCAAGCGGATTCACGGTGCCCAGCGCGTTCGAGACGTGGCCGATAGAGACGATCTTTGTTTTGGCTCCGAGCAGCTTTTCGAATTCTTCGAGAATCAGCTCGCCTTTGTCGTTGATCGGCGCAACTTTCAACTTTGCGTGCTTCTCTTCGCAGAGCATTTGCCAGGGAACAATGTTGGAGTGGTGCTCCATGGTCGTGATCAGGACTTCGTCCCCCGCGCCCACACGAACCCGGCCGTAAGTTTGCGCGACCAGATTGATCCCTTCGGTGGCGCCGCGCACAAAAATAATCTCGCTGGGTCGAGCCGCATGAAGAAACTTCTGTACCGACTTGCGCGCTTCTTCAAATTCTTCCGTCGCGCGCTCGGAAAGATAGTGCACGCCGCGATGGATGTTGGCGTTGTCATGCTCGTAGTAGCGGACGATCGCATCCATCACTACGTTGGGTTTTTGCGACGTAGCCGCATTGTCCAGGTAAACCAACTGGTGACCGCGGGCCTTTTCCCGAAGAATGGGAAAATCGGCGCGCACCTGCTCTACATCGAAGCTGGGCGCGAGTTCACTCACCGCGGCCCGGCCGGAGTCCAATGGCGATCTCGCAATGGTTGTCATCCAGCGTCCTCCTGGCTATCTTGCATTCGGTTACGCGCGCTGCCTCGGCTCCGTGGCCGGGCTCGGCCGCGGTGCAGAAAAATGATTTGCAATCGATAGCAGATGCTCGTGGATAAGGCGCTCCGCGTGGGTGCGCGCCACTCCCGGCTTCATGCGCTCCAGGCACTCCCCGGCGAAAGCCTGCAGCAGAAGCTTGCGCGCGGAAATTTCGTCGATGCCCCTCGACCGCAGGTAGAACAACGCATTTTCTTCGATCTGGCCGATGGTTGCGCCGTGGGTGCACTTCACGTCGTCGGCGTAGATTTCCAGTTGTGGCTTGGTGTCGATCTGCGCGTCGTCGGAAAGCAGCAGGTTGCGGTTCGTCTGTTTGGCGTCGGTTTTCTGCGCGTCTTTGTGCACCACGATGCGGCCGTGAAAAACGCCATGCGCGTGGCCGTCCAGAATTCCGTTGTAGAACTGGCGGCTGCTGCAGTGCGGGCTGGCATGTTCCACGTGCATGTAATTGTCGAGATGCTGGTGGCCGTCGGCAACGAAAATGCCGTTAATCAGGCACTCTCCGCCCTCACCGGCCAAAACCGGGTGAACGTTGTTGCGGACCAGTCCGCCGCCCAGCAGAAGCGAATGGGAGGCAACGTTCGCGCTGCGTTCCTGCTGCATCCGCAGCGTAGAAATGTTGAACGCATCCAGGCTCTCGCGCTCGACCATGTAATGCGCAACCGTCGAGTTCGAGCCGGCAATCAGTTCGGTCGCGGTGTTGCAGAAAACGGTGCCGCCACCCAAGGAAACATAATCTTCAACGACAGTGGCCTCACTCTCCTGCTCGAAAATCAGAAGGTTCCGCGGATGAATCATGCGCGGCGCGTCAGCAGCGGTGGACACAAACAGCAAATGAATCGGCGCGTCCAACGAAAGACCGCGGCCCACGTGGACGAATGCTCCATCTTCAGCAAAGGCCGTGTTCAGAGCGCAAAACGCATCACGCTGGACATTCAGATAGCGGCCGAGGTGAGCTTCGAGTGCGGGCGTGCGCTTCTCGATCGCTTCCTTAAGGCCCGAGACTGCGATGCCGGCCGGCAGAGTTCCGAATATCGACAAGCCGCGGACGAACTCTCCATCGACAAACACCAACTGAGCGGCTGCGCCTTCTACCCGCCACGGCTTCAAATCGGAGTGTGAAAGATGTGCGAGCGGTTGCCCAAAAGAAAACGCCGTGCGGGCGATCGCGGAAACGCTGGTGAACCGCCAGTCTTCATCGTGCGTTGTCGGGAATCCAGTGTCGCAGAAGCGAGCAAAGGCATCTTCGCGCAGCTTCTGCAGCCATGGCAGATTGTGCCTTGCAGACCGCTTGGCGAACGCGGTGAAACTTTCCAGATACTTTTCGAGGTTTTCAGTTGCAGTAATCACGCTTGCTCCACTCAGAGATACTTGCTGCAGAATACCTGCTACACCGAAGCGGGCGCGGTCTGTCGCGCCTCCGCTTCGATCCAGCCATAACCTTTTTCTTCCAGTTCGAGCGCCAGTTCGGGACCGCCCGAGCGCACGATGCGGCCATCGACCAGCACGTGCACAAAATCCGTGGCGATGTAGTTCAGCAGGCGCTGGTAGTGCGTGACCACCAGCATGGCGCGCTCCGGGCTGCGCATGGCATTCACGCCCTTGGCGACGATGCGAAGTGCATCGATGTCTAGCCCCGAATCGGTTTCATCCAGAATCGCCAGCTTCGGCTCGAGCACCGCCATCTGCAGAATTTCATTCCGTTTCTTTTCGCCGCCGGAGAAGCCCTCATTGACGGAACGGCTCATGAGTTTCTCGTCCATTTCGAGCAGCTTCAGTTTCTCGCGATACATAGGGAGAAAATCCATGGCATCCACTTCATCTTCACCGCGATACTTGCGCATCGCGTTCAGCGCCGAGCGCAGAAAATACGCGTTGCCGATCCCGGGAATCTCCACGGGATACTGGAACGCCAGAAAAACGCCTTCGCAGGCCGCCTCTTCGGGCTTCATCGCCAGTAGGTCTTTGCCGTTGAATAAGACCTCGCCCGCCGTTACCTCGTACGTTGCGCGCCGCGATAATACCTGGGCCAGCGTGCTCTTGCCCGAACCATTCGGACCCATGATGGAATGGACCTCTCCGGCGTTGATGGTGAGGTCAATGCCTTTGAGGATTTCGTGTCCCGCGACTGTCGCGTGCAAATTCTTGATTTCTAGCAAGCTCATTTATTTTGTTTCCTTCGGGATCTCTTACGTTCTACTTCGAGGGCTGTTGCTTCTCAATCGAATCAGAAATCAGCAGCCGCCAATCAACCCACGCTGCCTTCCAGGCTCACACTCAAAAGTTTTTGCGCTTCCACAGCAAACTCCATTGGCAGCTCGCGGAACACCTGCTTGCAGAAACCGTTCACGATCATCGAGACCGCATCTTCGGCTTTCAGTCCGCGCTGCTGCAGATAAAAAAGCTGGTCCTCGCCAATCTTCGACGTCGAAGCTTCATGCTCCATGCGAGCCGTTGAGTTCTTCACCTCGATGTAGGGGAACGTGTGCGCCCCGCACTGGTCGCCGATCAGCAGGGAATCGCATTGCGTGTAATTGCGCGCGCCGGTTGCGCCCTTCATGATCTTCACCATGCCGCGGTAAGTGTTCTGGCCATGTCCGGCCGAGATGCCCTTCGAGACAATCGTGCTGCTCGTGTTTTTCCCCAGGTGGATCATCTTTGTCCCGGTGTCGGCCTGCTGGTAGTTGTTGGTGAGCGCCACGGAATAAAACTCACCTACCGAATTGTCGCCCTGGAGAATGCAGCTGGGATATTTCCAGGTGATGGCAGAACCGGTTTCCACCTGCGTCCAGGAAATCTTGGAATTGGCGCCCGCGCACTTGCCGCGCTTGGTGACGAAATTGTAGATGCCGCCTTTTCCGTTCTTATCGCCGGGATACCAGTTCTGCACAGTCGAATACTTGATCTGCGCATTGTCGAGCGCCACCAGTTCCACCACGGCCGCGTGGAGTTGGTTCTCATCGCGGATAGGCGCCGTGCAGCCCTCGAGATAGCTGACGGACGCGCCTTCATCGGCCACGATCAAAGTGCGCTCGAACTGCCCAGTCTCCGCCGCGTTGATGCGGAAGTATGTGGAAAGCTCCATCGGACAGCGCACGCCCTTCGGCACATAGACGAACGAGCCGTCGGTAAAAACCGCGGCGTTCAACGCCGCAAAAAAGTTGTCGGTATGGGGCACGACGGACCCAAGATATTTCTTCACCAGCTCGGGATGCTTCTGCACCGCTTCTGAAAACGAACAGAAAATCACGCCCACTTCGCTTAGCTTCGCCTTAAAGGTTGTCGCTACCGAGACGCTGTCGAAAACCGCGTCCACGGCAACTCCAGCCAACATCTTCTGTTCAGCCAGCGGGATACCCAGCTTTTCGTAAGTGCGCAAAATCTCCGGATCAAGCTCGTCCAGGCTTTTCAACCCCGGCTTCTGCTTGGGTGCCGAGTAATAAATAATGTTTTGATAATCGATGGGCGCGTACTTTACGTTCGCCCACGTGGGCTCGGCCTGTGCCTGCTCCAGCGAAGCCCAGTGCCGGTAGGCCTTGAGCCTCCACTCCAGCATGAATTCCGGCTCATTCTTCTTGGCCGAAATGATGCGGACAATCCCTTCGTTCAGTCCCTTTGGGATGCGGTCGTCTTCGATGTCGGTGACGAAGCCCCACTTATAATCGCGTTCGGCAAGACTGCGGATCGTATCGAGGTTCGTGCTCATTGCATTCTCCCGGATGCGCCGATGATCGTCGGCACCATATTTCCACGGTTGTCGCGCACGGCCGTCAGCCGCATGGGCCGGATCAAATCGGCCAGCGTCACATTCTCCAGCGCGCCGCGCACTACTTGATTGATGACCCGCTGGTTATTCTTGATGCGGCAGGAAGATTCGAGATCGCAAAGTCCGGAAACGTCACTGCTGCATTCGGTAAGAGCCAACCGCCCCTCGAATGCCGAGATAATCTCGGCAATCGAGATGAGTTGCGGCTCGCGCGCCAGGCTATAGCCGCCCTTGATGCCGCGATGCGATTCCAGCAGCCCATTCTGCAGCAAGGTCTTCAAAAGCTTGCTCACGGTCGGCATCGGCAACTGGCACTGCTTCGCCAGATCGCGGGCCGTATGCAACTCCGACTGCGGGCCGCGAGCAATCTGGCTCATCAGAACCAATCCGTAATCCGTGAGTTTGCTGAGGCGGATCATCTGGAACTCATTGCCAAATCAAGCCAGTCTCGAACAGTCATTAAAACCGTACTGATTTAGTACTCTTTCATTGTAAGGCCTGTGAGGTTCGTTAGGCAAGGGCGAACAAGTCAATTTTTGAATGAGACAGAATTCAGATCTGAGTATCTACACCACGGCCGGGCGCAGCTCCGTTGCCTTAGTCGTGATGGTGAGAGACGCTGCCTCCAGCTTGCGGGACGTAGCCTCGATGGATAGAGCTCCCGGCCTCTTCGAGGCTTGCAGAATCAGCTGCGCCAACCCGTTGAACAAACTTCTCTCGCTTCCTTTGTCGGATTCCTGGCAGTTCGGGTCGCCATTGCCCACGCCAATCAGCGCGCCCTCGCCCGAAATCTTGAAGCGGATCAGATTGTCTGCGGTGGGAACGGGACGGCCGTCATTGTCCACAACTTCCACGCGCACGATCGCCACATCCTCGCCATCAGCCGCGATCTCTGTGCGGTGGGCGGCGAGGCGGATCTTCGCCGGCGCCCCAGTGGTTTCGCGTCTCGCGGTGATCACAACTTTCGAATCCTTGCTGCCGCGCGCTTCAATAAATCCTGGAGCGTACTTTACCTTCCACTCCAGATGATGCAGCGGTTCAACCTTTTTCGACCCCAGGCTCTGGCCGTTGCAGAACAGTTCCACACTTTCCAGGTTCGAATGCACCCAAACAGAAATCTCTTCCCCCTCTTTGCCCGCCCAATTCCAATGCGGAAAAAGATGCAGCACAGGTTCCTTGCCCCACCAGGCTTTGTAATAAAAATAGTTGTCCTTCGGAAAACCGCAAGTGTCGACGATACCGAACTGTGAGTTGATGCTGGGCCACGAATAAGGAGTCGGCTCGCCGCGGTAGTCAAAGCCGGTCCAGGCAAATCCGCCGGAGAGCCATGGGCGCGCCGCATAAAAAGTCCACCATTCTTCCGCGAGCTCGGACCAGTCGGTGTGATTCACATCATAGGCGCTCACCCAGTTCCGCAGTTTGTCGGTCGTGTAAACGCCGCGCGTAGAAAGGGTGCTCGCAGTCTCAGTGCCGATGGCGGGCTGGTGAGGATGGGCGGCGCGATATTTGTCCACCGCCGACAGGTTGTAGTTGAAGCCCATCACTTCGAGCGTTGCCGGCATGGACGCCGTGGGCAGGGCCTTGTCATAAGTGCCATTCACGGCCGCGGTGCACAAGCGCGTCGGATCCAGTTCGTGCGTGCGCTCCTGCATAGTCTGAATGATCCGTGGCCCGACTTCGTTTCCCTGCAGCACCCACTCCTCATTGCCCATCGACCACAAGAAAACCGCTGGATTGTTGCGATAACGCTTCACCATTTTTTCCAGTTGCGCCAGGCCCTCTTCGTTCGACGACATCAGTCGAGTTTCGCACAGCATCAGCACACCGGCTCGCGCACACGCGTCTACCCATTCCGGAGTCGGCATGTTGTGCAACGTCCGCACCGCGTTACAGCCCATACCTTTCAGCACCTCGACGCGGAAATCCTGCAAATGGTCGGGCAAGGCGGCGCCCACCCCGGCATGATCCTGATGATTGCAGGTGCCTTGAATCGGTGTTTTCTTGCCGTTCAGAAAGAATCCGCGTTCGGCATCGAAGACGACCGTGCGTACGCCAAACATCGTGTAATCCCGATCCCGAGTGTTGCCGCCGGTCTCCACCGAAGTCACGGCGTAATAAAGATTCGGCTCTTCCGTAGACCACAGGGCCGCGCGCGCGAGCTTCGCGGTCGCGTTAAAGCCCTGTTTGCCGTCCGCGGCAACTTCCGCGGCCGCCGAGTCCGCCGTGACGACAGTCTTTCCTGTTCCATCGAGAATCTGCCAGCGCACGCGGCAGCTTTCCGCCGCGCTGCCGCTGTTCTTAACGAGGGTGCTGAGCTTCAAGATCGCATCGCTTCCTGCGAGTTCTGTGCGCACAACCGTATCCCATTGGCCCAGGTGCAGCGCATCGGTTTTGGTCAGCCACACGTGGCGATAGATGCCGGCGCCTTCGTAAAACCAGCCGTCCCCGAAAGCTGCGTCCATGCGTACCGTGATGCAGTTTTTCTCGCCGTAAAAAAGAAAATCGGTCAGATCAAAGCGAAACGGAGCGTAGCCGTTGTCGTTACGGCCGATAAAGTTTCCGTTGCAGAAAACCAGAGCACTGCGAAACGCGCCATCAAAATCGAGGAAGAACCGGCGGCCCTGCTCGTTCTTGGCCACATCAAACACGCGCCGGTACCAGCCCACGCTGGTCTCAGGATACTTCCGGCCGAGCGGCTTGTACCCATGGGACTCCAGTTCTTTATCGTCGACGAAGGGCAGCTCAACCGCCCAATCGTGTGGAAGATTCAAACTGCGCCAGCTTGCGTCGTCAAACTTTGCCAGTGCGAACTTGAAATCGCCGGTCTTGGAGAAATCTCCCTGCGACGCACCAAACCCCAGGTCGCGAGCCGGGTCGCAGCCGTTACCTTGAAAGAAGCGCCAGTTGAAGTCAAAGAGGAGTTGCTCTCGCGGAGCGAGGCTGATCGCGGGCCCGGCGTGCGTAGAATCTCCATGCCCTGTCTGCGCGGCGTTGTCAAATATCGCCCGGTCGAACATGGCTTGGGTGAAGGCGAAGCGTGGGTTGAGTAGGACGCTGCCGGCGGAGAGAACCAGACCCGAACGAAGCACATCGCGGCGATTGCATTCAGACATGGACGAGACCCTCCTCGACCTTGCGTAATTTTCCAGCCCAGGCATTGCACCCGGGGTGAGTGCTGCTTATTTCTTTCCAGCCACTTCCAAACGCGATTCGGCACGCTGCAGCGAATCGAGCGCCCGCTCCACGTCCACCTCGGACTCCCCGCTGGCCAACCGCTGTTCGGCGCGCTCTTTGGCTTTGCGCGCGCGCTCCACGTCGATCTCGGACGGACGCTCCGCGCTCTCCGCCAGAATCGTTACCTTACCCGGCAGCACTTCCGCAAATCCCCATGCCACTGCGAGTCGCTGCTCAGTCGCGCCGGAGCGGAATGAGATCTCGCCGATCGCAAGTTCCGTAATCAGCGGCGCGTGCCCCGGCAGAACACCCAGGTAGCCGTCCTTGCCAGGAATCTGGACTTCCTCCGCCGAAGTGTCGACTACTTTCTTCTCCGGCGTAACAATCTCGAGTTGAAAAGTTTCAGCCATCAGTCATCGTCGTCGCTTACTGCATGCATACTATGCCCTTGAGGCCATTTCTACAGTGATGCAGAATAAGCGATTTGTAAATTACTCCGGAACCGCCAACCCAAACAGCCTCGTTCCTGCCATCCTCTTCGGCGTCATTGTTGCCATACCCGGCCGGGTAGCCGATGACCAAGGAGGCATGAGGGCCGAAACTTGCATGAGCTCCCGTACTCACAACATTCCAAGCGACGCCGTAGGCACGTCTGATAAGCGGAAATCGCGCAGTGCGCTTCTCGAAAATGATATTTCCTTTCGCATCTGTCGTGCGGTCCTCTTCATGAGATTGACTCTCGACCGTGTAGTCTTGCCAAACCTCTCTTACTGTAACGCCTGCCATCGGGGTTCCTGACTCATCAGCAACAGCGAGCCGCCACTCGGGCGCCACAGTTTCTCGAAGCGGGTATAAAGCGATCGCGGCAAAGGCAGTGCCACTGACGATCAAGACTTTGCGACGCATAGCAAAGCATCCCTGTCTCTTACGCTGCCGCCTTCATCTTCTCCGCCGCTTCCAGCACTTCCTCGATCGGGCCCTTCATATAAAACGCCTGCTCAGGAATGTCGTCGTACTTGCCTTCCACGATCGCCTTGAAGCCTTTCACCGTGTCGGCGATCTTGACGTAACGTCCGGCCGCGCCCGTGAACTGCTCGGCCACGTGGAACGGTTGCGACAGGAAACGTTGAATCTTACGCGCCCGCGCCACGCTCAGTTTTTGATCTTCACTCAGTTCGTCGATGCCGAGAATCGCAATGATGTCCTGCAAGTCTTTGTAAGTCTGCAACGTCTTCTTCACCATCTGCGCCACGTCGTAGTGCTCCTGGCCCACGATGCGCGGATCGAGAATGCGCGACGTCGAAGCCAGCGGATCGACCGCCGGATAAATTCCAATCTCCGTCAACGCCCGCGAAAGCACGGTGGTCGCGTCGAGGTGAGCAAACGTCGTCGCAGGAGCTGGGTCGGTCAAGTCGTCAGCCGGCACGTAAATCGCCTGCACCGATGTGACCGAACCTTTCTTCGTTGACGTAATTCGCTCCTGCAGTTCGCCCATTTCCGTCGCTAGGTTGGGTTGATAACCGACGGCGCTGGGCATGCGGCCCAGCAGCGCAGAAACTTCCGAGCCCGCCTGCGTGAAACGGAAAATATTGTCGATGAAGAGAAGCGTGTCCGCGCCCTCGGCGTCGCGGAAATATTCCGCGACCGTCAGCCCCGTCAGCGCCACGCGCAAACGCGCGCCGGGAGGCTCCGTCATCTGCCCGTAGATCAGAGCCGCTTTCGAATGCGCCGGATCCCCCGGCTTGATCACGCCCGACTCCGACATTTCCAGCCACAAGTCGTTGCCTTCGCGCGTGCGCTCGCCCACGCCGGCAAACACGGAGTAGCCGCCGTGATTCTTGGCGACGTTATTGATTAGCTCCATGATAACTACTGTCTTGCCGACGCCCGCGCCGCCGAACAATCCAATCTTGCCGCCCTTCAGGAACGGCTGGATCAGATCGATAACCTTCACTCCGGTTTCAAACATCTCGGCAGTGGTGGCCTGCTCGTCGAATGCTGGAGCCAGGCGATGAATCGGCATTCTTTGTTTGTATTCGATTGGCCCCAATTGATCCACCGGTTCGCCGATCACGTTCATCACGCGCCCCAGCGTGCCGCGGCCCACAGGCACGGAAATCGGCCCGCCCTGGTCGATGGCCTTCATGCCGCGCACCATTCCATCGGTGGCCGACATGGCGATGCAGCGCACCCGGGCCTCGCCCAGATGCTGCTGCACCTCGAGAATCACGTTGATGGGACCCGGCACCGTGAAGCCGTCGCTCACTACTCTGACGGCCTGATAAATCGGCGGCAGTTTCCCTTCAGAAAACTGCACGTCCACCGCCGGACCCGAAATCTGAATGACATGTCCTACGTTTTCAGGCATAAATTAGCCTCTAGCTACTAGCTCCTAGCTTGTTCAATACCATTTTTCGACGACACACTCTGACACAGAAAACCTTCCAGCAAATTCCAGCTCTCAAACTTGTTTAGCTAGTAGCTAGAAGCTAGTAGCTCCTTACATTGCCGCCGCGCCGCTGACGATTTCGATAATCTCTTTCGTAATCTTCGCCTGCCGCGCCCGGTTCATCACCAGCGTCAGCGAATCGATCATGTCGGTGGCGTTGCTGGTAGCGGAATCCATCGCGGTCATGCGCGCAGCGTGTTCCGCCGCTACCGATTCCATCAGCGCGCGGAAAATCTGGATGCCTACATACTTCGGCAGCAGCGCCCGGAACAATTCCTCCGGCGGCTGCTCGTAGATGTAGTCCACCTGCGCTGTGCCGAACTCCGAAGCTGCTTCCGGGGCCGCGCCGTCGGTGCTCCGCAGGCCCACCCCAGCGCTGATCGCGGCTTCTTTCGCCCTTTTCTTTTCTTCCTCCGTCATCTCCTCGGAGAGCCTGACGGCCGGCGCGCCAATTTGTTCAATCGGAAGAATCTGCTCCACAATCAGACGCTGCGCAATCACCGATTTGAATTCGTTGAACACCACATAGACCGCATCAATTTCTTCCCGCGTGTAACGCCCAATCACGTTTTCTGCCAGGGCTCGCGCCTGCGCAAACGCCACTTTGCCGAGCACGCCCACATGCTCGCCAGTAATCTGAGTTGGCCCCGCGCGTTCCACAGCATCCTCATCGGGCTCGGTTTCGATCGAGTCCTCAAGCTCGGCCAGACTGCGCGTCTGCACCTTCGCGGCGGGATAACGCCTCCGCAAAAAGTCGCGCCCTTTGCGGCCAATCGCTTCAATGTCAACGTTCTTCCCCGCCTTCGACTCGAGAAACCGGGTGGCAGCCTTGGTAATGTTTGCGCTGAACGCGCCCGCCAGTCCTTTGTCACCCGTGACCACGATCAGCAGAATCGTTTTCTCCGCACGCTGGGCCAGCAGCGGATGTTTCGCCTCGCCCGTTTCCGGATCATAAATTTCCGTCCGCGCCACCAACGACTTCAGAACGTTGGTCAGCATCTGCGCATACGGACGCGCCGCCAGCGCCCGCTCCTGCGCCCGGCGCAGCTTCGCTGCAGAGACCATCTTCATGGCCTTGGTGATCTGCCGCGTGTTAATCACGCTGCGAATGCGCCGCCGGATATCGAGAATGTTAGGCATTGTCTGAGTTGCGAGTCCTGAGTCGCGAGCCCCGAGTAAAGACCGTTTTTTCTTGGGACTCGGGTCTCGGAACTCGAGACTATTTCGCTAGCGCTTCCCGTGCTGCAACAAACTGCTGCTTCGCTTCTTTGATCACGTTTTGCAACTCAGCCTTCAGCGCGTCATCGAGAATCTTTTTCTCCATGATCGTGCGCAGCACGGCAGGATGCGCCGCATCGACATACTTGTACAGTTCCGCCTCGAATTCGCGCACTTGATTCACGGGGAGATCGTCCAAAAAGCCGCTCCGTCCCGGCCATGATGATCAGAATCTGCTTCGAGAACGGCAGCGGCGAAAATTGATTCTGCTTCAGCAGTTCCACCAGCCGTTGCCCACGACTCAACTGTTGCTGCGTAGCTTTGTCGAGGTCGCTGCCGAACTGCGCGAATGCCGCCAATTCGCGATATTGCGCCAGTTCCAGCTTCAGCGATCCCGCAACCTGCCGCATGGCTTTGATCTGCGCGCTGCCACCGACGCGGCTCACCGACAAGCCAACGTTCACCGCCGGGCGCACGCCCTGATTGAACAAATCCGTCTCCAGATAAATCTGCCCGTCGGTAATCGAAATCACGTTCGTCGGAATGTACGCCGAAACGTCGCCGGCCTGGGTTTCAATAATCGGCAGCGCGGTCAGCGATCCGCCGCCATTCTTGTCGCTCAACTTCGCCGAGCGTTCCAGCAGCCGCGAGTGAAGATAGAACACATCTCCGGGATATGCTTCGCGTCCCGGCGGACGCCGCAGCAGTAACGAAATCTCGCGATAAGACGCCGCATGTTTCGATAGATCGTCGTAGATGACCAGCGCGTGCCGCTTGCTGTCGCGGAAAAACTCGCCGATGGCCGTCGCCGCGTAGGGCGAAATATACTGCATGGGAGCGGGTTCCGACGCCGAGGCCGCCACCACGATGGTGTATTCCATCGCTCCTGCGTCTTCCAAAATCTTCACCACCTGCGCAATCGACGAACGCTTTTGCCCGATCGCGTTGTAAATGCAGATCAGGTCGTTGCCCTTGCTGTTGATGATGGTGTCGAGTGCGACCGCGGTCTTTCCCGTTTGCCGATCACCGATGATCAACTCGCGCTGCCCGCGGCCCACCGGAATCATGCTGTCGATGGCCTTGAGCCCCGTCGCCATCGGCTCGCGCACCGGTTGCCGGTCGATGACGCCCGGCGCCAGCCGTTCCAGCGCGATGAACTTGTCGGTCGCAATCGGTCCTTTGTCGTCGATGGGACGTCCCAGCGAATCCACCACGCGCCCGATCATGTTGTCGCCCACCGGCACGCTCATGATGCGGCCCGTGCGCTTCACTTCGTCGCCTTCTTTAATCTCGGTGTATTCGCCAAGCAGCACCACGCCCACCTGGTCTTCTTCCAGGTTCATGGCGATGCCGGCCACGTCGTGCGGGAAGGAAAGCAACTCGCCGGCCATGACCTTGTCCAGCCCATACACGCGCGCAATGCCGTCGCCCAGCGTGATGACCGTGCCCGTCTCATCCACGGAGATCTTGGTTTCGTAATTCTCGATCTGCTCGCGGATCAGTTTCGTGATTTCGTCTGCCTTGATTTGTGCCATAGAATCAGCTTTTAGCTTCTAGCTCTTAGCTCCTAGCTACACCAACTCTGCAATCTTTCACTGCCCGAGCCTTGCTTCGCGTCCTTCGCGGCATTTCTTCGCGAACTTTGCGGTTAAAAGCTTTGGAGGCATTAGATCTTCTGGCAGCTGATGGCCTAGTCGCCAGCGATCTGCTCCCGAATCTTCTCCAGCTGCCCTTTCACCGAACCGTCGTAAATGGTGCTGCCGATGCGAACCACAACTCCGCCCAACAGGGACGAGTCCTGCCCAAACTTCGCCCGCACTTTCTTTCCGGTTACCTTTGCCACGTGGGTTTCCAGCCCCCGCTTTTCCGCGTCGCTCAGTTCACGGACGCTCGTGATTTGCGCCTCGGCGAATCCCAGCCGCGCATCCAGTTCCTTTTCCAGTTGCTGAATCAACGCATCCAAATATTTCACGCGCCGGTGATCGATCAGCACCGCCACCAGGTTGCGCACAACCTTCTCGATTCCGTCCCGCTTTGCGATCGCATCCAGCAACCCGCGCTTCTGTTCCGCGGGAATCGCGGGATTATCCCACACCCGCCGCAAGTCCGAACTCTCGGCCAGCAGGCCGGCGACCCGGCGCAATTCCCCGGTGGCGCGCTGCGGGTCGAGCTTCGTGCTCAAAACCACGTCAGCAAAGGCCCGGGCATACGTGCTGGCAACGGAAGACATTCTCTATCGACCGTCCTTATCGATATCATCCATATCGGAGCGACCGTCCGCGCGAGCATTATCCGCGCCCGGCCCGCGCGGAGCCGAGTCGATCTGCCCCGCGAAGCCGCGCACCAGCGCCTGATCAGTGGCGGTATCCACGTGGATCTGCTTCTGCGCCAGCCCCACCGCGAGATCGGCGGCATACGCGGTCAGCTGCCGCCGCGCCGCTTTCGCCGCCGCGGCAATTTCCTGCTCGGCCGACGCCACAATCTTTCGCGCATCTTCTTCGGCGGCCCGCTTGATGCGCTCCGCTTCCGCGAATCCTTCTTTCTCCGCCTCGTCGCGTATGGCGCCAATCTCCGCGTCCAGCCTCATAAGCCGCGATTCAATGTCGGCCAGCTTGCGCTGCGCTTCCTCGCTGGCTTTCTGCGCTTCCTGCATCGCCTTCTGGATGGCTGCGGTGCGGTCGCGAAATATCCCCGGCAGAAACTTCCGCCCAGCCCAGACAAGCACGCCTGCGATCACCGCGAAGTTAAACACCAGGCTCAGCCAGTAAGCGTGGCGAAGATCCATCCCGGTCAGCCGTGCGATCAAACGGACCGAGCCCGACTCCTTGAACTCCGCCATCTCATCTTTTTCTTCGCCCGCAGCTTCGCGCGTCTCATGCGCCAGCTGGTGTCCCGGGCCGCCCGGACCGTGCGGACGTGCGGAATCCTGCGCCGGTTGCTTCGGCGCAGCCGCAGGCTCCTGAGCGCGAAGCGACGCAACGCTTCCAGCAAAACTCAACAGCAACGCCAGCAGGCACCCGCGAACTATCGCGCGGGCGAACCTCGCTCGCTTAAGCGTCGAGCCTCCGGAGGTCGTCGTTCCGCTCATCGTCCCGCTCCCGCCGGCTGCAGCACCCGCCGCACGATTTCCCGCGCCAGGCCGGCCGCTTCTCCGTGCAACCCTTCCTGCGCGGACGCTCGATCCTTCTCAATGTCTGCCTTCGCCGCCTGCACCTGCGACTGCGCCCGGCTGCGCGCCTCGCCGACAGCATTTGCCCGCGCCTGCAGCGCCGCCTGCCGCTTGGCTTCCTGCGCGCGAAATACTGCGGCTCGCGCCTCCCGCATCTTCTGCTCGTATTCGGCGGTACGCGCTTCCGCCGCGGCAATGTCGGCGCGTGATTTCTCCACCGCGCCTTCCGTCTTGCTGCGCCGCTCCTCGAGCACGCGCTGCAACGGTTTATGCACGATGCTGGTATAGAGCGCGTACAGCAGCGTCAGCAGAATCACCGTGGGGACCGCCCCGAGCAGTAATTCCCCTAATTGATGAAGCGTCTGATCCATGCTGTGCTGATATAGACCGGAAAAATGAGGGCTATGAAAACTGTTAAGTCTAGCGTCCCACGCAGTTTATGTCAACGCGGAGAGACGTTACGCGGAGAGACGTCACTCAGCCGGATCCCGCACTGATTGTCAGTCTGCGCCAAGCCAGTTTCGGGACAAAGTGGGTTCCGCAAATTCCTCTTGCAGGGAATCGAGCGCACGGCTCTAACCCAATAAAAATGCAGGATTTAGTACGACCTTCCAGGACAGAGACGCAGATTCCCAAGGCTGCACTTCTCTGGGCTGGCCTAACTAACTATGCAGAAATCTGCAACTAGCCCTTGACTTCCCCGTAAACAGGTTTAGCATGGATGTATCACCTCCGATCCAATTCAGGATCGAATGGGCCGATAGCCAAGGAATGTCACCGCTTCTTGGTTGCCGGCCCATTTAATTTCCGCGATGCTCGCGTTGGGACAGCCGCCCCTTCGACTTCGCTCAGGGCACGCTCTCGGCTGTCCGGTCGAGCGCGGCTCCACTGCTCTCTTTATCGTGTCGAAGGAATCTCAGTGTTAATCGCTGTGGCACCAGCCGCAGCCGCTCTACCCTGTGCACCCCTGTGCCCTCTGTGATGAGTCTAGCCACCATCCCTTCTTCTCCGCGTGATTCCCGCCGCCCCGACCATGTATACTCCCACCGAGTTTCAGCCAGACTCTGGATCGGCTCTCACCAACGGCTCAGTCCACCGTCCATCATTTTTACCGAGGAGTAACTCATGCGTGTGTTTCGTCTTCTGTTGATTTCTGCTGTCGCTCTCTGCGCATTGGGTCAAGCTCAGAACGCGCAGGCCCAGAACATCGATATCCCTTACCAGAAAATCGTGCTCGAAAACGGACTCACCCTGATCGTCCATGAGGACCACAAAGCTCCCATCGTGGCCGTCGACCTCTGGTATCACGTCGGCTCCAAGAATGAGAAAGTGGGCAAGACCGGGTTCGCGCATCTTTTCGAGCATCTGATGTTCGGCGGCAGCCAGCACGCTCCGGGCAGCTACATCAAGGCGATCGAGTCGGTGGGCGCGACCGACCTGAACGGCACCACCAACGAAGACCGCACTAACTATTTCGAGAACGTTCCCACCTCCGCGCTCGATTACACCCTGTGGATGGAAGCCGACCGCATGGGCTTTCTCGACCTGAGCCAGAAGACGCTCGACCTGCAGCGCGGCGTGGTTCAGAACGAAAAGCGCCAGGACGAAAACGAACCCTACGCGCTGGCCGAGGAAGAGATCCAAAAGAATACCTATCCCGCCGGGCATCCGTATTCCTGGCCCGTGATCGGCGACATGGCAGACCTCGATGCCGCCTCGTTCAAAGATGTCCAGGAATGGTTCAAGACGTACTACGGCCCGTCGAATGTCGTGATTGTGCTGGCCGGCGACATCGACGCGAAGACCGCAAAAGAAAAAGTCGAGAAGTATTTCGGCGATATCCCTCCCGGACCGCCCGTCACCCACCAGCAAGCCTGGATCGCCAAGATGTCCGGAACTCACCGCTCCGTCACCCAGGACCGCGTGCCGCTCCCGCGCGTCTACATGGTCTGGAATGTGCCGCAGTTCGGCAGCGCCGACGCCAATTATCTGACGCTGGTGAGTTCCTGCCTCGGCGAAGGCAAGACTTCGCGCCTTTATAAGCGCCTCGTGTACGACGACCAGATCGCCAGCGACGTCAGCGTCTATCAGGAGGCCCGCGAGATCGGAGGCCAGTTCTACATTCAGGCGACCGCGCGCCCCGGACATAATCTCGACGAGATCGAAAAAGAAATCAACGAAGAACTCGCGCGCTTTCTCAAAGACGGTCCTACGTCGGAAGAGTTGCAGCGCGTGCAGACCCAGTACCTGGCAAATTTTCTGCGCGGCATTGAGCGCATCGGCGGCTTCGGAGGAAAAGCCGACCGGCTCGCGCAATACGCCACCTTCACCGGCAATCCTGACGGCTACAAAATCAGCCTCCAGCGAATCCGCGAGGCCACTGCGGACGATCTGAAATCCGCAGCCAAGCGCTGGCTCAGCGACGGCGTCTACATCGTGCAGGTTCTGCCGTTCCCCGATTACAAGCCGGATAAGGCGGAAGTCGATCACGCCAAGACGCCGGCCCTGGGCACGCCGCCGGAACTCAAACTTCCCAAGCTGCAGCGCGCGATTCTATCGAACGGCCTCAAAGTCATCCTCGCCGAACGCCACGAAGTTCCGCTGGTCGATTTCTGGATGGCCGCTGACGCCGGCTATGCCGCTGACCAGTTCGCGAAACCGGGCACCGCCAAACTCACCGGCGCGCTGCTCACCGACGGCACCAAGACCCGGAACGCGCTCCAGATCAACGATCAGGCCGCTATGCTGGGAGCTAACCTCAGCGCGCGATCCAATCTCGACTTCAGCTTCGTGAGTATCTCGGCGCTGAAGGCGAAGCTCGATCCGTCGCTCGATCTGTTTGCCGACGTCATTCTCCACCCGTCGTTCCCGGAAGCCGATTTCAAACGCGAGCAGAAACTGCAGCTGGATTCCATCGAAGAGGAGCAGAAGGATACGTTCCAGATGGCGCTTCGCGTTCTCCCCGGCCTTATTTACGGCTCGGGTCACGCCTACGGAAATCCTCTGACCGGTTCAGGCACCACCGCCAGCACGCAGTCCATTACCCGCGAAGACTTGATTAAATTTCACGACGTCTCGGTTCCGGCCCAACAACGCCACGCTGGTCGTAGTCGGTGACACCACGCTCGCCGAGGTCACGCCGAAACTCGAAAAACTATTCGCCGGCTGGAAGGCCGGGCAGGTCCCGGCAAAGAACCTGTCCACGGTCAAGCTCGGCGCCGAAACCGTCGTCTACATTGTGGACAAGCCCGGCGCCGGCCAATCTTTGATCATCGCGGGGCACGTGTCCATCCCCGCCAACAATCCTCAGGAGATTGCCATCCAGGCGATGAATGACGATCTTGGTGGCGCGTTCAGTTCCCGCCTGAACATGAACCTGCGCGAAGACAAGCACTGGTCCTATGGCGCCGGCAGTTTCTTCTGGAACGCACGCGCGCAACGTCCGCTGTTTATCTACGCGCCCGTGCAGACCGACAAGACCAAAGAGTCGCTGGTGGAAATGACCAAGGAAATTAACGGCCTCGTGAAGGACCGTCCCGTAACCGCCGAAGAACTGGCCCGCATTCAGGCCAACGAAACCCTGAGTCTGCCCGGATCGCGCGAGACCATCGGCTCGGTGGGATTCTCCATCCTCGACATTCTGCAATACGGCTGGCCCGACAATTATTACGACACCATGGCCGGCAAAATCCGCGCCCTGAAAACCACCGACCTCGACGCCGCCGCCAAGGAAGTAATCCATCCCGAAGCCATGGTGTGGGTAATCGTCGGCGACCGCGCCAAAATCGAGCAGGGCATCAAAGAGTTAGGAATCGGAAAAATCCACTTCATCGACGCCGACGGGAAGCCGATCTAAGAAAGTTTGGCAGGAGCATTCCGGGTTCCGGGTGCCCCATTTCTCGCGTCCTTTGCGAGAAGTGGGGCTTTTCAGTTTGAGACCCAGATAGGCCAGCGTAGAATAGAGACTCGGGAAGGGCACGACTTCAGTCGTGCCGCCCAGAGCCAATTAGGACGCTGGCTTTAGCCCCTGAGGTCATGTTTTCGTTCATTGCCAGAATGGCCTCGTGGCCTCTAACAAAAGCCGAGAAGGGGACTGCAACATGGAACGAGAGCCCAAGGGCGCCAAATCCGATCTGACAACACCGATCGATTCGGTTGTGCCAGAAGACGTGCAACCCGCTCCTCAGCAAAGCGACAACGACTTCCACCCAATCAGAATAAGCGGCGAGCCGCTCTCAGTTACGATCATTCGCGAAAGGCGCGAAAGACCATGGTAGGTCGGCTCGCTTGAACTGATGCTCAACGCGTTCCGCCCTGGAATGCATAGGAAATGCTTGAGAAATTAAAAGTCGAGTTCCCATCTCAAGGCTGGAAGCAGTTTCTCAGCGCGAGAAAAGAGATGCTCGATGCATTCGACAGTGCGCGCGAGAAGTCCGGCATACACGAGCTCGAAACATATCACGGCACCGTCGCGGAGGCCGAGGTTCGAAAATGGCTGCTGACCTTCCTGCCAAAGAAGTACGGCGTAACATCTGGCTACGTCGTCTCGCCCGGGCGCAAGAGTACGGTCAAAGCGCCTCATTTTGACGTGGTGATCTACGAGCAGTTAGAGTCACCCATTTTGTGGGTCGAGGGTGGTCCAGACGCCTCTGAGCAAGGCCGATCTCTCGCTATCCCAGTCGAGTACGTAAGAGCCGTTCTTGAAGTAAAGTCCCGCTTTACATCAAAGACCGTGACACATTCTATTGAGCATCTCAGGGACCTTCTGCCACTGATGGCGGGCCCGGACGCGCCCAATGAACATAAGCTTCATTTACCGCCCACCTTTGTCTGTGGTCTCGTTTTCTTTGAGCTCAGGTCTGAAAACGAATTCAGCGAGGCGGCTCTAGCTAACACCCTTAGGGGGCGCGATCTCCGTGGCTTCTTCGGTGGTGTAATCCTAAGGGGCGAGGGCCACACTAAGCCCTTCACCGGCAGGGATTTCCTTTATGAAATCGGCAACGCCGACAGAAACCCTCATCGGACCGGACAAGGCCTCACTTCTGAAGATCGGCGTTTGCAGTTCCGTTGAAGTTGGCGAGGGTGCTCACCTCGGCTTGATGCTCAACTGGTCTGAGCCTGGCTTTTCTATGTTTGCGTTCGATCTCATCGCGATGATGGAAGGGCGATACAGGGCGGGGTATTCGTCCACCTGGTACGGCATGGGGACTTCGGAGTCCGAGCAAGATCCCTAACCCACCACCCACTCCCTAACCTTCCGCACCACCGACTCCGGCGCCTCCACGTCCATCACCACCGCCCCGTCCTGATAAGCCCGCGAATGTATCAGCGCCTTCGCCTCCAACATAGCCAGAATTTTCCCTTCTTTCTGCGGCACCCGCAAATGCACCCGGCTCACCTGGTCTTCTTCAATCATTTCGTCGACACGCTCCAGCAGTCGGCCAAGCCCCGTACCCTCCGCCGACGAAACGTAAACCGTGTTCGAATCGTCGCGCAGCGCGTCCCTCATCAACCCCGCCGCCACTTCCACATCCAGCAAATCCACTTTATTCATCACTCGCAGGCGCGGCTTCTTCTCCACTTCCAGTTCTTTCAACACAATTTCCACCTGCGCGTCCTGCTCCGCCGAAAGCCGGTTGCTGGCGTCGGACACATGCAGAATCAGCGCCGCCCGCTGCACTTCCTCCAGCGTGGCGCGAAACGCCGACACCAGCGTATGCGGCAAACTGCGAATGAATCCCACCGTGTCCGACAGGAGCACCTTCCGCTTCGACGGTAACTCCACGCCGCGAATCGTCGGATCGAGAGTCGCGAACATGCGCGGCGAAGCCAGCACCGCCGCCTTGGTCAGCGCGTTGAACAGCGTCGACTTTCCCGCGTTCGTATACCCCACCAGGGCGACCGTCGCTACCGGGGCCGATTCCCGCCGCTGCCGCTGCTGCGCCCGGATGCGGCGCACGTTTTCCAGTTGCTGCTCCACGTGCCGCACCCGCCGAGCAATTTTGCGGCGGTCCGTTTCGAGTTTCGTTTCCCCCGGACCGCGCGTGCCGATGCCGCCGCCCAGCTGCGACATTTCCGAGCCATGCCCCTTCAGCCGCGGCATCATGTATTGCAACTGCGCCAGCTCCACCTGCAGCTGGCCTTCCCGCGTGCGCGCGTGCCGCGCAAAAATGTCGAGGATCAGCTGCGTGCGGTCGATCACCCGCCGCTGCACAATTTTTTCAATATTGCGCTGCTGTGAAGGACTGAGATCGTGATCAAACAGAAGAACGTCGGCATTCACCGACGCAGCCGCGCCGGCGATTTCTTCAAGTTTTCCCGCGCCGATTAAAGTTGCAGGATCAGGACGATCCCGCCGCTGCAGAATCTCACCTACAACCAGCGCACCCGCGCTGCCGGCTAGTGTGCGCAACTCAGCCAGCGACTCGTCCGCGTCGAACTCCGGAATGCTGGGTTTCTTTCCGTGCGAGGAGACGCTCGACTTGCCGGCCGCAACCCCGCTCGCCGCCCCACCCGCAGACGAAGCTTCCGCTCCCTCCGCCGCATCCCGCGCCGCCTGCGCCTGAGCCGTGACCGCGCCCCGAGCCCGCCGCGACCGCACCTCCAGCCCCACCAGGAATGCGCGCTCCTGGCCGGTTCGTTCCGGCTCGGCCTGCAACTCCAGAGGCACGCGTCCCCGCGCACGCGCCACTCCGCGGGAATTCTTGGACTGTGAACTGCGCAATCGGAAACGCCTTTATCCTTCCGTGCCCGAGGCGCTCGCCGCCACAATCGCGGAAGGCGACGCCGTCCCAGCTCCCACCGCTGGCTTGGTTTCCGAATGCGTCAGGTGTGCACCGTGCGCCGTCCGTCCCATTACCACGGTGGAGATGGCGTGTTTGAAAATCAGTTGCTCTTGCCCGCTGGCTTCGAGCACCACCGAATACTTATCGAAGGAGCGGATTCGGCCCGTTAACTTCACCCCGCTCAAGAGATAAATGGTGATGTTCGTTCTCTCCTTGCGGGCCGTGTTCAGGAAGGAATCCTGAATGTTCTGCGCCGGCTTGTTGCTTTCCATTGCCGATCTCCTTACTTATCAAACTTTGGACCGTAAACCTCGGACCAAAACACTAACCCATTTCCATCGGCCACGCCGACAGACTGGGCCCAAAACAACAGCATGTTCCCGCGCGGGCCTTCCCGCCCGGCCAGAAACAAGGGGGGACATCCGCTGGCCGCGCTTCGCCAGATCCGCAACATGATCCGCCAAACATGATCTGCCAATCATGATCTGCGAACCACGATCTGCGAATACGATCCGCAAGCGCCGTCGCCAGAAGTCAACTTCGAGTACGATACGGCGTCCCCAGCAGCTTTTCAACCGCGAACTGTGAGGAATCTTCGCCGGCGTTCCCGTTCTCGCCCATCCTGGCTTTACCCCGTGACCCTCTGTGTCCTCCGTGGTAACGAATCTCGGATGTCACCGCATCACCTAAATGGTTGACATCAGCCCACCCAGAGTGCAGACTGGCCTCGTTTCGCCGTCACCATCTGTTGTGCTAATTCGTCGCCGGTTGACTGCGGCCCTCTTCGTCTTGGGCTCACACACACTGAAATTCGATCTCGCAAGAGTTTAATCTTGCAAGGAGAAACTGGATGCTCCCCTTCACCGCACTGGCCGCCTCGTTCGTGCCGCCGCAACACAGCGGCGCAGAAGTCACTCAACTGTTTTTGCGCTGGGTCCACTTTATCGCCGGCATCACCTGGATCGGCCTGCTCTATTTCTTCAACCTGGTCAACGTCCCGTTCATGAAGCAAGTGGACGCTTCCATGAAGCCGAAGGTCTTCCAGTACATGACCTTGCCCGCCATGAATCTATTCCGCTGGAGCGCGCTGCTCACCGTTTTTGTCGGATTCTGGTATTGGGGACAGTTCTTCGTGGGACCCGACGCGAAGCGTCAAGGCGTGAGCCCGCTCGGCACGATCGGCCTGTTCCTGTTTCTGTGGATCGCCGTCTGGGCAATTCTGTTTTTCATTATCAAGAAAGCTCCCAGCGGTTATGTTCTCGGCGCCATCACGGCAGTCCTGTGCGTCGCCGCTGCCTGGGCATTCGTGAACTACACGCCCGTCGGCCAGGACGACAACCACGTTCTCTCCATCGGCGTCGGCGGAGGCTTCGGCATCGTCATGCTCTTCAATGTGTGGGGCATCATCTGGCCCAGTAATAAAAAGATCATCAAAGGAACGCTCGCCGGATCTCCCCCCACGAACGCCGCCGCATTGGCGCGCCAAGCCTTCCTGGCCTCGCGCACCAATTTTTTCCTGTCCGTCCCGTTACTGTTTTTCATGGCCACCAGCTCCCACTTCGCATTCTTCGGCCGCTGAGAAGCAGATGTCATCCCGAACCGGGCCGAAAGCCCGGTGAGGGACCTTACGATGCGCGTGCAGTCTCACGGGCGCCGGGTGTCGTCGCGATTGCGTGCAGCGGCAAATACGCAAGCTGGCAGGCCCAATCCCCTTCTTCCCGCACGGGCATCAGGTGTACAATCCCGCTCATAGCCTGCTGCTTGCAGGAGGTGCGTATGCTCACCCGCCTCGCTGGTCTGCTTCTGGTTCTTATCGTGGCCCCTGCCCTCAGCCAACAAACGAGCCCACAAGCGGGCATCCAGTCGCGAATCGAGAAGAAAATAGACTGGCACAACGAGATGGCGGAAAGTACTGTTCCCCCCGGGGCGACGGACGCCGCCACCGCCCGCCTGCAAACCATGCATCAGGACGCCGAGGAACTATCGGCGTTGGAGGTGTCCCTCTACCCCGACTTGCAGCAACTGCGGAAAGGACTCCTGTCCAAAGACCTGAACGAAAAACTGAAAAAGATGGAAAAGCTTTCCAAGAAACTCCGCCGCGACATGCAGCCCTAACCCGTCCCGCTGGTTCCTGGGCGTCGAACCGGGCCCCAACCCTTAGTTTGTCATCCTGAGCGGAGCATGTGATTTCGCGAAGCGAAAGCACATGCGCAGTCGAAGGATCCCTCACAGCTCAACCGAAGCCGGCCTCACCGCGCCCTCCCAGGCACAAAAAAACGGTCCCGGAATTCCGGGACCGCCATAACCACAAAGCTCAATCTAGAACACGATCTTCGCCTGAACCTGACCCACGCGTCCAGCCGGCAGACCGTTGAAGAACGAGCCGTAAGGCCCGGTCGGCGGTGCCGCCTGTCCCGTGATCTGTCCGCAGGACCCAGCCGCCGAGCAACCGGGGTCCGTCCAGGAGTTGTTCGGATTCTGGAAGTTCGGGTGGTTGAAAATGTTGTAGATGCTTGCCCCCATCGTCAGCCTGATCCGCTCCGAGACGTGGAAATTCTTCCCGAACGTGAAGTCCGAGTTGAAGAACCCAGGCCCGCGGAACTGGTTGCGCCGTTGCGTCGGGAAGAGCCCCAGATTATTGGCGCTCTCAAAGTCCGAAGCATTGAAGCACTGGCTGCCTCCATTCACGCAGCTTTGCTGCCCCTGCAGGGAAACCAGCTGTGCCGGCGTCGCGGTGCCTCCGTTCGAAATCGCGGTCGTTCCATCGACCACGCTGTAAGGCAGGCCGCTGCGGGTGATGAAGTTCTCGGAGAAGATCCAGCCACCCAGAATCCCGTTCGCCGCCCGGTTGTTGAAGTGGTAAGGCTCGGTCCAAACCCAGTTTGCATTAAATTGGCTCCGGATGTCGTAATCGGCGTTGCCGTAATTATTCGCCCGAAAGTTGAGCGGATTGATTTGCCCCAGGATGTTGTGCACGCCCACGCCCAAGAGCCCACCGTTTGAAATCTCGTCCAGAGCATGCGCCCACGTGTAGTTGGCATTGATCACGAATCCGGCCGACATGCGGCGGGAATAGGTCGCGGTCAGTTCATTGTTGTTCGATACCGCGCCCGAATTCCATTCGGTAAAGGAACCGAACCGCGGATCGGGCGTGTTGACTGGATACCCGGTAATCGCGGAGCCGAAGCCAGGACCATACGCTGAGGGTCCAGTGCTCGCGTTCAACGTGCTGTTCGGGTAGGCCTCGTGATAACCATGATGACCTACGTAGGCGAGGGTAATCCTGCTCTTGCTGTCGATCCCCTGTTGCACCTGGAAGTTCCACTCCTGGTACTGCGGAGTGCGCAACTTCGTGGGGAACCCGGTAACGCTCGGCTGCGCCCCTCCGGCAGCTAACAGTTGGTTCACCGTCAAGCCGTTGTTGAGCGAAGGAATTCCCAGCGCCGCGTTTCCGTTGCGGATAGTATTCACCGTGGTGAGCACGGTAGCGGCAGCGCCCGCAGGATCTGCCCAGGCCACAGGCCCTCCGCCGAAGTCGGGTCCGTACAGACTCACTCCAACCAGGTAAGGGACGTTGACAAACCCGTCGGTAATGAACGCTGGGAAGGCATCATAGAAAATCCCGAACCCGCCGCTGACTACCGTCTTGTCGTTGCTCCTCGGCGACCAGGTAAAGCCAAAGCGCGGAGCCCAATTGACGCTGTCGACTGAGCCGAACGCATCTTTTCGTCCCGTGAGCAACGCCTGGTCATAAGGTGCGTCTGCTCCCTGCAACTTGATTTGCGAGAACGGAGCGTTCGGTAACGTGAAGCAGTCGATGTCGCAGGTTGGATTGAAGTTATGTTCCGCGCGCAGCGCAAAGGTCAGCTTCAGCCGGGACAGTACAGCCCACTCGTCCTGGGCATAAATACCGATGCCGCCCGTGTTCATGGGCGCGGTGGGATGAAGCGGATTGTTCTGCGTATAAAACGAAGCTTCGCCATTGTAGAAGTCAGACAGACCCGGCTCTACCAAGGGCGTTACATACTCAGAAGCATCGTAGTTCGTAATATCGTAGCGGCGGAAGTTAGCTCCGAATTTCAGGCTGTGCCGCCCGAAGGTCTTCGCGAAGTCGTCCACGAACTGGTACTGCGTTACGTTCCGGCCCTGCGGGAAAACAATGTTCAGGGCGTTCAGGCCGTTCGTCGGAGCTTCCGCCACGAGGTACAGAGAGTACGGGAACGGTGAGTTGCCGCCGGCAGACGCGGCCCCATTCGTATTCTCCAGGAAGATCGCGCGGTAGTAGCTGATGGCCGCGACAAAATTATTCGAAGCCGTTCCACTAAACACGTGCGACCAGTTCAGGCTGTTGTTGTATTCCGGCTGGTAGCTGGCAGCGGAAAACGAAGGGCTGATCGGGTCCGCGTACGTCGCCTGGTGGCCGGTATCAATATCAAAACGGAAAAACAGCCGGTCCTTGGTTCCCACATTCTGATCGAAGCGCCCGATCAGCAGCGTCTCGCTCGCGGGCAGGGCCGGGCTTGCCTGGTAGGACTGCATGCAACCACCATCCGCAACCACCGCGGCGCTTGAGTCGGCTACCGCCCCCGTGAACCCATCCGAACAGCTGGCTGCGCCGCCGAACGCGGTGCCAGCCCCGAAGCCAGGAGCATTTTCCCAAATCGTCTGCGCCGCCGTATAAGTAGTAACGGTAGGGGAGCCCGCTCCAAACTTCGCCGTCACGTTACCGAGCACGTCCGCCAAAAAATCTTTCGTTGGCGTATATACCGTCTGCGTCGACGGCACGATGTAACGAATGCCCTCGGTGTCGATAAAGAAGAAAGTTTTGTCCTTCTTGATCGGTCCGCCAAAGGAGGCCGCCCACTGGTTGTTGTTAGAGAAAGGACGGGCCACCTGCGGATTCTGCGCGGTGTTGAACCAGTCGTTCGCGTTCAGGACACTCCCGTTCCACTGGTACTCCACGTTGCCGTGGTAATTGTTGGTTCCGCCTTTGCTCACCAGGCTTACCTGGGCTCCCGCCTGCTGTCCGTACTGGCCGGAGTAGGCATTGGTCACCACGGTCGCTTCATCAATGCTGTTCTTGCCCAGCATCAAATTCGTCGGACCCGAGTTGTTCAGATTGAGGAACGGGTCCATCTGATTCTCGCCGTCCACCGTGAACACATTCGAAGTGGCGGGCAATCCGTTGGTGTTGAAGTTGCCGTAACCGCCGCCGGTATTCATGTTGATGCCCGGCGCGGTATAAGCCACCGCCGTCAAGTCGTTGCCGCCGTTAGGCAGGTTCTCCACCAGGTTGCGGTCCATGTTGGTGGACATGTCGGCAGAGTCCGTATCGAGCAGCGGCGCCGCGGCGGATACTTCCACCGTGGTTCCGGCCGCGCCCACTTCCAGCTTCGCATTCACCGTCGACACCTGGCCGTTGTTCACCCCGACCTTCGCCGTAAACTGCTTAAAGCCGCTGGCGCTGACGATCACCTCATAATTGCCCGGGTCCACCAGTTCAAACTGGTAAACGCCCTGCGCGTTGGTGTTGGTCTGAACCGAACCGCCCTTATCCAAGTTCTTCAACGTGACGGTGGTGTTGGCGAGAACCGCGTTCGAGGTGTCCGTTACCGTTCCGCTCACCGCGCCTTTAGTAGCGCTCTGCGCGAACAACACGCCCGGAACCAACAACAGAACGCTCAGTGCGAGCACAACCACGCTCGCCCCCGCTTTTGTAAATCGCATAGTACTGACCTCCTGGGAATTTTTCATAGCGCAAATATGAACCGGCCGCCTTTGGCTTCCTGGCAGCCGTGGCGCGATCCGATCGATCTGAAAACTTAAAATTGTGATTGCGTAAACTCTTGATTCCGTGCTGGATCTGGGAAATTGTCTTGCGAAACCCCGGCCCGTCGAAATCCGCTCTATCGAATTCCGCTCTGTCAAAACCGGCTCTGTCGAAACCTGAAACCCGGTGCAACCATGGTCGCCCGTCTATCGCGGACATACCTGCCTGAGCGCGAAAACACACCTCAGACAATACTCACACTGCAACTGACAATCCAAAACACTCGCCCACAAAACACTTTGTTTTCAATCAGTTGTTGTTTCGTACGCGTAGTGTTATATCGAAATCGGTATCACGTGTCCAGAGAAATATGTAATTTAGAATCCGATTTCCGTCACCCCACCCTCTGGGCTCATCCTTTCGCGTCGAACCCCTTGCCAGAGCCCTTCCCACCCACTCAGCGGGGCCCCCGGCCTGATACAATCCTTTTTTTGTGAGCGCTCCCACCACAAAACCCGCGTCACCAACTCCATCGCAAATCGGCGAGCCGGCCACTCCTCGCCCAGCCGTCAAGTCTCCTGCAGCAAAGCCTTTAGACGCCGTTCCCATGCTCGATCTGCAGCGGCAGTATGAGCAGGTCCGCGCCGAAGTTCTGCAGGCTGTGGGAAGAGTCTGCGCCTCACAGCATTACGTGCTTGGTCCCGAGGTCGAGCAGTTCGAGCGCGAAATGGCCGATTTCTGCGGCGCGCGCGAGGCCGTGGGATGCTCCTCCGGCACCGACGCGGTATGGCTGGCCCTGGCCGCCGCCGGAGTGCAGCCCGGAGACCACGTTCTGACCACTCCTTTCAGCTTTTTCGCCTCGGCCAGCGCCATTGTGCGCGCCGGCGCCCGCCCCGTTTTCGCCGACATTGACCCCGCTACGTTCAATCTTGACCCGCAGAAAGTGGGCGAAGTCCTGCGCGGCGGTGGCGAAGCCAAGCTCCGCACCCTGCTGCCGGTTCATCTTTACGGCCAGTGCGCCGCAATGGATTCCTTCCAGCAACTCGCCGAGGAATTCCGTCTGATCGTGGTTGAAGATGCCGCGCAAGCCATCGGCGCAACCTGGAAGGGAAAGCGCGCCGGCAGCCTGGGCGTGACCGCCGCGTTCAGTTTCTATCCCACAAAAAATCTCAGCGCCTACGGCGAGGCCGGACTGGTCACCACCAGCAATCCCAAGATGGCCGCGCACCTGCGCCGCCTGCGCAATCACGGCAGCTCGCGCCGCTACCTCCACGAAGAAATGGGATGGAACAGCCGCCTCGACGCCATGCAAGCCGCCATCCTGCGCGTCAAGTTGAAATATGTGGAAGGATGGAACGAAGCCCGCCGCGCCCGCGCCGCCATCTACGACCGTTTGCTAGCAGAAACCGGACTGGCACGGCCGCAAAGCCCTGCTCCCGGCGCGTCTCGATCAACAATCAGCAATCAACAATCAGCAATTGGCAGCCAATCAGCAATCGCGCCCGACGACGCTCCCATCCATCTCCCCTACACGATTCCAGGCGCGCACCACGTCTACCACCAGTACGTAATCCGCGCCTACCGCCGCGACGAACTTCGCGAGTTCCTCTCCGCGCGCAAGATTGACACGGAAATCTATTACCCCATCCCGCTGCACCTGCAGCCCTGTTTCGCATATCTGGGATACCGCGAAGGCGACTTCCCCGAAGCCGAGCGCGCCGCGAAAGAAGTCGTTGCCCTGCCCATGTTCCCCGAACTCACCGAAGAAGAACAGCACTGGGTAGTCCAAAGCATCGCCGACTTCTACTGTTGAGGCACGTGTAGGACGGGCACTCTTGCCCGTCCGCCGAGCGCAGCTCGGCCATTCTTCCCAGCCTGTGCAGAACTCCGGACCGTGCGGAGCTACCGGCAAAGGGCGAGCTTCGCTCGCCCAGACGGGCAAGAGTGCCCGTCCTACACAAGACCCAATCCTGCGTCCGCTAATGCTGCCGATGCCTGGTCGCCGCCCGCGGCGCCTGCTTCTGCTCGCCCGGTGCCAGCACTCGCCGCACGATCGGCGTATTCAGCTTGTACTTGCGTTCGGTCACGTTTCCCGCGTCGTCTTTCACGCGCACGATGAACACCGGCAGGTTGCCTTCTTTGTCGAAATCTTCGTGCGTCACCGTCACCGGAAGAACTCCGTTCAACCCATGCTCGCGGTAAGCCGTCTCATAGCGATGTTTCCGGGTGTTCCAGGTGAAGACGCGCAACTGATCGAAGTCATAGGGCAGTCCGTCGTGTGGCTCCGTAAGGATGCACAAATACTGCCCCACTTTTTTCTGCACGCCTTTGTCGGTGTCGTCCACTTCATTCAGCTCGAAGAACGCGACAATGCGCTGCCCTTCGGCATATTGCGCGATGTCGAGTGGAGCGTCCACGTCGACCATGCGGGAGAGCACCCAGCCCACGCGTCCCTGGCTGTCGCGCACCAGCCACCAGTCTTCGAGCGCCGGGCCGGCCGGCGCATTGCCACGCGGCTTCACGGTTCTCGCCGGCATCGCGTTCGCCGACGCACCCACCTGTTTCTCCGCCGTGCCGCGCTTCAGGATGGAAACTTTCGCTCCCGAGGCCAACTGGTAAAGATGTTCCGCCTCGCGTCCGGGCGTGACGTGCAGGTTCGTGTCATTGCGCAGAATGCCCGGCGCCTGCACCGGATCCGCCTGATTCTCCTGCGTGAGCTTCTGGATCGCGTCGTAAGTTTTCTGGTCGACCAGGTAGCGCTGCTCGATCCAGCCTTCCAGGCCAGCGGCGGTGCGCACGCGGGAAAAATGTTTTTCGTGGTCGATCACCTCCAAACGCTCGCCGTTCTTCACCGTGCCCACGCGGTTATAAGCCGCAGCGACCTGATCGCGCAGCGAAGCCTGGGGCGCGGAAACGTAAGCCACTTCCAGCACGCGGCGTCCGCGGCGGTTGCATGCGGGAAGCGCAACCAAGGCTGCGGTGAGCACGACCGCGAGAACGACGCGATAAGTATTTGCCGGAGGATGAGGTTTCACGATGGAGCGGTGCCCGCTTTCACTATAACGCGTCCCCGCAATGGTTTCCGCACACAAAGGTAGGGAAGGTTTGTGTGGGAGCGGGCAAGAGTGCCCGTCCGGGCGAGCGAAGCTCGCCCTTTGCCGACAGAGCCGCGCAGGCTGGAGTTCCGCACCGGCCCGGAGAAAAGCAGCCGAGCTGCGCTCGGCGGACGGGCAAGAGTGCCCGTCCCCACACGAGACCCGCAAAGCCCGAAGCCCGAAGCCCGAAGCCCGAAGCCCGAAGCCCGAAGCCCGAAGCCATCTCCACTCTCAGGTATACTGGCGCACCAATATCCTGACGAAGCCATACCCTCGCACCAATCCTTCCATGAAGCCCGCTCTCAAGATTCTCTGCGCCGCGCTCATAACCGGATTGCTGCTGGCCGGCCTCATCACGCTCGCGACCTCGCTCATCCCCTTCAGCGTGTTGCTGGCCCGGGTCCGCAGCGTGTCCGATAGCGGGCAGGGCACATTCTTCAGCCCGCAGTTTTACCGCGCGATGCAGGTGCGGCTCCGCCTCATCGGACTCGCGAACCTGGCCGCCGGAACAATTTTGCTCAGCCTGCGCCGGCAAATGTACAAGTGGGCCCGGCGAGTTTTCACGGACGCGCGGATTCTAGCCCGGGATTTCTGCCTGGCCGCGCGCTCGCTTCCAGTCATGGATCGGCTGGCGCTCGCCGGCCTTACGTTCTTCGCCGCCGCACTGCGTATTCCACTTCTCACGCAGCCCATGCGTTACGACGAGGCCGTCACCTACCTGGAATATTCTTCCCGCCCGTTCTACGTCGCCCTGGCGTTTTACAACACGCCGAACAATCACCTGTTCCACACGCTGCTGGTGCGGCTGGCGTATCTGGCGCTGGGGAATCATCCGTGGGCCTTGCGCTTGCCCGCGTTGCTGGCCGGACTGTGCCTGGTGCCCGCGACTTATGCCGCGGCGCGCAGCCTTTATCACAATACCGGAGCCGTGCTGGCAGCGGCGCTCGTAGCCTCATCGTCGATGTTGATCGAGTATTCCACCAACGCGCGCGGCTACGAAATCGTCTGCCTCCTGTTCATGATCATGATCCCCGCCGGCGTGTACGCGTTGCGTCGCCGGAACTGGGCGTCCTGGTTGTTGCTGGCAATCGTTTCCGCGCTCGGTTTTTACACCATCCCAATCATGCTTTATCCCTTCGGCGGCTTGGTGGTGTGGCTGTTGCTCTCGATCGCGACGGGAGATTCGAGACAGCATGCGAAACAAGAAGATGCGCAAGAAGGCGCGCGCTCTGACGAGCGGGCTGGACCGAAAAGTGACTCACCAACCGCTGCCCGCGGCGCTCTCGCCGGACTTTCCGTCGCGATTGTTCTAACCATGCTGCTGGCCGGGGAACTCTACAGTCCTGTGCTGGCGGTCTCGGGACCGAAGGCGCTGTTTGCCAACAAATGGGTGTCGCCCAGTCCCTTTCCGGCATTTCTCCATCAGCTGCCCGCGTCGCTAATCTCCACCTGGAGAGGATGGAACCGCGACTTGCCCGCGTGGCTGGCGGCGGTGCTGGCCGCGGGTTTCGTGATCTCGTTGTTATGGCACCGCCGAACCACTTCGCAGCGCGTGCCGCTTGCACTCGCGCTGCTGCTGTGCGTGGGGCCGCTGGTGCTAGTGCAGCGCGTCATTCCTTTTGAGCGAGTCTGGCTCTTCGCTCTCCCGCTGTATTTCATTGGAGCCGCGGCGGGGTTGGCGATGGTGCTCGATCCGGTTTTTCACTGGCTGCATCTGCGCCACGCCATGGCGCTGGTCGCCCTCGTGGCCGCCCTGTTCGCGGGATTGCGCGTCGAGCGCAGCGCTTCCATTTATCGAAGCAACGAAAGCCGTGGCATGCCCGCTCTCGCGGCCTGGCTCAAAAGCCAGTTGCATTCCGGCGACGTCATCGTCGCAGTGCCTCCCTCCGACGTCCCTCTACGCTATTACCTGCAGCGTGAAGGCGTGTCAGCTTCGTATGTCAATTCATCAATCATCGGCCGTCAAGCCGCGGGCCCGCACCACATGTTTGTAGTGGTGAACGAAGTTTCCGGAGACACAGTCGACCACGTCTGCGAAACCGCGGGACTACCGCAACCGCAGAGCGGGGACGCGAAGCTGGTCGTGCAGTTTGAATCCGCCGCTCTGTACAAAGTGCCCTAGAAAAGCGATTGCAGATTTTAGATTTCAGATTGCAACCCCACCGCTGGCATGTGCCTTAAATCTGAAATCTAAAATCTGCAATCTGAAATTCCTCCTGACCACCTGCGCCAACGTCCGACGTTCCGCAATCCCACCCCTGACATCCCTCCGCCCCTTCGGTTACCATTGAGATAGCCATGTCCAGAAAAATTTCAAACAACCTGCTCCCGAACCGATGGTCAATGCCCCTGCTGCTGGCAGCCTGCTTCCTGTTCGCGGCCGTCTCCTGGGCCGGTGCGCAGGACCAGGAAGCCGTGAACCCCGCTCTCCGTCCGCCCAAGGGCGCGCAGGTGGCGATTGTGGTATTCGAGGACCTGCAATGTCCCGATTGCCGCCGCGCCGCGCCGCTGGTGGAAGAAGCTGCGCGCACTTACAAGATTCCCGTGATCCGCCACGATTTCCCGCTGCCTTTTCATTCCTGGTCGTACGAAGCGGCCGTGATGGCGCGCTTTTTCGATACTCATTCGAAAGCTCTCGGCAACGAGTTCCGGGATTACATCTTCTCGAACCAGCTGGAAATCACTCCGCAGAACCTGCGCGGCTTCGCGGACAAATTTGCCGCCGAGCACAAAGTGGAGTTGCCCTTCGTGGTCGATCCCGATGGCAAGTTCGCCGCGCTGGTCAATGCCGATAAAGCTTTGGGCAAGGCCATCAACATCCAGCACACGCCCACGCTTTACGTGGTCAGCAACACGCACAACGGCAAACCCTTCGTCGAGGTGGTGGACCGCAGCCAGCTCTATGCTCTGATTGATGCCATGCTGAAAGAGTAGCAGTTCTCAGTTCACTGTTCTCGGTTCCGCTGCCGGAAATTACTAAAAGTCGAGTTGTATAGGGAATGCTATGGGAATGCAGAACATGAGAATGAAGAACAAAGTTCTTCCGCTTTTGACTGTGCTTCTTGCTGCCTGCTGCCTCCCCGTCGTGGCGGTCTCGCAAACCACGCTCAGCGGCGCTGCCATTGACGGCAAAGTGCGCAAAATCATGACCCAGACTGGCGCCAAGGGCATGGCGGTTGCGGTCATCGACCACGGCAAGGTCGGTTATGTCCACGCCTACGGCATCCGTAACGCCCATGGAGATCCGCTGACCACCGACACCGTCATGTACGGCGCGTCGCTCACCAAAACAGTGTTTGCCTATACGGTGATGCAACTGGTCGATCAGGGCAAGCTCAAACTCGACACACCCCTCAAGGACGATCTCGACCAGCCGCTGCCGAGCTATGGCCCCGATCCGGTTTTCCCAGACAAGTACGGGCCCTATAAAGATCTAGCCGACGATCCGCGCTGGGAAAAGATTACGCCGCGCATGTGCCTGACCCATTCGACCGGCTTCAGCAACTTCTGGTTCATCGAACCCGACCACAAGCTGCACATCCATTTCGAGCCCGGCACGCGCTTCAGCTATTCGGGTGAAGGTTTCATCCTGCTGCAATTCGTCGTCGAACACGGCCGCAAGTCGCAGGGATTGGGGCTCGATGTCGGAGACCTGACCAAGGCCAATTTCGATCGGCTGGGGATGACCCGCACCAGCCTGGTATTTCATAACGGTCTCATCGCCAATGTCGCCGATGGCTGGAACGATCAGGGCCAGCCCCAGGCACATGAGAAGCGCAGCAAGGTGCGCGCGGCGGGCTCCATGAATACCACGATTTCCGACCTGTCAAAGTTTGCCGCCGCCCTGGTGCGTGGCGACGGCCTGAGTGCGGCCTCGCGCGCCGAGATGACGAAGCCCAGCCTGCACATCGCCACCGCTCACGAGTTCCCGCTTTTCCTCCCCGACCTGCCGGTGAGTGAGCAACGCAAGGATTTGTTCGCGGGTCTCGGTGTCGTCGTTTTCGATGGCCCGCAGGGGCATGGTTTCTTCAAAGGTGGACACGATGGCCAGACCGCCAACACCCTGGTCTGCCTCGAGGCCAGCCAGCGTTGTGTTGTCATCCTGTCGAACGATGTTCGCTCCGAAGCGGGCTTCGCCGATCTGGTCACGTTCATTCTCGGCGACACCGGCGTGCCCTACGACTGGGAATATGGCGATCACGCCGGCAAGTCGTGAGTTCGCCCTGAGTGGCGAGAGCTGGAAGCCGATAACTAGCCAATGAGCCATCCGCTTAGCTTCCGTCTCAATCGGAGATGGAATCTTGCGAATACTCGCGTCGGTTTGCGCGGTACCTGCCTGGGCTGCGGTTCGAGTTGTGGACCCTTAAACGTGGCGGCGCAAAGGTGGGCCAGCCTCCGACGTGGAGGGTGGGACCCAAACAAGTCCGAGGGTTGTAATCAGCTCTGGTGGGAGTTCCTCAAAGTAAAGGACTGGGGATTTTGCGCGCTGACGGTTGAAAGAAAAAAACCCGAGAGCCCCCGCCCCGAGAACTGCAATCAAGCAAATATAGCGTACGGGTTCGTTTAGCGAAGGGAGTTCCAGCTCCGCAGTTGACATCACCAGAATAAGTAGGAGGAACAGGAAAACCCAGAGCATGACCTGAACATGCACTTTTCCGGGTAAGTACGAGCATGTGAACGGAACCTTATACAAGCCAATCAAGCTAAGCTCGACAAAGATCCATCCGACAATGGCAAGAACTGCGAGGTGAGCCGCAACCGCGTGCAACGGTCTGAACGACAGTGACAGCGAGGCCGAGACCAACCAAACCGGAATCACAGCCAGCAGCAAGAGTGACCTTCGTGTCGCTGCGACGTACTTCTCCGACGGGCGAAGCTGGGTGAGCCGCCATATCCAATTGGCGGTAAGAGAAATGGGGAGCGAGAATACGCTTCGGAGTCCCGCGACTGCCAGAGTCATCATCATGAACGTCGCGATAAGAAAGTCCGCGTTCAGCGGGCGGTGTGCCGTAGTCGATAGAGCACTCCTCAGGCAAGAGAGAGCGAAGCCGAGCACTCCCGCCAGATAAAAGGCAAAAATGACGCGATGCTGGCGGCTGCGCGTCAGCGACCGCAGGCTGAACAGAACGATTGCAGTTTGAAGAGCGCTCCCGAAACGCGGCGTCCAATGCCAGCCTCGTCCTCCCGGCACCAAGTCCGGTTCCTCCACCGTCTTCTTCATGGTGCGCAGGTAGCAGAGAAGCAAAGAAGCAGTTGCCCCGAATACCACAGAGCCCAGAGCAATCCATCCTCGCCGCGCCAGCCATCCGAGCGCCACAGGTAACGAGCCATCTAACTGATTGAAAAGCCCAAAGAACCAGAAGGATGGCGACCAGGCCAGCACCCATTGGTTCTCAGGCGTCGCCATCGCCGCAAGGGTCGTGATCGACGGCTGGAGAAAGTAAACGCCGAGAACTAGGCCAAACGCCACGATTTGCAGGATTGCAGATGAACGCAAAAAGATCCGGCGTGGGAGCAATAGAGCCGTGAATCCTTGCACCGTAAGCACCGAACCATAAACAAAGATGCTGACCGCGATCATCGTGAACCAATAGGCCCCGAAGGATTGAAAGAATCCCCAAATAGAGCCGTGATGAGACCCGATGAGTAAAGGCCACGCGAGGCCCGTTGCAAAGTTTAATGTGAGAACGGCGAGACCGAGCAGTGCAGACGAAGCTGCGACCTTGGCCAGGAGAATCGTATGCGCGGCCACCGGCAATGGCGAAAGTACCAACACGTCGCGACGGTCGGGGAATGTCGAGTCCCAACTGATGACTGCAATAAGCCCAACGACAAACATCATGCCCGAGATCAGTGCCTGCTCGCCGCGCCAAACGAAACTCAAGTAGCCCTCGGGCGTAGCCATTGCGGTCTCGCTCGTCAGCAGGCCAATGGCGCCAACCAAACTAATGAAGATGAGTACACTGGCAAATTGCCCGAGGAATCTCGGAATATCGGCTTGAATGGACAGGGCTTCGAGGTCGACGACGCGCAGAAGAAATTGCCGATACAGGATGCGAACCTGAAGCGGCAGGAGTTCGACCAATTTACGCATGGATCAGGTCCGCGATCTGCCGCGCCATCGCCTGAGTGTCTTGTTCAACCGCCAGCTCTGAAAAGATTGCCTCAAGCGTTGGCAGTTCCATCAAGGAGCGGAGGCGCTCGATTGAGTCGTCCGCGACGATCGTACCCTTGTGGAGAATGACCACCCGCGAGCACACGCGCTCGACTGTGTCGAGTTCGTGCGAGCTGAATAACACCACCTTGCCCCGTGCGGCGAGCTCTTGAATCAGACTGCGCAAAACCAGCGCCGAGCCCACATCGAGCCCCGAGAAAGGCTCGTCGAGTAAGATCAGTTCGGGATTGTGCAGAAGAGCCGCCGCAATAAGGACCTTCTGGCGCATGCCCTTCGAGTACCCGGAGATAGAAGCGTGGCGGTCGTCATAGAGAGAGAGCAATCTCAGCAGCCCATCGATGCACTCCGAGGAATCCCGCGCCGGCAAATCACGGAGTTGAGCGACCATCATCAGGTACTCCGCTCCGGAGAGGTGGTTGTAGAGGTACGGTTCCTCCGGGACATACCCCATACGCCGCTTGTAGGCGATCGGATCATCCTGAATGGGTTTACCTTGGAAAAGGATGTGGCCTGAAGTCATCTCGATCAGGCCTGTGATCATTTTCATGGTCGTGGACTTGCCCGACCCGTTCGGCCCCAGGTAGCCGGTGACCTCGCCGCGTAGGGCGCAGAAACTGACATCGTCCACCACGGGAATGCCCGAAAAGTGTTTGGACACACTGCGCAGTTCAAGCATGGTGCCCCCTTTCGAATTCAGCGGACAACAATCTTCTAAAGAGTATAGACGCCGGCGGGCTTGACCATGTGGTCGAGGTCTGTGGTGCCCACCCTTCGAAACCGCGAATGGTGGGGCAGCCTCGGTCGTGGTGGTCCGGGACTCGGTTCTACTTCTTGGGACTTACCCAGGACTTACGTGCGGGCTATTATCGGCCGCCCCTCCGGAGCTATACCGCAATTCCCGTTCTGGGAATTGTTCCCACTTTTTCTTCCAATTTTCTTGCCTTCGACTTTTCCTTTCTGTCGAATCAAAACATAAGGCGGCATTCGCGAGTTTTCTCCGGATGCCGCCTTTCTGATTCTGTGGCGGGCAATGAAAACGCGGAAACCAAGAGTCATCCAGGACAAGAAAAAGCGCGGCGAGTGGGCGGAGTCGGTTTTTATGGCTCGGGCTGCCGAACACGGCCTGCCGGTGAGCAGACCTTGGGGAGAAATGAGCAGCTATAACGTCATCGGCAAGACCGGACGTTTCGTCAGCGTGCAGGTGAAATCCACCATCAGCAAGCTAAAGACGGGATATGCATGTACCGTGCGGGGAGGGCATAAGGCCTACGCAGCAGGCTCATTCGACTTCCTGGCTGCGTATGTCGTCATCGAGGACTCTTGGTACATCATCCCGGCCAAATTAATCCAAGGTAAAGAAGTGATCACCCTATATCCAAAATCGCCCACGTCCAAATACGAGAAATATCGCGAAGCGTGGCAGCTCTCGCGGGAGGCCTCGGAAGTCTCTTCTGAAGGGGCCAGGAATGGCGAGGCTGCGGAGGGCGAGAGTTGCGCGCAGGATTCCGCAGGGGCGGAGTCTGGCGGAAATCAGCGTCCTCCGGCGAGCGCCGCGGGCCGAATGGAAGCGGCGATGAATTTTTTCAAGCAGAGTCTGGAGCGCGGTGGTGTCGATCCGCAGAAACGCTGACGTGATCGCGAATCGTTCTCAGTTTTCCTCGGGTTTCCACAAGGAAGCCTTTTCGTCCACAGTTTTCGCACAAGGGCGGGCTGTTTTTTTATTGCGGGGGGCGGGGTTGTGACTGAGAGTGGGTGCAGCGAAAACGTGAGAGTTTTCTGAGCTTGCCGGATGATTGCGGCAGGGCCTGCAGCAGCCGGTGATTCTCGAGGGTGAATCGCCGGGGGACATATCGGAAACGCGTGCGAACGCGAACTGGTTGCCCGGGCGTTGCGGCCTCCTCCCCGATCCCGCTCCTGAGTGGGAATGGGCTGCCGGCCCCCGCAGCGGTTGTGCTGTGTGATCGCAAGATCGCGAGTGCAGCCAGCTTTGGCAAATGCGGCACTCCCTCGGGAGCGCTGTCGGGCCAGAAGCATCATCCCGCCGCGTGAGCGGCGGATGAGGCAAGTCAGAAGATCCACGGATGATGCGGCTTGAGTGGCTGGCTCAAGCCGCATTTTTATTTCGCAACCTTTTTCGCCGCGCGGATTTGCGCGGATCCTCATGGATAAACCAACCAACTACGGATTGCAAAATCTTGTGGACGGAAATCTTCTGGACGGAAGATCAAGACACTTTAACCGCTGAGTTCGCAAAGGAACGGCCGCAGAGTTCGCGGAGAAATTCGCACTGAGCTACTGCTCTTGTTGCGTGGGCTTTGTTTGGGACGGGTTTTCGCGGGGGTTCCACAGAATCTCTTTGGGCTTCACAGCTTCTGCACAAATCATTTTGTGTTTCGCTTTGTGTTCGCTTATGCTGAAAGCGGCGAATACGGCACTGTGCTCTACGGACTATGGCGACCTCATCCGAATACACGATTAGCAGTCTTCCGGCGAATGTGGAGGCGGAGCGCTCGATTTTGGGGGCGATTCTGCTGGACAACTTTGCTTATAACCAGGCGGCAGAGCATTTGCGGACGGAGGATTTTTCTCTGGATTCGCACCGGCGGATTTATACGCGGATGGTGGATCTGGCGGAGACTTCGCGGCCGATTGACATGATTACGCTGATCGAGGAACTGGACCGGCATAAGGATCTGCAGGCGATTGGAGATGTGGCGTATGTGTCGAGCCTGGTGGAGGGGGTTCCGGACCGGCCGTCGATTGAACACTACGTCAAGATTGTGCGCGACAAGGCGCTGCTGCGGGGGCTGATTCATGCGGCGAATACGGCGATTGCGCGGGCGGCGGATCAGTCGGATGCTGCGGAAGATGTGCTCAGCGACGCCGAGGCGGCGATTTTTCAGCTCTCGGAGAAGCGTATTGGGCGCGGCTTTATGCAGTTCAAGGAGATATTCACCGAATCGTTCGGAAGTCTCGATGCCCTGATGCAGCGCGGTAAGCGCGTCACAGGACTCGCTACTCATTATGAGCACCTTGACGAGATGACAACTGGGCTGCAACGTTCGGACCTGGTGATCATTGCGGCTAGGCCTTCCATGGGCAAAACAGCCTTCGTGATGAATATTGCCGAGAATGCGGCGATTGAAGATGGGCAAGTGGTGGGAGTGTTCTCGCTGGAAATGTCGCGCGACGCTTTGCTGTTGCGATTGCTAAGTTCGCAGGCGCGAGTGGACGCGCAGAGACTGCGTACCGGTTCGTTATGGCAGGAAGATACAAGAAAACTGTCGCGCGCGATGGAGCAGTTGGCGCACGCGCCTATTTACATTGATGACACCGCCGGCATTTCTCTCAGCGAGATGCGGGCCAAGGCGCGGCGGCTGAAGCAGTCGGCGGGAAAGCTGGATTTGATCATCATCGATTACTTGCAGCTAATGTCGGGCGGGGGAAAGCGGTATGAGAACCGAACGCAGGAAGTTTCCGCGATTTCGCGCGGGCTGAAGGCGTTGGCCAAGGAACTGGCGGTGCCGGTGATTGCGCTCTCGCAGTTGAGCCGAGCGCCGGAGAGCCGAGGGGGCGATCACCGTCCGCAACTTTCCGATTTGCGCGAATCGGGGTCGATCGAACAGGATGCTGACCTGGTGATGTTTATTTTTCGCGAAGAGGTTTACAAGCAGGACGATCCGGATTTGCAGGGGCGCGCGGAGATCATTATTGCCAAGCAGCGTAACGGTCCGACGGGGAGAATCCATCTGGCGTTTTTGAAGAACTGCACCAGATTTGAGACAGTCGCGGAGGGCGGAATTGGGCCGGAAGAGTAAGCGTACGGCGGGCGGAACTTTAGAGCGGGCGTACGGTAAACGCTGTAGGAAGTTGAGGTTGCAGCGGGATTGCTGAATTTTAGGTTGGCCTGTGGAAAGCTTGTGGAATAGAAAACCGCGTGCAGAATTTCTTTAAGCAAATACCGGGCGGCCGGTTTGACCAGGAGTCAGACTTGAGCTTTAAGTGGCTGAGTATTAACCAGTTAGACAATTCACGCGGGATTAACATGCGGCTGCGCGAAACTGAGCGCGAATCGGTACGTTTTTGAGATTTGCACATCTGGACGTTCTAGTCCCTTCGTTTTGTGGGCGATTTTGGCGTCGGCGGCAGCTTCTTATCCGCTGGCGACGCGCGAAAAACGCGGGTTGCCAAATCGATTTTTCTTCTGCGGCAATTTGATTGGGAGGATTCGCGGGCGAGCAGGTCACAAAGAGGGTCAATGCTCTGGCTGGTGCCTCATCGAGTGCATAATCTTGCTATTTTGTGGAGGCTTGGAATTGCAACGGCGACAGCGCTATATCGCGTTTTGGAGCTATACGCGTTTTGACGACAGGAATGATGGGAAGTGGTTGACTGGCCTGAAGGAGGCGCTTACGGCCGAAGTGCAGGCTCTACGTGGCGTCAGCGTCGAGATTTTTCAAGACGTTGAAGGCATTGGATGGGGCGAGCCGTGGATGTCAAAAATTAAACTCGCCGAGGATGACGCTCTTTTTCTAATTCCGATCATCACACCAAGCTATTTCAACAGTGAACCGTGCCGCGAAGAATTGCAGCAGTTCGTAGAACGGGAGAAGAAGGTTGGTTTCGATGGTCTCATCTTGCCTCTGTACTATATCGAGTGCTCTCAACTAAAGGATAAATTCAAAAGGGGAGCCGATTCGCTTGCGAAGATCGTAGCTGCGCACAACTACAAAGATATTAGAGAATATCGGCGTAAAAACCTCGAATCCGACGAGGTCCGGCAGATAATCAACGAACTGGCCGCCGAGCTGATCGAGCGGCTAGACGAATTCGCTCGGTGGGAGCTCAATTCGGAACGTATGCGGGCCAGCATAACGGCTCCGAGCTCACGGATACGTTTGCCTCGCAGACCTGTGCTCTTTGGCACGCTTCAAGAGGTTCCGTCTTCCGTCGAGATCTGGATGGTTGTCGAGATGGGCTCTTCCTATCATCCGCAAGCTCACCTGCCGCGTAACACGAGTTCATGGCAGGCCGGTGCAAGCTTGGGCCGTGAAGGTTTCGATGCAGATTGTGAGTTCCGGATCCACTTACTGGCTGTGACCGAGGATGTCAGCAGTTCGTTTGATCAATATAGAAAAGACGCTGGCAAACAAGGAAAATGGCACGGAGTATCAAAGCCTCCCGATTCGCGCATCCTATCGACGCTTGCTGTTGTGCGCGACGATTCAAGATCTCCATTCAGTCTAATGGAAGGTGATTACGAAGAGTTGTCGGACGGAAAACCCACTGGTGGTGTTATCCGCGTGAAACTGAAGGGTCAGGACATCTTAGAGACTGAAGCGCGGAGCAGCAGCGGTAAGACGGTGTGGGCTGGCAATATCAAGATGGACATATCCCACAATCCGCCAAATGGAAAGGGAACCTACAGCTATTCCGGGAAGCCCGATTCGGGGCAACACCAATTGACTATTGACGCAACTTCCGGCGATCTGATAATCGCGGGAAAAAACACGAGTGCGGCGGATGGCAAGACTTTTCAAACCATTTGGAAGCGAAAGATGTAAGTCAGGCCGCAACCTGCGCTGGAGCCCTGATGTAGCGTCAAGTGTTGAAGCCAGGCCGTTACATTCAAGACCTCTGGCTAGTTGCTGTCCTCGCCTACTTTGAGGACGGCGAGGAAGGCTTCCTGGGGGATGTCGACGCGGCCGATGCGCTTCATGCGCTTCTTGCCTTCTTTTTGTTTTTCCAGGAGCTTGCGTTTGCGGCTGATGTCGCCGCCGTAGCATTTGGCGATGACATTTTTGCGAATCGCGGAGACAGTTTCGCGGGCGATGATTTTCGCTCCGATGGAAGCCTGGATCGCCACTTCGAACATTTGCCGGGGAATGAGTTGGCGCATTTTCGAGACCAGTGCCTTGCCGCGGTCGTAGGCGAAATCGCGATGCACGATTACGGAGAGCGCGTCGACGGGTTCGCCGGCCACGAGGATATCGAGCTTGACCATGGGCGATTCCCAGTAATCGGCGAGATGGTAGTCGAGAGAAGCGTAGCCGCGGGAGACGGATTTCAGGCGGTCGTAGAAGTCGAGGACGATTTCGTTGAGCGGCAACTCGTAGTGCAGCATGACGCGGGCGGAGCTGACGTATTCGAAGGTTTTCTGTTTGCCGCGCTTGTCTTCGACCAGCTTCAGGATTCCGCCGACGTATTCTTCGTTGGTGAGGATGGTGGCGAGAATCACGGGCTCTTCAATTTTGGCGATTTCGCTGGGGTCGGGCCAGCGCGAAGGATTATCGACTTCGACCATTTTGCCGTCGGTCTTGTAGATCTTGTAGCGCACGCCGGGCGCGGTGGTGATGAGTTCGAGGGCAAACTCGCGCTCGAGGCGCTCCTGAATAATTTCCATGTGGAGGAGACCGAGAAAGCCGCAGCGGAAACCGAAGCCGAGAGCGACGGAACTTTCGGGTTCGAAGAAAAATGACGAATCGTTGAGGCGAAGTTTTTCAAGGGCTTCGCGCAGGCGAGTGTGCTCGTGAGCGTCGACGGTGTAGAGGCCGGCGAAAACCATGGGCTTGATTTCTTCGAAGCCGGGGAGGGCCTCGATGGCGGGGGCGGCGTCGTGGGTGATGGTGTCGCCGATTTTGGTGTCGGCGACATTTTTTATGTTGGCGATGATGAAACCGACTTCGCCGGCTTTCAGTTCATTGATTTCGACGGGCTTGGGCGTGAGCACGCCGAGAGTTTCGGCGTCAAAGGTGGTGCCGTTCCACCACAGGCGAATTCTGTCGCCTTTACGCAGCGTGCCTTCGAAGACGCGAGTGAGCACGACGACGCCGCGGTAAGCGTCGAACCAGGAATCGAAAACCAGAGCCTGGAGGCGGTTGTCGGGATTTCCTTTGGGCGGAGGGACGCGCTTGACGATGGCTTCGAGAACGTCGGGTACGCCCTGGCCGGTTTTGGCGCTGATGAGAACTGCGTCGGAGGCGTCGAGGCCGACGGCGCTCTCAATCATTTCTTTGGTGCGGGGAATGTCGGCGCTTTGCAGGTCGATCTTGTTGATGACGGGAATAATTTCGAGGCCGTGATTGATGGCGAGGTAGGCGTTGGCGAGAGTTTGCGCTTCAACGCCTTGGGAGGCGTCGACTACCAGCAGGGCGCCTTCGCAGGAAGCGAGCGCGCGGGAAACTTCGTAGGAAAAATCGACATGGCCGGGAGTGTCGATTAGGTTGAGCTGGTAAGTGTGGCCGTCTTGCGCGGTATACATCATGCGGACGGCGTGGGCCTTGATGGTGATGCCGCGCTCGCGCTCGAGGTCCATGGAGTCGAGGACTTGGGCCTGCATCTCGCGCGCGGTGAGTGAGCCGGTCAGTTCCAGCAGGCGGTCGGCCAGCGTGGATTTGCCGTGATCAATGTGCGCGATGATGGCAAAATTGCGGAGGAACGCTGCGTCCATAAGGTCAGTTGTCAGTTGTCAGTGGCCAGGTGCCAGTAAGACCAAAGTTGAAACTGGCAATCAGCGACTGGCAGGGGCTCTTGTGAGGCTGCGGGCTAATCTTTAATTTTAACAGGCGGACTGCCTTCAGCTTGTTTTTGGACTTCTTCGTTAGAATCAAAGCGCATGCTCATACTTGCTTCCGCGTCGCCACGCCGGCAGGAACTTCTGCGCAACGCGCGCATTCCGTTTGTGGCGCAGGCGGCTGACATTGACGAAAGAATTCGCGACGGCGAAGCGGCGCGAGATTGTGCCGAGCGACTGGCGAGGGAAAAGGCGCTGGCGGTGGCGCGGGTCCGGCCGGAGGATTACGTTCTGGGAGCGGATACGATTGTGGTGGTCGACGCGAACATTCTGGGGAAGCCGCGCGATGCTGCCGATGCGGCGCGCATGTTGCGGTTGTTGTCGGGGCGCGTGCATGAAGTGATCACGGGGGTGTGCGTGGTAAAACCTGTTGCCGGTGGTCAGTTGCCAGTTACCAGTGAGAGCAAAAACGCAAGCTGCCTTAATGTTGGAAGCGTTGGCGAGGAATTGGCAACTGGTTCTGAGACTACGCTGGTGACGATGAGTGAATTGTCTGACGCGGATATTCGCGAATACGTTGCGACTGGCGAGCCTATGGATAAGGCTGGGGCGTATGCGATTCAGGGGATTGCTGCGCGATGGATTCCGCGGATTGAAGGGGATTACAGCAATGTGGTGGGACTGCCAGTGGCTCTGGTTTACCGGATGTTGCGTGAACGGGGGCGCTCTGAAGAGTTCGAGGTGGGCCGAGTGGGTTAGGATTTTTTCTCTTCTTCTTTTACTTTTTCTTCTTTCTTCGGTTCTTCCCCGTCTTTCATGGCGGCCTTGAAGTTACGGATACCTTCGCCGAGACCCTTGCCGAGCGACGAGAACTTGCTGGTGCCAAACACCAGAAGCGCGATGGCGACGATCAGCAGGATATGCAGCGGTTGAAAAAGGCCTTCACCCATAACTCCTCCGGCGGAGAGCGTTCCGGCCGCTTGAACGAATGCAGGCTGAGCGGCGGGACTCCCTGTGAGAAGTCTAGGCTATGGCAAGTTTGGAGTCAAAAGAGCGATGCACCGCAAATTGATTCCTTCGCGATCGTCACTTCACAACGGTCACTTCGTCGACAGCCGACCACGTGGTACGAGTCAGGTCAACGAAAGCGGGCAGGTCGGCGTTGGAAGCCGCTCCTTGTGGACTTGCCCAGGCTGCTTCCATGGTCGGCCAATCGTCGAAGTAGAGCTCGACCACGGCGTCCCATCCCGGCGGCTTCCGAGTGGGATCGGCGCAGACGTAATTCTGGACATACTTCCTCAGGCCGGGTAAGTTCGTGGCCAGAGGGCCGTGGATTTCCTCCAGGTGTCTGCGGAACTGTTCGGGAGTCATTTCCGGACGCTTGTAGATGACAACCATGAACTTGAGCATGGGATTGGTCGTGCTTGTTTCGTGCACGTCCGATCAGCAGATTGTACTTCCGCGGGTTTGCGAGTAAAAGTGACATCAGACTTCACAGCGGACCTCACAACGGTAATCCCGGATGAGCACACTCGTTTATCTCTCGCTGGGCGCGAATGTCGGGGACTGTGCCGGTAACATTCGTAAGGCCATCACGCGCCTTGGGGGGTTGGGGAAGGTGGCTGCAATTTCCTCTTTCTACGAAACGGAGCCGGTCGAATTTACCGACCAGGCGTGGTTCCTGAACTGCGCCGTCGCGCTCGAGACCACCCACACGCCGGAGCAAGTGATGGCGGCCCTGCTCACCATCGAGCGGGAAATGGGGCGGCAGCGCGGGCAGAGAAAAGGACCGCGCACCATCGACGTTGACATTCTTCTTTTTGGCGACAGGGTGATGGATTCGCCGGAGCTGACCATTCCGCATCCGGCGATGCAGCAACGGCGCTTCGTGCTTGAGCCTCTGGCGGAAATTGCGGCGAAGGCGCGGCATCCGGTGCTGGGGAAAAATATCCGCGAATTGCTGGGTGCGTTACCTGCTGGGCAGACCGTGCGGAAAATTCCAACCCGAGCCACGGATTGACACGGATTTACACGGATCGAAACCGTGAGCTTACATGATGCACGCGGTTAGTTTCCGGTTGGGACCGGAAATCCCCACTTCTCGCAAAAGACGCGAGAAATGGGGCACCCGGCGCGGTTACGCTTCACGCTCGCTTTTTTACGGGATGATGATGCGGCTGGGGGCTTCCTGTGGCGTGATTACGGTCGATTCTTTCTCGGGGAATTGCGCTACGAGAAACTCTGCGAAGGCTCGTGCTTTCGGACGGCCTGAGGTGCGCCCGTATCCCAGTCGCACCAGGAACACCAGGGCTTTCAGAACATCGGAATCGCGCAGCGTGGAGTAACCGACATGTTTCTGCTCGGCTTCGCGAAATTCCTTCAGCATGATTTCGATTTCTGCGGCCACGCGTTGTTGAGGAGCGCTCGGGATCATCTGTTCGTAGTGCAAACCAGAGTTCACCAGACGCTGATAGCTGGTGGTGAGGGCGGAGAGGGCCGCGATCAGATCGGCATCGTTCAAAGTGCGGTCGGCGCGTACGGCCTTGGCGAGCGCGAAAGTCAGGCCCATCAAGAGATGCTCGCGCTCGTAGAGGAACTGGTCGGGAATCTCGACCTTTAGAAACAATGCCTCGGGATCGATTTGACCGGTCTGATCTGTCGAACGCGGTTTCTCGTGCTGCCGCGCCTGCTGCAGATAGGAACAATCGCTGGGGCAATCAAGCGTGACTTCGCGCTGCTCGCCACAACACTGCGGGCAAATGCGCTCGTGCAGCGCCGGACAAAAACGTTTCTCTTTGCGAACTTCGCAGATGGCGCAAGTCAAGTAAAGATCTCCGATGAGTATTATGTCATCCCGTCAGCACGACAGTTTTGCCGATGGGAAGGAAAACCATAGCCCACAAAGGGCACGAAGTATCACGAAGGGATTTGATGGCTGGATCTTTACCCCAGCGCTCACGAAAACGCTTTTAATGGCCATTTTGGAACCCGAGTCCATGGGAGACCGCGTAAAAAGGGCCTCCCCCACGTACCACAATTGCAAAACCCGCGTAAAATCAGGTGTTTTTCCACAGGGTTGTGGTAGTAAAATGGCGGCCAACGGAATTACATTATTTTTTCCGAGGAGGAAGTACATGGCATCTGGTTTGACTAAAACACAACTCGTCCGCCTTCTGGCGGAGAAGAATGAACTCAACAACAAGCAGGCCGCGGCGTTCTTGGAGCACCTGGCCGATACCGCCATCAAAGAGACGAAGAAGAACGGCGTGTTCGTGGTGCCCGGACTGGGCCGCCTGGTGAAGGCGCACCGCAAAGCCCGCGTGGGACGGAATCCGCAGACCGGCGAACCGATCCAGATCAAGGCGAAGACCGTGGTGAAGTTCCGCGTCGCCAAGGCCGCCAAGGACGCGATCGCTCCGAAGAAGCCGTAGTTTTTGTTTGAGATCACCTCGAAGGCCGGCTTAGGCCGGCCTTTGGTTTTTTTGGTGGGTCGATTCACGCAAACTTCAAGGAAGGGTTTTCGGCGATGCTCAATTGGATTGTGGTCGGAATCGGCGACATCGCGATTCGCCGCGTGATTCCTGCGATTGAGGCGGAGCCGAGAAGCCGGTTGTACGGGGTGATCACGCGCGATCCGGCTAAGGCTGCGGGGCTGCGTACGCGCGTGTGGTCTTCGCTGGAGGAGGCGCTCGCGGATCCGGGTACGCGTGGTGATGCTGAGGGCGAGGCTCATGCTGTCTACATTGCTACGCCTGTATTTCTGCACGCGCCGCAAACCATCCAGGCATTTCAGGCGGGAATGCATGTGCTTTGCGAAAAGCCGCTGGCTATGAATCTTGCCGAGGCGCGGCTGATGCTTCAGGCTTCGAGGGACGCCGGGAAAACCTTCGGCGTCGCCTACTATCGGCGTTTTTATCCCAAGGTGCAGCGTGCCAAAGAGTTGCTCGCAGCTGGGGCCATCGGGAAACCCGTGCTCGCCGAACTCACTTGCCATTCCTGGCTTGATGGCACGGAGAGCGAGCGCAATTGGCTGATTGATCCCGCGAAGGCTGGAGGCGGTCCGCTCTATGACATCGCGTCTCACCGCATCGACGTGCTCAACTATTTATTTGGACAGCCACTGCGAGTTTCGGGACATCTCTCGAATGTGGTTCATCACTACGCCGTCGAAGACAATGCGACCGTGATGATCGACTACGAGAGTGGCGTGCGCGGCATCGTGGACGTGCGCTGGCATTCCAAGGTGAGGCGGGACGAATGCCGCATCCGCGGCACTGACGGCGAGATGGAGTTGAGCCCAATGAACGGGCCGGAGTTGATTTATCCCGGCGGAAGGGAAGAGCTTGCGCCGCACGATAATTTGCATTATCCGATGATGGAGAACTTTGTGAACGCGGTGCTGGACAAAGCGCCACTGATTTCCAGCGGGGAGTCTGCGATGTGGACGGACTGGGTTACGGAAGAAGTGATGAAGCAAGCGCGGGGGACGAGATGAGGGGCAGTTCTACCCTCCCGGACCGTCATTGGAGACGTATTGTTCGAGCGACTCAAGCTCGCGGCTGAGGTCGTCGACGCGCCACTCCAGCAGGTTGCGGATGGAAAGAATACCGAGCAGTTTGCCATTGTCGTCGGCCACGGGCAGATGGCGGAAGTGGCGCTCGAGCATGGTGGTGAGGGCTTCGCCGGCACCTGTGCCGCGGGTGGCCATTTCTACGGGCGTGGTCATGAGTTCGCGGACCGAGGTAGTTTGCGGGTCGGTGCGGCTGAGCGCCATTTTGCGGAGCACGTCGCGTTCGGTGAAGATTCCGGCGACGCGGTAATCGCTGTCGACGACGGCGACCGCACCTACGTGGTGGTCGAGCATTTTGTGAATGGCGTCGGACACGCTGGCTTCGAGCGGTACGGCGGCAATCTCCCGGTCACAAAGTTCGAGCACGCTCATAAGCACCTCCCTCTGTCGGCATTGATATCCCGCGAGAAAACAGGATTGACGCATTATGATCGCAGCCACGCGCTTGTCAAGAAAATTGAAACGGCCGCACTGAAAAAGTTTCGCCGCTCGAGCCGAAGCAAGGGCTGGCTTGTCATGCGGTCTCGGGCCATTGCATGGCCTCGGCGGCGAACGCCAAGGAGGGAGATTTTGTGCTGATTCGTGTCGCGGATGCAGGGATGTGGAAGCCGTCGGCGAGGTGATCAACGCCGTGTTTCGAAAAGGCGAGAGCTTTCTGGTTGATCATGACCGCATCGATTTGCTGAACGTGCGCGAGCTTCTCAGAACCGGGACGTTCCTGGTCGCCGAGGAAAACAAAGTTGTAGTGGGTTGTGTGCACGTCGCAATGAGGGGCGAGCGGTCTTATCTGGGGCTGCTGTCCGTCGATCCCGGTGGTCAGAAGGCTGGCGTGGGTTCGAAACTGATGACCGCTGCCGAGGATTATTGCGGCAAAGCTGGCAGCCACTTTATGGACTTGCGGATCGTCAATGTGCGGAAGGAGTTGCCGGAGTTTTATCATCGGCGCGGGTACGTTGAAACGGGCACGGCTCCATTCACTCCGGGGCTGGAACCGAAGGTGCCCTGCCATTTCGTGAACATGTCGAAGCCGCTGAGGTAAAACCGAGGTTTGTTTTCGACGGCCTGGCAGCCACTCCCGCTGGCCGCGCGGTTCCTGCTTCCGTCACTCCGTCACGATCGCGTCCGCTTCAATTTCTACGAGAATCTCGGGCGAGATCAGAGCGCTGACCTGCGCCATCGAGGTAGCGGGACGAATGTCGCGGAACACTTCGCCGTGAGCCTTACCGATTTTTCCCCACTCCGTGATGTTGACTACAAAGATGCGCGTGCGGACCACATCTTTCATGCTCGCGCCCGCCTTCTTCAGTGCGGTTTCGATGTTCTTCAGGGTCTGCACCGTCTGCGCATATACATCCCCCACGCCGACAATCTTGCCGTCGATTCCGGTTGCGGTCGTGCCCGCCACGTGGATGTGGGGTCCGACTTTCACCGCACGCGAGTAACCCACAATTGGTTCCCATTGTGTGCCGCTGGAAATATTCTGCCGTTGCATTTGAAATCTCCTCCTGCGCATTTTACAAGTCAGTTGATAAGCGCGGCCGGACGTCTCGTGGATCGACCTGATTGGCAGCCGATGCACGCGACTGCCAGCAAAATATGGCGCTGGACTCGCCGCAGGCGCATCGCATCCAAGTAATCAGGAAAATGAATGGCGAGGATAAACAAAAGTCACTTGCGTAGAAATGAAAGCTGATGTATCTAACACGCTAAGCAGTTGAAACTCCGTGCCAGCTGCGGAGTTTCGGGAGCCCAAAGCCATGATTGAGGAATCGCATCCGCTGCAGCAGCTTTTTCAAGCTTTAGTCGGACGCCACTATGCCGAGGAAATCGGCATCCGCGATCCGCAAGTGGTGGCTTACGTTTCGCATTTGCTGGCGGAATTTTGCGAAGCGGATCAGCTGTTCAAGATTCGCAGTTCGGCCAACCGCCCCCTCGCAGACGTCGGCGAAATGCTGCTGGAATCTGATCCTGTCTATGGTCCCGCGCCTTCTTTTGATCGCGAGCGGCAGGTGCGCAAGCACATCGGCGACTACACACTTTTTTTCGCGGGGATGTTTCCGGAGAGCATCAACCACTTCCGGCTGCGCCGGAACCGCCTGGAGAATTTTGTCGATTGGATGAAGGCGGGCAAGGAAAGCTATTACGTCGTCTCCAAGTTCGAGCACTTCGAATATGCCAAGGTCGCGCCGCTGTTCGCGAGCCTCTCCAAGAATTTTGAAGCCTGCGTTTACGGCCTCAATATGGTGAAGAACGATCTGCAGGAGATGCAGCATCCCATCGTGCGGCAGCCCGACGAACTGATCATGTAGCCGGCCGCGTTTGCGGGCGGACGTTCGCATGAAATTTACCGGCGTGTTTATTCGCGCACGCTTATCGTAGCTTCATCCGCGAACGACTTCCACGCTTGTCATGCGGTAAAAACTGAGCGCGGCGCTGCCTTGCACCAGTTTGCGGAACCTGCGCAGCGCCCCGAACTCGTCTCCGGGATCGAACCGCTTTTCGTGCTCTGCGATGACCAGTGACATCGCCCAGATCACGCTGGAATTTTCCAGTGTCCGCAGTGTTTCCCCGTAAGCATCTTTCATCGCGTAGGGAGGATCGAGATACACGACGTCGGCGGTGACGTGCTCACGGACATGTTCGCGGACATGTTCGCGTTCTATGCGCCAGGAGGCGCGCTTCCACTCTTCCTGAAAAATCCTGTAGCCGCTTGTGACTCCCAGGCTTTCGAGATTGTTGCGGATCAATTGCGCCACCGGCTGGGAGGATTCCACGAAATACACCTGCTTGGCTCCGCGGCTCAGGGCTTCGATGCCCACGGCGCCCGTGCCCGCGAAAATATCGAGCCAGACGGTGCCCTCGAGGGCCGCGGGATTTCCCGCGGTCAGCACGTCGAACAGGGTTTCCCGCAGCCGGTCGGAGGTGGGGCGAATATCCACCCCCCGCAACGAGCGCAGCGGCCGGCTCCGATATTTCCCCGCGATCACTCGCATCTCTGCACTTTCGATTACCCGAACGAATAGTTCCGCGCATGTAGAATAAACATTAGCGGAGGCGAATGCGAAGAGGATGAGAAGCTGGTCCATTCCGATCGGGCGGCTGTTTGAGGTTGAGGTCCGCATTCACCCCACTTTTCTTCTGCTTTTTCTTTTTGTGTTTGCCACCGACTACCGGGCGCACAAAGACCTGGCCAGCGCGCCGCGCGACCTGGCGGTGGTCGGCATTATTCTGGCTTGCGTTGCGGCTCGCGAATGCGTTCAGATGCTGGTGGCCCGGCGAGAGGGCATGATTCCCAAGGCCGTGATTCTGCTGCCGCTGTGCGGCGTGACGCTGTTTGAGGAAAAACGGCCGGAGGAAAAACAAGTCGAAGAAAAGCGGCTTGAGGAAGGAGGATCGGGAGAGCCCCGCACTGGCAAACCGGCGCTGGGCAGCTCACCGGGAATGCGCGACATCCGTCTCGCGCTGGTCGGGCCGCTCACCAATCTCGTGCTGGCATTTCTGGCCGCCGGGTGTGCGCTGGCATTTATCGACCATCCTGATCTCTGGACCTGGCCTTTTCTGCAGGGCAGGAATCTGCCGCGCAGCCTGGTGTGGGCGAATTTGTATCTTGCGGGGCTGAACCTGTTGCCCGCCTATCCTCTCGATGGCGGCCGGATCTTGCGGTCATTTTTCCTGAGCTCGCTGGACGCACCCGTCGCCACACGCCGCGCCGTCTCCATCAGCAACGCGATCGCAATGGTGTTCATGATTGCCGGGCTGTTCAGCGATACATGGCTCACCATGGTGGGGGTCATCGTCTTTTCCGCGGCGCAGTTGGAAGAGCGCGCCATCGTTTTTCAGTCGGTGCTCGACAACGTGCGGCTGGAAGAAATCATGCTCACAGACTTCGCCACGCTTTCACCGGCGGACACGCTGGAGGGCGCGCTGGAGAAGGCGGTGCACTCGCTGCAGGACGATTTTCCCGTGGTCCGCGGCAGCGACATGGTGGGCGTAGTCTCGAAACAGCGCATTCTGGAGGCGTTGCGCGTGGAAGGCAACGGCTACGTGCAAGCCGTGATGAACAAGATTTTCGAAGTGTCGGTGCGGCAGGAATCGCTGGGCACCGCGTTCCGCAAGCTCAATGCCCGCAACTCCAGCATTATTCCGGTGGTGGAAGACGAGCGACTGATCGGCATTGTAACCCTGCAGAATCTGATGCACTCCATGACGCTGCTGGCGGAGAGCCGGAAGCTGAAGCGGGACGAGGCGGAGTCATAGCGGGAATTTCAGATTGAAGATCTCAGATTTCAGATTGGAGATCGCTGTTCCCACAAAGATCAATCTGAAAAGATCAATCTGAAATCTAAAATCTGCAATCTGAAATCTGCCTTAGAACAGCCTTACCGCCTTGGCCTGCTGCACCGCCGGAATCTTGCGCAGCTTGTTCAGTACGGTCTCTGATACTTGCCCGTCGACGTGGACCACGGCAATTGCCTCGCTCGGCTGATCGGAGCCTACCTCGGCGCTGCGCCGCCCCAAAGAAAAGTTCGCGATGTTGATTTCTTCCTCGCCCAGAATTGTGCCCACTTTGCCGATCACGCCGGGAACGTCGCGATTTCGCAGGTAGATCAGGTTGCGTTCCAGCGGGGCTTCCACATCGATTCCGTCCACGTGCAGCAACCGCGGCTCGCTCCCGTGCAGCACTGCTCCCTTCACCGCGTGTTCCTCGGTGGCGCTCCTCAGTTCGATCGAGAGCACGCTGGCAGTGCCGCCGGTGGGAGTTTTTGGCTTATGCGACTCGTGGACCCGCAGGCCGCGCGAGTCGGCGATGGCCGCGGCGTTCACCAGATTCGCTTTCTCCTCGAGAGCCTGATTCAGGATGCCCTTGATCGCGGCGTTGCGAATCAGTTCCGTTTTCCATACGGCGATGTGGCCGCTGTAACGGACAGAAATTTCCTCCGCGGTACCTTCCGACACCTGCGCCAGAAACGCTCCCATGCGTTCCGCGAGAATGATATAGGGCTGCATCGCGGCATATTCCTCGGCGGAAACCGAAGGCACGTTCACGGCGTTCTGGATGACGCCATGTTTCAGATACTCGCGCACTTGCTGCGCAATCTGCACGCCGACGGCGTCCTGGGCTTCGTGCGTGGACCCGCCGATGTGCGGAGTCAGCAAGGCGTTGTCCAGCGCCTGCAGCGGAGAATTCTTCAGCGGCTCCTCGATGAAAACATCGAGCGCGGCCGAAGCCACGCGTTTGTCCTTCAGCGCTTGCGCGAGATCCGCCTCGTTTACGAGTTCTCCACGCGCGCAGTTCACTAGCCGCACGCCCTTCTTCATTTTCGCGATCGAGGAGTCGTTGATCATCCCCGCGGTTTGCGAGGTCAGGCCGAGATGCAACGTGATGTAATCTGCCGCGGCATAAAGTTCATCGAGGGTCGCCATGCGGATTCCTTGCTCCTTCGCGACGGCAACCGAGACGAAAGGATCGTGCCCGACAAGTTCCATTCCAAACGCGCGAGCGCGCCGCGCGACTTCCATGCCGACCCGCCCCAGGCCGACAATGCCCAGATTCTTGCCGCGCAGCTCCGTGCCCTGCAAGGATTTTTTCTCCCACTTGCCGGCGTGCATGAGCGCGTCGGCCCGGCACAAATGCCGCGCCATGGCCAGCATCATGCCCAGCGTGTGTTCGGCCACGGCCACGGCGTTGGCGCCGGGCGTGTTCATCACGGCGATGCCCTTGTGCGTGGCGGCGTCGAGGTCGATGTTATCCACGCCCACGCCGGCGCGGCCGATCACGCGCAACTTCTTCGCGTGTTCCAGAAGTTTCGCGTCCGCCTGCACGGCCGAGCGCACGATCAGCGCGTCGGCTGATTCCAAATGAGCAGCCAGGTTTCCGTCCAACTGGTCGGCCGTGAGCACGGTCCAGCCTGGCTCCTTGAGCTGTTCCACTGCCGACGCCGAAATCTTTTCTGCGATAACGATTTTCACCGGGTCCCTCAATCCTTCCAGTTCAACGCGAATTTTCTGACAATAGATTGACAACTAAATGACGCACTCCTGACACCTGCGCTTCCCGCAATTTGTATGCTCCCCTCATGGGCCATCGCCCAAGGGAGAACCAATGAAAACGTTGCAGATTCTACTTTTGACTGGCTTGGCCGCCTTCGTGCTGGCGTGCGGCTACAGCTCCAAGTCCTACACCAACCCCGCGCCGGGAAACGTTCCGGCGATCGCCCAACTCTCGCCGAACAAAATGACGGCGGGGAGTCCCGCGTTCATGCTGACCGTCAACGGCAGCAGCTTTTCGTCGACGGCACAGGTGAACTTTGGCGGCACGGCCATGACCACGACCTACGTGAGTGGGAACCAGCTGATGGCTTCGATTCCCGCCGCTGCGATCGCCACCGCTGATACCATCCAGGTCACCGTCACCAATCCCGGCACGCCTGGCGGCCTGTACGGCGGCGGGACGCAGAGTGAAACTTCGGCCGTGATCAACTTCACGGTTAACTAGTCGCCGAGGGGCAAATGATCAATGGTTTCCAGGTCCTCACACGCCGACCAGTTGCCGCTTGTCGGCAAGAGCCTGCGCGTAGACTTCCTGGGCAGCTTTCACGGCCGCGCCATAGTTCACGGCTCGGCCGGTGGTGCGGACCAGAACGTGTTCGAGCGCGGCCAGAATGCCGATGGTGTCCAGATAGTCGTAGTAGCCGATGTGCGCGATGCGGAAAAGCTTGCCTTTCATCTCACCTTGCCCGTTGGCCACTACGGCATCGAACGACTCGCGGAATTCCTTCACGATCTTTCCCGAGTCGATTCCGTCGGGCGACGTAATCGCCGTCAACGCCGCCGCCGGTGGAGCGGAGTAAAGGTTTAGTCCCAGCGCTTTCGCTCCAGCGCGAGTCATTGCGGCGCAAAGCTCCGCGTTGTTGACCAGCTCTTCGCGTCCCTTGGCCAGGTCGCCGTTGCCCATACCGCGCACGAACTCCAGCGCCGCTCCCAGCGCGGCGAATAGCGACGTCGCGGGCGTGTAGGCCGATTCTCCCTTCGCTGCCGACTTCCGCTCTTTGCGCAGATCGAAGTAGTAGCGCGGCGACGTGGTCTTCTCCATGCGCTTCCACGCGCGCTCGCTCACCGCGCAATACGCCAGCCCCGGAGGCATCATCAGCGCCTTCTGCGATCCGCCGATGATGAAGTCCACGCCCCAACCGTCCACGTCGAGATGAGTCGTTCCCAACCCGGTGATCGCGTCCACAACAAGAAGAGTCTCGTCACCGTGCTCGCGTACGATTTTCGCGATTCCTTCAATGTCATGACGCGCGCCGGTGGAACTCTCGGTCGCTTGCACAAACACAGCTTTTACATCCGGAGTAATCTTCGCCCGAATTTCGTTCAGCGAAAACGTCTGGCCGTAGGCGACGCTCAGAACGTCTACGTTGCAGCCGAATGCCTTGGCCAGCCCGGTCCAGCGCTCGCCGAACTTTCCGGCAGTCAGCACCAGAACCTTGTCGCCCGGCGATGTCAGGTTCGAAACCGACGCTTCCATCACGCCGGTGCCGGAACAAGCCAGCACGAGAACGTCATTCTGCGTGCCGACGAAATCTTTCATGTCGGCGAGCACGCGCTGATACAGTTGTCGAAAATCCGCGGTGCGGTGATGCGCGGTAAACGAAGCCATGGCGGTTTGTGCCGCCGGCAGCAGCGGCGTTGGGCCGGGAGTAAAAAGACGATTCTTGTGCAGCATTTCCGATGAAGTCCTTGAAGAAGATGGGATTCTCGTTGCTCCACCATTCTATCGGAAGCGGAGCGGAATTGGATGCTGGTTGGGGCGCACTTCGCGCCTGACAGGGAGGCGCGAAATGCCGTGTTTCATGGGTTAATTCCGGGTTTTTGCCGCCAGAACTTCGGGTTTTGCAATTTCTGGAGCCTTGGCGAACAGCTCGTCCGCTTTGGCAAATAATGCCTTGGCAATGGGACCGGTCAAATGAGCGTTGCGGCCGTGTTCGTCGGCAAACGTGTCGAAAATGCCGTACTTGCCTGGACCCATCTTGATGGCGTACCAGGTGACCGTTTCTTTTTCCTGCTGGGCTAGCGGCAGGGCTGATTTCAGGAACTCTTCCACTTCCTTCTCTTTGCCCGGTCGAGCTTCCAGTTGGGCCCAAATCGCGAGTTTGCTCATGGTTGGTTCCTCCTCCGCATCAGATGCGCGAGAGGACGGTGAGGTGGCGAATTTTGATTTGAGAATCCTGATTTTATTGGAACGGTGGGGATTTTGACTTTCCGCACTCCGACCGTCGTCGAGTCTGCCACCGTCTATAATCCTTGCATGAGCCTCACCGAGCAGATTCAGAAAGATATAGTCACCGCCATGAAGGCGAAGGACGAAGCCCGTCTCTCCACCCTGCGCATGGTCAAGAGCGCGCTGCATCTTCGCCAGGTCGAGAAAATGGCTCCGCTCGACGACAAGGAAGCCCAGGCCGTGCTGGTCACGCTGATCAAGCAGCGCAAAGAATCCGTCGAGCAGTTCACCAAAGGCGGACGCCAGGAGATGGCCGACAAAGAAGCGGCCGAAATCGTGCTGATCGAAACCTACCTGCCCAAAGCCGCCGGCGAAGCCGACGTGGTCGCCGGAGTGAAAGCCGCGATTGCCGAGATAGGCTCGCCTTCGATGAAGGAAATGGGGACGGTGATGAAGAACGCCATGGCCCGCTTCAACGCTGCCGGCATGCGCGTGGATGGAAAGATGGTCAGCGAAATTGTGAAGCGGGAGCTGGCGGGGAAGTGAGCGTGACTGGGATGCAAACGCACCTTTCCATCGCGGTTCATCTGTAACGCCAATTAATGAGCCAGCAAAAAGTTCACGGTGATCCGGGTTTCGACTTCGACGGGTTCGCTGTTCAGGATGTAGGGACGGTAGCGCCACTGGCTGACAGCCTCGATTGCGGAGCGAACCAGCATGGGACGTCCCGCGACCACGCGCAGATTTTCGATGGTGCCGTCTTTGCTGATGAGCGCGGCGAGGACGACCGGTCCTTCAACACGCGCAGCTCTGGCCAGCGGAGGATACACGGGCTGCACCTGGTAGATGAGGCTGCCCGGGTCCATGTGCGAGACGCGGATGGGATGGGAAGGCGCGGGCGGCGTGGCAAGCACGGGCCTGGTTCCGCCGTCGACTGAGGCGAGGCCGTTGAGAAAGCCCGATCCGGCGGCTGTTTGAGTTCCTGTGCCGAGAGAGCCGAACGGCTGCGGCGGCGCGTCTTCGGCGATGGGCGCGACGCCGATCGGAATTCGCGCCGGCTCCAGCACATGATTGTTCCACAGATTGCTGGGCGCGGGTGTCGCCGACCCCGAGCGTGCGCGCGTTGACGGAGCGTCTGGAACGGGCTCACCGAGGCTGATGGGAGTGGCCAGCTGGTGCAGCAGCGGGATGCGGCCGGGCCGCAGCAGCGGCAGGAGCAGCAGCAGGCCCATGGCGAGGGCCTGCAGTCCGAATGAACTTAACGTGGTCCAACTGCGGCGCAGGCGCTGATCCGCGGAAGATTGCAGCAGGCTGCCGGTAAACATATTTGCGCTGAGCGTTTCTCCGCTCAAAATCCTGTGGCCGAGCATCTCCTGGCTGAAATCCGTTTTCCCAGATATGCCGCTGTTGAACATGGTGTCCTCCCGTGGCGTCCTTCTGGATTGCGCTTGTTTGTATGGACACCGCGGGCGCGGCGATCGGGCAGGGGTGGGGAAAAGAAAAAGGCCGCGGGGAACGCGGCCTTTCCGGGAACATTTTCGACACCAGAGGTGTCGTTCGAAAGACTAATTCGGCTTGGGAGCTGGCGCCCTCGGCGTGGTAGCGGCTCCAGCAGGCTTGGCAGGGGGCTTGGCCGCGGTCGCGGGTGGAGGCACGCTCGATTGCGCGTTGTAAGCGTCCACAATAGGCCTGGTGACGTCGATTTTCTCGCCGTCGTACCACAGGACCGGGCTTTGCGGCCAGGGCTTGGAAGTATCGACGATCATGCCAAAAGCGTTCTGCTGAGCGTATTTCACGATCATGGGAGCCATCTTCTGCAGGATGCGCTGGGCAATATCGTTTTGCTGGTTGCCCACGTCTTCCTGGTAGTCCTGGCCCGCGCGCTCCAGCGACTTCTGTTTGGTTTCGATCTGCTTGCGCAGGGTTTCCAGCGCCTCTGGACTGAGCTTGTCGCCCTGGGTGGTGAGCTGCTTCTTCAGGGCTTCGAGTTCGTCGTTCTGGCTGGTCAGCTGGGTGCGCTTGGGTTCGAGCTTCTTGGCGAGATCGTCAAAATCGCGATGGCCTTCGTTGGTGAGGACGATGGCTTGCTCGATGTTGATGGTTCCGACCTTGGTGCCCATGCCGGTAGCCACGGGCGAGGCAGTTGCGGGCGTGGATGCGCCCATGGGGGCAGCGCTGCTGGTTTGGGCGATTGCAGAAATCACGAAGAGAGCTGCAACGGCCAGGAATGGGCGCAGAAACTTGCTTGTCATTGGATCGCTTGAACTCCTTGGAACCGGACTCCCTGGAACCTGCCTGCATCGAACATATTTTCTTGACGATGCCTTCTTGGAACATGGTTCAGGGGAGCATGGCTCCGGAAATGAACTCCTATAATTTTCTCAGTGATATTTCACTTACGCAAACGCTGGGCCGCACTGAAAAGAGGTCTCCGCTGCTGTAACGGCCGCCGTCGCAAAAGGCGCACTAGATTTCCAAGCGTCACACGCCGAAGCCGCGGGCGTGACCTCCACCCGAACGAGTCTGCCGTGGCGTTAACCAACAACATTATAGTGACCGGGGTTGTACGGCGTCAAACCAACCCCGACATACCCTCCTCAGAACGTGGTCGCAACCGTGAAGCGGAAAGTCTTGCGCGGCTCCCGCAGCAGGAAGTTGGGCGAATAGGTGAACTTGGCCTGGCCGTAGGTGTAGTCCCCGGCCGCGCCGGGAGGGAACATGCTGCGGGTGATTGGAATGGGCGAGTTAGCCTGGTCATCGAGCCGCACCGGGTTATAGGCCCAGTAGAAGCGGAAGGGCGCGTTGACCACGGGCATGAAAACCTGCAGTTCGAGTCCGGTGGACATTCTGGGCCTCCAGACGGTGGAGTGCAGGACCTGCAGATCCTGCGACGGCGCGGGGTTCAGGATCGCCTGTCCGGTGCAGTTGTAGCCGGCATCCAGTTGGGGGCATCCGAACGGCGTGCTGATCACGGCGGAGTACTGCTGCGAAGCAATCTGCAGCTGAGAGCGCCGGATGATGGGGTCCATTCCGGTATCGACAAACGGAGCAATCGCGACGGGTCCCGCGATGGTGATGCGGTACTCGAGATTGGTGACCAGGCTGAGATCGCCGCCGGGGAAAACAATCTGGTCCACCGGAATGGGGACGGTCCAGCAGTTGGTGGGCAGGCCCAGGGTGGCATTACCGGGGACGCACGGATAGTTGGGATTGGCGGGTTGCGGCACATTCGACCGGTCCCGCAAGATGATCGAGTTGGCGCTGGGCAGGAAAGCAACAGGCGAGACGGAGCGAATGTCGAAACCGCGAATATCGTTTTCTCCGCCCATGTAGAAACGCTGGAAGGGCGGAGGCACCAGGCCGCCGAAGCCGCTGATAAACGAGCCTTGCACGCGGAATCCGATGGTGTTGCGGCGCTTCTGCACCGGCGTCCAGTGGGTGTATTGGATGATGGGGCGGATCGAGCGTACGGTGCCGCCGATGCCGGCGATCTCCGCGCCCACGGTCATCTGCTGGCCTCTGTGGGGAAACAGGCCGCTGTCGAGCGAGTTGATCGAGAAGTTGGGGAAGATTTTGCTGGTAACGATTCCCGCGAGCGCATTGGGGCCGGAAATGCCGCGGAATGCGATGTACTCGAACAGGCTCTTGGATGCCGTGCTCAAGGCCAGCAGGGTGGAGCGGTCGAGCGAGTATGTGATGCCCAGCCGTTTGAACGAACGGCTGTGCAGGGGATAGCTCAATGACGTGGTGAGTCCCGCGCTGGATTGCGAATAGTTCTGCAGGTTCTGCAGAATGGCGTTGGGCAGGTTCAGATTCTGGCCGCTGAAGACGGAAATTTGCCGGGCCTGGTTGAAGCTGGTCTTATTGGCGAACACGCTCACGCCCAACTGCAGCGGACGGTCAAACATGTAAGGCTGAGTGAAGCCGAACAGCGCGCTGCGCGCCAGATTTCCCAGGCTGATCTGTACCTGCAGGGTCTCGCCCAGGCCAAGAAAGTTATTCGTGGCGTAGTTCAACCCTACGAAAGCGCCTTCCAGTCCGCTGACGCCTCCGTTCAAGCCGATGCTGTTTTTGCCTCTTTCGTGTACTTTCAGCGTCAGGTCGACCAGTCCGTCTTTTTCGTCCAGGCGCTTGTCGGTGACGTTGGGATCGTCCGGCTTCAACTGGTCGAAGTAGGAAAGCTGGTTCAGGCGCTGCAGGCTGAGTTCCCACAGGCGCGAGTTGTAGACGCTGCCCTCTTCCAGCACCATTTCGCGGCGGATCACTTTGTCGCGCGTGGTGGTGTTGCCCTGGAACTCGATGCGGCGGACAAAGAACTGCTTGCCTTCATCGACGTCAATCTCCAGAGAAATCAGCTTCTTATCGTCATCGAAGGTTTGCCCCGGGATCGACGTGAAGTTGATGTAGCCGATCGAGCTGTAAGCTTTGCGCAGGTTTTCCAGCCCTTTGGCGATTTTCTCGCGGCTGAAGATGTCGCCATCCTTGATGGGGAACTGGGCCCGCAGGATATTCGCGTTCGTGATGGCTTTGTTGTTCTTGAACGTGATTTTGCCCAGCCGGTATTTATCGCCTTCCTCGATCGGTATGGTCAGGTCGATCGCCTTGCCCGGCCCGGACTGCAGCAAAGGAATGTGAAAACCCTTGTGCCCGGTATCGCGCATCTGGGTCTTTGGATCGTTGACGATGACCTTGAAATAGCCGCGATTCTGGTACTCGTTGCGCACCCGCTCCGTGTCCTCTTCCAGCTTGGTGGCGTCGTAGGTCTTGGAGAAGATGTCTTCGAGGAAAATGGAGTGTGGAATTCCGATCGGCTTCAGGTTCTTCATGGCCGCGCGCAGGATGCGCGACTTTACGTTCTTATTGCCTTCGAACTTGATCCTGCCGACTTTCACCTTCGGGCCTTCCTTGATTACAAACGTGAGACCAACCGCGGCCGGAGGAATCTGGCGCACTTCAGTGCGGATGGTGGAGAACTGCCGCCCGTGTTCCGAAAGCAAATTCTTGATGGAAACTTCGGCTTTCTTGATGCGCGTGGGATCATACTGACTTTCCACCGACAGGCCGACTTTGTCCTGCTTGAAACGGTCGAGAACATCGCTTTGCGAAACCGAGCTCAGGCCCAGGTAGGTGATTTCGCGGATGGTCGGTTTTTCTTTGACCTGAACGATGATCCGCCAGCCCTTGGGGGTCTGCTCGCGCAGGAACTTGATGTCCTCGAAATATCCCGTATTCCAAAGGGAGTTGAAGTCCCGCTCCAGGCTGGCGGGGTCGTAAATGTCTCCGGGCTTGGTAAAGATGCGGGCTCTAATGGTTTCGGAGGGGATGCGCCGGTTGCCCTGGGGAATGATCTCGGAGATCACGTCGGTTTGCGCCCAGGTCAGGGATGCCGACAGGAGCAGGGTCAGCAGCGCCAGGGCAACCGTCCATCTCGCGGTCCACCGGATGGTCATACTTACGGTCAACCCGCGCCAACACCGTGGAAATGAAGGAGATGACGCCGCAACGGCGCACCGTGTGCGCCCATGTCTGGGCACAAAAGAACTCTCCGAATGAATGCGAAGCTGAATCGCTACGACCTCAGACCGTGGGATGTAGGAAAACTGCCATTATACGGTAGCGCAGTGAAAACCGTCCAAGCCGCAACTCTTTATGGTGTTAAATGGTCCAACTTCCGGGTCAAGCCCGCGGTTGCTCTATGAGGATGGCCTGGATCACTCTACCTCAACCAAGACGGAATAAACCGTGGCCGAGTTGCCCACGCCGGCAAGTTTTTCTGAGGTCAGGGCATTGGTGCTCTGAAAACCTGAATATGTTTCGCCCAGTTGAGCCGAGCCGAAACCACTCCGGGCTGCACGGCTCCATCGACCCGGGATTTAAGAACGATTTCGCCCCGATGGTTAAAGACCCTTACTTTATCACCGTTCGCGATTCCCCGCGCGCTCGAGGGATCTCCCTGAATCCCGGCAAGCTTCTCAGCAGAAAAAATACGGGCGGCCTCGGGGCCGCCCAATGCTTCAGTCTAACGTTCCCAACCTACTGTGCCTGCGGCGGGTCCGCCACCAGGCCGGCATAGAACTCAGGATTGCCGCTGATGGGGTCCTTGAGGAACAGACCGCGCGCCACGACCGGCACCGCAGTGGTGTCGGCGGAGAGCGCGCTCAGGCCGTTCAGGTCAAAGAAGAAAGTCAGATTCCCCGTGTTGACCGTGACCGGGCCGCCGGCGGAGTAGCCGAGCAAGCCGTTGTTCGAGAGTTCGAAGCTCCCGCCGTTGGGGGCGTTGGTGACCGCGACGCTTCCCGTCACGAGCATGCCGTAGGCGCCCTGGCGGCGCAGCGAAATCATCTGCGGGGTGAACGTGGGATTCACAAAACTGCCGCCAATGAAAATTCTCTGCCCGATTTCGAGCGATGTGCTGTTGAACAACGCGCCGGTCAGCGGGCCATCGAGGAAGCAGATTTCGTAGTCCGTGACCGCGCTCACGTCGAAGGTCTGGATGGTGTCCACGTCGCTGACCATGTCCGCGCCCGTTTCGCCCACCCACATTGTGACTTGCTGCACCTGGTTCGATCCATTGACGGTGAAGGCGAGCACGCGGCCCGATACGAAAGACTGTGCCGTCGTGATCACTTCCACCCCGCTGGCCATCAGGCTGCCATCCGCCTGAAACGCGCCCTGCACCCCGACAATCGCCGGAGCCGCGAGATTGCTGATGCTCCAGCCGCTGTTGAACGTCGTGCCGTTGTTGACATAAACCGTCAACTGGTGGCCGTAGGGCCCCTGCATCACAAACGAGTTGCTGGCAGTAGCCACGGAAACCAGCCCACCCGTCAGATCGGTGATTTGTCCGTCAGGATCGCTGGCATGCGTTGCCTTCACGAAGATCACAGGATTGACTACGCCGGTGACTTGTCCCGCGCCGTTCACGGCCAGAGACTGCCGAATGTCGAATTCCATCTTCAACCCGGCGAGCCCGTTGCTTCCCACCACCATCGGCGATGGAAAATTCACCGTCAGTGAATAAGTTGGAGAAGTAGGCAGCGTGCCGGTGATCGTGCTCAGCGCCGGCGGATTCTGCGTCAGGTCCACAAAAGAAATAACTGGATTCGTCAGCACGAAAGTCGCGCTGTTGTACGTGTCGGCCGGAACGGAGTTGAACGCGAGCGGCGAGCGCAGGCCGACGAGGCGTGCGAAGTCCACCGTGGTCGGGGTCGAAACCACGACCGGCGAATTGCTTTCACCATTCAGGGTGATGGAGTTGATGGTGACGTCAAAGCCCACCACCGAGGGCAGAGGCGCGTCTTCACCGGTAACGAACACGTTACCAGGCTGCGCTCCCGTCGTAAGAGTGTTCGGGCTGCTTGAGCAACCAATCATGATGGCCGCGAGCAGCGTCGCAACGGTTAAAGCAAGAAGTCTTTTCATGGCAAGCTCCGGGTGAGGAATTATTGGGGAGCGAACTGTTCGTCTCACGCATATGGAAACACGCCTACTTGCGGAATGTCGCGTAACCACCGGACCTGTTACCGGCGAGAATCCGGCCCGCACCTCTGGACTATTGCCTTGCTGTTGAATGAGTTAGGAGTGTATGCGGGGAGAAGGCGCGAACCGGGGCATGTACTTTCGGGAGGGGAGAATCTTTCAAAGCGCCGAATCCACGGGCAGCCAATAACACTCCCAGCTCTCGGTTTTCAGCTAAAACCGACCTCTTACCTGAGGGTTGAAAGCTGAGAGCTGATAGCTGACAGCTGAGAGCTTTACTTCAGTTCCAGCACTTCCTTTTCCTTGGCCTTGCTCATGTCTTCCATCTTCTTGATTTCGTCGTCAGTGAGTTTCTGGATTTCGTCGAGCGAGCGCTTCTCTTCGTCCTCGCTGATCTTCTTATCTTTCAGCGCCTTCTTGATGGCGTCGTTGCCATCGCGCCGGATGTTGCGCACCGCGGTGCGATGCTCCTCGAGCACACGGTGCAAATGCTTCACCATCTCCTGGCGACGCTCCGCCGTCAGCGCCGGCACCGGCACGCGGATCAGCTTGCCGTCGTTCATCGGATTCAACCCCAACTCGGCGGAGCGGATCGCTTTCTCGATCGCACCCACCTGCGACTGATCAAACGGCTGCACCGTAATCATCTGTGGCTCCGGCGCGTGTACCTGCGCGATCTGGTTCAGCGGCATCTGCGAGCCGTAGTAGTCCACACTCACGCTGTCCAGCATGTGCACCGAGGCGCGTCCGGTCCGCGTGGCCGCCATCGCCTTGCGAAAATCTTCCACCGCTTTATCCATGCGGGTCTTCAGGTGTACATATGTTTCTTTGAGGCCGGGGATCGCGGCCATTGTGGCAGGGGCCATGGGGTCAACTCCGTAGAACGTCAATCATCAAAACGCTGCATTATAAACCGGCAAATGGCAGAATGCAGAAGGAAGAAGTCAGATTGCAGAAGTAAAACCGGCTCCGACCCGCCTTCAATTCTGCACTCTCACTTCTTACTTCTGCATTCCTTTAGCTGACCATCGATCCAATCTTTTCGCCGGTCACGACGCGCCGAATGTTTCCGTGCTCGTTCAGACTGAAGATGAAGATCGGCAGATTGTTGTCCTTGCACAGGCTGATGGCGGTCGAATCCATCACTTTCAGCCCCTTCTGCAGGACTTCCATATAAGTGATGGTGTTGAACTTTTTCGCGTCCTTCACCAGCATGGGGTCGGCGTCATAAATGCCGTCGACTTTCGTGGCTTTGAGAATCGCGTCGGCTTTAATTTCCATGGCGCGCAGCGAGGCCGCCGTGTCGGTCGAAAAGTACGGGTTGCCGGTTCCCCCAGCAAAAATTACGACTCGGCCTTTTTCCAGATGGCGAATCGCCCGCCGCCGGATGAACGGCTCTGCCACCTGGTTCATCTCGATAGCCGTCTGCACCCGCGTGTAGACCTTCTGCTTCTCCAGCGCGTCCTGCAGCGCCAGCGCGTTAATCACCGTAGCCAGCATGCCCATGTGGTCGGCGGAAACGCGGTCCATATCTTTCGCCTGTTCCGCCACGCCGCGAAAAAAATTGCCCCCGCCCACCACGATCGCGATCTGGATGCCCAGCTTATGAACATCAGCCAGCTCCGCGGCGATCTCGTGAATACGTTTCGTATCCACGCCAAAACCCTGGTCCGCGGCCAGCGCCTCACCGGAAAGTTTCAGCAGGATGCGTTTGAAGACAGGCTTGGTCATGGATTTGGTAGTTGAATTCTCCGGCTATTTACGCGGCCGTACTCAGTGGAAGCGGCTCTTCACTTCTTCCACAAGTCCTTTCGCCCTTGGCCCGGGGTCCAGAAAAATCGTCAGAAACATCAGCAGCGCGAAAACGGGCAGAAGAATTTCGAGTATCCGCCAACCGCTAACTCCCAGATGCAACATCGCCATCGTCGCGAGAGCAAAAATCGGAGCCATCAGGCGACCGATCCACTGATTGATGCGCTGTCCGATTCAACCCTCCGGCGACCGGGTGCCAAAGTCGGATGGACTTGCGATTCTTACACACCACGTCACAAAAAAGGCGCCCCGCAGGGCGCCTTTAGTTTACTCGCCTTTCGGCTCTGTAGGTTTCGTGACAGCGATAGTCTCGCCCGCGTCGCCCACCTTGAAGCGCGCAAACCGCCGCACCGCGATATTCTCGCCCAGCTTGCCGATTTTCGCCGCAATCAGCTGCGCGATGGAGATGGTCTGGTCCTTGATGAAAGGCTGCTCCAGCAGGCAGACCTCCTCGTAGAATTTTTCCATCTTGCCCGCCACCATCTTTTCCGCAATGTTCGGCGGCTTGCCGGAAGCCACAGCCTGCGCCAGAAAAATTTCCTTCTCGCGCGCAAAAGCTTCAGGCGTAACGTCTTCCTTGCGCACGTACCGCGGATCGCTGGCCGCAATGTGCATGGCGATGTCGTGCACCAGCTCTTTGAAATCTTCCGTGCGCGCCACGAAGTCGCTCTCGCAGTTGACTTCGACGAGCACACCAATCTTGCCGCCCGCGTGAATGTAGCTGGTGACCGAGCCTTCGCTGGTCACCCGCGTCGCCTTCTTCGCCGCGACCGACACGCCTTTTTTGCGCAGTACCACCACCGCCTGCTCCATGTCGCCCTTGGCCTCGGTCAGGGCCTGCTTGCAATCCATCATCGGAGCGCCGGTCCTGTCCCGGAGGGCCTTCACTAATGCCGCGGAAATGTTTGGACGCCCGCTATCATCTGGTTCCGGACTGGTAATCGTAGCCATATCTAAAATTATTTCCTTTTCGCTCTAATAAACTTCGACCCGCGCCAGACGAACCGCGCGGGTCATAATTTCAAGTGCCCCGGTTTTTCCTGGCAACTGACAACCGGCAACTGTTCTTAAACCGTCTGGCTCTCCACCTTCGGCAGCTCAGCTTCTTCTGCCACCACCGGCTTCTTGTGCGTTCCCTGACCCAGCACTTCTTCCATGCTGATTTCTTCTCCAGCATCCACGCCAGCATCCACCGCGGCAGCTTCGCGCTCGCGGGCTTCGCCGCGAGCCGTCTCCGCCGCCTGGGCCGCATCGCTCGCCGCCTGCATATCGGCAACCTGCTTGTCGGTCATCAACTGCGCGCCCTCGGCAATTGATTCCGAAATCTTCGACGTAAACAAGCGGATCGCCCGCAGCGCATCGTCGTTCCCAGGAATCACATAATCCACTTCGCTGGGATCGCAATTCGTATCGACCACGGCGACCACCGGAATCCCCAGCTTGCGCGCTTCGCGCACCGCAATCTGCTCTTTGTTCGAGTCGATCACAAAAATCGCGTCCGGCAACCGGCTCATGTTCTTGATGCCCGCCAGGTTGGCCTGCAAATGCTTGCGCTCGCGTTCGAGCTTGATGACTTCTTTTTTGGGCAGCAACTCGTAGCGGCCGTCGGTGGCCATCTCGTCGAGTTCCTTCAGCCGCTTCACCGATTTCTGCACCGTAACCCAGTTGGTGAGCAAGCCGCCCAGCCAGCGCTGGTTGATGTAAAACATCCCGCAGCGTTGAGCTTCTTCAGAGATTGCGTCCTGCGCCTGGCGCTTGGTGCCCACGAACAGCACAATGCGGCCGTCGGAAGCCAGGTCCTGCACGAATTTCGACGCTTCCTTGAACATCTTCAGCGTCTTCTGCAGGTCAATAATGTAGATCCCATTGCGCTCTCCAAAGATGTATTCCTTCATCTTAGGATTCCAGCGCTTGGTCTGGTGCCCGAAGTGGACTCCCGCCTCGAGCAGCTCCTTCATGGTAATAGTAGCCAATGAACCTCCTCGTTCAGTCTGCATCAGGAGATCAAGGTTTCAAAGTTTCAAGGTCACAAGGTTTCAAGGATTTTGAAACCTTGAAACTCTGAAACGTTGAAACCTGCCTGCCCGATTGCCATTCCCGTCCCCGCGCCGCGAGGCTCGGGAAGAATTGAACACCTAAAAACAAGCTATTAGCTCTTAAGCCTTTAGCTCTTAGCCAAAAACAAAACCTAAAAAGCCCTTGTCATTCCGACCCCCGAGCGAAAGCGAGGGGCGGAGGAATCTCGATCTTGCTCGGTACTCAGTACTCGGTACTCGCAACTATCTCTTCGAGAACTGGAACCGCTTGCGCGCGCCCTTCTGCCCGTACTTCTTGCGCTCTTTCCCGCGCGAGTCGCGGCTGACCATGCCTTCGCTCTTCAGTTTCTTGCGCAGTTCGGTATTGAACTGCATCAAAGCGCGAGCAATGCCGAGCTTCACCGCGTCAGCCTGGCCGCGCACGCCGCCGCCCAGCACGTTGGCAATCACATTAAACGTAGCCGCCGAGTCCGTCGAGGCCAGTGGAGCCTTCGCCGCCGAGCGCTGCGCCGGAGTCACGAAATATTCCTCGAACGCGCGCCCGTTCACCTTGAACTCCCCGCTGCCCGGACGCAAATACACGCGCGCAATCGCCCGCTTGCGTCGTCCCGTTCCGTAATACTGAACCAATTCAGCCATTTAGCTTTTAGCTCCTAGCTCTTAGCTTCTAGCTCAAAGCCAGAAGCGAGCCTCAAAATCGTTCCAACCCGAACCACATGTCATCCCGAGCGGACTTGAAAAGTCCGCGAAGGACCTAACGATATTGCGCACCGCCGAGGTAGCTTCTTACGAAACCGCAACCTTGCGCGGCTTGTACTCCCGCACTTCCAGCTTCAAATCCTGCGGCTTCTGCGCCTGATGCGGATGCTTGTCGCCCTTGTACACATTCAGCTTCGAAAGCATATGCGCCGCCAGCTTATTCTTCGGCAGCATGCGCTTCACCGCCGCTTCAATAATCGCTTCCGGCTTGCGCACCAAACGCTTCTTGTATTCTTCCGTCCGCAATCCGCCCGGATACCCGGTGTAATGCTGGTACACCTTCGACTCGGCCTTGAACCCGGTCGTCCGGATTTTCTCCGCATTGATCACAATCACGTGATCGCCGGTATCAAGAAACGGCGTGTACTGCGGATTCTCTTTGCCCATGAGGATGCGCGCAACCTGCGAGGCCAAACGCCCAAGCGTCTGCCCATCCGCATCCACGACGAACCACTTGCGCACAATTTCCCCCTCTTTGGGGAAATAGGTTGACATCGGAAATCTCCCAGAATGAAAAGACTGCGATAAGAAGACCGCTCGTTGATTCCCCGGCGAGGACGCCAGGCCATCAGGCGGGCAACCACACAACTACCAAGCATCTAAGATACCGGACCCCGCAACCGATTGTCAACGCTGAGTTAACATTGGGGACCATGCGGTCACAGTACGACGGGAACTCGCCCGAGGTTTCCAGATTGAGGCAGGGATGCTTTAGCTAAAAGCCAAGAGCTAAGAACTGCTTCACTCATACGCCAGGGCATCAATGGGATCCTTCTGCGCCGCCTTGTACGCCGGATACAGCGCTCCCAAAGTCGCCCCCACCAGCGCAATCAGCGTTGCCCGCAGCATCCATTCGTTGCTCTTGTCGATGTGTACCAGCGGCCAGCGATGCTCGATCCCCACCCGCGCCAACAGGCTCACAGCAATTCCAACCGCAATCCCGGCCAGCGCCAGCAGAATCGTCTCGCGCAAAATCACGTTGACGATATATCCCTTCGACGCGCCAATCGATTTCAGGATTCCAATCTCCCGCGTGCGCTCCATGACCGCCGTGTACATGGCCTGGAAAATTACCAGAAACCCGATAATCAAGCTCACTCCGATCACCACTGCAATGAACGGACGAAAACCCGGCAAGTGACTGGGCTCCATCATGCTGAGATATTCCTGCATCGACAGCACCGAATACTTTTCCATCCCAGGATGGCTCTGGATGGCCTTCACCACCGCCGCCGTGTTGGCTGGGTCATCCAGCTTCAGGTAAAAAACCGATGCTTTGTCCTGCGCTCCAATCAAATCTTGCATCGTCGCGATGGGCACAAACTTCCGTGCCCCTCGTCCATTCTCCACGATGCCGCACACCCGAAAGGGATGGTTCAAAATCTCCATCGTGTCGCCGATTTTCACGTGCCGCTGCCGCGCGATGTAGTCATCCACCAACACATCGTTCGGCCCCTGAAAAGGCCCGCCCTTGAGATAGGTAAACGGCCCACCCAGCGCCTCGAAGCTTGCCAGATCGATCCCGTCAATCACTTCCAGTCCGCCGCCGGTGGCAATCTGCCAGACGATCGGGCTCACCACCTTCACGTGCGGGATGTCGCGCAGCACATCGGCCACCTTCATCGAGACCGGCGCCCCGCTGATGGCCGCAAAAAACGAAGACCCCGGCGGCTGCACGATCACATCAAAACCAATGCCCGTCGTTCGGTTCTTCTGATCGTTCATGATGCCGTAGCACAAGCCCACGATCAGCAGAATCAGTGTGACTTCGAGAGCAATGGCGACAACACTGATCAGCGACCGGATGGGCCGATGCACCAGATTCGCGACCACCATTTTGTTCATCATGATTGGTTCAATATGATTGGTTCAACGTGATTGGTTCAACATGACTTGCTCAAAAGCACGATCCGGTTCAAGAGCCGTTCAGAATGGCAGGTTCTTCTTCTCGCCCTTTGCGGTTAATTAGGTTTGCGCCAAAAGCTCCGCACTGTTTTCGCGCAAGCGGCGGCCACTACCGCTCCCGGTCCGCCGAAGGCGCCCGCGTAGAACTCGACTGCGGCCCATCCAGATGCACCACATCCGCTCCCGCCGGCTGTTCCAGCGTGAACTGCTCATCTTTCAGCGGCTTGTTGATTTCCAGCTTCAGCATGTTCAGCGTGATGTCGTACTCCTCCTGCGGCCGCTTGATCTCGATGCGCGAGGGAAAGTTCACGCCGTCGTAGTCCTTGTAGTTTGCGTAGCGCGCATCCGTGCTCACATTGCCCTTATCGTCGAAGATTAACTGCTGGTGCGGTTTCAGATCGGTGCGGCTGAAAACAATCTTGCGCGACAACACTGGATCGCTGTCATCCTCCATCCGAATCACCAGCAGCACGTAATCCTCCTGCAGAATGGGATGTCCCTTCGCGTCGTGCAGAATTTCGTAGCTGTTCTCCACCAGAGCCCGCTCGGGCGGCGCGATTCGATGAATCAGCAACGCGTCGTAAATATTCTGCGGGCGGATATTCTCCAGGGGCTGGGCGCTGTTGGTCGTCTGCACCTCATTCCGGCCCATCACAAACCGGTTCTTGGGCGGAATCCACAATTTAAAGTCCTGCCCGTTGCTCACCATATCAAAAGCTACGGTGCGCACGATTGGCAGGAGCCCTTGCATGTGCAGCATGGCGGGCTTGCGCGCCAGCACATAGCCGCGAATTTCCTTGTAGTCGGTAACCTCGCCCTTTTTGATGCCTCCGGCCGAGGTGTCAATATCCACTGTGGCCTGCAGAGAATGAATCTTCTCCGCCTGTTGGTTGATCGAGTCGACCAGTTCCTGCTGCGTCGCCGTCAGAAGCGGAGCCTTGGAGTAGGTCTCTTCCACGGGCCGGGTCCGCGAGAAAACTCCACAACCGATCGCCGGCAGCACTGCGAGCAGCAAACTCAGGGCCTGGAGAAGCGGGGCACGTCTCATCAAGATGTAAGAGGTTCTCCTAAAGCATTTGAGTATACAGGCATGAGGAAGGATGCAAAGCATTGAATTGATTCGACTAGCCCGCAAGTCCCGCCTTTGGACCCGGACGGGATGGTGCCTCACCCCAAGCCGCCAGCGATTTTACTTCTGCACTCTGACCTCTGAATTCTGCACTCCAGCCCCTGCTCCCTGCTCCTGCATTCCCCCTTACTAAAGTCAGCGTCCACGCTGCAAAACCAACTCTACCCATCCCCTCATCATCTAAACTGAGCTTATTGTGCGCAAGTTGTTCTGGCTCATTTTCGTAGCGCTGCTGGCGGCCGCGGGCTGGTTTGCGTGGGCAATTTCCACTCCCACGGAGCCGGCGGGGCAAACGTTCGTCCTGCTGCACCCGGGCTACTCCACCCGCCGCATCGCCGCCGAACTCAAATCTGCCGGCGTAATCCGCAGCGAGGAGGCCTTCATCCTGTGGCACTACGTTCACCGCCACCGTTCGCTCAAAGCCGGAGAATATCTCTTCGAAAAGCCGGACAACATTGTCAACATCCAGAAGCGCCTCCTCCGCGGCGACGTCTACTTCCACACCGTCGTCGTGCCCGAGGGATTCACCATGTTCGATATCGCCCGCGCCATCGAAGCCGCGGGCCTCGGCTCCGCGCAGGATTTTCTCAAGGAAGCGCAGACCGACACCGAATTGATCTCCGACATCGCTCCCGGAGCGCACTCGCTCGAAGGCTACCTTTTTCCCGACACCTATGACTTCACGCGCTTGATGACCATGCACGAGATGGCCGCGGCCATGGTGAAGCAATTCCGCCAGGTCGCGCACCAGATTGGATTGATGGAGGCTCCGCACCCGTCGCTCGTCGCGAAGCGGGAAGCACAGCCGGTCTCCGCCACAGATCCTGCGGCGACCAGCGCTCTAACCGACATCGAGCGCACCGTCATCATGGCTTCCATCGTAGAAAAAGAAACCCGAGTTCCCGATGAGCGCCCGCTCGTCGCCAGTGTCTACTACAACCGCCTGGGCCAGAACATCGCCCTCGACGCCGACCCCAGCATCATCTATGCCGAACTCCTGGCCGGAACCTACACCGGCGCCCTGCACCACGCCGACATGCAGTTCCCGTCTCCCTACAACACCTACCGCAACACGGGACTGCCTCCCGGTCCCATCGCCAACCCCGGCCGCAGTTCACTCGAAGCCGCCATGCAGCCCGCGCAATCCGACTACTATTATTTCGTCGCGGATGCCGAGGGCCACCACCGCTTCGCCCACAGCATCGAAGAGCACGACAAGAATGTAGCCGCCTATCGAAAAGCCATGCGCAACCGCTAACCGATCACCGATCCCTGGCCCCCGGCCCCTGACTCCTGACCCCTGCTCTCCATCCACCCCTGCAGAATCAAAACCGCCGCCATCCGATCCACAGCCTTCCCGCGCTTTTCAATCGAGAGCTCCGTCTCGCGCAGCAGCCGGTTCGCCTCGGCCGAAGTCAACCGCTCATCGAAAAGATGCACCGGCAGCTTGAACCGTTTGCGCAATTCTTCGGCGAAGATTCTCATCTTCTCCGACTGGATCCCTTCCGCACCGCTCATGCGCAACGGCAGGCCTACCACGATCTCTTTCACGCGATATTCCCGGATCACACGTCGCAACTGTTCAAAATCCGTCCGCTTGTTACGCCGCTGCAAGGTCTCGATCCCCTGGGCCGTAATCCCCAAAGGATCAGACACTGCCATCCCAATGCGCCGCGCCCCCACGTCCAGCCCCAGAATTCGCCCTGCCGGCCTCCGTCCGAGGTCCCAGGTCCGACGTCCCAGGGCATCATCAGAGGAATGTTCAGACGAGCCGCCAGCCTTCGGCCCGAATTGGGAGTCTTTCTCGCCAGAATCCACCGCGCGATTATCGATGCCGCAGCCTCCCGCTGGCAAGGCTCAGCCCAACAGCATTGTTCAGCCAGATACCCGCATCGGCATAAATCCAATCATAATAAGCACTTAGCCAGCCTGCCGGCCGCCGCCGAAGGCTCTCTTCCTGCCTTGCTTTCGGCTCCCCATGGGAGTAACCTAAAAGCAGTAGCGACTTCGTTCCTCCCCGCAAAAGCCTTTCGCCATCCTCGGGTGCCTGAATATATGAGTAGTAACGACTTGAATTTCCACATCGGCGACAAGGTCGTCTATCCCAACCACGGCGTGGGTGTTATTGAACAGATCAGCAGCCGCTCCGTGGGCACGACGGTGGAAAAGTTCTACCTGCTCAACATCAAGGCCAGCAGCCTGAAGGTGATGGTCCCGTGCCAGAACGTGGGCAGCGTCGGCCTGCGCCGGGTGGTGCGCGACGGCGAAATTCAGAAAGTCCTTGATATTCTTTCCGTTAGCGAGAGCGGCAGCAACGGCGACTGGAAAGACCGTTTCAAAGAAAATTCCGAGCGCATGCGCACGGGCTCTCTGATCGAAGTCGCCGGAGTCTTAAAAAGCCTGATCGCCCTGCACGCCGCCAAGCCACTCTCTTTCCGCGAAAAAAAGATGCTGGAGCGCGCCCGCTACCTTCTGGTCAGCGAACTGGCCATGGCCCGCAACGTGGAAGAAACCAAAATAGAAGAAATCCTCACCACCGCCCTCGCCAAGTGCAAGCTGCGTTTCCCCGAAGCCAGCGAGTTCCAGGCCTAAGCTTTCTCCAATCTCAAATTTCTCGCGATTCCGGCTTTACCCCGTGTCCCTCTGTGCCCTCTGTGGTGAACAAATTCTCATCAGCGCCTCAGACCTTCCCTTTGACTTCGCTCCCCCGCATCCCTAAGATGAACCGACTGCTACGACTGATCGCCAAATAATGCTCGGCCAAACGATTTCCCACTATCGCATTCTGGAAAAGCTCGGCGGTGGGGGCATGGGAGTCGTCTACAAGGCCGAAGACCTCAAGCTGCGCCGTTTTGTCGCCCTCAAATTTCTGCCCGATGATGTCGCCAAAGACCAGCAAGCGCTCAGCCGATTTCAACGCGAGGCGCAGTCTGCCTCGGCTCTGAACCATCCCAACATCTGCACCATTTACGAAATCGACGAGGAGAATGGCCAGGCCTTCATCGCCATGGAATTCCTCGACGGGCAGACCCTCAAACACCGCATCATGGGCCGTCCGCTCGACACCGAAACCATGATCGGCCTGAGCATCGAAATCGCCGACGCGCTCGACGCCGCGCACAGCAAGGGCATCGTCCATCGCGACATTAAGCCGGCAAACATCTTCGTCACCAAGCGCGGTCAAGCCAAGCTGCTCGACTTCGGCCTCGCGAAAGTGGCGCAAGCCGCCAGCGAGCACACCGCGACCGAAGTCACGCCCAACGCAATGATGACCAACCCTGGCTCGACCATGGGAACCGTCGCCTACATGTCTCCCGAGCAGGTGCGCGCGCAGGAACTCGACGCCCGCACCGATCTGTTCGCCTTCGGCGCCGTGCTCTACGAAATGGGCACCGGCAAGATGGCGTTCGAGGGCAGCAGCAGCGGCGTTATCTTCGAAGCCATTCTCAACCGCATGCCCGCCCCGGTTTCCACTCTGAATCCGGCCATCCCTGCCAAGCTCGATGAACTGATCACCAAGTCGCTCGAAAAAGATCGCGATCTGCGCTACCAGACTGCCGCAGAGTTGCGCGGCGACCTGAAACGTATCAAGCGCGATCTCGACACCTCGCGCTCGCGATCGCAATCCGGCAGCGCGGCAGTCGTTTCGTCGTCAGGAATTTCGGGAACGTCAGGCGCGCCGGAAACCTCTGCCGCGCAAGTAACACACGCGTCCATTCCTCCGGTGAGGCGCAGTTTGTTTCCCATGATCGCTTTAGCTGCGATCACGCTGGTCTCAGGTCTGGCTGGGGGAATGTTTCTGCTCCAGCGCACTCCGCAACCGTCATTCCCGGTCTATAAGCCACTCACCTTCCGCCGCGGCATCGTGCTCTCCGCGCGCTTCGCTCCCGATGGCAAGACCGTGATCTACAGCGCCGCCTGGGAAGGCAAGCCCCTCGATCTTTTCACCACCCGCCCCGAGAGCCCGCAGTCGCAGGAGATGGAACCGAAAGGCGCTCAGGTTTTAGCAATCTCCTCTGCCGGAGAAATGTTGCTGTCGCTGGGCAGCCGTCCCCGCGACGCATTCCTTTATTCCGGCACCCTGGCCCGCGTCCCGCTGGTCGGCGGCGCGCCCCGCGAAATTCTCGACAACGTGGAATGGGCCGACTGGTCGCCCGACGGAACCACCCTCGCGGTTGTCCATGAAGTCGACGGCCGCAAGCGCCTGGAATATCCGCTGGGCAAAGTCATCTACGAAGCCGATGGCTGGATCGGCAACCTGCGGGTCGGGCCCAAAGGCGACCTGCTCGCATTCATTGATCATCCCCAGCCGCGCGACGACGGGGGCTCGGTCGCCATCGTCGATCTGGCCGGGAAAAAGAAAACTCTTTCCGCGGGCTGGGACAGCATTCAAGGCCTGGCCTGGTCGCCGAAAGGCGATGAAGTCTGGTTCAGCGCCACCCGCACCGGAGGCGACCGCTCCCTGTTTGCCGTGACCCTCTCGGGAAATGTCCGCCTGCTGGCGCGCGTTCCCGGAGAACTGACTCTGCTTGATGTAAGCCGCGACGGCACCGTCCTTCTCACTCGCGGCAACGATCGCGCCGGCATGATCGGCCTGGCGCCCGGCGAAACCAAAGAGCGCGACTTGTCGTGGCTCGACTGGTCTGTGCCCTCCAGCCTTTCGCCCGACGGCAAGCAGATTCTTTTTCAGGAAGCCGGCGAAGGCGGAGGACCAAAATATGCCGTCTACATTCGCCAGACGGATGGCTCCCCGGCGATCCGGCTCGGCGAAGGCAGCGGCATCGCCTTGTCGCCCGATGGCAAATGGGCCCTGGCCCGGCTGAACAGCACTCCCGCTCCCTTTGTTCTACTGCCGACTGGAGTCGGCGAGATGAAGCCCGTGAAAGACGACGGCCTCAACCACACCGCCGCAGCCTGGTTGCCGGATAGCGAACACATTGTTTTTTCTGGAATCGAATCCGGCCACGGCATGCGGCTCTACGTGGAGTCCCTCACCGACGGCAAGCCCAAGGCGATTAGCGTGGAAGGCGTCGGCGCCAGCACCATTCTCTCTCCCAAAGGCGATCTCGTTGCCGACACCGGCCCCGACCGCAAAATCTATCTCTACCCAATCGCCGGTGGAGACCCGCGCCTGGTTCCGGGAGTCGAACCCTCCGAAGTCCCCACTGGCTGGTCGGCCGACGGGCGCGAACTATTTGTGATCCAAAGAGGAGAAATTCCCGCCCGCGTCTTCCGCGTCGACATCGCCAGCGGCAAGCGCACCCTCTGGAAGTCGCTCGAACCCGCCGACTCCGCCGGCATCGACACCATCGGCCGCGTCAACCTCTCCCGCGACACCAAGTCCTACGTCTACAGCTACGTCCGCACCCTCTCCGATTTGTATCTGGTAGAAGGCCTGAAGTAGCCCCGTGTAGGGCGGACACTCTTGTCCGCCACTTTTGACGTTGGTGTTGAAGTTGACCTTGATCTTGAGTAGTGGTGTTGCTGTTCCCCCGCTCCCCGCGGGTTTATAATCTCTTAGGCTGTGTCGTAATCATGACGGAACTAATCAAGCGAAAACTCACCGACGAGATCAACGCGCTCGAGCACGAGTTGATCCACGAGCTTCCCAAAGAAATCAAGAAAGCCGCCGCGCTCGGCGACCTCAGCGAGAACGCCGAATACCACATGGCCAAGCAGCGCCAGGAATTCGTCAAGGCGCGCGTCCGTGAGCTCGGCAAGCGCCTCGCCGATCTCTCCATGGTCAACATGAACAACATCCCGCATGACAAAGTTGGCCTGGGATCGACCATCAAGGTTTACGACAGCACCAAGAACGAAGAGATCGAATACAAGCTGGTCACCAGCGAAGAATCCGACGTAGCCGCCGGAAAAATCTCCACCACCTCGCCCATCGGCCGCTGCCTGCTCAACAAAAAAGTCGGCGACACCGTGGTCGTCGTCAGTCCCAACGGCAAGCGCGAGCTGGAGATTCTCCATCTCTACACCATCCACGACCTCGAGGAAAACGGCGAGCCGAAAGAGGCAAAAGCCTGATGGCGACGACCTCGGCATCGAACACGCCTGTGTCCACGGCCTCGGTAGCATCGTCGGTGTCCGCCTCGTCCCAGACAAAATCGACGGGATGGAGAAGCTGGACCAGCGCCTTCGGCCGCGCCTGCGGTGTGCTCCTGAAAACGATCGTCCGCTGGCTCGCGCTGTCGCGCATCAATCCCAACGTGCTCACCTTCATGGGACTGGTCGTCAACACCTGGGCCGCATACTATTTCGGCAGCGCCAACGCCGCCAACGAGAAGCGCCTGTTCTTCTACGCCGGCCTGGTAATTTTCTTCTCCGGCTTCTTCGATCTCGTGGACGGCGAAGTCGCCCGCGCCACCAACCGCGTCACCCGCTTCGGAGCCTTCTTCGACTCCGTCGTCGACCGCTACAGTGACGCTTCCCAATTCCTCGGACTGCTGGTCTTCTACGCCCGCGGCGACCGCTTCTTCTACGTCGTGCTCAGCGCCTACGTCATGGTCAGCGCCATCATGGTCAGCTACACCCGCGCCCGCGCCGAAAGCCTGATCGGCAAATGCCGCGTCGGCTTCATGGAACGCCCCGAACGCCTGGTCCTGGTAATCCTCGGAGCCCTCTTCAACCGCATGGCCCCCGTCCTCTGGATCATCGCCGTCCTCAGCACAATCACCGTAATCCACCGCATGCGCTACACCTGGACCCGCACCCAAGACCCGCCCGTAAGCGCCACAAAAGCCGGCCAAGCCGCGTAGAGCGGAGAAGTGTTCCTTCAGGAACGCTGTGGATAACTCAAGGAACGGTGGAAAACGGCCGGGGCGCGGCTGCAAGTGCAATTGATGCGAAGAGTTAGCGCGGTGCGGTCAGACCAGCGAAAAATGTGGAGAAAACGCCACAAATCGGCGGCCTGTTTTCAATCACTTAGGGGCGCGATTGTCGCCGCTCTTTGCCTGTGGAGGCAATCGCGCTGAGATTCCTGGTAGGGGTGGCTCGCTTCGCTTTGCCGGACAGCCGAGGCGGCTGTCGCTACGCATGTTCGCCAACCTGGCTTAGAAATGGGACCTGAGGGCCTAAGCTGTCACTATTCTTAACGCCGGGAAGGCCGCCCGGTAGAGACCTTCATCGAGAGTCAGGAGCGCCCAGCTATTCCGGGCCGCGTAGGCGCCGATGAGAAAGTCGGCCAGGATGCGGCGTGGTCCCGGATCGCGCTGCTTGCGGCGGCGAGTGGCGTAGTCCTGGAAAGCTTGTCCTGCGGTGCGCCATACGCGTTCTTCGAGGCTCCAGTCCACCGCGATGCTGGTCTGCCGGAAGAAAGAGTCCAGGAAGGACTCCGTGCGTCCCGCAAACGCCATCAACTCGGCGTAGACGGGGGCGGGCGCCACCAAGTCTCCTCGCGCGAGGGCCGCGTCCAGGGCGGACTGTGCGGCTGCATTGAGAACATCGTCGCGGTCCCAGAGAGCGACGATCACGTTAGTGTCGACGACGGTGGTCATCGGCCGCGCAGTTCCCGGATGGATTGCAGAATCGCTTTTCTGCCGGAGGCGACGCGTCCGTTGCCGATTCCGCGATATTTGTTGAAGGGACTGCTGCTGCGAACGGGACGCACCTGTGTGTGCTTGCCATCAGTTTCAAAGATCAACCGATCGCCGGCCTTGACGCCTAACAGTCTCCGAATTTCGTGCGGAACGGTGACCTGTCCTTTGCTTGTGATTCGAGCCTGTTTCTGCATGAGGGCGCCTCCTTACTTCATTATATGCCTCCTTACCTGGAGAATTCTAACACCGCAGTAACTGCTTGGTTCCTCGCAGGTGCTAGACTATCCAGTCGTTCCACTCGCGACTCGACACTCGCAACTTACAAACGAATACACATGCCAACTGATCCGGTTCTCGTGGTGCATGGCGGCGCGTGGGCTATGCCGGACGACATGGTCGAGGCGCACATTCGCGGGGTGAACAACGCTCTGGCTGCGGGATGGCGCGTGCTGGAGCGTGGCGGCCCGGCGCTGGACGCGGTTGAAGAAGCCGTTGTCATCATGGAGGACGACGAGACTTTCGACGCGGGGCGCGGCAGCTTTCTCAATCGCGACGGCAAGGTGCAGCTCGACGCGCTCATCATGGAGGGTTCCACGCTGCGCGCCGGCGGCGTGGGGTGCGTGGAGCGGCTGCGCAATCCGGTGCGCGCGGCGCGGAAGATTCTGAGTGAGAGTCCGCACGTTTATTTTGTCGGCGAAGGCGCGGAGAAGTTTGCGGCGGAGCATGGCATCCCGCTGTGCAGGAACGAGGAGCTGATCATTCCGCGCGAGGTGGAGCGGTTGCGCGAGTATCAGGCAAAGATCCCCACTTCTCGCGCACAGAACGCGCGAGAAATGGGGCACCCAACGTCTGGAATCGGGCACCCGAACGCGCACGCATCCGGGCAACCGACTGGAAGTGAAATGTTTGCGCCCGAGGATGACGATGCGACGATTTCGCACGACACCGTGGGCGCGGTCGCGCTTGACCGCGACGGAAACATTGCCGCGGCAACTTCTACTGGCGGCACGCTGAACAAGGCTCCGGGACGGCTCGGCGATTCGTCTCTGATTGGGTGCGGCTGCTACGCCGATAACCAGAGCGCGGCGGTTTCCACTACGGGATGGGGCGAGCCCATCATGAAGCTGGTGCTGGCGAAGTGGACGGCCGATCGCATCTCCGCGGGAAACTTGCCGGAGTGGTCGGCGCTGGAAGCGATGAACTATTTGAAGCAGCGCGTCAACGGACACGGCGGCATCATTGTGCTCGACCCAACGGGCCACATCGGCATTGCCCATAACACGCCGCGCATGGCCTGGGCTTATAAGACGGTGAAGAAGCAAGAGTCTGGGGTGGAGCGGGCGGTGTAGTTTTTGCAGCGAATGGGTGCGTGAAAACGGCGTCATGCACCCTGGACGGCCGGTCGCTTCCGTCAGAAGTTTCTAGTTTACGTGAAAGGTAACTCGTATCTGGAATACCGTCACTTTGCCATCTCGAACATACGGGCGGAAGCGCCATTGCTTCAGTGCGAGATTAAGTGGGGATGCAATCCTGGAAAGCTTTTCCGGCTTCATGATGAGCGCCCGGTTAGCTTCATCTGAAGTAATGAACACCAAGCCGGTACATTCGCCGTTCTCATTTACTCCGAGCGTAACGATTATAGGCGTGCCGACAGGAGCAAATCCTGCGGGCCAAATTGGTTCCGCTCGATGCACCAGCAGCTTCAGCCCTTCCTCTTCCTCCAGCACGGGTATCGGATCGACGATCGCAGTTTGAAATGCAAAGGTAAGGATCGATTCGACCTGCACCGGCTTCCCGTTATTCACCGCAGGCTTGAACTGCCACTTCATCACCTGATCGCGAGCCACGTCAGTCAGCCCTGCAGAATTTAGCTCATAAATTTCGCGAACATGGCCGTTGCGGTCGATGCATACATAGAGGCTAAGCGTTCCTTTCACTGCGCCGCTACGGACTGTTGGCCATACCATTTCCGGCGCATTCACCACCAGATGGCGCACAGCTTCCTCGCTGACTTGAATGGTTCGCAGCGCGGCGCTCGTCTCTTGAATGGCAAACTGAGCTTCATCCGGCGACTTTAATTCCGTGAGTTCTTCCACGCTAGCTTGAACGTCGGTCCCCGATTCGATGTATTCGGTGATCGTGCGGGCAACGCGCTTGCCAGCGAAGTTCTTGTAATTCCTGTAACTGACGGAATAACCTGGCATGCCTACTGAATCGAGCAATCCACCATCGAAACAGAAGCTTGAAAATACTTTATTGCTGACTGGCGCGATGCCAGCCATATAAGTAAACCGTCGGCAGACTTTCGTTCCACCAATCACGGGATTATCCGACGAGCGCGTCATGTCCACGCCCTGCAATGCGACTCCGGGCTCGAAGATCGCCGCGACGATGGTGCGGAGCCAGTTGGGATAATAGTCGCCGGTCAGTTGTTCGCTTGTCTTATCGCCGTTTACGACGAGGGTTTCCGAGAAACTTGAGGTCTTCACAGTGAGGCGCCACTTATCCGGCGCAACCCAATACTCTTCAATTTCAGCGTGGTAGTCCGCGTTCGAAGGATTGGTAATCTCCAGCACCTTGGCCTTCAGCACGAAGGGATGCGAACCGGGCGACGTGATTTGTGACCGCTCAATGGCTTTCTTTGGAAGGTCAGCCAGGGAATCGCTGGTGGCGGCAAGGGTCGCGAAGACAATCAGCGAAATCAGAATCAACGCGGTAACGCGGAAACGGGGCATGGGCGATTGTGTCCGCCCGGAATTATAGAGAGTCAACGCTTCTGCCGCCAATCAGGGATAAGTCGGCGGGAGTCGACCCCGTTCTCTGCCGGACTTTGGGCTTGACAGTGGCCGGGTTCGATATCAATATTCAAACGTTTCAATGCTGGGCTTTTCGTGGTTTTGCGGGCGTAGTCTTTGTGCCATGGATGACGGCGTGACCAGCACAGTGGTGGGAACTCCCCTTAGGCCGCGACTGGTCCCGCGCCGCTAGGGATTCTTCGCTTCGCTCGGAATGACAGGGCTGAGCAAAATTTTCTGGAGGGTGGCATGCTGCACCTCAACTCTCGATTTCGGCTTTATCGCTTACGCTTCATCATCATCATCGCGGTGCTTGCGCTGCCTGCTTTCGGGTCTTCTGCGGTTACGGGATATGTTCGCGTTAACCAGATTGGGTATGAGGCTGGGGTCGCCATGCGGGCTTATCTGATGACTACGAAGGCGGTGAGCGGGGTGGAGTTTGCGGTTACGAATGCGGCGGGACAGACTGTGATCGGCGGATCGGTTGGGGCTACGGCGGGATCGTGGGGAAAGTACCGCGTTTATCCCATCGACTTTCTGGTGACTGCGCCGGGGGTTTATACGGTTACGGTGAGCGGGGCGGTTTCGGCAACGTCTCCTGGTTTTCCGGTGGATACTGCGGCGAATCTTTACAGTACTCCGCTGGGGAACAATCTTTATTTTTATGAGAACGAGCGCGACGGAGCAGAGTTCATCGCTACGCCTTTGCGCATGGCGGCGGGGCATCTCAACGACGCCAGTGCGACGGTTTATAAGAAGCCCCGGACCGACGTTAACGACAACTTTATTGGAAGCCTGATTCCGACCGGCGAGACCATCAACGCGGAGGGCGGATGGTGGGATGCGGGGGATTATCTGAAGTTCGTGCAGACGCACAGCTATGTAGTTGCGCTGATGCTGATCGGGGTGCGCGATTTTCCGCGGCAAATGGGCAGGTACTCTGCAACGTCAGACTTCACGAATGAAGCGGCGTTTGGTTTGAGCTGGCTGCAGAAGATGTGGAACGACGATACCAAGACGCTTTATTACCAGGTGGGGATCGGAACTGATTTTGAGAGCTTCGACTATTTGAGCGATCACGATATCTGGCGGTTGCCGCAGATGGACGACACCTACTTTGGAAATGATCCGGTGTATCAGTACATCCGGCATCGGCCGGTGTTTGTGGCGGCTCCGGCGAAATCGAAGATCAGTCCGAATCTTGCGGGCCGGTTGACGGCGGACTTCGCGGAATGCTTCCAGGTATTTGACGCTACGAATCCGGCGCTGGCGAACCAGTGTCTGCTGGCGGCCGAGCATGTCTTCGATCTGGCTGAGACTTCTCCGAAAGGAAATTTGCTGACGACCGTGCCTTACGACTTTTATCCCGAAGGCGAATGGCGCGACGATTTGGAGTTGGGCGCGACGGAACTCTACTTTGCGTTGCAGATGGCGCAGCAGCGCGGAAGCTTGCCGCAAGCGCTGCCGCATAGCGACGTGAATTACTATCTGACGTTGGCGGCGCAGTGGGCGCAGGCCTACATCACCGGTCCTAACGATGCGGGGGACACGCTGAATCTTTACGACGTGGCCGGGCTGGCGCATTTCGAACTCTACCGCGCGATTACTCTGGCGGGAAATCCGGCCGGGCTGGCGGTGACGCAGGCGGATCTGGTCGATGACATGGCGAAGGCGATGGCGAACGCGATCAGCCAGGCCAACGATCCTTTTGGATTCGGCTGGCCGTGGGGCAGCTATGACACGATCACGCACGGGGCTGGCCTGGCGGTGATGGCGAGGGAGTACTACTACCTGACGCACGACCGAACTTATGCAACTTACGCGCGGAGCTGGCTGGGAAATATTTCTGGCGCGAACGCCTGGGGCGTGACGTTTACTGTCGGAGATGGCGCGGTGTTTCCGGATTGCATGCAGCATCAGGTGGCGAACCTGGTGGGGTCGTTGAATGGGGAACCGCCGGTGCTGAAGGGCGCGGTGGTGGAGGGGCCGAACAGCGCAGCGTCGTCGGGGTTGGTGGAGCACATGGTGGCGTGTCCGCCAGATGGTGTCGATGTTTATAAGAAGTTCAACGGGAATGGGGCGGTGTATGAAGACAATATGCAGTCTTATTCCACGGATGAGCCGGCAATTGATCTGACGGCGACGTCGTTTTTGATGTATGCGTGGGGGATGGCGGGAGGGCCGAAGGGGATACAGTAGGGCCCAGTAGCTAGAATTCACGAACGAGACTAAAGCAGTTCCCCTCGACTTTGCTAGGGGTTGGTCTGAGCCTGGACGACCCCGGGTAAGACCCCGCTTCCGGCAGCAGACATTCCCACCCTTTGACTCCGCTCAGGGCAGGCTTTCTCGCAATGGACTCGAGAAATGGGGCACCCGGGACTCAGAGGTTGTCCCACCGCGAGGGTCAACGGCAAGGTCAAAGGCAGCGGACAAGAGTGTCCGCCCTGCGCGGGCTGCCCTACAATTACGAATTACGAACAGGCACAGGAAATCCACAGCGCGGATTTTCGGGGGAATCTGCTCGGGCTGGTCTACTATACATTCGTAGTACTTACTTTATGGACAAGGCAGGCCGGGATTTCCGAAATTCGTAACAAGGTCGAGATCAGACCGGTTTTGCACAACTTTCTGCAATGCTGGCAGTGGTTTGGTATTATGACCCGCATCTGATTGGGGGGTGCTCCATGCTTCGAGCTGGAAAGAGCCTGCGGACTCTGCGTGAGAAGCTGGGGCTGACGATGCGTGATGTGGAAAACTCCAGCGTGCGCATTGCCGAGAAATATCAGAACGAAGAGTACGCGCTCCCCCCGAGCCGGCTCTCCGACATTGAAACCAAAGGGCTTCTGCCGAGCATTCACCGGCTGTATACGCTTTCGGTGATCTACCGCCGCGACCTGCGGGATTTGCTTTCGTGGTACGGCATCGACGTGAACAATACGGCCGCGGATCTGGGGCTGGTGGCGCCGCCGAAGTCACACCTCTGCGATGCGCTGGCGGGGCTGACGGCGGCGCAGGTGCCACTGCGCATGGACCCGGGATTCGACGAACGGCGCACGGTGCACCTGGGACGAATGGTGGAGCAGTGGGGACTGGTGCCGGCCGCTTACCTGGCCCAATTTGCCAACAGCGACTTCACTTATGGCTACATCGGTCATGAGGATTTCACGATGTATCCCATCCTGCCGCCGGGCAGCTTCGTTCAGGTGGATGAAGCGCGGAACAAGGTAGTCGAGGGGGCGTGGCGATCGGAATATGAGCGGCCGATTTATTTCGTCGAGACCCGTGATGGGTACACTTGCTGCTGGTGCAGCATGCGCAAGGACGAGATTGTTCTGCAACCGCATCCTTTGTCCCCGGTAGCGGTGCGGATTTTGCGGCATCCCCAGGAAGCGGAAGTACTGGGGCAAGTGGTGGGAGTGGCTATGAAGCTGACCGAGTGGCGCGCGATTGACCCTGCTCCAGGGCCGCTTGCTCCAGGTGCGAAAGTGCCGTCAGCACTGAACTGAGATGGGTCGCCTTGGGCGAATCCCTGCGCTCTTCCAAAAGCAGATCATCGAACTTGCCGCGCATTTCCTCGACGCAGGTTTGCGGTTGCAGTCCGTGGCTGCGGCTGGTTTCTTCGAGGTCCTCGGTTAGATACACCAAGGGTGTGCGAAGCACGCCAGCCAGCACTTCCCCATGCGCGGTTTTCAGCGCTCGCTCCGCCGACTCCGGCCCATGCACGCGCGCCATTCCCCAGTGCTGATAGGCGCGATCCTGGCGTAAAGAGGCCAGGTATAAGAGTTTTCCCAACAGGCCCGAGACCGCGGCCAGCGTAGTTTCCCGAACATCCTGCAAGGCAGATTTCAAGGTCATTTGTTACGAATTCCGGACATCTGCAAAATCAGGCACATCTGTTTTTCCGACCGCCAGGCCATGCCAGTATCTCCCCGCAATTTCAAAAAAAAAAGGAGAAACTTATGCAACGCCTGGTCCTTACCATTGCAGCATCTTTGATCCTACTCAGCACGCTCGTGATCCCGGCGGTAATGCATGCCGACGGTGTTCCTCAGAACCCTAATTGTCCCCCAACTCAGCTCTGCATGCCGTAGTCCGCTCGCGAAGTTACGAAAACCGAACAAGGTCCACAAGGTTTGGCTGGCTGCTGGCATTGGGGTTATAGTGCCAGCAGCCACGATGTTTCAGCCTCATTCACTGCTCTGGCATTACCTTTACGCCGCGCCCTGCATTCTTCTTCTTCTGCTTGCGGTGATCCTCTACCGGCGCTCCCTTCATCGGGAATTTCCGATTTTCCTGACCTTTGCGATTGTCCAAGGCGTGACGAAGCTGGCGCTCTACGTGCTGAACGTGAAGCTGCCGGCGTCCTACGCAGGGTTCTGGTGGAAGTTAAACTTCGTCCACTTACTGATTGAGGTGGTGCTGAAATTTGCGCTGATTGGAGAGATTTTCTCACAACTGTTAAGGCCGTTTCCTGCTCTTTCCAAATTGGGAAAGTTGATGGTGCGAGTGGTGGGCCCAGCGCTGGTGCTGACCGCCACCTGGATAGTAGCCTTGTCTCGACCAAGTGAATTTGTTCCGGTCGATAGCAAACTCCCATCGGTTGGATTTGGCCGACTACGTGATCCAGTGCGGCATGCTGCTGTGCATTGTGTTGTTCGCCGGATACTTTCACCTGGTCTGGGAGCGCTTGGCGGCTGGAATCGCTTTAGGTCTAGGGTTGGCGGGTTCGGTGCAGCTGGGGACGTGGGCTCTCTGGTCGAATCTAGCGGTTTCTTTTCACCAGCGCATTCTGCTGGATTTTTTGAACATGGGCGTCTACAACCTGAGCGTGCTGATCTGGCTCTATTACGTGTTGACGACGCGGAAGGTAAGGCGCACGGAGAAGTTGGGCGATGACGATCACTATGACGATCGTGATTTGGGCGGGCATGATTCAGGCGGAGATGATTCGAGTGAACAGGATTCGAGCGGGGAAGACGAACGGCAGCACGAACTGGTGGTTTGGAATCGCGAACTGGAGCGCCTTCTGAAGCGATGATTGTCGTCATTCTGATCGCCGGTGCGGTGGCCACAGCGGTAGCTGCCGGGCTGACAGTGTCGCGGGCGCTGCGTCCCGCTGCAAAGGCAGAGCTGGGGGCGCAGATCGAGCCGATCGACGTCGTGGCTTTTCGCAACCTGATCGATCCGGCGGAGGACGAATATTTGAGGCGGCATCTTTCGGCGGCGCAATTCCGCGTGACGCAGCGAGCACGGCTGCGAGCCCGCGCGGCCTACGTGCGCGTGGCGGGAAGAAACGCTGCGGTACTGATTCGCATGGGACAGACCGCGCTGGCCACGAGTGACGTCCGCACCACCAATGAGGTGCGCGAAGCGGCGCTGCGGCTGGTGAACGAGGCGCTGCTGCTACGGCGCAATGCCGGGTTCGCATTGCTGCGGATTTATGCCGACATGGCGTGGCCCAATCGCAGCGCGGCCGCCGCCGGCCTTATTGACCGCTACGAGCGTTTGGGAGATTCGGCGATGCTGCTGGGGAGATTGCGGAATCCGGGTGCGGCGGTGCGGGTTACGGCGGGGTAGCCGAAGATTGGATCGGACAGGGCAAGATCAAACCGCGGCCAAGAGGGTCTGCTCCACATGATCAGAATCAAAATCCTCACTTCCGGCAGCTGAGATTCCCACCCTTCGACTCCGCTCAGGGCAGGCTTTCTCGCAAAGCACGCGAGAAATGGAGCACCCTCAGTCGATAATTGAGAACTAAAGTCAAAGGCTAGCGGGCAAGAGTGCCCGCTCACGACCGGAATCAAACGATTTTCTCCGATCGGACGGGCATGGGGTAACTCGTGCGTTACCCCCTTTTTGGCTTGTTTTCGAGCCACGTTCTGTTATAAAAACCTGCGGTAAACTGGCCGCCCAAATTGTCTTTCGAGTCCACTTCGGCGCGCTGCCGCAGAGTCAGGTTCCGCCATCGGCTCGCGTCCGCGAGCGCCAGGAGAAATCTATGATTCGCATCCTCAGGTTGATTTCCGTCGCGGTGTTTTTCTTGCTGGTTTCTGCTCTCGCCTTGGGCCAGGGCGGCGTGGCCACGGGCGATCTGCACGTTACGGTGAAAGATCCGAAGGGAAACCTGGTGGCGAATGCGGTGGTCAAGGTGCGGGATGCGGCCAAGGGAGTGGAGCGCTCCGCGAATGGCGACCGGCAGGGCGGTTACAGCGTTCGCCTGCTGCCGCCGGGCACGTATTCAGTGACGATCGATGCGCCTGGCTTTAGCGGGATTTTAAGCACAGGGGTCGTGATCACCGTTGGCGGACTGATTGAGCTTCCGGTCACGCTATCCGTGGCGACCGGCAAGGAAGTGGTGGAGGTGACTTCGCAGGCGGACCTGATCGAGACCTCGCGCACTTCGACCACCGACACGATCGGGCAGCGGCGCATTGATAATCTGCCGATCAACGGGCGCAACTACATCAACTTTACTTTGACGGATTCGCAGGTGGTGCGTGACAACGCACCGAACACCGGAGCTGCGCCTACTTCCGGGCTGAACATGAGCGGGCAGCGCGCGCGCTCGAACCTGGTGAATGTGGACGGCGCCGATGCCACCGACAATGGCGTCAACGGCGTTCGCTCCACCGTGTCGCAGGAGGCGGTGCAGGAATTCCAGATCATTACGAACGGCTACAGCGCCGAGTACGGTCGCGCCGCGGGCGGAGTGGTGAACATCATCACCCGCTCGGGATCGAATGATTTTCACGGCGACGTCTACGGCTACTTGCGGAACCGGAATTTTCAGGCGGTGAATCCGTTCAGCACGGTTCCGAATCCGGCGTATACGCGGGTGCAGGGCGGAACGGCCTTCGGCGGCCCGATCAAGAAAGATAAAACGTTCTTCTATTTTTCTTACGAGATCACGCGGCGGCATGAGACGGGATTTTCGTCTATTGGACAGGATTGCCTGACCAGCGGCGGCCAGTCTTGTTTTGGACTGATACCTTTTGATGCCTCGCCATTTTTCGGTGCGCCGTCGGGAACATTTGGCATTCAGGTCACGCCGGCTCAGGCGGCGTTTATGGCCGATCCTTCTACGCCCGTGCCCGAGGCGCAGCAGTATGCCATCCTTGCCGGCGCCAGCTCCGGGGTTGCAATCACGGGACAATATCCGGCGTCGTTTGCTTACCTGGTCGGTCTTGGAATCCTGCCCACTCCCGCAGCGGGGAATCCGATCGCCCAGTTCATCAGCAGCTGCCAGGACACAGGGCCGATCTGCGGCGGCATCCCGTCGGCCTTCCAGACACTCACTTCGCAGATGGGAAACTATCCCGTGTTCGAAGGCACCAGCGTTTACTCGCTGCGAATTGATCACAACGTAAACGCCAACAACCGGCTGATGCTGCGGGCCAACGTGAGCCCCTCCACGATTACCGGCATCGAAGTCGGGGGCCAGGACCAGCCGTTCGGCCAGAACGCATACTCCCGCACATCGCAGCAGACGTTCCGCGATGTGGCCGGCGTGGCGGAAGACACCTGGACCATCGGCAACAATAAAGTGAATGAATTCCGCTTCCAGTATGCGCGCCGCGGTCTGGCTTATTTCTACAACACGAACACGCCGCAGGGATCGGACCCGGCCGTCAATATTCCGGGCTATGCCTATTTTGGCCGCGAGCCTTATTCCTATATTCAGCGCACCGAGCAGCGCTATCAGTTCACCAATAACTTCTCCTGGACCATGGGCCATCACGATACGAAGTTCGGCGTGGATTTTAACTACATTCCGATCAACGCTATTTTCACGGTGAACTACGGCGGTGTCGTTGATATCGGTTCTCTCTCCGCCTCCGACCTGGGACTGGGCTTTGGCCCCGGCCTGTCTCCGGTGCAAGCGTATGGAGCCGGGATTCCTGCGGACGTCATCCAGGGCATCGGCAGTCCGAGCGACTCGTTCCACAACACCGCCATCGGGGCCTTTTGGCAGGATTCCTGGCGGGTGAATCCGAGACTGACGCTCAACTACGGTTTGCGCTATGACATTGAAATTCCGCCTACGCTCAAACCCATCACTTCGCCGCTGGCGAAAGCCGCGTACAGCCTGCTCAACGTGCAAAAAGGAATTCAGACTGCGACGCACAATTTCCAGCCGCGCATCGGCGTGGCGTTCGATCCTGAAGGGAACGGTAAGACCGTGATCCGCGGCTCTTACGGCATCTTCTACGATCACCCGCTGCTCGGCCTTTACTTTCTCGGCGACGCTTCGGATGGTTCCAGCAGCGGACAGCTTGCCTTTGGGCCGGGTTCGCCCTGCCAGGGAGCGGGAAGCCCAGGCAACCTGAACGCGGTTGAGATTTTTCAAGGGCTGGTTCCTTCGGGTGCGTCTGGAGCCGCAGGTGCCGCGTCCCCTTGCTCGCCCACCGCGGGTCCGACCGGTGCCGCCGTGCTCGGCCTGTTGAATTACTCGCCGAACCAGCAGCTTTTCTCATGCACCACGTCCGGAACCAGCTGCGGCGTCGCTTCGACGAGTCAATCCATTTTCCTGAACCAGAACTATCTCAATCCGCAGAATTTTTTGCCTCTGGCGTTTCAGCCGTTTGGTTATCCGCAGTCCAAGAACTTTGTATATGCCTATGCGCAACAGGCGAACCTTACGATCGAGCGCGACCTGGGCGGCGGCTTCGCGCTGAGTCTGGCTTACAATTTCAATGGCGGACGGCACCTCAACCGCCCCATCAACGCCAACACCATCCGCGGCGACCTGATGACGGCGAACTTTGAAGCGGCGCTGGCTGATGGCCAGACGTTTACCAGTCCCTTTACGGTGGTGGGGAAATGCAATCCCGCGGGTGGTCCATTTGGCCCCAAGCCGTTTGTGGATGCCTCGCTGATGAACTTCTTCCGTCCCGGGGGATTGAATCCGTCGATCATCGGCGCATACGCGTCGGTCGGCGACCCGCTGGGTTGTATCGCACAGGCGGCGGCCCTGGCTGCCACCATCCCGGGATTCAACGCCAACTGCAATCCCGCAACTTTCGCGGGTTGCGTGCCTTTCGGCGACATGGACGCCAACTATTCCAACGGCAGTTCGATCTACCACGGTTTCAGCGCCAACCTGCGCAAGCGTTTCAACCGTCACTATGAATTTCTCGCCTCGTACACCTGGTCGCATGCCATTGATGACTCCACCGATCTGCAATCCACGCTCACGCCACAAGACAGTTACTTTCCCGCGCAGGATCGTTCCACTTCGCTTTTCGACCAGCGGAATCGCTTAGTCTTCAGCGGGGTTTATCAGAGCGAGAAGCTGGACGGGAACGGCTTCGGCAGCAGGTTCTTCAGCAATTGGACGGTCGCTCCGCTGATCGAAATCGCTTCCGGCCGGCCATTCAATATCATCACCGGCAACGACGACAACCTGCAGCTATCGTCTCTGACCGGGCGGCCCAACACCACGGTTAGTCCCATTTGCACGGCGGCCGGCTACACGCCGGTGGCATCGAAGTTTTCGCCCACCGGCATGTTCCAGGAACCCTGCCTGCAACAGTTCATTGTCGAGGGCGTTGCGCCCAGCCTGCAGCAACTCGACGGCAACCTGGGCCGCAACGCCGGAGTTTCGCCGTGGAATGTGTTCAACGATCTGCGGGTGGCGCGGCGAATTTATTTTAGCGAACGCTTCAGCCTGGACCTGATTGCCGACGCCTTCAATATTGCGAACAAGTACAACGTATCCGCGGTCAGCCCGCTGTTTACCAATGCGGGGCAGGCAACGTCGGCCTACGATCCGCGGCAGTTTCAGTTTGCGATGAAGATCAACTGGTAAGGAGTGCACGGCTTCCGGCTTCGGACCTTAGACGCCTAACCTTTGGACTGGGGTGCCGCGCTTCGCCCCCTCGATGCAGCGGACGCCTAGGCCGCGCGTTCGGGCGGACTCGACTTTAAAGTCTTCCCCGCATTGGCGGCGTCCAACCGGATCCTGGTGACGCGCGCCGTTTCCTGCAGCAGCGAGTCGGTCGCGTTCGACCCGTCTCCCGCCATGACTGAGCCCGCGGCCAAGGCAAAGCGCAACGCGTCCGTCTGATCCTCAAAATACAGAATGACTTGTTCCGACATAATATTTCCCCCGAGTGGACCTTCCCTCAACTGCATCCTGGAAAAAACTTTCGACGAGGTGGCGCGCACCCAGCGTGGCGCAAAAGAAACTTTCCACGATTGTCAGGGATTGATGAGTCTGGTCAAAGTATTCTTCTTGGTTCGCGCGTCGCACGATTAGTAGCTGATAGCTGATCGCTGACAGCGAGTTTATTGGTCGGGACGGGCAGATTTGAACTGCCGACCCCTCGCACCCCAAGCGAGTGCTCTACCAGGCTGAGCCACGTCCCGACTAGGAAGGAATCCGCCGTCAAAAATCAGCGGATAGGGTTGACGCAAGAATTTTACACCAGACGGCCCAACTCATGTAGGACGGGCACTCTTGCGCGTCGCTTTTGACTTTGACTGGTGGCTGGACCTTCGTGCATCCGCTTCCTTACGAACTCATCCCCGCTTACGTTTCGATTTTCGCCGGGGCTTCGATGAACTCCGCGATAACGGCGGCAGCGGCTTCGCTTCCTCGAATACCGCAAACTGAATCTTCTTCTCCACCGGATCAATGCGTTCCACCAGCACGTGAATCCTCTGCCCCAAACTATAAGTTTTCCGCGAGCGCTGCCCGATGATCTCGCGCGTGCTCTCGTGATACACATAGCGGTCGTCGACCAGCGTGTTCAGCGGCACCAGCCCTTCCACGAACAAGTCGGTCAGCTCCACAAAAAAACCAAACTTGGTGATGCTGGTGATGAGCCCGTCGAAGTCGTCGCCCACGCGGTCTTGCATGAACTTTACTTTTTTCCATTCCATCAAATCGCGCTCGGCATCATCGGCCCGCCGCTCGGCCTGGCTGGACTCCTCGGCAATGTCATGCAATTCATCAATCGAAATCGGGCCACCGAGCGGCTCGAGCGCTTCGCGATGCGCGGCGTGATCCCGCCGCTTCGACCACGGCGAAGGGCGGTCGTCCGAAACAGAACTTTGCGTGAGGACAGCCGGGTGCCCCATGTCTCGCTGATTTTGCGAGACATGGGGGTTTTGACTTAGCACGCTCTTCAAAATCCGATGCACAATCAAATCCGGATACCGCCGGATCGGCGACGTGAAATGGGTATAACTCGTCGCCGCGAGCGCAAAGTGCCCGTGGTTTTCTTCCGAATAGCGGGCCTGCTTGAGCGAGCGCAGCATCAGGTAACTCAGAATCCGCTCTTCTGGCTTGCCCGCGATTTTCTCGGTCAGCTTCTGGTACATGCGCGGCGTGATGTGAACTTCTTTCGGAATCTCAATTTCGCGCACGCGCTTTCCCGTGCCATACGCCGCGCGACGGTCGGTTTTCAGCTGCACGCGATGAACCGGCAACGCGCCCACGCCCAGCGAATATCCAAACGTCGCCGCAATCACTTCGAAATCGTAAACCCGCTTGGCGTCCGGCTTTTCGTGAATCCGGTACAACGACGCGATGCGCTTCGATTCCAGATACTGCGCCACGCATTCGTTCGCCGAGAGCATGAATTCTTCAATCAACCGATGCGCAATATTTCGTTCCGAGCGCGTGATGCTCTTCATCAATCCAAGTTCGTCGAACTCGATCACCGGCTCGGGCAAATCGAAATCAATCGAGCCGCGCCGCTCGCGCTTGCCCTTGAGAATCAAAGCCAAATCACGCATCAACTCAAACGTCGGCACCAGCGGAGCATAACGTTCGCGCGTCGCCGCATCGCCTTCAATCACGGCATTCACCGCGGTATAAGTCATCCGCTCCGCCGAGCGGATCACGCCCTCGCACAGATCGTAGCCAACAATCTCGCCGCGATGGTCCATCTCCATCACGCACGAAAGCACCAGCCGCTCCACCTGCGGTCGCAGACTGCAAATGTCGGTGGAGAGTTCGAGCGGCAACATGGGCACGGCGCGGTCCGGAAAATAAACGCTGGTGCCGCGCAGCCGCGCTTCCTGGTCCAGTGCCGAGCCCGGCGTCACATATTGCGCCACGTCGGCAATGTGCACTTGCAATTCGAAGTTGCCGTTCGGGAGCATGCGCGCCAGGACGGCGTCGTCAAAATCGCGCGCCGTTTCGCCGTCGATGGTAACGATGGGCAGCGCGCGAAAGTCGCGCCGCCGCCGCAGCTCTTCCTCCGGAATAACCGCGGAAGTATCCTGCGCTTCCTGCAGCGTCTCCGCCGGAAAATGATGCGGCAGGTGAAACTTGCGGATGACGATCTCCACGTCTACGCCGAAATCGTCCTCGCGCCCCAGAATTTCGATGACGCGGCCGCGCGGGTTCTGCGTAGTGGTAGGCCAGTCGGTGATCTCCACGTCCACCGCGACGCCTTCAAGATCGTCCCACTCCGAACGCCGCGCAACTTCTGAGCCGAGCACGCGATCCACCGATTTCTTGCCTCTTTTCTTCGTTGCGTCAGCGTCCTGCGCGTCCTCCGCGGTTTTGGTTTCCGGATATTCCATCCCCGCAAGAATCACAATCTCCTGCGTAATCTTGCTGTCGATGGCCTTTACATAATTGTGCCGGCTGCCGTAATGAAAAATTCCCACCACCGTGGAGTGCGCCCGCGTCACCGACCGCACAATCCGCCCCTCGGCGCGTCCATCGGGACGCACGTTGCTGATGTCGACCAGCACGCGATCTCCATGCATGGAATTCCCAATCAAATGCGGCGGCACAAAAATGTCGCCGGTGATCCGCGCCTTCATCTGCGGGCTGAGCGCGCTCGCGTCCGGAATCACAAACCCGAACCCGTCGCGATGCATGGTCAGTCGCCCGGCCACCAGATTCTTGTCGGCCGCAGCCGCAGGCAGCGCGTAACGGTCGGAGTCGACCAGAATCAGTTGTCCGCTGCGGGTAAGTTTTTGCAGAAGGGAATTCAGTTCGCCGCGCCCATCGCCACGCACGCCCAGCTCGCGAACCAGTTGCTTAAATCCTGCCGAGCGCTTCGGCTGCCGGGCGATGTGTTTGAGGATGGTGGAATCAGAAAGCATGGAGAGAAGAGTTCAGCCGCCAGTCATCAGGATACCGCACGCGCGAACGGTCATCCCGCTTCGCCTTTGTACGTCATCAGGGAGTTTCCACTGGCACTCGGCAGCATCGTGCAAACTCCTCGCACTGTTCATCTCACGTTAAGCGGGCGCGGAGTCCTTCGACTCCGTGGATGCTTCGCTTCGCGAAGCATCCACTCCGCTCCGGATGACAAGCATTATGAGGCGACAGTCACCACGTGTCCCCGCCGCCGCGCGGGGGCCACGCTCCCAGCGCGCGCCGGATCATCGCGATCTGCCCGGTGTGATAACTGTTGTGCGCCACCATCTGCCACAACACGGCCTCAAGCGTCCCGGCAACTTTCGTATCGCCCTCGTGCACGGTTTCGATTGCGCGGTCGAGTTCCTGCCGTGACGATTTCGCCAACGCGGTGTACCCATCCAGCAAGTCAGCAAACCTATCGCGCAGTCGATTCCAGTCCGCCGCGTCAGCAGGCAACGCCGCCGCCGGAAAGCTCTCCGCAGAATGCTCCGGATACTCCGGCCTCTCGCCGCGAATGCGCCGCAGCTCGTAATCCATCCAGTAATTCATGTGAAACACCAACTGCCCCACCGAATGAGGAAATCCCGCGACCTGCCGTGCCGCCAGCTCCACAGCCAAATCCTCCACGCACGCCAAGGGGTCTGCGTGCGCGCCTTTCCCGTGCAGCAATTCAGTAACTGCGCGTTGGGTCACCTAAGAGTTCCTCTTCGGACTCCCTGCCTTCAAGTCAGAAATCTAAAATCAAAAATCTGAAATCTGAAATCGCCCTCTTCACCGTCCCCCAAAATACTTCTCCTCCAGAATCCTCCGGTGATGCACCTCATGCCCCGCAATGGTATAAGCCAGCGCCCGCACCGTGACCTCATTCTTATTGGCCACTCCGCGCCGCGACCACGCCGCTTCCTCCAGACTCCGCAACAGCGAGATCGTCGCCCGGCGCACCGCAATGTAATCTTCAATCACCTCGGCGATCGCATGCCGCGCGAACGGACCATTCTTCACATAGTCGTCCTGCTCAAAGCCCTCCATCGGCGTGGCATCGCCGCGAGCAATCCGCAGCGCCCGGTAAGCAAAAACGCGCTCCGTATCGCACACGTGACCCAGCACCTGCTTCGCGCTCCATTTCTCCGGCGCATAACTAAAGTCGCCCTGCTCCTCGCTCAACCCGGAAAGCAGCAGCACCGTCTCCCGCCGCTGGCGGTCCAGCGTGCCAAGAATGTCGTTCTCCTCGATCAAAGAAATGTAGCGGTCATAATAAGGCGCGTATTCGCCGGCCTGGGGCCGGGCGATCACGAGGGTAGGCTGGACGGCAACTTCTTCAAGCATGGGTTCACTCCATTTCTGGACTTAATTCAGATGAGTTCAACCGCTTCCTTTCATTGGACGGCCGAAAGCGATCTTCGATTAATCTTCGTCCAATAGCATAACTCCCAATCGCGGCGGAAAGTTCCAGCAGCCCGCAATTTTTTCCGGCAACCTTTACACGGTCCCTCCCAAACCAAGCTCCCTAAGCCGTGAAAATACCCGCCTGTACATGCCCTAAAAGACGTATCTGACTAGGAACTCCCGTTGAAAATAAAGGACTTTTCCACAGCGCTCATTTTGAGACTCGGAGTACAATCGACTTTGGTCACGGAAGTGCGGCGAGTGGCCCCTAATCCCCAACAAGGAAAGGACTTTTACCCCATGTGGAAGCCGACGAATCAGCCTCAGACCCCGGGCCGGCCAGCCGAGCCAGAGCGTCCTACTACGTCAACCCCAAGCACTCCTGCCATGGCGACCAGCGAGCCTGTCTCAGCCCCACGCCCCCTTACCGCAACCACCACCGCCGACCAGGCCACCATCGGCAAGTCGCTGGTTATTAAGGGTGAGGTCACCGGCTCCGAGTCCCTTTACATTGACGGGCGGGTCGAAGGCTCCATTAATCTCGCCGGCAACCGCGTGACCATCGGACGCAACGGCGTGGTCGCAGCCAACATCAATGCCCGCGAAATCGTGGTCCTAGGCAAGGTGCGCGGCAACCTCACCGCCAGCGACCGCGTGGATATCCGCAGTGACGGCTCGCTCACCGGCGACGTAGTCGCCGCCCGCATCTCCATTGAAGACGGCGCCTTCTTCAAAGGCGGCATCGATATCCGCAAGGGCGGCACCACCGGCCAGACCGGCCAGCAGAAAGCCAACGGCGAAGACAAGAGCGTCTCCACGCCCGAGCCCGCTGCAGTCGGCGCCCGCGCGTAAGCTTTCCGCACAATTTGTCCAACACACTACAGGCATCCCCCGCAAGGGATGCCTGTTTCTACTGGGGGAAAAGTGGAGACGGGAATCTTGAACTATACTGAGTGCCTTGGGTGCGGATGGCCAGGACAAGCCCCATAACGAGGAATGACTTGCAGGATCTCTCCCGGCTAAGATTGCGGGAGGCAGAGGCGCTTTACAAGGCACGCCTCTACGACGGGTGCGTTTACCTCGCGGGGTATGCGGTCGAACTCGCGCTGAAGGCCCGAATCTGCCGCCTGCTCCGTGTCAAGGAGTCGCCGCTGCTGGGCGAAATTGCACGAGCATTCAAAGTGCACAGCCTGGACCAGCTCAAAGTGCTTGCGGACCTCAGCGCAGAGATCGACGTAAGAAAAAACAAGGAACTGTTCGACAACTGGTCAAAAGCTGTGCAGTGGGATCCCGAACAGCGATACGATACTCCCGGCAAGTACAATGCAAGTGCAGCCAAGCGCATCTTGGATGGCTGACGGCCAAGCCCAACGGAGTTTTCACGTGGCTTACAAAACGCTGGTAGCGAACCCTTCTCCGCTAGTGAGAGAGACGGTCGAGTTTCTCCAGCAAATGACCCAGCAGATGGGGGACTTTGCCTTGGCCATGCTGCTTCAGTCAGAGAGCGGCCTGTCCGACAAATGGAACCTTGTTCTGAGCGCCCCGTGGATTGATCGCGAGGGATTGGGGGCGACCATTCCGACGATTACTACCTCGCTTCTGAAGCATCTCTCGAAGGTCAATGCTCATAAGCTGGACAGAGTCTCGGTGTTGCCGACAAGCGACCCGCTCGTGGGCATGATGGCAGAGCACTCCATCCCTCTCGGCGAAGTATATCTCGTCCCAGAGTTCTGGGCTCGTCGCGAATACGGCGTACAGGCAGGACTTCCGCAATTGGAAGATGCCATCGTCTTGGTGGCGGAGCAGCCGAGCATCCAGAGGCCAACACACACAACCCGCGCATAGCCGAGCCTAAGAAGAATCGTTGCCCGACCCTTCGCCGCACGATCGTCTGCACACCCCAAAATTTCCTCGCAACTCGCCCCCAACCTCACGCATCCATTTCTTATGTAGAGCACTTTTTTGCGGAGAGTCCTAACTCCAACGGAGCAAGCACATGCAATCTTCCCCACGAACCGACAAATTACGAAACAACAAATTCATCGCAAGCCTTCTGGCTGCATCACTCTTCATCGCGTGTTCAGCCACAGCTCTGGCCCAGGAACCGAATCAAGCTCCTCCGCCTGACCAGGCCTCCGACCAGGCTCCGCCGCCTTCCTATTCGCCCGACCAGTTAGACAAACTGGTCTCCCGCGTGGCGCTCTATCCCGACCCGCTGCTGGCGCAGGTGCTCGCCGCTGCAACTTATTCTGACCAGATTCCCGACGCCGCCAAATGGGCCGACGAGCACCATTACCTCACCGGCGACGCACTCGCCAAGGCCATTACCGACGACCAGCTCTCCTGGGACCCGAGCGTGCAGGCGCTGCTTCCTTTCCCGTCCGTTCTCGAAACCATGTCTTCCGATATGGACTGGACCAGAAATCTCGGCGATGCTTTTCTCGCGCAGCGTCAGGACGTGATGGACGCGGTGCAGCGCATGCGTCAGAAAGCCAAAGACTACGGCTACCTGCACAGCAACGATCAGATCGTCGTGAACGCTGACGGCCCCTACATCGATATCGAGCCCGTGGACCCAGGCTTCATCTGCGTCCCCGCCTACGACCCGCTGGTGGTCTTTTGGCCGCCGCGTCCGGGATTTTTTGTGGGCGGCGCCATCCGCTTCGGCTTCGGCATCAACATCGGAGTGGCCTTCCGTCCCTGGGGATGGGGCTTCGCCCGCTTCGACTGGCGCGGTCACGGAATCTTCATCAACAATGCGCCCTGGGGACGCACCTGGGCCAACCGCCGCTTCTACGCGCATCCCTACGCCGGGGTGCGCCGCTATGAACCCGCGCGCCGCGCCGAAAGTCACCGCCTGATCGGACGCAGCGAAGCAGAACGCCGCGCCCCGCGCGAAGGCCGCGCACGCCCCGCGGAACGTCACCGCCGGTAGAAGCGGCTTCGGGCTTCAGCGAGGCATAGAAAGGATTCGCCGAAGCCCGAAAGCTGAAGCCCGAAGCCCGACCCCCTACTGCACGATCAGCGTAACGTTCACGCTGTGCGTGGGCGCTGGTGTACCGGTTCCGGTCGAAGTGACCGTCACCGTGTAGCTGCCGGCCGGCGTGCCCAGGTTAGGCGGCGTGATGGTTTTGGTGGTGTGGCTGCCGTTGTCGCACGCTGCCAACGCGCCCAGCGTCACCAGAAGCGCGACTCCGAGCAGCACGCTGGCCCGCCGACGGCAGCCCTTCGCCCCGCTCCCCGAAAGCAGCAGGCCCAACAGGCCCATACCGCTCAAGCTGGCCAGCCAGATCGGCGAACCAGATATTGGCGAACCAGGCGTCACCCCTGGCCTCGCCGGCCTCAGCAGGCTTGCTGACGCTGCCGTCGTGTCAATGGTGAGAGTTGTGGTGAGAGCCGTGTTGCCCAGCGCGACGACCGACGCCGGAGTAAACGTGCATGTCGCTTCCGCCGGCAGTTCGCCGCAAGTGAACGTGATGGTGCCGTTGTAGCCGTTTTGCCCCACCAGATTCAGCACGTAGGTTGCCGGCGAACCCGCAGTCACGCTTGCGCTCCCCGTTCCCGTCCCCATCGTGAAGTTGGGAGCGGTGCCGCTGCCGGCACCATTCAGCAGCACGCTGAATCCGCCCGATTCGTCATTCCCCACCAGCACATCCACGGCTCCGTCGTTATTCACATCCGCCAGCGCCATGCCCCACGCATATTCGGTCACCGGGAACTCAACCGGGGCGCTCACCGTCCCGTCGCCGTTGCCCAGCATAATGGCCAGTGTGCCGACTTCGCTGTTCACATAAACCAGGTCCAGGTTGCCGTCACCGTTCCAGTCCGTCATTTGAATATCGGCTGGCTCCGTGTATGACAAGCCAGCGCCGAACGCGGAGCTCGCATAGTCCACGCCAGTCTTGAACGTGCCATCTCCATTCCCCAGGGCAATCTCAACGGTCCCGGGATAGATGTTCCCTTCATACAGGGTGACCGCCATATCGACGTTTCCGTCCTTGTTCAAATCCCCGAATGTTACAAAGTCCGGTTCTCCGTCCACGTTGTAATACGTCGGTGCCTGGAAGGTCCCACTCTTGTCGTTATTCGCCAGCAGAATGCCGACTGCCGGCGGGCCGTCGGTGTAGGCGGTCACGGCAAGATCAACGAAACCGTCCCCATTCAAGTCTGCGGCGGTGATGGTCTGCGGAGAATAACCCTCGAGCGCGTAGCTGACGGCAGTCGCGAACGTCCCGTCGCCAACGCCCAGCAGCACTCCCACGGAACCGGTGTCCTCGTTGGCGATAGCCAAGTCGATCACGCCATCATGGTTGAAGTCTCCGGTAACCACGTTCTGCGGATAGGGCCCTTCGCCCGCGTCGGTGGGATATGTTCCTCCTATACTGAATGTCCCGTCTCCGTTCCCCAGAAAGATCTGAACCACACCGCCTTGCGAGTCGGTGGCCGCGATATCCAGCTTTCCATCGCCGTTGAAATCGGCAACTGCCACATAACCCATCCGGTCGCTCGCCCCGTAGCTCACTCCGGGATAAAAACTGCCGTCGCCCTTGGCCAAGTACACGGTCACGCCCGTGGAACCATAGTTGTACGCCTGCCCCACCACCACGTCCGGAATGCCGTCTCCATTGAAGTCGCCCGTGGCCACGCTGTAGGTGTAGGCGTATCCGGAGAAGCTGTTGGGCAAATCGTAACTGGGAGCGGCCCACAGGCTGCCGTCGCCGTAACCCTGCAAGTACACCAGGTTGTATTCGTCATCGGATTCCACCACGTCCATCAGCCCGTCGCCGTTGAAATCGGCCACCAGCGGCTGCTCCCAGGCAAATCCGCCCACGTCATAGCTCAGCGGCTCGACCTTGAGCGCGCCGGTTCCGTCTCCCAGAAAGACGCTGACATCGGCGGTCTCCTCGTTGGCCACCACGATGTCATTCTTGCCGTCGCCGTTCATGTCGCCGATCGCCGCGCTGTAGGGATACTGGTCCTGATCGCCATTGTTGTTGTAGGAAATTCCGGCCTGGAACGTGCCATCGCCGTTATTCACGTACACCGTCAGCGTGTTGGAGTCGCAGTTAAGAGCTACGATCTCGGGCTTGGCGTCTCCGGTCAGATCTCCCGCCAGCAAGCCGCAGCCCTTGAAATCCCCGCCCGGAACCGTCAGCGCAACCGGCAATCCAAAGGTGCCGCTCCCCGCTCCCAGCGTCACCTGTACCTGCCCGTCCACATCGCCGGCGAAGTCCAGTTTCCCGTCGCCGTTAAAGTCGGCAAAGAACATGTCATCGGGCGCGGCCACACTCAGTGGCGCCAGCGTAACCGCTGCCTGGAAAACGCCGGTGCTGCTTCCCAATAACTCGATCACGTTCGCCGGTTCCGCGTCGTCGAAAACCAGCACGTCCAGATTGCCGTCGCCGTTGATATCGGTCAGCACTCCGCCCCTCAGCCCGATCCCACTGATCGCGTAGTTGACGGCCGTCGCGAACGTCCCGTCGCCGTTGCTGAGCAGTACGTCCATCGAAGATGACACTTCGAACAGTCCATGCGTCGAAGATGACACGCAATCACTCACTGCATGCGCACTGGCTGGTTTTCTGACACCACCGCACTCATCTCCAGGATGAATCATCACGATGTCGTCCTTCCCGTCGCCGTTCACGTCTCCCACCAGGATCGGATCGTCCGTGTCGTTGGGCGTGGCGGTCAGCTTCGCCGCCTGAAAGGTTCCATCGCCGTTCCCCAGCAGCACGGCAATGCTGTAGGTCTCGACATTCAACACGATTTTCGCGACATCTGTCTTGCCGTCGCCGTTGAAATCTCCCGCCACCTGCATCGTATTGTTGTCATCCACGCCGGACAGCGGAAACCGCGCCCCAGCCACCAGGCTCACCGCGGTCGCGGTGCTCGACGTCGCCGGACGGTTCACGAATCTCCCCTTGGCCGCCGGGTTCGTGCCCGTGGTTTTTCCCATAGTCGCTGGCCGTGCCGCTGCCCCGCCGTTGGCGTGCGGCACGGTCTTGCGGCTGGCTTTGCTGGTTTGCCGGGAATGGTTTCGGCGGAATTGGCTGGATGGGCTGGGTTGCGTGTGGGCGCCGAAGGCGGCCAGAGAAGTCAGGAACAGCGTGGCGAAGACTAAATGCGTTTTCATTCAATCGTCCTTTTCGTAAGTTTGTGAGGTGCGCCGCCATGGCTGGCCCCCGCGGTTCTCTCTCGAGACCTTCTTCCGTGCGAGCGCGCTAACCAACGCTGCGACGGCGGCAGTGCCCATCATTGAGCGAACGTCCAGTCGATTGTCATAACTGAGGTACATAAAGTTTTCGAGCAGAGTTCGATTCCGGGCGAGTTCAGTTTTGAAACCGCATCAGAGGCCCTACGAGAAGAGAATCGAAGAAGAACAAGAAGAAAAAAGAAATAGAAGAAGAAGAAAGAAAAAACCGCCCAGCCCCCGCAGAGATCTGGCCACTGATCCCTGACCCCTGACCACTGGGGTAAATCCAAGCCCTAAGGCTCCCTCCCAGCGTCCATAATCTCCTCGCTCTGCCCTTCCGCCACTCCGGGATACGCCGTAACCTTCCGCCGCCGTAAATCCCCCGGCAACTCCGACCGCAGCAGCCACAGTCCAGCCGCCACCGCCGCGGCCCACGTCATCGTGATCATCCCCAGCCGCAGCAGATCCGCCACCCGGCTTCCACTTCCGGAAGTCGCGAGCGGCACAACCTTCGCTACTTCGAAACTGAGAGCTCCCGCAACCACCGCCGTTACTACCGCCTTGCCCAGCTCCATCCAGCGCATCTCGCCCAGCAGAATGAGCTTGCGATAGTGCAGCAGCCAGGCCAGCGCCACCAGGTTCATCCCAATCCCAATATCGGACGCCCACGCCAGCCCGATCACCCCGAAGGTGTGAAACAAAAAGGAATAAATTGGCAACGACGCCACCGTGATCACGCTCACCGCCGTCATCGGCGTCAGCGTATCGCCCGCCGCATAAAATGCCCGCGCATAAAGTCCCTGCGCCGACCACAGCACCAGCGAAAGCGAAAACCAGAAAAAATAAACTGCCGTAGTCTCCGCGTCAGAAAAAACAAATCGCCCGCGCCGGTAGACCAGATCGATCAGCGGCAGCGCCGCCGCCATCATCCATCCCGTAGCCAGAAACGCCGCCGCGGAAATCCTGTACACCGAATCGCTCACCGTCGCGGAAAATTCTTTCAGCCGTTTCTCGTTAAACAGCCGCGCAAAAAATGGCAGCGACGCCTGCCCCGTCGCCTGCCCCAACACCGCAATCGGCACCGAAAACAGCCGCTTCGCATAGTTCAGCAGAGAAATCGCGCCCACCACCCCCGACGCATAATGCCTCAGAATCCAATCGTCCGCCGTCACCAGCGACACTCCCAGCATCAGCGGAATCGACAGCCTTACCCATTCCCGAAACGCCGGATTGCTCACATCAAACGATGGACGGTACCCGGTGCCAATGCGCGCCGCCCCGATCACGCTCGCCAGAAAAGGTCCAGCGACGCTCCCAATCAGCGCACCGTACGCTAGTGATGCGATCCCATAATGCCGTCCACCCACCACTCCGCCCACAATGATGAACAGGTTGTAAATCAGCGGCCCAAACGCCGGCAGCAGAAACAGCCGGTGCGAAAGTAAAACGGCCGAGACCACTCCGCCCACATAAAAGAAAATCTGCGCCGGCAGCAGGATTCGCGTGAGGTGAGCGCACAGCTCGATCTGGTCCGGCTTGAAATCTTTCACGAACCAGTGCACAAATTCCGGCGCGAAAATCTCCGTCAGGATCGTTCCCACCACCATCACCGTGGTCATCACCGTGATCACGATGGAAAAGGTCTTCTGCGCGTCGGCATCACGCTTCTCCGCCAGAAACCGCGTGTAGATCGAGATGAATGTAATCGAAGCCGCGCCCCCGGCCAGAATGTAGTTGAGAAAGTCGGGCAGCGTGAACGCCGCCACATACGCGTCCGTACGCGCCCCCGCGCCAAACGCATACGCAATATAGGCCTCGCGCGCATACCCGATCACCCGCGACAGCATCACCGCCGTCATCATCAACAGCGTCGCCGAAAACGCCGTGTGCTGGTGCGAAGGCCGGAAAAATCGAAGCAGTTTGCCCATGTGGCTCGTGTGGAGCGTACCTGTCCTGAGCGCAGTCGAAGGAACTCTTGCTGCTTTTTGACCTTGCAGTAGACTACCCCAAATACAGCCAGCCGGATTTCCTGAGCCAGAGAAGGCAACACCCACCAGTGCCACCCCTTCGACTCCCGAAGCCCGACTCCAGAAGCCAGAAGCCCCCCACCTGCTAAACTCTCCTCAAATGCAGGCCCTGGTCATCACCGCCCTAACCGGACCCGATTCCCTGGCCATCCAAACTGTCCCCGACCCCGTCCTCAAGCCCGGTCAGACTCTGATCCGCGTCGCCACCGGAGGCCTCAACTTCGCCGACTTCATGACCGCCAAAGGCGGCTACCCCGGCACTCCTCCGCCTCCACTCATCGCTGGGCGCGAATTCGCCGGCGTCGAGCTCACGGCAAACGGCGAATCCACCGGACGCCGTGTCATGGGCTACGCCCAGTGGGCCGCCTTCGCCGAAAAAACCACCGCCTTCCCGAACCTGCTCTGGCCCATCCCCGACCACTGGACCAACGAGCAAGCCGCCGCCTTCCCCGTCAACTACTTCACCGCCTACCTGGCCTACTGGCAAGCAGGAATGACTCCGAGCCCCGCACCAGACGCGGGTGCCCCATTTCTCGCGTCCTTTGCGAGAAGTGGGGATTTTGACTCCTCCAGACCTCCCCGCACTCCCCGCGTCCTCATCCACGCCGTAGCCGGAGGCGTCGGCACCGCCGCCGTCCAGATTGGTCACCTCCTCGGCATAGAAATGTACGGCACGTCCTCCTCCGACGAAAAGCTCTCCAAAGTAAAACCCCTCGGCCTGCAACACCCCATCAACTACAAAAAACACGACTACGAAGAAGTCGTAAAAAATCTCACCCACGGCGAAGGCGTCGACGCCGTCTTCGAAATGCTGGGCGGCGAACACACCGCCAAAAGCCTGCGCTGCCTGCGCGATTTCGGACGCGTCATTCAATACGGCACCGCCACCGGCAAACAACCGCAACTCGACCTCCGCGCCATGTACGCCAAATCCGCCGCCGTCCAAGGCCTCTGGCTCACCTACCTCTCGCAAAAGCCCGAAATCATGCAGCCCGCCTGGCAGCAACTCAGCACCTGGATCGCGCAAAAAAAACTAACTCCCCAAATCGGCCACGTCTTCCCCCTCGCCCAAGCCAATGAAGCCTACAAACTCCTCGAATCCGGCAAAAACTACGGCAAAGTAATCCTGCAAATCGGGCAGCCTTGATTTCCTTTCTTATTAGATCAATAATGACTGTGTCATGTTTGATCTAATAGTCTTGAGCCTGCTTCTGGACGGACCCAAACACGGCTACCAGCTCAAGCGCGAGGCCGGATTCATCTTCGGCCACGGCGACATGCACAACAATCTGATCTATCCGCTGCTGCGCCGGTTTACCGGCGACGGCTGGGTGAAAAAGAATGCCGTGCCCGGCGACCGCGGCCAGACCCGCCAGCAATACGCGCTCACCCCAAAGGGTCACCGCGAGTTACTCCGGCAGCTGACGGAATTCACGGCGCAGGACGCGCGCTCCCAGGAAGGCTTTGTCGCTCGCGTCGGCATGTTTGCGATGATCGGCCCCGCGGCCCGCACGGCGATTCTCGAACAGCGCACAGCCTACCTGCGGCAACGCGAAACTAAGCTGGCCAGGCTGACCGACAACTTCAAAGTCGAGTCTTACGGCGAAGTCGTGATCGCCTTCTTGAAAAAACAGATTCGCTCGGAACTGGCCTGGATCGAGCGCCTGCGGCGCACCACTCCCCGGCGAAACCCGTCTTCGCGCGCGCGCGCCAAGACCTGACCGTGCAGGGAAAGATGGCAAACTTAACGCTCTGGCAAATCGAACTGTGGCCCTGGTATGGGCTCGGCATTTACTGGCTGGTCGCCGCCTTTCGCGTCAAATCTACGCAATCGAGGGAACCGCTCGCCGCCCGGATCTTCACCTTGGCGGTAGTGGGCTTTGCCTTCGCTCTGCTTTTTTCCCATTATTTCCAGGCCGGCTTCCTGGGGGAGCGCTTCCTGGCGCCCAACCTCGCCATCCAGCGCGCCGGAGTGGTCCTGACCTTTCTCGGCGCCGCCCTTGCCATCTGGGCCCGCACCATTCTCGGAGCCAATTGGAGCGCCCAGATCAGTCTTAAAGTCAACCATCAATTGATCCGCTCCGGTCCCTACGCCTACGTGCGCCATCCCATCTACACAGGCCTGATGCTCGCCTATTCCGGAACCGCCATCGTGATCGGCGAGTGGCGCGGCCTGCTGGCAATCGTAGTTGCGGCCGTTGGAATCACCCTGAAAGCTAAACGCGAGGAAGCCCTTATGATCACCGTCTTCGGCGACCAATATGTCCAGCACCGCCGCGACACCGGCTTCCTCCTCCCCAGACTCTAGAACATGCGTCGGCGAACACCGCTTGCCCCCGCCTTTGACTGACCCCTGACCCCTGACCCCTGACCCCTGACCCCTGACCCCTGACCCCTGACCCCTGACCCCTGACCCCTGACCCCTGACCCCTGCCCCCTGCCCCCTGACCCCTGGCCACTGCCTTTTGACACCCGCCCCACCCCACCCCATAATCCGGAAGTGACCATCAGCCGTTCCCCCGTCCTCCGCCGCTCCTTCATCGCCTGCGGCGTTCAGAAAATCTCCGCCGCCGTTGGCCACTGCCCCCTGACCCCTGGCCACTGCCTTTTGACACCCGCCCCACCCCACCCCATAATCCGGAAGTGACCATCAGCCGTTCCCCCGTCTTCCGCCGCTCCCTCATCGCCTGCGGCGTTCAGAAAATCTCCGCCGCCGTTGGCCACTGCCCCCTGACCCCTGGCCACTGCCTTTTGACACCCGCCCCACCCCACCCCATAATCCGGAAGTGACCATCAGCCGTTCCCCCGTCCTCCGCCGCTCCTTCATCGCCTGCGGCGTTCAGAAAATCTCCGCCGCCGTTGGCCACTGCCCACTGACCCCTGGCCACTGCCTTTTGACACCCGCCCCACCCCACCCCATAATCCGGAAGTGACCATCAGCCGTTCCCCCGTCTTCCGCCGCTCTCTCATCGCCTACGGCGTTCAGAAAATCTCCGCCGCCGTTGGCCACTGCCCCCTGACCCCTGGCCACTGCCTTTTGACACCCGCCCCACCCCACCTCATAATCCGGAAGTGACCATCAGCCGTTCCCCCGTCTTCCGCCGCTCCTTCAAAAAAGATTTCCCCGCCGCCGTCCGCGGAGAAGGCGTCTACCTCTGGGACTCCAGCAACAAAAAGTATCTCGACTTCTCCGGCTCCGCAGCCGTCAACTTCATCGGCCACGGCGTCCAGAAAATCTCCGCCGCCATGGCAGAGCAGGCGGCAGAACTGGAATTCGTCCACACCAGCCAGTTCACCACCCCAGTCGCCGAAGCCTACGCAGAAGAACTTCTCGCCTTCGCCGGCGAAAACTTTCGCGGCGGAGCCGTCTACTTCACCAGCGGCGGCTCGGAATCCATCGAGACCGCGCTCAAACTCGCGCGCCAGTATCAAGTCGAAATCGGACAATCGCGCCGCTACCAGATCCTCAGCCGCCAGCAGAGCTATCACGGCTCAACCCTGGGAGCATTATCTGTCTCCGGCAATAGACGCCGCCGCGAAATCTACTTGCCCATGGTCCGCGAATTCACCCATATAGGCATGCCCTATTGCTACCGTTGCGCCTTCGACTGCACCGACAGTTGCCGCAACTGCGGCCAGCAATACGCCGCCGAACTCGACCACGCCATCGCCGCCACCAAAGGCGAAGCCGCCGCCTTCCTCTTCGAGCCGTTAAGCGGCGCCACGCTGGGCGCAGTCGTTCCCCCGCCCGGATATCTGCCATCCATCGCCGAAATCTGCCGCCGCCACGGTGTCCTCCTCATCGCCGACGAAGTCATGACCGGCATGGGCCGCACCGGCCGCAACTTCGCCGTCGACCACTGGCTGGGAAAAAACGAAAACGAGAAAAACGAAAACGAAAAAAGCAGCAATCAAAACAATTCGAATGGAGGCGATTCGTATCTCGCCCCAGACATCCTCGTAACCGCCAAAGGACTCTCCAGCGGATACGCCCCGCTTGGCGCAGTCATTGCCAGCAAGAAAGTCATCGACGCCATCGCCACCGGTTCCGGCGCATTCCTCCACGGCTTCACCTACAACGCCCATCCCGTCTCGCTGGCCGCCGGCCGCGCCGTGCTCCAGCACCTGCAATCAACCAACCTGATCGCCGCCGCAGATTCCACTCGCCCCGGCACAGTAGCCGCACATCTCAAGCTGGCCCTGGAATCCCTGCGCAGCGCCGATCCGCGCGGCGATGCTCGTCATAGCATCGATGCGTCCAGCGTTATCGGCAACGTCCGCGGCCTGGGCCTCCTGTGGGCCGTCGAGTTCGTCGCCGACCAGAAAAGCAAACGCCCCTTCGCAACAGAACTAAACTTCGCCGGACGCGTCGCCTCCGCCGCCATGACCCGCGGACTCCTCGTCTACCCCATGCGAGGCTGCGTCGACGGCATCTCCGGCGATCACCTCCTGCTGGCCCCACCCGCCGTAATCACCAAAGAAGAAATCACCTGGTCCGTGACTCAACTCCGCGCCGCAATCGCCGAAGCCGCCACCTCTTTGCGTTAACTCCTTTGCGTTAACTTAGCTCTTTGTCATTCCGAAACGCCGTCAGGCGTGAGGAATCTGCTTTTTGCCGGCGGCGCCACCGGCGCCGCCTCGTAGGCACATGCCCCAAGGCCTCTCCCGAAGTCGCATCTGACCTCCGCTAATAACCCCGCTATTTTTCAACCACTTACTGAATGATCTCCATTTGACTCCCGCATGACCCCCAGTGCATTGCCGCCCCGTCGCTGCTCGCGCAAAGTGCTCCCAGAACCTACGCGAAGCAAAACGCAATGAAATGCGAAAGCAAAGAATCCATCAAGGGAGGCAACATGGTAACCCCTGGTTCCAAAACCATGACTGAATTTTGCGAACAGGTGAACCCACGCATTTTGTTAGAGATGAGGCGAGCCCGGCCTCTCCAGGAAATGCCCAAGGAGACCCGCCGCTTACAAGAGAGTTGGTCGGCCGCGGCAGAAAAGCGCGCGCTGGTGTGGATGGCCGCGCGCACGCCGACCGGCATCACCCCGGACCACCTGACAGCATTGGGTTTAGCCGCACAGATCAGCGCCGGCACATGCTACGCGCTCGCCTCCTGGAATCGATATTGGCTGTTGGGAGTGATCGCGTGCCTTGCGCTCAACTGGCTGGGCGACTCACTGGACGGAACGTTGGCAAGAGTGCGGCAGCGGCAGCGTCCGCGCTACGGATTTTATGTGGACCACATGGTGGATAGCATTGGCGCTCTTGCACTTATGGGTGGTTTGGCGTTGTCGGGATATATGCATCCGTGGATTGCGATGGGGCTGCTCGTCGCTTTCTTGATGCTTTCGATCCAGACGTATCTGGCGACGCATGCGCTGGGTGAGTTTCGACTGTCGTTCTGGAGGTTTGGGCCGACGGAACTGCGCATCCTGCTGGCGGTAGGGAACTTAGCGTTGCTGTGGAAACCGGTGATTCACTTTCCCGGAGGCGAATATCGCCTGTCCGACGTGGGCGGCGCGGTTGGTCTGGCGGGAATGGGGCTGATGCTGGTGGTTTTCACGATTGAGAACACGGTGCGGCTGTATCGCGAAGAAAGGATCACGCAATGAGGGCGAGTAGGGCGGGAATTACGGAGATGAGCGGCGCTAACTCTTGCGGGGCGAGGACGTTACGCGGAATGCAGCGGCGCTTGCGCGATGCAACATCCTGGCAAATGCTTGTGGGGGAACGAGTTGCGTTGCATAGGCCAGACCGAAACTCGCTCAACGGTCACACTTTTGCAGGGAAGGGCTCCAGTAATCCCAGCGCTGGCAATGACTTGCAGAGTTCGGCGCTAAGCGCGGCAAATTCGTTTCCGGGCAACGCATTGGGTGACAACAGGTTGCGCGGATCCGGCTCGCTCGCGAGCAGCGAAAAAGCGATAAAAATCGGAAAGCATTTGACGCGCACCTGTACGTTGGTGCGCTGGTGCAAGTTTAATTTCGTGGGCGCGGTTGGAATTTTTGTGCAGTTTGGTGTGTTGTTTCTCTTCAAGAGCGTGCTGCGATGCAACTATCTTGCGGCGACCGCGCTCGCGGTGGAGGCCGCGGTGGTGCACAACTTCTTTTGGCATGAGCGGTTCACGTGGGCTGATCGAGTGCGACCTTCGTGGGGCGGGCATCCCTCGGGGGCTAAAGCCCAGAATCTTCCGAGCACTTTATTTGCAGCGCTGAAGCGCCGCGCCACCCAAAAACGCGCCGCCCGAAAATCCAGCACAGAAAGTTGCGCCACCGAAGCGACGGCAGGACCAAAGTCAAAAGCAGCGGGCAAGAGTGCCCGCCCCACACAAACTAATAGATTCGGGCGATTTCTGCGATTCAATCTTACGGCCGGATTGGTTTCGATCGCGGGCAATTTAGGGATGATGCGGGTGATGGTGGGACGGGAGCACATGAACTATCTGGTTGCGAACGGGATTGCGATCGCCGTTTGCTCGGTGGTGAATTTTGTGGTGAGTGACGGGTGGGTGTTTGAAGAAAGCGAAACTTCTTCGCTGCGGATTCCGCGGATTCAGGAAGTAAAGCTTGAAGTTAAGGACGGCCCGACTTGTTTTTGAATTGAAGTGTTGTTCTCTGCGGGTTGTCATTCTGACCGAAGTACGGCGAAGCTGCGCTTCGCTCGGACCCTTCGGCTTCGCTCAGGGCAGGCTCGCGAGGCGGCCGTCCCCACACAGGCTTTTGGCCGTCCCACAGTGGCTTTGGCGGGTATATACTCTTGGCGTTGGAAGTGCAGTTGTGGATTTAGTCAACTCCTGGCCAGCCCTTACGGGCCGGGACGGGGCGCAGGTTCATTCTTCTATTCATGCGCGCCCTGCATGCGAAATGCTGGTTTCCGAGTGGGGCTTCGGGAGCACGGCACGGACGGATTTAGTACAGCTGCGGGTGGGCTGGGTTCGGTCCGGGGAGGTTTATATGCAGTTGGTATTGATTCGCCTTCTTTTTGTCATTGTAGTGGCTGCGACTTGCTACGTGATTGGTCCGTTCCGGCTGACGCAGATACAGGATGCTGGAGTGGGAGCGGCGGTGGGTGCGGCGATTGTTCTGTTCGAATGGCAGCTGCGGCGGGTGAGCCTGAAGCGGCTGATCGGCGCTGCCATTGGAAGCCTGCTCGGGATCTGCGGGGCGTACCTGTTTTCGCTGGTGATCCGGAGTAGTGTGCCTGCGGGCAGCACGCAGAGTTTTCTGCAGATTCTGGTGATGCTGCTGATGGCTTACGTGGGGCTGGCGGTGGGCGCGACCAAGGGCGACCTGCTGAATCTGGCGGCTCTGGGTGGAATTTTTGGCGGGGAAAAGCAATCCAAAAAAAGCTACAAGATTCTTGATACCAGCGTCATTATTGACGGGCGCATCGCCGACATTGCGGAGACTGGATTTCTGGACGGAATCATTGTGACTCCGCAGTTTGTGCTGCGCGAGTTGCAGCTGGTGGCGGATTCGGCGGATTCGTTGAAGCGTAACCGGGGGCGGCGCGGACTGGACATTTTGCAGCGGCTGCAGAAAATTGCCACGCTGCAGATTCAGATTGTGGAGAATGATTTTCCGGCGGTGCGGGAAGTGGATTTGAAGCTGATCGAACTGGCCAAGGTGTATGAAGGCAAGATCATCACCAACGACTTCAATTTGAATAAAGTGGCGCAACTGCAGGGCGTACAGGTGTTGAACATCAACGAACTGGCGAATTCGCTGAAGCCGATTGTGCTGCCGGGCGAGACCATGCGGGTGTTCATTTTGAAAGAAGGCAAGGAATATAACCAGGGCGTGGCGTATCTGGATGATGGGACGATGGTGGTGGTGGACAACGCGCGGAAAATGATTGGGAAGACGATTGACGTGTCGGTGACATCAGTGCTGCAGACGACTGCCGGGAAAATGATTTTTGGGAAGTGGGACGAGCGGACGGCGTATTCGAGGCCGTCGGCTGCGGTTCCGGTTGTGCCGGCGGCGGTGGTGGTGCCGGTGACGGCGCCCGGGGCGGGGGTGATTCCAGGGCCGGTGGTGGAGAAGCCGGGGCAGTCGTAGGTTTTCCTGCGGGAGGGAGAAAAAGCTTTTAACCGCTGAGGACGCTGAGAAGGGCCGCGGAGATCGCAGAGAAAAACGGGGATAGAAGCGTGATTGTGTTTTCGGGTTTGGCGACGATGATTCTGGCGCGCTGGGCGGCCAGTTCCTTCTGCGGAGCCAAGAGGTCCAGCAGATAAATCTTCTTTTCTTTTTCCTTGATGAGTGCGAATCGGGGGGGGCCGGGGACGCCGAGGCTGAGTGCGGTCAGGGCGCGATTTTTCCGCGTGCGGCGGGGTTAGATTGCCCGGCATGGGGAGGACTATCAATGCTGTGGAAGTCTGCTGAGGGGGCGATGGCGGACGGTTTTGTTTGACAGCACATTCGCGGACGGTCAATGATTGACCGGGAATGATTGACCGGGGAAAGCTGACAAACCACATGCAGAGACGAGAGTCCCTTAGCCCAGAGCGCTGCTTCGACGAGCCGGGCAACTCGCGAGCGGGCGGTTATGATCGATAGTGTGTTGCGGCCCGAATCGACTGGCGATTTGCTGACGGCGCGGTTCCGGGAGATGTTCGGGACGGAGATGCGGATATTCCGCGCGCCCGGGCGGGTGAATCTGATTGGGGAGCACACGGACTACAACGACGGTTTCGTGATGCCGGCGGCGATTGGGTTTTATACCTGGATTGCGGCGGCGAAGCGCGAGGAACGCGTTCTGGAAGCGTACTCCGACCGCTTCGACGAAAAGATTACATTTTCACTCGACGCGCTGGCTGGTCCGCCACGAAGACACTGGAGCGATTTCATTCGCGGGGTCGCGGCTACGTTGCAGAGCGCGGGACACAGACTCTCGGGCGCGAATCTTGTGATTCACGGGGAGGTCCCACTGGGGGCGGGGCTCAGCTCGTCGGCTTCTCTGGAAGTGGCGACTGCCCTGGCTTTGACGGTGTTGTCGGGGATCGGGTTGCCGCGCCTGGAGTTGGCGAAACTTTGCCAGGCGGCGGAACATGAATACGTGGGCACGCGCTGCGGGATCATGGACCAGTTTATTGCGACGTTTGGCACAGCCGGAAATGCGCTGATGCTCGACTGCCGTTCGCTGGAGTATCAACTGATCCCGGTTCCGCGGGATCTTCGGCTGGTGGTATGCAACAGCATGGTTCGGCACGAACACGCGTCGGGAGAGTACAACCGGCGCCGCGCTGATTGCGAAACTGGAGTCAGGCTTCTGGCGGGGCATCTTCCAGGAATTCGGGCGCTGCGCGATGTGGGGATCGCGGACCTCGAGAAATACAAATCTGCTTTGCCGGAGACGATCTATCGGCGTTGCCGGCACGTGGTCACGGAGAATCAGCGGGTACTGGACGCGGCGAAGGCGCTGCAGGCGGGCGATACGGACAGGGTTGGGAGTTTGATGTATGCGTCACACGCCAGCCTGCGGGACGATTATGAGGTGAGTTGCAAGGAACTGGATTTGCTGGTGGAGTTGGCTGCTGCGAGTCCGGGGGTGTATGGGGCGCGAATGACGGGCGGGGGATTTGGCGGGTGCACGGTGAATCTGGTGCGGGAAGAGAACGCGGCTGCCTTCGGGGCGCAGATGGCGCGGACTTACCAGCAGGCAACGGGGATTGCGCCGGATATTTACGTGTGTGAGCCCGCGCAGGGCGCTGAGGCCTGGTCCGCGGAGAGGAGTTTGCGAGGTTGAAATTTTTGCGTGCCGAACGCAGCGAACGCGAATTGCGTTTTGCGCTGCGAGCGATCGGCCGTTGGAGCGGGCTGGCGATGCTTCTGGCTGGTTTGATGAGCTTGCCTTGGTCGCCGGCGCTGGGGCAGGATTCTACTCCGCAGCAGGAAGCGCAGGTTGAGGGCACGGTTCGGGATTCGGCGGGAAAGGCGGTTGCCGGGGCTTCTGTGCTGCTTCAGCGGGAAGATCAATCAAAAGTTGCTGTGACCAAAACGGATGCGGGCGGGGCTTTTGCTTTTTTGGCGGTTCGCGCCGGTGAGTACGCGGTGAAGATTGAGAAATCCGGGTCAGGCGGCGCGATTGAGAGTTTTATCAATCTCGTGCCGGCGGAAAAGAAGCATTGTGATCTTGTGTTGCGAGGAGCGGGAGAATCTTCTGTGTCTTCTGCTTCGAAGGCATCGTCAGAGATTGAGCTTGACGACAGGCCTAACTTCATTGTGGCGGGCATCACCGATTCGACGGGCTCGGGCGGGCATGGATCGGAAACCCGGATGCGAACTGGGGAAGTGCTGGCCAAAGAGACTTTGAACCTTGAGGGCAGTGGATCGACGGAAGTCGCATCCGCGGCTGGGGGATCGGCTAGTCACGACGCGCTTGCGTCTGAAAGCGCGCTGCGCGCCGCGCTGCTGCAGAGTCCGCGGAGCTTTGAGGCCAATCATGGGCTCGGCGAGTTTTATTTACACTCGGAAAAATATCGCGAGGCCGTTCCTCTGCTGAGGACCGCTTATCAGGTCGATCCCGGAGATCATGCCAACGCGTTTGAACTGGCGCTGGCTCTGAAAGCTTGCGGAGAGTTCGCGCAGGCTCGCGAGCAGCTGAACCGCATGCTTGCGAGCGAAAAGGAACTGGGGGAGCCAGACGATGCGGATCTGCATCGCGTGCTGGGAGATGTTGACGAGAAGCTGGAGGATCCTCTGGACGCGGTGCGGGAGTATGAGCGCGCGGCTGGACTGGATGGGAGTGAGCTGAATTATTTTGCGTGGGGGGCGGAGCTGCTTTTGCACCGGGCGGTTGCTCCGGCTCTGGAAGTGTTTGGGCTGGGCGTTCGGTTGCATCCGGATTCGGCGCGCATGCTGGCGGGGCTGGGGGCGGCGCTGTATACGAGCGGTTCGGTGGAGGAAGCGGCGCAGCGCTTGTGCGCGGCTTCCGATCTTTCTGCGTCAAACGCTCCCTCAGACTCTCCATCAGACTCTGCTCCTTATCTTTTTCTTGGCGAGATGCAGGAGGCCACTTCCACGCCGTTGCCTTGCGTCGAGCAGAGGCTGGCGCGTTTTGCTCATGATCAACCTGAAAATGCGTTCGCGAACTACTACTATGCGCTGGCTCTGTGGAAGCGCGACCGGGGCTCGGAGAATCCCGACGCGCTGCGGCAGGTCGAGGCGTTGTTGCTGAAGTCGTCGGCGATCGATCCGAAGCTCGACGTGGCCTATTTGCAACTGGGGAATTTGTATTCTGCGCGTGGAAGTTTTCAAGAAGCGATCGCGGCTTATCAGAAGGCTGTGGCGGCGAACCCCGCTGGCAGCGAGGCGCACTACCGGCTCGGCTTGACTTACAAGCGGATCGGGGAGGGAGCGAAGGCGCAGCGTGAGTTCGATGAGTACAAAGAACTCGATAAGACGGAAACCGCGGTGATCGAGCGGCAGCGGCGGGAATTGCGACAATTTATTTTCGTCTTGAAGGATCAGGTTTTGAAAGGGCAGCCGATTTCGCGCACGACATCGGGGCCGCCAGCGGCTGTTTCGAAATAGGGTGGTCTGGGATCGACGGTAAGCATGAGATTCGCGGTGCTGCTATAGGGTTCAGCTGCTGCGCCGGTCGCGACGAGAAACCTTCGAGCTTCGCTCGACGGACCCTTCGGCTTCGCTCAGGGCAGGCTCTCGAGGGCGGCTGTCCCCACATGAGCATCCTGTTGCCGTTCCCACTTCTCGCAAAAGACGCGAGAAATGGGGCACCCGGATCAAACATGAGCCTCAGCTTGAAACTGAGGCTCTACCAAGTGCGGTGATGATTTGTGTTGCTGCCGTGGGCGCGAGTAAGATTCTTCTCCCGTACGGAACAAACTCTTCCGCTTGAAAGGTGACTTCGATGAAGACACTTGCTCGCATTCTGCTATCACTCCTGTTCGTCGCTGTCTTCGTTGGAAATGGAGACGCGCAATCCAGCTACGACCTGCGGTCGCCGGACGGGCGAATTGAAATCAGAATCCGAACGGAAGGGCAGATTCGTTACGACGTTGTACTGAAGGGTCGCGCGGTGATGGAGGATTGCACGCTCTCGCTCGACGTGGAGCATAAGAAGCTGGGCGTGCAACCGAAGCTGGTGGACGCGAAGGAGCGGTCTTACGATCAGGTGGTGGAACCGGTGGTGCGGCAAAAGTTCGCGAAGATTCGCGACCACTACAACGAACTGAAGCTAAACATGGAAGGCGGATATGCGGTGGTGTTCCGCGCCTACAACGAGGGCGCGGCTTACCGCTTTGAAACTTCGATGGGGCAGGGGCAGGTGAAAATCCACGGGGAGGAATCGGCGTTTAACTTTTCCGCGAACGACATTGTTTATTATCCGCAGGAGGACAGTTTTTTTTCGCACAACGAACGCAAATATATTCCTCAGAAGTTGAGCGAGATTGCCCCGGCGTTTCTCGCGACGCTGCCTGCGGTCGTGGATGTGGGAGAAGGCGCAAAGGTGGCGATCGCGGAATCGGATTTGGAATCTTATCCGGGCCTGTGGTTGCGGGGGACTGGCGGGAACGGACTGGCGGCGACGTTTCCTCCTTACCCGCTGAAGGAAAGTCTGACGGGAGATCGCGACTATAGAGTGGTCGAGAGCGCCGACTACATTGCGGTGACTGCCGGGACTCGCACGTTTCCCTGGCGCGTGATTGGAATTGCGGACCGGGATGGCGACCTGCTCACCAACCAGATTGTTTATCTTCTGGAAAGGCCCTCGATGGTTGCGGACACTTCGTGGATCAAACCCGGGAAGGTGGCTTGGGACTGGTGGAATGACAACAACGTTTATGGTGTGGACTTCAAGGCGGGGATCAACACGGCGACGTACAAGTATTACATCGACTTTGCGGCGAAGTACGGGATCCCTTACATCATTCTCGACGAAGGCTGGTACAAGCTGGGGAACGTGCTGGAGGTGGTTCCGGAAATCAACATGAACGAGTTGACTGCTTACGCGCGGCAGAAAAATGTTGGAATCATTTTGTGGGTGGTGTGGAAGACATTGGACGACCAGTTGATTCCGGCGCTCGATCAATTCGCGAAGTGGGGCGTGAAGGGAATTAAAGTTGATTTCATGCAGCGCAGTGATCAGATTCTGATCGACTACTACTATCGAGTGAGTAAGGAATGCGCGAAGCGGAAAATGCTGGTCGACTTTCATGGCGACCAGAAACCGGCGACGATGACGCGCACCTGGCCGAATTTGATCAGCACGGAAGGCGTGCGCGGGATGGAGTGGAGCAAATGGAGCGCGGACTCGGAACCGAAACACAATGTGACGCTGCCGTTTACGCGAATGTTTCTGGGCCCGATGGATTACACGCCGGGGGCGATGCGGAACGCGACGCGGACGACCTTCGCGGCGATTCATGATCAGCCGATGGCGCTGGGAACGCGATGCCAGCAACTGGCGATGTATGTGGTTTATGAAAGTCCGCTGCAGATGTTGTCCGACAGCCCTTCGAATTATTTGCGGGAGCCGGAAGCGATGGAGTTTCTCAGTGCGGTGCCGACTGAGTGGGACGAAACGAAAGTGCTGGATGCGCGCATCGCGGAGTACGTGGTTGTGGCGAGAAGAAATGGCAAAGACTGGTACGTGGGCGCGATGACCGACTGGACGCCTCGCAATCTTGAAATTGATTTGTCGTTCTTGCCTGAGGGAAACTTTACGATGGAAGCCTATCAGGACGGGGTGAATGCGGATCGGTACGCGAGCGACTATAAGAAGACGACCATTCAGGTGAACAGAGCGACCAAGGTGAAGCTTCCGCTGGCGAGCGGCGGAGGGTGGGCGGCGAGGATTCATCAGTAGAGCGACGAGGCACAAGAAAGTCAGCGCGGTGTTGGGAGCGCGCGGGTTGCGCCGGTGGAGATTCCGCCGTCGATTAAAAGAGTTTGGCCGGTGATGTAGCGGCTGGACTCGGCGGCGAGGAAAACAACGGCTGCCTCCAGATCTTGAGGATCGCCGGGGCGCTTGAGCGGAATGCGATCGCAGAGATATTCCACCCATTCTTTGTCTTCGTAGAGAATCTTATTTTGTTCGGTTCGGAACCAGCCGGGGGCGAGACAGTTGACGGTGATTCCGTGGTGTCCCCAATCGTCCGCTAAACTCATCGTGAGTTGACGAATGCCGCCGCGACTTGCGCCATAGGGAGCGAGGCCCGCGTAGCCGGCGACACTTGTGACGGAGCCGATGTTGATGATGCGTCCGTAATGGCGGGGAATCATGCGGCGGGCGACGGCTTGGGCGACGAAAAAACTTCCACGCAGGTTGGTGTCGAGGATCAGGTTCCAATCGTCCCAAGTCACGTCGAGCGCGGGCTTGCGGACGTTGCATCCTGCGTTGTTTACGAGAATGTCGAGATGACCGAACGCGTCTTCGGCAGCTGAGGCCATGCGTTCGATGCTTTTTGCGTCGCGGACATCGAGTTCGAGGGATATCGCACGGCGGCCCAGAGATTTTATTTCCGCCTCGAACGTTGATAGCGATTCGCGATTGCGGCTGGTGAGAACCAGATCGGCGCCTGCTTTCGCGAGGGCGCGCGCGAAGGTTTGGCCGAGTCCGCGGCTGGTGCCGGTGACGATGGCGACTCGGCCGCTGAGATCGAAGAGATCGTTGATCACGAGATCGTTGATCATGAGATCGCTGCTCACGAGATTTTTCCTGGCGCGAGAACTACTTTCATCAGATTCGGCTCGCGCGCGTAAAGGCGCTCGAACCAGCGGGGACCTTCTTCGAGCGGAGCGACGGCGGTGATGAGCGGTTTCACTCGAATGGATTCGCTGCTCATAAGTTCGATGGCGCGAGGATATTCGCCGGCGGAGGCGCAGGAGCCCTGCAAACGAATCTGGCGAGTGACAACTTTCTGTAGAGGCAGCGTAACCTCCGGAGAAACATTGCCGACGAGGACTACGTTGCCGCCCTTACGCACGCTGTCGATCGCTGCCGTTACGGTTGCATCGAGGCCGACGGCTTCAATGACCAGATCCATACCGGTGCCGCCAGTTACCGCCAAGACTTGCGGGATGAGGCCAGGTCCCGCAGGCAGTGTGGTTGCTATTCCCAGCTCTTGAGCCAATTTCATGCGGCTCTGATCGACGTCGGAGACGTATACATGCGAGCAGCCGGCTGCGTGAAGAGCCTGCAAAATCAGGAGTCCAATCATGCCGGCACCTACCACTAAAGACTTGTCCTGAGGATGAACGGGAACCAGCGATACTGCATGGAGCGCGACCGACACGGCTTCGAGCATGGCGGCTTCTTCGAACGGGAGGATTTCCGGGAGGCGATAAACAATGCGCGCGGGTACAGCGACAAACTCGGCGAAGGCGCCCGCGCGGCTGTAATCTGCGCACGACACGCCAATCACCTGGCGGTTGTCGCAGAGATTGATGTCCCCGCGAATGCAGTTGGCGCATGATCCGCAAAAGATGGTCGAGTCGAACGTTACGCGATCGCCTTCGGAAAACTTCTTCACGTCTTTGCCAAGGGCTGCGATTGTTCCGGCGGCTTCGTGTCCCATCACAATTGGAGGGATGCGGCGTCCGGAAGAGCCATCGTAGCCGTGGACATCGCTGCCGCAGATTCCGCAGGCTGCGACGCGGATCAGGACTTCGTCTCGTCCGGGCTCGGGAACGGGCAGATCGGTCAGTTCGAGATGACGATATTGCGACAGCAGGAGAGCTTTCATTGTCGGAGCTTCATCGAGACTTCATCGGACCTTCATTCGCAAAACTCTTACTTCGCCGATTTCGTTTGCGAGGGGGCGGGATCGACAATTCCAGTGCCCTCGCGGATGGTGAGGATCTGGTTCGCCTTCACCTGCGTGAAGCGTTCGAGTTTTTGAGTGGTCGGCCATTTTACTTCGATCAGGTCGATGGTTTGCACTTTGCCCAAGCCGAAGTGCAGACGCAAGTCGCTTTGCGACATTACGCTTGATCCGCTGCGGACTTCGTCGATCTGGGCGTGCTTATCAGTGACGACGCGCACGCGAGCGCCGATTGCGGTGCGATTGCATTTGGTTCCAATCAATTTGATTGTGATCCAGTTCTGTTTGTTGCCGCCATCGTTGCGGAGAAGCGATGGCAAATCGTTCATGTTCAAAATCAACGCGTCGATATCGCCGTCGTTATCGTAATCGCCGAAGGCAGCGCCGCGGCTGGAAAAATGCTCGGTGATGCCCGGGCCCATCGTGGATGACACATCTTTGAATTGGCCGTTGCCCATATTGCGGTACACAAGTCGCGGATTTTTGTAAGTCTGGCCAATTTCGTGGCCGCCGATCTCGGGATAGACGTGACCGTTGACCTGGATAATGTCCGGCCAGCCGTCGTTGTCGTAGTCAACAAATCCGCAGCCCCAGGCGACGTACTGGTTGTTGATTCCAATTCCAGAGGCGAAGGTCACATCGCTGAAGGTGCCGTCTCCGTTGTTGTGGTAGAGGTTGCAAGTGTCATCGGCAAAATTTGTTTTGAAAATATCGAGCCAGCCGTCGCAATCGTAGTCGCCGACCCCAACGCCCATGCCAGCCTGCTCGTGTCCGTTCTCGCTGTAAGCGCAACCTGCCATTACCGCGATGTCTGTGAAAGTGCCGTCGTGATTGTTGTGGAACAAAATACTGGGCTCGGAATCGACGGCCACATAAATGTCGGGCCAGCCGTCGTTATCGAAATCGGACGCGACAGCGGTGATGGAGTATCGCGGGCCGGGTTTGAGGATGCCGGACTTCGCGGAGACATCGGCGAAAGTGCCGTCGCCATTGTTGTGATACAGGACGTTGGTGTCGCCAGTGAGGCCGCGCGGGCCGCACATTACCGGGATGCCTTTCCACTGACAGACCGCGGGATCACCAACGCCGGGAGTCTTCGCGGGGTCGAGCTGGATGTAATTGCAGACAAAAAGATCGAGGTGGCCGTCGCGGTCGTAATCGAGGAAGGTGCAGCCTGCGCCCCAGCGGACGCGTTCGTCGTAGAGGCCCGATTTGCGGGTGACATCGGTGAACGTGCCATCGCCGTTGTTGTGGAAAAGAATGTTGTGTCCCCAGAAGCAGCAGAAAAGGTCATCCCATCCGTCGTTATCGTAGTCGCCGACGCACACGCCGGTTTGCCAGCCGGTGCGCGCGAGGCCGGATTTATCGGTGACGTCGGCGAAGGTTCCGTCGCGGTTGTTCTTGTAGAGATGCGACGTGGGAGCCTGTCCGGCGGCCCATTGTTCGCCGAAACGCGTTCCGTTGGTCATGTAAATGTCGAGCCAGCCGTCGTGGTCATAATCGAAGAAGGCGATGCCGCTGCCTTTGGCTTCGATGATGTAACGCTTGTGGTCGACGCCGCCCCAGACGTTGGGAATGGTGAGTCCGGCTTCGGGGGCAACGTCGACGAACTGCACGGGCGAAGGTGAAGTTGTTGCCGGCGACGCGTGAATGATCGCGCTGCGGTTCCATTTCCACAGCGGCGTAGTGAGCGCGTCGAGCAGCGTGCTGCCGAGAACCACAAGGGAAGAACCAAGAAAACGTCGCCGGGGAAAAATCATTTCGGACTCGGGACCTTTGGAAACTGGCGTGGGATGATGCCGACGCCTTCTTTCACTGCGATGATCTGGTCGATGGCGAGGTTTGTCAATCGATCGACCTGACCGCTGGGCCATGTGATCTCCAGCGATTCGATTTTGGTACGTTTCCCCAAGCCAAAGTGAATTCGAGGATCGTTGGCCGACATGTAGCTCATGCCGCCTTTGGCCTGTTCGACGTGTACGAAGCCTTGCGAAATCAGCTTGAGCGAAGCGCCGATGCCATCGCGATTCGATTTGGTTCCGATCAACAAGACCGTCAGCCAGTGATTGGCATTTCCGCCGTCGTTGCGCAGAAGGGACGGATAATCGCCACGATTGTTGGTGACGATGTCGAGATCGCCGTCGTTGTCGTAGTCAGCCGTGGCCAGGCCACGCCCTGCGACGGGGCGCATGAAATCGGGACCGAGCGAGTCGGACACTTTGTCGAACTGGCCTTTGCCGAGATTGCGAAACATGAGTAAAGGTTCTTTGTACGACACTTCGTCGTGATAGAGCGAGACATTGTCGAGCATGGCGCCGTTGAGCTGGAGAATATCGTTCCAGCCGTCGTTATCGTAATCGAGAAATTTCATGGCTACGCCACTCAGCAAGACCGCTTTGTTGCCGATGTGGGAACTATAGGTGCTATCCGTGAAAGTGCCGTCGTGGTTGTTGTGGTAGAGACGATTCAATTCGAAATCGAGATGAGTGATGTAGATATCCTGCCATCCATCGCCGTCGACGTCGGCAGCATCAATGCCCATGCCGGCTTCGTAACGCCCATCCTCGCTGGCGGCGATACCGGAAAACAGGGAAACGTCTTCAAAAGTTCCGTTGTGCTTGTTGATGAATAGAAAGTTTGGCCACGTGTCGTTAGCGATGGCGATGTCGGGCCAGCCGTCGTTGTTGAAATCTGCGAGAACCACGCCCATGCCCTTGGCCTCGGGCTTTCCAACTCCGGATGCGTCGCTCACGTCGGTGAAGGTTCCGTCGTGATTATTGTGATAGAGCTTGATGCGCTGGCCTTTGTAGTTGCCGGGATGGCAGTAGGAGCGGTAGCCGGGCCGGCGCTCGCCGCACCAGATATTATTTTTCGGAGTCCAGTCGATGTAGTTGGTGACGACCAGATCGAGCCAGCCGTCTTTGTCGTAATCGAACCATCCCGCGCTGGTGGACCATCCGCCTTCGTCGGCGACGCCTGCTTTTGCTGTGACGTCGGTGAAAGTACCATTGCCGTTGTTGTGATAGAGGATAGCGCGGCCATAGCCGGTCACGTACAGATCAGGATAGCCGTCGTTGTCGAAGTCGCCGACAGCCACACCCTGGCCGTAGTGGCCTTCGCCTCCGACGCCGGCTTTCTCGGTAACGTCGGTGAAGGTGCCATCGCCGTTGTTGTGGTAGAGGGCGCAACGCAGGGGATGCGACGGTTTGTAGATGTCGGTGGCGGCGGACTGGACGAAGAATAAATCCATGAGACCGTCCTGGTCGTAGTCGATCCATCCGACGCCGGTGCCCATGGTTTCGAGATAATATTTTTCGTCGGTTTGCGTGGAGTCCTGCTGAAAAGTAATTTTGGCGGCTTCGCGGACATCGGTGTAGTGAACGGGAATGGGTGATTCTGGCGGGGTTGAAGATTGCGCGGCGAGGACTTTGAGATGGACAGGCGCGCTGATTGAGATGCACAGTGCCAGCACCGCGAGCATGAGGATCGCTCCGCACCTCGATACGCACGGGAGTAGTTTGTTGTTTCTCGCCGTTTTGATTTCCATTCTCGAGTTTAGTTTAGCCCGAGCGCGCTTGGACTTGTCACAAACTGCGATCCGCGATCATCAGCGCTAGCTGCAGCAGCTGTTGGCGGGCGACCATTGGAATGGGCTGGTTCGCCGCGGAGGGGTTGGCCGGAGCTTTGGAAAGAGTCTCTTCGATCCGGCCGACATCCAAACCGCCGGCGTTGCTTCCCTTGAAACGGCCGAGTACTTCACGGGCCTTCTCGATTTGTCCTGTCTCGAAGTAGAAAACACCCAGCGTGGAATAACTGCCAACCCATTCCGGAAGCAAGTCCACGGCACGCTCCAGGCGCTCGGCGGCTTGTGGACTGTTGCCGCGCAACACGGAGGCGAGGCCCAGGCCCCACATAATTTTCCCCGAGCCGGGAATTCGCGCGAGGCCTTTCTGCAGAGTCTGCTCGGCGCTGTCGAGATCATTTTCGCGCAGTTGGACCAGGGCCAGCGAAAGGTAGTACTGGTCATTGTCGGGATTGCGGGTGATGGCGCTGCGGAAAATTTCTTTTGCCTTGGCAGTTTCGCCGGCGTGAGCTTCGATATCGCCGAGCAAGGACAGGAAGGTATCGTCCTGCTGGCCCGCGGGCGAAACTTTCTGCGCCGTGTCGAGCGCATCAGGGTACTGGCCTTTGCGAAAATACGCGTCGGCCAGGTCGAACTTCACGTCGTCGGAATCTGGATTGGCGCGCAGCGCGATTTGAAAATGTTGAATGGCGTCATCGTACAAGCGATAACGCGCAAGCAATACGCCGACTCCGGTTTGCGTGCGATAGTCGTCCGCACTGATTTGATCAAGCTGCGCGATGATTTTCCGGGCTGCCTCTGGCTTCCCGAGCTTCAGATACGTCTCAGCGAGCAGGTATAGGTCTTGCGGCTGGCCCGGATGCTTCTGAATTTGCTCATTCAGTTCGTCGACATCCAGTTGAGTGCGCGCCTGTGAAGATAGCTTGGAGCGATTGTTGAGGTAATCAAAGAGGTGTTGATAGGGATAAGGGCCGGTGGCTGCATTCTTCGAGAGCGTCTGAAAAACATTCAAATCTCTTTGCGCGGCGACGGTCTGATGGAGACTGCGCTCGGCCATCGCCAGTTTGTAGTAGCCGTCGGCGGGATTGCGACTCACTTTCACGAACCTGCGAAGGAAATCAACGGCCTCAGCAAATTTCTTATCTTTGACACGGAGATTCGCCAACTCCAGAAGCGCCTCGGGAAAATCCGGAGTCGAATGGAGCGTCTGCTGGAACAATTCTTCGGCTCGCGCATAGTTCCCTTGCCGCTCTTCGATATAGCCGATATTGAACAGGCAGGAAGTGTTGTGCGGATCCAGTTTCAGTCCTTGCTCGAAATATTTCAGGGCTTCGTCGAATCGTCCCAGATGGCGGTATGAGAGGCCCATAAAGGTGTAGGAGCGGGCGGATGGTTCTAACTCGATGAGCTTTTGGAATTCCGCGATCGCTTTTTCGGTTTTCCCCGCCATGAAGTAACTTTCACCCAGTGCGGCGTGGAGATCGGCTCGTTGGGGCGCAATTTTCAGGCCGGACTCGAGCAGAGGAATCGCGTCTTCGAAATAGTTCTGGGTCATGCTGACGCGGGCCATCAAGAAGGTCACGTCGGTATTCTGCGGCGCCAGCTTATGGGCGCGCACCAGAAGATCGAGAGCGTCCACCGGTCTTGATTGTTCGGAATAAACCTGCGCCAGCAGGTAGAGGGTCTCCACAGAATCGGGCTTCAACTTCAGAGCGCGGTTGAGGGCGACTTCGGCTTTCGCGTATTCGCGTGCTCGAAGATAGGACTGCCCGAGGTTGTGGAGAATCTCGAATGTTTCCGGCTGCAAGGCGTTGGCTTGCTCGAGTTCGAGTTGTGCGGGCTTGTATTGCTTGGCGGTGGCGAGCAGCAAGCCGAGAGTGAAGTGCAACTGCACATCCTGCTTGTGTGCGGCCGAAAGTTCATGGGCAGTGTTCAGGGCTTCAGTAGGTTTTCCTGCTTCAAAATAAGCGCGTATCAGGTTGAATCGAGTTTCGACGGTCGCAGGATGAATGCGCTGAAAATGTTGAATCGCCGCGAGTGGTTTTCCCTCCGCGATGAACAGAAGACCCAGGTTGTAGTTTGCATCGCGGTTGGTGGGAGACACGCTTAGGACTTTCGTGAATTCTTTCTCGGCGAGGTCGCCCTTCTGCTGGGCGACATAGAGATTGGCCAGGTTGTTGTGGGTCTTCGTGGAGTTGGGAGCCAGTGTCAACGCGTGCTGGAAGGCATCGGTGGCGTGATCGTAGTCTTTTTCGTCGGTGCAGACGATTCCCAGCAAGTTGTAGGCATCGACGGTGGGATTCTGCTCGATCTGCTCATCGATTAGTTTTCGTGCCTGATCGAAAAGACCTTGCTGGATCAGTTCCTCGGCTTGCTGAAGAGGCGCATTCGCTGCGGTTGCTTGGCTGGGGTTGTGATGATTGGGAGAGAGCCGTTGAGCGGCCTGCCCCAGGACTGGGATCGCGAGCAGTACGAGAGCCAGAATTCCGAGTAATCCAGGACTGCGATTGGTTTTCTGGACTTGAATCGGAACGCGATCAAACATCTGCGAACGCTTCGTCAAACAGGCTTCATCAAACATGCTTCTCCAAACATGCCCCGCCAAAAGCCTCAATATAGCAGTTGAAGCATCTGCTGAGCCATCTTGTGTTGCGGCTGTTTTTGAAGCAGCGCTTGCAGAATGGCTCGTGCTTTTTCTTTGTCCTTTAATACCAGGTAGAGACGAGCGAGATTGAGATAGCCCTGGTCAAAATCCGGGGCGGCCTGGATGCACGCTTTAAATTTTTCCTCCGCTTCGGGATAGCGCTGTTGTTGAACAAACACCACACCCAAGTTGTTCAGCGCGTCGGCGTAGTCTGGGCGCAGTTTTATTGCACTTTCCAGATACTCGACGGCGCGATCCGTTTGATCACGATGGGCATAGAGCATTCCCAAACCATAGTTGACCTCGGGATTTCTGGGCTCGCTATCGAAGGCGCGTTTCAGGAGCGTTTCCGCTTCATCGAGATTGCCCTGCCGCCGGTAGACATTTCCGAGATTGAGAAGCGCGGTAGCGTAGGAAGGCCGCAACTGCAGCGACTGTCGAAAGTTGCGAATCGCTTCGTCGGTATTGCCCCGCTGCGCGGCGATCATGCCAAGGTTGTTCCAGGCTTCCGGATAGTTTGGGCGCAACTTCACCGTCTGGTCGAGGTACTGTTGCGCTTCCTGCAGAGAGTTGCGCCGGAGGTAGAGCGTTCCAAGATTGTAATAAGCGTCGGCATCATCGGGTCTGGTCGCGATGACCTGCTGGAATGATTGTGCGGCTTGGTCGAGAAAACCGTGCTGAAAGAAAGCCACACCATAGGTGAAAGCGTTGCGTTGAAATGTGCCCTGATGGAGAGTCCCCGGGAAGGGGAGAGCTTTGCGGATGCGGTCGGCCGGAGTTTTAGGAACGGATGAGAGATCTTGCAGCAGTTGCTCAGGAGTGAACGTTCCCTGGTACAGCTTGACGATGTTTCCGGCTTCATCGATCAGGAAAGAAGTGGGAAGTGAGAGATCACGGTGACGGTCGAAAAGATATCGATAGACGATGTTGTAAATGCCGGCAACATCATGCGTGGCGAGAAGGATCGGGAACTTCAATCTCGCTTTATCGGCGAATGCTCGCATCGCGCGAGAGTCGGACGAGTCATCCTCGGGAGAGTCATCGTCGGAGAAGTCATCGACATGGATCGCAACGATGCGAAGGCCGCGGGAATTGAGCGATGATTCAGATTTGTGGAGACGCTGCAACAGATCGCGGCAGGCGGGAGAGGCTGCCGCGCAGAAAGTCAGCAGCAAGTTATTGCCGCGGAATGAGCGAAGATCGCGCAGATTGCCGGCGAGGTCCGGTAAAGAGAAGTCTGGAGCGCTCACGGGCTCGATCAGCCAGGTTTCCACAGAGTGCGGAAGAAGCTCCCCTCCCGCACCTGAGTGATCTGCATCTGAACGATCCACACTTGAACGATCACCCTGTTTCAGCCAGGCCTGCGGAGAAGCCGAGAACGGCCTGGACCGGAAGTCCGGCGAATCCTCCTCGATTTCGATGCGGCGGTTGATGGGCAAACCGTGGAAGGTCTGCGTGAGACCGCTGGGCCAGCGGACGGTCGCCTGGGCCGCGCCCTGATATTTTCCGAGGCCGAAGAAAACCTCCTTGGTGTGTTGCGACAAGAATCCAGAACCGGCCTGGAGATATTTCGTCTGGCGAAGAGTTCCCGCTTCGACGGTGACTGCCGCTCCGATCGCATCGCGGTTGCTTTTGTGTCCGCGCAAACGGAAGGCGATGGAATTGCCGGTGCCCTCCGTCGCGAGACGCAAAATGCGGATTTGTGGCGCATTGCGATTCTTGAGCACGATTTCCAGCCGGCCGTCGCCATCGAAATCGGCGAGGGCGAACGCCCGGCTATCGTCGCGAAAATCCAACCCAACCACGCCGGAGACATCGGAAAACGTGCCGTCGCGATTGTTCGCGAAGAAGACGTTCCTCTCGTGACCGTTCCAGGTTGCGTCGGAACGAATGAGTTCGTTGATGGCGCTCCATCCCAGTTCGTAACTGGGCGAGGGACTGGAGTCCTGCGGTGATTTCGCGACGACCTGCCGCCAGAAAAAACTTGAGACATCTTTTTGATCGATTCCTGAGATATAGCCATTCGCGACGTACATGTCGGCGTAGCCATCATGGTCATAGTCCCAGGCATCGGTGGACCACGACCAGCGGCCCATTTCAACCCCAGCGTGCGGAGCAACATTTTGAAACGTGCCGTCGCCCTGGTTCCGGTACAGAGAATTGCCGGCCATGTGGCGGCGATAAATGGAGCGAATATTTTCCGGTTCGTCATCGTGAAAATGTGAGTCTTCAAAAACTCGCATACCCGCCGCGACCCACATGCCCGCGGCGTAAATATCCTGCTTGCCGTCGTTGTCGAAATCCAGCCAGCACGCGCTCATGCCGGCTCCAGCCTCGTCTACTTTGGATTCGCTGGACGCGGCGGTGAACGTCCCGTTCCCATTGTTCCGGTAAAGGTTGTTACGGCCAAAGTCATTCACGACGTACAAATCCGGCCAGCCGTCGGCGTTGCAGTCACCCCAGGAACAGGCGAACGAGTAACGATCATTCTCGATATTCAGGCCCGCGGCTTCGGTGCGGTCTTCGAAGACTCCGTTTCCTTCGTTGTGGAAGAGGTAGTTGGGAGGGCCATTACGCGCGTCGAAATACGGAACTGGATAACGATACTGGTCCAATCCCAGGTAGTAGCTGTAGAGACAGAAATAAATATCGAGGCGGCCGTCGCGATCGTAATCCGCGGCGGCGGCGTGCGTGAAGGCTCCCTGCGGAGGACGCGCGAAGCGGAACGCGTCTGGCTTGAGAGAAAACTTCCCGTCGCCATTGTTCCTGAAAAGCAAAGGTCCAGTTGCGGCGACCACCAGCAAATCCTGAAGTCCCCGGTTGTCGAAATCTGCGAATAGCGCGCACGCGGTGAAATCGAGCACGCCGACGCCTGACTTTTCCGTGACATCCTCGAATGTTCCGTCGCCACGATTGCGATAGAGCCGGTTGGGAAGTCCCGCGGGTTGGCAGACGTAGAAGTCATCGAGGCCGTCATTGTCGAAATCCCCGACCGCCACGCCGTTGTTTCCGTACACATCGACGCCGACAGCACCATCGAGAACCGTGCGCCAATAGTCGGCTCCGCGCAGCAGTTGATCCTTGTAAGAATTGGTCCGCCCGAGAGCTTGCGAAGTAATGTCAACAAATATTCGCCCGGTGGCACGGCTGAGGGTTTCCTCGGACGCGATCCACTTCACCACTCGCCACGCGCCGGACTCATTGCGCGCCCACTGCGTGAGCCAAGAGCCGATGCGTTCTTCTCGCACTTGCTCGTTTCCAATCCGGACGTCGCGCGTGCCCACAAATTCATACCGAATTTTGGTTTTGAGCGTCAGCGGCGAGCCGGATGCCGGCGTGCATTCATAGATCTCGAAATCGGCGGTTTCCACGTGCTTCAGCGGAGCCAGGTAGTTTTTGATCTCTTGAAGAAATCTTTCGCGGCCGGGAAGGAGTGCGGACGAAAATTCCCGCCGCGACACTTCGATGCGATCGCCGGGACGCAACGACGATTCGCGAATTGGAGTGAGCGCAGTCGAGTGGATCGAGGAGTCAATGAACGTGCTCAGAATTGCTGTTGCGGGAGGGTCCAGCTTCAGCTGTTGACTCCAGCCGTGAAGCAGCGCCATGAGCTCAAATGCATATCCTTCGGTGACGCATTCATCGGCGCCGGGAGCGGCCAGGCGAAGAACGGCGTCGAGCGGCGAGTTCGCTGGATAGTGCGGCGTAAAGCGAATGTCTGCGTGAATATCAGCGAGAGGAGAATGGGAAGTCTGAGAAGCCGCGATGCGCTGCAGTCCAGAACGAAGGAAGGGGTTCATCACCGGCGCGGGTAGAAAAAGCACGGGCGCCCAGCGCATCTGCTTCAGGAAAATTCGACGTGAAAGAGTCCGGTCGTCTTCCTGTTGATCGTCTTGACGATGGTCTTGTCGATGCGGCATGGGCGCACGTTCCAATGGTGCTGACTCCGCCAGTCTACCAATTGGAGCGTCTGTTCAATGGGAGGCGGGGCCGGACGAGCCTCCTAAGACGAGTTCGGCGCCGATCAAATACTCGCGACCTTGAGGGTCCACTGAACTCGATAGCTCGTGCAAGGCGTCCGCTGCCATGTGGCCCAGCGTCTCACGATGAACGTCGACTGTGGTGATGGAAGGATTGCTATATTCCGCTAAACGGGTTTTGTCGAAACCCGTGACCGAAATATCCTGCGGAACGCGGAGGCCGGATTTCAACAATCCCTTGACCACGCCAACAGCCGTGAGATCGTTGACGGCCACCACTGCAGTGGGACGGGAAGAAAGCTTGCCGATGCTTATGCCCGCAGCCAGGCCGCCTTCAAAGCGCAGATCGCCGGGTAATACGGGACCGGGCTCGAGACCCAGATCGCGCATGCAATTTTCGTAAGCTTCGAGACGCACGGCGTTGGATTTGAGCCCAGGCCTGCCCGCGACGAAAGCAATTCTGCGATGTCCCTGCGCGTGCAGGTGCTGCACAATCTGAGTCACGCCGGAGGAATAGTCGATGCGCAGATTGCTCATATATTTTCGAACGGGAACGAGATCGAGGAAGGTGACTGCGATTCGTCTTTTCGCGAGTTGATGGATGAGCTTGACGCTGATCTCGGAAGTCATGACCGCGACTCCGCGGACTTTGTGCTCCATCATGCGCTCGGCGGCCTCGCGCGTCCGGCGCGGGTCGTAGTTGGTGTCGCTGAGTATCACGTCGTAACCGAGCTGTCTCGCGCGGGTCTCGAAGCCCTTGACCACTTCAGGGAAAAAGGGGTTTTCAATATCGGAGATGATGATGCCGAGGGTGCGGTGATCGCGCGAAGCGAGGCGACGCGCGTGAACGTCCGGAATGTATCCCATGCGCCGCACCGCGCCCAGCACGAGTTGACGAGTGCCGCGGCCCACTTTTCCGGTCTTGTTGAGAACGTTCGAGACGGTAGCGGTGGAAACGCCCGTTGCCTTCGCCACATCGCGAATAGTTACTGTCATGGTTCGCAGCACCGGCCCGGCGTAAAGCGCCAAGCATCCTCGTGGGGCGGGATCAGTCGCACCGTGGAGCAGGGACAGCGCGGAGTGTAAACCAATAAAAAATTCTTGACAATGCGGCGCGCACCGTGATATTCCCAACCCCACTGGTATTTTTAGGTTAAGCGGTTAATCACATAATCAGATTATTCAGGTGCGCCCTGTAATTAGCGCTTAGGTGAGCGGTGAAGCCTTCGGGGAGTTTACCCGTTGTGAGAGTTTGGTGGCGCGAGGCTTGCCTGGACGCAAGCCAGCGAAGCTCAAAGGAGAGCTCATGAATCGGAACGCATTTGCCTGGATCCTGCGCGGCCTGTTGGCGCTTGCAGTCTTCACCACACTCAACGTCGGGCCGCTCCAAGCGCAGGTAGACACCGGCTCCATCACCGGTACGGTTACCGACACGACGGGAGCCGTCGTCAGTGGTGCCAAGGTTACGCTGACCAACGAAGGCACGGGCACCAGTCTGTCAACGACAACTGGAGCCGATGGAGTATACGAGTTTAGCCCGGTGCGAATTGGGAGCTATAAGCTTGAGGCTTCGGCGCAAGGCTTCAAGAAAGAAGTCCAGATTCACGTCGTCGTCGACGTGAGCGCGAGGGTGCTGGTTAATTTCAGAGTCCCGCCAGGAGCCGTAAGCGAAACGATAGAAGTCACCTCGACCGCTCCAGTGCTGCAGAGCCAGGATGCGTCCGTTGGCCAGGTGGTCGACCAGCGCAGCGTGAATGATCTTCCCCTGAACGGCAGGAACTTCACCTTCCTGGCCCAGCTTGCCGCCGGCGTGAACACGCCTCAGGCGGATACGCGCGGGAACGCGGCGTCGGGCGCGTTCGCGGCTAATGGCAACCGGCCGGCGCAGAATAATTACATGCTCGACGGCATCGACAATAATTCCGATACCGTGGACTTCCTCAACGGCACGAACTTTGTCGTCCTTCCTCCGGTTGATGCGATTCAGGAATTCAAGGTCCAGACCTCGGACTTCAGCGCAGAATATGGCCGGTCCGGCGCCGCGGTGCTCAACGCGACCATTAAATCCGGCACGAATCAGTTTCACGGGGCGGCGTGGGAGTTTTTCCGCAACGACAAGTTCGACGCCCCGGACTATTTTGAAGACGCCGACCAGGTGCCCAAAGGCGAGCTTCGCCAGAATCAGTTCGGAGCCATGCTCGGTGGTCCGGTGATCAAGAACAAGGTTTTCTTTTTTGGCGACTATGAGGGATTCCGGCGGGTGCAGGGAACGATTCTGACCGGGTCGGTGCCCACCGCTGCGGAGCGAAATGGTGCCAATGGCCCGTATACTGATTTTTCCGACCTGATCTCCGGGCAAACAGGCACGCTAACTGACCAGTTGGGGCGAACGATGCCGTATGGCACGATTCTGGATCCCGCAACTACACGAACGGTCACCGCAAATAGCGTCGATCCCGTTTCCGGCCTCACGTCAACGACTACAGGCTATGTTCGCGATCCGTTCGGCACGTGCGCGCCCAGCACCTCCGGCTTTACTCTCGCCGGATGCGGCCTCAATCAGATTCCTGCCGGGCGCCTGGACGCGAACGCCGTCGCGCTGCTGAATCTCTATCCTTCGCCAACCAGTTCCTCGCTTTTCTCCAATTTCGGCAATTCTCCAAAACTGTTCGAGCACAGCAATTCCTTTGACACCCGGCTGGACCTCGATCTCAGCGACAAGAATCAGTTGTTCTATCGCTTCAGCTACAAAGACGATCCACAGTTCATTCCCGGTATCTTCGGGGGCGTAGCCGATGGTGGCGCTTTCCAACAGGGCCCACAGACCGCGATCGCTCAACAGAGCGCTTTGGCCTATACCCATGTATTTTCTCCGACTTTGGTGAACGTAGCCCGTGCGGGATTCAATTACCTGAACACTACGCGCGCAAGTCCCGAGGCGAGTAACTTCGGTCTTCCCGCTCAATATGGCATTCAGGATATTCCTCAGGTTTCCAAGAATGGTGGCCTTCCCGCCTTTGGAATCAATGGCCTGTCGACGTTGGGGAGCAACTCGTTCCTGCCTTCGGACGAGGTCAGTTCCACGTTCCAGCTAACGGACGACCTCACCAAGATTTACGGGAAGCATACGTTCAAGATGGGTTTCGAGTGGCAGCACGTCAAGTTCTCCACCCTGCAACCATCGTGGTCCCACGGAGAATTCGATTACGACGGCAATTTCACGGAAATACCAAGCGGGGTAGCCAGTGGCGACGAGGGCAACACTGGGCGGGCCGCATTTCTGTTGACACCCACGGCTTCGACTGTGGCCGGCGGGGTGCCTTACAACGTCGGCGGATCGACGAACATATACGCCTCCAACATCTACCTCACGGATAACGGAAAGAACTATTACGGCACCTACTTCAACGACGACTGGAAAATCAATCCCAAGTTGACCGTCAACCTGGGCCTGCGCTGGGATTTCTTCGCACTGGTGTATGAGCACCACGGAGCACAGGCCAACTTCGTTCCCGGCGGAGCCCCCACCGGCGCGCCTATGTATCTACTGCCGGGGGGAACCAACCCAGCTTCGCTGTCCTCTAGTTTCACGAACTTGCTGGCGGCGGACGGAATCGCGCTCGACATCACGAATAAGTACGGCAAGGGGCTGGGCAATTCGCAGAAGAATAATTTTGCGCCTCGGGTCGGTTTCGCCTACCAAGTCTCTCCCAAGCTGGTGGCGCGAGGCGGGTTTGGAATGTTCTACAACGGCTTTGAAAACCGCGGCTATTCACCGAATCTGGGGGAAAGCTATCCCTTCCAGTTCGATTTCAACTACACGCCCCCGAATGACGGTATCCCGCATACCTATCCCGGTTGCGCCTCCGCGGGTCCCGGTGGCACCGCCACCTTTGAGTCAGGGTTCTCCTGTATTCCGCTCGATCCGACCGCCGTGCTGGCCAACGGTTTGCAATTGCGCGGAATCCAGTTTAACTACCAGACTCCCTACACCATGAGTGGCAACTTTACCCTGCAATACCAACTGACGCCCACGTTGACTGTGCAGGCAGGCTACGTGACTTCACTGGCCCGCCATTTGGAGTCCTTCCCCAATTCCAACAATCCCACGGCGATTTTGCCTACGGGCACGCCGCTTACAAATACTGCCGGGAACAATGGCGCCCCCGGCTCCGGCGCCTGGCCTGCCGCCCAAGGTGGAATTCCGTTCCCGGATTTCGGCAACGGCGGCAGTTATGCCATCACCAGCGGCAGCAGTTTCTACCATGGTCTCCAAACCAAGGTAGAGAAGCGGTTTGCCGGCGGCCTGAACTTCCTGGCCACCTACACCTGGTCCCAGACGCGAACCGACGCGGGCGACTTGCTTAACGGCGGAAGCAACGCAGGCTTCCGCGCTCCCGACGTTCCAGGGCTCGGGATCCATTACGACTACGGCCTGGCTGATTTTGATATTCGAAACGTATTTCACTTGAGCGGTGGCTACGAGCTTCCTTTCGGCAAAGGTAAGCGCTTCCTGGGCGATTCCGGGGTTGCCAGCAAGGTGCTCGGCGGTTGGAGCATCAATACGAGCGTCGTGCTTCAGGGGGGACAACCGATTACCTTGAGTTGCCCTTCGGGCACGAGTTCAGGAAGCGGGTGTTATGACTTCATCGTCCAGGGACAATCCTTGGACAGAGGGGTCCACACTGACTCCAATGGCAAGGTGAGCTTCTTTGGAAACCCAGCGGCATTCAGCCAGCCCGCGCCTTGCACGGCCTTGCCTTGCCCTGTATCCACTTTAGGAGGTCCCCCGGACCAGATTGCCGGGCCCACCTTCAAACGGATGGATTTCTCCACGTTCAAGGAGATCCAGCTGAACGAGCGCTTCCGTCTGGAGTTCCGCGCGGAGTTCTTTAACATCTTCAACCATCCGAACTTCAACGCTCCGAATTTCGGCGGCAATGGCGTAGTGGCGGTTTCTGGTTCGGGCAATTTCACCAGTAATACTTTCGGCGAGATTGGATCCACGCGCGATGCTCCGTATGATCCGCGACAGATCCAGTTTGCTTTGAAGTTGTACTTCTAGGTTCGAAGCTATTCAGTGGAGGGCGCCGTCCCAGGCGTCCTCCACTTTATGTTCTATCGCGCCCTCCCGCGCGCTCGCGGTAGGGTGTACCATGCGGACATTGTGAGCCCGAACCGTTGGTCGATCTCTGTTCTCGTGACAATCTTGACTCTCGTGACGATGGTGCCATGCCTACCGGCTGCCAGCCAAGAGCAAGAGCGATCACAGAACCAAAAGTTCGACCGCGTGTTCCAGGCGGCGGTGGCGCAATATGACGCGGGCCATTTTCCGGAAGCCGCCGCACAATTGGAAAACCTTCTGCACGACGTTCCGGAAAGCTTCGAAGTGCATGAACTCCTGGGATTGGTCTATACCGAGGAATCGAAGGACGCCTTGGCCAATCCTCACCTTGAGAAAGCCGTGCGCTTGAAACCGGCCTCGTCTGCGGCCCGAACCAACCTGGCCACCAACCTCCTCCGCATGGGAAAGCTGGAAGACGCGCAAGAGCAATTCAAGAAAGCGGTCGCGCTCGAACCCCGGAACTACGACGCCAACCACGATCTGGGTGAGCTCTACGTCCGCTTGGGAAAGCTTCCGGACGCTGTGCCGTTTCTGAAAGAGGCGCAGCAAATCAATTCTTCCTCCTACGACAATGGCTACGACCTCGCGCTGGCCTATCTGCTCACCGGGGCACCGGCGCAGGCGCGCGAGCTTGTTCACAGCCTGCTGCAAAAGAAAGACACTGCGGAGCTGCATAATCTGTTGGGGCAGATCGAGGAAAAGGACGGAAAGTTTGTGGCTGCCTCCAATGAATTTGAAGTGGCAGCTCATCAGGACCCGAGCGAGAGTAATCTCTTTGACTGGGCCAGCGAGCTCCTGATGCATCGCACGCTGGAGCCGGCGATAGAAGTCTTCCGGCAGTCGACCGAGCGTTACCCAAATTCATCGCGGATGGCGATCGGCCTTGGCATCGCCCTCTACTCGCGCGGCAATTATGACGAGGCGGTGAAATCGCTGATCCGGGCGGCCGATTTGAGCCCCTCCGACTCGCGTTGTTATTTCTTCTTGTCCAAAGCCTATGACAGTGCGCCAAGCCAGGCGGATGAAGTCATCCGGCGGTTCGCCCATTTTTCGGAGTTGCAGCCGAACGATGCACGGGCCTTCTATTACTATGCGATGAGCTTGTGGAAGGGAAAAAGAGCGCAGGACCCCGGCCTCGATCTTCATCAGATTGAAGCGTTACTCAAGAAGGCGGTCGCGCTCGACCCCAAACTTGCCGAGGCACACTTGCAGCTGGGAAATCTTTATTCGGATCAGGGCCAGTATGCCGAATCCATTCCTGAATATGTAAAAGCTCTGGAGATCAACGCTGAGCTTGCGGATGCTCATTACCGGCTGGGGCAGGCCTATGTGCATACGGGGAAAAAGGAGAGTGCGCAGGCACAATTCGATGTTTATCAGCGGCTGCGCGCTCAACAAATGGCCGATCTCGACAAACAAAGGGCGGAGATTCGACAGTTCGTTTACTCGGAGAAGGAGACGCCGGCGGAGCCGTGATGGATTCGTGATGACAGTTTCACCGCAGAATCGAGGAGGGCGAGCAGGGCTGGCTGCGCGGAATGCGTCTAGTTCTCAGGACGTAAGCCGCCTGCTTGCCCGCACCCGTCGCGACTTTTTGCGCACTGCAGCGGGAGTGACACTGGGGAGCACCTTGATGCGTTCCTCATGGGCTCGAGCCGCCACGGCCTTGTCCAAAAGAAAAGTCGTGGTCGTCACCTTTGGGGGTGGAGCACGCGACCAGGAAACATTTGCGCCGGAAGGTCAGGAGAATATCCCCCACCTGATGCGCGAACTCATCCCGCAGGCCACGTTTTTTACGCAAGTGGTGAATCGGGGAATTCTGGGCCACTACGTGGCGACTGCGAGTCTCGCCACCGGCGTGTATGAAACTTTCAACAATTTTGCTGCGGTCGCGCCCCAGTCGCCAACCGTATTTGAATACTTTCGCAAGGATCTGAAGCGTCCGCCCTCAGACGCCTGGGTTGTGGCTCCCAGCAATGGGTTCAACCGGATCGGGGAAAGCAGTCATCGATCGTACGGCGCCGGGTTGGGCGCACAGGTAATTCTGCCGAAGCATCTGTTGACGGCAGCCACCTCCGGCCGCAGCAACGACTACCAGCATCTGCTGCGCGATAACTACGAGACTCCTTTTTACGCGCCGGAATTGGCAGGCAGCGAATTCGAATTGCAACAACTCGACAAGATCCTGAAACTCTCGGTCGACGATTTCAAAGATCACGCGCAGACACTGTCGAGTCCTGATGAGCTTTCCGTCTACATTGCGCGCCGGTTGATGCGACAAGTGGCGCCCAGTCTTTTGTGGATCACCATGCATGACATCGACATCGCGCATGCGGGGGCGTATTCGCTCTATGTGGAGGGAATCCGCCGCACCGACCGGCTCTGCTCCGACTTATGGAAGACGATCCAGAGCGAGCCGGAATACGCGGGCAAGACGACTCTCTTCATCCTTCCCGACTTCGGACGCGACTCCGACGACGATGCCGGAGGAAACGGCTTTCAGCATCATCGCACCGGCGACGCGCTCTCTCGCACAACCTGGATGCTGGTCGCCGGTCCGGGCATTCACGAGGGCGTGGTTTTCGACCGGGCAGTGGATTCGACCGATCTGGTCCCCACGCTGGGATCGATGATGGGATTTTCACCGTCGCTTGCCCAAGGCAAACCAATCGGTGAGCTGTTGTAGCTTTCATGCTTCCACGCGACCTTAAATCGGGGCAGTTCGCGGGCTATCCGCCGGAGGCTCGCAAACTGGTCACCAACTACTTGGGGACCCTGCAGCAATTGCCGCTTGGTTTTTTGCCGAGCTTGCTTCGAGAGCTTATTGACTACGATTTCAAGTTTCCCGCCGAGCGCAAAGCCCGCGAGAAAGAATTGGCGAATCTCGGTTCGCTCTCGGCTGAGCAACTAAGGGTGTTGTTTCAGGGGTTTGCCCAAATCCATCTTTCGCCGGAACTCGAAGCGTTTGACTGGGCCAAGTCGCCCATTCAGTTTGTGGAACGGTTGTCTGCTTATCTCTGGAGCACCCACCAACTGGACGCGTTTCGCAAGGCGTCGATGGACTATGCCGATCACTTGCGGTCGGCCGCGCCGCCGGATCCTCCGCCGATTCCGAGGCTAGGGATTACCGTCGTCGGCCAGGGAGTGACTTCGTATGACGAGCCGCTGTTCCGCAAGTTGCGCCCTCATGGCGCATATTTCAGCGGCGTGAAGCCTGAAGACGGATTGCAGCGACTGCTGGAGGCCGTCGCCGGACGCGCAAAGTCGCATCCTGCTCCCTACGGACATTGGTATATCGATGGCGGTGAAGAGGCCGATCACGCGCCGACAATTACTTGTGTCTCCTACAAAGCGCTCGAACCGGCGCGCGCAGCATTGTTGCGCAGGATGCAACCGGAGATCGATCGACCGGGCATGGGACCGGAAGCCCTGCGTACACTTCTAGCTCAGCTGCGCCCGGCCGATCTTGGCATGGACCGCGGGAGCGATGACAAAACGAAGGACGAAGTCCTTGCGCGCTTCGAAGTCAGCTTGCTGACCGAGGGATCGGGGACGCAAATTTTCAGTACGAGTTTTGCGCAGTGGGCCGCACGCGAAACTCTCCGGCGCGCTCAACCGCTCACGCTGCTCGTGCGCTTTGCTCCGCGGCAACGGCAGAAGCCGATGAATGAACTGCTCTCCGCGGTGGCGGCGCGTCCGGAATTGGATTTCGTCGGCTCGCTAATCGACGCCGACTTCGGTGCGTATTACAACTGGCTGAACCAGCAGCGGCTTCCGGGAGCTGAACAGTCCTCATTTTTGGTCTGGTTTGAAGGACACAGTCAAGCGCTGGCGATTGGTCCGTCCATGCCGCGCGGAACCGAATCCACGTCCGTTGCCGATCTGGAACAATTGCTGGCTTGGGCAGTGTAACGAGGTTGAGGAGTTCTCCAGGTCGCAGGCCGCTGTGGCTGTGGTGTGCAATCGATAGTTAAGGGAGACAGCAGACAAAATGGATCGTCGCAAGTTTCTACAACAAACAGGCACGCTCATCGCGAGTGCTGCGATCGCGCCCTATGCATTTCCGGAAAACAACGCCCCGGCTGCCGCAACAGCCGCCGGACGCCTTACTCTCCCGATGAATCGCAAATGGCGCTACAGTCGAACCGTGATCGAAGGCGGCCACGCCAAGGATTTCGACGACTCAGGATTCGATCGCGTCGTGATTCCGCATACCAATGTCCGGCTTCCGTGGCATGGTTTCGATGAAAAAACCTACGAATTTGTCTCTCTTTATCGCCGCTGCTTTAAACTTCCCCCGGAAGCGCGGGGGAAGCGGGTTTTTGTTGACTTTGAAGGGGTGATGACGGCCTCTACGGTATGGATCAACGGCACCAAACTCGGTGAATACAAAGGGGGTTACACGCCATTCTCGTTTGAGCTGACGCCTCGGCTCGATTTCGACGGGGAGAATGTGCTGGCGGTCGATGTTGACTCCAGCGAGCGTCCCGATATTCCGCCTTTTGGGTACGAAATTGACTATCTCACCTTCGGCGGGATCTATCGCGAGGTCTCTTTGCGCATTGTGCCCGCCACATTTATCGAGAACATTTTTGTGCGGCCGAAGAATGTGCTCGCGGCGAGTCCAGGGCTCGATGTGGAGTGTTTTGTTCAACATCTGGAAGATTCCCATGATTCTCTAACACTCGAAGTGGAGTTGCTCGACGGTGAACGTGTGGTCGCGAAGGCTTTACAGTCATTGCCGTCCTCCGGCGTGGCGAGCGAGCCGGTCGCGCATACCCTACATCTTGAAGGACTTAGCGGAATCAAGGTGTGGAGCATGGAAGAGCGGAACCTTTACTCGGCGCGCGTGCGATTGCGCCACGGGACGCGAGTGCTGGACGAGGACTCGCGGCGTTTTGGGTTCCGCGAAGCTCAATTTACCGATCACGGCTTTGAGCTGAACGGCAAGGTTATCAAGCTGCGCGGGCTTGATCGTCATCAGACGTTCCCGTTTGTCGGGCAGGCGATGCCGGGGCGCGCGCAACGCCGCGATGCTCAAATCCTGCGCAACAAACTCAAGTGCAACATCGTCCGCACCTCGCATTATCCGCAGTCGCGGCACTTTCTTGACGCCTGCGACGAAATCGGCTTGCTGGTTCTGGAAGAGATCCCGGGCTGGCAGCACATTGGTGACGAAGCGTGGCAAGAAATCTCCGTCGATAACGTTCGGCGCATGATTCGTCGCGACTGGAACCATCCCTCGATCATCCTGTGGGGCGTGCGCATCAACGAATCTCGCGACAACCACGACTTCTATACGAAGACAAATGCGGTGGCCCACCAGCTCGACCCGACCCGGCAGACCGGCGGCATTCGTTATTTTCAGGAATCCGAGTTTCTGGAAGACGTTTTCACCATGAACGATTTCGGCTTCCCGCTAAAGCCGCCCAACCATCCGCGCTACCTGAATACGGAATTTGTCGGGCACACCTATCCCACGAAGACCATCGACCAGGTAGAACGCCTCACCGAGCATACGCTGCGCCACGCTCGCATCCACGACCAACTCGCTTCCAATCCGCAATATGCCGGCGGCATCGGCTGGTGCGCCTTCGATTACAACACGCACGGAAATTTCGGCTCGGGCGACCGCATTTGTTACCACGGCGTCACTGATATATTCCGCGAGCCCAAGCCAGCTGCCGGATTTTACAAATCGCAATGTGACCCCTCAGAGGAGATTGTGCTGGAGCCGGCGTTTCATTGGGCGCGGGGCGATGCATCGGTCGGATTCTCGAAAGCTGTGGTGTGCTCCAATTGCGACCACATCAAGTTCTACATCGACGACAAGCTGATTGCTGAGGTCGATCCCGACCGTAAGGAGTTTGCCCACCTCCGCTACGCGCCCTTCGTCGTTGAACTGTCGGAGTTGTTCCACAAGTGGGGAGACCTGCGTCTCGACGGCTATATCCAGGGGAAGCAGGTGATCTCGAAACGGCTCTCCGGAACGGGCGTCGATACGAAATTCCTGTTGCTTCCCGACGACGACGAGTTGATTGCCGATGGCGCGGACTCCACGCGGGTAGTCCTGCGCGTCACCGATGAATTCGGCGCGGTCCGGCCGTTTGCGAACGACGCGATTAAACTTGAAATGGAAGGTCCGGCCGAGATCATTGGCGACAATCCGTTTTCGCTGATCGGCGGAACCGGTGCGGTTTGGATTCGTGCTCAGGAGAAACCCGGGAAGGTGCGGCTAACAGCTATTCACCCGAATTTGGGATCGCAGCAGGCGGAAATCCAGATTGTCGCCAGCCTTGACGAAACCGTCTAGCGCGATATGCTTTGAGATGCGCCGAGAATCTGAGAGGATTAGCAAAAGGGGATCCGGATGCTTAGACGCCGAGAATTTCTTCAGCGAACGTTGGCCGGCGCTGGGCTTGTTCTTGCCAGCAAAGTTTGTTCGCCATTTAGCTGGTCGGAATCCAGCGGTGCGGAGTCGCGCATCGAGGTTCTTATCAACGAACCACTGGGAACCATTTCACCCAATGTGTATGGCCATTTTGCCGAGAACCTGAGCGGCGTGATCTACGACGGGATCTGGGTGGGAACAGATTCCAAAGTTCCCAATGTTGACGGAATCCGTAAGGATCTCATCGACGAAATGCGAAAAATCAAAGCGCCGGTGGTGCGTTTTCCGGGCGGTTGCTTCGCAGACAGCTACGACTGGCGCGACGGTATTGGGCCCAGAGAGAAGCGCCCACGGCGAACCAACTTCTGGGCGGGGATCGAGAGCGACTCGGCGCCAGCGAACCATCGCTACGATCCCAACGAATTCGGCACCAACGAGTTCGCTCACTTCTGCAAGCTGATCGGGAGCGAACCCTACCTTGCGGCGAACCTGCGCAGCCTTCCCGCGGAAGAATTTTATCGCTGGGTAGAGTATTGCAATTCTCCGGCGGGAAGCACGACGCTGGCCGATACGCGGGCGGGCGCGGGATTCAAAGAGCCGTTCAATGTCCGCTATTGGGGCATCGGCAATGAATCGTGGGGGTGTGGCGGCAACTTCACGGCCCAGGAGTATGCGGTGGAGTTCCGGCGATTCACGGCCTGGGTGCCAGGTTACGGTCAGAAGTTATCGTTCATCGCATCGGGGCCGAACGGGGATGACTGGGCCTGGAGCCGCGGTTTCCTCGAAGAGATTGTGCGCAAAGGCCGCGAGCAATTACACGACATCTTTGGCTTAGCGCTTCATAACTACGCCTGGAACCTGAGCCGCGGCCGGACGCAGGATTGGGATCAAGGGAAGGGCGACGCGTTGAAATTCGACGCCATCGACTGGTATGAACTGTTGCGCGAAGGCGATCGGATGGAAGGGCTCATCAACGGGCATTGGCAAGTGATGAGTGAAGAAGACCCAGAGCACTCGGTGAAACTGGTTGTCGACGAGTGGGGGCCATGGTACAAGCCGGGGAGCGAAGCGACTCCAGGCGACCAACTGGAACAGATGCCAACTTTGCGCGATGCGGTGTTCAGCGGTATGACGCTCGATATCTTTAACCGGCATCCGGAAAAGATCGCGATGGCCAACTGCGCGCAGCTGATCAACTGCTTAAATAGTCTCTATCTGGCGCATGGAGACAAGTTTGTCGTTACTCCGGTGGGTCACGTGTTTGGAATGTACGCCGCGCATCAGGGTGGGCAAGGCTTGCGAACAATTTTTTCTTCTCCTGAGGTGAATTACGACCGCGATGGCAAGCCCGCGACATTCTGGGGACTGAAGGGATCGAGCTCTCTGCACGGGAAAGAGTTGGTGCTCACCGTGGTGAATCCTCACGTTCGTGAAGAGAGGCCGACTGAGATTGGTGTTCGAGGTGGCAGCATCAAGTCCGTATCCATCTCGACTCTGAAGAGTTCGGATATTCATGCGCATAATACATTTGATCGGCCGAATGCTGTAGTTCCTCAGACGATAGAGTTGCAGTTGAGTGGAAGGGTAGCCAACAACGTTTTCCCGCCCGCGTCGGTTACGAAGCTGACAATCTTGTTGGAATGACGCGCGCCCGATGGTGATGTCGACGCGCGCTCAAATCTTCGGGTCTACGAAGACGTGATGGCGAACTCCCTCACCACGCCGGCCGCACCTTTTTCCCGGGCAAGGTACTGGTCGTAGATCCAGGTGTAGGTTTTCTCCAAGCCGGTTCGCAGCGGGGTGCTGGGCTCCCAGTGGAGAAGCTTCTTGATCAAAGTGTTATCGCTGTTGCGTCCATTCACTCCCTGTGGTGCAGAGAGATCGTACTTACGCTCGAGGCGAATACCGGCAATTCCTTCAACAAGATCAACCAACTGGTTGATGCTGACGGCTTCACTCGATCCCAGGTTGATGGGCTCGAGGATTTCCGAATTCATAATCTTCTGAATGCCGCAGAGGCAGTCGTCGATATACATGAAACTGCGGGTCTGGTGCCCGGTGCCCCAGATTTCGATTTCGTGTTTCCCGCTCAGCTTCGCTTCAATCACTTTTCGGCAAATCGCGGCGGGAGCTTTCTCGCGGCCTCCGAACCACGTGCCCCAGGGGCCATATACGTTGTGGAAGCGCGCCACTCGGGTGTAGAGACCGTAATCTTCGCGGAAATGGCGGCACATCCGTTCGGAAAATAGCTTTTCCCAGCCGTAGCCGTCTTCGGCCAGCGCCGGGTAGGCATCTTCTTCCTTCAGCAGCGGAGCATCGAAACTTTTTTGCTTATCGCCGTTGTAGACGCACGCCGAGGAGGCATAGAAGTAGCGAGTGACGCCGTGCTTCACGGCTGCCTGCAACATGTGCGTGTTGATCAACACCGAGAGCATGCACAGGGCCTTATTCTTCTCGATGAATCCCATGCCGCCCATGTTCGCCGCGAGGTTGTAAATCTCGTGCGCACCTTGAGCCGCGATTTCGCAATTCTGTTTTTCGTTCAGATCCAAAGAAAGATTCTGAACATCGTCAAAGCGCTGATACCAGTGATCGAAGGGCTTGATGTCCACCGCGCGAATACGCTTGTGGCCGTGCCCTCGCAGCAATGCCACCAAAGCTCCGCCGATGAAGCCACCGGCTCCGGTCACTACGATGAGATTGTCGGCATTAGTCATGTGTCAAGCATCTCATTCGCCTGCTCTTCAGTTCAACTGAATACGAAACGAATAAGCGTACTTCCCCGGGCTCTGCCCGGGCAGATGAATATGCAGCCCGTCGTCTCGCTGGTCGAACGCCAGCTTCGCGTCAGAACCGAGCAAAGTGAGCGACGCAACCTTGGAATGATCCCCTGCCGCAGAACCTAACGAGTGGATTACCGCCTCTCGATTGGACGGCCACCCCAGTTCGATCGCGTAAAGCACATCACCTTTTTTCGTGAAGCGGAAATCTTCTGCCGTGTAGGGTTGGGTGTCAGTATCGTGAAAAGCGCCCTCGGTCACCTTGGTCGGACCTTCACCGTATACTTTCCAGGCGCGAGTGCCGTAGATTGCGTCGCCGTTGATCTTCAGCCATGCACCGACATCGCGCAGCACTTGCTGGACTTCTTCGGGGATGGTGCCGTCGGAGCGCGGGCCGATGTTCAACAGCAGGTTTCCGTTCTTGCTCACGATGTCGATTAATTGATGCACCACGAACTCCGGCGACTTGAACGTATCGTTCTGAATGTAGCCCCAGGATTTGTTGCTGATGGAAGTGTCAGTTTGCCAATAGAGCGGTCGAATCCCCGCAAGCTGGCCGCGCTCCACGTCGAGCACCGCAGAGTGTTCCTGCATCGCGTAATCCTTGTAGTTGATTACGCCGACCGGTCCGCCATTCTTCAGAGATTCGTTGTAGTAAAACGACGCGAAGCGGGTAAGGTCCTCGCGAACCGAAGGTTGCCCGATCCACCAGTCGAAATACATGATGTCAGGGTGGTACTTCTGCACGATCTCGGCCGAGCGGGCTAGCCAATCGTCAGTCCAGGCATGGGAAACGAAGGTGAAGTCGTTGGTAAGCGGCGTGCGTTGCGTGGCTTCGAGCCAGCGATGCGCGGGCCCGTAAAACGCGGCGTACTGCGGGTCATTGACGTCGGAAGGAATCGTACGTCCTACTCCCAGGAAGAAGTTATGCTCCACACGATGGGACGATGCGCCGAGATGCAGACCTTCGGCCCGAACCGCCTTCGCGAGATCGCCCCACAAATCGCGATGCGGCCCCATTTTTACCGCTGTCCAATCGGAGAGGCCGCAGTCATACATGGCGAAACCATCGTGATGCTCGAACACAGGAACCACATACTTTGCGCCTGCATCTTTGAAGAGGCGCGCCCACGCGGCCGGATCGTACTTCTCGGCCTTGAAGAGAGGGATGAAGTCTTTGTACCCGAATTTGTCCTGCGTGCCGTAGGTGGCGATGTGATGCTTGTACTCCTCCGAACCCTTGGTGTACATCATCCGCGGATACCATTCGCTCCCGAACGCGGGAACGGAATAGACGCCCCAGTGAATGAAGATTCCGAATTTTGCGTCCATGTACCAGTCGGGAACTTTGTAATTCTGGAGAGATTCCCAATCGGGTCGAAACGGGCCTTCGCTGTTGACGCGGTCGACGTTCTCGAGAATCGTCTTCCGCTCTGTATCGTACTTCGCGCTCGCCTTCTGCCAGGTTCCGTCGATTGTTGCCGGATCTTCGGTGGCGGTGGGGGCCGTTGGAGCCGCCTGCGCAAAGATTCCGGGGCGCTCCGCGACGATGCAGAGCGCTGCAATCAAAACGAATCTAGGCCGCACAAGCCTTGTAAAAAACATGGAATTCCGCCTTTCCGGTGGGTTCAATCTTTGCCCGGAGCGCGCAACTCACGCGCTGCGGCGATCGGCACAGTTTGGTCGCGAACCGGTGACAGGCGATAGAGCAAGCTACCGTGCGGCGGCAGCGTCGCCGTTAATACGCTGGTTGAGCCGATATCCTTGTGCTCCCAGAGGTCGCGAAGCCTGTACACCTTTGCGGCCAGCCCCAGATCTTCCCATTCGTAATGCACGGCGGTATTCGATGCGGTGCGATTGAATACAGCCAGGTACTCATCGACGCTCTGACTAGCGGATTGAGCGCCGTGTTCAGCATGCTCCGATCCGGACTGCGCCAGCCAAACCTCGGTCTTATCCGTATTGATCACCGGATGATTTCCAGTTGAGTGCTGATCTACCGCGATGACCTCGGGATTGGTTAGCAGAGACAATGTCCACGCGTCTGCCGCGGTTAGATCTCCGCCGACCATGAGAGGAGACGGGAAAATGACCCAGAGCGTCATCAGCATCCGTTGTTCATCGTGACTAAGCCGGGTATCGCGCGGCTCGCCCCAGCCCGGAGCCGGGCCCAGACGCCCGAACGGAAGCATGTCGGCATCGGGCCAATGTCCGGGTTCGGATTTGCCCGCCCATTTGTCGACGTTTTCGAACTGGTCGCCGAGGCCTTTCGGATAAGGGGCATCGTTGTGCCAGATGTCCCAAATGTCGTCGGAGATCCTCCACATCTGCGCGTACTTCCGCATCTCATCCAGCTTTTCCACCGGCGCCGGCCCAGGAGAAAGGCTGAGCACGATGGGTCTACCGGCCTTATCCAAAGCTTGGCGGATCATGCGAATGTCGTCGCCCTTGTAAGGATGGCTGCTGATGCAATCCACTTTGATCAGATCAACGCCCCAGCCCGCGTACATCTTTGCGATGGAGTCGTAATAGGCCTGCGCCGCCGGTTGGCCCGGGTTGGTGCCGAAGTTATCGAAATTCCAGGGACAGGTGTCGGAGGGATTCGCGCCGTCGGCGGTCGAATAGGATGAATCCGCGATCGGAAGTCTATTCACCACGGCTTGTTTGGGAATTCCACGCAGAATGTGGATCCCAAATTTCAAACCGAGCGAATGAACGTAATCTGCCAAAGGTTTGAACCCGGCGCCGTTCGCAGCAGACGGAAACCGGTTCACAGCAGGCGTGTAGCGGCCGTTCTGGTCGATGGAATACTGGTAGATCTTGGAATTTCCTTCGGCCGTCGGATTCATTACAAACCACTCCATATCGACGGTGACATATTGCCAGCCGAAAGCTTTCAAATGCTCGGCCATCCATTGTGCGTTGGCTTTGACCTGGGATTCGTTGATCGTGGTTCCGTAACCATCCCAGCTATTCCAGCCCATGGGTGGAGTGAGCGCCAAAGTGGCCTGAGAGATGAGGTTCTGCGGACACAAGAAGATCGAGCAGATAAAAAGCAAAATGCGCCATCGCATAATTCTCCTGACTCCCCGTTCACCTAACGAGGCGGCACCACCGGCACCACCAAGGCCGAGGGATGCTCCGCGTCGTGGTAGATCGTTGTGGTGGCCGGTACGAAGGGCTCGTCTGCGCCCCGCGCCTCTCCAGTATTCAAGTTCCGGTCGAAGCGGGGAAAATTGCTGCTGGAAACTTCCAGTCGCAACTCATGGCCCTTCAGAAACACATTGCTGGTCGACCACAAATCAATGGTGAACCTGTAAACCTGTCCGGGATTCATCCGCGTGGGCTTTTCCTGGGAGTCGCGATAGCGCGCGCGGATAATTCCTTCCGTCAGGTTCTGCGCAAAGCCATCCGGCGCCACATCGACCAACTTCGCGGTGAAATCCGTATCCACCGCGGAAGACTTCGCAAAAAGTTCCAGGCTGACCGGTCCGGTGATTTCCGTGTCCTGCGCAAAAGGGGGAGTGGAGTAAATCAGGACGTCGTCGCGGGCTTCTGCCGGGCGCTGATCCCGGGGCCCCGGCGGCAAGTGCCCACTGTCGCAACACAGAGGACCGCCAATGGTTGGAACGGGATTCGCCGGATCGTACACATAATGGTCTGGCGATTCCGAACCCGGGGCTGCAGCCGAAAGGCTGCCACTCCCGCGAAGAGAATTTGCGCTTCCATCCGAATGCAGAAAATACTTGCTGCTCTGCGCGCGCGCCAGAGGCCAGTTATCTTCTTCCCGCCATTCGTTACGCCCCATCACAAAAATTTTGACCGGCTTCTCTTTCGCGAAATTATTTTGGATCCCCTTGAGAAGGTATTCATACCAACTCAAAGTGACCGCATCTTCCTCGAACTGAGCGGCAGCCGGACCGAAATCAACGTCACCAATCTTCCGGCCGTCGCCGGCGTGGCCGCCGATGACCACGAGCAGGCGCTGCCCGGAACGCGCCGCATCGCCGCCGTGCGCCCGGATCCCCGCATAATTTCGCAAAGACCCTCCCTGGAAAATGTCATACCAGGCAGCCACGGTGAGAGCCGGAACATTAATGTCGGCGTAGTGTTCTTCAATCGACCAGCGCTTCCAATAGTCGTCGTAGTTGGGGTGAGCGAGCCAGTCGAGGAAGTAGGGCGCAAGCTCGCGCGTCGCGTAAATCCCTGCCCAGGAGTCTGGAAAATTAAACAGAGGATAGCTGGTCAGCGGAAGCTTCCACATACCCTGCAGAGCGTTCGTGTTGTGCGAGACCGTCCGGTCGAAGGTATCTTGCGCAAGGCCGGACGTCCACGATTCATTGAACCATTGTTCGAAGGCGCCGCCTTGGTAAGTCCATCCATCGTGATAGTTGCTGGCAGTGACCACCGGGCAAATGCCCGCCAGGTGCGGGGGATGCGCGATCGCCGCCAGCATCTGGGTCGCGCCAACGTACGAACCCCCAAACATTCCCACCTTGCCGTTGGAATAGGGCAGGGCAGCGGCCCACTCCACCGAATCGTAGCCGTCATCGGATTCGTGTTTGAACGTATACCACTCACCTTCCGAAGAATACCGGCCGCGAACATCCTGAAAGATGACCACAAATCCGCGCGCCGCAGCTCGAATCCCGAACGTAACTCCGTTATTCTTGTTGTAGGGCGTCCGCTGCAGCAAGACTGGGAACTTTCCCTCCGCCTTTGGCCGATAAATATCAGCTCGAAGCAGCACGCCATCGCGCATCTTCGCCGTCACGCCGCGCTCGACCGTCACCTCGAACGAGTCGGCCGCATGAACCATGCTCGCGATCAAGGCCAGGCCCGACGCTGTCGCGTACAACAGAATTTTCTTGAAGTTCGTCATTCGAGGATCGGTGGGGTCATCATTTTGATTGAGTCCCGAAATTCCGCCATGGTGACGTTATCGCTTACTTTAGCGGATACAACTTAGAGGAGGGTGCGCGTTTGTGTCAACAAAAAGAAAACGCTTCGGCCTCTTGCTCCTGAATTTTGCTTCCCGACGCGACGAATGACGATTGCGCGATGCCAGTCATGTAATTTATTGATAATCAGGCACGGAAGCGCATGCGGTCCGGTGATCGTCCCGGTCTTCAAAACCGGCGGGTGGCGGGTTTTCCCGTCACCGGTGGGTTCGACCCCCACTCGCTTCCGCCATGTTCAACAATTTGCAGACGCCTGAGGAACGCATCCTCCGCCGTGCGGGCGGCGATGCGGTATGCTTCCGGCATGTCTTTACGGCGATTGCCGGCGGGCGACCGGAGACTGATCCAGATTGTGGATGGCGCTCTGGCGGATGCTTCGCGACGCGCGGGCGAATGGCTCGCGTGCCGTCCCGGGTGCACGCAGTGCTGCGTGGGTGTGTTTGCCATCCATCAACTGGATGCGGCGCGGTTGCAGCAGGGGATGGCCGATCTGGACAAAGCGGACCCGCAGCGAGCGCACCGCATCCGCGAACGGGCGCGGGCTTCGGTGGAGCGGATGTCGGCGGAGTTTCCTGGCAACGCGAAAACGGGCGTGCTCGATGAAGGTCCAGAGGCGGAAGAGCGTTTTGAGGAATTCGCCAACGACGAACTCTGTCCCGTGCTCGATCCAGAAACCGGGTTGTGCGATCTCTATGAGGCGCGCCCCATGACGTGCCGCACGTTTGGTCCGCCGGTGCAATCGGAGGGCGGGCTGGGAGTGTGCGAGCTGTGTTTTCACGGTGCGAGCGATGAGCAGATCGCTGCGTGCGAGATGATTGCCGATCCGGAAGATCTGGAATCCAAGCTGCTTCGGAAGTTGGAGAAATCTAAAGGCCTGCGCGGTTGGACGGTGGTCGCGTTTTGTGTGAAGTGATGGGTGCTGCCAAATTCCCGGGAGTCTTCAGAAGCTCAGGCAAATTTCGTTTCGGTCGTCGGGAATGCGCAAATCGATTCCGCGATCATGGTTGGCGCTGAGGGTCGCGTGGATATCAAGCATGGCGAGCGGCACGGAGCGCTGCTGGCGATCAATGCTGACCGACAGAAGGCTCGCCGAGAGCAGAAAACGCCGGGCTTCCAGTCGCTCACCGCTGGCCAGGATGAAAACGGCCGGTGGCGGAATTTTGGGGGCAGCCGCATTTGCAACGCCCGGAATCTCGATGAACTGCGACTTGGGGAGAGACTCGCGCGTCCGCGGAATCATAAGCGGGGGCGCCGCAGTGTCCGTCGCCGCTTCCGCATCGGGCTGTGCATAGCCATCATTTTCGAGCGGATCGCCGTACGGGAGAAAATAGGATCCGAAATTGTTGGGGCGGTGAAGACGGGACGGAAGTAATCCGGGTCTAGACGAGACTCGGGAGCCGCGCGGCCCCACAAAACCCGAGCGAATATGCGGCCCGGCGGCATTGCTGTGACCCCCCACGCCGGTTCGCTGCGCTTGCACAGCCCCGCTCAGGACGGAAGCGACCAGCAGCGTAAATAAGGCTGCTCTCGGCATGCGGGGATTATACTCGCTTTCGCGCTTGCGCCGAGGAGATGGCATGCCTGGACAGAAAATTGCAAACGGATTTGTTTTTTCCCTTCTTTTCATACTAATGCTTGTTTCGGCGGCGCTGCTTGCCATAGCGGCTACTCCGACCTCTAACGAACACAACCAGACCGACCGGAGTTTGACCGGTCAGGACTGGACCAACTATGTGCGCATCGCCGCCTATGGCCTGTCTCGTAACAGCGCCGACCAGATCGTTCACAATGCTCAGGAAGACGGCGTGTTCGGGATCGAAGTTGATAACGACATTCCAGGGCGCTACGAAAGCTTCGTGGATCCGGAAGCGAAGCTGCGCGCGATTCGCGCGGTTGCAGAGAAGGCGCATGCGGCGGGAAATCGAGCATTCGTCTACATCGCCGGAACGGAATGCATTACCGCTCATGGAGACCAGACGCCGCACACACTTGCGAAAGACCATCCCGATTGGTTGCAGCGCAAAATTACTGGAGAGCCCGCGATCTTCGGCGGCGGCACGGCGTTCTGGATCAGAAAGGGAGATGAAGATGTCTGGGTCTCGCCCTACGCTAGCGAGTGGCGGAAAACCTACATGGCGCGCGTGCGCCAAATTGCAGCGACGGGCATTGACGGCATCTACGTCGACATCCCCTACTGGATGACCCACTTTGACGGATGGGAAGACACCTGGGCCAGCTTCGACGACTATACGGTCGCAGCTTTCAAAAAGCAGACTGGCCTCGACGCCAAGAAAGATCTGAAGCTCGGCGATTTTTCCGATCCGAACTTTCGCAAGTGGGTGGAGTTTCGCATTCAGACCTTCACCGATTTCATGCACGAGATCGACCAGAACGCGAAGTCGGTCAATCCGCAGATCAAGACCATTCCTGAAATTTATCCTGGCATCGAAGAAGAGTCCGTCCGCGTGGGCGCCGACGTTTACAGCCTTTACCCGGTCGTGGACGCCATTGCGCACGAGTACTCGTTCGGCAACAGCGGCCATATGGCCTCTGAGCGCAACCCGCTCGACTGGTTCCGCTATCAGGTGGGAATGCACACCTTTCGCGCGTTTGCGCAGGGCAAAGCGACATGGATCCTCAATTATTCGTGGGATGGCGACCAGAAAGTGGACAAGCGCGAGGCCATGATGAACCTGGCCATGTCGGAGGTGATGGCCGGTGCGAATTTCTGGGATGCGCCGGGACATTCGATGGCAGGGTCGAACGATCCGGCCACGCGCGTGAAGATTTTCGCGTGGATCAAACAGCATGAAGATACCTTCTATGCTCCGAGAGCGCCGATTGATCCCATCGGCGTGTACTTTTCACCACAGACCCGGAACTTCTATTCCGACGAATTCATCCATTCCTATCGCGGGATTCTAATTCTGCTGATGCAGGCGCATCGGGAATTTCAAGTCGTGACTCCGCGGACACTGGCAGAGTTTCATGGCCGGACCTTGATTCTTCCGGATGTACGCGAGTGGAGTGAACCGGAGAAAAATGAGATCGCACAATATTTGAAGCGGGGCAACAAGCTTATCGTCACCGGGGAGGATACGTTGCATCTGAGTGGACGGGCCAACGTGACGCGCTTTCCTGAATGTCCCGGAAAAATCTACAACGCGCTTTTGGAGAAGGACTTTGCGCGCGCGACCCCGGAAACGCAGCGGGAGTTTCTGAACAGTCTGTCCTCCGGACACGGGGTTGAAGTCATCGCCTCGACATCCGTAGCGACTTCTGTTGCGCAGGTGAAGGGCGCGCCTCACATCTTCCTGGCGAATTTCGCCGGACTGGTCGGCGGGTCTAATCCGATTCAAACTCCGCAGACGGACGTGACGGTCAGCTTGCCGGTGGTGCCGGGAAACGCCGGATATTTTCTGCCGTTCCTCGGCGATGCGCAGCGATTGCAGGGCACGCAGAAGGATGGGCGGGAAACCTTCTCTCTGCCTGCGATCAACAAGGGTGGGGTGTTCTGGTATGCGCGCTAGGCGAACCCTCGAATGAACTCCAGGGCAGTACGCGAGCCAGGAGTGCTGGCGCAAACCTTCCTGGAAGCCGCTGGCAGCGCGGAACGGCTAGTGATCCTGGCTTCGCTCTGGATGACACGCCGCAGGGCTCACGGGACCTGCGCAGAGCTGGTCGAAATTCGGAAAGATCGCGCCTCGTGCCGGAGATTGCCCTTGACAACAGGCGGGTTACGTAAGTATAAGATCGCAATCGAAATAAATCGTAAGCTGGCCGTAAACACGCCGTCGACACCGTAGGTGCACACAAAGTGCGGAGGTCCCATGCGACTGGCCACGCCAGTTCTTCCTTGGTTTTTGTTAGCGTTCCTGCTGGTTAGCTCCCCCTTGGTTGTGGCTCAAGGCAGCTACCGCTCACAACTCCGGGGTGTGGTTTCTGACGCTGCTGGCGCAGTGTTGCCGAATGCCGCCGTAACGATCACCGACAGCGGCACCAACATTTCCACGCACACCGTCACCGATGGCAAGGGCGAATATGTTTTCACCGGACTGCGGCCCTCCACGTATTCAGTGAAAGCGGAATCGCCGGGTTTCCGCACCTCCGAGCGCACAAATGTGGTTTTTGCCGTGGATCAGGAAACCACGCTCAACTTCACATTGGTGCCGGCTCGGGTCAACGAATCGATCGAGGTAACCACCACAGCGCCGCTGTTGGACACCGAGAGTGCGACCCTGGGCACGAACATCACCAGCGAATATGTACACGAACTCCCTCTGATCAACCGCAGCTTCTTCGGGCTGACATTCCTGGCGGCAGGCGTGACCGAGGTGGCAGGGTCCGGCACCTCGGATAACTATCCATCAGGAACGAACTTCACTTCCAACGGGCAGCGCAATGCGACCGCCGAGATACGGTTGGACGGCGCCCTCATCAGCGCGCCGGAGCAGGGCGAGGGAGGGAATTCCAACGTCTACTACGAGCCCCTGGTCGAGGGCATGCAGGAAATGAACGTGCAGAACAACAGCTTTTCGGCTGAGTTCGGCAATAACGGCGGCACCGTCGTGAACATGGTGATGAAGAGCGGAACCGACCACTTCCATGGTTCGGGCTGGTATTTCCTGCAGCGTCCGGGAATGGACGCCCGTGATTTCTTCAACCCCGAGCCCAACCCCAAACCGGACAGCCGGCGCGACCAGGGTGGATTCTCTCTCGGCGGCCCGATCAGGAAAAACCGCACTTTCTTCTTCGTTGATTTTGAGAAGGTGAAGAGTTCCGGCGCGTCCAGCGGAAACGCGACCGTTCCGACCCTGGCAGAGCGGAACGGCGACTTTTCGGAGACATTGAATCCTATTTATGATCCGACCGCGCAAGGGTGCGGGAATCCATGCATAACCCGGCCGCAAGTGCAGTATAACGGCCAATTGAATGTGATCCCGCCCAGTGAACAGGATGCCATCGGAATGGCCGTCCTCAATCTCTACCCGAAGCCCAGCAACGCGAACGAATTCAATAACTACAACTGGACCACAACGGCGAATGCGCCGGATTACCAGTTCGACATCAAGATCGACCACCAGCTCAACGACAAGAATCACATCAACGGCCGCTACAGCCGGGACTGGAGCAACTATACGACTCCACTCACGCTGGGCGACGGCTTCGATAACGACGGAATCGCGAGCGGCGTGACGGTGGCGCAGAACGCTTCGCTCGAATATAGCCGGACCATCAATCCGCGGATCATCTGGACCAGCCACATCGGAGTCGACCGAGTGCATGAATTGTCGCTGCCGGGTATCCCCACGATCGCCAGTTTTAACGGTTCACTGCCGGCTGGCACTCCAGGATTGCCGCCGGTGTTCGAACAGGCCAACGGGCTCGACCAAATGCCGACATTTCTCATGCAGGGAAATTCGCCGTGGAATAACCTTTACGATCAATGCTGCATTTACACTGCCTTCGCCCACACTCTAGTGAGCTACTCGTCGCAATTGGTGATTTCCAGGGGATCGCACCTGATCAAGATCGGTGGCGAGCAGAGAATTTTCTATAACAATTTCTGGCAACCAAACTACCCCACCGGCTACCTGACCTTTACGGATCAGGTGACATCGCCAAATCCCAACAGCGACACGGATGCAAATGGAAATGACACCGGCAACCCATTTGCCAGCCTGGCTTTTGGTTATGCCGACAATGTCAACGGCGGCAATCAACTGGCGATCACTCCTTCGGTGGCGGACCGGTCGCTGGAGACTGGCTTTTACATCCAGGATGACTGGAAGGTGAACTCGAAACTCACCGTCAATCTCGGCCTGCGTTACCAGTGGAGTTCGCCCTACACCTCGCGCGGCAACCGGATCCAATTCAGCAATTTCACCGCGGACAGTGGCGTTAATCTCAATACGAGCAGCGCTCAAGCGGCTCTGCAGTCAGTGGGCGTGAATTTTCCTGCCTCCGAGGAACTGCTTGGCACGACACAGTTCCCCACTTCGAGCATGAGGACGGTTCCGACCTGGCGCAAAGACATTGGGCCGAGACTCGGTTTCGCTTACCAGATCGATCCCTCGACAGTGGTGCGGGGCGGGGCGGGCGTCTACTTCGGAATGAGCCCAGCCACAAACTTCCAGTATCCCGGCGCAGCGTTCCTCAAGACCGCCAACATGTTTTTTACGAACGACGATTTTGCCACGCAATCCGCGACCCTGGAGAATCCCTTTCCCAACGGCTTTACTGGTCCGCAGGGTAAGCAGTACGGCGAGTTTGCAAACTGGGGCTATCCAGACGGGAACGACCTGGGCACCACGGCGGCGCGGGACGCCGACATTTACCAATGGAATCTGGGAATCCAGCGACTGCTTCCCAGCCAGATCGTGCTCGGCGTGGACTACTCGGCCAACCGCAGCACGCATCTGCCCTGGGCCGGCACCAACAACCGTGATTTCATTCCGTCGGCTTTGCTGGCACAGATTTCGGCGGCTGTAACCCCAACGGACCCGACCTGCCAGCAGGACAGTTGCGTCAGCAACTTTCTTCAGGGGACCCTGGTCAACAACCCGTTTTCCTCTATGTTCAATACCCCTTGCACATCGAGCCCTTCCAGTCCTTGCTTCGACGAACCGAATTCGAACTACGGAAATGCGACCCTGCCCGTGGGGAATTTTCTAAATAAGTATCCGCAATTCGCGGGCGACTTCGAGGGCCTGATGCTCGAGACCGCGAATTCCTGGTACAACGCGCTGCAGATTCGGTTCCAGAAGCGAACCACGCATCACGTTAGCTTCACGGGTAGCTACACGATATCGAAGGCAACCGACGAATCCTCGGCGGGCCGGAACAACTGGGTGGGGTCGCTCGGCCAGGGCATTCCTCAACAACTGGACCGCCTGAATATGGAACACAGTATCGGAGCCAGCGATACGCCACAACGGCTCGCGGCTGCCGTGGTCGTGGACCTGCCCGTTGGCCGCAAGCAATGGATTGGCGGCAATATGAACCGGGCGGTCGACGCTGTCATCGGAGGCTGGTCGATCTCGACCCTGCTTACCCAACAATCGGGGCAACCGATGGCCCTCAGCATGTCCAACGCGCGCCTCGCCAACGGCACCCAGCGGCCCCAGGTTTACTGCTCCCAACCTAAGAGCGGTTGGAGCATGCACGACGTGGCCCTGCAATGGGCGAACGTGGGTTCGGGGATCGCCACGCCTTCCTATTTCAACGGGATCTGCTTTGGAGACCCTGGCGATCAGATTCCGGGCAACGCGCCTCGCTATTTTTCCGGTCTGCGGGTCGATGGCATCCACAACGCGGATCTTTCCCTTTACAAGTCGTTCGTGCCCAGGGAAGGCATGCGGCTGGAAGTGCGGGCGGATATGTTTAACTTCACCAATCACCCGCGCTTTGGGCAGCCGGATTCGGCCGTGGGAGATCCGTTTTTCGGGACCATTACCGGCGACGCCCCAGGGGAAACCCCGCGCTTCTTCCAGTTTGGGTTGCGGTTTGAGTTCTAACCACGCAGCGCCGCAGGTTCGCGATTGGTATAACATTCTGATCAGTAAATCTGCGGCCGCATGATTTGCGCGGGGGCAAGAACCAGGCCACGGGACCAATGACCATCGGCGCGGTTGATATTGGGGGAACCAAAATTGCAGTGGGGATGGTGGATGAGAACGGTCAGGTCTTGTCCAAAATGGAGTCGCCAACCGACCCTGAGCGTTATGCAGACGGCCTCGACCGCATCGCCGCCATGCTCCGCGATACTTCCAAAAATGCCGGCGTAGAAATCTCAGGTATCGGAATTGGATCTACGGGCCCGGTCGACCCCATCGCCGGAGAATTTGGCGACGTTGATTTTCTTCCCGGCTGGCGTCAGAAAAACCCGGTGGCTGACTTGGAACGCATTTTCAACGTCCGCGTTGCCCTGGAAAACGATGCGGACGCGGCCGCACTGGCCGAGGCGAGCTGGGGCTCCGGCCAATACAAGTCGCGGCTGCTCTACGTCACAGTCGGGACAGGCATCGGAGGCGGCGTCGTGCTCGATGGCGAACTCTATCGCGGCGTCGATGGAGCTCATCCCGAACTTGGCCATCACGTGGTCGACCCCTCCGGCCCGCCCTGTTCATGCGGCTTTCGAGGCTGCTGGGAATCGCTGGCCGCCGGTCCCGCCATGGCAGCATGGTTCAAGAGCCAGGCCCCGGCGGATTATCCGCACCTGCAGAGCGTGACCGCCCGGGAGATTTGCCACCTGGCGCAGCAGGGCGATGAACTCGCGCGCCGCGCGGTCGAGCGCGAAGCTTATTATCTCGGTCTCGGCCTGGCCAATCTCATCAATCTGTTTGCCCCTGACGCGATCGTGCTGAGCGGAAGTGTATTGAAGAGTTCGCTCCTGTTCCTCGATGGTATCCGGTCGGTCATCAGCCGGGGATGCCGGTTCGTTCCCTTCGAAAAGGCTGAGTTGACAATGGCGTCGTTGGGAGAAGACGCCAATCTGATTGGCGCCGCCCGGGTGTGGCATCACCGCTTCGCCCCCGGGACAGCTTAGAATCGGAAGGGGGACGTTATGACTACTCCAATTTCGCGTCGTGAGCTGTTAGCCAGGATGGGGGGCACGGCTGCCGCCGCCCTGGTTTTGAATTCTCCGCTTGCCGAAGCGCGAGCCCACACTCCAGCATCGCCATTCCGGGTCAGCGTCATCAACGACGAGATTTCCCAGGACTTCGGCCGCTCCTGCGAAGTAGCCGCCCGCGAGTTTGGTATGGATTGGATCGAACTGCGCGGCATGTGGAACAAGAACATCGTGAACCTGGATGCCACGGAGGTTGCGGAAGCGCAGCGGATTCTCAAGAAATACGAGTTGCGCGTCACTGACATTGCGAGCCCGCTGTTTAAAGTGGACTGGGCCGGAGCTCCGCGCTCGAAGTACACCGAAGCGAACGACTTCAAAGCGAGTTTCACCTTCGCCCAGCAGGATGAAGTGTTGGAGCGCGGAATCGAAATGGCCAAGGCCTTCGGCACGGACCGCCTGCGCTGCTTCGATTTCTGGCGACTGGACGATCCCGCACCGTACCGTGCCGCAATCAATGAGAAGCTGCTGGACGCCGCCACCAAGACCGGGAAAAAGGGAATCACTCTGCTCCTGGAGAATGATTCCGGACTCAATACGGCCACCGGCGCCGAAGCCGCGAAGGTGCTCGGCGCCGTGCAGTCTCCTCACTTTATGCTGAACTGGGATCCCGGCAACGCAGCGGCCAGTGGCGAAAAACCTTTTCCCGACGGCTACAACCTCCTACCCAAAGAGCGAATCGGTCATTGCCATTGCAAGGATGCCGTGAAAAAAGGCGCGGGCTACGGCTGGGCGCCGATGGGCGGCGGCATGGTGGATTGGCTGGGACAATTCGAAGCGCTAAAACGCGATGGCTATCATTATGCAGTAAGCCTGGAAACTCATTGGCGCGGCGCCGGCACTCCGGAAGAGTCTTCGCGGCAAAGCTGGGCGGGCATGAAAGGCCTGTTGCAAAAGGCGCAGGCGTGGTGATCATGGTCAGCTTCTTGCAGTGATCGGGGTGCGGGCTTCAGAAACCGAGGATTTCCATGGCAAAGAACAGCGAAGAAATATCCAGCGAATCGACGCGACGCGAATTCCTGAAACTTTCAGCTTTAGGATTGGCAGCCACGACCGCCGCTCCAGCTTCTGTTTTTGCAAGCCAACCTTCGTCGGCATCTCCCGCTGGCGAGATCGAGGTTTGGGTCACAGCTGGCGAGAAACGCTGTGCTCGTTCCAAAGCGATTTCATGGCGGCCGGCTACGGAAGCGCATTCACCACAGACAATCACGCTCAATCCCGCTGAAAAATTTCAGGATATTCTGGGCTTCGGCGCCGCGTTCACCGACGCGTCCTGCTACACCTTCAACCGGCTTGCACCGGAAGTGCGGGAAGAGTTGTTCCACGAGATGTTCCATCCATCGCAGATGGGGCTGAACGTGTGCCGCGTCTGCATGGGATCGAGCGATTACTCGACCAGCCTCTACAGCTACGACGACGGTGACGCCGATCCCGATTTGCAGCGCTTCTCCATCGACCACGATCGCGCATACATCCTGCCCATGCTGCGCCAGGCGCGGCAGATGCAGCCCAACCTGTTTCTTTTCGCCTCGCCCTGGAGTCCTCCGGGATGGATGAAGGCTGGCGGCTCCATGCTGGGCGGCTCCATGCGCCAGAAATATCTGCCCAACTACGCGCAATATTTCCTGAAGTTTCTGCAGGCCTACGCCGCTGAAAATGTTCCCGTGCAAGGTGTGACTCCGCAAAACGAAGTCGATACCGACCAGGATGGCAGAATGCCGGCATGCATATGGGCGCAGGAATATGAAATCGCATTCGTGCGCAATCATCTCGGCCCTTTGCTCCGCAAGAACAACCTCGACACACAAATCTGGATTCTCGATCACAACTACAACCTTTGGGGCCGCGCAATGTGCGAGCTTGACGCCCCGGGGCTGCGCGAGTATTGCAACGCGGTCGCGTGGCACGGCTACGTGGGTGGGGTTGAGATGATCGACAAAGTCCACGAGGTCCATCCCGACGCCAGCATGCACTGGACCGAAGGCGGACCCGATTACACCAGCCCCAACTATCAAACCGACTGGACAAATTGGGGAGCAACTTTCAGTGGAACTCTACGGCACTGGTGCCGGTCGATAACGGCATGGAATTTCGCGCTCGACGAACACGGCAAGCCAAACATTGGTCCGTTCCCCTGCGGGGGAGTGGTCACAGTCGATTCCAACACCCGGGCGCTTACGCGCAGCGGCCAGTTCTGGGCATTGGCACATTTCGGCCGGTTCATTCGCAGAGGCGCGCGTCGATTCGATTCGCAAAGCATAGCGCCCGAATTGCACCACGTCGCACTGGAAAACCCAGGCGGTTCAAACGTGCTCGTCGTCACCAATGCCGGAGCCGCCCGAACTGTCGCTCTGCAAATGAACGGCATGCAGGCAGACCTGTCCCTGGATCGGGACTCCCTTACGACGCTGGTCTGGAAATGACTTCGCGGTTCGCAAGCGAACCGCCCTGGAAGATCGGTTTCAAGCATCTCATTCCCCCAGCCCCGCCACCTTGCCTCGCAGCACTGTGATGGAAGCCTTCGGTAGCGTGAACGTTGTCTGCGAACCCGCCTCGACCGTGGAGCCCACCGGCGGATGGTCCGGATCGGCATGGCTGTTGGGCCCGTCGTTGATCCACACATATTGTTCGCTGCCGAATGTCACAAAAGTAGTCGGCCCGGAAAAAAATGCCTCCTGCTTATTGCGCCCACCCTCGAACTCGACGCGCACCGTGTGCGGGTTGGTTTCGTCGCGGTTGACCAGCATCACTGACCAGTTCCCGTCGGGCCGGCGCACCGCATAAGTCGTGACCAGCTCATTGCCGTCAGCATCTTTTATCTCTACCGAAGATGGATACATGTGGTGTACCCCTGCGCGGTGCTGCACCCACTCCAGATTAATCATGTGGGCGGCAAAATAAGGCGAGGTGTATCCCTTGATCTCATAGTGCTCATTGGAAACAAAATTCGACCACGACGCCCACCCCAGACAAGTCTTCTGCACGCCCTGTGGTTGAATCGGAGAGTGGTAGAACGCCGCGCCTCCGCCTTCAAAAAATGATCCCACATTGTCGGCCAGCCATAGCGCCGCGAAAATCGTAGTCATCGGCCCAGTAAGGCCCGCAGCCAAGTGGTTTTCCGTCACCATCAACGGTACGTCCTTGGGCACGCCGTCGTCTCTCCACACTTGCAGAATGTGCTTCATGAGCCGCGGCTCGCTGTACAAAGTCTTCCAAGTAATGTCGCAGGGTTCGAACGGATAGTGCTCGAACGAAACAAAAGCAAGGTCGGCGATGCGGCCGTGGGCTTTCAGGTAATCGATGAAGCGCCCCATCCACGAAGTGCGCCCTTGCGCGTCCGGCCACACGTGGATGTCTTCATTCACGCCCTCAAAAACCGGCCCACCCAATTTCAGTTTAGGGTCGACCTGATGAATCGCGGTCGCCCACTGCAGGTAAAGGGCAGCATAGTCTTCGGGCATGGCATGCTTTCCATCCGGCTCTTCACCCATTTCGACGTATCCGATCCGGTAGCCTCGCCGTTCGATGTAGGCGATCTGCGCCGCGGCATCATCAGGCGTGCCGTAAAGCAGGGTCACCGGAATCATCGCCGGCAGGTTGTTGGTCAGGCCGCTGCTAAAGAAAATATCGAAGCCGCTGTGCTGATTGCCTCCACCGTCATTAACGTCAGCCGCGGAATGCCAGGGATCGATTGACGAAACGCAGAACGTGGTGAGCTTCTCGCGAGGTTCTTTTGTGACCTCAACGAACGCTCCAGTGGCGTCAATAGTGCCGGCCGCAATGTGCTGGATGGCATAACCCACGCAGTTGCGGACATCGCTCGATCCGTGTTCATCGCAAGTGTTCGAAGACTCCGTCATAAGCACGCGCAGAAATCGTGCGGAAATAGGAGTGTCGGCAAGTTTCAGAGTCACCGTGCCGCCTTGCGCCTTCTGCAACGCGCCGGACGGGAAAATTTTCCACTCGCCCTTCGGACCCGCGTCGAAATCAAGCGCATCCGCGCCTACCCAATATTCCACCTGATACGTAGTCGCATAGGGACTCGCCCAGTCGATGCGCACAGCACTGACCGCCTTTTCCGCTCTCAGATCAACCACCACCCACTGTGGATGCAGCGCGTCATTCTCGCCGGTAAATCTGCTGGTGAGGTACGGATTGCTCTTCCAGTACGTCAGGTTCGGACCCTGCACCGGCCGATCTCCGCTGGTGGCAAAGCCGCGGTGCGGCAGCGCATAAGCGAGTATGTAGCGGATGGGATCTTTAAGTTCCGTGCTGCCCGTGAAGTATCCACTGCGGTGAGCGGGGTCGCTCCACGTGCCGTTTTCGTTCCAGTGCCAGGCCGCCATGCGCAGCTCTGTATTGTTCCGGTAAGTGATCGGTCCCCAGCCCGCCGACAGCGACTCCTGAATAATGTGCGGCGTGTAAACCCTGTCGATGTCCATGCGAGAGAGCACATCGATCGAGCTGCCCAGCGCGCTGTCGGGATCGAACGAATTGATGATGTGACTCGGCGTCGCGTCCACATGGACGATCGCCGGAGCGGATTGCGCCGACGCCGAAATACTTTGCAAGATAAAACATTGAAGGATCAAACCAAGAAAGATGAGAGCAAGAAACAGCTTGGCCAAGGATGGCTTCATGTCGCCAGAAATCATAACACCGGTCTGCACGCGTTCCCCGCGCGCCCTGCTCTTGGTGGTACGCACGGATAATGCTCCAGCTAATGCAAATCAGGTAACCGGCAAGTGGTGACCAAGCTGGTTACTATTTGGTTACATATGAGCAATTGTGGATTATCACATTTGTCACTAGTCTCGGTGCAGGCGGCTCATCATTCCCCATCCCCAAACTCTCGATCACGAACTGCTCCATCGTCCAATTTGCGCTCACAAGTTAGCAGCCCGCACGAGCCAGCGAACACATCCGCGGCCGCGAGCGAAGTCACTTGCGAGTTGCGCCATCGTCGTACTGATGGCCATACACTCGTACAGCACGGTCTCGGCGGCGAAGGAACTCCCCGACGCACCCAGCAGCGCAGTTGCGGTGAACAGCTCTCCAGTCTTCGCCACGGCGTTAGTCGCTTCCCCCAGGTTGCCCGAGACCAGGCGGGTCGACACAAAATTCGTCAGCCTCACCATAATTTCCACGGGCAGCGCGTTTGCGGATTCCTACACCACACTCTTCGCCCGCCAGAATTGGCTCGCTGGCAAGAAGGGCGTCTGCAATGTTGAAGTTGAGTCTGCCTATCTCTACGGAACCCACCCCACGGTCGCGCGCTCCTACGCCGTCGCCTCCGTGAAGAGCCTCAGCGCCATCGCCGCGGCCTGGTATCTTCGCAAACATCACCGCAAGTTTTGGAGTTTTCCCCTGGCCGCCAACGCAGTCATCAGCTTGCAGGGCGTCACGCAGAACATGATCACCTGCAACTAGCGCACCGCCCGCAATGTCGCGCGCCTCCCGGGTTTCCGCGAACTCTTCATTACCTCAGTAATTAAGCAATTCCAACTGCATCCGTCACAATTTGTTCTATCTGAACTCAGGTGGAGGATTGCCGCCTTCGTGTCGACGCCTAATTCCATGCCGTCTACGTGTGCCTCGGCGCTGCTGCGCGTTCGCGGCCTCACCGTCAGCTACGACGCGAGCAGTCAGCAGCCCGTTCCTGCTTTGCGTCAGGTCGACTTGGATATCGCTCCCGGAGAGATCGTCGGCATCCTGGGGGAATCCGGATCAGGCAAAAGCACGCTCGCTCTCTCCATTCTTGGTCTGCTGCCGGAAAGCGCGCACGTTGACGGCTCAATTGTTCTCGATGGCGAAGACTTGTCTCAGGCGGCCGAATCGCGCTGGGCCGAAGTCCGCGGCGCGAGGATCGCAATGATCTTTCAGGAGCCCGGACTCTCGCTAAGTCCCGTGATGCGTGCCGGAGATCAGATCGGCGAGGTCATCCGGGCGCACCGCGACACCAGAAACAAACAGCGCAAGCAGGAAGTCGAGGCTGCGCTCAAGGATGCCGGACTCTCCGATGTGAATCGAATTTACCGGGCATATCCGCACCAACTCAGCGGAGGAGAACTTCATCGAGTTGCCATTGCCCAAGCCCTGGTCTGTCGACCGTCTCTGGTCATCGCGGACGAACCCACGCGATCTCTCGACGTGACCTTGCAGTCAGAGATCCAGAATGCTCTGCGCGATATCAATCGCAAATACGGATCGTCGCTCATTTTCATTACGCATAATCCAGCCTTGCTGGCCGGCTTCGCAGATCGAGTCCTGGTGATGTACGCGGGCCGTATCGTCGAAGCAGGCCCAGTCACGCAGGTGTACCGCAGCCCGTTGCATCCTTACACAAAAGGTCTGCTGCAGTTGGTTCCCGAGCCAGCACGGCATTCCGGTCGCATCTCAGGTTTCGCGCGGCGCGACCGTCTGCCCGCAATCCCGGGAAGCCTGACTAGGTTCGATCAACTGGGTAAAGGATGCGCCTTCGAGCCGCGGTGCTCAGCGAGAACCGTGAATTGCCAGACCGAATCGCCAGAGGAAATCGCACCCGACCCTGATCGGCGAGTGAGTTGTTTCAACTATGGGAACTGAAACAGCAGCCACGCGTGCGCTTGAGCCCGCGCTGATGAGAGCGCGCGGGTTGAGCAAGCGATATGTGCAACGCACGCCGTTCTCGGGAAACAAATTTGCGGTTGACGCCCTCGTGGACGTCAATTTCGAAATCGCCCCCGGCTGCCTGACCGCGCTGGTCGGAGAATCCGGTTCCGGAAAATCTACGCTGGCAAGTTGTTTGGCGATGATGGAAAAGCCTGACAGCGGCGAGATCTGGTTTCAGGAAAACGAAATATCGCAGTGGAACAACCGGAAACTCGCGCCACTGCGCCCCAAAATTCAAATGGTGTTTCAGGATTCCACGGGAGCGCTCGCTCCGCATTTCTCCGCAGTCCAGATCATCGAAGAACCGCTGGAAATCCAGCATCGCGAAAGCCGGCAAAACTTGCGCGCCCGCGCGTGCGAATTGATGGAAGAGGTTGGCTTATCCCCGGACTGGGCAACCCGGTCGCCTTTGCAATTGAGTGGCGGCCAGCGCCAGCGCCTGGCAATCGCTCGCGCTATTGCTCTGAAGCCATCTTTATTGATCCTCGATGAATCGCTTTCCGGTTTGGATCTGTCGACCCAAGCCCAAATCCTGAATCTTCTCCTTGATCTCAAAGCGGCTCATCCCTTCACATGTCTGCTGATCTCCCACGATCTCAGTCTGGTAGGCCAAGTCGCCGATTTTCTTGCAGTCATGCACCACGGACGAATCGTCGAATGCGGATCGACGGCGCAAGTATTGGCCAATCCCCAGCACCCGCAGACGCGCAACTTGCTGGCATCCGTCCATGTTATCGAGTCGGCTTTTAGCACCGCCCGGTCCGGAGGTCGAGGATGAAATCGAGTACGTCGCCGAAGGCAAGGCCGAGTCTGAAATATCTCGAGCGGCGCGTGATTCACGCGATTCTGCTGCTGATTGGCGCTTCCGTCCTGTCCTTCCTCTTCAGCAGCCTCGCCCCAGGCAGTTTCTTCGATGAGATGAAATTGAATCCTCAGATTTCTCCGCAGACCGTCGCCGCCTTGCGGTCGCAATACGGACTCGATCAACCATTGCCGGTGCGATATTTCCGCTGGGTCAAGTCGGTTCTGCGCGGAGAATGGGGCTATTCCTTCGCCTACAACCGGCCAGTTAGAACTCTGCTCATGGTACGCGCCCGAAACACTCTGCTCCTCACCACGCTGGCCATGGTGCTGGCATGGCTGATTGCCGTTCCGGTTGGAGTCCGGGTCGCGAGTCGCCGCGGCCGATGGGACGATCAACTCGCCTCGGCAGGCACTTCTTTACTTCTCTCCGTGCCGGAAATCGTTCTCGCGCTCAGCCTTCTTTATCTCGTCATCCGGACGCGCGCGTTGCCTGTCGGTGGAATGGTTTCCACCAGATTCGATCGTCTCGGTTCCTGGGGACAGATGATGGATTTGCTTGCACACCTGATCGTTCCCGTAACTACGCTGGCGCTGGCGAGTCTCCCGATTCTCATCCGTCATGTGCGCGCGAGCATGATTGAAGTGCTGCAAGCACCATTCCTCCAGGCCGCGCGCGGACACGGAATCAGCCGATCGAGGCTACTCTTTCGTTACGCGCTCCCTGCCGCCGCCAACCCGCTGATTTCTTTATTCGGGTTGTCCGTCGCTGGCTTGCTGAGCGGGTCATTATTGGTTGAGGTTATTACCGGCTGGCCCGGACTGGGACCGCTCCTGCTCGAGGCTTGCTTCTCCCGAGACATCTACGTCGTGATTGGCGTAGTGATGGCGTCAACTGTGTTCATGATCTTCGGCAGCCTGCTGGCTGACGTCATGCTGGTAGTCGCGGACCCACGTGTCCGAACGGATCACGCATGAAAACCGGGAAAATGCAGAGCAAGAAAAAACTCGTTGCCGCCGCAATCTTTCTTCTCGCCCTGCATTTAGCAATATTGCTGGCAGGATTCGTCTCGCCCTACCAGCCCGCCACGCAAAATCGCGACTTCCCCTACGTCCCGCCAACGCGTCTTCACTTTGTAGACGCTCACGGACACCTGCACCTTCGCCCCTCCATCTATCAATCGGTGCCTCGTCCCGACAGTCTCTACGAATACACCGAAGCGCGCGACCGGGAATATCCCGTGCACTTTTTCGTCTCCGCATCAGAATATAAAATTGCCGGCTGGCTGCCATCCCACACGCATTTGTTCGGGGTGGACGCTCCCGCGCAGATCTTTCTCGCCGGCACCGACAGCTACGGGCGCGACCAGTTTTCAAGAATCCTCTACGGCGGTCAGATTTCCCTCGCTGCCGGCCTGCTCGCCACCGCGATTTCCTTGCTCCTCGGCTTGTGCATCGGCTGTATTTCCGGCTTCTATGCGGGTTGGATTGACGAATCCGCCATGCGCGTCGCTGAATTATTCCTCGTCCTGCCGTGGCTTTATGTACTGCTAGCCGTCCGCGCATTCCTGCCGCTGCACATCAGTCCGGCACAAACGTTTCTTCTTCTGGTTGCGGTGATTGGCACAATCGGTTGGGCGCGCCCGGCGCGCCTCGTACGAGGAATCGTGCTCAGCGCCCGGTCCCGAAAATACGTCGCGGCCAGCCGCGGTTTCGGCGCCTCGGACGCCTACATTCTCCGCCGCCACGTTTTACCGCATACTTACGGAACGCTGCTGACCCAGGCCGCCCTGCTGGTCCCTCAATATGTGATCGCCGAAGTCACCCTGTCCTTTTTCGGGCTGGGCCTCAGCGAGCCCATGCCCAGCTGGGGAAACCTGCTGGCGAACTTGCAACAATACAACGTGCTGGTGTCTTACTGGTGGATGTTCGCGCCCGCACTCGCTCTGGTACTTGTCTCTCTTGGTTACCTCACAGTGGCGAATGCTTTTCACCAGCAGTTACAATCTGGCTCAATCTGATAACCAGGCCCGCGGATCCTACATATGCCCCGTTTGGGTAGTCTCGCTCTTCTCTTGTTCGTCGCTGTTCACTCCTTGGCGTTTTCCGCACCGCCGCAACCTCCACAGCGCGGCGAGGAACTACAAATCACCGACAACCAGGTCGGCCACTACGGCGGCGATCTAACGGTCGGCCAGCGCAGCGAGCCCAAGACGCTGAATCCCGCAACCGCCGCGGACGGACCTTCCCGTGAAGTAATCGGCCGCCTGACCGCAGATTTGATCCACATCAACCGCGCATCGCAGCTCACCGAACCCGCCCTGGCCAAATCGTGGACCCTCTCCAAAGATGGCCGAGTGTTCACCGTGAACCTGCGCCACGGCCTGCGTTTTTCCGATGGTCAGCCCTTCGACGCCGATGACGTTGTGTTCTCTTTCGAGGCGTATCTCGACGAGAAACTGCACTCCCCGCAACGCGATCTTCTGGTCGTCGGCGGAAAGCCGATCACGGTGCAGAAGATCAATCAGTACACAGTTCGTTTCACTCTCGCAGAACCCTACGCCGCGGCCGAACGCATCTTCGACAGCCTGGCCATGATGCCTCATCACCTGCTTGAAAAGTCGTATCGCGAAGGCAAGTTCGCCCAAGCCTGGACGCTCAACACGCCTCCCGCGGAAATCGCAGGCATGGGGCCGTTTCGCTTGAAAGAATATGTCCCCGGCCAGAAAATCGTGCTCGAGCGCAATCCCTACTACTGGAAAGCCGACCGCAACAAGAATCGTCTTCCCTATCTCGACGAGCTCGTCTTCCTGTTTGTCGGGAACGAAGACGCACAAGTTCTGCGCTTCCAGGCCGGTGATACCGACATCATCAGCCGCCTCAGCGCCGATAATTACGCCGTGTTATCCAACGACGCGTCGAACCGCGGAATTGAGCTTTTCGATCTCGGCCCAAGCCTCGAATACAACTTCCTGGTTTTCAATCTCAACGATCTCGCGTCCAAAAACCTGGGTGAGATCGCAGCCAAGCAGGCGTGGTTCAAGGATCTCAAATTTCGCCAAGCGATCTCGTTGGCCATCGACCGCGAAGGCATCGTCAAGCTGGTCTACGCAGGCCGCGGCGCCGCCTTGTGGGGAAATGTGAGCCCGTCGAACAAGCTTTGGGTCGATCAGGCGCTGCCTCATCCCACACGCTCAGTCGATCACGCGCGGGACTTGCTGAAATCCGCCGGCTTCTCCTGGAAGGGAGATAACCAACTCGTCGACGCTCAAGGCCGCCCGGTGGAATTCTCCATCATCACCAGCACCTCCAACGCGCAGCGCACGAAAATGGCGACCATCATTCAAGACGACCTCAGCAACCTGGGAATGAATGTTCACATCGTTCCCCTGGAATTTCGCGCCGTCATCGACCGCGTTTTCCAAACCTACGACTACGAAGCCAGCATCATGGCGCTGGGTGGCGGCGACGCCGATCCGAATCCCGAGATGAATGTGTGGCTGTCGAGCGGCGGCACCCACCTCTGGCATCTGGACGAGACCAAACCAGCGACAGAATGGGAAGCGCAAATCGATCAGTTGATGCAGAAGCAGATGGTGCAGCTCAACTACAAAGAACGAAAAAAACTCTACGATCAGGTGCAGGAAATCATCGCGGCAAACGTCCCTTATGTGTTTCTCGCCACCCCCAACATCCTGGTTGGCGCGAAAAAGAATCTGGCGAATTTCAAACCCGCCATTCTCGACCCCACCACGCTGTGGAACGTTGAGCAACTTTACTTCTTGAGCGAAAACGGCTCACCATCCGGTGCAAAACAGTGAAAGCAGCTCCCGCGGCCGGCGAGGTTGCGTGGTCCGATGAGCGCCTGGTTCGCGAATGCCGCAAGGGCAACCAAGCGGCATGGTCGGCGCTGATCGAGAAATACAAGAATTTGATTTTCTCCATCCCCATCAAGTTCGGCCTGCCCCGGGAAGACGCGGCCGATATTTTTCAGTCGGTGTGCGTCGACCTGCTTTCAAGTGTGCCAAAGTTGCGCGAGCCCAAGGCGATCGCCAAGTGGCTGATGCAGACCACTTTTCACAAATGCCTGCGCTGGAAAAAAGACCGGCTGAATCTCGTCGACGACCCGGAAGTTCTCGACAACCAGCGCAACGCCAGTGCCGGTGCTAGTGCTAACGATCTTCCCGAGAAAATGCTCTTTCAAGTGCAGAGGGAGCAGAGCGTTCGCGAGGCCCTGGCAGCTCTGCCGCCCCGATGTGGCCGCATGGTGAGCATGCTTTTCTTCGATGATCCACCTCGCCCTTACCAGGAAGTCGCCAAGGAACTTGGCATCGCCTCCGGATCCATCGGCTTCATTCGCGGCCGCTGCCTGAAGAAAATGCGGCAACTGCTGGAAGAAAAGGGATTCCAGTGACTCGAGTTCGAAACAAGACCCGAACGAAGTCTCGAAGCAATCCAAATCGCGAGCACCTGCTCCAGGAACTGGCGGGTCTTACCAACGATGCCCGCAGGCAAAAGTTTTTCCAACAACACCGTTCTCTGTTGACACCCGAAGTCGTCTCCGAACTCGCCGCAAAAGTAGTAGAGCAAGTCCGAGTGGATGTGCCTCGCGCCCTCCGTCTTGCCGACGCTGCCGTCGCTATTTCGCAGAAACTCAAAAGCAAAGAATCCAAAGCCACCGCTCTCCGGGCAAAAGCGAATGTCCTGTACATGAAGGGCGAACACGCCGCCGCGGCTGACCATCACGAGCAAGCGGCAGCCCTTTTCGAAGCCGCCGGGCAGACCGACCAGGTAGCCCGCACCCTGAGCAGTTCCATTCAGCCGCTCATCCTTATGAGTGAATACAATCGCGCCTTCGCGGCTGCGGAGCGCGCTCGCAGGATATTTACCAGCGAAGGAAATTCTTCGAGGCTGGCTCGCCTGGATATCAACCTTGGAAACATTTATTACCGCCAAGATCGTTTCGAGGAGGCGCTGGCCTCTTATGAGCGCGCCTACCAGGCATTGCCGCCGCAAAAAGATCCCGAGGCCATCGCCGCCGTCCTCAGCAACATGGCCACCTGCTACATCAGCCTGAACCTGTTTCCCAAAGCTCTGGATTCTTACGCGCGAGCCCGCCAATCCTGTGAAGAGCATGGCATGCCGCTGCTGGTCATGCAGGCGGACTACAACATCGCCTATCTTTATTTCCAGCGCGGTGAATACAGTCGCGCCATCGAAATGCTGCGGGCGGCTCGTCTCAATGCCAAGAAAATAGACGATGCCTATCACCTCGCGCTGTGCAGCATGGACCTCTCCGAGCTCTATCTGGAATTAAATCTCAGCGCGGAAGCGGCGGAATTGTCTCAGCAGGGATTTGAAGGATTTGGCAAGCTCGGCTTGGGATACGAGACCGCGAAGTCCCTCGCATTTTCGGCGATGGCGGCAGCCCAGCAGGGCCATGCCTTTGAAGGGCTCAAGCTCTACTCCGAATCGCGCGAAATCTTCGTCAAGGAAAAGAACCGGGCGTGGCCTTCCTTGATCGATCTGTATCGCGCTCTGGCGTTTTTCGAGGAAGGACGATACTTCGAATCGCGGCGCTATTGCGCGCAGGCGCTGAAATCGTTCCTCGATCTCAATTGGAAGAATAAAGCCGTCATGGCTCAGCTTTTGCTGGCAAGAATTGCAATGCGGACGGGTGAAACCGAGCAAGCCTTCCAGCACGCCACCGCCGCCCTCGATAAAGTTATTGGACTCGAGTCGCCGGTCCTCACCTATGAGACACATCTCCTGCTGGGCAACATCCACTCAGCCAAAAACGATCGCGAGAGGGCCTACACGTCCTATCAGAGCGCCCGTCAGTCACTGGAGACGCTGCGCGGAAACTTACGCGGCGAGGAACTGAAGGTCGCCTTCATCAAGAATCGCCTGGAGGTCTACGAAAATCTGGTCGAACTCTGCCTGTCTCTCCAGAACGACCCAAACGCCGCCGAAGAAGCATTCACCTATGTGGAACAGGCAAAATCGCGGAGCCTCATGGACCTCTTCGCCCGGCCGGCGCCCGCCTTCACCGAAAAAACGCCCGGGCAGAGCGACCTCGTGCGTTCGATTCAGGAACTGCGTGAAGAACTCAACTGGTATTACAACCTGATCGAACGCGAGCAGCTTCAACCCGAGCAACAATCCCCGGATCGCATCGCCGCCCTCGAAAAGAAAGCCCAACGTCACGAGAAAGAATTGGTGCGCATCCTGCACGATGCCACCGACGCCGATGCCGCGCAGGCTGGCCTGCAAATGCCCAGCCATGTCCCCATCGCAACCATCCGCGCCGCCTTACCCGAAGATACTTTGCTGGTCGAGTACTTCCAGGTCCGCGACCGCATCCTCCTGTGTTTGCTCGGACGAGAGACTCTCGAAATTGTTCCCGTAACCCTGGAAACCAGAATCGCCGGTCTGTTGCGGCTCCTTCAATTCCAACTCTCAAAATTCAGGTTGGGTCCGCAATACCTCGAAACCGTCCACGACTCCTTGCTTCAAACCACGCAAGCGCATCTCAAAGAGCTTTACGACGAACTGATCGCTCCCGTCGCCCCGAAGCTGAAGGCCAAGCATCTGATCTTCGTCCCGCACGGCCTGCTCCACTATGTCCCCTTCCACGCGCTCTTCGATGGCACGCAGCACTTGATCGACCGCCACACCGTCTCCTATTCGCCGAGCGCGAGCATCTACGCGCTCTGCCAGACCCGGACCGCCAATTCCTCGGGAGCTTCTCTGGTATTCGGCATCCCAGATCCGCAAGCCCCCGCAATTCTCGACGAAGTCCAGGCGCTCACCGGGGTGCTCGACCACGCGGAATTGTTCGTCGGCCAGAACGCAACCGTAAATGTCCTGCGCGAAAAAGGCCCCGCGAGCCGCCTCATACACATCGCCACCCACGGCCGCTTCCGCCAGGACAATCCGATGTTCTCGGCGATCCGCATGGGAGACTCGTTCCTGAGCCTGTTCGATCTCTACCAGCTCCGCCTTCCCGTACAGCTGATTACGCTCAGCGGATGCTCTACCGGCCTCAACGTGGTCGCCGCCGGGGATGAGCTAATCGGCCTTGCGCGTGGGCTTTTACACTCCGGGGCGCAATCCTTGGTCCTTAGTCTCTGGGACGTCCACGACAAGAGCACGGCGGAGTTTATGACAGCTTTCTACGGCCGGTTGGGTAAGGGCGAGTCCAAAGCGGAGGCCTTGCGTTCGGCTATGTTACAGCTGCGGGGAAGCTATCCCCATTGTTATCAATGGGCTCCATTCATTCTGGTCGGCAAGGCCTGACCCCAAACAATTATTTGCTTCCCCCTATATTTTTTCACCCCCTAACCGCCCTTATTCCACAGAGCCAAGATACAAAGACTCATAGAGAAAGAAAGGCTGGAGTGACCATGAGGTCTGGTCCGCTCCCCCCGGCGGAGGTTCTGGTGAAACACTTTAGCGAAGCATCTTGGGCAGATTTTGCGAGGAACCTGGTGGCGACGGGCACGAAAATGACCATGCAACGACATATCGACGACGGATGCACGAAGTGCTCCAACGTATTGAATACATGGCAGATCGTCCATTCCATCGCCCAGAAGGAAAGCGCTCTTACACCGCCCTCCGACGTGGTCCGCGTCGTCAAAAGCCAGTTTGCGGTTGTTGCGCCCGAAAAAAGCCTCGGCTTTCGCTTGTTATTCGATTCCAGCCTCGCTCCCGTCCCGGCAGGAATGCGCGGTTCGGTCGCGGCGCGCCAATTTCTCTACGAGACCGACGAATACTACATTGATCTGCGCGTAGAACCGCACCGCGAAGCGCACCAGGCCGCCCTGGTGGGGCAAGTCCTGAACCGCAGGGGTAAGCGTGCGGCTCCAGGCCTGGCTGTACTGCTGCAGGATGGCAAGCGCCCGATCGCAGAGACCTCCACCAACCAGTTTGGTGAATTTCAGTTCGAGTTTGACGCTACAAACAGCCTCTCCATCTCGGTTAAACGAGACAAGTCTGATGCCATTGTTCTCCCCCTGTACGGAATCCAAGACAAGGCAACTGATAGAAAACACTTGGATTAGGAGGATGCTTTCACGCCGGATGGCCTGAAAGTAACCCCGAAAAGTAACCCGTACGAATTACGCGTGTAAGTTTTGAAGTTTCTAACTTTTACGTAGACTCGAGCAGGAGCAGAAACCTAAGGCTCGGCCGAGTATAAGGGGAACCCGTGAGAACCATGCGAACCAGCCAATTTGCGAACGACAATTTTCTTCAGTCGAGGATCTTCCGTACCTGCCTGGCGCTTTTCCTGTGCCTGGGTTTTGGAGCGCAGACTCTAAGCGCGCAAACCTCGGCGGCTCAGGCAGTTCCGCAGACCCGCCTGGTGGTCAGCGACAGCCTTGGACTGAATGGCATTCTGAATCTTTGCGCCCTGCTCGGCTGCTCGACCGTCGAAAGCCTGGGCGATCCGCAAGGGCAGCTCTTCATGATTCAGATTCCCTCGGCGCTCGCTCCGCTTACGTCCCTGCTTAACCTGAACCTGCTGGGGCTGGTCTCGATCGAAACCGACCAGTTCGTGCAGACTCAGGGAGCCTCTGCCGGCGCGGTGCCCACCTACCTTAGCGATGAAGCTCCGTACACTTATTACGGAACCACCGTGTGGCACGGCTACGTGTACCAGCCGGCAAACACGCTCATCCGCACCGGTACGACGCAAAGCACATTCAATACCGCCGGCTCTGGGGTGGTGGTCGCCGATATCGACACCGGCGTTGATCCTAATCATCCCGTCCTGAAGAACGTTCTGTTGACCGGCTACGATTTCACCCGCAACCAAAGCGGCGGCTCAGAGATGAGCGACGTGAGCCAGTCCACGGTTGCCGTGCTGGATGGAGGTAGCATTCAGACCGCACAGGTCAGCCAGTCCACGGTCGCGGTGCTCGATCAATCCACCGTTGCAGTGCTCGATGGAAACCCCAACTACGCCGCCTTCGGCCATGGCACCATGACCGCCGGCATCATTCACCTGGTAGCTCCGCAGGCTAAGATTCTGCCTTTGAAAGCTTTCCAGGCGAACGGAACCGGTTACAACTCCGATATTCTGCGGGCCATTTACTACGCAGTGGCTCACGGCGCCAAAGTAATCAACATGAGCTTCAACTACACCACCTCGTCCCAACAACTGGTGAACGCGGTGAACTACGCGACTGCGAGTGGTGTGATCTGTGTAGCCGCCGCAGGCAACAGCGGCGAGCAGACTACCGTTTACCCGGGCGCGCTCAAGGGCGTGATCGACGTGGCCTCCACCAGCAACCAGGATACTCAGTCGACCTTCTCCAACTACGGTGCACCGCCAGTCTGGCTGGCCGCCCCTGGCGAAGGTGTGATGACCACCTATCCGTACGGATCCTACGCGGCAGGATGGGGAACTTCTTTCTCAACGCCGCTGGTCACGGGAACCGCCGCGCTGATGGTCTCGGAATATAACACTCAATCCAGCTCCGGAGGCGGGCTCTCATTAAGCCTGCTCGGGATTTCGATTTCGCTGGGCGGCGCCAACCTTCCCAGTTGGGAAACTCAGGCGGCGAACGCCCTGGCACACGCCCAAAACATTTCTGACCCGCAGTTGGGGAACGGGCGATTGGATAGCTATCAAGCCGTGCAGGCTTGGCGCAAGAGTCTGGGGTTGAAATAGCTGAGTCGAAGTAATTTGGGGTTGAAATAACTCATGGGGACAGCGACGCACAGTTCGATCCAGGAATTCGCCGCCAATCTGTTGAAGGGCGCTGACTGCTTGCGGATCAAGGATCTCGAAGAGCAGCAGCGCTCGCTGATGAACTCGGTGATTTTCGGGTTCAGCCAGTTGCTCGATCTGCGCGACCCGGGCACTGGTGTCCACAGCACTCGCCTGGCAGAATGGGCGGTTCGCGTTGGGCGCAAGTTGGGCATTGAGGAGACCGACCTCTATCAACTGGAAGTCGCCGCTCTTCTTCACGACATCGGTAAAATCGGCGTCCCTGACTCAATCCTGAAAAAAGAAGGCAAACTCACCGACGACGAGCGGGCGTGGATGAACAAGCATCCGGAATACAGCTGGTCGATTCTGCGTCTGTTTCCGAACCTCGACAAAGCCAGTCTCTACGCTCTGCACCACCACGAAAGCTACAACGGACGCGGCTATCCCGGCGGTCTGAAGGCCGGCGAAATCCCCATCGGCTCGCGAATCGTCGCGGTCATTGACGCCTACGACGCGATGATTTCGAATCGTTGCTACCGCAAAGGTTTTCCTCACGAAGAAGCGGTGCGCCGGCTCATGGCCGACTCAGGCGCTCAATTCGATCCAATCGTGGTCCAGGCATTCGTCGAAATCGCCGGCCAGGAAGTAGCCGACGTATTCCTGGCGACCGGAACGAGTTCCTCGGCTGTAATCTGATCTTTCGTCCACCTGATTCAGATTCTGCTTCCTTTGCGATCTTTGCGGCTCTTCTTAGCGTGCTTCGCGGTTAAAAGCTTTCCTCGGCCCAAAAAGAGCCTTTCACCGCAAAGTTCGCAAAGAAAGGCCGCGAAGATCGCAAAGAAGAACAAAGGCAACGTCTGACCTGTTCGTCGCGGTCAACGAGTTCCTCGGCTGTAATCTGATCTTTCGTCCACCTGATTCAGATTCTGCTTCCTTTGCGATCTTTGCGGCTCTTCTTAGCGTGCTTCGCGGTTAAAAGCTTTCCTCGGCCCAAAAAGAGCCTTTCACCGCAAAGTTCGCAAAGAAAGGCCGCGAAGATCGCAAAGAAGAACAAAGGCAACGTCTGACCTGTTCGTCGCGGTCAACGAGTTCCTCGGCTGTAATCTGATCTTTCGTCCACCTGATTCAGATTCTGCTTCCTTTGCGATCTTTGCGGCTCTTCTTAGCGTGCTTCGCGGTTAAAAGCTTTCCTCGGCCCAAAAAGAGCCTTTCACCGCAAAGTTCGCAAAGAAAGGCCGCGAAGGTCGCAAAGAAGAACAAACCCAAATCGTCTGACCTGTTCGTCGTGGCGCGGACCACATGCGTCGAGACACGCCTTAATCGTCGTGCCCACTCAAGGACAATTCATCGGGGACGGGCGTCCGGCGAACCGGGCTTCAATCCATTCAATCTGTTCCCTTACCGAGTCGCCAATCACGCGTCCGGGGTCGAGATCTGGATATCGCTTCCATTGAATGCGGTCTCCTTGTTTGCACATACCTGCAATCCCTTGAGCAATCTCGGTTGCCGGTATCGCCTGGTCGGCATCGCTGCTGATTACCATGATTGGACCGTCTGCCCGCGACTGCGCGAGACTGCTCCGCGCGAAGTATTGGCGGACGAGTCCGTTCGCTTCCCAGCCTGGCTTTATCGTTTCCGAAGGTAACAGCTCATCGCTCTTGGCCGACTCCAGGCAGATCTGGTCGATGTGTGGATACCGTGCAAGCGCCTTTTCCGTCAGCATGCCGGAGACTTGAAACTGCGGATAAACCGTCTTGATGCCGTAGGCCAGCGAGATGAGCATGAAGCTGGAAGAGCCCAGCGCGGAGTGCCCGTAGAGTTCCTTTGCGCCAGCAAGACCCGAAATCACGATGCTGCCGAGGTACCCCGGATCGCGAATCTCATTCTCTTTTTCCGCGACTGCCACGGCCGCCAGGCTTCCTTCCGCCTCGCCCATCACAATCCACCTTGCGCCGAGCTGCGGCGCTGCGGCTCGGGCCGCCGCAATAGAAGCGATCACGTCGGTCGCGTTGGAGGGACCATCCAGAAACGCGTTGCGGAAATCTGTGCCCAGCCCCGTGTAGTCGGGAGCCACCACGGCGTACCCAAGGTTTACATACATCGAGAGGAACGGACCGTGGCCGACATTCCTCATCAGCGAGGGAGCGCAGGAACGGGCGACGCCGGTAGCTCCGTGTGCCCACGCGATCACCGGCCAGCCCCCGGCTGGCGGATTCTGGTCGCTGGGGATCAGCACCACTCCTGACGCTGCCACGTCCTCCCCGGCGGCGGAACGCGAGTGGTACAGAATGCGAATGGCGTCCACTGAAAATGGAAGTTCGTATTGCTCAAACTCTTCCGAACGGATCAGGTCTCCGGGTTTTCCGGTCGGAAGCGGATGGGGAGTGTCATAGAACTTGGTGACCGGCAATGTGCGCAGTATTTCCGAGTGTTTCCCAGTCGCTGGCGTTTGGACCTGCGCGAAAGCCGTTCGGGGGGCGAGCAGGGCTGCTGCAATCGCAGCGACAGCCATGATTGAGGGGAACATCCCCGGCCGAGGAATTGGCGAGGCGAATGATGACTTCGGACAAGACACAATTTGAGGGGCGGCGCGGCCACCGCGAACTTCACTGCTACTTCTTCGCGGCAACCATGATCACGAGAACCACCGGCAGGTACAACACCGAGGCATGCAGCAGGCGTCCCGCCAAAACCTTCGAACTCGAGGCCGCCAGCTTACCCACGTGATAAAGCAGAAATGCTCCAGCCAATCCCATGCCGGCCCCATACCACCAGCCGCCGCGACCGGCCAGAGGTAACAGCGTAGCCAGCACCAGAAGCAGAGAGAAGCCCACAATCTCCGCGCGAGTGAAGCGCGCTTCCCGGTCGAACGTCGGCAGCATGTGATACCCGGCGCGGCTGTAGTCCTCGCGATACATCAGCGCGATGGCCAGGAAATGAGGAAACTGCCAGAGAAAGAGAATCGCAAACAGGAACCAGGCCTGCCCATCGACGCGCGGGATGAGGATGTGCCCCGTCGCTCCCGCCCAGCCAATCAGCGTAGGCATGGCGCCGGGGAACGCACCCAACAGCGTGCACAGCGGCGTCTTGCGTTTGAGCGGGGTATAGACGAGCAGGTAAGAAAGCAGAGTGGAAACCGCCAGCAGGGCTGCCAGAAGATTCACTGCCAGCAGCAGGTAGAGCCCGCCCGCAGCGCTGAGCGCAATGCCGAACACCAGGGCCTCGCGGCTGGTAAGCCTGCCGGAAGGCAGCGGGCGGGAAGCTGTCCGGCGCATCTGGCCGTCCCAAACCCGTTCCATCCACTGATTCAACGTGGCTGTTCCGCTGGCCACCAGCAACGTTCCCAGCAGTGTGTTCAGCAAGCCGGCAATTCGCATCGGGCCCCGCGAGCCCAGGTAATAGCCCGCCGAGGTGGTCATGAGAATCAGCAGGTTCACCTCCGGCTTCGTGAGGGTGTAATAGTCCCGGAGTTTCGCCCTCAGAGTTTCGCGGGGTGTTTCGAGAGATGTGTTGTTCGCGATCACGTTTGGGATGGCAATTCTACCAGTCTTCGTTCTGCCCGTCTCGTTTCTGCCAGTCTTGTTTCGATTCGTCGCCGGAGTCCGTCTGCCGGACCTGATTACGCTTGCGGTACATAACACCAATCACGCCAATCGATCCCAGCGTAGGAGGACAAATGAGAATCAGGATCCCGCTGCGCAACGCCTGAATCATGCGCGCGCCCGAAGATGCGGCCTGGGTGTAGCAAAGCGCGCAGCCCTGGGCAAAAGCGGGCACGGGCGCCAGCAGGATGATTAATCCCGCGAGCGCGATCCCGAGAATCCCCATTTTTCCCCAAAGCTTCATAATTTACCCGCTCCGGTAGCCGAGAGCCGGACACCGGATTTACTACTTCGCCCACGGCACGCCGTCGGTTAGGCGGAAGCTGTCGGTCCAACCGTACTGCATCCCCAGGATGACGGCAACTGTGAAAATCAAGACAAACCATCGCAGCCCGCGATTGTCCCACAAGTGCATGAAGAATAGAAGGGCCACCCCGGCCTCGACAATGGCCACGATCAGCATGCGCACCAGCATTTGCGACGCGCTGATATTCTGATAGGCAATGATGAACTGTATCCCTGCCAGGGCCAGCAGACAGGCATACACGGCAATATCTTTGCCGGTACTGCTCTTGTGCTCTCCAGCGGTAGTCATAGTGAATTCGCTCCGGTTGATTGCTCCTGCTTCTTTTTCGACTCAGTGAGACAGATTCAAGAGATAGATCAGCGGCACTACGAACATCCAGACCAAATCCACGAAGTGCCAGTAGAGCCCCGTAATTTCGAGGTCGTCGGCGTTGTAACGCCCGCCACGATAGCGCAACCCCACTGCGAGCAGCGCCACTACTCCGCCGGTTACGTGGAGCAGGTGCAGCCCCGTAATGCTGAAAAAGGTCGAACTGAACAGAGGCGTGCCCCACGGATTGTGGAACAGGGTGGCTCCTTCGCCGATCATTCCGAACCATTCGCGAAGGTGCAGGGCGGCAAACATGATCCCGCAAGCCGCCGTGATCAGGGTCCAGCGAAAGGCTTTCGCTTTCTCGCCCAGCTGGGCATGCCGGATTCCAAACATCATGGTCAAGCTGCTGGTGAGCAGTATCAGGGTCATCAGCAGGACGTTGGTGATGCTGTGAAACGGACGAGGCCAATCGGGCGTGGCGTTGCGTATAAATCCGTAGGCCACCAGGCAGCCGGCAAACGTGGCGCTGTCGGCGATGATGAACAGCCACATCGCCATTTTCTTTGCGGGGACCGAGAATGCGGGAGCAGTCATTACCTCCGTCGCCTCGGACCGCGACACCTGCGCGTGAATCGAAAGATCGGCTTGGCTCACGTCTCCTCCCACCTTTGACTGGGTTCGAGCGTCGTTATTCCAGAGCTTCGTTGTTTCAGAGCTTCGTTCAGAGCTTCATCCAAAGCAGCAAAAGCAGATACAGCCACAGCGCACCCATGAAATGCCAGTAGCGCGAAGTTGCGTCCAGAGTGCTTCTTCGCAGCACGGAACCGCTGGGGAAATGTCCGTGTAATTTTCCGATCACGCGAACCATGCCGCCGAGCCCGCCCAGCAAATGCAGAGCGTGCGCCACAGTCAGCACGTAGAAGAACGAATAGCTCACGTTGGTGGCCAGCCCAAATCCCTGCGCTCGCAGTTGCAGCCAGGCGAAGGTCTGCCCCGCAACAAAGAGGAGTCCTAAGGCCAGGGTTATGTAGAGCCATCGCGCTGGACTCGCGGCCCCCTCTTTCCGCCCACCCATGAACGCCGCAACCCGGCGGCGCCCGATTTCGAGAGCCACACTGCTGGCAATAATCACCAGCGTGTTCAAGTACAGAATCGGCGGCAACGTGATGTGCTGCCAATCCGGCGCCGATCCTTGCCGCACGACCAGAGCGCTGGTGAGCGCGGCAAACGTCATCGTGATCGCCGACAGGCCCACCCAGATGCCCGTACTAGCCGGCGGAGGAGAATATGCCCTCACCCGGCGCACGTCCCCATCCGCGGGCACCAGATTCCGCCAGCCTCCGTTGCCGGATCCCTGGCTCGGTAAGCGTTCGGGCTCGATTTTGGGCGGTTCGTGGACTGTAGTCGCCATACTGCTGACTCTCCGTTCTAAACGCTCGTGCTCGCTTGAATTAAGCCGCTACGATTACAAGATTACTTCTCTTCATTACTTGTCGTCATCACTCCTCGACATTACTTCTCGTCGTGCCCGTTCTCGAGTTGTTCCGGCGAGGTCTGCATCACAAAGTCGGAGCTCGCACCCTCCACGCTGTACTGATAAGGATCGTGGTAAACCACCGGCATCTTGTCGCCAAAGTTGTTATGAGGCGGCGGCGTGGCCGTGCTCCACTCGAGCGATGTGCCTTCCCACGGATTATCTGGCGCGGGCTTTCCCCAGAACCGGCTGTGGAGCAGGTTGTAAAGAAAAATGAACTGGCAAAGGCCCGTCAGCACTGCCGCGACCGTAATGAACCGGTGCAGCGGAATCAGGTGGATCAGGTAATCGTCGGTGAAGGCCTGGTAGCGGCGCACGTTCCCGGCGATTCCCAGGTAGTGGAACGGCATGAAGATGCAATACGCGCCCACGAAGGTCAGCCAGAAGTGCAGCTTTCCCAAGGTCTCGTTCATCATGTGCCCGGTCATCTTGGGGAACCAGAAGTAGGTTCCGGCGAAGATTCCGAAGATGGCGGCTACGGCCATCACCAGGTGAAAATGTCCGACCACAAAGTAGGTGGCGTGCAGCATGATATCGATGGAGGGCTGCGCCAGGAAGAAGCCGCTGACCCCGCCGCTGACGAACATCGAGATGAAGCCCAGCGCGAACAGCGAAGCGGTGTTGATCCGCAACTTGGAGCCGTAGAGACTGCCCAGCCAGATCAGCACCACGATCGTAGCCGGAATGGTGATGATGAGCGTGGGGAAAGAAAACGCCAGCGAGGAGAAGGGATTCATCCCGCTGACAAACATGTGGTGCCCATAAACCATGTAGCTGAGGACGGCAAGCGCCCCCATGCAGCCGATAATCACACGGTGGCTGAGCAGCGGCCTGCGCATGTTGGTGATCAGGATGTGAGAAACGATGCCCAGGCCGGGCAGGATGGCGATGTAGACCTCGGGATGTCCGAAGAACCAGAACAGGTGCTGCCAAAGCAGAGTCGACCCGCCGGAGTGGGGCAACATCTGGCCGTTAATCACCAGGTTGGATGCCACGAAGAAACTGGTTCCGGCCACGTGATCCAGAATCAGCAGGATGCAGGCCGGCATCAGCACCGCAAAAGCCGTCAGGCCCATGACCGAGGTGATAAACCAGGCCCATGCGCTCAAAGGGAGCCGCATCAGCGACATTCCCTTGGTCCGCATGTCGAGCGTGGTGGTGATGAAGTTCAACGAACCCAGCAACTGGCCCACGCAGAAAATGGCAATCGAGCTTGCCCAGAGAATTACGCCCAGACCCTGACCCGGGCCGGCGACGTCGCCCACTGCGCTCAGCGGCGCATACTGCGTCCAGCCCCCCAGGGTGGGACCGTCACCTGTAAAAAATGACGCGACCAGAACCAGGAAAGCCACGAATGTCACCCAAAACGACATCATGTTGAAATGCGGAAACGGCATGTCCTCCGCACCCACCTGGATGGGCAGGAAGAAGTTTCCGAAAGCGGCGAACGGGGCTGTGGTGAGGACAAAGAAGACCATGATCGTGCCGTGCATGGTCATCAGTTGCAGGTAATACTCCGGCGTCATCACGTTGTCTGGCGCGCCTGCTTTCGAGAGCAGATGCAACCCGGGAATCGCAAAACTGCCCCATCCCAGGTGGATGCGCATGATCCACGAGAGCACCATGCCCACGATGACCGCAACCAGGGCCAGCGCGTAATACTGCTTGCCGATCACTTTGTGGTCGAGACTGAAGACATGCTTCCGGATGAAGCTGGTCGGGGCTCCGTGATGCGCCGCTGGTGCCGACATATCGTGCATTCTGCTCACCTCCAACGAGATGGGTTTGGCTAGAGCTTCACAAGCTTCACAAACGGCGATTACTGCAAAGCCGCCTGCTGTTTGAGCCAGGTGTCGTAATCTTCCTGAGACTTCACTTCTAGATACGCTTTCATCGTGTAATGCCCCAGGCCACAAAGCTGGGTACAGACGATTTCGTACTTGCCGATCTTCGTGGCCGTGAAGTGAAGAGAGAGATCCAATCCGGGGACGAAATCCTGGTGGACGCGCAACTCGGGAACATAAAAAGAGTGTCCCAAGTCCCTGGAATGCATCAGCAGGTGAATTTCCCGGTTTACCGGAATCGCCATTTCAGCGGTTACGATGTCGTCTTTGGAATCCTGGTCGTGCGTGGTATCGATACCGTAGAAATTGCCGTTCGTGTCATTGATCTGGTCGGGATGAATGGGGCCGAACTTGCCATCCGGACCGGGATAACGGAAGTAGAACGCGAACTGCTGGGCCTGCACCTGAACTTGCACCGCATCGGCCGCCGGAGGAGTGAAATACTGGTTGGCCCATGCCTTCACTCCAAACACGCCCAGGGCCAAAACCTCTGTCCCCACCAGCAGGAATCCCGCAATCACCAAGGCCTTGGCGCCACCGGGAAAATTCTTGATTTTGGCGTCAGGCTTGGGGCTGGAGAACTTCCAGATGAAAAAGCCCAGCAGGAACTGCGAGGCCAGGAACGCAATGCCGGCCTCCGCCATGGTTTCGCTGAATTGGGAGTCAATCAGCTTACCGTGGACGGAAATGTCTTGCGGCATATCCCAGGTGTGCATCAGGATGGGAATCGCCGACGCAATTGCGATCAAAACGATCGTCACCGCGAATAGCTTCGCCATGTCGTCCCGCCTTTAGCCAAAGTCCAGTTTTTTCAGTGATTCGACAGATACAGATACAGATGAATGACTCGACAGATAGTGATTAGTGATTCGACCGACAATGCTGCAAATCTGCGCTCAGGCACACAATCTTAGGCACACAATCTTAGGCCTGCAATCGCCGAAGTTGTTGACTTCATTCCGCTGGATGCGACCTCACTTCGCTTTAAAAGTGAAATCAGCCTTTCCCGCCCCGCCCGCGGCAACCGTCACTTTTTGAGCCTGCGTCCCGTAGGTTTCCTGCCACGCGGTCACCGTGTAACTGCCGGGCGGCACGCCGTTGATGGTGTAGGCGCCGCTGCTATCGGTGGTGGCGTAGGGGCCCTTCACCACAACGAACCAGCCGTGCATCCAGGGATGGATGTTGCACTGGACGGGGATCATTTCCGGCGCTTTCCAACTCTTTACGATCGGCGCCGCTCCCGGAGGCTGCGACTCATTCCACGGGATGTTGCCGGTCATCGGGTTGGGCAGGGGATGGATGTTGTGCGTGGTTTGATCGCTCGTCTTCACCTCGTATTTCTGATTCACGTCCATCGCCAGCACGTGCGGCGTATACATGCAATTCTTTTGATCGAATACTGGCACTGCTGTGGGCACTTCGGTCAGTTCACCGCCCGTAAGGCCCGCCGAGATATACAGAACCACATTCTCCAGTCCGCCGCCCGAACCAACCACAACTGTCTCAAGGTGGGCAGGATCGTTGGCGTGGGCCTTGACGCAATAGTTGTCTTTCGACATGTCAATGCCCCGCATGTGGGGAGCTACGCCGTCGAGTTTTACCGTCCCGGTGATCTTGCCCTCACCAGCGGCCTTTACGTTGTGGCTTAGCAGCAACGCGCCACAGCAGATGAGTACTACCGTAAATAGTACAGCCGCGAAATTGTATTGCTTGCTCATGGAAAGTCCTCTCCTTGAAAACTGCAAAGGTGAACCGTGGCGACCTCTCAGCCTCTATTGCGTCGGAGGCGGAGCATTGGGATCCACTGGTTTCAGGCTCAGTTGCTTCGCCATCTCTTTTTCTTTGCTGTGCTGAGACATAAAGGTCCGCAGATAGAAGACCAGGTCCCACGCCTCTTCGGGCTTGATGTTGTCGGCATAGGAAGGCATAGGCGTGCCGTCTAAACCGGTCATAAAGATCTGGTAAATGTCGCGATCCGTATCGCCGCACTTCGGCCGGGCTCCCTCGGTGAAATTGAAAGGCGCGATCGGCCGGCCCTGATCGTCGGTCAGGGTCGCGGCGGACGGTCCGTTGGCCATGCCCTGCACCCCGTGGCACTTCCAGCACTGCACTCGGGCAAAGACATCGCGTCCTGCCTTGATGCGTTCCGGGGTCACTTCCGGCTCCGGCGGAATCATAATGGGAGTCCCGGGTTTTTCGTTCAGCCAGCGCGGCGAAAAGTGCTTCACCCAGGCCACCAGATCGGCGCGCTGCTGCTTGGTGAACGTGTTCCACACCGGCATAGCGGAGCGGTCCAGGCCGCGGGCAATGGTGTCAAAAAGATCCTGATCGGTGGGCAGAGTGCCGGTCGGAGTGGAGCGGCACTTGAATACGCCTAGCTGGAAATCGCGAGGTTTGGGCCACATCGGGGGTTCAAGCCACTGCGCAACCTCGCCATTGCCATCTCCCAAGTCGCCGTGGCAACCCACACAATAGCGGCGGTAGTCCGCTTTGGCGTCCTTGGCATGCCCCGTAAGATTTCCAATGTGACTCTCCATGCCAATACGCGTGTTTATGTCGTATGTCGAGAGCTGCGCCCAGGCCGACATCGGGAGCGCCAAAACCGCAGCTGCGCCCAGGAGAAGCGACCATCTCTGCAATCTTGTCCGCATGTCTATCCCTTTCTAGAAATCGAAGTCAAAGCCGATCAGCAATTCGCTGGTATTGATGTTGGTGCCGGTAACCGGACCCGTTCCGTCAGAATGCAGCCAGTTGTATTCGTTGTGCCAGGCAAAGCCCGCGCGGCTGGTCATGAACGGGTTATAGCGGTAGCCGATCGTGTAGGTGGAGAGGTTGCCCAGGTTTGACGGCGATTGGCCTACAATTCCCGTCGGTCCGGTTCCCAGGTATCCCGGCCCGTTCGCCTGCTGCGACATCCGGATCGTCTCATACCGCCCGATAAAGATCAGCTGCGGGCTGTAGACGTAATGCGGCTCAAACAGAACGCCGTTCCACGTCGGGTTCTGCGCTCCTACGGGCAGCGTGGTCCCGGTCGTGTTGTTCAGGCCGGCGGCTCCGTCGATCAGATCGCCATAGCCCTGGCCAAACCAGGCGCTATCCTGGCCATGCTGCGTCACCACCGTAAGATCGACGTGCGGGCCGAAATAGAACTGGCCCACGAAGCCCTCGCGGCTGAAGGACTTGTTGCCGATCGCGGCCGGACCGGTGCCGTTGCTGCCGCCAAAAAGCTGGCCGCCCTGGGTAAGCCACGTCGTTGGAGCCTGGCCCACCATCGCGTAGACGCCAATGCGCTGCGCCCCGGCCCGGCCAGCATCGAAGGCTTGGCTGAAGGTAAAGAATCCGGTATAGCCGTTGCCGTAAGACAAGCCCACCGTGCCATCATTCGAGCTGAGCAGCGCCGCGGAGTAACGCGTGCGGTCGTTGAAAGAGTGGCCCATCAATTCCAAGCCAAGCTGGTTGTCGCCCATCTGGCCGAAAATGTTGCCGTCCCCCGTTGGGATGAAGTGGTAAAGCTGGTAGATGCCCCCATTGCCGGTCAGGGTCAGAACGCGCTTTTCCGAGAGCAAATTGTCCAGCTCGAACTTGCCGAACTTAATGTTCAGCCAGGAGCTACCGAAAACGTTGTCCAGCCGCGCCATCACCGTTTCAAAGTGGAAAGCCCCGGTCGCGTCCGACGATGGCAGCACGTAGAACGAGAAGTTCTTCTCGAGCGTTCCCCCGGTGTGGAAGTCAAGGCCGCTCAGGTCAAAGCCAGAACTCGTCACCCGCTGGATCTGGGTGCCGGTGGGAACGGGGTTCCCAGCCGTGTAGGTGTCAATCGGCACCTTGCCCGTGCTGACCCGGTGCCAGATCGGCAGGATGCGGAAGGTAATTGGCCAATACCCAGGATTCTGCCAGATCGGGGCGTCCCGGTCATTCATCAGCTGGTAGCCATTGTCTTTGAATTTCTGGCCGAAGAAGTTCAGCATTGGCCATGATTCATGGCAGGCAGAGCAGCGCAGGCCATACTTCCTGGCAAATGCCGGAATCGCGTTGGCCGGCTGGCTGGCGCTGAGAACCAGAAACACCAGAATCAGTGCGGCGGTTAGGAAGGGAGTTGAAAGCGAAAGGCGACCAAGACGAAACCGCGTCAACGTGGACATGCCGGCTCCTCAAGCAGATTGTTATTTCTCTAAACAACGACCGTACTAACAACAACCAGAGGCGCAAACCGAATCCTACAAAAAAAGCGGAAGGCAGGAAACCCTTCATTCCAAGTCTGAACCAAGACTGGAACTCTTCCTGTGGTCATACCACTTGACCGCAGCGGATACTACAACGGCTCGTGGATGGACTTCAAGAAGAAAAACGTAATTTTTTGCAAAGTTTTTACAATGTCAAAACACCATATGACCCCCGGTTATGCTCATGTAGCGACATCCCCTTGGCTCCCCGAGGGGCTGCGAGTGTTTTCAGAACAGCGGCGCACACCGTGGGGGGGCGTCGCTGGGGGAAGGGCCTATAGGGTAGGCAATCGGAGCAGGGATGGGGATCCGCCGGGGGGCGGATCCCCTTTAGATTTATGGGTATGCGCAACCGCAACTTCGCTTACAGAGTCCTCTCCCAAACCACCGAACGCAACCGCGCCAGCGCCCAAACCAGTGCCGCGATTCCCGCGACCCAGACTGCGAACGCGACTCGCACCACCCAGGCCGGAACCACTCCCACTCGCTTCAGCAGAAAAGGCAGAAAGTTCCAGGTCGTGATGTGGACGTAATCCCACTGGTCCCAGGTCATCGAATCGGTGTTCAGACCCCACGCTGCCATTTTTCCCAGCGCGAAGGCGGCGATGTTCTTGAAGCGCAAAGCGATCACGAACGTGGGATGTCCGAACTCCTCCATCTGATAAATCTCCAACGGAAGCCAGAACGCCAGCGACGCGATCTGAATGACGAGGCTGATTGCGATTAGCGCCACTCCCACGCGCCAGATCCATTTGCCCACGGCCGGCGTCATGGGTGGTTGCGCGGAGGGCACGACCGGGGAGGGCACGGCTTCAGCCGTGCCGTTAGCCCCAACCGATGGTGTGGGCTTTAGCCCCTGAGGTGCGCCGGCGAGTGCCCGATAACGCAGCAGCAGCGGCACCGCCAGCAGCGCGGCCAACTCCACGGTGGTCGATACGTAGCGGTCGCCCCAGGCAAAATCTCCCGCCCAGGCAAAATACCGGGCATAGAAACTGATGTAGGCGATCAGCAAAACGATCGTTGCGATGGCATAGGCGCGGACCCCCGGCGCCAGCCGCTTCCACAACAGCGCCAGCATCACGATCGCTAGCAACAGGAGAGGATCAAACAGAAAAATGGACTTCTCCGGCTTGAACAGCGGTCCAAGAAATCCCTGATGAAACGGCGTGGTCCAGGGATAATTCGGAGGCAGCGTGGGATCCTGCCGCCGCTGCGTCGCTGCCGCCAGTGAAACGTAAGTATTGGTGAACGATCCGAAGCGAAAAAACTGATACACGCGATCGATCAGCACAAAGAAGGCATAGACCGGCGCTGCGACCTCGCCATAATCAAGCAGACGTTGCCACAACGCGCGCCCGCGCACTTGCTCGAACCACAAAACTAAAAGCACGAACGCGCCGCACGCCATCAGGTCGAGGCCGGTTGTCAGGCGCGTCAACAGGTTGAGCCCGAGCGCGGCTGAACCCACCGCCAGAGCGCGTGTGCTGCCCGTTCGCAGCCACTCATACTGAAAGGAAAATCCCACCAGCGTCAGCAGCATGATGTAGTTGTTCTCCATCATGTTCTGCGTGTAATGGAGATGCGTGGTGCAGAACAGCAAGGCGAGCACGCCGGCAATCGCTTCTTTCTTAGTGAAACCCAGCTGCCTTAAGAACCGCAGCACGATCAGCGCGGTCAGCACATTTACCAGAATGCTAGTGCTGTAAGTGACCACGATGCTGCGAACGCCGGGATCGTCGCCGTAGTCGGAAAAAATCTGCCAGTGAGAAATCCAGGTTCCCACCACGTCGGCGGGCAGCATGAGCAGGGACTGTCCAATGCCATACCAGCTATAGAGCCGGCCTCCGCGGCCGCGAATGCCAAACTCGGAAAACTCCTGCGGGAAGACCTGCGGCTCGGAAGTCCAGATCCAGTGCGTGGTCTGCAGCCGGTAGGTGGTATCGGCAGTGCCCAGTTCGCCGGATTGCACCACAAATGCGAGCAGACCCGCGGCCAGGCACAAAAGAAAAACCGGATCGCGGAGCCAGCGGCCGAGGCGTGAAGTCATCGATGGGATGGTAATACAAAACCCCCGGCCGGCTTCCGGTGCCCGGCCTCCGGGCGGCTGAGTTAGACTGTAGCGGGAAAGTTTATGTCGACGTGCATTTCCTGCGGCACCGAACTACCGAAGGCGGGACGGTTCTGCTCTTCGTGTGGAGCGCCTGCGCCGAGCAGCGGGCAAACGACGACCATCGACGTGGGCGCGGCGAATCTGCCCACGATCGACATGGCCCCTTCCACTCCGCGGCGGCCGCCGTCTTCCGGAACTTCTTCTCGAACTTCCAGGCCGCCGAGTTCTGCCGACTATCATTCGAACGAGGGGCGCTTTCTGCCCGGCCGCCTGCTGGCCGGCCGCTACCGCATCGTCGCCTTGCTCGGCAAAGGAGGCATGGGCGAGGTTTACCGCGCCGATGACCTCACGCTGGGACAGGCCGTAGCGCTGAAGTTTCTTCCTGACGAAGCCGCTGGTGATGAAAGTCTACTGGAGCGCTTTCGCAATGAAGTGCGTGTTGCGCGCCGGGTTTCGCATCCCAATGTTTGCCGCGTCTATGACGTTGGCGACATCGAAGGTCACACCTTCTTCACTATGGAGTATGTCGATGGTGAAGATCTGGCGTCGCTGCTGCGGCGCATCGGCCGCCTGCCCGGAGACAAGGCGCTCGACATTGCGCGCCAGCTTTGCGCCGGATTAGCCGCGGCCCACAGCAAAGGCGTTCTGCATCGCGATCTGAAACCCGCCAACATCATGCTCGATGGGCGCGGGCAGGTCGTGATCACAGATTTTGGTCTGGCTGGCGTGGCCGACGACATTCGCGGCGCCGAAATCCGCAGCGGAACGCCTGCCTACATGGCGCCCGAGCAACTCGCGGGTAAAGAAGTGAGCACGCGCAGCGATATTTATGCGCTGGGGTTGGTGCTGTATGAAGTGTTCACAGGCAAGCGCGCATTCGCAGAAAAGCCCGCCGACAAACTCGTGGGAGTTGCGCATGGGTCTACCGATCGCACGCCCAGCAGGCCGTCTTCGGTGGTGAAGGATCTCGATCCGATTGTGGAGAAAGTGATTCTGCGGTGCCTGGAAGTGGAACCGGGCGCGCGTCCGGCTACGGCGCTGGCAGTGGCCGCAGCCATGCCCGGCGGAGATCCGCTGGCCGCAGCGCTGGCGGCGGGGGAAACGCCATCGCCGCAAATGGTGGCGGCGGCTGGTGAATCGGTTGGCCTGCGCCCGCGAACCGCGGTGATCTGTATGGCCGCGGTGCTGCTGGGTTTGTCTCTCGTCACTTATCTCAGCATTCGCTACAGCGCTTTGGAAAAGATGCGGCTGGAGCAGACTCCGGAAGTGCTGACCCAGAAGTCCCGCGAAATCATCGCCCGCCTGGGTTATGAGGGACGCCCCGCCGACAGTGCGTTCGGCCTTCGCGATGACAACGACTTCCAGGACTACGTGGAGAAAAACGACAAGCCTCCGCACTGGGATGCGGTGCTCGCCGCGCGGCCGTCGCTGCTGCAATACTGGTACCGGCAAAGCCCCGATGCTTTGGTGGCCAGCGATTTCCGCGGCGGTGATTTGATGACGCCGGGGGTCGTCACCCGAATCGATCCTCCCACCGTGCTCTCCGGCATGATCAACCTGGAACTCGATCCGCAAGGGCAGTTGACCTATTTCCAGGCGATCCCGCCGCAAAAAGAGGACGAGAAAAAAGAAGCTGCGGCAGCACCATCCAAAGCATTCGACTGGAACATACTTTTCGCTGCGGCCGGTCTGGATGCCTCGAAGTTACAACCGGCGCAACCCGTCTGGACTTCGCTCGCCGCTTCCGACACACGCATGGCGTGGACTGGAACGTGGCCGGGGACGACGCGTGCGCTGCGCGTGGAAGCGGCGTCGTTTCAAGGCAAGCCCGTTTTCTTTTCTCTCATTGGCGACTGGACCAAGGCGGAACGGGAGACCAGCACAGAGAAAAAATCCTTTGGCGAGCGGGCGGGCAGAATTGTCGGGTGGTTCGTGGTCGGTTCGGTACTGCTAGGGTCTGCCCTTCTGGCGCGCAGAAACTACCGCCAGGGTCGCGGCGACCGCGCGGGAGCGCTCCGCCTGGCGGCGGCGATGTTTCTGCTGGAGATAGGATTATTCCTGTGCCGTTGCCACTTCGCGACGTTTGGCGACTCCATCGGCCTTCTTTTTTTGCAAATCAGCACCGCGTTGTTTGTTTCGGGCACGACCTGGGTACTCTACCTGGCCGTGGAACCATGGGTGAGGCGTCACTGGCCGAAGACCATTATTTCCTGGAGCCGCCTGCTGTCGGCGGGAGCGCGCGATCCCCTGGTGGGCCGGGACATTCTTTTCGGTGTGCTTCTGGGGGTGGTCTGGATCCTAATTTTTCAGATTCGCTACATTCCCATGATGCGCATGGGGGCTGCGCCTTCCACCTTTTCGAGCGAAATGCTCATGGGAGGGCGCAATGCGCTGGGGGCCTGGTTGCAACAATGGCCGCTGTCGATCCAGACCACGCTGGTGTTTTTCTTTCTGCTGTTTGGGCTGAAGATTCTGCTGCGGAAGGAATGGATCGCGGCCATTGTGCTGGTCGCGATTTTCGCTTTGCCGCGCGGGCTCAGCAGCACGTACATGGCGGTGGAGATCCCGGCGCAGATTCTGGTCTATGCCATTGCCGTGGTCATCGTCCTGCGCTTCGGATTCGTGCCCTTGGCCTGCGCGGTGTTCACCATCAACCTGGCGGCCAACGTTCCTTTGTCCGCCGACCTCTCGGCCTGGTACATGACCTCATCGATCCTGGCGCTGCTCAGCGTGGTGGCGCTGGCGGGGTGGGGCTTCTACCACTCGCTGGGCGGAGAGCCGTTGTGGAGAGTGGAGCTGGAGTAGGCTTCTTCAGGCTTCCGGCCTTGGCTTCCGGCTTCAGAATCTGCCCCTTCATTATTTTGCGTTTTGCAGAAGTGTTCCTGAAGGAACACTGTGGAAATCGTGCGGAGGCGTGCTTTGCAAGTTATTGATTTTAGGAGTGGGATTGGATGCGGTCGTGAGGGCTCAAGGGGTTAGGCTGTGGAAGAAACGTCTACTTTCGTGGACTTGACGGGGAGGTGGGGAAGGGCGGGGAGGCTCGTCCCGCTATCGAGTCAACTTCCCCACATCTCGAAAAAAAAGCGAGACGTGGAGCAACCGGCCGGACGGCGCGCCGCTCCTGTCCTCAAAACAGTTCGATGCTCACACCACGTGCGGCGACAGAAGCGAGGCGCGCGTCGCGTGTGATGAGGGTGGCGCCGAGTTTTTCGGTGAGCGCAACGTAGGCGGCATCGTAGGCTGACAGATTGTGCCGAAGCCGCCAGATGTGGGGCAGAAAAACGAAGTGAGGATAGCGAGTTACGCGAAGACTGAGTAAATCCTCGATCGCCTGACCGGCGCGGGAGGCGGAAACTGCAGCGTCGCGCACCAGCCGCCGCAGCACTTGCGCTACCTCAAGGTCCAGCAGATGCGGGGCATGCAGAGATTCGCCGCGCGAGTAAATTCGGGTCTCAATTCGTTGTCCGGCGGCGGTCTGAAGGAGCCAGTCGATCGCCGCGGATGCGTCCAAGACGATCACCGCGCGTCGCGCTCTTCTCGCCCAGCTTCCCGCTCTTCCCGTGCTTCCCGCACCAAGCGTGCAGTGTCGAGCGGAGTTGTAACCGCCTTGCGCGTGTGCAGGCGGTCGCGTAATTCCTGCAGCGTAGGCCGCTCCGCAATCTCCTTAATCTCTGCGAGCAGGTAGTCGGACAGGGACATGCCGGCCAGGGCGGCGCGAGCCTTCAGGCTGCGATGCAGGGCATCGGGCACGTTGCGGAGCTGAATCATCTTCGTTCTTGACATGTGAATAGCATACTTTCATGTGGAACACATGTAAAGAGAATTTGGTCAGCCAAAATGCCGATTCACAAGTTGAGCGGGCGCCGCGCCCTTTTCAAATCGAGCGGAACACCTTCTTCATCGCATCGGAAGTCGTGGCGCAGGCCTGGTCCAGCGGCAGGGCGCGCAGGGCGGCGTTGAAGGGTTCGGCCTGGATGGGGCCGTCGTAGCCGATCTGGAGGAGGGCATCGAGGAATTGTTTCACGGGAATGACTCCGGTGGCGGCGGGCAGTTCCCGGTGGTCGTCGCGATATTGATCGAGCGTGAGTCCGGTGGGAGCGTCGTTCAGGTCGACGGTGATCACATCCTGCCCGCGCAGCGTCAAAAGATCCTGCTGCGTTTCCTGCGCGTTGAACCAATGCCAGCTGTCGAGCTGGACGCCGAGGTTATCGGTGCCGATAGCGACGAGCAATTCTTTCATTTCGCTCAACGTATGAATGAAGGGATGCCTCTGGCTTCGCCAGAGCGTGCGCGGGGAGACATATTCGAGGCCGAGTTTCTGGCCGTGATCGGTGAGAACCTGCGCGCACAGACGCAGGCGCGCGGCGTGCTGACGAAAGTTCTGCAAATAAGTGAGATCGTCGCTGCACGGCATCACCCAGGTGCTGACCCGCCAAATGCCGGCTCGCTGGAGAACGGCTGCGGCTGCCGGAAGTTTCTTGAGATCAGAATTGAAAGCTTCGGAATCCTTGCGGAATTCGACCGGAAGGCCAGCCGCTCCAAACTTCAGATTTCTTTTCTGCAGGTCACCGAGGAGTTGATGCAGCGCGTCGTCATTTAACGAAGCGAGATAGCCTGGTTCGGGATCCAATCCTTCGAAGCCGTACTTTGTGGCGAGTTCCACGGATTCGGAGAAACTCGCGTGAAAGCCCAAGCGGCCCAGGCTGAGAATGGCGTAGAACTTGCGTTCCTGCCCGGAAGTTGCGGCGGAAGCAAGCTTGCCCGTCGCCGATAGGGCAATGCCGGCTGCGGCTCCGGAGAAAAGGAACTGACGTCGGGTAACGGGATTGGACATGGCGGTGTTATTGTAGTCGCCCGAAAGCGCGTTGTGGCAGCGTCGTTGACCGAGGGGCAGTTTGTTGGGTGGCGCAGCGCTTTCAGCGCTGCGATTCAAATTGAGCGGCACCAACCGCTGAGGGCCTCATCCCTCACAAATTCCGGCCGCACCGAAGTGTGGGGATAATCGGTAAATGCAGCTACCAGCCCAACGGGCGGATCTTCTCTGCAGCAAGATTGCTGGCGGAGAGGGAGGGATTCGAACCCCCGATACCCTTTCGGGTATGCCGGTTTTCAAGACCGGAGCCATCAACCACTCGGCCACCTCTCCAGCCTCTATAGTTTTACTATAATTTCTTCTCCGTAAGACGGGTTCGTCACCGATTGCGGCTGGTGATTCGGCACTCGGCTGATCTGCGATTAGCGCGGTTTTCATTTCTTGTAAACCACGCCGCCCTTCATCACAAATTCCACGTTCTGCACGGCGCTGATGTCCTGCAGCGGATCGCCCGGCACGGCAACGATATCGGCCAGATAGCCGGATTCGAGCGCCCCGATATGTCCTTCCCACCCGAGCAGCTTGGCTCCGTTCAGCAGATCCGCCTGCAGCACGGCCAGCGGCGACATGCCATGCTTCACCATCAGCACCAGTTCGCGGGCCTGGGTTCCGTGGGGAAATGGGCCAACGTCCGAACCGACCGCCAGGGGAACGCCGGCGGCCACTTGTTTCTTGAAGTCCTGCAACTTCAAGTCGAGCATCTGATGCTCCCGGGCGGCTTGTGCCGGTGTTGCCGCATGATCCGCAAAATATTCGAAGATGGTGAAAGTCGGAACCGCGAAGATTTGCTTCTCGCGCATCAGCCTCATGGTCTCGTCGCTCAGCTGGTTGGCATGATCGATTGAAGCAACTCCCGCTTGCGCGGCGTAAAGCGTTCCCGGCTCTCCGGTGGCGTGCACCGCGACTTTTCGCCCCAACCTCGCCGCCTCATGCACGGCGGCTTCAAGCTGTGCTTCGGTGTATTGGTAGACCGTGTGGAACTTGCCGTCCACCACCGAGTCTGGCCCGGTTTCATAAATCTTGGTGAAGTCCGCGCCTTCCTTGAACTGCCGCCGCATTACCGCGATCAGTTCGTCCGCGTTGTTCGCATAGTCTGCATTCGGCAGAACGTGCTGCTCCGGGTTGTAACCGATGGCGTCTTCGTGTCCGCCCAGGATGTTCACCGCATTGCCGCTGATGCGCAGCCGCGGGCCCGGAATGAGCCCTTCGTTAATCGCATTGCGGACCGCTGTATCCGCCGAACCCGCACCTTCGGTGCCCATGTCGCGCTCCGCGGTGAAGCCCGCCATCAGATCGTCGCGTGCCGCCAGAGTCGCCGCAATCGTGCGCTGTGGCACCGACTCCTGAACCGTCTGCAGATCCTCCGCACCAGGGTGCAGGAAAAGATGGACGTGGGCATCAATCAGTCCTGGCATCAAGGTGCGGTCACCGAGATCGATCACTTCGGCTCCTGCGGGACGCTTCACCGCGGTCCCGACCTCGACGATACGGTCACCCTGCACCAAAACCTCGCCGGGCTTCACGATGCGTCCATTCCTTACGTCCAGGAGCCGCGCCGCATGCAGCACAACTGCGCGCGCCGGGTCAGGCTGGGACTGGCCAGCAGCGCTCAAAACCAGGCCAGACAGTGGAAGGTATAGAGCAAGGAACAAGATGCAATGCAGTTTCGTCATAAATTTGTCGGACGCGATGGTACCACCTTGAATCACGAGGGTGCCAGATGTCGCCCCTTTTGCGGAGCCTCCTCACTGTTCGCCCCAAGCCCACCGGTCCGGTTCCGTAGTACACTTTTGGCCATGATGCCCCGACGCATTGTCCTCGCCACGTTGCTCCTTGTTTTCGCCTGCAGCCTGCTTGCCGCGCAGCAAACTTCTTCCAAACACGCACGCGGAGTGCAGAAACAATCCTTCGGCACCCGGGAGGGGAGGCCCGTCAACTTGTACACGCTCACTAATTCCCATGGCGTTGAAGTCCGTGCCATGAACTACGGCGGCATCATTGTTTCCATTCGCGTCCCCGACCGCAAAGGCGAGTTCGCTGACATCGTTCTCGGCCACGAAAGTCTCGAGGGATACATCCCGAACCCTCCCTACTTCGGAGCCGTGGTCGGACGCTACGCCAACCGCATCGCCAACGGCACTTTCACCCTCGACGGCAAGACGTACACTTTACCCAAGAACGACGGCCCCAACACCCTGCACGGCGGCGTTACCAGAACTTTCGACAAAGTGGTTTGGGACGATGCGCCCCTCAAAGGCGGCAGGCCCGGCGTGACGTTCACCTATCTCAGCAAGGACGGCGAGGAAGGATTCCCCGGCAATCTTACGGCCAAGGTGACCTACACCCTGAATGACGACAACGAACTCGTGATCGACTACGAGGCCACCACCGACAAGGCCACCCCCATCAACCTGAGTCAGCACAGCTATTTCAATCTTGCGGGTGAGGGCTCGGGCGACATTCTCAACACGGTGCTCATGCTCAACGCCGACCGCTTCACGCCCGTCGACAAGACCCTGATTCCTACTGGCGAACTTCGTCCGGTGAAGGGAACGCCCTTCGACTTCACGACTCCGACGAAAATCGGCGCCCGCATCGACGACAATTATGAGCAACTTGTGCTGGGCCACGGCTACGACCACAACTTCATCATCAACCGCAAAGGTGACGGCCTGGAGTTAGCCGCGCGCGCCTACGAACCCACGAGCGGGCGAGTTCTTGAAGTGTTTACCACGCAGCCCGGAGTGCAGTTCTATACCGGCAATTTTCTGGATGGCACGGTCACTGGCAAACACGGCCACGTCTACAAACGCCGCAACGCCTTCTGCCTGGAGACGCAGCACTTCCCGGACTCGCCAAATCACCCGGCTTTTCCGTCGACGATCTTAGGGCCGGGGCAAATGTTTCACCAGAAAGCAGTGTTCAAGTTCTCGACGAAGTAGCGTGGAGACGATCCTGAACGCTGGCTTTCAGTTCGTGGGGGCGGTTTTTATTCCCCGCGCAACTCCTCCACCAGCGCCTTCTCCACCTGTTTGCAATGCTGCGCAGTCAGCTTCGCGCCTTTCGACGTGAGATAGAACGCATCAATCGCCATTTGCCCTTCGGTGTCGATCAAAGCAATTTCGATGTTGCATTCCTGATCGGAGAGGCAGGAAGCAATCCGGTGCAGAAGCCGCGGACGATCCTGGGCAATCACCTGCACCAGCGTGCTCGACGAAGAACACGCATCGTCAAACTCAATTCTGGTTTCCACCTTCACTTTCGTGGCAATGCTTTTTTCCGAGCGCTGCCGGTCGCGCAACATGCGTTCGAGATCCGCTTCGCCGAGCAGAACTTCGGTGATGCTTCGCTTGAAACGAGCCCACTCGGAAAGGTTCAGCTCCAGGGTGCGAAAGCGGTCGGTGAAGTGAATTGTGTCGACCACCGTTCCCGCTTGATTCGAGAACGCATTGGCTTTCACGATGTTCATGCCCCACGCCGCGAGCACTCCCGTCAGCGTTGCAAAAAGAAACGGACGATCGCGTGTGACCAGCGTCAAATCGTACCAATGACGTCCTCGCTTCAAATCAATCTGCACCGGATCGTCGGCAACCTGGTCGGCCATTTCCAGATGCCGCATCACTTCTTCTGCCGAATGCACGCGCAAATAACGCTGCGGAAAACCCTCCACAAAACTTCTGAACTTATTGCTGGTCACCGAAGCCAGCGAACGGAAGCGCGCGAATTTGTCGTCGTGCACATCGGCGTGCACCCGCTGGTCGGCACTGCGGTTCAAGTAATTCGCAGCGGAGATGTAGAGCTGCCAAACATTCTCCGCCTTCCACGGAGTCAGCGCTTCCGGGTTCACCGCCTTGATGTCCGCATAAGTCATCAGGCACAACATCTTTAGGCGTTCCGGTGTGCCCACCTTTTCCGCAAACGCCGCCACAGTTTCCGGATTGAAAATGTCCCGCCGCAGAGCTCCCGACAACTCCAGATGATTGCCAATCAGGAACAGCACCGTCGCCCGCTCGCTCGGGTCTGCGTCAAGACGGTCCAGGCAACGGCCCGCTATGTCGAGACTGGCCTCCACATGATTGCCTCCCGCCACGCCTTTCCCTGTGTCGTGCAAAAGCAGCGCGAGATAAAGCAATTCCGGATCTTCCAGTTCGCCCAGCAGCTCGGCATAACGTTTGTCCCACTCCGACTGCGACTCCCGCAGGCGATGCAGGCTTTCGATCGCCAGGAATGAGTGTTCATCGACGGTGAAGCGATGATAATAATCGCGCACCACCAGCGAATCGATGGCTTTCAGTTCCGGCAAAAGCAAAGTTAGCAGGCGCAGCGAGTGCATCGCCCGCAACGCGTCTGCCGCATGAGGTTGCAGCAAAGTTTCTTGCAGGTAGAGCCAGAGTTCGGCCCCACGCGGCGGATGCGACGCCAGAGCCGGCAATGCCTGTTCGATGCGGTATTCCGTGGTCGTGCTCAATTTCAGGCCGTGGTGGGCCATGAAGTGAAAAAGGCGAAGCAAGATTTCCGGATCCTGCATCGCGGAAGGCTGCTGCAGAAAAATCAGTCCGTCAACCACAGAAAAATCCGGAGTGGAGAGCCGCGACCGCCAGCTCTGAAATTGCCGATAGAGCGAAGACCACGCCTCGGGGATTTCCTCCAGCAATTGCTCCACCGTGCGCTGCACCGCGCGGGCGTGGCTGAAATAAATCCGCATCCAATCCGCAGCCGAAAGCTCGGAAGAGTCCGTGACGCCGATCCGGCGCGTGGCTGCTTCGTCCTGCGCCTCCCAGCTGAGCGCGTTATCGTCGCGTCCGTGGCGAAAATGCAGAAAGCAGCGCGCCGACATCAGAAACTCCAGCGCCGCGTCCAGCTGCCGGCGCACCGGAGCACGCAGCGAACTGGCATCGGGCCAGTCGTGCAGCTTGTCCATGGCCGAAATCAGGGCCAACCAGCAGGCTACGTTGTAGTCGCGTAATCCACCCGGAGTCTCCTTCAAATTCGGTTCGAGGTGATAAACCGTTTGGCCGAACTTGCCATGCCGCTCGCGCGTGACTTCCGCTAGTCCTTGCAGAAGAGGCCCTGCCTCTCGCTCCACCAGCTTCGGAATTACCTTGTCGTGAAGGCGCGCGAAAAGATCGCGGTCGCCCGCGAGATAGCGGCAATCAAGCAGCGAAATCGTGAACTCGGTATTGTTGGGATCGTAACGCTCGCACTCAGCCAAAGTGCGAGTCGCGGGGCTCAACTTTAAACGGAGATCCCACAACTCCTGCGAGAAACGCCGAACAGGATCTTTGAAAGCCTGCTCGTTGCCGCGATCAGAAAATAGAAAAAGCAGGTCGATATCAGAATAGGGGAACAGCCATCCCCGCCCGAACCCTCCCGTGGCAACCAGAGCAAAGTTCCGCGGCGTGTCCGCCTCCGGCGAAATCAAATCCAGCCAAAGTCGTTGCAGGATGCCTTCGATCAGCTCGGTGCGTTGCGCCACCGCAGTGCGGCCGTCACCGCTGGCGGCAAACTCCCGCTGAATCCGCGCCGATTCGTCGCTGAGTGAACCGCGCAACTCGCTGATTAATGAGGACGCTGCCGTCATGAAAGTGAACTCATACTCCCCTGGCGCAGGCCACATGTGGGGAGGGCTGCCGTCACAGCTGCCGTTCAAATGCTTTCCGCTCGCGTCCCGTGGGGCCTCGTCTACGCCTTGCCAGTCTTAGCGTTACAACTCCTAAATTCCTACAACGCACCTTCGCCGCGCTCGTCGTTGCGAATGCGAATCGCTTCATCCACGCGGGTAAGAAAAATCTTGCCATCGCCGATCTTTCCCGTGCGCGCCGCTCCCAGAATCGCCTGCACGGCTTTTTCCACGATTGCGTCGGCCAGCACCATCTCCAGTTTTGTTTTCGGAATCAGGTCCACGCTGTATTCGCGTCCACGGTAGACCTCGGTGTGTCCCTTCTGCCTCCCGTGACCTCGAACCTCAAGCACCGTCATGCCTTCCACGCCAACTTCGTGGAGTGCGGTTTTCACTGCGTCCAATTTAGAATTCTGAATAATCGCCTCGACCTTAGTCATTTTTTGTTTTGTGAGTCCTGTTCTGCGTCCTTAACGCCATCGCCGCGCCAGGTCACCGCGAATTCCCGCCGGCAGATTTCACGCCAGCTTCTCCCCATAGTATTCCTCTTGCGCCTTCGGGGAGAGATGCCGGCTCGGCACTTGCTCCTGTTGAGTGATTTATCGCGCCGCGACTTGTGCCTCCAGAATTTGACGTCTACGATTTGCCATCCAGAATTCGCAATTCTACGCTCCGACCTGCCCGACGAGATCGGGGTTGCTGATGCGCAACGTTCTTGCCCGCCAGCCTCCAGCCCTGGACGCGCTCACTGTATCGTTCGCAGCGCATTCCCGGAAATTCAATCTATTTATCGGCCCTATCAGGTTTTGTTATTGAAAGACGCACAGAAGCTGGCCGGGAACTTCGCGGGGAGCACCTTGCAGAACGGACGCGCCTCTCAGAGCCGCGCCCATATTCCGCTGGAAGAAAAAACAAGAGAACCGCGCACGATTAGTGCGGCTGAGCATTCAGTCCCTGCGGCGCTCCAGGCACCGGCGGCGGAGGCGCAGGAGGTTTGGCGAACTTCGCGTCATCCACCGGAACGTTCTGCTTCAATTCGGTTATCTGGATCGTGAACCGCCCGTTCGGCCTCGCCAGAGTCCAACGGAACGGCACCTTCACACCGTCGGCTTCACGGTAATCAGCATAGTCAATCTGCGTGGGAATACGCCCCAGCGGAGTTTCGCCAAAACGCACCAACCGCACCAGCAATCCCGATTGCTGGTCAAAATAGAGCCGCATCGGCGGCTTGTCCTCGCGCTGCCCTACCACTTCGTAAATTTCATGGTCCCCGATTTTTTCAGTTCCGCGCATGCTCAGTTTGCTGAACATCCGCCGCAAGTGAGTAGCCAGGTGAAGATCGGCGTCGATTGCGGCTCCATCAAGGTCGGGACCATGCATCTCGCGCATAGGGCGGCCGACCGTTCCCAGCCAGCCTTCCGTTCCGTTAAATGCGGTGACGCTGTCCCCCTCCGGCATGTGCGTGAACGAAATGCGTTTCTCCGGATCTTTGGAATACAAGTCGATCGGGAACGACTTATCGCCAACCTCGATAGTTCCCTTCGCCACCCGGCTCGTGATTTTATCGATCGCACCAGCGCCACCCAGCGCCTGCACATATTTGTCGAGCAGCATATCAGCAGACGGCCCGGCTGTTTTCTTAGACTCTCCAGCTTCGCCGTTCTCCGCGTCCGCGGGAGCCGCTTTCGCCTCCAACTTCGGCTCCTCACCCATGATCGGGGGCGTGCCCATCGGCTCGGCACTGCCTCGGTGGCACGAGTAGCACGTCACTTCCCGGTGTCCATCGAAATTGTCTTTGTTGATGGCGAACATCATCTCCATCATCTTCCGCGCAGTTTGTTTGTTCTTCTTGTCGTCCTTATCAAATTCCAGCCTGCCGCCCGCGCCCTGCACGTGGCAGAATTCGCACTCCACTCCCAGCGAAATCGTGATGAACTGCATCGCCGGGAATATCTGGTCGGCGGGAACTCCTTTCAACACCTTGATGTTCTTGAACTGTTCCTCCGCCAGCTTCGGCCCCGCCGGAATCCCACTCGGTGCGGGTGCTGCGGATTGCGCCCTAAGGACGCCGGCTACGATTCCGCAAGTCATGACGTATGCCGCTGTCGCCAGAACTAAATTTCGTTTCCCGTTCATCTTTAAATCGCCTCGGTTGGAATCCTGCAAGTGTAACAAAGGTTTTCAGTTCGAATTCAAGACGGTTCGGATTCAAGGTCCGTTGCTGTGAATGTACGTTCCGGAGACTTCCGGCTAACGTGCAGTTTACGTTGCCGTCTATCGTTGCTCCCTACTTCGCATCCCCCACGCCATGCCGCATAAAATACTGCCACTTATTCATCCCCGCCGGCACAGCCACGTCAAAAAACCCCACCATCATCTCGTCTGAGGTCTGGTCGCCCCACGTCACCGTCTTGTCAGGATCGGGATTGTGCGGATTGTTCTTCGAATTGTCATACCATGCGATCGCCCGCAGCCGCGTTCCTGCCTTCAACGGCCGAGGCTCCGCCAGTCGGTAACTCAATTGCCAGTGAAAATGATAATTCACCCGCAACAGTGTCTCCACCGTCCCGTCGTCATGCACAATGTCGTACTCAAACCGCTTCCCCCGCAAATGCATGTGCGGGAAAAAACTCAGCAAGGTCGCGTCCTTGGGCAGGGTCCCCTGCACCTCCACGCGAAAATTGTCCGCGCCCGGCGGAATCACGAGCGCGTGATTATTCAACTGCAGCGTAATCACGCGCTGCTTCGTCGGTGTCTTCGCAAACACCAGCCCGATGCTGGTCTGGTCCTGATCCGCCGATCCGTTGGTCGTGTAATGCATCTGAAAAACCAGATCGGACCCAGCCGGCACAAACTTGGCCATGCCCGGCGCCCACTCGTCGGGCGAACTCCCGGGCGCATACACGATCAGCAAGTCACTGGTAGTCTCATGAGCCTGCCGCCGTTCCTCGGGATCGGTTAGAGTCGAGGCAGTGAAAGGCACGCCCACCGGAGCATGCAGCAGCCACGACGAATCCGGCGGTCGAATGTAGACCACCGCATGATGCACATGCGCCGGACTCCCAGGCCGCAACTCCGACATTTGCACCCACCGGTCTTCCGCAAAATGCGTGGGCACAATCTCGTAGGTGTATTCCACTTCGCCCTGCGCCGGAATCTGCACCGGCTTTGGCATCGTCACGATCCGGTCCGGCGACGGAATATTCCATCCCTCGGCAAACTTTCTTGGGGGAGGAGCATCGTGCTCCTCGCCTGCAGGTGCGCCCGCCTCGGCCCATGCGGAGAAGATTCCAATCTGCGTCTCGGTCAGTGACGAGTCGTTGGCAAAATGTCCGAACCGCGGATCGGCAAACCACGGCGGCATCATCTTCATCGCAACCTCAGCCGCCATACGCCGGGCCCACGGCTCGGTCTGCGTATAGGTGACCAGCGGCATAGGAGCTACTTCCCCAGGCCGGTGGCAATTCTGGCAATGGCTCTGCAGGATCGGAAGAACATCTCGGTAGAAGGTAGGCGCCGATGTTTTACTCGCCGTCTGGTCCGCGCTTGCCGGACGCGCCTGCCACGCTCCGGTACCCATCATGAGGCCGGCCATCAGTCCTATCCCTGATAGTGCCGCGAGTTCCCGCAAAAGTGCCGACGTGCCAGTACCCATAGCGAATGGCCTATAACTCCTGATGCCCTCACGCCGGAGAGCGCCCCCGCGTGTCCATTTACGGACATTGCGGACACTATCTACGAAAAAATTTGAAATAAATCAGCTCCCGAAGACGTCTTCTTATTGTGACACCGTCTCGGATCGCCGCGCCGAACCCATCATGCAAATAATCTGACAATAACAGGAATTTTCCACGGAACTGTTGCATCCAATTTCGCGTAGCTCGGCTAGGCGGATCTCTGTCCCCTCACGGCACCCTGCGGAGGTCTCAATCGTGATCAACAAGTGTTTGGTGTTCTTAGTCCTGGCATCATTGGCCCTGCCTGCCTTCGCGGCCCAGCATGTCGCCGTGCATCCCCGGCCGCCTTTTCCTCCCGGCGAGCAGGACGCGATCCGCGAGATCGTCGACCTCGAGCGCCAATCGAAAGAAGCCAGCCTGCAACGTGACGCCGAATTCTCCGAGCGCACCCTTGCCGACGACTATGTTGCGATTACTCCCCTCGGCCAGGTGACCACCAAACAGGATAACGTCCGCGCTCGCAAGAGCGGGCAACTGCGTTACGAAGCCATGGACGTCACTGACATGGTGGTCCGCGTCTACGGCGAAACCGCGGTCGTCACCGCCCGCGCCGATGTCAAAGGCCACCAGCTCGGGGAAGATTTCAGCGGCCCCTATCGCTACACGAGAATCTGGGTCAAACGCAATGGCCACTGGCAAACCGTAAGCTACCAGGCCACCGTAACCCAGTAGATTTTGGGTGGCGCAGCGCTTCCAGCGCTGCGATAGAATCCTTTTCTCGATTCGGAGCTTTAGCCCCTGACCGTCACTTTCTCCAAAAAGGCAGAAAACATGATCAATATTTCGAAGCGGCGGATTTCGGTGCCGCTGATTTTTCTTCGCGGTCTTCTCAGCCTGATGGTCGCTTCCGGAATCTGTGCCGCCCAGCAGCCTCAGTTCTCAGCCGACAAGCGCGCAGAGATTGAAGCGGCCGTCGCAAAGTTCATGAGTTCCACCCACGTTCCCGGAGTCTCCGTAGCTGTAGTGGAGAATGGCCAGTACGAATGGGCCTCCGGCTTCGGTTTGGCCGACCTTGAAAACAACGTCCCCGCCAGCGAGCACACGCTGTTCCGCCTCGCATCCATCTCGAAATCGCTGACTGCTACAGGAGCCATGCAGCTCTGGGAGCGCGGCCAGCTCGATCTCGACGCGCCGGTTCAGAAATACTGCCCGGCCTTCCCCAGAAAAGACTCCACAATCACGACACGCGAAGCGCTCGGACACCTCGCCGGCATTCGCCACTACAAATCCGGCTCGCAGGATGACCCGGAAGTCGGCAACACCAAGCACTTCGACGATCCCATTCGGGCCGGCCTGAATTTCTTCGAGAACGACGCGTTGGTGTCGCCCCCCGGCACTCACTTCCACTATTCCACTCAGGGATACACGCTGGTCGGTTGCGTGATGGAAGGCGCTTCCGGCGCGAAGTATACCGATTACATGCGCCAGAATGTGATCGTCCCCGCGGGCATGGCCCACACGCAGGTCGACGACCGCTTTGCCATCATCCCCTACCGCACGCGCTTCTATCAGAAAACTGAAACCGGCGCCGTGCTGAACGCCGACTTCCTCGACTCCAGCTATAAGATTCCCGGCGGCGGGTGGCTGTCGTCCGCCGAAGACATGGCGCACTTCGAAATTGCCATCTTGAACGACAAATTAATCCGCCGCGCGACCCGCGACTTGGCGTGGACTCCGCTGAAGCCTTCCGACGGCTCGGAAGATAACTACGGACTCGGTTTTGGCTCATCTACCGAAGACGGCATCCGTTTCATTGGCCACAGCGGCGGCCAGCAGGGCACCAGCACTGATTTCCTGCTCGCCCCCGACCGCCTCGCAGGCGTAGTCGTGCTTGCCAACATGGAAGGTGTCCCCGCGAGTGGCCTCGCCAAGGAGATCCTGAAAATCGTTCTGGCCAAGCCGTCCGACGAAAAGAAAAAATAAAGTATTTTTTTGCGTCCTTCGCGGCTTTTCTTTGCGATCTTTGCGGTTAAAAGCTCTTGATCTCGCATGAAGATGCCGATCAATGCCCGCAATGATACGGATGACCTTTCAAAATAGTGAAGGCCCGGTAAACCTGCTCCAGCAGCACCACGCGCGCCAGTTCGTGGGCCATTGTCATTTTGCCGAATGAAATCATGCCCTGCGCCGCGGCGCGAGTTTCCCCGCTGAAACCGTCCGCGGCTCCCACCGCAAGCACCAGCGGCAACGGATTGCGGTCCTGATAATCTCCCAGAAATTGCGCAAACTGCTCGGAAGAAAATTCCTTTCCCCGCGCGTCCATCAGGACCAGGGTAGACTTCACGCCTCCTGCAGACTTCCTGCGCTTCGCGAAAGAAGAATTCCCCGCAGATGATTTCGCCGAGGAACTCGTTGAAGAGGCGCGTCCGGAAATTTCCAGCAAAGCCACTTCATCCCGCAGCGCGATCCCCTCGACCGGCACATAGCGCGAAATCCGCTGGAGATACTCCTCCGTCAACGCCTGCAGCGCTGGCTCTTTCGTTTTTCCAATCCACGCAATCTTGATCTTCAAAGCATAGAACTACCTGAAGCGGAAACCCACGGAACGAAATTTCGGAGGCATCGACAAACCGCTACGCTTTTTTCCGCTTCCGCGCCGTAGGGACGGTCGCAGCTTTTCTCTTCTTAGGAGCAGCCTTCAATTCCGCCGGCTCCAGCCGTTTCGCCGTCTTCCACAGCCGTTCCAGATCGTAGAACTTCCGCGCCTTCTCGGAAAACACGTGCACCACGAAGTCGACGTAATCCACCAGCACCCACTCCGCCTGGTTGTAGCCTTCCACGTGCGCGGGCCTCAGCCCCTCGGCCTTCAGGCGCAACTCCACCTCATCGGCGATGGCTTGCACCTGCCGCGGATTGGTCCCGCTGCACAGCACAAAGTAATCGGTAAATGCGCCCGATCCCTTTTCCATTTCCAGGATGGTAAGCTCTTCGGCTTTCTTTTCGAGGCAGGCTTGTATCGCTGCCGAGACTTGGGCTTTGGTTGCGTTCTTCTTCATTCAGGATTTAGTTCGTTGGAAAATCGTCGTCCGTCGTTCGCCGTCGGTCGTTGGCCTGAACGATCGAGTCCCATTGTAACCGACATCTCAGCGACCACGTTTTCCTCAGCGCGCGCACGCCCGATGCCCGCAGGTTTAGGCCAACGTCCGACGGCCAAGACCAACGACTACCTATACAGCCCCACCTTCTTGATGTAGTCCGCCACGCCAGCGTCCACGAACCGACCCAGCGGTTTCCCCGCAGCCGCAGCGTCCCGAATCAAGGTCGCCGAGACCGGCTGGTGCACCTTCTCCAGCAAATGCAGCGTGACTCCTGTCAAAACCAAATCCCCGGTGGCCGCCTGCTTCTGAAAAGGACGCGTCACCGCCGGTTTTGGCCGCAACCGCTCCGGCAGCGCATTGGCCACGTCGGCCAGCGAATACCCCGGACGGCTGCCCACCACGAATGCGCACTCCCGAAACAAATCCTCTGCCTGGTGCCAATTGGCGATGTCGGCGAAAGCGTCGATCCCAATCAACAGAAACAGCTTGTCGCTCGCCTTGAAAGACCGCTTGAGCCGCCGCACCGTGTCGATGGTGTAATTCGGCTTCGGCGTGCGGTCTTTGGATTTGCCCAGGGTTGTGGCCGACTCGCCGCCAGAAACCTCCTCCGGCGCCTCCAGCAGCGAAGGAATGAACGCCTTCTCCGCCGCAGTCGCCAGCGCGACCATGGCATAGCGATGAAGAAATGGGGACAGCGGCTGGCGTTGCTTGTGCGGCGGCACATGCGCCGTCACAAAATAAATCCGTGCCAGTTTGCACTTCTCCATTGCCGCACGCGCCAGGGCGATGTGTCCGCGATGAATCGGATCGAACGTCCCGCCCAGCAGCCCTATGTTCATGGTTCCGGTAGTGTCTCGATTTGGGCTTCCCGATGCAAGTCCAATACTTTTCGGGCCTTTGCCGCCTTCTCAGAGTGAGACGGCAGAGTCCAAGTAGTAGCCAAACCACCTATGTCCGTTAGGCCATAGACTGCTCAGCCGTGGTCCACCAGCCCCTAGGCCATTTGCGAACTCGCGCTAGGTATATCCCCGGTACCCGGATGAACTCCTGTAACTCGCATGTTTCCCGATTCGGGCCTAGCATGGCGTTCTATGCGAGTAACCCTCCCCCTACTCCGCATGCCGCCCACTCGCGCCACCATCCTGCGCTACGGGGTCGCCCTGCTCAGTACCATCCTCGCCCTGATTCCCTCGCTTCTGCTGGCGGATGTCGCCGAAAGCCGTCTGGCTTTATTCGGGGTCGCAGTCATGGTCAGCGCCTGGTATGGCGGTTGGAAGCCCGGCCTGGCAGCTACCGCCTTCGCAATGACGGTAAGCGCATATTTTGCGCTCGCCGGAGAACGAACCCCGGCGCAGTTGCACACCGCAATGTTCCGTCTGGGCCTGTTTTTCTTTGTCGCTCTGCTCATCTGCTGGTTCAATGCCGCGCTGCGCGCCGCGCAGGAGGGCCTGCGCCGTTCCGAGCTGAACTTCCGCTCCCTGGTCACTAACGCGCCCTACGGCATCTGCCGCTGTGACGCTTCCGGCAAGTTGCTGGACGCCAATCCCGCATTGCTGAACATGCTCGGCTATAGCGCCGCTTCGGAGCTCACGGGGCAGCATCTGGGCGGCCTCTACGCTGACGGCCAGCGCTGGTTCGATCTCGCCGATTATCTCCGTTCGGCTTCGCACTTCAACGGCTTGATCGCGGAATGGAAGAAAAAAGATGGCACCACCACCGTGGTCCGAGTCTCAGGCCGGTCCGTGTCCGACGGCGACGACAGCACCGTGTTCGAGCTCTTCGCCGAAGACGTTACCGAACGCCGCACCCTGGAACAGCAACTTCGCCAGTCGCAAAAAATGGAAGCCGTCGGCCGCCTCGCTGGAGGCATCGCTCACGATTTCAACAATCTTCTGATGGTGATTTCCGGCTATTCCGAATTTCTCCTGGATCGCCTGGGGCCGGACCCCGACATGCGAAATCCAGCGCAAGAGATTGCCAGCGCCGCCGGACGAGCCTCCACGCTGACTCGCCAACTGCTCGCCTTCAGCCGCAAGCAGATGCTCGCTCCCCGCATTCTCGATCTCAACAGCGTCGTCACAGAAAACTTGAAAATGCTCAACAGAATGATCGGCGAAGACATCGATCTTGTGATGATGCCGGGAGCGAGTCTAGGCTCGGTCCGCGCCGATGCCGGCCAAATCGAGCAAGTCATCATGAACCTCGCCGTGAACGCCCGCGACGCCATGCCCGCCGGCGGAAAGCTCACCATCGAGACCTCCAACGTCACCCTCGATGACGAATACGCCCGCGTCCACGCGCCTCTTCAAGCCGGCGAATACGTGATGCTCGCCATCAGCGACACCGGCATGGGCATGGACGTGGAAACTCAGTCCCACATCTTCGAACCGTTCTTCACCACCAAGGGCACAAAAGGCACGGGGCTGGGACTTTCCACGGTCTACGGAATCATCAAGCAAAGCGGCGGCTACATCTGGGTCTTCAGCGAGTTGCGGCGCGGAACCACTTTCAAAATCTATCTGCCACGGGTCGCATCGGCCGGCGAACATCTAACTCCCGTCGCCGTTGCCGAGAAGTCGCACAAGACCGAGCCGGGCACGGAAACCATTCTGGTCGTCGAGGACGAAGCCAATCTGCGTTATCTCGCCCGCCTGTTCCTCGAAAAGCAAGGCTATAAAGTGATCGAGGCCGCCGACGGCGCGGTGGCCATGCAGATCGCCGTCGCTCACGAAGGCACCATTCACCTGCTGCTAACCAACGTCATCATGCCCGGCATGAACGGCCGAGAACTGGCGCAGCGCATTTCAGAAATTCGCCCGAACGTAAAGATCCTCTACATGTCCGGTTACACCGAAAATGTGATCGGAACCAACGGCATGCTGGACGCCGGCGTACGCCTGCTTCAGAAGCCCTTTAACCTTCGCGACCTGAAAGACAAAGTGCGCGAAGTGCTCGATGCAGGCCCAATTCCCCCGGAGGTCGCTATGTCCGCTCATGCTGTGAAAGGCCATGCGGCGCAGGGCTGGGATCAACCCATCCCCGCCCGCGCACAAAGATTCCAACTTCACTTGCCACTCCGTTATCGCCAACTCGGCGAGCAGAACTGGCACGAAGGCAAAACCGAAAACATCAGCCGCTCGGGCATGCTCTTCCAGGCGGAAGAGATGGTGCAACCCAGCGCCCAACTGGAAATCAACCTCGTGCTCCCGGCGGAGATCGCCGGCCTGTCAGCCACGGAAGTGGTTTGCCGCGGTGAGGTGGTGCGCAGCGTCGAGCCGAACGGCTCAACCCTGAGCCCAGCTCTCGCCGCCAGAATTCTGCAATACCACTTCCAGCACGGCGCGCACCTTCCACGAGCGTAAGCCCAGCACGACTGTTCTGCGGTGGATGACGCAACAAAAGGCGGCCTTCGGGCCGCCTTCCATTTTTCTCCGCGAACTGCGTCGCGCACACAAACTCACTCAAGAGCGCATCGCGCAGGCTTTGGGGATTGGACAGGACCAAGTCTCCCGGCTGGAACAGCGCAGTGATCTCCTAATCTCCACACTCCGCGGCTATGTGGAAGCCGTGGGAGGCCGGCTCACCCTGGTTGCGGAATTTCCTGACCGCAAGCCAGTTGTGCTGTCAGGTATTGCCGCACTCGACACCGATTCCACACCAACGCCCCGCCGTGCGCAACATTCGGAGGTATCGGCAGGCTGAAAAACTAGGTCGTTGTCCCCGCCCGGACTTATATCTTTGTTCGTTTCGCCGTGAGAACCTTCACTGCTGATCTCCTCCGACTAAACTGCCGCCATCCGCCGCTGCAGCCATTTCCTTCTCGCGCAGCTCCTGCACCGCCTCCGCCATCGCGTACTTCAACTCTTCAATCCCCTTGCCGGTAACCGCCGAAATCTCATACAGCTTCAATTTATGTTTCTTGCAATACCGCTTCAGCGTCGCAACCCGGTCCTTGTTCGCCGCGTCCATCTTCGACGCCACCATGATCATCGGTTTTTCTTCCAGATGCGCTCCGAAGCTGACCAGTTCCCCCAGAATCACTTCCACATCTTTCACCACATCAGGACGCCCGCTCGCATCCGAAACATCCACCATATGCACCAGCAATCGCGTGCGTTCAATGTGCCGCAGAAACTGCGTGCCCAAGCCCGCGCCCGTGTGCGCTCCCTCAATGAGTCCGGGAATATCAGCCACCACAAAACTCACTTCACTCTTCGCGTCGCCCACCACCACAACGCCAAGGTTCGGCTGCAGCGTAGTGAACGGATAGTCCGCAATCTTCGGCCGCGCCGCCGAAATACGCGAAATCAGCGTCGACTTGCCGACGTTCGGAAATCCCACCAGCCCCACATCCGCCAGCAGCTTGAGTTCCAGCCGGTAGTGATGTTCTTCCCCAGGCCGGCCTTCCTCATGCTCGCGCGGAGCCTGATGCACCGACGTAGCAAACCGCGCATTCCCTCGCCCACCACGTCCCCCGCGGGCAATCACGATACGCTGGTCGGGCCCGGAGAAGTCGTACACCTTCTCTCCCGTATCATCGTCGTAAACAATCGTCCCCACCGGAACTTTCAGCATCACGTCGCCGCCGTCGCGCCCGGTCTTGTTCGAGCCTTCCCCGTGACGTCCGCGCTGCGCGTTGTATTCAGGATTGAACCGAAAATGCACCAGCGTATTGTGCCGTTCGCTGGATTCCATGATCACATCTCCGCCCTTGCCGCCATCCCCGCCCGAAGGCCCGCCCCGCGGCACAAACTTTTCCCGCCGGAACGCCATGCACCCATTCCCGCCGTCGCCAGCCTTCACCCGAATTTTCGCTTCATCGATAAACATGATTCAGTCGTTGGAAACTAGCAGGCGCCAGGCCCTCTGTGTTCCCCTGTGTCCTCTGTGGATATTGCTCTTGAAGGAATTACCACGAAGGAGTTAAGTCGCCACGAGAAAAAGCGACCGCCAAAAACAAAAGCCTCATCCCGAAGGCGAGGCTGAAGCCGCGCTCTGACAGCTCGCCGCGGCCGCTAAAAACGCTTCTGTGCAAGCCGAACTACTTCACTTCCACCGGCTCAACCATCACGAATTTGCCCATCTGTCCCTTATTCTGGAACTTGATGCGGCCCGTGATCTTGGCGAAGAGCGTGTCGTCCTTGCCGCGGCCCACGTTCAGCCCCGGCTTCACCGGCGTGCCGCGTTGCCGCACAATGATCGTCCCGCCCGGAACAATCTGCCCGCCGAACGCCTTAAACCCAAGCCGCTGCGCATTGGAATCGCGCCCGTTTCGAGATGTGCCCTGCCCTTTTTTATGTGCCATAAAATCCCAATCGCCAGTTGGCTAGTTGCCAGTGAATGAATGAATGTAAGGACCGCCGCCCTCGGGTGTCCGCCGGGCCTTGGCCCGGCCGCTCTTGACTTCGTCTACTTCTTCTTCCCGTGCGCCTTCTTCGCCGCCGCTTTCTTAGGCGCGGCTTTCTTCTTCGCCGAATGCTTCGCCGGCTTCGCTTCCGCTTCCGGCGCTTCTGCGTGAGCCTTCACCTTCACCGGCTTCGGTTCCTTCTTCGGCAGCTCGGGAGCCTTAAAGCTCTGCCCATCAAACGCAATCTCGGTGATGCGCACCGCAGTGTAATTCTGCCGGTGCCCGCGCAGCTTCTTGTATTGCTTCTTGCGCTTGTAATGAAACACCAGAATCTTCGCGCCGCGGCCTTCTTCCATTACCTGGCCGACCACGCGGGCTTCTCCTTGCGGTTTGCCGACCTGGCCTTCCGCGCCGGAAACTGCCAGCACATCGGCAAATTCAACCTGGCCGTCGGTGCCCGTACCCAGAGTTTCCACTCGGATCACATCGCCGGGCGCCACCCGGTACTGCTTTCCACCGGCGCGAATGACCGCGTACATACTCCTGCCTCCGTCAAAATGTCTTGGAACTTAGCCCACTCGACCGGACTAAGTACAGGCCCAGCGCACACGAGCGCAACCAAGGGGCCCGCTGACTTTCCTGTGCTTGCTGTGTTTTCCGCTCCGGCGCTCAAACAGCCAGAGCAGGCCTCCCCAGAACGGATCGGCGAGTACAGGCAAACTCAACCATTTTATCGTGCATTGTGGAGATCGGTCAATTCGCAGCCGCTACAAAAGTGGGCCATTTGCCATCCCCGCGTGACGCGTGTTGTACAATCCCACCCCAATCGAACCGAGGAAGGATCCCCACCGCATGACGCAAACCGCGCCTGAGGTTTCCGAGACAGCAGACTATGGTTTGCGCCGCGAGATTCTCTCCCCGATGGAAACGCTGGCCCAGTCGGTGTCCACCATGGCTCCCACGACGACGCCCGCAGCCACCATCCCCTTGGTGTGCGCCTTGGCCGGCAATGGCACCTGGCTGGCGTATGTGCTGGCGACCGTGGCCGTGCTGCTGGTTGGGCTCTGCATCGCCCGCTACGCACGGCTTTCCGCTTCGCCCGGTTCACTCTATACCTATGCCTCGCTGACCCTGCCTCCATGGCTTGCCGCCGCCGTCGCCTGGAGTCTCCTACTCGCATACGTGGCCACGGGATCGAGCGTGATCGGCGGTTTCTACCACTACGCCAACTTGCTCCTGCGCGACGCTACCGGCCACGTATTCTCGGCAGTGCTGCTGGCCACGCTGGTCACCGGCATTTCGATCTGGATTGCCTGCCGCGACGTGAAAATCTCCGCGCGCCTCATGCTGTGGGTCGAAGCCGCATCGGTCACCGTGATTGTCGCTCTGGTTGCGTTGTTGCTGGTTCGCCACGGCTGGCACCTGGACCAGGATCAACTCCACCTGCGCGGCATGACCGGCAGCGGATTGCGCCTCGGGCTGGTGCTCGCGTTATTCAGCTTCGTAGGTTTCGAGAGCGCGACCACTCTGGGCTCAGAAGCGCGCAATCCTCTCAAGACGATTCCACGCGCGGTGATTCAAAGCGCAATTCTCGCCGGAGCTTTTTTCACGATCTGCGCCTACGCCGAAGTCTTGGGCTTCCACACTGCGGGCCAGGATTTGGGCGCGAGCCAGGCTCCGATGCATGTGCTGGCCGAAGTCGGCGGAGTTCCGGTGCTCGGGTTGCTCATCGACATCGGCGCGCTGGTGAGCCTGTTCGCCGGAACCCTCGCATGCATCACGGCCGCGGCTCGCGTTCTGTTGCTGATGGCGCACAACGGCCTTGCACACGGCTCTTTGAGTGCGACTCACGCCCAGCATCAAACCCCCGGCCGCGCCATCATCATCACCGGAGTAGCGGCGCTGCTGCCGGTCGCAGTGCTCGCAGCCCTCGGCGCCAGCGGACTTGACGTCTACGGCTGGCTCGGTTCCCTGGCGACCTATGGTTTTATTGTGGCTTACGCCCTGGTTTGCATCGCATTGCCGGGCTACTTGCGCCACCACGGCGTCTTCCGTCCCGGAGCACAGATCATCCCCTGGCTGGCCGGAGCCGCCATGCTGCTCGCGCTCATCGGGAACTTCTACCCGGTTCCCGAAGGACCCTACGGCAAGCTGCCTTACATCTATCTCGCCTACCTCGCTGCAGGCCTGCTGTGGTTCGCCATTCGCGTACGCAGCAAAGATGCATCGCCGACTAAGCGCTAATTCTGCCATAAAAATATCTGATCGGCGGCAAAGAAAATATCACTAAGATCCCACCTTCCGCTTCCGCTCAAACTCGCGTACATTTCTCCATCATCTTTTGCGGCAGGCGAGTTTGCGGAAGGCCGAGCGGGGCGAGCTATCTCTGCTGGAGTAACCGTTCAACATTGGCAAGTGGGTTCGACGGCTGGATAGCAGTCAGCGCACGAGTGTATCTACAGATTTCTACGAGGTCACCGATGCTCAATAAAACCAGATTCGTGTTCTTTTTCGTGGCAATGTCGCTGTGGATTCCCGCCGCCTTCGCTCCCTGTGCGCAGGCGCAAACGCTCGGCGGTATCGTCGGCACCGTCACCGACAAAACCGGCGGCGTCTTGCCCGACACCAATGTGACGATCGTGGGTGACCAGACCAAACTCACGCGCACCCAGAAGTCCAACACGAACGGCGCCTACGATTTCGTGAACCTGCCCATCGGCACCTATACCCTCACCTTCACGCATGACGGTTTCCAGACGCAGAAAATTCCTTCGATCACCGTGCAGGCCGACCGTACTGCCACCGTCAACGCAATCCTGCCCGTCGGCCAGGTGAGTTCAGTCGTCGAAGTGCAGGCGGATCCACTCATGAACGCCGTCGACACCACCAACGGCTACATTCTGGAGAAGGAGCAGATCGATTCCGTTCCTCTGCCCACAGGAAGTTTCACCGGCCTGGCCATCCTCTCGCCCGGAGTAAATGCAGAGTTGCCCAACGGAACCGGAGCAAACGCCGGCTTAGGCAATCAGCCCATCTGGGCTAACGGCCAGCGCGACACCAGCAACACGTTTCTTCTGAACGGAGTCGATGCCAGCAATCTCTTCAATGGCAAGAGCACCAGCCAAGTAGCCTCAGCGCGCATCGTGAACAACACCGGCATCGCCGGAGCCGGCAGCACCACCGCGGAAATCATTCAAAGCACCGCTTCACCCTACCTCGCCATCGGCCAGGCTTTGCCCACGCCCGCCCCGGAAACCGTTCAGGAATTTCGCGTCAACACTTCCATGTACGACGCGCAACAAGGTTCCACCAGCGGCGCCCACATCGACATGAGCACCGCCTCCGGTACCAATGACATTCACGGCCAGGCTTACATTCACCGCGGAACCAATTGGCTGAACGCCGCCCCCTATTTCTACAATCAGGACCCGAACATTCCCAGCAACGAAAAAGTCCCCGAATTGCATCGCTACACAGCCGGAGCAACCATCGGCGCCCCTCTCATCAAAGACAAGCTCTTCGCCTTCGCCAGCTATCAGCACATTCACGTTTCCGACACGGAGATTGGAACCTCGCGCACCGCGGTGCCCTCGGATCTTACCGCCGATCGCAGCGCGGCGACTTTGGCGGCCGTCGATAATGAGAATTTCAGGCCCGGCTGCGGCCCGCCTCCCGCGCCAGAACTTTGCTTGCTGCCGAGCCAGGTCGATCCCGTTGCGCTCAACTTATTGAACTACCAGTTCCAGAACGGCCAGTATTTGTTCCCATCGGCAAACCCTAATTACGCACCAAGCTTGAACTTCCCGGAAAATGTTTTCCTCACCCAGCCGGCCTATTTCATATCTGACCAGGCCGTTGCCGATCTCGATTACCTGGCCACCACCAAAGACACACTCTCGTTGAAGTATTACTACCAGCACGATCCCACCACGGCGCCTTTCGGCTATTCCTCGGTCGAAGGCTTTACGCAGCATTTGGATGCAGGGAGTCAGGTCGCCTCTATTACGAACACGCAAACCATCAGACCCAACTTGAGTGTCACCGAAGTGTTCGGTTTCATCCGCGAAAAGGTTTACAGCACCCTCGCCCAGCCCTTCACTCCCGCAGGAATAGGCATCACGGGTGCGTTTGGATCCTCTGTCTTCCCCGGAATTACAATCGTGGATGATTTAGGAAACGGTTCGCCGCTAAACACGAACTACGTGTTCAATGCAGGAACGAATATCGGCTCAACAGCGGCTTCGCAGGGCGCTTTTACCGGCATCTTTCAAAACCGTTGGATGCCTTCCGCGAACGCGATCTGGAGCCACGGCAAACACACGCTCACTTTCGGCGGAAGTTTCTCCTACACCCAGCTCAACGCCCGCGATGACAGAACCAACACCGGCATGATCGGTTTCACCAATTTCGACCAGTTCCTCACCGGCATGCCTATTACCTACACGGCCGACGGATTTATCACCACCACCTTCCTCCAAGGTGACGCGAACCGCTATTACCGCTCCAACGAATGGGGAGGATTTCTTCAGGACAAGTTTCAACTCCGTCCCAACCTCAGCATTAGCGCGGGACTTCGTTTCGATGATCACGGAGGCCTGACCGAAAAGAACGGACGCATCTTCAATTTCGACCCCTCAGCCTACAACTATGACGCCGCAACCGACACTATCGTTTCCAACGGTTTCATTGTCGCCGGAAACAATCCTCTGTTCCCGACCAAGGGCGTCAGCAATTCCACTCTGACGGGCCGCGAGTGGGGTTTCGGTCCCCGCGTCGGCGTGGCCTGGAGCCCCAAGGTGTTCAGCGACAAAGTCGTGGTTCGCGCCGGCTGGGGAATGTACTACGATCGCGGTGAACTCTTCACCTATCTGTCTCCGGGGTTTGCATCCGGAGTGATCGCAGGCGGTCCGTTCGGTGTGAATCAGACCCCGCCGTGGGTGAATCAGCAGTCCTGCAGCCTTTTCGGATACTCGAATTGCAGCACCTTTGAAGCCCCGTGGGGCACCACTCTCGGTCCGCCTCCCTCGGGCAATCCTGCGGATCTGATTCTGCCCAATGCCGCAGCGATCGCATTCGGTCAACCGCTTTTCTCGTTCGGCGATTACAACCGCTCCAACAAGCTGCCCTACACGCTCAACCAGACACTCGACATTCAATGGCAGCCCCGTCACGATCTCGCCATCGACATTGGTTACGTCGGCAATCTCGGCCGCCATGAGATCGTCCCTCTTCCCTTCAACCAGGCGCAGATTGCCTCGCCGACCCATCCCCTGCTGGTGGGTGCTCCAGCGGGTAACACAGCGGCTGGGTACGGCGAGCAGGATTACACCTACGGATATTCGATCGTCACGGCTCCGAACAGCTTCACTGGAATCCCACTTCCCAACGGTCAGCCCTACCAACTGACGTTTGAAGGCGGAAACGTCGACCTGCGCGTTCCCTACATCGGCTACTCCTCCGAGTCGGAGTCCTACACCGCCGCCGGCATCTCCGCTTACAACGCTCTTCAAGCTCACCTTGAAAAGCGAATGAGTCACGGTCTGCAAGTCGGCGCCTCCTACACCTTTTCTCACGCCACCGACGAGCAAAGCGCGATGGGCCTGTTTTACAACGGCAACAATCCTCTGAATCTCCGTTCCGGCTACGGCCTCGCCGACTTCGATCGCAAACACGTGCTCAATTTCACCTATATGTACCAACTGCCAACGTTTTTCCCGGCGACTTCAATCAAGGGACGGATTGCTGACGGATGGGCACTTTCCGGCCTCACTGTCATCCAGAGCGGCCAGCCCTACAGCATCGTTGACTATTCAGGAGCAGTCGGCAGTATCTTCTACGGCGTGAACGACGGCATCACGAATCCCATTGTTCCGCTTTCCGGTTGCTCACCCAAACAGGCACTGACGGGCTCTTCAGGCGCGCATGCCAATCCGTCTGACCCCAACTCCTATGCCCTGAGGGCGTCTTGTTTCGGCCTGCCGTTGCTGAATCCGGGCGATTTGAACGGCGCAATTCCCGCCAACGATCCCTACGAGACGAACTTCATTGCCAGTGGCCAGCGCAATATTTTCCGCCAGACCTGGCAGAGGCGCGCCGACATCTCGCTGATCAAGACTATGCAGATCACCGAGCGTTCAACCCTGAAGTACACCTTCGATGTCTTCAACCTCACGAACACCGCGAGTTTCGATATTCCGATTGACGACGTGAGCCAGAACATCAACTTCAACGGTTTTCCTGTCGTCGGCCAAGCCGGGGCGACCACACCCTGCAACCAGGACTACACAGCTCTCTACGTTTGCCCGAGTCTGAGCGGCCTGGGCATTACCAACAAGACTATCGGCAGCTCGCGCCAGATTCAGATGTCCTTGCGGCTCATCTTCTAGTTTCTGTTCTGGCAGCTTTTGTTCTGAAACGAGCGTTAGCAGAAAAAAAACGCCCCGCCTTCGGACTTCAGGGCGGGGCTCTCCACAGCAAAACGCTAACGTTGAAGATCGTAACCAACTACATCCCACTCTGCCCAAAGACCACGGCTTCTTTGTCGTGACCGAAATCGATCTCTTTGAGTTTGCTGCTGGTTGTGTCCGTCACGATTGCATCCTGAACCACCTGGCCGTCATTCGTTTTCAATTTGGCTGGTACGGTGGCAACCGTCTTTCCGTTGCGCACGAAATTCACCTGCACCTCCGAGCCGGTTCCTTGCCAATCGACTTTGTAGTTGCCGGGCTCCAGTTGCGCGCTGCCAACTTGCACGGCATCTGGAATCTCTACAGAGTGCTGGTTTTTGTCGCGAGCCAAAGCGCCCAACGGAAACAACAGCGCGAGCGTCGATAAGAATGCGGCGTATTTCATTTGCTTCATTAGTTGCTTCATGGTGCGAATGTCCTCCTGCGAAAGTTAAGCCGCAGTTTCTCACTCTTGCAATGTGAAACCGCCACTTAGACATAAAATTGTCTTACTCTGTTGGATGCGACTCAACTGGCGTGGGGTGCAACCACGACAGCGGCGCGACGTAAACGATGCGTAAATGTATGTAAACTTATTTGAGCGCTCGATAAAAATTTCATTCCGCTCAAATGGGATGATGATCTGGTAGGCGCGGCAGGATTCGAACCTGCAACCGTCGGATTAGAAATCCGATGCTCTATCCGTTTGAGCTACGCGCCCATCTAGATGACGTTTTGCGCTGGCGACAGTTCCGGTGACATCACCATCGCTAAAGCGTTCCGGCGTTTGGGAGCGCCTCCCCAAGTATCGCATACGGCCTTTGCAGTGGCACTCCGCCGCACGCTACTCTCTCCGCGTGCGATGTTCGCAAGTCGGAGTATTCAGGCACGCGGCAGCCAGCACCAGCCGCTCCACCGGCTTGCCGCCCACAATGTGCGAGTCAATAATTTCGTCAACGTCCGCCTCAGTTACGCCCCCATACCAGACGGCCTCGGGGTAGACCACGAGATTCGGTCCGTGCTCGCATTGATCAAGGCAACCACACTGATTAGCCCGGACTTTCCCCTTCAGCCCTCGCTCCGCCAGCTTCAGTTTGAACAGCTTCTGGAGTTTGGCCTGACCCGACGGATCGCAACACCCCCGCGGATGCCCAGCCGGCCGCTGGTTCCCGCAAACAAAAATGTGATGCTCGAACTTAGGCATGGAATCTCTTGAAGTCTTTCCTCGTAAACAATTCTCTTCGATATCTTACCCGACTTACCTGAATGCGCGGCCGCCGATGGTGGGGTGATTTCGACGATGGCCAAGTATCATCAAACCCGAACGACCCGCAGCATTACGCGGGATGTTGGCCAGGATTTCCTTCGTGTAACTTTGCGTCCTCGGTGGTAGAAGTCTTCGAACTGAACCGCCACTCTGCCAGTCCACGCGTTGCTATTCAGCGCGAGACCGCGCTAAGATAATACGTACACATCTTCCCGGCTTTTTATCCCAGTAATCTTCAGTAAAGGACCCCACGGGCAAGGAGTGTGCGAACCCCCGGGCGTCGCGCGGTCATGCGTGTGCCTGGATTCCACTAACGGAGCGGGCAGTGAAAAGAGGCAGAACCGCGGTGATCGTCGGCGCCCAGTGGGGCGATGAGGGCAAAGGGAAAATCGTCGACGTGTTGTCGGAAAAGTTCTCCGTAGTTGCCCGTTACGCCGGCGGGCACAACGCCGGCCACACCGTCATCATCAACGGCAAAAAATTCGTGCTGCAACTGGTCCCGTGCGGCGTGCTGCGCGCCGGCTGCCGCAGCGTGATTGGCAACGGCGTTGTGCTCGATCCGCTGGCCTTCCTGAAAGAAGTGGACGCGCTGCGCCAGCTTGGCGTCAAAGTGGACGGAAGTCTTTTCGTCTCGAATCGCGCCCACGTAATCCTGCCCTACCACCGCATGATCGAGTTGGCCGCGGAGAACGCGCCCGGCCGCGTCAAGATCGGCACCACCTCGCGCGGCATCGGCCCCGCCTACGAAGACAAAATGGGCCGCCGAGGCCTGCGCGTTGCCGATCTTTTCGACTCGCAGCTTCTCAAAAAACATATCGAAAATGCCGTCCGCGAAAAAAACATGATCGCGCACGCGCTCTTCAACACCGAGCCGCTCGATGCCGACAAGATGTACACCGAATATGCTCACGCCGCCGAAAAAATCGCCCCATTCGTGGCGGACACCGCCGCGCTCCTCAACCATGCGCTAAAAGAGGGTTATTCGGTTCTGTTCGAGGGCGCTCAGGGCACCATGCTCGATATCGATCACGGCACCTACCCCTTCGTAACTTCTTCCAGCGCCACTTCCGGCGGAGCCGTGATCGGTACCGGCGTCGCTCCCAACGCCATCGATTCGGTAATTGGACTCACCAAAGCCTATTGCACGCGCGTCGGCGAAGGTCCGTTCCCCAGCGAAGAAAAAGGCGAACTCGGCGAACAACTGCGCAAGCGCGGCAACGAATATGGCGCGGTCACCGGACGCCCCCGCCGCACCGGCTGGCTCGATTTGCCGCTCCTGCGCTACGCCGGCATGATCAATGGCATCTCCTGGCTGGTGGTCACGAAGCTCGATGTGCTGGACGAACTAGCCGAGATTCCAGTCTGCGTCGGCTACAAGATCAACGGCAAGAGAACCGACGAAGCCCCCGCCCAGGCTACCGGTGGATACGAAAAAATCGAGTGCGTCTACGAGAATCTCCCCGGCTGGCAGACTTCCACCGCGGGCATCACCGAGTTCGAAAAACTGCCCCAGCGCGCCCGCGATTACATGACATTCGTCGAGAAAGAAGCCGGAGCCCCAGTCGGCATGATTTCTACCGGACCCGACCGCGACCACACCATCATTGTGGATGCCTTCGCAGCGGAGTTGAAGACGGCCGCGAAGAAAGCCTAGAATTACTTCCCCGAACGACCCAGGGCTAAGACGCAAAGGTCCAGATCGACAGGGATAAAGTCGAAAAGGGTAAGGAGCGAAAGATGGTGGTTCTGGCAGTCACCTGGATGGCAAAAGTGGGGCACGAAACCGAAGTGGCCGCGCTCTTTCAAAAGCTCACCGAACAATCGCGCCAGGAACCTGGCTGCGCGATGTACCAGGTACATCGGCACAAGACTGAGCCGCGCCGCTTCTTCATCTACGAGCAATACAAAGACGACGCCGCGCTGGAAGCCCACCGCAACGCTCCACATTTTCTGCAATTCGCCCGCAAAGATCTCCCCAAGATCGCCGACCGCGTAGAAGGCCATCTCTTCGAACCGCTGGGTTAGCTCGTGTGGGAAAGTTTGTGGGGAAAGGTTGTGTAGAGCAGGCACTCTTGCCCGCTTTCTCGAACCCGGCAACTCAGCCGCTCTTGGCGGTCACTTTCCTTTGTCGATCATCAACTCGCCGCCCGACGCGTAACTCTCCTTCGAAACTTCATTGAAAGCCACGACAATCCCTTCCCGCCGCGCTCCCGCCTCTTCCACTAAAGCGTCCGTAATCCGCTTCGCGATCTTCCGCTTCTGATCGGCCGTTCGTCCCTGCAGCATCGTGATTTGAACCATCGGCATAAGAACAATTCTCGGTTCTCAGTTGTCAGTTCTCAGCAAACGACTCCCAGCTTCATCAGCGTAACTGAGAACTGGGAACTGAGAACTGAGAACTCATTTCGCCAGCTCATACCCCGCAAAGAAAAAGCTCAGCTCAAACCGCGCCGTATCCTCGGCGTCCGACCCATGAATCGCGTTGTGCTCAATGCTGGTCGCCCACTTCTTTCGGATCGTGCCTTCTTCCGCGTTTGCCGGATTCGTCGCCCCCATCAGCTTGCGCAGATCGGCAATGGCATTTTCCTTCTCCAGAGCCAAAGCCACCACCGGCCCGCTCGACATGAAATCAGTCAGCGAGTTGTAAAACGGACGGCTCGCATGCACTGCATAAAACTGCTCCGCCTGATGCTTGGAAATTTCGAGCATCTTCATGGCGAGAATGCGGAACCCGTTCTTCTCGAATTGTTCAATAATGTCGCCGACCCCATTGCTGCGGACGGCGTCCGGTTTGACGATAGTAAGAGTGCGTTGCAGTGTCTTCATAAGTTTGTGATCGTTATTTCCCGTCTGTTAGTTCTGGGAAACCAGCCACTGACCCCTGGCCCCTGTTCCTAAACTCCCACACCCAGCGCAGCCGCCAAAGTTTCCCCAATCGACGCCGGCGACTTCGCCACCCGAATCCCCGCCGCTTCCAAAGCCGCGATTTTCTCCGCCGCCGTCCCCTTGCCGCCAGAAATGATCGCTCCAGCATGTCCCATGCGCCGTCCCGGAGGCGCCGTTTGTCCCGCGATGAATCCCACCACCGGCTTCTTCATATGAGTCTTCACAAACTGCGCGGCAGTTTCTTCCGCGTTGCCCCCGATTTCGCCGATCATGATCACAGCCTCGGTTTCGGGATCGCGGTTGAACAAGTCCAGCGCATCCACAAAATTTGTCCCGATGATAGGGTCACCGCCGATTCCAATCGCCGTCGACTGCCCAATCCCCCGCTGCGTAAGCTGATGCACTGCTTCGTAAGTCAAAGTTCCCGAGCGCGAAACAATTCCCACTGATCCTTCCTTGTGAATCGAAGCCGGCATAATGCCAATCTTACATTTGCCCGGAGAAATAATTCCCGGACAATTCGGCCCGATCAAGCGCGAACGCCGGTTCTGCAGAAACTCCCAAGCCTTTACCATGTCGAGCGTCGGAATCCCCTCCGTGATGCAAACGATCAGGTCGAGTTCCGCGTCGGCCGCTTCCATAATCGCGTCCGCGGCAAACGGCGGCGGCACAAAAATCACGGACGCGTTGGCCCCGGTCTTGTCCGCAGCCTCGCGCACCGTATTGAAAATCGGCCAGCCTTCATGCGTGGTGCCGCCCTTGCCCGGCGTGACTCCGCCAACAATCTGCGTGCCGTAGGCCGCGCTGGCCTTCGCATGAAACGTCCCTTCGCGGCCAGTCAAGCCCTGCACCACCACGCGCGTACTCTTATCCACTAGGATTGCCATAAACCGGATTCCTCGCGATCTCTACCGCGCCATCTTTCTCTCTACTACCGCCACTCCGTCACGCCAAGAGTTCCTCGGGCCGCCGCCACAACCTTATCCGCCGCGTCCTTCATCGTGTCGGTCACCACAAAATTCAATCCCGAATTCATCAGAATCTGCTTCCCCTCAGTCACGTTGGTCCCTTCCAGCCGCAACACAATCGGGAGTTTAATATTCGTTTTCTTCGCCGCCTCAACCACTCCTGTCGCCAGCGTGTCGACCCGCAGGATGCCGCCAAAAATGTTGATCAGCACGGCCTTCACGCTCTTATCGCTAAGCAGAATTTCAAACGCATGCGCCACCTGCTCCGAACTCGCCCCCCCACCTACATCCAGAAAATTCGCCGGCATGCCCCCGGCGTACTTAATGATGTCCATGGTCGCCATCGCCAGCCCCGCCCCGTTCACCATGCAGCCCACACTGCCCCCGAGCTTGATGTAATTCAAGCTGTATTTCGAGGCTTCCACTTCGAGCGGATCTTCCTCCGTAATATCGCGCAGTTCGCGCAGGTCGGGATGCCGGAACAGCGCATTGTCGTCAAACGTGACTTTGGCATCGAGCGCAAACAGCCGTCCGTCGGTGGTCGTGATGAATGGATTGATTTCGAGCAGCGACGAATCAGTATCCAGAAAAGCCCGGTAGAGCCCCGTCAAAAACTTCACCGCAGGATTAATCTGTTGCGGCTTCAATCCCAGCTGAAACGCAATCTTCCGCGCCTGAAACGCTTCCAGCCCCATGCCGGGATCGATGTATTGCTTCAGAATCGCATCCGGATTTTCCGCCGCAACCTGCTCAATTTCCATTCCGCCCGCGGCAGAAGCCATAAAAACCGGCTTGCCTTCCCCGCGGTCCACCAAAATGCCCAGGTAAAGCTCCTTTTCAATCGGCAACGTTTCTTCAATCAGTAGGCGCCGCACAATGCGGCCTTCCGGTCCAGTCTGGTGCGTCACCAGTTTCATGCCCAGAATTTTTCCCGCGAGGTCGCCAGCCTCATCCACCGACTTGGCAATCTTGACGCCGCCGCCCTTGCCACGTCCCCCAGCATGGATCTGCGCCTTCACCACAACACCGGTCGCGCCATCATCGAAAAGATTCTTGGCGATGGTCTCCGCCTCGTCGCTGGTCGCGGCCATCGCGCCGCGCGGCACGCTCACGCCATACTTCTTGAGAATTGCTTTTGCCTGATACTCATGGATTTTCATAAATAGATGATGCTCGTCGGCGAAATCGGAAGGAACCTGCACCCTGCTTGCGGCTTCGCACTATGGCAGCAAACTATTGATTTTATAGAAGACAAACGAATTAGAGCAAACCCGCAGAAGCCGACTTCCTGCAGCCGACGATGTTCTGCCCGCATCATTTCATCTGACGGTGGCCCATCCTTGCGCCTTTTGCAACGGTGGCGGGCCGCCCCACTGCCCCTGTTCTCGCCGACGCCATACCAATCGAGGGTGCCCCACCCTTCGCGGTTTTCGAAGGGTGGGAATACGATGCTGCCGCTAGCGTTGGCTTCATCTGCAGCGTCTATTTTCCGTGGAGCAGGAAGGCGAAGTGGCTGCGGACGACTCTTTCAAACTCCTCAGCCGTGATTCTGGCGCCATCACCATCGCCGAGATGAATCGACTCTCACGCCAGCGCCTCTCCGTTTTTCCACAGGTCTATGTGACGTCTAACCTTGCATCCACCATCCCAATTGCGCGATCATGGCAGAAGCGGAAGTGCTGCGGAGGGCTTGACGGTCTCTCCCCTAAGTCATTTGTTATCTATATTTTGACCTCTAATGTCTTTGACATCTAGATTTTGCGGGGAATTTCCCCCTAACCCGATGATTCCAAAGATTTGGGGGGAGGGGGAGGGGGGTACCCCAACCCTCAACATCATGCCCCAAACCGGGAACAGCGACACCAGGTTCATTTCTGCGAGAATTCCTCAGCGCGACCCAGCCGAGAGCGAACCCGAAGCCCGAAGCCCGAAGCCCGAAGCCCGAAGCCTCCCCGCCTCCGGTAGAATCCCCTCTGGTGTTCCGCGGGAACATCGTAGCCATGATTCTCGACTTCCTCCATCGCCTCTCCAATCACGGCCAATCCCTTACCCGCGCGGAATCCCGCGAGGTAATGGCGGAAGTGCTCGCCGGAAAGTGTACGGACGCGCAGATCGCCGCGCTGCTCGTGGCCCTGCGGATGAAGGGCGAGACAGTCGAGGAAATCGTAGGCTTCGCCGAGGCCATCCGCGCCGCGGCGGCGCTCCTACCCATCGAACGCGGGCCGATCGAACATATCGCAGCCAAGGGCGACACGGCATTAGCAGCCCTCAACGTCAGCGGCACCGGCCGCGATGCTCTGGCAGAGTCGGACTCTTCGTCCGCCGATTTGTCAGACGATGATTTCGCAGATCATGGCTCGTCGCACACAGAATCGCCGCTGGTCGATACCAGCGGCACCGGCGGCGATGCCAGCGGAACTTTCAACATTTCCACCGCCACAGCTTTCGTTACGGCTGGAGCAGGCGTGCGCGTGGCCAAGCACGGCAACCGCAGCATCAGCTCGAAATGCGGCTCCGCCGACGTGATGGAAGCGTTAGGCGTGAACATCCAGCTCTCGCCCGAGCGCGCCGCCCAATGCCTGCGCGAAGTCGGAATCTGTTTCCTGTATGCACCGAACTTGCATCCCGCGATGAAGCAGGTGCAGGGAGTGCGCCGCGAACTGCGCATGCGCACCATGTTCAACCTGCTCGGCCCCTTGACCAATCCGGCACGCGCCTCGGGACAAGTCGTAGGAGTCTATGCGCTGGACCTGGTCGAGAAACTGGCAGAAGCGTTGAGCATGCTTGGCCTGCATCGCGCTTTGGTAGTGCACGGGCTGGACGGTCTCGATGAAGTCACCATCACCGGCCCCACGCGCGTGGCCGAAGCGCGCGACGGCTCGGTAAAAACGTACGAAGTGACGCCGGAAGAATTCGGTATGAAACGCGCAACGCTTGCGGATATCTCTGGCGGCGACGCCACCGAAAATGCCGCCATCATTCGCGCCGTGCTGGAAGGAAAGAAGTCACCGCGTCGCGACGTTGTTCTTTTGAATTCTGCGGCCGCACTAGTGGCTGCGGGCCGCGCCGATCACCTGGCGGAGGCGGTGCCGATCGCAGCGAAATCCATCGACTCCGGCGAAGCGGCCAGGAAGCTTGCGGCGCTGGTGAAGTTTGCCAGAGCGGGCCTCTGAGGTTCACACTTCTCCATCGCGAATCTTATTTTTGTTCGGGTTCGATCTTGAATGTGTTGTTTATCGGATTGCTCTCGGGCACGCTGCCGTCATTCACTACAATCTCAAGAGGCGCGGCAGAAGTCTCCACGCGGATCACGCCCTTGCTTTTCCCGCGCACTTCAAGCCGCCTCCCGATCTCGCCTCCGGCAAATTTCACGGCAAGTGGAACCTCCGCTCCGGCGGCGCCGAGATTCGCCACCGTAATCGTGAGCAGGTAGACGCCGTTCGCGGTTTTCCGCGAGAACGCAGATTCCACTTTGAAGTCGGGCAGGCCACGGTCGCGATAGACCCAGTCGTCGAAAAACCATTCCAGGTCGCGTTGCGTTTGCGACTGAATCAAACGAGGCATGTAGGAAGGTTCTTTATCTTGCTCTGGACGATAGGCGGCGAACGCCTTCTTCAGCGCCTGCTCGCCAACCATGTCGCGCAGCATCCACCAGACGTACATCGCCTTGCTGCGGTAAAGCACTTCATTGGTCGTTTTCACCAGCGAGCGGTTCACCTCGTCGTCGGGCGGGGAAGCGGTTTGCTTTTCGGCCTCGCTGAATGCGGCGCGATGCAGTCCCATATAGTCGAGCGCGGTTTGGCGCCCGCGCTGCTGTTCGAGATAAAGAGCCTGCGCGAAGTGGGCGAGCCCTTCGTCAATCCACGGACGGGACGAGTAAAACGAAGCATGAGCTAATTGGTGCGCCGCTACCAGGCCCGCGAGCTTTGCATCCGCGATCGTGAGCGGCGTCAGCAGCAGAGAACCACTTTCGAAGGGAGCAGCCTCCGGATTCGCCAAGTCGGCGGTTTCCGCCTTTCGTCGCGATGGCCCGAACCACTCGGTTATCAGCGCGGCGGTCTTTTCCGCCGCTTCGGCGTAGGCCTCAGCCGCGACCGCGTGCTCGGGCAGATTGTAGACCGTGATTGCCGGCCGATCGACGACTCCGTAGTTGGCCACGACAAATGCCGGGACAGACAAGCCAAGCGGCTGATACGAACATTGCGACCAGGGAAAGTTGGGGCTTCCGCCACGCGTCACCGCGTGCAGTTCGGTGCCGCCGCACAGCGTGATGGGCGGAGCCACATCTTCCGCCACGGTTGGCGAATCGAAGTGAACCTCCATCTTCGAATCGGCTTCCCGCGCCTTCCATCGGCCCAAAACTTCGGACAGGCCGTCAGCTTCCGATAAATCCGCCACCTCCGTCGCAATCGGATACCACGCCACGTTTCCCACGCCGCGCACGGCCGTAAACTTCGCGGTGATCTGGTCCCAGTCGGAACTCCTGGCCGCGGCTTCGGGAGTTCCGATGCGCGTGAGGCGCGTGGCATCGAGCAGGATTACGCCTTCGTAAGCGATCTCCAGTTCGACCGTCGCCTTCGGCGCGACGGGCTGCGGCAGGGTCACGATGGCCTCCGAGAGCGCGCCCGTGTGATCGATATCAGAAGTGTAGGTTTGCGTGACGAACTGCACAGCCTGATCGCCGGCGCGAATGGAACGCCAGTCGAGCGAGGACGAAATCTGCAGCACCGCGATTTTCTGCGGCGATGTCGAATCATTTCGAAGGGTGACCTTGCCGCGAACGCCGAGCCGCTGCTGCTCCGGCTCGATGCGAACGTTCAAGTCATACTTGGTAAAAGTGAAAGCCTCGCGGTCGAGAGAGAACGCATTCACCGCAGAGGCACAGAGGACACCGAGAAAACAAATGTTCCGGACGAGCCACTTCATTTCGCACTCGGTTTTGCGCGAGGCCTGGCATCCGGCTTGGAGCCGTCTGATCCCTGTCGAACGCGTCGTTGCCGCACGATTTCGTACAGCACGACCGCCGCTGCGACCGAAACATTCAACGAAGGAACCTTCCCCAGCATCGGGATCGAGACCAGAAAATCGCACTTCCTCTTGACCAGATCGTGCAGTCCTTTACCTTCGGCGCCCAGCACGATCGCGCAATCCATGTTGTAATCGAGCGCGTCGTAGGTCTGCTGGCCGTGCTCGTCGAGCCCAACCGTCCAAACATTGCGCTCTTTCAGTTCTTCCACCGTCCGTGAAATATTCGTAACTTTTGCGATTGGTAAATGCTCGCTCGCGCCCGCGGAGGCCTTGGTCACGGTTCCGGTCACGGCTGCGGCGCGGCGTTCCGGGATGACTACTCCGTCAGCGCCCGCGGCGTCAGCCGTACGAAGAATTGCGCCCAGGTTATGCGGATCCTCCACTCCATCGAGCACCACCACCAGCGAGTAGTGGCCGCGCTTGGCTCCAACAACGTCGTCAAGATCGCTATATTGTTTCGCCGACGTGACCGCGACCACTCCCTGATGCGCCGCGGTTCCCGCCATGCGATCGAGTTCGGTCCGCAGCAGAAAACGCACCGGCACGTTGGCGCGCCGGCAATCTTCGATGAGCCGCTGCAGCCGAATGTCATGGCGTTCCTTCGCCATGCCGACCCATTCGAACGCCCGCTGGCGAGCCTTCAGCGCCTCGGTGACCGCGTTGATGCCGTAGATATAGTGCATGAAGTACTCAGTGTACCGCGCGCCTCATCGTAGAGACGTAACTTGTTACGTCTCTGCCGGCGGCAACGGCGAACGCCGGGCGCGTGGTGCTGTTGGCCAAAGACGTTGCGAGCAACGTCTCTACAGCTTGGTCTGAAGAGCCGCGACGATGTCGCCGGGCTCGGGCCGCTCCGTGTAGTCCTCGTCCGCCGAGGCGTAGAGCACGGTTCCGTCGTGATCCAGAATGTAAGTCGCCGGAATCGGCAGCTCCCAGCTTTCATCCCCGTTCGTAAACGGCAGATTCACGAACGCGCGGCGATAAACGTCTGTCTGGAATTCTGGCACGCGATAGGTGAGACCGAACTGGCGGGCAACCCGGTTGCCTGCGTCGGAAAGCAGTGGAAAGCGCAGCTTGTGCTGGTCGCGCATGAAGAATGATTGCTTCACCGTCTGTGGAGAGATCGCGATCAGCGTTGCACCGGCTCGCTCGATCTCGGGCACGATCAAATTCATTGCCTCCATCTGACCCACGCAGAACGGGCACCAGCGGCCGCGGATGAAGCAGAGCACGAGCCGCTTTTGCGCGAGCAGCGCAGCCGACGAAACCGTCTTCCCATCGTGATCCGGAAGCTCGAACTGCGGAGCCTTCGCGCCGACAGGAAGAATGCTTGCAGCGAAATGTTTTTCTTTGAGTTCGGCAAGCGCGCGTGCATGAATGGCCTGCGTCTCCGGCCGAACGTATTTTGCGATCAGTTCTTTGCGCTCGGCAAAAATCTCGCGCAGGGCGCGGGTGTCGATCGCGTCCGATTCTTCAAGAGAGCGCCATTTCATAAGAGCAGCCGTCAGTTGCCAGTGGGTGGTTGTCAGAAAACCAAGCTTTCGACTGGCAACTGTTTCCTTACATTCCGGGCATCTTCATCCCCGCCAGCCGTCGCGCGAAGCTGGGCTTGCCCATCTGCTTGAACATTTTTTTCATCTGGGCGTACTGGCGGAGCAGGTTGTTCACTTCCTGCACAGTCGTGCCGGAGCCGCGGGCGATGCGCTTGCGGCGGCTGCCGTTAATCACTTCATGATGATTGCGCTCGTGGTTGGTCATCGAGTTGATAATCGCCTCGACGCGGTTGATTTGTTTTTCGTCGACGTTGTCCGCGGCTTTCTGCAGTCCGGAAAACGGTCCGATCGAGGGCATCATGCCAATCAGGTTCTTGATGGAGCCCATTTTCTTCACCTGACGCAGCTGGTCGCGAAAGTCTTCCAGCGAAAAGCCGTCGCCGGTGAGGGCCTTGGTGGCCATCTCCTGGGCTTTCTTTTTGTCGATCTGCGATTCGGCGCGCTCGATCAGCGAGAGAATGTCGCCCATGCCCAGAATGCGCGAGACGATTCGATCGGGATGGAACAGTTCGAGAGCATCGTATTTTTCACCGACGCCGATAAACTTGATGGGCTGGCCGGTAACCTGACGGATAGACAGCGCCGCGCCGCCGCGGGCATCACCGTCCATTTTGGTGAGGATGACGCCGGTGAGCGAAAGCTTCTTGTGAAATTCGTCGGCGGAGTTGACCGCGTCCTGTCCGGTCATGGCGTCGGCGACGAATAAAATCTCTGACGGATTCAGGAGCTTCTTCAGCGACTGCATCTCGTTCATCAGTTCGTCGTCGATATGCAGACGGCCGGCGGTGTCCACGATCAGCACATCGCAGCCGGAGACGATAGCCTCGCGGCGGGCTTCTTTCACCAGTCGCTCCACTGCCTGGGTGAGCTGCGCGGGCGTGGTCGCTTCGCCCACTGTGCCTTCGTAGATCTGCGCCTTCACCGCTTGCGCCACAATTTTTAACTGCTCACGGGCCGCGGGACGATATACGTCCACCGAAACCAGCAGCGGGCGATGGCCGCCGACCTTGAACCAATGGGCGAGCTTGCCGGAAGTTGTGGTCTTACCGGAACCCTGGAGCCCGGCCATGAGCACGACTGTCGGCGGCTGCGAGGCGAACTTCATGCGCGCCGTGTCCTTACCGAGAATCTCGACCAGTTCGTCGCGGACGATCTTGATGACCTGCTCGCCGGGAGAAAGCGCCGTGAGCACTTCCTGGCCAACGGCTTTGGCCTGGATGCGGTCAATCAACTCTTTTACTACTTTGAAGTTGACATCGGCTTCGAGCAGCGCCAGCCGGATTTCGCGCAGCGCCTCCGCAATGTTTTCTTCCGACAGCTTCGCCTGTCCTCGGAGGCTCTTGAACGCGCGTTGCAGTTTTTCCTGAAGATTCTCAAACATAGGAGTTAGCAAACATTTTATCAGCCGAAGGGCTAAGACAGGATTTCGTCAGACTGAACGCGAGGCCATCCCCGCGGCCACTACCCAACTTTTGGCCGCGCCATCTCGAACCGTTGTGTCGTTCTCGTGTATTGCATGCCGCCCATGCGGCCGATGAGGTCCAGCGAGTTGCGATCCAACTTGCCTTCCTTGAGATGCGCGTCGTCGATGTGAATCGAGACGATCTGGCCGATCACGAGGCTGCTGCTGGTGGGTCTGGGAGAGAAGTCGAGAATCTGATGAAGTTTGCATTCGAAGCTGACCGGAGATTCGGCGACCCTGGGCGGGCGGACGATTATCGACGGATGGGGAGTCAGCTTTGCCAGTTCGAATTCGTTCACGGATGCGTCGTATTCGCCGCTGGTCAGGTTCATCGCCTCGGCCAGTTCGTGCGTGACCATGTTGACCACAAACTCTTTGGTCTCGCGAATATTTCGCAGCGTGTCCTTGGGTTCGCCGTGGTTGGCTTCACCTTGCTTGCGTCGGCGGAGTCCGGGCGCAAATGCTAGTAACGGAGGATCGGCGCAGACCGCATTGAAGAAAGAAAAGGGCGCAAGATTGGGCTGTCCAGCGGCGCTCACCGTGGATACCCACGCAATGGGCCGCGGCACCACACTACTGATCAGGATGTTGTAAAACTCGCTGTACGGAAGCTCGGAGGGGCTGACGATCATGTCTTGAGTATATCTTCGGGGAGTATATCGTCCTGCGCGCCTCAACTCTTCGCGGAGAACACTTCCTTCGCCGCGATCACCGTGTTGCTGTGAATGGTCACGGTGTCTTCCAGGTTGCGCGCGTAGCCACCGGCATAGGTCACCATCACTGGAATGTCGCGGGCACGCGCTACGCGGAACACGAGCTCGTCGCGCTTCTTCAGTCCTTCCATCGTCAACGCAAGGCCGCCGAGCTGATCTTCGCGGTAAGGATCGGCGCCGGCGATGTAGCACAGCAGGTCGGGCACGAACTGCCGCAGGCCGGAGCTGAGCGCGTTGTCAAGCCAGGCCAGGTAGTCGCCGTCGCTGGTGCCGTCGGGCAGGTCGACATCGATCGACGAGGGCGGCTTGTACACGGGATAGTTGTTGTGCTGGTGCAGGGAGATGGTGAAAACGTCTCCCGCGTGCACGCCGCGCATCTTGCCTGGCGGCGCGGAATTGCGAGTCGAGGGCCCCGACGACGGCAGCGGCTCGCTCGCCGTTCGCGTGCCGGCGAAGATTGCCGCTGTGCCGTTGCCTTGATGCACGTCGCAATCCACGGTCATCGCGGTGCGAATTTTGTCGTCGCGCTGCAGTCGCCGGATGGCCACGGCCACATCGTGAATCATGCAGAATCCCTCGCCGTGATCGGGAAAGGCGTGGTGAAAGCCTCCGCCAATGTTGATGGCGACGCGATCACTCAGCGCGTGCCGCGCAGCCAGTATCGATCCACCGGCGGCGAGCCAGAACGCCTTCACCAGTTCCGGAGAAAAGGGAACTTCCAGCTCCATTTCTTCGCGCGGGCTCAGCGTGCTGGTTTTCAGCTTGTTTACATACTCGGGCGTGTGGACCAGAAGAATGTCCTGGTCCGTGGCAGGTTGGGGATCCAGAAAATCGCTGGCCCGTGCGACGCCCGTTTCCAGCAACCGGTCGTGAATGCGCCGGTACTTCTCGGCCGGGAAGACGTGCTGGCCGATGGGAAGATAGTAGCCGTTGCTGTAAATGAGTTTGAAGGGAAGCATGGGATGTTCTTTATTCTAGCTCTGTCATCCTGAGCGAAGTTGCCGTCCGCTGAAAGCGGGCGGTAACGCAGTCGAAAGCCTGCCCTGAGCGAAGTCGAAGGGAACCCCATACTTGGCTACAGCGAGATAAGCTCAGAAAGGAATTCTCTCAATGCGGTCGCGGTTCCTGGTGGAAACTCCTCGTTGCCTTCGTGCGGGTATCAAGTGACACGGGGTCCTTCGACTACGCAAGACGCCGCGCTTCGCGCCGCGTCTTGCTCCGCTCAGGATGACAAGGCTTTCGGGAGATGGATCGAACTAACGCTTTTTCGTGTGCGGAATCGCCGGCACTACCATCGGCCTTCTAACCGGCACAATCGCACCCTTCGCCGGATCGGCCGCGGCGGTGGCGCGGGTGAGCACTTCCTGCTGGATGAACTGCACGAACTCTTGCATCTGGCGCTGCATTTCTTCCATGCGCTCGCGCATTTGCAGGATGATCGCCATCCCTGAAATATTCACCGCCAGATCGCGAGCCAGGGTGAGGATGAACTCCAGCCGCTGCAAGTCTTCCTCCGTGTAGAGGCGGGTGTTGCCCTCGGTCCGCGAGGGCTTGAGCAGTCCTTCTCGTTCATAAAGCCGCAGGGTCTGAGGATGAATGCCATACATCTCAGCTACGGCCGAGATCATGTATGCGCCCTTGGATTTACGTTTGGTCATAATCGCTCTCGATTGATTCTAGAGCTGATTCTAGAGTACGACCACGTTTCTTCCTAATTCACGATCCAGTTCACGATTGCAGAATCACGCCAAACCCTGACTGCCTGCGCGCATCCAAGTTCCGGAGGTTGTTATGGACGAAAATAACGCGATCAGTGTAGTGGAAGCTCTCATCGAAACCTGCAAAGACGGACAAAAGGGCTACCAGGACGCCGCTTCGCACGTGAAGCGGACTGACTTGAAGACCTATTTCAACGAGCAGAGCCTGGAGCGTGCTGGTTTTGCGGGGGAACTTGAAGCGGAGCTTATCCGGTTTGGCAAGCCGGACAAGAAAGTTTCCGGCTCCGTGGGCGGAACACTGCGCCGCGCCTGGATCGACACCAAAGTTAGCCTTGGTGGCGGCGATAAGACCATTCTGGAATCCGTGGAAGCAGGTGAAGACAGCGCCAAAGAGAGCTACCAGCAGGCGCTTCGTGGTTCATTGCCGGGAAACCTGATGGAGATTATCCGCCGTCAGGCCGTCAGCGTTCAGCGCGCGCATGACCATGTTAAGACCCTGCGCGACAGTGCGGCCGCTGCGTAATTCTCGACAGCAAAAACAGAAAGGACCGGAGTTTCCCGGTCCTTTTTTATTTTGGATTATTTCCTGACCGAAGCGCGATCAGGCCGCCGGCTGCGGTTTCTCCGCCGGAGCCGACCATCCTGCCGGTTTCAGCGCGTGATTGATCAGATAGGCGACAACTCCCGCGCCGATCAGAATCATCCCGAAGGCAAACGAGCTCATGCCCAGTATGGATTCATGCTCGCTGCGCACCACCGAAAAGCCCAGCAGCAGCGCCGGGGGTATGCCGATGGCGATCGCGCCAAACAAGCCGCCGGGAACTTTGAAGGGACGCGGCAGTTCCGGTTCGCGAAACCGCAACACTGCCAGAGCTATAAACTCCAGCAGCAGGCTGGCGCCATAGAGAAAAATGTCGAGCGTCACGAGACGGGCGAAGCCCAGGCCCAGGCACATGGCCCACCCCATGGCCAAGACAATGATCGCAACCCAGGGCGCGCGCGACTTCTTCTGCAGCTTGCCGAACACGCTGGGCAGCATGCCATCCTGCGCCATCGCCAGCGGCAGCCGCGAGTAGCTCATCACCAGGCAGTTGAACATCCCGAATGCGCTGATCATGCCGCCAAGCACTACGCCAATGCGCAGCAGCGGTCCGCCCATTAGACCGGCAATGTCGGCCCACGAGCCGGTTTCCCATGCCGTGGGAGTCAGGCCGGTCATCCACATCGCGGCGAAGGGAACAATGTAGCTCACGGCGACGATGCACACCGCCACCAGCATGGCGCGCGGATAGGTCCGCTGCGGACGCTCCACTTCGGTGGCGATCGTCGAGGCATTGTCCCAGCCCATGTAATTCCACATGCAGATCAGCAGGCCGCCGAGAATATCCACGGTGGAAGTCGTAGGCTTGGTGACCGCGTTCACTAGCGCGCCGACCTTGAACGGCGCCATGCAAACCATGATCACGAACGGCGCCGAGAGCGCGAAGAAAAGCCACAGCAACGTCAGCGAAACCACTTTTACGCCCGCGATGTTGAGCGCGGCGCAGGAAATCACCACGGCCAGCGCGACCCACCATCCGCGATTGCCCTGCTGGAACCACGGGAACATGCGGGTAAGATACGCGACAAACAGCGTGGGATAAATCGCCATGTCGAAGATCGAGGCAATCAGCGAGAGCCAGGCTTCCTGAAATCCCCAGAAATTGCCGAGGCCGCGACGCACCCAGGCATAGTAGCCGCCCTCGAAGGGCAGCGCGCTCGAAAGCTCGCCGATCATGAAAGCCGTAGGCAGGCTCCAGAGCAGCGGGGTGAGCAGCAGAATCAGAATCGCGCGTCCGTAGCCGGCGCCATGCACGATGTCTTCCGTGCCATAGGTTCCGCCCGACACCATAAAAAACGTGGCGGCGACCAGTGGCCACAGCGTGAGGCGGGCGAATTTTTTCCGGTTGGGAGCCTGATTAGGAACGGCGGCGAGAGGTTGGGGATTCTCCGTTTCTTGACGTGGGGCCGTAGCTGTTGCCAATTTCTATGTCTTCCTCCTCAAGCGACTCACTCTCACCACCGCGTCTCCCTTGGTCTTGACGTCAATCTGACATCAGGACGCGCTTCTCGCGGCTCCCGGGTCACTGCGATTCCCGGGCATCTCGGTGAAGTTAGTTCGCAAGTGTGAGATTACGGGAATTTTCCACAGATGCAAGATATTTTTGAGGTTTCTGCAAATTCTTGTCACCGACGACAGGTACCGAAGGTAACGCCGGTAGCCGGGATTCGAAGAAGAATCCTGAGTTTTTTTCAGTCTCGGTTTCAGCGGGTGTCAGCGCGCGAAACTCCGAGGGCTGCGCCGAGGAAGAGTCCGAATGCCAATCCGAGTCCCATCCCGAGCCGCCAGCCGAGCTCGAGGTAATGCAAGCAGACCCCGCCCAGGAGACCGATCCCGAGTCCGATCATGAATCGCGTAGGATCGGTAGGCCGGCGATAGCCCCGGCGCATGTCCTCTCGAATTAGTGCGAAAGCAACCGCCAGCGCGAGCCCGATCCCCAGCCCGGCGTACACCTGGTGAAAGTAGATTCCTGGGATCACACCGATCGCGAAACCGATGGCGCCCCACAGCGGATCTCCAGGCCTTCCTGCGCCGGGCATCAGACCTTACTCCACAGCGCTTCCCGCGGATCTTCCGGATTCAGCTTGGCCAACTCGCGCAGCAATTCTTTCGTGCGCTCGTCGCGGGGCAGGGGGACGGTGACAGTGATCTCCACAATCTCATCGCCGCGCACGCCTTCCTTCGTCGCAGAAGGCACGCCTTTCTCGCGCAGCCGCAGCTTCTGACCCGATTGCGTCCCTGGAGGAATTTTCAGCAGCGCCCGGCCGTCAATCGTGGGCACTTCGATCTTGGCTCCCAGCGCCGCCTCGGTGGCGTTGACCGGAACACTCAGGTAGATGTCGTCGCCGTCGCGGCGGAAGACCGGATGCCCCTCGGTCCGGATAATCGCGTAAAGATCGCCCGCCGCGCCGCCATGCGCCCCGGCGTTGCCTTTGCCCGGAATGCGAATGCGCTGCCCGTCGCGCGTCCCCGCCTTGATACGCACCTCGAACGGCTCGGTTTTCTCGACCACGCCCGCGCCGTGGCAGACCGGGCAGGTCGTCAAATTCTTGCCCGTGCCATGGCATCGCGGACACTGCACGTTGAACTTCATGCGGCCGCTGGTCTGCGTGATCTGCCCCGACCCGCCGCATTGCGGACATTTTCCGGGCGCTTCGAGAAATCCCTGCCCGTGGCAATTTCCGCAGGTATCATGCCGCGAAATGTTCAGCCGCATCACCCCGCCGCGGATCGCAGTCCAGAACGGTACGTTGACCTGATACTCCAGATCAGTACCCGGCTCGGGACCTTCTTCGGCCGCCGCCGCGCCCCGCCCTCCGCCAAACATCCCGCCGAAGATGTCTCGAAAGCTGCTGCCTCCGCTGCCGCTCTTGCGGCTGCGCCCGGGGCTGTCGGCCAGATCGGAGAAATCAAATCCACCAAAATCGAAATGAACCCCTTGCCCCCCACCAGCCTGCTCCGGCCCGCCTCCGGGGAATCCGCCCTGAAAGCCGCCGTCTCCCGGTGTGCCGCCTCCGCGCGCATAAGCCTCTGCGGTGGCCGCGTCGATGTTGTCGGAGTAGAACCCGACCTGGTCGTAAATCTTGCGCTTCTTGGGATCACTGAGGACGTCGTTGGCCTCGGAGAGCGTCTTGAACTTCTCCTCCGCCGACTTGTCCCCCGGATTCACATCAGGATGGTATTTCCGCGCCAGCTTGCGAAATGCCTTGCGAATCTCCTCGGCCGAGGCAGACTTCTTCACGCCGAGAATTTCGTAGTAGTCCTTCTTGGGTGTGGTTGCCATTTATTCTGAAATTGAAAGCAGTCTGAAATGAAAGCAATCCGAAATCGAATCTCGGGACGAACGATCTTAATTCACAATCCTCCGCCGCTCTTTATCTTCCACTACCATCGTCAAATCCTCAGACTCCGCTCCGTCCACATAGACCGGCACCGGCCGCGATCCCTCAGCAGTAGCCACAAAGACCAGCCACTGCCTCTCGTTCTCGGCAAGGCTCAAAAAATAAGTTTCCCCATTCACCTGAAAATCCATCTTATCCCCCACATAAATGTCATCCTGAGCGAAGTTGCCGTCCGCGAAGCGGACGGCAACGCAGTCGAAGGATCCCTATAAGTCACCCAAAGGCTGGAGAGAAGGCAGGGATCCTTCGACTCCGTGGATGCTTCGCTTCGCGAACCCTCCACTCCGCTCAGGATGACAGACCAACAAATAGCAAAGACAATTCGCAAACAGCGATCACAATCTGCAAACGTCGTGGCGCGGGCAACCCTGCCCGCGCCACCCGGTTCAAGCTAGAAGCTAGAAGCTTACTTCTTACTTCTTACTTCTTGTCTTCCACGTCCACGTACTCGGCATCGATCACGCCTTCGTCTTTCTTGGCCTGACCGTTGCCGCTCGGGTCGCCACCTGCCGCGCCCGGCGTTGGACTACCCGGAGCCGCTCCCGGCGCCGGCTGCGCTGCCTTATACATCTGTTCGGCCAACTTGTGCGACGACGCGGTCAGCTTCTCGAGCGCCTTATCCATCTGCGCCTTCTCGTTCGACTCCAGCGCCTTCTTGGCGTCGGCCACGGCGTTTTCCACGTCTCCACGCTCCGAGCCGGAGATCTTGTCGCCGTGCTCGCGCAGCATCTTCTCCACGTTGTAGAGCATGCTGTCGAGGTGGTTCTTGCTTTCGATCGACTCGCGCGCCGCCTTGTCCTCGGCGGAGTGCGCGTCAGCTTCTTTCGCCATGCGCTCGACTTCGTCCTTCGACAATCCCGAAGACGACGTGATCGTAATCTTCTGGTCCTTCTGCGTGGCCGTGTCCTTCGCGGTCACGTTCAGGATGCCGTTGGCGTCAATATCGAACGTCACTTCAATCTGCGGCACGCCCCGCGGAGCCGGCGGAATCCCGGTCAAATGGAACTTGCCCAGAGTCCGGTTCTGCGCCGCCATCGGACGCTCGCCCTGCAGCACATGCACTTCAACCGACGTCTGACTATCGGCCGCGGTCGAGAACGTTTCCGTCTTCTTCGTCGGAATCGTTGTGTTGCGCGGGATCATCGGCGTTGCCACTCCGCCCAGCGTTTCGATCGCCAGCGTCAGCGGAGTCACGTCCAGCAGCAGCAGGTCTTTCACTTCGCCGCCCAGCACGCCGCCCTGAATCGCCGCTCCAATCGCCACCACTTCATCGGGATTTACTCCCTTGTGGCCTTCCTTGCCAAACAGATCCTTCACCAGCGCCTGAATGCGCGGCATGCGCGTCTGCCCGCCGACCAGCACCACTTCGTTGATCTTCGAGGCATCCACGCCCGCATCTTTCATGCACTGCTTGCACGGACCCACCGACCGCTGAATGATGTCTTCCACCATCCCTTCCAGCTTGGCCCTCGTCAGCTTCTTTACCAGATGCTTCGGCCCGCTCGCGTCCGCCGTGATGAAGGGCAGATTGATCTCCGTCTCCATCGTGGTCGAAAGCTCAATCTTCGCCCGCTCCGCCGCGTCTCGCAGACGCTGCAAAGCCATCTCGTTGCCCTTGCCGCGCAGATCGAGGCCTTCGTCTTTCTTGAACTCGTCGATGAGCCAATCCACCAATCGCTGGTCAAGATTGTCGCCGCCCAGGTGCGTGTCGCCGTTGGTGGCCTTCACTTCAATCACGCCCTCGCCCACCTCGAGAATCGAAATGTCGAAGGTGCCGCCGCCGAAGTCATACACGGCGATGGTCTCGTCCTTGCTCTTGTCGAGCCCGTAAGCCAGCGCCGCCGCCGTCGGCTCATTGATAATGCGTTTCACTTCGAGCCCGGCAATCTGCCCGGCATCTTTCGTGGCCTGCCGCTGGGCGTCGTTGAAATACGCAGGCACGGTGATGACCGCCTCGGTCACTTTCTCGCCGAGATAGTCTTCCGCCGCCTTCTTCAGCTTCTGCAGAATCAGCGCCGAAACCTGCGGAGGCGTGTACTCTTTCCCCTGCGCCAGAACCGCGACGTGGTCGCCCGACTTCACGACCTTATAGGGCACCATCTTGATCTCTTCCTGCACTTCGTCATAGCGCCGCCCCATAAAGCGCTTGATCGAATAAATCGTGTTCTCCGGATTGGTGATAGCCTGCCGCTTCGCCACCTGCCCCACCAGCCGCTCTCCGGTCTTGGTAAAGCCCACCACGGAAGGAGTAGTGCGCCCTCCTTCTTCATTCGGGATGACTTTGGGCTCGCCGCCCTCCATCACCGCAACGCAGGAATTCGTGGTCCCCAGGTCAATTCCAATAATCTTCCCCATAAAATGCTCCTCCTGAACTTAGATAAGTGCTTTATAATCAGTGTGATTATGATTGCGCTCAAGACCATGCTAAGACCTGAGTGGATCATTGTCAAGGTTTAGATGCAATGGAGATAGAGAAGTTGCGAGGATTTGCCGGCAGATATCGAGTACGAAAAAGCCGCACGGAAAGGTCGACGCCTAGTGCGGGGCCGATGTCTCGGCGGGGGCCGCGGCGTCGGGCTTGGCGCCTTCGACGGCACTGACGCCTTCGATTTTGCAATTGAATTCTTTGTCTCCTTTGTCTCCATCGTAGCGGACGTAGAGCCTCTGACCGTCGATTCCGGGGCCCAGCCGGAAGTCGACGATCTGCCCCACTTGGAAAGCACCGAAGTCGCCGCAGGAGTCGACCTTATACAGCAGGGTAGCGGTCTTCAGTTGATAGACCTTCGTTTTGCGGGTGCCGGCGTAGACAATTCCATTGGCACCGCTGCTTCCAAAGACGCTGGTGTCGCGACGAACGTCATAACCCAGGATCGTCCCTTGCTGATACTTAGGCGCCGGAGGCGTGTCGGGGGTGTTGACGGCCGTGTCGACGCTTCCTACGGTGCACTTATAGTCCTTGCCGCCGCCAGTTCGACGAATGTAGATCGTGAACTCATCCACCCGGTAATCCACGGCCTGCCCGATCTGCAAGTCGCCGCAATTCTTGATTTCGTAGATCGCTTCCGCCCCCTTCAAGAAATAAGCCTTATGTGCGTCGGGATCAATTTTCGTAATCGTTCCCTGCCGATAGCGAGACGGGGTCTGGGCGCCCGCGATGGCGGCTGTCAGCAGGAAGGCCAGCAGAACAAAAAGGGCGGCGCGGGAAGTCGTCGGCTTCATAATCGCGATTAAGCTACCCCGAGGAATGCGCGCTGTCAAAAGAAAATTACGCGAGTTTCCGGGCGCTGAGTGCCCCAAGTCTCGCGTCCTTTGCGCGACGTGGGATTCCACGGTCTCTCCAGAAAGCCTAGCGGGTTGCGGAAAACTAGCCGCCATCAACCCCATAGGAAACAAACCATGGGCTACCCGTAGGTTAACCGGAGCCGAGCGGACTTCTCAGCATAATTCGGGCATATCAGAGTAAAGCTGCTTCCGCCTATCTCACGATGCAATTGAGAACTGCGGTCCTTGGACTGATCCGTCCGCAGAATGTCCGCCCGGTCAATCCTACGTAAGTTAAACTGACAACCCATGATGGGACCGAGGAGCGAGGGCGCCGCGGCGCCGAGTGCATCAATCCGCGCGTGGTCAGAAAGAACCGGGCCAGGTGCCGCGCAATCTCCGGCGAGCTCGCGCCCAGCGTACCAGGCAGCGGCTACAGCTTTTGTGGTGCTGTTCTGTATCGTCGGAGTTTCCCTCTGGGGACTGCCTTTCTATTACGACTTCATGGTCCAACAGTTCGGTTGGACGCGCGCCCAGGTGACGTCGGGCAACGCGTTGAGCAAACTCGTCGTCGGCCCGATCTTCGGGTTCCTTGCCGGATGGATTGTGGACCGATTTGGGCCCCGTCGCGTAATGATGATCGGCATAGTGATGGCGGGGGTCGCCCTGGTGGGACTGGGCTCGATCTCAAGCCTCGGCATGTTTTACTTCTTCTACTTGTTCAACGCGCTGGGCTACGTTTGTGGAGGGCCACTTCCGAACCAGATCCTATTGACACGCTGGTTCGATCGATCGCGCGGAAAAGCGATGGGATTTGCCTACCTGGGGATCGGCATCGGGGGAGCGGCCATCCCGTGGATATCGCACACGCTTGTGCAGCACTTCGGATGGCAGGCCGCTCTGCGGATTCTGGGCTTTTCGATCGTGGCCGTCTCGCTACCGCTGGCATTCCGGGTGAAAGAACCACCAAAGGCACGAGCCGCAGATACATCAGGCGACACCGTCGATCTGAAGAGAGCATTCAAGCAAGCATCGTTTTATCTGCTCACCCTGGGAAGCATGTGTTCGATTGCCGCAATCAGTGGCACGCAGCAGAATCTGAAGCTTCTTTTGAGTCTCGACCGGCACTTCACACAGAGGGATTCCGCGAGTGTCTTATCAGTGGTGTTGGCATTCAGTATTGCTGGCCGTTTACTCATAGGCTGGCTGGCTGATCGTTTTCCCAAGAAGTACGTCATGCTGCTGACGTACCTGCTCGTTGCCGCCGGCATCCCTCTGCTTTTTCTCGGGACTACCCGGCTCGTCCTCTACGCTTCTGCCGCGATTTTTGGGATCGGTCTTGGTGGGGACTACATGATCATCCCGTTGATTACCGCGGAGATCTTTGGGATCGAGATTCTGGGTAGATTGCTGGGTGTGATCCTGACCGCGGGCGGCATTGCGGAAGCTGCTGCGCCCTGGTTGACAGGCCGCTTGCGCGACGCCACTGGAAGTTACTCCACGAGTTGCTTTGTCCTGGTGGGTGTTGCGCTGCTGGGTGGACTTGCCATTTTGGGTCTGCCAGGGCGACGGAGGGCAGCATGAGCACGAGAGCAATCCTTCGCCTGGGAAGCTTGAAGGACGTTGCTCGCTTTCAGGCGCACGTGCAGGCGCTCGACTTGCAGATCCCTTGCGATCCTCAAATCGTGACCGGAACTGAATCGCCGCTGCGCTGGCCGTTGGACCGCCCTCCATTCAAGATCGGGAACCGGATCGCTGTTCATCCTATGGAAGGATGGGACGCGACTCTGGAGGGGTTGCCTTCGGAGAATACGATTCGGCGGTGGCAACGGTTCGGACGAAGTGGCGCCAAGTTGATCTGGGGCGGAGAAGCGGTTGCGGTTTCCCACGAAGGGCGAGCGAACCCAAATCAACTTCTCGCCGCCCCGCGAACACAGGAAAGCCTTGCGCATTTGCGCACTGTTTTGAGGCGCGAGCATAATCTGACAACCGGGTCCGACGACGGGTTAGTCATTGGTTTGCAATTGACGCATTCCGGCCGTTACTGCCGCCCAAATGAACATGCCCGGCCAGAGCCACGCATTCTCTATCACCATCCCTTGTTGGACCGGCGCTTGGGGCTGCCTCCCGACTACCCTGTGCTCGCCGACGGGGAAATCGAGTCGATCATCGAAGACTTCCATCATGCGGCGTTCATGGCTTGGCAGTTAGGTTTTGATTTCGTGGACATCAAGCATTGCCACGGCTACCTGGGTCATGAATTTCTGAGCGCTCACACGCGGGAGGGGCGTTACGGCGGAACCTTCGAAGGCCGCACGCGCTTTCTACGTGAGGTCGTGCAAGGGATCCGCTCGCTCTGTCCGGGATTGCATATTGGGGTGCGGCTGTCGGCGATCGACACAGTGCCTTTTCACAGTGACCCCAGTCAGAAGGGGAACGGGAAAACCTCCATCGGGGTCGCGGAAATGCGTCCCGACTTACTGCCGTATCGTTGGGGTTTTGGCGTGAATCCGCTCGATCCGACGGATACCGACTTGAGTGAGCCGGAGCGTTTCCTGTCGTTACTAGAGGAGCTTGGAATTCTGTTGGTGAATATCACCGCTGGCAGTCCTTATTATAATCCGCACATCCAACGGCCAGCCCTGTACCCGCCTTCCGACGGATATCTGCCACCAGAAGACCCTTTGATTGGAGTTGCCCGGCAGATGGAAGTGACCCGTGAGCTCAAGCGGCGGTTTCCAAACCTTCTGATGGTTGGATCGGGGTATACCTACCTGCAGGACTTCTTACCTCAGGTCGCGCAGGCGGCTGTGCGCGAAGGGTGGGTGGACTTCGTGGGGCTCGGCCGAATGGTGTTGACCTATCCCGAATTTCTCTGGGAAGCATCCGAGGGCGCGGAGATCGAACGCAAGCGTGTCTGCCGGACCTTCAGTGATTGCACGACCGCTCCACGCAACGGGCTGCCTTCCGGTTGCTATCCGCTGGACGAATACTACAAGGACTCGGACATGGCGGAAAAACTGAAAGAGGCTAAGAAACGCTGACAGCGCGTGACTCGCGCGCACTACCTGAGCCCATGGCCGATCCAAGCAGGACGATTGCCGAGTTGCTTAAGCGCCAGCAACCACGGCGCACGGTAGAGGGCATCGCCGCCGCATTGTTGCCGTACGAGGCAGATGGCCGCGTGGCTGTCGACGCGTTTGCCAAGCATCTCATTTCCACACATCGAGCCGGTCTGCTGAACGCCGTCAACATGGACACCGGCTATGTGAACTATCTGAGCGATATGGAAAAGCAAGAAGTGCTGGACTGGACGCGGCAAGCTCTCGGGAAAGCCGTTCCGTTTGTGGCCGGTGCATATATTGAACATCTCGCGGGCGACGACATCGTCGCGCTTTATCGGCGGCAGATCGATACCATCGTCCGTTTCGACGGCATACCCATCCTGTTCCAGACCGCTCGCTTGCACGGGAAGCCGCCGGCAAAAATAGCCGAGGTTTATCAAGACATATGTAGAGACTATCCACATGTGCTGGCATTCGAGCTGGGTCCGATGTTCGCAGCGAACGGCGAAATCTACGACTCGGAGACGGTCCGGCGCCTGCTGGACATCCCTGAGATTAAGGGGATGAAGCACTCTTCCCTGAACCGCCTCGTGGAGTTCGAACGACTCGCCCTTCGCGATGCATACCGGCCAGACTTTCGCATTTACACAGGGAACGACCTGGGAATCAACATGATCGAATACGGATCGGACTACTTGCTGGGACTTGCCGCCTTTGCGCCTGAGAAATTCGCGGAGCGAGACCGACTCTGGGAGGCCGGAGACCCCGAGTATTACGGCCTTTCCGACGCCCTGCAGTACTTGGGAAACGTCGCCTTCCGCCCACCTGTTCCCGCGTACAAACATTCCGCCGCAGTGTTCCTAAATTTGGTAGGCCGGATTCCCAGCGATCGGACGCACCCCAAGAATCCACACCGTTCCGCCTGGGAATCAGAAATCATGACGGACTGCGCCCGCCGTCTGTCCCTGTTGTGAACGGCCATCTCTGCGTGCGGAGGAAACTACGATCGATTGTTTTTATTTGCTATTCGTATTCTGATGTCTTATAAAACGACGGCATGCGAAGGTGCGTACAAGTAGCGCCTGTAGCCTTGCGAAGGTTTCCCGAACCGGCAACGTGGACGTCGGAATCTTAGCGAACTGCGCTAGCCGATGCGGCTTGCGGTGTTGCACAACAGCGAATGAAAGGCGTGCTCATTCTCGCATTATGTGTCGCGTGCGCTTCCTGGGCTGCTGCCGCGGATGAGCCTCCCGCCGACGCGTTCCGTGTATTTCCGCCGGCTGCCAGGGAGGCCCCCGTCATAACGCCGTATCTGCGGTATCAGACCGAGATGGCATGGCAGCAAGACGATGAGCGCCTTAAGGAGTGGCGTGGAATAAGAACCGAGCAGGATTTGCTGGCAGTGCAGCGACGCGCAGAAGAGCATCTGCTCGCGATGTTGGGCGGCCTTCCGAGTGAAAGAACGCCACTGCATCCCCGAATCACGGGGAAGATTCAGATGGATGGTTTTCGAATCGAGAAGCTGATTTTTGAAAGTCTGCCGGGAGTCTATGTTTCTGCGCTGGTCTATGTGCCCGAAGATGGGAACGAGAAACATCCTGCGATCCTTGTGCCAGCGGGCCATGCCGAGAACGGGAAGGTGCATTACCAGGCCCTGTGCCAGCGCTTGGTACAGCGAGGATATGTCGTCATCGCTTGGGATCCGGTAGGGCAAGGCGAACGCAGCCAATTCTGGGACGCAAAAGCTGGCAAGAGCCGCTACAACCTGATTTGTGCCGAGCATGCGGTGCTGGGCAACCTGGCGTATCTGGCCGGGACGAACCTGGCGCGCTGGGAGATCTGGGATGGCATTCGGGCGTTAGATTATTTGTTGACGCGGCCTGAGGTAGATCCGGAGCGCATCAATATTACCGGCACGAGCGGCGGTGGATTTCAGGCGGCGCACATCGCCGCCCTGGATCGTCGCATTAAAGTCGCGGCTATTTCCTGCTACATCACTGCGTTGCCCATGCGCATGTACAACCGCATCTTCCAGGATCCGGACAGCGACCCCGAGCAGGATCTCTACGGAATGATCTCGAATCACGTGGACAATGCCGGACTTCTGCTGATGATGTATCCGCGCCCGGTGTTTGTGGCCGCGGGAGTGCTCGATTTCTTCCCGATCGAGGGGGCGCGTAAAACGGTCCGCGAAGTCGCCGAACTTTACGGCAAGTTCGATCATGCAGACCGCATTGGAATGGCCGAGGGATACCATGCTCACGAGTATTCTCTCGAGAACCAGGAAGCTGCGATTAATTTCCTGGACCACTTCAATGGTTTACCTGCACGGCGAGGTTTGCCGCCGGTGAAGGAACTCGACCAGAAAACGCTGCAGTGCACGCGCACAGGCCAGGTCATGCGCGACTTTGAGGATGCGCGCTCGCTGATGGATGTGATCCGGGAATACTACGTGCAGCATAAGGACCGGCCCACCAGGACTCTCAGTCAACTTTATTATTCCGAGCTCTACCCGCGAATCAATTCATGGTTTGTGGCTGAATTCCAGGGCGAGATTCCGGGGCGGGAAGAAATCCGATGGGAAGATCGAGGCAGTTCTCAGTTCGAAGGAGTCACCATCGATAAGTACGTGCTTCATCACAGCAGGTATCTCGAACTGCCGCTTCTTTATTTCCACAAGGCAGATGGGGTGCAGCGTCCGGTGGTGCTGTGGCTGGGGAAAAACGGGAAAGCCACCGCGCAGGACTGGCCCAGCCTGACGAAATATCTGGATGCCGGCTATGACATCGTTTCCGTCGATCCGCGTGGGTTGGGCGAAACACGAATGGCATACAAGGCGGCATCGCCAGACGATCCGGCGTTGGGGCAATTGGATTTTGATCGCGCCTACGTAAGCCCGGTTTCCGGGGTTCTGGCGGATTATGTCTACAACTCGATTCTGACCGGCCGACCCTATTTTCTGCAGATGATCGAAGACGCTGAAATTGCCACTCGTTTTTTCCGGGCGCAGGTAAACCTTCGAGCCGAATTTGCGGTTGCTGGTTCAAATGGTGCGTTCACACTGGCCAGCGCGATCTCCGAAACGCTACCGAATATCAAGCTACTCTCCGAGCCGGATGGGCGCGTCGCTCCGTGGTCGGAATTGGTCAACCAGAAAACCGAGCTATGGCCGATCGAGTATCTGCTCCCAGGCGGAGCATACATTCACTAAAAGCGGTATTTGCGCCGCGGTTTTTCGACCGAAACCGGATAAGTTGTTCTTGTCGGCGGAGTGCGTTCGAGGAGAACCGGAAAGCTACCCTCCGTCCCTGGCCGATCGATGTCAGCTCGAAGAACCGCTCCATCACGCATTTTCATCGCCGCTTCGCGTTCAACCGTGACGGCGAACGGCTCGGCGGGGCGCACGGTACGACCACCGCCAGGTCTACGAGTGCGAAGTTCCCTACCTGCCGTTCAACGCTCGCTCTCCACCAGTTTAAGCAAGCCAAATTTTTCGGGAACGTGAAATGACTTGCTCATCGGCGGCTGCCAGGTTATCTCGTGCAGATGCTCGGGAGGGCCCTGGCTGCGAAACAGATTCAAGCGCAGTGTATTTCCCGGCATCGGTGGCCGCATGTCGATTGCCGCCAGCGGGATCCGCATCGCGGCATACCAGATTCGCTTTTGCTGATCGATGCCGGCAACCGCTTCGAAGCCTGAATTCCACGTCCAGCCATCCTCGTGGTGAGGATTACCGAGATTCACATCCAAATCGATCCACTCGCCCTGCGGCGAAACTTCGAATTCCTTGTAATGCTTTATGTCCGCGAAGTCCGAACCGACAAACACTTCCGCTACGTCCCAGTTCCAGAGTTGATTGGTTTCCTGGCGAGTGTTCGGCTCGGGCTTAAGATGGAGTTGCTCATAGGGGCAAATAAATAGAAAGTACAGGTTGTCTCTTGTCCAGCGCGAGCGTACTTCCGTGCGATATCGAGGGGTAGGCTTTCCGAACGAGTCTTTCTCCATGAAGACGGGACGTGCTGCGCTCCAGAAGGGCGAAGCCGGGTTGACCTGCAGAGGCGCATCTTTGTTGGCGAAGGTGCTCTCGAAAACGGTTTGACCCGCGACCAGCGCGGGGGTGCTAAGAAGCAAAACAACAAGAGTTCTAGCGAAGCCATTCATCCAGGTGCTCCTCTACGAAGTTATCATCCTGCAAGTGCGGATACGATCGGCACACCCGATCGATTTCTTCCATCTGGCCCGGGGAGAGTTCCTCGCGGGGATCAAGACACCAGCGCCCTTGCAGCAGACCTTGACGCCGCAGGATCTCATGTATGCCCGGAATACATCCACGAAACTGGTGAGCGGGATCGAAGATCGCCGCGTTCGCGTCGGTAATCTGCTGGGCGAGTGCGAGTTGCTCGCGGGGGATCGTGTCGGAATTGTTTCTTGCTATCGCCAGATGAGAGACCGCCGTCTTTGTCCACACCGCCCAATGCCCCAGCAAGCCGCCGACGATCCGAATCGTTTGGTTCGGGAAGGCAAAAGGCGTCAGCAGATCGTTCAAGATATTGTCGTCGTTGCCGGTGTACAGCGCGACTTCATGGCTGCGGCCAGATTCAGCCAGCGCGCGCACGACGTCAATGGTCTGATAGCGATTAAAGGGCGCGATCTTGATCGCGACCACGTTGTCGATTTCGATGAACTGGCGCCAAAACTCATAGGGGAGCAAGCGGCCTCCGACCGCTGGCTGCAAATAGAAGCCCATGACCGGAATCACGCAGGCAATGGTTCGAGAGTGGTCGAGGAGTTCCGAAATGCTTCCATCGCTCAAGGCCCCGAGACTCAACAACACGGCATCGTAGCCCAACTCTTTCGCCAGTTGCGCCTCAGCTATGGCTTGATCGCGTTTGCCGCAGACCCCGGCAATCTTGACGACGTCACGGCCGCGACTCTCTTCCAGGGCGAGGCTCAAGACAGGCCGGAGCAATCCAAACCGCGGATTACGAATTGCGAACTGAGTGGTGTGAACCCCCACGGCGATGCCTCCGGCGCCCGCTGCCAGATAATATCGAGTGAGAGCGCGTTGGCGGCGCTCGTCCAGCTCGCGGTTTCCTTTAAGAGCGAGAGGATGGGCTGGAATCACAAGACCCGTGCGGAGTTTCTCGCGGAGCCGCATCAGAATTTTCCGTCCCGCGTTTGGAAGTGCGTCGGCTTGTTTAGCATTACGCCACCTTGTCGAATCCAATCGGCGATCCATCCAATTATTTCCGAGGGAGTTGCCGTGGGGCGGCCAAAAAGTGTTCCGGCCTTGGCCGCGCTGTTGAGCAGGGAAGTTGAACCTTCGAGCTCAGGGTGGAATAGTGGTTCGATTCCGAAGCGCTTGCCAAATTCGATTGCGAGTTCGCGCACGGAAAGAGTTTCGGGGCCCGTGATGTTGAGGACAAACGGCGGAGACTGACAGTGAGCAAAGGAGCGCAGGCACCAGGAGTTGGCGTCCCTCTGCCAGATTATATTCACGTAGGGCATGGCGAGAGAAATAGGACGGCGCTCGAATACGGCGCGTGCAATATCCACTAGAACGCCGTAGCGCAGTTCGACGGCATAGTTCAGACGCAGGATGGCCGCGCGTGTTCCCCATCGATGCGAGCCATTCTCGAACATGCGTTCGCGCCCCAGCGCTGATTGCGCATACTCGCCCACGGGGCCGACGGGTGTAGACTCGACGGCTCCGCCCTCCGACAGGGAACGCAACGGATATACATTGCCGGTCGAAAAGGCGACGATGCGGGAGTTGCGATAGCGCTCCGCAACCAGGCCGGGCAAGAATGTATTCATCGCCCAGGTCAGGTGTTCCGCGCCGGAGGTCTCAAATTTCCGCGCAGCCATGAATATGACGTTGGGCATCTCGGGCAAGCGGGATAATGCGCCGGGCTCCAGCAGGTCGCAGGAGATGGGTTCAATTCCTTGCGTGGCCAGCTCTGCGGGCAGGGTCGCGTTGCTGAAGCGAGCTACGGCTACGATGCGAACGTGAGCGCCAGCCAGGTCGGCGGCGCGACGCGCCAGACGGGACAAGCTGGGCCCCATTTTTCCGCCGACGCCGAGAATCAACAGGTCGCCGTTCAAGGCTGACATCGCTGCGGCATCGGCCTCAGTGGGTCGCGAAAGGTGATCTTCCAATTCTTCGATATTCTTGATCGTCGTCACTTAGCCCAGCTCAAACCCTGCGATTGCATAGATCGAATCGTTGTTTGCCGGCAGATCCTTCCCGCGCACCATGCGCTGAAGTCGTCTGGTCGGAGTAAATGCAAGATCGCTCGCAATCGCGGCCGCATCGGCGTTCGTCGGAAACAAATCCCATGAGCAGTCTCGATTACCGGCGGTCGGCAGGGCTCGCTCGATCAATGCGCGAGCAGTTCCTGGCGTATCGCACACCGAGGGCCCCAGGTAGTGCGAATACCGCCCCGGCCGCGCCAACCAGTAAGAGTCTTCGATAACGAAAGGAGGTGAACCACGCCCTGCGAGCTGCTCCAACAGTGCGGAGCGATCAGCTCCGAAAGCACGATGATCTGCCATTCGCCAATTCTCTGGGGGGGGTGGCTCGCCGACGGGAACCGTCGTTCCCGCGGCACGTCCAGTCCCTGGCCTGGTCCAGCGTTCTACCGCTTGTTCGCTGCGGAAGCCCATCTTTTCGTAGAGTGGCTGGCCTTGATCGGTGGCGTCGAGCTTCACGGTTTCAATCGCCGTCTGATCGGCCAGGCTCAGCGCCTGCGTCAGCAAACGCCGGGCAAAGCCCTGGCCGCGATAGGATTTCTTAGTGAGAACCATTCCGATCCAGGCTAGACGCCGGCCGTAGCACAACAGGGTCGTCGTCGCGGCCAGTTCGCCGTCCACCTCGATGGCGAGACAGCCTTTCGGAGCCAGGTCGATCAGCGTGCGCCAATCGTCGGCGGTTTGATTCCAGCCAGCTTGTTCCGACAAATCCAGCGCAGCGGGAAGGTCGGATGCGGCTAGTCTGCGCAAGATCGCCCCGGCGCAATCATTCATGCTTCCAATTCTCCCGGAACCAGCGTGTAAAGTGGGGCAGCGCAATCTTGGCGTCGGCGATTTCCGGATGCCATTTCTTTTCCCACTCGAAAGACGCGAAGTGATGGTAATCGAGTCGGCGAAGCGCGGACAGAACTTCGGGCAAGGGAAAATCTCCATCACCGGTGACGGCGGGTTCCCAGCCTTTTGAATTCTGACGCAGGTCTTTAATGTGAACGTGGCGAATGCGTGGACCCAGAAGAGATGCGCCTTCTTGTGGCCGCTCTCCCGATTGAAGGAAACAGTTTGCCGGATCCCACACGGCCCCGATTTTCGGCGATCCCGATTCCGCCAATATTTCCGCCGTCGCGGATGCGCTGGCAAAGTCTCCGTGAGTTTCCAGCCAGACTTCAATTCCGCTGGTGCCGACCCGTTCAGCAAGCGTGCGGATGGAATCCGCAATCCAGGCGCGGGTAGAGGCCCGGTCGGAGCCTGGCTGGATCTTCTCGCCGAAGACTCGGATGCCGGGAGCGTTCAAGGAAGCCGCCAAGTCCGTCATGCGCTCACCTTCCTCCAGCCACCGCGCGCGTTCTTGTGCGTCGGGGGAGTGAAACCGGCAACTGGTGTCCACGCAGGAAATGGTTAACCCGTGATCGGACAAGGATCGCTTCGTGGAAGCCAGTTGCGCTCCGCGAAACCCGGGCAATTTCCAAAGCGAGTCTTCATTCTCCACAAATCGCAATTCGATGCCGTCATAACCCGCGCTCGAGGCGATCGCGATGATCTGGGGCATGGACCAGTCGGGGCAGGCGAGCGTGGAGAAGGACAATTTCACGATTACGTCATCCGGTCGAGCATAGCGGGAGTTACGCGGTTTTCGACTCGATGCCCCTTGAAAAATTGCTCCAGGTCGTTCATCACGGTGTCGGCAATGTCGTGGCGGACGCGGCGATTGCTGGCCGCAATGTGCGGCGTGACGATGGCTCCCGGAAGTGTGCGTAAGGGATGCCCGATCGGCAGAGGCTCCAAGGGGTCGGTGACGTCAAGGGCGCAGCGAAGCCTGCCGCTTCGTACTTCATTCGTCAGTGCGGGCAGGTCGATCAGACCGCCGCGGGCGATGTTGATTACGACGCTTCCGTCGGGCAAGCGTGCGAGACGATCCCGGTTTAGCAGGCCGCGCGTTTTGTCCGTCAGGGCCGCAGTCAGCACCAGAAGGTGCGCGTGACGCAAGAGGGAATCAAGGTTGGCGAAATGAACCGGGTACTCTCTGGCCAGGGATCTGGGCACGTAAGGGTCATACACAAGCCATTGCAGATCGAAGCCGCGCATCAGGTCCACCAGCGCACGGCCGATTCGGCCGAAACCGATCATGGCAACCTCGCGTCCGACCATCGATTCGGTGGAACCATGTAAATGCAGGTCGTGGTAAATACGGTTGGACCGGTGGCCCATCTTGTCTCGATAGAAATCCAGATTTCGGGCGCTGTAGACGAGCAATGCGGCACCGAGTTCCGCGGTGGCGCGGGCCATGGGCACGGGCGCGGCCGTCACGGTCAGGTCCTCGAAGAGGGAAAGCCCGAATCGCGATTTCACCTCCCCGCCGCAGTGAGAGATGATTCGCAGTTTCGGCGCCAAGCGAGGCAAGTCCCCCGAAAAGTGCGGCGAGTCCCAGGTAGTGATCAGGGCGTCTGCTGTCGTCAACTTGCGTCTCAGACTGGGGGACAGAGTTCGGGCTCCGTCCCGGCTCCAACGAAACAGGCGCGACAATCGTCTCTGTTGCTCGGGGGGGAAAAAAGACGCGAACAATTCTCCCCCGGCGCAGACGAGCAGTTGCGGACGCGGCATGCCGCACAGTCTAACATTCGTTTTGCGATTCATTTCGTTTAGTATCTGTTAGCTTCTCTTTTTTGCTGGGCACACCATATCGCGGATGCGGAGCATCGAGATGAGCAGCGTAAACTCGGTGGATTATGTCGTCATTGCCTTATACGCGCTGCTGATGGTGGTGGTCGGACTCTATGTGGTGCGCTTTAATCGCGGAGCCGCGGAATACTTCCGGGGAGGAAGCCGCGTTCCCTGGTTGGTGGCGGGCCTGAGTTGCTTCATGTCGGGCTTCAGTGCGTGGACGTTTACCGGAGCGGCGGGCGTGGCCTACCGCGCGGGAATAGCGGCCACCGGACTATACATTGGCAACGCGCTGAGCTTCCTGCTGGGGTATTTCGTGTTCGCCAAACTCTGGCGGCGAAGCCGGATCACCACGGTGATGGAATACTTAACCGGGCGTTTCAACCAGGCCACTCACCAGACTTTCTCGTGGACTACGATTGCGTTTCAGCTTTTTACCAGCGCCAGTACGTTGTATGGCCTCAGCCTGTTCGTCTCTTCGGCGTGTGGATTTCCGGTAACCTGGACGATCGTGGGAGCGGGCGCGCTCATTGTCTTCTATTGCGTTTTGGGTGGGCTTTGGGCAGTCGTAGTCAGCGATTTTCTGCAGGCGTCGATTCTCATGCCGTTTTGCCTGGTGCTCGGCATCCTCTCGCTCGCGCGGGTGGGGGGAGTGACGGGGTTGATTCACTCGCTGCCCCCGGAGATGAAGACGCTGCACGTTTCCGGAGAATTTGGATGGATCTATATCGTGTCGTGGACCATCATGGTTTCCTTTGGATACAACACCAGTGCAATGGCGCAACGCTACTTCAGCGTCGACACCGAACGTTCGGCCCGCAAAGTGGCTTTGCTGTGTTGCGGACTATTTTTTGTGGGAGCGTTCCTGTGGTTTATTCCGCCCATGGCGATGCGCGTGGTTTATCCCGACCTGCGTACGGTGTGGCCTTCGCTGGCGAATCCCAGCGAGGGTGCATATGCGGTTGCCAGCCTGACGCTGCTGCCCCATGGTCTGATTGGCGTGATGCTGGCGGCTATGTTCAGCGCGACCATGGCCAACTTGTCCGCCCAGTTCAATCTCAAGTCGGCGATTCTATCCAAGGACTTGTATCAAGCATTGCTCCGAAAGAACGCAGGAGACCGTGAGTTACTGATCGCGGGGTGGGTGAGTACATTCTTCATCGGCGGAGCGACTACGGTGATTGCGGCCGTAATGGCGGGGAGCGGGCAGAGCGTATTCCAGATCATGCTGACGTTTAATACTCTCATGTCATTGGCTTACGGGCCGCCGGCCCTGCTGGGTCTGGCCGTGCGCCGGACGCCGCCGTGGTCGGGTCTGGCTTCCTTCGCCGTCGGACTTATTCTTGGAATGCTGGGAGCATTCCATTTTCACTGGTCGCTTATTCAGCAAGTCGCTTACATCATTCCCGCGTCCTTCGGGACTTTCTTTCTGAGCATGCTCTTCGATCGGGGAGACACGCCGGCCCGTGCGCAACTCTTCAAGAATCTCAATACCCCGATCAACGTCGCCCGCGAGTTGAAGGACTCTCCGGATTTCACCGTGCCCGTGTTTCGTTTTCTAAGCCGGACCATATCGTGCATTGGATTGTTGAGCCTGTTGCTGCTGTTCACCGCACCATCGGATCAGAGAGGGACGGTGTTGCTATTTGCCGGTCTCACTTTGTCCGTGGGCGGCTCTTTGTATCTGGTGCGGGGTGAAGAATCGGTGAGCGGTAGCGCCCTGCCGCTGGGATCGCGGCATGAGTAGCAAACTCTTATGATCCGGCTGGGGCTCATTGGCTGCGGAGAACACTCGGCGAGCGGACATGCTATTCCGCTGGCCCGATACCAGGCGGCGCATCGGGGCGAGATCGAATTGACCGCTGCCTGCGATCTCAACCTCGAGCGGGCGCAGTTGTTTTGCCAGCAGTACGGTTTCATTCACGCGTACCGGGACGTTGACGAGATGCTGGCGCAAAGCAAACTGGATGGCTGCATAGCGGTCGTGCCGGTGCAGAAGATTTCTGAGCTTGGCATCAAGTTGCTGGGTTTAGGGCTTCCCTGCGTAGTCGAAAAGCCGCTGGGCGCCTCGCTTGCAGAGGCGAAGGCCCTGCTCGCTGCGGCCCGCGCAACCCGCACGATGAACATGGTGTCCGTGAACCGGCGCTTTATGCCGTTTCTCAACCGTGCTCTGGAATGGACCCACAATGCCGGACGTCTTCGCTATGTGCGTTGTACGCTGGCGCGGCATGCTCGTCGTGAGCCTGAATTTCTCTGGGCTACCGCGGTTCATGTCGTGGATGCACTGCGCCACATCGCGGGTGAGGTTGTCGAGGCAAAAGTCCGAGTGCTCGGACATGCTGGGGGATCCACGGAGTGGTGTGCGATCAATCTTAGCTTCGAGAATGGTGTTTCCGGCCGCCTCGACGTTCTGCCGACGGCGGGGATGCTCGAAGAAACCTACGAACTGATTGGCGAAGGCTTTCGCGCGTCGGTCACTTGTCCTTTCGGACCTGAGCGAGGGGTGCGCTGCTTTCGCGAGAATCATTTAGAGCTGGTGGAAGCTGCGTCCGAGAGCATCCCAGAAGATGTGCTAAACGGATGCTATGACGAAGCCTCGGAATTCATCCGGGCGCTGACGGTGAAGAGAGCTGCGCGTCCTTCCATTCAAGATGTGTTTCCTTCCGTGGAACTGTGCCTGACGATGGCCAAAGACCTTGAAGAGAATGCGGACAATCCGGTTCCTAAGAAAACCTGATTCCGCCTCCGACGCAAACCAAGAGTCGAGGACTGAGGTCCCAAACGGGACACTTGCGTTTCATTTCGTATGGCTCTTCATTTGCTGATCTTTATTTACTTTTCGCATCGAAGTGTGATAAAAGCTCGGCGGTACACGCTCTTGGCAGTGGGAGGATCACCATGAGGTCCGTGACGCGCTTTGTCTTTTTTATTCTCGTGCTTTCAGCCCTGGGAAGCGTCCATTTCCTGTTCGCGCAAGGAACGGATTTGGGCACAATCCGAGGGACGGTAAAGGACGCAAGCGGCGCGGTCATCGCCAATGCGAAAGTGATCGTCACCGACCTCGATACCAACACCTCGCGTCAGACCAACGCGAACGGAGCGGGGGATTTTGAGGTCTTCGGCCTGAAGTCCGGGCGTTACAAAGTCTCGGCCACTGCCACCGGAATGAGCACGGAACAGATCAACGATGTGGTGGTGAACGGAAGCGCGACGGTCGGGGTCAACATAACCTTGCGCGTCTCCGGGGGCGGGGAAAAGGTTGAGGTCGAGGCGGACGCTGTGACCATCAATACCGAGAATCCAACCATCAGTGACACCATCGGTCATCAGGCGGTGATTGATCTGCCACGCGACACCCGCGATATTTACTCGTTTTTGTACTTGAACCCGAATATCACGGGAGCGGACGAACCGGGAGATTTCAAGTTCATCGGCGGGCAAAGCTACGGTGGTAGTTTCTCGGTAGACGGGCAGCGTTCCAACGGAGGCATATTCGGTTCGCAAACCGACAGCAAGCCTTCGCTCGAAGCCGTCGACGAGCTCAATGTTCTCTCCAACAGCTTTAGCGCGGAATACGCAGGTACGGCCAACATCCGTATTACCACCAAACGTGGGCAAAATCAGTTTCACGGTTCGGCTTTTTACAACAATGCCAATTCGGCGTTGGCGGCACTTTCGCTGCAGGATCTTAACGGGATCGCCGATTTTCAGCCGAACGCGTTTGCCTCGAAATATCCCACGCCCTATTTCAATATCAACGATCTCGGAGGATCCTTAGGGGGTCCTGTTAAAGGACTCAAACGTACCTGGTTTTTTGCGGCCTATGAGCGCGACTACGACGTTTCCCCCGTGGGGATCTCGACGACAAAACTTGCTCATCCGTCGCTTTGGACAGGAAATTTTTCCGGGATGACGGACAATAGCGGGTCCACGCCCGTGTATAACGAACCCGACGTGCCCGCTGGTGTCGTGCTCACGCCACAAGAGATCGCTGACGATACGGTTGGTGGCGCCGGCCAGCAGTTTTTGCAAATACCGTCGCGACTCTTGAATCCGTCGGTTCAAAGTCTGATCACCAAGTACTTTCCGCACATCGGCGTAACAGCGCCTATTGATCCGACGACAGGCCGGATTCCGAGCTACCAAACCGAAATATCGGGATGGGATACGCTGGATACAGGTTCTCTGCGGCTCGACCACGACTTCAGCGATAGAGATCACGTTTATGCCAGCTACAACACGTCGGCGGAAAGCAGCGCGACGAATCCCGTTGTGTCCCCGTATATAGGACTTGGTCTGACGCAAAACAATCGTCAAAACCAAACCGTGCAAGTGTCTTACACGCGTATCTTTAAGCCGACTCTCGTCAACGAGGCGCGGGGTGGGTTCAACAAGCAGAATTTACTGGAACACAGCAACACCACCTTAGAGGGTTTCCTCTCCGGCATCGGTTTTGATGCGGCTGATATCGCCGCTTATGGTTCGGTGGTAGGTCAATTCGCGCTCGGTACGTTCGGGCATCCCGCCGTCAGCTTCAACAACACCTTTGCTACTTTCACAAACGGCGGGCGCAATACTTATCGGCCACAAAATCAGGATCTGGCCACTTTTGGAGACACTCTGACATGGGTGCGGGGAAAGCATAACCTGCGAATGGGAGCGGATTTTGTTCGCAATCAGGCGGTGGACGGGTTTGCTCTGAACCGTGGAAACCCCCGAGGCTCGATGACCTACACCAACCCCACTGCTTGTGTCGCCGCCTGCCTTGACTCAAATGCGGACCCATTGGCGGAATTCCTGCTGGGCCTGCCTCCGACGAGCGCCAGCTATGTGTTGCAAGCGCGGCCTCCCATGAATGTCTATAACTGGGAGGAAGGATACTACGCTCAGGATGACTGGAAGGTTTCATCCAAGCTCACTTTGAACATCGGCGTGCGCTACGATTTGGCGACTCCTTTTATCGAAAAAAACGATCTGCTGATAAACTTCGACCCGACCCGTTCGAATCCAACGGGAAATCCGGGAGTGTTCATCATCCCCTCGGCGAAAACGCTACCTTATGTGGACACGCGGATCGCGAGCTATGGATATATCACTGCTTCGCAGGCCGGCCTAGGCCGCGGTCTTGTCCATACCGACGATAATAATTTTGCTCCACGCCTGGGTTTTGCCTACAAGCTGGGGAATAAGTCCGTCGTTCGAGGGGGCTGGGGTGTCTTCTATCCGACCTCCGCGGCGCAGGGAATCCGTGACGCGATCGGAACCAATCCATTTAACCAGGGAGTTACCTCGAGAACGACGCTCGAAGGATGGCCAACCGCTACACAGGATGGCATCAGTCCGATCACCGGTGGAACGGTACAAGGGTTTGGCAATTCTGTTACTGCGAACGCCATACCGATAAACATCCAAACCCCTCGTATTCAGCAATATAACGCCACGTTTGAACGCGAGATTATTCGCGACGGAACGCTGCGGGTGTCTTATCTCGGAACACACATGAGCGGCTTGATCGCAGGTAAGGACCTGGATGAACTTGCTCCGAATACGACTCCTTTTGGCACAACTCAGGGCGACGGTGTGACGATATGCGACCCGACACAGGGAGACTGCGCCTACTCGACAGCGGACTTGGCTCGACTGCCCTTTCCGCTGGTCGGTGAGTTTCTGCTCACCTACGGAAACTTCGGGCATGCAAATTCCAACTCCTTCCAAACCGAATTCACCCGGCGTTACAAAAGCGGCTTTATGTTGGATATGTCTTACACGTATCTCGATCAGAAGAGCAGTGCACTGGATACTGCGAACTCCAGTCTGGGGGGAATCGCTTACAACCCATTTAACCCCAATGCGGACTATGGCACCGATGGGTACGTATCCAAGAATCGTTTCATCGCCTATGGAATGTATGATTTGCCCGTCGGACGGAACCGAAGATTTGGCAGCTCGTTTTCAAAGCTGACTGACGCCCTGTTAGGCGGCTGGCAGACGACTTTCAACATGTTTGCCAAGTCCGGACAAGGCTTTACGCCGTTCTGGGCCTGCGATGACTGTGATCCGGTGGAGCCGGGGAACATCGCGGTCTCGTCGATCGATGCGGTGGGAGATTTCAACACCGAGCCCTCATTCCGCCCCCTGGTGGTGAACAACAGTATCAATACCGGTAACAAAGGGAGTAATGCCATTATTTGGAACGCCAATGCGTTTGGCCTGCCCTCGGTCGGAGCTGACCTGTTAAGCAATCCGGCCGTTGCCAAGAGAAACTCGCTGGTCGGGCCAGGCGCATGGGGCGTGAATTTGGGCATTCACAAGGCCTTTCCGTTCGGAGAGCGCGTGGTTGCAACGTTGGGAGCTGATTTCGATAATATTTTCAATCATCCCCTGCTTGCGCCGGATGCCGACTTCGGGGGCGGTGGTGGCACCTTCGCGGAACTGGGTGACTTTAACATCAGGGTCGACCAAAACACCGGAGCGGTGCTGCCGATCGCGGCTGCCGACGTCAACATCAATCCTCTTTTTGGGCAGCTGACAAATAGTTTCCCGCAGGAAGGTGTGCTCAGCCAGCGGACCATTCGTTTGCGGCTGCGAATCACTTTCTAGCTGCCAGTGCGATAGCCCATGAGCCGATGAAACTCCACCTCTTTCGCGCAGTTCTCGTAGTGGTGTGCGTGACCAGCGCTTTTGGCCAGCGGCCGGGAGGTTTCCAGATCATTGGGCCGGGCGGAGGCGGCGCCATGTTCAATCCCACCATCAGCCCGCATGACCCCAACACCGTCTTGATCTCCTGCGACATGACTGGCTCCTACATCACTCATGATGGCGGCCACACCTGGCGTATGTTCAACCTGCGAGGGGTGGTGAATTTCTTTGTCTTCGATCCGCTGGATGCCAAGACCATATACGCCCATGCGACGGGTTTGTGGCGCAGCACGGACGGCGGCGAACAGTGGAATCTGATCTATCCCAGCCCTTCGGCGGTGAAGGGCGTCAAGATGGATTCGGACCATTCCGACGAGCAGATCCTTGCCGACCCTGATCCGTTGAACACGATAGCAGCTATGGCGGTTGATCCCTCCAACTCACAGATCCTCTATGTGGCGGCCGCCACGAAGCAGGGCCCCGCCCTTTTTATCTCGCGTAACTATGGAAAAAGTTGGGAGAAAATGGCGAGCCTGCCCGACGTCCCGCGCCGGCTTTGGGTAGACCCGCATTCCCCAGCCGATGCGCGGGTGCTGTTTCTGGCAAGCGGACACACGATTGCTGTGACCGGTGCGGGAGGGGTGCGCAGTCTTCCGCTTCCGACGGCGGTCAATGATCTCTCCCTGGGTTTTGGTTCCGCTCCGCAGCCGACCATCTATGCCACTTCGGAGGAGGGAATTTTTATCTCGAAGGATGGCGGCGCTAACTGGCACAAGAGCGATCTTCCCGGCGATGGCGGGAAAGTGCGCGCCATAGCTACCAGTCTGCGTCATCCGGAGACGGCTTATGTCTCCTACGATCATCTGACGCTTTCTGGAAAGTCCTGGATAGGCGTGGCCAAGAGCACTGACTCGGGCGCTGACTGGCAGTTAGTTTGGAAAGAGTCCGACGTAGCGGCAAAGAACGTGGAGGACGATTGGATCACCGCGCGCTTCGGGCCAGATTGGGCAGAGAATCCTCTGGACATCACGGTGGCTCAACAGGACGCCAACTTAGCATATGGTACGGACCTCGGGCGAACCATGCGGACCACCGACGGAGGCGCCACCTGGAAAGCGGTGTATTCCCGCCAAGTCGATGACTCTGGCTGGACGAGCCTGGGTCTCGACGTCACCAATAGCTACGGAATTCACTTCGACCCGTTCGATTCAAAACGCCAGTTTATTACTTACACCGATATTGGACTCTTCCGCAGTGAGGACGGTGGCATCTCCTGGATGAGTTCGACTGCAGGTGTGCCCAGCGAGTGGATGAACACGACGTATTGGATCGTCTTCGACCCTGAGGTGCGTGGGCGCATGTGGAGCGTGAACAGCTATACCCACGATCTTCCTCGCCCAAAGATGTGGCGGCACAACTCAGTGCTGAATTACAAAGGCGGCGTTTGCATCAGTGTCGATGGAGGCAAAAACTGGGAAAAATCAAACACGGGGATGGACGAAACCGCAGCGACCCATATTCTTCTCGACCCCACCAGCCCGGTCAATGCGCGCGTATTGTACGTAGCCGGTTTTGGGCGCGGAGTTTACAAAAGTTCAGACGGTGGGCGCACCTGGGCCCTGAAGAACACGGGGATCACGCAAGAAGAACCGTTCGCGTGGCGATTAGCGTTAAGCTCGAATGGGACGCTCTATGTTGTGATCGCGCGCCGGTCGGAGGACGGAAGCATCGGCAATGCCGGCGATGGTGCTCTGTACCGCTCGACAGACGGAGCCGAACACTGGCAGCCCGTTTCGTTGCCTGAAGGCGCGAATGGACCGAATGGCCTCGCCATCGATCCCCGATCGCCGGATCGTCTCTACCTGGCTGCTTGGGCACGAGCGGCGGGAGAACATGGGGATGGCGGCGGGATATTTCTCTCAGAGGATGGTGGCAAGAGCTGGAAGCAGGTGCTCGACAAAGATCGCCACATTTACGATGTTACGGTTGATCCGCAAGATTCCAATGTTCTCTATGCGGCAGGTTTTGAATCGTCGGCCTGGCGATCGGCGGACCGCGGGCTGCACTGGTCCCTCATTCCGGGGTTCAACTTCAAGTGGGGACAACGGGTGATTCCCGATCCACTGCACCATGATGAGGTCTACATCACGACTTTCGGCGGGAGTGTTTGGCATGGTGCAATCAATGGGAAACCACGGCCCGTAGATATTGCCACGCCTGTGCTTGAGCCTGGACAATAGGCGGAGGACCTACGCGTGATCAATCGGCGTCAGTGGTTGTATGGCATGGGCCTGGCAGCAGCATGTGGCACGCAAGCCGTCGGGGCCGCAGGTACGGTTGCTGAGAATGAGGCGCAGCCCGCATCCGGAGCCGCGCCTTTGGAGCTTTCGCGGTATGAGCCACGAAGCATGCTCCGCGTGCATGAATCCCGAGTTGAGCGTTCTAAATTTCCCACCATCGACTTCCATACGCACATCTCCGTATCAATCAAGTCGGAAAAGGGCGTAGAACTCTCGCCGGATCGGGAATACTTGGGAACTCCCCAGGAACTGCTGGCGGTCATGGACCGGAAGAACATTCGGGCCATGGTTAACCTGACTGGTGGCTACGAAGGTGGCCTCGCCGACGCAGTGGCGAAATACGACGCTTCGTATCCTGGACGCTTTTATACGTTCACCGAGCCGTCCTACTCTCGCTTCAAGGAAGCGGATTACCCGAAGCTGCAAGCGCAGGCCATCGAGCGTGCGCGCCGCGATGGGGCTCGCGGCTTGAAGATTCTCAAAACCCTGGGGCTCTACCTTCGTGAAAACATCACTTCGGGCGCACTGGTCAAAATTGATGATGCGCGTTTTGATCCCATGTGGGAGGTCTGCGGACAACTCAACATTCCTGTGGCGATTCACATTTCGGATCCCGTTGCGTTTTTCACGCCGACCGATCGTTTCAACGAGCGCTACGAAGAGTTGAACAATCATCCCGACTGGTCGTTCTATGGCGGAGACTTCCCCAGCAATGCCGAGCTAATCGCCGCTCGTAACCGGGTGATTGCCCGGCATCCGCATACTCAATTTGTGACGCTGCATGTGGGCAACTTCGCGGAAGACCTGCAAAACGTAAGCGACAACCTCGACCGGTTTCCCAACATGTCAGTGGACATCGCGGCGCGCGTCGGGGAGCTTGGCCGGCAGCCCGTAACCGCCAGAAAGTTTTTCGACAAGTATCAGGATCGAATCCTGTTCGGGACGGACGCGACGCCACACGGTGACGAGTTTCCCCAACAGGTTTTCACCGACCAGCTCTACGAGATCTATTACCGGTTTCTGGAAACGAGCGACGAATATTTCGACTACGCTCCGGCGAAAATACCACCGCAGGGGCGCTGGAGAATATACGGGATCGATCTGCCGGATAACATTCTGCGGAAAGTTTATTATGAAAACGCGGCTCGGCTACTACGAATCTAAATGCGTATTCTTCGGCAAATCGCGGTCTTAGGATTAGCGGCCTCTGCGTGGGCCGCGCAATCGGACGTGCGGGTCTGGCAAGGAACGCTCACCCTTCCGACTTACGAAGAGGGGTTGCCTGACCCCAATCCTCCCTTCGACCAGTTGACGACTGGACGATTCAACTATCCCTATACATTGCGCGATAACCTGACCAGCCGTCGGGTTGACCATGACTGGCGGGCGATTTATCTCGAGAACGAATACTTGAAGTGCTCTGTCCTGCCCGACATCGGCGGCCACCTTTACACCTGCGTCGACAAACTTTCCGGCAAGTCGATGTTCTATGCCAATCCCTCGATTAAGAAGGCGGCCATTGCTTATCGAGGAGCCTGGGCCGCATTTGGCATCGAGTTCAATTTTCCGGTCTCGCACAATTGGGTCACGATGTCGCCCGTCAACTTTGCGTTTGCGAAGCACGATGATGGCAGCGCCTCCGTGACCGTCGGCAATATTGACCGCGTCTACGGCATGGAATGGACTGTGGAGTTGATTCTCCGTTCCAAATCGACGGTGCTCGAACAACGCGTTACGCTCAGCAACCGAAGCGATGTGCGACACCGTTTCTACTGGTGGAACAATGCTGGAGTTCCGGCGTGGGACGATTCGCAGATCGAGTACCCGATGCGCTTCGCCGCCACCCACGGCTTCACCGAAGTCCATCCCTGGCCGGTGGATCAGGATGGCGTGGACTACAGCGTGGTCCGCAACCATACCAAGGGACCAGTTTCCATGTTCAGCTATGGCAGCCGGGAAAATTTCATGGGGGTTTGGAATCCCCACACCAATACTGGGACCGTACATTTTGCGGACTACGAAGAAGTTCCGGCAAGGAAAATCTGGTCCTGGGGAGTCGATGCGGATGGGTTGGACTGGCGCAAAGCCCTCTCGGACGATAACAGCGGGTATCTCGAAGTGCAGGCGGGCCTGTTTCGCAATCAGGAGACCTATGCTTTTCTTCAGCCCCGCCAGGTTCTCCACTTCTCGGAGTACTGGATGCCGGCACGAGAGATTGGCGGAATCTCGCGCGCCAACCTGTCCGGAGTAGCGAGCCTCATTCGGAAAGACAACCGTCTGATCGTCGGATTTAATGCGAACCATCTCATCCCTCGGGCGACTGCATCCATTCTGAAGGGCGAGCAGCAGGTGTTTCACGAGACGGTCGATCTCGCGCCCGAGCGCGCCTGGATGCATGAGATTCCGAATGCCGACTCACAAGCTAAATATACCGTTGTGATTCAGGACGACAAGGGAACGACTCTGTTGCGGCAGACTGAAGGTGAATACGATTGGACTCCCGAGTCTGAGATTCACGTTGGCCCGCAACCCTCCTACCGCGTCCCCGATCCCGGCAAACGAAGCGTTGACGATTGGGTACAGCTGGGCAAAGAAGATGAGCTAAATGGTCAAAATCTGAGCGCCCTTGAAACCTACAAGGAAACGCTGACAAAGTTTCCGGACAGCTTCGAGGCGCAGAAGGCAGCTGGGCGTCTGGCGGCGGAGTTGCTACGTTTCGCCGAGGCTAAGCAATATTTGGAGCCAGTGCATGCCCGGGATACTACCGACACGGAAATTTCCTACTATCTGGGACTCGCCTACGATGGCTTGGGAGAGTCGGATCATGCGCGCGTCGCGTTCGAACAGGCGGAGCGCCTTCCGTCTTTCTATTCTGCGGCTGCTTTAATGCTGGGCGAGTGGCTGGCACGAAGCGGCGACCTTCGCGGCGCCGAGCGCCATCTGGCGGACACCCTGCGCACTCATCCGGATGATCTTCGTACGCTAGAAGAGTTAACCGCAGTTAAGGATGGTGCAGGCGAGTCCGAAGAGGCTCGATCGATGGCGCGTGAAGGGCTGACTCGCTTTCCGCTCAGCTCTTTTCTTCGAGAGGAACTAGGGGAACCCGACCTTGCCCACCTTGCCGACGATTCCAACCGCGTGCTGAACTTAGCCGCGGAATATATCCGGCTGGGGCTCTACCAAAAAGCCTTGAATGTGCTTTCGAGGCGGTACCCGTCGCTGGTCAGCGACCAGAGTGAGCCCGGCGCTGTAGCTCCGGCGGATCATCCCATGGTCGCCTACTTCCGCGGTTTTTGCCGGGAGAAACTGGGACAGTCAGGAGCGAACGATTACGCCACCGCAGCCAAGCTGTCGACTGCATATATTTTTCCGCACACCGCGGAAGAGTTCGCCGTTCTGCGTGCGGCTGTGCACGCGCATCCCTTGGACACCACGGCGCACTATCTGCTGGGAACGTTCTATTTCTCCCGCGGCTTGACCGATCTCGCGCTTGACGAATGGTCGAAAGCTCGCAAGATTGGCCCAGAGCCTCCCGTCCTGGACGCCAGCATGGGGACGGCTTTGCTTCAAGTAAAGAATGACCCCGAACGTGCGCTTTCGGCATTTCGCGATGGGTTGCATAGCGATCCGGCCAACATCACGATCTATCTTGGAATAGACCAGACTCTCAGCCTGCTGAACCGGCCGGCGCGCGAGCGGGTGGAAGCGCTGGAAAAATATCCGCAGATGGAAACCGCGCCACCACCGCTGATCTTCGAGTTGGCTCTCAACCTGGCGGAAGCCGGAGACTTTGAACGGGCCGCCAAACTCTTTCATAACCGGTTCTTTCCTCGTGAGGAGGGTGGGACCAACGTTCGCCAGGTGTGGATTGAGGTGCAGTTGTTGCGGATACTGGCTTTGGCAAAGGAAGGGCATTGCGGCGACGCGTTGGCAGACGCCGAACATCTTGGCTCAGAAGTTCCAGGCTTGGCTTTCACGCGTGACGGCCTTGAGCCCATTCTTCAATCGGCAAGAACCAGCTACTTGCTTGGAACCGTATTTGCCAGTTGCGGGAAGGCGACTGAGGCCAGAGCAAAATTCGAGCTTGCCTCGACAGCCTCCGCCCCCGACCAGATCAAGTGGGCCTGGTTAGCAGCGCGGAAATTACCAGCCTTCAACCAGGCGCAGTGGCAAGACCGGCTGCAAACATCTCTGGAGCAGGCGGAAAATCGAAGCAATACTAGCGCCTATCCGAGTTGGTGGGAATACACGGCTGCATCTTTGGCAAAGGAACTCGGCCGACCCGGAGAGGCAGACATCCGATTTCGAAAAGCGCTGTTGCTGCCGGACCGCATGCTGGCATATCACCTCACGCGGCTGGCGAAGTCCGAAGCTGCGCAGTGATTACTTCGATCTTTGAACTTGCGCAGCGCTTCACTGAAATCCGTCGACCCGGTCACTCAACGGGACTCTCACGCGCAGTTTGCAACAACGAACAGCGACAGACGACATGAGAAGACGTGACTTCATCTCCGCGCTGGCTGTGTCTGTGCTGGCTGCCAAGTGGCCCGCGCGGGCCCAGGGAACTGTTCGCCATCCGCGGCTGTTGATCGCGGACGCGGATCCGTTTACGGGTCTGCCACTATTGAAGGCACGCTGCGCGGCCGGACTTCGCCCGTCGGAAGACATGGAAGGTTGGGCTCTGTCGTGGCAACTGACTGGGGACGAGGCCTCCGCGGAACGGGCGTTAGCGGAGATGCGTACGAAACACATCGCCGCCAACGGAAAGCCTTCGCGTTCCTGGGTCGACTACGCTCGGTGGTCTCTGGCGTTTGATTGGCTCCTTCCCTACCGTGGCTTTGATCGCGCGTTGAAAGACCGGGTGGCCGGAGAGTTGAAGGATGGTGCGGCCGCCATCATTGCCACTCCCGATTTCTCTGATCCGGGTGAAATGTCATATCACAACTATGCCTTGCGCTACCTTGCGCTGGCTGCTTTCACGACCGCCGCGGTCGAGGGTTATTCGGATTTGGATCAGACTTGGCGCGACAAGATTGCAAAAGGTCTAGCCAACATCCTCGCGACTACGAATGTCGTGAGCCCGGATGGCAGCTACCACGAATCGATGGACTACATGCGCATCACGTGGGCATCGCTGACGATGATCGCGGAATTGCAGCGCACCAGCACCGGCGTGGATCCTGCGTACCAGTTCCCAGTGTTTCGAAACATGGGGACTACATATCTTTACAAGCTTCTTCCCGACGGGACGCCATCGCGCGAGGGAGACAATGAATATCCGATTCTGGATTCGCGAGACACGGCCGTTGTGGGCTATGCGGTAAACCGCTTCAAGGATCCGTACAGCGCCTGGCTTCTGCGCAAGAGCGGCTTCTTTGTCAGGCAATGGGTGCTGCCGGTCTTGGAGTTTCTTTGGGATGATCCGGAGGTCGTCCCACTAGATCCTGCACTGAGCAGTGAAATAGATTTGCCGCGCCAGCGCTACTTCTCGGGTGTCGGGCATCTCGTGATGCGGGATGGTTGGAAGCCGGAATCGACGTGGATCGAGTTCGATTGCGGGCCATATTTCGCCAAGCACCAGCACCTCGATCAGAATCAAGTCACGATTTACCGCGGCGGTTATCTCGCAATCGACAGCGGGGCCGACTACACGGACACCGAGAGTCCACACTATCTCAATTACTACCGCCGCACTGTGGCGCATAATTCCATCCTGGTTTACGATCCCGCGGAAAAGTTCTTCTGGTCAGACAATGTCTTGCCCGCAGCCAACGACGGTGGGCAACGCATGGATTCCTCGCGCTACTGGAACACTATCCGGAGCCCGGAGGATTGGAACCGTACGCGCGACATCTGGGACCTCGGCTCCATGCTGGTGGTCGATCATGTTCCAGGCCAGTATCACTACGCCATGGGGGACGCCAGCAATGCGTATTCTCGCGAAAAACTACTGCGCTTCACGCGTGAAATCCTTTATGTGCCGGGACCGGGACTTCTATTCGTTTTTGACCACATAGTCAGCACTCACCCCTCGTTTCGGAAAAGTTGGCTGCTGCACGGAGTGAATCGACCAACCGTGGACCAGGATGACGGCAAGGCGGCGCAGAACGCCCAGGACTTTCGCAATGCCAGCACATTTCGATTCACGGAGGGATCGGGAGATTTGCTGGTGCACTCACTTCTGCCCAGAGAACGCATAGTGACCCGGCGAGGAGGGAAGGGGGATGAATTCTACACTCCCGGTGATGACCACGGTGGAGCGTGGGGATCGGGCGAGAGCTGGCCCCTCGATCCGGCCGAGGGCGCGCCTTTGCCGGAAGACCCCAAGCTCCGGCGCATGTGGAAACTGTTTTGGGGTGAGGACTTCAATAAAATTCTGAGCTCGAACCGCAAGAACGTTGTGCCCGGCAGTTGGCGAGTCGAAGTATCACCCGCTTTACCCTCAGAAGAAGATTTCTTCCTTCACGTGCTAGAAATTGGCAGCACCGGGAAGACTGGGCATAAGCGCACTGAACTGTTGGATGGCGTCCATTTTCAGGGCGCGGCGTTCGAGCGTGGTCCGATGGTGTTGTTCAGCACGGCGGGTTCGATGGTCAGTTCCGGGGAAGTGTCTCTTCCAGACTTGGCTTGCGAATCGCTAATCATTACCAGTCTGCAGGCGAATTGCGTTTACGAGCTCAACTTCGGCGGCCTCAATATATCGGCTTCGCCCGCCGCCGTGCTTCCGGGGGTGACAGCGGGGACGGAACGGATTCGCGCTAACGCGAAGGGAGTTTTACGAGTGGAGAGTCGGGAGCTTTCCAATCTACGGTTGCGGATTGCACGGGTATGAATTCGCAACTAGACCCTTCCGGAAAAAGTTCTGTCCCAGTTGCTGGTCCCCAAACCGAGGCCACACAGCGGGGACAGGTTAGGACAATCTGAGACCGGCTGGCTTTATGTCTTGCTGACCGGCTTGCTGCGAAACATGTCCACGGTCTCGGGTTGTGCGTTTTTGCACAAGACTGGCGGCAATCCACGCATGATCAATTCTGCATCCGCCACAACCATCTTCCCGATTCGCTTGATCGCAGTTTCCAAAGCGCCCGCCTGATGCGCGCAAAGGATAGAATTGTTGGTGCGGCGCGCCCGATGTTCAGAGGACAGCGGTTCTTCTGGAAAAACATCGGTCGCAAAGCGAATGTGTCCCTTGTCAGCGAAATCCAGCATGGCGTCGAAATCCACGACCGCGGCGCGGCTGACCAGGACAATGGCAGATCCTCGCTGCATGGACGCGAACTGTTGTGCGCCCAGAAAACCCTGATTCTGCGATGTGACCCCGGCCACGATGAAGACCAGGCGCGAACATCGAAAGACCTCCTCGAGCGACGCTGCTTCGCAACCCAGCGCTCTAACGTATTCGTCGGGTAACCAGGGATCGTAGGCGCGAAGGCGACAATTAAAGGGACGAAGCAAAGGCAGGATCGCCTTTCCGAGATCGCCCAGCCCGATCAGACCGACGTCCTGGCGGAAGAGAGAGAATGCTTCGAGGTTCGCTGCCAAGCCGTACTGCTCGGTCCCTTCGCGGAAATGGCGGTCGGATCGGGTGATACCGCGGGCTAGATCAATTGCCATGCCAAGAGCAGCTTCGGCCACGGGTTCGGCGAACACAGGACTTATATTCAGCACCCGTATACCGGTGCGAAAGCAGTAGCCGTAGTCAATATTGGGAAGAAAATTACCTTCCACATTGAAAACCGCTCTGAGCGAAGTTGCTTGTCGCAGGCGCGATTCGGGTAGATCGAACTGGCCGATGATGATTTCTGCATCTGCCGCCTTGGCTTCAAACAATTGATCCGTGATAGGGCCGTCTTCGTGCGCGACCAGATCTCCCACGGCACGCAAGCGGATGAGATCGCTCTCATCGAAGATGTCGGGCACTGCACGCGGAGCTGGCGCCAGGAAAATTCGTTTTGACGTGCTTGTGGGTGGCATAGAGCTCCCGATGGATAAATGTTCAGGCGTCGAAGGGCAGCTTTTCTTATCAGACGCCCTTGCGCCAACCACGATCGCTCTCGCTCTTGAGCTCAACGGTGATTGAGCCGTCGGGATTGACAGGCTGCTCGCCGGCCCAGGCAATCGGTTTTTTCACGCCGGGACGAATCTCCAACTCAGCAGACAGAAAAACTTTGCCGCTGTAATCTTTCGGCAGCAGAAACGAAGCTTGCCGAAGTCCTCCGCCATGAGGATGCCCCGCATCCAGCGCTCCCCGCAGGCTCAATGTTTTGTCGGGACTTTTCAGGTTCAGCCAAAGTACTCCTGGAACCCCGGCCGTTCCCCGGTTGCTGACGCAGACGATCAGTTCGAATGCGCCATAACGCTTGCGCTGCCAAATCCACGAAGGCCGGAGGCGGTATCCAATGCTGGTGCGTAAACGTTCGAAACCGCGAGGATACATTTCGTTGTAGTGCGCCAGGTTGTCAGCCTCCGTCCACAGTCCCCAGTAATTCGCGCGCAGGTCTGGAACGTGCAGCATGTAGTTCTCCAGTTCATTGATTCCGGCTGCATCCAGTTTCAATTTCTGCGTATCGTATTGGCGAAGGTAGCCGTCTTCCATGATTGCGGCGATCCACGGCGGCCGATTGGCTAGTTCTTCGACCTGAATTGGTTCCTCGACAATAATGCTGTCGGAGCGCATCCAGGCACCTGCCCGCACAGCCATGTCGATTACAGTGCGATTCCCCACATTGCTGATGTCGGGCTGTGTGTTGACTGCGACGGGAGTTTTCTTCCATGTCTCCAACTGTCGCGCAGTCATGCTCACGAAGGTTCGTTGGGCCGTTACGAAGTCGGGGAAAGGATTGGGATAGTTGCTGGTGTGCCCCTCGCCCCAGAAGCCGTACTGCATTAGGTCCACCCATTCGATCAAAGGATTGCCTTCAAACTCGGCGGCCAGCAGGTCGTTCAGTTCTGCGAACGCTTTCTGAAACTCCGGATGATCATAACGCGGTTCACGGTATTCCGCGTTTCCCTTCCCGGGGATGCGCCCGATCGTGACCATCGGCACGCGGTCGCGCAGAAACGGTGGAAGAGCAATTTGTTCCGGCTGAAACGATTCGTTGGAAAGTTGAACGCGAAACGCGACGCGAAGTCCTTTCCGTTTGGCCGCATCCAGAGTCAAGGCCCACACCGGATCGAGATCGAGGCGTCCGGCACGCGATTGCACGTTGCGCCAATCACACCGGATGTAGAGAACATCCACGAACGGCAAGCTCGATATTTTCTCCACGTGCTGTTCGAGCGATTCCCGGCCGGCCCGCGCCGCCAGAGATGGCCCGTTCTCTTCCCAGGCATAGCCGACAAGTCCAAGTCCCGGATTTCGCAGAGGACGTTCGGAAGGCGTAGTAAACAGCACGGTTTGCCAGCCCTGGTCCTGGTCGATGTCGAACGGACCCTGATCCAGGCGGTCTCCAACCGGCGGTGCGAAGCCGCAATTGCAGTCTTGCGCGAGGCCAGCACCAAGGCCACCTTGAGCCAGTGCCGGAAGTAATACCGCCGCTTTCAGGAGATCTCTGCGACGCATTTCCCTGGTTTCCTTCCAGCATCGAATCTGGCTGGGATGCAGGAATGAGAGCGCCCCCAGTCAGCACAATCGGTGCTGTTTCCTAGTTTCGGACGGTGCCCCTGATACGCACGGTTAGTGATGCATGACGTGAAGTGGGTGCCCGAAGAGGTTTCCGGCGTCGCGGCACAAGGAACATATGCTTTCATTTTCTTTCGTTTACTTTATCATGCGTTTCACAATCCTTCCTATTGAGAGCAGCCACCTTTTGTGGAACAAATTCGGATCGAAACCAGCGGTACCGTGCTCGTCACTTCTATTGCGTGCAAAGCATACCGCTCGATTCGGCTCGAAGTCAGGCGGAAAGCCTGCTCACTGGAGATAGTCAAGCCGCGTGCCGATGCAAATGTTTGGGTCGAAAACTCACTCCTTCTCCCATATCGTTAAGGTGATCGTGGCTATCTTGCGTGTCAGGGTCAGACGCGCCGGCCGCATCCCCTTGGCCTGTTGCTGTTTTGGGCCGTCCAGTCGGGTGAGATACCATCCCTATTCCGTCGCTCTCCCGGCGCAGCATGAGAGTGTACTGGGGCGTACGAAATACAATGGATCTGGGGATGCCATGGCAGAATGTCGGTTCAGCAAATTGCAGGGGAGTCCGAGTGATGAAGCACTATGCCTGGAGCAATTGTGTTGACCGGTAGCCGCACAGCACCGGTGGCGCGAACGGTTGGGCCGGCGATCTTGTGGGCGCTCTCGCTGCTGGTAGGGATCGTGGCCGGTCTGGGAGCCGTGGCATTCCGAGCTCTCATTGCGCTCTTTCACAATCTTTTCTTTCTGGGCAGGCTCTCGACATTCTACGACGCGAACACACATACACCAGCAGGTACCTGGGGGCCATTTGTGATTCTCGTCCCGGTCGTCGGGGCCTTCGGTGTCGTTTTCCTCGTAAAGAACTTCGCGCCAGAGGCGAAAGGCCATGGCGTACCGGAAGTCATCGACGCGGTTTTCTACCACAAAGGAGTGATTCGTCCGGTCGTGTCAGTCATCAAAGCGCTGGCGTCCGCACTATCGATCGGGAGCGGCGGATCCGTTGGCCGTGAGGGACCCATCATTCAGATTGGTTCTTCGTTTGGTTCGACCATGGGACAACTCTTGCGTCTGCCTACCTGGCAGGTTGTCACACTCATCGCGGCCGGTGCAGGTGGGGGAATCGCAGCTACGTTCAATACTCCCGTTGGCGGCGTGCTGTTCGCGGTAGAGATCGTCATGCACGAAGTCAGCGCGCGAACATTGGTGCCAGTCGTCACTGCCACGGCGACGGCCACCTACGTGGGCCAACTCTTCTTTGGCCTCCATCCATCTTTCTCCATTCCGGCTCTTGAAACGACCTACTTTCGGTTGACTGATCCGAAGGTGCTCGTCGCGTATGCCATTCTTGGAGTGATCGCCGGTCTTGTTTCTGCACTGTTCATTTACTCCATTTACGGATTCGAGAAATTCTTCGAGAATCGGGTCAAAGGCGGATACTACGCACAGCACGCCTCGGGGATGCTGATGGTGGGGCTCATGCTGTATTTCTTTATGTCCCGCTTCGGCCACTACTACGTGGAAGGCGTGGGATACGCCACGATTCAGGACGTGCTCGCCAGCGTGCAGTTCCCAATATACTTTCTCGTTCTCCTGTTTGTAGCGAAGCTGCTCGCCACTTCTCTGACACTTGGCTCGGGGGCGTCGGGCGGCGTATTTTCTCCGGCGCTGTTTCTGGGCGCAACGGCTGGAGGGGCATACGGCGTCGTGCTTGACCGCTTGTTCCCCGCGCTGAACATCAGCGCGCCCGCGTTTGCCGTTGCGGGAATGGCTGGAGTTGTTGGTGGGTCGACGGGGGCAGCGATGGCTGCGATCGTGATGATTTTCGAAATGACGCGCGACTACACGGTGATCATTCCCATGACATTGACAGTTGCGATCAGCTATGGCGTACGGAGGAGAGTGATCAAAGATAGCATCTACACGCGCAAGCTGGTTCTGCGGGGCGATCCGGTGCCCGAGTCCCTGCGAGCCGATCTTCAATTCACGCGCCGCGCTGCCAGCATCATGAATTCGAAGTTGCAGATCCTTCCGGCCGCAACCCGTCTGCAAGATCTCCCGCCCAACAGGAATGACGCTTTCATTGTCATAGACGAGGCCGGGGCAGTGGAGGGAGTGGTCCCTGGAGAGAATCTAGCCGCTCTCGGCCATGCCAGTGCAACCGCAGTGCTCGGAGATGTCGTGCAGAGCAATTATGTAGTTGTGAAGCCGGATAATTCCGTCTGGGACGTTGTGGCCGCGATGCGGGCTACCGATTCTGCCATCGCACTGGTCGCCGCGCACAAAGGGAATTTGCCAGCCGGCAGTGTGCAAGGAATAATAACCCGAAAGAACATCATGGACGCCCTCGCAGGCGATATGGAGGTGTTCGGCGTCTAAGATTGTTCACTGAATTCCTTCACTCCTCTGGATGAAGCGGTCGGTGATTCCAACGGATCACTTCATTGCAGGCGAAGTCCCATTCCGACTGGGAGCGGACGACAATGCTTGTGACCATCGAGGAGAACCGGCGAAACCGCAATTACGCCTTCGCTCTTGCTGGTGCTGCGCTAGTAACGTCTTTGGTTGCAGGCTGGTTTTCGCATCCTGTTCTTCTTTCGCTGGGTCTCTCTCCGTTTATCTATTGGTTGGTTCGACGGCGATGCATAAGGCGGTTGAAAGTGATGGAACAGCCGTTCCCCCCTTCTTGGGAACGGGTGCTTGAGTCTCACGTCGCCTTTTTCCGAGCATTGCCGGCAGATGAGAAAGAACGCTTTCGACAGCTTGTCAAAGTTTTCCTGGCTGAGGTCCGAATCACTGGCATCCAGACCGAGGTCGATGACACCATTCGGGTTTTGGTCGCCGCTAGTGCGGCGATTCCTATCTTCGGATTCCACGACTGGGAATACCGTCGCCTCGGAGAAGTGCTTGTTTACCCCGACTCGTTCGGAGATGAGTATCAAACAACCGGGAATGCCGACGCGAACATTCTTGGCATGGTTGGTCTGAAGCAAATACGCGGTGTGATGATTCTGTCCAAGCCGTCGCTGCTCGCGGGGTTCGATACGGCGTCCACCGGGGACAATGTGGGTATCCATGAATTCGCACATCTGGTGGAGTTGGAAGAGGCCGAAAACGGGCTCCCGCCCGAGGTTCCCCTGGCAAGCCGTTAAGCACTGGGTGGAATATGTAGCACGGGAGCTTTCCCATCCTTCCAGGAATCACTCCTGCATCCGCGGTCACGCATACACGAATGAGCACGAATTCTTTGCGGTGCTGGCGGAGTATTTCTTCAAGTCCCCGGAGCTGCTCGAAAAAAAGGACCCTGAATTGTATGCGATGCTCAAGGAGATGTTCCATCAGGACACGGCATCTCTGATGGACCTGACGTTCTCGCGCCACATGAGATACCGTCGAAATGCCCCTTGCCCATGCGGGAGCGGGAAGAAGTACAAGCATTGCTGTCTGTTCAAGGCTGGGGAAACGCAAATAGCAGAAGCGAGTGACAGGCTGTCCTCGACCTTGGCCAAAAAACCGAAGAATTGAACCACCACGACAAGAACTCTCTCACCCGAACTGGCGCAGGATGAACGAAACGAACAGCAGACATGAAGCAAATGCTTCCCGTCGCAGCGCTGGTTCCGGAGCTTCAACGCGAATCGACGGCTGCCGCAGGGTCGACCGCGGGCTGACGGAAACTTCGGCTCAGATTGAGGGCCGTGTTTACTAAACCGACGTGAGAGAACGCCTGAGGAAAATTACCCAGGAGACGTTTTCCGACCGGATCATATTCTTCGGAAAGCAGCCCGACATCATTTCGAATATCCAGCAGGCGGTCAAATATGCGGATTGCATCTTGATGGCGGCCTTGCAACACATAATTGTCCGCCAACCAGAAAGTGCAGGCGAGAAACTTGCCCTCGCCGTGCGGCATACCATCAACGTCAGGGTCTTGCGTGTACCGCCCCACGAAGCCGCTCTCCATGAGATGTGTTTCAACGGCTTTAACAGTTCCGGCTACGCGCGCGTCATCCGCCGGGAGGAAGCCAACCAGGGGCATCATGAGGAGACTGGCGTCGAGGTGTTTCGAGCCGTAATACTGCACAAAAGAATTGAGGCCCGCATCGAAGCCTTGCCGGCATACCTGTTCGTGGATGGTGGTCCGTAGCGTCTTCCATCGCGCGATGTCTCCCGAGATCCAGCCTTGTTCGGCGGACCGGATAGCGCGATCGACGGCGACCCACCCCATCATCTTGGAGTGAACGAAATGCCGGCGCGGACCGCGCATTTCCCAAATGCCATCATCCGGGCGCTCCCATGCGGTCTCAAGAAATTCAATCAGCGGCTGTGCAACGTCTTCGCCTTCGTCCTTGGGCGGTTTGAGCCCTGCCTGGCGACATTGAAAAAGAGTATTGGCCACCTCTCCGAAAATATCTAATTGAAATTGGTTGTAAGCAGCGTTTCCGGTCCGGACTGGTGTCGAGTTCTCGTACCCCGAGAGCCACGGAAGTTCGAGTTCCGTCAGCCTGCGTTCGCCGCGAAGACCATAGACGATATTCAGTTCTGATGGGCTTCCCGCAACGGCCCGCAGAAGCCATTCACGCCACTCGCAGGCTTCGTCGTGGTATCCAGCATCGAGCAGCGAGTGCAGCGTAAGCGTCGCATCACGCACCCAGCAAAAGCGATAGTCCCAGTTTCGTACGCCGCCCAGCGATTCCGGGAGTGAAGTTGTAGGCGCCGCTGCGATCCCGCCCGTGGGCAGAAATGTCAGGGCTTTTAGGGTGATCAGCGAGCGCAATACCGCAGCGCGCCACTTGCCCTGATAAGAACAGCGATCGGACCATTCCCGCCACCAATTCTGCGTGTCTTGAATCGCCTTATCAATATTCAACGGTAAAGGCTCAGACTGGTGTGAGGGATACCAGGCAAGATCAAATGACGCCTTCTGTCCCTCAGCCACGGTAAATGTTGCAACCGTTTTGAAATCTTCTCCGCGAAGCGGCACTTCGGTACGCAAACTGAGCTTATCTGGACCAGCGATTGCGCAGATTCCGTGATCATTACTGCGAACCCAGGGCACCACCGAACCATAGTCGAATCGAATCACCAATTCTAGGTTCATTTGGACTTGGCCTCTGGTGCCGACGACCATCCTTAGAAGATCTGGCGTTTCATTGCGAGGCGTCATGCAGTCAATGAGCGTCACCGATCCGCTTTCCGTCTCAAATTCGGTCTCGAGAATAAGCGTTCCTTCGCGATACCTTCGCCGAATGTTTCGGATCGGTTCTGAGGGTGAGATGGACCAGTGCCCGTTGTCCGCAGTTCCGAGCAGCGCCGCGAAACAGGCAGCGGAATCAAAGTGCGGAAAACAAAGCCAGTCGATCGAGCCCTGTTTTGAAACCAGGGCCGCTGTGTGGCAGTCGCCGATCATGGCGTAATCTTCGATCGGTGTGGACAGAAGTCCTCCTCCGTCAAAATTGAATCGGATTGGCGAGCGATGAGTTTAACTCAAACCAACAACTCACGGCAGCCGCGCTGGAGCGAGGTCCACAATAAAGCTTGACCGTTGTGCAATCGCGGCAGCGGTTGGATGATTCTCAACAAGACCCGCTCCTGCGAAGTTCCGGTAGCTGGTTGCCGCTCCCGCAGCCGTCGCTTGCACAAATTCCACTGACAGCGGGATGTCCGGGATGCGAGCGCCAAACCAGTGCGGGTCGTCGCGTTGCGCCCAGGTGACAAGCGCGAGCACCGCACCTGCCGGATAGTCCGGAACGACGTCCGGAGCAACGTCCGCAGCGACGCCTGGAGCGACGCCCGGAGTCGCGCCACTCGCAGCCGCTGCCCGCACGGCCTGCATCGCTGCGTCGTTGCCGTAAAGTGTCGCCGTCGTATGGCTTCCCGGGTCAACGAACATCGTGATCGCGCTCCACTCGAGCGGCTGAAAAGGCAGGCTCCCCGGCAGCGCTGCGGCGCGGTTATTCACCACCTCTTCACCACTGATTTTTGCCGCCGTGATCGGGAGCGTGTAAACGTAGTCATTGCCTCGCACTGGCCGGTGGCAGCCGGTACACTCGTTCACGAATTGCGCATTGCTGCCATAAGGCTTCAGATCCAACCCCCGCCAGCGGCCCCAGCCCCAGCCCTCGGTGTCTTTGTAGAGCTTGGCGTCCTTCAGCATCAGCTCCACCTGCACGAACTTGCCGGGGCGCATCAGGCCGTCGGGGCCCGGTTCTTGCTGCCACGCGATTTTCGCGAAGCGTGCGCCATCCGGCCAAGGCGAGATATTGCCCGAGCGTGCCGCGTTCACCGCAATCTCATTTCCGAGGATGAACCGGAAGGTGTTATTGTCGCCGCGGTCCGTCGTGCTGATTGGCTTCCAGTTCTCAAACGTCGGATCGAACGGGAATCCGTCGAACTCTGGCTGAACCGTCGCCAAATCAACCGGAGCGGGAACTGCCGCCGGTGCAGCCTCGGTCTTCGACACGCTTTTATCTCCAACGTTGCTGGGTTGGTTCGCTGCGAGCGTCCACGGGGACAAATACGCTTTCAACGTTGCCAGCTCCTCTGCGGTCACCTTGGCTTCTGAATGCAGCTTAAGGAAGCTTGGCAGCGGCATCGCCCCAAGCTGGATCATGTTCACAGCCTCGTAGAGCGCCGCCTTCTGCGCAGCCGCGGGCTTCGAGCCCAGTGTCGAAAAGTTGAGGTGCTCACGCGCGGTCAGAATGTCGTGCCGCACCAACCAGTAGCCGGGCACGATCTGGTCGAACCACGAGAGCCGTCGCTGGTCCGAGTGACAGCTATAGCAATCCTTTTCCAGAACGTGCCTGACCTCAGGTGGCGCCTGCAATTCGGCCGTCGCGGGCTTGGCGGGGATGCGTGGCCGCACGAACTGCAGCACCGCAAAGATAAGCACTCCTGCAGCGATCAGCTTGCCAGCCGTCCTCATCGAGCTCTCCATCTACTCGAAACTGCGCAACTAGACCTGGAGTTGTCCCCATCCTGCCGTATGCAGATACAGGGAGCAAATCTGTAGTTGCAGAGATCATACTTGAAATGAGGTTCGACCTTGTTCGACCTCGAAACCGGTTCGACTCGACTGGGGCTGCGCCGCTTTTATGTCCTGAGGACTAGGTTCCTGTTTTAATGGCTTGCTCCGATAGCGCACCCAACGACGCCGCAAGTTGAGTCCCGATCGGAGATCCCAGGCCAGAGCATGCATCCCATCCCGGACCCGCTGAGTAGGCTCCGTTGTTGCCGGAGGTGATGTCATTGAGATCCCGCGCCTTGCCTGCATCCTGATAGAGCAAGGGGTTGATAAAACCAACTGGTTTTCCAATGCTCTGGTTAATGAGCGCGATCAATCCAGCCCACAGTGGGGCGACAGCACTGGTACCGCCAATCACGTCGGGGCTTCCATCGACGCGAGTAACGTAACCGGTGGTTGGGTCGGCATCGCCGGTCACATCCGGAACGCCGCGGCCAACATTTTTTTTCGGATTGGCGGAAGGCGGCACTCCGGCCCCATCTTGCCAACTGGGAAGCGGAAAGATGTCGCTGACGCCCCCTCCGGTCGCGCCTTCATTACTTGCAAGTTCGTTCCACACAGTTTCGCTGGTGATGCTATCGCCTGAGGCGACCAACTGAGTGCCTCCACAGGCCAGCACATTCGGACTCGACGCCGGAAAATCCACGTGGTTCAGGCCGTCGGTTACGCCGTCCGTCGAGCCGTCGTCTCCGGCCGCAACGCAAACTGACACACCCATGGCGGCCGCCGACTGAAATGCTTCATCCATTGACGTCATGGCTTGCTGTGTCCATGAAGATTCCGGACCGCCCCAACTGATGGAGACCACAGATGGGTTGTTGGTGCTGTCGTGCACCGCGGTGGTGATCGCGTTCAGAAAGCCGGCGTCCGTGTTGTCCGCAAAATAGACGACGATCTTTGCGCCGGGCGCGATCGATCCGGCCACTTCAATATCCAACATGACTTCGCCATCCGGTCCGTTCGTATCTCCGGTGGGGTTGTTGCTGCCGTTGCCGACTGGAACTGCCGACACGGCGGGGGTCTCGGTCAGCTTGAGTTGGCTCCAGTAACTGCTCAGATCGGCAGTTTTGTAGCCGCCGCCCAATTCGATGAGCGCGATGCACTCTCCGGATCCATCCACGCCAGTGGGAAAATCGTAGAGCCCAGCCACTTGCGGGGGCGTGTAGGACAAGTTGACGGAATCGGCGCGGGCGCCGGCAAGCCCACGCCGCCTACGAAAATGCGGTTTGGCTTGCGGGCGATTGTCCAGGCCAAAAACGCCTTCGACTACGTCCCGCAAATCCGCGGGAAGCTGGATCGCTCCCGTGCGCCCGCGATACTTCCCGGTGGGGTGATCGTATTCCTTCAGTTCGACGCCAAACGCATCATTCATAGCAGCGACCGTGCCAGAGAGAATCACAGTGCGGCGTGCCGCGCTCTTTTCCTTGACCGTGAGTTTATGTTGGCGGGCAAATGCTTCGACGCGAGCAATGCTCTCCGGGTCGGCCCCATGGAGTTTCTCGAATTCCTTGCGACTTAGAATCGTACGTTTCTCAATCGGTTTCTCGTACGCATCCGCGCTGGCAATCGGCTTCTTCCCGGTGCGAGATCGCAGACGGATGGTCACGTCAACCGTTTCGTTGGGGTTGGCTGGTCCTATCTCTTGCGCTCCTTCCATCGGAGCGCGCTCACTACCGGCAAGCGGCAGACGTTTTTTCGGAGTAGGCATAGATCTCCTTTCGGGTGGGCCGAACCGAGCATGAAGAGGTGCAGGGCAGCATTGCTAAGGGGTCTTTCGAGGAACTCAACCCAGGGAAAGGAACCGAGCCGTCTGCAATTCTCCCAGTCGGTGCTGGCCCGTTAGCTGGCTGCAAAGTAGCAGCAGAAGGACGACAGCGCAAGATGCTTCTTGGACCTGTTACGAAAAACGGACAGATTGGTGGTGGGAACGTTTAGGCAATCGATTCAAGCCCGTCCCGCAAACTCCCGGTTCTCCGTGGATACTTTCACTTTTTCCCCCTCTTTGATGAACAGGGGAACGCGGATCTCCAGGCCCGTCTCCAGCCGAGCCGGCTTGGTCACGGTGCCACCCGACGAGTCGCCACGAACCCCGGGCTCCGTGGAAGTAACATTCAGCTCCACGAATATCGGGAGTTGTAAACCGATGGGATTGCCGTTGTACTTGCGCAACTGAATGATCGCGCCTTCAATCAGAAAGTCCAGCGCATTCCCCACCATCTCCTCGGTAAGAGTCAGGGTCTCGTAGCTTTCCTGGTCCAGAAAGTGAGAGCCATCGTTGTCGCTGTAGAGATACGATGCCGGGACCGACTCTAAGTCCGGCTCCTTGAACTTGTCACTCGCCTTGAAACTCTTCTCAAAGACCGCGTTGGTGAGAAGGTTGCGCATCTTCAAGCGCACCAGGGTCTGGCCGCCGCGCGCCGTCGGCGTATTCACTTCTGCTTCCAGGCAATAGAAAGGAGTGTTTTCAAACTCAAACAAGGTCTTACGTTTTACGCTGATCGCATCGATTAAGGCGGCCATGAGTTCCTCAAAGGCAGGTCGGCAGCGAAGTGAGTGCGGACCTGATATGAATTTCGCTCCAGTATAAGGGTAAAGCCTCATCAGAGAGTAAGCAGGGCGCACACTGGTAGTGGGGTCATCTTGAATTTCTTTGCGTCCTTTGCGGCCTTGCTTCGCGAACTTTGCGGTTAAAGGCTCTTGCTCCTGCGGAATCAAAGACTTTAACCGCTAAGTGCGCTATGAAGTACGCGAAGAAATTCAAGCTGATCCACTACCCGCACAATCCGGCGTTGCCGTGTTTTCGGCAAGTTGTCGATTGTGTCCAGCTCATCGAGCCGGAACTTCCTGCAACAACTTCAGCACGTCGTCAGTTGTGTCCGTCTCACCCAGCCGCGGAAAAATCTTCTCGACGCAATGGCGGTGCGCCTCTTCGCTCCGGTCCGTCATTGCATCCGTGACCAGCACAACGTTGTAGCCGTGATCGTAGGCACTGCGCGCCGTTGACTCCACGCCAGCGCTGGTCGCGACGCCCGTCAAAAAGATTTGAGTGACGCCGCGCTGGCGCAGGTAATCATCCAGTGATGTGCCGATGAACGCGCCCCATCGCTGCTTGCTGACGACGTGATCGGTGGATTGCTGTTGCAGTTCAGGAACAAGTTCAGCCCAGTCTGCTGGAAAAGAAAACTTTGGGGCTCCAGCGTCAGTGCGGCCAGGAGCGCGTCCCGTTACGTTGACCAGAACGACCGGCAGACCTCGCTCACGGAATGCGCGCGCGAGCTGCGCAGTTCGGCCAATGATCTCGCTGACCGGGTGCACGGTCGGCAAACTGACAATGCCTTTTTGCAAGTCAATCACGACCAGGGCGGCGGTGGTATCGAGTTTTGTCAGAGGCACGGTTTTTCCTTTCGGCGGGGAGCCGCGGCGGTTTTCGATCAAACAATCTCCGGACCTGATTACTTCACTTCTTTATTTGCAAATCGCAGGCTCATCATGATGCTGATTACAGCGATGCCTGCGAAGAAAGTAATCAGCGCCAAGCGGTTTCCGCTCAAAACCTTTCCCACCCGAAACAGGATGTAACCGGCGACCAGATTCAACAGTGCCCAGAGCACGTTCACCGTTGGCGAAGACAATCCTTTTCCGGGAGGGCTAGCGAATGGTGTCGGGAAACGGTCGCCCGAAATGCCATGCACGAAATGTGGCACGACATTTGCGAGAAACATTCCAGCGAAAAAACAGGCGATGTAGTCATACCAGTTCACTCTGATTTCTCCTTTCGCTCGGGGCGCGGAGTTCATTCGATTTCATAGGACCGTTTCCTGTACGTCGGAAATCAAGTCTATCTCGCTCGCTGGCAGCAAACCCATGTCCCGGTAGATCGGGCGCATAAGCTCTCTGATCCTGGGCCGTTCGAACGTGAACCAGACCGAGCCGGCCACGCAAAAAGCGCCAGTAATCATGACGGTGTGGGGCGCTCCGATCCGGTGGGCCAGCGCGCCCGCCAGCAGGCTGCCGAACGGCGCCGCGCCGAAGAACGCCATCGTGTAATAGCCCATCACGCGGGCCCGTTTGTCTTCCGGTACCAGCGACTGGATGATGGTATTGCTTACCGCGGCACCCTGCATCAAGCCAAAGCCAACGAACACCATCAGCGCTAGCGATAGCCACAACACATGCGAGAGACCAAAAAAAATCAGAGCGCCTCCCAGCGTCGCGGCCGCTATCTGCAGCATGCGCGTTAGCCCGACCACCGACTTGCGGACCGCCAGGGAAAGACCCGACGTGAGCGCACCGATTCCTGAAGCCGCCGTCAGCCCGCCCAGGGTATAAGCACCGCCGCGCAGCACCTGAGCGGCAAAGATTGGCAACAGCACAGCATAGGAGTAGCCCATCAGGCTTAGAAGCGCAAACAGCAGAAGGATGGTGCGGATGGGACGAAACTTCCGAACGTAGTCCCAACCTTCACGCATTTGTTCGAGCATGCTGGCCGCCTTGCGGCGGACGTTCAAAGGCTTGATGCGCATCAGCAGCAAAGAGGCGATCACGGCAAAATAGCTGACGCCGTCGATCAGGAAGCACCAGCCTTCACCGAAGGCTCCGATCACCACGCCGGCGATCGCCGGGCCGATCAGCCGGGCGCCGTTTGCCATCGAGGAGTTGATGGCGATGGCGTTACTGAGGTCGCCGCGATCCTCGACCATCTGTACCAGGAAGGATTGGCGCCCGGGCATGTCGAAGGCATTGATCACGCCCTGCAGTGCGGTGAGAGCGATAATTTCCCAGAGGTTGATGACATGCGCCAGCGTGAGCGCGGCCAAAGCGAGCGATTGAACTGCTCCGGCGGCTTGTGTCCACACCAGCATCTTGCGGCGATTGAGGCGCTCGACCCACACGCCGGCAAATGGTCCCAGCAAAAACGAAACAATCTGCCCGGCAAAGCTGACCACGCCCAGCAGCAGCGCCGAATGGGTCAGCCGATAGACAAGCCAGCTCGTGGCCAGCCGCGTCATCCAGGTGCCGATCACGGAGATGCTCTGGCCAAAGAAGAAGAGCTTGAAGTTGCGATGCCGCAGCGCTCGCCAGGCGTGCGACACCGAACTTCCAGGAAGAGAAGCCCCCTGTGCATCCGAACTGATTGCAGGCTTCACCGGCTGCGATCTCTCTTCGTTGTGATCGCTTTCGAAGGCCGTCACTTTTCCACCAGGCGTCGGATGATCTCGGCAGCCTTAAACAGAGTGACCCGCTCTTGTTCGTCGAGTTGAGCGACGGCCTGCGCCAGCCACGTCCGTTTTGCATCCTTGGCGCTCTTCCGCACGGCGGCGCCTTTGGCGGTGAGCGCAATATTCACCTGGCGGCCGTCGGTAGGATGCGGCTTGCGCTCGACCATGCGCATTTCCTCAAGCGCCGCGATGGTGGTCCCCATGGACTGCGGTTTCATGCCTTCCGCGCGCGCCAGATCAGCGGTGGTTGCAGGCCCGTCATTCGCCAGGCGCGCCATGACAGCGGCCTCGGTCAGCGAAAGCTCGTGCGATGCCGCCGCGGCGCGCACGCGGCGCACTAATAGTCCAACCGCCTGAATAAAGTCGGCTGCAGAGATTTCAATCGTCTTTCGCGCCACAGTAGTTCTATCTTACACACAAACAGTTATACTTGCAAGTGTGCCTTGCAAGGTAAACTGTTTATATATCGGGGAGACAGCCCGCGATTGCGGCGCGATTATCTCCCAGGGGCCAGACTTCAGAGTTCCACCTGCAATGGGAGTGTCGGGACGTTGGCGCGATGAAGCCAGTTGCCCGGGTGGGGCCGGGTGTCGCGCTGGCCAGGATGCTCGCTTTTTAGATCTGGGGTGGGAAACGGGAATCGAACCCGCAACCGTCGGAGCCACAGTCCGGTGCTCTGCCAGTTGAGCTATTCCCACCGCCATTACGATTATAGCAACTGTAGTTCGCAGCTGGCAGACCTAAGACGGCTTCGGTATCGGTGCAGTGTCCGGAGGAGCAATTTTGGGTCGCCTGCCACTATCCGCCCCCGCACCGGCCGCCTGTCATCCTGAGGGCCGCGCCTTTTGCGGACCGAAGGACCTGTGCAACTTGCTGACGCTGAGGCACTGCCGGCAAATTGCACGGGTCCTTCGCTTCGCTCAGGATGACAAGGTGTATTTAGGGAGTAGATTCGAGGGGTGGGGGAGGGCCTGCACCGGGGGACGACAAATCAAAATGCCGAGAATGAATATCGAAACGCCCGACGCGCCCGGCCTACCCGCGGCCTACGCCCACGTACTCAAACCCTAAAGCCCGCAGCCGCACGGAATCGAGCAGGTTCTTCGTATCCACGATGAGCGGCTTCTTCAGCAGGTTCTTGATGCGGTCGAAATCGAGCGCGCGGAACTCCGGCCAGCCCGTGCCCACCACCAGCGCGTCTACGCCTTCGGCCGCCGCATACGCGGAATCGCAGTATTTCACCGAACCGTTGAGCCTGATCTTGGCTTCGGGGATCGCCACGGGATCATAGGCTCGCACGCGCGCGCCTTTCGAGACCAGTGTTTCCGCGAGCCGCACCGAAGACGATCCGGCCACCGAATTTGTGTTGGGCTTGAACGACAGGCCCAGAATGCCCACGTCTTTGTTCTCCACTGAATTCAGCGCAAGTGCGATCTTTTCCACCAGCCGGTCCGCCAGCGATAGATTCACATCGCGGGCTGCGCTCAACACCTTCAGCGGAACGCCCTTAGACTGCGCCAGCTCGGCCAGAGAATCCATATCCGACTCGGCAAACACGCCGCCCATCCCGGCTCCGGGCTGCAGGCAGCGCGGCGCGATCTTCTTGTCCAGCCCCAGGGCAAGAGCCAGGCTGACCGCATCCGCGTTCACCCGCTCGCACAATGCCGCCACTTCATTGATAAACGAAATCTTTGTGGCCACGAACGCCGTGGCTGCTTCCCGCACCAGTTCCGCGGTCGCCTGGTTGGTCACAATCACAGGCACGCCCCGCATCACCAGGGGATGGTAAATCTGCTTCAAAACCTGCACCGCTTCGTTGGAGTTCGAGCCCAGAATCAGCCGGTCGGGCCAGTTGAAGTCTTCCACGGCGCAACCGTCGGTGAAAAACATGGGCTGGGAAACAATGGTCGCCTGCACCCCGGCTTCCTTCAGACTTTTTTCGAGCGCCGCCGCGGTGCCTACCGGAACCGGCGTGACCACGGTCAAAATCGGAGGCTTCTGCGCCAGCCGTGCAATGCGCAAAACCACATCGTTGAGGTTGTCGGCGTTATCTTCGGCCAGGAAAATCAGCTGCGTTTTGCGGGCGAACGATTCAATGTCGGTCGAGTAAATGAGCCGCCCGGCGCGCACGTTCCGCCGGATAATCTCTTTCAGATTCTTCTCGAAGAAAGGAATGTTGCCCTGGGCCATCTCGACCATGCGAGTCCGGTCGGGATGACAGCAGGAAACTGGAGTGCCAAAATCTGCCAGACAGGCCGAAATTACCGTTCCCAGGTACCCTGATCCGTAGACCCCGATCTGCATGCGTCCTCTCTGGTTCCTTCCGGAAGACCCCGCCGGAATTGGCTCTGCGCGGGCTTTCCGGACCAATGCCTACTCTTTTATCTATAGCTTTAGCAGCGCTTTGGCAACGCACGGGAGGGAAATGTACTTAGGGCCATAGTCGTTCGGCCGGAGTAACGTTCGGCAGGAGTAACCGTGGTCAGGGCGTAGTAACCGCTCACAGCAGTCTTATCTCGATACCAGCGTGCGTCCCAGCAGCACCGGGGCCAGATCGACCCAGGAATTTTGTCCGTCTTCGCGGACAAAGCTCAACCGTTCCAATAAGATACGCCGGTTCGCGGTGTAGCCGGCCCAGCGTTCGCGGGCAATCTGGAAGGCATTCTGCACGGACTGGCCCACAGCCATTTTCACGATGGTCATGTGCGGAGTATACGGCCATTCTTCGCTGCATTCGAGGGCCTGCGCGTTCAGCTGGCCGTGCAGCTCGCACATGCGTGCAGACCCCTGACTCACCCGGATGTAAACCGTGGGAGTGGCCGGGGTAAAGGTTTCGACGTCGCCCAGAGTAACCTCGAAGGGGTGGGCTTCGCCGCAGATTCGCTCCAGCACCTGCAGAGCCGAGGTTTCGGTATCACGCAAGAACCGCGGCGGCAACAGCGACAAGTGCGCTGCCAGATGGGGGAGATCGGGGTGCAGCTCTCGCCGGAGGTTCTCCACGAACTCCCCTGCCGGCCCCTTTACGTAGCCCACTAACGCGTAACGCGGATTCTGCATATGCGACCGGAAATTATAACCCGCCCGAGCCCAGGACCGGCAGCTCACTCGTTCGTCTCATTTATAATCGAATCATGTCGGGGCGTAGCGCAGCCTGGTAGCGCACCTGCCTTGGGCGCAG
>CAVRCN010000019.1:0-150011 GCA_963719575.1 uncultured Acidobacteriaceae bacterium
CCCCAGAACGCGCCAACCTTGCCCCAATATTTCATTCGGTCGCCGGTATTGTAGTAGCCGACCACTTGCTCATCTGTGTGATATCCCTTCCCGACGATCGACAGTTTGTGCATGTCGACTCCGCCACGCTGAAGTTCCTTGACCGCTCGATCCGCATCCGTATGAGTGTGATAAATCGCGACAACTGAATTTTCGATAGACATTTGCTAATCTCCTCGGCTACCTGCCGGAATTCTTTAACTCGTCAACATAGGTTCCCACTCGCAGTATGACAACTCATACACGCGAAGACTGGTCCCTATTGCTCAGTATCAGTGTTTAGTCCGGTGTTCGATCACACGCCCACGAACTCGGGACGGTAATCCTTCCAAATCCCCGTAGCCGGTGAGATCACACGGACGGGAGCATCTTCAGCGTGCTTCGCGGTTCTCGCCCATTGCCAGGCGTGCTGAATTTCGGAGGATTCGAAGTAGCGCGTCTCTGACTGGAGAACGGCGGCTCCGGAAGTAAAGAGCTCCACAAGCTCTTCCCAATGGTGGGCTCCGACGACTGCCATACGAGCGATATGACTTGTGTGCTTCTGGAGAAACCGCAAATCATCCCAGCGTGCCTTCCATTCGGCTCCGCGCATTTCCGTCAGATCGACGAGGATGCCGATCGGGTGCTTTTTGTGCTGCGCAATGAAGAACTCAAGCTGCGGTTCGAATGTCTTGAGTTCCTCGTCCAATAGCTTTCCGACTACCTTAAAGCCGAACGCGACTCCCCCTGTTTCCTTCAGTCGTTCAATCACCGGCACACCTCATTGGTTCGTTTGAAAGCGGTACGTATTCTTCCGAGACATCGGGATCTACGACAAGCGAGCGGAGTTGCAGCCCAGAGAAAAACCCACAATTTTCGGTCAAGTGGAGCTGGACATGGTGCAGTTGCTAGTCGTCAATTCGCCTCGCGGCCGAGGAAAATAGATATTCCATTCTCACGCGCATACCACGCTCCCTCACATTGCCTGCATCGTCACCTCGCTGCGCATACTGGGCAAATTCCGCGGTTGTGGTGAGGCCTTTGTCTTTCAATAGTTGGATGATGCCGCCAATCTGAGCGTCAAGGGTTTCGAGATAAGACAGCATTTCCTCAAACACTTGTTCGGCAGGGAGCATCTTCTCAAACACAGCAGGGTCCACTTTCATCTCATTCTCCTAGCCCACCCCGCAGAACGTATCCGCGTCTTTGGATCTAGCTGCAGCAACCGTGGTCGCTCCTCGGCGTTGCCGCAGACTTGTCCGAGTATCGCTCCGGACTGAGATCGAATTTCTCTTTGCACTTTGAACCGCAGAAGTCATAGGTCTGCCCTTTGTGCTCAGTTCACCCAGCGGCAGTCGCGTTTTCTACGTCCATGCCACAGACAGGATCTTTCACAACTGTTGTGCTATTCATTGTGACCCTTCTTAGGCTCCGTATCGAGGTTATCAACCGACCCGCGGCTGGTCTGAGCAGGAGTGCTCACTATAATCTTGTGGCCATCCCGGTCGCAGCAGGCGTTTTCGTCCACTGGGGACCCGATCTTCACTATGAGCGTTGGCGCAGTCGCAATGAGCCTCTCTACCATCATCGTCGCCGCAAACGCTCAGTTGCCTCGCCGACTAAAACTGCAGCAAACCATCTAGATAGTTTTTGGATATTCGTGACACTCAGGCGTCTACCGTTGAAGAGCAATGGCTGAGGTGTGGTGGTTGGGTAAACATTGCCCTGAGAAGATGATTTCGCCCGGCCTCTGCCGTGTGAAAGCACACCAGAAATTATGGTCCAATAAGGGTCCACGAACTGTTTCCGAGGGTCACTGAAACGTTTCTGTAGCGCCATCCGTGCCGCGTGTTTTCAGTTAGTTACGGGTGAAGATTTCACTGTCACGGCAGAGGCCGCGGGTTCGAGTCCCGTCGTCCCCGCCATTCATCCTAAGGGAGTTATCGGACGTGACACCGAAAACTCCAGCCCACAACTCAGCCCACATTTTCACCGCCTTCATCGTGAAGGCACTATCATCACAGCTCGTGGTTCTGTCGACGGGTTCCGACAGCTGGAGAAAACGATGTCTCGCCTAGCCTGTGTCCCGCTCACTCTTCTTCTGGTCGTCAGCGCCTGTTCAAAGCCTGTGTCGAACAAAGGCGCCGATGCATCGCAGGGCGCGGCGAATACCGCTGCCAGCACTCCCGCCGGCAACGCCTGCGACAGACAGCTGGTGACGTCAGCCGACGCAGCCGAGATCCTGGGCGAGCCGGTCCCGTCGGGAAAGGCTCTGCCGGGCGATGCGCAGTCTTGCACGTTCACCACGGCGGACTTCACCACGCTGACCATCTCGCTGCGCCCGGGCCTCGGACGAGTGACGGTGGATACCTGGGCCGCGGGGAAGATGCCCATGCCGGTGACCAATGTATCCGGCGTCGGCGAACGGGCGGTGTGGCAGTCCACGCTCAAGGAGATCAACGCGGAGAAGAACAACCTGCTCTGCGACATCGGGGTCGTCGGTCCCGGCCATAGCGCGGGCGCGACCCCGGAGAAATTAGGCGCCCTTTGCAACAAGATCTTCGCGGCAATGTGAGCTCCCAGCACTCCCAGCCCGCAAGAGTCCCGCAAGAGCAAGGTCCCTAGCACGTCCTTACTCATTCCTTTAAACTCCGTTCCGACACTTCGCAGAAGAGTCGAATCCGGATATCTTCCGGAAATATACCTTGACACGTATATGCTCTGTGGAGTATATCAAGGGAATGGAATCTGTATTCGAGATCATCGCGGAGCCCAACCGCCGCGCCATACTGAGTCTTCTGGTCTCGTCCCAACAATCGGTGGGAGAGATCGAGCATCAGCTTCGTATGACGCAACCGACCGTGTCCAAGCACCTGCGAGTGCTGCGCGAGGCCGGTTTCGTGGAATCCACGGTGCACGCACAGCGCCGTCTCTACCGGCTGAAACCGGAACCGTTTCAGCAGGTGGATGCCTGGCTGGCCCAGTTCCGCCGGTTCTGGTCCGCCCATGTGGATGCTCTCGAACGCCACCTCGACCGCATGGATCCATCAACGCCAACGAAGAAGACGGCGACAAATAAGACCAATAAAACCAGGGAGAAGACGACGCGGCCCAAACCGCGCACGCGATAAAGGAGAAACGAAATGAAAATCAAATTGACCAGCGTATTCGTGGACGATCAGGATAAGGCTCTGCACTTCTATACCGAGGTACTGGGCTTTGCCAAGAAGGGCGATTTCAGCAATGGCCCATACCGCTGGCTGACGGTGGCGTCCCCCGAGGAACCCGAGGGCACGCAGCTGCAGCTGGCGCTGAACAACAACCCCGCGGCCAAAACGTATCAGCAGGCGATATTTCAACAGAGCCAGCCTGCGGCCAATTTTTTCACCGACAACGTCAAGGGCGACTACGAGCGGATCAAGGCGCGCGGCGGCGTGTTCACGATGCCTCCCACCGACACGAAAGGTTCGACCATCGCGATGTTGAACGACACCTGCGGAAACCTCATCCAGCTCACCCAGTTGGCGCGCTGGTAACGCTAAGGAGCAGAATATGACCGACCTTCAGCAGTACGCACCCGGTCCGGACAGTACCGTGCAGTTCTTCCGGCTGTGGTCCGCTCACGTGGATGGTCTCGAACGCCACCTCTCGGCCAAAACGTGGGCGTTGGCGGTCGCCACCGTGGTGCTGATCGCCTATCCGATCGCACGGATTCTGATGCCCGCCATGCTCCATGCCGTTGTGCCTGACGCGGTTCGGACTGTGCTCAACTTGATCTGAGTTCGACTTGGGCACTGGGCCAAAATTGTATACACGTTCCGGTCGCCCGTGAGTATCGTCGCGTGTGAAGATCGTCGAGCTCAGCTCAGCAGCGGTCACGCTATTAGGACAAGATTAGGACTAAGGAGGAGAAATGACCGAACCTCAGCCGTACGAACCGGGTCCCGCCCGCTTGGCGCGGGTACTAAAAGAAGACGGAGACAAGTGGACGCTCGTGCTCGTCCGGGAACTGCGGCACTCGCCGGAAAAAGTCTGGCAGGCGCTGATCGACCCGGCACAACTGCGCGAGTGGGCTCCCTTTGTGACCGATGGGAGCCTGGGTGCGGTGGGGACGGTGAAGCTTACCTGGGTGGGAGCACCTACACCGATCGACACAAAAGTGACGCGAGTCGAAGCTCCCAAGACGCTGGAGTACGGCGATATTCGTTGGGAACTTGAGGCCTTTGGCAGAGGCACGCGCCTGACGCTTTGGGCCAAGATCGATCGCCGCTTCATCTCCATGGGGGCTGCCGGGTGGCACATTTCTTTCGATGTTCTGGATCGCATGCTCAGCGGAACTCCCATCGGCCGCATCGCTGGCGGCGATGCCACAAAGTTCGCCGGCTGGCAGCGCCTGAACGCCGAGTACGCCAGGCAGTTCGGTGTCAAAACGCCTAACTGGCCGCCTCAGGCGGCGCAAAAATCGTGAATGGAGGGAATCAAAAGACCATGCCCAAATCTTCGAAGAACAACAGGAAAGAACTGACACGAGAACAACGTGAACAATTACTCCGAGCGTTAAAAACACGTTTCGAGAAAAACATGGACCGCCATCCGGGTCTGGATTGGGCCAAAGTACAAGCCCGGCTGGATGCGAATGCTGAAAAACTGTGGTCACTGAGTGAAATGGAACGGACCGGCGGTGAACCGGACGTTGTCGGCCATGACAAGAAGACGGGCGAATACATTTTTTATGATTGCTCGGAGGAAAGTCCGAAAGGCCGCAGAAGTCTTTGCTATGACCGCGAAGCGCTCGATTCAAGGAAAGAGAATAAGCCAAAAGACAACGCGATGGACGCAGCGGCCGCGATGGGGGTTGAGCTTTTGACGGAGGAACAATATCGAGCGTTCCAGAAACTAGGACATTTCGATGCGAAAACTTCAAGCTGGGTGAGGACACCTTCCGCTGTCAGAGAACTCGGCGGCGCATTTTTTTGTGACTACCGCTTCGACACTGTTTTCACGTATCACAACGGTGCGGAATCTTACTATGCCGCTCGAGGGTTCCGGGGCTTGCTGGCGGTCTAGGAGAACTGTCCTGCCTCAGCTGGAAATGGAGAAAGCGTTCTTCCGTTAAGATAACGGAGCGAACGTATGAGGAAGGAACGAAAGCATTACACTCCAGAAGAAAAAGTAGCCATCCTGAGGCGGCATCTTGTGGACAAAGCACCCGTCTCGGAACTGTGTGAAGAACTGGGTCTGCGACCAACAGTGTTCTACCGCTGGCAGAAGGAACTGTTCGAGAACGGAGCCGCCGCTTTTCAATCTCAAGAGCGCCCCCAACGCCAAGTGGAGGAGAAGCAGAAACGGATCGAGTTCTTGGAGAAGAAGGTGCAGACCAAGGACGAGGTCCTGGCTGAGCTGATGGCGGAGCACATTGCGCTAAAAAAAAGTCTTGGGGAACTCTAACCGGTATCTGGGTGCCGCATGATGTGCGGGATCTAGTCGTGGATTTCGTCCGGCGCTGGTCGGAGAAAGCCGAGATCGGCGTCGGACGGTTCATCCCTTGGCTGGGCGTGACCGCCAGCAAGTTCTATGACTGGCGGCAGCGGTATGGATGCGTCAACGAGCACAACGGTTGGGTTCCCCGTGATTTCTGGTTGGAGCTGTGGGAGAAAGAAGCAATCGTCGGGTTCCATTTGAAGAACCCGCTGGAAGGTTATCGGCGGCTGACGTTCATGATGCTCGACGCTGACGTTGTGGCCGTCAGCCCGGCGAGTGTTTGGCGAGTGTTGAAGCATGCCGGATTATTATCCCGGTGGAAGAGCAAACCATCGCGCAAGGGAACCGGTTTCGAGCAGCCGCTACAGCCGCATCAGCACTGGCATATCGACGTTTCCTACATCAACCTGTGCGGCACCTTCTATTACTTGTGCAGCATTCTGGATGGGTTCAGTCGTTTGCTCGTGCATTGGGATCTGCGGGAGTCCATGCGGGAAGCCGATGTCGAAGTGATTCTGCAGCGAGCCAAGGAGAAGTACCCGGAGGCGAGGCCGCGAATCATCTCCGACAATGGCCCGCAGTTCATCGCTCGCGACTTCAAGGAGTTCATTCGCATCTCGGGCATGACGCACGTCCGAACCTCTCCTTATTATCCACAGTCGAACGGGAAGATCGAGCGCTGGCACAAATCACTGAAAAGCGAGTGCATTCGGCCCGGAACGCCGCTGTCGCTGGAAGATGCGCGGCGTCTGGTCGAGGGCTACGTGGAGCATTACAACAACGTCCGCCTAAACAGTGCCACCGGCTATATCGCGCCGAAGGACGTGCTGGCGGGGCGTCAGCAGGAGATCCACGCAGAACGCGACCGCAAGTTGGAAGCCGCCAGACGGCAGCGCCAGAGTAGCCGCCAGCAAGCTGCGTGAAGAGCGAAGTGGCCAGCCACCGGATTGGTGCTACTTGTCGCGCGCTTTCGGCGAGCCTTCGCAAACGGGTGGAAGCCGATAAATGGACAGCCTGTTCTCCCCCTTGATGGCGACGAGTTCGCCGGAAGGAGAGATCGTCGCAAACCTTCCCCGGGTTCCTCGCATTGGGAAACTCCGATGCCACTCAAAACACGACCTCCGTGTGCCGGTATCAATCACCCGTACCACCTCGCGGTTGGTGTCTTCAGGCCCCGACATTCCGAAGGTCGTGATGGTGCGGAGGCTCTCCAACAGGTGTCGAAATCTAGGCACCTTCCTTTCCTCTAAGTCGAATAACATGCGACTTCCGTCGGCGGATGACCTGTCGCCCCACCGGGGGCTTCCTTGTGTCGGAACCAGGCCGCTGAAAGATCCGTTCTGCCATTGAACGACGTATTGGGAGCACTTTGCACCCTCATCGCCCGCTCGGCATATCCGCAACGCGATAGAGTTGTCCGACGAAAATGCTGCCCTCGATAACCAAGGCTCTCCGGACTCTTTAGGAAGCGCCTCGGATAAGTCCAGAGTTGCTACTGGTTGAGGGAGCGCCGGGGTTTGTGCAGAAGCAAATCGAGCGCAGTCAAGTAGAACAACAAACCCTAAAATCAAGAAAGCACCGCGCCTGCATTCCATACCCCTAGCTTAAGCGCACATGCTTTGAACTCCATGCGAATTGGGACACTTTCTTGGGTGCCACAGATCACTTCGGTAACTGTCGAAATCGGCGATTAGACCCACGATTCAGCTCCGCTCTGGGTTTTGGCGGAATCACGGGCCAATCAGACATTGAGAAACGGCAGGTCGTTGCGGAGCTACAATGATCTTGCCGGGCGAAACGGAAGCGGGCACTGCGGGGACGCAACCATGCTGAGGGATAACCCGGAGGCTCATCGAGCCGATGCTCAGCAGCGCGGGAGGTCCTTCTCCCGCGTTGCACGCTGACGCGAGGAAGTCATCGGACGATAGACCCTCATGCCTTGAAAATCCCCGCCCCGAAGGGGCGGAACCTACACTAACGGAGAGCGCCAGTTCTCCATTTCACGCTGAGCCAAGACAGAAGGAAAAGCTGGAACGAGAGATTCACAACTTCACCCAAGCCATTGCGGAGAATGGGCACTCCAAGTACATCCTTCAAGAAATTGCAGTGCGTGAGAAAGAAATTTCGGGGATCACCGACCGATTGCTGTCGTCCACACCAGATTCAATCGAGGCCCAAATCGGCGAAGTAAGGCGAGTTGTAGAAGAGGGCTTTCAGAATTTGCAGAGCCTTTCCAAACTGGAATCGTCCGCAGCCAAGGAAGAACTGCACAGCCACTTGAGTGCAGTGCGGATGTACCCCTCGGTGGACGGGGAAGGCTGGTACTACATTGCTGAGGGGGCGTGGGATTTGCTGGGTACTGACCCCCTCGCACCCGACGTGCGGGTCTGCGAGGAGGGGCGTATTCGGATGGTTGCGGGGGGTGGATTTGAACCACCGACCTTTGGGTTATGAGCCCAACGAGCTACCAGACTGCTCCACCCCGCACTTCGATCATAGCAACCGCTGCGACGACCGTCAAACCGGAAGAAACCTGGCGGCTGAACAATTGCAATGTTTATGACGCCGCGCGCAATCGCGTTGTCGGCCCGCCCTGGGCCCGGGATTCGGTTCTGGTCGCTTTCGTCGCATGAAACGAGGCGGGCGCACCTTCTTCCTTTCCGGGGCATCCAAACCGGAGTAGAACGAACCAGGTAGACGGGTACCTCGCCCGGGTGACACTAGTTTCGGCGAGGTCGGCGAAAAAACTCATGCGCGCCTGCTTGCCGGCAGCGTACTTGGGACTAAAATTCCGGGAAGACCAATGGAGAGAATACATATGTCCAAGAAGATCGCTTCCACGCGTCAAACTGTAATCAGCGCTGAACCGCGTTTTCATCAACGTGCCGCAGAACTACAAGCCTACGGCACCGTTTCTCATATGCAACCGCTGGAACTGGAAGAACCAGTGCGGCTGGAAATGACCGAGCAACTGAATTTGTTGCTTGCCGATACCATGACAATTCGCGATCTTTACAAAAAATCGCACTGGCAAGTTTCGGGGCCAACGTTTTATCAGCTTCATCTTTTGTTCGACAAGCATTATGGAGAACAATCTGAGATCGTAGACGCGATCGCAGAACGGATTCAACTGCTCGGCGGAGTTTCCATTGCCATGGCTGCGGATGTGGCGGAGACTACTCGCATTGAGCGTCCGCCGCGAGGCAGGGAAGAGGTTCCAGTCCAGATTTCACGCCTGCTGGACGCGCATCAGATTCTGGTTCGCCATAGCCGCACCCTGGCACGTCTAGCTTCCCAACTCGGCGATGACGGCACCAATGACCTGGTCGTGAGCAACGTGCTGCGGCCCAACGAACTGCAGGCATGGTTCCTGAGTGAGCATCTCGTCGATGGTCCTCTGGTGCGGGCGGAAGATCCGCGACTGCGGAACGCCGGGTAACACGGAGGCGACGCAGGTACAAGAAAAGGGCCCGGCGAATCCGGGCCCTTATTTTCCGAACCGTCCCTGTAAGGCACACACCGGCTGAAGATCAGGTCTACTTTGCGGAACCGGCTTTGAGATTGTCGTGATCGTAGTATTCATATGCGGACATCGGTTTCTCGCCGCCTTTTTTCCAAACGCGCGAATCTTCCGGAAGCTTGTTCAACACCCGCGCCATCTCCCGGATGTGCATGGCCACCGTGCCGCAACATGCCCCGATGAAGTTGATCCCGACATCTCGCGCCTGTAGTGCATAGTCGGCCATTTCTTTGCGCGTGAGCTGCAAAGGATCAAGCGCGTAGGGAAACTCTGGCAGACTGGTGAAATCCGGTTTATCCGCGGGAGTGCGATACGCGACCGGTTGACACGCCAGATATCCTGGCACCCCTTTGCGCATCTGCTCCATCGGGCCCAGAATGTGCTGTGGAGGACGCAAGCAATTCATGCCGACAATGTCGGCACCGGCGTCGAACAGAGCTTTGGCCGCATCGGCTGCGTTTTTGCCTTCCGCGGTTTCATCTTTATTTTCAAAGCAGATGGTGACCATCGCGGGCAATCCGGTTTTCTTCGCGCGCTCCACGGCGATGAGCGCTTCTCCTAACCAGGAAAATGTCTCACCGATGATGAAGTCCACGCCTTCGTCGATCTGCACGGCAAGTTGCTCGTCGAAAGTTTTTCGTACTCGATCGGCGGCCGACGGACTGCCCGGTTCGTACATCCAAGTCAGACTGAGGTTTCCCGCGACCAGGCAGCGGTCTCCGGCGACCTCGCGCGCAATGCGAACCGCGGTCCGATTCAACTCATCGATCCGGTTCTCCAAACCGACTGTGGCCAACTTATCCCGGCTGGCATAGAACGTTAGCGCCTGCAACACTTCCGATCCCGCCTCCCGAAATTCCACATGCAGTTCGCGCAGAGCTTCCGGATGTGTCAGCACCACTTCCGGAGTGAACGGACCCGCGCGTACCCAGCCCCGCTTTTCCAGTTCCAACAAATATCCGCCGTCGCCCAGGATGGGGCCTTCCTTCAGCCGCTCAAGAATGCCTTTCTTCTTCATGTTGTTTGCTCCTGAAAAGTTTGCTCCTGAATCGCTGCCTGCAAAATCCTGACGTGCTATTTTCCAAAGTTCTCCCAGCTAGTTAAATCTTCCTTTCTTCCAGTCTCGCAAGGCCTGGTGCGCTGCATTACGCCCCGGCGCTCCAGTTACACCGCCGCCGGGGTGCGCCCCGGCCCCGCAAAGATAAAGCCCCTCAACCGGCGTCCGATACTGCGCCCAGCCCGGCACCGGACGCATGAAAAAAAGTTGCTCCAGGCGCAGATCGCCGTGGAAAATATTTCCTTCGGTCAATCCATATGTGCGTTCCAGGTCAAGCGGGGTCAGCACCTGCCGCGCCACAATCGCGCCGGGCACGTTGGGGGCGTACTCAGCAATCTTTTTCACCACGCGGTCGCCCAGCAATTCGCGCTTGTCGTCCCAATTGCTTTCGCGCAAATGATAAGGAACGTACTGCACGAAACAGGTCAGGATGTGTTTGCCCGCAGGCGCCAGTGAATCGTCGGCATTAGAGGACACCACGCAGTCCACCCACAGTTCTTCCGGGATCTCGCCAAACTTGGCAATGTCATAACATCGCTCGGCAAACTCAAGCGAAGGCACCAACGTGTAGAACGTGCGTTCCAGAGGTGTAGCCCGCGGGGAAGTCCCGGTGAAGCGCGGCTCCTCCGCCAGCACCATGTTAACTTTCGCGCACGGGCCTTGCATCTTGATGCCTTGAATTGCCGACCGAAAATCCTCCGGCAGATCCGAGGCCGCCACCAGGCCAAGAAAAGTTCGCTTGGGATCAGCATTCGAGAGAATCATGCGTGCGCGCAACTCCGTTCCGTCCTCAAGAACAGCGGAATGGGCGCGGCCATTGCGGATGTCGATTCGCGCGACTGCGGCCGACGTTCGAATCTCGACTCCAAGCTTACGTCCTGCCGCAGCCAGCGCCTGGGTGATCGACCCCATCCCGCCCATCACGTGTCCGTAGAAGCCCTGCAACTCATGCTCTCCGCCGCTGAGTAAATGAAAAAGCAATCCGATAGCGGTGCCAGGTTGGTATGGTCCCCCATGCTTGCCATAAACGTTGTTGGCAAGGAACATAGTCTTCATCTTTTCCGACTCATAGTTGTGGTCGAGAAACTCGCCGAGGCTGCCAGTCAGGAACGAGATAAGTTGGGCAACCTCCGCATTCGTAATTCCGCGAAAGCGCCGGCCCGTGCGAAACAGGCTCATCCAACCTTTCATCGAAGAAGCATCGACCTCAGGCGGAGGTTCCATGAAAAATGGCTGCAAATAGCACGCCAGTTTCTTGAGCTGATCGTCCACTTGCACGAAGCGGGCCGCATCTTTCGCGGAGATCTTTGCAAACTCTTGCCGAGCCCGCTCCCGCTCTGCCCACCAGGGCACGACGTGACCATCGGGGAAGGGAACCTGAATTGCCGGGTCACACGGAATCATGCGCAGCCCGTGGTCCGCCAGGCGCAGTTCGAAAATCACCTCCGGGCGTAACATGCTGGCAATGTAAGATGTTGTGGAAACACGGCAGCCCGGCGCGATCTCTTCGGTGACGCAGCATCCACCCACGATTTCCCTGCGCTCGAGCACGAGCACGGAAAGCCCGGCGCGCGCCAGATACGCCGCCGCGGTCAATCCATTGTGGCCGGCGCCAATTACAATTGCGTCGTAAGGTTGGCTCGCACTTCGATTTGCATTATGACCTATGGTCACTGACTATACTCGTGAACCTGACCACACTACCGCAATCATCAATGAAAATGAAGTTGAAATTGGCTATAGCCTCCTGTATGCTTCTGTGACTAAAAGTCATCTCTATGTCAGGTATCGCCAGCAATCGAACAGCGCCGCCCCTGTATCAGGCCGTCACACCGGCGCGTCCACGGTCCGACGCCAAGCGCAGCCGCATCGTCGAGGCCGCCATGCAGCATTTCGCCCAGCACGGTTATCACGCGGCTCGCGTCGGCGATATCGCTTCGGGTCTTGGAATCGCCAAGGGTTCGGTTTTCCAGCACTTCGGCAGCAAGGATGGCTTGTTCTTCGAGGTCTACAAGCGCGCCGTACGGTCCTTTCCCAAATATCTGGATGCGCCCCCGGACGTTCGATCCGGTGGTTTCTTTGCGGTGCTGCAGTACTGGCTAACGCGCACGGAGCATCTGCTGCGCGAGGATTGGATTCCATATCGCATCGCGTTGCTGGGAAATTACGGAACCGATTTGAATTTGAGGCGAGAGATCAACCGCTTCCTGATCACGGAGGATCCCTACGGTACCGTGTTGTTTGTGCGCTTCGGCCTGGATCGGCGCGAGTTGCGCAAAGACATGGACATGGAAATGATCGTTTCCATCCTGGATTGGACCATGGAGCGCTTTCAGGATGCGCTGTTGACCGCGGAGTTGGATCCCGGCCTTTTCCGCCGTCAAGGCGAACTGGCTGAGAAGAAAGAAGCTAGAATTCAGCAGTTCGTGTCCGTGTTGCAACGCGCGATTGGTGCGGCTCCGAATACGACTCCACGAGCCGAGGTGGTGAAGGAGATTGCCGCCAAGACATCGTCCGCTGGACGAAGCCGGCAAAGACCTGTCGTGAAAGCTACAGCCAGAACGAATCGAGCCTAGACCATGCCAGCTTCTCTGGAGAATATTCTCGCCAGCTACAACGATCGCACGCCTCTGTCCGAGGCATCCACCATTCCGGCGCCCTGGTATATCGACCCTCGCATCGCAGAACTTGAACGTCTCCAGGTGTTCGGCAAGACTTGGCAACTGGTGGCTCGCACGGAGCAAGTAGCGATGGAGGGAGAGTTCATAGCAACTACTCTCGCGGGAGAGCCCATCGTCGTGGTTCGCGGCAGTGACGGGGAACTGCGCGGTTTCTACAATGTGTGCCGTCATCACGCGGCGGCGGTCGTCACGCAACCCTGCGGGCAGGCGGCCATTCTGCAATGTCCTTATCACGGCTGGAAGTACGGCTTGGACGGATCGCTGAAAGGCATGCCTGAGTTTGATGGCGTGCAGAATTTTGATCGCGCTCAGAATGGCCTGGTGCCCATCCGCGTCGAGACCTGGGAGAGTTTTGTCTTCGTGAACCTCGATCCACAGGCTGCGCCCTTGCGCGAGTTTCTAGGCGGGCTGGTGCAGCGCGTGGCGCCTCTCGGCATCAGCAAGCTTCACTTTTTCGATCGCCGAACCTTCAATATCCACTGCAACTGGAAAGTATTTGTCGATAACTATCTTGACGGCGGCTACCACGTGCCGCACCTGCACAAGGGCCTGAATTCCGTACTCGATTACAAGCAGTACACTATCGAAAACGAGGACCGCTACTGCCTGCAGTCGAGTCCCATGGTTTCCTCGGACGAAGATGCCGCTACCGGCGCCACGCGAAAAGGTGATCGCGCCTGGTATTTCTGGCAATATCCCAACTTGATGATTAACTGCTACGAGGGATACATGGACACAAATTATGTAATCCCGGTTGATGCGGACCACTGCGCTGTAATCTTCGATTTCTACTTCGGTGACGTGAGCGAGTCGAAGCTCGCTTACAACACAGAGTCGGTCAACGTAGGCAACCGCGTGCAGGAGGAAGATCTGGGTATTTGCGAAGACGTGCAGCGCGGGTTGAAGTCTCGAGCCTACGGGTCGGGACGTCTCTCTGTTCGCCGGGAGGCTGGTGAGCAGTTGTTCCACCGTTTGCTGGCGGCAGATCTGAGGAGCAGCTCTACTCTCTCATCGGCGGCCGCCGACTGAGTCGCAGGCCTCCGCTTTTGGCCGTGGCGTTTCGTAGAGACGTTGCAAGCGACGTCTCTACGGAGAATTATTGATGATCCCGTGGGATCGTCTCCTGCCATGTCTTTGACTTGATCATCTGGCCATCTTTCAATAACTCCCGCGTGTACTTGTAATAAAAATTCTTCTGATCGGTCGTAACCAGAAGATGTCCGCGCCAAATCAGCGTTCGTCCCTTCAGCGCAAAAATGCTCTCCGCCTCACCGCGAACCGAGCAAGTCTCGGGATGCGCATCCTCGGCGTCGTAAGTGAGGTTTTCGAAGTCATCCTGTTTTCCCCAGGGATATTCGTATCCATCCTTGCCCTTCCAGTGCACGGTCGTTTTCTGCCGGGCCTCATCGCGCTCCACGGTCCACTCACCGGGCCAGGGAAAGCCTTCACTCTTGATGTCGGTGCGCTCCTCGGAAGGCTCAGGTGGCGAGAACGCCGGCGGAATCGCACCATGCACCGGGACCACAGGCAGCACCAGCCTGGAAGCGTTATTCCCGCCCAGTTCCAGCGAAGTTGTCATGGCATACGGCGTCGGCAACATCATCGGCCACAGTGCATTTGAAATCGCGACGCGGATGCGATGCCCCTTGGGAAAAACCCACGACGTCAAATGCATCTCAATGTCGAGTGGATAAACTTTTCCCGGCTCCAGATCGCGCGGTTCACTCATCGACTCCCGTTGCGCGCCATTCAGTCCCGCGCCAGTGATTTGAGTGACCGTGCCATCGGGCGCAACATCGGAAAGCCGCCCAAACCAATCGGCCAGAGGAGCGTTCGCCGAAGCCCGCAAACGCGCATGCGGCCGTCCGAGGATCGCCAGTTCCTCTTGCAACGGCGCGGAATCATAAACCAGGCTGAACGCATCCACCGGCCGCGGATCGCTCAATAATTCTCCCCACCAGAATCCAGCTTCCACACCGACGGAGGGAATGTATTTCAGCTCATGCCTATCTGGGGCTGCCGCTGATTCGGCCAGTGTGTGATTGCTTTGCAAAAACAATGTGGTGGACTTCGCATCCGGGGGCGGCCACGCATCCTCGCGCCGCCACTCGCCGGGAACACTTTGCAAGTTCGGATCGGGCGGATGCCAGTGCTGCATATAGATCACAAGCCTGGGGTCGTGTTCCACGCCAGTGTCGCGCCCTTTGAGCCAATGGTCGAACCAGCGTACCGCCTGGTCGCGCCATTCCACTCGCGGCCCGAAGTCCGCATCGTTTGGGAATGAATGGTTCCATGGGCCGACGATCGCTTTGATCGGAGCTTTGGACTTCATGAGCATATCGGGCACGTTGTCGCGGTACCCGTCCTGCAGCCCACCAATCAGAAAACTCGGAATCGTAATCGCGCTCAGGGGCCGCACGCGGTCCCGCCAAAACGGCCCATCGTGCTGGTGCTTGAGATAGAGTAGCGACCACGGCGGCGAGTCAAAGCGCGGCCCAAGAGTCTTCTCGTCGAGCGAGTAATCGGGAGCGCCCACCCAGCCTTCCGCCATATCCATGTTCAACTCGAATTCGTCGATGTGCGCTATGCCGTCCACGTAGTGAACGTCGTCGTGAAACAGTTCGGCCGTTGCGTGGACTGCAATAATCGCTTTCAACGCCGGAGGGTGCCGCATCGCCATCTGCAGCGCCGTAAAACCGCCCCAGGAAATGCCAAACATGCCAACATTTCCGTTCGACCAGCTTTGGTGGGCCAGCCAGTCGATGATCTGCTCGCCGTCAACCTGCTCCTGCTCGGAATATTCGCGCTCCGGCGGCGCTCCCTCACTGGCCCCGAAGCCGCGAATGTCCACGCGCACACTGACATATCCGCGGCGCGCGAAATACGCATGCTTGGGATAATCGCCCGCCGCTGTCCCATCATCTTTGCGATACGGCAAGTACTCGAGCAGGGCAGGGAACTTCTCAGTTGGCTTCGCGCCGTCAGGCATATAGAGCGTCGCCGCCAGGCGGACGCCATCTTTCATGGGAATCCACGCCTGCTCCATGCGCACGCCGTAAGTTGGCGGCGTAGGCGGATCACTTGCGGAAAGTTCACACGCAGAAACACAAAGAAGAAAAAGGTAAATAGGACAAACATTAAACACGAGCCAGCGAAGCCAGACGCCCATTGTTCTTGCCAAAAGAGGTCTCCCGAAAAGTGCACGTGAACCCTGATCACAAATCAATCCTGCGGCTCTTGCTCGCGGCGCAGCGCGCGCAGATCGATCCCCAGCTGTTCCGCTTTTTTATACAGGTGGCTGCGTTCCAGGCCAAGCGATTTAGCCGCCTCGCTCACGTTATGCTGACAGCGCTTTAACTCCGCCAGAATCACCTCGCGCTCAAAGGACTGCACCCGACTGGCCAGCGCGCCAGCCGAAGCTATGACGCCCGGGAGCGCGCTGCCCGCCGTCTTGGGCAGAGCCAGTTGCACGGTAGCAAGATCCACCTCGCCATCAGTCGCCAGCAACATCAGCCGCTCCACCATATTGCGCAACTCGCGAACGTTACCCGGCCAGGAGTAGGATTGCAGCGCCTGCATCGCGTCGAGACTGAACGGAATCGGCTTCCACCCGTTCTGCGCACTCACTTGCTCCGCAAAGTGCTCGACCAGTGCAGGAATGTCGTCCCGCCGTTCTCGCAACGGCGGCAGAACCAGCGGGAACACGTAAACCCGGTGAAACAAATCCTGCCGGAATTTCTCCTCGCGCACGCGTGCTTCCAGGTCGCGATGAGTCGCAACCAACACACGAACATTCACCGCCACCGGCTTATCGCCGCCGATGCGTTCCACTTCGCCTTCTTCCAGCACCCGCAACAGCTTTGCCTGCATGTGCAGCGGCATGTCGCCGATCTCGTCCAGAAAAATTGTTCCACGATCGGCCTGCTCAAACTTGCCAATGTGCCGTGCCGCCGCGCCTGTAAACGAACCTTTTTCATGCCCAAAGAGTTCCGATTCAATCAGCTCCGCTGGCACCGCCGCGCAATTCAGAGTGACAAACGGCCCATCGGCACGAGCACTTCTTTCATGGACGGTTCGTGCCACCAATTCCTTCCCCGTTCCCGTTTCGCCCAGGATGCATACCCGCGTCTCGCTCGCTGCCACGCGCTCCATTTGCGCCATCACTCGCCGCATGACGTCGCCCTTCCACACGATTTCGTGCTTCCCCAGCCTCTGCCGCAGTTGCCGGTTTTCGCTTTCCAACCGCTGCAGCTTCAGCGCATTTTCCACTGTAAGCAACAGCTTGTCGCTGGAGATGGGCTTTTCCAGAAAGTCCAGCGCCCCCAGCCGGGTGGCCCGCACCGCCATCTCGATGTGCGCCTGCCCGGACATCATCACTACCGGCGCCGTCACGCCCTGAGCTTTCAATTCCTCGAGCAGCGTGAGGCCGTCTTTGCCGGGCATGACGACGTCGGAAAAAATTAAATCGAAATGCTGGCTCTTGGCGAGTTCCAGCGCTTTGGCGGGGCTGTCGCAGACTGTCGCCTCGTGCCCAGCTAGACGGAAGGCGCGCGACAACGATGCCAACGTGTTGGCCTCGTCGTCCACAATCAGCAGATGCGCTTTTGTCGCCAACCGTCCTCCTCAACGCTCGCGCCGGAACTTCCGTTCACAGGTCAACCTCGCCAGCGTGCCTTGTAGCAGACAGGCCTAGTTGTCCGTTTCCATTCTGAGGTAACTCGATCAGAAACGTCGCACCGTGTCCAGGTTCGCTGTGCACGCTGATTCTTCCACCATGATCACTGACCACCGATTGCACAATGGCCAGGCCCAATCCCGTCCCATGCCGCTTGCTGGTGTAATACGGAGTGAAAATCCGCTCACACTCTTCCGGCGTCAATCCCGGCCCCGTGTCCGAGACTTCGATAATAGCCCGCCCATCATAGCCTCGCGTGCGCAGCGTCATCGTGCCGCCCTGGGGCATCGCGTCCATGGCATTGAGCACCAGATTTGAAACCGCACGATGCAAGAGCTCGGCATCGGCCGCGATCGGAGTTAAGTTCTCATCCAATTCCAGTCTGCAGGTGATGGGCGCACGTCCGGGTGCTTGCAACTGCGCCTGAAAAAGCTGCGCTACGGCGCGCACCACTTCGTTCAGCTGCACCGGTTGCAACTGCGGGTGAGGCATTTTTGAAAACTCGCTGAAGCGTCCAACGATCCCCTTCAAATTCGACAACTCGCTCAGCAGCGTCGTCGCACTTTCCCGGAAGACTTCATCGAATTGTGCCGGGCTCTGCTCTCGCGCGCGCACCAGATTCTCCACCGTGAGTTGAAGAGGGAACAGCGGATTCTTCAATTCGTGCGCCAGCCGTCGCGCCAATTCGCGCCAGGCCGCGACCCGCTCCGCCTGCACCAGTCGTTCTTTCTGCGTGAGCAGCTCCGCAGTCATGCGATTGAAAGATGTTGCGAGTTCAGCCATCTCATCGTTACCGGAAACTTCAACTTGCGTGTTCCAGTTTCCCGCCGCTACCTCGCGCGCCGCCCGCGCCAGTTCCACCACCGGGCGCGTTGCCCGCGCCGCTGCCCAACTACTCAGCAGGATCGCCAGCACGATTCCCCCGCTTCCAACCAGCAATGCAGACGACCGAATACGCCGCTTCAATTCCACATACGAGCGCAACGAATTACCCACCAGGAGAATTCCCAGCAGCGGCCGATCGCCGGCACCGCGTAAGGGGATGGCGTGAAATACCTCATCGTCGGCCTGGTCCGCCGTCCAGTGCACCACCGAGGTCATCTCGCGGTTTGATTGCCGTACCGCCTCGATCAACGGAGCGAGCTTGTTGACAGGCCGCGCCGCGCTCGTTCCAACATCCCCGCCCGGGTCGATCAATAACTCTGGAAGAAAATGGTCCCCCCGATTCTGGTAGAGCAGCGTGCGCATGTCCGCGGACAGGTTCAGGCCTGCGAGAAAACTCTTGTCCAGCCGCCGGCCCCCGATCACGAACACCGGACTCTCTCCTACCCGCGACACGCGCACGGCGAAAAGCCCCAGAGCAGTCGAATCTTGTAACTCCTCCTGCTTCAGGAACGCTGGCTGGCCCGCTAATGCGGAGAGATTCTCAAATGCCGGGTCGGGGTACCCAAACTTCGCCGGCCACTGCGCAGAAGAAATAATGATCCCGCGTTTGTCGACGAGTTCCAGAAAATCGAGCTGGTAATTCTCCGCCATCACCTTTGCCAGATCAAAGTATCCCCCGGTATCAGGTGAGCCCTGATTCAACACCAGCGCCAGCCGGGTGACCGGCTCCGCCATCGTAACGGCCTCCACTCGCCGAACCGCCTCTTCGCCTTGCCGCTCGAATTCGCGCTGGAACTGCGTGACCAGCGCCGTTGTCCGCACACTTTCCGTTTGCTCGAACGCGCGTCGCGTTAGTGCCGACACTAAAAGGGCCACTGCCGCCACCACCAGGAAAACTGTGAGCGCGAACACCGCCAGCAATTTGCGCCGAAAGATCATTGCTTCTCGTTCCCCGGCGACAGCCAAACGTCAGCCAGATTCCAACTTCCGTCAACTCGCGGCTTCCAGCCATGAAGAGATGCACTCGCCGCATACGCTACGGGCAAGTGAAACAACGGAATCAGCCGCTGCGTCGTCAGCATGGCTTGTTCCGCCGCGTAAAGCTCCTGCTCTGACCCTCCTTCCGCGGTAGGCCGTGCCAGCCCAGCTGCCGCAGCAACTTCTCTCAGAGCAATCCACGGATCGCTGTCCACCAATGGAATCCGCGCCACTCGCAAATCAGCAGTCGCCGAATTGGTTGGCTGCAACGTCAATCCCGCGTCTCTCGCGTTCAATGCGATGCGTTCCGCCAGAAGGTGCGAGATTGAATCGCCGGGGTCGTATCCCACCGTCCACGCGGGAGCGGCCTTCACCTCCTCGCGTTCCTGACGAGCCCGCACCAAATCTGCGTCGTCCGGAAACACAAATCCGTATCCCGTCATCCAGTCCGGAAGAATGCTGCCCGCGGACTGTCCCGCTCCTTGCAGCAACACCGAGCGGATCGATCCGCGATCAACGCTCAGCGCCAAAGCGTCACGCAGCGATTTTTCGGCGGGAGTTTGCGGATCGTGAGCAAACAGAAGCGCAATCAGTTCCACTGGCTCGGAAGCTGCAACGGAACCTCCCTCCATTGCTACTCGATGCGACTGTTCCGCCGCTACCTCCACTAGATCAGTTCGGCCCAGTTCCAGCGCTATCAATTGATCGTGAAAGCTTCTGCCCATCTCGATCTCAATCGTGTCTAGAAACGGACGGCCTTTCCAATAGTCTTCTTCCGCAGCCAAAACCAATTCTTTCCCCGGCTGCCAACTGCTGATATGAAATGGTCCGGTTCCAATCAGCTTACCTCCCGGCTCTCGTTTGAGGATCGCATTGCGCGGTAAGGTTAGCTCTGCCGGGAATTCCGGATCTTCTGTTTCCAGTTCAATGACCACTGAGTCGGATTCTGACACGATCTTCCAACCAGGATTGGCGACGCGCAGCGAAGCCGCCACAAGCTCCGCGGTGAGCGCTGTACCGTCGTGAAACTTGACCTTAGGTCGGATCTGGAATTGCCAATGCTGATTGCCCGGCATCTGCCCCGAAGACGCTTGCCACGACGCGGCCAATCCGGGATGCAATCGTCCGCCCGCATCCGCCGTGACCAGCGTTTCAAAAATCAGAAATGTCAGATTGCGCCGCGCAAAAGAATCCGCCTGCGTGTTATCGGCCGGATCGAGCGACGACGGCGCATCGTGCATGGAAACTCGCAGCGTGCCTCCATATTGCGGGCGCGTCTCCGCGCCCGCTGCCGTTCCTGCCGTCGCCGCTCCCGCGGCCAGGCTACTGATTACAAGCCACTGCCACACGAAACGCTTCATAACTTCCCGTCTCACCGTTCCTAGTCACTGCAATCGCGGTGTCGCCCTTAGCCTCAGTCCAGAGAGCCGTGACCTCTGCCCCCAAGTCCACCGCCGCGCTCACCGGCACGGCGTCGCGATCGGGAAATTCATATGCCCGAATCGAGTCGCCGCCCGGCGCTCCGGAACTCGTCGCGAGCACCTGCCAACCCGCGCCGCACGCGGTTTTCAGGCTGGCCACGTCGCTCCCCCAGTTGAGCCTCGCCGCCTGGTCACTGACGCCATCCACCATATGAATCTGTCCATCCACCGCTGCAAAAAGCCAAAGCACATATTTCCCGCGTGGCAAGAATGCAGCCGAATAAAACTTCGGGACAGTCGCAAACTTACCCACACTTGGCGCAAGCGCGCCGGTAAAGAAATTCCGTGTCGATGCAAAAAATGCTTCCACCTGCGGAATCGCAGGCAGAGTACTTGCCACAAAACTGGGAAAATTAGCTGACACTCCGCCGCCCGCCGATCCCGCCACCAGGGGCCAGGGATCGTCACTCTCCCGGCAACTCAGCGCCAGCGGCATCCCATTTGTGCTTCGGCAAATCACCCCGGGCAAATAAACATCCAACAGGTGATCCTTGCCCGGAACGAGTCGTCCGCGCAAATCTCTTGGCCACGGACGCGAGTGCGCCACTGCCAGCACCTGCTCGCGCTGCCACTTTCCTCCTTGCAGCCGGTAAAGCGAAACGTCCTCGGGACCAAGCACCGCGATGTGCGTAGGCGTTGTGCTCTCCTCCAGGACCAGCACATCGAGAATCCGCTCCTGCTGCATCCAAACAGAAATCTTGCGGATACTCAGCGGCATCGAGTCACGCGTGGAAACCACGCCGCCGATGTGCGGCGAAGAAACCATTTCGATCGAAACCTTTTCCCCTAGCCGAATCTCAGCCACCCAAACATACGCATTCGGATTTTCAGAAAGTGAAATCGCCACCGTAGCCGCAGCCTGTTCGGGCTTCACGAAACGCAGGCCCAGGGTCTCCAGCGCCAAGTGCAGTCCGTCACTCACAATTTCGCTGTCCCGCTTGCTCAGCGAAGACCGGTTTTCCACGGTCAATGCAACGGCGCCGGGCCCGGTGACCGCAACAATCTTCCGCGCGAGTTGCTGCTCGGGCACACTCCAGTCCGCCGCCAGACTGCAGATCCCAAGCCCAGGAATCAAGAGAAATGAGCACAGACCAACGCGGAGGCGGAATGCAAGTCGTGGGGCACGCTTCACCGTGTTCAGGATGACCTTCGGGATAACCGAATTATAAACCGCAGCGCGCATTTGGCTGGTTCCTCGCCCCGGTAATACTTTGGACACCGCCGCTGGCTCGATGATCCGGATGCGGCGGCCCGCCCGTGTCCCCAAAACCCGAACCGAACGCCAAACGGGACGCCGAACTCGTGCTGGCAAACGCTCATCGCGGTTGCGCTTCGCTCTGCTCCGCCTGACTCGCCTGATTTGCCGCGCTCATACTATGAAGCACGTCGTTGGCGAAGAAGAACTTCCCGTCAGCCGGCACCATCATGATCTGTAACTTGTCCGAAAGCCGCTCAGCCACGATCTTATTAATGAGCAACGGATTCTGTTTCAAGATCGCGCCTTCACTCTGCATTCTCTCGGCATCGGCGGCCGCCGTCACCCGGATGCGTCCGGCTTCCGCTTGCGCCAGCAGCGTCCGCCGCTCACTCTCTGCTTTACTGTCGATCACCTTGGCCTGGGCCGCTGCTTCGGCGTTCTGGATCGTCGCTTCCTTCCGTGCTTCCGCCTCCAGTTTGCTCTGCTGGATTTGCTTTTCTTTCAACGGCAACGTGTATTGCATGGCGTCCGATTCGCCTTTCGCCTGCAGCACGTGCACCTGCGCTTCCCCCTCTGCCTGCTTGATCTGCTGCACCTTGGTCGCCTCGGCCTCAAGCTCCGCAATGCGCACTTGTTTCTGCTTCAACTCGGTTTCCACACCCATTCGGTCGTTTTCCTGTTCCTTCAGCAGCAAGGTCTCCAGCCCCTGCGCGTATTCCGGAGGCAACTGGATATCGCGCAGCATCACTTCCTTCACCACAATCCCGTCTGCCGCCAGCTTCTTCGTGATCAGCCCCGCCGCCCTCTGCCGCACTTCTTCACGCTTGGCGGAGAACACATCTCGCACGGTATAGTTCGGAACCAGTTCCCGCCACACGCTGGCCACCGTCGGAGGAACAATTTCTTTTTCCACCGGCCGCGGCAGACTGCCCTGAATGTAATCCAGCCGCTTCGGATCGAGCCGGTACCGCACCGTTATCGCCAACCCCAGCGTCAGCCCTTCCTTTGCCTGCACATCCATCAACTGGCTCTTCGTCGAAACATTTCCCGCCGCCGCTTTTCCATCCTCGCCAGTCCCCGTCGTGAAAATCTGGTCCCGCGTATCGAACAACGCTACCTCCTCCACGAGCGGCATCACGAAATGCACGCCCGGATAGAGCGTTCCCGGCAGCGTGCCGCTCATCTGGCTCACGCGCACTCCCGCCGTTCCGCTCGGCACCACCACAATGCTGAACGCCAGCAGCAGCGGTCCCCACGCCAGCAAAGCCAGCGCAAGAGATGTCCGCCAGCGCAGTTGCGGCAGCGGCGGCAAGGGCCCAGTCGGCGCCGCAGACAAAGCGCGCCGGTAGATCAGTTCACGGTAAAGGTCATACGCCAGAATGCTCATGGCCACGAGAATCATCCCGAAGCCGCCTGTGATCAGCAAGTACTTCAACGCCAGCATGGTCGCTCTCCTTCGCGCGTCATCGTATTCAGCGCTTCTGCCCTGGTTTCACCGGAACCGCCTGCCGGGCAAAGAACAGCCGGAACACCTGTCCAAAGATCAGCTCTTCCGCCAACAGCGCCACTGCCACTGAAAAGATCAGGCCCGCCACCACCGCCATGAATGTGATTGCCATTTGCATAATTCCTCCTGATGATTTGCCGAACCGCAGTCCGATCTAGAAACTAAAAACTAGAAACTAGAAACTGTTTTCGCTCCCGGAACCTCAACCGTAGCCTCTGCCACAGCCTCTGATTCCCGATCCACTTCTCCACCGAAGATCTCCGCGGTCTGCTCATCCCGTTCGCCGCGAATCTCCACCACATCGCCAACGTGCAACATGCCAAACAGTTTCTCCATGTCCCGATTCCGCAGCCGGATGCACCCATGCGACGCCGCCCGCCCAATCGACTTCGGCGCATTCGTCCCATGAATCCCGTAGCCCTTCTGGCTAAGCCCAACCCATCGTGTGCCAACTGGATTCCCCTTACCCGCGGGGATCACCACGCCTTCGTGGTAATAAATAGGATTGGAGACGCGGTTCACGATCGTGAACTCGCCCGCAGGACTTGGACTCTCGTCAGCTCCCACCGAAATCTCAAAGCCGGCGACCGCGATTCCGTTCACCAGTACCGCCAGCTTGCGGTCCGGGATGCTGACCAGCACCGTCCACGGTGCCCGCACGGAAGCATTGGACTCCGCCGTCTGCGCGACCAGGGGATTCACCAGCACCAGAATGATTGCTGCCAGAAACCATCCACTTGTCCGTTTCATGTCCGCCCTCCACTCTGTCGCTGCGTTTCGCTGTTGGAGATGCAGGACGGTTGCCGGAAGGTATCTCATTGAAAATACATAGGTTATTGAGTAGCCGGTGCTAGGTTTCAGTGTCTGTACGAAGACGCTGTGTCCCCGCTGACACACAAGCCACTCCGACCTATGACCAAGCGGAGATGGGGAGACAAAAGAAGGAGCAACAGACGAGGCGTGAGACCCAAAGGTTTCCTTCGTGTGACTTTGTGTCCTTTGTGGTGAAAGCTTGTGGTGAAAGATTAAAGATAAAGAATGTGGTGAAGGACGTTCCTGCGGAAGTCTCAGAGCCTTCAGGCGCCCGGCCCCCGCCGTCTGGGGAAACGGCTTGTGGGGTTCTGTGGGTTGGGGCCGGGCGATCTTTACAACTAGAAGGCCTGATTCAGTTGTGCCTATTTAAGCTCGTCCGCGGTTCAATGTCAGTGACGCCCGTCACAGGTGCGCGTGACTGCGTCATTAGAAAAGACGGAAGCCCGGCGTCCATCGCGGAGCGCCAATGCCATTCACGCAAGCCCCGCCACTCTTGACTGAGCCGGTCTGACAGTCTGACGCCGAGGGCTGAAGCCCGGAGCCCGCCGTTTGACTTCCCGCTCCTCCTCTAGCTATCGTGGCCTCGCTATGAACGTCGTCAAAGCCACACGCCAGTTTGAAGACTGGCTCCGCCACCACACCGAGATCGTCAAGCCTGACCTTCGACTCAAACACCAGAACATGAAGGCCGAGGTTTTTCCTTTCCTGCGCGCCACCTATTACCGCTGGGCGCAGGTCTGGCCCAAGGTTTGTCCGGAACTGGCGAAAGGACCGCGTGTGCTCGCCGTCGGTGACTTGCATGTGGAGAACTTCGGCACCTGGCGCGACATTGAAGGCCGCCTCATCTGGGGCGTCAACGACTTCGACGAAGCTCACCCCATGTCCTACGCCAACGATTTGGTTCGTCTGGCCGTGAGCGCGCACCTGGCGTCCTCCGCCGGACATTTGCCCATCAAAGAAAAGGACATTTGCGATTCCATTCTCGAAGGCTACCGCGAAGGCATGCGCGAAAAAGGCCGTCCTTTCGTCCTCGGCGAAAACAATAAATGGCTTCGCCAGATCGCCGAAAACGAACTACGCGATCCGGTCCGCTTCTGGGCGAAAATGGACGCGCTGCCCACATGGAAAGGCGAAGTTCCCATCTGCGCGGTCGAGGCCATCGAGCACCTGCTACCCGCCCCTGACATTTCCTTCCGGATCACCCACCGCGTCGCCGGACTCGGCAGCCTCGGTCACCAGCGTTTCGTTGCCATTGCCGAATGGCACGGAGGCCGCATCGCCCGCGAAGCCAAAGCCCTGGTATCCTCCGCCTGCTACTGGGCCAGCGATCACGCCGGACCCACGGAGATTCTCTACCAGGCGATCATCACCCATGCCGTCCGCTGCCCCGATCCCTTTGTGCAGTTGCGCGGCCGCTGGATCGTTCGCCGACTCGGCCCTCACTGTTCCCGCATCGAAATCGTAACCATGGGAGACTCCGCGCCAGCGCTTCGACTTCTCCACGCCATGGGCTGGGAAACCGCCAACATCCATCTCGGCAGTCCCGCCCGCAAAGTGATTCTCGGCAATTTGGATCGGCAAAAAGCGAAGTGGCTGCACCAGGCGAGCGACGACATGCTCAAAGCTGTCCGCTCCGACTGGGACACGTGGAAGAAAGACGGCTACGTCTAGAGGATTACGAAAATTTCGTCAGTGCACCAGCGGCCCCGTCGCCGCCACCACGATTCCCACCACGCCCATCACAATGCCCAGAAACCAAAACAGGCGCTTGCCCGACATCAGCGTGATCGACGTAATCACCAGCCCGATCTCAAGAAACACTTCGGCCAGATCGAAACGGTCGGCGCGCTTCGTCTCCGTAGCCACTTCCTTTTCCATGTCGGTGGCCTTCTCTTCGATTCCCTTTTGGTCGTTCTTGTAGCGCTCGGCTTCGGACGAGTATTTCTCGCGTAGCTTGGCCACGGCCGCGGCGTCGGTCGTGGTCATCACCGAAGCCGTATCCGAGAACTGTTCGTCCGCATGCCGCCGAATGCTTTTTGCCTGGTAGAACGCCCACTGGTCCGAGGCCTTGGCCTGCAGCACCACTTCCTCGGTATGCGCGCGATGCCCCACCAGCGACACTACCGCGACTGCCACGGCCAGCACCGCCATGGTCAGCGATACCGGCGCCATCCCCGCATGTTTGCCATGTTCGGCATGTTCCTGCAGTTCGCTAAGTTCGTCGGCACTCATCGGTTCCTCCTGGCCGCGCCCCCGCCAAGTTGCACCGCCAGACGCGGATCTGTAAAGTGCGGATTCAAGGTCTTGATGTTACGAATTCAGAGGCCCACCGACAAGCACCACAGTTGGTTCGCCCACGAAGCCCAGGCCGAAGCCCGAAAGCCGAAGCCCGAAGCCGGCTCTACTCTCCCATCACCTTCACGATCACACGCTTGTCCCGCTGCCCGTCAAACTCCGCATAGAAGATCCGCTGCCACGTCCCCAGGTCGAGTTTGCCGGCCGTGATTGGCACGATCACTTCGTGGTGAATCAGGAGTGCCTTGAGATGGGAATCTCCGTTGTCCTCGCCCGTCTCGTGATGTTTGTAGTCTTTGCGAAACGGTGCCAGATGCTCCAGCCACTGGTCAATATCCTCGATCAATCCGCTCTCGTTATCGTTGACGTAAATCCCGGCCGTGATGTGCATCGCCGAAACCAGCACCATGCCCTCTTTCACGCCACTCTTGCGTACGATCTCTTCCACCTGCGGCGTGAGGTTCACATACGCGCGGTGCGTCTTGGTGTGAAACTTTAGGTATTCGGTAAGGACTTTCATTCCGCGTCGGGGAACTACCGCATGGTCTCTTCGATTTCCGAAATCCAGCCCGGACGCTTCAGCACTTCGCGCGGCTTGGGGCCGTCCGCGGCGCCGACAATTCCGTCCTGCTCCATGAGATCGATGAGGTGCGCGGCGCGTCCGTAGCCGATCCGCAGCCGACGCTGCAACAGGGAAGTGGAAGCCTTGCCAAACTCCACCACCAGGCGCACTGCGTCTTGATACAGAGGATCGTCCTCGGCCTCGCCTTCAGCCCCAACTTCTCCGCCAGCCGCGGCCGTCGCAGCGTCCCGCTCTTCCTTCGGCACTTCCAGGAACTGCTGCTGATATTCCGCCGTGCCCTGCGCCTTCCAGAATTCGACGACCGCGGCGATTTCTTTTTCGGTGACGAACGGCGCATGCAGACGGTGCACGCGCGCCGAGCCCGACGGCAGATACAGCATGTCTCCTTTGCCCAGCAGAGCCTCCGCGCCATTGGCATCGAGAATGGTCCGCGAATCCACCTTCGTCGCCACGCGAAACGAAACGCGGGCAGGGAAATTCGCCTTGATCAATCCCGTGATCACATCCACGCTTGGCCGCTGCGTCGCCAGCACCAGGTGAATGCCCACCGCGCGCGCCATCTGCGCCAGCCGGGTGATAGATTCTTCCACGTTGCTCGAATCGAGCATCATCAGATCGGCCAACTCATCGATGATGATGACAATGTAGGGGATCGGCTTCTCATCCGAGTCTTCTTCAAACAAGCTCGGCGTGTCGCCCCGATCAAACAGCCGGTTGTATTGATCGATGTTGCGCACGCCCCGCGCGGCCAGCAGCTTCAGTCGCCGCTCCATCTCGCGCACCGCGTTGCGCAACGCATTCGCCGCCAGCTTGGGTTCAGTAATAATCGGCGTATAAAGATGCGGGACGCCCTCATAATTCCCCAGTTCTAGCCTCTTCGGGTCCACCAGAATCAAGCGCACCTGATCAGGGGTCGCCTTGTACAGAATAGACATGATCATGGCGTTGATGGCCACGCTCTTGCCCGCGCCCGTAGAACCGGCAATCAGCAAGTGCGGCATGCCCGCAAGGTCGGCGGTGACGATGCGTCCGTTGATATCTTTGCCCATCGCAATCGTCATCTTCGACTTCGAGCCCATAAACTCCTGCGACTCGATGTTTTCCCGCAGCCAGATGATTTCGCGTTCGCGGTTCGGCACCTGAATGCCCACCGTGCTCTTGCCGGCCATGCGCTCGATCAGAATGCTTTCTGCCTTCAGCGCCAGGCACAAATCGTCGCAAAGATTGGTGATGCGGCTGTACTTGATTCCAGCTTCCGGTTTGAATTCAAACGTGGTCACGACCGGGCCCGGATTGATCTGCGTGATCTGGCCGTGAATTTCGAACTCCGCGTATTTTTCCGTCAGCACCTGCGCGAGAAGTTTGAGTTCGTCTGCGTCCACGGCTTGTTGCTCGTCGGGACGCTGCAGCAAACTGCTCGACGGCAGCTTGTAACCGCCTGCGATCCGTGGCATCGTCGTTTTGGCGTGGTGGCCACTGTCACCACGCTCCTTGACTTCAGGATCTGCCAGTTGGGTCGTGGCGCCGTCAACCGAAGTATCCGCGGCAAAGGACTCGGCCAGAATTCCGCCTGTCGTCGCAGTCGCAGGCTCGGCTGGGTTTCCGCGCTCCTCGGCCATCATCCGCTCAATGCCGGTGCGTCGAGCTTCCGTAGTGGCAAAGGGTTGTGCCGCTGATGTGGGTCGCGACTGAATCAGCTGCGTTTTCACGATGGGCTTGGAAATTCGCCGCTTGTCCAATTCTTTCTGCTGCTTCCGCTTGGCGCGCTCTTCCCGCCAATCCTGGTACCGGTTCCACAGAGCCGTGACGAAGGCAAACCTCGTTGGAGCCCACGTCCGCAGCGAAGAGAACGAAAACGCCGTCGAAAGATAAAGCGCAACCGCCAGCACCGTGGCGCACAGAATGTATGCGCCGACCAGGTTGACGTAATGGATCATGAAATCTCCCAGCACGCGGCCCATCAAGCCTTCGATCGGAATCACGCCCAACCAGCGCAAGTGTCCGGGCAACAGCGCCAGAAACGCGGGAATGAACATGACCAGCCAGACTCCGCCGAGTGCCTTGGCCATTGGAGACTGAATCGGCCGCGAGCGAAACCACTTCGATCCCAGGAGAGCCGGGAAAACGGGAAGCAGGAATGCCCCAATGCCAAAGAACTGAAGAACCAGATCGGAGATCGAGGCGCCGACCACGCCAATCCAGTTGCGGGCGGCATGCGCTCCAGTGAGCACCGAGGCGCTGTTCAGCGAAGGATCAAGCGGAGAATACGAAACCAGCGCAAGGAAGAGGAGGAGCGCGGAGACGCACATCAGGAAGCCGGTCAGCTCATTGAGCCGCCGGTTGGCAGTCGGGACAAAAATGCTTGCCAGAAACCCCATGTGGACCGGATTCGCACACCAAAGCGACATCTACCTTTGGTGCACTTCCATCGGCCAGAGCCTTTTAATTATGCCAAGAACTCGGCCGTCGCACAATCCCAGAAATGGGCTGTAGTATCCAGTTGGCTTCCCGCCGGATTCCCGCGCCAGACGGTGGAGCGGCAGCTTTCTCTGCAGAATGCGCTGACCGGTCATTTTGCGAATCATTCTGTCTGCTCATTGCAGATGCCAGACGAACGCCAGGGCAATCACTACCACGCCGAGAATGACGCGGTAGACAATGAAAATCTTCAGGCTGTTGGATTGCAGATAGCGGACCAGCCACGCAATCGCGGCATAGCCCACGATGGCGGAAATGAGAATGCCGACAAGAAACGGAGCGTGCATTCCTGCCGGTAAGCCTTCTTTGCGGAGTTCATGGGCCTTGACCAGCGCGGCGCCGGCGATAATCGGCGTCGAAAGCAGAAAACTAAACCGCACGGCAGCTTCCCGCGTCATGTTGCGGAACAAGCCAGCGGTAATGGTGGAGCCGGAGCGCGAAACGCCGGGAATCAGCGCTGCGGCCTGAGCAAGGCCAACGATTAGAGCATCCGCCAAAGTAATGCGAGTCAACGGCTTTTCCATGCTGCTGACCTTTTCCCCCAGCCACATAAAAAGCGCGACGACGATCAGAGCCGCCGCGATCAGCACGATGTGCTCGCGGAAATAATCCTCGGCGGAATGCTCCAGCAACTTGCCCGCAATCGCTCCGGGAATGGTGGCGGCAGCGAGGAACCACAGCAGCAGACGTTCTTCCTTCTGTTCTTCGGCGGTGAGATCCACATCGGAGCCGCCGGCTTCGGAGAAGCGAACTACTTTTCCTCCGAACGCGGCGCGCACGATCTGAAACCACGTCCGCCGGAAGTAAAAGAGCACAGAGAGCAAAGTGCCGAAGTGAAGGGCGACGTCGAAAGTAAGTTCGTGGGCGGCCGAAAGCTCGTTCCAGCCCAGCAATCGCCGCACGATGATCAGATGTGCGGAACTGGAAACGGGAATGAACTCCGCGACACCCTGCACAATGGCAAGAACAATAGCTTGATAGATTGGCAAATTTTAGTCCGCCGTATTTCCGTAGGTTGGCACGCCCTGTTGAATGTAGAAGATGAGGCGCTGCGCGCGCAATGCCCAATCGCTGGCCCCATAGTCGCTCACGATTTTCTGCGCCAGCGCGAGCGCGCGGGTTTTGGATTCTTCTGATTTCTTCAGGTTGGGCTCGGTCTTATAAATCTCAATCAGCGCGGCACGACGCGAGGCGGCGTCATATAAGGCCTCTGGCGCAGCCGGGGATTGGGAATGCTCGCTGGCATATTTCTCGTACATCTCGGCTTCCTTGTCGGGGCATTTGGATGCGCCTTCCCAGTCTCCGCAGAGTTTGTTTTCGAGTAAGCGAAACGCGGCCAGGTCGGCCCACTTCGTCCCGGGAAATTTCTTGATGACCAGCTTCATCCATTGCTCGTCGATCTGCCCGCGCATGTAGGCCTCGCGCTGGCGCGCGGACGGACGAGTCATCACATCGGCGCGTTCAATCTGCCAGCGAATGTCGGCGGAGCGGTACAGTCCCTCGGCCGCCAGCGGAGAATTCGGAAACAAGTCGTAGACGCGATAGTAGAGACGCATGGCGTCCTGCGCGGCATTGCGGCGTCCGAGCCGGCGGCTGGCCTGATCTTCGGAGTCGGCGGCTTCGCCGAAAAGAATCTTGTCGCCGTTGGGGTTCGACATCTCGACCAGAGCTTTGCTCTGTACCCAACCGGTAATGATCTTTCCCTCAGCTTCCTCTTCAGTATCGGCGTCTTTCTTGGGCTCGACCAGAATTGCTTCTACGTGTGTCCAGTCGCGGCTGCTGTCGAGGATCACCAGTTCATGGCCGCGCTCGGCTTGGCCGAGTTTGGCTGCGTCGTTGGCGGGCGCGACGCGAATGGCTTCGTCGTGTACAAGGGTGCCGCGCGGGTTGCCAGCGAAAGCTGTGTCGGGACGCAAGAAACTAGAAAGAAGAAAAAAGAAGATCGCAAGAATCGGTGCGAGGAATCTCGGCTCCCGAACCGGGAATTTGGAGTGGTTGGGGGTATACCCCCCTCCCCCCCGGTCTATTGGAATCATCACTTTACGAGGAAAATCAGAAAAAATCTTAGAGCTGCAACGAGTTAGGGGCAAAATCTTCATAACACACGAGTTAGCTCAGCTCTCCCGCAGGGGAGACCTTCGAATTGGTCACGCTTAAAGGATGGCGGTTTGGGGGATCGAAAGTCAAGGTTAAGTGAACATTCGAGGCGATTTCCGCGGCGAGGCAAAAGCGGATTACCACAAAGGGCGCGAAGGTTCACGAAGGAAACCGTTGAGCGTCCATTGACGCATAGGGCAGATTGCGTTTCCACTTCCATCTCAATCTCGCCGGATCTCTTCGAGCATGCTTGGCTCGATGTTGCCGCCCGAGATAATTGCGACGTTAATTTTTGTCTGCGGCAATTCGGGGCGGTGGAAAAGGAATCCGGCGACGGCGACCGCGCCGCTGGGCTCGGCGATGGTGGCTGGGTTGGCCGCGAGCAGCTTCATGGTTTGACGAATTTCGCCTTCGGTCACGGTGATGATGTCGTCGACGAAGCGCTGGATGTGCTCGAAGTTGATCGGGCCCACGCTCTGAGTACGCAGTCCGTCGGCGAGGGTGCGGGAGACCTGCTCGGCAGGGAACTGGACGATTTTTCCCGCGCGCAGGCTGGCTTGGGCATCGGCGGCCAGTGCGGGTTCGACTCCGATCACCTTTACCTCGGGCTTGCTCAACTTGATGGCCGCAGCCACGCCGCTGATCATGCCTCCGCCACCGACCGGGACTAGAACGGCTTCCACGTCGGGCATGTCTTCGAGAATTTCGAGTCCCATGGTGCCCTGGCCGGCGATGATGTGCTTGTCGTTATAGGGAGGCACGATCATGTAGCCGTGCTCGGCGGCCAGCTCTTCGGTTTTGGTTTTACGTTCATCACTGCCCGGGCCTACTAATACGATCTCCGCACCCAAGGCTGCTGTTGCGAGGCGTTTGATGGCGGGAGCGTTGTTGGGCATAACGATCACGGCCTTCACACCCAGCGCCCGCGCCGCGTAAGCCACGCCCTGCGCGTGATTGCCGCTGGAGTAAGAGATGACGCCGCGCTTGCGGTCTTCTTCTGGCAAGAAGGCGATCTTGTTGTAGGCTCCGCGGAGCTTGAAGGCGCCGATGGGCTGCTGGTTTTCCGGCTTGAGGAAGAGGTGGCGCTGGTCTGACTCGCTGAGCTTGAATTCGATCAGGCGCGTGTGGATGGTAACGCCTTTGAGGCGGGCTTGCGCGGCGCGGATGTCGGCGAGGGTGATCATGAAGCCTTGAACGGAATCGTGCCCACTTGGTTTGCCCATTCCTCTGCCTGCGAATCCGACCACACTAGCAGTAGCTCGTTGATCGTGGTAAGCAAATCTGTCTTTTGAGACACGATGAGCAGGCCTGGGCTGACGTTGGAACTTACAAATCTTGCGAATGCCTGCGGCATCGTGCGGCGATCATGGGAAACCAAAACACGACCATCGCGCGCCGCTAGACTTAAAACCTCGAAATCAGAGAGAAGGCGGAGGCCGGCCGCGGATGCGGTTTGAAAATCAACTTTGGACTCGCGGCGCAGGACTCCGGTGACAATGTCTTCATTAAGATCGGCGTCTGCCTGAAAACGCACCTTCACGGGTTTAGGGTCTGGCTGACCTTTTCGATCTTCTTGGATTCTTCGAGCTTTCTATACAGGCCAGGATTTGCCTGTCGCGCTTGCGCACGCAAGGCCTCAAATTCCCGGTCATGTTGTCGCAGACAGGAGTCCACATCCGTTTGGTGGCCGAGATAATAGGTTATGGCCCCATAGACTTCTTCCAGTTTCAAGATCGGGAAGGAGTTAGCAATGCCTTCAGGGGATGCGCCGCGGAGAAAGGCATACACAACGGAATCCAGGGAAACCCGTGTGCCGGTAATCCAGTAGCCACCGTCACGCTGCTCCACATATTCGCTTGCCATATCCAGGCTCCGGTTGCCCCCGGCAGTGTGTGCTTCAGCGAGAACTGCCTAGCTAAATAGTAACATCAGGTAAGCCGCCGCTAGATCTCCAGGATTACAGGCATGATCAGCGGCCTTCTCTGCGTCTGCCTGGAGATGTAGCGCTTCAGGTCGGTGCGGATTTTTTCTTTGATTACGCCGTAGTCGGCCTTTTCTTCGTCGCTCGATTGGTCGAGAGTGTCCATCACGATTTGGCGAGCGCCTTCGAGCAGGCCGTCTTCACCGGGGTTGAAGCCGCGGGTGACGATCTCCGGGGAAGTCTCGATGCGGCCGGTGAGTTTGTGGATGGCGATGATGGGCAGGACGATGCCATCTTCGCTCAGGTGCCGGCGGTCTTTGATAATCAAGTCCTCGACCACGTCGGTGCGGTTGCCGGAATCAATGCAGACGCGGCCGATGTTCACGCGGCCGGCTTTGCGCGCGCCGAGTTCGTCGAATTCGAGAACGTCGCCGCTTTCGATCAATATGACTTTGCCGACAGAGCCGTGCATGGCTCCCGCCATTTCGGCATGCAGCTTCAGTTGCCGGTATTCACCGTGGACGGGAATGAAATAGCGCGGCTTCACCAGGTTGATAATCAGTTTCAGTTCGTCCTGGCTGGCGTGTCCGCTGACGTGGACGGGCGGGTAAGTGCCGTCGTCATAAATAACGTAAGCTTCGCGGCGGAAAAGATGATCGATCATGCGGTAGATCGTTTTCTCGTTGCCGGGAATAATGCGTGAGGAGAGCACGACGGTATCGCCCTTCTCGATTTTTGCGTGCTTGTGATTGTCGACGGCGGCGCGCGAAAGAGCGGACATGGGCTCGCCCTGGGTTCCGCTGATCAGCACACAAACTTTTTCCGGAGGGAAATTCTTCATCTCGCCGGGATTGATCACCAGGCCCTCAGGGATTTCGATGTAGCCGAGATCTTCGGCGATCTCCGACGAGTTGTTCATGGAGCGGCCGATGAAGGCGATCTTGCGCCCGTGAGTGTGAGCCAGTTCGACCGCCAGCTTGATGCGATGGATGGACGAAGAAAAGCACGAGATGAAGAGGCGCCGCTGCGTGTGGGCGAAAATCTCGTCGAACTTGCGCCGCACCGCGCGCTCACTCGGCGTGTAGCCCTTGCGCTCGACGTTGGTGGAATCCTGAAACAGAGCCAGCACGCCGTTCTTGCCGTATTCGGCGAAGGAGTGCAGGTCGAAAAGTTTATTGTCGGTGGGCGTGGGGTCCACTTTGAAATCGCCGGTGTGGATGATGACGCCGAGCGGAGTATGAATCGCCAGGGCCACGCAATCCACCAGGCTGTGCGTCACGTGAATGGGATGAACGGTGAATGCGCCCACCTTGAAGCGCTCGTTGGGGCGCATCTCGCGGAGATCGGCGTCCTCGAGCAATCCATGTTCGTCGAGCTTGTCTTCGACGTAGGCCAGCGTGAACTCCGTGCCCCACACCGGAACTTTTAGCTCGGCAAGAAACCACGGTAGCGCGCCGATGTGATCTTCGTGGCCATGGGTAAGGACGATGCCCCGCACTTTCTGGCGGTTTTCGATGAGATAAGAAATATCGGGAACAACGATATCGACGCCGAGCAGTTCAGCCTCGGGGAACATGAGGCCCGCGTCGATGACGATGATGTCGTCACCAAAGCGAACGGCCATGCAGTTCATGCCGAACTCGCCCAGCCCGCCGAGGGGGATGACTTGCAGTTTTCCAGTTGGCATTGAGTAAGAGAGTAACAATGATGCTAGCACAGGCGCGCGGAGTTTCGAGAAGCGAGCGGCGAGTACCGAGTGACGAGTCTAAGAAATCGCTAACGAAAGTGGATTCGGAATCCAAGTTCACCTACCAGTTACAAACCAGAAACTAGAAACCGAAAGGCTGTCCCTCCGTAGCTTTCTAGCCCAGCGTGCGGTAAGGTTGAAGTGATGGGTGCGGACAACAAATCCTGGCTGCGGCGACGGGTTGAAAACGGCCTGGTGAAGGGGTTCACCCGTGCTTACTCCACCGTGCAGGTGAATCCCGACAAATTCCTGTTGCAGCTGCGCACCGCTTACCGGCTGCCCATCAGCGGGTATCACGGCGTGTATTCGCTGGATGTTGGCGAACTTGACGTGGTGGCCGACGAGATTATCCGCAGCGGGATGAAAGTAGCCGCTATGGAAGGAGCCGGATTCGGGCTGGGCGGATTGATTACGATTGTGCCCGACCTGGGGATCCTTTCGGCGATTACCATGCGCACCATCCAGAAGTTGAGCCTGGTGTACGGTTTTCAATTCAACACCGACGGCGAGATCGCCGAGTTGTGGATTGCGGCGGCGAGCGCAGCCGGGGTGGATGTGGGGCGCGAGTTGCTGGAAAAGGAAGTGGTCAACAAATTCGTGCCCAGGGTGATTCAGCGGATCGCGGCCGCGGCCAGCGGAGAAATCGTGGAGAAGTGGGCGGGACGCGTGATCCCTCTGCTGAGTTCCGCCATCGGTGCGGCATTGAACTACTGGTTTGTGCGGGCGTGGGGCGCGCGCGCCAAGGCGCACTTTCGGCGGCGTTATCTGCTGGTGCGGCAGCAGGCGCACCAGACCGTACTAATGCCGCCCAGTCCGGCGCGCCTTCCAACGACCACGGGTTGATTTCTCTGCGAGAATCTTACGAATGCTGTGGACGCAGCCGCGCTCTGCGGATGTTATGGATTCTGCGCCGTGATACAAAAACAGGTAATGCCAATTTTTCACTGCTCGGCAATTCTCTTCGATCTGGATGGCGTTCTCGTGGATTCCACTCGTTCCGTGGAGCGGCACTGGCGCGCCTGGGCACAACAGAAAGGCGTGGATGCGGAAAAAATCATGGCAATCGCTCATGGAGTGCGTGCGATTGAAGTGATCCAGCGCGTGGCGCCGCATCTCGATGCGGCGGCCGAAGTGCGGGAGATCGAGGCCCTTGAGGTCACGGACCGTGACGGCGTTGTTCCGATGCCGGGCGCGGCTAGGCTCCTCGCCTCGGTTCCTGAAGGGAAGTGGGGCGTGGTCACTTCGGGGACGCGGCTCTTGGCCAGCGGCCGCCTGCGGCTGATGGGCTTGCCGGTTCCAAAAGTTCTAGTTACCGCCGACGATGTGGCGAATGGAAAGCCGCATCCCGAGCCGTATTTGAAAGGTGCGGAACTGCTGGGCGTGAGCCCTGGCGAGTGTCTGGTGATTGAAGACGCGCCCGCGGGAATTCAGTCAGCGCAAGCGGGCGGCATGAAAGTAGTGGGGATTACGAGCACCTACGCTGCGGATGCGCTGGCGCATGCCGATGTGGTGATCGAAAAACTTGCGGCGATTCACGTCACGCTAAATGGGACGGGGAAGCTGGCCGTAAGCATTCGATAGTGCGAATCACTTGCCGGTTCGCGGATCCCACACCGGTTTGCCCTTATCGTCACGGAACATGAGTGTATCCGAACCCTTCACCAGCTCTCGCGCGAGGATCACGTCCGACGCGTCCTGCTTCACCTTTGATCCAGTGACGGCAATCTGGTCGCCCTTGCTGAAACTGATGCCCATCTCCTCCTCAAACGGCTTGGGGCAAAGATAGATGTGGGTGCTGTCATCGCCGCTCTTGATCACCAGTTCTGCGAAATCCTTCCTGGTTCCTACCGACAAAAGATTCACAGCGTCGACCACCCCTTTGATTTTCGTCTCCGTATGAAGGTCATACTTGGGCAGGCCGCCGTTATCCGGTGGGGCTTTTTGCGAGAGCCCGGGGCTCACGCACAAGAGGACAAACAGGATAGGGATAATTACGGCAGTCGTTCTGCATGGCGGGGCGGGAAGCTCTGAACTGAGTAGCACGGCATCTCCTCATGGCTCACGGAAAACCAATGCGGAGGCCGAGGTGCCTCGCTATCAGCGCCACTGCCCCGAGAAAAGATGTGCATCGGTTCCCGGGTTGCTTGGCAGATTTCACCGACAACTACCACCGACAACTAACGATAAGACCGATCTACCCAGTTGCCTTTGGAAGGACGGGAGAATGGTACACCCTGTGGGCCGTTTGGCAGGGTACAAAATCGATTATTTGGGGGCCGGGTCCAGGAACCGGTGAGCTTAGGATGATGGGCTTGTGGCCGGAAATGCCCTGCTTTCTATCGGAGCCACTCTTCCAACTCGATCCCGCGGTCGGTTTTTTCGTCGCGGTACTTTACGATCACCGGGGTATAGAGCGAAAGATTCCAGTCGGCGGCCGCTCCTTTTTTCACCGCGCGCGATCCGGGGACAACGACTGCGCCTTCGGGAACCTCGAGCGGAGTGTCGGCAGTAGCGCGGTACACTTCATCGCGCACCAGGTCGTAGAGCGGAGTCGAACGCGTCAGAATCGTTCCGGCGCCCAGCACGGCTCGCGCCCGCACCAGAGTGCCCTCGTAGATGCCGCAGTTGCCGCCGACCAGCACGTCGTCTTCAATGACCACGGGCGCCGCATTCACCGGCTCAAGCACGCCGCCAATCTGCGCAGCGGCGCTGAGATGCACGCGCTTTCCGATCTGCGCGCACGAGCCCACAAGCGCGTGCGAATCGACCATGGTGCCTTCGTCCACGTAAGCGCCTACGTTGATGAACATGGGCGGCATGCAGATGACCGAGGGAGCCACGTAAGCTCCGGCGCGCACCGACGAACCGCCCGGAACCACGCGCACCCGGTCGGCGACCGAAAACTTGCGGGCAGGGAAGGTATCCTTATCGACGAATGAAAGGCAGGCTCCGCTGCCCATCTCCGTGAGTTCTCCCAGGCGAAACCCAAGCAGGATGCCTTGCTTGACCCAGGCGTTGACGACCCACTGACCGCCCTTGCTGGGCCCATGAACTTTTTCAGCAGCACGGATTTTGCCCAGCGTGAGCGCGTCGCGGAATTCGAGAAAGGCGCGCCGCGCTTCAGGATCGCGCTCGACCTCGCCGAGAGCGGCCAGGCGTTCGATGGAAGATTGCAGGGAGGACATGAGGGCAAAGTATATAGCGAAACGCAGCAGGCAGAATGCAGAAGTCAGAAGTCAAAATGCAGAAGTAAGAAACCGGAAGCGTCTGTTACGATTTTACTTCTGCATTCTGACCTCTGACTTCTGCCCTCACACGCACTTGCACTCGCTGCGAATCAAAATGCCGCTCATCCCATGCGCCGCCTCACGAGCCTCCGCCAACGCCGCGTAGGGACCGTGCCAGCGGGCGTGGTTGGTGTCGTGGCCGGCGGGACGGCCTTTGCCGTGGCTGCATTGGCCGCACGATCCGCGATGCAGAACGATCTTGTGCGGGCCGGCGGCCCAGTTCTCGTAGATGTAGAACTCCAGCGCTTCGGACGCGGGTCCTGCGGGTCTAGTGATTAAGCCAACTTCAATAGCGACTTTCTGCAGGCGCGACCGCGTGTCGCGGCGCATGGGCAAAAGCGGCAGGCGGTAAACTTCTTCAATTTTGCCCATCATCGCCAACACGGCCTTTACCGGCAGCGGGCTGGACTCGATAAAATTCGCGTTCATCAAAGGCAGATATTTGCGATGGAGCGCGCGGGCCGCGGTCCAATCGTTGTTCAGAGCGGCGCGAGTCATGGCCGACATTTCGCGCGGGATTTCGTTGGCCACGACCGATACCACTCCCACGCCGCCAAGCGCGATCACGGGGAGGGTGACGGCGTCGTCGCCGGAAAAAACCAGAAATGTTTCCGGCGTGCTGTGGATGGCCTCGGCGATCTGCGTCATGTTGCCGCTGGCTTCCTTTACGCCGACGATATTCGGAATCTCTGCCAGACGCGCAAGCGTTGCAGGCTCAAGGTTCGATCCGGTGCGTGCGGGCACGTTGTAGAGAATCACCGGTTTCTCGCCGACGGCCTCGGCGATGGCTTTGAAGTGGCGGTACTGACCTTCCTGCGTAGGCTTGTTGTAATAAGGAGAAGCGGTGAGAATGGCGTCAACGCCGGGACGCGCGGCGACTTCTTTGGCTTTCTCAACCGCCTCGTGCGTGGAGTTGGAAGTCGCGCCTGCGACGATAGGAACGCATCCGGCGACCACTTCGATCGCGGTGTCGATTACAAACAGCCACTCGTCATGAGTAAGAGTTGGCGTCTCTCCGGTAGTGCCGCAGGGAACCAGAAAATCAATGCCGGACTCCACCTGCCACGCCACCAGGCTGCGAAAAGCAGCATCGTCGATGGAGCCATCCTGATGAAACGGAGTTACCAGAGCGGTACCACAACCACGGAGTTCCATAGGAATAAGATAACGCGAATGAGGGTTGAGGGAAACTCGGAGGGAAGCCTTGGTATCATTCTCGGCAGAAGAAGGAGATGGAGCGGTCGTCATGCAGGGAGAAACGTTGGTTGTCGGAACGCCCACGATCTTTCCTATCGATTCGCCGAATGGCCGCTACAGTGCCTTCTTCGAGGACGATGGCGATGTTGGCTATTTTTATGCGCTGGATCTCTCGCGTTCGGCGGACAGGATTCTGGACGCGGTACACATTTACAACGTCGCGAACGTCACCGATCGTGATAAACCGTCTCAGGTCAACATTGTTTGGTCTGAGGACGGAGACAGGTGCGCCCTGCTGATTAACGAATACCCGCACGCTGCGTTTGATTTCTCTGCGAAGCGTGGATATTGCCGGACAAACTTTCCAAACTTTAAGGAGCCAGTGGACGGGAGCTGGCGGAAAGCTGATCACGCCTGGTCGGATGAGGCGGTCTTATGGCTTGGGCCAAGGAAGTAAATCTGACCTACATCTCCCGCCAAACATCCTTGAAATCGTAGAAGCCCTTTTTGCCGGCGAGCCACTCAGCGGCACGGACCGCGCCTTCGGCGAAGCCCTGGCGGGACTTGGCGTCATGGCAGAGATAGATTCTGTCCGCCGAAGATTCGAGCACCACCTCGTGCATGCCGACGACTTCGCCTTCGCGGAACGAAGTGATTTCCAGCTCGCCGTGCTTTCCGCTGGTTTCGCGCATTACTTGCTGAAGGACGATGGCTGTGCCCGAGGGCGCGTCCTTTTTCTGAGCATGGTGACGCTCGAAGATTTGTCCCGAATAACCATGCTGCAAGGCTGCAGCCGCGGTGCGGGCAACGTCATAAAACAGATTGATGCCGATAGAAAAATTCGAGCCGTGGAGAAGGCCGGTCCCGCCCTGTTCCACGAGCTGACGCACGCGGGCGAGCTCGGAGTGCCAGCCCGTGGTGCCGACCACCATGTTCCTGCCAGCTCGCACACATGCCTCGATGTTGGCGAGCACGCAGTGCGGAGCAGTGAAGTCGATGACTAGATCAACATCGTGAAGTTTGTCCGCTGTCAGGGCGGCGCAGCCGGCGTTCTCTGCGGCGCCTGCGATTCTGACCTGGTGCTGGCGCTCGCGCGCCACTTCCGCAACCAGCGAACCGGTCTTGCCGCGGCCTAGAATGAGCAGTCTCATGGCAGCTTCAAAGCCCTCAACCGCGAAGTGCACAAAAAAACAAGAGCAGCCCCGAAGCGCGCAAAGAATTCACTCAGCGATCTCCGCGGCATTTGCTCTGCGACCTCTGCGGTCAAAAGCTGTTGACTTTCTCTCCTCGGAGCCTACGCGAACACTTCCGGGTCCGGATCGGCAAAAAAAGTCTTATGCAGACGCTGCACCACGTCCGGTACTTCGTCCTCTTCGATCACGAACGTCAGATTAATTTCGGAAGCGCCCTGCGAAATCATGCGAATCTTCTTATCCGCCAGCTCTCGAAACACCAAAGCGGCCACTCCCGGCTTCTCGCGCAGGTTCTCACCGACCACGCAGACAATCGCTTTGCGGCCCTCATATTTTACGTCGGCCAGTTTGGCCAGATCGGCAGCAAGTGCGGGAATCGCCGAATTGGAATCCACCGTAAGCGACACGCTCACTTCCGAAGTCGACACAACATCCACCGCGACCTTGTGCCGGTCGAAGGCGTCGAAAATAGCTTTCAGAAAGCCATGCGCCAGCAGCATGCGGGGAGCTGCGACTTCCACGATCGTGATGCGCTTCTTGGCGGCGATCGCCTTGAACAGGTTGCGTCCCTGCGGCGCGTGGTTGGTAATACAAGTGCCTTCGCAGGATGGATTGCGAGAATTCAGCACGTACACAGGAATATTCTTCTGGATCGCCGGGAGCACCGTGGCCGGATGCAGCACCTTGGCCCCAAAATATGCGAGCTCGGCCGCTTCGTCGAAACTGATTACTTTAATGCGCCGCGCCTCCGGGCAAATTCGAGGATCGGTGGTAAGAATGCCGTCCACGTCGGTCCAGATTTCAATGCGCTCCGCATTCAGCCCCGCGCCGAAAATCGCGGCAGAAAAATCAGACCCGCCGCGGCCGATGGTGGTGGTAATGCCCGCGCGATTCGACCCGATGAAGCCGCCCATCACCGGAACCTTGCCCGCGTCGAGCAGCGGCTGCACCCGTTCTTGCAGGCGCGCATTGGTTTCCTCGAACTGCGGAACGGCCTGCATGTAGTCGTTGTCGGTGACCAGAACCTCGCGCGAGTCCACGTGAACCCCGCCCAATCCGCGAGCCGCGAAGGCGGCAGCCACAATGCGGCTGGAGAGCGCCTCACCGAACGACGCCACATGATCAGTAGTGCGCGGCGTGATTTCTCCCACCGCGCATATTCCGCGCAGCAATTCGTCGAGCGCCTCGAAGTCCGCGCCCAGTTCGGAATGGAACTCGGTGAAAAGCGCCGTCCCCAAAAGTTCGCTGGCGGTATTGTAATGGCGTTCCTGCAGCGAGCGGCAAAGCTTGAGCGCGGTCTTGCGCTCACCCGCTCCCGCCGCCTTGGCCATGGTCAGCAGCGTGTCGGTGACTTTGGCCATGGCGCTGACCACGACCACCGGCTTCTGCGCCAGCCGTCCCTTCACGATCGCGGCCACACGCTCGATCGCCTTCGCATCTTCTACCGAAGTGCCGCCAAACTTCATCACGATCATCGGAGTGGCGACCATCGGCGCGTTTCGCTGGAGCGCATGGGGTAGGCGACGCCTCTGCCGCGCGCGCCCATAGGGAATTTGCAGTTCATAAAGAAGTAGTTGGAATTCTACAACAGGGGTTCGCAAAGAAAAGTGACAGAGCGTACGGAGTATGGTTCGGCGGAAGTGCGGCGCAGTCTATTTCCGGGGCGCGATTTCGCTGCCTACACGATATTCACTCAGCGGGCCAAACTTTCTTTTTTCCGCATACAGGCGCCAGCGCCGGAACACGATTCGCAGGCTGGCCATCACTGGAATCGAAAGGTAAATCCCGAGAATGCCGGCGATTTCGCCTCCCGCCATTACGCCAAAAATCGCAGCTAGAGGATGCAGTTCCATGCTTTTGCCCATGATGCGCGGGGAAGAAACGTAATCCTGGACGAGCCGCCAACTCCCCAGAAAAACGATGAGCACCAGCCAGTGCGGGTAGCCCAGCAGCAATGAGACGCTCACGATCACCACTGCGGCCACCAGCGGCCCGATCAAGGGAATGAACTCCAGAACCCCTCCCAGCGTGCCCAGCACAAGGGCGTATGGCACCCCCATCGCTCCCAGGAACACCGAATACATCACCAGCGTCAGCGCGGCCAGGGTCAACTGGGCGCGGATGAAGTGGGCCAGCATCTGATTGAGATCGTTGAGCACGTTTTCCAGAAATTCACGCTGCGGCCGCGATTGAATGGTCTCCAGCAGAAAATCGCTGAAGAAGCGGCCATCGCGCAGGAAGAAAATCGCCAGCACCGGCACCACCAGGAACAGCCACGCCTGCTTGGCCACATCTGCTACGTGCAGGCCTGCGCGTTGTGCCACTTGCGTGATTTCGTCGCTGTGGCTGGCCAGGAAGGATTCCACCAGCTCCGTGCTCTTCTCGTTCCAGCCATGTTCCTCGCCCAGCTGCGTAGCGAGCTGGCCGGAACTGAGCTTGGTGAGCAGTGCGGGTAAAGCTTGGCCCAGGCGTCCGCCCTCCCGCGTGACCTTCGGACCCACGGATACAAAAAAAATCACTACCAGAGCGAACAGCAGAACGTAGATCACGGCAATGGCGCGCCCTCGCCCCCGCAGCACATTCTCCAGGCGGTTCACCATCGGACTCACGAGATAAGCAAAGAAAATCGCAAACAGGAATGCGATCAGAGTCTGGCGGGTTACGTAGAGAAATCCCAGCCCCAGGGCAAACAGCAGCACCGTGAGCAGGACGCGAGCGGTACGTGAGTCAGTCAGCAGCAAAAATTTTTCCTGGGCGGCGGAAGTTCCGCCGCCTCGACCGGGCCCGAATTAATCGCGCACTACTTCCGTGTTCTCCGAGGGAATCCCCACTTTAATCAGTTTAAACTTGTCCTGGTCGTCCAGCCACAAGGCCCAGTCCAGGCCTTCCCCGCGCAGGTTCAGGCGCAACAACTCGCGCTCCACCCCGCGGATCATGACCTTCTCCTTCCCCACCAGTTCCATGCGCACGGGCATTGAAAAATGGTCCTGGGGCACGAGCGTTCCAAAGTCCTGGGGCTCGCAATGGCGATGGCCGTTCTCGTCTTTGCAGGGCGCAATCTGCAGATATTTCCACGCCAGCACTTCCCGTTGCACGAAGAAATTGTTGTCGAGAATGGGCGTTGAGGCGGGCAAAAGGAAGGCCTGCTCCGCGGGTTTTGTTGCGCCCGGAGCCGTGATTTTCTCTTTCAGAAATTCGTTGTCTGGAAACACGCTCAGCGAGCCGCCCGAGGACTGGCTCCATTCATAGCGCAGCAGATCGCCGCTCGGCGTCATTTCCAGATCCGATTTCTGGCTGGTCGAATCTCCTCCGGACGTTTCTTTGAGTTGAGACTTGATCAGGGTCGCCCCATTCTGCTGCTCAATGTGAAAGGTCTCGGTGGCCACGCGCGCGCCTTTCACAAAAATGCCGAACGAGCCGGAGTCCACGACTTGGTTGGCAGCCGGTTTCGTCTTGTCTTTTTTGTCTGCGGCGTAAGCGCAGGCCGTAAGCGATGCGGCCAGAATCACCGCCAGGGCACGGCGCATTGGTGTTTCGAACTTCACTCGACATCTCCTTGTTCCGTGCGTGTGGCGATTTTTCTGAAGCCCAGTGCTTCCGCGATTTCGTCCACGATCGTTTTCACCGGGCGGCTGCCGGTTTGAATCTTCAGGAGCGCTTTCGAGTAACTCCTGCGCCGAGCTTCATAGAGTTCGCTAAACTGCTCCCAACTGCGGAGCAGCGGTCGCTGGGTTCCGGCTTCATCGGCCTGCGTGCTGCAGCGTCGCCACAACTCTTCGACCGGACCATCCAGAAAAATTGTCGGCACGCGGAACGCCTTGAGCAGCGCGGCGTTCTCCTTTTTCGCAAAAGCCCCGCCCCCGAGAGCGACCACCCGCGGAACCCCTGTGCGTAACTCATCGAGCACTTCGCGCAGCGCAGCCCGCTCCGCTTGCCGGAACACTTCCTCTCCCGAATCACGGAAAATCTCAGCTACGCTGCGGTTTTCCCGCCGCTCGATCCGCTGGTCCAGATCTTCGAAAACCCAATCCAGGCGCCGCCCCAAAGCCTGGCCCACGGTGCTTTTGCCGGCGCCCATGAACCCGACCAGAAAAATCGCCGCGGCCGGCGTTCCGCCCTTCCTAGACGGACCGAGCATAGACGGACCCAACTTAGACGCACGCGCCCGTCGCGCAGCCGGCAACGTTCCAGCTGCCGCCCTTCCGGCAGGCCGCTTCTTTTGAGGAAGCGCGTTGCCAGCATTCTTAGAGCGCTGCGATTTCTTTTTCGTTGCTATTTGTCTGCGCGTTTCTTGAGGTGAATTTTACCACTGAAGGTACGCAGCACCACTGTAGACGAGACGGCCGCCCGCCCCATGGTACCTACGAAGGCACGTCCCTTTTCAGGGATAAACCAGTTGTGGGATTTAGGTTGAAGAGGAATTTCGTCCTGCACTTCGCCCCGCACGGAGCGCGCGCTCACGTCCGCCGACGTGGTCTCGGGAACAGTGGCGTCGATATTGCCGCTATGGCTGGTCAGGCGGTATTCTCCGCTGCCGCTGAAGTCGCCGCTGTAATGTATATTGCCGCTGGTCGAAACCACCTGCACCAGCCGTCCGCTGACCGCGTTCAGCGTTACTTCGCCGCTCAGGGAATCGACTTCCACGTGTCCATCCTGCACGTTGTTGATGGTAACCGCTCCGTTCAATGTTCGGACATGCACATGAGCGTTGGAAATATCGCGCACATCCACTGCGGCTCCAGCGCCTTCCATGGTCAGGTCGCCGTGCAACTTCGCGGCAGACAATGGGCCAGTGGTGGAGTGCAGGGTAACGCTGGCGTCGGCGGGGACCAGCACTTCGTAATCGACGCGTCCCGATTGCGCGTCCGCGCCCGGCAGCAGATGCGATTGAATATCAACCCGGTTTCCGGTCTGGGTATTGTCGACTTCCACTTTGTCGGAGTGCAGCACCGCGTTGATCACCACGGTGTTGTTCGGCGACGGTCCCACCGAAATCGAACCGTAGGGATTGTTCACCGAAATGCCAGCCCTGGGCCCCACGTTGAAGTGGTATTCCTTGTGGGCCTCCGCCACCAGAGTTCCCGCCACCATGGCTCCGACTGCGACCAGTTTCACTGTGCGGCTGCTCATTAGGATTCCCCGAATCTCTGTTCCCGAGTTATCGAGTTTGCTTAACCGGAGCTCGCTCAATTTATTTCGCTTAACTTAGCTGGTCTAACGTAGCTCGTCTACTTAGTTCGTTTAACTTAGTTCGTTTAACCGCAGTTCGTCCAGCCTTGCGGCGTCCGTGGCGGTCTGCTATGGCAATGAGCGGTCGGCCATTTCAAAAAGCATGGCCTTTTGTTGATAGGCTTCCAACAACGAACGGCGGGACTCTTCGTCGTTCGGGTTGGCGTCTACCACGCTCTGCGCATCCCGGATGTAATCGTTCGCGTTGCGTAGATTGTCGACATACTGCGAGCGCAACTCAGGACTCTGACTCTTGATCTCCTGCAGCAGATCGTCGTCGTTCAGGCCAGCCAGGTTCCAGCCGGCCGAGCTTCCGGCGGCCGGCACTGAAGCCGCTGCCGGAGCGATGTGCTGCGTCAGTTGATGCAACAGCGAGCGTTGGTTGACGAAGAATCCAACCGCGATCAGCATCACCGCGGCCGCGGGCACCAGCCAGCCCCGCCAGCCCCAGCCCGCGGCGAATGACGAGAAGCCGCGTGACGCAGCGGCCGCAATGTCGCGGGAGGGAACGCCGCGGGATGAAACCGCGCGCGACGGAACCGTTGGAGCTAAAGGCTTTGAAACGACAGGCCTTGACACGACAGATCTTTGAAACGACAATCTTTGAAACGACAAAGGGCCGAATCGTCTGAGGACGAATCAGCCCTTCTCGCCGCAAAGCGCTCTCAATCGAATTCCAGATCCGAGGGCTGGGCTCTTCGGCCGCGCGTAACTCCGGAGCTGAGGAGGCGATCAGGTCCAATTCCGCGACCAGCGCCGAGCACGCTGCGCAGCTTTTCAGGTGAGCCTGCAGTTCTTCAGTGTGTTCCGCGGTCTGTCCCGCGGTCTGTCCCGCAGTATGTCCAATCGTGCTGAGGTCTTCGACTCCGGCAAGACTCCGCTGCAGATCAACGCAATTCATACTACTTCTCCCCAAGCCTGCATCCAGTCTGTTGCCACTTCCATGCCGTGCGCAGAGCTTGCGCCTCTGCAAGTATCAGTCAGTGCTGCCAGTCTCTTGGCTGGGTGCCCCATTTCTCGCGTCTTTTGCGAGAAGTGGGGTTTTTGACTTCCCAGGTTCACATCCGCTCAAGACTTCCCGGCCTTTTCGGCTCTGTTCATCTTGAGCAGGTCCCGCAACTTCATGCGTGCCTTGTGCAACTGCGACTTGCTGTTGCCGATCGAGCATCCCACGATGCCGGCGATTTCATTATGCTCGTAGCCTTCCACGTCGTGCAGCACGAAAATCGTGCGGTAACCCGGCGGCAGATCCGCCACTGCCCTCTGCAACTGCAAGCGGTCAATCGATCCGGATAACGCCACATCGTCGGCGCCGAAATCTTTTTTCGGCGAATCTTCTTCGCCGGCTTGCGTGGTCTCTTCCAGCGAAACCACCGGAAGGCCTTTCTTGCGCAAGTGCATCAGCACTACGTTCACTGACAGGCGATGCAGCCAGGTCGAAAATGCCGACTCGCCGCGAAAGGTCGCGATCTTGCGATAAAGCTGCAGGAACGCTTCCTGGGTCAGGTCTTCGGCCTCGGCGGTGTTCGCCGTCATGCGCAAACAGAGCGAGTACACACGTCGCTTGTGCCGATCGTAAAGGGCCTGGAAGGCTTCCGCGTCGCCTTGCTTGGCTCTCTCGATAGCCTCGGCTTCGCCGATTTCATCGCCCTGCCGTCGCCTGGGGTCGGTCAAGTTTCCTATTCCGGCCGCTACTAATGAGATGCGGCATAAGTATCTTTACGTTGTATGGGTTGCGCGGCTTCGCGCGTAACCAAAAGTAACCTGAACCTTCAAAATATTAAACCGTTTCTACCGATCTTGGGATACTCCCCAGCTCATTTCCGTCGTCCGAAACCCTTTGCCTGTGCAGGCTTGCGTCCCATGCTTTGATCGCCTTCAAACGCCCTCCCGATTTTAGAGGCCAAATCTTCGAAAAACGGTAGACTCACAGTCTAACTGATGTCCTTGTTGGGACGATGATTTGAAATAGTAATCCTCTCCAAAGAGCCGGGTGGGCTCAGGATGCGTGTCTTCCGGCATCGGCGCTCTTTCTGAATTCGTGCTGAACTCGTGAGAGGAACGCAGAGAAGATTAGCAGAGAGCAGCTTCCAGCTTCTAGCTGGTCGCTCTTTCTTAACCTGGTCTGGGAGACAACGTCTATGGGAGCATGCCGATGGCCACCACATTCGTCCGCAAGTGCGTCTGCGTTCCATCTTCACCCGCTTGAGGGTCAACCAGGATCGCTTTCTGCGACCCCAATTGCTTCGCGATGAAGTCCCTGATTTCAGCGTTGTTGGCCCCCCCTTTCGTAAAGACGTAGGTCATCTTGTTCCGGTTCGCATTCACCACGTCGCGGTAGAAGTTCGGGACGTAGGGGGAAGGGTGCTTTTTCCCCCATCCCATCCAGATATCGACCAGAAAGATCGACGAGAAGCGATCGGCAAGGTTTCCGCCGAGCAGAGTGAGGCCCGCTTTGTAGCCGCCCGAAAAGAGATAGAGAATCGGCTTCGGATCCATCTGGGAGGGGTCAATGCCCTTCGCCTTAAGCGCAACCGTCAGCGCGTCATAGGCCTTGTCGCCGTGCACGTCACTGTTGGCCGCGACGAAAATGTGGAAGCGCGGCTTGAGGGCGTTCATGTAGTTCCACATGTAGGAGCCACTCGAAACGTAAACCGTTTTTTGGCGGCTAATCCCGTCGAACTCCTGCTTATCCACATCAACGCCGCCAAACACCACCAGTAGTCCGGCCTGGAGGTTGGGGGCGATCGAAAGCTCTCCGCCAGGAATATCAATAGGATCACTCATGTCGATCCGTCCTTAATCCTTTTGCGTTCTTCGGGATCCGAATTCTCGGCCCACATTGTACGCTCTGGCAAGCTGGACTCAACGGCCCTGTGAGGCGATTGACATATCCCGATGTGTGAGCAGTGCGGGGCCGCCGCTCGCTTCGAAACCTGCACGATCGTCTGCGGCGGTTGTGGGGCGCTCTTAGACGGGGCATTCCAGGAGACAGGATTCAGGAGGCTACTGCGGGACATTAATATTAGTATTGTCGCGCAGAGAATCCACCTTCTGCTTTGCTTCTGCTAAGGTGCAGCCGTAGAGTTTGCGGGCGGCGTAGATTGCCGTGATGTTCTGGCCGCGATCGACGAGTTCGCGGAGTTGCTTCTGTTGGTCTTCGCGGTTGAGCGATTTCAGGTGGGTGAAGTCCTGCTTTAAGGAAAGCGGATCGGCGATGACCGTGTAGGGGCGCAGGGCGGCGAGGAACTTTTGTGCGCCCGGCACCACGTCCCAATGGATGCGAACGCTGGACGGGGCGGACATGGCGACGGGATAATCCCGGTAAAGAGTGGAACTGGTGCCATACCAGTGTTTTTCCTCGGGAGCCTGCTCGCCGAGTTCAGCCTGCAGCGCGCCGGCAAGCGGTGCGGGATCGCCGGATAACTCAAGTTCGACATAGCGCAGGTATTGGGTTTGCGTGGCGCCTGGCTTGGCTGCATCGGGCGTCTCGACGCGCTCTTTGACCAGGCGGGCCGACGCGATCTCGCCAAAGGAAAGGAACACCACCGCAGGGTCGTCGGGGGGCAACTGGTAGTTCAGATAAGAACGATATTGCACATAGATTCCCGTGTCGTTCATCCGGAGGAGCCAATTGGAAGGATGGAAGCGCGCCGTCACCATCCTTAGCGTCAAAAGCAGAAAGAGCAGCAGAAACGAGCCGAATATGTAGCCGGGCAGCCACTTTCCGGTGTAGGCGTGGAGGAAAAGGGCGGTGGCCGCGGCGAATCCGGCAAGCCAGACGATCAATGCACGCAGGGGCGAGTGGCGGAATAAGCAGTCGTTGGGGCCAATCTCAACGTCCTGAAGGCGCAGCAGTTGCATAGGAGATCCAGGGAACGACAAGAGTTTACTGCGCGGGAGCGGCCAGCGATAGTTACTATCGCGTTGGCTGCGCAGGAAAATGGACCAGAGAACGCCTTCGACTTCGCTCAGGAGTGGGCTGCTGGTGGGCCAGCAGATCGCGGGGCCGCACTGGCGGGACGATTTGGTGCCGTGGCGGGATGCTTTCCTAGTGCAGGGTCGGCTTGTCCGATGTCCCTGGCCGGTTGTAATTGGGTAGCGTCAACTGGGACTGCGACTGGGCCAGCCAGAAATTATTCAGGTTGCTCACCATGCGCACGAAGGCATCCCACCCTAAGGGCTTCTTGAGGTAGGCGTTGGCATGAAGTCGATAGCTGGTGATTACATCGTCGTCCAATTCGGAAGTTGTGAGGATTATGGTAGGGATCGTCTTCAAACTATCGTCGCTCTTGATTTGCGCTAGAACCTCGCGGCCATCCATGCGCGGGAGGTTGAGGTCCAGCAAAATGAGATCGGGGCGAGGTGCGGAGGCATTGATTCCCTGATGCTGCAAGAAAGCCATCGCTTTGACGCCGTCCTCGGCGACGTGCAGATTGATGGACGAATTCACATCGCTCAGGGCTTCCTGCATCAGCCGGACATGATGGGGACTGTCCTCGACCAGCAGCAGGTGCGATGGGCAACCGTTTTCTATGCCAGACGTTGCGTCGCTTTCACTGCTGCAGTTCAGGCTTGCGATTTCGGAAGGCTGCGGAGTCTTCATCTAGGAATTATGTGCTCCACCGGCGCCGGAATTCACCGATTAAATCGTGATGCAGCCCTATGTGCGTCCCACATCGGTGCGCTTGCCGTTTCGGACCGAAGGGAGTCGCGTGGGGGAGAACCCTGGGGAGGAGTTTAATCGGGGATCCTGACCGCTGCTTGCGGGTACGTCTAAGAGTATCTGAGGAGAAGCCAGGTTTCCCTGATGCGCGGCTTCGGCGGTGATAACCTTGCACTATGGCTCACGATGCTGATGCGGGGCCGCCGCTCGCGCCCAAACCTGCGCGATCGCCTGCGGCGGTTGTGGTTGCGCTGATTTTTGGGCTGTTGTTGGGGGTGGTGTGCGTCGGGGCGACGGGATTTGCGATGCTGTCGCGAACTTCCGGGCGGGCGGTGTTGAGCCATATGTGGTCGGCGGTGACCGGAAGGACCCTCACCATCGACGTGAGCCAGCCCACGGTGGTCGACCGCATTCAGCGGTTGCAGCGCCTCGAGACCGTGGTTTACACCATGGACAAGATTGTGACCGGCGCGAAGGAAAACCCGATCTTTCCCGATTTTCTGGCCGGAGATCGACTGTTGATGTTGGTGCACGGAGAAGTGGTCGCCGGAATCGATTTCTCGAATCTGAAGCCGGGCGATGTGCAAGTGGAAGGCAAGCAGATTCGCCTGCATCTTCCCATGTCGCAGGTGTTCAGCACGCGCATCGACAGCGCGCGGACGCGGGTGTATTCGCGGCAAACCGGGCTGCTGGTGCCGAGCGACCCGAATCTGGAAACGCAGGTGCGGCAGGAGGGGGAGCATGAGTTGCAAGAGGCTGCGCTGGCTGATGGCATTCTGCGAACCGCGCAGGATAATGCGGTGTCGACGGTGAGGAGTTTGTTGCAGGGGTTGGGGTTTGAGAAGATTGAGTTCTACTAGAGGTGCTGTGGGGGTAAGCGCCGCCCGAATCCGACCTGTGCGAGTGTTTTTCTTCGTGGCAAAACCTCAAAATTCCATCGACTGCCCGGAAACATGGGCTGGTTGACGAGTCCTTCCGTGCGACCTATTATGGCGGCCTGTTTAGGACCGACGAGGCTTTCTTGGTCTTTCGGTCGAACCTTACCATCTGAGGGCGTGGCCATGAATTACACCAGCAGCGATGGCAGATACCATGTTGAGGTGGCTGAGGATGGCGCCATTAAAGTAAGGCACGGAGATTGGCTCAGCAAATATTCCGCGGCGATCTACGACAATTACTGGAATGTTCACGTGTTTGCCCGCAAGGAGCGGAGCGGCAAACTTGTTCCGGTGGCGCATCCCAATCTGATTCATCAGGGCGAAACGCTCTACCACCTCCCTACGTATGACGAATATGTAAAGAATAATCCTCCCGCCCGAACCATTACTTTCACGAAGCCGATGGTGATTGTGGGTAGACGCAATCCTTCGCCCCCGGAGGAAGTTGACTTCGACGAACCGATGGTCATCGTTGGCCGGCGGGTAGCCCCGATGGGCGAGGAGGAAAAGAAGAAGTTCATCCTGGAACATCTGCGAGGTGAGTACGACCTGCGGGGAGAACACCTGGAGTTTGTCGAGAAACTGGCTGACTATATGCACACATCGACGGAGGTTACTGAGATCCTCGAGATCGTGGCAGAGTATCTCCCGAAGGGGCTGGCTGAGGTCTTGCCGCATGCCTTATTGGGAGTGCTGGAGGGCGTGAGTGAATTTGCCCCCGTTGTCGGGGCGCTGCTGTTTCCGATCATCGCCACCATCAACTGGGTGAACGCATTGGAATTCGGGGCACGACTGATCGGCCTGCGGGCGGTGGCGTATGGAATCACCGCGTGGGCTTTCGGCGACCCTGTTCCGCCGCCGCCACGCTGGATTCGCGCCAATATGTCTCCCGGATCGCTGCAGGGTCCGCGTAATCCCAGCTCCGATTATGCGCGCGATGCGATTGCCCAGGAGGAATCCCATGTCCAGGCAGCTCTCAAGGCGTGGCGAGACGCTTGCCAGGCCGCCTATAGAAGCGCAGGAGAGGAAGTCGAGAAGAAAGGCGGCGACGCAGAGGAACTGAAGACTGTGTTTCGGCTTCTGGGCGAGGGCGACCAAAATACACTGGTGCGCGCGTTCATGGCAGCCATTGCCGAGAAGTACTTGCGGGCCGGCTTTGACCGCGAGGCGTTTTGGAGTCCGGATCCGGATTACCCCAACTGAAAGAGTCGGACGAATTGGCGGGTGGGCACCCACGGCTCGTGGTGATGATAGGGATGCTTCGGCTGCGCGTTGCGGATCGCTTCGCTCTCCGCAACGCTTCGCTCAGCGTGACAAGACTCTAGGAATTAACTCCCTACATACCTTGCGTAGAGGCTGCGTGCGACGGCGGTATCGGTGGTGCCTTTGATGATGGCGCGGCCGTCGGGGAAGAGGGTTATTTCGTAGGGGTCGTGCCAGAATTTCAGGACGAAGTCGTTATGGCGGACGGTGCCGTGGGGCTGGAGGCGGCGGCTCATTTCGGTGAAGTCGATGGGGCGTTGGCGCTCATGCATTAGCAGGGCAGGGGTTTGCACGGCATGGATTTGCACGGAATTTCTGCCGCAAAGGGTGATGTGCGGGCGGCCTTTGCCGGCGAGATGAATGAAGTCGCGGTTGCCGCAGGCGCGGCATCCCGGACGGGGCTTGGCGACGGTGATCTCGGCGTGCTCGTTGGTCCACAGGTCGAAACTTAGCAGGGTTCTGCGCAGCGTTGGCGGCAGATGCGGAGCTTTTGGTCCGTCTGATCCCTCTGATCCGTCTGATCTGTCGGCGACCAGCAGCTTCAGCGTTTCCGTGGCCGCGATTGAAGCTACCAGGTTGACGGCTGAATTCAGGATGCCGGAAGTTTCACAGGTCTCGACGATTCCCCGCGGCGAGTCCGGGAAGATGCAGGCCAGGCAGGCGGTTTCACCCGGCAACACGTTCATGGTGGCGGCGTAGCTGCCTACGGCTGCCGAATAAATCCAGGGCAGGGAATTCTTTACGGCGAAATCGTTGATCAGGTAGCGGGTTTCGAAGTTGTCGGTTCCGTCGAGGATAATCTCCATTCCTTCAAGTAGAGCTTCGATGTTGGCGGGGATGACGTCGTCCACTTTCGGCTCGACTACGATCTGCGAGTTGAAGGCGGAAATTTTGCGGGCGGCGGCGATGGCCTTGGGCAAGGACTCGGAGGCATCCTGCTCGTCGAACAGCGATTGGCGCTGCAGGTTGCTGGGCTCAACGTAATCGCGGTCGATGATGCGCAGCGTGCCTACGCCTGCGCGGGCCAGCAATGCGGCCAGCGCGGAACCGGTTGCGCCACAGCCTACGATCGCGACTCGGGAGCGGACGAGGCGGGCTTGACCCTCCGGTCCGATACCCCGGAACAGAATCTGGCGGGAGTAGCGGTCGTCTATTTGCGCGGTTATGGGCACGTCGGATTTACCGGGATTGCTTTCCTGAGCTTTCTCTTGAGCCAAAGAGGTCACCAGTGCAACGCGTTAAAACCTTTATTATAAGTGCCGGGGGTGAGAGACGCGGGCGGGTCTGGGTTTGGGCAGTGTCCTGAATTCTTCCACCACAGGGGACACGGGGGAACACAGGGTAGGGCCAGTGCAAAACAGCCGTTCTCGTGGAACGGCCAGCGCGATTGGATGCAACCGCATCTAAACGCATTCCGCTGAAATTACTATCGGGGCCTGAGGACACTATTTGGTGAGAGGGTGCGCGCCAGTTCTATTTGCGATGCTGCTGCTGTCGATCCCGCGGGCTACCGCCGGGACGGCGCGGGGTTCTTTTCAGGAACCAGCGGCTCCGAAAGAACAGTCGACTGCGAAGGAGCAGGCTCAAACCTCATCCGGAATGATGGTGGATTACGAGGGGAAGCAGGTGGAAGCCATTCAGCTTCCAGGGGTTCAGGATCGCGATCGAGCGCATCTGCTGCAATTGCTGGCGCAAAAAGTGGGACAGCCGCTGAGCCGGGACCAGGTTCGCGAGAGCATTCGCGCATTGTTTGCAACGGGGCGTTTTGCGGACATCCAGGCGGAAGTGGCACCGAGCGCCGGCGGCGTGACGCTGACTTTCGCAACGTCGCCAAACTTTTTCGTGGGCGCCATCAATGTGGACGGCGCCCGTTCGCGGCCGAATTTTAATCAGATTGTCAACGCTTCGAAGCTGCAGCTGGGGGAGCTGCAGACTTCGGAAAAACTGGACCGGGCGATCGAAAACATCCGCCAGCTGATGCAGGAAAACGGGTACTATCGCGCCCGCGTTACCGCCGACACCAAGCCGAATACGGGCACCCAGCAGATCGACATTACTTTTCACGTGGTTGCCGGAGAAGCGGCGCATGTGGGGGAGGTGAATGTTACCGGGACCGCGAATTTGTCGGCGGAACAGATCCGCGACATTGCGCATATGCAACCGGGAGACCGGGTTACGGCCGCGCGGGTATCGAACTCGCTGCGGCGCCTGCGCAAGAGATTCCAGAAGCAGCAACGGGTGCTGTCGCAGGTGTCGATCGCGAAGCAGCAATACCGTCCGGCCTCGAACTCGGTGGACTATACCTTCCAGATCGATCGCGGGCCGGTGGTGGTGATTTATGTGCAGGGTTTTCACGTAAGCCGGGGAGTGCTGAAGCGTGAAATACCGGTGTACGAAGAAAACGCCGTCGATGACGATCTGCTCAACGAGGGCAAACGCAATCTGCTGGACTATCTGCAGAATCAGGGACATTTTGACGCGAAGGTCGAATTCAAGAAAGAAAGCGATCCTAAGCTGGTCCGGGTGATTTACCAGGTGGATCCGGGGCCGCTGCACCGGCTGGTGTTAATCGAGATCACCGGGATCACGAACAGGAGCTATTTCAGTCCGGAGGATATCCGGTCGCGATTGCAGATCCAAAGCGCGACCCCGCTTTTGTCGCACGGCCGGTATAGCGGAATCCTGCTCAAGAGCGATGTGGCCACCCTGCAAGGTCTTTACCGGTCCAACGGATTTCGGCAGGCAGAAATTCAAACCAAGGTCGACGACAACTACAAGGGGGTGATGAACCATCTCGCGGTCCACCTGAACATTGTGGAAGGGCCGCAAACTCTGGTGAGCGGGCTGCATATTGTGGGCAGCGAGATTATCCCGGCGAGCGCGCTGCCGGAGCTCGAAACCAAGGTGGGCCAACCATATTCCGAACAGAATCTGGCTAACGATAGAGAGAAAATCCTAACGTATTACTTTAACCGCGGGTTTCCTAACGCCACGCTCGACATCACGACTCAGCCTGCGCCGGGGCAGCAGAATCGCGAAGATGTGACTTACACGATTCAGGAAGGCGAGCGGTTTACCGTAGACCAAGTCATGGTGGCGGGACTCGAACACACGCGCGACTACATTGTGCAACGGGAAATCCTGGTGCATCCCGGCGACCCGCTGAGCCAGGAGGACTTGCTGGATACGCAGACGAAGCTTTACGACTTGGGTATTTTCAACGAGGTCGACACGGCGGTGCAGAATCCGGAGGGGACGGATCCGCAGAAGAATGTGCTGGTGCAGGTGCAGGAAGCCAAGCGCTACACCTTTACCTACGATGTGGGGCTGGAATTCCAGACGGGACAGCCTGCGGGGAGCAGCGAGCCGCAGGGGAGCACCGGAGTGAGCCCGCGGGTGGGGTTTGACGTGACGCGGCTCAACATGGGCGGGCGCAACCAGACGCTTCTGTTTCAATCACATGTGGGGCGGCTGCAGCAGCGCGGGTTGATCAGTTATACGATTCCGAAAATGTTTGACAGCGACAAGTTCAAGTTGATCTTTACGATTTTCTACGACAACAGCCTGGACATTGCCACGTTCACTTCGCAGCGCTGGGAAGGCAAAGTGGACCTGCGGCAGCAAATCAACAAACCCAGCTTCATCGTCTACCGGTTTGATTATCGCAGGGTTAAGGCGAGCAATTTCGCGACTGATTTTTCGCCGGCGCTGGTTCCTCAACTTTCGTTGCCGGCGCGGGTGAGCGGTCCGGGATTTACCTATATCCGGGACAAGCGCGATAATCCGCTGGAGAGCACGCGGGGGAACTACTTCACGCTGGATGCTTCGGCCGCTTCCACTTACTTTGGCTCGGAAGCGGACTTTGGCCGCGCCCTGTCGCAGGATTCCACTTACTACGCATTTGGGGGAAAACCTGGGCACCAGTTCGTGTTCGCGCGGTCTACCTCGATCGGGCTGGAGCAGCCGTTTGGCGGCACCAAGGTTTTGTCTCCCGGAACCTGCCCGCTGAATGCGGCGGACGAACCAACGTGCACGATTGCGACCATTCCGTTGCCCGAACAATTCTTCGCCGGGGGCGGCAACTCGCATCGCGGATTCGGGTTAAACCAGGCAGGACCGCGGGATCCGGATTCTGGTTTTCCTGTAGGCGGCACGGCCCTCTTCGTCAACAACCTGGAATTGCGTCTTCCGCCGGTGAGTCTGCCCTGGCTAGGGCCAGGGTTCGGCTTCGCAATTTTTCACGATATGGGGAACGTATTCACGGCCGGGCACGACATGATAAAGGGGCTGCTGCGCTGGCACCAGGCCGATCCGGGGCTATGTCTATCGTCCGGAGGTACACCGAACCAACAGTGTCTTAACCAATTCGACGCCGCCGGTTATGATTACACATCGCATGCACTGGGCGTGGGGTTGCGATACAAGACACCTATTGGTCCGCTACGATTCGACTTCGGGTACAATCTGAATCCAACGGCATATTTCCAGGAAATTCCCGGGCAGACGACGACCACCAATCTGGAAACGCAGCGACTGAAGCACTTTAACTTTTTTTTCAGCATAGGCCAGCCATTTTGATGAATGCTCGCATGAAGTTCACGACTACCGCTGTCGTTGTCACTTTGCTGTCGGCGATTTTTTTGATGCCGGCGGCGGGGGCTGGACAGGTGATCGACCGGATTGTGGCGCGGGTGAACGGGCGCATTATTTTGCAGTCGGAACTGGATGAAGCTCTGAGCTATGAGGCGCTGTTGAATGGGAAGCCGTTGAACCTGTTCTCAGCCGATGACCGCCGCGCGGTTCTGGATCGCCTGATTGACCAGGAACTGCTGCATGAGCAGCTGAAGTCTTCCGAGTTCCCGCATGCCACTGAAGCCGAGGCATCCGGCCAGATCGCTGGAGCGCGGAAGTTGTATCCGGAAGCGGCCACGGACGAGGGATGGCAAGCGCTGCTGGCGAAGTATGGCCTGCGGGAAAAAGACCTGGTTTCGCATGTGCAGATGCAGATCGATTTGATGCGGCTGGTGGATGCGCGCCTGCGGCCGGCAGTACAGATTGATTCCAAGAGCATTGAAGCGTATTACCGCGACAAGTTCGTTCCGCAATTGAAGCAGGCCGGCGCGAGTGACGTTCCGCTGGCCGATGTTTCGGGCAAGATACGGGAATTGCTGACGCAGGAAAAAGTGAGCGAACTGCTGGTCTCCTGGCTGCAGGCCCTGCGATCGGAAAGCGATGTGCACATCCCCGGTGCGGAGGCAGCCTCGCGGGAGGGGTACCAGAGCCAGTGACCGAGCCCGCCGCCAGGCCTCTAAACCGCGCATCGGGCCGCGCAGGGGGCCGCGCATGGTGGAAATATCTGTTGATGGTAGCGGGTGCGGGGCTGCTGTGCCTGCTTGCCGGGCTGTGGTATATCACCACGGATTCCTTTCAGAATCTGGTGCGGCGCCGCATGGTCGCGGAAGTGGAACGCATCACCGGCGGCCGGGTGGAAATCGGCAGCATTCACACCGTCCCGTTTCGCGCGCAGGTGGAGGTGCGCGATATTACGGTGCACGGACGCGAGGCGGCCACGGAGGTTCCGCTCGCCCACGTCGACCGTCTGGTGGCCCGGGTAAAGATCGTCTCGATCCTGCGCAGTGAATTTGGATTCCACGAAGTGACCCTCGATCATCCCGTGATTCACGTTGGGTTTTATCCCGACGGCAGCAGCAATGTGCCCGGACCGAGCGTGGTGAGAGCGTCGCAGGTTTCGACGGTCGAGAAGCTGTTTGCGCTTTCGATTGACAATTTCTATGTCCGTCACGGCGAACTGCTCTGGGACGATAAGACTCTTCCGCTGGAGTTCGCAGCCAACGATGCCGCGTTGCAGATGGAATACTCGTTTCTGCGCGGCCGCTACGAAAGCCGGCTGCTGCTCGGCAAAGTGGATGCGAAGTATGACGGATTCCGTCCGTTTGCCTGGATGACGGATGTGAAGTTCACGCTGGCGCCGTCGTTTGCGGAAATCGATGCCATGAAATTGACTTCCGGGCGAACCCACGTTGAAATGCGGGGGCTGATCAGCGATTTTCGACATCCGCAGATCTCGGCCTCTTATGACGCGCATGTCGACCTTGCGGAAGTGGCTTCGATCATGCGGCGCCAGGACTTCCGCGAAGGCGTGGTTGAGTTCCAGGGGCAGGGGAAATGGACGGTCGAGGACTTTTCGGCCTCGGGTGCTCTCGAAGCGCGCGATTTTGGCTGGCAGGACAACCGGATTTTGCTGAAGAGAGCGAGCGTGACCGCCGACTACGCAGTGACCGATCAACTGATCAAGCTTACAAAGCTGCAAGGAAAGGCGCTGGGTGGGAGCTTTGCGGGGGATGCTCAAGTCGATAACTGGCTGCATAGCATTCCTGCTCCACCGCCGTCGAAATCGAATCAAGGCCAATCGAGTCAGGCGCAGAAGAAAAAGGCCGGGCCGGAGACGGCCATTATCACGGCGGGCCGGCCGACCGGGAAAGGTCCGCATGAAAAACTTCCCGGAGTTCAAGTTGCATCGCTGCATCTTCGGGTGCGCGATATTCCCGCGCTGGAGCTGGCTGCGGCGCTAAAGCCGGTCGGCCCTTATCTGAAAGATTCGCATCTCGCGGGATTGGCCGGCGGAACAGTGGAGGCGGGATGGAAGGGATCGTGGGATGAGGCGCAGGTCGGGTTTGCAGCCGACGTGGCGCCTCCCGCCAAACTGGCGAAGGGCGAGATTCCGCTGACCGCGCACGCCCAGGGCGGCTACCGCTGGGCGAACGATGAATTGGAGTTTTCGCAGTTCACCGCTTCCACGCCGGCGTCGCACGGCCAGGCATCAGGAACACTTTCTTCCGCTTCGAATCTTCATTTTTCGGTCGCGACTTCGAACTTCGAAGAAGATCGACCGATTGTGACGGCGCTGGAGGGGCGGCCTTTGCCATTCCGCGTGAATGGCACAACCACGTTCAACGGAGTAGTCGGGGGAGATTTCGACGTGCCGGTGGTGACTGGAACTCTGCTGGCAGAAGACTTTGAAGTTACGCTTCCCGCGACGGAGCGCACGGCCCAGCATTCGGTCCATTGGGATGAGCTTTCGACCTGGGTACAGTTTTCTTCGCGCAGTCTGATCCTGCGGGAGGGCAGCATGAATCGGGGAGACACGACTGCAACCTTCGGTGCCGTCGCAACTCTGCGAGGCGGCGACCTTACGGAAGACAGTCCTTTTGCTGGGCACGTGAATTTGCATGGAGTGGAAGTGGCTTCGACGCAGGAACTGGTTGGAGTGGACTATCCGATCACGGGAGTGGCGGACGTAACGCTGCAGGTGTCCGGAACCCGGGACGATCCGCGCGCGCAAGGAGAAGTGCACGTGGAGAACGCCTCGGCCTGGGGCCAATCGATTGCGCAATTTGACGCCGATGTGCAGGTCGCCGGAGGCGAGACCGCGCTGTCGAACATTCAACTGCTGCATACTCAACTGCCGAATGACGACGCGACGATTCAAGGCAGCGCCGCGTACAACCCCTCGCATCACTCATTCCAGCTGGACCTTACCGGCAAGAATTTCGACCTGGCGCGGATTCCGCAGATTCAACGCGGCGGCCTGCTGGTGGAAGGGCGCGGCGGCTTCCTACTGCAAGGATCGGGAACCACGGAGTCTCCTGCCATTAGTGGCCGCGTGCAGGTGAGCGGTCTTACGCTGGATCACGAACTGGCGGGTGCAGTCGACCTGCAGGCGGTGAGCAAGGGCAACGAACTTCATGTGAGCGGGCAATCGGAATTTGGCAAGGGCATGTTGCACGTGGACGGCGGGATTCAGATGCGCGGCGACTATGCCACCGCGGTCTCGTTCCAAATGGATAACGTCGATCTTGACGCCTTCCTGCGTACCTATCTCAAGGGGCAACTGACCGGGCACTCGGCGGTGTCGGGAACGGTGGCCGTGCAGGGGCCGCTGCGCGATCCCCGGCAGTGGACGATGAATGGAAACATCTCCAGGGTTGCGATGGATGTGGAATACGCCAACCTACACAATGCGGCTCCGGTGCGCTTCAGCTACGCGAAGCAGACGCTGCATATCGACCAATTGCACATGGCGGGCGAGGGAACTGATTTCACGGCACACGGCTCGGCGCAGTTTGCGGGCTCCAGGGAACTGGACTTGACCGTGAACGGCAAGGTTGACCTGAAGCTGTTGAACAGCGTGGACGCGGATTTTACAGGATCAGGATTGCTCTCGATGGATATGAACGTGGGAGGCACGGTTTCGGGTCCGCTGCCGCAGGGGCATCTGCTGGTGAGCAACGGCGCGGTGGCTTACGCCGGCCTGCCGAGCGGACTGAGCGAGATGAATGGGTCGCTGGTGTTCACGCGCGACCGGCTGCACATCGAAAAAATGACGGCGCGCACCGGCGGCGGAACCATCGACCTCAAAGGGGACGCGACTCGCTACAATCAGCAGTTCAGCTTCGACGTAACCGCTACGAGCAAGGAAGTGCGGCTGCGCTATCCGCCGGGAGTGAGCTCGACGGCCAGCGCCGAATTGCATTGGGTGGGCACACCAACCGCCTCGACCTTGACGGGCGAAATCATGGTGACGAAGCTGGCGGTGACGCCGAATTTTGACTTCAGCACGTATCTGGAAAACAGCCGGCGAAACTCGGCCCTGGCCAACATCAACTCGCCGCTCAATGGAGTCAAGCTCGACGTCCATGTGCAAACCGCGCCGGAGCTGCAGATGAAGACCGCGGTGGCGCGACTCTCGGGTGACGCGGACCTGCGGCTGCGGGGCTCCATCGCTCGGCCGGCGGTGCTTGGGCGGGTAGACATTCTGGAAGGCGACGCCACGTTCAACGGCACAAAATTCCGCCTGGAGCGCGGCGACATCACGTTTGCCAACCCGGTTGCGATTGAGCCCCAGGTCAACCTGGAGGCTTCGACGCACGTCCGCAACTATGACCTCGACATTATGGTGACTGGCACTCCGGACCGCCTGGCCGTGAATTATCGCTCGGAACCGCCGCTGCCGAAGTCCGACATTATTGCGCTGCTGGCGCTGGGCCGCACCAGCCAGGAGTCCGAACGATTGCAAGAGCAATCCGGCACCGGCGCGTTTAATGACGAAGCGTCTGCGCTGATCATTAATCAGGCAATGAACTCCACGGTCAGCGGCCGCATGCAGAAATTGTTTGGAGCCAGCCGCATCAAGATCGATCCGCAGGGGCTTACGACGGAAACCAATCCCACCGCGCGCGGGCCGCAGGTGACGATCGAGCAGCAATTCGCCAACAACGTTTCGCTCACCTACAGCACCAACGTGTCGCAAAGCAACCAGCAGATCATTCAGGCCGAGTATTACTTTACGCGGAATATTTCGGTGGTCGGGACGCGGGACCAGAATGGCGTGGTCAGCTTCGATCTGCGCATCCGCCGGCGAAAATAGAGTAGAACTATTCCGATGAGTGCTGCCGCCGATGTCGAATGGTTCGCGAGTTTGCAGCAGCGGATGGTCGACCACGATCTGCGCGGCCGTGGCATAGCGGACGAGCGGGTCCTGCAGACGATGCTGCGCGTTCCTCGTCATGAATTTGTTCCCGAGGGTTATCGCAGCCACGCTTACGAAGATCATCCTCTGCCGATTGGGGAAGGGCAGACGATTTCGCAGCCCTACATCGTTGCCATCATGCTGGAGGCTCTAGCGCTTAAGCCAACCGACACGGTGCTAGAGGTTGGAACGGGATCGGGATATGCGACCGCGCTGCTGGCGGAACTTACGGCGCGGGTGGTGTCGGTGGAGCGATCTGCAATGCTGGCTGCGGGGGCGGTGAAAACGCTCTCCCGGCTCGGATACAACAATGTGAATGTGGTAGTGGGAGACGGCAGCCAGGGATTTGCGGCCGATGCGCCGTACGATGCGATTCTTGTGTCGGCGGCCACTGCCGCGGTGCCACAAGCTTTGCTCTCGCAGCTCCGCGAGGATGGAGGACGCCTGATCATTCCTGTTGGTCCCGCCGAGTCTCAGCAGTTGCATTTGATTCGCATGCAAGCGGGACGGGCGGTGCTGACAATCTACGGCGCGTGCCGGTTTGTGCCGCTGGTCCCGGGGAGCAAGTGAGAAGGTACTGCTAGAATCTTTTTGTGCCTCTTTTTCACGATCTGCGCGTGACGCTGGAAATGATCAAGTGGGAGCACTCCGTTTTTGCGCTGCCGTTCGCACTGTGCGGGGCAATGCTGGCTGCGGGAGGCTTGCCCACCGCGCATCAAGTCGCCTGGATTATCGTAGCCATGGTGGCGGCCCGCTCGGCGGCTATGGCCTTCAACCGCCTGGCCGATGTATCGATTGATGCGGCCAACCCGCGTACCAGCGCGCGCGCGCTTCCCGCCGGGCAACTTACGCCGGCGTTCGTCGCGGCTTTTGTGGTGATCTCGAGTGCAGTGTTCGTCGCCGCTGCGGCCGAACTCAATCGGCTGGCATTGTGGCTTTCTCCCGTGGCGTTGGCTGTGCTGCTGCTCTATTCGTACACCAAACGTTTCACGCGCTGGTCGCATCTGGTGTTGGGATTCGCCCTGGGTATCGCGCCGTCGGCGGCCTGGATTGCGGTGCGCGGCTCACTCGACCCGCGCATTCTGCTGCTGACTGCCGCGGTGACGTTTTGGGTGGCAGGATTCGACGTCCTCTACGCCTGCCAGGATTTCGATTTTGACCGCGCCAGCGGACTGCACTCTATTCCGCGCTATCTTGGTATTTCTCACGCGCTGTGGGTGGCGCGAGCATTTCACATCATCATGCTGCTATTGCTGGCCGCTGTCCTGCTCGCCTTTGGAATGGGCAAGGTGGCGATCGCAGGAGTGGCGGTTGTGGCGGTTTTGCTGGCTTATGAACATTCCCTGGTCTCGGAAGGAGATTTGAGGAAGCTGAACGCTGCGTTCTTCACTATGAACGGCGTGATCTCGGTGGTGTTCTTCGTTTTTGTGGCGGGAGATTTACTGCTGCGGCATTAGCTCACGGGCGCGTCATTTGCCCAGATTCCCACCCCGATCGCCTGCGCCGAGCGCTTACCAAAGTACTCTGCTTCGACTTTCCCGCACATGCTAACGTCCCCGAAAGGGGCGTGATTGTGAACCAGCAAAAGGCTATTTCTATCCTGATTGTCATGGCTCTGTGCGCGGCCGCGATCGCCGCACTTGTGTTGTGGCCCAAACACTACATGGTGGGTCAGAGCATGTCGCAGACCATCGTCTTCTGGAACGACCAGGACGCATTTGTGTTCCTGGATGGAAGAACGACCGGCCGCTCCCGTAATGCTTTCCAGGATGCGCTGGGCCGCAGCCGCTATGGCTACCTCGGAGTTTTTCTGGGCGGGTTCGCCGATTTCTCCAAGCCCGACGTCGTCGCCTACCATCTCGCCATTTCCGGACAACTGGACCGATTCGCGCTTCCCGAGAATACCGTGATCTATGGTTCGTGGGCTCTGGCTGACGGGCGATTGCAATTGACGCCAACGGCTGGCTTTGGAAATGGGAGCGGAAGTCACGTGGGGACCCGCTGGGATGGCCGCGCGTTCGTCCCGGTGCCTGCGCGGCCTCAGTCGCTAGCCCAGCCGCAGGCCGCAGGGGGTTCGAAGCTGAGCGCCGACGATCTCACGGACGATGAAGACGCAGAGCCGGGCCTGCTCAGCAAAGCGCAGCGCCAGCAGTTCAAGGATGCGGGCTGGCACTATAAGTTTCTCACCGGGTACGAGGGTGGAGGTGCCGAAGCCACGCTGCCCATCACCATGGGCGCGAACACGTTTAGCCTGACACTGCAATCCGTTCCGTTTTCGAAGGACGGGGCTGCGCGTTTTGACGTGTTGTCATTTGGGACCAGGAGTATACAGATTTCGGGCGAGAAGCTTCCCTCCGGACCGCAGACTCTCTGGAGCAAGACTGGTTGGCAGGAAGTTTCGGAAGCTGACTACCTTCGTTTGCAGCAGCAATTTGGTCACGCGCGCCTGCAACAGTCACCGCTGCGGTTCACGGGGCTGTTCATTTTTCTGGTGCTGATCCTCTGGAAATTCGCCAGCTGGTTCAATCTGCTCTTCAACTTTGCCACCGTGAAGGGGCGAGTGCTCAAGAACATGGCCACGCAGTATTCTTTCCCGCCCGCCACGCCGGCACAGTTTCCGGCGCTCGATCTCGATGCCCTGGAGCGCTATACCCGCGAGTTCGAAGGGATGGGCTTCACGCGGCTGCTGGATTTTTCTTTGACTTCCGATTCTCCAACGACTCCGCCCTGCTTCTGCCGCCTGCTGGCGCACACTCGCAATCACTGTTTTGGCGAGATCATCCAGATCTTTCCGAAGGGGAAGGCTCCGCTTCCATTGAAGGGTTCGATTCAGAGCTGCCTGCAAGAGGGCTGGACGCTGGCTTTCTCCGACCGCAAGCCGCAGGCCGCCAGTTCGCTGGTGCGGCGCAGAAAGGCTCTGGGCATTTGGATGCCGGACGCCAGCATTGCGGACCTGCTGCAATCTTTTTTGAAAATGCGAGAGCAGGTTTGTCTTGATCTGGGTATCCAACCGGTCAACGACGACACGCTGCAAGCCTATATCAACAAAACGCAACGTGCCGCCACTGAGATGCGCGAGGCGACGCAGGAGAAAAACTTCCTCAAAGGCGTTCCGGAATATTACTTCCGCAAGGTCGCACTCATCCAAACGAAGCCGGAGTACGTATGGCTCGGCGACTACCCCAAGGAAGCCGAGCAGCGCAAGCAAGGGTTCAATACGTTTGCCGCGGGGGCGCACTGACTATACTTAGCGCCCATACCTGGCCCCGCTGCTCACGGGTTGACCCGCAGAAGCATGAGGGTGCCGCTCTCCAGCTTGACGTTGCCTTTTCCAGAGCTCATCACCGATCCGAGGGCTGCGTTCTGCGCGTTGGCCTCGAGCTTCAGTTCGGGCATTCCGATCACTCCCTGAGTGTTGCTGTTGATGGGCGGGCGGGCGCTGCCTCCCGTTGCCGCGTCAGGTCCGGGGGCGGCGCTGGGCGACGGAGGCGGTGGTGGCGGAGCTCCGCCCATCGCAGTGTTACGGCTTCCCATCGGCGATGTGGCCGTGCTGCCTCCGGTGACAGGCGCGCCCTGGCCATTGCCACTATCGGCGCTTGAAGTGTTGTCGAGCGGAGCGATGATTGCCTGGATCGACATGGGCTGTTTCATTTCACCGGTCTTGGTCATGGCGTGGTCGAACGCGATGCCCAGTTCGGACTCCTTCTGCTGCTTCGTGCGGGCCTGGGCTTCGGTTACGTGGCCCATGATTTTGGTGTCCTTTGCAACGAGCACTTCGCCGCTGCTGGTTTTCATGTCCTGCGTAACTCTGGCCACCACTGCGTCGCCAGTCTTGGCTTTTTTCGCGTCGACGGTCTTCGTTAGCTCAACCGGGATTACACTGCCGGGGGCGATCTTGGGAATCTCGCCTGCCGGACTTGCTGTGGCCGGCTTCTGCGGCTGCTGTGCACTCTGCGTACTCGCCGGCGGCTGCATCTGGGACGCGCGAGGATTGGCTGACGACGGAGTTGTGCTTTGCGCGGCCGCCGTGCCGCAAATCGCCGCTGCCAGAAATGATCCGACCACAAGACAATTTTTCATTGAGCCTCTCCTCTTTGATTGCACTCGACTGATCGCACTCTCGCGAATCGAAGTGGCGAAGATACCCAGTGTAGTAGATGCAGTTTCTCGCAGGGAGGTAGGCTGAGAATTCGTTCGGACACCAACCGCCAGGAACAGTCCGGCATCGAAATAACATGAATATGCATGTGATCAAGAATAGACATTTCATCACGGCTTCGCTGGTTGGGATATTCCTTATTGCAGGGCTGGCCTGTTCGGCAAATCAAAGCCCCGATCAGCTCCGCGAAAAGACGGCCGAAGCTACTTCTACCCTGAAACGCGACACGAAAGCCGTGGCGGAAGGCGTCAAAGAGGGCCTTGCGTCCAATTCCAGGACGGCGGTCGATTTGAATAAAGCATCAAGGGATGATCTGTTGTCGCTTCCGGGCATTACCGCGCAAAAGGCAGACCGGATCATCGCGGAGCGACCGTATGCGGATACTCATCAACTGGTGACGCGGCATGTGGTGTCCGAAGATGAGTATGGGCAGATTCGGGATCGCGTCGTGGTTAGCCGCTAAACAGTCACCCATTAGGCACGGTTCACGATGGCAGACCTGCACTGTCGTGCGATATCATCAAAGGGATGGCTCTACACGGTTTTCAGACGGACGACCGGCGGCTGCAGCCGATTCATGCCAAAGTTGTGGTCGGCGAGCGGCTTGACGCTGACGACGCCCTTGCGCTTGACCGCACCGGCGACATTCTTGCCGTGGGCTGGATGGCGAATTATGTGCGCGAACGCATGCACGGGGACAAGACGTATTTCAATGTCAACCGGCACATTAATCCGACCAACGTTTGTGTAGCGGCCTGCCGCCTCTGCGCTTTTGGCCGCAAGAAGGACTCGCCCGGCGCTTATACCATGGCGCTCGAGGAAGCTTTTGAGACTGCGGCCTCCGGATACTCCGAGGCGGTCACCGAGTTCCACATCGTGGGCGGATTGCATCCTGATTTGCCGTTCCAGTATTTTCTCGATCTCTGCTCCGGCCTAAAGCAGCGCTTTCCGCAGGTGCATCTTAAGGCGTTCACCATGGTCGAGGTGGCGTATCTGTCGCAGCGCGCCAAGCTTTCGATTCGCGAGACGTTGGAACAGTTGAAAGCTTCGGGCGTGGATTCTCTCCCCGGCGGCGGAGCGGAGATTTTTGCCGATCGCGTGCGCCACATTATTTGCGACCACAAAATCGACGGGGACCAGTGGCTGGAAACCGCCCGGCTCGCTCACCAGATCGGGTTGAAGTCGAACGCGACCATGCTCTACGGCCACGTGGAAAACGACGAAGACCGCGTGGATCACCTGCTCAAGTTGCGCGCCTTGCAGGATGAAACCGGCGGCTTCCAGACTTTTATTCCGCTGGCTTTCCATCCCGACAACACGCCGCTGCAGCATCTGCCGAAAACTACGGGCATGCTCGACATGAAGCAGATCGCGGTTGGCCGCCTGGTGCTCGACAACTTCCCGCACATCAAATCCTACTGGCAGATGGTGACCTCGAAGATGGCGCAGATTTCCCTGCGCTTCGGCGCTGACGATATGGATGGCACCGTGATCGAAGAAAAAATCTACCACGACGCGGGAGCGACCACGCCGCAAGGCATGCGCCGCGAGGAACTGGAACGGCTAATCCGCGCCGCCGGCCGCGAACCCATCGAGCGGGATACGCTCTACCGGCAGGTCACAAGGACGGAGACTTCGGTTACGGTCGCGGTGTAGTTCTACTTTGCTTGTTTCCTATCCGAGTTTGAGCAAGTCGTCGACCGACATTTCTACGTCGAGCAGAATCGCGCGCAGCAGACCCGGCCCAATCGTCTCGCCCGAATGAACTGCACAACTGTCGCGCGCCCGTCCGGATGTTTCAGGAATGAATGGCTGCCCTCGGTACGGATTATCCGAAAGCCAGCACGTTCCAGGACCCGAATGACCTCCTTGCCCTTGAGTCGGGGAAGGCGGGTCATATCGAAATTTGTTGCACCCCGACAAGTTCAAGCGAACGGCTGGCGCCGTTTTCGCTTTCCAGGCATAACTCGACCGCCTCGCGCATTCGTTTCATGAGCGTGTCGAGAGTCTTCGCTTGAGTGTGACAACCCCGGAGGGTAGGAACGGTCCCGACGTAGTAGCCATCTTCGTCGCGTTCGATTACCACCGTGAATTTTCGCTGATTTCTCATCATCCACTCCACAATGATTTTATCACTTCACATCTTCAGGTATGAGTCATTCGCTCGGCCGCGTCGTGCTCGCTTTCCGCAGTTCCTCCGCCGACCCCTGCAGCAGATTCCTTAGCACCGCGACCTCCGCGGTGATGCCGGTGTGCAGAGCCGGGTCCGCGTCGGGAGCGAACAGCGGAGAATGATTCGAGGGCAGCATCACGCCCGTGGCTTTCGCCTCGGCATACTTATGCGGATTGGCGCCGCCGAGGCTGAAGTAAAGCGACGGCACGCCCTGCTCAATGAAAAATGCGTAGTCTTCCGACGGAGTGATCGCTTCCGTGGCAATCACATTCTTTTTGCCGAGAGCGGTCTCGAGTGGGGCTCTCAGCCGCTGTGCCAGCGCTGGGTCGTTATACACAGAATCGGTGGCTTCATAGTGTTCGATGAGCGGTTCACGGGGCGCGCCGCCGGCCTCGGCCTCCGCTTTGGTGATGCGTGCAATGGCGGCGAGAACCTGCTTGCGGATTTCGTCCTTGTAAGTGCGCACCGTCAGCCCCAGTTCAGCGTGGTCGGGGATGATGTTGTTCTTGGTCCCGGCCTGGATGTAGCCGACCGTGATCACCGCCATCTCGCCCGGCTTTACTTCCCGCGAAACAATCGTCTGCAAGGCGAGTATCGTGCGGGCCGCGATCACGATGGGATCAATCGCCGTCTGCGGCGCTGAGCCGTGGCCGCCCTTGCCATAAATCGTGATGCGGAGAGAATCGGCATTCGTGTTGTAAATTCCGGGCGTGATTCCCACTTGTCCCGCAGGCAGCAGGTTGTCCACATGCATCGCCACGCCCACGTCGGGCTTGGGAAAGCGTTGGAACAAGCCATCCGCAATCATCGCCTTTGCGCCGCTGATGGTTTCCTCAGCGGGCTGGCCGATCAGCAGCAGCGTCCCATGCCACGTGTCTTTGCTGTGCACCATGATCGCCGCTGTGCCCACGAGCGCCGCCATATGCAGATCGTGCCCGCAGGCGTGGGCTACGGGAACGTCGTGTCCGGCATCGTCTTTGGCGTGGACTTTGCTGGCATAAGGCAGGCCGGTTTTTTCTTCCACAGGAAGCGCGTCGAGTTCCGTACGCAGCATGACGGTTGGTCCGGCGCCGTTCTTCAGGATGGCGACGATCCCGGTGCCGCCGACGTGCTCAGTCACCTCGTAGCCCAGGCTGCGCAGACGGTTGGCCAGCTTCGCTGCGGTCTGCGTCTCGTGGCCCGAAAGTTCCGGATTCTGATGCAGGTCAAGATACAGAGCATGAGCCTCGGGATACACGGCCTCGACCTCTCTTGAGGCAGAGGAAACCTGCGCGAAAGCGGAAGAAGACGAAAAGGTGGAAGATGCGGTCAGGAATCCAAAGAGCAGAAGCGTTGCTGATTTCATTGTCACGGATAATAGCGCAGATCGCGGAGGTGGTCGAACCGGCCGACTCAAAGCAGACGACCCTTTCCGAGGTACGCTCAGGTTGCGGACCGATCCGCCCGTACATTTTTGGGAATCATTCTTGGGCGAGTGATTTCGTCCGCGCAATTCGCTCTTGCCTTCCTTCGAGCGGGTGTACAATCGCGTTAGATAGCACTTGGTTGTGTGAAGTTTTGTAACGCCGAGGTGCTCATGAACGTCCACGTCAGTTATCGCCTTCATAAAACGCCTGCCGTCGAGAAAGACATCCAGCACCACGTTGAAAAACTGCGCAAACGCCTGCAGGTGTTCCGGCCCGAACTGGTGCATTTGAAGGGAACGGTCGAGCAAAACTTGCCCCGCGAAGGCACCAGCGTTTCGTTGAACCTGCGGCTGCCTTCGGGGCAAATGGCGGTGCAGGCGAAAGCTTCAACCGCCGAAGCCGCGATCAAGAGTGCGTTCGAGGACCTGCTGCAGCAAGTGAACCGGCACAAGGAACTTCTGCGTGCATCGCATAAATGGCAGCGCCGGGGCAAGGCCGGCTCCGAGCGGCGAAACCGGCAAGTGCCCTTCGAGCAGACGCTGGCCGCCGTGTATCCGCCCGTGGTCTCGGCGGAAGATGTCCGTTCCTACGTCAACGTGAATCTTTCGCGCCTGGAGCGTTTCGTGGAGCGTGAAATCTACATGCGCGAGGCGCAGGACTTGCTCGAGGCCGATTCACTTACCAAGGAAGAAGTGATTGACGAGGTCATCGCCGCCGCACTTGGGGATGGTCCGGAAAAGCCGGAGCGGTTGGCGCTCGAACCCTGGCTCTATCATTTGGCTCTGCAGGCCATCGTCGAGCTTTCTCGCCCCGAAGAAAGCAACGGAAGCGCGGTTCACCTGGAAGAATCGGCGCGCCGGCAGAACGTCAAGGGCAGCGATGAGGCGGAGTTGCAATTCCATCAGCCCGACGAATCGATCACCGAGGAAACCATCATTGCGGACGACCGCGTGGCTACGCCGGAGCAGATTTTCGCGTCCGATGAAATGCTGCGGTTGATTGCGTCCGCCTTGCGCGATGTGGGCTCGGGGCCGCGCGAGGCGTTCATCCTGTTCGCGATCGAGGGCTTCGGCATCGAAGAGATCGCCGCGATTACCGGGCGGCCTGCCGACGGGGTGGTCGCTGCCATTGCCGTGGCGCGCGAGCACTTGCGCAAAGCGCCCGGCGTGGCACAGAGAGCGCAGGGCGGGCGGGTGCGGGACAAGCGAATGCAAGACAAGCGAATGCAAGAGAAGCGGGCGCGGGAGAAGATTGCTCCGTTCGGCGCCGCATAGACCGATTTTGAATTGCTGGAGAGCTACCTATGACCTTGACGCGCGAACAAATCCGGGAACTGGCAGAGTTTCAAGATTCGAAGTCCTGTGCCGTAAGTTTTTATTTTCAGCCGGCGGCCCCGCGTAACAAGGCGCATAAAGAAGACACGATTCTGATCAAGGACCTGGCGCGCGAAGCTTTGCGCAAGCTTGAGAACAGGGAGAAGAAAGACGGGGCGCGCTCAGACATTGAACGGATCGTGCGCCTGTCGAGCGATTTGCGCAGCAATGGGACCCACGCGAAGGCCGTGTTCGCTTGCGCCGCGCAAGGTTTCTGGCGGGAATATCATTTGCCCGCGCAATTGCCGGGCACGCAGTTGGTAGTCGACCGGCATTTTCATCTGAAGCCTCTGGCCCATCTGCTCGGCCCGTCCGCGCGTCTGGGTATCGTACTGGTTGACCGGCACCGGGCTCGCGTATTCGATCTGCGCCTGGGAGAATTGACCGAACGCGAAGGCCTGTTTCAGCCGCTCTCACGCAAGGGCCGCAGTGACGGCTATGCCGGCTACGACGGTGGCCATGCCCAGCGCCGCGTCGACGACGAAGTCCGCCAGCATTTCAAAACTGTTTCCGAGGTGCTGAAGGACTCTTTAGAAAACGGCGTCTTCGATAAATGGATTCTGGGATGCCAGGATGTTCACCGTTCTCTGCTGGAACCGCAACTGCATCCCTACGTGAAGCAATCGCTGCTGGGGCATTTCCATGCCGACCTGGGGCACATTACGCGCGAGCAGATCCGCACCGAGGCTGAGCGCATCACGGAAAATTGGAAAAGCGGCCGCTGCCGCGAGTTTGTGAACCAGGCTCTGGACCAGGCGCGCGGCCACGCCCGCGGCGTTACCGGGCTGCGGCGAGTTCTGCGTTCGCTGGAATTGGGCGAAGTGCAAACGCTGCTGGTCGGCGAGAACTTTCTGGCGCATGCCGTAGAGTGCTCCGGATGCGGTCATCTCGATGCGCACCTGGTGAGCTACTGCCCAGCCTGCGGCATGGCCACTCATGAACTCGTCGACGTAGGAGAAGCCATTTTGCCCTGGGTCATCCGCCGCGACATCGAATTGTTCTACGTCAAAGAAGATCCCGAATTCGACAAAGTCGGTAATATTGCGGCCTTGCTGCGCTTTCGTTCGGAGCAGGGAGCGAATGTGCAGTCGATCAGCCTGGCCGCCAACGCTCGTCCACTCGACGAAGGCAGGCTCTACCCCGGCCGCTTGCGCCGCTTCGCCGGCCGTTGAATTTGCCGCGCGTGAAAGTCGCCATCGTGGCGTGGTATCCTGTCCCGCTTTGTAGTTGTGCATTGCCGTCCAGGCCGTTCAGCCAAAATTGAAAGCCAGGTGCTCAACTCCGCGGGCTGGTGCGCAACAGGCCCGGACTTCTACACTCTGGCTGCCATGAGGAGCACCTCGTGACCTTCTCGCGCCGTGATTTTGTGAAAACGTCTGTGCTCGGGGCCGTAGCCGCTGGAGTCGGCGCGCCCGCAGCCATTGCCGCATCCGAAAGCGGAGAGCAGCCTGCGCCCCAATCCGGTTCTTACAAGCGCCCGATCATCGTTTGTGCCAACAACGGTTTTGCTTACCTGGAAAACGCATTCGCTTTTCTAAAAAGCGGAGGAGACACGCTCGATGCCGCCATCAAAGTCGTGACGGGACCGGAGAACGATCCCAACGACGACTCGGTCGGCCTCGGCGGCCTGCCCAACGAAGAAGGCGTGGTTGAACTCGATGCCTGCTGCATGCACGGGCCCACGCGCCGCGCCGGTTCGGTCGGAGCCGTGCGCAACATCAAGAACGTCTCCATGGTTTCAAAAGCTGTGATGGAGCACACGGGACACGTGATGCTGGTCGCCGATGGCGCAGAAAGATTCGCAGTGGACATGGGTTTCCCGCGGGAAAACCTGCTGACCGACCGCTCGCGCAAGATCTGGATGTTGTGGAAGCAATTTAATTCCGACCGCGACTGGTGGGGCCCCGGCATCGCGGACCCGAGCTGGCACGCGCCCGAAGCCCCCAGCGGCGCCAGGCCCAGCGCGGCTCTCTGGCCGCAGCGCATCGAGCAACTACGCCAGTGCGCGGCGAATCTCGGCATCGAGCCCGAGTTCCAACTCGCAGCCGTGCGCCGGGTTCTGTTTCCGCCCACCGGAACCATCCACTGCTCGGCGTTGAATGACAAGGGCGAAATTTCCGGCATCACCACCACCAGCGGCCTCGCCTTCAAGTTGCCCGGGCGCGTCGGCGATTCGCCCATTATTGGAGCCGGCTGCTACACCGATCAAGACGTGGGCTCCGCCGGCGCCACCGGTAGTGGAGAAGAAAACATCAAGATCGCGGGCGCGCACACCATCGTCGAGAACATGCGCCGCGGCATGTCTCCGCAGGAAGCCGGCATGGACGCGCTGAAACGCATCGTGCGCAACTACAACAACGACATGACCAAGCTGAGCTATATGGACATGATTTATTACGTTCTCCGGAAAGACGGCGCGTACGCGGGAGTCTCGCTGTGGGAGGGCTATTCCGCTGGGCATCCGCACAAGATCGCCGTGCACGACGGCGCGTTGCGCGCCGAGTTAGCCACTCCGCTGCTTAAAGGCTTGTCGCGCGAATGGCCGCCATTCCCGCCCATCCCCGAGGAACTGAAGAAGGATTCGGAGTATTTGAAGTAGGCGCAGGAATGTTCAGGGCTTAGGCTTGCGCTTGTTTTTCACCGAAAAAGCGGGACGCCGGCCTTCGTAGCAGCCTGGGCTAGAGCACGGTCCAGGGTCGCTAACGGCAGATGCTCCCTGCGTGCCGTTTCCAGATATGCGCCATCGTAAGCCGTCAGCCGAAATGTGCGCGCGACAGAAAGCGCCTGACGGAGCGACATCGCATCCCGGCTGCTGTCGATTACAGACGCCACTAACCCCTCAATGTCATCAAGACAGCGATCCCCATACGATGCCGTGAGAAGACCACGGCGCTCTCCAGTCACGAATCCATTCGCCATTTCCAGGTGCCACAAGGCGGGCACGAGCGCGCGCGCTTCGTTCTCCAGAGCGCGCCGGACCCGCTGTGCCAGATCAGGCACTGGGTCATCCAGAAACCATGCCAGGCTGATGGACGCGTCGAGCACAAAACGCTTCAAGTTCGCCCTTCCTCAATGAGTTCTCTCACCGAGAACCGCTTCGACCGGTTGACGTGCTTCCGGATGTCTTCGATGTCGTCGAAGATTTCCTTTATGCTCACTTTGCTCCGAGCTGGAACGATGACTGCAGCCAGTTTGCCTCGCCGCGTAATCCCGATTTGCTCTCCTTCGCTGGCGCGCTCCACCAGTTCCGACAGTTTCTGCTTGGCTTCAAACAAACCAACCGTGCGCATCGCAGCACCTCTTCTTACAATCTAGATGAATAGTCTAGATGATTCTAAGGTTCTGGGCAAGATTTTAATAGCCTGGCGGGCCATCGACCAGAACGTGCAGCCAACGGGCCGCTCTGCAAGAGCCTCACCTGCACCCCCAGCCCCTTCTCCAAATCAATGCTGGCCACCAAGCGCATTTTGCCGGTTGCGCAAAAGTCATGATCTCAGATGGACACGCTTAAGAGTGGTTGGACAATTACACGAAGACAGTGTACACTATTATAGTATGAAGAACATTACTCTAAGCGCAGAATCAGCCCTGATTGAGCAAGCGCGGCTGGTAGCCCAGGCGCAGCACAAGACTCTGAATGCAGCCTTCCGGGAGTGGCTGCAGCAGTATGCGGCGCAGTCCGGCGGCGGAGCTGCCGTGGATGCCCTCATGCGCCGTCTCCGGCACGTGCGCTCGGCTGGCCCCTACACTCGGGACGAAATGAATGAGCGGTAGATTCTTCCTCGATACAAACATCTTTGTCTATACGTTCGACGCGAAAGCTCCGGCCAAGGCGAAACGGGCTGCCCGACTCATTCGGCAAGCCGCCGATACCGGCGAGGGAATCGTTAGCTACCAGGTTGTGCAGGAGTTTTTCAACGTTGCCTTGCGACGCTTCTCGCACCCGATGAGCACGGCGGAAGCCGAGCAATACCTGATCACCGTGTTCCGCCCTCTGCTGGCGGTGCACTCGTCATCCGCGATTTATGTCGAGGCATTCCGGCTAGCGGGGAAACACCGGTTCGCGTGGTATGACTCGCTTATTTTGGCGGCGGCGCTGGAGGGCCATTGTAAAACGCTTTATAGCGAAGACCTCCAAGATGGGCGAGAGATCGAAGGCTTGAGGATTGAGAATCCGTTCGCATAGCAACGACCAGATGCGAGCCGCTACAAGAACCTCACCTTCACTCCCGGCCCCTTCTCCAGGTGGATGCTCTCCACAAACCGCACCTTGCTCGTCCGCAGGGTCATGATCACGGACGATGTTCGCGTGCCCTCGCCGAAGAAACGCACGCCCTTGAGCAGGGCGCCGTCGGTGACGCCGGTCGCCGCAAAGATGAGTTGGTCGCCCGGCGCAAGATCCTCGGCTTCGTAAATTCGAGTCTTGTCTTTAATGCCCATGCGGGCGAGGCGTTCTTCCTGCTCCGGTTTCACCACCAGGCGGCCCAGCATATAGCCGTTGAGGCAACGAATCGCAGCCGCGGTAATCACGCCCTCCGGCGCGCCGCCTGAGCCCATGACCACGTGCACGCCCGTACCAATCACGGCGGCCGCGATTCCGGCCGAAAGGTCGCCGTCGCCGATCAGGCGAATACGTGCACCGGCGGCCCGAATGTCGGCAATCAGCTTTTCGTGGCGCGGCCGGTCGAGCACGATCACCACCAGATCCTCCACGTCGCGCGCCAGCCGATTGGCAATGCTTTTCAGATTGTCGGCCACAGGAGCGTCGAGCTCCACCGCGTTCTTGCAGGAAGGTCCGACCACAATTTTTTCCATGTAGCAGTCGGGGGCGTTGAGCAACCCGCCGCGCTCGGAAGCCGCGAGCACCGTGATGGAACCCGGCGCGCCGGTTGCGCACAAGTTCGTCCCTTCCAGCGGATCGACGGCAATATCAACCTCCGGAACCTCGGACCCGTCGGGAAATTCGGCGCCGACTTTCTCGCCGATATAAAGCATCGGAGCCTCGTCGCGCTCGCCCTCCCCGATCACGATGGTCCCGCGCATGGGGATCGAATCCATGGTGCGCCGCATGGCCTCGGTGGCCACCTGGTCCGAGAGCTTGCGTTCGCCCTGCCCCATGGTGTGCGCCGAAGCGATGGCAGCCACCTCCACCACTCGCAGGAATCGCGACGCCAGGTCGCTCTCAATATTTTCCCCGAAGCTGCGGGCCTTGCCTTCCTGTCGAGCCTTCTTAGTCATGCAGTCTCCAGGTCGAATGCCGATTATTTGCGGACGGCGGTGACTATAACGCAATCGTGCAGAGGATGGAAGACGCCGCCAGCGATGCGGCATCAACTTGGTCAGCCGACTTTTTGCCGAATTGAAAGCAACATTGAGCGGTGCCCGTGGGGCGGTATACTTGGCGAGATGGGTTCATTCTCGAAAGCCAGATTCAGAACAGCAACGCTGATAGCGGTTCTTTTGGTCGTGGGCGGCGCGTTCGCCCTGGCGCGGCGCCCCTCGTCACGTCCCGGCGAAACCTACGACGTGGTGATCCTGAACGGCCGCGTGATGGATCCCGAGTCCGGATTGGACGCGGTGCGAAACGTTGGCGTGAAAGACGGAAAAATCGCGGCGGTCTCCGATCAAGCGTTGCAAGGCACGACCACCATCGACGCCAAAGGCCTCGTTGTCGCCCCGGGATTTATCGATCTGCACGAGCACGGACAACAACCGAGGAACTACGAATTTCAGGCGCACGACGGCGTCACTACTTCACTGGAGTTGGAAGTCGGAACCGACGACGTCGATCAGTGGTATGCAGCGAGAGCAGGGAAGTCGCTCATCAATTTTGGCGTAAGCGTGGGCCATGTTCCGGTTCGCATGAAAGTGATGCACGATCCCAGCGACTTTCTGCCCAGCGGGGACGCGGAGCACAAGCAAGCCTCTGCCGAACAGATCTCCGAGATGGAGAGCATGCTCGCAAAAGGCCTGGATCGCGGCGCCCTCGCAGTGGGCATGGGAATCGCATACACCGAAGCCGCCAGTCACGATGAGATTGTGCGCATGTTTCAGGTTGCAGCGAAATATCACGCCACTGTGCATGTTCACCTTCGTTACTACGGAGCCAAAGAACCATTGACCGCTCTGGCAGGTCTCGAAGAAGTGATTGCCGCGGCAGGCGCCACCGGCGCACCACTCCACGTGGTGCATATTGTGAGCACAGGGCTGACGGAGACGCCGCAGCTTATCGCCATGGTCGAAGGCGCGAGGCAACACGGCCTCGACGTCACTATGGAATGCTATCCCTACACTGCCTCGAGCACCCGAATCGAAACCGCGATCTTCGGTCCGGGATGGCAGGAAGGTCTGGGCATTACCTACAAAGATATTCAATGGGCCGCGACCGGCGAGCGGCTCACCGCAGAGAGCTTCGAACGCTTTCGCAAGCAGGGCGGAGACGTGGTGATCTTCGGAATTCCTGACAGTGCGCTGCGCGCGGCCCTGGCCGATCCGCAAGTCATGATTGCCAGCGACGGCATGCGCATCAGCGGGCCCAAGGTGCATCCTCGCGGCCAGGGAACATTTGCGCGCGTTCTGGGATATTACGTGCGCCAGGAAAAAGTACTCGACCTCATGACCGCTCTGCGCAAGATGACACTGATGCCGGCGCAGCGCCTGGAAAATCGCGCTCCCGTTTTCCGGCACAAGGGAAGAATCCGCGTAGGCGCCGACGCTGACATCACCGTGTTCGATCCGAATCGCATCATCGACAAAGCGACGTACGAAGAGCCGCTGCAATATTCCGAAGGAATCGACTTCGTGTTGGTGAACGGCGTCCCCGTGTTAAAAGATGGGAAGCTGGTCGAAGGCGTTTTCCCCGGTCAGGCGGCACGCGCTCCCATCGCGCAGTGAAGTAATTATCCCGCTTTACGCTCTGTGCCCCCTGTGGTGGAGAATTCAGGCCCGCACCCATCAGAATATTCGATCGTGAGGTAACGCTCTCCGTGCTATCCTCACAACCCTAAATCAGAAAAAGGATCCCATGCCGGAATCGCGCCCGCCCACCTTCCTGTGCATCACGACCTATGAGAAGGGACAGGAGTTCATGCGCGAATGCAAGCGCCAGGGCTGCCGCGTATTTCTGCTGACCGCCGAGAAGCTCCGCGACGCCGATTGGCCGCGCGAGAGCCTCGACGACACCTTCTACCTTCCCGCCGACTTGCCTCTCGCCGACACCGTGCAAGCCGTTACTCACCTGGCGCGCTCCCATAAACTCGACCGCATCGTGGCCCTCGACGAGTACGACATGGAAACGGCCGCCACGTTGCGTGAGCACCTGCGCATCCCCGGCATGGGCCTTACCACCATGCGCTATTTCCGCGACAAGCTGGCCATGCGCATGAAGGCGCTTGATCGCCACGTGCGCGTCCCAGATTTTGTTCCCGTATTCAATCAAGATGACATTCGCTTTTACCTCGAGAGCGTCCCTGGGCCCTGGGTGCTCAAGCCGCGCCAGGAGGCTTCGGCGATCGGCATCAAGAAAATTCACGCTGCCGAAGAATTATGGCCAGTGCTCGACCAGCTGGGCGACAAGCGCTCGGCGTTTCTGTTGGAGAAATTCGTTCCCGGCGACGTCTTCCACGTAGATTCGGTGGTTGCGGAAAATGAAGTGGTCTTCGCCAACGTCAGCAAATACGGCCAGCCGCCGATGAACGTCGCGCAAGGAGGCGGGGTCTTCACCACCTTCACAGTTCCGCGAGCGAGCGAGGCCGACGCCAGCTTGCGGCAGATTAATCGTGACCTGATCGCGGCTCTGGGCCTGGTTCGTGGCGTGGCACACGCCGAGTTCATTCAAGCGCGGACCGACGGCAATTTCTATTTCCTCGAGTGCGCCGCGCGCGTCGGGGGAGCCTACATCAACGAAATGGTCGAAGCCGCCACCGGCCTCAACCTGTGGCGGGAGTGGGCCCGCATCGAGATCGCGGGCGGCGACGGCAGTTACAAACTTCCACCGCTTCGGGAAGACTACGCGGGAATCATTCTCTCGTTGGCACGCCAGGATGATCCCGACACCGCCGCCTACAGCGATCCGGAAATCTTCCTGCGCATCAAAAGGCATCACCACGCCGGCCTCGTCCTGCGGTCGCCCGACGCCGATCGCGTCCAGAAGTTGCTCGAGAGCTACAGCGTCCGCTTCGTCCAGGATTTCCTGGCAGTCGAACCGCCGAAGGACAAGCCTACTGCCTGAGTTTGCGTGCGTGTCAGCTATTCCGTCCGCTTCCGCGTGATCATCAAAACAATACTGACCACGATCAGCGCAATGCCGGCGCCCAATTCCAGACGCTGTGCATGCCGCAGACCTTCCCAGAGTTCGCTCACAGGCCAGAAAACTCGCGAGTCGCGAACCGCATCCATACACGCCAGTACACCGGAAAGAAATCCCACCGCATTGGTGACTCGTTTTTTCTTCTCAGAAGCTATTGCCATGTGGACCTAAGGTCGGCGTTGCTCGCCCAGCAACCTTTGAGGTTACCAAAGTCAGTCTTGCTTCATCCAAACCTGCGAGCGACAATGGAGTGGTAAGCTCATACGCAAAGGAGCCCCGATGGCCGTAGCGAAACTAAAGCAGCCGAAGGAAGACCGGTTTGAGGAGTTGGCTGAACGTATCGCTGCTGACATCAACGAACGTGCCGCCAAAATGACTCCGGAGGAACGGGTCAAGGCGGATTCCGAAACTAAAAAGATTGCTGCTCAAGTGCAGCGTCGTACTCCTTAAGCGCAGCTCCGATTTCGTCCCTGGAATAACCCCAAGTCTTCAGTAGTGCCCGCAAATCCTCCCGCGTACGGCGCCGAAATATCCGAAGCACAGTGCTTCTTCGTTCTTCCTGATTCTTGATTGCATCGGTGTTGATGGGCTGTTTCTTGCGCGGCTCCGTTCTTCTCGGATTACGTCGTTCAGATCGTCGCGTCTCTTCATGTGCTTTTACTATAAGTTACTGAAACTCTCATAAAGGTGCGCGACACGAGCCCTAGAACGCGTCAATCCCGGTCACGCTTTGCCCAATGATCAGCGAGTGCACATCATGCGTGCCCTCGTAGGTCTTCACCGATTCCAGATTCATCATGTGCCGCATGATGGGATAATCGTCGGCCACGCCGTTCGCACCCAGTATGTCGCGCGACAGCCGCGCGCATTCCAGTGCCATCCAAACGTTGTTGCGTTTCGCCATCGAAATATGTTGATGCTCGATTTTGCCCGCATCTTTCAACCGGCCCACCTGCAGAACCAGCAACTGCGCCTTGGTGATCTCGCTGATCATCCAGGTGAGCTTGTCCTGCACCAGTTGGTGCGAAGCAATCGGCTGGTCGCGCCACTGCTTCCGCAGGAGCGAATACTGCAGCGCGCAGTCATAGCACGCCATCGCCGCGCCCAGCGCTCCCCACGCGATGCCGTAGCGCGCCTGGTTCAAACACATCAGCGGAGACTTCAACCCTCCACTCTTCGGCAGAAGGTTCGACTCGGGAATGTGAACATCCTGCAGCGAAAGTCCCGACGTCACTGATGCTCGCAGCGACCATTTGCCGTGAATATCGTCGGCCTTAAATCCGGGCCGGTCCGTTTCCACCAGAAAACCGCGAATCTTATCATTCTCGTTTTCCACCTTCGCCCAGATGATCGCCACGTCGGCGATGCTCCCCGAGGTAATCCACATCTTCTCGCCGTTGAGCACATACTCGTTGCCAACTTTTCGCGCGCGAGTTCGCATGCCTCCGGGGTTCGATCCGAAATCGGGCTCAGTCAGTCCGAAGCAGCCCAGCTTCTCGCCCTTCTGCATCGCCGGTAGCCACGCCTGTTTCTGCTCGTCGTTGCCAAATTCGTAAATCGGATACATCACCAGCCCCGATTGCACGCTCACAAAACTGCGCACACCTGAATCGCCGCGCTCCAATTCCTGCGTCATCAGCCCATATTCCACGTTGCCCATCCCCGCGCAGCCATAGCCTTTGAGCGACGCGCCGAAAAATCCCAGCTCGCCCATCGGCTTGACCAGTTCGCGCGGAAAACGCCCCGCCCGGTTGCACTCTTCGATGATAGGAATCAGATTGTCTTCAATGAACTGTCGCGTAGTCTCACGCACCAGGCGCTCTTCATCGGTGAGCAGGGAATCGTACTGAATGAAATCAACACCGCGAAATTTAATGGCAGGCATAATGAGTCTCCGTGGACACTAAGGACCACCCAGGGCAAACATTTGACGGTAGCAGGGGCGGGGAATCGAGGTCAAACGGGGTGCTCAATGTCACGGACAAATCCGAAAACGATGAATGTAACGGTCCTTCAATTTCCCATCGGGCCCGAATAGCAGCACAATCTGGAAGTCGTACCAGCATGGAAATTGGTAGGCGTTAGTTTCAAATCGGCTGGAGAGAACCCGATCGCCGTTGCCGGCGGTAACAAGGGTTTCGCCGTTTGACAGGATGGTACGTGGTGAGTCTTCGATTTCTTCTCGAAACTTGATTTGGCGGGAATCGAGTTGCAGGCGGGCTTGGTCCAGCGTCGCGCCAACGGGAATGGCTCTCTGAAGATCGGCTTCCTGGCGCGCCAACTCTCCGAAAGAATGCGGCCATAGAGGATTGAGTCTTGGAACGCAAGCCAGACCCGCAAGAATCAGGGACGGAACGGTCAATCTGATCGTCAGCCGACGCAGGCTAGGGGAATTTGCCTCCCGCCTGAATTCAACCCAACGAAAGACGAAGAAAAGCGTCAGAGCCGAATAGATGAGTGTGTTTGCTATCAGGAGAATGATTGCCTCGCTCCATCCCGCCTCTCTCGTGAAGCCGGCACTGATGATGCCGCCGGGAACGAGGAACATGAACGCCACGCAGTTCACGACTGGGATGTTCAACGTCAAAACAACAAGAGAAATGAAGTCCGTGCCGAATAGCAAGGCGACAAGCACCATGTGCCTGGTCATTCTCAATCCTCTCCTGTAAAGAGAACGCGCCTTTGCAGTCCACTTGCGTGGGGGCGGCAGGTAACAATGCCAGGCGACCCGGCGGGGCAAGGGTTCTCGGCGCACTCATGCGGGCAAGACAGCCGCCCCAACCATACTGTAAAATTAAACACGACGGAAGGGAACGAAAGCACGGGAGACGGAACGAAGAGAACCGAGACGCAGCCGTAAATCTTCCAAGGTGGATTCGCAGGGTTCGGCAGCACCCCACCCACAATCGTCCGCAAAGAAGGGTCCGCGGGTTGCGCTGCGCAAGAAACTGTTTGCAGAGATCAAGAGACCAGAACAGACTAAAGATATAGTTCAGGAGAGATCAATCATGGCACCAGGCCCCAAGATCGCAAAAACAGCTGACCGCAAAAAGGTCATGGACACCACCAAGAGCACCGATTGCCCCAAGTGCGGCAAAACCACCCGCATCGTCAAGCGCGTAAAAGACCGCGAACGCGGCGTCCCGGGCGGCATCTATATTTCGTGTTCGGCGTGTGAATTTTTCGAGAAGCTTTAGGAGCTTCGAGCTTCAGATCGCAAGGTCTGCCAGTGCTAGGCTTTTTCAGTCCAGGGCGAGAGCGACCCTGAGGGCGTCGTCCAATTCAGCGAGTTTGGACCACGAAAGTGACCCGACAAACTGTGTCAGATCTGTTTTGGCTAGGCTTCGGAGATTGTCGCAAACCACCCACGAGTCGTGCTTCAAGCCCTCGTTCGGGCCAATCGCCACTTGGGTCGACAACCCGCTGCCGTTCGTGAACACAGGAGCGCATACGACCGTAGCATAGCCCGAATCAATGAGTGACTGTCTGCTGACGACAACGAAGCTGCGGTAATGCCTGGGATCTCCCGCTGGTTTGTGCACGCGATAGATTTCGCCCCGCCTCATATCATTTCGTCAGGGACACACTATTTCTCGGGAAGGTCGCCAAGCGGAGCCTGATACTCCAAGCCGTCCAGCGCGTCACGGTTCAGTTGCTGGGCATTGCGGTTAATGATTGCCAAGTCCCGAGCGTCTCGCCGCGCACGTGTGCGCTCCTTCAAATACTGCTGCAGTACCGACTCGATGAAGGCCGAGCGCGACTTCTTCGACCCCGCGATGCGGTCGATCCCGCTCAGCACTTCCCGCGACAGTGTGATCGATGTCTTCTCTTTCATACTACCATTATACTACCACGAGTAGGATCGCAAGAGCCTTTTCCATGTCGTTCTCTGTGTCCCTGCGGCGAAGGCGCTTTCTCAGCGGCAGAACCGCTGCAAATCCGGCGGAGGGGGCGCCGGGATCACGTCGAACTCCCCAGGCCATCCCGTGCATCCGTGAGCCGCTACGCTGCGAGTGACACTGCCTTCCATCTCGCGCGCCCTCGCCTTGGCCTGTTCTACCTGATTTGTTCCCAGGTCCGCTTCCAGCGCCTGCAGGTCGCTCGCAACGCGGTGGTTCCCAGCATCCGTGCTGATCAGCATCCAGACATAAGCCTCAAACTTGTCCAGCGTCACGCCGCGCCCATCCCGCAACAGCTTCGCGAACTGCTCCTGCGCCTGCGGCAACCCTTGCTCCGCCGCCTTGCGAAACCACTCTACGGCACTGGGGAAATCCTGACGCTCCAGCTTGATCTGCCCCAGCAGATATTCACCAAACGGGTTTCCGTGGTCAGCGGAACTCTGCAGAAATCCGCTGGCCTCGTTCAGATCGCGGCCCGGAACCGCTCCGGCATAGATGATTCGCCCCGCCAGCCACTGCGCCAAAGGATCGTCCTGCTGCGCCGCTTTCTTGTACCAGTCAAACGCTCCGCGAGGATCGGCCGTCGTCACTCGCCCGGTTTCGTAAAGATATCCCAGCACCACCTGAGCCGGCGCATACCCCATCTCGGCAGAACGATGGAAATATTCGATCGCGTTCGCTCCGCTTCGCGTGGCGTTGCCGCCGGCCAGGGCATTCATTCCTTTTCCGAACAACTCGGTCGCGCTCGGTCCAGCCGCGGCGGTCTGCCCGTTGCTGGAAACGCAGCTCAAAGCAAAACAGATTACGAATGCCGCCAGCGCGCGGACACGCATTGCCCCTCCCTCGATCAGATCGACGTGCGGAATTGATTCGAGATAGGGCAATAGTGGCCCGGCAAGCCGGCCGCGTCAATAATCCATCGGGTGATGGACCGCAGTAATTAGAGCTAAGGAGTTATCCCGAGATCTGCTCCAGATCGGCGGGCAGCCCACCCTTCTGATGAAGTTTGTGTCCGCCATCAACGCAGAGGGTGCCCCGTCCTTGCGCTTCTTGCAAGAGCCTGCCCTGAGCGGAGCCGAAGGGGCGGGTTGTGACGCTGCCGACACAACTTTTGTCCTTCTACACAACCCCCGTTGCGTATGCGTTCGTGGTTCCCGCCCTTTGCAAACTGCGCAAAGGACGGGGCACCCTCGCCTCTTCCCGCACCAGCGAAGTTAAAAGCCCGGGCCACCCGCCCGCGCTAGCGGCTTAGTGCAAATCGCCAAGTCGTAAACTAGCCCTGCCGCTGAGCTGCCCTCCTGCTTGATGAGTGGTAAGCCCTGAAGGCGTGAAGTGAGGTTACATGGTTCACCAGCGCCTCCGAATGTCTCGTTTGGATTTGCCGAGGGAGAACTTTTTCTGTTGTTTTCCAAAAGGAGATGTGTCATTCTTCCTGTTGGGAAACTAAAGGTTGACTCACGATGAAGGAAAAGCCAGACGTATTGCAGGGAACACTCGCGTTGATGGTCCTCAAAACTCTCGATGTCCTGGGACCGCAACACGGTTGGGGGATTGCCCGGCGCATCGAGCAGATCAGCGGCGACCTTCTGGCTGTCAACCAAGGCACACTTTATCCCTTGCTGCTGAAGCTGGAGAATGAAGGCTCGCTTGTCTCCGAATGGGGTGCGTCGGAAAACAACCGCCGAGCACGCTTCTATAGGCTTACCGCAGCCGGCCGCAGACAACTGCAGTCAGAGGCCCACGGATGGGAGCAAACCTCGGCGATCATTGCGCGCTTCTTCAAAGTAAGGGCGGAGGATTTAGCGTGAGATTCCTGCGACGCTTCCTGATTCGCCTTTCCAATTTCGCAACTCGCCTAAGCGCCGATCAGCGCCTGCAAGAAGAGCTCGCCGAGCATCTCGCGTTACAGACGGAGGAGAACATGCACGCGGGTATGGCGCCGGCGGAGGCACGACGACAGGCCACGCTCAAGTTGGGCGCGGCGGAGGCGATCCGAGAAGACCACCACGCCGAGCAGAGCATTCCGCTCATTGAGAATCTGCTCTTCGACTTACGTTATGCGTTTCGCATGCTGCTGCGATCTCCGGGATTCTCTTTGATTGCGATCGCTACCATCGCGCTGGGCATCGGAGCCACGTCCGCCATCTACAGTGTGATTGACGCCACCCTGCTTCACCCCTTGCCGTATCCGCACCCCGGCGAACTGGTGCGCATCGAAGCCGACTTTTCTGGCGTGGGCGCGCACGACGTCGGCATCTCCATCCCCGAGTTGAGAGACCTTCAGAATTCGGGGGTCTTCCAATATGTATCCCTCTGCTTTCACGGCTCCGAAAATGTGACCGGCAGCGCCCAGCCCACGCACGTTGCCGGAGCAACGGTCTCAGCAAGCTACTTCGCAGTGCTGGGCGTGAATGCGACGTTAGGCCGCACCTTCGATCCGCACGACGCGACGCCCGGTGCCAACGGGGAAGTAATCCTCAGCGATGGGTTCTGGAAGCGCGCATTTGGCGCCGACCCGCAGATCGTGGGTAAGAATCTGCGTCTAGACAACGATCTCTTTCACATTGTCGGAGTCATGCCCGCGGGCTTCCGCGACCAGGGCCAAACCAGCGAGCAGGTCAATACCGAACTGTGGGCCGCGGACGGATTTTCCGACCGCCAACAGCCGATGCGCGGCAGCCGTTTGCAATATGAGACCATTGCGCGCCTTGAGCCTGGTCTATCGCCTGAGACCGCGCAGGAGCGCCTCGACGCCTTAGCTGCATCGTTGAAGAAGCAATATCCAGCGGATTATCCGCCGCAAGCTGAGTGGACCGTTCGCTTGATTCCACTCGCCGAGACTTTTGTAGGCAACGTTCGCCAATCGCTCTTTCTGCTCTTTGGCGCGGTCGGCATCGTCCTGCTCATTGGCTGCGTCAACGTTGCCAACCTCCTGCTTGCCAGGGCCAGCGGCAGAACTCGTGAGATCGCGGTTCGACAGGCCCTCGGGGCGCGAAAAGGACGCCTCTTCCGCCAACTCCTCACCGAGAGCTTGCTTCTGTTTCTACTTGGGGGGATTACTGCCTTCGTCATTCTCTTCTGTGCCCAGCGATTCCTGCTGGGCTTTATTCCGGAAAGCCTTCCGCACCTCAACGACATATCGATTCATTGGGGCGTACTGGCATTTGCCATCTTAGTCTCTGCGGCAGCCGGCACTATCTTCGGGCTCGCGCCCGCCTGGCTTATGAGCCGGGTCGACCTTACCGGTGCGTTTCGGCAGGAAGGACGCGGTTCCAGCGGTTCCAAGGGGCGCTCGCGAGCACGCCAGATTCTGGTGGTTAGTGAATTGGCGCTGTCGCTGGTGCTCATGGTCGCTGCCGGCCTTTTGCTGCGCAGTTTCTGGGACTTGTTCAAGGTGCCTCTGGGCTTCAGTCCGAGCCGCGTCATGGCGATTGAGACCACGTTGCCGAACCCTAACGATCCCAATACCGACGCTTACCGCACCGCCACGCAGGAAGCCGTATTGCTGCGCGAAATTCAGCGCCGCAACCAAACGCTTCCGGGGGTGGAGGAGACCGCCGTCAGCGATACGGCGGCTCTTCCTCTCGGCCATGGTCATGAAGACCTCAGACCGCGACCATTGATCCGCGAGGGCGAGAACGCGAAAAGCAGCGAGCCTCCGCTGATCCTTACGTCGATCGTCTCGCCCAATTACTTTCACCTGCTCGGTATGACGCTCGTTCGTGGCCGCCTCTTCGTCGAGCAGGACCTTGAGGACACGCCCTCCGTCGCGGTGATCAATCAGGCCGCTGCCCGCAAGTACTGGCCCGGCAAAGATGGGAAAGGCGAGGATCCCGTAGGCAGGCGCATCCGCGTCCGGTCAAGGGCTGCCAAGTTGGACTGGACCACTATCGTCGGCGTCATCGCCGATGCACGCACGGAGTCGCTCGCGAACGCCGGCGTTCCGCAGATCTACTTCGACATCTACCAGCGCCCCGCCAAGTTTCTTGTGTTCTACCTGCGTGGACAGGTCGATCTCGCTGCCATTCCAGCTCAGGTGCGCACACAAATCCAGGCTGTCGATGCGAATCTTCCCGTTTTCCACGCGGAGACGCTGGGCGACGCTCTCTCCTCGTCGCTTTCCGTGCGGCGATTCTCGATGGAAATGGTTGGGTTGTTTGCCGCTACGGCCCTGCTCCTCGCGGGCCTAGGAATTTACGGCACCATCTCATACGTTGTGAATGAACAAAGACGCGAGATCGCAATTCGTCTCGCACTGGGCGCGCAAAGGGGAACGATCCTTAAGATGGTTTTGCGCCGGGGGTTCGGTCTCGCCGCCGCCGGAGCCGGAATCGGCTTGGCTGGCGCGCTCATTGTTTCGCACCTCATGGCCGGACTGCTCTTCGGCGTTTCGGCTAACGATCTAACCACTTTCTCTAGTGTCACCTTTGTACTCACCACTGTCGCGCTCGCAGCCAGTTATATCCCGGCGCTGCGTGCCATGCACGTCGACCCAATCAAAACACTCCACGCTGAATGACTTTCTGGCACAGGTTGAGACTTGCTTCCCAAGGAGGAGCCATCGCGATGACGGGATCGGATGCCATGAAGTCACGGCCCACAAGTACCATCTCAACGTGGGGCTGAACGTGGACCGAGGCCCGTCCATCTCGATCCGGTGAGTGGACGAGCTCAATCTCGTGATTACCTCGGAGATAATACCTTGCCGTGCTAAACGCGAAACGCTCAGCTGGAGGACGCATGGATTCAGTGGTGAACGCCATTGGCGGGTTCGATGGCATCAGCGTAGGAAAGCTGAAGGGCAGTGCCCGAGGAGCTCTCATTTGTGTGTGTTTTGGCTCTGGTTGGATGTATTGGGCTGTTGTATCCTCAGGCACGCAATCCCCCTTATGGTTCTCGTTTGTTACCTTGCCAGCGATCTTCCTAACGCTGTGGGCAATTCTTCGCATTCGAGCGTTTCGCCACCTCTCCCCTTCTTCCGCCGAGCTGGCACACTCGATGCGCTTCCGTAAATTGTTCTGGATCGATTTCGGCTTCGAATGGGGACTGTGCGCCATTGCGGCCTTCTTGCTCGCGCGAGTCGGCCGCTCTGACCTAATGCCGCAGGCTTTTGGTGTGATTATCGGGTTGCACTTTCTCCCCTTGGCAAAAATCTTTACTGCACACCTACTCTACTGGACGAGTGGCATCATGGTAGTTGCAGCGCTTGGGTCTCTGATCATCCCCCGCAGCGACGTCCGCATTATCGCTGGATGTATGTCGATTGGCCTCACACTGTGGGCAACTGGCGTAGTCATTCTCTGTCGGATCTCTTCGACAGGCTAACGCGGCTTGACCATATCCTGAACCTGCTGAGTCTCTCTTCTCGTGAGAATCGATACCCCCAGTATCCGCTCAAGATGCGTGCGAGCTTCCCCAATGATGGGGAACGTCAACCACGACCACGCGAGCGAAGCGCGCCATTGATAGAAAATATTAGAAGGGACGCCATTCGTGGCAGAACTTCCGCTTCATTTCTGCACCGGCACTCGACCCCAGTCCCGCAATGGGCGCGGGGAAATGGGGAACGTCCCGTCTGTCCCCGGATTCATTACCCGACGGCAGCATCAACACCTACGGATATGACAGCCTGAACAGACTCAACGGCTTGGCGAATTCGTGGGCGGGATCATTCGGCTTCGGCTATGATGCTCTGAGCCGGAGAACGCAGTTGACGCGGCCGAACGGCGTGAACACGAACTACAGCTACGATTCGCTGTCGCACCTGCTCTCGGTGCTGCACCAGACGGGAACGAACACTCTGGACGGCGCCAGCTACACCTACGACCCTGCCGGCAACCGGACGAGCAAGGGCAACTACCTGAACGGAACCACGTCCAACTACACCTACGACCCGCTTTATGAGCTGACGCAAGTAACCCAAGGGGGCAGTACCACGGAGAGCTATTCTTACGATCCGGTCGGGAATAGACTGTCATCTTCTGGAGTGCCCAACTACAACTACAACGCGTCGAACGAGCTGACGTCGAACTCGAACGGCAGCTATACCTATGACGCAAACGGCAATACCCTCACGGACTCTTCAGGAAAACAATACTCTTGGGACTTTGAAGATCGCCTCACGTCGGTGACTGTGCCGGGCACCGGAACCACGACCTTCCGCTACGATCCCTTCGGCAGACGCATCCAGAAGTCCGGCCCGCTCGGAACCACGAACTACCTCTATGACGGTGCGCGACTCATGGACGAGGTTGATGGTTCCGGCAGCGTCCTCGCAAGATATGCTCACAGCCAAGAAGTTGACGAGCCACTGTCGATGCAGCGCGGCAGTGTGACGAGCTATTATCAGAACGACGGCGTAGGTTCGATCACTTCTCTCAGCAATCCAGCAGCGGCTCTCGCTAATACCTACACGTTCGATTCCTTCGGGAACAAGACCGCCTCGACTGGAACAATCACGAACCCATTCCAGTACACCGGCCGCGAGTTCGACACGGAGACCGGAATTTACTATTACCGCGCGCGCTATTTTGATCCCGCTAGCGGACGGTTCGTCAGCGAGGATCCGCTTCGTTTTGGCGGCGATGGGCCAAGCTTCTACGTCTACGTCAACAACGATCCGACTGACTTTGTTGATCCCCTTGGGTTGAAATGCTGCAACGTTCCTGCTCATCCGCCAGATGTGAGCCCCGAGTACAACATGTCGCAGGCGCGGACGAACGGTTACCAATGGTGGTTCAACACTGTAGGCCAGTGGGGTGGTCCATGGGATTACAAGAACTGGGGCGGTCAGAAGCATCCTGAGTGGGATGACTTCGGGAACTTTAACGCAGGTGCAACGGCGTGTGCGTTGCATATCCCGTTATGGATCACGTTGCGTGGTGCGGGTTGGGCGAAGCAAAGAAGGCTGGCAAACGATCCCGACGGAAACTGGTGGGGCAAGTGGCCATACGGGAATGACGCGCACAAACAGGACGAAGTTATGGCGGGTTGGAACTGGTGCCATGATGGCTGCGGGGACCACCCAGATCCAACAGTGGGTGCAGCTCCGCTACCGGGCCCGTCATTCTCGTTGCCAGTAGAAGGCGGCGGGTCTATCCCGATCGAGTGGTGATGGAAGCAGGTGTGCAATGAAGAATTTATCTCTTGTACCGTTCTGGCGATGGGCTCTAGTGCTCGCGTTGTTGTTCACGCTGGGCGTATTTATCTTCGGCGCATTGCTTCGCTTCTGGCGCGCACATCGACCACCGACGCGTGCCATTCTCTGGACGGTTGGTGCTTTCATTGCGGGGGGCATCGTGACAGCTTTCGGCCCCTCGCTCGTTAACAGCGCTCTTAGCAAAATCATTCTCCCGGAGCACCGATGGGAGGCGGCACGTGTCGCATCGCCAGATGGAACTGTCGACGCCGTGATGATGGGGTCTGGTTGCGGCCCGCTGTGTTCGGATACCTACCAAGTGATCGTCGTTCCCAAAGGCGCAAAGGCACCATCAGACGGTGAGCGGTATGCTTTCTCAGCCGATGACATGGTGGATGCTCAACTGCACTGGAAGCAACCGCATCTTCTGGAAATCGAGTACAAGAAAGCGCGGATTAATGACTTCCGAAACGTCGCCTACCCTTTTGCGAAGTTCGGGGACCAGGCGAGCTGGAAATATGAGGTCGAGCTTCGCCTAGCACCGTCGTCTGCGGGCTTCTCATACCTGCAGGATGCCGCCCAGTAGGCGCTGGCCGATTCCTGCCCTGATCTGCCTGGCGATCCTGGATTTAATCCGGGTCCGATTAGTCGCCGGAAGCGGTCCTGATTCCGGGTCCGATTCCTGACCTGGCGATGTGGCGATTCCGGCACGGTGAGGGGTGAGCTTTTGCTGACCCGGAGTGCCGTTGTGGAAAATCGGGGACAGACGGGACGAACCCCAATTTCCCCCTAAAAGAGCCGATGATTCGAACGGAGGCAGAACGGCTGCTTGTTCGGGGCGACTACCCGCCGATCTCCTGCAGAATCGCCTTCGCCTCCGCCGCGGGATCCACGGCCTCGGTGATGGGTCTTCCCACCACGATGTGGCTGGCGCCGGCAGCGATGGCTTCAGCAGGAGTCACGACGCGCCGCTGGTCAGCATGTCCAGCTCCCGCTGGTCGCACGCCGGGAGTCACGATGGCAAAGTTGTTTCCCAGCTTCGAGCGCAGCACGGACGCCTCGCGTGCCGACGTGACCACGCCCTGGCAGCCTTCCCCCAGCGCCAGCGTAGCCAGCCGCAATACCTGAGCTTTCACTTGGCCAGAAACGCCGGTCGGCTCCAGATCAGCCTCATCCATGCTGGTGAGCACCGTGACCGCGAGCACCATTGGCCCGGCCTTCGATCCGGCAGCGTCGTAGTTGGCCGCTTCCACCGCAGCCTTCAGCATTCTGCTGCCGCCGGCGGCGTGCACGGTCAACATGCTTACGCCCAGCTGTGCGACTTCGCGGACCGCCGATCCCACGGTGTTCGGAATGTCGTGATACTTCAGGTCGAGAAAGACCTTCCGCCCGGAAGCCACCAGCTCCCGCACCACTTGCGGCCCCTCGGCCGTATAAAGCTGCATGCCGACTTTGTAAGTCAACGCGCAGTCTCCGACCGCTGCAACGATCTGCCGTGCCGCCGCGGCCGTCGACACATCGAGCGCCACGATGAGCCGCTCGCGCGGGTCTGTCTGGTTCACCAAACCCTGATTCAAACCCTGAATCAAATCGCGGAATTGGGGACAGTTCCGTCTGTCCCCGATTTGTCCACGTTACTTGGAGCCAGTTGGAGGGCTCTTATCGTCTTTGTGGTACTCATCCAAGCTGACGGATCTCATGAAAAACGCCTTGATCGGCAAGAGCAGGGCGATCAACATCACTAGAAAGTTAAGAACCCCCGCCGCCATCCAAATACCTGGCAGGTATCCTCCCCGTATTCCCTGGAACCAGGCTGACCAATCGAAGGATGGCGTCTGAATATCCAGAAGCAGTTTTAGCACGTTGAGGGGAAAAACAAAAAATAAGAGGATGATAAGCATCACAAACCAGGCCCAGCGTTCCTTTTTTCTATATCCCGTCCAGAGCACGATTAAGCCGATCATCTCGAGTCCCAGAGAACAAAACCCGAGGGGCATCAAAAGGTTCTGCTCCTTAAAACCAGGCCCCTCAAAATAGAGTTCCTTCCAGGTTGAGGCGAACCTCAGGCTCCCTGGAATAAACGCCATCAGGCATACCGACACAACCACAGCTGAAATCAAGGTAGCGTTGCAGCGACTTTTCAATGTAGCCTTTTCCTTTCAGAGCACGTCGCAAACGCTATCGGTAATTGCAACATTAATCAAATCGGGGACAGACGGGACTGACCCGAATTCTCCAGACCGGAATTGGGGACAGTTCCGTCTGTCCCCGATTTGTCGTCCGTATTCTTACGTGAACGAAAATTGGGGAGGGGAAAATCGGGGACAGACGGGACGAACCCCAATTTCCCCCTAAAAGAGCCGATGATTCGAACGGAGGCAGAACGGCTGCTTGTTCGGGGCGACTACCCGCCGATCTCCTGCAGAATCGCCTTCGCCTCCGCCGCGGGATCCACGGCCTCGGTGATGGGTCTTCCCACCACGATGTGGCTGGCGCCGGCAGCGATGGCTTCAGCAGGAGTCACGACGCGCCGCTGGTCAGCATGTCCAGCTCCCGCTGGTCGCACGCCGGGAGTCACGATGGCAAAGTTGTTTCCCAGCTTCGAGCGCAGCACGGACGCCTCGCGTGCCGACGTGACCACGCCCTGGCAGCCTTCCCCCAGCGCCAGCGTAGCCAGCCGCAATACCTGAGCTTTCACTTGGCCAGAAACGCCGGTCGGCTCCAGATCAGCCTCATCCATGCTGGTGAGCACCGTGACCGCGAGCACCATTGGCCCGGCCTTCGATCCGGCAGCGTCGTAGTTGGCCGCTTCCACCGCAGCCTTCAGCATTCTGCTGCCGCCGGCGGCGTGCACGGTCAACATGCTTACGCCCAGCTGTGCGACTTCGCGGACCGCCGATCCCACGGTGTTCGGAATGTCGTGATACTTCAGGTCGAGAAAGACCTTCCGCCCGGAAGCCACCAGCTCCCGCACCACTTGCGGCCCCTCGGCCGTATAAAGCTGCATGCCGACTTTGTAAGTCAACGCGCAGTCTCCGACCGCTGCAACGATCTGCCGTGCCGCCGCGGCCGTCGACACATCGAGCGCCACGATGAGCCGCTCGCGCGGGTCTGTCTGGTTCACCAAACCCTGATTCAAACCCTCACTCCGACTCTCACTCGCACTGATTGGGATGGGTTTGGACAAAGCGGCGCTCATCCCAATCAGTGTAATAGTTTTCAGGAGGGTTTTGCTACGGGGCGGGGATTGCCGTTGTCGGGCGGTTATCGGCCACCGTCTCGTAGCTGTTCTGCCGTCGTGGCTTCACCACATCCAGACGTACCCGCTGCAAGCCACGGTGGTCGTAGCCGAGGGCTACCGCCGCGCCGTAGGAGAGGTCGATGATCCGGCCCGGAACGATCGGTCCGCGGTCGTTGATCTTTACCACCACCGCGCGTCCGTTATGCAGGTTGGTGACCCGCACATAGCTCCCCAAGGGAAGCCTGAGGTGCGCCGCCGTCATGTCGTACATATCGTAGGGTTCGCCGCTGGCGGTCAGCCGTCCGTCAAAATCGCTGCCGTACCATGAGGCGGTCCCTACCTGGTAGGGCTGCCCTGCGGGTTTCTTGGTTTCGGGTTTTATTCGGGTTGAACTAATGGGAGCCGGTGTCGCCTCCGAGTTGTTCGGGCCCTGAGCTGCTCCCGTCCCGGCGACCAGAAAGGCAATCGCCAGTACTTGAGCTAAAGTTCGTCGCATTCAGTTCTCCTCGCATCTCAAAAGTGTCCTTGCCTGCCTAGGCTGGTATGAACTTTCGTGTGTTGCAATCTCACTATGCTAGCGGGGGGCCAAACCGCGTGTCAACCAGGATTAGAGCCTCCAGCGATGACCTCCTAGTAATGTCCATCTCACGTAACCTGTTGGTAATTATGGGTAATACGGGCACTTCCGTTGCAAACAATAATCTTAGCTGTTTATAATCTAGTAAATAACCAGCCCGACCGAGGGAGGTAGAATTTACAAGCCGTTCATAATCAGTTGGTTACGGCTATTACCGCTTTAAGCACTATAGGAATCAGCTACTTGCGAGTTCCACTAGGAAGGTGCACCATAGAATTATTTCCTGATGCAAATCCCTGATGTTACTAACGGTGCCGAAGGATGTTAGATTCGCGCCTATGAGGAGATCGCGACGAAGTGAGGGAACATGGCTGAAGCACCCCCGGTAGTTCTTACCATTGCGGGATTTGACCCCTCGTCCGGGGCAGGGGTAACGGCGGATATTAAGACCATCGCTGCCCACGGATGCTATGGGGTGGCCTGCATCACCGCGCTCACCGTCCAGTCGACTGCGGGGGTGCGGCGGGTGCATCCGGTTGATTGCGAGCTGGTGGCAGAAACGCTGGCTGAGCTGGTTGCGGACGTCAAGATTTCGGCGGTTCGCATCGGCATGTTGGGCACTGGGGACGTGGTGAAGGCTGTTTCGGGCTTCCTGGAGGGTCGCTCACGGAAGTCTAGACTGCCCAATGTGGTATTGGATCCAATCATCAAGGCCTCGTCAGGTGCGGACCTGCTTGATGCCGCCGGGGTTAAGTTGTTGAAGGAAAAGCTGATTCCGCTGGCCGATGTGGTCACTCCGAATGTAGACGAAGCCGCCGCGTTAACCGGACTGAAAGTCACCGATCTTGATGGCATGAAGGCCGCTGCCGCGCAGTTGCATGAATTGGGGTGTCCGGCCATCGTGGTTACGGGCGGGCACCTCGAAAAAGCGACGGATCTGCTCAGCTTCAAAACCGCGCAAGGGATTGAGTATGAAGTGTTTAAGGCAGAGCGGCAGCGTTCGAACTCCACCCACGGCACCGGATGCGCCTTCGCCACGGCCATGGCCTGCCACCTGGCGCTGGGGCGAGGGCTGGCGGAAGCTGCGCTTCTCGCCAAGACCTACGTTACGGCAGCGATATCCTACGGGCACGATCTGGGGCGCGGCACCGGGCCGGTGCACCATCTCTACCGATTGGGGCAGCAGCGGCGGGCGGCGAGCTCCGGGGATGAATCGTAGGGCGTCGCCTTCTGCATGAGGGTGCAATGACGAACGTAGGAGCGATTTGCTTCCTGTTCCAAGACCGGTTAGGGATCACTTCGGTCCCGGCGGAGTGCTTTGAGGTTCTTGATTCTCGTAGCTCAGGTCATGGTGACGGTATTCATCTGTGCTCGTTTTCTGAGTGGGACGATAGATGGTGGTCAAGATCAGCCGGTCTTTGTCAAATGTTCCGGAATAATCGCTTTCTCCGAGGCTGAACGTGATCGTCCCGTTTACAAACGTGTAATTTCCATATTCACGGCCCTTGTCGTGGGCATCGCATGACTTGCTGTAGCGTGACAGGGCCTCATCATCCAGGTCAGCGGAAACATTCACGCTGCAGACCTGCCCGTCTTTTCCAAAACGGAGGATCGAATAGAAGTCAACGTCGTGGCCGCCCGAGGAAGTTGCTATGTCCTTGTGCACGAACACACCGGAAGGCGCCGCAGAAGGCGCGGCCGGGGCTGCTGCGGGCGGCGGCGCCGGGGACGTTACAGTCTCGGCAGGTTTTTCTTTGCTGCAGCCTGTGATCGCCAGGGAAATAGCAAGCCAGGCAACGAACCCCGTCAAGTGGAGCCAATGTGGTCTAAATGACTTGCTCCAGATCATGCGCGTCACCTCTGCGATGGTTTCCTAGTATGGCTATGGCTACAATCCTATGGCGAGGCGGAACTGATGGCAATCCTAAAAGGTCTGAAATTCCTGAACAGGGAGCGCCGGCCGTTGAGGTGTTCGGTTTCGTCTATCTGCCCATTATCGGAATCTGTGCATCGCAAGGTGGCTGCTCGCGGAACGCTTGCAGGTAGTTGCGCATAGCACATCGGGCAGGTTGCGCGGTCCGCGATTTCTTTCTTGCGGCAGTTCCAATTCCAATTCTTATTTTGCCGCGGCGGCCATCACGCGCTTCTCTGCGGAAAATATTGCGTAGGCAACGTCGGCGCCTTTGCGCGCGAAGGCTTCGTATTCGGCAGGCCGAAGTATTTTATCCGGAGTGAAGAAGAGGACAGTGGTGTAATTAGCTTTCACCACGCAATTACAGTCGTTCAGAGCGGCAATGGTGTCCAGCAGTTTCGCGTTGAAGAGCTGGCGCACGCCTTCTTCTCCGATCGACATCATCTCAAAACGCTGGTGGAATTGCTGCGCGTCGGGGAAGCAGAGGGTGAGATTGCTGTTTTCCCAATCGCCGTCGAAGCTTTGCCAGCGGGGGCGGTCGAAGATGGAAGTCGAGGAGTCCAACGGGCGAATCTGAAACTTGGGCAGATTTGCGTCATCGACGCGGAACGCGACAACAGTTTGATTGACGTTTCTCTGGGACTCCGCTGACCCTCGGTCGGGTATGCAGTAGTCGAATATCCATGCCTGCAGACCTCGCAGCTCTCCGGCAGCTGCGGCCGCTATCCAGCCATTGCCGCTCAGCGGCTCGATGGAAAGTGGAACATCGTCCCGGCCCGCTGGCAGAAAGCCGAACGATGCGGCTCCCTTTTGCAGTCTGAGCTCGTTGGCGCGACCGTCCGCCTTTACAGCCCAGACCATCAGGACAGCCAACGTGACGAAGATGAGGAAGATTCCGCCTGCTCCGGTGAGGCCGATGCGGCGGAATGCGACAAATTCGGCGACCGGGATCACGACAACGATGATGGCATTCAGTAAGGTGCGCATGGGCGTTGGTCAGGACACGCCCAAATTAGACACAGTTTGCGCGAGTTTGTGGTGTAACGGAGGTAACGGTCGAGCATTTCAGGCAGGCCCTCCGGGATGCATTTCCCAGTGGGCTGACGTAACCGGGCCTTAGCGCGCTTTGAACCGCTTGCGACGCAGGGATTCAACAAGGATGGTCACTTGTGGGCTGTACCGCTTTGAAGCGCGGCGAGCAACAGCCTTGGGGTTTTCCTAAATGAAACGACGATCACGATGTCGCCGACCTCGATCAGCAACTCCGGATGGTCTGGTGTTGGACCGGACTCACCCCAAAGCGATGGTTTTATGAACGCTGCCGCAGTCTTTCGATCAGCCTCGCTGTCAGGCGAGCGGGCAGCTAGGCGTTCGACGGGAAAGAAATGCCCCAGAAATTGGTTGCGCCGCCGTCTTGCTCGACAAACTCGATGGCGTAGGTGGAAACTCCCTGGGACGCTTTCAGTAGAGCGACGATCCGCGCAGAAGCCTGGCCACCATTCTTGTTTCGCAGTTGCACGACGGTGCCCACCGCAAGGTCACGGGTCAACTGCACAGCCGCGCCGTGCTGGTTGAGATTGGTGGCGCGGGCGGGCATGGTAAATGAACACTTGAGGCGATCTTCTCCGGACAATCCGACCGAAGCGATAAGGCCCATCCGCTTGCTCCGGCGCTGGTTACGGACGATACCTGCCGCAGCCACCGCGGCGGCAGGATGCGATTTGGGATGAGGGTGCGGGGAGTGAAGGCTCATTGACCAGCAGCCTAAACCCTGGAAATAGCCCCCGCAACGCACACTCGTCGGTAGTGTCCTGTCAAATTAGGACACTGCGCTCTTCAAATTAGGACACCGTCCTCTCGTGCCCCGGATTGGTTACCCCGAAGAAGTACTTGATTCTATTGGGGTGAGCCCAATCCGTCACTCAAGATGAAATGCACCGCCGCTCCATTCTTCGGGAGCGACATCGGTGATGGTCTCGGTAAAGTCCCAGCGGTGGCCGTAAAAGTCCTGAGCGTTGTACTGGAGCTCGCCATAGGGTTGGTCCTGGGGTTCCGTCAGAATGATGGCGCCGTTCTGTCGGGCGCGCTCGCAGTGACCCTTCGCATCTTCGATGCGAACCTGAACGATGTGCGAGTGGTTGGGTACCACGTTGCCTTCGGCGATGGTGACGCAGCCATCACCGACTTTCATCTGGACGCGGTGATTAGCGATGCGGAGACGGACGGTGAAGCCAAAAGCTCTTGACAGCCAATCGGCCGCTGCGGCGGGATCGGGATAAATGAGCACAGGAATTACGACACAGGGCGGCACGGATCGGTTTGATCGCATCCGGACACTTTATCACTCCGCGCTCGGAGGGTAGAGGGATGTCGCGGACGGGGCGTTACACGTTTTGACCGCCCGTCATTGAGTGCAACGAGGAACGCAACGGCGATATATCGCCACCTGCGCGGGGCCTGCTACCATTGCCGCATGTTCAACTTTGGAAAACCGAAAACAGCCGGCGACTGGATCGTTCACATTGCCGGGGCGATCGTCGCGATATTCCTGGTCTGGTGGATGCTTCGGATGTACGTACTGTGAATGCACCCAAGAAGCCTCCGGCGAATGTGGCTTCACGTCGTATTTCTGAACAGCAAGGCATGCGTGTGATTGCGATGGTGGGTTCTTCCGCGGAAGTCAGAGATGGTCGCGGTGGCCAGAAATAGGCCGAGACACCCACTTCTCGCGAAGAACGCGGGAAATGGGGCTCCCAGAGCCGATATGGCGCGCGAGGGTGCGCCGCTAGTTCGGATCGTCGGAGTCTTTGTTGGAGGGTCTTTTCAGCAGGATGCCGGCTACGAAGGAGGCGGTTGCGGCCAGCAGCCATTCGATGCGCCACATCTGGATGGCCTGGAAGTCGACGAAGTTCTGCGCTTTGTAGATGAGGCTTACGCCGACAGCTCCGGCCACGCAGCCCAGGCCGATGAAGAAAGCGACCATCGATGCGGTGGGAAGGCCAATCCAGCGCTTGATTTGGTGGAAGTGCAGGTATTGAATCCAGGCTGGAAGGGCGACCTTGCGCCAGCGGATTCCCGCCGCGGTGGCGCGGAGTTTAGCGGCGCCTTTGATGAAAAAGTCGGAGGACAAAAAGTCGGCTGAAAGGTAGGCAGACTGGCTTTCGGCGGGTTGCAACTGGTTTCGTTGCAGCCGGGAGGGTCGGGGCGTGCCGCAAGCGTGACAAAAACGCGCACCCACGAGATATTCGGTGGCGCAGCGGTCGCAGGCATCGCTCAAAGCCGGAGCGGAAGTGACTTCCTGCGGTTGACTGGCCATGTGCATGGCGGCTGGCGGCTGCCAGAATTCCTGCTCCACATTGTGGGTTAATCCCGCCATCGGTTGACCCCAAAAAGTTGAATCGTGAAATCTTCAAGAGGCAAGCCTAGCGCCAAAGCCGTCCCCCGGTTAAGCATTGATGAATTAACGACTTACGAATTTCGTCCCAAGTTAATGCAACGAATCTCCGGCAATAATTACGCGCTCTTGCGCGTAAAGATGCGCTGGTTTCTAAAGTCCAGGACCTTCCGGTGAGATCGAAGGTGCATCTCAATTTCCAGAACGGCCTGCTCCCAAAGCGGTCCAAGAAACATCTTCGAGAGGATTCCCGGCCCGCCGAGCTCCATTCGGCAGGACCGGGCAAAACGGCTCACTCGAATGGTTCTAATACCCGAATGAGGTTTGGACTTGAGATTGATTGTAGAGAGGCTGCCGAGGGAATTGGAGTAACTGTTCTGGCCCTCGGCTAACGGAGTTGGTTCGGGGGAAGGTCGCTCCCACGAAACGCGGATTCGTTTAGACTGGGGAAAGCCGATGCTGACGGGGCGGCCCGCGAAGGGCTTTTACCACAGAGGGCACAGGGGTCACAGGGTACTGCTTGCGCCTTTTGGATCTCTTGGGTTTATAGCGTTTGGTTCGCAGCGTTAGCTTGTAGCGTTCTGGGAGAGGACAGAGTTGTTTCATTCAGTGTCCAGCAGCAGCATCCGCTTCCTGGTGCTGATTCTGCTCGCTTTCCGGATTCCAGCCTCTGCATCGAGCGAGACCCACGATCCGCAGGTCGACGCCGCCTTTGACCATTTCTACAACATGGAGTTCGACGAGGCGACGCATGACTTCGAGAAAGTTGTGGCGCGGCGTCCCAAAGATCCCGCGGCGGTGAACCACCTGCTGACTTCTGTGCTGGATCACGAGCTTTACGACACTGGCGCCATGAATACGGGCGAGTATGCCAACGACAGTTTCATTGGGCAGACGCACCGGACAGGCGATCCGAAGGTGAACCAGCGCATCCGGCAACTGGTGGTGCAGGCGGAGAGTCTGGAGGAAGAAGAGCTCAAGGCGAACCCGAACAATGTGGACGCTCTGTATGCGCGGGGGGTTACCCGGGCGGATTTTGCGCTTTATACGGCGCTGATCGAGCGGGCATGGTTTTCGGCCTTGCGGAATGCGGTTGGGGCGCGGCAGGACCACGAGCGCGTGCTGGAACTCGATCCTAACTATGTGGACGCGAAGCTGGTGGTGGGCACGCACAATTACGTGATGGGAAGCCTTCCCTGGGGAGTGAAAGTGGCGGTCGCGCTGGTGGGACTGAGCGGCACCAAGGAAAAAGGGCTGCAATATCTGCGCGAATTGGGCCGGAGCAATGGCGAGAATGCGGTGGACGCCAACATTGTGCTGTGCCTGTTCCTGCGGCGCGAACGTCAGTACGACGAAGCGCGCGGAATTATGGAGGGCCTGGCGGCGCGGTATCCCAGGAATTATCTGTTCGCGTTGGAGGTTGCCAACTTGCTGCGGGACTCCGGGCGCTGGGACGAGGCGGAGGCGGATTACCGGAAAGTCTGGCAGAACGGGCGGGAAGGGAAGTACGGTGCGTTGCACTACGAATTGGCAGCCTGGGGGCTGGGAGAATTGTTGCGCAGCCGCAAGGATTACGCGGGGGCGGCGGCGGCTTACGAGCTGACGAATGAAGTGCCGAGTCCGGATCCGGAGACTTTGCAGAAAGCTAATCTGGCTGCGGGGAAGATGTATGACCTGTTGCAGAAGCGGGATATGGCGGTGAAGAAATATCAAGCGGTGGTGGCGGAGGGCGGCGGGACTCCGTTGGCGGAGGAAGCGCGCAGGTTTATCAGGGAGGCTTATCGGGAGTGACGAGGGCTCGGACCTCCGACTTCGGACCTTGGATTTCGGAGATCAGACTTCAGGCCATTGGACTTGGGGAGGGGCAGCTTCGGGGAACTTTTGGCATACAGGTACGTATTGTCTATTGGAGAGGCGGACCATGTACTGCAACTACTGCGGAAAAGTGATTCAGGAGGATGCGGCGGTTTGCGCGTATTGCGGGATTCGGGTGGGTGCGTCTGTGGCGCGGAAGCGGCTGGTGCGGCCGCGCGAGGGGCGCAAGATCGCGGGGGTGTGCCTGGGCTGCGCTGAATATTTTGACATTGACGTGACGGTGGTGCGGCTGGTGTGGCTGATCACGGCGATCATGACCTGCGTTGGCGCCATTCCCTACATCGTTGCGTGGATCGTGATGCCGGAGGAGCCGGTGCAGACTGTGGTACCCGCGGGCGCGCAGCAGATGACGAGTGTGTAGGGTTCTTAGGTCGCCATTTGTACTCCGCCCCCGCCGGGGTTGGCGCATATGTCACCACCGCCCACGCTCGGGCCTCTTCGGCAGGTCCTGAGTTCCGTTCTTTCGCTGCTTCGCGGCTGCACTGTGTTTAAATCGGTGGCATGCAGGCTAGTGTCTCGAAGGTGAAGAGCGGCGACGCGGAGATCGCCTACTGGGTGCTGGGCGACGGCGCTCCTGTTGTGCTGCTGCATCCTTTTCCCGTAAATCATGAATTCTGGTTGCCCGTGGCCGAGGGGCTGGCGGCGCGCTTCCGAATTGTTTTGCCCGACCTGCGGGGTCACGGCGAGTCTGGAGTTGGCGAGGGGCCGGCGACGATGGCGAAGCACGCTGCTGATGTTGCGCGCGTGATGGACGACGCTGAGGTGGGGCGCGCACCGATGATTGGAGTGTCGATTGGCGGATACGCGCTGTTTGAATTCTGGCGCAGGTTTCGCGGGCGCGTGGCGGCGCTTGGCCTGTGCAACACCAAGGCTCCGGCGGATTCGGCTGAGGCCCGCGCGGGACGGCTGCAGGCGGCGAACGACGTTTTGGAGCGGGGGACGGAGCCGTTCTTCGAAAGCATGATTCCGCGACTGTTGGGCAAGAGCACGCGCGAGGCTCGTCCTGACCGCGTTGCTGGCGCGCTCGGCATGATGCGCAAAATGTCGGCGGAGAATGTGGCCCAGGTGCAGCGGGGGATGGCGGAGCGGCCGGACTCGGTGGATACATTGAAGACTATCAATGTTCCGGCGCTGCTGATTACGGGGGAAGAAGACATCCTGACCGGCGTGAATGAAGCGGAGTTGATGCGCCAGCATATTGCGGGGAGCCAGATGCGGGTGATTTCAAAGTCTGGGCACTATTCGGCTTGGGAGCGGCCGGAGGACGTGACGGAGCTGGTTGGGGAGTTTCTGGCGGCGGTGTGTGGGTGACGCGTACAATTCCGAGTCAAGCTTGAAACCTCTTCTGCAGGAGGATGCGTGCCGATCGCCCGTCTGAACCGCGAGGCGTTACAACTGCTCGCCGACAGCCGCATCGAAGAAGCAAGGGTTTTGCTTGAGCATAAGCATTGGACAGGCGCCTATTACCTGTCTGGCTTGGGTGTGGAATGTGCGCTGAAAGCATGTTTGGCACGCGCAGTGCAGCAGCATGACTTTCCGGATAAAGGTTTTATCAACAGGGCCTATACCCACAAACTGGAGGAGTTGGCTAAACTGGATGTGGAGGTTTGGGTCCAATTGAACAAAGATCTCGCTGCGAACGTGAAGCTGGCGAGCAACTGGGGCACCTTGCGGCAGTGGGATGACGAAAAGCGTTACGGAGTGGTTGAAGAGGAAGAGGCAAAGTCTCTTTACACAGCGACTACGGAACCGGTGCATGGCGTGCTGGAATGGATACGGCGGAGGTGGTAGTGACCTACACGAAGACTGCACTCAACGACGCGGACATCGAGTTTGGGAGAAAACTTTGGCAGGAACTGAGTGCGAACCCCCAGTTCCCGGTTCGAGGCGTGTGGTGGTTGTTGGAGGGCGAGTGGCATTTAGTGATAGCCAGCGAGGTCGTGGACAAGCTTGGGGCGCGCGATGCATACCGGAAACTTGCCGAGGTGGTTCCGCACGCGCCCGCCGAGGGTTCTCAGCTCTCGAGAATTGATCTGATCGGCACGAAGCATCCGCTGTACCAGGGCCTTAGCTCCGTATTCGCAAAAGCCGCATCCGTGGAAGGAGCGCGACTGGGCGGTTCGCAGGTGGGGGGCGTTTATATCGAAGATGCTTATCTCTACGGAGTACGCTGAATCCATGACTCGTGCGCTAGTTTACGTTTTGTGCTCAGCGTTTGCGGCCGGCGCTTTCGCGCAGACGGCTGCTGTTTCCCGGCCGCGCATTCTGGGGATTGATCACGTTTCGTTCTATACCACCGCGCCCGACGGGGTGCAGAAGCTTTACGGCGTTGTGCTGGGACTGGCGGACGCCGCGCCGATTGAACCGGGCGGCACGCTGCGCTACATGGTGGGCGCGCAGTGGGTGGGCTACAGTCCCGCGCCTGATCCGAAAGCGACTGACCGAATGGATCACGTTGCGTTCGCCACCGACAACATCGTCGCGCTGCGTCATTACCTGACGGCGAACGGCGTGAAGGTTTCTGGCGTGCAGGGATGGTCCGATCATAGTCTGAGTTTTTCTGTTGCCGATCCCGAAGGACATCGGGTCGAATTTGTCGAGCATGCCGCGGGTGGACGGGCTTCGGTCGATGAGGCCTTGGTCGAGCGTGCGAGGGCAGAGGCGGCTGCGCCGACGGCGGCGGTGTCGCGGCGCATGATTCATGCCGGGTTCCTGGTGCACAACCGCGATGCGGAGGATCATTTTTATCGCGACCTGCTGGGCTTTCGTCTTTACTGGCATGGAGGGATGCAGCCGGACAAGACGGATTGGGTGGCGATGCAGGTTCCGGATGGCAGGGAGTGGCTGGAGTATATGTTGAATCAGCCGGAGCATCCTGATCTGCGGCTTACGGGCGTGATGAATCACATCTCGCTGGGCGTTGTCGACATGAAGAAGGCGCAGGCCATTCTGGAGTCTCACGGCTGGAAGCCGCACGGGGACGAGAAGGCGCAGATGGGGAAGGATGGCAAGTGGCAACTTAACTTGTACGATCCTGATCTGACGCGGATCGAACTGATGGAGTTCAAGCCGGTCGAGAAGCCGTGCTGTTCCGAGTTCACGGGGCCGCATCCGTCGGAGTGAATGAATGTATCGCGGGCTGCAGTGTGGGTGTACTGCGGGAAGAGAGTTGAGGTTGAATAGAAACCATGAATACTTCTTTGGCCGGTGATCTGGTTGATCTGGTTGCGGGGAAAACGGTGGCGACTTCCAAGGGCGATGGCCCGACCGTCGATGTGAGCGCGGCCAGCAGCCGGGTTTTTCTGCTGACGCTCGACATTACTAACATCATCGAGCAGGAGTCGCTGGATGTGAGCATGTACGGTTCGGCGGATGGGGCGGCGTGGAGTCCCAAGCCGATTGTTGCGTTTCCGCAGAAGTTTTACCGGGAGCAGTCTGTACTGCTGCTGGATTTGACGGCGCATCCGGATGTGAAGTTTGTGCGCGCGCATTGGGATGTGGCGCGCTGGGGACGCGGGACGGAGACGGCGATGTTTGAGTTCGGGGTGACGATGAGGGAAGTTCCTGCCAACATTTTGAAGGAAGCTGCGGCTGAGGCTCGAGCGATGGCTTGAGAAATTGCTGATTGTTGATTGAAAAAGCGGAGAAAACTGGAATCGTTGCGGCAGTCTTGAGATTTTAATCGGCAATCAGCAATCAACAATTCACGGCGCGCCTGGCAGTTCTCCTCGGCGCTTTCCGCTATATTGATCTCGGGATGAAAAATGAATCGCAGGTGATCGTGCGCCCGGCGCGGAATGTGAGCGGCAGCGTGCGGCTGCCCGGGGATAAGTCCATTTCACATCGTTATGCGATGCTGGCGGGAATTGCCGAGGGGCCATCACGGATTGAGAACTATTCTACCGGCGCCGATTGTGCGAGCACGCTGGGATGCATGCGCTCGCTGGGAGTGAAGTGGGAGCGCAGGAGCGGAGATGGCGGCGAAAACACGGTCGAGATTGAAGGGCGCGGGGCTGCGCTCGCCGCGCCAGGCGCGGCGCTCGATTGCGGCAATTCCGGGTCGACGATGCGCATGTTGAGCGGAATTGTTGCGGGCCAGAAATTTACGAGTGAGATGGTGGGCGATGAGTCGCTATCGCGGCGGCCGATGGGGCGTGTGATTACACCGTTGATTGTGATGGGTGCGCAGATTGCTTCACAGGGCGGGCTTCCGCCTTTGCGGATTACCGGCGGGGATCTGAAAGCGATTGACTACAAGATGCCGGTGGCCAGCGCGCAAGTGAAATCTTGCTTGCTGTTTGCGGGACTGTTTGCTGACGGCGAAACTCGCGTCGAGGAGCCGCTGCGGACTCGCGATCACGGAGAAGTTGCGCTCCGCGCGTTTGGGGCGCATCTCGAGCGCAAGGGAAATGAAGTGAAGATTCGCGGAGGGCAGAAGTTGAAAGGGCTGGAAGCCCGCGTCCCGGGTGACTTATCGAGTGCGGCTTTTTTTTTGTGCGCGGCGGCTTTGTTTCCGGGGTCACGGCTGACTATTCCGAATCTGTTGATGAATCCTACGCGGGCGCGACTGCTCGACATCCTCACGCTGCTGGGGCTGAAAATATCTGTTACCCAGATCGAGGAGATTCACGGTGAACTGGTAGGCACGCTGCAGGTGGAGGGCGCTCGACTGAAGGGCGCGACTATTTCCGGAGCGGACTCGGCGGCGCTGATCGATGAGATTCCGGTGCTGGCGGCGATTGCGCCTTATACCGAGCAGGGGATTGAGGTGAGCGACGCCAAGGAGTTGCGGGTGAAGGAATCCGACCGCATCGCCGCGGTGGCCAGCAATCTGCGGCGGATGGGCGCGCAAGTGGAGGAACGCGAAGATGGGTTGAAGATTCCGGGGGGCCAGAAGCTGCACGGCGCGGAAATTGATTCGTGCAGCGATCACCGGATTACGATGGGCTTTGCGATTGCGGCGCTGCGTGCGGAAGGGGAGACCGTGATTCGCGGTGCGGAATCGGCGGCGATTTCCTATCCGGCGTTTTTTTCTACGCTGGAAGAGCTGGTGGAGCGGTAGGCTGCACTTCGATTCCGCCATTGTCGCGAAGAACGCGGCAAAGAGGGGTCACACACGTAGGTTCCTCCAACCGAACGGGACATGGCATCAGTCCAGATTCGCTAACCACTGGGGGCACAGAGGATCACAGGGTAGGGCTACTCAGGCTGCGGTCTGGAACCTTTACGGCCGAGTGGACAATAGGCGTCCATGGCCTGTTTCCGGGGTGTCTGGGCGTCACCGGTCGTGATAAAGTATTGCCCATCTGACGGCTGGGCTGCGGGCCTGAGCCAGATCACTATCCCCCGACCCCAAAGGAGTGACCGATGACCACCCTCCGTGAAATTGTAAAAGACCGCAGAGTTTATTCCATCGATGCCGGGAAGACCGTGCTGGAAGCGGCGCGCTACATGATGGAACACAATATCGGAGCGCTGCCCGTGCTGCGCAATGGAGAGCTGGCCGGGATGTTTTCGGAACGCGACATTATGAATCGCGTGGTCGCAGTGGGACGGAATCCGGGATCGACATCGGTGGCAGAAGTGATGAGTGCGAATCCGCGCGCGGTGCCTGCCGATGAAACCGTGGAAGAATGTCTGTTTATCATGCAGGAATTCGGGTTCCGCCATTTGCCGATTGTCGAGGGCAAAGAGCTGAAGGGATTGGTTTCGCTGCGCGATATCCTCAGGCGCCAGGCGTTGGAGAACGACCGCGGGACGCAGCGGGCGGCTTCGTAGGGAATATTGTTGCGCCGGAAGTCGATCTCAAGGCCAACCCAGGCGAACTCCCTAAGCAATACGGCGACGACGTTCCCACCAAAACGAAGTCGGAATCCCTATCCAAGACAGAATCAAAATCCCCACTTCTCGCGCAAAGAACGCGCGAGAAATGGGGCACCCGACGGCGACTAGTCTCGGCGGCGGAGGATTAGTTCGCCTTTTTCCGGGGGAAGCTCGAAGGGAATCTCGAAGATGGTTCCTTCGATCGGGACCCGGAGCACAAAGGCTTCGCGCTTTTTCCAGCCGCTGATCCACCGGCTGTTGGTGTTGAACAATACCCATCCGCTGGCCTGCGGCTTTCCGGGGTCGAGGTGTGCTGGACGCAAGGTGTCTTTGGTGACGAACTCCAGCAACTCGGCCGCGTCTTTCTGGAAGGCGCGTGTGTAGGCCTCTTTCGCGTCTTTCTGCTCGGGATGTTTTTCCACTTCGCGGGCGGTTTCGTGATCCTGGGTGTCGGCGTCTTTCTGGATTTTTTCCGCGAATCTGTCGGGATCGAGAGCGGGCTGGATGACCTTGAAGTGCTTCAGGAACTGCAGCGAAATGCCTTCGGTTGCGAGGTCGATAGAACTTTGGCCGCGATAGCGTATGTCGAGCAGCACGCCGAAGAACGGCTCATGACGGCGGCGGACTTTTTCCAGTTCCTGAGCGTCGAGCGCGAGCGTAATGCCGAGATCGCCCGACCACAGTCCGTAACGGTACTTTCCGTCGTCGCCGAGGGAGAACGTGCAGCCCGGACGTTGTTCGTCCCAGCGCACGGTGGTTGGTTTCGGTTTTTCCTTGCTCATCGCAGCGGGGCTGGCGCAGAGGTAAAAGCAGAAAATGCAGGCGGCGGCCAGCTTTCGCGTGGACCGAAGTATCGTGCGGCAGAACGTGGGAGACCGGAAGCTGCCCATAGCTTAAACCGGGCTAGTTTACCGTGAGACTTACGGTGGCAGGCGTGGCTTCGTTGCTGGGCGCCACTCCTTGGGTGTCTGCGCCGGTCAGCGTGAAGACATAGGTATTTTTGGGCGTGCTTCCGTTCAGGCCAGTGTTGGAGTTGTTGGTGGCGCAGGCGGGCATGAGGAGCAAGCATGCCGCAGTTACGAGAAGGAGCGACAGCACGCATAGCCTGCGTCGTCGCCGGCCCGAAGTAGCCAGGGCGAGCGCGATCAGTCCCAATCCGGGGAAGGCCGACCACAAGCCATTAAGGCTTGGACCGTTCGCCCCGTGCATCGATGAACCGCCGATCGGACGTAGGCTTCCGAGAAACGAAGCGGGAGTTGGCGGGGGCGGAGTGTTTCCGGTAGTGGTGATGGTGAGGACGGAGGTGTAGGGCGGCTCCAGGCCGTTGGACTGAGGTCCAACAGCGGCGGGACTGAACGAACAGGAGGGAGCAGGGGTTGCGAGCGGCGTAATGGAACTGCAGGAAAGCGTGACAGTTCCCGAATAGCCGTTGATTGGGCTGACGGTGATAGTTGCCACGGCGGGGTAGCCGGCATGCACGCTGGTGGGGAAAATTGCTGTGGTCACCGCCATTGTGTAGTCGGGGGTTATCGACAGCACGGTTAAGGATATGTTGATTGTTTTCGTGGTGCTCGGGGCTGGGCCGGTGCCAGTCACGGTGAGGGTATAAAAGCCGGCGGGGGCGAGGTCGCCGACGGTGATCGACATCGCGACCTGCTGCGGAGGAGTCGCTGTGGCCGGGGGCGTGCATGTGGGCCCATTCGTGACTAAGGGGGACACGGTGCAACTGAGCGAAACGTTGCCGGTAAAGCCGTTCACGGTTCCGAGGTTGATGTAGGATTTTGAGTCCTGGCCAGCGTCCACAGCGGACGGGTAGGGTTCGGTGACCATCATGGTAAAGTCCTGTCCGAACGCCATGAGGGGCGATGCCAGAAGAGCCAGAAATAAGAAGCGGTGCAGCAGGCGGACGGGAACGGCGATTCGGGATTTCAAGAGGCTGGATTTCAACATGAGCAGGTCTGGTCTCTTACCTTCGATTCACAGGATAAAGTAAAGGGTGCCTGGTAGTTTCTCCAGGGATGAAACGAATTCTAAATAGTAACATCACGGGGTTGCCATAGTCGCGGATGTGGGTGTCACTGCTGGTCTTGTTGCAGGAGTTCGGGCGAGGGGACGATTCCGGTTTCCGTCTGCTTTTGGTGTTCGGCGCGGCGCTCGTTGTCGATGCGTACAGCGGCTTCGAGTTCTTTCTGACCTTCTGCCTTGCGCCCCAGGTGCAAGAGAATCTGGCCGCGCAGGTAGTGAATGTCGGTGCGGTCCGGATCGAGCTTTCCGGCGGAGTCGATGGCCGCCAGCGCTTGCGAGTATTTTTCTTCCCTCTGGTAGACCTTGGCTAGTCCAACCTGCGAATTTAGCAGACGCGAATCGAGGCGCAGCGCGTTGCGATAGCTCTTCTCGGCGTCGGCGTCCTGCTGCATCAGCGCATACACGTCGCCGAGTTCGTCATAGTCCAGGGCCAAGTCTGGTTCCACGGCGGCATCTTTCAGGAACTCGTCGCGGGAACGCTCGTAATCCTGCTTCTTCAAATAGGTCAGGCCAAGGTTGAAATGCACAAAGGGCAGCCTGGCATCGGCGGCGGCGGCGGCCTGAAAATCCTCTAGCGCAAGGTCATACTGTTCCAAATTCAGATGCGCCTTGCCCATGAAGAGATGATATTCGGGCGAGCCTTCTCCGACGCGCACCAGCTGGGCGGTCGCGCGTTCATCGAGCTCTTTGCGATCGGCGCGATGGGCGGCGATGGAAAGCACGTAGAGATAATTGAGCTGCGTGGATTCCTGTGGCCACAGCGGTTCCAGAGTGGCAGCGGCATCGGCCCACCGGCTGGCGAAAAAATAACATTGCCCGAGCAAGTAGCGCGCCTGCAGCGCGTCCGGCTGATCGCGCACGACCGATTCAAAGGGAGGGATTGCCAGCAAGAACTCGTTCTGGCGGTAATAGGCGAGACCAATGTTGAGGCGAATTCCGGCTACTTGCGGCAGCATTTGCTCGGCCTTGTGCAGCATTTCGAGCGCCTTGGTCCACTGCTTGCGCCGCATGTAGACCACGCCTAAATTCGCGTACGCAGCTCCCGCTTGTGGATCAAGAGCCAGAATCTGACGAAAATCGCGCTCGGCTTCCGCTAGCCTGCCGTGATTCAGCGCTTCCTGCCCATGCTGAAAAATCAGCGCTGGCTGCAGCTTGGCGTTTTGCCCGGTGGCGGCGGCGGCATCGTCATTTTGTGGCTTTGCCGCCCGGGTCGGAGCGGAATTCTGCGCGCTGGCGGGCACCAGCGTGGATGCCAGCAGAAACAGACTCACCAACGCACTCACCATCCCCGGCTTGATTCGAACGCTTGACACTGGTTGTAGTCTCTGCTGTAGTGTCCGCCAGCCTCCCCGCGAATTCAAGTGCGGGGATGCGTGGAAATCTGAGGGGGAATCGGAGACTCGCGCTTCGGTTTTTATCGCTGCGGTTTTTGCGGCGGCTTTTGCCGTCGGCATGCTGCGCGGGCTAAGGACAGGGCTAAAGGCTTCGATGGTCACCATCCGAGACGTTGCCAAGGAGAGCGGATTCTCCTCTACCACAGTTTCCATCGTCCTGAATAACGCTCCCCTGGCGCGTTACATCCCCACCGTCACTAAGAAGAAGATTGAGCGGGCCGCCGAGAAACTCGGCTACCGTCCTAACCTGTTCGCCCGCTCGCTGCGCAGCAAGCGCAGCCACACCGTCGGAGTCATGGTGTTCGACATGACCGATCCATTTTGCACGCTGGTGTTGCGTGGCATCGAAAATACTCTCTACCAATCCTCGTACCTTCCCATCCTTACCGACGTGCACAACGAGCGCGCGCGTTTCGAGCGCTATCTGGAACTTCTTCTCGACCGCCGCATCGAAGGGCTGATCGTTGTCGCCAACTGGCTCTTTCTCGATATTAATCTGCTTGGGGACCTGGAAAAAAGCAGCATCCCCACGATCATGATCGGCTGCGAGCTGAAGACCGACTCTATCAGTTCCGTCATTGTGGACAACGAAATCGGCGGTTATCTGGCGCTCGAACATTTACATTCCATTGGACATCGCAAGATTGCGATCATCCGCGGGCCCAAGACTCTGGCCGACAGCTCGCCGCGCTGGCGGGGAATTCGCAACTGTGCCAAGGATTGCGGACTGGAACTCGACCCGCGCCTGATTGTGGATCTGCCCGAATCGCGCGATTTTACTTCGAGCTTCGAGGCTGGCCAACGGCTGACGGAGGAACTGATCAAGCAAAAGAATTCGTTCACTGCGTTGCTGGCATTTGACGACATGACTGCCTTTGGCGCGATCCGGGCTCTCTCCAAGGCCGGCCTGCGCGTGCCGGAGCACTGCTCGGTGATCGGATTCGACGATGTAGCTCCTTCTGCCCTCTACACGCCGTCGTTGACGACGGTGCGTCAGCCCCTGGAGTCCATGGGTGGGGCGGCGGTGGGGATTGTGGTGGAGGGCATCAACGGCGTGCTCGAGAAACGCGAAGTGGCGGCTGACCATCGCAAGGTGGCGCCGGAACTAGTGGTAAGGGAATCGACGCGGAGTTTGCTGTAAGGGGCCCTCGGGACACGATTGGTAAAGATCGGTCCTCTTATGCGCTTTTTTCTTGACAGTGGATGCCTTCGAAAAGCACTATTCATACGTTTTAATACCAGCTGTTGGGGTCTCGAATCACCTGCCGACCGTTGTGAGTGTGAAAACTACGCCGCCGTGCCGCCTACAGGCGGCGCGGCTTATTGGAGCGCGCGCCGGTGTGCCCGCGCCAAAGGGGAGAACTGAATCATGAAATCGTCTCGGGAACTGTTGCGGAGCGTGCTCGTAGTGGTGGTTGCCTGCGTCGCGGCCTGGGGTCAAACTACGGGTTCGATCACAGGCACGGTGAAGGATCAATCGGGGGCCGCGATTGCCGGCGCCACGGTCGTGATCTCAAGTCCAGAGCGTGGCATCAATCGCCAAATGGTCACCAACTCCACGGGCGAGTACAACGAGTCGGCGCTGCCCTCGGGTTCGTACAACGTCATCGTGACCGCGAACGGCTTCAAGAAGTATCAGGCCAAGGGCGTGGTGCTTGACGTGGCGCAGAAGGCGCGCGTCGATGTATCGCTCGAAATTGGCGCGGCGACGATTGAAGTTATGGTCGAGGGCGCCAACGTCGCTCAGGTCGAGACTCAGTCTTCGGAACTCGCGGGCACCATCACGGGGAAAGAACTGACCCAGCTCCAGTTGAACGGCAGAAATTTTACGTCACTGGTGACGCTGGTTCCCGGCGTGAGCAACCAGACGGGAATGGACGAGCCTTCGGTCGGCATTAACGGCAGCGTGGCATTCAGCATGAACGGCGGCCGCACAGAGTACAACAACTGGGAACTCGACGGCGGCGACAACATGGACAATGGCAGCAATGGCACGCTGAACGTGTATCCCAGCCTTGACGCAATCGAGGAGTTCAAAGTTCTAACTTCCAATTACGGCGCGCAATACGGCCGCAATGGTTCAGGCACGGTCGAGGTGGAAACGAAATCCGGGACGAAAGCCTTCCACGGCGACGCCTACGAGTTCGTGCGCAACGATATGTTCAACGCACAAAACTACTTCAACAGCGTAGTTGCCGGAAATACTGGCGTAACCCCTCCTTACAAGAAGAACGATTACGGCTACACTTTTGGTGGCCCCATATACATTCCCGGTGTCTACAACAAGGACAGGCAGAAGACGTTCTTCTTCTGGTCGCAGGAATGGCGGCGTGATCGCGTCCCCGCCGGCTTCAATGCCCAGGTGCCTTACAGCAAAGAACGTACCGGCGACTTTAGCGACGTATGCCCGAACCCGCAGTCGGATTCGATGATTGACTGCCCGATCGACCCCAGAACGGGTCTCTACTACAGCCCTACCTCGGCTCTAGGGCCGTTGCCCGTTACCCCTACCGGCGCAGCACTGCTCGCGCTGATTCCGGTGGGGACTTCAGATATCCCGGGTGCGGCTATTTACAATTCCAACTCCCTGCTTCCCACAAATTGGCGCGAAGAACTGGTGCGCGTCGACCATAACATTACCGACCACAACCGCCTGACGTTCCGATATATTCACGATTCGTGGAACACGCTGGAATCCGGTCCCATCTGGGACTCCGCGTCCTTCCCCACGGTGCAGACGTTCTTCAATGGGCCGGGAGTAAGCTTCGTGGCGCGCCTTACCAGCACCGTCTCTCCCACCCTGCTCAACGAATTTGTAGCCAGCTACACCACCGATCACATTGCCTTCAAATCCGAGGGTGCCTGGCAACTTCCTGCTGGCTTTAATATGGGCTACATCTATCCCAACGGCGCTGCCGGTAAATTGCCCGCCATCAATGTGAGCGGTGGGGCCGCCTACGGAGGCGGGTTTGCGGAAGATCCGGACGGGATTTGGCCCGAAGGACCTTACAACTCGAATCCCACTTACACGTATCGCGACAACGTGACCAAGATTATCGGACGCCATAACCTGCAGTTTGGCGGGTACTTTGTAGCCGCTCAGAAGAATGAGTTGAGCAGCGTGCAGGTGAATGGTTCACTCACGTACGACATCGGCTCGCCAGTCAGCACCGGCAATGCTTTCGCAGATTTGCTGCTGGGCAACATCGCGAGCTTCTCGCAGGGAAGCAATCAGTTGAAGTTCTATAACCGGTACAAGATTTTCGAGCCTTATTTCCAGGACGACTGGCGGGTTAGCGACCGCCTTACTCTGAACCTGGGTTTGAGAGTCAGTCTGGAAGGTACCTATCGCGATCGGTACCAGCACGCTTATAACTGGGATCCTGCCGTGTACGCCGCCAATATCGCAACCGCACCGGCGGTTGACGGAGACGGTTCGATTACAGGAAGTGCAGGGGCGCTGATTCCCGGGGCTGGCAATCCGTTTGTCGGTCTTGTGCAATGCGGGGGTCCGGGGGGGCCGACCACTTTCGCTGGATTCCCGAACGCGTCGGTGGGCGGAGTCTCGGCGGTCGGCTGCTCGAAGGGACATCTGTTCAACCCTGCACCCCGCATAGGTTTTGCCTGGGATCCCCGAGGCAAGGGCAAGCTCGCGATTCGCGGCGGCTATGGCATCTTCTTTGAGCACGCCAACGGAAACGAGGCCAACACCGAGGGCATGGAAGGTCAGTCTTCGCCCCTGCTTCAAAGCTCGTCGCAGATCAACATCGTCGGAACCGGACCTAATGGCGGATACACGAACATTGGAAATCCGGCCAACGCCACGCCGCCCGTCTTCCCGTTGGGCTTCATCTCCATTCCCAACCAAGCGGTATGGCCCTACATGCAGCAGTTCCACCTCGACATCCAGCAGGAACTGTCGGGCCACTCCGTGCTGACGGTTTCCTACGTGGGCAGCAAAGGTACGCACCTCGGGCGGCAGAGCGATCTGAACCAGCTCTACCCGACCCCAGCGGCAAAGAATCCCTATCAGGCCCACCAGCCGATCAGCGCTGCGGATTGCAACAGCCTCCAGAATGTCGGCCTGTCGAACGTGAGTGGCGTAGTCAACGGCCAGCTGGTTACAGGTGCGACGGCCGCCAACCTGCAAACGGCTTGCGGCAACGACGCCGACCCGTACCGGCCGTTTCTGGGCATCTCGACCATTACGCACCTTGAACCCGCCGCATCCTCCAATTACAACGCGCTTCAGGTTTCGCTGCGCAAGAGCGTGGGAGCGTTGAGCGTGAGTGCGGCTTACACTTACAGCCACTCCATCGACGACTCCTCCGATCGCTATGACGGTACGTTCGTCAACACCTACGCCCCGGCGTCCAACCGGGCTAGCTCCACGTTTGACGAACGTCACATGCTGAACCTCGGTTATGTCTATGACCTGCCGTCGTTCAAAAAGTCCCATCTCAGCCAAGCCGTCCTTGGTGGCTGGACATATTCCGGCATCGCCACCTTTGCCACTGGAACGCCGGCGACCGTCACCAACGGCACGACGTATGGCGACAATGCGGGTGTTGGCAACGGCGTCGGAACCGGTTCATACCCGGATCTTGTCGGAAATCCCAAGTCTGGTATCCCGCCAACAAGCGAGCTCGCGGGCGGCAGTTACGTCAAATTTGCGCTCAATCCCGGTGCGTTTGCATTGCCTACCGGTCTTACGTTTGGGGACTCAGGTAGAGACGACATAAACAATCCGGGCCGAGTCAACTTCGACATGTCGATCTTCAAGCACTTCGCGGTCAGGGAGAATATGAGCTTCGAGTTCCGGGGCGAAGCCTTTAACATTTTCAATCACCCTGAATGGAGTGGTTTTTCCACTGGAATGACTTGCCCGAACCCGGGGTCGGCCGCCACCAACTCGGCCGGAGATCCCAGCTGCCTGGGTCCGGGAGGAGCCAACATGTTTGAAATCAACTCGGCGCACCTTGGGCGCATCCTGCAACTAGGTTTGAAGTTCATCTTCTAGCCGCACGAGTGGTAGCAAAAAAAAATCCCGGCCTCGCAAGAGGCCGGGATTTTTTGTTCGTGGCCGCCGGGTTTCGCTCAAGGGCCGGCTCTAGCGAGACAGCCGCGGCGGCTTCCACATGAGCATAAAAGTTGAAAACCTAGAAGCTACCCACCGTCTGCGGCGCGGGCACCGCCTCCAGGGCGTGCTCCAGGTCGGCGATCAGGTCGTTGACATCTTCAATCCCCACGGAGAGCCGGATCATCTGCTCGGTCACGCCCATCTGGACGCGATGCGCGGGTTCAATCATGGCGTGCGAAGTCAGCACCGGGATCGACACCAGGGACTCCACGCCGCCCAGGCTCGGCGCCAGCGTAAACAGCCGCATGGATTCGCTGGCCCGGCGCGCATCCTCGCCCGAGCCTTTGACCTCGAACGTAACAATGCCGCCGCCGCCGCTCATCTGCTCTTTGGCAATTGCGTATTGGAGATGGCTCGGCAAGAAAGGATAATGCACGCGCCGGACCTTGGCGTGCTGCTCGAGGAACGTTGCTACTTGCAGAGCATTTTCGTTCTGCCGCGCGACCCGCACCGCGAGCGTTTTCAGCCCCCGCGCCAGCATCCAGGAAGCATGGGGGTCCATGCAGTTTCCGAGCGTGTTGCGCGTGGAGTGAACCGTTTCGAGCAGATCGCCGCGTCCGGCCACCACGCCGCAGATCAGGTCGGTATGTCCGCTCAAATATTTTGTTCCGGAATGCATGATCAGATCGATGCCATATTCCGCCGGATGCTGGTTGATGGGTGTGCCAAATGTCCCGTCGATCATGCTGATCAGGCTGTGCTGCTTGGCGATGCTTGCGGCCGCCTTCAGGTCCACAATGCGCAGCGTTGGATTGGTCGGCGATTCCAGATACAACAGCTTTGTGTTCGGCCGCATCGCGCGCCCGTGCTCTTGATATTTCGTCGTATCCACGAACGTGGTCTCGATGCCCAGTTTTGGGAGCCATTGCGTGAAAAACTTCGTCACCCCGCCGTAAATATCGCGCTGCGCCACGATGTGATCGCCCGACTTCAGCAGGGCCAGAATCGTTGTGGTGATCGCGCCCATGCCGGAGGCGAAGGTAAGTGCTGCGTCCACGCCTTCCAGTTCCGCGACTCTCTTTTCAGCGACCGTGTTCGTAGGATTCCCGTAGCGTGTGTAGAACTGGTCGGTGGGCGTGACGCGCAGTTGTTCGTCGTTGTCGGTCACTTCAAACGTTGACGTTTGGAAAATCGGCGTGGCCAGCGGACCGTTCTTCTTCTCGAGATCAACCCCGCCGCGTACGGCTTTTGTGTCGGTGTGATGGGTGTTCCGTTTCATGGATTCCTCGTTCCATCCAGATTAATTGCGCGCGAGCACTCCCGCAAGCGAAGGACTGAGTGCGCCACGTTTATAATTCCCTATTCACCAATCTCTGGTTATGGAACTCTATTCATGGAGCTGGGTCTGAAAAATCGCATCGCCCTGGTCGCCGCTTCGAGTCAGGGGATTGGCCGGGCGACCGCCGAAGCTTTTGCGGCCGAGGGCTGCCGCGTGGCCATGTGCGCCCGCAATTCGCAGGCTTTGCAGGCGGCAGCGGACAAAATTCGAAAAGAACATGGCGTTGAGGTTCTGGCTGAAGCCTTCGACGTTACCGATGCTGTAGCGGTGGGCCGTTTCGTCGCCGCGGTAGCTGGGAAATTCGGCACCGTCGATATTTGCGTGACCAACGCGGGCGGCCCACCCGCGAAGGGATTTCTATCCGCCAGTCTCGAAGAGTGGCAGCGCGCCCTCGAGCTCAACTTTCTGAGCACGGTGTATTTCGCCCGCGAGGTCATCCCGCACATGCAGCGGCAGCGCTGGGGACGCATCATCACGCTCACCTCCATCACTACCAAGCAGCCGGTCGCCGATCTTGTGCTTTCAAACGCCGTGCGAGCTGCAGTGGTGGGTCTGGTGAAGAGTCTGGCCAATGAATTCGGCAAAGACGGAATTCTTGTTAATAATGTTGGCCCCGGATTTACCGCGACTGACCGACTGAAAGAGCTGGCCAAAACCCGCGCCGCGGCTACCGGAAAAACTGAACAGGATTTATTTAACGGCTGGGCTGCGGAGGCGCCGCTGAAGCGGTTAGGCGAGCCCCGCGAGGTGGCAGAGACCATCGTCTGGCTAGCTTCCGAGCGCGCTTCTTATATCACCGGCCAAACGCTGCTGGTCGACGGCGGCATTTACAGAGGTTTGTGAGTGCCTCAGAAGCATCAAGATTGAAAATACTGGATTTGGAGACTCCATGAAGTCGATTGCTTCCCGGATGTCGGTGATGAGTGGTGAAGGCGCGCTGTCGGTGTTTGCTCGCGCCAAAGAATTGGAGAAGCAGGGCCGATCCATCATTCATTTGGAGCTCGGCGAGCCCGACTTCCATCCCGGTGCCTCAGTTATCGAGTCTGCATCGAGGGCGCTGGCCGACGGCAAGGACCGTTACTGCGCTGTTATTGGAGTCCCCGCGCTGCGGGAGCAGATTGCGGCCTATCTGCATCGCACGCGTAGCGTCACCGTTTCGCCAGATAATATCGTGATTGCTCCCGGTTGCAAGATCGCGCTGTTTCTAGCGATGATGGCGCTGCTCGATCCCGGTGACGAAGTTCTTTATCCCGATCCCGGGTTTCCGGGCTATGCTTCGATCGCGAGGGGACTGGGCGCCGTCCCAGTGCCTTTCGAACTGGCGGCCCGCAATCTCTTTCAGCCGGATCCGTCCGAGATCGCCTCAAAAGTTACAGCTCGCACGCGCATGCTGATCACGAATGCGCCCGGCAACCCCACTGGAACGGTTTATAAGGATGAGGTGCAGCGCGCGCTTGCCGAAATCGCAGTGCAACATGACCTGTGGGTTCTCTCGGACGAAATTTACGCGCGCATTATTTATGGCGGCGAATACAAATCCATGTTGCGCTACCCCGGCATGGAGGAGCGGACTCTGATCATTGACGGATTCTCGAAGAGCTTCGCGATGACCGGCTGGCGTCTGGGATACGCGGTTGCACCGCCCGCGGTTGTGCCGGCGTTGGAGTTGCTGGCCGTCAACACCTACACGTGTGTTGCCGAGTTCACGCAATACGCCGCCATCGACGCTCTGCTCGACCGGGAAGGCGCCACGCCCCGCATGGTCGCCGAGTTCGCGCGCCGCCGCGAGCAATTTGTGCGGGACCTGAACGGCGTGCCTGGTTTTCGTTGCCAGCCGCCGGACGGCGCTTTCTATGCCTGGGTCGACATCACTGCCACGGGTCTGACTGCAGAAGAGATTTGCCAGATTCTGCTCGAAGACGCCGGTGTCGCTGCGATTCCCGGAGCCGCTTTTGGCGCTGCGGGCAAAGATTTCGTGCGCTTCTCGTTTGCGTCGTCGACAGCGACTTTGCGCCAGGCCGTGCAACGCATCCTAAAAGTTTCTGCCGCCTGGCAGGGAACGCCGGCGGCCAGGTAATCTATGGACCCTGAGGGACATCGATGAAAAGTGCTTTTGCATTTGCGTGCTGTCTTTTTGTAATGGTTCCCGGCCTCTCCGTTCTCGCGGTCGGGCAGTCCCGGCCATTTCCCGGGCCCGATCTCCAGCAGATTTATCAGCGTCTGCTGCCGCAGATCGAGAAGATTCCCGCGTTCGACCATCATGCGCATCCCGGCTTTGCCGATGATCCCGACGTTGATGCTATGGCCGCTCCTCCCAACGCCAGCGAAGCGCTGCGCACGCGCGACGACAATCCTGAACTCGCCGCCGCCGCCAAAGCTATGTGGGGATATCCTTACAACGATCTCTCTAGCGAGCACACCAAGTGGCTCGTCGCCAAAAAAGCCGAACTCAAGAAGCAATATCCCGGCCAAGCCTATTTCAACATGGTTCTCGACAAAATCAACACCGAAAGCTCGGTCGCCAACCGCGCCATGATGGCCGATTACCTAGACCCAAAGCGCTTTCCCTGGGTATTCTTCGGCGATGCTTTCATGTGGCCGTTCAACAACGAGCGTGAGACGGCCCGCAACGGCGACGAAGGTGTCTACATTCCCCTCCAGGAAAAGATGCTGCACCGCTGGATGAAGCAGGAAAACGTAAGCAACCTTCCCACCAACTTTGATGACTACCTGAAGTTCATCGCGCGCGTGCTGGCAACTAATAAAGAAAAGGGCGGCATCGCCATGAAGTTTGAAGTCGCCTATTTTCGTCCTACGACGTTCTCCGATCCCCCGCGCGCTCAAGCGGAAGATATTTATGAGCGCTATGTGACGGGTGGAATTCCTACCGAAAAGGAATACCGCACCTTCCAGGATTACCTTTTCCGCTACTTGGTTACCGAATCTGGCCGCCAGCACTTGCCGGTGCACATCCACACCGCCGTCGGCATCGGCGACTACTTCAATTTATCCGCCAGCAACATCATGAATCTCGAAAGCGTGCTCCGCGATCCGCGCTACAGCGGAACCACTTTTGTGATGATTCACGGCGGCTATCCGCTGGAACGCGAAGCCATCTGGCTCGCGGCGATGAAAAATGTTTACTTTGATTCTTCCTTCGGCGAGCTAGCCCAGTATCCTTCTGCATTTAAGGAAACTCTTAAGATGTGGTTGGAAACTTTTCCCGACAAAGTGACCTTCGGCACCGACGCCTTCCCCTACAATGACATCATGGGAGCCGAGGAAAGCTACTGGTTGGGAGCGGAGTCCGCGCGCCTGTCCCTGGCAGCGGCCCTGGCCGAGATGGTTTCCGAGGGAGAAATCAGCGAGCCCCGCGCTCTCGAACTCGCACATGCTTATTTGCACGACACGGCGGTGAAGCTTTACGAAGGCCGGGTGCACTAACATCGGTAAACCGCACGAGTGGATCGGATTTCTCGGTCCTGGACGAGGGTGGCGAAAGAAAACATGGCGAAGAAAAAACTGAAACCCAAGACCTCGGCGCGTAAGAAATCAAAGAGTACGACGGCGCTCTCCGGCACGGTGAAGAAGACAATGGCGAAAGCCGGACTCCAGCACATCCCGTGGCACACGGTCGGACTCGAAGACCTCAACCCGCTGCTGCAACGACAATTCGTGGTGGGCCAGGAGGTTATGCTGGCACGCGTTCTTTTGAAGAAAGGGTGCATCGTTCCCGAACACAGCCACCACAATGAACAGATCACTTATATTCTGGAAGGCGCGCTGAAGTTCTGGATCGACGGCCGGGAGATTGTGGTTTACGCGGGCGAGGTGCTCACCATTCCGCCGAACATGCCGCATAAGGCGGAAGCGGTCGAAGACACGGTGGACCTCGATATTTTCAACCCGCCGCGCGCCGACTGGATCAACAAGACCGACCAGTATCTGCGAAAGAGATAGGACGACGATACCATCCGGAATTTGATGCCACCTCCAACCCCAATCGAGCCCAAGGCCGTCGGAGCCGCTACCGCCGACGCCACCATGGCCGAGGCGACGCCCGCCGGGCAACCTGCGCCGCACGGCTTCCGCTTCCGCTGTATCGCCTGCGGCGACCTCACCGATACAGCGGTTCAAAATTTCCGTTGCTCGCGCTGCGGCGATTTGCTCGAGATCACCAACCCGAACTGGAGCCACACTCAGGGTTCGTCCGCTCCCGCCGCGGCCGACTTGAAAGCCATCTGGAAGCAACGCCGCGCGTCCCTTTCTCCCGTCGACATGAGTGGCGTCTGGCGGTTTCGCGAACTTCTCCCGACGCTCGAGAACCTGCATCACGTCATCACTCTGCGTGAGGGCAATACTCCGTTGTACGACTTGCCGCAGTGCTCGCGCATGCTGGGCGTGCCGCATCTGTTCGCCAAGCATCAAGGCATGAATCCGACGGGGTCTTTCAAGGACACCGGCATGACCGTGGCGGCTTCCTTCGCGCGCCAGGCTGGATTCCGCTGGGTGGCCTGTGCCTCTACCGGCAACACGTCAGCATCCATGGCTGCCTATGCTGCACGCGGCGGGTTGTGCAGCCTGGTGCTGGTGCCGGAGGGGAAAATTTCCTGGAGCAAGCTTTCCCAAGCTCTCGACTACGGTGCCGTCACTTGTCAGTTGCGCACGGATTTTGACGGCTGCCTGCGCCTCTTGCAGGAACTGGTTCTGCGCGCGCCGGTTTACCAGCTGAACTCGATCAACCCGTTTCGCCTAGAGGGTCAAAAGACTCTTGCCTTCGAATTACTCGAACAACTCGACTGGCAACCGCCCGATCACATCATCGTGCCTGGCGGCAATCTCGGGAACAGTTCCGCCATCGGCAAGGCCTTGTTGGAGATGCACGACCTCGGTTTGATTTCACGTCTGCCGAAACTGTCGATCATTCAGGCTGAAGGCGCGAATGCTTTGGTGCGCACGTTGCGCGAAGCTGGCGGCAAGCATTTGGTCACCGTGCAGGCAGAGACCTCCGCCACTGCCATTCGCATCGGGAATCCGGCTTCGTGGAAAAAAGCGATCCGCGTGCTGCATGCCACCGGCGGCGCATGCGAGCAGGTCAGTGAAGTCGAGATTGCTAGAGCTAAGGCAGAAATCGGCGCCGAGGGCATCGGCTGCGAACCAGCCTCGGCCGTGACCCTGGCTGGTTTAAGAAAGCTGTTGAAACAAGGCTTCGTCAAGCCGGGGGAATCCGTAGTCCTGGTGCTCACTGGACATCTGCTCAAAGATCCCGGCTTCACGATGGAATTTCATCGCGGCGAACTGCTTCCTGTGACCGCCGAGAACGAGGATGCACGCGAGCTCCAGTCCTTGCGCCATCCGCCTATCGTCCTCGATGCCACGCTCGACGCTGTGATTCGGACTCTTGAAGAGCAGGAGAAATCCAATCTACAAAGGTGATCGAAAAAGCTAAGGAAGAATGCTCAGGAAAGCTGCTCAGGAAACTGCCAGGAAGCATGCCTAAAAAGAAAAGTAGCAGTCAACGTCCGGCCTCTCTCCACATGGTTTTGCCCGCAACCTCGGCCAACCTGGGGCCAGCGTTCGACGCGGCCGCAATCGCGATGGATCTCTACATCCAGCTCGACGCCCGCCCCGCCGATGAGTTCTTCATCTCTGCGACCGGCCGCGACCAGGAGATTTGCGGCAAGCTTGAAGACCATCTCATCTTCAACACATACCGCCAGGTTCTGGAGGCCGAGAAAAAAGAAGTCATTCCGCTTTCCATGCGCGTCCGCAACGATATCCCCATCGGGAAAGGATGCGGATCTTCAGCCGCCGCGCGCGTGGCCGGAATCGCGCTCGCGGTTCACTTCGGACGCCTGGGCTGGACCGATGCGCGCATCGTCGGCGAAGCCTCGCATCGCGAGCACCATCCCGATAACGCGTCCGCCTGCTGGATGGGTGGGCTCACCGTCGCCCGCATGTGGCGCGAATCCGAGCCGCAGATTATTTCCTTGCGCCCCAAAGGAAAATGGCCGCTCTTGCTGGTCGTTCCCGACGCCAGCCTGCCGACCGAAGAGGCTCGCCGTGTGTTGCCTGCACAATATTCGCTAGCCGATGCCGTGGTCAACATCCAGAATTCCATGCTGTTGCTTGCAGCGCTTATGCAGGGAAATCCGCAACTGCTGTCTACTGCGCTCGAAGACCGCATCCATCAGCCTTACCGCGCGCCTCTATGTCCGTTGCTACCTTGCTTGCAGCCTTTGAAAGGGAAGAACGGCTTTCTCGGTGCAGTGCTCAGCGGCGCCGGACCTTCGGTGCTGGTCTTCCTCGATCCTCGCTCCAACGCGAAGAGTGCGCGCGAGGCCGTGGCCGCGCGGCTTCTTCGTTACGGCTTGTCCGCCGAGTTGCTTTCCACCTCGATCACTTTGCGCGGCGCTCGCCGGTCGTTCGCCTCGTCGCCAAAATAACGCGGAGAATGGAATGCCTCAGGGAAAGCTAGCCCGCTCGAGTCCCTCAGTTCCCCGGACGGCTGGCTGGCGGCACGATCCCGTTCATGCGCAAGTACTCCACGATCTGGCCATAGTGGTCGAAGCCATGCCACGCTACAGTGGTCGCGAGGCTCAGGCGCGTGACTTTGTATTCGCCGAACGGACTCTTCACGGTTCCCGTCAGATTCTTCTCGTTGATAGTATCGATCGCCTTGTGCACGTACACAAAAGAGTCGGTGAGATACTTCAGAATGTCGGCCTTGGAAGTGACCGATGCCGGTCCGGATTCGTCGCCAATGTCCACCGGCGGCTTCTCTGACAGAATCGCCGCTCCCAGTTCGAAGTTTACTGCGGCAATGTGCTTGATCTGCTGGGCAAATGTGCGGACTCCCTTGAACTCTCCGTTGCTCGGCGCGAAACCGAATTTATCTTCCGGCATAGCTTCCGCCGCGGGAACCAGATCGTGCTCCAGGTTTGCGACGGTTTGGCTCAACACCTGCGACACTGTTCGCGGCATTTCCTTCTTGGCCTGCGCTGCAGCACACACCGCCAGAACCAGCGCACAACACGCAAGACAGAATAGTTTCTTGATCATGATGCCCCCTTGGTTGCTCAAATGATGTCGGAATGAATCATTCCATCCAAATTACTAATCTCTCATCAAGACCGGCGCTATCTTCAACTCACCAGCTGTCAACCGGTGCCGGAAGATGCTCGCCAGCCCCACCAGCATAGCCAGCGACGACCACGCTAGTGCGGCCGGAACTCCTACGCGCACGGCCAACTCTCCCCAAATCGCGCTGCCGACGGCCATTCCGCCCTGCAGCACCAGCAGATACATGGAGAGCGCCCGCGCTCTCATCCAGGAAGGACACATGGTCTGCGCCACAAAGTTAAAACACGCGAGGATGCCGATCCATCCTGCGCCCGCCGTAAACAATACCAGACAGAGCACCTCAAACGCATGCACTAGCCCGGCCGCTAACGTCATCGCGGCAAACACCACCGTCGCGCCAGCGACCAGGCCATCTACGGAATACCGGAGCCGCAAGTGAGGCAGCAGCGCCGCTCCTGCCAGCGCACCCAAGCCAAAACATGTCAGCAGGAATCCATATCCTTGCGCGCCGTGCGGCTGGCATATTACCGGCAGGAGCGCCAGCAGGGAAGTGGCTCCCACGCTGAATGCTGCCGTGCGGATCAGCACGGACCGCACCTGCGGCGCCCCGCGCACATAACGGAACCCCTCCAGAATCACATCGCGAACACGCCGCGTGGCCAGCGGTTCGTGCGGCGCCCGTTTCCAGTGCCACAGGAAGATGATCACGCCGAAAAAAGAAGCTGCGTTCAGTAAAAACGACCACCCCGATCCCGCTGCCGCAACCACGATTCCTCCCAGTGCTGGTCCCACTGCTCGCGCCACGTTGAATCCCGCCGAGTTCAGCGCCACCGCCGAAGCATGCCGCTGTGGAGAGACCACCTCCGGCGTAATCGCCTGCCACGCCGGATCGTTCATCACCGCGCCCAGCCCGAGAAAGAAAGTTAACACCAACAGTGTCCACGGGCTCACCACATGCCACAACGTGAGCCCGCCCAGAGCGGCTGCGGCCACAACCATCCAGCCCTGCGTAAACAGCAGAAGGCGCCGCCGGTCGACCATGTCAGCCAGCGCTCCTGCAGGCAGCACCACCAGGAACACTGGAATCGCCGATGCTCCCTGCACCAGGCTCACCATCAGCGGCGACGTGGAGAGTTGCGTCATGAGCCAGCCCGCTCCCACGTTCTGCATCCACGTTCCGGTGTAGGAAACTACCGCGGCAATCCACAGCGATCGAAACAGCGGTTCACGGAGCGGCGCCCAGGCCGGGTCTGCCCGCTGGATCTCAACCGCGTCGCCCCCCGGAATTGCAATATGGTCAGCCAGGCTGCCTCTGTGTTCCTTGTATCCCCTGTGGTGGCGATTGTCCCTCTGCGCTACCGCTCGCTAACCGGAAGAACTCATCCCGCTGGAAGCCGCCCCAAACGGCCACTCCCGCCCTCTCCAAGCCCGAATCATGTAGATCGTGAGCCCGGTAAGCAGGATAACGGCCGCGTACTTCACTTCCTTCCAGGCGTTTACCCGATTGAATAAGATGAAGAGAAACCCCGCTATGGCCGCGAGCGCGGGCAAAGGATACAGCCACATCCGAAACGGCCTGGGCATATCAGGCTGCGTGCTTCGCAGCACGATCAGCCCAACCGCCTGCACCAGGAACTGCACCAGGATGCGAATCACCACCAGCGCCGCAATCGCATCCTTCAACCGCAGAAAGCAGAACGCCGCCGCCACTACTCCGAGTGACAGCAGTGAAATATAGGGAAAGCGGTACACCGGATGCACTCTGGCAAACGCGCGGAAATAATTTCCATCCTTCGCCGCCGCGTACGGCACCCGCGAATACCCCAGCATCAGCGAAAACACTGACGCGAACGCCGTGAACATCACCAGCCCTGTCACCAGCTTCGCCGCCCACGCGCCATAAATCCTCTGCATGAACAGCGAGACAACATACAATCCGTTGTTGTTCTGTCCCGCCTGCGCCAGTTCCCGCCACGGCACCACGGCCAGAATGCACGCATTCATCACTATGTATAGACACGCAACCAGCAGAATAGAAAGCAACAGCGCGCGCGGAATATTCCGACCCGGATCTTTCACCTCGTCTCCCAGGAAGCAGACGTTGTAATAGCCCCAGTAATCGTAAGTGGCGACCAGCATCGCCCCGCCCAGTCCGGTGAAGAAAGCGCGCGACAGCGTAAACGCCCCCGGCGGAAAATCGAACACCCGCGCCACGTTGAAGTGGGTGAGCCCGGCAAAGATGATCCATCCCATCGTGCCCATCACGCCCAACCACAGCAGCTTCGACAGTTTTCCGATCACCGAAATGCCCCGGTAGAGCAGCAGCATGGTAAGGAAACAAATCGCCACCGCCACCGAAGTACCCGGCGTCACGATCCATCCCACCTGCAGAGATCCGGCCCATGGAATGTGCAAAGCTGCGTTGTGCGCGAAGTAAACAGTATCGAGCGTCGGCCAGTAGTAAGCCGCATATCCGGCCAGCCCGATGCACCCGGTGGCAATCGATAACGGCGCAGAAAACGATAGTTGCCAGATGAACAAAAACGAAATCAGCCGTCCCATTTTCTGCGGTCCGTAAATCTCACGCAGGTAGCGATACGATCCGCCCGACCCCGGCATGGCCGCGCCCAGTTCCGCCCACACCATTCCGTCGCACACCGCAAACAGCGCGCCCACGATCCAGCCGATCATGGCCTGCGGCCCGCCCATGTAGCTCAGCATGAGCGGCATGGTGATGAACGGCCCCACGCCGATCATGTCGATCATGTTGAGCGCAGTCGCGCTCCCCAGCCCCATCCCGCGGATGAGACCGGGCGAATTCGCGGATGATTCTGTCGGAGATCCCATGCGAAGGTCGGATCAATCACGAACGAATAGCAGAAAAGAGTTAAGCCTGGAAACTAGAAACCGAAGACTAAAAACCACAAACATCCGAGCCGGAAGCCGGCCTACTGCTTCGCACTCAGCAAATTCACGTACAAACGCAGCGCTCCCGGCACTCCCGCGGGCAGCTGGCGGAAGAACGCATATCCCGTGTAGATATAAATCCCTTTGCCATATTTTGCCTTCAACAGCCCACCCTTCTGCGCATCCTCACCGGGATCATGACAGCTGAGAAGCGCTGTGAAATGTTCATCCCAACTGCTCATGAAATAGAGCCCACGCTCCTGCACCCAACCGTCAAAGTCCCGCGCGGTAATGGTATTGGGATAATGAAACACTTCATCCTGGGGCGCCAGAATTTCCACCGGGGCCTCCTCCACCGAAACCCGCGCCCGGCTCAACTCTGCTGGATATGGCGTGAAGTGTCCGCTATTGAAATCTCCCACACCGGCGTTGTACTGCAGCACAAGCGTTCCTCCCGCGGAGACGAAATCGAGCAGCTTCTGGTTATCGGCCACAACATCTTTCTGTGTGTCGTACGCCCGAATTCCAAGCACGATCGTTCCGAATCTACTCAGGTCTTCGCTGCCCAGCTTCTCCGCCGGAACTAAAGTTACATCCATCCCAATCTGTGCCAGCACCGTCGGAATATCATCTCCGGCTCCCATCACATACCCGACTTTCAAATCGTGCGGCACGCGCACATCCACCATGCTCACCCGCTGCCGCGCCGGCTGGTAATAATAAAAGCTGCCGAGATCTTCGCGTGTCACCAGCGTGTAGCCCTCGCTATACTTTTCTCCGGCTACATCGAGCACCGCCCGCAGCGTCGCTCTCCCTTCCTGCAAGTGAGCCGGGAACACCTTGAACTCCACTTCCTTGTTCTCTCCGCGATGTGATAACTCCAGCGTCTGTGCTGCCGGTTCGGATTTCCATCCCTCTGGCAATTCCAGCCGCAATAGTCCATGCTCGATTCGAGCAAGATTGCTCGTCACTCCCACCGTGACCATCGAACTCGCGCCGTTGTGCGTGGAAATCACCAGCGTCCCCGGTTCCAGCATCACCGAAAACGCCGGCACCACCGCCAGCGGACGCGAGCGCTCTTTCCCGGCCTCATCCACAAACGGAGTTACGACCACCGCAGCGATCTGATTTTCTACCTTCGTCCCGGATGTCCCAGGCACGGCATAATTCAGCCACGCCTGCAATGCCGGAGGTGGAAACGGCAGCGTCGCATACTTCTCGTTGTCGACATGATTGATGCTCTCGGTCTCTGGATTGCCCCGATGCCAATAAGGCCGCGTGTAAGCCGCGCCTTTCGGAACCCGCAAGCGAAACGTCACGCGCAGTTCGTCCCCCGGCTTTACCGTCTCGGGACGAATTCTCTCGCTCATGGTGTTCCACCCCGCCGGGACCTCCAGCTTCAGCCGATCAACCGTCAGCGGTAGTTTCGATCCATTGTGAAATGTCACTGCGACAAGAAACTCTTGGCCCGGCGAAACCGTGGTCAGGGCGTACGCTTCCTTCGGGACGCGAGCGCCGCGCTCCCCGTCGGAAGATACGTCCGCGGAAAGGTTCACGTCGAGCGCTAGATTCAGCGCCGTCTCGGCCTGTGCTTGTTTCTCTTCGAGGACGTTGATGACGTCCTCAGCGCGCCCGGCGCCACTGGACCGCAGGATTGCGAGAACCGCATCAATTTCTCGAAGTGCCGCCATCAGCGGCGTTGCTGCAGCCGCGTCCTCCTTTGTGCTCTTCGCCTCGGCAATGTTAGCGGCGATCTTCTTCAGTCCTTCTGGTATTCGCGGGTTCATTACTCCACCGATAATCAGTCGGTTAACTAAGCCAGGCAGTGTCGTATCGATCCCATCAAAAAAATCCTTCTCGTGCCCATCCTTATCCAGCTTTGGAGGCGCAACCGAATCCACCAGCTTATAAAACGTAAACCGGTCTCCGGGGTCAATGGTCCAATTCGCTGCGCCCTGCGACATCTGATGCCGCAATCCCTGCATCGCGAACTGCGCATACGACATGCCCAGCGCGGCACTCCGTTCGCCAGTGTTCAGCCTGACCGTCCAATTCTCATCCGGACAGGTCATCGCGCCAAACCCGCACACATTTCCAATGTAAAACTTCTTCGCCTGCCAGGGCTCGAGGCCCGCGGCAATCTGTTCCGGAAACCGTTTAGGATCAGCCGCCGCGCGAAACGCCTCTTTCGCCAGAATGCTCGACGCCTGATGATGCCCGTGTCCATCCCGCGGAGTGCCCGAAAACCGCGCCACCAGCACATCCGGACGGAACGTCCGAATCACCCGCACCATATCCCCCAACGCCACGTCGTGCCCGCCCCACTTCGCAAACGTTTCCTCGGACGACTTTGAAAATCCAAAATCTGCTACCCGCGAAAATCTTTCCTGCACGCCATAGTACTGATCCGACGCCAGCAATTCCTCGGCCCGCAGCACACCCAGCACGTCCGACAAATTGCTTCCAATCTTGTTTTGGCCGCCCTCGCCGCGATTCAGCGTCATCAGCAGGGTGCTCACGCCATGCCCGCGCGCCTCCAGCGTCAGCATGCCGCCATCTTCATCGTCGGGATGGGCAACCACCTGCATCAGCCGCGCTGTGGTCCCCAGCCGTAGCAGTTCCAGCCGCAGCCCCGCCGTACCCTGATCCTGTGGCAGTTCCGCCGGAACTCCCGAGTAAGCAAAGCGCGGATCCACCAACGCCACCGGCTTTGGCACAACTGGACCTGTGGAAGAAGGTTTCAATGCAGGAGTCTTTGCGGCAGGTCGCGGTTCGCCCGCATTCTGCGATGCCATTGCCCCGACCAGGCAGACCATGATCAGCAGAGGGTGAATCGACCTCTGAACAAAGTGAGTGAACGACTGAAGTTTGGAAGAATTGCGGCTCAAGGGCTGCCGCGCCAGGCTGAACGGTCCGGAAGGTCTCACGCTACAAGGATGGGGCCTACCCACGCTCCGACGCAAATTCTTTCTGAAAAATAAATCCTTTTGAATCGAACGGACCCGCCCTCGCGACGATACTCGACGCCACCGAAACGCCAAGAGCCGGAAGCCCTCCTCAGACATCGCACAAGTCAGCCGCCTCGCGGAGCGAAACCAGCGGATCGCGGCTCGGCACAAACTCATGCGCCACATACCCATGGAACCCGGTGTCGGCGATCGCCCTCATCACCCCATCCCAACGGACTTCCTGCGTTCCATCCAGTTCATGCCGCCCCGGCACGCCTCCCGTGTGGAAATGGGCGATCCACTGGATGTTTTGCCGGATGGTATCGATCAGGTCGCCCTCCATGATCTGCATGTGGTAAATGTCGTACAGCAGCTTCACATTCGGCGAATTCACTTCCTCGACCACGCGAACTCCCCAAGCCGTGTGGTCGCACATGTAATCATGATGGTCCCGCTTGCTGTTGAGCAGTTCCATACAAATATTTACGCCGTGATCTTCCCCAATTTTCTTCACCCGATTCAACCCGGCAATGGTGTTGCGCGCGCCTTCCTCGTCCGACATGCCGCCGCGATTTCCGGAGAACGTAATCACGTTGGGCACGCCGGCCTTTGCAGCCAGCGGAATGTTCACGCGAAACGCCTGCTCAATCGCAGCATGATTCTCCGTGCGATTCAGAGCCTTCCCAATGTCGCCGCCGCCGGCGTATCCCATGGTGCAGATCAGCCCGTAGCGCCGCGGGATTTCATATTCCTCAACCTGCAGCAGATCCACCCCCTTCAGCCCGATCTTCGCCGCGTAGGCGGACAACTGATCCAGCGGAATCTTCTCATAACACCATCGGCTCACCGACTGACGGATGCGTCCTTTGCGCGGAGTTACCTCCGAATCAAAACTCGCCAAATGCGATGGGACCGCGACGGCTGCCACACCGGCAACCGAGGATTTCAGCAGCGTCCGTCGAGTAAATTTAGGCATAATAAATAATAAACAATGAAAAGGATTTTTTCCGAAACTGACAACTGACCCCCGGCAACTGCTTTACCGCCCTTCCTTAAGCGTCGCCTGGCAGTCGCTCGCCGCGGTGAGCACGTCACTGAACGCAGTTTCCTTCCGTAGATCCTTCAGCAGCGGATCATCCAGCAGCGCCGAATACGCACAATAATTCTGCTGCACCGCCGCTTTCAGCAGACGCAGCGCAGGTTCCTTCTGCCCGCAATACGCCATGAGCGCTCCAATGCGGTACCACGCCTCCGCATCCGGCTCGATCATCACCGACGACTCCGATTCGCGCACGATCTTGTCAAAATCTGGAGGCCGTTGTGCCGCCGTGCACGCAAGCATCAAGTCGCGGTGATAAGAAGACGCCTTGCCCATAGCCCGCGCAGCGTCCCGCGCCTCAGGGATCCGGCCCTCCGCCAGATATATATACGGAGTCACCCACGCCGCCCACTCCGACCCCGCATCCAGATGCACGAAATCGTTGGCCCGGTCCGTTTTTCCTTCCCACAAAAATGCCCAGGCACAGGAGCGGAAGCTGAAATTTCCGGGATCAAGTTCTCGCGCTTTGTTGCACTCCTTCATCGCCTGATCCAGCATACCCGCGTAGCGCAAGACATAACTGAGCGCGAAGTGAGCATCCGCGCTCTGCGGTCGCCGCCGTACCAGATCGGTGGCCGCGTCATAAGCCCGCCCCAGTTCTCCTCGCTCCACTCGTGCCGTAATCAAATTGCTCGCCGCCATTACGCGGTTCGGGTCAAGCGACAGCGCCCGTTCGTAGGCCGCATTCGATGCCTGAAACTTCGCCTCGCCTCCTCCGCCATAATAAGAATCGTAGTAATAGCGCTGCCCCAGCGCCTCCCAGGCCGGAGCGTAGCTGGGATCGATCCCCACCGACCACTCCAGCATCTTGATCGCTTCCTTATTCGGCGCCGGATCGTGGGGCACTGCTACGCTGCGCAAATAAAAGTCATACGCCTGCTGATTCTTCGGTTGGGACGCGGTCTCAACCTCGCCACCCGCTCCCCCCAGCGCCGGCAACAGGCCACGCTGCACCAGCGTGCTCAGCTGTTGCCGCATTCCAATCAGATCGTCCGTCTTGGCGGTTACGCTGTTCTCCCACAGCACCCGGTCGTTGGGCACGTCCACGCACTCCAGCGTCACTGTGAGTTGATCGCCCTGCTTCCTGAAATTTCCCGTCAGCAGACGCCCCACCCGCAATTCCTGTCCAACTTTGTGCGGATCGAGATCGAGCCCCACATACTTCCGCGTCGACGACGACGGCCGCACCTCGAGCGTGCGCGCATACGTCAACACGCTCGTCAGTTCGTCAGCCAGCGCAAAGCGCAAATAATCCACGGCAAAATCGCCGTTCATGTTCTGCAAGGGGAGCACCGCAATCGCGTTGCGCTGCTCGGCGTTGGCCAGTTCGCGATGCTTCAGCCACCACGCTCCCACCGCCGCCAAAACCGTCAGCAGCACCGCCGTCAAGCCCACAAGGATGTACAACTGCAGCCGGTTGCTCTGCCCGAACGTCTTGGTACCCACGCGCAGCTTTGCGGAGTTGAGTCCGCTCTTCACCACGCCAGATTCGGTCTCCCGCTTGAGTAGAGCAAGATCCGAGCGCATCTCCAGCGCGCCCTGGTAGCGGTGGGTACGGTCTTTCTCCATCGCCTTGCCGACGATACCCTCCAACTCCATCGGCAGTTTCGGATTCAGCTGCCGCGGCGGCACCGGTTTCTGATGCAGCACCGCATCCAGCGTGACCAGCGAATTATTTCCCGCGAACGGCTTCTTCCCGGTCGACATTTCATACATCACCACGCCAAACGAAAACAGGTCGCTGCGGCCATCGATGGTCTCGCCCCGCGCCTGCTCCGGCGACATATACACCGCAGTGCCCGGGATCACCCCGACCGCCGTCAGCGAGTTATCCGCACCAGCATCGTCGTCGGTTCCAAGATTGTGCACCAGCTTGGCCAGCCCAAAGTCCAGCACTTTCACTTGTCCGCTGGGCGTCAGAAAGATATTGGCCGGCTTGATATCGCGGTGCACGATTCCCTTGGCATGCGACGCCGCCAGCGCCTCCGCCACCTGAATGCTGATATCCAGTACCGGCTCAAGGTCCATCGCCTGACCGTTGATCCGCTGCTTAAGGCTTTGGCCCTCCAGCTTCTCCATCACGATGAACGGATGGCCGTTGTTCTCTTCAATGCCGTGGATCGTGCAGATATTAGGATGGTTTAGCTGTGAGGCTGCCCGCGCCTCCCGCTCGAACCGCTCCAGCGCTTTGGGGTCGCCGGTGAGGTTATCGGGAATGAACTTAAGGGCAACGTGCCGCCCCAGTTTAAGGTCTTCCGCCTCGTAGACCACACCCATACCACCGCCCCCAAGTTTGCCCAGGATGCGATAGTGGGAGACGGTCTGGCCGATCATGAGCGCATGCGCTCCTGCTCCGAGCGGTAATGTTAGGCTGTCGCCGGCATCCGGTCAACTCCCTTTCTTTCCGGGAGTTTCCGTTCACACTGCAGTCTCGAGAGGCGCGATTGTGCATCCCCCGCGACCTCTGTGGCACTTGCTCCGCGGCCTCCGCGTTTCAAGCTTTTCCTGTCTGCCACTAGCGCGTTCAGCGACCCGAAACGGCAAAGTTCCCAGATCAGCCGCAGTACGTCCCTCCGAGCACACCGCCGCGGCTCAACTCGTAAGGCTTCGCGTTACTATGAATTCCAAGACCGATATGTCCACCCCAAATCGCCACCTCGCAAAGCCGGCAGCCGACCCGAATCCCCAGAATCCGCCCGTCAGCGGCAAGCTCTCCGAGGCGGAACTGCGCGAGGCGATGCGCCATCGTGCGGAAGAAATCTACGAGAAGAGCGGAAGAATCCCCGGCCGCGACCTGCAGAATTGGTTCCTGGCCGAGGCCGAGATTCGCAGGGAGACCTCCACCCGCTCCGCCCGGAAACCCGCAGTGGTGGTCAACGTGGAAGGCGTGCAATACGTCGGCGAATACGATTCCGCTCTGGCCTCCGGCTACACGCCGGGTGAGTTCGTCGCCGGCGATCCCGTCCGCGTCCGCTTCGAATCAGGCAAGATGCTTGTAATCCGTCCCAACGGCCAGCATCTCGAAACCACGATTATCAACAGAGTCGACTGAAATCTACATCTGGCTCCGATTACCCTGTGCTGCCCCGTGTCCTCTGTGGTCACGATTTTGGGCACCGAGACGTCTTACTCCAGATAAAAAGCCGCCGACGCTCCCACCCACTCCATATTCTTGTTGTGATCCACGCCCATCATCAGCCCCCGCCCCATGCGGATAATCGTGAGCACCGCCGTCAACTCCTCCAGCCACACATACATCACGCGCACCTCCGCCTTGGTCCCGCCAACCGGAGTCTCGATCACCGGCTCAAAATGCAGCCGCTCCTGCAAAATGTAGTAAGGCCGCTTATCCGCCGGAATCGCCGCAATATCCTCTTTCGTCGGAGCGATCACTACTCCCAGCCCGGCAAACGAATACAGAGGCTTCAGCGCATAGTTTTCCAGATCGCGCGGAAGCTCCACCAGCCGATCCAGAAACCAGGTCTTCGGCACCGACTCATGCTTCAGATAGGGAATGGAAAACTTGCTGATCCGAAAATACCAGTTGGGATGCCCGGCCCACTCCACATCCAGTTCGTCGCGCCAGTCGAACCCAAACTTCACGTCCTTGCGTTCCAGTTCATCCACAATCGTCCGGTTATAAATCCTCCGGATCGGCACCCGCGTTCCGCCGCGCTCATAATAAAGACGCGATCCTTCCTTCTTAATGTCGACAATATCGACCGTCCGCACCCCGAGCATCTTCTCCGTAAGAAGAAAATCCGGCAGCGTTTTCTGATGCAGCGGATCAATCTCCATCAAAATCACATTCTCCGGATCGTGCCCGGCCACAATCGCCCCCCGCAAAAGCTCGCGATAAGATTTTTCGTCGAGCCCGCCAAGAAAGTATTTGAGGTCGCCAGAATCAGAAAGCGACGTAGGATCAGCCGAAGCCCGAAAGCTAAAGCCCGAAGCCCGCATCCCGTACACATCCAGATAAGCCTCCGCCAGCGGCCCCTGATAAGCGTACAGAGAAGGGAAGGCCTGCAACTCCACCAGTTTCGGCTGCAACTCGCCGCGTGCGTCGCGCACCAGCCCAAAATCTACCTGCACAAACATGGGATGATCCGGCTCATTCGGCACCTTGAACTCTGCCGGCACCGCCTCATCGGATTTCCTTCGATACTCCCGACTCTCCACCAGCTGCCGGATCAATTCCTTCCCATCCGCCGCCATCCGTTCCAGCAAGGTCTTTGGAAAAAAACAAGGCGTCTCCGACAGCCGAAAAGACACATGCGTCCCAGACATGTCATCCACCCGCCGCAGGAACGCTTGATATTTTTCAGCAGTAAAGTTTTCGTTGAACCGCTTACGAAGGGAGGGAATCATGATTTCAACGTTCTGTCATCCTGGGCGGAGAAAAGCGCTCACAAAGTGAGCGCTTTTCGGAGTCGAAGGATCCCTATTCCGTCCACCAACATTTCAGCATCTTCCTGCGGTCGGGTTACTCGCGGATTTCCATCCGACGAATAAGCCCACCTTCCATCGAATACACATGCTCGACCTTCCGATCCAGCAATATGTTTCCCGAGAGATCCCGAACCACCTGATGAACCCCAACGACCACTCGCCCCGCCTCATCCAGATCGAAGCTATGAGGCTCAACATGCGGATCGATCAGGCCCCACTGGCGCGTCCAGTATTCCCGAACGCCCGCGTGCCCGTGGACGGTGCCACCTTCCATGCCATTCGGCCACTCCACGTCGGGTCGCATCGTCGCCAAAGCAGCATCCATCTCCCGCGCGTTAAATGCCCGGTAAGCTTCCCTGAGCACCGCAACCTGGGTGCCTTCCGCCACTCCCGAGCTGGTAGCTTGTCTCATGCCTCCACCAAAAACTTCCCCTCCGCCATAATCTGCTGATCATCCACCCAGATATTAAACTTCCGCCCGACAACATCAATGTGCGTCGACGAATCCCACTCCGCCCCGGTGTGCGCTCCATAAGGATTCCCAAACGCAATGTGCACACCAGGATATTTCTCGTCCTGCAGAATCTCCCCAATCACTTCCTTCAAATCGATATTAGTTCCAATGGCAAACTCCCCCACCCTATCGCTGTTCTCGTCAGTGTGGGTATATTTCCAGAAATCGTCTTCCAGTTCGCGATTCTCCGAGTGCGCCTCGGTAAGCCGGTTCTTCTCAATGCGCACGGTCAACGGATGCGACTGCAGGTTCCCAAACTTCGCGCACAAATAATCCCCCACCACGCCATCGATCACAAACGTGCCGTTCACTTCGCCCGGAGTTGTGAAGATTTCCCCACCCGGCAAATTTCCCCACTTCTCCGGAGTGATAATTCCGCTGGTCTTCAGCCACTTGTAATTCGGATTCAAATTCGCGGTCAGGTCCGTCCCGGCTGCGGTCTTCGCCCGCACTGTGTGGGCCTTTCGAACCATCGCAATCACCTTGGCGCTCAACCGGTCCACTTTTTGGAAGTCCGCCCGCATTCCCTCCAGCATGATCTGCCGGTTGATGTTCACCATGTGCGCGTGCCGGATCTTCTTTCGGTTCACCACGTTCGTCATCTGAATGCGCGACCGCAGTTCGTTCGTCTGCGCCTGCACCGCGAAGATCGAAACCTGGCTAGTCTCCAGATCTTCAAGAATCGCTGCCGGCATATCCGTCAACGGACGCGGCGCCAGATCCTCCAATACCCAAGCCCGGTAAGGCGCTCCTACGCGCTCGATCTCCTGAACCAGCGCCGCCGCGATCTCGATGGTCGCCTCGTCAGTAATCACGCACACTTTTTCCGTGGGTTGCACGCGCAGGCAAACATTCACCGCATTTCGCGCCCCCACAGTAAATTCAGGGTCAAACGAAACGTCGAGGGTGCCCCGGGCATCGCGCTGGGTGCCCCATTTCTCGCGTTCTGTGCGAGAAGTGGGGCTTTTGCCTTCGTCCAAACGATTGACTTGACTCACAGGTGTACTCATCCCACTTTTCTCGCGGCAGCCGGTTCTTCTTCCAGCCCCGCTTCAGTCTCCTCCACAATGTAATCGACCACTTTCTTCAAATCTCCGGTCTGCTCAAACACCCGCAGTTGGCGGTCGGCGCCGCTGCCGTTCTTCAGAATTTCGTGAATGTAATTTAGCTCCTCGCGCGAGTCCAATTCGTCGACGACATCGTCCACAAATTCCAGATACTCATAAATCAGATCGCGCGCCGGCACTTCCGTCTGCTTGCCGAAATCGATCATTTTTCCATCCAGCCCGTAACGCGATGCCCGCCATTTGTTCTCCATGATCAGCGCGCGCCGGTACAGCCGGAACCCCTGGTTGGCGGTGTGCAGTTTATACAACTTCGCCACCGTAGCCTGAATCAGCGCCGCAATGGCAATCGTCTCATCCGCCCGCATGGGAACATCGCACACCCGGAACTCGATCGTATTAAAAAACGGATGCGGCCGAATGTCCCACCAGATCTTCTTCGCATTATCGATGCAATTAGTCTTGATCAGCAGCTTGACGAAATTCTCATACTCGCCCCAGCTCGGAAAATAATCCGGAATGTTGGTCCGCGGAAACTTGTCAAACACCTTGCACCGGTACGACTTCAGCCCCGTATTCATCCCCAGCCAGAACGGAGAATTCGTCGAGAGCGCCAGCATATGCGGCAGAAAATACCGCGCATGATTCATCATGTGGATCGCCGTTTCGCGGTCCTCGATCCCAATGTGCACGTGCAGCCCGAAAATCAAATTCGCCCGCGCCACCAGCTGCAAGTCTTCGACAATATGTTTGTAGCGGTCGTCGGGATAAATCTCCTGTCCCCGCCAGTCCGAAAACGGATGCGTCGCCACCGACGCCAGTCGCAACCCATTTTCTTTGGCCAGTCGCACAATATCCCGCCGCAGCATCTTCACTTCCGCCTTGGCGTCCTTAATGTTGTTACAAATCCCGGTCCCCACCTCAATGACCGACTGGTGCATCTCCGCCTTGACGCGCTCCTGCAGCAGCAGCTTTCCCTTCTGCAAAAGCTCCGCCTGAATATGCGACCGCAGTTCCCCCGTCGCGGGATCCACCGTCTGATATTCCTCTTCAATCCCGATGGTAAAAGTGGGAGTCATGGAACTCTTAACAATCCTTGTCATTCCGACGCGCGAGCGAAGCGAGCAAGAAGGAATCTGCTTTTCGCCTGCACCACCACGGCCGAGGGTGCGCCATTTCTCGCGTACTCCGCGAGAAGTGGGCAAAACCAATCCCCAACAGTATAACAACGCCCGGAGCAACTTCTGCCTGATCAGCCGTTTCAGTTACCTTCGTTCTGCGCAATCCGCGCTTTCACAATCTTCTTGACGAGCGCAGCTGGCAAAGCCTTGTCCAACGGAAAGTGCAGCGTGCCTTTCGAAACCCGAAACTCTTCAAGCTCTTGCTTGAACCCGTCAAGCACCGAAGCCCCCAACGGAAAGAAACTGCAATGATCCCTGAATGCCGCGAAGGCCACCAGCCCTCGCTTGTACCTGAACGTTGGAATCCCGTAGCTGATCACTTCGGTCGTCCCCTTCGGCACCACCGACCGAATCACTGCCCGAACTTTCTTCAATGTAGAACGAGCCGGCTCTGGCACCGCCGCCAGATATTCCTCCACGGTGTTCGCAGCAGGTTTACCCTTTTTCATATTTCAGAATGTGCGGTGACTTTCGAACCAGAGCATCCACACAGATAGACCGAAGAGAACGATCATCAAGCCACTCATGCAAATGGAGAGCACCGAAAAAACGCCGCGCAGCGCGTGCCCAGGAGAGAATGCGCGAAACAGCAGCGCCAGCGCTCCAACTTCGCAGATCAGCGTCGCGGCGAGGCCCGCCAGCACATACCCTTCAGCAAATCCCCCAGCCACCGCGGCTAGCCCAGTTGCTTTTGAATCCCACATGCCCCACAGATAACTTAGGCCGATCATCATGGGAACCCACGGCGCCCACGCCAGCACCACGCCCCACCGGAATCGCTTCTGTTTCAGATCAAATTCCATATCACTTCGCTCCCGGCTTCCGCTTCCGCGCCGCCACCCACTCCGGCTCACCCTTCTTCTCCGGCTTCGCAGCGCCAACCCCCGCCAAAAACCCCGCCCACCGCAACTCCTTCACCACACTCTCTCCACTCAACGCCATCTTCACCGCCATCTCCGCGACAGCATTCACGATCCAGTCAAAATTCTCCTGACCCACCGACGTAATCTCCGCATCCGGCGCCGGATTCAGGAAATCAATCGCATACGGCACTCCTCCCTCCACCGCGAACTCGACCGTATTCAAGTCGTACCCCAGCGCCCGGCACAGTGACAAAGCATCCTTCACCATGCGCTCCCGCAGCGCCTCCGTCGACGGCGCCGGATTCCCCTTCACATACCGCTCATGATGCGGCGCCCGCGGATCGTACTTCATGATGTGCACTTTTTCCTGCCCCACCACATAGCAGCGGTAGTATTCCTCAAACTCCACGCCGTGCTGCAGAGTCATGCACAGCCGTCCAGTCTGGTTATAGTGATGAAAAAACTCCTCCGGATTGTGCACGTGATACACATGCTTCCACCCGCCTCCGGAATAAGGTTTCAAGAACGCAGGGAAGCCAACATAATCAAACAACTCCTGCCAGTTCAGCGGAAAAATCAAATTCCGCATCGACTGATCCGTCGTCCCCTCCGGATGTTTGTTATGCGGCAGAATCACCGTCGGCGGAATGGCCACGCCCATCTTGTGCGCCAGCGCGTAATTAAAAAACTTATCATCCGCCGTCCACCAGAACGGATTGTTCACCACAATCGTCCCCTGCAACGCGGCGTTTTTCAGATACGCGCGATAAAACTCAATATCCTGCGAAATCCGGTCGATGATCACGTCATACTTTTTCGGCTCATCCATCCGAATCCCGCCAATCTTCACAAACTCCGCGGTCACTCCGTCAACGCCCATGCCATTAATCTTCTCGACCAGAGCAGGCGGAAACGTATTCTCCATCCCAAACAAAATCCCAATCTTCTTCACGACTCTCTCCTAGTTTGTCGTCCTGAGCGAGGATTGGCCTCGTGTTTCCCAGGGATGCCACACTGATGTAGCATCGCGCCACAGTCCGCTTCCAATCCGCAGACTTATGACGGGGACAAGAGCCTCGTCCGCCGCCAAAAGAGTCCCGAGAGGTACCACTCGCATCTCATCTTTCGGAACATCGGGTCCCGCCCCAGCAAACATTTCCCAATCGTCGTCCTCCCAGCGCGCCGCTTCCGTGATTCGATTTCCGCGGAGGGCCGCGAGGTTGGTTGTGGCTGTCGCCTCTTTGGACACAGGATAGGTCCATGGTTCGTGTAGCCACCGCCATGCCGGTTCTGTAATTGCGCTCCACGGCGCAGTTAAGTCCGGAACGTCGCTGGTCCAGTGAGCTTCGTCAGGAACGATCTGAAGCGCCGGAATTTCCTTCACTCGGTAGTAGTCCAGCGCACCCAACATAAACTCCGTCGCCCAACTGGCATGCGCTTTTCGCAGAGTGAACGAACCGTGCCCAGAAACTTCTAAGACCTGCCGATCGCGCTGTGCTTTTAATTGGTTAGATATATCGTTGATGATTGTGATCACCTGATCCTTCATGTAGAAGACAGCCCCCGCCAAAATAAGCTCAACGCCAATCAACTCGCTAACCCCGATCGTGTAGGCAAAACGCGGTGTTGCTTCGCCCGAGACCACGTAAATGTAATGTCCGCTTCGAGCGATATTCTCCTTAATCCGGTCCAACGCCAGTTTTCGTTGAGCTTCGGTTGCCATGCGTTCCTGCCTCAAAAATACTTCCCCGCCATCCTCTGCCACAACGGCCAATCGTGCCTCGAATTATCCCCGTAAATATCCAGCCAGTGCGGAATCGCCTTCGCATTCAAAATCGCCGAAAACTTCACATTCTGATCCAGACAAATATCCCAATCCGCCGACCCCAGCACAATCTTCATCTGCCGGTACCGGCTCAGGAACCAGTCATCATGCATGTTGGGCAAGTAGTCCGGGGGATTATTGAAATAGCAGTCGTCATCGTAATACCCGTCCAGAAACCGGTGAATATCAAACGCCCCGCTCATACTCACGCAATGCGTCACCACATCGGGATGCTTCAACGCAAAGTTCACCGCATGATATCCGCCAAAACTGCATCCCGTCACCGCCAGCCGCGGCGTCTGATTCTTCCATCGCACAAACGGCAGAAACTCGTGCAGAATATAGCGTTCATACTGCAAATGCCGCATCACCCGCACCCGCGGATGCACGCCCTTGTTGTACCAACTCTCCGTATCCACGGCATCCGGGCAGAATACCTGCAGCTCGCCGCGCTCAATTTTCGGCGCCAGTACTCCAATCATTCCGCGGTCTTCATACTCGAAGAACCTTCCCATCGAAGTCGGGAACGCCAGAATCTGCGTCCCCGCATGCCCGAACACCAGCGCCTCCATGTCGCGCTGCAGTTCCTGGCTGTAAGCTTTGTGATATTCGCGATTCATGATGACATGATCATGATGAAGAGAGGTTCGCCCGCAATGCCGTCGTAGAGACGTTGCTTGCAACGTCTCTCTCGTAGCCGGAGGAGTATCTTACCCGATGTCAGGGTGCACGGACTATCCCTTCAAATACGGCAGCAATTCCTTGAAAGCCGGCGACCCCGACGAGCGCATCAATTCATAAATCATCATCTCTGTCGATGAAATCACCGCCCCCGCCGCGCGCATGCGATCGAGCCCAATTTTCCAGTTCCATTCCGTGCGCGAACTCACGGCGTCTGAAGCCACATGTACCAGGTAGCCTTCGCGCAGCGCCCCAAGCGCCGTCTGCGTCACGCAGATGTGGCTCTCCATGCCGCACAGCAGCAGCGTATTGCGCTGCCCCGGCAGCCGCTTCAACAGCGAACAGAAAACCTCGCTGCCGAAGCAAGAGAAAAGTTGCTTGTCGACGGCCTCGATCCCCGGTTGAACCGCACAGAGCAGGGAATTCACTTCCGGAACCGTCCCGCCCAGTCCCTTCGCGTATTGCGTGCTCACCAGCGCCGGAATCTTCAGAATCCCAGCCGCGCGGATCAGCAATTGCGAATTCCGCACCAGCTGTTCTTTCTGAAAGATCGGCGCCAGCAGTCTCTCCTGAATATCGATCACCAGCAGCGCGCACTTGTCAGCCTCCAGCGGCCGCCGCGCAATCTCGGCATAATCCGCGGAAGCGGCAGAAAGATTCTCAAAAGTCGTGGTCATTCCATCTCCTCAAGTTCTCAGGCGCAGTAGTCAAACACTGAGGCCGCGCAACGCGCATTCTCGATGTCATCCCGACCGCTGCGCGACGCGCAGGGGGAGGGACCTTACGAAGCCCCGCCATCACCGCGGAAGCCAACAGGTCCCGCACGAACGCCGTCGCCATCCCCAGTTTATGTTGACCGCACTTCCTCCCGCACCATAAAATCGATTCTAGGCGCGAGCATAGCCGCGTCAGATCAAGACTGCCCCCTCGTTCAACGGCTAGGACACCTGCCTCTGGAGCAGGTTATCGGGGTTCGAATCCCTGGGGGGCAGCCAAATCGTTTCCACCACGCGCTTTCCCCTCCCAACTCATTTCCACGTGGGCGCTTGCGCCTCAGTTAAGCAGGAGTATGCGCGTTGAACTCTGCGCCAAGCGTTAAAGCCACCTCCATTTCCTGATAACCTCAAGTCATACATTCCAGGAGAACCGAAGTCCTTGCCACCGATCATCAACGCTCAGGGAATCACCAAAGCTTTCGGAGCAGACCCGCTATTTCAGGATGTGTCCTTCACGGTTTCCGAGGGTGACCGTATCGGCCTAATCGGTCCCAACGGCTCCGGAAAATCCACGCTCCTCCGCATTCTCGCCGGAACCATCAGTCCCGACTCCGGCGAACTAGCCGTCCGCAAGCGCCTGCGCTTCAGCTTCGTCGAGCAAGACTCGCAATTCGAATCCGGTGAAACCGTCCGCTCAGTCATCCAGGGCGCGATGGCGAGCGCCGCGGTGCCCGACGCCGAGCGCGGCACCCGCTTCGCCGAAACCCTGGGCCGGGCCGGCTTTGAAGATCTCGACGCCGAAGCCAGCAAGCTCTCCGGAGGCTGGCAGAAGCGCCTGGCAATCGCCCAGGCTCTCGTCCAGGCGCCCGATGTCCTGCTGCTCGATGAGCCCACAAATCACCTCGACCTCGCCGGCATCGAGTGGCTGGAAGATTTGCTCCAGCAAGCTGAATTCGCCTGCGTAGTCGTGAGCCACGACCGCTATTTTCTCGAAAGTGTCGCCACAGAAATGGTGGAGCTCAGCCGCGTCTATCCCGACGGCGTCCTGCGCGTTCGCGGAAATTACACCCGGTTCCTGGAAAAGAAGGAAGAATTTCTGCACGCCCAATCGAAACGCCACGAAGCTCTCGAAAATCTCGTCCACAACGAAATCGAGTGGCTCCGCCGCGGAGCCAAAGCCCGCACCAGAAAATCCAAGGCCCGCATCGGCAAAGCCAACGACCTGATGGGCGAACTCGCCGACCTCAATACCAGAACCCGCACCGCAACCGCGCAACTGGATTTTTCCGCCACCGATCGCCAGACCAAACGCCTCATCGAACTGGAAGATATTTCTTACGAAATCGGCAACCGCACCCTATTCGACGGCCTCAGCTTCGTCGTCACTGCGGGACGCAGAGTCGGCCTGGTCGGCCCGAACGGCGGCGGCAAAACCACGCTCCTGCGCCTCTTGCGCGGAGAGTTGACCCCCACCACCGGAACCATCCGCCGCGCCGACTGGCTCCGCATCGTCTACTTCGACCAGAAGCGCGAACTCGATCCCAAATCAACCCTGCGACGCGCTCTCGCTCCCGAAGGCGATTCCGTCATCTATCAAGATCGCGTCATCCACGTGGCATCGTGGGCCGCAAGATTCCTGTTCACGGGCGAGCAACTCAATCAACCCGTCGGCCGCCTTTCCGGAGGCGAGCGCGCCCGCGTGCTCATCGCTCAGCTCATGCTCCAGCCCGCCGACCTTCTCCTGCTCGACGAGCCCACCAACGACCTCGACATCCCCACCCTTGAAATCCTCGAGGAAAGCCTGCTTGAGTTTCGCGGCTCCCTGGTGCTGGTCACCCACGACCGTTACATGCTCGATCGTGTATCGACCATCGTGCTGGGCCTCGATGGCACCGGCAGCGCAGAGACTTTCGCCGACTACCGCCAGTGGGAGATCTGGCAAGCCTCCGCGAAGGAATCGGATAAGAAATTTGCAAAGGAATCCGGAAACCTTCGCAGAAACGGCAGTCAGGTTCCCGGCACCACGGCCGCGCCCGCCAGAAAGAAGCTCGCCTATCTGGAAGCCCGCGAATACGCCACCATGGAGCAGCGCGTCGCCGAAGCGGAAGAAATCCTGCAGTCGAAGCGTGTCCAACTCGAAGACCCGGCAATCGCCAGCGACGGCCCGCGCCTGTTAACCGCCCACGCCGAACTGGAAGCCGCGCAGAACACCGTAGACACTCTCTACGCCCGCTGGGCCGAACTGGAAATGAAAAAGACTGAGTGAGTGTTTCCAGTTTCTAGAAACCGACCACTGCTCACTGACCACCGGCCACTGCCTCTCGCATCCCCCAAGACTTTGCACTAGAATCGCCTGCGTGTAAGCCGCAAACCCATGACCTCCGTACGAATCGACAAGTGGCTTTGGGCCGCCAGATTCTTCAAGACTCGTTCCCTGGCCGCCCGAGCCTGCGAACTCGGCAGAGTCCAATCCAACGGCCAGCCCGCCAAGCCCGCGCGTGAGGTCCGCATCGGAGACATGGTGCGAGTCACCAACGACGGTGGAGAGTTTCACGTGGAAGTCCTGCTGCTCAGCGAAGTACGCGGCCCAGCCGCAGTCGCGCAAACCCTCTACCGCGAGACGGAAGCCAGCCGCGAACTCCGCATAAAAGTAGCAGCCGAGCGCAAAGCCATGAAGCAGTTCGAAGAGTTACCTGCCGGCCGGCCATCCAAACGCGACCGCCGCGGAATCATCCAGTTCCGCGGCCGCGCCTGACGCTTGCCGCATTAACGTGCCCGGGTGCCCCATTTCTCGCGTCTTTCGCGAGAAGTGGGGATTTCCTCCTCACGTCCTCAAATCCGTATGTCGTCCAAACCGCCCTGGGGTAGATAAGAGAGCAAAATCAAATAACGCGCAAAACAAAACGCCCCAGACTCGTTAGAGTCACGGGACGTATGTTGATCAGCCCTCCCCCAAGTGCTGCTCAATCAGGAGACTAACGGAACCCCCTGATCCGGTAAATGGCTCGTCCGTGCCATCCCCCACCACTAACAGGCCAACCCTGGAAACCGCCGCTCCGAACCTCTCAGAACGTGAACTTCCCGCCCAGTTGAATCTGCCGCGCCCCGGTAGTCCCGTCGTTCTGTCCCACTTGCGAGAACGAATAGCCGAAGTTCTGATCCACCACGCCATTATCCGGCTTGGCAAACTGCACGCGATTGAAAACGTTGTAAACCTCAAACCGCAGCTGGAACTTTACCTGCTCCGTCAGGGCAGTCATTTTCGACAGCGACATATCCCAGTTGTTGATCCCCGGCCCGTACCAGTTGTTGCGATCCACGTTGGCCGGAATTCCCCACGGAATCGGCACGGTCGCCCCATTCTCGAGGTTAAACGCGACGGAATTGAACCCTGTGAAGACGCCTCCCGCCCCGTTGATCTTGCCCGAGACAGGAACAGTCTTCAGCACAGAGGAATCGATCACCGTGGCCCGGTCCGCAAGTCCGGTATGCAGCGTGTCGTCCGGTCCAAAGATGTCATACGGCAGACCAGTCTGGAAACTCGCGATGCCGCTGATCTGCCAGCCTTCAAACACCCGGCCAGCAAACCCATGATTAAGAAGACTCTTCCCCCGGCCAATCCCCGGCTGGTAGATGAAGTTGATCACCGCCCGCTGCCGTGTATCGAAACCCGAGTTGCCGAACTCGCGGTTCAAGGCAAACGAGTCCACCGGATAGTTGCCGTTGCTGGCCGTCGGCACCAAAGGGTCAGAAGAATTATCCAGCGCATGCGACCACGTGTAGGCAACCCCCATCGTCATCCCGTGGTAATCATGCATCGTCAGCTTCGACTGCAACCCGTTGTACCAGGACTGCCCCGTTGTCTGGTCGGTGAATGTGTGGAGGAAGGCATTGTTGTTGACCGCATCGAAGGGCAAGTAGCCGAAGTCGCCGCCGTAGTAGAGCAGATCGTACTGGAGAGTGGAGTTGCTGCAGCCGTAAATATTATTCGGATTTGAGCAATAATTCACCAGAGAGTTGACCAACCCCGGTTGCGGAGGATTCCCGTCCACCACTCGCAGAATGCGCGTGCCATGATTCCCCACGTAGTTCGCTTCCACCGTCAAATGTGAACTCACCTGGTGCTGGAGGCCAAAATTCCACGTCACCACGCTGGGGGGCTTCATATTGTCCGCGAAAAGATCAGGGAAGAGAAACCCATACTCCGGCACCAGCGGAGAAGGCGTCAGCTGTATGGGAGCGGACTGGCTCTGCAGTTGGGCTGCCTGCGCGCCGGCGCCGATGAGGAAGCAACCCGCGCTGGAGCAGGTCGCATTGTCAGAAGCGGTTGCGCCATAAAAGCTCGGCTGGTAGGGCGGGTTGCCGCGCGCATCGCTTACCAGGTTCCCGTAGACGCGGTCGCTGAACACTCCCACGCCGCCGCGAATCGACGTCTTGCCCCTCCGGAACGGATCCCACGCGAACCCCACCCGCGGCTCGTAGTTGCGATAGTAGCTCTGGTAGAGCTGATGACCCGTATTCGGTCCCACCGGACTAAACGTGAACGCGTTCCCCCCACCCGTCAGTGCTGGCGGCGCGCCGCTGGTGTCCTGGAACAGGTTGGACAAGTTACCGTGCGCCTCAAACGGCACGCCGTAATATTCCCAGCGCAAGCCGTAAGTGAGCGTCAGGTTAGGCCGCACCTTCCATTCGTCCTGCGCGAAGATGCCCAGTTCCCGCTGGCGGAAATCCAACTCGTCGTTGGTCTCGCGTGCCGCGGTCTTGGCAAAAAACTGGGTTTGCGACTGCGAATTCACCAGTCCCAGCAAGCCTCCGACCACATCCTCGATTGCGTTTGAGTCGATGCCTGGGTTCAAGTTCTGCAGGGTGGAAATTCCATCCGCGGTAAAGACATTGAAGCTGAAATCCGCGCGCGAGAAAAAATCCGTGAAGTTGTTCGAATACACGTTGCGGAACTCAGCGCCAAATTTCATGGTGTGCGTGCCCACCACTTTGGTCAAAGTGTCGCGGTACTGGTAGGTTCCGGTCTTGCGGCCTTGCCCGTCGGCGTCACCCAGTCCCTGGCAGCCGAATCCGCTGAAGTACGGCAGTGAATAGTCTGCGCCCCGGCCCACCTGATCGATAACGTTGGGGTCTACACTGTTAAACACGCCTGTCCCGTTGCAGCCAAAGAACAAATTTGTCCGGTTCACGCTGGCTCGCAGTTCATTCACCATCGTGGGGCTGGGATTGGAGGTCAGCGACAGCGCCAGACCCTGGGTGCGCTGGAACGAGAAGATCGCTCCCAGCCCGCCGGGCAGGACGTCGCTATGAAATGGGTTCGGATCGTGGAACCAGTTGTAGATGTAGCGCCCGCTCAGGGTGTTGTTCCCTCCGACCTTCTGGTCGATCTTCATGGTCGCGTCCTCGTCCTTCTCGCGCGACTCGCTCGGAAAAAACAGGATTCCGCCCACGCCGTCCCCGTTCAGCAAGTTCGGGGTGGGATAATAGGTCGAGAGAATGTGTGAAACGACAGGGTCGAGCCCTACGCCGGTGGCGTTGTTGCCACTGCCCGGAGTAGTCACGTTGAGCGTCTGGGTGCAGGGATTGGCGCAGCCCGGACCGGGGTTGGGATTGGTGTAGGTGAATATCCCGCTCTCAAACGCCGCCGTAGGCACCGTCGAACTGTTGGTCAGGTTGGTGATGAAGCGGTCGCCCTGGTAGTTGACGAAGAAAAACGTCTTGTCCTTGACCAGCGGTCCGCCCAGCGAACCCCCATACAGGTTCCGGACATAAGGGTTCTGGGCCACCACTAAGCCAGTGTTCGGATCGATCTGGTGGTTGAAGAAGTCGCGCGCGCCCAGAGCGTTCCAGCGGCCAAAATAAAAAGCGTCGCCGTGCAGGTTGTTGGTCCCACTGCGTGTGATCACGTCAATAATGGCGCCATTGTTGCGCCCGTATTCCGGCGCGAAGTTGTTGGTGATAACACGCAGTTCTTCGGTCGAATCCGGATTCTGAGCCGTGATCCCGCCCAGCCCGCCCGGAACCTCGGTGTCGTTGTTGTCCGCGCCATCCAGCATGAAGTTGTTGTTGCGCTCGCGCCCGCCATTGGCGGAAATCCCGCCCATGCCGTCCGATTGCGTCACTCCCGGACTCAGCAGGACCAACTGGTAGGGATCGCGCAGAATCAACGGCAGTTCCGTCATCTGCTCATGTTCCACCACGTTGCTCAGTTGGGCATCGGTCGTGTCAACCGTTACCGCCTTGCCTTCCACCGTGACCTGTTCCGCGTTGGAGCCGATCTCCATCCTGGCATTGAGCGTCAGCGCCTGATCCACCGTCAGCGTCACCTCGGCAAACCGTACCGGACGGAAACCTGTTTTTTCGATCGTGAGGTCGTAAAGTCCGGCCACAATCTGGTTGATGCTGTAGACTCCGGCGGTTCCGGTCTGGACAACTCGGGAAGCATTGGTCGCAGTGTTGGTGGCCGTGACGGTCGCATTTTGGACCAACGCTCCCGATGAGTCGGTGACAGTTCCATTGATCGATGCGTTCTGCGCCCCGGCAGTGCGCACTAGAACCAGCATCAAACTCGTGGCTACAGCGAACAGGACTAGTCTTCGCAGCATCGTAAACTCCTCGACTTTCGTTCCAGTCTCGCCCGGCCCCAGGGTTGAGCAGGCTCTGGGTAATTTGCTAGATAGAGCAAACGGTACGCCATGAAACAACTGTTTGTAAGATCAAATGTTTCAATAGTATCCATCACTGTTGATCTCGTCTCATATGCAAAGTTATATTCCCCTCTTTCGTAACCTATGAAAATCCGTAAAACTAGCTCTGGGATCACA
>CAVRCN010000020.1:0-9038 GCA_963719575.1 uncultured Acidobacteriaceae bacterium
CAATTTTCGTTCACGTAAGAATACGACAACTTTCATCCGTTCCGTCTCCGGTTTCAGCCGGGATGGGGGAGCGCGAGGGGCAAGGGACGGCGTTTGAGTCCCTTGCCCCTCGCTCAGCTATGTAGAAATTTGCTGCCTGCGCCGCCGCAAATTCTTTCGGCGTACGGTATCCCAGGCTGCTGTGCGGACGTTCTTCGTTATACTCGATTTTCCACGCCGCGATCTTGCGCCACGCATCGAACAGGTTCTGAAACCAACTCACGGTCGAGCCTCATCCCGCAGCCGTCCATGAAAACTCTCCACCCGCGCGTTCTGCGTCGGCCTGCCCGGTTGAATGTGCAGCAACTGGATCTGCCGTTCCACGCACCACGCCAGAAAATGCCGACTGGTCAACTCCGGCCCGTTGTCGCAGCGAATCGCTTGCGGCAGTCCGCGCTTGGCCACGATCGCGTCCAACACCCGCGTCACTCTGCGGCTGGCAAAGCTCGTGTCCACTTCCAACGCCAGACACTCGCGCGTGTACGCATCCACTACGCTCAGCACCCAGATCGCCCGCCCGCACTCCACCGCATCGTGCACAAAATCCAGCGCCCACTCCTGGTTCGCCGAAGTCCACGCCAGTAGCGGCTTTCCCTCGCGTACGCAATGCTTCCGTTTCTTCCGCCGGATCATCAGCCCCGCCTCCCGATACACTCGATGCACCCGCTTATCGTACACATGCTCTCCCCCGCGGCCCAGCAAAACCTGCCGCCGCCGATAGCCGAAGCGCGGTTTCTCCCCCGCCAACTCCACCAGCCACGCCCACAGCGGGCATCGTCACGCCTCGTCTGGTAGCGATAGCTCGACACCGCCATCGTCACCAGCCCGCACGCTCGCCGCTGGCTGAAGGCATACTCCCCGCGCACTTGCTCGACAGCCGCCTTCAGGGCTCGAGCTCCAGCCGTTTTTTCGGATCACCGACTGCAGCGCTTCCTTTTCCAGACTCAGATCCACCACCAGCTTCCGCAGCTTCGTGTTCTCGTCGCGGAGTTGCTTGGCCTCCTGCGCCTGGCTCACGTCCATCCCACCGTATTCGCCTTCCAGGCCCCCCTCCCTCTTCCCCCCCTCTCCCCTCCGGATTCTTCCGGAAATGTGCTTGCGCGCTACACAGCAACCACCGATATGGACGAGCCACTGGCAGAACTCGGCGCAGCCACGGTCAGCTACTATCAGCAGGACGCAATCGGTTCGGTGAGTTCGTTAACTAGTAGCACGGCCACTCTCGCGAGCTCCTACACTTACGACTCTTTCGGCAGGCTAACAGCGTCGAGTGGCTCGATCTCCAATCCCTTCCAATACACCAGTCGCGAGTTCGACCCAGAAACCGGAATCTACTTCTATCGGGCCAGATACTACGACCCCAGCGTCGGGAGATTCTTGAGCGAAGACGAGGTGGGTAACAACGAAGGAACAGACCTCTATGTTTATGTAGGAAGCTCACCAATAGGGTCGCGCGATCCAACCGGATATTACAAGCTCAAGGGCTTCTCTCCGCAACAGCAGACTCAAATGCAGAATGCAATCAATGAAGTAATTGAAAAGCTGAATGGGGGGAAGTGCGCTAGTTCGAGTTGCGCAGGCCCAGACGCACCTAAGATCATTAACGCGATGCAAAAGGCAACGTTCGTTTATAAACCCGATCTTAAGGATTGTGCACAAACATGGCCCCTCCATAGCCTCCTTCACCACATCGATGTAGGCGGCAAAACTTTGGACGGCAAATGTTGCAGTGTGGCATCGACCCTTGCCCATGAGGCGTATCACTTAGCCGGCGCAGGGGAGCCCGAAGCCTACAAACTGGAAAAGGACTGCTTCAATTGTGGCACGGGTCACCCGCCAGCAAAGCAATAGAGGCTAAAATGAAGAAATGTATTTTCTTGCTACTGGTTTGTTTCGCGTCCTCGGCAATATGGGCAAAGTGCGGTAACAGCGCAATTGTGATCGACGGCTCAATTCCAGGCTCCGTTACTGGTTCTACCATATCTGTGCAAGTGGTTCCGGATCCGAATTGGGACTCACAGCCAGCGGCCATTATCGATGCCAACGGTCAGTTCCACATGACCGTGTACTTCGATCGTACGCAACCTGGGAACCGGGAAAGATGTTCCAGGAAACCCAAAACAGTCACAGTCCAGCTAAACAAAAATGGGCGGCTAGTCGAGGAAGTCAGTCTTCAAGTCAAGCGAGACTTTACGAGCAAGGACAACACCGACTACCATCTACGGTCGCCAATCACTCTGCGTGCGCGCTAAGCCCCGGGTTGCCTCAGTGAAACCGGCGGTGTGGCGGGTGGCTTATAACAATACGGGGACAGACGGGACGAACCCGATTTTTTCTCGCCCAAATAGGGAAGGCGGGTTGGCCGTCCTTGCGCCCTTTGCAAGGGCGGGTATCGATGCCCGACACGACAGAATCTTAACGGGCACGGCTCGCGATGAGCGAGGCCGAACCTGAGGAGTAAGAAGAGCGCTATAATCGCCCCATGGCTGACCGTGTGATCCACATCTCGGAAGCGGAAGCCGCCAGCGACTTCGCCGGCCTGCTGGCGCGCGTCCGCGCGGGTGCGGAAGTCGTGATCGAGAGCGGCACGCTGCCGGTGGCGGTGGTTCGTCCTGCCGAGCCGCATGTTCGGTTGCTGTCCGAGTCCCTTCGTCTGGCTAAGGAACACGCTTCGACGGCCACGCTCGATGGGGACTTCGCCCGCGATCTTGAGGCAGTCATTAATAGCCATCGTGAACCGTTGAACCCGCCTGCATGGGACTGATCCTCGATTCCAGCGTGGTCATCGGCGCCGAACGGCGCGGCGACACGGTTGAGCAACTGATCGAGCAGATCGTGAAAGCGACAGGTGACCAGGAGGCGGCGCTCTCTGCCATCGGGCTGACTGAACTCATCCACGGCATCTATCGGGCCCAAACTCCGGAGATCCGCCTGCGCCGCGAATCGTTCTTAAACGAACTGCTCACCGACCTGACGGTCTATCCGTACACGAAAGAAACGGCGCTGCTGGCTGGAAAGCTCGATGGGGAGCAGCAGAGCCGGGGCGTGGTGATTCCGTTTGGAGACTTGCTGATCGGAGCCACGGCGCTGTCTCTCGGCTACCAGGTTCTGACCGGCAATCTCCGTGACTTTCAGCGAATCCCCGGCCTCTTAGTAGTGCAGTTCTAGTACGTGTCCCTGAGTGCCTAAAGTCACTTCTTTGCGCTCGTCTCGCTGACTACAATCTGCAGTGATGGTGCGCTCACACAGCCAGGAGATCGGCTCCGGTTTTGTGGCGGCGAGAGGATTCCCCTTCGCTGCTGACCCGCGGTTAGGCGAAAACTCGCGCCGGGGGCCCGAGGGAGAAAATCCCACGCCGACACCGAACTTCGCGGCACCTAAGTCCCAAACAACGCAACGGGATAGCTGGCACCTTAGCGGCAGGACTGCATCCGGCCCATCTGTCTACCTCTATGACGGGATGAACGCCATCGAGGAGGTCGACGGAGCAGGAGATGTTCTGGGCAGGTACACACAGGGCGCGAGTGTCGATGAACAGCTATCTGAGCTACGTGCTAACACGGCGAACTATTACGAGGCGGACGGGCTCGGATCGATCACGTCGCTGAGCAATCCGTCAGCCTCTGTGACCAACACCTACATATATGACTCGTTCGGCAAGATGACCGCATCGACAGGCACGCTCACCAATCCGTTTCAGTTTACCGGGCGCGAGTTCGATTTGGAGACGGGCATCTATTACTACCGGATGCGGTACTACGATTCGAGTGGCGGCAGGTTTGTTAGCGAAGATCCAGCGGCTTTCGATCTTCGATGGCCAAATCTCTACTTGTATGTCAAGAACAGCCCAACGGGTCTCATCGATCCATCTGGCCTGTCGCCTCAGGTCTTGGGCCCGTTTATTTGCACCTGGTGCTGGGAATTCAACCTAGGGGCTGCGTGGATGTGGGACGGCTACGAAACAATGAGAGACATGAAGTGGCGGAACTCCGACAAGTACTTCCATTGCATGGCGAATTGCCAAGCGACGAACTTAGGCTCAGGAGGTGCCGCAGCGGCTAAGATAATCAGCTTCTTTAGAACCGATGTGAGATCCAGGTGGACAGAACCTACTGATTGGCGAAATGACGATGTGGCGAACCATTGTGGTCAGAAGGGCGGTGATTGCAATAAGACCTGTGCCCCGTTCTTTCCTCGGTCGTCACCTGGAAAACCACCTTTCCCAGGATGGCCGAACCAATGAGTTTTTTAACTAGAAGGGGGCGGGTACAACTCTTTGGAGTAGCACTCAGTCTTTGCTTGAGCTGCGTTCTTGCCGGGTGCCACGACGACGGCTTTGAGTCGTCTTATTCTTCTCTCGGCGATGCAGTGAAGGACCGAGCTATCGAGCGTCGGTGGATTCCTTCCTTCCTGCCTGACAGTTCTCGCAACATCCACCTAATGGGCAATTTATCGCCATCGAGAGAATGGTGTGCCTTCGAGTTCCTTCCTGCGGATTCGGAACAGTTGCGAAGGTCTCTCAAGGCCATCGATGTCGTGCCGCCTTCCGTAAGACACGTGCCAAGTCCGGGGAAACCGTGGTGGCCCTCTTTCCTTGAAGGAGATCTTGATTCCAAGAGGATTCATGAGGCGGGACTTCAACTTTACGTGGTTGAGGAACCGGCAACGGCTTCGACTACAGCGTTAGAACTCTTTGCAATCGACTGGGTTAAAGGGCGCGGCTTCTTGTACGGGCCTTCAGCATAGATGCCCGGGATGAGTTTTTTTCATTAGCTGCTGATCCGTGGGTGGCGCGTGGCATAGGCCCTGATCTCTCTGGAACCACAAAGATAAAGTGGAGAGCCGGGGACAGGTGGACGTTCTCCGGCCAGACTGCGTTCTCCTATGACGCCATGAGCCGGCTGACTGGCATCACCTATCCCGAGCTGTCTCAACTTTCCGCTAACACCCTACAATATCCACTGGGAGTTCACGGTCGTTAGCGTGGAATGGGGAACCCACCATGTCACTATGGGCAAGTCCAATGACCCCAATGATCCAATCATCATCTGCGACCCCTGGAGGAACACACACTACACGCTGCCCACGGGCCCCGGCGCGACGGGAGGCGGTGGCTTCGGCGGTGGTGGGGGAGCGCCTTTCTAAAGGAGAGCCATGAAGAGACTTATCTGGACGCTGGCGATGGCAGTGGCGGGCTTTGGACTGGGGTGGCATAGCCAGGGAGCCCCTTCGGATCGCGGAAATGTTGCGACTGCCACGATCTGGGCTGCCTGCATCGGATTCGGGTTTGGGAGCATCTTCGACAAACGCAGGCCCAGGAAGGGCCTGCTCGTTTTCTATTGGGCGTTCACATTGGCCCTGATAGGGGGTAAGCGTCTGAGCAACACACCTGTTCGACAGGCGGGGGGCTGTGTTGAAGTGTCTCGATGCCCACAAAAACAGAGTTATCAGCGCCCAAGCGACGTACCCGTGCGGAAGTTCAGGAGTTGGTGGCTGAGTTTGTTAGCAGCGGTATGCGGCGGAGCGAGTTTTGTCGGAATCGGGGTTTGAGCTTCAGCACTCTGGATCGCCATCTAAAGAAACTGCGTTGGAAGAGAAGGCGTAAGCTAATTTCCTCGGCCGGTCGTTTGGTGCCGGTGGAATTGGCCGCCAGGAAATCGCCGAAGCAGCAGGAACCGAGTTGTGGGCTGGCCGTGGTGCTGCCGGGCGGGCGCCGGATCGAAGTGCAACGTGATTTTGACACGACCACGTTCGAACGCCTGGTGGGCATCCTGGAGCGGGCGTAAGCCGTGTTTGGATTGGGCCCAGCCACACGGATCTATCTGGCTGCGGGAGTCACCGACATGCGCAAGGGGTTCGAGGGGCTGTACGGTCTTGTCCGAGACCGATTGTCGTGTGAGCCTCTTAGCGGGCATCTGTTCTTGTTCTGCAATGCCCAGCGCAATCGGCTGAAGGTTCTCGTCTGGGACGGAAGCGGACTCTGGGTCTGTGCCAAGAGGTTGGAAAAAGGGCGTTTCACCTGGCCGCAATCCGGTGATGCGCAAGGCAAGGTCATCCTCAGTCATGAAGAGCTTTCGCTGTTGTTGGGTGGGATCGATCTGACCAAAACCAAGCACAAACGGTGGTACCGAAAGGCTTCCCCCGAGGGACACGCGGCCGCATAAGTTACCTTGTTGTTTGATCGTTTTGATCAACTCTGGTAAATCAATAACCCATTGTGAGTGTAGCTCCCATTCCTTCATCACCAGCCGATCTGGAACTCATCGCACAACTGAAGAGCAAGCTACAGTACGCTGAGCTGAGGATTCGGATGCTGGAAGAGCGACTACGGCTGCTGCGGATCGAGAAGTATGGTGCGGGCGGAGAAAAACTTTCGCAGGCGCAAATGCAATTGTTCGAGCTTGAGCCTGTCGTCAGTGAAGTGATCGAGCAGGCGGAAAGTGAGCGCGCGCCAGTGCATCGCTGGGGCAAGGAGTCAGGTAAACATCCGGGTCGCCAGGAGTTGCCGGCGAATCTTCCTCGGGTTGAGCGGATTCTGCCCTGCGCATTAGATCAGCGCGTATGCAAACGCTGCGGAAAAGAAACCGTGGTGATCGGCTACGAGGAGAGTTCCCAACTGGATGTGGAGCCGGCGAAGTATTTTGTGCTGGTCACTAAACGAGAGAAACGAGCCTGCCGGAGGTGTGAGGAACTCGGAGTGGTCGCGGCACCACTGCCACCACGGATCATCGAGAAGTGCTTGGCGAGTGACCGGATCGTCATCGACACGGTCGTCGGCAAGTATTGCAATCACGCGCCTCTGTATCGGCAGAGCGTGATTCTGGAACGAGACATCGGCCTGGAAATCAGCCGCGCGACGTTGGACGGCTGGGTCCTCAAAGTCGGCGAGTTGCTGATCCCGATGGTCGCGGCAATGAGGCGAGAATTGATCAGCGGAAGCTACATTCAGGCGGATGAAACCCCAGTCGATGTGCAGACACGCGAGGGCCGAGGTACGAACCACCAAGCGTACCTCTGGCAATACAGTCGCCCCGGAGGAACTGTGGTGTTCGACTTCCGTCTAGGTCGTGGACGCGATGGGCCGAAGCGGTTCCTGGGACATTTCGAAGGCATTCTGCAAACCGACGGATATGCGGCCTACGACCAGATCGGCGGGAAGAGAATGGTTCATGCCGCTTGTTGGGCGCATGCTAGAAGGCAGTTTTTCGAGGCGGTGCAGCTAAATCCGGGGGACCCGGTTGCAACCCCGATTGTGGCGGGGATGGACGAGCTGTTTGCCGTCGACGCGGAAGCTCGCCGCAAAGCGCTGACTACTGCGGCGCGCCATATCCGACGTCAGGAAAGAGCCAAGCCTCTCCTCGATGATATTCATAGCAAGATCGCGGCAGCACAGTCGATGGCATTGCCCTCCAGTGCCCTAAGCAAGGCCTGCCAATACGCGCTCACGCTTTGGAGGAACCTTACACAATTTCTGGAATTTCCAGAACTTGAATTGAGCAACAACCTTGCGGAGAACTCGATGCGTCCCGTGGCTTTGGGTCGGAAGAACTGGATCCACATTGGCAGTCCCTTCGCAGGGCCTAAGGTTGCGGCGATCCTTTCGGTCGTGGAAAGCTGCCGCAGGATGAAACTCCCAGTGCGCGACTATTTGGCCGCTGTTCTCCCTGGGTTTGCCGATCTTCCGATCCGGCGCCTCCCAGAACTTACCCCCACTGCCTGGGCCATGCAGTGCCCTTGATTGCCGTTGTATTAATCCGCAACTGTCGGCGGAGAGCGTGAAGAACTCTCCGCTCGGTGAGTCGTTGAGCTGCATTGAAACGTTGGAAATGCTCGGCAGCCCCGGGGGCTATTGCAGCTTCGCGTACTCGGCTTTGGCTTGCTTCAGGATGGGGATATCGGGATCGGCGTCCTTCCAGAGGGTCAGGAAATCTTTGTAGGCGGCAAGCGCCCGCACGCGGGCAGAGTCGGCGTCCGCTCCCTGCGAGGTTCTCGACTGCAAGGCGTTGGCGCGAGCTACTCCCAGATGCGCCAACGCTCCTGTCCAGCAGTTCCAGACGATGCCGCTATGGTCGAGAATCTTCTGAAACTCGGCGGCGGCAGCGTCGCCCTGTCCGGCTGCCAAGTATGCCTCTCCGCGCACATATGTCGGATAGAGGCAGGAAGGCTGGTTGACGAATTGAGTCTGCCCTAACTCGATAGCCGAACTAGCCTGTAGGGCATTTAGGGCGAGAGTCGGGTTCTTCCTGTCCAGCGCCAATTGTGCCTGAATAGCGGGCAGCCAGAGCGACTGCATCTGTGTGTCCAGTGGGAAGCGTTTCCCTAAGTCATGCGCCAAAGATTCGGCTTGTGCCGTATCACTCGCCATGGCAGACGCAAGAGCGGCTTCGATCTCCGCGCCCTGACTTGTGGAAGCAAGCTTCAAAGCCTCTTTCACCGCTAGCCGGGCTGCCGCAGGATTGCCGTAAGCGGCTTCCCATTGACCAGCTATCGCCTGCCAGATTGCCCCGTTTTCCTTGCTGTCCGCCCGGACGGCGGAGTCCACAGCCCGCTTGGTCAGTTCCCGTGCCTTGCCAACATGTCCGCCATAGGCCTCGGTATCGGACGCGAGCGCAAGACCCTCATTCTCGTAGTCGGGATTGCCCGCAAACCACTGCTGCTGTTCCTCCATCGCGGCTGAGTCCACCCCGAGAAATGCAAGCCCATAGAGAGCGGTGTGGAACACGAAATTATCCAGTTTTCGCGCCTGCGTGTCGTGGATAACCTCCCGCGCTTCCTCAAAACGCTGCTGTGCAAGATCTAATCCGGGGAGAAGTGAGTACTCAGTTACAGCATCCGGCGCAATGCGCAAGCCTTGCATGCCTTGCCTCAAGATCTCCGTAGCTCGCTCATACTGCCCCTGCGCGGCAAACACTGCGCTCAAGTGAAGGTACGCTACGCCTTCCCGGGGGTAGATCTCAATTTCCTCCTGATATATCTGGGCCGCCTTATCAAGCTCTCCG
>CAVRCN010000021.1:0-83129 GCA_963719575.1 uncultured Acidobacteriaceae bacterium
ATGCCGCCAAGATTTCGCGGGGAGGCACACGATACCAGAATGACGATGGATTTTGGCTATAGAAGTCGATCTGGGCCTCGATTGCCGCTTTCTTCTCCTGGTCGTTCATCAGGTTGTAGGGTCGCCGTGGTTCCGGGAACTTGAAGGCGCTCCATCAAGGCAGCGATCACGGTCGGGTCCGAATAGTATTCGATCAATTTGCTCGATCGAATGTCGCAGTGGCGTTCATCGTCGCTGGCGGTGATGGTTAGCGGGGCTTGCTCTACAGGTGACGGTTGATCAACGGCGGGAGCGGAAATTGGATGTTGGGAAGGGGTGCGAGGGGATCGCAACCGCGTTCGCAACGTGTCGAGAAGCCGCAAGGCGTTCGGGTCGTTGCCAATATCGATGCGCTTGGGCTTGTTTCCGCGATTAAGGGTAATCTCGATATATCCGTCGCGCTGGTTAATGGCGCTTACATGGCGGAAATAGATTTCTTCCGCTGTTGTCGCCGGAGTGAGCGTGCGCGTTTGCAGGGAGAACGAACTGCCGGAGAAAACCGCAAAGAATGCATCGGACATGTAGACACATGAAACGGTGTATTGCGGCGCAGATCGAATGCCGAAAGGGTTTGCCGGATTTTCGCGGTATCAGTAGGGCAACATGGTCAGAGTTTTCCAGTTCGATGCCGACGCGCTGCGCTCCAGCTTTTAGGGTTGTGTTCTTGGCGAGTTCGATAAACTCCTGAGATGCTGCGTTTACGATCTGGTTCGCCTTGTAAAAAATAAGAAATAGGAAGGACGCCCAACAAAAGTCCAAAGAGCGAATGGGTGAAGAGCGCACCGAAAACGGCAAGTATGGCCGCGAGGATATAGAGCGGACGCCGGTTCCATGCCAAGAACCATAGCAGTCGAGCGGACCCCGAGGGGGAAATCTCTATTCGCACCTAATACCATCCACCGTTTTGCGGCATGTCCATTTTGTTGCGTTGTTGAGATAGCGGGCCGTCGCGAGTTGTACTTCCGCTACCCACTTCGTAATCCTCTTCGCCTCTAGCCTCTGCTTAGCATCCGCTTCGAGATCATGCTGGTCTTTAGCATCAGTTTGAGGTATGCCTTTGCCCGGAAACGTGACGGCGAAGGTTTTACCGTGTGTCGCAATGTATTCGATATCGTTCGCTTCTTGGTCTAATCGGTCACCGTCTTGGGAGTCATCGGCGGAGCCTGATTATTTAGTCCTTTGTCGAATGCGTTCCGCTCCGTTTGGTTCTTTTCTATGCGCTCCCGGTAGATGTCGAGATCGCAGAACAGCAGGTTGTCGCCACTTGCCCGAAGGCAGCTTTTGACTTCGCCCATTTCCCATTGGCCGAAGTGAACGACCTGTAAGTGCTCCATCTTCGGGCCGCATCCCGTGACCAACACTAGCAACGCGAGAACGATAGTGATCCTATTCATGCCTTCGGCTTAGCCGCTCCGAATAAAGCCAGCGAGACGATCAATCCCACGATTGCGACCGCGCCCGGTGTCATGTAGTCCGGGCCGGGTAGATCGCAAGTGGGGCACGGAAGGTCAGTATTAACTGGCCGCTCTCCCGCGTGTTCTCGCTCGAATTGTAATGCGTCCTGATCCTTCCCTTGTGTCTTGAGCAGTTCGATGCGACTCTGGACATAGGTCCAATTGGCGACCGCCGCTTCCTTCGCGGTCGTACAACTCGCGCAGCTAAGCGCTTCGATCTGGAATTTCAATTCCACTTTGTCTTGGTAGAAAGTGACGCACAGATAGCCCACGGCAACTAGCGTAACCAGCAAGGCAACTTCCGCCGCACTCTTCATCGCATTCATGGGCGGGGATTATCTCACGAGTTCGCCAGTCATGGCGTCCCAGCCGGGGACTAAATTGATGATGAAGCCATTCGGAGCGCAATGCACTGCGGCTTCTAGTTTTGGGTTGATTTTTTCTAGGGTGTCTTTGCCGTAATAGAGCCCTTGAAAACCGTTCTTATCGAACATAGACTCCAGCGACTTTCTTGCCTTCATAACTCCGTCCTTCGCCTCATGCAGAAGTTTGAAAGTATCGTATGCGATCAGATCCGCAGTTTGAAGTTCGGTTACATCTTCTGCCGCCCCTGGAATGCAGGTCGCTAAGCGATTGCGATCATGGAAAACGATGCTGTCTTTCATCTTGTAGAAAATATCTACCGCCTCAGTCTGAAGTTCGTTGCGATCCAGTACGACTGCGAACTGATCTTCGGGATAGAAGCCGCCCCTCGGATCATTCATGCCCCGCGCGATCATCGCAAGGCAGGTCTTGAAGCAAGCGACATAGGGATGTCCAAGATTTCTTCGGCCTTGTGCGCTGATGATCTGCTCGTAGTCGCGGACCAACATCCCGCAACTAACCGCGTGCAGGTCTAAACCTTGCCGTTTGAGGATGCCGAGCATGTACTTCGCATATCGGATTTGGCGGTTCTTGCCCCATCCTTCATACTCATGGTCTCTGGCATTGAGATGCGAAGCGTGAAAGCCCGGAACTCCGACGCGCTTATTTTTCCAGTCCCACGATCTTTTGATCTTCCCCAGACTATTTCATTGGAGAAGAATCCCCCCACGACATAGGTTCTTGGAACGTATGGTTCCTTTGCCGCGTGCAAGATTCGCTCACTGTCCTGGTGGGGATCGGAGTCATAGCTTTCGTCGCAGAAGAATTTGAACAGTGCCATAAACTTTCCGCCGTCCTGTCCGTGATGTGTAGCACGCGCAAGCGATTCGATGGGGTTTTGACTATTGACACACGTAGATCGCTATCAGAGCGCCTCCATATAGGGGCGGATGACATTGCTAACCCGGCAGATTTTTGCATAGCGGTAGATTTCATTGACGCTAGCCTTTTTCTGACGAAGACAATCCTTTAGAGCTTCGATTGCAACATCAAGTCCTATCTTGTTTCGGAACTTAAAGCAGTCGGCGACGGTCTTCGCGGCTGAATACACCCGGACTGGGACGCCCTCAACCCGATGATTTTCGATTCCCGCGGTCAGCGATGGGCCTGACAGGCGGACGATCCTGAGTGAGGGCGAACGGAGAACAGGGGTTCTTGCTCCTTTCCGGAGAGCGATCCAAACCGAAGCAGGATTCTGGGTGGTGATCTCGTGAAAGACGAGGGCGGAAAGCAGGCAAATAACAGCGCCCGGAACTCGCTTCGCGACTTCAGCGTAGGAGTGGCGTTCCGTAACGTTGGCATCGGGAAGGGTGTAGATTCCACGTCCGAGCGATTGAGTTTGCCCTGCCGGTGGAGACGAATGAGATATTCCCGTGGAAGGCCGATGGCCTCGATATCGCGGGGCCTAACCATCCCGTGTTGGCCGATGTACTGCATAATTTTCCGAAGAGGCTCCGCGTGGATGTGTTTCAATATGTCATTACTTAATCATAACTAATGGCGTATTGCAATACGATCATGGAACATTACGGTCCACCTAGAGGGGGACTTTTCGTCGAAGAAGATCTTCATGTGCACTATGCGGCAGGTGGTTTGGGATCGCGCCAATGATGACCCGGACCAATGATGTATCGCCTCAGGACAACATTTTGCAGACACCGTCTGCAAGATTGCGTCGCGCTCGCACCACATAGATGGGAAGCGGAAAATGCTTTGTACTATCGGTAGCAGCGTCGGAAGGGCGGAGCATCCTTCCCGGCACAAAGAGATTGGAACTGCACGAAGAACAGCCGCCAGCGGCGGCACGTGCAGGGAGATTTGCCGCTAAAAACGCCCCAGCGGGGCAGCGGCAAATCAGAACAATCTCAGTGAGGAGAATCCGGGCCGGACATTGGGACGATTACCTCCCTGCGCCAGCCTCCGCCAGCGGCTCCGGCAAAAGACGGCTTCGGGAGGTTCAGGTCAGCGCGGCTTGTTGCGCTGACCTCTTTTGGACTGATCGCGGGTCTCTGCCGCTTTCGACGCCTTGGCCTTGGTATCGTCCGTCCGGTTGCGGCAGTTCCCATCCCGCCATGCCCTGCAACACGCGGTCGGCGTGCTTGATGGTGTTCACGTGTCCATAGTGGCTTTCAATCATGTGGACGGAAGTTCCCATCTGCTCGGCGAGGAAATACACGTCCACTCCTTCCTGCAATCGGAGCGTGGCATAGGTATGCCGGAAGCAATACGTCGAACGCGGAACGCCCTGCGTGCCTTCGCGCAAATTCGCTTCGTTCAGAAGGTCGGCAATCAGCGAGCTGTAAAGGGTTTTTGCAGGCTTGCCTGTGACATTGGTAAATACTCTGTCGTTCGGTTCCGTGGCTTTGGAAATAACGCGGATGCGTTCCAGATAATCTCCAACGCTCCTGGGAGCCACCAGCTTGCGCGACTTGCCCTTGCCCTGCACGAACAGCACAACAATCTCACGCCCCTCGCGGTCTTTTGCGGGCATGATGTCGCGCCAGCGCAGATTCTTCATCTCCGCTGGCCTCATGCCTGTATTACACGCAATCAGGATCATGTTGTAGGTGATGGTGCGATACCAGACGCTGGAAGGTTTATCCGCCTCAGCAATCCACTTCCTTCCGACAGTGTGGAGTTTGCGGTATTCCTCCAGCGTGAACTCGTCGCGCCGCATGGACTTGAGCTTCGGACGCTCGTCAAAACGCTGGCTGGCGGGAACGTAGCGTTTCTTGATGGCGTAATTCATCACCGCACCGAAGATGGACATCTCAAAGCGGATGGTGGAATCACTGATATAAGGAACCACCCGTTCTTCGGAAGGTTTGACTTCAATCGGTCTCAAAACCCTGATGCCGAGGGTCTGCTGAACCTTGGTGCGGCGCTCGGCTTCCTTATCCGCGAAGGCTTGCGCCATGTCGTCGCTGACTTCCCGAACGCCGTTGCGCTTGTGACGACCCGCGCCGTTCTCCCGCCGCCATGCCGGGTAGCCGCCCCAAAGCTCGTCACCGATAAGGTGGACCTGCGTTGATCCTACATATCTGTCTAAAGCGCCTTCGATGACGGCGCGGACCTTCTTGGGCCGCGCGGCGCTGATTTCTCCGCGCTTCGCCCGCGCCTCCTGGGTCAGCAGATACTCTCTCCCCACCTCGCGGAAGGGATGGTTGAACACAGGAACGTCATGTTTTAAGCGGAATCGGATGTCTGCGTCTTGATCGAAGGCGCGGTCCCGCGCCACATCGATGTCGGTTGTCTTGAGCGAAACCGTCTTGTAACGGTCGGCCTTGGGCATCTTCATGCGGCAATACCACATCCGATGCTCCACGTCGCCGCGCCGGAAGAGAATCAGGCCCGGCTTGAGTTCCGATTTGTCCGTGACGAATGCCATATTCGCCTCCATCGTTTGACTCGTCCTGTGCAGATTCCGTGCAGATTTTTCTGGCAAGTCATTGAATCTGCGTATCTGTGCAGGGCTCGTGTAGAGGATAGCAAGATACTATGTTGCTTATTTATATTTATTTACGATATAGCTGTCATCCTGAGCGAAGTCGCTGGTTCGCGAAGCGAAGCAGCCGCGCAGTCGAAGGACCCCGGCAACGCCAGCCTCTGCTCAAGCGTCGCAATGCGTTCTCACTCCACCTCTTACCTGGCGGGCGGTCGAGCTGCTCGCACCTTGCACTAACCAACTACTCCATGCCCCACTTCAACGTCACCATTGCCGGCGAACTAAATCTCGACCTGATCCTCTACGGTCTCCCCGACCAACTCCCTCCCGAGCGCGAGTTGCTCGCCGACGGCATGGCGCTGACGCTCGGTTCCTCTTCCGCCATCGTGGCTCACAACCTCGCCGCGCTCGGCAGCCGTGTCGGCTTCCAGTCGCGCATCGGCGACGACGAACTCGGCCCGATCGCCTTAGATCGCCTGCGCCACGCCGGAGTGGATGTTTCCCACGTGCGCGTCGTTCCCGGCGCAGCCAAGACCGGACTCACCGTCATCCTCCTCCGCACCGGATGGCGCAATATCCTCACCTACTCCGGCACCATCGCCGAATTCTGCTGGGACGATCTCGACCTCGACTACCTCGCCGACAGTCGCCACTTCCATCTCTCTTCTTACTATTTGCAGAGCGCCCTGCGTCCCCGAGTTGGCGAATTATTCCAGCGGCTAAAAAAATCTGGACTCACTATCTCGCTCGACACCAACGACGATCCGGATGACACCTGGCAAGGCGGCCTGCTGGATATTTTGCGCTACGTCAACGTCCTCCTCCCCAATGAACGCGAGGCGATGAAGATCGCCGGAACTGAACACCTGGAAACTGCGATAGAGGAGCTTGCGAAGTTAGTGCCGCTGCTGGTAGTAAAGCAAGGCCGCCAGGGAGCCCTGGCGCAAAGAGGAGACGAACGCTTCGTCAGTCCCGCGCACCCGGTGGACGCGGTCGATCCCGTCGGCGCCGGCGACAGCTTCGACGCAGGATTCCTCAATCAATACGTGCGGGGAGCAGACTTGCCAGCCTGCCTCGCCGCCGGCAACTTAGCCGGAGCACTCTCCACCACTCGCCCCGGCGGCACCGAAGCCTTCCGCGACGCCGCACATCGGGAGAGTTTTTTCAGGGAACGAACTATCTGAGGCCGTCGACGAGATCGGTCGGCTTCCCTTTCGATATCCAATATCGTTTACGCAAACCGGGAGTGGTCGCCCCCCGGGTGAATCAGCGTAAACGAGATATTTCGCCAATCATCACCAATGATGAAACTCAGAGTACAGTAGATAATCGTGACCGAATATGCACATATACGCGCACAGCGTTAACAAACCTGCCATCGCTAAGCGAAGCCCGGCTTTGGTATGGGCCTGTATCCCAAGTCGGATGACAGTTATCAACGCAATTGTGGTTAGGAACATCAGAATTGTGGGCAGAAGGCGATACCTCAGTGAAGCGGCTAGGGTCAGGACAAGCCCGTACTGGACCGCGAACACCGTCATCGCGATCGGCATCTGTGGGACGTCAACCGACGATTCAAATCGAAGATAGTGGTAGAGCGCAAGCCTTCCACACACCAAACCCATCGGCGCAAGAACAAGAAAGCCGATCGCCAGATATAGTTCCCACTCCATTCATTCCATTCTCGCAAAATGCATATCGAATCTAAACCTTCAACCTACCCGCCCCACCTACTTCCCGCCAACCTCCACCAACAAATGTTCCTTAAACTCCGCCTTCAATTTCGCCGTCCCGCCCGCACCAGCCTCCACCGTCCCCAGATCTTTCCCCTCCACATAATCAGTGACGCGATAGCTCCCCGCCTTCAGCCCGCGCAGCTCAACCTCGCCCTTGAACGTCCCATTGTCCGGCGCGAAAAACGCGTAATACATCTTTCCATCCTTCTCGATGGCGTACGCCTCCGGCGAGTCATACCCGTAAACGTACAAATCAAGAAAGTTCCCCTTCGAAAGCATCTTCTCGTTATAGAGCCCAATCCATTTCTTCCAGTGCTGCTTCCTTCTGAGCGGTCAAATTCACGGGCGCATACTTCGGCCCCGGATCAGGCCACACAAACTTCGTCCCCGGCACGCCGCCCACGCCCAGCGTCGACGCAAAATCATCGCCATGCTCGCTCCAGTCGCCGTTGCCCTTCGGCGTCATCGCCGAAAGTTCCACATGATCGCCATACACTGCCGCCTGCGGCCCCAGCAGCGCTTTATACATTTTGATCCTCCGCCGCACTTGCACCGCGCCCACCGGATCAGCCGTCACCGCCTGATCGATAAACGGCAGCCATGCCAGCGACGGCGGCGTCCCACACGGACAAGCCTGCGTGACACTCTCTGGCTTTATAGAACGCGTCGTCTCGAAAATAATTTTGTAGACGGCACCCATCGCGTTCACCGAATCCTGCGGCGACTTGTGATGATGCGCCGGGTTGTAGCACGCCGGCACCGTATAAATATTATCCAGCTTCGATCCGTCGAATCCCCAGTCGCGAATAAATTTCTCCGTCAGCTGTTTGTAATACGCCTGCACCTCGGGCAGCGACGGATCGAGTACCGCCAGGTCCCGCGTCATCCGCGCATGCTTCCCGTTCTTGTCCAGAATCAGCCACTCCGGATGCTCCTGCGCCACCTTCGAGATCGCATACTTGTGAGACTCATACTTCCCTTCCCCATCTTCCACCGCCAGCGGCAGCCACCACAATTGCACCAGGATCCCTTGCTTGTGAAAATCGTCCGCCATCTGTTCGATCGAGTCTCCAGGAAACGTATCCCTCCGCGGATTCCAGTCGCCATAGGTATCGAACCACCGGTCATCCAGCGTGGCCCACTTGATTCCCAACTCCTTCAATTTCGGAATCGTGCCCAGCATTTGCTTTGGCGTCACGTTGGACTCGTAGCCCCATCCGCACCAGCTCACGTTATAGGCTTCGTTCGAAGGCTTTGGAATATCCCATCCTTCTTTCTGCAACATGCTCGACCACATCCGCAACGGTTCGTAATAATCTCCGCGATACACCGCGACAAAACTTCGCGGACCCGCATAACTTTCTCCCGGCTTCAGCGCCGTGTTCACAGGAATGGTTACGTCCGCCTTCACTCGCCCGTCCGCCTCAACTTTCACCGGAATCGAAAGCGTCCACGGCAGCGTCTCGATGTGCCCGATCGCTTCTCCCACCGACCCTGTCCAGAACGCTACCACCGGAATCCCGCCCCCATAGCCGCCTTTGACAATCTCTCCCATCGCGTTCGGCTGTGCCGAAGTCCGTGTCAGTTTCTGCACATCGTCTTTTCCCCAGTCGTAACTCGATCCCTGAAATGACCACATCTCATACGGCTTCGCCTTTGCGTCCGCCAGGCTGGCATTGAAGCGATGCTGCTGCATCACCGCCGAATCGATCGCAAAATCGCTCGTCCCCACGTTCTTATAGGCAACCGACACCAGCGCGATATTCGGGAAATCATCGTAAGTTTCCACCTCAAGCGTGCCTTCCACCCCCATCCCGCTCGGCGCCAGCGGATGTCCCGGAATCTCCACTCGCTTCCCCCGTCCCAGCTTGCCCGTCGCCTCCAACACTTTGGCCTGTCCAAAGTCCGGCGTGAACTGCAGTTCCTGCCCGCCGTGAACAATGTAATCGCCGCCCGTCGTCGACCCAGCGCTAGGTTCGTCCAGCGTCAACCTTTTTCCATCCTTCAAAAGAAACGCCTGCACCGATCCCGACGGCAGAATCTGAAACTCAGCCGCGCTCGTAGTCAGCACCACCGGTCCGCCGTCGCGCACTTCCACCCTAATGTCAGATGGCCGCCCCGCTGCCTCCTTCAGTACCGGCCCTCGCGTACAGCTGAGCCCCAGCCACGCCACTCCCACCAGCAGAATCATCGAGACATAAGCGGAGAAACGCCCAACAGTTTTCATAGCTCCCTAGCCCTTCTGGATAGCGAAAGATATCATAAGCGAACGAAAGATAACACAACCATGGCCAAGAAAATTTATGTGCGTCCATTCTCCCGTCAAGCACCATTCAGCGCAACCTCTTTCTGCCCCGCCAAGGCGTCCTCTCACTGGGCCCGGTTCCGCCAGCAGACGGTGCGCGAGGTCGACTCGATTATTTGTTAATATGGAAGCAAGCCGTCAGAAGGCCGCAGACGCGGCCGTGTTGGGCGCGTAGCTCAGTTGGTAGAGCAATGCCCTTTTAAGGCATGGGTCGCAGGTTCGAGTCCTGCCGCGCTCACCAAGATTTCAAAGTACTTAGCTGATTTCGGCAGGGTTGATTTCGGGCACCCCCGGACACCCAGAGCAGGCGAGACTCTACTTCTTACGCCATTGCGGTAAAGCCCCGAGCCTTCAATTTCTCCGGGAATTCCGATGGAATCACCATCTGCACGACCTTCTTGTGGGCTTCGTGCTGATCGGCTGAAACCGCCTGTGCGTAAAGCTCCAGCGTAATCTTTGGGGTTGTGTGACGAAGCTGTGACTGTGCGACCTTCACATTCTCCCCGTTTGAGATCAGCAATGTTGCTAGCGACCGGCGTAGCGTGTGCCATCCGATCGGTGCTCCCTTGCAGCTCTTGATTCCAGAGATTCTTTCGATTACGGGTTGGATGTGACGACGGAAGAGAATTTGATAGGTGAAAGGAGTCTTGCCATGATAATGCGGACTGGCAAAAATCCAATCCTCGTCCGATCGATAGGCCGTGTTTTCGCGCCAAAGACGAAGCACTTGTAGCACACACTCCGCCAGTGGCAGTGGGTTGTTCCTGCTTTTGGTCTCTTTCAGTTCGCCTTCGACCATTGCAAACTCGGACTGAAGGATTCCTGTCTCCCAGCCGACATGCTTCCACTTCAGGGCGACTAACTCCGACGCACGGAGAGCCGTGACTGCATCTACGAGTGCCATCGTCGCCTCTCGTAAAGGCAACTGCTCCAGCGTTTGACGAACGACATCTGGGGCAAGAGTCAGACGTTGAATTGAGACCCTGCTGCTTTGGCGAACCCCCGTTGAAGCACCGCGATGGCCGGGACTCCCTCCTTGGCCGCAGACTGGATTGCGTTCTACCAATTCCCAGCGGACCCCGTGCGAGAAGATCGCCGACAGCACATTCTTGATCTTCAGTTTGGTTCCATCCGGGCGCTGGATTTTGTCCAACCATTCTTGAATTTGCATGGTCTTCATGCCGCCGGCAAGATGACCGTGCCAATTCGGTTCGATCCAGTTTTTGATGTACGACTTGTTTGCTTTGCGAGCCGATCTCGATAAGCGTTGTAGTTCGTGGTTGACGTAGTGGTTGATGAGTTCCCCAAACGTAATCGCCTTTAGGCTCAAGTACTTTTTGTTTTCGTTGAGCTGGCATCGTCGCCGATCGGCCTCTTTGTTCGCTGCCGCTTCGGTAGGGAATTCTTTCGTCGTGCCAATCACATCTTTGTGCTGGCGCCGCTGTCCGTTCACTTCCTCGCTCCAGCGGAACACCCACACCGTTCCGACTGCTCTCTTTTCCTTGCGAACCATGCCGCGGTTGTAGCGGACAGGCTTGCAGTGATCGTGACTCAAATGACCCTCCTTTGTGTCTTGTCACGACCAGCTTCTCCATGAACGGAATTTACCTGACCGCGAAGATGTTCCGCAAGCTCTGAGATGAGGAAATACCATCTCTTGCGAGCACCGGATCCGAAAGGATGAGCGGGAATCCGCCCCTCTCGGGCCATCTGCTTTATCGTTCGAGAGGAATAATTCAGAAATTCCCCAGCTGCATTTGCCTCTACAAAAGGCTCGGGTGATTGTGCACCCAGATGCGGAAGAGCTCTAACGCTAGGTTTTCGGCTGCTTGTGTTCCAACCTGCGGTATCTGCGAAATGAAGGGAAGAAGGTTTTCTTGTCCGATTTGGCTGGGGCATGGTTGATCAACTCCTGGCTGGTATTGCGCTTGACAATAACGCAGGGGTACCAATACAGTCAATACGTAACGTTACATAATTCTGATTGGGAGGGCCGATGGCAGAGAAGGCAGCGACGCTGCACCAACCGGTGATTTCCATTCGGATTTCCGAGGAACTCCGCTCAAGGCTGGAAACGCTCAAGGAAGTGATCGCTCTCAAGACGGGCCAATCCGTCTCAACATCGGAGGCCGCAAAACAGTTGCTTGAGTCGGCCAGAGATGACCGTCTTGAGTTAGCAAATCTGCTCACCGAGCCAACGGATTCTCTGCTAAAGATTCGCGGGAAAGCAGAGGCAAAGCTGCCGCTATCTCTGGCCGAATGGACCTTGGTTGCCTACTATTGCGCGAAGGGTGCAGAGTCGTTTACGAGCACCGAACAAGGCCAGCTTTCTTATGAATCTTTGGCCGAGATTCTAGAGGCATTTCTCGCTGCTTACGCTCTGGTACGCCGACAAAAGAAATCGCCCCGCGACTTCTTTTATTTGATGACGCTTCCCGAGGACAAACAGGCTGCAACAAAGGAGCCAGCTGCGGTCGGAAGCGACGACGTTCACCGAGTCGTTAAGCATACGATTCAAATGCTGAATGATTCGACTCAGAAGCGGCGCAGGCCATTGCTTGCCATTCGCAATCTCTACACTCTCTTGGATGAGGAAAAGTTCTCGAATGTCGAGAAGCTGAACGATGCTCTGTTGTCCCATTGGGCTGCTCTTTGGCGGGTGTGCGCGAGAGGGCATTATGCGGCTCATCGCAAGCCTTTGCGCCGACGGCCGACAGAAGGGGATGACGACGATTTTGAACTCCCCGTGCAGCGAGGATTGCCCGCGCAGGAAGAAGGCCGGATACCGTCTCGATCTCGTGCGGGAGAAAGGCAACGAATTCTCCCCGATCTTGCAGTTTCCTGGGCCGCTGGCACCTCGCTTTCCCGTGGGCGGATACGCCCGGATTGCCGAGTTCCGAAGGATGCTCGAAGGGCATGACATGACACGCCCATTCGCACAGTGGAAGGGGTCTTATTTCTCGGCAATCAACATGATCATGGAGAACGAGGAGTTGAATGTGTCGTTTTGTGCGCGCGAGAACGGGATCAGCTTCAGCTTTCCTATAGAGCACTGGAAGGCAATTCGCACTTTGTTTCAGCGCGCGTGGCAGTCGCCAGACGTGGTCAGCTGCATGGGAAACGTTGGCGCTGGAATATGGCGAGATGTAGAAGCGCGGTGCTTCGCACCGGAAGAAGGGTGGGACACGTCACCCCCAAAATGGGAACTGCGGAGCGCCAGCGAGCACGCCGATGTTTACGCACGTTAACTTTCGGTGCGTCAACAAATTCGCTATTCGCTGAATGAGCGCGCTAGCGAACGATAGCTTTTGCTAGCGATCAAGAGCTCCAAAGCGTCGATCGCGTAAACGTGTTGAAGAGCAAGACATTCCTGTGAATTAACAATTACGAGGTGTATTCGCAGCGGAATCAAGCGCAGTAATGCAACAAGGCGGTTCATCCAATGAGTAGTCCCCGCGTTCAAGCTAATCCGCAATCCAGTTTGCCGTTCGGAGAGGAGGCGAAACCCGGCTTCCGCACAAAGACCGCGGCAACGAGACTGACTCCTGAAGAACTGCGAGAATTAGAAGCCGCCGCCGAAAGCGCGGGACAGGCTCTCTCCGAGTGGCTGCGCGGGACCGCTCTGTGCGCTGCGCGGCAGCGGCCCGCTGATCCCGCCGAACTGGTATTGGCCGAAGTCTGGGCGGTGCGATACGCGCTGCTGAATCTCTTCCATGCAGCCGCCGAGCGCTGCAGCGGAAAACAGACAATTTTTGCCCGATTCCGTCCTCAAAATCCGCGACCAAGCGGACGCACGAAAGCTTCAGCAGGCGCGCAAACTGCTTGATGACTTCTTCGCTCGCGAGGGCAAGGAAAGATCTCGTATGCCATGAGTGCCATGCCTTTTCCCGGAAGCTTCTCGCTCTTGATGCCGTTGCTTTGGGTAGCCGCGATGTTGCTTTTGCTACTGGCAGTGCGGAGTGTGTTGCAGAACCGGTCCCCACGTAAAGGGCGGGATAGGGAGGCGATCGAATGGGGCCGACCTCGGCCAAGTTTGATCCAGAGATGGAGGACAAAGATGGGCAGAATCCGATTCAGACTGCCGAGATTTTCGCAGCGGCAGATGGCAGAGATCGTATCGAAACCAGCGCCATCAGTGCCCCCGAATGCTCCCGTCGATCCGCTGAAGAAGCCTGCCCAGCCCATGCTCGGACTCTTTGGTTCGACCGTCAATGGTTCGGCCATCGGTGCGCCCGAGACCAAACCCAAAGAGGCGTTCGCCTGGGAGAAAACGAAGGGAATCGAATGAGAGACAAATTCCCAAGAACACGACTTGACGCTTGAGGAACACTCGGTATGCTCACGATCTCGAAACCGCTGTCAGCCAGCCAAGCGCAGACCTACCACGTGCGGGAGTTTGCCTCGCAGCAACAGAACTATTGGAGCCGCGATCAGCAGGGTCATAGTGAGTGGCAGGGCAGGCTCGCCGAGCAGTGGGGGTTGCAAGGTGGCGTTGGTTCCGAACACTTCGGACGACTGAGTGAAGGCCAACATCCGCACACCGAAGAGCAGCTTGTACGGCATCAAGTTTCGAGAACCTATGAAGGCAAATTTGGCAGAGAGGTAACCAGCGCCGAGCATCGCGCCGGGTGGGACGCCACATTCTCTGCTCCGAAGTCGGTGTCGCTTACCGCTCTTGTGGGCGGCGATGATCGGGTGCGGGAAGCCCATCGGGAGAGTGTACGCGCGGCACTTCAGGAACTTGAGCGATACACGCAGGCGCGAATCGGCAATGTCCATGCCCCGGAGACGACCGGAAAATTCATCGCCGCCACCTTCGAGCACGACACCGCGCGGCCCGTCGATGGCTATGCTGCGCCCCAGCTTCATACTCATGCCGTGATCTTCAACATGACCGAGCGCGAGAACGGTCTCGAAAATGGGAAACAGATGCGAGCTTTGCAGCCACACGAGATGTTCGTGTCACAGCGCTACGCCACGGCGGTCTACCGATCCGAGCTGGCTCTGCGTCTGGAAAAGCTGGGCTACGAACTGGAGCGCGGCAAGCACGGACAGCCGGAAGTAAAAGGCTACACGAAGGAATATCTGGAGGCTTCCAGTCCGAGGCGTGAACAGATCAAAGACCATCTCCGGGAACAAGGAATCGACGGAGCCGCGGCGGCACAGATCGCAGCCCACCATACGCGCGACCGCAAGGAACTGCTGTCGCCTGGAGAAGTCTTACAGCGGCACCGCGAGTTGGCCGTACAGTACGGGCATCAGGCGGACCGCGTCGTCGCACAGGCGCGCCAACATGGGCAATACCAGATGCCGGAGCCAGAGATGCAGGCGCAGCGGGCCGTGACCTGGGCGCGCGATCATGTCTTCGAGAGATCGGCTGTGCAGGACCGCCGCGCGATCCTTGAAACAGCGCTGGTGCGCGGTATGGGAGAAACCACCTATGCCCAGAGTCCAGCAGGAGTTCGAGCGCCGGATCGAGGCCGGGGAGTTCCGCGAAGTCTCGCACGTTGGTGCTGGCAGACAGTACACAACCGCCGCGATGGTACGCATGGAGCGTGAGATCGTTGGCCGGATGCAGGAAGGCAATCGGCGCGACTACAGCGATCCCATGCTGGTCTCGCCGCAAATGCGCATCGCCACGGAAGACCGCCACCCGGAGTTGAATGCGTCGCAGCGCCAAGCAGTAGACGAAATCTTTCTGTCGCGCGAGAAGGTTGTCGGCTTAGATGGCATCGCAGGCGCGGGCAAGACAACGACTCTGTCCGTCATCCGTGAAGGTGCGGAGGCTGAGGGCTACAGGGTGGAAGGTTTCGCGCCAACGTCCCGCGCGGCGCAGAAGCTCGGGGAAGCAGGCATGGAGACATCCACACTACAGAAGCATCTGGTACGTGGACAGCAGCCGTATAGCGGGGAGAAACGGCTCTATGTACTCGACGAATCCTCTCTGGCATCGACCAGGCAGGTGCATGAGTTTGTGAACCGGCTCCATCCGAATGACCGTGTGTTGCTCGTCGGCGACCGGCGGCAACATGAGGCGGTTGAGGCCGGGAGGCCCTTCGCGCAGCTCCAGGACGCCGGTATGAAAACGGTGAAGCTCGAAGAGATCGTGCGCCAGAAAGACCCAGAACTGAAACAGGTAGTCGAGCAGCTTGCACGGGGCGAAGTGCGCGAGGCGATACAGAATCTTGACCGGCAGGGCCGAGTCCATGAGATTCAAGGCCACGACGAGCGCATCGCCGCTATTGCGAAGGAGTACGCAAAATCGCCGGAGAACACGCTAGTGATTTCTCCCGACAATCGCTCTCGCATGGAGATCAACGAGCGCGTCCATGCGGAATTGCAGCGGAGTGGCCTCGTCAGCAACGAGGAGCACCACATCAGGACGCTTGTGCCGCGCCAAGACCTCACCGGCGCGGACCGCACATGGGCTGAGCGCTATGAGGTGGGCGATGTGCTGCGCTATTCGCGCGCATCGAAGGAGACCGGCATCGGGAAAGGCGCGTACGCACAGGTGAAGAGCATCGACGCTCCGAAAAACCGGCTGACAGTCGAGCTGCAGGACGGCACGCAGCGCACTTACGATCCACGCCGACAGCAGGGCGTCTCGGTCTTTCGGGAGGAGATGCGGAGTTTTTCAGTAGGCGACCGCATCCAGTTCACCGCGCCGGCCAACGAACTGAAAGTTGCGAACCGCGAGTTGGGGACCATCGAGAGCATCGACGGAGACGGGCGGCTGCGCTTGAGGATCGACGGTGGGCGTATGGTTGAACTCGACCCGCGCAAGCATCCGCATCTCGATCATGGGTATGCCATGACCAGCCACTCCAGCCAGGGACAGACTGCCGACCGTGTCCTCATTCACGTGGACACCGAGTTGGGCGCGAAGGATCTGCTCAACAGCCGCATGGCCTACGTTTCCGTCTCGCGGGGACGCTATGACGCCCAGATTTATACGAACAACGCAGCAGACGCTCGGGCAGGAACTCAGCCGCGACGTGTCCCATTCGCCCGCGATTCAGCAAGAGCCAGTAGCGCACAAGATAGAACCACAAACCACGCACACGAATCAGATCAGTCAGGGTTTCGGTCTAGGTCTGTGATGCAGCATTCCCGAATGACATGCCCCGGATAGCCAGAGCATAGCCGAGGCCCGGCCAGTGTCAAGGCCGCGCTTCGCGCGCCGCGTTCGCGGTCGAAGAGCCTTGACACTGGCCTTTGTGCCTCGGCTTATCATTCCGCTATCCCGGGGATGTCAAAGTTTTGAACTCTAGTTCTGCAAACCCTGTACCGCCATGCACTATGCATTACCCAGTCAACGCTGCGCGGCGCCCCGCTAGGGGTGGCGTGTCATTCTCCAGCCGCTGCGGAGCTGCGTTTTCACCTCAAGCTCGACCCGGCCCGTCAGACTCTATAGTTCCGATGCTCCACCAGCTCAGGCTCATTAGCCTTGTGGGACCTGGATTGGCCGTCCAGGACCGGCGGAACTCGTCCAGCAGCGCGCAGTGGCCTTATAGCCTTCACTGCCAGGTTCACCGCTTTCGAACGTGCCGGTCATGGGAGCTAGGCAGTAGCTGCGCGAACTCGTTGGCAAAAGTAACGGCGGCAAAATGAAGAAATAAAGAAGGCCAAGCCACTGTGGGCCCCAATTTCCTTTTCTCTAGCAGGCAACCAAGCCGCCTAATGTGATCACGGCAGCACCACGACTGGGACCCGCCAGAACGCTCCCTTTTGTCCGGTTGGATCGAGAACTGTCACTTGGCACTCATACACCCCAGGGGGAACCTGGTTGAGAAGGACACTAAATCGCACGGGTACCGTTTTGATATGGTCATTTAAACCTTCCCCCACTTCAACCGGACTCGTCTCGAAAGCCTTGGATTTGCCGCGGTAGAGCCCCAAGAAGACAACTAAGGGCTGAAACGAGCGAGCACCTTGCTCGTATGCCTGGAGGTAAACGTACAAGCTCTGATCGTGGTTGAACACCCGCGTTACACTGGGGATAAGCTTTTGGTGATCCTGTATCAGCGGATTAACTGCTTCCTCTCCGTTTCCCTCCTTCTTATTCTCTGCGTTGTAAAGAGCGTCTTTCAGCGCTACGCGTTGGCTGCTCAAGACCACAGCGCTGATGGGAAGCTCGGTTCTTACCAGGTTCAAGTCAGGAATGGCAAAAGTGGCTTGATACGTTCCGATTCTTCCAGTTTCGGCGTCTCGCGCCAGAAATTTAATGGTGTACTCTCCAGGAAGAAGGGTGAACCCGGTGTCGTACTCAATTGGCCGCTTGGTTAACTCCTTCGCCGTAGCATCGCTCAGCTTAATATTCACCTTATCGCGCAAGTTGGAAACCGTGGTGCCGTAGCGGTCTTTGATCTCCCCAATAAAATCCAGTAGGGTATGCGCGGCACCTCGCCGCTTGGCCAGCGCAAGTTCGCTACCGGGAATTTTGACCACGATAGGGACGAAGTATTCAGCGCGGTTCAACTGGAAATAATCAATTTCCATTGCAATGGTAAGTTCAGTGATGGGGTCGGACAACATCAGCGCGTCTTCGAGCTGCCGTTCCTTGTCGGCGGAGTTAAATTGCTTGAATTCCTTACCCGCGTAGTAACCCTGCCGGTAATCCAGATTGGCGGACCGTCCATCGCTCAGTGAGATCTTAATTCGGCGGAACTTTCCATCCTGAGCCTTGTTGCTGGTGTAATACCCCAGGATGTAGTAGCTCGAAATTGCCTGGACAGCCTGCGTGATCCCCTTCGTCAGGTCGTTGTAATCGAACAGAGCCTTCCCCCCAGTGTCAGATGCCAGCGCGTACAGAGTGTCCTGGGACTGTTCGAAATCTGTCGTGAGAGCGAGTGCTGCTAATCCGGAGTAAATGCCGGCATTCCCCGGCGAGCCCTGCGTTGCGTCGCCTAGGGGAGCCTCCGCTACAAGTCCGCGAGCATCGATCGGCCAGAACGACACGGCAGCGCGAATGGCGGCATTGACGGTGGCATGGAGCTGCGCTTGGTTATCGAGGCCGTTGAGGCGAAGCCCGCTAGCGAAATAGACTAGAGCTTTCTTCTCGCTGAGCTGACCGAGCATTCTTGCCGCCGTTTGGAGTGCCGCGAGTTGCCGATCGGTATTAAAAATATTGAACTCGCTATCGTCTTGCCCGAACGCCGCTCCTGTGTCGGAAGAACTGGCGTCGTTTGCTTCTTCGGCAAATGCCTGACCTTCTCCAACGATCATCGTCTCAAGAATGCTTAGCAGGCGTATGCGATTGTCCGTAAAGTCCTGTAGAACGTCAACACCGCCACCCGCGTATCGAAAGATGGCAACGAGATCGTCAGATCTCATCTGGGTGCGGATAAAATGCTGGGCGGCGGTGAGCGCACGCATCTGATCCGAAGGCGGAAGGGCAGTCATGTCAAAATAGAGAGCCAGCAGGCGACGATCTCTATACAGCGTGCTGCCGCGCGGCTCGGGCGCGATTTGCGTGGGAGTAAGATGGTTGTAGATTTTGAGGTCGGCAACCAGAGGCTCAATGATGGGTGCCACAGCCTTCTCGGGCGGCAGGTTCTGATAGTCGCAGAAACGGATTGTCTGCGGCACGTCGTTTTCCGTCAACACGAAGTCTTTGGCGGTGAGCTGGCGAATCGGAATCCCGACCCTGTCCTTCGCGAAAACGGTCTCGATGACCAACTGCGAATTGACTGAAAACGTCGGGACGGTATTCGTACCAAGAGGCGCATTTTGCCCGACTTGCTGCGCCGCAGCTGGAACGAGTGCGGTAAGCAGAATAGCAAGCTGGCGCATCATCTCAGAACCTCACTCGGAACGTGGTTTGCAGCGTGCGCATCGCATTCGCTGCGGTGGGTAGACCGAACTGAGGGCTGGTGACAACGCTGTTCCAAGCGGAGTAGTTGACATGATTGATAGCATTGCTGGAATCGATACGTACGTCGAGGTTGAGTTTGTCGTTAAGTCGAAAGGTGCGGGCGATGGACGCGTTGAGGCTGAACTGATCGGGCCCGATGATGGAATTGCGCCTAGCGTTGCCCCACTCGCCCGGCGCAGGCGAGGTATAGGCCGCCGGATTGAGAAAATGTCCAGGCGAGCGAGCATAAAGTGGAGCTGCGGTACGGTCGGGGCGGATCGTGTTTGTAACGCCCGTGCCGGGCACCGCTTCGAGAACGAGCGGCGTCTCGGGCAGACCGCTTCCCGCAGTGATTACGGTCATGAAAGTCCATTCCTTCAAGAGCACCCCGCGCCAACCGCTGAGCAGCGTTCCTCCCTTGAGCCCCATGCCACTGGTGTACTGTATCTGTGCATCCAGCACGTTGCGCTGGTCGAAAGTGGAAAGGCCGCGTTCGGCGGCGAGGTTGAGCCAGTTCTGAGCAATACTGAAAATGTAGGCGGATTGGGAAGGCGTTGCGCTCTGTAATGGGACGGGTGCTTGCCCTCCGACCGCACAGTCATCGTCGATGGACTTTGACCAAGTGTACTGCAGTGAGGCGGCCAGACCACTTCGCAACCGCCTGCGAATCTGGATCCGGCCTGCCTGACGCGACAGATTGCCCCCGGAAACTAGATAGGTGAATCCAACCGGGCATGACGGGCAGGGATTCGCTGTGCCTACTGGATAGGTATTCGGCAGGAACTCCTGCATACCGTGCGTACCCTTGGTACCGAGATAGGTGACATTGATTTGCAGGGAACCAGGAAGATCGTGCTGGATGCTGAGCTGCCAGGTTTGCGCGTAGCCGACGCGGAAATTGGGACTGACGGCGAAGGTATCGGATGCGACAGTAGGGCAGTTGTTAAATCCATCTGCCAGCGTAAGCGGACAGGCTGTGCTGTTTTCGACCCTAAGACTGCGCGAGAGAGGGGCCTGCTGCGCCATCTGTGCCACGACGCCCGAATAGATGCTGGTATCGTGGTAAATGCCATAGCCAGCGCGCAGAGCCAGGGAGGAGTTGCTGATCGGACGCCACGCGATCCCGACCCGAGGCTCGATGCCGCTGCGGTCAGGTCGGATGAGCGAGTTGGGATAATGCTGTCCTGTCAGCGAGCCGATAGGATCAGTACCGACGACCGGCGCAACGGCCGAAAAGCCTGAAGCGATGTCGAGATTGACGAGGCGATCGAAAAGTTCGGTAATGGGCGCGGCATATTCCCATCGGACGCCTGCCTTCACGCTGAATTGAGTCGTCACTCTCCAATCGTCCGTCACGTATTCGTCGTAGAGCGATTCGCGGAAATATTTGTCGGCATTGCCGTATGCGATGGAACTGGTATCTGGAATGCCGAGAAGAAAGTCGGCGAAATCGGATCCACTTGTGGTCGGATTCCCGCCGGGAGCAGCCGTTGCCGCCCCGGTGAAACCGAAGTCGCCGCGGGGGTTCTGTTGCGAGCGGTAATTGAATTCTTCGCGCCGGAAGCCGCTGCCGAGGGTCAAGTTGTGACGCCCGTGAATCCACGATATGGAAAGCGAGGTTGAGCTGGTCTGGTTGCGTGTGTTTGCGTTGTTCTCATCGGACAGACCGGCGATGCCAGTCGCGAAGGCAAGCGACGGCGGTCCCCAGTCGGCAGGATCTTGATCGTTGCCGGTGATGCCTGCAAGGCCCGACACATTTTCGCGGTTCTGAAACCAGGGCGTTAGTCGTGTGCGCAACCTGCTGAACTGATAGCCGGCGTAGAGAAAAACCTGATGTCCAAACCGATGCGACCATTGCACACTAGTGTTGATACCGAGAATACCGGTAGTGTCGACGAAGTTGAAGATGTTCGGGTTACTTCTGCGCGCACTCTGCAGAGCGAATTCTCCGTTGATCTGATCTTTGAAACCGAAGCTCTGGTCGATGCGAGACTGCACTGCATCCTGATTAGAGTCGCTCAGCAGAGGAGCCTGATAGTTATACAGCGCTCCCGCACTGCGTTTCGGCAAGGGGTAGAAAGCCAGCAGCGCGTTGGCCTGACCGCTGACCATGCCAGACGGAATAGTGTTGTCCTGAAACAGCTGCCCCGTGGCCGGATCGTAGATTTCGATCGGCTGCCCTTCGGCGTTCACCGATTGGGAAAAGTTCCCCGTGCGTTCCAGTTCTGTGGGTACAAAGACGGAGGTCGTGCTGTCGTCGTGGTTACGAATCCACTGATATCCGATGAAGAACTGAGGGTCGTTTTGAACGAGGCTGCGAATTTTGAGTGTGCCCCCGAGGCTGGCAAAGCCGGTGAAGTCGCTGAACTGCGGCTTGGGCGTGTTGAGTCCCGTTATCGAAAAAGGTCGTGCGTCGAGAGCGGAGTTGGCCATCATTCCCCCGACACTGCCGTAAAACTGTCGGTGACCAACCCGGTTGTTTCCGAACGTCGGAGCGAGGGCGAACAACGATGAGGCGCTGTTGTTCACGCTGCCGTTGATCAGTAGTCCATCGGCCGAGCGTTGCCGCAGATCGTCGTCTGACTCAGACGGAGCCGCGGGAATCAATGAGTCCTGTTGATCTTCCTGGTCTTTCGCGGCCTGCGGAGCTGGGATAGCTGATGTGGCGACCTCCGAAATGGTTTGCGCTCTGATTTCAGTTAGTGGCAATAGCTTCAATTCCCACTTGGCCAGCTGCGCATTCGGCGCCACTGCTACTTCCCGCTCCGTCTTAGCAAAACCCGTCATCGTAACTTCAATTGTCCAGCTTCCGTCAGTCAAGTTCGCAAAGGAATAGCGCCCTTGTTGGTCCGTCGTGGTGTTAAACCTTTTGATCCCATCAGAAGCAATCACCGTCGCGCCGGGAACGGGCATGTCATGAAAGACGACTTGTCCGTGATGCTCCGCGGCGACCGCTATCCTGGCCATGGCCATGAAGACCGTCAAGCAAAAGAGAGATAAACATAATCGGCGGTGCAACACCATGAATCAAACACCTCGTCGTTTCTCAATCCGGCGTCGGAGGCTCTATGTGATCGACCACCAAGACCTCAAGCGGGCCTGTAGCGGATTTGAGCTTCAACCCGAGCTGCTCTTCCAGTGCGACAAAGATTGAGGGGCCGGAAAAGTTCATATCCGCCGGCATTTCTCCCTGCGGGGTGCTGCTAGAGCTCAGGCCGAAATCCGTTCCGCCCGGCGAAGGTGTCCACGTGAGTTTGAATTCATACCGACCCGTGAGGCCGGTCTTGTCTATTACTACTCTCCCTAAAGCACCCGAGAGGGCACCCACCAAGTCACTGATTTGTTGCCCAACCCCGATGATTGATCCTGGCCCAGACTGCATTCCGCCAGCCAATGGGTGGTCCCGGCGATACGAGCTGCCCACCGCCAAATCTGCGTCGCTAACCGGCTTCAGCTTTGCACCGCCCTTGGCTAGGACGATATCGTAGACCGGCAATTGTCTCGTTGAGCGATGCACCTTTAGGTTGAAACGCTCAGCTAGGAGAGACTGCAACATCTCGCGCTGCAATACCAGCATCTGATCCGGCGGGACATGAGCGACGTTCCGAAGGCGCCACTGCATGGATCGTGTAGAGTTGTGATTGCACCCCAGACGGAAGGCCTACAAGCCGGTTCCAATTAATGTCGTAGGCATCCAGGATCAAGTCGCCAACTGAAATATTGATGGCATCTAATCTGCCGCCCGGCCTCCACATAAAGTTGTGAGGTAAGCTGCCAGGCTTGCTAGGTTTGATCGAGGCCACCTGGAAAGATACCGGTAACATTGCCTTCGTTTGAGCACATGCGATCGAGTCTAGCATCAGGCCCCCGCCCGTTCCGGTTAAGAACGGGAATGCAAAAACGAACACTAACAAAGCCGTCCGATTCCGATACCTCGTGGCGGTCTTCACACATTCCACGCATCGGAGCACAGCCCATGTCAAACCCAACAGCGCGGTGCCGTACCAAGTCGTGTCCAGTAACGTTGACCCAGTTGGCAATGCCTGATCGAAACCAACCAGCGATACGTTCATCACCGTACCTCCTAACTTATTCTGCCCAATCCATTCGCAATCGTTGACGCTTTCGCACGACAAATTCCGAGTTAATAATGTTGAGCACTAGGGCATCTCCGAAACAGAACGCCCTCCTTATTGTTGCCGACATTCGACCTAGACGGACGACACACGACGGGCATCGTCCCTCAGATCGACCGTTCGTCCGGCGCACTCGGAAGCTCGGACGCGATCATGGACTCCAAGCTTAGCGAAAATATTGATGAGGTGGAATTTGACAGTCGACACGCTAATTCCTAGGTCTGAGGCTATTTCCTTATTGCACAGTCCCTTTTGAAGTCGATCCAGAACCGCTGTCTCGCGTCTGGTCAGCACTCCTCCGTTCCGACGCTTGATCAATTCGAATTTATGCCGCCCGAAGTTCTCCAATGCGCGCGCGTCCAGCCAGGCGCTCCCCTGCGCCACGGAGCGGATGGCCGCAGGCAACTCCCTTTCTACACTTTCGTAAGTCACGAATCCGATGACTCCAAGAAACAGCAACTCGATTACACGGTCATCGGGAAACTCCAAATCCAGAACGATAACTCGCGCGTGTGGATATCCAAGCCGGAGCAACTGTAGAAGATGCTCCCATGGTTCTCCAAGTGTACCCAAGTCGACGAGAAAGAGAAGGGGATCCTCTGACACCACGGACTGTGGCAAGGAAGAGTGGAACAAAGCCTGGTCAAATGTTCTGAGAATCGATTGTAAACCGCGCACGGCCAATGGATGCTGTTCCAGTACATGTAACTTCAGCGCACTGTTGTCCCCTGCTGGGTCGTTATCTGGCATGATAAGCATCCCATTCTTCTTTTGGATTGGCCAGAATCGCACTATCCGTACTAACTAGAAAGATGTCTTTCCGACTCGGATAGGCCCGCACACGATCCATCCAACATGCTCCGTCCTACGGAGCGAAACATTCCAGCTACGGAACAAGGCGTGTGCGAAAAGGCACGCTAAGTACGACTCGGCGCCAGGGGAAAGTGACACTTCATCGTGTTAGACTGCTTATTTCATGAAGATCGTATCCCCGCAGTGATTTGGATCACTCACCTATGTGGTCTATGTCACAACACCTCGGGTACATGGACAACACGTCCACTATCTATGCGGGCGCACCGACCGAGCGAGCCATGGCACGATGAATACGGTCCCGATTGTAGATCCGCTGTTAGCGACCTGAGCTGTTAAGCTGTCCGAGTGAAATGCTATCTGCTTGGAATCAGTTTAGTAGAGTTGGCCAGATCAGACTTTGAAGTAGAAAGACCACAGTCCTCGCCATAGTCCGGAACCGGTATGTCTTCTTGAAGAAGTGCCGGTGTCCCAGTATAGAAACGCCCTCAACAGTCCGGGATAGCTGTCCGTATGGGATGGAGCCTAGCCTCTCAGCTAGTAGACGACTCCACGCGTCTCCATTACTGTATCTCAGACGATGCCGAACCCTATATAGAGACTCTGCTGCGCTGCCGGTCACATCTTCTGCGGGAGAATGCACAGGCGGGCGGTAGCAATAGCCGATTCCTAATTCACGTCGATTCGGAAATAGAGATCGTGAGAGACACGGAGGACAGCAGCATTGGATCGCGGGAAACCGGAATACCGAGCGGCAAAGGAAGTGTTTATGGGTGAATCGGAACGCGCAGGTCAAAATCACGAACCAACACCCGTTGATGAAAGAACTGAAACTGAAGAGGTCTCTGGAGCTTTGCTTGGACGACGTCAGCTATTTTCAACAACTAGCCATCTTAGCGGGAGTCGGCGCTCTGGCAGTCACCTTCTCGGGCGCGCGGAGGAGGTGTTTCAGCCAACGATACCTCATGTAGTGGTTCATCGTTTACCTGCGGTGCCGGCAATCAACCCTCCTGCTGCTGCAATATGTTCACGTGTCCCACAGGATACCGGTGACCTACCGTGTGCAGCCCTGGCTCTGCTTAGCTTGAGACCAGACAACAACCATGTCGCTTCACGGAGGTGTTTATGGATGAATCAGAACGCGAAGGTCAAGAAAACCAACCACAACCCGTTGATGAACACGTTGAAGAGGTTTCGGGAGCTCTGCTTGCGCGACGTAAGCTGTTTCAGCAACTAGCCATCCTAGCAGGAGCCGGCGCTCTTGCCCTCACCTCCCCGAGAGCGCACGCAGGAGGTGTTTCACCTGACACTGCTGGTTGTTCGGGATCATTCACATGTGGAGTCACAGGGGTTTTCAGTTGCCCCGCTCCATTTTACTGTCAAGAGGCATTCGGGTGCTACGCATACCGTATGTAGTCAACGGCTCTCGGTCGGCTTGTCACAAGACCGCGGCCATATCGGTTCAGGGAGGTGTTTATGGACGAACGCAACGGTAAGAATAATGAACCAAAAAGCGTTGCTGGAAAAACTGAAGGGGTTGTCGGGGCCTTGCTTGAGCGAACTAAACTGTTCCAACAACTAGCTATCTTGGCAGGAGTCGGCACTCTCGCCGCCACTGCCTCAACCGGGCGCACAAAAGGTGTCGCACCTCTCGATTCCTATTGTACGGGAGGATCGTTCGTGTGCAGTCCTTTCAGCTGCCCTGCCCCATTTGGCTGTAGCCCATCGTTCAGTTGCAGAAATGGGTACAGCGCCTAGTCGGCGTATGGAGTGTCTGCACTGCAGCGAACTTGAGAAACCGGCAAAACATCGAGTGGGTTGCCGGGTATCGTGATGGCCGCGATCGGCTTGTGAACCCGAAGCGGTCCAAGGAGAGAATAACTATGCATGACGAAATGAAACACGATGAGCACAATACGGAACAGGTGGCAGACGCTTTGGTGGCGCGGCGTCGGTTCGTACAGATGCTGACCATCGCAGCAGGAGTTGGAGTGCTTGCAGTACCAGCTTATGGAAAAGTGGCTGGAAAAGTAGGCGGCCCAGCTCCAAACACAGCCTGCGACGGAGCTTCATTTAATTGCAATCCGTTCAGTTGCCCCGCACCGTTTTCTTGCGCCCAGTCATTCGGTTGCAAAACATTTTTCTCATAGTAATGCTTAGGGAGTGGCAAGTCGTCCGCCATCCTCATTCAGGACTCAGCACGGCGAGTGATTAGGAGAGCATTTGACAGCTGTTCTACATGGCCCGGGTGTCTGCTCCATCCGTGCTGAGTCAATCACGTTCTCCGAAGGGATACTTGGTCTTCGGAGAGGCAGCTACATAGGACGTCAAGGCCGGATTCAAGCATTCCAGCGTCCGGACGCGCACTTGACAGACCGCGAGACTTACGATGCACCAGGATGTCCACAGGCGAGACAAAAGGAAGAAGCCAGTCAGATTAAACGGCAACTTCTTGAAGCAGCTTGAGACTATGCTGACAGCCCGCTCACCAGCGGTTGTTTCCGCTCGCCGTCTACTGGCTCAAGTGCTGCACTTAAGCGATGAAGAATCCGACGCCATTTTCAATGGAATTATAAACAAATTGAATGTGGCCTACTTCCCCCCTCTTTGTGAGATCGAGCTCGTCCTAACAGAAAAGTGCAACCTTGCGTGCACCTACTGTTTTGAAGGCCACACGAGGCGCGGATGTATGACGCACGATATCGCACGACGTGCTGTGGACTTGCTACTGGCTTACAGCCATGGCGTTAGTGAGTTATCACTTCTTCTTTTTGGAGGAGAGCCATTTCTAAACTTTAGCGTCTTGCGCACTGCGACAGAGTATGCCGAAGAGCAAGCGAAAGCCTACCACAAGCACTTGCGCTTCAATTGCACCTCTAACTGCACCATCCTCACAGATGAAATGCTTGAGTTTGTTGCGCAACATCGTATTGCAGTTCTCGCAAGCGTGGATGGACTGGCAGACAGTCACGACCGATATCGAAAGAATAGATTGGGGCTCGGAACGTTCACCCGTGTAATGAGAAACCTGGATCGCCTAAAGCGTGCACAAGGCTTTCTGGGCGCTAAGTTGACCGTCATGCCGGCGAACGTCTCAAGGCTTTGCGACGATGTTCGAGGTCTCTACGACTTGGGAATGACCACGTTTGTAATTGGGTATGCAACCGGCATCGAGTGGCCCGATCAAGAAAAAACATGTTACTGGGACCAGCTAAGACAACTCCGCGCTTGGCAGGACGAAGCACATTGCAAGGGCGTTACATTGATTGGATTACCGGATTTAAGTCCTTCGCCTCCAGTTTTCCGATGCAGAGCTGGTATTACTTCAGCATCCGTGAGCCCTACCGGCGAGATTTCACCTTGCTCCAAGCTGCTGACCCAACGCCGACCTCGGCTTGTTGCTAAACTTGGAGATGTCTTCAATGGGTTGACTCACTTTAGAAATCGATTTGAGCTCACATATGGCCGGGATCTTGAATTGGCGTGCCGGAGGATGAAATTGCACCCTCGATACTCTGGTGGTTGCATTGCGGACAACTTCGCTGAAACCGGCAGCTTGTTTAGCCCGGGGCGGCAGCAGTATGCGATTGAGTCGCTGAAATACAAGAATTGCTGAAAAGAGGAACTTCCTTCGTCACAGCCAGGAGATTGGACTGAAAATGTCCGGAGCACATCGCCACGCATGCCAGCATCGGTCCGTGTTTACTTAGGAGTATTTGCAAATGAGTTCAGAAGATCCTTATCGTAGCGAAGGCAGAGATGTCGCAATCGTGATCTATGTTCCCTATCAGAACCCGTCGAACCTCACGGTATGGTGCCTCGAGCCGCTAAACGGTGAGCCACTTCTTCACCATTTGGCGCAACGGCTTATAGCAGGCTTCGCGATGCAAAGCGGCACTCGTATTTACCTTGTCTATCCAGAAATGGCAGAGTTCGACCGTCGAATCGAGGAGGCATTGCGCGACCTCGAAGTCGAGATCTGCGCTTACAAAGGGAGCGGAACTCTTGCAGCGCTGAGAACCTTCTGCAGCCTACATAGCGAAGCGGAGTCAGTGTTGCTATATCCAGCCACCTCATTGTTTCCCGATCTCGAGATGGCACATGAGATGTTTGCGTCCCACATTGCGATGGGCGCGGATGTGACCTTCGCTCAATGCTACCCGGATGGCCTGCTGCCTCAAATCTTTACGACCTCTTCGGTCCGGAAATTGCCTGATTTACCCCATTTGATCGAATCGGAGGGCGACGCGCTGGGATTGATGCAAGTGATCAAAACATTAGGTGAACAGGAGGGGACGGAGGTCTGCAGCGCGTCAGTACTGAAGTGGGCCGGCCCCAAAGGGCAACACCCCTTGCCTGAAGACCTTCCCGGGCGACTCCTGATGAACGATGTCTATATTAAGGAAGCGGCTGAACAGGTCCTCATCGATCTCGGTGGAACAGTCGGCCAGAACAGTTCCGGAGCATTAGCGCTCAAACGTGAACTCGTGTCCCGGTCCCTTGCGTCGTGGCGGAGAGGCAAGCGTCGTTTACCACGATCCTCCCCGCCTTGGAAGGTACTTTTCTTCACCCTGGCCAACACATTCACAGGGGGAGAAAAGATCTGGCTGGATCTGATCGCTAATATCGACAGATCCAAGTTTTCTCCCCTCGTAGTGCTTCCGTCCCGATCGACGCTTAGTGAACGGCTTGAACATGCCGGAGTCCCTGTGAAGGTGACCCAGTTCGACATGAGCAATGTTACACCTCGCACTATGTCTTTTGTTGATGATCTGTTCGACTCTGGGGCCTTCAACCTTGTGCATGTAAATGGCATCGCGGGACTGCCAATAGTTCTGAAAGCTCACTCTGCCAATATACCGTTGGTCTGGCACGCTCACAGCTCCCTTATCGAACCCCTCCTCGGACCCCTCGAATTCGCAGACGTGGTCGTCGCTGTATCAAATGCTCAGCGGCGTGAAATTCAGAGATGGGACATTCCCGCCGAAAGGATAAAGGTCATTCATAACGGTATTGATCTTCAGGCATTCTCGCCAACCTCCTATTCCAGTTCGAGAATCAGGAAGACAATGGGGCTTCATCCTAGTAGCAAAGTCATCTGTATGATTTCTCGAATCGAGGAGAGCAAGAAGATTGACGTTATGCTTTCAGCTTTGCCCGAGATCCTAAATAAATACCAGGACACGACTCTATTCATTGCTGGAGAGGTTTTCCCAACATGCTTCGGCTACTTCGACAGGCTTCGCGACATGACCAGTCGTCTAGGGTTAGGGCAACATGTCCGCTTTCTCAATTTCGTTGAAGATGTCCGGACCTTGTATGCAATGGCAGACGTATTGGTTCTGTGTCGAGAAGATGAGCCCCTTGCCACATGTATCCTCGAAGCTCTAGCCATGGGACTCCCAGTGGTTGCGCCCAATAGCTGGGGATGTCCGGAAATGATTACTGATGGTCAGGAAGGGGTTCTTTTCGATCCTGGCAACGTTACCGGATTGGCGAAAGCAGTTCTAACTCTGTTCGATGATGCAACCCTGCATTCGCGATGTTCCATGCTGGCCCGAGAACGGGCAAAAGTGTTCGATCTAGGAATGTTCGTACGGGGTGTGCAGGACGTGTTTGAAGATGCCATATCCTCAGGTGTGGATACACCTGACCTAGAGACCAGCCGGCATTTCGGTTCGTCACAAACGCTGAGCCCCGAACATAATCGGTCGTACTTAACTTCGGCGCGATAAGGAGTGACCCATGCACAACGCTTCAGCTACTAAAGTACACCTTGTGACTGTTGTGGGCTCACATGTTGAGCTTCTGCCACACACATTGTCTCATTACACCGAGCTCGGAGTGGACTCTCTTATGGTGTGTGTGCATCTCGACGAGTACTGTGACCCTCTATATTCTGCGGTGTGCAACATCTGCCAGAAATATAGCGCCAATGTAGTAGGCGTGTATGCTGGAAAGTGGCTGCGATGTGTGAATCAATTCTTGTACCATGAGGCACGGCACGCCCATCCGGATGACTGGTTCCTGCTTGCAGATGTGGATGAGTTACAAGTATATCCTTCGGACATCCACGAGTTGCTAGAATCCCTTAGCAGCGACGGGTACGACTCGGTGGAAGGCTGCTTGATTGACAGAATAGCGACAGATGGTGGATTCCCGAAGGTGGAGAGCAATATGCCAATTTGGCAACAGTTCCCTTTGGGGGGCATGATCACCTCGCCAATCCTCGGGGGCGATATGAGAAAGGTGGTCGCAGTTAAGGGTATCTTGCAATTGGTATCGGGCCAGCACTTCGCGCTTGAAGGCAACGGCTGCCCAAGAGAAAAGCTGTACGTCCCCGCTTTCCATTTTAAGTGGACTGCGGGGGTAGTGGAGAGGTTGGAGCGACGCGCCGACTTTTACCGGAATAACCAAGATCCAATATGGGTGGAGAGTCAAAGGTTTATCGACTATTACCGTCAGCACGACAATCGCATTGATGTCGCTGACCCTAATTTCTTTATTGCTGATTGCTCAAATGGCTATCCACAGTGGGACATCGTGAAAGAACTTATGATCGCTCAGTCTCGATACGATGGTAGATCCGCTGAAGATGGTCGGTTGATTCGGAGTTGATCCGACTCTCTGCTGCCATTCATGACAGTCACGAATCGGAGCGACATACGCACACAGTTCTGAGGGGAATTCACCACTGAATCTTAAAGATGGGCATCGAGTGTGGGAAGAGGTGATGAAGCGGTGGGAACAGCCTATTGTGTTCGAGGGCCGGCAAACGAGGCAACAATTGCGGCCATATCAGCGAAGAGGCGTCCATGCCCGGAATATGTAAAATATCTTGACAGCTATCCGAGCGTATTGCTTGATTGGGATCGGGATATTTCACCACTCCACATTCGTTCGGAGTCCGGAGAACTCGGCGGTTTCAGTGAGTTCCTTGCGGCAAGTGAAGAGGTTGGGTTCCCGTTGGCGTGTTTCCTCCGCACTCGACAGATTAAGCGGCCCGTGTACATCATTACTCATGGGTTTATCTTTGGGAACAACCCGGCCCTACACGTCCTCCGCGCTATGGACAATGTCCATTTCTTGTGTCTATCCGATTCGATCTACCGTAGACTACAAGGCGAATACCGATTTCCGGCCTCTCGCTTGTATGTAGTCGGCTATGCGGCGGACCTTGATTTCTTCTGCGGAAATACTGATGCGGTTGAGGAAGACCTAGTCGTGAGTGCGGGAACGGCAAGCAGAGACTACAAGCTGCTCGTGCGCTCCTCCTTTTCGCTACGCGTCACTATCGAGATAGCAGCCGACAGTGAATGGCATCCGCAACCACTGAATGTCAGCCCCGGAGAATTGCCGAGCAACGTCCATGTGGGCTCCTGTAGGACTTACGAGCAGCTCCGACAGCTATACGCTAGGGCCGCGCTCGTCGTGGTCCCGTTACAAAACGCTGTTCACGCCTGCGGCTACGCGGTTATCTCAGAGGCAATGGCCATGGCAAAGCCGGTAATTGCAACGAGGACCGAAAGCTACAGTGATTTTGTAGTAGACGGCATTACGGGTTATTACGTAGAAGTCGGTGACGACCGTGATCTCGCTGACAAACTTCGATATCTTCTTCGAAACCCGGACGTAGCTCTGCAAATGGGGAGAGCCGGGCGCAAACGTATGGAAGAGTTGTTTTCGCTTCCAGCGTATGTGAAAAAGATTCATCGCGCACTGTGTGATCACCCAATGAATGTTGTGATTCAATCCACTGGCGGACCGGGAACAGATCAAGTGACTTGGGAGGGCGAGCACTGCACTGGAATCCCAATGTCGAGTTCTGAAGTTGGACGACCTCCGGAAAGGGGGTGACCGATGGCAAGTGTCGATATCAAGAGCCTCCATGAGCTCCGTCGGTGCGGCCGTTTGCCTGACGGTCGCGGCCTATCTCTATTGGACCTGCTCGAGCGAGTAGGAGCAGATGAGGTGTTCATGCCGCCCCCCACTCCGCGGTTACCCAATGGAGCATCAACCTATCTGCAAGCCTCTAACCAGAGACTGATCGAATTGAAGGGTTTGTACTCTACCTCGTGTCATCCCACCGTCGACACGGGCCAGTGGACGAGTTCTTTCGTGGAGACACAAGTACCGCTCACTGCATTTCGGGGAGATTGCGCATACGTTTGGCAGTGGCGAGACTTGAATGTGCCGGTTGCATATCTGCTTACCGCATACTACCTAAGAACTATCGGAGCAGGAGAAGTATTGAATCGCCTCTCGGAGGACGATTACTTCGGTGCTTATACTGTCTCCACTGGAGATGGCTATGTTCTAAGCCGCGACCTGCTCGACTCTGCCTCCGAACTCTGGTTTCTGGAGCGATGGACCGGAATTCTCTCCGGGAAGATTGATTGCGTATTAGACATCGGATGTGGATATGGCCGCCTGGCTCACCGCATTGCACAATCCTGCAGTGCGGTGAGGCGAATATTGTGTGCAGATTCAATTGCGGAGTCGACTTTCCTCTGCGAGTACTATCTCCGCTTCCGTGGAGTTAATCAGCAAGCACTCGCGATTCCAGTCACTGACATTGACGCAGTCGTTGCGCAGGCTCATCCGCAACTAGCCGTCAGTATCCATTGCATGGACGAAAGCTGTCTTCGTGCCACCACTTGGTGGATTCGACTGTTGAAGCAGCACTCTGTTCGTTACTTTATGCTCGTTGTCAATGACTCAGCGTGCAAGGGAAATTTACTTCTTGGCATTGAACCCAACGGGGGGCGGGCGGATTTTGGTCTGGAAATTCTTCGCTGCGGTTATCGTCTGATTGCACGTGAGCCAAAGTACAGTGATCGCGCTGTTCAGAGGTTTGGTGTCTCACCCGCTCACTATATGCTTTTTGAGTTGCGTTGAGTATCAATGGAGCAAAGTCCGTCATAGCCACCAACGATACCAGAGGAGGATCGAATGCGACTGTTGATTATCCATGACGGAATACCTGATCCGTCTAGGAGTGGCGCTAGTGTCCGACTCCTGCAGCTAATACGCTCGCTCCGCGCACTTGGCCACTACGTCACATTCGCGTCAGCTCGGCCTCCTTCACGTGAGGATGATCTTCAGTGGCTACGCACGCAGGTCGATGAGATGTTTCTCGGAGACAAATTAACCAGTCACAACTATCCTAATTCACCTACACCGTCAAAGGAATGGACTATCGACACGTTGTTCGCAAATGGACCTTTCTCCGTAGTGATTCTGACACTGTGGTTCTGGAACCCCCTTTCGATACCCGAGCAATATTTGGATGATATTCGTCGCCTCGCGCCAGGGTCGCGAGTGCTCTGCATGGCTGATGACTGTCATGGGCGTCGGGCGAGTCTTGCCGCGCAATACAGCGGCCGCTTCAGTGATGAGGAGTGTGCTTTGGATGTGCACGAACGAGAGGTCAACATACTCCGCCAGTGCGACGGAGTGATTGTCGTATCACCGCTGGACGGTACGTCCTTCGCTGAGGACATTTCAGATCTTGATATCTATGCGATCAGCTTTTCGGCCAACGTAGTACCAGACTCAAAGGATTTCCACTCAAGACATGGTTTACTCTTCCTCGGTGACTATCATAATCCTGCTACCGTTGACTCCGCGAAATGGATTGTTAATGAGCTGTGGCCGACCGTAAGTGCACGACTCCCGCAATGTTCTCTAACACTGGCTGGAAGTGGTTCGGAGAGACTGCTGCCAGCAGAGGGGAAAGGAGTGTGTATCATCGGCCAGGTAAACGATTTGCATTCCCTATTCTCAACGAAAAGAGTGTTTGTCTCGCCGGTCCTGTATGGCACTGGAGTCTCAACCAAGAATGTACACGCGATGGCCTCAGGACTGGCGCTAGTTACAACGAGCATAGGGGCGGCCCCTTTGGGACTCTCGCATGGTGAGGAGGCCTACATCACGGATAGCGCAACGACACAGGCAGAATACATTATGTATCTTCATGAATCCGAACGAGAGTGGACCAAGGTCTCGCGCCGAGCGCGCGAATATGTTCTGGCAAACTTCTCAGAACATGCTGTCACTGATGCGACTCAACACATGCTGGACTGCTTAGGCCATCCGAAGCGTCAGGACATCTGTAGCTCCACTGAAAGCCACGTCGATGAATTGCGTGTAATGCCGCTCGCACTTGAAAGCACACTTCGGTATTTGTGTCGCCGCGTCACACTTGGTCTCGAATGTTTACGGAAGGGTGATGGCGCTTGCGCTCTTCGGCATTTCCGGTTTGCACTTCCTTGGGTAGAACTCGTCGATCCGGGAAGCCCGATTCACGTATCGCTCGTGGCCACGATGGCAGAGGCTTATGAACAAACGGGCAACCATTCTCGCCGAGATCGATGCAATACGGAATTGATCAAAGTGGGTATCCGCTTGACTCACCAGGCCCCAATGCCTAGTATGCGGGAATGGAAGACTATCCTCGGAACTTGAAGGAGTTCGATGTTCGATTCCGGAGTGAGGAGGCCTGCCGAGAGTATCTGTTGCAACTGCGCTGGCCGGATGGCTTTCGCTGTCCGCGCTGTGGGTGTCGAGAGAGTTCGCCGGTCAGGACGGTATTGCTGCGGTGTCGTGAGTGTCGGCATCAAACCTCGGTGACGGCGGGGACGATCTTTCAAGACACCCGCACTTCTCTGCGCTTGTGGTTTCAAGCCATGTGGTGGGTGACGACCCAGAAGAACGGGGCCAGTGCGTTGGGACTGCAACGGATACTGGGACTGAAAAGGTATGAGACAGCATGGACCATGCTGCATAAATTGCGCCATGCCATGGTAAGACCGGGACGTGATTTGCTCACGGGCAGAGTGGAAGTGGATGAATGCTACGTCGGCGGTCTGGAGGAGGGCTTGCCCGGCCGGCTCAATTTGGATAAAGCACTGATTGTCGTTGCCGCTCAAGAAGATGGACCCGGGATCGGTCGGATTCGGATGCGCCAGATTGTAGACGCTTCGGCAGCAAGCTTGATGCCCTTTGTGCAGCACTCGGTAGAACCGGGCAGCGTCATTCACACCGACGGCTGGCTGGGATATCTGCCCGTGGAGAGCAAAGGCTACCAGCACGAGGTCACGTTTCTAAAGGGAAAGAAGAAGACTCCATCGGAGCTGATGCCACGGGTTCACCTCGCGATCTCCTTGCTCAAACGGTGGCTGATGGGAACCCACCAGGGAGCGGTCAGTCATAAGCACCTCGACTACTATCTGGATGAATTCACTTTCCGGTTCAATCGCCGACGATCAAAGAGTCGAGGCAAGCTCTTCTTTCGCCTGGCGCAGCAAGCTGTGGCTGTCGATCCTGTTACCCGTCACCGGATAGTTCACCCGACCTCAGCGAAGGCCAAAGCCAAACCACAATCTGTGGGGTCTTGGTGAGTCAAGCGGATACCCACCTTGATCAATTTAGGACATCGGACGTTGTCGAGTTCGTTTTGGTCTACGCCTGCGTCTAAGGCCCCTACTTTTGCTCTTGTCCACCGCAACTGAAACGAAGGATCCGATGTCAAATTCCCATCCGCCGCATTGAGGAGCATATGACAAGAACAGACCTAATCAACTGGATCATCCGCAGCCGGCAATACAATACCTATTTGGAGATTGGCGTAGGATCAGGACGCGAGAATTTCGATTGTGTACAGTGCGAACGGAAGCTTGGGGTTGATCCCGCATCGGGCGTTCCGAGCGTACTGCATTTTGCATCCGATGTGTTCTTCGAGGTTATCAAGAACGAGTTTGACCTGATTTTCATAGACGGACTGCACGAGGCCTTTCAGGTCGACCGAGATATCGCTCATTCTCTCCGTCGTCTCACCCAAGGCGGTGTCGTGGTTCTGCATGATTGCTTGCCCCCCGACGAGTGGCACCAACGCCCGAGCGCTGATTGTCGTCCTGATGAGAATTGGAACGGAACAGTATGGAAAAGTGCTCTGAGGTTCTTTGCTAAGAGCCAGTGGTGCTGTTTTGTTGTCGATTGCGACTGGGGATGTGGAGTGATCGATACCGCTTTCAAGAATCCTAGAGCGCTCGTTAACTTACCACCGGATCTCAGCTATCAGCGCGATTTTTCACTCTTGCGCCAGTACGTCGTAAGCGAAGACTACTTCGTGACGCACTTCGACAACCTCAGTTCCGATCGGACACGAAGACTCACAGCACGCTAGCGATACGTGTGGTGTCGCACACCGTGCTCGGAAGGATAGTCTAGTCGGTCTGCGTCCAGAATATTAACACTTTCTAGACACCGAACCCAATCCAATGCTGCAAGATAATACCGTATCGAAATCAAGTAGGGGAGTCTATTTTATCTCGAATGACGCGGTGTATGACTACACCGTTGCATTCCTAAACAGCCTCCGTACGTTCAATCCAACTATTCCATTGTGTCTAATTCCATTTGATGCGGATGCATGCCGTATCATGGCCTTAGCTGATACTTATGGGTTTATCGTATGGGATCCGCGGAAGCGTCTAGCTACATGTGACAATATTGCCCGCGGTCTGCATCGGCACGTTCTTGGGCACTACCGTAAGCTCGCTATTTGGGAAGGACCATTTAGTGAGTTCGTTTACATTGATGTTGATACCATAATATTGTCAGAATTGACATTTGTGTTCGACCTGCTCCACCAGTACGACATTCTGACGGGGTTCTCGAATAGTATTGAAAGCATTAAATACGTCTGGAAGGAACAACCGACATCGTATCTTAGTCCTCAAGAAATCGCTTATTCTGCCAATACCGGCTTTATTGCATCGAGACGAGGAGTCATGACCGTCCGGCGAGCTGTTAACATAGGAGAAGACAATGCAGCGCTGATGAAATACGTGGAGCTGAATTGCATGGAACAGGGATTCATGAACGTCGTAATTCTAAAGTCGGGTGGGCGCTACTCCAGTTTGCGGCAGATTCGAAATGTGTCTGGGATAACTAACAATCTTCCGATAGAGGTATGGGGAGGGGATATCGACGCTGCTGATGAGGTAAGGACAATTGAGGCTAGGCTTGGAATCAAGCCGCTAATGATTCACTGGGCGGGTTTACAACGGCAAAGGACGCACCTTCAATCGGTCTTGTGGCAACACTACCGCTGGGCGCGTAAACGGTCGTCTATGTCTGCAACACTTTGAAGGCAAGTTTCTGACGACTTGTGATTTCCCCAGATCGCCATTCAGAACGATCGAGCGAAGTCACTTCGGTGTTGGTTCTCCCAGCGCTCGGCGAAGACGATTGTCATTGCATTCTTGCCTCTAAGACTCGATCCCCTGTTTTGGCCTTTGAGCAGCCCCTCGAACCGGTGCACGTCGCGGCACTCGGCGCGCAAGGTGTTCGTTAATCGAACTCGAGATGTGCGTTGTCGGTCAGCTTCGCCTTTTTGTAGATCTCCGATTTTATAACACAGTAGTACTAGATCCACACGTCCTAAACAAAACCTCGTCAACCTCGTCTGATAGCGGATCCACTGAAAAACCCAACTGTTTTCGACAAGTTCAGGAGTACAATTGAAGTGATGGAGGTCGCGATGAGCACCAAAGTCCTGTTTGCGGTTGTGATCGCCTTCAGTTCTTACCTGTTCAGCCAGACGAATCCCGCTGGCTCAAGCAAGAAGTCGACGTTCTCAGGCACGTACACGTTGCGAACCGATCAGAAGCCCCAAGTGCAAAGCATTGAAGTAAAGGGAGGCAACATATATCAGGAAGATGGGATCCTGAGTTGCCGCAGTGAGTGCGAGGTCACGTTTGGAGGGGTGCTGCTGAAGGCTGACGAAGTTGACTTCAGCCCCCCCACGGGGGAGGCCTCGGCACGCGGGAACGTCAGAATTAGAGCGTTGCCAGTTAGGTCAGCCGATACACGCCAACCGTAACGACTCCCGCTGATTGGTTAAGGGTCGCAACCTGGCTTGTCGAGGGGAATCCTTACTCGTCAGTCAACGAGGATTGACCCCTCATTTCAATGGAAATCGTAAAGGGTGTTTGCGGATTTAGTTGTCGATGAATCCCCCTTTTCTCCAGGAAGAGGAGTCCCGATTGGCTGTAGGTTCTCCTTGGCTGTGTGTCTGCTTTTCCCAGCTTCGCGCTCGTTTAACTCCATCATGCCTGGCACCGGGATCTCCTCGCTCACAGGCCGCACCGTGCAGATTTCCCGCAGGGGTTCCTCATGCCAGACTCTCGGAGTACGTCCAGACTTGTCGGATCGAGGCGCGGCAGCATCAATGGATGACGGAAGTAAACGTGTCGCTACTATGGATGAAACGTTTCGCTTAGGCAGCATAGAAACGCGTGACCATCACGCCGCCTACGCCGTAGCCGCCAGACTCCGTCGGGCCGACCTAAACCGAATACTCTCTCAGTTTCCTCGCCCGGTGCTAAATTCACCGTGAAAACAAGGCTGCAGAAATCGAGGGCTGGATTTTGGGTGTGGTTTAAGCGAAAAGAATACCAAGGCGAATCTGGGATCCAAGCGATCCAAGCCGCGCAGGTCTCTACCTTTAAGTCGTTGTGAATGCTCAACAGCGCCACTCTGAAAGAGCCGGATGCTAGGTGTTCAGCGAAATGATTCCTTCGCGTTACAAAGGACCCAGCAGACCGAAGTGACTTTGTTCGAGGGGCGGATTCCGGGCACCCTCCGGGCACCCAGACCGGTGTCTTCTTGGTATCTCGTTGATTCTGTTGTGTCGTGCATGGAGTAGGCTGGACGTGCAAGTTGTTGTTTGTAGTTCTGTTGGCGACCCTTTTAAGGCATGGGTCGAAGGTTCGAATCCTTCCGCGCTCACCAGAATTTCAAAGCAGTTGGCGAATTTCGGCAGGGTCGATTTCGGGCACTCCCAGACACTCAAAACATTTGAAACCGTAGTTCCGATGCAGTCGCGGCGGCAACGCGCTGCGAAAATCTGCTAGAGGTCCAGGAACGCACGGACTGACGCTGGATCTTCGTTTGCATGAACACGAAAGTCCAGGCGCTTCGTGATGACCTGCATCGCGATGTTGTCGGTCAACATCTCCGCCGATACGCGGCTCAGCTTTTCATCCCGCGCGATTCGGATGACACCGCGGAGTAGTTCGTTCCCCAAGCCGAGTTTCTGATACTGGTCTGAAACCAGCACGGCGACTTCCGCTTCGTTTCTTGCATGAAGTTTGTTCAAGCGACCCACCGCGATGATCTGGCACTCTCCGGTGACTGGATCCTTGCGTTCAGCCACCAGCACCATTTCGCGGTCGTAGTCACCGAAACAAATGCGCAACAGTCGCTCATGCTCTACACGTCGATTCAGGCTTAGGGAGTAGAAGTAGCGCATATAAACGCTGCGGTCGGAGAGCGTCTCGTGAAATTTAACCATCAACGGCTCGTCTTCCGGACGGATGGGCCGGATGGTCACTCGGTTTCCATCTTTCATCGTCCAAGACGCGACGTACTGCAAGGGATACGGACGAATAGCGGGCTTTGGCAGCTGAGCGAGTGTGGTCGCTGGACTATGCAACACGATTCTGGCGTCGAGGGCCAGCAAGTGCCCCGGCGACGCCAGCAGAGGATTGATATCAATTTCCGCAATCCACGGCTGTTCCAGCACAAGCTGACTGAAGCGGACCAGCAGTTGTTCCAGAGCGGCCATGTCGACTGGCTTGCGTCCACGAACTCCCTTAAGCGCGGTAAAGATTCGTGTCTGCTCCATCATTCGTTGCGCGAGCGTTGTGTTCAGCGGCGGAAGCACCAGCGCGCGGTCTCGATACACTTCGACCAACTGCCCCCCGGAGCCAAATAAGATGACCGGCCCAAACTGTGGATCGACGCTGCTGCCAAGAATCAGTTCGTAGCCATCCAGCTTCACCATCGGCTGTACAGTGACGCCGGAAAACTGATCGGCACCAACTTTTTCCGTCACCGAGGACTGGATCGCGCGATACGCGCCCCGCACCGCCGCGTCATCTCGCAGATTCAGCCTGACTCCGCCCACGTCCGTCTTATGCGTGATCGTCTCGGAAAAAACTTTCAGCACAACCGGGAAGCCGATTTCCGAAGCCACCCTGGCAGCCTCGTCTTCGCTGGCTGCGACACGCGTCTCAACCGTGGGGATGCCGTAAAGAGACAGCAACCGCTTCGATTCAGGCTCCGAAAGCAGGGTGCGGCTTTGGCCTCGAGCGTTCTGAATGATCTGCTCGACCTGATCACGCTCCCCGCTCTCCATTTTCGAGCGCTCGGAGAGTGTGGGAGTTTCATAGAGCCCGCGCAGGTTGTAGGTGTACCGCCACATGTAGGTGAAGGCCCGCGCGGCAGTATCAGGATAAGAAAAGGTGGGAATGCCTGCCGAATTCAGCGCAGCCTCGCCGGCGGCAATGCTGTTCCCGCCCATCCAGCTGGCGAGTACCGGCTTGCCATAGCTTTTAGCATAGGGCTTCAAGCGTTCCGCAATTTGCAGAGGGTTGGTCATCCCCTGCGGCGCAAGGATCACGAGTAGGCCATCACTGTTCGGATCTTGCGACGCAATTTCGAGGGCGCGAGCGTAGCGCTCAGAATCAGCATCGCCGAGTACGTCGATCGGATTGTTGTGGCTCCAGTGCGCAGGAAGGAACGAATTCAGGCGCTGCAGGCTCTCCGCAGAAAGCTCGGCCAATTCTCCGCCATTCGCCACCAGGGCGTCGGTGGCAAGGACCGCAGGTCCGCCCGCGTTGGTGAGGATCGTAAGCCGAGGTCCCTTGGGGCGGGGTTGCCGGCCGAGGACTTCCGCCATATAGAAAAGATCCGCGATATTGTGGACCCGCAAAACTCCCGAGCGGCGGAAGGCCGCGTCCAGAACTTCGTCGCTGCCCGTGAGCGCGCCGGTATGGGAGGCCGCGGCGCGTGAGGCGGCTTCCGAGCGCCCGGCCTTGATCACGATAATCGGCTTGCTGAGTGCCACTTCGCGAGCCGCAGACAAAAACGACCGCGCATCTCCAACTGACTCCATGTAGAGCAGAATGCTCTTGGTGTGCGGGTCGTCGCCGAAGTGGTAGATCAAATCGCCCCAGCCCACGTCCAGCATCGAGCCGGTCGAAACGATCGCGCTGAAGCTAACTTCTTCGCGGTGGCTCCAATCGAGAATCGCAGTCAAAAGCGCTCCACTCTGGCTCAGGAACGCAACGTTGCCAGCCTGCGGCGCATCCTTGGCGAACGTGGCATTCAGCCCGATCGTCGGACTCATGATGCCCAAGCAGTTCGGACCAATCAATCGCATCGAGCCGCGGCGCAGTTGCTCTTGAATTTGCTTTTCGAGCGCAATGCCTTCCGCGCCGCGCTCCTTGAATCCCGCGGAAATCACCACCGCAGACTTGGTCCCGGCATCCACGCACTCTCCAATGAGATCTGGAACGGTTACTGCCGGGGTGGCAATTACCGCCAAGTCCACGACTTGCGGTACGTCGCGAATGCCTTTGTAAGCTTTGATCCCCAGCACTTCCTCATGCTTCGTGTTGACCGGATACACTTTGCCCTGAAAGCCATGCAGCAGGTTCTCCAGAACGGTTCGGCCAACCGTGCCCGGACGAGCCGTGGCGCCAATGACCGCCACTGAACTCGGGGCGAACATTGCGTCGAGGCCATACTTCGCAGGGGTTGTTTGTTTCTTTTCATTCAGCGCCGGTTTCACCGAATCAGCCTCCGTCGAACTCACGAGCGCTCCTCATCCCCTCAACCTGCCGCAGAGAGAACCGATAGTTAAGGGTAGACCATCGGCAAATATTTGGGTTCGCTTCAGGCCTCCAGAGACTCAGGCAATGCGGTTAGTTCGATCCTCTTGCTAGCTTCCAGGGTCTTAATAAAGCACGTCCCACGACTCGATCTCGAATTTCCGCAGACCTCGAAATTAGAACCTGCATGACGACCCTAGCCAGAAGAAAGTTGAAACGTCACGATGATCGTCGTTTCCACTTCCACCGGTTCGCCGTTGAGAAGGAAAGGACGATAGCGCCACTGCTTGACGGCTTCGAGCGCAGCCGCCGTGAGCATTGGATGTCCGCTGACCAACGTGAGGTTCTGGATTTCGCCATTCTTGGAAATGACAGCTGCCAGCACAACCTCACCCTGGATTCTGGCCGCTCGTGCGATCGCCGGGTACGCCGGTTCAACTTTCTGAATCAACATGCCTCTGGTCACGCCCTGAGAGATGCGAACGCGTTTCGGCGCCGCGGGAATTGCCAGTTTTGGCACGGCCGAGAGAGTCGACGTCGAACTGATGATCCCGCCGATCACGCCGCCGAGCTGACCGCCTGGAATTCCGCCCGGAACTCCTCCGGTCACTCCTCCAGAAGGTGCGGTGGGCGGTGCTTCCTCCTCTTGAATCATCTGCACTTTCTGCGGGATCCGGCCAGGAGTGCGCAAACGCCCGTCCTCAATGTCACTCTCCATGTGCTGCTCAGCCTTGCTGGCAGCTGCGGACGCGGTAGGGGGCGGAGGTGGAGGCGCGGGTGGAGTCTCTAGAAACGACAGGAATTGCTCTTTAGGCAATGCTTCCGTGAACAGCAGTGGGGCAAGCAGCAAGCCGCCCAACAGCAAGCATTGAAAAACAAAAGACAGCACAGTCGCCAAGGTGTGCCGACGACGCTGCAGGTGATCCCCCTCCAGCAGGACATCTGTAAACAAAGGTCCCACCGCGGCCTGTATTGGCGAAGGCGGAACCTGAGGCGGACGCCGGGCCTTGACCGTCGCTTGAACTTCGTGTTCTCGAACTTCTGGTTCTCGAACTTCTGGTTCTCGGACTTCGGTTGCGGCGCTCATGGAGACCTCCATCTGCACAGCTTCCATAACTTCTGTACATAATGGATTCTCTTCTCAATAGGCGCTTCAGGCCGTGCTTGAGGTCACGCCTTTTTGTGATTTCGATCACCGAGATCCACTGGTTGCATGAGACTTTTCCGCGTTCATAAGTCTGGGTGTGAGCCACATCACAAGCGCGTGTGCCTTGCAGCACAGCCACGCGATTCATCTCGACGGACACTGACCTCAGACATTGGAGGTCCGTGCATGCTCTCGCCATACGGAATGGAGATCGTGGAAAGTTGCCTTACCTGCAAGCTGCGCGCGGATCGCATTTTCTGCAACCTGCCCGCCGCCGCACTGCAAGCCTTTGAAAACATCAAGTCCGCTACCGCCTATCCTCCGGGGGCGGTGTTGTTTGTCGAAGGGCAGCTGCCACGGGGCATCTTCGTGCTCTGCAAAGGCAGTGCCAAGCTTTCCATTAACTCCCCTGGCGGCAAAACCATGATTGTGAAGCTCGCCGAGCCCGGAGAGGTGCTGGGGCTGAGCGCCACCATGTCCGGCAAACCTTACGAGGTCACTGCGCAGACGATCGACCCCTGCCAGGTCAATTTCGTCAAGCGCGATGACTTTCTCAAGTTCTTAAAAGATGACGTCGAGGTCTGTTTTAAAGTGGCCGAGCAATTGGGCGAAAAATATCACAATGCCTGCAAAGAAGTGCGCCTGCTCGGACTGTCTCACTCCGCCGCAGAAAAGCTGGCCATGTTGCTGCTGGAATGGAACTCCAGGAACGGAGATGCCAAGCCGGAACCCCGGCTGACGTTGCGGCTCACCCACGGGGAAATCGCGCAGATGATCGGAACTTCGCGGGAGACGGTTACGCGGCTGTTTGCGGATCTGAAGAAACAGCAAATCGTGCAGACCAAGGGCTCGACCTTAGTGATTCGTAAAACGGAAGCCCTGCGCGAGATCGCATACCATAACTAGCCGCTGCAACGCCCCACACTCAAAGAACTTTAGTTCGCGTGACCGGGATCACAATTTCGGGTGATGACCATCACCGCCCACATGTTCGTTCTCTTTTATCGTTGCCCCGTGGGTCGACGGCAGTTCCTGAGTTGAGTGGGCTGGCCGAGGGTCTGGCCGAGGGGAAGGAAAACGCACATGACTACGTCGAACGGCAACGGGCAGCATTCAAGTCCGGTAATGCAAAACAAGCCCCGTCTGATTTTCTGGGAGTTGACCAAAGGCTGCAATCTCCGCTGCATCCACTGCCGGGCCAGCGCCACTGAACTGAGTTCTCCTTCCGATCTCTCCACCCGGGCTGCAATCGACATCATCGATCAGATTGCCGCGGTGTCCTCTCCCATCCTCGTGCTCAGCGGCGGCGAACCGCTTTTCCGTTCGGATATTTTCCAGCTGGCGCGTTATGGCACCGACAAAGGTCTGCGCGTAGCGCTGGCGACAAACGGTACGCTGGTGACCAGGCAAGTAGCGCGCAAGATCGTCGACAGCGGCGTAAAGCGAGTAGCCATCAGCCTGGACGGCGCGGACGCCCTCACCCACGACACATTTCGCGGCATTCCCGGCGCTTTCGATGCCGCCATCACCGGTTTCCGCAATCTCAAGGACTTGGGTATGTCCGTGCAGATCAACACCACCATCGCGCGCCACAATGCGCACCAGCTCCCGCAGGTGCTCGCCCTGGCGAAGTTGCTCGGAGCCGATGCGCTGCACACTTTTCTGCTGGTGCCCGTGGGTTGTGGCGTCGATATCGCCGCCGAACAGATGGTTCCCCCGGAAGAATACGAGCGCATGCTGAATTGGTTCTACGATCAGTCGCTCGAAGGCGGCATCGAATTGAAAGCAACCTGTGCGCCGCACTACTTCCGCGTGGTCCGCCAACGGCGCGCCACGGAACACCATTCCGCGCTGGCGGCCGCAAAAGCTGCGCTGCCGGCGATTGAAGCTACGCCCGACGCCCCTGGCATCGGCCCCACCGACATGACCATGCCCGGTTCGACCGGTATCGAGTTGAAGTCGAACGGCATCGGGAGAACAGTTGGACATCCCGGCAAACATCCTTCCGACATGAACGCCATGACCAAGGGATGCCTCGCCGGAACCGCCGTGTGTTTCATCTCGAATCAAGGCGAGGTTTATCCCTGCGGCTACCTTCCAGCCCTCGCAGGCGATCTTAAGAAACAGCCGTTCGCCGACATTTGGGAAAACTCCGTCGTATTCAATCAGCTGCGCGACGTGAACAACTTGAAAGGTAAATGCGGCTGCTGCGAGTTCCGCAACGTTTGCATGGGTTGCCGCGCGCGCGCTTTCGCCGCCTCCGGCAACTATCTCGATGAGGAACCGTTCTGCGTCTACCAACCGGGCGTCACGAATTCTAAAGACAAGAAAGCTCCTGCGGCAGTCACGCGCTAGCCTCCCAGCGAGTTAAAAGACCCCAAACCAGCGCGATATCCCGCAATCCAGCCAGCGTGGCCTGTTTCTACTTCGCAGGCCTGACTCTAAATAATTGACAACACACAGGATAGTTCTCGACGGAAAACGCCTCGTATTGGCCACGCAGGTGCCTTTACCAAAGAGTGGTCTACAGGGAGATTGAACACAATGGAACCCACTCTCATGGTCGTCGGTTTGAACTACCGCACCGCCCCAGTGGAGGTGCGCGAGCGGTTCTGGATCAGCGAAGACCGACGTTACCAGGCCCTGGCACAGCTGTCACGGGCCGAGGGCATTGAGGAAGTAATTGTTCTGGCCACCTGTAACCGCACGGAATTCCTGCTCTGGGTGAACGACATCACCCTGGCCGCCAACTCGGTGATGCGGCTGCTCGGCTCCGAGTACGGACTCCAGCTGTGTGAGTGGAAACATTTCTATCGTCTGATTGATGAAGCAGCCCTCCTGCATATTTTCCGGGTCGCCTCCAGCCTCGACTCCATGGTGGTCGGCGAGCCCCAGGTCGTCGCCCAGCTGAAACAGGCGTGGCAGCAGGCGCAAAAAGTTGAAGCGACGGGACGGTTCCTCGATGCGGTGATGCAGAAGGCGCTCACCGTCTCGAAGCGCGTGCGCAGTGAAACCGCGATTGGCAACGCGGCGGTTTCAATTCCCTACGCCGCCGTGGAACTCACTCGCCAGATTTTCGGCACGCTCGAAAACAAGAAAGTCCTGCTATTGGGCGCGGGAAAGATGAGCGAGCTTTCCGCCCGCGGATTGCTCAACCACGGCGCCAGGTCCGTCAAAGTAATCAACCGCACTCTGGAGCACGCTGCGGAACTGGCCACAAAGCTGGGTGGAACCGCGATCCCGTTCGAGGAGCGCTGGCAGCACATGGCGGAGGCCGACATCATCATCAGCTCCACCTCCTGCCCGCACACGATTCTCAGCCGCGAGGAAGCCGAGACTCTTGTTCGTGGACGCCAGACTCGAGGAAATAAAGATCAGCCGCTGGTAATCGTGGATATCGCCATGCCCCGCGACATCGACTCCGCCGTGCGCGAAGTCAAGGGCGTCTTCCTTTACAACCTCGACGATCTGGAGAACGTGGTAGACCACAATGCGGGCGAGCGCGAAGCTGCCGCCGCCGACGCGCAGAAAATTCTAGAGGCCGAGGCGCTGGGCTTCCGCCGCAAGCTGATGGTGGAGCGTGTGGTGCCCACCATCATTGCGCTGCGCCAGCGCCTCGACGAGATTTGCCGGCAAGAACTGGATTCCTTCCGACAAGAGAACGGACCTTTTTCCAAGGACCAGGACGAAATGTTGAATGCAGTCATGTCCAAAATGACCAAGAGGATCGCAGGGTCCCTGGCCCGTGAACTCAAGGAGCTTCCAGAGAAGGTGGAGCAGGAACAGATGACCGCCGCGGTGCAGCGGCTGTTCCACCTGCCAACGCCAGAAACGGCGCTTGCCGGCACCAGATCGCAGTAACCAGATCGCAGTTAGGAGTAACGAAGACCATGTCCAATCTCAAACCAGACGCGTCTCATCCCAGGGCCCGTGGCGACAAGGCCGGTAGTGACAAGGCTTGGACTGACGTTCAGGCTTACCTGCTGGCGGCCATCTGTCTCGTGCTGGGAGTCGCGCTCGGCTACCTGTTCCGCGGATCCGCCGCCCCGGTCGCAGCGACAGTCCAGGCATCTGCCGTGGCCAACGGCAGTGCGCGCCAGAATCAAACGCCGCAGTCCCAACCGGCGCAACCTCAGCTGACTCCCGAACAGCAGAAGGCGATGGTCGATCAAGCCGTCGCGCCCCTGCTCGCGACTTTAAAAATCAGCCCCGACGATTTCAACACGATCACGCAGCTGGCGAATCTCTACTACGATGGCCGGCAATATCCCGAAGCCGTCAAGTACTACCAGCTCGCCGTGAAACTTCAGCCCACGAACGCCGATGTACTCACCGATCTTGGAACCTCGCTTTGGTTTCTGGGAGACGCAGACGCAGCCATTGCCGAATTTCAGAAGGCGCTCACCTATCGCCCCGATCATCCCGGAACGTTGTTCAACCTGGGGGTAGTTCGCTGGGAAGGCAAGCTCGATCCCAAAGGCGCGGTCCAGGCCTGGGAGGAACTGTTGCGGCGCAACCCGAATTATCCGCAGAAACAAGAAGTCCGGGAATATATCAATCGAGCCCGGCAACACGCCAAAGGGTAGGCGCCAGAACACATGAGCCTGTGTCCCAGATCACATACAGTGCGCATCAAGTCGGCGATCATCGCACCACACGTCCGGAGAAGATCCCGTCGCAGCTCTTATTGAACCAGGAATTAACAGAATCTAATAGGCCAGAAGTGAAGCGTGCGCCAGTCATAAATCAGGCGGACGTTGGGGATCGTTACAGGAAGTTCAATACAAAGTAATACAAGCAGTTCAATTCAAATTCATTCGGAGTCGAGGAGAACATACAAATGGCAAAGACAATGAAAGCAGCTTTCGTTCATAAGTTCGGCGAACCATTGCAGATTCGTGAAGTTCCCGTTCCAGATCCCGGACCGGGAGAGGCGCTGGTCGAAGTAATCGCGAGCGGTGTCTGCCACACCGACCTGCACGCGGCAGATGGCGATTGGCCGATCAAACCCACTCTGCCTTTTATCCCCGGGCACGAAGGCGCCGGGATTGTAACCAAGCTGGGCCGTGACGTGACCCACTTGAAGGAAGGCGACCGCGTCGGCATCGCCTGGCTGCACAGCGCCTGCGGACATTGCGAATTCTGTCTCACCGGCTGGGAAACACTTTGTCTCCAGCAGCAGATGTCCGGTTATACCGTAAACGGCACCTTCGCAGAATATGCGCTGGGCCAGGCCGATTACCTGGGCCGGATTCCCGACCAACTCTCCTTCATCGATGCCGCGCCCATCCTTTGCGCCGGCGTTACCACCTACAAGGGTTTGAAGCAAACCAAAGCGCGCCCCGGCGAGTGGGTAGTGATCTCCGGAGTGGGCGGGCTCGGCCACATTGCGATCCAATACGCGAAAGCCATGGGCCTGCACGTTGCCGCCATTGACATCGGACCAGAGAAACTGCAGTTGGCCCGCAAGCTTGGCGCCGAAGTAACCGTGGACGCCAAAGAAGAAGACGTCGTCCAGGCGATCCAGAAGCAAACCGGAGGTGCTCACGGAGTATTGGTGACAGCCGTTTCTCTTCCGGCGTTCAAACAGGCGCTCGGCACTCTGCGCCGTGGCGGCACCTGCGTTCTGAACGGTCTGCCTCCCGGCGAATTCCCAGTCTCCATTTTCGATCTGGTGCTGAACGGCCAAACCGTTCGCGGATCGATTGTGGGCACTCGCAAGGATCTCGAGGAAGCCCTGCAGTTTGCCGCCGAAGGCAAAGTAAAGGCGACCATCGAGCAGCAACCAATGGCGTCGATCAACGATATCTTCGACCGTCTCAAAAAGGGCAAAGTCAACGGCCGCATCGTTCTCGATATCGCCGGCGAGTCGGGCGCGAAGAAGTCTACCGGAGCAAAGAAATCCAAGACTCACGTTGCCGCGTGAAGTTTTGGATCTCTGGACTGCAGAGCGAGAAATTGCAGGGCGAGTGCACAACACTCGCCCTATTTTTTTTTAAGGGTGGGTCTTCACTGATCCTCGGTGACGCCTGCCTGCGCGCCTTCTTCATCCCCGCGAATCAGTCCAAATTTCTTTAGCTTGTAACGCAGCGCATCCCGGCTGATGTCGAGCAGCTTAGCCGCGTGAGTCTGGTTGCCGTTGGACTGGCGCATCGCCAACTCGACCATGGCATGCTCCACTTCTTCCAACGATGTCCCGCCTTCCGGAATATAAAGCCGCGGCAAAATGCGTCCGTTGGGCAAAGTTTGTCCACCATCGGCCGGCGACGTCCGCTCAAAAACCGTGCGCCCGCCCGATTCACCCACAGAAAACGGCAGATACAACGGCCGCAGCAGCGGTTCATCCTCCAGAATCATGCCGCGCTCAATCGTGTTCTTCAGCTCGCGAACATTGCCCGGCCAGTTATGGCTCAGAATCAGCCGGCGTGTCTCATCGCTGATTCCGCGAACCGCCTTCTTGAATCTCCGGTTATAGCGCTCGATGAAGAACTCCACCAGCGGCATGATATCTTCCCGCCGATCCCGCAACGGCGGAATGAAGATCGCAATAATCGCCAGCCGGTAATACAAATCCTGCCGAAACTGATTTTCTCGCACCGCCTTTTCCAGATCGCGGTTGGAAGCGGCGATTACGCGCACATCCACCTGCATATCCTTGATACCCCCGACGCGCCGGATTACCTGGTCCTCCAGTACGCGCAGAAGTTTAGCTTGCAGCAAAGGAGAAAGTTCCCCGATTTCGTCGAGAAACAGCGTGCCACCGTCAGCCGCCTCGAACAGGCCCTTCTTCATCTGCTTGGCGTCGGTGAACGCGCCTTTTTCGTGGCCGAAAAGCTCCGCCTCCATCAGCGTTTCCGGAATCGCCGAACAATTAATGGCTACGAAAGGTTTCTCCTGCCGCGAGCTTTCGTAGTGGATGGCTTTCGCGATCAGGTCTTTGCCAGTGCCGCTCTCGCCCTGAATCAAAATGGTAGTGGCCGCGCTGGCCGCAACCTTTCGCACGAAGTTCATCAGCTCGGTCATCTTCGGCGAAACGCTCACCACGTTGCTATACCCGGCTCCGCGGCGCACCTCGCCCCGAAGCGCCTGGACTTCCGTGCGCAGGCTCGTAGCCTCGAGCGCGTTCTTGATGGTGACGTGCAGCTCATCGAAATCAACCGGCTTGCCCACGAAGTCGTAAGCCCCGAGCTTGAGCGCAGCTTTCACATCGTCGAGTTGCGGATCAGCGGTGATCATGATCACCGCGCGCGCGTCGCCGTTCTTCTTAAGTTGATCCAGCACTTCAATGCCGGTCAGGTCCGGCATGCGCACATCAAGCAGAACCAGATCGGGCAATTCATGTTGCGCAAGCCTAAGCGCGGGGCCTCCGGAATCGGCCTCCACCACGTGGTAGCCCCATTCTTCGCACTTCTGCCGCAGCGCCCAGCGCACCAGCCGCTCGTCATCCACGATCATGATCTTCTCTGCAGCCATTGCCGTTCAATTTACTACGAAAGGGGGGCAGTTTGCCTTGAGGCGGGCGGGGATCTGACAAGTGTGGGTCTGTCGGGTCTGAATCTGATGCGTCGGGGTTTGAAGAGTCTGGGGGGCTGCAGTTCAATTCGAAGCTGCGATGTGTATCGTGGGCATCTGGAATGGCAGCAGCACGGTAAACCGGCTGCCTTGCCCCACAACACTGCTCACTTCGATGCGCCCGTGATGATCTTCCACGATCCGCTGCGCCAGAGAAAGCCCAAGTCCGGTCCCGTCTCCCCGGGTAGTGTAGAAAGGCCGGAAAATGTTAGGCAGGTTTTGAGCAGAGATGCCGCGACCGGTATCGCTAACCACCACGCTGGCGTAACCCTCCTGCGAACCAATCTCAACCCGCACGGTGCCCGCTGCGTCCATCGCCTGCACCGCGTTGAGAAGCAGACTCAGCAACACCTGGTGCACCTGATCGCTGTCGTGCTCCACTTCCGGCAGATCAGGCTGCTTCTGCAGTTCAATCTTGATTGGCCTGGAGAGCACCTGCTGCCGCGCCAGCATCACAGCGTGTTCCACGGTCGTGTTGAGGTTGCTCCGCCGAACATCCGGACGCCGAGGCCGCGCGGTTTCCAGCAGGTCGGTCAAGGTCCGGCTGATGCGCGTGATCTCGAGGCGTACATCTTTCACCACCGCCCGCGCCGGACTGGTCGCAGGCAGATCGCGGCCCACAATTTCGATGACCCCGGCGATCCCCGCCAGGGGATTGCGAATCTCATGGGCCAAACCGGTCGCCAACTCGCCGAGCGTAGCCAGATGCTCGGCGCGAGACATCTGCGTGCGATGCAGATGCTCAATTTCCTGCCGGCTCTCGCGTAGCTGCTGCATCATGTGATTAAAGTTGCGTCCGAGATCCCCGATCTCGTCGTTGCGCTCAGAGAAACTCACCGCGACGTCGAGATTGCCCGTACTCACCAATCCCATTTTCTCCTGCAATTCCACCATAGGACGTTGAATCAAAAACGCCAGCACGAAGATCGATACGGCACAAATGGCGACCGCTCCCGCTCCCGCCACAATCAGCACAGCGTGGCGTTCCGGGTCCCGCAAAGACACGGTAGCCAGCGTAAACAGCAAAAGTCCCGCCAGCAGCACCAGCCCAATCGGCAAGATCGCCTTCAGCTGCCAATTCACCCGCACGGAACCCAGTCGGAATTCCTCTCGAGTCTCGGCGGCCGGTGCCGGTGGCCCGATCGAATTTGCAGCGGTGTGAGTGTGGCTAAGCATAAGCATGCATTCCCGGCAGCAAATAAGTCACGCCAAAGAACGTGAACATCACCACGGCAAAACCCAGGATGGCGAAATAAGCGGCACGCCGCCCACGCCATCCCCGCGTGATGCGCATATGCAGATACCCCGCATATACCAGCCAGGTAATCGCCGCCCAGGTTTCTTTCGGATCCCAGCTCCAATAAGATCCCCAGGTTCGATTTGCCCAATAAGCCCCCGCCGCGATCATCAGGGTGAGTAAAGGAAATGCGATCGCGATCGTCTTGTAGGTAATGCGGTCCAGTTCGTCCGCCGTGGGCAACATGCGCTCCAGCTCTTCACGCCGCCAGAGCAGCAGCAAATACAACAGCGAAACAAAAATCGCGCCCACCAGTCCCGAAAGAATAAACGGACTCGCCGCCAGACTGGTGGGAAACAAACCCTCCGCATCCGGCGAAGCATAACTGCCGCCTCCCGCCCGAACCAGGAAGAACCCCAGCGCCAGCACCTGCAGCAGAAGGCTCAGGAACACCGCTCGATTCGCCATGTCGAGCCATTGCTCGTCGTGATTCTTTCGCCACACCAGATAAAGCACCAGCGGTGCAGCCACCGCTGCCAGCACCAGAAGCAGCAACCACCCCAGATCAGGAATCACCACGAAAAGCCGTACACCCTTCGACAAAAACACTTCCGACTTTTCCTCCGGGTTCCACGCGATCACGCTGAGCCCGCCCCATTTTTCGAACCGCGTCAGCACGCCCGCATAGGTGGCCACGCCAAATAAACTGGTCGCCGCCAGAAAAGTTTCCGTCTTCATTTTGTCCTGGATCAAGAACATCAAGGCCAGCGCAAAACTCAGCGCACACGCCGCGTAGGCTAGCATGGCCAATGTGACGTGGACATGCAGCCAGGTCGATTGCAACGCCGGCACCAGTGGATGAACCTCCGTCCGCAGCAACTGCATCAGCACCACTCCGACAATCGCCACCGGCATGGTCACGGTGCCAATCACCTTCACGCCAAATTTTTTCTCGGCAACCAGCGTGAGCACCGCCAGAGTCCATACGAACATCAACAGCATTTCGTAAATGCTCGCGAACGGCGGATGCCCCGCCTCATACCAGCGCCGCGCCACCGCCCCAGTGTTGGCCAGCAATCCCGCCCACGTTGCCAGCGAAGCGTAACGAATGTAAGAAGGAGTGCCCGTGATCCCGAACCCCAGATACAGCGTTCCCGCGCCCGCGTAGAAAATAAGCGCCGCGTAGAGCAGGTTCGAATCATCCAGCAGATTGCCGCTCTTCACCACATTCAGAAACGCCATGAACAGCAGGAACGCAATCCCCAGTCCCACCATCACCACCAGCGTGCTGCCTGCAGCCGCTGGTTGCGGTTCCACTCTTGCAACTCGCACCATGATGCATCCTCCCTGCCGGATTATTTTCCGGTGAGTGCATGGACAGGCGCTTCGGCGCCCGTCTCTATAGAAGTCTTGACTTCGGATTCGATTTGCCCCACTAGCTCCCGAAAGCGCTGCTCAAACACATCTTTATTTTTGTTGGCTGTTCCACCAACCCACAGCATCAGCCGTCCCCGGCCATCCCGCACCGGCACAGCCCACACTCGCGCATGCACAAAATAAAAAACCAAAGCCAGCCCAACACCCATCAGCACCACTCCCGCCCAAACCGCCCACTGCCCCGGCTCGTGCGAAACTTCCAGCCCAGTGAAGTAGGCCATCTGCACGTCCTTACCTTCAAATGAGTAAGGCGACGCAGCGTTCTGCTCATAGCCCGGAATCGGCGGCAGCCACACGTTTATGCTTTGCCCCCCTCCCTGACCCGGTTTTCTGGATTCCACCACCAGATGCGCCGCCGGATTTTCCAGATTGTTCGACCGCGCGTAAACCTGTCCATCACTCACCACAAAGTCAGGAATGAATTCCGCAAGCCGAACCGTGGTTTCCCCGTCCAGCGACACCGTCTCATTCGGACCAATCGTGATGTCCCTGGCTGCCCGCCCATCGCGTCCAGTTGCGGTGAGCACCAGTTTGTCGATCTTTCCCGTCTTGCCGTAGCTCGCCTGATAAAACCGAATCCCCTGATATACCAGCGGATCATTCACCACAATCTGCTTGCGCAAAACCACTTGCCCGTTCTGCACCACCGCCAGATCAGACCACCAGCGTTTCGGAGAACCATCGGCATAATTTTCCTGCCCAGCCCCGTCACACTGAATGGCAAACGGCAGGCTGCGTTTTTTCCCGTTCTGCGGTTCCACCTGGCTCGACTGTTGCCCGCGCGTCAGAGTCACGAACCCGCGCCAGCCGTAAAGCGCATCCACGATGCCCCCAAGGAAAATCAGGAGCAAACTCGCATGCACGATATAAACCGCCATTTCAGAAAAGCGGTGCCGTTCCCCAAAAAGAGAAAAATTATTCTGGCGTACAATCCGTTCCGGCCCGAACCCCGCCTTCTGCAACACCCGCTCCGCCACACTCAACCCCGCCTCTTCATTCCCAATCGGAATCAGCGCCTGAGTAGGCAATGCCTTGCGAAAACTTTCGTCCGGACTCTTATACGGACGCGAGAAATATCTCCACGCATTCGGAAAGCGCTCCACCGACGCGGCCACAATGCTGAGGCTCACCAGGCCCAGGAGCAGAACGAACCACCACGCATGAAAAACATCGGTCAGCCCCACCGCATCCAGCAGCCGCAGCACTTGCGGCGAATAAGCCCGCTGCATCTCATCGCCGTCGGTTGCCGGACGCTGCAGAATCACCGTTCCCGCCGCCGAGAGGATCACAACGAGAATGAGCAGAACCACTCCGGTCTTAATCGCCGCCAGAGTTTTCCAGATGCCTCTCTGCCAAATACTGCTTCGCCACCTATTTCGCCGTGCCGTCTGGATGGTTTCGGCCATATCTTTTCCTCAATCCCGCACTAAGGAATGCACGTTCCCCGCCATCGCCCGAGGCGACTTGAAATGCTTGAAATTGCTGCGTAGAAATGCCGGCGGCGCGAGAATCCTCAAAATGCATCACGGGCCATATCACTCAAAGGATTGGAGTTCTGCCAGAATTTGGTGCACACTAATCCCGCCGCCGAAGATGCAGTTCGCTCGTCGTGGACTACGCCGGCGTGAGTGTTTTTGACCATTCCACTGTGGGAGAACCCCCATCGTGAGCTCGGTTTCCAACATTACGATGCCGCCGCACTCAGTTCCCAACTATCGTGTTTGCAATCGTTTAGTAGGATGCGCAGAGCTTTCCCAGTTCCGCGAAGTAAGGCGCGCCGCGTGCATATCCAACTGAGAAGGGAGCAGTGGGTGTGACCGCGGAATCATCCAAATCACGACCCCGGACAATTCAGTCGTCAAGCAAGCAGAACCCGCGTCCAAAAACGTTAAGCGCCCTGGCCTGTTTCCTTGTCGTCCTCTTGTCCGCCAGCCGCGCCTCCGCCGCCAAGCATCCCGTCCCGCTTGACCCAAAGGCTGATCCTTCCACCTGCATCGCCTGCCACGAAGATAAAACCAAAGGCAAGTCCGTCCATTCCGCGATCGCCCTGGGCTGCACCAGTTGTCACGAGGTACGCGTGAATCGTGATGTGACTCGCGTCAAGCTGATCACCACCACCCCCGTCGCGCTCTGCTTGACCTGCCACGCCGACAAAAATGCCGCCGACATCAAAGGCCGAGTCCATCCGCCGGCCGTGCGCGATTGCCTGAAGTGTCACGATCCGCACACCTCCGACAATAAGAACCAGCTGTTAAAACCCGAATCAGGCGACCAGAAAGAAAATCTCTGCCTCACCTGCCACGCGACCGGCCTCAATGTTCCCGCCAAAGGCAGCCGCCACGCCGCTCTCGACATGGGCTGCGACACCTGCCACACCACGCACAAAACGGGCGAGCTCGGCAAAATCGAGTTCGACGATCACCTCACCAAGGCGCCGCCCGCGCTGTGCCTCGACTGTCATGACGTCAACAGCCCCGACCTCCAGAAGGCGCACCAGAACCAGCCCTTCGAGACCGCGAATTGCGTGAGCTGTCACGATCCCCACGAATCCGCTGCGCCCAAGCTGCTGGCGAAATTCACGCATCCGCCGTTCGCCGAAAAACAGTGCGAAATCTGCCACGCGCCCGCCAAAGACGGAAAAGTCGTGCTCACGCAGCCCAACGTCAAGTCCCTGTGCGTCACCTGCCACGACGATATCGCCAAGCGGATCGACACCGCCAAAGTTCCACATCCCGGCGCCGCCGGCGACTGCACCGACTGCCACAGCCCCCACGCCAGCAGGCAGCCGGGCCTGCCCAAAACCAATGCAGTCGATATCTGCCTGACCTGCCACAGCGATATCGCCGACGAGGGGAAGAAGCCCTACCGTCACCAGCCAGCATTCACGCAGGGTTGCGCCACCTGTCACCAGCCGCATGGCGGAGACAACGACCACCTGCTGCGCACCGCAACCACGAATTCACTTTGCCTCGAATGTCACGGTCCCGACCGCCAACCGAAAATGCTGGAAGCCGAGCACCTGCAAACCATTTTCAACGGAAGCGTGAAGCTTCCCGAGGACTATTTCGTGAAAAACAAAGTCGTCGTCCTGCCCCTGAAATACGGCATGGGACATCCCGTGGCCGGTCATCCGGTTTCCGATCTGATGGATCCGGCGAACCCGGGCAAGGTGACGACTCACATCAATTGCCTCACCTGTCACCAGCCCCATTCCTCGGCTCAGCCCGACTTGCTGGTGAAAGATCAGGCCAACAACATGGCATTCTGCTCCACGTGCCACAAAGATCTGAAGACGCGATAGCTTGCGCCAGGAAGTGATTATGACGTTGACGTTCAAAACTCGACCCCCTCGCAGAAGACCAAGATTGAGTGTCCCAGAATTCCTGGCGTTGTTTGTCGCATTGAGCCTCGCGCTGGCATCGCCCGTCTCCCTGTTTGCTGGCAAGAAGAAAAAAGACGCAACTCCGCCCAAAGCCCCGCCAGTCATCGACTACTCCAACATCGTCTGGCCGAATCCGCCGGCTGTCGCCCGCATCAAGTACCAGGCGTTCTATGCCGCCGAAAAGCTCTCCCAGGTAGACACACCCAAAACCAAGAAAGAATCCTGGATGGATCGCCTCGCGGGCACCCAACCCGCCGACGAAAACGCGAAACTTCTCTTCCAACTCGGCGAACCATACGGTATGGCCGTGGATTCCAAAGGCAACCTCTATGTCGCCGACCAGAAAGTGGGCGCTATTTTTGTCTTCAATACCACGACTCGCGATGTGGAACTCATCAAGAACAAAGTCCACGGTCACTTCATTCGCATCATCGGCTTGGCCATGGATGACAATGACCGTTTATTTGTTTCCGATCCCGGCCTGCGTCATGTATTGACCTTCAACGCCAAGCACGAGCCCGAAGACGTCATCACTGAAGGCCTAGTAAGCCCCGGCGGCCTGGCTCTCGACATCGAAAACCGCCTTCTCTACGTGGCCGACATCGATCAGGATCAAGTCTTGGTTTACGACGCGGACTCGCTCAAACTGCTGCGCAGGATCGGCACCGCCGGTCAGAATCACGCGCTCACCTCCCCGGGCGATTTCGCCCGTCCTGCGGGAGTCGCAGTCGACGCCGATGGCAATCTCTACGTTGCCGACACTCTCAACAACCGCATCGAAATCTTCGACGGCGACGGAAAATTCATCCGCACCTTCGGCAAAGCCGGCGATGGCCCGGGATATTTCTCACGTCCCAAAGGCGTCGCCATCGACAGCGACAACCACATCTGGGTAGTCGACGGCATGCAGGATCGCGTCCAGATCTTCAATCAGGACGCCCAGTTGCTGATTTCGTTCGGCGGCCATGGTCTGCTCCCCGGCATGTTCCAGGGCATTACCGGCATCACCATCGACAAAACGAACCGCGTGTTCACCTCCGAAATCTTCCCCGGACGGGTGCAGCAATTCCTCTACGTAACCGACGCCCAAGCCGCTCAGTTGCTCAAAGAAAAAGAAGCCGCCCGCGAGAAAAAAGCAGACTTATCCAAGTCCTCGCTTACAGGCCACTAGCCACTGCCCACTGCCCTTCGCGCAAGCCCCGATCCACTGCGGAATTTGACCGATACCCCAGAAACCGCTGGCTCTTTTCCCCCAGTTAGCATTCCAGCCAGGCCACGCCAGACCCGCTCATAATTTGTGTAAATAATTAACAACAAAAGACTTACGCCGCATCCAGACAGCACCACCCATCTCCTCAGCCTTCGGCTAGCCAGGTGCATAACTACAAGCGGGGGCAGTCCCCAATAGAGTCGCAGCCCGGGCCCAAAGCCTCCAGGAACTGTGAAGGGTATGAAGCTGCAATTGATACAGGAGGTTTATTTCTTATGAAGAGGGTAATGGTAGTACTGCTCTTTGTCCTTGCCGCCTCGGGACTGATGATGGCCCAGAACTGGTCCTCCACAGTCGACGTACTCGGCGCACACAACAATCAAGGCCGCGGCTGCGCGGGCTGCCATGCTCCGCACAGCGGCTCGTTCGGTTCCGGCCACGGCGGCGCAGCCGATGCCGGCAGCTATGCTTTGTGGGGTCAGGACGCCAGCCCCCTCTACGGCAAGACCATCGCATTCGGCGACAGCGGAAAATACACTGAGGTTCTGCCCACCAGCATCACCAGTGGCAGCACCGAAGTCGGTGGCATCCTGCTTTGCCTCAGCTGCCATGACGGCAATGTCACCGCTTCCAACATGATGACCGGCAAGTCCTACGAGCAAACCATCGGCCTGCTCACCAACACCGCTTACGGCACGCAGCCGATCCCAACCCTGCTCGGCAACGACGGCACCACCGCCGGAAACTACACCAACGATCACCCGGTGGGCCAGCTCGCCAACATCAGCACCACCCAACCCGGCCTGGTCTGGAGCGGAACCGCCTTCAGCGTAACCGCCGGAAGCCCCTACGCCCAGTTCGTAGCCAACTACGGATGGCCCGCCCTGGCGCCTGGCAAGTATTCCAACCCCTACGGCGTCACCGCCGCGGGCAAACCCTACGTGGTTTGCACCACCTGCCATAACCAGCACGTCATGACCGTCTACTCCTCCAGCGCGGCCAGCCCGATCGCGAACGATGGCGGCGGCAAATTCTACGCTACCTACTTCTTCGTGAACGGACCGTACAACCCGAACCTCCAAACCTACGCCACCACCTCGGCGCCCTCGACGACACAATTCTGCCGTCAGTGCCATTTTGGCGAAGCCAACGAAGCCAACAACACCAACACCATCACCACGCAATTCCAGTAATCGTCGCGCACCCCCAGGGGAGGATTTTCCTCCCCTTTTTTTCTGAGGGACGAACAAGCAGCAAGCGAGGAATTATGAACTACAAATTCTCCATCTGCATCCTGCTGGCAACGGCGCTCGCCGCCACCGCCCAGCTTGCGACAGCTCAGGTTGCCTCTCACGCCCCGACCGCACTCGCCCCCGCTTCCGCCGCAGCCGCGCCGCAGGCCAGCGACAAGCCCGTGGCCCGCGTCAACGGCGCAGTGCTCACCGACCGCGATCTCCTCCGCGAAATGTATGCCATCTTCCCCTTCGCCAAACAGCACAACGGATTCCCCCGCGCCCAGGAAGCCTCCATCCGCGAAGGCGCTCTCGAAATGATCATCTTCGAAGAGCTCGTCTACCAGGAAGCCACCCGCCGCCAGTTAACCATTTCCGCCGACCGCCTCAACCGCGCCGAGACCGATTTCCGCGCCCAGTTCCACAGTCCCGACGAATACACGCAATACATGCAAGCCGAGATGCACAACTCCCGCGAAACCCTCCGCCAGCAGATAAGCCGTTCGCTCCTGATCGAGCAAGTCCTGAAGTCGGACGTAGAAGACAAGTCCGCCGTATCGCTCGCCGAAGTCCAGACCTATTACGACAAGAACCCGGCCCGCTTCCAGCGGCCCGAGTCGTTCAGCATCCAAAGCATCTCCATCCTCCCGCCGCGCAATGCCACTGCCGCAGCCGTGCAGCAAGGCCGCAAGCGCGCCGAAGATGCCCTGCGCCAGGCCCAAGCCACCAGAAACTACCAGGAGTTCGGACTCCTCGCCGAGAAAATCTCCGACGACGACTTCCGCGTCAACATGGGCGACCACAAAACCGTGCCCCGCGACAAGCTCCCGCCCCTGGTCGTGAAAGCCGCGCTGGCCATGCAGCCCGGACAACTGAGCGGCGTAATCCAGATCGAAAACGCCTTCACCCTCTTCCGCCTGAACGCCCACACTCCGGCAAGAAAGCAGCCCTTAACCGAAGTCAAAGCCGACCTGAAAACAGAACTACAAAAAAGCAAGTACGAACGCCTGCGCTCGAATCTAGGAAAGCGCTTACGAGCCCAGGCCAAAATTGAAATCGTTTGAAAGCAGCCGCTAGCCACTAACCACTAGCCACTGACCACTGGTTTTCACCGTGAAGAGATTAGCAGCGACGATCGTAGCCTCCCTCCTGCTGGCAACCCTGCTGCCACTTCCGCGAGCCTCCGCCCAGCTCCAGCTCGGCGACAACGTTCGCATGAAGGCGGGCGGCCTGTTCACCACCGGCTATCAGGGAAACTACGGAGACAGCAGCCAGATCGAGGACAACCACGGCCTCGACTTCGGCTTCAGCGGAACCATCGCCGGCTCTTACTACAATCCCAACTTCCTCTCCTTCAACATCGTCCCCTATGTCAACCAGTCCCGCGCCGACTCCGACTATCAGTCGCTCACCGGAGCCAGCGGAGTCACCGCCACCGCCAATCTCTTCACCGGCAGCCATTTCCCCGGATCCGTCACCTATCGTGACGACTACAACAGCACCGGAACCTTCGGACTCGAAGGTCAGCCCAACTTCACCACCCACGGCCACGGACAGGGCTTCGGAGTTTCCTGGAGCGCGCTCGTTCCCGACCTGCCCACGCTTTCCGTCAGCTACTCGCAGGGTGACGGATCAGGCACCGTCTATGGCACCGACCAGCAGACCGGGTCCGACACCAAGCTGTTCAACGTGCGCTCCAACTACGCGATCGACGGATTCCGCCTGAACGCTTACTTCGACCACACCAATCTTCACTCCACCGTTCCGGAATTCCTGGCGGGCGAGCAGGAGTCGGTCTCGAACACCAGCGGCCACGACCTCGGCTTTGGCGCCAACCGCAATCTGCCGTTCAACGGCTCGTTCTACGCCAACTACAACCGCTCCGAAGCCTCCACCGATTTCCTCGGCGAGGAGCCCAGCACTTCCAGCTACACCACCAGCACTGAAACCTCCGGAGTCACCTTCCACCCACTGCAAAAGTTGAGCCTGTTCGCCAACGAAAACTACACCGACAATCTTTCGGGATACTTGAACCAGAACCTCATCGCCAGCGGCGCCGTCGAGACGCCAATCAATCTGGGCTCAGGCTCGAACTCTCTGACGCTTGGAGGGGGCGCGAATTATCAGTTCACCAGCTTTCTTTCCGCCCAGGCGCAGGCCACGTATTACGATCAACATTATTTTGGCCAGAGCTATACCGGAACCTACCTCAGCGGAACGGTGAATTACACGCACCGGATTTTGGATATGTTCAGCTTTTCCGCGGGCGTGGTGGAGCAGTCCAACGGACAAGGCAGCAATGCGATTGGTCTCATCGGCAACGTGAATTATTTTCACCGCATCAAGGGCTGGGAAACTTCCGGCTCGTTCAGCTACGCTCAAAATGTGCAGTCGCTGCTAGTCACCTACACCACCTCTTATTACAACTACGCCGCCCGTCTGCATCGCCGCCTGGGATATGGCGTGGCCTGGATCGCCGCCTTCAGCGGAAGCCGCAGCGGCCTCACGAATCAACCAGGCAGCGAAAACCACAGTGAGAGTTATTCCACGTCGTTCAGCTCGCGCCGCTTCACCGTCACCGGTAACTACACCCAGTCCAGCGGAGACTCCATTCTCACCAGCGCCGGCCTGGTCCCGCTGCCGCCCACCCCCGGCGTACCCGCAAGCAACTTAATCCTCTACGGTGGGGACAGCTACGGCGGCGGAATCACCGCGGCGCCCATGCGCCGCCTCACCATCTCCGGAACTTTCAGCCGCGCCCTCAGCAACACCATCAGCGGCCCCACCAATTCGCGCAATAACACCGAGATTTTCAACGCTCAGCTGCAGTACCATCTCAGACGGATCGGCATACTCTCCGGCTTCACCCGGTTCACCCAGGGCATCAGCGCCAGCGGCGTTCCCCCCGGAACCGCGAACTCCTACTTCATCGGAGTGTCCAGATGGTTCGACTTCTTCTAGCTAAGCCGGCAAGGTACATGCGGGGACAGCCGCCCTCGAGAGCCTGCCCTGAGTGCGCATGGGCCTTTGGTCCACCGGAGGCGATGAAAATCCGGGTGCCCCATTTCTCGCGCGGTCTTTGCGCGAGAAGTGGGGATTTTCGACAGAACGAAGCCGAGGGGTCCGTCGAGCGAAGCTCGAACGGTTTCCCCGTAAACCCGCAGACCGAGAGACCACGGGACACCGCATGAAGCACCATCGCATGAACGGCGGGCGGAAAAACAGCCAGCGCGAGCGGCATTTGCAAAAAGTCATTGCCATCATCGCCGCAGCCCTGTTCCTAAGCCTCCCAGCCACAGCCGCCAAACCCGCGAAGACCACCACCCAGCCCGCACCTCCCGATCTCCTGCTCGATGGCGGCCGCAAGCTCACCTTCGAGCGCACCTTCAGCGTGGAACGCGAGGTCAAGCCCAAACGCGGCTTCTGGACCCGCGTAGTCGATGTGATCGCCGGCGAGCCCGAATTCCACTTCCTGGTCAGTCCCTACAGCATCGCCACCGATTCCCACGGACGCGTCATCGTCACCGATCCCGGCGCCGTCGGCATTCACATCTTTGACTTCACCGAAAAGAAATACAAATTTCTTTCCCGCAAAGACAGCGGCAAAGATCCCATGCTCGCGCCCCAGTGTGTTGCCGTCGATGCGCAGGACAATATCTATGTAACCGATTCGCAGGCCGGCAAGATTTTCGTGTTCGACCCCAGCGGAAAATTCCGCCGCATGATCGGCAGACTGAAAGGCGGCGAAGGATTTTTCAAACGCCCCACCGGAATCGCGGTCGACTCGGCCGCCCAGCGCATTTACATCACCGACACGTTGCGCAACAAAATTTACGTGATGGATATGCAGGGCAGCGTCGTCGCCACCATCGGCAAGCCCGGCACCGGAGACGCCGAATTCAACTACCCCACAGAATTACGGCTGAACGGCGCGGAGTTGTTCGTCGTGGATGCCATGAACTTTCGCGTTCAGGTTCTCGACCGCTCCGGCAGTTTTCACTACGCCATCGGCAAGCTCGCCGACGGCGTCGGGGGCGGAGGTGCGGGAATGTTCCGTCCCAAAGGAATCAGCTTCGATTCCGAAGGCCATCTCTACGTCGTCGATGCTTTGTGGGGTATGGTACAAGCCTTCGATCGCCAGGGCCGGCTCCTGTATTACTTCGGCCAGCGCGGCACCGGCCTGGGACAATTTCAGTTGCCCACCGGACTCGAAATCGACAATCACGACCGCATTTACGTGGTCGATTCCTTCAATCACCGCATCGAGGTGTTCCATTACTACGCCTCAGCGGCAGCGAAGCCGGACCGCCGGACTAAGCCAGGAAGCGGCAAACCGTGAAGTCCAACGCCATAACGAGCAAGGCCGTGCGATGGATTCTCCTGTCGCTGTGCGCACTGCTCTTGACCCAACGCTTCGCCAGCGCGCAGGTTCCCGGCGACGTGCTGGGCATGCACAACCTCACCCCAGCCGGCGGATCTTCCGTCACCACACAGGGCTCCCTCGGCTGCACCTTCTGCCACGCTCCGCACAGCGGACTTGGAGCCACCACTCCGCTGTGGAACCAGACGCTGTCGAAGGCCACCTACACTCCCTACACCAGCACCACCTACGTCGAACAGGGCAGCACGCAGCCGACTCTCGGCGCGCCGAGCAGTCTGTGCCTGAGTTGCCATGACGGCACCGTGGCCGTAGGCCAGTCGGCAGTGTATGGCACGATCCCGGTCACGGGAGCAATGGCCAGCGTCGATTCCTTCGGCACCAACCTGAGCGGAAGCCATCCCTTCAGCCTGATCCTGCCCATGAAAGACGCTTCGAATCTAGTGGCCACGCTGGTCTCGCAGGGTAAAACCGCCGACCCCACCGGCGCGGTGCAACTGATCAACGGCAACATCGAATGCACCAGTTGTCACAACCCCCACGTGCAAGGCACGGACCGCATCGCGCAGAATTTTCTGGTCCGCGACAGTTCCAGCGGCCAGATGTGTCTCGCCTGTCACGACCCCAACCGCGTGCTCACCGTTCAACCCAACCCGCTGGCGGGTTGGGCCAACAGCATTCACCAAACCGCAACCAACCAGACCTCGCCCGATGCTCACGCCGGCGTCTACGGCACCGTCGCCCTCAACGCCTGCACTTCCTGCCACGTGGATCACAATTCCCCCGCGACCATGCGCCTGCTGCGCCCGGCCGCTCCCGCGTCGCCCGGCACCGATCCCGCGACCCAGGATTGCATGACCTGCCACAATGGCGGATCTCTGCTGTCGCCGGCCGCTCCCAACGTAATGGCGGAGATTGCGAAGATCAGCCATCCCCTGCCCGCCGGCAACAATTTCCACGACGAAGCCGAAACCGCCGTGCTCAACAACAACCGTCACGCCACCTGCGTGGACTGCCACAGCCCGCACGGCTCCAACCAGGTAGCTGCTTTCGGAGCGCCGCCGGCGATTCGTCCTTCGCAAGCAAACGCCACCGGAATCAGCGCCAGTGACGGCACTACCGTCCTCCTCCCCTCCGTCAACCAGTATGAAAACTGCCTGCGCTGCCACGGTACAAGTGTAGGCAAACAAAGACTGTTGATTTACGGCTACGCCCCCACGCGCCTGGTTTCAGCTCCCGACCCGCTGAATGTGATCCCTGAGTTCAGCGCCACGGCCACCTCAAGCCATCCCGTAACCCACGCCAGCCTGAGCCCACTGCCGCAACCCAGTTTGCTCGTCAACATGTTGAATCAAAACGGCACAGCGTCGCGTTTGATGGGCGTGCAGATTTTCTGCACCGATTGCCACAACAGCGACGACAACCGCGAATTCGGCGGCACTGGACCCAACGGCCCGCACGGTTCGGTCAACTCACACATTCTTGAGCACAACTATCAGTTCAGCCAGTCCGCGGCGCCCGGTGGCGTCGTCACCAACCTGTTTCCCAATCCCGACCTCAGCCTCGCCGGGCCCTACGGCATGTGCGCCAAGTGCCATAGTTTGAGCAACATCGTGACCAACGCCAGCTTCACCGGACACAGCAACCACGTCTCGCAAGATGGTTTTTCCTGTTCCACCTGCCACACCGCCCACGGCATGGGCTCGATCTCTCCCAACGTCTCAGGCGAGCGCTTGGTCAACTTTGACGCGAACGTGGTAGGGCAGAACAACGGCGCGCCGGTTTCCTACAACCGCACCAGCAACACGTGCGTTTTGGCCTGCCACCAGACCAACCACAACGCCGACGGCACGGTCTCCAACCTTCGCAAACCAGTTCTTAAACCCAGAGGCAAGTAGCGCCTAACTGGAAGGGCGACAGAGACTTATCCGCCACGCGATAGTCGTGTCTGGGGGAAAATGGGGCAAAATACGCGCGCGGTGAGCAGAAAAACGCGTTTTTTTCGTTTTTTGTCCGGAAACCGTTCGCCACTCAGCTCGTAAATCACTGAAATCAAAGCTGCAATCGCTCAAACGCACGAATTGCGCGTTTGGCGCCTCCAATGCACTCAGAATTTGAACGCGGAGTCACCGACTCTTCGAAAAAAGGCCATGGGCATTTCGGACGATGTAGAGAAACCAAAAACCCAGGAGGCAGGTTATGGAAATGCTTCGGCAGCAGCGGATATTGATTGTCGACAATGACGAGCGCGTTTTGCGAGTGATGGATGGTTTTCTGGCGAATGCGGGCTTTGACACCAGGACTGCGTCGGATGGGCACTCGGCGCTCGATCTTCTGAAGTTGCAGGAATGTGATCTGGTGTTTGTGGCCGATCACCTTTCTGATTATTTCCTCGACGGCTTCCTCAAGGCCTTGAAGCAGATTCCCAGGCAGCCATCGGTGATCGTGATGCAATCCGATCGACCTCGATCATGGGAAGTGGGACCCTACCGGCAGCTGGGCGCCAGTGGAGCGGTGAACAAGGCGCGCCCGTGCGAAGTTCTCGATGCAGCGAATGAGGTGCTGTGCTCCGGGCGACTGAGTGAAAATTGAACCTGCCCCGCGAAGTCACGCCGGCCTTGAGTCCGAAGTGGAGTTATGTCAATTTCGGTGCAGGACTGCAAAGCCCACGGGAGCTGCGGATTCGGTTTGACCTTAGGCCCAAGCGGCAAGTCTATTGATCGCACCCCCAGCGCCATCTGGAACGGCATCGGGGAATTGTGCTCTCGATAGGAGAAAAAGCGGGAGGTCTCTATGGTGGGAAGCCGCCAGTCGGAGTTCGACAGCCGCTCCTCGAATCGGATCGCGGGATGGCACATACACAGTAATAATCTCGGCCGGGAAGCGAAGCCGGACCATGTTTAGGGATGGAACCAAGTCGGAATCTCCGCTGAATAATACCAAGTGGTCACACAAGTCCTGGTATGCGTCGTCCAGCATGGAGATCGCTGTGTTAACATCGGTTCGTTTTTCTTCTGGAACTTTGAACTTCTTTGAAGCTGCATGAAGACAGCCGGTCACGCCACATCTCACAGTTTTGTCCTTGAACTTTCCGAGAACGACATTTACTAAGGGAGTAGTGGCGAGAGCCTTCAAATAGGCCTCTTGATTCGGTTTTGTGGGCCCGCTTATCAGCGCTGTAAAATAGCGGATCGCCTGAACATCATCGTGCGGGCGCAACAGCTTGCAATAGCGTTCAAGATTCAACCATTTGAGATTCGGTGCTGACTTCACCGCCCCATAATAGGGATTGACTCCGTCTGATGTAGACGATCACTTGCGGTCTCCGCAGTGGCACTGCTGCGGCAGGTGCGGCCATAAAAATGAAGGGCAATCATATAGATTGCCCGAACCGGCCTAATGGCAGCCGGGGAGTCGAAACAGCATCATACCCGAGAAAACAGGAATGTCAATGGAACTCGGCCCAACTGAGACGCAGCAATCGGGGGCGCGCCTGGGCTAGGCTACTACGATTGCAACGAAAGATAGCGCTCGTAGCCGACTTCCTTGATCTGGTGGAGTTGGGCTTCGAGCCAGTCGACATGCTCCTCTTCGTCTTTGAGCAGCTTGACCAGCAGATCGCGGCTGCCGTTGTCTTTTTCCTGCGTGGCGATCAGCACGGCGGCGTTGTATTGCTTCACCGCGTTCAACTCCAGGGCCAGATCGCTTTCGATCATGTGGCGCACGGTTGTGCCGACACTGAGTTTTAGAGGTTCCATGGTGGGGGTTCCGTCGAGAAACAGGACCCGCTCGATGAGCACTTCGGCGTGCTTCATCTCATCGATGGATTGCTTCTTGATATAGTCGGCAAGTTTCTTGTAGCCCCAGTTCTCGCACATTTCCGCATGCACGAAATACTGGTTGATGGCGGTGAGCTCTTCACGCAGAGCGTCGTTTAATTCTTTGATTACTTTTGGATTGCCCTTCATCGCGCACTCCTCGTCGGAGACGAGTGTACACCCATTTCTCGCGCTCCTTTACACGCTGCGGGTTGCCGCATTAGATTTGACCGACAGTTTCTAAACGGCGGAGTTGTGCGTTGCATCGTCCCTCTGATCACATCGAACCCGCGTCTGCGGCTTCGCCATCGGCCAAAACCATGGCGGAGGTTCTTCTTTCCACGGAACTGCTGGAGGCCCTTCCGGATGCCGTGGTCGCGGTCGACCGCGACGGAACCATTGTTCAGGCCAATTCCCAGGCGCAGGAGTTGTTTGGTTATGAGCGCGACGAACTGATTGGGCAGAAGGTGGAGATGCTGGTGCCGGAGAGTTACCGGAGCCAGCACCACCAGCATCGCGAGAAGTTTGCGCAAGCCCCGAAGACGCGGCGCATGGGGGCGGAGCTGGATCTTTACGGCAGACGGCGGAATGGGTCGGAATTTCCGGTGGAGATCAGCCTCAGTCCGGTTTCGACCGAGAAAGGGACGCTGGTGCTGAGCGCGATCCGCGACATCAGCGACCGCAAGAGAATTGCGGAAGAGCTGCGGCGGGTGAATGAAGAGCTGCACCAGAGAACCACCGAACAGCTGGGAGAATACCGCGCGCGGCTGGCCTCGATTATCGATTCGTCCGAAGACGCGATCCTCAGTAAAGACTTGAGCGGCACGATTACCAGCTGGAACAAGGGAGCCGAGCGCATCTATGGGTACGCGCCGGACGAGGCGGTGGGGAAACATATATCGCTGCTGGCGCCGGGCGATCGTCCGGACGAGATTCCGGAGATTCTGCAGAAAATTGCGCGCGGCGAAAGCACCGAACATTATGAATCGGTGCGGGTGACCAAAGACGGCCGGCATTTGAGCGTGTCGATTTCAGTCTCTCCGTTGCGCAATGCGGCTGGGGAGATTGTGGGAGCGTCGGCGATTGCGCGCGATATCACGGCGCAGAAGCGGACCGAGGGACAGCTTCGGCAATCGCAGAAGATGGAAGCGATCGGGCGGCTGGCGGGAGGCGTGGCGCACGACTTCAACAACATTCTGGGGATTATCAACGCGTGCAGCGAATTTCTGCGCGACCGCATCGATCCCGCCTCCGAACCGTCGCTGTATGTGGAGAACATCAAGAAAGCCATTGAACGGGGCAAGTCGCTGACCAAGCAGATGATGGCCTTCAGCCGGACCTCGGCGGTGCAGCCTCGCATCCTCGATTTGAACGAGCGTTTGCGGGAGATCAGCAAGTTGCTGCGGCCGCTGCTGGGAGAGGACATTGAGATTCTGATTGTTCCCAGATCGCCGACGGCCGTGGTGGAGATAGATCCGGGCCAGCTCGACCAGATCGTGGTGAATCTTGCGGTGAACGCGCGGGATGCCATGCCGCGTGGCGGAAAATTTATTCTCGAAACCGGCGTCGTTGATTTTGATGACAGCTTTGCGGCGCTGCAAATCGCGGCGGTGGGAGGTAGTGGCCTCAATCCTTCGACCACAGAGGGCACGGGGGACCACAGGGTGAGGCAAGAATCGGATAGGGCGGCGAACTCCGGGGGGAAGTACGTGCTGCTGGCGGTGAGCGATACCGGCAGCGGCATGGACGAGCCGACGGTGGCGCGCATCTTCGAGCCTTTCTTTACCACTAAAGAAGCGGGCAAAGGAACCGGCCTGGGGCTGGCCACGGTGTATGGAATCGTGAAGCAGAGTGGGGGACACATTCTGGTTTACAGTGAGCCGGGCCACGGGACAACGTTCAAGATTTATCTGCCCAGCGCGGAGCACAAGATCGGAGTCGCATCCAGGCCGGAGGCGGAGACGGCGAGTCCGAAACGAAAAGGGGCGACGATCCTGCTGGTAGAAGATGACGAAATCATGCGCAGCCTGACTCGAAAGCTGCTCGAAGAGAACGGCTTTACCGTGGTGGAGGCGGATGATGGGAAGTCCGCGCTGGAGTGGACGGAGTCGCATCCCGAACCGATTGATCTGTTGTTGACGGATGTGGTGATGCGGCGCATGAGCGGTCCGGAGCTGGTGGAGAGGCTTAGCGCATCGCGCCCGAATTTGAAAGTTGTGTACATGTCGGGCTACACCGGGGAGCTGATGGCGAATCGCGAGGTGTTGAAGGTGGGAGTGACTCTGCTGGAGAAACCTTTTAGCAGAACGGCGCTGTTGAATACGATCCATGCGACGATGGGTTGAGCGGGGGTCGTATCTGGATTCGAGGTCAAAATCCCCACCCTTCGACTTCGCTCAGGGCAGGCTTTCTCGCAAAAGACGCGAGAAATGGGGCACCCGGGTAGAAACCTAACTGTCTCCGCAAGACCCCCGAGAAATGCCCCCTAGTGTCCGCCTTACGGTACGTGCCCTGTAACCATCCAGAGGGTGATTGGGATCACACATAGGTGCGGGAAAGGACGCACTTGGGCTCCTTTCGGGTGAGGAGTCTGGCATCGACCAATTTCACGAAATCATGTTAAGTGGCTTATTTTGTTTTGCTTAGGTGCTTGCTTGAAAGTTATTTCCGCCCGGAAAGAGTGGCGAGGATCTTGCCAAAGTAAGATTGAAGGCGGAGGCACTCATGGCTTCTCACATCGTTAATAACGCTCATAAAGTGGTACCTGCCGACAAACCAGGCGACAAGACTTTTTGCGATCTTTCTCCGGCCGTCGCGGAGGCCTTGGAGCATGAGGCGATTACCACTAGCTATCCGACCGGAGCGGTTTTGTTCGCCGAGGGGCAGGCTGCGCGGGGAGTGTTTATCGTGCGGCGAGGACGCGTGAAGCTTTCCATTTGTGGCAGCGATGGCAGGACTTTGATTTTGAGAATGGTCGATGCCGGTTGGCCGCTGGGAGTGGCGGCGGTGGTCTCGGGGCGCGCTTATGAAGCTACGGCTGAGACGCAGGAACCCAGCGAGATAAGCTTCGTGCGGCACACGGATTTGCTGCGGCTGATGCGGGCTCACGGTGAGCTCGCGCTGTGGGTGACGCAGCACATCAGCCTGGATTACTCCGCGACGTGCCGCGAGATCCGGGATCTGATTCTTTCGGACTCGGCCAGCGAGAAGTTTGCGCGGCTGCTGGTGGGGTGGCTTGATCAGAATGCCGAGGCGAGGAATCCCAGCCAGATGAAGCTGGCGCTGACTCACGAGGAAATCGGGCAGATGATTGGGACGTTGCGGGAGACGGTGAGCCGGTTGTTTGCGGGGTTCAAGAAGCAGCGGCTGATTCAGCAGAGTGGATCTACTTTGGTGATTCCGAATCGGGTGGCTTTGGAATCGTTGATTCCGGCGTAGGAGTGGCGCCGGGGTTCAAGTCAAAAGCCCCACCCTTCGACTTCGCTCAGGGCAGGCTTTCTCGCAAAGGACGCGAGAAATGGGGCACCCGGTTTCTAGGATTTGAGATCGGCGTCGCTGTCGGCGGGGGTGATGGGTAGCTCGATCTGGTGGGCGCGTTCCAGGGCACGATAATATTCCGGGCGGGAATGCCGGTAATGATCGGCGGGGACTTTGCCATTCAACCAGGCGGTATCCATCGGGTAGACCAGCGGGTCGAAGATCACCATGTAGAAATGCCAGAGCAGGATGGAGAAGGTTGCGAGCAGGGCCTCGTAATAATGGACGGCGGTGGCCGCGTCCGACACCCACTTTGGAAAATAGCGCAGCGTGAAATTGTTAAACCAGAGTAGAAGACCGGAGACGGTCATCACTGCCGTGCCCCACAGGAAGGCCCAGTATTCCATTTTTTCGGCGTAGTTGAATTTTGCGAAGTGCGTTTCGATTTTGGTTAGGCCGAGATTGTAGGCGAGGACTTGCAGCAGGTCCTTCGCGTCTTTGAATTGGGGCAGCATGGCTTTCAGGAACAGGCGGTCGCGCCGGACTACCGCGAGGTGAATCACGTGGTAGACGGTGGAGGCGATCAGCAGAACCGCGGCGGCGCGATGCACCGCGCCGCGAAATGCGAAGTGACCTTCCCGCAGCAATAGCGGACGCGCCCACCAGGCGTCCGGATACTTCAGCGCGAATCCGGTGAAAACCAGAGTCGGAAAGCTGAGGATGACGCCCCAGTGCGCGATGCGGAAGTTTCGATTCATGCGCGAGACTTGCGCTCCGGTTTCGTGGCGCGGCTCACGACCAACGAGCTTGGCGAAAAAGTCCAACAGATTATGGAGGATCATGAAACCCAAAGTCAGTGGGATCAGCACGAGATAGGTCCAGCGGATCCACTTGACGACGGGATGCGCCGGACCGCTCGAAATGCTGACGTGCACCGGGCCGATGACGAAATGATTGCCCGCGCCGGCGTGGCAGTTGCCGCAGGTTTTGGAGAGGTTGGCGGCGTTCACCGTGGAACGCGCGTCGCTCGAACGAAAGATGTTGTGCACGCCGTGGCAGGACGCGCAGTTGGCCACACTCTGCGATCCTCCGCGCATGGCGAGACCGTGATAACTGTCGGCGAAGGATGGAACGCGGTCGGCGGGCAGATTGTAGCGCAGGGCGAGGCGTTCATCGCTGTGACAGCGGCCGCAGGTGGCCATCGAAACGCGCGACGCGTTCACCAGCGATCCCGCCTCTTTCGGCGCCAGGATCAGGTGCTCGCCGTGACAGTCAACGCACACCGGAGCACCGGACACGCCATTTTTTGTGGCTTGTCCGTGGACGCTCTCCAGGTATGTTTTGGCAATGTCGGCATGGCATTGTCCGCAGGTTGCCGGGATGTTGAAGTGGTTAACCTTGGAGCGCGCATCTTGCGCGGGAAAAATTCCGTGGCTGCCATGACAATCAGAGCAGGTTGCAGCGGCTCCGTCTCCGTCGACTAAGGCTCGTCCGTGGACGCTTTGGCGATAGAGTTCGACGGGGTGTACGAATGGAATGTTGTGCCGGGCAAGAAACTGCGGGTTGCTGTGACAGGCCGCGCAAGTTTCCGGCAGATTTCTCTTGGCGACGGTGGCAGCCGCATCGCCCGAGGACTGAATCTGATGCACGGGCCCATGACAGGAGAAACAGGTTGGGGCATCCGGGTCGCCGGCTGCAGCTGCCTGTCCGTGGATGCTTTGGCGAAGTTCCCTTACTTCATCGGCATGGCACTGCGCGCACTTGACCGGAGCCAACGGAGCGGCGGCACTCACCTCATGGGGATCGCCGTGGCAAGATTGGCAGGCTGCGTCGCCGAGCGCGCCATGGACAGTGTTCGACAAATGCGAAGCCTCATCGGCATGGCAGGCGGAGCATTGAACTCTTGCCACTTTGGCGGGATGCGGATAATCCTTGATGGCGGTGTGGCAATCGGTGCAGCCCAAAATTCCGTGGACACTCGCCGCGTGCTTCAGGGGATCAATCGAGATCCTTTTGCCGGTGCCCAACGTCATTCCCGCCTGGCCGTGGCAGGCGAGGCAATTTTCGTCCTGCTTGAGCGGCTGGGGCAATTTCCCTTGGGCTCGTGCCTGCGCGAGCATGGACGCGCAAACTAAAAAAAGACAGACCGAAAAGAAAAAAATCAGATACGAGAAGCTCAAACGTCCAAGGATGTCTGCCGTGGGTCGCTTCCTTTTCGGCAAGTCTGATCTCCAAACCTTACTTCACTCCCAGTTCTGTTTTTCGTTCTATGCCAGGGTGGTGCAGACACACTCCGGGCTTCAGATCATGCGTTGCACTTTTTCCCGACGTTGAAGGCAAGAACCCGCCGGGACTACTTTTTCAGCGTACGGATATAAGCCACCAGGCCCTTGATTTCTTCCGGCTTCAGGGACGAATACTTCGGCATCTTGTTCTTGCCGTTGGTGATGATCTCGGTAAGCTGGGCGTCTGACATGCCTTGTACCCCGGCGGTGGTAAAGTCGTGGGCTCCCATTTTCTTGCCCATGGCCGAGCCGGTGCCGTCCGCATTATGACAGCCAGCACATCTCGATTTGAAAAGACTTGCTGCGTCCTGCGCACGCGCCGACAGGGGCATGCTGAAGAAAACTGCGAATACGGTTGCGATTGCAAGCACTCTGAAGTTGATTCTTCTCATGTCTAAGCTCCCTTCAATATTTTTAAATTCCGTTCCGGTTTTAGCGAGCCCGATCTGAAGCGCAAGTAAAAGCCATGAGCTCTTGCAAATTGAAGCACTTTTGCGGGTGCTCCTTCTGTGATCCGCGTCACAGCTGGTTGTAATGCAAATACCAATGGACGCCTTTTGCTTCCACAATCCCTCTTCGAACCGTCCTGTGAACAAGCCGCGTGATGCTCCTCACGGCCAACTGTGACGCAGGTCACGGCGTCACCTTATGCGTAAGACCACACTATGGGTGAAGGTGACTCTATGCCGAACGATGAACGCAACCTGCTGGATGTGCTGAAATTCGAACTGGCGTTTCTTGAGCAAGGCGGCTACGGGCGCTTGCCGCGCGAATCCTGGCGGGCACGTTTTGTTTTTGAGGATTCCCCGACTTGCATGAACTTTAATTCCAAGGACCGGAAACCGTGCAACGAATGTCTCCTGATGCAATTCGTCCCGGCGAACGCGCGCAAGGAACAAACTCCTTGCATTCATATTCCGTTGTCGCCGAGCGGGGAGACCCTCGACTCGTTGTACCGAACCGGGACCCAGCAGGAGATCGAGGAAGCGCTGGGGGCGTGGCTCCGTGCGACCATCGCCCGAGTCGAAGCGAAGCAAGCGAAAATAGTCTTACGCACCTAAAACACATAGCCAGAGCAGTGCGATGTTCGCGCAACTCAGTGAACTCCGATGCCCGCCGTGGCTACGAATTTTTCGAACCCAAAGCAAAAGGCCGCTCTGTTCAAGCGGCCCTTGTGTACCCCCTCGCCGGAACTTCTGCCTACTTAAACGTAATCACTCCAAACGTCCCAGCCAGGTTGTTCCCCGGACCGGCTGTAAAGAACAGTTCGCTCGTCGTCCCGTTGGCCGCCGTCCCCCCGCCGAATCCAATAGCCCACAGTTGGTTGATCACAATCGCCTTTCCGCTGGTGTCTTTCAACGTGCCGATAAATTTTCCGGTCAGGCTGTTGAACGCATTGATCGTGCCGTTGTTGGTGTTATTTGAAATCAGCAGCGCATTGCTGAGCGGACCAAAGTTCTTCGGAGACACGGCGAATCCCCAGGGCTGATTCAAGGGCGCGCCTTCAATCAGCCGGTGCACGAACGTGCCATCCTCGTTGAAGACGTCGATGATTCCGCCCGGCCCTTCCGCAATATCCACAAACGCAACGTAGAGCAGTCCATTAATATCCTGGATGCCAAATGGCCCCCACCCGCCCGGAATCGTGGGATCGGTAAACGAAGTCACCCACGTAAACGTGCCGTCATATACGTCCACTTTATTGTTCACCAGGTCCGTCGCATAGATGAAATTTCCCGAAGGCTTGCTGGTGATCGCCAGAGCCGTGTATTGCGCCCCGCTCGCCGAGTTGTCCACCGCCACAATCGCCTGATTCTTGTTTGTCTGCGGCGCCCAGCCGCTGATGGTCCCGTCCAGAGTGTCAAACAGGAAGATGGACGACCATCCTCCCACTTGGAACTCCCCGTCCGTCGAGCCGTTGTAAACAATCCCGGTCGGCTGCCCCGGACCATTTACCCCGGCCGGCGAAGCCGGGCCGTTCCCCGCCGTTGGAATCAATACTTTCAGTCCTTCTATATTTCCCTTGCCATCGTAAATCGTCGACCATCCGGAACCCTGGTCGCTCACCCACCACGGTGAACCCGCGGAGCGCGCGATTCCCCACCCGTTCACCTGCAGCGGATCCGTGTGCCGTGCCCACGCCAGTTGATTGGAATCCAGATTCGACAGTTGATACTGCGCCATGGCCGCGCTCGAAGCCAACATCAGCCCGAGCCCAAAAAATATCGTGAGAGCAATCTTGTGGCGTTGCATGCGGAAATTCTCCTTTTCCCTTGCGCGGTCAGAACTGCGGTTCGCCTCCCGCCATCTACACCCGACGCCGCATTTCCTCTGATCTGCGAATCGTCCTCATGCTAGGCCGCATGCACTCGTGAGCTTGTCACCGCCATGTCATCAGTTTGTACAATTCGTGTCGTCGTTCCCAGCAACCCCAAAATCGCTTGTCATCCCGAACGGGGCCGAAGGCCCGGTGAGGGACCTTACGTCAGCCCGCATCCTCAACTGCAGTCGACGGGACCGAAGGGCTGCTTGCGAGAAGTGGGGATTTTCTGTTGTAGACCATATCTGCGATGTCCTTCGTGAGAAGACCCGCCTGAGCCGAGGGGCGGAGACCTTCTCAAAACGGCACCGCATCCCCACTCAAGAATGTGGGGGAAAGAAATCGGGCCGCCTTGTGGGCGGCCCGTTCTTGGTTGAACTAGAAGCTAGTAGCTAGAAGCTGACTTAATCCCCCGCAACCGGCTCCGCAATCTCCGGCTTCGCAGCTTGCGTCCCGTTCCCGTTGCCCGTCAGCGCCCCCAGCGGAATGAACCCATTCTCCGCCACCACCGGTTTCTCCTTGAGAACCACTTCCCGGTAAAGCGCAGCCATGCGCGCGTTGTAAGCCTCGTCGTTCACCTTGGGCCCACGATCCACGCCGTCCGGTTCGGGTGCCCCATTTCTCGCGTCCTTTGCGAGAAGTGGGGAATTTCCGGCAGCCGTAGCCTTCTGTTTCGCGTCTCTGGCCCGCACTTTCTCTTCGCGAGCGTTCTTCGCGATGCCCAGATTGTCGAGATCATGCTGCAGTTCGTTGGTCACCAGAGCTTCGCGCAGCCTGAGATAGTCGACGTGCTCCTCTTCCATCTTCACTTTCTTGCCGCCCGCGAAAATCTCGTGCCGCCCGTGCTCTTCGTACCACTTGGTCAGCGTGGCCGTCATGTGCATCTTTTCGATGATGTTCCGCCATCCCACGCCGGTGTTATAGGCGCAGAACGAAATCTCACCTTCCTGCGTCGCATACGGAATAATGCACTGCTCCGTCCGCCGGAAGTCGTAGTTAAACAAATCCTGGAACCACATGCCCGCAATAAACAGAAAGTTCCAGCGGTCGGTCGTGCGCCGTTTCATCACGTCGTCGACGGTGCGGTCCGCGCCGACCTTGCCGTAGTTCTTGCCCGTGATGTGATAGTTCTTGTCGAATTTCTTCAGCAGATCCGTCAACTTAAAGTGCGTCGGCGACTGGAACGGATCGTAGTTCTTCATCAAACACAACGCCATCCCAAACCCGGTGAGAAACTTCCCCCGCGACGCATCATTCACCTTGGCAATATCCTTCGCCAGCTGATCCCCGTGCAAAAACGCCGTAACCGGAACCGCTTCCTTGGTTTCCTTATCGATCATCACCGCCATCCCAGTCCCGCAATTCGGGTGACAGCCGCAACTTAGTTGGCCCCAATCGTTTTTTACGTCGTTGGCGTGCATCAGGTCGGCCCAGTCGCTGAATGTTCCCATGAAGCTGATCGGGAACCAGTCGCGGCTTGGCTCGCCCAGGCCGGTCTGATTTTTAACGTCGTGCGCCAGGTGGCTCAGCGTGTAGCGCTGCGCCTGACGGCGATCGTCGGTGACTGCTTCGTCGCGGCCGGTGAAGCTGACCGGCTGGAAGCTCAGGAAGCTGATCGTCTTCGGATTATCCAGCGCGAACTTGATGATTCTTCCGACTTGTTCGTTGTTGATGCCGTTCACGATCGTTACTACGGGAACGATTTCCACTCCGGCCTTGTGCAGGTTTTCGATGGCCTTCAGCTTAACGTCGAACAAGTTGCCGACCATCCGGTGAGCGTTGGCCGCGTTGCCGATTCCGTCGAACTGAAGATAGGCGTAGCGCATGCCGGCTTCGACTGCCTGCTGGCAGAATTCGAAGCTCTTGGCAAATTCAATTCCGTTGGTCGCGGCCTGCACGGAGTTGTATCCCACCTTGCGGGCGTAGCGAACGGCGTCCAGGAAGTACGGCGACAACGTAGGCTCGCCGCCGGAGAACTGCACGCTCATCTGGCGACGCGGCTTGATGGTAATCGCGTTGTCGAGCATCGTCTTGATTTCTTCCCACTGCAGTTCGTGGACGAAGCCCACCTGGTTCGCGTCCATGAAACAGGGATCGCACATCATGTTGCAGCGGTTGGTCAAATCGATGGTCAGCACGGAGCCGCGACCATATTTCACGGTCGAAGACCCGTGATGGTGCAGCTTTTCGTCGTTGTGCGCGGCGATGTCGCGGCCGGGGAACACATCTTCTAGGTGCTTCGAGAAATCGGTGTCAATCGACATCACGTCTTCGAAGTGGCCGTGCTTGGGGCAGTCTTTCACCATCAGAATCTTGCCGTCGCGTTCGACGATGGTGGCTTTGATCTCGCCGACCTTCTCGTTCATCAGCACTTCGTGCGGCAATTTGCCGTCAAGAATCTGCTGCCGGATTTCCGGCACACACTTCGGGCACAGCGAATCGGTGGAGCGGGGCCAGCCGAGCGGAGGCTTCGACTTTTCGTAGGACTTGAGCAGCGGCTTGTCGGACCACTTAGGGGTGGGCGACGGGTTGGGCTTGATGCGATTGAAACGATCGAACACAACCCAAGCGCCTTTCGCGGCGGCAACAGCTACTTTTTCCACGTACTTGATCGGCTTGCGCATATTAGCTTCTGGCTCCTGGCTTTTACTTTTGGCTTTTGGCTTTTGGCTTTTGGCTCTTAGCTTAAATCAAAACTTTTTTGCTTCGTGGATCGGGCTGGCCTTGCGCCTAGTCTTCTCCCTATCCTTTGCCTGAGAAACCCAATGCAACTTGTGGCTCTCCCTGGGAATGAAACTGGCCCGCGCAAATCTGGACCATTACAACCTGGGTCATACACTTTTCCCTGGGATAGTGACTGCAGCTATCGTATTGCAGGCCTAGGGAATGCGCATCCACAACCCAACGAACGGCGCAAAATTGAGGTTTAGCGGTGCTGTGGGGGATTATACGGGTCTATGTCATTGAAAGCAAAGGGGGAGGAGGAGCGGGCTTCGGCTTTCGGGCTTCGGGCTTCGGCCGAATTCCTGTTACGAACATGCTCCTTGCCAAATGGCAGAGTGGGCGTAGAATTTGAGTATGTCTCCGGAACTTGATGACTTGTTGCAGAAGGCGATGGCTCTTCCACCGGAAGCCCGCGCGGCCCTGGCCAGTTCCCTGATCGAGAGCCTAGATCAGAACGTGGATGAGGTTGCGGAAGCGGCCTGGCAGCAAGAGATCGCGCGCCGTATGGACGAAGTGCAGGCAGGCAAGGCCAAGACGGTTCCGTGGAGCGAGGTTCAGCGGAAGGGGCAGGCCCTGCTCCAAGAAAAGTAAGCCGTCATGGCAGACCGTCCGCTCGAGTTTCAAGCGGAGGCGGAAGACGAATACCTAAACGCTCTTGCTTGGTACTGCGACAGGAGCCTCCCCGCAGGCATCAAGTTTGAGCGGGCTTTCCGACAGGCTGTCGAGCAGATCGAAAAGTTTCCGGAACGCTGGCCCGCTTACTTTCTGCGCTTTCGCAAGTACACTCTCCAGCAATTCCCTTTCAGCATCGTTTATCGCAACGAACCTTCCCGGACGTTTGTGCTGGCGGTCGTTCATGGGCGTCGGCGGCCCGGCTACTGGAAAGGGCGGGGGTGATGTGGTGGCTCGCAACCTTCGAAAAGCGCGAAGGGTGGGGTAGCCTCGCAGTGGCGGTGGCGGGATGCCAAAACCTAAGCTTGAAGGAAGATGCACACTAGAATCCCAATCCGTTCGCAATCGGGAATCCCACCCCTTTCTGTTTGAGATGGAGCAGCCTCGCTTGTGGGTGCGGAGGGGAGGGTCAAAGGTGTCGGACAGGAGTGTCCGACCTACAGGGACGAAGTCAAATTCCCCACTTCTCGCAAACGACGCGAGAAATGGGGCACCCGGTGCTTATGGGATGGCGTCGGGCAGGTTGCATGGGTCCTTCGCTTCGCTCAGGATGACAGAGGGTTGGGTGGCATTGGTGGTTTCGTCGGCTGCGGCTTGGATGGTGATGGGGCCGTTGGCTCCGGGGTGGGTGGGTTTTAGCTGGTGCCAGGCTTCGCGGTATTTTTCGAGGCGCATCTTCTTGGCTTGGCGGTGGGGATAGAAGCGGAGCATGGCGCGGGGAGTGCATTGGGCGACGGGGACTACGTACCAGACGTTGAGGGGGACTACGTGGACGACGAGGAAATCGTTGTCGCGGGCGGTGTAGACGGCGCGTCCTTTGCCGACGGAGTAGGTGGCGCGGGTTTCGTAGGCCTGGGCGCGGATGGATTCGGTGCATTTGATCTGAATGCGCCAGAGACGCTCGCCGTTGTCGAGGATGAAATCGTAACGGAGACTGTCGCCCAGGACTTGGCGACGCCGAATCCGAGGCCGGAGGCGCGGTGCAGAAAAGCGGCTTCGGAGCGCTCTCCGGTTTGCTTGGTGTTGGGGCGGCGGGGCGGGGGACGGTTCCTACGCTTGCGCGATGATCTGTTGCGCGAAGGTGCGCCCATGGCTGTCCCCCTGAGTTCTGACGGCAAAAGAAATGGCGCAGTGCCGATTTCGGCCTGCGCCATTCGTTTTGTCTATCTATATCCAGAATAGCAAATTCGAAGAGGAAATGTGACATGGTTTTGGACAATATATTGTTCGCGGAATCAGTGAGTTAGGTTAAAAACCTTCGCTTACCCCCTTGACAAAGTTTTCCACAGATCGGGGACTGCAGGGTCGAGACTGCTGTCATGCGGATAGCGAGGAAAGCAGGTTCCTCACGGGGCTTTCAGCCCCGTTCGGAATGACAAACTCTTGTTGAGAGATCATCAGTATGGCCCGTCAGCAGCGGACCTATTACGTGTACATCGTGGCGAGCAAAAGCCGCGTGATCTATGTCGGCGTGATTGGATTTCTTATGGCTCGCGTGCTGCGCCACAGAACCGGCGAGGGCGGGGCGTTCACCCGGAAATACCGCGTGCACCGCCTGGTATATTTTCACACCTTCCACAACATCGGGGACGCGATCGCGCGCGAGACCGAGATCAAGAAGTGGCGGCGCGAGAAGAAGGTCGCTCTGATTGAAGCACGCAACCCGACCTGGGAGGACTTGGCCGAGGGTTGGGGTGGGCCAGCTGTCATGCGGGTAGCGCGGACAGCAGGTTCCTCACCGGGCTTTCAGCCCGATTCGGAATGACAAGGTTTATGGAGGATCGTCAGTAACCCCAATCGCACTCGCAATTCCTCCCCACACCCTTTGTCATTTCGAATGCTCAATCCTCAACCTCGACTCTTTGTCATTCCGACGCGCGAGCGAAGCGAGACAGGAGGAATCCGCTGCCCGCCGGCAACGGACACAGATTCCCGATTGAGAGGAGGTCTGAGGCATTTTCTGTGCTCGCCCTTGACAACCAGCTACTCGGGTCCTATAATTAGCACTCGGTGTGGTTAACTGCTAACAGCCTAGATTAGCCCATCCAAATCATAGGGTTACAGAGATTAACCTCGAAACAATCCAACGAAGCAATCAACTGAAACGAACCAAACACTTGAAAGGAGTTTGCAACCATGGCGAAATTTACCCCGCTCCATGACCGCATTTTGGTGCGGCGCATTGAAGAAGGCGAAACCACCCGCGGTGGAATCATTATCCCGGACTCGGCCAAAGAGAAGCCGCAGGAAGGTGAAGTGATTTCGGCCGGCAAGGGCAAGATCAACGAAGAAGGCAAGGTCCGCCCCCTCGACGTGAAGGAAGGCGACCGCATCCTGTTCGGCAAGTATTCCGGCACCGAGATCAAGCTTGATGGCGAAGATTTCATCATCATGCGCGAAGAGGAAGTGCTTGGCATCCTGGCCCACAGCGGCGCGAAGAAGGAAACGGCTGGAAGCCGCAAGTAGCTGGCTTCGGGCTTCGGCTTTCGGGCTTCAGCAAATCAAGAGCCTGGCCTTAAAGCCCGCTGCCGTCAGGTGGAGGATTTCGTGGTTTCGCACTAAGTCGGGTGATCGGAAGCTTTGCCGAAGCCCGATAGCCGAAGCCCGAAGCCCTGCAAGCTGAGCAACAGGTTCCGACACAATCCGCAGGCCAGTCCTGCAAACAGAACTTCATTAGGAGGAAACACAATGGCAAAATCCATTATTCATGGAGAAGAGTCGCGGCAGGCAATCCTGCGCGGCGTGAACCTTCTGGCCGACGCTGTGAAGGTCACACTGGGCCCCAAGGGCCGCAACGTTGTTATCGAAAAGAAATTCGGATCGCCGACCATCACCAAGGACGGCGTTACCGTAGCCAAGGAAATCGAACTGCGCGATGCCGCTGAGAACATGGGCGCGCAGATGGTTCGCGAAGTCGCTTCCAAGACTTCCAACGTCGCCGGCGACGGCACCACTACCGCCACCGTTCTCGCGCAGGCAATTTTCCGCGAGGGCGTCAAGACCGTCGCTGCCGGAGCCAATCCAATGGCCCTGAAGCGCGGCATCGAGAAGGCCGTCACCACCATCTGCGGCAAGCTCGACAAAGAAGGCAACCGCATCAACGGCGAGCTCGATAAGTTCTCGAAGCCCGTCAATAACGACAGCATGATCAGCCAGGTGGGCACCATCTCCGCCAACAACGACGAGACCATCGGCAAGATCATTGCCGAGGCCATGAAGAAAGTCGGCAAAGACGGCGTCATCACCGTGGAAGAGTCGAAGACGCTCGAGACCCAGCTGGAAGTGGTCGAAGGCATGCAGTTCGACCGCGGCTATCTCTCTCCGTATTTCGTGACCGATCCCGAGCGCATGGAAGTCGCACTCGAGAACGCTCTGATCCTGATCAACGAAAAGAAGATCAGCTCGATGAAAGACCTGCTCCCGCTGCTCGAGCAGATCGCCAAGAGCGGCAAACCGCTGCTCATCATCGCGGAAGACGTGGAAGGCGAAGCGCTTGCCACCCTCGTCGTCAACAAACTGCGTGGAACGCTGCAAGTGGCGGCCGTTAAGGCGCCCGGCTTCGGCGATCGGCGCAAGGCGATGCTGCAGGATATCGCTATCCTGACCGGCGGCAAGGCCATCACGGAAGATCTGGGAATCAAGCTCGAGAACGTCCAGATCAGCGATCTCGGCTCGGCCAAGAAGATCACCATCGACAAGGACAACACCACGGTGGTCGAAGGCAAGGGCAAGCATGCGGAAATCGAAGGCCGCGTGAAAGAGATTCGCAGCCAGATCGATAAGACCACCAGCGACTACGACCGCGAGAAATTGCAGGAGCGGTTGGCCAAGCTGGTCGGTGGCGTTGCGGTGATCAAAGTCGGCGCCGCGACCGAAACCGAAATGAAAGAGAAGAAGGCTCGTGTCGAAGACGCGATGCACGCAACCCGCGCGGCCGTGGAAGAAGGAATTGTCCCGGGCGGCGGCGTGGCTCTGGCCCGTTGCGCGGCAACGCTCGACAAGGTGAAGGCGGAAGGCGATGAGCAGATCGGTATCAACATCGTCCGGCGCGCCATCACCGAACCCCTGCGCATGATCGCCGAGAATGCCGGCGAAGAAGGCGCTGTGGTTCTGGGCAAAGTGCTCGACTCGAAGGACGCGAACTTCGGCTACAACGCGTTCTCGAACGAGTACGAAGACCTGGTCAAGGCCGGCGTGCTCGACCCGACGAAGGTCGTGCGCACCGCCCTGCAGAATGCCGGCTCCATCGCCAGCCTGATGCTGACCACCGAAGCCCTCGTCTCCGAGATTCCGGAAGAGAAGAAGGCTCCGGCCGGCGGCGGCGGTCACGGCGGCGGCATGGGAGACATG
>CAVRCN010000022.1:0-61134 GCA_963719575.1 uncultured Acidobacteriaceae bacterium
TCGCGGGGCCGGGGATGTTCGTGTGGTCGGTCAGACGGTGCCGCAATTGACGGAAACGCTGAAGCAGGCATACGGGAAGATCCTGAAGGATCCCGTGATCTCGGTCGTTCTGAAGGATTTTGAAAAGCCCTATTTCATTGCCGACGGGCAGGTTGGCAAACCGGGAAAGTATGAATTGCGGGGCGAGACTACTTTGACCCAGGCGATCGCCATCGCCGGCGGCTTCAACGACGCCGCCAAACACTCCCAGGTATTGCTGTTCCGGCGTGTCGACAACGATTGGGTTTCAGCCAAGATTATCAATGTGAAGGAAATGGAAAAGAAAGGGAACCTGCACGAGGACCCTTATCTGCATCCCGGAGACATGTTATTCGTGCCTAAGAACCGCTTGTCCAAGATAAAGCCTTTCTTGCCGACCGCGTCCATGGGCACCTTTGTGAACCCTTACTAGTTCTTGAAGTCTTACCAAGCAGCGAGGAAGTTACGAAGTTCAGAAGCGAGGACAGGATGAACAGCAACGACCTAGATCGAGTCAACAGCCAGGCCGCCTTCAGTTTCAGTCTGCGGGACGTAATAACGATTCTGTTTCGTCACAAACGTGTCGTTGTTCTCTCTTTTCTAGGGATTCTTACTGGCGCCGTTCTTGCGGCGGTGTTACATGCCCCGGAGTATCGAGCCTCCACGAAGTTTCTGATCGAGCGCGAGCGGCTGGACCCAGTGATCAGTCCTGGCGAGAGCACTCCTCCCGAATCTCGCGGCGAAGTGACGGAAGAAGAGCTGAACTCCGAGGTCGAGCTGATCGAAAGCGCGGACGTGCTGCGCCAGGTGGTGGTTACCTGTGGGCTGGATCAGAAGAAGCCGTTCCTGGCGTATCTATTTGGCAGGGGAGATGAGGCGACGCGAGTCGCCAAGGCTGCCAAGCGCCTGCAGAGCGACTTGAAGATTGAAGTGGTCCGCAAGAGCAATGTCATTTCGGTCAGTTATACCGCTGACGATCCGCAGTTGGCCGCCAAGGTTCTGAGCATCCTTGGGGATGCGTACCTGAAAAAGAATGTAGCGGTACACCGTCCGCCCGGGCAATTCGAGTTTTTTGACCAGGAGACGCAAGCCTACGGGAAGAATCTGGCCGATGCCGAGGCGAAGCTTAAGGCGTTCTCCACCCAGCAAGACGGTGTGGCACCCCAGGTGGCTCGGGATATCACGCTGCAGAAGCTGAGCGAATTCCGCGCCAGCTTGCAGCAGACGCGAGCTGAGATCGCCGGTACCGAAGAGAGGATCCGGGCTCTCGAGAAACAGGCGGGCACGACCCCACAACGTCTGACCACGTCGGCCAGCGAGACCGACGATGCCCAGGTTCTGCAGGGTCTCAAGGCCACGTTGATGACTCTGGAACTGAAGCGGACCGAGCTGTTAACCAAGTACCAGCCAACTTATGCTCTGGTGCAGGAGGTCGATAAGGAAATCGCCGATGCGAAGGCCTCGATTGTGACGGAGGAAAGCAGGCCCATCCGAGCCGAAACGACGGATCGTAATCCGACCTACAGCTGGATCAATGAGGAACTGGCCAAGGCTAAGGCGGATTACAGCGGTTTGCAGGCTCGCGCGGCCGCGACCCAGGCGATTGTTTCCAACTACGAGGCGAAAGCCGAGGACCTGGACCAAAAAGGAATTGTCCAGCAGGACCTGCTGCGCACCATGAAGACCGACGAGGAAAACTATCTCATGTACCAGCGCAAGCGCGAGGAAGCGCGCATGACGAACGCGCTGGATCAGACCCGCATCCTCAACGTTGCCATAGCGGAGCAGCCCATTGCCCCTACGCTTCCCTCGAATTCGCCGTGGACGGCGTTGGTCGTAGGCCTAATGCTGGCAGTCATGGTGAGCCTGGGCACGGCATTTGCTTTGGATTACATGGATACATCGTTCCGGACGCCGGCGGAGGTGCTCAGCGAGCTGAATGTTCCAGTGCTGGGGACAGTCTCTCTGAAACAGAATGGCTTTCAGGATAGTTGGAACGGCAATGGAAATGGCGGAGGTGAGGTCATCTCTCGCGCTGAGAGAGTGGCGGAGTCTGAAGCCGTAGAGGATGAGTCGACCAGTTACGCCAAGCAGGGAAAGCTCTAAGAGATTCAGGAGGCCAGGGTTGAGCAGAAATTTCGAGCTGTTACAACAAGTCGGTGGCATGCTGGAGATGCCGGTATCACCAGAGGTGGCTACCGAGCCCGTCACTATGCCTCCGGTAGAAACGGAGCCGTCCATACCCGCGTTGGATGTCGCGGGAAAGGTACGGGACGAGATCGCCAAACTGGTGCTCAACTTATTCCTGCTGCCAGCAGCGCAGGGCCAGCGGCAAGTCATTTTTGCGGGCGCAGAAGTGGGAGCCGGATCCAGTTGGATGTGCGCGCGCGTCGCCGAGGTCCTGGCCTCTCAGATCCACGGTTCAGTCTGCGTGGTGGATTGCAATTTGCGCTCTCCGGGTTTGCATCAACAATTTGCGGTGGACAATCACTTCGGGCTATCGGACGCTCTTCTTCGATCCGACCCTTTGCAGCAGTATGTCCGCCAGCTGTCGCGGAAGAATCTGTGGCTTTTGAGCTGCGGATCGAGCGTGGAGAACTGGGAGGAAAAGGTAGCGTCAGAAAGTCTGCGCCACCGCCTGGCTGAGTTGCGGTCTCAGTTCGACTATGTGCTCATGGATGTAGCCTCGACCAACACTTGCAACGACGGCATCGTTCTGGGCAGTTCGTCGGATGGGGTTGTGCTGGTTCTGAAGGCGAATTCTACGCGCCGGGACGTTGCCCGGAAGGCGTTGCAGGAGCTCAAGGCCGCCAACGTGCCGGTTCTTGGAGCAGTGCTGAACCAACGGACTTTTCCTATTCCGGACAACATCTACAACCGTCTGTAATACAGTAAATCGCCGCTCCTTCCCCGGTCTCGACCGGATACCCGACTGTCAGATTTCGTCACAACAATGCGATCTACCGAGTTTCTTTGATGAAGCTTATTTGGCCTGCTGTGAGGAGCTAGCATGATCAGCCGTAGGCGTGACATTCTCTTAAATGCGCTCAAGTTGTTCGACCTGGCGGTGGTAGTGCTCGCCTTCGGGCTGGCAACAGTGCCAACGTCAGGGGTGGGTCATACCATCTCGATGGCCGATTTTCTCTCCATGCGGGTCAAGGTGGGGAACTGCTTCATTTTTCTTGGCTTGATCATTCTGTGGCACGTCTTGTTTTCGATGTGTGGATTGTATGCGTCGCGCCGGCTCTCCGGCCGCATCGCTGAAGTCGCCGACGTTATGAAGGCAACCTCGCTGGGTACGCTGTGCCTGGCCGGCGCGTCCATGCTGTTTCACATCCGTATGGCAACTCCTGCCTTCGCGGTGGTTTTCTGGGCCCTCAGCACCCTGATGCTGATCTGCAGCAGACTCATGATGAGGGCGGTGCTGGTGCAAACCCGGTTACACGGACGAAACCTCCGCCACATGCTGATTGTGGGCAGCAATGCGCGCGCCGTTCAATTTGCCGATAAGATCCAGTCGCGGCCCGAGCTTGGCTACCGGGTGATCGGATTCGCAGACCAACCGTGGGAGGGCATCGGTCAAGTCAGCCAAAACGGCTATTCTCTAGCTTGCAACCTCGACAGCCTTCCCGACTTTCTCCGGAAAAGTGTTGTGGACGAGGTTGTGATTGCTTTGCCGATACGATCATTCCACGACGACGCCTCTCGAATTGCGGCGCTCTGCGAGGAGCAAGGCATTCTCTCCCGAGTGCTGACCAATATCTTCAACCTCAAGATGGCGCATTCTCATGCCGAAGACCTGGAAGGCGACTCGTGGATTACACATCACAATGGAGTCAGCGAAGGCTGGCCTTTGATCGTGAAGCGAATCGTTGATTTCGCGGTTGCGCTGGTGGCCGTGATCGCCATTCTCCCGGTCATGCTTTTGGTAGCGATAGTGATCAGGATTACGTCGCCCGGCCCCGTCTTTTTTTCCCAGAAGAGGGTCGGCCATAATAAAAGAAAGTTCACCATGTATAAGTTCCGGACCATGGTGGTCGATGCCGAACAGCAAATGGAACAGCTGCAACACTTGAACGAGGTCAGCGGGCCGGTATTCAAAATCAAGAACGACCCGCGCATTACTCCGATCGGGAAATTCCTGCGCAAGACGAGTCTCGACGAGGTGCCGCAGTTGTTCAGCGTTTTGAAGGGGGACATGAGTCTGGTGGGCCCGCGGCCGCTCCCCATTCGCGACTATGAAGGCTTCAGCGAGGACTGGCAACGCAGGCGCTTCAGTGTGAAGCCGGGAATCACTTGTTTATGGCAGGTTCAAGGCCGGAGTTCTATTTCGTTTGAAAAATGGATGGAACTGGATCTGCAATACATCGACAAGTGGTCCCTGTGGCTCGATTTCCAAATTCTGCTGCAAACCATCCCGGCCGTGCTCAAGGGCTCGGGCGCTGTCTAAACTTGCCTGAGCTTCTGATTTCTGGTGCGCACTACCGCGATCGAGTGCGCCCGCTTATGTATTAGAACGGATGCATCAAAGCAATCATCTGCGCCCGGCTTCTTCCGATAATCCTCCCCGTCGGGGCTTTCCTTTCATTCAAGTGAACAACACGAACTACAGAAGTGAACTCCGCGGCGAAGTAATGTGCGATTTCGCCGAGTTGGAGAAGCTTTCTTCCGATTGGGAGCGATTGTGGCAAACGGGTGGCCGGGGGGAGATTTTCCAGACTCTCGCCTGGGCCCGTGCCTGGTGGCAATCCTACCGTCGTGACTTCACGCTTTGCTCGCCGGTCGTCTTGCAGGGCAACAGGGTTATCGGCATTCTTCCTCTGGTGAAGCGCGGCAATCTCATCCAGTTTCTCGGGATGCCGGAGGCTGACTACACCGATCTGCTGTGCGAGGAAGGGCGGGAAAAAGAGGTCCTCACCGTTGCCCTGCAAGCGTTATTTGAGTTAGTCGAGCCGTGGGAGGAATGCATTCTTCAGCACCTCGCGAAAGACGGCCGAGTCGTGCGCCATTATCAGGAGCTGCCTCGCGGTCTGCGGAGACGGATGAAATTGGTCCCGGCGGGCCGGTATCAAACGATACTTCTCGAGGAAAACCGCGAGGAGATATTTAACTCGTTGCTCGGGAAGCACCACACCCGGCGGCGCAACAACAAGTTGAAGAAGGCGGGCCAGGTCACCCTTCGCCGCGTCGTGAACAAGCCCGAAGCCCAGCAGCATCTCGACTACTTCTTTCTCCACCACATTCGACGCTGTGCGTTGCTCGGAAGAGAAAGCACTTGCGCGCGGCCTGAGTTTCGGGACTTCCTGCGAGCCCTTGTTGAGGAGCTCGATCCCACTGGCTGTTTGCGCTTCGAGGTTCTGGAGCTGGATGGTCGTCCTTTCGCGTGGCACTTCAGCTTCCTGGTCAACGGAAAGTTTCTCCTCTATCAGCACACATTTGATCTCGATAGCTGGGACTATGCGCCCGGCGAGGTACTGCTTTCCCATCTGCTCCGGTTCGCCCAGGATAACGTTACGCGAGAATTCGATTTCGGCTCGGGTGACGAAGCCTACAAGGGCCGGTTTGCCCGCCACACGCGAGAAACGTTCTCGCTCTTCGTAGAACCTTCCGGGGTGAAAGGCATGCTCCAGGGTTGGCTCCGCGCGGGACAAAGTTATTTGTACCCTGCCGTGAGTCATCTCAAGCAGAGAGCCAAAACCCATAGCGGCCTGTTTCGAATATTCCGCGGGATTCGAATATCGACCAGCGGAGTGATGAGCCAGATTCGGCAAGCCAGAAAAGATGGCACGCTGATCGAATACGGGTTTCGCTCACTCGCGCGGCTGGTTCGCAGCGCTGTCTGGGGTAAAGACGAATTGGACGTGTTCCCGTGGGAAGGATTCGTGGGACCTGATGGCGGCCTTCCCGACAACCATTCCGGCGGTGACGAAGTAGAGATTACCACAGGACGGTTTGGCGACCTGGTCGATCTGGTCACGGAACGGGCCGACGCTGTCGTCGCAAACGAGCTCCCAGGATTTCGGCAGCGTCTGAAGAAAGGCGACCAGTTATACGTCGGCCGGAAGACGGCTCGCGTGGTGCTTCTCGCCTGGACCTCGACCGCCGGCGCAGATGACGCTTTGACCAGCAAACTGATCCAAACAATTGGCCCTGAAAGGCCGGCCCTGGTGATGTATCAGTCCTGGACTGACCCGCATCTCAGTGCCAGTACGCTACACCGACAACTTTTATCGGTTCTGCGGGTTGAAGCTGTCAGCAAGAGACTTGATCTGATCATCTGCGGCGGTCCGAATCAAGCGACATTCCGAACTGAGCTCGAACGTCAAGGTTTTCTGCCCCGTTATCGAATCGTCGATTACCGTTTGTTTCACTGGCTCCAGTGGACCCGTTGTTTCCAGATGAAGCAGACTGTCGCAGACCCAATGCTGGCAGGGGCTGTGGGCACCTAAAGCGACTACTGATTTTTTATGAGTGAAGGAACTAATACTTTGGCACGCCTGGCGCAGATTTCCGCACCGGCGCCCAATCAGCTTGCAGGCGACGGGTATGCCGACAGTTCGCAAATGCCTGGCAAGCCGCCGATCCCGCGCCCGGCAGGGCTCGCACCCTCGTTGTCATTCACGCAGCAACAAGTTTGGCTGCACGCGCAACTCGCAGCGGACGTTCCGCTTTACCATGAGGTTCTGATTCTTGAACGCACTGGTCCGCTTGATCGAGTGGCCTTGGAGCGGAGTCTCAACGAGATCCTTCGCCGTCACGAGATCCTGCGTACAACCTTTCCGTCTGTGGATGGGAGTGTGGTTCCGGCGGTCGCCGAGCAGCGACGGATGGAACTTCCGCTCGCCGAGCTGGGCACCTTGCCGGAACGGCAGGGCGCGGCTGAGCTTTTGCGGATCGCCACAGAAGAAGTGCGGAAGCCCTTCGACCTCGCGAATGGTCCTCTGATGCGGGCTCGCCTGCTGGGTTTATCCAAAGAGAATTACGTTCTGGTGATAACTCTGCATAATCTGGTTGCTGACGAGTGGTCGCTTGGCATTATGGCGCGTGAACTCGACGTGCTCTATCAAGCATACTCGGCCGGCGAACCGTCCCCCTTCGCTGATCTGCCCGTACAGTATGCGGACTGCGTGTATTGGCACAGGAACTGGTTTGAAGGAGATGTTCTCGAGAGGCATATCACCTATTGGCGAGAGCGACTTGCGGGCATTCCGGCAGTGCTCGAACTCCCGACCGACCGGCCCCGGCCGCCGGTGCAGGGATTCCATGGGGCGCGTGAATCCCTGGTGCTGTCGAAGAATCTGAGTGAACGCACTGAAGGAATTGAGCGACCGCGAGGGCGCAACACTGTTTGAAACGCTGCTGGCCGCTTTTCAGACGCTGCTTTCGCGTTACACGGGACAATCCGACATCGTGGTCGGGGTGATTGTCCCGGGCCGGCAAGAAGTCGGCACGGATCGTTTGATCGGTCTCTTTGCCCACACCGTGCTCATTCGTTCCGACGTGGAGAGCGATCCTACTTTCCGGGAGTTGCTGTGGCGCGTCAAGGATCTCTCGCGGCGCGACTGCGAATATCAGAGCATGCCCTTCGATCGCCTCGTCAGCGAACTGCAGCCGGAGCGCGAACCGAGCCGCAATCCTCTGTTTCAGGTGCTGTTCTCCCTGACATCCTCGACATCGGCGGCTCAACTGACTTGGGAGACGGCTAATCTCGAAGTGGACAGCGGCGCAACCAAGGTGGACTTGCAACTCCAACTCTCCGAGCGGCCAGAGGGTATCTCCGGCAGTTTTACTTACAATACGGAGATTTTTGACGCGGCCACGATCGGACGACTGGCAGGCCATTTTCAAACATTGCTCCAGGGTGTGGTTACGAATCCCGATCAACAGCTTTCCAGGTTGCCGCTCCTCGGCCAGGCCGAGCGTCATCAGTTGCTGGTGGAATGGAACAGCAAGCCGACCGACTATCCTGCCGACCGTTGTGTTCATCAACTCTTCGAATCGCAGGTGGAGCGCACTCCGAACGCTACCGCAGTGGTGTTTGAGAACGAGCGCCTGACTTACAGCGAGTTGAACCGGCGCGCCAATCAACTGGCGCGCTACCTGATGAAGCTGGGTGTAGGTCCCGACGTGCTGGTGGGCATTCTGGCGGAACGCTCGCTCGACATGGTCGTGGGTTTGCTCGGAATCCTTAAGGCTGGCGGCGCCTACGTGCCGCTGGATCCCGCGTATCCGCGCGAGCGGGTCAGCTTCATGTTGGAGGATTCCGAAGTGCCCGTGCTGCTTACCCAGCGCCACTTGCTCGGGAGCGTTCCTCAAAGCCGCGCGAAGGTCGTGGTTCTCGACCGCGACTGGCGCGAAATTGCGAAAGAGGAAGTCCGCAATCCAGTCAACGAAGTTGGCGCGAAGAACCTTGCCTACGTGATCTACACGTCAGGCTCGACCGGCAAGCCCAAGGGAGTGCAGATTCCACATCGCGCGGTGGTGAACTTCCTGACCTCGATGAGCCAGAAACCCGGCATGAGGGCAGATGACCGATTGCTGGCCGTCACCACCCTGTGCTTTGACATCGCCGGCCTTGAGATTTACCTGCCACTCAGCGTAGGAGCATCTTTCGAAATCGTCAGCCGCGAAGTGTCATCGGATGGAAGCCGGTTGCTGGCCAAGCTTGCCAAATCCAATCCGACCATGATGCAAGCCACGCCAGCCACGTGGCGGATGCTGCTCGAAGCGGGATGGGAAGGCAACCCTCGCCTGAAGATTCTGTGCGGCGGCGAAGCCATCTCGCGCAAGCTCGCCGATCAACTGCTGCAAAGGGTGGGTTCGCTGTGGAACATGTATGGCCCGACGGAAACGACTATCTGGTCGACCACTGCCAAGGTTGAGCCCGGCCAGAATGCAGTATCGATCGGACAACCGATCGCAAATACCCAGCTCTTCATCCTCGACAAGCTGCTGCAGCCAGTACCCATCGGAGTTGCCGGCGAATTGCACATTGGCGGTGACGGGCTGGCCCGAGGCTATCTCCATCGTCTCGAGCTAACCGCCGAAAAGTTCATCCCCGATCCATTCAGCCCCGACCCCGAAGCGCGTTTGTACAAGACGGGCGATCTGGTGCGCTACTTGCCGAGCGGAGACATCGAATTTCTGGGACGCATCGACCATCAGATAAAAGTCCGCGGCTTCCGAATCGAAATGGGTGAGATCGAGACGGTGCTGAGACAACACGGCGCAGTCAATGAAACCGTTGTCGTGGTGCGCGAGGACACGCCGGGCAACCAGCGCTTGGTGGCGTATTTTGTGCCTGCGCAGGAATCAGCCTCGATTGCCAGCGAATTGCGCGAGTTCCTGAAGTCGAAATTGCCGGAGTATATGGTGCCGTCCGCTTTCGTCCCTCTTAAAGCCATGCCGCTGACGCCGAACGGTAAAGTCAACCGGCGCGAGCTTCCGGCGCCGGATCAGACAGACCTCGCACCCTCAGCAAAGTTTGCCGCGCCTAAAGACGTGGTGGAGTCGCGACTGATTCAGATCTGGGAATCTGTCCTGGACGTACGACCGATTGGCGTCAGGCACAATTTCTTTGAACTGGGTGGGCATTCTCTGGTAGCCGTCAAGTTGATGAACCGAGTCGAGCAGGCATTCGGAAAGAACTTGCCGATCGCCACACTCCTTCAGGCTCCGACCATCGAGCAATTGGCCACGATCCTGCGTCAGGAGGGATGGACACCTTCGGCTTCCTCTCTGGTGCCGATTCAAACCGGCGGCTCCAAACTGCCTTTCTTCTGTGTGCATGGAGCCCACGGAACGGTAGTCCGGTTTCACGATCTGGCGCGCCGTCTCGGCCCGGATCAACCTTTCTACGGATTGCAGGCTCAGGGATTGGATGGGAAAAATTCTTGCCATACTCGAGCCGAAGAAATGGCATCTCACTATGTCAAGGAGATACGCGGCCTTCAACCACAGGGACCTTATCTTATTGGAGGCTACTCTTTCGGCGGCATGATTGCTTTTGAAATGGCTCAGCAGTTAGCGGTCCAGGGCCAGGAAGGAGTGGTGTTCCTGTTTGACACTCTCTTGCCGATTCGCGGCACCGTCCCCGATCAAGAGCCAGCGTCTACTTCATCCGTATTGCTCAAGCTCTTCCAGATCCCGGCGCCGGAGAGGCGGACCTATCTTTCGCGAGTGGTTGCGGCCGCCATGCGGCCAGTTCAGAGGTGGTTGCGCATAGCAAAACTCCCCCGCCAACACAATAAGGTGCGAAAGATCTGTCTGCAGGCCTACAAGGAGTACATGCCGCAGCCTTTCCCGGGCCGGGTCATTCTATTTCGGTCGAGCCAGAAGCCGCTGCGCGGTGCGCGCGATCCTCACCTGGGCTGGACCACATATGTTCCTCGTGGGCTCGAGGTTTACGACGTCGAGGGCAATCACGAGAACATACTTCTCGAACCGCAGGTTCGGTGTGTGGCTGAGCAACTCAAGATTTGTCTGGACGAGGCGCAAGTAGTCCGTCGGGAGGTCAGCCCGTGAAGTCGAAGTCAGGCCCACTGGAGCGGGGATCGAACGAAAGTATATCTTCGGATGAATTCGACATACCAAGTCTCAGGTAACCGCGCTTGTTCCTTCAAGGCGGGCTCCAGGCCTTGCGATCTATACCTTACTTTCTATGGCATCTTCATTTGAAACTTACTCGCGAGCAGACGAGGCACCGAGGGTACTTAGCGATGCTGAGATTTTGCTTGCAGCTGCGTCCCAATTTGGAGAGGACGGATCAGTGACCGGCTCAGGGCCTGAAGAACCCGCGGAACCGGTTAAGCCTGGGGCAAGAGAAGCCGCGAGTTTCCTTGGGCGGTTCGCTCCGAGAGCGATCTTGTCCTTCGATCCGGTCAGCGTGCGGGAAAAGCTTATTCCGTGGGCGATGAAGGGCGGACTGGCGATTCTTGACCAGGGTGTTTTCACGGGATCTAATTTTGTAATCAGCATCCTGCTGGCCCGTTGGTTATCGCCCGAGCAATACGGAAGTTACGCGGTCGCGTTTGCGATCTTTCTGTTCATTCTGACTTTTTACCAAGCCTTGCTGCTGGAGCCCATGTTGGTGTTCGGCGGTTCGGTCTATCGCAATTGTCTTCGTGGTTATCTGAAGGCGCTACTCTTGCTTCACCTGAGCCTGTCCGTGGGGATTGTGCTCCTGCTGGGTGTCTCAGCGGGGGCTGCGTTTAGGCTGGAACCGACGAGCAGCCTGCCCAGCGCTCTGGTCGGTGTCGCTTTCGCGGCGCCGTCGATCTTGTTGTTCTGGTTGGTTAAACGAACCTTCTATCTGAAGCTTTCTCCGGCGCCGTCTGCTGGCGCTGCAGTTCTCTATTGTATTCTGACCATGGGCGGACTGGCATTCGTTTATAAGCACGGCCTCCTCTCCGTGTTTTCAGCTTTGATGCTCATGGGAATCGGGAGCTTGGTCGCCAGCGCCTCGCTGCTGATCTATTTGAAGGTGCGGCTTTCCTCGAGCCAGGATGCGCCCAGTGTGTTAGACATTGGAGGTCGGCATTGGCGTTACGGGCGCTGGGCTCTGGGCGCGAATGCCATGATGTGGGTTCCGATCAACCTGTTCTACCCGCTGCTAAGCAGGTTCTCAGGCATGGCGCAGGCGGGCGAGTTGAAGGCCTTGATGAATTTCGCCTCGCCCATGCTGCAAACTTGCGCGGCACTTTCTTCGCTCATGCTTCCGTATTCGGCGCGGGTGCTGGAGCAAAGAGGCGGTGCCGGCGTTAACGTCATCCTGAAGCGAATGACTTTGCTTTGCGTTGCTTGTGCAATTCCATATTGGGTGGTGCTGTTGGCCTTCAAAGGGCCCGCTTTCCGCATGCTTTACTCTGGCCGTTACACCGAGGTCATCTATCTGCTGCCCATCGTTGCGTTGGTCTCCATATTCGGCAGCGCGTTTTTCGGCCCGTCCGTGGTGTTGCGGTCGCTGGAATCTCCCCGTCTGGTTTTCGCTGCTGTTTCCGTTTCGAGCTGTATTGCAGTCGCCGTCGGAATTCCTCTTACGCGGGCGATGGGCATAAAGGGTGCGGTATGGAGCATGGCTTTGTCAGAAGCGCTGGCGTTTGTGATGGCGGTTGTCTTACTGCGTCGCAAGGCTCGCCAGTCCGCGGAGGCAGGCGCGCCTTGCCTGGTGTTGTCGACGAGCAAATAGTCCAGGCCAGGTGTGGAATCCTTTTTCGGGCGAAGCGTTGTTCCCGTTCGTCGCCGGTTAAAAGGCCAATTTTCGACGTTCATTCTTCGTGACTGAGCGCATGTTTTCGGCGTCACTTGTAGTCTAAAAAATACACTTCAAGGAAAATACACTTATGAAGCAGACTTACCGACTAGTTCGAGCCAAAGCGGCAAGAAGCAGAATTCGAGTTCCCTGGGTGTGGTCTTGGCACCTTGGGCTCAGATCCCAAGATGCGTTTCTGGCTTCCTTCCCGCGGTCAGGCAGCACCTGGCTGCGCTTTATGCTGTACGAAGTACTGTCTGGCGAGGATGCCGGTTTCCGGAAAATCGAAGACCGCCTGCCGGAGATTCACAAGCACCGGGGCGGACAGCCGATTTTGCCGGACGGCGGCCGGCTCATCAAGACCCATGAGAATTATCGCAGCGATTACAAGCGCGCCGTGCTGCTGGTCCGCGATGTAAGAGACGTGTTTCTCTCCGTTTACAACAGCTATCTAGCATTAGACATGGCCTCATTTGTCTCCAAGGGCGATATTGACAGTTTCTTGCATTCCTTCCTGGAAGGAAGAGTCATTCACACCGGATCCTGGCAACAGCACACGCGGTCTTGGTTGGAGTCGCCGCTTGCGAAGAACGGTAATTTGTTGGTCGTACGATATGAGGACCTGCGCAAGAATCCCGAACCGAAGTTGCAGGAGTTGCTGCAATTTGTAGGTATCAATGCCGATGTTCGAGTCATCCGCCGGGCGATCGAGAACAATACCCTACAGCAGATGCGCGCCAAAGAGGACAAGGCTAAGAAGGCGGGAGAGCACTCGATCCTGCTCGGAAGCCGCACGGACGCGCTGGACGAAACCAGTCGCTTCGTCCGCAAGGGTGCGGTCGGGGGCTGGCGTGAAAAACTAACCGATGCTCAAGTGAAGATCTTCGAGCAGTACTCTGGCGATACGCTTGAGACCTTGGGGTATGAGCCGGGCCTTGTGCGGGAGACCGTATACTCACCCTCTGGGGCACGCTGATATTCTGCAGAAGGAATTTTCGGCAGTTCGAAAATCCGTTGCCATTCGCGATACTACTGGCTGTTTCCACAAACCTGGCCGCTGAAGGCGGCCTGTGTTCTCGCGGGGGCAGCGTTGAGAAACCGGCAACCCAGTCCGCCTTCAGGCTTTCCGCAATCGCAAGCGGTGTCTCTAAAGATGTCTAAAAACGCCACTAACACGAGCGTCAGCCTTCAAACCGGCATTCGCCTGGGGAAGATCGATCCCCGCGATGTCGCTTGGTTTTCATTATTCGCGTTGGTAGGGGGCTTGGCCATCCTTCATCCTTTTGGCTTGCTCGGCGGCATTGCGGCCGCTGTCGGGTTGGGCTTGTGCTGGCTGGCTGTCGTATATCTAAAGCGGGAACACCTGGAAGTCTGGCAAGTGCTCCTCCTGATTGCCCTCACCGGCTACATCTTATTGAGTTACGGATTTGAAAACCTTGCCTTTCACGTCGGCGGGTTCCCCATCATCGTCAGCTACGGACTGATGTATGCAGCCCTGGCGCTGGCATTTCTGGCCCATCGGCACGTGATGGCGACAGCGCTGAAGGAACCCGCGATACGCTGCATGTTGGCTTTGTTTGTCCTGGCGCTTTTGCACCTCGTCGTCGAAATTCCTTCGTACGGAATTTGGGCGGTGCGAGACGCCACCATGTGCCTGGATGGCATTTTCATGCTCCTGGGGCTGCTATGGGCGCTGCAGGCGAATAGTTCCGTTTTCCTGACCAAGTGGCTGATGGTCGTTTTCGTGTTGAACATGTTTTACAGCTTTACTGAGCCTTGGGGTGAAAAGCTCTGGGCTTGGTCCCCCCAAAGCGGCGTTTTTCTTAGCGTACCCCTTCTGGGAAATTACAACGGCAGAGGAGACCTACTCCTGGAAGGAGCCCTGTTTTGCATCTGCGTGGGTAGTTATGTGATCACACGCCACCGCTGGCGCTGGCTGCTCCTTGTTCTCGCGATGGCGCAATTTCTTGGCCTGGCGATCTCGCAGGTCAGGCGGATGTATGTTGGTGCGGTGGTGATTCTGGTTATTCTTTTGCTCCTGGGCGAAGCCAAGAAATTTGCAAAGCTGTTCGTTCTGCTTCCTGCAGCCGTAGTCGTGATTCTGTTGGTGACGACGGTTGGGGGCATTGAAATATCCGGCCGCATCGGCGAGGTGAACCTCGACTTTTTCAAGGCACACATTCGCAGCATTCATGACTCCGATGGGACACCGGGCAGCGCGGTGGAGAGCCGCTTCCTGATGGCTGACGAAGCGATACAGCACTTTCGTGACCACCCCATATTAGGCTTCGGGTTCGGCCGGCCCCTGCTCACCGATATTGACGAGACCAACGGGGCGGTTACGCGAATGCCTCACGACTCGAGCTTAAGCTACCTGGCCCGGCTGGGGGTGATTGGATTCGCTATTTGGCTGGCCTTTCATTTCTTCTTGATAAAGAGATTCATCGTTGCGCTTCGCCGGAGAAAAACCTGCCACGACGAGCGGGTATCCGCCTTCGTGTTGTGGTTCTTTCTGTTCTACGTACTTTTTATGATCGGCAGTCTGGTGGAAGGGCCCTTCGAGTTCCCCTCAAGCGCGGTTCCATTCTATTTCTTCACGGGCTTCGCTCTTGGCTTAATACAACAGCACATGTCCGGCAAAGACAAAGCTAAAGTTGAAGTCCAAGTCGACCACCACTTGGCGGGGATCGCCCGCGTCGAGCACGCCTGACCGCAGCGGCTGGGAAAATTGAAAATCGCGTGCTGGTCGTCGGAGCTGATCGCCTGATTCAGGGGCCTGGAGCGCAGCGGATGCGCATTCTGCCCCATAAAATATGAAGAAGCCAACGATTGTGACGACCAGTTGGGATGACGGCGACCGCGCCGACCTCAGACTCGCCGAGATGCTCCGATCCAGGGAGATAAAAGGTACTTTCTACGTTCCCAACAATCCCTACGGGGAACGGCCCGCACTTAGTCACGCCGATTTGAGGGCTCTCTCCTCCGAAGGTTTCGAAATCGGCGCGCACAGTGTTTCTCATAAGCTCCTCTGGGGATTATCGGCGGAGGAATTAGCCCAGGAAGTTGGTCCCTGCAAGCCGATGCTGGAAGACATCCTCGGAACGGAAGTTCGGATGTTCTGTTACCCCTGCGGTCGGTACGACTCGAACGTGATTCGTGCTTTGAAGCAGGCCGGTTATTCTGGGGCGCGAACGGTGCGCATGCTGGCCACGCGGCTGGAGTTCAACCCTTTCGAGATGCCAACGACTGTTCAGATCATCCCGCAGCCCAAGTCCAACTACCTCAAGAACGTTGCCCGGGCGGGAAAAATGGAAGGTGTGCGAGTGTTTCTAGCCAACGTGACAAAGCTTGATAATTGGCTCGAACTCGGCAAAGGACTCTTTGATTCCGTATTGCGGAAGGGCGGGATGTGGCACCTGTACGGCCACTCGCACGAGATTGAAAAACTGGGCCTGTGGCACGAACTGGAGGAAATGCTCGACTACGTGGGCAAACGGGAAGGCGTGACCTACGTTCCGAATTGCGAGTTAATCAGGCTCCTGTCGCCGGAAGGCAGCCCCGCCGGGAACGGCAAATTGTGAAGATCATCCTCGTTCATTGTCATTACCAGCAACCGGGCGGCGAAGACGTTGTCTTCGAGCAGGAGCGCCAGCTTCTGGAGCGCGCCGGACACCAGGTCGTGGTGTTCCAGCGAAGTAATTTTGAGGTGGATTCTTATCCCGGCGTCAAGCGCCTAGTGCTGATACAAAAGGCGATCTGGAATGACGGCTCTCGAAAAGAATTTGCCGAGGTGCTGCGCACCGAGAAGCCCGACGTGGTCCATGTCCATAACACCTGGATCATGATCTCGCCGTCGATTTATTCGGCATGCCGCGAAGCGGGTGTGCCGGTCGTGCAAACGCTTCACAATTACCGGCTGTTGTGTCCCGTCGGAACCTTTTTTCGGGATGGCAAGGTCTGCGAGGAATGCCTGGACCACACCCTGTGGCGAAGCATCCGAAACGGGTGTTATCGCGACTCCCGCGCCGAAACGGCGGCTGTCGGCATGATGCTGGCCGTGCATCGCACCCGTCATACCTGGGAGCGGGAGGTGGAATCCTATGTCGTCCTCTCGGAGTTCGCCCGCAAGAAGTTTTTGCGGGGCGGACTGCCCGCGGAAAAGATCTTCGTTAAACCTAATTTCGTCGATCCTGATCCCCTGCCGCGGGAAGGAAAAGGAGAGTACGCCATATTCGCCGGCCGGCTCTCGCCCGAGAGACGGGTCAGTACGCTGCTGGATGCGTGGACTGTCCTGCGCAGCCGCATTCCTCTCAAGATTGTTGGCGGAGGGGAACAGCGCGATCACCTTGCGCAAAAAGCTATCTGGAACAATCTCGATATGGTCGAGTTCACCGGTCTGTTGCCCCACGACAGAACCATAGCGGCCATCAAGGGAGCGCGGTTTCTAATTTTTTCCAGCGAGTGGTACGAGACCTTCGGTCTCACCATGATCGAGGCCTTCGCCTGCGGCGTTCCGGTCATCTGCTCCAGAATGGGTGCCATGCAGGAAATCGTGGACGATGGCCGCACCGGCTTGCACTTTACCCCCGGCGACAGCCGTGATCTAGCCGAGAAGGTGGAGTGGGCTTGGAATCACCCGGAGGAGATCCAGCGAATGGGAGAGCAAGCCCGGCGGGAATACGAAAGCAAGTATACAGCCGAGAAAAATTATCCACGTTTGATGGAAATCTACCAGCGTGCAATTGCCGGATGCGCGGTGCAGTCGCCGGGATCCGGCCGCAATCTCTCGAACTTAACAGCTGTTGAGGCGGACTTGGGAACTGTGACACAAGAACAGGACTGTTCAGTCTCGATTGGAAGCGCTTATGCGGCGGGCTCGCCCGCGCCTGGCAAACAGAAGAATGGGCACCTCAGGGTGGTCATTGCTCACAACTACTACCAGATCCCTGGCGGCGAAGATGAGACCCTTCGAAGAGAGCGGGAACTGCTCCGCTCTGCAGGTCACCACGTGAACGAATTCATTCGCCGGAATAGCGAGATCACCCGCACTGACATTTTGGCAAAGATTACCCTGGCCGGGCGAACAGTTTGGGGAGAGGACAGCAGAAAGGCGATGCTGGCAGTCTTGCAAGAAGAAAAGCCGGACTTGGTGCATTTTCACAACACCTTTCCACTGATGTCGCCATCGGTTTACTACGCTTGCAGGGAGGCCGGGGTACCTGTCGTACAAACCCTGCATAATGCGCGCCTTTTTTGCCCCGGTGGCAATCTCGAACGCAACCAGCGCATCTGCGAGGATTGCAAAGGCAAGAAGGTTGCATGGCCGGGCGTTGTGCACGGTTGTTATCGGCAATCGCGGATCGAGACTGGCGTGGTAGCAGCCATGCTGGCGGTCCACTGGCAGTTGAAGACGTGGGAAAAAATGATCTCTGTTTATATCGTTTCAACTCCGTTTTACCGTCGCAAATTTATCGAAGCGGGTTTTCCGGAGGAGAAGCTCTTACTGAAACCCCATTTTGTGGAGGACCCAGGCGTGGCTCACAGCGATCAGGGCTACGCTCTTTTCGTTGGCCGGCTGTCGACCGAGAAGGGAGTGCAAATCCTGCTGCGGGCCTGGGACAAGCTGAACCACATTCCGCTCAAGATTCGGGGGGAAGGTCCCCTGCTGGCGGAAGTGCGGGAAGTCGCCCGGAAATCCGGAGGATCGGTTGAAATCATGCCGAGGCTTGATCGGCAAGGGCTGAATGATCTAATGAGCGGTGCGCGTTTCTTGATTTGGCCCTCTCAAGGCTACTACGAAACCTTCGGCTATGTAGCGGTGGAAGCGTTCTCTTGCGGCGTGCCCGTGATCGCCTCCCGGGTGGGGGTTGCCGAAGAAATCGTACAAGATCAGCATACCGGATTACATTTCGTCTCTGGCGATCCGGACGATCTGGCTGCGAAGGCAGAGTGGGCGTGGTCGCATCCGAAGGAAATGGATGCTATGGGCCGGACCGCTCGCGCGGAATACGAGGCCAAGTACACTCCCGAACGCAACTACCCTATGTTGATGGACATCTATAAGCGCGCACTTGCCGCAGTTTCAAACTAAGAAACCGCAAAGCCATCCATTAGCGCCGAGCAAACTCTGAGGGTAAGATCTGCGCCAGCGGTAGAGAAAGCCGTCGCGAATACAAGAGCAAATACCCGACGAAGATAAATTTCCCCCGCGGATGGAACCTACCGAGCCGCGGTTATGGGCAATGACTTTTGAACATGCGCTGGTACTTGTCCCGGCTGGCCTCGATGGGGCCGGCTGAAATCATATGGCGCGCCGGCTCGGCTGCGATGCTGCCCAGAGACTGGGCCCACTGGAAAAAAGCGCCGGCTGTCCCGGCAGCCCATTGGAGCCCGCTGTGTGCCGGTTCGTATCCGGTGAAACTGGATGACGGCGGGCCGGCGATGGAGCGCATTCCGGTATTCGATCTGGAGTTTCCGCTGGGGTTCGAGTTCGACTGGCATCGGGATTACCGCTACGGGCGGCAGGTCGAGCGGCGCTTCGCTGGTGCATGAACATTCGCGACACCGCGTCAGTAGGCGACATCAAGTATGTGTGGGAGCCCAGCCGGCACCAATATCTTTCTGCACTGGCGTTTGCTGCGAACGCTGAACCGAACGCGGACTACATCGCACGGTCGATTGACTCCTGGCTGCAGGCGAACCCGTATCTTCACGGCGTGCACTGGACCAGCAGCCTGGAACTGGCCGAGCGGATCGTTTCCTGGACTCTGCTATATCCGCGCATTGCGGACCAGGTTAAGGGCGGCGAGGATTTCCGCCGCCGCTGGCTCGACTCGATCTATCTGCACCTGACGCGCATCGCAGGCAAACTGAGCCTGTATTCATCGGCCAACAACCACCTGCTCGGTGAGCTTGCGGGCTTGTTCGTAGGTTCGTCGTGCTTCGACTTCTGGCCGGAATGCAGCGCGCTGGCGCAGTCTTTCCCAGAAATTGCTGGAGCGCGAAATTCTCCTTCAGGTTGGGGAAGATGGGGTAAATCGTGAGCAGGCGATTTCGTATCACCTCTTTACGATGGAGCTTTTCCTGCTCGCCTTCGCCATCGGCCGCAACACGGGGGCGCCGTTCAGTACAGGATTTGCGCAGCGCTTACGCGGGATGGCCGGCTTTCTCGATACCGTCGCCACGTCGAGCGGCAGATCTGCCGTGGTACGGCGATTCCGATGATGCGCGCGGGTTTGTGGTATCGGAAGAAGACAGTCCCGCTGGAAGTGACCATGCAATTGGCCGGGACTGCTTTTTGCGGAGCCGCGATGGCTGCGCTTCCGCACTACGCCCACAGAGGCAGCGCGAGCGCTGGTTCCGGACTTGCTCGGAAAGCTCGATCAGAAGGGTGCCCGCGCCAACCAAAGCCGCGGGAGTTGTTTCCTGAGGCTGGCATCGCATGCGTACGCACGCGCGACGGCAGAGTAGGTCTAGTGATGGATTTTGGTCCGCTCGGGTTGGGGAGTACGGCCGCGCATGGTCATGCGGATGCATTGTCGGTTGTGGCTCTCCATCGACGACGAATACTTCCTGGTCGATGCCGGCACCTACGCTTACCATTCGCATCCGCAGTGGCGTACGTTTTTCCGCAGCACCGCGGCGCACAATACGGCTCAGGTGGATGGACGCAGCCAGTCAGAGATGGCCGGCCGCTTTCTGTGGAGTTCCAAGGCGAATGCGCGCCTGCTGCGGTTCGAAGATAGTTGCGGGCAGGTCACGATTGAGGCCGAGCACGACGGCTACATGCACTTGCCCGATCCCATGAACCACCGTCGCACCGTCAATTTTGACCGGGCCAACGGGAACATTTCTATCGAAGATAACTTCCGCTGCACGGGCCGCCACGAAGTTGAGTTGTTCTTCCATATGCACGAGGACGCCACGGTTCTTAGCATCCGCGATGGCGAGGCTCAAATCGACTGGCGCCAACGGCACATCGTTTTTTCCTCGCCGGATCGCAATGCTCGCTGGGAAATCATCAAAGGCTCTGACGAATCCGAAACTGGGCTGGCGCTCCCGCCGGTTCAATCAGAAACAGCCCATCGCCACGCTGCGTATTCGGGTGGAAATCGATGGCTCCAACACAGTCCGCACTCATGTGAGGGTTAATTCATGAATATCAGCATCGTCGGTCTCGGATACGTGGGCACGGTTTCGGCGGCTTGTCTGGCCGGCACGGGACACCGCGTCTGGGGCGTCGACATCAACGCCGATAAAGTACGGATCATCACCGAAGGCCGTTCTCCGATTGTGGAGACTGGTCTCTCTGAGAAGATTGCCCAGGGACGGCAAACGGGATCGCTGTGCGCCACCGGGCACATCGAAGAAGCCCTGCGTGAAACGGAGTTATGTTTTGTGGCGGTAGCCACGCCGAGCCGCCCCAACGGGCAGATTGATCCAGGGCATCTGTTTCGAGCCTGTGATCAAATCGCTCATGCCCTCGCGAAGCTCGGCAGGAAGCAGATCGTGGTGATCCGCAGCAGTGTGCTGCCTTCTATCTTTGACGACTGCCGCACCATATTCGAGGCGACGGCTCCCGGTCTGGTCGAACTGTGCGCCAATCCGGAATTTCTTAGGGAAGGCACGGCAATCCGCGATTTCGAGCAACCGCCATTTACGATCCTCGGTACGGAGACCGAGTCGGCTGAAAGCAAACTGCGCTCGTTGTATTCCGATCAGCCGGCCCCCATCTTCGTGCTCGAGCCAAAAGCGGCGCTGATGGTGAAATATGCGAGCAACGCTTTCCACTCGCTGAAGGTCGCATTCGCCAACGAAATTGCAGCGGTCTGTCAGCACGCTGATGTGGACGCAGAAGCGGTGATGAACGTATTCTGCAGCGATACCAAGCTGAACATCTCGCGCCGTTATCTCAGGCCCGGCTTCGCTTTCGGCGGTTCCTGCCTGCCCAAGGACGTGCGAGCCATTCTCCACGCCGGCAAATCGCTTGACCTGAACTTGCCGCTGATTGCGGGCATATTGTCGAGCAACGAGCAGGTTATCGAACGGGCATTTCAGAAGATTCGCGCGACCGGGAAGCGGCGTCTCGGCCTCATCGGTCTCAGCTTCAAGTCGAATACCGACGACTTGCGGGAGAGCCCATTTGTCGAATTAGCCGAGCGACTGCTGGGCAAAGGCTATGAGCTAAGTATCTATGACCCCAACGTAATTTCGGCACGATTGACCGGGCGCCAACAAGCAATACATCGATGGCGTGATCCCCCACTTGTCCCGGTTGCTGGTTCCTTCGCTCGATAAATTAGGTGATGCCGAGTTGCTGATTGTTGGGCATCATTTCGCGGGAGTGAACAAGTTGCTGGAAAACACACGCGCATCGGTCATCGATCTGGCGGCATATGAGACTGAAGCGCAGGCTTCCAAGACAGAACGCAAATTGGTGTCAGCAAATGCAAACTGAACGCAACATTCTGATCATCGTGCAGAACCTGCCGGTGCCCTTCGATCGGCGGGTGTGGCAGGAAGCTACCAGCCTGCGCCGGCATGGCTTCGGTGTGGCAGTGATCTGCCCGAAGAAGGGCTCGTGCACGGCTGCTTACGAGCGTCTGGAAGATATCGATATCTATCGCTACCCGCTGGTCTACGAGGCTAATAAAGGAGTGGCCGGATACTTCTTTGAGTTCGTATATTGCTGGCTGGCTTCCTTGTGGTTGGCGTTGAAAGCCTATGTACACCGACCGTTTCATGCGATTCATGCTTGCAATCCGCCGGATACGTTTTTCGCGCTGGCTTTGCTATTCCGGTCCTTGGGAGTGAGGTTCGTTTTCGATCATCATGACCTGTGCCCGGAAATGTATGTCGCGAAAGGACGCAGTCGCACGGGCATGCTCTACCGGGGCCTGGTGATGCTGGAAAAGATGACGCTAAGGTCAGCGCACGCGGTCATCGCGGTCAACGAATCGCACAAAGAAATCGCGCTGCAAAGGGGTGGCATTGCTGAGGCTAATGTCACCGTAGTGCGCAGCGGCCCTCGAGGGGAATGGGCCGACATACACTCCCCGCGCCCGGAACTGAAACGTGGCCGCCAGCACATGGTGATGTACCTGGGCGAAATGTGCGAGCAGGATGGCGTCTCTCACTTGCTGCGCGCAGTGCAGATCTACCGCGGTATCGCTCCTGATGACACACTCTTCGCTTTTTGCGGCGGAGGGCCCGATCAACCGCGCATGAAAGCCATGGCCGAGGAAATGGGATTGGGACCAGCAGTGCATTTCACCGGTAGAATTCCAGACCGTGAGTTATGGGATTATCTTTCCACCGCCGATCTGTGTGTTGATCCCGATCCCTTCACCGAGTGGAGCAATATGTCCACCATGAACAAGATGATCGAGTACATGGCGTTCGGCCGGCCGATTGTGGCATTTGATTTGCTGGAACACCGTCGTACTGCCGAATCAGCGGCCTTGTACGTCAAAGGAAACGACGATGCCGCATTAGCACGCGCCATCCGGGAGTTGCTGCTCGACCCCGAGCGCAGACGCAGCATGTCACAGTTCGCTCGCAACCGTTTCCGCAAAGAGTTGGCGTGGGAGAACTCCGAGAGGCATCTGATCGCGACCTACCGCTGCCTGCTGAATGCCCAGGCACATGCCAAGGCGTTAACCTCCAGGATTGACAGCGGCACGGTGTTATAGGGTCGACGGCTCGAATTGGTCACAGATACATCGCAGGCGCGGCAGTTCTTTCAATAGAAATACATTTCTCTTATGTGCGGAATCGCAGGAATCATCAACGGAGGAAACGCGGAGCTGCTCGGCCGCATGAGTGATGTCATCACTCATCGCGGGCCCGACGATGCCGGCTTGGAGTGGTTTGCCGACTCTTCTTCCGGTTTAGCGTTCCGGCGCTTGTCGATTATCGATCTCACCGCCGCTGGTCATCAGCCGATGTCCAACGAAACTCGCGACCTGTGGATTGTATTTAACGGAGAGATTTACAACTACAAGGAACTCGGCGCAGAACTGACGGCGAAAGGCGTGCGCTTCCGTTCGCACAGCGACACGGAAATTCTGCTCTATGCGTATCAAACCTGGGGGGAAGACTGCCTGCAGAAGCTGAACGGCATGTTCGCCTTCGCGATTTACGACACGCGCAAACGGAAGCTGTTTGCGGCGCGCGACCGCCTGGGAATTAAGCCGTTCTACTACCACTTCAAGAATGGCTGCCTGGTTTTTTCGTCCGAGATCAAGGCGATTCTGAACTCGACGCTGGCGCCCAAGCAACCCGATTTGAATGCGTTGCACACGCCGGCGCGGTTCCAGGTGTCGCCCTGGACAGGATTTCAAGACATTCTGAAACTGCCGGCCGGACATTGCATGACTCTGCAAGACGGCAAGCTCGCGGTGCGCGAGTATTGGAGTTTGCATCCTTCCGAGCCGCCTGCCGACGAAGCTGGTTTGATCGAACAACTAGATGGCCTGCTATCCGACGCAGTGCGCTTGCAGATGAGGGCGGACGTTCCCGTCGGCGTTTTCCTCAGCGGTGGCCTCGACTCCTCCATCGTCAGCGCGCTGATGCGGGTCAATACCGAGCAGATGGTGCATGCCTTTACCATCAAGTTCTCAGCGGAAGATCAGAAGTTCGAGCAGATGACGCCGGATGAAGTCTACGCCCGGCAGGTCGCGAAGCAATTTGGGTTTACCTATCACGAACTGGAAATTCAGCCGCAGATCGAAGACTTACTGCCCAAAATGGTGTGGCATCTGGATGAACCGTTGTCCGATCCCGCCGCTATTAACACTTACCTCATCTCGCAGGCGGCGCGCGAATTGGGCATTGTGGTGCTGCTGAACGGCATGGGCGGCGACGAAGTGTTCGGCGGCTATCGCAAACAACTTGCGTGTTTGACGGCAGAGAGCTATCAGGCCATTGTGCCTGCAACTGTCCGCCGAATGGTGCAGTACGCGGCGGACCGGATTCCCGTCGCCACGTCCTCGCGCGGACTGAAGCAGATTCGCTGGGGCAAGCGGTTTCTTTCTTTTGCCTCGGCTCCGCGCGACGTGCGCTATCTTATGTCCGATCTGTCTGTCGCGCCGAACCAATTCTCGCAGATGTTTGCCAGCCGGATGTCATACTACGACTCGCACTTCTTTAAATCGCAAGCCCCGCGCTTCAACGGCAACGGGCTGTCCTATCTCACGCAGATGTGCTTGAACGACACGCTGGTGTTTCTGCCGGAGCACAATCTAACGTACTCCGACAAGGCATCCATGGCGGCCAGTATCGAGAGCCGTCCGCCGTTGATCGACCATCGCATCGTCGAGTTCATGTTCTCGGTTCCTCCGCGGGAGCGCATCCATGGAGCAACGCAGAAATATCTTCTGAAGAAAGTTGCCCAGAAGTATCTGCCGGATAACATCATTTACCGGCCGAAGGCTCCGTTCGCTTCACCATTGCGCTCCTGGGTGCGGGGACCGCTTGCAACCATGGTCGGCGATCTGCTTTCGGAACAATCACTGCGCAATCGAGGGTTGTACGACCCTGCATACGTAGCCGGACTGATTGCTCGCGACAAGAGCGGGCTTGAAGACAATTCCTACCAGATCTGGACCTTATTGACGAACGAGATCTGGTTCCGTACTTTTTTTCAGAACTGATGAACTCACCGAATTGCTGACAAACGTATGAAAGGATTCGTCAATTGCTTCAAGTAATCCAATACCAGAAAACCGGCGAGATTAGCGTAGATGAAATGCCGGCCCCAAAACTTCGCCCGGGCTGCGTGCTTGTCCGCAACGTATTCTCGCTGATCAGCGCCGGCACAGAACGAACATCGGTTGAAACCGCCCAGGCTTCGATGCTGCAGAAGGCCCGCTCCCGGCCGGATCTGGTTCGCCAGGTGCTCGACAACTACAATCGCGAAGGCCTGATCGCGACCTATAAGAAGGTCCGCGACCGGCTCGATAATTTCAAGGAGCTGGGATACAGCTCGGCTGGCGTCGTGGTCGAATCCGCAGTGGAAGATATTAAGGTCGGAGATCATGTGGCCTGCGCCGGCGTCGGCTATGCCTCACACGCCGAGATCGTTTCAGTTCCGCGCAACCTCGTCGTCAAGGTACCGGACGAGGTCGGATTCGACGAGGCAGCGTTCACCACTGTCTCGGCAATCGCCATGCAAGGCGTGCGCCAGGCTGACGTGCGCGTTGGGGAGCAGGTAGTCGTCATCGGTTTGGGTTTGATCGGGCTGCTGACCGTGCAGTTGCTGAAGGCCAGCGGCTGCCGCGTGATGGGGATGGATGTGGCTCCGCGAAACTTCGATCTGGCCCTGACGCTGGGATGCGATCGATGTGTCATCAGCAATCACGACGCGGTCCTCGAAGCGCAAAGTTTCACCCGCGGTTACGGCGCCGATGCCGTGGTCATCACTGCGGGTACCACCTCCAACGAGCCGGTCGAACTGGCCATCCAGTGCGCTCGCAAGCGGGGAACGGTCGTCGCGGTCGGCGCGGTAGGGATGAATATTCCGCGGTCTCCGTTCTATGAGAAGGAAATCAATTTCCGCATCTCCTGCTCGTACGGTCCCGGGCGCTACGATCCCGATTACGAAGAGCGCGGGCAGGATTATCCCCTCGGGTACGTCCGCTGGACGGAGAACCGCAACATGGAAGCCGCCCTCGACATGATGGCGCAGCGGAAACTCAATGTCGGAGCGCTGATCACGCACCGAATCCCGTCGAACAAAGTCTTCGGGCTTACGACATCATTACCGGCAAGGTGCAGGAAAGCTATCTGGGCATCCTGATTCAGTACTGCAACGCAAGCGAGCTGACTACGGGTCCGCGGCGTATCGACCTGCGCACTTCGGAGCGGAACGCCTCCGGCCATCGAGCGATTCTGGGATTTATTGGAGCCGGGAATTTTACGCAATCCGTGCTGATGCCGCCGCTGATGAAGCTTGCTCCGCGATTGCGAGGCCTCGCCACCAGTAAGCCGGTGAATGCCAAGACCACAGCGGAAAAATATAAGTTCGAATTCTGCGCCACCGATGCAACCGAGATCATTCATGACAAGGATGTGAACCTGGTGTTCGTCACTTCGCGTCATGATTCCCATGCGCGTTATGTGACGGAGATCTTGCGCGCCGGCAAGAGCGCGTTCGTCGAAAAACCGCTGGCCCTCAACGAGGAAGAGCTCGAAGCCATTCTGGGTGCGTACGCCGAAGCCGGACAGTCAGGAACGCCGCCACTGCTGATGGTCGGCTACAACCGGCGTTTTTCCGAGCCGGTCCGTGCGATCCAGCAATTATTTGCGGGCCGTACAGAGCCCCTGGCCATGCACTACCGGGTTAACGCCGGCTTGACACCGCTCACGCACTGGATGCAGCATCCGGATCAGGGCGGACGCTTTATCGGCGAAGGCGGCCACTTCATCGATGTGATGCAGTTTCTTTGCGGCGCCCTTCCCACCAGCGTTTACGCTGTCGCGCCCACCGACGGTGCGCGCCGCTACAACAACGATAACGTTTTGATCTCGGTTACCTTCGCGGATGGTTCCGTGGGCACGATTCACTATCTGGCCAACGGCGCCAATGCCGTCGAGAAGGAATATCTGGAGGTTTTCGGCGATTCCAAAACGGCCCGCATGTGGAACTTCAAGAAACTCGAATGCGCGACGGGCCGGAAGAAAACGAGTACATCGTACTCCGGAGACAAAGGGCACGCTGCGGAGATGAAAGCCGTGCTTGACGGTTTGAATCTGGCGCGGTTCGCCCATCGGCATCGACTCATTGGTGGCCACCTCGCGTGCGACATTTGCCGCCATGGAATCCATCCGAATGAATTGCGTCGTGCAGGTATAGCCGCTAAGGTAAGAACGGCGAGATGGTTCTGTTAATTACAGTCACAGTCCTAATGTTGTTTTGGTTTTGGGTTCATCATCGTGAAAAGAAAGCTCGTGGAAAAAAAGAACATGAGAAATGTCCAAATCTGGCGGTCGGTCGTTTGGGTTTTGGTCGTGTTCCTTGCAGCTTCTTTCGGTTGGGCGCAAGGACAATCGGGGGCTGTCACCGTGAACGCCGCAAAGCATGCGTTTGCCCCTCCGTTAAGCCAGCTCGTTCCGATTTCTTCGTCGTCGGGCCGGCTGAGCTTGTCTTCTGATGATGAGAAGCTGGCCTCGAGCGGACCGCGCGCCACCGGCGCAGCGGAGGATTCGGTTCTTCCGGAATCGCAAGACTCGGGTCTTAGCCCCGCGCTCGCCACTTTCGTCGGCAATTCAGGACTGAACATTCTTGGTGTCGGGACCGGCTTTCTTGGGTTCGGCATCCAGGCGGCGGTTGCCGTCCCCAATGGGGCAGCGGGACCGACGCAGTTTGTCCAAATCGTCAACGAGTCCTTTGCCGTGTTCAACAAATCCACTGGTGCCGTGGAATACGGCCCGGCCGATGGGAATACTCTATGGCAGGCATTAGGAGCACCCTGCTCCAGCATTCCGAACATGGATGAAATTGCCCAATTCGACAAGCTGGCACAGGTCTGGGTGATCCTGATGCCGGTTTACGCCAGTCCCAATTACCTTTGTATTGCCGTCTCCACCACGTCGAACGCAACCAACGGAGGATGGAATCTCTATGCGTTTAAGGTCCCGTCAACCTCATTGTGCGGTGGCTGCAGGCCAATGTCGGACTATCCCAAGCTGGCCGTGTGGCCTGATGGTTACTACATTACTTACAATCAGGGTGACGACAATAATTTTCTGGGTGCGGCGGCCTGCGTGGTAGACCGCGCTACCATGCTGACGGGTGCCGCCGCTACGATGCAATGTTTCAACAAGACGGCCGGCAGCGCCTACGGCACCCTATTGCCTGCGGACGTGGATGGGACCACCGCGCCTCCCGCTGGCACGCCGGAGTACTTTCTCAGTTTTGACTATAACGATCAGTCTCTCGATCTTTGGCAGTTTCACGTGAATTGGACGACCCCTGCCGATTCCACCTACACCGGCCCGACGAACATCCCGGTGACGGCATTCCTGGAGCCCTGTGGCGATACGGTCACGGAAATGACTCCACCCGACAACTGTGTCCCTCAAGCAGGAACTTCAGAGATGCTAGGCGCCTTTGGCGATCGTCTGATGTACCGCCTCGCCTACCGCAATTTCGGAGCTTACCAGTCTCTAGTCGCCAACCACACGGTCGCAACCGGAACAAGCAGCAACCAGACCGGCATTCGTTGGTACGAACTGCGCAACACGGGAACAGGCTTCGCGCAATACCAAGAAGGAACATATGCGCCGGATTCCAGCTATCGCTGGATGGGCAGCATCGCTATGGACAAATTGGGGGATATTGGTTTGGGTTATAACGTAGCCAGCAGTTCGCTGAGTCCCTCTATTCGCTACACCGGTCGCTTGGCGAGTGACACTTTGGGTCAGATGGAGACTGAGATTGATGTTTTGTCCCAGGCAAGCGTTGCGCATACCTCGCAAACCAATAGCGTCCGTTGGGGTGACTTTAGCAGCATGGCAATTGATCCCACGGACGACTGCACCTTCTGGTATACCGGTGAATACCAGACGACGACTGGCAGCGACCATTGGAGTACTCGAATCGCCTCTTTCAGCTTTCCTTCTTGTACGCAAAGCTACACGCTCACGGTGAGCGAGGTAGGACTAGGAACGGTGACTAGCGCAGACGGTGAAATCAACTGCACCAACGGCAGCGGGTCCTGTAGTGCGGTTTACGCGAGTGGCAGTTCGGTTACTCTGACTGGCACGGCGGCGAGCGGTTCCACATTTTCGGGATGGAGCGGGTCCTGTAGCGGGGCTAATCCCTGCAACTTAGTCATGAACAGCGGTCTGACTGCGACAGCCACGTTCAGTGCGCCGACCTACACGCTTGCGGTGAGCGAGTCGGGACTGGGAAGCGTGACCAGCGCCGACGGTAAGATTAGCTGTGTCAATGGCAGCGGGACCTGCAGCGCAGTTTACGCGAGCGGCAGCTCGGTTACGCTGACCGGCGCGGCGGCGAGCGGCTGGAATTTTTCGGGATGGAGTGGGCCCTGCAGCGGGGGCAATCCCTGCAGCCTGGTCATGAACAGTAGTCGGAGTCCGACAGCTACGTTTGCGCCTAACACGTATTGGGCCGTTGTGAACGAAACATCGAAAGGCGGGAATCCAATCTCGAGCCTGACGATTCCTGCAACCGTCGGCGGACATTTGCTCGTGGTGGCGATGGCTTTTAACGGGAAGACATCAGTCACCGGTGTTAGTGACAACGCCAGCGGAGGCAGCAACACCTATGTTTCCGCCGGAGCGAGATCTACGACCAGTACGTGGTCAACCGAAATTTGGTACGCAGTCAATGCGAACCCGGGGGCTACCGTTGTCACCCCTATATTCGCCGGCTCGCCCAGCAGCGTGCAGATCACGGTTTGGGAGGTCTCAGGAATCTCCCACTCGGTCCCTGACGCAATCAACGTTTCCAGCGGGAGCGTGACCGCCAATAATACCGCCGGAGCAGCTGTCACGACCACGCAGGTTGGTGACTTTATAGTGTCGACTCCTGCTGGCCAATACCGCCGACTTTACCAGCATTACCAGCGGCAACGAGTTTACCGATGATTTCACAACGTTCGGAAACGGGTGGGCGCATATTACCAGTGCTACGGCTACAGCAGGCACTCACCAGGCCAGTTGGTATACGGCTTCTCCTACAGGCGTGTATTGTGCCAGCACGGTCGCGTTCCTTTCGGCTCAGTAGCTCGGCTCGGGAACATCCCCAGGCCCGGCCCAACGACGGCTTCGGTTCAGCCTGCATCCACTGCGCTTAAGCCTTTTGGGGCCACCTGTTTAGAATTCGGCCATGTACCACTGACATCTATTTAATCAGGAGGGAGGTGGATATAACTTTGTGAGCCAGTTCCCAAAACGAGCTCCGGTGCCTTATCGGTACAACAAGCTCTTGGGGGACTTGCAAAATTCCCCTGAGAGGCCGACAAATGTTTGCTCGCTCCCCCTGGCACGCATTGAACAGGAAGATCACCACATTAGCTCTGATTGCTTTTTGCGCCGCTATTGCGGCGGAATCGGAGGCTGCCACGGTTGACATTAAACCGGGAGCGAATATCCCCAGCGTGGTGGCGGCAAATCCCGCGGGAACCACCTTCCTCATCTATCCCGGCAAGTACCGGCTCCAAGCGCACATCATTCCCAAGAACGGGGACAGCTTCATCGGTCAAACCGCTTGTGCGCCACCAAGCACGGCATGCCCAGCCATCCTCAGTGGCTCCAGAATCATCGGCTCCTCGGCCAAGTTCAATGGAACTAACTACGAGGTGACCGGGCAGACGCAACAGGGCACGGTGTCTATGGCCAATACGGTATGTCAGCCAGGTCACCTCGCCTGCAATCGGCCGGAGGATCTGTTCTTCGACGGCTCGCCGTATCAGCACTTATATGCGACCTCATTGCCCACGATTGGAGCCGGACAGTGGTGGTTTGACTATGCGAGCCACACCATCTATTTCCACGACAATCCAGCAGGCCACACCGTCGAAACCAGCGTGCTGGACACCGCTTTTGACTCTTCCGCGAACAACGTCACCATTCAATACCTGACAGTCGAGGATTTCGCGAATCCGCTCCAGCGAGCCGGAATAGAGGCTACCTCGGGCAACGTGAGCCCCTCCTCCAGCTTGAATTGGGTGATTAAGAACTGCGAATTGTTCAACAATCACGGGGCAGGGGTTCGGGTGGCATTTGGAACCCAAGTTCGAAACAGCTATATCCACAACAACGGCAGTCTTGGAATTATGGGGGGCCTTGGTTCAACGAGCCCTTCCAGAGTTGTTGTTCAAGGCAATACCATCTCTTATAACAATTATGCGGGCGTACTGGCTGATTGGGGCGCCGGGGGAATCAAGTTTGGGTACACCGCGAACGCTGTGGTTCGCGGGAATATCGTCTCGAACAATGAGGGCACGGGGATCCATTTCGATACCACATGCAGGAATCCGCTGGTTGACGGCAACACCGTGAAAGATAATTCCGACGGCGGCGGCGTCGAATACGAAGTTAGCGTGGATGGTGCCACGATTCGGAACAACGTCTTTTCCGGTGATGCCATACCAGGCGCCGTTAAGGTATCTGCGGCGGCGGTTGGCAGCTACGCTTCCGTAGGTGTGAGGAGCTACTGCAACGTGTTCGAAGTACCTAATACCGGCAGCGGGGGCGCGAACGGAATGACGGTGGTCGCCAGCAACCGAGGGGAAAACCCAAATCCACCGTACGAGTACCTGATGTCTACCGGTAACTCCTTCCACCACAATACAGTAATCTGGGCAACTGGCGCAGTCGGCTTGGTTGGCTACTGGCAGGGGGATGCGGCGCATCAGCCCAACTTCTTCGCCGACAACACGCCGCCCGACGACAACAGCTACCATCTGCCGAGTTTATCCGTGAACAATTTCGTCTACGACAACAACAATACACAAACCAACGCTCGCAAGACCTTTACTGAGTACCAGGCCGCTGGTGCTGATATTCATGGCAGCGCAGATACGAACTACACCAGCGGCTTTCCGAGCGTAAAGATCACGTCGCCAGCAGATCAGTCATCGTTCACAAATTCGGTTGCGATTTCCGCAGCCGCGTCCGACAAGAGCGGAATCAGTCAGGTAGAGTTTTATGTCGACTGGGACCACCAGGCAACAGTCAGCAGCGCACCCTACAACTTTAACTGGACCACCGCCACGACGGGGCAACACACTGTAACGGCTGTGGCCTACAGCAACTCGGGAATTCACTCATGCTTTGCGGTTACCTTGACGAAACAGTAGCGGTTCAAGGAATCGATCAGGTCACTTAGAGCATACCGCACCCTCGGAGCGCCCTGGAAGAGCCAGGCGCTCCAAGCCTCGCCGTGCTATCATCCTTGTTCGTGGTCATCGATGCGAGTTGGTCACCAGAAATTCTACAATCGGGCCGTGACCATGCTCGTCGATTGATCACTTGCCGGCAGCCGTTGGATCAATGTTGGGCGTCCCTTCGCTTGCACCAGAACCCTAGAGGCGTTTCTGGCTTATCATAATTGGCACAGTACTCGCCCAGAGTTGCCGGCTCGGGCAGGTCGCCCAGGTGTCTGGCGTGCTATTGATACTTCGCTCCGCGTCGGAAGTCGCGAGTTAGGACGGAAAGATGAGCTGCGCGACGTCAGACCTGGCGACGAAAGCTATGGCAAAGAAGCCTCGAGCGCAATTTCTTCGGGTCCTGACTTCTGAGATCGCGGCATGCCGCATCTCTCTCCATCAGCGCGTGCTGATCGTCGGCGGAAGCGTAGAGGACGAACAGATCCTTCGGCAAGCGGGATTTACGGATATCGTAAACTCGAATCTTCCAACCGACATGGACCGGCTGGCTGTCAGCGAGGCTGCTCCCGCAACGCAACATGTTGCGTTGGATGCCGAACAGCTTGACTTGCCTGATGATTCCTTTGACCTGGTCTTTGCTTCCGAGGTTTTGCACCACTGCAGTTCGCCGCATCGCGCCCTATGCGAAATGCTGCGCGTAAGCCGGAGATATGTGCTGTTCATGGAGCCGAACGACTCCCTGGCGATGGAGCTTCTAGTGAAGATGGGATTCTCGTTTCCCTACGAACTTCCGGCCGTGATCGACCACGATTACCGCTCGGGCGGAGTGCGCGATTCGCATATTCCAAATTTTCTTTACCGCTGGAACGGGCATGAGGTTTTCAAGACCGTGTCCTCCTACATACCAGAGCGCATCTTTTCCGTGCGCCCATATCCTTATTGGGATTTCAGCGTAACCGAAAAGGATCTGGATTTAAGGAGAGAAACTCGGATTGGGCGCATAACATCGGTAGTGGGCGACACGTAATTTCATCTCGTTACTGCGGTTCATTCAACAGTTTCTGAACTGGATACCGGGTCTGCGCGGTCAGGGCAACAAGTTCTTCTGCTGCATCGAGAAGGACGAGGGACTGAAGCCCTGGATGGCCCGCGAGGGCGGGACAATCGTTTTCAACCGCAAGTTTGGACACAATGAATAGATGAAGTTGATGGATGTAACCGGCCCATGTGCCAACATTCACGTGAGGCGCAGATCAAGCCCGCACTGCCACTTAAACTGGCGATTCCAGTAGATGTGCTATTCTAGCTCTGGGGCGGGCGAAATGGCATAGGCACGTGACGATCCAATGATCCCCCGTCTGATGATCGCGTTTCTTCTGCTCAGTTTGGCCGGCTGGGCGCAGGTGACTGTACATCCCACCGACAACGTGTCCAAGATAGTCAGTTCCAAGCCACCGGGCACGACCTTCCTCTTCAGTCCGGGCATTTATCGTTTGTCTCAGTCGATCATCCCCAAGGACAACGATCAGTTCGTGGGACAGACCTCATGCGATCCGCCCGCGACCTCATGTCCGGCCATTATTTCCGGCGGAGTCGTGATTGGTCCCTCGGCCAAATTCGACGGCACGAACTACGCGGTCGCAAAGCAAACCCAAGAGGGCCCGCGGGGCGTCACCACCAGGAACTGTGATCCGGGCTGGCTGGCCTGCATCGACCCGGAGGACTTGTTCTTCGACGGCAAGCCTTACCGGCACCTGGACTCACCCACACTGCCAACGATTGGCGCTGGCGAGTGGTGGTTCGATTACACGAATCACGTTATTTACTTCCACGATGATCCCTCCGGCCACACCGTCGAAACCAGCGTGCTCAACAACGCCTTTAACGGACCCGCCAACAATATCGTCATCCAGCACCTTACAGTTGAAGAATTCGCCAGCATGTATCCGGTCGGGGCCATCGGTGGGCCACAAGGCGCGAATGCCCAGAACCAAGGCGCAAACTGGAGAGTCGAGAACTGTGAAGTCAGGTTGAACCACGGTTTCGGCGTGCGCGTCGGTTGGGGTATCCAGATCCTCAATAACTACATTCACGATAATGGACAGCTGGGAATCGATGGCGGGGTTACCGCGAGTCAATCGGGCAACGCGCATATTTTGATTCAGGGCAATACGATCGACCATAACGACTACGCCCACTTCAATCCTGGCTTTGGATCGGGAGGTTTCAAGGTTGGAGCCACCAGCGGCGTAGTTCTGCGGGGCAACATTATCAGGAACAATGAGGGCGCCGGTATTCATTTTGACGATGACAGCCAGAACGAGTTTGTGGACGGCAACATCATTACCGATAACTCGGATGCATCAGGGTTGGAGCAGGAACTCGGTTCCGGCACCTCAATCTTCCGGAACAATATCGTGCTGCGCAATGGCGCTCATTTGAATGCCGACAATTGGGCCTACCAGATCTCGGTGCGGGCCAGTTCGGGGGTGAGCGCCTATTGCAACGTAATGGAGGTTCCTGCCGGCCGCGGTATTGGCGGGTGGGGAATCGGGGCGTCCAACCGCGGTTCCAGCCGCTATCCGCCTTACCAATACCGCGCCACGACCGGCAACTACTTTCATCACAACACTGTGATCTGGGATGCAGGCGCAAATGGAGAAGTCGGATTCCGCCAGAACGACCCGGCTGCTCAGCCCGACTTCTTTGCCAACAATACGATGCCGGACTACAACTCTTATCACTTGCCTGATCCTTCCGGAGTCCACTTTGTGTACGACGGAGACAACTCTCGCGCCAACCGGCCTAAATCCTTCTCCGGCTACAGGTCGCGTGCGGATGTTCACAGTACCGTGGACTCGAACTACACGAGCGGTTTTCCGACGGTGGCGATCACGTCTCCGGCGGACCAGTCGTCGGTAGGAAATCCAGTTACTGTTTCAGTTACGGCCTCGGACAGAAGCGGAATCAAGAAGGTGGAACTCTATGTCGACTGGCAGCTGCAGTCGACAGTGACAAATCCGCCGTACGATTTCAGCTGGAGCAATGGGACAACCGGGCCGCACACGGTGGCGGCGATGGCTTATAGCAACGCGGGAATCCACGACTGCTATGCAGTCACTCTAAATGAACAGTAACCAGGATTTCGGTGCCGGGTTATTGTACTTTGAAGATGTCGTGGCCAAGCTCTCCTGCGGCGGCAAACCCAGTTTTTAACGACATTTTGATGGGGATTGGCGAGAGACGTTGTCGTGCACATCAAACTGGCGTGTAAGATTGGGAGTAGTCACCTGGCGCCTTTTAAACCCGCGGCTTTTCTTGCGATGTTGATTTCTGCTGGTCACGGCCAGGCGATCGCTTTGGACAACAGGCGACAGCCAGAATGCGTCATAGTTCTGAGCACGAACACGGGCATCGCAAGCGTAAAGCTGGCCCGCGATCACACTTGAAAGACTAGGGGACTTGTGGACGAATTCTATTGTCAAACTGCCGACTTGCTCGGTCCCTCGAAGCGCTACCCTCGCGTGTTGACGATGCTGTATCAACTCCGCAGCAATCTGAAGGAGCATGGGCTGTTTGTCACCAGCAGGAAGGCATGGTCCAAGCTTTTCCTGAATGGCAAATCGTTCGGGCCTCAGCCAGTGTTGCAACCACTGGGAACGGAGGACTACAGCCAGGTGTTGGGTCTGCAACCTGGAGAAGTTGTGGAAGTGAAGTCAAAGGAAGAGATCCGCCTCACGCTGGACACCACTGGAAAAAACCGGAACCTTGGATTCATGCCGGAGATGTGGGATTACTGCGGCCGGCGATTGCCGGTGCTGAAGAGGGTGGAAAAGATCTGTCTGGAAAATGAGCCCCGTACCGTGCGCCGGCTGGAAAATACAGTGATCCTGGAAGGCGCTTTCTGCAAGGGGAGCGGCATCGGATGCGATCGTGCGTGCTTTTATTTTTGGCGGGAGTGCTGGCTCAAGAGAACTTCAGATACGTCCCCCAAGACGGATTCTCAAGTCCTTGGCGGTAGGGGCTGATCTATCCAAGCAACGCAGCTTTTTGTTCCCATATGAGAAGTACTCTGCCCGAGCGATTGAGTCCCCTAGATGGTTCAGACATGAAGCGCGCCGATCCTGCTCGCCACATCCCCGGTTCGCGAGGCTTAACAGCGCATACTGAACGCGGCACCGTCGAAATGCTGGATCGAATTGGGGATGAATGGCGGCAGCTTTGTGAGGAGGGCGCGTGTGACCAGCCGTTCTTCCGTCCCGAGTGGATTGCCTCTTCGATAAGAGCCTTCGCCGCCCAGCGCCCGGTCTGGTTGGTTACGGTGCGTGATGGGAGCCGCCTCAGGGCGGTGCTGCCGCTGGTGGAGAAGAAGGTCTGGGCATGCGGCTTTCCTGCTAGGAAGCTCCGCCATGCGGTGGACTATACACCTCGATTCGACTTCATCCACGGCCAGGACCCGGACATTGAAGAGGCGCTGCAAGCAGGATGGAGAGAACTCGCGAGCCAAAATCAGTGGGACATGATCGAACTAGGGAATGTTCCGCAAGGAGGTGCCGCTGAACGCTTGCTCAGCGTCGCCAGAGACAACGGATTCCTCACTTACCGGCGCCGGTGCACGCAGAGCCCATACATTGCTTTGAACGGAAGCAAGCCGGGCAAGGATTTCTCCCAGTTTGCTCTTAGTAGCCGTTTCAGGTATCGGCTGCGCCATTTTTGGAGAGAGTTGGAGAAAACCGGGAAGATTTCTTTGCGCCGTGTCGAGACTGCCGATCCGGAAGTTCTTCAGCAGTTCTATAGTTTGGAACAGAGCGGGTGGAAAGGCAAAAGAGGAACCGCGATTGCCTGTAACCGGGAGGCACGGCAGTTCTACGATTCCATCGCCAAGTGTGCCGCGCAGTATGCCTACCTGTCTCTTTATTTCCTGCAGCAGGGTGATTCGGTTCTAGCCGCTCACTTTGGCTTCACTTGCGGCGGGGGGTATTATCCGCTCAAAGTTGCTTACGATGAGCGCTACAGCCAATACGGGCCGGGACATCTGATAATCGGCGCGGTATTGCAGGACTGCGCGGCGCGCGGTCTTTCCGAATTCGATTGTCTGGGGCACTGGACGGAAGCGAAGGCAAAATGGTCGTCTCAGGTGCGACCGCACAACTTCTGTTACATCTTTCGGACAAATCTTGTGGGCCGCATTCTGCTGGCACAAACGCGCCTGGCGCACCGGTTGGGAGCGGCAATTCGCAAACTAAAGCATTCCGCAGGCATCGCCCGACGAGGACATGTGCCTCCTATTGAGACCGAATGATGCGTGAGGGACGGCTGCGTTGTTGTGTAGCCCCGCTGGATTTCCAATCCAATTCCCCTTGCATCGCGCCTTCAGAATCCTCACTTAACCTCAGCTGACCTATACCGCTCGCCGGGACCATCCTACGGGATCAGAGAGATCCCTCCCTCGCATGTCTTCGGGACGATTTCCCTGGCGATTGCTTCGCAGACCTTCCTCACGCGGAACCTTTCTACCCTCCTGTGGTACTCATTGCTCATTTAGCGTGACCGCGTAGCAATTGCGAATTCCCGCGTTGCTGTAGGCCATGGCGGCGATTGTGTGCGCTCCGGTGGTGGCTGTGGTCCAATCAAAAGTGTACGGGCTGCTGCTGACTGTGGCCTGCAGGCTCCAGTCCACATAAAATTCCACCTTACTGATCCCGCTGGCGTCCGATGCTGCAGCTTCGACCGTAACCGGAGTTGTGACCGACGACTGGTCGACTGGAGACGTGACCGCTACAGTCGGGAAACCGCTCGTGTAGTTTGTGTCTGCCGTACTGTTCACGTCGGCGCCGGCGGCTTGATATTCCGCAAACGTCTTGCGAGCATTGCTTCCGGTGTCGTTATCGTCGTACACAAAATCGGTCGCTGAGAGACTCGACTGGTGGTAAGTGTTGTAATCGGGGGGGGTATTGTTGGCGAAGAAATTCGGTTGGTTCGTAGCATCGCCTTGCATATACCCGACATTTCCGTCCGCACCCGCGTCCCAAATTACCGTGTTATGGTGAAAATAGTTTCCTGTCGAAGTGAGGTACTCGTGGGGCGGATTAGGATCGTCTCCGCGATTTGATGCATTCGCAATCAACCCGTTCTCACCGGTAAGATTGTTCACCTCGACCAGGTTGCAATAGGCGTTAACCCCAACGCTGTCTGCGCTCACCAGGTTGTACGCTGGACCGTTGCCGAAGGCATCGGTTGCACCATTCCGCTGAAGGATATTGTTGCGCACCACGGCCGATACAAGACTGACTTCGTAGATGATGCCGCTGCCGCCGATGTTATCGGTGACGGTATTGCCGTCGATCAGAGGCGACCTGCTGTCGGTATCGAAGTGGATGCCGGCGCCCCCGTTGTTGGTAACGGTGTTCCCACGAACGACTGCACCGAGTGTGTCACCAAACTTAATACCGCCAGCGCCAAAGTTGGGATTCACATTGGCGTAGTTGTTGTGAGTAACTGTGTTGCCGGAAACCAGAACGCCTGATTGGAGCGTGGCCGAGTCCGTTCCACCACCAACGCCCATCTGGCCGTTGTTGTGAATGTAACTATCGAGGACGTGCATTCCATAATTTATATGGACGCCGAGTCCGTGATTCAGGAGAAGCTCACAGTTCTCAACCACCCAATCGAGGCTCTGATGTGGATTTGTCCCGCCGAGCGGCATGGGGTCAACGCCACCCTGTTCCAGCGGAGCAGCAAATTCCTCGATCGTCAGATATTGAAACGTGATGTCGTTCACCCCCGTGCCGGACGGTACTTCCAGCACCGTCGGCACTACACTGGTCTCGACGGTGTGGCCGCTGGGGTTATCGTGGAAGTAAATAATATGGTTGGTGTAGTCGAACCACCACTGGCCGGTCAGGATAGTCGGTAGTGAGGTTGCGTACAGATGCTGCAAAGGCACACCATCGAAGAACAAGTCTTCCGGATAGAAGCACCCTTCCTGGCCAGGGTCGCACTTAGTCGTGTATTGCTGAACCCCCTGCTGTGTTTGCCCTGTGACTTCATAGTTCGTTCCGTCGTATACGGCTAAATTGCCAATAACCCTCGAACCGCTCAAAATGGCCGGACAGGAACTCGCTGGCGGCGCGCAGGCGGTTTGGCCGACGAAGCTGTCCCCGATCTTGGGGTTGATCGGAGCCGGCAGTCGATAGGTACCTGGTTGGAACACAAATGTCGTGCCCGCCGGGTTGGCTTCGACCACGGTCTGGACGACAGTTCCAGGACTGATGCTCACCACCGCTCCGGCGTAAGCCGTGAAGTTCATCCCTGTGACGTTGGCTCCGCTCACCGTCGCTCTCATGCTGGTTGGGCTGAACGTGAACCCGCTCTTGCGGGGGGTAACGAGGTATGAGCCGTTGGCCAAACCGGTAAAACCGTAGCCACCGGAGGCACTCGCCGTGGTGGTGGCGCTGCCGGAGCCGCTGAGGGTTAGTGTTGCTCCGGATCCATTCGTCCCCGAACTGATGGTTCCCGAGATGCTAAACGTGGTCGGTGGCACTGCTGATGCCGTAAAGTTTTCGCCTGTGACATTGGCTCCGCTAACCGTAACTGCCAGGCTGGAGGGACTGAAAGTGAATCCGCTCTTGCTGGCCGTTACTGTGTAGGAACCATTGCCGAGGCCGGTGAAACTGTAGGCCCCAGAACTGTTCGCGGTGGTGGTGGCGCTGGTTGCTCCGGCGAGTTTCACGGTAGCTCCGGATCCGTTTGCCGCCGTGCTGATGGTTCCGGAGATGCTATAGGTAGTCGGTGACACTGCCGACGCCGTGAAGTTCTCGCCTGTGACGTTAGCTCCGTTTACGGTCACCTGCAGGCTGGACGGACTGAAAGTGAACCCGCTCTTGCTGGCGGTGATCGTGTAGGAACCATTGGCCAGGCCGGTGAAACTATAGCTGCCCGAAGTATTTGCGGTAGTAGTGGCGGTGCTCGCTCCGCTGAGAGTCAGCGTGGCTCCAGATCCATTGGCCGCTGTGCTGATGGATCCGGAAATGCTGTACGTAATCGGCTGACGCGGTAAAGTTCTCGCCTGTGACATTGGCTCCGCTCACGGTACCTGCAGGGTGGACGGACTGAAAGTGAATCCGCTCTTGCTGGCCGTGATTGTGTAGGAACCATTGGCGAGTCCGGTGAAACTGTAGGCACCGGAACTGTTCGCGGTGGTGGTGGCGCTGGTTGCTCCGGCGAGTTTCACGGTAGCCCCAGATCCATTTGCCGCGGGGCTGATAGTTCCGGAGATGCTGTATGTAGTCGGCCGACGCGGTAAAGTTCTCGCCTGTGACATTGGCTCCGCTGACGGTACCTGCAGGGTGGACGGACTGAAAGTGAATCCGCTCTTGCTGGCCGTGATTGTGTAGGCACCATTGGCCAGACCGGTGAAACTGTAGGCCCCAGAACTGTTCGCGGTGGTGGTCGCGCTGCCTGCGCCGGCGAGTTTCACGGTGGCTCCAGATCCATTGGCCGCCGTGCTGATAGTTCCGGAGATGCTATAGGTAGTCGGTGGCACTGCCGACGCCGTAAAGTTTTCGCCTGTGACGTTAGCTCCGTTTACGGTAACTGCAGGCTCGACGGACTGAAAGTGAACCCGCTCTTGCTGGCGGTGATCGTGTAGGAACCATTAGCCAGGCCGGTAAACTATAGCTGCCCGAAGTATTTGCGGTAGTAGTGGCGGTGTTCGCTCCGCTGAGAGTCAGCGTGGCTCCAGATCCATTGGCCGCTGTGCTGATGGTTCCGGAAATGCTGTACGTAATCGCCGACGCGGTAAAGTTTTCGCCTATGACATTAGCTCCGCTCACGGTCACTGACAAACTGGATGGAGTGAAGGTGAATCCGCTCTTGCTGGCGGTGATTGTGTAGGAACCATTAGCCAGACCGGTAAAACTGTAGGCACCGGAACTGTTCGCGGTGGTGGTGGCGCTGGCTGCGCCAGCGAGTGTCACTGTGACGCCAGACCCACTCGCCGCCGGACTGATGGCGCCCGAAATGCTAAATGTATTCGGTGGCGCTGCAGACACCGCGAAGTTTCCGTCTGTGACGTTGGCCCCGTTGATAGCCACCTGCAGGCTGGATGGGCTGAAAGTGAACCCGCTCTTGCTGGCCGCGACTGTGTACGAGCCGTTGGCGAGGCCGGTAAAGCTATAAGTACCGGAACCATTCGTAGTGGTGGTGGCGCTGCCTGCACCACCCAGTGTCACCGTGGCGCCAGACCCGTTCGCCGCCGGACTGATCATGCCTGAAATAGTGAACGTGTTCTGTGATCCCGTGGAAGTAGAAGCCGTGAAGTCCACTGCCGTTACCTGAGTTCCATTCACGGTGACTTGCGCGCTGGTTGGACTGAAGGTAACTCCGCTCTTACTGGCCGCTACGGTGTACGAACCATTCGCGAGGTTGGCGAAACTGTAGTTACCGGAACTGTCTGCGGTTGTGGTGGATTTGATGGGGCCGTCAAGAGTTACCGTTGCTCCAGAACCACTGGACGCCGGACTAATCTGCCGGAAATGCCGAGCGGATTCGCCGCCGGGCTGGCCGGAGGCGGGGCAGAATCTTGTTTCGCAGAAAGGCCCTGGCAGCCCACCATCGCAATCAACATCAGTACGACAGTTGCGTAGGCCAAGCCCTTCAAATGTGAGCTCAAGTCTTCCACGGGGGAGCCTTTCACGCCGCATTTGAGTTAAAGGCGCGAGCAAAGTTTTCGCCTTGCTGATTTCCAGCGAAATCAAGTTGAACTTTAGCGTTGGGTGAGAGGCGAGACCATGTCACCAAAGGTCGTGCGTGGCGAGCTTATTTTCTACTTATCCATGGTCCGTTTGGACATGATCGGAGGTACGTGAAGTGTCGAGTTGTGTGTGACAGAGAGGGAAGGGGCAGCCAACAATAGTCGCCAATCCACGCTTTCATCCTGCACTGCCAATCACTTCAAGTCGGGGACTCGTCGGCCTCCTATCGGTGCTGTGCGCGCGAGTCCTGCAGGGTGCTCGCATGCACCTCCGAACGGCCGCGCTGCCTGCGAGAGCGCTCTTGGCGGTTGCCTTCATGGTGAATCGGATAGCGCCTCGTCCGACGAGGCGAGCCTTTAAATCTGCGATGTGGCGGTCGCGATCGAAGTCGGTGCAGCGTTCTGGATGAAGCTGGACGAATCGTCGTGGAGGACGTGCTAATCTTCTTCATGCCAGTCTCCTTTTATCGCTTGCCTTCAAGCCCGTCGGCAACTTCGGACGGTACCGCATCTGGCCAGAGACCGGCCTCTTTAATCCCATCTGTTTCCATCAGATGACGGTTGCTTTAAGAGTCAAAAGGAGAGTTGAATGCCGAGTGGTGATCACGGGCTGGTAGAGGACGGCCCTCGGGCGCAACCCCTGTTTCGGCTCAACAGTCTTAGCCCTCGGTCCAAACTTTTAGTCGTGCAAACGCCCTATGAATCAAACGCGCGTCCGGCCCTGGCAGTTGTGTTCGCCGACGGGCAGGATGGGGAGAGAAGAACTCATGGAAGAGTGCGCCGGGACGTTGCCCGGCAACGTTTTGGGTGGAGACCGCAACTAAAGATCTAGCAAGTTATGTCACTAACCGGCCTGTGTAAATACCCCGAATGAGTCGAATAATTCCTCGCTGAGCGAGTGGAAAGCTCGGTTGCAGGGTTGGTGCGCTGAAGGACCGGAACTGCACGGTTTCACGCAAAGAGATCCCACGATGAATCGTTTAGCAGTGGTATCAATCTCGATTCTGCTGTTTGGTGCCGCGGGATTCCTCCTGAGCCTAAACGGTTGCGGCGGTGGTGGCAGCATTGCAGTTCCGCCACCAGATTATAATTTGCCGCATGTGGTGATCATCTTTCAGGAGAACCGCACGCCCGACAATCTGTTTCAGGGACTGTGCCTGCCGCCAAACGGCAGCAGCAGTTCCTGCAACAGCGTAAGTCCGAGCGCCTCACAGTACGACATCGCTAACAGCGGAACGGACTCGACAGGCGCGCATGTCACCCTCAGCCCTATCGACCTGGGCACGGTGGGCGCCAACCCGGATACCTACGATCTGGACCACAGCCACGCCTCCTTCGTAGAGATGTGCGATCTGAACCTCTTTGCTGGGGTATGCACGATGGATGGGGCCAACCTCATCCCCACGGATTGCGCCGGGGGATCCGCTGGTTGCGCGCCTCCGTTCCCGGACCCGCAATTCATGTATGTGAATCCGGCGGACGTTCAGCCCTACCTCACGATGGCTGAGCAGTACGCGTTTGCGGATCACATGTTCCAAACCAATCAGGGCCCAAGTTTCCCGGCCCATCAATTCATTCTTTCCGGGACTTCGGCGCCCACGGCAACCAGCAATTTGTTTGCGGCTGAGAACGGAAGTGACAACAAAGGATGCATCTCCGCACCCACTGTCACGGTCAGGTTGATCGATCCGACGGGCAGCGAGACCAGCAACCCGCCGATATATCCGTGCTACGAACATCCGACGCTAACGGACTTGCTCGATGCCGCGAATATATCGTGGCGCTATTATGCGCCGTCCGCTGGCTCGATCTGGACCGCGCCCGACGCGATTCAGCACATGTGCGGGCCCAATGCTACTCCACCCAATGCTACCGCCTGTGTGGGAGCCGATTGGACCGGCTCTACACCCAAGGTTGTCGTGGGCCAGACGCAGAGTAACGCTCAAGTGCTCACCGACATCGCCAGCGGCCAGCTGCCACAAGTGACCTGGGTGATTCCGGATGGGCAGGATTCCGACCACGCCTCGCTCAACGACGGTTGCGGTCCGTCCTGGGTGACTTCGGTTGTGAACGCCGTCGGCAGCAGTCCGTATTGGGCGAACACCACCATCATCCTTGCTTGGGACGACTGGGGAGGTTGGTACGACCACGTCGCACCGCCGCAACTCTTGTCGGACTGTGCGCAGTGGGGTTGCGGATATGTGTACGGATTTCGGGTGCCCATGATCGTGATGTCGCCCTATGCCAAGCCGGCTTACATTTCGCACGTGAATCACGAATTTGGGAGTATTTTGAAGTTTATTGAAGCGAAGTTTAATCTGCCGTCGCTAGGGTACGCGGACGCGCACGCTCTCGACGATCTTTCTGACATCTTCAACCCCAGCCAGACTCCGAATGTGTTTCAGACCATCACGCCGCCACCCAACGACGCCAGCTGCAAGGCCGACACAAGCCCGGCGACTGATCCCGATGATGACTGACGAATGGATGCCATCGCGTTCGATGGCATCCATTCGTTCTGAGGGAATTATTAGACCCTCCCTCCTTGAAGCCGACAGCTAAGGAATCGCAACCTGCACCGGAGGCGTCGCGAGAGCGCTCTCCACCCCGCTGGAAGTCACTGACGTGGCAGAGTAGTAATACGTCTGGCCGGAAACGACTGTGCTGTCGCTGAAAGCGGTGTTCGCATCCAGGGTGGAATTCAGCCTGGAATATGTTCCGCTGGCCGTGGTGCTCCGATAGACGTTGTAACCCTCCACGCCGCCCGAGCTGGGGTTCCAAGAAAGGCTCACGCTATACTGCGGCGCTGTCGTCGTGGGCACTGTCCCCGTACCCGTGAGAGGTATGACCAGCCCGGGGCCGGAGACAAACAGATTGCCTCCCTGCGTGTTGGCCGCAGGCGGGGTGAAAGTCACGTTCACCGTAACGCTCTGGCCGGCCTGCAGAGTCAGAGGGAGGGTGGGGCCACTTATCGAGAATCCATTGCCCATGGTCTGGAATGCGGAAAGGGTTGTCTTCTGGGAACGAGCATTAGCCAGCACGACGGGAATAGTGGAACTGGTCCCGATCGCGACCCGGCCGAACGACACAATCGAAGGGCTGGCGCTCAACGACTCGCTGTTCACGCCCGTGCCCTCAACCCCAAGCACAAGGGTGGCATCGGAAGCATTGCTGGAGAAGTTGATCTTTCCTCCAGTCCATCCGACCGCCGTTGGAGTGAAGTTTACACTCAGATCGAAGCTCTGTCCCGCGCCTAAGACCAGCGGGAGGTTCAAGGTGGACGGCGCGAAATTGGAGTTACTCATCTCGAATGCGAATCCCGAGACGGTCACACTCGTCGTTCCATTATTCGTTACCGTAACCATCATGGTGGCGGTCTGCCCGAGAACGACCTCACCAAAGCGAAGAATCGCCGGCGAGCATGCAAGCTGGGGCGTAGCGCTGGCGGTGCCGGGTGCTATCCCGAGAACTGCGATCGCTACACCGATTGTTAGAAAGTGGATTGTGTAAACGGAGAGATACCGATGGATGGACTGGGGGAGTCTCATACTGTCTAGTGTTAAACAGAGACGGCGTTTCGACTAGATTCCGAGGGTACAGGAACCACCCATTGTCCGTTAGGTCAATGGTCCCAAATTAGGATCTCCTGAGAAAGCTCGTTCTTGTACTAAGGGATTTTGCTGGCTCCCGTCCCCGTTGGGTTCCACGGCGTGCAGAGTAGAACATGACAACGGCAATCGCGCCGGGGGCAGGCTGTATGGGCGCTTCCGTCGCGCAAAAACGCGGGACTCAGGATGAGAAGCCTAGAATGGGTAGCCGGAATGGTTGCCACCGGTGGTTTTAGTGAGCTGTGGCGGTGCTTTGGTGCCACTAGCGGGGCACGAATTGGACTGAAGTCCTCATCATAGTCGCGTAGATTTTCGCGGTAGGCGACCTCTTGGTGATAATCGTCCTTCGCAGTAAATCACTTGTACAGTTCGTCTGTCCTGCCACCACTCTGCGTTTGTCGCGAACTGAATTTCGGGACCCTATCAAAAGCTCTAAAACCCTTGCCAGAGGCGGATTTTTCTTCTATCGTAACAGGAAGGAATTGATCGGCTTGCGCCCGGCGGATAAGAAGTCCGGCCGCTTCTGGCTGGCGAATGGCTTGGGAAACTAATTTCGTCGGACTACTCAGTGATGACCCTAAAGACGTCGCGGCGTGAGACCTCCACACACATACCAGAGAAAAACATTTCCTTCGTAAGGTTCAGCACATCGCCCGTTTTGCTGCTGCTTTTTGTAGGGTCGTTGAGCTGGGCGCAGGACCTGTCGCATGCCGTCACAGTATCGGCGGTCAAGCACGTCACCACACCGCCACTGAGCCAGATCGCTCCTGTCCTCGCGGGGGAACAGGTGAGCGGGTCGTACTCTGGAGCATCTTCCTCTGGGGCATCTTCTGAAGCCAACGCTGATGCAGCCCTTACGACCAATTCCGGACTCGACATTCTCGGCATTGGGATGGGGTTTCCCGGTTACACCGAGCAGGCGAACATAGCCGTCGCGAATGGAGCTGCAGGGGCAACGCAGTTTGTGCAATTCGTGAATGAATCCTTTGCGGTATTCGACAAGTCCACGGGCAGCGTGATTTACGGCCCGGCCGACGGGCATACTTTGTGGCAGAGTCTGGGAGCGCCCTGCTCAAGCACTTCCGATCTTGATGAAATTGCCCAGTACGACAAGCTGGCCAACGTCTGGGTGATGATGATGCCTCATTACGAGAGTCCGCTGACCCTCTGTATTGCGGTATCGCAGACGTCGGACGCCACCGGATCGTGGAATCTTTACGCGTTTCAAATACCGGTGAATGTCAGTTTGTCGTGTGGCTGCTCGCCGATGCCGGACTATCCCAAGCTGGGGATCTGGCCGGATGCTTACTACATCGCGTACGCTCAGTCTGTCGACCTGATTTATCAGGGTCCGGCGGCCTGCGCGGTCGACCGCACTGCCATGCTGAGCGGAGCGGATGCCACTATGCAGTGCTTCGCGAACAACGGGACATCCAACAACCTGTGGCTGCCTTCCGACGTGGACGGGACCACGGCGCCTCCCAGTGGCACGCCAAATTACTTTCTGAATTTCGACGTGAACGATCAGTCGCTCGATCTCTGGCAGTTTCACGTCGACTGGACGACGCCGGCCAATTCCACGTTCACTGGACCGACGAACATCCCCGTGGCGGCGTTTCTGGAGCCTTGCGGCGACACGGTGACAGTATTCACCCCCGCCGATAACTGTGTTCCCCAGGCGGGAACCTCGCAAATGCTGGGTGTATTCGGCGACCGGCTGATGTACCGGCTGGCGTATCGCAACTTCGGCAGCTACCAGGATCTGGTCGCGAACCACTCGGTTCAGGTCGCTTCCGGCAGCGACCAGACAGGCATTCGCTGGTACGAACTGCGCAACACGGGCTCGGGTTTTTCGGTGTACCAGCAGGGCACATACGCCCCGGATTCGAGTTATCGCTGGATGGGCAGCATCGCGATGGACCATGTGGGGGATATCGCGGTGGGGTACAACGTGTCGAGCAGCAGCTTGAGCCCGTCGATCCGCTACACTGGCCACCAGTCCACGGACACGCTGGGCACGATGGAAAGCGAGATCGATATTTTATCCGCGGCTGGTGTTGCCACAGCATCGCAAACCAACTCCGTGCGCTGGGGCGACTACAGCAGTATGGCGATCGACCCCATCGATGACTGCACCTTCTGGTACACGAATCAATATCAGCCAGCCAACGGTGACAATAATTGGAGTACGCAGATCGCATCCTTCAGCTTCCCAGCCTGTGTGAACTTCACGCTGAGTTCTTCTCCGAGTTCACTTACCGTGAACTCTGGCAGTCAGGGTACGGTTACGCTAACTGTGACGCCGCAGGGAGGGTTCAACTCTGCGGTCAGCTTTAGCTGCTCCGGTCTGCCCACGGGGGCCACTTGCGGCTTTAACCCTTCCCAGGTAACGCCTTCGGGGGCTGCCATTACGACCCAGCTCACTATCTCGGTCAGCGCGCAGTCCGCCTCACGACGGGTGCCGAATCCGTTTTTGCCTGTGACAGCGATGGCCGCCGCTTTTTGCCTGATCGGCTGGCGCAGAGCGCGCAGCCCGCTGATGCCAATGCTCGCGGCAGTGCTCATCGGCCTAGGGGCGATGTTGGCCTGTGGTGGTAGTGGTACTAGCGGTGGTAACGGCGGAGGAGCAACGCCGACCACTTCGACGGTGACCGTCGCCGCCTCCGCGGCCAACTTTCGGCAGACCACGACGATTACCCTTACGGTGAATTAGCATGGTCCCACTCTTTTCGCGGTGTATCCTCGTACTTGAGTCCGCCTTCTGAGCGATGAAAACCGTGGAACAGTTCGTGGAACAACCGTGGAACACAATACACCGGCCACCACGATGGATCGAGGTGTTCAAGTGGATTTTGCAGCGTAGAAGTGCTAATCATTAGATTCAGGAACTCGGTCCGACCCAGCCATCTCTTCGATCACCCACTGCGATCATGATTGTTCGTTCGAACTCCGGCTAAGGGGAGCGGGATGCCCGATCATTAGGTCGATGATTTACAGCAGGGCATCGGGATGTCCGGGCTTTCCCGCGTACGAACCGAAATTTCGGACTGGCGCTGGTCGAATACGGCGATCATTCTTAACCCGGAGCTGAACCCGTCACCGAGTGAATGGGAGCGATCAGCTGGTGAGTCCGATGTTCCTGCTCGCCATATCGACGACGGCGCGCCCGATCAGCAGGGACACAGTGGCGGCGGGAGAGGGAACGTTCAGAACGTGCAGCACCTTTCCCGATTGCACAAACTGGAAATCATCGACTAGGGTGCCGTCGCGCTTCAGGGCCTGGGCGCGAACCCCAGAGCCGCCGGGGATTAGATCTTCGTCGCGTACGGCGGGGACAAGTCGCTGTAAGGCGCGAACGAAGGCTGGTTTGGAAAAAGACCGGTGAACTTCGTCGAGCCCGCTCCGCCAATGCTTTGCGGCCATTCGCCAGAATCCGGGGAATGCAAGCGATGAAGCCAGATCTTCCAGTTTGAAGTCAGTGCGCCGGTAGCCCTCGCGGCGAAAGGCGAGAACGGCGTTAGGACCAGCGTCGACTCTGCCGCTGATGCGGCGGGTGAAATGGACTCCGAGAAAAGGGAACCGCGGATCGGGGACCGGATAAATGAGGGCTCGCACCAACGATGAGCGCTCGGGAATGAGATCGTAGTACTCGCCGCGAAAGGGAGCGATCGTGACCTCCGGTTCATCGCCGGCCATGCGGCTGATGCGGTCGCTGAACAATCCCGCGCAGTTGATGAGGTGAGTTGTGGAGAATGCTCCACGCCTGGTTTCTACTACGATCTCACTCGCACCGCGCTTGATGCTCAAAACTTCCGCGGACGTCAGAATCGAGCCGCCCCGCTCCGCGATTAACTCTGCGTACTTATTGCAAACCGCAATGTAGTCTGTGACGCCGGTTGAGGGAACGACCAGGGCTTGTAAACCGCTGGCGTTGGGTTCCAGATCGCGCAACTCGACAGATCCGATAATCCGCACCCCTGCCACGCCGTTGGCCTCGCCGCGCCTTCGTAATTCTTCCAAAGACTGCAATTCTTCCTGGCTCGTGGCCACGATCACCTTGCCGCAAATGCTATGCGGAACGCCGTGTTCGCGACAGAACTCAATCATCGCCGCGGCGCCGGCAACGCAGAGCTTTGCTTTCAGTGAGCCCGGCTTGTAATAAACGCCGGAATGAATGACGCCGCTGTTGTGGCCGCTCTGATGCCGGGCCACGCGATCTTCCTTCTCGAGCACCAGCGTGCGAAGGCGTGGGAATCGTTGGGTAATCTCAAGTGCGACGGAGAGGCCGACAATGCCTCCGCCGACGATGATGACCTCGTGATGCGAATCAGGCATGATCGATGATCATACCGTGACGGTCATACCTCGACCGTCATATGTGGCCGCCCAGTTCACGCCACGAGTCTTAGCTACGGGCTCACGACCAGGGTTATGGCCGAAGGCGCTTGATGACTCAACGTGCCCGATGTGCCCGTCACGGTAATGGTATAGGTGCCGGGTTGCGTGCCCTGCTGCTGTCCGCCGCCGCCGCCACCCCCACCACCGCCACCGTTGCTTCCTGCTGCTCCACACGATGGGAGCAAGAGCGCAAGCAAGAATAATCCGAGCACGGAGGCTTGCAGCGTTCGCCTTGCCGGCTTTCTCCGCTGTCCTCCAGTTGCCAGCAGCACAAGTCCGGGCAGCGCCAGCGATGAGGCATAAAAGAAGACAGCGCCGTTCGGGCTGGAAGGGAAGAGGCTGGCTGAGCTGGACGTGGTTGCAATGGTCATCACGACTGCGGCCGAACTGTTCCCTGGAGTTACTGAGCTGGGAGTGAAACTGCAAAGCGCCGCAATCACCGGCGCGCTCGAACAGGATAGAGTCACGGCGTTGGTGAACGAAGCTCCGACGGGCAGGACGCTGAAATTGTAACTGGCCGACTCCCCTGGAGTGATGGTCTGAGTAGCTGGCGTGAGCGAGCTGACGGTGAAGTCCTGATAGACCGTCAGGGCGATCGTAAAGGTGGAACTGGGAGCTCCGGTGATGTCTTGGGAACTGATGACGACATTGTAGGTGCCGGGCGCGGCGCTATTCGGAACGTTAATCGAGGCCGCCACCGGAACAGAAGCGCCGGCGTTGATCGTGATCGGATTTGCGGGACTGAGCGTGCATTGCGCGGCCGGCAGCGCGGTAGCGTTGCAGGTCGCGTTGACCTGACCGCTGTAGAAATTGGCGGAAGTAAACGTGAGAGCCGCCGGCAGCTGACCGGCGGGCGGGGAAGAAAGCGTTGCCGGACCCGTAATCAGGTAAGCGCCGACGTTGAACGGCACAGGAAGAGAATTCGTAATCGAACCTGATGTGCCTTGCACCGCGATCTGGTAGCTGCCGGCGGTGAAACTGGTTCCGTTAATAATGAGATTGGCGGTGGCCGGAAATGTGCTGACCGACGCGGGAGTAATGCTGCAACTGTCGGCTCCGAAGGTGCTTGCGCAGGTTAGGTTGACGATGCCGCTGAAACCGTCCTGAGAGGAGACTGTGATCGGGCCGCTGGTTCCGGTGCTGCCCTCCTTCACGTTAGGGAAGGGGCTGGCCTCGCTGAGAATGAAGTTTGGGTTGGTCGTGACGATCATCGTGAACGAAGTGGTCAGGGGCGTGGGTGCTCCGGCGGTTGTCGCCTGCAGCGTGACGGTGTAGTTGCCGGTTGCGGTGCCTGCGGGAGCGGTCACTGTCACCGTCAGGTTCACGGGTGAGGCCGATGTGGGATTGACCGTTGCGCTGGGAGAAAAGGCACAAGTCACACCGGAGATGGCGGGACTAAAGCCACAACTGAGAGTCACACTTTGATTGAATGAACCCTGGGCTGTAACTTGAAAACTCACGGGCGGAGAAGTCGCCCCGCGAGGCTCAGTCACCGTCGAAGGCGAGGGTGTGGTCAGGTCGAGATTCACCACATGCAGAACGAGGGCGGCGACGTGGGTCGTCGTATTGGGATCAGAGCCCATGCCTTGCAGATTGAAGCTGTAGTCGCCGATTGCGTTGCCTGTCGTAAGCGAGAATGCCGTGCCGGTGGAGACTGGAGTGGAACTCAGAGGGTTCGGAGTGCAGGGGCTGGGCGGACTGGTCGAACCTGCCGCGCAGCTCAAGGTAACTGAGTTATTGTATCCGTTCACCGCCGTTACGGTGCCGTTGAACGTGGGCGCGCTTCCGACGAAGGCGGTGAGTGGATTGTTTGAAACTGCGATCTGGAAATCCGGCGTTGCGATCAAATTGAATTGCCACACACCGCGGCCGTAGGTAGAAGCACGCAACAGCTTCTGGCCTCCGGAATTGAAAAGTGCGAGCGCAGTGACTGCCACGTTGGGCAGGAATCCACTCTGCTGGCTGCTAGAACTTGGCCCGAGTTCAGTCCATGCCGCAGCAGATGTCGAACTCTGGAAGACGCCGACGTCCGTGCCCACATATAAAATGTGTGCGCTCGGGTCAACGACCACTGCGTTTACCGGAGAATCAGGAAGAGCGTTCGCTCCGGTGCCGGTGAAATCGATCCATTTCGTGCCGGCATTCGTGGTCTGCCAGACGTGCCCTGGGCCGACTTGTCCCGGAACGGCGGTGAATCCCATCACCGTAACGTAAGCTGTCTTGCCGGTGGGGTCGGATGCGTCAATGGCGACGCTGGAAATCGGGAACTGATTAGGATTGATGCTGCTGCCCCCGGGGCCGTTTAGCGTGGTGTTCGCGAAGTTTGAAACCGTGCCGGAAACCGCACTCGCGTTCGTGGTGACCCAAACATTTCCGCCGACAGGCGTCGATAGTTCGTTCAGACCGGAGCCGTCAGTTGTCGCATAAATCACTTCGGAACCGTTTGCTCCGGTTGGGCCGCCCGCCGCAAGGGCGCGCACCGTATTGACCTCAGTGCCCGCGCACGTGCCCGTGCCAAAACTTTCGAAGTTCAGGCTCAGAGCAGTGTATGCGCCGCCAGCGCGAGGTCCGCTCCACACCCGGCATGTTCCCACCAGCAACGACGTGGTCGACTGGGGATCTAGAATGTAGGGGAAATAGAACGATCCGTCATCGCCCCCGACGCTGCTGCTGCTCACGACGACTTGGAAGAGGCTGTCGTCGCAGTTCACTCCCGACGAGCACTCCTGAATATTTAGCGTGCCTCCTCCCGTATCTGGGTTTGAGGCAAACCAATTGTCGGTGTTGGGATCGATGGCGTTGTAGCCGCCGTCGCCGCCCAGCACATTTCCCCAAGTCATGCTCGTAGTGGCCGTCGCAGTTGCCGGGGAGCCGTTATCCTGCGTGCCTCCTAACAGAGTGTTGGGATCGGTCGGATGTTGGGAGAAGCTAACGAACTGCGTCATGGAGCCCAGGTTTTGATTGAGGTCGTCGAATTGATTCGTACCGGAACACGAGCCGGTGGTGAGTCCGATGAATCCGTTCAATGCGCGATAGATGCCTCCGTCGTTTGCGAAATACATCAAGTCCGCGCCGGACGACGGAATCGCATACGCCAGCGCGTGCTGATCAGGATGCACGTGCGCAAGTGCTGATAGCGGGTCGCAGCCATAGACGTGCGTGAGATTCAGGAACGGAACTCCGGAGCACGCGGGGTTGCTCGCGTTGATCGAGCACTTATAGAGGTTGATCGCACCGGCGTAGAGATCTGTGGCAGAAGTGCCGTTGGGAATGGCCAGCAGTTCCAGGTTATAGAATCCCTGCTGCACGCCGCAGCCATCGGAATCGCCGCAATTGAGAATCCCGGTGTCGCTCATTTGGATCCACGACGCTCCGCCGTTCGTGCTCTGCCAAATGCCTTGATCCAAGGGATCGCCGGTAGAGTTTAGCGAAACGAACCACACGTACATCTCGTTGCGTCCCGGCACGACCGCGATTTCACCGCGATAGATCGGACAGGTGGTGACGTAGTTTTGCGGGCACGCGGTTGTGCTGAGCGAGCCCGCGGCACCCGGCTGGGTGGCGAGGCGCGTCCAGGTCAGACCGTCCGGAGAAGAGTAGAAGCCGTGATAGCGCTCCGCCGCAAAAAAAAGACCGGCAGCGGCGTTATAGACCACCGAAGTTGCTGACGTCGCCTCGCTCGCTCCGGAGAAGAGAGCATCGTAGGTCCAAGTCTGGCCGGCATCGGTGGAGGTGTAGAGGCCCCGGTAAGTGTTGGCGGTTAATGCGCCGGCGGTTACGCCTTCCGACGTTGCCGCCATGGCTGCGACCACCGTGCTGGTCTGCCCGCTCGCCGTGCTGAAAGCCATGCGTGTAGCACCCAGGCCGCTGAAAGAGTAAGTGCCGCTGTTCGCGGCGGAGATCAGCGCCCAGGTGTTGCCGCCATCAGCTGATCGCAGAATGCCGAGGCCGAAATAGGAGTCGGCAGAATTGTCAGCTTCACCTGTGCCTGCCAGCACGACACTTTGCGCGGGATCAGAGTTTCCCGGCTGAATCGCAATTGCGCCGATGGAAAGTGTCACCTGATCGTCGGTGACCGCGGTCCAGTTCACGTTGCTGGCTGGGCTCGTGGCGGCGTTCGTGGACTTCCACACTCCTCCCTGAGCTCCGCCGATATAAACCGTGTTCCCTGTGGGATCTGCGGGGTCGATGGCCACGGCGGTCGCTCGTCCCGAAACCTGGTTGTAGTTCTGAAATCCATCGCCTGTGGCGTCGGAGGCGAGCGGCACAGGACCCAGCGGTGACCATGCGCCAGACGACAGTGCAGGCTGAGACTCCGCATGCAAGGCCCGAGTACGAGCGAGTTGAGCGGCGCGGGCCTGCATCTTCACTTGATAAGCTCGATAGCGCAGCTCCGCGGAAGACTTTCCGGGAATCATACGGCCGCGCAGGAACCATTCTGAGCGCTCTTGCTCATGATCGGCATCCGCATCGGTGATGGGCGCATCAGGAACTGTCTTCTTGGCGCCTTGCGCGAGCGCGATCAGGAATAACGAGAACGGCAGGACGGCGAGCAGAGAAGCACGAACTACGCGGCCGAACCCGGGAAAGGTCATGGATACTTAGCTACGAAGCCAGTATCAGAGGGCCAAAGAGAACAAGCAATCGAAAATCGGCACAAATTTGATCTGAGGACCATTCCGGGAATAACGTTGGAGCACGGTGCCTGTACAATCTGCATCGTGTTCTCGGACTCGCTTCTATTACGATTGCTTCGAGGTATGTCATCAATGACAAAGTGCCGGCTTCTCCGCCTCGGTTTGATCGCTTGTCTGGTGTTGGCTTGCTGGCTCCCGGTCCCGCGAGCTGAATCTGCCGACCGCGAGATCACCGTGGCGGCGGCCGCCGACTTAAGCTCCGCGCTGCAGGAAGTCGCCGCAAACTATGAAAAGCGCACGGGCGCGGTCGTAAAGCTTTCTTTCGGCGCGTCTGGCGCGCTGACCCAGCAAATTCAGAATGGCGCACCGTTTGACGTTTTCTTCTCAGCGGACATGGATTATCCCCGGCAGTTGATTGCGGGCGGGCAGGCCGATGGCGCAACCTTATATCGTTACGCAGTAGGGCAGTTGGTGTTATGGGTTCCGAAAGACTCGCCACTCGATCTCGAGCGCAAGGGCATGGACGTTTTGCTCGACCCCTCGGTGAAAAAAATTTCCATCGCCAATCCCCAGCATGCTCCCTACGGGCGCGCGGCCGTGGCTGCGCTGAAGCATTACGGTTTGTATGGAAAGCTCGGCGACCGGCTGGTGCTGGGAGAAAATGTTGCGCAGGCGGCGCAATTTGTGGAGTCCGGCAATGCGCAGGTCGGATTAGTGGCGCTGGCGCATGCCATGGCACCCGCGATGCGGGGTAAAGGCAGATACTGGGTTGTTCCCGCCGACGCCTATCCGGCGCTGGACCAGGGCGTGGTGCTGATTTCCCACTCACCTCATCAGGAGGATGCCGCGGCATTCCTGCGGTTTATGAAAACCGAGGAAGCAGCTGGGATGCTGCGGCGTTATGGATTCACTTCGCCTGATCTGAAATACAAGCTGAAGTAGGGATCTGTCCCGCAAAACAATGGCTATCGACTGGCAGGCATTTCGACTTACGATAGAACTCGCGGTGGTGGTATCGGCCATCCTTGTTGTGGTCGGCCTGCCGTTGGCCTATTGGATCGCCTTCTCGCGCCGACGCTGGAAATTTCTCGTGGAGGCGCTGGTTGCCTTGCCCATTGTGCTGCCTCCGACGGTGCTTGGATTTTATGTGCTGGTCGCTCTCGGTTCGCGGAGCCCTTTGGGCCGCTGGTGGCAGTCTTGGACGGGACACACTTTGGCTTTCACTTTCACCGGACTGGTGATCGGCTCTATTCTCTACAGCCTGCCGTTCGCGGTGCAGCCTTTCGCGGCTTCGTTCTCGTCGGTCGATCGCAAACTGCTGGCGGCCTCGGCCACACTGGGAGCCTCACCGCTACGCACCTTCTTCCGAGTGGTCGTTCCGCTCTCCGTGCCTGGTCTGGTCGCGGGCGTAGCCCTCGCATTTGCTCACACCATGGGAGAGTTTGGGGTGGTGTTGATGGTTGGAGGCAACATTCCCGGCGTCACGCGCACGGTTTCCATTGGAATTTACGATCAAGTGCAGGCTTCCGACTACGCTTCAGCCAATGCCATGGCGTTGTTGCTGCTCGTCTTTTGTTTCGCGGTTCTGACTTTGGTATACGGGCTGCACCGCAGCACCCGGCATCAAGCTACGGTGAATCGCGAAGTATGGGCGATGGGCCCGGTTAAATAACCTCGATGCCCACACCTGCGGAATCGCGACCCGCTAAAACGCAACCAGCGAATCCAACCCTGAGCGCACGCATTCGGAAGAGCTTTTCCGCCGCCGAACGCCCGTTCTCGCTCGACGTGGATTTCAGCGCGGCGCCGGGATTCACCATACTGTTCGGTCCTTCCGGATCTGGCAAAACTACGCTGCTCGACTGTGTAGCGGGTCTGGCGGTTCCGGATGCCGGGAGAATCGTCGTGGGTCAGCGGGTCTTGTTCGAGGCAGGCTCGCGTGTCAGCATTCCAGTGGCTAAACGCGGTGTGGGATACGTCTTGCAGGACCTGGCACTGTTCCCACACCTGACGGTAGAGCAAAACACGGAGTACGGTCTGGTGCATTTGCCGAGATCGGAGCGCCGGCAGCGGGCCAAGGCGATGCTGCAGGAGTTCCACATCGAGCACTTACGTCAACAGCGCCCGGGAGAAATCTCGGGCGGCGAGCGCCAACGCGTGGCTCTGGCGCGAGCTTTGGTGACCGACCCTTGCGTTCTGTTGCTCGATGAACCTCTGGCAGCTCTGGACTCCCCTACCAAATCGAAGATCATCGACGACCTTCGGCGGTGGAATCAGGCGCATCGCATCCCGATTTTATATGTCACGCACGCGCGCGAAGAAGTGCTCGCGCTCGGCGAACGCGTGCTGGTCATGGAAGAGGGCCGCATCATCGCGCAAGGCGCACCGCATGAGGTGCTGGGCGCTCCGCGCCAGGAAACGGTGGCGCAGTTGGCGGGTTTTGAAAACATCTTCGACGTCATTGTGGAATCAGTACACGAAGATCGCGGCACCATGCTTTGCCGAATCATGCCTTGCCGAATCACGGCCTCTCGTTCGCCGGCCAGCCACGAAGACAGATCCGTTCTACTTGAGACGCCTTTGATCCAAGCGGAGCCAGGCTTACATCGGCGGGTGGGAATTCGTGCTGGTGACATTCTGTTGGCAGTCGCCAAGCCGGTGGGACTGAGCGCGCGCAACATCCTTGCCGGACGGCTGGTGTCCCTGGAACGCCGTGACATGATGATTTCCGCGCGCGTGGATTGCGGCGTCGAGATGGAAGTCTACCTGACTCTTGCAGCACGCGACGCCCTGGACCTTGCCGAGGGCCGCGAGGTATGGCTGGTGATCAAAACACATTCCTGTCATTTAATGCGGCGCTGACATATAATGCCGGTCCAGGCTGTCCGGGGGTGCTGGCGGAGATCAACCGAATTTTTGCCTGGGGATCCTCGATAAGCTTGGGGTACAAACCCCACACTCACTGGTGGAGTCGTTTCTTGCAACCTGCGCCTCAATTTCCGTTATTTAATCTTGCCACGCGCCTGCTCGCTTGCGCTGTCGCATTCTGCTTCTGTGGAGGCCTCCCCGCACAGGGACAGGGAGATTCCTCACAGCCTTCGCAGGGACTGCCTTTTCTTAACACAGGTGCGGATTCCGTGATGTCACAAATCGACATGGTGGAAATGTACCTCGAACAACAAAACAAGCACGCCAAGCTCCTCGAGGATCAAAAATTAGCGGATAAGAAACTGATCGACTCCGGCGTCGTGTCAGCGCTCGACCTGGATGCCCCGAATGGCGCGATCGTGGAGTTCAACCGCGCTCGCACCCTGTTGCAAGCGCAGAACTCGAAGGAGGCAATGAAGCATCTCCAAAAGGCGATTGCGGAGTACCCCAAGTTCGTTTCAGCCCACGTGGGTCTCGGGCTCGCCTATGTCGATCAGGAAGACCCGGGTCGCGCCAGGAGTGAATTTGAAACGGCTGCCAAACTCGACGACAAATTCCCCGGATCGTTCCTGCACCTCGGTCGGTTGGCCTTGTCGCAGAACGATTTTCCGGCTGCGGAATCGGCGCTGGAGAAGGCTGCTGCCCTCCAACCCAAGGACGCCAACATTCTCTCGGTTCTGGCGTATGCACAAAATGGAAACCATGAATACCGGCGCGCTCTAGAGACAGCTCAGCAGGTGCATGCGCTCGACCACAAAGGAATGGCGAACGTGCACTACGTGGCTGCGTCCGCCGCCATGTCTTTGAAGGATTTCGAAACCATGGAGCGCGAACTGAAACTCTTCCTCAGCGAGGATCCAACCAATGCTTTTGCTCCGGTCGCGCGCAAGAATTTGGCTACCATTGAGCACAACAAGGCTGTTCTCGCGGCACGCGCCGGCCATTCGCAGGCGGCGACAACCGTATCTGTTTCGCAAATGCAACAAACGTTCCCCAACACTGACAGGCTGAAGGCGCAACTCGCTACGTTGGGCGATGAATCGGACAATGCAACCTGCGACGACTGCGGCGCTTTGGCCGAAGCTGACGCACCTAAGATCGGCGACAGCAACGGGGCAGCCTCGGATGTGCCGCCGAGTTCTGTCGGCCGCGCCAGCGGAGTCTGGACGATTCGCAAGAACGTAGACGATGTGGCCCTGTTTTTCTCCGTCAGCAGCCATGGGCACATGGTGAACGATTTGGAGGCGTCGAACATCCAGATCCGCGATGACAATAAGCCTCCGGAAAGAATCGTGCAATTTGCCCCGCAGTCGAAACTTCCTTTGCGGCTGGCTCTGCTAGTGGATACCAGCGGTTCGGTGCATGACCGCTTTTCTTTCGAGAAGAGCGCCGCGACTAAGTTCGTGCAGAAGGTGCTTAGCAATCCTGCCGACCTCGGGTTCATCGCAGGTTTTGCCACCGAGCCCAGCGTGACCCAGGATTTCAGCGCGAACCCAGTCGAACTGGGAAAGGGGATTGACAATCTCGCAAACGGAGGCGGGACCGCTCTCTTCGATGCAGTTTCATTCGCATGCAGAAAGCTGGGAGCGTATCCCGATGATGAGCGGGTGGCTAGGGTTCTCGTGATCCTGAGCGACGGCGAAGATAATTCCAGCCACAGCAGCCTTAAGCAGAGCGTCCAGGTTGCCGAACGGATGGGGGTAACGATTTACACCGTCAGCACGAAAGAGGGTCTGGGCGACAAGACGGATGCCGACAAGGTGCTAGAGACACTGGCAGAGCGCAGCGGAGGGGATGCGATGTTTCCTGGCGATTTGCATACGCTGGGTTCATCCCTCGACAAACTGCGCGATTTGATCCGCAGCCGTTATTTCATCGCCTATAAACCCGCCGATTTCCAGCCGAACGGAAGCTACCATTCCATCAGCATCCTCGCTGAGAAAAACGGCAAGCATTTGCAAGTGCGGGCCCGCAAGGGCTACCACGCTCGCCTCGAAGCAAAGCCCAATTAAGCGGAAAGCCGGAAGCTTCCTGCACCCGGTCGATCTCAATCACTGCAACCCATTGGCCCGGGCGCTGTTCGGAAAACACGATGTGGCCGCCGAGGATCTGCGCCACGCCGGCAGGCGGCAGGTCGCGGTGAAATCCGAAGAAGCGAGCCTTCAGTTGCGTCCATGCCTGCCAGCGATCCCAAACCGCGGGACCCGGCTCGTATTTCGTAGAGAAGACCAGCGCGACCTGATAGTTCGAGTAAGAGGCGGCGGAAAGAACTTCATCGAGCGAGAAGTTCTCGATGCGAACAACGCGCATCGGCCGCGTAATATAACCGAGCCAGGGCCGGGATATCTCGTCTGACGCAGGCCATGCCGTCAGCACCTGCGCCAAGGGATAGCGAGCCTCGAGGAAGTGTTCGCCATCTTCGTGCAACTCGATGTAATTCCGGTAGGCGAGATTGTCTTCAAGTGAGAATCCATAGGGAGGGTTCCAGAACCAGGCCACGATGAAGGCGATTGCGACGCACGCAACAGCTGTCAGCCAGTAATCCAGCCTGCGCCAGAGGGTGGAGACCGAAACAATGATGACCAGAGGAACTGCGGGAAGCATGTACCGAGCCAGAACCGCACCGCCGATCAGCGCCATCACGACCGCATAAGCGAGCATGACGACATAGAAATCCATTTGCACCGGAATGCTGATCCGAGGGCGCTCGCCGCCTGGATCGCGGCACGGGGGCAGCAGGCACATGGCCAGCAGCATCGCCAGCGTCAAGACCCACAAGTGGAGATATCCGCTGATCTGCCAAAGCCGCATGGCCAACGCAAGAAAAAATCGGGTGAAGCTGAGAGTTGCAGCCACGTTGTAGCGGAAGAACTCCGGATTTCCGAAGACGTATCCGGTGCGCGCGTAGTGATAGGTGTACCAAAGAGCAAGCGGCATCGCGGGGATCAGCAGCGAGGCGATGCGCGAACCGGTTCTCGATCCGCAGTCGCCGCGATCCAGCCAAAGTTCCTGCAACGAACTCTTGCGCGCGAGCAGGCCAACGACCTCCCAGCAGACAAGCGCCATGGGAGCGAGAATCGCGGTTTCCTTCGCCAATGCGGCCAACGCGAACCAGAACCCCGTTGCGATGGTTTCACCTTCCAGGTAGGCAGCCAGACCCCAGAAGGTAAGCCCCGCCGCAGCCAGATCCACCTGTGCCAGAGAGCTTTGGGCGAAGAAGACGGGATAAAACGCGGTGCAAAGCGTGGACGCGACAGCAATCTGCGTGTTGGCCACCCGTTCAGCCAACCGAAACAAACCCAGAAGCGAGAACGCCGCGATCACCAGCATCGCCGTCCGTGTTACCAGAGGAGCGTAGCCTGCCACTTTCCACCATAGCGCCAGCCAGGCCATCACCAGAGGCGGATGCGCGTTCGAAACCGTGGAGCGAGGAATCAGACTCCCCGTGAGCAGGAGATCGCGTGCAGCCGGAACGTAGTAGCCAGCTTCGTCCCAGAAGTAAGGCAAGCGCAACAAAGGCGCGTGCAGCAGAAAAACAAATACAAAGATGACGCCAAACACCAGAACGGGATTAGCCCTTGACCATCGAACCGGACTACTCCGGTCGGACCGGTAATCTCTCAGAATCCCCCCTAGTGCACGGGCCCGGTAGGAGTCAGGCGCGGGTCGAGCTTGATCTCGC
>CAVRCN010000023.1:0-147070 GCA_963719575.1 uncultured Acidobacteriaceae bacterium
TTCTGCGCGGCCAGGTTCTCCACGACTAGAAGCACTCTGGCAAATGGCGGGCGGCTGGGAATCAAGGCGTGGAAAAGCAGCTCCTCGGGAGCTAGAGCGCGGATATATCTTTAACGGGTGTACGCGGCCGCATCGAGACCGACGCTTGCTTGCGCGCGGACCCCAATGTCGAGTATTGGAATGGAGTTGGCAATGACCACGGGTAGACGCGCTTTCGATCCCCAAACGTTTGTGACCACCGTTGGGCAGGGGAGAAAGCTGGTCTCGGTCGGGAAGGGACAAACAATTTACGCTCAAGGAGACGCCGCTGACGCCTTGTTTGTAATTAAAAAGGGAACAGTGAAACTCAGCGTTAAGTCGGGAGCGATTGAAGCAACCCTCGACCTCTTGAGTGACAAGGAGTTTGTTGGCAAGGACGCACTAACGGGTGAATCTTCCCGCACTGCGTCCGCGACTGCAATCACGGATTGCAGCCTGTTGCGAATCCAGAGGAAAGCAATGATGCTGGCACTGACACGGCATGTGAAGCTGGCCGAATCTGTTCCTGGCATACGCGCTGGCGCAGAACATCCGATATCAGCAGGACCTGGTGGACCAACATTGCAATCCGAGTGAGAAAAGGCTGGCTCATATTCTGTTGCGGCTCGCCCACTATGATGGAAAAGGGAGCGTCGGAATCCACGGTTCCGAAAATGAGTCATGAAACGCTCGCAGGAATGGTAGGCACGACGCGGTCGCGGGTTTGCTTTTTCATGAAGCGGTTCAAGCAGTCGGGCTTCATCGATTATGAGCTGGGAGGCAAGACGTTGCGAGTTTATCGGACGCTGCTTGCTTTCTGCGGCCAATAGTTTCTGCAGTTGCGCAGTCACTTCAAGCCAAGCTGGCCGTTGTATTGCTGCATAGCCCCGTAGCACTCGCAGGCTGCGCTTTCGAGCTTTTTGCGGTTGACGATTTGGACGGCGCCGCGGGTGTACTCGATCATCTTGTTCTTCTGCAAGACGCCCGCGGCGGTGCTTACGCTGGGCCGGTCTGTGCCCAGCATGGTCGCGAGAAAATCGTGGGTAATGGCCAACGATTGGAAATGCACCCGGTCCTGAGTCATCAGCAACCACCGTGCGAGGCGCTGCTGGATATCGTGCAGGCGATTGCACGCGGCGGTCTGGGCGACCTGCATTCCCTGAACTACCCCGTAGCGACTTAAGATCAACTGCAGATGGGGAGCGGATTCCAAAATGTTTTGTAAAGCGGCGACCTTGACCCGAAACCGATCCCCGGTGATCTGAATGACCGCTTGAAGAGGGCCGCGGCTCAGGCCAACCGCGGCGGCGGTTCCGGTAAAGCCTTCGTTGCCGACGATGCCGGCTTCGGCGGTCTTGCCATCTTTCATGACGACTACAAGGGAAATCAAACCGCGATTCAGGAAATATGCAAATTCCAGCCTGGCACCGCACTCGTGAAGGATGAGATGGTTGGGCAAGTTGAGATATTCGAGATGAGGGCGCAGTGAACCGAAGTCGATCTCGGAGACAGAGAGAAGTATGAGGTTGCTGACGGGCTTGCCTTCGGTATTGGTGCGCTCGCCGGACTGCAAGACCTGGGGGCTTTTGTTTTTCACAAACCATCCTTAACAGACCGGGATCAGAACGGGGGCCCTTGCCGATGTTGGGAGGAACTCGCCGGTCATCTCGCTGTCATCCACTGGGGAAGACTTCTCAAGACTACGCGGGATGCGGGTCTGCGACTGAGCAAAAGTGATCGCTCAGGAGTTCTGTTTATGTACGTAGGATGAGCGACAGACTATTGAAATTCGCGTTCTGTAGGATGCTCGGCCATGACGAGGAAGCTGACATGGATCGAGCAACCGCGCTTTCGGGGTTTTGGCTGCTCCGAATGCGGCTGGCGGTTCCAGCCGACGAAAATGCCCAGCGGCAAATCCTTCGATGAGATGATGCGCAACTTCGAGTTGCATCGTGACAAGGAGTTTGCGTCGCATATGTGCGCGGATCACCCAAGAGAAGATCAGGCAAGGGAAGAAAATCCATGACCGAATCAGGCGGGGGCTGAAGCCCACGTTGATTGGGGGCTTTACGCGGCGCTGAAGCGCCGCTCTTCCACGGTTGGTGCGCGCATTCACGGTGGTGGACGCATTCACGGCGGTGCAGAATTTTTCCGCAAGCTCTGGAAGATGTGCTCTTCCCGAACCCATGGATGAGATGGCTTCTAAGGGCTGGTCCGGGGAGCGGGCCCAATTTTGTCGCGATCACCACTTCCAGCAGGGTTGCGGTGTGGCGGACGCTTCCGGAGATGGTGATGAGCGCGTCGGAGATGGCGGGATGTTCCTCGGCCAACAGATCCAGACGGTCACTCACTTTGTAGAGTTGCTGAACCTCGTGCAAGATTGCATTTGAATGCATGGGCCACGGCTTTCGTCGAGCCTAAGGAGAGAGAATTTCAGATGGGCTGACTTAGCTCAGGGAACCTGAAAGAGGAGAAGGTGGAAACCACCTCGAGTGCATAATAGCACGCATTGAGTCCCCTCGCTGCCAGTTATTGCACAGGAGCGCCTGTATGAAATGACAATTAAACTGACGATTACTGCATTTATTCCGAAGAATCGCGCTGACGGGTTGCCTTTACGCCCGAGAGAATCCCTACGCCCAAGAGGATGATTGCGCCGACCGCAATCCAGTGCGTGGGCATATGCATGAGGTACGCGCCGTAAATCACTCCGACGAGCATGATGACGAAACCGATCGCATAAATTCCGAACGACATAGGCATCTCCTTATTCAATTCGCTGTTCAATCGCTGTGCGGCGGGTTGCGCCCGAACTTGAATGCTGGTTCTGCGGCGTTGCTGAGTGTCATCCCCTGAGGGTCATCTCCTAGCCCCATCTGTTTCCAGGTGGGCACCGCTAGTTCTCCGACACTGAGGAACTGGCTTTCTGGTCTTTGACCTGCAAATCGTTTACCACTTGCACCACAATCGGTACCGCGTCCAGTGACGTTTCCGGCGCGGGTGCGCGTGTCTTCCGAGCGGACTTCGCCGGACAGCGTGACGACTCCGCTCTTCACGGTGTAGGTGACGTTATCGTGAAGTTTGTTCTGGATGAGCGCCGCGTCCAGGTTTTTCTCGATGCCCTGGTCGAGATCGGAGTTCACGGCCCGGGCTGCTTTTTCCGCGCCCACAGGGATGACTGCAATCTGATCCGCGACGACCTGCGCGCCCGCGAGGGATTTGGCCAGGGATTCAGCTTGAAACTTGGCGTTATTGGTGGCGACCTGGCCGCCGAGGGTTACGACGCCCTTGTCGCGATCATCACTGACGGAGACGTTTTTGTAGACCAGCCTGATCGAGTGACTTACGGACGTTGTCCGAGACATCGGGCGACTTTGCGGAGTCTCCCGAGCAGCCCAACATGGCTGAGAGCGCGAGCAGCGTGAGCGAGATAGCGAGTGATTTGATCGTATTCATAATTTTCCTTTTGATTGGGCGATTGATCCGGATCGTTGATGGAATATGGATTGAATTCGGGAGACAGAGCAACCTCCGCCGGGGAGCCATCCTCAAGAATCGCTCATTTGCCGGGAAGTGCTGTGCAGAAGCGCTCACTTTGTGCGGGAGCACATTCGAGCAGATTCTTAAAGACGATCAATAGTGACCAGCTTTGCGGGGCAAGGGTCAATACTTGCAACTCTCTCATGTTGCCGGCAAATCGAGGTCGCGAATAAATCAATATCGCGAAATAACGTCGCGAATCAGTATCGCAAATCAATATCGCGAACAACCCTGTGCTTTGTGGAGGTTTGAATGAATATTAATTGGATGGATCCGAAGGTGATTATTCTCATCGCTGCCGTGATTGTGCTGGTCGTGGTGGTGGCGCTGCTTTATGCGCGAAAACGGAAGAGCACAACCGCGGGCCTGCGGCAAAAGTTTGGGCCGGAGTATGAGCGCGCGGTGCTGGTGCATGGATCGAAAGCGGAAGCGAACTTAGCGGATCGCGAGAAGCGGGTGGAAAAACTCAACATCCGCGATCTTGATCCGATGGAATACGAACGCTTTTCGAAACATTGGCAGGAAGTGCAGTCGCGTTTTGTCGATTCACCGAAGGGGGCAGTCACGGAAGCGGATGATCTGGTGTCGTCGGTGATGAAAGCTCGGGGTTATCCGGTTTCCGATTTCGAGCAGCGGGCCGCCGATATTTCTGTGGACCATCCGCGAATGGTGGAGAACTACCGGTCGGCGCATGAGATTGCGCTGCGGGTCGGGAAAGACGCGGCTACCACGGAAGATTTGAGAACGGCGATGATTCATTACCGTTCTTTGTTTGACGAACTCGTGCACGTGCAACCGGTTCTGGAACGGAAAGAGGTGGCGTGATCGGGAACGGCGATTCTGCATAGCCGGGATCTCGCTCAAGATCTCACGCCCACAAAGGCAATGTTTCCGCTTTCCTCAGGGCATGCGGCCGGAGGTGAGCCCTGCGCAGGCGATCTGCGCAGGGCTTTGTTTTGGCGCCGATTCAGCGAAGTTTGATTCAGCGATGTTTGATGAACGAGCCGGTTTGTAGTTCGGACATCGCCTGTTGGAGCTGCTCTTGCGTGTTCATCACGATCGGGCCGTACCACGCCACGGGTTCTTCGATGGGCTTGCCCGACACTAACAAGAAGCGGATGCCCTGGTCGCCGGCCTGGACGGAGATTTCGTCGCCGCGGTCGAAGAGCACCAGCGAGTGATTTTTCACGTCGTAGACCGGCGGCGCATCGGGTTGCTCGACCTGCTCGGTTAGAACCGCGCGGGGATTCGAGGAATCGCGGAACGTTCCGGAGCCGGCGAACACGTAGGCGAAGGCGTTGCGCGTGGTCTCGACCTTGAGCCGCTTGCGCTGGCCGGGTGCGACGGAAATATCGAGATAGTTTGGATCGGCGGCGACGCCTTCGACCGGTCCCCTCTTGCCCCAGAACTCGCCGCAGATGATGCGGACCTTGGTGCCGTCATCGTCGGTGACCTCGGGGATGGCGCTGGAAGGAATGTCCTGATAGCGCGGGTCGGTCATCTTCAGCGATGCAGGCAGGTTGGCCCACAACTGGAAGCCGTGCATGTGGCCCTGCGGATCGCCCTTGGGCATTTCCTGATGCAGGATGCCGCTGCCGGCAGTCATCCACTGCACGTCGCCGGCGGTCATCTTGCCTTTGTTGCCGAGACTGTCGCCGTGCTCGACGGAGCCGGCGAGAACGTAGGTGATGGTCTCGATTCCGCGGTGGGGATGCCAGGGAAATCCCTTCAGATAATCTTTCGGATTGTCGTTGCGGAAATCGTCGAGCAGTAAGAATGGATCGAAATCTTTGGTTTTGCCGAAGCCGAAGGCGCGTTGCAGTTTTACGCCTGCGCCCTCGATGGTGGGCTTGGGTTCAATAATCTGTCGAACTGGTCGGAGCGACATAAATTCTCCTTCTTTCTTTCGGTTTGAGCGCGTGGCCGTTGCCACGCGCGGCCGCAATCGCTTAGGCTTTCAAAGCTAGGCTTTAAGAAACTCTACATCTAAAGTGATGGTTACTTCTTCGCCGACGAGAATGCCACCGGTCTCCAGCGACGCATTCCAGGTCAGGCCGAAATCCTTGCGGTTGATTTTTGTGGTTGCCGAAAGACCGATGCGGGTATTTCCCCACGGATCTTTGGTCGGCGGGGTCGGCCCTTCCACGGAAAACGTGACCTTGCGGGTGACGCCGCGTATGGTGAGGTCGCCTTCGACCGCCAGTTCGCCGTCGCCGACGACGCTGACGCGGGTGGATTTGAAAGACAGCGTGGGGAACTTTTCCACGTCGAGGAAATCGGCACTCTTCAGGTGCCCGTTGCGCTGGGGATCGCGGGTTTCGATGGAAGCCGCGTCGATTACAGCCTCGACCCGGGAATTTGCCGGGTTGGATTCGTCGAGCGTCAGGGTTCCCGTGAGCTTGTGGAATTGCCCCTTCACGTTGGAGATCATCATATGCTTGACCTTGAACTCGGCAACGGCATGAGCCGGGTCAATGGTCCAGGTGGTGGTGGAGGTTTGCGGTGTGGTCAGTGTGGTCATAGTCAATCTCCTTGCCTACAGTAGTTAGATGCGTGTGAACGATATTCGTTGCAACGTGTATTAACTCAAAAAAAATCAAAGCACCTGGCCGCGGGAGACCGCCAGCAGTTCCGTCAGCGCCCGCAGGCGTTTCCTGCCCAGGTGGCCTAATTGTTGACGATGGGTGGTCTGTACCGGTTCGTCGAGCCGGGCCAGGAGCTTCAGACCATCGCGTGTGATGCGGGCCATTACCGTGCGCCGGTCTTCGGTTTCGCGGCAGCGCGAGATCAGGCCACGTTTTTCCAGCCGGTCGAGCAGGCGAGTGACGTCCGGGTCGCGCGTAATCATGCGGTTGCCGATTTCGCCGCAGGGCAGCCCGGCGGGAGAGCCGCGGAGAATGCGGAGCACGTTGTACTGAGTGGCGGAGACGTTTTCGCTCTTGAGAATGCGGACCAGGCCGCGGGACAGCATGTCCGTGGTCCGCAGCAGATCGAGAAACGCAGCCTCTTCAGGAGAGCCGAGGCGCGGCCTGCCTTTCCTGGTCTCGACCCTTAATCTCATAAGGCGATATTAGACGTTATAACGACTATTGTCAAGACGGATACCTACGGTTGCAAATTGCTGATCTTGTTTCCGAGCGTTGGTGTGTTATTTTTGCCGGCGCGAAGTCGAGGACCCCGCGTGAAGGCACGTCGCCGCGCTCCAGGCGGTCGAAGATTTGGTGGATCGAGGATAGGGGCTGCCTTGACATGCCGGATGTCTTGCCGCCAGAAGGAGTCGCAGACCCACCGGAAGCAAAGGCGTTGGCGCTTCCGGCAATCGCTGGTTCATTTTTCTAAGTCTTTCTCGTTTGTTTCCTGCACCGTGGGATTAACCCACGGTCCATCGCTGGCGATGAGTTGGTCAGCCTCGCCGGGCCCCCACGTTCCCGGCTCGTAGGGATGCACCGGCGTGACGTTGCCCAGGATGGGATCGACCGCACGCCATTGCGCGTCCACTACGTCTTGACGGGTAAAGAGCTCAGTCAGCCCGCGCATGGCGTCGCCCAGCAGCCGTTCATAAGGCGGCCTGTCGTCAGCGGCCTGCTCCGTGAGTGTGAGTTCCACGTCGTTGCCGGTCATTTGCTCGCCGGGCGTCTTCACCCGCACACCCATTCCGATAGCGATGTCGGGACTGATACGCATGCGCAGATGTGCGGACGTGCTGGACACGGTTTCGCGAAAGGTATCCATCGGCGGACGTTTGAATTCAACGAACACTTCGGTCGCGGTAACGGGCAGCATTTTTCCTGCACGGATATAGATGGGCACGCCGGCCCATCGCCACGTTTCAATGAACAGCTTGAGCGCAATGAAAGTCTCGACCGTGGAAGCCGGGTCGACGCCCGGAACCGACCGATAACCGTTGTACTGGCCGCGCACCACGTCCCCGGGAGCGATCGGCCGTACCGCCTTGAGCAACGCGGCTTTCTGGTCGCGCCACGCGTCGTGAGCCTCCCCGGTTGGCGGATCCATGGCCAGGATGGCCAAAACTTGCAGCAGGTGATTCTGCACCACATCCCGCACCGTACCGGCTTCATCGTAAAACTTGCCGCGGTCCTCGACTCCGAACTTCTCCGCCATGGTGATCTGAATGCTTCGCACGTAGTTGCGATTCCAGATCGGTTCAAACATTGGATTCGCGAAGCGGGTGTAGAGAATGTTCTGTACCGGTTCCTTTCCCAGAAAATGATCGATGCGGAAGATTCGTTCTTCGGGAAAATAGAGGTGCAGGATTCGGTCGAGTTCCTGTGCCGAGGCCAGATTGTGTCCGAAAGGCTTTTCCACCACGACGCGCGCATTCTCGGCGCAGCCGGACTTGGCCAGCCCCTCGGCAACCGTGCCGAACAAGCTGGGTGGAATCGCCAGGTAATGCAGCGGTTGTTTCGCCGAGCCCAATTCTTTACGCAGTTGGGCGAAAGTGTTCGGATCGTTGTAATCGCCGTCTACGTAACGCAGAAGGCCAGTCAGCTTATTGAACGCATCCTGGTCGAGGCCGCCGTGCTTTTCGACGCTGTCCCTGGCGCGCGCTTTCAGTTGATCAAGATTCCAATCTGCTTTGGCCACTCCGACGATTGGCAGGTTGAAACCCTCATTGCGAATCAGCCCCTGCAGCGAGGGGAAGATCTGTTTGTGCGCGAGATCGCCCGTGGCGCCGAAAAATACAAAGGCATCAGACTGGAACCCCGCCATCAGGCCGCCTCCGGTTTTCCGGCGGCTTTCTCCTTATGCCCGCCGAATTCGTAGCGCATCGCCGAAAGCAGCTTGGCGGCATATTCTTCGTTGCCACGCGAAGCAAATCGCGTAGAGAGCGCAGCGCTGATCACCGGAGCCGGAATGCCCTCATCCACCGCTGCCTGCACCGTCCACCGTCCCTCTCCGGAATCCGACACGCGGCCCGCAAAATTCGAGAGATCAGGATTTTCTCGCAACGCCGCGGCAGTCAGATCAAGCAGCCAGGAACCGATTACGCTGCCGCGCCGCCAGACCTCCGCGACTTCGGGCATGTCCATGTCGTATTGATAGAGCTCGGGATGGCGCAGCGGGGTTGTCTCGGCGTCCTCATCGCGCTTCGTCTTGCCGACGTTGGCATTCTTAATGATGTTCAATCCCTCGGCAAACGCAGCCATCATGCCGTACTCAATACCGTTGTGGACCATTTTTACGAAGTGACCCGCGCCATTCGGGCCGCAGCGCAGGTAGCCGTTTTCCGATGTCGAAGGTTCGCCGGTCCGCCCTGGCGTCCGCGCCGCTGATCCCACACCTGGAGCCAACGACTTGAAGATGGGATCGAGATGACTCACAATCGCTTCCTCCCCGCCGATCATCAGACAATATCCCCGCTCCGATCCCCATACGCCTCCGCTGGTTCCGCAATCCAAGTAGTGGATTCCCTTGCTCTTTAATTCACCCGCGCGGCGAATATCGTCGTGGTAGTAGGAATTGCCCCCGTCGATCACGATGTCGCCCGGTTCCAGCACGGGCGTAAGGGAAGTCAATACCGAGTCGACAACCGCTGCCGGAACCATCATCCAGATGGCGCGCGGTTTGCTGAGCTTCTTCGCAAAATCCGCGATGCTGTCGGACGACTTGGCGCCTTTCGCCACCACATCTTTCACGGCTTCCGGATGCGTGTCAGACACCACGCACTCGTGACCGGCTTTCATCAGCCGTTGCACCATGTTCGAACCCATTCGCCCCAGACCTATCATTCCGAGTTGCATTCGTTTCCTCCTCAAACAGCGGTTTGCTAAGTAGAAGAATATTCCAGCTTGCCATTCTGACTCAAATCGGCGCCGGGAGAACTCTTCAGCGGTTCGGGACTGCGGAGTTGGTGATATAGGGCCTTGCTCTCAATCACCGTATGGTTTTTGTTGATCATGACCTTCTTCGCCTGTCCGAGGTCGGAAACCTGTACGTTTTTCAGCTGGGTGTCGAGCCCCTCCATTATGGCTTTGCCGCCGGTCAGCACAGCGATGTCTTGCAACCAACTCTTGCGTTGATCACCCAACCCCGGAGCGCTGACGGCCGCAACTCTCAGGAAGCCACTTAGTTTGCTGACGACGAGAGTAGCCAGTGCTTCGCCTTCAACATCCTCCGCAATGATGAGCAGGGGCTTGCTACTCTTCATGATCTGCTCAAGTAATGGGAGCAGCTCTTTCTTGGAGCTGATTTTGCCGGGGTAAACGAGAATGTATACGTTCTCGAAGGCTACTTCCATGCGTTCGGGGTCAGTGATAAAGAACGGTGAGAGGTATCCGCAGTCGAATTGCATCCCGCCAGCCTGCGGTTTCTTGCCGGCTCCGGAGGAAGAAATGCTCCCGTAGGGAATCGCACCCGATCCGTCGGCGTAGGCCAAAATGTGTTCTTCTACGGTCGCGGGTTTTGCGTCCATAATTGCAAACCTCCGCACTCCTGCTTCTGGACTTCAATTAGAGGATATTGCCCACGGAATCGTTGTCGAAGCAATGCGGCGTCGTCCCGAGGGCAGACGCCGCTAGCATAATCCGTCTGACTACTTCTTAGCCGATGCTGAAGTAGTCGCCGACCAGCACGTTTCGCCTGCAGTCTTCTTCGGTGCAGAGTCGAAGTCCGACCCGTCGAAGCGGAAACCATCCTCGACGCATTTCAAGGCCTGGTTGGATTCGTAATATTTCCCCGCCTCGCTGCGAATGTACTGATCTGGTGCATAAGCAATTCTCCCGTTCGCCCAAACCATCGCAATTGCGCTTTCGCCGGGGACGTTATTCAGCTTTGGCTACGTGGGCGTATCCGCCAAGCTCTTCTACCAACTCTCGAGCCGATTCAGGCACGGCAACTTTGCCGTGAAGAATTTCGTGGCGGTTTACATCGTCCCCATACATGGCTTTGTCTCCACTCTTGTCGGCCTGCATTACGGCACCATCCAGGCTCACTCCGGCAAAAATGCCTTTGGACCGCGAGTAAGACAGAATCTCCGCATTCAATTTAAGGTCAGTGCCCGCAGCAGCGTTCCGGCCCACGGGTCCAGCCGCTACAGAAGCGTCTGCCCCAAGCTTGAATTTGTCACTCATCAGGCTTTGCAAGGCATGATCGTTCATGAAAAGCATGACGATGTCGGTGGAAGAGCCCCCGATCTGATAACCCACACTTCCGCTATCAATCGCCAAAAACATGGGAGCGCTCCAGCCATGTTCGGTGCGACAGGTTGCGATTCCCCTGCCGTAGCTGCCACCGAATATGAAGGCAAACTTCTTGTCCCCGGGAATGATGGCGATACACTTCGCCGATTCCAGAAGACCCGAAGGAATACCTTGATCCGGAGTATTCATGATCTCCTTGAAGACATGGCCAGCTTTCTGGGTACGATTCACATCATCCTCGCGGTCCGAGGCGACAGCGGTTAGACTTGCAATTGCTATCAGAGTTGTTACTGCCAAAATGCGTTTCAACATTATGATCTCCATTCAGGTTTGAACTCGTTAAAGGCAACGCCTTGCCAAGAGCAGAACCGTACGTTTCCACAGTGCGAGTCACTCCAAGGCACACTAGGAGAACTGGATTTGACTCGTCGGATTTCTTTTTCTGCTGATTACAGCGGCGGCCCCAGACAAAATTCTAGGCGTTACTAACGGGCCATTACTGGTCAATAGTGAGCACTGCTACTGTTTGTGCTTTTAGGAGCGTGACGAACAGATCATAATGTTTCGCGGAGACCTTCTTGAAAAGGCGGCTTTCGCAGAGACGGAAGTGGACTGAAAGCCGACTGCGCGAGCGGCACTTTCGAGTTTAAGTCTCTCCCGTCATCATAGCCAGGAATCGACCCGAATCTCGCCGAAAAGCAGCGGACTGAGAACGGACTGGGAGGGCAAGACGCCACCCCGCCAACTGCTTTGAAATGTGGTGGCCAGGGACGGAGTTGAACCGCCGACGCCAGCCTTTTCAGGGCTGCGCTCTACCACCTGAGCTACCTGGCCACGTTTCGAAACCCGCTCTATGCGCCGCGGGCTGCGAGGATCGTTCACTTCACGCCGGTTGTGGGCGGGATGGATGCAACAGGTCCGATGCCGGAAGCGTGCGGAACGTTTTTGATTATAGCAACGCTGAGAGATTCCCTCAACGGGGCTTCGGGGTGGATTCGGTGGGTGCATAAAGTCATTCCATGCGGAGACACAGAGAGTCCCTGTAAAGCTGTGAGAGCCTTCTTCAGACGGATATTTCTAAGAATAAAAAGGCCCGGGAGAGATCCCGGGCTTTTTCTTGGACTGTTGTTTTCGGGCTTCGCAATCGACCTATATCGTTTCTGCTCGCGTTTAGTTTGCGCCGGCGACACTATGCTCGCCTAGCCATGACGACAATCGCGTCTCCTGCTGGGATTTCAAGTCGACACAATTGTTGATGCGTTCGATCGATTGCCGGAAGGTGCGCTCGGCGGCGGCGATCTTGTGAGCGGCAAAGAAGTCCGTCACTTGATCGCGCATTCCTGCGTCGCAGAAGATGCTGGTTGCCCCGACAACTTCAGCGCTGGCAAAGGGGCCGCCGGCTTTCGCGACTGCATCCCAATGCGACTGGATGAAGTCCCAGGCCAGCTTCTCGCCCGCCGGGTTCCGCATCACATTGGTGATGAGGCGCAACGCGTCCTGAGAACGCACATCGGGAGAGACGGCGAAATCCAGAGTGCGCTGCAGCAGCTTAGGATCGGTAAACTCCGCCAGCGTGAACAAGTAGCCATAATATTCTTCGGGCGTCTTGGCATTCTTCAGCGCAACCATAATTCTGTCGTAGAATGCCGGATCGCCGTTGAGGGCGGCCAGGCCAAAGGCTCCGCGGGCAAGTTCGCGATCGACGGAAGTTGGGTCGGCCAGGAATTTGTCGGAAATGACGCGGGCCTCGGCGAGCACTTGCGAATCGCGAGCATCGTAGCCCATGGCATTGAACAGGCGGCCGCGCAGGGTCTTCTGCTCATCGCTTTCACCGGGCTTGGGCTCCCAGCCGACTTCTTTGAAGGCCGGGGTCAGAAGCTGGCGCAGCCAGGCGCGGAAGGATTCGCGGTCGCTGTCGGTGACCAGATATTGGCCGATATAGTTGAGCCGTCCCAACTCGGCATCCAGCACCGCGCGATTGCGGTCGGCCTGCAGTCCTTGCGCGAGCGCCAGGTAGTCGCCAACCGGCTCACGCCCAACGCGCACGGACGCCCAGATATCATTTTGCAAGGAGATGCGTTCCGCGGGGGTGAGTTTGGTTTCGGCATCGCTGGCCAGCGCCTTCACCATTTCGGGCTGGTAGCCGACGCGATAGTATCCGGTTGCGTTTGCATTGCCTAAAACCCAGGTCGAGCAACCGGGCAAGCTGACGGTTTCTTCTCTCTTCGAGACGAGTTCGCATTTCGTTCCCGCTGAACTCTTCAGGCATACGGGAATTTCCCAGATCTGATCGTTGGGCGAATCAAACTTGGCGCGGTCGCTGAAGTAACGTTGCTGGTGCAGCGCGACCTTGGTGACGCCGCCGGTGCATTGAGCTTTCACCTCGAGAACGGGCACGCCCGGTTGCTTGACGAAGGTGGGCATGATTCGGTCCACAGGCTTCTTTGAGGTTTTGGCTTGCGCTCCCCAGAAGTCGTCCGCGGTGGCGTTGCCGTATTGGTGCTGGTTTATGTACGAATTGACGCCGGCGCGAAATGTGTCTTCGCCGAGGTAAGCTTCCAGCATGCTGAGCACCGCCGCGGCTTTGCCGTAGGCGATGCCGTCAAACAGTTCCTGGATCTGCGCAGGCGTTTCGGCGGCCTGGTGAATGGGACGCGTATTCTCCAGCGAATCAACATTCATGGTGCCGCCGGCCTGGTTCACATCGTCCAGATTGAAATTCCACTCCGGCTTCCAGGCTTCGATGGGCTTGCTCGACATCCACGTGGCAAAACCTTCGTTGAGCCAGATATCGTCCCACCACTTCATGGTCACGAGGTCGCCAAACCACTGGTGCGCCATTTCGTGAGCGATGACGGAAGCGATTTCTTTTTTCAAGTCGATGGAGCCGTGCTGCTCGTCGATCAGCAGAATCACTTCGCGGAATGTGATGCAGCCCGTGTTCTCCATGGCGCCGGCGGAGAAGTCCGGCAGGCCGATGAGGTCGAGCTTGCCATAGGGATACTTGATGCCGAAATACTTGTCGTAATAGCCGAGAACATGTTCGGCGGTTTCGAGCGCGAACTTGCCCATTTCTTTCTTGCCGGGAGTGCTGTAAATGCGGATGGGGATGCCGTCGGCTTCGCCCTCGATATATTCGAAGTTGCCCACGACCAGGGCCGCTAGATAAGAAGACATCTTCGCCGTAGTGGCAAAGGTCACAGTGTGCTTATCGCCCGGACCGGGAGTGTCGGAGAGCACCTTCTGGTTGGAAATTGCAACCATCCCCTTGTCCGCAACCGCGGTGATGTCGAACGTAGCCTTGTAGTCCGGTTCGTCGAAGGAAGGATACGCGCGGCGCGCATCGGTGGCCTCGAATTGCGAAGCGGCATACTTGCGTCCCTGATCGTCCTTACCCAGATAAAGGCCGCGCATCTCGCTGTTCAGAATGCCGGTGTATGTAATGTGAATGGACGCCGGGCCGGCGGGCAGCGGTTTCCCGACCGTCAGCACGACCATTTCTTTTTCTTTCAGTGGAGTGACTTTTGCTTTCTGCGTGGCGCCGCCGCTGGTGATGGCGACGTCCTGGAAGTCGATATCGACCGCGTTCAGGGTGATTTCCGAGGTCGGCTTCAGCACCCGGATCGAGATGGTTTCCTCGCCCTGAAACGTAGCTTTATCCAAATCGGGGGTAAAGGTCAGTTTGTAGTTTTCCGGACGCGCGACCTCGGGCAGCCGCTGCGCACCTGCGAACGAAAGTGTCGTCAAGGCAAATAGTATTGACGTAAAAATTCTCTTCATAGATAGATTGTCCTTGATTAGAGTGTCTCTGATTAGAGTCCTTCAGAAGACTGAGTACAATTGACAGCAAACAATGATAAACGCCCAACCTTTGTATACGGACCGCCTGCCGCGAAAGTTCATTCTGCGATTAGAGCTGTGCGATTAAAGCTGTACGATCAGTACTCTGCAATCAGACCGTCCCTGACACCGTCCCGTTCAGCACGGTGGCGGCGCAATGATTGGTCCCGAACCAGTAGGGAATCTCGCGATAGTCATCGACCGCAAATATCGCTAAATCCGCATCTTTGCCCGGCTCGATGCTGCCTTTCCGCTCCGCCAAGCGCAATGCCCACGCCCCATTGATTGTAGCCGCGGTGATCGCCTCTGCGGGCGTCATCTTCATGTGCGTGCAGGCCAGCGACATCGCCATGGGCATACTGACGGTCGGCGACGTGCCGGGATTATAGTCCGTGGCCAGGGCGACCGGCACGCCCGCGTCGATGAAATGGCGCGCGTCGGGATACTCTTTCAGTCCCAGAAAATAATTTGCTCCGGGCACCAGCGTGGCGACTGTGTCGCTGTTCGCGAGCTGAGCGATATCGTCGTCGTTGACGTGATCCATGTGGTCGAATGACGCGGGACTGAAGCGTAAGAACGGCGAAAGTCGCGTCTCCAAAAGCTGGCCCATGTGCGCCCTCACTTGTAACCCGTGCTGCATCGCGGCCGCAAAGACCTGCTCGGCTTCTTCCGCCGAGAATGCTCCCTTGTCGCAGAACACATCCACGAACTGGGCGAGCTTCCGCCGAGCTGCTCGGGGAATCATCTCTCTACAGACGGTCTCCACATACTTTTGTGAGCAACCCCGAAATTCTTTTGGGACGACATGAGCGCCGAGCAGGGTCGGAATCACAGTTCCGGGCCACTGGGAGGCTGCGAGCTGGATTGCCTCCAGCGACTTGATTTCAGACGCGATGGTCAGTCCGTAGCCAGATTTGGCCTCGACGGCGGTGCTGCCGCAGGCCTGCATGTCGCGCAATACGGCCAGAACTTTTTCCGCCAGCGCAGGCTTGCTGGCCTTGCGCACATCCTCCAGACTCGATCGGATGCCGCCTCCAGCAGCGGCGATCTCTTCGTAAGACGCGCCCTCGATACGTTTCTCGAAATCCATCAGGCGAGGGCCGACAAAGACTGGATGCGTGTGCGAATCCACGAACCCGGGCAGGACAACTTTGCCTCGGCAATCGATCTCAGCAATTTTCTTGCGATTCTTCTTTAGCCAGGGATCGCGCAGGGCGTCTTTCGTTTTGCCGACGGAAGTGATTTTTCCGCCGACACACAACACCGCGCCGTCTTCGAGGATGGCAAGGTCTTTTAGCTCCGCGCCTCGGCGGGGGCCAGATTTGCCGAGGCCTGTGGCACCCGGCTTGCCAGAAGATGAACGAAGGGTGAGCAGCTGTCCAATATTGGCCAGCAGAGTTGCCTGCGGCTGCGAAAAGTTTCGTTGAGTGGGAGCCAAGCTTTGCTAACAGTCTAGCAGCAGTGGCTGATCGGAGAGTAATTGCAAGCGGTGCTATGATTTCCAGTCCCCATGAAAATCCGCAACTTGCGTCTACATAAACTCAACTCCGTCTCACATGCGATCTCCGGGTCAGCCGCTGTTCTTTTTGTTGTGTGTGTGTGCATTCTTCATGGCTACGGCGGGTCTCCGTCGTCTTCTCGCACGCCGCGGGCTTCCGCGACGCTCCGCCAGGCTGGCGCCGCTCACAACGTGATCATCGGAGCTGCGGCCGCTTCTCCTCATCTCAGCGATTCGGATTATGCCGCGATTTTGGGATCGGAATTCAGCCAGCTTCAGTCGGAGAACGAAATGAAGTTCGGCTCAATCCACCCGCGGCCGAACACCGATCCCCACCCTTACAGCTTCACCGGTGGCGACGCTCTGGTCGCGTTTGCCGAGAGCCACAACATGCTGGTCCGCGGGCACACTCTGCTATGGCACAACAACGTCCCGCGCTGGCTCACCAGCGGAGCCTACACTCCCGCACAGATGGCCAATATTCTTCAAGACCACATCAATACCGTGTTGCACCGCTACGCGTCGAAAGTTTATGCCTGGGACGTGGTCAACGAGGCCTTCAATGACAACGGCACCATGCGCTCTACGCTCTGGTACGACCAGCCCGGCATCGGCGCCGGGTCGGGCACCGGCTACATTGAGCAGGCGCTGCGCTGGGCTCGGGCCGCCGACCCAAACGCGAAACTTTTCTACAACGATTACGACGCGGAAGAGATCAACGCGAAGTCCGACGCTATTTACGCGATGGCCAAGGATTTCAAGAAGCGCGGCGTGCCTCTCGACGGAATCGGCTTCCAAACGCACGTCACTTTGAAGTTCGACGAGCCAAGAAAACTCGCGTCGTACGCCGAGAATCTAGAGCGGTTCGCCAAACTCGGCCTCGACCTGCACATCACGGAAATGGATGTTCGCCTCAACGACTCAAGCCCTCCGTCGCTCCAGGCGCAAGCCCATCTTTACGGAGAGATTACCGGCCTCTGCCTGCAGCAGCCCAGCTGTAAGCTGATCCAGACCTGGGGAGTCACCGACAAGTATTCGTGGATCCCCGGTTTCTTCAAAGGATATGGCTGGGCCTTGCTGTGGGACGACGATTACCGGAAGAAGCCAGCGTATGAAGCGGTGCGGGACGCGCTGAAGAAGTAGGGAATTGGCCGTGCCACTGCTCGTGTGGCGACGGCCGCGTCGGCCGTCCAAGCCTGAGCCTGCCCTGAGCGAAGTCGAAGGGGCGAAGCCCGACGTAGAAAGCATCCGGGGATCTGTCCGCTTCAAACAGCCCGATTGCCTGAATGTCGGGCATTCGGTATAATCAGGCATTCAGACAGGATTCCTTTATGCAATCGGCGAGAGTCGGGAAACGGGGCGCGATCGTTGTACCCGCTAAGCTCCGCAAGCGCTTCGGTATCGAGGAAGGCAGCATTGTGATCGCCGAAGAGGCCGATGACGGCATTCTCATCCGCCCCGCCATGGTCGTCCCTGTAGAGCGGTACACTCCAGAACGCAAAGCGGAATTCCTGCTCTCGAACTCCACCGACGAAACTGACTACCGCAAAGCGCGACGAGTCGTGCGGAGGCTCGGTCTCAATCCGGATGCGATTCGCCACCGGCGTCCTGTGTAGCGATGGATCGCCTGTTTCTCGACGCCAACGTCCTGTTCTCTGCGGCGTACCGGCTCAATGCTGGGCTCCTGCGGCTCTGGGAGCTCGAGAACACGGTATTATGCAGTTCCCGCTACGCCGTGGAAGAAGCAAGGATCAACCTAACCGACGAGGGCCAGCGGAGCCGGCTCAGCGAACTTTCCACCGCACTCCAATTGTTCGACGCTGCACCGCGACGGCTCTCGCGCGGGATCGCTCTGCCAGAGAAGGATGTGCCGATTCTGCTGGTTGCCATCGAAGCCCGCGCGACCCACCTGTTAACGGGTGATATTCGACACTTCGGCTCATACTTCGGCAAGAAAATCAGTGGGATTCGGATTATGCTTCCGGGAGCGTATCTCGATGGACGCATCGCCAACACTTGAAGTGTAGATGGCTGGTTCGCAGGGATGCATATCTTCACCACTCCATCGGCACGACCACTCCCGTCTTCTTCGCGAACTCCTTTGCCTCGTCGTACCCCGCGTCCGCATGTCGAATGATGCCCATGCCCGGGTCCGTGGTCAGCACGCGTTCGATGCGCCGCGCCATTTCGTCGGTGCCATCGGCGACCGTGACTTGTCCTGCGTGCAGCGAATAGCCAATGCCCACACCGCCGCCATTGTGAATCGATACCCACGACGCGCCTGCAGCAGTATTCAGCAGCGCATTCAGCAGCGGCCAGTCGGCGACAGCGTCCGTGCCGTCTTTCATGCTCTCGGTTTCGCGAAATGGAGACGCCACCGATCCGCAATCCAGATGGTCGCGGCCAATCACGATCGGCGCCTTGATCTTTCCTTTTTTCACTAGATCGTTCATAGCGAGGCCGAACTGCGCCCGCTCGCCGTATCCCAGCCAGCAGATGCGCGCGGGCAGTCCCTGGAACTTGATGCGCTTGCGCGCCAGGTCGATCCAGCGCCGCAGAATGCGGTTCTCGGGAAACAGCTCCAGGACCAGTTCGTCAGTCACGTGAATGTCCGACGCTTCGCCCGAGAGCGCCACCCAGCGGAACGGCCCGCGGCCTTCGCAAAACAGCGGACGAATATACGCCGGCACAAATCCCGGAAAATCGTAGGCATTCTTCACCCCACGCTGAAAGGCAAACGTGCGGATATTATTTCCGTAATCGAACGTGATCGATCCCATCTTCTGCAACTGCAGCATGCCTTCCACATGCCGCGCCATGGCGTCGAGCGATTTTTCCTGATACGTATGGGGATCGTTTTTCCGTAACTCCGCAGCCTCCTCGAAGCTCATGCCATTCGGCACATATCCATTCAGCGGATCGTGCGCCGAAGTCTGATCGGTCAAAATGTCGGGCACCACGCCGCGTTCAGCGAGTTCAGGAATAATGTCAGCGCAATTGCCCACCAGCCCGACCGAAACATTTTCTTTCTTGCGCACGGCATTCTTCAGAATGCGCAGCGCTTCGTCGAGCGTAGTGACCATGAAATCGCAATAGCCGGTCTTCAGCCGCTTCTTGATGCGCTCGGGATCCACATCAATCCCCAGAAATGCCGCGCCCGTCATGGTTGCCGCCAGCGGCTGCGCGCCGCCCATCCCGCCCATCCCGCCGCTCACGATCAGCTTTCCCGCCAGATCGCCGCCAAAATGTTTTTCGCCCGCGGCCGAAAAAGTCTCGAACGTGCCCTGCACGATTCCTTGCGAACCGATGTAGATCCACGACCCGGCGGTCATCTGGCCATACATCATCAGTCCGGCGCGTTCCAGTTCGTTGAACTTTTCCCAGTTCGACCAGTGGCCCACGAGATTGGAATTCGCGATCAGCACCCGCGGCGCGTGGTCGTGCGTCTTGAACACTCCCACCGGCTTGCCCGACTGCACCAGGAGCGTCTCGTCGTTCTCCAGTTTCTTCAGCGTCGCTACGATCGCGTGGTACGCCTCCCAACTCCGCGCCGCGCGCCCGGTTCCGCCGTACACGACCAAATCCCTGGGCCGCTCCGCGACTTCCTCGTCAAGATTGTTCATCAGCATGCGCATAGCGGCTTCCTGCTGCCAGCTCTTGCAGGTGATCTGATTCCCGCGAGGCGCGCGAATCGGCGTGTAAGTGGACGGCGTGATTTCCGCTTCTACAGGCATGGGTAGATGGTAGCGATTCGCAACGAAGTGTTCAAACGGGAGCGTCTTATGCAACAGAGAATGTAGGGGAAACCACAAGGCTTGGCCAACGACTGAAGACGAACGATCAACGACCGACTTTCACCACGTGCTGTACGCGGTCCCGTCACTCGAGATCAAATTCGAGGCCGAGTGCACATCGCTGATGCCGGGCTCTGTCTGGTCCACAGCCAGCAGCACATCTTCCTGCACCACTTCCCAGTTCGCCTCGTTGGTCATGGGATCTTTGGGAATCTCGCGGATGTAACCCGCCGTCTTCAAGTCGTCCAGGCCCTGCGGAGCTTTGGCCTTATCGAGGGTGTACTGGGAAATCACGGAACGCAACGTAAACAGGTCCTGGCGCAACACCGATTCGCGCGCCCGCACCACCGACTGGGTATACATGGGGACCGCAATCGACATCAGGATCAGGATCATGCTGATGACGATCATCAACTCCAGCAGAGTGAAACCCCGCTCGCGCCGGGCTCCGCGAAGCCGTTGTCGGCAACGCCTGCTCCAGGATGAATCCCAGGCGCCCAACCCGTCGTGCTTCGATTTGTTTGCGCCTTTTGGCATCTACCTGTCCCTCTCTACTACAGACTTTATTGTTTACCAGTCTTTGTATTTCGTTCCGTCCAGCGCCTCGCCCTGCGACTTGCTGTAGACGTCGAACACGCTCTGCCCGCCCCAGGAATCGGAATCGGGATCGTCCTGCATCGAGCGCAGGCCCCACTCCGTACTCTTCGTCATCGGATCGATCGGAATCCGGCGCAGAAACTTTAGCTTCTTCCCGCCAACGTCCACGCCCTTCACCAGCGTGTCCAGATCGGGCGGATAGTTCCCCGAATCCAGCTTGGTCTGAAACGCTCCCCGGTCGGCAGCATCTTTGTAGCGGTCGATGGCGTCGCGCATGTCCCACAAGTCATGGCGCAACTCGCGCTCTTTCTCCCGTTTGATGGAGAGCTGCGCCAGCGGAATCGCCATCACGGCAAGCACCGTCAGAATGGTGACGGCCGCAATCAGCTCGATCATCGTGAATCCCGACTCGAGCCTGCCGCTCGGCAGGGGATGGAATCTAGCCCGCTTCATCGTGGTCGCCTTCGCTCTCGTCCTTTCTTCCTACGCATCTTCTTCCTACACCTTCGCTCGGATCTTCGCAGCCAGATCCGCTCGGGCATCCGTTCAAGCCCGGAGGCGCGAGATATTACTGCACCGTCACCGACGCCTGCGCCCCGTTCACCACAATGGATTGCAGGCCTGGATCGCGCGCTCCTCCCCGCGTGATGGTCAAAGGAGTCTGTCCGGCCGCCTTCGCCATGAAGGTCAGGGTAAGCACCGTCCCCTGTCCACTGACTCCACCCGCTCCGGGCGGCCGCGTAGCCGTAACCGTCAACGTCCCGGTGGTTTCGTCTTCGCGGTGCACCAGCGCCACGGTCTGGCCATCCTGCGAGAGGAAACTGCCGTTGGACACGTTGAGCAACTGCATGCGCGCGGGATCGTAATTCATTTGCACCGGAACCGAAAAAACGTTCTGTGCGCCGGAAATCAGCAGGTTCACCGCAAAAGTATTGCCCTTGGTCACCGTGGTGGTCGGCGGATCAAACAGAAAACTCGGCATGCCGTTCGCCGCCTGCGTAGCCGGCTGGACGACCGGAATGCCAGAAGGATTCCCGGATTGCGGAGCAGCTGCACCGCCGGCCACTGGCGCGGCCGAGGCCTGATTGGCGGGCGGTTGACTCGTCGGACTGGAGGGGTTAGGCTGCGCCGCGGGCGGAGTCGCCGGAGCTGGCGCCGCTGCCGGGGCGACCGCCTGGCTCACGTGCCGCAGTGAAATCGTCGTCGCCGTTCCAATATCGATTGCCCGCTGGTTGATCTCGCTCAATTCGGTCCCGCGGATGATGTGCGGAACAATGGCAAACACCAGTTCATCCGTCGAGTGATCCTGCGTGGTCTGGCCGAATAAATACTTGAGAATCGGAATCGACGCCAGGCCAGGAATTCCAGTCAGCGATTTGGTTTCCGACTCGGTAAAGATTCCGCCCTGCAGGTTGGCCTCGCCATCCTTCAGACGAATTTCGTGCTCGATCTTGCGCTGCCCGATGATGGGCTGGCTGATGCCGCCGATGCTGGCCTGGCCCGTGACCGAAGAAATTTCCATGACCAGCTTGAGCGTGACCTCGCCGCCCTGGTGGACGTGCGGCGTGATTTCAATATTTACGCCGACATCGAGGTATTGGAACTGGGTATTAACCAGAGGATTAATGCCAACCCCGCCAATGCCCGGCTGAAACGATCCGGTCGCCACCGGCACGCGTTCCCCAATTTTGAGCGTCGCTTTCTGGCCGTCAAGCGCGCGCACCTGCGGATTCTGAATCAGCTTGGTGCTGCTGTCTCCCATCAGAGTCGACAAATTTGCCGAGGGGATGGTGACCTGGAAGTTGGTGGCGTTGATGTTCGCCAGCGAGTTTAGATTGATTCCCGGAGTGGACGAGGTACCGGTGGTGCCGGTCGACGTAGTCGAAGTGGTCGAGGTGTTCAGATTGCTCTGCAACGCCACCGAAACGCTGGTGGGCGGACTCAAGCCCAGGGTGCGCGACTTGTCTTTGCTGACTTCCATCACCGCAATATCAACGAGGACTTCCGGACGGGCCTTGTCCAGATCTTCCACCAGCTTCTGCGCCAGCGCGATCTGGTCCGGCGTGCCGCGCACAACCACCGCGTTCTGCGAGAGCAACTGCTGCACCCGCTGCACATCGAGCACGGAACGGATCGCATTCACCACATCCTGCAACTCGGAAGCCTGGGAAAGATTCGATAGATAAAAAGTCTTCAGCACACTCTGATCGAGTTCCTTGTGCTTGGCCACATTATCCTGCGCCACAAAAATCGTATTCAACGTCACCGGGCGCCAGAAGGTCTTCGACTCCAGCGCGGTAATTTCCAGCGCCTGTTCCAGGGTCACTCCATTGAGATCCACGTTGATCACGCGCGGGGTGTAATCCGGGTCCAGCAACACATTGATTCCAGCCAGCTGTCCGATCGTGCGGTAGACCACATCGGATTTCGTTGCCAGCATCTTGACCGTAATCGGTGTGTTCGAAATCGGGGCCAGTTCGACCGGACCGGCGGCATCCCTTACTTCCTGTTCCAGCCTGCTGGGCGGGCCCGCGGACTGCGGCTTGGGATTCCGCAGGTTCTCGATCATCTTCAGCGTGCGCGCCAATTCCTGCTGCGCGATGAAGAGAGAGGGATCAATGGAAGTGGCCTTTTGAAACGCGGCCACGGCATCATCCAGCTTGCCTTCGTCGCGCAGTTTCTGCCCGCGGTGAACCACTGCGGCGGCCGCCTCAAAACGCGCCCGCGCCAGCGAAGTCCGGTAGCGCAGGTCTTTCGGTTTGAGATCGTAGGCCTGCTTGTAGAAGTCGTAGGCGCCTTCGTAGTTCTGGCGCGCCTCGGCATCCTGGCCTTGCTCATAGAGAGTCTTCGCCTTATCGGCTGTAGCTGGCAGGGTGATCGCCGCCACCAGTAGCAGCACAAGCGCCGGACGCATCAGGCTTCTCATTCGTTGGTCCTCACGTCGATCCTCCCAGAGTCGATACTTCATCCGAGCGATTTTAAATCCGAGGCGATACTTAGGAACAGGTAAGCTCAGCTTCTTCGATCGCCGGAACATTCCGCTTCCCAAGAGGTTGCCAGGGATATTCGCCTTTGTTAGTCTTCCTTGCCCGGAAAGCGCTCTTCTTCCCATGACGACCGGGGAAGCACACTCGTGCGATCAAGCGCTCGTCGCACTCCCGCGAACTCGGATGCGGCGATTATAACATCGGCCTCCCGGCCTCTCGAACTGCTTGTATGCACAGCATTTACACTAATGGGCTTAGACCCCGCGGGCTTCGGCTATCGGGCTTCTGCAACAAACGCCAGCGGCGGGCTTCGGTCTTCAGCTATCGGGCTTCAGCAACAAACGCCTTGTATTCCAATGGTGATCCGCCCGAGGCCTTGAGCCGAAGCTCAAAGGCTGAAGCCCGAAAGCCGAAGCCCGAAAGCCGAAGCCCAAAAGCCGAAGCCCGAAAGCCGAAGCCCGAAGCCCTGCTACTATTGAAACCGAACCCAAGTCCAACCCCATGCCCCGCCAAGCCACGCACCAGACCAAACCGACTCCGGAGAAATCTCCCCGCCGCGAACCCACCGCCGCCGGGCAGAAGGACGCCGCCGTCAATAGGATCGCTTCACATAACTACTTCTTGCTGGAAAAATTTGAGGCCGGCGTTGCCCTCACCGGCACCGAGGTCAAATCCATCCGCACCGGCCTGGCCAACCTCAAGGACGCCTACGGCCTGGTCAAGGACAACGAAATCTTCCTGCTTAACGCTCATATCGGCCCCTACGAGCACGGCAACATCCACAACCACGCTCCGCTGCGCACCCGCAAGCTGCTCATGCACCGCGAGGAGATCCGCAAGCTGATCGGCAAGACCCAGCAAAAGGGGCTAACCCTGATCCCCACCCGCCTGTACTTCAAGAACGGTAAAGTAAAAGTTGAACTAGCTCTGGCCAAAGGCAAGCAGCTCTGGGATAAACGCGAAACCGAGCGCCGCAGAACCGCAGATCAGGAAGCCAGGGAAGCCATCAACCGCGGCCGCAAAACATAGCGGCAAGGAGTACGTGAGGGAAGAAACATGTGGGGACAGCCGCCTCGGCTGTCCGGCTAGGGCAAAGCCCGGCCGACTCGCAGACGTTGCGAAGGAGGGACGAATGAAACTCAACCAGCGGAGGGTAAGGGTAGAAGACGCTGTTCTCGCCGTTCTCTGGCTGACACTGCACGATGAACGCCGTGCGTGGAAAACGATCGACTGGGAAACCATGGAAAGTCTGCACAAGAAGGGATACATTTCCGACCCCGCTCAGGGAAGCAAGTCCGTGGTGCTAACCGAGGAAGGCTTGGCCGAGGCTAAGCGCCTGGCGGAAAAGCTGTTCACCTGAACTCGCGGTTGCCTCTCATTCGGAAATGCACTACAATGTAGTGCATGAAGACCGAGGTCTACAGCTGGCGCCTTTCGGCGGACCGAAAAGCGGAGCTTGAAGAACAAGCTCGCCGCGAGGGGACGTCTTTATCCGCACTGTTGGACCGCGTGACGGCCGAGTGGCTGGCGGAACGCCGCAACGGCCATTCCAATGATGAAGCTGAGCAAGCTGCCCTCCGCAAGCGCGTGATGGCCACCGTCGGAACAATCCGCGGCACAGATCCGACCCGCTCGGAACGGACCAGCGAACTCGTCCGCGAAATCATCTATAAGAAGCACCTCAAGGAATCGGATGCACTTAAGCGCCGCTTCGGCCGCCGGTCTGATTGACACCGGCGCCATTCTAGCCATCGTTGACGCGGCCGATATCTGGCACTCCGCATGCCTTGAGGCGTTACGGTCCGTTCGGATACCGCTGCTCACGACCGAAGCGATATTGACCGAGACGTTCCACTTGACCGGGAAGAATCCGCACAAAATCGAGAAAACTTGGCGTTTTGTCCGTTCGGGCGCGCTCACAATTCATCCTATCCTGGACTCTGACTTGCTCGAGCTTCATGCGCTCATGTCCCAATATGCCGACCGCCCCATGGATTTCGCCGACGCCACGCTCGTCCATCTCGCTGCCCGCGAACACCTCAGCGTGATCCTGACCATCGACCACGACGATTTTGAAACCTACCGACTCCCCGGCCGCAAGAAATTTACCGTCCTTCCGCGTCGGGGGAGGGGCTAGTCGCTGATCGTGACTATGCCGGGCCGCGACTGTCGCGATCATGACGGAGCGCGAATTCCGAGGGCCGCACCCATCAAAACCGTCAATCTCAAGTCGGATATGCCGCAGGTGCACGAAGCTCTCGCGCGTCTGGACCGCGAACTCGCCGCCGCGCGCCAGCGCGGAGACGCCCTGCTCAAGCTGATCCACGGCTACGGTTCGACCGGCGCCGGAGGAGACATTCGCATCGCCGTGCAAAAACGCCTGCGCGAGCTGGCCGACAATGGCCAGATTCGCATCTGCATTTTTGGGGAGAACTGGTCGAAATCGGACGAGGAAGCCTGGCGGCTTCTGCAATCCCATCCCGCGTTAAAAAGCGACTCCGATCTCGGCCGTCGCAATCAAGGCATCACGATTGTCGTTTTGTAGCGAGGAATTCACAGCTGAAAGGGAAGTCGCTCTTCTTCGCGACCTCTGCGCGGTGTTCTTTGCGTCCTCCGCGGTTAAGGTGTTTTGGATTTTGCAGCAAAGGCATTTAACCGCAAAGTTCGCAAAGGTCTCGCGAAGTTCGCAAAGGAACCCGGAACCTGAGAGAGAAACAGAAGCAAAATCAATGCGGCTTCGTTCTTTTCCGGCTTTTCCAGGAAGATCCGTGAAAATCCGCGGCCGGTATTTTCGTGCTCTAGACCACCGGTGCAGTCGACGGCGCAACCCCCGAAGGCACCGTCACGGGCGCAGACGCCAACGGCGGCACCGCGTGCACCATCATTTCCCGCTGCCAGTACGCGACCGCGATGGCGCGTTGCCAGAAACGCGGAATCAGCAACAGCAACAGCGTCAACTGGCTCACCAGAAATGCCCAACCCACGCGGTCCGGACCCACGCCATGCCGCCACAGCCAAAGCCCCGCCAGCAGAATGATCGCAGCCACGATCGTGGTCACAACGTAGCTGGCCAGCAGCCGTCCCAAATGCCGGAACGTATGCCGGAAGCCCGCGCCAATTGACTTGCGCACCGCTTTCTGATCGCTCAATACGATATCTGCCTCGGCCAGGTCGAACCAGATGCGTAGCGTGGTCATCACCAGGAAAATCAGCAGCAGGCAGGCAACCGAGACTTCAAACCCCAGTAACTCGTTGGTGCTTTCCCCCGCGGCTTTCACCAGCGCGCCTCGAATGGCAAACAAGATTCCGGCCACGATTCCCATCACGATGCCCGACATAATCAGGAGCCGGATAAACCGCCACAAGTTTCGTCCGCAGGCGCGGAAAAATTCATCCCGCGGCAACCGGTAGTTTGAGGCATATCCCAGAAACACGCCCGGCAGAAACAAAACCGTGAATGCGAAAAAAAGTATCGCAAAGCAGATCGCCGGAGTCGTCGAAGCCTTCGTCGGCCCGAACTCTGGCCGCACCAGCATCTCGACGAACACGCCGAGATCAAACCCACGCACCAGGCCGCCCGAATTCAGACTATTGTCGAGAATTGCGCCTGCTTGCTGGCGAAACGCCGCCACGCCAAACTCCGCCAGCGTCAGGTTCAACAGCCAGAACCAGAAAATGTAGCGCTTGTTGCGTACTACTTTCTCGTACCCGCCACTCAACAATCCTTTATTCTCACTCATGTCGTCGCCGTCCCCAATCTCGTTTTCGCTAACCCGCAAAGCCGAAGCCCGAAAGCCGAAGCCCGAAGCCCCGCCCTTAAACCGCCCACCACGCCACCGCCTGCCCCAGCCACTGTGTAAGAAACAGCCAGTAGTTTGAAAGCTTGCGCGTGGGCTTCGGATTGGGCTCGGCCGTGCGGCTGTTATTGAAATCGTTGCGGTCGATCAGGATCTTGTGGTCCGGATCAATTTCCGCCGAGTCGATCTTCGCTTTCTTCGTGTACTGGAACTTTACCCAGCGGTTCTGCCCGTCCCAATGTTCGCGGACCTTTTCGCCATTAGTAAACTTAACCTCCAGCTCGACCGGGAACACCCAATCCTCTTTCCGGTGCAGCCACACCGTGGAAAGGTAGACGGTGTCTTTGTCCTCTTTCTTCTTGCCCGCGCCTTTCTCGTCCTCGTACCAGTTCACCGGGAACGAGTCGATCTTCGACACCTCGTAATCCAGCATCTGCGTGCCATAAATCGCCGGATTGAAATACCAGCGCAGGTCTTTCCCGGAAACCTCTTCAATCGTCTTCAAAAAATCTTCTTTCGTAGGGTGCGTGAACCGGTACTTCATGAAGTAAACGTGCATGGCCTTCGCCATCGTATCTTCGCCGATGATGCCTTCGAGAGTCAGCAGCACGCTCGCCGTCTTGCCGTAGGTAACTCCGGCGTAGGAGTTGGAATTGTAATAGTCGTAGGCTTTCTCGGCGATCGCATCCATGTCCGCCTCTCCGATGTAGCTGAGCCTCTGCTCTTCGCGTTCGCCCAGCGTCACGCCGCCCTGCTGAATCATGGACCGGCCTTGGCCGAAAATCGAATCCAGCACTTTCACTTCGCTATAACTGTTGATGCCCTCGTCCATCCAGGCATCTTCAAATTCGTTGGTTGCCACCATGCCGTACCAATACTGATGCCCAAACTCATGCTCCACGACCACCTCCGGCAGCAGCACTCCCTTCGGCATGAACCAGCTGGTATCGCCCGTGATGAACGTGGGATATTCCATCCCTCCCGCCGCCGAACCCGGCTCTGGATCCACCAGCGTCAGCATCTTGTACGGATAAGGTCCGTACCATTTCTCGAAGCGTTCCAGCGTTTCCATCAGAATCTTTTCGTGCCGCTCCGCCTGGCTCCAGTGCGCCGGCTGCATCAATATGCGCAGTTTCACCGGACCCATCTGTCCCTGGAACACGCCATCGTCTTTCACCTTGTAGCGCGGGCTGGCCGTCCAGGCGAAATCATGAATGTCGTCACCGTGATAGGTGTAGGTTTTCGTGCCGTCAGAGTTTGCGGCGTCGCTCACCAGCACGCCGCTCGCTCCCACCACTTCATACTGCGGCACAGTGAGCTTCACATCGTAGACGCCGAAGTCGGCGAAGAATTCGCTGGTGCTGTGATACTGATGGCAATTCCATGCCCCGTGCCACCACACCCCGACCTTCGGAAACCATTGCCCGCCCAGCACAAAATCACGCTTCCATCCTGAGCGCGCCTGCGTCTCGGGAAACTTGGTTTGAAACGCAATCTTGAACTGCACATATGCTCCCGGCGCAATCGCCCTGGTAACATGCAGGTCCACCACCGTCTTATCGTCCTTGTTGCCGTCATCGGGCTGGATGTATTGCAGCTGTGAAGTCAGGTCGCCTTGCCCCACCACTTCCAGGCTCTTAATGTCTTCCGAGCCGTAGTCTTTGTCCTCCCACTTCGCATAAGCGGTGTCGCGGCTGCCGTTCAGCTTGGCCTCGCGCACAAACGTAGCCTTCGGTTGAAACGCGTTCTGATAAAGATGAAACGGAAAATGGTCGAGCGCCTGCCCGGTCAGGTTGTGATAAGTCAGCGTCTCGGTGGCATTTACCGTATGCGTGCTCGCGTCATACTTCGCGTCAATCTCGTAGTGCACCACGCGCTCTGACATTGGCTTGTCCGAGTTGATGGCCAGCGTGGTGTCGGGAATCGAGACCGTATCCCCGCCGCCAGCCATCGCACTCGCGGCCGGCGTCTTTGCCGGCGTCTTTGCCGGCGCGCCTGCTGTCTTCGCGGGAGCACCCGTCGCCGTCGCCTTCGCCTGCGCAGGCGCAGCGGCCTTCGTTCCACGGCCCATCACAAGTAGAGACAGCACAACCACCGATACTGCCGGAAAAATCAAAATCACGCGTTCAATCTTCATGAAGCCAACCTCTGCTTTCGCTGTGGGATGGAATCATACCCTAGCCAGACGAACCCCGTCATGCCTGTGATTGCGAGTGTGGGATTGCCTTATGTAGGGCGGGCACTCATGCCCGCCACTCTATCCACGCAGCCGAAACGCCGATCGCGGCTCGGGTCTAACCACGGTCCCCATCCGCCATAACGGTCCTCGCTAAGTTTAGGTTTTCTCTGTGTCTCTGTGCCTCCGTGGTGAAATGCCTTTTCCCCATGAGCACGAACCTTTCGCACACGCAAACCACTTCTTCATTTACAGTATCCGGATTGATCCGCACACTGGGCAGATCACAGCACAGTGAGTCGGGAGGGACCATGAAAAATCCACAGTCTGGCAAGATTTCGGCCGGCTCGGTTTCGCGCCGCAAGTTTCTGGGACAAACCGCCGCCGCGGCAATGGGTCTGGCGATCGTTCCGCGCCGCGTATTAGGTGGCGTGGGATATGTTCCGCCCAGCGACAAGGTCAACATCGCCTTCATCGGCGTAGGCGCCCAGGGCCTGCGCGTGATGCTGCACTTCCTGCGCGAGCCCGACGTGCAAGGAGTCGCAGTCTGCAACGTCAACAAATCCGCCGCGGATTATCCGCAATGGTCGACGCACGAGTTCTGCAACTCGGTGCGCAAACTGCTCGGCGTCGACAGCGGCTGGGACTGGCTCAGCCCTGATCAACCGATTCAGCTGAGCCATTCTCTCGCCGTCACCAGCGGCGTAGCCGGACGCGAGCCCTGCCAGAAAATTGTCGAAGGCTACTACGGCACGCAGCAGCGCTCCGGCCAGTATCGCGGCTGCGCGGCCTACAACGATTTCCGCGAACTGTTGGAGAAACAAAAAGATCTCGACGCCGTCGTCGTCTGCACCACCGACAACCTGCACGCAACCGTTTCCGCCGCGGCCATGAAAAAACGCAAACATGTTTTCTGTCAGAAGCCGTTGACGCACACCATCTATGAAGCCCGCCGCATCGCCGAAATCGCCCGCGAGACCGGAGTGGCCACGCAGATCGCGGTTGGCAACCAGGCCTCCGAAGCCACGCGCGAGCTCTGCGAATGGATTTGGGACGGCGCCATCGGTCCCGTGCGCGAGGTCAGCAACTGGTCGAGCCGTCCTTTCTGGCCGCAAGGTATCGAACGTCCCAAGGAAACCCAGCCCGTCCCCGAAGGTTTGGATTGGAATCTCTGGCTCGGCCCCGCCCCCGAACGTCCTTTCAACCATGCCTACTTGCCCTTCGTGTGGCGAGGCTGGAGCGACTTCGGTTGTGGCGCGCTCGGCGACATGGGCTCCTACAGCTTCGACACAATTTTTCGCGTGTTGAAACTCGAAGCGCCCGAGAGCGTGGAATCGAGCTCCAGCGATCGCTACGACGAAACCTACCCCTTGGCCTCGATCGTTCGCTACAATTTCCCCGCCCGCGGCGACATGCCCCCCGTGAAATTCAACTGGTATGACGGCGGCCTGAAGCCGCGCCGTCCGGACGAACTCGAAGAAAACCGTCCCCTGAAGGGCGACGGCGAAGAAGAGGACGAAGGCCTGCTCTTCACCGGAGACCGTGGCAAAATTCTTTGCACCTTCAACGGCGGCAATCCCAAAATCATTCCCCAGTCGAAAATGGACGCCTACAAACAACCTCCAAAAACACTGCCTCGTTCGCCCGGCAACGAACGCGAATGGCTCGACGCCTGCAAAGGCGGCAAAACAAAACCCGGCGGCAACTTCGAATTCGAAGGCCTCGTCACCGAAACCTTGCTGCTGGGAAATGTCGCGGCCCGCATGGGACAAAAACTAACCTGGGATCGCCCGAATCTAAAAGTAAACTCCGACGTCGCCCAGAAATATGTAAAACCAGACCGCCGCAGTGGCTGGGAGCTGTAGTCGCACCGAGTAGCGCCCCCGTCCCGGCGGCTGTCGTGGGGGCGTCCCGCCCCCCAGCCGCGGCCGGAGTCTCACCGTAGGCCGAGTCACCGGCCCCAACCGTCACTTGACTTGCTTCGGTGATGGCCTAGAATTGTTCCTGGGTTAGGAATACCCCAATCTCAGGAGGGTAGCGGTTTCGATGTCCGACAAGAAGCCTCCAACACGAGAAATCGCTCCCCGCGATCTCAGCCCCATCTTGAAAGACGCCCCTGCGGGTGCGTGGGTCGCGCTATCTCACGACAAAACTCAGATTGTTGCGACTGGTGATTCCATCCGGGCGACCGCTGACTTGGCGCGCTCCCGGGGCGAAGACGATCCTGTTCTGTTTAAGATGCCGTTAGCGGCTGAAGGAGTGGTGGCTGGAGTAAAATAGCGCGCGTGCTTTTCGCCTATACTAAGGCGCTTCCGACTACCCCGCCGCGACCCTATCTTGATGTAATCCTCCGCAACGGCTTCGCCACAACGCCCAAACTTATGGCGCTTGTCGACTCAGGATCCGACTACTCGATTTTCCCGATGGAGATTGCGCGGAGCCTGAGACTCAACGTCACAAACGCTGCCGTCTGGCACTTCTCGGGAACTACGGGAGAGATACAGGAAGCCAGACTCGCCGATGTTTCCCTAACGATCTTGATGGAGAACGACGTGGACCACGCCTTCGAGGTGCGCACCACGTGTACATTCTGCGATACATTTAAGTTCGCTGGAGGTCTGCTGCTAGGACAGAACGGTTTCTTCTCTCACTTCCGGACGATTTTCCATCAACCGAAGAACTGTTTCGAAATCGAGTTGTGGGAGACGGTGTAATGATTACGTTCGCTGCGGTTTGTGAACCACACGGCGGTGAGAGCGGGCTGGACGAGTCTATAATGCGTTCGCCACCTTTCGCCGAGATGACTTAGTGCGTAGGAGAAAATCTATGTCCCCGATTACAAGAAGACATTTCCTAAAGAGTGCCGCTACCTGCACCGCCGCAGCCGGATTTCTATCTGCCAGCCCGCTGCAGCTTCGCGCCAATCCGCTCGGCATGCCCATCGGATGCCAAACATGGCCAGTCCGCGAAATGATCGCCAAAGATTTTCCCGGCACCATCAAAGCCCTCGCCGCGGCCGGATTTCAAACCATCGAACTCTGCTCGCCCGTAGGCTACGCCGATTCAGGCTTCGCCGGCCTCGCCAAATATAAAGGCGCCGAGCTCCGCAAAATTCTCAGCGACTCCGGCGTCTCTTGCGTAAGCTCCCACTTCGGCATCGATGAACTCCGAGAAAATCAGCTGCGCGCCATTGACTGGGCGAAAGATGTCGGCCTCACGCAAATGCTCGTCCCCAGCCTAGACGGTCCCAAAAACCCAACCATGGACGACGTGAAGAAAGCCGCCGACGAATACAACAAAATCGGCGAGCAAGCGGCCAAAGCTGGCATCCAGCAGGGACTTCACAATGAAGACTTCGAGCTCACCTCGGTTGACGGCAAGCGCACCTACGACTTGCTGTTCGGCCTGCTCGATCCCAAGCTGATCAAGTTCCAGTTCCAGGTCTCCACCATCAGCCGCGGCTACGACGCCGCCGAATATTTTACAAAATATCCCGGCCGCTTCATTTCCATGCACGTCCAGGGCTGGTCCGCGGCAACCAGGAAAACCGTGGCCGTGGGTCAGGGCTCGCTGGATTGGGAAAAAATCTTCGCCGCGGCAAGAACCGGCGGCATAAAAAACTACTTCGTCGAAATGAATTTAGACCAGATGAAAGCCAGCGTCCCCTACCTGAAAAATCTGCAAGTCTGACGGTCCGACATTATCACCGCCCGGGCGCCCCATTTCTCGCGCCCTTGGCGAGAAGTGGGGATTTCTGCCGCCGCCATATCCCAGCGTTCCCCCACCACCGAACAACATTCAGTATCCAAACAACCTCGGCAGCGCCGTAGTCAGCGCCGGAATATAAGTGATCAGCAGCACTCCCAAACTCAACACCATCACCACCGGCAAAACCGCGCGCAGCACCTCCGGCACCGGCTTCTTGAAGCGATACGACGACATCAGCAGATTCAGCCCCACCGGCGGAGTCAGATAACCTAGTTCCATATTCGCCAGAAAAATAATTCCTAGCCGCACCGGATCAATCCCAAACGCCGCGCCCAGCGGCACCAGTAACGGAACCTCAATCACAATCGCCGGATAAATTTCCATCAAACATCCCACCACCAGCAGAAAAACATTCAATAGCAGCAGAAACAAAATAGGAGAATGAATCGTCGCCGTCGTCCAAGCCACAGCCTTCGCCGGAACCTCAGCGTCCACCAGATAATTCGTAAACCCGAGCGAAACTCCAAGAATCAGCAGCACGCCCCCAATCAACAATCCGCACTCCGCCATCACTCGCGGCAAATCGCGGAAGATATGCAAATCCCGATGAATAACCGCCTCAATCACAAACGCATAAAACGCCGTCACCGCCGCCGCTTCCACCGGCGTGGCCAAAGAACTGAACAGCGCAACGAACGCCACGATCGGCATCGCGAGTTCCCACTTACCCTCCCATAACGCGGCCCGCGCTTCTTTCCATTCAAATTTCCGCACCGCCGTGTTCGTCGCCGATCCGCGCCGGATGCCCCAAATCGCAGTCGCCGCCATCATCACAAACGCCGGAATAATTCCGCCCAGAAACATCTCCCCAATCGGAACTCGCGCCACAATGGCATAAACAATCAGCGGCAAACAGGGCGGCAGCAGCAGCCCCAGCGATCCCGACCCCGTCAGCAATCCCAGCGAGTCTTTCTCCGAATACCCGGCCCCCATCAGCACCGGCATCAATAATCCCCCGAGCGCCAGAATCGTCACCCCCGAGGCTCCCGTAAAAGAAGTGAACAGCGCGCAAACCAGCACCGTCACAATCGCCGGCCCTCCGCGAAATTGTCCAAACAGCGCGTAGAACACCCGCACCAGCCGTTTCGGCGCGCCGCCCTCCGCCAGAAAATATCCCGCCAGCGTGAACAACGGCAGCGTCGGCAGAATCGGATTCGTCACCAGCGCATACTGCGCAATCGGAATCGCCGCAATCGGCTGGTCCGCGCCCCAAAACAAAATCAGCGCCGCCCCGCCCAGCGTCGCGAACGCCGGCATTCCCAGCACCGATGCGACAAACAGAACGCACATCGCAATCGGAACAAAATGATGCAACCCTCCCGGCCACATCATCACCACAACCACCAGCAAAACCGCGCCGATGCCTGCCACAACCCGCCCCACCCACTTCTCCGACGCGTAGTGAAGAATCCGAATCGCGATCACCGCAAATCCCAGGGGAAGCACCCACTCCACTACCCAGATCGGAATCCCGTACCCCAGAATCGTCCCCGCCTCACGCTCCGTCGCGACAAACTGATATGAAGCCACGCACAGAAACACCGAAATCGCCGCCGACACCGCACCCGTGAAAATTCTCCCAACACTCTTCCAGCGCCCGCGCAGCGCAGTTTCTCCCAGCGTCGAAAGCGAAAGCAGTCGGCCTTCGCGCGCCGCAATCGCGCCTCCCAGCATTCCCACCACCAGCACCATGTGCTGCACGATCGTGGTCGATGCCGGAATCCCCGTATGAAACGCGCGCCGCAAAAAACTTTCCGCCAGCGGAATCAGCACCATGGCGAACAGCGCCACCGACACCACGGCGTTCTCCGCCGTCTTCAACCAGGTTTGCCGCGAAGCCGCGCCCGGGCGGGCGGGATCGAGATTCTCTCCGGCAGCGTCAACCGCATCGCTCACTTCGCGGATGCTCCTTGCGCGGCGCGATAGTCGTGCAGCAGTTGCATCACTTTGTCAAACGTGTCGGCGGGAACAATGTGGCCGCGAATTTCTGGGTACATGCTCTCCGAGAATTTTCGCCATTCCTCTTCCGCTTCCTTGGTGACCGGGTGAACCAGCAGGCCTCGCTTCTGCATCGATTCGAGCGCCTCCTGGTTTTCCTTGCGGTTGTTCGCCTGAAATTCCTGCCCACAATCCGCCGCCGCTTTCCGCATCTCGTCCTGCTGCGCCGCCGGCAGCGCGTCCCAGCTCCTCTTCGTAACGATCAACGCGCCCACCAGCGGAATCCAGTTCACTTCCAGCATATTGTGAGTCGAAATGTAAAACTGATTCGACAATGCGTGCAGCGGAATCGTCGGCAACGCGTCCACCATCCCGGTTTGCAGACTGGTCAGCACGTCCGACCATTCCAGCAGCACCGGTTTGAATCCCGCCGACTTGTAAAGTTCCGACTGCGTCACATCGCCCGCCGTTACAAAGATCTTCATTTTCTTGAAATCATCCGGCACCATCCCCGGCTCTTTGGAAAAAATTCTGACCCAGCCCCCGTCCGTCCAGAACAAAACGACGAATCCTTTTTCCGCCAGCTTCCGGTTAAGATCCGGCGCCAGCTTGTCCCGCACATAAGCCGCTTCCTCGAGCGACCGGTAGACCAGCGGCATTTTCTGCAGCGCGGCCACCGAAGGATCAATATCCGCGAGCCCAGACACCGTCAATACCGCCGCCTGCAGTTGCCCCACGCGCATTCGCCGGACAATGTCGTCCTCGCTCCCCATCACGCCGTCCGCGTAAATCGTCAGCGTAACCGCGCCGTTCGACGCCTTTTTCCACTTCTCCCCCATCTCCTGCAGGCTGTGATGGTACGACGTTCCCGAAGGCACCATCGTTGCCAGCCGAATCCGAGTTTGCGCCCATGCGTTCGAAGAAAATCCCAGCGCCAGCACCAAGGCGGCCGCCATCATTCTTCCGAGCCTTCTGCTTTTTCCAATTCGCACACGGCACCTCAAATCTATTTCACAAATAACTCGTCTTCGCGGGAGAGCAGCCAGCGCGCCCGCCGCTGCATCACCAGGTTCATCAGTCTCCACTCCGGCCGCGCGTCCGGATCGACAGCCAACGCCTTCTTCAGCAGCGACTCGAACTCTGCAGAATCCTGTTTGCTCACTGACACAGTCGTAGCCAGGGCCACATAAGGCGCGGCGCTTTGGCCAGCGGTCAATTCCACAGCCCGCTCAAAATGCTTTCTCGACCTCACGGCAAAATCGCCACTCGCCGTTCGCCGCACCGATTCGTAAGTGATCAGAAAATTATGAATCGCTCCAAAATCGTAATCGGGATTCAGTTCCAGCGCCCGGTCAATCAGCGCCTCCACGATCGGCTGATCCGCAATCATTTCCGGATTATCCTTGGAAACCGAAATCGCCGCGCCCCACGAAGCCGCAGTCCAGTAAAGCAGCGGCACGTCCTTCACCCCCGCCTTGCTCACCGCCGCTTTCGCGTCCTGCCGTAGTTCACCTTCAAATCCCCGGTGATTCAGCTCCAGCCCGCGCAGCCCATAATTGCGCGCGCGCAGGTAAAGATGCCGGGCACGCGTGCGCAAAAAGTCCGCCTTCGCCAGATCCTGATCTTCAATCTCTTCGGCCGGTATCTGCACATAAACAAACGCGTATTCCGTAAACCCGCTGCACGTCGCAAACAAAAGCCCGCGATGCTGCGGGCTCTCCGCCAGAAGGCTTTCCATCAACTTGAGACTGAAGGGTAGCGCCTCGCCCACCAGGTCAGGATCATCGTCGGAAGTAAAAGTAGTTCCACCGCTGGCCAGCGAATCGCCCAGCTTGTTAACCGCAATTTTCTTGATGGAGCATCCCGTAGTCGCCGCCGCGAATGCCAGCACCAAAACGATTGAGCTGAGTCGCTGCCAATTCCAGATCCTCGGAATGAAAATAAATATGCGCGGATTCAATTCCTTGCCCCCGCCATCAAACGTTATCTGATCACCTTAGCAGTCTCGCTCGTCAAACGCTCATGGAGCGACGGACGCCTCGTCCGTCCAGCAAGCGCAGCGAGCGCAGGTTCTTTTGCCGGAAGCTGATCGGCTGAAGCGACGCCACCAAACTACTGAGCCCGACGCTCCGCCGAACCGCCCGCAGCTCTCAGCCCGATCCGACTCAACAGGCTCGCGAACCGCGGATCCCCGCGCAGTGGATCCGCCAGTGGTTCGCTGCTCAAATAAACCAGGTATTCGCAACGCTCGTCGTAAGCCTTGTCAAGCCAGCGAAACGCATCATCCTTCCGGCCAAGGCCGATATAAACCAGCGCGAAGTAAACCGCGGGAACATATTTCCTGCTCGACAACTCCGTCAGCTTGGCAAGAACCTGGTTGGCATGAACCTTGTCTCCCGAGACCGCGTACTCATGACCCATGAGCGCAAGAATCGCGGGACTGTCGGGAGCCAACCCGAGAATCGTCTGGAAGGCATCGCGTGCCTGTTGGTGCATCCCCATCTGCTCGTAAGCGCGGCCGATGTTGACCAGCGCGATGGCATAAGTGGGATCCAGATCGAGCGCTTTGTGACTCTCGTCAATGGTCATGTCAAAACGCCGCTCATGGTAATACGCTTCCGCCAGAGCCGAATTCAACAGAGGGCTGATCGGATCCAGCTCGACCGCTTTTTTTCTCTCCACGATCGCCTCGTCCAGCTTGCCCATCGCCGTAAGGTAGTAGCCGTAAAACTGGTGAGCAGTGGCATATCCGGGCCGCAATTCCAGAGCTTTGCTGAACTCCTTTTGCGCTTCAGGCAAATTCCATTCATACACCAGCTCAGAATAGCCAAGCGGCACGTGCGCCTCGGCCAGTGTGGGGTCGAGTTCCAGCGCCTTTCGGGCCGCGGCTTCAGCTTGCGGGAACGCTTCTTTGGGCGCAAGTGTCGAATAGGGAGCGGACCCCAGCAGCTCGTAGCAGTCGGCGAGTCCCGCATACGGCGGCGCGTAGGTGGGATCAATCTCAATCGACCGTTTGAACAGAGTGATCGCTTTCGAGAAGCCTGCCTCGGTGCGCTTGTTCCAGAAATAGCGCCCTTCCAGATACGCAAGATAGGCCTCGCGATTCACCTGACGAACCAGCGGGTGAGCATGCGGTAACTTGTTCAGCACGCCACCGGCAATCGCGCTGGCGACCTCCGCCTGAATGCTCAGCACGTCCTGCAAGTCGCGCTCGTAACTCTCACCCCACACCTGCGTCTGGTCGCTCACCTGAATCAGTTGCGCGGTGATCGCCACGCGCTTTCCGGATTGCCGCACGCTGCCTTCGAGCACGTAGTTGGCATGCACTTCCTTGGCGATGCGATCGAACGTGCTCGATGCATACGCCGGGCTCAGCCGGATCACGCCCATTTCCTCAGGATGCAGCTGCCCGAGCCGGGTGATCATTTCCTCGGTGAGTCCGTCGGCGACAAAGTCCTGCCCGGGATCGCCGCTCATATTTCTGAACGGCCGGACCGCGAGCACCATCTTGGCTCTGGCGAAGCCTCCGGGAGTCTGCAGCCAGAACCGAGCCGCAACCGACGCTACGCCCGCAACCACAATAATGAGCAGACACAGCACCGTAAGGCGACGTATAAGGTCCGGGCGATCGACGTACCTGGTTTTTATTTGCCAATCTCTTTCGGCCTTATCCTTTTCAGTCTGACTCTTTCCAGATTGATCTCGATCGGCACGGTCGTTCTCAACAGCATCCGCGGCAGAGGCCAGCACAACAACGTTCGACCCCGAAACACCCTGCCTGGCGCCCGAACCCGAGACGATCGATCCCGGAACCCCCGACCCGTCCGATCCTGCACCGGTTCGTGCGTCCGGCCGTTCGTCTTCGTACTCAAGCTTGGTCTGGCTTTCCTGCCACCAGGCATCCAGGTCCGGCTTGTACGCGAACACCGTGCCCTGTTTGCCCTGGACGAGTCGCCGCACGGGCAACCCTAAATTCTTCTCCCAGCGCTGGACGGTCCGGACTTCCTTATTAAGGTAAGCCGCAATCTCTTTCCAGGAATCAAGGCGGCCATTAGCGAGGCGATCATTGGTAAGGCGGTCGTGGGCGGGCCGGTCCTGCGCAGTCATCCGAGGTTGTGTGCCGTCCCCACCCATTCGTCCTTCCCCCAAGGGACCCGATCTTGCAGGAGTGGCGCAAGAATACCGCGCTTAAGCCTTTGAGTCCAATCCCGTTGCGGGAATGGAAGAGCAGTGAAAAATAGAATGGGAAGCATCGTGGAGGGACGGGCGCCCTCGCCCGTCCAGCGAAGCGAAGCGAGCGGGCTTCTTGCCGGAAGCGGATCGGAAGCCGTCGAGGTTCTGCTGGATGCTGACGGGAAGGCAGAAAGATTTCGCCGGCAACAGTGCCCGCGCCACCAAAAATGCCAAAGCGCGATCGCCCTAACCACTGTACGCAGGATACCAGGTTAGCTGCCGGCGCCTTGCACCAATGCTAACCTCTAACCGGCCTCTAGCTGGTTAGGGGTTTGTGCCTGCGAACCGGAACTGCCGCCCACGCTCCAAACCGTAATCGCCAGTGCTCCCGAACCAAGCTAACCCCTTATGTTTCTTCATTTGACGTAGGATGTCGCACATTGTCGCTTGCGTCCTCAGCCCACCGAGATGTACTCACTTTGCAGTGGGCACGTCCAGATGAAGCTCTCCGACTTCACCGGGAAGCAGTGGCGGGTGCTGCTGATCCTGATGCTGGTCAACTTTGTGAACTATGTTGACCGGCAGATCGTGTTCGCCCTGTTTCCGTTCCTCCGGCATGACTTTGGGCTTACTAGTTTTCAGCTGGGCGCGCTGGCGACCGCGTTCACCGTGGTCCTCTCGCTGGCCAGTTTCCCCCTGGGTATGCTCGCCGACCGGGTTTCACGGCGGGCGGTAATCAGTGCCGGAATCCTCTTCTGGAGCGGCGCGACGTTCTTCACGGGACTGGCTAGCTCCTTCCGTTCCTTGTTGATCGCGAGAGGGATGGTGGGAGTCGGAGAAGCGGCGTACACCCCGGCAGGTGCGGCGGTGATCACCGCGTCCTTCCCGAAAGGTGTCCGCGCCCGGGTTCAGGGTGCCTTCGATATCGGCATGTTCATTGGAGGCGCGACCGGCATCAGCCTGGGTGGATACGTCGCCGCGAAGTTCGGATGGCGGTACGCATTCTTTCTGGTTGGGATACCCGGGTTCATTCTCGGTCTGGCTGCGCTGCGCTTGCCAAAGTCGGTGGTTGCGGTCGCCAAAGAATCGATGCGGGTGCGGGAACTGTTGCGGGTGCCGGCTTTCCTGGCCCTGCTGGTCAGTGGATTCTTCTGCAGTTTTGCCGGATATTCCTATGTTGTCTGGGGTCCGGAGCTGGTCCAGGACTACAAAGGGTTCAGCCCAGAGGAAGCGAGCGCAGCCCTTGGCTTGACGATCATATTGGGCGGGATGCTGGGCATCGCGACGGGCGCCTACCTGTCCGACTTATTGGCAAAGCTGCGCACCTGGGGACGCGCGGTGGTGGTCCCGATCGGCTTTGTTTTGGGAGCTCCACCAATTTATTTTGCGCTGCATGCCAGCGGAAAATTGCGTTTCCTGTTGCTGTTCGGGTTGGGGGCGTTCTTCCTGAGCTGGTATCACGGACCCTTGACGGCGACGATCCACGACCTGGTTCCACCACGCGGGCACGCGACGGCGTTGGGGTTTTATTATTTGTTCGTGAACCTGTTTTCCATGGCAATTGCGCCCGTAGTGATCGGAACAGTGGCGGACCGCTACAACCTGATTACTGCTTTGCATGTACCGATTGTGGCGCAACTGGCGGGAGCGGCGTTTTTTGTTTTGGTGATCCAGTGCATACGGCACGACGGGTTGCGTCATCCCGTATTGGCCCGGCATTGGGATGACGAACCGGGCACGTTGGTCCCGGAGGTCGAATTGGCGTTTGAGGATGCACGATAGGGGATGTACAATCCCGACAACTTCCCTGGGGAAAAAATTTAGCGAGGAGAGAATCCAATGGCACAAGTAGCACAGCTGCCGATCATCGAGCACTACAGCGCATACAAACCCAAGCCCTTCACGCGCGACCAACGTGCCGAAACCACGATTCTCTATGGTGGGCTCACGTGGAAGCACGAGCGCATGATGCAAGGCGCGCTGCATAACATGAAGTACAAGGCCGAGCCGCTGCCGAACATTGCGCGCGAAGACCTCGACGCGGGCAAAGAGTTGATCGACACGGGCGCGTGCTGCCCTACGATCTTCACCACCGGTAGCCTGGTGAACTTTCTGAAGAAGGAAGTGCATGAGCACGGCAAGGAAGAAGTGACAAAGAAGTTCGTCTACCTGACGGCGGGGGCGTGCGGTCCGTGCCGCTTCGGGCAATATCACGAATCGTATGCCATGGCGCTCGACGGGCTGGGGCTGCGCGACTTCCGGCTGTTCCTGCTGGCGCAGGACGAACTGGACCAGGGGCCGGGCAACGGCGGCGGTCTCGACATCAACATGCCCATGAGCCTGGGGATCATCTGGTCCATCCTGTGCGGCGACCTGGTGACCGATCTGGAATATGCGACGCGTCCTTATGAAATGAACAAAGGGCAGACGGAATCGGTGCTGCGCAACGTCGTCGAACAAATGTACGAGTTGTTTTTGCACCGGCCTGATCGCGGCAAGAAGTATGGGACGATGGCCTGGCATTTGATGAGCAACTATTTCACCAAGGCGCTGCGCGAGGTCCGCAAGAAGTGGGACGCGATTGAAGTGGACCATCTGCGGGTGAAAGCGAAGGTAAAAATCACGGGCGAGTTCTGGCTGCAGACGCATGAAGGCGAAGGCAACTACAACATCAAGCGCTGGCTGGAGTCGGAAGAGTCGGAAGTGATTGCGCCGCCGGTGGCGGTGTGGCTGCACTACCTGATGCATCCGACCATCCGCAAACTGGAGCACCGCAACGCCAAGAGCAAGCACCCGAGGGCGGAGAACCTTGCGCTGCATGCTCTCGAGAAGATTTACCGTGTCACGTATAACCGCTTCCGCAAGGCGCTGGCGAATTTGCCGCACGAACTGCCGGACCAGGAAGAACTCAAGACGCTGGCCGAACCTTTCTACAACTTCCAACTGCGGGGCGGGGAAGGGCACATGCTGATCGGCAAGGCGCTGCATTCTTATCATCACAAGACGGCGCACATGATCTGCGAACTCTCGCCGTATTCGTGCATGCCCAACACCATGTCGATTGGATCAATGGCCAATGTGATCGGGAAATATCCGGACCTGCTCTATGCTCCGATTGAAGTGAAGGGCGATGCTGAGGTGCACGCGCTGTCGCGCTGCCAGATGATTTTGACGGAAGCGAAGAAGCGGGCGCACGCGGAGTTTGAAGGCGTCATGGAGAAGACTGGGCTGACCGAAAAGAAAATTCGGGCGTATGAAGACAAGCATCCCGAGGTGCGGAAGGCGACGTATCAGGTGCCGCATCGGGCTTATGCCGGGGCCGCGGCTAACTATGTGATGCATCTAGCGTATGACAAGGGGCTGGCGCGGGCTTGATCGGGTTTTCTGAGGAGCTCCAGGGCACCTCAGGGGCTAAAGCCCTTTTAGAGAAGAGAGGCTTGACCGCAGCGCTGAAAGCGCTGCGCCACCCAAACCCAACACGTTGAACCAGAGACGAGGTTGAGGCATGAGTGAAGGTTTGATTCAGATTCAGCCGCTCGAGGGAAGTGCTTCACAAGCGAGACCTGCGTTGCAGGATGGCCCCAGGGCCACGGGGAAAATTGCTGGGCTCGATGTGGGCAGCACGACCTGCAAGTACTCGATCGCGGGGCCGTCCGGCGAGTTGCTGGGGCAAGCCTACGAACGGCACAACACTAAGCAGGCGGAGAAAGTTCTCGATTTCCTGAACCGGATGGAGAAACAATACAACTTCACTCCGGAGCAGGACCGCGTTTTTTTTACGGGGTCGGGAGCGGGGCTGATCGCACCGCTGGTGGGCGGGAAGGTAATTCAGGAAGTGGTCGCGGTGGCCGCGGCGGTGGAGAAAGTGCATCCGAACGTGCGCTTCGTCAGCGAAATTGGCGGCGAGGACATGAAGACGATTTTCTTCAGCGGCGCTGGCGCTGCCAAGAGCAAGCAAGTGCTGATGCAGAGCGCATGCTCCGGTGGCACGGGAACTTTTATCGAGAAGACGGCGCGGAAGCTGGAAATTGCGACCGATCAGCTTTCGCAGATGGGCTATGACGGATACACGCTGCACAAGATCAGCAGCAAGTGCGGCATCTTCGCGGAAGCGGACTCCAATACGTTGCTGAAGGCCGGAGTTTCGGTGGAGGAGATCATCGCTTCGCTGTTTGAAGCGGTGGTGTATCAGAATCTGGCGACGCTGACGCGCGGGAACACACCGCTGCCGGAAATTCTTTTGCTGGGCGGCCCGAATCTTTTCTTCAAAGGGTTGCAGCAGGCGTGGCGCTACCATCTGGCGAAATTGTGGAAAGAGCGCAAGGTGGAAATGCCGGAGGGGAAAGATCCGGAGTCGTTCATCCGTGTGCCTGACGATGCGCTTTATTACGCGGCGCAGGGCTGCATCGAGGTGGGGCTGAGGGATTCGCCGACCGTTGGCACTTACCTGGGCACGTCGAGGCTGCGCTGGTGGATTGACGAAGGACAGCACGAGGAAAAGAAAAAATTGGGGAGCGCGGGATTGTGGAAAGAAGAAGCCGAGCTGAAATCGTTTCTTTCGCGGTATTCCACGCCGGGAAGCAACGGGAGTGGCGACGGGGCGAAGAGCAACGGCAATGGAAACGGCAACGGTCATGGGAATGGCAAGGGGCAGGAGAATGGGCGTCCGGTAAGCGTCGGGAAAATTACGCGGCGTCCGAAATTCCGGCTGCCGATGCTCGGGAAGACTGCGAAGCTCGGACCCGTGGTGGTGGGCTGTGATTTCGGGTCGACGACGGCGAAGGCGGTTTGCATGTCGCCGGATAAAGAGTTGCTGTTTTCCTGCTACGCGTTGAGCCGGGGAAATCCGATTGACGACGCGAAGAGTTTGTTCCGGCAGGTTCGCGAAGCCGTGGGAGACGGAGAGATTCTTGGTCTGGCCATTACGGGCTACGGCAAGGATTTGCTGAAAGATATACTTGGCGCAGATTGTCCAGTGGTGGAGACGATTGCTCACGCCAGCGCGGGGTTGCATTATTTTCCGGACGCGGATTGCATTTGCGATGTGGGCGGCGTGGACGTGAAGATCATGCTGCTGAACAACGGCGCGGTCACGGATTTCCGTTTGAACTCGCAGTGCTCGTCGGGGAACGGCGCCTTTCTTCAGGGCATCGCGGAGCGCTTCAGCATTCCAATGAGCGAAATGGCGGACCGCGCGTTTAAAGCTACGTCGATGCCGCAGCTTTCGATGGGATGCGGAGTTTTTCTGCAGAGCGACATTGTCAATCAACAGCGCAAGGGCTGGCAGGCGGAAGAAATTCTGGCGGGGCTGTGCGCGATTCTTCCGCTGAACGTTTGGATCTATGCGGGCGGGTTGAATAATCTGACGTCGGTGGGGAAGAAATATATTTTGCAGGGTGGGACACACAAGAATCTTGCGGTGGTGAAAACGCAGGTGGATTTTATTTTGAAGAAAGTTCCGGATGCGGATGTGGTGGTACACCCTTACTCAGGTGAAGCGGGGGCGATTGGCGCGGCGCTGGTTGCGCTCGATTGGTGGGACGCGGGCGGGACGAGCAAGTTCCGCGGGTTCGATGCGATCGAGAGATTGACTTACAAGACCGCGACGTCGGTGGATACGGTGTGCCACTGGTGCCCGGTGACGTGCCAGCGCAGTTTCATTGACGTGGAACTGGAAGGCGGAAAAGGGCGCGAGTGGAGCAAGGTTCCGCTGGAACAAGGATGGGAGCGCGTGATTGTGAACAACTCGTGCCCCAAGGGGTTGGTGGAAGATTTGAACGAGATGAAAGTTATCAAGATCGGGATGGAGAAGACCAAGAATGCGTTTCCCAACGTTGCCGATTTGGTCCGCAAAGAAGCGTTCCGCCGCGTCTCCACCTAAAGACCGGTCGCAGGTGCGGGTCGGAATGCCGAAGGTGCTGAATGTGTGGACGACTCACCAGTTCTGGGTGGGCTTCCTGCGCGCGATCGGCATTGAGTCGGAAAATATTGTGTTCAGTTCGGATACGTCCGAGGAGCAGGGGCGCGAGTTTGGCAAGGGGCGCGGCACGGTGGATTGCTGCTATCCGGTGAAGTGCATCAGCGGGCATTATGGGGAGCTGGTGTTTGGGCAGAAAAAGAAAATTAATATTCTGCTGAGTCCGATGATTCATTCGCTGCCTTCGGTGCTGCATGGGCATGTGGTGGATACGGTGACTTGCACGCGGGTGATGGCGGGGCCGGAGAGCATTAAGTCTGGATTTTTGAAGGAGCGCGACGTTTTTGGGGAGAACGGGATTACGTATGCTTCTCCGTTTGTGAGTCTGGGCGACCGGCACATGGTGGTGGAGCAGCTGCATAGTTCGCTTAAAGATATATTTAATCTTGAACTGGAAGAGACGGAGCGCGCGGTGAAGGCGGGGTTTGCGGCGCTTGACAGTTTCACGGATAAAGCGCGGCAGCAGAGCCGGGATATTTTGACCTGGTGCGTGAAGAATCAGAAGCCGTGCATTCTGGTGCTGGCGCGTCCTTATCACATGGATACGGGGATCGGGCATGAGATTGAGGGGGACTTGCAGGCGCACGGGTATCCGATTTTGTGGTTGCAGTATCTGCCCGGTGATCTGGATTTGATGAACTGGCTGTTCGAAGCGGATTTGAAGGCGGGGAAGATTAAGAGTCCGTTTGATATTACGGATGTGTGGACTTCTTCTTATAGCAGCAACACGAACGAGATTATGTGGGGAGCGAAGGTGGCGGCGCGGTGCCCGTGGATCACTTGCGTGGTGCGGCTCTCGAGCTACGAGTGCGGAATGGACCAGCCGACTTATACGCCGACGCAGAAAATTGTGGAGGCGACGGGGACGTTGTTCTTCAAGTTTGGGGATCTGGATTCGACCAAGCCGGCGGGTGGGGTGAAGATTCGGATTGAGACGATTGTTCACTACATGGCGAAGTATTCGAAGAAGATCATGCAGCAGAAGCTGGGATACTTGTCGCCGGAGTGCCCGCTGGGGCCGGTGCCGGCTTTCGAAACGGCGGGTGCGATTGAGCCGGAAGTGATTCCGGAAGAGGCGGGAGTGGCGCAGCCGGTTTCTGCATCGGCTTCGTGAACGGAAATGAGGATTCGCGGTAAGTTGTCGATTTATGCCACCCTGGCTGCTGCTCTCGCCGTGGCTCTGGCTTGCTCTGTGTTTGTTTTTGCCGGAGCTGGAAAAGATAAGGACAAAGAGAACACTTCTGAAGTGAAATTCAGCGCCGGCGCGAAGCTGGTGCTGGTTCCTACGTTGGTGACTGACAAGTCGGGCAATCACATCAGCGGACTCAAACAGGAAGACTTCACGGTGCTGGAGAATGGCGCCGAGCAAAAGATTGCCACGTTTGAGGAAATCACCAGCGACCCGCACCGCTTGTCGCGCCCCAAAAATCCCAACGAATTCAACAATGAACTGGCTGGCGGCGCATCCGCGAGACGCGTTACGCTGATCGTGCTCGATTTGATCAACACTCCCTTTCTTGATCAAGCGAATGCGCGCAAAGAATTGCTGAAGTATCTTACGCAATCGGTGAACGAGCGCGAGCCGACCGGGCTCTACACGCTTACGCGAAGCGGCGTTCAGGTAGTCCACGATTTCACGAGCGACCCTCGCATTTTGGTGGCGGCGCTCCATGTGGTGAAGGGCGACTCTTACCAGATGGTGGACAGCGACGAGGAGACGGAAGCCATCACGGGGACCGCCAGCCCGGATGGCAGTTCGGGCGCGCCGAGCGGCGTGGGGAGCTCGAAAAGCGGTGGGAGTTCGAAAGGAAATTCGCAGGCGGCGGTGCAGGGCGAAGCTCAAAAGCTTCAGAGCATGATGGAAGACTCGGAGCTGAATTTTAAATCGTTCGAGCAGCGCCTGGCCATCACCTATACGCTGGACGGATTGCAAACGGTGGCGCAGGCCCTGGCAGGAGTTCCCGGGCGGAAGTCGTTGATTTGGGCGAGCGGCGGATTTCCCTTTAACGTGAGCGACAACACCATGCAACTCGCGCCCGCCGGCCGCGACACTCTGGCCGATGTGTTGCCGCTTTACGAGCGGACGTGGCAGCTGCTCAACGATGCGGAGATTTCGCTTTATCCGGTAGACGTCAAAGGCCTGCAAGTGGTCACCATGCCCAGCGCGTCGCTGCGCAATCCGGGGAAAAATTATTCCCGCCATATGCAAAACCGACAATTCGACACTGAGTCTTCGTTCCTGACTTTTGCTGCGATGACCGGTGGTCGCGCGTATTTCGGATCGAACGATCTGGAGAAAGGTTTTCGCGAGGCGGTGAATGACTCGGCCGAATACTACCTGCTGGGTTACTACATTGATCGCGCGCAGACCAAGCCCGGGTGGCGCAAGCTGACGGTGAAGGCCAAGCGCGAGCATGTGGAAGTGCGGGCGCGCAGCGGTTTTTTTGTGACCAATGCCGCCATCGAGCCTGAGAGCAGCCGCAACAGCGACATTTTGTCGGCCCTGCAGTCGCCGCTCGATTACACGTCACTGTCGCTCGTGGCGCGCTGGAACAAGATTGAACCGGGAAAGGAGCCGGGCAAGAAGCACGTGACTTACGAGATGCGGCTGGCGCCCGATGCCGGCGTGATCAACGACGCCGACAACAACCATGTTGCGCTGGACTTTGTGGCAATGGCGAAAACTCCGGAAGGCAAGCCGGCGGATCAACCCAAGGGGCAGAAAATTGACCTTCATCTGACTCCGGAGAGGGTGTCGGCAATCCGGCAGCAAGGTGTGGTCTACCGCGACGCTCTCGATCTGGCTCCCGGCGAATATACGGTTCGCTTCGTGGTGCGGGATGATTTGAGCGGGCGTACGGGTTCGGTTGCGGCGCCTTTGAAAGTTGAGTGAGTGCGGCGTGCTTGAGTTGTGAGGCTTGAGGTTGTGGTGGCTTGATCCTTCGGGGAGGTTCCGCCTTGCTTCGCTTTGGCGGACCCTTCGGCTTCGCTCAGGGCAGGCTCACGAAGCGCCCGTCGCAACATGGCCCTGGGGCGGGCTCAGCAGGAGAGACTGATTCCGATCTGTTTGGCGAACTCCAGGTCGTTGGGAGTAAGCAGAGCTTCATACCTTTTCGGCGTCACAGGGAGGGTGCAGATGCGCGAGATCTCCGCTTCGATCTCGGCATCGACGAGACGCAACAGCGTATTGATCTGATCAGAATTGAACATCTCTCTCTGCCCGGTCACCCATGATGGCGGCGTTTGCTCCGCGCGTACTTACAGATCGAGGGTGTACTCCTCACTCTGATTGCAGCTTACGTTTCGGCACAAGCGGCCGCAAGTAACCAAGGTCACGGCGCGCTGTTTATGCCCGCGTATTGGGTGTTTGATTCCGCTCTGGCGTTGCCTGGAAACCATCTTAAAAATTCGCGGGGTGTGGAGGGGAGCGGGGCGTTAGGTGAGGGTTGGCTTATGTGGCGGGGGGAGTGAATTGTGGTGGTTTGAGTGTGTGGTTGATCTTTTGGGCAGGCTCCGCCTGTCTTCGCTTCCGCGGGACCCTTCGGCTTCGCTCAGGGCAGGCTCACGAGGCGCCCGTCGCCACATGACCTGTTGCGGTCAGCGAATCCAGCGGGCGGCGAGCGCGCGTAGGGGCTGGGCGATCGACTGAAATCGTATCAGCCGCACTTCGTCTTTCCCTTTTATGGAGGCCAAGGGCATGAGGCCGCACTCCATAATTTGGTCCGCGGTATCGAGGGTCATCTGGGCTTCGGCGCAGGGCTTCACTTCGGAAGCGCCTTCGTGCTGGTAAATGTGAACGGGGAGACGGTCCAACTCCGAGCGCTGGCCGGGACGCAGGTCCCATCCCGACTCGCCGAAAGATTGCGCCAATAGCAGAGCGCACACGAACGCGGGATTCCCCCACAGATAGTCTTCGTGTTCAGGCTCGCTGGGCATTTCTTCGAAGGAAAATGAATCGATGGGATCGGTTTCCCTGCCGTAGGGAAGACGAAGGAGGAAGCGCGGAACCGCGAGGCCCACAGCGTCCGCTTCCGGGAGCGCGCGCAAGGCGGACCATGCGGAAGCGCCTTCGCTATCGGATGGCGCGGTCCAATCGCGAGCGTTGGGCGTCGCCGAAAAAGATTTGCAGCCCAATAGAGAAGGGCTGGCTGCGGCCAGGAACGGGGCTCCGGCTGCGTGGGCGATCTTGGCCACGCGTCCGAGCGACTCCGCATGCGCGCGGGTCGCGCTGAAACTGTAATTCCCAACGATCGCCGCCCAGGGCTCACCGCCGAAGGCGTTTATTGCGTCGCCGGCGAGGAGTCGGCAGGTGAATGTGGAACGCAGGTCGGGCGTTGAATTCAGATCGGCAGTGAGTTCGTTCTCGGAGAGATCGACGAGATAAAGTTTCAGCATTTCATCCGTGTCGATTCGACGCACGAGGAGGAACACTGCTCTCCACGCGGCTTCGAGCGCCTGGAATTTTGGGACATGCAGCAAGGCTCGCATCTGAGCGCCCAGGGCGCGATCGATCAGCGCGAGTATCTCCGACTGTTGCGGGTCGGCGGCGGAAACGAGATGGGGTTCCGTCACTCGCCGCACGAACTTCTGCAAGTCGCTTTCAGCGGGAGGCCGGGTCTGCGCTCGGGCTTCGGTTTGTTCGATCATGTCGTCGAGCAAACTGCCCAAGGCTAATGGCGAAGGTTGCGGAGTTGCCGCCGGTGCCGCTTCGGGCAGCTTGGGTGTGGCGCCGCGCAAACCGAATTCCGCGGCTGCGTCGGCGAATGTGGCTGGATTTGCGAGGCGAGCACGCATCTCGCGAAGCTTGCGAAACATTGCGACGCGTTCGAGAAGACGGTCGGGATGAAAATCATCGAGATCGGAAAACTGCACGGTAACTATCTCTTCGTCGCCCAGGTTGATCTGCAGCGCAGGGTGAAACGCGGCGAGTACCTCGTCGAAGTTGTCGCGATCCACTTGCACTGGCTTTCGTGAGGGCAGCGGCTTCTTAGGTCCAGTGCCACTGAAATCACCCAGCAGCAGAATTCGGAACGGCGTTTCGGGGAGTGGTCGAGCTTGCGAGGAGTCTCCGTCGACGGCGAGTTTGATTTCTCCGAAATTGAATGGGGGCATGGGCGGTCTCCTTGCAGAGTCTTTGCTTTCTTGAAGCGTGCCGGGCTGCGATGATCGGGCCGACCTTACGGCTTATACCACCAAGCGCACGACGTGACACTAAGGAAAGCCTACCCACTTGGCTTTTGGTGAGCTTTGCGGCGCTGCGGCGGCGTGCGGAGTGCCGGCGCTCTGTTGCAGGAGCTTTGTGACCAGGGCAGTCCAGCCGGTCTGGTGGCTGGCTCCGAGGCCTTGTCCGGTGTCGCCGTGAAAATATTCGTAGAAAAGAATGAGATCGCTCCAGTGGGGATCGGCGCGGAGCTTTGGCGTGCTTCCGTTCATGCTTCCGTTCACCGGGCGGTTGCCGTGTTCGTCGCGCAGAAAGATTCCGGTGAGGCGATGCGAGATTTCTGCGGCAACTTCGGAAAGGGTGAGCCGGTTGCCGGAGCCAGAAGGGAATTCGACTTTGAAATCGTCGCCGAAGTAATGATGAAACTTCTGCAGCGACTCGATCAGCAGGTAGTTCACGGGAAACCACACGGGGCCACGCCAATTTGAATTTCCGCCGAAGAGTCCGGTGGAGGACTCGCCGGGCTCGTAATCTACGCGGTGCTCCTTGCCATCGAAAGCGATGCTGAAGGGATGATCGCGATGATGAAGCGAGAGCGCGCGGATGCCATGAGGCGAGAGAAATTCGTTTTCGTCGAGCATGATGTGCAGCATGCGGCGGAGCTGTCCGGCATCGACGATGGAGAGCAATCTTCTTTCCCCCATGCCGGAGGTCTGCATGCTGGCTACATTCGCGGTGAGATCCGGGCGATTGTCGATGAACCAATCCATGCGGCGCTTGAAACCGGGGAGGCGCTGCATGAGGCCGGGCTCCAGGGTTTCGACGGCAAATAACGGGATCAAGCCGACCATGGAACGAATTTTGACGGGAAAGTAACTGCCGTCGGGGAGCTTGAGCACGTCGTAGAAAAATCCGTCGGTGGAGTCCCACAGGCCCATTCCGTCGCGGCCGAGATGATTCATGGCGTGGGCAATGTAGATGAAGTGCTCCCAGAATTTGCTGGCAACGTCTTCGTAGGCGGGGTCTTGCGTGGCGAGCTCCATGGCAATGGCCAGGAGATTGAGGGTGTACATGGCCATCCAACTGGTGCCGTCGGATTGCTCGATGTGACCGCCGGTGGGGAGTGGGTCGCTGCGGTTGAAGACTCCGATATTGTCGAGGCCGAGAAAGCCGCCCTGGAAAATGTTCATGCCGTCGGTGTCTTTGCGATTGACCCACCAGGTGAAATTCAAAAGCAGTTTGTGAAAGATGCGAACCAGGAATGCGCGGTCGCCGCGGCCGTGGCGCTTCTTATCGATCTTGTAGACGCGCCACGCTGCCCAGGCGTGGACCGGCGGGTTTACGTCTCCGAGGGCCCATTCGTAGGCAGGGAACTGGCCGTTGGGATGCATGTACCATTCGCGGAGCATGAGCACGAGCTGCTCCTTGGCAAAATCAGGATCAACCAGGGCGAGAGAGACGCAGTGAAAAGCCAGGTCCCACGCGGCATACCAGGGATATTCCCATTTATCGGGCATCGAGATGACGTCGGAATTGTAGAGATGTGGCCAATCATGATTGCGTCCGGTGGTGCGCTCTGCGGGCGGAGGGGGATTGCCGGGGTCGCCGGCTAGCCACTCTTTGACAATATAGTGATAGAACTGTTTCGACCACAAGAGTCCGGCGAAGCCCTGGCGCATTACGTTCTTCGCGTCCGGTGAGAGTGACTTCGGAATTATGGTGGCGTAGAAATCGTCGGCTTCCTGTTTGCGAGTGGAGAAGAGAGCGTCAAAAGTGGTGAAGGCAGCAGACGGCTGCGCGACGGCGAGATCTGTGAGACGCAGGCGGACGGTTACGGATTGTCCTGCAGGAATTTCCAGTGCGTAGTGAGCTGAGGCCTTGGTGCCTGAGCGGTCGGGCGAGACTGATTGTTTTTTTCCGTCGGCGATGTAGTCGTTGATTGCGTCTTTTTTGCGCAGCCCGCTCTCGGGGGCGTTGAAGAGGCGCTGGCGGTTGGTTTCGTTTTCAGTGAAGAGAAGTTCTGGAGAACCTTCGCAGTAGAGCCAATGCTTCACGCATGCGTGATGATTTAGTTCAATGGCGCCTGCTGCTTCGCGCAGGTTTGGATGAGGCTCGGGATTGCCCCAGGACCAGGTGTTCCGGAACCAAATGGTTGGAAGCAGGCGGAGACGCGCCGATTCCGGGCCGCGGTTCGCGACGGTGATCTTGATGAGGATATCTTCAACATCGGCTTTCGCGTATTCGACGAACACGTCGAAATAACGGTTGTCGTCGAATACTCCGGTGTCGAGCAATTCGTATTCCGGGTCGTTTCTGCCGCGGCGGCGATTTTCTTCCAACAGCTGCGTATACGGAAATGCTGCCTGGGGATATTTGTAGAGATACTTCATGTAGGAATGCGTGGGAGTGCTGTCGAGGTAGAAGTAACATTCCTTTACGTCCTCGCCGTGATTGCCTTCTTTTCCGGTGAGGCCGAAGAGTCGTTCTTTGAGGATGGGATCGCGCTCGTTCCATAGCGCGACGGCGAAGCAGATCAACTGGCGGCGATCACTGATGCCGGCGAGGCCATCTTCATTCCAGCGGTAGGTTCGGGAGCGGGCGTGATCGTGGGGGAAATATTCCCAGGCGTTGCCGTCGGCGCTGTAGTCTTCGCGGACGGTGCCCCAGGCGCGTTCGCTGAGGTAGGGTCCCCAGCGCTTCCAGTGCCGTTTGCGGTCGCGGGCTTCGGAGAGGCGGATCTCCTCGTTGGTCATAAGCGGCGTTGATGTGGAAGGCTACAGCTTGTTCAGTCCGTCCAAAGCGGCAACCTTATATGCCTCAGCCAGGGTCGGATAATTGAAAACCGTGTCGCGGAAATATTCCAGCGTGCCGCCCAGAGACATTGCGGCCTGGCCGATGTGCACGATCTCGGCGGCGCGGTCGCCAATCACATGCACACCTAAAATCTTAAGACTGTCGGGGTCGAAGAGAAGTTTCAACAATCCTTGATCATCGCCGAGCATTTGCCCCTTCGCCAGTTCAGCGTAGCGCGCCAGGCCGACTTCGTAGGGAATCTTTTCTTTGGTGAGTTGTTCTTCGGTGTGGCCGACCATGGAAATTTCCGGAATCGTATAAATTCCGTAGGGGATGAGGTTGGGAATCATTTTGCCGGGCTTGCCGAACATGTGGCAACTGGCGAGGCGGCCTTGCTCCATGGAAGTGCTGGCGAGCGCGGGAAAACCGATGACGTCTCCGGCGGCATAGATATGGTCCACGCTGGTTTGGAAATTTTCGTTGACCACCATTTTGCCGCGGCCGTCGGACTTCAGTCCGGCGGCTTCGATCTCCAGTTGATCACTATTGGCTTGCCGGCCCACGGTGTAGAGAAGGCCCTGTCCGTGAACGTTTTTACCGCTTTCGAGACGGGCGAATACGCGGTCGCGTTCGGTGTCGAAGCCGACGGAAACCACTTTCTCACCCAGGCGGAAAACGGTTCCGAGTTGGCGCAGTTGAAAACAGAGGCTCTCCACGATTTCGTGGTCCACGAAGTCGAGCAGGGTTGGGCGCTGATCGAGCAGCGTGACTTTCACTCCCAGGGCGGCGAACATAGAAGCGAACTCCAGCCCGATGATGCCGGCGCCGACTACCAACAAATCCCGCGGGATTTCCTCCAGGCAGTGGACGGCGTCGGAATCGAAGATGCGCTTGCCGTCCATGGGAATATCGGCGCTGTGGGCGGGACGCGTGCCGCAGGCGATCATGATGTGGTGGCCGCGCAGAAGCTGCGATCCATCTTCGCTTCTGACTTCGATGGTGTGGGGATCGAGGAAACGGGCGTCGCCCTCAAAGGTGGTGACCTGGTTGCGGCGAAGCTGCGCTGTGATGACTTCAATTTCGCGCGCCATGACAGCCTGCGCGCGGAAAACCAGGTCGGACATGGCGATGCGATCTTTGAGGACATAGTTGCGGCCGTAGAAACTGCGCTGGCGAAAGCCGCTCAGGTACAGAACGGCTTCACGCAAAGTCTTGCTGGGGATGGTCCCGGTGTGAACACAAACGCCGCCGATGGTTTTCTTGCGGTCAATGATGGCGACTTTCTTGCGCAGTTTGGCGGCGCATATTGCGCTCTTCTGCCCTGCCGGGCCGCTGCCGATGACCACCAGGTCGTACTCGTTGACGTCCATGAGGCGGGATTCCCTTTGCCATCCCGAAACCCAACGATTGTATCTGCATCTCGCGGGCTCGGGGTGCGGGTGAGCGATTTTTCATCGGAGCGTAACTTAACTCCAGTTCTGGAAGCGGAATGGCAGACGATGCGCCACCGTGGCGAAGAAAACGCGGGAAAGGTCCACATTTTTTGTATAAGCCGGGCGGCATGTATTATCGGTCGGGAATTGAACGCGGAAATTTTGGCGAAACCGGCCGCTCGTAAACGGGCTATCGAGGGTAGACAGTGTCCGGCGCAGTTTCTCCGCAGCAGCGTCTGCAAAAGCTTCTCAAGAAGGGATTGAAGCATCATCGGGAAGGTCACGTTGAACTGGCCGAGGCTTGCTATCGAAAGATTCTGAACGTGGACCCGATGTCTGCCGAAGCGAAGCAGATGTTGCGTGTGTTGCAGGGGACGGCGGTTGCGGGTCAGTCGAGCCAGCCGGTCAGCGCAATCTTCAGCGATGGCGCGAAGACGCATCCCGAGTCGGCGGATGCTTTCCAGCATCTCGGCGAAGCGCAGGAGCGGGCGGGAGACCTGCAGGCCGCCGCGAAATCTTATCAGCGCGCGCTTGTTCTCAAGCCTGATTCTGCCGAGCTGCACTGCCACGTGGCGAGAGTTCTGTATCAAGGTGGGGCGCTGCAACCGGCGGCCGAGTTGTACCGGCGGGCTTTGGCGCTCGATCCGAGAAAGCATGAGGTCTACAACGATCTTGGTCTTGTGCTCACAGATCTCGGCAACTTTGCGGCGGCTCTGGAAGTTTTCCGGCGCTCTCTGATAAATAATCCCCGCTCTGCCAAAACGATCGCGGGACTGGGGCGCCTTTTCGAACGTAAGGGCGATCTTATCTCTGCGGCGGAAGCTTATCGTGATGCGATCAAGCTGGACGCCAGTCTGCCTACCGCCTATGTGGATTTGGGATTCGTGCTTTACGGACTGGGCGAGCTCGCCGAAGCTTCTGATTGCTTTGATCGCCTTCGCGGACTGCAACCGGACTCCGCCGAGGCGACGGTGAATCTGGGGCTTATCCATTTGCTGCAGGGCGATCTCGCGGCGGGATGGGCCGAATATGAATCGCGCTGGAAGGTTGGGGTTGGCGACGAACGAAAGTTGTTGCAGCGGCGGTGGAAGGGAGAAGCGCTGGGCGGCGAGCGCATTTTGATTTATGCCGAACAAGGTTTAGGAGACACGATGCAGTTCGTGCGTTATGTTCTGCTGGTGGCGGAGCTGGGCGGGGAAGTGGTGCTTGAAGTTCAGCCGGCGTTGCATGGGCTGCTCGCGGGCACGGATGGTGTGTCGCGCGTGATTCGCCGCGGCGAGACGCTGCCTGAGTTCACCTGGCAGTGTCCATTGATGAGTCTGCCCCTGGTCTTGGGAACGGAACTGGATTCGATTCCGGCGAGCGTTCCTTATATCGTCCCGGAGGCGGCGCGAGTGGAGGCGTGGCAGGAGCGGCTTCACGGGACTACGCGACGCATTGGGCTGGCGTGGGCCGGTAACCCGGGGCATCCTCGCGATCGTTTACGCTCTATTGCATTGGAACACCTTGTGCCTCTGCTGAACGTCGCGGGTACTACTTTTTACTCGTTACAGTTTGGCTCGGGAAGCGAGCAGATGAGGCAGCTGCCGCCGGGCGTGCGGCTGATTGATCTGGGAGAGGAGTTGAAAGATTTCGCCAACGTCGCGGCGATTGTCGCCAATCTCGACCTGGTGATTTCCATCGACAGCGCGGTTGCACATCTGGCCGGAGCGTTGGGTAAGCCAGTATGGATCTTGCTGAACAAGGGCTGCGACTGGCGCTGGTTTTTGGAACGTGAGGATAGTCCGTGGTATCCCACCGCAAGGTTGTTTCGGCAAGGCACTCCAGGAGGATGGCAGGAAGTGGTGAACCGCGTCGAGCGTGAGCTCCGGCAGGACTGATGAAACTTCAACGTGGAGAAGAGACTGCTCTGACGAAACCGCAGCTATGGCGGATCCCAATGGCCGATGAGGCCGATGTTGAATGGGGAGAAACTCAGGTTCCCATGTTGCAACGAGCCGTAGTCGGGAGGGTCACCGGGCCTGGGAGCGGGTCCGACGCTGAGGGAACTGGAGAAAGTGAGAGAGATCTGAGTCGTGATGTGAAGCTCGATCTGCGCCTGCAGTGCGGCGCTCAGCGTGTTGTTGGGAGACAGGTTCAACTGGGGACCAACGCTGCCTTCGATATCGGGCTTGATCAGGCCCCAATTCCGTTTGATGTGCAAGTTAATCAGAGAGAACGCCGCCGATCGAGTGAGCTGGTTGTTCGGGTCCGGAGACATCTGCAGGCTGATATTAGGCTCGTGGAGCAAGTCGACTTCGGTATCGTCCGAGCCGAACTTGAACTTGTCCAGGTTTCGATAGATGAGCGTGACGGTGTAGGTGGCCGGATTTGTCCCCCTGGGAGCGTTGGCGGTGATACCGGTTGCGACGTTGGCGGCAAGGTGAGCGGAGTCGTCGTCACCTTTTCCTTGGGCATCGCCGCCGCCGGAGCTCCCGCTTAACGAAATGGGATCGGGCGCATTCAACGAGCGAGTCTGCCAGTAATATTTTGACCACAAAGCCGGACTCAGGTTGGCGGGCGCCTGAGTTACGGCGCACACACTCATGATGGCGAACTGCTGATCGTCGGGCAACATGCGCACGAGACCATCGAAATCGCCGGGGGGCTGGGATTGCAGGGCTCCGATGCCGGCTCGCAACCGAGGGATGTTGACGCCGCTGGCTCGCGGCGCAAACAGAGAAAGCCCGTCGAGACGGGTGGAACTCTTGATCCGCCACAGCTCGTCGAGCATGTCAGGCATGCTCATGCCGTTCAGAATCTCGCAGGCCTTCTGCCAATCGGGTTGCGAACTCCAGGTTAGCGCGCGTTGAATCTGTTCGTGGTAATCGTAAAGTTTCGGATCGTCGAGAGAACCCATACTGCCACCTCTGCGCGGGAATCTTTCTGCCAGAGTCGATTCTCGACTCTGCGAGCGGGCACGATTCTACACCCATCCGGGTGTTCGCAAAGTTGTGAATCGGCTTTCATGGCGAACGGTGAGTTTGTTTGCTGGGGTCATCCGGGAGCTGGCGTTTCGTGTTTCATTCGCTTTCTCGCGGAGCGCACGACGGGGGTGAAAATTGTTTCACAATTTGACGCGATAGTGGAAATGGAGTACCGTTTGGTGCGAGTTGGGGGGTGAAAATAAGCCTCCGTTACCAAGGTCGCTGCGTCTCAGGCTGACGCATTGGACGGCACCGGAGCGCAAAAGCGGAAACGGGCGTATAGTATACGCGTGCTGAGGGCCGGAATAGAGATTGCGGCTGCAGTGAGCCGCTATTCGTTGGTCCTTGGAGGACTTGAAGAGAAGTGGCCCTTCGGTTGCTCCATGACGTCAAGGTGCAGTGAGGGATTTATACCTCCCTCTGCAACGTCGACGGCCTCAACTGCACTATCGATGTAGTTCAAAGATGTAGTTCGAGCGGCTCAAGGCCGCGCAATTTTGGATCGCACGGTAGATTTAATCTGCTCCATCGACCCCCAGGATGGAGTTCAGACTGGCGAGTAGAGTTTCCCCCCGAAGGAGATTTCGCCGAGTTTCATCGTGGCATTTAAGACATGGCATCCAATCCAACGAAGATAGGGAAGTACGACGTCGAAGGCGTTATCGGGCGCGGCGGCATGGGAGTGGTGTACAAGGCAGTCGACTCTCAGATCGGCCGTTACGTCGCGATCAAAATGATTACCAGCGACGGCGATGAGAGCCTGATCGCGCGCTTCAAATCAGAAGCCCGGTCGACGGGATCGCTGCAATGTCCGAACATCGTTACCGTCTATGACGTGGGCGAGCAGGACGGCAATCCCTATCTGGTGATGCAGTTTCTGGAGGGGCCGAGCCTGGAGTCGATGCTCAAGAAGGGCAGTTCGCTGACCCTTCCGGAGTGCCTGGGAATCGTGATCGACGTTTGCACCGGGCTTGGCTATGCGCACCAGCGGGGAGTGATTCACCGCGACATAAAGCCCGCCAACATTATCGTGCTGCAGGATGGCATCAACGATGGCATGGCGGTGATCGTTGATTTTGGCATCGCGCGGATCGTGGGAGACACTGGGCTCACGAAGGCCAACCAGGTTATCGGCAGCATCTTTTACATGTCCTCCGAGCAGTTGCAGGCCAAGGAGCTCGACAATCGCACGGACGTTTATTCGCTGGGAGTGGTTCTGTTTCAGTTGCTGACTGGTGTGCTGCCCTTTGAAGCGAACGAGGCGGCTGCCACGTTTCATAAGATCCTGTACGATCCGCCGCCGCCGCTCAGCACTTACCTGAAGGAATATCCCGCGGAACTGGATGCGATTATCAGCCGGGTTCTGGCCAAGAAGCGGGAGGACCGCTACGCCACGGCCCAGGACTTGGCGTTCGACCTGATGCGGATTCAGGACCAGGTCAAGACGGAGACGGTGGGGCAACTCTTCCGGCGCGCCGAAGTGGCAGTGGACAAGGAAGAGTGGACGCAGGCCAGAGACCAACTGCAGCAGGCGTTGCGCATCGACCGCCACAACACGCGGGCGCAAAAACTGATGAGCGCGGTGCACGAGCGGTTGCGGCTGCAACAGGAAATCGAACGCGCGCGCGCGCTGCGCAGCCAGGCCAATGAAGCCTACATGGACCAGCGCTACGAGGATGCGCTGCATCTGCTTGATCAAGCGGTGGCGCTGGATTCCAAGAACAACGATCTTCTCGTGTTCCGGGACTCGGTTCGAGCGGCCATGGAGAGAGCGACCAGGCTGCGCCGGGCTCTTCGCCGGGCGGAGGCGGCGCTGCAGGATGGAAACATTGACGAAGCCCAAAGCGCGGTGGACGACGCGGTTCAAATTGATCCCAGCGATACCCAGGCCAAGGCGCTCAAGGTAATCGTTTATCAACATGCGGAAGAAAAGTCGCGTCAGCTGCAGTTGCGGAAATTACTTGACCAGGTGCGTGATCAAATCGCCGCCCGCGATTTGACCGGAGCGTTTGCCACACTCAAGACTGCCGAGGCACTGGATCCGACGTCGAACGAGTTGCAGGCGGTTGCGAAAATGGCCGCAACGGCGCGTGAGCAGGAGAAGCGCCGGTCGGAGGCGGAGGAAATGTGCCGGCAGATTGAGGCGGCGCTGATTCAAGAGGATTACGCAACGGCAGTGTCGCGGGCGGATGAAGGTCTGCAGAAGTTTCCTCAGGAACGAAGTCTGATCAAATTGAAAGTGCTGGCGGAAGCGCAGCGGGGCCGAGTCGAACAGAAGAAGTTCGTTCGAGAACAGTTTGCCGCCGCGAGCGCGCTGGCCGACTTCGGACAAGTGCCGGAGGCTCTGGCGGCATTGGACCGCGCTCTGCTGAAGGTTCCAGGGAGCAGCGAACTGGAGACGTTGCGCGCCACTCTTCGGGAACGAGTGGCGGCGGAAGAATCGGAGCAACGAAAGGCCCGCGCGATTGATGCAACGCTGGCCAAAGAGGCGAGGCGAGTTCTAGATGGGCAGGGAGCGATTAGTGCGAGAGAGTTTCTCGATTCGCACGCAACTCCCTATGGGGATTCGCCCCAGGTGCGGGCGCTTTACGAGGCGGTTCGAGAGCGCGAAAAGATCGACTCGCTGAAAAGTAAGCTTGCGGCCGAACCGAATCCAGCCAAGCGAGTGCAGATCGCCGAAGAGGCGGTCCGCTCGCATCCAGATGACCAGGCCATGCGGCAGGTGCTGGCGGACGCGGAGCGCGTCCGGGCTCAAATCAGTGCGGCCATCGAGCGAGCCCGCGGCTTCGAACTGGCCAAGCGTTATTCAGAGGCAATCCAGGAATGGCAGCAGCTGAGTAATGCGCACCCGCAAATTTCGGAATTTGAGGCGCAAATTAAACGGCTCGCGGCGATCCCGGGAGCTGTCAAAGTCCAGGAGAAAAAAGCTGCGCCGACGCAGCCGGCGAAGACTCCTTCAGTGCCGCCGGAGGCCAAGACCGCTGCGACTGTCGCGCCGCCGTCTTCCGGAAGTTTTTCGGCTACGCGAGTGCTGGGCTCACGAAACTTGCGCGATACAACCGCGACGGCAAAGAGGCCAACTCCGTCCGTCGTGGAGACTGCCACCGCTGCGCCAGAGAAAGGGACGGCCCCGCCAGCAACTTCGGGCGCGACGCAGCGAGGACTTTCCGCGGCTGATGCCCTGCGACAGCTGGCAACCTTCGCCGAGGGGAATAAGAAATATTTAGTGATTGCCGGTGGGGCAGTGGTGGTTGTATTTGTGCTGGCGGCCGCTTACCTGATGCTGAGCGGTGGAAAGAAAACTGTCGGAAAGAATCCTGTTGCGCCCGTCCAGGTTCACATCGTCACGAATCCGACCGATGCGGTGGTCACGAGTGGTTCTGAGCCGGTCGCAAACGGAACAGTTTCGCTGGTACCTGGCAGTAGCGTGACGGTTGAGGTCTCTCGACTCGGCTACAAAACGAAAACGGTGGAAGTGCGGCAGGCCTCCGATGGGAATATCGCGCTCGACCCTGAGCCGTTACATCTGTCGATACAGACGTCGGAAAAAAGCGGAACCGTGGAATTGGACGCCAAGAAGATCGGCGACCTTACCGACGGCAACCTGGATGGATATGACTTTGTGCCCGATGGCTATAGCCACGAGTTAAGCGTTTCGGAAAGAGGCAAACAGCTGTTTGCGGTTCAGTTGCAGGCCGTGCCCGGCGCGCTTCCTCAGGTGGATGCGTTCGACGCGAAGGGTTTGTTCCTGATCACCAGCCTGGGCAGCAGAGCCAAGTTGTATGCCGGGAGTCAGCTGAAAAATGTTCGACTCGGGGATGAGAGCATCGCGGGCAGTCCTTCAGGGGCGGATTTGACTCTGAGTGACCAGAACCGCGAAGTCAAGTTCGGCGAGGGCAGCGGGCAGGGAAGCGTGGCGATTGAGAACTCTAATGCGCCCACGCTGGCCGTGTATTCGACGAATCTGGGCGGACAAGTTCAGATCACATCGAATGTTGCAGGGGCAACGCTCACCGTCAACGGTGCTCCGGTGAGATCGCAGGGCGGCGGCTGGCTGGTAAAAAGGCAGCCGGGTGCCTACACATTCGAATTATCGGCGGATGGTTACGAGTCGCAAAAGTGGACGATGACCTTGCTGAGCCGGCAGGTTCTCCCGAATAAGAACGTCAATCTCAAGGCCAAGGCCCAGGCGAGGGTCGGGGCGATGGCAGCTCTCGTGATCGCGGGTGGAACTCCCGACGCCCAGGTCGACGTGGATGGCACACGCGCGGGAAAACTCGACGCAAACGGCAATCTGGACGCGCCAAACGCCCTCACAGAAGGGCAGCACAAGATAGGGTTGACCAAGCAAGGCTACGAAACCCGCGAGATCCCGGTGACGGCAAAACTGCCGGAACTTCGACTTTCGGATGCCAAGCTTGCCGCGTGGCCAAAGCTGACGTTCCAAACCGCGATCCCGAACGTTACGGTGAAGTACCAGCGATCCGGCGATGCGCAGGTGCGTCAAGCGACTGGTGCGGACAAACTTGTGGTGCCACCCGGCCAATACGATTTCACGGCGGAGGCGCCCGGCTATCAAAAGTTCGAAACGAAGGTGAACCTGCCTCTTGGTTATGAGGGGAGTATTGCGCTCAAGCTCAACGCGGCCCTGGATTATCAATATCAGGATGTGAGCCAAATTATTCACGACGGTCCGGAGTGGATCAAGGCAAAGGATCCTCATGGCTTTGTGCATTTGAAGCCTGGATTGCTGCACGAGACCCTGATTTTTGCCAAACCCGGGAAGAATTTGTTTTGGAATAAGAAAGTCGAATGGAGAATCGAGGCTGCCGACGGCTCGGCGCGGGTGGAATATGTTCTGGACGGACAGAAGCTGCAGCGCAGGCTAGTCGTCAAAGACGAATCTTCCGACTCGAAAGAATCCCCTAAAGTCGACGTTGCGGCGTTAAATCAGGCCACGTCGCTTTCGGTTTACGTTCAGGTGGACGGATCTCATGTGCAGGTCAGCAATGCCAAGGGCGTCATTCTTGATGATTACGTGGTGCCGCAGAAGGTCAATTTCTCAGGCGTTAGAATCAGCATCAAGACCGATTCTCAGTTCCTCGTCCGGGACAAATAGCGATGCCGTCCGGGCCTGCGGCTATCACTTAAACAATGGTCGTCGTAAGCAAAGGGTATGTCGATGAATCGAAGGGGTCTAACCGACGGGGAGACTGCCGTTCTCACCATAATCCAGAAGGGATATGGGGCGCACAATGACGTCGACAAGGTTTTCTTCTCGCCTGCCGATGAAGCCGTCATCTTTGTCAGGTTGTTGAATGGCATGTCAGTCGTGATGGCGAACCTCTCGAACCTGGCAGCGCAGTGTGCGGACGGCACAATCGCGAACGATGACGTACTGAAGGCGACTTTGCGACTGAAAGTGTGATTCAGGCGATAGGTCCTCGGTGGCTGGACCCGAACCAAGGCCTCAGCGGCTGACGCGCTCAGAACAATGCCTTTATCGCGGCGCTGGAAGCGCCGCGCCACCCCAAAACCAGGCACCACCGAGCCGTGGTAAACTTTCGCACCGTGCAGCCACCTTCAGTTCCGCCGATCCCTCCTTCGTGTTTCGAGTGCGCCACCAAGACGCAGGCGGCCGGGGGCAGTGCGCCGCCGACCCAATCTGCGTCGCGCATGTGGAGATCAAGCAGCGGGAACATGCGTCTCGATACACCGCACACCAGCATCATCACTCTTCCGGGCAGCCAGAAAACGATCATGCTTGACCACTTGAAGAAAGAGGCCATGGTCATCCCCATGCCGCCCGCATCTGCCGCGCCTTCGGCACCGGGAATGCCGAAGATGCCCGGGATGCCGAAGCCTCCCGGGTTGCAGGTGCAGGATCTGGGCAAGAGCATGATCGAAGGGCATGAAGTGGAAGGCAAACGCTACACCTTTTCGCCGCCGCCGCAGGCTCCCCAGGCGCCGCAGCCCCCTAAGGCGCCGGAAATGCCGCAGATGCCGAAGCTCCCGCAGCTTCCCAAGGGCGTGAAGCTGCCGCCTTTACCGAAGATGCCACAGATGGCGAAGCCGCCGCAGCTCCCCAAGCCGCCACAGCCGACCGTGACCGAGGTTTGGACCAGCGTGAAACTCAAGACCCCGGTGCTGACAAAAGTCACGACCGCCGCTGGAGAGCAGACCACCTACTGCAAGCCGACTTCGACCGCAGAACCCCATCCTTCGATGTTCGAGATTCCGCCTGGATACAAGCTAAAGCCGCCGCCTGCGCCGAAGTTGCCGGGTGCGCCGAAGTTGCCGGGTACGCCTAAGTTGCCGCCTACGCCTAAGTTGCCTGCAGAACCTAAGTTAAAGCCCTAACCACCCATCATTAGGCTTACCCGGGAATTCGCTCCAGTGGTCCCAAGACCTCCGCGCAGCGTTTGAAGGGATGTAGGGCACGCCAACGTAGTCCATTGCAGAGTCTCCTTACCGATTGAGTAGCGGTGCGAGAAAGCCGTTCGCGGACGGGGTGAAGCCTTACGTCGTGGTCAAAGCCAGATTCAGAATGTATTGGGGCATAACCCAATTGTGAAGATAGTTGAAAGGCCAGGGAGCGTCTAACGTCATGCGTCGCGGGAAGTTCCACTCGTTTATCCAACTATCCATTCCGAGGAACTCGAAGCCAGCGGAGGGTCCGCCGGTCTGGCCGCTTAGATATTGTTTGCGGACGGCGTTGCCGGGCCGGGCCAGGGGCATGGCCTGCGCGGGATCGATGCCGTACACTGCTTCGACATTGAGAACGGGTGCAACCGTAGAGATAAATACATTAAAGTCCGATACGCCGCTGCTGTACGTGAACGCTTCCACGTGATCGGAAGAGAATGCGTCGCCGGTAAGGGAAGCCAATTGGGTTAAAACTTCCTTGACGAATGGTCCATCCCTGGCAAAAGGTCCCAATTCATTTCCGCGGGCGCGAACGATGTAGAGGAATGCCATGTCGTCGCCGGCCGCCAGGGTCTGGGCGCCCCAGCGGTTGATGACGTGCTTGAGCAGACAAAAGTTGACGAATGGCGGAGACAACGGGTTGCTCCATCCCAGAGGTTCCAAAGTTCGCCGGGCTTGATCGAATCCCTGGCTGATGCAGATGATGACGCGGTCGGGCGTCGTGGACGGGGGCAGCAGTAAGATGACCGCCCGTTCATGGCTGCCTTTTCTTGCGGCAAAAATTCCCAGCCGGCCTCTGGAGGTGCCGGTGCTGGAAAATGTCAGCCGGTTGTTGAGGATGCCGCGGCGAAAGGAGTGCGGATTCACCACCGGGATGGCGGGGAGGGTCTGCATGACCAAATTATTCGGTCCATCCATGCCCAGAATCTCATGATTGATCGCCCGGACCGTGATTTCTGCGCTTGCAGGATCAGTCATCGAACCCTCGCTGCGAAATTGCGGCAACGGATTATAGCGCATTGTCGTTTTCCCGTCGCAACGCCTTGCCAATCGGGACAGGGGCGCGAGGGGTGATTTCCTTGACAATAGAGAGCGAGTCGCCTAGCATCGCTGGCCAGACGTGAAACGTTGCCGCGAGGCACAGATTCGTGTCGGGCAGCGAAGCGTAACTCACAGCATTAAACCCCCCTAGTACCAGGTGAAGCGGCATGAAGTTGCTGTCGAGAGTAGTGTGGGCGGAAGGAATGTATCTGGCGCCGCAGCATTTTCAGGCGCAGAACCGTTACTTCGAGGAAGCCGTCCACTTTGCCACGGGCTGCCTTTGGAGGGACGCGTATGGCCTCGCGGCCTGCCAGCTCGACCCGGATGCGCTGCGCAACGGGACAGTGAGCCTGTTGCACGCGCGCGGGATGTTTCAGGACGGCCTGCCTTTTGACATTCCTGAGTGTGATCCTCGCCCCGAACCGCACAACATCGTGGAACAATTTCTCCCTGCCACCGATAGCCTGACGGTTGCTCTGGCGGTGCCGCGCTGGGTGCAGGGCCAGCAGAACTGCGACCTGGAGCCGGTTCCCTCCGGCGGTGCCCGCTATACGAGCACGATCGAAATGGTGCACGACGAAAACACCGGACTGGATGCCAAGCCGGTACAAATGGGACGCAAGAATATCCGGCTGGTGGTGTTGCCAACGGGGGATGAGAATCTGCTGACTATCCCCATTGCGCGGGTGATGCGGGATCAGGCGGGTCACTTCGTCTACGATCCTACTCATGTTTCGCCTTGCCTGCGTCTGAGTTCAAGCCAACGATTGGCTTCGATGCTGCAGCGGCTGGTTGAAATCTTGGAGGAGAAGAGCGCGGTGGTCACCGCGGAACAGCAGACCGGCGGAACATTTCAGACGGGGATGTCTGCCCGGCAAGTCGCGCAATTCTGGTTTCTGCATGCCATCAACTCCAGCCTGACTCCATTGCGGCATATTCTGCTGGCCAAGCACCGGCATCCTGAAGAAATGTTCCGCGAAATGTCTCGGCTCGCCGGGGCGCTGTGTACGTTTAGTCTCGACAGCAGCCCGCGATCGTTGCCCGCGTACGACCACTATGATCCGGGGCCGGGGTTCACCTATCTCGAGGACCACATTGTCCGTCATCTCGAAATTATTGTTCCGTCGCAGGCAGTTGTGATTCCGCTGAAAGCGGCGGCGCGTTACTTTTACGAGGGTGAGATCCGGGATCAACGTTGCCTGGGCCGTTCCCGCTGGATACTGGGACTGCGATCGCCGGTGGGCGAAGCGGACGTCATCTCGAAAACTTTGCAACTGGTGAAGGTATGTTCCCAGCAATTTGTTTCGGAGCTGGTGAAACGGGCGCTGCCCGGTCTGACACTAACCCATATGCAGGTTCCACCGTCCGCGATATCGGCGAAGGTGGACAGCCAGTACTTTGTCGTTAGCCGGAGCGGGCCGTGCTGGGAGCACATTATGCGGACACGCAACGTCGGCGTCTACGTGCCCGGAGAACTGCCGTCCCCTGAGATCGAACTGGTTGTCTTGCTCGAGAGCTGATATGGGATCCACACAAATTACGCCGTTGGGAAGTTATCGCGGATCGAGTCCCGCCATGGACCGGCGCGGCTGGAACCTGGCCCTGGGGTTTCAGGAAATATTCACGGCCGTGGTGCGGCTGCGCTATAACCGGCAAGCGGTGCCGGATGCGGAAGCGTTTCGTGCGCAGATGCGGCAGGCATTGCGCGTCGCCGAACAGGATGCGCGAAGCCGGGGATGCAGTCCCGAGGATGTGAAGCAGGTAATTTTTGGCGTGGTGGCTTTCCTGGACGAATCGGTATTGAGTTCCGGCAATCCAGTGTTCGCGAACTGGCCGCGCCTGCCCTTGCAGGCGGAGCTCTTTGGTCATCAACTGGCGGGGGAAATTTTCTTTCAGGAACTGCAGAAGACATTGAGTCGAAACGATTCCCAGGAAACGGCCGACCTGCTTGAAGTGTATTACCTGTGCCTGCTGCTGGGCTTCAAAGGACGATATGCGGCGGGTGGGGATTTACGGTCGATCATGGGAGCGATTCAGGAGAAGATCCGGCGGATACGCGGGCCGGTGGGACCGTTATCTCCGCGGGGCGCGATCCCTTCGGATGTGGTGCGGGTGCAATCGGATCGCTGGAGCCGAAGGCTGGGCAAGGTAGCGCTCATTGCCGCGGGTCTGGCGGTTGTGCTGTTTGTGGTTTTCAAAATTCTTTTGCTATCGGGTGTGTCGTCACTTTCCGCGTTGGTGGCCGGACTACTGAAATAGGGGGTTGGAATGCCGTACCTGGTGACGGCTCTAGTGCTGCTGATTTATCTGGTGCTGGTCTGGTTCCTCGGCCGGTGGCTGCCGCTGCACGGCTCGGATGTTTGGATACTGCGCGGGGTGCTTGCGTTTCTGGGACTCGTCGGGGCCGGCGTCGCGTTCTGGTATCAATACCAGGTAAAGAAGGCGAAGGAGAAAGAGGCTGCCGGGGAAGACGACTCCGAACCCGGCGCCGCCGACGATCTGGATGCGCTGGTGCGGGAGGCGGTTCGTCGACTGAAGACTTCGACCTTGGGGCGCGGGACCAACCTTAGCGGCCTTCCGCTGGTGTATGTACTGGGGGATTCCGGATCTACCAAAACCACGGTTCTGATTCATTCTGCGCTCGATCCCGAACTGCTGGCGGGGCACGTGTATCGGGACAACGACATCCTGCCTACCACGACCGCGAACATCTGGTATACGCGACAAGCGATTTTTGTAGATCCCGCCGGCTCGTTGATGGGACAAGCGGATCAGTGGAGACGTCTGGTAAAGCTGTTGCAGCCGGGGCGTTTTTCCGCGGCTCTGGGCAAGCGCGCACAAGCGCCGCGGGCCGCGATTGTGTGCTTCGACTGCGAAACTTTTCTGCAGCCGGGCGCGAGTGAAACCGCCGTCTCGGCAGCGCGAAGATTGTCTGTACGGTTGCAGGAAGTTTCCCAGCTGTTAGGGATCAGCTTTCCGGTCTACGTTTTGTTTACGAAGCTGGACAGGATTTCGTTCTTCTCTGAATTTGTGCGTGGCATGAGCAAGGACGAAGCTTCCGAAGTGTTGGGAGCGACGTTGCCGCTGCGCTCTTTGAGCGCGGGCGTTTATGCGGACGAAGAGACGCGACGACTGACCAAAGCGTTCGACGAAATCTTCTACTCGCTGGCGGAAAGACGCATCGTGCTGCTGCCTCGCGAGCACGAAGGGGACAAGCTGCCCGGCATTTACGAGTTTCCGCGGGAACTGCGGAAGCTGCGCACGTTGTTGGTGCAGTTCCTGGTGGACCTGGCGCATCCCAGCCATTTGGGCACGAATCCTTTCTTGCGCGGCTTTTACTTTACCGGAGTGCGGCCCGTGGTGGTGGACGACGTAGTGGCAGCGCCGGCAGCTTCGATGGAAGTCGCGGAAGCTGAGCCTGGCGGCGGAGCGACGCAAATCTTCCGTGGCGTGGGCGCGCATGTGCAACAAGCGGCGCCCGTGGCGATGCGTAGCGGAGGTTCGCGCAGAGTGCCGCAGTGGGTTTTTCTGACCAGCTTGTTCAACGACGTTCTGGCAAAAGACCGCGTGGCGCTGGCGACTAGTGGATCCAGTTCGCATGTGAACCTGCTGCGCCGCATCGCGCTGGGAGCCGCTGTTTTTCTGGCGTTGCTCTGCGTGACGGGATTCACGGTTTCATTTCTACGCAACCGTGCGCTGGAGACCCGCGTGGAGGAAGCAGTCGCTGACTTGTCCACTTTGGACACCGCGACCAACCAGGTTGCAGGCTTGGGCGATTTGAAAAAGCTCGACAATTTGCGGAGCGAACTTGTCGATCTTTCCGACTACGAAGAGAATGGGCCGCCGTGGAGCCTGCGTTGGGGCTTGTACGAGGGCGATCAGATTTATCCGGACGCTAAACGAGTTTACTTCGAGCGCTTCCGGCGTCTCTTGTTTGCGGAAACGCAAAAGCGAGTGACGGGAAACCTGCAAGCCTTGGCTGGCAAGTCGGCGACGAATGCGCCCAACGATAGCTACCAAAAGAGCTATGACGAGTTGAAGGCATACCTGATGACGACCGACCCTGCGGATCACGGCTACAGCACAGAAGCGTTCCTGACTCCTGTCTTGATGAGCCACTGGGTCGCCGACCGGGACATCGACAAGGACCGCAAGGATCTGGCCGCGTTGCAATTCGATTTTTTCGCCACGGAACTCGCGAAAGAGAATCCGTTCCCGACCGGAAACTCCAAGGATCTGATCGATCAGGCGCGCGCTTATCTAAAGCAGTTTTCCGGAATCGACCGCAACTACGTGCAGCTCTTGTCCAAGGCGGCGCAGAAAGATATTAGTTTTAACGACCAATACCCCGATTCCGCCGGCATTATCGTTAGCAACCACAAAGTCAAAGGGGCATTCACGCGCAGCGGCTTCCTGTTCGTGCAGGATGCTCTGAAGAATCCTGCGAACTACATGGGCGGAGAAGAATGGGTCTTGGGTAAAAACGAACTCAAAGACATGGACCCGGATGCCATGCGGCAAAAACTCACGGATCGCTACAACCAGGATTTTGTAAGCGAGTGGAATAAAGTGTTGACTACTTCGTCGGTCGCGACTTATGGCGGCTACGCCGACGCAGACAAGAAGCTGGAAAAACTTACGGGGCCAACCTCGCCGCTGTTGGAGTTACTGTATTTCATTTCGCACAACACGGATCCGGCATCGGTGGCGTCAGCGGAGGTGAAAACGCATTTTGCGCCGGTGCAGACAATTGAACCGCCGGGTCCGGCCGACAAGGCTCCTGATCATCTCATTGTCCCCGCGAACAAGGATTACATTGAGGCGCTGGGCAAGCTGCAGTCCGACATTCATGCGCTGGCGCAGAGTGCGGGCGCGCCCGATCCAGCCCAGCTTACGCAAGCAGGCAGCTCAGCGGATGCGGCTTTGAATGCTGTGACCAAGGTGATTGGCTCGGTGCCGATCGATCCGCAGTTCGGCAACGAAGTTCAGGTCCGGCGATTGCTGGAGGAGCCGATCAAGGCTGCGGAAGGGTCGCTGAAGCGGGGGCCGATCGATATTGCCAACGGGACGGGAAAGAGCTACTGCTCCGTCTTCGCGGCGGTTGCGAAGAAATATCCTTTTGATCCCAGCTCTACACAAGATCTCACGATGGATCAGCTCTACGCAGTTCTCGGGCCAACGAGCGATGCCCTGAAAAAGCTGAAGGACGATGTGAAGCCGTTTGTGCTGATGGTCGGTTCTAAATATGTGCAGAATCCCTCGGCGGCCGTGAAGCCGTCGCAAACTTTTCTGTTCTTCCTGAATCATGTCGTAGCCTTGAGCGACACGTTGTATCCGACAGGGGCGCTGCCTCCCAAGTTTTCTTACACTTTGAAACAACTGCCCAGTAACCTCGAGGGAGTTGAAATGAAGATCGGAAGCGAAAAGCTGGCGGGAGATGGCGCGCAGAAAACATTCGTCTGGACTGGCGTGCCTGAGGATGTCCAGGTTACAACCAAGAGTGGAGACGTTCTGGATTCGTTCCCGGCTGATCCGTGGGCCGCGTTCAAACTAGTCGCGAGGGCGCGTCAACTGGGAGGCGGCAAGCTGGAATGGGTGAACGAAAACAATGGAAAGCCCATCATGCTTGCGAACGGGAAACCGAAATCGTATGACTATCAGCTGCAGGTCTCGGGTAGTGCGAATCCGTTCTTCGATTTGCAGGGCATGAAGTGTGTCAGCCAAGTGGCAGGCCATTAGCGGCCTGTTTCGACGTGATCCACACCTCAAGAAAGCTTGGCTGGCAGCCAGAAGTGCTCTTCATTAGAACTTCAGGTAGAACTTTTCGCGCCGCCCGGCCCTGAGAGGCGTCCAAGAAATCTATCTTTCCACGAAGGATGAACGGCGCGCACCAGCAGGCAGGTGATGTTGTCGTCGCTGCCGCCGTTTTTCGCCGCTTCAATCAGATCGGCGCAGGCCTGCTCGAGAGAATCCTGATTGACTGCTTCGGCCATCTTCTCAACCTTCACAAAGCGCGACATACCGTCGCAGCACAGCAACAGTACGTCGCCGGGATTGAACTCATGGTCGGCCAGGTCGGGCTCAACGGTGTCGTCCGTGCCCAGAGCGCGCACGATCACGTTCTGCATTTTGGATTCTGACGCTTCTTCCAACGTCATCAGGCCGCGCCTGACCTGCTCCATCACCAGAGAGTGATCGGTCGTAAGTTGCACGACATCATCCTTGCGGATGAGATAAATGCGGCTGTCGCCGACATTGGCTATGGAAAAGAAATTGCCGTCCACCGCGACCGCTACGAGCGTGGAGCCCATGCCGGCATGCTGAAGGTCCCTTGCGCCGGATTCGTGGATGTTCTGGTTCGCCAGCTGAATCGCAGTGGCTAAGGTAACGGCGCGTTGCGAGACGCCCTCGAACCTGGCGCCGTCGACGGGCGGAGTGGTCTGGTCCTGGCGGAAGTAGTCGAGAAGAGTATCCACGGCAATCTTGCTGGCCAGTTCTCCGGCTTGTTGTCCGCCCATGCCGTCGCAGACCACAAAAATTCCGCGGCGCAAGTCGTACCCGAAATTGTCCTCGTTGTTCTTGCGCACGAGGCCGATGTCGGTGCTGCCGGCGGCCTGGATCAGTAAATTCATATCAGTAAACTCATGGCGGACTGTGGGCGCTAAATCCTACCGTACCCTAAGCTCCGGGTAAACAGGGAACGTGAGTGGATCTCGAGTCGAAGACGGGCATGCGAAACTCCCCAGGGAGTCGACGGAATGACTGGCTCTCGAAAACATTTTCAGGCCCGTCGCCCAAACATTCTTCCTTTTTCGGCTTTCTTGAGGAGAGCGTGCCACTCCTCCTGCAAGTTGCTGCTGGCAAATTCGGCGAAGGTTTTAGCGGCCTTTAAGGACGCGGCTGCCTGCTTTCGATTTCCTTCGTCGAGCGCAGCTCGCGCTTGTTCTATCGTCGAAGATAGCTGACGATCAGCCGCGGACTTGCGCCGCGAGGTGAAGACTGGCACGATTCGCGACAGCAGCGAGGATTCCGGGTTACCTTCCGGACTCTGCAACGTGCCAGTGCTGGTGTCGAGGCGATCCAGCGCGGCGTAGGCTGTCCCCACGGCCTGCAGAGCTGCCAATTCAGCAGCGCTCGCTTCCCGAAAGCGTTGCAAGGCAGTTTGAACCGGTGTGGAATCGAAGACCGGCGGTGCTTGCGATTCCAGGAATTTGACCGCCTCCACAAATTGTTCATAAGTCGCGAAGAACTCGACGGTTTGCAGCGAGGCGTCAATCTCGCGCTGAAGAGATTGCAGCTTGTCGCGGGCATCTTCCAGAAGAAACAGAAGAGAAGCCGCTGCCGGATCGTTGCTGACCGGCGTGAGCAGATCCACTACCTCGCGGTAGGATGCTCGGTTCATCAAGTCCTGGGCCTGACGAAGCAATCCGCGGAGTTGGTTGCTCTTGAGGTGCTGGTCGGCTTCCTGCCGCGCGAAGTCCATCAACTCTGCAATTTCGGGTGAAGAAATGCCTTCCTTCTGGCAGGCTTCGAGAAGGCGCAAGGCCTCCACATATCTGCCGCTGTTCAGCGCTTCATGGGCGCGAGTCAAATAGCGCGCGCGGGATTGTTCCAGACTTCGCTCCGAGAGGTGTGCGACGATGCTGGATTGCAGGGCGAGGAGGCGCTCGTTTCCTGGCGCCTGATGCAGTTCCTCGCGCACCAGTTGCAAGGCTTCCTCCGGCGACGACTCGATCAAATTGCGGCAGCGCAACACTACTTCGTCAACGCGACGCCGCATCTCCGCTTCGCGCAGTTTCCGCGCCAGGTGCCCTTTGAATTTCATCAGGATGGGCTCGGTGGGCATCCGTTCCAGAGCCTCATCCACCTGTTGCGCGACGCGGGTAAGCTCCTCGAAAGTCGATGCGAGCGAAACTTCGTTTTGCAGAGGTTCAAGAATGCGGCGACGTAGTTCCTGCTCGCGGCCGGATCTGGCCGCGGCCTGCAATGTAATGAGTTCGGGATTCGAAGGATCGACGCGCTCCACTTCGGCGAGTGCCTCCATCGCGGCGGTAAAGTGCCGCGCACCGATCTCTTTGCGGGCATTCTCCAATAATTGTTTTGCTTTGGCCTGCCGAGCCGCTTCTTCGATCAGACGAGCCAGGGAAACATGAGCGGCGCGCACCCGCGTATCTTCGGGATCGACTTCGAGCGCTTTCGCGATGACGGCCCCGGCGCCTTCGAGATCGCAGCGGTCGCGAGCGTTGTCCGCCTGCCGCAGGTACCCCTCCACCAGTTCTCTGCGCCGTTTTTTCTGCCGTACGGTTTCCAGCAGCTCCGACAGTTCCGCATTCTCGGGATCGAGACCGCAACCCTCCTGCAGATCGCCGATGGCTTCGTCATAGCGTTTGTCGCGGGCGGCCTCCTCGGCTTGTTTGCGAAGCTGGAGAACCTGTTCCGCCCGCTGCCGCATCGTCAGGCTGTGTTGCACCTGCGCAATCAACTGGCGCGCCCGGGTGTGCTGGCTGTCCACTTTCAACAGTTGCAGCAGAACCTCTCTGGCCGAAGTGTATTGATCCGCTTGCACCAGGTGCTCGGCCCGCTGGATCCACTCGGCTACTTGTTCTTTCTTCAAGTCGTGAGCGAGTGAGGAGACCTCGGCCGCCATCTCGTCAGCAGTGGAATAACGGTCATTCGGGTTCTTCGCCAGCGCACGATCCAGAATGCCATCCAGAGCTGGAGGGTATTCGTGAAGGAATTGGCCCAGCGGAGGATGTTTGTCAGATAGAACTTGCTGGGCGATGCTGTAGTCGCCCGTAAAGGGGAGCTGCCCCGTGAGCAACTGGAACATCATGACTCCGACCGAAAAAATGTCGGAACGTCCGTCGAAGGACTCATTTTTCAGGCGCTCGGGAGCCATGTACTGGATGGTGCCGATCACATGCCCGGTACGCGTGAGATGCCCGTCGGTCTTTTCCTGCCGGGCGATTCCGAAATCCAGCAGCTTCACCGTTCCGTCCGGCTGCACGATGACGTTGGCGGGTTTCACGTCGCGGTGAATCACATCGTTGCGATGCGCATATCCCAGCGCGTAGCAAACCTGCTCGATGATCTTCAGCTTAAAGGCAAGCGGCCGGGACTGGCGGGATTCGATGAGCCGGTCGAGCGGATCGCCCGACAAATATTCCATCACAATGTAGGGAAAGCCATCCTGCTCGCCTAAATCGTAAACGATGACGATGTTGGGATGGTGCAACGCACCGGTCTTGGCGGCCTCGCGATAAAAACGCTGCAGCATTTCCGGGTCGCCGGAGAATCCTTCGGTCACCGTCTTGATCGCGACCTCGCGATTCAGTTGACGGTCGAACGCGCGATAGACCAGACCCATCCCGCCGCGGCCGAGTAGATCGATCACTTCGTACTTTCCGATGCGCTTTATATTTGTGGCGGTCACGAGAAATTAGACGGAACTGCCCGGCCAGACCATGTTGAACTGATCCCGCAGGAACTTCTTAGCTTCATCGCGCTCCGGCGTCGGAGCGTCCGGAGTCGAGTTCAGGTAGAGGATGTATGCCTCAGCGGTGCCGTCCGTATCTCCATCCATGAGCCGCTTGCGCGCCTGAGCAAGAATTTTGCTGGGAAGGGACTCAACCTTCTGTTTCACGTCTTTGATCAAAGCTATGCGCGCCGCGATTTCGACATCCGTGAGGAACTGGGTTTCATCGGGAGGCGCGCCAGCTTGCTTAACGTTCCTGGTGTCTTCCGGTTTCACGTTCTCGAGTACCACGAACTGCTTCTGCGCCGTGCTTTTTACCGACGGGGTTGTTTCGATGGTGTTGCCGTTGGAGTCTACGATTCGGAATCCAACTTCCACCGATGCGCTCAGGTCGATCGTCTTCCGGGTATAGCTATAAGGTTTAACTACGTCGCTTAGAGTCGTCTTGGCGATCGAATCGAGCTTGCGATGCAAATCCTCGACTTTCTTCTGAGCCACATCAACGTCGTCGGTCGCTGCTGAGATTTCTTTCTTCTTGCCGTGCGCCTGAGCTCCTTCCAGAACCTTCTGGGCTTTCTGCAGATCCAGGGTCGCGTCCTCGTAGTCGCGATTGGCTTTATTCCACTCATCGTTGGGAACTTCCCGCTCACCCACGCGGTATTCCGACTCGATGGACTCGACCCCCACTTTCGTGACCGGACGGTGTTCCAGCACGTCACCGATCAACTGGAAGTTCGGCTCCACAGGGGTGGCATCGGCAGCCCGAACGATTCTGACAGGCAGGGCGGTGGTCTCCAGACCGGTTGCAATCGCGTCGGAAAGTTGATCGGCAAACCCCGCGCTGTCTCGCCGCGAAGTCTGATCCCGGAAAACAACTTTGATCGAAAGAGTGGAACGGACATTGTGGATGGCAGCGTTTTTCGTGCGCTCATCGCGGACATCGTCGCGGTTCGACTGGTATTGCTGGGCTTCGTTCAGATAGAGCCATGCCACGCCGACTCCCGATCCGAGCGGCTTATCGAGATAGCGTTTCGCTTGCGCGACGTAGTAGTCGCTCAGGGTTTGAGAAATCAGGTCGAGGCGGAGCTTGAGGTCCTGATCGTCCGTCTGCAGGGCACTGGCGCGGCGCAGATAGTTATATGCTTTCTGTATACCGATCTCGTCGGCTCGCCCCTGGATTGGAGTGTGGGCATCCTTGAGTTTCTTGGCCTCGTCCGACGCGCTTTTTACGTAGTTGGTTTGCAGCGCCTGCATCCGGTCGTCGACCAGAGCGCGCTGGGCATCAGGGAGATCGGCCAGCACTTCGTACGCCTCGATGTAAAGCTGGCCCTGCTCGAATCCTGCGCTCTGCTGCAAAGCAGCATCGGCGGCCGCGCGGTTGGTTGTTGCTACGAATGCGGCCTGTGCCTGCTTGAGCTCGGCCGATGCTTCGGAGGTGGCCTTGTCGTCGGAGGCTTTTTGAAACTCCAGGACTGCGTCGCGCCACTTCTGGTTGGCCGCGTCTGCCTTGCCTCGATCGAAGTGGTACTTGTAGGCGGCATTGAGAATTGCAGAAATCCGCGGTTCTTCGTCGGCGAAGGGGCGGAACTCTGCCACGGCGGCTACGGCCTCATCGTATCGCTGGGAGCTTATCAGCGATTCCGCGCTGCGCAACGCTGCGTCGACCCGCGTGCTCTCCGCCGCGATCGCACTCTGCAGAGTGAGGCTCTGATCGAAATGGCCGTCGACCTCTAAGGTGTGGTCGTTTAATTGGCGGGCGTTGGCTAGATGAACATATCCGGCGGTGTGGCCGGACAGCGCTTGTTTGTAAGCCTGCAGCTCGGCGCGGCTCTTGTCCGCAAGAAGCAATAACTCTGCGCTAACATTCTGCCGGAGTTTGGAAGCCCCTTCGTTCGCGGGGAGCAGTTCGCGCACTTGATCGGCTCGCAAGAAAGCTGTCTTGAGGTCAGGGTAACGGACCGCGTTTGTGGAGGTGGATGCGCGGTACGACGCTAATCCATCCTCTCCCTCTTTCAACAGGAGCGCTGCAAGTGAGTGCCTGGCGGGATCAAGGTGCGCCGCTTTCGGAAACCTGCTCAGGTAATCCTGCCACTGGGCGATCGAATGAGCCCGGTTGGCGCGGAGAAACTCCGCGAGTTCGGTATCGGGAGCCGAAACGAATACGATCTGCACGGTTGGTTTGAAAGCCGGCACGGTCGTGATTCCCGCCGGCGACGAACTCAGTACCTGCCCCTGTAGCACAGCGCGGTCTGCAAGTTGCGCGGGAGTGAGCGATTCGTCCTTGTCGAATTTCAGATTTGAAGGAACCACACACTCCGCGGCGGAACCGCGCGTGAGACTCATCACTCCGTGACTGTCCCGTTCCAGCGACGTTACAGAAGAGTTCAGTGGAATCTTTACCAGCTTGCCGTACGCGGACTTGCTGATCTGCGCGGCCCCGCCGCAGGATCGCACCTCAGCCTTGCCATTGATCAGGAGGTCGGTTACCTGAACGTAGGCGGCGCCGTCCGGTCCGTCAAATAACTCGATAGCAGTAAGTGGGACATCCTTGGAGTGGACCGCAGGACCTGCAAACGCAACCAAGACCAGGGCGATCGACGCCCTCTTTAAGCCGGCCCTCTTTACGTAAGATAGCGGGCACCACTGTGCATCAAACATCGGACGTCGCGGCATAGACTCCCCGGAGTGACGGCAAACGCCATAGATCTCGCCTGCGCAATTGTCCCGTATCATACTCACCGTCTGGGCGAAGTCAAGGCTGCCCAGGCGCTGGACGCGGGGCACAAAATTACCACAAATCGGCCGTCGAAATATTTGCTCAGGCTCCTATTTTGAAGTAACCTACACGCCAAGTTAGAACGGCTCGGGAAGCCCGCAGCATGGCGCAGTACGAACAGAAAACCGACAGCCGGGAATTCGAGCTTGCCAACCCTGAGCGAAACTCGGCTTCGTGGGGCGGAGATCCGGGCACGGATGCAACCGATATCGCGATTCGGCTTTGGGGTCCGGAACGTTCGGGCCGCAGCGCGCGGCTGACGTGGAAGGCCGACAGCGTCCTGGTCTACATGATTGCGGACCTGGTCGGTGCCAGCCGCGGGCGTGTGGGCGAGGAATCGTCCGCGGTGATGGCGGCGCACTTCGACGGTTCCAGACAAGCATTGGTTGCTGCCAGGCGGATTCAGACTTCGATCCTGGAGTTCGTGGCGTGCCGCCCCGGAGAACGCATCGGAGCGGCGATCCTGATTTATCCATCGAGTGCGAATTCGCCGGCAGGCGTTAGCGGCGAAATGGCTCGGCAGGCGCTCGCAGATGCGAAGCCCGGCCAGATCCTGCTTGCAGAGTATAGCTCCCAGCAATTACGTGATCTTCCCGGCATCGAGATTCGTCCGGTTCCTGCGCTGACCATCGTGCCCGGCGACTGGCAGAGTGGCCTGACGGAGTTGATTTGGACGACGGCGGACCGACTCGCGCAGCTGCAAGATTCCATAGGCGCTGAGGTCGAGCCACAAAGCGGTGAGAATCGTCCGGTTGACGCCACCGTGATCGTTACTTCCTCCGTTAGGGACGCGCGCGAAGGTCCAACGAACGAAGCCGCACCAACTCCAGTCTCCGATAGTTTTCAGCAAAGCTCGGGCAGTTCTCTTACAGAAGAACTTGACGAATCCCGAGACCGCCCGCTCCTCGCGCGTACCAGGGTAATCCTTGGAGTCGCCGCAGTGGTTCTCGTGGTGGTGCTGATTTTCGTCTTTCAGCGTCCGGCGCGGGTATCGACACCTCCACTTATACCGCCGCAAGAACAGACCGGCGTAGCCGAGAACCCGATAAAGCAGCCGTTGGCGCCGCCTGAACCTGAGGCCAAGGCGGCGCAGCCCGAACCGACCGCCTCCAAACCACCAGCAAAGGTGCCTGTAGCCGTCGCCCATCCACGAACGCCAACCAAGCCGCCGTTGGACAACCGCGCGAAGAACAATAAAGAAAATAAAGAAAATGCCGAGGCGCCGGAGTCCTACGATGACTCCGGGGGTGTGTCCCTGAAGGACATTCCTGCTCTGCTCGGCATGGCTCAAAGGGACGCTGGGGCCGGCAACTACGACAAGGCGAAGAGAGAGTATAAGAAAATCCTCTCATTGCAGCCTGGTAACCAGGAAGCAAAGGACGGGCTGCGCAGGCTGGATCTCATTCAACAAGACCACCAATAACCAGCAATGTGGGACTCGCCGTCGCCCTGCCAAGGCTGGGCCGTCGATCTCGAAGGCGCCCATCCGTTCCCGGAAACCCCCGCTTCCAGCCCGATTGCGTGGGTCTGTAACGTTTGATCGCAGGGAAACACTATCCTTTTGTAGAAATGCACCCGTTGGTTCCGGTCTTTTTGCGAAAAACAGCTTCTATGCAAGAAAAAATGGGGTTGGTGCTTGACTGCGGTTAGGGCATGTGATAAACCGTTGCACCACGACCCTTAACGGTCTGAAGGCGATGGCTCTGACCCGCCCTCAAAATAAGGGTGTTTCCCCCGACCGTTACGATCCCCAGGTCGACTGCAATACCGGAATTAGCACTATTTAGCGCTATCTGGATAGCACTTCCTCGAAAATCCGAAGAGTGGTTAGGGAGACAATATGGCAAAACCGAGCACACAGCACAAATTGGACCGGGTGCGCCCGCCCCGCGTTCAGATTACCTATGATGTCGAGACCGGCGACGCGATTGAAATCAAGGAACTGCCGTTCGTAGTGGGCGTCCTTGGAGACTTCACCGGACAACCCGAACAACCGCTACCCAAACTCAAAGAACGTCGCTTCGTTGAAGTAACGCCCGACAACTTCGATTCCGTGCTGGAGAGCATGAAGCCGCACCTCTCATTCGCGGTCGAAAACAAGCTCAGTGAAGACTCGAACGCCGGCCAAATCCGGGTGGATCTGAAGTTCAAGAGCCTCGAAGACTTCGAACCGGAGCAGGTGGCGCGGCAGGTCAAGCCATTGAAAGAACTGCTGGAGTTGCGGACGCGGCTCAATGATCTGAAGGGCACGCTGCAAACCAACGAAAAGCTGGATGATGCCCTGCTGGAAGCGGTGAGCAAGACCGAGAAATTGGACAAGCTGAAGTCTGAAGTCGGTGAGAAGGAGGAGTCCAATGGCTAAGTCGATGGCGGAGGAAAAGACTACGGTAGCGGTGGAGCAGGCTGCGGAATCGAGTCTGCTCGACCAGATCGTGGAGCAGGGCAGATTTAGCGACACGAACGCGCGGGAACGGGGCAAGAGTCTTATCAAGGAATTCGTCGCCCAGGTTCTCGACGGGTCGATGACCGTAGCGCGCGACGCCGACCAGATGATCACGGCTCGAGTCGCTCAAATCGATCACCTGATCTCGATTCAATTGAACGAGATCATGCACCACCCTCAGTTCCAGAAGCTGGAGGGCACCTGGCGGGGCCTCAAATACCTGCTGGACCAGTCCGAAACCGGCACCATGTTGAAGATCCGCATCCTGAACGCTTCGAAGAAGGAATTGCTGCGCGACTTGCAGCGAGCCGCCGAATTCGACCAGAGTGCGATGTTCAAGAAAGTGTACGAGGATGAGTACGGCATCTTCGGCGGCGAGCCGATGGGCGCGCTGGTGGGTGACTACGAGTTCAGCAAGCATCCTGAGGATTTGGAGTTGCTGGAAAAAGTCTCGCAGGTGGCAGCCTCGGCGCACGCGCCGTTCCTTTCCGCCGCATCGCCCGAGCTGCTCAATATGGCCAGCTTCACAGACCTTGACCAGCCTCGCGACATTGGCAAGATCTTCGACAGCACCGAATACGCCAAGTGGAAGGGCTTCCGCGAAAGCGAAGACTCGAAGTACGTCTGCCTCACCGCTCCACGCATTCTGATGCGCCTGCCTTACGGCAGGGATACGAAACCCGTGGAAGGGTTTAATTATGACGAAGCGGTAGATGGCACCGATCACTCCAAGTATCTGTGGGGGAACGCCGCCTACGCGCTCGCGTCCAAGATGACTCAGGCTTTCGCGAATTATGCCTGGTGCGTAGCCATCCGGGGCGTGGAGGGCGGCGGTCTGGTCGACGGGTTGCCATCCCACACATTCCGCACCGACGAAGGCGACGTGGCGCTCAAGTGCCCAACCGAGATCGCCATCACCGACCGGCGCGAGAAAGAACTGGCGGATCAGGGCCTGGTGCCCCTGGTTCATTGCAAGGGCACGGACAAAGCTGCGTTCTTCAGCATTCAGTCCTGCAACAAGCCCAAGCTCTACGACAGTGATACCGCTACGGCCAATGCCCGCATTTCGGCGCAGTTGCCTTACATGATGGCCACTTGCCGGTTCGCGCATTACCTGAAGGCCATGATGCGCGACAAGATCGGCAGCTTCATGTCCCGCGATGATTGCTACCGGTTCTTGAATGTCTGGATCAACAAGTACGTAACGCAAGACGACAAAGCCAGTCAGATGACCAAGGCCAAGTATCCCTTGCGTGAGGCGCGCGTGGATGTGGAAGAAGTCAAGGGCAAGCCCGGCGTTTACCGCGCGGTGGCTTATCTGCGGCCTCACTTCCAACTCGACGAGCTGAATGTTTCTCTCCGGCTGGTGGCAGAGTTGCCGTCTGCGGCAAAGAGATAACCCCGCGCTATCCGGCGGGGAGTTTCAAACAAGACCCGAATGGGTTCTTGAATTTTGATGGGGTGGAAAATGAGGAGGAACTGCAATGGCAAGTGATTATTATCTGTTGATTACGGGAGTAAACGGGGAATCGCAGGCGCAAGGAATGGCCAAGAACATTGAGCTCGACAGTTTCTCGTTTGGCGCCTCGAATCCCCCGGATGTAGGGGGAAGCGGTCTGTCGGGCGGGAAATGTTCGTTGTCGGACTTCAGCTTTTCATGCGCTCTGGATTCTTCCAGCTTCCAGATGCTGACCAACCTGTATGCGGGCACGCACATCTCCACTTGCACCTTCACCGGTCGCAAGTCCGGCGGCGGCGGCAACCCCTACAATTACCTGGTGGTCACTCTCACCAATTGTTACATTACCAGCCAAAGTACCGGCGGCGGCTCGACCGGCATGCCGACTCAAAGCGTAAGCATTGCCTACGAACAGATCACGTACGAGTACTTTACGCAGGACACGTCTACCGGTGCTACCACGTCGGCTGGCTTGGCGACGTACAACATTGCAACGGTGACGCAGTCGAAGTAAGCACTCGCAGCAAATGAACTTTGCATTTGGCATCAGGAGGCATCTTCACGGCCGCCGGTTGGTGCGCCGTGAAGGTGCCTCGTATTTGATTGCGACGGGAAGGCGATGGTCGGCCCGTCGATTCTTGGAAAACTGAGTTTCGTTGTACGCTACCATTCTGTTCCGATCGTGAAATTCTCATGAATGCGCAAGAACTATATCGAGCAGGCCGGCTTACTGACGCTCTCAAGGCGTTGAGCGCCGAGGTGCGAGATAATCCCACCGACGCCCGCCGCCGCACGTTTCTTTTTGAACTCCTGTGCTTCGCCGGCGAATACGCGCGCGCCGACAAGCAGCTTGAAGTGCTAGGCGAAGCCGGGCCAAACAGCGAAATTGGGGTGATGGTTTATCGCAGCGCATTGTTCGCCGAGCGCCAGCGCCAGGACCTGTTCGCTCGTGGCGAATTCCCGAAACCAGGGGACACTGCCGCGCCGCTGGCCGGCGTGATCAACGGCAAGCCGTTCAAGTCTTTTTCAGACGCCGATCCGAGAATCGGACCTCGGCTCGAACTTTTTGCGGCTGGCAATTATCTGCTGCTTCCCTTTGAGCACGTCGCGTCCATTCAGATCATGCCTCCCAAGCGATTGCGAGACTTACTGTGGACGCCGGCGGCCGTTCGCACCACTCCTTCGTTCAAGGGCACCGAACTCGGCGAGGTCATGCTTCCCGCACTCTCTCCCTTCGCGTGGCAGAACCCGGATGATGCCGTCCGGCTGGGACGAGCAACGGTGTGGGAAGAGCAGGACGGGTACGATGCTCAAATTCCTGTGGGCCAGAAGATGTGGCTGGCGGACGACGAGGAAATCCCATTTCTCGAACTGCGTTCGCTCGAGTTCAACCAAGCTTCCGTGGCCGCCTGACGAATCATGCCCCTTCCCGACGATCTGCTGATTCCCATAGAAGGACCCAACCCCAGCGGCGTTAACCTTCGCTACAACCCGGTCTACGACAAAATCAAGGAAGCTCGCCGGGAAGAAGATCAGCCCCCGCCAGGAATGACTGAGCGTGATCGGAAAGTAGCCGACAACGCGCAGGTCATCAAGCTGACTACCGACGCTCTCACCACCAAGACCAAAGATCTGCAGCTTGCCGCTTGGCTTACAGAAGCGTGGCTCAAGCAAAAAGGTTTTGGCGGCCTGCGCGACGGCCTCGCTGTGTGCCACGGCTTAGTGGAGAAATTCTGGGAAACGGTTTATCCCGAAATCGAAGATGGCGACGTGCAAGCCCGCGGAGCTCCACTTGGGTTCTTAGGAACCAAGCTGGAAATCCCCCTGAAGCTGATTCCGGTTGTCGAGAAGGCGAAGTACGGCTTCCTGGACCACCAACAGTCTCGCGAAGTTGGTTACGAGGATCAGGCGAAGACCGACGAGGCCAAGAAAAAACGTAATCTGGCCATTAAAGAAGGCAAGCTTGCACCAGAAGTCTTCGACGCGGCGTTCGAAGACACTCCTAAAAAGTTCTACGCGCAGGCCGAGAAAGATCTTGACGCCTGCCTTCAGTTGGTCGGTCAACTGCAGGAATCCTGTGACCCGAAGTTCGTCGAGGAAGGGCCATCGTTTGGTCCACTGCGGTCAGCTTTGGAGTCGACCCGCCACCTGATTCACGGTTTTCTCCAGAAGAAGCGCGAGAAGGAACCGGACCCAGTCGAGCCAGTCGCAGTTCAGGCCGGAGCCGAGGGTGCCGCCGCAGGTGACGCTGCGGCACCTGGGCAAGCGCGCGTCGGAGTTCTGATTACGGTTGAAGGTTCCTCCGAACCTCCCGACCGGGTTGAAGCGATCGCCAAAATCGCGGAGGCGGCGGCGTTTCTGCGGCGGCGCGAGCCGAAGAGTCCGGCTTCTTACCTGATGCTCCGCGGGTTGCGCTGGGGTGAGCTGCGCGCCGCCGTAGACCTGGCGGACCCGACCTTGTTCGAGGCTCCGCCCACGGATCTCCGCAAGCACCTGAAGCGCCTGACTCTCGATAAGAAGTGGGAAGAGTTGCTCGAGGCTGCGGAAAGTGCGATGGCTCTGCCTTGCAGCCGGGCCTGGTTGGACTTGCAGCGTACCGTGGTCGAAGCTTGTGATGCACTCGGCGGTGATTATGCCGCGATCGTTCGCGCTATCCGCTCGGAGCTGAAGGCGCTGATCACCGATATTCCGCAACTGCTCGACGCCACGCTGATGGACGAAACACCCGCTGCGAACGCAGAGACGCGGGCGTGGTTGGTGTCGTTAACCCAGGCGCCCGCCGAGGCGGCTCCTGCTGCGGAACCAGCGCTGGGGGCGCCGGCGGCGCCATCCGCGTCCAACGGTCTGGGATCCAGATGGCCGGCGCAGCAGGCCGACGCCTATGTCTCGGCCCGGCAAGCGTTACGCGAAGGCCAGGAGCGGAAGGCATTCGAAATCCTGCAGCAGGATATTGCCCGCAAGCGTTCCGGACGGGAGCGCTTCCGCCGCCGGATGCAGCTCGTCGAGATCTGCGCATCCACCAATAAGACTAACGTGGCGCAGCCCATCCTCGACGATCTGGCTGCCGCGATCGAGCTCCACAAGCTGGAAGAGTGGGAGGATCCCGGTGTGGTCGCCGGCGCCTTGGCCACGATTATGAAGATGAGCACCAAGGTTCAGGCAGACAAAGCGGCGCAACAAAAACTGTTCGAGCGCATCTGCCGGCTCGACCCGGCGCAGGCGCTGGGAGACGGGAAGTAAGTCATGGCCAGGCGAGATGCTACCGGGCCGGTCACGCTCTCGGTGCTGGACCGGCTCATCGACCGCGATCCGAAGACCCACTCCGAGATTCCACTCACCCGCGCTCAATCCTTGCGTGAGTTGAAGCAGTCCTTGAAGCGCGATCTGGAATGGCTGCTCAATACCAGAGAGACCATCGATCTCGCCCCCGACTCCGCCCGCGAGACTTGCCGTTCCGTTTACCACTACGGTTTTCCCGACATTTCTTCCAAGTCGGTTCTGTCCGGCCGCGACCATAGCGATCTGGTACGAGAGATGGAGTCGGCGATTGCGGTTTTCGAGCCCCGGCTGAAGCGCGCCCGAGTGCGGATGGAGCCGGTGGAGGGCATCAGCTATCGCGCGTTGAAATTCGTTATCGAGGGCCTGTTGTGCATGGACCCCGCGCCCGAGCCGGTGCGCTTCGACACAGTTCTCGAACTGGGCAAGGGCGAATACGAAATCAAGGGAGCCGACCTTGCGCAATGAGCTGAGGAATTATTACGAGAGCGAGCTCACGTTCCTGCGCCAGATCGGAGCGGAGTTTGCCGACAAGTATCCCAAGATCGCGTCGCGCCTTCTGCTGGAGCCGGATCGCTGCGAAGATCCGCACGTGGAGCGCCTCTTGGAAGCGTTCGCCCTCTTGGCTGCGCGAGTTCACCTGCGCATCGACGACGATTTTCCTCAAATCACAGAAGCTCTGCTAAACATTCTCTACCCGCACTATCTGCGGCCCGTGCCCTCGATGTCAGTGGCGCAGTTTCACACCGATTCGGAGCAGGGCAAGCTCACCAGCAGCCTCAAGATTCCAAAAGGAACTGTTCTCTATTCGCGTCCCGTAGAAGGCGTGCCCTGCAAGTTCCGCACCTCCTATGACCTGACGTTGTGGCCCTTCAAGGTTTCCCAGGCGCAATGGATGACGCCCGATCGCCTTCGCCCGGTGTTACGCGCGTCGGAAGCTGCCGTCCTGCGCGTAGAACTCGAATGCTTTCCCGACGTGTCGTTTGAAAAACTTGACCTGGATACGCTCGTTTTTTATCTGAATGGCGAGAATGCGGTCGTTCATGGATTGTACGAATTGTTATGCCGGAACTGCGTCCGCATTCTGGTGCGCGACCCTGCCAACCCGAAAGCCCCAGTGCGCGAGCTTCCCTTGCGCAATCTGCAGCCGATGGGTTTCGGGGAGACGGAAGATGTCCTGCCCTATCCACGGCGTTCCTTTATCGGATACAGGCTGCTCCAGGAGTACTTTGCGTTTCCAGAAAAGTTTTTCTTCATGAGCCTCAAAGGGCTCTCGGAGTTGCAGCGAGCCGGACTCACGTCGAAGGCCGAGATTTTGTTTATGATCTCGCCCTTTGAACAGGATGGCCGCCATCAACGCCTGGAAGTCGCGGTGAACGCAAAGACGCTGCGTCTGGGATGCACGCCCATTATCAACCTGTTTGCGCAGACCGCCGAACCCATACTGGTGGATCAAACCCGTTATCAGTATCCTGTTGTGCCCGACGCGCGCCGCCGGCAAACCATGGAAATCCATTCCGTCGATGAGGTCGTCAGCACCGACGCCGAAACCCATCAGACGGTCACCTATCACCCGCTCTATTCGGAGCGGCACGTAGTGCAGGGCACCACTCCGGCGTACTGGTACATTACCCGCTCGGTGTCGACCCGCAAGGGTGATGAAGGAACGGACGTCTTTCTCTCCCTGGTGGATCTCTCAGCTCGCCCCATGCAACTCGACTACGACGCCGTGACCGTGCGCTGCACCTGCACCAACCGCGATCTGGTGACGCGCTTGCCGTTCGGCAGCGAGAACGGCGATTTCGAGATGACCGGAGCAGCCGCGATCAAGCGCATTGTCGCGCTGCACAAGCCCACCAAGACGCTGCGCCCGCCATTGGATGGAAGGACTCTATGGAGCCTGATCTCGCAGCTCTCGCTGAACTATCTTTCCATTGTGGATGACGGCAAGGAAGCGCTGCAGAAAATTCTCGAACTCTACGATTTTTCCGATTCGCCGGACACCAAGAAACAAATCGGTGGAATCACCTCGGTCGACGCGCGCCGGCATTTTACTCGCGTCATCTCCGAACACGGAATCGGCTTCGCGCGCGGCACGCGCGTGGAAATCGAATTCGACGAAGAGCAGTTCAGCGGCGGCGGCGCTTACCTGTTTGCCAGCGTGATCGAAAAGTTCCTGGGTCTTTATGTGTCGATGAACAGCTTCAGCCAATTGGTGGCCCGAAGCCGCCAGCGAAAGGAGCCGTTAGAAGAGTGGGCACCGAGAGCGGGACAGTCAATTCTGATCTAGCCAATTCCGATCTGGCCGCTTCCGAAGTCGCCGAGAAGCTCCGTCGCGAGCCGTTCTCCTTCGACTTTTTCCAGGCGGTGCGTCTGCTCGAGCGGTTCTTCCCGGAGCGGACGTCGGTGGGCCAGTTTTCGCATCCTGACACTGAGGTCGCCCGTTTTGGAGTTCACTCCTCGCTGGCGTTTCCCGCCAGCCAGATCCAGGCCATGGATTGGCCCGAGCAGAAGCCGGCGAAGATGATCGTCAATTTCATGGGGCTGACCGGTCCCGAGGGAGTTCTTCCCAACCCCTACACCACGCTGCTCATCGAGAGGTTGCGAGCTTCGGATACCTCGGCGCGAGACTTTCTTGATGTTTTCAATCACCGGATCATTTCGCTCTTTTATCGCGCCTGGAGAAAATACCGCTTTGATGTCGCGTGCGAAGAGGGCGAGCGTGATCTCTTTACCCGCCATCTCCTGAGCTTGCTGGGATTGGGCACGGATGGCTTGCGCGACCGCCAGGCTGTGTCCGACGACACTCTGGTCTACTATTCGGGCCTGCTGGCGCAACGCCCGCGCTCGGCCCAGGCCCTGCAGCAGATTCTCGCCGACTACTTCGAAGTGCCGGTCGAGATCGAGCAGTTCGCTGGAGGCTGGTATCGCCTCGATCGCGAGACCCAGTGCAATTTGTCGGAGGGCAACAGCCAGAGTGAAGAACTCGGCTTCGGCGCCGTCGTGGGCGACGAAGTGTGGAACCAGCAGTCCAAGGTGCGCATCGTTTTGGGTCCGTTGACTCTGGAACGCTACGCGGATTTCCTGCCCGACGGCCAATCGTGGGAGCCGCTAAGGGCCTGGGTAAAGTTTTTTTCAAACGACGAATGGGATTTTGAAGTGAAGCTGATTCTCGAACGCGAGCAGGTTCCGGCTTGCACCCTGGGAGCGGAAGGCGCATCCGGCCCGCAATTAGGCTGGGTGTCGTGGGTGAAGTCGGTGCCCTTCGGCCGGGATCCGGACGACACAGTGCTGGCGCTCGAAACAGCGGAAGGGGGACGTCATGAACCTGAAGTCTCTGATCGGCAAGCTTAACGATTCCACGCGCGGCGCGCTGGAGGCAGCCGCAGGACTCTGCCTGGCGCGCACGCACTACGACATCGAAGTGGAGCACTATCTCACGAAATTGCTCGACTCCACCGACAACGACGCGGCCGCGATTTTCAAGCACTTCGAGGTCGATACCTCAAGGCTCACCGGCGAACTGGCGCGGGCCCTCGACAAGCTGAAAACCGGCAACGCGCGCACCCCCGCGCTCAGCCCCACGCTGATGAAGATGCTGATCGAAGCGTGGACGATCGGATCGATCGACTACAACGCCGCCCAAGTGCGCACCGGCTTCACCATTCTCGCCCTGGCAACGAACGACGAACTGGTGCGGCTTATGCGCGAAGTCAGCCGCGAATTTCAGAAGATTCAGGCACCTACGCTGCGCAAGGACTTTGCCGCGATTGTCGGCGGTTCCGCCGAGGAAGCACAGGCAGCCGTCGCCGCAGCCGCGCCGGGCGCGCCTTCTGCCGGCCCGCGTCCCGGCGGCAAGAGTCCCAACCTCGACCAGTTCACGATCAATCTCACGGAAAAAGCAAAGACCGGCAAAATCGACCCGGTGTTGGGGCGCGATTTCGAAATCCGCCAGGTAGTCGACATCCTGATGCGGCGTCGCCAGAATAATCCGATTCTTACCGGCGAGGCTGGAGTAGGCAAAACGGCCGTCGTGGAAGGTTTCGCCCTGCGCGTAGCCCAGGGCGATGTCCCGCCGCCGCTGCGCAACGTCATCATCCGAACCCTGGACCTCGCTCTGCTGCAGGCGGGCGCTGGAATCAAAGGTGAATTTGAGAACCGACTGAAAGGCCTGATCGAGGAAGTGAAGGCCTCGCCCACCCCCATCATTTTATTCATCGACGAAGCCCACACCATGATCGGTGCTGGCGGGGCAGCGGGCCAAGGCGATGCCGCGAACCTGTTGAAGCCGGCCTTAGCGCGCGGCGAGTTGCGAACCATCGCTGCCACAACGTGGTCGGAATACAAAAAATATTTCGAAAAAGATCCCGCACTTGCCCGCCGTTTCCAGGTAGTGAAAGTCGAGGAGCCGATTGAAACGCAGTGCCTGACCATGCTGCGCGGCATTGTCCCATCGCTCGAGAAGCACCATAAAGTTCGCATTCTCGATGAGGGATTAACCGCCGCGGTCCATCTTTCGCACCGCTATCTCGCCGGCCGCCAGTTGCCCGACAAAGCCGTCAGCATTCTCGATACGGCTTGTGCGCGGCTTGCCCTGGGGCAAAGCGCCACTCCGCCCGCCATCGAAGACAGCATCCGCCAGATCGATGATCTCGCCGTGCAGCAACGCATTCTGGAACGCGAATCGCTAGTCGGCACAGACCACCGCGAAAGATTGCAGGAGATCGCCACCAAGAGCGCAGAAATAGAATCCCGTTTAGCCGGCCTGCGAACTCGTTTCGAAAAAGAAAGCGGCCTGGTAACCACAATCCGAGACTTGCGTTCCCAACTCGAGACCGCGGCGGCTTCGCAGAACGGCAACGCCGCGCTTGCGCGCACTGAAATACCCGGAGTCGCCACCGATGCCAGCGCATCCGCTCCAACCGCCCCAACCACAGCGGCAGAAGCGGCAGCGTCGTCCGCCACAGCCACTGCGGTCGCAGAAGCTCCCAAGCCGGTGGACGTGGCCGCCGTACGCACGCAACTCGCGCAGGCCGAAGCCGAACTTGCAGCCCTGCAAGGCGAAGCGCCCATGATTCGCGTCGCCGTCGATGCGCAAATTGTCGGCGAAGTAATCTCCGCCTGGACCGGAATCCCGGTGGGGAAAATGATGAAGGACGAAATCTCCACCGTCCTCTCTCTCCCGAAATTCCTCGGCCAACGCGTGATCGGCCAGCTGCACGCCCTGGAAATCATCAGCCAGCGAATCTCCACCGCGCGCGCCCGACTCGACGATCCCAACAAGCCGATCGGCGTGTTCATGCTGGTAGGCCCCAGCGGCGTCGGCAAAACCGAAACCGCGCTCGCCCTGTCCGATCTTCTCTACGGCGGCGAACGCAACCTCATCACCATCAACATGTCGGAGTTCCAGGAAGGCCACACGGTCTCTACTTTGAAGGGCTCGCCTCCGGGCTATGTCGGTTACGGCGAGGGTGGAGTGCTCACCGAAGCGGTCCGGCGCCGGCCGTACTCCGTAGTTCTGCTCGACGAAGTCGAGAAAGCTCATCCCGACGTGCTCGAGCTCTTCTACCAGGTCTTCGACAAAGGAAACATGGAAGACGGGGAAGGTCGCGAGATCGACTTCAAGAACACCATCATCATTCTCACCAGCAACGCCGGCACTGACATTCTGGCGAAGCTGTGCGCGGATCCAGAGACCATGCCCGGCCCCGAAGGTTTGATCAAGGCGCTAAAGCCGGAGCTCAACAAAATTTTCAAACCCGCATTTCTGGGCCGCATGGTGCTCATTCCCTACCTGCCGATCCGCGATGAGAATCTGAAGCAAATCATCCGGCTGAAGCTGGGCAAGATTCAACGGCGCATCCACGAGAATCACAAAATTGAACTGACTTACGACAGCGCCCTGGTCGACGAGGTGGCCCAACGCTGCACCGAGGTCGAGAGCGGCGCTCGCAACGTGGATAACATTCTCACCAACACCCTGCTTCCCGACATTTCGCGGCAGTTGTTGGGACGCATGGCCGCGAATGAACCCATGGAGCGAATTCACGTTGGAATTGGCGCCGACGGGGCATTCGAATATCGATAGGGAACTGGGCGGCGGCGAAACGCTAACGTATTTCAACCACGCAGCAGGCTTGCGCAGTTCGCAAGAACCAAGTTCGCAAAAACAAAGTTCGCAAAAACCAAAGGAAGGACAGTTTCGTGGCACAGGACGAATACAGTCAAGATCACCGGCTGATCGCGGTGGACACTCCGCTGGGCAAGGACGTGCTCCTGTTGCAGGAGCTTACGGGGATTGAAGGAATTTCGAGTCTGTTCAGCTACGAACTGAATCTGCTGGCTTACGAGAATGAATCCATCGTTTTTAAGGACATTGTCGGTCAGAAAGTAACCATCACCCTTCATCTTCCTGACGGCACGCCGCGCTACATCAACGGTTACGTGAGCCGTTTTACGCAAGGAGGGACCGACAAACGGTTATTCACCCACTACCACGCACAAGTAGTCCCCTGGCTTTGGTTTCTCACCCGCCAGGCGGATTGCCGCATTTTCCAGAACCTGGCCGTGCCCGACATCATCAGCCAGGTTTTCAATCTCTTCGACTTCAAGGATTTCCGCCTCAGCCTGAAGGGAAGTTATCCTCAACTCGAATATTGCGTGCAATACCGCGAGACGTCGTTCAACTTCGTCTCGCGCCTCATGGAAGAGTTCGGCATCTTCTATTACTTCGATCATTCGACGCAGGGAAAGCACACCATGGTGCTGGCCGATCAGTCCAGTACGCTGCCCGCTTGCCCCAGTTCTCCCGTGAGTTATGACACGCAGGTCGGAGGCCTCGAAGATGTCGAAGTCATCAGCAACTGGCACGTCGGGCAGGAGGTTCGCACCGGCAAATACACCGTAACCGACTACAATTTCACCACTCCGTCCACCAGTTTGCTGGCCAACGATCCCACTGTGGTCGATCTCTCTGCCAGCCATCCTCTGGAACTTTTTGATTATCCGGGATTGCACACGAACAAAGATCAGGGCGACACGGTGGCCAAGGTGCGTATGCAGGAGGAGGAAGCCGGCTACATGGTGGTGTCGGCGGAGGGCAACTGCCGCGGCCTCATGTCCGGCTACTCGTTCGAGTTGAAGAACCACTATCGTTCAGACCAGAACACCAACTACGTAGTCACCGAAGTGCGCCACTTCGCCTCGGCGGGACAAATTTATACGACTGCGGGCACGCTCGGTGCAGAGACTTATTCGAACCACCTCACCTGCATTCCAGCTTCGGTCACCTATCGCCCCGCGCGCGTCACCCCGAAACCATTTGTACAGGGCCCGCAGCCCGCGCTGGTAGTCGGCAAACAGGGCGAGGAAATCTGGGTTGATAAGTACGGCCGGGTCATCGTCCAGTTTTATTGGGACCGGCTGGGGCAGAAAAACGAAAACAGTTCCTGCTGGATTCGTGCCTCCCAGCCCTGGGCCGGCGGAAACTGGGGCGCCATGTGGATTCCGCGCATCGGCCAGGAAGTCCTCGTCAGTTTTCTGGAAGGCGATCCCGACCGTCCTGTGATCACGGGACGAGTCTACAACGCGAACCAGATGCCGCCCTATACTCTGCCCGATTACCAGACGCGAAGCACTTTCATGTCGCGCAGTTCCAAGGGCGGCGGCTCGTCGAACTATAACGAACTTCGTTTCGAAGATCTGAAGGGGCAGGAACAGATTTTCATGAACGCGGAAATGGATATGGATTTGCGCGTCGAAAAAGATTCGCGCGAATTCATCGGCGCCAACCGTCATCTCATCGTGACCACAAACCAGGTGGAGCAAATCCAGACCGACAAGCACCTGCACGTCAAGGGAAACCATTTCGAAGCCGTCGACGGCAACATGTCATTGAACGTCACCGGAAATCAAATGGAAAGCGTCACCGGCAACAAGTCTCTCGCGGTCACCGGCAACCAGAGCGAGAGCGTGACCGGTAATCTCTCGTTGGCAGTCACCGGCCAGCAGCAGGATACGTCCATGGCCTATGCCATGAAGACCGACACCACCATCCATCTCAACGCAGGTGTGAGCGCGGTGATTGAAGCGGGCGTAGACCTCACGCTGAAAGTTGGCAGCAACTTTATCGACATTAATCCCGCCGGAGTATTCATCACCGGGACCATGGTATTCATCAACAGCGGCGGCGCAGCCGGAAGCGCTCCGGACGCAAGTCCGCAATCCCCCGACTCGCCAACCGCCCCGAACGATCCGGATACGGCCGACGATGGCAGCAAGGGAACGAAACTGAACTAAGGCACGTCTTAAGATCGGAGACGTAAACGAGAGTCAGCTCTACGGCACCATCACCGTAAACTCTCCCGGGTCAACGAAGCTGATGACACCGGCCCACATGCACATCAGCGTCGAGGTATTGTCGAGCGTAGGCATATCGGCGAGCAGCACGGTCGGAGCTCCCGGCACCCAGGGAGCGACCGTCATCGGAATGCAAGGCATCGGAGTCAGCACGCCCAGAGCGGCAGCCGTCGCCGCTGCAACCATCGGATTCGCCGGCGACATGCATACGCCGAACGGCATGATGTTCACCATAGGAATGTTGTCCATGATGTTGGCATCCGGCATTTCGCTCGTGAACACCATGTTCGTCGGCAGAACCACCAGCGAACTCGGCGCCATCCCCATGGTGCACATCATCATCGCTCCCATGCAAACTTGCATCGCCATATGAGAACTCCACAGCCAGCTGGCTGCACGGCATTTTAGCAAAGCCGGAAGCGAATGCAACCGACGAAGCAATCGCTGAAGGCCACGCGCCAGGAATTGTGAAAGAGTGAGGCAGCTTCCATGGCATTTCCACAATTTGTTCGCGACTCCAACACTCCCGAGCCATCCGACCTGGACGAAGAAGAACAGAAAGCAACCATGGTCAAAGCCGTAAAGCAGCGCGGCGGAGTTCACCGCGGCGAGGAACTCACGGTACTTCCTGTGGGAACTCCACCGCCAGGCGGGGCTTGGAGATCGGCCGGCACCATCAATGCGCCAGGTTCAGGAAAGCCCTACAAAATCTACATGAAGTTTCCTCCCGGCCACGGGCCCGGCATCACCGGAAGCAGGACCAAACATCCGGTCAGCGATGTCGGCACCATGCCGGTCACCACGAACAAGCCAAATTCACCCGCGGGCTCCTCACCCGGGGATGTACAAGCCGCCAAGAATCCGATCGCCGAGCACTGGCTGGGCGCGGTGGAAGCGGACCAGCTAACCGCCTATAGCGAGGAGCTCCAGAAAGTTCTCGACAACCCCGCGGCAACCGAGGATCAGATCAGCGACAAGGTGAAGGCGGCTTTGGCGGAGTCGCGCCGAATTTCTTTGCTGGGCGGTGGCGAAGACTCCATGGTGAATAACGTACTGAAGCAAGTCGCCCAGGCCTCCAATCAGATTGGCGATATGAGAAATGCTGCCCTCGAGGGCATCATGCAACAGGAGGAGCGTGCCCCCGGCTCGGTCACGGATGACAAATTCAAGGAGAAGATAACGGCAGTCCTCGGCGCTGAACGGCAACGGCAGTTGCTGGGCGCGGGAGGGTCATCCAAGGCATTAGAGTTGGTTGGCGAGGCGGTTGGCGTGGTTGCGGACCGCAAGGCCGACGCCGTACAGGATCTGCTCGAACAGGATAAGAAAGCTCCCGGGTCGGTCACCGAAACGCGATTTTCCGGGGCAATCCGAGATCTTCTCGGCATGGTGCGCGAAACCCAACTGCTTGGGATCTCGCGGCCCAAGACGGATGTCGCATTGGCCAGCGTCGCAGAGGTGATGAAGGTTGTGATTCAGCGAAAAGCAGACGCCAGGCTCAAGTTGTTGCAGCAGAAGGATGTTCCCGGCAGCGGCGTCACCGATCAGCAGATCCAGCAAGCCACCGACGACCTGAATCAGGTCAAAGAACAAGCCCGCCGTCTTGGCATTTCGGTTCCGTGAGCTGATTCAAACTATTTCAGCACTATGTCATCCGGAGCGCTTGGCGCGCTCCTGCGGGATGACATCGGGATAATGCTCTTTTGCGCACAACGTCTCCCCGGAGGTTCTGCAGGACAGCCCGGGGAAACTATTGAATCATAGGGTCTTAGTGGAAGCTGGAGCCAAAAGGGGCGTACCCCTGCGGTTAACCCGTACAACCGTTAGTAACCTTGAAGGATCTAAGGGCATCCTACATTATAGAAAGACGTACCGTCGAAGGAGACGCTCTGAGGACCAAATTGACTTCGGGCATGTGGCGGATTGATCCGCAGAAGTGGTCGCGCGTGATTGACCGCTGCGGGCAGCCAGTAGCCTCCGTGGAAGCGGACGCGGATCCCAATGCCAATGCCAGCCTCATCGCGGCGGCCCCGGACATGTTCGAGTTGCTGGAAACCCTGGAGCACGAGGGCTCCATTTCTGAAGAAGCGCACGAAGAGATTCAGATGGTTCTCCGCCGCGCCCGCGGAGATTTTGGTCTTGCCGTCTTCACCCGCAGCTTATCCCGGCGCCTGCGTTCCAGAACTCAGGAATGGCTGAAGTTCATGGAAAACCTGTGGCCCGGCCACGGCTCCTCCCAGGAATAACGGAATACCTTCCAGGCGGTTCCCTGATCACATTTTCCTCAACGCTAATGCCATAAAAAGTGTCTCCGCGACCTGCGTCCTGGCAACCAGGCGCTAGTGGCTGAATTTGGCTTTCTTTGCGTCCTTTGCGGCCGTTCCTTTGCGGGCTTTGCGGTTAAAGGGTCTTGTTCCTTGTGCGAATCAAAAGACTTTAACCGCTAAGTGCGCGAAGAAAAGCCGCAAAGTACGCAAAGAAATTCAAATTCAGCCACTTCTTACCAGATTTGCCCTTTGCTTCCTGGCTCGGGAATTGCTATCGTTGGCAGCCGTGTTGAAAATCGCCTGAGGCGCGCTTCCAGGCCGGCGTAGATGGGTAGCGGCACGACTCTATGAGGCAGCTAAAGCCAGTTCTCTGGACCAAGGGCACGTTCCTGACTCCCCAGCATCTCCAGGTGCAGGATCGCTTCATCGAGGATGCGCTCAATTTCCGCCTGCAGGCGCTCAAGTTTTGTCCGTGGGGCTTTCGCGAACTGGCGATCAACGCGGAGTTATTGGCCGAGGGACAATTCGCGGTTACACGCGCCGCGGGTATTTTCCCCGATGGACTCCTCTTCGAAGTTCCGGACGCCGATCCGCCGCCGCCGTCCAAGTCCCTGGAGGAACTCTTCGAGCCGGGGGCCAAGAGTCTGGACCTATACCTGGCGATTCCCGACTACCGGCAACGTGGCCTGAACGTCTCCACCGGAAAAGATGGAGGCACGCGTTATCTGGCCGAAGTGGCTGCTTTTCGCGACGAGAATACCGGCATCAGCGAGAAACCGATCCAGGTAGCGCGAAAAAATATGCGCCTGCTCGCGGACTCGGAAAATCGCGAAGGTTCATCCGTGTTGCGGATCGCCAACGTGGAACGCACTCCCGCCGGAACATATCAACTGAATCCCCGGTTCATTCCGCCGCTCATCGAGATCGGCGCGAGCGAGTATCTGGTGGGATTGTTGCGTGGCCTGGTAGAACTACTCTCCGCCCGCAGCACGCAGCTTTCTGCGGGCCGGCGACAAAAAAATCAGAGCCTGGCGGATTTCACTGCCTCCGACATTGCCAACTTCTGGTTGCTTTATACCGTGAACTCGAACTTCCCGGCATTTTCCCATCTCTACGAGAGCAAGATGGGTCACCCCGAGGAACTCTACGCCGCGATGGTTGCGCTCGCCGGATCGCTCACTACGTTTTCGCAGAAAATGCGGCCGCGCGACATGCCACTCTACGTGCACGATTCGCTGGGGCCGATTTTTTCCGAGCTTGACGAAAAGTTGCGATCGCTTCTGGAAACCGTCGTGCCCACGAACCTGGTTTCGCTCCCGTTGAAGCTGACGCAGAACTCGATTTATTCCACGGCCATCGATCACGACAAATATCTGGTGAACACGCGCATGTATCTGGCAGTGAACGCGGAGACCAGTGAAGAGAACATCATTCAAAAAGTGCCGCAGCTGGTGAAGGTCTGTTCCGCAACCCACATCGAGCACCTGGTGAGGCAGGCGTTGCCGGGAATTCAGCTCCGCCATCTGACCAATCCGCCGAGCGCGATCCCCGTGAAACTGAAATATCAGTATTTCGCTCTGAACCAGTCCGGGCCTGCCTGGGAAGCGGTGAACCGCGCCCGCAATTTTGCAGCGTACGTTCCCGGCGAACTTCCGAACCCTACTCTCGAATTGCTTATCCTTCTGCCGCAGTCGAGTTGAACCCTCATCTATTTCAGCCCGATGTCATCCTGAGCGCGGCGACAGCCGGGCGAGGGACCTTACGTCGGCCGACGCCGTTGGTGGCGTGGATGCGAATGCCCGCGCTTCCTGCAGCGCCGCCGCTCCTCGCATCCGTACAACCAGTGTCTGGGTTTCGTAAGGTCCCCTTCGACTTCGCTCAGGGCAGGCTCTCCGGAGCGCTGGGCGCGCTCCTGCGGGATGACATCGTTGAGAGGACATCGGTCGGGGAATCCGCAAGTGCGCAATGTCAAATCGAGCCACTACCGGTTTCATCGCAAATCCGGAAACTGTGGAAAAAGTTGTCAAGGGGGTAAGCGTGAGGTTTTTCAGGCAAGTGCTTGATTCTGCGGGGAATATATAGTTCAAAACCATGTCACATTTCCCCTTCAGATTTGATATTCTGAATATAGAGAAGAAAAACGAATGGCGCAGGCCGCAAAAGGCTCTGCGCCATTTTTCTTGCCGGAGCTAAGAACCCGGAACTAAGAACAACGTCAAAAGCGACGGACAAGAGTGTCTGTCCTGCACAAACAAACCAACGTCAAAAGCGGCTGGCTCAGTGCTTCAAAGCGAAGTAAAGCACGAGCAGAACCGCAACGAAGAACAGCACCGTCAGGGTCAGGATCAGCGGCCAGTAGGAGACTGGCGGTGGCGGCGGAAGATCCACTTTGGGCGGCTTCGGCGCTCCGGGAATGGCCAGCTTTGGCATTTTCGCTGCTGGCATCTTGGGCGCTGGCGCCTTCGGCAGCGGCGGCATCTTCGGTGCTTTCGGAAGCGCGGGCATCGCCGGCGGGGGAAACGCGGGAGGCTCAGCCGAATTGGCCGGGGTCATCTCTTCCGCGTCTGCAGGATCTGCCTCGGGCCCTGCGTTTTTCAAAGAAATAATTTGCGTATATGCGCTCGGCCCGCTTGGGATCGGCGGCAGAACGGGAGCGGGCTTTTTGGCCGGCGATGAGAACGCACCAGTTGCCCCGTCGGAAGGCAGGGCGGATGGCACCATCGCGGGCGATGGCGGCATCGGCGGATTCGGAGACGGCGGAGTTGGAAAAACCTGCGGCGTCGGAAAAACTTGCGGAGCCTGGAGAATTGGCGGGGTTGGCGCGCTGGTACTGGAATTCCGAGAGGAAATATCCGCGTTGAAGAAGCCGGTGAATCCCGTGCCCGCAGATTCGTTTCCCGCCACTCCCGGTGCCGGTAAAGATTCTTCCTTCTGCGGCTTCACCGCGCCAAACATGGCGGTAAAGTCTCCCACGGTTTTTCGTGGAGGCTCCATTTTCTGGGGAGAGAGTGCAGGCATTTCGGCCGGTGCGTCGCCGTGGAACGGTCCCTGGAAAACGCTCGTGAACTCGCCGGGCTTGGGTTTGTCCATGGCCGGTGGGGTGAATGCCTCGGAAGGAATGTTCCTGGTCGAGAGATTGGGGCGAATCGGGTTTACCGGAGCGCTGGCAGCTGGTGTTGTTGGCGGGACCGAAGGCCGTGCAGCAAACGGATCCCGTTCAGGGGCCGCGGGAATAGGGGCCGTCTGGAGTAGAGAGCGGTCCACCACGGGATTGACATTTGGCGGAGGCTGAGACGGCGGAGGCTGGAAAGGAGGCTCTGTTTGTTTCGTCGGAGCGCTGGGCACTCCCGGCTTCGGCGGCAGCTCGAAACTGCGTAACAATTGAGTGACCGGACCGGGAGCTTGCGAAGTTGGCTTGGGCGTAACGTCCACTGCCGGAGCCGCACTCTCTGGAGCAGGTTTTGGCGTCGGGGCTGGAATCTCCTGAGTATCGCGGGGACGAGCTTCGTATTGCTGTACCCAAACCCGCAGCGCGGCGTCGTCCGGCAGTTTGGTGACGAGGTAGACGTAGAGTGTCCCACTGTAGGGGCCGGTTTCGAGAACGAGCCCGGTGGGCTCCGGAGCGAGACGCCGGAACGATTCAAGAACCCATTGCACGGTTGGCTGGTTCGGCTTCCGCGGGTCACAACGCAGAATGTGTACCAGCACGCGTTCGCCTCGGACTTTGTCATTGGCGAAAAACGTTTCCACCGCACCTGTGGTCAGAGACTCCAGAAGCTCGTATTTTTCCGTGAATTTCATTCTCGAAGACAATTCCCTTAGGATCGACCGACCGAGATCTGATCAACCCTCTTAACTTCACAGTTCTTCCCAATCGTGCGCCAAGCAGGCTGCTCGTTGCAGAAGCGACCGGGCAAGAACCGACTGGCCCTTGACGCTGGATTATACCGCGCAGTTGTCATCGAAATCGCGAAGAATGCACGGAGAAGGGTGGTGGATCAATTTCACAATTATTTTAGACCGATGTCATGCCAAGGGCGGCGAGAGCCTGCCCTGAGCGAAGTCGAAGGGGAGCTTGCGCCGGCTGATGATGTGGATGGGAATGCCCGCGCTTCCTGCAGTGAGGGCGCTCCTCGCATCCGTACAACTGATGTCTGGGCTTCGTAAGGTCCCTCCGGAGCGCTTAGCGCGCTCCTGCGGGATGACATCGGCTGGTTAGATGACATCGGCCGAGACATGACATCAGCCGGCTAAATGACATCGGCCGGGGAATCCGCAAATGCGAAAGCTCAAATCGAGCCACTACGCCGCGAGGTGGTGTCGTTGCTGCGGGGGGGATTTGTCTTGACTTGCCTGGCCGCCGGTATCAGAATTGCTGCCAAGAGTCGGCGGTGTGTGCCAGAGGCTCAGCGAGGACCGAGCCGACGGATTGCGGAGTCCGACCGCTACCCTCCCTAAGGTCCAAGGCGCCGTCGCCGCGATTGGGACCAGGTGTCCAGACTATCTAAGATTGTCCATGCGGATTGTTCATGCGAATTGGTCATGCGCTGAAACGCTTCGCTTGCGGAAGTCACAATTGGATTTGATCGCCAGGAGTTTGCGATGAATTTTGTTTCGAAGAGTGAAAACATTTTCAGGAACGGGTTCGTGCTAATGCTGTTGCTCGCTGGCCTCGCCGTGGGTACGGCTGTTGCGCAACATAAGAGTGCACCTGCGGCCCCGAAAACAAGCGCGCCCAGGGCGAAGGCCCCGGCGGCGCGGCCTTCGACCAGCCGGCCCGCGACCAGCCATCCCTCGACGACTCACTCCGCTAACGGCGCCCGTCCTGGGACGCATACAACTCCTGGAGGGGCCAGGGCTGGAACGGCTGGCAGGACCGGAACCGGAACAACGGGCAGGAACGGCAACGCAAGAGGTCCGGCTGGAAGAACTGGCACTTCAGCGGGGAACAGGGCGGGCGGCTCCAGAATGGGCGGGAACAGTGGCATGGCAAGGACCGGAGGCCACACCGCTCCCGGAAGACAAGTGTCGCTCAGAGGCGGCGGAACAGCCAGCATCCGGCCGAACGGGCAGATCCGTTCTATCAATCGGAATGGAATGCACATCGAGCACGGACTTAACGGCAGCCGCAGAATCGAGAGCACACATAACGGGGCACGCATCGTAACCACGGGCAGGAATTCGGGCTACGTGCAACGCGCTTATGTTACCCGTGGCGGACGCAGTTACGTGTCGCGGACGACGATCGTCAATGGCAGGGTCCACACTGGCGTGTACCGCTCCTACTCTTATCGTGGCCACGGCTATTACGGTTACCATCCCGCGTTTTACTACGGGCGCGCGTATTACGGGTGGGCGTACAATCCCTGGGCGGCGCCGGTTTACTACGGATGGGGTTGGGGCGGAGCGCCGTGGTACGGATTTTATGGCGCGTATTTTGCGCCCTATCCTGTGTATCCCTCGGCTGCGTTCTGGCTGACGGACTATTTGATCGCTGCGAACCTGCAGGCGGCTTACGCGGCGCAGGCGGCCGCAAGCGCCGCTGCTGCAAACGGTGCCGCTGCGAACGGCGCTGCCGCGAATGGCGCTGCTGCCTCCGACCAATCGCAGGACAGTGCGAGCAACAACGCACCCGCGGACAATTCTGGCTCGGTGGCCCTTAGTCCCGAGGTGAAAGAAGCGATTGCGGAAGAAGTGAAGGCTCAACTGGCTGCCGAACAGGCCGCAGCTCAGCCGGCGGCGTCCTCTGGCGGGCAGAATCAGACTACGCAGGCCAGTGCAGCACCGGCCAGTGATGAAGTGCCACCAGCGCTGGATCCTGCGAGACGCACGTTCGTGGTCGCCTCCGATTTGGCAGTGGTGGGCGATGGCCAGGAATGCCAACTGACCGCGGGAGACGTGATCACGCGGCTCACCGATACTCCCGATGGCGACAACAAAGTGACGGTGAGCGTCTCCGCCGGGAAGAAGGCGGATTGCGCAGCTGGGAAGCAAGTGGCGGTTTCCGTTGACGATTTGCAGGAGATGCAGAATCATTTCCAGGAGCAACTCGACAGCGGCATGAAGGATCTCGCCTCCAAACAGGGAACGGGGGGCTTGCCAAAGGCTCCCGATACCTCAACGGTCGCTTCGGATGTTCCGCCCCCACCTCCGGATGCGAGCGCCGAGAAGACCTTGCAGGATCAACAGGCGGCTGCCGACCAAACGGAAGCTCAGGTCGTGAAAGAGGCATTCAGCCAGGGGTCGTGACGCGATGTAGTTGCGTCCCTCCTTTGTACGACTTTAAATTTCACGCTTTCGTACCTCAGGGGCCGAAGCCCGACTGTTTTTTGCAGATGCTTATCGCAGCGCTTGAAGCGCTGCGCCACCCAAAAACTGATTCACATTAAAAAGGGTCTGCTTGGGGAAGCTCAGCGAGTCGCTGAAGTTAGCGCCGGTTTCTGAGTAACTCTTCTTCGGTTTTCTGGGCTCGGCGCGCGCGGTCCAGCAATTCCTTTGCACCTTTGTTGTTGGGGTCGGCTGACGCTTTCTGGAAACAATCGATGGCAGCGGCGTAATCCCCGGCGTCCAGGAATGCGGTGCCCTTGCTGATGAGGGACTCGGCGGATTCGCCGGGAGCCGTGGCCGGAACTGGCGCCGGAGTTACCGCCGGAGTTACCGCTGGACTTACCGCCGGACCGACGGCTGGAACCACCAGGAGTCGATTGGTGACGCCGGTGACGCCGGGAACGGAGGCGGCCACGGCCTCCGCCGCAGTCGAGTCTTCGTTGCTCGATACAATGCCATCGAGAAACACTTCACGGGTGTCGGATACGAAGACTCTGAAGGGCGCTTTGCGGAGAGTCGGCGACGCAGCGTTCAACTTCTCATTGACCGCGCTCTCGATTCTCAGGCGCTGAAGCGATTGATATTTTATATATCCGACTCCGGCAACCAGCACGGCCGCCAGGAGCAGAGCCACGAGAGTCAGTAGCTGCCCGAGCCGGAACTTTTTCGGCTGGAGGAGCACATGCTGGGCAGCGCTCTTCACCAGCACCGAGTCGGCCGCCGGTGTTGTCCCTACGCTGCCTGGCAGAGATGGTTGGGCCGGCGACGCCGAAGGAGTTGCCGGTGGCGCGGGAGTGGGCACGGTCGCCGCTTGAGAAGGTTGGGATTGGGGCAGAGTCGGTGCGGCTTGCGACGCCTGACTTTGCGAGGCGCTTTGCGAGACACTGCTTTGCGTGACCGCACTCTGCGGGACACTGTTCTGGGAGGAACGGATCTGCGAAGCAGCAGATGGGGCGGCGGCGTTTGTGATCTGTTTTGCCACCGCGTCGTTCGGCGCCGGGACGTTCTCGACGACCGGATTCGCAACTCGCACGTTGGTCGCCTGATCGTTTTCTACTTGATCATTTTCTACTCGATCCAGTCCGGCGATAAATTCTTCCGCGGTCTGAAATCGCTGGTCTCGCGATTTGGCGATGGCTTTCAGAATGACTCGCGAGAGCGACTCCGGAATATTCAGCTCGGGGACAAGTTCATGCGGAGGACGCACGTTTCCCTCCATATGCTGCATCATCAAGGAATAGATGGTGTCCCCTTCAAAGGGCAGCCGCGCCGTGACCATTTGATAGAGCACAACACCCAATGAATAAATATCAGTGCGGCCGTCAATATCGTCTCCCGCCTTCTTTCCCATGAACTGCTCGGGAGACATGTAGAGAGGAGTGCCCACCATCATGCCGGTCATGGTCATTCCCGGCTTGGCGTCTCCGGCGGATTCGAGCAGCTTCGCGATTCCGAAATCGAGAACCTTGGCGGTTTCCTGACCCTGCTCGTTGGTGGTGATGATAATGTTGCCGGGCTTGATATCGCGGTGCACGATGCCGAGCTTGTGGGCAACCCCCAGCGCCCGTGCCGACTGCGTCGCGATACGGATTGCCCGCGGGACGCGCAAGGGGCCTTCCTCGTGGAGAATCTCGCTGATGTTCTTGCCCTCCACCAACTCCATGACGATGAAGGGGCGGCCGTCGTCGGTGTAGTCGAAATCGTCGACTCGGACCGCATTGGGGTGCCGGAGTTTTCGGGTGACTACGGCTTCCGTCTGGAAACGTTGTAAGAAGTTCGCATCCCCGGCAATCGCGTCGTTGACAATTTTGATGGCGCACACCTCGTTGAAGGTGAGGTGCCGGCCGCGGTAGACCACGCCCATGCCGCCGATGCCGATCCGGCCCATAATTTCATACTTATTGCGGATAATCATGCCGGGCTGAAGTTCGTGCGCGCTCTGCAGGCCTGTCTGGTCCGCTGGGCAGACGTAGTAGTCGGCGGGATACGTTTTATGACAGGCAGGGCAGTATTTCATTGCATCACGTCAGACGGCGAGGACGCGAACCAAGCAGGCCGGCAAACTCGCATAGTAAGGAATGCTCAGGCAGAAACGGTCTACTGTCAAGGTCCTTCCCCGATTCTGTCGATTCCGATGCAGGCCTCGCATGACGAGATGTTATCTTTGGTGCTTCCTGGGTCGGTCGCAATTGACTTCGGCCGAAACCCTGCTTAGAATTTGCGGCGAGCGAGAACGCTCGGGTGGTTTCTGCAGCGGTTGGTTGTACTCGTCCGCAGGAAGCAATTCGTGATGCTGTTGCGCCGAAGTCGCACCGTTATCGATCGATGAGCCTTTACCCATGATTTTCTGGCGTCCATTCATTCGGCTGGTTGCAGTTTGCGTCATTGCTTTGTCCGTTGCAGCGCAGGATCAGGATATCGCCGCGATCCGGCGCAAAGCTGAGGGAGGAGATGCCGTTGCCCAATTCGATTTGGCCAAGGCATACATGAGCGGGACCGGAGTGGCAAGGGATCCAAGTATGACCGTGGTGTGGTTGCAGAAATCCGCTGCGCAGGACTACGTGGGGGCCGAGTACGCATTGGGTCGCATGTATCAACAGGGGCTGGGGATTCCGAAAGATCCAAGTCTGGCGTCGAAATGGTTTCGGAAAGCGGCGAGACAACAAAACAAAGCATCGCAGGATCAGCTTTCGCAGATGTTGGCCCAGGGATTGATCTCAGCGGGGGAAGCAAACTGGAGCGCAGCGGAGCCAACGGTGTCCAGCTTGCCGAAGCCGCCAACAAAAAACAAAGCCGCGCCCTTCTCTCAGGGTGAGGTAGAAACCGGACTCAACGGCGGGATTACCAGCAAGCGGATGGCGACGCTGGTTCAGAAGTTCGGCGTGGACTTTAAGTTGACCGCCGTTGTACGAAAGCGCCTGGCAGAAAAAGGAGCGGACGATAATTTGCTGCAAACCATTGCGGCTTCCAAACAGCTGCTGTGATGCGCGCCCGGCGCGACCTCAGGTAGACTGCTACCCTTGCTTGCGGGCCACTACGTAAAAAGAAAACTTCAACTCATCCTGAAGTTTTAACGTGCCCCCGGCGATCGACGCGATCGGAATGCTGTAGTCGCTCTGCCGCAGCGAAAAGTTACCGTAGGCACGCGCGGTGTCGACCCCGAGAGCCACCTGGGAGAAAAATCCGTGATCGTTGGTTACGCCATGAAGACTCAGTTTCCCGACTACGGAGGCGCGATAAAGATCTTCCTTCTGTTTCTCAAGCCTCACTTCCGAGCTTTCGTAGATGATCTCCGGAAAGCGATCGGTTTCCAGCACCTCAATCTTCATGGTGCGATGAATCTGCTGGCGATCACTCTCCTTGAGTTCATCCAGGACTTCCAGCGAAGCTGATTTTACGTGAACCTTCAGGGTGCTGTTGCCCGAAGCGCCGGAGACAACGTGGACTTCGCCAGTCCATTCGCGAATCGCGATTTTCGGGCTATGGGCCACCGCCGAGATTAAACCGTCGGCGAAAGCCTGCACGGTGAACTGGCTGGCTCGCGTGTCGATCACGTAGCGAACACCGGCGCTTGCACTCGCAGTCGAAACCATCGAAGTAACCTCCGGGATGTGACCGGCAACTCTCAGTCACGATCCGCTGTACACCCCTCGATGACGCGAACCACTTCAGCCAGTTTTCTTGTCTGGTCTTCCTGCCTGAGCGAATTACATCGACCGCAATTTCAAATACCGGTCCAAATCCGGCAACGCGGACTGAGCCAGATTTCCAATCCCGAACTGGCCGAGATAGCGTCGCGCGATCGGATTAGAAAGAATCATCCCCGCTCCGAAAACGATCAGAGCCACTCCGCTCAACATGAACAGTGTATCCTTGTCATCCTTGGCGCTTCCATTAGAGTTCTCTTGCATCGCCCGTCTCCGTACCTTTGTTTGTCACAACCAGTACCGCCTCAATTCTTGCTCAAAGCTTTGCCGATCACTGACTCCACCAGCTTAACCGCGTCGTCCAGAGCAGCTTCGACTGGCGCGCTCAATCCCATTCGACCTTCCTCGCCTCCCATTGTTTCCGGCTCGCAGCCCACCAGTAGAACATTTTTTACCTCGATATTCATTGCCCGCGCCATGCGCAGCACGTTCATTGGATTCATGGCGTGAGCCTCGACCACGGCTTGCGGAGTTCCCGGATCATCGAGCATTTTCAAATCTGGTTCGACGACGTAGAGCGTGCCCGGAGCCTGGCCGTGCGGACAAGCGTCAACCAGGATTGTGGTTTCGTATCCATCTTGCAGCGCGTAGGCTAGGTCGAAACCGCGGATGCCAAAGTCGCTCACTTGGACACATTCCGGCAGTTTCCGGTTGGTCAGGCGACGAACGACTTCCACTCCGAACGCATCGTCTCCAAGGAAGATGTTGCCGATGCCGGCCACGAGGATGGTTTTCTTCTGGGATGTTGAAGCTTGAGGAAGCTCGCCGCGAGCGACGGGCTCAACTTCCTCCGCGTCGAAGAAGAAACGATGCCCGGGCTGCCGCAACAGGCCCATGTCCCTGCCGGGATCGTTATCGAGGACTACGCAGACGTGATGCTTGCCTTCGTAATCCTGCTCGATGCACTCGATGGTCGCAATTTGTCCGGTGAGGGCGATGTCCATGACATCGCCGCCCGGGCGAGGGCGCAGACGCACGCGGCTTCCGGTTCTTACCTCGACTCCAGAAATCTCCAGATGATCGACGGCGGTTTTATCTTCCAGGAGTTGCCATTCCCACTCGTTCATGAATTTTCCCCGGCCGGTCGCAGATTTCGGAGCACGCCGTGCAACTTCATCAGTTGCTCCACCGGCAATGTTTCCGTGCGCTCGAGCATCTGGCGGGCGCGCTCGTCGGATTGACTCATCTCGCGTTTTTCTTCGTCGGTCAGGGTCATGATGCGCAGGGAGAGGATTTCGTCAATCTCGGTCCCGTCAAACAGGTCCCCGGCGCTTTCCGGTGCGATTTGAGGATAATCGTAGAGGATGATCGGAGAAGAAAGCAAAGTGTCGCGCTCGCCTTCTTCTCCGACGAGAACCGGCCAGGTGCCCACGTTCTTGCAGTTCGCGGCGAGTTCGCTGATCGATTCCGGAGGCGCGAGCAGCGAAACAAACCGGCCATCCTGTACGCCGAGAACCGTGTGCGTCGAAACCAGAGAAAGTGGCAAGGCATCTTCGCGGGCGGATTGCTGCGCTCCAGGAAAAGGGGTCAGGTTGCAAATGCGTACGCTGATTTTGCACAAGTCATCGCCCACACGCTCGGCCTTGACCTGAACCATTCCCTGAATCGCGCTCCGCTCGCGGACGAGGATGCCGGTGACCGGGCCTCCGGCCTCACGCAGCCCTTCAAATTGTTTCTCCGCCGAAAATGTGAAGAGCCGCGAAAGCGGCGCCTGCACGAGCGCCTCCACGGTGCACGCCGGCACGATCACTTCGCGCTCCACCGCCTCTTGCCAGGGTTGGTAGATGCGGCCCGCAACTTCCAGTCTCGTGACCGGACGAAACTCCGGCACTGCCCCGGGCTGTAACTGGGCGACAGGGATGGTTAGTTCCCCGACCGAGCGCGCGACCAGTTGAAGAAATCGGACGCGAATTTCGAGCGTGGTTAGAAAGCCGGCCTCGACCAGGCATTCGGTCTGCATGGTCCACGCCTCGCTGCCCTTCTGCGCTTCGCAGTAAGACATTGGACAGAGCACACCGAAATTCCAACGCTGCTGATTTTTCACCGAGGACGGGCGGTAGGGATAGAGCATGTATCCCTCGTACAGGACGGCCTTCGCGATTTGCTCCACCGCCGCCAGATTCATTGGATCATCTTCTCCTCGACCGGCAGGATTCGCTCCAGAACTTCTTCCCAGGTAGGAATGCCGTGGAGCACTTTGTAGTGATAGAGGCGGTCGAAGGCGTCTCGTTGCAGGCACAGCCAGGCGCTGTTGGGATAATAGGCGGCCATCATCTCGCGCCAGATTCTTACCGGAAGTTTGAACCGCGCTTCCTTGTCCCAGGATATGGGTGCGACCTGCAGCCCGCCTTCCGCCATGGCATAGAAAACTGTGCCGCTGAACTGCATGCAGATGGGAACGTCGCCGTCCGCCAGGCCGTCAAAATATTTTGTCGCGGCCACGTTGAAATCGAAGGTGCAGGGCACGGGAACATCCGCCAACGTAGTGCCCTTGAATGAAGACACCACGATGCTGGCATGCGTCCACAGAAGATTTTTCAGAGTCTGCCCCCAGCGGCTGGGTTCGTCGAAGAGATCGCGCAGCCGCGCCTGATCGTCCGGCGTGTACTTGCGGCGGGCGACTTCCAACTGAATCTGGCAGCGCAGCGCGACCGTGTGAATGGTCTGATTCGCATTGGAATTGCTCACCCGCAGCTTGAACGCGAGCAGGGGCGAGACGGTGTGTGGCACCACCTCGACGCCCTCGATCTGGAAGCTCAAGTCAGGCATGCGATTCTTCTTCGCTCGCGCTTTCCGACGGCGTCGTGTCCGCGATCTCGACCGCTCGCTCTTTCACATTCTTGAAGAACTCGGCAATCTGTTGCCAAACCTCCGTACCGCCGGAAAGCCCCTTCCAGTGAGCGCGAATCAATCCCACGAGCCTGTAGCACTCGTCGATCGGAAGCAGGTAATACTCTGGCGCGGAATAGCCCCGCGAATATCCCAGGCGGTTTACCAGCAAAGCTTCCACATCGGGTTCCATCCCGTTCAGCGCGGGGTTTCGGGACACGATTTCATTCCACGATTCCAGCGCCAGGAGAGATTCCGTGGCCCCGGCCGGACTGGGATACATCGCAATCACGCGGCGTTCGAGACTGTTTGTAAAAAAGAAGGCCATGTTAATGGGGACCATCAAGCCATTCCATTCCGCGTCGGTCAAATGGAAATGCGGCAGAGCGAGAATACGGCGGGGCACTCGTTTGTATTTCGACGCGGGGCCGCTGAACAGTAAAGCGCAGGCGTCACAGGCGCACAACAGTTTGCGCTGAGCGAGTTCAATCAAGTGCGGATGGTCGGGACGCAGGTCAACGCTGCACAGCTCGCACCTTTCGACAGTTCTTTGGCGCCGGGCAAACTGCCGCAACACGCCGAACCCGCCCGCAGCTTCTGAAATGTTTCCCGAGCTCATGATTGTCCGAATTCCCGGCGGCGGTCCTTCAATCCGACCCCTCCAAATGTGCAGGCACTCCGCACGGATTACTCGATGTAGCGTTACCGATCAGCTTGTCCAACGCCACGAAGCCGGAAGCTGGTTTGCCGTCCAGACCTTCGATGGAGAGCGAGACCAGATCCGGCGCGGCGTCGTAAATGGCCTCTTCCAAAGTTGCCTGCACAGTCTTCGCCGTCGAGCCGCAAGTGTGCTCTCCGGTCTGGACGCGCAGGCGTATGACACCATCCGACAGTTCCAGCAGTTCCACTTCGCAACCTTGCTTGCGCAATTGCGGCTTCACCCGCTCGAGCGCCTTCAGAACGCGGCTGTCCAGGTCCTCGGGATGCAAGGCGTAGAGCACGAGCAGGCTGCTCACGAGCGGATCGCGTCCCAACCGGTCGATGATGCTCATTCCCGGCTCGCCCGCTTCGGCCACGAGGTCCAGGGCCCGCTCCAGCGCCGCGCCGTGTAACTCCATCAGCGACTGCACCAGTTGCCTGGTGCTGGCCCGCACTGCGGGATCGGCGATGGTTTCAATCTCCTGCACCAGGCTGCCGATCCGCTGCACCCGCTCGCGAAACTCTTTGTCGTCTGCCACAATCCTCCGTATCACAAACAAGCCAGCGATTATTCCGTCGTAGAGACGTGGCTTGCTACGTCTCTGTCGACGCCGGCAAGACACAATGCGTCTCTCCAGCACTTTCCCGTTTCCCGGTGATCCTCACAAGTGGGGAAACCCCTATTTTTGCTATCAGGAAACGCCCTATATGGAATGAACTAACAGGATGCTCCGCGAGAAGCGGACGCTTTCGAGGAAAAAAATGTTGCAGAGAGCGGCCGCCTCTGCCCGGAAGACTGGGAAGAGCAGCGTAAAAGTCGCTAACTGGGGTTTCGTTCCGGAGGCTCTGGGCCCAGGAAGAATGCCTGTCGCTCTTGGTCGGTCATCTCCCTGCCAAAGAGTTTCTTGAACCGCATCAGAATTTCGTCGGGGGACATTGTTGCTTCCCGGAGAGCTTCCTCTATCTCATTCACGCCATTACGTTAACCCAGGGGAAAAGCGAAACGCAGTTCAAAATTGAACAGGCGGGCAAGTTTTAAAAGTGGATCATCACGTCTCGATGCGCTACTTTCGCGGGCTACTGCCGCGCCGGATAGTGCTTGCTATTAGCGGTTCGAGAATTCAGAACGTCGAAGCTTCCGTCGGGCCAGGCGGTCAGCTCAAGATAGTTGCCCGCGTCCGGGCCCTCGGGGTTGGCGATAAACTCAGTAGCCACGTTGTGTGCGGCTCCGCCTTCATCGGAAAAGTGCAACTGCCACAAATTTTCCAGCCGAGGCGATTTCTCGATAATGTCCCACACGGAAGGCGTTCCACCCTTCTTGGCGCCGTTATCCATGATCGCGACCAGCGGAGCGATTGCATTCAAAAGCTGAGGGCTGCTGCTTTGAGACCAGCCGTGATGCGAGACGATGTAAATGTCGACCGGGCCCAACTTATTTTTCGGGCACACCAATTCCATTTCTTTGTCGCGGGTCAAATCGCCAAGGTCCAGAATTCGCAGCTTGCCGAAGGTGATCATTGTGCCCACGGAGCGCACATTCTCCGTCTGATCGGTTGGATACTTTTCTGCATTCTTGCAGCTCGCATTTTCCTGTCCAGCGCCGGGTAGCGGATGGTCAATCACGACGCCGTCCGCGCTCACGACCATCGCCTGCATACCTCGAACCGGAAGCTTGTCCCCGGGTTTAACGGTCAGCCGTTTGAACTTCTTCGCCGCCAGCAATTCCTGATAAGCGTGCCAGCCCTGGACGGTGGGCGCATCCGTGCTCTCGCGGTTGTCGCCGTGGTCGATGACCGTTCCGATCGGAATGTGCGCAGCCAACTGAGGCAGACCGCCCACGTGGTCGGTGTGAAAATGAGTAATCACCACGTAATCAATTTTGCTGATTCCGGCTTTCTTCGCGGCGGCAAGGATGCGGTTGGCATCGCGGCCGTCATTGTCAGGCCAGCCGGTATCGATCAGCAGCGATTGTCCCGCCGGCGTGACGAATAATGTTGCCTGCCCACCCTCGACATCCACGAAGAAAATGTGCAGCGCCTTTTGAGGGGCGTCGGACGAAGCAGCCCAGCTGGAGCAAAGAAAGAGAAATGCCAACAACGACGGAAATAGTAACGAGGGAAATAACGATGGCATGCGAAGCATAAGAGAAGCCTTTCTCCAGGAATACAAGGCATCGAGATCATCCGCCACCGTAGGTTTTTCGTCAAGAAGGCTTCGGCGGCTCTACTCCCGGTCGCGGTGCACGGTGTCCATCGAGAACGCCGGCAGGCACACCGCGATATATTCCGCGCCATCTTCCAGCGGTGTGGAATAGCGAACCCATTCGCCGGCGCGGACGACGACAGCTTGCCCAGCCGCGACTTCGAGCGCGCCTTCTTTATGTTCAACCCGCAGCCTGCCCTTCAGCACAATCGTGAATTCATCGAACTCGGGCGTCTGCCCGGGCTCAACCCATCCCTGGGGGCTGCGCATGTGGGCCACGCTGGCCGCCGTCGTTTTGGAATTAACGCGGCCGATATATTCGTCGATCAGCTTGGGCTTGTTGCCGGCCGCTTGAATCCGTGTGGGTTGCGAGATGAGTGTAGGCATGGTGTCGGGCTTCGGGCTCCGGCTTTCGGGCTTCGGCGTTTCAACCTCGGGCCTCGGGTCTCAGCCGCCGCGAATCTATTAGACCACGGAGATTGCATGGGCTGGCGGTTGAAGAAAGCTTCTTCCGTACAGACGGCGCGGCGACGTCTTTCCTCTGGACGTCGGCGAGTCAAACAAAACGAGTCGGGTAGAATGTCTCGACCTTCAGGAGGCACACATGCGACACATCAACTCCGCGGCTCTCGCTCTGCTTTTCTTTCTGCTGCCGGCAGCCGCGCAAACTCCCGAACTTTCCAAGACTGTGAAGCCGTTTGTGCGGGTCGATGCAGCCAAGGTTGTGCTGACTCATGTGCGTGTGGTCGACGGCACGGGAGCGCCCGCCGTGGACGATGAGAATGTAGTGATCGAGGGCGGCAAAATCGTCGGCGTTAGCAAGGGCGCTGAGGTCGCAGCGACCCCCGGCACGGCCGTGCTTGATCTCCACGGATACACCGTAATCCCGGGTATTGTGGGCATGCACGACCATCTGTTTTATATTGCGCGGCCGAACCTGAACAGCCAGTGGAAGCACGATGAGCCGCTACTGGCACCGCAGATGACGTTCTCCGCGCCACGCCTTTATCTCGCCGGGGGCGTCACCACCATGCGCACTACCGGAAGCGTCGAGACCTACGCCGACCTGAACCTGAAGCACGACATCGACGCCGGCAAGCTCCCGGGTCCGCACCTCGACGTGACTGGACCCTACCTCGAGGGCGCGGAGAGTTACTTCATCCAAATGCCGCACCTCGCCAGTCCCGAGGACGCACGCCAACTTGTGGACTACTGGGCCGATCGCGGCGTGACGTCGTTCAAGGCCTATATGAACATCACGCGCGCGGAGTTGAAGGCCGCGATCGACGCGGCGCACAAGCGCGGTATCAAAGTCACCGGTCATCTGTGCTCAGTCACCTACAAAGAGGCCGCCGAGTTGGGAATTGACGATCTGGAACACGGATTCTTCGTAAACACGCAGCTCGACCCGGGAAAAAAGCCGGATGTCTGCAGTGACAGTGAGGGAAATTACACGCTCGAACACATGCCCGTAGAGAGCCCCGAGGCCAAAGACCTGATCGACACGCTGGTGAAGCACCACGTTGCGATCACTTCGACCCTGCCGGTATTCGAAGAATACGCCGGTGATGGGCGTCCGCCGGTGCGCCAGCAGGCGCTGGATGCGATGAGCCCGGATGCGCGCGAAGCGTTTTTCTACTTGCGGCAACGACCGGCATCGCTGCCGGCGCGGAAGACCGATGGAGCCATGCTGTGGAAACACGATCTGGCTCTGGAGCGCGCTTTCGTCGCTGCAGGAGGACTGCTGCTGGCCGGCCCCGATCCGACCGGCGCGGGGGACGTCGTCCCGGGATTCGGCGATCAGCGCGAAATCGAACTGCTGGTGGAGGCCGGATTCTCGCCCGTGGAGGCGATCAAGATCGCCACGCTGAACGGAGCGGTCTATCTGGGCAGAGACCAACAGATCGGCTCGATCGCCGCGGGAAAAAACGCCGACCTGGTGGTGATCAAAGGCGACCCTTCGAAGCAGATTTCCGATGTGGATAATGTTGAAATCGTATTCAAAGACGGCGTCGGCTACGATTCGCAGAAGCTCTTGGATTCGGTGAAGGGGCGCTACGGGGAGTACTAGGTCGACGCCTGTGAAGCTCACGTCCAAGAGCCTTTGACCGCAAAGCTCGCGAAGAAACGCCGCGAAGCTCGCAAAGAAGATCGAACAGGCACGATGCCTTTCTTTGCGTTCTTTGCGGCTTTTCCTTGCGACCTTAGCGGTTAAAGGCTCTTCCTTCTTGCCCTCGAAAGCAGAATCGACCTACTTCGCCTTTTCCGCAATCCAGCGCGAGACGGCCGTGACCAGCTTGCGCGGAGCGAAGCGCACCGATTCTGCGACGAGCCAGTTGTGCATCCCGGAAATCACCAGGGTGCGGCCGGCCATCAGTCCGCGATAACCGTCGCGAGCCACAGCCTCCACGTTCGAGGCTCCAATCTGCTTGAATAGCCGCGAGCCTTCGAGTCCGGCGCGCTTGGCGAATCCCGTATTGGTCGCGCCCGGACAGAAGCAGCAAACCGTAATCCCCGACCGCCGAAGTTCGTTCGCCAGCGCCTCGGAGAACGACAGGACATAGGCTTTGCTCGCATAGTAGACCGCCATAAGCGGCCCTGGTTGAAAGGCTGCCGTGGATGCCACATTCATGATGCGGCCCGCGCGGCGCTCAATCATGGGCGCGAGGAACAGCTTGGTCAGGCGGGTAAGCGCCGTGATGTTGAGCTGGATCTGGTCGAGGATTTCGGCTTCCGGCATCTGCGAAAACTCGCCAAAAACTCCGAAGCCAGCATTGTTGACCAGAATGTCCACGTCGATGCGCTCGCGCCGCAACTGGTCAAAAAGAAACTTGGGGGCTGCGGGCTCCGCGAGGTCGATTGGAGCGACCGTAACCCGAATTCCATGTTGGGTTTGCAGTTCGCTGGCGAGTTGGTTGAGTTTCTCTCCGCTGCGCGCGACCAGAACCAGGTTGTAACGGTCTTTTGCGAACAGCTTGGCCAGTTCGTATCCGATGCCTCCCGAAGCGCCGGTGATGAGCGCGGTTTGCGGCGAAGGCGGGGTGGAAGAGGTCGGCGGAGCGGGTGTGAGAGCGGGCGTCGAACCATTCATGGGAGTTAGTAACCTGGCGCGTCGATCGTCTGGTCAATCGTCTCATGGAATTCTAACCTCCGCCGGTTGCAGGTGTGCAACGCATCTCTTCCGTGGAACTGCGGACGTTACAGCCCTCACAGGCGTGCCAGCCGTTACTTCGGTTTGACTTCTTGCCAAACATTAATTGCTTGCGCGAGCCAGCTGTCTTACAACCACCGCAGACGAAAAAGCAACTAAGGTACGCCGCAATTTTGCCGATTAGGAATCAGGACGGTAAGAGCGATGGCCGCTTCAACAAACGCACGTTCCCTCCGGAAAGATCTTCTCCCGTTTCTCTGCGCAGCGCTCGCTTGCACCGTAATTGGGGCAGTCAGCCAAGCAAGAGCCCAAAGCAGCCTCGACGAAGTGCACATCGCGCCACGCGCGGCGACTGTGGCCGTGGCGAAAGCGGACTACTCGCCGGACTTAGCGCTCGCGGGGGTGGCTCCGCGGATCCGCACGAATGTTGATCTGGTGCTGGTGCCGGTGAGCGTCACCGATGGGATGCAGCGGCTCGTGACGGGCCTCGACCAGGATAATTTCCAGGTGTTCGAAGGCAAGAAATCTTTGCCCATCAAGCACTTCTCGAGCGAAGACGCTCCGGTTTCGGTCGGCATTCTGGTCGACACCAGCGGCAGCATGAAGAGCAAAATGGATCGCGTGCAGGAGGCTGTGAACGAGTTTTGCGAAGCGTCGAACCCCGGGGACGAGTTCTTCATGATCACGTTTTCCGATGAGCCGCATCTGGCCAGCGATTTCACCAGCGTCCCCGAAGATTTGCAGAGGGAACTGCTGTTTGAACCCCCGAAGGGGCAGACTTCGCTGCTCGACGCCATCTATATGGGGATCGGCAAGATGCGCCAAGCCAAGTATGCCAAGAAGGCCCTGCTGATTGTTTCCGACGGCGGCGACAACCACAGCCGCTACGGCGAACGGGAAGTGAAAGCGGCGGTGAAGGAATCCGATGTAATGGTCTATGCCATTGGCACCTTTGACCGCTACATGCCCACCACAGAAGAAATGCTGGGGCCAGCCCTGCTGGCAAGCGTGGCGGAAACTACGGGTGGCCGCGCCTTTGTGCTGGAAGATCCGCGGGAGATGCCGAAGGTCGCGCATCGCATTGGGGTCGAGCTCCGGACGCAATACGTGCTGGGCTACCGTCCCGAGCACGCCCCGCGCGATGGCAAGTGGCACAAGATCAGTGTCAAACTGAAGCTGCCGAAAAAACTGGCATTCCTACGCGTTCGCGCCAAGACCGGATACTACGCCAGCGCGGAATAAAAAAGGGCGCGGGCTGAAGCACCCGCGCCCACACAATCTTTCCTGTTCCACGACTTACGCGGTCACCAACTCCACACCGTAGATCGAGTACCACGAAGTCGCCGCTTTCAGCTTGCTGTTCACGTTATTGATGTTCTTCACGCCTTCGGTCTCCAGCCACTTCCGAAATGCCGCAGCGCCTTGCTTCGCGTACACCGGAATGCCTTCTTTCCACGTCGCGCGGCCGCAGAGCACGCCGTTAAACTTCACTCCCGATTCTCCGGCCAGCTCGAGCGTCTCGCTGAACTCCGCATTGCTGACACCGGCCGAAAGATAAATGAACGGCTTGGTCGCGACCGCCGCAGCTTTGTGGAACAGGTCGATGGCTTCTTTCTTGGTGTAAGCCTTCTGTCCCCCGAAGCACTGCACGCCTTCGACAAACTTCATGTTCACGGGCACTTCCACCTTGAGCACGTCGACGCCGTAGCGGTCTTTGCTGAATTCCCGCATGCTCTCGGTCACGATGTGCGGCTTCTTCTTGGCATAGTCCAGGCCCTTTTCGTCCGCGCCCTCGTCGTAGCCCACGAACTCCAGGAAATATGGAATGTCGTTGGCACGGCATTCGTCGCCGATGCGCTCCACCCACGCATGTTTGATATCGTTCACGTGCTTGGGATCGTCGGGCGTGTAGTAGAGCAGAATCTTGACGCAATCCGCGCCGGCTTCTCTCAGGCGGCGCGCCGACCACACGTCGAGGAGATCAGGCAGCCGGCCCGGGCCGGTTTTGTCATATCCAGTTTTCTCATAGGCCAACAGCAGCCCGGCATTCTTGGCGCGATGCCTGGAAGCGGGCAATCCCCACTCGGGGTCGAGCAGGATGGCCGTCGCGTGGGGCGTGAGAACTTCGGTGACCAGGGTTTTGAATTCTTCCATCATGGCGTCCGAGACTTCGCCGCCTTTTTCCTTGGCCAGCGACTTCTGCAGGGAGCCGCGCTGGTCCATGGCCGCGGCGGCAATGACGCCGCGTTCGTTCGAGACTCTCTTGAGACCGGCAAGTTTACCAGGGGTAAGCTTCATGGGAATCCTCCAATCAGGGCTGTTAAAGATGAGTGCTGGAAACATTTAATTGTAAACTACGCGAGGAGAAAATCGGCATCCCGGGCCTGCGCACTCCTTCTGGACGCGCAGAGTCTGCGCGATGCTACAGTGGAAAGACCGCCGTTAAGACAAGGCGGTTGTTAGAGAAGTCCGCGAACCGTCGCGCGAGGGAACTGCCTCATGGCCATAGCCACCATTAATCCCGCCACGGGTGAAGTTGTGCAAACCTTTCAGCCGCTCAGCGCGGAACGGATCGAGAGTAAGCTGCAACTCGCGGTTTCAGCCTTTCGCGCCGAGCGCAAGACTCCATTCGCGGAACGCGCCAAGAGGATGATGAAGGCGGCGGAAATTCTGGAACGTGACCGCGAACGTTTCGGCCGCTTGATGACTTTGGAAATGGGCAAGCCGCTGAAGGCAGCGATCGCCGAGGCGGCGAAATGCGCCACCGCCTGCCGCTACTACGCGGAAAACGCGGAGAAGCTTCTGGCCGACGAGGTGATTGAAACCGGCGCGAAGAAAAGTTTTGTGCGTTATCTCCCGATTGGCCCGATCCTGGCCGTGATGCCGTGGAATTTTCCGTTCTGGCAGGTGATCCGGTTTGCCGCGCCGGCGTTGATGGCGGGCAATGTTGGTTTGCTGAAACATGCCTCGAACGTGCCGCAATGCGCCCTGGCGCTGGAGAAGATTTTCCGCGATGCCGGATTTCCGGAAGGTGTCTTCCAGACGCTGCTCATCGGGTCGGGGCAAGTCGACGCGCTGTTAAACGACCCGCGCGTGGTCGCAGCCACGCTCACGGGAAGCGAGCAGGCCGGAATTCAGGTAGGAATTGGAGCGGCGAAGCGCGTCAAGAAAGTTGTGCTGGAACTCGGCGGCAGCGATCCGTTTATTGTGATGCCCAGCGCTGATTTAGACGCGGCCGTGGCCACCGCCGTAGAGGCGCGCGTCATCAACAACGGGCAATCGTGTATCGCAGCGAAACGGTTTATCATCGCCGCCCCGATTGCCGACGAATTTGAACGCAAGTTCGTCGCCCGCATGCAGAGCCTGCGCGTGGGCGATCCCTTCGACGAAAAGACGGAACTCGGTCCGCTGGCCACGCCCGACGCCGTCACCACCCTCGATGCCGACGTGCAGAAGACGGTCCAGGCGGGAGCAAAAGTGCTGACCGGCGGCCATCCGCTGAAACGGCCGGGAAATTACTACGCGCCCACGGTGTTGACCAACATTCCTAAAGATTCACCCGCGTACGGCGAGGAATTCTTCGGCCCGGTGGCGTCAATCTTTCGCTCTAAGGATCAAGATGACGCGATCCGGATCGCCAACAACGTCCGCTTCGGCCTCGGCGCCAGCGCCTGGACCAACGATGACAAAGAACGCGAGCGCTTCATCAACGAACTTGAGGCAGGGATGGTTTTCATCAACAAGATGGTCGCCTCCGACACGCGCATTCCGTTCGGCGGAGTAAAGCAGTCCGGCCACGGCCGCGAACTGGGAGCGGCAGGCATCCGCGAGTTCATGAACGCGAAAACGGTATGGATCGCGTAGGAAGCCGTCGCATTCAGCCATGGGCCTGGGAGATCGCGCTCACCGCGCGGCTCTTCCGAAGCGGTTCGTGCCTACTGCCTCAGCGTCAAACGACTCAACAGAGCCTGCTGCTTGGCAATCAACGACTGCGCGCCCTGCTTCGCCAGCGCGATCATTTTCGCGAACTGCTGGTCGTCGAAGACCTGGTGTTCGGCGGTAGCTTGCACCTCGACCAGTTTGTGGCCGGCCGTCATCACGAAGTTCATATCCACGTCGGCGCGCGAATCTTCTTCATAGCACAGGTCGAGCAGGATTTCTCCATCCACAATTCCCACGCTGACGGCGGCGACAAAATCCTTCAACGGGACCGAGGTCAACGTTCCCGCTTCCACCAGTTTTTCCAGAGCCAGGCCCAGAGCGACGAATGCTCCGGTGATCGACGCGGTGCGCGTGCCGCCGTCGGCCTGGATCACGTCGCAGTCGATCCAGATGGTGCGCTCGCCGAGGCGCGGGAGATCGGTCACGGCGCGCAGCGAGCGTCCGATCAGGCGCTGGATTTCGTGCGTGCGTCCGCTCTGCCGGCCCTTGCTGACTTCCCGCGGCGTGCGGGTCAGCGTGGAGCGGGGAAGCATGGCGTATTCGCTGGAAATCCATCCTTTGCCCGAGTTGCGCATGAACGCCGGGACAGTTTCTTCGATTGACGCAGTGCAGATGACGCGAGTATTGCCGACCTCGATGAGGACGGACCCTTCGGCCGTGGAGATGAACTCGGGAGTGATGACGACGGGTCGAAGCTGGTCAGGCGAGCGATTATCCGAGCGAAAAAACATGATGCAGCGATTGTAAATGAGTTGGTTGCGTGGAGTTTGCTTGTGTGGAGCGGGCAAGAGTGCCCGCTCCACACAAGCAAAAAACGTCGAGCTGCGCTCGACGAACAGCCGAGGGCGGCTGTTCCCACATTTAAAAATCTTAAATCTCCGCCAGGGCTTGATCGAGATCGTCGAGAATATCCTGAACGTCCTCAATCCCCACCGAGATACGGACCAGGCCATCGGTGAGCCCGATGGCTTTGCGTCCCTTCTCGCCCAGGGCCGCATGCGTCATGGTTGCGGGATGGGAGATCAGCGTCTCCACTCCGCCCAGCGACTCGGCGAGCGAGCACACGCGCACCGCTTTCAGCATTTTGTTCGCGTTTTTCAGAGAGCCGGTTTCAAACGTGATCATCGATCCGAACCCGCTCATCTGCCGCTTGGCCAGTGCGTGCTGCGGATGATCGGGCAGTCCGGGATAAAGCACCTGCTTCACTTTCTTATGCTTCGAAAGAAAGTCTGCGACGATGCGGCCATTGCGGTCGTGAATGTCCATGCGCACGGCCAAAGTTTTCACTCCCCGCAGCACCAGCCAGCATTCAAACGGAGACAGGATCGCGCCCGCAGCTTTCTGCAGAAATGCTAACTTGTCAGCCTGCTCTTGCGTCGTGCAGACTACGACTCCGCCGATCCCATCGCTGTGTCCGTTCAGAAATTTCGTGGTTGAATGGACGACCATGTCGGCGCCCAGCGCAATCGGCTGCTGGAAGTAGGGTGAAAGAAATGTGTTATCGACAACAAGCTGAACTTTCCGCGCGCGGCAGATGTGGCTGATCGCGGCCAGATCGCTGATCTGCATCAAAGGATTCGTCGGCGTCTCCGCATAGACCATCCGCGTATTCTTGCGGATTGCCCGTTCCACATTCTTCTCGTCCGAAGTATCGACATAAGAAAACTCCAGCCCGAAATTGGTCAAGACTTGGTTGAACAGTCGTGGCACGCCGCCGTAAAGATCGTGTCCGCAGACTACGTGGTCGCCTGACTTCAGCGTGCTAGTGATGGCGTTGATCGCCGCCATGCCGCTCGCGAAGACCTTGGCCGCAACTCCGCCTTCGAGCGCGGCCAGGTTTTGCTCCAAACGGTCGCGCGTGGGATTAGAAACCCGAGAATATTCGTACCCCTTGTTCTCGCCGATCCCCTGCTGCACATAGGTCGAAGTCGGATAGATGGGAACGGACACCGCGCCGGTCAGGGGATCGGGCTCCTGTCCAGAGTGGATGGCGCGTGTGGCGAAACCGGGCTGCTTCTTGCTTTTCATATTGGCCAGTATGGATTCAGCAACACATCTCTGCGTACTCTGCGGAATTTCTCAGCGATCTCTGCGATTAAGAGCTTTGCTTCCAGCGATTTCTCGCGTCTAAATCCCGCCCTCGAAAATTTTCTTCGACAAATACCTCTCTGCTGAATCCGGGATGATGGTCGCGACGCGCTTCCCCAATCCCAGCCGCTTCGCAACCTGGAGCGATGCGAACACCGCGGCCCCGCCACTCGACCCGGCCAGCACACCTTCGATCGCCGCCAGTTTCTTGACCGTGCCGAAGGCGTCGTCATCGCTCACCATCATGATTTCATCACAGACTGAAGCATCAAACGTCTTTGGGATAAAGCTCACGCCGATGCCTTCCACCTTGTGCGGCCCCGGCTCGCCTCCGGCCAGGATCGAGCCCTGCGTTTCCACCGCGACCGCCCGCACTCCCGGCGCGTGTTCCTTCATATAGCGTGCGATGCCGCTGAACGTTCCGCAGGTACCGCATCCAAAGACGACAGCATCCACTCTCCCATCCAGCTGTTCGAACATCTCCACCGCAGTGGCCGCGTAGTGGTAATCAGGGTTGGCGAGGTTCTCGAATTGTCCAGCCATGAAGGCGTTGGGATCACCCGCAACTAATTCTTTGCCGCGGCGGATGGCGCCCGCCATGCCTTCCGCGTCCGGCGTGCGCGTCACCTCGGCGCCGAGAGCGCGCATGATCTTCACTTTCTCTTCGGAAAAAAGCTCCGGCACGAAGAGCTTCACTTTATACCCGCGGTTCACCCCGATCAGCGCCAGACCGATCCCGGTATTCCCGGCAGTCGCTTCAACGATAGTCCCACCGGGTTTGAGTTTTCCTTCCTGCTCGGCGTGCCGGATAATCCCAATCGCAGCGCGGTCCTTCACGCTGCCGCCGGGATTGAAGTATTCCAGCTTGGCAAACACGTCTGCCGATCCCGCCGGCACCAGGCGCTTGAGTCGCAGCATCGGAGTTTCGCCGACCAGTTGGGTAATATCGTCGGCTACGCGCAGGCGAGACGTTTCTGAACTTTTTGTGAGCACGTTACAGGGTACGGGGAGGAGTCGGGAATCGTCAATGGAACGGGAGCGCTCTTGACAGAGCATACCGTTACCATCGTCATTCCCTGATCCGCCCTTTGTGATCCTTTTCTTACATCCCACTCCATCCGCGCCCTCAAGTGTTCTCTGGATTGTCCGATCACCTCCTTAGCGAGCCTGCGAGGAGACCCATGCATCGGCGAATCGTCGAACTGGCAGTTGTCTGCCTCTGGGCAACCCAGGCCGTGTTGCACGCGCAGGAATTCAAAATTCTTAGCCACACGGTTCAAGTGCATGGCTTCGTGTCGCAGGGATTCATCTACACCAACGACAACAACTGGCTGACCATGAACACCAGCCAGGGCAGCGCCGCCTTTACTGATTTCGGATTGAACATGTCCAGCCATCTCACCGACAAACTGCTGGTGGGAGCGCAGGTCTACGACCGCAATCTGGGACAACTCGGGCAGTACCATCCTTCGCTGGATTGGGCGGTCGCAGATTACCGCTTCAAAACCTGGTTCGGCGTTCGCGGCGGCAAAGTGAAAACCACGCTCGGCCTCTACAACGACACTCAGGACGAGGATTTCCTCCGCCCCTTTGCCTTGCTTCCGCAAAGTGTTTATCCCACGGATCTCCGCGACGCTACCATCGCGCATGTGGGCGGCGATCTCTACGGCAACATTTCCCTCAGGCACCGTCTCGGGGATCTCGCCTACACGGCTTATGTAGGGCATCGCAGTGACAGCATCTACAGCGGCTACCCCTATTACTTAAGCAGTTTCGGAGCTCATATTGATAGCTTCGGCGGACTCCAGTATGGCGCGGATCTTCGCTGGAACACTCCGCTCAAGGGTCTTCTGATTGGAGCCTCGCGGATGAATGAGGACATCACCGGCAAGGGCTCCGCATTAAACCCGGCTGACCCAGGGGCAGGGCTGGTGCCTTACTCGGAATCTTCGAAAGCCGACTGGACCAACCAGTTTTACGGCGAGTACACCACGGGCAGATTGCGGATCGATTCAGAGTATCGGCGTTACTGGCGCAACCAGGAGCTCTTCAGCGGCACTTCGGAAAGCTTCGCCGATGTCCGCGGCTGGTACGTCTCCGGAGCTTACCGGATCTGCAAACGGTTTCAGATCGGGTCCTATTACTCTCACCACACTATCTCGAACGTCTTGGTCGGCGCCCTCTCTGCCTTTTATGCTTCGGCAACCGACACCGGTTTGCCGGCCAACCACGATTACGACAAAGTTATTACCGGACGGGTTGACCTGAACAGATTCTGGAACGTGAAAATCGAAGGTCACTTCATGAATGGCTATGGCAGCGGTCCTTACCCGAACGGGTTCTATACGCAAGTGAACCCGCAGGGCTTTAAGCCCAACACGAATGCTTTGGTAGTCAGGACCAGCTTTAACTTCTAGGCGCAGGAGGTCACAGCGGTGAAGGAGAACGCAGTGAAATGCCCGGGGAGTACTCCTAACGGTCGGCGGATTGATGAGAGCTGCATCATCGCGAACCCTCGCGACCAACATCAAAATGATCGCCAATGCATGCGTGAAAGCAGACTCGATTTCGGCTCCCTCTACATGAGCATCGTCCAATGGGCACTCAAGTCCTCGCCGGATTATCCGATCACTTACCGTAGGCAACCATCCGAGGAGACCCCATGCGCCGGCGAATCGTCGAACTGGCTTTTGTTTGCCTATGGGCAAGCCAGTCCGTGTTGCACGCGCAGGAATTCAAAGTTCTTAGCCACACGGTTCAGGTGCATGGCTTCGCGTCGCAGGGGTTCATCTACACCAACGACAACAACTGGCTGACCATGAACACCAACCAGGGCAGCGCCGCCTTTACCGATTTCGGATTGAACATGTCCAGCCATCTCACCGACAAACTGCTGGTGGGCGCGCAGGTCTACGACCGCAATCTGGGACAACTCGGCCAGTACCATCCTTCGCTGGATTGGGCGGTCGCGGATTACCGCTTCAAAACTTGGTTCGGCGTTCGCGGCGGCAAAGTGAAAACCACGCTCGGCCTCTACAACGACACTCAAGACGAGGATTTCCTCCGCCCCTTTGCCTTGCTTCCGCAAAGTGTTTATCCCACGGACGTCCGGGACGCGACCATCGCTCACGTCGGCGGCGATATCTATGGCACAATCTCGCTCAAGCATCATCTCGGCGATTTTTCTTATACGGCCTATGCCGGACATCGCAGCGACAGCATCTACAGCGGCTTCGCTTACCTCGCTTCCCAGTACCAGGTCTACTACTCAAGCTATGGTGGATTGCAGTATGGCGGCGATCTGCGGTGGAACACTCCGCTGAAGGGTTTGTTGATCGGGGCCTCTCGCATCAATCAGGACCTTTCCGGCAAGGCGAAATTCATCAACCCTTTCAACCCGGCCGGTGGGTTCGTTCCCTATTCCGATACTTCCAAGGCCGACTGGGCGAACCAGTTCTACGGGGAGTATATCTTGGGGAAACTGCGAATCGATTCCGAGTATCGCCGATTTCTCCACGATCAGATTGTGAACGGCGGCATCCTTGAGACCACCGACGATGCGCGGGGCTGGTACGTCTCGGGAGCTTATCGCGTAGTCAATCGTTTCGCGATTGGCTCCTATTACTCGCGGTATGCGATCACCACCGCGGCAGGAGGCCCACTGGCAGGCCTGTTCCCTGCCCAGACAGACACCAGCCTTCCGGCCAATCACGTTTACGACAAAGTCGTCACCGGGCGGGTCGACTTGAATCGATTCTGGAATGTCAAAGTGGAAGGCCACTTCATGAACGGCTACGGGGCCAGCCTCTATCCGGATGGCTTTTATCCCCAGCAGAACCCGCAGGGCTTTAAGCCCAACACGAATGCTTTGGTGGTTAAGACCAGTTTTAACTTTTGAGCATGGAGGCACGCCGGTGAAGCAGGACGCAGTGCGATGGCTGAGAGCGCTCCTGATCGCTGCCGGACTCCTGCCTTTCGTTCCTTCGCGAGCGTTCGCGACCGGCGTCAAGGTGATCGCCAATGCGAGCGTGAAAGCAGACATCATTTCCGCACCGGAACTCAGAAGGATTTTTCTGCAGGAGAGCGGTTCGCTCGGCGACGGCACCCGAGTTCAGCCAGTCATCGAGAAAGATGGGCCGGTCCACAAAGCCTTCCTGCAGCAATACCTGGGACGGACCCAGGAGGATTTGCAGACCTATTACCGCGCTCTGGTGTTTACCGGCAGAGGCTCGATGCCGAAAGTTTTGGGTTCCGATGCGGAAGTAGTGGCCTACGTGGCTGCGACGCGAGGAGCGATCGGATACGTAAGCAGCGATAGCGATACCACCGTGAATGGCGTGAAGACGTTACTCGTGATTCCCGCGGGAAACACCGCGGAACGAAGGCTGCTCACCAGCTTCGAACCGAAATATCCGGAAACGCTGCAGAGGCTTGGTATCGGAGGAACTGTGCGCCTGGCTTTGACCGTTGCTCCCAAAGGCAATGTGGAGAATGTAGCCCTGCTGGGAGGCAACCCCATTCTCGCGGAATCGGCCATCCTCGCGGTGAAACGATGGACTTACGCCGTGGCCCGTTCGCGTTCCACGATCGAAGTCAGCATCCCGTTTGACCCTGGGCCGTGAACGGTCTCGCGAATTTGTCTTCTTCCGCTCAGACCTTCTGCTTAACCAGCCGGGCATTACTCCCGCTCGACTCTGCCGCTCAATTTTCACGGCGCAACGTTTCTACTCCCTGCCCGAGCGCGTAGTAGCCGCTCTTGGTGCGGACGGTCATCTTTCCGTGGCCTTTGGCCTTGGCCTCAACGCGTACGGTGCGAAAGCCGCCCGTGCCCCTGGGGTTGGTTGGTTTGTAGCCGATGGTGTACTGGCTGCGGATATCGTGGGCCACAGTGCGGCTGATCTCGTCCACTTCATCGAGCGTCCTCGGAAAAAACGCCAGGCCGCCGGTGCGCTGCGCGATGATTTCGAGAGCCCTCCTGGCGCGTTTGGGATGTTCCTCTTCTCCCAGGATTCCGATGGCATAGACCGCGGGACTGTTTTCTCCCTGCAACTGTTTGACGGCCTGCTCCAGAGTTTCAAGGCTGGCGTTGTCTTCTCCGTCGGTCACCACGAACAACACTTTCTTCTCCAGTTGCGCGTCCCTTCTTAAATGGTCCGCCGACGCTACGATCGCTTCGTACAGCGCCGTTCCTCCCCGGCTGTCAATCTTTTCCAGCGCCTCTTTCAGCTTCAGCAGGTCATTGGTGAAATCCTGATCGAGATAGTATTCGTCGTTGAAATTCACGATGCAGACTTCGTCCTTGGGATTGCTCGCCCGCACCAGATTCAGCGCGGCCTGATTCACCTTGTTGCGCTTTTCGCGCATCGACCCGGAATTATCGATCACGATGGCCATCGCTACCGGAACGTCTTCGTGGTGAAAGTGAGTGATGGTTTGCGGCTTGCCATCTTCGAATACGGAAAAAGCGCTCTTGTCGAGATCGGTGACAATGCGCTCCCGGTTGTCGATCACCGTGGCGTGGAGCAGGACTTCGTCCACGTCCTTGCGAATGATCAGGGCTCCACTGTCTTGGGATGAGTTTTGGGGATTAGGTTTCTGGGAGTTGAGAGGCGCAGTTGCCGGCGCAGCGCCGGTTTGCGTGTCGGCAGGCTTGCTCTCGAGCTTGTTTTCGGTTTGCGGAGATACGGTCTGAGCAGCCGGGCCCGTCTGGGTTTCGGCGCAGATCGCAATTACGAGAACAAAAAAGACTCCGGCAACGCGTTTACTCAACCGGAGCGTAGTATCCCATCCTGGCATACACCCGTAGAGGCGGCAGTCCTTTCGGCGGTAGCAGCTTCACTTTTATCTTACGCCATTTGCCGTCGCGCACTATTTTCGCGGGATGGTATCCCAGGACATATTGATTGCGCAGTTCGATGCCGATTTTCGTGGCCACGTCGGCCAGATCATTGGGATTGTCAATCGTAAACGCCCGCCCGCCGGTCAGTTCCGTGATTTCACTGAGCAACGCCGGACCCAGCCGTTCTTCCTGCGACGCGAAGTAGCGGTCATAAATGCCGATCGCGTAGATCATCACGTCGGCTTCCTTCACCAGCGCCTTGATTTCGTTTTCCGTGTAGCGGCTGTGGTTATCGCCGCCGTCGGAGATGATGAGCAGCGCCTTCTTCGGATACTTCGCCTGCCGCATTTTGCTGATGCCCATATAGATGGCATCCAGCAGCGCGGTTCGCTTGCGCGGCACGGCATAGACCAGCTTGTCCTGAATTTCGTTCACCGACGACGTGAAGTCGCTGACCTCCTCGGGTTCATCCGAGAAGGTGATCATGAAAAACTCATCCTGAGGATTCGCCGTCTTGAAAAACTCCACCACCGCATCTTTCGCCTGCTCCATCTTGCTGCTCATGCTTCCGCTGGAGTCGAAAATCACCCCCAGGGAAACCGGAGCATCTTCACTGGAAAATGTCTTGATGTCCTGCGGAGAATTGCCTTCGAACAGTTGGAAATTCTCCTTCTCCAACCCCGTCACGAGCCGGTTCAGAGGATCCGTGATGGTGACTGGAACCAGCACCAGGTCCACGTCAACTTTAATCGGACGAACATGCGCGCTCAGTCCCCCGGTGACGACTTCTTTCTTGGCGACCTCAGTGGGAACTTCTTTCGGCTTTTCCACCTCCCGCGGCGCCACGTGCACGTCGTTGACGTCGGTCTGCGCAAGCGCCGGAGAAACCAGGGCGCAGACCGCGGTCAACAAAACGGCCAGGGCAAACGGGTAGGTCGCCGCGAAGATCGACGAGTGCTGCAGTGACGAGTGCTGCAGTGACGAGTGCCGCAGTGGGGGTGCGGGATCCCAGGTTGGATGGCAGATTGACTGGGAGACGTCAGACGCGTCGAAGCTGTGACCGCAGAGGCAGGCAACTGCTCGAACTAGGGTCCCAGGGCGAGATGACCGACGCCAATCATTCAGGCGGGCCATAAATACCTCATTGCGGCGGATATTATCACAGCTTTCCCCAGGCGCAGCAGGCTTTTTGTCAAAATTTAGAGACAATTCCCAAAGTTAGCTCCCAGTTCGGTCCGCCCCAGTTTCCGTCGACCCAGATGAGGCCAAAGTTTGATCTGGGTGCCCCATTTCTCGCGTCTTTTGCGAGAAGTGGGGATCTTGGTGCCGCCTCAGTTTCAAACCTGAAGCACTACTCAGAAAGGGACGTTCATCCAGCCCACAGCCCAACCTTGCTACAATCAAGGGTTTCCTATGGCTCAAATCATTCCTTTTCGCGCGCTCCGTTACGATCCTAAACAAGTCTCCCTGGGTCAAGCCGTCACCCAGCCCTACGACAAAATCAGCCCCAGCATGCAGGACCGCTATTATGCCGCCAGCCCCTACAACCTGGTTCGCATTATTCTCGGCCGGCGGGAAGCCGGTGACAATCCAGCAAATACGGTATATACCCGAGCCGCAGCCGATTTCCACGCCTGGCGCACCCAAGGCGTCCTGCGCCAGGACTCCGCTCCCTCGATCTATGTTTATTCCCAGCACTTCACCGCCCCGGGAGAAAGCGCCGCCGAGGGTCCCGTGCACGAGCGCCGCGGATTCGTCGCCCTCGGCCGCGTCGAGGACTATTCCGCCCGGGTAGTTTTCCGCCACGAGCAGACTCTGGCCAAGCCCAAAGCCGATCGCCTCGACCTGCTGCGCGCCACCCGCGCCCATTTCGGCCAGATCTTCATGCTCTACGAAGACTCCGGCGAAATCGATGCAGCGCTCGCCGCCGGGTCCAAATCTGCTCCGGCGACCGAACTCACGGACGAATACCAGGTAGTCAACCGCATCTGGCAGGTCTCCGATCCCACGCTGATCGCTTCCGTTCAGAAACTGATGCAGGACAAAAAGCTGATCATCGCCGACGGACACCACCGCTACGAAACCGCGCTGGCCTACCGCGACGAGCGCCGCGCTGCAAACGCCTCCGCCGCACCCGACGCTCCCTACGAATTCCTGATGATGACCTTCGTCAACCTCAACAGCCCAGGAATGGTCGTCCTGCCCACGCACCGCGCCGTCCGCGGGCTGCCGTCGTTCTCCGCCGAAGATTTTCAACTCTCCGCCCGCAAATTGTTCGAAGTGGAGGAAATCGATCCCGCCCTCGACGGCCCGCGTGCCGCCGCCATTCTTCGCGACAAAGGAAAATCTGGCCCAACGCTGCTGGCCGTCACCGCCAACCGGGCATTTCTTCTCGGCAACCTGCGCTCGGGCGCAGCCGCATCCATGCTCGCTGGCCTGTCTCCGCGCCAGCAGCAACTCAACGTCGTTCAGCTCCACAAATGCCTGCTGGAAGGCGTCCTGAAACTCTCCGAAGAATCCATTCGCGAGCAGCGCAACCTCTCCTACGTGCGCGACGCCGACGAAGCCCTCGGCCAGGTTCGCAGCGGCAAAGCCGACATCGCCTTTCTCATGAACCCCTGCCGCGTGCAGCAGGTGCGCGACGTAGCTTTCGCCGGCGAAGTCATGCCGCAAAAATCCACAGACTTTTATCCCAAGCTGCTGAGCGGACTGACCATCTATGCGCTGGAATAAACTTTTGCGCAGCGGCGGAATACAAGGATTCGTCCGCGGGATATTTCGTCCCTTGTGGTCGAGAGCGTTGCTGATCTGCTTTCCAGTCCTCCTCGCCGCAATTCTTCTGCTCGCCGCCGCCCCCGACAAGCATCTCTCCGTCTATTCCACCGCCGCCAACTATTCTTTGCCCGTGGTCCAGCGCGACCGCCGAGACTACGTCGGCCTGCTCGAAGTCCTCGAACCGCTCGGCAAAGTCAGCGCCAAATTCGAAGGCCAGCGCTGGCGTCTGCGTTACAACAACCGCGTCGAGGGAGACTTCTTCGTCGGCAAAACCCGCATCCGCGTGCAGGGTCACGACGCCGAACTCCCCGCCCGCTTCCTGCTCGAAAACGAACGAGGGCTGGTCCCGGTCTCTGCGCTCGCCTCTTTGTTACCTCGTTTTCTCGGAGGCCCGGTCACCGTGCACGAAGATTCCGACCGTCTCTTCATCGGCAGCATCGCCACCCATTTCACCGCGTCGCTCGCGGGCGAAAATCCTCCCAAGCTGGTGTTCCACTTCACCACGCCGGTGAACCCCTCGGTCTCGACCGAACCCGGCGCCTTGCGCATGACGTTCAACCGCGAGCCGCTGGTAGCCCCGGCTCTGCCCACGCTCACGTTCGGCAGCAAGGTGATCCCCTCCGCCACTTACGCGGAAAGCAACGGCGCCGCAGCCATCACGGTTAGCTCTCCGGTCCCTCTAATCGCCAGTTTCAGCGCCGACGGACGCACGGTGACCATCTCCCCCACGTCTCCCGCGACCGCGCAAACGGTAGTCGCTCCTCCCACTCCGCCGGCGCCCGCCGGCATTGCCGTGGCAGCGGGGCCTTCGCCAATCTCGCACCGCTATTTCGCCGTGATCGACGCCTCTCACGGCGGCGACGACCGCGGCGAAACTCTCAGCCCCACGCTCTTCGAAAAAGACGTCACCGTCGCCCTCGCTCGCAGCCTCCGCCAGGAACTGGAGAGCCGCGGCATCACCGTTCTCGATCTGCGCGATTCCGACGCCACTCTCAGTCTCGATCAGCGCGCTTACCTCACCAACACCAATCGCGTCGCCGTCTACATCGCGCTGCACGCCACCGCTATCGGCCACGGAGTTCGCGTCTATACGGCGTTAATGCCCTACGGCGGCGACGATCGCGGACCATTCCATTCGTGGGCTACGTCACAGCAGGCATTTCTCACGCTCAGCCAAAGCGCGGCTGCGGACATCACCAACGAATTCCAGAAGCGCCAAATTCCCGTCCGCGCCCTCACCGCGCCGCTGCGCCCGCTGAATAACGTGACCACCGCCGCCCTTGCGATCGAGGTAGCTCCGCAAGGTTCCGACCTGATGCAACTCACCGCGCCCGACTACCAGCAACTCGTCACCAGCGCCGTAGCCACCGCCATCGCCGCCGACCGCGACCGCCTGGGAGCCCCGCGATGATTCCCCGCCATCTGCTCATCGGCGTTGCCGTGCTGCTCGTCGCCGTGCTTGGCATGAGCCTCTACGCCTGGCACATGCGCGGCCGCGTCGCTGCCATTCCCGGCCCGTCCAACCCGTCCGCCGCCGATACCCGCGCGCTGGCTCCCACTTTTTCCGGTCCCACCGAGCGCGCCACCCTGTTCGTCGCCTTTGACGAAGACGGTTCGCTGCGCCCGCGCTCCGCGCAAATTCCTCTGCCCAGCGGACGCCAGCAGCGCGCCGAAGAATTGCTCAGCGCCCTGCTCACCATCTATCTCGACAAAACGTCTCCCCACACTCTGGCTCCCGGCGCCGACGTGCGCAGCGTTTTCCTGGTCGACCCCGGCGTCGCAGTCATCGACCTCAACTCCGCCTTCGCCGACGGCCACCGCTCCGGAGTCCTGGTGGAAGATCTCACCGTAACTTCACTTATCCACACTCTGTCAGCCAATATCCCCGGCGTTCTAAAAGTAAAAATTCTGGTCGACGGCAAGGAGCGCGAAACCCTAGCCGGCCACGCCGACCTGACCGGCTTCTACGACGTAACCGCCGTCAACCAGCTCTCCACCCAGCTCCAGCCCGTGCAGTAATCTCAAAGCATAAAAAACGCATTGTCATCCTGAGCGAAGTGAGCCGATTCGCGAATGCGAATCGGCTCGCGTAGTCGAAGGACCCCATACCCGCGGAAGCTGTCACGAACCCGTCAAGGAATTCTCAAGTTGCACACGCACTCTCGGCGGCACACTCCATATCACGCACGGGGAGAATTCCCTGATGCGCCTTTGCTTGCTCGGGAGTTACAGGGTTCCTTCGACTCCGCGGGGAAATGCGCTTCGCGCATTTCCCCGCTCCGCTCAGGATGACCACTGGATGCCTACTCCCCACCCGACTTCACCGAATCCGCCACCCACTCCAGATACCCCAGACTCCCGTCCTCCACGGCAATCGCCACGCACTCCGGAAGTTCGTAAGAATGCAATTCAAGAATGGCATCGCGCACCGCAACAAATCCCTCCGCAGTCGTCTTGATCAGCAACAGCCACTCCCGCGAAGACTCCACCTTGTCCTGCCATCGATAAATGGATTCGACCTGCGGCAGAATATTCACGCAGGCAGCCAATTTGTGTTCCACCAGTTGCCGCGCAATCTTGCGCGCTTCCTCTTCGGAACTCGCGGTAGTAAAGACGATTCGTTTATCAGTCATATAGAATCATGCGTCGGTGGTCAGGCCCTTCACCGTCGACTTTGGCCTTCACAAGTGGACAACATCTCATCAGTGGGTTCGGGAAGGCACGGCTTCCGGTGGTTGCGGAAAACCCCAGTTCGAAGCGGGTTCGGGAAGGGCACGAGTTTACTCGTGCCGTTAGTCGTTGAAAATGTGTCCGCGCTTTAGCGCCTGAGGTGCGCATTTTCTCCTGCGAATCGCTTTTCCGCAGCCGCATTCATTGTCAGAGTAGCACTTCACGTTGTAAATGACGTTGTGAGAGGTTCAAACATGCCGACACAAATAAAATTCGGAACATCCGGCTGGCGGGCCGTGATGGCCGAAGAATTTACCTTCGCCAACGTGCGCCGCGCCGTCACCGGCATCGCCCGCTACGTGGCCTCGCAGAAACCGCAGGGCGCCCGCGTAATCGTAGGCCGCGACCCCCGCTTCCTCGGCGAAACGTTCTGCGCCATGGCCGCCGAAATTCTCGAAAGTCACGCCATCACTCCCCTTGTCGTCGCCGAAGCCGCGCCCACTCCCGCCTTCGCTTATGCCGTGATCCAGACCAAAGCCGATGGCGTCATCAACTTCACCGCCTCGCACAATCCCCCGGAATACAACGGCATCAAATTTTCCACTCCCGATGGTTGCCCGGCCCTGCCGGAAGTCACCAAACGCATCGAGGCCGAAATCGTTTCCGCGGACAGCGCAACCGACGCCGCTTCCAAAAGTACGCCGTCAGCAACCGCACACCCCGAAAAAGCCAGGCAGACTCTCGATCCCAAACCCATGTACCTGAAGCGCCTCGCTGAGATCGTCGATCTAAGCGTGATTCGCAAAGCCGGCACCCGCGTGGCTTTTGACCCGATGTGGGGAGCCGCTCGCGGATATTCCGACCAACTCCTCCGCGAAGCCGGAGTGAACGTCGCCACCGTCCACGACAATCGCGACGTGTTATTCGGAGGCCACGCCCCAGAACCCGATGACCATCTCCTCGAAGACCTGCGAAACAAAATGCACGAAACCAAAGCCAGCATCGGCATTGCCACCGACGGCGACGCCGACCGCTTCGGCATAGTCGACGCCGACGGCACCTTCCTGCAGCCGAACTACGTAATCGCTCTCTTGTTTGATTACCTGGTGGAAAGCCGCGGCTGGAAAAACGGTGTCGCGAAATCCGTAGCCACCACCAACCTGATCAACGCTCTCGCCAAAGCCCACGGCGTGCCGCTGCACGAAACGCCCGTAGGATTCAAATACATCGGCGAGCTCATCATGCAAGACAAAATCGCGATCGGCGGGGAAGAGAGCGCCGGACTTTCCATTCGCCACCATGTTCCGGAAAAAGACGGCGTGCTCGCCGGACTCCTGTGCTGCGAAATGGTCGCCAAACGCGGCAAGTCGCTGGGCGAGCAATTGCGCGCGCTGTGTAACCAAGTTGGTTCGTACTATCCGCTCCGCGAGAACTTCCGCTTGACGCCCGAGGTGAAAGCGAAGTTCACTGAGAAGCTGGGTTCTGATCCAAAGCAATTTTCCGGACGCAAGGTTCTCAGCGTCGTCCGCATCGACGGATTGAAGTTGGTGCTCGACGACGGCTCCTGGGTCTGTTATCGCTTGTCGGGAACCGAGCCGGTCGTGCGCGTCTATTCCGAAGCGCGCAGCGAACCGGATATCGAGAAATTAAGCGCGGCCGCCAAACAATGGATTTTCGAGTAAAAAATCTGCCCCGATTTCCGAGAAAGTTTCCCTCCAGATTCCCGAGGAAGTTCCCGCGCCCCGAAGACGGCCTGCGCGCCATGGCCGAGCGCGCCCCGCAAGCCGAAGCCCTGGCCGCATCGTGGGCCGGCCGCATCCGCCCCTGGTTCATGAGCATCTACGTTCTGCGCCGCCGCATCGCCACAATTTTCGTTGTTGTAGTCGCCGTCTCGCTGTTCGCCCACGTCGTCTTCGGCGCCAACGGCATGGTCGTCTACAAGCAGAAGCGCGCCGAGTACGAATCGCTGCACCGCCAGCTCCTCGCCGAGCAGGCAGAAAACGAGCGCTACGCCCGCGAGATCGAAGCCCTCAAGAAAGACGACAAGGCCATCGAAAAAGAAGCCCGCGAGCAACTCGGCTACGCGAAACCGGGCGAGTACGTCTACGTCGCCCCCGCTCCCCCCAAACCCGCGCCCCAGGCAAACCGCACCGCCAAGAAATAAAGCCAAAGTAACGCCCGCATCCTGCCGGCTTTCGCCAGGGCCTGCCCCCGAGCGAAGCAGACCGATTCGCATCCGCCGGACTCGACAAAAGCTGCCTCTCTTCTTCGCTCAACTCTATGTTACGTACAGACGAAGCGGCCAGTTGGATTGCCCGGGGAAGGTGATTGTGTGCGGGCAGGCTTTCTCGCAGCAGCGGGCAGAGTGCCCGCTCCACGCGAACTGAACTTACTGGCTCAGGCGGATGGCGAGCTGGCGTTCCGGCTGCGTCATGTCGCTCCAGAGTTTTTTCATATTCTCCTGCAGCGGCTGGTCGTCCGGTTCCTTGCGCAGAGCGAGCGCAAACCAGTGATACGCCGTAGGCAGGTCGCGGGGCGCGCAAACCCCGGTGGCATAGAGCGCGCCCAGCGAGATCATCGCCTTGGGATTTCCCTTTGCTGCCGATGGCCGCAGTGTCTTCATGCCGCGATCACAGTTCTGCGGAGCGCCCCGGCCATAAATAAATTTCTCCGCCTCGGCGACCGGGTCTACGGGTTTGGCAGGAGGCTTCGGCCTGGGAGCGGGTTTCGCCACGGGTTCCGCTGCCGCAGGCTGCTCGTTATTGTCAGCGGAATCGGAAGCAGCCGGGCCCGGAGCGGCTGGGGTCGGAGCCCCTGGCGTCGAAGCGGCCGGGCTTGAAGCACTTGAACCGGAAACCGCCGATCCTGACGATGGAGGATTCGAACCCGCGTCGCCGGCTGCGGGGGCCGGGGCTGCGGTTGGGGCGCTGGTTGTGGCAGGCTGCGCCGAAGTCGTCGACCCGGCAGGATTCGTCGCAGTCGCGGAATTCGCCGCGTCCCCAGCGCCGGTTGCGGTTGTGCCAGCTGGAGTCGCCCCATTTCCCCCTGCGGTCCCATCCGGAGCCGCAGGCGTCGAAGCCGCAGCGTCCGGCGTCGACCCGGCAGAAGCTGGCGGCGTGGCCGGCTTCGACGCAGAGGACGATGATGATGATGACGCGCTGGGCTTCACCGACGAGATCAATCCCACGAAACCCTGGCCGCTCCACCGCGCATATCCAAGGCCCACTGCCAGCGCCAACGCCAGCAGCATCAACACATATTTCCAGGCTCCGCCGCTGCTCTCCCGACCGCGCTCTTCGTCCTCGAGAAGATAGTCGAGATTTTGTGAAGTTTGCAGACTCGGATCGGGAGGGAGTTTTTCGCTGCGGCGTGCAGGCGGAGGATCATTCAATCCCAGAAACGAAGGCCCGGAAATGACAGGGCGATTTTCGCGAAGACGATCCTCGCGAAGCGGCGGGCGCTCCGCCGGTGCGGCAGCCGGCGACGACGCAACCGGCGGAGAAATAGAAGCTGGATTCGCGGCCCGGGCAACTGGTGCAGACACGGGTGCAGACACAACAGGAGGGGCCGGCGCCGGCCTGACGTGTTCGGGGCTCACGGGCGCAGGTTTTACCGCAGCGGGTTTCGAAGGCAGAATCGGCGCGGTTACCGGCGTCGTGACGGCGGGCTTGGACTCGGCAATCGACGCTTCGGCAATCGTATTTTCGGTGATACCCCCGTCCGCAATCTTTGCTTCAGCAATCTTGGTTTCCGCAACCTTGTTTTCAGCACCTTTGGTTTGGGCGGCTTTAGCCTCGGCAATCTTGGCTTCGATCAGCTTCGCTGCTTCGCTCGCCGAGAAGACGGGCGCGGCCGGTTTCTGTGTCGACGGCGAAGCCGCGGACGGCGGCACTGCCGACTTTGGAGTCGCGGGCTGTGCCGGGACGCTTCGCAGCGGGCCTCCGCACATGCCGCAGAAGCGGTTGGTTTCCGGGTTCGAGTTCCCGCAGCGGGGACAACGCACGACACTAGCTTACGACATCTGGGGAGTCGTATGCAGCGGTCATCTTCAGGAGGTACCTGCAAGATGACGGCATGCCCGGCGTACTCGGAAAACCGACCCGAAACGAAACCGATTCACCGGTGTGAGAAGTTGATCTTGCCCGTCCACTCCTTCGAATCAAGAAGTCAAAATTCAAAATGCAGAAGTAATACCCGGTTTTACTTCTGCATTCTGACTTCTTACTTCTGCATTCGAAAGGGAGTTTCGGTCTTACACGAGCCCCAAGTCAAAGGCCGCCCTTGCCACAATGATACGGTAACCATCCCAAAGTCACTAAAGTCAGGTGGAGTAACCGCCGAAGTAACCTGTCATGAACCACTTATGTGCCATTTCGCTGCATAGGCCTGCGTGGTAGTACTAGTACTGCAGGACGATGGGGGGCCCTCACTAAGGTTATGCCGACCAAATTCTCAACTGCAGCGATTCGGTACGGGCTGGCGAGTCTACTCGCGGTTTTCGGCCTGTGTGCGGCCGGCCAGAGTCAACAACAGGTCCAACAACAAGCCCAACGAGCCCAGCAACCAGTGGCGATGGCGCTGCTTCACCCGCTCGATGCCCGCGATGCCATGGAGCCGGTGCGTCCCGTCGAACCGATCGAACTAAAGCCTCTGCCGGAGGCGCCCAGCCACCGCCGTTTCTGGGATCGTGAAAACACGCTGCTGTTCGCCGGGACCGTGCTTACCAGCGCCGGCGATTTTGTAGTAACCCGCAACAACCTTCAGGGCGGCGGTCAGGAGTTGAATCCGGTCGCGCGCATCTTCAGCGGCAGCACCGCCGGCCTGGCCGTTAACTTCGTGGGCGAAACCGCGGGCGTGACGGGCCTCAGCTATATATTCCACAAGATGGGCCATCACCGCCTGGAGCGCCTCACCCCCATGGTGAACATGGCAGCATCCGGATACGCCATCGGCTACGGCCTGCGCCACCGCTAAGTCGCGGTGTTGCCCGTGTAGGGCGGACACTCTTGTCCGCCGTTTTTGACTACGACCTTGGGATTGGCACCCGCCCATTTCCGCTGACACCAAAGTCATTCTGCCCGCGCCGCAAAACACGGTAAATTTCTAATCATGCGGCGGAAATACCGGCCATACGTGGCCCTCGGGGCAGGGCTCTATCTGTTCATCATGTGGTCTGCGTTCCGCTGGGAGCGCGGCCAGCACCTGCCCGACGGCACCATCTTCGACCACATCGAGAACGAGCGCAAAAGAAAGTTCGTCGAACACCAGAAAGAAGACCAGAAAAAGCAACTGGAAGCGCGGCCCTCGGCCAGTGCGGAGTCGCGCATCAACGCCTCCCCGGCCTTTGTCGCAGTGCGCTACGACGCGAACCATGTTGTGTTCATGGTCGCCACCGACAGCGAATCACGCTTCGGACAAGCTTCGCACGCATTACAGACCGGCGCGCCGCAGAAAATTGCCGCTCCCGCTCAGTCATCCGCGCATCTGGCGGGCCTCGAAGAGCTATGGGAAACCGATGCCGGGACGTCACGCAGTCTCCCCGAGGGCGTGAAAGACACCGCGCCCGGCGACGAGTGGACCTTGAGCGTTTCTTCGGACTCCACCGTCCCAGTGACGATTGCGCGTTCCGTGACCGCGCCCACAGGATGCTCGCTGGCTCTTGGCTTTCTCGCCACGGTACCGGAAGCGCAGCAGGCAGCATTCTCCGCGTCGCCAGAAGAATATTTTGTGGTGCGGCGGGCACCAGTGGCCGCAGTGCAAGTTGCATCGCCGCTCGCGGCTTCGCATTCTGCCTCACCCACTTCCGCGGCCGCTCCGGTTCACGTCGCCGAACTCGCGGACTGGAAGCCCACGGCGAATTTCCAGAAACAGATTACCGCGCTGCTCAACCAGCAGATGCTCCAGGAACTACCTCGCCTGGACGCAACGCTCCGCGCCAACGGCAGTGTGCCCGAGCAGAATCCCGATCCATGGCTGGCAGCGAACGTCCGCGCCCGACGCCGCGAATGGCTGCATCGCGATAAAAAACTGGCGGCCGGCGAGGGCCAGCTCGATTACGACGTGCGCGCGTTCCGCCTCACACCCGATGCCGCTCCCCGGCTCTTCGTTCGCGCGCGCTGGAATCTCGATGGCGCAGCCGCGTTTCTGATGACAGCATGGCTTCGCGGGGAGCCACGTGCGCCACAGTCAGGGGATGCAGAGAAAGACGCGCAGAAAGCCTCCGCGCCTCGATCCGAGCAGCCCGATCGCCTCGAGATGCTTTCATCCGATACAAGCTGGTCCAGTTCCATGCGCGAAGGCCGCCCCGGAGCTTCACTCGGCGACACGCTCGATTTTCAAACCATCCTGAACGAATTCGACGACGACCGCGACGGCTGGGCCGAATTGCTGGTGCATTCCACGGACGGCGTATCGGCGCACTTTACGCTGGAACTGTACACGGATCTCGGGCTGGTTCCGACCAGGATATCTTTCGAGCGCGACCTGGCCTCGCCGGAATCGTGTGTGGAAACGCAGTAGAGACGAATCAGCGCCGTCAGTAATCCGGAAGAGTGATTCTGTCGGCCAGATCACGGCCGACAGCCAGATCGGCAATCCACGGGATCGCCATCAGCCTGAAAATCTGATTGCGCAGGAACATCGCGAACTGCGACTTCGGCGCAAATGCGCCGGCAAAGCGCATTGCTGCTTTCTGCTTGCTGAAAACGAACGGCCCAAACAGATCCTGATACCGTTGAAAGGCTTCGGCGTAGTTACCCTTGGCACGGTACAGCTCGCCCGCCAGAATATACGCCGCCACCATGGCCAAAGCGCAACCCTGCCCGGCCAGCAGCGAGACGCAGGAAGCCGCATCGCCGAGCAACGTGACGCGGCCCCGCGTCCACAGTCCTTGCTGCGGATCCATATGTATCTGGCTGACGCGATCGAAATAGAGGTCCTCGGCGGAGTCGAGAGCCTCCAGAATCTCTGGACATTCCCATCCGCTATTTCCGAACCGCTGCCGCAACAGCGCTTTCTGGGACTGCACGGTGTCGCCGCCAGAAGCATTTTCGTCGGCAAAGGTAAACAGGAACATGGTGCGGTCGCCGCGCAGAGCAAACCGTCCCACCTGTTGGCCCACCTGCGTGTACATCAGATAAACCAGTTCGTCCCGGTGCGGGTAACCCTGAACCGCGAAGGCCGCGGCTTTGTAACCCAGATACTTTTCAAATCGGCTTTCCTCGCCAAAAACCAGTTCGCGCACGCGGGAATGGAGCCCGTCAGCTCCCACGATCAGATCGAACTCCCTGACGCCTCCACTCTGGAAGGTGACGCGAACCCCGCTTTCGCTCTGCTCGATGCGATCAATGCTGTCGCCAAATATGGTTTCCACCTTGCCTGCGATCCCGCCGAAAATAGAGGCCGCAAGGTCCGATCGCGGAAGGCTGACGTAGCGGCCGCGCGTCACACGCGCAAATGCGTCGACCGGAAACCCGGTCACCCGTTTCCCGCTCCCGTTCACAATTCTTACCTCCCGGAACACATACCCCTTGCGCATGATCTCCGGCAACAGCCCCATGCGCTCGGCAATGTCGAAGCCCGCGCCCCAGAAGTCGATGACGTAGCCGCCAGTCCGCAGGCGCGGTGCGGTTTCTACGATAGTGGGCACGAATCCGTAATGCGCCAGCCAGTAGGCCAGAGTCGGTCCCGCGATTCCCGCGCCCGATATCAAAACTCTCATCTCAAGAAATAAAGCATGCGCATCGCCAGTTGTCCAGCCGCCAGGCCGCCCTCGGCAGTGCCCCCGCGGGCTCGCCGGAAAGTAGAACTCTCGCTGTTAATTTTCCGTGAATTTCGTCTCATTCCATTGACCGGGCTGCGTACCGGCATTAGCCTGTTCCGATCATGAGCCCAGCGGACCTGGATCAATTACGTCTCGCCTACAAAAAGGCTACCGATGAATGGGTTAACGCCATTCGTGCGGAAGAAGCGTTGGCCACACCCGACCATTCCATGATCGCAATGGAGAAGTGGGATGCCGCCCACTTCACCGAACACGACGCCCACACGAAAGCCACCGAAGCACGCGAAGCCTACAAAGACGGGCTTCGTGGCGTGAACTACGGAATCTAGCGTGTAGCGAGGCTGAACGCCTCCGGAGGCGAACTTTAGGCATGTTACCCCTGTGCCATCCACGGTCGGGCCATTGTCCGGGATCGCCCGCTGCGGCAAACTAGCATCATCATGGAAGCCACGGACGCCAAACCGAGCCTCTTAAAGGGCGAAGGCAAGAGCGAGAAGCTGTCGCTCCTGGTCCTCGGCATCTGCATCGCCGCGTTAGTCACCATCCTCATTATCCGGCCGTTCTGAAGGCGGGCTATGGTGAAAAAATGCCACCGCATTGCTTCTTCTTTACGTGTTTCCTCGTGAGGTCAATCGAATAGCATCGCGACTTCTCATCTCGCACAAAAAGCGAGTTGTCCGCGATTTTCAAGTCAGTAATGTAGACCCACTGTACGTCTTCCTCCCACCAGGGCTTGATATGGGTATGGAACACCTTCACTCTCCACAACACGTTACCGGTTGAAGCATCCGCCGCAACGACGTATTGGTCCCTTCCGTTGCCCTCTGCTGAGTACCGGATTCCGCCGGAGGTCACCGGAGCGACTGGCCTCGGTGATAGCCGTTTTGCCAGCGCAGACGCCGCGAGGAAAGCGAGGACGACGCACGTAATCACGACCTTGCGACGGAATGGGGCCATTGCTCCAGCCAGTTTATGACACCGAGCGCGGGAGACGTCAGTTTTTCCGCAAGCTGCGAGAACTCCAACGAAGCCCGTCCCTCCGCCGTCTTTACGCTCCACAACTCCCCGTGTTACTCTGGAACTGTCACATAGACAGATAATTAAAGACAGGAGTGCACCAGGTTAGTGCTAGCCAGAGAGCAAAAAAAGTCCCTCATTGACCAGTACGGTACGCACACAACGGATACCGGAAGTCCGGAAGTACAGATCGCGTTGCTGAGCGAACGTATTGGACAGCTGACGGAGCACTTCAAGACGCACCAGAAAGACCACGGCTCGCGCCGCGGCCTTCTCATGCTGGTCAGCAAGCGGCGTCGCTTGCTGGACTATCTCAAGAAATACGATTCCGAGCGTTACAAGGGCGTCATCACCAAGCTCGGCATCCGCAAGTAACCACTTGCCCGGGTGCCCCATCCCTGCATGCACTTTGTCTAAGGATGGGAAGCGGCCGCTCCCATAAGTGAGCTTTTCCGCCGGGTTTCCCGGGATATTTCTGAAAACTCCGTCAAACCTTGCAGACGGGTCAGCATTGAGGAATCTTCCACACGTGCATCTTTTAGCGCAGTCCTTCTCCGTTCGCCGTGGCAGTCGGCCACGGACGGGAGGGTGTGACCCTTCGCGTCTGATCTTGCGTCTTAGTGTCACATCCCAGAAAATTAGCCACGCAGCGCTCGTCTCTTCGTCGTCTCTGGCAGCCGCCTCAGGTGGCGCATCTCTCAAAGGAATGAATCATGAAACCAGAAGTTAGCAGCATCACAGTAGAACTCGCCGGCGGGAAACACATCTCGTTTGAAACCGGAAAATTAGCCAAGCAGGCCCATGGCGCCGCCGTAGTGCGCCTGGGCGAAAACGTTGTACTGGCTACCGCCACCGCCAATGCCGATCCCCGCGAGGGCATCGATTTTTTCCCGCTCACGGTCGATTACCGCGAATACACCTACGCCGGCGGACGTTTCCCCGGCGGCTTCATCAAGCGCGAAGGCCGCATGAGCGAGCGCGAAGTCCTCACCAGCCGCCAGATTGACCGCCCCGTCCGCCCCATGTTCGCCGAAGGCTTCAAGTGCGAAACCCAGGTGATCGCGTTCGTGTTGTCGGCGGACAGCAATAACGATCCCGACGTGCTCGGCATCAACGGCGCATCGGCCGCGCTCACCCTTTCCGACATTCCGTTCCTCGGCCCCATCGGCGCAGTGCGCGTAGGCCTGGTCAACGGACAGTTCATCGTCAACCCCACCTACGACGAAATGCGCGAGAGCCTGCTGAACATCATGGTCGTCGGCACCGCCGAAGCCATCGTGATGATCGAATCGGGCGCCAAAGAAGTAAAAGAAGAAACCGTGGTCGACGCCATCGAATTCGGCCACACCGAGATCAAGAAAATCTGCGCCGCGCTCAAAGAACTGCAGGCAAAAGTCGGCAAGCCCAAGCGCACGGTCGAGCCGCCGCAATTCGACCAGCCCTATTACAACGATCTCAAGAAACGCGTCGGCGCGGATCTCGCAGACCGCCTCGATACCCAGAAGCATCCCAAGGCCGAAAGCCACAACCTGGTCAAAGACCTGAAGAAGCAGTTGTTGGCGCCGATCCCCGAAGACGACAAGAAAGCCCAGGAAAAACTCAAACAGTATTACGAAAAACTGCGCGAAGACATTTTCCGCTCGCAGGTGATCGAGGCGAAACGCCGTCCGGATGGGCGCGCGTTCGACCAGGTTCGCGAAATCTGGATTGAAGCCGGAGTCTTGCCCCGCACCCACGGTTCGGCAGTCTTCACCCGCGGCGAAACCCAGGCGCTAGTCACCACCACGCTCGGCACCAGCGACGACATGCAGCGCATCGAAGGCTTCGAAGGCGAGGCCAAGAAGCGCTTCATGTTGCACTATAACTTCCCGCCGTTTTCAGTTGGAGAAGTGGCATTTATGCGCGGCGCGGGTCGTCGCGAGATTGGCCACGGCGCACTCGCCGAGCGCGCCATCTCCGCGGTGCTGCCCACGGAAGAATCGTGGCCTTACGCCATGCGCGTGGTTTCCGACATTCTCGAGTCGAACGGCTCGTCGTCCATGGCCTCGGTTTGCGGCGCGTCGCTCTCGCTGATGGATGCAGGCGTTCCGCTGAAAGCTGCCGTCGCCGGAGTCGCGATGGGACTGGTGAAAGAAGGCGAGCAGTACGCCATCCTCACCGACATCGCGGGCGCGGAAGATCACTACGGCGACATGGATTTTAAAGTCGCCGGCACGAAAGATGGCATTACCGCTCTGCAGATGGATATCAAGGTCGCCGGCATCACCTCGCAGATCATGCGCGAGGCGCTGGCGCAGGCGCAACGCGGACGGTTGCACATTCTCGGCAAGATGGAGGAAGTGATTTCCACCGGCCGCGAAAAGATTTCCGACTTCGCTCCACGCTTCTACACCGTGCAGATTCCGGTCGACAAGATTCGCGACCTGATCGGCCCGGGCGGCAAGATGATTCGCAGCATCGTGGAACAAACCGGGGTCAAGATCGACGTGGAAGATTCCGGCCTGGTCAAAGTTGCATCGAGCGATCAGGCTTCCGCCGCGAAGGCGTTGCAGATTATCGGCGATCTGACCGCGACCGCGGAAGTAGGGAAGACCTATCTCGGCAAAGTCACGCGCCTCGCGGATTTCGGCGCGTTTGTCGAAATCATCCCCGGAACGGACGGCTTGCTGCACATCAGCGAAGTGGCGGAGCATCGCATTGCCGATGTTCGCGACGAGCTGAAAGAAGGCGACCAGGTGCTGGTGAAAGTGCTGGCCGTCGAAGGCAACCGCATCCGCCTCTCGCGCAAGGCGATCTTGAAAGAACAGCGCGCCAAGATGGGCGGGGCTCCGCTGCCCGAGGGCGGAGTTGCTGCGGTAGAAGGCGAAGCTGCCCCCACGGGCACGGTTGTGATCGAGGGTGGCGGCGATTTTCCGGATGAGCCCGACAGCGGTGAGCCCAATTTCAACCGCGAAGGCGCGCCCCACGTCGGCGGCATTAGCAGCGACCGTCCGCATGGCGACCGTCCCCACGGTGGTGGCGGAGATCGCGGCCGTGGCGGCCGTCCCGGCGGTGGCGGCGGAGGCCGTGGCCGCGGAGGCCGTGGCGGACGCAACGGCGGCGGCGGCGGTGGTGGCCGCGACCGTGGCCGCGGCGGACCAGGCGGCGGACGGCACTAACCGCTCCAGGCTTTTTGATAAGCAAAGATGAGGAAAGGCTACGACGCAATTCGTGGCCTTTTCCATTTCACGGTTAGTAAAGTCAAGTTACGCGGCGCCAGCTTTCCTACTCCTCAGTTTCGTGGTGCAGTCTCCAAACACGACTTGTCATCCTGAGCGAAGCGAAGGACCTGTGCAACTTGCCGGCAGCGCCTCAACGGCAGCAACTTGCATAGGTCCTTCGGCCCGCAAACGGCGCGGGCCTCAGGATGACAAGACGGTTGGTGCGAGGGCGGTACGGACAGAGGAGGGCGGCGCAATTTGCTCCTCCGCAACTGCACCACGACGAAAAAAAGGCCCACCCTTTCGAGTGAGCCCGGAGTTCTAACAAACTGCCAAATGAAAAGCAGTTGACTTACTTACGGAGTGCAGCCGCCGCTATAGGCGCAGTTTTCGTCCGAGAAGAACAGACTGTATTTTCCTGCGTTTCCTGCGGTGCCCTGCTCGTCTACATACGAGATGGGGATGGTACCCGAGTCATCGTACATGGTGAGGATGTAAGTCAGTGTGGTCTGCTCACCGGCATAGAACGCAGTGCCTTTGCCATCCGTCCCGTTGGCGTCGCTGAACCACTCGTAGTTGTAGTGGTTGAGTGCGTAATCCTCTTCGCTGTCGCCCACGGTGACGCAGCACGGGCGCTCAACGATCTGCTCTTCGCTGTTCCCGATCAGGCCTGGTCCGGAAACCCAGGGAAGAGAAGCTGTTATGTACCAGCCCTGGGTGGTGTCTTCTTCAAAAACGGTTTGGGTCGCCGTACCCGACGTTCCGTAAGTAGCGACGTAAAAAACATCGCCCGGGCTGACCACGCAGGCTTTCGATCCGCAATCGATTTCAAGCTCGGCATAGCTTGGGTACCATTCGACCCAGCCATTGTAAACAGGCTTTTTCGTGCAAGTAGAGTAGATCGAGCTGCCACCCTGGACCACATCGCCGCTATTGAAGCCGTCGATTCCATTCCAGGTCGATTCCAGGAACGGGCCGGTGATTCCGTTCGCGCAGGCGTTGAGCGGCGCCTGGGCGACCGGGACTGGCCAAAACGACTCAATGTAGTTGAACGACGTGTTGACATTCCACTTCGTGAGCTTGTTGAGGTTGGTCACGCCGCTCCAATTATAGGAACCGGTAGTGCTCGGGACGTTAGCGATCGCCTGCGCAGACGGCTGCGTTGCGATCGGCTTCATTGGCGAGTGGTGGTAAGGCATTTCCGTGAGCCCCGTCGCGCGCGTCTGCAGCAACGTCATCGCCTTTGCCCACCGCATGTAGTGAACTGGGTCGGCAGCCTGGTCGGGCCGTTGCGGCAGGCCGTATCGGGCGAGATCTTCGCCACTCGCCGTGAGTGGGTTAAAGCCCTTCGGTGGACCGGTAAAAATGGTGACGGCACCGACGGTGGTGGCTTCTTTCGGCGCCGACGCGAAAATCGCGCGGATCGTTGCCGCATCCTGCGCCACGGCCAGCGAGGCCGAGGCGATCAGCAGGGTCAAAGTACAGAGTGGTGCAATGAACTTACGCATGTTTACTTCTCCTCCATGTAGGTTCCTGGGTTGCGAACAATTAGGCGTGCTTCTCCTCGAACGAAAAAGAAGCTGAGTGTTTAGCTGTTCTTGGGGAAACGGCTAGAGCGAGCCGACGATCGTTAGGGGGTAACGCTAATCCAGCCGCGAAACTAACATACCCCGAATTTTTCAGGTGTCAAGAAAAAATGCTGTGCAGAACCATAAACTTCAACCAACCAGGTGCATGGCTTTGCATTTAGAAGGCCGGCCTTCCGCTCATTGCGCGCTACACTGGCAGTTGCAAATGCCGCAGATTCCGATGGGAAGCCATGCGAAACCTTCGCCCCTGGTGAGCATCCTGTGGCAGTGTTGTCCGCGCTGCCGTGCAGGGAAAATCTTTCGTGGCTCCATCGTTCGCGGGTTCCCAAAAATGTACGAGCGCTGCGCAGTCTGCGATCTGAAATTCGAGCGCGAGCCCGGTTATTTTCTGGGAGCCATGTACGTCAGCTACGGATTGGCGCTGGTCACCATTGCCATCATAGCGGCGCTTCTGTGGAGCCTTACTCCCTGGTCGATCGTGAAAGATATCGTCTGGGCCTGTGTATTGTTTTTGCCGCTGGCTCCCTGGCTCACGCTGTTTGCCCGCATACTGTGGATTTATCTGGATCAAACGGTAGATCCCGAGCGCCCGGCCTGAAGAAACGATGCGATTTTGATTAGAATAAAAGCCTGCCCGAACCCGCGGACCCGTCCCGGGCCATGGCATCACCGATAGCTGAGAGCTGAGTGCTGGAGTTAAAAACATGTGCCGCAATATTAAAACTCTTTTCAACTTCGATCCGCCGGTCACCGACGAAGAAATTCGCGCGGCGTCGTTGCAGTTCGTCAGAAAGATCACCGGCTTCAACAAACCCTCAAAGGGAAATGAAGAGGCGTTTCTGGTTGCCGTCGGCGAAGTAGCCAACGTCTCCATGCGCCTAATGCGTTCCCTCGAAACCACCGCGCCGCCCAAGAATCGAGAAGAAGAAGCAGCCAAGGCAAAAGCCCGAGCCGCCGAAAGATTCGGAGTGTAATCAGGATCTCGTAGGGCGGGCACTCTTGTCCGCCACCCGCTCGCCAGAGCGGGGCCTTCGATTCGAGCGAACGGCATCGCCCATGTGATATATAGTCGTTCGTTGGAGAGGGATCGGAAATAAATGGAGTGCGATACCAAGGACGAACTGGAGCAACATCTGTCAGACATTCGCAACCTTGCGATGACGCCCGGCCTTACCCCCGAGCAAACGACTGCGGCCGCGCGCGCCGAGCGCTTTGCCATCGCTCTGGTAAGGGAACACGACTCCACGGGCCACAATGGCAAGAGATGCCCCTACGCCACTCGAATCACGCCCTCCTTGGGGAGCTAGCCGGAGCGCGGACACACACCTGGTTTCGCGGAGCGGATTACCTAACTCGCGGGGATCAGCACCGCGACCGAAGCCACGCATCTCCAGGTGTGGTTTAGATTCACCCACGTATCGACAAAACGCTCGCGCCGCGTTACCGATTTGCCTTTGTGAATACTCTGGGTGCGAAACACTCCCACAACCACCGCCGATTCGCCATAAACATCCGCTTTGCTCTGTTCCGTCACGGCCTGCGCGGGAGCCTGATAGTCAGGCGCTTTCAAGCTCGCCAGAAATTCCTGTTTGGTCTCAATGCTACCGTCAATATCGACGGAAACGAATGTATCCGCCAGAAGCATGTCCAGCGCCTTCGTGTCTTTAGTCTCGAGCGCACGGTTCCACGAATTATCCAGCGCCAGCACGTGCGTGCCTTCAGCCGAGGACGAAGTCTGTGCCGCTGCCAGGCCCGCGCCGAGCCAAAACGTAAGTGCAATCGCCACGAACAGCTTCATGGTGCAATATCCCCCAAGTCTCAGGGACAGAGTCTACATCAGACGGAAATGGCCTCGGCAAGTCATGTGGCGATCTCCACCACCTGGTGGGCCGCCCGCCGATCCGAGGATGCCTGCAAAGTGGAGAAGTGTTCCTGAAGGAACATATTGTGCTGGCGCTTTTGTATGTACAGCTAAGGGCTTGTTCCGGTGGGGTTTACGGCCGAGCCTGTTTGGACTTTCGCAAATTGTTCGGCATGGGGCGCGGTTCTACGTTGAAAAAGTCTTGATTCAGTATCCGGAGGGCGCGATCATAGGGATGACCTTGACGGGGTGCGAAC